>NZ_BCFL01000052.1 GCF_002217755.1 Streptomyces hyaluromycini | reverse complement strand
GGGCCATACTAGTACTGGATGCATCTGCAGGATATCGCGGCCGCTTAATTAACTGGCCTCATGGGCCTTCACTTCACTGCCCGCTTTCCAGTCGGGAAACCTGTCGTGCCAGCTGCATTAACATGGTCATAGCTGTTTCCTTGCGTATTGGGCGCTCTCCGCTTCCTCGCTCACTGACTCGCTGCGCTCGGTCGTTCGGGTAAAGCCTGGGGTGCCTAATGAGCAAAAGGCCAGCAAAAGGCCAGGAACCGTAAAAAGGCCGCGTTGCTGGCGTTTTTCCATAGGCTCCGCCCCCCTGACGAGCATCACAAAAATCGACGCTCAAGTCAGAGGTGGCGAAACCCGACAGGACTATAAAGATACCAGGCGTTTCCCCCTGGAAGCTCCCTCGTGCGCTCTCCTGTTCCGACCCTGCCGCTTACCGGATACCTGTCCGCCTTTCTCCCTTCGGGAAGCGTGGCGCTTTCTCATAGCTCACGCTGTAGGTATCTCAGTTCGGTGTAGGTCGTTCGCTCCAAGCTGGGCTGTGTGCACGAACCCCCCGTTCAGCCCGACCGCTGCGCCTTATCCGGTAACTATCGTCTTGAGTCCAACCCGGTAAGACACGACTTATCGCCACTGGCAGCAGCCACTGGTAACAGGATTAGCAGAGCGAGGTATGTAGGCGGTGCTACAGAGTTCTTGAAGTGGTGGCCTAACTACGGCTACACTAGAAGAACAGTATTTGGTATCTGCGCTCTGCTGAAGCCAGTTACCTTCGGAAAAAGAGTTGGTAGCTCTTGATCCGGCAAACAAACCACCGCTGGTAGCGGTGGTTTTTTTGTTTGCAAGCAGCAGATTACGCGCAGAAAAAAAGGATCTCAAGAAGATCCTTTGATCTTTTCTACGGGGTCTGACGCTCAGTGGAACGAAAACTCACGTTAAGGGATTTTGGTCATGAGATTATCAAAAAGGATCTTCACCTAGATCCTTTTAAATTAAAAATGAAGTTTTAAATCAATCTAAAGTATATATGAGTAAACTTGGTCTGACAGTTATTATTTACCCACCACTTTGGTAATTTCGCCTTTCACGTAATGCACAAATTCTTCCAGCTGATCCGCACGGCTGGCCAGACGATCTTCTTCCTGGCCCAGATACGCCTGACGCGCTTCCAGAATCACCGGCTGATACTGCGCCGGCAGACGTTCCATGGCCCAATCCGCCGCCACATCTTTCGGCGCAATTTTGCCGGTCACCGCGCTATACCAAATACGGCTCAGGGTCAGCACCACGTTGCGTTCATCACCCGCCCAATCCGGCGGGCTGTTCCACAGGGTCAGGGTTTCGTTCAGCGCTTCAAACAGGTCCTGTTCCGGCACCGGATCAAACAGTTCTTCCGCTGCCGGACCAACCAGCGCCACGCTATGTTCACGCGCTTTGGTCAGCAGAATGGCCAGATCGATATCAATGGTCGCCGGTTCAAAAATGCCGGCCAGAATATCGTTACGCTGCCATTCGCCAAACTGCAGCTCACGTTTCGCCGGATAACGCCACGGAATAATGTCATCATGCACCACGATGGTCACTTCCACCGCACGCAGAATTTCGCTTTCACCCGGGCTCGCGCTGGTTTCCAGCAGATCGTTAATCAGCGCACGACGGGTGGTTTCATCCAGACGCACGGTCACGGTCACCAGCAGATCAATATCGCTATGCGGTTTCAGGCCGCCATCCACCGCGCTGCCATACAGATGCACGGCCAGCAGGGTCGGTTCCAGATGACGTTCAATCACGCCCACCACTTCAGACAGCTGGGTGCTCACTTCCGCAATCACCGCTTCACGCATAATGTTCAGTTTGGTTTTCGGACGGCTGCCCTGCTGGGTCACATCGTTGCTGCTCCACAGCATCAGGCAACGGCCCACCGCATAACGCGCCTGCTGTTTGCTCGCACGCGGCATGCTCTGCACGCCAAAAAAGCAATCATAGCACGCCATAAACACCGCCACCGCACCATTACCGCCGCTACGTTCGGTCAGGGTACGGCTCCAATTACGGCTACGCATACTCTTCCTTTTTCAATATTATTGAAGCATTTATCAGGGTTATTGTCTCATGAGCGGATACATATTTGAATGTATTTAGAAAAATAAACAAATAGGGGTTCCGCGCACATTTCCCCGAAAAGTGCCACCTAAATTGTAAGCGTTAATATTTTGTTAAAATTCGCGTTAAATTTTTGTTAAATCAGCTCATTTTTTAACCAATAGGCCGAAATCGGCAAAATCCCTTATAAATCAAAAGAATAGACCGAGATAGGGTTGAGTGGCCGCTACAGGGCGCTCCCATTCGCCATTCAGGCTGCGCAACTGTTGGGAAGGGCGTTTCGGTGCGGGCCTCTTCGCTATTACGCCAGCTGGCGAAAGGGGGATGTGCTGCAAGGCGATTAAGTTGGGTAACGCCAGGGTTTTCCCAGTCACGACGTTGTAAAACGACGGCCAGTGAGCGCGACGTAATACGACTCACTATAGGGCGAATTGAGTGAAGGCCGTCAAGGCCTAGGCGCGCCGGATCCCCCGGGCCATACTAGT
>NZ_BCFL01000051.1:4223-5653 GCF_002217755.1 Streptomyces hyaluromycini | reverse complement strand
GTCGTTGCCTCAGAACTAACACAGTGGACGCGAGCAACTGAGGACAAGCCCTCGGCCTATTAGTACCGGTCACCTCCACCAGTTACCTGGCTTCCAGATCCGGCCTATCAACCCAGTCGTCTACTGGGAGCCTTACCCTCTTATAGAGGTGGGAGTCCTCATCTCGAAGCAGGCTTCCCGCTTAGATGCTTTCAGCGGTTATCCCTCCCGAACGTAGCCAACCAGCCATGCCCTTGGCAGAACAACTGGCACACCAGAGGTTCGTCCGTCCCGGTCCTCTCGTACTAGGGACAGCCCTTCTCAAGACTCCTACGCGCACAGCGGATAGGGACCGAACTGTCTCACGACGTTCTAAACCCAGCTCGCGTACCGCTTTAATGGGCGAACAGCCCAACCCTTGGGACCGACTCCAGCCCCAGGATGCGACGAGCCGACATCGAGGTGCCAAACCATCCCGTCGATATGGACTCTTGGGGAAGATCAGCCTGTTATCCCCGGGGTACCTTTTATCCGTTGAGCGACGGCGCTTCCACAAGCCACCGCCGGATCACTAGTCCCGACTTTCGTCCCTGCTCGACCCGTCGGTCTCACAGTCAAGCTCCCTTGTGCACTTACACTCAACACCTGATTGCCAACCAGGCTGAGGGAACCTTTGGGCGCCTCCGTTACTCTTTAGGAGGCAACCGCCCCAGTTAAACTACCCATCAGACACTGTCCCTGATCCGGATCACGGACCCAGGTTAGACATCCAGCACGACCAGACTGGTATTTCAACGACGACTCCCCCCGAACTGGCGTCCGGAGTTCACAGTCTCCCAGCTATCCTACACAAGCCGAACCGAACACCAATATCAAACTGTAGTAAAGGTCCCGGGGTCTTTCCGTCCTGCTGCGCGAAACGAGCATCTTTACTCGTAGTGCAATTTCACCGGGCCTATGGTTGAGACAGTCGAGAAGTCGTTACGCCATTCGTGCAGGTCGGAACTTACCCGACAAGGAATTTCGCTACCTTAGGATGGTTATAGTTACCACCGCCGTTTACTGGCGCTTAAGTTCTCAGCTTCGCCCCACCGAAATGGAGCTAACCGGTCCCCTTAACGTTCCAGCACCGGGCAGGCGTCAGTCCGTATACATCGCCTTACGGCTTCGCACGGACCTGTGTTTTTAGTAAACAGTCGCTTCTCGCTGGTCTCTGCGGCCACCCCCAGCTCAAGAGGAAAACTCTCTCACCAGGTGTGGCCCCCCTTCTCCCGAAGTTACGGGGGCATTTTGCCGAGTTCCTTAACCATAGTTCACCCGAACGCCTCGGTATTCTCTACCTGACCACCTGAGTCGGTTTAGGGTACGGGCCGCCATGAAACTCGCTAGAGGCTTTTCTCGACAGCATAGGATCATCCACTTCACCACAATCGGCTCGGCATCAGGTCTCA
>NZ_BCFL01000051.1:2195-3501 GCF_002217755.1 Streptomyces hyaluromycini | reverse complement strand
GCAATGACACGACTTCGGCGGTACGCTTGAGCCCCGCTACATTGTCGGCGCGGAATCACTAGACCAGTGAGCTATTACGCACTCTTTCAAGGGTGGCTGCTTCTAAGCCAACCTCCTGGTTGTCTCTGCGACTCCACATCCTTTCCCACTTAGCGTACGCTTAGGGGCCTTAGTCGATGCTCTGGGCTGTTTCCCTCTCGACCATGGAGCTTATCCCCCACAGTCTCACTGCCGCGCTCTCACTTACCGGCATTCGGAGTTTGGCTAAGGTCAGTAACCCGGTAGGGCCCATCGCCTATCCAGTGCTCTACCTCCGGCAAGAAACACACGACGCTGCACCTAAATGCATTTCGGGGAGAACCAGCTATCACGGAGTTTGATTGGCCTTTCACCCCTAACCACAGGTCATCCCCCAGGTTTTCAACCCTGGTGGGTTCGGTCCTCCACGAAGTCTTACCTCCGCTTC
Source organism: Streptomyces hyaluromycini (assembly GCF_002217755.1). Lineage (GTDB taxonomy): Bacteria > Actinomycetota > Actinomycetes > Streptomycetales > Streptomycetaceae > Streptomyces > Streptomyces hyaluromycini. The sequence goes on along the minus strand of NZ_BCFL01000051.1, from coordinate 3,035 downwards.
AACCTGCCCATGGCTAGATCACTCCGCTTCGGGTCTTGAGCGCGCTACTATACCGCCCTATTCGGACTCGCTTTCGCTACGGCTACCCCACACGGGTTAACCTCGCAACACACCGCAAACTCGCAGGCTCATTCTTCAAAAGGCACGCAGTCACACCACAAGGATGCTCCCACGGCTTGTAGGCACACGGTTTCAGGTACTATTTCACTCCGCTCCCGCGGTACTTTTCACCATTCCCTCACGGTACTATCCGCTATCGGTCACCAGGGAATATTTAGGCTTAGCGGGTGGTCCCGCCAGATTCACACGGGATTTCTCGGGCCCCGTGCTACTTGGGTGTCTCTCAAACGAGCCGCTGATGTTTCGACTACGGGGGTCTTACCCTCTACGCCGGACCTTTCGCATGTCCTTCGCCTACATCAACGGTTTCTGACTCGTCCTGTCGCCGGCAGACGACAGAAGAGAGATCCCACAACCCCGCATACGCAACCCCTGCCGGGTCTCACACGCATACGGTTTGGCCTCATCCGGTTTCGCTCGCCACTACTCCCGGAATCACGGTTGTTTTCTCTTCCTGAGGGTACTGAGATGTTTCACTTCCCCTCGTTCCCTCCACACTGCCTATGTGTTCAGCAGCGGGTGACAGCCCATGACGACTGCCGGGTTTCCCCATTCGGAAACCCCCGGATCAAAGCCTGGTTGACGACTCCCCGGGGACTATCGTGGCCTCCCACGTCCTTCATCGGTTCCTGGTGCCAAGGCATCCACCGTGCGCCCTTAAAAACTTGGCCACAGATGCTCGCGTCCACTGTGCAGTTCTCAAACAACGACCAGCCACCC
>NZ_BCFL01000050.1 GCF_002217755.1 Streptomyces hyaluromycini | reverse complement strand
TTAAGGGGTCACGATGCTCATCGTCACCCGCGAGGGTGACCGCCGGTGCAAGCTTCCGCCGCACCAGCGTGCGCTGGTCGCTCTGGTGTACCTGCGCAAGCACGACACCCTCGCCCAGATCGCCGCCGGCTTCGGCATATCGGTCGGTACCGCCCACGCCTACACGGCTTCCGTCATCGACCTCCTGGCCGACCGGTCACCGGGCTTGCTCAAGGTCCTACGCGAGGCCGACCCGGAGTACGTCCTGCTGGATGGGACGCTCGCCGAGTGCGACCGGGTGGGCGACGGCCGGGCCGACTACTCCCACAAGCACCGCCGCCACGGCGTGAACGTGCAGGTCGTGACCGACCCGGTCGGGCAGGTGCTGTGGATCTCGCCGGCCCTGCCAGGCCGCTGCCACGACCTGACCGCGGCCCGCACCCACCGCATCATCCGGATCTGCGAACACCAGGGAATCCCCGTCCTGGCCGACCGCGCCTACACGGGCGCGGGCCCCTGGGTCACCACCGGACGCAGACGACCGCCCGGCGGACAGCTCTCCTACACAGCAGACGGTCAACCGGGCACTCGCCACGTCCCGGGCACCTGTCGAGAGAGGGATGGCACTGCTGAAGTCCTGGCGCATCTTCCGAAGATCCCGGATCAGCCCGAACCGCATGACGTCACTCGCCAAGGCAGTCCTCACCCTGGAGAGACAGCGCTGAAAATACTCACTTACTCACCGAGTGGCAGTTGAGGGCGCCGGTCGTGGTCGCTGATGCCGGCTACGGCGTCAGCACCCCGTTCCGGCTTGGTCTCGAAGAACGGGGCCTGTCCTATGTGCTGGCTCTGAACGGGAAGGAAGTCGCCCACCCGGAGCTGCCTGACCAGCGGCAACGGGTAGGAGTCTGCACTGGCCGGTGTAGCCGAAGATGCTCGTCTGGCCGTTGGTGGTGCGGCAAAAATCAGTCAGCGTGCTGCCACACCTCGGCAAGTGCCATAGCCTCAAGCTGATCGGAGGTAAGGACAGGTTCGGTACGTTCAGCTGGCAGCTTGTAGGCCCTGGCGTTCAAAGCCGTAATTGCAACACGCAAACCGTCCTCTCGGAACGTATCAACCGTCCATTGCTTCGCTCCATTTCCTCCATAAGGGGAGGGCCGCTCGTAAACTTTGATGCGGGTATGATCCGACAGATTTTTCGCATCCTTAAACAGCTCAAGCATCTTCGCATCACCAGGCCTCCATTGTTGAACATTCACGGCGACGAGAGTCTTGCCATGCCCGTCGTCGACCACCACGTGTCCGAACCCGCGCGAGCCCCCCGGCTCGGTAATCTGTAGCCCAGAGGGGCACAGCGTCTTGATAGCATGCGCGATCTCCAGAGCACTCATCCGAGACATTGAGGAAGATCGCGTACTGCTGGGCGGTTTTGGTATTTGTAGAAGAATGGATTTCCAGGCATCAGAAACCGCTAGGGCCGAGACTTCATTTCGAGTCAAGGGGGATGCGACTTCTTCACTACCTGCCCAACCGGGCTGGCCGGACACAGACACAGTTACCTGCCCCCCATCCGCATACGTAAGCCGAGCAATAAGCCGCTCGGTACCAAAGGGCTTGGAATCATCCTCGGGCGATCGGTCAAGCACAAGGGTTGCACCGTTAGAGAGTTTACTCGCACTGCATTGCGTATAGGGAGCATAGGCAGTATCAGGACACTTCAGTGTCTGTTCAGGAATCGGAACAGCCCATCTATTGGCCAATACTGCCACCTTTACCGTACGCCCGTCTTTATCAAAGACAAGCTCAGCCGACGGCAAAGCGCCCACCTCAATACCCGTTCCCTTCCGATGTGTAATGTGCCCCTCAGGAAGCAGAGACTCGAGAACGTGAATCATTTTCTCCGCCGATGCCGATTCAGTAGAGGGAGCACGGCGCTGACTGTCGCCCTCCAGCGTGCAACCGGCCAACACGGCGGCAGATAGACCAATGTGCGCAGCCACCGCAAAAGTTCGATACCGACGCAAAAATCGGGTGCCCCTCCGAACCAAAAGCGGTCTGGTCGGACTCCAGCCAAGCCCATATCGCCCAGGAAGACTCAAATAACTCACCGATTCGACACGCGTAGGAGAAATAGATGCACAGCAATATCTGCTAATGAAAAATCAGAAATCTACACATAGAGAAGAATGGAATTATGTGCCGTGTTTAGAGTATCGCCTCGATTAAAGCTTCATCATACCCAATATGGATAATGCCGGGACAAAATGACGACATCCGCAATTATAGGAGTAAAAGTGCGGCTCAAATATACCTTCGAAGAGCACACAGCCCTCTTTCCGTCGCTTGCATGAGAATGCAGCGAATTGACGTCAAGAGTTCACCGGCCGTGACAAATGCAGCGCTTAACCCAGAATACGCCTAACCGGAGGGACGCCACGATCCATGAAATGCAATAATTACCCAGCCGCCGACCGAATTACTTCGGCCGACGGCTGGGAAGCGAACTGCGCGGCTAGCCAAGCCGCCGGTTAGGTTCTAATTCTACTGGCAAGTACCCAGGTGCCAAGAATTGATCAGATCGGCCCAACCCCAGCCACGCAAATCCGCGACCTTCCAGCCGGCCCCCCATGCGAGCTTATCCCCTTGCCAACGCGCACCGCTATAAAAACAGTACGTATTCGATGAATTACTGAGCACGCCCGACGTCCGATTTCCAAACGGGAGCAAGTAATTCACATCATTATACTGCTGTTCATCGTTCTTCTGGCGGTACGTGGCTCCAGACCATCCACCATCTATGTACAGGCAGAGCTTATAGCCATCACATGTGGACGTGGTCCCGTTGCCTTTGCCGATATCAGCGGCGTAGGCTGCTCCACTTGACACCCCTGCCAAAGCGAATAGTGCAAGCGCAGGAACGACGATTTTTCGGACCACCGGACTGGAGATCTTCACTCGAATGACCTTTCTTCTACGGCTTGCGCACTTCCTGGAATAGCAATAAATGCGCTTGGTGATAAAGTTCTATTTGAGAGATGCGCAGATAGATCTGTAAGGGAAGCTCCCTAACTAACAAGCGTGACCTATCAGTGAACTAACCTTGTCATTCATTCCATAATTTCCCAAGTTGTCAACGCGCTGGCCAGGAGATACTGTCACATTTGACCCCGTCCAGTTGATTTCCGAGTAGAGGCACCACGGAACACTGGAATTACTGACCACTGACGAAGCCTTATCATTGAAAGGATCACTCGTGCCATTATAATTTTTGAAGTAGTCTGAGGTGGCATTCACATTGGTGTAATAGTAATAGCCACTCCAAGACGTATGCTCAAATATGCAAAAACTGTGCCCATCGCAGGTAGATGCCGTGTGCAAACTCGAAGTATTATGCTCCCATCCCACGTCAGCAGAAGCTTGCGTCGAGACCCCGGCAAAAGTGGCGACTGCAACCAGCGCTATTAGCACTGGACGAACGATTCCTTTAGAAATTCCCATGCGAAACAATCCTATCCTGGAGTTAGTTACGCTGTGCCAACTTCATTTTTGAAGTCAACCCGGAACGCGGATTAACGGCTACTTCCACGCAAGCCAATACTCTGCTACGAGGGGCAGGGGATCATAGAAGCCTAGTGCCAAAAAATGGAACCCGGCCGCCACGCGTATCGGGATTGGCGCAGTAGCGACATTCTTCAGCAAATGTCTACGGTCGGGGCAGATTCAGGCGTTGCTACCGACACTGGCGACACGCGGCGTAAAGCCTTTCAAATTGATTCAACCGCGTCTTTTCTGCATGTAGACGGCTTATCGGGCACTCAGGGAGCTCGTAACTCGATCATGATCGGTGCTTCTTCAGACGCCACCAGCAGATGAGGCCGCAGGGCCAGTGAGCGTTTTCAGAGTGGTCACTGAGTATTTTCAGCGCTGTCTCTCCAGGGTGAGGACTGCCTTGGCGAGTGACGTCATGCGGTTCGGGCTGATCCGGGATCTTCGGAAGATGCGCCAGGACTTCAGCAGTGCCATCCCTCTCTCGACAGGTGCCCGGGACGTGGCGAGTGCCCGGTTGACCGTCTGCTGTGTAGGAGAGAGCTGTCCGCCGGGCGGTCGTCTGCGTCCGGTGGTGACCCAGGGGCCCGCGCCCGTGTAGGCGCGGTCGGCCAGGACGGGGATTCCCTGGTGTTCGCAGATCCGGATGATGCGGTGGGTGCGGGCCGCGGTCAGGTCGTGGCAGCGGCCTGGCAGGGCCGGCGAGATCCACAGCACCTGCCCGACCGGGTCGGTCACGACCTGCACGTTCACGCCGTGGCGGCGGTGCTTGTGGGAGTAGTCGGCCCGGCCGTCGCCCACCCGGTCGCACTCGGCGAGCGTCCCATCCAGCAGGACGTACTCCGGGTCGGCCTCGCGTAGGACCTTGAGCAAGCCCGGTGACCGGTCGGCCAGGAGGTCGATGACGGAAGCCGTGTAGGCGTGGGCGGTACCGACCGATATGCCGAAGCCGGCGGCGATCTGGGCGAGGGTGTCGTGCTTGCGCAGGTACACCAGAGCGACCAGCGCACGCTGGTGCGGCGGAAGCTTGCACCGGCGGTCACCCTCGCGGGTGACGATGAGCATCGTGACCCCTTAAAGTCGACGTTTCTTATGGCGTGATCGGTCGTTGAGCCGTGCATGACGGATCTCGTGGAGCGGCTGGTGCCGGACGAGTTGTGGGTGTTGTTCAGGCGGGTGGTGCCACCGACGGTGGTGATACGTCCGCAGGGTGGTGGTCGGCGTAGGGCGGGTGACCGTGAGGCTCTGGCGGCGATCATCTTCGTGGCGACTTCGGGCTGCACGTGGCGGCAACTGCCGCCGGTGTTCGGCCCGGCCTGGCCCACGGTCTATCGTCGGTTCGCCCAGTGGAGCCGGGACCGGGTCTGGGCCCGGCTCCACCGCGTGATCCTCGATGAGCTCGGAGCGCGGGGTGATTTGGACTGGTCTCGGTGCGCGATCGACTCGGTCAGTCTGCGGGCGGCAAAAGGGGGCCAGTAACGGGACCGAATCCGACCGACCGCGGCAAGCTGGGATCGAAGATCCACCTGATCTGCGACCGGAACGGACTACCGCTGTCACTGGGCATTTCCGGCGCCAACATGCACGACAGCCAGGGCCTGGAGCCGCTCGTGCGCGGTATCCCGCCCATCCGGTCCCGCCGCGGGCCCCGACGTCGACGGCCGGCGAAACTGCACGCCGATAAGGGCTACGACTACGACCACCTGCGTCGATGGCTCCGTAGGCGGGGCATCCGCCACCGCATCGCCCGCAAGGGCATCGAGTCCTCACAACGGCTGGGCGGACACCGCTGGGTGGTTGAGAGAACCGTGTCCTGGCTGGCCGGCTGCCGCCGGTTGCACCGCCGCTACGAACGCAAGGCCGAACATTTCCTCGCCTTCGTCGGCATAGCTGCAGCCCTCATCGGCTACCGCCGTATGTCGACCCTGCTCACGGCCTGAGCCGGTCCTGCTGCACGTCGAAACAGATCAGCTCCATGGACTCCGCCACGGCTGCCGCATAGGCCGACGCTTCCTCGGCCCTGTCCCAGGCCAACCCAAAGTAGACAAGTGGACCACTTGCACCGTCGATCAGGTCATGTCCCGCGGGGTGGTGTAGTCACGGCAGCTGTTTCGGTTCCGGTTGCGGGGTGATTTGCGTTTCGGGTTCGGTTGGCTTGGTGGTGAAGAGCTCGGCCATGGAGGCTTCGGAGAGGTAGCGGCGGTCGAAGACCTGCCACTCGTCGTGGAGTTCGGCCAGCACTGCAGCGGCGAGCCGGTCCAGGGCGGCGGGGTTGGGAAAGACCTGGACGACGTCCGCCCGTCGTTTGATCTCCCGGTTCAGCCGCTCCAGCGGGTTGGTCGACCAGATCTTCTTCCAATGCGCCGGCGGGAAGTCCGCGAACGCGGTGATGTCCGTCGCTGCATCCAACAGCATCGTTTTGACCTGCGGGAACTGCCTTCCGAGCATGTCGGCGACCACGTTCAGCTGGGCGCGCACCTGCTCGCCGGTAGTCTGCGCGAAGATGGTGCGGATGGTGGCGGCGACCATCTCCCCGGAGCCCCTCTCGATCACTGAGAACACATCCCGGACGAAGTGAACCCGGCACCGTTGCCAGGCCGCGCCGAGGAAAACGGTGCGGATCGCGGCCACCAGCCCGCTGTGGCTGTCGGAGATGACCAGCTGGACGTTCTCCAGGCCACGGGCTCGTAAGGACCGCAGGAACTTCGTCCAGAACGGCTTCGACTCGCTGTCGCCGACCATCAGGCCGAGGACCTCGCGGTGCCCGGTGGCGGAGATCCTCCCCCAGCCTCCGGCCGGGGGTACCCCCAGTCGCGATGACCACGGCCTGCGAGGCGATCCGGTGATTGACCCTCGCCTTGCAGTAGGTCGCGTCCAGGAGGACGTAGGGGAAGACGGTGTGATCCAACGGCCGCTCCTTGAACGCGGTCAGTTCCTCGTCCAGCTCGCCGCAGATGCGGGAGACCTCGGACTTGGAGATCCCGCTGTCCGCACCCAGGGCTTTGACCAGGTCATCGACCGAGCGGGTCGAGACACCGTGCACGTATGCCTCCATCACCACGGCGAACAACGCCCGGTCGATCCGCCGCCGACGTTCCAGCAGCGACGGGAAGAACGACCCGCTGCGCACCTTCGGGATCTTCAGGTCCAGGTCGCCGGCCTGCGTGGTCAGCAGCCTCTCCCGGTGGCCGTTGCGCCAGGTCGTGCGCGCTTCGGAGTGCTCGCGCGGCGCGGCACCGATCACCTCGGTGGCCTCGGCCTCGATCAGCTCCTGCAGGATGCGCTCGCACACCACCCTGATTGCCTCAACTCCATCGGCCCGACGTAGTGACTCCAGCAGCCGCATCAGCTCAGACTGGGACAAGGCCATCGCGTGCTCCTCCGGTCGAACTGCCCGTTCACCAGGGAGACTTGCGCGATGGCCTGCCCATGTTCAGGGAGCATGCACCGCCAGCGGATGCACGCCCCGGGCAGACACCCGCGCGTTCCGGGACTGTGCCCGGCTACACCACCTCACGGAACGCGATCGTCGATCAACGGCCCGACCGACCACGGCGACGTCTCACCCTCGTCCTCAGTGATGTCACACCACCGGTCAAGAAGCGCCGCGACGAAGGCCGTGATGCGTTCGGACGGAGGCTCCTTGACCTCACTGTCGAGATAGCGGTCGTACAGGCCATTGAAGGACCGGCGGGCGCTCTTGTCGTCCGCCGGTCGCACACCTTCCCAAACAGCCAGGTCGTAGCTCATGCCAGGAGGCTCTCACGCTGCTCTGACAGCCATAAGAAACGACTTCTTTAGACCGTGTCCTCCGTGGTGAGGCGGTCGTTGGTTGCGGTATGGGGCGGGGTACGTGGAGTTGGATTTTGCCGGACGGGCTGTGGGAGATCGCGAGGCCGCTGATCCCGCCCTCGAGAGTGCGGCCGCAGGGCGGCGGAACGCAGGACACCCCAGATGAGACGCTGTTCGCGGCGATCGTCTTCGTCCTGGTCAGCGGCTGTGCCTGGCGCCAGCTGCCGCCCTGTTTCGGCATATCGAAGTCGACTGCTCACCGCCGGTTCCTGATCTGGTCGAGAGCCGGTGTCTGGGGCCGCCTCCACAAGGCTGTGCTGCACCGGCTCGACGACGCCGGCCTCATCGACGTCACCCGTGTCGTCCTCGACACCTCCCACGTCCGGGCTAAAAAAGGGGCGAACATACAGGTCCGAGCCCTGCGGACCGGGGCAAGCCGGGTTCCAAGATGCACGTTCTGTCGGACGCGAACGGACTGCCCCTCCTCGTCGGCATCTCGGCCGGCAACACCCATGACAGCGAAGGGCTCAAGCCCATGATCGAGGGTCACCAAACGAGACACGACCCTCACAACGGCCGCCATTTCAAGCCCCAGCGCCTCCACGCCGACAAAGCTTACGACCGAGCCGACCTGCGCAGATGGCTCAGATGGAAGCGCATCGGCGTGCGCATCGCCCGCAAAGGGATCGAGTCCAGCGAGCGATTAGGGCGACGCCGCTGGGTCATCGAGCGGACGATGTCCTGGCTATCCGGCTACCGACGCTTGAGCCCTCGCTACGAACGCAATCCCCGCAACTACCTGGCCTTTCTCGGCCTCGCCGCCGCACTCTGCTGCTACAAACGCCTCGTCCGCCTCACCACGTAGGACACGGTCTTAGCCGCCTACATCCGCACGGTCTCCCGGCGCTGACGTCCTCCAGGACTCAGCCCGCCCCCATCCGCATACCTCACACACCACGGATACAGCCACCACACCAGCCCTACCAGGCACTCCGACAGAGTTCACCCTGACGAGCCGAAGTCAGTAAATCTGCCACCCGCAACCGGTCCGAACCATCCGCACTGAAGTGTCGATTGACCAGGTCATGCACGCGTGGAGTATGTGCGAGATACTAACTAGTCAAGAATTCCAAGAAGAGTTTTTCCGAAGATACGCGATCGGAGTTGACCCGAAAGTTTTCTTAAAGAATCGAATAAAATGACCAGCATCCGAAAAGTGCCACTTTGTTGCAATTTCCGATATTGACACCTCCTTTTTCGATGCCAAGAGTTCATCGCGCGCCATCTGGAGACGGCGGTGACGTACAAACGACATGATGGACTCTCCCGATCCCGAGAAAGTGCGATGCAGTGTGCGAGGAGAGACACTCAGGAGTCGGGCAATCATCGCAGGCGACAGCTCCTGGTCTCCCAAATTCTCCTCTATGGCATCCTTCGCCGCCTCAATCATCGTTTTATCCCGGCTCCCTAAATTGGAAGTGAGTGATTTTGATATAATCCCATCGATCAAAGCTGCGCAGGCGTCAAGGGCAATCGCCTGCACCTTCGCGGAGAAATCGACGCCATGCGCAGACTTCTCCACTGCTTCTAGAAGGTTTAGGAGAAACCGAATTTCTGGACTATTAGAGTCGCCTACACGAACACCGTCGATTGCTTTCTTCGATCCAATGCGAGACGCCAGCACGACTCGGGGAAAGGTGACGACATGAACATGCGTGGCCGGAGTACATGAAAATCCCCATGGGATCTTAGTGTCTCGAATACAGAACTGTCCAGGCGATACCGTATAATCCACCCCTTCTCGCGTGAATTGCAGCTGACCGGACGAAACAACATTGACAACAATGGGGTCGCCATCGAGGTTTCGACCTGAAACCCCCGTCACTGAGTCGCATTGCAATTTCACTGTCAGCAGTTCACCTACGCGTTGCCCGCGAGCTGAGAACCGGAAATCCTCTAGAGTGTCGAGCTGGGTGATTTCCAGATTTATGAGGTGTGAAAGGGAATTGCGGCACCATGCTCGCAGTATTCGATTTCCTTCGAAAGTGTTCTGAGGCGCCACGATCATTGAGGTTCTAAAAGTTGCCGGCCGACCGAGTGCAGACTCAGGTAGAGTAGTCGTGTTTGGCTCAGTCATCCAGCTTTCCCTTCGATCGTTATTTTCGCACTGCGATTCGCCAATTTTGCAGTTCGCACTCAAATTCGAGACGCGATTAGTCGGCATGAAACTGACGCCCACCCAGGCTGGCCACACATGTGCTTCAGTGCGCCTCGAAGCGGGTAGCGGGCGAGGTGCATCGGGAGCGGCAAACCTGCTTGGCCAAGTGAACCGCCCGGTTATCTACGTTCAATTCATGAGTGATTTATGGACTGTCATATCCGTCAAAAGTTGATATGAAGCGTTAAGTCGTGTATGCCGAGGCAGAGTTTGGTCTCCCTGCTTGTGTCCACTAGC
>NZ_BCFL01000049.1 GCF_002217755.1 Streptomyces hyaluromycini | reverse complement strand
TGAGCTTCTTCAGCGTTGCCGCTCCAGAGTGAGGACGGCTTTGGCGATTGACGTCATGCGGTTGTGGCTGCAGCGGGATCTACGGAAGATTCGCCAGGACTTCAGGCGCGCGACGCCGCGTTCGACCGGTGCCCGGGCCGTCGCCAGGGCCCGGTCGACGGTCTTCTCGGTGAGGGTGAGTTCTTGAAGGGGCCTGCGTTTGATGCCGGTGGTCACCCAGGGGCCGCCGCCCTGGTAAGCGAGATCGGCCAGGATGGGGACGCCCTGGCGCTCGCAGATGCGGAGGATCCGGTGGGTACGGGCCGCGGTCAGGTCGTGAGCCCGTCCCGGCAGCGCGGGCGACAGCCACAGCAGCCGGCCGTCCGGATCGGTGACCACCTGTACGTTCACCCCATGCCTGCGGTGCTTGTGGGAGTAGTCGGCCCGTCCGTCGCCGACCCGGTCGCACTCGGCGAGCGTGCCGTCCAGCAGGACGAAGTCCGCGTCGGCCTCGCGCAGGACTTTCAGCAGGCCCGGCGCACGTTCGGCCAGCAGGTCGATGATCCGGCTGGTGTAGGCGTGGGCGGTGGCCTCGCTGATCCCGAATCCGGCAGCGATCTTCGCCAGGGTGGTGTGTTCACGCAGGTACACCAGTGCCACCATCGCGCGTTGAGACGGACGGAGCTTGCAGCGCCGGTCGCCCTCACGGGTGACGACAGGCATGGTCACCCACTCCACGAGCGCATGCGGCAGGTCGAGTGCGGCAGGATAGATGACCAACGAGGCCCCCGAGCAGCGTTGTTGAGACGTCAGACATCTCGATCAACAGCTCGGGGGCCTCGCTTGTTGCGCTTCGCAGCCTGTCACCTGATCAGGGACCAACTCGAAGAAGCTCAGTGGGCGGCCCGCCGTTCCTCAAGGAAGCGACCAGCCCCATGTACCTGGTGACGTACGGCACTCGGCTCGGCGCCTCGTCGTCGCGCCCGAAAGCCCCAGCGACCTCGATGACGATACGGCCGCATTTACCGAGAGCGCTGGCTTCACCTGGCGACCCGACGTCGAAGCATTCACGCGCATCGGAGAGCAGCACCATGAGAAGCCCCCCTGGGTGACCTGGCGCCTCGGCTAATAGTCCCGTCCGCATCACGCACTCACCATGCCGCAACCAAGGAACGGCAGAAAAAATAATTTGCAGCTTTCACTAACCTCACTCCCGTAACCGGATCAATAACATGCCGAGCTGCATTGCAAGGAGTCTTTACATCAAGCCAGCCAACCACTATCGTGTCACATTCCGCACGAAGTCGGCCGACTCGGCTACTCGCTTAGACCTCAGCTTTTCGTGATCACGACGGAGGGGTAATGGCAAAACTTGCCTGGCGATCTGATGTGGACGGCTTCGCATTTAATAACAGTTGGGAGTTCGATGCCACCGAGAGGGCCATTCTATCCGCGCTAAGCCCGACTGTGGTACCACCTGCCGTCGCAGCGGTGTCATTGGTAATTCCGGAACCAATCACTCTAGCGGTCCTCACTGCCATCATGACCGCAGCAGCGCAGACCGAAATGACACTTGGTCCACTGCCGACAATCGGCCTTTGTGGAGGGATGGCCTACACGAGTCTGGATTACTGGACGGTTCGCGCCGCGCTTCCACGCGGTGCACATGACACGGATCTCCCTGCTCGGACAGCTGGGGCCGCAGCCACGCTTCGCAACCTGATTTGGCAAAGGCTAATGGACAGCCTCATATCCGGAGGAGTTCTGCAACGCACACTCGAATGGTCACTGATACTCAACCAACTACCGGCTAGACTCGGCGGAGGTCCTGCTGCGCTTCTACAAAAAACAAAAGATGAGTGGATAATTCTGAAGGCACACATCGATGCCGGTAGGCCGTGGCCGGTTGGATTGGTTTATTCCGGACGATCCGTGTGGGATCAGCATCAAGTGCTCATCTACGGATACGAGGACCTCGGTGACGGCACTGGGCTACTATTCGTCTACGACGGGAACCAGCCACATCAATGCGGAGAGACCTATGACAGCGACATTAAATTAGACTTCACTGGTACTTCCCTTGTGGCCAAGAGTCCCTCTGATGGCCCTGGGACAATCATGGGGTTCTTCTGCAGTGGATATTCTTTTGCGGCACCCCCCTCTGGTCTTGCTCCCCATTACGGACAGTTCCTGCGCTGGAACGACGATCCCCGAACATTTATGGTGGCAGGCGGATCTCGGCTTCCAGTCGCCGACAACCCAGAACTGATGGAACTGGGGGCTTCTCCGGAGGACGTGCGAACAGCAGGATCAAAATTGGCGTCTCTGGTGCGCCCACGCGACGGTGTGCTGCTGCGAGAGCGAAATTCTGCTCCGGTGTATCTCTACGTGGGCGGAGCGCCATTCCATGTTCCTGATCCGACGTGGCTGGAGCGATTTGGCGGCTGGGATGCTGTGCGTGTTGTGCCGGACGGCACGCTGGCCACGCTGACCGGCCCTCCAGATAACGGCACGGTTCTACGAGAATGGTCCAGTCCGCAGATATTTGTGATCCAGGGAGGCAAGCGGCGAAGGATCCGCACCAACGATGCACTGGTCCCATGGGGAGGAAGGACGGTCGTGCGCGTCATTCCTGATGGCGCTATTGCCGCTATACCCGAGGCGCCGCCACTGCCGCTTCAACCTGCAGCTCAAGGTGACGATATGCAGCCGGGGGAGACTCTCGACGCAGGCCAGAGTATCTCCTCACCCGACGGCGCCTTCACGTTCGCGTACCAGGCCGACGGGAACTTGGTGCTCTACCGCAACCGAGACGGTGCCCCCCTGTGGGCCTCAAACACACCCGGCAGTTCCGTCGGCGTCTGCATTATGCAAAATGACGGAAATCTCGTGATCTATGATGCCGGCGCTCAACCGATCTGGGCGACCATGACCCAAGACCCTGGAAGCCGTCTCGTGGTCCAAGAGGACGGCAACGTCGTCATCTACAGGCCGGACAATTCTCCTGCCTGGGCAACCAACACCGCGTGAGGGCGGTGACGATTCTTCGCTTAGACTCTGAAAAACACCGTCTCAGGCATCCCGGGACCAGGCCAAACAACAGGACCCTATAGAAAAGTCCCACCGTTGCCGGTCAGGAGCACTCACCGCAGACGTCTCGACCAGCAGCACGCCCCCGGGACACGTGGGTACGACTCGATACGCTTCGTCACCTGGAGAGTGCTTCAGGTGGACTGTCAATCAATCAGGGAACGAAATACGCTCTCCCGTTGAGTACCAAAATACCTTCTGGCCTTCCCTCACACGAGCGAGGTGGTCCAGGCAGAGGTCGTGTGCACCTAGAATCCGTCCGCACTTTTCGCCTGACTTGAGTCTGGCTTGGCAGCACTCGGTGTCACTAGCATCGGGGATAACAGATTTCGGGGTGAGACCAGGCGGAGGCGGGAGAGCTCGGCGCACCGCTTCTCGTTCACCGATTGAGAGAAATGGAAGGAGCGTCCGGTCAAACTGCGTGTCGCCTCCCTCACGACTCGTCAACACGGCCCGCCGAGGGGGAGAGTTATCGGATGGGCGCAGTGTGGGAGAATCGAGCACCCTGGGTGGAAGCGCTGGTAGGGTGATTACCTCGTCAACGCTCGGTATCTCTCGTACCTTCTCCAGGTGCTCGTAATCGGGTTTCACGCCCCTTACCTGTATAGCCTGCTTGTCGCCCGATGAAATCAGAGCGTAAGCAGAACCATATCCGAGCAGCAGCGGACGATGCGTGTGACTCGTTTGGGTCGCGAGGAACAGGGCCCGGATCTCATAGTGCCCAGGCGGCAGCTCTGGCCGCAGTTTCACTCCCAACCGCACCCTACCCAGATAGGGCGGCAACTCTTCCTCTCTCTGGTCCCTGAGGAAGCCCACTAGCGCCCAGGTGGCACTAGTAGCGTGCGGGGGGACTAGTGAAAGCTCGAACGGTACACACTTCTGCTTGCCCCCGTCATCGAAGGCCAGAGCTCGGGCAGCTGCGTTGTCCTGTGACCGCTCCATCCATATGTCGGCCCCCTTGATGAGCAGATTGAGTGCTGGCCCTACAAGTGCCCAGGATGACATCAAACCTCCCCCTGCCTTCTACAAGCATGGTGGCATGTCTGGGGTGTTCCAGCCATGGGCTGTCCGCCCGCAAGCGGCAGGGTTGAATGCTTCGCCAGACACCCCAACGGCTGCCAGCAGGCCGCCACAGGAACGGGGGAGACCGACCTGCCCGGGCGGACCGCACGCCCTTACACCAGTGGGTGCAGAACTGTTCCGCTTGACGGCGCGCTCCGGCACTCGACCTGCCGCATGCGCTCGTGGAGTGGGTGACCATGCCTGTCGTCACCCGTGAGGGCGACCGGCGCTGCAAGCTCCGTCCGTCTCAACGCGCGATGGTGGCACTGGTGTACCTGCGTGAACACACCACCCTGGCGAAGATCGCTGCCGGATTCGGGATCAGCGAGGCCACCGCCCACGCCTACACCAGCCGGATCATCGACCTGCTGGCCGAACGTGCGCCGGGCCTGCTGAAAGTCCTGCGCGAGGCCGACGCGGACTTCGTCCTGCTGGACGGCACGCTCGCCGAGTGCGACCGGGTCGGCGACGGACGGGCCGACTACTCCCACAAGCACCGCAGGCATGGGGTGAACGTACAGGTGGTCACCGATCCGGACGGCCGGCTGCTGTGGCTGTCGCCCGCGCTGCCGGGACGGGCTCACGACCTGACCGCGGCCCGTACCCACCGGATCCTCCGCATCTGCGAGCGCCAGGGCGTCCCCATCCTGGCCGATCTCGCTTACCAGGGCGGCGGCCCCTGGGTGACCACCGGCATCAAACGCAGGCCCCTTCAAGAACTCACCCTCACCGAGAAGACCGTCGACCGGGCCCTGGCGACGGCCCGGGCACCGGTCGAACGCGGCGTCGCGCGCCTGAAGTCCTGGCGAATCTTCCGTAGATCCCGCTGCAGCCACAACCGCATGACGTCAATCGCCAAAGCCGTCCTCACTCTGGAGCGGCAACGCTGAAGAAGCTCAGTGAGTCCGGGGCGGCGCTGGCCCCGGTCGACGAGGGAACGGAGACACCGGTGACGGTGACGGACGAGACCACGGGCGGGCAGCTCGCCGCGAGTCTGCTGCTGGGCGTGGGCAACGAGGAGATGCGGGCGGCGACCCGGCTACTGGGAGAGCATCGGGACGGCTACTGGCTGCGCCGCTTCCTGGACGAGGAGCAGACGCTCACGGCTGCGACCGACCAGAAGGTGATCGACCGCAGCGGCACCCACCCGTCGGTCGACTGGACCGCGGCCGGGCTGCTGCTGGTGGACTCCCCATCGACGCTCCCGGCCTCCGAGAGTAAGCTGGCCGTGCTGAAGTTCGCCGTGTCCCTCGCCGGCCGGGGGTCGGTCACACTCCAGAGCGTCGTGCGGGCGCTGGACGAGCACGAGTTCCGGCTGGCCCTGCGGGCGCTGCAGGAGGCCGCGTACGGCGAGGCCGGCTGACGGGCTCGGGGGCGGCAGGTTTCCCGGGAACCCGGCCCGCTGAGGGCTGTACTCACTACCCTGCCGAGATGGTCTTACTGCCTCCCGAACTGCGCTCCTACGACGGTCACCCGCTCGCCGAACTGGCGGCGCGGGTCATGACCGACCTCGCCAAGGTCGGCGTCGTGGTCCACGTCATCGACGCCTCGGACGACGACTCCCACGTGAACGGCGGGGTCACGCTCAATATCGAGGGGCCGGTGTCCGACGGGGTCTCGCTCGCCTGGCACGTGCCAGGCGAGGCCGAGCTGGCGACGAGCGGGAGCGGGAAGAGGTCTTCAGCGCCGCGGCGTCCCTGACGTCGGCCGTGATCAGCATCCTGACCAACTTCGGGCACCGGGTGCGCACGGAGTTCAACGACCCCGGCTACCCGTACCCGTACATCTATGTGCTCCCTGCGGATCCGAGCAGCTGAAGGTCCGTTGCCCCTGTTAGGGGCAACAGGACCATCCCGTTCCGGCAGATACGGTGCCGGGCGGAGGAGTCAGCCGATGAAGGCCGCGTACGAGCCGACGGTGAGACCCGAGAACGTCAGTAGCTGGCGGGGCTTGAGGCAGGTGAACGCGACGTGCATCCCGGCGCCGGCGGCGATGGCGTACGGAGTGGTCTGCGGGATCAGCAGCGCGACGGGCAGGACGAACTCGGCGGCGATGACGGTGACGGAGACGGTCCGCCACAGGCGGATGTCGCGGACGGTGAGGCCGCCGGTGCGGCGGTGGACGACGCCGGGGACGGCGTGCTGGTGGCGGTAGGGCAGACGGTCTTTCAGCTGGGTGTAGGCGTGCATCCACTGGGCGAGGAAGAGACCGCTGCGGAACTGGCGGGACCGGCACTTCTGCACGGCGCTGTTCCAGTAGAGATCCGTCGTGACGCACACCATGAGGACCTGCGCCCACGTGTTGGCGGCGCTGGGATGGTGCTCCATGTGGAGGCCGTGCCCGAGGTCCCCAGCGGTCATCAGGCAGGCGCCGAGCAGGACGGAGAACCGTACGGCGCTCGGACTCTTGAGGTAGAGCAGCTCCATGACGGCCCCGGCCACCACCAGCAGGAGGGACAGCCGGGGTACGAGGCCGGCGGCCAGGGCGACGGCGGCGGCGGTCCGCAGGATCAGAGCGGGCCGGTAGGCGGCGGCGAGCAGACGGCCTCGCCGGGGACCGAATCGCTGCTCCGCCACGCGGAGGTCGAGCGACCCGGGCACGAACCGCCTCCAGCCGCCCTGGCCGAAGGACAGGGTGAACCGCGCGGTGTGCACGGTGCCGTAGACGATGCGGACCAGCTGGAGGTGTCCGGGGTCGGTGGAACTGCGGAAACCGGACGCGACGGCGTCAAAGAACCACACGGCTGGCCACCACCTTGATTGGCTGCTCGCCCTTGACGGACAGGCACCGGCCGCGCCCGTCGATCCGGTCGTACCGGCCGGTGCTGATCAGGTGGTCGACGATCGTCTGCAGCTGGGGCGGCGGCAGGAGGAACATGCCGGGTGAGAGGTACATGTACGGGTTGACCGGCTCGGTGCGGGCGTCTTTGGTGCCGGTGAGTTCGGTGATGATCACGAAGGTGGCGCGGGAGAAGAGGGGATAGCGCATCCACCGGCCGGGCCTGCGGGTGAAGCCGGTGGTCATCCATGCCGCCAGGGCTGCGGTGGCGGCGAACTGGGCAGCGGTCAGCAAGGCTGCGGGCATGACGGGGTGCCTCCGGTGGGGAGGAGAAGGTGCTGGCGGGAGCCCGCTATTCGGGCTGGGGGGGCCGCTGCATGAGCGCGGTGACGGCCTCGTTGAGGGTGACCTTGCCGTTCAGCACGGCGGTGACCACGGCCGTGATCGGCATCACGCCGTGGGCGCGGGCGAGGTCGAGGACGGCCTCGGCGCTCTTGACGCCCTCGGTGGTCTGCCGGGTCACGGCGGCGGCCTCCTCGACGCTCAGGCCGTGGCCGAGGTGGGTGCCGAAGGTGCGGTTGCGGGAGAACGGGGAGGAGCAGGTGGCCACCAGGTCGCCCATGCCGGACAGGCCGGAGAGGGTGACCGGGTCAGCGCCCATCGCGGTGGCCAGGGCCGCGTCGTTCAGGTGATGTGTCCTGGTTGATCACATGATGCCGAGGGTGATCAGTGGACGGTTGGCGTCGCGGGTGTGGTGGCGGAGTCCAGCGGCGATGTTCGTCTGGTTGCCGAGTCGGAGAGCGCCGATGGCCAGGTTACGCAGGGATGCCATGGCACGTGGAGCGGTGCCGGTGCGTACGCGGTGTCCCTGACGTGGTGGATCTTGTTCTCGATGCCCCAGTGGCCGCGGACGCGGCGGGCGATCTCGGTTGCGTCGGCCTGCTCCGCGGTCAGGTCGGTCACCCCGTAGATGCGTTCCAGGGTGACCTTGCCGGTGGTGACGATCCGTCGGCGGCGCACGATCTGGACGGCCTGCACCGCGTGTGGGAACGCGATCCCGGCGACGGCGGCGGCCTTGATCCGGCGGATCTCGTCGCGGCCGTGCGCGGTGGCCCGCGTCTTGTCCAGGAGTGGCACTTCCCGCCATGGCAGGGCCTTCAGCCGCTGGTGCAGGGTGGGCTGATTGCCCTTGATCAGCGCGATGTAGTGGGCGTGCTTGTCCTCGATGAGGAAGCGCGCGTGGGCGGTCTGCGAGTGGAGGGCGTCGAAGGTGACCACCGTGCCGTGCAGGTTGAGCGGGGCAAGCAGGGGCTGGAAGACGGTGATCTCGTTGGTCGTGGCGTCCACCTCGCGCTGGGCGGTGACCAGACCGGCCCCCGTCATCGCGGCGAGCAGATGGACCTGGGTGCCGTCGGTGCGGCGGGCACCGCGCACGGTCTTGCCGTCCACGGCGAGGGAGGGCAGGGGCCGCCGGTCGCTGTCGTTCTCCTCCTGGCCGGCGGCGCGTTCGCGCCCGGCGAGCCAACTTCCGACGGCTGTATCCAGCGCGTCGCCGTCGATGCGTTGGAGGACACGACGCACGGTGGCCTCGGCCGGGGCGACGGGGCCGCGGTCCGGCTCCCGGCATGGGCCACCGAGCCGGGCCAGGACGTTGGGCGGGGCGTCGGCGGCCCACTCCGCGATCGCGGCCAGGGACTTCGCTCCGGCCAGGACCGCGCACGCGGCCAGGGAGAGGACGAAGGCGAGCGAGTGGCGTCGGCCCTGGTCCCGGCGGGGATCGGGCACCTGAGCCAGGCAGGTCAGCAGGCCGGGGAGGTCATCGGGGACGGTCGGCGCGGTGTCGGCGAGTTGGCCCAGAGGGCGCGGGATGAGCGAGGATGATCAGGCAGGCACGGTCTTCCGTCGTGGTGATCAGGGACTCGACACCTCATGATCACCGGAAGTCGTGCCTGCCTCCGCGTCAGCCCCCGCAGTCCTGCCCCAGCTCCTGAAGCCCAATCAACCCGGATGCACCGCCGGAACGACGCCGCCCTGCCCGCGTACCCCGTCGGTCACCGTCATCGTGGCGCCGACGGGGTACGCCCGTCACCCGCGAGCGGAGTGCGACTTCAGCGGATGCGGTGCTTCCGCCAGAAGGGGCCGAGGTCCCTGTGCGTCATCGACTGTGCGGCCTTCTTGAAGCCGGCGGTGGTGGAGACGCCGTACCAGTGGTCGTGGGCGTACTTCTTGATGAGGCGCGCCATGGTGCCGGCCCCGAGGACGTGCTCCAGGTCGGCCAGGACGCAAGGGCCGATCCCGTACACGACCTGGAAGTACTCGTCACGGTGTGTAGACCAGTAGGCCATCGAGTTGGTGAGCGCGGCGGTGGCGCTCGGCCAGGAGTCGTCCGGCGAGCACTCGAACCCGTCCCAGCGGTAGTAGCGCGCGTTGGCGTACTGAGCGAAACTCTCGTCCAGCCAGGGTGAGTTGTACTCGTCGTTGCCCACGACGCCGTACCACCACTGGTGGGCGATCTCATGGACGGTGGCGCCGCCTTCCTCCTCGGTGCCGAGGATGACCAGGCCGGGGTACTCCATGCCGCCGGCGAACCCGGGGGTCATCACGAGGTCGATCTCGCCGTACGGATAGCGGCCGAACTCCCTGCCGAACCGGTCGATGGCGGCAACGCCGTCCTTGCGGTTGAGGCGGACACCGGCGGCGGGCGTGTTCGGCGACCAGTACGACTTCACGCGCACGCCGTCGGGCGAGGTCTGGGTCGCGGTGCGGAACGGGCCCGCCGCCCATGCGAAGTCCCGCACCCGCTTGGCGACGCTGTGGGTGACCGTACGCCCGGTACCGCCGGGGCGGGTCCATGTGCTGCCGGTCGCCGGGACCTTGAGGGCGGACGGGTGGTCAAGGCGCACCCGGAAGTCGCTCGCCAGGGTGTAGAAGCTCTCGCCGTACGACACATACGGATCGAGGTGCCATCCCCTCGCGTCGTGCACGGCGAGGACCGGCAGCGCGTTGCCCAGGAAGCGGAACGCGCCTTCGCGGCCGAAGCGGTTGTTGCGTGCGGGCACGGTGAGGGCCAAGTCGAAGGAGACGGCCGTCCGCTCGCCGCGTGCGAGCGGCCTCGGCAGAGCGATGCGCAGCGCCGTGCACTTCACGCCGGGGCGGCCCGGAGTGCCGCCGCGCACGTGGGAGACGCGGACGGGGGACGGTCTTCCGGATGTCCCGCAGCCGTCCTCGCCATTGCCCCACAGGCGTATGTACACCTCACGCAGGGGCCGGCTGGAGGCGTTGCGGAAGGACACCGTCTGCCGGCCCGCCCAGTGGGAGCCGTCGGCGTCGGCGCGCAGCTTCACGTCGTAGCTGGGGCGGTCGGGCGTCGCGGGTTCGGCCGCTCTCACCGCGGCGCCGGGCGCCGGGCCGGACGGCGTGCCGGCCTCGGCCACGGTGGAGCCTGCTGTCGCGAGCAGCGCGAGCAGGACGACCAGCAGACGGCGACCGGTTCTTGAGGGGCTCGTGGGCGACGAAGGCATGGCTGACGACATGACAGATGACATGCCAGCGGATCTTGTCACAGGGTTCCCCACGGCCGACACAGGCCCGCGCGAAGAGGGGAGGTCGGCTCCGCTTGGGCGGCGAAAATGCCAGGGTAGGCAGGGGATGTTCGCTGTACGTTGGCGCACAGTAAGGATCCCGGTTCAACCCATCCGCAGTTCATCCCCTTCCATGAGGCCTGGTCAGGGACACCACGTACGCCGAGGACGCCTCCCGCGTACGCACCGGCACCGCTCCACGTGCCATGGCATCCCTGCGCAACCTGGCCATCGGCGCTCTCCGACTCGGCAACCAGACAAACATCGCCGCTGGACTCCGC
Source organism: Streptomyces hyaluromycini (assembly GCF_002217755.1). Lineage (GTDB taxonomy): Bacteria > Actinomycetota > Actinomycetes > Streptomycetales > Streptomycetaceae > Streptomyces > Streptomyces hyaluromycini. Next base: position 3,603 of record NZ_BCFL01000049.1, on the reverse strand, counting down.
CACCACACCCGCGACGCCAACCGTCCACTGATCACCCTCGGCATCATGTGATCAACCAGGACACATCACCTGAACGACGCGGCCCTGTCGCGGTGGCCAGCCGGATGCTCTCCGCGAGTCCCCTCGTCATGATCACCGCTGTGGCGTTGTCGCCCAGGCCGAGGCCGGTGGCGATGCCGACCGCGAGCGCGATGACGTTCTTCAGCGCGCCGCCCATCTCGCAGAGTCGTCAGGCACAAACTGGAGCAAGTCCTCAAACTGTCCTGGGACGATCCGGTGCTGGTTGAGGACACGGGGCTGGAGATCGACTCTTGGAGTTCGCTGCCCGGTGCGCTCGTTAAATGGTTTGTTGACGGCATGGGGGCCCGAGAAATTGCACGTCTGACCGATCTCCAAGGGGGAGGCAGCGGAGCTGCTGCAGTGAGTTCGGTCGGCATTGCGTACAAGGGGGAGGTCCAGGTATGGACCGACCGCATAAAGGGGAAGATCGTTCCGCCACGCGGAGAATTGGGCGGCTGGACCCCTATATTCGAGGTCGAAGGGTCGGGGAAGACACTGGCCGAGATGACCTTCCAGGAAAGAATGTCCGTGACCATGCGTAGACGGCCGCTAGAGAAGGCCAACGCCTGGCTCGGCGAGAGGCTCATTGCCTCGGACAGGTAGCCGCCGGAACCTCTTAGCACCTGTGAAAAAAGTGATGGACGTCGACGCTAGAAGGATGGAGAAGTGCAGTGACCTCGGAGCGTCTCCCCCTCGTGATAGACACCGACCCCGGCATAGATGACGCTTTCGCAATCACCCTGGCCGCCCTCAGTCCCCACGTGGACCTCCGTGCCATCACCACGGTGTTCGGGAACGCGTCCGTGGAACAGACGACGCGCAACGCCTTGAAAGTGCTGGCCATGTGCGGCCGCGACGACGTACGAGTGGCCAGAGGCGCCGAATGCCCCCTCGTGTACCCGCACCCCCACCGCGCCGAATACGCCCACGGCAAGGACGGCCTGGGAGGGGCATCGGATTCACTTCCCGCCTCTCAAAGGACCGAGCAGGCCCGGCCCGCCGTCGAAGTGCTGGCCGGCGTCCTGAAGGCCGCACAGACGCCCGTGACGATCGCAGCGATCGGGCCCATGACCAACATCGCGCTGCTCCTGGCCGTGTACCCCGAGCTCCGTCCTCGGATCGGCCGCCTCGTGGTGATGGGCGGGGCGGCTGCAGGCGGCAATGTCAGCGCGACTGCGGAGTTCAACGTCTGGAGCGATCCCGAGGCGGCCCGGCGCGTCCTTGTCGAATCGGACGTGCCAACGACCCTGGTACCCATCGACCTGACGCACCGTGCCTGGGTGGATGACCAGTGGCTCAAGACCCTCGCATCTTCGGGTCCCACCGGGGCCTCCTTGGTCTCCGTCTCCACCCCGTACCGCACCCATTACCAACGGGAACTGGGTGTGGACGGCCTCGTCTTGCATGACGCGGTCGCCGTTGCCGAGGCGATCTGGCCCGGCACGCTGAAGTGCCGACGACTGACGGTCGATGTCGTGTGCGACTCCGCAGCGGCACGCGGTGCAACTGTCATCGACACCCGCTCGGGTTCCGAGGACGCACGGACCGGACGCGAGATCGATGTGGCGCTCGACGCCGACATCGACGCGCTGCGTGACTTGCTCCTCGACAAGCTGAGCAGCGGCCTTTCCTGATCCCGGCCGCTGCCGACCCTATCGTTCCATTCGCTTCGGTCGAGGCGTCTGTACAGCCCTCAGCCACCTCCGCTACGTTGATGATCAGAATCGGGCTCGTCGACGCGTTGGTGGCTGGGTGGCGCGTCTCCTCGACGTGCCCGATGGAGACATCAGTGTCCTATCGCTCCCTGCTGCGTGTGGCAGGCGCGGGTTTCTTCCCCCTGGGATTCCTCGCCCGTCTGCCGTACGCGACCTCAGCTCTTTCCACCCTCATCCTGCTCCAGGCTTCGACCCACAGCTACGCCTTCGCCGGACTCGCCAGCGCGGCCCAGAGCATCGCCATCGCTGTCGGCGGCCCGCTGGTCGGGGCCCTGGCCGACCGGTACGGCCACCGGTCCGTCGGCGTAGCCGCGGCGATCGCCAACTTCGGTACCTGGGCCGCCCTGCTGGCCGCGAGCCACGGTAACCGCGAGAGTATGTTCGCTGCAGCCACTCTCGTGGGTCTGACCCAGCCACAGGTCGGCCCCCTCGTCCGTGTGCACTGGTCACGTCTGGTGCAGTCCCGCAACAAGCACCACCTGTTGTCCGCGGCTCTGTCCTACGAGGCGTCCGCCGATGAACTCAGCTTTGTTGCCGGCCCCGCGTTCGTTGGATTGCTCGCGTCGGTCAGCCCCCTCGCGCCCGCCGTTGCCACGATGGCTCTGATCGCAACGAGCACCCTCCCCTTCGCCCTGATCTACGCCCATCGCACCGCGCACCGACGGCCTTCGGCTCAGCATGAGAAGCCGCACCTGCCGCGCCGTCCTCTGGCCGTCATGTTCCTGGCGATGGTCGCGATGGGAGCGATCTTCGGCGCGGTCCAGACGGCCGTCACCGTGTACGCCAATACGATCGACAAGCCCGGCGCCTCCGGCCTCGTGTACGCCGAGTTCGGGATCGGCAGTGCCTTGGCCGGCGCCGCCTGTGCCTGGCTCCCGCCACGGTTTACCTTGCGCGCCCGCTATGTCTCTTTCGCCGCCACCCTCTTCGTCGGCATGCTGGTCCTCTTCCTCGGCGCCCAACTGGTGTCCGTGCCCGCCGCGGTCGCAGTCGCGAGTTTCACCGTCGCGCCCTACATGATCAGCCTGTACGCGCTGACCGAACGGCTCGCGCCCACTGAACGGGCCGCGGTCGCCATGACCATCCTCTGCGCCGGCGGCCCCCTCGGAACAGCCGCAGGACAAGCCGTCTCCGGCAACCTTGCAGAGAGTCACGGCGTCGAAGGCGCCCTCCTCGTCGTCCTCATCGTCGCAACGGCAGCACTGCTACTCGCCCTCTCGGCATTCCTGGCCGACCGGAAACGTAACATCTGGATCATCGACGCCGAGCCCGTGAAGAACCTGGTGGCCCAAGAACTGTCCGGGCAGCCGCAGAACGCCAATTGAGCCCACCCGACCACGCCGCCCCCGTGGGCTTTGCACCTCCACGGGGGTAACTGGCCTGACGCCCGGCTCGACAGGCCAGCTATCCGCTGAGCCCGGATTTCGAACCGCCTCGGATTCGGAGGAGAGCTCGGCCTGTCACGAGTCGACTTCAGTCCCGAAGAACCGGTCACCATCGTGTGAAGGGTTCCGGGATTGGTGGAGGCTCTTGTGCGTCGACTCCAGCTGCCGGTTGGGGCTGGAGCTGAGCGTAGTAGTTGGTCTCGTGCTCGTGGGGCGGGATGTCTCCGATCGCGGTGTGGAGGCGCTGGTTGTTGAACCAGTCGACCCATTCCGCGGTGGCGAGTTCGACGTCGGCAAGGCCGCGCCAGGGCTTGCGGGGCTTGATCAACTCCGTCTTGTGGAGGCCGATCTGGGATTCCATGAGCGCGTTATCGAGGGCGTCGCCGACGGTGCCGATCGAGGCGTCGATGCCGGCGTCGAAGAGGTGCGCGGTGAACGCGGAA
>NZ_BCFL01000048.1 GCF_002217755.1 Streptomyces hyaluromycini | reverse complement strand
TTGACTGCCCGCATCCGAATGATGGACAAGCCCCGGTCCGGCGGGAGTTCCGGCGCGGTCGCGACGCCACAGGGCCATGTCGAGGGCGTCGAGGACGAGCTTGGCCAGCTTGCTCGTGGCCGCGGACCAGCCGACGATCGCCCGGGAGAAGACGTCCACGACGAATGCGACGTAGACGACCCCCGCCCAGGTGGCCACGTAGGTGAAGTCGGCGACCCACCTCTCGTTCGGCCGGGACGCGGTGAAGTCGCGTTGCAGCAGGTCAGCCGCCCGTTCATGTCCGTCGTCGCGCAGGGTGGTTCGGATCTTCTTGCCGCGACGGGCGCCTTCCTGGCCGAGCTCGCGCATCAGCCGGGCGACCGTGCAGCGGGCCGCGGCTATGCCCTCTCGATGAAGCTGCCGCCAGACCTTCCGGACTCCGTAGACGCTGTAGTTGTCGGTGTGGACCCGGTTGATGTGCGCCTTCAGTTGCGTGTCCCGCATCGCGCGGGCGCTGGCAGCGCGGTTCTTGGCGGCGTAGTAGGTGCTCGTTGCGATCTTCAGTCCGTGGTCGGAGAGCACACGGCAGATCGGCTCGACCCCGAACACCTTCTTGAACTCGTCGATGAACGCTACGAGCGCTTTGACGGCCGGTCGAGCTCGGCGATGCTCCTATGTCAAGCAGCCAGGCTCATTGGCGTTGGGGGTAGCGGGTTGAGGGGTTGGTCGAGGTCGGCTTGGTCGGCGAGCAGGGCTCGGTAGACGCGGTCGGAGATGCGACGCCGTAGCAGGCGCAGGGCCTCCGTCTTGGTCTTGCCGACGGTGAGTTGCTTGGCGAAGTAGGCGGCGCCTTCGCCGTCGCCTCGCACCTGGGTCACGGCGATCATGTGCAGAGCGTGGTTGACGGTGCGGTTGCCGCCTCGGTTGAGCCGAACGCGGATCTTGTTGCCTGACCAGACGGGGATCGGGGCGGTGCCGTTGAACCGGGCGAAGGCGGCCTTGGAGACGAACCGAGTGGCGTCTGCGGCCTCTCCGATGATGACCGCGGCACCCAGAACGCCGCAGCCTGCGACCTCGAGCAGATGCGGTGCGCGGGCGGTGACCAGACGACGGAGCTGGCTCTCCAGTGCGTTGATGCGTTCCGAGAGACGGCGGCAGTCCGCGACCAGTTCGGCAGCAATGGCCGCGAGCGTCCCGCGATGCTGGATCAAGGCTTGGGCCAGGTGGTCCAGGACGCACAGGCGGCGCAGACCACGAGAGGCGACGGCCAGCTCCGGGTCGAGCTCGTGCAGGAACCAGCGCAGCTTGTTGCCGATCGCGGTGCGCTGGGCCACCAGCGTGCGCCGATGGTCGACCAGCAGTTTGATGTCACGGCTCGGCCCGTCCAAGCACGCCTTGGGCAGGTCGGGCTCGCGCAGAGCGACCCGGGCGACTGCCTCGGCATCGATCGGGTCGGACTTCCCGCGCTCCCGGGCCGAGCGTCGTGCGCCGGCCATCAGCCGGGTGTGCACCCGCACCACCGCGTGTCCGCTGTTAAGCAGATCGGCTTCGAACCGGCGGGTCAAGTGGCGGCAGTCCTCGACTGCCACCAGCACCGGACCGAAGTCGTGCAGCCAGGCCAATGCCTTGAGGTGGCCGGCGGGTCTGGCGGCCACGGTCAGTTCCGCCAGCCGCTTTCCCAGCGGATCGACCGCCACCAGCGTGTGCGTGTTCTTGTGTCCGTCTATCCCGACGACGATCAACGTGCCTCCCTGCGACGATGCCGGATGCTCAGGTGATCGTCCGGCGCCGGGGGCACGCCTCAATCGGGCCAGCGGCACGCTCCTATCAAGCCACACCGCACCGGACGGCCTGCGACCGGCGGGCGGCACATCGCCGACAAGCCACCGTCACGGGGCAGCGAAGAAACGAGCCAGCCCACCGGTCGACAGGATCCTGCCACCGGAAGGCGGCACATCAAGGACTAACCACCAAAGGTGACTTCGGCCCGTGTCCGCCCGCCGATCGCCAACAGCCTGACATTGACGCGAAGAAAGCCGAGGCCGCCTTGAGGATCTCGTTCGCCCGCCGGAGCTCGGCGTTCTCGGCCTTGAGCCGCTTCATCTCCGCGGCCTCCTCGGAGGTGACGCCGGGCAGCTGGCCGGCGTCGACCTGGGATTTGCGAACCCATGTCCGCACCGTCTCTGCGGCGCCGATGCCCAGCTTCGCCGCAACGGCCTTCATCGCAGCCCACTCGGTTGGGTAGTTCGGACGGATCTCCGCGACCATGCGCACCGCACGCTCGCGAAGCTCGGGAGGGTAGGGGGACGGACGTGCCATGACTCGATCCTCTCAGGGAATCGAACCTCCATCAGACCCGGAGCGATTCAGTCCAGCACACGTCGAGCGGGTGGAGATGGGACACCCTGAGTGGGGCGTGGCTCGAGCTGATTTTACGCAGGGCGCTTTGGAGGGGGTCGGAGTCGGCGGTGCCGTAGGCGTAGCCGAGGGATGCGTGGGGGCGGCCGCCTTCATGCGCGATCGCCGGGGAATCGTGTACCTCCCACGGGGCGGCCCGGGACATGTTCCGCAGGGCGGCAAAGCCCTGGTCGGGACGGACGTCGAGGACAGCGCCGGTTCGCGAGCGGTGAACCGCACAGCATCGTGAAGGGGTCGATCTCGCTGAGCCGGGCCGTGAGGGCGGAGACGAGACGGGCACGCTGGCTGGCGGAGATCTGCTCGCTGGGGGCCGCGGCGTCCATCTCGACCGTGATGTTCACGAGGTCGTCGGGCAGGCACCAGATCGGATACCCCTGCATCGCGGTCCGGCACGTGGCGATGTAGGACCGCATTCGGAATGTTGTCGGCGTACGACCTAAGCTCCCCAGGCGCGTACGGATGAATGTCCCCAGCTATATCGAGGGCAAGAGCACGGTTGCGCATTTTCGTTGAGGTCGTCGGCCAGGCCAGAGACACTCGCACGATGAGTGTTAGCGCATCGCCCGGATCGGTCGAACGGGGTTGGGACGGGCCGTGGTATCGGGTTCGCACGGACGCCTTCGAGGCATCGTTCCTGCCCAGTCCGGACGAGGAGCTGGACGCAGTGTGTAACGTCGATGTCTTCGTGGATCTTGATGACGGCTCGCGGTGGAGCGCGACTGTCTTCACGGTCACCGAGGTCGAACGCTTGATGGCAACGTGGGCAGGAAGCGATGAGGCTCTCGGCGGCCGCTACTTCTGGGTCTCGGACGGTCTGATCGTCCGGGATCCCGGCATCGACAACATAACTCATGTGATCGCGGGGCTGATCGACAACGACGAGTTTTCCGCAATCTTCCAGCGCCTTGACGGTGACTGACCAGGCGCTCGGTCGTCATCACGCGTTGGCCGGTCAGGCCACTTCGGTCTCTCGTTCGATGGCCTGGAGGCGGTTCTTGAGCCGGTAGCTCGGGCCGTTGATCGCGATCACTTCGCAGTGGTGGAGGAGACGGTCGAGGATCGCGGTGGCGAGGACCTCGTCGCCGAACACCTGTCCCCATTCACTGAAGGTCTTGTTCGAGGTCAGGATGATGGAGCCCTTCTCGTAACGCTTGGAGATGACCTGGAAGACCAGGTTCGCCTCAGCGCGTTCAAGGGGCTGGTAGCCCACTTCGTCGACCACGAGGACGCTCGGCCGCAGGTAGGTGCCGAGTTTGTTGACCAGCCGCCCGGCCGCCTCGGCGGCCTTCAGGTTGCGGACCATGTCGTCGAGGCTGGTGAAGTAGATCGAGTAGCCGGCCCGGCAGGCCGCGACCGCGAGAGCGACGGCGATATGCGTCTTGCCCACCCCGGGCGGCCCCAGCAGCGCGGCGTTCGCCTTGCCGTCGACGAAGGAGAGGCTGGCGAGGTCTTTGACCTTGCGCGGGTCGAGCTCGGGCTGGAACGAGAAGTCGTACTCGTCCAGCGTCTTGTGGTGTGGCAGCTTGGACAGCCGCAGGCCCTGGCGGAAGCGGCGGTCGTCGCGGACGGCGAGTTCCTCGGACAGGACCAGGTCGAGGAAGTCGAGGTAGCCCATCTTCGCCTCGTCGGCCCGACGGGTGTACTCGTTGATGGTCTCTGCCAGGTGGGGCAGGCCGAGCTTGCCGGCCGTAGTGCGGATGCGGTTGCCGGTCAGCTCGCTCAAGAGGACTCCTTCGTCGGGGATTTGGTGGTGAAAGGCCGAGTGCCGGTCAGTTCGTCGTAGACCGACAGTGGCCGCCGCCCGACCTCGACACGGGTGGCCGCGGACCGGTTCAACAGAGCCTGCAGCGGGCCGACTTGACCGCCGGTAGATGGTTCGCGACGCGGTGGCGGTGTCACCTCACCGGTCGTGGTGCGACGCCCCTTGCCGGTGGGCAAGCCGCCCCAGTGCGTCTCCTCAACAACGCGGACGCCGCGGCCGACCGCCCGCGGATGGGCGGACAGCAGGGTCTCGCCGCTGACATCGGGGGCGGTTGAGTGCAGCATGACCTGGGACTTCGTCGCTCTGACCTCGACCAGCTGACGCGGGCGGACCTTGCGGGCGGGAACCGAGTAGAGGTTCCCGCCGAACGCGACCAGGCAGTCCTTGCCGACCGGCCGCAGATGCCGCTCGGCCACCAGATAGGGGGTGGACGGCAGCGGTTTGAGGGCCGCGTGGTCGCGGGCGGCCCGGATGCCGATGACTTCCCGGTGCGTCTTGTGGATCTGGTTCCGCCGCCTGGGCACCCAGGCGGCGAACGCGGCGTCCATCTCCTCCAGCGAGGAGAACGCCCGCCCGGACAGCACATGATCGCGGACGATGAGAACCTGACGTTCGACGCGGCCTTTGCCGGTGGGTCGGTAGGCAGCCAGGACGTCGATGTCGAAGTCGAAGTGGCCGGCGAAGCCGACCGCTTCCGGATGCAGCGGCACCGCCTCGCCTGGGGCGACGTGTCGGCGCACGACGGTCTTGGTCCGGTCGTAGACGATCGACATCGGCACCCCGCCGAAGTGCGCAAACGCCCGCCGGTGGCAGTCGAAGAAGGTCTGCAGGTCCTGGCTGGTGGTGAAGCAGCAGAACGGATCCCGCGAATACGACAGCACCATATGGAACGAGTAGACCTTGGGGATGCCCATGTGAGCGAGGACGTTGCCCTCATCGCCCCAGTCGACCTGAGCTTGAGCACCTGGGACGACCTCGAAGCGGCGGTGCAGCCCTGCCAACTCCTTGGGCGTGATGCCGAGTTCCTCGGCGATCCTCGGCCGGGCCTGCTGAACGTAGAGCTTGACGCGCTGGTAGTTCCCGGTGAACCCGTACTCCGCGGCCAGCCGATCGTGGATCACTGACGCCTTCATCAGGATCTCGGCCCGCAACATCGCGTCGACCAGTGGCGCGAACTCGTCGATCTTCCTGGGCACCACCTGACCACTGGCCGAGCGACGCGGTGGCGTCGCCGGCCCCGCGAGGTACTTACGGACCGTCTTGCGGTCCAGCCCCGTCTCCCGGGCGATCTCTGACAGGCTCATCGCTCCGGACTCCAAAAGCCCACGAAAGCGCCGCAGCTCCGACCACCGACGCGGATCCAAGACCACTGCCGACCACCCCCTGCCGCCACACACCGACTACGCAGCAGAGTGCCGACCAATGCTCCTCAGCGCCTCAGGAACTGGCCGCGTTCATCCGTACGCGGGTGGGGACGTTCAGGTGTACGCCGACAAATGTCCCATTCCAGTGTGACGACCTGCGTTTCTCTCGGTCGTCTCATCCGCGGGTCACAACATTCTGTCTCGCGATCTTGTCCCTTGAGGTCGTCCGGTGGTCAGTGACCGCGCATGCGTTGGTCGCATTCCGCCACTGTTCCAGACTTACCGAGGTGCGGCGTTCATCGAGTGTCAACGGCCATGTCGTGCATGGCCGTTGACGATGATCCCTTCGTGCCGCGGGAACCAAGGAGCGTCATGGGGCGACCGGGTCTACGAGTTCGACCTGAGAAGTGACGGGCGGATCGATGCTCAGCGATAGGGTGATTTCCGCGTAATTCGGGCAGTGTGGGCGATCCAGCCATTGGGGCATACTTGGCTGGATTATGGAAGTCCGCCCCTTTTCTCGGGTGGGTACGATTCGGCCCAAAGCTCTCACGGCCGACGTCACCGAGTGGGGTTTGTCATGATTCGGTTCCATGCCATCTCCCGTCTCGAGGGCGGCAACCTGGATGGCATTCACCTGTTGTGGTCGCCTCCGTTCCCGGCCGGGTATTCGCTGGATGGTTTCACCATCTATCGTCGGCCGGCGCGCGGCGAGAAGGGCATGAGCTGTATCGATCTGTCCGCCCAGACACTGGCCGAGGCGCGCAACCGGGGCCTGGTCGTGACCACCGGGTTCCGGCTCTGGGCAGACGCCGCTGATCCGGCCGACCTGAAGAACACGTTGTGGACCTACCGGGTGGAACTCTCAAACCAGTACAGCATGGTCACCGTCACCGCGCCCGCCGCCCGGGCTTCCTTCGTCGGCACTCCAGACGGCACAGTGACCGCCGGTGCCGCGTTCACAGCGCCTGCGGTGACGCTACATGGCAGTGGAATCGGCATCGTCTGGGTCGTCACCGACGATGCCAAACAGGAAATCCGGATCTGCGGCGACGTGCCCGACGAGCGGAGGTGGGCCGGCGTGGACCCGCTCGTGAAGAATCTGCAGGTCCCATTCGAGACGGTCAACCCGGATGTCGGATCGGCCGCAGACGGCTTGGCGCTGGCCGAAGCCCGCGCCCTGCCGGAGACGTTATCCGGCGACTTCTCCGAGGTGAGCCGGTACGCCAACGCCGCGCTGGCCCGGCCAGTCGGCGCCCCGGCCTGGTCCGTCATCTCCGAGAAGCCTGGAGCTGGCGGCAATGCCTGGGACGTGTCGCCGTACGGCCTTGCGATGGCGACCACCGTGCTCGCACCGTGGCGGCGCGGCTGGGGCTTTGCTCATCTGGACACTCACGGACTGGTTCAGGGCCAAAGTTACGACTACCGGATCGTCGGGACGGTGCGCCGCCGGGACCGCGACGAGAGGATGTACGACCTGCATACCGTGCCGCGCGGCTACCGGCTGCCGCAGTGCTTCCGCTGGGGTTCGGCGGTGATGTGGTGCGACGGCTCGCCAGTAGTCCGGGAGTTGGTCACCAGCCCAGGGGACCCGTCGACCATCCGCAAGGGCTTCGAAACAGCCCGGCTGATCGTCCGGCTGGATATGCCTACCACGCGTTTCGTCCTGGACCTGGTGCCGGGCGGGACCGTGGACGCGAAGGCGTACCGCTACGGCGCCTTGGTCGGGTCGGCCTCGGCCGCCGCGAGCGAGCGCACCGAGTTCGACTTCGGCGCCCTCGCCGACCTAGTGATCGTTGTCGGCAGTCTAGGTGTCGCCGGGATCGTCCCGGTCCCGCTGGCGGCCGCCCTCAATCCGGATGAGCCGGTGCCAGTCACACAGACCATCTACGACGTCCGGTACGGCAATACACCTACACCACAGGCGCCCGAGTCGATCGACGTGATCAGCCTGTCCGATCCGACGCGGACCGCGGCCCGGAGCGTGCAGGACACCAACCGCGGTTTCGCGATCGACTGGCCCGCGCCATCGTCGGTTGAACCGACAGCGGTGCCGTATCTGCCCAGATCGGCCGCTGCGCCACCCACCGACGTGGCCTACTACATCCTGGAACGTTCCTTACACGGCGGGGCGTTCGAACCGGCGGCCGGCGACGGCGTCCACGCCTCCGGCCGCAACGCCCCGACCGGCACCGAACCGGCCGCGTTCGGGTTCGACCTGATGCGTGCATTCCCGTCGGCCGACACGGCACCGAGTTCGCACAACATGCTGGTGCACGCGTCGGAAATCTTCGAGCCGGGCCAGGTGGAGTACGGCGCCACGGTGGTCTATCGGGTCAGTTCGGTGGACGCGACCGGTCGCCGTTCCGCGCCCCGGGTCTCCGCATCCGCGGCCCTGCGTAAGTTCATCCGGCCACCGGCGCCGACCACGCCTCCGGCCGCCGGATCGGCGGACCCGGAGGCGGTGCCGGAGGCCGGTGTGGAGGTCCGTCTGCTGCAGGCTGACGATCCGGACCTGACCGCCGAGCAGCGAGCGCTGGCCGACGGGGCCGATCGCGTGGTGATCCGCTGGGGCTGGGGACCGGAACAGCGCGACCTCGACCCGGACGTGACGGAGTTCCGGATCTACCGGCATGACTCGGCGCTCACCGCACTCGACGTGCGCCCCGCCGGCGTATCGGCGGCCGCGGGCACCGGGTGGACGCTTCCGGTGCGGATCAGCCGGCCGGTGGCGGCGAACGAGTTCGCCGGTGTGCCGGTCGTGCTCGGCCACGCGTACCGGATCACCGGGCACGGCGGGGGCACGTCGGTGGTGCTGTCACTGGCCGGCAGCCCGGTCGACCCTGCGCGGGCGCCCTCGCCGCAGCCGTTCGTGATGAACCGCACGACCTCGGCCGAACTGAACCCGGAGTACTGGGACGACCGGGTGATGGTGGTGCCGCGCACCCCAGCACCGCCGGGCAGCGATCTCGTCGAGGGCTATCGCGTGGTACTGGAGGCGCCGGCGCTCGGGGTGGATGCCGCCCATCCGCGCCGCCAGCTGGCGTACGGCGTGACCGCGGCCGACAGCGAATCCTATGTACCGGATCGCAGGGCGGACCTGGAGCCCGTGCCACGGCCGGGCAACGAGAGCACCGTCGCGGGGGTCGAGTCGACCGCCCGCTACTTCGGCCGTCCGACGCTGACCCTGGTCGACCTTGCCGACGTATCGGCAGTGACCGCGCCCCGGCAGGCCGGCGACGACGTCCGCGTCCGGATCCGGCTCGCCGACTTCCTGCCGCCGGGGTTCGTCGCCGCACCGCTGATGCTGCTTGACCGCCTCCCCGCGTCCGCGCCTCTGACCCGGTTGCGGGTGGAACCCGGCAGCATCACGCTGATCGCCGCCGACGGCACCGCCCGGCTCTGGACCCTCGCGCCCGCCGATGAGGCCGCGCTGCGCGCCGGGTACGAGGCCGGGCTGGTCCCCGACCGGTTCCTGGCGCACGCGGCCACCCGGCTGGACGGACTCGACGACGACGCCGTGCGCCTCGGCCCGGCCGATCCGTCCGCGCTGTACGAGGACACCGTGCCGAACCGTCCGGCGCGCTGGCTCTACCGGTTGCGCGCGGTCGACTCGGCCGGCAGGCCGTCGGCGGCGGCCCAGGTGCTCGCCGTGGTCGTGCGCGTCCCGTCGATCGCCCGCGCGGTGGCACCGCAGCTCGAACGGCTGGACGTCACTGGCGGCACCGCGACGGTCCGGCTGGACTGCCGCCGGTCGGCCGGCGACTGCTACGTCTTCCTCACGGCGGACGAGTCGTTCAGAGCACCGGCCGCCTCGCTCTCGACCATCCGCAATCGTCCCGACCTGCCACCGATCGACCGGCTGGTGGTCCGGGACACGGCCGGGCGGCGACTCGTCCCGGCGCCGGCCGTCCCCGCGACCGACGGGTTCGCCGTCGTCAGCGTCCCGGCACCGGCGGGTGGCTTCGTCTTCCATGCGTGGGCGATCGCCGTCTCCGCGGACGGCGTACCGTCCCGGCTGGCCGGTCCGGTACACACCGGTGCTCTTCCGACGGGAGTGTGACAGCGTGTTCACCGCACCGCTAGCCTCGCTGACCGGCTGGAGCTGGTCCCACACCGTGGCCACCGACCTGCCCGCCGCCCTCAGGCTCGCATTCCCGCCGTCCGGCCCCGGAACGGCCGGCACCGGTCCGGCCGCCGAGCAGCCCGCGCTGAGCGGATGCGGTCCGGCCACCGCGCTGCGCTTCCCGGCGACCGGCCGGTGGCGGCATGCGCAGAGTCCAGGTAGCGACGTGCACTGGATCTGGGGTGCCGCCGCGGACGTCCTTCTGCACGGCGGGATGCGCACCCGGCTGACATCCGGAAACCCCATCCTCGCCCTGCGGTTCACCGACCCGGCCGTCGCGACCGCGGACAACGGCGACCCCAAAGGGGTGGCGCTGGGTGACCCGGTCCGGTTAGGCGGCGACCCGATCAGCACCGCACAGCTGACCATGCTGGCCGCCGCACCCGGCCGACCCGGACTGGACACCCTGGGAGTCCTGCGCTACGTGGCCGCCGCGCTCGCCGCCGAGTGTCTGTCCGCGGGCAGCCCGAGTTGGGCCGACTTCGCCACCGCACTGGCCGGCCTGGAGCAGCCGCTGCGGATTCTTGAGCCCGGCGGCAGCCCGGCCACCGGCCGGACGATCCACCTGGTCGGTGGTGGAACGGAGAACCTGGACGCCACGCACCGCGGAGACGCGCTCGTCGCACTCGGCCTTACCCGGGCCGCGCTGGCCGGGGCCACCCTGGACGTCGGCAACGGCCACGCGGTCGTCGCGTCGGCCGCGGGTACGCCGTACCCCGACGGGCTGGTCGCTCTTTCCCCGGCGTCGGACACGGTTCAGGTGGCTGCCCTGGACGAGTGGTTCGCACCGCAACAGGCACCGGCCCTGACCCGCTACACCCGCGGTAACGTGGTACGCCCGTTCGTCGACGGCGTCGACACCTTCGCCGACCTGTTCACCGAGCTGAACCGCGCGGTGGCCGCCGGACCGCTGGGCGCGTTCTACGTGACCGGGTACTCCCTGGAACACAAGCCGAAGCTCGGCCCGGCGGGTACGGACACGCCGCTGCGTACGGTGGCGGAGGTGGCCGAGGCGATGGCCGCGGCCGGCGGCGATCCACGGTTCCTGGCGCTGCAGATGCTGCAGTTCAACCCGGGATGGGTGCAGGACGTGCAGACCCTCGCCTATCTGGTGGCGTTGCTGCTGGCGACCACCGGAATCGTGGCCACCGGGTTTCAGGACCGGGCGGATCAGGCCACCATCCAGGCGTACACGTGGGTCATCACGTCCGGGCTCTTCGCCGGTATCGCCCACCTGGACGCGGTGCTGGAGAGCTTCGAGCTCAACCGCGGCTCGATCGACGCACTGGCCGCCATCGACGGGGTCGAGGCGCACCTGGATCCGGTGGACGCCGAGGTCGGCGACAACCCGGTCGGTCAGCCCGGCAACTGGCTGGTCGCCCAGGTCGTGGCGGCCACCCGCAAGTTCGCGGTCTTCCACCAGAAGATCCAGGTGGTCCGCAACGCGAACGGCATCCACGCCTACTGCGGCGGCATCGACCTCCACGCCAGCCGAACCCAGAACGGTACCCACGCATCCCGGTTCCCGTTCCACGACGTCCACGCCCGGGTCAACGGGGAAGCGGCGGGCGAACTGGTCACCACCTTCATCGAGCGGTGGCAACGCGCATCGGCCACCAGGCTCGCCCTGGACACCCCGGGCGCGTTGCACGGTCTGCCGGTCACCGGACCGGACGTGGTGCAGGTGGCGCGTACCTACTACCGCTCGGCTGCCGGGTCCGGCCGCGGCCTGCTCTTCGCGCCGCGAGGGGAGAACACCATCCTGGAGACGCTCATCCAGGCGATCGGCCGCGCGCGCCGGTACATCTACGTGGAGGACCAGTACCTCACCCCACCACCGAGATACCGCGATGCACTGGCCGCGGCCGCCGCACGCGTGTCCGGCCCCCTCATCATCGTGATCCCGTCCAGCCCGGACCAGCCGTTCGGCTTTCCCCGCCGTCAGCGGTTCATCGCGGACATGCGGGCAGCGTGGGGCGATCGCTTCAAGATCGGATACCTCCGCAAGCGGTTCTCCCACACACCGACCACAAGGGAATCCGCGGTCGGCCGGGTGTGGCTGGCCGGACCACTCGACGAGACGGCCGACATCGTGGAACTCGGCCCGGCCGAGCGGGTCCCGGCTGTGCCGTTCTGGCTCACCGTCGGCGGTGAAGTGATGCGGGCGTATCAGCAGGTGGCCGACGCGACCAACCCAGCCACCGTCCGGCTGCACGTCGAGCGGGCCGAGACGAGCCGACTGTTCTCCGCCACCCAGGGCACCCCCCGCAAGACCCACCAGAAAGGCGCGGCCGCCAGCACCGGCTCGTTTCCGGCCATCTATGTGCACGCCAAGCTGATGCTCATCGACGACGCGTTCGCCTCGATCAGCTCGGCGAACGCGAACCGCCGCAGCTACTACTCCGACGGAGAGTGCTCGCTGTTCGCGCTCCGCGAGACGGTCGCCGACGGCGCCGACAACTGGATCCGCGGCCTGCGTCTGGCGCTCTGGGCCGAACATCTCGGAGTCGCTCCGGAGTATGCCCGTACCGCGCTGCGCGATCCGGCCGCCGGACTGGCGCTGTTCGACCGCGCCTTCACCGTGGGCAACCGGTTCTCGGCCTTCGACGCTCAGCCGTACACCACCGAGTTCACCCTGGCTGCCGAGATCACCGAGTCCACGTCACCATTCTACAAGGTCGTCGCCGCTGCCACGGTGGCCGCAGGCGCAGCGGAGGCGGTCGCCGGTGCCAATTCGGACGCCGTTTTCGACACCGTGGTGGATCCGAGCAGCTTCCTGGAGACATGATGAGGCTCACCGACCTGTTCGCCTCGCTCGCGTCGTCCTGGCCGGCCGACAAGATCAACACCGCCTTCCCGCCGGACGGCGGCGGCGCCGGGCCGGCCGCCCAGGCTGCGGACACCATCGAGGTGGAGGACGTCGCCACCGAGGTGGGTCCGGACGGCACTGTCACGGTGACCGGCAAGCTGACCCTGATCGGCGGGTCGGCGCCGGCGCCGACTCGGCTGGTCAGCCACCTCTTCCCGGCGCTGGCCTTCGTGTTCGCGCCGGCCACGGACTGGTCCAGCGACTTCTGGGTCTCGATGGCACCGACCGGTGAAGGAAGCACGGTCCAGATCGACACCCTCCCGCTTCGCATGTTCGTTCCGTCCGACCTGCTGCGCGCCCACCCGAATCCGGCGACACCCGACCCGGACACCGGGATCGACCTGGCTGGCGGCGAGCCGGAATCGGTGATCTCGTGGGACTTCTCGTTCCTGCTGGACACCGCCGGTCGGATCCACCTCGAACCCCACGTGCCGATCTCCATCGGCCCCTGCACGCTCTTCGGGCTGCCCGTCGCAGCCGTCCACGAGCTCACCCTCTTCGCCGCACCCGACGCTGCCCGGGCGCAGGCGGACTGGATCGTCCGGGACCTGGAAACCGGCCTGATCCCGTTCCAGGGTGGCGCTCTCGGGTTCGGCGGCATCGAACTCGACTTCGGGACTCCCGACACGCCGCTGCACAACCTCAAATCCTGGCTGCACCTCAACCCGGACGCACGGCTGGTGATCGAGGACCTGGCAATCCCCTCGGTGCTGGTGCCGGTGCCGCTGCACGGAACCCTGGGCCTGCGCCGCAGCCTGGACATGTTCGAGGACCTCTCGCAATACCTGACCTTCCAGGACACCCCGCTGGTCATACCGCTCGGCCCGAACGCCCACTTGTTCCTGAGCAAGTTCTTCTTCCGCACCCCGGCGCAGGAGCAGGACTGGTGGACCGGGCTGACGCTGGAGGGCGGGCTCTCCTGGCACAAGGCCAAGGTCAAAGACAGCGCCACGCCTCAGCTTCCGGCCGGCGGTGACGCCGAAGCCGAGACGCCCAAGGGCCCCAGCGGCGCCACACCTCAGCCCCCGGCCACGGGTGACGTCGAAGCCCAGCTGGGCCTGATCGACGGCGACGTGCTCCGGGTCTCGCTTGCGCACACCCCACCGCCGACCGGCGATCACATCCCGCTGAGCCGCCTGGTCTTCTGGACGTTCGTGGTGGACATCTTCCGAGTCCGGGCCGGGGTGTCGCTGCAGGAGCTCACCGGGAAATCACCTCAGCCCAAGTCGCCGTTCCAGTTCCTGGGGGACATCATCATCCGGGAGAAGACCGGCGAGCCCCCCGGCGCGGCCGGTGCGGTCAAGGTGACCAGGGAGGACGGCCGGCCGTTCGAGGCGGCGCTCACCGACATCGGCTGGGACCGCGGCAAGCCGTCCGGGAACATGGTCATGCCGCACGGCGCCCAAGTGCACCTGCACACGTTCCTGCTGGAGATCCATGAGATGGGCCTGGCGTACGAGAACGGCGCCACCTATCTCTCAGTCTCCGGCGGGGTCCGCGCCGACTACTCGCCGTTCGAGGGCGGGGTCTGGTTCACCCGCCTGCGGGGCAAGCTGGCCGGCAATCCGGACGCGCCCGGCTTCCTGCTCGGCGGCATCGGTCTCGAGTTCAAGGTCGAGAGCGTCGTCGAGATCACCGCGCACGGCAGCTACCGGGACGAACTGCTGCCGGACGGCACCCGGATCAAGGAGTACGGTCTCGGCGGCGGCCTGGTCATCTACGCCGGCGGCAACAAGTGGGGCCTGACCACCGACGTCTTCTGGGGTTCGCGCATCCCACCGGCCGGCGAGTCCCAGGACTTCCTCCTCTTCCTCATCGCCCTGTTCGGCGCCGCCCCGATGGGTCCGATCGTGCTGGTCGGCATCGAGGCGCTGTACGCCACCGGGCTGATGCCGAAGATCGAGGAGGGCGACCGGGAAGCCGGCGAGCTCAAGTACTACAAATGGATGAAGCGGGCCCGGCCGACCGCGCTGCCGGCCACCCGCGGCCTGGACGCCTGGCAGCCGGCTAAGGACGCGTGGGCGCTCGGTGTCGGTGTCGGCCTGTCCATCCCCGGCTGCGCTCAAGCCTTCCGGCTGACTGCGTTCGGCGCCGGATTCGACTCGCCGATCGCCTCCGGACTGGTCATCGCGATCGAGTTCAGTCTGCTGAAAGCCAAGAAGCCGCTGGCCGTCGGCGTCTTTGAGTACGACTTCCGCACCGGCGCGTTCGTGCTGATGATCCAGGTCGACATCTCACTGAAAGACTTCATCGCGAACATCCCGGACAAACTCGCCATCCGGCTGTGCGGCACCATCACCATCGGCAACAAGCCGGGCCTGATCGCGCTCGGCCGGCTCGCGCAACCGGACACCTGGATCGGCGGCAGGCCGAAACCCTTTGCCGTGGCCGAGGTCTTCATGCTCGAACTGCGTGCCGCGGTGTGCTTCGAATGGCAGGAGAACACGCACGTCGGCGGTGGCCTGGCCTTGGGCGTCACGATGTCCGGGACCCTCGGACCGGTCATCTCCATGCGGGGCTGGGGCGCGCTCGAGGTGCTGGTGCGCTGGCTGCTCTCCGGCACCAACGACTTCGTCGCCCGGCTGCGGTTCGAGGTCGGCTTCGCGCTCGTCCTGTTCGGCTTCCTGCACGTCGGACTGAGCATCGAACTGCTCGCCGAGTGCCTGGCGCACATGCCCCACTACTTCACCTTCCGGATCACGTTCCGGATCGAGACGCCGTGGTTCCTGCCGGACGTCTCATACACCTTGGAATGTGTCCGGGGAGAGCTGAAACCGGCCGACCGCAACGTGACCACCAGCCCGCTGATGGGGGCCGGGGCGCAGGCCCTCACCGGCGCGAAACAGGCCCGCGTACAGAGGGCCGATTCCCGCCCCGGCGGCGAGCCCACCGAACTGATTTCGGTGAACAACCTGGCAGGGCGGACCGGTGCGTGGCAGGGCGAGGCGCACCCGATCCCGCTGGATGCCGTCGTCGAGATCAACTTCTCGGTGATGCTCATCGACGCGCTCGGCATCGGCCAGAGCAACTCAGATTTCGGCGTACAGGTGGCGGGCGACGGCAACCTGGCCCTCAGCACCCGCTACACACTTTCCGGGGTGACCATGCGCCGGCGCCCGGTCACCGGTGGGCCGTGGACGGAGGTGGAGAACCTGACCAGCGCCGCGTCGCCGCGGAACTTCCGGTGGGCCTGGCACGAGGGCATTCGAACGCAGGGTCAGGTCGCGCCCAAGACTCTGCTGCTGAATGGTCGCGCACCATTCACCGTCGGGATCGACGACCCGATCGCGGACGCGGAGATCCTTGAGGACAACCCGTCCTACCCGTGCTGCCAGGTGCGCCGCCCGGACGTGGCCCGCTTCGACTTCGACGACGAGCCGCTGGGTTCGCTGCCGGTCGGCTTCACCCGCACCTTCCAGTACGAAGACCGCGGCACCCCGGCACCAGTACAGATGCGCGGCGCGGCCTGTACGGTGCGGCTGCCGAACATGTCCGGCGGCACCGCGCGTCAGGCCGGCGCCTTCGCCCCGCACAACGGAACCCTCGTCACCGTCAGCGCGACCGAGGACCTCGCCACGGCGCTGGTCCGGGTCGCGGTGGACGGCCGGCGGAAAACCCGGCTCATCGTGGTCACGCTGGCCGCCGAGGGCATCGAGCTGGCCCGCTTCCAGAAGGACACCGGCGCCACCGCGTTCGAGGAAGTGCCGATCGACCCGGGCCACCCGTTCCGCACCGCCTTGATCACCATCGAGGACCTGAGCCAGGAACCCGGCGCCAAGACCCCGCCGGCAACGATCGTGCTGGACTCGGTGGACTGCGTGACCCAGGCGGACAAGGAACGCTTCGACCGGGAAACCGACCGCTGCCACCGGATCAGCACCGACGGACATGCCGAGCCGGTGACCTTCCTGGCCCGGCACGAGTACGAGATCGCCCTGACCACCACGATCGAGGTCCGGCACTCAGCCACCGACTGGGAGTCGGCGACCATCACCGAGACCGTCGGTTTCGTCACGGCCGGACCTCCCGGACTCAACGAGACCCCGGAACCCGGCATGGAACTCGAGCCCTACGTGGCGAGCCGCGCACCCGGCGGGCGCGGACTGACGTACCGCGAGGAGTCGGTCCACCTCCTCCTGTCCGACGCGCTGCGCATCTTCGGACCGGGCGCCGGCACCGGCGAGATCGATTTCCGGATGCCGATCACCATCGCGGTCGAGTCGGCCTTCGACGCCAATCCGGACGCGCACGTCGGCAAGAGCTCCCGCGCCACGGCCGACTGGTTCCTCACCCACCGCGCCGAACCCGACCCGCGGGTGACCGGCGCACGTCTCGATCTTGTCCTGGCGCACACCACCGACAAGCTCGCGGACCGGTACCGGATGCTGACCGAAGCCTCCGCTGGCACCTGCCCCCCGGACGACGTGTGGACCGAGAAACAGCCACGGGTCGGCGTGGACCCGTTCGACCCGACCGGCCGCCCGCTGTGGGAGCCGGACACCTCGTACGTGGCGGTGATGCGTCTGGCCGGCAGCCCGGTGGGCGAGCGGGACCCGTTCGTGGCCGCCGACAGCACGGTGTTCTCCGCCGTCACCGGCAGTTGGACCTTCGATGACGGTGCCCTGCGCGCGACCGCCGCCACCACCGGCGCCTTCGGCGACCCGAGCTGGGATATCTACCGCACCGATGTCCGCGGCCGCATCGGTCCTGATGGTGAGCTGGGCGTGGTGGTGCTCGCCGACCCGGCCCGCCCCGGTCAGGGCCTGCGGGCACGACTCCGCCGCGGCACCGGAACCACCGGCGCGCTCGTCGTGGACACGGCCTCCGGCACCGCGATTCGATCCGTGCCGCTGACCGCGATCGGTGAGGACAGCGGCCTGGTCGTCGAGGTGTTCGCGGACACGGTCCGGTGCCGCACCGGCGAGGCAGTGATCAGCGTTCCCAGGGAGGACCGCGGCACCGGCGGCTGCGTCCTGCTCGCCACCACCGCGTCGGTGACCGCGCTGCACGTGCACGGCCTGGACATGTACCGGCAGCCGTTCCGGACCAGCCGCTACGAAGGCTTCGCCGAACACGTGGCCTCGTGCACCGGCATTGAGCACTACGACACCGGCACCGCCGCCGAAGCCCTCTCCGCCATTCAGACCCGCCTGGGTGGCGCGATCACCGAGGTGATGACGCCCGCCGCCAGCACGGCCGACCGCGAGGCCCGGTTCTCCGAGGTGGCCAGTGCCCTGGCAGTGCCGCTCCGGGAAGATCCGGACCGGGTCCACCTGACATGCCTGTCCTCGTCGACGGACCGCTGGCTGCTGCTCGAGACACCGGAACCAATGGACTTCACCGAGGAGATCACCCTCGACTTGGCCCGCCGGGTCATCCATGAGGAGGTGCCGATCGCTGAGCGGGCACGGCTGGGCGCGCTCATCAAGGCGGCGCTGCAGACACCGCTGCCGCCCCGGCCCATCGGGCCGGTCCGGCCCGGGGTCCGCGCCCTAGTCATCCCGGCCGTTCTGTCCGGCATCCTGGACGTACCCGGATACCGTCGGCCAGCCTACTCGGCTCGGTTGGAGGGCAAGTTCCTGCTGGTGACGGACTCTGGTACGGACATGGTCTCGCGTGTGAGGGCACCCGCGCTCAGCCCCGGTGACCGTGCGCTGCTGGCTGACGTGACGGTGGACCTCAACGAGGCGCTCCAGATCATTCGCTGGCATACCCCGACCAAGGTGGACTGGGTAACGCAGCCGATCACGGTGATCCAGAACGCACCCGCGACGCAGGCGCTGCTGTTGCCAGGCGCGGGCGGCGTGGCCGCCGGCCACTACCGGCTGAACCTGTCGATCACCCGGCGCTGGTTCGACACGATGGCTCCGTTGGGTCCGGACAATGCGTATCTCGACACCAGCGCGCTTGAGTTCGCCCTTCCTTGAGCCCACCTGATCACTGTGCCCGGGACGGCGTTGTAGACGACGAGGTGCACCGGCGCGGCAGAGAGCTAAACGTGCCAGGTCGCGCGGTCACATGTGTACCCGTACATGAGGGTGCGGTCCGGGCCGCTGATCCCGGCGGCGGCGAGTACAGGCCGCTGCTTCATCACGATCAACGTACCGACGCGACCTGCAAGTCTGGGGTGAAAAGCAATGTTGGTGTCTCCCCAACGCTCGGAGCCAGCCTTACGCGAGGGCTCCCGCCCGTGTCCTCAGTTCTTGGGATTCGGGCAAGTTCGGGAAGCGACTGCGACGCACACGCATGTCCTGGATCGCAGCGCGGACCTTGAAGGAGCGAACGCCATCGGCGCAGTCAAGGAAGTCAGCCCAGGTGGACATGGCGCCGTCCACGTTGCCTTGGCGTAGGCGCACGCCGCCGAGGTCGGCAAGGACGATGGCGCGGGTGCGGCGGCGGTCGAGACCGTGGATTTCGAGGGCAAGGCGTAGGTGTTCTTCGGCGGCGGTGAGGTCTTGTTCGTCTATCGGTCGTTTGTTGCAGAAGAGTCAGCGTCGGGGGGATCGTCCAATCTCGCCAGCGCCTCAGCCGCCGCCTTGCGGATGTAGTCGCAGCGGGTGGCGTTGGCGCAGTAGGCGCGCAGCAGCTCGGCGCCACGCGGATGTCCCAGCTCCCGCAGCGCCTCAACTGCCTGTAGGCGGGTCGGGCCGGAGAGGGTGGCGTCGGCGACGAGGGAAAGGAGCACCTCGGCAGCGCGAGAATCGCCCAGCGCTTTCAGCGCCTCCGCCGCCTCCAGACGGACGGAGTCGAGGGCGATGTCGGTGGCGAGGTCGTGTATCAACTCGGCGCCGCGAGGATCGCCTACCAACGCCAGTGCCTTCGCCGCCGGCAAGCGAGCATCAGCGTCGAGGGCGGTGTCGGTGGCGAGGACATGCAGTAACTCGGAGCCGCGAAGATCGCTCACCACTGTATGTGTCTCCCCGCGGTCCAGGGCGGAATTGACGAAATGGAAGATGTCGACGTAGAGAGTGCGGCCGATGCCGAGGATGCGGGGACCGCCCAACCCAGCCAGCGACACCGCCGCCTTCACACGGACCCAGTCACGGAGTGCGGTGTCGGTGGCGAGGGCGTGGAGCAGCCCGGCGGCGTCGGGATCGCCGAGTAATTGCAGCGCCTCCGCCGCCTGCAAGCGGTCATGACCGTAGAGGTTGGTGTCGGTGGCAAGGGTGTGGAGCAGGTCTGCTGCGCGGGAATCGCCCAGCCCAGCGAGCTCCTCCGCCGCCGATACGCGTGAGCTGACGACATGGAAGACGTCGGTGGCGAGCGTGGTGTCTGTGGCGAGCGTGTGGAGTAGCTTCGCGCCGCGGGGATCGCCCAGGAGTGCCAGCGCCCTCGCCGCCGACACGCGCAGGTTGCCGGTGGGGGAGTCGTAGAGGTTGGTGTCGGTGGCGAGGGCGTGGAGCAGCCCGGCGGTGCGGGGATCGCCCAGTACTTGCAGCGCCTCCGCCGCCCGCAGACGGCAGGAGTCGAGGAGGTTGGTGTCAGTGGCGAGGGCGTGGAGCAGCTCGGCGCCGTTGGGATCGCCGAGCAGTTGCAGCGCCTCCGCCGCCTGCAAGCGGTCATGATCGTGGAGGTTGGTGTCGGTGGCGAGGGCGTGGAGCAGCTCTGCGGCGCGGGGATCACCCAGCCCTACCAGCGCCTTCGCCGCCCGCAGACGGACATCGCCGTCGAGGCTGGAAGTGGTGGCGAAGGTGCGGAGTAGCTTCGCGCCGCGGGGATCGCCCAGCATTGCCAGCGTCTCCGCCGCCGATTCGCGCAATTCGTCGGTGCGTGACTCTCGACGGTAGTAGGTCTGCGAGTCGTGGAGGTTGGTGTCGGTGGCGAGGGCGTGGAGCAGCTCTGCGGCGCGGGGATCACCCAGCCCTACCAGCGCCTTCGCCGCCTCCAGACGGTCACCGCCGTCGAGGCTGGAAGTGGTGGCGAAGGTGCGGAGTAGCTTCGCGCCGCGGGGATCGCCCAGCTCTGACAGCACCTTCGCCGCCTTCAGACGGACCGAGTCGAGTCCGGTGGCAGCGGCGAGGTCAACGCAAAAGTCGGCCGCCGCGGGGACGACATCTTCAGGCAGACGAGTTGCCAGTTGGTGCAGCTCGGCGATGAACTCGCAGCCCAGCAATCTTCCCTGGATTGCGAGGCGTGATAGGTATTCGGCAACGGCGACCGGGGCGTGCTCGCGTGCTGCGTCGACGAGAAACCCGACATAGCTGGCAGTATCGGAAGGATGCGGAGGTAGCCACGATCCCGCAGACGGCGAATCGCTGTCGACAGGCCCCCGTGTAGCGGGTCGGTGGAAGACTCGGCGTAGGGATTCGTGGAGGGTCTGAGGGTCGCGAACGGCTTCGCGGACGGCGAAGTAGTCCTGGAAGGTCTGATGGAGGAAGACGAATTGCCCGGCGCGCTCGGTGAGGACTCCGCTACGACGGAGGCACTCTTCCAGGAAGATCTGCCACTCGTCCGACAGCACACGCGGAGGTTTGAGGGCTTGTGTCCGAGATTCCAGCAATGTGACCGCGGGTAGGGTGTTCCCGGAGTGGCGCTCGGCCGCGAGGTAGGCAATCAGGTCGGGTAGTGCGTCCAGAGTTCGCTGGGCCTGAGCGAGGGCCTCGTCTCCATAGCGTTGCAAGGTGGCCTGTGTCTGTTGCTGCATACCGGTGCTGCCCGCGGCGTGTTGACGCTTGTGCAGCAGGGCGATGAACTCTTCGTAGATGTGGGTGCGGCTGGTGGGCAGTGGCTGGTCGGGGGCGGCCGCGTGGAGCTGGCAGAGCATCGAGGTCATCAGCGGGATGCCGGCTAGGTAGTTCAGCTGGGTGCGGGCCAGAGCCCGGGTGAAGCGCTTGGCGACGCGGTCGGGCTCAGCCAGATCCAGGGCACGGAACCAGCCGAGGGCAACCGACTGTACGTCCGCGGCACTGAACGGCTGAAGGTCGAATCGCGGGACCTGGGTGCCTAAGATATTGAGTTCGTCGTCGGCGATGGGCCGGGTGGCCACGATGAACCGGTACACGTCCGCGTGCTCACTGTCCGCAAGCGAGGCCAGGGTCTGTAGCACCTTCCGCCGGGCGGCCGTGTCGATGATCTCGTCGAGGCCGTCGACGAGTACCAGCCACGGCACAGCGGGCTGGGGCGAGGTGTCGAAGAACTCCGCAGGCAACTTGGAGGCGAGTCCGCAGGATTTCAACTCGCTGCTTACCGCCTCGGCGAGGGCATCAGCGAGCGGTGCGCTGGTCAACGCGGCGGCGGGAACCAGCACTGGGATTGCGCTGTGGCCGCGGCCGTTCTGCCAGGCTGCGGCACCGCGGGCAAGGCAGGTGCGCAGAAGGCTGGATTTCCCGCCGCCTGGTCCAGCGATTACGACGCACGTGCGACCTTCAGCTAGGACGGCGTCCGCTGGCCGTGTCGCTGTCGTGTCCGGCGGCGTGGCAGCAACGCCGCGGTCGCGGTGCCGGTCGACTGGCTGCCGTCGGGCTTGCTGCTGCATGTAGACGGCCGTCAACGGCAACGGCTTCTGCTTCACCCGGATGCCCGGATACGGATGGGTGATGTCCGCCCTGGATGCCGCGTGCAGGTAGCGGCGCAGCAGATGTTCATGCGCGGACACGGGCGCCGGTTCTATGCGCAGTTGTAGACCGTGTGCGGCCAGTGTTTCGCCGAATCCCGGGAGGCCGATCAGGGTGTTGATGGGGACGGCGGTTAGCACGCTGGCGTCGTCAGCAACAGCACGGTCGGTGGCCAGGACGCCGAGTAGTAGGGGACCGCTGAACAGCGCGGTGCCGGACGCGCCGGCCCAGCCCGAGCCGCCCGACCGGCGTCGGGGCACGATGCCCTCGTCGACGTGGATTGTCAGTAGCCCAGATTTGCGAGCCTGGAGCGGGTCGGCGTGGCCACGCACCGGCATGGTGTCGCGCCGGTAGTCCGGGCGTGGGCGTGCCTCGGCGTCGGGGAAACCCAATCCGCGGCAAGCCACCCGGTCCTGTCCGTTGACCTGCCCGAAACGCACCCGTCCAGGCAGAGGATCCGCCCGCCAACCAGCGGCGTCGATCACCAGCAAGGCCGCGTCCTGCTCGGGTGCGAAGGAGATGTCTACCGGCCCGATGGGCCAGCACTGCACTGCCGACAGCCATGAGACGCGCTGCGGGTCATCCAGTGCCCGCACCTGGACCGGCGCACCAAGGGGGTTGCCCTGGACGACGTGATAGGAGGTCAGCACCAGTCGGTCAGCCAAGAGGTAGCCGCTACCGACTCGGCGCAAGGCGGGCACCCACACTTCAACGACTCGCGTCAGGTCCATCTTTCACCCCCATCATCCCGAACAGCAGCTAGTGCATCAGGCCGGGCGCCGGTCGGTCTCACCGAAGACGATGACGTCCTCGCCGGTGGCGTCAATGGGCTGGAGGGTGAGCGCGATGCGGTGCACGGCCTCAGTGCCCGCAGTGCCGCGAGCCTCGGCCGACCAGGGCAGCACGAAGACCCTTGCCTTGGCCTCGCCTTCCTTACGTACGGCGATGGAGAATTCCAGGGCCACTGGCCCTGTGCGAAATTTCAGCGGCTTACCCTCGCCCTCGTCCAGGGCCTCCTGCAACTGCGCACGGATCGCGCTGATCGTCTCGCTCAGTTCCGCCCACGGTTCCTGCGCCATTTCTCCCCCAACCTTGTCTGCTGTGTTGGAAGTCACGATAGGCTGCCGCCCCTCGTCGAAACCGCACGGCGGCGGTATTTGTCTCCTGACGATCGCGTCCGGGGCGCTGCGGGTCCCCTCACTGCGATGGCCGGGCTGCTGCGCGGCTTGCGCACGGCGAGGACCTGCGCGAGTGGCAGGTCAGGGAGGGGCCGCGGTTGTGGCGCCTTGCCCGTGGTCTGGGTGAGCGGTGTGCCAGGCGTCCCAGATCTCCTGGCGGAGCTTGCCGCGGGGCGGCACGTCCATGTTCTGGTCGCCGGCCCAGGCCCGGACCTCCGCGACGGCCGGTGCGGGGCGCGGGGTCGTCACGGCGGCGGACGGCGCGGCAGGTCGGGCCGCCGGTGGCGATGCGGGCAGCTTCTCGAGCGGAGTGGTGATGAAGCCACGGCGTTCGAGGATGCGGCGGCGCCGGTGGTGCGTGCGGTCCAGTTGTGGGACGTCGGCGTCGAGGTAGTTGTGCGCTTCTACGTGGGACTTTCTCGCTTCGGTGTTGCGCATGATGCGGCCGACCTGCTGGATGACGCGTCCCTTGAAGGAGATGGGGCTGGTGAGGAAGAGAGTGTCGAGCCGGGGCTGGTGGGTCTGATGCAGGGTTGGGTGACAGGTTGGGTCACGCGGCCTGGAGGGCCGGTGTGGTCATGACGGTCTCGAATTCGACGGGGGTCAGCCGGCCGAGGGAGGCTTGTCTGCGGCGTCGGTGGTAGGTCCTCTCGATCCAGGTCACGATCGCGATCCGCAGTTCCTCGCGGGTGGCCCACGCCCGACGGTCGAGGACGTTCTTCTGTAGCAGGCTGAAGAACGACTCCATAGCCGCGTTGTCGCCCGCCGCCCCGACTCTCCCTATCGAGCCGGTGATCTGGTGCCGGTCGAGCGCCTGGACGAACTTCCGTGACCGGAACTGCGATCCGCGATCGCTGTGCAGAACGCACCCGGCGACGTTCTCCCGGCGGGCCACGGCGTTGTTCAAGGCCGCGACGGCCAGGCGGGACTTCATCCGTGCGTCGATGGAGTAGCCCACGATCCTCTTGCTGAAGACGTCCTTGACCGCGCAGAGGTACAACTTGCCCTCACCCGTGGCGTGTTCGGTGATATCGGTGAGCCACAGCCGGTTCGGGCCGTCCGTCGTGAAGTCACGACGGACGAGGTCGTCGTGGACCGGCGGGCCGGCCTTCTTGGTCCGGCCGCGCTTCTTGCCGAAGACACTCCACCAGCGGTTGTCCCGGCAGATGCGCCAGGCGGTCCGGTCCGCCATGCCGGATCCCGCGCTGCGGGCCTCGTCGGCCAGGAAGCGGTAGCCGAACTCCGGATCCTCAAGGTGAGCGTCGAACAATGCGTTCGCGCGAGCGGCCTGCTCGAACTCGGCATCGGTCACCGGCCGCTCCAGCCAGCGGTAGTAGGGCTGTCTGGCGAGCTTCAGGACCCGACACGTCACCGTGACGGGCACCCCGTCCCCAGCCAGCTCTTTCACGAGCGGGTAGATCCTTTTCCCGGCAGATGCACCTGCGACAGGTAGGCCGCGGCCCGGCGCAGGACCTCGTTCTTCTGTTCCAGCAGCTTGATCCGTCGACGTGCTTCCCGCAGTTCCGCGCTCTCCTGACTGGTCGTCCCAGGCTTTGACCCGTCGTCGATGTCCGCGCGGCGCATCCATTTCCACAGCGTCATCGCGTGGACTCCGAAGTCGGCGGCCACCTGCTCCACTGTCACCCCCGGGCCGCGGTTCCTCGCAACCCGCACGACGTCCTGGCGGAACTCTTCCGGATAAGGCTTGGGCACAGCGACATCCTTCCCACCCGCCCCACAGGGCAAGCCAGTTCAGATGTCACCCGATCTTGCAGCAGACCCCTAGT
>NZ_BCFL01000047.1 GCF_002217755.1 Streptomyces hyaluromycini | reverse complement strand
CGGGGCACCGGCGCATCACTGCGAGTCGTGCGCGACCGAAGCCGCCCGGCCGACTGCCCGGCCGACTGACCTTGCGCCCCGCGTATTCCGTAGAGCCGAATCACGTGAGCACCCGCAGCCGGCGCGCGGTTGCGCAGTGCCGCTGCGCCCCCCGAGAGGACCACCGCCAGTCGTCATCCGACCGGACCCGCCCGGTTGCCGACCGGCTTGACGCATTCCGATATGGGAATATGATGGCTGCCATGGCACGAGCAGCGACCACGTCGGACGCGTTCAACGCGATCGCCGAGCCGCAGCGCCGGGACATCCTGGCGCTGCTGCGGGCGGGTGAGCGGCCGGTGACCGAGTTGGCCCAGGAGCTGGGGATGAGCCAGCCGGGGGCGTCCAAGCATCTGCGGGTGCTCCGGGAGGTGGGGCTGGTGCGGGTCCGCGAGGCGGGCAAGCAGCGCCTCTACGGCCTGGACGCCCGCGGACTGCGGCCCGTCCACGAGTGGCTCGGCGGATTCGAGCGGTTCTGGAACGAGAGTTTCGACCGGCTGGACACCTATGTGCAGGACCTCAAGCAGACACGGCAGGAGGAATGACCGATGGCAGGGGCAAGGCGGGAAGCGCGGGCGGAGCCGGTGACGGCCGACCGGGAGATCGTGATCTCCCGGGTCATCGACGCCCCGCGGGAGCTGGTGTTCGAGGCGTTCACCGAGGTCCGGCACCTGTCGCGGTGGTGGGGTCCGGAGGGGTTCACCACCACCACGCGGTCCTTCGAGTTCCGCGAGGGCGGGGAGTGGGTCTTCGTGCTGCACGGGCCGGACGGGACCGACTACCCCGAGTGGATCCGCTGGCTGCGGATCGTCCCGCCGGAGCGGATCGAGCTGCTGCACGGTGAGTCCCGGGACGACCCGAACGCCTTCGAGTCGGTCCTGGCCTTCGCGCCGGACGGCGCGGCCACCCGGATCGTGATGCGCACGGTCTTCCCCACCAGGGAACTGCGCGACGAGGCGGTCGAGAAGTACCGCGCGATCGAGGGCGGCCGGCAGACCCTGAACAACCTGGCGGCCTACGTCGCCGACCTCGCGCGGAAGGAGGCGGAGGGCTGATGGCCGGGAAGGTGTTCCGAAGCGGTCCGGGTCGTGGAAGCGGTCCGGATCGCGGCTGCCCGAGGCCGGCATCAGCATGACCTGCGAGCCCTGGGGGATGACGGTGTCGGCGACGGTGACGTCGCTGTACGCCGCCCGCCAGGGAATGATGTGCACGGGCGGCTCGTAGCGCAGCAGTTCCTCGACCAGCGGCACGACCAGATCCGGTTCGCCGCGCAGTCGTTCCAGGATCTGCGGGTGGCGCAGCAGCGTCAGCATGCCGTTGGTGATGAGGTTGACGATGGTCTCGTGGCCGGCGACGAGGAGCAGTTTGGCGGTGGCGACGATGTCGGCGTCGGTCATCCGCCCGTCCGGCCCGTCGTCGTTGGCCAGCCGTGCCAGCAAGCCGTCTCCCGGCCGGCCGTGGCGCTGTTCCACCAGTTCGCCGAGGCACTGGAGCAGGTCCTTGCGGGCCTGTACGCCCCTGTCCAGTTTCTCCTTCGGGTCGGTCTCGGGGTCGTAGTCGACCGAGTTCATGATGTCGTTCACCCAGAGGTGGAACCTCGGCTCGTCCTCGCGTGGCACGCCGAGCAAGTGACAGGTCACGGTCACGGGGAACGGGAAGGCGAAATCGTCGACGATGTCGATCCGCTCCCGGCCCGCCACATCGTCGATCAGGCTGCCGACGGTGGCGGTCAGGAAGCCTTCAAGTCCGGTCACCAGCCCAGGGGAGTGAGGGGGGCCGAAGTGACGCGTCGCCATCCGCCGCAGGCGATCGTGCTCGGGCGAGTCCATGTGGATGAACGACGACGGGGCCCCTCCCTCGGCCGAGGGCATCGGACACGACAGATTGCGCACGTCGGAACTCAGATGCGGGTCATTCAGCAGGTCCGTGATCTCGCGATAGGCGCTGATGACGTAGCTGCCGTCGTCCTGCCGGGCCACCGGCGTCCTGCGCAACTCGGCATACAGCGGGTAGGGGTCGGCCCGGGAGGAGTAGTCGAAGATCCGCTGCAGCGTGCCGGGCGTCCCGCTCGTGGCCGTCCGGCCTTTCTCCTGCCGATCCCGATCCCGATCCCGATTCCGATACCCATGCCGATTCCGATGCTGATGCCGGTGCTGATGCCGGTGCGCGGCCGTGACGCGGCGCTCGCCCGGGTCGTGTCCGGTGACGACCACCGTGGCGCCCTGCGCGAGCAGGTCGGGGCCGGGAAAGTCGACGGGCACCGGTTTCGTGTCGGCCGGCTGGTCCGGCGTGGGGCAGGGGGGCGGGAAAGGCGCGGCCGTCTCGATCAACCGTCGGTAGTGGTCCAGCCACTTGCCGTTGTCGAAGCTCACGGCGGCCGTGACGCGGCCCCGGTAGCCGTATGCGGTGACGAAACGGTGGTCGTCCAGCGATCCCTGGGTGACGACCGCCTCGTCGGCGAAGGTCGGCACGCCGACGGACTTGATGTTGACGCCGAACTGGATCGACCAGAACCGCGGGACGGACAGGTGGGGCCGGCGGTCCGCGGGGGCGCTGACCATGTTGTGGGCCGCGACCTCGGCCTGCTCCACGGCGTTGGCCCAGTGTTCCAGTGCGATGAGCCGGTAGTCGTAGACGGGGTTCGGGCAACGTGCCACGTCTCCCGCGGCGAAGACGTCGCCGGTGACGCGGCCGTTGATGTCGAGGGCGCGGCACCCCGTGTCACAGGTGATTCCCCATATGCCCGCCGCCAGTCCCGACTCCCGCAGCCACTCGGTGTTGCGGATGCTCCCGAGTGCCACCACCGCCACATCGGCGTCGACCGTACTGCCGTCGTCGAAGTGAGCACGGCGAAACCGGCCCTGTGCGTCGCCCTCCAGCTGTGTGACCTTGACACCGCACCGCAGATCGACACCGTGGGCGCGCTGCATGTCGGCCGCGACCTCGCCGATCATCGCGCCGAGCGCACCGACCAGCGGGTACGGCGCGAGTTCGGCGACGGTCACCGGGATGTCCCGCTCCCGGCAGACGGAGGCGATCTCGGAGCCGGTGAATCCCGCACCGATGACCAGCACCCGGGAGCGGGTCGCACATCAGCGCTTCCTCACGGTGCGCCGGAATACCGCCAGAAAATCAGCGTAACAGTGGCACCGATACTGGCGAATCCAGCGTTGATCGACCAGATGGCCGCAGGCCAGAGCCCCCGCCCTGCACTTCTTCGTTTGCTGACGACGATCAGCGGTGAGACAGAGCATGACGTGTCAACACCTGCCCCGGTGTGCCTCTGAGCCTCGCGTGCACAGCAGCGTGATCAAATAGGGCATGGCATCGTCCTGGACCGGTGATCGGGTACGCCTACGCGCTGTCGAGCCCGATGACTGGACAGCGTTCATGCGCTTCGCCGACGATCACGGGCGGCGAGGGAGCCGGCTGGATCTGCCGCGGTCCGCCGAGAGTTACCGGGCCTGGGCGAAGGAGCAAGCCGTTGCCGAGTGCGATGACGACCGCTTCCTTCTGGCCGTCGAGGCGAGGGCCACGGGAGAGCTGGTCGGCACAGTCGGCTCGCATCGCACCGGCCCACGTTCAGGCTGGTTCGAGTGTGATGTCACGATCGGCGCCGACCACCGCCGCAGGGGCTATGCGGCAGAGGCCGTGGCGCTGCTGCTGCGCTTCATGTTCGCCGAGCGGCGCTATCACAAATGCCTGGCAGCGGTCTTCGCCCACAACGAGGCATCGCTGGCACTTTTCCGCCGGCTCGGCTTCACCGAGGAGGGGCGCTTGCGGGAACACGTTTTCTTCGCCGGCCGGCACCACGACCTCGTCATGATGGGCATGCTCGCCGACGAGTTCGACCAGCGACACACGACGAGCGCACCATGAGCCGGTCAGCGGTACCGCCCTCAGTCGCGCAAGGTGGCGCGCAGCCGCAAGCCGACAGTTGCGAGACCTTCGAGGGTGGTGACCTGGTAGCTGGGTTCCGGTCCGGGCGGCTCGCTCAAGTGGTAGCAGCGGGCGGTCTGCGCGGTCAGGAGCGTCAGCATCGCCATGGCCAGAGCGGCTCCCTCGCAGCCGTGCGGCCCGGTACCGAAAGAGAGGAAGACCCCGGGTTTCGCCGGCGAGCCCGCATCGTCGAGCCAGCGCTCGGGCCGGAACTGGTCCGGCTCGGAGTATTCCCGTGCGTCGCGGTGGGCGGTGTAAGGGCAGACGAGAACGGTGGAGCCGGCGTCGATGGTGTAGTCGGCGAGCTGAGTCTGTCGCGGGGCCTGTCGGGTCAGCAGCCAGCTCGGGGGGTACAGCCGGAGCACCTCACTCACCAGGGCCTGGGTGTATTGCAGGCCGCCGAGGTGGGTGCTGGTCGTCGCGGCCGGGTCCGCGGGCAGCGCGGCGGCTTCGGCCGCGACGCGGCCCGCTGCCCGGGGGTGCCGGGCCAGGTGGAGCAGGATCCATCCGGCTGCCCGGGAGGGGGTCTCGAAGGTGGCGACGGTGATTCCGGGGAGGGTGTCGAGGATGGCCTCTTCCGGCAGCAGGCCGTAGTGGGGCGAGGGCCGGAGCATCTGTCCCAGCATGTCGTCACCGAGCCGGCCCGATGAACGACGCCGGCGGACGATGGGCCGCAGAGCGTCGGTGAAGGCGACTTGCTGCCGGGTGCGGAACCGCCGTGCCGGTGTGGGAATCCAGCGCGGCCATACCCAACGCGAGGGGCGTACGAGTACCTCCCGGGCCAGGAAGAGCTGCGCGGCATAGGGCAGCAGGGCGGGAGCGTCTTCGGAGAAGAGGTAGCTCACGCCGATCTCCGCCAGGGCGTGCCGGACCGGGGGCAGAATCTCGACGTCCTGGCCCGTGGGCCACTGGTCGGCAAACCGAGCGGTCCGGGGCGCGATCTCACCGATCCGGGCTGCAACCGCCTGCGCACGTAGTCCGCGCATGCGGGCGGCGTGAGCGTACGCGCGCTCCTCGGGCGTTGGTGCTCCGCTCGACCGCTTCAGCGGCGGGAAGAGCGGCGAGGATGCCTTGGGGAAGTCCTGCGCGCGACGCAGGACCGCTTCACACGGCCCGGCCGCAGCCGCTACGTAGACACCCGGCTCCAGCTGCCAGACGTCCCCGCACTCTTCAGCGCCTCGGCGCGCCAATGCCAGGCGGTCGCGGCTCCAGGCCGCGAAGCCCCCTTCGGGCAACCGCGGCGGCTCATTCCTTCGGCCCATGAGATCGCCCCTGGCTGTCGTACCCGTCCAGGCCGATGTCGTCGGCAGCGTGGCTGAGAACCGGCGGGCACCCCTGGGCGCCCGCCGGCAGTCCGGTCAGTCCTATTCGTCGCCGGCGTACGCATTCCATTCGTGGGCCCCGTACGCACCGTAGTGGCGGGTGAAGGACAGCTTGCCGAGCAGCTTGGCGATCATGACGCACTCCTCTCGCCTGTCTTCAGCACCAAATGCCACACATGACATATTGCCACACACGGCACATCTGAGATACAGGACGCATTACGGTCACCGGTCGCACGCATTCACCACTGATCACCGCATTCGGGAACCGCGGTGGCGCCGCCGCGGAGGGCGCATGGAAAGCTGCGCGCTTGTCGGTCGAGTTGGTCACTGACCTGGACGCATAGCCGATGGGCGGCTTCGACGGGCCCACCTGCTCTTGCCGTGGCTCCCCGCTGTTCCCCGCTCGCTCGATCCGGTGCGCTTGTGGTGCGGCGTCCTGAGAGCTGCCATACAGGTGCGATCGTCAGAGAAGGCGCCACTCCCAGCACCACGGCTCCCAGCACCCGGCTGGCGCCTCCACGTTCCCGGCCGCGCGCCTGACGATCACTTGTCGACCTCGGCGAACTCCCGCTCCTCAGGCCGTGCCCTGTCCGCCTGTGGTCAGTCGACTCTCCCGTTCCACCGATGAGGTAGCCGGCGGCGCCAACTACTACTCCAGTGCGGTTTCGTGATCAGGATGGTGTTGCCCTCCTGGAGGCCGAACGACAGGTCGGATTCCCGCCAGCTTCCGGTGCTGGTGCGGGCAATGCTCAACGTCATGAACCGACTTGAAGGAAACGTGGCCTTGATCACGGGCGGCAGCCGGGGCATCGGTGCCGCTGTGGCGTTACGGCTGGCCGAAGAAGGCGCCGACGTCGTCCTGACCTACGAGAACAGAGCGGAGCGCGCCACCCAGGTGGTGGAGCAGATCAAGGCCAGAGGGCGCCGGGCACTGGCCGTCCAGGCCGACAGCGCCGTCTCTGAGGCGCTCACCGCCGCGGTGGACGAGGCAGCCGCGACGTTCGGCAGACTTGACATCCTGGTCAACAACGCCGGCGTCTTCCTCGTCGGCCCACTCGAAGACCTGGGGCCGGCAGAGATCGATCGCACCCTGGCGGTGAACGTCCGGGCGCCGTTCGCGGCGTCCCAGGCGGCAGCGCGGCACATGGGCCGGGGCGGCCGCATCATCAGCATCGGCAGCAATGTCGCCGAGCGCGCGGTCTTCCCCGGACTGGCGCTGTACTCGATGAGCAAGACGGCTCTGGTCGGGATGACGAAGGGCCTGGCCCGAGAACTCGGTCCGCGTGGTGTCACCGTCAATCTGGTGCATCCCGGCCCCACCGACACTGATACCAACCCTGCTGACGGGCCGAACGCCGAGGTGATCGTCGGCTTCACGGCTGTGGGCCGCTATGCGGAAGCGGCCGAGATCGCATCCACCGTCGCCCACCTGGCAAGTGCGGACGGCGCGTACATCACCGGAGCCTCGATCCATGTCGACGGCGGCTTCACCGCCTGACACGGGAACCCGACTTCGCAACCACGCTGAGGCCCAGCCCGCTGAAGGGACGGCCACCGTGTGATCATCGGGGAGGGGGGACGGCCTCACGGACTGACACGGCAACATGAGCGCCGACCGCCGGTTGAGAGCCCCGGACTGCCTGAAGTCCGGGGCTCCGGTCTGTCCACGTGCGGGCGGACGATCGCCCGTGACGGTCGGCTCGCTAAGCTCCCGGCCATGGCGAACGATCTTGGCTTCACGTGTTCATGCTGCGGGGAGTTCCACGCGGAGCTTCCGATGGGCTACTCGACCACGGCCCCTGACGTCTGGCACCCGAGCTTCGCCGACGATCCCGACAGCATGCTCTCCTCCGACCAGTGCGTCATCAAAGGCCGGCACTACTTCATCAGGGGCCTGATCGAGATACCGGTGATCGGCAGGGAAGACCTCTTCTCCTGGGGCGTCTGGGTCTCCCTGAGCCGAGACAACTTCGCCCGAGCCCTGGATGTGTGGAACACCCCCGGTCGCGAAGCCGAGAAGCCCAACTTCGGCTGGCTCACTACCGAGCTGAGTCTGTACTCACCCAGCACGCTCAACCTGAGGACCCACGCTCACACCCGGCCGGTCGGTCAACGCCCCTTCATCGAGCTGGAACCCACCGACCATCCTCTCGCCGTCGAGCAGCGCACCGGTATCACACAGGACCGCGTACGCGAGATCGCGGAGGCTGTCCTTTGCGGGCCCCTGGCCGCCGAGGTACGTGCCGTCGATGGCGACCACCAGCAGTCCGGCCCGGCGGGTCCCGGCGGTGCGGATCGCGCTCGCCGGACCGCGCAGCAGGTCGAACAGGGCTCGCAGCGGGCGTACCCCGAGTCGGCACCGGGTGCGCCACAGCCCGGTCGCGGTGATCTTCGGTAGCGGCAGGCTGCCCAGCGCACCGGTGAGCTTGGACCACCCGGCCGGGTAGCCGCACTCCTCGAACAGCGCGACGGCCGGCAGCTCGCCGGCCTCCGCGGATGGTGACCGTTACGTGTCCGCGTTGGCGACGACGGCTTCGAACCTGTCGCGCTTGAGGTAGAGGTCCCAGCAGGCGTCGGCGAGGTCGGCCGACCTTGCGCAGAAGGCGCTTGGTCACGGCCTCTCCCGGGAGCGACGTCGTGCGGCGGTGACCGGTACGGGGTCCGCGCCGCTCACCACGGTGTTGGAGACGGACCCGATGCCCTCCACGGTGAGCGTCACCGTGTCGCCGGGCTTGAGCGGCGCCGGGTCCCGCTCGCCCCGTACGCCCCACAGCTCGGCGAGACAGCCGCCGTTGCCGCAGGTCCCGGAACCGAGGACGTCACCCGGGCGGACGACGGTACCCCGTGAGGCGTAGGCCACCATCTCCTCGAAGGTCCAACTCATGTTGGAGAGAAGGTCCTTGCCGACCACCTGGCCGTTGACCTCAGCGGTCAGTGCCAGCCGCAGGAAGCCGTCCGCGTCGCGGTACTTCTCCAACTCGTCGGCGGTGACCAGGTACGGCCCGAGTGTGGTGGCGGTGTCCTTGCCCTTGCAGGGGCCGAGTCCGACCTTCATCTCGGCGGACTGCAGGTCGCGGGCGGACCAGTCGTTGAAGACGGTGTAGCCGACGATGTGGTCGCGGGCCTGTTCGGGGGTGAGGTCGCGGCCCTCCTTGCCGATGACGGCGGCGACTTCGAGTTCGAAGTCGAGCACACTCGACCCCGGGGGCACGGGGATGTCGTCGTGCGGGCCGTACACCGCGTAGGGGTTGGTGAAGTAGAACGTGGGGGCCGCGTACCACTGCTCGGGGACTCCGGCGGAGCCGTCCACGGACCGTCGTACGCCCTCGACATGCTCCTCGAAGGTGACGAAGTCCCGCACCGTGGGCGGCTGGAGCGGTGGCAGCAGCCGTACGTCGGAGACGTGGGGGCCGGCCGGGACGTCGAGCATGACGGAGCCCGCGTCGAGCAGCTCGGGCAGGCCGCCTCCCTCGGCGAGCAGGCCGGTCAGTGAGGTGACGCCGGGCAGGGGGCAGAGGGTGCCGTTCGCTTCGACGACGGCCACTTGGCGTCGGTCCCTGTGTTCGTACGTGGCGAATCGCATGGTGGGTCTCGCTCCGGAGAGGGATCAGACCGGCGGGGCGACGAACACGCCGCGGTCGGGGTCGTTGAAGGACTCCTTGGCGATCAGCTCGTTCATCGGGTTGGCGGTGCCCCACTGGTCGGTGACCTCGGGCTGGGAGAAGTCGTAGACGTGGGGGTGCCAGGTGTCCTCGTCCAGCTCCTCCAGCTCCGTCGTGTACTCGACGGTGTTGCCGTGCGGGTCGAGGAAGTAGGTGAAGGTGTTGTCGCCCGCCATGTGCCGGCCCGGACCCCAGACCTTCTTGAAGCCGGCCCGCATCACCCGGCCGGAGCCGCGCATGTACTCGTCGACACCGCGCATCTCGAAGGAGACGTGGTGCAGCGAGGTGTGCGGGCCCTTGGCGATGGCCATGGAGTGATGCTGGTTGCTGATGCGCATGAAGTGCATGACGTCACCGACGTGCGGCGAGCTGAGCGTGTCGGAGTGCCGGAAACCCAGGTGCCGCTCGTACCAGGTGCGGGTCCTGTCCAGGTCGGGCGAGTTGAGGACGACGTGCGACAGCTTGACCGGGATCGATTCCTTCTCCTCGATCCTGCGGTGCTGCCGGACGTCCACGTCGGCGGAGACCTCGATGGTGCGGCCGTCGACGTCGAAGAAACGGAAGCCGTAACCACCGCCGGGGGTGTCCGCCTTGCCCGGCTGGGTGATCAACTGGACGCCGTCTACGATCAGTTGCCCGGCGAGCGTGTCCACGTCGGCGGCTGAGGCGGCGCCGTAGGAGACGAGGTCGAGTCGCTTCTCGTCGGCTTTGCGCAGCCTTACGACGTACTGCTCGGGGCTGCCCTCGGCGGCGAGGAAGGAGAGGCCGGAGTCCTCGGCGACCTTGGTCAGGCCCCAGACACCGGCGTAGAAGTCGAGCTGCTTGTCGTAGTCGGGCACGGCGAGGTCGACGTGCCGGAGGTGGGTGAGCAGGCGGTTGCTCATGGGGGTTCCTCCTCAGACGAGGTTGAGCAGGGCGGCGGCGTTCGCGCCGCGGACGGAGTGGAAGTCGTGGTCGGTCAGATCCGCCGCGCGCAGTGCGGCCAGCGGGTCGTCCGTGCCCATGTCGAAGGGGAAGTCGGAGCCGAGCAGGACCCGGTCGGCACCGGCGACCCGCACCAACTCCCGCAGTACATAAGGGTCGTGGACGAGCGAGTCGTAGTGGAGCTGCCGCAGATAGCTGCTCGGCTCCCGTGCGCAGCCCTGGGTGTCGGGACGGGCCCGCCAGGCGTGGTCGGAGCGGCCGATGTGGGTGGGGAGGTAGCCGCCGCCGTGTGCCGCGATCAGCTTCAGGCCCGGATGGCGGTCCAGGACACCGGAGAAGATCAGGTGGGAGAGGGCGACGGCGTTCTCGGCGGGCTGGCCGACGGTGTTGGACAGGTACCACTGGTCCAGGCGCTCGTCGAGCGTGCACCCGAAGGGATGCAGGAAGAGGAGGGCTCCCGTCTCCTCGGCCCGGGACCAGAGCGGCTCGTACGCCGGATCCGACAGTTCGCGGCCGGGCGTGTGCGAGGAGATCTCCACGCCCTTCAGCCCCTGCTCCAGCGCGTGATCGAGCAACTCGATCGCGAGGACGGGGTGTTGGAGCGGGACCAGACCCAGGCCGTGCAGCCGGTCGGGAGCCTTCGCGCAGTGCGCGGCGGTGCCCTCGTTGGCCACCCGGCAGACGCGCTCGGCCAGTTGGGGATCGGCCCAGTAGTGGTAGTGCGACGGGGACGGGCTGACCAGCTGGATGTCCACGCCCTGTGCGTCCATGGCCGCCAGGCGTACGGCGGCGTCCGTCAGCTTCGGCACGCGCGCGCCGACCATCGGACCGTTCACGGTCAGGGCCGCCGGGCCGTTGCGGCGGGCGTCGAGGGCCCGGGCCTCGGCAAGGCCGGGATGACCGGCGACGGTCTCCTCGACTTCGGGAAGAAGGATGTGGGCGTGGACGTCGATCGTCGGCGCCGAGGATGCGGTGGCGGCGGTCACGGGCGCTCCTTGAGGAGGGTCATGGTGCGGCCGATCAGCCCGGCCATGTCGGCATCGCGCACGCCGTCCAGCTGCCACCGGCCGATCTGCACGGATGCCTCGACGACGGCGCGTACCCGGGGAACGCGGCGGTTGTAGTACGCCTGGAGCAGTTCGTCGCCCCAGTCCTGTCCGCTGCTGAGCAGCTCGGCGAGGACGACGGCGTCCTCCAGGGACATCGCCGCGCCCTGGGCCATGGTGGGCGGGCAGCAGTGGGCGGCGTCGCCGATCAGCACGGTCCGGCCCCGGTGCCAGGAGCCCTCGACCAGCAAACGGTCGAACCAGGTGTAGTTGACCTTCCTAGGGTCGGTGATGTGCGCGGTGATCTCGGGCCAGGCACCGCCGAAGCCCTGCGCCAGGCGGCGCATCTCGTCGGCGTAGGCGGCCGGATCGATGGCGGCGCGGTCGCGGCACGCCTCGACGAGATACGCGTAGATGGTGTTCTCGCTGGTGG
This sequence comes from Streptomyces hyaluromycini, assembly GCF_002217755.1. GTDB lineage: Bacteria > Actinomycetota > Actinomycetes > Streptomycetales > Streptomycetaceae > Streptomyces > Streptomyces hyaluromycini. The sequence goes on along the minus strand of NZ_BCFL01000047.1, from coordinate 18,933 downwards.
GGCAGTAGCCGGCGATGTAGGCGGGGCCGCCGTAGGCGAGATCGGTGCGGGTCACGCCCGCGGGCCGTGGGGCGGCGATGCGCCAGATGGCCATGCCGGTCGGCTCGGGTTTGTCGGTGATCCCGATCGCGGCGCGGGTGGCCGAGTTGAGGCCGTCGGCGCCGATCACCAGGTCGTAGCGGCCGGTCGTGCCGTCGCTGAAGCGCACGGAGACACCGTCGGCGTCCTGGTCCAGGATCTCGGCGGTGGTGCCCAGGCGAACGCCGGCGCCGGAGGCGCGGACCGCGTCGATGAGGATCTGCTGCAGTTGGGGGCGCTGCATGCCAAGAGTGGCGGGCAGGTCCTTCCCGCCGGTCTGGATGTCCTCGGCGACGAACAGGACGGTGCCGTCGGGGGCGGTCACGCCCAGCGAGCCGAAGGCGTACCCGGACGCTGCCACCTGCTCCCACACACCCAGTTCGCGCAGGACCCGCAGGGCGTTGCCCTGGAGGGTGATGCCCGAGCCGGTGGTGGCGTTCCAGTCGGGCCTGGCCTCGATCAGGTCCACGTCCATGCCGGCACGGCGCAGCAGGATGGTGACGGCGTTTCCTGAGGCGCCGCCGCCGATGACCAGAACGGTGGGGGTCTCCCCAGCCGGAGGCCGGGGGAGGGTGGGGCTGTCAGCCATGTCGGGGGATACCTCCCGGGTTGGGCCGCGCGGCTTCGGGCGGCGGGGGTGCGGCTCGCCCGCCGGGGAGTGCGGGCCAGGGTGGGGACGGAGGCGCGGGCCGGATACGCCGCTCGCCGTCCGGGGAAGGGCGCATCCGGCGGCTGAACGGGTTGCCTGACGGCGAAGCGGACGGGGCTACTTGACGGCGAATCTGACGGGGCTACTTGACGGCGATGGGGTTCACGGGGGAGCCGACCGCTCCGGTGATGGGGAGGGGAGCGGCGGTCAGCCAGAACTCGTGGACGCCGTCGTCGGCGCAGTCGGCGGCGAGTGCGTCGAGATCCCACATCTCGCCGATGAGCAGGCCGATGTTGGGGATGGCGACCTGGTGCAGCGGCTGGAAGGCCTTCTCGAATTCGTTGGGCCGTACCTCGAAGCCCCAGGTGTCGGTGGCGATGGCGGCGATCTCGGTGGAGTGCAGCCAGCCGGCGGTGGTGAACGACAGCCCGGGTGCGGGTCCGCCCGCGTACTCGCCCCAGCCGTCCCGCCGGGCACGGGTGAGCCGCCCCGTGCGGACGAGCACGATGTCGCCACGACCGACACGCACGCCGTGGGCTTCGGCGGTCGCGGTCAGGTGTTCCTCGGTGATCGCGAACCCGTCGGGCAACTCACCGTCGACGCCGATGACGTGACCCACGTCCAGCAGGACCCCGCGTCCGGCGACGTACGGCGCCATGTGCTCGATGCCGGTGACGAGGTCGCCGTCGGAGGTGACGACCTTCTCGGCCGCCCGTCCGTTCCAGGCCCTGCCGTGGTCGAAGATGTGCCCGAGCCCGTCCCACTGAGTGGAGCACTGCAACGGCATCGCGATCACGTCGTCGGCGCCGCCGATGCCGTGCGGGAAGCCCTGGTTGCCGAGGGCGGCGTCGGTGCCGGTGTCGAGCATGGTGTGCACCGGGTTGGTGCGCCGGCGCCAGCCCTTCTGCGGGCCGTCCATGTCGAAGGACTGCGCGAGCGAGAAGCTGGCGCCCCGGCGGACCAGCGCGGCCCCCTCGCGGCGCTTGGCCTCGTCGAGGAAGTTGAGAGTGCCCAGCACGTCGTCCTCGCCCCAACGCCCCCAGTTCGAGTACGACTTGGCGGCCTCGCCGATCGCCCCCTCCGGGTCGCGACGGTCCAGGCTCATGCCGATGCCTCCGCCACACAGCGGGTGCGCTGCACGCCCAGGCCGGTGATGGAACCCTCCATCACGTCACCGTCGCGCAGCAGCCGTCCCCAGTGGATACCGTTTCCGGCCGGGCTGCCGGTCAACACAAGGTCTCCCGGGAGGAGTCGAGCGCTCTGGGAGGCGTACGACACCAGCCGTGCCACACCGAAGAGCATGTCCTTGGTGGACTCGTCCTGCATGGTCTCGCCGTTCAGCTTGAGGGTGACCCGCAGGTCACCGGGGTCCGCGACCGACTCGGCCGGGACGAGCCACGGGCCGAGCGGGGTGAAACCGGGGGCGTTCTTGCTGCGCAGCCAGTCGGTGCCGATGGCCTTCATGTCCCGGCGGAAGACGGTGGCGCGGTCGGTGAGGTCATTGGCGATCGTGTACCCCGCGACATATTCGAGGGCCTCCTCGACGGACACCCGGTGGGCCGGCTTGGCGATGACGGCAGCCAACTCCAGTTCCCAGTCCGGCTGCTGGGCCCAGGCGGGCAGTACGACATCGTCGTACGGGCCCGTGACGGCGCTCGGCAGGCCGATGAACACGTACGGGAGGTCTTCGGCGGCCCGGCGGTCCATGACCGCGGCGATCTCCGCGCGCGCCTCCTCGACGGTGCGCGGGTCGTCGGGGGAGCGGTGGGCGACCTCCAGGTCGATCACGTGCTGCCGGTAGTTGGCGCCGGACTGGAAGATCTGGCGCGGCTCGATCGGGGCGTGCACCCGCAGGTCCTCCAGGGGCCGCCAGTCGAGGGTGTCGTCGTCCGCGAGGGAGCGCAGGACGGGGAGGGTCTCCTCCCAGCCTTCCAGCACGGCGCGCAGGCCGGACGGTGCCCAGTCCAGGGCGCTGCTCAGGTCGAGGACGCGCTCCTGCGCCAGGAGGCCGGGAAACGGATCACCGTCCTGAGCGGAGAACGTGCCGAGCGCGAAGGGGCCGGCAGGTTGCGCGAGCGTTGCCATCAGATTTCCTCCTGCTGGGTTGCGGTCTACTGTGGCCTCGATCGACCAATCACGGAAATCAATCCTGTGGATGTGCCGAATCCACGGCGTGGATGGCTCCTGCTCGTATAGGTCTCTCATGGGTGGTGCCTGGTGAACCTGTCCCGACTCGACCTCAACCTGGTCCTCGCGCTGCGCGCGCTGCTGGAGGAGCGCAACGTCACCCGGGCCGGCGAGCGCGTCGGGCTCAGCCAGCCCGCGATGAGCGCCGCGCTGTCCCGACTGCGCCGCCATTTCGACGACGAGCTGCTCGCCCGCACCGGCAACAGCTACGAGCTGACACCGCTCGGCGTGGCCCTGCGCGAGCGCAGCGCGACCGCGTGCGACCTGCTGGAGCGGGTCTTCGCCAGTCAGGCCGACTTCGACCCGGCCGCGGAGAGCCGCGAGTTCACCCTGCTCGCCTCCGACTACGGAGCGGCCGTGTTCGGCTCCGCGCTCGCCCGCGCCCTGCACCAGGAGGCGCCCGGCATCCGGCTCACCTTCCAGCACTCGACGCCCGCAGCGGTGGAGAACACCGCCACGGTGCTGAGTACCGTCGACGGTCTGCTGCTGCCGCACGGCATCATCGACGGCTTCCCCGCCGTCGACCTCCACCAGGACCGCTGGCTGTGCATGGTCGCCGACGACAACCCGGACGTCGGCGACGAACTCACCCTCGACCAGCTGGCCCGCCTGCCCTGGGCCGTCTACCAGCGCCCCTACGACGCCCCCGCCGCCCGGCAGCTCAGCATGATCGGCATCAGCCCGCGGGTGGAGGTCTCGGTGCAGACCTTCCAGCTGCTGCCCTACATGGTCGAGGCCACCGGCAGGGTCGCGATGATCCAGGAGCGCCTGGCACGCCGGGCGGTCCGCTCGGCCGCGGTACGCGTCCTGCCCTGTCCCTTCGAGGCGGTACCCGTACAGGAGGCGATGTGGTGGCATCCGGTGCACGCCCAGGATGCGGCGCATATTTGGCTGAGGCGGAAGGCCGCGGAGGTGGGCGCAACGCTCACGACAACCCCCTGAGGGGCGCGGGGCCGTATCGATGTGCGGCTCCGCCGCGTGGGCGCGACCAGCCACGAAACAGCCGCACCTGCCGATGCACAGTCCGTGGCAGCCGCGGCTGCGGCTTGTCGGCGGCTGGTCGCGCAGTTCCCCGCGCCCCTAGGTGGGTTGCCCTGTCGCATGCCTATGAGGTGCCCACAGACCCACCGCGACAGCCACGGCCGCCAGGCCCAGTACCCCCACCGCACCCGCCAGGCTCCCCACCGCCGACTCCCCGGCAAGCAGCACCAGTGGGCAGACGAACTCCCCAGCGAAGAACGCCGCCATCCACAACCCCGTCCCACGCCCGCGGTCCTCGAATGCCAGCCGGGACATGACGCTGGTGAGGAGGGCGGGCAGCAGCATGCCGGTGCCCACGCAGTTGACGACCGCCCCGACGACCAGCAGCGGGGCGTTCCCCGCCAGGAACATCACCCCGAAGCCGACCGCGCAGACCGCGAGAACAGCGGGCAGCATCGGGTCCGGGGAGCGCTTGAGCCGGGCGAAGGCGACCGCACCGCCCACGGTGGCGGCACTCGCGATCGCGGTGGCCAGGCCGATCACGCCGGAGTTCGCCACCCCGAGGTCGTCGAGCAGATACGACATCTCGACCGGGACGGTGTAGAAGACCATCGCCCCGAAGAAGGTGAGGGCGCAGATGCCCGCCAACGGCCGCCAGCGGAAGGTGCGTTGGAGTGTGTTCGCGGCCGAGGTCTCCTCCGTGGCCGTGCGGGGTGCCGGGTTGGTCAGAACGGTGGCCATCAGCGGAGCGAGCACCAGACTCACGGCGTAGACCCAGAAGGGCATGCGCCAGCCCGCCGACCCGGCGGCGCCGCCCAGCACGAAGAAGACGGTGGCCGACGCGGACGCGCACATGGTCTGCAGGGCGAGGTACTTCACCCGCCGGTGGCCCGAGTAGTAGTCGCCGATCAGCGTCGTGCAGCAGGTCATGATCGCGGCCTCGGTGACACCGACGAGGGCGCGGCTGGCGATGATCGCCCCCAGCGAGTCCAGCCAGAGCGGCGCGGTGCCGAACACGGCGTACAGCAGGGTCGCCACGACCAGCAGCCGCTTGCGACCCAGCCGGTCCACGATCACCCCGGCGAACGGGGCCAGCAGCGCCAGCGCCAGCGCCGGAACGGTCAGCGCCAGCGGCACCAGCGCCTTGGCTCCCGGGACGGACGCGAAGTGGTCCTGCATCTTCGGCAGCACCGGGGCGATGAGCACCGCTCCCAGGATCGGCAGACAACTGCCTGCCATCAGCAGGGTCACGCGCAGCAGATGGACCGGGCCCGAGACGGGAACAGACGGCGGAGCGGCATCGTCGACCGCGGTGGGAGACGGCGACGGAACGGAACCGGGCATGGCGACTCCAGGGACGGTGTACGGGAGCGGGCATGCCTGACACTGGCGCCGAGCAGGCACGGCATGCTGGGGACGGCCGCACACCGGCGGCTGGTCCGGACAGCGGCGTGCGGGTAGGGACGACTATGGGTCGCCAGGAGCCCGGTCGCCATCCTCCACGCGATCCGAATCCTCTATTCCGCTCATCCATGGCGTGGATGAGCGGCTCTGCGCCCACACTCCAAGCGCTGTCCGGTAAATGATCTTTGGTGAGGCCCGGATGCGGGTGGTCGCCGCGTGGGCCGCCCGGCCACCCGCCGAGGGTGAGGTAGTGCAGTCGCGCGCTGCCGAGCACGGCGTGGTGCACGCCATCGCCTTTGGGGCGACAGTGGCAGCCGCCGTCAGCGGGGTGATCCGCCGATGACTGGCGGAGGAGCCGCCGCTACGGGCGGAGACCAGGAACGGGCCTCACGAGAGGAGCGGTCCTACTCCTCGGAGCCCCTCGATCGACCTTCGAGCGCGAACCGTGCCGCGCTCTCGTTCCTGAAACGATCCGCCCGGCGCTGCGCGACGCAGGACAGCCCTCGCTCTGGTTCAGAAACCTGTCTCACATCCCTTGTGTCTGCCGCCCCACGAGTTCCCTCCTGACGGCAAGCGCCTTCGCCAGCACCTTGGCCCGGTAGGGATTCTCGGCACCCAGGGCCGACGCCACCGCCACCGCCTCGTCCAACAGCGCCAGCCGCTGCTCGGGCAGCTCCCGCACCAGCGACGACGCGCTGGCCTCCACCAGGACGTACGCCAGCTTCGACCCGTACACCTCCGGCTCGACCTGTGTCAGCAGGCGGTAGATCCGCAACCCTTCGGCGCCGCGCACCACCCGCCGGTTGGCACTGAGCAACTGGACCCTCGCCCGCATGACCATGTCCTGATCCATCGATCCCCCTCCGTTCCCCCACCCCCCATCTGCACCCGTCCCACGACGAGACAGCACGACGAACGCGTCGACACCCGAGAACGGATGCCGACACGGACGTCGGAGAGTGGATGACGACGAGTCTGCGGGCAGGCCACCACCCCGGACAAGCCTGAACGGACGTGCGCTCCGTCCTACCGCAAACCATGTCCGAGCAGGCATGATGGACCTGACACTCACTCAAGCACCCGGCTCGCCCGGTCCTGTTCCGGGGCGCCGCCGGCCGACGAAGAGCGCAACGAGGCAGATCCACGCTCCTTCCTGACACGTGCCGTCGAGGTGGCGCGCCTGATGGATCTCGGGAGCGCGGCCGACGTGCCGGAAGCACGCCGGGCGCGGCACCTGGCCCATGCGTGCGCACACCACTGCTCGAACGCACCCACCCGCGCGAAGAGTTCTTCGCCCCACTGGTGGCCGCAGCCGTCTACGACCCGGCCCCCAGCTTCTGCCGCTGCTTCACCGAACCCGCGGTGTACGCCTTCGGACGCCGGCGGGTCATGAGCGCACTGCGATGTGATGGACAAGTGGCGGGAAACCCTTCGGCGATCAGCCATGTGACCGAGCTGCCTCGATTGCTCACTCTGCTGCTCACTCTGCCCACTAACGGGACAGGGATGGTGTCGGCAGTGGTCAGAAGGCTCCGGGGGTACGGCCGAGGGTTCCGTCGGGGTCGCCGGGGTCGGCGCCCTTGACCTGACCGAAGTAGAGCTCGACCTGGGAGCGGAATCGCTCGACTGCGGCGCGGTTGCTCATGAACTTCGCGAAGGCGTCGGGGTTGGTGTTCTTGTACGAGGCCAGAGCCTTGAGGCCGGCCGGTGGGGCGACGTCCTTGCGGACGGACCAGGTCCAGGTGGCGATGGCGTTCTTCTGTACGACCTGGGAGTCGAGCCAGCTCAGGAAGAGGTTGGCGCCGGCCTTGTGGGGTGCGTTCTTGAAGATGGCGGCGCGCTGGGCCCAGGAGTTGAAGCGCTCGGAGTTCGAGAAGACCTGGGTGCCGTTGGGGCGGGCGTTGCCTCCGACGGCGACGGAGGCGAGGTGGTCGCCGCTCGCCACCCCGGCGGCGGAGCCGGGGACCCCGCGGATGAGCTTGGGGTTCTGCCGGACGAGCCTGGCCAGGTAGTTCCAGCCGTACTGGTCGACGATCTGCGTAGCCGAAGAGGACGGCGTCGTCGTCGTTGGGGTAGGTCAGGATGAGCTTGTTCCTGTAGGCCGGCTTGAGTAGGTCGGTGGCCTTGAAGTCGCCGGGCTTCGTGGGGAGTTGCTTGGTGTTGACGAGGTGGGAGAAGGCGCCGTAGAAGACACCGCGACGCAGTCCCACAGCCACCACGCTCCGCATCCCGCCGCCCCGGTGGTGCCAAATCGAACCGCCCTCCGGAGCCATTTCACAACGCCCGATCTTCACGAATCAGTCGCGAACCGGGGCCAGTTGGAGTCGCTTCGGTGGGGTCGCTGAACACCGCCCTGGCCAGGACACATCGACGTCCGCGCTGACCGTCCGGCAACGACAGAGCGCCGAACCGGCCGCCTTCGGCCTGAGTAACAAGCAGATCGGCGAACGGTTCTTCCTTTCTCACCACACCGTCGGATCTCATCTGCTCCGCGCCCTGAAGGCGATAAGCACGCTGGAGGAGCACATCGAGGCCCCATAGCGGCCACCCGCGGCCGGCGAAGCAACCACGACGACAGAGCTCAGCCGTGGCTGCCGTCGGCCCGTGCGGACCCGCCGGCGCGGCAGTGCGGGGCCGGGAGCAAGGCGCCCGGGCGGTCCGCGGTGGCCGCGAGGACAAGCGTCTTCGGCAGCGACCGCGACATCGGCGTCGTACGCGATCCGCTCGCCGTCGTGGCACGCCAACCGGTTCGGACCTGGGCCGCCTCGAACCTGCGCGGCCAGATGTGCACGGTAGTGCAGTCACATGACAGATAGGGCACGGGCCGTGGGGGCCCTAGCCTCAGGGTTGGAAATTGGCCGGTCAGGGGCATGGCAACGCACGTACCACCACGCGTTGTCTCTCACCAGTCCGGCCATGTCTGCGGCACTCACGACCGACCCATGGCCAGTCGAGATGGGAAGTGATCACCATCATCGGTTCACCCAACGCACTGTTGTGGCGTGGCATCCTCGCGGTTGCGTTCGGGCTGGTTTCGCTTGTGTGGCCCAGCATTACCGTGGGCACATTTGTCTACCTGTTCGCCTTCTACGCCTTCTTCGCCGCGGCGAACGACGCCGTTCGCGCGTTCAGCAGCAACCGGGCGGGGCCGGTCTTCGGCTGGCTGCTGCTGGCTCTGCTGTCCGCCGTGAGCGGGGCTGCCGCGCTGTTGTGGCCGGGCATCACGGCTCTGGCACTCACCCTCTGGGTCGCCGGGTGGGCGCTGGTCACCGGCGCTGTCGAGATCGGCATGGCGTCCCAGGAGGGCGAGTCCGCCGGGGAGCGTGCGATGTTCATGCTGACCGGGCTGACATCCGTCGCGCTGGCGTTCGCGCTCTTCGTGCGACCGGACGTCGGCGCACTGTCCCTGGCGACGGTGTTCGGCCTGTTCAGCCTGATGTACGGGGCTTCGGGCATCGTCCTCTCGTTCCACCTGCGGCAGAGAGCGGCCTAGAGGCGAGCGTGGTGCGGGAGCGGCCCGTGCCGCGCGATATCCGCGACCTCACCGAATCAACTTCACGAGATGGGAAATACCATGGACAAGCTTTCGGACCAGCTCAGCCGGTTGGCGGACCGGACGAAGAACGTCGAGGACACGGCCACGGCTGCCAGGGCGAAGAACCGCGAGCAGCTGGAGACGAAGAAGGCCAGCCTTGAGGCGTCCCTGGACGCCGCTGGAGCCAAGGCCGACGATGCCAAGGCCCGGGCACAGAGTCGGATAAGTGATCTGCACGATTCGGTGGCGAAGCACTTCGCCGACCGCCGCGCGGCGATCGCCGAGCACAAGGCCGAACGCGACCTCAAGCGGGCCGAACGCCGCGCCGACGATGCCGAGCAGGACGCAGCCGACGCGATCGCCCTGGTGTTCTACGTGCTGGACCAGGCCGAGTACGCCGTCGTGGACGCCGTACTCGCTCGCGCCGACGCCGACGATCTCGCCGCTCAGTAGGGGAACCTCCCATGAAGCACGGCTTGGCATCACCGCCAATGCCGAGCCGGTCAATCCGCCCTGGACCGCGACGTACCGTCTTTCACGTCGCGGTCCAGGGCGAGCCGCTCACTGCGCAACACCGCTCGGCGGCAGTGACCTTGAACGGCCACGTGAACGTTTCGAACCGTCAGGCCGCGGTCTCCGTTCACACTGCGGGCGACCGAGCATCCTGTCCTCTGCCGTAGCGCTGGTTCCTGCCCGCGAAATGGGCCCAGGACCGGGACAGACGACAGCAGTCGGCGTGCCCGGACAGATCGGGTACGCCGCCGAACGGCGGACCGCGGTGTCCTCGCGGTCCGATTGCGGTGAGCCGGCCGCTGATCCTGCCGTGCTGCCTCGCCCCCGCGCTGTCCCTCGCCGATCCCGTAGGCGACGGTGGCCCTCGCTTCCGCACGGTCGCAGTGCGGCCGGCGGGCGAACAGTCAACGCGGGCCGGCCGGGAAGTCGGCGGCCTCAGTGGGCACGGTGTTCTGTCACAGCGGATCCTGCTGTTCGAGGGCTGTTCCTGGCGCGGTCGGCAGCGCTGTGTCGCCCTCCTCACCGGCGGCCAAGCTGACCTGCCGCTGGACACACCCCGAACCAAGCGCACCGGAGTGCGCGCGCTCAAGGATCTGCTGAGGTGTCGGACCAGGCACCTGCACCACCTGCGACAGCCCTTACCCAGCCCGAGCAGCCAGACCCTCGCAACACCGCGCACCTCGACCTACCGAGGCCCTACTCATCCGCAGGAACGGCAATCCTCATGGCCCAGTCAGACCCACAGCAGGCGCAGCCCCCGAAGCACCACCCCGTGGTCGCCGCCCACCTGGCTCAGCAGGCGTCCGACCTGCAGGTGCGCATCGCGGACGCCATCACCAAGTTCGCCGGCTCCATGCTCTTCGTCTACATCCACGCGGTGGGCTTCGCCGCGTGGATGCTCCTGGCCGAGAACAGCCCCTGGCCGACGCTGACCCTGGTCGTCTCGCTGGAGGCGATCTTCCTCTCCACCTTCGTGATGATCGGCCAGAACCGCCAGGCCGCGTTCCAACAGGCCAAGGCCGACCACGACTTCGTCGAGCAGGAGCTTGAGCTGAAGACCAACACCGAACTGACGCGCGCCATCCACACCATGACCAACGAGCTGCACCAACGGCTGCTGGCCGGAGAGGACAAGGCGTCTCTGCGGCGCGAGCTGTCGTGACCCAGGTTGGGTTGAGGCCATAGACCGGTTGGTGACCCGCGCAGACGCCCGGCCGACGAAGTCCCCAGCCCCCACAGGACCACAAGCTGGATCACGGGACCGCGGGAGAAGCCGAGCCTGACCCGCGTCTTGCGGCGGCCACGGGCCCATGCGGTCCTTCGCCGGAGTCCTCCGCCGGCGCCTCGACGGTGTCACCGCGGACCGTGAGACTCACGGAACTCCAGACAGAGCCGGAGACGACCAGGCCTCACCGCCAGCATCCCGCCACTGTCCTGGCACCCGCTCCGGAAGTACCGTAGAGCCTCGTTTCCCTGATCGCTGAGCCGGAGAAGACTGTGGTCGACAAGGACATCAGCACCCTGGCGACCGCGTTGCTCGAACGCGTCGACGAGCTGGCGAAGGAGATGACGGCACGGATCCGTTCCGGCTCACGGGACTACGACGTGGTGCCCACGGAGGACTTGGAGGAGGCATGTCGGACCCACCTCACAAACGCGCTCCACGGGCTGACCGCACAGGTACCTGTGGACACCGCGGCCGCGGCCGACATAGGCCGCCGACGCGCCCTGCAGAACGTGCCGCTCCCCGCCGTGATGAGGGCCTACCGCGTAGGCGTGAGGTACTACTGGGAGGCGGTGGCCCTCGAAGCCGGCAGCACCACCCCCGTGGCGAGCGACAAACTGGTCGCCGCCGCTTCTGCGATGTGGGGGCTGCACGACAGCATCACCGAGGCCATGGTCTCCGGATACCACGACACGGTGGCCCAGCGGCTCCTCGCCAGCGAACATGAACGTTCGGCACTGGTCGAGGCGCTACTGGACGGCAGGAGTATGGACGCCGACGTCCTGTGGTCCGCCGCTGAGGTCCTGGGCGTGCCGCGCACGGGACCGTTCACAGTAGTTGCCGCAGAGGTACCGCAGATAGGCCGACAGGCCCTCCCGGAGGTCGCAGCCGTGCTGAGCCGGCGCGGCATCCTGTCCGCCTGGCGGCTGCGCCCCGATCTCCAACTGGGCATCGTGTATCTGCGTACCTCCCGGCACCTGGACGACCTCACCGAGGTGTTGCGGCAGCATGCGGAGCACCGTGTGGGGGTGAGTCCTCCCTACGACCAGCTGTCCCACACGGGGGACGCGCTGCACTTCGCCAAGGTCGCCATGCGCAGCGGTGACGCGGAGAGCAATGCGGTGACCGTCTTCGATGACTCCCCGGTCGAGGTCGCGACGGCCGGCGCACCCGATGTCATGGCGCGCGTCGCCACCAAGGTCCTCGGTCCGGTCGAGGCCCTCCCGGCCGACGAACGCGAGTTGCTGTTGGACACACTGGACGCGTGGTACGGCTGCGGTGGATCGGCGGACAAGGCCGCCAAACTCCTGTATGTCCACCCCAACACCGTGCGTACGCGCCTGCGCCGGATCTCCGAGCGCACCGGCCGCTCCCTGACCGATCCACGCGGCATCACCGAACTCGTGCTCGCGCTACGCGCGGTGAGGCAGACGCCGAAAGCCCCGTCGTCGAAGCCGGCGGTCACCACGAAGACGGCGGACGGTTGAGCCGGCCGGGTCCGCGCGCCCGGTAGAGGACGAGGATCCCGGCCCTCGTCGTGTGTTCGTGCTGCTCACTCGGCTCGGCATGTCCTCACCGGCCGACTCGCCAGGACCGGCCGGCGTACCGCTCTGCGAGGGACGCGAAGACGGCTGTGGCGCCGTGGACGATGCTGAACAGCCCGAAGACGGTCGCGAGCTGCTGCGATGACGTCAGACGACTGCTTGCGCTACCTCACCGTTGGCCTGTGCCGTCCTCCGGCTCGGTGCCGCGCACACGGCGGGCCGGCCGATCGCCAACGCACCCCCGGGTTCCGGGCGGCCTGGGCGCTCGGGCACTGAAGGTCGTGCGGCGGCGCCGCTGTATCCGACGGACGCCGCGCCGAGTGTCGTCCGCCGCTTGCGGTTCCAGGTCCAGTCACATGACGCAAGACCCGCCGAACCTGTGTCCCTACGATCCTCCTGCGAAGGCACTGAGCGCACGGGAACAGCCGGGGAGACGCGTGTACGAGGCCGGGCTCCTTGGCCGCGACCAGCAGTTGAGGGTTCTGCGGGAACTGATGCGGAGGCTGCCCGACGCCGGGGGCGCCCTGGCACTGCAGGGCGGCCCCGGCGTCGGCAGGTCCGCCTTGCTGCGGGCCGCGGTCGAATCCGCCCGGACGGCGGGACGGTTGACACTGGAGGTCGCCGGACGCTGCGACGACACCCCCTTCGGGGGGCTCCGCGAGTTGCTGGGGCCGGTGCTCGGCGCGCTGGACGCCCTGCCCGCGGGACAGGGCGCGATCCTGCGGTCGGCGATCGAGACCGGTTCCGGGCGGGTACCGGGGACCTTCAAGGTGGCCCTGGCGGCATTCAACCTGATCACCACGAGAGCGGCCGAGCAGCCCGTGGTGCTGATCGCCGACGACGCGCAGTGGCTCGACGGGCCCACCCGGGACGTACTGGCGTTCCTGGCACGCAGGGCGAGCGACAACCCGTTCGTCGTCCTCGCCGCGGTGCGCAGCGGATGGATCCTGCCCGGCGTGCCCGTACTGGACGTGCCGGCGCTCGACGAGCCTTCCGCGCGACGGCTGCTGGCCGGCCACGCGGCCGCGCTGCCTCCTTCCGTCCGGGAACGGATACTCGAAGAGGCGCTCGGCAACCCGCTCGCGCTGGTCGAACTCCCCGCGGCGTGGCACCCGAGGGGACCGCGGAGTTCGTGGACCCACCTGCCGGTGAGTCCCGCACTGGCGACGGCGTTCGCGGGCGGCCTCGGCGAACTGCCGGCCCTCGCCCGGGACGCCCTGCTGGTCGCGGCCGTCGACCAGGTCGGAGACCTCTCGGAGATCCTGGCCGCCGCCTCCGTCCTGGCCGGTCGCACGGTCACGGTTGATGTCCTAGACAGCGCGGTCGCGGCCTCGTTGATCCGACTGGACAGGACGATACTGCGCTTTCCCCATCCGGTGGTCCGGTTCGTGGTGCTGGAGGCGGAGACGGCGGTGCGCCGACGGGCCGCCGACGCCGCCATGGCGCAGGTGCTGTGCGAGCACCCGGACCGGCGCACATGGCATCGCGCCCAGTCCGCCGGCGGCCCCGACGACGAGATCGCGGACGAACTGGCGGATGCTCAGGCTTCCTTGCTCCGTCGCCACGGGGTCCGCGCCGCGATATGGGCGCTGGAACGATCCGCGCAGCTCACCGCGGACTCGGCCGTCCGGGGACACCGGCTGCTGGGTGCGGCCGAGCATGCGTACGGCCTCGGCCGTATCCGCCTGACCCACTCCCTGATCGACGAGGCGGAACGTCAGGAACTCAGTGCTGCGGACCGGGCGCGGGCCTGGTCGCTCCGGGACATCTCCGACGTGGACCCACAGCCCGGACCGGCCCGGACACAGGTGGGTGACATCGTCGAACTGGCGGCGGGCGATCCCGACCTGGCTCTCGACCTGCTGCTGAGCGTGGCCCTCCGGGTACACAGGACCGGTGCCGACCCCGCTCTGCGGGCCGGTGTCGTCGCCGCAGCGGAGCAGCTGACAGGCACGAGCGATCCACGCCACATCGCAGCGCTTGCGCTGGCCGAACCCGTGCGCTGCGGCCCACTGGTGGCGGACCGACTGCCTTCGAACGAGACAGGGTGGCATCTCCCCGATGCCGACGGCCTCCGGCTGTCCGGCATGGCGGCGCACGAGATCGGCGATCCGGTCCGCGCAGTCGAACTGCTCGGCAGGGCGGAACCCGTTCTTCGCGAGCAGGGCCGACTCGGTCTGCTGTCGGAGACACTCCTCACCCACGCCGTCGACCTGCTGCTGCTCGGGGACTGGCCGCGCGCCGTCCAACTCATCGAAGAAGCACGCCGGATAGTCGCCGGGACTCCGCAGCCCGCCATGACCGCCGTGCTCAGCAGCACGAACGCGGTCGTCGCCGCACTGCGGGGGCAGGCCGGGCGCGCGCGGGAACTCGCCGACACCGTTGCCGCATGGCAGCGCCCCGATCTCGTCCCGACGTTACGGCTGGCCCGTGGCGTGGCACAGCTCGGTGTCGGAAAGTACGCCGAGGCCTACGAAGAGCTGGGGCGTCTCGTCGATCGACCGCGCGAAGGCCTGCGTTGGCAGGGCTTCGCCGCGGCGATGCCGTTGGTCATCGCCGCGGACCGTGGCAACAGCCGTCAGGAGGCCGCGCGCATACTGGAGGTCCTTGAGGAAGCAGCGCGCGCGACCACCGCCCCGTTGCTGCACGTGCAGCTGCCGTACGCACGAGCCGTGCTCGCCGCCGACGACGCGGCCGAGGAACTGTACCTGGTCGCGCTGGGCCAGGACCTGGCCCGCTGGCCGCTGGTGAAGGCACGCACGGAACAGGCGTACGGACAGTGGCTGCGACGTTGCCGGCAGGCGGCACGCTCGCGCACGATGCTGCTCTCGGCGCGGAACTCCTTCGAGCTCATCGGCGCCTCCGACCTGGCCTGCCACAGTCCTGCGCAGGCAGCTGCCGACCCGCTTCCGACCGTCGTGAAACTGCTGTCCCGGCAGGAGACACTCATCACCCGGCTGGCCGCGGAAGGGCTCTCGAACCGGGAGATAGCAGAACGACTGAATCTGTCACGCCACACGGTCGCCGCCCATCTGTACAGAGCCTTCCCCAAGCTCGGAATCACCTCGCGCAGTCAGCTGGCGCCGTTGCTGAACCTACGGGAACCGGCCACGAGGAACGGCTGAGACCAGGTTCGCCGCACCGCCGGAGAACGGTCGGCGCCGGAAGACCTGTGGGAGTTGTTCCAGCGGATGGTTCCGCCGGCTCCGGAACGCCCGAAGGGCGGAGGACATCGTCGGCGACGGGACCGTGAGGTGCTGGCCGCGCCTGTCGGGGGTGACCGCCGTCCGCCGGTTCGCCGAGTGGACCGGCGCCCGGGGCGGTCTGGACTGGTCGCGCTGCGCAAACGACTCCGTCAGCGTCCGGGCCCTGATCCCGCTGGTCCGCGGCATTCCACCCGTCCGCCGCCTCCGCCGCCTCGGCCGCAAGGGCACCGGGTCATCCCGGCGCCTGAGCAGACATCGCTGGGTCGTGGAACGAACGGTGTCCTGGATGTCCGGCTGCGGGCGCCTCCACCACCGCTACGAGCGCAGGCCGGAACACTTCCTCGCCTGCACCGCCATGCCGCCATCGTGACCGGACGGTTGACGACGGCCGCATCGGCCGTCGTGCGCCTGGGCACGGCTGGACGCTGTACCCGGATGCCTCGTGGCAGGCCTATTCCCTCTCACAGCTTTCGGCGCCGATTGCTGTGACTCGGAACATGGGTCACCTCTCCTCAATCAGCAAGGATCTTGCTGCGTAGGTGAAGCGGGGCATCATTTTTAATGAACAACCTTTAATGAACAACAAAGGATGCTCTTTCTTGTCGACCCATCATCAATTTCCGGGTGAGCGACTTGGTGGGGGAATTCGGTGAATTCACGGCCTGAAGTGGACCTGGCTGGGCGCGTGGCTGAGCTGGATTTGATGGACTCGCTGTTGGCCAGACAGGGTCAGGGTCGCTCCGGCCTGTTGCTGAGCGGCGCTCCGGGGGTGGGGAAGACCGTACTGCTGGATGCTGCCGCGGCACGAGCCGCAGACAGCGGAATGCGGGTGTTGCGTGCCTCTGCCGTGGAGTTCGAGGCTGAGATGAACTTCTCGGCGCTGCACCAAATGCTCTACCCGCTGCGCCATCACGCCGACCGGCTGTCCAGCCACCACCGCGGTGTCCTCGACCGGATCTTCGGTCTTCTGCAGGGGCTCTCGCCGGACCCGTTGGCTGTTTCGGCGGCGGTACTCGCGCTGCTGGGCGAGGTGACCATCGAGCGCCCGCTGCTGATGATCGCCGACGATGTGCCGTGGTTCGACCGCGCCAGTGCGGCGGTGCTGGGGTTCGTCGTCCGCAGGATCAGTGGTGATCCAATTGTCTTCCTGGCTGCCGCGCGGACCGGGACCGACTCCTTCCTCCAGCAACTCCGGTTGCCCGTGCACGAGGTCGGGCCGCTGGCTGCCCGGTCGGCGGCTGAGTTGCTGGACGCCCGTTGGCCTGGGATGACGCCGTCGGTGCGGCGGCGGCTGCTGGCCGAGGCTGCGGGCAACCCTCTCGCGCTGCGGGAACTGCCTGCAGCGTTGAGCAGTCGACAGCGCTCGGGCCAAGACCCGCTTCCGTCGCCGCTGCCTCTGTCCGGGCGTCTGGAGGCAGCATTCGCTCCCGCCATCGAAAGACTGCCCGCACGTACCCGAGGGCTGCTTCTGACGGCCGCGCTGAGCGCCGACGCCGACCTGACCATGCTGTGGAGCGCCGCGCAGGACTCCGTGGACGTCGATGCCCTTGCCCCGGCGCAACAGGCAAACCTGGTACATGTCGATGCGGCTGTCGGCGGAATGTTGTTTCGCCACCCGCTGATCCGCGCTGCGATCGTGCACCTCGCCTCCCCTGGCGAACGCCGCAGCGCGCACCGTTCCCTGGCCGCGGCCTTGGCCGACTTCCCCGAGCTGCGGGCATGGCATCTCGCCGAGGCCACGATCGGACCGAACGAGACGGTGGCCCGGATGCTGGACGAGGCGGCCCTGTCCACCTGGCGGTGCGGCACTTCGTCCGACGCCGTGGCCGCGGTGCCGGACGGGGCGGCCGGCCCCGACGAACGGCGCGTCGCCGCATCCACCGCAGTTGCCGCCCTCGTACGGGCCGGTGAACTCAGCCCGCGTCCGGGCGACCGAGCCCGCCGACTGGTCGAGGCCGCCTACCTCGCGACCTTCACCGGCCAACTCGAAGATGTTCCACGGCTGTTGGCCGATGCAGGACAAACCCTCAACACGCCGACCGGGCTGGTCTTCGCCGCCACTGCACACCTCCTCACCAACGACGAAGGCGATGTCGATTCCGCCTACCGACTCCTGACCTGGGCACTCGACGACATCACCGACAGCGGCTCCGGCGACAACAAGTGGGACCACTACGGCATCCTGTACGCGCTGCTGCTCATCTGCCTCTACACTCTCCGCCCCGAGCCGTGGCAGGTTCTCAACACCGCAATGGGCCGGTTTGAACCGGCAGTAGTGGCCCCGTTCAGGTTGTGCCACGACGCGCACGTCGATCCCACACGCGCCCCCCATGCGTTGCGCAAGGGCCTCGCCGGCGCCTTCGCCGCGCTACCTGTCGACGCGGCGCCTTGGCAGCTGATCCCGCTGGCTTTCGCTGCGGTCGCAATGGACGCCCTGTCCGACTACAGGTACCTGGTCCGCCGCATGGTTGAGCGGGAGCGTGACGGCGGCGTGATCGCCATGGTCATTCCCGCTCTGATGCTGCTCTGCCACGACTCCTACATCCACGGCCAGTGGGACGAGGCCGAGCGACTGGCCCAGGAGGGGCTGGACCTGGCAGCGGTCTACGGCTACCACTTCTGGGAACGGCAGATCCGAGCCCTGCTGGCAACGGGCGCGGCTCTGCGCGGCGACACGGAATTCGTCCGGACCCGCAGCAAGGAGACCATGACCTGGGCGGTGCCTCGCGGTATCGAAGTAACGGAGGCCCACGCTCGGTTGGCTCGCGGCCTCGCAGCCATGGGAGAAGGCGACTACGAGGAAGCCCATGCCCAGGTGGCCAGGATCAACGCACCCGGTGCACCCGGCGCACCGGGCCCCGGCATCCCGGCCCGGTGGGTACTGTGGGACCTCGTCGAGGCGGCGGTCCGCACCGGCCGCATGGACGAGGCCCGTGCCTACGTCGCCGCCGCGCAACGAGCAGGCATCCACCTCATCTCCCCCCGCACAGCGCTGATCACCGCCGGGGCCGCGGCCGTAACTGCCGACGAGACAGAGGCCGGTCTCCAGTTCGAGGCAGCCCTGTCTCTGCCCCAAGCGGCCCGGTGGCCATGGGAACATGCGCGCATCGAGCTCGCCTACGGACAATGGCTGCGCCGCACCCGTGACCCCCGTGCCCGTCTGTACCTGAGCGCCGCCCTGGAAACCTTCGACCGTATCGGCGCGAAAGCCATGGCCCACCGGGCCCGCAGCGAACTGCGCGCCGCCGGCATCGCGACCACTTCCGTTCCCGACGCACCGACGGCGGGGTTGACCGCGCAGGAACGGCAGATCGCCGAGCTGGCGGCCCTCGGTCTGACCAACAAGCAGATCGGCGAGCGGCTGTTCCTGTCCCACCGCACAGTCGGCTCCCACCTGCACCGGCTGTACCCCAAGCTCGGTATCACCTCACGCGCCGCGCTCCGCGCCGCCCTGGACACAATGGCACCCTGCGAAAACTGCTCTGCCGGCAGTTCCGCGCATCCCCAGGCCGGAGAGTGAATGCGGGAACGCTTCTCCCGGGAATTTCTCGGCCATGGGCGGGAGCCCAGCTCCCGGGCAACCGTGGTGTCCGTCTTCCCCGGGTCTCCCG
>NZ_BCFL01000046.1 GCF_002217755.1 Streptomyces hyaluromycini | reverse complement strand
CATCAACATATCTGGCGTTGACTTTTGGCACGCTGTTGAGTTCTCAAGGAACGGTCGCTTCCTTTGTACTCACCCTCTCGGGCTTTCCTCCGGGCTTCCCTTCGGTGTTTCCGACTCTATCAGATCCTTTCGGCGTCCGATTCCCGGTCGGCGGGATTGTCTTGGGCTTTCCGGCTTTCGCCCGTCGGCCTTTCGACATTCACTACGTTAGCCGATTCCCGTCGGGACTCATAATCGAGTCCCGCGAGTTCGAATTCGGGCATGCGGGCATGCCGAAATCGACCCCGTCAGGGGAAGTCGTAGGTAGTGGGTGGCCGCTTCCGGCTGCTGGCGATTGCCGTACCCGGTTCAAGCGGCTCGGGCCACATTACGCACCTTCCAGGGACGCGTCAACTTGAGCGGCGCCTGGGTACATGGGCCCGATAGGGGCTCACCGTGGGGTCGTTGGCGACCCAGTAGCGCCAGGGATGGGCGTCGCCGTTGCCGCCCTCGCCGGCGACTCCGGTGCGCGGACCGCTGCGTACCTGGTCGGAGGGTACGGGCGTGCCGGTCACTATCCGCAGGGGTGTCTCGCCGGCGGCACACGCGTCCGTGCCGTCCAGGGCCCGGTCGACGCCCAGGGCGGTGGCCAGGCGGGCCGGTCCTTTGGCCAGTTCTCTGTCGTATCGGGCCGAAAGTCGACGTTTACGTGCGAGCTCGGCGCCCTCGACGATCTCGCCGGCGCGGAGCAGGACCGCGCTCGGGGTGCCCTCGGGACCGCAGACGAGGTTCATGCAGAACCACATGCCGTAGGTGAAGTAGACGTACACATGTCCGGGCGGACCGAACATCACGTCGTTGCGGGGGGTGTGGCCGCGATAGGCGTGCGAGCCGGGGTCGTTCGGGCCGTCGTACGCCTCCACCTCTGTGAGGCGCACCGCGATCGGACCGTCCGGGGTGGTGCGGACCAGGACGCGGCCCAGGAGGTCGGGGGCGACCTCCAGTACAGGGCGGTCGAAGAAGGTTCTGGGGAGTGGCGTACGGTCCGGGGGCGCGATCATGGCGACCGAGGGTAGTCCAGTCCGGGTACGCCAAGGGCTGGTCAAGGATTCGTCTGCTTGCCAGGGTGTGGGCCGGAACCGGTCGCGACCGGATCGCGTTTGTAGGGATCAAGGGTCCGTACGTAATAGAGGGAGAGTCATGGGGTTCAAGAAGCTGCTCGCGAGCCTGGGGGCCGGCGGGGCGTCCGTCGAGACGGTGCTCACCGAGGTGAACGTCGTACCGGGCGGTGTGGTCCAGGGCGAGGTGCGGATCCAGGGCGGCTCGGTGAACCAGGAGATCCAGGGACTGTCCGTGGGTCTCCAGGCGCGGGTCGAGGTGGAGAGCGGCGACGAGGAGTACAAGCAGAACATCGGCTTCGGCAAGGTGCGGCTCGGCGGTGCCTTCGAGCTTCAGGCCGGGGCCGTGCACGCGGTGCCGTTCGGGCTGGAGATTCCGTGGGAGACGCCCGTCACGATGATCGACGGGCAGGCGCTGCGCGGGATGAACATCGGGGTGACCACCGAGCTGGACATCGCGCGTGCCGTCGACTCCGGGGATCTGGACCCGATCAACGTGCATCCGCTGCCGGCGCAGAAGGCGATCCTGGACGCCTTCATCCAGCTGGGCTTCCGTTTCAAGACCGCGGACCTGGAGAAGGGGCACATCCGGGGGACGCGGCAGACGCTGCCGTTCTACCAGGAGGTCGAGTTCCACCCGCCGTCCCAGTACCGGGGGCTGAACCAGGTCGAGCTGAGCTTCGTGGCGGACGCGCACGCCATGGACGTCATCCTCGAAATGGACAAGAAGCCGGGGCTGTTCAGCGAGGGCAGCGACACGTTCCGCTCGTTCCAGGTGGGTCTGCACGACTTCCACGGGACCGACTGGGCGGGTTATCTCAACCAGTGGCTGTCCGAGGTCGGCAGCAAGCGCAACTGGTTCTAGGCTCGGGAACTGCGGATTCCGTGACGGGTTCCGTAATCGATCAGTACCGATCAGGAGGTACCGAGGTGACCGAGCTCAAGCGGCGGCCTCTCCCCCATGACTTCCATCCGCCCGTCCCGTCGTTCACGGTGACGAGCGAGGACATCGTGGAAGGGGCGACGCTCAAGGACGCTCAGGTCTACGCCAAGGGCAACACCTCGCCGCAGCTGCGGTGGGAGGGCTTCCCGGCCGAGACCAAGAGCTTCGCCGTGACCTGTTACGACCCCGACGCCCCGACGGGCAGCGGGTTCTGGCACTGGACCGTGTTCGACATCCCGGCCTCGGTGACCGAGCTGCCGGCCGGCGCGGGCAGCGGCAAGTTCGAGGGGCTGCCCGAGGGCGCGGTGCAGGTGCGCAACGACTACGGGTCGAAGGACTTCGGCGGTGCCGCGCCGCCGCCCGGGGACGGGCCGCACCGGTACGTCTTCACGGTGTACGCGGTGGACCAGGAGAAGCTCGGTCCGGACGCCGATGTGTCGCCTGCCGTCGTCGGGTTCAACCTGCGGTTCCACGCGATCGCGCGTGCCCAGCTCATCGGGGAGTACGAGAACCCCGAGCAGGGCTGACGCGGCGCGCGAAATCAGCTGAGCGTTCATTGAACGTTTGCCCGCCTCTGGTCATGGAAGTGATCAGGGGCGGGCAGTTTTTATTGCGTTGTCCATCTCGGCGCGCCCGTCCAGAGTTGATCCAAGCCCGCCGGGGGTGGGCACGGTGCACATGGGAGGTGGGCTGGATGCGTGACACGCTGGTGCTGAACGCGAGCTTCGAGCCGCTGTCTACGGTGACGTTGAACCGCGCCGTTGTTCTGGTGCTCCAGGACAAGGCCGTCGTCGAGCAGGCCCACCCCGAACTGCGCATGCGCGGTGCGGATGTGGACATACCCGCGCCCCGGGTGATCAGGCTGTGCCGTTATGTACGGGTGCCGTTCCGGAGACAGGCGCCCTGGTCGAGGCGGGGGGTGCTGGTCAGGGACCGGCACCGGTGCGCGTACTGCGGGCGGCGGGCGACGACCGTCGACCATGTGGTGCCTCGGGCCCAGGGCGGTCAGGACTCTTGGCTGAACACGGTGGCCTCGTGCGCGGAGGACAATCACCGGAAGGCGGACCGGACGCCGGAGCAGGCGGGGATGCCGTTGCTTCGGAGGCCGTTCGAGCCTTCGCCGCAGGATGCGATGCTGTTGGCTATGGGGGCCGAGGATTTGGCGGCGTTGCCTGAGTGGCTGGCAGGGGATGTAGCCGCCTAAGAGAGTGCCGGTTCCGGTCGTTCGGCGGCTGCGGCTGCGTTGTGGCTGATCGCGCAGTTCCCCGCTCCCCCAAGAACAAGACGGTGGGTGCGGGGAACCTTTGTTTTCCGGAACGGTCAGTCGATGTTGGGCTTTTCCCTGCGCTCCTGTGCCGGGACGTTGCCGCCGCCGTTTGAACCGCCGCCCAGGTTGCCGAAGTTGCCCATCGCGCCTGAGAGGCCCTTGAGGGCGTCGCCGATTTCGCTGGGGACGATCCAGAGCTTGTTGGCGTCGCCCTCGGCGATCTTCGGGAGCATCTGGAGGTACTGGTAGGAGAGGAGCTTCTGGTCCGGGTCGCCGGCGTGGATCGCCTCGAAGACCGTGCGGACCGCCTGGGCCTCGCCCTCCGCGCGGAGCGCCGCCGCCTTGGCCTCGCCCTCGGCGCGCAGGATCTGGGACTGCTTCTCGCCCTCGGCAGTGAGGATCGCGGCCTGGCGCGTGCCTTCGGCGGTGAGGATCGCGGCGCGCTTGTCACGGTCGGCGCGCATCTGCTTCTCCATCGAGTCCTGGATGGAGGTGGGCGGTTCGATCGCCTTGAGCTCGACGCGGTTGACGCGGATGCCCCACTTGCCGGTGGCCTCGTCGAGGACGCCGCGCAGGGCCGCGTTGATCTCCTCGCGGGAGGTCAGGGTGCGCTCCAGGTCCATGCCGCCGATGATGTTGCGGAGCGTGGTGACCGTCAGCTGCTCGATGGCCTGGATGTAGCTGGCGACCTCGTACGTGGCCGCGCGGGCGTCCGTCACCTGGTAGTAGATGACGGTGTCGATGTTCACCACCAGGTTGTCCTGGGTGATCACCGGCTGCGGCGGGAACGGTACGACCTGTTCACGCAGGTCGATGCGGTTGCGGATGGTGTCGATGAACGGGACCACGATGTTGAGGCCCGCGTTCAGTGTCCGCGTGTAGCGGCCGAAGCGCTCGACGATGGCGGCGCTCGCCTGCGGGATGACTTGGATCGTCTTGATCAGGGCGATGAAGACCAACACCACCAGAATGATCAGGACGATGATGACCGGTTCCATCGTCGCTCCCCGTACCCTTCTCCGCCTCGGCGCTTCGGAAGATCTTATGGTTGTTGAAGATCTTGCTGGATGAGTCTGACAGACGCACGCGCAACTCGGGGACTCTTCTGTTCAGTTGAGTCTTACGAGGTCAGATGACAATCGCCGTGGCCCCCTCGATCTCCACGACGTCCACCTCCTGGCCCACTTCGTAGGCGCGGTCCGGGTGGAGGGAGCGCGCCGACCAGATCTCGCCCGCGAGCTTGATCCGTCCGTCCGCGCCGTCGACGCGTTCGAGTACGACGGCTTGTCTGCCCTTCAAGGCGTCGACTCCGGTGGCGAGTTGGGGCCGCTGGGCGGCGTGCCGGTTGGCGATGGGCCGTACGACGGCGATCAGCGCGACCGAGACGACGACGAAGACGAGTACCTGGAGCACGACGCCCGCGCCGAGTCCGGCGGTGGCGGCGGCGGCCACGGCACCGACCGCGAACATGCCGAACTCCGGCATTGCGGTCACCACGAGCGGAATTCCGAGCGCCGCCGCGACGACGAGCCACCACACCCATGCGTCGATGCTGTTCACACAGTCATGGTACGGCCGGGGGTGCCGCCCCCGACAGAGCGCTTTGCCGGGTCAGGGCGCGTCAGAACCCGTCAGGACAGGGGCAGTCCGTGGGCGGTCCAGCGGTCGCCGAGCTGCTCGACGACGAGCGGGAGGCCGAAGCAGAGGGAGAGGTTGCGGGAGGTGAGTTCGAGCTCCAGCGGGCCGGCGGCGAGGATCTTGCCCTGACGGATCATCAGGACGTGGGTGAAGCCGGGGGCGATCTCCTCGACATGGTGGGTCACCATGATCATGGAGGGGGCGATCGGGTCCCGGGCGAGCCGGCCGAGGCGGCGGACCAGGTCCTCGCGGCCGCCGAGGTCGAGCCCTGCGGCGGGTTCGTCGAGGAGGAGCAGCTCGGGGTCGGTCATCAGGGCGCGGGCGATCAGGGTGCGCTTGCGCTCGCCCTCGGAGAGGGTGCCGAACTTCCGGTCCACGTACTCGGTCATGCCGAGGCGGTCCAGGAAGGCGCGGGCGCGCTGCTCGTCGACCTCGTCGTACTCCTCCTGCCAGTGGGCGGTCATGCCGTAGGCGGCGGTGAGCACGGTCTCCAGGACGGTCTGGCGCTTGGGGAGCTTCTCGGCCATGGCGACGCCGGCCATGCCGATGCGCGGGCGGAGGTCGAAGACGTCGACCTTGCCGAGGGTGTCGCCGAGGATGGTGGCGGTGCCCTTGCTGGGGAAGAGGTAGCTGGACGCGACGTTGAGGAGGGTGGTCTTGCCGGCGCCGTTGGGGCCGAGGATGACCCAGCGCTCGCCCTCCTTCACCGACCAGGAGACCTGGTCCACCAGAGCCCGGCCCTCCCGGACCACGGATACGTCCTGAAGCTCCAGAACATCGCTCATGAGCGCGTTGTCTCCCCTTGCAGTGTCGCCGTTCTCGGCTGTCGCGTACGCCTGTGGCTCGGGCGGCGGCGCCGGTGGGCGCAGCCCCTACGAAATCTACGCCACGAGTGCGGCGCTCCATTCCATCGGTCCTGTCCTTAGGGTGGAGGCATGCTCTCGGAACCGCGTTCAGGACGCCTTGCCGCTTGGGGAAATGCCCTTTTGGCCGGACTTGCCTCTCCGGATGACGCCGTCCTCGCCATCGTCGGCGAGGACGCGGTGCATCGGGTCGAGGGGCTGCCGGGTGAGTCCGCTCCGGTCGGGCTCACGCTCGCGCTGGGGCGGCTGCGGACGGTGGGGACGACCGGGCTGCGGGTCGCGCTGCCGGCGCCGGGGCATCCGCTGGGGCTGAGCGGGCCGCCGGAGTTCAATGCGCGGGCGCTGGAGGCCGAGGAGGCCGTGATCTGTCACGGTGCCGCGCTCGGGCTGGTGCCGGAGGTGTACGAGGCCGGGCCCGCCGGTGATGTGCATGTCGAGGTGGTCTGGCACGTGCTGCCGGTGCGGGAGGCGCCGCCGGCCGACGTGCCGTCGCTCGGTGAGGCGGAGCGGGAGCTGGCGGAGGCGCTGCGGGACGCCACCGAGATGTTGTCGAAGCTGGACGTCGCGGGGTCGGGGCGGGTGGCGGAGGCGGCGATCGACGCGTACCGGGCGCGGGCCGAGCGGGGGCGGGAGGTACTGGCGCCGGGGTATCCGCCGCGGGCGGTGCGGGTGCTGGAGCTGGCACAGCGGGTGGGACTGCTGATCTCGCTGGCCTATGAGAACGGGCACGGCGGGGCGGTGAGCGCGTCGGAGATGGCGGGGCGGTCGCTGGCGCTGCGGCCGGTGGAGCGGACGGCCCGGCGGGCGCAGGTCGCGGCGTACAACTCGATGGTGGAGGAGCGCGAGCGGGGGCGTTAGCCGAGGTGAGGGCCACACCGCCGACGCAGCCCTCGACGGTCGCGCCGGTCCTGCTTGTTGACCGCGGTGTTGGTCATGGCGACGGCGGCCTTCTTGGCGATGTGCGGGAGGCCGGGCCGTGACTGCCCGTTCGGATCACTGGGACGAAGGGTCGCTGGGCGCAAAAGCCGACCGGCCTTCCGGGGGGCGCCCGGAAGGCCGGAGGTCGATGCCGCCGTGCGGCGCGGTCTCAGTGGTTGAGGCCGAGGTTTCCGAAGGCGGGGTTCAGCACGCCGACGACGTTGATGCTGTTGCCGACGACGTTGACCGGAACGTCCACCGGGGCCTGGATGACGTTGCCCGAGACGACGCCCGGAGAACCGTGGGCCGCGCCGGCCGCACCGGCGCCGCCGGTGTGGGCGGAGGCCATTCCCGCACCGGCGGCCACGATCCCGCCGGCCACCATCGTCACGGCCGCTGCCTTCTTCAGGTTCTTCACTTCTTGAGCCCCTCCTTGGCGATCGCCACGGCGGTCGCCGCAGCACGCCCTGAAGAACGGCGGCGGCCGGGAGAGGATGCGCCGTCCGGGTGACATTCCCACGACGGTATGAATCTCAGCCCGGAAGGCGACCCTCCGGGTTGCCGTCGGTGAAGCGTTGCGGAGGGCGTTTCAGCCGGCCACGCCATGGCGAACGGCCCACAGGGCGGCCTGGGTGCGGTCGGCGAGGTCGAGTTTCATCAGGATGTTCGAGACGTGCGTCTTGACGGTCTTCTCGGACAGCACCAGGGCGCGCGCTATCTCGCGGTTGGAACGGCCGTCGGCGATCAGCACGAGCACCTCGCGCTCCCGCTCGGTGAGCGAACCGCCCCTGCCCTGGCCGGAGTTGGCCTCCTCCTGGGAGAGCAGGGCACCGGCCACCTCGGGCTGGAGCAGGACGTGCCCGGCGTACACCGAGCGGATGGCGGTGGCGAGCGCGTCGGGATCGACGTCCTTGTAGACGTATCCGGCGGCGCCCGCGCGCAGGGCCGGGACCACCGTGCGCTGTTCGGTGAAGCTGGTGACGATCAGCACGCGCGCGGGGTTGTCGAGTTCGCGAAGCTTGCGCAGCGCCTCCACGCCGTCCAGGCCGGGCATCTTGACGTCCATGAGGACGACGTCGGGGCTCAGCTCCTGGGCGCGCTCGACCCCCTCGGCGCCGTCGGCGGCCTCGCCGACGACCTCGATGTCGTCCTGGACCTCCAGAAAGGTGCGCAGGCCACGGCGGACGACCTGGTGGTCGTCGACCAGCAGCACCCGGATCGCGTCAGCCACCGGGGACCTCCATCTCGATCGTGGTGCCCTTGCCGGGCGCCGATTCCACGGTCAGTGTGCCGCCGACGCCGCTCGCCCGGTCCCGCATGGAGACCAGGCCGAGGTGGCGTCCGGCGCTCCGGGTGAGGTGCGGGTCGAAGCCGCCGCCGTCGTCGGTGACCCGCAGGACGGCGCCGCCGCCGCGCCGGTTCACGGTCACGTCGACGTGCTCGGCCCCGGAGTGCCGCAGGGCGTTGTGCAGGGCTTCCTGGGCGACCCGGAGCAGGGCCTCCTCCTGGGCGGCGGGCAGGGCCCGGAAGCCGCTGGCGGCGAAGGTCACGCGCGCGGTGTGAGCGCGGTCGAGGACCTGGATCTGGGTGCGCAGGGTGGCGACGAGGCCGTCCTCGTCCAGGGCGGCGGGGCGCAACTCCACGACTGCCGCGCGCAGTTCTTCGGTGGCTTCGGCGGCGAGCACGGCCACCTGCTGCAACTCGCCCTTGGCGCGGGAGGGATCGCGGTCGACCAGGGCGGCGGCGGCCTGGGCGGTCAGCCGCAGGGAGAACAGCTTCTGGCTGACCGCGTCGTGCAACTCGTGGGCGAGCCGGGAGCGTTCCTCGGCGATGGTCAGCTCGCGGCTGCGCTCGTAGA
The DNA here is from genome assembly GCF_002217755.1 of Streptomyces hyaluromycini. Taxonomy (GTDB): domain Bacteria; phylum Actinomycetota; class Actinomycetes; order Streptomycetales; family Streptomycetaceae; genus Streptomyces; species Streptomyces hyaluromycini. The sequence goes on along the minus strand of NZ_BCFL01000046.1, from coordinate 32,413 downwards.
GGCGGGCGTTGGTGAGGGCGATGGCCGCGTGCTGGGCGAGGATGGAGAGGAGTTCCTCGTCCTCGGCGGTGAAGCCGCAACCGCCTTCCGGTTTGGGGCAGTTCTTGTTCGCCAGGAACAGCGCGCCGATGACCTCGTCGCCGTCGCGGACCGGCAGGCCCAGGAAGTCCGACATCTCGGGGTGGGCCGAGGGCCAGCCCTCGAAGCGGGGGTCCGTGCGGACGTCGGCCAGTCGCTCGACCTTGGCCTCGCGCAGCATCGCGGCGAGGATGCCGTGCTGGCGCGGGAGCGGGCCGATGGCCTTCCACTGGGCGTCGGTGACGCCGTCGACGACGAACTGGGCGAAGCCGCCGTGGTCGTCGGGGACCCCGAGCGCGGCGTACTGCGCGTCGAGCAGCTCGCGGGCGGAGGCGACGATCGTCTTGAGAACGTCGCGCACCTCCAGATGCCTGCTCATGGCCAGCAGCGCGGAGCTCACCGCCGCGAGGCCGGACCGGGGACCTTGACTCATGCCCTCACGGTACCGGCGGGGTCCGACACCACGGATCGGGCCGACGGCGCAGGGCCCGGACCGGAGGCCGTAGGCCAGGAGACCTAGGGCGCGGGGCCCGGACCGGCGGCGTAGTCCGAAGGGCCCCTGCGGGTTGCGGCCCGCGTCCGAGGCGGCCGGGGCGGTCCCCTTCCTACGTTGGGGGCACCGCCGGGGCAGGCGGGCGGAGCCGAGGGGACGGTTGTCATGCCGGTAGCGATCATCACGGGGGCCTCGAAGGGGCTGGGGCGGGCGCTGGCCGACGCGCTGGCCGCGCGCGGCTGGGATCTGGTGCTGGACGCCAGGGGCGCAGAGGTCCTCAAGGAGACGGCGGAGGCCGTGGCGGGGCACGGGACACGGGTGACGGCGCTGCCCGGCGATGTGACGGACGGCAGGCACCGGGCCGGCCTGGTGGCCGCGGCGTGGGACCTGGGCGGGGTGGACCTGCTGGTGAGCAACGCCAGCGCGCTGGGCGCCGAGCCACTGGTGCGCCTGGGCGAGCTGCCTCTGGAGGGGCTGCGCCGGGCGCTGGAGGTGAACGTGGTGGCCGCGCTGGGCCTGGTCCAGGAGGCGCTGCCGCTGCTGCGGGAGTCGGCGGCGGGAGCGGTGGTCGCGATCAGCTCGGACGCGGGCGCCGAGGCGTACGAGACCTGGGGCGGCTACGGCGCCTCGAAGGCGGCCCTGGACCAGCTGGCGGCCGTGCTCGGCGTGGAGGAGCCGGGGCTGCGGGTGTGGGCGGTGGATCCCGGGGACATGGCGACCGACCTGTACACGGCCGCCGTACCGGACGACGACGATCCGCGGCCGGCGCCGGAGTCCGTGGTCCCGGCGTTCCTGCGGCTTCTGGACGAGCGGCCGGCCAGTGGGCGGTACGGCGCTCCTGCCCTGGCGGAGGGGCGATGACGACCGTTGTGAGGGTGCCGGAGGAGCTGTCCGCGCGGGTGCCGGCCGAGCAGCGCGGGCCGGGTCTTGAGCGGGACGCCGTACGGCTGCTGGTGTCGCGCGGGACGGCGGTGTCGCATCACGCCTTCGCCGAGCTGCCGTGCCTGCTGCGAGCCGGGGACCTGCTGGTGGTGAACACCTCTCCCACCCTGGCGGCCGCCGTGGACGGGCGGGTCGGGCACGCGCGCGTGGTGGTGCACTTCTCCACGCGCGGGGACGACGGACGGTGGGCGGTCGAGCTGCGGGAACCGAACGGAAACGGCACCACACGCGCGCGTGCGGGCACACCTGCGGGGAGTGAGGTGCGGCTGCCCGGGGGCGTACGGCTGGTCCTGGAGGAGCCGCTGAGCGCGCGGGGCGAGCGGCTGCGGTGGGCGCGGGCCTCGGCGGACGTGGGGGGACTGCTGCGGGAGCACGGGCGGCCCATTCGTTACTCCTATACGGAGCGGGACCAGCCGTTGTCCGTGTACCAGACGGTGTTCGCGCTGCCGCCGGCGGACGGGGCGGGGAGTGCGGAGATGCCGAGTGCGGCACGGCCCTTCACCGCGCGGCTGGTGGCGGAGCTGGTGAGCCGGGGGGTGCAGTTCGCGCCGGTCACCCTGCATACCGGGGTGTCGTCGGCGGAGGCGCACGAGCCGCCGTACGCGGAACGTTTCGCCGTGCCGGAGGCGTCGGCGCGGCTGATCAACAACGCGAAGGCCGGAGACCGGCGGGTGATCGCCGTCGGGACGACCGCCGTGCGGGCCGTGGAGTCGGCCGCCGGGGACGACGGGGTGGTGCGGGCGGCCGAGGGGTGGACGGAGCTCGTCGTGACGCCCGAGCGCGGGGTGCGGGTGGTGGACGGGCTGGTGACCGGGCTGCACGAGCCGGAGGCCTCGCATCTGCTGATGCTGGAGGCGGTCGCGGGGCGGGCCGCGGTCGACCGCAGCTACGAGGAGGCGCTGCGCGGGCTCTACCTGTGGCACGAGTTCGGGGATGTGCACCTCGTCCTTCCGGAGGAGAGCCCTCACGCAGAGCATTGCGAGAGCAACTCCCGGTGAGATTCATGTGCGGCCGATGTGAGGCGGCACATAGGGCGCACATCACGTACGAACGGACATAGGAGATAGAGGGTCCCTGCCCGAACGGGGCAGACGCTCCAGTCTGTCCCGTTTTGCCCATCCGGGCTCCACTACCGGGGATCGTACGTCACACCTTTGCCACAGCATTTTGCGGCCGCTAAGAATGGCTGCGTCGCTCGGCACCGCGGGTTCCCCCCGCGGTGTTCGTGCAGGAGGAGCCGGTCTCCCCCACGGACAACGAGCGACCTCCGCGCTATTCGAAGAGGTCCTGCCATGCCCAAGCACACCCACAGTCCGACGCTGACCAAGCACCGCAAGATCGCGCTCGCCGGTGTCGCCACGCTCGGCGCCGCCGCCGTCGCCTTCTCGGCCGTGCCCAGCAGCGCCGAGACGATCACGTCCGGTGCCCCCGCGACCGCCGCCCAGGCGGCCTACGGCACCGCGCAGATCAAGGACGTCACGGGCAAGGTCACCGACCGGCTGGCCCTCCAGAACGTCAAGGTCGAGGCCATCGCCGCCAAGAAGAAGGCCTCCGCCCACCAGCTGCACGTGGCTCACCTGAAGAAGGTCCACGCAGCCCACGTGAAGCACGTCCACGCCGCCCACGTGAAGCATGTCGCCGCCGCGAAGAAGGCCGCCGCCAAGCGCGCCGCCCAGCAGACCGCGAGCCGGTCCGCGCTGCGCCCGCAGATCCAGCAGGTCGCCGCGAAGACCTACGCCAACAACCTCGACGGCTGGATCCGCCAGGCCCTGGACATCATGAACGCCAAGGGCATCCCGGGCTCCTACAGCGGCCTGCACCGCAACATCATGCGCGAGTCCTCCGGCAACCCGAACGCCATCAACAACTGGGACATCAACGCCATCAACGGCATCCCCTCCAAGGGCCTGCTGCAGGTGATCCCGCCGACCTTCGCCACGTACCACGTCTCCGGCACGTCCTGGAACATCTACGACCCGGTAGCCAACATCACCGCCGCCGCCAACTACGCGGCGCACCGGTACGGCTCGATCGACAACGTCAACAGCGCGTACTGAGGCCGCGCGGACCTCTGCACGCACACGCCGAAGGGCGGCACCCCGTTGCGGGTGCCGCCCTTCGGCGTCGTACGGACCGCGAACGCTACTTGCGCATGACCTCGGGCTCGTGGCGGCGCAGGAAGCGGGCCACCAAGAAGGCGCAGACCACGCCGAGGGCGATCAGGGCGACCATGTCCAGGGTCCAGGCGCCGGCGGTGTGCGCCCACAGCGGGTCATCGGGCTTGCCCTTGCCGGGCGGGGCGATCCTGTTGAAGTCCAGGGTGGCGCCCGCGGCGGCGACGGCCCAGCGCGACGGCATCAGGTACGAGAACTGGTTGACCCCGATCGTGCCGTTCAGGGCGAACAGGCAGCCGGTGAAGACGACCTGGATGATCGCGAACATGACCAGCAGCGGCATGGTCTTCTCGGAGGTCTTCACCAGGGCGGACATGACCAGGCCGAACATCATCGAGGTGAAGCCCAGCGCCATGACCGGCAGGCAGAGCTCCAGGAGCGTGAGGTGGCCGAAGACCACACCCTCGTCCGGGATCGTCCGGCTGGCGAAGCCGATGACGCCGACCAGCAGGCCCTGCAGGACCGTGACGATGCCGAGCACGAAGACCTTGGACATCAGGTACGCGGAGCGGGACAGGCCGGTCGCGCGCTCCCGCTCGTAGATGACCCGTTCCTTGATCAGCTCACGGACGGAGTTCGCGGCACCGGCGAAGCAGGCACCGACGGCGAGGATCAGCAGGACCGTGGTGGCCGTGCCGTTCGGGACGGGCTGCTGGGTCGCCGGATTGATCTCCGTGTTGACCAGCAGGTCCTTGCCCGAGTCGATCAGCAGGCTCACCGAGCCGAGGACGAGCGGCAGGATCACCGTCAGCAGCAGGAAGCCCTTGTCGGAGGCGATCACCGACACGTACCGACGCACGAGCGTGCCGAACTGCGACATCCAGCCCTGCGGCTTGCGCGGCTTCATGGCCTGCATCGGAGGCATCTGTACGGACTGCGGAGCGATCGCGTCGATGTCCGCGGCGTACATCTGGTAGTGCTGCGAGCCCTTCCAGCGGCCCGCCCAGTCGTAGTCGCGGTAGTTCTCGAAGGCGGAGAAGACGTCGGCCCAGGTGTCGTAGCCGAAGAAGTTCAGCGCCTCCTCCGGCGGGCCGAAGTAGGCCACCGAGCCGCCCGGCGCCATCACCAGGAGCTTGTCGCACAGCGCCAGCTCGGCCACCGAGTGGGTGACGACGAGGACCGTGCGGCCGTCGTCGGCAAGTCCGCGCAGCAGCTGCATGACATCGCGGTCCATGCCCGGGTCGAGACCCGAGGTGGGCTCGTCGAGGAAGATCAGCGACGGCTTGGTGAGCAGTTCCAGGGCCACCGACACGCGCTTGCGCTGGCCGCCGGAGAGGGAGGTGACCTTCTTCTCCTTGTGGATGTCGAGCTTCAGCTCGCGCAGCACCTCGTCGATGCGGGCCTCGCGCTCCTCGGCCGTGGTGTCGGCGGGGAAACGCAGCTTGGCCGCGTACTTGAGGGCCTTCTTGACCGTCAGCTCCTTGTGCAGGATGTCGTCCTGCGGGACCAGACCGATGCGCTGGCGCAGCTCGGCGAACTGCTTGTACAGGTTGCGGTTGTCGTACAGCACCTCGCCCTCGTTGGCGGGCCGGTAGCCGGTGAGTGCCTTGAGCAGGGTCGACTTGCCGGATCCCGACGGGCCGATGACCGCGATCACGGACTTCTCCGGAACACCGAAGGAAACGTCCTTCAGGATCTGCTTGCCGCCGTCGACCGTGACGGTCAGGTGGCGTGCGGAGAAGGAGACCTCACCGGTGTCGACGAACTCCTCGAGCCGGTCGCCGACGATCCGGAAGGTCGAGTGGCCGACGCCCACGATGTCGTTCGCGTCGAGCAGCGCGCTGCCGCTCTTGGCGATCGGCATGCCGTTGACGTACGTGCCGTTGTGCGAGCCGAGGTCGCGGATCTCCATGCGGCCGTCGGGCGTGGAGTGGAACTCGGCATGGTGGCGCGAGACCTGCAGGTCGGAGACGACCAGTTCGTTGTCCAGGGCACGGCCGATGCGCATCACGCGGCCGATGGAGAACTGGTGGAACGTGGTCGGGCTGCGGTCGCCGTAGACCGGCGGCGCCCCCGCGCCGCCACCGGAGGCCATGGCCGGGGCGCCCTGCTGCTGCGGGATCGCCGACGGGGCCTGCTGCCAGCCCTGTTGCGGAGCCGGCGGCCGCGCGGCCGACTGCTGCGGAGCCGCCGGCTGGGACCAGCCCGCGCCGCCCGCGCCCTGCGCCGCGAGCGGCTGCTGCTGGGGCTGCGGCTGGGCGACGGCGGCCGCGGCGCCCGAGAGGCTCAGGCGCGGTCCGTCGTTCGCGTTGCCGAGATGGACGGCCGAGCCCGGGCCGATCTCCGACCGCTGGACCCGCTGGCTCTGCACGAAGGTGCCGTTGGTACTGCCGTGGTCCTCGATGGCCCAACTGCGGCCGTCGAAGCTGATCGTGGCGTGCCGCCAGGAGACCCTGGCGTCGTCGAACACGATGTCCCCCTGCGGATCGCGTCCGAGGGTGTATGACCTGGACGGATCGAGCGTCCAGGTGCGTCCGTTTGATTCCAGTACGAGTTCCGGCACTCCAAGCCCCATGAGTAGTCCCCCGAGTTACCCCCATCACAGGGAGTCTAGGGATGTCGAACATCGTCGGGAACTATTTCAGGCTCGGCCCCCTGACCGAAAGCCGGGCCTTGTGGCGGCCTCGGACGAGCGCTTCAACTCTTTCCGTTGACGGGGTTGAAACCGGGCCGGAGAGTGGTAATCCACGCGAGGGGGACAAGCGCGACGGAGTGGTCCGGCGTGTCTGCGGATCGGGGGGTCTGCCATGAGTGCTGGTGCGGCTGGTACGGGAGTCGAGCGCGCGAGGCACGGCGTACGGATGCCGTGGACGGACATCCTGTTGTCCGCGCTCGCCGCCGTGAGCTGGGCGTTGATCGGTATGGCGGGTACGGCGGCGCTTGGTCTGCATCTGCTGCGGGCCGACGCGGCGGGCTCACTGGGCCCGATGACCGCGGCCGTTGTGGCGCTCGGGGCGGGTGGTTCGGTCACCCCGGACGGAGATCTGTCCGCTTTCGGCCTGAAGGGAGCGGAGGCCACCACGGCCATCCAGATCACGCCACTCGGGGTGAGCCTGGTCGGTGCGCTGCTTTTGTCATGGTTCTTCTTACGGTCCCTGCGCACGGCCGGAGTTGAGATCGCCCCGGCGGAACTGCTGGCCCGCGCGGGCTCGGTGGTGGTGCTGTTCGTGGCGACGCTGGGCGGACTGGCCTGGGCGGGACACTCCGTCGTGACGATCGACGGCGGTGCGCTCGGCCTGGACAAGCTGCCGGGTGGAGGGAGCGGCGGCGGGCTGAAGATCCCCGGCATCGGTGACATCGGCGGGCTGCTGCCGGACCGCCTCGGTGACCTCGTGAACGCGAACGCGGCGGTCGGCTTCAGCGTGGACACGGCGGCGACCCTGCTCGGCGGCCTCGGCTGGGCGGTGGGCATCCTGCTGATCGCCCTGCTGGCCTCCCGCCGGACTCCGCTGCCGCGCGGCTGGGAGTCGGTCCACCGGGTCGTACGGCCGGCGGCCTCGGCGCTGGTGACGGTACTGCTGGTGGCCGTGGCGGCCGGCTGGGCGGCGGCCGCCTTCGCGGCGATCGGCGACCCGCACCCGGCCCGGATCCTGGGCGCGGCGCTGCTCGGCGCCCCGAACGGCGTCTGGCTGGGTATCCCGATCGGCCTCTTCGTCCCCTTCGACGGCAGGGCCACGGGTGTCCTGACCATGTTCCTGCCGCACCCCCTCGACGAACTCCTGAACTCGAAGTCCGACCAGTCGGTGACCCTGGGCCACCTGGCCGGCCTGGACGGACGGGTATGGCTGCTGGGGATCGCGGCGGCGCTGCTGATGCTGCTGGCCGGGGTGTTCACGGCGGTCCGGACCCCGGTGACCGGGACTCCGGCGGGGCGGAGGGCCGGCTCGGCCGGGGCGGAGGGCACCGGCGGTCGGGGTTCGCGCTCCGGCGCGCTCGGTTTCGCCGGGCGGTGTGCCGTGCGGCTGGGGATCGCCACCGCACTCACGCTGCCGTTGCTGGCCTGGCTGACGGATGTGTCGGTGGACGCCTCGCTGTCGGTGCTGGGCTTCGACGCGTTCGGCGCGGGGATCCAACTGCACGGGCAACTGGGTATGGCGTTGCTGCTCGGAGCGGTCTGGGGTGCGGCGGCGGGGGCGGCGGGGGCGCTGCTGGCGTGGGTGACCGGCGCGGCCGGGTCGCGTGCGGCCCCGCTGGCACGGGGTGACACGGGGCACGGCGGGGCCGACGGCGGGCCTGCCTATCAGGGGGCCGGCGGCGCTCCGGAACGGGGCGGGAGCGAGGCGGGCCCCTATGCGCCGGGGACCCCGTACCGTCCGCCGAACCCGAACACGAACCCTTATCTCCGGGTGCCGGAGGAGCTGCGGGAATCAGGGGGCGGCCGGGGGCCCTGGTCCGGTGGAGCGCAGCGGGCGGCACCGCCGGGTGGTCCCGCCGCCCCAGGGCGTCGTCCGCCGGGCGCACCGCCCCCGGCGGACGACGGCCGGCGCTCCGACGGCCGCCGGGCACCGGAGGAGAGCCGGCCGGGTGGCGGCGGGGACCGCTCCGACGCCCCGCCGCCCGGTTCGGGCGATGTGTACGGCGCTCCCACCATGGCCCGGCCGGTCGACCCGCCGCCCCGCTCCTCGCGGCCCCGGCCGGGCGCGCGGCGGCCCGACGGGTCCCAGGGCGGTCCGAGCGCCGGGCCGCCGCCACCGCCGCCTCCCCCGCCCCCTCCGCCGCCACCCGGGCGGCCCCGACGGTGAGACCGGGCGCCGGACCGTAGCCGTAGCCGAACCGCGCGTGAAGATACGGCCGGGTGCGCTCCTGACCGGGCCATGGACATCGCACGCACGTTCGCCCGTAGTCCGGAATCAAAGCGTCCGACACCGACCCGACACCTATTGTTCCGTGTCCGTCAGGCGGACCACCTGCGCCGCAGGCACTGGGTGCCGGTTACGGTGGTTACACCATGAGCGATCCGCAGACCTCCGAGGTCCCCACTCTCCTCGTCAAGATTTTCGGCAAGGACAGGCCGGGCATCACGGCCGGCCTCTTCGACACGCTTGCCGCCTACATGGTCGACGTGGTCGACATCGAGCAGGTCGTCACGCGAGGCCGCCTGGTGCTGTGCGCGCTCGTGACCCAGCCCCCGGCGGGGCTGGAGGGCGACCTCCGGGCGACCGTGCACAGCTGGGCCGAGTCGATGAAGATGCAGGCGGAGATCATCTCCGGCCGCGGCGACAACCGGCCGCGCGGTCTCGGCCGTTCCCTGGTCACCGTCCTCGGCCACCCCCTGACCGCCGAGTCGACGGCCGCCATCGCCGCCCGGATCGCCAAGACCGGCGGCAACATCGACCGTATCTTCCGGCTCGCCAAGTACCCGGTGACAGCCGTCGAGTTCGCGGTGTCCGGCGTGGAGACCGAGCCGCTGCGCACCGCCCTGGCCTCCGACGCGGCCGAGCTCGGCGTGGACATCGCGGTCGTAGCGGCGGGTCTGCACCGGCGGGCCCAGCGACTGGTCGTCATGGACGTGGACTCGACGCTCATCCAGGACGAGGTGATCGAGCTCTTCGCCGCGCACGCCGGCTGCGAGGACCAGGTCGCCGAGGTGACGGCGGCCGCGATGCGCGGCGAGCTGGACTTCGAGCAGTCGCTGCACGCGCGTGTGGCGCTGCTGGAGGGGCTGGACGAGTCGGTCGTGCAGAAGGTGCGCGCCGAGGTGCGGCTGACGCCGGGCGCGCGGACCCTGATCCGTACGCTGAAGCGGCTCGGCTACCAAGTCGGCGTCGTCTCGGGCGGTTTCACCCAGGTCACCGATGATCTGAAGGAGCGGCTGGGGCTGGACTTCGCCCAGGCCAACACGCTGGAGATCGTCGACGGGAAGCTGACCGGCCGGGTGACCGGCGAGATCGTGGACCGGGCGGGCAAGGCGCGGCTGCTGCGCCGGTTCGCCGCCGAGGCGGGTGTGCCGCTGGTACAGACGGTGGCCATCGGTGACGGGGCCAACGACCTGGACATGCTGAACGCGGCCGGTCTCGGTGTCGCCTTCAACGCCAAGCCGGTGGTCCGCGAGGCCGCGCACACGGCGGTGAACTTCCCGTTCCTCGACACGGTCCTTTATCTGCTGGGCGTCACCCGCGAAGAGGTCGAGGCGGCGGACACCCACGACGAGAGCTGAACCGTCCGGCCTGTCCGACACGCCCATCCGACCCGCCGAATCCGGACACGCCGGTCCGGACCCGAGGGGCCCGGCACCGTCTCCCCGGTGCCGGGCCCCTCGGCGTACCACGTCAGTGGTGGTGCGGTGGTCTCACTCCGAAGGTGCCCAGTAGTCCGCGAGTGTGGCCACGCCGGGCTCCAGGGCCTTCCAGGAGCCCTCGTGCGTCACGACGGCGAAGGCGGCGGCGGGAAAGCCCCGGCGGTTCAGCCACTCGCGGGCGTCGGTCTCGGCGGTGCCGGCGAGGATCTCGGTCACACCGTGCACGCCGGGGTTGTGACCGATGAGGATCACGTTCTGTACATCGTCGGGCACCTCGTTGAGCACGGCGATCAGCTCGCCGGGCGAGGCCTCGTACACCCGCTCCTCATAGATGGTTTTCGGCCGGTGCGCGAGCTCATGGACGGCGAGCTTCCAGGTCTCCCGGGTACGCAGGGAGGTGGAGCACAGGGCCAGGTCGAAGGTGATGCCGCTGTCCGCCAGCTTGCGTCCGGCGACGGCGGCCTCCATTCGGCCCCGGTCAGCGAGCGGTCGCTCGTGGTCGGTCACCTGTGGCCAGTCGGCTTTCGCATGGCGGAAGAGGACAATCCTGCGGGGTTCTGCGACGCTCATGGCACCCAGCTTCGCATGAAACAGGCCATCGGGCGCAGGGAGTTGACATGCGGCTTCGCCCTGCCCGGCGGCCGACGCGGAGGTACGGCGGCTAGCGGGTGACGAGCTGCTGTACGCGCTCGAAGAGGCGGGTGACGGCGGGGTCGCCGGCGGCCGCGTGGGCGTCCGCCGGGTTCAGTATGAGAATCAGCAGGGCGACGAAGGCGAGCGCGGGAAGGGCGAGCGCCCACCAGGGGAGCCGGATGTCGACGCCGCCCGGGGTCGCCGGGTGGGGCCGGGTGTGCGTTAGGGCCGGCATGATCGCCTCCGCTGGTCTCCGAGGTCCGTCGGCCGTCCTCACGGCCACACCTCGAAATTACGGAATCCGCGGTCGTCAACCCATCCGGTGATCCACCCACTTGACCCTGACCCTCACCCCCTAGGGGATGGGGGGCTAGCCCCACCATCGGCCGCGGGAGCGGTGGTCGGCGTGGTCAGGGGGACGCGAGGGTCGCGATGACGGCGATGACGATGAAGATGGCGAAGAACGAGCCGAAGACGATCAGCATCTTCTTCTGACCGTTCTGGGGGTTCGGGTCGAGCACTGGCATGGGGCCAGTCTGGCACCCCCGGAAGGGGACGGACCGGGCGGGGTGGCCGCGACACGGGCCGGCGGGGCCGCTGCGGGCCGAGGGGGCCGGTGCGGGCCGAGGGGGCCGGTGCGGGCCGAGGGGGCCGGTGCGGTGTCAGGCGGTGGCGACCGGCTGGAAGTCAGGCGGCCCCGGCCTGCTCGACGTCACGCGGTCGCGGCCGCCTCGTCCTCCACGGTGCGGTCGCGGCCCGCCAGGACGCCGACCGCCATCTGCGGGATCATCAGGCCGATCATGAGGGCGATCGGCAGCCCCCAGCCGCCGCCGTGCTGGTAGAGCACGCCCACCAGCAGCGGGCCGGGGATGGAGATCAGGTATCCGGCGCTCTGGGCGAAGGCGGAGAGCTGGGCGACGCCCGCGCCGGTCCTGGCCCGCATCCCGACCATGGTGAGGGCCAGCGGGAAGGCGCAGTTCGAGATGCCGAGCAGGACGGCCCAGGCCCAGGCGCCGCCGGCGGGCGCGAGGTACAGGCCGGCGTATCCGGCGAGGCCGCAGACGCCGAGCGCGATCACGATCGGGCCCTGGTGCGGCAGCCGGGTGGCCACGCGCGGGATGACGAAGGCCAGCGGTACGCCCATCGCCATGGTGACGGCCAGCAGCAGCCCCGCCGTGCTCGCGGAGACGCCCGCGTCCCGGAAGATCTGGGCCATCCAGCCCATCGTGATGTAGGCGGCGGTGGCCTGGAGCCCGAAGAACACGGCGAGCGCCCAGGCGGTACGGCTGCGGGTGATCCGCAGGGCGGGCGGCTGCCGTTCCGCACGCGCGCGTGCCTCGGTCTCTGCCCCGGCCTCGGGGGCCGGGGCCGTTCCCCGGTCCCGTACCAGCGGAACCCACGGCAGTACCGCGGCCGCCGCGAGCCCGGCCCACACGGCCAGCCCGGTCTGCCAGCGGCCGCCCAGCGCGTCGGTCATGGGCACGGTCACCGCGGCGGCCACCGAGGTGCCGGCGGCGAGGGCCATCGAGTACAGGCCGGTCATGGAGCCGACCCGGTCGGGGAACCAGCGCTTGACGATGACCGGCATCAGCACGTTGCTGACCGCGATGCCCATGAGCGCGAGCGCGCTGCCGGCCAGGAACCCGGCCGTACTCCCGGCGTACGGCCGTATCAGCAGGCCGGCCGCGACGGCCACCATGCCCGCGCAGACCACGGCCACCGGGCCGAAGCGGCGGGCGAGACGGGGGGCCGTGACGCCGAAGACGGCGAAGCAGAGCGGGGGCACGGAGGTGAGCAGCCCGGCCACGCTGCCGCTCATGCCGAGGCCGTCCCGGACCTCCTCCAGGAGCGCGCCGAGGCTGGTGATGGCGGGCCGGAGGTTGACCGCGGACAGCACGATGCCGATGACGACCAGCCGGGTCGTCCACGCGCGCGTGGCGGTCGCGGGGCTCCGTTCGGGCGCCGTCGTCCGTGCTGAAGCAGCGGTCGCGGTCTCGGTTTCCTTGCCTGCCATGAGGCCCATCATAGAATCATGGGATGATTGGTTGTCCATCCCCGGGCAGGCCCGATCGCCCCGCCGGGCCCTCGCGTGCGAAGGTGTGTCATGCCTCTGAGCCATCCGCGTCGCTCGGCGCTGTCCGAGCAGGTCATCGCCGAGCTGCGGAACCAGATCACCTCGGGCGAGTGGCCGGTGGGCTCGCGCATCCCCACCGAGCCGGAGCTGGTCGAGCAGCTCGGGGTGGCCCGCAACACCGTCCGGGAGGCCGTCCGGGCGCTGGCGCACAACGGCCTGCTGGACATCCGCCAGGGCTCGGGCACGTACGTGGCGGCGACCAGCGAGCTGGCCGGTGTGATGCACCGCCGGTTCGCCGGGGCCGACCCCCGGCACATCGCCGAGCTGCGCTCCACCCTGGAGTCGTCGGCCGCCCGGCTGGCCGCGGTCCGTCGCACCGAGAAGGACCTCAGGCAGCTCGACGCCCTCCTGGCGCGCCGCGAGCAGGCCTGGCGGTCGGGGGACGCGGAGGCCTTCGTGACGGCGGACGCGACCCTGCACCTGGCCGTGGTGGCCGCCTCGCACAACGACGTGCTGACGGCGATGTACGCCGACCTGGGCGAGGTGCTGCGGGAGTGGCTGCGCGCGGACGTCGGCGCCGAGCTGACGCCGCAGTCGTACATGGACCACACCCGGCTGGTCGAGGCGATCCGCGCGGGCGACGCGGACGCGGCCGCGAAGGAGGCGGCGAGCTACCCGTTCCTGTGCCGTCCGGACCGGTTCAGCTCACCTTCTGGTGGCTGACCCACACCGCGCCGACGTCCTTCCAGCAACGGCCGGAGAGCCGGACGGTCATCGCCGGACCGGTGTCGACCGGGGAGCCGTCGGTGTCGATGTCCCACCACTGGACGCACTCGATGTGCAGCCGGACCCGGTCGGTGTCGACATAGGGGTTGTGGCAGTAGACCACCACATGGGAGCCGCGGAGGCTGGTCCGGCAGGACGCACCGAACAGCTGCGGGGCCGGCTTGTGCCCGCTGGGCACGCGCGCGTGGGACTCCGCGTCGTACGGCAGCGTCAGCACGAGGGCGAGGGCCAGGGTCACCGGGGCCAGGCTGCGGGACAGGCGCACAAGGGGACCTCCTCGGCCGGGCTGGGGAGGGACATCGCGCGGTGAACGCTTGCTCCACGCGTAATCCAGGGTGCGCCGCCGGAGCGGCGGCGGCCCGGCCGGTGGGCCGAACGGGTGAGGCCCGCACCCTTGCGGGATGCGGGCCTCGGGAGTCCGTGCGGGTCAGGCGCCGATGGCGTGCAGACCGCCGTCCACGTGGATGATCTCGCCGGTGGTCTTCGGGAACCAGTCGCTCAGCAGGGCGACGATGCCCTTGCCGGCCGGCTCCGGGTCCTTGAGGTCCCACTCCAGCGGGGAGCGGTGGTCCCAGACGGCGGCCAGGTCGCTGAAGCCCGGGATGGACTTGGCGGCCATGGAGGCGAGCGGGCCGGCGGAGATGAGGTTGCAGCGGATGTTCTGCTTGCCCAGGTCGCGGGCGACGTAGCGGCTGGTGGCCTCCAGGGCGGCCTTGGCCGGGCCCATCCAGTCGTACTGCGGCCAGGCGTACTGGGCGTCGAAGGTGAGGCCGACGACCGAGCCGCCGTTCTGCATCAGCGGCAGGCAGGCCATGGTCAGCGACTTCAGGGAGTACGCGGAGACGTGCATGGCGGTGGCGACGGACTCGAACGGCGTGTTGAGGAAGTTGCCGCCGAGCGCGTCCTGGGGGGCGAAGCCGATGGAGTGGACGACGCCGTCGAGGCCGCCGAGCTCCTCGCCGACGAGGTCGGCAAGGCGGCCGAGGTGCTCGTCGTTGGTGACGTCGAGCTCGATGACCTTGGTGGGCTTCGGCAGCTTCTTGGCGATGCGCTCGGTCAGTGTGGGCCGCGGGAACGCCGTGAGGATGATCTCGGCACCCTGCTCCTGGGCCAGCTTGGCCGCGTGGAAGGCGATGGAGGACTCCATCAGCACACCCGTGATCAGGATGCGCTTGCCCTCAAGGATTCCACTCATGGTGATCAGTGACCCATTCCCAGTCCGCCGTCAACGGGGATGACGGCTCCAGTGATGTACGAGGCGTCGTCCGAGGCGAGGAACCGCACCGTCGCGGCGACCTCCTCGGGCTCCGCGTACCGGCCGAGCGGCACCTGCGACACGATGGTGGCGCGCTGCTCGTCGGTGAGCACCTTGGTCATGTCGGTGTCGACGAAGCCGGGCGCGACGACGTTGAAGGTGATGTTGCGCGAGCCCAGCTCACGGGCGAGGGAGCGCGCGAAGCCGACCAGGGCGGCCTTGGAGGCGGCGTAGTTGGCCTGGCCGGGGCCGCCGTAGAGGCCGACGACCGAGGAGATGAGGACGACGCGGCCCTTCTTGGCGCGCAGCATGCCGCGGTTGGCGCGCTTGACGACCCGGAAGGTGCCGGTGAGGTTGGTGTCGATGACCGAGGTGAAGTCCTCCTCGGACATGCGCATCAGGAGCGTGTCCTTGGTGATGCCGGCGTTGGCGATCAGGACCTCGACCGGGCCGTGCGCGTCCTCGATCTCCTTGTAGGCCTGCTCCACCTGCTCGGAGTCGGTGATGTCGCACTTGACGGCGAGGCAGCCGAGTTCCTTGAGGACGGCCGGCGGCTCACCCGAGCGGTACGTGATGGCAACCTTGTCGCCGTTGTCGGCGAAAGCGCGGGCGATGGCGAGGCCGATGCCCCGGTTGCCTCCAGTGACGAGAACCGAGCGGCTCAACGGATCACCCTTTCGTTCGGTCTGACCACCCGCCCGAGCAGCTGGCATGACAGGCGGCTTCATCGAAAACCTATCGGTCCCGCCATCGCCGCGGGCAAGCGGGCACCGACAGTGGCTCGGGAGTGTCACTGTCGGGTCCCTACAGAAAGGCGCGACGCCAGGCCGAAACCTGTGGTCCGCGCGCCCGCGGGCGCGACATGATCGGACGGACAGGCCACGACAGCAGGGAGACCTCCGTGCCTCATTCCATCGACGAAGCCTTTACGGCGCTTCCGCTACGGGCCCTGGCCGACGCCGCGCTGGCACGCGCGCGTGCGCTCGGGGCCGAGCACGCGGACTTCCGGTTCGAGCGGGTGCGCAGCGCGTCCTGGCGGCTCCGGGACGCCAAGCCCGCCGGATCGTCGGACACCACCGACCTCGGGTACGCGGTCCGGGTCGTGCACGGCGGTACCTGGGGCTTCGCGTCGGGGGTCGACCTGACCCTCGACGCGGCCGCCAAGGTCGCCTCGCAGGCGGTGGCGATGGCGAAGCTCTCGGCGCAGGTCATCAAGGCCGCCGGGTCCGACGAGCGGGTGCAGCTGGCCGACGAGCCGGTGCACGCGGAGAAGACGTGGATCTCGTCGTACGAGATCGATCCGTTCTCCGTGCCGGACGAGGAGAAGGCGGCGCTGCTCGCGGAGTGGAGCGCGCGGCTGCTGGCGGCGAACGGCGTCAGCCACGTCGACGCCTCGCTGCTCACCGTGCACGAGAACAAGTTCTACGCGGATACGGCCGGGACCGTGACGACCCAGCAGCGGGTGCGACTGCATCCGGAGCTGACAGCGGTGTCGGTCGACGATTCCAGCGGTGAGTTCGACTCGATGCGGACCGTCGCACCGCCGGTCGGCCGCGGCTGGGAGTACCTCACCGGCACCGGCTGGGACTGGGACACCGAGCTGGAGCAGATCCCGGAGCTGCTGGCCGAGAAGATGCGGGCGCCGAGCGTCGAGGCCGGTCTGTACGACCTGGTGGTCGATCCCTCCAACCTGTGGCTGACCATCCACGAGTCCATCGGCCACGCCACCGAGCTGGACCGCGCACTCGGCTACGAGGCCGCCTACGCCGGTACCTCCTTCGCCACCTTCGACCAGCTCGGCAAGCTGAAGTACGGCTCCGAGCTGATGAACGTCACCGGCGACCGCACCGCCGAGCACGGCCTCGCGACCATCGGCTACGACGACGAGGGCGTCGCGGGCCAGTCCTGGGACCTGGTGAAGGACGGCACGCTCGTCGGCTACCAGCTGGACCGCAGGATCGCGCGGCTGACCGGCTTCGACCGCTCCAACGGATGCGCCTACGCCGACTCCCCCGGACACGTCCCCGTGCAGCGCATGGCCAACGTGTCCCTGCAGCCGGACCCGGCCGGGCTGGCGACGGAGGACCTGATCGGCGGGGTCGACCGCGGGATCTATGTGGTCGGCGACCGCTCCTGGTCCATCGACATGCAGCGCTACAACTTCCAGTTCACCGGCCAGCGGTTCTTCAGGATCGAGAACGGCCGGATCACCGGGCAGCTGCGCGATGTCGCCTACCAGGCGACGACCACCGACTTCTGGGGCTCCATGGCGGCCGTCGGCGGCCCCCAGACGTACGTCCTCGGCGGCGCCTTCAACTGCGGCAAGGCCCAGCCGGGGCAGGTCGCCGCCGTGTCGCACGGCTGCCCCTCGGCCCTCTTCAAGGGCGTCAACATCCTCAACACCACGCAGGAGGCCGGTCGATGAGCGTCAGTGCAGGACTCGGCCGGGGGTCCGGGGGTTGCCTCCCGGGAAAGCACAGTCTCAACACCACGCAGGAGGCCGGTCGATGAGCGTCAGTGCAGGACTCGGCCGGGGGTCCGGGGGTTGCCTCCCGGGAAAGCACAGTCTCAACACCACGCAGGAGGCCGGTCGATGAGCGCCCGTAGCAGCAAGCCGCACGAGATCGTCGAGCGCGCTCTGGAGCTGTCGCGGGCCGACGGCTGTGTGGTCATCGCCGACGAGCACTCCACCGCCAACCTGCGCTGGGCCGGCAACGCGCTCACCACGAACGGCGTCACGCGCGGCCGTTCGCTCACCGTCGTCGCGACGGTCGACGGCAAGGAGGGCACCGCCTCGGGCGTGGTGTCCCGGGCGGCCGTGACCGCGGACGACCTGGAGCCGCTGGTGCGGGCCGCCGAGGCCGCCGCGCGCGGTGCCGGGCCCGCCGAGGACGCCCAGCCGCTGGTCACCGGCGTAACTGAGGCTCCGGACTTCACGGACGCGCCCGCCGAGACCTCCTCCGCCGTGTTCGCCGACTTCGCCCCGGCGCTCGGCGAGGCCTTCGCACGCGCGCGTGCCGGCGGTCGCGAGCTGTACGGCTTCGCCAACCACGAGCTGGTGTCGACGTACGTGGGCACCTCGACCGGGCTGCGGCTGCGGCACGACCAGCCCACCGGCACGCTGGAGCTGAACGCCAAGTCGCCGGACCGTACGCGCTCGGCCTGGGCCGGGCGGTCCACGCGGGACTTCAAGGACGTCGACCCCGGCGCGCTCGACGCCGAGCTCGCCGTACGGCTGGGCTGGGCCGAGCGGCGCGTGGACCTCCCGGCCGGCCGGTACGAGACGCTGCTGCCGCCGACCGCCGTCGCCGACCTGCTGATCTACCAGCTGTGGTCGGCGTCCGGGCGGGACGCGGCAGAAGGAAGGACGGTGTTCTCCAAGCCGGGCGGCGGCACCCGGGTCGGCGAGAAGCTGACCGATCTGCCGCTGACCCTGCGCAGCGACCCGAACGAGCCGGGTCTGGAGTGCGCGCCCTTCGTCGTCGCACACTCCTCCGGCGGAGACCAGTCGGTCTTCGACAACGGGCTGCCGGTCGCCCCCACCGAGTGGATCGCGGGCGGCAGGCTGGAGCACCTGACGACCACCCGGCACAGCGCGGGCCTCACCGGGCTGCCGGTCGCCCCGGCGGGCGGCAACCTGATCCTCGACGGCGGCCAGGACCGCTCCCTGGAGGACATGGTCGCGTCGACCGAGCGCGGGCTGCTGCTGACCTGTCTCTGGTACATCCGCGAGGTCGACCCGGCGACGCTGCTGCTCACGGGCCTGACCCGGGACGGCGTCTACCTGGTGGAGAACGGCCAGGTCACCGGGCAGGTGAACAACTTCCGGTTCAACGAGTCGCCGGTGGACCTGCTGGGGCGGGCGGCCGAGGCCGGGCGCACGGAAAAGACGCTGCCGAGGGAGTGGAGCGACTGGTTCACTAGGACGGCGATGCCCGCGCTGCGCGTGCCCGACTTCAATATGAGCTCTGTCAGTCAGGGCGTATAACCTCGTAGCCGGTGGTCGTACGACTGCCCGAAGATCATCCAGAGATCTGCCGAAGATCGCTCAAGGAGATACGAGAACCGTGACGGACATCGTCGACGAGCTGAAGTGGCGGGGGCTGTTCGCCCTGTCCACTGACGAGGACGCTTTGCGCAAGGCGCTCGCGGACGGTCCCGTCACGTTCTATTGCGGTTTCGACCCGACCGCGCCGTCCCTGCACGTCGGGCATCTGGTGCAGGTGCTCACCGTGCGCCGGCTCCAGCAGGCCGGTCACCGGCCGCTGGCTCTGGTGGGCGGTGCGACGGGTCTGATCGGCGACCCGCGCCCGACGGCCGAGCGCACGCTCAACGACCCCGAGACGGTCGCCGGCTGGGTCGGCAGGCTGCGCGCCCAGATCGAGCCGTTCCTGTCCTTCGAGGGCGAGAACGCGGCCGTCATGGTCAACAACCTCGACTGGACCGAGGGCCTGTCCGCGATCGAGTTCCTGCGGGACATCGGCAAGCACTTCCGCGTCAACAAGATGCTGACCAAGGACTCCGTGGCGCGCCGCCTGGAGTCCGACCAGGGCATCAGCTACACGGAGTTCAGCTACCAGATCCTCCAGGGCATGGACTTCCTCCAGCTGTTCCGGCTGTACGGCTGCACGCTCCAGCAGGGCGGCAGCGATCAGTGGGGCAACCTCACGGCGGGTCTGGACCTGATCCACCGCCTGGAGCCGCACGCCAGCGTGCACGCGCTGGCGACGCCGCTGATGACCAAGGCGGACGGCACGAAGTTCGGCAAGACCGAGGGCGGAGCCATCTGGCTCGACGCCGAGATGACGACGCCGTACGCGTTCTACCAGTTCTGGCTGAACGTGGACGACCGGGACATCTCGACGTACATGCGGATCCTGTCCTTCAAGTCCCCTGCGGAGCTTGAGGAACTGGAGAAGCAGACCGAGGAGCGTCCGCAGGCGCGGGCCGCTCAGCGGGCGCTGGCCGAGGAGCTGACCACGCTGGTGCACGGCGCCGACCAGACGGCTGCCGTGATGGCCGCGTCCCGTGCCCTCTTCGGGCAGGGCGAGCTGGCGGAGCTGGACGATCGGACGCTGGCCGCGGCGCTGTCCGAGGTGCCGCATGTCAAGGTCGCCGAGCTGGGTCCGGTGGTCGACCTGTTCGCCGAGGTCGGGCTGGTGGCCTCCAAGTCCGCCGCGCGGCGGACCGTGAAGGAGGGCGGGGCCTACGTGAACAACGTGAAGGTGACCGCCGAGGACGCGGTGCCGGAGCCTGCGGAGCTGCTGCACGGGCGGTGGCTGGTGCTGCGGCGGGGGAAGAAGAACCTGGCGGCGGTGGAGGTCGTCGGTTCGTGAGCGCCATGGGGGTGCGGGTGTTCTGCGGGCCGCGCGTGCGTCGTGGCTGGTCGCGCAGTTCCCCGCGCCCCTAAAGGGGCGCTCCAGCCGGGGGCGCTCTCAGATGCGCTGCTTTCGTTTCCCCAGTGTCGCCGTGTACGCCATGTCGCCCAGGAAGACGATGATGATCGCCGCCACCAGCTGGAACAGGTGGCGGGTCCAGTCGATGCCCGGTGTCGCCGCCACGCCCACCGCGCGGGCGATCGCGTTGCCGGCGACGGCGCCCAGGATGCCGAAGATGGTCGTCAGCCAGAGGGGGCTGTGCTGCTTGCCCGGGATGACCGCCTTCGCGATCAGGCCCAGCACGAAACCCACGATGATCGCCCACAACCAGCCCATGACTGCCTCCTCGTACGGCTCGACGTGAGCATTACGCCAAGTCTCGGTCCGTACGCCGTACGGCGCATGTCGGTACGGCCGTACGCGCTACGGCGCAGGGCGTTCACGCAGGCGGGAGGGCGACCCGGTCTCGAAGGCGGCGCAGGCGCGGCGTAACGTGGGAAGCGTCCTGGCCCGGGTCCCCGAGCGGGTGCGGACCGGGTACGGGCCGGGGTGAGTCCGATGCGGGCGAATGGTGGAATGTGATGCGGAAGCAGCGCGGCGACGGCAACGTCCAGGTGTTCCGGATCACCGGAGCCCGCACCGGCCTGGCGGAGGACGTACGCGGCCGGCAGCGACGGTACATCATCTCGATGACCATCCGGACCATGTCGGTGATCCTCGCGGTGACGTTGTGGAACGTCGAACGGTACGTCGCCGTCGTGGCCTTGGTGCTCGGGGCGCTGCTCCCCTATGTCGCCGTGGTGATCGCCAACGCCGGACGGGAACGGCCGCCGTCGCTTCCGTCGACCTTCGGGGTCGCGCCGACCCGGCTGGGGGCACCTCCCACGCTTTCGGCAGTGGGGGAGATCGCGCCGCCGCGGGCGGAGGCGACCCATGCGGAATCCGTCCCGGAGGACGTGGTGGCGGACCCGGCGGCGGGGGCGGTGAGCGGCGAGCGTCCGGAGTCGGTCTGAGGATCGGGACCCGTCGCGGACAGGCGGCGACTCCACGCGAAGCTCAAGAAATGCTCAGATCTATCGTGCTGTTCCAGTGCCGGGCCAAGGGTGACCCGTGACATACTGCGTACGCGCTCCGCATCCCCCGTCGGAGCGACGGACCGACGCCGGGCAGCTCCCCCCGTGGCTGCTCGGCGTCGCCTTGTTTGCGGGGCTTTTTTGCGAGACTGCGAGACGAAGCAGTGAGTGACGTCATTTGTTCAGCGAAGGGCTGTCGCGCCGACGCCGTGTGGGTGCTGGCGTGGAACAACCCGAAGATCCACACGCCGGAGCGGCGCAAGACCTGGCTCGCCTGTGAGGAGCACCGGGAGCATCTCTCGCAGTTCCTGGGGGTGCGGGGGTTCTTGAAGGACGTCGTGCTGTTGCGGGAGTGGGAGTCTGAGTCGCCCGAGCGGGCCGAGTAGGCCGGGCTAGCCGCCGATCGCGGACATCGGGCGGTCCGGCTGCACGAACGCCGGATCGTCCAGTCCCGCCCCCGCCTTCTTCCCCCACATCGCCAGCCGCCAGCGGCGGGCGATCTCCTCGTCCGGCGCGTCCGAGCGGAGCGCACCGCGCAGGTCCGTCTCCTCCCGCGCGAACAGGCAGGTCCGTATCTGGCCGTCGGCCGTGAGGCGGGTGCGGTCGCAGGCCGCGCAGAACGGGCGGGTGACCGAGGCGATGACGCCGACGCGGTGCGGGCCGCCGTCGACCAGCCAGCGCTCCGCCGGGGCCGAGCCGCGGTCGTCCGCGCCCTCGGAGGTGAGGTCGAAGCGGGTGCGCAGCGAGGCGAGGATGTCCCCGGCCGTCACCATGCTGTCGCGCTTCCAGCCGTGCTGGGCGTCCAGGGGCATCTGCTCGATGAAGCGCAGCTCGTAGCCGTGGGCCACCGCCCAGGCAAGCAGGTCGGGGGCCTCGTCCTCGTTCAGCCCCGGCATCAGGACCGTGTTGACCTTGACCGGGGTGAGGCCGGCGTCGTGGGCGGCCCGGAGGCCGTCCAGGACGTCCTGGTGGCGGTCGCGGCGGGTGAGGGTCTTGAAGACGTCCGGGCGGAGGGTGTCCAGGGAGACGTTGACCCGGTCCAGGCCGGCTGCCTTCAGGGCCGTCGCGGTGCGGCGCAGGCCGATGCCGTTGGTCGTCAGGGACATCCGGGGGCGGGGGGCCAGGGCCGCCACCCGCTCCACTATGCCGACCAGCCCCGGACGCAGCAGCGGCTCGCCCCCGGTGAAGCGGACCTCCTCGACGCCCAGCAGGCGGACGGCGATGTCGATCAGCCGGACGATCTCGTCGTCCGTGAGCAGGTCGGGCTTGGCCAGCCACTGCAGCCCCTCCTCGGGCATGCAGTACGTACAGCGCAGATTGCACCGGTCGGTCAGCGAGACCCTCAGGTCGGTGGCCACCCGGCCATAGGTGTCGATGAGCACGTGGGCCCCCTCCCGCGTCCGAACCAGTTCTTTCCCGTCACCTGCGAGCCTACGTGACACCACTGACATCGCGACGGGCCCGATGCCACGAGGTACGACGCGGCCGCGTCGTAGGACTCTACGATCCCGTCGACGCGGCCAGTCGTACGAAGCTCAGTGCGCTCCGGTACCTGTCAGGGACCGCACCTCCAGCTCCGCGTACTTCTCGGCGTCCGGGGCCTCCTTGGACAGCAGAGTGCCCACGACGCCGAGGAGGAAGCCGACCGGGATCGAGATGATGCCCGGGTTCTCCAGCGGGAACCAGTGGAAGTCGACGTGCGGGAACATCGACGTCTCCTTGCCGGACACCACCGGCGAGAACAGCACCAGGCCGACCGCGGTGACCAGGCCGCCGTAGATCGACCAGAGCGCTCCGGCGGTGGTGAACCGCTTCCAGAAGAGGCTGTAGAGGATGGTCGGCAGATTGGCGGAGGCGGCGACCGCGAAGGCGAGGGCGACCAGGCCGGCGACGTTCAGGTCGCGGGCCAGCGCGCCGAGAAGGATGGAGACGGCGCCGATGCCGACCGTGGCGTACCGGGCGGCGTTGATCTCCTGCTTCTCGGTGGCCTGGCCCTTCTTGATGACGTTGGCGTAGATGTCGTGCGCGAAGGACGACGAGGACGCCAGGGTGAGGCCCGCGACCACCGCGAGGATCGTCGCAAAGGCCACCGCCGAGATCGTGGCCAGCAGGATCGCGCCCCAGTTGGAGTCGACGCCGCCCAGGTGGAGGGCGAGGAGGGGGGCCGCGGTGTTGCCGGACTTGTTGGACGCGATGATCTCGTCCGGTTTGATCAGCGCGGCCGCGCCGAAGCCGAGGGCGAGGGTCATCAGGTAGAAGGCGCCGATCAGGCCGATCGCCCAGAGGACCGACTTCCGGGCCGCCTTGGCGGTGGGCACGGTGTAGAAGCGGATCAGGATGTGCGGCAGGCCGGCGGTGCCGAGGACCAGGGCGATGCCGAGGGAGAGGAAGTCCAGCTTGCTGGTGCCGGTGGCGCCGTACTTGAGGCCGGGCTCCAGGAAGGCGGCGCCCTTGCCGCTGTTGTCGGCGGCCTTGCCGAGCAGGTCGGAGACGTTGAAGTGGAACTTGGCCAGGACCATGAAGGTCAGCAGCAGGGCGCCCGCGATGAGCAGCACGGCCTTGACCATCTGGACCCAGGTGGTGCCCTTCATGCCGCCGATGGTGACGTAGACGATCATCAGGACGCCGACCAGGGCGACGATGCCGATCTTGCCGCCGTCGCTGGTGATGCCGAGGAGGAGGGAGACGAGGACGCCCGCTCCCGCCATCTGGGCCAGCAGGTAGAAGATCGAGACGACGATGGTCGAGGTGCCGGCGGCGGTCCGGACCGGGCGCTGGCGCATGCGGTAGGCCAGCACGTCGCCCATGGTGTAGCGGCCGGAGTTGCGCAGCGGCTCGGCGACCAGGAGCAGGGCGACGAGCCAGGCGACCAGGAAGCCGATGGAGTACAGGAAGCCGTCGTAACCGAAGAGGGCGATGGCGCCGGCGATGCCGAGGAAGGACGCGGCGGACATGTAGTCGCCGGAGACGGCGAGGCCGTTCTGGAAGCCGGTGAACTGGCGGCCGCCCGCGTAGAAGTCGGCGGCGTCCTTGGTCTGGCGGCCCGCCCAGATGGTGATGACGAGGGTCGCGGCGACGAACACCGCGAACAGGGTGATGATCAGGGTCCGGTGCTCGCTGGCCTCGCCGGCCGCCAGCGTGATCGCGGGGCTCATGCGCCGCCCTCCATCCGGGACTTGATGGCCTCGGCCTTGGGGTCGAGCTTGGCGGCGGCGTGCCGGGCGTACCACCAGGCGATGAGGAACGTGGTGAGGAACTGGGCGAGGCCGAGGACCAGGGCCACGTTGATGTTGCCGACGACCTTGGTGCCCATGAAGTCGTCCGCGTAGCTGGAGAGCAGGACGTACAGCAGGTACCAGGCGATGAAGGCGAAGGTCAGCGGGAAGGCGAAGGAGCGGTAGGAGTGCCGCAGTTCGGCGAACTCCGGACTCTGCTGCATCTCGGCGAACTCCTCGCCGGAGGGAAGCCGGGTCTGCGTTTTCGAGGGCGGTGGTGTCTCGGTGGCCACGGAGTCTCCTCGCGATACGGACATGCGGATTCTGACCTCACAGACATTTGGACCACTCACTCTGAGTGTCACAGCGGCTCCGGTGAGTGATTCCGACGGGGGGCCTCGATCCTGCTGCGGCTCCCTCCTCAAGGTCACGGCGCCACGCGTGGACGGGTTCAACTCGCCCGGGTTCTTTCGGAAGTCGTCGGCGCAAGTCGCCTCCGGTCATTGCTGGCCGGTGAGTGCGGGAGATAGCTTCGGCCCTGCACCACCCGTCATGTACCTGCCCAAGCGCCACTCGCGTCCTGGGCGGGCCCGTTCTCGGTTGATGTTCCGGATGATGTGGAGACCCCATGGCTCATCTGCGTTCCAGGTGCGGGCCGGCGCTCGCCGCCCCGGTGGTCCTGTCGCCGACCGCCCGGGCGACGTCGGCGGCGGACGGGCCGAACCCGGCCTGCGTCGTCAACACCAGGACGGACCGCGACACGATCGAGTCGGTGCAGCGGGTGATCGCGCGCAACGCCGGCACGATCATCGCGACGTACGACAAGATCGGCGTGATCGTCGCGCACTCGGCGGACCCGGACTTCGGCGCGGCCACGCTCAATGCGGCGTCGGCGGGCGACTCGAACGACGACCTCGACGCACACGCCCTCACGGACGACTCCGGCCCGGACGACTCGACGGCCGCCCCCCGGACGGTCGACCCGCACGCCACTCCGGCCCGGTTGCCGGCCCTCCTGAAGGCCGAGGCGGACAACCCGGACTGCCCGGACCGCCCGGCCGGCCCGTACGACGGGGACGGCGACGGCATCGTCGACGCCGCCTGCGTGGGCGGCAAGGACGTCGACGGCTTCCACGGATCCGGTGTCGTCGACGCGCTGCGCGCGGTCAAGTAGTCACCGGAGAGCAGGACTTCCCGCACGGCATGCCCGTTCCGCGAACGAACTGGAGACCTCAGATGACCGCGCCCAAGCCGCGCTACCGTCGCGTCCTCGCCCTCCCGCTCGGTATGGCCATGGCCACGGCCCTCGCCTTCCTGCCCAACGTCTCGGCGTCCGCCGCCGACACCGGCGCGGCCGATGCCGCAGCCGCGTCCGCAGCCGCGTCCGCGGCCGCCGCCGACGGCACGACGTCCCTCAGCTATGTCGTCAACGTCCGTCCCGGACACGGCACTTCCGAGCGCGTCCAGAAGGCGATCGAGCGGGCCGGCGGTTCGGTGGTGATCGCGTACGACGAGATCGGTGTGATCGTCGTCCACTCGTCGAACGCCGACTTCGCCAAGATCATCCGCAAGGTGCCCGGCGTGGAGTCCGCCGGGAACACCCGCAACGCGCCGCTGCCCGCCCAGTCGACCACCGACGTCGGCACACCGGAGGTGCTCAGCGCCGAGCAGGTCTCGGAGGCGGACGCCCAGGCGACCGACGGTCAGGACCCCCTGGAGCCGCTGCAGTGGGACCTGCCGGCCATCAAGGCGGACAAGGCGCACGAGAAGACCCTGGGCAGCTCGAAGGTCACCGTCGCCGTCATCGACACCGGCGTCGACGACACCCACCCGGACATCGCCCCGAACTTCTCCGCCGCGCAGTCCACCAACTGCGTCACCGGCAAGCCGGACACGACGTACGGCGCCTGGCGGCCCACCGCGGCCGAGAGCCCGCACGGCACGCACGTGGCGGGCGAGATCGCGGGCGCCAAGAACGGGATCGGCATCACCGGCGTGGCGCCGGGCGTCAAGGTGGCCGGCATCAAGGTCGCCACCACCGCCGGGTACTTCTACACGGAGGCCGTGGTCTGCGGCTTCGTGTGGGCGGCCGAGCACCACATCGATGTCACCAACAACAGCTATTACACCGACCCCTGGTACTTCAACTGCACCGACGACCCGGACCAGAAGGCGCTCGTCGACGCCATCACCCGGGCCTCGCAGTTCGCGGAGCGCAAGGGCACGGTCAATGTGGCGGCGGCCGGCAACGAGAGCTACGACCTGGCCTCCCACTCGATCACCGACCCGGTCTCGCCGAACGACGGCACACCCACCGACCGGGTGATCGACCCGCACACGTGCTTCGACATACCGACCCAGCTGCCGGGTGTCGTCACGGTCGCGGCGACCGGCGCGAAGGGCCTCAAGTCGTCGTTCTCCAACTACGGCCTCGGAGTCATCGACATCGCCGCGCCCGGCGGCGACGCGACGGCCTACCAGGCGCCGGAGCCCCCCGCCACCAGCGGCCTGATCCTGGGCCCGCTGCCGGGCGGCAGGTGGGGCTACATGGCGGGTACGTCGATGGCGACCCCGCATGTGGTCGGTGTCGCCGCATTGATCAAGTCAACCCATCCGCACGCCTCCGCCGCCCTGGTGAAGGCCCTGCTGTACGCCGAGGCGACCGCCACGCCGTGCACCGACCCGTACGACATCAACGGTGACGGCAAGATCGACGCGGTGTGCGAGGGCTCCAAGAACCGCAACGGCTTCTACGGCTGGGGCACCGCCGACGCACTGGCGGCGGTGACCAGGTAGGTACATATATTGATCCAGTCAATAATGCATAGTGCAGTCATGACTGGAATCAAGTACGCATGGTCCGCGCTGGGCGGCGATCCGACGCTGCCCGCGCGGGTCACGACCGTGACGCGCACGGGCACGCTCCCGGCACACCTTCCGGTACAGCGGCTCGCCCGCGCCTGCGTCGGCGTGTGCGCGCTGGCCGCCGCCGAGCTGGGAGCACGGCGGACCGGGGCCGCGGAGGTGCCCGGGGTCCGGGTGGACGACGGTGCCGTGGCGACGGCCTTCACCAGTGAGCGGCACCTGCTGGTCGACGGGCGGGCGCCCGTGCAGTTCGCCCCGCTGTCCCGGTTCTGGCGCGCGACCGACGGGTGGGTCCGCACCCACGCCAACTACCCGCATCACAGAGCCCGGTTGCTGGGCGCGCTGGGCCTCCCGGGAGACGCCGCCCCGGAGGAGGCCGCGGCCCGGATCGCCGGGCGGCCCGCGCTGGAGGTGGAGGAGGCCGTCTACGCCGCCGGCGGGCTCGCCGTGGCGCTGCGCTCGCCCAAGGAGTGGGCCGCGCACGAGCAGGCCGTCGAGGTGGCCGCGCGTCCCTTGATCGAGCGGGGACGCCTGGACGCGGCGCACGCGCGCGTGCTCCCGCCGCTCGACGCCGGCGCCGCTCCCCTGCTGCCCGCCGCCGGCCTGCGCGTCCTGGACCTGACCCGGGTCCTGGCCGGCCCGGTCGCCACCCGCACCCTCGGGCTGCTGGGCGCCGACGTCCTGCGCCTGGACGCGCCATGGCTGCCCGAACTCGCCGACCAGCACGCCGACACGGGCTTCGGGAAACGCTCGGCGACGCTCGACCTGACGACGGACCGGGCGGCCTTCGAGGAGCTGCTGGCCGCGGCGGACGTCGTGGTCACCGGCTACCGGCCGGGCGCCCTGGACCGGTTCGGGCTCTCCCCCGAGGCGCTGGCCGAACGGCGGCCCGGGCTGGTCGTGGCCCAGGTGTCGGCGTGGGGCGCGTACGGGCCGTGGGGCGGGCGGCGCGGCTTCGACAGCCTGGTCCAGGTCGCCACCGGCATCGCGGAGATCGAGGGTTCGGCGGACCGGCCGGGCGCGCTGCCCGCGCAGGCGCTGGACCACGGCACCGGCTACCTGCTGGCGGCCGGCGTGCTGCGGGCGCTGACCGAGCAGTCCTACGACGGCGGCAGCAGGTTCGTACGGCTGGCTCTGGCGCGGACCGCGCGGTGGCTCACGGAGGAGGTGGAGCCGGGTTCCGAGACCGGTGAGCCGTACCACGGGCCGGACGCCTGGCTCGCCGAGACGGACAGCGCGCTGGGGCGGCTGCGGTACGCGCGGCCGCCGGTGTCCTTCGCGGGCGGACCGGCCGACTGGGCCCGGCCTCCGGTGCCTTGGGGGTCGTGTCCGGTCCGCTGGGCATGACCGTACGCGCCAGGTGGCCGGAAACGTATGAATGGGTGGTATGCCGGTCCGCCAGCTGTTTTCCTGTACTTGCCCGCTTCTGTCATGGCTGGTGGAGATCAGGGGGGCCGTTGACACGACCGACCGCCGAGGTGGCCGCGAGCGGCCCCGCGAGACGCCCGGGGACCTGGCGGGCCGTCGCCGTCCTGGTGCTGGTGGCGGTGGCCGCGCTGGTGCCGCTGCTCGGGCCGTCCATGGCGCTGCGGGGCACCGGGGAGGCCGCGGCGCCCGGGGTGGGCGGTATCGCCCTGCTGCGCGGGGTGCTGTTCGCCGCCCTGTGCGTGCCGTCGGGTGAGCTGTTCGTGGACCGGCTGGCGCGCCGGCTGCCGGACGCGCCGCCCGAACGGCCGTCCAGCTGGGCGGTGTTCGCGGCCGTCGCCGGTTTCGTCGCCGCACTGGGGCTCGCGTCGGTCGTGTCGACGGGCAACCTGGTGCCGCGCTCTCTCGCCGACATCGACGTGGGCGGCCTGTACCAGTCGCGCGACGGCAAGTTGGCGCTGATCGAGGTCAACGCCTTTCTGCTGGCCGGTCTGTGCGCCCGCTCGCGCCGCCCGGCGGCCCAGGCGTGGCCGCTGGCGGCGGTGGCCGTCGCCGAGGCGCTGCGCGCCCATCCCGCGCCCGAGCACGGTCCGTTGCTCGGCTCCGCGCTGACGCTGGTGCATCTGACGTGCACGACGCTGTGGGCGGGCGGTCTGCTGCACGCGCTGCGCATGCTGCGCCGGTGGCACGGCCGGGAGGCCGGGGCGGCACTGCTCGGGCTCTACGCGCGCGTGGCGGGCGTACTGCTCGCGGCCATCACCGCGACGGGCGTGTGGAGTTCGCTGCGGCGGATGCCCGCGGGCACGGTCCTGGACCAGCTGACGACGACGGCGTACGGGCGCACCCTGCTGGCCAAGGTGATCCTCGTCGCCGCCGTCGCCGTGCTCGCGCTGTGGGCCCGGTTCCGGCTGCGCCGGGCGGCCGACCCGCTGACCGCGTACGTCCCCGCGCGGGCCGAGGTGGCCGTGCTGGGGACGGTGGTCGCGGTGTCGGGGGTGCTGACGGCGCTGCCGCTGCCGATCAGGTGGACCTGACCCGGCTCAGCCGTTGGTGACGAGCACCTTCAGGGCGGTGCGCTCGTCCATCGCCTTGTAGCCGTCGGGCACGCCCTCGATGCCGACGGTCAGGTCGAAGACCGGCGACGGGTCGATCGTGCCGTCGAGGACGTCGGGCAGCAGGTCGGGGATGTAGGCGCGGACCGGGGCGACACCGCCGCGCAGGGCGATGTTCCGGTCGAACATGACGCCGAGGTCCAGGCCGGTGCCGCTGCCGTGCGGGACGCCGACGAAGCCGATCGCGCCGCCGTCGCGGGTGATCTCGACGGCCGTCCGCATGGACTGCTCGGTGCCGACGGCCTCGACGACGGCGTGCGCGCCCTGGCCCCTGGTGAGTTCGCGTACGGCGGCCACGGCCGCGTCCCCGCGCTCGGCGACGACGTCGGTGGCCCCGAAGCGGCGCGCGATGTCGGTGCGGACCTCGTGCCGGCCCAGTGCGATGATCCGCTCGGCACCCAGCCGCTTGGCGGCCAGCACGGCGCACAGGCCGACCGCGCCGTCGCCGACGACGGCGACCGTGGCGCCGGGCCGGGCGCCCGCGCCGAGGGCCGCGTGGTGGCCGGTGCCGAGCACGTCGGAGAGGGTGAGCAGGGCGGACAGCAGGTGGTCGTCGGAGGCCGCGTCCTTGGGCAGCCGGACCAGGGTGCCGTCGGCGAACGGGACGCGCACGGCCTCGCCCTGGCCGCCGTCGTACCCCACGGCGCCCCAGAAGCCGCCGTGCTCGCAGGACGTGGTCAGGCCCTCGCGGCAGTAGTCGCAGACGCCGTCGGACCACATGAAGGGGGCGACCACGAGGTCCCCGCGCCGCACGGTGCCCACCTCGGAGCCGGTCTCCTCGACCACGCCGAGGAACTCGTGCCCGATGCGCTGCCCCGGCTGCCGTGCCGCCTCCCCGCGGTACGCCCACAGGTCGCTGCCGCAGATGCAGGCCCGCAGCACCCGTACGACGGCGTCGGTGGGCAGCTGCACCACGGGCTCGGGCACGTCCTCCACGCGCATGTCGAACGGGGCGTGGATGGTGGTGGCGCGCATGGCGAGGGTCCTTCTCGTGCGGTGTCGTGGGTGCGCTCAGGGGGTGGTCGAGCGCACTTCACGGTACGCCGTGGCCGGTGCGGACCGCGCGTCGAGGGTGCCCCGGACCAGCAGGAACTGTGCCCCCGCATAGGTGAGCATGATCCAGAGGTCGGGGCGCGGCAGCTGCGGCCAGTCGGCGACGCCGGTCGCGATCAGCGTGTCGGAGACCATGAAGAGCGCGCCGCCGAGCCCTGCGACCGGGCCGAGCCGGGTGGCGGCGGTGTACGCCATGGCGGTGAGCAGGGTGCTGTAGCCGGCCACGGGGACGCGCAGACCGGCGGGCAGGTCGGGCCAGAGCAGGGCGACCAGGGTCACGAGGGCGGCGGCGTAGGCGAGGGCGAGGAGGCGGGCACGCCCGTGTGGCGGGCCCTGGCGGCGGAAGAGGACGAGGTAGCAGACGTGCCCGGCGGCGAAGAAGGCCATGCCCGCCATGAAGGCGGGGTCGGCGTCGGAGAGGAGCAGGACGTCGCCGCCCCAGCCGCACAGCAGGGCGGCGACGAGCAGCCGTGGGGCCCCCGCGCGGGCGGCGGACGCGGCGAGCAGGGGCATCAGGAGCACCTTGGCGGCGGCATGCCCGGTGCGGAAGCCGACGGCCAGACAGGCGAGGTCGAGGACGACGGCGAGGGCGAAGGCGGCGAGCAGCGCCCGGGACGCTCTCACGCGGCCACGGACTCCTCGGCCTGCTCCACGGCGGGCGCCGGCGCCCAGCCCGGTCCCCGGAACACCCGCCCGGCCCGCTCCCGCCAGCTGCGCGCGGCCCTGATGTCCTTGGCGATGGCGACGTACTCGTGGGTGGCCACCTTGACCGGGTTGAACGTGTTGATGTTCTTGGTCAACCCGTACACGGGCCGCTCGGTCTCCGGCACCCAGGACCCGAACAGCCGGTCCCAGATGATCAGGATCCCGCCGAAGTTGCGGTCCAGGTAGCCGCCCTGGGAGGCGTGGTGCACCCGGTGGTGGGACGGGGTGTTGAACACGAACTCGAACCACCGGGGCATCTTGTCGATGCGTTCGGTGTGGATCCAGAACTGGTAGACGAGGTTGGCGGAGGAGCAGAAGGCCAGCGCGGCGGGGTGCACGCCCACGGCCACGAGCGGGACGTAGAACGGCCAGACGGTCAGCGAGGTCCAGGGCTGGCGCAGCGCGGTGGAGAGGTTGAACTTCTTGCTGGAGTGGTGGACGACGTGACAGGCCCACAGGATGCGGATGACGTGGTGGCCGCGGTGGGACCAGTAGTAGAAGAAGTCCTGCGCGAGCAGCATCAGCGGGACGGTCCACCACAGGACGGGCACGCGCAGCGGGGTCAGCTCGTATATCGCCGTGTAGATCGCGACGATCGGGATCTTCCACACGAAGTCGAAGACGAGCGACCCGAGCCCCATGCCGATGCTGGTGGCCGCGTCCTTGGCCTGGTACCCGGCGGCATCGTCGTCGGGATGGATGCGGTAGCTGATCACCTCGATCACGGTGAGCAGCACGAAGGCGGGTATCGACCACAGCACGACATCGGGCAGGTTCGGCATGGGGGCACCGTAGAACCGCCGGTCGGCCACGGCTAGACGTTGTTACCCACAAGTATTACCTGCGGTATACGCTTGCTTGTTGGCGATCTCCGCCAACGGGCGGGCGGCCGCTAGGTGTATTGATCACGAGCT
>NZ_BCFL01000045.1 GCF_002217755.1 Streptomyces hyaluromycini | reverse complement strand
CCGTGACCAGGTCTTCGGCAATCTTTATCTGACGGAGAAGCGGGGTGGTGGTCAGTTCGACGAGGAGGATGTGTCGGTGACGTCGACGCTGGCTGTGGCGGCTGGTGTGGCGATCGACAATGCCCGGTTGTATGAGGAGTCGCGGCTGCGTGAGCGTTGGCTGCGGGCGAGTGCGGAGATCACGAACAGTCTGATGTCCGGGAGTGCGAGTGGGGAGGCTCTCGGGTTGATCGCGGAGCAGGCCAGGGAGATCACGGGCTCGGCGCTGGCGGCGGTCGCGACGCCGATGGCGGACACTGGTTCGCTCACGGTGGAGATCGCGGTGGGTATGGACGCGGACGCCCATCGGGGGCTGGTGCTGGCCATGGACAGGACGCTGATGGGCCTGGCGTTCTCGCAGGGTGCGGCGGTGACCAGTGCAGACGTGGGCCAGGACGAGCGGGTCTCGCCCGAGCCGCCGCGCTTTGAGGGGCTGGGTCCGGCGGTGGCGATTCCGATCGGCACGGGTGGGACGGGGGTGCGTGGTGTGGTGCTGTTGGCGCGTGAGGTGGGGCAGCCGTTGTTCACGGTGAAGGAGACTGAGCCGTTGCAGGTTTTCGCGGCTCAGGCGGCGATTGCGATGGAGCTGGCGGAGCGGCGGCGGGATGCGGAGGAGGTCGCGGTGCTGAAGGACCGTGACCGGATCGCCCCGGGATCTGCATGATCTGGCGATCCAGCGGTTGTTCGCCACCGGGATGACGTTGCAGAGTGCGGGGCGTTTCATCGAGCATTCGGAGGCGTCCGAGCGGGTGTTGCGGGCGGTGGATGATCTGGACGAGACGATCAAGATCATCAGGTCGACCATTTTCGGGTTGCGGGCCCGGGAGGGTGGTGCCGGTGGGGGGTTGCGGGCGCGTGTGGTGCGGGTGGCGGGTGAGGCGGCTCCGGCGCTGGGGTTCGCGCCGAGTCTGCGGATGGAGGGGCTGATCGACACCGATGTGCCCAAGGAGGTCGCCGATCATGTGGTCGCGGTGCTGTCGGAGGCGCTGACCAATGTGGCCCGGCATGCCTGTGCGGGCCGGGCGGAGATCGTTCTGGTGACGGATGGGCGGGAGTTGGTCCTGACTGTCCGGGACAACGGCGTCGGTATCCCGTCCGGCGGCCGTCGCAGCGGGCTGCGCAACATGGCGGAGCGGGCGGCGGAACTCGGCGGCAGCCTGGACTGGACCTGCCCCGAGGCGCCCGAGGCGCCCGAGGGGCCCGGGGGTCCCGGGGGCGGCGGTACGACGCTGGTGTGGCGGGTACCGGTGACGAAGCCGTAGCGGCAGGGGTCGTACGTCCCGGATCTCAGAAGAAGGCGCTGGACCATGACCCGCACGAGTCCTGCACGCGCGACCGGCCGACCGTTCTGACGCCGGCGGCGCAATCCGCTGCGGCGCCACCGTCATGTGGTCGAGGCCTGGAGCGTGCTCGCCGTCTGGACCGTGGCCCGCCCCGGCGGCCGGGGATGACGTCAAGAGAGGGCCGACCGGATCCAGGACAGGGTCGGTCGGCCCACGGCTGTTCCAACGCCCTTGCGGGAGGCTGGAGATGAGAATCCGAAAGGAGGAAGCACATGAGCGGCATGATCGAGCGGCTGCGCGGCTGGCCGGTGCTGCCCGAGGACCTGTTCGGCTGGGCCGAGTCCGGCTTCCCCGGTCTGCACGGGACTTCGGGGCTGCAGGGCATCCGTGTGGAGGAGGAGATCAAGGACGGCACCTACGTGCTGCGGGCCGAGCTTCCGGGCGTCGACCCCGCCGACGATGTCGAGATCACCGTCACGGAAGGGGTGCTCACCCTTCGGGCCGAGCGCACCGAGGAAACGAAGGGGAAGCACCGTACCGAGTTCCGCTACGGCACCTTCGCACGCTCAGTCCGGTTGCCGGTCGGAGCGAAGGGCGACGAGGCGGCCGCGGAATACAAGGACGGCGTGCTGACCGTCACGGTCCCGGTCCCGGAGGAGAAGACGGGAACCAGGACCATTCCGGTGCGGACCGGCTGAGCCTCGGGGGGAGGACGCCGGTCCCACATCCGGTGTGCGCGGCCGGTGACCACCGGCCGCGCACACCGCCGTTTCCGGCCCGTCGACGGGCCCGGCTCAGTGCTGCTGCCGCGTGCCCGGAACCGTCATCACGGGTTGCTCCGTGCGGACGCCGGGACCAGGCAGCAGCGGACGTCGACCACGCCCTCGACGGCACGGGCCAGCCGTTGGGCCACCCCGGCCGCACCGTCGTCGTCCACCCACCCGGTGAGGGTGACGACGCCTTCGGTGACCTCGACCTGGATGTGGTCGGCGGAGAGCGGAAAGAGGCGGTCCACGACCTCGTGCCGTACCTCCGCGGCCAGTTCCTCGTCGCCGCGGAGGAAGATCTTGAGCAGGTCGGAGCGGCTGACGACGCCTTCGAGCATCCCCTCGTCGTTGACGACGGGCAGTCGCTTGACCTTGCGCTGGGCCATGATGCGCGCCGCCTGGGCGAGCGTGGCGTTCGGATGCACGGTCACGGCGGGCGTGCTCATCACCTCCTCGGCGGTCACCGCGCCGGCCTTCGCCAGGTCGTCGAGGCGCTGCCGCTGGACGAACCGGTCCGGGTCGCTGTCCCGGAACTCCTCCTTCGGGAGCAGATCGGCTTCGGAGACGACACCGATCACCCGGCCCTCGCCCTCCAGCACGGGCAGGGCGCTGACCTTCCACTCCTCCATCAGGGTGACGACGTCCTTGAACGGGGCGTTGCGGCCGATCGTGGCGACGGTGCGGGTCATCACATCGCTCACGGTGTGCGGTTTGCCGGGCATGGTCTCCTCCTCGGAAGGACGGGCGGGGCCGAGGGGTCCCTGATCCCAGGGTGTGTGCAGGCGGAGCCGGCCGCCACGGGCCGCCCGGACCCGGCAAGGGGTCGTTCGGCCTCATGTACGGGTCTTCCTCGTGAGAGGCCGCTCAGCCTCTCCGGAGAAGACCCTTCGACCCGTGGCAGGGCCTGGGCTGCCCGATCCGCACAACGCGGTCGTGGCGGTCGGGCTCGCGGCACAGGACACGCGGGTCCGCGACCTCGTGGAGGGCGCGAAGGCCCTCAAGATGTTCGGTGAGTACGTCCCGGTCCCGGCCGCCATCGTCGACGTCCCGCACTTCTCGGCCCACGCCGACGCCACGCAGATCATCGACTGGCTGCGCGGCCCCGCGCCGGAGGCGACATACCTGGTCTCCGGCTCACGCGGAGCCCTGGGGCGCTCGGCCGCCTGTTCCGCTGCATGATCGTCGCCTCCTGGGCGGGGACGTGGTATGCCGTCTGTGACGGCGCCGCGTAGGCGTATGCCTCGTCCCCGCACGCTCGCCCGCCCGCCCATGAGGCAATCGGCTCCGCTCCGGGACCAGTCACCGGTCAAGTCCCGCGCGCGGGCCGGGGGCCCCAGGGCCGTCCGGCCCATGCCTCCCGACGGGAGTCGAGCCCATGTTCGTTCCCGCTGTCAGAGCCGGTGGAGCCAGCCGTCGGCCACGCCGTGGAGCTTCTGCTCGGTCGGCCGCAGGTGCTTGTCGTCGATCCGGTAGGAGAGGTGGTCGACGACATCCACCACACCGTCCAGCCGACGTGTCATGCCGACCGCGACGGGTATCTCGCTGCGCCGTTCCAGCTGACCGGTGAGGGTGACCACACCGTTGTGCGCTGTGACCTCGACGGCGTACGGGGCCAGCCAGAGCGTGTTGCCGAGGACCTCCTGCCGGACCTCCCGGACGATCTCGTCGTCGGAACGCAGGAAGACCCGGAGCAGGTCGCCGCGGGTGACGATGCCGACCAGTTGGTCCTGCTCGTCCACCACGGGCAGGCGTTCGACACGGTGCCCGGCCATCAGCCGGGCCGCCTCGGTGACCGTGGCATCGGAGCGGATGGTGACGGCGGGCGTCGACATGACACCGTTTGCGGTGCTCGCACCGCTCTTGACCGCCTCGCGTCGGGTGCCGTGGCCCATCAGGTGCCTGCGGTCGTGCTCGGGATCGCGTGTCTGGTGCAGCATGAGGTCGGTCTCGGAGACCACACCGATCACCTTGCCGGCCTCGTCGACCACGGGAAGGCCGCTGATGCGGTGCTCCTCCAGGAGTCGCACCAACTCCTTGAACGGCGTGCCGTTCCCGGCCGTGACGACGTCGCTGACCATGACGGCGCCGACCTTCGTGGGCTTCATGTCCGAGCCTCCTTCAGGGCCATGACCCGTGCGAAGACGGGTCGTATCGCGAGCCCGGCCTTCCGGCCGGCCCGGCCCACAGCCTCCGCCGCGAGGTTCCACGCCGACAGGGGCTGACCGGGTACGCGAACGGGCCGAGTGGCCCCTCCTGCCCGTCGGCGGAACGTGGCACGGTGAAATCGGAGCCCCCTGCTGCACGAGGTGGCAGTCCGGCGAAAGGCGGTGGGACGATGGCCCTTCCCCTGGTCGTAGGTGTCGACGGATCGGACGGAAGCCTGCTCGCGGTCGACTGGGCGGTGGACGAGGCCGCCCGCCACGACCTTCCACTACGCCTGGTGTACGCCTCCCTCTGGGAGCGCTACGAGGCCGGAGTGCCGTCGGACAGCGGGAAACGCCCCTCGGAACGCGCGCTGGCCGAACACATCGTCGCCTCCGCGGCAGAGCGCGCCGCAGTGCGCAGCCCGGATGTGAAGGTCACCGCCGATGTCCTTCTCGACGACTCGGTGCGCGCCCTCCTGAGCGCGGGCGACGGCGCACATGCCCTGGTGACCGGGTCGCGAGGCCGGGGCGAGCTGGCCGGGCTGCTCCTCGGGTCGGTCGGCCTGGCGGTGGCGGCCCGGGCGCACTGCCCCGTGATCGTGGTGCGGGGCGAGAGGGCGGGCCTGGCCGACGGTCACGAACGGATTCTGCTGGGTGCGGGGGAGCCCGTCTCCGGCGCTGAGGCCGCACGGTTCGCCTTCCGTGAGGCCGAGGCCCGCAACTGCGCTCTGGACGTGGTCCGGGCCTGGCGCTGCCCCGCCCACGAGGTCGGCAACCAGGTGGCGCTCGCGGAGATCGCCCGCCAGCACGAGGAGAAGGCGTCGGCGCTGCTCGACACGCTGCTCGGCGAAGCCCGGTCCGCCCATCCGAAGGTCAGGGTCCGCAGTGTGACGGTCGAGGGACCGGCCCACCGGATCCTCGTGGACCGTTCGGCCGCCGCCGACCTGGTTGTCGTAGGAGCGAGGCGTCGGCATGGACACTTCGGTCTTCAACTCGGCCGGGTGGCCCACACGTTGCTTCACCATGCGGAATGCCCGGTGGCGGTCGTGCCGCAGACGGAGTGACCGTTGCTCTCGTCCACGGACGGTGTCGCGGGCGCGCCGCTCAGTCGATTCCCGCAGCGGAGGGGGCGCCGCATGGCCGTTCGGCCTCGTCACGCGATTGCTCCAGTTCTGCGGGGTACGGCCCTGGGCGAGCGGCCCGCCTGCCCGCCATGTCAGCACCGAGTTCACCGCCGAGGACTACGCCAGGGGAACCGGAGGCCGAGGCCGCGCTCGACGGGAGCGTCACCAACGCCGGGGTGCCGCGTCACCGCGACCTCGACGGGTGTCATCTGACCGACGTGCACGGCGGCGTGGCCGCCCCGGACACGGTGTGGTTGGGCTGCCGTACCCGCACCTCGGACATCCGGACCGGCCTGGCGGCCCGGATGCTGGTCGACGCGCGGATCACCGAGGCGACCTCCGCGCCGCTTCGAGCCGTGCAGCACCTCAGCAGCTCCAGCTCCCGCCCGGACGTACCGTCGTCGACAAGATCGCGGCCGTCTGCACGTCGTGTGACTCCGCGATCGGTGACCCCCTGCGGGCCGCTGTCGACCGTGGCGACACCGTGAACCGCTGCAAGGCGTCGAAACAGGCCGGCGTCCTGATGCTCGGATACCTCGTCTCGCCGACCGAACTCCGGTCACACTTCGAGTGATGGGACTACACACTGGACGACGAGGTCCGGGCACGCACGGTCGACCACTGCCTGCGCCGTACCAGCCACGGCTCCACCCTCAGCGGTCTGGTCCACGGCTGGGTCCTGTCCCGCGCCCGGCGCGGGCTTCTTGCGGGCGTGGTGCGTTCAGTGATCGGTGGTGGAGTGCGGGTTGGCTGCCGGGCCCTCGGTGCTCAGCAGCACGATCACCGAGGTCGTGTCGATATCCAGTGCCGCACGGCGTTTCTCTGCGCCGGCGCCGGTGAGCGCCGCGCGGAGTCCGGCGAGCGTGGCGGCTCCGCACGGTCCCGAGGGGACGCCGAGGGCGGCGAGGGCGGCGGCCGCGCGGGTGCTGTCGGTGTCGGAGACGGCCACGGCGGCGTCCAGCCCTCCGTGCAGGTAGGGCCAGGCGATGCTGGAGAGGGTGCCGCAGTTCAGCCCGGCCATGACGGTGTGGCCGGTGGCGACGCTGACGGGTTCGCCGGCGGCGAGGCTTGCCAGGACGCAGGCCGCTGTGTCGGGTTCCACCGACAGCAGCGCCGGAGCCGGTCCGGACGGGCGGCTGCGGTAGTGGGCGATCACGGACTGGGCCAGTGACCCCACACCCACCGGGACACAGACCAGGTCGGGCCCCGCGTCGATCCCCTCGGCCGTCAGCTGCTCGTCGATCTCGGCGGTGAGGGTGGAGTAGCCCTCGACGATCCACCCCGGTATCCGCTCGTAGCCCGGCCAGGCGGTGTCCTGGACCAGGACCGCGTCGGGCGCGGCGGCCGCCTGCTCGGCCAGGCGTACGGCCTCGTCGTACGATCCCGTGACCTCGGTGACCTTCGCCTGCTCGGCGGCGATGGCCGCCACGGCCTGCGGGTGCACGCCCTGCGGGACGAAGACGTGGGCGTGATGCCCGAGATGGCGCGCTGTACGGGCCACCGCCCGGCCGTGATTGCCGTCGGTGGCGGTCACCAGGGTGACCGGACCGGGTTCCGTACCCCCGGTGGCGCGCTCGGCAAGGGTGCGGTGGACTGCCCAGGACGCGCCCAGCACCTTGAACGCGGGCAGCCCCAGACGGTACGACTCGTCCTTGACGAACACCCGGCCGACTCCGAACTCGGCTGCCAGGGACGGGAGTTCGGTCAGCGGGGTGGGTGAGTAGCCGGGGAGGGCGGCATGGAAGGCGCGTACCTCGGCGGGTGCGGGTGCACACCGCCAGGTGCGGGCGCCGGGCCGTACGGACCACGGCAGGGGGCGGGGAGAGGAGACGATCTCAGTCACACACCCAGGGTGCAGCGACCGCTTACGTTCGGTCGAGTGAATGTTTTCGACTTATATTCATCGGAAAAGAACATCATTCGCATCATTCGGGTGTCGCTGTGTGTCTGCGAGGAGGGCGGTCTGCCGATGTTCGACCTGCACCGACTGCGCCTGCTCCGCGAACTCAAACACCGGGGCACGCTCGCGGCCGTCGCCGCGGCGCTGTCGTACGCCCCGTCCTCCGTCTCCCAGCAACTCTCGCAACTGGAAGCCGAAGTGGGCGTCCCGCTGCTGGAACCCGTCGGACGACGGGTGCGGTTGACCGAACAGGCCGAGATCCTTGTCGCGCACACCGAAGCGGTCCTCGAACGCCTGGTGTGCGGAAGCGGAGATCGCCACCTCCCTGGCGGACCTGACCGGGACCGTGCGCATCGCCTCCTTCCAGACGGCCGCCCTGGCTCTGGTCCCCGCCGCGCTCGACGTCCTGCGTGAGCTGCACCCGCACCTGAGGGTCCACGTCACGCACATGGAGCCCGAACAGGCCCTGCCGGCCCTGCACGCCCGCGACTTCGACCTGGTCATCGCCGAGGAGTACCCCGGCAACCCGAGCCCGCGGCCCGCCGCGATCGAGGAGGAGGACCTGCTCGACGAC
This sequence comes from Streptomyces hyaluromycini, assembly GCF_002217755.1. Lineage (GTDB taxonomy): Bacteria > Actinomycetota > Actinomycetes > Streptomycetales > Streptomycetaceae > Streptomyces > Streptomyces hyaluromycini. Next base: position 42,442 of record NZ_BCFL01000045.1, on the reverse strand, counting down.
CCGCTCCACCTCGCGCTGCCGAAGCCGCCGGACGACGGTGGCACCGAGAGCCCGATGGCTGCGCTGCGGTCACTCGCGGACCACCCCTGGGCGATGGAACCGGAAGGCACGACCGCCCGGCACTGGAGCACGGCCCTGTGCCGCAACGCCGGTTTCGAACCCGACGTACGGTTCGAGACCACCGACATCCTGCTCCATCTCCGCCTCGTCGAGCAGCGGCATGCCGCCGCCTTCCTGCCCGGCCTGGTCTGGAGCGGACGGCACCCGAGCGTCGCCCTGCGGCAACTCCCGCGCGGGCAGCGCGCACGGCGCGTTTTCACAGCCGTACGCTCCGGCCGCAGCCGGCACCCGGCCGTCCTGGCCTGCCGGGACGCCCTTCGCCTCGCGGTCGCCCGCAGGCTCCGAGGCACAGACTGACGGCTTTCGTTCATGGTGTCGTCCTGAGGGTCCGCAGTGGGCTGGGGGTGTCAGGGGGCACGCGGCGTCGCACGGCGGTGTCCCAGGAGCGCCGGTCCGCCGCTTCGAGGAGCCGTGGACCTCGGTGCACGCGCGGTGCCGGCGAGGGAGCGGTGAGCCCTGCGGCTCCAGGCGATGGCTCACCGTGACACTCGGGAAATAACCTGTCAATAGGGTTCGTGCACCTTGAGCTCAAACGCGTCTGTCGGGCGGCCTTGAACGAGCCATGGAGCTCCTGACGGCGTGATCTCTGGATCGCTTGCCTCATTGACAAGCGATGCGACCTCACCTCAGTCTGATCGAGTAACCGCATTGAATGGTTATCGGTCAACATCGTCTCCCCACTGATGAGGAACCCCTCCCGTGCAAGATCAGAACGAGTACCTGTACTTCCTGCGCCGCGCCTTCGACGGAATGCTCGGCGTGCTGGACGATCTGGGCGACGGCCTGGGGAACACCCGCCCGCCGCTTCCCGGCGCGAACTCCGTCTACGCGATCGCGTACCACTGCGCGGCGGTCGCCGACTACTGGACCGGTCATGTCATAGCGGGACGCGAGGTCGACCGTGACCGCGCGGCGGAGTTCACGGCCACCGGGCACGGAAAGGATCTTCGCCGACAGGTCGACGACCTGTTCGAGCAGCTTGAGGCCGACCTCGCAGCGGTCACCGCGGCGTCGGCACCGCGCAACACACCGCCCGCCGACTTCGAAGGCCCCAACCGCCCGTTGAGCGTGCAGGGCGTCCAACTCCATGTGCTGGAGGAACTCGCCCAGCACCACGGCCAGATCCAGCTCACCCGCGATCTGCTGAAGCGGGGAGCCTCCTCGTGAACTTCCTTGTGAACGCCGTACCGTCCGAGTCGCTGCGGCTGCCCGGCTTCGACGACCTGGACCGCGAGTGGCTGCGTGCCCGCTCCAGCGTGAAGTGGCATCGCCCGGGACCGGATGTGCTGCCCGCCTGGGTGGCGGACATGGACTTCCCCGTCCCGCCGGCCGTCACCGACGCGCTGCGTGACGCCGTCGAGCGACGCGACCTCGGCTACCCGGACTGGCCGGACGGCAGCCCGCTGCGCACCGCCTTCGCCCGCCGGATGGCCGACCGTTACGGATGGGCGGCGGAGGCGGACCGGGTGCGCGAGCAGACCGACCTGATCCAGTGCCTCCAGCTCGTCCTGCACCTGGCGACGAGCCCCGGTGACGCGGTCGCCGTCCAGACGCCCAACTACCCTCCGTTCCTCGCCACGCTGTCGACCATGGGACGGCCCGCCGTCCCCGTCCCGATGCTGGACACGGACCAGGGGTGGCGGATGGACTTCGCCGCCCTCGACGCCGCGGTGGCACGGGCGGGCTGCAAGGTCCTGGTACTGGTCAACCCGCACAACCCGACCGGCCGCGTGCTGACCCGGGCGGAGCTGGAAGAGCTCGCCGCCATCGCCCGGCGCCACGACCTGCTCGTCATCAGTGACGAGATCCACGCCGAACTGGTCTACTCCCCGCACCGGCACATCCCCTTCGCGAGCCTGTCTGCCGACGCGGCCCGCCGGACCGTGACCCTGACGTCCGCCGGCAAGGCGTTCAATCTCGCGGCGATCCGTTGCGCCGTCACCCATTACGGCCCGGACCGGCTTCTCGCGCTGCGGGACGCGCAGCCGCCGGATCTGTACGGCACCGTGTCCCCGCTCGGCGTGGTCGCCACCGAGGCCGCGTGGCGGGGCGGAGACGCATGGCAGCGCGACCTGCTGACCGTCCTTGACCGCAACCGTCACAGGGTCGAACAGGTGCTGCGCACACGACTGCCGCAGCTGCGTCATCACACGCCGGAGGCCACGTATCTGGCCTGGATCGACGCCCGGCTGCCGGGACTGGAAGAACCGCCGGTGGCCCGGGTGCGCAAGGCCGGAGGCGTGCTGCTGGACGGCGGCACCCCCTTCGGCCCCGGCGCCGCCGACTTCCTGCGGTTGAACTTCGCGACGTCCCACGCCGTCCTGGAGGACATCCTGGCCGGCCTCACCCGGGCGCTCGCGGCCGGGAAGTGATCCCCCGGACACCATCTCCCTTCGGAGCGAACACACTCCATGAACCACGCCTCCGGTTGTCACGGCGGGCGCGGCATCGGGACAGTGACCGGACGCCGGTCACCCCGCAGACTGCTCCTTGTGCCGCTTGCGGAAAGCGGCGGCCTTGTTCCGGTTTCCGCACTCGGCCATACCGCACCATCGCCGCGCGCCGGAGCGGGACAAGTCCACGAAGAGGCGCGTGCAGTCCTCGTTGGCGCACTCCTTCATCCGGGCGAACTGGGGAGAGCCCAGCAAGTCCACGGCGTCGTAGCCGACCGCGCCGAGGACCTCGTCGACGCCGCCGGTGCGCGTCGCCCGGCCCGACTCCTCGATCTGACGCCTCGGCAGTGGAAGCCGGGCCGCCTCGTTGACCTCGGCGAGAGCGTCCTTGACGGCGGCATCCGGGTGGTCGCCCAGGGGCCAGTTCCCGGCGACCAGGTACACCGCCTCACGCAGTCGGCGGACTCGCTCCAGCGCCCGGGAGTCGACGGGACCAGGGTCGTCGAGGATGTCCGCCGCGCTGATCCAGCGCCGCAGGTCATCCGGGGAATCCAGCAGTTCCGTGCGCAGGCTGCGCCGCCACAGCATGGTGCCTGCCAGATCCAGGCACAGCCTGCCACTCACGAAGACGAACGCATCCACATACCCATACTGACAGGTGACGACTTCAGCGTCCAGGGACCTCGGCAGGGGGTGCGGGAACGGTGGGAGCATGTGAGCCCCGACCCCGACTCGCCTTTTACCTGCGCAAATCTCCTCCGTCGTCGTGTCGACTAGTTCTGGAAGTGAGGGTCAAGTGCGCAAGGGATGTAACCCTATGAAGAGGTTGCCAGGCGCCTTCGTGAACATCGTGATCACTGTGGCGGCCCCGGAGTCCGGGGCGCCGTGCTTCGGCGTTCGTCGGTCGTGAAGATCCGGTCCAGGTGGTGGTGCAGTACCGCGACGGCCGACTCCGGAGTCCGCTGGCCCACGAGGATGCTGGTCCCCATAGCCGCGGACATGGCGAGGAGGCTGATCGCCTCCGTGCGCGTGTCGATGTCGCGGCCTGTCAGTCCGGCTTCCTGCGCCTGCCGGAGCAGGTCGGCCAGGGCGTTCTCGGCGGCGTCGGGCCGGTCGATGAAGGGCTGGGCGGCGAGTGCCTTGTCGGTCACGGACAGGATCGCGTACGAGGTGTAGAGGAGGTGGAAGGTGCGGGTCTCCTCATCGGTCGGGAGCGAGGCCAGCAGCAGCGCCTCGACGGTGGCGCGTGGGGTCGGGGCCGGCCCGGTGCCGCGGAGGCGGGCGCCGACGCGTGCGGTGAAGCGGTCGGTCAGGTGCTGGAGGCCGTAGAAGAGCAGTTTCTCCTTGGTCTGGAAGTAGTACTGCACCAGCCGGAGTGACACCCCGGCCTCCGCTGCCACGTCCCGCATGCCGACGGTGTGCAGTCCGCGCCGTCCCGCCACCCGGACGAGCGCCTCGGCGATCTGGGTGCGTCGCTCGTCGTGATCCACCCGCTTTGGCATGGCTCGTGTCTCCGCCCGTCGATGGTGAGCTTGAGGGCAGGCCCCCGGAACCCCTTTATGGTACCGCCGTATCAACATCGTGGTACGGTCGTATCACGAAGAGCCGATCTCCCGGAGGTGCCCTCGGTGTCTGAGAACACCGCCCGAACCCGCCCGCGCCACGACGTCGGCCGCTACGTGAACGACGCTCTGCGCGACCGGTACTTCGCAGCCTGCGACGCCCTCTACGCCATGGGCGCACCCGCCCGCTCCGAGACGGACGTGGAGACGGGCTTCGGCACCACGCACGTCTACCGGTACGGTCCCGCCGACCCCGCTGCCGAGTCCCGCACCCCGGTCGTCCTGATCCACGGTGCCGGGGCCTGCTCCGCCCAGTGGTACCCCAACACCCCCGGGCTCAGTGCCGAACGCCCCGTGTACGCGCTCGACACCCCCGGCGACCCCGGACGCAGCGTCCAGCGCGAACCGATGTGGCAGCCCGAGCGCGCGGCCCAGTGGCTCGACGAGGCACTCGACGCGCTCGGCCTCGACCGCGTCCACCTCGTCGGTTCCTCCTACGGCGGCTGGCTGGTGCTCAACCAGGCACACCGCAGGCCGGGCAGGCTCGCCTCGGTCACCCTGCTCGACCCCGGCGGCCTGGAGAAGGTGGGCCTGCGCTTCTTCACGTGGATCTTCATCAGCCTCTTCGCGACCTTCGCTCCCCGGGCACTGCGCCCACGCCTCGCCGCCTGGCTGGAACAGCCGGTACTCGTCGTTCCGGAGCTGCGTGCGATGGTCAGGGCGAGCGTCCGCGCCTTCCGGATACGCCGCCCCGCGCCGTTGCCGCTGACCGAGAGCGAACTGCGGACCATCCACACCCCGCTCTACCTCGTTCTCGGCAAGCGCAGCCTGCTTGTGCACCCCAAGCGCCAACTGGAGCGCGTGCCGCGCCTGATCGCCGGTGCCCGCGCCGAGATCGTCGCCGACACCGGCCACGGGCCCGCCATCGACCACCCGGACCTGCTCGACGCCAAGATGCTGAGCTTCATGGACGGCGTCGACTCCCTCGACCCGGCCGCAGGCACCTGAGCGGGGTCGTACTCCGATCGACTCCGGGGCCTGCTTCCGGGCCGGTGACCGATACCGGTGACCGATACCGATGACCGGTGACCGGCGGGCCGGACAGCGCCGCACACGACGCCGACGCCGTCGCCTCCGGCGAAACCTTTTACGTGAGCCGCCGTCCGGATGATGGGGTGGCACGGTGACCGACCACGATGAGGCGGGCGCCGTCCGGCCGTTGACCCTGGCCTGGGTGAGCCGGCATCTGCAGGACGGCGAACGGATCGTCAGGACCGAGGCGTTGCACGGCGGCATCACCGCCGAGATGCGGCGGCTGACCATCGGCACGCCCCACGGAGGCACCCGCGACCTGGTACTGAGGACCTTCGTCGACCCGGTCTTCGTCGAGCACGCCGAGGACATGCTGAACCGCGAGGCCGGCGTCCTCGCCTTGCTCACGGGGACCGGGGTGCCGACTCCCGGACCGGTCGCGGTCGATCCGACCGCCGCGCAATGCGAGTATCCGTCACTCCTGATGACACATCTGGCGGGCCGGACGGTCCTCGACGACCAGGGACTGGAGGCGCGCATACCCCTGCTGGCCCGTCAGCTCGTGGCGATCCACGCGTTGCGCCCCGCCGAGCGTCCCCGGGAGTACGAGGCATGGACCACCGCCGACGCCGTCGTCCCTCCGGACGGCGCGGACGCGGCGGCATGGGCCGCGGCGACCGACGTGATCCGCAGGCCGCCGCCACCCTATGCGGGGCGGTTCCTGCACCGGGACTTCCAACCGGGCAACGTGCTGTTCGACGTGGAGCCCCCGGGCCTGGCAGGTCTTCGCATCACCGGGGTCGTCGACTGGGTACAGACCTCCTGGGGTCCGGCGGACCTCGATGTGGCTCACTGCTCCACCAATCTCGCGATGCTGCACGGCCCGGCGTGGGGTCTGCGGTTCGCCGAGGCGTACGAGGAGGCCGGCGGGGCGCTGGCCGCGACTGCGAGGGAGCGGTTGTACTGGCGGCTGCTGGACGCGCTGGCGTTCGCGTCGGGGGTGCGGTGGGTGGCACGGCCGTGGCAGGAGGCGGGGAGGGCGGAGCTGACGACGCGGGCCGTGGAGAAGCGGCTGGACGCCTATGTCGCCGCCCTGATGGACGCGCTTGGCTGAGCCGGGACAGCCCGTGGCGCCGGCCTGACGACGAACGTCGTCGGTGGCCCGTCTCGACGAGAACGTCGAGGCGGCGTCGGTGCGGCTTTCCGACGCGGAGTTCGCGGCGCTGACGAGGGCCGTCCGAGTCAGCCGCGTTCTGTTCACGGCAGAGCCTGTTCAGAAGCGGCGGCCGTCGGCAGACGGCGGTTGCGAGGGCGGCAACAGGGCCAGGAGCGCGGACAGGGCGCCGTCGGTGACCGGGGACGGTGGTGCCGACTCGGGCGGCACCCTGCGGAAGGCGCTCGGGGACATCCCGTAGACGGCGCGGAACCGGCGCGAGAAGTGGTAGGCGTCGGGGAAGCCGCTCCGCACCGCTATGGCGCGGAGCGAGAGGCTGCTCAGCCACAGCAGCGGCTCGGCCCTCGCCAGGCGGAGCCGTTCGAGCCCCGCGACGGGACTGACACCGAGGTGCCGTCGGCAGATCCGGGACAGCGTGCTCTCCGAGACCCCGGCCGCCCGCGCCAGCCGCTTAAGGGGGAGCGGCCGGGCGACGCCGTCCGACCAGTGGGAGCGGACCGCGGCCGCCATGGCGACCAGGGGCTCCGGGAGCGACACCGTGCCGGTCGTCGGGCCGGTGTCGTGCACGAAGGTGAAGAGCAGCAGCCGCAGGGTCTCCTCGGCGTGCCGTTCCCAGCCGGGCGGGCGGGTCGCGCCGAGTGCCAGGAGGTACCGGCAGAGCGCGGCCATCGGGTCGCCGCGCCCCGTCAGGTCCCGGACGACCGGCCAGCCGGTGTCGTCGAGGGGCTCCGCGCCCCCTGGTCCGGCGGGCAGCCGGAAGTGCGTGTAGGCGTGCCGGGTGGGCCGGCGGGGGTCCCAGTGGAACGTGTCCCGCATACCCGGGCGAACGAGCAGCAGCCCGCTGGGCGTCAGGGGCACGGTCAGGTCGCCGCAGACCCAGCGGGCGCTGCCGTGCAGCAGCCAGACGAACTCGTACGACCCCGCGTCCCTGGGGCCGAAGACCGACCCGGGCGGGTAGTCGGCGACCGCGGGACCGAGCCGGGCCAGGAGCGTCGGGGTCAGGGGCGGGAGGCGTTCCGTCACGGCCTCACCTGTCGCAGCCCCCGGACCGGTCGCGCCGCACCCGGGGCCTGCGGATGTCGGCGGTGCCCTTGTAGGCGTACGGGTCACGGCCCGCGACCAGCACGATGTCCCGGAAGTCGGCCTGGGCCATGGGCACTTCGGCGTCGGGCGGCGACCAGGGGAGGAGGGAGGAGGCGCTCATGTAGTGGTTGACCAGAGCCCGACGGAAGCCCTGACGGCCGGTGTTGGGCAGCGACCTGTGCAGCAGATGGCCGTTGAAGAGCAGCACCGATCCGGCGGCGATCTCGACCGGAACGGCGTCCGCCTCGTCGTACGGGAAGTCGTAGGACTCGACCGTGCAGTCGTAACGGGCGTCGTCGTGCCGCCGGTTGGGGTAGATCACGCCGGGGCGGTGCGAGCCCGGCAGGACCCACAGGCAGCCGTTGTCGACGGTGGCGTCGTCGAGGGCGAGCCAGGCCGCGGTCAGCGAACGGTCCCGGGTGGGGATGAACATCTCGTCCTGGTGCCATGCCTGGCCCGGCCTGCCCTCGGACTTGACGAACAGCATCGACTGCATCGCCTTGACGTCGGGACCGATCACCTCGGTCAGCGGGCCGACGACGGCGGGATGGCGCATGGTGCCGAGCATGAGCGCCGACAGCTTGTGCGGATAGTGCACGCACAGGAACCGCCGGACCGTGTCGTCGTCGCTCTCGCCCGCGACCGGCGGCGGCGCCCCCTCGACGGCGCCTCGCTCGCCGCGGCAGATCCGCACGGTCTCCGCACGCAACTCCGCCACCTCGGCCGGCGTCAGGGAGTCCGGCAGCACGGCGTATCCGTCCCGGTGGAAGCGGGTCGTGAGGTCGTCGGTGGGGTCGGTCATCGGGTTCCCCTTTCGGTCATCGGGTTCCCCTTCGCGCCGGGATGCCGGAACACCGGAATGCGGTGGTGTTCCCGATGGTCCTGAACATCGCGTCCCCGTGCCATGGCCGGCCGGTGCACCCGGATGGCGAATCCGGTCACTCCGCGAGATCGGATCATGTGTCAGAAACAAGGCGGACAAGGGCTGTTCACGTCTCTTGACGCTTTTCGCCGCATCCGAGTAGCGTCATTCGGCACTTGCTAATACGTATTAACTGGGAGTGCTCATGGCCCCTCCCGAACGACGTAGACGCTCCACCCAACGGGACATCGCCCAACGCGCCGGCGTCTCCCAGGCGACGGTGTCGCTGGTGATCAGCGGAGGCGCGGCGAGTGCGCAGATCGCGGAACCGACCCGGCGGGCCGTGCTGGCGGCGGCCGAGGAACTGGGGTACGCGGCCAATGTCGCCGCACGCAGTCTGAAAGGCGGCCGGAACCGGCTGCTCGGGCTCTACACCTTCGAGTCGGTGTTCCCGACCGACCAACGCGACTTCTACTACCCGTTCCTGCTCGGCGTGGAGGAGGAGACGGCACGGCAGGGCTACGACCTGCTGCTGTTCTGTTCCGACGGGAGCGCGTCCGGCACGGCGAGGGCCGAGCGGTCCATCTACGCCGGCGGGACCAACCGGCTGAAGATCGCGGACGGTTGCGTCCTGCTCGGCAGGAACGTCCGCCGCGAGGAGCTGTCGGCGCTGGTCCGGGAGGACTTCCCGTTCGTCTTCGTCGGACGCCGTGAGGTGGACGACGGCGAACTCTCCTACGTGGCGGCCGACTACGTCTCGGCGACCGCGGGACTCGTCGCGGAGCTGGCGCGACTCGGCCACCGGCGGATCCTGTACCTGCGGGCCCCGGAGGACAGCGAGCCCACCAGGGACCGTGAGGAGGGATACCGGCGCGGGCTGGCCGAGGCCGGCCTCGGCGCGGACGAGGCGCTGATCCGGAGCCTGGCCGATCCGGCCGACCTGACGGTCGAGCGGCTCAAGGGCTGGATCGACGGACTCGGGATCACCGCGCTGCTGGTCGAGCCGACCGAGGACGACCGGCTCACCGGGGCGCTGGCGACGATGACCGGCACGGAACGGGTCCGGTTCCCCGAGGACTGCTCGCTGGCCCTGCTGGGCGATCCGCCGTCCTGGACACCGGAGTCCCGGAACTGGACACGGTTCTCGCTGCCCCGCGCCCAGATGGCCGGGGAGGCCGTACGGGTGCTCATCGAACTGCTCGACGAGGAGGCCCCCGCGCCGCGCCACCTGACGGTGCCCTGCGTCTTCGTACCGGGCGACTCGGTCGGCCCGGTCCCTGCCGGCGGCGGGAGGCCGGGGGCATGATCCGGATGATCGTGCACCGGCTGCTCATCGGGGTCTTCGTGATGTGGGGCGCCGCCTCGCTGATCTTCCTCGTCGTCCGGGCCGCACCCGGCGACCCCGCGACGGTACTGCTCGGCCCGGACGCCACCCGCAGCCAGCTCGACCAGTTGCACGCCTCGCTCGGCCTCGACCGGCCGCTCGGCGCGCAGTACCTCAGCTACCTCGGCGACGTCTGCCGGCTCGACTTCGGCGAGTCGCACTGGCTCGGCAGGCCCGCCATGGGCGCGGTCCTCGACCGGCTGCCCGCCACGATCGACCTCACCGTGACGGCCACGGTGATCGCGGTGATCGTGGGGCTGACGCTCGGCATGCTGGCCGGCGCACGGCCGGGCGGGCTGCTGGACCGGGTGGTCTCGGCCTGCACGATCGCCCTCCAGTCGTTCCCCACGTTCTGGATCGGCATCATGCTGGTCCTGGTCTTCGCCCTGACCCTGCGCCTGCTGCCCAGTTCCGGGGTCGGCTCGCCACAGCACCTGGTGCTGCCGGCCGTCACCCTCTCGTTCCCGTTCGTCGCGATCATCGCCCGGCTGACCCGGACCAGCCTCGCCGAGACCATGCGCGAGAGCTACATCCAGACCGCCCGCTCCAAGGGCCTGACCGAACGTCAGGTGCTGTTCGGGCACGCCCTGCGCAACTCGCTGATCCCGGTGGTGACCGTGGTCGGCGTCCAGGTCGGGGCGCTGGTCGGCGGCGCCGTGATCGTCGAGAACGTGTTCGCCTGGCCCGGCCTCGGATCGCTCGTGGTGGAGGCGGTGGCCAACCGCGACTACACGGTCGTACAGGGTGCCACCCTGCTCATCGCCGGCATCGTCGTCGTACTCAACCTGATGGCCGATCTGCTCGTCGCCCAGCTGGATCCGCGGATCCGGACGGGAGCCGTCTGATGGCCGGCATCACCGTGGCCGTCGAGAAGCCGGCGACGACTCCGCGGCGGGCGCGGCGCCCGCTCCTGTCCCGGGTGCCCGCCCTGGTCGTGGGCTGCTATCTGCTGGTGGCCGTCGTCGGGCCCATGGTGATCCACTACGACCCGGTGCACACCTCCCTGGAGGACCGGCTGCTCGCACCCGGCTCCCAGGTGTCCGGCGGCGGCACGGCCTGGCTCGGCACGGACGGACTCGGCCGCGACCTGCTCGCCCAGATCGTCTACGGAGCCCGCACAGCGGTGCTCATCGGCGTGTCCACGGTCGCACTGTCCTGTCTCGTCGGGGTCCTTCTCGGCGCCGTCGCCGGCTACTTCCGGGGCGCCGCCGACGCCGTCCTCGCCCGGATCTTCGACGTCCTGCTGGCGTTTCCCGCGATCCTGCTGGCCATCGTGATCGCGGGCGCCTTCGAGCGCAGCGTCCTGCTGGTCGTCGTCGCACTCTCGGCCACCGGCTGGATCACCTTCGCCCGCGTCACCCGCGGCATCGCGCTCTCCGTCAGGGAACGCCCCTGGGTCGACGCCGCCCGGGTGCTGGGAGTGCCCGGCCGGACCATCCTCGCCCGGCACGTGCTCCCGTTCACCGCCGGCCCGGTCGTCGCCCTCGCCACGCTCGAATTCGCGCTCGTTGTACTGGCGGAGGCGGGACTCAGCTTCCTCGGCATCGGGCTGCCCCCGTCGACCGTGTCCTGGGGGCAGACCATCGCGAACGGCAAGGAGTACCTCGAAACGCAATGGTGGATCTCCACCCTGCCGGGCATCGCCCTGTCCCTCCTGATCGTGAACGTGGGCATCCTCGGCGACCAGCTCACCGCCCGCTACGGGCGCGGCCGCACCGACTGAACCGGCCAGGTACAGCGCCTCACCCACCGGCTGACTCCGACCGACCCTCGATCGAGAGGAGCACCATCATGACCAGCACGCGTGAGCACGGGCGGAGCCGGCTGATCCGGCTCGCCACCACCGCCGCGGCGGGCGCGGCGCTCCTCGCCGCCTGCACCACGACCGGCGGCGAGGACGGAGGAGGTTCTTCCGCCTCGGGCGACGTGACGGTCGCCGGCACCTACCCGATCGAGAGCCTGGACCCGCACGGGGCCCAGGGCGCCTCCACCGGAACCCAGCTGGCCGCACAGGAGATCTTCAGCAGACTCGTGAAACCCGCCGCGGACGGCACCCCCGAAGGCGACCTCGCCACCTCCTGGAAGGCCGGCAAGGACGTCACGTCCTGGACGTTCACACTGCGCTCCGGTGTCACGTTCTCCGACGGCTCCGCCCTCGACGCCGACGACGTGATCGCCTCCTTCCAGCGCATGATCGCCCTCAACGGCCCCAACGCGGGCAACTTCCCGGGCGACACGATGACCAAGGTCTCCGCCACCGAAGTGGTCCTGCACAGCCCGGCGCCCGACGCGTCCGTCCCCGGCAAGCTCGGCACCTTCTACGTCCTCCCGTCGGGCGTCGGCAAGGACGACACCGCCTTCTTCAACCACCCCGTCGGCTCGGGCCCGTTCACCGTCGACGCCTTCACCCCGAGTCAGTCGCTGGTCCTGGTGCCCAACACGAAGTACCAGGGCACCAAGCCCACGCTCAGCAAGGTCACCGTACGGAACATCCCCGAGCTCGCGTCCCGCATGACCGCGCTGCGCACCGGCGAGGTCGACGTCGCCTGGGGCATCCCGGACGACCAACTGGCCTCTCTGAAGAGCCAGCAGGACCTGACGGTGAAGACCGTGCCGAGCAGCGCCGAGTTCACCATGTGGTTCAACTCCTCGATCCCCGCCCTCAAGGACGCGAAGGTGCGCAGGGCGATCTGGCAGGCGGTCGACTTCGGGACCATCGTCGGCAAGCTCTATCCCGACACCGGCAAGGCGGCCGACGCGCCCGTGACCAGTGTCGTCCTCGGCCACGCGGCACAGCCGGCCGTGACCTACGACCCCGCGGCCGCCAAGGCGGCCCTCACCGCCGCGGGCTTCGACTTCTCGAAGAAGCTCCGCCTCCAGTTCGCCAACGACGAGTTCAAGCCCTTCGTCCAGGCCGTCGTCTCGGACCTGCAGAAGGTCGGCGTGCAGGTCGAGCCGCTGGAGAAGGAACAGGCCGTCTTCACGGAGGACCTGCTCGCACTCAAGTGGGACATCAACTTCCAGCAGCTGGCCACCCCCAGCTATGACGCGGCCAGCAACCTCGGCCGCCTCTACACCTGCGCGGCCAGGCGGATGGGCTACTGCAACAAGCAGCTGGACGGCCTGCTGGCGGCGGCCGGAGCCACGGCCGACAAGCAGAGGCGCACCGACCTCTACGCCCGGGCCAGCCGCATCATCTGGCAGGACGCGGTCGGGATGTACCCGATGTCGGTGAGCATCGCCTACGCCTGGAACAGCGACCTGAAGGGATTCGTCCCCGACGCCAGCGGGCTGCCGGACTTCGCCACCGTACGGACGGGCGGCTCGTGACCCCCGCCGGAGCCGGAACCGCACGGGAGAACGGGGCCGGGAAGACGGCGCCCGCGACCGACGGGCCGATCTTGCGGATCGACGACCTGGTGGTGGAACTGCCGGGCCCGCACGGCACCCGGACCCGCGTGGTGGACGGCGTGTCCTTCGACGTGCCACGGGCCACCACCGTGGGGCTGATCGGCGAGTCGGGCAGCGGAAAGACCATGACCGCGCACGCGGTCCTGGGCCTGCCGCCCGAGGGCGCCACCCTGTCCGGCCGGCTGCTGTGGCACGGCGAGGACCTGCTCGCCGCCGACCCGGCACGACGCCGTGCGGTACGCGGCCGGGAGATCGCGATGATCTTCCAGGACCCCCTTGCGGCCCTGAACCCGACCCAGCGGATCGCCCGTCAGATCGGCGAGGTGCCACGCCGCGACCGGCTGCCCCGAGCCGAGGTCAACCGCCGGGTCGTCGAACTCCTCGACCGGGTCGGGGTGCCGGAGCCGGAACGGCGGATGCGCGCCTACCCGCACGAACTCTCCGGAGGCCTCCGGCAACGCGCCATGATCGCCATGGCGCTGGCCGGCAGCCCCGCACTGCTGCTCGCCGACGAGCCCACCACGGCACTCGACGTCACCGTGCAGTCCCGGATCCTGCGGCTGCTGGCCGACATCCAGGCGGCGGACGGCCTCGCGATGCTCCTGGTCAGCCATGACCTGCGGGTCGTGTCGCACGTCGGCGAACGGGTCGTGGTGATGTACGCCGGACGGGTCTGCGAACGCGGGCCCGCCCGTGACGTACTGCGCAGGCCCGCCCATCCGTACACGGCCGCCCTGGTGCGCAGCGTGCCCGCCGTCAGAACCCGTACCGCACTGGCCGACCCGCTGCCCGGGGCCCCGGCGACACCGGCGAACCGGCCGGCAGGCTGCGCGTTCCACCCGCGCTGCCCGATGGCCCGCGCCCGGTGCCGCGCCGAGGTGCCGGAGGTACGGGAGGTCGCGCCGGGCCGCTGGAGCGCCTGCCACTTCGCCGAGGAGGTACCGGGATCGTGAGCGCGAGTGAGCGGACCCTCCTTGACGTGCGTGATCTGCGCGTCAGTTACGGCGGACGGCGGGGCGCTCGGGCCGCCGTGGACGGGGTGAGCCTGTCGGTGGCACCCGAGGAGACACTCGGGCTGGTCGGCGAGTCGGGCTCCGGCAAGACGACCGTGGCCCGGTGCGTGGCCGGACTGCTGCGGCCCGGCGCCGGGACCGTCACCTTCGAGGGACGGCCGCTCGGCCGCGCCGGGCGCCGCCCGCCCGAGCTGCAGCGGGCGGTGCAGATGGTGTTCCAGGACCCGCGTTCGTCGCTGAACCCGCGGATGACGGTCGCCTCGATCATCGCCGAGGTCTGGCGCACCCACCCGGTCACCGCACCCGAGGGCGACCGCACCGAGGCCCTGCACCGGCTCCTCGCCGACATGGGCCTCGACCCCGAGGTGGCGGCGCGCCGCGCGGGGGACCTTTCCGGCGGTCAGTGCCAGCGGGTCAGCATCGCCAGAGCGCTGGCGGTACGGCCCCGGCTGCTGGTCTGCGACGAGGCGGTGTCGGCGCTCGACGTGTCGGTCCAGGCCCAGATCCTGCGGCTGCTGGTCGACCTGCGCGGCCGGCACCGGCTCGCGATGCTGTTCATCTCGCACGACCTGGGGGTGGTGCACCAGATCGCCGACCGGGTGGCGGTGATGCACCGGGGCTTGATCGTGGAGGAGGGCCGGACCGGCGAGGTGCTGACCGCACCGCGGCACGCGTACACCCGGGCGCTGCTGGACGCGGCCCTGGACCTGGACGACCCGGTGCCGGAGGACGGCACCGCCGACGGCAGGGCGGTCGTATGAGCGGGAGCGGGGCCGGAGCGGGGCGTGCCACCGGGACTCCCGCGCCGGCCGGCTGGAACACCTGGGACGTCCGCACGCACACCGGTATGAACCGGCTGCCGTCGGGACCGCGGGTGCGGTTCGGCGTACTCGGCCCCGAAGGCCCGGTGCTCGACGGGTTCACCTGGCGCGACGGCCTCGAACGGCTCGGACCGCACACCGTGGACGGCAGCCACGCCGAGGTGACGGTACGGGCGGCGGGTCACCGGCTGCGGCTGGAGTTCGCGGGCGGCCCCGGCGACATCCTGTACGTCCGCGCCGGGAGCACCGGCCGGGTCGCGCTGTCCGTGGACGGTCTCACCGGCATCGTCGAGCCGACGGGCCGTCCCGATGCGGCGGGCCGTCCCGGTGCGGCGGAGCGTCCGGGGGCGGGCGACTTCCCGCTGGGCACCGTCCTCGCGGGCGGGATCCGCTGGACGGTCACCGCCTCGTCGGCCGCCGACAGGGTCGAGGGCCCGGCGGACGCGCTGGTCCTGGCGTTCCGCGGTCCGGGCACGGTGGAGCTGCGGATCGCGCCGGCCGACGCACCGGGCACGGCGGCGCGGACGGCCGGTGTACTCGCGTCGCACCGCGCCGCCGCCGACCTGACCCGGCTGCGGTCCGGCGGCTGGCTGGGCGACGCCGCCGACGCCCTGGCCACGGCCGTCACCTGGAACACCGTCCACGCCCCCGGCATCGGCCGCGTCCTCACCCCGACCTCCAGGGACTTCGTCTGCGCCGAGCGGAAGGGCTTCTACGGCACCTGGGCCCTGCACGCCTGGGACACGTTCTTCACCGGCCTCGTCGCCTCGGCCGTCGACCGGGACTACGCGCGCGGCATCTTCGAACAGATCCTTCCGTACGCGGACGAGGCCGGCATGATCCCGAACCGGATCTCGGACGACAGGGGCCGCACCGACGACCGTTCGCAGCCGCCGGTCGGCGCGCTGACGGTGTACCAGGCCCATCTGGCGGGCGGCCTGTCGCCCGGGACCCGCGACACGACGCTGCTGCGCAGCACCTTCCCGGCGCTGCTGGCCTGGCACGACTGGTGGCCGCGGGCCCGCCGCGGCCCGCACGGGCTGCTCGCCTGGGGTTCCGACCCGATCGCGGGCGACCCCGCGTCGGCGACCCTGGACCGGGCCAGACGCGAGTCGGGCCTGGACGATTCGCCGATGTACGACGAGACCCGGTACGACCCGGCGACCCACACCATGGACCTCGCCGACGTCGGCCTGAACGCGCTGCACATCGCCGACGCCGAGGCGCTGGCGGAGATCGCCGGCATCCTGGGGGAGCATGCGATCGCCGACCGGCTGCGCGCCGAGGCCGCCACGGCGAGGGCGGTCGCCGACCGGCTGCTGTGGGACGGCGAGCGGGGCGGCTACCGCAACCTCACGGCGGCGGGCGCGCATGATCCGCACGTCTCGCCGACGATGCTGTACGCGCTGCTCGGCGGGTTGCCCGACGCCGGTCGTGCGGCGGCGACGGCCGCCGACCTGCTGCGGCCCGAAGTGCTGGGCGGTGCACGGCCCCTGCCCAGCGTCGCCCGCGACGACCCCGGTTTCGCGGCGACGTACTGGCGCGGCCGGATCTGGGCGCCGATGGCCTACCTCGCCGTCCGCGGACTGCGCCGGTACGGGCTGACCGAGCTGAGCCGTCCGGTGGTGGGGGATCTGCTGCGGCTGTTCCTCGACGAGTGGCGCGTGCACGGCCACGTCAGGGAGAACTATCCGGCCGTCGCCGGCGAGAACCTGACGGGCTTCGAGAAGCGCTCGGACGGGCTGATGGCCTGGGGCGGCCTGCTGGCGTACCTCGCCTTCGGCGAACTGGCCGACGCGCGCCCCGACGGCTGGCGGTTCGCCCACCCGGGCGAGCCGGCCGAACTGTGCAACCTGCCGCTCGGCGAGGGCCGCCTCGACGTGCGGGCGGGAGACCGGCTCACGGTCCGCCTCGAAGGACGCGTCCTGCTGGACATGGCGCCCGGCGTCGTCGTACGGGGATACCGGCGGACCGGCGACCGCGTCACCGGTATCGCCGAGGGCACCGGTGACCTGCTGGTCACCCCGCCGGGCGGCGGCCCGTCCGTGCCGGTGGACGTCCGGGGCGGACCCCGGAGATTCGCCTTCGGTCCGGACGGCACGGGTGATGTACGGGAAGGGAGCGGCACATGAGCGCGCCGACGTCGGCGGCCGCGGACATCCTCGTCGTGGGCGGGGGCCTCGGCGGGGTGGCCGCGGCACTGGCCGCCCTCGACCGGGGCCGGTCGGTCCTGCTCACCGAGGAGACCGACTGGATCGGCGGCCAGCTCACCAGCCAGGGCGTACCGCCCGACGAGCACGCCTGGATCGAGCAGTTCGGCGCCACCCGTACCTACCGCGCGCTGCGCGAGGCGATCCGCGACCACTACCGGACCTGGTACCCGCTCACCGAGGAGGCCAGGCGGCGCCGCTGTCTCAACCCGGGCGAGGGGCGGGTGAGCGCGCTGTGCCACGAACCGCGGGTGGGCGCCGCCGTGCTGGCGGCCATGGTCGCGCCGTACATGGCGGCAGGCCGGCTGCGGATCCTGTACCGGCACCGTCCGGTGGCCGCCTCCGTGGACGGTGACCGGGTACGGTCCGTGGTCGTCGAGGGCCCGGACGGCACGCGGGTCGAGGTGTCGGCACTGTACGTCCTGGACGCGACGGAACTAGGCGACCTGCTCCCCCTGACCGGCACCGAGCACGTGACGGGCTTCGAGTCACGGCGGGACACCGGGGAGCCGAGCGCACCCGATGAGGCCCAGCCGGCCAACATGCAGGCGTTCTCCTGGGTGTTCGCCGTCGACCACCTGGCCGGCGAGAACCACACCGTCGACCGCCCGGCCGGGTACGACCGCTGGGCCGCCTACCATCCCCCGCAGTGGCCGAACCGGCTGCTCAGCCTGAGCGCACCCGACCCGAGGACGCTGGAGACCGTACCGCGCGGGTTCACTCCCAACACCGACTCGGGGCCCGTCGTCGCCGACCAGAGCAAGGACGCGGGCGACAAGGAACTGTGGGAGTTCCGCCGGGTGTTCTCCCGGAAGCTGTACCGGCCGGGGTTCGCCGCGAGCGATGTCACCATCGTCAACTGGCCCATGATCGACTACCTGCCCGGACCGCTGATCGGGGTGGACGACAAGGAGCGCGGCCGGCATCTGGCAGCAGCCCGCGAGCTGAGCATGAGCATGCTCTACTGGCTCCAGACCGAGGCCCCCCGCCCCGACGGCGGCACCGGCTGGCCCGGGCTGCGGCTGCGCGGCGATGTGCTGGGCACGGCCGACGGGCTGGCCAAGGCGCCGTACATCCGGGAGTCACGCCGGATCGTCGCCCGGCGCCGGATCGTCGAACAGGACCTGTCCCTCGCCGTGCGGGGCGAGCACGGCGCGGTGCGCTACGCGGACTCCGTCGGCATCGGGATGTACCGGATCGACCTGCACCCGTCCACCGGCGGCGACACCTACATCGACGTGGCCAGCAGCCCCTTCCAGATCCCGCTGGGCGCCCTGCTCCCGGTGCGGGTGCGGAACCTGCTGCCGGTGTGCAAGAACATCGGCACCACCCACATCACCAACGGCTGCTACCGGCTGCACCCCGTCGAGTGGAACATCGGGGAGGCGGCCGGGTCGCTGGCGGCGTACTGCCTCGACCACCGGCTGGAGGCCGAGCAGGTGTACGAGGACGCCGCCTGGCTGCACCGCTTCCAGGACGAACTCACGCGCGCCGGGGTGGAACTGGCCTGGCCCGAGGTCAGGGGGTACTGATGGGCGGAGGGGCCCACGGGGCAAGACAGGCCGAGCGATCCAAGTCAGGAGGGGCAAGCGAAGCGCCCCAAAGGGGCGCGGGGCTGAATCAATATGCGGCTCCGCCGCGGGGCGCGACCAGCCACGATGGCGCTGATGCCGAACGACGGCACATCGGCGGACGCACGCTGCTCTCCGGCGTCATCGTCCCGCTGGTCACCCCGATGGACCGGCCGGGACGCCCCTCGGCCCCGGCCGCCGACCCCCTGCTCACGGCGCTGGCAGCAGCAGGCGCACGCGGTCTCATGCTCTTCGGCAGCAACGGCGAGGGCCCGCTGCTGCCCACGTCGGAACTGGCCGAGTTCGCCGTCGGGGTGACCCGGCGCTGGCGTGAACTGACCGACAACGGACCGGTGTTGGTGAACGTCACGGCTCCCGGCACCGCCGAGGCGCTGGCCCGGGCGGAGGCCGTCCTGCCCGCCGCGCCGGACGCGCTGGTGCTCGGTCCGCCGATCTACTTCCACCACCGGCACGACGAGATCGTCGCCCACTACGCGGCCCTCGCCGACCTCGGCGTTCCCGTCGTCGCCTACAACGCTCCCCGCTACAGCAACCCGCTGACCCCCGCCCTGCTCGACGAACTGACGGGCCTCGCCCACCTGGTGGGCATCAAGGACAGCTCGGGCGACCTCGCGCTGTTCGGACACGCCCTCGCGGCCGCCCGCCGGCGCGACGACTTCGGGGTCAGCCAGGGAGCGGAGCGGCAGGCACTGGACGCGCTGCGGCTCGGGGCCGACGGAATGGTGCTCGGGGTGGCCAATCTGGCGCCCGCGGTGACCGCCGAACTGTTCCGGGCCCACCATGACGGCCGGGACGAGGACGCGCGGCGCGCGCAGCGGCTGCTCGACGAGGTCCTGGCGCTGCACACCGTACGCCCCGGTGTTCCGGCGGTGAAGGCCGTCCTCGCCGCACGGGGGCTGTGCCCGCCGCATGCCGCGGCGCCCTTCACCCCGTGCTCCGACAAGGAGCTGCAGGCCCTGCTCGACCTGCTCGGCCCCCTCGACGCACATCTCGTACGCGCCTGATCCCACACGGACGTCCACATCCGCACCCACACAGGCACCCGCACCCGTGTCCGATCCGGTGCGCGCTACGCCCCGCGCCGGATCGCTCTCCTCCGTACCGCCCGAAAGGGGTGGCCCACCATGTCCGACAGCAGACCGCACGGCACCGCCATGAACCGCAGATCCTTCGCCCTGGGTGTCGTCGGCGCCACGGCGACCGCCGCGTTGGGGCCGGTGGCCCTCGGGGCCACGGCACAGGCCGCCGACCGGACCTCCGCGTCCGGCCGGCACGGCGCCTTCTTCGAGGAGCAGACCCTCTGGGACTCCGTCGAGGGCCCCCTCGTCAGCTATCACGTCCACGCGCTCGCCGCGCTGCCCGACGACACCGTCCTGGCCGTGACCGAGGGCCGCCACGAGGTGTGCGACGCCGGGCCGCGTGATCTGCTGCTGCGCCGCAGCACCGACGGCGGCCGGACCTGGGAGGAGACCAGGACCCTGGTGGCCTCCGTCGACGGCGAGTCCTGGGGCAACCCCGCGCTGGTCGTGGACCGGGAGACACGGGAGGTCTTCCTCTTCTACATGCTCTCGCTCCGGCTGCCGCAGAACACCTCCTGCTCGGGCGACTCCGGCGAGCTGTATGCGATCTCCAGCCGGGACAGCGGGCAGACGTGGAGCGAAGTACGCGGCCTGGCAGGCCTGTTCGACGGCTTCCCCTACAACTGGGCACTGCACGGCCCCGGCCCGGGCCACGGACTCCAGCTGCGCTCCGGCCGTCTGCTGCTCAACTGCCTGCACCGCAGGGTGATCGTGGGCAACACCGTGGCCCAGCGGATGTACGGCGTCGCGCCGGTCTACAGCGACGACCACGGCGCCACCTGGCAGGCGACGGGAGAGGTGCCCGTACAGGTCGCGTACCCCGTCAACGAGGCGCGGATGGTGCAGCGCTCCGACGGCAGCCTGCTCGTCAACGGCCGCTTCGCGTCGGGCGGTGAGAACCAGCGCATCGTGTCCGTCAGCACGGACGACGGCATGACCTGGTCGCAGCCCGCGCTCGACGGCAGCACCGGCTCGTTCAACGCGGTGGACGCCGGCCTGCTGCGCTACACCGGCGGCCCCGGCAGCCGCGCACCCGGTCGGGTGCTGTTCAGCCGCCCCGACTCACCCGTCAGGTACAACATGACCGTGGCGGTCAGCTACGACGAGGGCTTCTCGTACCGGTACCAACGGGTCGTCAACGAGAACCGCTCCTTCTACTCGGATCTCGCCCGGCTGTCCGACGGCACCATCGTGCTGCTCTACGGCTGCGACGGTGACATGGCGAGTGTCCCGCGCCGGGTCAACGTCTGCTGTTTCTCGCTCGACTGGCTGACCGGCGGCCGCGACAGCCTGCGCCACGGCCCCCATTACCGGGAGGAGACCGTCGCGTTGGCCGAAGCGGACCGCGAGGTCACCGGCGGCGCCGTGCAGACCGTCGCCGATCCGCTCGCGCGCCGCGGCGAGCGCCTGGTCCTCACCCCCGAACAGGCCGGTGACACCGTGGAGTTCACCTTCCGGGTGCCGCGCACCGGCGACTACGAGCTGCTCCTGCGCTACTACCGCACGGCGGACGGCGCACTGGCCACCGTCACCATGGACCGCAGCCCGCTGCCCGCCTTCGCGATCGACACCACGGCACAGACGGCGGACGGCTTCGACCTGGCCCACCTCGGTGCCACCCGGCTGCGCGCCGGGCGGCACACCCTGCGCTGCGCGGTGACAGGACCCGGCAGGGGCGGCGGGATGCGGCTCGGTCTCGACTCGCTCAGCCTGGTCGAGGCGCCGGGCTCCGCCGACGTACGCGCGGAGGTGGTCGTGGACAACGACCGGCTGGGCTTCGCGATCGTCAGCGGCAGCTGGCCGACGGCGACCGCGGACCCCGGCTACTGGTCAGGCAACTACCGTACGGCGCCTGCCGGTTCGGGCGAGCGGAAGGTGCGCTGGCGGCCGGCCGTGCCTCAGGACGGCGGGTACGAGATCCAGGTCTCCTGCCCCCCGGCCGCCAACCGGGCGAGCAATGCCCCGTACGCCGTCGTCCACGCGGACGGCACCACCGCCGTACGCGTCGACCAGCGGGCCGCGGGCACCAGCGACCCGCGCGGCGGTACCTGGTTCTCGCTCGGCGAGTTCCGGCTCCAGGCCGGTCTCAGCACGTCGGTCGAACTGACCAACGACGCCGACGGTGTGGTGGCCGCCGACGCGATCCGCCTGCTGGGTCCGAAGCCCTGAGCCCCGGCCTCACGGACGGGCGGCTCCGAGCGCTGTGAGCAGGCCGTCGGCCAGGAGCTGGGCCTGGGGGGTTTCGTGCACCGCTGCCGTGGCGCGTACGACTGCTTTTAGCTGTGCTTCGGGGAACGTGGCGGCGTAGGCCTGGGCGTCGTCGGCCGCGTAGGCCGCCGCGAGTGCCGGGCCGAGGGCCTCCGCGTGTGCCTCGGCGAAGGCGCGGGCGTTCGCCTCGGTGCTCAGCCGCGCGTACTCGTGGCCGTACGCGTCCGCCTCGGCCCCGGCGTACCCGTTGGCCAGGGCGTAGTCGCGGGCGCCCGCGTGCCCCTCCGCGTAGGCGGAGGCACGGTCGTAGGCGGCGTCGTGCAGCCGCAGCAGCAACGGGCCCAACGCCGACCGCCAGGTGTCCCGGTCGGCCGGTGCGCCCCGGGCCGCCGCACGGTGCAGGTCCGCCGCCACGGCCGTGTCCGCCGGCCACGCGAGCAGCGGCAGCACGGTGTCCGCCTGCCAGACGTGCACGGCCTGCAGCCCGGCGGGCACCCCCGCCGTGCCGAGCAGGCCGTGCAGCCGGTTGGCCCAGGTGTCCGCGGCGGGCGGCGGCAGTTCCCCGTGGACGGCGGTGGCGAGCCGCCACAGCCAGGCGGGTACGCCGACTGCGGGCGGCTCGGCGGACCGGGTCCGCAGCGCGGCGCGGAACGCCGCCGGGGCGGCCGTGGTCGTGGCCATGTGCGCTGTCCTCCCGGCCGGGTCAGGCGTTCAGGCCGGTGCCGTCGATCGCCACCCGGCGGCCCTCCCTGGTGTGCGGGAAGTAGTCCCACACCGCGTGGTGCTGCACGCTGCGGTTGTCCCAGAACACCAGCGTGCGCTCCTGCCAGCGGACCCGGCAGTGCAGCAGCGGGGTACGGGCGATGTGCGCGTACAGCATCCCCAGCAGGGCGTCGCTCTCGGTGCGCGACAGCTGGGTGATGTGCGAGGTGTAGGGGGCGTTGACGAACAGCAGTTTGCGGCCGTTCTCCGGATGGCGGACGACGACCGGCTGCTCGGTGCGCGGCACGTCGTACTCGGGCGGCGGGGTCAGCCCGGCGTCCGTCCAGGGCTTGGCGCCGTCGTGGAGGGCGGTCAGGCCGTCGAGGAAGCCGCGCAGGGCGGGGGAGAGCAGCTCGTAGGCGAGGTGCATGTTGGCGAACAGGGTGTCGCCGCCGCTGCCGCCCTCGGGGATCGTGGTGATGTACAGCATGGAGCCGAGGGAGGGCTCCGCGTCGGCGGTGCCGTCGGAGTGCCAGCCGTTGCCGGCGACGGCCTTGGAGTCCTTGTCCGCCTTGATCTCCAGGATGTGCGGGTCGGATCCCTCGGCGGCGAGGGCGACGGGGTGCAGCTCGCCGAAGACGCCCGCGAACCGCTTGTGTTCCTCGGGGGTCAGGTCCTGGTCGCGGAAGACCAGGACGTGGTGGGTGTGGAAGGCGTGCTTGAGCTCCTTCTCCTGCTGCGGGGTCAGCTCACGGGAGAGGTCGAGGCCGGTGACCTCGGCGCCCAGCACCGGGGTGATCGGGGCGACGGTGAGGGTGTCGTAGGGCTCGGCGGGGCGGGTGGTGAGCTGCTCTACGGCGCGCAGCGCGTAGTCCTCCATGAGGGACCTCCTTGGGACGGGGCGGACGCAAGCGTTGACGGGTGTGCGGGGTCAGAGCCCGCGGTCGAGGAGTTCGGCGAGCACCAGGCGGCCGAAGGCGAGGTTGCCGTGGATCGTGTCGTCGGCCTGGCAGAAGGCCGGCCGCTGCTGCCCCGCCCCGTCGGTGACGCGGGCCCGCAGGTCGACCAGCTCCACACCGCGCGCGGTGAGTTCGGCGCCGACCACGTCCTGGGCGGCGAAGAAGACCTCCGGGTCGGACATGCCGGGGACGCGCTGCGGCGGCATGAGGGCCAGCACCCGCAGCCCGAGGGCGGCCGTACGGTCGTAGAAGGCGAGCGCGCCGCGGACACTCGCCCGGACCAGGTCGCCGAACAGGCCGCTGCTCAGGAACCCTTCGGGCACGGTGCCGTGCCGGTCGCGGTGGATGTCCCAGTTCTGCCGGGTGGCCACCGTGTGCGCGCTCAGCCCGAACGTGCACACCAGCGGCACGCCGAGCCCCGCGAACCCGGTCGCGCCGAGCTCGTCGAGGAACTCCCGGACGAGCCGCCCCGTCTCGGCATCCCGGAAGACCAGGTCACCGCCGCCGTCACCGCCGTCACCGCCGCCGTCGACGTCGAGGAACGGCCCGAGGAAGTCCCGCCCCGAGCCGACCGGGCCGCCCACGAAGGGCAGCCCCGCCTGCTGCGCGGCCCGCCCGACACAGCCGGCGTGGGAGTCACCGAGCAGGAGGAACCGGGCGGGAACGGGGGGCGTAGTAGTCGAGTACGGCGTCGTCACACCAGTGGTCCTCTCCGCCGGTGACGGGGGTGGAATGCGCGGGGGCGGGCGCGGGCGGCGCCGTGTCGGTCCCGGGCCGGACGGCCCGGAAGAAGTGCCGCATCACGAAGGCCACCCCGTCCGGGGTGACCGTGCGCAGGTTCGGCTCGTAGAACGCCGCCCGGTACGGGAAGCCCGTGACGATCTCGTACGACGGGAAGTAGTCCACGTCGTCGGACGCGTCGGCGAGCTGGCCGGCCGCGGCGCGCAGCACCGACTTGGAGTGGCTGGTGGCGACCAGCGCGTGGCGGCCGGTGGCGGTCGCCGTCAGCGGGACCGGGGAGACCGTGAGGACCGTGCGCAGCCGGGAGTTGACGCCGCGCGCCATCGCGAGCACGTCCGTGAGGTCGCGGAGCACCCGGTCCACCGTGTGGTTGTGCAGGACGTGCCGGCCCGGGTCGTAGGTGCCGCGAACGGTACCGGGGCACACCGGCAGGACGGTACCGGTACGGACGTCGTGCCAGGCCTCGGTCAGGCCGAGGGTGAACACCAGGACGTCGGCCCTGCCGAGGGCGGTGCGGACGGCGTCCAGGGTGACCGCACGGGCGCGCAGCACGTCGTCCGGGGAGGCGTGGCCGTCCGGTTCCACGGTGGGCCGGTAGGGGTCGTGGAAGACGCCGCCCTCCTCCCACACCTCCTCCGGCGGCTTCTCCTCCTCCAGCGCCCAGGCGACCCACTGGCGCAGCGCGGCGGCCGTGTAGATGTTGCCGGTCCGGAAGGAGAAACGGCGGTATCCGCGCGCCGCCTGCTGGGCGGCGGTCAGGCCCGGGGGCGGGAGCTCGGCGTCGTACCAGTGCATGCCCTCCGCCAGCAGGGCCCGGCCGATGTGCGCGGCGAAGCAGGATCCGGCGGTGACCACGGGATCGTCCTGGCCGATCGTGAACTTCGGCGTCCACAGGCCGTCGATGTCCGCGGGGTCGGGCTCGGCGACCGCGGTGCGCCAGAACGACCTCGCGGGCAGGTGGGTGTACGGATGCTGCACGGCTGGTCTCCTCAGATCCGTCCGGCGGGCTGCGGCCGGGCGGCGGACGGGGTCCCGGCGAGGGCGGCGGCGATCTCCCGGACATGCGGCTCGGCGACGATCTGGTAGTGGTCGGCGTCGACGTGGTGCAGCCGGTACGGCGACGGGAGATGGGCGTCCCACGCACCGGGGGCCGTGGGCTCGGGCGCGAGTGCCGCCTCGTCCACGGGGCGCGTCGCCAGCCATACGGCGGCGGGCGTCCGGCGCAGCCGCGGCAGCCGGTGCCCGGCCATGGCCGCCAGGTTGGCACGGCAGCAGCGCGCGAGCCGCTCGGCGTAGGCACGGCCGGACTCCGTGAGGGGACCGACGGTGCCTGTGAGGGGTTCGGCGGTGCCGAGTACCGGCTCGGTCGGCCGACCCGCGCCGTTTCCGCTCAACTCGCGCGCGAAGACGGCCTGTATCCGTTCCTCGTCGTAGCCGGCGAGGCGGTGCCCGGCCCCGGGCGGCGGCGGGTCGAGGAGATGGAGGGCGGTCACCGGCCGGTCGCCGGCCTCGGCGAGCGTGGCCATCGACAGCGCGGTCCACGCCCCGAACGACCAGCCGGCGAGCGCAAGTCGGCGCCCGGGTTCCGGGAACTCCCGTCGTACGGCGGCCAGATAGTGCGCGGCGCGCTCGTCGATGGAGCGGTCCGGCAGCCCGGGATCGCGCAGCCCGGGGTCGGCGATCAGGCAGACGGTGAGGTCGTCGGGCAGGGCGGACACCAGGGGCCGGTAGGCCTGGATGTCCCCGCCCACCGGATGCACCAGGCACAGCACGTCCGGCCCCGGGCCGCGCTGCCACACCTCGACGTCCACCGCGCCGTGCGGGCGGACACCGCTGCCGGCGAGGTGGCCGAGGAGCTCCGCGAGGCTCACCCGGTGGCTGAGCCGGGACAGCTCGATGTCGGTGCCGTGCCGGTGTTTGATCTCGTCGAGGAGCTCCAGCAGGGTCAGCGAGTCGGCGCCCAGGTCGTACAGGGGCGCCTGCGGGTCGACGGCGTCCACGCCGAGCAGGTCGAGGAGGATTCCGGTGATCTCCGCGCCTAGGTCGCCCTGCACGGGAGCGGCGGGTGCGGGCGGGGGAGCCGCGGGCTCGGCGGCGGGGGCCGGTTCGTAGAAGGCCCGCGCAGCCTTCAGGTCCGTGGTGCTGACCATGAGATACGGCAGTTGGAGGTGGAGGGCCCGCTCGAAGACGCCCGTACCCTCCTCGGGGGTGAGCGCCACGGTCAGGTGCTCGCGGTGCCGGGCGTCCGCCCGGGCGGCGTGCTGCTGGGCCATGCCGACGTCCCGCCACGCGTCCCAGCCGACACTCGTGCGCACGGTGGCGTCGCCGCCGGGCGCGGTGTGATGGGCGTAGGCGTCGAGGCAGGCGTTGGCGGCCGCGTAGTCGAACTGGCCGACTCCGCCGAACCGGGCCGCCATCGAGGAGCAGTAAAGGACGTAGTCGGGGGCGTGCTCGTCGACGAGCAGCTCGACGAGCAGGGCGCCGCGCAGCTTGGCCGCCGTGACCCCGCGCGCGGCGGCCGGCTCGCGCCGGGCCAGGAGCCCGCCCGCGGCGGTGCCGGCGGCGTGCACGATGCCGGCCAGCCCGTCGAGCAGCGGGGCCAGCCGGTCCGCGACGGCCGCGGGTTCCTCGGCCGCCAGGTCGGCGGTGACAAGGGTGACGCGCTCGCCGAACGCCCGCAGCACGGCGGGTACTTCGGTGCCGCGCGCCACCAGGACGACCCGGTTCCCGGGGTGCCGCAGGAGGCTCGCGGCCAGACTGGTGCCGAGACCGCCCGTGCCGCCGAGGACCAGATGGGTGCCCGGCGCGGCGGCGGGCCGGGGCGTCTCGCCCACGGGCACCGGCACGGTGGTGCGATGCCACCAGAAGCCGTCCCGCAGGGCCGTCGCCCGGTCGGTCGCGGCGACGGTGCCGTCGAGGAGCAGGTCGGGCAGGTGGGCGGCCCAGCCGGCCGGGTGCGGGCCGGGCAGGTCGGTCCAGCGCAGGGTGACGCCCAGTTCCTGCCGGGGGACTTCGAGGGCCGCGGCGAGCAGAGCGGCCTCAGGGGTGTGCACGCTCCCGGCGACCGGCTGCGCCCGCTGGGACAGCAGCCAGGCCCGGGGCCGGTCCGCTTCCGGGCGGCCGGCGAGGGCCAGGGCGAGGGCGGCGACCGTGTCCAGGCAGGCCCACTCGGCCGTGTCCAGCGCGGCCGTGGTCGCGCTGCCGTCGAGGGCGAGCGGAAGCGCGTGCAGCCAGTCGACGGCCGGTCCGTCCGGTCCGTCCGGTCCGTCCGGGCCGTCCGGGCCGTCCGGGCCATCCGGTCCGTCCGGTCCGTCCGGTCCGTCCGGGCCATCCGGTCCGTCCGGTCCGTCCGGGCCATCCGGTCCGTTCAGTCCGTTCAGTCCGTTGGGTCCGTTGGGTCCGTCCGGGACGTTCTCGCCGGTCAGGCGGTCGAGCAGGCTGGCGAGCTGCCCGGCGTCGGCGACATCGGCCTCGTAGCGGTCGTCGGCGAGCCGGGTCAGGCCCTGTCCGGCGCGTACGGTCACCACGCGGGCGTAATGGCGCTCCAGGAACCGCCAGTTCTCGCCGTCCTGCCCGGGGCCGATCACCACCACGGCGGTACGGCGGGACACCGGGGCGCCGGTGCGGGCGCGCCGCGAGCGCGTCCACAGCGGCTGGTGCAGCCACTGCGCGGCGGGCAGCCGGGAGATCCCGGACCCCGCCACGGCGGCGCGCGGGAAGTCGTACTCGGCGGTGTCGAAGGCGGGCGGCGGGAAGTCCCAGGGCGCGGGTGCCGGGCCCGTCGGCCATACGACGGTGCGGCCGGCCGCCCATGCCTCGGCGAGGGCGTGCGGGTCGCGGTCCTCGACCGCCGGTGCGTCCTGGGAGGGGAGCGCGGCGACCGCCGGCAGCGCCCGCAGCCAGGCGACGGCCGAGGCGGCGTCGGGGCATACGGCCGCCGCACGGTGGGCGAGGGCGGGGCGCCCGGCCTGGAGGTGCCGCAGCACCTGGGGGTAGGCGTCGGGACGGGCCGTGAGGTAGTCGGCGATGCGGCGCCCGTCCGCGCGGACCGCGGCTTGCGAGGCGCCGGACAGCACCAGGCACGGCAGCGGCTCCGCCGGGTCCGGCACCGGCACCGGGTCCGGCTGCTCCAGCAGCACATGGGCGTTGGTGCCGCCGATGCCGAAGCTGCTCACCCCGGCCACCCGCCGCGGACCGGCGGGCCAGGGCTCGGCGGCGACCGGGATCCGGAACGGGCCGTCGGCGATCTCCGGGTTGAGCCGGTCGAAGTCGGCCGTGGGCGGGACGACCCCGTGGTGCACGGCGAGCACCGCCCGCACCAGGCCGACGACGCCCGCCGCCGCGCCCAGGTGCCCGATCTGGCTCTTCACGGACGACAGCGCCACCCGCGCGTCCTGTGCCAGCCCGTACGCCTGCCGCAACGCGGCCGCCTCGACCGGGTCCCCGAGCCGGGTCCCGGTGCCGTGCGCCTCGACGTACCCGACGTCACCGCCACCACCGCCTCCGTCGCCGTCTCCGCGACCGCTCCGCTGCAGCGCCGCGCGGATCGCTGCCCGCTGCCCGGGCAGCGACGGGGCGCTGTAACCGAGCTTGCCGGAGCCGTCGTTGTTCAGCCCCGAGCCGGTGACGACCGCGTACACGGTGTCGCCGTCCCGGCGGGCCGCGGCCAGCGGCTTGAGGACGACCACTGCGGTGCCGCTCGCCCCCACGGTGCCCTCGGCGTCCGCGCTGAAGGGCCTGCAGTGCCCGTCGGGGGAGAAGATGTGCTGCGGCCGGTAGGTGTACCCGTCCGTCAGCTCCGTGTCGACGAGGACCCCGCCGACCAGCATCACGTCGGCGTCGCCCTGCCGCAGCATCCCGGCCGCGACGTGCACCCCGGCGAGTGAGCTGGAGCAGGCGGACTGGAGCGTGAACGCCGGTCCGGTGAGCCCGAGATGGTAGGCGGCCTTGGTGGCGAGGAAGTCCTTCTCGTGGTGCAGGGCGAGCCGGAAGGAGTCGGGCAGCAGGTCCGGGTCGCCGTCGCGGAGCATGCGCTGGAAGTAGGTGTTCTCGCCGCAGGAGGCGACCAGGCCGACCCGCAGCCGGGCCGGGTCGCCGATTCCGGCGTGGGCCAGGGCTTCGGCGCAGTTCATGAGCAGCTGGCGCTGCTGGGGGTCCATCAGCCGGGCCTCGTGCGGGCTGATCGTGAACCGGCCCGGGTCGAAGTCGAGCAGTCCCGCCGGCTGGCTGCGGGCGCCGACCCGGCCGTCGGCCGCGGCGAAGTGCTCGATGCCGCGCCGGCCGGAGACGACCAGGTCCCAGAACGCGGCCAGGTCGGGCGCGCCCGGCAGCCGTACCGCCATGCCGACGACGGCGACCGGCTCGTCCGCCGTCCGCCGGGCGGCACCCGACGCCTCCGGCCTGCGGGCCGGGGTGTCGCGGGCGGCGCCGTCGTCCGTCAGCAGCCGGGCCAGGGCGCGCAGGGTGACGTGCTCGAACAAGTCCGGTACGGAGAAGGGGAGATCGCCCTCTCCCGCGCATCTGAGCTGGAAGCGCATCAGGTCCAGGCTGGTGGCTCCGGCGTCGAGGAACCGCTCGTCCATGGCCACGGTCCGCCCGGTCGCCGCCCGGAACAACTCGGCCAGCCGCTCTTCCAGCGGCGACAGCCCGGCGTCCGCCAGGCTGTCCGCCCGCGGTTCGAGCCCCGCCGGCGATTCGAGCCCCGGCCGCGGTTCGTGCTCCGGCCGTGGTTCGTGCTCCGGCCGTGGTTCGTGCTCCGGCCGTGGTTGGTACGCCGGCCGCAGTTCCCGCCCCGGTGCGGTGAGCGCCGCCCGGCGGTCCAGCTTGCCGCTGGGCGTGCGCGGCAGGTCCGTGACACGGCGGAAGGCGGCGACCCGGACGTAGGCGGGCAGCAGCAGCGCCAGCCGCCGGGCCAGGTCCGCGGGGTCGGGATCCTCGCCCCGGCACTGGAGGGCGGCGACCAGCCGCCCGTCCAGTACTCCCGCGACCGCGTTGACCACCCCGGGCAGCTCCAGCAACGCGGCCTCGACCTGGCCCAGTTCGAGACGGTGTCCGCCCAGTTTGACCTGGCCGTCGTCGCGCCCCGCGTAGTGCAGCAGACCGCGCTCGTCGAAGCGGGCGCGGTCCCCGCTGCGGTAGAGGGTGCCCAGCTCGGGGTCGTCGAGGAACCGGTCGCGGTGTGCGGCGGGGTCGCCGAGATAGCAACGGCCCGCCATGGGACCGCCGATGAGCAGGTCGCCCGTCACACCCGGTGGGACGGGCAGACCCCCTTCGTCGACCACCCGCAGCACCGCCCCCGCCACCGGGCGCCCGATGGCGGGACGGGCCGGCCAGCCGGCCGGGTCGCCTTCCAGGCACAGGGCGCTGACGACATGGGTCTCGGTCGGGCCGTAGTGGTTGAAGAGACGCGCCTCGCCCGGCAGCCCGGCGAACCAGCGCCGGATCGCGTCCGTGCACACCAACTGCTCCCCGGCGGTGACCACGTCACGCAGCCGGGACGGGAACACCCCGGAACGCACGCCGTGTTCGGCGAGCAACTGCAACGCCACGTACGGCAGGAAGATCCGCTCCGCACCCCCCGTCTCCAACTGCCGGAGCAGCGTGGGCACGTCCTGCCGCCAGGCCGGTCGGACCAGGCGCAGCTCGCCGCCGGAACACAGCGTGGTGAGGATCTCCTGGAAGGAGACGTCGAAGGAGAGCATGGAGAACTGCTGGGTGACGGCGGGCCGTTCGAGTCCGCCCGCCGCCCGCTGCCAGGTGAGCAGGTTGCACAGGGTCCGGTCGGAGACCTGGACGCCCTTGGGGGTGCCGGTGGAGCCCGAGGTGAACAGGGTGTACAGCGGCCGGAGTCCGCGATGCCGGTACGGCACGGGCGGCGCGGTGGGCGTGCGGGTGAGGGTGACGACGTGCCGCGGCAGGTCCGGCGGGGCGATCGTGGCCAGGACGTCGAGGTCCTGGGCGCCGGTCAGCACACACAGCGGGGCGGCACGGTCCAGTACATGACGGAGCAGGGCCGGCGGGTAGGCGGGGTCGAGGGGGACGACGGTCAGGTTGCGGCGGGCCGCCGCGAGCAGGGCGACGACGTGCTCGACGGACGGCTGAAGGTACAGGGCCACGGACGCCGGGGCGGCAGGATCCTCGGGCACGCTCAGGAGTGACGCCAACTCGTCGGCCTGGGCGTCGAGTTCGGCGTAGGTGAGGGTGGTCCCGCCGAGGGTGACGGCGGGCGCGTCCGGGGTGCGGGCCACCTGGCGGGCGAAACCCTCGGCGACCGTCGTGAAGTCCGCTGCCACCGGAGTGCCGTGGGCGGTCGCCGACGTGCGGCCGGGGGCGACGAGTTCGCGCAGCGCCAGGTCGCCGTCGCCGTCGCCGGTCAGCCGGTCCAGGGCCCGCCGGAACAACCGGGCCGCCGCTTCCGAGCGTTCGGCGCCGAAGTCGTCACGGTATTCCCAGAGGCAGCCGAAGCCCGACTCGTCCTCCACCACCGACAGCGTCAGCGCGCACTTGGCGCCCGCGGGCTCGGGCCACAGGGGCTCGACCGCACAGCCGGCCAGACGCAGCGCGGAGAACTCCGTGTTCTCCAGGACGAACAGGTAGTCGAACAGGGGTGTGCGGTGGCGGAACGCCGGTTCGGTGAGCAGATCGGCGAGGAGGACCTCCTGCCCCTCCAGCACCCGGCGCACACCGGCGGCGTGCGCGGTGAGGTGGGCGTGCAGGGAGTCGTCGGGCCGTACGGCGAGGTCGAGGAGCACGGTGTTCGCGAACATGCCGACGCTCTCGGCGAACTCGGGGCGCGGCCGGTTCGCCACCGGAGCGGCGACCAGGGGCCGGGCCTGCCCGGTCACGCCGTACAGGCACGCGGCGAACGCCGACACCAGCAACTGGAACCTGGTCAGGCCGAGTTCCGCGGCACGCCGGTCCAGTGCGGCGCGCCGGACCAGGTCGAGCGAGGTGCGCAGCAGCCCGGCCCGCGGCCGGGCCGACGACGCGGGCTCGGGAGCGGGCAGGGCGGGTGACGGCTCCGTCGCGTCGGCGTAGTGGTCGCGCAGCCGGGCGTGGTGGCGTTCGTAGGCGGGCGTAGCGCGCCAGTCGCGCTGCCAGCGGGCGAGGTCGAGCGGACTGACGGCCGGAGCCGGACGCCCGGCGTCGCCCGCGTAGGCGTCGGTGAGGTCGCGGAAGAGGAGGTTGAGCGACCAGCCGTCCACGGCCGCGTGGTGCAGATGCAGAAGCAGCAGACCGCCGTCGGCCCGCTCCGCCCAGGCGGCCCGCAGCATGCGGGGCTCGGTGAGGTCGAAGCGGTGCGCGAAGAAGCGGCCGGCGGTCTCCTGCCAGGGCTCCCCGGCAGGGGCGTCGAGCGGCTGCCAGGGGTCGTACGGCGCCTCGGCCCGCTGGAGCAGGCCGTCCGGGGCGGGGACCAGCCGGGTGCGCAGGGCCGGGTGCCGCGCCACCAGTGTGCGCAGCGCGCGGCGCAGTGCCTGCGGGTCGACGGTGCCCTGGACACGGAAGGCGAGCGGCACGTCGTAGGAGCGGTCGTCCGGGTCGCGCCGGTGCAGGAGCCAGAGGCGTTCCTGTTCGCTGGTGGCAGGCGCGGCCGTGGCGTCCGGGGCGGGCGGCACCGGCGGACGGGAGTCCGCCTCGGCGGTGCGGACGGCGTCCGCGAGAGCGGCGAAGTCGGCCCGCAGCACCAGACCCTGGGGGATGTCGACGCCGTACCGCTCCAGGATCTCGAAGCGGAAGCGCAACGCCTTCAGGGAGTCGCCGCCGCTCGGGATCCAGCGGTCGTCGGGACGCAGGCCGCCGACGGCGAGGATCTCCTCGGCGATCTCCAGGACGGGACGCTGCTCGGCACTGACCGGCACGGCGTCCGCACGTCTCCCGCGCCACGGCGTGCCCGCCTCGCGCAGCAGCGCGGCCTGGTCGACCTTGCCGTTGGCGGTCAGCGGGAGTTCCGCGACGAGGTGGGTGTGGTGGGGGCGCATGTACGGCGGCAGGGAGATGCCGAGGTGACGTTCGTAGTCGGCGAAGGACAGGTCGTCGCCGAGGACGAGGAAGGCCAGCAGTTCATGGCGGTCCGCCGTGTCACGCCGGGTGCAGACGTGCGCGTGCCGGACGGCGGGCAGGGTCATGATCCGCTGCTCCACCTCGCCGGGTTCGATGCGGAAGCCGCGCACCTTGACCTGCCGGTCGGCGCGTCCGACGTGATGCACGCGCCCGTCGGCGTCCCGGCGTACCAGGTCACCGGTCCGGTACCAGCGGCGCGGGGTGCCGTCCTCGTCCTCCAACCGGACGAAACAACGCTCGGTCAGGTCCGGCAGATTGCGGTAGCCGCGCGCCAACGCGGGTCCCGACAGCAGGAGTTCGGCCACCTCGCCGTCCTCCGCGGTGCGCCCGTCCGCGGTGCGCAGCAGCAGCCCGGTCCCCGGCAGCGGGGTGCCGATCGGGACCGAGTCGCCGTCGAAGTCCCGGGGGATCGGGTGGCAGAGGGCGAACGTCGTGGCCTCCGTCGGCCCGTACACGTTGTGAAGGACGGTGGCGGAGCCCGGGTTGGCGGCGTACCAGGTGCGTATCGCGCGCGGGTCGAGCCGCTCGCCGCCGACGAGGACCTGGCCGGCGTCGGCGAAGCAGCCGGGAACCTTGTCGACGACCGTGTTGAAGAGCGCCACCGTGATGAACGCGGTGTCGACGCGGCGTTCGCGCAGCGCGGCCGCGAGCCGGTGCGGGCTGTGCACGTCGGAGTCGTCCAGCACGACGCAGACGCCGCCGGTGAGCAGCGGGGCCCAGACCTCGAAACTGAGCGCGTCGAAGGCCGGGTTGGACAGGCAGGCGAAGCGGGCGCCGGGCCGCGGGTCGAGCCAGCCGGACCGGGCCAGCCGCAGCACACCCGCGTCGGTGACCTCGACGCCCTTGGGGCGGCCGGTGCTGCCGGAGGTGTAGAAGACGAAGGCCGTGGTGTCGTCCCCGGCGGGTGCCGGCGGCGCGGTGGTGGCGGGGAGTGCGGTCGGTTCGGGGAGCCCGAGGAGACCGAGGAGCAGGTCGGCGTCGATCCCGTGTACGTGCTCGGTCGTACCGTCGTGGACGACCGCGACGGCGCCGGAGTCGTCGAGGATGTGGCGCTGCCGGTCGGGCGGGCTGAGCCGGTCGAGGGGGACGACGGCGGCCCCCGCACGGCGGATGCCGAGCATGACGCACACCAGTTGCCAGGAGCGGGGCAGGCAGACCGCGACGGACTGCCCGGCGCCCACGCCCCGTTCACGCAGCCTCGCGGCGACCCGGCCGCTGAGCAGGTCGAGTTCCGCGTAGTCGAGCACGCGGCCACCGTCCTCGACGGCGACGGCGGAGGACACGCGGCGAGCCTGGGCGAGTACGGCCTCGACGAGTCCGGCACCGGCCGGGGCACCGTCGGCCGGGACGCCGTAAGCCACGCCGCTGTCAGCCACGCCGCTGTCAACCACGACGCCGTCAGCCACGGCAGCTTCGGCAGGTCTTGTTGCGGTCGGTCCTGGTTCGGTCGATCCGGCCTCGGCCGGTCCTGGTTCGGTCGGTCCGGAGGGTGCGGTGCGGTCGGTCATCGGACTTCTCCCGCCGGTACGGCGACGGAGTGCGTCGCGTGCGTCGACTGCCCTTCGTGATGGGCGAGTTCGGCGGCGAGCAGCGCGGCGACCCGGGCGGTCTCGGCGCCCTCCAGGATCTCCCAGTGGTCGCATGCCATCGTCTCGACGCGGAACTCGCCCTGCGCGCGCCGCCGCCAGAAGGCGCGGACCTCGGCGTGGAACGGGGTGTCGGTGCCGTCCGGCACGGCCTCGGCGAGGACCAGCCGGGCCGGGGAGGCGGCCGGGACGTGCGCGCGGGCGGTGAGCCGGTTGTGGTTGTAGATCCGGAAGTAGCGGTCCACCTGGGCGTCGTCGATGCCGGGGTACATCCCGTTGAACCGGACGAGTTTGTCGCGGAACTCGGCCGCGTCGACGGCGGTGATCCCCGCACGCGCCTCGGCGTCGTCGGTCGCCTGCGTGTCGAGGAGGACCACGCTCACGTCGGTGCGTCCGGCGGCGCCGAGCAGGCGTCCCATCTCGTGGGCGACGAGTCCGCCGTAGGAGAGCCCGGTCAGGACGAGCGGACCTCGGCCGAGGGGTTCGAGGAGGCGCAGATACGCCTCCGCCATGGTCTCCACGCTGGGCAGCACGTCCTCTCCCGGGTTCACGCCGGGGGACTGGATGCCGTAGAGGCCGGTGTGTCCGGGCAGGTGGGCGGCGAGGGGCAGGTAGCAGAAGGCGGTGCCGCCGGCCGGGTGGACGCAGACCACCCGGGGGCCGGTGCCCCGGCGGAACTCGATCAGGCTGCCCGGGGCGCGGTGCGTCCCGTCCTCGCGCAGCAGCGCGCCCAGGGCCTCGATCGTCGGCCGCACCATGACCTCGGCGACCGGTAGCCGGCGGCCGAAGGCCACGGTGACCTCGTGGGCCATCTTGATGGCCGACAGGGACGTGCCCCCGAGGTCGAAGAAGTTGTCGCCGACGCCTATCGCGGGGTGGAGCAGGATGCGCTGCCAGATGCGGTACAGGGCGTGCTCGACGTGGTCACGTGGGCTGGCGGTGTTGACCTGGTCCGACGTCTGCTCGTGGACCAGGCCCAGCAGGGCCGTGCGGTCGAGTTTGCCGCTGCGGCCCAGCGGCAGGGTCTCCAGGTCGAGGACGACGGCGGGGACCATGTAGTCCGGCAGGCTGCGGGTGAGTGCCGTGCGCCAGTCGGCGCTGGACCGCGCCGCGGCGGCGCCCCGGCCGACGGCGGCCACCAGCCGGGGGCGGCCCGCCGGGTCCTGGTCGGCGAGGACGACGGCCTCGCGGACACCGGGCAGCCGCGTCAACGCCGCCGCTATCTCCCCGGGTTCGATACGGAAACCGCGCAGCTTCACCTGGTCGTCGGCGCGCCCCGCGTAGTGGAGCAGGCCGTCGTCGCCCCAGCGGGCGAGGTCGCCGGTGCGGTAGACGCGGGCGCCCGGCACGAACGGGTCCGGCAGGAAGCGTTCCTCGGTGAGGTCGGGGCGGTTGAGATAACCGCGGGCGAGGGCCGCCCCGCCGAGGTGGATCTCCCCGACTACGCCGGGCGGGACCGGCTGCATCCGGGCGTCCAGGACGTAGCAGCGGGTGCCCGGGAGCGGGCGGCCGATGGGGCAGGGGCGGTCCAGCGGGCGGGGGTCGTAGTGGGCGGTGCTGTACAGGGTCGCCTCGGTGGGGCCGTAGCCGAAGCAGACCCGCAGGCCGGGCAGCAGCTCGGTCATGCGGTGCAGCGCCGCCTCGGTGAGCGACTCGACCCCGGTCAGCAGCTTGCGCAGATGCAGGCCGCGCAACCGTCCGTCCGGGTCCTCGTCGACCCACTTGACGTAGGCGGGCGGCAGGAACGCCTGCACGATCTCGTGCTCGCGCAGCCAGGCGAACAGCGCCTCCGGGTCGCCGCGGACCTCCTCGGGGACGATGTGCAGCACACCGCCGGTGGTGAGGGGCAGCAGGAGTTCGTGGACGGAGGCGTCGAAGCCGATGCTGGACCAGGCCGAGCCCGCCTCACCGGGGGCGGTGCCCATCCGGTCGTGCCAGGCCGAGAAGAGGTTGAGGACGCTGCGGTGCTCGACGGCGACGCCCTTGGGCCGGCCCGTGGACCCGGAGGTGAAGATCACGTAGGCCAGTTGGTCCGGGGTCCGGACGATCCCGGCCGGCGGCCGGTCCCCGGCCGTGCCCTCGGCCTCGGCTTCGACCGTGCCGATGTCGAGCCAGTCCCCTGGCCGGTCCGCACCGCGGTGGTCGCTGAGGACCACGGGGCACACGGCGTCCTCGACCATGGCGGCGAGGCGTTCCCAGGGCTGCCCGGGGTCGAGCGGGAGATAAGCGGCACCCGCCTTGAGGATGCCGAGGATACCGACGGCCAGGTCACCGGTGCGGCGTGTGTGCAGTCCGACGACGTCACCCGGGCGGACGGCACGGGTGACGAGGGCGTGGGCGAGCCGGTTGGCACGCCGGTCGAGCGTCGCGTAGTCCAGCGTGTGGTCGCGGTCGATGACGGCGGTGGCGGCGGGGTGGGCGCGGGCCCGGGCTTCGAAGAGCTCCGCGACGCCGGACGCCGTGCGCAGCGCGTTCGCCATGGCGTCGGCGGAGCCGCTGCCGTCGGGCCAACCGCTGCCGCCGGGCGAGCCGCTGCCGTCGGGCGAGCCACTGGCGTCGTAGGAGCCGCTGGGGTGAGGGAAGCCGTTGCCGTCGGAGGAGCCGCCGGCTTCGAAGGAACCGCTGACGCCGGAGGAGTTGCCGCCCTCGTCCCGCTGCCGCGTGGCGTCGCCGGCGCCGATCAGCTCCAGGCGCTCGCGCGGGTCCATCAACTCCAGGGTGTCGACGGTGCGGTGCGGGTGCCGGGCCATGTC
Source organism: Streptomyces hyaluromycini (assembly GCF_002217755.1). GTDB lineage: Bacteria > Actinomycetota > Actinomycetes > Streptomycetales > Streptomycetaceae > Streptomyces > Streptomyces hyaluromycini. The sequence goes on along the minus strand of NZ_BCFL01000045.1, from coordinate 4,697 downwards.
GGTGAGCACATGCCGGAGGTGTCCGGCCCAGCGTTCGGCGGTGGCGGTGTCCAGCAGCGCCGTCGCGTGGTCGAGGTGGCCGGTGACCCGGCCCTCCGACTCGGTCGCCGACAGGGCGAGGTCGAACTTGGCCGGGGCGTGGGCGATCGGCAGCGGCGCGGTCTCGACGCCGGGCAGCTTCAGCAGGTCGTGCCGGTCCGGGACCCAGGCCAGCATCGTCTGGAACAACGGGGTGTGGGCCGCGCTGCGGGGCGGGTTCACCACCTCGACGATCCGCTCGAACGGCAGGTCCTGGTGGGCCAGGGCGCCGCGGACCACCGCCCGGGTGCGGGCCAGGGCCTCCGCCGCGGTCGGCGAACCGGACAGGTCGACGCGCAGCGGGAGCGAGTTGACGAGGAAACCGATGAGCCCGGCGGCCCCTGGGCCACGGCGGCCCGCGACCGGGCTTCCGACAACGATGTCCTGCTGCCCGGAGAGCCGCGACAGCAGCACGGCCCAGCCTGTCAGCACCGCGACGAACAAGGTGGCCCCGTGTTCCCGGGCCAGCCCGCGCAGCGCGGCCGTGACGTCCGCGTCCAGCTCGAACCCGACGCGACCGCCTTCGTAGCCCTGTTCCGCCGGCCGCGGCCCCGGCAGCGGCAGTTCGAGCAGGGGCGGGGCGTCGGCCAACACGTCTTTCCAGTAGGCCTCTTGAGCGGCGAGGGCACCACCGAGCACGGAGTCCCGCTGTGCATCGGCGTGGTCCGCGTACTGGAGCCGCAACTCGGGCAGCCCGTCGGGCACCCCGGCCGCCAACGCCTCGTAGAGAATCCCGGCTTCCCTCATCATCACGTTCATCGACGCACCGTCGTAGATACTGTGATGGAACGTCAGCAGCAGCACGTGACGCGCGGTGTCGAGGGCGAGCAGCCGGCCGTGCCAGAGCGGACCGGCCGCCAGGTCGAACTCCCGCTCCGCCTCCTCCTGCTGACATGCGGTCACACGCCCGTCGGGGTCGGCCGAGGTGCTGAGGTCCTCGAATTCCAGGGCGGGACCCGAGCCCGCCGGGTCGATGTGCTGACTCACTCCGCCCGCCTCGGCCACCAGCCGGGTCCGCAGGGTCTCGTGCCGGTCGGTCAGGGCGTCGAAGGCGGCGGCCAGGACGCCGGGGTCGAGCGGGCCGGTGAGGAGGAAGGCGAGGGTCTCGTTGTAGGCGGTGTTCCCGCCCGGAAGCTGGGCCAGGAACCACAGCCGCTGCTGGGCGAAGGACGCGGGCCGGACACGGGGGGCCGGGTCCGCGGGGGCGAGACGGGGAGTGTTCAGCACCGGCAAGGCCTGGCCTTCCTGTCGGGGGACGGGACCGGGGACGGAACGGAGGCGCGGCGAACGACGGCATCGCGCGAAGTGCCGGAAGTGGGGGACGCGAAGTGAGGGGATGCGAGGTGGGGGGACGCGAGGTGGGGGGACGCGAGGTGGGGGGCGTAGATATCGGCGAGTGGGGGAGGACCGACGGGGGATACGCGTGGTGCGGATGCGCACTCTGAGGCGTCAGTTGTGCAGAGTTCCTCAGGGGGCTCCGTGATGTAGTTGTGATCATCAGTCACGCGCGCAGGACATGTCAACACTTGACTTTGCTGCGGGAGTTGACCTATTTGAGCGGGCTGTTCCGGAGGTCGGGCGGCGGCCGCGTCCAGGAGCGGGGCTCATGCCTGTGGTGCGTGGGCCAGGTAGGCGAGGACCGCCAGTACCCGGCGGTGGCCGCTGTCGCTCGGCGGCAGACCGAGCTTGAGGAAGACGTTGCCGATGTGCTTGTGCACCGCGCGCTCGGTGACCACGAGGGTCCTGGCGATGGTCGCGTTGTCGTGGCCCTCGGCCATCAGCGACAGCACCTCGCGCTCCCGGGGCGTGAGCGAGTCCAGCGGCGAGTCCTTGCGCCGGGTGAGGAGTTCGGCGACCACCTCGGGGTCCAGCGCGGTGCCGCCGGCGGCCACCCGCTCCAGCGCGTCCAGGAACTCGTCGATCCGGCCCACCCGGTCCTTGAGCAGATACCCGATGCCGCTGGTCCCGTCGCCCAGCAACTCACCGGCGTACGTCTCCTCGACGTACTGCGAGAGCACCAGCACCGGCAGCCCGGGCAGCCGCTCGCGGGCCTCCAGCGCCGCCCGCAGCCCCTCGTCGCGGAAGCCCGGGGGCATCCGCACGTCGAGCACGGCCACGTCCGGCCGGTGCTGCAGAAGCGCGGGCACGACCTCCGGCCCGCTCCCGGCGACGGCCACGACGTCGTGCCCGGCCGAGGTCAGCAACAGGACCAGCCCCTCCCGCAGGAGAGCGTTGTCCTCGGCGATCACCACACGCACGGCAACTCCACCTCGATCACGGCCTGCCCCCCCGACCGGGCCGGACACTTCCACGGTTCCGTCGAGCGCGGCGACCCGCCGCCGCATGCCTTTCCAGATGAAAGGAAGCTAGATGTTTTGCTTGAGTCACGCAAGTTTTATCTGGTGACGGGGCCGTGCAGACGAGGCCGCGCCGGCCGGGTCAGTGCTTCCCGGCGAGACTCTGGGTGCCGAGCACCGAGATCAGTTCCAGCTTCTCGGCGGCCTCGGTACCGGGTTCGGCCGAGTACACGAGGATGCGCAGGTCGTACTCCTCGACCCGGAGGTGGTCGCAGTCCAGCGTGAGGGAGCCCGCCTGCGGATGCTCGACCGTCTTGCGCGACGCCTCCAGCCGGCCGACGACCCCCGCGTCCCACAGCTCGGCGAACCGCCTGCTCTGCGCACGCAACTCGGCGATCATCCGCCGCAGTTGGCGATCGGCCGGATAGCGTGCGGCCGTCGAGCGCAGCTCGGCGACCATGCCGGCCTCGAAGGCACGCCGCTCCTCGGGGGTGTGCCGCACCCGGGTCGGCCGGGCGAGGAAGTTGCGCCACACGCCGTTGCGTTCGAAGCCGCGCAGCCCGGACGGGTCGCCCATCAGCGCCGCGTACATCGGGTTGGTCACCAGGAGGGTCATGGCCGCGTCGGACACCGCGACGGGGGTGCCGGCCAGCCGGTCGAGGAGCCGCTGGACACTGGGCGTGATGTAGGCGGGCACCATGTCGGGACCGGGCGGCACCAGCCCCGCCAGCCCGAACAGATACGTCCGCTCGTCCGCGGACAGCCGCAGCGCCCGTGCCAGCGCCTCCACGACCTGCACGGACGGGTTGGTCGCCCGGCCCTGTTCGAGGCGGGTGACGTAGTCGACCGAGATCCCGGCCAGCAGCGCCAGTTCCTCGCGCCGTAGCCCCGCCGCGCGCCGCTGGCCGCCGGCCGGCAGCCCGGCCGCGTCCGGGGCGACCCGGTCGCGCCAGCGCCGCAGTGCCTGTCCGAGTTCCGTCGCCGTCATACCCCCAGTCAACACGGCCGGCCGCGGAGGTGCCTGGTACCCGCAGTCATAGGCTGTCGGGTCCGCCACACCACCTTTACCCTGGTCAGCGCGTTGAACTGCTCTATGCGCACCCACTGGGTCGAATCGGGGTCGAATTGGGGTGGGCAGGTCGTTCCACGGACCTTCTCACCCTCACGCCGCGGTGGTTAGCCTCAAGCTGTTTCTGAGTCTTGCACAGGAGGGGTCGTTGGGGTCAAGTCCGGATCGGTACTGCTGAACCGGGTGTTGCCGGGATGCACGGCTTTTGCCGAGGCGAAGAGTCCCCCGAAGGTGGTCACCGTGAGACCATGCACGGCGACCGGCGGGTGCGCGTATGTGTCCCACGTCTCGGTGAACTTGGCATGCCGGCACAGGGCCTGGACAGTCTTCGGGTCGAACTCTCCAGACGCCCCCAGCCGAGACGTGTAGAAGTGCTTGAGTGCGTGGAACCTCGTACCCTCAGGTAGTCCCGCCAACTCCACTGCTGTGCGCCACTGCTCGTTGAAGGTCCGCTGCTGCAGCGGCCGGCCGTACCGGTTGGTCACGATGAGACCCTCGTCCGGCGGCGGAACGTAGCCTCGTGCTCGGCGCTTAATACTCCAGCCGTAGATCGTTACGGTCGTGGCGTCGGTCGGCCGAGTCACATTGTCGAGCCCCGTCCTATCCGTCTGTGGCGGTCCTTCCGAGCCATGGCCTCAGGCCCCGTTGCGCGACTCGCAGTACCTCATCCGGGGGCCGCTCGTCAGCTCGTTCGATCACAACGAGACCCCAGTCCTTCCGACGGACTGCGCCAAGTGTCACTGCACGCTCATGCCGCAGGTACGTCACCGCCGAAGCGACGTCGGCCACTGGAGGACTTACCTCGTAGCTGGCGAGTTTCCCGACGTACCAGTCCAGCCACTGCTCGCCTTCCCGCGTCGCAGCTCGTGACAATGCGGACTCGGTATTCCCATCGAGAAAGACCATGACCGGCCGAACCCTTGCGAGAACCTCGGTGAGGTCGGTCATGAAGGCGTCGATCGTCTCTTCGCCGTGCCCCATGGCCAGCAGCGTCGGCACGAACGGCATCAGCGCGTCCGCGATCACCACGTCATCGCCGCTCGCCACAACCGCATCGACGAACCTCGCCGCCGCCGCGATCAGTGTCCCCGGCTCGACCGTGCCTGTCGCCTTGAACTCCGCGGCCACCGCAGCGAACTGCGGTCGGGTCAAGATCTCCTCCTCGCGGAAGTGGTCCACCCGCAGTCCCATATCAGCCAGCCATTGAGACAGCCCGGCGCACAGCGTCGACTTGCCCACTCCGGGAGATGCTC
>NZ_BCFL01000044.1 GCF_002217755.1 Streptomyces hyaluromycini | reverse complement strand
TCGCGTGGTCCGTTCGATGGTTGCCGTTGCCCATGTGGCTTCGAACGTGTCAGTTGGCCCCAGAGGAACGGGTCCTGCGGCCCCAGGTAGCTATTATTGGGGCGTGATTTGAACAAGTATTTTGGCCCCACCCGTCAGTTGATCCCCAACACCACGACGAGGGACACGACCCTTGAGCGGGCCATCGCGCCTGTCACGTACTTCCAGGAACTCGTCAAGCAGTTGGAAGAGAGCGGCGACGGCAGCATCGTCGCTGCAACTGGACTGCTGACGTGGCTAGGACTGACGGCGCGCGAAGAGGACCGCACCTGGAACGCTTTCGTCGGGGTCGATCAGCATTCGGGCCTCGACGGTGAACCCGGCATCGCGTAGCCAGGCCGCCACTTGGTCAGGCTGGCGGCGGTGAACGTGGACGTTCATCGGGTGGCCGCCGTAGCCCTGCGTCTTCAGCCTCGACTCGTCGCCGACGTGAAAGCCGAGCAGTAGTGGTCCGCCGGGACGCAACACGCGCCGGAAGTGGTCGAAGACCGTGGGTACTGCTTCGTCGGGGACGTGAATCAACGACCAAATTGCGAGCAGGCCGACGACCGAAGCATCGGCGAGGTCGAGGTCGGTCATCGAGCCCACCTCGAACCGCAGGTGGGGGTGGTCACGCCGAGCCACGTCGATCATCACGGAGGAAAGGTCGATGCCGAAAGCGTCCACACCCAGCTCGTGCAGGTGAGCGGTGACGTGTCCAGGTCCGCAGCCCACGTCCGCCACCGGCCCACCGCCAGCGGTGTGCACCAAGTCGGCGAACAGCGCCAGAGCCGCCCGAAGATACGGCGCCCCGGCCAGAGCTTCGCGTATTTGGTCGGCATAGCTGACCGCGACGGTGTCGTAGGAGGTCCGGGTGTCTGCCAACCAGCGGTCCGCGTTCATGGCTCGACAGAGTAGTGCAGTGATCAGGATGACGAACCGGATCAACTGAGAGCAACGACGCATCAGACCAGGTCACTTGAAACGGAGGCCAGATCCTTCGAGACGGGACAGTGGCTGATCGGCCGGGGGGTTCGCCCTCAGTTTCTCGAATGCTGTGGGGGTCGGACGATGTGGTAGGAAGTTCTTGATCCGTTGAGCGCAGTCGGCCGGACTGGCGGTGCTCGTGTCGCACTCGATGTCGTAGAGGCCGTGGGCATGGACCTGGGTAATCTGGCGCGCGGCCAGCCCTGGTGGACGGTCCCCGCGCTCTTGCTCCCGCCGCGCGAGCTCCGGCAAGGGGCAGTGCACTCCGACCAGGACCACGTCTTCGGGGGTGAACAGGGCGACGCAGTCGAGTAGACGCCACTGCTCGCTCAGGACGTGGTCGACCACGATGTTGTTGCCGCCCGCGGCCATGCCGGCGACCGCGCGGTGGAAGCCCATCCAGGTGCGCCTGAGCATGGCGGGCACTTCGTCCGGTGCGATGTCCCGCCGCGCCCGCATGGCGTGGAAGGCGTCCACCGGCATGTGGAAATACGTGTCGTCCAGGACCGGGAGGAGCTCCTTGGCGATACTCGACTTCCCCGAACTGGATGTGCCGTTCAGGAAGATGATCAGTCCGCCGGATGGCTGCGAAGCTCTCGCCGAGCCCGCAACCTGGTGGGATTCAGCTTCTGCCGGAGCAACCATCATCTTCCCCCGCTCTGTGCGCTGCCGGTATCCGATCATGATGCATGCTCGGTCGTCGGCGCGTATGGGCGCCCCTTCGGTGGCCGATTAAGAAGCTGCGATGGCCTGTTGACGGGCTTTGGTGTGGGCGAGGCGGTAGGAATCGCTGCCTGTCTCGATGATGTTGCCGCCGAAGGTAAGGCGGTCCACGATGGCCGCGCAGAGCCGGGGGTCGGTGAATGTCTTGGTCCACGAGGAGAACGACTCGTTGGAGGCGATCGCCACACTGTTCTTCTCCTCACGCTCGGTCAGCACCTGGAACAGCAGCTCGGCTCCCCGCCGGTCCAGCTCCATGTAGCCCAGCTCGTCAATACAGAGAAGATCGACCCGTCCGTAACGGGCGATCGTCTTGGTCAGCAGTTTCTCGTCGGCGGCCTCGACGAGCTCGTTGACGAGCTTGGTGGCCAGGACGTACCTGACCCGGAAGCCGGCCATCGCGGCCTCGGTGCCCAGCGAGATCAGCAAGTGCGACTTGCCGGTGCCTGAGTCGCCGATCAGACACAGGGGCAGCCCTTTGCGGACCCACTCGCATGAAGCCAGGGTATGGATGGCAGCCGGGTCGATGGCGGGGTTCGCGTCGAACTCGAAGGTGCGCAGTGCCTTCTCGCGGGGGAAGCCCGCGGCTTTGATCCGGCGCTCGGAACGGCGGCGGTTGCGGTCGTCGCATTCGGCCATCAGCAGCTCGGCCAGGAACCCGCGGTAGGTCATTTGGTCGCGGGCTGCGGCGTCGGCGAGCTCGAAGAACTGGCCGCGCATCGTGGGCAGCCGCAGGTTGCGGCAAGCCGCGTCGATGGCCGCGTCGGCAGCCGGTTCGGTCAGGCCACGGTGACGGGTGACGCTCATGGCGGGACTCCTTAACTGGTGGGACGGCCGGCTGACGGCTGGGTGTGACGCAGGAGCTGGTCGTAGGCGGCCACCGACGGCAGCGGACGCGAGTCGGGCGGCAGCGCGGCCAGGCGGCGTTCGGTCAGCGAGATCACCGGGGAAACGATCCGCCCGAGTGCCGTGTCCGGGCCGGCCTCGCCGGAGCCCTCCCGTTCGGCGGCCCGGCGTGCTTCCAGAGCAACAGCATCCGAGGTCAGGGCCCCGGCTTGCAGAGCAGCGGCGATCCCGGCGACGACATGATGGTGGCTCATATGCCGGTGCAGCAGCAGGACTTCAATCAACGCGCGAGTGCCGGCGGCGTCACCGTGCGCGAGGCTGGTGGCCTCCCACCAGGCGTCGTGCACCGGGGTGAACTTCCCCGCCGCCCGGGCCTGGTCCAGCGCAGTTGCCCCCGGCAACGCACCCGGCTTGCGCAGCAGCCCTTCCAAGTAGTGGTCCAGGTCCAGGCGGCTGCCGCCGCGAGTGGCCAGCCGCTCGTGCCGGGCGACTTCGGTGCGGCCGTCGTAGACCACCAGTTCGCAGGCGTGCAGCAGGACACGGACCTGGCGGCCGATCAGCCGTACCGGTACCGAGTAGTGATTCATGCGCACGGTGATCTGCGCGTAGCGGTCCACTCTCGGGGTCAGGAGCCTGCCAGTCTCGAAGTGATCCTCGGGCAGCGGCTGCAGCAGGGGCTTCTCGATGGCGAAGTACTCTCCGACGGTGCGCGGGCGCTCGCCGATCCGGCGCTGGTCGTCCTGCCGGTCCCAGGCATCGACCTGGGAGTTGAGATCAGCCAGGCTGGTGACGTCGGGGACGGGGACCAGGTGGTTGCGGCGGAACCGTCCGACCTCGCCTTCGACGCCACCCTTCTCGTGGGCGCCGTCAATGCCCGGCCGACAATAGAAGACCTCCAGGCCGGCCCAGGAACGGAAGGCCGTCCAGCGGTCGGTCTCCACCCGGGCGCGGTTGAAGCCGAGGACCCGGGCGACCGCAGAGGTGAGGTTGTCGCAGCGGACCTTCCCGCGCGGCACGCCTCCCAGCACTTCAAACGCGTGGAGATGGCCTTCGAAGAAGGCTTCCTGCCCCTGTGAGACGAAGATGCGGTGGACGGCCGGAGAAGGACAGCCGGAAGACGAACAGGTAACACAGGGTGCGCACGCCGTTGAGGGTGATGTAGACGTCGCCGAAGTCGACCTCGGCCTCTTCGCCGGGCCGGTGGGTCTGCGGAATGAACACAGCGGGCGGGCCGCGGCCCTCCTCGACCCAGATCTCGGGCTTGCGGCGCCTGATGTAGTCCCGGACCCGTCCATAGGAGACGTTGTCCATGCCGTGCTCGTCCACCAGCCGGTCGAAGACGCGCTTGGCCGTGTGACGCTGCTTGCGCGGAGCGTCCAGGTCGGCACGCAGGATCGCGTCGATCAGATGTTTGTACGGGTCCAGGACCGACACCCGTGGCGGCATCGGCTTACGAGCAGTGGGCCACGGCGACGTCAGAGCCTCACGGACCAGCCGCCGGTGCACTCCGTAGCGGCGGGAGAGTTCATGGATCGACAGCTTCTCCGTACGCGAGTCCCGGCGAATCGCCGCGAAAAGCTCAACTTTGGATCTCGGGCCGTCCATCCAGGCCCCCTGACTGTCGGAAGCACAACGATGCTCCCACCACAAGACCGCCCCTGGGGCCACTTCTGACGGACACTCATTTCCCGATCAAACCCGTGGGGCCACCGGACTCGTTCCTCTGGGGCCAGAGAAGCCGTTCAGAGCCACCCATGTCTTGGCGATCACGTCCTGAACGCGAAGACAGAGGCGTCGTCCAGGCCCGCCACCTCAATGACGAGCAGGCCGGGTTCGGACAGGTACACGTCTTGGATCGGTTCGACGTCTGTCAGTGACGCCGCGGATGCTGGATCCTCGATGTCGGTCAATTCTGTTAACCCTTCTGACCGGCTCCGCGCGGCTGCGATGGACGGGGCGTTGACGGAACTCGCTGACACGACGGACGAGGAGCGTTCCCGGAACTGGGCGACACCCGGTGCTGCTGCCCATCGACATACTCACCCGACCGAGCGAGTTGTCAGTGCCGACGTCTATCGTCCCTTACATGACCGCTTCGCCGAACTCCCTTGACGGTGCGTGGGTGTTGGAGGCCACTATCCAGACTGCGCGGGCCGCCGATGCCCAATGGCAGGAGCAACTCGACAGGCTCCGCACGATCGCCTCGTACGACCCGGAGACTCAGACGTGGTGTGCCCGCCTCGGCACGCTCAACCTGGCGGGTGTGCAGGTGCTGCAGGTCCTCTTCGACACCGCGCGGGTCCACGGTGCCGAGGTGTTCCTCACGCCGGTGGCGGTCCCGGCGTACTGGGACGGCCCCGTCTTCACTCGGGATCCGGATGTTGCCGCTCTGCTGGACATGCAGACTGACCGGGGGCGACCGCTCGGTCAACTGCCTCTGGCCTGAGAACCCCGTGCGATACGAGGACTTCGAGCACGTTATTGGCGGCCTGGAAGTAGTCGGCGCGGGTGTGGCCCCGTCCGTGATCGCGTCCAGGGGACAGATCGGCCGGTCGACTTCCACGCTCCTCGGTAAAAGGGACGCTCGCCCTCGCCCCGCTGCTGTCGCGCTTATGTCGCACGACGTCCACGCGCGTCTTCTGTGTGCGTGTCTCCGTCCGGATGCCGAGCAGACGGGGGACGGGTGCTGACAGCCAGGGTGGCGGGGTAGAGCATCTGGCGGCCGTATCGTGCGCGGGCCCGGTCGGCGACGGTTTCGATCGCGAGGGGTTTGTCGTCGTCCGCGTCGAGGGTGAGTTGTCGAGTGGCTCGGTCGTCGGGCCGAAGGGCATCGGCGCGCAACGCGATACCGCGGACCCGAGCTCGTTGAAGACCGAGTGATGCGTAGACCGCGTATGCGGTACGGGCCAGGAGCACGGTGTGCTGGGTGGCCTCCGGCAGGGTGCGGCTGCGCCGGGTCGCGCTGTGGTCGGCGTAGTGGATGGTGCAGGTCAGTCCCGAGGTGATCTGGTCGGCGGCACGCAGCTGGGTGCCGAGGTCTTCGGCCAGGGCGAGAAGGGCGCGGCGGTGAGCGGCCGGGTCGAGTTCGTCGCGGACGAAGCGGTATTCCGTGCTGATGCTCGCCGGTGTCGGGGTGGGGTCGACGATCTGGGTGTCGCGGCCGTGGGCGTGTTCGTGGAGGGCGCGGCCGGCGCGTGCGCCGAGGAGGCGTTGCAGGGTGAGCTGGGGGACGGCGGCGACGTCGCCGACGGTGTGCAGGCCGTACTCGGCGAGCGTCGCGGCCGTCTTCGTGCCCACGCCGGGCAGTTCCCGTACGGGCCGGCGTGACAGGAACGCGGTGATCGCCGCGGGGGAGTCGTCGATGATGGTGCGCCGGTCCGGTGGGGTGAGGGCGCAGGCCATGGCGGCGAGCATCCGGTTGCCCGCGCACCCCGCGGAACTGTGCAGGCCGAGGTGGGCGAGTGCGCGCAGCTGGACCACCTCGGTCAGGGCCCGGGCGTCGCGCTTCCAGTACAGAAGCGAACCCCGCTTAGGCGGAGTTCGGTGTCTCAGAGCGGCAGTTCTCGCAGGCGTTCCGTCACCCGTTTGTGTAGGTCCATGACGTGTACGAGCGTCTCGTCCAACGCTCCGAGACCGACCATCACCCGGGCCGCTATCAAGATCATGGCCCGGCGCACTTAGCCCGCTCTCACCTGCGCAGAGCGATTCCCCTGCCATGGCTGCGGCGGTCGATGAGACCGGCCTCCTCCAGCTTGGCGAGCTGGTAAGGGACTGTTCTTGATCCCCAGTTGGTAGATGGGCAGGGCGGCACTGGTTGCCGTGGTGTCCAACGTCAAGGCGTCCTGTGCGGCTGGGCTTCGCCGTGAGACGGCACGGGCGTGATGGTGCGCAGGAGTATCCGGGAGGGCAGTACCCACGCCAGGCCGAGCAGCGCGCCCAGGGTCGCGATCCAGAGGGTGGGGCGCAGGCCGATCGTTGCGCCGAGCCACCCGCCTGCCAGTGCGCCGATGGGGCGGATGCCGTAGTTGCACAGGCGGCTGGCTCCTGCGACGCGGGATCGCAGTGCGTCGGGTATCAGCGACGCTGTGAGTGATCCACCTGCGATGTCCAGGAGCATCACGCCGAACCCGGAGCCGAACTCCGCCAGGAACAGACACGTTGCCGCAAGAAGGACGGAGCCCTGCGCCAGAGGGACCAGCACCAGCGGCGCGGGGAACGCGAAGAGGCCAAGGAGTGTGGCCCGTCCGATTCCGATCCGGCGCACGATCCGGCCGGTCAGCAGGGAACCGATCACTGAGCCGGCGGCGCCGCTGCCGAGCACAGTGCCCAGGAGGCCGGGGCTGAGCCCGAGGCCGGTGGTGGCGTAAAGGACGAAGATGGCCTGGAAGGCGAAGTTGAACAGGTTGAGGGTGGTCACCGCGCCGTAGAAGCTGCGCAGGATCCGGGAACGGATGAGGTAGCGGAAGCCAGCCGATAGATCGCCCTTGGCCCGGGCGGCGGCCGGTGGTTCGGTGGGACGGATCCGCGACAGCTGCCAGGCCGATGCCAGGTAGGAGGCGGTGTCGGCGAGCAGTGCGACCGGGGCCGACAGGAGCTGCACGAGCGCTCCTCCGGCGCTGGTGCCGACCATGAAGGACATGGCCCTGCTGCCGTTGAGCAGCGAGTTGCCCTCCACGTAGCGCTCGGCGGGAACCAGGGAGATGAACAGCGCGGCGTTGCACACGTCGAACAGCACGCTCAGCGTGCCGACCATGAACGCGGCCGCGTAGAGCTGGCCGAGGCCGAGCCAGCTGAGGGCCCAGGCGGCCGGGAGCGAGACAAGGGTCACGGCCCGCCCGAGGTCGGTGGTGATCATCATGTGGCGCCGTCGGCCGCGGCGGTCCGCCCAGACGCCGGCGTGCACCGAGAACAGCAGGCTCGGCAGGAGTCCGGCGGCCGTGAGCCACCCCATCTGCGCGGCACCCGCGTCCAGGGCCAGGACGGCGAGCAGGGGCAGGGCGATCTGTGTGATCTGGTCTCCGAAGAGCGAGACGGTATGTCCGGTCCAGTACCGGCGAAAGGACGGCTCGCGCAGCAGGGCGGGTAACCGCCCGGCGGGACTCACGAGCGCGGCTCTTCCGTCGCATCCTGCGTCTTCCCGTCGAACTCCCGCGCCGGGTGCCCGAAGTGCACATACGACACCCGGCGCGCGGTGGCGGGACGCTGTTCTGGATCGTCAGCGCGGCGGATGTACGGCTGGAGCAGCTCCCATATCTTCTCGTCGAGTTCCTTGAGCTCAGCGGCGGTGACGAAGATGGTCGCGTCTCCCAGGGGCGCCGCCTCCTGCCAGTCCGCTGGTTCGGTGTGTCGGTTCTCCAGCCAGCGGGTCGCCTCGGTGAAGTAGCGCTCGACGACCGCGAGGCTGAGCGCGGTCGCGGCCTCCTGCACCTCGGGGTCTGCGGTATAGCCGGGCCAGGAAGTGAACGCTGACGTCGCCCGCCAGGGCTTCTCCCGGCCCTGGCCTTCTCCTGTCTGCTCTGCGAGCCCGTACTTGGCCAGCATCCGCAGGTGATATGAGCAGCTGGCTACCGATTCCCCCGTCAGTTCGGCGGCCCTGGTGGCCGTCATCGCGCCTTCTCTGCGCAGCAGCCCGATGAGTGTCAGGCGGAAGGGATGGGCGTAGGCCCGCAGTGCGCGCGGGTCGGTGAGCTGTCGCCGGTTCATGATGTAAAGGTATCTTTCTAAAGATTCCTTTACAAGGCTCCGTTCCTCGTCTCCCTAGGCTGGCTCAGGCCGTCGGTTCTACTTCTTCGCCCAGCTGGAGGCGGGTTTCTTACGGTCAGACGCCTGTTCATGAGGGTGATGAGCGACCAGTTCAGGTGCGCCTCGGAATGCTGCGGAAGGCAGTCTTCTGCTCGCCCCAGCGCCTCAGCGTTGCGCGTCATCCGGGGCACGCAGGCTGGTCAGCTTGGAGGTCGCTGCGAGTGAGGGCTTGGAGTAGCGGCGGGCTTCTCCGTCTTCTTGTGCCTCGGCTTCGCTATCAGCGGGGAGGCGCCCGGGCCGGGGTCTGGGAGGGGTTTGACAGTGAGGCGTCGGCGCAGGTGGAGGCTCTCGGCGTACAGGTTCGCCGTGATGGTGGCCAGGGCGTCGAGCTGGCCCTGAAGTTCGCGTGCGTGGCTGCGGACCTGGGTGAGCTGGGTGCGCAGGGCGGTGATGGTGTCGTCGCGTGCGACTTCACTGGGGGTACGTCGGATCGGACGGGTGACCTGGGAGTTCCATTCCGCGAGGACGCCGGTGGCGCGGTGGACGGTGGCGTGGCTGACGCTGGCTTCGCGGGCGAGGTTCTCCTTGGTGAGGGCGCCGTCGGTGCGCTGGGGCTGTCCGGCCAGGAGGCGGGCCATGGCGGCGCGGAGGCGGGCTTCGGAGGCTGGGGAGACGGTCATTCACAGGTCCTGGGTGAGGGCATTGGTGATGGGCTTGATGTCGTCGAGGCGGGCGCGCAGGGCGGCGCGGCGGGCGGCCGGCAGGCGGCGGTCGCGCAGTCGTTCGGTGAGGTCGTGTTGTTCGGCCAGCCAGATAGGGGCGTGGGCTGCGGTGACGGCGGAGTTGCGGCAGCGGGTGGGCTGGCAGGCGCCGATTAGTGGTGCTCCGCGCTCGGCTTCGGGCAGATGGCGGGTGCACTCGGCCTGCTCCGCCTGCCACGGGCAGTGGTTGAGGGTGCCGAAGTGCAGGTCGGGGAGTTCGCTGCGCAGCACGTCGGCCGCGGTGCGGGGGTCGGCGGCAAGGGCTTGGAGCTGGTCTGGGGTTTCCGTGGCGAGCCGGGCGGCCACGCGGTCGAGTCCGGCGTGCAGGCGGGCGGCGGCAGAGCCGACGGCTACGGGGGCTCCGGTGGTGCGGGCGGCGAGCAGGCTGGTGAGTCTGGCGGCTGTGGCGGTGGCGAGCCGGTCGTCGAACTCCTTTATCCATGCGCCGTCGGGGGCGGCGTAGGAGTGGGTGGTGGTTGGCCAGGATGCGGCGGGCGGCGTGCTTGAGCTGGATGCCGAGCGCGATTTCGCCGTCTGGTTCCTGGGCGCAGATCACGGACATGGTCTTGCGGAACTGGTGCGGCCGTACCCGTGCCTCGGGAACGGGTGACAGGCCGGTGTTCAGGCAGTGGGTGTTGACGTGGGCGATGAAGCCGTCGATGAGCCTTGGGGCGCTCACGCCCCGCCGGGCGGCTGTGCCGGGGGCGGGGAGGGTGGTGAACAGGTGGGTGGGGTGCCGGGACAGCCGTTCCAGGACGGTCAGGGCGGTCGCGACGGGCTGGATGATCTACCACTTCTCCTCGGCCGGCCCGGGCTCGTTCTTCAGCTTGTAGGAGCGCACGGCGGGTGTTCCGTAGTGGAGAGTGAGTGCGCCGCGGCGGATTTCCTGGATCTCGGAATCGCGCATCATGGTCAGGGCGGCCACGAAGCAGTACAGGGCTCCCTGCAGGGCACGCAGTTCATCGCCGAGTTCGCGGTCGCTGAGGTGCGTGCGCCACGGCCCTGTCGTGCCGTCCGCGCGGTCCACGGTGGTGAAGTGCGGTGTCGGGCGCGGCAGATCACTTCCGTGGGCCTGGCCCGCGAGGATCTGGAACTGGCCCGCGTCCACGGCGGCCTGGACCATGCTGCGGCGCCGGCGGCCGGCGGCGGTTCCCGCCGTGATGCCGGCCGGGCTGTTCGGTCCGTAGACGAGGGGCGCCAGCAGTGCCCAGCGCGGGGTGCGCACGGTCCGCGGCCCGTGCGGGGCCGGGATCCGGTCTTCGCGGACCGGTACCAGGTGGGTGGGGTCGCTAAGCCATGTCTCCAGGGCCGCGTCCAGTTCGGCGGCCGGCCGGGGGCTCGTCCCGGTGGGGATGCGCTGGGCGCCCAGGAGGGATTGGGCCTGCCCGGGGGCGAGGGGGAGGGTGCGGCCGCGGGCGGCCTCGGCGAGGATGCGGCGCCGTCGGGGCGCGGCTTCCCGACGGCCGGCGTCCAGGGCGGTGTGGTTGGCGCCGTCGGTGATCAGCAGGCTGATCACCGACCACATCGGGGTGCCAGCCGCGCTGATGCGGAACGCGGCGGCGTGCACGGGAATCCGGGTCGCCGGGTCGGCGAGCCACCGTTCCAGGCACTCATCGATCGGATGCCGTGCGGCCGCGGTGGGAGGCTCGGGCTGCGCAGGGCGGGCGAGGACCTCGTCGCGGGCGGTGAGGATGTCGTCGGCGAAGCGGTCGATGTAGGTCCACGCGGCCCGCAGCAGGGGCCACCACACCGCCGGGGCTATGGGCCGGGTCGGGGTCGTCGGCACGGTGCCCGCTACCTCGACGGCGACTGGATCCACGGTCAGGCCCCCGCCGGTGAGGACGTCACGCAGCTCATGCAGGACGGCGAGCACCGACCGGTAGGACCCCAGGGACAGTTCCCCGCTGGCCCCGGCGCTGACCCGTGAGGTCAGGAAGGCGGTGAGGATGCCGGTGTCCCACAGTGGCAGTTGCCCGGGGAGGTCCTGGCCGAGCGCCCAGCGTCCCAGGACGCCCAGGCGTTCGAAGAGCTGGCGCACCGTGGACAGGTGGGCGGGCTGAGCAGGGCGGAAGGCTCCGGCGGCCCGCAGCTCAGGGTGGGTGGGGTTGAGGAGGGCGAAGGCCATCTCGCGGGCTCGCAGGTTCCACACCGGGTCGAACAGGGGGAACGCGATCCGCCAGTTTCCGGGCGTGACGTTGCTCGGCCGCCGTAGGCAGGCTCCGCTCCAGCGTTCCCTCTGTCCGAACACGGGCACGGGCACGTGCGGAAGCAGGCCGCAGGCCGGGGTGAAGACCGGCTCGTCGTCGGCGAACGCTCCGGCAGGCACGCCTGGCCGGGAGGCGGCGGGGAGGGTCATCGGTCGTACTCCGTGCGCATCCCGAGCGGGAGGTCCAGCCGGGCGCGGCCTTCCTCCGCCTCGCGGCGGGCGGTCGGCATCGACTCGGCACACTCCTCGAACAACTGCGCCAGCGCGGCGGCCTGGCGGCCCCAGACGGCCTGCCACCGCTGCGGGGACAGTCGGTTACGCATCATCTCGATGTGCTCCGCCAGCAGGACCAGGCGCGGCAGGTGGGCGGGGAAGACCACCGCGTTGCGGCACAGCATGCACATCGCCGGCGCCACATGACAGACCTGCCCTGCGGGGCTGTGCGGAGAGCCGAAGGGATCACGACAGTTGACCAGCCCCATGTCCAGCTGCTCGTCCCGCATCGCCTCCGCCACGCCGGGCTTCAGGCCGAGCGCGGCCGCCACCTCCGGCTCGGCCAGGTCAGCGACCGCCTCATCGTCCGCGAACACCGGACGGGTCAGCGAGGCGAACACCTTCTGCTGCACGCCCGTCAGCGCACGGCCGGCCAGAACATGTGTGGTGGTGCCGTGCGCGTAGTGGCGGCGGAAGACCTCCACATGATGATCGTCGCCCGCCAGGTCAGCGACGGCCCCGCCCAGTACGACCGCCCGTGCGATCTTCGCGGTCTTCCGTAGCCGGCGCACATCGTGCGGCGACGTGATCTCCATATCCCGGGCGGCCTCGCCGCGGTCGCGGGTGATCCAGTCGGTGAACCGCCGCCCCGCCAGCACGAATCCCGCGCGCCGTCCGGCCACCCGGGCACAGCCGGTGCCTGCGGGCTCCACCGCAACCCACAGCCACTCCACCAGATCGGGGTAGGCGCAGCGGACCGGTTCCGTCACCGAGACCAGCCGGCGCAGCAGACCCGGTACGTCCCAGCGCCCCTCTCCCGGATACTCCGCCTCCCTCTCCGGGACGGTGGCAGGGGCATCGGCGTAGCGGCGGTGACGCGTGCGTGCGGCGCGGTGCTTCGTCTGCCGCAGCCGGACCCCGCCGTCGGTGAACTCCACATCCTCCATACCCAGGTCGTGGAGTTCCTCCGGCGTGCACGTGTCCATGGCCAGCAGCAACAACACCCGGAACGGCTGCAGATCGATCTCCCGCGGGAAGACCATCGCCGCCAGAGCGGCCAGCAGCGTCTGCGGCGCCCGCTTCGTGACCGGCTCACCGGCGACCTCCCGCAACGCGGCCGGCCACATCTTCGGCGACCGCGGCAGGCGGGCCCGCAACAGCGCGGTGTCCAGGACCGTGGCGTGAGCCGCCCACAACAGGTTGGCCACGCTCTCCCAGCCGCCCACAACCGGGTCACACCCACGCGCCAGCAGGGCACGCCCCGCCTCAAGGCGCCGCTCCAGAACGCGGATGTCACCCCTCGCCGCATCACGCAGCGCCAGCCGCTCGGCCTGCGTGAACTCCTCCAGGGGCGATCCCCCGAGCGGCTTGCCAAACAGCGCCGGCGCCCCGGCCCGGGCGGCCAGCCTGGCCGGCAGGTCTCCCTGCCGCTGCCCCGCTGCCCGATCAGCGCCAGCACCGCCGAAACCGCGGCATACCCCTGCTGCGACGGATGCGGGTAGACCCGGCGCAACTCATGCTCCCAGGCGAAGACGATCTCCGTCAGGTCCACTTCGGTGCCGGCCAGCCGCACCGTCCCCGGCTCGATCCGGTGGCCGGCCAGCCACGCGTCGGTGAAACCGGCGAAGCCACGCACCGCCCTGGCCACCCGCTCAGGATCCCGCAAGGCCATCGCCTCGCAGTACAGCACCCATTCATCGGCGAGCTCCCCCGCCAGCGCCCTACAGGCGAACCGGCCCGGATCCACCCGCGACATCAACGCCTTCGAACGCGAGGCCCGGGCCACCTGCCGCACCCCCACCCGCGCCGGATCCGCGCCTTCGACGAGCGGCTCGACCCGCTGCCCGGGCAGCCTCCGCTGCTCGCCACGCCGCAGCATCACACACCCCCTACGCGACCGCCGAGCTGCGCCGCGTAGTCGGCGAACGACCGGTCCGCGTCCGTCCACTCCTCCACCGCCCGCGCCACGATCGCGCTCACATCCTCCAGGTAGCGCAGGTACGTCATCGTGGAGCGAGGATCCCGATGCCCCAAAAGCCGCTGGAGGATCATCAACGGCGCCCGCGCCACGTGCTCCATCAGCCACGCACCCGAACCGCCCGCCTCCCGGCGACGGCGCTCGTCCTCAATCACCTGCTCGGTCAGCAGCCTCAGCATGAACACCGCGAACGTGTGCCGCAGATCATGGATCCGCACCCGTGCGGGCATCACCACCGCGCCCCACTCGGCCGCCACCTCCCGCGCCCGGCCAGCAGCGTCGTCGAACACCTGCTGCCAGCGCGACGCCGACAGCATCCTGCCGCCCCGTCCCAGGAACAGCCCCAACGGCTCCAGACCGTGCTCGCCCTCACGCACCGCGATCCGCCGCAGACCTGCCGGCATCGCCGCCACCGCGAACGACCGCCGCCGCCCGTGCAACCGCCCCGACAGCCGCATCCCCCGCCCGTCGACGTCGTCCACCACGAACAGGTCCGCCCGCCGCCGCCACAGCACCGGCCCGCAGCAGGCAACCACCGCCGCACGCTCCGTACGGCGATACAGTTCCAGCGACCGCAACACCACCTGCTGCACCATCACCACCCGCGGGAAACCGAACTTCGCGATCGCCTGCAACGCCACCGGCACCGCCGTGCCGCCCCGCGACGGACCGGGCACCTCCATGTCCAGCAGGCAGCTGAACTCCCGCAACCTCATCCCCGTAGTGACCGCAAGCTCCGCCGCCGACATACTCCGCAACCGGTTCACGCGCCGAAACCCGCGGTCCACGCTCCCGTCCGGGAGATCACCGCCCAGACCGACCCGGTGCAACATCACCCACTGCGCCCGCGACAGATGCCGCACATCCAGATCAGCCGCCGTCCCCCACGACAGAGCGTCCCTGCCGTTACGGCGCCGCAGGTAAGGCCGCTGCTGAAGAAGACCCGAGCCCACCGCCCAGTCGTAGAAGCCGTTGATCGCCGCACGGTTGCGCCGCCACGTCGCCGGCCCCACCGGCACCGGCGCCAGCTGCGTGCGCCACCGCCGGAAAGCCACCAAATCCTCCTCCGACGCCGACAGGAGATCCGCCGGCGGATCAAGCACCCGGGCCAAGAAGTCCTCCAGACCCATCAGGTCATACGCGTAATCCCGGAGGCTCTCCGCCTCGACGTGGCGGGCGAGGTAGAAGAAGTACGAAGTCATCGGCTCACGCGGCCGCATGTCCTCATCCAGGAAGAACGGAGTGCCCTCCGGCAGCGCCATCGGAGCCGACAGCATCGCCGGGACATCGAAGCCGAACCCGCCGAACGCCTCCCGGTGGCGTACGACGCTGCTGTACGAGGTGAAGAAGTAGGACATCAGACTCCTGCGGCTGGGGCGTAACAACCGCGGAACCTAACAACCCAGCTGCCCCACCCAGTTCGCTCCGTGAAACGAGCTGAGACAGGTAGAGACACTGGACCTAACCGGTGGTCCAGCGAAATCCAGTAGCCCTTCGGGGCCGGCTCTGCATACGTTCGGCCGCATGGCTGACGACTGCTTCGGGCATCCACGACTCGCCGCGATCTACGATCCGCTCGACCCCGACCGCAGCGATCTCGACGCCTACCTCCGGATCGTGGAAGAGGCCGGGGCGCGCCAAGTTCTGGACATCGGCTGCGGCACAGGGGTGTTCGCACTCCTCTTGGCCGACCGCGGGATCGAGGTCGTCGGCATCGATCCCGCCCAGGCATCCGTCGACATCGCCCGGGCCAAACCGGGCAGTGAGCGAGTGCGCTGGATCTGCGGTGACGCGACAGCCCTCCCGCCACTGCAGGTCGACCTCGCGACCATGACAGCCAATGTCGCCCAGGCCATCGTTGATCCGCACACCTGGCAGAAAACGCTGCGGGGCGCCTACCACGCGCTGCGGCCCGGCGGCTACCTGGTCTTCGAGACCCGTGATCCGGCCAGACGCGCCTGGGAAGAGTGGTCCCGCGAGAAGTCCTACCGCGTGACGCAGATCCCGGGCGTCGGCTCCGTCGAGAGCTGGGTCCAGCTGATCGAGGTGAGCTGGCCTCTCGTGACCTTCCGCTGGACCTACGTCTTCGCAGTGGACGGACAGGTACTGACGTCGGATTCGACACTGCGCTTCCGAGATCGGGAAGAGGTCGAGACGGACCTGGTCGGCCACGGCTACGTAGTGGAAGACGTTCGTGATGCCCCTGACCGGCCAGGCAAGGAGTTCGTCTTCCTCGCACGCCGCCCGTGATCATCAGTGAGTCTCAAGTCCTGCAGCGTCGCTGAGACGAACACCAACTCGCTGTCGAAAACGGGGCGGTGGGCCTGCACCCGGGCCGCGCTGAAGAAGTACGCTCACATCGAGTGGTGGTGCAGAGCTCGTCCGCGCACTCGGCGCACAACGGCCGGCCGCATCCACCGCGCGCCACTCAGTGTAGAAGATCATTGCTCTCATCATCCCAGCACACATGCCCGGACAACAGCGGTTGATTGTGGCAGGCGTCGACGGTCACGCCCGAAGAAGGCACGCGTGACAGCGTCCGCTATCAAGCCAGGCGCAGAACCGGGGCGCCATCCGCAACAGCCGCTATCCGCAATGGGGCGGGCACGGACCTCACACGAATACTCCCTGCCCCGAAAAACCTCACTGCGCCAGTAGCCAAGCGGCTCAACGAGACGCTTGGCGCGACCCTCACGCAGGACGACATGGTTCTCAGCGCCTGATCCCTGTCTCTGCCCGCCGCCAACGCGGCCATCCCTCCCGCGCAGCCGTCGGCGCGGCACCGCCGGAACGCCGTGCAATCCGACGGCGGCGCCGCGCGGGGTTCCCCGCATTTCCCTCATTCCGCGTCTCGTAGGAGGCCGAACTTCGCAATGCCCGAATCCGAAAAGCCATCTGAAGATGGAGAGTTGGAGCCGGTTCGTCTTCCGGATCAGCACCTGGAGGGAATCGAGGCGAGCGTGCGGCGGCTCATGGAGCAGTCGGCGCAACAGGCCCAGCAGCTCGACCACCTCGCGTCTGCCCCAACGCCGGGCGCATCACCGTTCGCGGCGTTCGGCATGCCTTCACTCGGCGGTCCGCCCTCCGCCGTTCCACCGGAACCGCGCCCGATCCTGGAACTGGACGGCGAGGAGCGCGAGGACGAACTCGACGCCCTGTCCGACTGGGTCGACGACTTCTTCCTCCCGGTCTTACGGGTCGGAGGTCACCACCGCGGCGCCCTGGTGCCTGCAGTGGCAGGAGCACGACGACGTCGTGGCCTGGCTCCATGCCCTGTGGCTCGCCTACCAGCAGCACAAGGATCCCGAAGCCGGATTGAGCGGGCTGTTCGTCTGGCACCGGGACTTCCTCACTCACGCCGTCGCGGCGATCCGCGCACCGGGCGGCCCGCTGTCGGCCTGCATGACCTCGCCCGACCGGCCCGCACACCGTCTCCTGCCCGGCCCGCCGCCGTCCGTACGCACGGAAGCGGCCGCGACGGCACAAATCGCCGGGCCTGCCGAGTCCGACGAGCCGGCGTCATGAGCGGAGCGGGACAGCCCGCCTTCGGACTGAGCTTCGACCCCCGTGCGCTCACCGATCTCCTCCAGGCCCCCAGCGACATACGCGACCTCACCCTCGTCTACCTGCAAGAAGTCGTGAACGCCCAGCGCTTCGGACTGCGCCTCGACGGCGACCTGGAGGGCTTCAGGAAGCTGTTCGTGGACGCGCGCCGTGACTGGCGAGTCGTCTACACCGTCCGCCCGGCGCCCGCGGAATCCGCCCATCACAAGGAGATCCACGTCGTCGCGATCCGTCCGCGCGCCGGCAACGACGTCTACGACGAGGTCGGCCGCCGTCTGGGGATGACCCGCCGGCCGCTGAGCGCCCGTACCCACGCGGCACGCTCCCGTTCGCCGCAACTGGCCACTCGCGCGCCCGTGCCCCGCCCCGGTCCGCGGCCCACCGCGACGCGAGGTCTGCCCCGTCCCGCACCGAACCCCGCACACCACCAAACCCGCTGAACGCACGGAGCGTTACCTATGCCCCCTGAATCCGCGCCGACACCCACCCGGCGTGCGATTTCCCCGCTCGGCCATCACCTGGAAGCCGCCACCGGGCACGACATCGACACCCTGTGGGTCTACCGCGACCGCGGCGTCCTCGACAGGCAGCACGCCCTGCTGGTGGACCGGCACCGGGAGCTGGTCGAGACCCAGACCAGCGTTGTCTTCTACCTGCGTCTCCTTAACCGCCTGACCAGCGGCGAGTTCGAGGTCGACGGCGCCCTGTTCTCACGCATCGAGCGCACCGTGGATCAGCTGGAAGTGGCTGCCGCCGGCCGGGACGCCGCCGCCCGGGAGGTGCTCGCCGCGCTGGAGCCGATCGAGGCCGCGGCAGCGTCCACCGAGCCCGACGCGCAGCCGCTCTCGACGGACGACCAGGCGGCGCTGCTGGCCATCGCCGGTGGCGCCAAGCTCTACGAACACCTGCTGACCGGCCGGATGTCCGTCGCAGCGGCCTCCGGCACCCGCATCTCCCACGCCAAGTTGTGGCGGCTGGAGGACGCCGGTCTGGTCGCCCTGGACACCAGTCACCCCGTGCACGCCGGGCAGCCGGTGGCGCTCACCGACGCCGGACGAGCCGCGCTGTTCGCCGTCCGCCGCACCCCCACGACGCCGGCGCCGAAGGTCCCAGCTCCCTCCGGTACGTCGCCGTCAGCTCCGGCGCAGCGGCGCTGAACTCCACCGAAAGGCCCTTGTTGCCTCCCACCGAACCGACGTCGGTCCGGAAGCCCATTCCCCAGGTCGACTTCGATCTGGACGATCTCGACGCCGACGAAGAGCGGTACCTCGACTTCTACCGCAAGGTCGGCGTCCACGAGGACATGCTCGTTCCCCTCGCCGAACACCACGACGGGCCGCACAGCTACTACGTCCTGTTCGACCGCACCGCGACCGGGGGACACCCCGGCATGCCCCAGGTGCTCGCCGTGCATCTGCAACGGGACTACGAGAAGCGAACGTTCAGCTTCGAACAGGCTCCGCTGCCGCTGGCTGCGATGGCGCAGTCCTGGCTCATTCACCGAGGCTGCCCGCCCGCCGCCATCGGCCTCGACTCTGAGCTGGGGCCGCCTGCGGCGGACGACGCCACGCGAGCGTTGGAGCGACGCCTCGCCGGCGACGGCGACCACTACGCCATGGGCTACTCCTACACCAGCGACGACCCGGACGACATGGTCGTCGTCGTGGCCCTGCGCGCCCTGGACGAGCGCGCCCCATCGCCGTTCCGCGTCGTGGTCGAAGAGGTCGACGCCGAGACATGGACGCACACCCTGCGCGAAGGCGGCTTCGACATGGTGGGCGAGGCCCTGCAGTGGTGCGACGACCGGCTCACCGGCGAGGCCGGCCCCCTCCCGCCGGTCCGCCCGGCAACTGCCTCCAGCCGCGCGGCCGGTGTCGCGAAGGCCCCCGCCGTGCGCCCGCCCCGCCGCTCGCTACACAGACCCCACTCCACGAACGGATCCTCACACGCTCACGTGCACAGCCACCAACCCCCGCAGTTCGCGCGAGATACCAAACACCCCCGCCAGGACAAAACGCTCTTTAGATCTAATTTATCCAGAAAATGCCCCTGACCTTTACTCCTGGGGTCAGGTTCGCCGCCGCTGATGTGGACTTCCTTGATGCCGGGGGAAGGGACGGCAATGTCGATCAGGTGGACGATCTCGTCGTCCGTGAGCAGGTCGGGCTTGACGAGCTGCTGCAGGCTCTCCTCGGGCATGCAGCAGGTGCACCGCAGGTTGCAGCGGTCGGTCAGCGAGACCCCCAGGTCGCTGGCCTCGCCAGCGGCGTGATCACTCTGCTGTACGGGGCTCATGCGCCGCCCTCCATCCGGGACTTGATCGCCGCGGCCTTGGGGTCGAGCTTCGCGGCGGCGTGCCGCGAGTACCACCAGGCGATGAAGGCGACGGTCAAGGGAAAAGCGAAGGAGCGGTAGGAGCGGCGCAGTTCACCGAACTCCGCGCTCTCCTGCACCGCGGCGAACTCCGCGGTGCTGGGGAGTTTGTGTGTTGCTCTTTCGAGGGGCGCGGTACGTCGGTAGCCCCGGAGCTGCCGCCGATAAGCAGCACGGCCTTAACCATCTGGACCCAGGTCGTGCCCTTCATGCCAGTGACGGAGATGTAAACGATCATCAGGACGCCGAAGAGGCCGAGGATCAGGAGGCAATTGATTCAGCACGAATCCCACGATGATCGCCCACAACCAGCCCATTGCTTGCCCGCCTAACGGCGGGCCCAAGTGAGCGACGCAAGCGCGGCGTAACGTGCGATGCGTCCCGGTCGGGCCTCGGCTGGGGAGAGCCCCATGCGGGTGGATGGTGGAATGCGATGCGGGTGGGAGCCGTCCACGCCGGTTCGCCTTCCTCGTACTTGCCGAGGAATCCTCTCGGAAGGGGTGGCGCACGAACAGGCAGCGGCGGGCGGCTGCGGAGCCGGTCGGCAGCAGTGCGGTGGTCAACCTGGTCCGGATGGCATCTTCCGGACCACGCCAGCTCGCCGATGGTCCGCAGAGCGCGATGGACCCTCCACGGCGGACGTCCGCAACCCGCTGACCTGCGCACAAGCTCAGGAAAAGCTCAGATCAATAGTGCTGTTCCGGTGCCGGGCGACGGGTTACCCGTGACGTACTTCCTACGCGCATCGCATCCCCCAGCGACCATCGTGGCAGGTTCGCCGAAAGCCCTCGACGAACCTGTTGGAAGATCGATTGGGGGTGGGACGTGGGTGATCTGGACGATGCCAAGCCTCGCCGGCGAGGCTGGACCGATGCCGAACGTTGGCAGGTCTATCTGGCGGCGGCAGGGCTGATCGTGGCGATCATCGCCGCTGTGGGGCAGCTTGTGCAGTAGTCCCACACACGGGCCGGTCGGGAGACTGGAGCTTCGCACGCAGAAGCCCGGTCGACAGCTAGGCGACCGGGCTTGTGAACTGCATTGGAGGGTCTGACTCGGGTTGCCTCCCGAGTTGGGCCCTTCAGTGTCGCTCGGGATCGGGTGGTTGACACCCCCGATTCGACAGGAAGAACTATACCTGGCTTAGGCCACCGTGGAGCCGGATCCGGCGGTTCAGTGGCACTCGGAGATCCGGGCTTCCCCACCTAAACGCCCCGGTCAGACGAGATGCGTGCCGTCGCGACGGGAAGCTGCCCAGTCGGTCGGGGCTGCATCCCACTGCCGCGTGATCGGTCACCAGGGACGCCCTGGACGCCTTGCCTCGCCGCATCTCCGCAACGAACGACGCCGCAGTGGCCAACCATCGCTGAGCAATCTGGCCAACCGGGCTTGAGAACAAGTTTTACGCCTGCGGGTTTCCCGTCACTTCGAGCCATCTATCACTGAGAGTCACAGCCGCGCGCAGACCACAAGGAGCCAGACGGCCCTGATTCACAGACCGAGACACATAAATGTGATATGCGTCTCACTTCGCGATCTACTCCTGTACGGCGCCCGGGTTCCCGCGGAAGGGTCGAGACTGGCAACTGTCCGCCCGGAAAGGCAGTCATGCCACTCCCGTTCCAGCACCTCGCGCTGCTCGCGGCGCTCGTCGTCCTCGCGGCGATCGCCCTCACCTCGCTCGCCGTCGACGCCGGTGACGAACTCACCGAGCACCAGGCCCGCATTGTGTGCGCCGCGATGTAGGCGATCGAGCACGTCGCGATCGCCTACAGCACTGCCGTGGCCGCCCAGAACACGCCGCTCACGCTGACCGTGAAGACGGTGATGCGACTGCTTCAGTAGGGGCTCCTCCACGTGCATGTGCATCGTCGTGGCCGGAGTCTGAGGCTGTGGACTTCCCCGTCGACGTCGCGCTCGCCGAGCTCGTCCCGACCTTGCCGGTCGGGACGGGGTGGCGGTACGAGATGAAATTATGGCCAGGGTTTACTGCTGTCCGTTGTCCGCATGGCTGAACGCGACCCGCGAATCATCGCGCCCGGTCCGAGTGCAGCAGTTGAGGCACTCAGGTGCACTCCGCCTTACGAGTGGAGTGAGGGGTACTGCCGGACGACCCTCCCGGGTCTGGTGAGTCTGTAGTGGGTCCTAGGGCAGCTGGTGAAGGGACGTCACTGCCCGCACCCGGACTGACCGATAGGTGCGGCAAATAGAGGTGTATGACGTTGTGTTACGTCTCCGCGCCGTGTCCCTCTCTACAGGACCAGAGCCCGCCGCCGGGCGGCTCGGCCCGGTGGAGCCGTTCCCGGACATGGTGATGTCCGACCCTTTGGAGCGGCGCTGGCTCCACTACGCCTTCGTCCCACGTACTGGTGATGGTCCGGTGGTGATTGCCAATTTGTCCGAGCTCGGTCCCGAGCGGCCGGGCGGGAGCGGCCGGCACTGTCGGGCCATCGTGCTGGTGCACGAGAGCGAGCCCGGGTGGAGTTCGAGCCAGTTCAACGCACGTCACTCGCTGGCGCCTTGGTCTGCGTTTCGGACGCCGCATCCCTTCGGCGAGCGGTCGCCGTTCGCCGTCGCGGCGCGGGCCGGGGCTCCTGCGGTGGCCCTGGATCGAGGTGAAGAACCTGGGCAGGGACAACCTGCTCTTCCCGTTCGAGCGGCCGACCGAGCCGCGCCGGATGATCCGACCGGAGGAATTGCCGTATCCGGTCACGCTCGGGTACACCGAACCGAACGCGAAGAGCCGCACCTACCGGCACGGGACGGCGACGGCTTTAAGGAAGCACTACCGGGGTGGTCATGCTCATACTTCGACCACTTCGACTCCCGCCTCGCGCAGCCGACCGCACGTCATGTCGTCCCCCGGGACGTTGGTCACCACGACGTCGAGGTCCTCGGGGCCGCAGACCCGGGCCATTCCGGTGCCGGGGAACTTGCCGGCGTCCGCCATCAGGACCACGTGGGCGCTGGCGGCGATCATCGCCCGCTTGACGGGCACCTCGACGGCGGTGGTGTCCAGCACCTGGCCGTCGGGGCGGATGCCGCTGGTGCCGAGGAACAACCGGTCGGCGTGGATCTGCCGCAGGTTGTCCTCGGTGAGGAAGCCGACCAGCGAGCGGTAGTCGCGCCGGACCACGCCGCCCAGCAGGACCAGCTGGATGTCCTTGTCGTCCTGGAGCTCCTCGTAGACCGCCAGGTTGCTGGTGATGACGGTCAGTGACCGGCCGTGCAGGCGGCGGGCCACCCGCTGGGCCGTGGTGCCGATGTCGAGCAGTACCGTCTCGCCGTCCTGCACCAGTTCGGCGCACCAGAGGGCCAGGGCGTCCTTGGCCTCCACCCGGACCGCGGCCACGTCGGCGAACGGGTCGTCCTCGCCGACGATCGGGGCGGCACCGCCGTAGACCCGCTTGAGCAGCCCCTCGTCCTCCAGTTGCGCGAGGTCGCGCCGGATGGTGGCCTGACTTGCTCCGACCTTTTCGGCCAGGGCGGCCACCCTGGTGGGACCGTCCGCCCGCAGCACGCGGAGGATCAGCTGATGTCTTCGGTCAGAGAGCATGGCGGTGACACTACGACCAGAGTCGAGCAAAGTCACGCATAAATCTCGCCATCTCTGCGTGACTCTCGTCAAACCTGCCCACGGGGTGCACGGCTCTGCGCAATTCGAGCGAGGTCCGGGCTCACCGCGATCACCGCCGCTGGCGCATCGGCAGCGTCCGAGGGGACCAGCTCCCACGGCCCGGACAGGGAGGCAAGCCCTATGGTTCCGCTCGTGCTTCTGCCTGTTCCAGGAGCCGGCCCACCGTAGCTTCGGGTCCGAAGTGTGCAGCCCGCTCAGCCAGGTTGTGGACAGCGGTCAGCAGCTCCGCCATCCGATCCCTCGGGTAGATTTTCGGGTCGTGTTCGACGCTTGTCCCCACGAACCCCGAGGTGGAGAAGCAGTTGAGTTCCAGGGCGAAACGACCGCTCGGCGCGGATACCCACGGGACCTGTATTTCCTCCACTCCCGCCATCTCGTCCAGTTCCAGGCCAGAACCCAGCGCCCTCCCGTTGATGAAATTGAAGAAGCACGGTGGATTTTCCGGGATGCCGCGGGTGCGGTACGCCTGAAGCAGGTCGTCGGGATCATGTCTCGAGTTGAGTACCGCGTCGGTCAGCGCCCCGGTCATACGCCGTACGAGCCCAGCGAAGGTCTCGCTACCGGATCCGAGGTCGGCCAGTAGTGCGCCGTGCCGCGTCTGCAGGCCCACGTATCTGCGCTCGTGGGCCGTCAACCTGTTGGCTGAGCACACAGCCAGCCAGGTGTGGTGTTCGTCCAGCAACGCTCCGCGGGCGATGAGGAACAGTGACAGCAGCACGCCGGGCATGGGCACGCCTGCGCTCGCCGCCAGCGCACTGCACGCCCTTCCCAGGCTTCGGCTGCCGGCCCCGCCGATCGATGATTCGGTGTGCAGGAGGTATGGGCCCGCTTTTCCCAGCCCTACTGCCTTCTCTCCGATGGTGCACAGTCGGGCGATGTTGCGCTGCGAGGTGCTGAGCGCGGCAGCGCTCCTCTCGTACCGCAGTATCGCTCGGTGAGTGTCGTCCTCGCTTCCCTCCTCGTCCCACAGTGGCTCTTGCCCTTCCAGGAACCTCAAGGCGTACGACACCGCCGTTGCCAGAGATTCGCCGTCAAGGAAGAAGTGGGCGGCCTCGATCGCCAAGGTGGTTCGCGTGGAATCCTGGAACAGGACGACCCCGATGTTGGGCCGGCCTTCCTCGCGCATGTTGTCCATGATGGCCTGCGGAACCTCGCCGATGTCATCCCCGGCGATCTCTGCGACGACCATGTTCCTTGCTGAGACCGTCGGCAATATCCTCAGCGCAACATCGCCATCGGCATTGTGCACCGCCTGAGCCCGCAGCATCGGGAAGTGTGCGATGACCCGTTCGAATGATGCCCTGACCGAGGCGATGTCTACTCCCTTCCGCAAAGCCACGCGCATTTGGCACCGGTGGCGCCAGGGAAGATCAGCAATACCGTCGTGAGGGCCGATCAGCCATGCTTTCTGCGCCCAGTTGAGTTCGGCAAGTGTTGATGCTGACACAGAAAAAACCTCCTATGTGCGTACCGCACCGGCGGATGGCATGGCGGTCGGGCGGCACGGTTATCCCGCGTGTCCTCGGCGTGCGCGCTGATCAGTCGTCGGAGATCCGATCTCGACCGTTACCCGTCACGTCATTTGTCGTCCCAGGTGACAGGGAGCTCACGCAGGTTGGCGATGCGATGCCCCGCACGGAACTCGAGTGCGGATATCGGCACCGCCATCCGCAGGCCGGGCAACCGTGTCAGCAGCCCGCGAAACGCCTCCTGCAGTTGCAGCCGGGCGAGCTGCGCGCCGAGGCAGTGATGGGCGCCCGCGCCGAAGCTCAGGTGGACCTTGGGTGCTCGTCCGACGTCAAGCCGGTCCGGATCGTCAAATGCGGCGCTGTCCCGGTTGGCGGCGTCGAACGTCGGCAAGACGATTTCCCCAGCCGGGATGGTGACCCCGCCAAGGCACACTTCCTCCCGGGTGATCCGCGCCAGCGGGATAAATCCGCTGCCACTGATGATCACGTACCGCAGGAGTTCTTCCACCGCCGCGGGGGCGAGGTCGGGGTCGGCGCGCAGCCGGGCCAGCTCGTCGGGATGCTGACTGAGCGCTACGAACGACGTGCTGATCGAGTTTGCGGTGGTTTCGTGGCCGGCGGCCAGCAGCCCCACGCAGAACTTGACGAGTTCGACGTCTGAGAGTTTCTCGGCTGACTCGGGGTTTTCGACAAGTCCGCTGATCAGGTCGTCCCCGGGTGCTCTCCGCTTCCGGCCGATCAGCTGCGCCATGTAGCCGGCCATGGCGGTGTACGCCCTGGCGATCTCGTCCTCAGAGCGGCTCCAGCTGCCGAATATCTTGTTCGCCATCGCGTGGAAGCGGCTGGCGTCCGCTGCCGGCACGCCAAGGAGTACACATGTCACGCTTGCCGGAACCATCAGCGAGAACGACTGGACGAGGTCTGCTGGACGGGGCCCGGCGAGCATCGAGTCGATCAGATCGTCTACGATCTCGGCGACTTTCGGGCGGAGCGCCCGGATGCTCTTCTGAGTGAACGGGCCGGCCACCAGCTTGCGCAGGCGAGTGTGGTCCGGCGGGTCCATACCGACCATGCTGTCAGCGAGAGACGCCTCCGTGCCGTACACCTGGCGGCCGGGAGCGAAGACCAGCTCGCGGGAGTAACGTTGATCGATCATCACTTCCCGTATCTCGTGGAAGCCGGTGACCAGCCACGCCGTAGAGTCGTCGGGCAGGCGGACCTTGTTCACCGGGCATTTCCCCATGAGTTCACGCATTTCCGGTCCGGGGTCGTACGGTACCGACGATGGCGGGAACGGAAAACGCGGGACTTCGGAATGAGCAGACATGTAGGCAAACCTCCGGAGGGAGAACGGGCTCCTAAGCGGAGGCTGTGGCGTCTGCGGCAGCTTCCGTAAGCCTGACAAGATCACCGAAGTCCCCTTCTGCGAGGGTCCCCAGGAATTCGGCGGAATCGATTGTCACGGCGAGTTGCTCTTCCGTTTCCATGTACAGCTTGATCGCGGCGATAGAGTTGCCACCGCACTGGAAGAACCTCTCGTAGTCTGCGACCTGCTCTTCGGCTGAACTGTCCAGCGCGTTCAGCCATAGCCTGGACAGGGCTTCCCGAGTATCGCTGTGTGAGGTCACAGTGCCCTCCTGGTTGGTTCGGGTGTTTCCGGTGAAGACGTCTGAGGGATCTCGGGAAAGGCCACGTAGAGATACTGCTCAAGGACCGCCGCCGGGTCCCGCTTCGCGTCCGGCACGGTGGCTGTCGGGGTGAAGCCAGCCCGTCGCAGCTGCTCGTGCCACTCCGTCTGGGTGAGACAGACGCGGTTCTCGGTGGCCCGGAAGTCGGCCGAGCCGGGCCGGGAGCGCCCGTCAGCCCCCGAGAGCATGAAGAGCATCGAGGCCATCAGCTGGTAGTGCTCCCGGCTGGATTCGACGAACGCGAGCATTCCGTCGTCCGCGGTCATCCGCCGCAGTAGGGCCAGCGTCGCCCCTGTGTCGAGGGCGTTGTGCAGGACGTTCGCTGACAGGACGACGTCGGCGGGCGGCGTTGACGACCCGTTCCCGCCGTTGATGTCGATCAACTCGAACTCGACGAAGGGGAAGTCGGCGTACCGCTCGCGAGCCGCCTTCAGGAACACCGGTGAGATGTCGCTGAAGACGTAGCGCAGCTCGACACCCGTATCGGCGAGCATCGGCAGGAGGGTGCTCGTGGTGGCGCCGATGCCGGCCCCGAGCTCCAGGACGTGGACCGGTGTGCTGCCCGCACGGTTCCGCACGTGATGCACGACAGCCACGGCGAGGGCCGCGTTCAGGTAGTGGGCCATGGGGTTGTCCCGGTAGGTCGACTCCGCAACCGCGAAGCCGCCGCCCTTGAACCACAGCTCCTGCACGGTGAGCTTGTCCTGGAGCAGCAGGGAGAGGTTGCCGTTGCACCGCAGGAAGAAGTCGCGCAGTTCGTCGCCGTAGCCGAGCGTCGCGCAGGCGCTCGACACTCGGTTGTCGTCGGCCGGCTGCGGCCCCGCCTGGTTCGTCGCGACGAGTGCCCCGTCCCGTCGTACGACGTAGCCCTCCGCCAGTAGGGACGCCACCCAGCGGTCGAGCAGCCACCGGTGACGTGGCGCCACCTGGAGCCGCTCGGCGAGCCCGTCGACGGATGGCCCGTCCACGGCGCCGGTGACGGCACGGGTCATCGCCATGAGAGCGGCGGCGTCGAGGTCGTGAAGCGCTGCGCCCCACGCGTTCGTGTCGATGCCACCGAGGGCGCGCGGCCCGCTTGCCTCGAGAGCCTCGGCGATGCCGTGGTCGTACCGGGCAGCACGTTCGGGCGTCGTCCCGTGCGCCGGTAGCCGGTGCGCCGCGTCGGCCGGTTCTGCGGTCAGCTCGCTGACCAGCAGTCCTCGGACTTCCTCAGGGAACCGGTCCACGAAAAAGTGGTCGCCGGGGAAGACGTGGACCCGGGTGTCGGCGTTCGTGTGGTGCCCCCACTGCCGCAGCTCGTCCGTGGGCACATCGGGGTCGTCCGTGGAGCCGAGGACCGTGATCGGGACGTCCAGCGCGGGGGTGGGCCGGTAGGTGTACCCGTCGACGACGGACCAGTCGGCGCGGAGCACGGGCAGGGCGAACGCGAGGAGACGCTCGTCGTCCAGCGCCGCCACAGGCGTGCCGCCCAGCCGGCGCAGTTCGGTCATCAGTTCCTCGTCGGTGCGCTGACGCTCCGACGACACGGCCCGCTGCAGGTGCGGCGGGGTTCCTCCGGCGACGACCAGGTGCTGAGGCCGGTGCCCGGTGAGGTGGGACAGCTGGTGGGCCAGCTCGAACGCGATGCTCGCGCCCATGCAGTAGCCGAACAGTGCGTAGGGCCGCTTCGTGTGCGGCGCGATGTCGGCGGCGAGGGACGCCACCAGTTCGCGCAGGTCGTGGACAAGGCTCTCCCGGAAACGGTTCTCCCGCCCCGGCAACTGGACGGGTACGAACTCGATCCGTCGGTCGGAGCCCTCCCACCACGGTCGGTAGAGGCTGGCGCCCTTGCCCGCGTACGGCAGGCAGAACATCCGGAGAGCGGCGGCAGGGGATGGCGGGCCGTACATGAATGTTCGGTCGCTGATGGGACTACCTTCCTTAGTCATCGAGGATCCCGAGGGAAGCGCTTCGGTGGGCTCTCACAGCAGCTCCTCGTCGACCAGGGAGGCACCCGCGTTGTCCAGCAGCGCCACCGTGCGGGCGAGGGTGGCGCGGGCGGCCGTGGAGCTCGCAATGTCGGCGCGGTGCGTGAGGCGCAGGAGCCAGCCCGCCGCCGACGTGCTGTGCACCGCGAGCGAGTCCTCGGAGGGAGCGAGCATGCCGCTTGCTTCGACGACCTCGAACGGGCCGCCTCCCGCCCGGGGGCGGTCGTCATGGAAGGTGAAGGTGAGCGGTGTATCGCCGTCGTCCGGCTTGGTGTCGGCCGTTGCTGCGCGCAGGTGTTCCGCGAGGGCGACGACGTCGTACGCCGCTCCCGGTTCGCCCCGGAGCAGGATGCGGTCGCAGACCGGGCCCAGGGGCCGCTTCCCGGATGGGTCAGGGAGAGACGTCGCGACCGGCGCGGTGGCTGCTCCGGATGTCGCCGCACCTGCGGTGATCCAGGCGGCGAGCACGAGCAGGGCCACGGGCAGCCCACGCGATGATCCGATGAGGCGGACGCGGTCCGCGGTGGCGGGGCCGACCTCGTGGGACACGACGGGCATCCGGCGGGGTACACGGCCGGCGGTGGAGCGCATCCTGGCGGCGTGCTCCCGGTAGCCGACGCGTGTCACCGGGGGAAAGGGGCCGCCGCCCGCGAAGTACCGGTAGAGCAGGCCGAGTTCGTGGACAGCACGGCGCACGGTCTCCTCGTCGAGCACGACCGGATGGGCCTGGAATCCCAGAAGGGTGCGGCCACCGACGTCGGAGAAGACCGCGACGTGCACGAGTGGTCCGGTGGTCAGGTCCAGCCGCTTGGGTGGCAGTCCGTCGGCGGAGTGCGGTGGCGGCCCGGCAACCAGCTCCACCGGAACGACGGTCTGGGTGCTGACCGTGCCCACGGGACCGTCGTCGTTGTAGCGGACGGTCGTGCGCAGGACATCGTGGCGTCTGCGCAGCTCCATGAGGGCTTGCGCCAGCGCATGGAGATCGAGCTCGCCGGGATGGACCGCAAGCAGCGCGACGCGGTAGGAGCCGTCCGTCGTGTCGGCCTCGAGTGCCGCACTCTGCGCCGCGGTGAGGCCGAGGTTGCCGGGCGGCATGTCGACAGTCGCCGTCATGCGACGCCCTCCCTTCGGAACAGGGCCAGCCCGTCGTCGGCGGCGCCCCCCACGATGAGCCCGTCGCCGTCCGGGAAGGGGACGATGTCGCCGAGCAGGACCGAGGACGGGGCGACGTCGGGCTCCCAGTGGCAGCCGTCGTTGCTGCGCAGCACGACGCCTGCGTCCCCCTGACCGCCGCCGACCGCCCACAGCGTGCCGTCGCCCGCTGCCGTGAGGCTGTTGATGCGCCCACGGTGACCGGCCGGGAGGGTGGGTTCGGTCCACTCGTGCCCGTCCCAGCGCACCATCACGCTGACGCGGCCTTCGGCGGTGAGCCGTGCGCCGAGCACCCAGACGTCGTCGGGGCCGCGGGGGACGACCCGCATGATCTCCACCTCGGCCCGCCCCAGCGGCGGCGGGACGACCTCCTGCCAGCGCTCGCCGTCCCAGTGCGCGAGCCACGACTCCCGGGCGGCGTCGTCACCGTCGACGACGACCGCCGCCCAGACGTCGCGGTCAGAAGTCCCGGCGAGGCACCCGAAGCGTGTCGTCGCCCGTGGCGGAAGGGGCAGGGGCAGGCGTCGCCACCGGCCGTCCTCGCCGCCGGCCGCGACGTAGGTCTGCGCGCCCGGGGTGTCGTCGGGGCGCACCATGGTCCAGAGTCCGTCGCCGATCCGGGTGATGGACGCGCAGTCGTACTGCGGAGCGTCACCCCCGACCCGGCGGAACTGGGTGCCCTCGAAGCACAGCAGTCCCCGCCTGCCCGAGAGCCACACGGCGCCGGACGGGGCGACCGCGACGCCGAACACCTTCTCGAGCTCGGGATGGGGCACCTCGTGCCAGCTCTCACCGTTCCAGCGCAGCACGACGGACCGTGTGCCCTCGGCGCTGCCGGGTGTCTCGCGAACGCCAGCCGCCCACATCTGGGTGGGGGAGAGCGCGGCGACGTTGAACAGGTGGCCCGGTCCGCGCAGTGGCAGTTCGGTACGCGTCCATCGGGACGTGTGTCCCTCGCGCCCGGTCCGCTCCTGGTGCTGTGCCACAGTGCCTGCCATGCCGCTGACCGTGGGGGCGGCCAGCAGCTCGGCGATCGGCACCTCGACGCCTGCGCGGCGGCGCAGCTCCCAGTTGACCTGCATCAAGGCCATCGACGTGCCGCCGAGGGCGAAGAAGTCCTCGTCGCCTGCCGGAGTCCGCCCGATGACATCGGCCCAGATCGCGGCCACCAGCGTCGACGTGGCCGGTGTCGCCGGTGCGTCCGGCCCGGCGTGGGCCGCCGACGTGCCGGGTGCCCCGAACGCGTTGAGGCCGGGCTGGGTCGGGGTGTCGTCGAGTACCTCGACGCCGCCGCGGGGCCGCCACCGGGCGTGGCGGGCGAGCTGTCGGCCGGGGAAGACCCCGTCGTCGAGGACGAGCCGGCCAACCACTCCCAGAGGGACCCGGGCTCCCTCACTGTCGACGATGCGCAGGCTCAGCGCGTCCTCGCGCTCGGCGAGCCGTGTCCGCTCCACGTCCGTGGCGAGCGGGATCGTCGCCAGTGGCCGGCTCGGGTCGGCCACCAGGGCGTGGGCCAGGGTCACCAGGTGGTCGGCGAGAAGGCACGCGGTCTCGCGGTCGAGGACGTCGGTGCTGTACTCCAGGCGCCCGAGCAGTCCGTCTCCGTCCTCATCGAGCATGATCGTGAGGTCGTGCTTGGCGGTGGGCGGGTCGTAGGGGATCTCCTCGACCTCGTTCCCCGACAGGAACGGGCGGCTGGGCTGCCCGGTCTGCAGCGCGAACATGACCTGGTAGACGGGGCTGTGCGTGCCGCCACGCGAGGCACCGACGGCGCGGACCACCTCCTCGAACGGCGTGCTCGCGTGCGCGAGGGCGGCGAGCGTGCTGTCGCGGACCCGGTCGACGAGCGCCCCGAACCCCGGCTCGCCCGAGAGGTCGCACCGGATGGCGACGGTGTTGAGGAAGTAGCCGATCATCTTCTCGAACCGCCGCTCAGGACGGTCGACGACAGGGGTCGCGATCACGACGTCTTCCTGACCGCCGTGACGGCCGAGCAGGTCGCCGAGTACGGCGAGCAGTACCACGAACAGCGTCGTGGCACGCCCGCTGGCCAGGTCGCGCAACCGGGCGACCAGTTCGGTGTCGAGCCTGAACCGTACGCAGTCGCCGGCGAAGGTGCGCTTCGCCGGACGAGGCCGGTCGAGCGGCATCACGGTTGAGGGCGCCCCGTCGAGGTAGCGAACCCAGAACTGGTCGGCCGGCTCGCCGTCGCCGGGGCGCTCGCGGTCGTCGGTCGCCGACTGACGCCGACGGCAGGCGTAGTCGCGGTACTGCCCTGGCTGTGGGGGCAGTTCCGGCTCCCGGCCCGAGACCGCTGCGTCGTAGAGCTCGGCGATCTCGGCGTGGAGCAGCGCCATGGACAGCCCGTCACCTGCGACGTGGTGCAGGGTGACGACGAGCACGGTGTCCCCGTTGCCGGTCCGGATGCGTGTCGCGCGTACGAGCACGTCGTCGGCCAGGTCGAACGGCGTCCTCGCCGACGTGTCGGCGATCTGTCGGATCCGGGTCTCGGCGGTGTCTCCGGGCAGGCCCTCGAGGTCGACGCGGTCCACCGTGACGGGACCGGCCGGGCGCACGCGTTGGCGCAGCTCTCCGGCCCGCAGGACGAGGCTGGTCCGGAAGACCTCGTTGCGCTGCACCAGCTCGGTGAACGCCGCGTCGAGCGCCGCGTCGTCCACCGGGCCTTTGACCCGCAGGACAGCGGTCGCGTTGTAGGCGTGCCCGCCGCCCTCGACCTGGTCGATGAGCCAGAGCTGTTGCTGGCCGGCGGACGCCGGCGCGTCGGCACCACCCCGGTCGATCTCGGCGAGCAGCGCGGCCTTGTGCTCGCGCAGCAGGGACCGCACCTCGTCGTCCACGCTGCCGTGAGGTGATCGAACCAGCAGCCGGTCTCCGCGGCGGTCGACCTGGATTCCCTTGTCATCGAGCCAGGTGAGTAGCTGGACGATGTTCACAGCTCCTCCTCGACCATCGTCGCCATCGTCGGAGCCGGTGACGCCTGCGTGTCCCGTGCGCCAGCCCGGACCCTGGACGCGAACTGCCCGACGGTGGGCGCCTCGAACAGGTCGCCCATGGTCATGGACGTCCCGTGGCTCTCGTTGACGAGCGAGAGGACGCGCACGGCCAGCAGCGAGTCGCCCCCGAGCGCGAAGAAGTTCGCGAGGGCGTTGTCCACGGTGCATTCCAGGACGGTCGACCAGATCTCCGCCAGCTCCCGCTCCAGTGGGTGATCCAGCGCCGGCCCGGCGCCGGTGTCCGGTTCCCTGCCCTGCGCGGCGGCCGCGGCGGCGTCCCGGGTGAGCCGGTCCCGGTCGATCTTGCCGTTCGAGGTCAGCGGCATGCGGGGGATCGCTACGATCGTCCCCGGGACCATCGCAGCCGGCAGGCTTCGCCGGAGGTGATCGCGCAGCGAGCCGGTGTCGATCGAGGGCACCGCGGGCTGGTTCGCCTGCGCGCCCTCCTCCGGGACGGGGACGACGTGAGCCACGAGGACGCGGTCGCCCCCGACCGACGGAGCGGTCACCACGGCGTCCTCGACCTGCGGGTGTGCCGCGAGGGCCGCCTCGATCTCGCCCAGCTCGATGCGGTTACCGTTGATCTTGACCTGCAGGTCGTCGCGGCCGAGGAACTCGAGGAGCCCGCCCGGCCGCCAGCGTGCCCGGTCACCGGTTCGGTAGAGCCGCGTGCCCCAGACCGGATGCCGCATGAACTTGGTGTCGGTGAGTTCGGGGTCGTGCAGATAGCCGAGCGCGACGCCGCGTCCGCCGATGTAGAGGTCCCCGGACACCCAGGTGGGCCGCGGGGTCATCGACTCGTCGAGGACGTGCATCTCCTGGCCGGCGAGGGGCCGGCCGTAGGGGACGCTCGACCAGTCGGGCAGCCGTGGGCCCACGCGGTGGAAGACCGACCAGATCGACGCCTCGGTGGCCCCGCCCATGCTGATGACCTCGGCCCTGGGGCAGCGCCCGCGGATCAGGTCGGGCAGGTCGACCGGGATCCAGTCGCCGCTGAGCATGACCGTGGTCAGCGACGTGAGCGCGCCGGACTCCTCGAGTTCGTCCCACTGCAGCAGCAGTCGCATGAGGGCGGGGACGGAGTTCCACAGGGTCACCCCGTGATCGCTGATCAGCCGACGCCAGTGGGCGGGGTCCATTTCCTGCCGGGGGTCCGGCAGGACGAGCGTTCCACCGGCGGCGAGGACACCGAAGACGTCGTACACCGACAGGTCGAAGCTGAGACTGGAGACGCCGAGCACCGAGTCGTCGCCGGTGACTTCGTAGCGCCGGTTGATGTCGACGATGGTGTTCATGGCGCCGCCATGGTCGATCATGACGCCCTTCGGCGTCCCGGTGGAGCCCGAGGTGTAGATGACGTACGCCAGGTCCTCTTCCGCAGTCGCGATCTCGGGGGGTTCCGTGGTCCGGTCCGGGAGACGGTCGACCTCGATGACCGGAACCGATCCGGCCGGTGGCCCGGCTTCAGATCCGTGTTCGGCCAGGCACAGCACGGCGCCGGGGCGGGCCTCCCGGATCAGGGTCTTCTGTCGATCGCGGGGGAGCGAGGGACTGACCGGGACGTAGGCAAGCCCCGCACGCAGCACCCCGAGCACTGCCGCGACCTGGGCCGGGCCCTTGGGCATGCTCACTGCAACGAGCGACGACGGCGGCAGGTCCAGTTCGGCCAGGGAGGCGGCGATCCGCAGCGCGTCACGTTCGAGCTCGCGGTAGGTCACGGCCCGGTGCGGTGTGCGCACCGCGACGGCGTCGGGCCGCCGGGCGGCCATGGCGAAGAATGGTTCGTGCAACAGGGGCAGCCGACGCGGCGGCAGCGCCGTCTCGTTGGCGTCGCGATGCTCCACGATCTGCTCGGGCCGGCGGTGGTCGCGTCCAGTTTCGTCCCAGGCCGCCTGGTCGTGCGCGAGCCGTTCGAGTGCCGCCCGGTAGTCGGCGAACATGGCGTCGGGCAGCCCCTCCGGGAACTCGGAGCGCACGACGTTCCACACCAGGTCGAGGCCGCCGTCGCGCTCCACCACCACGTGGTCGAGTGACACCTGCGGGGTCTGGTTCGTCGCGGTCACCAGCTCGCCGAAGCCCTCGAAGCCCCAGCCGCCGCCCGAGTCGTCCAGCGCGCTGGTGAAGACGACCGGCGTGTCGCCCCCTCGGGAGACGGCGTCGCCGCGGCGGGCGAGGTCACGCTTAACGCGGATGCCGCCGTAGTAGCGGTGGTCCAGGTCCGACCAGAGCTGACGCTGCACGTCGTGGGCGGCTTCCAGGAAGGAGCGGGATGCGCGCAGGTCGACCTCGAGCAGCGTGACGGTGGTGAAGTCACCGACGACGCGGTCGACGCCGGGATGCAGCGGCAGCCGGTT
Organism: Streptomyces hyaluromycini; assembly: GCF_002217755.1. GTDB lineage: Bacteria > Actinomycetota > Actinomycetes > Streptomycetales > Streptomycetaceae > Streptomyces > Streptomyces hyaluromycini. Next base: position 18,853 of record NZ_BCFL01000044.1, on the reverse strand, counting down.
GAACATCGTCAGGGTGAGCGTGAAGCGCCGCGAGCTCGACCAGGCCGCGAGGGTTGTGGCGTACGCGGTGAGGGCAACGGTCGACGGGGTCAACCCGGAGCGGCGGGTGGTCTCCAACAGGGCCTGCCAGGTCGCCGAGGGCAGGTGGTGATGGAGCCGGTCGAATTGCGGAGAGCGGTTACCCGCCGCGTCACCGCCCGCGGCGCCCGGGTGCGAGGGCAGGGCGGGCCCGGTGGGCAGGGTGTTGAGACGCTTGTGCCAGTACGTGCGTGACCGCTCGTACAGCTCGGTGGCCTCCAGCTCCCGTTCGGCCAGCACGTAGTCGCGGAACGTCACCTCCTCGGCCGGGGCCAGGTCATGGCCCTGGTAGGCGTCGTACCACTCGGCGAGGATCTTCCGCAGGCTGATCCCGTCGGCGACGAGACCGTCGACGCTCAGATGCAGCCGGCTGCGGCCATCTGGCACACGGGTCAGTCGGATGTCGAACAACGGCCACCGGTCCGCGGGCAGGACCTGGTGGGACATCTCCGCGCGCAGGGCGGCGAGATGGGTCTCGACCGCCGTCTGCGGGCCGGCCCGCAGGTCGGTGACCTCGATGTGGTAGTCGTCCACCTCCGTCAGCACTCGCTGCCGGTCGCCGTCGACGACGCAGCGCAGCATCGGATGGTTGCGGACCACCGCGTTCCAGGCGGCGCCCAGGCGATCAGGGTCGAGATCGGGTCCCTCGATCTCGAAGTAGCCGTGCGCGGAGACGCCGCCGAGCGTGAAGTCCTTCTGGCGTCCGAGCAGGTACGCCTGCTGCACGTCGGTCAGGGGGAAGGGCTCCCCGGCATCGAGGGGTGCCGGGTGGGCACGCGGCAACGTGTCGGACGTTCGAGCCTCCGCACCCTCGAGCCGGCGGGCGAGGCCGGCCGCGGTGGGACGGGCGAGGATGTCAGCGAGCGGAACCTCGGTGCCGAAAACCTCGCGGATACGGAAAGCGAGCCGGGCCGCGAGCAGCGAGTGACCACCGAGCATGAAGAAGTCGTCGTGCACGCCGACCCGGTCGAGCCCCAGCTCCTCCGCGAGGAGCGCGACCATGCGCGCCTCGGCTTCGGTGGACGGCGGATCGACGGCGCCAGGCGCGCCGCCCGCCGCGGCGAGCGCGCGGCGGTCGACCTTGGCGCTGTTGGTCAGCGGGAAGGCATCGACGACCGTGACCGTCGCCGGCACCATATGGGCCGGCAGCCGGCGATCCGCCCAGTCCTTCAGTTCGCCCGGATCGAGCCCGTCACCGGTGACGTGGGCGACCAGCCGGGTGCCGATGCCGACGCCGGTCGTGGTGGTCACCGCATGGCCGACGGCGGGGTGGGCGGCGAGAACGGCGTCGATCTCCCCGAGCTCGATGCGCTGACCCCGGATCTTGACCTGGTCGTCGGCCCGGCCGTGGAACTCGAGCACGCCGTCACTGCGCCACCGGACACGGTCGCCGGTGAGGTACAGCCGCTGCCCGGCCCGCCATGGGTTCTCGACGAACCGGGAGTCGGTGAGCTCGGGACGGTTCAGGTAGCCGAAGGCGACGGCGGGCCCCCCGACGGCGAGCTCACCGATCACGCCACGGGGGGCGAGGCGCGGGCCGTCCGTGACCACGTGGACCGACAGATTCTGCAGCGGCCGCCCGATCGGGGGCCGGTCACCCTCACCGGGGCCGCAGCGGTGCGCGGTCGCGCACACGGTCGTCTCGGTGGGGCCGTAGGCGTTGTGGAACGCGGTGCGGGCCGCCCAGGTCCGCGCCAGCGGTCCGGGGCAGGCCTCGCCCGCTGCGATCACGTGCCGCAGGCCGGGGACCTGGTCGGGCGCGAGGGTCGCGAGCACCGACGGGGGCAGGGTCACGTGCGTCGCGCCGGACGCGACGATCTCCGCCGCGAGGGCGCTGCCGGCGACGGCGCCCGGGTCTGGGAGGTGCAGTGTGGCCCCCGACCCGAACGCCATGGCCAGTTCCCAGACACTGGCGTCGAAGCCGGGCGAGGCGTACTGCAGCACGACCGCGCTCGCGTCTACGGCCAGGGTCCGGTCCTGCCAGTCCGCAAGGTTCGCCAGGCCCCTGTGGCCGACCGCGACCCCCTTGGGCCGACCGGTGGACCCGGAGGTGTAGATGAGATAGGCGGGTACGCGGTCGTCCGTCTTGGGCGCGTCCGCCGACAGCTCCTCGACTTCCTCGATCTGGTCGACTGAGGCAAGATCGACCGCCGTGACCGTCTGCGGGACGGCGAGCCGCGCGCCCTCGCCACTGCGCACCAGAGCGGCGGCCGAGGCGTCGTCGAGCATGAAGGCGATGCGTTCGGCGGGCAGCGTGGGATCGATCGGCAGGTACGTCGCCCCGGCCGCCATCACGCCCAGCGCGACGACCGGCAGGACCGCGGAGCGGCCGGTGGCGACCGCGACGACGTCACCGCGGCGCACGCCATGGGACGCGAGGTGGGCGGCGACGCCGTTCACGAGCCGCGCGAGGCGCGCGTAGGACACGGTGATCCGGCCGGCCCGCACGGCGATCGCCTCGGGCCGCTCGGCGGCGTGAGCGCGCAGGGCGTCGAGCAACGACGACGCGGGAACGTCGGCCGACTCGCCACCGCCGAGCCGGAGCAGGGCGTCCACCTCGGCCTCGTCGAGCAGTTCGATGTCGCCCACAGGCCGGTGCGGCCGCTCGAGCGCCTCCTGGAGGATCCGGCGGAAGTGGGTGCCCAGCCGGACGATCGTGCCCTCGTCGAACAGCGCCGTGTCGTACTTGAGCACAGCCGTGGCGTCGTCGCTGGTGCGCACGACCTCGATCGACAGGTCGAACTGCCCCTCCTGCTGCGGCACGTCGAACGCCGCGACCTCCACGTCGTGCACCACGCACGGGCGGCTGGACTCGCCGCTCGCGTGCATGTTCAGCAGTTCGCCGGATCGGTGAGCGGCCTGCATGCTGAACGCGACGTGCCCGACCGGCGCGCGCCCGGCTTGTCGGGGAGGGGCGAGGGCACGCACGACCAGCGGGAACGGCTGATCGCGGTGGATCATGGCACGTGCGACGCGGTCGTGAACCGAGCGGGCCAGTGCCGTGAAGCCGTCGGTGTTCCGGACGTCCGAGCGGACCAGCACGGGGTTGACGTAGTAGCCGGCGACGCCGCGCTGACGGCGCATGTCGGGCATGGTCGGGCACGAGACGAGGAAGTCGTCCTGCCCCGTGTAGCGCGCGAGTAGTGCCTCGAACGCAGCGAGCAGGCAGCTGAACGAGCTGACCTCGCTCTCGCGCGCGAGGGCCTCGACCCGGTCGAGCAGGGGAAGCCCGAGCGGTACGCGCACGGTCGCCCCGCGTGATCCGTGCTCCGGCTCGCCCTCGGCGGGCAGGAGGATGTCGGTCGGTGCCCCCGCGCACTCGTCGCGCCAGAACCGGTCCAGGAGGTTCCCCCGCTCCGAGGCGAGCGTGTCGGCCTCGGAGCGGACAAAGTCGTCGTAGGTCGCGCGCAGCTTGCGCAGTTCGGGCTCGCGGCCCTCGAGCATCGCTCCGTAGAGGGCGAGGAGGTCGTTCATCACCACGCCCTGCGACACGAAGTCGGTCACGATGTGGTGGGTCACCAGGAGCAGGACAGGCGCCTGGTCCTCCACCCGGAAGAGCACGACCCGGAAGGCGCCGGACGCCAGGTCGAACGGCTCGGCAGCCGCAGCGTGGACGTACGCGTGCAGTGCGGTGTGGCTGATCGCGCCGTGGTCCTCCACCTGCAGTTCGAACCGCTCCGGCGGGTCCACCACGCGGCACGGACGCCCGTTCGACTCCGGGAATCGCGAGCGCAGCACGTCGTGGCGCTCGACCAGCGCCGTCACGGCCCGGCGCAGCACTGTGACGTCGAGACCACCGAGCATGCGCAGCGCGAACACCACGTTGTAGGCGGAGCTGTCGGGGTCGGCCCCCTGCAGGTACCACAGGGCCTCCTGCCCGACGGTGAGCGCTCCTGCCTCCGGCATCGTGTGTGTCCCTTCTGCGTCGGTTCGGTTCCAGGTGCGGCCGGTCACGAGCGGCTCGCCGCGTGCGTGGCGAGGATCGCGATCTGCCGTGCGAGCCCCTCGATCGTCGGGTTCTCCCACACCAGCGCGGAGGGCACGTCGAGGTCGTGGTCGTCATCGAGGTCGGCGACCAGCTCGGTGATGGCGATCGAGTCGATGCCGTAGCGCTGGAGCGAGGCCGCGCCCTCGACCTGCTCGGCACTGACGCCGGCGCGCCCGGCGACCCAGTCGGTCAGCCAGAGCCGCCACGGCGTGACGTCGCCCTCCGCGGGTGCGGCCGCTGGTTTCGTCGGCGCACCGCCGCGGTCACCGGGTGGCTGCGCCGCCCCGGCAGGAACCGGCGCGGGGCCGGCCGCGGGTGACGTGAGCTGCGCGTCGCGCGCGGTGTCACCACCGGTGAGGAGGGCATCGACGTGGAGCCGGACGCCGGGGCTGCGCGGGGCGAGCTTGTGCGCGCGGGCCACCTCCGCCGCAGTCGACTCCAGCAGCCGGGCGGCATCCAACATCACCGGGTGCTCGGTGGCGGTCTGGTACGCCTGCTGCAGCCGCCGGGCCGCCCAGGCCCGCGCCCCGCTTCCGTCGTCGGCCGGGTCGACCGTTCGGCGGACCAGGACGTCCACCAAGCCCGCGGCGGTCACCTCTCCGAGCCGGTCGTGCAGGAGGCGCCTGCCCTCCACGGCGTCGTCGAAGGACCACTGCTCGTAGGTGGCCGTCACGTCGTCGATCATCGAGGTGAGGTCGCGAGCCGCGTCCGCGTCGTCGAGTTCGTTCTCGACCAGCGTCCGCAGCGCGTCCTGCCGGTTGAGGACCAGCGACCCCAGGTGCATGCGCAGGCTTTCGGTCGGGCCCTCGAAGATGCGCAGGACCCGGGCATCGCGCAGGAACCGCGACACCTCGTTGGTCTCGATGTAGCCGCGACCGCCGAGGAGCTGGACGGTGTCGTCGACGACCTTCCAGAGCAGCTCGGGGCAGACCACCTTGAGCACGAGAGCGGCGATCTCGTCCACTGGACGGTGCGCGTCGAACAGCGAGGCCGTGCCGTAGACGACGGCCTCGACGGCGCGGACCGCGGCGACGGCGTCGGAGAGCGTCTCGCGGACAACTGGATTGTCGATCATCAAGCCGGTGCTGATCGGACGGTGTCGGGCGTAGCCGACGGCCACACCGAGGCAGCGCTTCATCGCGCCGAGGCACAGGCCGCCGATCATCAGCCGCGCCCGCATCATGGCGTCGTTGGCGACGTCGAACCCGCGGCCGACCTCACCCAGGACGCGCTCGTCGCCGACTCGGGTCCCGTCGAGAACGACGGTGTTGTGGACCATGGCGCGCATCCCCATGGTCAGCTCCTCGTCGCCCATCCGAACCGCGCCGTCGTCGCTGTCGACGAGGAATGCAGTCATGCCCTGGCTGCGCCCGAGCTCGTCGTAGGCGTGGGCGAACGTGACGATGAGGTCGGAGCCGGCCGCGTTCCCGCTCCAGGACTTCACGCCGTCGAGGCGCCACGAGCCGTCGTCGGTGCGGGTCGCGGTGGACGAAATCGACGGCACGAACGAGCCGGCTCCGGGCTCGGTGAGCGCGAACGCCGCGAGCGCCCGTCCGCGGGCCAGCTCGGGAGCGAGGCGCCGGCGCAGCGACCCCTCGGCGTACTGCAGGACCGGCCGGACACCGAGAACGTTGTTGTCGCAGACGAACGTGGCCAGGCAGAGGTTCACCCCGGCCAGGCGTTCGAGGATTCGCAGCATCCCCGAGTCGTCGAGGCCCAGCCCGCCCTCCGCGCGCGGGACCTGCATGCCGAGCACACCGCGGCGCGCCAAGTCCAGCACGACATGCGGCGGGATGCTGCGGCGCTCGTCCATGAGCATCGTGTTGACCCGGCGCAGCGCCCAGTCGTCGATCCATTCGAGGAGATCGTCGACTTCGCGGTGGCCGGCCGCGGCGACCGGTTCGGGCACCTCGCCGGAACCGGGGAGTACCTGGAGCGTCCCGTCGAGGTAGGCCTGGGCCACGGCCGAGCGCCGGAGCTTCCCGCTCGTGGTCTTCGGGAGGCGCCCACGCGGGAGGAACAGGAGGGCGGCCGGTACGACGCCGTGCTCCTGCCAGATCGCGGTCGCCATGGCCTCGCGGTCCACATCGTCGGGGGACGTCGACGGATCGAGCTCGACCGCGACAACGAGGCGTTCCTCGTGCTCGCCGTCGATCGCGAACGCGCAGGCGGTCGTGCGACCTGCGCCCGGCGCGGCTGCGCCCGCCGTGGCTTCGATGTCCTGGGGATAGTGGTTCTCACCCCGGAGGATCAGGAGATCCTTGTGGCGTCCGGTGACAAAGAGATCGCCGTCGGCCACGAAACCCAAGTCCCCGGTCCGCAAGTAGGTCGGACCGTCGGGATCGTCGGTGATCCGCGCCCGGAAGGTCTGCTCCGTCTCCTGCGGGCGGTTCCAGTAGCCGGCGCCCACGCACGGGCCGCTGACCCAGATCTCACCCACGGTCCCTTCGGGCACCGCCTTCGCGGTCGCGGGGTCGACGATCCGGATCTCGGTGCCCGGCGAGGACGTGCCGCATTCGACCTTGGCCACGGCCTGCTCGCCCACCCGCGCTCGGACGGCCCGCCCAGCGCGCAGCTGCTCGGCGGACAGGCTCAGCGCGCGGGACGGGCCCCGCGCTGTTCCCGCGACTTTCAGCGTGGCCTCGGCCAGGCCGTATCCGGCGACGACGGAGGTCTCGCTCAGACCGCACGCGGAGAATGTGTCGATGAACCGGCGCATGGTCTCGGCCCTGACCGGTTCGGCCCCGTTGATGGCGTACCGCCACGACGAGAGGTCGAGTTCGGAGCGCTCCTCGGCGCTGATCTTCTCCAGACATCGCTCGTAGGCGAAGTTCGGGACGATCGAGGTGACGGCCCTGGCGTCGGAGATGGCTCGCAACCACCGGATCGGTCGCCGCACGAACGCCTCGGGGGCGAACAGGGTGACCGGTGAGGCGCGGAAGATCGGCAGGACCAGCCCGAACATCAGCCCCATGTCGTGGAACATCGGCAGCCACGAGACCGTGGGTTCGCCCGGCTGGGTCGGCCAGAGCTCGTCCAGCTCGCGAGGTTGGTGCCAGAGATTCGCGTGCGTCACGACCACGCCCTTGGGAGTGGACGTGGACCCCGAGGTGTACTGCAGCAACGCGGGCTCGTGCGGGTCCGGCTCGCGCCGTGGACCGTCGGGTGCGCCCGCCACATCCGTCCGGATGAAGCGCAGCCCGGAGAGCCTCGCATCCGCGAGGCCCGAGAGTGTCGGGGTGTCGGTCAGGACGACGTCGGTGTCGGCGTCCTCCGCGATCCCCCGGACCCGTTCGCCCGCCGAGGCCCGGCGGGGCACCGGAACGGGAACCGCGACGACTCCCGTCCGCAGACAGGCGACAAACGTCGTGACGAACTCCAGTCCGGGCTCGTACACCAGCAGGGCCCGGCGACCGGCCAGCCCAGCGCGGGCGAGCGTTCCGGCCCTGGTCGCGACCGCCTGGTCCAAGGTCCGCCAGGTAAAGCTCGCGGACGGATGCTCCCCGTCCTGGAGAAACGTGAAAGCGATCTGGTCCGGTCGCTCCCGGGCCCAGCGCTCAAGCGCGGAAGGCACGCTTCGGAATCCGTCCGCCCAGAAATGGGAAGTCTGCGCGAGCCGTGCAGCCGAATAGAGTGTCACCGAGCTCCTCTGTTTCTGCTTTGCGGCGTCAGCCACCGAAGACCGTATTGATGGAAAGTCGCAAATGGTTCACGCTGCGTCTGCGCCCAGCTGGCAGGAGGGATGCGTCGCTAACTGGGGAAAGGCGGACGACCGCTTTCTCGGCAGGCGAATTCGTCGACTGCTTGACGGTTAAGAGCGGTACTGCCGAATAGCTTCGAATTAACTCTCGGATGGGCGGCGGAGACTTACGCTCGCAGCCGCTATCCGGATGTGTCAACGGTGTGTAACGCGAGGGAAGTCGCTCACCGCGACGCAAACCACGAGGTCGTATGCGCTCACGGATGCCATGCAGGGCAACGCTGTGACATGGATCACTATCCCTTGCTCTGGTGTGGCCCTGACCTGCGCGTATGGTTCCGAAGGTGAGTGACGCCAGCGGAATTGAAATAGCCACCGATGTGCCACGACAGGTTCCGCTACGGCGCAACAGGGGCTTTCGAATGCTGTGGATCGGGCAGTTGCTGTCCGATACCGGCACACAGATCAGTGGGATCGCCTACCCGCTGCTCATCCTGGCCCTGACCCATTCGGCGGTGCTCGCCGGGGTCGTCGGCACGGTGCGGGCCATTACCGTGCTGTGCGTGCAACTGCCCGCTGGGGCGCTTTCGGACCGGTTCGACCGGCGACTGACGATGATCGTCTGCGACATCACGCGAGCGGTGCTGCTGGCTCTGCTCGGCATTCTGATCGCACTGGATGCCGCGTCCTGGCAGGTGGTCCTCGCCGTGAGCCTGATCGAGGGAGCTGCCGGTGCCGTCTTCGATCCGTCCGCCGCCGCCGCGCTGCCGGGAATCGTGCCGGATGAGCAGCTGGAGCAGGCGTGGGCCGCCAGCGAAGGCCGGACCTACGGTGCCAGCCTGGCCGGCCCGGCGCTCGGCGGAGTGCTGTTCGGAGTAGGTCGTGCCGTCCCCTTTCTGGCCGACGCGATCTCCTTCGCGGTGTCGTTCGGCACGGTGAGCCGGATCCGCGGGCGGTTCCGGCCGGAGAAGGCGGCCGTGCGCAAGTCGTTGTGGCGTGAGGTGACCGATGGCCTGCAACTGGTCTGGCAGGTACCGATTCTGCGCGCGGCGGTGATCCAGACGCCCCTGGTGAACTTCGCCTTCAGCGGCGTGATCTTCAGCATCACCCTCGCGATGCAACAGCACGGGACATCCACTGCGGTGATCGGTTTCGTGCAGGCAGGCATCGCGGCCGGCGGGCTGCTCGGCGCCGTGGTCGCCCCCCGACTGCAGGGGCGCGTGCGCCTGGCAACCCTGACCACCACGATCACCCTGGCCGCCGCCCTGCTGTTCGGTGCTGCGGCCTTGTTCATCCCGTCACCGCTGGTGGCGGCGCCGGTCGCGCTGGCACTGCTGCTCGCGCCGGCCGCGAACGGGGCGCTCGTCGCCGTGGTGCTCCGCAGCGCGCCCGAGGACATGCGCGGCCGAGTCATCAGCACGGTGATGATGGCGGCCACCGCACTGGCGACACTGGCGCCACTGATCGCGGGCCTGATCGTCCAGCACGCTTCCGGCGCCTGGGCGGTAGGCGCCTTCGCCGCCGCGACAGCCGTCGCGGCCGTGCTGTGCCTGGTGCTGCCAGGTTTTCGGCACGCGGAGTCCCCAACGGCCGCAGCGGGCTGAGCCGCCGTACGAGCAGGCCGCGCCGGACGCGACGCGGCCCTCTCCGCGGACGAGGAAGCATGGTGCCGCGCGGGCCCCCGCGCCAGCCTCCACCTCAGCGCTAGTCGAACCAACCCGCCCGCCTCCCGGATCGGCTCCAATCGGCCTGCTCCACCAAACGCGGCGTCGCCCGCATCCTCGACCCTGACTGCTCCCTAGCCCCGCGGCTCGACACCAACAAAGGTGCCGCTTTCCTCCCTGCCCACCGGCAGATCCTGGCCGCCGTCGAGACCGCGGCATCACCTCCCTGCCCGAACTCGCCGTCACTATCCCCACCGAAAGTCACATGATCAACAACTTCTGTTAGGACCTCTAAGCCCAGCTGTCGCATCCGCAGGGTGAGCAGCCCTGTAGCTCGGCCCGGTCATGTCAGCGACGACACGTATTCGGACCAGTTCCCGGTCTCCAGGACATCGAAAACGATCATGTATGCGGGATGTACGGCCGCGGCCTCGGCGGCGCTGCGGCCCCTGTGTCGGGCGCGGCGCTGCAGTTCGGCGAAGTGCAGCCCTCCCTCGTGCGGCACAACGAGCTCACCGTCCAGCACGACGGCCTCGCTCAGTCCGGTGGCCGCGTCGGCGAGGTCGGGAAAGGCTCCGGTCAAGTCCGCGCCCCCGCGGGACTGGACCATGACCAGGCCGGGCCGGGCCGGGCGAACAGGATGCAGCGGAAGCCGTCCGGCTTCTGTTCTGCGACCAGGTGTCCCGGCAGTGTCGCGTCGCGGGGCCAGGCCCGCCGTGCTTCGGCCAGCATCGGCTCGATCGGGGGTTCCAGCGTCACACCGCTACATCTACGCAGGTCCGTGCCGGTCCGCACGCTGCATGCCTCCGGGGTAGTGCGCGGTCAGGGTGGTAAGGGCGTGGTGCGGGTGGGCAGGACAACGACCGGGCTGCCGCTGCGAAGGGCGTCGTTTTCGAGGGTCAGCTGGCGGATGGCCTCCTCATACAGGGCGAGGGTGCGGCGCAGGTCGGTGTTCTCCCGACGCAGGCGGGACAGGTTGTCGTCTGCGCGCGTGCCGGGGGCGGGGGACGCGGTGGTGGCCTGGTGTGGTGCAGGCTGGGGGATGCCGGGTCGGAAGTGTGTGTCGATCAGGTCGGCGTAGTGCCGGTGGAAGGTGGCGTGCGGGATGCCGAGGAGCCGCTCGATCGCGGTCACGGTGGGGCGCCGTCCGCGAGTGGCGGCCTCGGCCAGGACGGTGTCGATGGCGGCCTTGATGGTGTCGGCATCGGGCAGGGCACGTTTCACTCGGCAGTCTCCAGGGTGTGGCGGGTGAGGAACGCGGCTGTGGCGTGGTGCTGTTCCTCAAGACGGTGGTGGATGTAGGGGGCGAGGCGGTCGCGGTCGGCCAGGGCGTCTTCGAGCCGGGCGAGGTGATCGGCCATCGCCTGCCGGTTGGCGGAGGTAAGGGCGGTGTTGCGGCAGGCCAGCGGCTGGCAGTCAGCCATGACGGGCTGATCGGCGGCACCTGCGGGAGTGCGGCACAGGGCACGGTCGGGGTTGTAGACGCAGGTGATGAAGGTGCCTGGGTACAGGTGGGTGTCGTGACGGGCCAGGATGCGGCGCAAGCGGGCTTCGTCGGTGACGACCTGGCCGTCGAAGACGGTTTGGCGGGCGAGCTCGGCGAGCCGGGCTTCGGCCTCGGCGCCGGCGGGGCCGGTCAGGGCTGGTCGGTCATCGTCGGCGCCCATCGAGGCGAGGAATTGGCCGCGGGCGAAGGCTTCTTCGGCCTCGACCTCGTCGCGGAAGCCGGAGTCGCTGGTGCCGGCGTAGCCCTCGAACATCTGGATGCGCTGGTGGCGGTACTGCAGGGCGCCGGCGATGGTGCCGCCGGGACGGCGCGCGATGAACCAGGCCAGGGTGCGGCGGAACTTGCGGGTCGTCAGGTGCGGCAGGTGCCCTCCGACTTCGGGGATCGAATCCGTGCGCGCGTGGACACCACAGTAGGTGTTGATCCACTTGGCCAAGGCGGCGATGTCCTTGATGGTGGTGGCGCTGGTCCGCACGCGTCCGGCGATGTGGTGGCGTTGGTGGTTGGCCGATTTGAGGGGGTGCGCGAACAGGTAGGGCTCGTCGGCCGGCTGGCAGCGTTCGAGGACGGCGACGGCCCGGGCGACGGGGGCGGTGACGATCCAGGTGGCGGCTGCGCCGTGGACGCCTTCGCCCTTGAAGGCCAGTCCGTGCAGCCGGTGGCGGTAGATCCGGCCGTCGGCGTCCCGTTGCGTGCTCACGCAGCTGCGGCGCAGGTGTTTGATCTCGGAGTCGCGCATGCCGGAGAGGTAGGCGATGACGATCCAGCAGGAGACCTGCAGCAGCCTCTCGTACTGGCCGACGTCGTAGTACGAGATCCTCTCCAGTCAGCGCTGTTCTTCCAGCTGTGCCTGGACGGGGTGCTGGAGTGGGGAGTCGGTGTCTACGCCGAGGTCGCGGGCCGCCTCCTCGATCAGCCGCCGGGGCTGGACCTTGTCGTACCGGCACCGCGGATGACCGGCGAGCCGCGCGAGATGGGTGAAGTTCGCGAGCCCCTCCCCGCCGCGCCGCCCGGTCGCCTGATGGGCGGGTGCCGCAGGCAGCGGCTGTCCGCTTCGGCGGAAGTCGTCCAGGACGGCCTCAAGGGCCGCCAGCGGATCGGGGGAAACAGGCGCGCGGGCGTCGATGCTGTCGCGTTCGGCCCGGGCCGCGAGGACGTCGTCGGCGAAGTCGTCCACCCAGCGCAGCGCCCAGCTCAGCAACGGGCCCATGACGTGCTCGGGGATACGGTCGGTGAGGTTCTCGTCGTACCGGCGCGGGTTAGCCCGCGCCCATGCCTGCCACAGGGAGCGCCGCAGCGGGTCCTGCCCGAGGGGGTCGGTGAGGCGCGAGCGGTAGGCCCACAGCATCCGCACGGCACGGCGGTGGCGGTACACCCCGCTGATCGACAGCCGTAGTCCCGTCAGGTCGCGGTGGTAGGCGTCCAGGTCCTCGCCGGTCAGCTCGGTCAGCGCGAGCCCGCGGCCCTGCGCCCACGTCAGGAAGTGGCGTACGCACGTGTAGTAGGCGCGGATGCTGGAGATCGTGATCGGCTCTTCGCCGGGCGGGGTGTCCTCGATCAGCAGGGCGTAGAACAGCAGCTTGGCGGTGTCCCGGTGCGCGGGCGGGACGAGGGCGAAGTCGAGGCGGAGCGGCTTGCGGTCCGCGCGCAGCCACGCCGGCGTCAGCGTCCACACGTCGTCGCCGTACTGGGAGGTCTCCTCCAGCCGGCTCTCGGGGCGCAGCGGGCGCGTAGCCAGGACCAGGGCGTCCGCGGGCGCGGCGGCCCAGGGTGCGGGCTCTTGGGCCGCATGTGTCATGACCACTGGGTCGGCCCTTCCAGAAGGTCGAGCATCAGATGGGGCAGGGTCTCCTGGGCGGCGGCGCGCTGGGCGGGGCTGAAGCGGGGCAGGATGTCGCGGGTGAGGATCTGCCAGGTGGCCCCGTACCGGGCCGTCCACTGGGCGACGTCCCGCCGCTGGAGGTCGTCGCGCAGGGCTTGGGCCAGCGCGAGCAGGGCGGGCAGGTGCCGCTCCAGCACGAGGGCGTTGGGGCAGCCGAAGCAGGCCAGGAACGACTGGTGGCAGCGCCCTCCGTCCGGTGAGTGCTCGATGTCCGTGCACGCGCAGGCCAGCGTGTCGAGGTTGCCCGCGGCCGCTTGTTCGCGCACCTGATCCGGCACGGCGGCGAGCGATCCGCCACCGAGGCGGACGACGACCGCGCGGGCACTCTCCTCGGCGTCGGTGATCGCCTCCGTGAGCACATCGGCCGCCCACTCGGCGATGAACGGGTCATGTCGCAGGTAGTGGGTGAAGGAGGTGTCCGCCGTGTTCGTCACCCGCGCGGACGGCAGATGCCCGCCGACCTGCTTCGCCGTGCGCACCTCCACGGTCTTCTTGATGCGCGTCACCATCATCTGCAGCGGCTTGCCGTCGTCGCCGAGCAGGCCGTGGCGCTCGGCCCACGCCCCGAGCTTCAGCTTGCGGGCCAGCTCGGTATCGAAAGGACCGATGTGCCCGCCGGTGGCGGTGTTACGGACGCTGCCGCGGCCGTTGCCCGCCCAGATCGACCACACCGAGCCGGTCCCGGAAAACGCCTGGCTGCGGCCCATCATCCGGTGCAGCAGCAGGTAGAAGCCGCCCATCGTGCGCAGTTCCCGCTCCGTATCGACGCTCCAGTGCACCGTGGTACGGGAGTTGGCCTTGCCACGGCGGCGCTTGGTCAGCGTGACCGCCACGGCCCGCTCCTCCAGCACTCGGTGCTCGGCGGGCAGTTCCTTGAGCGTCTCCGGGTTGCGCCCGCTCAGCCCGGCCGCGTAGATGAGCAGCGGGGCAAGGTCGGGGTCGACGACGAACAACTGCCGGGCCTGCGCATAGCAGGCCGCGGGATACTCGCCCATCGGTAGCCCCCGGTAGTCCACCTGGACTCGGCCCGTCGCTGCCATTGCCTCCAGCCGCGCCCCCTGCTCCCGCTCGTCGGCCGACAGGTCCTCGGCGTTGTCGAGGAAGCGCCGCAGGAGGTGCTCGCCCGCCGCGATCCGGTCGCGGATGGCCGCCACGTCCGAGCGGGCGGCGGCCATGATGGCCTGGAACTCGCGATCGGAGTACCCCGGCCGGCCTGCTGGGCATCCACGCCGTGCCCGGGCCGCCCGGCGTAGTCCGCCACGGCGCCGTTCAGCCGGTCCTGGCCGGGCAGGGCACGCACGATCCGCAGCAGGTCCTGGAGTTTGCGGCGGGCGGACTTCTCCCCGCAGGTCTGCCGCTGGGCCATCAGGTACCGCTCCAGGTGACGCACCCGCAGCTCCTCCACCCGCCGCGGCGGAACGGACAACTGGTCCAGGAGCAGCAGGAATCGCTTGATGGTCTGCCACTGGCTGCTCGCCGCCCGCTGCGTGCGGCGCCCGCCGCCGGGCCCGATCCGTGCCCCCAGTGCGTATGCGAAGTCCCGGTGCATCCCGGCAAGCGGCAACTGATCGAACCGGAACACGCGCTCGCGGCCGTCCTCACCGGTGAAGCGCACCATCGGCGCCCCGCCGTCCTCGGGTAACTCCACCGCCGGGGGCGGTTCATAGAAGCCTTCGGGCACGGCCGCCGCACGGCCACGGCCCGCGCGCGGCACCGGCCGGCTCACGCGGCCACCGCCGACCGCTCCAACCAGCCCTCCTCGCTGAAGCCCACCGGCTCCCACGCCCCCTCCGGTACCAGCTCCAGCCGGGTGCGCATCTCCAGCTCCTGCAAGGTGTGCAGGTAGAGCGCCGTGGTCGTCGCCGACCGGTGACCGAGCCTGATCCGCACCCAGTTCAGCGGATCACCGAACACCCGCTGATACGTCAGCCGCTGCTGCTCGTTCATCTCGCCCAGCGCCTGCAGATGCCCACGCCACAGCAACTCCAAGGTGATCACCGCGTACGTGTGCCGCAGCATGTGCGGCGTCGCTCCGACGGCCACGCCCTGGGTACGGCACCGTGCGTTGGCATCGGCGAAGACCTGCTTCCACCCGGACATCGTCATCGGCAGGCCCCACTGGTTCAGCCACACCATCGCCGGCTCCCACCCGCCCTCCGCCGTCGCCACCAGCAGCCGGCGCCGCTCGGCCGCGTCCAGGCGGGCCACCGGTACCCACCGGCCACCCATCCGCACCCGGGGCACGGACGGATCTTCCACCAGCAGCGACCGGCGTGCCGGGCGGTAGAAGCCGCGCGCACGGCCGTAGTCGAGCATCTCGGCCCGGTCCCACTCCATGTAGTCGCGCACGTCCCGCAGCACCGACACCGGCCAGTACACCGCCCGCCCCGATCTTCCCTTGGAGATCGCGTGCGGCAGCACCGCCCGCGCGTTGACGATCCCGGACGCCGAAGGCGGCAGCTCTGGCAGCTCGAACACCGTCAGCGCCGAGTGCTCGCACGACCGCAGCCCCGTGCGGACCATCGAGTCCGCGTACGCCGCGTTCCGTACCGCCCACCTCCCGCGAAAACCGCGCCTCGGCATCTCCTTCGCGTCGAAGCCGCACAACCCGACATTGCGCCACAGCCGATACGACCTCGGCGGCAGCCACTTCACCTCCCGCCGCGACCCCGCGTGCGAGGACTCGGCCGGAACCTGCCGCATCATGCCGCCGCCCACCCCTCCCCGCCAAGGCGACCAGACCGCGGCCGTACGCTGGCGAATGGGATTGGCCCTAACGAGGTCCTGCTCGATCGCCCACAGGTAGAACTGGTTGACCGTGGACACCTCCCGGTCCCAGCTGGTGTCCTCCAGACGAGGTCCCAGCTCGTCGCGACGACGCCACCACTCGTACGCCGTCCGGTCGTCGACGCTCGCATGACGCCAGTCGCGCCGGCCTCGTGCGAACCACAGGAAGTCGAAGTACGTACGCAGATCCCGGGCATGGGCGGCCTGGGTGTTCCACGGTGACGACGCGAGCCACGCCGAGAAGTACCGGTTCAGCGCCACGTCGTACCCACCCACCGGACTGATCAGGAAGGGCTGCCCCACAGGCACACCCAGATCGTCAAGCCCTTGATCGAGTCCGGCAAACAGGCCGCTGAACTCCCGTGTGAACGGGGTCTCTTCGCGTGGCCACGCCAGGTCTCGGCGAGTGAAATGCACCCGCCAACCCGTGATCGACATGACGGTGGACGATAGCGCCTGGACAGCTCAACAGCGCATAACCGAAGTTCGACGGCCACCGGACCGTCATCTGGCGCGAGAAGGACACCGTCCGGCTGCAGGCCCGCTCCGGGCGCGACGTCACCGCGGTGTGGATGGACCTGGCCCTCGCGGCCTTCGACATGCTCCCGCCGGGCACCGTTCTCGACGGCGAGGCCGTGATCTACGCCCACGGGAGGATCGACTTCGGGGCGGCGCAGTCGCGTGCCGTGTCCGCTCCGGCCCGGGCGCGCCGCCTTGCCGAAGACCTGCCCGCCCACTTCACGACCTGGGACATCCTGCTCCACCCCGAACAGGGAGACGTACGGGCACGGCCGTACGACGACCGGCGTGCCCTGCTCGCCGCCCTGCTGCGGGAGCACGACGTCCAGCCTCCGATCCAGTTGGTACCGATGACCGACGACCCGGCGGTGGCCATGACCTGGTACCAGCAACTCCCGGAGCAGGGCATCGAAGGCGTCGTCGCCAAACGCGCCACCTCCCTCTACAAGCCGGGCAGGATCTGGAAGAAGATCCGTCACGCCGAAACCGTGGACGCCGATGTCGTCGGCTACACCGGGCCAGCCGCCCGGCCGCGGGCGCTCGCCGTCCGACTGCCCACCGGACGCATTGCGCTCACCCAGTCCCTGACGGCGCCGCTCGCGGCCCAGGTCGCGGTGCACCTGGCCGCCAGCGGCCCACCGCGCTCCGCCCGCACCCACTCAGGGGAGGCCTACGCCACCACCGCGTCCGGACTCGTGGTGGAAGTCCTGGCCGGGACGACCCGGCACGCCGTGGTCACTGTTACCCGGCTCCGCAGTACCTGAACCGAGCCGCGCCGCTTGCGAGCACTCCCTTGCGCGTCACCGTCGTGTGCTGCCACGTACCCCCCGACGCGCGTGGGGCCGGGCGGCTGCATGCCGTCCGGCTTCTCCTTCTGCCGGTACGAGGGGGTTGGGGGACCCGGGACACACCGGGAGCCCTGGGGCGCGGCCAGCCGCCAAGCAAAGTCCGCCCTTCCAGGGCCCCTTGGTCGTGCACGGAGTCCTACACTCCCGACGCTACCGGCCAGGTCTGACAATGCGGTGTCCGTGCCCGGCACGACAGCGGCGCAGAGCCGGGTACCGCCCCTCCGACCTCACCGATCGCGTCGTCGTAACGATCGGCGAAGAGCAAGAAGGCGAAGGAGACGGCGACCGCGCCACCCCTGGGAAAGCTCGACCGGCGGCCTGATCGGACAAGCCACCGCGGCCGGCGCAGGCGTACCGCGGCTCCAGCGGGCCACCGGGAGCCGTCGACGCCGAGCAGTCAGCCGGCGTTCTACTGTGGAGGCGTGACGTTCGAATGCCCCGACGATCTGCTCAAACTGCAGCAGGACCTCAACACCGTGCGCTCCGATCTCGACACCCTGATCCGGAGCCTGCCCTACTCCACAGAGCCCGCCGACGCCTGGCAGCGCCCCGACGGCTACTGGCTGAGCACATCCCCATCCTTCCCGGACTCTCCCGGCTGGGAAGAGGAGGAACAGGAGCAAGTCGTCATGTTGCGTGAGAAGGAGCGCGACCTGGCCGCCAAGATCGTCACCCACCGGTTCTGGAGCGAGGTCACCGGACCCCAGCGCCCTGACGCCCGCTCCCAGCTCAAGCACGCCCTCGGCGCTGAGCACGGCGAGAACCAGGAGACGGAGGCGGCGTAGCGGGGTGACCGGCCGCCGCCTCGGAAACCTCAACCTCAGCCGGTCGGTACGGGGCCGCATTGCCTCCTTCGCGTGGGCGCGCGTCCGCGGACCGGCCCCCCCGGCGGCGGTCACACGGCGGCGGGTTGGATCAGGAGGGCGTCCATGAGGATCTGGTAGCGCTCCAGTCCCTCGGCCCATTCGGGCATGAGGAGATGCAGGATGACGCTCATGGCGACCGCGGCCTCGCCGCCGATCCCGAGGACGGGGGCGTAGCCCACGCGGACCCACTGGTCCCACATCTCGTCGGTCATCAGGGTCCGCAGGATCTCGGGCTCGTGACCCGCGTACGCCAACAGCATGGTCAGGGCGGAGTTCGCCTTGGTGCAGTCGCGTACCGCGGTGCACAGCCGCTGACTGTCGGCCTCCTGGACGGCGCGGATCAGGCCGGGCAGGCCGTGTGCCAGGGGGAACTGGGCGGACAGGTCGTCACCGGCGAGGGCGGCGTCGCGCTGGGCAGCGCGGATGTGCTCGATCATCTCGGGGTTGCCCGGCGTGGCGGCCGCCCACGCGTCCGCCATCTCGTCGAACCCGACGTCCTCGGTGCCGCCGATCAGCATCCGGGCGCCCGGGCCCATCAGGGCCGGGTGGAAGATGCTGGACACCGACCGGGACGGCGGCAGCTCGAACTCGGCGCCGGCCGCGACGGCGCGCGGGGCACCGTCGAAGTCCTGGCGGGGGCTGCGCCGGTCCCGGAGCATCCTGGCCGCCATCTCCCGGCGGGCGTCGAACGCCTCGTCGGAGTCACCCTGGGGGATCTGGGCGAAGTCGATCCCGGCTCCCCGGAACGGCCGCTCGAAGGCGTTGGCCACCGCCGCGCGCAACCGCGCCGTGCTCTCGGGGGGGGGTGCCCCTATGGGGTTCGTCAAGCTGATGGGGCGGGCTGTGGGTCGTAGAAGGTGCCGTCGGGGAGCATTGCGAAGAGCGCGTCGGCTCGTCGTCTGGCGAGGCAGAGGAGGGCTTGGGTGTGGTGCTTTCCCTGGCTGATCTTCTTGTCGTAGTAGGTCCGGGAGACCGGGTCGGCCAGAGCCGCGAACGCGGACAGGAAGAAGGCCT
>NZ_BCFL01000043.1 GCF_002217755.1 Streptomyces hyaluromycini | reverse complement strand
GAGTGGAGGTGCACGCGCTGGCGACGGCTAGCCCCGGGGGAAACCATTGCTACTCGCGGCAGGGCCGAACGGAGTGATCGCTGTGTGGAACGCGATCACCGGTGAGCCGGCGGGTATCTCGCTTCGGGGGGGGGCTCCGTGGCAGCAGTTGACCAATCCGACGGAACCTCGCTCGTGGTGACAGGGAAATCTTGGGGCGAAATGATCGTCTATTCGCTGTCGACGTAAAGTGTTGTGCCCGGTCGTCGTCCTTGACCTCGTACCCGGCTGCCCGTCTGCGCAGCTCGGCCCACACCCCGTCGGAACCGGTGCACTCCTCATCGCCTGGCTCGTGGCCATCGGTGAGGTAACCCACGGCGTCGGCGCCCAGTCCGCCGCTCTTGCCGCTGGCGGTCCCTGACCCCGCCGCTTGCCTTCGTGTGCTGTTGTGCTCGGCCGGGATCAGGTTCTGGATGTTGCGTGAAGGAGGTTGAGCATGTCCTGCGGTTCCTGGGCGGTAGCGAGATGGGGGCGGGAGGATGGACGAGTGCTGTCCCGGGCCAATGGTCTGACTCATGATATTTCTGACCGAAGTGTCTCAGTCACACGGTGTCGGCCGGTGGCCGGGGATGGTGCGTTGTCGGTGCCGGGCTGGCGGGGTGTGTCCCGATAGGGGCCTGTCGATCGTTCTGGCGTCCTCACGATTCTGACCGTCTGACGCGGCCCGGTACCGGCAACGCGATACGTCATCGGGGCGGAAGGGGAACGGGCATGCGTGGTTCGGCACTGTCCAGTACGACGCCTGCCCCGCGGGCCCGCCGTCGTCACTCTGTGGGGGAGGTGGTGCTGGGAGTGGACACGCACCGGGACGCCCATGTGGCTGCGGTGCTCTCCTTGACGGGGGCGGTGCTCGCCACTGACGAGTTCCCGGCCACCGCGGCTGGATACCGCGATCTGCTGAAGTGGGCCAGGAAGTCGGGAACCGTGGGGCGGGCCGGGGTGGAAGGGACCGGTTCCTATGGGGCGTCACTGTCCCGCTATCTGCTGGCCCAGGGCGTGGACGTGTTCGACGTGAATTGGATGGACCGGGCGGATCGTCGTCGGCGCGGTAAATCGGATCCGCTCGATGCCCAGAACGCGGCGCGAGTCGTGTTGAGTGGGCGGGCCCGTGCCCGGGCCAAAACGGGCGACGGGCCGGTGCAGATCGCGAGAATGTACAAACTCACGAAAGTGTCGGCCGTCAAAGCCCGCACGCAGGCCATCAACCAGCTCAAAGCCGTACTCGTCACTGCCGATCCCGTCTTGCGGGAGGAGCTGGCCGGGCTGGGCAATGCCGAACTCTTCCGTACCTGTGCGCTGTTCACCGGTGTGAGCAGTCGTGAGGATGCCGGCGCGGAGTCGGTGGTGCAGGCCACCCGGATCACGCTGGGCTTGCTGGCTCACCGGATCGGCCAGCTCTCCGAGCAGATCCGGGACGTGGAGGCTCGTCTTGCCCGGCTCGTGGAATGCCATGCCCCGCAGCTGCTCGACGTGGTGGGGATCGGTCCGGACACGGCGGTCACTTTGTTGATCACGGTGGGGGACAACCCGGAACGGCTGGACAGTGAGGCGTCCTTCGCCGCGCTGTGCGGTGTCAGCCCTGTCGAGCGTTCCTCGGGACGCCGGCAGTTCCGTCGCCTCAACCGCGGCGGCAACCGGCAGGCCAACGCCGCGCTCCACCGCATCGTGTTCACCCGTCTACGGGTCGACTCGCGCACCCAGGACTACTACGAGCGCCGGATCAAGGAGGGCAAGACCCGGCGCGAAATCGTCCGCTGCCTCAAACGCTACGCTGCCCGGGAGGTCTTCCACCTGGTCAAACAGCTACAGCCAGTACCCCGCTCATAGGGGCTGTCGTGACAGATGAGAGGCTCAGACGGGTGAGCGAGACACCACCGAACACCCTGCAATACCGCTTTGACGGGCCAGAAGACGCTCCGGTCCTGATCTTGGGACCGTCGCTTGGTACCACCTGGCACATGTGGGACCGGCAGATCCCGGAGCTGATCCAGCAGTGGCGGGTCTTCCGCTACGACCTGCCGGGGCACGGCGGTGCCCCGGCGCACCCGGCCGGTTCCGTGGCCGAACTGACCGCCGGGCTGCTGGCCACGCTGGACTCCTTCGGAGTGCAGCGCTTCGGCTACGCGGGCTGTGCGCTCGGCGGAGCCGTCGGCGTCGAACTGGCTCTGCGGCACCCGGAGCGGATCGCCTCGCTGGCGCTGGTCGCCACCTCGCCCCGGTTCGGGACGGCGGACGAGTTCCGGCAGCGCGGGGTGATCGTACGGACGAACGGCCTCGACCCGATCGCCCGGACCTCGCCCGAGCGCTGGTTCACCGGCGGGTTCGCCGCCGCCCAGCCCGCGATCACCGAGTGGGCCGTCCAGATGGTCCGTACCACCGACCCCGGCTGCTACATCGCCGCCTGCGAGGCCCTGGCCGGCTTCGACGTACGGCACGAACTCGCCCGGATCGGCGTCCCCACGCTCGTCCTGGTCGGCTCGGACGACCAGGTCACCGGCCCCGCCGAGGCCCGCACCCTGGTCGCCGGGATCCCGGACGCCCGGCTCGCGGTGGTACCCGGCGCCTCCCACCTGGTCCCGGTCGAGCAGCCCGCCGCCGTCACCGAGCTGCTGGTGCGGCACTTCTCCGCCGCCTGGCAGCCCGCCTACGACTCGACCACCGGCCAGATGGCCATCCCGGCCGCCCCGGTCAAGCCGGTCCTGCTCGCGGCACCCCAGGCCGTGCCGCAGGTCGCGCCCCCGGTCACGCCGATCGCCGAGATCGCCCCGGCCGCCGTGCCACCGCAGCCGCTCGGGCGGCCCGACCCGTACGACGCGGGGCTGAAGGTCCGCCGGGAGGTGCTCGGGGACGCGCACGTGGACCGGGCGCTGGCGCAGGCCGACGAGTTCTCCGGCGACTTCCAGGAGTTCGTCACCCGCTACGCGTGGGGCGAGATCTGGGACCGGCCGGGCCTTGACCGGCGCTCCCGCAGCTGTGTCACGCTCACCGCACTGGTCGCCGGCGGCCACCTGGAGGAGCTGGGCTTCCACGTCCGGGCGGCGCTGCGCAACGGCCTCACCCCGGGCGAGATCAAGGAAGTACTGCTGCAGGCGGCGGTGTACTGCGGGGTACCGGCCGCGAACAGCGCGTTCCGGGTGGCCCAGCAGGTCATCCGGGAGGAGACCACTCCCGAGGGCTGAGGGACTTCCCGAGGGCTGGGGGACTCCCCGGGACCGGGGGCGGGTCGGGGGGCAGGATGGTGACCATGAAGCTCACCAAGAAGTCCCACGCGTGCGTGCGCCTGGAGAAGGACGGGCGCGTGCTCGTCCTCGACCCCGGGGGGTTCAGCGAGGAGGACGCGGCCGTCGGCGCGGACGCGATCCTGATCACCCACGAGCACCCGGACCACTTCGACGAGGGCCGGCTGCGGGCCGCGCTGGACGCCGATCCGGCCGCCGAGATCTGGACCCTGAAGTCCGTCGCCGACCAGCTCGCGGCGGCCTTCCCGGGCCGCGTGCACACCGTCGGCCACGGCGACACCTTCACCGCGGCCGGCTTCGACGTCCAGGTGCACGGCGAGCTGCACGCGGTGATCCACCCGGACATCCCGCGCATCACCAACGTCGGCTACCTGATCGACGGCGGCAAGGTCTTCCACCCGGGTGACGCCCTCACCGTCCCCGGCCGCCCCGTCGAAACGCTGATGCTCCCGGTGATGGCCCCCTGGAACAAGATCTCCGAGGTCATCGACTACGTCCGCGAGGTGAAGCCGCAGCGCGCCTACGACATCCACGACGCCCTGCTCACCGACCTGGCCCGGCCGATCTACGACCGCCAGATCGGCGCCCTGGGCGGCACGGACCACCAGCGGCTGGCGCCGGGGGCTTCGGCGGACGTCTGAGGCCGGACGTCCGAGGCCGGACGTCCGAGGCCGGTTGTCAGAGGGGCCCGGTAGGTTGTTGGGCATGCGCATCGCGACCTGGAACGTGAACTCGATCACCGCCCGCCTGCCGAGGCTCCTCGCCTGGCTGGAGAGCAGCGGCACCGACGTGCTCTGCCTCCAGGAGGCCAAGGTCGCCGAGGAGCAGTTCCCGTTCGAGCCGCTGCGCGAGCTGGGCTACGAGGCGGCGGTGAACGCCACCGGGCGGTGGAACGGCGTGGCGGTGCTGTCGAAGGCCGGCCTGGAGGACGTCGTCAAGGGGCTGCCCGGCGACCCCGGCTACGACGGCAGCGTGGAGCCCCGCGCGATCTCGGCGACCTGCGGTCCGGTCCGGGTCTGGTCGGTGTACGTGCCCAACGGCCGTGAGGTGGACCACCCGCACTACGCCTACAAGCTCCAGTGGTTCGAGGCGCTGCAGGCCGCCGTCGCCGGGGACGCGGGCGGCAGCCGCCCGTTCGCCGTCCTCGGCGACTACAACGTGGCGCCGGCCGACGACGACGTCTTCGACACGGCCGCCTTCGAGGGCCTCACCCATGTCACCCCGGCCGAGCGCGCCGCGCTCACCGCGCTGCGCGGGACCGGCCTGACCGACGTCGTCCCGCGCCCGCTGAAGTACGACCACCCGTACACCTACTGGGACTACCGCCAGCTCGCCTTCCCCAAGAACCGCGGCATGCGCATCGACCTGGTGTACGGCAACGAGCCGTTCGCCAAGGCCGTCAAGGACGCCTACGTCGACCGCGAGGAGCGCAAGGGCAAAGGCGCGTCCGATCACGCCCCGGTGGTGGTGGACCTGGAGGTCTGAGTGTCAACCTGGGACCATGAACATCCCCTTTCTGGGTAACAGGCACGGCAAGACCGGTGATGTCCCGCACACCGCCGACCCCGATCTGCTCGCCGAGTGCGAGCTCCTGCGCGCCCAGGCGGCCGAGGAGGGTGTCGCGCTCGACGACACCCCGGCCTCGCTGGAGGCCCTCGACCAGCTGCTCCCGCGCTGGCGGGACGACGAGGAGACCCTGACCTGGCTCGGCACCGACGCCGGTCTGTATCTGGGCACCGTCCTGACCCGGACCGTGCCCGGCGCCGAGTGGGAGATCCGGGCGGACGGAGAGCCGGTCGTACGGCTCGCGTCCGGGCGGGAGTTCGAGGTCGTCGAGTCGGGTCACGACTGGGCCGCGAGCGGGGTCCCCGAACTCTCGCAGCTCTACGCGGAGGTCGCCGAGGCCTGAACAACGGCCGCCCGCGCGGAGACGGCGACGGACACGGAGTCGGCGACGGCGATAAAGACGGTGTAAATACGGCTAATGCCCGGAAAGTGCGTGTCGTGCCTCAAGGCCACCCACGGCTGGATAGTTTGCGGCAACCACGACACAGCTGAGAGCGGGTAGGGCTGCGGATGGCCGTCGATCCTCTGATCGAACTGCGGGGCGTCAACAAGTACTACGGCGAGCTCCATGTCCTCCAGGACATCGATCTCACCGTCGGCAGGGGAGAGGTGGTCGTGGTCATCGGCCCCTCGGGGTCGGGAAAGTCGACGCTGTGCCGGACGATCAACCGCCTGGAGACCATCGAGTCCGGCACGATCACCCTCGACGGGCAGCCGCTTCCCCAGGAGGGCAAGGCCCTTGCGAAGCTCCGCGCCGAGGTCGGCATGGTCTTCCAGTCCTTCAACCTGTTCGCCCACAAGACCGTCCTGCAGAACGTCTCCCTCGCCCAGATCAAGGTCCGCAGACGCAGGAGGGACCAGGCCGACCGGCGCTCGCGTGAACTCCTCGACCGGGTGGGCCTGCTGGCGCACGCGGAGAAATACCCCGCACAGCTCTCCGGCGGCCAGCAGCAGCGGGTGGCCATCGCCCGCGCCCTCGCCATGGAACCCAAGGCCCTCCTCTTCGACGAACCCACCTCCGCCCTCGACCCCGAGATGATCAACGAGGTCCTGGAGGTCATGCGGCAGCTCGCCCGGGACGGCATGACCATGGTCGTCGTCACCCACGAGATGGGCTTCGCCCGCTCCGCCGCCCACCGGGTCGTCTTCATGGCCGACGGCCGCATCGTCGAGGACCGCACCCCGGAGGAGTTCTTCACCGCCCCGCGCAGCGAGCGCGCCAAGGACTTCCTGTCCAAGATCCTCAAGCACTGAGCGGGGAGCGCCACCCATGGTCCGTACCCCCCGTGTGCCCGCCGCCCTGGCTCTGCTCATCGCCCTGCTCGTCTCTCTGCTCGCCGGCTGCGGCAAGGAGGGCAGCCCGCCGCGAAAGGGCCCCGCGGTCGGCCGGCTCCCCGTCTACCAGGTCGCGCAGGGCTTCCGGCTGCCGGACTCCCCGACCTGGACCCGGGCGAAGAAGCGCGGCCACTTCGTCGTCGGCGTCAAGGAGGACCAGCCCTACCTCGGCGAACGGGACCCGGCCGCCGGCGTCTACTCGGGCTTCGACATCGAGATCGCCAGGATGATGTCCGCCTCCCTCGGCCTCGCCCCGAAGACGATCCGGTTCCGGACCATCGCCTCCGCCAACCGCGAGACCGCCCTGCAGAACGGCCAGATCGACTACTACGTGGGCACCTACACCATCAACGACAACCGCAGGAAGCTCGTCGGCTTCGCCGGGCCGTACTACATGGCGGGCCAGTCCCTCCTTGTCCGCCGGGACGAGAACGACATCCACGGCCCCCAGGACCTGGCCGGCAAACGCGTCTGCTCGGCGGCCGGTTCCACGCCGTACCAGCGGATCAAAGCCGAGTTCCCGAAGGCGGTCCTCGTCGCCTACGACACCTACTCCGTCTGTGTCGACAACCTGCTCACCTACCAGGTCGACGCCGTCACCACCGACGACGCCATCCTCATCGGCTACGCGGCGAAGGCCCCCGGCGAACTCAAGGTCGTCGGCAGGCCCTTCTCCAAGGAGCCGTACGGCATCGGAGTCCCCCGCGGCGACACCGCACTGCGCTTCGCGATGGACGACGCACTGGAGGCACGTGAGAAGAACGGCGACTGGAAGAAGGCGTACGAGGCGACGCTCGGCCTGTCCGGCGTTCCCGCCCCGGCGCCGCCCCCGATCGACCGCTATCCCGCGAGCTGAGCGAGGACGGCATGGACGTACTGACAGACAACTTCCACACGTACGCCGAGGGTTTCCTCGGCACGGTCGAACTGACCGTCTACTCCTCTGCGCTGGCCCTTCTCCTCGGCTTCCTGATGGCGTCCTTCCGGGTCGCGCCCGTCGGCTCCCTGCGTATCTTCGGCACGGCCTGGGTCACCGTGCTCCGCAACACCCCGCTCACGCTCCTGTTCTTCGCGGTGCTGCTCGGCCTGCCCCGCTTCGGACTGGTGCTGCCCTTCAAGGTGTTCGCGGTCCTCGCCCTCGGCTGCTACACCTCCGCCTTCGTCTGCGAGGCGCTGCGCTCCGGCATCAACACCGTGCCCAGGGGACAGGGCGAGGCGGCCCGCAGCCTGGGCATGACCTTCGGGCAGACCCTCCATCTGGTGATCCTGCCCCAGGCGTTCCGGTCGGTGATCCCGCCGGTCGGCTCCACCCTCATCGCGCTCGCCAAGAACTCCGCGATCGCGGGCGCCTTCAGCGTCACCGAACTCCTCGGCACCTACCGGACACTGAGCGAGCTCGGCTACAACATCGTCTGGACGTTCGTCTGGATCGCCGTCGGCTACCTGATCATCACCCTCGCGATCAGCGCCCTGTTCAACCTGATGGAGCACGCGTGGGGAGTCGCCCGATGAGCGAGGCCACCGCGCTCTACGACATCCCGGGTCCCGTCACCAGAAGACGGCACACGGCATACGCCGTCCTGGCGACGGCCGTCCTCCTCGCCCTGCTCGCCTGGATTCTGTATCTCCTCTTCGCCACCGGCCAGTTCACGTACACGAAGTGGATGCCCTTCGCCTACGAGGGAATCCAGGAACTCCTCCTGCGCGGTCTGGGCAACACGCTCAAGGCCTTCGCGATGGCGGCCGTCCTCTCTCTCGCGCTGGGCGGGCTGCTGGCCACCGGGCGGCTCTCCGAGCACCGGCCGGTGCGGCTGCTCGCCACCTTCGTCGTGGAGTTCTTCCGTGCCATGCCCGTCCTGGTGATGATCTTCTTCGTCTTCGTGGCGCTGAAGGTCCAGCCCCTGCCCGCGCTGGTCGCCGGACTCACCCTGTACAACGGCTCGGTGCTCGCGGAGGTTTTCCGCTCCGGGGTGAACAGCGTCGAACGCGGCCAGCGGGAGGCCGCGTTCGCGCTCGGCATGCGCAAGACCCAGGTCATGTCGTACGTCCTGGTGCCGCAGGCCGTACGGGCCATGCTGCCCGCCATCATCAGCCAGCTCGTGGTGGCCCTGAAGGACACCTCGCTCGGCTATCTCATCACCTACGAGGAGTTCCTCCATGCCGGGAAACTGATCGCCTCGAACCTCGACTACGATTTGCCCTTCATCCCTGTGGTGATGGTGATCTCGCCGATCTACATCGGGATGTGCATGCTGCTCTCGTGGTTCGCCGGCTGGGTGGCCAGGCGGGAGCAGCACAGTCCCAGGACCGGGGCCGCCGAGGTGGCCCCGGCCGAACCGGGGACGCTGCTGCCGTAGGGGGCAGCGGCCAGGGCCAGGCCCGGCCGGCGGCAGCCGGAGATCACTGCTCGCGCAGCGGAACGGACACGTACGACGGGTCGTCCACCGGCGAGGAGAAGGTCAGCTGCGCGCCGGACGGGTTGTGCTCGATGTAGAGCGGATCCACGGTGTCGACCACCAGCGCGAGCCGGTGCCCGGCGGGCACGTCGTAGGCGGTGGAGAACAGGTCCAGGTCCACGTCGAACGCCCTGCCGGGAGTGCGGCCGTGCCAGGTGTACGGCGCGTTGGTGACCAGTTTGCCGACGCCGAGCGGCCCCACGTCGTAGAGGTAGGCGACGAGGGTGCCGCTCTCCGCGGTCGGGGTGAGGGTGGTGTGCAACCGGGCGGTGCCGCGCACCTGCTGGGCGCTGCCGTACCGCTCGGACTGCCAGACGGCGGCCCAGCGGCGGGGCAGCAGCGGGATCGAGGCGAGCGGGGGCAGCTGGGCGACCTGGTCGAGGATGCTGGACAGGAAGACGGTCCCGCCGTCCGCGCCCGAGTCGACGTTGGCGTGGACGGTGGCCGTGCCCGCGAGGTCGATCTTCCGTCGCGTGGCGCCGACCGACTTCCAGCCCGGATAGCCCTCGTAGCCGCCCGTGGAGCGGGACTTGAGCTCGACGGGCGGCTCGCGGTCGATCCCGTTGGCCGCGCCCTTGAGGTAGTGGTCGAACCAGCGCTCGGTGTCCGTCCACACGTCGTTGGGCAGCCCGAACAGTCCGGTCAGCTCGGCGGTGGCGTGGTCGCCGGGGCGCAGCTCAAGCCGCTTGGGGCCGGTCAGCGTGCCGTAGAAGTCGGCGATCTGGTTGGGCGGGAAGATCGTGTCGCCCCAGGCGTTGGCGAGCATGATCGCCGCGCCGTTCTTGTTGATCTGGTCGGCATAGGTCGCAGCGGAACGTTTCTTTCCCCAGTCGATCAGTCCCTGCTCCTTGGACAGGTCGGCGGCGAAGAAGTCCTTGAGGGCCTGGCTGGTCTCCGCGCTCGGGCGGCCGGTGACCAGGCCGACGCCGTCAAGGAGGGCGGTCGCCTGGGAGTGCTCCGTGCGGCCCGAGTAGATCGAGTCGATCAGGTCGGCCCAGCCGCTGAGGGAGGCAACCGCCTTGATCCGCTTGTCGTGTGCGGCCGCGAGCAGGCTGATGCCGGCGCCGTACGACACGCCCGCCATGCCGATGTGCCCGGCGTCGGACGGGGTGTTGGCGAGCGCCCAGTCGATCACCTTGGAGGCGTCGGCCACGTCGGGCGGACCCGCCACCTCTATCTCGCCGCCGGACTGCCAGAAGCCGCGGACGTTGTAGGCCACCACGACATAGCCGGAGTCGGCGAGCTTCTGGGCCTGGGCCAGGTACTGGACCTGGGGGAAGCCCCAGCTCGTGGGCATGACGAGCAGCGGGTAGCGGTGCGAGCCGTCGGCGCTCGCGGGCGTGACCACGTTCGCCTTGAGCGTCGTACCGCCGTCGCCGGTGATGTCGACGAACCGGACGCTGTTCGCGGCGGCCTGGGCGGCGGGGGTGAACCCGAGGACGCCTCCGGCGATCAGGGTCGCGGAGACGGCGCCCACGGCGGTCGTACGCAGGGCCTTGCGATGGGTTCCCACAGGTCACTCCCGATACGTGTCAATGCAAAGTGACCCGACGGTAACCGCGACCTCTTACCGCAAGTAACCCGTCAGTAAGTTACGTGCGGGTAACGATTGTTGAAGGATGCAGGTATTCAGGAGGCGCGGTGCGAAGAGGGCGCGGTGTCGGTTGCGGCGGGCGGCAGCGGCGCCTGGGCGGCACGGGTGACGTCCTCGACGAGTTCGACCACGTCGGGGCCGTACGCCTGCGAGTTGACGACCTTCAGGAGCAGCACGAACGAGTTCTTGCCATGCTTGCGGGCGAGCCGTTCGTGGTTGCGGGCGAGGTAGCGGGTGGCCGCCTGGTTGGTGATCGCGCGCTGCCCGCAGAAGAGGAACACCGGTCGGGCGTCCGCGCGTTGGCCGGCGGTGAGGCGGGCCAGCAGCACGTACTCCGTGATGCCCGGATCCAGCCGGTACCGCTCGGTGCCGATCTGGAAGGCGCCCCGGTCCGGGCCCGGCTCCGGGTCGATGTTGACGCGGATGCCGGGCAGCATCGCCGACATGTGGGCCAGCATCCGCCGGTTCGACCCCGGCCCGCCCACGCAGAACTCCGTACGCTCGCCGAAGCCCTGCTGCACGTTGTCCTGGGTGACCAGCTGGAGGTTCGCGCCGCAGTCCTTGATCAGCGCGGCCAGCTCCAGAAGCGCGAACACGTCGAAACGGTGGACCGCGGGTTCGGACGTGGCCGGATCGCGGTTGACGACCAGCAGCGACTCCGAGTTCTCCGGCAGCCCGAAGAAGGCCTGCTTGCGGCGCAGGCCGCGGCGCCACAGCGAGGTACGGGCCAGCCAGCCGAGCGCCGCGCTGATGCCGGCCGCCACGACGCCGAGGATAATGTTGCGCAGGTCGTCATTCATGGGCGCGCATGCTAGCGGGCGCAGGTGGCCGGAACGTACCCGTGTTCGAAGTGTGGCAGTCATATGACAGTGCCCTGAATGTGGCTGTCGGGGCTGTGACCCCGCCGATACGCTGCGCGGACGTTCCGGAACTGGAGGTGCGGATGCGTCGTCCTGTCGCGCGGAAACTGGCGGTCCTGGCGGTCTCGGCCGCCGTGGTGTCGGTGGGGGCGGCAGCGCCGCCCGCCTCCGGTGGTACCACCGCCGCGAAAACCCCGGTGGCCGTCGGCTACGGAGGTGCGGTGGCCAGCGTCGACGCGGATGCCACCGCCGCCGGCATCGAGGTGCTCCGCAAGGGCGGCAACGCGGTCGACGCGGCCGTCGCGACCGCCGCCGCGCTCGGCGTCACCGAGCCCTACTCCTCCGGCATCGGAGGCGGCGGCTACTTCGTCTACTACGACGCCAAGTCCCGTACCGTGCACACGATCGACGGCCGCGAGACCGCGCCGCTGACCGCTGACTCCAACCTGTTCGTGGAGAACGGCCGGCCGCTGGCCTTCGCGGACGCCGTGAGCAGCGGACTGAGTGTCGGCACCCCGGGGACGCCGGCCACCTGGCAGACGGCGCTCGGCCAGTGGGGTACGGAGCGGCTCGGTACGGTGCTGAAACCGGCCGAGCGGATCGCCCGCAACGGGTTCGTCGTCGACGACACCTTCCGGACGCAGACCGCCGCGAACGAGACCCGGTTCCGGTACTTCCCCGACACGGCGAAGCTGTTCCTGCCGGGCGGCCAGCTGCCGGTGGTGGGCTCCACCTTCAAGAACCCCGAACTGGCCCGGACTTACAAGGAGCTGGGGAAGAAGGGGGTCGCGGACATCTACCAGGGCGACCTCGGCAAGGACATCGTGTCGACGGTGAACAACCCGCCGGTGGACCCCGCTTCGGGGTGGAAGGCGCGGGCGGGCAAGCTGTCCGCGAAGGATCTGGCCGCCTACCGGGCCAAGTTGCAGGCGCCCACCGAGACCGGGTACCGCGGGCTGAAGGTGTACTCCATCGCGCCGTCGTCGTCCGGCGGGACGACGGTCGGGGAGGCCCTCAACATCCTTGAGAACACCGACCTCTCCCAGGCGAGCGAGGTGCAGTACCTGCACCACTACATCGAGGCGAGCCGGATCTCGTTCGCCGACCGGGGGCGCTGGGTCGGCGACCCCGCGTTCGAGGACGTGCCCACGAAGGGGCTGCTGTCGCAGCGGTACGCCGACGAGCGGGCGAAGCTGATCAGTGACGACGCGGTGCTGACCAGCCCGGTCGCGCCGGGCGACCCGAACAACCCCGGGTCGACGGGCACGGCGGCGCCGACCACGTACGAGGGGGAGAACACGACGCACCTCACGGTCGCCGACAAGTGGGGGAACGTCGTCTCCTACACGCTGACCATCGAGCAGACCGGCGGCAGCGCGATCACCGTGCCGGGGCGCGGGTTCCTGCTCAACAACGAGCTGACCGACTTCTCGTTCACCCCGGCGAACCCCGCGGTGCACGACCCGAACCTGCCCGGGCCCGGGAAGCGGCCGCGGTCCTCGATCTCGCCGACGATCGTGCTGGACAAGGCCAACAGGCCGGTGGTGGCGGTGGGTTCGCCCGGTGGCGCGACCATCATCACCACCGTGCTCCAGGTGCTGACCGAGTTCCTGGACCGGCATCTGCCGCTGGTGGACGCGATCGCCGCGCCCCGGGCGTCGCAGCGGAACGCGGCGAAGACCGAGTTGGAGCCGGCGCTGTACAACGACGCCGATCTGCGGGGGAAGTTGGAGGCCATCGGGCACTCGTTCTCGTTGAATCCCGAGATCGGGGCGGCTACCGGGGTGCAGCGGCTGCCGGGTGGGAAGTGGCTGGCGGCGGCGGAGACGGTGCGGCGGGGTGGAGGGTCGGCTCAGGTGGTGGATCCTGCGCCTTAGACGCCGGGTGCGGGTGCGTGGGGGCTGGTCGCCCCCACGCGGCGGAGCCGCACATCGATACAGCCCCGCGCCCCTGTCGGGGCGCCTAGCTGGTCCGGAACTCCAAGTGGCCGTCCCTCACATCCATCGTTACGTTGCTGCCTTCTGCGACCGTGCCGTCCAGCAGCAGTCTCGACAGCTGGTTGTCGACTTCCCGCTGGATGGTCCGCCGTAGCGGTCGCGCGCCGTACTCCGGCTGGTAGCCGTGTTCCGCCAGCCAGTTGACCGCCGCGTCCGTGAAGTCGGCCGTGATGCCCTGGGCGTGCAGCATGCGGCGGGTGTGTTCCAGCAGGAGTTCGGTGATCTGGCGCAGCTGTTCGCCGGTGAGCTGGCGGAAGACGACGATCTCGTCGATGCGGTTGAGGAACTCCGGGCGGAAGTGGTCCCGGAGCGGGCGCAGGACCCGTTCGCGGCGGGCCTCCTCCGACGCCTCCTCGCCTCCGGGGCCGAAGCCGATGCCGCCGCCGCCCCTGGTGATCACGTCCGAGCCCAGGTTGCTCGTCATCACGATGACCGTGTTGGTGAAGTCCACCGTGCGGCCCTGGGAGTCGGTCAGGCGCCCGTCGTCCAGGACCTGGAGCAGGATGTTGAAGACGTCGGGATGGGCCTTCTCCACCTCGTCCAGGAGGAGGAGGGAGTACGGGTGGCGGCGGACGACCTCGGTGAGCTGGCCCGCCTCCTCGTGGCCGACGTAGCCGGGCGGGGCGCCCACCAGGCGGGAGACGGTGTGGCGCTCCTGGTACTCGCTCATGTCCAGGCGGACCATCCGCTCCTCGCTGCCGAACAGCACCTCGGCGAGCGCGCGGGCCAGTTCGGTCTTGCCGACGCCGGTCGGGCCGAGGAAGAGGAAACTGCCGATCGGGCGCTGGGGGCTGGCGAGACCGGCGCGGGAGCGCATGACCGCCTCGGAGACGGCGGCCACCGCCTCGTCCTGGCCGATGACCCGCTGGTGCAGATGCGCCTCCAGGCCCAGCAGCCGCTCCTTCTCCTCCTGGGTGAGGCTGCTGACCGGGATGCCGGTCAGCCGGGAGACCACCTCGGCGATCGCCTCGGCCGTCACCTCCAGGTTCAGCCCCTCGTCCGCCTCGTCCTCGCCGGAGAGTTCGGTGATGCGGGTCTTCAACTCGCCGACGCGGTCCCGGATCTGGGTGGCACGTTCGTACTGCTCGTCGGCGACCGCCTGGTCCTTGTCCCGGGTGAGCTGCTCGATCTCGCGCTCCATGGTCCGTACGTCGCTGCCCTTGGTGCGGGCGCCCAGGCGGACCCGGGCGCCGGCCTGGTCGATCAGGTCGATCGCCTTGTCCGGCAGCCTGCGGTCGGTGAGATAGCGGTCCGAGAGCTCCACGGCGGCGACCAGCGCCTCGTCGGTGTACCGGACCTGGTGGTGGGCCTCGTAGCGGTCGCGCAGGCCGCGCAGGATCTCGATGGTGTCCGGGACCGTCGGCTCGGGCACCAGGATCGGCTGGAAGCGGCGGGCCAGCGCCGCGTCCTTCTCGATCTTGCGGAACTCCTCAAGGGTGGTCGCGCCCACGATGTGCAGCTCGCCCCGGGCCAGCGCGGGCTTGAGGATGTTGGCCGCGTCCATCGCGCCGCCCTCGCCGCCGCCCCCGGCGCCGACCACGGTGTGCAGCTCGTCGATGAAGACGATCAGCTGGTCGGAGTGCGAGCGGATCTCGCCCACGATGTTGTTGAGCCGCTCCTCGAAGTCGCCCCGGAAGCGGGTGCCCGCGACCACGGCCGGCAGGTCGAGGGCGATCACCCGGCGGCAGGCGAGCCCGTCCGGCACGTCTGCGTCGGTGATCCGCTGGGCCAGGCCCTCCACGATCGCCGTCTTGCCGACACCGGCGTCACCGATCAGCACCGGGTTGTTCTTGCCGCGCCGGGAGAGCACCTCGATCGTCTGCTCGATCTCGTCGTCCCGGCCGATGACCGGGTCGATCCGGCCCTCCCCGGCCAGCTCGGTCAGATCGCGGCCGTACTTGTCGAGGGTCGGCGTGCTGCTGGTCCGGCGCCGGGTGTCCGGCCCGGCGTGCGAGCGGTCGGTCTCCGTGGCGTCCGCCGGCAGGCCGGCGGCGGCGTACCGGGCGGCGTTCAGGATGTGGCCGGCGGCCGAGTCGGGGTTGGCGGCGAGGGCGCCCAGGACGTGTTCGGGGCCGATGTAGCCGGCTCCGCCGGCCCGGGCCAGGTCGTGTGCGTCCAGCAGGGCCCGCTTCACGGCCGGGGTGAGGGACAGCGAGGTCGGCGGGGGCGCCTCGCCGGGCGGGTGCTGGATCGGGCCCGCGCGACCGTCGATCTCCGTCGCCAGCGAGTCGGGATCGGCGCCGGACCTGCTCAGCAGGGAGCGGGTGGGCTCCGCCGTGAGTGCCGCGCGCAGCAGATGCTCGGTGTCGAGGTCCCGGCTGCCGTGTTCGGCGGCGTACTGGGCGGCGCCCTTGACCAGTTCCCTGGCCGGCTGGCTCAGGAGCCTGCCGATGTCGATCTGCCGGGGTCCCTGGCGGGCTCCGCCGCCGAAGAAGCGTGAGAGGAACTCCCCGAAGGGATCCTGTCCGTAGTCGCCCGGTCCGGGGTAGCCGCTGTTCATGAGCGTTCGTTCCGTTCCGGCGTCCCGGCGCCTTGAGGGACGCGCTCGCTGGTCGACGTGCCGGTCCACGCGGGTGCCCCTGCAGGGCCCGGTCACACCACCTTCGCACGCCCGCCGGAGGGGGGCACGTCCAGCCGTGCCGCGACGGGCCGACGGGCGGCTGCGTATGTCGCGCACTACAGCCGCCCGACCCGCCGGAAAGAATTCATCACCGGAGCCGCGCGGAGCGCGATACCGCGGTAATTGGCGTCTTTCCTGTGTCGCACCGGCCGGACCCGGAATCCGGCCGGTGCTCCCGTGCCGCGTTATGTCATGTGATCAGCGGCCGTTGGTATTCGGCCGGGGCCGCCGCCGACCCTGGGGCGGAGGCGGCGGAGGCACCGGCTGCCGTCGCGTGGGCCGGGGGAACGGAACTCGCATGCGCACGTTTTCCATGAGAACTCCTTAGCTGATTGGGCGGCTGTTTCTCCGCCCGTCACGGATATGTGTACGGGGGGTCCGTCGTCGTCGTTCAGCGTTCTGGAGAATTCATTTGTGCGGCACCGGCCCGCATATTGCGATAAGAAATGCTCAGGAAAAACCTGTGTCAGTTCTTTGAATTCCTGGCCGTGAGAACCCGCGGTCCCGCCTCCGTGATCGCCACCGAGTGCTCCACGTGGGCGGCCCGGGAGCCGTCGTTCGTGCGCAGGGTCCAGCCGTCGGGAGCCTCGTGGTAGCCGTCCCGGCCGCTGCCGATCAGCATGGGTTCGATCGCGAGGGCCATGCCGTGCCGGAGCGGGAAGCCGCGCCCGGGGCGGCCCTCGTTCGGCACCTCCGGGTCCTCGTGCATACGGCGGCCGATGCCGTGCCCGCCGAAGCCCTGCGGGATGCCGTAGCCGGCCTCCCGGCACACCCGCCCGACCGCGTGCGCGATGTCGCCGGTGCGGTTGCCGACCACCGCCGCCGCGATGCCCGCCGCCAGCGCCCGCTCCGCCGTCTCGATCAGCCGCACGTCCGCCGTGCGCGGCCTGCCGACCGTGAAGCTGATCGCCGAGTCGCCGGCCCAGCCGTCCAGTTCGGCGCCGCAGTCGATGGAGACCAGGTCTCCGTCGCGCAGCCGGTAGCCGGACGGGATGCCGTGCACGATCGCGTCGTTCACGGACGCGCAGATGACGGCGGGGAACGGGGTGGGTGCGAACGAGGGCCGGTAGCCGAGGAAGGGGGAGGTGGCTCCGGCCTCGCGCAGCACCTCCCGCGCCACCTCGTCCAGTTCGAGGAGGGAGACGCCGATGCCGGCGGCCTCCCGGACGGCGGTCAGGGCCCGCCCGACGACCTGCCCCGCCGCGTGCATGGCATCGATCGATGTGTCTGTCTTCAGTTCCACCATGCCAATTAATATACCGGCTTTCTCGACCGGGTTGGAATACCGGGTTAGAATGACGGCATGGTGCGTACCCCCCTCACCCCGGAAGAGCGCGAACGCGGCGAGCGGCTCGGGCGGTTGCTGCGCGAGGCGCGCGGCGGCCGGAGCATGACCGAGGTGGCCGCCGTGGCGGGCATCTCGGCCGAGACCCTCCGCAAGATCGAGACCGGGCGGGCGCCGACCCCCGCCTTCTTCACCGTCGCCGCGCTGGCCCGCGCGCTCGGCCTGTCGATGGACGACCTGGTGGAACGCTGCGCCCTGGTCGTCGTATGACACGCATCGGTCAAGATCGGGCAATGAGGGCTCTGCGCGCCCGCTGAAAACTCCCCGTAGCAACCCCGTAACACAACTGGTGTTGCCTACGGAGCCGGAGTGTTCCGGTCTGGCGGGAGTCGAGCGATGACTGTGGATCAACTCCCCGGCCGGGTGCGGGAGTTCGCGAACTACCTGAACGGCCTGCTGGCGCGCCTGGACCAGGGCGGCGGCTGGTGCGCCGTCTTCTGGCAGCGCGACCCCGACGGTATGCAGGCCTGTCTCGGCGGGCGCGAGGTGCCGCCCTGGGACGTCGTGGAGGCACTGCTCCAGGACCTTGCGAACGTCTACGGCACCGACGTCGCCGCCCGCGAGGCCGACCAGGCCCGGCCGCTGCACGCGGACGCGCTCGCCGCGTACGACGCCCGCCCGGGCGCGCGCGAGGACCTGAGCGACCGCCTCGACGTCACGCTCCGCGAACTGCGCTACGCCACCGAACGGCTGGCCCAGCTCGGCCGCGCCCTCGACGCCGCGCACTCCCGCGAGGAGGCCGAGGCCCTGAACATCGACCTCGCCTGGGCCCGCGACGACCACGAACGGGCGACCGCCCGGTGCGCCGAACTCCGGGCCCGGATCGGCAGGCTGGAGCACCGGGCCGAACTCGCCGGACGCCTGCGGGGCGCGCGGACGCCACAGCGCGGGGGCGACGGGGCGCTGTTCCGCGCCGGCGGACCGGCGGGGGAGACCTCGGCGACGGCCGGACCCTCCGTGCCCGGCCGCCTGAGCGGCAGCACGCCCGACGAGGGCGCGACGGCATGGGCCCCGGCCCCGGCTCCCGAGCCGGCCTCCGCCCCCGCCCCCGAGCCTGCCCCGGTTTCGGACCCCGCCCCGGCCAAGCAGCGCAAGCGGCGGCGGGGCAGTGCCCGGTTCGCCGGCATGGCCGAGGACGAGGCCGTGCCCACCGTCGTACCGCAGACGCCGGAGGTGTCCGCGCCCGCGGCCGCCACCGGCCGCCGTACCCCGCGCGGTGCCCGGTTCGCCGGGGCCACCGAGGCGCCGGCGCGGCCGGAGCCGATGGCGGCCCAGCCCGACGAGGAGGCGGGGCAGGCCGTGGCGGCCGCCGTGGAGCAGCTCGTACGGCTGCGGGCGGAGGGCCGCACCGGGGAGGCGCACGCGCTCCTGGCCGAGGCCGCGCACTGGACCGCCGCCCGGTTCCCGCTGCTCGCGGACGCCCTCCAGCGGTCCGGGCTCGGCGCCGACTGGGCCACGCTGCTGTGGGAGGCGGCCTCGCTGCCGCCCGCCCGGCTGGTCGCTGCCGCCGACGCCCTGACCGCCGCGGGCCGGACCGACGACGGCCGGCAGATCCTGCGCCAGGGCGTCGCCCGCCCCGCCACGGAGATCGGCGAGGCCGTCCTCGCCCTGGACGCGGAGGGCCGCCACCGCGAGGCCCGGGCCCTGCTGGACACCTACGTCCAGGTCCGCACCCCGGAGGAGGCGGCCCACAGCGCGGAACCGGATCCGGTACGCCTGGTGCCGCTGCTTCTTCGCTCGGCGCAGTCGTTCTCGGACCAATGCCACTGGGATGTGCTCCACGCCCTGCGAGTGGCGGGCCTCGCGGTGTGACATGCCTGCGCTGAAGCGCCCCGACAGGGGCGCTGGGGGTACCCCCGGCCGAAGGCTGGGGGAGGAACTGCGCGACCGGCCCCCACGCACCTTGAGTCGGGAACGGCGCCAAGCTGAAACGGCGCGTCCGGGACGGCCTCCGCATCCGCCAGCCAGGTTAGAAACGCGATCGACTCAGCGGCTTAACGACGATGGTCTTGGCAAGGACTCCGAGGAGGCTTACTTTCGACCCTCTACGGGCGTAGAAGGAGCAGCTCATGGCCAACGTCGTACGCGCCGCTCTGGTCCAGGCCACCTGGACCGGCGACACCGAGTCCATGGTGGCGAAACACGAGGTGTACGCCCGCGAGGCGGCCCGCCAAGGTGCGAAGATCATCGGATTTCAGGAAGTCTTCAACGCCCCCTACTTCTGCCAGGTCCAGGAACCCGAGCACTACCGCTGGGCCGAGCCGGTTCCGGACGGCCCCACCACCCGCCGTATGCAGGAACTCGCCCGCGAGACCGGCATGGTGATCGTCGTCCCGGTCTTCGAGGTCGAGCAGTCCGGCTTCTACTACAACACCGCTGCCGTGATCGACGCCGACGGCACCGTTCTCGGCAAGTACCGCAAGCACCACATCCCGCAGGTCAAGGGCTTCTGGGAGAAGTACTACTTCAAGCCCGGGAACGCCGGCTGGCCGGTCTTCGACACCGCCGTCGGCAAGGTCGGCGTGTACATCTGCTACGACCGCCACTTCCCGGAGGGCTGGCGGCAACTCGGCCTCAACGGCGCCCAGTTGGTCTACAACCCGTCGGCCACCTCGCGCGGCCTGTCGGCCTACCTGTGGCAGCTGGAGCAGCCGGCCGCCGCCGTCGCCAACGAGTACTTCGTCGCCGCCATCAACCGGGTGGGCCAGGAGGAGTACGGGGACAACGACTTCTACGGGACGAGCTATTTCGTCGATCCACGTGGGCAGTTCGTGGGGGAGGTCGCGAGCGACAAGGGCGAGGAACTCGTCGTCCGCGACCTCGACTTCGATCTGATCGACGAGGTGCGGCAGCAGTGGGCCTTCTACCGCGACCGCCGTCCCGACGCCTACGAAGGGCTGGTACAGCCGTGAACGACCTCTTCGCCCGTCACCGCCAGGTCCTGCCCGACTGGCTGGCCCTCTACTACGACGAGCCCCTCGAAATCACGCATGGCGAGGGCCGGCACGTCTGGGACGCGGAGGGCAATCGCTACCTCGACTTCTTCGGCGGCATCCTCACCACGATGACCGCGCACGCGCTCCCCGAGGTCACGAAGGCGGTGAGCGAGCAGGCCGGCCGGATCATCCACTCCTCGAC
Source organism: Streptomyces hyaluromycini (assembly GCF_002217755.1). Taxonomy (GTDB): domain Bacteria; phylum Actinomycetota; class Actinomycetes; order Streptomycetales; family Streptomycetaceae; genus Streptomyces; species Streptomyces hyaluromycini. Next base: position 40,987 of record NZ_BCFL01000043.1, on the reverse strand, counting down.
GCTCTACCTCAACCGCCCCATGGTCGAACTCGCCGAGCGCATCGCCCAGTTGAGCGGCATCCCGGACGCCCGGGTCTTCTTCACCACGTCGGGCACCGAGGCCAACGACACGGCCCTGCTGCTGGCGACGACCTACCGCCGGACGAACACGATCCTGGCGATGCGCAACAGCTACCACGGCCGCTCCTTCAGCGCGGTCGGCATCACCGGCAACAAGGGCTGGTCCCCGACCTCCCTGTCACCGCTCCAGACGCTGTACGTCCACGGCGGCGTCCGCACCCGCGGCCCGTTCGCCGAGCTCAACGACCGGGAGTTCATCGCGGCCTGCGTGGACGACCTGCGCGACCTCCTCGGCCACACCCGCCCCCCGGCCGCGCTGATCGCCGAGCCCATCCAGGGCGTCGGCGGCTTCACCTCCCCGCCCGACGGGCTGTACGCGGCCTTCCGCAAGGTCCTCCAGGAGCAGGGCATCCTCTGGATCGCCGACGAGGTACAGACCGGCTGGGGCCGCACCGGCGAGCACTTCTGGGGCTGGCAGGCACACGGGCAGAGCGGGCCGCCGGACATCCTCACCTTCGCCAAGGGCATCGGCAACGGCATGTCCATCGGTGGCGTGGTGGCCCGCTCCGAGATCATGAACTGCCTCGACTCCAACAGCATCTCGACGTTCGGCGGCACCCAGATCACCATGGCCGCGGGCCTCGCCAACCTGTCGTACCACCTGGAACACGACCTCCAGGGCAACGCCCGCCGCGTCGGCGGACTCCTCATCGAACGCCTCCGCACGGTCGCCGCCCAGCTGCCCGGCGTACGCGAGGTGCGGGGCCGCGGCCTGATGATCGGCGTCGAACTGGTCAAGCCCGGCACGGACGAGGCCGACCCCAAGTCCGCCTCGGCCGTCCTGGAAGCGGCCCGCGAGGGCGGCCTCCTGATCGGCAAGGGCGGCGGCCACAACACCAGCGCGTTGCGCATCGCCCCGCCGTTGTCCTTGACGGTGGCGGAGGCGGAGGAGGGCGCGGCGATCCTGGAACAGGCGCTGCGGAGTGCCTACTAGGAGCTCCGCGGGAAGTGCCGCTGCACGCCGTGTGCCGACTGCGGCGCCGTCGTGGCTGGTCGCGCAGTTCCCCGCGCCCCTAAAAGCAGGCGGCTGCACGACGCCCCTTGAGGGGCGCGGGACTGCATTTGATATGCGGCTACCGCCGCGTGGGCGCGACCAGCCCCCACCGGCCCGCAGTCTCCGAACGCACCGAACCCGACCAAGGGACCACGCAAGATGACCGCCACCTGGGATCCCCCGAACGCCACAGACCCCATACTGTCGGTCCGCCAGATCCTCGCCCTGGAGCGGGTCCTGGCCGGCGACCCCGAGGTGGTCGCCGCCGCCGCCCACCTCGACCGCCCGGTCCGCTGGGTGCACGTCGCCGAGGCCCCCGACGTCGGCGTCATGCTCACCGGCGGAGAAATGGTCCTCACCACCGGCGTCCTGCTCGCCGGCGACGAACACAAACAGGCCGAGTACATCCAGTCCCTGCACCGGTCCGAGGCCGCGGCCGTGGTCCTCGGCCTCGGCCGCGCCTTCCCCTCCCCACCCGACGCCATGCGCCGCGCAGCGGACCGCTGCGGCCTCCCCCTGGTGGTCCTGCACCGCCCCTTCCCGTTCGCCGAACTGACCGAGGAGGTCCAGTCCCGCCTGGTCCGGCGGAAGTTCGCCGCCGTCAGCCTCTCCGAGTCGGTCCGCACCGCCCTCACCGGCCTCATCACGGCCGGCGCCCCCCTCCAGCGGCTCCTCGACGAAGTCGCCGTGCACAGCGGCTGCCCGGTCGTCGTCACCAACCTCGCGCACCGGGTCCTCGCCACCGCGGGGGAGCGCTCGGCGGTGGACGACGTGCTGCGCGACTGGGAGCGCATAGCGCGCCAGGCCGGTGGCGGCACCGGCGACGGCTGGACCCGCGCCGAACTGGGCGGCCGAGGCGAGCGCTGGGGCCAGATCATGCTCTGCGGCTACCGCGGCGACACCGCCACCGGCCGGCTGCTCGCCGACCGCGCGGCCGAGGCCCTCGTCCTGCACCGCATGCTCGGCGGCGGCTCCGCCCACACCTGGGAGGAGCAGTCCGCGCAGAGCCTGCTGACCGACCTGGTCTCCGGGGTCGTACCGGCACGGCAACTGCTGCCCAGGGCCCGGGCGGCCGGTCTCCCGGTCAACCGGCGGACCTTCGTCCCGCTCGTCGTACGGGACTCCGAACCGGCCCAGCTGGAGCGGATCCTGCGGCTGCTGGGCCTGCCCGGACTCGTCGCCGAACTCACCGAGCGCACCACCGCCGTGCTCCTCAGCCTCGCCCGCGACCAGGACGCCGACGCCCTCGCCGCGCACTTCGCCGCCCGGCTGCACGGCGAGTCGGCGGGGCCCCGGGCGGTGGTCGCCGCCGCGGGCGCCCGTACCGTCTGGGACGACGTGCCCGTCGGCCTGCGCGAGGCCCAGCACGTCGCCGACGCGGTCGCCGACACCACCGCCGCCCTCGACCTCCCGGCCGTCGTACGCCTCAAGGACGTCCACCTGCGCGGCCTGATCCGGCTGCTGCGCGACGACCCGCAGGTGCAGTCCTTCGCCGAGCGCGAGCTGGACGGACTGCTCTGCGGTACCGGCAGCGACCAGGACCTCCTTGGCGTCCTGCGGACCTACCTCGCCACCGGCCGCAACAAGTCCCGTACCGCCCAGCTCCACCACGTCTCCCGGCCGGCGCTGTACCGCCGCCTGGAGGCGATACAGACCCGGCTCGGCGTCGACCTCGACGACTTCGAGCAGGCGGCCTCCGTGCACATCGCACTCCTCGCGCACGACGCGCAACAGCAGTGAAACCTGTGACGACCTGGGAAAACGGCGGTGAAACATGGGCCAACGGCAGCGTGACACGGTGGCACGCCGGACGCCCGCAGACGTGACACGATGGCACTCAAAGCCCGCTTTCGGACTTTCTAGGCTCCTCGCACATCGAGCGACACACGCCCGAGCGACCGGAGGTCCCGATGAGCCGAGTGATTCGTGCCGCCCTCTTCCAGACCGCCTGGACCGGCGACAAGGAATCGATGATCCAGGTCCACGAGCAGGCGGCCCGCGACGCGGCCGCGCAGGGCGCCCAGGTCCTGTGCTTCCAGGAGCTGTTCTACGGACCCTACTTCTGCCAGGTCCAGGACAAGGCCTTCTACGAGTACGCCGAACAGGTCCCGAAGGGCCCGATCGTCCAGCGTTTCCAGGCCCTCGCCCGCGAACTGGGCCTGGTCCTGATCCTGCCGGTGTACGAGGAGGAGCAGCCCGGCGTCCTCTACAACACCGCCGCCGTGATCGACGCCGACGGCTCGTACCTCGGCAAGTACCGCAAGCACCACATCCCCCAGGTCCCCGGATTCTGGGAGAAGTTCTACTTCCGTCCGGGAAACGCTGGCTGGCCGATCTTCGAGACGGCCGTCGGCAAGATCGGCGTCTACATCTGCTACGACCGCCACTTCCCGGAAGGCTGGCGGGCGTTGGGCCTCGGCGGTGCCGAGATCGTCTTCAACCCGTCGGCCACCTCGCGCGGACTCTCCCGCTACCTCTGGCAGTTGGAGCAGCCGGCGGCGGCCGTCGCCAACGAGTACTTCGTCGGCGCGATCAACCGGGTCGGCGTGGAGGACCTGGGCGACAACGACTTCTACGGGACCTCCTACTTCGTGGACCCGGAGGGCCAGTTCGTCGGCGAGGTGGCCTCCGACAAGGAGACCGAACTCGTCGTCCGCGACCTGGACCTGGCCAAGCTCCGCGAGGTCCGCGACCGCTGGCAGTTCTTCCGCGACCGCCGCCCGGACGCGTACGGCCCGCTGACGGCTCCGTAAAAGCAGACGGCGCCACTCGCGCCCCAAAGGGGCGCGGGGAACTGCGCGACCAGCCACGTCGGACCCGCACGTGACCACGAACGAGAGGACCCCATGACCGGCCGGACAGTAATCCGTGGCGGACTCGTCATCACCGCGTCCGACGAGATCCACGCCGACGTCCTGATCGAGGACGGCCGCATCGCCGCCCTCGCGGCGACCGGCACCCCCGCCGCCGAGGCCTTCACCGCCGAGCGGACCATCGACGCCACCGGCAAGTACGTCATCCCGGGCGGTGTCGACGCCCACACCCACATGGAGCTGCCGTTCGGCGGCACCTTCGCCTCCGACACCTTCGAGACCGGCACCCGCGCCGCCGCCTGGGGCGGCACGACCACCATCGTCGACTTCGCCGTGCAGAGCGTCGGCCACAGCCTGCGCGAGGGCCTGGACACCTGGCACGCCAAGGCCGAGGGCAACTGCGCGATCGACTACGGCTTCCACATGATCGTCTCCGATGTGAACCAGGAGACGCTCAAGGAGATGGACCTGCTGGTCGAGGAGGGGGTGACCTCCTTCAAGCAGTTCATGGCCTACCCGGGCGTCTTCTACTCCGACGACGGCCAGATCCTGCGCGCCATGCAGCGCTCCGCCGAGAACGGCGGCCTGATCATGATGCACGCCGAGAACGGCATCGCCATCGACGTGCTGGTGGAGCAGGCGCTGGCGCGCGGGGAGACCGACCCCCGCTACCACGGCGAGGTCCGCAAGGCGCTCCTCGAAGCCGAGGCCACCCACCGGGCCATCAAGCTCGCCCAGGTGGCCGGCGCCCCCCTCTACGTCGTGCACGTCTCGGCGATGGAGGCGGTCGCCGAGCTGGCCCGGGCCAGGGACGAGGGGCTCCCGGTCTTCGGCGAGACCTGCCCCCAGTACCTCTTCCTGTCGACGGACAACCTCGCCGAGCCCGACTTCGAGGGCTCGAAGTACGTGTGCAGCACGCCGCTGCGCCCCAAGGAGCACCAGGCCAAGCTCTGGCAGGGCCTCAGGACCAACGACCTCCAGGTCGTCTCCACCGACCACTGCCCCTTCTGCTTCGTCGGCCAGAAGGAACTCGGCCGCGGCGACTTCTCGAAGATCCCCAACGGCCTGCCCGGCGTCGAGAACCGGATGGACCTGCTGCACCAGGCCGTCGTCGACGGGCACATCTCGCGCCGCCGCTGGATCGAGATCGCCTGCGCCACCCCGGCCCGGATGTTCGGCATGTACCCGAAGAAGGGCACCATCACCCCGGGTGCCGACGCGGACGTCGTCATCTACGACCCCCATGCGGAGCAGGTCGTCTCCGCCGAGACCCACCACATGAACGTCGACTACTCGGCGTACGAGGGCAAGCGCCTGACCGGCCGGGTCGAGACGGTCCTCTCGCGCGGCGAACCCGTCATCACCGAGCGGGAGTACACCGGACACGCCGGGCACGGCGTCTACACCCCGCGCTCCACCTGTCAGTACCTCAACTAGGAGTGGCGCCCATGGACTTCGGACTCGTCCTGCAGACCGACCCGCCCGCTTCCAAAGTCATCAGCCTGATGAAACGGGCCGAACGCAACGGCTTCCGCTACGGCTGGACCTTCGACTCGGCCGTGCTCTGGCAGGAACCGTTCGTGATCTACAGTCAGATTCTCGCCAACACCAGCAAGTTGACGGTCGGGCCGATGGTCACCAACCCGGGCACCCGCACCTGGGAGGTCACCGCCTCCACCTTCGCCACCCTCAACGACATGTTCGGCAACCGCACGGTCTGCGGCATCGGCCGCGGCGACTCCGCGATGCGGGTGGCCGGCCGCAAGCCCAACACCCTCGCCCGGATCAGCGAGGCCATGAAGGTCATCCGCGCCCTCGGCAGCGGCGGCGAGGCCGACCTCGGCGGTACCGTCATCAGGTTTCCCTGGGTCAAACCGGGCGCCCAACTCCCCGTCTGGATGGCCGCGTACGGCCCGAAGGCCCTGAAGATGACCGGTGAGGAGGCCGACGGGTTCATCCTGCAGCTCTCCGATCTCTACCTCACCGAGTACATGGTCAAGGCGGTGAAGGACGCGGCCGCGGCCGCCGGACGCGACCCGTCCGAGGTCAAGATCTGCGTCGCCGCCCCCGCCTACGTCACCGAGGACGACTCGCCCGAGGCCCTCGCCCACGCCCGCGACCAGTGCCGCTGGTTCGGCGGCATGGTCGGCAACCACGTCGCCGACCTGGTCGCCAAGTACGGCGAGCACTCCGCCGCCGTACCCGACGAACTCACCGACTACATCAAGGCCCGCCAGGGGTACGACTACTCGCACCACGGTCGCAGCGGCAACCCCGACACCGAGTTCGTACCCGACGAGATCGTCGACCGCTTCTGCGTCATCGGCTCGGCGGACAAGCACATCGAGAAGCTGAACGCCCTGCGCGAACTGGGCGTCGACCAGTTCGCCGTCTACGACATGCACGACGCTCAGGAGGCCACCATCGACGCGTACGGGACGAAGGTCATCCCGGCCGTCAACGGCTAGCCCGCTCCTGACAGTTGGTCTCCCCCTTCCCGCCGTCCCGGGAAGGGGGTCAGGGCGCCGCCCCACACGCGTACCCCCCGCCCCGCCCGCCCGCACGGCCTTTCCCGTCCCACCTCACCCCGATTGGCCTGCCCATGACCGACACCGCTCCCTCGGCCATACCCATCTACGGTCAAGTCTCCCTCCCCGACGGGCGCGTCGAGCTCACCCCGGGCTCCCCGCCGCCGAGCGGTCCGTACGCCAACGAGGACCTGCTGCCGGTCCCCGTCGAAAAGCGCACCTGGACCACGTACAACTTCTCCGCGCTCTGGGTCGGCATGGCCCACAACACGGCCTCCTGGACCCTCGCCTCCGGGCTCATCGCGGTCGGCATGGACTGGAAACAGGCCGTGTTCACCATCGCCCTCGCCAACCTGATCGTCCTCGTGCCGATGCTGCTCACCGGACACGCCGGACCCAAGTACGGCATCCCCTTCCCGGTCTTCGCCCGCGCCTCCTTCGGCGTGCGCGGCGCCAACCTCCCCGCCGTCGTACGGGCGTTGGTGGCCTGCGGCTGGTTCGGCATCCAGACCTGGATCGGCGGCGAGGCCATCTACTTCCTGGCCGGCAAGCTGATCGGCGACAGCTGGGCGAACGCCTCGCACATCGGCGGCTACGCCTGGACCATGTGGCTGTCGTTCGCGCTCTTCTGGGTGCTCCAGGTCGCGATCATCTACCGGGGCATGGACACCATCCGCCGCTTCGAGAACTGGGCCGCGCCCTTCGTGATCGTCGGCGCCGTCGTGATGCTGATCTGGATGAGCAACAAGGCCGGCGGCCTCGGCCCGCTCTTCGACCAGCCCTCCAAGCTCGGCTGGGGCGGCGGCTTCTGGAAGATCTTCTGGCCGTCCCTGATGGGCATGATCGGCTTCTGGTCGACGCTGTCGCTGAACATCCCCGACTTCACCCGGTACGGCAAGAGCCAGAAGGCGCAGACCTGGGGCCAGGCCCTCGGCCTGCCCACCACCATGACCCTCTTCGCCTTCCTCTCCGTCCTGGTGACCTCCGGCTCGCAGGCCGTCTACGGGCAGCCCATCTGGGACCCGGTCCAGCTGGCCGCGAAGACGGACAACGTGGTCGGCCTGCTCTACGCCCTGGTCACCGTCCTCGTCGCGACGCTCTCCGTGAACATCGCGGCCAACCTGGTCTCGCCCGCCTTCGACTTCTCCAACATCGCGCCCCGGAAGATCAGTTTCCGCACCGGCGCCCTGGCCACCTGCGTCCTCGGCGTGCTGATCTTCCCGTGGAAGCTCTACTCCGACCCGCAGGGCTACATCTTCACCTGGCTCGGCCTGGTCGGCGGTCTGCTCGGCACGGTCGCCGGCATCCTCATCGCCGACTACTGGATCCTGCGCCGCACCCGCCTCGACCTGACCGACCTGTACCGCACGGGCGGCCGTTACTGGTACGACGGCGGCTGGAACTGGCGGGCGGTCGTCGCCTTCCTCGTCGGCGGCATTCTCGCGATCGGCGGCGCCAGCTTCAAACCGCTGATCGACGGCCGCCCCATCCCGGCGCTGTCCTCGCTCGCCGACTACGGCTGGGCGGTCGGCCTCGGCACGTCCCTGGTGCTGTACCTGGGGCTGACCCAGCTGGTGCGGCCCAAGGAGGCGTGAGAAGGAGGCGTGCGCACGAAGGGCGGCCAGTGCGGCTACTGGCTGCCCTTCAGCGCGGTCACCGCGCTCTTCGCCGCCTGGATGGCACCCTTGTTGATCACGTCGGTGCTGGGCGCCTTCTTGGACTCGAAGTCGCTGCCGTTGTAGGTGACAACCACCAGCGCGTTGGAGACCTGGGCCATCACCACGCCCTCGCGGGTCTGCTGTTTGTCCTCGGTGGTGAGGTTCACGACCGAGTAGCCGCTGTCGCCGAGCCCCGGCACCGCCCCGCCGCCGCTCTTCTCGGCGACCCGGTCCTTGTACTCCTTCGCGGCCGCCGCGTCCGTGTCCATGATCTCGAAGGAGACGTCGAGCCAGCGGTAGTCGTACCCCTTGAGCGCGTTCCAGGAGCAGGTGCGGCGCAGCTTGGTGTCCGTGGAGGGGATCTCCTTGCCGGCCGTCTTCGCGCCGGGCACCAGGGACTTGATGGTGGCGACGGGGATGCTCCCGCAGGGGGCGGGGGCGGCGGAGTACGTCTTGGTGGCAGCCGTCGACGCCGAGGACGTCGACGGGGCGTCGCTCCCCGACTGGCCGGCCGTCTGCTGGGCCGAGGTGTCACCGGAGGTGCCGGCGGACGTCGTCGTGTCCGGGCCCGACGCCATCACCCAGCCCGCACAGGCGAGCACGGCGACCGGCGTGAGGCGCGCGGTGAGGGCGAGCGGCAGTGGAAGAGAACGCAAGTCGCACTTCTCGCTGGGGGACGGTGTGCGGAGGAGTCCGCACTGCGGACGGGACGCCAGTTTCACACGAGTCCCTGTGGGGCGGAAGTGGAATCCGTGCCTTGCCTGTGGGCCGGACGCGGCGCCCTGTTGACATCGGCCGCGGCCCGTCCCCCTACATCCGGAATGTCGCGCGTCCACGGTCCCTGTACATCCGGAATGTCGTGACTGCATCCGGCCTTCGAGGGTGACGGGGGTCACCGTCGCGCCGGTCCGGTGTCTCAGGCGCGCCGCGAGTTGCCGAACAGCAGCCGGTAGCCGATCAGCAGGACCAGGGAGCCGGCGATCGCGGCGCCCCAGGTGTAGAGGTCGAAGAAGTGGTTCTGCACCGGCCGGTCGAGGAAGCGGGAGGAGAGCCAGCCGCCCACGAAGGCGCCCGCGATGCCGATGAGGGTGGTGCCGATCAGGCCGCCCGGGTCGCGGCCGGGCAGCAGGACCTTGGCGATGGCTCCGGCGAGGAGACCCAGGACGATCCAGCCGATGATGCCCACGTTCGTTGTCCTCCAGTGCGAGTGCTGCGTGTGCCGCGGTACGGGTGCCGCTCCGCTGAGTTGCGTTGTTGCGCAAGCTTATGAACGGCGATGGCCGCCGGCCACGCCTGACGTCGAGCCGTCGATGATCTGTCACCCGCTCATGACAATGCGGGGAACACGTGGCGGACATTGCGGGGAGGCCGTGTTGGGAGCGGTGACCGCACGCCTACACTGAGTGGGCGTCTGTGCGGCGACTGTGATGGGAGGGAGCGGGCTGTGGGGGAGGACATCGGGGGCTTCACGGACCCCTCCGACGGGGTGCTGACGGAGGCGGCCGCGGTGTTCGGGCTGCTCGCCTCGCCGGCCCGGCTGCACATCATGTGGGCGCTCTCCCAGGGTGAGAGCGACGTCACGCGCCTTGCCGACCGGGTCGGCGGCGCCCTGCCGGCGGTCAGCCAGCACCTGGCCAAGCTCAAGCTGGCCGGTCTGGTGCGGTCCCGGCGGGAGGGCCGGCGGCAGGTCTACTACGTGGACGATCCGGACATCGTGACCGTGGTGCGGGTGACCGTCGGGCAGTTGACCGCACGCTCCCACCAGGCCCCGGTGCCGGTGCGGCGGTTGTACGAGGCCGGCGTCTGACCGCGCGGACACACAGCGGTGCGCGAGGGCCGACGGTGCGTGTGTCCCGGAGGTTTCATGAGATCCCTCACCTGTGAATTCGGGTGGGGTCTGTGCTGTCGGGGCTGTGGGTTTGTTAGATTGCGCAATCACGCAACCCAAGAGGGCCCACCTCGCGGCGGCCCGTATCCCGCCGCGCACGCCCGACCGTACCCGCAGACGGACCCGACCGTTCATGGGAGTGGAAGATGACCGACCCGTGGGACGGCCCGGGAGGCCAGGCCACGCGCAACCGCACCGACCGGGTGCCCGGACAGCGTGGAGCCCTGCCCGACGGGACGCGGCCGACCGGCGGCCGTGCCGCCGCCCGGCAAGCGGCCAAGACCCGCGGCGGCAGCCGGTCCCGGCGGGCCAAGCCGGCCGGCCGCGGCAAGCGGGTCCTGAAGATCGTCGGCCTGGTCACGGCCGTCCTGGTGCTGGTCACGGCCGGCGCGGGCTGGTGGTTCTACCAGCACCTCAACGGCAACATCAACAGCGTCTCCCTCGACGGCAAGGGCGGCACCGAGAAGGCCGACGCCTTCGGCCGGACCCCGATCAACATCCTGGTGATCGGCTCGGACGCCCGTACCAGCACGACCGACTGCAAGCTCGGCGGCGGCTGCAAGGAGACCGGGGTACAGAGCGGCAACGGCAACGCGGACGTGGAGATGGTCGTCCACATATCCGCCGACCGCTCCAACGCCACGGTCATGAGCATCCCGCGTGACACCATGGTCGACGTCCCGGCCTGCAAGGACACCGAGAACAACACCTCCACGTCGGGCTACTACGGCCAGGTCAACAGCGCCCTCCAGTACGGGCCCGCCTGCCAGGTCGACACCATCCACCAGCTCACCGGCATCCCCATCGACCACTTCGTCAAGCTGGACTTCTCCGGCGTGGTCAAGATGTCCGACGCGGTCGGCGGTGTCTCCGTATGCGTCAACTCCAACGTGTACGACACCTACTCGCACCTGAAGCTGTCCAAGGGCACCCACACCCTCAAGGGCGAGGCCGCGCTGGAGTTCGTCCGCTCCCGGCACGGTTTCGGCGACGGCAGCGACCTCGGCCGTACCGTCTCCCAGCACATCTTCCTCAGCGCGATGATCCGCAAGTTCAAGAGCGCGGGCACCCTCACCGACCCCACCGCCGTATACAGCCTGGCGGACGCGGCCACCAAGGCGCTCACCGTGGACGACGGCCTCGGCAGCGTCAAGAAGCTGATCTCGCTCGCGGCCGACGTGAACAAGGTCCCCACCAAGCGGATGACCTTCACCACCATGCAGACCGCGCCCGACCCGAACAACAGCAACCGCGTGGTGGTCGGCGAGGGCGCCAAGGACCTGTTCGCCACCATGGCCAACGACCAGTCGCTGACCACCAGCTCGGGCAAGAAGTCGTCGGCGGCCTCGGCGACCGCGAGCGCGAAGCCGACGCCCACCGCGACCGTCCCCGCGTCCCAGATCGCCGTGACCGTCGAGAACGGCACCGACATCACGGGCCGCGCCTCCGCCATCGCGAACTCCCTGATCTCGCAGGGCTTCAGCACCGGCACGAGCACGGCCAACGCCCCGAACTCCGCGACCACGACCACCCTGACCTACGGCAGCGGCGACAAGGCCGAGGCGCAGACCGTCGCCAAGGCCCTGGACCTGCCCAGCTCGCACCTCAAGTCGGGCAGCGGCACCGGCGTCACCCTGGTGATCGGCAGCGACTGGTCGACCGGCACCTCCTTCCCGGCGAGCGCCGGCGACACCAAGGCGGCCGTCGCCAACGCCAACGCCTCGACCGCCAGCGACTCCAAGACCTGCGCCAAGGTCAGCCAGTACAAGACGGTCAGCCTCAACGGGATCGCGATGACACCGGCCCAGGCGTACGCGGCGGCGACCAGCAAGCCCGACTCGGACAAGTGACGGGGCGGAGGCGAGCCCCGGGACGGGGTTCGCCTCGCCACGGCCGTGAAAGCATGTAACCGCCAGACACCTGGCCCGGCCGTGCGCACAGCGAGGTGACAGATGCAGTTCACCACCCGTCCCACCCTCCAGGGCACCTTCGGCATGGTGTCGTCCACGCACTGGCTGGCCTCCCAGTCGGCGATGGCCGTCCTGGAGAACGGCGGCAACGCGTACGACGCGGCCGTCGCCGGCGCCTTCGTCCTGCACGTGGTCGAGCCGCACCTCAACGGGCCGGCCGGCGAGGTGCCGATCCTGCTCGCCCCGGCCGGCGGCGAGGTGCGGGTGCTGTGCGGACAGGGTGTGGCCCCGGCCGGCGCCACTGTCGCCCACTACCGGGGGCTCGGCCTGGACCTCGTCCCCGGCACCGGACCGCTGGCCGCGGCCGTCCCCGGTGCCTTCGACGCCTGGCTGCTCCTGCTGCGCGACCACGGCACCAAGCCGCTGGACGAGATCCTGGCGTACGCCATCGGCTACGCCGAGCACGGGCACCCGCCCGTGGAGAACGTGGGCGCGACGGTGGAGAGCGTCCGCAAGCTGTTCGAGACCGAGTGGACCTCCTCGGCCGAGCTCTACCTGCCCGGCGGCCGGGCACCCCGCCCCGGCGAGCTCTTCCGCAACCCCGCCCTCGCCGCCACCTGGAAACGGCTGCTCGCCGAGACCGCGGGCGCCGGGGACCGGGAGGCCCGCATCGACGCGGCCCGCGAGGTGTGGCGCACCGGCTTCATCGCCGAGGCGCTGGTACGGCAGGCCGCCCGCCCCACCCTGGACACCAGCGGCACCCGGCACACCGGCACCCTGACCGCCGCCGACCTGGCCGCCTGGTCCGCGAGCTACGAGAGCCCGGTGTCGTACGACTGGAACGGCTGGACCGTGTGCAAGGCGGGCCCCTGGAGCCAGGGCCCGGCTCTCCTCCAGCAGCTCGCCCTGCTGCCGCCCGAACTGCCCGCCTACGGGTCGGCCGACTACGTCCACCTCCTGGTCGAGGGCTGCAAGCTCGCCATGGCCGATCGCGAGGCCTGGTACGGGGACGCGGCCGAGGTGCCGCTGGCGGACCTGCTCTCGCAGACGTACAACGCCGGGCGGCGGGACCTGATCGGCGCCAAGGCCTCCGACGAGCTGCGGCCGGGCGGCCCCGGCGGACGCGTGCCCCGGCTGCCCGGGTACGCGCGCGTGGAGGCCGACAAGGGCGCCGCCTTCGACCCGCTGGGCGCCGGTGAGCCGACCGTCGCACAGGTCGCCGCCGACGGCGGCACCCGGGGCGACACCTGCCACCTGGACGTCGTCGACCGCTGGGGCAACATGGTCGCGGCCACGCCCAGCGGCGGCTGGCTCCAGTCCAACCCCGTCGTCCCCGAGCTGGGCTTCCCGCTGGGCACCCGGCTCCAGATGGCCTGGCTGGAGGAGGGCCTGCCCAACTCCCTCACGCCCGGGCGGCGCCCCCGCACCACCCTCACCCCGTCGATCGCCCTGCGCGACGGCGTCCCGGTGCTGGCCTTCGGCACGCCCGGCGGCGACCAGCAGGACCAGTGGCAGCTGCACTTCTTCCTGGCCGTCGCGCTGCGCGGCGAGGTCCGCGGCGGCCTCGACCTCCAGGGCGCGATCGACGCCCCGAACTGGCACAACGACAGCTTCCCCAGCTCCTTCCACCCGCGCGGCCGCCGCCCCGGCAGCCTGACCGTCGAGTCGCGCACGGACCCGGAGACCGTGGCGGAGCTGCGGCGGCGCGGCCACGACGTGACGGTCGGGCCGGGCTGGTCGGAGGGGCGGCTGTGCGCGGTGGCGCGGGACCCGGAGACGGGGGTGCTGTCGGCGGCGGCCAACCCGCGCGGGATGCAGGGCTACGCGGTGGGACGCTGACGCCGACGCGCTGACCTGCGACGTCCGTCGAGGGCCCGCTGAGCGCCGGCACCGCCTGTTCGTCCGCATTCCATGCGCCGTACATCCAACCCGTGGGGATTATTGTCAGCGGCGCGTGCTCTCATGGAGGCATGATCGAAGCAACGGAGACCATCGACGAGTTTCTCCTCCAGCACGCCGGTGACGTCGAGGACGCCGTCCGCAAGGCCGCCCGGACCGAGATCCTGCCCCGCTGGCGCCGGCTCGCCGACCACGAGGTCGACCAGAAGAGCGGCCCGCACGACCTGGTGACGGACGCCGACCGGCTCGCCGAGCGGTACCTCACCGCGGAGCTCGGGGCCCTCCTGCCCGGCTCCGTCGTGGTCGGCGAGGAGGCGGTGCACGCCGACCCGGAGACGTACGACGCGCTCCAGGGCGACGCGCCGGTGTGGATCGTCGACCCGGTCGACGGCACCCGCCAGTTCGTGCGCGGCGAGGACGGCTTCTGCACGCTGGTGGCGCTCGCCCACCGGGGCGTCCTGCTCGCCTCCTGGACCTACGCCCCGGCCCGCGAGCAACTCGCCACCGCGGCAAGGGGGAAGGGCGCCTTCCTCGACGGCGAGCGGCTGCTCGCCGGTGCCCCCGAGGCGGGCCGTGACCTCCGCATAGCCACCTCCCACCCGGACTACACGACCGACGCGCAAAAGCGCGCGCTGTTCCCGCTGTGGACCGACGGCGTCGCCCCGCGTGCCTGCGGTTCGGCGGGCCTGGAGTATCTCGCCGTCGCCCGGGGCGAGTTGGACGGCGTCGCGTTCAGTTGGGAGGCTGCGTGGGACCACGCGGCCGGGCTGCTGCTGGTCGAGGAGGCGGGCGGCGTCCACCTCACACTGGCCGGCGAGCCGTTCCGGATCACGGGTGACAACGTCCTGCCGTTCACCGCGGCCCGGGACGCCGCCACCGCCCACCGGATCGTGGACCTGCTGCTGAACCCGCACTGGTAACCCGAGCGAGGGGAGTGTCAGTCCCCCGGCATATCCTGAACCCGAGTGGCCATCGGCTGACGAAGGGGTCCGAAGGTGCCGTCGATGCTCGATGCGGTCGTGGTGGGGGCGGGGCCGAACGGCCTGACGGCCGCCGTGGAGCTGGCCCGGCGCGGCTTCTCCGTGGCGCTCTTCGAGGCACGGGACACCGTGGGCGGCGGCGCCCGCACCGAGGAGCTCACACTCCCCGGCTTCCGGCACGACCCGTGCTCCGCGGCCCACCCGCTCGGCATCAACTCGCCGGCGTTCCGCGCCCTGCCCCTGGAGCGGTACGGCCTGGAGTGGCTGCACGCGGACCTGCCGATGGCGCACCCGTTCCCCGACGGCCGCGCGGCCGTGCTGGCCCGTTCCGTCGCCGAGACCGCGGCCTCCTTCGGACCGCGTGACGCGGGCACCTACCGCAGGCTGGTGGAGCCGTTCCTGCCCAAGTGGGACACCCTGGTCCGGGACTTCATGTCCCTGCCGCTGACCGCGCTGCCACGCGACCCGGTCACCCTCGCCCGGTTCGGCCTGGCCGGACTGCCGCCCGCCACCCTGCTGCTGCGCCGCTTCCACGACGAGCGGGCCCGCACCCTCTTCGCCGGACTCGTCGCCCACGTCATGGCCCCGCTCAGCGGCTTCGCCACCGGCGCCGTCGGCCTGGTCTTCGCGCTCGCCGCGCACGCCCGCGGCTGGCCGGTGGCGCGGGGCGGCTCCCAGGCCATCTCCGACGCCCTCGCCGCGTATCTCACGGATCTCGGCGGCGCGATCCACACCGACTACGAGGTCAAGCGCCTCGACGACCTGCCGCCCGCGCGGTCGTACATCTTCGACACCTCGCCCACCGCCCTGGCCCGCATCGCCGGCTTCGGCACCTACTACCAGGGCTACCGCTACGGCCCGGGCGTCTTCAAGATCGACTACGCGCTGGACGGGCCGGTCCCCTGGACGGCGCCGGAGGCCCGCCGCGCCGGGACCGTGCAGATCGGCGCGGACAGCGCGGAGATCGGCACCGCCCTGCGCGCCGCCTCCCGCGAGGGCCGCGCCCCCGACCGGCCGTTCATGATCACGGTGCAGCCGAGTGTCGTGGACCCGAGCCGAGCCCCTGACGGCAAGCAGGTGTTCTGGGCCTACGCCCATGTGCCCAGCGGCTGGACCGGCGACCTCACCGAGGTGATGGAGCGTCAACTGGAGCGCTTCGCCCCGGGGTTCCGCGACCGCGTGCTGGCCCGCGCCACCGCCGGCCCCGCCGAACTCGCCGCCCGCAACGCCAACTACGTCGGCGGCGACATCGGCACCGGAGCCGTCTCCGGCCTGCAGATCATGCTGCGCCCCAAGCTGTCCCTGTTCCCGTACGGCACCCCGCACCCGGCCGTCTTCATCTGCTCGTCCGCCACCCCGCCGGGACCGGGCGTGCACGGCATGTCGGGGCACAACGCGGCGAAGGCCGTGTGGAGGAGGTTGCGACAGTCATGACCCGTATCACCCTCGTCCAGGGCGACATCACCCGGCAGAGCGTCGACGCCATCGTCAACGCGGCCAACTCCTCCCTGCTCGGCGGCGGAGGCGTCGACGGCGCCATCCACCGCCGCGGCGGCCCCGCCATCCTCGCGGACTGCCGCAAGCTGCGCGCCTCCCACTACGGCAAGGGCCTGCCCACCGGACAGGCCGTCGCCACCACGGCCGGCGACCTCGACGCCCAGTGGGTCATCCACACCGTCGGCCCCGTCCACTCCCCGAGCCTGGACCGCTCCGAGCTGCTCGCCTCCTGCTACCGCGAGTCCCTCAAGCGCGCCGACGAACTCGGCGCCCGCACGGTGGCGTTCCCCGCCATCTCCACCGGGATCTACGGCTGGCCGATGGACGACGGCGCCCGGATCGCCGTCGAGACCGTCCGGGACGCGGACACGGCCGTCGAGGAGGTGCGGTTCGTGCTCTTCGACGAGCGTGCCTACGAGGCGTTCGCCCGGCAGCTGCCCTGACAGCACGGCACGGCACGGGGTGCCGTCGCACCGCCCGCCCCGCACCCTGGACGGCAGGGAAAGGAGCAGGCGATGCCGACCAGCGGGCGGAGGCCGCGCAGCGGGTCCCGGTTCGGCGTGTCCCGGTGGCGCGAGCGGACCGCACGCCTGGTCGCCGCCGCGAAGGCCGCGCACCGGCGGGCGGAGACCCGGTTCCCCGTCGTCACGCACCTCGCGGAACGCATGGTGTCCGTGAACATCTTCGACACCGCCACCCGCCTGGCCGCCCAGTGCTTCCTGACCGCCGTTCCGCTGCTCTTCGTCTTCGCCGCCTACGCCCCGCCGGTCGTCCGTGACCAGCTGCTCCGCTCCATGCGCTCGGTGTTCGGACTGACCGGCCCGGTCGACACCGGAGTCCAGCAGCTGATGCAGCCCCCGAACGAGAGCCTGCGGCAGACCACCGGCGTGGTCGGCGGACTCATGGTGCTGATCTCGGCCACCGCCGTCAGCCGGGCCGTGCAACGGCTGTGCCAACGCGCCTGGGCGATCCCCCGCGGCGGCATCCGGGTCGCCCCCTGGCGCTGGGTGGCCTGGCTCGCCCTGTGGATCGGTGCCCTGCTCCTGCAGGGCACCCTGCACAACGGCCTCGGCCTGGGCGTCTGGCTGGGCATCCCGGTCACCCTCGTCTGCCAGACCGGCCTGTGGTGGTGGACGCAGCACCTGCTCCTCGGCGGCCGGATCGCCTGGCGACCCCTGCTGCCCGGCGCCCTGCTCACGGCGGCCGCCCTCACCGCCCTGACCGGGACCGCCCGGCTGTACCTGCCGCGCACGCTCGACCGCACCGTGGCCGAGTACGGCTCGGTGGGCTCGGTGTTCGTGCTCCTGTCCTGGCTGATCGTGGTCTGCCTGGCCGCCACCGTCAGCGTCAGCACCGGAGCGGTCCTCGCCCAGGAGCCGTTCCTCGCCACCCGCCTCGGCAGCCCACCGCCCGGCCGGGACCCGGAGGCGCGGACGTCCTGACGCCGGGGCGTGGGGTGCCGGGGTGCCGGGACGGCCGGATGCCGGGGCGGCGGGCTGCCGGGATACCGGGATGGCGGGGCGCCGGGGCGGCGTGGATGCCGGGATGCCGGGGCGGCCGCCGGTGCCGAGGGACGGCCGCCGGCCACCGAGGGACCGGCGACGGGCCGTAGGCCCCACCACGCGCCCTGCGCGGCGGCGCCGACGCTGGGATCCTGATCGGGTGGAGTGCCGACCACGGCCGACCGGACCCGGGAGGTGATCTCTGTGGCCGCGAGGGACGACAGCACACGGGGGCCGGCCGTCGGGTACGCCGATCCACTGGGGGAGCCGTTTCTGCGCACCCGGTTCGCCGTGCCGGCCAGACCCGCCACCTTCGTCCGCAGACCCAGGCTGACCGCACACCTCGACCAGGCCCTCGACACCCCGCTGACCATGGTCAACGGCGCCGCCGGAGCCGGCAAGACCCTCCTCGTCGCCGACTGGGCGGCCGGGCTCGGCCAACCGGTCGCCTGGCTCACCAACGAGGCGGGCGACCAGGGACCCGGCATGTTCTGGGCCTATGTGCTGCACGCCCTGCACACCGCCGGAACCCCGCTGCCCGCCGGAATCGGCGGCTCTCCCGAGGGCATCCGCATGGTGGACCACCGGCTGCTGGCCCGCCTCGCCGACGAACTGAACGGACGCGACCGGCCCGCGATCCTCGTCCTCGACGAGTTCGACCGGCTGGCCGCCCCGGAGACCGCCGAGCAGCTGGAATTCGTCCTCCACCACGCCGGACGGGGACTGCGGCTGATCCTCGTCACCCGCACCGAACCCCTGCTGCCCCTGCACCGCTACCGGGCCGCGGCGGCCATGACCGAGATCAGGAACCAGGAGCTGGCCTTCACCCCCGAGGAGGCGGCCGACCTGCTGGCCCGGCACGGCCTGCGGCTGCCTGCCCACGCCGCCCGCGCCCTGGTGGAGCGCACCGGGGGCTGGGCGGCCGGACTGCGCCTGAGCGCCCTGGCCGCCCAGCAGAGCACGGACCCGGAGACGTACCTGAAGGAGTTCGAGGCCGGCCACAGCACCATCGCCGACTTCCTCCTCGCCGAGGTGGTCGGACGGCAGCCGCCCGAGACGCAGGACCTGCTGCTGCGCGTCAGCGTCCTGGACCGGTTCGGCCCCGAGCTGGCGGAGGCGCTGACGGGCCGCCCGGACGCCGGGCCGCTGCTGGCCGGGCTGTGCCGGCAGAACGCCTTCGTCGAGGACCTCGGACACTCCTGGTACCGGCTGCATCCGCTGTTCGGGGAGATCCTCGGGGTCCACCTGCGGGCGCGCTCCCCGGGGCTCGAACCCGAACTGCACCGGCGCGCCGCCCGGTGGCTGCGGGCCCACGGCGCGGTGCCCGACGCACTGGCCCACGGCGCGGCGGCCGCCGACTGGGAGTGCACCGCCGGCATCCTCGTCGACGACCTGGCGATCGGCCGGCTCCTCACCGGTCTGCGCGCCGACGACCTCACCCGGCTGTTCTCCGGGATGGGCCCGGAGGCCACCGGAGCGGCCGTGGACCTGGTGCGCGCGGCCCGCGCGCTGTCCGAGCACGATCTCGACCACGGCCTGGCCCACCTCGGCCGCGCCGAGGAGAGCCTGCCCCCCGGTGCGACCACCGCCGCCGGCCGGCTGAGCTGCGTGCTCCTGGAATCCCTCGCGGCCAGGCTGACCGGTTCCCCGGACCGCGCCGAGCAGGCGGTGTCCGAGGCCGCGCGACTGCGCCGCGAGGTGCCGGCCCACCTCCTCGCCAGGCATCCCGAGCTCACCGCCCTGCTCCAGACCCATCTGGGCTCGGCCCGGGTGTGGGCCGGGCACTTCGACGAGGCGCGCGCCGCCCTGACCGAGGTGGCCGACCTGCCCGGTGACGCCGTGACCGAACTGCCCCGGGAGGACTGTCTCGGGCACCTGGCCCTGATCGACTACTTCGACGGCCGGCCCGACCGCGCGGAGAGCCGGGCCCTGGCCGCGACGGACGCGACACGGCACTGCGGCGGACGCCCGTTCCCCGGCGCCGGGCTCGGACAGCTGGTGCTGGCCGCCGTGGCCGTCGACCGCGACGAGTTGGGTCGGGCCCGGGCCCTGCTGGCCGAGGCCGCCGAGTACGGCCCCGGCCCCGGCGTGCCCGACCCGGTGACCGAGGCGTACCGCGCCCTGGTGACGGGCCGGCTGCACCTCGCCCTCGGCGACCCGGCCGCCGCCGCGCACGCGGCCGACCCGGCCGTACGGACGCAGGTGACCTCGCCCTGGGCCGAGGCCAACGCGGCCCTGGCCGCCGCGGCCGTCCTGCTCGCCGAGGGCCGGCCAGGCCGGGCCGCCGAGGTGCTGGACGGGATCGAGCGCCCCGGCGGACCCGTGTGCGCCGCGGAAGTCGCGTGGGCACGGCTCGCCGCCGGCCACCGTGAGGAAGCCGTCGAGACGGCCGGGCGGCTGTGCACGGAAGGCCGGACCGGCCTCGGGGTCACGGTCCGGGCCACCCTGGTGCGGGCCCGCGCCGCGGCCGAGGCGGGGGACGCCGGCACCGCCCGCAAGCTCCTCGCCAGAGCCCTCCTGGAGGCACGCCGGGACCGGCTGCGACGTCCGTTCCTCGACGCCGGGCCGGGGATCCGCCGCCTCCTGGACACCCCGCCGCTGCACGGCCTGGCCGCGGGCTGGCTGTACGGCGACGGCCCCGGCGCCGACTCCCCGCCGCTGCTCGTCGAGGAGCTGAGCGGCCGTGAGCGCGAGGTGCTCGGCCGGCTGGCGCAGATGATGTCCACGCAGGAGATCGCCGCCGATCTGTACGTCTCCGTGAACACGGTGAAGACGCACCTCAAGAGCATCTACCGGAAACTCGGCGTGGGCCGGCGCGGTGACGCGGTGCGCCGGGCCCGCGAGCGCGGACTGCTGTGACCGCTGCCGGCACCGGCCCCCGGTTCACCTGCGCCGGGTGAGGCCGGCGGGTGGCCGGGGGAGGCAGGATCACCGGACAGACCGCAGCAGACCCGCGGCGGGAGACGGCTCATGCGCTACGAGATCCGCGTCGAAGGGACCATGTCGGAGACGCTGACCCGGGCCTTCCCGGAGATGGAACACGTGACGATGTCCGGCGAGACGGTCCTGTTCGGCCCCGTCGTCGACGAGGCGCATCTGTACGGCCTTCTGAACCGCTGCCTGTCGCTGGGGCTGCGGGTCGTGGAGATGCGGCGCCTGCCGGAGTGACCGGGGCGCGGTCGCGGGAGCGGCGCACGATCACCCGCACCGGGTGAGGAACCCCGGCGCCCGCCGTGCGCACGCTGGGACGGCAGGGCGCGGCCGACCGGCCGGCGCCGTGGACGGAGGACGTACATGAGCGCGCAGACCTACCTCGCATACGACTATCCGCTGCTGAGCGCCTTCTGGACGATGCTGTGGCTCTTCCTGTGGATCATGTGGCTCGTCCTGCTGTTCCGGATCATCGTGGACATCTTCCGCGACGACTCGATGGGCGGCTGGGCCAAGGCCGGCTGGCTGGCCCTCTGCATCGTGGTCCCCTTCCTGGGCGTCCTCGTCTACGTGATCGCCCGCGGCAAGGGCATGGGACAGCGGGAGATCGCCCAGGCCCGCGACCAGCAGAAGGCGTTCGAGTCGTACATCCGGCAGACCGCGCAGGGCGGCCCCGGGCAGACCAGCAGCGTCGACGAACTGGCCAAGCTCTCCGAGATGAAGTCCCGCGGTGACATCTCGGACGAGGAGTTCCGCAAGGCCAAGGCACTCGTCCTGAGCGACTACGGGCCGGCCGAGCGCTCCGGCTCGGTGCCCACCGCCCACGGGCGCTGAGCACCCCCTCCGAGAACGAATCGAGGCAGCCCTATGACCGCCACACATCCCGCGCACCACCCGCACCAGCACACCGCCAAGATGGCGTGGGCCGGAGGACTGACCGCCTTCGCCGCCGTCATGCTCCTGATCGCCGGCCTGCTCGCGGTGTTCCGGGGCATCATGGCGATCGCCCAGGACGACGTCTTCGTGGCGACCCCCAACTACGTGTTCAAGTTCGACCTCACCAGCTGGGGCTGGATCCATCTGGTCCTGGGCGTGATCGCCGTGGTCGTCAGCATCGGCCTCTTCCAGCCGGCCGCGTGGGCACGCGGCGCCGGTGTGGCCATCGCCGCGCTGGTGATCATCGCCAACTTCCTGTCCCTGCCGTACTACCCGGTCTGGTCCGTGGTGATGATCGCGCTGTCCGGGTTCATCATCTGGGCGCTGTGCGTGGCGCGCGGCGACGACTCGGCGGAAACGGGCACGGACCTGGGCTGACGGCCCGGCCCGTGCCGCACCCCGCGTGCGGGACTCCGGTCACACCGAGTCCCGCACGTTCAGCGTGACCTGTCAGCACCGTCGGGCACCAGCCGGGCCTCGGCCGCGCGGCGGAAGGCCGTGCCCAGAGGGTGCTGGTCGCCGGCGCGCGTGGCCAGCACGACCTGGACGGGGGCGGCGTCCTCGACCGGGACGAGGGTGATGTCCGGCCGCACACTGCCGCGGAACCCGGCCGGCGCCAGGGACACCACCTCACCGCTCGCGACCAGCTCCAGCTTGTCCTCCAGCGTCTCCACCATGGGGCCCAGGTTGGTGTGGCCGGGGGGATTCGCCCCGATCCGGTCGGCGCCGGTGAAACGGGGGAGCGGCTCGTCGGCGAAGTCGGCGAGGGTGACCGACTCCTTGCCGGCCAGCCGGTGGCCGAGCGGCACCAGGAGGACGCGCGGCTCGTCGTAGAGGACCGTGATGTCCAGGCCGTCGGAGGAGAACAGGAACCGGGTCACCACCACGTCGACCCGGTGGTCCAGCAGCGCGTCCCGCGGTTCGTTCCAGTCCACGTGCAGGGTGCGGACGTCGGCCGCCGGGTGGCCGTGGCGCAGCTCGCGTACGGCCGGGGTGACGATCATGTTGGTGGTGTAGCCGACGGTGAACGTGCCGTGCGCGGCCGCCGAGCGCGCACTCGCGGCGGCCCGGCCCGCCGTCCGCAGCAGCTCCCTGGCCTGGGGAAGGAAGACCTCCCCGGCCTCGGTGAGCCGGGTCCCGCGCGGCGTGCGGTCGAGCAGCCGGGCGCCCAACTGGTGCTCCAGACGCCGGATCTGACGGCTCAGCGACGGCTGGGCGAGATGCAGTGCGTCGGCCGCGCGGCCGAAGTGCAGCTCCTCGGCGACCACGGTGAAGTAGCGCACCAGGCGCAGCTCCAGGTCCACCGGCGGTACGAGGGAATCGGGCACGCCTCGACTCTACTCCCGCCGCCGTGAGCTGCGGTCATGACCGGACGGGCATCACCGGGTGCGGAACAGGTCTTGGACCCGGGGCCCGGGCCGGGCGCACGCTGGAGTCATCCCAGCACATTCACTCTCCGTGAGGTGATTCGTCATGCGTGTGTTCGTCACCGGCGCCACCGGGTTCATCGGCAGCGCGGTCGTCCGCGAACTGCTCGGCGCCGGCCACCAGGTGCTCGGTCTCGCCCGCTCGGACGCGGCCGAGGCGGCTCTGAAGGAGGTGGGGGCGGAGGTGCACCGGGGCGACCTGAACGACGTCGACGGGCTACGGGGCGCGGCGGGAGCGGTGGACGGGGTGGTCCACACGGGGTACAACCATGACTTCTCCGACATGCCCGGCGCTCTCCGTACCGAACTCGACGCGCTGAAGGCCCTCGGTGACGCGCTCGCCGAGTCCGGCCGGCCTCTGGTCGTCACCTCCGTGACCGGCCTCCTCGCCCCGGGCCGCCTCGGCACCGAGGAGGACACGCCCGACCTCGCGGGCCCCGGCGCCCACCGGGCCGAGGCGGAACGCTCCGCCCTGGCCCTGGCCGACCGCGGGGTGCGGGTGTCGGTGATCCGGCTCCCTCAGGTGCATGGAGCAGGCGACCACGCCTTCGTCCCGTTCCTGATCGGCGTCGCCCGCGACAAGGGTGTCGCCGCCTACCTGGGGGACGGCACCAACCGCTGGTCGTCCGTGCACCGTCTCGACGCCGCCACCCTCTACCGCAAGGCCGTGGAGACGGCTCCGGCCGGGGCCGTGCTGCACGCGGTCGCCGACGAGGGCGTCCCGCTCCGCGGCATCACCGAGGTCATCGGCCGCCGCCTCGACGTGCCGGTCGTTTCCCTCGCACGGGAGGAGGCGTCCGGCCACTTCGGCTGGATGGCGGCCTTCGTCGGCAACGACAACCCGACATCCGGCGCCGCCACCCGCGAGCGGTACGACTGGCGGCCCGCGCAGCCGGAGCTGCTGGCCGACCTCGACCAGGACCACTACTTCGGCTGAGCCCCCCGCCCGGCCTCAGGTCAGCCCACCTTGGTGTCGGATTTCCGCCAGCATCGGCCCCACCCGGTGGCCGATGCTGGACCCATGCAGAAAGGGATGCACCTCGACCGCGAGCACTGCGTGCGGGCCGTGCAGTCGAAGGACGCGCGGTTCGACGGCTGGTTCTTCACGGCCGTCCTGACCACCCGCATCTACTGCCGGCCCAGCTGCCCGGTGGTACCGCCCAAGCCCGAGAACATGACGTTCTACCCGAGCGCGGCCGCCTGCCAGCAGGCCGGGTTCCGGGCCTGCAAGCGCTGCCGTCCCGACACCAGCCCCGGTTCCCCGGAGTGGAACCAGCGCGCCGACCTGGTCGCCCGCGCCATGCGGCTGATCGCCGACGGGGTCGTGGACCGCGAGGGCGTTCCCGGCCTCGCCGGCCGCCTCGGCTACAGCCCCCGGCAGGTGGAGCGCCAACTGCTCGCCGAACTCGGCGCCGGCCCGCTGGCCCTCGCCCGCGCCCAACGCGCCCAGACCGCACGCCTGTTGATCGAGACGACCGCCCTGCCGATGGCGGAGATCGCCTTCGCGGCCGGCTTCTCCTCGATCCGCACCTTCAACGACACCGTCCGCGAGGTCTTCGCCCTCTCCCCGAGCGAACTGCGCGACCGCCGCCCCAAGTCGGCGCATCAGGCCCCGGGCGCACTCGCCCTCCGCCTGCCCTTCCGCGCCCCCCTCAACCCCGACAACCTCTTCGGCCACCTCGCGGCCACCGCCGTACCCGGCGTCGAGGAGTGGCGGGACGGCGCCTACCGGCGGACCCTGCGGCTGCCGTACGGCCACGGCATCGCCGCCCTCGCCCCGAAGCCCGACCACATCGCCTGCCGGCTCACCCTCAGCGACCTGCGCGACCTGCCCGTCGCCATCAGCCGGTGCCGGCGGATGCTCGATCTGGACGCCGACCCGGTCGCCGTCGACGACCGGCTGCGCGCGGATCCCTTCCTGGCGCCGCTGGTCGACAAGGCGCCCGGGCGGCGGGTGCCGCGCACGGTCGACGAGGCGGAGTTCGCCGTCCGGGCCGTGCTCGGCCAGCAGGTCTCCACGGCGGCCGCCCGCACCCACGCGGCCCGCCTGGTGACCGCCCACGGCACCCCGGTGGACGACCCCGAGGGCGGCCTCACCCATCTCTTCCCGTCCCCCGAGGCGCTCGCGGAGGTGCCCCCCGACTCCCTGGCGATGCCCCGCACCCGCCGCACCACCTTCACCACACTGGTCGGCCGGCTCGCGGACGGCACCCTCCACCTGGGCGTCGAGAGCGACTGGTCCGAGGCGCGCGCCAAGCTCCTCGCCCTCCCGGGCTTCGGCCCGTGGACCGTCGACGTCATCGCCATGCGCGCCCTCGGCGATCCCGACGCCTTCCTCCCCACCGACCTCGGAATCCGGCGCGCCGCCCAGGAGTTGGGCCTGCCCGGCACCCCGGCCGCCCTCACCGCACGCGCGGCGGCCTGGCGCCCCTGGCGGGCCTACGCCGTCCAGTATCTGTGGGCGACCGACAGCCACCCGATCAACTTCCTACCCGTATAAGGACGTTGCCGTGAAGAACCACACCGTGACCGACAGCCCCTACGGCCCCCTCACCCTGGTGGCCGAGGACGGCACCCTCTGCGGCCTCTACATGGAGGACCAGCGCCACCGCCCGCCCGAGGAGACCTTCGGCGACCGCGACGACGACCTCTTCGCCGAGGCCGAGGACCAGCTCTCCGCCTATTTCGCGGGCGAGTTGAAGGAGTTCACCCTCGAACTGCGCCTGAACGGCACCCCGTTCCAGCGCGGTGTCTGGGAGCAACTGCGCCTGATCCCCTACGGCGAGACCCGGTCGTACGGCGAACTGGCCGAAGCCCTGGGCAATCCGCAGGCCTCCCGCGCGGTCGGCCTCGCCAACGGGAAGAACCCGATCGGCATCATCGTGCCCTGCCACCGTGTGATCGGCGCGAACGGCAGCCTCACCGGCTACGGCGGCGGCCTGCCCCGCAAGCAGCGCCTGCTGGACTTCGAACGGGGAGCGGGCCTCTTCTGACAGCCCGGCGACCGGGTCAGTCGCCCAGCACCCGGCGCAGATAGGCGTTGCCGAAGCGCCGGTCGGGGTCGAGCCGGTCGCGCAGTGCCCTGAACTCGTCGAACCGGGGATAGGCGGTCGCGAAGTAGGCGGCGTCCCGGGTGTGGAGCTTGCCCCAGTGCGGCCGCCCCTCGTGCGCGACGAAGATGCGTTCCGCCTCGGCGAAGTACCGCCGGCAGGGCATGCCCCGGTACACATGGACGGCGATATAGGCGCTGTCGCGTCCGGACGCCGTGGAGAGGGCGATGTCGTCGGCGGGGGTGGTGCGGACCTCGACCGGGAAGCCGATACGCAGATCGGAGCGCTCGACCATGGTCTTGAGCTCGCGGAGGGTGTCGAGGACGGCCGCGCGCGGGACGGCGTACTCCATCTCGATCATCCGGACGCGGCGCGGACTGGTGAAGACCTTGTAGGGGATGTCCGTGTAGGTCCTGGCCGAGAGGCCCCGGCTGGTGATCCGTGCGATCGCCGGTACGGCGGCGGGAACGGCCCGGCCCACGGAACTGAGCGCCTGGAAGACGTTGTTGGAGAGGAACTCGTCGGCGAACCACGCCTTGAGCCGGCCCAGCGGTGCGTGCGGGCCGACGGTCCGGTTGTTGCGCAGGGTGGTGCAGTTGTCCGTGTGCGGGAACCAGTAGAACTCGAAGTGGTCGTTGTGCGCGTGGAGTTCGTCGAAGGCCGCGGTGACCTTGTCGAACGTCATGGGTTCCTCCTGCGCGGCGAGGAGGAAGAGCGGCTCGACGGCGAAGGTGAGCGAGCTGACGACACCCAGGGCGCCGAGTCCGACGCGCGCCGCCGCGAACACCTCCGGGTTCTCCGTCGCCGAGCACCTCAGCAGCGAGCCGTCCGCCGTCACCAGTTCCAGGCCACGGATCTGCGCGGAGATGGCACCCGAGGCGCGCCCGGTGCCGTGGGTGCCCGTGCTGGTGGCGCCGGCCACGGTCTGTTCCATGATGTCGCCCATGTTCGTGAGCGACAGGCCCTGCGCGGCCAGAGCCATGTTCAGCGTCCTGAGCCGGGTGCCCGCCGCCACCGTGACGGTGCCGGCCTCCCGGTCGATCGCCCGGATGCCGCTGAGCCGGTCGGGGCGGATCAGTACGCCGTCGGTGGCGGCGGCGGTGGTGAAGGAGTGGCCGCTGCCCACCGCTTTCACGGGCAGCCCGTCCTCGGCCGCCTGGCGGACGACGGCGCACAGCTCCGCCACCGAGGCGGGGGAGACCACCCGGGCCGGGCGGGCGGTGACGTTCCCGGCCCAGTTCCGCCAGGTGTCCGGCTTCGGGCTCGTTCTGTGCTGGGGGACGTCGGAGCGGAGGGTGTCCACGGCTTTCCTTCCTTCTGGGGGTATCGGGGGTCGGGCGCGGGGTGGCCCGGCGCCGCTATCTGACGGACCGAACGCGGTACACGAGCAGGACCCCCACGCTCGCGGCCACGCCGACGCAGGAGAACAGGAGCGGATAGCCGCGGTCGGAGGTGATGACGAAGCTGGCGATCAGAGGGGCCAGCGCGGGCGGGACGATCGTGCCGATGTTCATGATCCCGAGGTCCTGGGCCCGGCTCTCGGCATCCGGCAGGACCTGGGTGATCAGAGCCTGGTCGACGGCCATGTAGGCGCCGAAACCGCCGCCCATGACGGCGGACGCGACCAGCGTGACGCCGAAGTCGGGGAAGCTCGCCAGCAGGAAACCCGAGGTCGCCTGGAGCAGCGCCGCCAGTGCCACGAAGATCCGCCGTCTGCCGAGGCGGTCGGAGAGCACCCCGGCGACGGAGCTGGCCAGGACACCGGCCAGGAGGTACAGGGCCGTGCAGGCCAGCAGGCTGCCGGCCGGATCGGGGACCTTCAGGTCGTCGGTCAGGAAGTAGAGGGTGTAACAGACACCCAGCGAGTTCGCCAGGTTGACCAGCAGCCGTCCGCCGAACGCCCAGGCGAAGTCACGGTTCCTGAGCGAGCGGCCCATGGAGGTGAGCAGCGTGCGCAGCCGCAGCGCGGGCTCGGAGCCGTACGTGGTGTCACGGAAGCGCGCGAGGAACGGCAGGGTGCAGACGATCAGCAGGGCCGCGACGACGAGGTAGCCGCTCGCGGGGGAGAGCGCGAACGCGGAGACGAGGGCGATGCCGGTCACCACGCCGAGGGACTGGGGGCCGTAGATCGTGCTGGACACCACGCCGCGCTGGCCGACGGGGACGCGGTCGGCGATCATGGCGGTCAGCCCGGCGGTGGCGGCGCTGAGGCCGACCATGCTCGCCGACCACGCCAGGGTCACGCCGGTCACCGTCGTCTGCTCCCCGGTGACGGCCAGCCCGGCCGCGAAGGACAGCGCACCGCCCGCCAGCCAGAGCCTGCGTCGTCCGAAGCGGCTCCGGGAGCGGTCGCACAGCGCCCCGCACACCGGGAGGGCGACGAGTGAGACCAGTCCGGCGAGGGCGTTGACGACGGCGAGGCTCCGGACCTTGGACGCCGGGTCGATGATCTCCAGCTGCTGGGGCAGCAGCAGTTGCAGGGGGACCAGACTCGCCATCCAGTATCCGAACCAGACCAGGCCGAACAGGGTGATCCAGCCCCGGGAGACGGGATCGGTCGGCGCATGGCCGGCGTCGGTCGCGGCAGCGGCCGCCGGCATGGGGGCCGGAGGGTGGAAATCGGTGGGCATACGGCCTCCGGGGAGCGGAAACGAGGCTGTTCGGGACCGGATCAGGAACGGCTCACAGGAAGGCGTGTCCCTCGCCCCGGTAGGTCGCGACCTCGTCGACGATCTCCGCGCCGGACACCAGGTGGAGTGTGTTGACGCGTTCGCACAGCTCGCCGGCCTTGGCGTGCCGGAACCACACGTGGTCGCCGAGCCGCAGTCCGTGCGCGGCGGCGCCCAGGACCGGGGTCTGGACCTCGCCGGCCCCCTCCCGGGGGTTGGTGCGCAGGCCCTGCGGCCAGGTCAACGTGGGCTGACGGTCGAGGCCGGCCGGGCCGGAGGCGATCCAGCCGCCGCCGAGCACGGTGGCGATCCTGGCGCTCGGGCGGCGCACCACGGACATGACGAAGAAGGCGGCGGGACGGGGGCGGAAACGCCGGTAGAAGTCGAAGAGCCCGGGCCCGTAGAGCCCCGATCCGGCACCGATCTCGGTGATGACGTGTTCGGAGGAGGTCTGTTCGATGGAGCCCGTACCGCCGCCGTTGACGAACTCCAGCGGTGCCACGGCCTCCACGGCGGCCACGACCGCCGCGCGCCGGTCGGCCAGTTCGGCGGCGGAGAGGCGCTGCATGGCGCGGATCGCGGCCCGCCTGAGCAGCGACCCGGGCTGGTTGTCGCCCAGGCCGGCGATCTGGCCCTCGTAGGACATGAGCCCGGCCAGCCGGAATCCGGGCCGGTCCTGGACGGCGCGGGCGAGTGCGGCGGCCTGCCGGGGGGAGTGCACGGGCGACCGGTACGGACCCAGGTGGACGCGGCCTCCGGCCAGTTCCAGCGAGGCGTCCAGATCGATGCAGACGCGGATGTCGGGGCGGGAGGCGCCCACCGCCTCGTCCACGAAGTCCAGCTGGCCTATCGAGTCGATCATGAGGGTGATGCGCGAGGCCGCGCGCTCGTCCGAGGCGAGCCGCCGCAGTGCGGTGCGGTCCGTCGTCGGATACCCGATCACCACGTCCTCGTGCTCCTCGGCCAGCCACAGGGCCTCCGGCAGCGTGAAGGCGAGGATTCCCCGGTACCCCGGACGCCGGACGGCACGCCCGATCAGCTCGCGGCTGCGGACCGACTTGCTGGCCAGACGGATGGTCGCCCGTCCGGCCGCCCGCTGGGGCAGCTCGGCGGCGTTGCCGTCGAAGGCGTCCAGATCCACCACGGCGAACGGCGGGTCCAGGTGTTCCGTGGCCCGGTTCAGCTGGATCATCCGGTCCTGGTCCGGTCCGCCGACAGCGGCTGCGGCCCCTTTGGCGTCCTGCCGGAACGTGCCGTGCGTACTCACATCCGCACCCTTTCTGGGAGGTTCGTTCGAAGAGCGGGCGGGGGAAAGCCCCCCTCAGTTCCCGGATGACGGGATCCCCGGAGCGGAGAGCAGCCGTGCCCGTTGCCGCCGGCCTCTGGCCTCGACGACGGGGATGATGCGGCGCATCAGCCCGGGGAGGACTCCGGCGATCCGCTGCACGCGGCCGGCGATCGGCGGGAACACCACTTCGACCGGCCTGCTGGTGACCGCGTCGACAACGGCCTCGGCGATCTGCTCCGGGGCGTACGACTTCTCCGCGAAGGCGATGGCGGAGGTGGGGTCTGCCATCTCCTGGACGAGCATGCCGGTCCGGGTGGACGGCGGGTGGACGATCGTGAAGTCCACCGGTCCGTCGCGTTCCTCCATCGCGACGCTGTGGTGGAAGGCGCGAAGTCCGTGCTTCGTCCCCCCGTAGGTGGCGTATCCGGGCAGTGGCAGGAACGACGTCATGCTGCAGACGTTGATGATGTGACCGTGGCCCTGCGCGGTCATGCGTCCGAGCGCCGTGCAGACCCCCGTGACGGTGCCGAGCAGGTTGATCTCGACGATGTCGCGGTGCTGCTGGGGGCGGAGATCGCGGGCGTTCCCGGTGTGGGTGATGCCGGCGTTGTTGACCAGCACGTCGACGGCCCCGAATCGTTCCTGGGCCGCGTCGAAGGCCCGGCTCCACTCCTCGGGGGAGCGAATGTCCAGGGCGTGGGCGGCGGCGCGTTCGCCGAGGGCGCGGGCCCGGGTCAGGACGGCGTCCTCGTCCACGTCGGTCAGCAGGACGCGATGGCCGCGGGCGATCGCCAGTTCCGCGATGGCGGCTCCGATGCCGCCGGCCGCGCCGGTCACGAGGATGACCCGGCTCTTCTCTGATGTTCGGGACATGGCCACAGACTCTCCTGGTCAACTGTCCAAGTCAATTGTTCAGATCGAATTCGCGCGAATTGTTGCTTCGGGACTTCGGAACTTCGGAACTTCGGGACTTCGGGACTTTGGGGCTCACATCCGCACCAGCTCGACGCGGCCGCCGTTGAGTTCGGCGGCGCGGACGGGGTCGTCCGTCGGGGCGGTGGCGGCGAAGAGGGTGCGCCCGTCGGCTCCGGCCATCAGGCAGCTCAGGGTGTGCTGGCTCGTGGCGACCCGTTCGACGACCCGGCCGCCCGGTGCGACGCGCACGCACTCACCTCGCAGGGCGTTCGCGACCCATATCGACGTGCCGTCGGCGTCCCATGCGATGCCGTCCGGTGCGATCGGGGACGAGGAGCGCCTGGAGACGGCGGGGTGGTCCAGGACCGCCGAGATCCTGCGGGTGATGCGGCCGGCCGTCCCCGGGTGGTTCACGAGGCGCCACAGGAGCGGTGGGATCAGGGGTGCCCACGGTCTCGGATCCGTCAGGGAGCCGTCGGGGTTCCTGGAGAAGGCGGTCAGTCGCATGGCCAGGCTCTCGGCCACGATCACGCTTCTGCCGTCGGGACTGAGCAGGGTCCCGTTCGGGAAGAGCAGGGGCTCGGTCAGCCCGAGCAGGCTGCCGTCCGGCGCCAGGCAGGCGACCGGCGCTCTCGGCGGGCCGGGCGGCGCGTAGAGCATGGAGTTCGGGTGTGCACGGACGTGGGCGTGGTAGTCGAAGCCGAAGTTGCCGACGTAGGCACACCCCTCGGGGTCGACGAGCATGTCGTTGACGGGACCGCCGGCGATGTGGCGCAGGTCGGCGTGTTCGACCAGTCCGCCGTCGGCCTCCAGGCGGTACACGCAGCCGCCGTCCATGGAGACGACGAGCAGGCGGCCGTCGGGCAGCCAGCCGAGTCCGCCCGCCCTGCCGGGGACCTTGAGCACCGTCTCCGGCTCTCCGGTGCCGTCCCATCGGTGCACCGTGCCGTGCGCGAGATCCGAGAACCACAGGGCTCCCCGGTGCCAGCGCAGGGACTCGGGAACGCCCAGGCCGCTCAGTGCGACCGATGCCGTCCTTTTCATCCGACCGCTCCTTCAGGGCGCGGGATCGAGAGGGTTCAGCACTCCTCCCGCGACTTGGACGCTTGTACAAGACGCTTGACTTGTACGGGCGACCGTCTCATTCTGGGCGAAGAGAAGTCAACGTTCCGGTGGGGAGTTTTCGTGACCCAGAACCAATCCCTCGTCGCAGCAGGACCTCCGGCGGGGGCACGTATCGCGGTGGACGACCCCGCCACCGGAGCGGTGGTCGGCGAGGTGCCCGACACGTCCGCGGAAGAGGTGGCGCGGGCGGTGGAGCGTGCCCGGCGGGCGCAGCGGGGCTGGGCCGGGCTGGACACCCGGGTTCGCGCCGGGTTCCTGGCGCGCGGCCGCCGCTGGCTGCTGGCCCACCGGGAGGAGGTCGCCGACCGCATCGTCGAGGAGAACGGCAAGGCGCGGGAGGATGCGATCGTCGAGATCGTCTACTGCGCCGCCGCCTTCTCCTACTGGGCGAAGCGGGCCCGCGGCCTGCTCGCGCCGGCGAAGGTCCGCTCCCTCTCGCCCTTCGTCCTCGGCCGCAGCATGTACACGCGCAGGGTGCCGCGCGGTGTCGTCGGAGTCATCGGCCCCTGGAACAACCCGCTGCTCAACTCCTTCGGGGACGCCGTCCCCGCGCTCGCCGCCGGCAACGCGGTCGTCCTCAAGCCCTCCGAACAGACCCCGCTCACCGCGCTGCTCATGGAGCGGATGGCCCGCGAGTGCGACTGGCCCGAGGGCGTCTTCCAGGTCGTCACCGGCGCGGGCGCCACCGGGCGCGCGGTCGTGGACACCGTGGACTTCGTGATGTTCACCGGATCGACCAGGACCGGCCGCCAGGTCGCGGCCCGGGCGGGCGAGCGCCTCGTCCCCTGCTCACTGGAGCTCGGCGGCAAGGACGCCCTGGTCGTCCTCGCCGACGCCGCCCTGGAGCGGGCCGTCAACGTCACGATCCAGGGGGCCCTGTCCAACGGCGGGCAGATGTGCACCTCGGTGGAGCGGGTCTACGTCGAGGCGCCGGTGTACGACGCGTACCTCACCCTGCTGCGGGAACGGTTCCAGCAGGTCACCTCGGGCCGGCCGGCCGGGCTCGGCAGCGTCGACGTGGGCGCCGTCACCTTCCCGCTCCAGCTGGCGGTCATCGAGGACCATGTCGAGGACGCCGTGCGCAAGGGCGCCCGCGTGCTCGTCGGCGGACGGGCCTCCGCAGGACCCGGCAGGTTCTTCGAACCGACGCTGCTCGTCGACGTCGACCACAGCATGAAGTGCATGCAGGAGGAGACCTTCGGCCCCACACTCCCGGTGATGAAGGTCGCCGACGCTGAGGAAGCCCTCCGCCTGGTCAACGACAGCAGATACGGCCTCCAGGCCTCGATCGTCGGATCGGACATGAAGCGCGCCCGCCGCCTCGCCGAACGGTTCGAGGCCGGATGCGTCACCATCAACGACGCCCAGACCAACTACATGGCCCTGGGCCTGCCGATGGGCGGCTGGAAGGAGTCGGGCCTCGGGGTCCGCCACGGGGCCGAGGGATTCCTCAAGTACACCCGGCTCCAGGCCGTCAGCGCGAACCGGTTCCCGATGCGCCGGGACATGCACATGATCCCGTACGAGCCCTCGGCCTACCGGTTCCTCCTCCGCCTGGTGGACGTCATGTACGGCAGAGGCCTGCGCGGCCGCGCCGATTAGCGCCGCACGAACCCGCAGTTGACGCAGTTCACGCACCCGGCACTTCACGAGAGGGCCAGACCATGACCATGACCCCCGAAGCGATGACACACGCTTCCGTCGGCACCCTGCCCGAAGGCGTCTCCCTGCCGCTGCCCCAGCGGAACCTGAGCTTCGAGCAGGAGCGCGCGGTGCGCAAGCAGGAACTCGCGGCGGCGCACACCCACTCCGTGCACGGCAAGGCCTTCTCCAGCCTCGGCGTCCCGCTGGCACCGATCACCCAGGACGCCTGCGCCTTCTACGAGGACCACGGCATCTACTCGGACTACCGGGGCGTGGTGAACGACACCGAGGAGGGCCGGCGCATCGGCGCGGCCCTGGGTGACGGCAAGGCCGTCGTGCTGCGGAACCACGGACTGCTCACGGTCGGCGCGTCCGTCGCCGAGGCGGCCTGGTACTTCATCACCATGGAACGGTCCTGCCAGGCCCAGCTGCTGGCCATGGCCGCCGGGGAGCCCGCACTCATCGACCCCGAGACGGCGCGGACCGTCCGCGACCAGATCTCCGGTCCGCTGGCGGGCTGGTTCCAGTTCCGTCCGCTCTGGGACCAGGTCACCGCGGAACAGCCCGACCTGTTCGACTAGGCCGCTCGCGGGCGGGCCAGCGTCAGGAGGTGATCGCCGGTCAGGCGCAGGACCTCGCGGCTGTGCTCGCTGTCGCGGTCGACCAGCCAGCTCAAGGTGATGCCGTCGAGCACCGCGTTGAGGTACCGGGCCAGCACCGGGACGGGCACGGCCCACTCGATGCCCGCGGCCTCGGCGGCCTCCTCCAGGAGCTCCTGGTGGACCTCGCGGTAGTGCTGGTACTGACGCCGGGCCAGGTCCTCGAACCCGGCCTGGCGCAGGGCGTAGTGCGTGAGTTCATAGCTGACCTGGTGCTCTCCCGGACTGAGCTCGACGGTGCCCCAGAAGGCGCCCAGGCTCCTGGTGATCCGCGATCCGAGGTCGCCCTCCCCTTCGAACGTCTTCCGCGCGGCGGTCACCGTGGCGTCGGTGAAGCGGGTGAGGACCTCCTGAAGCAGTTCCTCGCGCGAGTTGAAGCAGTAATGGAAGACGCCCAGCGGCATTTTCGCCTCGTTGACGATGGCCCGTGTGGTCGCCTTCACGACGCCCTCCCGGATCATCACCCGAAGCGCCGCCGCGATCAGCTCCTCGCGTCGGTCCTTCGCTGCCATACGGGACATCTGGCTCGCCTTCTGCTTCGAGAACGGAATGCGTGTGCCCCCATGCTATCGCAGCGTCTTGGACGGTTGACCAAATCCGCGATTCTTCGCTTCCGCACCCGCAGCGCCGCAGTGTGGGGCACTGTCACGCTTCACGGGGCCGAAGTGACAGTCACCCTCGAAGAACCCGTTGCCTCGGAGGAAGCCCAGCCTTTCGCAGTCCGCCGGTGCGGTCGTGCCGCCGGCTCCGGCACCGTGACTCGAAACGGGGCCAGAGCCGGATCGCTGCCCGGAGTGCTGGAGCGGCACCGGCGACGTACTGCCCGCCTGATCGGGCAAGTCAAGTCCGCGGTCAAAGAGTTGGCGGTGCAGCCCGCCGTCGTCGGCCGTCCCTGCCCTCGGGTGCGAGACATCCTTACGGCACGCGGGCGACGCCGACGTAGAAGCCGCTCAGTTCCTCGGTGGGAGCCGGTGAATCCTTGTACCACCTGGTCGCTGTGACCAGCCCTGGAGCCACCAGTTCCAGGCCCTCGAAGAACGGCTCGATCTCGGCCCGCGTACGCATGCGCAGCGGGATCTCGCCCTTGCGGTAGGTCGTGGTCACCGACTTGGCGAGGTGCGGGTGCTCATCGGTGGTGCCGTGGGAGAACATGAAGTAACTGCCCGGGGGCAGCGCGTCGAGAAGCGTCCGTGTAAGACCGTAGGGGTTTTCGTCGTCGGTGATGAAGTGCATCAGCGCGATCATCGACAGCGCGACGGGCCGGGTGAAGTCCAGGAACGTACGGGCGTGGTCGAGGATGACTCCCGGCTTCCGTACGTCGGCCTCGATGTAGTCGGTGCTTCCCTCGGGACTGCTGATGAGCAGAGCCTCGGCGTGCCGCAGCACGATGGGGTCGTTGTCGGCGTAGGCGATCCGCGCCGACGGCACTATGCCTTGCACGATCTGATGCAGGTTCGGCTGGGTCGGGATGCCCGTACCGATGTCGAGGAACTGGTCGATGCCGTTGCCGGCCAGCCAGGCCGCCGCGCGGTGCATGAACGCCCTGTTGCGCATGGCGTTGAGACGCGCTTCCGGCGGCAGCTTCGACGCCACCTCCTCGTCAACCGGATAGTTGTCCTTGCCGCCCAGCAGCCAGTCGTAGACGCGTGCCGGGTGGGGCCTGCTGGTATCGATACGACTTTCGCAGGAGGGGTCTGCCGTCATGCATGACTCCAGCGTGTGACTAGATCGCTGACCGACTCACCGTGGTCGCTTCGGGCGCCGTGGAAGAGGCAGTAGAGGGCATGGCGATTGTGCCATCGGCCCAGCCCTCACGCAGAATTGGCGCTCGATGTCCGCGCGACCGGTCGCGCCGCGGTGCTGGCCTCCCGCTTCCGAGAGGGCGGAGGTCCGGTCCTTGATCCGATAAGCGAGGGGCGACGGGTCGTACCCGCGTGTGCGTGTCGAGGGCAGTCGGCAGGAGGGCGTGTGCGGATGTGACCGGGAGCAGCAGGCCGGTGTGATTTGCCGAGATCCGAGTCTGCGGCGACACGGCATGAGTATGGGTGTCGCCTCGGCTCAAAGTGACTTGAGGGCAAGGGAGTTGTCCAGCCGGGGCCGTGTAGTGTCTTGCCGCGTGCTGGCTGAACAACGACATCAACTCATCCTGCAGGCGTTGAGATCCGGCGGCACCGCCACCGTGACGGATCTTGCCGGTCGCCTGGAAGCCAGTGCCGCGACAGTCCGTCGTGATCTCCTCAAGCTGGAGGAGGACGGGTTGCTCACGCGTGTTCATGGCGGAGCGGTCATCGAGGAGGACCCCGCGCCGTTCACCGAGGCTGCCGAAGCCCAGTTGGATGCGAAGGACGCCATAGCCGCCAAGGCGGCCACGATGATCGAGGACGGTCAGTCGGTCATCCTCGACTCCGGTTCGACCGTCTACCGCCTGGCCCGCCGGTTGCACGGGCGTCGGATCACCGTGATCACCAACAACCTGGCGGTGTACGAGGAACTCGTCCCGGACGAGAACGTCGAGCTCATGTTGCTCGGCGGCATGGTCATCCGGGAATCGCGCATGCTGGACGGCTTCATGGCAGAGGACAACCTTCGCCAGGTGCACGCCGACTGGTTCTTCATGGGGGCTTGCGGCGTCCGCGCGGGTGCTCAGGTCATGGACACCACGGTCGCCGAAGTACCGGCCAGACGTGCCATGATCGCCGCCAGCGACAAGGTGGCTCTGCTTGTGGACGACACCAAGTTCCCCGGAACCGGCATGGTGAAGATCTGCGATCCGGAGGACCTGGACGTCGTCGTGACCAACGCACGGTCCGGCACTGCGGCCTGGACGGCGTTGGAGGAAGCGGGCGTGATCGTGATGCGGGTGAGCCCCGGCAGAGCCTAGGAGCCGCTCTCCCCGCTCAGCCGATGTACCAGCTTGGGCAGCGCGGTACCGATCGGTTCGCGGATGATCTCGTCGGCGAGTTCGTCGTACGGCGTCGACTCGGCGTTGACGATGACGAGCCGGGCGCCGTGGTCGGCGGCCACGCCCGCGAGGCCGGCGGCGGGCTGGACCTGGAGGCTGCTGCCGACGGCGATGAAGACGGTGCAGGCCTTGCTGATGGCGAGGGCCTCGCCGAGGACGTCCGGGTCGAGGCGTTCGCCGAACATGA
Source organism: Streptomyces hyaluromycini (assembly GCF_002217755.1). Lineage (GTDB taxonomy): Bacteria > Actinomycetota > Actinomycetes > Streptomycetales > Streptomycetaceae > Streptomyces > Streptomyces hyaluromycini. Next base: position 3,405 of record NZ_BCFL01000043.1, on the reverse strand, counting down.
CGGTCGCGGACTTGAGGATGCCCCCGCACTGCAGGCACGGCGGGTCCTCCTCGCCGGCCTCGACGCGGGCGATCGCGTCCGCCATCGGCCCCCGGACATGGCACTTGGTGCACACCACGCTGCGCGCCGATCCGTGCAGTTCGAGGACCTTGCGGGCGGGCATCCCGGCGAGCTGGTGCAGTCCGTCCACGTTCTGCGTGATCACCCGTACGGGTGTACCCGACTTCTCCAGTTCGGCGACGGCCCGGTGTGCGGCGTTCGGCTCGGCCTTCAGCGTCCGGTTCTTGCGCCGCATCTGCCAGGACCGGCGCCGGATCTCCGGATCGCCCATGTAGTACTCGTACGTCACGAGCTTCTCGGCCTCGGGATCCTTCCGCCACAGCCCGTTCGGGCCGCGGTAGTCGGGGATCCCGGAGTCGGTCGAGATACCGGCGCCGCTGAGGATGGCGACGAGGGGCTTGGTCATGTGTTCGAGGGTAGGGCGGGGCCGGTGCGGGCGGCGAGCGGATATCGGTGGGCTGCTCAGCTCACCCGGTGGCCGTTCTCCAGCTCGGCGGTGCCCGAGCCCTCGGTCAGGACGTCCAGTGCGGCCAGGACGCGGCGGCCCAGCGAGCCCGGCAGATGGGCGGTGAGTTCCGCGCGGGGGACCAGCCGCCAGGACACCAGCTCCTCCTCCTGGAGGCGGATCGCCTTGAGGTCCGCGGCCGAGACGACACCGCCGTCGTAGAGGTAGGCGACGATCGGCGGCCGGCCCGTGCCGTGCACCCAGTCCACGGCCAGCAGCCGGCCGATCTCGCGGTCCAGGCCGATCTCCTCCAGGGTCTCCCGGCGGGCGCCCTGGCGCGGCGTCTCCCCGTCGTCGGACTCGACGGTTCCGCCCGGCAGGGCCCAGCCCTCCCGGTAGTTGGGCTCGACGAGCAGCACCCGTCCCTCGGCGTCCCGGATGAGCGCGGCGGCCCCGGCGAGGATCCGGGGAAGGCTCGCGATGTACTCGGCGTATGCGTCAGTCGTGGTCACTCGGGAAGAGTAGCCAGTGCGGACTCCGCGTTCGTCCGGGCGAGGCGCGCGGTGCGCTCCGCCAGGTCGCTGATGCGGGCCCCGTCGAAGCCGAAGACGGCGCTGCGGACCGTGTCCTCAAGGGGGGCCTTCCACTGGTCCGGGACGGCCCTCGCGCCGGTCAGCACCCCGGCCACCGAGCCCGCCGTCGCGCCGTTGGAGTCGGTGTCCAGGCCGCCGCGCACGGTGAGGGCGATGGTTCGGGTGAAGTCGCCGTCGCCGTACAACAGCCCGGCGGTGAGGACGGCCACGTTCGGGACGACGTGGATCCAGCCGAGGCCGGAGGTCTCGGCCGAGACGGTGGTGAGGGTGTCCTCCCAGCTCAGCCGGGTCTCGTGGAGGGAGACGACCCGGCGCACGGTCCGGGCCAGGCGGCAGCCCGCCGGTACGACGGTGAGCGCGGTGTCGACCGCCTGCCGCACCGTCGGCGCGGTGAACGCCGCCGAGACCAGCGCGGCGGCCCACATCGCGCCGTACACCCCGTTCCCCGAATGGGAGAGCACCGCGTCGCGGCGGGCCAGGGCGGCGGCCCGCCGCGGGTCTCCGGGGCAGGTCCAGCCGAAGACGTCGGCGCGGATCAGGGCGCCGATCCACTCCTGGCAGGGGTTGTCGTAGGTGGCGGTGAGGGGCGGTTTCAGCCCGTTGACGAGGTTGCGGTAGGCGGCCCGTTCCGCCGTGAAGGTCTGGAGGTACGGCAGCCGTTGCAGCCACAGCTCGCCGACCTGCTCGGTGCTGAAACCGAAGCCGTGGGTCTCCAGCAGGTGCAGGCCGAGGATCGCGTAGTCGACGTCGTCGTCGCGGCAGCTGCCGTGGACGCGGCCGCGTACGCACTGCCGCCACTCGGGGCGCAGCTCGCGGGCGTCGCTCTCGTCGGCGGGCTCGGGGAGGTAGTCGCCGAGCGGCAGGGCGGCGGCCCGCCGCAGATAGCCGTCGATGCGCTCACGGGTCCACAGATCGCCCCGCTCGACCGGTTTGCCGAGCATGTTGCCCGCGATCCGGCCGAGCCAGCCGCCGAGCACACGGTCGGCGAACTCGGGTCCCATAGTGCTCATGGCTGTGGTCTACCCGTTTTCGGGCCTCCTGTCTTCCCAGCCGGTTCCCAGCCCCTTCCCAGGCTTCGGGCGGGGCATGACGGGGAGGGCGTCCTCCGGTTAAGGTCACAGCGGCGCGACTGGCCTTGACGTGCACGAGGCCCGGAGAGCAAGGGGATACAGGTGACACAGCGCGTGCTCATCGCCGCGGACAAGTTCAAGGGCTCGCTGACGGCCGTGCAGGTCGCCGAGCGGGTCACGGCGGGGCTCAGGCGGATCGTGCCCGGCCTCGACGTCGAGGCGCTGCCCGTCGCGGACGGCGGGGACGGCACGGTGGCCGCGGCCGTCGCGGCCGGATTCGAACGGCACGAGCGGGCGGTCGCCGGGCCGCTGGGGCAGGAGGTCACCGCCGCGTTCGCGCTGCGCGACGGCACCGCGGTCGTGGAGATGGCCGAGGCGAGCGGCCTGCAGCGGCTGCCCCGCGGTGTCTTCGCGCCCCTGACGGCCTCCACGTACGGCTCCGGAGAGCTGCTGCGGGCCGCGCTGGACGCGGGTGCGCGCACCATCGTCTTCGGGGTCGGGGGAAGTGCAACGACCGACGGCGGCGCCGGGATGCTGTCGGCGCTCGGGGCGCGGTTCCTGGACGAGGAGGGCGAACCGGTTCCGCCGGGCGGCGGCGGCCTCGCCGACCTGGCCCGCGTGGACCTGTCCGGCCTGGACCCGCGCCTGTCCGCCGTCGATCTCGTCCTCGCCAGCGACGTCGACAACCCGCTCACCGGCCCGAAGGGCGCGCCCGCGGTGTACGGCCCGCAGAAGGGGGCCTCGCCGGACGACGTGGCGGCCCTGGACGAGGCGCTGACCCACTTCGCGAAGATCCTGGAGGCCGAGGCCGGCCCGCGCGCCGTCGAGTACGCGACCGCGCCGGGTGCGGGGGCCGCCGGAGGCATCGGATACGGCGCCCTGCTGCTCGGTGCCCGCTTCCGGCCCGGTATCGAGGTGATGCTCGACGTCCTGGGCTTCGCGCCCGCGCTGGAGCGGGCGTCGCTGGTGATCACGGGCGAGGGTTCGCTGGACGAGCAGACCCTGCACGGGAAGGCGCCGGCCGGGGTGGCGGCCGCGGCGCGCGCCGCGGGCAAGGAGGTCGTGGCGGTGTGCGGCCGGCTCGCCCTGCCGCCGGCGGCGCTCGGCCGGGCCGGGATCCGCCGGGCCTACCCGCTGACCGAGGTCGAACCCGACGTGGTGAAGTGCATCGCGGACGCCGGGCCGATCCTGGAGCGGGTGGCGGAGCAGATCGCGCGGGACTTTCTCTGCTGAGGGC
>NZ_BCFL01000042.1 GCF_002217755.1 Streptomyces hyaluromycini | reverse complement strand
CCCGCGGAGCGGGATACCGTGCGCTGGCGCGCACGGTAGTGAATTCAATTTCGCAAGCGAAATTGAATTACCGAAAAATTCCCGCGCAGGCGCGGGAATTGAATTCCGCAAGCGGAATTGTTAAAAGCGCCGATGCGCGCAAGCGCGCATCGGAAGGATTCCCGCAAGCGGGAATCCGAAAAGCGGCAGCAACAGGGAGGGTGCATCGTTTGGGGAGCTGTGTAGCGACTGGAATTCCAAGCCGTGACCTCCGCAACAAGACTGACGGGGCATCGGGTGCCAGTCGAACGGGAATCTTCACGGATACTCACTCTGTCGCTCTGACGGACGATCAAAAACCATGTCAGTGCGCGGCTCATGCTACATCATCGGCCAGCCTGGTGAGGCGTGAACAGGCCACGATGCATTCTGCGAGGTGAGACTTCACTGAAGGTAGGTGCATCACTATGATGCGCTGTGTAGAGTATGGAGTCAGAGCCCACCATCCCCGGGACCAGTCATCGTTCGTGGATTCCCTCCCGGTGAATTCAGGCAGAAATGGAGAGTACGGGAATGGCCGTGAAACTTCGTGACCATCAGATCGAGGCTGTTGACGCGATCGTTCGCGGCCTGGATATCCCGCCCGGCGGTATCCCGGCGGACGGGCTGCGCGGGCAGGTGCATTCCGCGTGCGGCACAGGAAAAACAATCATGGCTGCCGTAGCGGCCAAGAGGCTTATTCCTCACGGGCGCGTTCTGGTTCTGGTGCCGACTCTGGACCTGCTGAAGCAGACTGTGAAGTCGTGGCGGAATACCGGGCACGTTGGTGATGCGGTGGCAGTTTGTTCGCTGGAAGAGGACCCGCAATTGTGGGGGCTTGATGTGCGGGCGACCACGAATCCTGTCCGGCTTGCTCTCTGGCACGGAAGCGGGCCGGTGACGATGTTCGGCACGTACGCGAGTCTGGGTGTGCTGGCGGAGGCGTTCGAGGGCGAGTACGGGCAGCGGCTGGCGCCGATGGACCTGGTGGTGGTCGATGAGGCGCATCGGACCAGCGGTTCTCTGGGGAAGGCGTGGGCGGCCGTTCACGACCAGGGTGTGATCCCGGCGGCGCGCCGGCTGTACATGACGGCGACGCCGCGGATCTGGCAGGAGCGGCCCCCGACGTGGGAGGTGGCGGAAGGGGTGCGGGACGCGCTGCCGGCGGAGCTGGCGGCCTCCATGGACGATGCCGAGATCTTCGGGCCGGTGCTGTACAAGCTCACGCTGGCGTCGGCCGTGGCGCGGGGGCTGCTGGCCCGGTATCAGATCATCGTGGTGGAGCTGACGGACCCGGTGGTGACGCCGGAGCGGTTGCGGGGGCCGCTGTCGCGCGAGGAAGGGGTGCGTGGGGAGCGGATGGGTGCGCTCCAGGGTGCGCTGTTGCGGACGATGGCGGATCACGGGCTTCAGACCACGATCACGTTCCACCATCGGAGGATCGAGGCGCAGGCGTTCGCGGAGGGGCTGGGGGGTGTGGCGGCGCGGCTGCATGCGGACCAGTCGGGCAAGTACCCGTCGGCGCTGTGGGCTGACTGGCTGTGCGGTGAGCACACCCCGGAGCGCCGGGAGGACGTCCTTGGTGGTTTCGGTGGTACCGCTCAGCGGGCCGTTCTTTCGAATTGTCGCGTCCTCGGGGAAGGCGTCGATATCCGTGCCGTGGATTCCGTTGCGCTGATTGATCCCAAGGGTGCTCCGCATGACATTGTGCAGGCGATCGGTCGTGCTTTGCGGCAGAAGCCCGGTCAGGGGAAATTGGCGTCCCTGATTGTTCCGGTGTTCCTGAAGGAGGGGGAGCAGCCGGAGGATATGTTCACCTCGGGGTCGTATCGGCCTTTGGTGAAAGTCCTGGAGGGGTTGCGGGCTCACGATGAAGAGGCTGTGGAATTGCTTGCCATCCCGCAGGAGGGATTGCAGCGTACCAAGCCTATGGAGACGATCGGTGCGGCCCCTGAGGAGGGTGAAGAGGAATCCCGGCTGCTGCTGCGTTTTGCGGCTCCGAGGGATCCGGTCATGGTCGCGAACTGGGTGTCGTTCAACGTGATCAGCGTCGAGCGGCAGGACTGGGCGCGGGGGTGGGCGGCGCTGAAGCGGTATGCCGAGAGGACCGGCGGGGCGAGGGTGCCCTATGACCACCGGGAGGGGTCGTATCCGCTGGGGACGTGGGTGGCGGAACAGCGAAGGGCGTTTGGGGCGGGGCAGTTGTCGGCGGTGCGGGCGCAGCGGCTGGAGTCGCTGGGGATGGTGTGGGACGTCGCGGACGCGCAGTTCCAGGAGAACCTGGCGGCGGCGCGGGTGTACTTCGAGATGCACTGGACGCTGTGCGCGCCGCGGGGGGCGATGGCGTTGGACCGGCCGGTGGGGCAGTGGCTGTCGAACCTGCGCCGGGCGGGGGCCTTGGAGGGCCATCCGGAGCGGGTGGCCGCGCTCGCCGAGATCGATCCGGACTGGAACCCGGAGTGGCCGGCGGACTGGCAGCGGCACTATGCGGCCGTGCGGGAGCTGCTGCGTGAGGAGGACCAGGCCGTCGTCCTGCCCGGCGTCACCGTGCACGGGATGGACGTGGGGCGGTGGCTGGCCCGGCATCAGGAACACGCGGTGTGGCAGGGCCTCGTGCCCGGGCAACGGGAGCGGCTGACGGCTCTGGGGATCCAGCCGCCGGCCCCGGAGCTGGAGGCGCCCGCCAAGGCCTCTGGGGGCCGCTTGGGGGCGTTCGAGCGGGGGGTTGCGGCTTTTACCCAGTACCGGGAGCGCACGGGCTCTGTGGGGCCCGTCAGCCGCTCTCACGAAGAAGTGATCGTGATCGACGGTGAAGAGGTCACGGTCAAGCTGGGTGTCTTCCTGTCGAACACGAAGACCCGCCGAGCCAAGCTCAGTGCGGACAGGCTTGTGCAGCTGGCCGCACTCGGACTGGAATGGGCGGCGGCGTAGCGGCGTCGGATATCTGGTGCTTCTAGCCGTTAAGGTCGTCAAAGGTGAGCTGCTGCGCCAGCGGAGTACACCCGGCGCAGCCGCACGAGAGCCATTCCTCTTCGACCCATGGGCTATAGATGTGTCGCCCGCCCGGCAAGCCGACGCTGGCACGATGCCACTTTCGCTCTGGCAGCTCGTTGAGTTCTTTCAAGCAACCGCCGAAACGGAACAAGGGCCTAGATTCCTCGAATGCTCCCAAAGTGACAGGAAACTCAGACTCCAGGCTGAGGTCTTCCATATATGTCAGGACATACGCTACGGCGCCGCCCTGCCACTTCCTACGTAGGCGGCCGAACTGTCGGGATCGCGGCCGTTCCCCCCATGCGGTATCGAGACCGACATAGACGGCCCTGACTGTTGCCTCACCGCGGTTGGCAAGGTGCACGACGAGGTAGCTCCGGACGCCACCCTCAATGCTGTAGTGGGGCGCGTCCGCGAAGCTCACCTTCACCGCGAGGCGGGGCCGCTTGCGCACGTAAGTCGCATACGACACCGCCATATTGACACCTGTGATCAACGCGCTACCGGCCGCAATGATGCGCGCGACGTTGTCCGGCCCGGCCATGCTGCTCCCTCGGCTCCGGCGCCCATCTGTGAGCGCTGCCCGAAGGCTCGCCGTGCCTAGGGGACCTGACACCGGTTCTGAGGAGGTTCTGAGCATCACGAGCTGCCCAAGTGAGCGCTGCCGAAGTCGAGTCCGTGGCGGCGGCCGTTCTCACTCTGTGCTGTACCAACTGGTGAGGCGTCAGCTCGGGGTGTTTTCGCTGGTGAAAGGTTGAGGTCAGGGTGCCGCTGGCTGCCGCTGTCACGGGGCGACACGACACCCCCGAAAGAGTCAAGAGAATAGGTTAAATCCAGGGTTAAGTAACTGCTGGTGCGGTTGACGGAGGTGAGCCACCTTGGCGAGTCAGGAAGAGCTGTTCGCGTCGGTCGACGTGCTGCTGGCGGAGGAACCGCAGCTGCCGACCCCGGCGGAGCGGGCGCGGCTGCGGGAGGCGGCGGGGGTCACTCAGGCCCGTCTGGCGCAGGCCTTGAAGACCACCCAGCAGACGGTGACGGACTGGGAGCACGGGCGCAGCGAGCCGCGCCCGCCGCGGCCGGAGGCGTACCAGCGGCTGCCCCGGTTGCGGCCGCTCCCTCCCCGGCCGTCCCGGCGCCGGCGGCCGTCAGTGCGGCGGAGGCGCCGGGTGCCGGTTCCTCTTTTCCGGCCCCGGATGAGGCGGCGCCGGCCGTAACGGAGCGCCGCGCCCCCGCGCCGTGCGGGACGCGGCCGGCGGACGGGTCTGCGGGCACAACCCCGGCTCCCCCGGCGGCACGCCGGTCGACCCGGCCCCGCCGGAGGCCCGGCCCGAACACCCCGTCGCGCAGGGCTGGACGGGCGGCTTCCTGGACGAAGAGGCCTACCAGTGGGTGCGCGACGTCGACCTGCCCACCGGCGGCGAGGCCGCGCTGCCCTTCGCGGCCGGCCCGGACATCAACACCACGTTCCTGGCCGCCGCCGCCCGCCTGACCGTGGGCCTGTCCGCCCCCGAGCACGCCAGTGCCCCGGCGTTCGACCCGAAGATCCCGGGGTGCTGGCTGGTCTGCCTCTCCCCGGTCGGCCTGGACCCGCGCCCTCCCCCGCCGTTCACGCCGTCGGGCGAGCGGCCGACGGGCCCGGCCCGGTACGAGACCCGCACCGTCGCCTACGCGCAGGAACTCGGCCACAACGTCCCCCCGCCGGAGGCGTACCTGCGCCACGAGACCGGCGCGTTCCTGGACCCCTGGCACGAGAGGCCCAGGACCGCGTACGCCGACACGATCGACACCACAGTGCCCGCCGGCCCGGGCCCTGGCGGCCGTCGGGCCCGGTGCAAGAAAGCCGCGCACGCCCCGGTCCACGCGCTGCTCGCCCAGGGCCACTCGCGCCGGACGATCCGCCAGGCATCCGGGCCGGGGCCTCAGCACCGTGCTGCGCTACGCGCGCGCCACCGACCGGCAGGGCACCCTCCGTGAGAACCGGCCCCGACCCACCAGGCCGGACCCTGACAAGCCCTGGAACAGCGGTTCGCCCCAGGATGCACGAACGCCACCCGGCTGCACCGCGAACCCCTCGCCGAGAACGCCCCGGTCATCCACCAGATGGTCCGCGCCTGCATCGCGCCCCTGCGAGCCGCGCCGGCAGCAGCTCCTCCTGCACCGCCGACGGTCCGACAGGTCACCGGCCGGCTCACCCGCCGTCCCGCAAAGCCGACATGGAAAGACCGGGTGCCAGGTCAGCCCGCGACCGTCCAGGTGTCCCCGCCGGCCAGCAGCGCCGCCAGGTCGCCCCTGCCGTGCTGTTCGACGGCGGTGTCCAGCTGCCCGGACATCCGGACGTCGTAGACGGGCCGTTCCACCGAGCGGAAGACGCCGAGGGGCGTGTGGTGCAGGGTGTCGGGGTCGGCCAGCCGGGACAGCGCGAAGGCCGTGGTGGGGGAGGGGGAGCGGGCGTCGTGCACAAGGACCTCGGACTCGTTCTCCGCGCTCACGTCGACCACCTTCAGATCGCCGGTGAGCCGGTCCCGTACGACACCGCGCGCACCGTCCGCGCCGAAGCGGACGGGCTGCCCGTGCTCCAGACGGATCACCGCCTCGTCCGCCGACTGCCTGTCCTTGAGAGCGTCGAAGGCGCCGTCGTTGAAGATGTTGCAGTTCTGGTAGATCTCGATCAGGGCCGTGCCCGGGTGGGCGGCGGCCGCGCGCAGCACCTCCGTCAGGTGCCTGCGGTCGGAGTCGATCGTGCGTGCCACGAAGGACGCCTCCGCGCCGATCGCCAGCGACACCGGGTTGAACGGGGCGTCCAGCGAGCCCATCGGCGTCGACTTGGTGATCTTGCCGACCTCGGACGTCGGCGAGTACTGCCCCTTCGTCAACCCGTAGATCCGGTTGTTGAACAGCAGGATCTTCAGGTTGACGTTGCGGCGCAGCGCATGGATCAGGTGATTGCCGCCGATGGACAGCGCGTCACCGTCACCGGTCACCACCCACACGGACAGGTCCCGCCGGCTGGTCGCCAGCCCGGTCGCGATCGCGGGAGCGCGGCCGTGGATGGAGTGCATCCCGTACGTGTTCATGTAGTACGGGAAACGCGACGAGCAGCCGATGCCCGAGACGAAGACGATGTTCTCCCTCGCCAGGCCGAGTTGGGGCATGAAGCCCTGCACGGCGGCGAGGACGGCGTAGTCACCGCAGCCCGGGCACCAGCGCACCTCCTGGTCCGACTTGAAGTCCTTCACGGACTGCTTGGCCTCGGCCTTGGGGATCAGCTGCAGCAGTCCGTCGGTGGCGTCGGTCATGGCGTCAGTCATGGATGGCCTCCTTCAGCGCCGTGGCAAGCTGCTCGGCCTTGAACGGCATGCCGTTGACCTGGTTGTGGGAACGGACATCCACCAGGTATCGCGCGCGGATCAACGTGGCCAGCTGACCGAGGTTCATCTCCGGGACGACGACGCGGTCGTACCGGGACAGGATCTCACCGAGGTTGCGTGGGAAGGGGTTGAGGTGGCGCAGATGCGCCTGCGCGATCGGCTCGCCGGCCGCCCGCAGCCGCCGTACCGCCGCCGTGATCGGCCCGTACGTCGACCCCCAGCCCAGCACCAGCGTGCGCGCCCCCTCCGGGTCGTCCACCTCCAGATCCGGGACGCCGATGCCGTCGATCTTGGCCTGCCGGGTGCGGACCATGAAATCGTGGTTGGCCGGGTCGTAAGAGATGCTGCCCGAGCCGTCCTGCTTCTCGATGCCGCCGATCCGGTGCTCGAGACCCGGCGTGCCCGGGACCGCCCACGGCCGGGCCAGGGTCTGCGGATCCCGCTTGTACGGCCAGAAGACCTCAGTACCGTCCTCCAGGGTGTGGTTCGGTCCGCTCGCGAACTGCACCCGCAGATCCGGGAGCTCCTCCAGCTCCGGGATCCGCCAGGGCTCGGAGCCGTTGGCCAGATACCCGTCGGAGAGCAGCATCACGGGAGTCCGGTACGCCAGCGCGATCCGCGCCGCCTCCAGCGCCGCATCGAAACAGTCCGCCGGCGTCCGCGGCGCGATCACCGGGACCGGCGCCTCACCGTTACGCCCGAACATCGCCTGCAACAGGTCGGCCTGCTCGGTCTTGGTCGGCAGCCCCGTCGACGGCCCGCCCCGCTGGACGTCGATCACCAGCAGCGGCAGCTCCAGCGAGACCGCCAAGCCGATGGTCTCCGACTTCAACGCGATTCCCGGACCCGAGGTCGTCGTCACGCCCAGCGCACCGCCGAACGCCGCGCCCAGCGCCGCACCGACACCGGCGATCTCGTCCTCCGCCTGGAACGTACGCACACCGAAATTCTTGTGCCTGGACAACTCATGCAGAATGTCCGACGCCGGGGTGATCGGGTACGACCCGAGGAACAACGGCAGACCCGCCAGCCGGGACGCGGCAACCAGCCCGTAGGACAGCGCCAGGTTCCCGGAAATGTTCCGGTACCTGCCCACCGGGAAAGCGGTGGCCGCCGGGGCGACCTCGTAGGAGACCGCGAACTCCTCCGTCGTCTCACCGAAATTCCAGCCCGCCCGGAAAGCCGCCAGGTTCGCCTTCATGACCTCGGGCTTCCTGGCGAACTTCTGCTGGAGGAATCTCTCCGTGCCCTCGGTCGGCCGGTGGTACATCCACGACAAAAGACCCAGCGCGAACATGTTCTTGCTGCGCTCGGCCTCCTTACGGCTGAGACCGAACTCCTTCAGCGCCTCCACCGTCAGCGCGGTCAGCGGCACCGGATGGAGGCTGTAACCGTCGAGTGACCCGTCCTCCAGAGGCGAGGTGCCGTAGCCGACCCTCTGCATCGCCCGTCCGGTGAACCCATCCGAGTCGACAATGACCTCCCCCCCGCGCGGCACATCCGGCAGGTTCGCCTTCAACGCAGCCGGGTTCATCGCCACCAGCACATCCGGCGCATCACCGGGAGTGAGGATGTCATGGTCGGCGAAATGCAACTGGAACGAAGAAACCCCCGGCAGAGTGCCCGCAGGCGCCCGGATCTCGGCCGGGAAATTCGGCAGCGTCGACAGATCATTACCCAACAACGCCGTCTCCGACACAAACCGATCACCCAACAACTGCATACCATCACCCGAATCACCCGCAAACCGAATAACCACCCGCCCCAAACAACACAACTCCTTCACGGGTAATCTGCCCGTCGCGGGTGGCTTGGTGGTTTCCACAGACATATCTGTCTCGGCTCCTGTCAGTGCGGCGGACAACCTCTAGCTGTACAGCGTGGGTCGCAGACCTGCCCCAGAGGCTAGGCAGGGCCGTTAGAGGGGCGCTTGTGCCGTCGTACGGCTGTGCGTCACGGGTCCCGGGCGTCAAGCCGTGGGACGTAGTGGAGGCGGGCCGCGCTCCGGACGCCACCGGCCTCGGCGATACTCGCGAGGCCGAGCAGGGCGCGGACCCGGTGGCCCGTGCACCGGCCTTGGCCGTCTGGCCCGCCAGCAGGGCGTGGGCCGCCGAGGCCGTGTCGGGCCGCTGCCAGACAGTCGGGGCTCCCGACGTGGGCGGCCAGGTCGGCGTCGCGGGTGTAGGCGGCGCGCGCGGCGCCGGAGTCGGTGCCAGCCAGGTGGTCGCCACAGGCCGCCAAGACGTGCGCCGCGCGGTCGTATCCCAGCCGTTCGGAGAGGGCGAGCGCCTGTTCGGTGAGGGCGACGGCGCGCTCCCCGCGGGCTCCGGCCAGGGCAGCGAGGGCATCCGGGGCCAGGGCGGTACCCCAACGGCCGCCGAGGAACCGGAGGGTGTCGTCGGCGGTGCGCAGAGCGGCCTCCGCGCGTACGAGGTCGTCCGAGCCGAGGGCACTGTGGGCGATCACATACTGGGCGGGGGCCCGTGCCCACTGTCGGGGCTCTCCCTCCGGGCGGCGACGAGGGCGTGGGCCCGGTGCGGGTCGCCGTCGGTGGCGTTCCGCAGGGTCAACGGCAGCGGAGCGGCCGGATACCGGCCCAGCTGGGAGCCCGACCACACTGTTTCCAGGGCCGGTTCGGCGCACGCCCGTGCTGCCGCCAGGCCAGCGGCGGGCAGCCGAAACTCCTCGTACTCCTCGGTCGGCCTGTTCAGCCATGAGCTGGGCGGCGCTGCCGGCACCGGACCACTTGAGTCGGCCTCAAAGATTCGCTGAAGGCGTGCTGTGTGCCGGTGGTGGATCCTGCGTGGGTGCCGCGGGGGAACTACTGTCCACTGCCGGAAGCGGACCAGCGGTTTGCGGGGAAGTGCTGGTTTCGGGATTCCTGTCGCAAGCTCGTCGAGTTTCCCGGGGGAGGGGCGAGATGGAGTTTCGGATCCTTGGTTCTGTTCAGATTCACGATGATCGGTCCGGCGTGGGGATCATGCCTGCGGGGGCCAAGCAGCGTGCGTTGCTCGGTGCGCTGATCGTGAAGGCCGGTCAGGAGGTGTCCGCGGACCGGTTGGTCGACGAACTGTGGGGCGACCGGCTGCCAGCCAACGCGGCCAATGCCCTGCAGGCCCATGTGGCGCGGCTGCGCCGGCTGCTGCAGGCGGTGCCTGGTGACAGCTGTGCGCGCCACGGCTGGCTGGTGACCCGGCCGATGGGGTACGTGCTGCGGACCGACTGCGCGAGCACCGACGCGCAGCGTTTCCAGCGGCTGGTCACCGAGGGCAGGGAGTTGGCCGCTGTCGATCCGGGGCGTTCGGCGCAGGTATTGCGTTCGGCGCTGGCGCTGTGGCGGGGCCGGGCGCTGGAGGGCAGCGCGCGCGGCTCCATCTGCGCGGCGGAGGCGGCGATGCTGGAGGAGCATCGCATGGTGGCGCTGGAGATGCTCTACGACGCGTGCCTGCGCGCTGGCCAGTACCGGGAGATCACTGTCGAGCTGAAGGAGCTGACCGCGACACACCCGCTGCGGGAGCGGTTCTACGAGCTGCTGATGATCGCGTTGTACCGGTGCGGACGGCAGGCCGAAGCGCTCGGTACGTATGAGCGGGCGCGCCGTCGGCTGGCCAGCGACCTGGGGGTGGAGCCGGGGCCGGCGCTGCGCGGTTGCATGGAGACGGTCTCGCAGCACGAGGATCCCGGTGTCATCCGGAATGCGAGGCCAGGGGCGGCGTGCGTTCCCGTGGTGCGGCTGGCCGAGCCGCCGGAGTGGCCCGCACCGGGACGGGCGGCCGGGGCGCCGCCGGAACAGGGAGAGCGGTCCGACGGCGAGTTGAGCGTGCATCTGTTGCGCGGCGAGGTGGCCTTGCTGCGTCGCCGTATCGAGCGGCTCTCCCGGGAGCAGCAGGATCTGCTCAGCCGGATCGAACGGCTCACCGGCGCCTGACGGGCCCGGTGAGCTTGTGCTCCTGCTCCCGTCCCTACTCCTCGCACGCCCGCAGTTCGTCGGCGAAGACCCGCCACAGCTCGGAGTAGCCGCCGGCGAGGGCGGCCATCTGACCGGTGCAGTGCGGCGGCAGGCTGGCGATGATCTGGCGGCGGTCGCGGACCATCAGCGAGCATGCCTCCAGCATCCGCAGGACGGTGCGCCCTGCCTCGGTCAGCCGCAGCGACGGGTCCCGGCGCAGCGAGTCGAAGATGATGAACAGCTCGTTGGGCGACTTGGAGTCGGTGTTCTGCTGGGGCGCGGACCGTTCATGGGAGCCGCGCCGGGCAGCCAGGCGCTGGCGCGGGGTGACGGGGTCATCGCCGCGCAGCAGCCGGTTGCGTACGTCGGCGACGGTCACCGGGGAGATGCCCGCCTTGCGGGCCACGGTCCGCAGTGAGGCGGTGGGGTCGGCGCGGAGCAGCTCTCCGGCGAGTTCCCGGCCCCGTACGGTGTTCAGAGGCCGTGCCCGGCCGTCCAGGCCGATACGGCGTTCGCCCCGGACCGGGTCGCCCGAGCGTCGCCGGATCTCGGACACCTTCTTGGCGGACAGTCCGGCGATGACGGCGATGGCCCGGTCGGACCAGTACGGGTGCATCCTGACGATCCGTTCGACCGCCGCAGCCCGGTCAGCCTGTGACAGGGGGCGGCCGTGGACGATGTTCATCGCCACCGCCAGCAGTGCGGCGTCCTGCGCGGAGCCTTCGAAGAAGCGGACCGCGATGCGGTCGCGGCCGCGCAGCTGGGCGGCGCGCAGCCGATGCATGCCGTCGATGACGGTCATGGTGGGCCGGTGCACCACGATCGGCGGCAGCTCGGTGTCCAGCTCGGAGAGAGTAAGGGCCCACTTCCCGTCGACGCCTGCCGTCCGCGGGGTGTCGGTGACCGTTATGCCGGCCAGAGGCACCAGTTCCACCGCTCCCTCACGCAGCATCGTGTCGCGCAGCGCGAGCAGGCTGTCGTAGCTGGTGTCCGAGCCGGTGTCCGGCCCCTCGCCAGGCAGGGCGTCGATGCCCTTGTGCGAACGGGGGTCGGGACCGGCGTCCGGGCCGATGTCAAAGCCGGCCTGGTGGGGCACGGGCACGGGCACGACCTGATTGGCTGTCACCGCGACTCCTCGTTGGCAGGCGTGATGGGGGCGACCCGTCCCTGGGCCGGAGATGTCGTCTGGAACTTTCCAATACGGGCTGACGCGGTGCTGACGGGCCCCTGACACCTGTATGTGCGCCGCCCGCCGTGGCCGGACCGCGCTGACATGTGCGCCTCCCCCGTGCCGGTCGTCCACACCGGTTCGAGCAGGGCTCCAACGAGGCTCACGGCGCATATTCAACTCTGGTGAGCGAGGCTGATCACCGCCCTGCAGGCCCCAAGCGAGATCCGAGCTGCTGTTGAGCGTCGCGGCTGATCCTCGCGGAGGAAGGAGACGCATGGGACGTCAGGCATGCGCGGGACACCCGTGGCACGGCCGCAGCCCCCGTGCCGCCGTCTTGGCAGGTGGCGCTCTGTTCGGCTCGCAAGCGCCAGGAAACCATCATGATCTGCTGAGCGGAGTGTCCTTGTGAGCAGCGGACGTATGGAAGTGTGCCTCGTCGGCGCCGGGCCCCGTGGGCTGTCCGTACTGGAACGGCTCTGTGCGCAGGAACGCAAGTCCCCCCGCTACAGCCACCTGACCGTTCATGTCGTCGATCCGTATCCGCCCGGCTCGGGCCGGGTGTGGCGGCCCTCGCAGTCCCGGCGCCTGCTGATGAACACCGTCGCCTCCCAGGTGACGGTGTTCACCGACGCCAGTGTCACCATCGAGGGGCCGCTGGAGGAGGGGCCGAGTCTGTTCCAGTGGGCCAAGGCGCTCAGCTCGGACGGCGATTCCTCCGTGGCGTCCGCCGTCTGCGCCGGGTCGGTGCGGCTGAGCGCTGAGGAACTGGCGGAGGCCCGGGCCCTGGGACCGGACACGTATCCCACCCGTGGCCTGTACGGGCACTACCTGCTCTGGGCGTTCCGGCATGTCACCGCGAACGCCGCCGCGCATGTGGCGGTGCGCGTGCACCGGGCGCGGGCGGTGCGGCTGGAGGACGCCGATCCGGCCTGCAGCAGCGTGGGGGCGCAGACGGTGGTGCTGGAGGACGGCACCAAGCTGACCGGACTGTCGGCGGTGGTGCTCGCCCAGGGCCACGTGCCGACGGCGCTGACCGCTGCCGAGCGGGAGCTGCACGACTTCGCCTCCCGCAACGGCCTGACGTACATCGCCCCGGCCAACCCGGCCGATGTGGACCTGTCGTGCATCGGCGCGGGCCAGAGTGTGCTCGTGCGGGGGCTCGGCCTGAACTTCTTCGACTATCTGGCGTTGTTCACCCACGGCCGCGGCGGTGTCTTCGAGCGCGTCGGCGGCCGTCTGGTCTACCGCCCCTCGGGCCACGAGCCCACGCTGTACGCCGGTTCGCGGCGTGGGGTGCCGTACCAGGCGCGCGGGGAGAACGAGAAGGGCCCTCACGGGCGTTACCGGCCCCGGCTGCTGACTGCCGAATACGTCGCCGCGCTGTCGGGCAGCAAGTCCCCCCGTTCCCCGGTGCGTTTCGGTGTCGACCTGTGGCCGCTGATCGCCAGGGAGGTGCAGTGCGTCTATTACGAGGCGCTGATCACCCGCCGGCACGGCCGGTCACGCGCTGCCGAGTTCACTGGCCGCTACCTGTGCGCCGAGTCCGGCGCAGCCGAGGAGAGGCTGCTGCGGGAGGCCGGTGTCGAGGTGCACGAACGCTGGAGCTGGGAGCGGGTGGCCCGCCCCTACGGCCCGGATGCCCTGCGTGACCTGGCGTCCTTCCGCGCGTGGCTGCGTGCCTACCTGGACCGGGACGTGGCGCTGGCCCGGGAGGGCAACGTCACAGGGCCGTTGAAGGCGGCCCTCGACGTGCTGCGGGATCTGCGCAACGAGGTGCGGCTCGCTGTCGACCACGGGAGCCTGGACGGCGCCTCGTACCGCGACGAGCTGGACCAGTGGTACACGCCGCTCAACGCCTACCTGTCGATCGGCCCGCCGGCCTCCCGCATCGAGGAGATGGCCGCGCTGATGGACGCCGGTCTGCTGAGAGTGACCGGTCCGGGGATGCGAGTGCATGCGGTCGAGGACGGCGCGGACGGCCCCTGCTTCCTCGGTACCTCCAGCGAGATCCCAGATGTGCGGGTGCGGGCCACGGCGTTGATCGAGGGTCGGCTTCCGGAAACCGACCTGCGCCGCACAGCCGATCCGCTGCTGCGCCATCTGCTGGCCACAGGACAGTGCCGGCCGTACAGCATCCCCTCAGCGGACGGGCAGGACTACGAGACCGGCGGGCTGGCGGTCACCACCCGCCCCTATCACCTGCTGGACGCCCGCGGGGTGCCCCATCCGCGGCGCTTCGCCTACGGGATACCCACCGAGTCGGTGCACTGGGTGACCGCTGCCGGCATACGCCCGGGGGTCGGCTCGGTGACGCTGGAGGACTCCGACGCCATCGCGGCGGCTGTCCTGGACCTGCCCCGGCCGCCGGGCGTGGAAGAGCCCCCGGCCGGCCGCGCCGGGCGGGCCTCGCTCGATGCGCAGGACGGAATGGGGCGCGACGGCATGAGAAGGGAACCGGCGACATGAGCGACTCCGACGGGCCGGGCCGGGAGGCACTGCCCGTCTACCTGGATGCGGGGCTGCTGTCCCCGGTGCGGGCGGGCACGCCGGTGGAGGCCGCTGTCGGCGACGGAGCCTGGCTGCAAGCGATGTTGGACGCGGAGGCCGCGCTGGTGCGGGCCCAGGCGCGGTGCGGCACCGCGCCCGCCGAGGCGGCGGCCGTGATCACGGCCGCCGCCCGCGCCGAGAACCTGGACGTGCGCCGGCTGGCGATGGCCGCCCGCGAGACGGCCAACCCTGTGGTGGGCCTGGTCAAGGCGCTGTCGGCGGTGGTGGCTGAGCAGTCGGTGACCGCCGCGGAGTATGTGCATCGCGGCTCCACCAGCCAGGACGTCTTCGACACCGGCGCGATGCTGGTGGCCTCGCGGGCGCTGCGGTTGATCGGCGCGGATCTGCGCGCCGTGACCGGGTCCCTGACCGAGCTGGCCAGGGCGCACCGGGAGACGGTGATGGCTGGCCGCACCCTGGGGCTGCACGCGGTGCCGACCACCTTCGGCCTGAAAGCGGCCGGCTGGCGGCAGCTGGTGCTGGAGGCCTCCGAACGTCTGCAACGTGTCGCCGACGAAGGACTTCCGGTGTCGCTGGGCGGCGCGGCCGGCACGCTGGCGGGCTATCTGCAGTACGCGGGTGAGGACGCCGACGGCCACAGCATGGTGGAGCTGGCTGCCGTCTACGCCGAGGAGACGGGGCTGGCGGTCCCGGCACTGCCCTGGCACGCACTGCGCACTCCGGTCGCCGACCTGGCGGCGGCGCTGGCACACACCGCCGGTGCGCTGGGCAAGATCGCCGCGGATGTGCTGGTACTGACCCGCACCGAGGTCGGTGAGGTGACCGAGCCGACCGCTGCCAGCCGGGGCGTCTCCTCAGCGATGCCGCACAAGCGCAACCCAGTGCTCGCCACGCTCATCCGCTCAGCCGCGGTGCAAGTGCCGGCGCTGGCCTCGGTGCTGATGCAGTGCCTGGCCACCGAGGACGAGCGGTCGGCGGGGCTGTGGCATGCCGAGTGGCAGCCGCTGCGGGAATGTCTGCGGCTGACCGGCGGTGCGGCGCACGCCGCGGTCGAGCTGGTCCGGGGTCTGTCGGTGCACCCGGAGCGGATGCGCGTGAACACCGCAGCCACCGGCGGCCAGCTCGTCTCCGAGCGGGCCTCGGCGGTGCTGGCGCCGCTGCTGGGCAAGGCGGCGGCCAGGCAGGTGCTGAGCGACGCGTCGGCGCTGGCGGCCGTGGCCGGCCGGCCGCTTGCCGAGGTGCTGGCGGAACTGCCCCAGGTGCGAGAGGTGTTCACCCGTGAGGAACTGGCCAGGCTGCTCGACCCCGCCGCGTACACCGGTGCGGCCACCGCACTGGTGGACCGGGCGCTGGCCGACGTCGGCGGCGGCGACGGGCCGTACGGCAGCCGCCGGCCGAGCGGTGTTCGAGGCGTACCGGAAGCGGCGCGACACCGAGCCGGCACGGCTTCTGCGGCCACGACCACCTGAGGACCGGTACCGGCTCGTGCAGCAGGGAGCGCAGACCCATGAGTGAGGCAGTGGCCGCCCTCGGCGGAGACCCCCGGACCACAGCACCGAAATCCGCCGGCCTCGGCCACCGGAAGATCCTGACGATCCTCAGCGGCCTGATGCTGGGCATGTTCCTGGCCGCGCTCGACCAGACGATCGTCTCCACCTCGATCCGCACCATCGCGGACGATCTGCACGGACTCAGCCGCCAAGCATGGGCGACGACCGCGTACCTGATCACAGCGACGATCGCGACACCGCTGTACGGCAAACTGTCCGATCTGCACGGACGCAAGCCGTACTTCCTGACCGCGATCACGGTCTTCGTCGTCGGTTCGGCGCTGTGTGCCTTCTCCACCTCGATGACAGAGCTGGCCGTCTTCCGTGCGGTGCAGGGCGTCGGCGCCGGTGGTCTGATGTCGCTGGCCCTGGCGATCATCGGCGACCTGGTGCCGCCCCGCGAACGGGCCCGCTACCAGGGGTACATGCTCGCCACCTTCGCCATGTCCAGCGTCGCCGGTCCGCTCACCGGCGGATTCCTCGCCGGGCAGGAGCGCATACTCGGTGTCACCGGCTGGCGCTGGGTGTTCCTGGTCAACGTGCCGATCGGGATCGTGGCGTTGTTCGTCGTCGCCAAGGTCCTCGACATCCCGCACACCCGCCGCGACCGCCGTATCGACTGGTGGGGCGCGCTCGCCCTTACCGCTGGCGTGGTGCCGCTGCTGCTGGTCGCTGAGCAAGGTCGCGCATGGGGCTGGAGCTCGGCGCGTTCGCTGGTCTGCTACAGCGTCGGCGCGGCCGGCGTCGCCGCGTGGATCGTCGTGGAGCGCAAGGCGGGTGACGACGCGCTTCTCCCGATGCGTCTGTTCCGCAACGGCACGTTCAGCAAGACCAGCCTGCTGTCCGTGCTGATCGGTGCCGGCATGTTCGGCGGGATGCTGATGATCCCGCAGTACCTGCAGATCGTGAAGGGCGCGAGTCCGACCCGCTCGGGTCTTCAGATGCTGCCGCTGATGCTCGGCGTGATCATCGGCTCTGTCGTCAGCGGCCGGATCACCGCGAAGACCGGACGGTACAAGATCTTCCCGACGATCGGCACCGCCGTCATGGTCGTAGCGCTGCTGCTGTTCGCCTACCGGGTGCAGTGGGACACTCCGTTGCGGCAGGCCATGGCGTTCATGGTGCTGTTCGGGCTCGGCCTCGGCTGCTGCATGCAGACGCTGGTGCTCGCGGTGCAGAACGCCGTGCCGCCCCGGGACATGGGGGTGGCGTCCGCCTCGGCCACGTTCTTCCGGCAGATGGGCGGCACCACCGGTACCGCGGTCTTCCTGTCGGTGCTGTTCAGCGACGTCGGCGACAAGATCGCCTCGGCGCTCGGGTCGGCGGCACGGACGCCGTCCTTCCAGGCTGCGCTGCACGACCCGGCCGTGCTGCGGAACCCGTCCGACAAGCCGGTGCTCGACATGGTGCAGAACCCTGGCTCGGGCGTCGGCGGGCCGAACGTGCTCAGCGACTCCTCATTCATCCAGCGCTTGGACCCGCGCCTGGCCGAGCCGTTCCAGCAGGGCTTCGCTGACTCGATGCACGTGGTCTTCCTGATCACGGCCGGTGTGTTCGCGGTCGCGTTCCTGCTGGTCCTGTGGACCAGGGAGGTTCCACTGCGCAAAGTGTCGGGCATCGAGGCCCGCGCCGCCGAGGAGGGGCAGGGGTGAGGGCACCGCGGTGGGCAGGCAGCCGGGTCGTGGGCTCGGCTGGCGGGCGGCCGTCCCTTGAGCATGGTGTGTCTGCGGTGGTGACTGCGGGTGTGCAGCCGGTCGGGGAAGGCGTCGCGTGGCTGCGGCCAGGGCATCGCGCCACAGACGGGACGTGCAGCAGGAGCCGTTGTCGGTCAGGGCGCGCTCGACGGTGATGCCGCCGGAGGCAGGCTTCCTGACGTCGCCTGTCCGGTCGCCGGTGCAGATGCGTCGATCCGCGCCGAGCCAGAGGTGTCTCACCCATTTCAAGATCACATGTCAGTGATCGCTGTCGCCGACGTCCCGGGACAGCACATCTGGACGAGAGGTTCCGATGTGGCTCAGTGGTCGTAGGCGATCAGTGACCTGGTGACGGGTGCGCCGGTGGAGTCGGCCCTTGAGAGGGTCGTTGACCGACTCGATCAGCTGTCGCACCGTTTTGAGCAGGGCTTCTGCCGGCTGTGGGGGACGCCTCGGTTGTGGTGGGAGGGCCGCAGCAGGCTTACGCTGCGGGCGGCGAGGAAGCGGTTGAGTCCGACGGCGATGCAGCCCTTGTCCGCCAGGATCGGCAGTCCGGGCCGGGCAGTGGCGGGCCCGGGCTCGAAGTCCAGCAGAGCGGCCGGTTTCAGACTCCGGCAGAAGCGGGAGTGGGAGCGGCAGTAGCCGTAGCCTACCCGTCCGGCCGAGTCGGAGCGGCGTACGGCTTCCCGGGAGCGGGCGCACTCGACAGGCGGTGAGTCCACGATCCACGCATCGTCCAGCCACCGGTCGGGGTCCGCCGCCGGCGACCGGACGGCCCGCTTGACCAGCGGCAGCGCCACTCGCAGGCGCCTGTTGTAAGCGGGCCGTCGGGGCAGGTAGGGGAACATGCCGTGCAGGTGGGCGTGGGCGATGCGCAGCCAGCGGGCCTCGCCGTGAAAGCCCAGCACGGCCTGGGCTACTGCCAGGATCACCGGTTCGGCATCGGTCAGTCGGGGTGGACGCCCACGCCGTCGCGGAGTCTTCAAACGGTCATCGACATGCACATGCAGTGCCGTCAAGGGAGTGTCCAAATCGGTCGTCACAACCCGATGTCGGACACCCTTCCTACGTGTGAGAACCCGCAATCGGAACTGCTCGTCCAGGCGCACGACAGGTTCACGGATGCGTCAAGGGTTGAGGACCCACGCAGAGTTGTGGGCGGTGAAGCCGATGTGGGGGTAGTACTCCGCGGCTGCAGGCGCGGACAGCAGGACGATCTTGGCGGTGGGTGCCTCCTTGCGGGTGGCGTCGATGAGGGCGCGGCCGATGCCGGAGTGCTGGTGCGTGCAGGCGACGGCGATGTCGGACAGGTAGGTCACATAGGAGAAGTCCGAGACGCTGCGGGCGATGCCGATCAGCGTGCCGTCGTCGTCGCGTGCGACCAGAACGAGGTTGGCGTTGCGGACCATCTCGCCCATGCGCTGCCGGTCGTCGACGGGGCGCCGCTCCCCCAGGCCGGAGTCCCGGTAGACGGCGAGCACCTGGTCCAGATCCAGGTCCTCGCCGCGGGCACGTTCAATCGTCCAGGGCACGGAGTTTCTCCAATCGGCTGCGGATCACGTCGTGGTGGGTCAGGAAGCGCTGTGGAGTCAGGTCGTGCGTGGTGACGCCGATGCCGGCGAGTGCGTCGGCGAAGTGCTCGCCGGTGGCGATCGTACGGTTGGCGGCCGCCTGCACGCTGCGGTAGGCCTGTTCCCGTTCGACGCCCCGGGCGAGGAGCTCGGCGAGGACCGAGGAGCTGTAGACGAGGCCGTCGGTCTGGTCGATGTGGGCGCGCATACGGTCGGCATCGACCTGCAGGCCCGCGATGAGGTCGGCGGCTGCCTCGGCCTGGAAGTGGCCGACCGACAGCGCGTCGGGCAGGATGACCCGCTCGACGGACTGGTGGGCCAGGTCGCGTTCGTGCCAGAGGGCGACGTCCTCCAGGGCAGCGGTGGCATAGCCGCGCAGCAGCCGGGCCAGGCCGCACAGACGTTCGCTGGTCGTGGGGTTGCGTTTGTGGGGCATGGCACTGGACCCCTGGTAGGCGCTGCTGCGCGGTTCCTCAACCTCGCGGACCTCGGTGCGCTGCAGCAGCCGCAGTTCCAGGGCGATCTGCTCGACGCAGGCACCGAGGGTGGCGACGGCCTGCAGGAGCTGGGCGTGCCGGTCGCGGGCGACCACCTGGCTGGGGGCCGGTTCGATGCCCAGCCCGAGCGACTCGCAGACGTGGGCCTCCACTGACGGGTCGATGAGGGCGTAGGTGCCCACCGATCCGGAGATGGTGCCGACGGCGACGGCGTCGCGGGCAGCGGCCAGGCGGGTCAGGGACCGGTCGACGGCGAAGGCGTGGCCCGCGAGTTTGTGGCCGAAGGTGGTGGGTTCGGCGTGGACCCCGTGGGTGCGGCCGACCACAACGGTGTCCCAGTGCCCCAGGGCGCGCTCGACCAGGACGCGGCGCAGCCGGCGCGCGGCGCCCTGCAGCAGGTCGGCGGCCCGGCCCAGGGTGTAGCCGAGCGCGGTGTCGACCAGGTCGTAACTGGTCATGCCGAGGTGGACCCACACGGCGGAGGACTCGGGGATGTCCTCGCAGTAGGAGGCCAGGAACGACAGGACTTCGTGGTCGCGTTCCTTTTCGAGCTCCGCGACCCGGGCGGGCAGCGGCACCTTGGCGCGGCGCATGTCCTCGACAGCTTCCCCGGGGACGATACCGAGCCGCATCTGCGCCTCGGAGGCGAGGATCTCCACCCGGACCCAGGTGGCGTAGCGGTTCTGGTCGGAGAACAACTCGGCCATGTCAGGCAGCGTGTAGCGAGAAATCATGACACTGCTTTCGTCCGTGGATCGGTCGGGGGATCGCGGCGGGCAGTGCCGCGGGGTCAGTACGCGCCGAAGTACTCGCGCTGCTCCCACTGAGTGGTCTGGCCCGGCACGGGCGGGTTGTGCGTGCACCAGGCCTCGTAGCGGCGCAGCTCGCTCTCCTTGAGCTTGACCAGGCAGGCCGCGAGGGGCGTGCCGAGCAGGTCGGCGGCGCGACCGGCCCGGAAGGCGTCCAGGGCCTCCCGCAGCGACTGCGGCACCAGATCGCTGCCGGCCGCCAGGGCTCCCTCGCGGGGGACGACGGCACCGGCGGCCAGGCCGTCGAGGCCGGCGAAGAGCTGAGCGGCGATGTTCAGGTAGGGGTTGGCGCAGGGTTCGCCCACCCGGTTCTCGATGTGGGCGCCGGCGCCGGTGCCGACCACCCGCAGCATCGCGCTGCGGTCCTCCACACGCCAGCCGATGCGGGTGGGGGCCAGAGTGTGCTCGGCGGCCAGGCGGCGGTAGCCATTGACGGTGGGCACCGACAGCACGAACAGCTCCCGTGCCCTTTCCAGCAGGCCGTCGGCATACGCCTTGCCGTCGGGAGACATACCGCCGGAGGGGCCTTCGGCCGCGAACAGGTTCTGGCCGGTGGCGGTGTCGATGACCGACTGGTTCAGGTGCCAGCCACTGGGGTCCGCGCTGTCGATGGCGGGCCGGGACATGAAGGAGGCGTGGTGGCCGCGCCGGGCGCAGAACTGTTTGGTGATGGTGCGGAACAACAGCATCGCGTCCGCGGCGTCCATGGCCGACATGGGGCTGAACGTCGTTTCGACCTGGCCGGGGCCCGACTCGTGCTCCATGGAGCGCAGCGGCAGTCCGAGCTGGAGCAGATGCAGGGCCAGCGGGTCGGTGAGGGGGGCGACGGTGTCGTAGTGCGCGTCGAGGTTGAACTGGTAGCCGGTGTTGACGGCGGCGACGCGGGGTGCCTCGCCCTGCAGGCCGAAGCCGTTGCCGGCGTTGCCGGGTTCGTCGTCCAGGCGGCGGGTGAGGTACCACTCGACCTCCAGGCCCACCGCGGGGCTCAGGCCGCGTGTGCCGTACCGGGCCAGGACGCGGCGCAGTACGTCGCGGGAGGACAGCGGGTGGGGGGTGCCGCCGCGCAGGTACTCGTCCGCGATGACCCAGGCGGTGCGTGCGGTGTGGCCGGGCTGGTCAGGCAGGACCTGGAAGGTGAGGGGGTCGGGGACGGCGATGAAGTTGCCGGCGCCGGTGATCTCGTCGACGCCCACGCCGGGGTCGGCGCCGAGGAAGTCCACGGCGACCGCGTGGCCGGTGTCGAAGAGGAACGGGCCGGGGCTGAAGTTCATGCCGTTGCGCAGCACCGAGCGGAAAGCGTCGGCGGTGAGGGTCTTGGAGCGGGCCAGGCCGTGGGGGTCGCCGAAGACCAGGCGTACCAGGTCCACTCCGGCCAGGTCGGCCTCGATGCGTTCGGCGGCGGCGAGCTGGGCCTCGTCCCACAATCCGTGGTCGGCGACGAAGGAGGGCCGCCCGACACTGCCCTGCGCGGACAGGGAGGTCCAGGACCGGGTGTACATGGTTCAGGGCGTCCTTTCGCCTGGGGAGGGGGAGGCCACGGGCGGCCGGGGCAGCCAGCCCAGCTCGCTCTCCAGTCGCCCGGCGGCGGCCAGGACGAGCGCGTCGGCGCCGACCGGACCGACGAGCTGCACGGCGGCCGGCAGGCCGGAGCGGGTCAGTCCGGCGGGCACGGTCACGACGGGCTGGCCAGTCATGTTGAACGGATACGCGGCTGGTGCCCAGGACAGCCACTGCAGGTCGCGCGGATCGGCGGCCCGGTCGGGCGCGATGGCGTCGGCACGGAAGGGTTCGACGGGCACGGTGGCCATGGCCAGCAGGTCATAGCGGTCCATGACGCCACGCAGCCGGACCCGCAGGGCTTGGCGCACTTCCTCGGCGCGGATGACGGTGACGCCGCTCAGGGTGCGCCCGTAACGGACGATCTCGAGACGGCCCGGGTCGCACCACTGCTCGGCCCACGGCGGGGTGTCGGCAGCCTCCGCCGCAGCCAGGATGTCGACCAGCGCCGGGTAGGGATCGTCGTACGGCACAGAGATGGGTTCGACCTGATGCCCGAGGGCGATCAGAGCCTGGCGGGCACGGTCGGTGACCTCGGTGATCTGCGCGCCGGTGCCGTCGTGGTGGATCCAGCCCACACGCAGCACGCGGCCGTCCCGGGCCCGGTCCAGTGAGCCCAGCGCCGAGTCCGGGTCGGCGAGGTGGGGCCCGGCGGCGACCCGGGCAAGCAGGGCGGCGTCGGCGACGGTCCGTGTGAGGGGCCCTTGGTGGGCGAGCCGGTCCACGCTGTTGGGCGCGTACGGCAGCCGCCCGTAGCTGGGCTTGTAGCCGACGACGCCGCAGAAGGCGGCTGGTATGCGGATGGAGCCGGCCCCGTCGGTGCCCAGGGACGCCTGGCACAGCCCGGTGGCAACGGCCGCGGCCCCGCCGCCGGTGGAGCCGCCTGCCGTCAACGCGGGGTCGTAGGGGTTGCGGGTGGGCGCCGAGACGCGACTGACGGTGGAAGCGCTCCAGCCGTACTCGGAGGTGGTGGTCTTGCCGACGACCACAGCGCCGGCCGCGCGCAGCCGGGCCACTACCGGCACGTCGAGGGAGACGCGATCGTTGCGCAGCATCGAACCGCGCCGGGTGGGCAGGTCCTCGGTCTGCAGCAGGTCCTTCACCGACACGGTGACACCCAGCAGCGGCATGTCCCGCCACGCGTCGGCGCCCATTTCCCGGATGCGGGCGTCGGCCTTCTCCGCGGCGGCCAGCGCCTCGTCGCCGGCGACGGCGACGAACGCGCCCAGCGTGTCCCGCTCACGGATCGCGGTCAGGGTGGCCTCGATGTGCTGGGTCACCGTCAGGTCGCCGGCGAGCAGGCACCGCCGGGCCGCGGCGATGCCGGCGCCGGAATCAGGACGCACGGTGCGCCCGCCCCGGCTGTCCCGTGCGGGGGCCGGCCGTGCCGGTCCGGCCGGCGGTGCTGGGTTCGGTCCCGGTGACCTGCTGCCAGTGCCAGGCCGAGTCGAACGCGGTGACCTCGAAGTCCTCGCCCGCCACGGCCAGTTCCGCGGCGGCACCGGTGGCGGCGGCGACGAACCCGGACACGCGGTGGGCCACCAGCAGGTCCTGCTCGGTGAACGGCGGGCCCTCGCAGCGCAGCAGCCGCAGGTCGATGAACCCGTTGAAACGCCGCCCGTCGACGGTGACCGCCTGCGGGGACCGGACGCAGAAGCGGACCTTGTTGTTGACATGCCCGTGATGGTGCTGGTCGGAGAAGAAGGCGATGTCGGGGATGGTGGGCGGGACGAAGTGGTCACGCTCGACGACCGGGCCGACACGGGGCAGGTTCCCGGGGACGAAGTGCCAGGAGTTGTACTGCATCCGCGAGGACATCGCCCAGGCGACGTCGGCGACCGCGGCAACGGAGTCACCGAAGTGGCGGGCGGCGTCCGGCAGCGGTACGACGCAGCAGAAGTAGCGGGTGATGTCCCACGCGCAGATCTCCGCCCACCGCTCCTCGCGCAGGGCCGCGATCAGCGCCGGCAGGGAGCGCATGCCGCGGCTCATGGCGAAGTCGGCGCGGAGCGCGTGCGCGGTGGCGGTGACCGTGTGGTGCACCAGCGCCTCCAGGCCGGTGCCGTAGGTGCCGTACGGCTTGGCCAGCCAGGCCTGGCGAGCAGCGGCCTCCTCACCGAACTCGGCAAGGGTGGCACCGGTCAGCGGCAGCCGGGCGCGCAGCTCCCGGCAGATCGCCGCCTCCACGTCCCGAGCGGACTCGGCGACCGGCCCTGCGACACGCTCGATCTTGTGCATCAGCGCGCCGTGGATCTCGCGGTAGAGCTGGGCGCCCGTGCCGGCCTCGGCCCGCCTCTCGCGCAGGGCCGCGGCCAGCGCGGCGAGATCGGCCACGCGGTGCGAGGCGGCCGGCGCGATGCCGGGACCGGGCAAAGCCGTGTTGTAGCCGCAGCGTACGCGTTCGAGCATGAACGCGACGTGGTCGACGGTGAGCTGGGTGCCGTTGGCCTCTTCCACGCGGCCGAAGCCGGCCGAGGCGATCAGCAGGGTCAGGCACACCACGAGCTGCGCGTCGTTGTCGGACCACAGCTCCAGCGGCACCCCGTGCAGGCTGCTGAGGGTGCAGTCGGGGTGGCCGGGCCACAGGGTCTTGCCGGTGAGCGTGTTCTGGTCACGGAAGTTGGTGTACTGGTTGTGCCCCTGGTACAGCACGAACGGCGCGGTGCGCAGGGCCGCTTCCTTGGCCTGCTCCAGCAACTCCTCTCGGCCCTCGGCACCCTGGGCGGCCAGCCACTGCCGGCAGTCGGCGACGGACCCGGCCAGGCGTGCGGCGGCGCTGTTCACCTCCTGCTCATAGGCGTGCAGCGCCTGTCGCGACCAGGGCACACGCAGGACCCCGCCGACCAGCCCGTCGCGCTTGAGGGGCGCTTGGGAGGGCGCGCGCAGCACGATACGGCCGCCCCGGGTCAGGGCGAGTTCGCCGAGGAAGGCAGGCTTCCCGTCGTCGCTGTCGGCCAACTCGCCAGCGCCAGAGTCGGACTGGTCCTGGCCACGCCAGGACCGGCCGAACAGAACCCTGAGGGCGGCCTCGTCGCTGCTGCTCAGGGCCCGCAGCTGCACGTCGGCCGGCACATGTCCGTCGAGGGTCAGCAGAACCTGCACCGCAGTGCGCAGGTCGCCGGCCTGCTCGGCGCGGTGCCAGGCCCGCCCGAGCAGGCCGGGGAAGCCAGCGTCGGCCGGCCGCACACGATCGGGGGCGGCGGCGCCGGCGGGGGTGCCGAGCCTGCTTGGGCGGCGGCTGATCCGCTTACGAGCGTTGGCAGCGCGGCGGGACTCGCCGCGCTCGACAGGGGCGGACATCAGGCACCCTCGGTGGTGAGTTCGATGTGGTTCCACACGGATTCGTCGGTCGGCGTCCAGTTCTCATCGACGTAAATGCAGTCGACGGGGCATTCCAGGACGCACGCCGGGCAGCCTGAGCACAGCTCGGGGATGATCACGACATCCAGGCCGATGTCGAAGATGGCACCGAATTCCGAAGGGCAGCTGCGCAGGCATGTGTCGCAGGTGATGCACTCGGACGTCTCGATACGGCGTGGCGGCTTCTTCCAGCCCTCGCTGCGGGTCCGCTCGGTGATCCGCTGGGCCCGCCCGGACGGCACCGGCGGTGAGGCGGTGTCTTTCACGACGTTTTCCACTGGAGCTGACCCCTTTTGAGCCTTCTCGGCCACAGTCGGCAACCGGATGCGTCCGATTGTCAGGGGAGAGTCTCGACATGAGCCGCAGCGTCGGTGGAGAAGCGGTGGAACCGCCCCGTCTCCAGGTCGGCCGGCAGCAGGTCGGTACGGCGGAGCAGCGGGTGCGGCGCCGGAGGCCGGGCCGCGCTCACGCGGCGTACAGGTCGAAGGTCGAGGTCCGGCGCGGTCCGGCGATGACGTCCAGCCGGGGATCCACGGCGAGCATCGCCTGGTGCAGGCGCTGCAGCTGGGGGGAGGGCTCGACGCCGAGCTCAGTGATCAGCCGTTGCCGCAGCCCGCGGTAGACGTCGAGCGCGGAGGCCTGCCGACCGGACCGGTAGAAGGCCACCATGGCCTGCGAGTGCAGCCCTTCGTTGCGCGGGTGACGGGCGATCAAATCCGTAAGCTCGGCGATCAGCTCGACGTGCCGGCCCAGCCGCAGTTCGGCGTCGATCCGGCGCTCCTGGGCGACCAGGCGGCTCTCCTCCAGCCGCATCACCTCGATCTGCAGGATCGGCCCCACGCGTACGTCGACCAGCGCGGACCCCTCCCACAGGTCGAGCGCCTTGCGCAGGCACTGGGCCGCGCGCTGGTCCTCGCCCTGGTCGAAGGCGTGCCGTCCCTCGGCGACCAGACGTTCATAGGTGTAGACGTCGACGTCCTCGGGGGGGATATGCAGCGAGTAGCCGTCGTAGCGGGTGGCAAGCACCTTCTTGACAGAGCTGGCGTCTTCCGGGCCCAGGGCATCGGCGATCAGGCGGCGCAGCTGCAGGATGTACGTCTGCAGCGTCGTCAGCGAACTCTGCGGCAGTTTGGTCCCCCAGATCTCCTCCATGAGGGTCGGCACCGGAACCACCCGGCCCGGATACAGTGCCAGTGAGGCGAGGATCTGGCGTGGCTTTCTAGCGGTCGGGACAATGGACTTCCCGTTTATTTCGGCGCCCAGCGCGCCCAGGATTCTTACCTTCATATTTCCCTCCGGTCCTTCTCAGCCGAGGCCCGAATATCCAGCAATGAATCTTCTGTTGATTACCGGACGCTGTCCATCGCTGACGGTGCCACGGTTTCGCCGGCCGGGGTGTTCAACCGCGGATGCAATGCGGTTGAACTTCGTGCACGAGAGCCTGCTCCCTATACCGTGTTGCCGGCGGCCGGGTGGTGAATCGGCGGCGGTGGGCCACTTCTGAGGTGACGCGAGCGACAGCTCGTGGTCCACCGCGTCCTGGTGACAGCTGACGCGTCCGCACTCGATCGAGGAGAGAAAGTGAAAGCTTTGCTGCTGCCAGGCGGGCCGGATACGCGCCTGCACACCCGGACCGGGATCGCTGCCTGATGAGGCTCCTGGTGACGGGCGGTGCCGGATTCATCGGCTCGCACTACGTACGCACGCTGCTCGCCGGCGGCTACCCCGGTTACGAGCAGGCCCAGGTGACCGTCCTGGACGTCCTGAGCTACGCCGGCCGCCGGGAGAACCTGCCCGCCGGCCATCCCCGGATGGATTTCGTGCAGGGCGACATCTGCGACCTCCCCCTGCTGCTGGACCTGCTGCCGGGCCACGACGCGGTGGTGCACTTCGCCGCCGAGTCGCACGTGGATCGCTCGGTCCGCTCCGCCGCGGAGTTCGTCCGGACCAATGTGAGCGGCACCCAGACCCTGCTGGAGGCATGCCTGCGCCGCGGCACGCCCCGGTTCGTCCACGTCTCGACGGACGAGGTGTACGGCTCGACCGACGAGGGCTCGTGGACCGAGGACGCCCAACTGATGCCCAACTCGCCCTACGCGGCGTCCAAGGCCAGCTCCGACCTGATCGCCCGCGCGTACTGGCGCACCCACGGACTGGATGTGTCGGTCACCCGCTGCTCCAACAACTTCGGCCCCTACCAGTTCCCCGAGAAACTGATCCCGCTGTTCGTGACGAACCTGCTGGAGGGCAGGCCGGTGCCGCTCTACGGCGACGGGCACAACGTACGCGAATGGCTGCACGTGGATGACCACTGCCGGGCCGTGCAGACGGTCCTCACCGGCGGTGGCGCCGGCGAGGTGTACAACATCGGCGGCGGCACCGGGCACACCAACCTGGAACTGACGGAGCGACTGCTGGCGCTGTGCGGCGCAGACCGGTCCGTGATCCGGTACGTCCCCGACCGCAAGGGCCACGACCGGCGCTACTCACTCGACGACAGCAAGATCCGCGAGCAGCTCGGATACCGCCCGCGGGTCCCCTTCGACCAGGGACTGGCCGGAACCGTCGCCTGGTACCGGAACAACCCCGGGTGGTGGAAGACGGTGGACAGCCACCGAGGCGCCGCCGACCCGATCGATGCGACCGGAGGTCTCACATGAGCGACCGCAAGGCCCTGGTTCTCGACGAGGTCCGCAAGTACCACGCGGACCAGCAGAGCGACACCGGCTTCATCCCCGGGGTCACCGAGATCTGGCCGTCCGGCGCAGTGCTCGACGCCGACGACCGGGCCGCCCTCGTGGAGGCCGCGCTCGACCTGCGGATCGCGGCGGGCCAGCGGTCCCGGAAGTTCGAGTCCCGGTTCGCGAAGTTGCTCGGCCGGCGCAAGGCGCATCTGACCAACTCAGGTTCCTCCGCCAACCTGCTGGCGCTGACCGCGCTGACGTCACCCGTGCGCGGTGACCGCGCACTGCGGCCGGGCGACGAGGTGATCACGGTTGCGGCGGGTTTCCCGACCACGGTCAACCCGATCGTGCAGAACGGCCTGGTCCCGGTCTTCGTGGACGTCGAGCTCCCGATCTACAACACCACCGCCGAGCGGGTCACGGCAGCGATCGGCCCGAAGACCCGAGCGATCATGATCGCGCACGCGCTGGGCAACCCCTTCGAGGTCGGGGAGATAGCCGACCTGGCCAAGGAGCACGGCCTGGCCTTCGTCGAGGACAACTGCGACGCGGTGGGATCCACCTACGACGGACGGCTCACAGGCACCTTCGGCGACCTGGCCACCGTGAGCTTCTACCCCGCCCATCACCTGACGATGGGTGAGGGTGGCATCGTCCTGACCTCGGACCTGAAGCTGGCCCGCGCGGTGGAGTCGCTGCGGGACTGGGGCCGCGACTGCTGGTGCGAGCCGGGTGAGAACAACACCTGCCTGAAGCGGTTCGACCAGCAGATGGGCAATCTGCCGCACGGCTACGACCACAAGTACACGTTCTCCCATATCGGCTACAACCTGAAGGGCACCGACCTCCATGCCGGGCTGGGCCTGTCCCAGCTGGACAAGCTCGACGGCTTCGTGGCCGCCCGTCGGCACAACTGGCGGCGGCTGCGGGAGGGCCTGGACGGAGTGCCGTACCTGTGGCTGCCCGAGCCGACCCCGCGCAGCGAACCGAGCTGGTTCGGCTTCGTCATCACGGTCGACCCGAAGGCACCGTTCGGCCGGGCGGCGCTGGTGGACTTCCTGGAGAACCGCAAGATCGGCACGCGGCAGCTCTTCGCGGGCAACCTGACCCGGCAGCCGGCCTGGGTCGGCCGTCCGTACCGGGTGGTCGGCGATCTCAGCAACAGCGACTTGATCACCGAACAGACGTTCTGGGTCGGGGTCTATCCCGGCCTGACCGACGAGATGATCGACTACGTAATCGCCTCCATCAAGGAGTTCACGAGGAGCTACCGATGACGGTGACTGTGCATTCCCGCGAGGACGCCGCCCTGGCCGAGCGGCTGGCCAGGTCCGCCGCGCAGCGGACCGCCGGTGCGGGGCCGCGCACGGCAGAGATACCGGGCTGGCTGGCCGAGCGCCGCGCCGCGCACCACTTCGCGGTCACCCGGATACCGTTCGACGACCTGGAAGGCTGGTCCTTCGAGCCGCACACCGGCAACCTCGGCCACCGCAGCGGGCGGTTCTTCACCGTCGAGGGACTGCGCGCCGAAGTCGGCGAGGATCCGGCCGTACGGTGGACGCAGCCCATCATCAGGCAGCCTGAAGTGGGCATCCTCGGCATCCTGGCCAAGGAGCTCGACGGGGTGCTGCACTTCCTGATGCAGGCCAAGATGGAGCCGGGCAACCCCAACCTGCTGCAGCTCTCCCCCACCGTGCAGGCCACCCGCTCGAACTACACCAAGGTCCACCGCGGCGCGGCCGTGAAGTACCTCGAACACTTCACCCAGCCCGGCCGCGGCCGGGTGCTGGCCGACGTGCTGCAGTCCGAGCACGGCTCCTGGTTCTTCCACAAGTCCAACCGGAACATGCTCGTCGAGACGGACGAAGAGTTACCCGAGGACCCGGACTTCGTCTGGCTGACCCTTGGCCAGATCGGCGAACTGCTGCACACGGACAACCTGGTCAACATGGACGCCCGTACGGTGCTGGCCTGCGCGCCGGTGGCCCTCCGCGAGAAGGGAGCGCTGCTGCCGGACACCCTGCTGCGGTCCTGGTTCACCGGTGAACGGGCGCGGCACCAGACGCGGATGACGTGTGGTCCGCTGAACGAGGTGAGGGACTGGGAGCGCGACCAGTGGTCGATCCAGCGCCCGGACGGCCGCTACTTCAAGGTCGTCTCGGTCGGCGTCGAGGCCGGCAACCGCGAGGTGGGCAGCTGGACCCAGCCGCTGTTCGAACCGACCGGACTGGCGCTTGCCGCCTTCGTCGCCAGGCGGTTCGACGGGGTGCCGCACGTGCTGGCACACGCCAGGGTCGAGGGCGGGTTCCTCGACACCGTGGAACTCGGGCCGACCGTGCAGTGCACACCGGACAACTACACCGACGGGCCGCCTTTCGCGGACCTGGTGGCACAGGCCAAGCCGGAACAGGTGCGGTACGAGGCGGTGCACTCCGAGGAGGGCGGCCGGTTCCTGAACGCGGAGTCGCGGTATCTGATCGTGGAACCGGACCTGCCCCTGGATGAGGAACTGCCGCCAGGGTACTGCTGGGTGACGCCGGGGCAGCTGGCGTCACTCGCCAGGCACGGGCACTACGTCAATGTGCAGGCGCGTACGCTCCTGGCGTGCATGACGACCGGGGCCGTAGCCTGGTGACCGAGGCCCCGCTGCGGGTCGGGGTGCTGGGCTGCGCCGACATCGCCCGGCGGCGGATGCTGCCGGCCTTCGCCGCCTGCCCGGCCACCCGGCTCGTCGCCGTCGCCAGCCGGGATGCGCGCACGGCGCAGGAGACGGCCCGGCCGTACGGGTGCCGCGCGATCACGGGGTACGAGGCACTGCTCGCCGAGCCCACGGTCGACGCGGTGTACATACCGGTGCCGGCCGCACTGCACGCACGGTGGACGCGGGCGGCGCTGGAAGCGGGCAAGCACGTGCTGGCCGAGAAACCGCTGACGCTGGAGCCGACGACGACGGCGGAGCTGTTCGCGCTCGCCGCGCGCCGGCGGCTGGCCCTGATGGAGAACGTCATGTTCGTGCAGCACCCACAGCACGAAGCGGTCCGCAAGCTGATCGCCGACCGTGCCCTCGGTGAACTGCGGACTCTGCACGCTCAGTTCACCGTTCCCCGGCGTCCGCCCGGTGACATCCGCTACCGGGCGGACCTCGGCGGCGGCGCCCTGTGGGACACCGGCGTCTACCCGCTGAGGGCGGCCCTCCACCTGCTCGGGCCCGACCTCACCCTGCTCGCCTCCCACCTGTCCGATCCCGGCGGGCTCGGTGTGCCCACGGCCGGCACCGCCCTGTTCCTGCACGCCGCCACGTCCACCACGGTCACCCTCGCCTTCGGCCTGGACCACGCCTACCGCTCGGAGTACACCCTCACCGGCAGTCAGGCCACGCTGGACCTCT
This sequence comes from Streptomyces hyaluromycini, assembly GCF_002217755.1. Taxonomy (GTDB): domain Bacteria; phylum Actinomycetota; class Actinomycetes; order Streptomycetales; family Streptomycetaceae; genus Streptomyces; species Streptomyces hyaluromycini. The sequence continues at coordinate 74,153 of NZ_BCFL01000042.1, read as the reverse complement.
CGCACGCCTTCACACCACAGGCCACGCACGTGCCCCGGCTCCTGCCGGGCTCCCCGCCCCTGCCGCCCGCCGACCAGGTCGCCCTCAGCGTCGCGGCGTTCGCCGCCGCAGCGGCGCAGGGCAGGGTCGTCGCCGAGGGGGCCACCGTCCGCCAGGCGGAACTGCTGGCGCAGATCGCGGCCGGATACCCGGCCGCGAGGTGACGCGTTCCGCTCGGGACGGCCGCGCCTTGCGGTGCGGTCGTCCCGGCCGGGTCACCCGGGGGCCGGCCCGCCGTCCCCCGGGCTCTCAGTAGATCCCCTCCACGTTGCCGACAGCTGTCTGCAGCGGGCGTACGTTGGCGACTCCGTCGACGGGGAACCGGTCGCCCGTGTCGTAGCGCACGGCCTCGTCCCGCTCCAGGATGTTGGGCAGGAAGAGGTCCTGGTGCAGGACGGTTAGCCGCACCCTGCCGACGGCGCCGTACGGGACGATGGTGCGCTGATCGGTCTTGTCCACCACCGCATGGGTGACCTGCGGGAAGTTCGGGACGTAGGGCATCAGGTCGTCCGGCTGCTCCACCGGCAGGCCCGCGGCGTTGCCGAACGTGTTGCCGTAGCTGCGGCCGACGAGTCCGTCGCCGAGCGCCTTCCTGATCTCCCGGTAGGCGGCCGGGGTCAGGTGAGTACCGCTGAGCCGTACCCCCGCCAGTTGCGCGACGAGTTCCGGCTCCCGCCGGACCAGGGCGAGCATCAGGGCCGGAGTGGTGTTGATGTAGTCCACGGGCCGGGTGGACAGCACGATGGTGATCTGGTCGAGCAGGTGATCGGTGTACTCGCGGGCCTGCTCCAGGCGGCCGCCGGCGATGAGCCGCTTGACCCAGCGCGGGTCCATGTCGATGGCGTACACCCGCGCGGCATACAGCTCCCCGGTCTCCCACACCCCGTTGCCGATCAGATGGGGCCCGGTCGGGGTGGCCTGGAGCCAGGTTCGGTGCGGCTCGAAGCCCTCGGTCGTGAACGACCAGCGGCGCCACACCCCGCGGTGGACGAGCATGTCCCGGGTGTAGAAGACCCGGCAGGGCGCGCCGCTGGTGCCGCCGGTGTCCCAGATCCGGCCGTTCAGCGGGCGCTTCACCGCCCTCGGGACGAAGTCGGCCGGGTCGCAGTGGCGCAGCACGTCGAGGTCGAACGGCCCGAGGTCGGCCAGCTGCTCGTACCAGGTGATGTCCCGCGGGTCGAAAGGCAGTTCGGCGGCGCGCCTGAGCCAGTAGGGGCTGCCGGACTCGGGGTCGAAGTGCCGACGCACGACGCTCCGGGTCCAGTCGTCCAGATCGGTGTTCAGCCACCCGTCCATGAGGCGCTCGCAGTCACGCGCGCTCAGTCCTTCCGTGGTCACGCCACCAGGCTCCTTTCCGGGTACCGGACGTCGAGTTCGTAGAGGGTGGAGAACACCTTCTGCAGGTCCTCCGGCTGGTCCACATGGACCACCGGGAACGGAAGTGTCAGCAGTCCGGGGGGAATGGACGCGCTGACGATGATCGCGAGTTCGACACCGGCGTCGACCATGCCGTCGTGGATGTACGGCAGGTGCACCGACTCGACGGGATTGCGATCGAACATGTCCCGTATCTCGTCGGCGGTGGTCAACCGCTTCTTGTCCAGGCCCGAGTACAGGGGGAGCGAGGGGTTCTTGAATTCCAGCTCCGCCAGATACGGTGCGAGAAAGGCGCGATAGGGCTCACGCAGCGGTGTGTGGATCGCCAGTTCCCCCGGTACCGCCGTGACGACGCCGCCGGGGTGGGCCTCGGCCAGCCGATCCAGGGCATCGGCCTCTCCGCCCACCACGACGAACGTCCCGGATCCGTCGGCTGCGGCGCCCACGAACACGGCCGGGTGAACCCGGGGGTGGCCGGCCAGATAGGAGCCGATCCGTTCGCCGTCCGGCACGGTGACCACGGCCATGCCCTGCCGGGGTGCGGATTCCGGCCAGCCCGGGAAGTCGACCCCGGCCGCCATCAGCCGGAACACCTGCTTCCTGGGCACGGCTCCGGCCAGCGCGGCACCGGCCATGCCGCCGAGGCTGAGTCCGCCGATCACGGACGGGTGCACGTGCTGCTCGGCGAGGATGTCGTGCACCGCCATGGACAGCGCCGCCTGTCGGACGGCGGCGAGGCTCTGCTGCACCTCGGCCTCCCGCGGCAGCTCGTCGCCGAGCAGCATGGAGACCGGCAGGGCGCACCAGTCGGCGATCTGCTCGTAGAGGTCGCGCATCACGGGAAATGCCTGGTACAGCTCCATTCCCTGCGGCTCACGGGTGACACCGCCACCCAATAGAAATCCCAACCCCATAGGGCCTCCTCGACCTTAAATTCTGCCGAAGCCTATTCAAGGTCAAGCAACACTGCTGACGCAATGTCATTCAGAAGCGATGGCGTACAGATTCGAGTACGCCTCCAGGGAGCATGTAGGTCTTTTAATTACCCTGCTTTGCCGGGTCCCTTCACGCGAGAGGGACGGAAAATCCGAGAGGTCGCACCGGAGGTATTTACATGCCCGTATTTCCGCCCCCGCCAGTGGTCCGAGCCGTGGAGAAATCCCGGGCGGACCTGCAGCGCGCGTCCCAGGACCTGGCGCCTGCTCCGTTCGCGCTGCTGGAGATCGTGATGGGTTCCATGGTCACCCAGTCGGTGTACGTCGCCGCCCGGCTCGGGATCGCCGAGGCGCTGGCCGATGGGCCGCTGTCGCCGGCTCAGGTCGCCAAGCAGGTCGAGGCGGACGAGGACGCGGTGGCCCGGCTGCTGCGCCTGCTCGCCAGTCATCAGATCTTCGCGCGGCGGCCGGACGGCATGTACGAGCTCACCCCGATAGCCGACGCGCTGCGCGCGGACCACCCGATGTCGATGCGTGACCTCGCCCTGCTGATGGGGCACCCGATCCACTGGGAGGACTGGGCGCACCTCCTGGAGGCCGTGGTCACCGGTGAGCCGAGCCTGCCGAAACTGCGGGGCATGGGGGCCTTCGAGTACCTGGAGCACAACGCCGAGTACGGCGAGGTGTTCATGAAGGGAATGGGCGCCCTCTCGGAAACCGAGACCGGGCCGGTGCTGGCGGCCTACGACTTCTCCGGCTTCGGCACCGTGGTGGACTTCTGCGGCGGCCGCGGCGGGCTGATCGCGGGAATTCTGCAGCAGGCGCCGCATGTCAGCGGAGTTCTGTCCGACCCGCGGGTCGAGGGGAACGGGGCGGCGGAATTCCTGGCCGCGGAGGGCGTCGACGGGCGGTGCCGCACGGTCGCCGGAGGGATGTTCGATTCGGTGGTGCCCGGCGGGGACGCCTATGTGCTCAAGCACATCCTGCACGACTGGCCCGAGGAGCAGGCGCTGCAGATCCTGCGCAACGTGCGGGCTGCCATGAAGCCGGGCGGCAAACTGCTGCTGATCGAGATGGTTCCGCCGGAGGAGGGCAACGAACCGCACTCCGGCAAGCTGGTCGACTTGTGGCTGCTGCTGCTGGTGGGCGGCAAGGAGCGCACCGCCTCCCAGTACGCCGACCTGGTCGCCCGGGCCGGCTTCACGATGGAGCGCGTGGTGGAGACCGCCGCCGCGGTGTCCATCGTGGAGGCCACTGCGGTCTGACCCGGCAGGCGCGGGCATACGGTTCAGCGGCCCCGGAGTGTTCGCCCGCTCCGGGGCCGCTGCGTGTTGTGTGCGGGCGTCGGCGAACCGCGCCGAGGGGGCGGCTCAGGCGGCGGGACGCCGGCCCGCCGACCAGTCGGCCGGACCGAACCATCGCTCCATGGCAGCCCGCAGCCTCTTCAGACCGCCGTCGGCCGGGCTGCCCGCCCAGGCCACGTAGCCGTCGGGGCGCACGAGTACGGCTTGGACGCCGGCCAGGATGTCGGTGCCGTCGACCGGCTGCACCGACATCGTCGCCGTCGATACCCGGCCCTCCCATTCGGCCGCCTCCCGGCGTACGTCCGCGTCGTCGGCCAGGTCCAGCAGGATCCCGTAGCCGGACTGGAGCAGGCGGGCGATGCCGACGGTGCCGTCGGAGCAGGTCAGCGGCCGCGGCGGCATGCGACGGCCGGTCAGCGGGTGGGCGTCGTCCTCACCGAGGTCGTAGCGCAGGTCTACGTGGCTGACCATGCCAGCCAGGTGGCGCTTGACGTCGTCGTACCGAATCAGTTCGCCGAAGAGCTCGCGCAGTGGGTCCGCCTCGGCCCCGCCGAGGTAGACGGTGCCCTGGGCGCGGGTGTTCATCAGCAGCCGACGGCCGGCCGCGTGCCGCTCGTCGTGGTACGTGTCCAGCAGCTCTTCACCGTTCTGGCCGCGAATGACCGCGGCCAGCTTCCAGCCGAGGTTGAAGGCGTCCTGCACGCCGGCGCTCAGGCCCTGTCCGCCGGCCGGCAGGTGGATATGGGCGGCGTCGCCGGCCAGGAGGACCCGGCCGCGCCGGTACTGCGTCGTCTGGCGTGTGGCGTCGGTGAAGGAGCTCACCCAGTCCGCGCTGCCGCCGGAGATGTCCTCGCCCGTGATGTGCCGCCAGGCGGCTGCCACCTCGGTGAAGGTGATGGTGCGTTCCCGCTCGCGGACGGGTGTGCCGTCGGGGCAGACAATGATTCGGTCCACACCCTCGGCCAGCGGGGCGGACATCACCATGCCGTAGGGCGTGCGTTCGCCCAGCGGGCGATGGCGCAGCTTCACGCCGGTGACGTCGGCCAGGTACATGCCGCGGGTGGCGCCGCGGCCGGAAGAGTCGAACCCGGCCGCGGCCCGCACCCGGCTGCTGCCGCCGTCGCAGCCCACCAGCCAGTGAGCGCGCAGCCGCCGTGTGCCGCCCTGCGGATCGCGGGCCATGAGGCGCACGCTGTCGCCGTCGAGGAAACCGTCGTCGAGGGAGACGTACTCCCAGCCGCGCCGGATGTCGGCGCCCAGCTCGCCCGCCCAGTCCTCCAGGACCTTCTCGGTGACGCTCTGCGGGATGCCGCGGGCGCCGAAGTGGGCGTCGGGCAGGACCGTGAAGTCGAACACGGTCCCGCCGAAGTGGCCCATGGGGCTGACGTCGAGGGTCTCGCCCTGCCCGAAGCGGGGCAGCAGCCCGCGCGCGTCGAACACTTCCATGGCACGGGCGGTAAAGCCGAGGCCCCGCGACTGCCCGGTGGGCTCGGTCAGTTTCTCCAGGACGACGACGCGTGCTCCGCCGAGGCACAGTTCACCGGCGAGCATCAGCCCGGTCGGTCCTGCACCGACGACGATGACGTCGGCGTCAACCGCTGTCGCTGCCATGATGGGGAATCCCTCCTGGTAATGGGAAAACGTTTCGGTGTGTGCCGACGGCCGCCCCGTCCGGCCGGCCGGCCGTGCGCGGAAGCGGCCCGCGGCCGGTCAGCGGGCCGGGCCGAACCAGCGGGTCAGCGCCTCGGTCAACCCCTCGTCGCCCGCCCAGGCCACGTAGCCGTCGGGGCGCACCAGGACTGCCCCGGCGCCGTCCAGAGCGCTGCCGGGGCCGGCCCGCCCGTTCACGGCCGTGACCCGATCCGGCCAGCCCGCGCACTCCAGGCCGCCGCCGCGCCCGCCGCGCAGGTCCAGCAGCAGTCCGCTGCCGCCGTGGAGCAGGGCTGCGGTGGTCACCCGATCTCCGCCGGCCCGCAGCGTGGCGTGCGGCAGCCGGGCCCCCAGCAGCGGGTGGCTGCCGCCGCCCATGTCGTAGCGGATGTCCAGGCCGCTGATCATGCCCGCCAGGTGGGCCCGTATCTCCTCGTGGCCGATCAGCTCGGCCAGCACCGACCGCAGCGGCTCCACGTCCGGGCCGCCGAGCAGCATCAGTGCCTGGGCACGGATGTTGACCAGCACCCTGGTGCCGACCGCGTGCCGCTCGTCGTGGTACGTGTCCAGCAGCTCCTCGCCGTTCTGGCCGCGAATGACCGCGGCCAGCTTCCAGCCGAGGTTGAAGGCGTCCTGCAGGCCGAGGTTGAGGGCCTGCCCGCCGATGGGCATCTGCTTGTGCGCGGCGTCCCCGGCGAAAAGCACCCGGCCGTGCCGGTAGCGGGCCAGCAGCCGGGAGACATCGCCAAAGGAGTTCACCCACAGCGGGGTGCCGGCCGAGATGTCCTCGCCGGTGACCTGCTTCCAGGCAGCGGCGACCTCTTCAAAGGAGGCCTCGCTGTCGCGGTGGCCCGCCCGGGCGCCGAAGTCGTGCACCATCACCCGGGTCACCCCGTCCGCGCGGCGCGCCGCGATGGCCAGCCCCTCGGGCAGCCTCTCGAAGCGCCGGTCGGGTACGTCGATGCCGTCCACGTCGGCCCGCAGCAGCTCGCGCCCCGCGTCCTGGCCGGGGAAGTCGGCACCGACCAGGCGCCGTACGGTGCTGTCCTCGCCGTCGCACGCCACCACGTAGGAGGCGCGGACCACGGCTTCGCCGCCCCGGCCGGCTGCCCGGACGGCCACCTGGCCGGTGCCCTCGGCAACGTCGGTGACCTCGATGCCGCGGCGGATGACGGCGCCGCGGGCGATCGCCCACTCCTGCAGCACCGCCTCGGTGGTCGTCTGCGGCACCTTCCACTGGCCCGGGTGGGAACTGGGCAGCGTCAGGTCCAGCGGTATGCCGCCGAAGTGGCCGCGCAGCTCACTGAGCGGGCGGCCGAACCGCGGCAGCAGGCCGCGGCTGTCGAGGATCTCCATGGTGCGGGCGTGCAGCGTGGAGGCACGGGACGCGGTGGTGGGGACGTCCAGCCGCTCCAGCACCACCACGTCGACGCCCGCCCCGGCCAGCTCACCAGCGAGCAGCAGCCCGACCGGGCCGGCCCCGACGACCACGACGTCGGCGGACGAACGGTCCTCGGCCACGATCAGGCCTTCTGTTCGGCATAGGACTTGGCGTGCCCGAGCGTCGCCCTGCTGTTGGCCGACAGCGCCTCGCGCACATAGTCGCGCGCCTGGGCGACGGTGGCCCGCTCGCCCAGCACAGCGGCGATGTTGGCGGTGTTGATGGTCACCGTGTGCTGTGACGAGGCCGCGGTGCCCTGTTCATTCTCCTCGAACGTCCACTCTCCGGTGTGCAACGTCATCAACGCGGGCAGCGTGACCTGCTTGTAGACGATCCGGTAGTGCGGGAAGACCACCCGGTAGGAGGCCGTGGTGTGGACCGAGCCGTCCTTGGCCCGGGTGTCCATCTCCAGGCGCTGCAGACCCGGGGTGTCCTCGGTCAGCCGGGCGACCGCCACGTGGGGAAGCCGCTCGGGCCACAGCGCCGCGTCGTTGATGAAGTCGAACGCGTCCTTGGCGCTGCCGGCGATTCGGACGCTGTCGGTGAACGAGAACGTCAGCTCGTCGGTGTCGGCGGCGTGCGCCGTTTCCACGTTGGCCTTGAGCGCGGCCAGTTCGGCGGTGCTGTTCTTGTCCACCGCCCGTTCGATCCACAGCAGGTCGTGCGGATCGTCGTCTACGGCCCGATATTCGTGCAGCAGCCGTACCCGGGACCGGTCCGCGGCCAGCGGCTCGATGATCCAGGCACCTCCCATGGCCGCCACCGGCGGCGCGGACACCTCCTGCCGGAAGGTGATCCGCAGGACCTGCGGGTCCAGGGTGCGGCGCGAGGTCCAGTTCTTGGCCGTGCCGTTCGCGGTGGCCCAGATCCGGATGCGTTCCTGCCCGGCACCGGTCGGCTCTCGGTCGACAAAGATGGTGGGCGAGAAGATGCGCGGCCAGTTGACCACGTCCGCGAGCAACTGGTAGATCGCGGCGGCCGGTGCGTCGATGGTGATCTCGTGCTCCACCTCACGCGTCGTCATGACCTGTGACTCCTGTCCTGGAAGGGGATGCGGTGACCCGGACGTCAGAAGTTGCCCAGACCGCCGCAGACGTTCAGAGCCTGGGAGGTGATCGAGGCGGCGATGTCCGAGGCCAGGTAGCCGACCATCCCGGCCACCTCCTCGGGGGTGGAGTACCGTCCGAGCGGGATCTTGGCCTGGAACTTCTGCAGGATCTCGTCCTCGGACGTCTGCCAGGCCGCCGCGTAGCCCTGCCGCACCCGCTGCGCCATGGGCGTCTCGACGTAGCCCGGGCACACCGCGTTGACGGTGATGCCGGTGGGCGCCAACTCGTTGCCCAGCGCCTTGGTGAAGCCGACCACACCGTGCTTGGAGGCGGAGTACGGGGCACCGAGCACCACCCCCTGCTTGCCCGCGGTGGAGGCGATGTTGATGATCCGGCCGCGGTTCTTCTCGCGCATGCCGCCGGTGGTCAGCACCGCACGCGTGACGCGGAAGACACTGTTGAGGTTCGTCTCGACGACATCGAGCCACAGCTCGTCGGCCAGATCGGCGGTGACCCCGCCCCCGGACCGGCCAGCGTTGTTGACCAGGACGTCGACGGCGCCGAAACGCTGCACTGCGGCGGCGACGAACGCCTCGACCGAGGCGGTGTCGCGGACGTCGACCACCGAGCCGTCCGCCTCGAAGCCGGCGTCGGTGAGGTCCTTGACGGTCAACGCCACGTTCTCCGCGGTGCGCGCGCCGATGTAGACGCGGTGGTCGGCGGCCAGCACCCGGGCCGAGGCCAGCCCGATGCCGGAGGTGGCGCCGGTGATGACGGCCACCTTGGGCGCGGAAAACTGCGTCATGTCGGGTCCTTTCACGAAACGGCGGCGAGCTGGGTGTTGACCGCGTCGATGAAGGCGCGCGGGGTGCGGGCGTCGTTGATGGCCACCTCGTCCAGGGAGATGCCGTACTGGCGTTCCACGAGGCTGCCGACCTCCAGCAGTGCCAGCGACTCGTAGCCCAGCGCCTCGAAATCGGTGTCGAAGATGTCGCCGTCCAGGTCGACGTCCTCGGCCACGCCCGCGGCCTGCCGCAGGGTGCTCCTGAGATCGTCCAGGGTGAACGCGTTGTTGTCGGCCATGGAATTCGGCCCCCTTTCGTTCGTGGTGGTGTGGTGAAGGTGTGCGACGTCTCAGTCGGCGGCACGCACGACCATCGCGGAATTGAAGCCGCCGCTGCCGCGGGCCAGGACCAGGGCCGCGCGCACCCGCGCCCGGCGCGGCTGCCCGATGACCAGGTCCAGGGCGTAGTCCCGGCACGGGTCGATGTGCATGGTGGGCGGGATGACGCCGTCGCGGATCGTGAAGAACGCCGCCGCCAGGTCCAGCGACGCCGCCCCGGAGTACAGCCGTCCGGTCATCGTCTTGGGCACGGTCACCGGCACGCTGCGGTCACCGAACACAGCTCCGATCGCCTCGGCCTCGGTCCGGTCGGCGACCGGGTCGGCAGCGCCGTCGGCGAAGACCACGTCGATCCCACCGGGCTCCATGCCGGCGTCGGCCAGCGCCAGGGCGATCGCCGCCCGCAGGCCCGGCGGGCGGCCGCTGCCGGGCCGGGGGTCCATGGTGGCGCCGTAGCCGGCGATCTCGCCGTAGATGCGGGCGCCGCGCGCGCGGGCGGTGCGGGCTTCCTCGGTGATGAGGAGTGCACCGCCCTCACCCGGCACGTAGCCGCGTGCGTCGCGGTCGAAGGGCAGGTAGGCGCGGGTCGGCTCGTCGCTGGTGGACAGCTTCCCGGTGGACAGCTGCGCCGCCCATCCCCACGGACAGATCGAGGCGTCCACCCCGCCGGTGACGATCAAGGCAGTGCCCTTGCGGATCTGCCGGCGGGCCTGTGCGACCGCGTCCAGGCCGCCCGCTCCCTCGCTGACCACCACCCCGGAGGGGCCCTTCAAGCCGTGGCGGATGGAGATCTGCCCGCTGTTGACGGCGTAGAACCAGGCGAAGGACTGGTACGCCGAGACATACTGGCTGCCACGGCTCCACAGGTTGCGCAGCTCGCCCTGGCCGAACTCGAAGCCGCCCGCGGACGAGGCGGTGATCACGCCCATGTCGAAGTCCGGGAGGTTCGCCGGAGTCACGTCCGCGTCGGCCAGCGCCCAGTCCGCGACCACCAGCGACAGCCGGGTCACGCGGTCCGTCTGCGGCAGCAGCCGGCTGGACAGGTACTGCTCCGCCTGGAAGCCCGGGACCTGTCCGGCCAGTCGCGCCGGATACGCCGACGGATCGAAATGGGTGATGCGAGCGATGCCGTTCTTTCCTCCGCACGTCGCCGGCCACCAGTCGGCCGCACCCAGCCCGTTCGGTGCGGCCACGCTGATTCCCGTGACTACCACCTGGCCGGTCATCGGACGCTCCTCTCGGGAGCGGCCAGCACCATCGCGCTCTGGAACCCGCCGAAACCGCTGCCCACCGTCAGCACCGTGTCGGTGCGTTGTTCGCGTGCGGTCAGCGGTACATAGTCCAGGTCGCACTCCGGGTCGCGGTGGTGCAGGTTGGCCGTCGGCGGCACCACGTCGTGCTCCATGGCCAGCGCGGACGCGGCGATCTCGATCGAGCCGATGGCACCCAGCGAATGCCCCACCATCGACTTGATGGAGCTCATCGGGGTCCGGTAGGCGTGCTCGCCCAGGCTCCTCTTGACCGCCGCGGTCTCGTGGCGGTCGTTCTGCTTGGTGCCCGAGCCGTGCGCGTTGACGTAGTCGATCTCGTCGGCGTTCAGCCGCGCCTCGTCCAGGGCGACCCTGATCGCCTCCGCCATCTCCAGGCCGTCCGAGCGCAGCCCGGTCATGTGGTAAGCGTTGGAACGGGTGGCATAGCCGGCGATCTCGGCGTAGATGTGCGCGCCGCGCGCCCGGGCCGCCTCCAGGTCCTCCAGTACGAAGAAGGCGGCGCCCTCGCCCAGCACGAAGCCGTTGCGGGTGGCGTCGAACGGCCGTGACGCGTGCTCGGGTTCGTCGTTCCGGGGCGTGGTGGCCTTGATCGCGTCGAAGCACGCCATCGTGATCGGCGAGATCGGGGCGTCGGACGAACCGGCCACCACCACGTCCGCCGATCCCTCCCGGATCAGCTCGACCGCGTAGCCGACCGAGTCGATGCCGGAGGTGCAGCCGGTGGACACCACGGTGCTCGGGCCCTCGGCTCCCACCGCCCAGGCCACCTCCGTGGCGAAGGAGCTGGGCACCATGTGGTGGTACAGATGCGGAACGGCATAGGTGTGGTCCACGATGTCCAGTCGGCCGCCGTCGCTGACCACCCGGTACTCCTGGTCCAGGCCCATCGTGGCGCCCACCGCGCTGCCCACGGTCACCGCGATCCGGTGCGGGTCCAGGTCGGCCATCGCCAGGCCGCTGCCCTCCACCGCACCGCGCGCGGCCACCACCGCGAACTGCGCGGCTCGGTCCATCCGCCGGATCTGGTGCGGGGTCAGGCCGTGGTCGTACGGGTCGAAGTCGGCCTCGGCGGCCACCCGCGAGCGGAACGGCAGGGGGTCGAAGAAGGTGATGCCGCGCGTGGCGGTGCGACCGCTGCTCAGCAGGTCCCAGAAGTTCTCCCTGCCGACACCACCGGGCGCGATCACATCGATCCCGGTGAGGACAACGCGTCGCCCGTTCAACGGGACACCTCCCAGTGGTAGAAACGCGTGGCCATCGCGTCGGCCGGCGAGCGCCAGGTCTTGGGGTCGTACGCCTCGATGAACGGCTTGAGGTCGTCGCTGATCCGGACGAACCGCGGGTCGGTCTTGGCGGCCTCGATCCGCGCCCCGCCGTCGGCCGCGTCGAAGTCCTGCAGGTGGAAATACAGGCCCTGGTAGAAAAACAGCTGGCGACGGCGAGTCCCCATGCGGTCGGGCATGTCGGTGGCGTCGAAGGCGGAGAACAGCCCGGCCACGTCGTTGACGGCGGCTGGTGCCATCCGGGCGACGATCAGCGTGCTGTGCATAGGGGTGCCTCCTCAGGCGGCGTGGGATGTGGCGCGCGGACAGCGGCATGCGCGCGGCGGTGCACCGGGACCGCCGCCTCGACCGTGCGGCCTGCCGGTAGCGCCGTGCACGGGCAGTGCCGGAGCATGGCCGGAGCCGCGCTTGGACGCTGCCCCGCGGCGTAGCGCGCACCGCCCGTACGACTGCGTGCGGGCCGTGCGGGATGTGCCCCTACGCTCCGCCGGCGCGGGTGAGCACCACCCGGTAGGTGTTGGAGTCCACCCACGTGGCGAGGTCCTTCACGCGGGCCTCGGCCTTCTGCCGGCTCAGCGGCTTGCCGGCCTCGGGCAGAGCGCGGTAGGCGTCGTAGGCCTCCTTGCTCTCCCACTGGGAGTAGGCCACCACGAAGGAGCCCTCCACGCCGCGGGCGCGCAGGCCCTTGAAGACCGACAGCGACCGGAACCCGGAGGCGTCGGTGATGTCCGTCTGCGCGGGGCCGAGGGCGTCGACGAGCTCGTCCCGGTTCTCCTCGGCGACCCCGAAGACGGTGATGGCGGTGTAGTCGTTGCGCTCGGGGTCGACCTCGACGACGCCGCCCAGCGACGGGTGGGTGACGGTATAGGCGATCTCGTTCTGCAGCAGGCGTATCGAGGTGGTGATCTCAGAGAAGACCGGCAGCGTGCGGTGCTTGAACTCCTCGCCGGCGTAGCGCTTCTCCAGGTCCTCACCGCTGCGCCACTGGATGAGGTTGGCCGTGCCGGGGCTGTCCACCGCCGAGTGCACGGTGCTGGACATCCAGCCCTCGTACGCCGCGGCTTGGACGATCTTGGTCATCTCCTGGATCAGTGTGTCCTGCTTCTCGGGCGCGTCGGTGGTGAAGAGGTTGAGGACTGTCAGGTGCTTGTCCTGAGCGGAGATGGTGGGCATCGATGTGTCTCTTCCTGTGAAGTACGGACTTGACGGAGTGGGGCTTGCCCGGTGCTGCGGACAAGCCCACGAGTGGGCCTGGCAAGGTGTCAGCGGGTGGCTGGGCCGAGCCAGCGGGCCAGGGCGTCGGTGAGTCCGGCCGTGTTCTCGCCCGGCGCTGCAGCCCAGGCGACGTAGCCGTCCGGCCGTACCAGCAGACCGGCCAAGGGGACGTCGTGGTCGAGGCGCTCCACGGCCACCACGTCGAGCCGGTCCGCCCAACCGGCCGCGGCCCGGCCCAGGTCCCCGGTGAGGTCGAGCAGGACCGCACGGCCGGCGTGCAGCAGCGTGAAGACGGTCGTCTTCTCGCCGTCCACCACCAGTTCCCGGTCCGGCAGGCGCCGGCCCAGCAGAGGGTGGTCGCCCTCGCCGACCTCGTGGCGGATGTCCAAGCCGGTGACCATGCCCACCAGGTGCCGCCGCACGGCCTCGTGAGAGCCGACCAGCTCGGCGAGGACCTCGCGGAGCGGGGCCGTCTCGTCGCCGCCCAGGTACAGCAGACGCTGGGCGAGGGTGTTGGTCAGGATGCGGGCGCCGACCGGGTGCCGCTCGCTGTGGTACGTGTCAAGCAATGCCTGGGGCGCCCGGCCCTTGACCTCCAGTGCCAGCTTCCAGCCGAGGTTGACCGCATCCTGGATGCCCGCGCTCATCCCCTGCGCGCCGATGGGCAGATGGGTGTGGGCGGCGTCGCCGGCCAGCAGGATCCGGCCCTGCCGGTAGGTGGTGGCCTGCCGGCTGGCGTCGGTGGTCGAGCTGACCCACAGCGGGCGGGCCCCGGACAGGTCCTCCCCCGACAGACGCTCGAAGGCTTCACGGACCTCGTCGAAGGTGATGGCCCGCTCGGCCGGGCGCAGCGGCTCGGCGGCGTCGAAGTAGATGATGCGGCTGCGTTCGGGGCCGATCGGGATGACCATCACCATGCCGCCGGGCACCGCCTCGCCGCTCAGGCGCGGCCGCAGCCGCACCCCCTCGACGTCAGCGAACCGCAGCTCGATGGCCGGGTCGGTGCCGGGGTAGCCGATCCCCGCGAGGGTGCGGACGACGCTGCGGGCACCGTCGCAGCCCACCACGTACTGGGCGGTGAGCTCCAGCTCGCCCTCCGGGCCGACGGCCTTCAGGCGCACCGCGTCGGGGCCGGCCTCCAGGCCGGTGGCCTTGACGCCACGCCGCACCTGCGCGCCCAGTTCGGCCGCCCATCCGCCGAGGACCGCTTCGGTACGCGACTGTGGAATGCCGCGCGCGCCGTAGGAGCCGCCCTCGATCACTTGGTAGTCCAGCGGCACCCCGCCGAAGTGGCCGGCCGGAATCACCTGGACCTCACCGAATCGCGCGGTCAGACCGCGCTGGGCGAATTCCTCGATCGTCCGCGCCGAAAATCCGAGAGCACGCGAGAATTGCATGGGCTCCGACAGCTTGTCCAGAACCGTGACCGAAACTCCATTGAGTCTCAATTCTCCCGCGAGCATGAGTCCAGTGGGGCCCGCTCCCACTATCAAGACGTCCGTGTCAAAGGAGTTCATCTACCCTCTTCTCACCTGCGTAGGACCAGTATTGCTACAACCGACCGAGGGCGTAAACAGCGTTCCAAACGTGCCGCAGATGGCATTCTTATGGCCATGACGTTCATCCGCACAAGCGAAGAATCACACACGGAAAACTCCGAATCGGAGACCGAACTCCAGACCCGTGTGGCGGCGTTACTCGACCGCTATCTGGTCTCGCTCGACGTACAGGAACTCGACGACGCGTGGGCGGCCGGTCTGTTCACGCAGGATGCGGTCGTGACCTTCCCGATCAGCTGGCACGAGGGCGTCGACGGCATGGCCGCCTACCACGCCACCGCCCTGTCGGCGTTCGCCGCCACCCAGCACCTCGGCTCCCCGGCCGTGGTCGAGGTGACCGGGGACAGTGCGAAACTGCAGGCCAACCTGATCTCCACGCACGTCCACCACGCCAGGGCGCAGGAAGAGGCCCCGCAGCTCTTCACCACGGGGACCTTCGTGCAAGGCCGGGCCCGGCGCACGCCCCTCGGGTGGCGGTTGTCGGAGCTGTCGTTCCGTCTGGTGTGGTCCAACGGCAGCCCCGGGCGCGGGCTTTAGCTGTTCTGTCCACGGAGGTCGGTGACGCGGGTCCCGGCTGAGAGAGGCCGTAGACCGACGGGAACGCCGAACGCTTCGACCGCACCCTGCTCGACGAGTGGGCCCACGCCCCCGTACGGCCCGGAAGCTGAATGACGCGACGCCTTCCCCGGCTGGCTGCACACCCGCAATCACCACCGCGGACACACCGCGCTGAAGGGCAGATCACCCGCCAGCCGCGTCCCCGACCTGACAGGGCAATGCACTTGACGCGGTCAGGCGTTGAGGCTCAGCACGCGCTCCACGGCGATCTCGATGACGACCCGGCCGGGGCGGTCGGGCGGCAGCGTCCGGTAGCGGCGGGCGTACCAGGCGACGCCCTCAGCCAGCCGCTGCGGGTCCTGCACCACATGCGCCGTGCCCTCCAGCGTCACCCAGGTGAAGCCGTCCACCTGGCACAGCGCCACGCGTCCGCCCGGCTCCGCCAGCAGGTTGCGGGCCTTGCGCGACGACAGCACCGTGAGCACCCGCGCCAGGCCGGCCTTCGCATCCCAGGTGAACCGCACCGGCGCCACGTGCGGAGCCCCGCCCGGCCTGATCGTGGTGAACGCCGCCACGAACCGGGGGTCGTTCAGGAACACCTCGACCGACGCGGACACCGTCACGGAAGCGGAGTGCGGCTGGGCCAGCGACATCGCCTGTGCGTCCTAACTCTGGTGGGGGTGTTCGTGGGGCGTTCGACTGCTGACGCACCGCACTCGCGCACGGGTCCGGACGCCCGGCGCATGCGGGGAGTTGCGCCTACGCCTGAAGGAGGATCTTCCCGATGTGCTCGCTGCTCTCCATCAGCCGGTGCGCCTCGGCCGCGTCCTTGAGCGGGAAAACACGGTCCACTACAGGGCGCACCCGGTTGTTCTCCAGCAGCGGCCAGACATGTTCGCGCACGGCGGCCACGACGGCCTCTCTCTCGGCCAGAGGGCGGGCGCGCAGGGTGGTGCCCACGACGGTCGCACGCTTCACAAGCAACTTGCCAAGGTTCAGCTCCGCCTGGCCCCCGCTCTGCAGACCGATGATGACCAACCGGCCGTTCACGGCCAGGGCATCGACGTTCCGGGCCAGGTACTGGGCGCCGATCACGTCGAGGATCACGTCCGCGCCCTGCGGCTTGAGCTCCTGCACGAAGTCCTGCTCGCGGTAGTTGATCGCGAGATCCGCGCCCAGCTCGCGGCACGCCTGAAGCTTCCTGGCGCTGCCCGCCGTGACCGCGACGCGCGCGCCCATGGCCTTGCCCAGCTGGATGGCCATCGTCCCGATGCCGCTGGACCCGCCGTGGACGAGCAACGTCTCCCCGGCCTGGAAGTGCGCGACCTGGGCCACGTTCGACCACACGGTGCAGGTGGCCTCGGGAAGGGCTGCGGCCTCCGTGAGGCTGATGCCCTGGGGCACCGGCAGCAACTGGCCGGCCGGAACGGCGATTTTCTCCGCGTAGCCGCCACCGGTGACAAGAGCGCACACCTCGTCACCGACCGACCAGCCGGCCACACCGGGGCCCAGAGCGGAGACACGGCCCGAAATCTCCAGCCCGGGATAGAGCGAGGCACCCGGCGGGGGCGGATATTTGCCCTGCCGCTGGGCGACATCGGCCCGGTTGAGTCCTGCCGCAGCCACGTCGATCAGTACCTCGCCGTGCCCCGGTATCGGGTCGGGCACCTCCGCCCGGACGAGAGCTTCCGGGCCGCCGTACTGGGGAATTGTGATCGCCTGCATGGCTGCGACCGTACCGTTCGACCGCCGGCGTTGTCGCCGGCACAGCCGCGTCCAGGCGTTGGAGGGTCAGACCCGGTTCTCTTCTCCGACAGCGACCGCTGCGACCGGTGTCGCCGGCTGCACCGTCCGGCGTCCGGGCATCCACCAGTTGGCCTTGCCGCACAGTTCCATGACCGCAGGGACGAGAATCATCCGGACGACGGTGGCGTCGATGAGCACGGCGACGGCCATGCCCAGGCCCATCTGCTTGACCGCGACATCCGGGCCGAGCAGGGAGGTCCCGAAGACGACGACCATGATGGCGGCCGCGGCCGTGATCACCCTCGCGGTGCGCGCCAGTCCGTACGTGACCGCCTGCCGGTTGTCACCGATGCGTTCGTACTCCTCACGGACCCGGGAGATGAGGAAGACCTCGTAGTCCATCGACAGGCCGAACAGGAGCGGGAACATCATCATCGGCACCCAGGTCGTGATCGGCATGTCGGTGGTGAAACCGAGGGCGGAACCGAGCCATCCCCACTGCACGATCGCGACCAGCACGCCGTAGGCAGCACCGATCGACAGCAGGTTCATGACAGCGGCCTGCAGCGCGATCGTGACGGACCGGACCAGCCCGATCAGCAGCGCCAGGGACAGCGCGATGACGATCGCGACCATCAAGGGAAGCCGCGAGCCGATGTCGTCGGCGAAGTCGATCGAGGCGGCGTTCGGGCCGCCGACGTAGACGCCGTCACCACCGTTCACCTGGGGCAGCACGTCGTCGCGGAGCGTGTGCACCAGGTCGGTCGTCGCCTCGTCCTGGGATCCCGTCCTCGGAAAGGCCATGAAGGTCGCGGCCTGCCCGTCCTTGCTGACCTGGGGCTGCGAGACGTAGGCGATGCCCTCCGCCTTGCTCACCGCCGCCACGACGGGACCTAGATCAGCGCCCTTGGAACCGGTTTCGGTGGCGAGGATCAGAGGTGCGCCGTAGCCGGGACCGAAGCCCTCGGAGAGGATCTTGTACGAGGTGTAGCTGCTCCTGTCGTGGGGCTGGACGCTGGCGTCGGGCAGGCTCAGCCGCATCGACAGCGCGGGAACGGCCAGGACCGCCAGAGCCGCGCCCGCGAGATAAATAGTACATATGTTCGATTCGGAAGGCCGGGATGGGCCTGTCGATGCACCCTTGGTCTCGACAGGCCCGGTCACCACCCTCGACAGGTGGCGGGAATCCCGCTCAGCTCAGCCCCACGTCTTGCCGGCCGGCTCCTTGATCGTGCTGTTGATCCGGTTGTAGAAGTTGGTCAGCGCGATCTCCAGAATGATCGAGTTGATCTGGTCCTCGGTGAAGTGGTCGGTGACGGCGTCCCAGATCTCGTCGGTCACGCCCTGCGCACCATCCTGAATCCGGGTGGCAGCCTCGGCCAGGGCGAGGGCCGCCCGCTCCTCGTCGGTGTAGAAGGGCGACTCGCGCCACGCGGCCACGCTGTGCAGCCGCTCGTCCGTCTCGCCGGCCTTCTTCGCCGACGCGATGCTGGCATAGACGCACGCCGCACAGCTGTTGATCTGGCTGGCGCGCAGGTGGACCAGCGACAGCAGCTTCGGGTCGACGCCGCCGGCAGCGATCGCCTTCTGGAGGTGCTGGATAGCGGTCCAGAGGTCGGGGTTCAACTTGCTGTTCAGGCGTGCTTCCATCGGTCCTGCTCCTTCATCGGGTTACCTGACCGGGCTTGCGCCCGTCACTACCCATGACGAAGCGGATTCGAGGAAGGTAACAACATGTCCGACACCCGCCCGACGGACCCGGTGGCCGAGGCGTTCGAGTCCCAGCGCGACCGGCTGCGCTCGGTCGCTTACCGCGTACTCGGATCGCACGCCGACGCCGAGGACGCGGTCCAGGAGGCCTGGCTGCGCCTCTCCCGCCAGGACACGTCGACCATCGACAATCTCGCCGGCTGGCTGACCACGGTAGTCGGCCGGATCAGCCTCGACGTCCTGCGCTCGCGCCAGACCCGCCCCGAGGCGTCCTACGACGAACGGCTGCCCGAACTCGCGATGGCGCTCGACGACGCCCCTGCTCCCGAGGACGACGCGCTGCTTGCCGACTCGGTCGGGCTCGCGCTCCTCGTCGTCCTCGACTCGCTCGGGCCGAGCGAGCGGCTGGCGTTCGTGCTGCACGACCTGTTCGGGGTGCCGTTCGACCAGGTCGGCGAGATCCTCGGCAAGTCCGCCGCCGCCGCGAAGATGCTCGCCAGCCGCGCCCGCAGAAAGGTGCAGGGAGCCGATCGGCCGGCGGACGGCGGGCGGCAGCAACGCGCGGTGGTCCAGGCGTTCCTGACGGCGGCTCGCCTCGGCGACTTCGACGAGTTGCTGCGGGTGCTCCACCCCGAGGTGAAGCTGACCGTCGACACCCCCTCCGGCATGGTCGTCACCCTCGGCGCCACCGAGGTCGCCGCCGGCGCGCAGCTGTCCGCCAGTGCCGCCACTCATGGGCAACCGATGCTCGTCAACGGCCTGCCCGGGGTGGTCACCTGGCGCGGGGACGGCACCCCGCTGTCGGTCCTCGCCTTCGCCGTCGCCGACGGCCGGATCACCGAGATCACAGTCGTGGTCGACCCGGCCAAGCTCGCACGGATGAATCTGCCGGATCCGGCGTAGCTGCGCCGCCCCGGCACCGCACCGCTCAGCACGCCGCGTTGACGAAGGCCTTGAACAGTGACGCGCTATCGGGGCCGCCCTCCTCGGCATGCGGCTGGAATCCGACCAGGAAGCGCGCGGAGGGATCCTCGGCGGCTTCGACAACGCCGTCCTCCTCCGCCCAGGCGACGGCAGTGAGCCCGGCACCGACCCGCGCCACTCCCTGATGGTGGTGGCAGTGCCCGGTGGTCGAGGTCCCCAGGGCACTGCCCAGCATGGAGTCCGGCGCGATCCTGATGTCGCGCAGGGTGTGGCGGCCCGGGACAGTGGGGGCGTGAGCGGGCAGGTGCTGGTGCAGCGTTCCGCCCCGGGAGACAACGATCACCTGCAGCCCACGGCAGATGCCCAGGACCGGGATGCCGCGCCGCTCCGCGACGGCCAGGGCGGCGAGGTCGGTGGCGTCGCGCAGTGGGTCGGGCGGGAACGTGCGCGGATCGCGCTCGGCCCCGTAGAGCGCAGGATCGATGTCCGCGCCACCGGTTATCAGCAGCGCGTCCGCCGTGGCCATCACGTCCTCGACGGCTTCGCGCACCGGCGGCAGCAGCACCGGTGAGCCACCCGCGTCCGTCACCTTGGTGAGATACGCCCACGGCTGCACGGCGGCCGGGATGGCGCCCCAGACACCCCAGGTCGCGGTGACCGAGTCCGCGGTGACCGCCACTACTGGCCTGTTCACTGTTTGGCCCTCCTTCTCGCGCTCTGTCGGCGCCGTGACTATGACCGTAACCGGCCGGATCCCGCAATAGATGCCTGCTACGTGCAGCCAGCGTTTAAGCGCGGATTTCCGCAGTTGAACACCGTACGCACGTATACGACGTTGACTCATTCCAGGGACACGCAGCAAGCTCGCCTCAGCACCCAGTGGGTACCACACGGACCATAAACAATCTGCCGAGAGAAGGAAATTGATGACAGCCAATACCCGGCGCAACGTAAAGGTGGGCGTCATGCCGGAGGGGCACCGGGATAAGCAGAGCTGGCCGCTGTCCGCCGAGATCGAGAAATTCCTCGCCGAACCCGGCCAGGCCATTCTCGTCACGCTCCGGCCGAACGGCACTCCCCATGCCGTACCCGTGAGCTTCACCTGGGACAGCGAGGCACGGATGGCCCGGATCATGACGGTCGCTCAATCGAAGAAGGCCCGGAACCTGGTCGCGGCGCCAGGCAGCCGGGTCGCCCTGTGCCAGCGGGACGAGGTCTCCTCCTGGGCCACGCTGGAAGGCACCGGCACGATCTTCGACGACCCCGGACGCCTGGCGGAGGGGGCCCGGCGGTACGCCGAGCGCTACGGCAAGGAGTGGATCAACCCGCCCGGTGCGGTGATCATCGAGATCGCGGTCGACCTCGTCATGAGCCGGAACGTCTGAGCCGCCCTCGGCCGACTCCGCCAGATTTTCCGGTACTTGAAATCCACCGTCTCACGGGAAGCCTGGAAAACTACATGAAGTTCCTCTTCGTCGCCGGCGGCAGCTCGGCGACTGTCTTCACCATCGCTCCCCTGGCAACGGCCCTGCGGAATGCGGGTCATGAGGTTCTCGTAGGCGCCAACGAGCCGCTGCCCGACATCGCAGCGGGCATCGGACTTCCCTCGGTCTCCGTCGTCCCCGAACCGGTCTTTCATTTCATGCGGTTCGACCGCTCGGGCAAGGCCGTCGAGCCGCCCAAGGATCCGCGGGAAAACATGCTGCACACAGGCAGGGCCTTCGGCAGGATGGCCGCCGCCAGCCTGGACCCGCTGCGGGACCTCGCCCGGGACTGGCGCCCCGACCTGGTCGTCGGCGGCTCGATGACCTATGCAGCAGGGCTGCTCGCCGCCCACCTCGGGGTCCCGTACGTGTGCCAGGCCTGGGACGTCGTCCCGACCACTGGCGCCACCCCGGGCGCGGAAGAGGAGCTCCGGACCGAGCTGAAGCACCTGGGCCTGGGAGAGCTGCCGGCCCCCGACCTGTTCATCGACGTCTGCCCGCCGTCGCTGCGCCCGTGCCTTCCGCCGTCGCACGACTACGAAACACAGCTGATGCGCTGGATTCCCGGCAACGGCCAGCGCCGTGTCGAACGATGGATGTACACACGCCCCGACGGCCGCCGGCGCGTGCTGATCACCACGGGAACCCGGGCCCTCGCCTTCCAGTCCGCCGAGGCGCTGCGGAGTCTGGTGGGCCAGCTGGCCCGGACGGGAGCGGAGGTGGTGATCGCGGCCCCCGACCAGGTGACCGAGAAGTTCGGCGGCGAGCTCGGTGATGTCCGCATCGGCTGGATCCCGCTGGATGTGGTGGCCCCCACCTGCGATCTGCTGGTGCATCACGGAGGTGGGGTCACTGCCATGACCGCCATGAATGCGGGGGTGCCGCAGGTGATCGCACCCGAGGCCTCCTACATGGAGATCGTCGCGCAGGCCCTCTCCGACTTCGGTGCCGGGATCAGGCTGGCGACGCAGGGCCAGGAGCCGGGCCAGGACCAGACCGAGGTGATCGTCTCGGCCTGCCGGGAGATCCTGTCCTCCCCTCGGTACACGCAGCGCGCGCGGGCCCTGTCCGAGGAGATGGCCACGCTTCCCGCACCGGCCGAAGTGGCCCACACCATGGAGAAGCTCGCCGCCCGGTGAGCCGGAGATCCGCGTGGCACGCCGGGCGGTGCCTCCGCACCGGCGGGCCCGCTCGCCTTACTGTGCCGGCGCCGGCACCGCCCGCCTGGAGGTGGACCAGCGGCGGGTGACCGGCCGCTCCACGAGCGTGTACAGCGCCCCGGCGGCCAGCACGCTCACCGCCAGCAGCACGAGGTCCAGCCCCACCGTCTCCCAGGCGGAGTACAGGTCGTGGCCCAGGAGCTTGCGGCCGTACTGCAGGACGATGAAGTGGAGCAGGTAGAAGGCGAATGAGATGTCCCCCAGCCACGTCATCGCCCGGTTGCGGAAGATGGTGAACTCACCCTCGACATCCCTGGTAGCAGCCGCCGCGATCAGCAGCGCGATCGGGATGATCATGGCGGCGCGCTTGGCGACGAGCATGTTCGACTCCTGGGCCAGCCAGTAGCTGCCGGCGAGCAGGAGGCTCGACCAGATCATGCCGATGTTGCGCCAGCGCCCCCGCATCACGGCATGCGCCAGCAGCATGCCCAGGGCGAAGTCCAGCACCCGGACCGGCGGCAGGAAGAGGGCGAACCACATCTGCGTGATCGAGGTACCTGCGGGCGCCCAGGTCTGCGCGGACATCGGCAGCGGCTCCGGGCCGGGCAGCACGGCGTAGGTGAACATCGGCGTCAGGAGGATCGCCGCCGTCACCCCGGCGATCCAGTACTTCAGGTGTGCGTCACAGATGCGCACGAACCACCGGTGCAGCAGCGGGAACGAGGCGTAGAAGACGAGCTCGACCCCCAGCGACCAGCTCGGCGGGTCCACGCTGTAGATGTACGCGTAGTCCGGCAGCCACACCTGGACCATGAAGAGGTTGGCGAGGGCCACCCGCGTCGGGGTGTAGGCCGAGGCGAAAAGGATCATCGCCAGGGCCCAGGCGATCACGTAGTTGGGATAGATCTTGGCGAACCGCCGGCGCCAGAAGGCGCGGGCGGTGTCCTTCTCCCGCGCGGACCAGGTCAGCACGAAACCGCTGAGGACGAAAAAGAAGGTGACGCCCAGCGCCCCGGCGTTCTCGGTGATTTTGGTGAGCTGAGCCGCCGCGTGGTTGTCCTTGAGCAGGCGCAGCTGGGGCAGCGGCGAACCTATGTGGCTGCAGAAGACCAGAAAGGCCGCTGCAAACCGCATGCCGGTCAGGGAAGGCAGCCGGGAGAGCGCTGAGCCCGGTCTCTGCCGTGCCAATGGCGCGCTGGACGCGTTGCTGATGTGCTGTGTCATGGACAGCCTTTCATTCTGGAAAGGATCAGACGGACCACTGACCTGCCCGGGGCCTGCCGCTCACCGGGCGAGGAAGTCGAGCAACTCACGGGCCACGAGGTCGGAGGCGTCCTCGGCGAGCCAGTGCATGGACTTCTCCACCAGCACCATGCGCACGTCGGTCGCGCTGCGCGACAGCTGGTCCTGCACCTGGTCGTACTGTGTGGGCGCCGCCAGCGCGAGGATCGGCACTGTCACCTTGTCGTACCCCTTCAGGTCCTCGATGTCCTGGTGGTACGCCTGGTAGTAGCCGTTGGTGGCCCGGATCCCCGCTGCGGTGTCGTACGCCCGGGCATAGACGGCCCGATCGAAGGCAGTGATCGATTCCTGGTCCATGAGGGAGTGGGTGTAGAGCCAGTCGATCAGGTACCAGCCGCGGTCCGCGAAGACCTGCTCCGGCAGGCCGCGTACCTGGTTGAAGGCCATCCACCACATGTTGAAGCCGGTGTTCGGGCGTCGCAGCATCGGCCGGCTGTAGTAGGACTCGTCGGGATGGACGACGTCGAGCAGGGCAAGCCGCCGGGTCGCCTCGGGGTGGTTGGCCGCGAAGCTGTAACCGACCATCGCCCCCATGTCGTGCCCCACGAATGAGGCGCTGCTATACCCCAGCGAGCAGATGAGCTCGTAGACGTCGCGCGCCATGTTCTTCTTCGTGAACCCGTCGGTGGGCTTCAGCTCGTCCGGAATGCCGATGCCCCGGTGGTCCACGGCGATGACCCGGTACTGCTCGGCGAGCCGCGGCATGAGCTTCCGGTAGGCCCACCATGTCTCCGGCCAGCCATGCAGCAGGACAACCGGCTCCCCGCTCCCGCCCACGACGTAGTGCAGCCGCGTTCCATTCACCTCCGCGAATTCGCTATGGAAGTCACCCAAAGAAGACGCCAGTTCCGCATTGTCCGGCACTTCAGGGGGTTCCATGGCCGACCCCATTGATTCGCTCATTTACCCCACCCTTTGATCATATTTCCTTGACTATAGCCAGCAGTAGCGCTGTCCGACTATGCGTGAAGCTGCACTTGAACAGGGGCTGTTCGCGCTCGACGTGGATGCAGGAATTCGCCATGCTGAGACGCCGAGGAAACGACTGGAAGATTTTCTGCATAACCTGCGGAGGGAATTACGCGATGGGTGGGCTCACCGGCAGGACGGCTCTTGTCACCGGCGCGAGCCGAGGCATCGGGCGTGGTATCGCACGGCGCCTGGCGCGTGACGGCGCCTTGGTGGCTGTGCACTACGCGTCCGGAGAGTCCGAGGCCAAGGAGACGGCCGCGCTGATAGGTGAGGAAGGCGGACGCGCGTTCACCGTGCGCGCCGACCTTGCCGAGACCGATCAGACGGCGGAACTCTTCCGGGTGATGGAGCGGGAGTTCACGGAGCGGACCGGTTCAAGTGCCCTCGACATCCTGGTCAACAACGCGGCATACGGCGGCCGGCCCGCCCTGCCCGAGGACGTCACCGTCGAACTGATGGACCAGTACCTCGCCGTGAACGCGCGGGCGCCGCTCCTGGTCGCACAGCGCGCGCTGAAGTTGATGCGTTCGGGCGGCCGTATCGTCAACATCTCTTCGGGAATCACCCGGAGTGCTCAGCCGGACATGATCGCCTACGCGATGTCCAAGGGGGTCCTCGAACAACTGACCCTGCACCTGGCGCGCCACGTCGCCGACCGCGGCATCACGGTCAACAGCGTCGCGCCGGGTCGCACCGACAACGGCAGCCCGCTCTTCTCCAACCCGGCCGCGGTGGCTCGCATGGCCGAACTCTCCGCGTTCAAGCGCGTCGGCCAGGTCGAGGACATCGCCGACGTAGTGGCCTTCGTCGCGTCCGACGACGCCCGGTGGATCACCGGGAGTTTCATCGACGCCACCGGCGGCACGCTGCTCGGCTGATCCTGCGTGACCCTGTGAACGTGCCGGGGCCGGAGCGGTGCGCACCGCTCCGGCCCCGGCACGTTCACAGGGTCACGCAGGGGCGCCAAACCAGCGTTCGAGGGCGTCGCGAAGCTTGCCGCCCTCCGGCGCGGCCCACACCACGTGACCGTCCGGGCGCAGCAGCACCGCCTCCGGGAGGCCTTCCGTCTCGGTGTTCCCGGTGGGGGCCCAGGTGCCGGTGAAGACGTCGACGCGGCCGGACCAGCCCTCGGCGAGACCGGCCGGCTCCGCGCCGTCGGCCAGCGCACCGGTGCGGATGAGGACACCGCGCGCGGGGTGCAGCATGGTGGCGACACGGCTGCGGGCACCGTTCGGGCCAGTCAGCTCCAGCGCCGGATCCAGCCGCAGGCCAAGCAGCGGGTGACCGCCGCCCTCCACGTCGTAGCGGACGTCCAGGCCACTGACCTGGCCGGCGAGGAGGCGGGCGGCATCGGGGATGGTGACGAGTTCACGCATCACCTCCCGCAGCGGTTCCATCTCCTCGCCGCTGAGGTAGATCAGCGACTGGGCGAGGGTGTTGCGGATCAGCTGCCGGCCGACGGGGTGGCGTTCGCTGTGGTAGCTGTCCAGCAGTCCTTCGGGGGCCCAGCCGTTGACCGTGGCGGCCAGCTTCCAGCCCAGGTTCACCGCATCCTGCAGGCCGACGCTCAGGCCCTGCGCGCCCAGCGGGGCATGGTCGTGGGCGGCGTCTCCGACGAGCAGAACACGTCCGCTCCGGTATTCGGTGGCCTGGCCGGTGGCGTTGGTGAGGGCGGCCATCCAGCGCGCGGAGGCGTGGTGGATGGACTCGCCTGTCATGCGCTGCCAGGCATCGGCGACCTCGGTGAAGGTGAGGTCGCCGACACCGTGGCCAGGGCGGATGCCCGGCTCGTGAATGACGATGCGGTCGACGCCCGGTTCCAGGGGGACCGACAGAACCATGCCACCGCCGGGGACGCCCTCGCCGATGGGCCGCATCCGCAGGTCGGCGCCGACAACGTCGGCGAGGTACATACCGCGCGTGGCGGCCAGGCCTGGGAAGTCGATGCCGGCCAGGCGGCGCACGGTGCTGCGGGCCCCGTCGCAACCCACGAGATACCGGGCCGTGTCCTGGCCCGGACCGTCGGGCCCCTCGAAGTCGACCACGACGTGGTCGTCGGCCTCGGTGAAGCCGGTCACCTCGCAGCCACGGCGGATGGCGGCACCCAGCCCGGCAGCCCACTCCCCCAGCACCTCCTCGGTGCGGGACTGGGCCAGCCCCATGACACCGAAGTGGTTCTCGGAGAGCTTTCCGAAGTCGATACGGACCCCACCGAAATGGCCTTGCTTTCCCCACCTCAATTCGCCGAGCCGGGTCAGCAGGCCACGCTGGTCGAGTACTTCAGCGGTCCGCCCGGTGAACCCGAGACCGCGGGATTCGCCGGTGGGGGCAGGCAGCTTGTCGTAGACGACGACGTCCAGGCCGGCCAGCCGGAGTTCGCCGGCCAGCATCAGCCCGACCGGCCCGGCGCCAACGATGATTGCGCCCTTAGGCATAAACGCACTCCTCACACACGAAAACTGGGTCTCGGTTGGTGGTGCTCTCGGGAGATCAAGGGCGCGACCGTCGCCGGTCCGGGGCTAGGGCCTGTCTGACAATTCCCGTCTGCCTCGCGACGCCATGCACGCACTCTCGCCGCACCGGGCGCAGACCCAAGTACGTCCAGTACGAGGGCCTACGCCCGGCACGCCGAGAGCACGCACCTGACGCCGCGAGGCCGCCCTCCGGGCGACGACGGGAATTGTCAGACAGGCCCTAGGAGACCGCGGCGTGCCGGTCCCCGGCGGCCGGCACCGCCGGCTGCGGCCGGCCGAACCAGCGCTCTAGTGCCTCCGTCAGGCTGTAGCGGCTCGGCGCGGCCCAGGCGACGTACCCGTCCGGGCGCAGCAGGACCGCCTCTGGGACGGCCTGGTCGCCCGCGCGCGCGGAGGCCCAGGTGCCGGTGACCACGTCGACCCGGTCCGACCAGCCGTCCGCCGCCCGCGCCACCCCGCTGTCGCCGCTACCGGTACCGGCGACGACGAGCACCGGACGGCCCGGGTGCAGCAGTTCACCGACCCGCACCGGACCGCCGCCGACGCGCCGCAGCACCAGGTCCGGTGAGAGCCTCAGCCCGGTCTGGGGATGGTCCGCGGCACCCATGTCGTACCGGACGTCGAGGCCACTGACGGTGCCGGCCAGGTGCCGGGCCACCGCCGGAATCTGCACGAGGTCGCGCATCACCTCGCGCAGCGGCTCCATCTCGTCGCCGCTGAGGTACAGCCGGGTCTGGGCGCGGGTGTTGCGCATCAACAACTGTCCCACCGGGTGGCGCTCGCTGTGGTAGCTGTCGAGCAGTCCGGCGGGGGCCCAGCCGGCGATGTCCGCGGCGAGCTTCCAGCCAAGGTTCACGGCGTCCTGCACGCCCACGCTCATGCCCTGGGCCCCGGCGGGCATGTGGATGTGCGCGGCGTCACCGGCCAGGAAGACGCGGCCGACCCGGTAGGTGGAGGCCTGCCGGGTGGTGTCGGTGAACGAGCTGATCCAGCGCACCTCGGCGTGGTGGATGGACTCGCCGGTCATGCGCTGCCACGCGTCCGCGATCTCGGTGAACCGCAGCGTGCTGCGGTCCTCGTGCGGGCGCAGGTTCTCATCGTGGATGACGATCCGGTCCACGCCGCTCTGCAGGTTGAAGGCCATCACCATGCCGCCGGGGACCCGCTCGCCGATGGGCCGCGGCCGTATGCCGCTGCCCACCACATCAGCCATGTACATCCCCCGGGTGGCACCCCAGCCGGGGAAGTCGATGCCGGCGAGGCTGCGTACGAGGCTACGGGCGCCGTCACAGCCCACCAGGTACCGGGCCGTCTCCTCGCCCGGTCCGCCGGGACCGTCGAACCACACGGTGACCTTGTCCGCGGTCTGCCGGTATCCGGTCACCTCGTGGCTGCGGTGAACGGTGACGCCCAGTTCTCGCAACCAGCCCTCCAGGATCTCCTCTGTCTGGAACTGCGGAATCCCCCGGACGCTGAAGTGGTTGTCGGCGAGTTTGCCGAAGTCGATGCGTACGCCGCCGAAATGCCCTTGCGCCCACTCCACCTCGCCGAACCGCTCCAGTAGGCCCCGCTGGTCGAAGACCTCGGCCGCGCGCCGGGTGAACCCCACCCCGCGGGACTCCCCGCTCGCCGCGGGCAGTTTTTCGTACACGGCCACATCCGCGCCGCCGAGCCGCAGTTCTCCGGCGAGCATCAGCCCGACCGGCCCGGCACCGACGACGATCACGTCCTTGATCACGTTGTTCCCTCCTTACTCGTGCCGTTGGTTGCCGGCGGGGTGTTCAACCGGGTGCGGGCGCCTGGTTGAACACCCGGGCCGGCGAATCCGGCGGAACTGTTGTGCTCTTGTGTTCCGGTCCGCCGGACGATTCGGATCGTCGCCATAATTCCCATCACCGAGTGGTCGAGCATGTGGCACGGCCGGGCCGGTCCCTTCTGTCCGCCAGGCCCGGTTCTTCCGGCGCAGTTCGGCGGTTTCGGCGAAGCCGTGCGGAATTGCATCAGCCATGGACTCCCCCAGCAGGGTGATGTGTCGGAGCGCGGCATTCAGCACTGCGCAGGCGTCGGCAGAGGCACGGGGAATTATGGCAGTCACCGCTCGGCAAACACTCGGCGTCGGCTTGAAGATCGACTGAGAGGGTATTCACGTCCTGCATGAATCCTCCGTTGCACGGTGGTGCTGTGGCGGTAGTCCATTGAAACCCGATGTGCCGGGCCCGGGCTGGGGCAGTCGCACGGGACGGGGAAAGGGAGTTCATCGATGGCCGCTTCGGCAGAGGTGACGGAATAGCTGCTTGAGCTGTCGCTGGGCTGTCTGTACTCGGCGGCCCTGCACACCGCCGCCCGCTTCCGCATCGCCGGCCGCCTGGCGGCCGGCCCGCGCTCGGTGGGCGGACTCGCCGAAGTCGCGGGAGTCGACGACTGGCACCTCCACCGGATCCTCGGATTCCTCGCCGCCAAGGGGGTGTTCCGCGAGGACGGCGACGCCCGGTTCCCTCTCACCCCGCTCGCGGAGCCATTGCGTACGGACGCGGAGCAGTCGCTGCACGACCATGTCATGGTGCGCGGAGAGCCGGTCTTCTGGCAGTCGGCGTCCCGGCTCCACCAGGCGGTACGCACCGGTACCAGCGCCTTCGACTTCTCCGGATGCAAGAGTGCGTCGAACTGGGCGGCGGACGCGGCGGTCTGCTGCGTACGGTGCTGTTCCGCAACCCTCACATGACGGGGATCCGTCTCGGTCTGGAGTCCGTGGTCGCCGGGCACGTCCTGGCCATTTCATGTGCTGGCCAGCTGGCGGGACGAGGAGTGCGTACGCGGGACAGGCCGGCGATGTGCTGATGATGACGGTCCTGAACAGACGGGGACGCACGCGTGCGGAGTACGAGGCGCTGCTCGCGGCGGCGGGGTTCACGGTCGTACGCGTGCTGGACACCTCGGCGCACGCGTCGGTCATCGAGGCGACGCCGGCTGCCTGAGCCACGCGCCGGCGAGCAGATCGCGCAGCGACGCGTCAAGCGTGCGCCGAGGCCGCCACCCCAGCAGGAGCCGGGCCAGCGTGATGTCGGTCTGCTGCCACTCGGCACCGGAGCGGGTGCCGTCCGGGGACTCCGCCTCCACCAGCCGCACCGGAAGTCCACTGAGTGCGACCAGCCGGTCCACGAGATCCCTGACCGGCACGGCCTGCCCGCGGCCGATGTTGATGGTCCGGCCCGCCACCACGTCCGGCGCGGCGAAGGCCGCCGCAAGGGCAGCCTCGGCCACGTCGCGCACGTCGACGAAGTCGCGTCGGGCCCGCAGGGGAGCGAGCCGCAACTCGCCCGTCCCGCCGGTCAGGCCGGCCTGACCGGCCAGCTCGGCAGCCACCTTTCCCAGCAGGCTCTGCGGTGGCGCCCCGGGCCCGCAGGCGTTGGCCACCCGCAGCGTCACCGCGTCCAGCCCGTCACCTGCGGCGGCCTGCACCCGTCGGGTGCCGCGCAGTTTGGTCCAGCCGTAGGTGCCGGCCGGCGAGGGGTCCTGGGTCTCGGTGAGCGGCACGCCGGCGGGTGTCGGCCCGTATTCGTGCACACTCCCCAGGTGCACCAACCGCGCGGGGGAGGGCAGCTCCGCCAGCGCGGTGACGAGGCGGTGCACGAACACGTCGTTGAGCTCGCGCATGCGCTGCTCGTCCGCCTGCCACACGGTGCCGACCGCATTCACCACCACGTCGGGCCGGTGCGCCAGGAGGAACTCCCCCAGGCGGGCCGTGGTGGTCGCGGCCAGGTCGAGTGCGGCCCGGTGCCCCGCGGCCACGTGCGGCGTGGCACGCGAGACCCCGAGCACCCAGTGGCCCTCGGCGGCACAGGCCTGGGCGATGTGCCGCCCCAGGAAGCCGGTGGCGCCGAGGACCACGATGCGTCGACCGGTCATGGCAGCCCCGCCGGGCCTGTGCTGCCGAGTGACCGGAGGATGACCATGGCCGTCATACGGGGACCTCGATCCTGGTGTGGTCCCCGACGACCAGCCGGTGGTGCGATGGGTGACCCTCCGCTGGGCCGATGCTGGCGTTGCGGCCGATGACCGAGCTGTGCAGACCCCGGACCCCGGTGACCGTCGCGCCGTCGAGGGCGATGGAGGAGTCGACGTGCGTGTCGCGCAGCACGCAGTCCTTGCCGATGGAGGTGTTCGGACCGATGCGGCTGTGCTCGACCGAGGTGCCGGCGCCGATGATGGCAGGTCCGACGATGCGGGAGCCGATCACCCGGGCCCCTTCCTCCACAACGACCGGGCCGATCAGGACGCTGGCGTCGTCGACGTGACCGCGGACGGACGGCACCAGCCCCTCCAGCAGTTTGCGGTTGCATTCCAGCACGTCGTCGACGCGGCCGGTGTCCTTCCAGTAGCCGCTGTATTCAGTGGCGATGACCTGCACGCCCTGGGTGACCAGCCACTGGACGGCGTCGGTGATCTCCAGTTCACCGCGTCCGCTGGGGCTGATCGCGTCGACCGCCTGGTGGATGGCAGGCGTGAAGAAGTACACGCCGATGAGGGCGAGATCGCTGCGCGGATGCTCCGGCTTCTCCACGAGCCGTTCGACGCGGCCGTCCCGATCCAGCTCGGCGACACCGAAGGAACGCGGGTCGGCGACCTTGTGGACGACGACCTGCGCCGCGGGACGCTTCTCGGTGAAGTCCCGGGCGATGTCCTCGACACCGTCGGGCAGGATGTTGTCGCCGAGGTACATGACGAAGTCGTCGTCGGCCAGGAACTCCCGGGCCAGCAGGACGCAGTGGGCCAGTCCACGCGGTTCGTCCTGGTGAATGTAGGTGATCACGAGGCCGAACCGGGATCCGTCGCCGATGGCCGCGATGATCTGCGCGGCACGGTCCCCGACGATGATGCCGACGTCGGTGATCCCCAGAGCGCCCACACCGTCCAGAACGTGCTCGAGAACGGGTTTGTTGGCTATCGGCATCAGTTGCTTGGGCATGGAATGGCTGAAGGGCCGCAACCGTGTTCCCGACCCACCCGACAACACCAGTGCCTTCATGACCGGTTCTTCCTTTCACACGTGCAGTTCATGACATGCCGAGCCGTGCAGGAGGGACATTGCGTACGGGGCCGGCCGGCGCCGCCTCGCTTGCGAGCAGGCACTCTTCGAGGAAGGCCAGGACTCGCAGGTGATACGTGCGGGCCGCCCAGCCGAGGCTGATGTTGTGGCCGGCGTCGGGGAGGCGGTCGACCTTCGACTTCGGGGCGGCCAGCGGCCGGAGCAGTTCGGCGACGGCCTCGTCGTCGTGGCGCCACCACCGCTCTTGTTCGGCGAAGGTGAACCGGACCGGGATCCGGATCCGGGCGGCCAGGTGCAGGTAGGTCCGCGGCCAGGCCGACGCCTCGCGCGCCTCTGCCGCAGGGACGGGCGCGACCAGGGTGTGGCCGAGGCGGAAGGCGCCCGGTGGATACAGCCGCAGGGGACCCCAGTGCCGACGCCAGTCGCCAGGCCCGGCGGCCCCGGGAAGCTGGTCCGGGGTCACGGCCAGCCGGGTGCCGATCCCGGAGACGTCCACCCCTATGAGCCCGGCGCCGTCGGCATGGGCTGCGGCGGCCAGCGCCAGCTTGCCGCCGTGGGAGTGGCCGACGACGAAGAACCCGGCACCGGTGGCGTGCGAGCGGGCGAAGGAGGCCAGCGCCGCGTGCAGGACCTGTGTCTGTTGCGCCAGCGCAAGTCCGTGCGGCAACTGGCGTGCGGACAGGCCGTAACCGGGCCGGTCGAGGGCCAGCACGGTGTAGCCGAGCTGGGCCCCGGTCGCCAGCAGGGACAGTCCCGCGCGCGCCCGGCTGTCGAAGTAGCCGGCGCGCATCCCGCTGCCGTGGACGGCGACCACGACGGCGTGCGGTGTGGGTCGGGCCGGCCGGGCGAGCAGCCCGGAGAGCGCAGTGCCGCCGGCGTCCAGGACGATGTTCTCGGTCCCGGGGGCGGCAGACGCGCGGGCGGAGTCCTGTTCGGATGAGAGCTTCATGGGAGATCACTGCGGCGCGTTGCCGTGCTTGCGCGAGGGCAGGTCGGCGTGTTTGGTGCGGAGCATCACGAGCGACCGGATCAGCACCGATCGGGTCTCACGCGGGTCGATGACGTCGTCCACCAGTCCGCGTTCGGCCGCGTAGTACGGGTGCATCAGCTCGTCCTTGTATTCCTTGATGCGCTTCTGGCGGATGGCCTCGGGGGCGTCCGCCGCGTTGATCTCACGCCTGAACACGACGTTGGCGGCGCCCTCGGCGCCCATCACCGCGATCTCGTTGGTCGGCCAGGCCAACGCCAGGTCGGCGCCGATGGACCGGGAGTCCATGACGATGTAGGCGCCGCCGTACGCCTTGCGCAACACCAGGGAGATCCGCGGAACAGTGGCGTTGCAGTAGGCGTAGAGCAGCTTCGCGCCGCGCCGGATGATGCCGTTGTGCTCCTGGTCAACGCCGGGCAGGAAGCCGGGCACGTCGACCAGGGTGACCAGCGGAATGTTGAACGCGTCGCAGAACTGCACGAATCGCGCGCCCTTCTCGGACGCCTCGATGTCCAGGACACCCGCCAGGTTGACCGGCTGGTTGGCCACGATGCCCGTCACCTGGCCGTCGAGCCGGGTCAGTGCACAGACGATGTTCGTCGCCCAGAGCGGATGGACCTCGAAGTACTCGCCGTCGTCGACAATCTCCTCGATGACGTCGCGGACGTCGTACGCCTGGCCCGGGTCAGCCGGGATCAGGTCCAGCAGCCGGTCGTTGGGCCGGTCCGCCGGATCGTCGGTGGGTACAACGGGCGCCATCTCACGGTTGTTCGAGGGCAGCAGGGACAGCAGGTATCGCACTTCCTCCAGGCAGTGCTCTTCGTCGTCGTAGGCGAAGTGGGCCACGCCGGAACTGCCGGCATGCACATCGGCACCGCCCAGCGCGTTGTGGGTGATCTTCTCGCCCGTCACCGCCCGGACCACGTCCGGCCCGGTGATGAACATCTGCGCGGTGTCGCGCACCATGAACACGAAATCGGTGAGTGCGGGCGAATAGGCGGCGCCGCCTGCGCACGGGCCGAGCATGATGGAGATCTGCGGAATCACCCCGGACGCACGCGTGTTGCGCCGGAAGATTCCGCCATAGCCGGCCAGTGCGGAAACCCCCTCCTGGATACGGGCTCCCGCACCGTCGTTCAGTGACACCAGCGGCGCCCCCGCGGCCGCGGCCAGATCCATGACTTTGTGAATCTTCTCGGCGTGCGCTTCGCCGAGCGCCCCGCCAAAGACGCGGAAGTCATGGGCGTACACGAAGACGGTACGGCCGTTCACCGTTCCCCAGCCGGTGACGACTCCGTCGCCGTCCGGCTTCTTGTGCTCCAGCCCGAAACCCGTCGCCCTGTGCCGGCGCAGCTGCTCCACCTCGGTGAACGATCCCTTGTCGAGCAGCAGGTCGATGCGTTCGTACGCGGTCAGCTTGCCCTTGCTGTGCTGGCGCTCGGTGGCGGCGGCACCGGGACCATCCCGTGCGGCCCGCTTTCGGTCGGTCAGCTCGTCAATGCGGTGGTGCAGGCTCTGGGTTGTCCGGGACATGGGGTCCTCCATGGGAGATCAGACGAAAGGGCGCGGCCCGCCGCTGCCAGGGGCATCCGCACGCCTGCCGGGGCGCCCTCCACACGCCAGGCATCGGTAGAATCCAGCCAACGCGCCGGAACACACCGCACCCCGGCCGCGGTGGGCGCGGGGTGGCGTACGGCCACTGCGGCGGCGTAGTCCGGGAAGCAGGGAATGCTGCGTACCGTCCAGTCCACCGGGTGCTCCGATCCGCGAAATCCCAGGTAGTCCTGTATCGCCCCACGGCTCAGGCCGACGCCCAGACCTTTGAGATAGGCCTCCTTGCGGGTCCACAGCCAGCCGAACACGGCCCGGCGGTCGGCCGGCGGCACCGCGGCTAGTTCGGCGCGTTCGCCCGGGTGGAGGGCCGGCGTACAGATCTCGACAGTGTGTTCGCGGGGTAGCCGCTGCACGTCCACGCCCACGGGCACCGGCGCAAAGCCCACCAGGGCCACGCCGAAGCTGTGGGAGAGCGAGAAGTGCAGCGGCACCGGCGGGTCGGCCACGGCAGGACGGCCGTGCGGCCCGGCACAGCCCGGGCACGGTTCGCGGATGAAGCGCAGGGACTGCGGGTCATGACCGGTGTACCGGCTGAGCAGGCGGCGCAGCCCGGCGTGGGCGGCGGCGTACAGCAGCCTGTCGGCCTGTCTGCGGAAGGCGTCAGCCCGCGCCCGCTCGCCGTCGTCCAGCGCGGACAGGTCCAGGGCTCGCCGTCCGCCGCCGCTGGGGCTGCGGATGAACCACAGGTCGAGCCGGTCCGATGACATGGTGAACCCCGACGGGGATGTACCGGGCCAGGACGGTGCGGTCGGCCACAGCGCCATGGGTCCTCCAGTTCTTCGGGGATGCGGCCGCCTCGACGTGACGCATCGACGGTTCAGGGCTGGAGTCTGCTGGCCTGCCAGCCGCAGGCGGTGCGGTCGTAACGGAGCCGCTCGTGCAGTCGGTCGGTGCCGTTCGCCCAGAACTCCACGGAATCGGTCGCTGGCCGGTAGGCCGCGAACCTCCCGGGGCGGGGCAGTGCCCGCTGCGGCTCGCCGAGCCTGCGGGCGCCGGCCCGCAGGCTCGGCGACGTGGTCAAGGCCATCCGGCGGCCGGCTCTGGCAGGAGGCCGTGTTCATGGCATGCGTGAAGACAGGCCATCCGAACCACAGGGCTGCGGCGTCCGCGTCGGACAGCCGGTGCACGGGGCCGGCGAACGTGATCTGCCGGATGCACTCCCTCCGGTGCAGGACGCCGGACGCCCACGGGTTCCCGGCCGGTTCCCGGCACTTTCGGCTGTCGGCGTGGGTGACGAAGCCGGTCCCGGCTTCCGTCACCGCGCCCAGCACCACGATGCGGGACGGTGTACGGCCCCGGGGGCCGGCCGTGGCCAAGGCCAGCGCGAGGGGCTCCGGTTGGCCGAGGGCGGCGCCTCGCTCCAGCCACGGCACCAGCAGCCCCATCGGTTCGGCAGGCGGCACGCGGTACTCGGGGAGGCGCACTTCCACGGTGCCCGTGGGCGACTCGGAGCGGCTGGCGGTACGACGGCCGTCCACCACGCCGGAGGTCTTGGTCGACGGGGACGGGACAGACATGGAGACGCCCTTCGACGGTGAGGACGCCGTGGCCGAGGACCTCGACGGAGTCGACCCGGTCGCCCTGTCCGTGGACCAATGCGCCCATGGGCGAGGGACGGCCGATCTCGACGCCCTGCGCGATCTCGATGCGCCGCCCGCAGGTGCTGAGACCGTGACGGCCGAGATGGATGGCAAGGGGACCGGCGGCGGATCCGGTGGCCGCGTCCTCGACCACTCCGTGGGCGGGTGAGAACGTGCGGTTGCGCCAGACGGTCCCGCCTCCGGCGAAGCAGTCGACCGCCAGGTCGGGGAAGCGGGACAGGGCACGGTGATCGGGGTTCACCTTCGCCAGGGCCTCCGTGCTCTCTAGGCCGACGAGGACATGCCTGGGGCCGCTCACGTGCATCTCCACCGGGAGGGTCGAGGTGCTCACGCCCGGCGCCTGCAACAGCTCGCCGGTGCGGTCGAAGGGCTGCCCCACGGGCACCGGCCGGCGCACGCTCGCCCAGATCGCCACTTCGTCGGCGCATTCCGGGGCGCGTTCCGGGCTGAAGAGGATGACGCCCGTGGCGGTCTCTATCCGGAGCCGGTCCCCTTCGGTCCGCAGCCCCGGGGCGACGACGGTCCCGAGTAGCGGGTGCCCGGCGAAGGGGAGTTCGCAGATGGGCGTGAAGATGCGCACGCGGGCATCGCTTCCGGGCCGGCGTGGGCGTGGCACGAACGTGGTCTCCGAGAGGTTGATCTCCCGGGCGATGCGCTGCATCTGCTGGGCGTTCAGGTCGTCGCTGCCGAAGAACACCGCCACCGGATTTCCGCTGAGGGGTTGCTCGGCGAACGCGTCGACGACATACGGGTGCATGCGCCTCCTCACACGTCGTAGGGGAGCTGTGCCGTGACCGGAGGACCGTCGAGGGAAAAGTTCGGGCGGCGGGCGCCGGCGCGGAGGCCAGCAGGTCGGCCAGGGTCGTGCCCACGATGCGGGGCCCGCCTAGAGTGAGCACGGATTCGAGGTGGAATTACACGGCGGCGAAGGACGGTCCGCGCAACGCGTGCACCTCCCCGGCGACCGCGTCCCGGCTGACCCGGACCGGGCCCAGGCCGTCCGGGACGAACTCGTCGCGTTCTCAGGTGAGCGCGAAGGTGTTGCAGAAGCCGACGCGTCCGGCGGTACCGAACAGGTCGATCTGCTGCTGCCCCGAGGCCGCTGTATCGCGTCAAGCTGCCTGAGGGAGATCTTCACGATCCGCTCCGCTGTCGTGACCGGCGCGTTCGAGAGTTTTGAAGAGCTGACGGCAGATGGCACGCTTGAGGCACCGCTGGGCGTCACGGGAGGTCTTGCCCCCGACGGCTCTGCGGGCGACGTACGTCTTCGTGGCCGGGTCCAGTCGCCTCCGGATCAAACTGATGGTGTGCAGCACGCGGTTGAACTGCCGGTCGCCGCTGCGGCAGATCCGGTGCCGGTCGGCCGGCCCTAGGGGCTGTCTGACAATTCCCGTCGTCGCCCGGAGGGCGGCCTCGCGGCGTCAGGTGCGTGCTCTCGGCGTGCCGGGCGTAGGCCCTCGTACTGGACCTACTTGGGTCTGCGCCCGGTGCGGCGAGAGTGCGTGCATGGTGTCGCGAGGCAGACGGGAATTGTCAGACAGGCCCTGGCCACCGGGTCCGGGTCCGGCTCCGGGCCGTTCACCGTGTGCGCGCGGAACACGGGCAGTTCGGCGCCGCCGACGACTTCGACGGGCCGGGAGCGGGGCGGCCTTGCGCGTGATGTGCTCGCGCGTGCATTCCTGCGGTTCCTCGGCGCGTACGAGGGCGGGCTGGGCAGCCGGTTCCCGGCCTACCCTGCGTAACTACAGAAGATCGCTCCACTCGGGCTGCTGCCGTACCCCGCGGATGCGAATGTCCCGGTTCACATCGTCCATGGCGTGCTCCCGCCCGCGACAGGTGATGTGGTCACAGCAGTCTGTAGCCGTCCGGCGGCCATAATTCACGAGCCAGCAGCTGTTCCGTCTCGGACAGCGACATGTCCGCACAAAGGCGCTCGGGGTGGTACGGCGACGGGCCCGAGGCATCCGGAGGCAGCAGCCGCAGCCCTCCCTCGGCGTACCTGGCGAAGGGATCACGGGCGTGCGGATCCGGCGCTCGCTCGTGCAGCACGTAGTACTGGAGCACGATCGGGCCGGTGTGGATGGCCCCGAGACATATCAGGGACCGCCCGAGCCCGCGCAGGAAGCCCGCTGCCCACCCCGGCCGGACGAACCGTTTCATGTCGACCCCTTCGCACCTGTGCCCTATGCCATGCCAGTTGCACAGACTGTCAAGGTCCACTCGTGTCCCGGTCGAACGTCAGGAACACGGGTGCCGGGTGTCAGTCGATCCCGCGCACGACGTGGGATTCCCAGGCGTCGTCCTCATCGATACCGGCGAGCCGGAGCGGTGGCCAGTGGGGTGGTGACAGCTCTACCCCTTCCCGGGAATTCCAGCCGGCGTCCTCATCCATGTCGTCCACGTGGTCCTCCTGTTCGCCCGACCCCGGCAGGAGTGGCGCCGGACTGCGGCGTGAGTGATACGGGTCACAGACCACCTTGCACAAGGGTGCAAGAGGAAGGCTCGAAAGGTGCTAGGGACCAGGGTGGCCGCACTTCCGACCGGCGGGCGCCCGCCCCGGGGAGCTTCAGGAACTCACCGTTGTTCGACAGGGTGGCGGCGGTGACGTAGTTCAGGGTGTCGGTGGCCGTGATGGTCTCCGGTTCGGGCCAGGTCTCGGGTTTGGCGAAGCGGAACTCCGGCCCGTGCTCGGGCGGGCGCCCGCCCTTGGGGTCGTGGACGCGGGTCGGCTTCGGCAGCCGCATCACCCGGTCGCCACGGTTGCGGCCGACCAGCTCCGCCGGGAGATCGCGCAGTACCCAGGCAAGGCGGGTGACGTCATAGCCGGCGTCCATGACGATCGTGATGACGGGGTCCCCAGGCGCCCACTGGCCGGCCGCGACGAGCCGCTCCACCACGGCCCGGAGCTGGGCGGCGGTGACCGCGGTCGCATCGTCCTCGGACCCGAGCCGGACCACGTCCAGGATCCCGGTCCACGAGGTGGCACCGGGCTCCAGCACAGCGACAAAGGAGTAGGGCCAGCCCGGGATGAGCTGCGAAGCTGTCCTCGCCCGGCCGCAGACGTGGCAGAACAGCCGCTGGTCCGAGCAGGGAGCGTCCGAGCGCGGCCACGGCGACACGCCGACCGCGAGCACCAGGCGACCGCCCTCGAAACGCGGCAGCGGCAACCCGGCCAGCGCCGTCCGTAGACGGCCGACGTCCAACCCGCCGCGGTTGAGGGCACCGTACAACGCGCCGTGCCCACGGCGGTGTTCGGGCGCCAGCGTCAGATCCACCGGCGATTTCACCGGGCCGTCCGCACACAGCACCGCGTCCACCAGCACGATGCCGGTTTCAGGCGGCGTACCGGTCGAATGTCGAGCCGCGCCGAGAACCGGCGGCCACGTCGAGTTCCGGATCGACCGCGAGCATCGCCTGGTGCAGGCGCTGGAGCTGCGGCGAGGGCTCCACTCCGAGCTCGTTGATGAGCCGTCCCCGCAGCTTCCGGTAGAGGTCCAGAGCGGACGCCTGCCGGCCGGACCGGTACAGCGCCACCATCGCCTGCGCGTGCAGGCCTTCGTGCTGGGGATGGCGTGCGATCAACTCGGCGAGTTCGGCGATCAGTTCCGCGTGCCGGCCCAGTCGCAGGTCCGCGTCGATCCGGCGTTCGACGGTCACCAACCGGGACTGTTCCAGCCGCATCGCCTCGATCTCCAGGACCGGGCCGCGTCGTACGTCCAGCAGCGCCAGGCCCTGCCACAGGGCCAGAGCGCGCCTGAAACGGCCGGCGGCCCGCTCGTCCTTCCCCTCCTCGAATGCTTTCTGGCCGTCAGCGACCAATTGCTCAAACGCCTGTACGTCCACGGACTCCGGCGGCACCTGTAGGAGGTAGCCGCCGTGTCGGGTGACCAGAACATCTTTCGCCGCGCCTGATATCTCGGGCCCCATCGCGGTGCTCAGGCAGCGGCGCAGCTGCACGATGTACGTCTGCAACGTGGTCATCGCGCTCCTCGGCGGCTGATTCCCCCAGATCTCCTCCATCAGCGTCGCGACGGAAACGACACGGCGCGGGTGCAGCGCCAGCAGGGCGAGAACCTGTCGGGGCTTGCCGGCGGTCGGGACGATCGAGCGGCCGTTCACTTCCGCGTGCAACGGTCCCAGGACCTTGATCTCCACAGGTGCCTCCGTTCGTCGTCAGGTTCTCCTTGATCGGAAAGGCGTCGGCAAATTGGCACGCTAGCCGGGACCGCGCGGAAAACACCGGTGCCTTGAGCCGCATTTGAGCGGGCCTCAAACATTCGCAATACAAGCAAAATGTGCGCGCGGGTCTTCGGTGCAGGTCAGCCGCCTGTCGTCGCTCAGTTGCTCCGCACCAGACGGTCGGCGCGGCCGGCTGCGGGGCGGCCAAGTGGGGCATCGGCGCCCTCCATGAGGATCAGGCGCTGGATCCGCTGCAGTTCGGCGGACGGCTCCAGTCCGAGTTCTCGTACCAGCGTCGCGCGCAGGTCCTGGTACGCCTCCAGCGCCTCGCCGCGCCGCCCGGATCGGTAAAGGGCCAGCATGTACTGAGATCGTAGCTTTTCGTGGGTTGGGTGACGGTTTATCAACAGGGTGAGTTCGGCGAGAAGATCACGATGCCGGCCGAGCCGGAGTTCTGCCCCGATGCACTGGTCGAGAGCGCACAGCCGGATCTCTTCCAGACGCCGGATCTCCATCTGAAGTTGCTCGCCAGGCAGAACATCCGCGAAGGCAGGCCCGGTCCACAGCCCGAGAGCCTGCCTCAGCTTCCGTGCCGCATCCTGGAAATCCCCGGCGTCCATCGCCCGGTAACCCGCGG
The DNA here is from genome assembly GCF_002217755.1 of Streptomyces hyaluromycini. GTDB lineage: Bacteria > Actinomycetota > Actinomycetes > Streptomycetales > Streptomycetaceae > Streptomyces > Streptomyces hyaluromycini. Next base: position 33,511 of record NZ_BCFL01000042.1, on the reverse strand, counting down.
CCACGAGGTGCTCGAAGTCCCGCACATCACTGGCTCCCCCGTCGCTGTCGAGCAGATAGCCGCCGGGAAGCGTTGCCAGAACGGCCTTGGGTGCGCGCCGCGCACCAGTTGGTTCACGGCCCCGTTCCCGTGCGGACGCGATGAGTTCACGCAGCTGAAGCACATAAGTCTGCATAATTGTACGAGCGCTGCGCGGCGGCGTGCTGCCCCACAGTTCCTCGGTCAGAGAGGCGACGGACACCACCTGATCGGCGCGGAGCGCGAGCAGGGCGAGTACCTGTCTCGGCTTCGGCGCGGTCGGAGTAATGGAGACACCATTCTCGCGGACGTTCAGAGTGCCAAGTACATCGATGTTCACGGGTTCCCCCTGTCCCATGCCCAAGCGGTCTAGTGCTGTCAGCACACGCCGTTTGCGGCATCCTAAAAACAGCACAAGCAGCCTGTCAATACAAAACCGCACCAGCTGTTTTAATAAGCGGAATCCCCTGTTCAGCAACGACATGATGGTCATATTCATCCTTATATCCCTATCGCCGATAAATGCACGTGGCCGTCTCAGGGATTAGGATGAGGGTCACCCATGGGTGCCGACGATGAGAGTCAATTACAAACGACGCGGACTTATTTGACGCCAGAGGTACAAACCAGAGGAGTTCTTTGACGCGTTAGGCATGACCGATCCGGTCGGTCTCTGGTCGATTGTGGGCGCGGGTAACAGTCGGGCAGAGGACGCCGCAGTGCTCAGCCTGCGCAGAAGGGGAGTCCGGGTCGGGTGGACGGCATCGCCGGCGCGGTGATCCGGCGGGCAGTCTCGCTCGCCGGCCGCATCTTTCAAGCGCGGCAGGTCACAGCCATCCGGCCGGGGATCGGTAGTTCGTGCTGTGCTGCCACCAACAGGGGCGGACGGAAGGCAGTTCGCCGTGGGGATCCGCGCCGCGCTCGCACGCCGCGAGCAACACCAGGGTGAGGGCAGCCAGTTCTTCCTCGGTGGCGCGTCCCCGCTCGACGCGGATCAGGACGGGTGCAACGTTGCGACTGCTCATCGCTCCTCCATCAGCCTGCCGCAACGGTCCCTGACCGTACTCGATGCCGACTTGACAGCTGCTGGACCGGAGACCCGCTCGGCGGGGCGGGTTCACACAGATTCTGGGGAGCTGATTCTTTGCCGCTGCTCCTTTGTCGGACTGCGACGCCCGGCGCTACCGCCGGCCCGGGAAGCAAGAACAACCAGAATTCGGCGATTCGCTCAGGTGGGCGCCACTCGCTGTCCCATGCATCAGCCGTTCCGGACGGGCCGCGGCCAGGCCGTCGAGCAGCTCTGCCGCGATTCGCTCAACCCGGGACCACAGAGCCTGGATTCGGCGTGCCATGCCGTGAACGGGTCCCGGACCAGCCAGCGCAATCGGGAGTGACGCTCCCCGTGGGAGAACAGTGTGTTCTCGTTCGCCACCCACGCGGACAGCAGCCACTCCTCCGTGACCTCCCCGCGCATGAACGCGGGCCGGTGGCGGCGGGCGTCGCGGGAAACCCGCGGATCAGCCCGCAGGCTCTCGACATGGTGCTGCCGCACCGCGGGACCAGGCCATCACTCCCCTCTCCCCGGCCCGATCGACTGCCGCTGGATGTCCACCATGTGCTTCATCAGGTCTGCGTGCCCTGCTCCCGGATGGACAGCAGGTGAGCGAGGAGGAACGTGGCGTCCGACCTGGCCGTGGAAGGCTCCCGGTCCCAGGCTGGTGGATGACCGGTTGTGCCTGCAGCATCCTGTACGTGCTCTACGACGACATCAGCCGGCAACCGCTTCCGCCGCCGACAGCGTCCGTATTCCGCTCACCGACTACGCGGAGACCGCCGCATAGGTACGGCCCCTCCAAGGGACACATCCCGCTCTGCCGGGCGCGCGCTTCGGGCCCGCCCAGCAGCTGTCCGTCTCCCTCTCGCCCTACAGAGACGATACTGCCCCGCCCTCCGACAGTTCCGTCTTGCGCCCCTTGCTCCCGGGCATCAGCGTGCGCGGATCGACCGCCTCGGCCGGAGCGCCGGTGGCGTACAGCCCCTCCGGCTCGGTGTCCCGGTCGTGCGGCAACAGCCAGAACACCCGCCGCCGGAAGGTCCCCGACGAACGGGACGGCTTGGCCCCTCGCCCGAGCAGCGCGTAGCCGACCATGCGGCCGTCGCGGTGGTAGGCGGGCCTGCCCCGGCGGGTCGGCAGCCGGTCCAGACTCTGCCGCACGTAGTCCAGCCTGCTGATGTCCTCGAGCCAGACGAAGTCGATCTCGTGGTCGATCTCGTCCTCGGCGATGAGGGCGCTCATGCTGTCTCCTCGTCGGCGGCCAGTCCGATGCCCGGGTAGTACTTGCGCTGGTTGGACAGGATCATCCCCTTGGGAGACTCCAGTCCCACCGCCTCCCGGACCCGCGCCGCGAAGGATCGGGACGAGACGGCCGGGGCTCCCTCATTCTGACACCACGTCCGGTACGCCGCATAGAGACCGGCTTGCTCCGCCCTCAGGTCCGGCTGCAGCTGACAGGACTCACCAAGGAAACGCCCAATGTGGTCCTCGGTCTCCGCGTACGCCGTGGTGGCGATGCGCACCCGCTCCGGCCCCAGCAGGTCCCGCTCGCCGCTCAGGTAGCGTCGGGCGCCCGTGATGAGCCAGTTGAGGATGCCAGGCCCCTCCTCGGTGACAAGGATGTCGGCCAGGTTGTCCACTTTCCGGCGATCGGGCACGACCCGCTCGAACGGGATCAGCCGCATCCGCCGCCAGAACGCGAACCCGCCCGTACCGACCTCAGGCCGGTGGTTGCCCAGCAGCCATAGCTTGTGCGTGGGCTGAAAGCTGAAGAAGTCCTGCCGCATCCGCCGCGCCTTGATGCGGTCTCCGCCGGTCAGCAGCTTCACGCGGGCCTCGTCGAAACGGTCCCCCGGCTTCACCTCGCTGCACACGATGACCCGGCGGCCGTGCAGTTCCGCCAGATCGGTGGGGTGCCCCTCGTAGGGGCGGGCCATGAGAAACCCCGGCGGCGCGGCGTCCGCGTAGTCGCCGACGAGCTTCATCACCACGTCCAGCAGTACGGACTTGCCGTTCTTGCCGGAGCCGAACAGGAACGGCATCACCTGGGCGCCGACGTCGCCGGTGATGGAGTAGCCGAGCAGCAGATGCAGGAAGTCGATCATCTCCGCGCCCTCGGGCCCCTCCCCGAAGGTGTCGGTGAGGAACCGGTCCCAGCGGGGCGTCGGCATGGGCTCGGGAGCGGCGGTGGTGGAGCGGGAGTGGAAGTCCTTGTCCGGGTCGGGGGTTCGGATCAGCCCGGTGCGCAGGTCGGCGATCCCGCCGGGGGTGCACAGCGCGTACGGATCGGCATCCAGCAGCGCCGCGTTGAGCACCATACCGGGCGCCGACCGGGCCTGGGTGAGCATCGCGTTCATCCCGCTGGTGCTCAGCGCGCGGCGCTGGTGCTGCTGGAGCGCGGCCGTGCTGAACACACCGCGCGGGTCGGTGGTTGCGAGGGACTCCGCCAGGTCACCGGCGGCCCACAGCACGGTGTCATCCTCGTCGGGCTGCCAGCGGGTGCTGTCCCAGCGGAACCAGCCCAGTCCCGGCACGTGCCGGTAGTCGTTGGCGTAGAGCCGGACGAACAGTTTGGCGTTGCCGCGGTCACTGAGGGTGTCCGGCAACAGCCCGCCGGCGGTGGCTTCGCCGCCCAGCCCGGGGGTGCTCCGTTCCTGCGGGCGGGGCTGGGGCACGGGCTGGGCCAGGATCTGGGCGGCGACCGAGCGGGCGTCGAAGACGGCTTTGTCGGGGGCGGGCGTCACCGGCCGCCCCCCGGACTCAGCGGGCGCATGCGCCCTGCGCTGATCCCGCTCCTGATGACGGCGGCGTAGCGGCGTTCCTGCCCGGGGCGGGCGTACTCCGCCACCTCGCCCAGGACCTGCTCGGCCTCAGCCAGCAGCCCGGCAGCGACGAGCCCGCCGGCGGTGTAGGCGGCCCGGTTGAGTTTGTCGGTGAAGCCCGCCCCTTCGGGTACGGCGGCACAGGCGGCCACTTCGGCCAGCAGCCCGCTCAGGAGACGGCCGACGGCTCCGTGCCCTCCTCCGGCGGCCAGGACGGCCTGCCGGGCCCGGGGCGGCACCGGCCGGGGCGCCGGCACGTGCGTGGGTGGCAGATGCCCGGTGCGCTCCAGCTCCCACGCAAGCCAGTCCGGCAGCGGGGCAGGTTCTCTCACCTCGCCCACGCCCTCGTAGCGCCCCGCCTCGGTCACGGTGCCCGGCGCGACGATGTACCCGCCGTGCGCCCGTACGTCCACCTGCCAGGCCAGCGCGCGTCGGCCGCCGGAGCCGGAGGAGCACTGCCAGGGGTGCCCCTGCGGGGCCCTGTACCAGACGTGCAGCCCGCGGGAGGGCGTGCGCACCCGCAAGGTGGTCGTGTCCTCGGCGGGCGAGACGGCGCCGCGCAACGCGGCGAGCACCCCGATCGTGTGGAACCCGTTGGCGAGCCCCGTCAGGTCCACGGTATCGGCGATGTCGATGCCGGGCAGCAGCCGGTCACGGCCGGGCATTTGCCCCGGATGGGCGTCGATGTCGATGACGACCAGCCCTGCTGGGCCGCAGGCGATCCCGACGCCGAAGTCGGGCCGCTCACCCCACCACTTCTCGATCCGGGCGAAGTCCAGCGTGGCAGCCCGGAATCCGTGGCACCAGCGCCCGGCGGCGGGACAGGGGCACCCCCGGTGGGTGTGCCCGGGCTCGCGGCAGGCCGTGCAGTTGCCCGGGGGCGTCTTGCGTCCCGGGGCCAGCGGATGGACCGGCCACCCCCGCCCGGCGCACCATCGTGCGACGGCCAAGGACCGCAGGACAACGTCTTGCCGGGGCGGAGCGGAACGTCGTAAATCGCAGCCTAAATCTCGCAGCTCACCGGTCATGCGTCCCCCCGTCAGCGACCGAAGCTACTCAACAAGGGAAACAGACTAGCGAAGCAGCGATAAAGGAAAGGTCATGTGAGACAGGAGACGATTCCGTCCCCGCAACCGGACCAGGAACCCGAGGAGAGACGCAGTGACCGAGCAGCCCGTCGGTCGCTTCCTCAGCCGCTGGACAAAACCCGCAGGTCACCATCGTGCACCAGCCTGAACAGCGACCGAAGCGACCCAAGTCGTCAATGTATGACGCGCTCACTCACATGCGTGCATGCGGGTGAGCGCGTCATATACCCGGGCCTTGGGTCGCTTCGGTCGCTGGGCCACCGGGAACTCCCCCGCCAGCCAGCCACTTTCCTTCAGCGACCGAGCAGCGACGCTGCCTCTTCCGGGTCGCTGCCCGTCCGTCGCTGCCGTCTTGAGTGACTCTTGAGTACTCCTCGACCGCACACCCCTGCAGCAGCGACCGAAGCGACACATGACGTCGTAGAGCCGCGCCCCAGTTCGCGCCCCAGTTCAGGAGGCGGCCGTCGCCATGGGACGTGATGGCCGCCTCCTGGCCCGCCATCTGAAGGGCAGTCCGGGCCTCGATGCTGCCGGTCTGCTGGACCACCTGGAACAGCAGAACTCTGAAGCCTCGGGTGAGACGGGCCCCTCGGGCACGTCTTGTCCGCGGACGACAAACTCCACAAGCAGACCGAGACGGAGCAGTCCGCCAGGCAGCCTGAGGCCTCGGGCCCTGGCTCGTCGACCGTGCGGGCGACGAAGTTCAGGTAGCCCTTCGTCGGATCGGTCAGGTTCAGGTCGACTGGCTCGTAGGTCAACGTGGCGCTCCCGTCGTGGTGGACCTGGTGGCGAGTCAGGACGCGCGGTACCCAACTTCCCGATTCTCGATCCGCTCCGAGCTGCAGATGGCGCGAAGGCGCAGATCACTCCCCCGCTGGCCGGTTGCCCGGTCTGCCTGAGATGGTCGGCGACGGCGCGAGGGCGGGCGTCGCTCTCGCGCTTGAAGGCGGCGAACCGGTCGAGGTGCTCCGGGGTTCGCATCCATGTCTCCGGGTCGGTCGTCCGGCCTTCCAGGAGCTCGGGCATCGCGGCCTGCTGGTGGGCCTGGACGGCGGCGGCCCGCTGTACCGGGGTGTAGGGCGGCATCCCGGTCCGGGTGGTCGACGGCGTGCGGCGCGGCCGCCGCCTGGTCGTGGTTGCGGTCGTCGCCGCGAGCGGTGGCCGATGCGGTCGTGGCGGGCCCGCTCGTCGGGCAGCCGCCCGTGCTTGGCGACGTACGTGTCGGTGATGCCTTCCAGGGCCGCGGTGATCTGCTCGCGGCGGGTGGCCGACCAGTCGATGAGGTCCTACTCCACCCCGGCTGTCTCCATGACGGGACGCAGGCCCGGCGTCACCTTCCGGGGCACGGTCGCCGGCCCCGGCTCCTCGCAGACCTCCGTCGTCATCGTGAGGGTGTACAGGGTCCCTGCCGCCACGACGTTTCGGTAGAGGCGCCGGGTGTCGAGCGCCCCCGGGCGGGAGCCCGGCCTTCTCCAGAGCGTCTTCCAACGGCTGGCGGGCCGGACGGCGACCGACCCCGAAGGCCACCCACCGCACGTAGTAACGCCAGGCGTTCCGCCTGTGCACCTTCGCAACACTGAGCATGCCCACAGGGGACACCGGCTCTGACCTGCGGAAAAGACCCGATCCCGTAGTGCGGGAGAGTTCAGCGAACCTTCACGGCCGATCCCGCACGACGGGCGCCGGCCGCTGCCTCAAGCCCGCCCTACGGGCTCCGCTTTCGTCCTCACGGCACTTACAGAGGGCCAGGCAAATGCTGCGCCACAGCCACCCATCCACACCTCACCCACCACGCACCCCGACAACAGCCGACTCCAGCGTCAACCCGCGCGCCCTCACGTAACTCCCCGTCCAACACAGCCGAAGACGAACAGCCCCGCACCACATCACCGACTCCCTTCACACCAGACGACGTGCCGACCTACGAGACCACGACCCGCTTCACCGCCGACCTGGACCGCCTCACCCCCGAACAGCGACGCCGTTTCCGCCAAACCGTCAGCGTCTTCGTGGACGACCTCCACACCGGCACCGGATTCCGGGCCTCGCTTCGCATCAAGCGCGTCCGCTGCGCGCCATGCGGCGTCTACGAACTGACGTAGTCGGGAGGCGGTCGGGTCACCTGGCAGTACGGCCCGGAGACACACCCCGGAGTCCCGCACGTCATCTGGCGCCGTATCGGAACCCATGACGTCCTTGTCGGGCTCTCCGCACGCCAACAGGGCTCTCAGCCAGAAGGGGCGAGCTGGCCGTCCCTGTGCTTGATGAGTAGGTCCAACATCGTGTTGAACTCGTCGGGCGGCATCTTATGAATCAGGTACACCGCGGCCGACGCGCCGTCACCGTAGGGAAACCGCTTCAGCTGCTGTTCTGCGACCTGGTCCCCCTCGGCTGGTCCGTCGTTGCGGGATCGCGGTTCGGGAACAGATTGCTGTGTCCCGTCTTCCTGATGTGGTTCGTCCTTGTCCGGCGCCGCCGAATCAAGATCATCGCCAGCTGATGGTCGGGCGCCGTCCTCACCGTTGTCGTGGGCGGCCGGGGCGGTGGAGGGCGATGCGTTGGTCGCGTCGTCCTCTATTACCCGGTAATGGCTGCCGGGCTTCTCAGAGTCCTGGCTAGCAGGCGTGGCGATCTTCGCTGGCTTCTTCTGGCGGCGTTGCTGCTTCTCCGCTTCCTGACGAGCCTGTTCGTCCTTGAGTTCCTTGAGGGCTGTTTCCTGCTCGGCAGCTGGCTTGTTGCCCACCGCGCGCAGCAGCTTGATGGGTTCTTGGCCGATCTGGGCCTGGAGTTCGGGTGTGAGGTTGAGCAGAGCCAGGCGTTGCGATACCCAGCCTTGGGAACGGTGCAGCCTTTTGGCCAGTTCGGTCTGGCTGCCGTAGATCTTCAGGAGGCGGTCGAGGGCACGGGCTTCGTCGAGTTCTTCGAGGTCTTGGCGGTGGATGTTGGCAACGAGAGCGGACTCAAGGAGTTCCTCAGAGGTGTTGCCTTGGTCGTCGCTGACCATGATCTTGATGCTGGCGAGCTGTGCTTCGCGGGCGGCGGCGAGCCGGCTGCTGCCGTCGATGACGACGTGCGTCGTGTCGGCTTCGAGATCGGCTTCGCGTTCGGGGTTTGCGGTGAGGTAGGCGTCGCGGTTCATCACCGTGATCGCCACCTTCTGGCCGTGGGTCTTGAGGCTTCCGGCGAGGTCCGTGAGGTCGCCGAGGCTGGAGCGGGGGTTGTCGGGGTTGAGACTGATGCGGTGCGGCGGGAGTTCGGTGGGCGGGGCGATGCCGTCGGTGGGGACTCCTGTGGCGGCGGCTACGGCTTGCCGGCGTGCGCTGACGCCCCGCACTCCCCCGCCGAAGCGGCCTGCGCCCAACTGGTCGGCCTTGCTCATGCGATCTCCCTGGCCAGTGCGCGCATCCCGATCGCCTGCTGTGATTTGGGGGCGTATGACAGCAGGGGCTGCTTCATCCGGACTGCTTCCTTCTGTTCCTTGAGGTCGCCGATGAGGCCGACGACGCGTGGATCCTTTATGTCGACCCACCCCTGCAGTGAGGAGGTGGCGATGAAGCCGCGACGGGAGTCGTAGAGATTGACGACGATGCCGAGGTAGTCGATGTCGACCTGCAGGTCATTGCGCAGGTCGTCGACCTGTGTGGTGAGCAGCTCGTAGGCGTCGGCGGAGCTGTCTTCGGCCTGCACGACGATCAGGGCGCCGGACTGGCCGGGCTTTTCTCCGTCTCGGCGGCGGCCGTAGTAGGCAGCTGCGTCCATGCTGAGGCCGAGGCTCGGCGGGCAGTCGACAAGGATCACGTCGTAGTCGGCTTCGAGCGGGGCGAGCGCGCGCTCAAGGGCGGCTTCCCGGGCTCGTACGGCGGACAGGCGGACGTCAAGGAGGAAGGCGTCGTTGCAGGCGGGCAGCAGGTGCAGCCGGCCGCCGAAGGTGTCGTCGTCGACGGGGACGATGAGGTCACGGAGGTCACCCTTGGGGGCACCCGCCATGTGGTTGGTGAGGCTGTCGCCGTCCATCGGCAGTGGGGCGCCACCGAGTTGGTTGGTGAGGTGACACTGCGGGTCGAAGTCGACCAGTAGGACGCGCAGGCCGAGTCCGGGCAGGTTCTCGATGTCGAGCGGATCGTTTGCCGGCTCGTTGCCGGACTGGTCCTCGCTCGCGCGGAGCGCCTTCGCCAGTGCCTTCGCGACGCGGACGGAGTGCAGGGCGTTGGGGTCTTCGGCGAGTGCTTCACCAAGTCCGGCGGTGATGGCGGTCTTGCCGACACCGCCTTTCTGGTTGCAGACGACGATGCGGCGGGTGACTTCGGGGCGTTCGACGTCGGGGGCGGGGTTGGAGTCGAGCCACAGCTGGACGGCCTGGGCGAGGCCCTGGATGAGGGAGACACGGCGGTCTGCGACGACTTGACGGAACTCTTCCCACTGCCCGGGAGGCAGGAAGGTGGAGAACGAGTCGGCTCCGGCGGTGTCGATGGTTGCTGTGGTGGAGGCCAGGCCGCACCAGTCGGTGATGCCCTGTTCCACGGCGGCCTGGATCTCGATGCCGTGCTGGGCGGCTCTGATCTTGAGGTTCTGCCGGAGCCATCCCGGCAGCTTGGAGACGACCTTCTCGCGGTCGCTGGAGGTGGCTGGCGAACTCATGGGGGACACCTTACTAACGTCCTTGATCGATTGCGCGATCGACGCGTTAGTTTGTAGAACATGGTGGAGTGTTAGCGGGGCCACGCAGGCTATTACCGGGTAATAGCCGCAGCGGCTGGCGCCGGGAGGCCCGCAGGCTATTACCGGGTAATGGGCGCCTCTGGAACCTGGCTCAGAGGCAGACGCCTCACACCGTAGATCGGAGCCGCCGTCCCTTCGTGCGGCAGCTTGGCGGTGTGGCCTTCACCCCCTACAACGCAGTGCCGTCCCACGGCAACGTCAACCTCACCTTTGCCGCAGCGTCCGCCTCGTCGCTGAGCTCGAAGGCGCCATCAGCTCCGGTGAGTTCCAGACCGTGTGTCGCGGGTCCGTCTCGCTCGCCTACACGGGACTGCGGCTATGGCCTCTGAGAACGGCCAGGACTTCCAGGGGGGACAGCTCCTTCAGGTCGGCAGAACGGCCCTGCGCGCCTCCACGTTCAGCACGGCCCCCACTACTGGCCGTCCAAGGTGACGCCGCGGCCCGGAGAATGGAGGGAGCGGTCACCGTTGACTGGCGGTCGCCACCAGGCCACCGCCAATTGCGCCGAACCACTGGGTCGTCGCTGAACGCGCGCCGCTTGGCGGCGCTGGACGGCCGCCTCGGGCAGGCATGTCAGCGAGTTCAGGAACTTGGGGGCCCAATGATCGAAGCCAGGAGAGGGTCAGCAGCAAGGCGCTGACGTGCTTGGTGCAAGTGAACCCGGACTGTGCTGGGGCTGATGCCCAGTTGCTGCGCTACGTGGGACGTGGGGGTTCCGAGCGCCCACAGCCATACGGCCTGCCGCATCCGGCGGGGTAGCCGATCGAGCGCTTCCGCCAGGCCACTGTTGCGAAGGGCTTCGACAGCAGCGTCTTCGGAGCTTTGCTCGAGTTCGTCGCTTTCCAAGAACTCGCCCGTCGTCACCTCCAGTCTGAAGCGCGCTGAGGCAAAGTGGTCAGCCACGAGGTTCCGGGCGATGGTGACCAGCCAGGCCCCGAGATCCCGGCCTGTCCAAGTGAACGTATGCAGGCGTTGGAAGGCTCGGGTGAACACCTCGCTGGTCAGATCCTCGGCGGTGGCCTTCCCGCCGACTCGGTAGTAGATGTACCGGTAGACCGTGTCGGCGTAGGCGGAGTAGAGCCATGCGAAGGCTGTGCTGTCGCCTGCCTGAGCACGCTCAACGCACTGCATGGTGTTCTCGATCCCGTACCCGGCCTCCCCGCCCCGCGGGCGGGGAGCCGACGATGCCGGCGTAGGCATCAGCCCTCAGCTGCCAGAATGCCCGGCCTGCGCAAGGCAATCCACAAGGCAACACCGGACTGGACGAGGGCAGCGGCGCTAGCTGCAACTTCAGGGGTGGCCACAGCGATACACGCCGCAACCGCCAGCAGGATGATGATCACAAGGATGACGACTCGGACGCGACGTGGAAGTGGTACACCGCACGACGGCTGCCGGCAGCTGCCTCCTGGCGGATACAGAGGTTGTCGCATGGCATGAACTCCCTTGCCTGAGATGACCTTTCACCGCGCTCCGGCCAAGGACTACGGCGGAAGGCTCCGCGAAGCTGATACCTCGCAGTGTGGAACCAGTCACACGTTGCTTCCAAGGCCGGAGGAGCGTGGATAAGTTCACACGTTCTGGACTAAACGCCCTTGAGGTCTGGATCGTTGAACAGTTCGCGGGCGCTTAGTGGTGACACTGGCGTTCAGGCGGCTGCGGACTCTTCCGCGTCTGAGAAAGGCCCGCCGTCTCGCTCCGGCCAAGCGACTGAGACGGCGGGCCCTCCCACCGAGGTCGTCGACGCGCGGTTGGGGTTCAGGGTGCCGGTGGCAGCCGGCGGAGCGGCAGGGCGCCGCACAGCCGTGATCGGAACGGCACCGGGTTCAGTGAGTGGTGCCCGGACCGTGGCCGGCTTCCGGATCTACGACAGCCGCACGCTATTACCCGGTAATAGGCGATCACCGTAGCCTCGCCTCGGAGGCAGACACTGCACGCGTGCCGCCCCAGTCTGAGCAGAAACGCAGGCGATCCTGATCAAGGTGCCCAAGTTGCTGGCACGTCTCCGTGGTCGGGGCTGGAAAGGCCGGCCGCAGTCCCTGGTGCGGCCGGATGCCGCACCACGGTGATCGGGACCGTTTCCCTTCGTGGTGCGGGTGAGCGCCGGGGCGGCCTGACGTGAAGTCGACGGCCGCCCCGGCGTTCACTGGGTGGTGGAGGTGTTCGTGTCGGCCGCGGACGACTGGGCGGTGCTTGCCTCCAGTTCGGCGTGGCGCTGCTGGACGTACTCGGTGGCCTGGCCGTCGGCCAGGAGGGTCTTGATCAGGTCGGCCTGGTAGTCCATGCCGGCGCTGACGCCCTTGTGAAAGCGGCAGGAGTCCTGGGCTTCGGTGCGATCTCTCCGACGTGGGCGTTGTTGAGGCTGTCGGCGTTGAGGCCGTCGATCGCGCGGAGCGCCTCGCGGCGGTAGTCGCGCCTGGGGGCGGGGAACTTGGGCCATTCGCGACGGGCGGCGGCGACGTCGGCGAGCGTGTTCAGCAGTCGGACGCGGCCGAACGTGGAGCGGTCGGCCTCCCAGTCGGCGGTGTGGAGTTCGACTTCCTTGTCGTCCTCGCTCCAGGCCGCGCGCACCTCGTAGTAGGCGTACGGCTCGTACTCGGGCTGGGTCAGTGGGCGGGCCGCAGGTTGCCGTGGCCGTCGATGCCGACGGCCTCGATCGGCTCGATGCCGAGTTCGGCGAGGCGGGCGTTGATCAGGTCGGCGTGGCGCTGTGCGCGCTGCAGTTTCTGGGCCACGGTGTCGATCTGCTGTTCCTGGTGGGCGGCTTCGGCGGCGGCGAGCCAGTTCGGCACGGTGGGCTGGTCCGTGGCGGGGGAGGCGGTCATGGGCTTCTCGGATCCTTCCGGATGGGGTGGTGCTGCAGGGCGGCCGGAGTCGGTGTCGACGGCCGCCCCGCAGGCGTGAGGGGTGTCCCGGCCGGGCCGAGCGGGTCAGGGGGCGGTGAGGGCGGCGCGCTGGTTCTGTTCGGTGGCCGCGCGGTCCGAGGACGTGGGGGAGTGGTCGACGGGCCGCTGGTGCCGGCAGACGGGTGAGGGGCAGATGTGTATGCGCTGCCCGGTCTCGTGGTCGTAGTCGAGTCCGCGGCTGTTGCGTCCACAGGCCGGGCAGTGGACGGGGTTGCCGATGTCCTGCCGGTCGCCGTCCCGGGCTTCCATGGTGACGGGGAGCGCGCCGGGTGTGTCCTGCGGCACGCTGCGAAGCCGCCAGTCCTCACGGGTGGGGCAGGCGACGAACCGGCCCCAGCTGCGGGTGATGCTGTCAGCGAGAACGTGGCCGTCGAACGCGCGCAGGCGCAGGCCGCAGGTGTCCAGGTAGTAGGCGCTGGTGACGGCCAGGACCTCGCGGGCGGGCGGGTGGCCGATGATGAGCAGGTCGCCGTCCTCCCCGAGCTCGGTCACGAGCAGGCCCCGCAAGGTGAAGGTGACGTCGTCGACGGTGGGGACGAACACCGCCTGATCCATGTCGTAGTCGGCCTCGGGGATCGTGGCCGACCCCCAGATCCCGATGCCGTCCAGGGCTGTGTCCAGCCGGTAGTGGGCGCCGTCGATGACCGGCTCGGTGCCCAGGGCCGGGGAAGCGGGCACTGAGTTCGTCCCAGATCTCTCCCGCGCTGTTCGTGGTGGAGGCTCCTTCTCTGAACTAGGCCGAGCCTGAGTCCGCCCACCAGAACTCGGCGGGCTGCGGACGGCGCCCGGGCAGGCGGTGCAGACCGCGCGCCCCTCTCCGCGCCCCGCCCGCTCCTCGTCCAGCCGAACCGGTGACACAACAGGTGAGTTCCTACGTACCTCTCGCGCCCGCAGCGGTGTATCTGCTGGACCTCCTCACCGCTGGAGACACGCCGGTCGAGGTGACCGGCGCCATGCGCAATGCCGGCATGGCCGGGGCCGACGGTCCCGCGAACGTGCTTGCCGCCCTCCGTGTCGCGACCAGCACCGAAGCACGCGGCACAGGTTGTGTGGTGGTGTTCGCCGAGGAGATCCACGCTGCCCGCTGGGTCCGCAAGACCCACGCAACAAGTCCCACGGCCTTCACCTCGTACCCCGGGCCGATCGGCTACGTCGCAGAGGACCGTGTGCAGATCACGGCACGCCCCGCTCCCTCTCTGACGTTCGATCCCCACAGTGCCACCGCGGCCGCGCGCACCGCGATCTACACGGTCGGCCTCGGCGACGACGGGACTCTCCTGCACGCCCTGAGCGACCACGTCGACGGCCTGGTGGTCGCGGCCTTCGGAGCCGGCCATGTCCCGATGGCATGCGTGGACGCGCTCGCCGATCTCGCGAAGCGCATGCCCGTCGTCCTCGCCACACGCACCGGATCAGGCCCCGTGCTCCGGCACACCTACGGTTTCCCCGGCTCCGAATCCGACCTGCTCGAACGCGGTCTGATCTCCGGCAGCACGCTGGATCCCGTCAAAGCCCGCATTCTGCTGCAACTGCTCCTGATGACCACGGCCGACAACGACCAGGTCGCCCAAGCCTTCAGCGCCCTTTCGTAACCCGTCTCCACCAGTCTCGAGGACCCGTCTTGCGCAGCTACGAACTGACCACTGGGCGCACCTTCGCCGTGAATTTCGACCATGGAGACGACTTCTTCCCCACCCTCGCCGAGTTCTGCCGCCAGAACAACGTCCGGCACGGCCACATCCCGATGTTCATCGCCGGCTTCGCAGAGGCTGAGATCGTCGGTGCGTGTGAAAAGCTCGAGGACCCCGAAGCACCAGTCTGGAGCAAGGTCCATCTGACCGGTGTGGAGGCCATGGGGTGCGGGACGCTCGCCTACGCCCCGGAGACAGACTCGGTCCTGCCGCACATCCACACGTCACTGGGGGAGAAGGCCCGGTCCGCCACCGGCCACACCAGCCATCTCCTCAGCGCCCGCGTCCAGTTCCTTGTCGAGATGCTCGTAGTCGAGGTCACCGCACCGCCAATGACGCGCCCCAAGAACCCCAGCCTCTACGACGTGCCCCTGCTGACCTTCGAGGCGTGAGAGACCGTTCTCGAATCGCTGTCCCGTGGGGCGGGCGGCGCGCCAAGCAGATGGTTGCCCGCCCTGCGGGATCGGCGAGGGTGTTCGTGCAAACCCTCTGGAATTCCGGACCGACTCCTGTTCGGATCACAGGCACGTGCCACGTGAGCAGCTCAGTTGAGCATCTGAAGCACGCATTCAGCCGGGATGTACGAGGTTGTGATCGGGCGTCAGAGGGCGTCGGCCTTTGCGACACGTGTGCCCCGGGGCCATGCAGAGTTCAGCGGGACCGGTAGGGTGATCCCCAGCGTTGATCAAAAAAAGTGGCCCCGTCGACCGGCCTTGGACAAGCCGGGAGGGGCCACGTGGCCGACGGACCTTGTGAGAGGGGTCCGGAAGCCTGCCGAGCACCCTTTTCACGAGAAAGGACGTGCCGACGTGATCAGGGTACCCGTACCCGTCACCCGACACACCGCACCCCGCCGTGGGGTCAGCAGCCATGCCGGTTGCTGGTCTGTCGCCGGGGCGTTCGTGCTGTCCGCGCGCACCCCGGTTCACCCCTCTGCTGAGGGGGTCCGGATGACGTAGGTCGTTCGGGGGCGGCGCCTGCGATGCAGATCTTCTAGCCGCCCCGGGCACTTGACCGGTGATTGCCCGTCACCAGGTTCCACGCCCACCTGTTCTCCATGAGGTTTGCCGACCTCTTGGAGGAGTTGCCCGCCCCGGTTGCCGCCGGCTGCGAGCGGTTCAACATCAGGTTTCACCAGAAACCAGAAGCACCCGAGTAGGGGCTTCATCGCAAGACCGAAGTCCCGTGACTGGAGTCATTGTGCATGACCTCGTTCGGGGTCGCCAGCTTTGGCGCCCCCGTGTAGCGCCGTTCCCCCCGCCGGAGCGGCCACAAAGTCAGCTCGACGTGGCTGACATCACACGATCTGGTGTTTTCGCGGACGCCTCCTTCAGTCAGGGTCCATGGTCGCCGAATGGATCATGTCCTGACGTCCTCTCAGGGTGCCCAGTGAGCGCTGTGGCGGCACCAGTCGCCGCGGTCAACGGTGTTCCGCGGCGTCGGCTGCGGTCGGTGCCCGTGCAAGCCGGCCCGGCGCCGGTGCGCGGCCCTGCGCACCCGCTCGCGCTGGGTCGGGATGCCCGGGCCCGGCTGGGCGGTGCAGTGCGGACGCTGCTGGACGCCCCCGGCCTGGACGGCATGACGGACGCGGCGCGTCTCGCGGTGGTCGTGCTGGCGTCGCGTACGCCGTATGAGTCAGGTGTGGTGGAGATCCGTACGCCGGAGCTGGCGCGGTGGCTGGGGCTGTCCGCCTCGTACGTCGCCTCGGACGTGGTGTCAGCGCTGCGCCGGTCCGGGGTGGTCTCGGTGGAGACGGCGGAAGGCGAGTCCGGCCAGGACATCGGGCTGAAGTGCAGGGTGCTGCCGATGTGGGCCGCGCACGGCGTGGTCGGGCATCCGCTGGCGCTGGCGAAGCAGGAACTGGCGACGCTGCTGCGGCTGTTGGAGGTGTTGATGGCGCCGGGCTGGGCGCACCGGGACGGCCGGGTGACTCCGGCCGGGCTGCTCGGGTCGCGGACGGGCCGGGCGGCGGCGACGGACAGGCTCGCGCTGCTGCTGCTGGTGCTGGAGGCCCGCGAGAACGGTCGGGTGCGGCAGTGCGGCGGGAAGGTGGACACCCGGCGCGGTCGGGCGGCGGCAACGGTGGCCCGGCTTCTGGGCTGCACGGCGTCGGCGGGCGAGCGGGTGCTGGAGCGCCTGGAGGACCGGGACGTGGTGGTGCGGGTCCGGGTGCGGACGGCGTCCGGGCTGCGTCACCGGTCCCGGCTGGTGGTGCCGGCGGTCGCGGCCGCGCACGGCCGGGACGGGATCGCCGACGCCCCGGAGGACCGTCTGGAGGCTGCCAGGCCCGAGTTTTCAGACCCCGATCTTGCAGCAGAGGGTAGTGGGGCCTCCGAGCCGGAGGCAGATCCGCAGGCCGGCGAAGTGCCGGGGGTCGGTGAGGCTGATTGGGCAGATCCCGCGCTGACGGCAGCCCTTCACACTGATCACCCTCCTGTGGCTGGTCCTGTCCTGTCTCCTGCTCTCTCTGATGGGTGTTCCGGCGAAGGCCGTGGTGGTGAAGGCCGTCGGCCGGAGGGCGCGTGCGTGCGCGAGGACCGGGCCCCGGGCAGTGAGGAAGCTCCTGCCGCGAGCGGGTCACCGGTGGCGAAGGTCGGCCCGCTGCGCGGGGAAAAGCCGGAGGAGTCCCCGGTTGATGAGCGGGATGAGCGGCGGGCTGCCGCGGCGGGGGCTGCTGGCGGGCCGACGGCTGTGGGCTGGAACAAGGCGCAGCGGCAGCGGAGGGCGTCTCTTCCAGCTGATCTTGATCTGCGGGTGGCTCTGGGGCCGGTCTCCGGGCTGTGGGGGCGGCTGTCCGGCTGGCAGCAGGACCGGGTCGAAGCGGCCGCGAGGGCTGAGGTGGAGCGGCTGGCGGGGATGCTGGAGCGGTTGGGGGATGGGCCGCGGCTGCTGGCCGACCGGCTCACCGACCGGCTGGAGGAGACCGGTGGCGAGGCTCTGGTCACCGGCCCCTACGGGTGGCTGATCCGGCGGGGCCTGGTGCAGCGTCAGGCATGCTCGGACCATCGGTGTGATGACGGGATCCGGCTGGACACCGGAGGTGAGTGCGAGAACTGCCACAACGCGCTCCACATCTGGCGGGCTCGGCGGGCGTTGGCCGCTGCGGAGGTCGACCGGGAGCTGCCCGGCCTTGGCTTCGGTGAACGCCGTCGAGCCCTTGAGGAGCGGCTGCGTGAGCTCACTGCTCGGGATGAGGAGCAAGCCCGTGTTCGGCAGGTTCGTGAGGTGGCTGAGGTCTCGGCGCGTCGTGCGGCGGTGGAGCGGCGGCGAGAGCGGGAGGCGGAGGCGGAGCTGGCCCGGCGGTCGGCCCCGTGCTCGGGGTGCGGGTTGCCGGACGCGGCCGGTCTGTGCCCGGCCTGTTCATACGTCCGGCGTACGGATCTGCTGGTGCAGGAGGCTGTCGACCTGGCCGTCGTCGTGCGCGCCGACCTTGAGGATGCGGAGCAGGTTGCGCAGTTGGCGGGGCGTTGTGAGGCCGACACCCGGACGCTGATCGCTGAGGTGTCCCGGCGCCGCGGCGGCGACGAGGTCTGGGCGGCGTACGTGGCGCAGGAGGTTGCCGAGCAGGTTCGTGACGGGCGCCGGGCCGCGGCTCTGCGGCACCTGGCTGGGAGTGGTGAAGCCGTGGCGGAGGCCGACGCTGTGTACGAGGCGGCGCTGCGCCAGCACCCCCGTGCCTTCCACGCTGCTGAGGCCGCCGCGGACGATGCCTGCCGCCGTACTGCGGGCTACCTGCTGCGCAGCCGGTTGGGGCAGCTGCAGGTGGCTCGGGCGCGGGCGGCGGCTGGGCGGGCCCGCCGTGCAGCCGCTTAGAGGACGTGTTGCGAAAGTCCCGTCGGCCGCCTGCTCCTTTGTTCCGCCTTCGCTACGTCCGGTCCAGCGCCGTGAAGACGGCCAGGCACAGGGTGAGGCTCGCAGCGAACGCGATGCCGCAGCGGGACAGGGCCGTCGGCACCGCGGCTCCCTCCCAGCGGGCGAGGGCGAAGGCGATCGCCGCGGCGACGACGGAGAAGAGGACGGCCACCGCCAGCGCGAGGAGCAGGAACGCCGGGAAGGTGTGTTTCATGAAGGCACCGCCTGGGTCGTGTGGTGTCGATGACGGATTACGACGATCCCCGGGCGGAACTGCAGGTGGGACGGTTGGATGTTTCTCCGGTGACAACAGGGGGTTGTCCGGCGAACAAACCATGACGGGGAGAACGAGTGGCTGGCGAGAAGAAGCGGGCGGGACGGCCGTGGGGACCGGCCCGGGGCTCGTGCGTCGAGATCAACCAGCTGGTCGCTGTAGTCCGGTCCTGGCTTGACGAATCGTCCGTGTCCGTACGGCAGTTGCACTCACGGCTCACTGCCGAGCACTTCGTCGCCGGGGCCGTGCCCGAGTTACGCCCGTTACGTGACCGGCTGTCCGGCGAATCACTGGAGTGGGATCTCGTCGAGGCCGTGGCCGACGTCTGTTTTCCCCACGAACAGGCCGACCTCTCCCGGCGACGCCTCAGGGAGGCGAGGACGCTGTGGGACCGGGCGGGCACAAACCCCACAGCGATCACGGAGGCCCAGGAGCTGGTGCCCGCTCGGGAACTGCTGGAGGCCAAGGACCGCACCATCGAGGTCCTCCAAGAGATGCAGCGCGCCCGGCAGGCCTACGAGGCCGGCGAACGTGGGCGGCAACAGGCCCTGTCCATCGCCACACTGCTGTTCGTCATGCTCGGACAAGCCCAGGCGAAGGTCGCCGAACTGAGACGTCGGCTCGACGCGCTGGAGTCGGGGACGGTCGAACTCCCCGACGGCCAAGGGGTGGTGGAGCTCCTCTCCCGAGCCCAACGGCAGGAGACGGAACTACGCGACCAGTTGGTTCGCGCCGAGCGGGAGCGAGGCACCGCTCAGCAGGTCGCCGACCACGCGGCACGCCGTATCCACGAACTAGAGGCTGAGCTCGCCGAGTTGCGACTCAGAATGGGAGAGGACGAGCCTACGCGGACGCAGGAGCCGACGCCGCTGCTGTCCAGGCCCGATCTGCACGCGCTCAGCCCCGACGATGCCGCGCTCAACGACGTGGACCGTGCGCTGGAGAAGGCACGCGCCGTCCTCGACGAGGAGCACGAAGCCGTCCAGCAGGCCGCCGACGAGGTGGGGTACTGGACGTCCTCGATTCCCTCGGCTTCTCCGGCCGAAGCCGGCGCCTCCGTGCCCGGGCAGGTTCGGCAGAACCTGGGGAGACAACCCTTCGGGTTGTCCGGAACAACCCCGAACAACCCGCCGACCAGCCAGGAGACAACCTTCCCCGCGCTCGAGTCCCCACGACCTCCGGCCGCCGACCCGCAGGACGACATCTCCGAGGCGGCCCGCCGGATAAGCGGAGGAAGGGACCCGGAGGACATCGTGACGCGGCTGTGCCGGGCCGTCGTCCCCACCGTCGCCGACGCAGTCATGGTCTACCTGCGGGACCCGATCCCGGTGGGCGACGAAGAACACGCGGGCCCGCTGATGCTGCGGCTGCAACAGGTACACCCGCTTCACGCCGGAGGGGGCATCGCGCTGTGCGAGGTACGCCCCGGCAGCGCACTCTTCGAAGTACTGCACGGGGCACTGCCGGTCACCACCGACTCGCCGGTCGGCAGCGCCGCGCTGCCGGAACTGCTCGGTGAAGGGCATGAGACACCCGGCGGACGCCACACCGTCCTCGTACCCCTGCACGGCCGCAAGCGGATCATCGGCACAGCGGTCCTCCTGCGCCACCCCACCGAGCAGGCCTTCCAGGACGCCGATCTGTCGGTCGCCGCCGACTTCGCCACCCGCAGCGCGCTCGCCATCGACAAGAGTCACAATCTGCAGGCCGCCGTCCAGGGTCTCCATCTCGCCCGCAGTCTCCCGGACACCCTGCAGATCATCGCCGACGGAGTCGTGACCGGTCTCGGCTACGAGCTGGCCTGTGTCAACCTCGTCCGCCCGGACGGCGATCTCGTGGTCGCCTCCCTCGCAGGTGACTCCGTCGCCGAGGCGCAGATCACCGGCCGCGTCGGCTCCCGGGACTCCTGGGAACGCAGGCTGAACATGGGCGAGGCCTGGGGCGACCTGCGGTTCATACCGCACACCCAGGGCTGGGTCCTCGACAATGACGACGTGCCCCAGTGGCACACCGACGGCCCCGCCCCCCGCTTCGAGGACGAGTGGCACCCCTCCGACCGCCTCTTCGCACCGATGTACACCCGGAACGCTTCCGGCGCCAACCACAGTGAGCTGCTCGGCGTGATCTCCGTGGACCGGCCCCTCACCCGCCGCCATCCCAGACCGGACGAGCGCCGGGACCTGGAGGAGTACGCCTTCCAGGCCGCCATCGCGATCACCAACGTACGGCTGCGCTCGAACATGCAACGCGCGCTGGTCAGACAAGAAAGGGAGCAGCAGGCTCTGCGGGCCAGCGAGGAATCCTTCCGGCAAGCCTTCGAGTTCGCGCCCAACGGTATGGCCATCGCCGAGATGGACAGCGACCGCCACGGCCGGATCCTCCGGACGAACGACGCGCTGTGCCGCATGCTGGGCCGCCCTGCCTTCGCCATGCGCCGCTACGCGTTCTCCGACCTTGTCCACCCCGAGGACATAGGCACTCTGCTCCGCACCAGCGCCGAGGGCGGGCATGCGGAACTGCGCCTCGGGCGCCGCGACGGGACGTATCTGTGGGTCTCGCTCCGCAACAGCGTGGTCGCGGACGCCGTCGACGGCCCCCGACTCCTGCTCACTCACATCGAGGACATCGAGGAGCGCAAGCGCCGCGAGTTCGATCTCGCCCACCGCGCCTCGCACGACGCCCTTACCGGCCTGCCGAACTCCACCGAGCTGCACGCCCGTCTCGACGCCCGGCTCTGCGTACTCCGGGAGTACAGGCCCTTTGGCGCCACGGAGTGGGTCCACCACGACCCCTACCTCGGCCACGCCGACCAGGCCGCGGACCAGCACACCCACGTATGGGCCCCCGTGGAAGCCGGCACCCATGGCCTGGCCGTGATGTTCTTCGCCCTCCGCGGCTTCAAGGCGATCAACACCCGTTTCGGGCATGACGCGGGGGACGGCGTCCTCGTCGAGGTCGCCCGGCGGCTCAGTCATGCCGTACGAGACGGAGACACGGTCGCTCGATACGGCGGTGACGAGTTCGTCGTCCTCGCCGACGACTTAGGCACTGCCAACGCGCAGACCACGGCGGCGTTGATGCAGTCCCAGATCCACCTGCCGATCCCCCTGGCAGACCAAGCCGTGCGCATCCACGCAGGTATCGGCATCACATGGGCCCAGTGCGGGACGGCTCCTGGTGACATCCTGCGAGCAGCCCGTGAGTCCGCGTCATGAGCGCAGGTTTGCCAGGGCCGGTACGCCGAAGGGAAGCGGCGTTGTACGGCGTGCCCGGCGTTGGAACCGGGACCGGCTTGCGCATGACCCGGTCCGAACGCAGCCGGCCCAGCACCTCGACCGGCATGTCCACCAGGAGGTGGGCGATCGGGGGCGCGTTGTGGGCAGCATCGAGAAGGACAAGGACCTCCGGGTCACCTCGACGCCACTGGCCGGCCGCGACGAGCCGTTCGATGACGTCGTGGACCTGGCCGGCGGTGACCGCGGCCAGGTCCACGCCGGGTTCCAGCTGGATCGCGTCGAGCAGCGCGGTCCAGGAGGTCCGGCCGGGCACCATCTGGTGCTTGCCCAGGCCGAAGGTGTGGCAGAACGAGCGGTCCGAGCACGTGTCGGCGTCCGGCCGCAGCCACGGTGAGACGTCCACCGCGAGCACGAGGCGACCGTCGGCAACCCGAGGCAACGCCACCCCGCCCAAGGCACGTCGGAGGCGCGACGTCGATACGGCCCTGGTTCAGCCCGGCGTAGCGGGCCCCGTGCCCGCGCCGGTGCTCGGGGGCGAGGGCCGAGTCCACGAGCGTGCGGACCGGGCCGTCGGTGCACAACAACGCGTCGCACAGCTCGAACAACGCGTCGCCCCGGGAGAGCAGCGACGCGTACAACTTGGTCCGGAACGCCGTCACCGTTGCGAACGCGTCTCGCTGAATAGCCCTTCCGCAGCGATGCCGGTGTGGCGTATTCAGACACCTGCGAGCCGCAGGATGGTCTGACGGGTGCTCCGTGTTCCAGTCACACCCCAGCTGATACCACCCTGCTAGCATGCGGTATGGCCTCTGACCGGAAGCAGACCCAGCTCCGCCTGTCACCCGACGTCCTCGCCAACGGCAAGGACGCCGCGAAAGCCCGCGGACTCGA
The DNA here is from genome assembly GCF_002217755.1 of Streptomyces hyaluromycini. Lineage (GTDB taxonomy): Bacteria > Actinomycetota > Actinomycetes > Streptomycetales > Streptomycetaceae > Streptomyces > Streptomyces hyaluromycini. Next base: position 10,960 of record NZ_BCFL01000042.1, on the reverse strand, counting down.
CTTCAACAAGTATGTCGAGCGGCTGATCGTGGAGGACACGACCGGTGCGCGGGCCGCCGGCATGGAGGCCGCGCAGCGCCTCATCGACCAGCACGGCGGCTTCCTCGATGACCTGGAGCGCCAGTTCGACGAGCCGGCCGGCGACGTGCACCCGGGAGCCGCGGCGTGATCGTGCACGTCGACGAGTCCTGGATCCTGGAAGTCGCCGAACGGGCCGGTCATCGCGATCCGAGCGTGGACGACTACGGCGTTCCGATCGCGGCCGTCGCCCGGCACCGCGGCGAGTTCTTCGACCGCCCAGTCTACGACGGCCCCTACGCGCGCGCCGCCGCCCTGGTACACACCCTGGGACGCTGCCGGTGGCTGGAGCGCTCCAACCTCACCGTCGCCTGCGCGGTGGCCGTCATGTACCTTGCGGCGTCGAACATCCCGGTCGACCCCACCCGTGAACAGCTCTCAGCGCTGGCCCGCGAACTGAACAGCCCGCGCTGCACCGCCGAACAGATCGCCGTCCTCCTGCGCACCTGGAAGCCCTGACCCCCGTCCAGGCGGTCCTGCTGCCCAGGGCGTTCATGCCGGTGTCGGGTCGTTGCGAAGGAGTTCTCAGCGGGCGGTGACCAGGGCACGCCAGCGGGCAAGGACGATGTGTTCGTCGTCCAGCCAGCGGATGACGGGTCCGTCGGGCCGGGGCCGGCCGGCCATGGCGGCCGCGATGGGCACGTGGTAGGCGAAGTCGCCGTTTGCGGTCGCCTCGCGCAGCCGGCCGATGGTGTCGCTCAGGTCGTCGTCGGCGCCGCGTACGGCGTGGTGAAAGGCGAGAGCCGTCTCCAGGAGCGGGGTGAGCCAGGGGAGCCCGGTGACCGTGATCTCGGTGCGCAGCACGGTGGCGCGGCCGGTGATATCGCGGTCGGTGCCGGCGTCGCGTGCGAGGGCGGCGACGTCGACCAGGAGCGTGGTGGCGCGCTGATCGAGCCGGTCCAGGAGCTGGTGGGCGAGGGCGAGTTCGCCGTCGGCGCGGGCCGGGTCGGTGAAGGCGGCGGCCAGCGCGATGTGGGTCTGAGCGATGGCCTGTTCACCCGGCGCGTCATGCTGCTCGGTGTCCGTCCGTGCGTCCTCGAAGGCGGCACGGGTGCGGTCCATGTCGCCGTGCGGCCACCAGATGTGTCCCAGGACACGATGGTGCCGTCCCCTCCCAGCCCAGCCCAGGGCGGGGACGGCGGACGCGTGCCTCGATGCCGGCCTGCCACCGGTAGGTCTCCGGCCGCACCCGGACCCCGGCGGTCCGCACGTCCTCGGCGAGGTAGGCGGTGTAGCCGGGGTGCACGTTCTTGTAGGTGTCGCGGTCTACCCGCACCGCACCACCGCGCCCCTGGAGCGCGGCGCACACGAGGTCGACGACCAGGGCCTTGCCGCTGCCCGGCTGCGCGGCGACGACCACCACCGGGCGCGCAGGGTCCGGCTGGGGCATCGCGCCGCAGTACGTCCGACGCCTCGCCCGGTCCCGCCACTGCCACGGTCCCCTCCTGCTGGTGTCCGCGCCGCTCCGCACGACGTCAAGATCGATCCTATACAAAGAATCCGATCAGGTTAAAGAAACGGGTTAAATTTTGGGGCAATCGCTGATAGTGTTCAGGGTGGGAGGTAGATCAAGTGGCTACTGAGGAAGAGCTGTTCGCGTCGGTCGACGCCCTGCTGGGGGAAGAGCCGCAGCTCCCGCCCCCGGCGGAGCGGGCCCGGCTGCGCGAGGCCGCCGGCGTCACGCAGGCCCGCCTTGCGGTCGCGTTGAAGACGTCGACGCAGACGGTGAAGAACTGGGAGAACGGCCGCTCGGAGCCGAGGGAGCCGCGACTGTCGGCGTACCAGCGGCTGTTGAACGGCTGGGCGGAGAAGCATCCCAAGCCCGGCACCGCACCCGCGGCCGCCGCTCCCCAGTCGCCGGCGGTCCCGCAGACGTTCACCGGCCCGGCCGCGCCCGAGGCGCCCGCTGCGGTGGAGGCTCCCTCCGTCCAGGCCGTGCCGGAGCCCGAGCGCCCCGCGGCCCGTCCGTCGTCGCGGCGCCCGGCGGCGAAGAAGGCGGCCAAGCCCGCCGCCGACCCGCGCTTCCCGCACGGCCCGCTGGCCGTGCTGGCCGGTGACGGGTCCGCGTACGGCGTCGACGGCATCGTGCTGGACTGCCCCGCTCGCACGGTTCCGGAGCTGGTGGAGTGGACCCTGCGCGAGTCCGGTCTCGGTGCGCCGCGCCTGCACAAGAACGGCAAGGACAGCGACCCGTTGATCGTGCTCACCGCGGCGGCCGCCGTGAAGCTCGGACTGCCCGAGCGCCTGGAGGGCCACGAGCAGCGCCGTTCCCTGCGGCTGCCCGAGGACCACCCGGTCGTCAAGCAGGTGGCGAAGGCGAAGTGGGAGCTCACGCAGCGCGGGTTCGGCCCGTGGGCGCGCATCTACCGCAAGGCGCAGGGCAACCAGCGCCAGTGCGTGCAGCTCGCGATCCTGTCGTGGGACGCACTTGACCCCCGGTCGTGGCCCGGCGTCGCGGAGATGGAGCCGGCCGACGTCGCCCGCGTCCTCGGGGTGTACGCCCAGCGGGTCATCACCCCACGCGGGTCGACGGCCGTGTCCGGGCTGGAACTGATGACGGCGCTGCGCCCGCCCACGCGCGCGGTGCGCGACGAGGAGACCGGGAACTGGGTGCCCGGCCACAACCCCGGCTCGCTCGGGAAGGACCCGATGGACCCGGCGCCGCCGGAGGCCACCCCCGAGCACCCCGTGGTCGTGCACTCCGGCTGGACGGGCGGGTTCCTCAATGAGGAGGCGTACCAGTGGGTGCGGCCGGTGGACCAGCTGACCGATGAGGAGTGCATGCTGCCGTACGCGGTCGGCCTGGACCTCAACACGGCGTTCCTCGCCGCTGCCGCCCGCCTGGTCGTCGGCCTGTCGGAGCCCGACCACTTCCACGCTCCGGCCTTCAACCCGAAGATCCCCGGCTCCTGGCTGGTCGACCTCTCCCACATCGAGCTGGACCCGCGCCTGCCCTCGCCGTTCACGCCGACCGGCGAGCGCCCGACAGGCCCGGCCTGGTACCAGACGCACACCGTCGCCTACGCCCAGGAGCTCGGCTACAACGTCCAGCCGATCGAGGCGTACCTGCGCCGCGAGACCGGCGCGTACCTGGACCCGTGGCACGACCGGCTCAAGAACGCGTACGTCGACACCCTCGCCGACCTCGGCGTCACCAAGGACCTGGACGACCAGCAGTTCCTCGCCGCGATGGAGCGGCACAAGGACGTCGACCCCGCCCTGGCGGCCGTCCTCGCCGCCATCAAGGCCACCGTCAAGGGGGGCATCGGCAAACTGCGCGAGCGCCACCAGGGCAAGAACTACAAGGACGGCGACCGGTGGCCGGCCCTGGAACGCCCGACCTGGCGCCCCGACATCCGGGCCGCCGTCATCAGCAAGGCCCGGGTCAACATGCACCGCAAGCTCAACAACATGGCCAAGATGACCGGCCTGTTCCCGCTCGCCGTGCTGTCCGACTGCGTCGTCTACCCGAGCCCCGGCCCCTCGCCGCTGGACTTCCTGCCGTACGCGGCCTCCGGCAAGCCCCAGCCCGGCGGCTTCCGCCTCGGGCCCACCCCCGGCCTGGCCAAGCTGGAAGGCGTCCAGGAGATGCTCTGGGCGATCGACCTGATGGAGAAGGGCTACAACCCCGCCCGCCACATCAAGGGCGGCGACGCCGTCCTGGATGAAGGGGAGTGACCGGTGCGGGAGATCGAAGACGCCATCGAGCGCGCCGACCAGGAGGCGTTCACCCACGAGCCGCCCAAGACCCTCAAGGGCCAGATCGGCTACCTGATGAAGCAGCTCAAGACGACCAGGGCCGTCGCGGCGGAGCTCGGGGTGAGTCAGCGGTCGGTGGAGCGCTACCGCAAGGGCGAGCGCAAGCACCCGCCCAAGGCCATCGCCGACAAGATCGACGCGGCGGTGCGGTCCCGGTGGCAGCCCCTGGTCCGCAAGCGCCGACGGAAGCAGGCCGCCGCCACCGGCGGAATCACAGTAGAGACAAGGGCCCGCTTCGGCTACACCGCGCCGGTCGGCACGACCGACGACGGCCGCTTCCGGCGACTCACCGTGCACCTCCCCCCGGAGTACGCCCGCCGCTTGTTCGACGCCCGCGACGCCGGGGCCAGCGACCAGCAGATGCGCGGAATCATCGCCGAGGGGTTTAAGGACGTGTACTTCCAGGACGGCGGTTCCCGCGCTATGGGGCTGTCGGACGTGGAAATCAATGACATCGACTACCTGGACCTCGACTACTAATCCGGAGCCATTCTGTGGCGAACTTCAATTACCTGGACGGGGGGAGAGGCGAGGTGCTGGACGTCTGCCGTTCTTACCTCCGGGCCACACAAACCCTTCAGACGGATCTTTATCGCAGCTGGACCGCACCCCCGGCCGAGTCGCTCGACGCCCCGGTGCCTCTCCCCGTGGCCACGGTGGAGGCCGGAGTCCTGAATCTCCGCAACCAACTCCGGGAACTGCAGATGCTCGCCGCCCCTCAAGTGATCTCGGCGGCCGAGGACCTGTACGAGGCGATACGGGCCGCAGCGGACGCACAGTTCGAGCTGCATCTGCGGAACCCTGGCAATGGCGGCCGCCTATGCGATCTAGACGGCGAGGCGTTCCCCCACCACAGCGGGCGGGTCGACTCCGCTCTTGAGGAGTTCAGCCGGGCCGTCGGAAGACAGACGGTCTCAGCGGGGGGACCTGACAGGGACAAGATGACGCGGGTCGCACGTACCATTCCGCCGGATGCCCCCTGGATGAAGTTCCTGCTGTCGAGGAAGCCGTTGCACCGCATTCCTGCCCGGGTGACGGCAGGTGTAGACGACGCCCAGGAGGCCCTGCAGCAGGACATCATCGACTTCACCGACCCCGGTCTCACAAGGCTCTACCAGGATCTTGTTGATGCACTCGGCCGCCTGGCCGACGAGTTCGGCGGTACCTTCCCCCCTGAAGACTCGGACACCCTCTCGTACACCGAAGTTCCACCCGAGTGGAAACGCACCGACCCCACCCGCTACTACGAGACCCTGCAAGCCCTCTCCCACGCGCGCGAGGATGTTCTCGGCGCCTACAAGAAACTGATGAACGCCATGAGCAGCCAGTCTCCGGCCCCGGACCCGCAGCCGCCTGCAGGGCAGTCCGTGAACATCACCGCAGGTGACAACTCCCCTGTCAACGTAAGCGCCCCGTACGCGCAGGCCTCCAACAAATCCACCGCCAGCGCGACCGTCGGCCCGTCTTCTGACGACGCCGCGCCGAAGCCCTGGTGGAACCGCGGTGCAGTCCTCTGGACGGCCTTGGGCTCCGTGGCCGCCGTGGTGGGCGCCATCGCTTCGATCGTCACCCTGTACAAGTGAGGCGGACCCGCTGAAGCAAGTCCACGCTCTCGATCGGCTGGAGCAGGGCGTCCTAGATGATGCCGTTCCCCTGGCAACGCTGCTCCGTCAAGTCGTCGTCATCGGCGGCCGCGCCTCCTCACCTCGAAGAATCGCTTACGGTCGTCCTCTGTCTCGTGCAGCCGGCGCCTAGCGAGCAGCACATGCCAGGCAGTGGTCTCGGCGTCACGCAGCCACAACTGCCCGAGGTAGCGCCCACCTGCGACGAGCGTGTCATGGGCCAGTGCGTCGCCGATCACCTTGGTCACAGCGTCGCGCTGCTGGTCGTCAAGTTCTGCCGAAAAGTTGAGCACCCGGTCGGCAATGCCCGCTCCGTTCTCCCTGGCCAGGCGATCGAAGGACGGACCGCCCATGTTGCCGGGGTCGATGTACAGAGCGGCATCGCCTCCCGCATCCTCCAGCGCCACCCAGAACTCATCGCCTTTGGGCGTGCCCGGCAGGGGGAGGACGGCGAAAAGGTCGGCCAGATGACCGTTGGCTGCCTGGTTGTACGAGACGTCGCAGGCTGCCGCAGAAGCAATCTTCGCGACCTGCCCAGTGTTCAGCCCTCCGTTTCTGGCCAGTCCAGTGGAGTGTTGAGCTGCTGGATGACGTGCTGGGCCAGTTCACCATCGTCGTCAAGGAATCGCCGGACGATCACAAGTTCCCCCAAGTCAGTGCCAGTTGGCGTACGAAGGCGGCTCTCTTTGCCTGCCAGTTTGCCCAACTGAGCACTGATCCGCTGGGGTGCGCGGACAACGTCTGGAATCCGTCCCGGTATGGCAGATGCCGAGGGCGGAGCCATTCCGGTCGTACGTTCCGCCAGCCTCGCGCCGAAGGGCGTGACCAGGCGTCTATCCGCACGCGGCGTTCCCATGGACGGGGGCGACGTACCTGCACGTTGGCCCGGCCCAACTGCCACCTGCCGGGCTCCACTTGATAGAAGGCGGGGAAGCGGTGCAGAAGCCGCCCTAGCCCGTCCATCTGCCGGCGGTGCGGCGTCTGCACGGCGGCGGGCAGGGCGGCGAGCATCTCGGTACGGGTCATCGGCACGGGCGCGCGGGCGAGCAGGCGGGCGACCTGAGAGAGCACGTCATCTCCGGCGGTGCCGCGTTGCGCCCGTGTCCAGCCGGGCTTGTGCAGCTCGTACTGGCCGTACGGCTCGGTCAGGACCTTCAAGGCCTCCGTGCCGACCCGGGCGAGTTTCGCGCGGACGTCGGCGGTGAACCGGGCACGGTTGCGGTAGGCGTAGACGCCGGCGGCGGCCGCCACGATCCCGGCGGCCACGGGATACACGCGGGCCAGGCGCGTGACGCCGTACAGGCCGTAGCCGGTGCCCACGACCAGGTTGCCGGTGACCTCCATGTCGGCCTCTGCCTTGCCGATCCTTCCCAGCGCGGCCCGTACGTCCCTCCATCCCGGTACGGCGACGCCCTGGCGGATCAGGTCGGGGTCTTCGGCGAACAGCACGACAGGCGCGAGGACGCCGGCCAGCTGCAGGATGCCGACGTCGCTGAGGTCCTCCTGGGCGAGCTTGTCGGCGGCCGCCGTCATGGGCAGCCCGTTCACGCAGACGACGTGCAGCAGCGGCACGTACTGCTGCCACCACAGCCGCTCCGCCGCCTCGAGGTCGAAGGCGCCGCCCTCGCGCTTGAGATCGGCCAGCACCCGGGGGACCTCCGCCCACACATAGTGCGGGATGAAGCCGCGCAGCGTGCCGTACCGCATCCCGTCCAGGATCGAGGATGGCCGGCCGCGGAACACCGCCGCCGTGACGTCCGTGGTGAGCACCGACGTGTCGAAAACTCCGAGCCGGAAGCCGACACCAGTCAACGGGTGGGGGCGGGCGTAAGGGCTGTACATGACGGGAGCGTAGGCCCTCGTCGAAGCAGCCAGTCACGGATTTTCCCCACGCCCGGTCCGCGCTGCTCCGTCGGCCGCTCAGGCGCCCAAGAAGAGCTGGGGAAGCTGCTCAACTGCCTCCAGTGCCACGGCGTAGTTCACCCGGGCCTGCTTGATGCGGCGAACGTCCGCGACCACATCGGGATACAGATCCTGGGCACTGTGCCCGCGCTGGTCATACATCTGCTCCAGGGCCTCTTCGGCGGCCCTCAGCGCCTTCTCTGTCTTCGCGGCGGCCTCGGCAGCGAAGTTGGGGATCTTGATATGCGGGGGATAGGGCGGTGTCGAAGCGGCCCGCTGTGCGGCGGCGTGATGCTCCTTCCTGGCGGTGTGCAGCTTCAACACTGCGGCGGAGCAAGACAGGTAGACCTTGGTGTCCTCGATCGTTGCCGCGATCTGGTCGTCGCGGATCAGGGCGAACATGTTGCCCTGGAAGAAATCGGTGGAGCCCCGGTAGGTCTCCAGGGCGCAGGCGTCCAGGAACTCTCCGTCGACGCGGGACTGCGGCTCGTACGGGCCACCGGCGATCAGGTTGTACGGGGCGTTCTTCGCCCCCTGCCGTACCCACCACACCGCCAGCTCGCCATCGCACTCGAACACGACGTGCCAGTGCTCCCGGCCTTCCGCGTACATGTGTTGGCAGCACTTCGGATCAATCACGACGCCCCAGGGCCGGGCCCTCCATCGTGCAGTCGTGATCGCTCAGGGACTGCGCCGGGGCAGCTGGTTGTAGATACCCTTCGACATCCGCTTGCCGCTCACGGACAGGACCTTGATGGTCACCGCGGCCTCTTCGACTACGAGCTCCATGCCCTGGAGAACGTTCACGGCGCGCTGGCGACGCGGATCGGTTCCCGCTTTTGGCCCACCCAGGCGAGCCCGACTTGTGTCACGTACCCGGCGTCACGCTGTGAGGGTGTGAGGGGTAAGAGATGCAGCAGCCGAAGGCCTGCGGCTGCTGCACGACGGTGTTGTGCAGCGGAGTGCGGCACGGGTGCTGCTCGGCGGTGTCCGGGTGGTTACTGCTCGGGGTCCTGGTGGTGGTTGGGGTGGTGTCGAGTCTGTCGCGCAGCATTTACATGGCCAGGCGGCACAAGGGTGCTGCACGGGTGGCATGCCGGTCCCGCCCTGCAGCAACCGCGGGTGCAGCAGCTGCTACTCGGCTCCGTGCTGCACGCAACGCTCAGGTCGCGCTGCTCGCCATTTCACTCGCCCGGTAGCACCAGGTGAACCGGCTCGTTCCAGAGAACCAGAACGGCGCCGCACCGTGGAGTGCAGCGCCGTGACGTCCGGCAGGGTGGCCAGGATCAGGAGACGGCTTTGAGGGCTTGGCGCCGCTTGGCGTCTTCCCGGCGCCGGCGCTTCTCGGCGAGCTGGTCCTGGTAGGCGGTGACCGCGTGACGGTAGCGGTCGGCGAAGCCGGGAGAGTTCAGACGCTCGCTCTTCGGCATCGCCTTCACGGCCGCGATGGCGTCCTCGGGGGAGAGGTAGGCCGCCAGCATCGGGTTGAGCTGGTAGACACCGGCCCTCTGCTTCTTCACCAGCTGCGCCAGATCGAGGTCGCGCAGGGCGGCGTTGACCGCGGCCCGGCTCAGCCCGAGCATCTGGGCGATGGTGATCTGGTCGATCTCGATACGGCCGCCGGCCTCGCTGTGGGCCCGCAGCTTCAGCAGCACCCGGTAGGCCGCGGGCAGCAGGTCCAGGTCGGCGACGACGCCCTCCGCGTTGACTGCGGCGAAATGCAGACCGCTCACTGCTGTGCCCCCTTCTCTTTGCGCGCCGCCCGTTCCTGACGCCTCTCAGCACGCATTTTCGCGCGTTCCTCACGCAGCCGCTCGATCTCCTGGCGCATCTTCTCCAGAGAGGGGAAGCGCACCAGGTCGGGAAGGCTCTCGTCGGCGCGGATTTTGGCAATCGTGTCGTGCTGCTCGACCTTCCGGTACTCCGCCTCCACCGTCTCGGTGCCCGGGATGAACTCAGCCACCCGATAGGAGTACGGCGGGTTGAACTGGTATACACCACGCTTCACCCGAAAGACGATCCCGTGCGACGTGACCTCGCCCAGAGCCTCGTTGACCTTGGTGCGGGCCACGTCCAGGACGTGCGCCATCTCTTCCTGGGTCAGGTGGATCCGGCCGCCCGCCCTCTGGCAGGCGATCATCAGCAGGATCAGCCTCAGCGGCAGCGCCTCGCGGAAGAACTGGCTGATGACGAGGAAGAATTCCAGGCTGTCCATGGAGAACGCGTTCGGCTGGTCCGGCGGCCCGTAGAACTCCAGGGGCTTGCGGTGGCTGTCCAGCGTGAGCTTCCGGCCCGGGTACTGCCGCGCGACGTCGTCAAGATCCTTGACGGGCCGTAGCGGCCGATCCCAGGCATCAGCCGGATCATCCAGTGGCAGGCTCGGCTGCGGCGCCTCACGGGCGCTCGTACGGCGATGCTGCGGATCACTCGGCACGAGGCTGTTCTCCCACGCTCTTGATCTTCGGACTCTCGGCAGTATGTCACCTCCGCTTGACACTCATGTCGCTTCGACACGACATGCCGCGCAAGTTGTGTCCCCCCAGGGGGACAGATCTCCCCCCTTCCCGCACCGCGGACGTCTCCCCGGACACAACGGCCCCCGCATGTCGCCTCCAGTTGACACACCAGCGCAGAACGTGTCGCCTCCAATTGACTTCGAGGGGTCGATATGCCCCCTCAGTCGGGACACATCGGCGGCGATACGTCCCCTCAGCCGGTGCGCATCGCGCCACGCGCAACGCGCTGACCAGCATGTTCTTGATCTGTGTAGATATAAGTGGCTGAGGTCCACCGGTGGGCAACCGCCGAACCTCGTCGAGGCTGAGGCAGCTTCGCGTGCGGGCCCGTGGGCCCGCGCAGACCGTAGGCGGCATCAGCGGCTCTGAGTCTCGGGCGGCTGAGGCCGTGACGGAAAAGCAGCAGCAATAGGCGGGGTCGATCTCCGTCGGGGTTTCGCCGCCCGGCCCGAGGGGCCGTTCGGCTTCGGTACCTCCGCACGCTGAATTTCAGCACCTCATATCGGAGCTTCCTTTCCGGGGCTGAGGAATTCTGGGCAGTGCAATTCTGAATTCCACCGGCAGTTTTAGGGACGGGTAGGTGGTGGCCTCTCCAGGATCCAGGCACTACACAGTTAGTTACGATGATGCATCACTTGGGCCGCTCCTTTGCTCGCCAGAGTGATGCGTCACGTCAACCCGCCCCATCGTTGACGGGTTGACGTGTATGTTGGCGGGGTATTGGTGAACGTGTCGAAGTGAATTGGGATGCTTGGGAGGGGTTCGGGTGGAGCGTAAGCGGAGCCCGTCACTGGCGGCGGGGCCGACACCTGTAGAGTCGGCGGTTCGTCACTTTCGTTGCGGGGGTTACACCTCGGATTCCCAGTGGCTACACAGGCCCGCACATGATGCACCCCCCCTTGCTGCCAGCCCTCGGCGACCGCGCTTGCGCGGGTGCCCTCAATTCGCGCTTGCGCGAATTGACGTCCCGTCAGAATTCCGTTTACGGAATTCCATTCCGGCGTTTACGCCGGAATTCGAATTGCGCTTGCGCAAATTCGTGCTCTATGTCCCGGCAAGCCGGGACATATCCCGCTCCGCGGG
>NZ_BCFL01000041.1 GCF_002217755.1 Streptomyces hyaluromycini | reverse complement strand
ACGGCTCTGCGGCCCCGGATGATCCTTGCGCGTACACGTCAGGTCCGGTCCGGGGATCCGCCGGCCGGGCGCAGCCGCAGCGTCCGGATCTGGAACGGCCGGAACCCGAGGTCGACGGCGGCCTCCGCGCAAGGAGGGCAGGATCAGCGACCAGTAGCTGTTGATCAAGCCGAGCTGCCTGACCATCAGGTAGCTCGGGATGACACCGGGCACGAACGGCATCGCCATCAGCAGCAGGAGCAGCACGGGCTTGTGTCCGAAGGACCCGCGGCGGCTGAGGCCGTACGCCAGCATGATGGACGAGACCAGGCTGAGGGCCGAGCCGACGACGGTGATGCCGACACTGACCAGCATGGCCCTGGAGACGATCCCGCCGTTGAGGAGTGTGTAGGCAAGGAGCGTGGGGTGGTCGGGCCACAGGACGTAGCCGCCCGCCCTGGTGACCTCGGCGGAGTCCGCCAGCGAGGTCGAGACGATCGCCACGAAGGGCAGCACCACCAGGACCACGCAGACCAGCAGGATCAGCGACTTGGCGGTGCGCCAGGGCAGGGTGCCCGAGGTCTCCCCGGGGACGGCGCTGTAGGCGCGGTGCGGCCTGCGGCGGACGGGAGTGGCGTGACGGGAGGGACCGCCGACACCTGCCGGCGCCCGAGGGGAGGGCGCAGGGCGCGGGCAAAGTGGCCCATGCCACGGGACGAAAGGTGGCCCAGAGGTCCGGGCCGGTTCCGGGATACGGTCGAAGGCGTGACGACAGCAGCGTCCGCCGGCCCCCTCGGCCGGCCGCCGCCCGCGGTGGCAGAGCTCGCCGCGGGGCGCTGAGATGGGTCACGACGGGCGGTCGCCGCCGGGCGGGACCGGTCCGTCGCCGCGACTCCCCCACCCTCCCAGAGGTACCCCTCATGCAAGCCATCACCGTCAAGGACCGCGACGCCGGAGCCGGCGGTCTCGCCCTCACCGAGCTGCCGCTCCCGCACGCGGCGGAGAACGACGTGATCGTGCGCGTGCACGCCGCCGGGTTCACGCCCGGCGAGCTGACCTGGCCCGCCACCTGGACCGACCGCGCCGGCCGCGACCGCACGCCGAGCGTGCCCGGCCACGAACTGTCCGGCGTGGTCACCGAGCTGGGCTACGGCACCACCGGACTGACCGTCGGCCAGTGGGTGTTCGGGCTCGCCGACTGGACCCGCGACGGCACGCTCGCCGAGTACACCGCCGTCGAGGCCCGCAACCTCGCCCCGCTCCCGGCCGACGTCGACCATGTCACGGCCGCGGCCCTGCCGATCTCCGGGCTCACCGCCTGGCAGGGCCTCTTCGACCACGGCCGCCTGGCCACCGGCCAGACCGTACTGGTCCACGGTGCCGCGGGCGGCGTCGGCTCCATCGCCGTGCAGCTGGCCCGTGCGGCGGGCGCGCGGGTGATCGGCACCGGCCGGGCGGCCGACCGCGACCTCGCCCGCGACCTGGGCGTGGACACCTTCGTGGACCTCCAGGCCGGGCGGCTGGAGGACATCGGCGAGGTCGACGTGGTGTTCGACGTGATCGGCGGCGAGGTCCTCGACCGCTCCACGGCACTGGTCCGCGCCGGCGGCACGCTGGTCACCATCGCCCGTCCGGTCACCGTCCACCCCGCGGACGGGCGGGCGGTCTTCTTCGTCGTCGAACCCGACCGCGCACGCCTCGCCGACCTCGCCGCACGGGTGCGGGACGGGCGCCTCAGGCCCGTCGTCGGCGCGGTCCGGCCGCTCGCCGAGGCGGTTGCCGCGTTCACCCCGGAGAAGCGCACGCCCGGCAGGACGATCATCCGGGTGGCGGAGGACTGAGGGGCACCGGTGCGGACGGCCCCGCCGGTCGCGCCGGCCGGCGCGACGACGCACCCTGACCTGGTGCGGTGGCGTCCAGGGCGCTCCGTGCCCCCGGCCGGACGGCCTGCCGGTAGCGCGTCTACCGCGGTGACGCTCGCGACGGCCCCGTGGTCCCGGTCAGGCCAGTCGGTGCAGGGCCTCCTCGGTCACCTCCCCGAGCAGTGGCTCGCCGGCCGTCCAGCGCTCGACCTCCGCGAGCGCGTACCGGCCCAGCCGGCGCAGCTCGCTGCCCTGGGCGCCGGCGATGTGCGGGGTGACCAGCACATCGGGCAGGGACAGCAGAGGGTGGCCGGGCGGCAGCGGTTCGGGGTCCGTCACGTCGAGGTACGCCTCCAGCCGACCGGACGCGCACTCGCGGGTCGGCGCCGCCGTGTCGACGATTGCGCCACGGGCCGTGTTGACGAGCACGCCCCCGTCCGGGATCAGGGCGAGCATCCCGGCGTCGAGCAGACCGGACGTCTCCGGCAGCAGCGGCGCGTGCACGCTCACCACCGCCGACCGGCGGCACAGCTCGGCCAGTCCGACCCGCTCCGCACCCAGCCGGGCCGCCTGTCCGTCGGTGACGTACGGGTCGCTCATCAGCACCTCCGCCTCGGCGAACGCGGCGGGGAAGGCCGCCCCCGCCGGGCCGGGGGCGAGCCGGACGAGCCCGGAGAGCCGGTCCCGCAGCTCCGCGGGGAGCACCTGGTCCGCGACGACGGGATCCATGACGGACACGGCCGTGGGCCGGCCGGACGGGGCGGTCATCGTGCCGGGTCCTCTCTCGGTGCGTACGACGACGGAATCGGAGACGGCGCCGGGCCCGGCGGACGCGCCGGGCCCGGTGTGTCGGGTCACCGGGTCAGGCGCGCGGCAGCCGCAGCGTCACCATCTGGAACGGCCGCAGCGCGAGGACGACACCGCCGTCCGCCGCGGCGGGCCGCTCGGCGTCCGCGAGCGGGCGCTCCAGCAGGTCCGTCAGGACGGCGCGGTCCGCCGCGAAGCCGTCGGCGGACACGGTGGCCCGGGCCCGGCCGCCGTTCGCCTCGTACAGCCGCACCACCAGGTCGCCGCCGCGGTCGTCGGCCAGCTTCACCGCGCTGACGACGGCGGCGTCGTTGTCGACGGTCACCAACGGCGCCACCTCGGCGACCCCCTGGACGCGTCGCTCGGGCAGATTGGCCCGGTAGCCCTCGCGGACCGCGTCCCCGACCGTCGCGCCCGGTACCAGCGCGTGCCGGAAGCGGTGCACGCCCTGGTCGGTGTCCGGGTCCGGGTAGCGGGGCGCCCGCAGCAGCGACGCCCGTACGGTGGTCGTCGTACCCGCGTCCCCGGCGCCGGTGCGCACCGCGCGGGTCACGTCGTGGCCGTACGTCGAGTCGTTGACGACGGCGACGCCCCAGCCCGGTTCGTCGAGGTGGACGAACCGGTGGTTGCAGGCCTCGAACTTGGCCCACTCCCAGCTGGTGTTCTGGTGGGTGGGCCGGTACACGTGCCCGAACTGCGTCTCGGCGGCGTACCGGTCGGCCCTGACGTCCAGCGGGAAGGCCAGCTTCAGGAAGCGCTCGGTCTCGTGCCAGTCCACCTCGGTGTCGATGTCGAGGCGCTTGGCGTCCGCCGGGACCGACAGCAGCTGGGTGACCCGGGAGCCGCCGAAGACCCGCTCGACACGCACCGCGCCGCCCTCGGCCGCCAGTCCCGCCACCTCGGTGAGGTCGCTGCCGACGTTCCGGTAGAAGGCGTCGACGTCCCACGCGTCCCACTGGTTGGGGAAGTCGGGGTGCAGCTGGAGCAGGTTGGCCGCCTGCCCCGGCGCGATCGCCTCCCGGTCCGCGGGGATGTCGTACGCCGAGACCACCAGTCCCCGTCCGTCGATCTCGACCCGCAGCAGACCGTTGTCGAGGAGATAGCCGCCGCCCTCGCGCGGGACCGGCGTCACGGTGTCCCCCTGGACGGCCCGGGACGCGGCACCTCTGGCGGGCACCGAACCCCGGCTGTGCGGAGCGGAGTTGAAGACCAGGGTGCGCTCCCCCTCCCCCGCCAGGGCACGCTGGGCCGCGCCGATGACGTCCTCCAGTTCCCCGGCCAGCCGCGCATAGGTCTCGCGGGCCTCCCGGTGCACCCAGGCGATCGACGAGCCCGGCAGGATGTCGTGGAACTGGTGGAGCAGGACCGTCTTCCAGATCCGGTCCAACTGCTCGTAGGGGTACGGGAATCCGGCGCGCACGGCAGCCGTCGCGGCCCACAGCTCGGCCTCGTGCAGCAGGTGTTCGCTGCGCCGGTTGCCCTGCTTGGTCTTCGCCTGGCTGGTGAGGGTCGCGCGGTGCAGTTCGAGATAGAGCTCGCCGACCCAGACGGGCGGGTCGGGGTATTCGGCCTCGGCCTTGGCGAAGAAGTCGGCCGGGGTCTCCCAGACGACGGCCGCCGAGCCCTCCAGACTGCGCAGCCGGGCCGCCTTGGCGACCATCTCCCGGGTGGTACCGCCGCCCCCGTCGCCGTAGCCGGTGGGGGCGAGGGAGCGGGTGGCTACGCCCTTCTCCTTGAAGTTGCGGGCCGCGTGCGCGATCTGACTGCCCGTCATCTCGCAGTTGTAGGTGTCGACGGGCGGGAAGTGGGTGAAGATCCGGGTGCCGTCGATGCCCTCCCACTGGAAGGTGTGGTGCGGGAAGCTGTTGGTCCGGCTCCAGGAGATCTTCTGGGTGAGGAGCCGTGTCGAGCCCGCCGCCCTGATGATCTGCGGGAGCCCGGCGGCGAAGCCGAAGGTGTCGGGCAGCCAGGCCTCGTCGTTCTCGATGCCGAACTCGTCGAGGAAGAACCGCTTGCCGTGCACGAACTGACGAGCCATCGCCTCCGAACCGGGCATGTTGGTGTCCGACTCCACCCACATCCCGCCCGCCGGCACGAACCGCCCGTCCGCGACGGCCTTCTTCACCTTCGCGTACACCTCGGGCCGGTGCTCCTTGATCCAGGCGAACTGCTGGGCCTGGGACATGGCGAAGACGAACTCGGGCTCCTCCGCCAGGAGGGCGGTCATGTTGGCGGTGGTGCGGGCGACCTTGCGGACCGTCTCGCGCAGCGGCCACAGCCACGCCGAGTCGATGTGCGCGTGCCCGACCGCGCTGATCCGGTGGGCGGCCGGGGCGGCTGGGGCGGCGAGTACCTCGGTAAGACACGAACGCGCCCGTTCCGCCGTGCCGCCCACGTCCTGGAGGTCGACGGCGTCGAGGGCCCGGCCGACCGCGCGCAGGATCTCCCAGCGGCGCGCCCCGTCGACGGGCAGTTCCGCCATGAGCTCGCCGAGGACCTCCAGGTCCATGACCAGGTTCCACACGGTCTCGTCGAAGACGGCCAGCCGCAGCTCGCCGAGGACGTACTGGGGCGCGTCACCGGCGGTCGCCCGGTCACCCATCGGGGTGGGCTGGAACGGCACGCCGCTCGCGTCCAGGTCGGGGTTGGAGGCGGCCTCGACGCGCCAGTGGACCTGCTCCCCGCCGGCCACGGGCGAGCCGACGCGGACGTGGGTGTTGCGCGGGTGGAGGCCCTTCACCGGCGTGCCGTCGGGCCGGTAGACGAGTCCCTCGCACTGGAAACCAGGGGTGCGCGGGGTGAAGCCGAGGTCGAGGACGGCCTCGACGGTCCGGCCGGCCCACTCGGCGGGGACGGTGCCGGTGACCTTGAACCAGCTGGTTCCCCACGGCGTGCCCCACGGGGTGCCCGGGGCGATGGGGCGGGTCGGGACGGCCAGCCCCTCGGCCACCGGGACGGGTTCGTCAGGGGTGGACCAGATCTCCACGGTCAGGGGGGTGGTGACGGGGTGGACGGCGGGACGGATGCGTTCCCTGAGGACGCGTTCCAGACGTGCTTCGACCAGGTTCCGGTCGTCGTGCATGAAGGGGGTCTCCTGTTGCGTGGTGCGGGTCAGTGGAGCGGAGCGGGTCGCTCGCAGGTGCTGGTCACCGGGAGTGCGCGGCCCTGGTCCGCCGCGTCCATGAGGGTCAGCATGACGTCCAGGACGTGGGCGGCGAGTTCGGCCGACGCGCGGTGCGGGCGCCCCTCCGTCAGTGCCTCGGCGAGATCGGCGAGGCCGATGCCGCGGCCCGCGTCCCGGTGACCGGCGGAGACGGGCAGGGTCTGCCAGCCGTCGCCGCGGTGGAGTTCGACGGCGCCGTCGAAGCCGTTCGGGTCGAGCACGGACAACGAGGCCTCGGTGCCGTGCACTTCGATGCGCGGCAGCCGGGCGGCGCGCACGTCGAAGCTCATGACCAGGGTGGACAGCGCTCCCCCGGTGTGCTCCAGGACACCGGTGATGTGGGTGTCCACCTCCACCGGGAAGACGGTCCCCGCGCGCGGGCCGCTGCCGATGGTCCGCTCGGCCCGTGGCCGGGAGGAGGCGCCGGTCACCCTGACCACCGGGCCCAGCAGGTGGACCAGGGCGGAGAGGTAGTAGGGGCCCATGTCGAGCAGGGGGCCGCCGCCCGGCCGGTAGTAGAACTCCGGGTCCGGGTGCCACTTCTCGTGTCCGGCGCTGGTCATGAAGGCGGTGGCCGCGACCGGCCGGCCGATCAGACCGTCGTCGACCGCCTTGCGCGCGGTCTGCGTTCCGGTGCCGAGGACGGTGTCGGGCGCGCAGCCGACCCGCAGCCCGGCCTCCCGCGCCGCCGCCAGCACGGCGTCGGCCTCCTTGCGGTTCGCCGCGAGCGGCTTCTCGCCGTACACGTGCTTGCCCGCGGCGAGCGCGGTGACGGCGACCTCCGCGTGGGCGGCGGGAACGGTGAGGTTGAGTACGGCGTCCACGTCGTCCCGGGCCACGAGCGCGGCGACGTCCGGCACCTCGGTCGCCCCGGTCCGTTCGGCGACGCTCCGGGCGCGGGCGGGGTCGAGGTCGGTGACGGCGGTGAGCCGTACGGACTTGAGCCCTTCCAGGGTCGAGAGGTAGGCGCCGCTGATCTTCCCGGCGCCGACGATGCCGATGTCCAAGGGCTTCAGCGGCTCGCCCACAGCAGTCCCCTTTCGGTCAGTGTGCGCACTTCGGGCACGTCGAAGTCGTCGGGCTTGTGCCCGATGGCCGAGACGAAGACCCGCCCCGCGCCCCAGGTCCTGGTCCACACGGCGGGCATCACCGCGGGCCGGTCCCGGAGTTCGTCGGGCGGGAAGGTGGTGGTGGCGAGGACGTCGATGTGGGGGTCGGTCAGCAGCCAGTACTGCTCGGTGTGCACGGCGAAGTCGTCGAGCCCCGCGACGACCGGGTGGCCGGCCCGCTCGGGCAGCAGGTGCACGGTGTGGTCGTGGAAGCCCGGCGGGTGCATCACGAACTTGCCGCCGGTCAGCAGGTGGTAGCCGTGGTCGTGGAAGCTGTCGACGATGCCGCCGTGCCAGCCGGCCAGGCCGGTGCCGGCGCGTACCGCGGCGGCGAGGTTGTCGCTCTGCTCCCGGGTGATGGTGCCCATGGTCCAGCACTGCACGACCAGGTCGGTGGCGGCCAGGCGCTCCGTGTCCTCGTACACCGCGAGGTCCTCGGAGGTCTCGACGACGAACCCGTTCTCCTTGAGGAAGGGGACGAAGCCGTCGCTGATCGTCACGGGCTGATGCCCGTCCCAACCGCCGCGGACGACCAGCGCCCGCCGGATGTCGGTGGTCAAGGTGATCGCACGCTCCCATCGGCGCCGCACAGCTGCGCGCGGCGGTCGGTGTCGAAAGGGCGGGTCGGAATCGAAAAACGGGTCGGACTGGGGGCGATGTGAACCTATGAATGCCTCTCATAGTTTGTCAATACGTTTTATGAACTCGGGGCTGGAGCCTGCCGACGGTGCCGGTCAGCCGGTGATGTCGACGGTGCGGTCGATGCAGAGGCCCGCGCGGAAGGCGCCGCGCAACACGTTGTTGCTCAGGATGACGTTCGTAGTGGCGTCCGGATACAGCGAGGTGCCGGCCGGAGAGCTGATCCGTACCCCGTGCCGGACACCGTTCCAACCGCCGCCGATCAGGACGTTGCCGCTGACCGTGGCCGACTCCAGGGGGTGGCCGGTGTCGCCGAACACCCCGATGTCCAGGGCGCTGTTGGAGGACACGCTGTTCACCAGGTTGTTCGTCATCCCGACGTTGCGCCCGCCGGCGATCCGCAGTCCGTTGGCCCACCAGGGCGCGATCGCGGCGTTCTAACGCGATCAGCCGTATCCCTCCTCGGCCCGGCAGGCAGCCGACGTGGCCCGACCGGCGAGGCCGTCCCTTTCCCCGCCGATCGCGCTGGCGCGTCTAGCGACGGCCCGGCGATTATTCCATCGCCTTGATTAACTAACTTCGGACCGCCTCGGAGCCTTCTCGCCGCCGCCGTTCCGGCCCGGCCGCCGGTCCGTCGACGGATCCGTCGTCGTAGCGCTGCCAGTCCCGGTCGGTGAGTTCGAGGAGCCGGGCGATGTCCGCCGGCTCGGGCAGCGGACCGTGATCCCCCGTCACCTTGAGGGCGGAGACCGCGGTGAGGTGGCCGAGCCGGAGGGCACGGGCCGGCGTCTCCGCGCGCAGCAGCCCGGCCAGGAAGCCCGCCGCAAACGCGTCGCCCGCGCCGACCGGTTCCACCACGGCCGTCCGCAGCGCGGGCACCGTGCACGCGCCGTTCGCGGTCACGGCGGTCGCGGCGCGGGCGCCGTCCTTGACGACGAGGATCCGCGGCCCGGGCAGCAGCTCCCGCAGGCCGGTGACGGTCAGGTCGCCGCCCCACAGCTCCTGGGCCTCGTCGAGGCCCACGAAAACGATGTCAGCGCGGTCGGCGAGGGCGCGCAACAGGGCCGGCGCGGTGCCGTCCGGCCACAGCGCGGCCCGGTGGTTGACGTCGAAGCTGACGGCGTACGGCCGTTCGGCCGCAGGCGTGTCGAGGGCCCGGGTCACCAGGGCGCGGCAGGACGCGGAGAGGGCGGGGGTGATGCCGGTGAGGTGCAGGAGGGCGGCCGAGCTCAGGGGTTCGCCGTCGAGCAGGCCGGGACCGAGGGCCGAGGCCGCCGAGCCGGCGCGGTAGTAGTGGACGCGGGTTCCGGCGGGGCCCGGGTTCTTGAGGAGGAGGCCCGTGGGCCGGTGCGGGTCGGTGCGCACATGCGTCACGTCGACCCCGGCGGCGGCGACCGCGGCGCGCACCCGGCGGCCCAGCGGATCGTCGCCGACGGCCGAGAGCCAGCGGGCCGGAACGCCGTGGTCCGCGAGGTACATGGCCACGTTGGACTCCGCTCCCGCGACGGACAGCCGCAGTTGCTCGGCGTCCGCCAGCGGCCGGGGCGGGTCGGGGGCCAGGGCGGCCATGGTCTCGCCGAGGCAGACGACCGGTCCCGGGGCCGGACGCCAGGGAGCCCTCACGCCGGTCCCTCCTCCGGTACGGCGGCCCGGAACGCCCGGGCCCGCTCGCGCAGGGCGGTGATGCTGCCGCCGTCCGCCGCGTCCCCGACGAGCGGGGAGCCGACGCCGACGGCGGTGGCCCCGGCGGCCAGGTAGGCCCGTGCGGCCGGGACGTCGACGCCGCCGACCGGGACGAACGCGGCGTCGGGGAACGGCCCGCGCAGCGCCTTCAGGTACGCCGCTCCCCCGGCCTCGGCGGCCGGGAAGAGCTTCAGCGCGGCCGCGCCGCGGGCCTGCGCGGCGATCACGTCGGTGGGGGTCAGCACGCCGGCCAGGACCGGCATGCCGAGCTGCCGCGCGGTGTCGGCACCGGCGCCGAGGCCGGGGGTGACGGCGAAAGCGGCGCCCGCCCGGTGGGCGGCGTGCGCGTCGGCGGCGGTCAGCACCGTGCCGGCGCCCAGCGGCCGTTCGGGGCCGAGTTCCTTGTGGGCCCGGGCGATGACGGCGAGGGCGTCCGCGCCGCTGAGCGACACCTCGATCAGTTCGATGCCCTCCTCGGCCAGGGCCAGCACGGTGCGCAGGGCGGCTTCCGGGTCGCCGCCGCGCACGATGGCGAGCAGGCGGCGGGCGGCGAGGGCGGCTCGCAGATCCACGAGCGGGGCTCCTTCCATGGTCAGCGGGGGCAGCGGCAGTCGGCGCCGACGGTGAGCCGCCAGCGGACCTCGCCCGAGGCGGGGACGCGGGCGGCGTCGTCCGGGCCCGCGTCGGCGAGGTCGAAGACGCGGCCGAGCATCGGCTCGACGCCCGTACTGCGATAGGGCCGGTCGGCGGGGAAGCCGCCGAGGTTGCGCCACAGGGCGACGGAGAGCGGCTGCCCCTCCGCCTCGACGGCCAGGGCGAGCCGGTCCGCGCCGTCGTGCACACAGCACCGGCCGCCGTCCACCACGGCCCCGACCGCCGTACCGTCATCCGGTCCGAAGCGGTCGAGCCGCAGCCCCAGGGGTGCGGGCCAGGTGCCCGTCACCCAGGGGGCGCCGTCCGGCCAGGGACGGGCCAGCAGGGGCGCCGCCTCCGGGAACAGCCGGGTGGGCGCGCCCTCTTGGGCCAGCAGGACGGCCTCCTCGGAGAGGTCGAGGAGCGCGTGGGCGGCCCAGAGGAAGCGGAAGCCGGGGTCGGCCGTCAGCACGTAGTCGGCCTCGACACCGTCGGCCGTGTCGCGCAGCGTGCGTGTCAGGGTGAAGCAGTCGCAGCGGACGGTCTCCCCGGCACCGTCGTCACCGGCACCGTCGCGCGTCCAGGGCCGGGACCAGGCGTCCCCGTGGTCGGGGGTGCCGCGGACGGTGGGGACGCACTCCTCCAGTCCTCCCGCGTCCACGAACGCGTCGCCCGGTGCCACGCCGTGGCGTTCGGGGCTCTCACGCCGCCACAGCCACTCACGGCCGCCGTGGCGCAGCGAGGTCCAGCGGCCGCCGTGCGCGAGGTCGGTGACGGCTTCGAGCGGCACGGTCACCACTCCGCGAAGGAGCCGTCGGCGTGCCGCCACACCGGGTTGCGCCACCGGTGCCCCGCGCGGTCGGCCGCGCGTACGGCCGACTCGTCGAGGGTGATGCCCAGCCCGGGGGCGTCACCGCGGTGCGCGTGCCCGTCCACGAAGCGGAAGGGTTCGGGGTCGACGAGGTAGGAGAGGAGGTCGGCTTCCTTGTTGTAGTGGATGCCGCGGCTCTGTTCCTGGATGAGGAAGTTCGGGGTGGCGAAGGCGACTTGGAGGCCGGCCGCGAGGGCGATGGGGCCGAGCGGGCAGTGCGGGGCGAGCTGGGCGCCGTAGGTCTCGGCGAGCGAGGCGATGCGGTGCACCTCGGAGATGCCGCCGGCGTGCGAGAGGTCCGGCTGGGCGACCGCGATGCCGGCGGCGAGGACGGGCAGGAACTCGGCGCGCGAGTACAGGCGTTCGCCGGTGGCCAGCGGCACCGGGCTCGCGGAGACCAGTCCGGGCAGCAGGTGGCCGTGCTCGGGGAGGACCGGTTCCTCCACGAACAGCGGGTGCAGCGGGGCGAGTTCGGCGAGGACCCGGCGGGCGCTCGCGGCGGTGAAGCGGCCGTGGAAGTCGACGGCGACGTCCCGGTCCGGGCCCAGGGCGTCCCGGGCGGCGCTCACCCGGGCGACCACGGCCGCCGTCTCCGCCGCCGTGGCCAGCGGCGAGGTGGCCCCGGCGGCGTTCATCTTCACCGCGGTGAAGCCCGCCTCGACCTGGGCCGCTATCTGCTCGGTCAGCTGGGCGGGTTCGTCGCCGCCGACCCAGGCGTAGACCCGCACCCGGTCGCGCACCGGACCGCCCAGCAGGGCGTGCACGGGCGCGCCGTAGGTCTTGCCGGCGATGTCCCACAGGGCCTGGTCGAGGCCCGCGACGGCGCTCGACAGCACCGGGCCGCCCCGGTAGAAGCCGCCCTTGGTGAGCACCTGCCAGTGGTCCTGGATACGCAGCGGGTCCTGCCCCACCAGGTATTCGGCGAGGACGTCGACGGCCGCGCGGACGACCTCGGCGCGCCCCTCGACGACGGGTTCGCCCCAGCCGACCACTCCGTCGTCCGTCTCGACGCGGCAGAACAGCCAGCGCGGCGGGACGAGGAAGGTCTCTATCCGCTCGATCTTCACCGGCCGCGGCTGCCTTTCGTGTCGTCGGACCCTGTCGCCCGGTCCGTCCCGGTCCCGTCCTCGGGGCCGTCGAGCCGGGCCAGGTCGCGGCCCGCCTGGTCGAGCAGGGCCCGCATGGCGGTCTCGGCCGCCTGTGGGTCGCGGTCGCGCACGGCGTCCAGGACGGCGCGGTGGGCAGGGACGGGATCCTCGCTGTGCGGGGCGCTGTGCACGATCCGGTCGCGGTGGGCCAGCCCCGACTCGATCACCATCTCCATGCGTTCGAGCAGTTCGTTGTGGGTGGCGGCGAGCAGGGCGCGGTGGAAGGCGAGGTCGGCGTCGACGGCGTGGCCCGGGTCGGCGTCCTCCCGGGCCATCGCCTCCACGGCCGTCTCCAGCAACAGCAGGTCGGCCTCGGTGCGGCGCTCGGCGGCGAGCCGGACGGCGGCCGGTTCGATGATGGCGCGGACCTCGGCGAGGTTGCGCAGCAGCGACCACTCCGCGCCGGTCGTACGGCCGCCCTCGAACTGCCAGCGCAGCACGTCGGCGTCGAGCAGGTTCCAGTCCGCGCGGGCCCGCACGAAGGTGCCGCGTTTCTGGCGGGCGTCGACCATGCCCTTGGCGGCGAGCACCTTGAGGGACTCGCGCAGGGCGGTGAGGCTGACGTCGAGTTCGCTCTGCAGCGCCACCAGGTCGAGCGTGGCCCCTTCCGGGATCTCGCCGCCCAGGATGCGGCGCGCCAGGGCCTCCACGGTCTGGCCGTGCACACCGCGGCGGGCGTAGGGCGTCATGTCGTACAGCCTTTCTGTTCAAAGGGCATCATGCGGAGGCCTTCACGACGCTCCAGCCGCCGTCCACCACGAGACTGGACCCGGTGATGTAGGAGGCCTCGTCGGCGCAGAGGAACGCGATCGCGGCGGCCACCTCCTCGGGGGTGCCGAAACGGCGGGCGGCCGTTCCGGCGACGCTGCGTTCCCGTTCCTCCGGCGGCACCCTGTTCCAGGCCCCGGTCAGGATGGGCCCGGGGAGTACCGCGTTGACGCGCACCTCGGGCCCGTACTCGACGGCGAGCTGCCCGCACAGGGACAGCAGGCCGCCCTTGGCCGCGGCGTAGGCGGGGTGGCCGGGGATGCCCGCGTGGGCGTGCACCGACGAGGTGAGCACCACGGCGCCGCGGCGGGCGCGCAGGTCGGGCAGGACGGCCCTGACGCCGAGGAAGCCGCCGGTGAGGTTGACGGCGAGCTGCCGCTGCCAGGACGGCAGGGTCATCTCGTGGGCCGGCCGGACCTCGACGGTGTAAGCGTTGCTGACGAGCACGTCGACCGGTCCGAAAGCGTGGGCGGCGGTCACGATCCGCGTCCAGTCGTCCTCGGCGGCGACGTCCGCGTGCACGTACCGGGCCCGGCCGCCGTCCTTCTCGATCCCGTCCACCACGGCCTGGCCGCGTTCGTCGGCGATGTCGGCGAGTACGACGGCGGCGCCCTCCCCGGCGAGGCGTGCGGCGGTGGCGGCTCCGATGCCGGAGGCGGCGCCGGTCACCACGGCGGTACGGCCGGTGAAGCGGGCACCGTACCGTGGTACGGACTGGTCCATCGGGCTCCTTAGAGGGTGAGCTGCTGGCAACATATGCGTCCTACAGGCGTCTCAGCACCACCAGGTCGGCGTCGTGCTCGGCACTCCACGCGAACGGCAGGCCGTGGTGGAGCAGATGGGCTCCGCCGTACGACGTTCCCGTCGCCGTGTCCCGGTAGCGGGCCGCCGGGTCCAGGCCGCGCAGCCGGAGCCGCGCGGGGCGGCCGGGCAGCAGCGGTGCCCCGTCGAGGCGGCCGGTGGAGAGCGCGGCGACGACGGTGCGGTCACCGGCGTCGTACTGCACGCCGCAGGTGGGGTCGTCCGGCGTGCCGAGCAGCCGGGCCTCCCCGTGGTGGACGACGTCCCGGACCTCCTTGTACCGGGCGATCCACCGGGCGGCCTCGGCCCGCTGCTCCGGGGTCCAGGCGCGCAGGTCGGCGCCGATCCCGAGGACTCCGCACATGGCGTTGACGAAGCGGAAGGCGAGGCTGCGCGGGCGCGGGTCGAAGATTCCGGGGGCGTCGGTGACCCAGGAGCTCATGACGTGGGGCGCGTGTGCGTGCAGGAAGCCGTGCTGGATGCGCAGCCGGTCCAGGGGCGCGGTGTTGTCGCTGGGCCAGACGACGTCGGTCCGGGCGAGGGTGGCGTGTTCGATCCGTCCGCCGCCGCCGGCGCAGCCCTCGACGGTGACGTCGGGGTGGGCGGCGCGCAGGTGGTCGAGGACCCGCAGGTATCCGGCGACGTGCTCGGCGTCCAGGTCGACCAGGTCGGCGGGACCGGCGCCGGGGCGGCCGCGTTCGGTGGGCGGGCGGTTCATGTCCCACTTCAGATAGCCGATGCCGTGGGCGCCGAGCAGCCGGTCGAGGGTGCCGATGACGAAGTCCTGCACGTCGGTGCGGCCCAGGTCGAGCAGGAGCTGGTTGCGGACGAGGCGGGCCGGGCGGCCGTCGATGCGGTAGACCCACTCGGGGTGTTCGGCGTACAGCCGGCTGCCGGGGCTGACCGCCTCCGGCTCCACCCACAGGCCGAAGTCCAGGCCGAGGGCGCGGACGTCCGCCACGAACCGGTCGAAGCCCTGCGGGAACGCCTCCGGGTCCGGGTACCAGTCGCCCAGTCCCCCGGTGTCGTCGGCGCGGCCGGTGAACCAGCCGTCGTCCACGACGAACAGCTCGGCCCCGATGTCCGCGGCGACCTTGGCCAGCTCCAGCTGCCCGGCCGCCTCGACGTCGAAGCCGGTGGCCTCCCAGGAGTTGTAGAGCACCTTGCGGGGGCGGTGCAGCCGGTCGCCGGAGAGGCGGCGCTCGTAGCGGTGCCAGACCCGGGACAGGCCGTCGAGTCCGTCCGGGCTGAACGCGCAGGCGAGCCGGGGAGTCGTGAGCGTCTCCCCGGGGGCCAGGTGTACGGCGCCCTCGTGCGGGACCCGGCCGGCCCGGACCCGGACGGTCCCGCCCGGCTCGGCCTCCGCCGTGATGTGCCAGTTGCCCGGCCATTCGAGGGCGACACCGTACGCGGACTGCACGTCCTGCGCGTCTTGAACAGCGAGCCAGGGCGCGTAGGCGTGGCCGGGCACGCTCTGCAGGCTGCCGATGGTGAACGTGCCCCGGGGGAGGTCGACTTGAGTGCGCTGGAACTCCTGCGACCACTGTCCGGCGAGGTACGTCAGCCGGGCCGCACCGGTGACCGGGATGTTCACGGCCGCCGAGTCGAGGCGTTCCAGGCGGAGTTCGGCCGTGGCGGTGAACTCGGTCCAGCGGAGGATCACGTCGGTGCCGGGGACGGTCTGGTAGCAGAGGACCGTCCGCAGGCCGGTCACCTCGTCCGTGAAGGCGAGTCGCAGGCCCCCGTCCGACTCCTCCGCGCCGTCGAACTCCCACCACACGCCCCGGTCCTCGCCCGGACCTCGTACCACCAGTTCGGATCCGGTGAACGGCCGCAGTCCGTACGGCAGATACTCGGCCGGGGCCGCGTCGGCGGGTGTGATGAAGTGGGTGCGCCGGGACCAGTCCAGGGCGGACGGCCCGTCCTCGACGCCGAGCGGGCCCCAGGCGTCGAGCTCGGCCCACGGCCCGTCCGGTGACAGCCGGACCGTGTAGCTGGTGTTGGCTGTCCGCAAGGTCCAGCGCTGGTACGTCACTTGACCGCTCCCAGGTTGAGGCCGGCCACGAAGTGCCGCTGGAAGCGCAGGAAGACGGCGACCGTGGGCGCGGCGGCGATGACCGACCCGGCGGCGATCACGTTCCACTCCGACACGTACTGGCCCTGGAGTCCGATGAGGGCGGCGGTGATCGGCATCTTGGTGTCGCTGCGCAGGACGGTGATCGCCCAGAGCAGGTCGTTGAAGATCCAGGTGAAGGAGAGGGCGCTGAGGGCGGCCAGGGCGGGGCGGGTCAGCGGGAGGATGATCCGCCAGAAGATCTGCCAGGGTCCGGCGCCGTCGACGACCGCCGCCTGCTGGATCTCCGCAGGGATCGACCGCATGAAGCCGTGCAGGACGAAGACGTAGAAGCCGACGCCGAAGCCGATCTGCACGCCGATGAGCGCGGGCAGGGTGTCGTAGACGCCCATCACCTCGCTGAGCTTGGACACCGGGATGAGCAGGATCTGCGGCGGGAGCAGGTTGCCGCCGAGCATGAGCAGCAACAGGGAGCGGCGGAAGGGGAGTTCGTAGCGGCTGAGCGCGAACGCGGCCATCGCCGCCAGGGCCAGGGTCACCAGGACGCAGGGGACGGTGACGAGCAGGCTGTTGATCAGTGCCTGCTGCTGGCCGCCGTCGCTCCAGGCCTGGCCGAAGTTGGCCAGGGTGAAGGAGCGCGGCCAGCTGCCCAGGCCGTGGGCGGCGATGTCGTCGAAGGAGCGCAGGCTGGTCACCAGGACCAGGGCGATGGGCAGCAGCCACAGCACCGCCAACGCGCCCGCGCCCAGGTGGAATCCGGCGGTGGCGGCCCGCCTGCGACGCAGTGCGGTGGAGTTGGCCGCGGTGTCGGCGGACATCAGTCGGCCTCCCGGAAGGCGCGCACGAGGTAGGAGGCGATGACCCCGAACGCGAGGACGAAGATGACGACGGCCAGGGCGGAACCGTAGCCGAGTCGCAGGGACTGGAAGGCGGTCGAGTACATGTAGGTGCTCAGCAGCTCGGACGAGTGGTAGGGGCCGCCGCGGGTGAGCGACCAGACGACGTCGAAGGAGCGCAGCGAGTCGATGACGATGACCGACAGGACGACCGCGTTGACACTGCGCAGCTGGGGCAGGGTGACGTGCCGCAGCCGCTGCCAGGCGCTCGCCCCGTCGACCTTGGCGGCCTCGTAGAGCGCCGGGTCGATGCCCTTGAGGCCGGCCAGGTACAGGACCATGACGTAGCCGATCTGGCGCCACAGGGCGGGCACGATCACCGCGTACAGGGCGGTGTCCTGGTCGGCGAGCCAGGCGTGCTGGAGGCTGCCGAGGCCCACGGCGTCCAGCACCCGGTTCAGGACGCCGTCGGGCTGGTAGATCGCCTGCCAGACCAGGGCGGTGGCGACCAGTGAGAAGACGACCGGCAGGAACAGGGCGGCCCGGTAGAAGCCGACGCCGCGCCGCTCCTGCTGGAGCAGCAGCGCGGCGGCGAGCCCCAGCACGGCGGACAGGCCGCCGAAGAGGACCAGCCACAGCACGGTGTGGCCGAGCGCGCTGCGGAAGACGTCGTCGTGGGCCATCTCCCGGAAGTTGTCCAGGCCGACGAACTGCGGCGGGGAGACGCCGTCCCACTTGGTCAGGGCCAGGTAGAAGCCCTGGAGCGCCGGCCAGAACACCCACAGGGCCTCGGCGAGCAGCGGGACCAGCACGAAGGCGAGGACCAGGGGTGGCGTGCGCCGGGGGCCCCGGACCCGCCTGCCACTGATGGGCATGCGGGCCGGGGACTTCCGGTCGGGGGCGGTCAGCACAGCCACGTCAGGCGTTCCAGATCTTCTGGGCATCGCGCTGCCAGTCGGTCAGGATGCTGCCGATCTGCTTCGGCTTGGCCAGGAACTTGGTCAGCGCGGTGTCCGCGGTGGGCTGGAGGGCGTCGCTGGAGTCCCGGTTGAAGAACTGGGTGATCTCGGCGGCCTCGGCGACGTGCGCGCGGCCCTTCTTCACCAGCGTGGTGCCGGCGTCCTTGGCGTCCGGGTTGCAGGGCAGGACGGTGCCGGAGGAGCCCTTGATGTAGATCTCCTGGGCCTCGGCGGTGGCGAGGTACTTCATCAGGTCGACGACCTGGTCGCGGCGGCCGGTGCGGGCGCTGGCGAAGTAGCCGTCGACGGGCGCCTCTTCGGCGAGCGGGATCTTGGCGTCGATGACGGGGAAGCGGAAGAAGTCGATGTCGTCCAGGGCGCTCTTGGGTGCCGAGTCGGCGAAGAAGGTGCCGATGAGCATCATGCCGGTCTTGCCGCCCAGCAGTGCGGTCGTGGCGTCCTGGAAGGCGAGGGCGGTGCCGTTCGGGTCGAAGTACGGCAGCACCTCCTGCCAGCGGTCGAAGACCTTGCGCACCTCGGGGTCGTCGAACCGGTGCTTCCCGGCGAGGAGTTCACGGTGGTACTGGGCGCCGTTGATCCGGATGTCGAGGTAGTCGAACCAGGCCGACGCCACCCAGGGGGTGTTGCCGCCCGCGCCGAGCCCGATCGGGGCGACGCCCTTGCTCTTGAGCTTGTCGCACAGGTCGAGGAAGCCGTCCCAGCTGGTGGGCTCGCTCACGCCCCACTTGGCGAAGTTGGACTTCCGGTAGAACATGCCCCACCAGTAGTAGGTGTTGGGCACGAAGACCTTCTTGCCGGAGCTCGCGGTGCAGAGCGAGTGCAGCGCCTTGGTGTACCGCTTGAGGTCGGGCGAGGAGCTCCACACCTCGTCGAGGTCGAGCAGCAGGTTCTTCTTGGCGTAGGCGTCCGCGACCGAGCCGGGGTACCAGGTGTACACGTCCGGCGGGTTGGCGGAGGTGAGGTAGGTCGGCAGCTGGGTGCGGAAGGTCTCGGCGGCGATCGTGTTGAGGCTGGCCTTGCCGGAGCCCTGCTTGCCGTACGCCGCGACCAGGTCCTCCATCGCGGTCTTGGCCTGCGGGGCGGACAGGTTGGACTGGAGGGTCACCGCGCCCTTCGAGGAGCCCTTGCCGGTGGAGGTGTCGGTGACACAGCCGCTGAGCAGTGCCGCGGTCCCGGCGGCACCGAGTCCGGCGAGGAACCGCCGTCTGCTGGTCTGGGGGTTGGCCATGGTGGATTCCTCGTTCACTTGAATTGGGTCCGGTACACGTGGCCGTCGACTCCGCGGAAGACCGCGTCCACGGCTCCGTCCTGGCCGGCGACCGCGCCGAGCGCTCCGTCGAACGCGGCGCTCGGGAACTCCTGCCGCTTGCTCCAGCCCTGCCAGGCGCCGTCGGCGTACCGCTGCTGCCAGAGCGTGTAGTCGGCGGCCCGCACGTACAGCAGCACCGTGTCTGCGACGGCTACCAGCGTCGGGCTGCCGCTGACGGTCCCGCCGAGGGACGTCCAGTCGGACCACTCCCCCGAGGTGTCCCGGGTCCGGGTCCACACGTCGTCCGCGGCGGTGCGTACGGCGACATGGACCCGCCCCTGCGCGTCGACGACGGCGGACGGGCGCCCGGAGACCTGCCGTCCGGCGGGCGCGCCGAGCGAGGACCAGCCGGTCGCCGGACCGCGCTGTACGACCGTGCCGTCGGCGCCGCGTGCGAACAGCGTCCAGTGGGCGGGATCGGTGAAGGCGACGGACGGCGCGTCGGTCAGCTCGCCGCCCAGGGACTGCCATCGGCCCCAGCGGCCGTCGGTGTACACCCGCCGGTAGGCCCGGGAGTCGGCGCCGCGCACGAAGACGTCGATCCGGCCGCCGGCGGAGGCGTACGCGGCGGGCTGGCCGAGGATCCTGCCCTGTGCGGGACCGCCGAGGTCCTTCGTGCTCCCGTCGGTCCTCTCGACGAGCGAGCCGTGCGGCCCCCGGAAGAACGTGGTGCCGTCGCTCGTCACGGCCGGGCTCGCCGTGGCCGTCACGCCCAGGTCCGTCCCCGGCACGGCGTCGGCGCCGGTGAGCTTGAGGAACGCGGTGCCGTGCGCGGGGACCTCGACGGTGTACGACCCGGTGTGGGTACCCCGGTCGGCACGTGCCCGCAGGTCACGGACGCGCACCGGGCCGCCGAGTCCGGTGTCGGCGAACTGCACGGTGCGCAGGGCCGGCTGGTCGGAGCGGTTGAGCAGGACGACCGCGCGCTGTCCGTCCCCGCGCAGCACCTTGCTGTACACGTCACCGACGGAATCGGTCGCGACCCGTACGCCCTGGACGGCGAGGGGGTCCTGGTCGACGGCGATGATCTCCGGGTTGCGGAGGGTTTCGAGCATCGAGTCGGACAGGGTGCGCGGGTCGGACCCCAGCATCAGCGGTGAGCCCATCTCGGCCCACATCACGAACTGGGTGGTGGACTCCTCCTGCGTGAGCTCGTACGTCCCGTCGGTCATCTTCCGCATGGGGATGAGGTAGTCGGGGTCGTTGTAGTGGCCGGGGCCCTGCGCCTCGGGGTGCCAGGCGTTGGCGTCCATGTTGCGCAGGATGTCGGGCCACTCGCCGGGGCTCGGGGTGCCCCAGGCGATGTCGGTGCCGGTGCGCCAGGAGTCGGCGATCGCCGGGGCGTAGACGTAGGTGTTGTGGGCGTCCTGCTCGGGGGTGTGCGGCAGGCCCCAGTCGTCGGTGAGCGGGTTGCAGAGGTTCAGCAGCATCTTCCGGCCGGACTTGGCGACCGCGTCGCTGAACTCCTTGTAGGCGGGCCCCGGATCGAGCTTCGCGCCGATCCCGCACAGGAAGTCGACCTTGATCGCGTCGATCTTCCAGCCCGCGAACTGCCGTGCGTCCTGGTCGTAGTACCCACGGCTGCCGAGACCGCAGCTCTTGCCGCCGTCGTAGGTGCCGGCGTCGGTGTAGATACCGGCTCGCAGGCCCCGCTTGTGGAGGTAGGAGACGAGGGCCGGGATGCCGGAGGGGAAGCGGTCCGGGTTCGCGACCAACCGGCCTTGTGCGTCCCGGGGGTTGTCGGCCTGCCAGCCGCCGTCCAGCCAGACGATGTCGTAGCCGCTGTCGCGCAGACCGCTGCTGACCAGCTTGTCGGCGACGGAGCGCACCTCCTTCTCGGTGGGCGCGCCGAGCCCGTAGTAGGTGTTCCAGCCCATGTAGGGCGTCGGTGCGAGGCCGCTGTCGTAGCCGGCGGGTGCGCCTTGGTCGACGGCCGTCTGCGCGACGGCGTCGGGGGTCACGGTGGCGGCCAGGACCACCGCGACGGCGGCCGCGAGGGCGGGCCGGGTGAAGCGGTGGTGCCGGGGTCCCGGTGCGGGCGGGTGCGAGGTCACGTACGTCTCCCAGGGGTCGGGAAGCAGGAGAACGGGACGCGGGCCGCTCTGCCGGAGCAGGCCTACGACGTCACGGCGAAGACTGTGGCCCGCGGCCGAAACCATGTCAAGAATAATTACTAATTTAATAGAAGCAGAGCGGGGGTGTGCACAGAGTCTTGACAGGTCCACCCGGCGACGGCAGTGTTCGGCAACGTTGTCAGAAGCCATGGCAACGTTGTCATCACCCTGGTGCCCGGCTCGAACTCCCCTGATCGGAGCCCTCGTCCATGTCGGATCAGTCAACTCCGCCGTCCCGCCGTGCCGTTCTCTCTGCCGGCACCACCCTGCTGGCCGGATTCGGGCTCGGCATCGGTCCGTTCGCCACCACCGCCACGGCCGGATCCGGACAGCCGCCACGAAGCTCCTCCGGCAGCGAACTCGCCGCGTACCGGCCGGTCTCGGTGTCCTCCACTGACTATGCGGCCACACCCGCGGAGTTCGCCGTGGACGGTCTCGGCACGGCCGGCGTCCGGGGCTCCGGATGGCGGGCCGCCGCCGGCGACCCGCAGTGGATCTCCGTCGACCTCCAGGCCCGGTGCCGGGTCGAGTCGCTGCGGCTCGTCTTCGAGGCGACCCTGGACGACCCGCCGTTCACCGACTCGCCCAGCGGCAGCCCGCGCAACGACACGACGGGACAGGAGATCCTGTCGAGCTGCGCGGTCGGCTTCGTCATCGAGACCTCGCGCGAGGGCGGGACCTGGACCACGGTGTACCGCACCGACTCCGGCACGGGCGGGGTCATGGAGATCACCCTGTCCGAGCCGGTGGAGGCCCGCTGGGTGCGCATGACGGTGCACAAGCGCTCCAACACCAACCCGCTGGGCCTCAACGGCCTCCAGGTGTACGGCACGTGCGACGCTCCGCGCCCCGGCGCCACCGGCTGGACGGACTGGGGCACGCGTCCCCGCTCCCCCGAACCCCTGCACGTCGCGGCGGACGGCACCGTCCCGCTGGAGTCCGGCTGGGACCTGACCCTGGACGACTGGGCCGACGGCGACGGCACCGCGCTGTCCAGGCCCTCGGTGGACACGAGCCGTTGGCTGCCGGCCACGGTGCCCGGCACCGTACTGGCCTCGCTGGTGGACCAGGGCAAGCTGCCCGACCCGGTGTCCGGCCTGCACAACCTCCGGGTCCCGGAGGCGCTTTCGCGGCACTCCTGGTGGTACCGGCGCGAGTTCCGCCTGCCCGGGGGCCTGCGCACCGGCGCCGGACGCCGGGTGTGGCTGGAGTTCGACGGGATCAACCACCGCGCCGAGGTCTGGCTCAACGGCAGCCGGGCCGGTGACCTGGCCTTCCCCTTCGCCCGTGCCGCCTTCGACGTGACGGAGCTGCTCGCCGACGGCCCGGCGCAGGCCCTCGCCGTCCGGATCACCCCGATTCCCTTCCCGGGCAGCCCCGGCGACAAGGGCCCGGCCGGGCTGGCCTTCGTGGACGCGGGCGCGAACATGATGAACCGCAACTCGCCGACGTACCTGGCCGCTTCGGGCTGGGACTGGATGCCGGCGGTCCGGGACCGGGCGGCCGGCATCTGGAACCACGTCCGGCTGCGCTCGACCGGCCCGGTGGTCCTCGGCGACCCCCGGGTGGACACCAGGCTGCCCGACCTGCCCGACACGGGTACGGCCGAGCTGACCGTCGTGGTCCCGGTGCGCAACACCGGCACCGGGTCCGCACGTGTCACCGTCACCGCCGCCTTCGGGGACGTACGGGTGTCGCAGACGGTCACCGTGCCCGCGAGCGAGACCGCCGACGCCGTCCTCACCCCGGCCGACCATCCCCGACTGCGCCTCCAGAAGCCCGAGTTGTGGTGGCCCAACGGCTACGGCGAGCCGACCCTGCACCGTCTGACCCTCACCGCCTCCGTCGGGGGCGAGGAGAGCGACCGGCGCACGACCCGCTTCGGGATACGCCAGTTCGGCTACGAGGACGAGGTCCCGCTCACCTTCCCGCCGGGCGGCAACGCGGTCGCGCAGACCGTGGACCTCACCCGGCGGACGGCACGGTACGTACGCGTCCTGTGCGGTACGCGCGCCACAGGCTGGGGCGCGTCGATGTGGAGCCTGGCGGTGCTGGACAGCTCGGCGCCGGACACCGATCTGGCCCTGCACAGGACGGCCACCGCGTCCTCCGTCGACGACCCCGGGCACGGGCCGGGCAACGCCACCGACGGCGACCCGGGCACCCGCTGGTCCTCCGCCTTCGAGGACGGCCAGTGGATCCAGGTCGACCTGGGCGGCGCCGTGCCGTTCGACCGGGTCGTCATCACCTGGGAGACGGCGTACGCGCGCACGTACACCGTCCAGGTCTCCGACGACGGCTCCGACTGGACCGACGTGCGGTCCGTCGACAACTCCACCGTGCCGCTGAAGATCAGCGTCAACGGCGTCCGGGTGTTCTGCCGCGGCGGCAACTGGGGCTGGGACGAACTGCTGCGGCGGATGCCGGCCGGACGCATGGACACCGCCGTGCGGTTGCACCGCGACATGAACTTCACGATGGTCCGCAACTGGGTGGGCAGCAGCAACCGCGAGGAGTTCTACGCCAGTTGCGACGAGCACGGGCTGCTCGTGTGGAACGACTTCCCCAACGCCTGGGCCATGGACCCGCCGGACCACCAGGCCTTCCTCGACCTCGCCCGGGACACCGTACGGCGCTACCGGATCCACCCCAGCGTGGTCGTGTGGTGCGGCGCCAACGAGGGCAACCCGCCCGGCCCGGTGGACGACGGCATGCGCACCGCGGTCCGGGAGGAGGCGCCCGGAGTCCTCTTCCAGAACAACTCCGCGGCCGGGATCGTCTCCGGCGGCGGCCCGTACGGCTGGGTCGAACCCGAGCGTTACTCCTCTCCCTCGACCTACGGCGGCGGGAGCTTCGGCTTCCACACGGAGATCGGCATGCCGGTCGTCCCGACCGCCGAGACGATGCGCCGCCTCGTCGGCGACGAGCCCGAGTGGCCCGTCGGCGGCGCCTGGTACCTCCACGACTGGAGCACCAGGGGGAACCAGGCTCCGCAGAACTACCGGGCCGCCATCGAGTCCCGCCTCGGCGCGGCGACGGACCTCGACGACTTCTGCCGCAAGGCGCAGTTCGTCAACTACGAGAACATCCGCGCCATGTTCGAGGCCTGGAACGCCCGGCTCTGGGACGACGCGAGCGGGCTGATGCTGTGGATGTCGCACCCCGCCTGGTACAGCACGGTCTGGCAGACCTACGACTACGACTTCGAC
Source organism: Streptomyces hyaluromycini (assembly GCF_002217755.1). Classification (GTDB taxonomy): domain Bacteria; phylum Actinomycetota; class Actinomycetes; order Streptomycetales; family Streptomycetaceae; genus Streptomyces; species Streptomyces hyaluromycini. The sequence goes on along the minus strand of NZ_BCFL01000041.1, from coordinate 74,571 downwards.
GTCAACGGCGCCTACTACGGTGCCCGCAAGGCAGCCGAGCCGCTCCATGTGCAGGCCGATCCCGTCGACGGCCGGGTGATCGCCGTGAACCACACCCCGCGGCCGGTCGGCGGCGCGACCGTGACCGCTCGCCGGTACGACCTCACCGGCCGCCAGGTCGCCCCCGAGCGGAGCGCGACCGTCGACATCGCGCCGTCCGCCGCCACCACCGCGTTCACCGCGCCCGTCGAGGACGGCCTGCCGGACCTCCACCTGCTGCGGCTGCGCCTCACGGACGCGCGGGGCACGCTGCTCTCGGAGAACACGTACTGGCGCTATCGCTCCCCGGAGGCCATGCAGGCCCTGAGCCGGATGGAGCGGACCCGGATCTCCGTCGGCCCCACCCGCACCGAACGCCACACGACGACCACCCGGGTGACCAACCGGGGCCCGGCCGTCGCGGCCATGCTCCGGGTCTCCCTCCACGACGCCCGCTCCGGCGACCGCGTACTGCCGACGCTCTACAGCGACAACTACCTGTGGCTGCTCCCCGGAGAGTCACGGACCATCACCGCGACCTGGCCGGCCGACCTGCCGGTCACCCGCCCCAGCCTGCGGGTCGAGGGCTACAACGTCCCCCGCGCCACCACACCATGAGCAAGGGGGTGTGCCGGAAACCTCCCGCCGACGCGCAGGCCGCCGCGGGCGGGATCCGGTACCGGAACGCCTTGAGGGAACCGCGGCTCCGGGCAGGCTCGTGTCCTGGTGCAGACGAAAGGGAAACCGGGCGAGGTTCGCGGGGGAATCATGCAGATCATCGAGGTGACCGGGTATTCCGTCCGATCTGCTGTGATCACTATGAGGCGGACGGGGGCGCCGCTCGAGTTCGTGATCTTCCCGATGCTGCATGTGGCCTCGCCGACGTTCTACTCCCAGGTCCGCCTCAGGCTCAGGGAGTGCGACCTCATCGTCCTGGAGGGAATCCGGGGGAAGTCGGCCGGAGTGAGCGCCCTCACGCTTGCCTACCGGTTCGCCCCCCGCCGACGGCGCAACGGCCTGCAGGAACAGCGCGACGAGCTCCTGCTTCCCAAGGACGTGCCGGTCGTCAATCCGGACGTGACCGCGGCGGAGGCGATCGAGGACCTCAGGACACTGCCGCGGTGGATGTACCTGCTGCTCATGGTCGCGGCCCCGGTGATGGGCCTGGTGTTCGCGCTGCGCGGTCCGAGCGTCTTCTTCGACGAGGACCTGGCGGTCGAGGATCTGCCGTCGACACTGCGGGCGGAGATGATGGCCGACAATCCCGTGGAGCAGGCGATGACCGGCCGTCGCGACCAGCGGCTGCTCGACGCGCTCGGCGAGATCCACGCGGAGCGCGGCGAGGAGCCGATCCGGGTGGCCGTCGTCTACGGGGCCGGCCACGTCCCGGCGATCGTGTCGGGACTGTGGGATCGCTACGGGTACCGGCCCCGGGAAGCCGAATGGCTCACCGTGCTCATCCAGGCGTAGCCCGAAGGCAGTCGCCCGGTCGCAGAACCTTCGGAGCGGGAGATCCGCGAGGCGGCGGGGCGTGTCCGGGTTCTCGGACACCGACACCTCCTCACTGTTACGATTCAGTGACGCTCACCGTTGAGTCGAGCGCGCTGTATCGGCTTGTCCAAGATGTTCCCAGGAGGCTCCCATGGCGCGCAGGACCGGCCGCGTGACGGCGACCGACGTCGCCAAGGAGGCAGGAGTCTCACAGACCACGGTCAGCTATGTGCTGAACGACGTGCCGCACCAGAAGATCTCCGAGCAGACCCGGCGCAAGGTGCTGGATGCGGTGGCGAAGCTGGGCTACAAGCCGTCGGCCGCCGCACGCGCGCTCCGCCTGGGCCGCAGCGATCTGGTGCTGATGTTCCTTCCGGACGTTCCGGTCGGCGGCACTCTGACAGCCCTGGTCGAACTGCTCGGCGACGAGCTGGAGCGCCACGGCCTGAACCTCGTCACACGGCGCGAACGGCACGCCCCGCTTGAGTCGCTGTGGCGGGAACTCATGCCGGCGGCCGTGATGACGACCTTCGACGTCTCCGCCGAGGACGTGGCCAGCATGCGGGCGGCCGGAATCCACGTGGTCAGCGCCGGGATGGGCCCGACGGTCGACCCGGGCGTCCTGACCATTCCCCAGCACCTCATCGGCACCATGCAGGTCGAGCGGCTGGCGGCGACGGGGCACACGCTCATCGGCTATGCCGCCCCCGGGGATCCCCGGCTCCAGGGGTTCCTGACCCTGCGGCTCGACGGCGCCCGTGCCGCCTGTGCCGAACGCGGCCTCGAACCGCCCGTGGTACTTGAGGTGCCCCTCGACATCTCGGCCGCCGCCGCGGCGGCCGAGCACTGGCACTCGGCCGTCCCCGCCGTCACGGGAGTGTGCGCCTACAACGACGAGACGGCTTTCGCCCTCCTCGCGGGCATGCGCAGGGTGGGCCTCTCCGCCCCCGGCGACCTGGCCGTGATCGGTGTCGACAACGACAAGCTGGCGCCCTTCGCGATGCCGCCGCTGACGACGATCGACAACAACCTCGACGTCGTCGTGGGCCGCGCGGCCCGGATGATCGTCAGCGGCGTGACCGGCCGATCGCTGCCGGCGCCGCCCCAGGTGACTCCGCTGAGCCTGGTCGTACGCGAGTCGGCCTGACGCCCGCCGGCCCCGGTCGCGGGGCCTTCTTCGGGCGCGCCATGACGCCGCTCTCCCCCGAATTCCGGCTTTCCGGAAAAGAGTGACGCACGGGTCTTGTGGCCCGCCAAGGGCTGGGCTTACGTTACGCATACGTTTCACTTGTACGTATCAGTGGCTGGTTCTCACCCACCGAAAACGGTGGACAACAAACCTCCTTCGGCCAGGGACGGCTGACTGCCAAGAGCGGTCGAAGCCGCGTCAGGACCTGGTTTCCCACTACCTCCGAGGCCCTTGCGGGCGGCTCGATGCCCGACGCCGCCCGGTCATCAACTCACCAGCGGAGTACCCATGCGAAGAATCGCGCTGACGGCCGTGTCCGCGGCCCTGATGTTGTCCGCGGCCGCGTGCGGCTCGGGTTCAGGTTCCGGTTCGGGCAAGGCGGCCACCGGCGGCACCCTCACCCTGGCCCCCCTGGTCGCGGCGCAGCCGTGGGACCTGGCCGACGCCGGGCTCGGCAACAACGCGCAGTACTACCAGCCCGTATACGACTCGCTGTTCCGGCTGTCCCCGACGGCCGAGGTCAAGCCCAATCTGGCCACCAAGTGGTCGTACGACGCGGCCCGCACGGTACTCACGCTGACCCTGCGCAGCGGCGTCAAGTTCACCGACGGCACTGCCCTGGACGCGGCGGCCGTCAAGGCCAACCTGCTGCACACCAAGGGAGGCAGCAGCGAGGCGGCGGGCCAGCTCGCCAGCATCAGCGGCGTCGACGTCGTCAACGCCACCACGGTCGCGATCAAGCTCTCCGCTCCCGACCCCTCGCTGGTGCCGAACCTCGGCAACGTGGCCGGCATGATGGCCAGCCCCAAGGCCATCACCGCGGGGACCATCAAGACCACCCCGGTGGGCTCCGGCCCGTACACCCTGGACAAGTCCGCCACCACGGCGGGCAGCACGTACACCTTCGTGCGCAACGCGGGCTACTGGAACAAGTCCGCCTTCCCCTTCGACAAGATCGTCCTCAAGCCGCTGACCGACCCGACCGCCGTGCTCAACGCGCTGCGCTCGGGACAGGTCAACGGCGCGCTGCTGGCCAGTGCGAAGAACATCGCGCCGGCCAAGAGCAGCGGGCTCGACGTCACCAAGTACACCTCCGGTGACGTCGAGGGTGTCTACATCTGGGACCGCGAAGGAAAGATCGTCAAGGCGCTCGGCGACGTCCGGGTGCGCCAGGCCCTGAACTACGCCTTCGACCGTTCCACGATCGTCAGGACGGCGAAGCAGGGGCTGGGCAAGGCGACGACCCAGATCTTCAACCCGGCGGGCTCCGCCTTCGACGACTCGCTGAACTCCAAGTACTCCTACGACCCGGCGAAGGCCAAGCAGCTGCTGGCCGAGGCGGGTTACCCGAACGGCTTCTCGGTCACCGTCCCCGATGTCTCGGCGGTCTTCCCTGACCAGCAGGCCGCCATGGTCCAGCAGTTGGAGGACATCGGGATCAAGGTCAAGGTCGACAAGATCCCGGTCGCCCAGTTCATCAGCGCCCTCCTCGCGGGCAAGTACCCCCTGTCGTACATGACCCTGGCCTCCTTCCGCCCCTGGGACACCATCCAGATCGAGGTGGGCAAGAGCGCGCTGTGGAATCCGCTGCACACCGAGGACGCCAAGGTCACCGGCCTGATCACCAAGGCCCGGTCGGCCACCGGTGCCACCCAGGACGCCCTGTTCAAGGAGCTCAACACCTACCTCGTCGACCAGGCGTGGAACGCGCCCTGGGACTCCGTGCAGGCCGTCTACGCGACGACCAAGGGCGTCACCTTCACCCCGCAGACGTTCGCCGCCGTTCCTCCGATCTACAACTTCAAGCCCGTCGGCTGACCCGGGCGACAGGCCGGGCGGGGGTGGTGGCCCCGCCCCCACCCGGCCGCCGATCAACACCGGTCAGGGAAAGGCAAGGTGGAGAGACTGATGATTGTTTTCTTGGTCCGGCGCATCGCCGCCGGGCTGGTCCTGGTCCTGGTGATCGCGACCACGACCTTCGCGCTGATGGGTCTCACCGGTTCCGATCCGGTGCGCCAGATCGTGGGGCAGACCGCGACCCGGCAGCAGGTGGCCGCCAAGTCCGCCGAGCTCGGACTCGACCAGTCCTTCGTGGCCCGCTACGGGCACTGGCTCTCGGACGCGGTGCACGGCAACCTCGGCAGCTCGTGGTTCAGCGGTGAGTCCGTGACGGGTTCACTCGCCAACAAGCTGCCGGTCACGCTGTCGATCGTGCTGGCGGCGCTGCTGCTGGCGGCGGTGCTGAGCACGGTACTGGGAGTGGCCGCCGCCGTCCGCCGGGGCGCTCTGGACCAGTTGGTGCAGTTGCTCGCGGTCCTCGGGTTCGCCGTGCCCAGCTTCCTGGTCGCCCTGGTGTTCGCCGTGGTGATCGGCGTCGACCTGGGCTGGCTGCCGGCCACCGGTTATGTTCCGCTGGCGGACTCGGCGGGCGGCTGGCTGAAGTCGATCACCCTCCCGGCGTTGTCGCTCTCCGTCGGAGCGATCGCCGCCACCGCCCAGCAGGTGCGTGGCTCCATGGTCGACGTACTGCGCGCGGACTACGTACGGACCCTCCGCAGCCGTGGCATCAGCGAGCGGAGCCTGCTGTTCCGGCATGCGCTGCGCAATGCGGCACCGGCGGCTCTGACCGTGCTGGCCCTGCAGTTCATCGGGCTGGTCGGCGGCGCGGTGGTCGTCGAGAAGGTCTTCGGCCTCAACGGGATCGGCAGCCAGGCGACAACCGCCGGATCCCAGGGCGACACCCCGGTGGTCATGGGCGTCGTCGTGGTGATGGTCGCCCTCGTCGTGGTGGTGAACATCCTGATGGACCTCGCGTACGGATGGCTCAACCCGAAGGTGCGTGTCGGATGACGCTCCCTCAGCCCGAAGCAACGGCACACACGGCCGCCGTACCCGGCCGGGCGGGACTCCTGCGCCGGCTCCTGCGCAGCCCGGTGGCCGTGACCTGTCTGGTCCTCCTCGTCCTCATCTCGCTGGCCGGTCTGTTCGCGCCGCTGCTGACCGGCCAGGACCCGGCCCACACCTCGCTGACCGACAGCCTGGCCCCGATGAGCGGCAAGCACCCCCTGGGCGGTGACGGCGTCGGCCGTGACGTCCTGGCCCGGCTGCTCTACGGCACTCGTACGAGCCTGCTGGGAGCCCTGCTCGCGGTGGCCGTGGCCCTGGTGATCGGGGTTCCCGCCGGCCTGGTGGCCGGGTACTACCGCAAGTGGTTCGACGCGGTGAGCAGTTGGCTGGCGAACCTGCTGATGGCCGTACCGGCGATCATCGTGCTGCTGGTCGTGATGTCGGCGGTGGGGCAGAACACGTACATCGCCATGGCGGTCTTCGGCGTGCTGATGTCACCGGGTGTGTTCCGGCTGATCCGCGCCTCGGTGATCTCCGTTCGCGAAGAGCTGTACGTGGACGCGGCGCGGGTCTCCGGTCTGGCCGACCCGCGGATCATCCGCCGGCACATCCTGCCCGTCGTACAGGCGCCGACCGTCATCCAGGCCGCCCAGATGCTCGGCCTCGGCATCGTCATCCAGTCCGGGCTCGAATTCCTCGGCCTGGGCTCGGCGGACCAGGCGAGCTGGGGCTCCATGCTCAACGACGCCTTCGCCAACATCTACACCAGGCCGGTCCTGATGGTCTGGCCCGGAGTGGCGCTCGCGGTGACCGTCGCCGCGTTCGGTCTGCTGGGCAACGCCCTGCGGGACGCGCTGGACGGGAGTGCGGTCAAGGCGCGGAGGCCACGCGGCGCCGCCCGCAAGCGGGCCGCGGAGAAGAAGGCGCCGTCCGCCACCCACGAGACGTCCGGGGCGGACGACGCGCTGCTCGTCCTCGAAGGCCTGAAGGTCTCCTATCCGACGGCCGAGGGAGAGAAGACCGTCGTCGGCGGTGTCTCCCTGACGGTGCGCCGGGGCGAAGTCCTCGGACTCGTGGGGGAATCGGGCTCGGGCAAGAGCCAGACCGCCTTCGCCGTCCTCGGCCTGCTGCCCCGGGAGGCCCGGGTCTCCAGCGGCCGACTGGTCTTCGACGGCAAGGAGTTGGCAGGGCTCGGCCGCGCGGAGATGAACCGGTACCGCGGCCGTCGGATCGCCTACGTGCCGCAGGAGCCGATGTCCAACCTCGACCCCTCCTTCCGTATCGGCTCCCAGCTGGTCGAGCCGGTGCGCCGGCACCTCGGGCTGTCGGCGGCCGAGGCGAGGGCGAAGACCCTCGGCCTGCTGGAGCGGGTCGGCATCGCCGACCCGGAACGGGTCTTCGACTCCTATCCGCACCAGATCTCCGGCGGTATGGCGCAGCGCGTCCTCATCGCCGGCGCGGTGTCCTGCGAACCGGACCTGCTGATCGCCGACGAGCCGACCACGGCGCTCGACGTGACCGTGCAGGCCGAGGTGCTCGACCTGATCCGGTCCCTGCAGCGCGAGCGGAACATGGGCGTGATCCTGGTGACCCACGACTTCGGTGTGGTGGCCGACATCTGCGACCGCGTGACGGTGATGCAGACCGGTGCCGTGGTGGAGTCCGCCCCCGTACGGCAGTTGTTCGCCGAGCCGCGGCACCCGTACACCCGCATGCTCCTGTCGTCCACGTTGGAGGACGCCGAGCCGCGGTCCGCGCTCGGCCCCGCCGTGCCGGCGAGCGTGGCCACGAGCATGAACACCGCACGTCAGGAGGGTCCGGCATGACCGGGACACTGGACAAGGAACTCCCGGCGGAACCCCTGCTGGTCGCCGACGACGTGGTCGTGGAGTACCCGTCGAAAGGCTGGCGGAAGCCGCCGTTCCGGGTGCTGAAGGGGGTGTCGATCGCCATCGGCGCGGGCGAGACCCTCGGGCTGGTCGGCGAGTCGGGCTCGGGCAAGACCACCCTGGGCCGGGCCGTCCTCGGACTGGCTCCGGTCACCTCCGGCACCGTCCGCTACCGCGGCAAGGTCATCTCGGGCCTGGGCCGAAAGGAGCGCCGGGCGCTCAGCGACGACATCCAGGTCGTGTTCCAGGACCCGTACACCTCGCTCAACCCGGCGATGACGGTGACCGACGTCCTCAGCGAGCCGCTGAGAGTCGCGGGAACCTCGCGGACGGAGGCCGAGAAGCGGGTGAAGGACCTGCTCGACCAGGTCCGGCTGCCCGCCGACGCCGGGGAGCGGCTGCCGCGGGAGTTCTCCGGCGGCCAGCGCCAACGCATCGCCATCGCCCGGGCGTTGTCCCGGGACCCGCGGGTCGTCGTCTGCGACGAGCCGGTCAGCGCACTGGACCTGTCGACGCAGGCCCGCGTCCTGGACCTGTTCGTCGAGATCCAGGAGCGCACCGGCGTCGCCTATCTCTTCGTCACGCACGACCTCTCGGTGGTCCGGCACATCAGCCACCGGGTGGCGGTCATGTGCGGCGGGGAGATCGTCGAGACCGGGGACGCGGCGACCGTCACCACCGCGCCCGAACACCCCTACACGCAGCGGCTGTTGCTCGCCGCGCCGGTGCCGGACCCCGGTCGGCAGGCGGAGCGCCGGGCCGAGCGGCACCGTCTGGCGGCGGCCATGGCGGCCGGCACCTCCTCGAACACTTCCGTTATCGCCTCCACGTCGGGAGACCGAGCATGACCCTGCCCAACCCCGCCCTCCCCGGCTTCCACCCGGATCCCAGCATCACCCGCGTCGGCGACGACTACTACCTCGCCTGTTCGAGCTTCGAGTACCTTCCCGGCCTGCCGCTGTTCCACAGCCGCGACCTGGTGCACTGGGAGCAGATCGGCAACGTGGTGACCCGCCCGGGGCAGCTCGCGGTGGAGAAGGTCCCCACGCTCGGCGGTGCCTGGGCGCCCACCATCCGGTTCCACGACGGCCGCTTCTGGCTGGTCGTCACCGACGCGATGGGGCGCGGCAGTCTGGTCTTCACCGCCGACCGGGCGGAGGGGCCCTGGTCGGACGGCGTCGTCATGCAGGGGGTGTCCGGTATCGACCCGGACCTCGCCTGGGACTCCGACGGCACCTGTTTCGTCACCTACTCGGGTCTCCAGCTCGACGGAGACCGGGCCGGCGAGCACCTGGGCATCCAGCAGGTCCGTATGGACCTGGAGACCGGCCAGGCCCTCGAAGAACCCCGCTCGCTGTGGTCGGGTACCGGACTGATGTTCCCCGAGGCGCCGCACCTGTACGAGATCGAGGGCACCTGGTACCTCCTGATCGCCGAGGGCGGCACCGAGCGCGGGCATGCCGTGAGCATCGCCCGGGGCGCCCGTCCGGACGGCCCCTTCGAGGGCTGCCCGGCCAATCCGGTGCTCAGCGCCCGCAGCACCGCCCGCCCGGTCCAGAACACCGGTCATGCCGATCTGGTGCGCACCCCCGACGGAGGCTGGGCGCTGTTCCTGCTGGGCATGCGGCCCGGGGGCCTGACCAGGGCCTTCTCCCCCATGGGCCGGGAGACGTTCAGCACCGTGCTGGAGTGGGTCGACGGCTGGCCGGTGGTACAGCCGGTCGAGCTGACACCGCCCACCGCACCGGTCGAGCACCACGACGACTTCACCGGCGCCGAACTCGGCCCGGAATGGCTCTCGATACGGACACCGGCCGCCGACTGGTCCTCGCTCACCGAGCGGCCGGGCCACCTCGTCGTGCATGCCGACGGCTCCGCCATGGACGACCCGCGTCCGCGGTTCGTCGGCCGCCGCCAGCAGCACCGGTCGGCCGTCTTCTCGGTCCGGGTGGACAGCACCGGCGGAGTCGGCGGGCTGAGCCTGCGGATCGACGAACGCCACCACTACGACATCGAGGTGGGCGCCGGCGTCGCCCGGGCCCGCGCCCGGGTGGGCGGGCTCTGCCAGACCTGGGAGCAGCCGGTTCCCCCGGGACCGGTGACCCTGCAGATCAGGACCGAGCCGGTCAGCGGGATGGGTCTCGACGCCCTCGGCCCGGACCTGGTCCGGCTGTCCGCCGACTCCGGTACCGGACCGGTCGAGCTCGCGGTGCTGGACGGCCGCTACGTCTCCGCCGAGACCTCGGCGTCCTTCACGGGCCGTGTCGTCGGCATGTACGCCGCCGAGGGAACCGTCGCCTTCGACCGGTTCGGTTACCGGGGCGAGGACTGACGCCTTCGTCCCGTCCGAGACACCCGACCGAGACACCCGACCGGCACCTGACAGAAAGTCACCAGTACCGCATGGGCACATTCTTTCCGCGCATGCTCTTCGGAGCCGCCTACTACACCGAGTACCAGCCGTACGAGCGGCTCGCGCAGGACCTCGACCTGATGGCCGAGGCCGGGTTCGGCGTCATCCGGGTCGGCGAGTCGGTCTGGTCGACCTGGGAACCCCGCGAGGGGCAGTTCGACCTCGACTGGCTGCAACCGGTGCTCGACGCCGCCCACGACCGCGGCATCAAGGCGATCGTGGGCACCCCGACCTACGCCGTCCCGCCGTGGCTGCGCCGCAAGTACCCGGAGACGGCGGCCCGTTCCGGCACCGGGCAGCCCCTTCCGTACGGGATGCGGCAGGACGCGGACTACTCGCACCCCGCCTTCCGGCATCTCGCCGAGCGGCTGGTCCGCAGGATCGTGGGGCGCTACGCCGACCATCCGGCGGTCATCGGCTGGCAGGTCGACAACGAGCCCGGCCTGCGGCTCTTCCACAACGACTCGGTGTTCCAGGGCTTCCTGGACCACCTCCGCGAACGCTACGGCGACGTCGAGACGCTCAACCGCCGCTGGGGGCTCACCTACTGGTCCCACCGGCTGCAGGACTGGGCGGACCTGTGGACCCCGGACGGCAACTCCACCCCGTCGTACGACCTCGCCTGGCGCCGCTACCAGTCCCGGCTGACCCAGGAGTACATCACCTGGCACGCGGAGCTGGTCCGCGGCCTCGTACCGGAGCACCACTTCGTCACCACCTGTGTCGCCCTCGGCCAGCAGGGCCTGGACATCTCGGCGATCGGCCGGCCCCTCGACGTCGCCGGGGCGAACATCTACTACGCCACCCAGGAAGGGCTGGCCCTGCCGGGACCCGACGAGCCCGCCGACGGGCTGCATCCGTTCTTCGTCGCCTGGTCAGGACCCGCCTGGCTCTACCTCCAGAACGACCTGGCGCGCGGCATCCGCCAGGAACCCTTCCTCGTCATGGAGACCAACGCCACCTCGATCGGCGGCTCAGCGGACAACTTCCCCCTCTACCGGGGCCAGGCCCGCCAGGCCGTGTGGAGCATGGTCGCGCGCGGCGCCAGGATGATCGAGTACTGGCACTGGCACTCCCTGCACTACGGCGCCGAGACCTACTGGGGCGGCATCCTCGGCCACAGCCTGGAGCCCGGCCGCACGTACCAGGAGCTCTCGGTGATCGCCGGGGAGCTCCGGCAGGCCGGCCCGGCGATCGACGGCCTGCGGCCCCGCAGCGACGTCGCGATGCTGCTGTCCGCCGACAGCCGCTGGGCCATGGAGTTCATGGCGCCGCTCAGGGGGAACACCCCCGCCTGGTTCGGCGATCCGCAGTCCTACGACCGCATCGTCGCCGCGTTCTACCGGGGGCTGTTCGACGCCGGGCTGTCCGTCGACATCGTTTCGCCGGAGCAACTGCCCTCTGATCCTCCGGAGTTGGTGGACCGCTGGCCGGTGCTGGCCGTCCCGGCGCTGTACATCGCGGACGACGCGACGCTCGATCTGCTGCGCCGGTACGCCGAGGCCGGCGGCCATCTCGTCCTCACTCCCCGCACCGGCTACGCCGACGAGGAGGCCGTCGCCCGGCACGAGGTCATGCCCGGCGTGCTGCGCCCCGCCGCGGGCGCGTGCTACCAGGAGTTCACCAATGTGCTGACCCCGGTCACGATCACTCCGGGGGACCGTTCTCTGCCCGGCCCCGCCCTCCACGGGCACGCCACGGCGTGGGCCGACGGGCTCGTCCCGGAGGGCGCCACCGTCCTCGCCGGGTACGGGCATCCGCACCTGGGCCAGTTCGCCGCCGTCACCACCCACGAGTACGGCGCCGGCCGGGTGACGTACATCGGCACCGTCCCGGACCGCGAGCTCTCGCACAGCCTCGCGGACTGGGTCGCCGCGGTCTCGCTCCCGCCCGACGCCTGGCGTGCGGACCGGCCGGCGTCCGTCACCTGTACGTCGGCCGCCACCGCCGACGGCGCCGTCCTGCGCTTCGTCCACAACTGGGCCTGGGATCCGGTCGATTACCGCCTGCCGGGCGACGTCCGCGACCTGTTCACCGGCGCACACCTGGCCGCCGGAAGTTCGCTCGCGCTCGGGCCCTGGGACGTCCGGGTGCTCATCGAGCGCGATGTCGAGCGCGACGGCGACACCCCCGCGACACCCCCTTCCCCCACCGCCCCCACTTCTTCGAGGAGGACGCCGTGACCCGGCAGCCCACCCCCACCGACGCCCCGTCCGCGGCTGACGAAGCAGAGTTCGCCAGGCGCCTCGGCGCGCTCACCCTGGAACAGAAGGTGAGGCTGCTGACCGGCGCGGACTTCTGGTCCCTGCATCCCGAACCCGCCGCCGGCCTGCGCCGGCTGGTCGTCTCGGACGGCCCGGCCGGAGTCCGCGGCGAGCTGTGGGACGAGCGCAGCCCCTCCGCCAACGTGCCCTCGCCCACGGCGCTGGCCGCGACCTGGGACGAGCCGCTGATCGAGGGGCTGGGCGGGCTGCTCGCCCACGAGGCGCGCGGCAAGGGCGTGGACGTCCTCCTCGCCCCCACCGTGAACCTGCACCGCACCCCCTACGGCGGACGGCACTTCGAGTGCTTCAGCGAGGACCCGCTGCTCACCGCGCGGATCGGGGTCGCCTATGTGCGCGGTGTGCAGGGCGGCGGCGTCGCGGCCACCGTGAAGCACTTCGTCGGCAACGACTCGGAGACCGAGCGGATGACGGTCGACGCGCGGATCGGCGAACGAGCCCTGCGGGAGCTGTACCTGACGCCGTTCGAGCGAATCGTCGGCGAGGGCCGCGTCTGGGCCGTCATGGCCGCCTACAACGGGGTCAACGGGCACCCGATGACCGAGAGCCCGCTGCTGCGCGAGGTCCTGCACGACGACTGGGGCTTCGACGGGCTGGTGATGTCGGACTGGTTCGCCACCCGCACCACCGAGCCGTCGGCGCGCGCCGCACTCGACCTGGTGATGCCCGGCCCGATCGGCCCGTGGGGCGACGCGCTGGTCGCAGCCGTGCGCAAGGGCAAGGTCGACGAGGCGCTCGTGGACGACAAGGTGCTGCGGCTGCTGCGGCTCGCCGCCCGGGTCGGCGCGCTGAGCGGCGTGCCCGCCACCGCCCGGCCGCCGGAGTACGACGCGGCGTCGGTGGCGGCCCGGCTGCGCAGGACCGCCGCCGCCGGGTTCGTGCTGGCCCGCAACGAGAACGCCGTACTGCCGCTGGACGGCGCGGCCTTGAGCAGGATCGCCGTCCTCGGCCCCAACGCCGCCGTGGCCCGGACCCTCGGCGGCGGCAGTGCCACCGTCTTCCCGCCCTACACCGTCTCGCCCCTCGACGGCCTGCGCGCCGCCCTGGGCGACGGCGTCGAGGTCACCCACGGAGTGGGCGTCACCCCGCAGACCCGCACACCCGTGGCGGCTCTGACATACCTTCGCCACCCCGACGGCTCCGGCGCGGGCACGGAGGTGCGCTTCCTCGCCGCGGACGGCACCCTGCTCGGCTCCGAGCGCCGCGCCGGGGCCGCCTACACCTGGATGGGGTCCTACGGCGCCGGAGTGCCCACCGGTCAGGTGGCCCGGGTGGAGGTCCGCACCGTCGTCCGCGCGACCGACGCCGGCCGGTACGCCGTCGGCGGCTCGGGCATCGGCCGCTTCCGGATGTCCGTCGCGGGGGTGGAGGTCTTCGACGTACGCCTGCAACTCCCGCCGGGCGCGGACCTGGTGGAGGGGCTGATGACTCCGCCCCAGCACCTCCACGCCATCGGCCTGGCGGAGGGCGAGGAGACCGAGATCATCCTCACCCACGACATCGACTCCGTCTCCGCGGGCGACGGCATCGGTGACGCGGTCACCGTGTTCCAGCTCAACCTCCAGCCGCCGCACGGCAGCGACGACGAGGAGATCGAGCGGGCCGTGGCGCTCGCCCGCGCGGCCGATGTCGCCGTGGTCGTGGTCGGCACCACCGAGGAGGTCGAGAGCGAGGGCTTCGACCGCGACAGCCTGGCCCTGCCCGGCCGGCAGGACGAACTCGTCCGCCGGGTGGCCGAGGCCAACCCCCGTACCGTCGTGGTGGTCAACTCCGGGGCCCCGGTGCTGCTCCCCTGGGCCGAGGAGGTGCCGGCGGTGCTGCTCGCCTGGTTCCCCGGGCAGGAGTTCGGCAACGCGCTCGCCGATGTCCTGCTGGGCGTGGCGGAGCCGGGCGGACGGCTGCCGACGGTCTGGCCCGCGTCCGAGCGGGGGCTGCCCGCCACCGAGCCGGTCGACGGCGTCCTCGCCTACGACGAGGGGCTGTTCATCGGCTACCGGGGCGACGGCCGTCCCGGACGGCAGCCGCCCCGCTACGGCTTCGGCCACGGACTCGGGTACACCACCTGGGACTACGTCTCGATCGACGTCCCCGGCGAGGTGCGGCCCGACGCCGGCTTCACGGCGGAGGTACGGATACGTAACAGCGGCACGCGGCACGGCAAGGAGGTCGTGCAGGTGTACGCGGGCCGTCCGGGCAGTGGTGTGGAGCGCCCGGTCCGCTGGCTCGCCGGGTTCGCCGCGGTCGAGGCGGCGGCCGGCGAGGAGGTCGTCGCGACGGTGCGGCTGGACGCGCGGGCGCTGCGGCACTGGGACACCGAGGCGGGCCGCTGGGCGGTCGAGCCGGGGACCTTCGGGCTGGCAGCGGGCCCGTCGTCGACGACCCTGCCGCTCACGGCCGAGATCTCCGTCGGCGGGGAGTGACCGGTGGTGACCAGTACGCGGCCGGAGCCGGTGGCCGCCCCCTGGCGGCAGACCGAGATCACCCTGACCGGAGCGCGCGAGTACGCCAACCCGTACACGGACGTCGACGTATGGGCCGAGTTCACGCACGAGTCCGGGGCCGTACTGCGCCGCCCGGCCTTCTGGGACGGCGGCCGGGTCTGGAAGGTCCGGTTCGCCTCCCCGGAACCGGACGGCCGCTGGACCTGGCGCAGCGGCTGTTCCGTCGCGGACGAGGGGCTGTCCGGGCAGCGCGGGGCGCTCGTCGTCCGCCCCGCCGCGGACGACGGCGACGCCTTCCACCGGCACGGCTTCTGGCGGATGTCGCCCGGCGGACGCAGCCTGGTGCACGCCGACGGGACGCCGGCGCTGCTGGTCGGCGACACCGCCTGGGCCCTGCCCTGGCGGGCCACCGAGGAACAGGTCACGCGGTACGCCGCCGACCGGCGGGCCAAGGGCTTCAACGCGGCCCTGCTGATGAGCGTCCAGCCCGACATGGACGCGCGCGGGCCGCGTGACCGCGCCGCGGACGAGGGGTTCGACGTCGGCTTCGAGGACCTGCCCACCGGGCACGTCAATGTGCTGAACCCGGCGTACTTCCAGTACCTCGACCGGCTGACCGGCATCCTCCGCGACCACGGGATCGTCCCCGTGCTCCAGCCGCTCTTCCACGGGTTCGGCTGGAAGGGGCTGCGGGCGGCGGGCCCGGTGGTCCCGCCGCAGGAGTACGCGCGCTACTGCCGCTACCTGGTCGCCCGTTTTGGCGCCGCTCCGGCCGTCTACCTGGTCGGTGCCGACGGCGAGGGCGGCGAACCGCAGATCGCGGCGGGCGGCGCGGAGGTCGGCCGCTGGGACGGCTACGGCCAGCCCTGCGGCATCCACTACCGGCCGCACGCCGGCAACCGCGCCCACCAGAGCGAGGCCTGGCTGCACTTCCAGTGGTGCCAGACCGGCCACATGGGCGGGCACGTCCAGGAGCGGGTCGCGGACATGTGGCGCAACTCCCCGGCCAAGGCGGTGGCCAACGGCGAGCCGACGTACGAGAACACCGGCCGTCCAGGCCGGGCGGCGGGCTGGTGGCAGGGGCACGAGGCCTGGAGCAACCTCTGCGCCGGCGGCACGATGGGCGTGGTGTACGGCGCGGCGAGCCTGTGGCAGTGGCGGCTGCACGCCTCCGAACCCGGGCACGAGGACTTCTTCCTCGCCAGGGACGCGGGCTGGCGGGAGGCGCTGGACTTCGAGGGCTCCCGCCATGTCGGGCTGATCTCCCGGATCCTCGACGGCCTGCCGCTGACGGACATGCGGCCGGACTGGCGGTCCGCCCTGGCGCCCCGGGGCCTGTCCGTCCCCGGCGTGCTGTACCTCTGCTACGCGGAGGAGGGCGGCCCCCTGGTCGTCACCGATCCGGAGAACGTCCCGCTCCCCTACCGGGTGGTCGACCCCCGGACCGGCGAGACCGTCCGCGAGGGCGTGCGCGCCACCGCCGGGGAACCCGTCCCCGACGAGGGCGGTGCCCCACGGGTGTACATCTGCCACGACCCGAGCCGGAGTTGACGCCTGTGCACGTCACACCACCCGCCTTCGAGCACCACCGCGAGCCCCTGGGCATCGGCGAGTCCGCTCCCCGCCTGAGCTGGCGCACGGTCACCGACGCCGCGGGCTGGCGGCAGGCCGCCCGCCAGGTGGAGATCACCGCCGCCGACGGCACGGTCCTCGCCGACACCGGACGCGTGGCGTCCGCCGAGTCCCTCCTCGTCCCCTGGCCCGGGCGACGGCTCGGCTCCCGGGAACGAGTCGGCGTACGCGTACGTGTCTGGGGCGAGGGCGAGGACGAGCCGTCGCCCTGGTCGCCGGCCGCGCACGCCGAGACCGGACTCCTGGAGCCGGCCGACTGGACGGCCCGGCCCGTCACCCCGGACCGCGACGCCCCGGTCGGGGAACCGCTGCCCGCAGCGCTGCTCCGCCGCGACTTCACCCTCACCGGTACGGTGACCTCGGCCCGGCTCTACATCACCGCGTACGGCGTCTACGCGGCCGAGATCAACGACGAGCCCGTCGGCGACCACATCCTGGCCCCCGGCTGGACCTCCTACCAACACCGCTTGCGCTACCAGACGTTCGACGTCACCCCACTGCTGCGGACCGGTGAGAACACCATTGGATCGCTGCTCGGCGAGGGCTGGTACACGGGACGACTGGGCTTCCACGGCGGCAGGCGCAGCATCTACGGTGAACACCGCGCGCTCCTGGCCCAGTTGGAGATCGGGTACGCCGACGGCACGACGCAGACCATCGTGACCGACGACCACTGGCGTACGACGGCCGGCCCCGTGCAGCGTTCGGAGATCTACGACGGTGAGGCCTACGACGCGCGGTGCGAGCGGCCGGGCTGGTCCGCGCCGGGACACGACGCGTCCAACTGGGCACCTGTCCGTGAACTCCCGTCGCCCAGAGCCGAGTTGGTGGCACCGACGGGGCCGCCCGTGCGACGCACCCAGACCGTCGCCGCAGTCGAGGTCATCACGACACCGTCCGGGAAGACCGTCCTGGACTTCGGACAGAACCTGGTCGGCCGGCTGCGCATCCGTGTCTCGGGCCCCGCCGGCCACGAGATCACCCTGCGCCACGCGGAGGTGCTGGAGCACGGCGAACTGAGCACCCGCCCCCTGCGGTTCGCCCGCGCCACGGACACCTACGTCCTGCGCGGCGAAGGCACCGAGAGCTACGAACCCCGCTTCACCTTCCACGGCTTCCGGTACGCCGAGATCGGGAACTGGCCCGGACCGCTCGACCCCACCCGCGTCGAAGCGGTCGTGCTCCACACCGACATGGCCCGCACCGGCTGGTTCGAGTGCTCCGACCCGCTGGTCGGCCGGCTGCACGAGAACGTCGTGCAGGGCATGCGCGGCAACTTCCTCGACATCCCCACGGACTGCCCGCAGCGCGACGAACGCATGGGCTGGACCGGCGACATCCAGGTCTTCGCACCCACCGCGTCCTTCCTCCACGACTGCTCCGGCATGCTGCTCGGCTGGCTGCGCGACCTGTCCGCGGAACAGCTGGCACGGCCGGACGGCGTACCGCCCCTGGTCGTCCCCGACGTACTGCCGACCGCCTTCCGGGGCGTGGGCGCGCAGGCGGTGTGGGCCGACGTCGCGGTGCTCCTCCCCTGGACCCTGTACCAGCGGTTCGGGGACCTGGAGGTGCTGCGCACCCAGTACCCGAGCATGCGGGCCTGGGGTGAGGCCACGATCCGGCTCACCGCCGAGGGCGACGGACTGTGGCGGCAGGACTTCCAGCTCGGGGACTGGCTCGACCCGCAGGCCCCGCCGGACCGGCCGGGCGAGGCACGGACCGACGGCGACCTGGTCGCCAACGCCTACGTCGTCCGCTCGGCCGAGGTTCTCGCCGAGACCGCCGAACTCCTGGACGACACGGAGAACGCGGCCCGCTTCCGCGCCCACGCACAGGCGGTACGCGAGCGGTTCGCCGACCATTTCGTCACCCCGGACGGCCGACTCGCCTCGGACACCCAGACCGCGTACGCCCTGGCCATCGCCTTCTCCCTCCTCCCGACGGAACGCCAACGGCAGGGCGCCGCCTGACAGTTGGCGTACGTCGTGCGCCGCGCGTCCTTCCGTATCGCCACCGGTTTCACCGGCACGCCGCTGATCTGCGACGCCCTGTGCGCGGCGGGCGAACCGCAGCTCGCCTACCGCATGCTCCTGGAGAAGGGCTGCCCGTCCTGGCTCTACCCGGTGACCATGGGCGCCACCACCGTCTGGGAGCGCTGGGACTCGATGCTGTCCGACGGCACCGTCAACCCCGGCGAGATGACCTCCTTCAACCACTACGCGCTCGGCGCCGTCGCCGACTGGCTGCACCGCACGGTCGCGGGTCTCGCCGCCGCCGGACCCGGCTGGCGACGGCTGCGCATCGCCCCGGTCCCGGGTGGCGATCTGACGTGGGCGAAGGCGGCCCACGAAACTCCGTACGGCAGGGCCGAGGCGGGCTGGCGCATCGAGGGGGGCACGCTCGTCGTCGAGGCGCTGATCCCCCCGAACACCCGGGCCGAGGTCCAGCTCCCCGACGGCAGCGACCCGTTGGAGATCGGTTCGGGCCGCCATACGTTCCGCTGTCCGTACACCGCCCCGGCCTGGCCACCGACGGCGATCCGGCACCCGTGAACAGGGTCCCCGCAGGCTCACACCTGCGAGGACCCTTCGCACCGTCAGAACACCGTGTGGTCCCCGACCGGGCGGCTACCCCCGCTCGGCGCGGGCCTTGCCTTCCTTGACGTGCGCGTAGGCCATGAGGCCGAGCAGAACGGCCAGCAGGACGGCCGAGGAGCCTGCCGTGCCGAGGTCCAGACCGCCCTTGGCGACCGGCTTGGTCAGGAAGTCGCCCGCGGTGGCGCCGAGCGGGCGGGTGAGGACGAACGCGATCCAGAACAGCAGGACGTTCGGCACCACGGGCACCTTCATCAGGGCGACCAGGACGGCGAGCAGCCCGGTCACCAGCAGCGCGCCGCCGGCGTAGCCGAGGCCGGAGCTGTCGGAGAGGAAGTCGCCCATGGAGGTGCCGAGGGTGTTGGAGACGAGGATCGCCGACCAGAACAGGGCCTCGCCGCGGAAGGTGACGATGTCACGGATCTGGAAGGTCATCCCGCTCAGCCGCCAGACCGCGAAGATGACCAGCAGGATCGAGAGCAGGATCGCCGCGCCCGCCGGGTAGCCGAGGCCCAGGCCCTGCGGTCCCCAGCCGAGTGAAGTGGCGCCGTTCGAGAGGAACTTGGCGCTGGCGTCGCGGTTCATGAAGTCGGACATCGTGGTGCCGGCCATGCTGGTCGACAGAATCACCGTCCAGTAGAAGAACGGGTTGTAGCGGCTGGAGCGGAGCTGGACGACGAGCGTCACCACGAAGATCAGGAACAGCACGATCGTGGTGAGGAAGTAGCCGAGCTTCAGGGTCTGGGAGAACAGGTCTCCGGCGGTCTCGCCCAGCGTCGTCGCGGCGATCTTCATGATCCAGAAGGCCAGGGTGACTTCGGGCAGTTTCTTCATCACCGATTTCGTCGTGCTCGCGACGTCGGAGTCGGTGAGGACTTTCGGCTGCTGCAAGGTGGGGGGCTCCTTGTGTGGTCGTACGGCAGGGCGCCCGCCCCACGCATGGGGGCGAGCGCCCTGCCGGAAGAGCGACCGCCACGGGGGCGATCACCACCACTGACCTTGACAGCGTCAACCTGAACGGAACCTGAACGCGTGCTGCGTGCCTGTTCAGGCCGCGTGGCGTGCGGTCTGCTGCGGCTGCGGCACGCCGGCAGGCCGGGCAGCCCACGGGCCACCGTGACGCGGCTCAGGGCCCTCCGCGGGTGACGGCCGGGGTCGGTGAGCCGGTCGTCGGTGAGGGTGAGGTGTTACCGCCGGTTGTGCCGCCGAGCAGCCCGCCGCCGGTGCCGGCCGTGGTTCCGGCGGTGTCGGTCGGACTCGGGCTGACGCAGTGCCTCCCATGCCCGTGGCATGGTGCCGTGGTGGGGGTCGGGGCGGCCGGTGCGGTCGGGGTGGCCGTGGGTGTGCTCTGGACCGCGGTCGCGGAGGGGGTGGGCGAGGGTGCGCCGTATTCGTCCGTGCTCTGGCCCAGTTGGGGTGCGGGCGGGAACTGCTGGACGGGTTGTCCCTGGAGGGCGGCGGTCATGTAGCCGGTCCACACCTCGGTGGGCATGTCGGCACCGAAGACCTTGGCGTAGCCGCCGACACCCTGCATGGACTGCAGGCCGGCGTTCTTCGGGTCCTCCTTGAACATGCTCACGGCCGTGGTCAGTTGCGGGGTGTAGCCGATGAACCAGGCGGACTTGTAGTCGTCGGTCGTACCGGTCTTGCCTGCCGCCGGGCGGCCCAGCGCCTGGGCGTTGGTACCGGTGCCGTTCTTGACCACGTCTCGCAGGACGTCGGTGACGGTGCCGGCGGTCGAGGCGGGCATGGCCGTGGTGCCCTTGGGCTTGTCGAAGCCGGTCAGCTGCCGGCCGTCGGCGACGACCTTGGTCACCGAGTACGGCTCGTGCTGGATCCCGCCGTCGTCGAAGGTGGCGTACGCGTCTGCCATCCGGATCGCCGACGGTGTGGAGGTACCGATGTAGAAGCCCGGGGTGTCGTACTGCAGGCTCGTGCGCAGGAGTCCCGCCTTCAGGGCCTCGCTCTCCACGTTGTCGTAGCCGACGTACTCGCCGAGCTGGACGTAGGGGGTGTTGACCGACTGCTCCATCGCCTTGCGCAGGGTGATGTAACCCCACTTGGTGGACACGTCGTTGCGCTGGTGCAGGAGCCCCGTGGGGTCGTTCGAGTCCGGCAGTTCCTGGCCCTGCTGGTTCTTGATGGTGATGCCGTCGTCGCCGTCGAACTTCGAGGCCGGGGTGATCGGTGCGGCCGGCTGCCCGGGAGAGAGGACGGCGCCGTGGTCGAGGGCGGCGGCCAGGTCGACGGGTTTGAAGGTGGAGCCGACCGGCACACCGGTCGCGTCCGCGTTGTCCGTCCAGTGCCCCTTGTTCCAGCCGGCTCCGCCGTACAGCGCCACGATCGCGCCGGTGGACGGGCTGATCGACGCCGCGCCGACCTGGACGTCCTTGTCGGCCGAGCGGTGCTGCGGGTCGAGGTGCCGGTGCTCCATCGCCGCGACGGACGCCGACAGCGCGTTCACCTTCTTCTTCTCGAAGGTCGTGTAGATCTGGTAGCCGCCGCGCGCCAGCTGCTGGTCCGTGAGGGAGGCGTGGGCTTCGACGTACTTCTCCGCGGCCTGCACCAGGTAACCGGTCTGCCCGGACATTCCCGCCGACGGCGAGTACGGCTTGGGCGTGGGGAACCCTGACGCCAGGTAGTGCTGTTCCTGGGCGTCGGTTATCTGGTGGATCTTGGCCATCCGGTCCAGCACGTACTTCCAGCGCGCCTTGGCCTGGGCCTTGGCCTGCGGATCGGTGTCGGCGTGCATCAGCAGGCTCGGCTCGTTGACCGTGGCGGCGATGAAGGCCCCCTGGCTGACGTTCAGCTGGAAGGCGTGCACGTGGTAGTAGGTACGGGCCGCGGCCTCGATCCCGTAGGCGTCCCGGCCGTAGTAGCAGGTGTTGAGGTAGCCCTGCAGTATCTGCTGCTTGGACATCTGGCCGCCGATTTTCAGGGAGATCATGATCTCCCTGAGCTTGCGGGTGACCGACTGGTCCTGGCTGAGGTAGGTGTTCTTCACGAACTGCTGGGTGATGGTGGACCCCGACTGCACCTCACCGCCCGTGGCCATGTGGTAGACGGCGCGGAGCATGCCCTGGGTGTCGACGCCCGGATCGGAGTAGAAGGTTGCGTTCTCCGCGGCGAGGAAGTCCCACTGGACCAGTTTCGGGACCTGCGCGAGATCGACGTTCTGCCGGTTGGTCGACCCCTGGGTGGCCATCACCGAGCCGTCCGACCAGTAGTAGGTGTTGCTCTGCGCCTGCGTACTGGGGTTCGCGCCGGGGATCGTCGTCGTGGCGTAGGCGTAACTGAACAGGCCCAGCAGGCCGCCGACGAACACCAGGAAGGTGCCGGACACCAGCTTCCAGGAAGGCACCCACCGCCGGAGGCCGCGCCTGCCCGCCCGCGGGTAGTCGATCAGACCGCGCCGGCCGGAACGTCCGGTGTCCGTACGTCGCGTGCCCCCCGCGCGACGGGTACGTCCGCCCCGGGCCTGGGCGGCCCTCCGCGCCGCGGCCCGGCCGCCACCCGGCATACCGTCAGAACCAGACGGTACGGTCCTCCCCGACGATCGGCGCCGGTGTTCGCTCATTCTCGCCACTCCTCAGCCAAGGACACGCCCCCGCCATCGCCGCGAGACCGCCCGCCGGGTGCCCCATGAGGGCCTGACCAGGGCGCTCTGGCGCCCTCCCGGCAACTCCTACAAGTCGTAAGAGTAAGTCGTGCTCGCATTACATATGCAACCGCCCGAACAAGAACGAGCCGCAGCCCGGCATCAGACCCCGCGCGCCGGAGCGGCCGCCCAGGGCACAGGCGGCGGGGAAACGATTCGGCCACCCGTTCCTCAGCCCGTCGACCGCCCCGGCGCGGGGGATGCGTCGGGGCGATCCGTCATGGCGGTCGGCTAGCCGAGTGAGGTGAGGAAGGTGTTGAGCGCCTTGACCTCGGTGGCCTTGTCGGGGCTCGGGGCGCGCAGCGCCGTCAGGACCTGGTCGATCTCACCGTCGAGGAAGTGCCAGGACTGCTCGCTCTTGGGCTCAAGGGTGGACTGGTCCTTGTCCCAAGCGGTTTCGAGGTCGGTCACTCGGGTGGTCGCGGCTGACTGGTTGCCCGCATTGAGCTTCGCCAGGGTGTCGGCAGCGATCGTGCGGAACTTCGCGATCTCAGCCGGAGGGAACGGCGACGTCGCCTGCTTCGGGGTGAGATGGGCGGTCACGGGCGCGGGGCTGTCCTCCTCGCTGGCCGCGGCCGCGTGGGGCTGGTGGTGTGCCCAGACGAGAAGCGCCGCGGTTGCGACCGCTACGACGGCGTAGTAACCGAGCATGATCCGCTCACGCGCCGGGTTCAGCGCCTGCGGGGCGTGCGAGGAATCGTGGGTCTCGATGACATCGCTGCGGCTGAGCGTGAGGTACACGACCGTAGCGAGGATCGCGCCCAGGAAGATCACGCTGGTCACCGCGGTGCCGAGGCCCAGGCCGCCGTCACCGCTGGGCGAGCCGAGCCAGTCGCCGAGGTTGGCACCGAGCGGGCGCGTGAGGATGTAGGCCAGCCAGAAGGAGAGCACCGCGTTGGCGCCGAGGCGCCATCCGAGAACGATCGCGACGATCAGCCCGAGGGGCAGGAACACGGAGACGCCTGCGGTCCAGCCGGTCAGCTCCAGGGTCCAGTCGCCGGTCGCGGTGCCGAGGGCGAAGGTGACCAGGACCGCGAGCCAGTAGAAGAGTTCACGGGGACGGGTGGTGATGGTGTGGACCGACAGGGTCCGCTCGCGGGCGTACCAGATGCCGAAGACAACGGCCAGGACGACGGCGAACACGCTGCTGCTCAGCGCGAGGGGAACGCCCTGGCTGTCGGTGAGGATGTCGGTGTAGAGGGTGCCGGTCACGCTCACCACGACGACGGTGAGCCAGTACACGAACGGGACGTAGCGCTTGGTGGTGAGTTGCCAGCCCAAGGCGCCGGCGAAAACGACGGTAAAGATCAATGCCGTGTTGATCAGGCCAACGCCGAGGTTCATGTTGATCCAGTCCGCGAAGCTTTCGCCGACCGTGGTGCACAGGATCTTGATGACCCAGAACCAGATCGTGACCTCGGGAACCTTGTTCAGCATCTGCCTGGCAGGCGTCCGAAGACTCTCGGGCGTCGTCGCAGTTGTCATGTAACCCTCGCATGGAACGAGTGGCAGCGCGGAGGGATTTCCCTCACGTCTGCGGAACGGTAATTGTCTAGTAATGCACGAACAAGCGCAGTCTCGGATTCGCAGGGCTGCGGTACGACTTCGATTGCTCGCCAAACCTGTTCGGGCCGCGTCACCGGGGGCATTATCCGGAACAGGGCCCGCGTTCTTGGAATGGCCTCCGCTTTTGTTATTTCCGCGGCCCGCGCGAGGACCTTCTGAGGCGCAGGGAAGGCGTTGATGCCGCTGACGGGAGCCGCCGAGGTAGCGAGAGTCGGCGCCATGGTCGTCGGTTCGCAAGCATTGGCCGGCTCGGAAGCATTCGGCTTCTCGGGTCAGACCGCGCCCATGCCGGACGGCCGGAAGGCCCCTATTTCCCTGGCCGGCCTAAAGAATTCATGGAGCCAATTCGAGTGCTGACCGACGGAGCTGACCGGAACTCCGGGACCTCCGTCCCGGAATTCAACCTGGGTAGCCCGTGAATTCCCATCGCCCGATCCCCGCGTGCGGCCTCCCCTCCCGGCCGTACAAAGGCTCTCCCGGCACCTCGCCATTCAGTGCCGGAAAAGGGGTGCGAGCCCGCCTCGACCGGTTGTTCGCCGGCTCGCTGCCGCTCTCGCTGGTGGGCGCACGCCTCTGGAACCACCGGACCATCGGACGTTTCATCGGTCATGGTCCCCGACTGTGCCAGCTGGAACCTGAACACATCCTGACTGCCACCGTGTGCAACTCCCGCCCCACTCGGGCATCACGAGCGGCATGGCCCGATGCGCACACGCGCCGCTTCTCCACAACGGCCGTCCGCCCCTCTCCCCGCCACGACGTCACCACGGACGTCGCCGGGGCGCGGGCCGAGACCCGCAGTCGGGCGCGGCCGGGACTGACAGGAGGAACCACCGGCCTGGCTCGTAGCTCAGGCCGTACGTCCCTACGCGTGCTCCGGTCGGGCGACGTCCCTGCGGGTGACGGAGAGGTGGACGACCAGTCCGAGGATGACCGACAGGAACAGGGCGCTGGTCACGACGGCGCCGAGGCCAAGGCCGCCGTCGCCGGTGGGCTGCGAGAGGTAGTCGCCGATCGAGGCGCCCAGCGGGCGGGTCAGGATGTAGGCGCTCCAGAAACTCCACAGCGCGTCCAGGTCCAGCGCGAAGTGCGCGATGGCCACCGCGGCGATGACCGCCGCGAAGAGGACGGCGGACAGCCAGTAGCCGAGGCCGATACGCTCGGACACCAGGTCACCGGCCGCGGTGCCCAGGGCGAAGGTGGACAGGACGGCCAGCCAGTAGAAGGACTCACGGCTGGTGGTGTCGATGTGGTGGAGGGACAGGATTCGCTCGCGCCGGTACCAGGCGAAGAACACGAGCGCGAGGACGATCGCGAAGACCGTGGTGCTCGTCTCCAGCGGCACGCCCATGTTGTCGGTGAGGTTGTCGCTGACCAGCGTGCCGACGACACTGATCAGCACCACCGCCGGCCAGTACACGCCCGGCCGGTAGGCGCTGGAGCGGAACTGGACCACCAGGACCACGGCCAGCAGGGCACTCATCAGCACCGACACACCGGTCAGCCCGAGACCCGCCCTCTCGTTCAGCAGGTCCGCCGCGGTCTCGCCGACCGTCGTGCACAGCACCTTGATGATCCAGAAGTGGACGGTGACCTCGGGCACCTTGCTCCGACGCAGCCGGTCCCGCGAACCCGGGGCCCGGCCTGCCTCCGGAACCACCGGACTCTCAGACGCTTCGTAGATCACACTGCCCGACCATGCCACCGGGCACCTGAACGCATCCTGACTGCCGTCTGTGAACGCTTCACCCACCTGGACGACGCCCGCTCCCACGACACCTGCGAGCAGGACATTCACCCTGCCGGTGGCAGTGCCTCAGATCACTGATCGCCCGTTAGGCCACGGGAACGCTCCTCGCTCGTCGTTCGTCTACAGTTCACAAACCGTCTACAAGACTGTAGTCACTCCAGAAGGGACCCGGGGCCTATGACCGCACCGCTGCACCTCGCCTCGCAACTGGCCGTCAACGTCCTGGACGCCCGGTCGCTGCTGGGCGCGTTCGGTGTCCTGGGTGTGGGCGTGGTGATGTTCGCGGAGACAGGGCTGCTGGTCGGTTTCTTCCTTCCCGGGGACTCCCTGCTGTTCACGGCGGGTCTGCTGTGCACGGGCTCGGCAGACCAGGCCGTCCACCTCTCGCTCGGGCCGTTGCTGGTCGCGGCGGCCTTCGGAGCAGTGGCCGGTGCGCAGTGCGGATACCTGCTCGGCCGGAAGGCCGGCCCGGCGCTCCTCGCGCGCAGCCGCTCGACGCGGCTGCGGGAGGGGGCGCAACGGGCGGAGGAACTGCTGGAGCGCTACGGATACGCGAAGGCCGTCGTCCTGGCCCGCTTCGTGCCGGTGGTGCGCACGGTGCTCAACCCGATGGCGGGTACGCTCGGCGTGCCGGTACGGACGTTCACCGTGTGGCAGGTGACCGGCGGGCTGGTGTGGAGCCTCGGCCTGACGCTCGCCGGTTACGCACTCGGCTCCTCGATCCCGAACGTCGACCGCTACCTGCTACCACTGGTCGCGTTGATCGTCGTCGTGTCGCTGATCCCTCTGCTGGCCGAGGTCCTCCGCTCCCGCCGTGCCGCCGGTGCGCCGCAGGAACGCGGATGACCCCGGCCTGATGAATGTGGTGCGCAGACGGTCGAAAGGCCTGGCCCGGCGGATCACGTCCGGGCCGCCGCGTCCGCTGCCCGTTGCCCCTGAACCAATCGACCGTCGCCGGCACAGCCCGCCGCGTGGCCGAGGAGTCACCGGAAGATCATGCGTCAGAAGATCCTGGTCGTCGAGGACGACAACGCTCTGCGCGACGTGTTGCGTCGTGGCCTGGCCGAGGACGGCTTCGACCCCGTCCTGGCCACCGACGGCGCAACGGCCCTGCGGCTGGCCGGCGCCGACTGCGCGGCGGCCGTTCTGGACATCGGTCTGCCCGACGCCGACGGACGGGACGTGTGCCAGGCGATGCGCGCCAACGGCTTCGTCGCTCCCGTGATCTTCCTGACCGCCCGGCACGGGCTCACCGACCGGCTGTCCGGCTTCTCCGCCGGCGGCGACGACTACCTGCCCAAGCCCTTCCACCTCGCCGAGCTCACCGCACGCCTGAGAGCCGCTCTCAAACGAGCCGCGCCCACTCCGACGGCCACGGCCGGGGACCTCGTCCTGGACCCGGTCGGGCACACCGTCACCGTGCACGGTGACCGCGTCACGCTGACT
This sequence comes from Streptomyces hyaluromycini, assembly GCF_002217755.1. GTDB lineage: Bacteria > Actinomycetota > Actinomycetes > Streptomycetales > Streptomycetaceae > Streptomyces > Streptomyces hyaluromycini. The sequence goes on along the minus strand of NZ_BCFL01000041.1, from coordinate 47,355 downwards.
CCGACCGAGTTCCGGCTGCTCGCGCCGCTCGTGACCGCGGCAGGCTCCACCGTGCCCCGCCGCGAGCTGGTCAGAGCGGCCTGGCCCGAAGGCGCGCACGTGAGTGACAACACCCTGGACCAGTATCTGACGCGACTGCGTCGCAAGCTGCGCGAGGCCGGCAGCACGGTGACGATCGGCACGGCACGAGGGATCGGACACCACCTGTCATGACACTCGACCGTGTCCTTCGCCGTCCGGCGCCCCGCACCCTGCGCGGCCGGCTCTCGCTCGTGGCGCTGACCACCGCCGCCCTGTTGATGACCGTCCTGACCGTGGCGTTCAACGTGGTGATGGACCGGCATCTGCAGCATCAGGCCGACGACGAGCTGCGCAACAGGGCCGCCGCCGTGGCCACGACCGTCGACACGAGCGGCTCCCGGGTGCGCGTCCTGGAGACCTCCAACGACGGTCTCCTCGACGCGAACGTGTGGATCTACTCCGGCACACGACTGCTCGAAAACCCTCCATCGGCCACGGTCGGCAGCCGGCTGACACTGACCGCCGACCGGCTGGCCGCACAGCGCAAGCCGACCTGCACGACCAGCCACGCCCACGGCCGGCCCGTCCGGCTCTGCTCCCGGCCCCTGACCGGCCGCCACGCCACAGCGACCGTCGTCACCGCCCTGGACCTCGGCCCCTACCGCAGTTCGGCCAAGACCCTGCTGCTGGCATCACTGATGCTGGACACGGTCATGCTGGCGTGCACCTACGTGCTCACGCGTCTCGCGGTCGGCCGGGCACTGCGCCCGGTGCGGACGATGACCGACCAGGCCACCCAGTGGAGTGCGGTGGGCTCCGACGAGCGCTTCGGCGCCGCGGAACACCCGGCCGAACTGGCCCGCCTCGGCGCCTCCCTGGACGCCCTGTTGGACCGCATCCGCACCGTGCTGCGCCACGAACGGCAACTCACCGGCGAACTGTCCCACGAACTGCGCACCCCCCTCACCCGGATCGTCATCGAACTCGACTGGTGGCGGAGCCGCTCCCGCTCGGAAGCCGAGACCCGCGCCACCCACGAAGTGATCGCCGAGGCCACCCGGTCCATGCGCACGATCTGCGACACGCTCCTGACCGACGCCCGCGACAACGCGCTGAACCCGCCCACGGCCCCCGGCACGACCGACGTCGTCCCCGTTCTGGACCGCATGATCCAGGGTCTCGACACCCCGGGCCGGGTGAAGGCCATGGTCGAGAGCGAAGCCGAGGCACTGCAGGCAGGGGTGGCCCCCGCTCTCCTCGAACGCATCGTCAGCCCTCTCCTGGCCAACGCCGTCCGCTACGCCCGCTCCACCGTGACCGTGTCCGCGCGCCGGATCCACGGTGCCGTGCGGATCGACGTCGTCGACGACGGTCCCGGCGTGCCGGAAGGGTTCACCTGCGAGCTGTTCCAGCCCGGCCGACGCGCCGACGACGGCGACGGCCACGACGGCGCGGGCCTCGGGCTGCCGCTCGCGCGACGCCTCGCCCGCGCCGTCGGCGGCGAGGTCTCCCACGACCCCGCGCACAACCCGGGTGCACGCTTCACGGTCAGCCTGCCTGCCGGATGACCGCTCGGCTCGGTGATCCGCGCGAGTCGAGTCCGTCGATCGCCTCCGGTATGCCCACGACCTTGCCGGAGATCCGATCGAGGATGCCGGAGTGCCGCAGTACCTGTAGACAGCTCCACACAGACGATGCCTGGCCGCCTGTCTCCTCCCAGAACAGCACCGCGCCGTCGAACCGTTCGAACGGCAGCGCGTAGGGCGGCGCCTGGGCCGAGCCGTCGTCCTGTCCTGCGCCGGCGCCCGATACAGACAGGCTTGCGGTCCGTCCGCGGCGAGGATCCGGCGGGTTCGAGCGACCGCGCGAGACGGCGCCCGTCTCCCGGTCAGTGCGTGACGCGGTAACGGTGCTCGGGGCGTCCGGTGGCTCCGTAGCGCAGTTCGAGCCGGACCGTGCCCTCCTTGACCAGGTAGGAGAGATAGCGCTGGGCCGTGGCACGGGATACCCCGGTGCGTTCGGCGGCCTGCGCGGCCGACAGGGCGTCATGTGCGGTGCGCAGGGTCTGGTGCAGCAGGGCGAGCGTCGGCGCGGAGTGGCCCTTGGCCGGGACGCGGGGCACGGCCGGCGGGCGGGCGGCGCTGAACAGGGCGTCCACATCGGCCTGGTCGGTCTCCGGGACCGTACCGAGGGCGTCCATACGGTGCTGGAGCTCGCGGTAGGCGGTGAGCCGCCCCGCGAGGTCGGGCGCGCCGAAGGGTTTGACCAGGTAGCCGACGGCGCCGAGTTTCATCGCGGTCCGCACCGAGGTGATGTCCCGGTCGGCGGTGATCATGATGGCGTCCGGGCGGTCGCCGCCCTCGTCTCCGCTCAGCCGGCGCAGCACGTCGAGTCCGCTGCCGTCGGGCAGGAAGACGTCGAGCAGCAGCAGGTCCGGGTGGAGGGTGCGCACCGCGTCGAGCGCCGCGTCCACGGTCGCCGCCTGGCCGACCACCTCGAAGCCCTTGACGCGGGACGCGTAGTCGCAGTGGATACGGCTGACCCGGAAGTCGTCGTCCACCACCAGGGTCCGGATCACCAGCGGTCACCTCCCGTGCTGCCGTCCGGCGCGCCGACCGGCACCGGCGGAGCCGTCGTGAACAGGGCGCCCTCCGGGGCCGGGGCGGTGTCGGGTGCGGGCAACGTCACGGTGAAGACCGCGCCCGACCCCTCGCTGACGGTGATCGTGCCGCCGTGCCGCTGCACCAGCCGGTGGACGAGGGCGAGTCCGAGGCCGCGCCGGGCGGTGCCCCGGTCCGGACGGGTCGACCAGCCGTCCTCGAAGATCGACTCGGTGGTGCCCGGCGGGATGCCCGGCCCGGTGTCGGCCACCTCGACCCGCACCACGTCGACGGCCTCGATCAACGACAACCGCACCTGGGAACCGTCCGGCCGCGCCGGTCCGGTCGTGGCCGCGTCGATCGCGTTGTCCAGCAGGTTGCCGACGATGGTCAGCAGTCGACGCAGATGCGGCGGGTCCTCGCCCAGGGCGGAGTCGTCGCTGAGGACGATCCGCACCCCGCGTTCCGCGGCCACCGTGATCTTGGCGACGATCAGTCCCACGAGCAGCGGGTTGCCGATCCGTTCCCGTACGGACTCTGTCAGCGCCTGCTCGGCGCCGGCCGTCTCGACGGCGAACTCGTAGGCGGCGTCGTGGTCGCCGATGTCCAGCAGCCCGGCCACCGTGTGCATCCGGTTGGTGAACTCATGCTGTTGGGCGCGGAGCGCGTCGGTGAGCCCGCGCACCGAATCCAGTTCGCGCAGCAGCCCGATGAGCTCGGTGCGGTCGCGCACGGTGACCACGGCGCCCAGTTCACGGCCGTGCAGGGCCACCGGCATCCGGTTGACGACCAGGCAGTGGTCGTCGGTGAGCACGCTGATGTCGCTGCCCGTCAGGGTGCCGTCCAGGGCGCGGCGCAACCGCCCGTCCGGCAACACGTCCTCCAGCATGCTGCCGAGCCCGGTGCCGAGGCCGAGCAGGTCGCGGGCCTCGTCGTTGACCACCGTGATCCTTCCGTCGGGGCCGAAGGCGATGACTCCCTCACGGATGCCGTGCAGCATCGCCTCCCGGTCCTGGAGCAGCCCGGCGATCTCCTCCAGTTCCAGCCCGAACGTCGTCCGCTTGAGCCGTCCGGCGAGCAGGAACGCGGCCGCCGAGCCGAGCGCGACGGCGATGGCGCTGTACAGGCCGAAGGTCGGCAGTTCGCGCCACAGTTCGCCCAGCACATAGTGCTCGGGAATGCCCGCGGACACCTCGCCGGCCAGCTCGCCGGTGGGCCCGTACAGCGGAGCCTTGCCGTTGGCGGATCGCCCGGTCGCGCCCTGGTCGGTACCGACGCGGGGCCTGCCGTCCAGCACCACGATCGGATCGCCCGTCGGTTCGCCGATCAGCGCCGGGTCGGGGTGGGAGTGCCGGATGCCGCGCAGGTCGAGTACGACCACGTACGACGCCCCGGACGCCTTGCGGATCCGTTCGGCCACGGTCTGCACCACGTCGCCGCCGCCCCCGTACTGCATGGCCTGCCGGATCTGCGGTTCGGCGGCCGTGGTCTGCGCGATGTCGAGCGCCCGCTGCTCGTAGGCACGGTCGATCTCGCCCCGCTGCGCGAAGGCGAACAGCACGAAGCCGATCAGCCCGGTCAGCGCCAGGATGACCAGCTGGTTGGCCAGGATCCGCGCGGAGAGCCTGCCCTTCCCGCTACGGCCGACCGGGATCCGGATGGGTTTCACCAGTGTCTCTCGCCCGTCGTACGGCTGCCGGGCTCGGCCCCTTCGCCGTACCCGTGGTGGCGTGATTGTGCCCCCGCCATCGGCCTTCTGCCCACCCCCGGCTCGCTGAGCAGAACGAGCAGAAGCCCGGCTAACACGGCTAACGCGGGATACGGATGAAACAGCGACGTAACACCCGGCGGCCTCTAGCGTCTGCCTTCCTCGACCCCCGAGGTTCGACCCCCGAGGTTAGGAAGGAGACGGCCTCAGATGGCTTCGCGAAACGATGCCGCGGTGAGTCCGGTCGCCGAGAGAGCCGGCCAGGACAGCGCGCGAGTCGAGATCTCCGGGCTCACCAAACGATTTCTGACTCCTGCCGGTGAGGTGTTCACGGCGCTGCAGGACGTTTCGTTCACCGTGGAGCCCGGCCAGTTCTGCGCGGTGGTGGGCCCGACCGGCTGCGGCAAGTCGACGACGCTGAGCATGGTGTCCGGGCTCGACCGGCCCAGCGAGGGCTCGGTCAAGGTCGGCGGCCGTGAGGTCGACGGCGTCACCGACGGCGTCAGCTTCATGTTCCAGGCCGACGCCCTGCTGCCCTGGAAGACCGTGCTCGGCAACGTCCTGATGGGCCCCGTCTTCCGCGGGGTACCCAAGCAGCAGGCCCAGGTCTCGGCGCGCGACTGGCTGCGCCGGGTCGGCCTGTCGGGATTCGAGGACCGCTACCCGCACCAGCTCTCCGGCGGTATGCGCAAGCGCGTGGCGATGGCCGCGGCACTGATCAACGAACCCCGGATCCTGATCATGGACGAGCCGTTCGGTGCCCTGGACGTGCAGACCAAGGCGATCATGTCGACCGAACTGCTCGGTCTGTGGGAGCAGATCCGGCCTTCGGTCATCTTCATCACCCACGACCTCGACGAGGCCGTGGCGCTCGCCGACCGGGTCGTCGTCATGACGTCCGGCCCGGGGTCGGTCAAGGCGGTCTTCGACATCGACCTGCCCCGCCCGCGCGGCTCGGTCCAGGAGATCCGCTTCCAGCCCCGCTTCATCGAACTCCAGCACCAGATCTGGGACTCGCTGCGCGAGGAGGTGGAGCGCGCCTACGCACGCACCGCAGGAGGTACGGCATGAGCACGACGTCCGCGGTTTCCCCCGTCCCCGTCAAGGACGGCGCACAGCTCTCACCCGGGGCGGCCGCCAAACGCGCCCGCCGGCGCCGCGTCGCCCTGGTGTGGGCGGGCCGCATCGGCCTCGCGGTTCTCGTCATCGGCGGCTGGCAGGCGTTCACCACCTGGGGGATCGTCGACCCGTTCTTCTTCGGGCAGCCGTCCGGCATCGCCAAGCGGCTGGCCGACCTCTTCCAGCACGGCACCGAGTTCGGGTCCTTCTACGCGAACATCTGGACGACGATCCAGGAGGCACTCATCGGCTTCGCCCTCGGGGCCGTCACCGGAGTGGTCTTCGGTATCGCGCTGGGCCAGAGCCGCTTCCTCGCCGACGTCCTCGGCCCCTACATCAAGATGGTCAACGCGATCCCGCGGATCGTCCTCGGCTCGATCTTCATCGTCGCGTTCGGCATCGGTGTGCTGCCGAAGATCCTGCTCGCCGCGGTGCTGGTGTTCTTCATCGTCTTCTTCAACGCCTTCCAGGGCGTGCGCGAGGTCGACCGCAACATCCTCGCCAACGCCAGGGTGCTCGGCGCCTCCCAGCTGCAGATCATCCGGCACGTCACCGTGCCCTCCGCGCTGACGTGGATCATCGCGAGCCTGCACAGCGCCTTCGGCTTCGCCATCGTCGGCGCGCTGGTCGGCGAGGTGCTCGGCGCGCAGAGCGGCCTGGGCCTGGTCATCAAGACCGCGCAGAACAACTTCGACCCCAACGGCGTGTTCGCGACGATGCTCGTCATCTCGGTCATCGTGCTCGGCGCCGAGTGGGTGATCGGCAAGCTCGAACACCGGCTGCTGTCCTGGCGACCGCCGGCCCCGTCCGAGGCGTCGAACGCCCTCTGACCCAGCCCCTCCCCGCCCCCCCTCTTCCCTGTTCCACCTCAGAAAAGGAATGTGGCCAGCCATGTCCAGACGACCCGCCACCGTCGCCGCGTCCGTCCTCGCCGTTCTCGCCCTCGGCGCTGCCAGCGCCTGTTCCGGCAACTCCAGCAGCAGCACCGCCGGCAGCGGCTCCGGCGGCACGCCGACCGTGAAGGTCATGGTGGGCGGCATAGACAAGCAGATCTACCTGCCCTACCAGCTCGCCCAGAACCTCGGCTTCTACAAGAAGTACGGCGTCGACGTACAGCTCAGCACCGAGCAGGACGGTGGTGTCGGAGCGGAGGAGGCCATGGCATCCGGGCAGGTGGACATGGCGGGTGCCTGGTACAACCACACGATCGAGTTCCAGGCCAAGGGCAAGGCGGTGGAGGACGTCGTCCAGCTCTCCGGCGCGCCGGGCGAACGGGAGATGTGCACCAAGAAGTCGGGCGTCACCTCGGGCGCCGACTTCAAGGGCAAGACCCTGGGCGTCACCGACCTGGGATCGGGCACCGACACGCTCACCCAGTTCCTGGCCGCCAAGAAGGGCGTCAAGACCGGTCAGTTCCACCGGATCGGGGTCGGCGCGGGCTCCACGGCCATCGCCGCGCTGCAGAACGGCAAGGTCGACTGCGTGATGACGACGCAGCCGACGGTCGCCGCGATCCAGAAGAAGGGTGTCGGCACCTCCGCGATCGACCTGGCCACCACGCAGGGCGCCACGGCGGCGATGGGCGGCGCCTACCCTGCGGCCAGCGTGCTCGCCCGCACCGACTGGGTGAACTCGCACAAGGACACGGTGCAGAGGGTCGTCGACGCGCTCGTCGCCACCATGCACTGGATCAACACGCACAGCGCGGCCGACATCGCGAACAAGCTGCCCGCGTCGTTCGTGTCGAACCAGCTGGTGACCAAGGCCGACTACGTCACCGCCCTGACCGAGGACAAGGGCCAGTTCCTCCCGGACGGCATCATGCCGGCCGGCGGTCCGAAGACCTCCCTGGCGACGGAGCAACTGGTCGGGAACGTGAAGGGATCGGTGGATCTCAGCAAGACGTTCACCAACGAGTTCGCCCTCCAGGCCAACAAGACCGAGGGCTTCAAGACCACCACGACCCCGGCAGGACCGACCGGCTGACGAACACCGGACGCTGGGCCGCTCAGGTGACTGCCACCCGAGCGGCCCAGCACCACGCACAACGTGCCGCCGATGCCCGTTCCGCGCCCGTGCACCCGGGCGTTGTCCAGCAGGACGCCCCGCCGTGAGGTGCCCGGCATGGCGGGCGGCGGCGGCCGGTGTGAGACGCCTTCTGTTCAGCCGGCACCGGGGCGGGCGATTCCCTGGTCGTAGGCGAAGATCACGGCCTGGACGCGGTCGCGGGCGCCGATCTTGGCCAGGACACGACCGACGTGCGTCTTCACGGTGGACTCGGCCACGACGAAGCGGGCGGCGACCTCGCTGTTGGTCCAGCCCTTGCCGATGGCCACGAGGATCTCGCGCTCGCGTTCGGTGAGGGAGGCGACCACCTCCGTCTCAGGCATGGAGTCGAGCAACACCCGAAAGCCGTAGCGCTGCAGCTGCTGGTCGTCGACGAGCACCGTGGTCACCGGGTACCTCCCTGAGGTGTCAGGTCGGGGCCCGTTGTCGCGGACCCGGATGGCGAGCCGTTCGTCCCCGACGACCCCCGACAGGGTCACCGGGGTGCCGGCACCGGCGTGCTTCAGGGCAGCAGGTCCGTCAGGCAGAGCTCAGACGTCGCGGCCATCTCGCTCATCAGGTGCGAGGACACGAACACGGTCCGGCCCTCGTCGGCGAGCGCCTTCAGCAGGTTACGGATCCAGAGGACGCCCTCCGGGTCCAGACCGTTGACCGGCTCGTCCAGCATCACCGTCTGCGGATCGCCCAGCAGCGCCGCCGCTATGCCCAGCCGCTGCCCCATACCGAGAGAGAACGCACCGGCCCGCTTCTTCGCCACGCTGCCGAGACCGGCCAGTTCGATCACCTCGTCCACCCGGCGACGCGGAATACCGTGGGTCAGCGCGAGCGCCCGCAGGTGGTTGTAGGCCGAGCGGCCCGGGTGGATCGACTTCGCCTCCAGCAGGGCACCGACCTCCTGGAGCGGCGCCTCGTGGCGGGCATAGGGCCGCCCGTTGACCGTCACCGACCCGCTCGTCGGCGCGTCGAGCCCGACGATCATGCGCATGGTCGTCGACTTACCCGCGCCGTTGGGCCCGAGAAAGCCGGTCACCGTGCCCGGCTTCACGGCGAAGTCGAGCCCGTCAACAGCCGTCTTCTCGCCGTACCTCTTGGTCAGCCGCTGTGCGTCGATCATGCGCGTCTCTTCCTGTCGGAACCGGCGCCCGTCTGTCGCCCTCGACGCCTCACCGGCAACGCTAGGAGCCGAAACGCCCCGGTTCGGTGGTACCGGGGACCGATCCACACCCGTCGGGTCGTACCGCGGTGCTACGCGCCACTACGCCCTCGGTCTCGCCGTTCAGGTCGCGTTCAGGCTCGGCGTGCCATCGTGTGGATCATGACCGCAAGGCACCTCCTCGACGACCGACCCCTCGCCCCCGTACGCCAGTTGGCGAACAAGGTGCCGGAGGTGACCGTCTACTTCTGGATCATCAAGGTTCTGACCACCGGCATGGGCGAGACGGCATCGGACCTCCTGGCCCGAACGCTCGGCCCGGTACCGGCGGTCGCGCTCGGCGGCCTCGCCCTGGCGGCTTCCCTGACCGTCCAGTTCGCCCTGCGCCGCTATGTCGCCTGGGCCTACTGGACCGCCGTCGTCATGGTCAGCGTGTTCGGCACCATGGCCGCGGACGTCCTGCACGTCGGCCTCGGCGTGCCGTACACGGTGTCGACGCCGGCCTTCCTCATCGTCCTGGCCGCGGTCTTCATGCTCTGGTACGCCAGCGAGCGGACCCTCTCCGTCCACACCATCCAGACCCGCCGCCGCGAAGCGTTCTACTGGGCGGCCGTACTCGCCACCTTCGCCCTCGGCACCGCCGCCGGCGACCTCTCCGCCACCGCCGGCCTCGGCTACCTGGGCTCGGCCGTCCTGTTCGCGGCCGCCATCTGCGTGCCCGCCCTGGCCCACCGCTTCGGCGCCCTGAACGCGGTCACCGCCTTCTGGACCGCGTACGTCATCACCCGCCCTCTCGGCGCCTCACTCGCCGACTGGATGGCCCTCGGCCACACCCGCGGCGGCCTCGGTCTCGGCCTGGCGCCGGTCACCGCGGCGTGGACGGTCGCGATCGTCGGATTCGTCGGCTACCTGGCCGTCTCACAGCGCGACAGGGGCGCCCACGCCGCGATCTGAACATCGTGCGCCACTCGAACAGGGTCAGTCACTGGGCCAGTTGTAGGGCAGAAACTTCCCGTCGAAGGTGATGACGACATGCTCGGCCCCGTCGTGGGTCGCGCGCCCGATGTCCAGTTTGAAGTTGATCGCGCTCATGATCCCGTCGCCGAACTGCTCGTGGATCAGCTCTTTCAAGGCCGGGCCGTAGACCTGCAGTGCCTCGTAGAGGCGGTAGATCGTCGGATCGGTCGGTACCGCGGTGGGAAGGCCGCCGCGATACGGAACGGCGGCGAGCACCGGCACGGCTTCCGCAGGCAGGTCGAGCAGTTCGGCGACCTGACGTGCGCTCTCCGGTGGGAGCGGGTGCTGCCCGAGCAGTGCCGCGGTGGTCCACACCAGCGGCCGGCCGATGGCGTCAGCCAGCTGCTGCCACGTGAGCCCCTTGGCCAGTCTGCTGGAAACGATCGCAGCCGTTGCCTCGTCGCGGGTCATGCCCGGTCGGTGGTCGCTCGGCGCCGGTTGCGCGCCGCCGTGTGCCGTGTCTTTCCCCGCGTCGTTCATCGCTGTGAGACCTCTCTGTCCAAGGGGCCGGCAGGTGTTCGGGCCGCGGCCGGTGTTCAGACGAGCGCCGGCGCGGGAGCGGGCAGGTACGGGGTGATGTTGCGCCAGGCGCGCTCCATGTATTCCTCCTTCTCCCCCACCGGGGCGACATAGTGCAGCGCACCGTCGGCGGCCTCCTTGCCCGCGAGGCGGGCGATGATCCAGGCGGCGAGGTAGTGCGAGGCCAGGCAGCCGCCGGCGGTGGCGATGTTGTCCCTGGCGTAGAAGGGCTGGTCGAGTACCTCGACGCCGGCGGCGACGACCCAGGGCTTGGTGATCAGGTCGGTGCAGGCGGGGATGTCGCCGAGCAGGCCGAGCCTGGCCAGCACGAGCGCGCCGGAGCACTGTGCCGCGATGAGCTGGCGCGAGGGGTCCAGGCTGCGCAGGATGTTCATGATCGCCGGGTCTTCGACGACCTCGCGGGTGGCGATGCCACTGCCGACGATCACGGCGTCGGCGGCGCACGCCTCCTCAAGAGTGGACATCTGCTCGATGACCACCCCGTTCATCGACGTCACCTTGGGGCTGGGGGTGGCGATGGTGACGCGCCAGTCGTCGCTCTTGATGCGGTTGAGCACACCGAGGGCGATCAGGGAGTCGAGCTCGTTGTAGCCCTCGAAGGTGAGGATGGCGATGTGCACGGCGGCTGTCCTTCCGGGTGGGTGGGTCCTGACGGTAAGGAGCCGCGAACAGGACAGTCAAAGAATTGTCATGCGTACAATCCGGTGCATGGCAGCCTCGCGGTACAAGACGCTGGTCGACGCGCTCGCGTCCGACATCCGGTCCGGGCGGCTCGCCGCGGGCGTGCGGCTGCCGACACACCGCGGGCTCGCCGCCCGTGAGGGCATCGCCGTGGTGACCGCGACCCGGGTGTACGCCGAGCTGGAGACGATGGGTCTGGTGAGCCGGGAACAGGGCCGCGGTACGTTCGTGCGTGACATCGCGGTTCCCGCCGGCCACGGCATCGATCAGCAGGTCGTCGCCACGGATGCGGTCGACCTCAACTTCAACTATCCGTCGCTGCCCGGGCAGGCCGACCTCCTCCGGCAGGCTCTGCGCGAGGTGGCCACCTCCGGTGACATCGACTCCCTGCTGCGCTACCAGCCACATAGGGGGCGCCCCCAGGACAGAGCCTCGATCGCACGGCACCTGAGGCGTCGGGGAATCACCACGGACGCGGATCGGATCCTCATCGCCAACGGCGCGCAGCACGGTCTGGCCGTCACCGTCATGGCCGCGCTCAACGCCGGCGACGTCGTCGCGGTCGACGCACTCACCTACCCGGGTTTCAAGGTGCTCGCGCACGCCTTCCATCTCGACCTGGAGCCCATACCCGCAACCGCCGACGGCCCGAATCTCGATGTCCTCGAGAAGCTGTGCGCGACCCGCCCCGTGCGCGCGATCTACACCATGCCCACCTTGCACAACCCGCTGGGCTGGGTCATGCCGGCGACCGGCCGGACCCGCCTGATCGAGATCGCCCGACAGCACAGTCCGTTCATCATCGAAGACGCCTCCTACGCCTACCTGGTCGAGGATCCGCCACCGCCGCTGGCCGCGACCGCGCCGGACATCACCGTCTACGTCTCGGGACTGTCCAAGAGCATCGCCACCGGCCTCCGGGTCGGCTTCGTCGTCGCCCCGCCGTCCGCGGTGCCGTCGCTCGAACGCGCGATCCGGGCGACCACCTGGAACACCCCGGCCCTCACCACCGCGATCGCCTGCCGCTGGCTCGACGACGGCACGGTGGACCACTTGGAAGCGCGCAAACGAGACGACGCCGAGGCCCGCCAAGCGCTCGCCCGGCAAGAGCTGGCAGGCCTGCCCCTCGTCGGCCACCCCTCGTCCTACTTCACGTGGCTGCCGCTGCCCGACGACGCACGCGCCGATCGCCTGACCGCCGCCCTCGCGCGTCAGCGCATCTCGGTCACCACGGCCGAACCCTTCAGCACCTCGATCCACACACCGCAGGCGATCCGCCTCGCCCTGGGCTCCACCGATCCGGACAGTCTCCGGTCGACGTTGCGTACGGTGCGACGAGTCGCCGTCGAGGACGCCTACTCCTGAACGGCGCCGGAGGCCTGGTCAGCTCGCCGGGTCCAAGCTGCCGACGAACCTCGCCAGCATCTCCCGGAAGGCCGCGTCGTCCATGTCGGTGCAGTCGGCGAACAGCAGCGGGTTCTGCTCGGCGCTCGCCGGCTCGAAGATGCCGGACAACAGGACCGCCCCGGCCGCCCGTCGGTACGGGTGCCGCCGTGCCCGGCGAGGTACGACCCGACGTGTGCCGCGCCCGCGGACTGGCTCATGACGACGATCCCGGCGGGGTCACCGCCGTACGACTCGATGTTCTCGCGCACCCACGCCACCGCGGCGTCGATGTACTGGGAGGCTGCGGGCCGCCCAGCCGCCCACGTTGTCGTGGAACGGCATGCCGTCGAGCTTCTTGTCGCCGCCGGTGAGGCCGCCGCCGTGGACGAAGACCAGGACGGGGGCGCCGGTCGTGCCGTCGGATCCACGGTGGGCGTCGAGACGGTGGCGGGGGGCGGGACCGTGGGCGATGTCCCGCTGGATCCTCGGCGCGGCGAACTCGTACTCTGCCTGGAGCCGTGCGAACAGCCCGATGTTCGTGTCGATCGCCTCGGGCGTGAACGCCGGGCCCAGACCACGCCGTGCGCTGAGTCCCCGGTGAGGGGCATCGGAGAAAGAAACCACAGAGTGCGAGGGTCGCGGAGAGCCGGTGTCTTGCGAGTTCAGCGGGTCAGAGCGGCGGACCGTGCCGCGGTAGGTCGTCTGCCCAGGCACGCGGGACGGTGACGGGCAGAGCGGCGGCGAACGACGCTCCGGTCGTCAGCGCACCGGTAGGGAAGCGTCTCAGGTGTGGGCTCCTCGTGGTGCGGGGCCGGAAATGACCTGCCCCCGCCCGTCGGCTCCGCTTTGCAGGAGACCCCCTCGACTCGCATGGTCGGCAACCCGGCCAAGGATCTGCCGCCCGCCCCGGCGCCGTGCGGAAACCCGCCCGGCAACCGGGGCGAGGGCCCGCGATCAGGCGGCGCGTGCGGCGCGGCCGGCCACCCATGTGGCGGCGGCATCCGCGACGCGACGCCCCAGCGCCTCGGCGGTGGCGATGTCGCTGGCCGTCACTCCCTCGGTCCCCTGATCCGCGTTGGACTGAGCGGCGGCACCGAGGAAGAAGCCCAGCCTGTTGAGATCGTTCTCGCTCCCCTTGGACGAGTTCCAGCCACCCGGCAGACCGAGCGCGATCCAGTGCATACCGTGCTGCGACGCCAGCGTCGCGAAGTACTGGAGAGTCGACTGCTTGTCGCCCGCCTTGGAGGCCGAGTTGGTGAATCCGGCCGCCAGCTTGTCCTTCCAGGCCTGCCCGAACCAACGCTCGGAACTGGCCTCCGCGAAGCCGTGGAAGGCGGTGGCAGCGGTTCCCATGTAGGTGGGGGAACCGAAGATGATCGCGTCCGAGGCGTCCAGCTGCCTCCACTGGGCGTCGGTGATCTCACCGACGGCGATCAGGTTCACGACGGCGCCGGCTTCCTTGGCGCCACGCTGGACGGCCTCGGCAATGACGGCGGTGTGGCCGTAGCCGGAGTGATAGGCGATGGACACGATGGGCGAAGTCACAAGTACCTCCTACGCTCGAAAACGAAAGCTTCGAGATTCAACTTATTGGCGTCCTCGCAGGTGAACCGGGTGGGAGGCTGACAGATCATGGTGAAAATCCGACACTTGGGTGTGGCGGCCACTCCGGTTACGCTGGCGTCGGCCAGGTTCCCTGCGTGATGGTGGCTACTGGTGACGGTGAGAAAACGACAGGGCACATCGCGGGAGATCACGGACATCAGCTTCGCTCCCGCCGTCGGCACACCTGCCGGCATCGAAATCATCTCTCTGGCCGACCTGCGGGAGCGGGCCTCCGTCCACATGGGCCAAGGACGGCTGCAGGCACCGCAGCGGCCCACGTTCCACCACCTGATCACCCTCTCCAGCGGCTCGTTGTGGCACACGGTGGATTTCACCGGCTACGCCCTCGAACCGGGCTCCTGGCTCTGGACCCGGCCCGGTCAGGTGCAGCAGTGGGGTGATCTGGACGACGCCGAGGGCACACTGGTCCTCTTCGAGGGCGACTTCCTGGATCCGGCCACCGTGGCCGCAGCGCGGATGGACGATCCGTACGCCCCCGCGCTCCAGGTCCCCGGGCCCGAGGACCGTCACGCACTGGAGACGGCCGTGGACCATCTGGCGCTGGAGTTCCAGGCGTTGCGCGGCATCTCCCTGGAAGCGCACGTGGCGGTGTTGCGCCACCTGCTGGCAGTCCTCGTGCTGCGCCTTTCGCAGCGCACCGCGCCCGTCGGCAGCCCGGCACCGGACCCGGGGGAGACATTCCTGCACTTCCGTGACGCGGTCGAACGCGACTTCACCCGCACCCGCCGCCTGGAGGACTACGCCCGAGCCCTGGGCTACTCACCCCGCACCCTGTCCAGGGCCGCGCTGACCGGAGCCGGAGTGGGGGCGAAGGAGTTCATCGACCAGCGGGTCGTCCTGGAAGCCAAGCGCCTCCTGGCGCACGGCGATCAATCGGCCGCCCGTGTCGCGGCGCAGCTGGGCTTCAGCAGCGCCACCAACTTCAGCAAGTTCTTCCACCAGCGCACCGGCCAGTCTCCGATCGCCTTCCGCGCGACCGTCCGCGGCCGCTCCTCGCAGGACGCCGGAAGCGAAACGCCCGACGTCAGGCGACCTGGGCGATGAGCGCCGCTCCCGCGAGCGTGACCAAGAGACAGAGATCCGGGCTATGTACGCCGTCGGCGGTTGGGGAAAACGCCGGTCAGGACGGACTCCGCGGCGGTCGTGCGCCGGGTGGTGGTCACGGTGGCCCACCACCGGGCGCACGGGCCCGTCGTGAGTACGGGTCAGCCCCAGCTCATCTCGCCGGTGGCGACCTTGGTGCCCAGGTCCAGAGCCACCGCCAGGCCCAGGTCTGGGTGACGCCGGAGCATCGCGGACTTCAGAGCCTCGGAGTCGTTGGGGTGCTTGGCCAGTTCCTCCTCGAACCCGGCGAGGTAGCTGCGGGTGAAGCCGATCACCGAAGCGTCGGTGGCGGAGTCGGCGCAACGGTGGCCGGCGACCACGAGCCGCGGGGCGAGCAGCTCCATCTCGGCGAGCGTCCCGGCCCAGGCGTGCCGCTCACGCGGTGTGGGGGTGTCGGCGGTCCACACATGCAGACCGGCGAAGAGCAGGACCCCGCCCACCACCGCGCGGTCCTCGGGCTGCCACAGGTACTGGGTGCGCCAGACCAGGTCGGGGTGGCCGCCGCGCAGTTCGAAGTCGTGGCCCTCGATGCTGACGTGGTCTCCTTGCAGCACCTCCGGGACGATCACCTCGGTGGGCAGGTTCCTGCCCAGGTGTGCCCAGGTCTTGAGCTTGCCCTGCCAACTGCTCCTGATCCGCGCCGCGGTGGTGGCGGTGGCGACGATCCGCACCTGCGGGAACGCCTGGCGGATCACTTCGAGGCCGAAGTAGTAGTCGGGGTCGGCGGTGGTGACCACGACGGTGGTCAGCTCCTTGCCGCTGTCGATGACGTCCGCCAGGACCCGGTGCTGCTCGGCGAGCGTGAACTGGCCGTCGACCAGGAGTGCTTCGCGCTCGCCCGTGACGAGGACGGACGACTTGTTCAGGCCGGTGTCGCCGGCCGTGTGAACGCAATACGTCAGGCTGGACATGGGTGCACGCCCTTCGAGGGGTTGTGTGAAGGTGGCTTCAGACGGCCGTGGTGGCGTCCACGTGCTGGTCCAGGGCATGGGTGAGCGCGCCGGCCGAGGCGACCGGGCCGCCCAGACGGTCGATGCCGTGGGCGGTGTGCAGCAGCAGCGTCGGGTAGGCATCGACGCCCAGACGGCGCACCTTGAGGAAGTCGGCCTCCGCCTCGGCACGGGCGGCGGGCGAAGCGAACGCGGCCGCCACCGCCTCGGCGTCCACACCCAGCTCGGCCGCGAGCTCCCGGTACACTCCGGCAGCGGACAGGCTGCGGCCGTCACGGTACCAAGCACGCTGCATCGCGGCCGCCGCGTCCAGGGCGTTCACACCTGGCCGGCTGCGCAGCGCGACCAGGCCGGCGGCGGCATCGGCGGAGTCCATCACCACGTTTCCGTCCGCCAGCGCGGCCAGGTAACCGTCGCCGAAAGTGACACCGGTCAGCTGCGTGATGCGCTCGTTGGCGCCGGGGATGTGCGGGTAGGACGACACCGGAAGTGCGCGCGAGCCGGTGAACAGACCGCCGGACAGCACTCGCAGCTCGATCCGGTCCGCGTTGGCGGTGGCGAACTCGTGCAAGGCGGGTCCGAAGCCGTAGCACCAGCCGCAGTAGGCGTCGAAGGCATAGGTCAGCCGAATGCGCTCCACAGAACTCATCGCGCTTCGTCCTTTCCGAAATCCGTCACCCGGCCCCCTGCATCGGCCGGGCCGATGCCGTCAAAACTATGTTCAGAAGCCCGTCGTTGCCGGGTACGCAGACGACTCTCCATGGTCAGAATCCGACTTCCCGGCGATCCACTCCGGGGAGAAGGAGGGGCCTTCGAGCGGAGTCGCGACACGTCGAACGCCCGGCCGGACGTCTCCGGCCGGGCGTTTTGTGGTTGCGGCGCGGCAGCCCCACCTCTGCCCCGTCGCTGTGCGGCTAGGGCCTGTCTGACAATGCCCGTCTGCCTCGCGACGCCATGCACGCACTCTCGCCGCACCGGGCGCAGACCCAAGTACGTCCAGTACGAGGGCCTACGCCCGGCACGCCGAGAGCACGCACCTGACGCCGCGAGGCCGCCCTCCGGGCGACGACGGGAATTGTCAGACAGGCCCTAGCGCAGTGTGGTGTTGCCTTCGCCGCCGACGACGACCGGGGCGTCCTTCACCGGCGTGGCCTCGCCGAGATCCCAGCCCTTCGGCTGCGCGCCGGGCACCTCGACGAGGGACGGCTCCTCGCCCGTGACGGGGCCACCCTCGACGACCGTGAGGTCGCGCACCTTCTTGGCCGTGCCCGGCTTGATGTGGTGCGGGTGCGGGTTGCCGGGCGCCTCGGACACCGTGACGCCGTCATGCTCGGCGGTACCGCTGCCGGTCGAGGCCGCAGCGGCAACCCCGCCCGAGGCGAGCAGTACGGCCAGTGCGCCGGCCATCACGGCACCCCGACGACGCAAGATGCTGTTGCTACGCACCTTCATGCGATCAACTCCTACACAGATGAGGGGAGGCAGGGATACCGGCAGCACATGTCCGGCCCCGTTCCCCCCGGGATCGAGAACGAGGCAACCCTCGACCCTGCCCGCTGAAGATCCGCTGAACGTCCTGAAGATCCCCTTCAGCACCCGACGTCTCAGGCCCGACGCCTGGCGTCGGCGTACTGACGGCAGTGGCGCAACACAGCTACGGGGCACCCCTCATCGCGCTGCGGCCGAAGCTGGTCCCAGGTTCAGCTCTGGGCGTCCATGAGCGCGGTGGCCGTGAGCCACACGACCGCCTGGTTGAGGCGTTCGGGATGGAGGGAGCACAGGGCATCGAAGAATTCGATCCGGCTCGTTGCCTCCTTCAGGAGCCGGTCCGCGTCACGGATGTACTGCCGGGTTTCCTCGATGGTGGCCGGACTGTCCGGAAGTGCCTTGTTCTTGTGCCCGCAGACGACGTGGCGCGGCGCGAGACGCCCGACCGCGTCGAGCGCCTGAAGCCACTGTGCACGCCCGCCGTCCGCAGATTCGGAGAGGTACGCGTGCACGCCGTTGTAAACGACATCGCCGGCGACGACGAGCCCGATCGAGGGAACGTGCAGCACGGTGGTGCCGTCGGTATCGCTGTGCCCGACTTCGACGGAGCGCAGAACGTTGCCCTCCAGAAGAAATCCTTGCGGTGGTACGGGCTGTGCGAGCACGGGAGTCGGCGGGATCTGACCGGGGAACAGGTTGTCCCACTGGGCCTTTCTGAATTCCGCCGAGCTCTGCTGCCGCATGAGACGGATGCTGTCCTCGCCGGCGAGTACCACGGCGCCGGGGAAGCGCTCGACCAGAGGGCCGGAGCCGAACCAATGGTCACCGTGGCCGTGCGTGATGAAGATGTGTTCAAGGTGCTTGCCCGACTGTTCGACCCAGTCACCCACCCTCCGGGCCTGCTCGATCGTCAGCGGCGGATCGACCAGCACCGCGTTCTTCTCCCCGTAGATCAGTGTGGTCGACATCGGCGACCAGGAGAACAGCTCTCCGTTGGGGATGGGATCCGTGACGCTGGTGGGGATCGGGTCGGAGATGAAGACTTCGTACGCCAGATCGGTCTGGGAGACCATCTCTGCCACGCTCTTTTCCGTGTGGTGGTTGCCTGGTGGCACCTTGATCGGGCCGGACAGCCCGGCCGCCCCTCTCACCTCGGGGCAATGACGTCCCAGTGCTCGACGGCTCGCCCGTCCGCCACCCGGAACAGGTCGTGGAACAAGAAGTCGGCGCCCGCGAAGACGCCCACCGAACGGACGTAGGCGAAGTTCCCCTCCGCGACGACGTCCAGGACGTCGGAGTACTTGAGGGACTGGCCGGACTTCGCCAACTCCCCCAGTGCGGCCGCCAGTCCGCTGATGCCGTCGGCGAAGCGGGGATTGTGCTGGGTGTAGGACTCGCCCGCCAGGTAGTGGTCCAGGTCGGAGAAGTCGTTGTCGACCAGAATCGTGCGCACCGTCTCTTCCGTCACCCTGCGTGTGGCGTCCGTGTCGGCCGCCGTGTCGATGACGGCGACGCCGTCGACCTGGGTGTGACCGTTGGCCGTCCGTTCCACGAGCGGCTCCTGGCCACCCCAGTGGCCGGTGATCTGCCCTTCCGTGATCTGCCAGAGGTCGAAGGCTGCGGCCTGGCCGCCGTCGGGGAACGTGGTCGTGGCGTGCGTCACGACGAAGTCGCCCTGTGCCAGCACCCGGTGCACCTGGTTCTTGCGGCCGGTGGTGTCGTCGATGGCCGCGCGGACGACCTGCTTGTTGGCTTCGTTGCTCATGGCGTTCGCCTCTTGTCGTTCATAAGCGGGGCTTGGCTGTCACACAGGAGTGGGTACAGAAAATGTACTCACTGGTGACGTTAACCTAGCACAGTGAGTACTGAATCTGCACCGACACCCCGTGTCTGTTCCGTGGCCGACGCGGTAGCCGTCGTCGGTGAACGCCACTCGCTGCTGATCGTGCGCGAGCTGCTGTACGGCAACCGGCGCTTCTCCGAGATCGCCGACGCCGTCGGGCTCTCCCGGACGCTGCTGTCCACACGGCTGCGTCGGCTGGAGACGGCCGGCGTCTTGGAACGGCGGCGCTACAGCGAGCATCCGCCGCGCGACGAATACGTCCTCACGGAGGCGGGCCGGGCCCTGCTGCCCGTACTCGCCGCCCTCAAGGAGTGGGGCGACACGTACTGCCGGGACGGCATCGCCACAGCGGAGTTCCAGCACCGATGCGGTGCCGTCCTGCACACCCGAGCGGACTGCGCGGCCTGCGGCGAGGAGATCCGCTTCGAGGACCTGGCCGTGGTGGGAGGCACCCACCCGCCGCAGATACGACCCTGAGCCGCCCGCGTCCCGAACGCCCTCCGGCCCGGAACCCGGCGCCTGCCGCCTCCGCCCACCACAAGCCGGGCCCGCACACACGAAGGGCGGGACCTTGCCGCCCGCAAGGCCGTCGCGCACGGGTCACACCCGTGTCACCGAGCCACCCCGGTGGTGGAGGAAGACCAAGGGGGTGGCCGGGCGGCCGGGGAGCCCGGCCCTCCACGGACGCTTAGGCGGCGGTGCCGAGGGGGTTGAGGATGGCCATGCGCCAGGTGCCGTCCTGACCACGGCGGGCGACATTGGCCGTGGTGCCGGTGGCCTTCTTCCGGTTGCCGTCGGGACCGGTGATCTCGAGGGTCCACTCCTCGCTGATGAACGCGATGTCGTCGCCGGCGATGATGCGCGACGGGCCGTTGGACAGCTGGGCCTTGCCGGCGATCGACCCGGCCGTGTAGTCGCGCAGCGCCTGACCGGTGACGGTCTCACCGGTGACGGTACGCATGACGGCACCGGGCGCGAGCAGGCTCAGGACCTCGTCGAGATTCCCGGAGTTCATGGCCTTCTCGAAGGCCGGGGGGAGCTGCGCCGGGTCGGTGATGGGAGTCGACATGGTCGTTCCTTTCAGAATGGGATGTTGCGCAAGATCGTTGAAACGGCGGGTGCTGGGACCCGCGTGCGTAGGTCCGCCAGGACGCTCCGCGGGCAGCAGCGCCGTGCTGACGGCTGCCGCAGGTGCCACGCACGGGGGTGTGGGGCCGTCAGGCGTACCGGCGAAGGAAGCCGGCCAACGCCGGGTTGACCTGGTCGGGATGAGTGAGGTTCGGCGTGTGTCCGGCCCCGGTCACGGTGACCAGCTCCTGGGCACCGGGGATCTCCCCGGCCAGTTTCTGGCCCAACGGGTATGGGATCGGCTGGTCCGCGTCGCCATGGACGACCAGAGCGGGCACCGTGATCTCACCGAGCCGGCCGGTGATGTCATCCGCCCCCATCAACACCTGCACCGCGTCGGCGAGCCGCTCACGCGGCTGCGCCCTCCACTTCGCCAGCCACCGATCGTGGATCGCGGGCTGTCCCAGCAGCATCCCCAGCAATACCGGGGCCACCGCCTGCGGACCCGCACCGCGGAATCCCTCCGACACACCACGCATCTGCGCCAGCGCCTCAGACGGCCAGGAGACCGACGTCGTGTCGATCAGCACCAGGGCCTTGACCCGCTCAGGTGCCAGCAAAGCGGCCCGCATCGACAGGAAACCGCCCTGCGAATGCCCCACCAGCGCCGCCTGTTGCACGCCCAGGTGATCCAGCAGCCCGATCAAGTCGGCGGCCGAGTCCCAGTAGGTGTAGGTCTTACCGTCGTCCTCGGTCCGGCCGTGCAGCCGCTCGTCCCACACGACCACCCGAAAGTCCCCGGCCAGCACCCCGACCTGATGCACCCACATGTCACGGTCCATGAGGTTGCCGTGGCTGAAGACCACGACCGGACCCTCACCACCACTGTCCTCGAAGTAGAGGCGGGCCCCGTTGACGTCTGCGTACGGCATGGTTGTTTTCTCCCTTCCTCCCGGCCTCACCAGGCAGTCAGAGACTCGACCGGAAGCGGATAACGCGCTGACTGCGTGCTTAAACAATGCGCGATGCGCGCTGCGCAGGCGAGGTGTGCAAGCGACGTGCCATGGTCGGAAATGGACTCGCCGATCCGCTCAAGGCGTGCGCCTCAAAGAGCCCGGGCTCGGCGCAGTCTCCGCTCCACGGTCCAGCTGTCTCTGGCTGTCCGAGCGGCCGGGGCTGTCAGCGCTGCGTGGCGCGGAACGCCCCGGGAGTGGCACCCACCGTCCGCTCGAAGAACTTCCCGAAGTTGGTGGGCTCCGTGAAGCCCAGCATGCGCCCGACGGACGCGACAGGAAGGCCGGTATGCACCAGCAGCCGCTTGGCCTCCAGGGCCACACGGTCGTCGATGAGATCCTTCGCGGTACGGCCCGTAGCGGCCAGACAGGCCCGCGTAAGCGTCCGCGGCGAGTAACCGAGGTGCGCGGCATACTCGGCAGCACGGCGCCTCGTAGTGAACGCGCGTTCCAGCTCGCCACGGAAGACCCGGAACACCTCGCCCCCCGCCGCAGGACTCCATTCACCCGGATGCGGCAGCCGGGCCATGCGTACCAGCAGCGCAGCAAGAAGCTGCCGCAGCAGCTCCACAGTGAGTTCCGCCTGCGAGGCGTCCTGCCCGGCCAGCGTGGCGTATTCCGCCGCTATCTCGGCCACCGCCACCGACACGGCCCGGTACTCCACCGCGGACAGTGAGAAAGCGGCAGGACTGAGCCCCTCGTCGATGACGGCCGAGGTGGCAGGCACCGGCGGCGGAAAGGCAGGCGTGAACACCACCAAGGTCGCATCGAGATCCGCCATGCTCCCCTGAGGATCCGCGGGGAAACGCTGCACCTGACCAGGCCGCAAATGCAGCAGAGTCCCCGGAGCGCACGGGTAGTCCACAAAGTCGATCAACGCGGTACCCTCGCCGCGGGTGACCAGGGTCAGCTGATGGAAGTCCGGACGACTGGGCGCCGCCGCGACAGACGGCAGCAGCCGCTCACGCAGCGTCGCGAAGGACAGAACCTCCAGCCCCAGCCGGGGCTGATCCGGGTTGTCATAGCTGACGTCGACAACATCCGGGCTTCCCATACCAGCCATCCGCCAATGATCGCAGTTGCGGCTGACCACACCGGCGACGAGCTTCCTGCGCCTTGAGGCCGGGATGCCAACTCTCAATGGCCCGGGACGCGATGCCATGTCGACACAGGCGCGGAGCCGGGCACACGGGGTGCCCGGCTCCGCATCTTCTTCGTCACAGCTGCCCGCCGGTAAACGGCCACGGTATCCGCGACCGCAGCCACCGCGAGATGTCGTTACTCCGGGCGTACCGGGGCGGCGATCAGGTCGTCCAGTCCGGGGAACGGGTTGTCCGGCCGGTGCTTGCGGTACACGATGTCGACGAACGACACGGGTGCCCACTTCGACGGCTGTTCGTCGATCTGGTGGACCAGCTGCGCGTGGATGTTGTTCCGCAGATCCAGATAGGGAAACGCCTCGTGTGCCGCGTCCAGTACCGCCCGGTCCACTTCCTCGACACCGAAGGCGAACATGTCGGCACCGATGCCGAAATGCGCGAGCGCGCCGACCACATGTTTGTGGGGCGCGATCCCCGGCGAGGTGTGCAGCGCCACCGCGTCCCAGATCTGGTCGGCGGCGGCATCGGACAGTCCGTGCTCCCGGGCGAATCGAGCGGCCCGGAACGCACCGTCCACCTCGAACCGGTTCGGGCCCTGCCCCTCGTCGGTCAGACCGATGTCGTGCAGCACTGTGGCGAGAAAGAGTGTCTCGTCGTCGTAGTCCGCCCCGGCGACGAGGTTCCTGGCGGTGGCGATACTGCGAGCGTAGAAGTAGCTGCGGACAGTGTGGTTGAGCAGCCACTGCGGGGAGTGCTCGGCGGCGAGGGCGACGGCGGCCTCCGTGGCCGCCGTACGCGGCCACCCTCCGATGGCGTCCGGCAGATTGTCGAGCGGCTTGAGCGAGTTCACTTGGCCTCGGCCTCCAGTGCCAGGTGCTCGGCAATGACCGCATCGGCCGGCCGCAGCTCGCCCACGACGTTGGTCTGCTCGAAGTAGGTGTACCAGCCGGAGCTCTGGACACCGTTCAGGAACACGTCGGCCACTTCCCTCGAAGGGGCCTGCCAGACCGCGAACCACTCATAGGACGCGGAATGCGCGGCCGGTTCCACCCTGCCCCAGCCGAGCGTCACGAATCCGATGTCCGCGAGCTGCTTCATGGCTTCCTGAATCCCCGTGAACAGGTCGTTGCGCGCCTTCTCGTCGGCGGCGAAGAACGCGGGCTTCGGTGTCCACGTCTCGACGACTACGTACATGTCGCACATCTCCTCACTAATCGCGATCGGCGTGATGCGACCAGCCTAGGAAGACCGAGGTCACCGATACGATGGCCAGATGGACATTAATCCCAAGGATCCGGCCAAGGTGGCAGTGGTGGTGCAGCCGGGCTACGTCCTGTTGGACGTGGCCGTTCCCCAGCAGGTGTTCGGCCGCTGGCCGGACTGGGTGACCGCCTGCTGGCCCGGCGGCGCCCCCTACGAGCTGACCCTGGTGAGTGCGGTTCCCGCGGAAGACTCGCTGGTGCCCCGCGAGGTCGAGCCGCTCGACCGGCTGGACACGGCGGACACCGTGATCGTCGCCGGAGTGCAGGACCCCACCGGGTCCCCGGACGCCGAGCTGGTCGAACGGCTGCGTGACGCGTACGACCGGGGCAGCCGGATGGTGTCGATCTGCACGGGCGCCTTCGCCCTGGCGGCGGCCGGGATTCTCGACGGCCGCAGCGCCACCACCCACTGGCGCTGGGCCGGCCTGCTGCGAGACCGCCACCCGTCGGTCCAGGTCCGCGAAGCGGAGCTCTACGTCGAGGACACCGGCGTCTTCACCTCCGCGGGTGTCCTCGCCGGAACCGACCTGTGCCTGCATCTCCTGCGGCTCGACCATGGTCAGGCCGCCGCGAACACGATGGCCCGCTTCCTGGTCAGTCCGCCCCACCGCGAAGGAGGACAGGCCCAGTTCATCGAGCACGTCCCGCCCGGCGGCGACTCGGAGATCACCGACGTGACCACCTGGATCCTGGAACACCTCGACGAGCCGCTCTCCCTGGAGTCGGTCAGCCGGTACAGCCACATGAGCACACGAACCCTGCGCCGCAGATTCCGGGCCGTGACCGGAACGAGCGTCATGAACTGGGTGGCCGTGCAACGTGTAGCCCGCGCCCGCGAACTCCTCGAGACCACCCGCCTCGGCATCGACGACATCGCCCACCGTTGCGGCTTCGGCTCCGCGGAGTCACTGCGCATCCACTTCACCGCGATGACCAGGACCAGCCCATCGAACTACCGCCGCACCTTCGCCGCCTGATGCTTTCTCGACGCCCTGCCGTGGGGCGGTCTTCCTGCCCTGGACACTGCCGGGGCGGACGCGCGCCTGGGTCGACGGACTGCGTGAGCGCGTAGTCCGGCCTTCGCCGTCAAGCGGCCTGGTGCTGGAAGGTGCGGCGATAGGCCGTGGGGGTATTGCCGACGGTGTCACGGAAGCGGGCGCGCATGTTGGCGCCGCTGCCGAGGCCGCACCGGACGGCGATCTGCTCCACCTGGAGGTCGGTGGCCTCCAGGAGTTCTCGCGCACGGTTGATGCGGGCGGTCAGGAGCCATTGGTGGGGGCTGACGCCGGTTTCCTGGCGCCACAGGCGGGTCAGGGTGCGCGGGGAGACGCCGGCATGGTCGGCGAGGTGGGGGATGGTGAGATCTTCTTCGAGGTGGAGCAGGGCCCATTCACGGGTGTCGGCGAGCGTGGTGGCCTGGGGGGTGGGGAGGGTCCTGTTGATGTACTGGGCCTGTCCGCCGTCACGGTGTGGCGCGGCGACGATGTCCCTGGCGATGTCGTTCGCGACGGCTGCGCCGAGGTCTTTGCGGACCAGGTGCAGACACAGGTCGATGCCGGCCGTGAAGCCCGCGGAGGTCAGGATGGTGTCGTTGTCGATGTAGAGGACGTTGCGGTCGACGCGCAGCCGGGGGTAGAGCTCTTCGAGGTCATCCGCCTTGGCCCAGTGGGTGGTGACGATGCGGCCGTCGAGCAGTCCGGCCGAGGCGACGGCGAAGGCGCCGGTGCAGATGGAAGCGATGCGTATCCCGGCACGGCCGGCGAGCTTGAGAGCGGCCCTCACCCGTGGGCGCGGAGGGCGCCGGAAGTCCTCGAAGCCCGGGACGATGATCGTGTCCGCTTCGGCGAGCGCCTCGAGACCCGCGGTCAGTCCGAGGGTGAAGCCGGCGCTCGTGGTCACGGTCTCCTCGGTGTCGCCGCACACGGTGAGCTCGTAGGGCGTGTTCGGACGGGCGTTGAAGATCTGCGTGGGGATCCCCAGATCCATGGGCAGCACGCCGTCGACCGCCAGGACCATGACGCGGTGCTTCTTCATGGCCGCAATATTACGTCCGATACCAATGTCGCGGGGAGGGCCAGGGAACCTCTGTGGCCCGACCCAGGAATGTTCTCTGGGTAAATTCCCTGATCAGGCTGCTGGTCGCGTGACCGGAAAGCAAGGGCTCATCTGCACGGCCTGGCCCAAAAGATGCGGATGCTGGCAGATGAGCCGTGGCCTGGAAGGGATGTTCCGGAGCAGGATCGAAGAGCGAGCGCGGAGCAGCCGCCTCCACACACCGGTGGAGTGGTCCGAGAGCCCCGGCCGCGGACGAGGAGCCGGCAATGACTTCGCAGAACGTGGTGGGCCGCTCCCGTGCTCGCCGACCACCTGCTGCCGCTGATCCCGACCGCCACGCTGACCGTCCTCAAGGACACCGGCCACCTCTCGCCCCTCAAGGTGCCCGACCAGGTGGCCGCGCACATCAACGCGTTCCTCGCCCAGCTGTCAGCGCAGCACTCCAACCGCACATCCCTGTGCCGATCCGCCCCGGACCGGGGCCCAAAAGAAGGAGACACATCATGACCACCGACGCACACCTGTCCGTCTTCGAGCAGCTCGACCTTCCCGACACGAGCCTCACCCGGGAGACATTCGCCTTCGCGGCACAGGCCACGCCTGCCTTCATTCACGATCACTGCGTCCGCAGCTACGTCTTCGCCCGCGCCCACGCCCAGAACAAGGGTCTGCGCGCCGGTACCGACTACGACGACGAACTGCTGTTCGTCAGCTGCGTCCTGCACGACCTGGGACTGAGCGAGGAGGGCAGCAACGGCGATGAGCGTTTCGAAGTCGAAGGCGCCGACATCGCAGCGGCATTCCTGCGCGAGCACGGTGTCGAGGAAGACCGTATCGCCGTCGCCTGGGACGCCATCGCTCTGCACACCACGGAAGGCATCGCCCCGCGCAAGGGCACGGAGGTGGCGCTGGCCCACTTGGGTATCGCCACCGACATCCTCGGAATCCAGCGCGAGAGCCTTCCGGCCGGCCTCGCCGACGAAGTGCACGCCCTGCTGCCGCGTCAGAACCTGGCCCACGGGTTCAGTGACCTCATCATCACCCAGGCCGTGGCCAAGCCCCACAAGGCATCCCCGACGACCTTCATCGGCGACCTGCTGCGCCGCCACCTGCCCTACGGCGCCTACCCCACCTGGTACGACCTGATCGACGCGGCCGGCTGGGGCGACAAGCCGGTCGGCGTCACCGCCCGGCGCCGTGCCGAGACGCCCCAGCAGGTGGGGACCTTGTTCATGGAGTACCTGGAGGCCGGTGACGTCGAGGGTCTGGTGTCGCTCTACGAGCCGAACGCCCACTTCGTCCCCACTCCCGGAACCCACCTGGTGGGCACGGACGCCATCCGCACAGCCATGCAGCAGATGGTCGACAGCGGTGCCCGCCTCAGGCTCGAACCGCGCGAGATCCGACAGGCCGACGACGTAGCCCTGGTGTCGAACATCGCCACCCTCACCGGGGTCGGACCGGAGCCGGTGGTCTCCACCACCACCGAGATCCTCCGCCGCCAGCCTGACGGCGGCTGGGTTCACCTCGTGGACGACCCGTTCTTCAGCTGACCGCGTCGGGCGGCCCGGGTACGGACGACGCACAGGCCGCCCACCCCTCCCCGGACTCGGCGGACACCTGAACAATGTTCAGAGTCCGGGTATTGCACCCGTAGGGACCGTCCGCCGTCGAAGCGCCTGGTCCAGGCAACGCCTGGCTGACCGAGGCCATCGTGGGCATCCACGCCGCCTCCCGCGGCACCTACGGTTCCCGCCGGGTGCACGCCGAGCCCCGTCTGGGCCTGGGGCATCCATGTCAGCCGCGGCGCCGTGGAGTTGCTGACGCAGCGCGCCGGCCTGCACGGTCTGCCCGGCGACCGGCGCCCCCCGCGCCAAGCACGCGACGCGTGCTGGTGGGCAGGATGGCGTCTTGGTGCTCCAGGCTTCCCGGTCAGGGAACCTGGTCGCTCTTCGGCCCGATGCCTTTGATCCTGGTCGGAGTTCCCTCGGGGGCGTACGAGTGGTGGAAGGTGAAGGCGTGCGGCGCGGAGCCGTGGTCGTGGAGGTGTTCCAGCCTGGAAACCCCGTCCTGCCAGGTGGGTATCACGCCGTCGGAGACCCACCAGAGCACGTAATTCGGGTGTCCTGTCCTCTCGAACCAGTCGTAACGCCTGTTCAGCGCCTCACGGTGCAGACCGGTGTAGACGGCGTCGAGGGCGGGGCGCAGGTCGGTCCAGAGTGAGAGGGTCGCGGCCAGGGCGGTGGTTTCCACCGTACGGCCCTTGCCGTACCAGGTCGGTACGGCGAACTCTCCCCATGCACCCCAGTCCGCCTCGAAGAGCATGCCCCGGTCACCGTCTGCCGCTTCAGCACGCGCGAGGTACCCGGGGTGCTGGCTGATCTTCCGGTAGACGGCCTCACCAGTGTCGTAGAACTCGCGCGTGAGAGGTGCCGGATCGGCGAGAGGTGACTTCAGGACGCCGAATGTGTACAGCGCAAGACGGGGCATGCGTCTCTCCCTGGTTGGGGGTGCCTGGTGCGGACCCGGTTCGGTGGCCTACGCATGGGGGCGAGCGTTCGTGGGGCGTGACCGACTCATCCCGTCGCGGGTGGCTCAGCCTGAAGGAACTCCTGTGCGACCGTGGGCGATCGCCGAAGACCAGGTGAAGGTAGCTGCCTCTGCGGGCCATGTCGAAGTTGCGTTTTCCCTGTCCACGTGGCCTCTTGCACCGGTCATTGCGGGGGCTGGGGCGGTGACGGGCAGGGCAGGCTGCGGGGTACGAGTACGTGATCAGCGCGGACGAGAAGACCTTTCTATTGGCCGTCGGCCGGCAACTCGCTCAGGGGAACCCGCCGGAACTCGATCGATTCATACGCCGTCCGCACACCCGTCTCGTACAGGATGCCCACACTCTCGCCGTCGGCCTGAACGAGGTCCGAGTACCCGGCCTTCCGCGCGGACAGGGTCAGCGCCTTGCTGAAGGACCGCCCCCCGTCCGTACTGCTCCACAACGCCATCGCCGCACGGTCGGTCGGTACAGAGGGCCCCGAGAACAGCAGGTTCCCTCTCTCCCCGGCCAGTTGCAGCACGCTCCCCTCCACCAAGGGCACGTCGTTCAGCGAACGCTGCTCCGTATAGCCGCGGTCCAGGCTGGCACCCCCGTCACTGGAGTAGGCGTCCAGACGCTTCCCCGAGCTCGTGCCCTTCTGGTTCCGGGCATTGAAGTACAGCCGTCCGTGCGGCAGTTGAGCCGCCGTCGACTCGTTGGCGTTGTACACGCCCTCGTAGGAGTCATCGACGAAGCCCAGGTGCCAGGACGTCCCCCCGTCGTCGCTGTAGATCGCGTGCGCCCCGTAGTACCTGGGCTCCTGACCGGTGTCCGGCGCCCCCGGAGGCGGCCCGGAAGAGTGGTTCGCCGGGACCACCAGCCGCCCCGCGTGGTCACCCCGGGTCAGCGCGACGGCGTGCCCCGGCCCCGTGGCGTACCAGCGCCAGTCCGGCCGCTTCACCGCCGACGTGATCTCCCGCGGGGCGGAGAAGGAGCGTCCGTCGTCCTCGCTCGTCTGCACGAAGACCCGCCGGCCCAGCGCGCCCGTGGCCTCACCGCGCAGAATCTGCGCTTCGGTGACGTCACCGCTGTGGTATGAGGTGACGAGCACGATGTTCCCGGTCCGGGGATCGACGACCGGGGACGGGTTGCTCCGGGTGTTCCCCCCGCCCTCTGCGACGACCTGTAACCGCCCCCATGTGCATCCGCCGTCCCACGACCTCCTGAGCACGACGTCGATGTCGCCGTGGTCCGCCCTGCCACCGACCCGGCCTTCGGCGAAGGCGAGCAAGGTCCCGCCGCGGGTGCGGACGACGGCGGGTATGCGGTAACTGGCATAGCCTCCCACGCCCGAGACGTACGGAACGGAGGAGACGCATCCTCGGCCCGGCTGGGCATCCGCGCTGTCGGCCCCGTCCGCCCAGAGCCGGACGAAGACCACGAGCGCAGTGATGCCGATCGCGACGGCGCCGAGCCCGGACAGACGACGGCTCGGGAGGGAACGGCTCATTGCTCTCCAGGTCAGCGGGACGATCCGGCCGAAGCTAAAGGAGTGGCCGTGACGCGGCAACGCCTTTGAGGTGAAGGGGAGATGAAGGGCCGGGCGGATGGGGAGGGCTCACGTTCGTCGAGACACTCTCACTGCCCGAGGTGTCATCGAAGCGCTGTACGGCATCGGGTTCCTCGGAGTGCGCCGGGGCGGCGGCGTCGTCTACGCGGGTGATTCCCAGTGGCCCGTCCAGCCGTACGAGAACGAACCGGAGATACACCCCTGCTTCCGGCCAGCCCTCAACTGCCGTACGCCTGCTGGTTTCAACACTGGCGTCACGAACTCCGGAACGATGACCGGGCAGGTGCTGGTGCGGTGGAACCTCACGGCCGTCAACAACAACCGGCTCTACCTCGCCCACCCCAAAACGAAAGCCAGCCGCAATTGGGTGAGCCTGTCCCCGCGCGTCGCCGCTGCACTCGAGCGCCAGGCCGCCCTCGCCCGGGTCGGCCGTGGTCTCCAAGACGCTGCGGCACTCGGCGCTGTCCGCCACCGTCAACCTCTACGGCCACCTGGGGTCCTACGCAGCCCGAGACACCGCCATCGACAGGGCCCTGACACACACTGCCATCACGTCGCCATCACGTGTCACCCGAACGCATCCAGCGGGCCTGCCGTTTCCGGCAAACCCGCTGGTGAACACCGTCGGGACGACAGGATTTGAACCTGCGACCCCTTGACCCCCAGTCAAGTGCGCTACCAAGCTGCGCCACGTCCCGGTGCACTGTCGCGCGGTGACCCGCGTGATCGCGCGAACAGCACCTTACCCCACGTACCTGGCCGGGCCGAAAGCAGGCGGCGGACGAGGGAGGACAATCGGTCGTATGCGAGACGCGTGGACAGAGACACGGGACCGGGACGCCGAGGGGCGGGCGCGCAGCGCCCGGCCGCGCGACGGGCTGGGGCGGCCGCTGCCGTACGGCGCACCGGGCGTCGAGCGGCAGCCCGAGGGCGTCGTACGGACTCCGCAGGAGACGGTCGCCGAGGCACAGGCGCTGCTGGACGCCGGGAAGCCGTTCCACGCGCACGAGGTGTTCGAGGACGCCTGGAAGTCGGGGCCCGAGGCGGAGCGGACGCTGTGGCGGGGGCTGGCCCAGCTGGCGGTGGGGCTCACGCACGCGGCCCGCGGGAACGTGACCGGCGGGGCGCGGCTGCTGCGGCGCGGCGCGGGCGCGGTCGAGGAGTGGGCGGCCGGGGGTGCGGGCCGGCAGGCGCACGGGATCGATGTCGACGGGCTCGTGCTGTGGGCGCGGGAGCTGGCCGGGCGGGTGGAGAGCGGTGCCGAAAGCGTCGACGCGGGAGCCGAGGCGCCCCGGCTGCGGGGCGCCCCGTAGAACCGGGACGCCCCGCTGTCAGTGGCATGCGGCAGACTCGGGGGCGTGCGAAAGATTCATGTCATCGGTATCGGCGCGGGCGACCCCGACCAGCTCACCCTCCAGGCGGTCCGGGCGCTGAGGAGCACCCATGTGTTCTTCCTCCTCGACAAGGGCGAGGTCAAGAGCGACCTGACCCAGCTGCGCCGGGACATGCTCGACACCCACATACCGGACGGCGGTTACCGGCTGGTCGAGGCGCGGGACCCGGAGCGGGACCGGGGCGCGGGCGGCGGGGCGTACTCGCCGGCCGTCGGGGACTGGCGCAGCGCCCGCGCGGAGATCTACGAGCGGCTGATCCGCGAGGAGCTGGGCGAGGGGCAGACCGGCGCCTTTCTGGTGTGGGGCGATCCGTCCTTGTACGACAGCACGTTGGCGATCCTGGAGGAGGTGCTGGCCCGGGGCACGGTGCGCTTCGAGTACGACGTGGTGCCCGGGATCAGCAGTGTCTCGGCGCTGGCGGCCCGGCACCGCACGGGGCTGAACCGGGTGGCCCGGCCGGTGCAGATCACCACCGGCCGACGGCTCGCCGAGGGACTGCCGGACGGGGTGGACGACGTGGTGGTGATGCTCGACGCGCACCAGGCCTTCCGCCGGTACGCGGACCAGGACATCGACATCTACTGGGGCGCCTACCTGGGCACCCCGGACGAGATCCTGGTCTCCGGTCCGATCGCCGAGGCCGGTCCGCGCATCGAGCGGCTGCGGGCCGAGGCGCGGGAGCGCAAGGGCTGGATCATGGACACGTATCTGCTGCGCCGCCACCCGGAGGCTCCGAAGGAGGGCTGAGCGGTACCCGGGTGGACCCATCGGGCATGCGACGGTAGCCCACCGGTGTGAAGGTGACATCGTGACAGCGACCGAGGAAACCGTCCTGCCCGACGCGTCCCAGCCGCCCGTGCCGGACACCGGCCGGCGCAACGTCGTCTTCGTGACGATCATGCTGGGGATGCTGCTCGCGGCCCTGGACCAGACGATCGTGGGCACCGCGCTGCCGACGATCGTGTCGGACCTGGGCGGCGCCGCGCACATGTCGTGGGTGGTCACCTCGTACCTCCTCGCGGAGACCGTGGCGACCGTCCTGGTCGGCAAGTTCGGCGATCTGTTCGGCCGCAGGGGGGTCTTCCAGGTCTCGGCGATCGTCTTCATCACCGGCTCGTTCCTGTGCGGTCTGGCCACCAACATGTCCATCGGCTGCCCGCGGCCGCCGCCGAGCCGATCATCCAGGCGTACGCCGACACCATCCACACCGTGTTCCTGTGGACCGTGCCGGTCGCGGCCGTCGGGTTCGTGGTGGCCCTGTTCCTCAAGCAGGTCCAGCTGCGGGACAGCGCCCGGCTCGGCTCCACCGACATGGGCGAGGAGTTCGCCTCGCCGCACGGGCCGGACTCGCTGAAGGACCGCGTCCAGCAGGACCTGGGCCGCCCCTCGGGCGCCGACCTGCGGGCCGCCGTCGACACCATCGGCAAACGGCTGCTGGTCGAGGACCTGACGGACGGGCTGTCCGAACAGACGGCCGACCTGACGCCTGCCGCCAGGACGGTCTGACGCCCGAGGCGGTCACGCGGGGCCGGGCCCCAGCCACTCCAGTACACCGGCGACATCCAGTACCGCCGTCACGCCGTCCGGCAGCGGGGGCCGCCGTACGACGACCACGGGCAGCGCCAGCTCCCGTGCGGCCGTGAGTTTGGCGGCCGTGGCCGCTCCCCCGCTGTCCTTCGTGACCAGGACGTCGATCAGGTTCCCGTGCAGCAGCGCGGTCTCGTCGGCGACGGTGAACGGCCCGCGCGCCAGCAGCACTTCGGTGTGCCGGGGCATGGGGGGTTCGGGGGGCTCCACGGACCGTACGACGAAGTGCCGGTCGGTCAGGTGGGCGAAGGCGGACAGACCCAGGCGGCCGGTGGTGAGGAAGACACGGGGGCCGAAGCGGGGCAGGGCGGCGGCCGCCGCGGGCAGGGACGGGACCGGGTGCCAGTCGTCGCCGGGTCCCGGCTGCCAGCCGGGGCGGCGCAGGACGACGGAGGGGATTCCGGTGGCCCGGGCGGCGCCCGCCGCGTTGGCGGTGATCGTCTCGGCGAAGGGGTGGGTGGCGTCCACCAGCGCGTCCACGCGGTGTTCGCGAAGCCAGTCGCCGAGGCCGGCCGCCCCGCCGAACCCGCCGATCCGCACCTCGCCGGCCAACGAGCCCGGCCGTGCGACCCGGCCCGCGAGCGAGGTCGTGACACGGACTCCGGGGCGCCCCGACAACTCGGTGGCGAGACGGCGGGCCTCGGCGGTACCGCCGAGGATCAGGACGTGCGGGGACATGGGGCGAGCGTACGGGGTCCGCAGCAAGGGGGCAGCGCCTGGGGCGAAGGGCCCCGGCGACCGGCCGACACAGGCGGCACACGCGGCGCGGGCGGCACAGGCAGGGCCAGGTTTCGTCGTGGCCGCCGGCTCGCCGGATCGGAGTCGCCAAGCCCATCGGACCGGCCGGGACCGACCGCAGGACCGGGACCGACCGCAAGGCCGGGACCGACCGGAAGACCGGGACCGGCCGCAAGGAATGCCGTGACGCGCGACGGCCGCCCGGCTGGATCGCCGGGCGGCCGTCGTGGGACGCGACCTCCGTCAGCCCTGGCGGGCCTTGAAGCGGGGGTCCTTCTTGTTGATCACGTAGACCACGCCGCGCCGGCGGACCACCTGGGCGCCGGGCTTGGCCTTGAGCGAGCGCAGGGACTTGCGCACCTTCATGGTTCTGTTCTCCTCGGGTCGGTCACCGGGCCGGGTCAGCCGCGGGCGGCGGCGGTGCGGCCGTAACGGCGCTCGAAACGCTCCACTCGGCCGGCGCTGTCCAGGACCCGCGCCTTGCCGGTGTAGAAGGGGTGCGACGCGGACGAGATCTCCACGTCGATCAGCGGGTAGGTGTTGCCGTCCTCCCACTCGATCGTCCGGGACGAGTCGGCGGTCGAGCGGGTCAGGAACGCCGTGTCCGCGGCGCGGTCCCGGAAGACCACGAGCCGGGACGCGGGATGAATGCGGGCCTTCATGGGGTTTCCTCTCTGGGTCGGCGGTGCGTTCGGCTTCAGCGCTCTTCGCGGAAGTCGACGTGCGAGCCGGCCACCGGGTCGTACTTGCGCAGGACCAGCCGGTCGGGGTTGTTCCGGCGGTTCTTGCGGGTCACGTAGGTGACACCGGTCCCGGCCGTCGACTTCAGCCTGACGACGGGACGCGCGGTGCTGCGTGCCATGAGGTCCTCCTTTCGCCCACACCCGGGATCTTTGATCCGAGCATGTCATTCACGACCGGTCCAACAACGCTCCCCGCCGTCGCATTCCCGGGTCGCCGGACCGGGTCGCCGGACCGGTCAGCGCAGGAGGAGCTGGAGGCCGCCGACGATCGTCGCCGCGATGACCAGCTGCTCGAACAGCCGCTGGTTGATCCGGTGCACGGCCCACTTGCCGATGAGCGCGCCGGGGACGACGAACGCGACGAGCGCGGCGTCGAGGAGCAGCGAGTGGGCGTCGATCAGGCCGAGTCCTGCGCTGAAGGGGACCTTGGAGAGGTTCACGATCAGGAAGAAGAACGCCGAGGTGCCCAGGAAGCCGAGTTTCCGGAAGCCGGCCGACAGCAGGTACATCGACATCACCGGGCCGCCCGCGTTGGCGACCATCGTGGTGAAGCCGCCGAGCACGCCGTACGAACCGGCCTTCGCCCGGCCCGCCCGGGTGGTGACCGCGTCCGGGTCGTCGGGGCGGTCGGCCGTGCGGCGCCGCCACAGCGTGACCCCGGCCATCAGCAGCAGGATCGCGCCGATCGAGGTCCGTACGACGCCGTCGTCGGCCCAGACCAGGAACAGCGTGCCGATCACCACGCCGGCCGCGACCGCCGGGAACAGCCGCCACAGCGTGGGCCAGTGGGCGTGCCTGCGGTAGGTCGCCACGGCCAGCACGTCGCCCGCGATGAGCAGCGGGAGCAGGACACCGGTGGAGGCGCGGGCCGGGAGGACCGCGGCGAAGATGGCGAGGCTTACGGTGTTGGCCCCGCTGACGGCGGTCTTGGAGAAGCCGACGAGCAGCGCGGCGAGTGCCAGGGCGGCGAACTCCCAGCCGGATATGTGCCAGAGCGTCATCGTGTTCATGCGGGGACCGATGCTATGTCCGGACAACCCGATGGGTAAGTACCGTCTCGCTGGTCGGTCCCGGCATCGGGCCGGACGCCGAGTCGGGCGCCGGGCCGGGCGCCGTCCCGGCCGTGCCGCCGGACGACCGCCTTCGCGGCCGGGAGCAACCTAGCCCGCGGAGGACTTACTTGGGCCCGTCCGGTACGTCCGTGTCCAGCGCCGCCGCCCGCAGGGCGGCCGCCACCCGGGTGACCGCCTCGGCCGGCGGGTGCGGCAGCCGGGCCAGGAGCTGGCGGCGCTGCTCCTGAGGTCCGCCGCGCACGGGCAGGATCCGGACACCCGGCGGCACGGCGGAGGCGAGGGCGGCCGGAACGGTGGTCAGCCCGCAGCCGGCGGCGACGAGATAGAGCTTGGCCAGCCAGTCCCGCGCGATGTGGGCGATCTCCGGCCGCTCGTCCAGGCCGGGCCACACCCCCATCAGCCGGTCCTCCCCGGAGGCGGAGCCGACGATCCAGCGCTGCCCGCGCAGGTCGGCCACGTCGACGTAGTCGCCCCGGGCCAGCGGGTGGCCGGCCGGCAGTGCGAGACACAGGGCGCGTTCGGTGAGGGTCTGGAGCACCAGCGGGGGCGATTCGGCGTCCGGTGCCCGGAACGGGGGCGCCGAGGCGAGCAGGGCCAGGTCGATGCTGCCCGCGCGCAGGGCACGCACCAGTGCGGGGGTGGTGCCCTCGCGGCCGACGACCCGGAGCCCGGGATCCGTCCGGCGGAGCGCGGTCAAGGCTCGGGGGACCAGTGCGGCGCCCGCGGTGGGGAACCAGCCGAGCCGGACCGTCCCGGCCTCTCCGGGCAGCCCGGACAGTTCCCTCGCGGTCGCCTCGATCTCGTCGAGCACGGTCGTCGCGCGCCGCATGACCACGCGGCCGGCCGCGGTGAGCCGTACTCCGTCGCGGCGCCGCTCCAGCAGCTCCGCACCCGCCGCCCGCTCGATCGCGGCGATCTGCCGGGACACCGCCGACTGGGTGTAGCCCAGCGAGGCCGCGGCCGCGGTGAAGGTTCCCTGTTCGGCGACCGCGCGGAAGACCCGCAGCGCGGTCAGTGACACATCATTGAAGTCCATGATGTTTGCGCATACTAGCCGTGCCTATCTTTCGTTGGACTCATGGGCCGGTCGTTCCTAGCGTGGGATGTATGAACACTTCCCGCATCGCCCTGGTCACCGGCGCGAACCAAGGTCTCGGCCGCGCCCTCGCCGAAGGACTCGCCGCCCGGCTGGGCCCGGACGACCTGGTCCTGCTCACCGGACGCGACCCCGGGCGCGTGACGGACGCCGCCGTCGAGGTCCCCCGGCGGCCCGGGACCCGCGCCCGCGTCGAGGGCCGGGTCCTGGACGTCACCGACACCGACGCGATCGCCCGGCTCGCCGAAGAACTCCGGGCCCGGTACGGCGGGGTGGACATCGTCGTCTCCAACGCGGTCGCCCGGGTGCTGCCCGGTGACTCGCAGTCCGAACGGGCCGACGAGTTCATCGACGTCTCGAACACCGCCACCCAGGCGGTCCTGCGCTCCTTCGGCGCCGTGCTGCGCCCGCGCGGCCGGCTGCTGGTGGTGGCCAGTTCGCTGGGCACCCTCGGCCACCTCGACCCGCGGCTGCACCACCTGTTCGACGGCGCGAGCCTCGACCAGGTCGAGTACGCCGTCGAGTCCTGGCGCAGCGCCATCCACAACCGCACCGCCGCGGAGGCGGGCTGGCCGGTCTGGCTGAACGTGCCCTCGAAGGTGGCCCAGGTCGCCGCCGTCCGCGCGGTCGCCGCCGAGCGCCGGGAGCAGGACCTGGCCGCCGGCACCCTGGTCGCCTCCGTCTGCCCCGGCATGGTCGACACCGCCACGTCCCGCCCCTGGTTCAGCGACTACAGCGGGGCCCAGTCCCCCGCCGAGGCCGCCCGCGCGGTGCTCGACCTGGTCTTCGCCGAACAGGTCGACCCCGGTCTCTACGGCGAGCTGATCCGCTTCGGCAGGCCGCTGCCCTGGCACGAGGGCACGCCGCCGGTGGAGCAGGACCGTCTCGTCACACCGTGAGCGGCGGCGGGCCGACGGGGCCGACTCCCCGGCGCCGGTAGCGCAGTTCGGCGCGGTCGCCGTGAAACCCTGACCGGGACGCGTGCATCCGAGCCCGTCGAGGAGGACGTCGTATGCCACCCCTGGTCGATCCGGTACCCGGTGGGAGCCCCGGCGATCTCGCCCGGGCCCACGCCCTCGCCCACGAGCTGTCCGCGCAGGGTGTGCGCGGGATCGTGCTGGCCTATGTGGACACCGCCGGGATCTGCAGGGTGAAGACCGTTCCCTGGCAGAGGCTGCAGCCGGCGGTGGCCTGGGGTGTCGGCATGTCCCCGGTGTTCGACACCTTCCTGGCGAACGACGCGATCGTGCGCACCGACGTCCTCGGCTCGCCCGACGGCGACCTGCGCCTCTACCCGGACCTGGACCGGCTGGTGGTGCTGGCCGGGCAGCCCGGCTGGGCCTGGGCCCCCGTCGACCGGCTCACCCAGGAGGGTGAGCCGCACCCCGGGTGCAGCCGCACCTTCCTGCGCAGGATCGTCACCGACGCCGAGGACCGGCACGGCATCACCTTCAGGGCGGGCATCGAGATCGAGTGGACGCTCGGCCGGGCCGCGGCACCGGCCGACGAGTTCGCACCGGCCACGTCGGGCCCGGCGTACGGCGCCGCCCGGCAGATCGAGCTGAGCGACTATGCCGCCGACCTGCTCGGGGCCCTGGAGAAGCAGGAGGTGCCGGTCGCCCAGTTCCACCCCGAGTACGCGCCCGGCCAGTTCGAGCTCTCCACCGGCGCCCTGGACCCGGTGGCGGCGGCCGACCAGAGCGTGCTGGTACGGCAGACCATCCGCGCCGTCTCGCAGAAGCACGGCCTGCGTGCCTCCTTCGCCCCGGCCGTCGCCGAGCGGGGCGTCGGCAACGGCGGCCATCTCCATCTCTCGCTCTGGCGCCACGGCGTCAACC
The DNA here is from genome assembly GCF_002217755.1 of Streptomyces hyaluromycini. Taxonomy (GTDB): domain Bacteria; phylum Actinomycetota; class Actinomycetes; order Streptomycetales; family Streptomycetaceae; genus Streptomyces; species Streptomyces hyaluromycini. Next base: position 8,985 of record NZ_BCFL01000041.1, on the reverse strand, counting down.
TGCACGCCGGGGGCGACCGCCGGTACGGCATGACGGCCGCGGCGGAGTCGTTCATCGCCGGGCTGCTGACGCACCTGCCCGCGCTGACGGCGGTGATCGCGCCGAGCCCGGCCAGCTATCTGCGGCTGAAGCCCGCCCAGTGGGCGGGCGTGTTCACGGCCTGGGGCCGGGAGACCCGCGAGACCGGGGTCCGGGTCATCACCGGCACGGCCGGCCACCAGAGCCAGGACGCCAACCTGGAGCTCAAGCCCGTCGACCTGGCCGCCAACCCGTATCTGGCCCTCGGCTGCGCCATCGCCGCCGGACTCGACGGGCTCGCCTCGGGCGCATCGCTGCCCGAGGAGGTCACCGACGACCCGGCCCGCCTGATCCCGGACGAGGCGGTGGCCCGGGGGGTGCGCAGGCTGCCGACCTCGCTCCCCCAGGCCGTCGAGGAGTTCCGCGCGGACGAGGTGCTGCGCACCGCGCTCGGCCCGGTCCTCGCCGACGCGGTGATCGCCGTGCGCGAAGGCGAGACGGGGGCCGTCGCCGGACTCGACGACGCCGGGGTGGCGGCGGCCTACCGCTGGAAGTACTGATGCCGGGACCGATCCGGGAAGCCCTGGACGCGCTCCCCCTCGTCGACCACCACTGCCACGGCGCGGTCACCGCCGACCTCACCGGGCCGGAGTTCGAGTCGCTGCTGACCGAGGGCGAGGCCTGGCCGGGCGTCTCGCCGTTCGACAGCCCGGCGGGCATCGCCGTACGACGGCACTGCGCACCCCTGCTCGGGCTGGACCGGCACGCGCCCGCCGCCGACTACCTGGCGCGCCGGGCCGAACTGGGCTGGCAGGAGGTCAACCGCCGGTTCCTGACGGCCGCGCACACCGAGGCATTCTGCGTGGACACCGGCTTCGCCCCGCACCCGGTCACCTCCCCCGCCGAACTCGCCGCGGCGGCCGGCGCGCGTGCCTACGAGGTCGTACGCCTGGAGAGCATCGCCGAGGCGGTGGCCGCACAGGGCATCGAGGCGGCCGGGTACGCGGCCGCCTTCCGGGCGGCGGCCGAGGAGGCGGCACGGCGGCCGGGTGTGGTCGCGGTCAAGTCGGTGGCCGCCTACCGCACCGGCTTCGCCCTGGACCCGGCGCGGCCGACGTACGCCGAGGTGACCCGCGCGGCCGCGCTGTGGTTCGCCCGGGGCGGCAGGCTCACGGACCCGGTGCTGATACGTCATCTGCTGTGGACCGCCGTCGGACTCGGACTGCCGCTCCAGCTCCACGCCGGTTTCGGGGACTCGGACCTGCGGCTGCACCAGGCGGACCCGGCCCTGCTCACCGACTGGCTGCGGCTGACCGTGGGCACCGTCCCGGTGCTCCTGCTGCACTGCTGGCCCTACCAGCGTCAAGCCGCCTACCTGGCCGCGGTGTTCGAACATGTGCACCTCGACGTCGGGCTCACGCTGCACCACGTGGGCCCGGCCCGGGCCGGGGCGGTGCTGGCGGAGGCGATGGAGATCACCCCGTTCCGCAAACTGCTGTACAGCTCGGACGCCTATGGTGTGGCCGAGTTCCACCACCTCGGCGCGCTGTCCTTCCGGCAGGGGCTGGCCGGAATGCTCCAGGACCGGGTGGACGCCGATGAACTGAGCCCGACCGACGCGGTGCGGATCGCCGCCTGGACAGGACGCGACAACGCCCGTCGCCTCTACGGACTCCCCGCATCCGACCCCGGCCGCGACTGACCGCGCGCCCCGCCCGGAAAGTATGATCAAGCAATGTCTGACATGACCGAAACCACGCCCGGTTGGCTGTCCTCCGACGAGCTGGAGATGGCTCGCGCCCGTATGCCGATCCTGTACGTGGAGGCCGTGCCGGTACGCGTCGACGACAGCGGCGAAGTCACCAGCATCGGACTGCTGCTCCGTATCGGCCCGGACGGAACCGTCAGCCGGACCCTCGTCTCCGGCCGTGTCCTGCACCACGAGCGGGTCCGCGACGCCCTGCTGCGCCATCTGGAGAAGGACCTCGGCCCGGTCGCCCTGCCCCGGGTGCCGACCTCGCTGCAGCCGTTCACGGTGGCCGAGTACTTCCCGACGCTGGGCGTCACCCCGTATCACGACCCGCGTCAGCACGCGGTGTCGCTGGCCTACATCGTGCCGGTCACCGGTGACTGCCGGCCCCGGCAGGACGCCCTGGACCTGGTGTGGTTCAGCCCGCAGGAGGCGGTGTCCGAGGCCTTGCAGAGCGAGATGCCCGGCGGCCACGGGGTGCTGCTGAAGCAGGCCCTGGCCCATGTGGGGTTCGTGAGCTAGGGAGCCGCTCCCGGGCACCCGGCCGGTGTGCCGCCGACGGCGTTCAGCCGAGCTGTTCGGCGGCCCAGCGGGCCCAGTCGCGCTCCATCTCGGCCCAGCGCAGGCCGTATTCGAGGGCGATCCGGCCGTTGGCGGTCAACGGCCCCTCGTCCTGCTCCAGTTCGGTTCTCAGCTCCGCGAGCCGCTCATGGTAGGCCGTGGCCAGCTCCGCCCGCTCGGCGAGGACCGCGCGGGCCTGCTCGTCGGACCCCAGGTTGAAGAAGAACACCTTGAGCAGCAGTTCGCTGCGGCGCGGCTGCTGCTGCGTCGGGGCGACCAGCCACTCCCGCAGCTCCTTGACCCCCTCGTCCGTGACCCGGTACTCCTTGCGCCGGCGCGGGCCCTCGGCGGACACGTCGACCAGCCCGGCCTCCGCCAGCCGGTTCAGTTCCCCGTAGACCTGGCTCTGGGTGGCCGGCCAGACGTGGGCCAGCGAGGTGTCGAACAGCTTCAGCAGGTCGTAGCCGCTGGCGGGCCGGTCGACGAGGAGTCCGAGGAGTGCGTGGCGAAGGCTCATGATTCCATCGTAAATCCAGTAGTGACAGATTCGGCAAGACATCTTGGCTTCGACCTGTCGATACTGGAATGTCAGGTTCTGGGCTCTCGGCAGCGGGAGCCGTTCGGGATGTCCTGCTCGGTCCAGATGCACTTGGCGTCGCTGAGGTAGCGGGCGCCCCAGCGCCGGGACAGGGCGGCGACCAGCTGCAGGCCGCGGCCGCCCTCGTCGGTGTAGGTGGCGTGACGGATGCGCGGGGTGCTGAGACTGCCGTCGTAGACCTCGCAGGTCAGGTTGCGGCTGCGCAGCAGCCGTAGCCGCATGGGGCCCTTGCCGTGCCGGATCACGTTGCCGACCAGCTCGCTGACCAGGAGTTCGGTGGTCGTCGACAGGTCGTCCAGGCCCCACCGGGAGAGCTGGTCGCGGACGAGTTCACGGGCCCGGCCGGCCGCCCGGGGGTCGTCGGGCAGGCCGAAGGAGGCGATGTCGCCGGGGGGCAGGGCCCGGGTGTGGGCGATGAGCAGGGCCGCGTCGTCGGTGGTCCGCTCCCGGTCCGGCAGCAGCTCCGCGACGACCGTGTCGCACAGCTCCGCCACGCCCCGGAAGTCCTCCTCCTGGTCGGCGCCGGTGAAACGGGCCGGCCGGACCGCGGCCCGGCCCAGCACGCGCAGCAGCTCAGCCAGACCCTCCTCGGCATCCCGTGCCCCGGATTCGATGAGCCCGTCGGTGCACAGCACGACCAGGCTCCCGTCCGGGAGCGGGAGTTCGTGCACGGCGAACGGCGGGGTGGCGGCGCCGAGCGGCGGATCGGGGCTCACGACGGGGCTCTGCACGGTGCCGTCGGGATGCACGAACACCGGCGGCGGATGCCCGGCGAGGGAGTAGCAGCAGGTGCGGCCGACCGGGTCGTAGACGGCGTACAGGCAGGTGGCGTAGAAGTCCTCGCCCAGCTCGCTGACCAGGTCGTTGAGGTGGCCCAGCAGGTCGTCCGGGGCCATGTCGAGGTCGGCGAGGGTGCGTACGGCGGTGCGCAGCCGGCCCATGGTGGCGGCCTCGGCGATGCCGTGGCCCATCACGTCGCCGACCACCAGGGCGACCCGGTCGGCGGAGAGCGGGATCACGTCGAACCAGTCGCCGCCCACCTGTTCGCCCCGGCCCGCCGGCAGGTAGCGCGCGGCCGCGACGGCGCCGGGCAGCCGCGGCAGTGTCCGGGGCAGCAGGGCGCTCTGCAGTTCCTGGGCGCGGGCGTGCTCCAGGTCGTACAGGCGGGCCCGCTCCAGCGCCTGGCCGACCAGGGCGCTGAACGTGGTCAGGTGGGCGCGGTCCTCCTCACTGAAGAGGCGCGGCTGGTTGTAGGACAGGACCGAGACCCCGACGGCCCGCCCGGAGGCGATCAGCGGCAGGAACGCCCAGGCCATCTTGGGCGAGGTCCCCATCAGGATCTTGTCCGTGACGGCGGGATAGCGCTCGTACATCTGGGCGGGCGACTCCATGAACTGCGCCCTGCGGGTGCGCAGCACGTCGGTGACGGGCATGCCGGCGTTGAGCGGGCCCTCGAACCGCCGCAGGTAGTCCGCCGGGTAGCCGACCTCGCCGACCCTGGTCAGCCTGCCGTCCTCGAACACGGAGACGATCATCCCGTCGGCGCCGAACGGCGACAGGACGTGCTGCGCCACGGCCCGTACGACGTCCTGGACGGTCACGGCCTCGGCGAGCGTCGCGGTCAGCGCCATCGTCCGGGCCGTGCGCCCGTGCCCGGGCAGGGGTTCCCGGTGCGGCGGCTTCCCGGCGGCGAAGTCCAGGCACTCGGCGGTCCAGGCCGCCACCGCGTGCAGGAAGGACAGCTGTATGTCGTCGGGCTCGCCGGTTCCGGGCACCAGCAGTACCGAGAGCGCGCCGACGGGCCCGGCGGCCCCGATCAGGGGGACCGCCACCGTACCGGCCGCGCCGGTCCCGAGGCCGTCCCCGGCCGCCTGGACGAGGACGCCGCGGCGCAGTGCACAGGACGGCGGCGCGTCCTGTTCCTCGCGCAGCTCCGCCCAGGGCCGCGCCGCCTCGGCGTCGACACCGTCCACCGCCACCAGGGTCAGCCGGCCCGTGCCGGGGTCCCATCGGTGCAGGAGGGCGCCCCGTCCCCCGACACCCGTCGTCGCCTGCCGGAGGGCCAGCGCCAGTGCCCTCGCCCGCGCCCCCGCGGCCGGGGACGACTCGGGTTCGGCCCCTTCCGGACGGTTCGGGCACATAACGACAGGTTAACGCGGCAGGTCGGAGCGACCACCGGGGCCGGCGGACCCGGTCGGTCACCCCTGGGACAGCGCGGCGCGCAGCGCGTCGTCGATGCCGGGCTGCCGGAAGGTGAAACCCGTCTTCAGCAGACCGGCCGGAACGGCTCGGCAGCTGCCCGTGATGCCCTCGGAGAACTCGCCGAGGACGATCCTCAGCGCGAAGGCGGGCACGGCGGCGAGGGTGGGCCGGTGCAGGATCCGGCCCATCGCGCGGGTGATCTCGCGGTTGGTCAGCGGTTCGGGGGCCGTGAAGTTGACCGGCCCGGCGAGGTCGTCGTGGTCGATCGCGTGGCGCAGGGCGGCGATGTGGTCGGGCAGCGAGATGAACGGCCAGTACTGGTCGCCCGAGCCGAGCCGGCCGCCGAGGCCGAACCGGAAGAGCGGGAAAAGTCTGCCCCAGGCGCCGCCCTCCGCGGAGACCACGAGACCTGTTCGCGGGTGCACGACCCGGACGCCGGCCTGCTCGGCCGGCGCGGCGGCGGACTCCCAGCCGACGCAGACGGAGGCCAGGAAGTCGCTGCCGGCCGGGTCGGTCTCCGTGACGACACGGTCGCCGGTGTCGCCGTAGTAGCCGGTGGCCGAGGCCGAGATCAGTACCCGGGGCGGCTCGGCGGCCTCGGCACAGGCCTCGGCGACGGTCCGCGTCCCCTGGCGGCGGCTGAGCTCGATCTCCTGCTTGTACGCCGCGCTCCAGCGCCGGTCGCCGACTCCCGCTCCGGCCAGGTGCACCACGGCGTCCACACCGTCCAGGACGGCCGGGTCCAGCCGGGTGCCGGGCTCCCAGGGCGCGGATTCGCTCCCGTCGGCCGCCCGGGCCGCGGTCCGGCCGCGGGTCAGCCGCAGCACGCGGTGGCCGTCGGCGAGGAGGGAACGGGTGAGGGCGGAACCGATGAGTCCGGTGGACCCGGTGATCGCGACGCGCATGACGTTCTCCGATGAGCGACTGTTTGAGAATTCAAACCTTCGGTCGCCAGAGTACTCCGGCCGGATGTCCGCAGGGCATAAGCAGCCGGGGCACCGACGTCAACCAGTGCGGCATCACACCCACTTGGTCCGTCGCCCACGACGCACCGCGCGCCTGCCGCACGCGGATGCCGGAAAACAATCAAGGGTGTGCATCAGGAGTCAAAGACTCCGACACACACCCTGACCTGCTCATTCGCAAGTCGGGACGACAGGATTTGAACCTGCGACCCCTTGACCCCCAGTCAAGTGCGCTACCAAGCTGCGCCACGTCCCGGTGCCGTTTGACCTGGGGTTTCCCCGGTCGAAACGCGCAAGGAAACAATACCGCACTCGGCTCGGTGATCGCGCACGCCTTTTGCCCCGGCCGGCCGTGACGGTGCGGCGCGGGTGTTCAGCTCCCGCCCGGCAGCCCCAACTCCGGGTAGGAGTCCAGGAGTCGGGTCGGGGCCGCCTGCCTCCAGGAGTCGGCGAGGATGTCGCGCAGTTCGCCCTCGCCCTCCAGCGCGGCGAGCCGGACCCGGACCCAGGCGAACTGGGCCTCGTGGTCGGCGATCCAGAACTTGGCCGGCTCGGCGAGCACCAGTTCGTCGCGCTCCTCCTTGGGACAGCGCACGGCGATGGAGGTCTCGTCCTCGGGCAGCGTGGCGAACATCTTCCCGGCGACCCGGAACGTGGGCATGCTCCAGGCGATCTTCTCGCTGGTGTCCGGCAGGGACAGGGCGACGCGGCGTACGTCTTCGGCTTCCGGCATGCCCCGAACCGTAGCCGCTGCCACTGACAGTCATCCGGCCGGAGCGCCCACGTGCTTGTAGTAGAGGGTCGTCGGGCGCAGCACCCCGTGGGGGTCGAGGGCGTAGTCGGGGATGACCCCGGCGCGGGTCCAGCCGGCCGAGCGGTAGAGGTGCTCGGCGGGGCTGTCCGTCTCGGTGTCCAGATGGAGCAGGGTGATCCCGGCGGCGACCGCGGCCTCCTCGGCGACGGCCAGCAGCCCGCGTCCGACGCCCCGGCCGCGGGCGTCGCGGTGGACCATGAGCTTCACCAACTCGGCGCGGTGCGGGCTGTTGGGCTTGTCGGGGTGGGGGAAGGCCAGGCCGACCGTGCCGACGGCCCGGCCGCCGTCGTCCAGCGCGACCCAGACGGCGAGCTGCCCGGCGGCAACGGCGGCCGCCCGCCCCCGCCACCAGGCGACGGCCGGCTCCCGCGCCAAGGGGGCGAGGAAGCCGACGGACGCCCCGCCGTTCACGGTGTCGGCAAGGAGTTCGGCCAGCTCCCCGACCCGTTGCGGCAGTTGCTCCGCCCCGAGGCGCAGTGTCCTCACGGCCGCACCACCGCCAGCACGTACCGCGTCTCGCCGGATCCGGCGCACCGGAACCGCGTCGGCCCCCACACCCGCAGCCGCAGGCAGTCTCCGGCGTCCAGGAGCTGCTCGGTGCCCTCCGCCGTCACGGCGAGGCTCCCGTCGAGCACCCAGATGTGCTGCTCCAGACCGGGCACCGGCGGACGGTCGTAGGCGATGTCCGCCCCTACGGAGAGCCGGCCCTCGACGAGTTCGCCGCGCAGTCCGCCGTGCGGCGGCGACACGGAGCGTCGTACGAAACCGGCGGCGCGGTCCTCCCACACCTGCTGTTCGGCGGCGCGCAGTACGGGCGCGGGTTCCGCCTCGACCTCGCTGAGCAGCTGGGACATGGTCCGGCCGTAGACGTTGCAGAGGCGGTTGAGGAGGGCTGCCGTGGGGCTGGTCTCGGCCCGTTCGGCCCGGGACAGGGTGGACCTGCTCACTCCGCTGCGCTCCGCCAACTCGCCCAGGGACCAGCCGTGTTCGGCCCGCAGTTCGGCGAGGCGGCTGCCGAGGCGGGCGTCGACGGGGTCGGGGGCGACGGGGTCCGGGACGGCCGTCTCCTCGCGTTTCACATCCGGGACGATATCCCCGATGTGAAACGCCGGCGTTAAGGACGCCTCACATCCGTGCCGCCTCGCCCAGGGCCGTCAGCACCGGGCGGATCAGCGGATGTCCCTCGGCTCCACGTCGTACGGCCGCGAAGACGCGGCGGGTCGGGGCGACGCCGTCGACGGGGCGTACGACCACGCCGGTCAGGTCCATGCCGCGCAGCGCCGAGCGCGGGACGAGGGCCACGCCCGCGTCGGCCGAGGCCAGGGCCACCACGGCGCGGAAGTCGTCGGAGGAGTGCTCCAGGCGGGGCTGGAACCCGGCGCTCTCGCAGGCCAGGACGACCACGTCGTGGCAGGGGTTGCCGGGGTACGGGCCGATCCAGGTGTCCTTGGCCAGTTCGGCGAGGGGGACCTCGGGGGTCTCGGCCAGCCGGTGGTGGAGCGGGACGACTGCGTCGAACGGCTCGGCGTACAGGGATACGTGGGTGAGCCGGGGGTCGTCGGCGGGCGGGGCCCCTCGGTACTCGACCGCGACCGCGACGTCGACCTGCCGGTCCAGGACCATCGGGAGGCTGGCGTCGCCCTCGGCGTCCTGGACGCGGATGCGGATGCCGGGGGCGGTGCGGGCGAGCTGGGCCACGGCCGGGGCGACCACCTGCGCGATGCCGGTGGCGAAGGCGGCGACGGTGACCGTGCCGGCCTCGCCGGAACCGTACGCGGCCAGCTCTGCCTCGGCCCGCTCCAGCTGGGCGAGGACCGCGTTGGTGTGGGCGAGCAGGATCTCGCCGGCCGGGGTCAGCCGTACGCCCTTGGCGCTGCGCTCGACCAGGCGGTGGCCGGTCTCCTGCTCAAGGGCTGTCAGCTGTTGGGAGACGGCCGAGGGGGTCAGATACAGCGCGGCGGCAGCCGCCGTCACCGTGCGGTGGTCGGCCACCGCACGGAGGATGTGGAGCCGCCGCGCCTCGATCATGAGGTTGATTATCGCAATATGTCGGAGCCGCTCGGGCCACTGGCTAGGT
>NZ_BCFL01000040.1 GCF_002217755.1 Streptomyces hyaluromycini | reverse complement strand
ACCTAGCCGGTTCGTGGATCACTCCGCGAAGTGCGACGAGTAGTCGCGAAAGATGATTCGCAGTCCGTCGCGCTCTGCGTCACGGTCCTGCAGAAAATCTCCTAGGAACTGGAACAGGGCCTGTACCGCCGTCCGGTTCTGTTCCTCGTCCAGACCTCGATGGCCGAAGGATCCCGAGGCTCCCGGTACTACGAGCTCTGTGATGAGACTCGACCACACAAAGCTGCTCTGCCGCCCCAGCTTGAGGAGTAGCCACTCCCGGAAGCCCAGCAGCGCGCTGCCCCGGGTCCCCGCGTCATAGCCAGAGACGTAAGTCACGTAGTTGCCGTAGGAGCCGTCCAGGCCGTACATGCCGGGCCGTGTACTGATCAGCTCCAGGTGTTCCCTGAAGCTGAACTCACCAGCGCGACGATCACCGAACGCGGCCATCGGTAAGCGGTCAGTCATCCGTGGGAGCCGGAGCGAGCCCCGTCGGGCACGAGGCGCCCCAGTTGGTCTCGAACGGGGTGCTTAGCTTGACCCCCGTCCCATCCAGGCCGCAGTACCCGCCCGGGTTTCTGCTGCCCGAAAGGTACTGCTGGTGGTACGGCTCAGCCCGGTAGAGGCTGCCAGACGCCTCCTGCTGCGCCCCATGGCTACCAGCAGTATGAGCGCCCGCGGGCAACCACTTCGAGGGCCGCTGCTTCCTCACGCCCATCCCGCCTCAGAGACGATCCACGGCGCCCGTACAGGACTCGGCAGCAGCGTCCGGGAAGGAACCGACGGCGCCGGCGGACGAGAACGCGGAAGGCTCACTGCAGCCACCTCCTCCTCGCCCACCTCAGTGCGTGTGACCGCTCGCAGCCGCGGACGGACCCGCGTTCTTGACCGTAAGAGGCAGCAGCTTCTTGCCGGTCGGGCCGACCTGGATGTGGGTGTCCATCTGCGGCCATTCACCAACGGGCCTACAAGCGCTACCGTGCTGGTCATGGGGAAACGAACGAGGACGCGCACGGCAACCGACCGCCGTAGCTACTCAGTTGAGGCTGAGTGGTCGAAGGCCGACTTAGCACTGTTAGAGGACCTCAAGAAGGCGGAAGCCCTCCTGCCCGACGATGCACCGCGCGCACTGCTGTCGGTCCGGCTTTCGGTACTCACCGACGACACGACCTCACCCGTCCGCCAGGAACTGGACCTCCGGATACTCGCCCGCGAGCGCGGTTGTCGGGTGGTCGGCGTCGCCAGCGACCTCAACGTGTCGGCGACGAAGGTCCCACCGTGGAAGCGCAAGGAACTGGGCGACTGGCTCAACAACCGGGCCCCGGAGTTCGACGAACTGCTCTTCTGGAAGCTCGACCGCTTCGTACGACGTCTTTCCGACCTCAGCACCATGATCGACTGGTGCCTGAAGTACGGGAAGAACCTCGTCTCTAAGAACGACTCCATCGACCTGACCACGACGGCCGGGAAGATCATGGTCACGATCGTTGGCGGTATCGCCGAGATCGAGGCAGCCAACACCAGCACCCGGGTGGCGAGCCTCTGGGAGTACACCAAGACCCAGAGCGAGTGGCTGGTAGGGAAGCCCGCGTACGGCTACGAGACCGCCGAGGACGAAAACGGCAAGGTCAAGCTGGTCATCAGCGCGACTGCGCATAGGGCACTGCACTGGAGCCGCCAGGTCGCGATGAGGGAGCGTCCCGCCTCTGCCCGCCGCATGGTCAAGGTCCTGGTCCGTGCCGGCCTGTGCGGAGCAGGTCTCACCGCGTCGACCCACCTACGGCGACTGCGTAACCCTGCGCTCCTGGGCTACCGGGTGGAAGAGGACAAGGACGGAGGCATCCGCCGGTCCAAGCTCGTCATGGGAGCCGAGGGGAAGCCCATCCGCGTGGCTGACGGCGTCTTCACGGAGGACGAGTTCTACAGCCTCCAAGAGGCCTTGAACGGACAGGGCAAGGATCAGCCGAGGCGCAACCCCGATGGTGCGACGAAGTTCCTCGGAGTCGTGATCTGCGCCGACTGCGGCACCAACATGACGGTCCAGAAGAATCGCAATAACGGGAAGCTCTACCAGTACCTGAGGTGCGGCAAGTGCAAGGCCGGCGGCCACGGCGCACCGAACCCCGAGGACATCTACGCCAAGCTCGTCGAGGACGTCTTGAGGGTGCTCGGCGACGAGCCCGTCATGACGCGGGAGTACCGGCAGGGCGCCGAGGCCCGCAAAGAACAGCAGCGCCTCGAACAGTCCATCAGTTACTACATGGCTGGCCTGGAGCCCGAAGGCCGCTTCACGAAGACGCGGTTCACGAAGGAGAGGGCGGAGAAGACGCTGGACGACCTGATCAAGCAGTTGGAGGCCATCGACCCCGAGTCGGTCAATGACCGGTGGGTGGCGGTGCACAACGGCAAGTCGTTCCGAAGTCGTTGGGAGGAGGGGGGCATGGAGGCCATGGCCGCCGATCTACTCCGGGTCGGCGTGAGGTGCAAGATCACGCGGACGAAGATGAAGGACGTACGGGCACCGCACATCCACATGAAGCTAATGATCCCCAAGGACGTGCGGAACCGCCTGATACTCAAGGAAGATGACTTCGCAGAAACCTTCTGACTCGCGCCTGGCATATTGGCGCCCTGAGCACCAGCCGCGTCAGATACTACCGTCAGCAGGCTCACCGCTTGAGGAATTATTGACCGAGCCACACAAGTCCGGGAAATTGTCGCAGAAATGCAGCACCCATTCTGCAAATACAACAACCTCGGACACTGCACTCTCGATGCCGTTAAGGATGTCGCCAAACCTGTTCTTTGGAGCCCAGAACTGACTTAGAACCACGACGGCAGTCCCTGGAGCGGCCGCGAAGGAGAACTGTTCATTCCTGTGCGCGGCTCCAAAAATCTGGGGATCGATTCCATAGGACTGAGTTGGCGACTCCCCGAGCTTTGTCCCATGCTCGTCGAAAAAGAGCAGCTTGACTCCTCCAGTGAAGCCAATCAACTTATTCGTGCAAGTGAGATGCACATTGCACGTGCCCTGCAGACTACTGATGTTCACCTCGGCATCGGAAACCATATAGTGACCGTTCCCCAGGTCAACAGTAGTCGGACCCACCGAAAGTGTCTGAGGAATTACAGCTTGAACCATCTGCGCGGACATAGTCATCTGATTCACCGGAGGAGGTTGGCCATCACCCGAGCGAAGCGCCAAGAGGTTCGCCAATGCTACAGTTTCCTGCGCTTTAGATTTCACCTGGAATCGGAGGACTACCCGCCTTGAATCCACTCCAGGGCATTGACCGGGACCAAGGTCCTGAACTTGCACTGAACCTACCGGAATGGGCACCCACTGCTTGCATGTCGCCGCCCCGCCTTCGGGAGAAAAGAGCAGTTCTCCCGCGGTTTCACCCTTACGGGCAAAACCACGTAGCGCCAAGCCACCGGCTAGCGGCCCCTCCGCGAGCGTCTTGACAAACTGATCGCCGCTAACCCAATTGCCCATATCAGCCACCCTTGACCGGAATACTGGATACCTATCCTGAAGTCGTCCTTTTCCTCTTTTATTGTTATCGGCCATCCGCGGGCTCGCCAGCCGAAGTGGGTACCTATAGCCCATCTGAGTTACGGCCATCACTGCCGCCTACGAGGTAGCAACGCGTCAAACGTATGCACTCACTCGGTCAGGATGCCTTCTCTCAAGCGGTTTGCTGCGCATCAGCGCAGCGGAGTGCTCTATCTGGCGAACCAAGACGCGGGGTCGAACGCCTCTTCGGTACCGTCATCGTGAATGATCACGATCTCGCTTTCGATCACCAGGCTCGCGGTCCTGTCCTCGGTAGTCCTGGGCAGCGGCGAGCGGCGAGGCTGTCTCAGCTCACGTGTGGTCGGAGCGGTTATCAGTAACACTCCCCCTCATGCCTCGCCTCCAGGCCAAGCCGTCGAGACTCTGCGAGGTCATCGGCAACTCCCGCCGCGATGAGTACGGCGCCGGGGGTGTGGCCTGAGCCGACGTAGCGCCACTGCCGTTCTTTGACCGTGCCGGGGATGTCGGCATGACCCATGTGATCGGCGCGTTCAGCGCGCAGGAACGCGTAGGTCGTCGAATAAGCGCGGGACTTGGTGAGGATGTGACCCCGATAGCCGAGCGTGTGGGCCCAGGAGCGCAGGCGCAGATACTCGAACTCTGGTAGTCCGCCGAGGCTCCAGCAGGTGTGCATGAGGGCGCGGACGTGGTCGCTGACACGTGCCGACTTGATGTCGTCCCTGGTGGCAACCGGGTGGTCGAGGCCAGCGCCTGTCTCGCTCGCGCCCTTGGTGACGTATTTGGCCACATACGCGGCCACGGCGTCATCGTGAGGTCCGTCGCCGTCCACACGCAGAGACCGGGCGTCGACCTGATTACCCCAGCGCAGTGCCAGTTCACCCACGGCCGCGCTGTAAGGCGTGTGGACAAGGACCCGCCGGGCGGAGGCGTGTACCGCGTCGATGAGCAGTTGCGCCGTGGCCCAGGCCGGGGGTTCGTCGTCGGCCCCGGACGGCCCGTCGAGGCGTACAACGGCATGGACGTGGACGGCCGCGCGTTTCTGGTATTCGGCGACGCGGGCGAAGGACAGCCGGGCGTGGTGGGCGAAGCGGGACTGTACAAGGCCGACCGATGAGGCCAGGCGCCGCCGGACATCGATGACGAAGCGGTCCCACAGCTTGGACGCGTGCGCGTGCCACAGCACGTGGGCGGTGTAGTCGTAGCAGTCGGGGCACAGAGGTTGGCCGAGGGCGGGGGCGTCGGGGACGTGGACGGCGGCGCAGCCGAGGGGCCGCCCGTGTTCACAGGTTCCGCCGTGGCGGCGGGGACGGCATGCTTCCCCGGACCGGTGGACGGGGCCGAAGGATGGCGCGGTCAGGGTGACGAAGAGTCGGGGCCGATGGCGGACCGTCGCGGGGATGTTCTTGCCGCCAAGGAGGCCGGCGCGGACGAGGTGGTAGGTATCTCCGGCGTGGAGTCGGGAGCAGGCGGGACAGATGGTCGCCCGGCGGTTGCGGCAGCGGACGAGGAGACGTTCACCCGGTTCGGTGCGGGTGTCGTAGTGGTGGAGGATCTCGCCGGTCGTGTCGTTCAGGGTGGTGGTGGAGCCGGAGAGGTGGACGGGGTGGGCGCATCCGCCGGTTGCGGTGACCTGCTCCAGCCAGCGGGGGAAATGCGGATCCTGGACGAGGCGGATGGCGTCGCGGTCGGTTTCGGGGAGCTGACGCAGGCGCGCCGCGCGGTCGAGGGCAACGCGCCTGTCAGCCCGGGTGAACTTCGGGGGAATGGTGGTGACCTTCCAAGGTGAGCCGCCGAGGCGGCCGGTTGGGTGGGTTGTGGTGCGCCGACGTCCATGGGGTGGTCCCTTCGGTGGTCCAGTGGGTGGGGTGGTGAGTCAGCGGATGGTGCCGGTGCCCCGGCAGATGCGGCAGCGCCGCAGCCGTCCGGTCCAGGTCTTCCGTGCTCCGTCGCCCTTGCAGTGGGGGCACCTCACGCGAGGCATGGGCATGGTGGTGGTTCCTTTCTGCTCAGTTGTGGGAGAAGCCGCTGATGAACCAGGTCACGAGTTCGTGCACGGTCAGGCCCACGGGGGTCTGGCCGACGTACAGGCCGAAGAGGCCGACGCAGACGGCTTCCCAGGGGCGGACGTCGCGGGAGCGGACGAGGAGGACGGTGATGATCCCGAAGATCACCGCGAACCCGTAGGCCGTACCTTCGCCGATCACTTGCTCTCTCCTTCCACCACCGCGAGAGCGCGGACGAGGGCGGGCAGTTGAGGGGTCAGCGCGCTGTACTTCCGGGCCGTCGACACGGCCTCTTCGGTCGGGGTGAGGTGGGAGCGGGCGCGGCTCCAGCCGCCGTCCGGGCCCGTACACACGGCCACCCCGCGTTCCTGAGCGGTGATGGACTGGGCGACGGCCACGGCGTCCTTGTTGAGGTCGCCCAGGGTCATCTCTGCGGTGCCGGGGTCGTTGACCCGGTGGCAGATACGTCCGCCGAGCTGGGCGCGCAAGGCGGTGACGCCGGGGCCCAGGTCGGAGCCGACGCGTTGCCCGGCGACGACCAGGTGCAGGCCGAGGGCGGCCCCGAGCTGGGCCAGGCGCAGCAGGAGGGTGGAGCACTGCTCCGCCTCGGTCTTGCTCTCGCGGGTGCCGTCCGACAGGTACAGTTCCGCGATCTCGTCGACGATCACGACGACCGGCACCGGCCGGAGTTTCTCGGGGAGCTCCCAGATCGAGCGGACGCCGGCCGAACGGCAGGCACTCATGCGTTCCCGCATGTCGGCCGCCAGCGCGAAGAGCACGGAGACTGCTTCCTTCCGGCAGGTGGCCAGCGCGCTCAGCCGTTCAGCGAACAGGCCCAGTTCCATGCCGCCCTTGCAGTCGATCCCGATTAGAGCAACCCGCTGCGGGGCCAGCTCCGTGATCAGCCGGGCCAGCAGAGTGGACTTGCCGGACCGGGTAGCCCCGGCGATCAGCCAG
This sequence comes from Streptomyces hyaluromycini, assembly GCF_002217755.1. Classification (GTDB taxonomy): domain Bacteria; phylum Actinomycetota; class Actinomycetes; order Streptomycetales; family Streptomycetaceae; genus Streptomyces; species Streptomyces hyaluromycini. Next base: position 109,652 of record NZ_BCFL01000040.1, on the reverse strand, counting down.
TGCGGCACGAGCCGCAGGTTCATCACCCAGGCGCCACCAGATTCCAGGACACCGATGAGGGCCGACAGCAGCTCAGCCGGAGCCGTGGCTAAGCCGGGCCGCTCCAGCGGATCCGTGGCCGTCGCCGTCAGCAGGACGAACCCGCGTTCCGGAGAGGTGACCCGGACCGCATGCACCTTCCACGCATGCACCAGTGCATCCGCCGCCTTCATGTACGTCGCGGGGGTCTGCCCGGCATGCAGGCGCACAGTCACGGTCAGGCCCATGCGGGTCGCACGGGGAAAGGAGGCGCGCGGGATGAGCGGCCGGAGCGGATCGCCCTTGACGACCAGGTCGCCGAGGATCCCGCGGGGCGGGCGCCGGGACACGGCCAAGTCGTTGAGCATCGCGAGCTTGCGCCAGGTCGCCACCACTCGGAAGGCGGTGGTCGGGTAGCCGACGAGGTACCAGTGCCAGACCGGACGATGCCGGCGCACCAGGTCACCGATGACCAGCATCCAGGCCAGCACGGCGAGAGCGAACGCGATCAGGACGGGTCCCATCAGGCGTTACCGCCCTTGGTCTGTGCGGGGGTTCCGTGCACGGGGGTGATGGCGTCGGCGCGGAAGCTGAGGCCGTGCCGGTCGCCCATCGCCCATGCGAACGCGGTCAGCCCGGTGACACGGACGATCTGGCCTTCCTCGATGCCCTTGGGCTGGCCGCTCACGGCGATCTCGATTACGGAGATCCGCCGCCCGTCCTGCCGCACGGTGACCGCGACGGTCCAGACCGGGTTGCCGTCCCGGTCCCTCTTCACCTCCTGTGTCTCGGTGTTGGTGATCTTCGCTTCGGGCGCGATGGCGCACCGCAGTACGCCCAGTCGCGTCGTGTCCACGGGAATGGACTGCATTGCTTCGGTCTCCTTGGCCAGTCGATGACGCCAGACTCGCCCTGACGTCACTTGTCCTTACGAGTGATGACTATGAAGTTCTGTACGGCGAATGCGCAAGTACTTATGCTGACGAGTGATGTCGCGCGTGCGACGTGCCTACGACGACACCCCGGAGAGCCGATGTCGGAGATCCAACGCCCCGGAGCCCTCTACCAGCAGGTGGCCGCCGCGATCCGCGAAGCGATCCTGTCGGGCGAGTTCGCCCCCGACACCCTGCTGCCGTCCGAAGCCCAGCTCATGACCCGCTACGGCGTCTCCCGCCCCACCGTCCGCAACGCCATCGCGGCCCTGCGGGCGGAAGGACTGATCGACGTCCGGCACGGCAAAGGCAGCTTCGTACGCTCCAGCGGACACCCCACCCTCACCCTGGAACGGCGCATCAGCCGCACCAGTGAGGGCAAGTTCGTGATGCCCAACGGCGACACCTGGCAGGAAGCCGAGGAACCGAACACCTACCGCACCCTCACCACGAAGACCACCGGCCGACTTCTCCAACTCGGTGAAGAGGAAGCCCTGTTCGGCTGTGACCGGCTGCTCATCGACCCGGCCACCGGCACGCGTGCAATGCACCGCACGCTGATCCCGTTCGAGGTCGCCGAAGCCGTCCCCCTGCTGGGCGAAGAACCCTGCAAGCCGCCGGCGGCCATCTACTGGGTGCTCACCCAAGTCGGCGGACATGCTCTGTCGTGGACCGAGACGGTACGCGCGCACATGCCGCTGCCCGACGAGCGCACCGCACTCCAGCTCCCGGACGCGACCCCGGTCCTGCACGTCGCACGCGTCGCCCACGATGCCGACGACCGCCCCCTGGTCCTCGAAGAGCTGCGCTTCGGCGCGGACCGTGCCGAACTGGCCTACCGGATCACCGCCGACAAACAGCCCACGCGACGCGCCCGCCCCTGAGCGGAGATCCCCATCGGTCGAAACAGCCTTCACTTCCTCAAGGGCGCGCCTGCGGCGCGCCGGGGCGCCCGGCCGCCCCGGCCGGGCGTGCGGCGCGACCGCCGATCCCGTCCGGTCGCCCGACGCCCCCACCCACAGCACGCCCAGGGAGTCGAGGCGTCGACCGGCCGATGTGGGCCGGTGCCCGCGGGGCTGGGGGTCGCCGGCTGCCAAGACTTTAGGCAGCTCCCATGGGGCGAGCCTCGAAGAACAGGGGGCCGATCGGGCTCTTGCGGGCAGGTCCAAGGACTGCCCGATCCGCTGGCGAGCGTAAGGCCCCCTGTTCACTCGCCCCATGGCAGCTACCGCCCAAAGTCTCGGCCGCCGGCGACGTGCCCACGCACACCACTCACCAGCGAAAACGCCGCTCACGCTGCACCACCATCGCCATCCGCACGCGCCTCCAGGAGCGCGGCGAGCCGCTCCACCGCCCCAGGCCAGCCCACGAAGCGCACGACCCCGCGCCCGTCGTCGTACGTCGAGCCGACCGCCCTTAACTCCGACAGCTCGAAGCCCGCACCCAGAAACGCGCGGTTGAGCCGGTCGGCACTCTCCCTCGCATCCCGCCAACCAGCGAGGTAATCGACCCCAGACACCCAGAGCCCGAAGTCCGTGCCCATCGCGTCGAGCCCGTCACCGATCCACTCATCATTAGCGCCAGTCACCGCGTCACTCCCGCTCTGGTAACAGATCGTCAACTCTCTTTGGCCCAGGGCGGATACGCAGCACAGCGACCCCGGTACCATCAGGCACCGGGGATCGCTGTGTCCCCTCCCGGACCACCCCGGTTGCTGCCAGGCGCGGGGGTGGTCCGGTCTCGGTATGAGGTTGTGAGGCGTGGCCCCTGGGGCCGGGTGGGGATCCCGGCGGACAGTCCCGAGGAGCCACGCCCCGATCACCGGAGGATCTACCTCCGGCCCCTGACTGCCGCTCCCTCAGCACGAGTCGGGCGCAGGAGCGGCAGCCTGGAGATCATCAGGACGGAACGAGTCCGACTCCGTCGTCAAGATCGAAGCGGCACCAGACCGTCTTGCCTCCGCCTTGTTTCGGTGTCCACCACACCGCCGCCGCCATCCGCTGGGCGAGCATCAGCCCACGACCGCTGTCGGCCAGGACCGCCTCTGAGAACTCCGTCACCAACTCCGGCGAGTAGAAGTCACCCATGGGCAGCAGCGGGGGCGTCGAGTCCTCATCCGCAACCCCGATGAACAGCCACTTCGGGTAGAGCTTGAAGGTCACGTCGATGCGCCGAGCGCCGCCGGCATGGGCCCGGCAGCGGTCCGGCACCACGTGGTTGACGACGTTGCCGACCAGTTCCGAGACGACCAGCTGCGCGTCATACATGACGTCGTCCGGAACCGCGTCGCGGAGGAAGACGGACGTCGTGTCACGCGCGATGCGAGCCGTGCTGCTGCACTCGGCGAAGAGCGTCAGCGTCAGGAAGTGCCCGGAGGACGGATCCGGCGCCACGAACCAGTGGGCGTACGCGTCTAACTCGCTGGCCAGGTCTTCCAGCCGCCGTTCTCTCCTCGCACCCATGACACCGATCACCGGCCCTGATCACCTTTGCCGAGGCTCTCCCGGCAGGGTGACCCGAGGGTATACCCGATGTCACAGCCGTCGCTCCCCCCACTTGGGGACCCCCCTCTTGGGGACCCCCGAGCCAATCGGGCACTCTCGGGGACCACTTGGGCCCCTCCACTTGAGAAAGCCCCTGGGTAGACTCGCCAGCAGGACACGGCGCGAAGATCAACCAGAAGAGACATTTGGTCAATCACGATGGGGAAGTGAGATGACCGCAGCCGCACCGACACCAGCCGCTCTGCCGCCTCACGTTCTGGAACGCGCAGACGTGCGATCGGCGATCGCCAACCACGACTTCGGCGAGGTCTTCAGACTCGCCAAGATCCACGGAAATGTCAGCTACGCCAAGATCTCCGAGGCCGTCGGTTACAAGCGCGAGCACATCGGCAAGATGGCCCGGCCCGAGACCGACGGCATGGGTGTCCGCCCGCGTATCACGCAGTTCCACAAGATCCTGGAAGTGGTGGACGGTCTACGCATCCCCGGCCATCTCGCAGGACTCGCCCCACGCCCATGGGAGCTGGAGCAGTCGGCGAAGACCACCCAGTCGGAGGACCCGAGCACCCTGATCGCACAGGGCGGTGCGGGCATATGGGACATCGCCGAGATGCTGCGCCGCACCGAGATGTCCAGCATCAACAGCGCCGCCCTGGAGTCGATCGAAGAGGGCATCAACCAACTCGCCCGTGCATACCCGTACGCCAACGCCGACTACCTCCACGAGCGCACCCGAAACGGACTGCACTACGTCACCAAGCAGCTCGAAGGCCGAGTGACCCTGCGCCAGCACCGGGAACTACTCGTCGACGCCGGATGGCTGTTCCTGCTCAACGCTTGCGTCCAGTACGACCGAGGCCAACGTGAGGCCGCCAACCTCAGCAAGGCCGCAGCACTGCGGATCGGTGAAGAAGCCGGACACGGCGAGATCAAGGCATGGGCGTGGGAGATCGAGGCCTGGTTCGCCCTCACCCAGAGCCGCTGGCAAGACATGCTCAACGCCGTCGAGGCCGGGCACATGGCCGACCAGACCCACTCCGTCGGCGTCCAGCTCTACGCCCACAAGGCCCGCGCCGCCGCCCGCATGGGAGACGCCCGCCTGGTCCGCGACTCCCTCGACGCCGGCCGCGCCCGCCTGGACCGACTCCCCAGGCCCGACCACCCCGAACACCACTTCATCATCGACCCCGACAAGTGGGACTTCTACGAGATGGACGCCTACCGCCTCCTCGGAGACGACGAACGCGCCGCCGCCCACGCCCGCTCAGTGATCCGCATCAGCACCGGTCCCGACGGAACCGAGATCTCCCCCATGCGCGCCGCAGAAGCCCGCCTCACCCTCGGAGTCGCCGCCGCCCGCATGGGCGAGATCGAAGAAGCCATCGGCATGGGCACCACAGCGCTCGAAGCCGACCGCAAGTCCCTCCCGTCCCTGCTTTTAGTCGCCGACGAGCTGGACAAGGAACTCAGGGCCCGGTACCCCCGCGAAGCCGCCACCCGCGACTTCCACGAGCAGATCATGACCATCAAGCGAGGAACTGCACACACAGAGCTCCCGTTCTGAAGTCGACAACCATGACACCGGTTTCGGTATCTGTTGACTGACCGAGCGCATAATTCTGTGCCCCTACGCATGCAGCAAGGGCACAAAAGACGCACTTTCAAAATCTCCAGCGGAATACGTTGCTAATTCAACCAGAATTGACCTTGCGACTGTTGGCTACCTGACCCAATGTACATAAGATGGTGCATAGCGAAGGTCATGGTTCCTGCGCCTGCGACTTATTAACCTCCAGGCATCAGGGGGCGCCACGCCGGCACCTCATAATTGACCCAATACGAGGAGACTGTTGCTTCCAGTCCCCGAGAGTTGGTATGTGCCATGGATGCACTAGTCAAGACAATAGGCTGGTTTCTCGAAAAAATAATACAACTGATCATTCTCTATATCTGGCTCGCGATCTGGATAGTATCAGTTGTCGTCAAGCTTTCGATGCTTGCTTGCACGCGAGGAAAAGCAGATGTAAGGGTGATTGGCTGGAATCACAGCAAGGCCGCAAAAAGCCTACTCAACGAGGGCGAAACAGCCCAATACGTGGGCCCTGGCGGTTGGTATCACCATTACATGCAGAACTACATGAGCACAGTGGCGTACATATACTTGACGCCATGGCGGGTTCTCGTAGTCAGTAAGAACCGAGGTTGCCACGAGTTCCCGTACGCCAGTCTATATTTGCAACCAGACGCGAACGGCGGACATCTTGGGCTAGCTAATCCAGCCGATGAAGTGCATCTGGGGTTCGTTTCCGCCGAATCAATCCAGGCGGTAAAAAACGCCCGACAGAGAGCCATCTCCGCTTGACAGAAAAATTCTAGCTTCTCCCGGCTCAAAAAGGCTTCACTTGACAAAGATCGACGGGTAATTGCTTCCCAGGAATGAAATTGGGCCCGGCCGGCCGATCAATTTCTCGGCTACAAACGCATCGACGACGGAATAGGCCGGACCAGCAAACATTCCCACCACTGGAATAAAGCCGAGGCCATTTCCTGTAACAAAGCGAATAACTTGACCAGTCTTCGTGTGAGTTAGCTTGGCAATACGCTCTTGCAAGCTCTTAAAGTGTTCAGAGATTTCCTGGTCAGTCTCGGAATCGATTTCACGAAGCCAACTGCGTAGATCGCGACATTCTTGCGTGTCCCGCAATTTCAGTACTTGCTCGACGTCAATCTTTTGCTCGGGGGCCAGGGAGTCAAGTCCTGGTAGCCCACTAATTGCAACAATGCGTTCGAAGCGACGTTCCTGAGATTCAGGATCCAACTGTTCTGCGAGGAACTGGAGTCTACTTGCAAAGATCGGAACCTCCGCTTCCCGAAAGCCGCCAAGCGAGTCAAACTGCTTCATAATTTCGAGGCGTTGTTCCAGCGATGCCACCCCAAGAAGGCTTCGCTCAATAACTTTATGAACGTCAGCATCCGTAAGGCCCGTGAGCTCTTCCAGATTATTCACAACACGGAAGTCGCCATCATTTTCCAAGTCTTCCGTATAGAGTGTCACCCGTTTCGGGAGGCTCAATCCGTGGCTAGAATTTAGCTCGTAATCTACTGCAGCCCTTAGAGCATAATCCTGTCGATTAACGATAAAATCAAAGCTGTCTTTCGCGACTTGAGCTACACCCTCAGGGTAGCTGCACAGCTTTTCAACGACCCTTTTCTTGATCTTAATCTGTCGCCTCAGGTTTGTTCCTGGGATTTGATGAACCACCTGAAGTGCATTGTGAATATATTGCTCTCGCTCGCCGATCGAAATAGAGGCGATTCTATATGAATTATTCGGAAGAGGTCCACCTCTGGCTTCGGTTACGCGAAGTTCGGTGTTTTGCCCAACACTCCCAACCGTAAGGGCATCGCAGATAATTGATAGCGCACTGGAGTCTAGGAGTGCCTCAAGCCCATCCACTCCGAAGGAGCGGACAAGTGCAGGAATCTCCTGCAAATGATTTGATTCGATCGTGCAGTGTTCGAAGAGCAGAAGGCGGCGCACCAGAGCACCGACGTCTACAGCGACCCCGTCTCCTCCGGCGCTTTCTTTCCTCGTGATGGGGCCGATGTGGCGTTCTCTGATGTCCATTCAGGCATTATTGCCTATGCCTAGCCCTTAGGGGATCGATTCAGCACAAGCCGGCACCATCAGATCCGAGGCTCAGCCATGAACCGTCCAACAGCAATCCGTCTCGCTCCCGTGGATCACGGAAGCGAGACCCCCTACGAACCTAGCGGCCCAGCTGTCCGCCTCAGAACCGCTGCTGGATGAGACCAACAGCATCAGGCGTCACGTAGATGATCAGCATCGTGGGGCAGAGATGCACAGCCCAGCGGAATACTCGGGCGCCATTGCCTACGGTCTCGTACCAGGTACGGCCGTGCTCGCGGCTGAAGATCACGGACAGCAGGGCAACAATCACCGCGAACTGAATCGCGATGATCACCGCTTCAACCTCAGACACTAAAACCCCTCCTCGCGAAATGGGCGAAAAGGGGCATCCCGGGCACGCCAAGGAAGGCACCTTCCGCCTTCCTCGTCTCACCTTCCTCGGTGTTCGGCAAGTAACTGCCTAAACACCATGCGTAACGGTAGAGCCCAGGCCGCCAGCGCGCAACTCGATCATCACCGCCCCCCGCAGCGCACCGACCTCTGGAGTGGACACGCGAGAGACTCCCACCATCCAGTGCGCTAGGCCCACAGCTCTTGTGGTGCTTCTAGCAAAGCGTTGACTCCAGCGGTTCAGGCGCCACAACTCAACATGGGGCCAGGACCGGCGGGCACGCCTGCAAGAACTGGACCGTGGACCCCACCCATAGTCTGCGACTTGCAGGCTCGACATCACTGGGCCCTGCCTTGATGAGGAGAGGGCCTTGGCTGTACGCGCTCCATCCTTGACCGCGATCCGCCTTCCACGGGTCGCCCCCGCCGGGACAGGACACGCCGGTGCCGCCCAACCCGCAGTACCCGCCGGGGTTTTTGCTGCCCGAGAGGTACTGCTGGTGGTGACGCTCAGCCCGGCAGATACTGCTCGGCGCCTCCTACTATGGCCCGTTGCCACCCGCAGTGCGGGCAGCCACAGACGGCCACTTCGGGGGCCGCCGCTTCCCTCACGCCCATTCCACCTCGGAGACGATCTGCGAGGCCCGTGAAGGACCTGGCAGCGGTGTCCGGGAGGGAACCGACGGCGCCGCCGGGCGAGAACCTGGAAGGCTCACCGCAGCCAACGCCGCAGCCACCTCCTCCTCGCTCACTCCCGCCAGCGCCTCAACCACCCGATCGAGTGCCTCGCCCACCTCAGTGCGCGTGACCACTCGAAGCCGGCGACGGACCTGCGTTCTTGACCGTAAGAGGCAGCAGCTTCTTACCGGTCGGGCCGATTTGTATGGCCGTATCCATCTGCGGGCACACCCCGCAGTCGAAGCAAGGTGTCCAGCGGCAGTCCTCGACCTCTGTCTCGTCGAGGGCGTCCTGCCAGTCCTCCCAGAGCCAGTCCTTGTCCAGGCCCGAGTCGAGGTGGTCCCAGGGGAGGACCTCCTCGTAGGTGCGCTCGCGGGTGGTGTACCAGTCGACGTCCACGCCGAAGGGGGCCAGGGCCTTGTCGGCGCAGGCCATCCAGCGGTCGTAGGAGAAGTGCTCGCGCCAGCCGTCGAAGCGGCCGCCGTCCTCGTAGACGGCGCGGATGACGGCGCCGATGCGGCGGTCGCCCCGGGAGAGCAGGCCTTCGACGATGCCCGGCTTGCCGTCGTGGTAGCGGAAGCCGATCGAGCGGCCGTACTTCTTGTCGCCGCGGATCTTGTCCCTCAGCTTCTCCAGGCGCGCGTCCGTCTCCTCCGCCGACAGCTGCGGGGCCCACTGGAAGGGGGTGTGGGGCTTGGGGACGAAGCCGCCGATGGAGACCGTGCAGCGGATGTCGTTGGAGCGGGAGACCTCGCGGCCCTTGGCGATGACCTTCGTCGCCATGTCGGCGATCTGGAGGACGTCGTCGTCGGTCTCGGTGGGCAGGCCGCACATGAAGTACAGCTTCACCTGGCGCCAGCCGTTGCCGTAGGCCGTCGAGACGGTACGGATGAGGTCGTCCTCCGAGACCATCTTGTTGATGACCTTGCGGATGCGTTCCGAGCCGCCTTCGGGGGCGAAGGTCAGGCCGGAGCGGCGGCCGTTGCGCGTCAGTTCGTTCGCCAGGTCGATGTTGAAGGCGTCGACGCGGGTGGAGGGGAGGGAGAGGCCGATCTTGTCCTCGGTGTAGCGGTCGGCCAGGCCCTTGGCGATGTCGCCGATCTCCGAGTGGTCCGCGGAGGAGAGGGAGAGGAGGCCGACCTCCTCGAAGCCCGTGGCCTTCAGGCCCTTGTCGACCATCTCGCCGATGCCGGTGATCGAGCGCTCGCGCACCGGGCGGGTGATCATGCCGGCCTGGCAGAAGCGGCAGCCGCGCGTGCAGCCGCGGAAGATCTCGACGGACATGCGCTCGTGGACCGTCTCGGCCAGGGGGACCAGCGGCTGCTTGGGGTACGGCCACTCGTCCAGGTCCATGACCGTGTGCTTGGAGACGCGCCACGGGACACCCGACTTGTTGGGGACCACGCGGGCGATACGGCCGTCGGGGAGGTACTCGACGTCGTAGAACGCGGGGATGTAGACGGAGCCGGTCTTCGCCAGGCGGAAGAGGACCTCCTCGCGGCCGCCGGGGCGGCCCTCCGCCTTCCACTCGCGGATGATCTTCGTCATGTCGAGGACGGCCTGCTCGCCGTCGCCGATGATCGCCGCGTCGATGAAGTCCGCGATCGGTTCGGGGTTGAAGGCCGCGTGGCCGCCCGCCAGGACGATCGGGTCGTCGAGCGTGCGGTCCCTGGACTCCAGGGGGATGCCGGCCAGGTCCAGGGCCGTGAGCATGTTCGTGTAGCCCAGCTCCGTGGAGAAGGACAGGCCGAACACGTCGAAGGACTGCACGGGGCGGTGGCTGTCGACGGTGAACTGGGGGACGCCGTGCTCGCGCATGAGCGCCTCCAGGTCCGGCCACACGCTGTACGTGCGCTCGGCGAGGACGCCCTCCTGCTCGTTGAGGACCTCGTAGAGGATCATGACGCCCTGGTTGGGCAGGCCGACCTCGTAGGCGTCCGGGTACATGAGCGCCCAGCGGACGTCGCAGGTCTCCCACGGCTTGACCGTGGAGTTGAGCTCTCCGCCGACGTACTGGATCGGCTTCTGCACATGCGGGAGCAGAGCTTCGAGCTGCGGGAACACAGACTCGGCGACCTGAGAGGCGGCTTCGGCAGGCATCTCGCGGACCTTTGTGAGGTGGCTGGGGGGGTGCCCTCCGGCCGGAGACCGGGAAGGGTGACCATCTAGCCTAACCCGGTCGGCGGACTCCCCCGTACGTCCGGATCACACCGGCGCCCCGGCCTTGATCCTCTGCCAGGCCTCCGGTGCCCCGGCCTCCACCGCCGCCGCCCGCTGTTCCTCGTGGCCGTACAGCAGCCCGTACGTGAAGGTGCTCTCCCCTGCCGCGTGGGCCACCGCGGACAGCTCGCGCAGGGTCTCGCGGGCCATCACGCTGTCCTGGTGCTCGCCGAGCATGGTCTGGAGCGACTTCATGGACTTGAGCATGGTCTTCGCCGGCCTGCCCAGCGCGGGGCCGGCCGCCTCGGCCGCGTAGCGGGTGCGCTTGGCCTTCTTGCGGGCCTCGTGCAGGCCGAGGTCGCGGTCGTGGCCGGGGGGCTGTGCCATGGCCGTCTCGATCAGGTCGGTCACCTTGGCGAAGTCCCTCCGCACGGCCTTGGCGAGGACCTCCCCGGGGTCGCCGGCGGCCGCCTTCAGCAGGGGCGGGTCGGCGGCCAGGGCGTCCAGGGTGTCGAGGAGCGCCAGGTAGCGAGCCGAGTCGAGAACGCCGAGGAGGCGGCTGCGGGAGCCGCGTTCGCTCGCCTCGGCCCAGTGGTGCAGGCGGGCGTGGACGGGACCGTCGACGAGGGCGGGGGGTACGTCGGCGAGGCCTGCCATCAGGCGTTCGGCCAGGACCTCCTGGTCGCGGCCCACGCCCAGTTCACCGGCCAGCCATTTCAGCTCGTCGGCGATCGGGTCGGTGGCCCGGCGGTCCAGGACCTTGCCGAAGGTGCGGAAGGTGCTGCGCAGCCGGCGGGTGGCGATCCGCATGTCGTGCACGCCCTCCTCGGTGTCCAGGCGGACGGCCGGGTCGAGCTCGACGATCGCGTCGCGCTGGGCGCGGACGTAGGCCATGACGTGGTCGCCGGCCGTGTGCGGTGCACCGGGGCCCGTCTTCGGCGGGCGCGGTTTGCCGCCCTTGGTCTCGGCCAGGGCGCGGGCCAGTTTCGACGCGGACTTCGAGGGGTGTACGCCCGCCTTGCCCAGCCGTTTCTCGACCTTGTCGAGGAAGGCGGGGTCGCCGTCGTCGGCGAGTTCCACCTCGATCTCGGTCCACTGTGCCTTGCCCTCGCCGCCGAAGAGCCGGTCGGCCCGGACGCGGTCCACGCTCACCTCGGCGAGCAGGGTGCCGTCGGCGTCGACGAGGTGCCGGATGTCGCGGGTGGTGCGCAGGCGGATCACCGGGACCAGCCGGCCCTCGCGGACCCGGGAGCGGGCCAGGCCGGCGAGTTCGCCGGGGAGTGTGTCGGAGAGGGGGGCGTGGATCTCGTCCCGGACGCCGGGGGCGACGGGGAGTTTGAGGTGCCAGCCGGCGTCGCTGCCTCCGCTGCGGCGGCGCAGGGTGACTCTGGCCGAGGCCAGCCGCAGGTCGGAGGTGTCGTGGTAGGTCGCGTCGAGTTCGGCGGTGCCCTTGTCCACGACGTTCGCCACCCCGGCGACGCCGGTCAGGTCGGGCAGGCCGCTGTCATCGGATTCGTACTTGCGCTCGATTTCACGCTTCGCATCCGCCATGAACAGAATCTAATGGCCCGAGCGCCGCAGGGGCCAGCGGGCGAAGCGGGTAAATCGAAGGGAAAAACAAAACAAGCCACAGGTGAACACATAGAGAACGATGTGTGCACCTGTGCGCTTTCACCCCGGTTCCGCCCTGGTTGCGCCCTGGGCTACGCCGACATCGGGCGCTGCACTCTGATCGACTGCAGCAGTCCCACCGCCACCCACACCGCGAACATCGACGAACCGCCGTACGACACGAACGGCAGCGGAAGGCCCGTGACCGGCATGATGCCGAGGGTCATCCCGATGTTCTCGAACGCCTGGAACGCGAACCACGCCACGATCCCCGCCGCGACGATCGTGCCGTACAGCTCGGTCGTCTCGCGGGCGATACGGCAGGCGCGCCACAGGACGACGCCGAGGAGCACGATGATCAGGCCCGCGCCGACGAAGCCCAGCTCCTCCCCCGCGACCGTGAAGACGAAGTCGGTCTGCTGCTCGGGGACGAACTGGCCGGTGGTCTGCGAGCCGTGGAAGAGGCCCGCGCCGGTCAGGCCGCCGGAGCCGATCGCGATACGGGCCTGGTTGGTGTTGTAGCCGACGCCGGAGGGGTCGAGGCTGGGGTTGGCGAAGGCGGCGAAGCGGGCGATCTGGTACTCGTCCAGGATGTGCAGCTGCCAGATGGCGATGCAGCCGGTCACGCCGGCGGCGAGCAGGCCGAAGACCCAGCGGTTGGAGGCACCGGAGGCGAGCAGCACGCCGAGAATGATGGTCACCATGACCAGGACCGTGCCGAGGTCGGGCATGAGCAGCACGATCAGGATCGGGACCGAGGCCAGGCCCAGGGACTGCAGGACGGTGCGGTGGTCCGGGTACTTCTTGTCACCGGCGTCCACCCGCGCCGCCAGTATCATCGCCATGCCCAGGATGATCGTGATCTTCACGAACTCGGCGGGCTGCAGTGAGAAGCCGCCGCCGAAGACGATCCAGTTGCGGCTGCCGTTGATGGTGGCGCCCAGCGGGGTGAGCACCGCGAGGATGCCGAGGACCGAGAGGCCGTAGAGGATCGGCACGGCGTTGCGCAGCTGGCGGTGGCCGATCCAGATGGTGCCGATCATCAGGGCGAGCCCGATGCCGGTGTTCATCAGGTGCCGGATCAGGAAGTAGTACTGGTCGCCCTGGTTGATCTCGGTGCGGTTGCGGGTCGCCGAGAAGACCAGCAGCGAGCCGAGCAGCGACAGGGCGAGGGCGGCCAGCAGCATCGGCCAGTCCAGCCGGCGGGTCAGCGAGTCCCGGGCGAAGACCCGGGTCCAGCCGGCCCGTGCCGGGCCGTATCCGGAGACGGAGAAGCTGTTGACGCCGGTCATGTGAGCATCCTCCGGCTTCCCCTCTTGCGCGGTCGCCTGCGGGTGGTGCGGTTGCCCGTGGACGGGGAGGCCGTGGTGGCGGCCGGGGTCTGCCCGTTGTCGGTGCTCTTGTCGCCCTGCTGGGAGAAGACCTGGAAGTCCTTCGCCGGGTCCTTGGAGATCTTCGGGGAGGCGATGGTGCCGTCCGTGCGGACCTTCGGCAGGCCCTTCTGCGGGGTGTACAGCAGCGCCTTCGACTTGTCGATGGAGCCGTCCGCGCTGACGCCGTAGAGCGCGCTGTAGATGTTGCGGACCGCCTCGCCGGAGGCACCGGAACCGGTACCGGCCTGGGCGATGGTCATGATGACCGTGTAGTCCTTGGTGTAGGTGGCCAGCCACGACGTGGTCTGCTTGCCGTAGACCTCGGCGGTACCGGTCTTGCCGTGCAGGGCGATCTTGTCCTGCGGCCAGCCGCCGAACTTCCAGGCCGCCGTACCGCGGGTGATGACGCCCGCGAAGGCGTCGTCCATGCCCTTGAGGGTGGCCTGGCTGACCGGGAGCTTGCGCACCGCCTTGGGCTTGATCTCCTGGACGGACTTGCCGTCGGCGCTGACGATCGCCTTGCCGATGGTCGGCTGGTACTCGGTGCCGCCGTTGGCGACGGCGCTGTAGATCATCGCCTCCTGGATCGGCGTGACGAGGGTGTCGCCCTGGCCGATGGAGTAGTTGATCTCGTCGCCCTCGCGCATCTTGTTGCCTTCGAGGCAGTTCTCGTACTCGATCTTCTCGACGTAGGTGCCGTCCTTCTTCCCGGACTTGCACCAGGCGTCCTTGTTGGCCTTCCAGTAGTCGAGCTTCCACTGGCGGTCGGGGACGCGGCCGGTGACCTCGTTGGGCAGGTCGACGCCGGTCTCCTTGCCGAGGCCGAACTGGTGGGCGGTCTTGAAGAACCAGTCCTTGGGCTCGCCCTTCTTCGGGTTGATGCCGCCGTCCTTCTTCCACTGGGCGTCGGCGAGGCCGTAGAAGACGGTGTCGCAGGAGACCTCCAGAGCGCGGCCCAGCGAGATGGGACCGAAGTTCTCGCCCTCGAAGTTCTTGAAGACCTGGCTGCCCACCGAGTAGGAGCTGGTGCAGGGGTAGCCGCCGTTCCAGGCGTAGCCGGCCTGGACCGCGGCGGCGGTGGAGACCACCTTGAACGTCGAACCGGGGGCCGCCTGACCCTGTATGGCCCTGTTGAGCAGCGGGTAGTCGGAGTTCTTGCCGGTGAGGGCCTGGTAGTCCTTGGCGGAGATGCCGCCGACCCACACGTTCGGGTCGTAGGTCGGGGCGGAGGCCATGGCGACGATCCGGCCGGTCTTGGCCTCCATCACGACGACGGCGCCCGAGTCGGCCTTGTAGTTCTCCTGGGTGATCTTGTCGTACTGCTGGCGGGCGGCCTTCATGGCCTTGTCCAGCTCGTTCTCGGCGACCCGCTGCACGCGCGAGTCGATGCTGGTGACCAGGTTCGAACCGGGCTCGGCGGCGTCGGACTTGGCCTTGCCGATGACCCGGCCGAGGTTGTCGACCTCGTAGCGGGTGACGCCGGCCTTGCCGCGCAGCTCCTTGTCGTACTCGCGCTCCAGGCCCGAACGGCCGACCATGTCGGAGCGCAGGTAGGGCGAGGAGGTGTCCTTGGCCTGCTCGATCTCGTTGTCGGTGACCGGGGAGAGGTAGCCGAGGACCTGCGCGGTGTTGGACTTGCCGGGGGCCGGGTAGCGGCGCACGGCCTCGGGCTCGGCGGTGATGCCGGGGAAGTCCTCGGAGCGCTCGCGGATCTGCAGGGCCTGCTTGGCGGTGGCCTCGTCGGTGATCGGGATCGGCTGGTACGGCGAGCCGTTCCAGCAGGGCTGGGGGGTCTTGGCGTCGCAGAGGCGGACCTTCTGCATGACCTCCTCGGGCTTCATCCCGAGGACGCCGGCGAGCTTGGTCAGGACCGCCTTGCCGTCGTCCTTCTGCTTGAGCAGGTCGGTGCGGGAGGCGGAGACGACCAGGCGGGTCTCGTTGTCCGCGATGGGGACTCCGCGGGCGTCCAGGATCGAGCCGCGCACGGCGGGCGCGACGACCTGCTGGACGTGGTTGCCGGAGGCCTCCTTCTGGTACTCGGCGCCCTCGCGGATCTGCAGGTACCACAGGCGGCCGCCGAGGGTGCCCAGCAGGGAGAGGACCAGGATCTGGATCACGACGAGACGGATCTGGACCCGTGGGGTCCGACCGGTCTCGGGAATGTTGGTCACTGGGCTGCCTCCCCCTCTCCCTGCACAAAGGCGCGTGCGCGTACGAATGATGAACGATGGACCTGTGAGGCCGCGTTCCGCCCCGGTGCACCCGTTCGGGTGAACTCCCCCGCGTTCACAGACGCTTGACCCCCTTGATGCGGCCGACGCGGACGTTGCGGGTGCGGGCCCTGGCCTTGAGGGCGCCGAGGCCGCTGCGCTGGCCGCCGATGCGCATCCCGGTGCCGGAGGAGATCCAGCCCGAGGAGATGTCGCCCGCCTTGCCGCCGGAGTTGGCCTCCGTGAGCGGGTCGTTGTCGGCACGGCGGGCCAGGGCCATGACGCCGGGGACCACGAACGGGGCGAGCAGCAGGTCGTACAGGGCGGCCGTGATCAGCAGGCTGGTCATGCCGACGTGCCGGGCGGCGGTGTCGCCGACGAGGGCGCCGACGCCCGCGTACAGCAGGGTGGAGCCGATGGCGGCGGCGACCACGACGAGCATCGGGCCGGTCGCGGACTTCAGGCGGCCGTTCTCCGGCTTGATGAGGCCGGCGAAGTAGCCGACGACGCACAGCACCAGGGCGTAGCGGCCGGCCGCGTGGTCGGCGGGCGGGGCGAGGTCGGCGAGGAGTCCGGCGCCGAAGCCGACGAGGGCGCCGCCCACATGGCCGTACACCATGGCGAGGCCGAGGACGGTGAGCAGCATGAGGTCGGGGACGGCGCCCGGCAGGTGCAGGCGGGCGAGGACGCTCACCTGGATCACCAGGGCGACGACGACCAGGGCGGAGGAGAGCAGGATCCTGTTGACGCGCATGGGGGATTCAGCTCCTACTGCTGCTGGCCGGTGGTGTCGGTGCCGTTCGCGCTCGCGTCGGCGGACGGGGTGACCGTGACGGTCACCGTCGGGGTCGGGGTCGGCTTGGGCTTGGCCGGGAGCACCTCGTCGCGCGGGTCCTTCTTCGGTGCCTCGACGACCACGCCGACGATGTCGAGCTTGGTGAAGGACACGAACGGCGTGACGTACAGGGTGCGGGTGAGGCCGCCGTTGGACGGGTCGACGCTGGAGACCGTGCCGACCGGGACACCGGGCACGAACGGCTTGTCGCCCTGGGAGCCGAAGGTGACGAGCCGGTCGCCCTTCTTCACCTCGGCCTTGCTGTCGAGGAGTTCGACGCGCAGCGGGCGGTCGCCCTGGCCGGAGGCGAAGCCGAGTTCGTCGCTGCCCTCCATGCGGGTGCCGACGGTGAAGTCGGGGTCGTTGGCGAGCAGCACGGTGGAGGCGTCCGGGCCGACCGTGGTCACGCGGCCGACCAGGCCGTTGCCGTTGAGGACGGTCATGTCCCGCTTGATGCCGTCGTTGTAGCCGACGTCGATGGTGACGGTCCAGGAGAAGCCCTGCGCCGACCCTATGGCGATGACCTGGGCGCCCTTGATGCCGTACTGGCCCTCGGCGGCGACGTTGAGCATCTTCTCTAGCTGGCTCAGGCGGCTGCGGTTGCGGTCGTCGCTGCCGAGCTTCGCCTTGAGGGTCGCGTTCTGCTTCTCCAGCCGGGCCAGCCGGTCGTGCCGTTCGCCGGAGTCACGGACGGCGGAGACGGCGTTTCCGACCGGGTCCACCACCGTCGACATGCCGTTCTCGATCGGGCCGAAGACCGCGGCCGCGGCCTGCCGGGCGCCGTCTACCGGGGAGTTCCTGCCACCTCGGATGTCCACCGTGATCAGCGCGAACGCGATGGCGATCAGCAGCACCAGGAGCAGCCGGCTCTCTTTCGTGTCCCTCACGTGCGGCGGCCGTGCCTTCCTCAATAGGAACTTGCGGGAGCGTGTTCTGAAAGCTTGTGGAGCGTGGGGGGCTTGTCGTGGAGCGTGGGGGTGGGGGGTGGGGCGGAGCTCGTTTTGTGTGAGCTTATGCCTCCATATCAACGATCCGCCGCACGAGAGGGGGTCATCTCGTACGGCGGAATCGAAGAGTTACGTCATCTGCGCGGCTGGGCGTCCAGGACCTGCTGGAGCGCCTCGAACTCCTCGACGCACTTGCCGGAGCCGAGCGCCACGCTGTCCAGCGGGTCCTCGGCGATGTGGATCGGCATGCCGGTCTCCCGGCGCAGCCGCTCGTCCAGACCGCGCAGCAGGGCTCCGCCGCCGGTCAGAACGATTCCCCTGTCCATGATGTCGCCGGACAGCTCCGGCGGGCACTTGTCGAGT
Source organism: Streptomyces hyaluromycini (assembly GCF_002217755.1). Lineage (GTDB taxonomy): Bacteria > Actinomycetota > Actinomycetes > Streptomycetales > Streptomycetaceae > Streptomyces > Streptomyces hyaluromycini. The sequence goes on along the minus strand of NZ_BCFL01000040.1, from coordinate 91,979 downwards.
GTGGTCTTGACGGCGTCGACGATGGCGTTGACGGGTTCCTCGATCGCCTTGCGTACCTCGGCGGCCGAGATGACCACGGTCTTGGGCAGGCCGGACACCAGGTCGCGGCCGCGGATCTCGGTGTGCTCGTCGGAGTCGAGTTCGTACGCCGAACCGATCGTGATCTTGATCTGCTCGGCCGTCCGCTCACCGAGGAGGAGGCTGTACTCCTTCTTGATGTGCTGGATGATCGCGTTGTCCAGTTCGTCGCCCGCGACACGGATGGACTGGGCGGTGACGATGCCGCCGAGCGAGATGACCGCGACCTCCGTGGTGCCGCCGCCGATGTCCACCACCATGTTGCCCGTGGCCTCGTGGACCGGCAGGCCGGAGCCGATGGCGGCGGCCATGGGCTCCTCGATGATGTGCACCTGGCGGGCACCGGCCTGCGAGGACGCCTCGATGACGGCACGGCGCTCGACACCCGTGATACCGGAGGGCACACACACGACGACACGCGGACGGGCCAGATACCGCCGCTTGTGGATCTTCAGGATGAAGTAGCGGAGCATCCGCTCGGTGATCTCGAAGTCGGCGATCACGCCGTCCTTCAGCGGGCGTACGGCGACGATGTTGCCGGGCGTGCGCCCGATCATCTTCTTCGCCTCCGCACCGACCGCCAGAATTCCACCGGTGTTCGTATTGATCGCGACAACGGACGGCTCGTTGAGTACGATCCCGCGACCCCTGACGTACACCAGCGTGTTGGCGGTCCCGAGGTCGACAGCCATGTCACGGCCAATGAACGACATTGAGTTCCCCATCAGGATTCGTCTGGCCTTCCCGGGAGCTTTTGAGGGCATTTCAGGTCGGCGAAGTACGTGCTGTGACGTGAAGGCTTCCATCGTAGACGCGCCTGCACGAACACTGCGCGAGGGTCTTCGCCATTGTCAGCACGTGCCGGGCCGCGTCGCTTGTGGAGACGGGCCGACGGGGGCACTCGTTCCCCCGATCGGCACGCATATGCCGAGGGACGGCCGAAATCGATCGGCCGTCCCAGGTCATGCAGCTCAATGGGCTGACGCCTCGTCAAAAACTTCCACGAAAACTCCGTACGGACCCGTCGCGGGACCCGGAAGGCCTAGGGCCTGTCTGACAATTCCCGTCGTCGCCCGGAGGGCGGCCTCGCGGCGTCAGGTGCGTGCTCTCGGCGTGCCGGGCGTAGGCCCTCGTACTGGACGTACTCGGGTCTGCGCCCGGTGCGGCGAGAGTGCGTGCATGGCGTCGCGAGGCAGACGGGAATTGACAGACAGACCCTAGGGCCTGTCGTTTGGATCATTCCGGCGTCGCGGGGCGGGGCACGCACTCCCCCACCGCCTTAAAGGCGTGGGGCCCCCAGCGGCGTTGTCGTCGGTTGTCGACGTCCCCCAGCCTTCGGCCGGGAGGTGCCCCCACCGCGTCGCCCGCCGCGGCAGCGGCTGATCGTCTACGCCTCCTCCGCCTTGCAGCTGCACGCACCACGCCCCGCTCGGGTCGGCCGACAAGGCACCGTGAGCCAGGGCGGCCTGACCCGAACGACAGGCTTTAGGCGCGGCCCGGGAAGAAGATCTTGACCTCGCGCTCGGCGGACTCCTCCGAGTCGGACGCGTGGATCAGGTTCTCGCGGACGATCACACCGAAGTCACCGCGGATGGAGCCGGGCGCTGCGGCGATCGGGTCGGTGGGGCCGGCCAGCGCGCGGATGCCCTCGATGACGCGCTCGCCCTCGACGATCAGGGCGACGGACGGGCCGGAGGCCATGAACTCGACCAGCGGCTCGTAGAACGGCTTGCCGACGTGCTCGGCGTAGTGCTGCTCCAGCGTGGCACGCTCCAGGGTGCGCAGCTCCAGCGCGGTGATCTGCCAGCCGGCCTTGCGCTCGATACGGCTGATGATCTCGCCGGTCAGGCCCCGACGGACGGCGTCGGGCTTGAGCAGGACGAGGGTGCGCTGGGTCACGGGAGGACTCCTTCAGGTACTGGCAGGTGCGGTGGGGAGAGGCTACAGGGCCGGTCTGAGCGTCGGTTACGCAGTGTGCGGGTGCGCTGGTGCGGGCCGCCGCTTTCGGGGGCTGCCGCCCCCGGACCCCCGCTTCGGCCTGAACGGCCTCGTCCTCAGACGCCGGACGGGCTGGAGAGTGGGGGTGCGGACCGGTGCTCGTCCTCACACACCGGACGGGCTGTCCTGCGTGCTCTGCGCCGCGAAGCGGGCCTTGGCCTCGTCGATCTTCTTTCCGTAGTGCACGGACGCCCACCACAGGCCCGCGAAGAGCGCGCCCAGGAAGTACATCGTCGGGACGAAGATCCCGGACGCGACCAGGGCGATCTGCAGGGCCCAGCCGAGGGCCACGCCGCCGGGGCGGGTGATCACCCCGCACAGGGCCACGCACAGGACCATCGCGATGCCGCTGACCAGCCACACCGTGGAGGCGGACAGGTCGGCGTCCTTCATGGCGACCAGGGCGGCGAAGCCGATGACGAAGAACTCGCCGATCAGCGTGGAGGAACAGAGCGTACGCATGGTCAGCCCCTCCCGAGGAGCAGTCGGGCCTCGCCCACGGTGATGACGGAGCCGGTGATCAGCACCCCGCCGCCGGCGAACTCGCCCTCCTCCTCGGCCAGTGTGATCGCGGCCTCCAGGGCGTCGGGCAGCCGCGGCTCGACCTGGACGCGGTCCTCGCCGAACACCTCGACGGCGATCGCGGCCAGCTCGTCGGCGTCCATCGCGCGGTGGCTGGAGTTCTGGGTGATCACGACCTCGGCGAAGATCGGCTCGAAGGCCTCCAGGAGGCCCCGGACGTTCTTGTCGCCGCTGGCCCCGACCACGCCGATCAGCCGGCTGAAGTCGAAGGCCTCGCCGACGGCCTCGGCGGTGGCGCGGGCCCCGGCGGGGTTGTGGGCGGCGTCGAGGACGACGGTGGGAGAGCGCCGTACGACTTCCAGGCGGCCCGGGGACGAGACCGCCGCGAAGGCCTTGCGGACCGTGTCGATGTCCAGGGACTCGGGGCGCTGCGAGCCGACCCCGAAGAACGCCTCCACCGCGGCGAGCGCGACGGCCGCGTTGTGGGCCTGGTAGGGGCCGTGCAGGGGGAGGTAGACCTCGTCGTACTCGCCGCCGAGGCCGCGCAGGGTGAGCAGCTGGCCGCCGACGGCGACCTGGCGGGCGACGACGCCGAACTCAAGGCCCTCGCGGGCGACGGTGGCGTCGACCTCGACGGCCTTCTTGAGGAGTACCTGCGCCGCGTCGACCGGCTGCTGGGCCAGGATGACCGTCGCGTCCTGCTTGATGATGCCGGACTTCTCGCCGGCGATCTGCGCGGTGGTCTCCCCGAGCCGGTCGGTGTGGTCGAGGTCGATGGGGGTGACGACGGCGACGTCGCCGTCGATGACGTTGGTGGCGTCCCAGCTGCCGCCCATGCCGACCTCGACGACGGCGACGTCGACCGGGGCGTCCGCGAAGGCCGCGTAGGCCATGCCGGTGAGCACCTCGAAGAAGGAGAGCCGGTACTCCTGCCGGGAGTCGACCATCTCGACGTAGGGCTTGATGTCCTGGTACGTCTCGATGAACCGCTCGGCGGAGATCGGGGCGCCGTCGAGGCTGATGCGCTCGGTGATCGACTGCACGTGGGGGCTGGTGTAGCGGCCGGTGCGCAGGTCGAAGGCGCCGAGCAGGGCCTCGATCATGCGGGCGGTGGAGGTCTTGCCGTTGGTGCCGGTGATGTGGATCGAGGGGTACGACCGCTGGGGATCGCCCAGCACGTCCATGAGGGCGGCGATCCTGGTGACCGACGGCTCCAGCTTGGTCTCGCCCCAGCGGGTGGCGAGCTCCGCCTCCACCTCGCGCAGGGCCCGGTCGACCTCGGGGTCCTCGGGGCGGCCCGGGACGTCGCCCTGCTGCGGGCCGCCCTGGGTACGGAGGGTCCGGCTGCCGGCCTCGATCACCGCGAGATCGGGATCGCGGTCCGTCTCGGCCTCGACGATCTCGTCGAAGTTGTCGTCGAAGCTCTCATGGGGGTCGTGCGGAGGCAGATCACTCACGGCACCAGTCTACGGAGCCCGGCGGGCGCGTGGACGCGCCGGCCGCCGGGAGCGCCTGCTCGCACCAGATCGTCTTGCCGGCGGAGGTCTGCCGGGTCCCCCACCGCCGGGTGAGCTGGGCCACCAGCAGCAGGCCCCGGCCGCCCTCGTCGAAGACCCGGGCCCGCCGCAGGTGCGGGGCGGTGCTGCTGCCGTCGGAGACCTCGCAGATCAGCATGGTGGTGTCGCGGATGAGCCGCAGCTGGATCGGGGAGCCGCCGTAGCGGATGGCGTTCGTGACGAGTTCGCTGACCACCAGTTCGGTGGTGAACGACAGTTCGTCCAGCTTCCAGGCGTCGAGCTGGCCGGTGGTCAGGGTCCGGGCCGTGGCGACGTGCTCGGGGTCCGCGGGGACCTCCCAGGCGGCCACCTGGTCGCAGGGCAGGGCGCGGGTGCGGGCGAGCAGCAGGGTGACGTCGTCGGTGGGTTCGCAGGTGCGCAGCGCGGTCACCACCCGGTCGCAGGACTCCTGCAGCGACTCCCCCTCCCCGGGCGCCGCCAGCGCGCCGCGGAGCCGTTCGAGGCCGTGGCCCAGGTCGAGGTTGCGGGAGTGCACCAGGCCGTTGCTGAACAGCGCGAGGGTGGTGCCCGCGGTGAGGTCCAGGTCGGTGGTCTCGAACGGCAGCCCGCCGAGCCCGAGCGGCGGGCCGGCCTGGCCGGGGGCCTGCTCCACCGTCCCCTGGGGAGTGATCACGAAGGGCAGCGGATGGCCCGCGCTGGCGAGGGAGCAGTGCCGCGAGATCGGGTCGTAGACGGCGTACAGGCAGGTCGAACCCACCTCACCGGCCTGTTCCCCGGCGCCGTCGTCGAGGTGCAGGACCAGGTCGTCCAGGTGGGTGAGGAGTTCGTCGGGGGGCAGGTCGACGTCCGCGAGGGTGCGGACCGCCGTGCGCAGCCGGCCCATGGTGGCGGAGGCCTGGATGCCGTGGCCGACGACGTCGCCGACGACCAGGGCCACCCGGGTGCCCGACAGCGGGATCACGTCGAGCCAGTCGCCGCCGACTCCGGCCCGGGTGCCGGTGGGGAGGTAGCGGTAGGCGAAGTCGACGCTCGGGCAGTCGGGCATGACGTGCGGCAGCAGGCTGCGCTGCAGCCCCAGCGCGGTCTCGCGCTCCCGGGTGTAGCGCCGTGCGTTGTCGATGGCGGTCGCGGCCCTCGCAACGAGTTCCTCCGCGTCGGACAGGTCGTCCTTCTCGAACGGCGGTGAGTCCCGGGTGCGCCAGAAGACGATCACCCCCATCAGGACGCCCTGTGCCGACAACGGCGCGGTGATCAGCGAGCGCATGCCGTAGTCGAGGAGCCGGTCCGTGCGCGGCGCGTCGGGAAACCTCGAACTACGGGTGACCCGCAGATCGGCTATGAGGGCCGCCCCGGAGTCGGTGTGCCGACGTGCCCCGGGCGGCGGGTCCACGGCGATCAGGGCACCGGCCGGGTCCAGCGGGGAGTCGTCGCGGACGCCGCCCCGGGCCACGCGCCGCAGGGCGGTCTCGGCGGCCGTCGGCTCCCCGCCCCGCAGCACGGACTCCTCCAGGTCGACGGTGACGAAGTCGGCGAAGCGGGGGACGGACACCCGCACCAGCTCGTCGGCGGTCCGCCCCACGTCGAGGGTGTTGCCGACAGCGGTACCGGCGTCGTAGAGCAGCCTCAGCCGCCGGTGGCTCTTCTCCAGCGAGCCGGCCATGGTGTTGAACGCCGTCTCCAGCTGGCCGATCTCCCGGCGCCCGGAGCGCGGCACCCGTGCGCCCAGGTCTCCGGCGGCGAGCCGGGTCGCGAAGCGGGCCATCCTGCGCACCGGCCAGACGATCACCCGGGTCACATAGGCGCCGTAGGCGACGATCAGGAGGACGGCCACGCCGACGCCGACGGACGCGGCGATCGTCAGCGTGCGCATCCGGCCCTCCAGCGCGTTCTCACGCTGGTTGATCGAGACGCGCTCGGCCTTGAGGTAGCGGGAGAACTGGTCCCGGAGCGCGTCGAGCCGCTGCTTGCCCTCCATCGTCCGCGCCGTGCTGCTCGCGTCGGGATCGCCGCGCCGGGCCTCGGTCACGAGCGGGACCGAGTAGTCGTCGACGAAGGACTGGCCGGCCCGCTGGATCCGCCCGGCGAGCTGCCGCTGGGCGGGGGACGTGCTGACGTCCACGAGCCGCTGTGCCTGCGCGGGGAACGCGGCCCGGGCGGCCCGCCAGGGCTTGAGGAACTCGTCCTGCCGGGTGATGACGTAGCTGCGCTGGCCGCCCTCCATGTCGAGGACGATCCCCTGGACCACCCCGATCTGCTCCAGGGCCGGCCGGCCGCTGCGGGCGGAGAGCAGGGAGTGCCGCGCGTCCTGGACCGCCAGCGCCAGTACCAGGAAGACGAGGCCGATCAGCACGGCGAGCAGGCCGCCCGCGACAGCCGTCAGGGGGACCAGCCCCCGGTGCGGAGGTTTCCTCGTCCGGCCCCAGCGCTGCATGTGGGCGTTCCCTCCGCCACCAAGCCAAAACGGAACATTAAGGTCATGTTCCTACTTTTGGATTGTAGGGCGGGACCCTGAACGCAGGCGTCCGGCAGCCCCGTGGGACGGGACTGCCGGACGCCTGCGGGGACGCTTCGGCTACGCCTGCGGAAGGCGGTCCAGCTGGGCCTGGATGCGTGCGATGTCCTCGTCGGCCTTGGCGAGCCGGGTGCGGATCTTGTCCACCACGTTGTCCGGGGCCTTCGCCAGGAACGCCTCGTTGCCCAGCTTGCCCGTCGCCTGGGCCTTCTCCTTCTCGGCGGCCGCGAGGTCCTTGGCGAGGCGCTTGCGCTCCGCCGCCACGTCGATGGTGCCGGAGAGGTCGAGGGCGACCGTGGCGCCGGCGACCGGGAGGGTGGCCGTCGCCGCGAAGGCGTCGCCCTCCGGCTGGAGGCGCAGCAGCTGGCGGATGGCCGCCTCGTGCGGGGCGAGCGCCGTGCCGTCCAGGGTGAGGCGGGCCGGGACCCGCTGGCCGGGCTGCAGGCCCTGGTCGGCGCGGAAGCGGCGGACCTCGGTGATGACGGACTGGAGGGTCTCGATCTCCCGCTCCGCCGCCTCGTCCCGGAAGCCGCCCGGTGCGTCAGCACCAGGAACCAGCACAGTGGCCGGCCAGTCGGCGATGACGACCGACTCGCCGCCGGTCAGCGTCGTCCACAGGGTGTCCGTGACGAACGGGACGACCGGGTGGAGCAGCTTCAGGGTGACGTCGAGGACCTCGCCCAGGACGCGCTGGGAGACCTCGGCGCCGCGGCCGCCCGCCTGGAAGGTGGTCTTGGACAGCTCGACGTACCAGTCGAAGACCTCGTCCCACGCGAAGTGGTAGAGGGCGTCGGAGAGCTTCGCGAACTGGAAGTCGTCGTAGAACGCGTCGACTTCGGCGACCGTCTTGTTGAGGCGGGAGAGGATCCAGCGGTCCGTCGCCGACATCTCGGCCGGGTCCGGGAGCGGGCCCTCGACGGTCGCGCCGTTCATCAGTGCGAAGCGGGTCGCGTTCCAGATCTTGTTGGCGAAGTTCCGGGACGCCTGGACCCAGTCCTCGCCGATCGGCACGTCGGTACCGGGGTTGGCGCCGCGGGCCAGGGTGAAGCGGACGGCGTCGGAGCCGTACTTGTCCATCCAGTCCAGCGGGTCGACGACGTTGCCGAAGGACTTCGACATCTTCTTGCCGCGCTCGTCGCGGACCAGACCGGTCAGCGCGATGGTGCGGAAGGGGACCTCGCCGTCCATGGCGTACAGACCGAACATCATCATCCGGGCGACCCAGAAGAAGATGATGTCGTGGCCGGTCAGGAGGACGTCGGTCGGGTAGAACTTCCGCAGGTCAGCGGTCTGTTCGGGCCAGCCGAGGGTGGAGAACGGCCACAGGCCGGAGGAGAACCAGGTGTCGAGGACGTCGGTGTCCTGCTTCCAGCCCTCCGCCTCGGTGCCGGGCGGCTCCTCGTCGGGGCCGACGCAGACGACCTGGCCCTCGGGGCCGTACCAGACCGGGATGCGGTGGCCCCACCACAGCTGGCGCGAGATGCACCAGTCGTGCATGTTGTCGACCCAGTCGAAGTACCGCTTCGACATGTCCTCGGGGTGGATCTTCACCCGGCCGTCGCGGACCGCGTCACCTGCGGCCTTCGCCAGCGGGCCGACCTTGACCCACCACTGCATGGACAGCCGCGGCTCGATGGTGGTCTTGCAGCGCGAGCAGTGGCCGACGCTGTGGACGTACGGCCGCTTCTCGGCGACGATCCGGCCCTGCGAGCGCAGCGCCGCGACGATGGCGGAGCGGGCCTCGAAGCGGTCGAGGCCCTCGAAGGGACCGTGGACCGTGATGACGGCCCGCTCGTCCATGACGGTGATGGACTCCAGGCCGTGGCGCTGGCCGATCGCGAAGTCGTTCGGGTCGTGGGCCGGGGTGACCTTGACGGCACCCGTGCCGAACTCGGGGTCGACGTGCGTGTCCGCGACGACCGGGATGCTGCGGTCGGTGAGCGGCAGCTTGATCCGCTTGCCGATCAGGTGCCGGTACCGCTCGTCGTCGGGGTGGACGGCGACCGCGGTGTCGCCGAGCATCGTCTCCGCACGCGTGGTGGCGACGACCAGTGTCTCGTCGCCCTCGCCGTACTTGATGGAGACCAGCTCGCCGTCGTCCTCCTGGTACTCCACCTCGATGTCCGAGATGGCCGTCAGACAGCGCGGGCACCAGTTGATGATGCGCTCGGCGCGGTAGATCAGCTCGTCGTCGTAGAGCTTCTTGAAGATGGTCTGGACGGCCTTGGACAGGCCCTCGTCCATGGTGAAGCGCTCGCGGTCCCAGTCGACGCCGTCGCCGAGCCGGCGCATCTGGCCGAGGATCTTGCCGCCGTACTCCTCCTTCCACTGCCAGACGCGCTCGACGAACTCCTCGCGGCCGAGGTCGTGACGGGACTTGCCCTCCTCGGCGAGCTGCTGCTCGACCTTGTTCTGGGTGGCGATGCCGGCGTGGTCCATGCCGGGCAGCCACAGCGACTCGAAGCCCTGCATGCGCTTGCGGCGGGTCAGCGCGTCCATCAGCGTGTGCTGGAAGGCGTGGCCCAGGTGCAGGGAGCCGGTGACGTTGGGCGGGGGGATGACGATGGTGTACGCGGGCTTGTCGCTCTTGGCGTCGGCCGCGAAGTAACCGCGCTCTACCCAGCTCTCGTACAGCGGCCCCTCTACGTCGGCCGGCGCGTACTGGGTCGGCAGTTCGGTGCTGGGCGCTGTGGGCTGCTGCTGAGCGTTCTCGGTCACGGGGCTCAGTTTAGAGGTGTCTCAGGGCTGTCCCGAAACGCGTTTGTTCCGTAACGGTGGGCACCCCCGAGCCATGAGTCCCCTGTGACTGCGCCAGGATGTCAGGAACACATAAGCATCTGGAGGGGAACCCAGAGATGAGCTACAACCAGCCGGGCCCGTACGGAGGGCCGCCGCAGCAGCCGGGACCGTACGGGCAGCAGCCGGGACCGTACGGCCAGCCGCCGCAGGCGCCCCAGCCCGGCTACGGCTACCCGCAGCAGGCTCCTCCGGCACAGCCGGGGCCCTACGGGCAGCAGCCGCCGCAGCCGGGTTACGGCTACCCGCAGCAGGGCGTTCCCCCGCAGCCGAACCCGTACGGCCAGCAGCAGCCCTACGGCCAGCCCCCCTACGGCGTTCCGCAGCCGCCGGCTCCGGGGGGCGGGAAGAAGAAGACGGGGCTGGTCATCGGCGCGGTGGCGGTGGTCGCGGCCGTCGCGGTCGGCGCGTACTTCGTGCTCGCCGGGGGTGGCGGCGGGCTCAAGGACGACGGGCCGCACAAGCTGACCGCGCCCGCCTCCGTCCTGTCCGCCAAGTACAAGCGGGTGGGTGACTCCAGCGAGCAGAAGGCGAGTTCGAGCGACGCGGAGGACCTCGCCAAGTCCGGTGTCACCGACGCCACTTCGGTCACCGCGATCTACTCGACCGTCGACCTGGAGTCCCTGGACACCAGCGACCCGACGGACGTGGCGAAGGCGGAGACCGCCGAGAACGTGACCCTCTTCGGGGTGTACGGCTCGGTGAAGGACCCGCAGGCCGCACTGGACGCCACCTTCGCCAACATGAAGAAGGACGGCACCTCGGACGACAGTGTGCAGCTGGTCGGCGACGCCCAGTCCGTCTCGCCGGCCGGACTGGACGGCGCGGTGATGAAGTGCCAGCAGGCGAAGGGCAAGAACCAGCTCACCGGCAAGGCCCAGACGGCCTACCTGTGCATCTGGGCGGACTACAGCACCATCGGCATGGTGGAACCGACGGCGGCGGTGAAGACGTACAGCCTGGACGAGTCCGCGAAGATCGCGGCCGACGTACGGAGTGAAGTGCGCGTCGCCAAGTAGCCGCCGGCACACGCGAAAGCGCCGGGCTCCTCCGAAGAGGGCCCGGCGCTTCGGTGTTGCGGGGGTTACGCCGACTTCTGCTCGCCCGGGCCACGGCCGTTGCGTGCGTCGCGCGGGATGAGGGTCGGGTTGACGTTGGAGTGGACGACGTCGGCCGTGATGACGACGCGGGCCACGTCCTTGCGGGACGGGACCTCGTACATCACCGACATGAGGACCTCTTCCATGATGGCGCGCAGGCCGCGGGCGCCGGTCTGGCGGAGGATGGCCTGGTCGGCGATGGCCTCCAGGGCCTCGCGCTCGAAGTCCAGCTCCACGCCGTCGAGTTCGAACAGGCGCTGGTACTGCTTGACGAGCGCGTTGCGCGGCTCGATGAGGATCTGGAGCAGGGCCTCGCGGTCCAGGTTGTGGACCGAGGTGATGACCGGGAGGCGGCCGATGAACTCCGGGATCATGCCGAACTTCACCAGGTCCTCGGGCATGACGTCCTCGAACTGGTCCTTGGACTGCAGCTCCCGCTTGGAGCGGATCGTCGCGCCGAAGCCGATGCCCTTGGCGCCCGCCCGGGACTCGATGATCTTCTCCAGGCCGGCGAACGCACCGCCCACGATGAACAGCACGTTCGTCGTGTCGATCTGGATGAACTCCTGGTGCGGGTGCTTGCGGCCGCCCTGCGGCGGGACGGAGGCCGTGGTGCCTTCGAGGATCTTGAGAAGGGCCTGCTGCACACCCTCGCCGGAGACGTCTCGCGTGATCGAAGGATTTTCGCTCTTACGGGCTACCTTGTCGATCTCGTCGATGTAGATGATCCCGGTCTCGGCCTTCTTGACGTCGTAGTCGGCGGCCTGGATCAGCTTGAGGAGGATGTTCTCCACGTCCTCGCCCACGTAGCCGGCCTCCGTCAGCGCGGTGGCGTCGGCGATCGCGAACGGGACGTTGAGCATGCGGGCCAGGGTCTGTGCGAGGAGCGTCTTGCCGGAGCCCGTGGGGCCCAGCAGCAGGATGTTGGACTTCGCCAACTCGATGGCGTCGTCGCGGTTCTGGCCGCCGCCGTTCTCCCCTGCCTGGACCCGCTTGTAGTGGTTGTACACCGCGACCGAGAGGGCCTTCTTGGCGGGCTCCTGGCCCACCACATAGCCCTCCAGGAACTCGTAGATCTCGCGGGGCTTCGGGAGTTCCTCCCAGCGCACCTCGCTCGTCTCGGCGAGTTCCTCCTCGATGATCTCGTTGCAGAGATCGATGCACTCGTCGCAGATGTACACACCGGGCCCTGCGATGAGCTTCTTGACCTGCTTCTGGCTCTTGCCGCAGAACGAGCACTTGAGCAGATCGCCGCCGTCACCGATGCGTGCCACGGTGTGCTTCCCCTTCGCCTGGGAGACGCCTGGACTCTTTCGAATCCAGCGGCTCCTGGTGCTGCCTTATGTCGACGGTACCTTGCCGGGCCCCCCGTACGGGCCCCCCTTGGCACGGTTCACTTTGACGTGCACCTTGCCGTGCGCACGGTCAAACCGGGCCAAGGGCGGCAGAGACTACATCCTCTGTCGGTGGCCCCGTCAGCGGACTGACGAGTTGTTCATCTTCCGGGTGGAGATGATCTGGTCCACGATGCCGTACTCCAGCGCTTCCTCGGCCGTGAGGATCTTGTCGCGCTCGATGTCCTCGCGGACCTGCTCGATCGGCCGGTTGGAGTGCTTGGCCAGCATGTCCTCCAGCTGCTCGCGCATCCGCGTGAACTCGTTGGCGATGATCTCCAGGTCGGAGAGCTGGCCGCGGCCGGTGGAACCGGCCGGCTGGTGGATCAGCACACGGGAGTTCGGCAGCGCCATGCGCTTGCCGGGCGTGCCGGCGGCCAGCAGGATCGCGGCGGCGGAGGCCGCCTGGCCCATGCAGACCGTCTGGATGTCGGGCTTCACGAACTGCATCGTGTCGTAGATCGCCGTGAGGGCGGTCATGTCGCCGCCCGGGCTGTTGATGTAGATCGAGATGTCCCGGTCGGGGTCCATCGACTCCAGGCACAGCAGCTGCGCCATGACGTCGTTGGCGGAGGCGTCGTCGATCTGGACGCCGAGGAAGATCACGCGCTCCTCGAAGAGCTTCGCGTACGGGTCGTACTCGCGGATGCCCTGGGAGGTGCGCTCGACGAAGCGCGGGATGACGTAGCGGGCGTCGGGCCGGGGCCCGTCGTAGCGGGCGTCAGCAGCGCCGGGGATGTTGCTCATGAGGGTGTTCACCGTCCTGGTGGCGTTCGGGGGCTGGAGTCTCGGCGGAGCGTGGCGTGGCCGGGCTCAGGAGGCGCCGGTACCGCCGCCTCCCGGAACACCGGAGGCATGCGTGATGATCCCGTCAATGAGACCGTACTCCTTGGCCTCTTCCGGGGTGAACCAGCGGTCGCGGTCGCCGTCGCGGACGATCGTCTCGACGGACTGGCCGGAGTGCAGGGCGGTCAACTCGGACATGGTCTTCTTGGTGCGCAGCAGGTACTGGGCCTGGATCTTGATGTCCGAGACCGTACCGCCCAGGCCCGCGGAGCCCTGGTGCATCATGATGTCCGTGTGCGGCAGGGCGAAGCGCTTGCCGGCGGTGCCGCCGGTGAGCAGGAACTGGCCCATCGAGGCCGCCATGCCCATGGCGATGGTGACCACGTCGTTCGGAATGAACTGCATGGTGTCGTAGATCGCCATGCCGGCCGTCACCGAGCCGCCGGGGCTGTTGATGTAGAGGAAGATGTCCTTGTTGGGCTCCGCCGCGAGCAGCAGCAGCTGCGCGGTGATCTTGTTGGCGATGTCATCGTCCACCTGCTGACCCAGGAAGATGATCCGCTCGCCGAGCAGCCGGTTGTAGACCTGGTCGCCGAGGCCACCACCGAAGGAAGGCTCGCCGGCGGCGGAGGGCATCAGATTCGTCACGTATCCACCTGCTCGTCTTACGACGGCGCCGGGCCGTCTCACGTTTCCGTAGCCGGGGGCTTGGCTGCCCTCGTACTCATGGACCCTAACGCGATGGTCCCTTCGGGGAATCCCGGTAACAGGGCTGTTCGCCGGGGGCGTAGCCCGGTGCCTCCGGCGGAAGGGCCGCTGTCAACCCGCCGTGACCGTGGCGGTGGATGGGCGGGTGCAGCGCCGTCGTGGCTTGTCGCGCAGTTCCCCGCGCCCCCAGGCGGCGGCTGCGCCGCCTTCCGGGGCGCTTCCCCCGGCGTATGACAAAGGGGCCCCCGGGACAGGTCCCAGGAGCCCCTGTGCGCCGTTACGGGCGCCGTAGGGCTCAGCCCTCGGTCGTCTCCTCGGTGGGCTCGTCCGTGGCCTCGGCGGCGGCCTCAGGGGCCTCCGTCCCGGTCTCGTCCTCGTCCTCGTCGTCCAGGTCGACGATCTCGCCGTTGGTGTCCTTCACCGTGGCGGCCTCGACCACGACGGCCAGGGCCTTGCCGCGGGCGACCTCGCCGACCAGGAGCGGGACCTGGCCGCCCTCGACGACGGCCTGGGCGAACTGGTCGGGGGACATGCCGGAGGAGGCTGCGCGCCGCATGAGGTGCTCGGTGAGCTCCTCCTGGTTGACGTTCAGCTTCTCGACCTTGACCAGCTCGTCGAGGACGAACTGGGTCTTGATGCCCTTGACCGCGGCTTCCCTGGTCTCGGTCTCGAACTCCTCGGCGGTCTTGCCCTGGATCTCGAGGTACTTCTCCAGGTCGAGGCCCATCTGGCCGAGCTGGTGGTGCTCCAGGTTGTGCTTGCGGGTGTTGATCTCGTCCTCGAGCAGCTTCTCGGGGACCGGCACCTCGACGAGCTCCAGGAGCTTCTCCAGGACGCGCTCCTGGGCCTGGGTGGCCTGGTCGTACGTCTTCATGTTGGCGAGGCGCTTGCGGCTGTCGGCCTTGAGCTCGTCCAGGGTGTCGAACTCGGAGGCGAGCTGCGCGAACTCGTCGTCCAGCTCGGGGAGTTCGCGGGCGGCGACCTGGGTGACCTTGACGGTGACCTCGGCCTCGCGGCCGGCCGCGGAGCCGCCCTTGAGCTCGGAGGTGAAGGTGGCCTCGCCACCGGCCTCCAGGCCCTTCACGGCGTCGTCGATGCCGTCGAGGAGCTCACCGGAGCCGATGGTGTAGGAAACACCGCTCGCGATGCCGTCCTCCAGGACCTCGCCGTCGACCTTGGCCTCCAGGTCGATGGTGACGACGTCGCCGTCCTCGGCCGCGCGCTCCACCGGGGAGGTGGAGGCGAAGCGCTCGCGGAGCTGCTCGACCGACTTCTCGACGTCCTCGTCGCTGACCTCGACGGCGTCGACCTCGACCTCAATGCCCGAGTAGTCCGGGATCTCGAGGGCCGGGCGGACGTCGACCTCGGCGGTGAAGTTCAGCGTCTCGCCGTCCTTCAGCTCGGTGATGTCGACGTCGGGCTGGCCCAGCGGGTTCAGCTCGGCCTCGTTGACCGCTTCGGTGTAGAACTTCGGAAGCGCGTCGTTGACCGCCTCCTCCAGGACCGCACCGCGGCCGAACCGCTGGTCGATGACGCGGGCCGGGATCTTGCCCTTGCGGAAGCCCTTCACCGTGACCTGCTGGTTGATCTTCTTGTACGCCGCGTCGAGGCTGTCCTTGAGCTCCTCGAAGGGCACCTCGACAGTGAGCCGAACCCGGGTCGGGTTCAGGGTCTCCACGGCGCTCTTCACGGTTCGGTCTCCTTGTGGCTGACTTCTCGGGTTCTGCCGGTGCCAGAGGGGCCCGGCGGAGTTTCGTCGCCCGGCGGAGTTCGTAAGCCGCCGTGCGGGGGCCGGGACACGCGGGCGCGCAGCTTGCATAGTAACCGCAGCGGCTCAGCGCCCCAAAAGGCGATCAGGACGGACGCCGTCAGGTGATGGTCGGGGTGGCGGGATTTGAACCCACGGCCTTCCGCTCCCAAAGCGGACGCGCTACCAAGCTGCGCCACACCCCGTATCGGTGCGACACGTAGGGTACATGCCCGGGCCGCCTGCGTCGGCCGCTTTGTTCACCCGCATCGGCATGACATCCGCGCAGACCAACACGTTGGCCTACGCACCGGACGACCCGCTACGATGCCTTCAGTGCCGCGGTCAGCGACCTGCGGCGCGTGTTGTGCGGGCGTAGCTCAATGGTAGAGCCCTAGTCTTCCAAACTAGCTACGCGGGTTCGATTCCCGTCGCCCGCTCTTGACGGTTCAGGGCCAGGTCGGAGGATGTTTCCTCCGCCTGGCCCTGTTCGTTTTCGCGGGGTGCGTGGCGGGTGCCGGAGGCCCGCCGCGGAACGGGCGCGGATCCGACCGGATCCGACCCCGGGCGCGCCCGCCGCTCCACCCGGTCCTCCGCCCGCGAGATCACCCGATCCGGTGACGTCACGGGCCGTGGCGCCGGGGCGCGGTACTGGGTGTCACCGTCGGGGGCGCGGCGTACGCGGCCGTACTCAGAAGTTGATCGAATTTATGGTCTGGGCCAGCGAGTCGAGGAAGCGCTGGATGGAGGGGGCCATCCCGGTCGACGCGAGGAAGAAGCCGAAGAGGACGGCGACGATGGCAGGTCCCGCCTTGATGTTCCCCCCTCTCATCATCACCACAAGGATGATCGCCAACAGCAACACCACAGACAGTGAAATGGCCACAACTGATCACACCCTCGGTCGGTCCGCTCTCCGGCCCTGGGGTACGGCCCCGCACCCCCGGCAGATCCATCGTGCCACCAACCCGGCCGCACTATGCGGTTCGTGACACAACGTCGACAATGCACCGCGCGCCGACAACCGCCCGCACCGCATTTCGAGGGTCCACCCGCCCCTGGATCCAAGGCAATTGACGGACATGGTTTCGGTGTCCACACAACATGCGCGCAGCCAATTCGAATTATTGACACAGGCACGGCAAGGGAAGACCATCCGCGGGCGTTATGCACTAATTAGCAGGGATTAATGCGGACATCACGGGTGTAAGTGCCGCATGGAACTGCATAGGCGCAGCCATCGACTTCGGTAAATCAGGCACCCGTTCACAGGCCGTCTTCGGTGATTACCGGGATTCGCATCGGCGGTTTTACGAAATCCCACAGGCGACGCTAGGGTGCCTCAGATGTTTGACGCCGCCACGTCCCCCGGCCAGAACCGAACACCGCGTCCCCCGGCCCGGCCGCCGGCGGGCGCAGCGCGCGACGCGTTCTTCGACAACGCCAAGTACCTGGCCATCGCGCTCGTCGCGATGGGTCACTCGTGGGAGCCGCTGAAGGGCGACAGCCGCGTCCTGGAGGCGGTGTACTGCGTCGTGTACGCCTTCCACATGCCGGCGTTCATCATCGTCTCCGGCTACTTCTCCCGGAACTTCGACATGCGCCCGGACCGGCTGAAGCGGCTGGTCACCGGGGTCGTCGTGCCCTATGTCCTGTTCGAGACCGGCTACTCGCTCTTCGAGCGCTACGTGATCGGCTCCCCCGGCCAGGACATCAGCCTGCTCGACCCCTGGTACCTGACCTGGTTCCTGTGCGCGCTGTTCGTCTGGCGCCTGACCACGCCCCTGTGGAAGGCGGTCCGCCATCCCCTTCCGGTCGCCTTCGGCATCGCGATGCTGGCGTCCGTGTCCCCGAGCATCGGTGACGACCTCGACCTCCAGCGGGTCCTGCAGTTCCTGCCGTACTTCGTGCTCGGGCTGTGCCTGCGGCCCGAGCACTTCCGGCTGGTGCGCCGGTGGCCGGTGCGGATCGCCGCGGTGCCGGTGTTCGCCCTCGCGCTGGTGTTCTCCTGGTGGTCGGTGCCGCGGATGAACACCGCGTGGTTCTACCACCGGGACTCCGCGCAGGAGCTGGGTGCGCCGTGGTGGTGCGGACCGGTGATGGTGCTCGCGATGTTCGGCTGCTCGATCCTGCTGACCGCCGGGTTCTTCTCCTGGGTACCCGGCCGGCGGACGTGGTTCACGGCGCTGGGCGCGGGCACGCTGTACGGCTATCTCCTGCACGGCTTCGTCGTGAAGTACGGCGTCCACGCGGGCTGGTTCGCCCCGAAGTGGCTGCACGGGCCGCTCGGCGAGATCCTCGTCACCGTACTCGCGGGTGCGTGCGTGACGCTGCTGTGCACCCGGCCCGTGCGACGGGTGTTCCGGTTCGCCATGGAGCCGGGGATGGAGTGGGCGTTCCGGCGGGACGCGGCGGAACTGGCCCGGGAACGGGAACGGGAGCGGGAACGGGAGCGGGGGCCGCGGGGCCGGGAGATGGCCGACGCCTGACGCGGCCTACGCGGGGAGGCCGAGGAGGGCGCGCATCCGGGCGTACTTCTCGGTCAGCCGTTTCCGGGTGCCCTCGTCCAGTACGGCGAGACGGCCGGGGTCGGCGTTGTGCGCGAGGTCGGCTTCCTTGACGAGCAGGGCGCCGGGGGTGGCGAGGACGCGGTGGGCGTACGACTCGGGGGGCTCGCCGGGGTGCTTGGTGAGGGCGAGCACGATGGCCCTCGTGCGGGGGCTCACGGCGGCGGTCTCCAGCCACTCCTCGGTGAGGGCGTGGTCCTCGACGGAGTCGTGCAGCCAGGCGGCGGCGATCTGGTCCGGGTCGCCGCCGCGGGCACGGACGCCGTGGGCGACGGCGGCGAGGTGCTCGGCGTAGGGGCGGCCCGCCTTGTCGGTCTGCGCCGCGTGGGCGGCCCTGGCCAGCTTCTCGACTTCGGGGAGGGTGAGGAGGGGGGTCGGGGTCGGGGTCACGGTGCGAGTATGTCGTGGCCGGGGCGGGGGGTGTCACTTACCGGCGCTGGCAGGGTGCCTCCCCCAGCCTTCGGCCGGGGGGACCCCCAGCGCCCACCCGTGCCGCCCTGCGGCACGCCTGCCCGCAGCTGAGTAGCTGACACGGCCGCGCGCGGCTATGTGGGACGCGGCTGGGCAGCGCCCCGTAAGAGGCGCGGGGAACTGCGCGACCAGCCCCCACCGGCCCGCGGGTGAACCACAGCCCGCAGCCCCCACCGGCCCGCGGGTGAACCACAGCCCGCAGCCCCCACCGGCCCGCGGGTGAACCACAGCCCGCAGCCCCCTCTCGGCTACCTCACCTCGCCGCCTCCCGGCAGATCAGCAGCAGTGCCCTGTCGTCGTTGACGTCCTTCGCCACCGCCTCGATCAGGTGCCAGGCCGCGCCGTGGAAGCCGCCGGCCACATAGCGGTCCGCTTCTCCCGTGAGGCGGTCCATGCCTTCCATGATGTCGCGCTCGGACGTCTCCACCAGGCCGTCCGTGAAGATCATCAGGACGTCGCCCGGGCGCAGGGAGCCCTTCACCGGGTCGAACTGAGCGCCGTCGTACACACCGAGGAGGGGCCCTTCGGCGGCCTTCTCCTCCCAGCGGCCGCTGCCGGCACTGAGCTGGAGACCGGGCGGGTGGCCCGCGGAGTACAGCTCGTAGTCGCCGGAGTCGAGGTCCAGGACCAGGTGTATGGAGGTCGCGAAGCCCTCGTCCCAGTCCTGGCGGAGGAGGTAGCCGTTGGCGGCGGGGAGGAAGGCGTGCGGCGGGAGGGAGCCGAGGAGGCCGCCGAAGGCGCCGGAGAGGAGCAGGGCGCGGGACGCCGCGTCCATGCCCTTGCCGGAGACGTCGGTGAGGACGACCTCCATGGTGCGGCCGTTGTTCGTGCGGGCCGCGACCACGAAGTCGCCGGAGAAGGACTGGCCGCCGGCCGGCCGCAGGGCCATCTCCCGGTGCCAGCCCGGCGGCAGCTTCGGCAGCTTGCTCTGCACCCGGATGCGTTCGCGCAGGTCGAAGAGCATGGTGCCGCCGCGCCGCCAGGGCACGCCGACCCGGCTGCGGAACTGGGCGGTGAGCAGACCGAAGAAACCGCAGGCGGCCACGACGAGGACCACGCCCGGGGTGACCCGGGAGGGGCCCTCCGTGTAGGGGCCGAGCCGTACCGACTCCACGATCAGGGCGGTGGCCGCCGCCGCGTACAGGCCGAGCAGGCTCGCCGGGCGCAGCAGCAGGCCGCCCGCGATGATCGGCAGGACCAGCGCGGCCGGGGAGAACCAGACCGAGTTGGCGAGGGTCATGGAGGCGAGGACCGGGACGGTCAGGAGCAGCCCGATCAGCGCGATCCAGTCGGAGCCGTCGCCGCGGAAGTAGTCCACGGCGCTTCTGCGCACGCCGACGCGGGCCCGGTGCCACTGCACTTTCCACCGGGCCGGGAGGGTCTCGGCCTTCGCGCGCCGCTCTCGGTCTACTGCCATTAGTTCGGGACCCTATCCATCGGACCAGCTGCTTGGCACGGGAGGTCCCACTTGTCCCCCGTCCGAGGCTCACCTTCGGGTGCGACTTCACAGTGAACTTCACCGGAAGCCCTCACGTCGCCGTCCGGGAGAAATTCGCTGGCTCGTCCCGCAATGCCCTGGTAGGCATGGCACATGGCGAGCGAGCGTGCGACCGAGTTGAAGGTGCTGCGGTCCGAGGAGTTCGACGGGTGGTGGGATCACCTGGTGCGGGCCTTCGGCGCCGGTCCCGCAACGGCCGAGGAGCGTGCGCTGGACCGGTCCCTGACGGAGTCCGAGCGTGCGCTGGCCGCCTGGGACGGGGACGAACTCGTGGGAACGGCCGGGGCGTTCAGGTTCCGGATGACCGTGCCGGGCGGTGCCGTGCTGCCCACCGCGGGGATCACCATGGTGAGCGTGGCCGCGACGCACCGGCGGCGCGGGGTCCTGACGTCGATGATGCGCCGCCAGCTGGACGACGTGCGGGAGTGGGGCGAGCCGCTGGCCGCGCTCACCGCCTCGGAGCCGGCGATCTACGGCCGCTTCGGGTACGGCGCCGCGACCTTCCAGCTGCAGGCCGAGATCGACACGAGCCGGGTGACGCTGGACGTGCCGGCCGGCACCGGTGACGTACGGCTGCGGTACGCCGGCCCGGCCGACGTGCTCGACGCGTGCGAGGCGGTGTACGCGGAGCTGGTGGCGCGGCGGCCCGGGATGCTGACCCGGCAGCCCGGCTGGGAGCGGGTGGGCCTGCTGGACCCGGAGAGCGAGCGGGACGGTGCGTCGGCGCTGCAGTGCGTGGTCGCCGAGCGGGACGGGGAGGTCACCGGGTACGCCCGGTTCCGTACGAAGCTGGGCTGGTCGCCGAGCGGGCACGACGGCACGGTGTCGCTGGAGTACCTGGCCGCGCTCGATCCCGCGAGCGACGCTGCGCTGTGGCGGTTCCTGTTCGGCATCGACCTGATGTCGACGCTGACGGTGCGGGGGCGGCCGGTCGACGACGCCTGGCAGCACCAGGTCTCCGACATCCGGCGCTGCCTGACGCGGGTGCGGGACATGGGGTACGTCCGTCTCGTCGACGTCGGTGCGGCGCTCGCGGCGCGCACCTATCAGACGCCGGTGGACGTGGTGCTGGAGGTGGCGGACGCCTTCTGCCCCTGGAACGAGGGCCGTTGGCGGCTGACCGGGGACACCAAGGGGGCGTCCTGCGAGCGTACGACGGACGCGGCCGAGCTGACGCTGTCGGTACGGGAGTTGGGGGCGGCGTACCTCGGTGGTGTGTCCCTGGTGTCGCTGGCGCGGGCCGGGCGGGTGGGCGAACTGCGGCCGGGGGCGCTGGCGGAGACGTCGGTGGCGTTCGGGTCACCGGTGCTGCCGTGGCTGCCGCACGGGTTCTAGCGCGCGCTCAGCGTTTCTGGCAGGTGGGGCACCAGAAGAGGTTGCGGGCGGCGAGGTCGGCGGTGCGGATCCCGGTGCCGCAGAGGTGGCAGGGCAGCGTGGCCCGGCGGTAGACGTACACCTCGCCGCCGTGGTCGTCCACGCGCGGCGGGCGGCCCATCGCCTCGGGGGTGTGCTCGGGCCGGACGGTGTCGATGCGGTTGTTCCGGACGCCCTCGTGCATCAGCTCGACGAGGTCGGTCCAGACGGCGTCCCACTCGGCGGGGGTGATGTCCCTGCCCGCGCGGTACGGGTCGATCCCGTGCCGGAACAGGACCTCGGCGCGGTAGACGTTGCCCACGCCGGCGATGACCTTCTGGTCCATCAGCAGAGCGGCGATCGTCGTACGGCTGCGGGAGATCCTGCGGTACGCCGCGTCCGGGTCGGCGTCGTCGCGGAGCGGGTCCGGGCCGAGGCGGGCGTGTACGGCGTTCTTCTCGTCGTCGGTGATCAGGGCGCAGGTGGTGGGGCCGCGCAGGTCGACGTAGACGGTGGGGTTCGCCAGGCGGAGGCGGACGGTGTCGGTGGCCGGGGGCGCGGGGGCGCCGCCGAAGGCGACCTTGCCGAAGAGGCCGAGGTGAATGTGGACCCAGTCGCTGTCGCGGAAGCCGAGGAAGAGGTGCTTGCCGTGGGCCTCGGTACGGGTGAGGGGGGCGCCGTCTATCAACGCGGCGGCGTCGGAGAACTTGCCCTGCGGACTGGTGACCCGCACGGCGCCGCCGCTGAACCGACGGTAGTCCAGCGCGAGCCGGTGGATCGTGTGCCCCTCTGGCACTGAGGTGATTCCTTTCCCACCCACCCACCCGACTCGGTCAGTGGAGAGGTGCACGTCGAAGGGCACAGCGCCCCGTAAGGGGCGCGGGGAACTGCGCGACCAGCCCCCGCGCGCCCGCGGCCGAACGTCTACCGGCCGTCCCCTGCCTCGCCTCTCGGGCGACCGAGTCGGGCGGGCGAGTGGGCGACGCTACGGCTGGGGGTGGTGCGCCGGGATCGGGGGCAGGTCGCCCGTCGTCTCGTACTCCGTCAGCATGTCGATGCGGCGGATGTGCCGCTCGCCCTCGGAGAACGGCGTGTTCAGGAAGGTCTCGACGAACTTCGTCGCCTCCTCCTGCGTGTGCATGCGCGCGCCCACCGCCACGACGTTCGCGTTGTTGTGCTGCCGGCCGAGCGACGCAGTCTCCTCGCTCCAGGCGAGCGCCGCCCGCACGCCCTTCACCTTGTTCGCGGCGATCTGCTCACCGTTGCCGGAGCCGCCGATCACGATGCCGAGGGACTCGGGGTCGGCCGCCGTCCGCTCGGCCGCGCGGAGGCAGAAGGGCGGGTAGTCGTCGTCGGCGTCGTAGATGTGGGGGCCGCAGTCCACGGGGTCGTGGCCCGCCGCCTTCAGCCACTCGACGAGGTGGTTCTTGAGTTCGAAGCCCGCATGGTCGGAGCCGAGATACACGCGCATGGGACGAGTGTGACACGGGCGTGAACGCACGGCAGGGGCGGGGCCGAACCCCAGAAATTGTGAGTAACACTACAGAACCTCAGGAAAACCTCAAGTAACGATCTGGATTCAAAGGTTCAGGAATCAGTCCACCTCCGTTTCACTGGACCGACTCGTACGCCGCTCGTACGAGAGCCCGCTCACCCGGCGCAAAGGAATTCCCCCCATGACTGGCAACGGTCCCCAAGACGGTCTCCACGCAGGACTCAAGAACCGGCACCTGTCGATGATCGCCATCGGCGGCGTCATCGGCGCCGGCCTCTTCGTCGGCTCCAGTACCGGCATCGCCACCGCAGGCCCCGGCATCCTGCTGTCGTACGCACTCGTCGGCACGCTCGTGGTGCTGGTGATGCGGATGCTCGGCGAGATGTCCGCCGCCAACCCGACCTCCGGATCGTTCTCCGCGCACGCGGACCGCGCGCTCGGCCGCTGGGCCGGGTTCTCCATCGGCTGGCTGTACTGGTTCTTCTGGGTGGTGGTGCTGGCGGTCGAGGCGACCGCCGGTGCCACGATCCTGGAAGGGTGGATCCCGGCCGTACCGCAGTGGGGCTGGGCCCTCATCGTGATGGCGGTGCTCACCGCCACCAACCTGGTCTCCGTCGGCTCCTACGGCGAGTTCGAGTTCTGGTTCGCCGGCATCAAGGTCGTCGCGATCGGCGCGTTCATCGTCGTCGGCCTGCTGGCGGTGCTCGGCGTGCTGCCCGGCGCGGACACCGACAAGGCGGGCTTCTCCAACCTCACCGGCCACGGCGGTTTCCTGCCGCACGGCCCCGGCGCCATCCTCACCGGCGTGCTGCTCGTCGTCTTCTCCTTCATGGGCAGCGAGATCGCCACCCTGGCCGCCGGTGAGTCGGAGGACCCGCAGCGCGCGGTCACCAAGTCCACCAACAGCATCATCTGGCGGATCGGCGTCTTCTACCTCGGCTCGATCCTCATCGTCGTCTCGCTGCTGCCGTGGAACGACCCGTCCATCAAGGAGAAGGGCTCGTACGTCGCCGCCCTCGACTCCCTCGGCATCGCGCACGCCGGCCAGATCATGAACGTCATCGTGCTGACGTCCGTGCTGTCCTGTCTCAACTCCGGCCTGTACACGGCCTCCCGGATGGCCTTCTCGCTCGGGCAGCGGGGCGACGCGCCGAAGGCGTTCGCGCGGACCACCGCGCGTGGTGTGCCGTTGGCCGCGATCGTCGCGTCCGTGCTGTTCGGGTTCGTCGCCGTCTTCTTCAACTACAAGTTCCCGGACTCCGTCTTCCTCTTCCTCGTCAACTCCAGCGGCGCGGTGGCCCTGTTCGTCTGGCTCGTCATCTGCTTCTCGCAGCTGCGCATGCGGAAGATCATCCAGGCCGAGGCGCCGGAGAAGCTCGTCGTGAAGATGTGGCTGTACCCGTACCTGACCTGGGCGACGGCCGGTCTGATCGTGTTCGTGCTGGGCTACATGCTGACCGACACGGAGGGCGAGAGCAGCGGTCGTACGACCGTGCTGCTCTCGCTGCTGGTCGCGGCGGTGGTGGTCGTGGTCGCCGTGGTGAAGCAGAAGGTGACGGGCGGCCGGACGGCCCAGGCGGTCGCCGAGCCCGCCGACAAGGTGTCCGTGGGCTGACGCTCACGGCAGGCTGACCCTCACAGCAGGGTGAAGCTCTCCTTCACCTGTTCGTAGGTCCGCACGCCCTGGGCTTCGACCGCCGGCTGGTACCAGGTGTTGATCTGGTACGACTTGCCGTCGGCGTCGAAGCCCAGCAGCCGTGCGTGCCAGGGGGTGCCCTTGAGGGTGAAGGTGTACTCCCAGACCACCGCCGGGTAGCCGCGGAACGTCGTCTCGGCCAGCCGGATCTTGGTGTAGTCCTGGCCCTGGTGGGCGCTGCGCTCGGAGGCGCTCCAGGTGTTCATGAGGTTGCCGCGGGCGAGCGAGGACTTGGCGACGAGTTCCTGGCTGCCGTCGGGGGAGGTGTAGTGGACCTCGGCGCCCGTCTTCACGTCCCTGCGCCAGCCGGCGGGTGGCGCCCAGGCGAAGCCGCCGGCCTCCTCGTGGGCGCCGGGTGGGAGTGAGCGGGGGCGGGCAGTGCCCGCCACGGTGGCCGACGGGTCGGTGGTGGCTGAGGGGGTTGAGGAGGTGCCGGTCGCTGTGTTCTTGTCGCCGCCGCCTGTTGTGGTGGTGAGGAGGATGGCGAGGGCGGTGGCTACGGCTGCGGTTCCCAGTACGGCGAGGAGAGTTGTGCGTTTGGGGGGCTTGCGGTGGTGGGTCGCCGCGGGTGTGCGGGGGCTGGTCGCGCCGTTCCCCGCGCCCCTTTCGGGGCGCTTCGGTTCGGGGCGTTGCGACGTGGGGCCCGGCTGACGACGGGTCGGGAGGGTCGGGCCCGTCGAACTGCTCGACGGGGTTTCCGAGCGGACCTCTGCGCGGGGTTCTGAGGGGGTCTCTGTCGAGGCGCTGACAGGCGGAGACGGCTGTATCTCCGTCGGCGGCGGCTGCGGGCGTTCGTCCTCGGGTGCCGGGAGGTGCACCACGTACGCCGGTGTCGGGCGTTCCGCCGGGCGCGGGGCCGGATACCTCTCCGTCGGGGTCCGGGTCGGGTACGCCACCGGGCGCAGTTCCTGTTCCACCTCCGCCAGCCCGGGCCGTACCGTCGGTTCCTTCTCCAGCAGTGCTGCCAGCAGCTCGTGCAACGGGCCTGCCGTGGCCGGGAGTTCGGGCTCCTCGTAGAGGACGGCGTGCAGGGTCGCCAGGGTGGTGTCGCGGGAGAAGGGGGAGCGGCCGGCGAGGGCCGCGCACAGGGTCGCGCCGAGCGACCAGAGGTCGGACGGCGGGCCCTGCGGGCGGCCGGAGACGCGTTCGGGCGCCATGTAGTCGGGCGAGCCGACGAGCATGCCGGCCATGGTGAGCGCCTTGGCGTCCTGGATCGCGGCGATGCCGAAGTCGGTGAGGACCACCCTGCCCGCGGTGTTCTCGACCAGGACGTTCCCGGGTTTGATGTCGCGGTGCAGCACTCCCCCGGCGTGCACCTGGTGCAGCGCCGCGACCAGGCCGAGGCCGATCCGGGCCGTCGCGCGCGGGCTCAGCGCCCCCTCCTCGGCCATGATCCACTCCAGGGAGCGGCCGTGCACCAGCTCCATGACGATCCACAGGCGTTCGCCCTCGTCGACGACGTCGTAGACCCGCACCACGTTGGGGTGGTCGATCCGGGCGGTGGCCCTGGCCTCGCGCAGGGTGCGTTCGCGGCGGGTGCGGGTGTCCTCGGCGTCGAGGCCGTCGATCCGCATCTCCTTGACGGCGACCTGCCGGTCGAGCGTCTCGTCGGCGGCCCGCCACACCCGCCCCATCCCGCCCTGCCCGATGCTCTCGGCCAGCCGGTAGCGACCGGTCACCAGCAGCCCGGGAACACCACCCTGCCCCGCATTCT
This sequence comes from Streptomyces hyaluromycini, assembly GCF_002217755.1. Taxonomy (GTDB): domain Bacteria; phylum Actinomycetota; class Actinomycetes; order Streptomycetales; family Streptomycetaceae; genus Streptomyces; species Streptomyces hyaluromycini. The sequence continues at coordinate 66,027 of NZ_BCFL01000040.1, read as the reverse complement.
CCGGACTCCCGGGATTCCCCGGACTCCCCGGACTCCCCGGACTCCCCGGACTCCCCGCGCCAACAGAATTCCCTGGATTCTCTGAATTCCCCGGCAATTCGCTGCACCCCCTCAACGACCGCCCCTGCTGACACACAATGGTCACACTTACGGCCGTACCAGCATAGTGCGGAGAAATCTTGTGGTACCTCTTCAAGTGGCCGCGAATTCAGGCGCGGTCCAGGGGGTTGCAAGGGGGACGAACATGAGTTCTCGTCGTACGGCCCGGCGGCTGACCGTGGTCACGGGATCACTGGTCACGGCATCTTTTTCGGCCGTGATGATCCTGCCGTTCACGGCCGTCGCCGATGACCAGGGACCGGGAAGCAGTAAAGGGGGAAAGGCGGTTGACCAGGCAGCGGACGGCGTGAAGCTGACGACCACGCTGCCCGAGAAGATCTCGGTCGACAACAGTTCGCAGAAAACGGCGATCACCGCCACCGTGAAGAACGAAGGGACCAAGGACAGCGGCGACATCAGGCTTTTGGTGGTCGGTTTCGACGGCCTGAAGGTCACCGGCGTGCAAGGCTGCGACGCCGTCGCGGCAAAGGATCTGCCGGCCGGTTCGAACAGTGCGTTCAGCTGTTCCGTCGGCGCGCTCGGCGCGGGAAAGTCGAAGTCGTACGCGGTCGACGCGACGTTCGATCTGGGCAAGACCGGGAAGATCTGTCTGCCCGTGCAGAGCGCGGACGGGAAGAAGACGTTCTGGCAGCAGGGCCCGGTGCCGTTCGGTACGACGAACCCGTCGCCGAACGCTCCGGCCACCCCGCTGCTCCTCGGCACCGACAACAAGCCGGTGGGGCCGAGCGGCGACCAGCTGCCGAAGACCGGCGCGGGACGTGACGTGCTGCCGCTCGGCGCGGCCGGCGCGGCGCTGATCGCGGCGGGAGCGGCGGGGGTGTGGTGGTCGCAGCGGCGGCCGCGGCAGCAGTCGTAGCACCCGGTACGACAGCGGGGCCCGGGGTGCCGAAGCATCCCGGGCCCCGCTGCGGTCGGGCCGGGTCAGCGCTTGTCGGCGAGCTTCCACGCCGCGGGCAGCGCGCCCATCGCCAGGGCCGCCTTCACCGCGTCGCCGATCAGGAACGGGGTGAGGCCGGCCGCGATCGCCGCGGACGCGGACATGTCGGCGGCGTAGGCCAGGTACGGCACGCCGACGGCGTAGATGACCGCCTCGCCGAGCAGCATCGTGCCCGCCATGCGCAGCACACCGCGGTCGGCGCCGCGCCGGGCCAGGGCGCCGACGACGGCGGAGGCGAGCATCATGCCGAGGATGTAGCCGAAGGAGACGGAGACGCCGGAGGTGCCGCTCGCGAACCAGGGCACGCCCGCGAGGCCGGCCAGCGCGTACAGGGCGAGGGAGAGCAGGCCGCGGCGGGCGCCGAGGGCGGTGCCGACGAGCAGGGCCGCGAAGGTCTGGCCGGTCACCGGGACCGGGGAGCCGGGCACGGGGACGGCGATCTGGGCGGCGAGACCGGTGAGCGCGGCGCCGCCGGCCACGAGGGCCGCGTCGCGCACCCGGGACGCGGGCAGAAGATCGGCGAGGACGATGCCGGTGCGGGTCGACGCGGCGGCGGTGGCGGTGCTCATGGGGACTCCGCGGGATGGAGGCAAGAAGGGGACACCGTGACGCTATCCCGGGCCGTCTGAGCCGGACACGTCAGCGATCGACAAAGGCCGGAAGCGGCACTTGGTGGGCTCTCCACAAAGGATGCGGGTTACACGCGGTACGGGGTGACGCCGATCACTGAGGCCGGGATGTTTCAGTCACGTCAACGGCGTTGAACGGGCCTGTGGAGTTCCACCAATCGAATCCCAGCGGTCTGGCGGGATTCGAGGTTTCTGGCCTACGCTTCCGGACATGGTCGCCCAGTCCCGGAACTTCACGTCGCGTCGCTATGTCGACCTGCGACGCCAGGGGGCTGCCACCTGTCGCCGTACGCCCTGAGGCCGCGCGGCGGGAGACCGGTCCGGCGCGCCTCGACGTCCGAGACGTGTCGGCCCCGTTCCCGAGGACGGTTTCCCATGCCCCGTACCGCGGCACCCCCGCCCACCTCCGCGCCCCGTGACCGGCGGCGGACCAGCGCCAGTGTGGTCCTGCGCTCGGTGCTTGAGCACGGGCCGGTCGCCCGCTCCACCATCGCCCGGCTGACCGGGCTGTCCCCGGCCTCCGTCACCGACTACTGCGCCCGGTTCACCGAACTCGGCCTGATCCGGGAGACCGAGGTGCCACAGCGGCTCAAGGGCGTGGGCCGGCCGCATGTCCCGGTCGACCTGGACGACTCGCGGTTCGTGGTCGGCGGGGTGCACGTGGCCGTGCCGTACACCACGGTCGCGCTGCTCGACCTGCGCGGACGGGTCGTCGTACGGCGGGAGTTGAAGCACCGGGACACCGACCCGCGCGGGGTGCTGACGAGGGCCGCCGCAGGGCTCGCCGCGCTGCTCGGCGAGGTGCCCGGCAGCCGGCCGCTGGGTATCGGCGTCGCCGTCGGCGGCTGGGTGGACCGGGACTCCGGGACCGTCGTCGAGCATCCGCTGCTCGGCTGGCGCGAGGTGCCGGTGCGCGAGCTGCTCGGCGCGCACACCGGGCTGCCGGTCCATGTGGACGGTCACGCGCGCGCGTTGGTCAACGGGGAGCGGCTGTTCGGGCGGGCCCGGGGCAGCCGGAGCGTGCTGCACCTGTTCGTCGGGAACGTGGTCGACGCGGCCTTCGCCACCGGCGACGAGGTGCACCACGGCCCGCGCTCCCAGGCCGGCATGATCACCCATCTCCCGGTACCGGGCGGCACCGAGCCCTGCGGCTGCGGACGCACCGGCTGCCTCCAGGTGGAGCTCAGCGAACGCACGCTGGTGCGGCGGGCACGGGCGGCCGGGGTGACGGACGGCGCCAACCCGATGGACGTCCTGGCGGCGGCCGGTGCCGGCGACCCGGCGGCCGCGGGGCTGCTGGTGGAGCGGGCGCGGCTGACCGGGCGGGCGGCGGCGCTGCTGCTCGACGTCCTCAACCCGGAGAGCGTGGTCGTCACCGAGGTCGGCGTGCTGTACCGCGAGGACTGTCTGCGCGCGCTGCGCGAGGCGGTCGGGACGGAGCGGGCGGCCGTGGTCGCGCCGACCAGTTTCGGGGCCTCGGTGCTGGCGGTGGCGGGCGGTTCGGTGGTCCTCGACGTGCTGTACCGGGACCCGCTGAGCGCCTCGTCGCCGACGGCTCCGGCCGCGGCTCCGACGGCAGCTCCGGCCGCGGCTCCGGCCCTGTCACCAGAGCTTATTTAATTCAGGAACTCGGAATATTGACAGCCGTCGCACACGGCAAGGAACATCCTGTTCATGACCTGTCGCACCCTCTGTTGCTGACGTCTTGACGCGCCCCGGGCGCGCATTTCCCTCTGCGTGAGATCTCTCTTTCCGGCCTTCCGTCGCCGGGAATTCGCCCTGCCTTTCTGCTGCTTTTCCCTCGGAGCACTCCCATGCCTTCTGCGTCCTCTCCCGGCATCGACCGCCGGCTCTTCCTGACCTCACTGCTCGGCGCCTCGGCGGCCGTGGCCGGGCTGAGCGGCTGCGCGGGCGGCAGTGCCGCCGCCGACACCGCGGGCGCCTCGACCGCTCCGCTGGCCGACAAGGTGCCGTCCGGCACCAGCCTGAAGATCGCCTCGTATCTGAACACCCAGCAGTTGCAGTTCAAGCTGGCGAAGCTGCCGGCACTGCCGTTCACGGTGTCGAGCTGGGTGAACATCGGGGCCGGTCCCGACGTCATCAACGCGTTCCGCGCCAAGTCCCTGGACCTCGCGAACAACGCGGGAATTCCGCCGATCCAGGCGCAGTACCAAGGGTTCGCCGCAAAAATCGTGGCGATCAACATCACCCGCAAGCCGAACTACCTGTTCGCCACCAAGCCCGGCAGCGATATCCGCACCGTCGCCGATTTCAAGGGCAGGAAGCTGGCCTTCTCGCAGGGGCAGGCCCAGGGTGTCGTGCTGCTGCGGGCCCTCAAGGAGGCCGGGCTCGCCTACGGCGACGTGAAACTGGTCCCGCTGACCAGCAACCAGTTCTTCACCGCCCTGCAGTCCGGCCAGGTGGACGTGGCCCCGCTCGCCAACACCCAGGCGCCGGCCTACCTCCAGCAGTACGGCTCCAAGGGTGCCCACGCCATCACCACCGACGTCGTCGACCTGCTCAACCTGCTGTGGGCGCCGCAGGCGGTGCTGAACGACAAGGCGAAGGCGGCCGCGGTCGCCGCGTACATCCCGCAGTGGGCCAAGGGCCTGGTCTGGCAGTGGGAGAACCCGGACACCTGGAACGAGGAGTTCTACGTCAAGACCCAGAACCTGACCCTCGCCCAGGCCCAGGGCATCACCAAGCTCGCCAACAAGCCGCTTTTCCCGCCGAGCTGGGACGAGGCGGTCAAGTGGGAGCAGGAGACCGCGGACCTGCTGGCGGAGGGCGGGTTCGTGAAGAAGACCGACGTCACCTCGCTCTTCGACCACCGCTTCGAGTCCATCGCCGCGAAGGCCGTACCGGCGGAGTACCGGAAATGACCGCCGTGACCACCGGCACCGTGCCGGTTCCCGTGGCAGAGGAGGCGCACCGGGTCCGGCCGCGCCGCCGGCTCTCCCCCGGCCGCCGGCTGCCCGCCGCCCGGCTGGCCGGCCCGCTCGTCGTCCTCGCCGCCTGGGCCATCGCCTCCGCCGCCGGGCAGCTCGACCCCGGCGCGATCCCGGCGCCCTGGACGGTTCTCGACACCGCCGTCCACCTGTGGACGGCCGGGACGCTGCGCACCGACATCCTGACCTCCGTGGAACGGGCCGGATACGGCTTCGCGATCGGCCTGACCGCCGGGGTGCTGCTGGCCCTGGCCGCCGGGCTCAGCCGCACCGGCGAGGCGCTGATCGACGGGACCGTGCAGATCAACCGGGCGATCCCCACCCTCGGCCTGATCCCGCTGTTCATCCTCTGGCTGGGCATCGGCGAGACCTTCAAGATCGCCATCATCGCGATCGTCGTCTACATACCGATCTACCTGAACACCCATGCCGCGCTGTCCGCCATCGACAGCCGGTACGTCGAACTCGCCGAGGTGCTGGACCTGTCGAGGGTCCAGTTCATCCGGCAGATCGTGATCCCCGGCGCGCTGCCCGGATTCTTCGTGGGGCTCCGGCTCGGCGTCACCGGCTCCTGGCTCGGCCTGGTCGTCCTGGAGCAGATCAACGCCACCAGCGGCCTCGGCTACATGATGTTCCAGGCCCAGAACTACGGGCGCAGCGACATCATCCTCGTCGGTCTGCTGATCTACGGCGTCTTCGGCCTCGTCTCCGACACCGTGGTCCGGATCATCGAACGGAGGGTGCTGTCATGGCGCCGCACACTGAGCAGCTGACCCGCCCCGCCGTGCAACTCCGAGGCCTCACACGGTCGTTCGGGGATCGTACGGTCCTCGACGGCATCGACCTCGACGTGCCGGCCGGGCAGTTCACCGCCCTGCTCGGGCACAGCGGCTCCGGCAAGAGCACCCTGCTGCGGGCAGTCGCCGGGCTCGACCACGGGGTCACCGGCAGCGGGCAACTGACCGCCCTGGAACGGGTGTCGGTGGTCTTCCAGGACTCCCGGCTGCTGCCCTGGCGCCGGGTGCTGGACAACGTGGTGCTGGGTCTGGAGGGCAAGGACGCCGGCGAGAAGGGCCGTGCGGCGCTGACCGAGGTCGGGCTCGCGGGCCGCGAGCGGGCCTGGCCGGGCGAGCTGTCCGGCGGCGAGGCACAGCGGGCCGCGCTCGCCCGGTCCCTGGTCCGCGAACCCGAACTGCTCCTCGCCGACGAGCCGTTCGGGGCGCTGGACGCGCTCACCCGGATCAGGATGCAGCACCTGCTGCGCGAGCTGTGGAAACGGCACCGGCCGTCCGTGCTGCTCGTCACCCACGACGTCGACGAGGCGATCGTCCTCGCCGACCGGGTGCTTGTCCTGGAGCGGGGCCGGATCGGTCTCGACCTGACCGTGGACCATGACCGGCCGCGCGGCGAGTACCGGAGCCGGCTGCTGGCGGCGCTGGGCGTCACGGAGGACGTCGCGTGACCGTCGGTTGCGGTGGTCGTCCCGGGGGCTGCCGCCCCCGGACCCCCGCTTCGGCCTTCGGCCTCGTCCTCAATCGCCGGACGGGCTCAAAACATCACGCAAAGGACCCCGCATGACCCGCCAGCTCCACCTCAACGCCTTCCTCATGACCACCGGTCACCACGAGGCCTCCTGGCGTCTCCCGGAGAGCGACCCCTACGCGCACGTCGACCTCGCGCACTATGTGCGGCTGGCCCGGACCGCCGAGCGCGGTACCTTCGACTCGCTCTTCCTCGCCGACGGACCGCACCTGTGGGGCAGCGTCGCGCAACGCCCCGCCGGGGCCCTGGAACCGCTCACCCTGCTCACCGCGCTGGCCACGGCCACCGAGCACATCGGCCTGATCGCCACCGCCTCCACCTCCTACAACTCCCCCTACAACCTGGCCCGCAAGTTCGCCTCGCTGGACATCATCAGCGGCGGCCGGGCCGGCTGGAACATCGTCACCACGGCGGGGGCGGAGGCGGCCCGCAACTTCGGCATCGACGAGGAGCCCGCGCACGCCGAACGGTACGCGCGGGCCGCCGAGTTCCTCGACGTGGCCCTGAAGCTCTGGGACAGCTGGGAGGACGACGCGATCGTCGCCGACAAGGCGGCCGGTGTCTGGGGCGACGACGCGAAGATCCACCCGCCCCGGCACCGGGGCACGTACTTCAGTGTCGAGGGCGCCCTCAACGTGCCGCGCAGTCCGCAGGGCTACCCGCTGCTCGTGCAGGCGGGCTCCAGCGAGGACGGCAAGGCGTTCGCGGCCCGGTACGCGGAGGCGGTGTTCACCGCGCAGCAGACCGTCGAGGAGGCGCGGGCGTTCTACGCCGACCTCAAGGCCCGGACGGTCGCGGCCGGCCGCGACCCCGACCACATCAAGGTGCTGCCCGGCATCGTCCCCGTCATCTGCTCGACGGAGGCCGAGGCGCGGGCGCACGAGCAGCTCCTGGAGGACCACATCGTGCACCGGCACGGCGTCGCCAACCTGGAACGGCTCCTCCATCTTCCCGCCGGAACCCTGGAGCTGGACGCCCTGCTGCCCGCCGAGCTGCCGCCCGAGGACGCCATCGAGGGCGCCAAGAGCCGCTACACGCTGGTCGTCGGACTCGCCCGCCGGGAGCGGCTCACCGTGCGGCAGCTGATCGGGCGGCTCGGCGGCGGCCGCGGTCATCTGACCTTCGCCGGGACCCCGGAGCAGGTCGCCGACGCGATCGAGAGCTGGTTCACCCAGGGCGCCGCCGACGGCTTCAACATCATGCCGCCCGTGCTGCCCTCCGGCCTGGAGACCTTCGTCGACCACGTCGTCCCGATCCTGCGCGCCCGCGGCCTGCTGCGCACCGCCTACGGCCCGCGCCGGACTCTGCGGGAGCGCTACGGCCTCCCGCGCCCCGCCAACCAGTACGTCACTCCCGCACTCGCCACCGCCTGAAAGCCCGAAAGCCCGAAAGCCTGAAATCCTGAAAGGACACCCCCGCATGTCCATCGAGATCCGCAAGGTCACCGCGAACATCGGCGCCCAGGTCCTGGGCGTGGACATCTCCAAGCCGCTGGACGAGGAGCAGGTCGCCGCGATCCGCGAGGCCCTGAACGCGCACAAGGCCCTGGTCTTCGACGACGTCCGCCTCGACGACGCGGGCCAGGAGGCCTTCGCCCGGCACTTCGGCGACCTCACCACCGCCCACCCGACGGTGCCCGCCGTCGACGGCGCCCCGAACGTGCTGCCCGTCGACAGCGAGCGCGGCCGGGCCAACCACTGGCACACCGACGTGACGTTCGTCCTGAACCCGCCCCAGGCCAGCACCCTGCGCTCCATCACGGTCCCGCCGTACGGCGGCGATACCCTGATCGCCAGTTCGGCCGCCGCCTACCGCGACCTGCCCGAGCCGCTGCGCGCGCTGGCCGACACGCTGTGGGCGGAGCACACCAACGACTACGACTACGCCGTACCGGACGAGGAGATCGACGAGGAGAAGGCCGCCCAGCGCGCCCAGTTCACGTCGATCAAGTTCCGCACGGTCCACCCGGTCGTCCGGGTGCACCCGCTGACCGGTGAACGCGGGCTGTTCATCGGGGGGTTCGCGCAGCGGATCGCCGGCCTGTCGAAGGACGAGTCGCGCAAGGTCCTCGACCTGCTCCAGGCGTACGTCACCCGCCCCGAGAACGTCCTGCGCCACCGCTGGTCCCCGAACCAGCTCGTCCTGTTCGACAACCGCATCACCCAGCACTACGCCATCGACAACTACGACGGCCGGCCGCGCCGCCTCAACCGCGTCACCGTCGCCGGTGACGTCCCGGTCGGCATCGAGGGCAAGGAGAGCTACTCGATCGAGGGCGACGCCTCGCACTACACGTCCTTGACACGCTTCTCGGGCTGAAGCCCGAGGATTCTGGCCTTCTCGGCTGGTTGCCGTGCCGCTACGCGGCACGGTTTCCGGTCGGGAATCCGTGGCTTCCTGTTTCTTCGCGCTGTGCCAGAACGGGTTCTGGTCTTACCGGCGCTCGGCAGGCCGATACCGCCAGTCCGGCGGCCGTCTTCACATTGAGTGCGGCGTTGTGGTCCCGGTCGTGGACGGTGCCACAGGCACTACAGGTCCATTCCCGCACGTTGAGGGGTTTGGGTCCGTCCACCACACCGCAGGTGGAGCAGGTCTGGGAGGTCGGCGTGAACCGGCCGATCTTGACCAGGGTGCGGCCGTAACGTTCTGCCTTGTACTCCAGCATGCGGATGAACTGTGCCCAGCCCGCGTCATGGACGGACTTGGCCAGCCTCGTGCGGGCCAGTCCCGCCACCGACAGGTCCTCCACGGCGATCCCTTGGTTCTCGGAGATCAGCCTGGTGGAGAGCTGGTGGTGGAACTCACGGCGTGCGTCGGCAACTCTGGAGTGGGCGCGGGCGACCTTCAGACGGGCCTTGGCCCGGTTCTTCGATCCCTTACGCCTGCGGGACAGCTCCTTGTGGGCCTTCTTCAGTTTCTTCTCCGCGCGCCGTAGAAAGCGCGGGGAGTCGATCTTCGTGCCGTCGGACAGGACGGCGATGGGGGTCCCCCCGGACGGAGTCTGGGGGAGGTTCAGGCCGAGGTCGATGCCGACAGTGCGGTTGGTCTGGGCCATGCGGGCCTGGTCGGCGGCAGGGTCGGTGTCGATGACGAAGGACGCGAAATACCTGCCGGCGGCGTCCTTGACGACGGTGACGGAGGTGGGGGCGGAGGGCAGGGCGCGGGACCACTTCACCTTCACCGCGCCGATCTTCGGCAGGCTCAGCCGACCGCTGCCGGTGATGTTCCAGCGGGCGTTGGCGGTGAACCGGATCGACTGCCGGGCATCCTTGCGGGACTTGAACCGTGGTGCTCCCGTCTTCGGCCCCTTGCGTGCGCCCTTGAGGGAAGCGAAGAAGTTGCGGTATGCGCTCTCAGCGTCCCGCAGAGACTGCTGGAGGACCACCGCGGACACCTCACCGAGCCAGGACCGCTCCTTGGACCGCTTCGCCTCGGTGATCAGCTTCCGGGACAGCTGCCCGGCCGTCGGGAACGGCTGCCCGGCCTTACGGGCGTCCTCACGGGCGCGGACCGCGTCGTTGAAGACGACGCGGGCACACCCGAACGCTCTGGCCAGCGCGGTGCGCTGACCGGCATTCGGGTAGAGCCTGAACGCGTACCGGAGCTGCATGCCGAACACGCTAGAGAGCCCGAACATCCATTGCTACCGGGAACATGCGTGCGGGATGTCACCTGGGTCCTGCACTGCCCGGCTCCACCGGGACAACATCGCGACGCTCCGCGTCGCCACCACGAGATTCGCTTCACACCCGGCCCGAAGGCCGGAGCACTGCGAATGAATCCCGGTAGCCGAGTGAACACATCACGTTGACAGGTACGTCCGGATGACGGGCGGCCTCTCCTGCCGAGCGGAGAGGCCGCCCGCACCGTGGGCGCTTTCTGCCCATCTCACCCATGGGACGAGCCTCGCCCATGCCGCATCGCAGCGCCCCGGCCGACGCCGGCCGGCATGGTGGTGATCTTCGTCCCGCGCCCGGCGGGGCCGCCGGGCGCGGCGGGGTGACCTACAGGTTGCTGAAGTCGGGGCCCTTGGTGCGGGTCCGCTTGATCTCGTAGAAGCCGGGGACGGAGGCGACCGCGAGGGTGCCGTCCCACAGGCGGGCCGCCTCCTCGCCCTTGGGGGCGGGGGTGACGACCGGGCCGAAGAAGGCGATCTGCTCGCCGTCGGAGCCAGGGACCGCGATCACCGGGGTGCCGACGTCCTGGCCGACCTTGTCGATGCCCTCCTTGTGGGAGGCGCGCAGCTCGGCGTCGAACTCGAAGTCCTCCTGGTCGGCGTAGTCGATCAGGTCGGCCGGCAGGCCGACGTCGGCGAGCGCGCCCGCGATGGCCTCCACGGTCGGGCCCTCGCCGTTGTTGTGGATACGGGTGCCGAGCGCGGTGTACAGCGGGCCGAGGACGTCGGCGCCGTGCTTCTGCCAGGCCGCGGTGACCACGCGGATCGGCTTCCACGCCTTGGTCTCCAGCAGCTCGCGGTACTCCTCGGGCAGCTCGTCGAGCTTGGGCTCGTTGAGGACCGCGAGACTCATGATGTGCCAGCGGACCTCGATGTCGCGGACCTTCTCCACCTCCAGGACCCACCGGGAGGTCATCCAGGCCCAGGGGCACAGCGGGTCGAACCAGAAGTCGACGGGGGTCTTGCCGGAGCTGGTCACGGTCTCGGACATGGTTCTCCTCGGAATAAGGCCCTTTTCCAGCGGCAACACCGTCACCGGCCACCCCATTCCCGGGTACCCGGCGTCAGGGGCACGTGGGAGGATCGGTGCTGTTCCGGCGTACCGACAACGATCAGGGAGTGCCGCCCGTGCCCGGTGAGAATCTGTCCCGCGACGAGGCCCGGGAGCGGGCCGCCCTGCTGTCGGTCGACGGGTACGACGTGTCACTGGACGTACGGTCCGCCGTCGGGGAGGCCCAGGACGAGCCGCGCACCTTCCGCTCGGTGACCACGATCCGCTTCCGCTGCAACGAGCCGGGGGCGGCGAGCTTCGCCGACCTGATCGCACCGAGCGTGACCGCCGTGACCCTGAACGGCAAGGACCTCGACCCCGGCGAGGTCTTCGACGGCACCCGGATCACCCTGGAGGACCTGGCCGCGGAGAACGAGCTGGTGGTGGACGCCCGGTGCGCGTACTCCCGCACCGGCGAGGGTCTGCACCGCTTCGTCGACCCCGAGGACGGCGAGGTCTACCTCTACACGCAGTACGAGCCGGCCGACTCCCGCCGGGTCTTCGCGGGCTTCGAGCAGCCGGACCTCAAGGCGCCGTTCCGCTTCGAGGTGCGGGCGCCCGAGGAGTGGCGGGTGTGGAGCAACGGGGCGGGGGAACTCGCCGACGGCGTGTGGCGGTTCGCGGAGACGAAGCCGATCTCGACGTACATCACGTGCGTGGTGGCGGGGCCGTACCACTACGTGACGGACGCCTACTCCCGGACGCTCCCCGACGGCACGACGCTCGACATCCCGCTCGGCGCGCTGTGCCGCAAGGGCCTCGCCCCCTACTTCGACGCGGACGACGTCTTCCTGATCACCAAGCAGGGGCTGGACTTCTTCCACGACCACTTCGACTACCCGTACCCGTTCGGGAAGTACGACCAGGCGTTCGTGCCCGAGTACAACCTGGGCGCGATGGAGAACCCGGGACTGGTGACCTTCCGGGAGGAGTACATCTTCCGGGGCAAGGTGACCCAGGCGTCGTACGAGGCGCGCGCCAACGTGATCCTGCACGAGATGGCGCACATGTGGTTCGGCGACCTGGTCACCATGGTGTGGTGGGACGACCTGTGGCTGAAGGAGTCCTTCGCGGACTTCATGGGCACCTTCGCGAACGTCGGCGCGACCCGATTCGAGAACGCCTGGACCACCTTCGCCAACCGCCGCAAGGCCTGGGCGTACCGTGCCGACCAGCTGCCCTCCACGCACCCGATCACGGCCGACATCCGCGACCTCCAGGACGCCAAGCTCAACTTCGACGGCATCACCTACGCCAAGGGCGCCTCGGTCCTCAAGCAGCTGGTGGCGTACGTCGGCCAGGACGCGTTCCTGGAGGGCGCCCGCCGCTACTTCAAGCGCAACGCGTACGGCAACACCCGCCTCGGCGACCTGCTGTCGGTCCTTGAGGAGACCAGCGGCCGGGACATGAGCGCCTGGGCCGGCAAGTGGCTGCAGACGGCGGGGGTGAACTCGCTGACCCCGCAGGTGCTGCTCGACGGGGAGGGCCGGGTGGCCGAGCTGGCGGTGGTGCAGGAGGCCGCCGGCCCCGCTCATCAGTCGGCTCCGCCGACGGGCACCCCGGAGCTGCGTCCGCACCGGGTCGCGATCGGCCTGTACCGGCTGGAGGGCGGCGATCTGGTCCGGTACGCGCGTGCCGAGGCGGACGTCGACGGCCCGCGCACGGTGGTCGCGGACCTGGCCGGCGCCGACGCCCCGGAACTGGTCCTGGTCAACGACGACGACCTCACCTACTGCAAGATCCGCTTCGACGAGACCTCGCTGGCCACCCTGCGCGGCCACCTCGGCTCGCTCACCGACCCGCTGGCCCGGGCGCTGTGCTGGTCGGCGCTGTGGAACCTGACCCGGGACGCGCTGCTGCCCGCCCGGGACTTCGTCGGCCTGGTGCTGCGGTTCGCGAGCCGCGAGTCCGACATCGGCGTGCTGCAGATGCTCCAGGCGTGGGCGGAGTCGGCGCTGGTGCACTATGTGGCGCCGCAGGGGCGGGAGACGGCCGGGCGGCTGCTCGCCGAGGGCGCCCTGCGGGAGCTGCGGCAGGCGGCGCCGGGCGGCGAGCACCAGCTGGCCTGGGCGCGGTTCTTCGCGTCGACGGCGGCGGGCGGCTCCGACTTCCGGCTGCTCCAGGAGCTGCTGGCGGGTACGGCGACGATCGACGGCCTGGACGTCGACCAGGAGCTGCGCTGGGCGTTCCTCGAACCCCTCGCCGCGCACGGCGCCGCCGACGAGTCCGCCCTGGCGGCCGAACTGGCCCGGGACGACACGGCGTCCGGCAAGCGCCACCAGGTGCGCTGTCTGGCCGCCCGCCCGTCGGCGGCCGTGAAGGCGCAGGCGTGGGCGCAGGTCGTGGAGTCGCAGGCGCTGTCCAACGCGCTGGTGGAGGCGACGATCGCGGGCTTCGCCCAACCGTCGCAACGGGAGCTGCAGGCGCCGTACGCGGAGAAGTACTTCGAGGTCATCGCCCGGATCTGGGAGGACCGCTCGATCCAGATCGGCATGGACGTGGTCCGGGGTCTGTACCCCTCGCTGCAGGACCGTCCCGAGACGCTGGAGGCGACGGACGCGTGGCTGGCGGCCCACGCCGACGCGCCCCCGGCGCTGCGCCGCCTGGTCCTGGAGGCCCGGGACGACCTGGCACGGACGCTGCGCGGACAGGAGTGCGACACACGGGCCGCAGAGGCCTCCGCGAGCTGACCTTTGGCCATAGGTCAGCCTCCTGGTGACCGTTACGCAATTCAGTCAATCATGGCCGTAACCCCTGGCCTCCACCCGTCCGGACCAGGGGTTTCCGGTCCCTACTCGGCACCCGAACATCCGTCCTTTAGTACCGCCTTGTCCGCATTTATCGACGAACGCGTAACACCGGTTAAAGACCCGGCCGGCCCCGGGAATCCCGAGGCCATGACCCACAACACCCCGCTCTCCCCCCGCCCCCTCAGCCGCCTCTCCGACGTCCACCGCCGGGTGCTGACGACGGCCCAGCTCCGCACGCACGGCGTCGCGGCCACCGAGATCGCCGAGCAGTGCCGGCCGGGCGGCCCCTGGCAGCAACTGCTGCCAGGCGTGGTGCTGCTCCACCCCGGCCCGCCGACCAGCGAGGAACGCCTGCACGGAGCCCTGCTCTTCACGGCCCGCGAGGCGGCCCCGGGCGTCCCGGCGCAGCCGTCCCCGGACTCCCCGCACCGCCCGGTCTACGCGGACGCGATGATCACCGGGCTGGCAGCGCTGACCCTGCACGGCTTCTCCGCCACCCCGCCACTGCTCTCCCTGGACCACGTGGACGTCCTGGTCCCGCGGATGCGCCGGCTGCGCTCCACCTCCTACGTCCGCGTGCTGCGCACCCCGGCCCTGCCGGCCCCCGAGACGGTGACGGGCCTCCCGGTCGCCCCGGTCCCGCGCGCCCTCGCGGACGCGGTGGCAGACCTCACCGACGCGGAGGCGGTACGGCGGCTGCTGACCGAGGCGGTGCGCGGCGGCCACTGCGAACCGGCGGCGGTGGTACGGGAGCTGAACCAGGCGAAGCTGCTCGCCCGCCCCCATGTGGTGGACGCTGTCGACTCCCTCGTCGCCGAGGGCCGGGCCATCGCCGAGGACCGCCTCTACCGGATGGTCCACGAGTACGGCCTCCCCGACCCGGTCTGGAACGTGGACCTGAGGCTGCCCGGCGGCCCCCACCTGGGCGGCCTGGACGCCTACTGGCCGGAGCAGGCGGTCGCCGTCGAGCTGGACACCCGGGCACCCCGCCAGGAGGAGGACGCCCTGTGGTCCGAATACGCCCGCAAGCGGGAGCACTTGGAGCGGCTCGGCATCACGGTCGTGTACGTCACCCCGAAGAAGCTCCGGAACTCGATGGAGCAGCAGGCGGCGGTGGTCCGTACGGCCCTGATGGCGGCCGGCGACCGCGACCCGGCCGCGTACGTCGTGGTGTTGCCCCGGTAGGCGGGGAACGCGCAGAGAAGGGGCCGCCGGTTCGGAGGGGGACCGACGGCCCCTCCGCTGCGCCCGGCGGAGATCAGCGCGCCGGCGGCGGCTACTGTGACCACGATGAGCGACGAAGCCTCCGTGATACTGCGCCCCGCCCGCGAGGACGACCTCCCCCTGCTGGAGCGGTTCCTCTTCGACCCCGAGGCGGCGAGCCACTTCCAGTGGTTCGGCTGGCGGGACACCGACCGCTTCCGGCGCCGCTTCGCGGAGAGCGGTCTGCTCGGGCCGGACGGCGGCCAGTTGATCGTCGACGCCTCCGACGGCGCCGCGTCCGGCGGCCCGTTCGGCTTCGTGTCCTGGCACCAGCTGACGACCGGTCCCACGTCGTCCTGCTGGAGCGCCGGCATCGCCCTGGCGCCGGAGGCCCGCGGCCGGGGCATCGGCACCCGCGCCCAACTCCTGCTCGTCCGCTACCTGTTCGCCCACACCCCGGTGCAACGGATCCAGGCCGACACCGATGCGGAGAACATCGCCGAGCAACGCGCCCTGGAGAAGGCCGGCTTCACCCGCGAGGGCGTGATGCGCTCCCTCGTCTTCCGGGACGGCCGCTGGCGGGACAGCGTCCTGTACGCCGTCCTGCGCGACGACCCGCTGCCCGGCTGAGCGCTCCGCTGGTTGTGCGATTCGTCTGCCGCGGGCCGGTGGGGGCTGGTCGCGCCCACGCGGCGGTAGCCGCATATCGGATACCGGCCCCCGCCCCTTGCGGGGCACGGTCCGCAGCCGACTTCACCAGGTCCGCCCGGTGCGCCGCGGTGGCGGCGGACCGGGCGGACCTGCGGGGTGCTACTGCCCGCTGACGCCCGGGCGCAGTTCGTCGCGCACGTCGCCGACGACGTGGTCGAGCAGGTCGGCGTACGCGGCGATCATCCGGGTACGGCTGAACCGCTCGCGGCTCGCCTCCAGTGCCGGAGCGAGGAGCTCCCTGTCGGCCACCGCCGCCGACCAGGCGAAGGCGATCGCGTCGGGGTCGAAGGGCGTCACGAACCCGTGTCCCTCGACGATCGACGCGCTGTCGCCGACGTCCGTCGTGACCGGCACGGCGCCGCACATCATGCCCTCGATGAGGCAGAGCGGCGCCGCCTCGCCGGAGGCGGAGGTGAGGGCGACGACATCGGAGCCGGCGTAGACGGTCTCCATGTCGTGCCGTACGCCGAGCAGGTGCAGCCGGTCCCCGAGGGCGGCCCGGTCGGCGCCGAAGGCGACCTCGATGTCGGCCCACAGGGCGGGGTTGTCCTCGGTCATCCCGGCCCCGCACATGACGACGTGCCCGCCGCCCTCGCGGGCCAGCCACGCCCTGGCCGCCCGCAGGAACAGCGGCACGTTCTTCATGCCGGCGTACCGGGCGGCGAAGACGACCACGGGGGCGTCCGGGGCGGTGGCGGGGATGCCGAGGGACTCGCGGAAGGCGAGCCGCAGCGCCGCGTCCGGCCGGAAGCGGAGCAGGTCGACGCCGTTGGGGATCACGTGCAGCAGCTCGCCGGGGATCCCGGCGGCCTCGTACGCGTCCCGGGTGGACTCGGCGCAGCACACGCAGGCGACCACCGTGCCGTCCGCGATGGCGGCCTTGAGCTCGTCCAGCGCCTGGCCCTGGTTCTCCGGGTCGGACCGGTGCAGGCAGACGACGACGGGGCGGCGGGGCAGCCCGGCCTGGTTGAGCAGCGCGAGCGGCTGCTCCTTCAGTGACAGGATGACGTCCGCACCGGCCATGGCCCGCGCCGTATCGGCCAGCTCGGGCCCGCTGAAAACCGACGCCGCGACGGTGCCGTCGACGAGACCGGCGGTCCGGCCCAGCGACGTGACCTCGACGCCGCCTGCCGTAAGCGCGCGGTAACAGGCGTCGTCCTCCATGCGCTGCGTGGTGGATTCTCGGTGGACCTCACCGTGCAGACTCAACACACGATGCCACTGCTGTCCGCCCTCTACCAGGCCGAGCAGCACATCACTGTGCACGATCCGGGCTCCCCCGGAGAAAAAGCCCTCGTAGACCGAGAGCACACGAAGTCCGAGCCGAGCGCCCACACGAACACCTGCCTTGCACCAGATCGAGCCATCCCCGGGATCCGCGGGTTAGCCGATATGAGGCGGTACGGACGTTTCATTCGGATGAACGGAGTGTCTCGTGTCGGAGTCGGCTGCGTTTACAGGACGAGCGCCGGACCCCCGGTCGCCAACATCATTCCGTTTCCCTCGCAGCCACCCTTCTGACCTGCGCTTTCACAAGGTCATCCGCATCCCTCGCGGCGTCCGGTCGAGGGCGGCCGACGGCAAAAAAACGGCAAGCGGGGTACCCGGACGCACGACGATGTCACCTGTCGCGGTCGGCGTCGGGGTCGGCGTCGAGGTGTGCGTCGAGCTGTGCGTTGAGGCGTGCGGCCCGGCGGGTCAGGTGGTCGCGTTCGGCGAGGTTGGGGGCCTTGCGGGCCGCCTCGGCGTACAGGCGTGCCGCGGTCGTCCGGTCGCCGTCGCGTTCGTGCAGGTAGGCGGCGACCGCGGTGTGCCGGGGCAGGGCGGCGTCCAGCTCGGCGAGTGCGGCGAGGCCGGCGCGGGGGCCGTCCGCCTCGCCGACGGCGACCGCGCGGTTGAGCCGGACGACCGGGCTGTCGGTCAGGCGCGCGAGTTCGTCGTACCACTCGACGATCTGCACCCAGTCGGTCTCCCCGGCGGTGGGCGCGTCCGCGTGCAGGGCGGCGACGGCAGCCTGGGCCTGGAACTCGCCGAGGCGGTCGCGGGCGAGGGCCGTCTGGAGGATGGCGACGCCCTCGGCGATCAGGCGGGTGTCCCAGCGGCTCCGGTCCTGCTCGGCGAGGGGCACCAGGCTGCCGTCGGGTGCGGTCCTGGCGGCCCGCCGGGCGTGGTGGAGCAGCATGAGGGCGAGCAGCCCGGCCGCCTCGGGGTGGTCGATCGCGGCCGCGAGCTGCCGGGTGAGCCGGACGGCCTCGGCGGCGAGGTCGACATCGCCGGAGTAGCCCTCGTTGAAGACCAGGTAGAGGACGCGCAGCACGGTGGCGACGTCGCCGGGCCGGTCGAGGCGGACGCCGGAGACCGTGCGCTTGGCGCGGCTGATCCTCCCCCACTGCCTTAAGGGCGTGGGAGGTGCCCCCAGGCCATGGTCGCCTCGGGCACCAGGTAGGCCCGGGCGATCTGGCGGGTGGTGAGGCCGCCGACGGCACGCAGGGTGAGCGCGACCGCGGCGGAGGGGGTGAGGGAGGGGTGGGCGCAGAGGAAGTAGAGCCGGAGGGTGTCGTCCGCCGCGGGGACGGGACCGGGCGGCGGCTCCTCGTCCACGCGGTCCTCGCGCCGGCGGCGGGCGGTGTCGGCGCGGGTCGCGTCGAGGAACCGCCGCCAGGCCACGGTGACCAGCCGGCCCTTCGGGTCCCGCGGCGGGTCGCACGGCCAGACGCGGACCGCCTCGACCAGTGCCTCCTGCACGGCGTCCTCGGCCGCCGCGAAGTCGGCTCCGCGGCGGACGAGGACGGTGAGCACGCTCGGGGTGAGGCTCCTGAGCAGGACCTCGTCCATCAGTGGCACTGCGGGACGGTGGGCGGCGCGGACAGGAACGGACGCACCTCCGGCCACTCGTGGATCGGCTTCCCGCCCGCCCCGGGGGCGGCCGAGAGCTCACCGGCCAGCTCCACGGCGCGCTCGTGGCTGTCGACGTCGATCACCATCCAGCCGGCGATGAGGTCCTTGGTCTCGGCGAACGGTCCGTCGGTGACCGGCGGGCGCCCCTCGCCGTCGTACCGGACCCACATCCCCTCGGGGGCGAGGGCCTGGCCGTCGACGAACTCGCCGGTCTTCTCCAGCCGGGCGGCGAAGTCGTTCATGTACTGCACGTGGGCCGAGATCTCCTCGGGCGTCCACCGGTCCATTCGAGTAGGCGCGGCTGCTCGGGCGCGGCAGGGTGGTGCGGGTGCCGGGCAGGGAGGTGCCGGTCAGGTGGGGGGGCCTGATCACCCGGTCGGTGATCTCCTGGGCGTACGAGTGGCCCGTCACCGCCTTGATCACCATGCCGGCGAGCACGTTTTTGGTGTTCGAGTAGGCCCAGCTGGCGGACGGTGATGCGGCGGCCGTCGTTGCCGTGGCCGGCCACCACGCCCGGCAGCCACCTGTCCACCGTGTCGTCGAGGGACAGCCGGCCCTCCTCCGGATCGAGGAGGACCGTGGCCACGAAGATCTTCGTGATGCTGCCGACCCGTTGACGTCCTCTCCAGCCCGAGGACTGCAGATTCCGGTCCGTACCGCCTCGCGGTACCACCCTGGGTTCCTGCTTCACGGGTCCGTGCCGGCCGGTGAGGACCGGTCTTACCAGACCTCCACAGGCCTGACTTCCCGCCCGTCCGGCGGTAGATCCGACAACTACGTCGTCGGACAAGGTGATCACGCCATGACTCTGCGACCCTCCGGGCCGCCAGGGCACGGATGCCCTACACCTCCACCCCGAAGGGTGGAGCGCTGGGCAAGTGTTCGGTTGTGGTCGGAACGCCGGTTGAGTGATTGTCAGCCCTTCTTCAGCACCAGCTCCGTGTTCCGGTCCGTCGTGCTGCCGCCCAGGACCTTGCTGGAACCGGGGGCGTTGAAGGCCAGTTCGCGGTAGAGGGCGGCGAGGCCGGTCTGGGAGAGGTCGGAGAAGTCCGTGCGGTGCGGGGCGGCCGACTCGATCAGGGTGGTGAAGAGGGAGATCGTGCCGTCCTTGTTGTCCGCCAGCTCGACGACCCTGGCCAGCTGGGGGTAGTCGACGTGCGAGGCGGTGGTGATCTCCCAGAAGGAGTTGCCGTTCGAGGCCTTGTGCGGGGTGATGAGGTTGCGGTGGATGTGGCCGTTGACCCAGGCCAGCACGTTGGCGTGGCGGTTGAGCAGGGTGACCAGCTCGGCGCCCGGGTGGCGGCCGTCGCTCGGGTGGGCCGGGTCGGGACGGGTGTTGGTCATCGTCTGGCTGGTGTGGTGGCTGAAGACGACCGCGTAGGAGTCCTTGTTCTCCTTCAGGGTCTTCTCCAGCCAGGCCAGTTGGGCCGAACCGATCGATCCGTCGTAGTGGCCGCCCGCGTCCGTCGTGTCGAGGCTGATGCCGATGACGTCGTCGGAGATACGGAAGGCGTAGTACTGGGTGCCCGCGGCCACGTTGGCGCTGGAGTAGCCGTGGCCGACCGGGCCGAGGCCCTGGTAGGCCGGGTCCAGGTGGGCCTTGAGGTAGTCGGCGGCCGTGTAGGGGGCGCGCTTCTCGTCGGCGGTGACCGAGCGCATCGACCGGGCGTGGGCCTTCAGGAAGTCGCGGTAGCCGCTGCCCTTGGGGTCCTGGGCCTTCCGGATGGAGTCCTGGAGCTTCTTGGCCTCGGCGTCGGTCACCGTCATCAGCTTCTTGCCGCCGATCGCGGCCGCGGCGAGGTAGGGGTCGGCGTGCGAGCCGAAGCAGCCGAGCGGCAGGGCGTCGTGGTTGCCGACCGTGGAGTACCAGGGCAGGTTGAGGCCGGGGCTCTTCACCTCGCGGACCGCGGCGGCCAGGAAGCCGGCCAGGTGCGGGAAGCCGAGCGCCTTGTCGCCGTCGCGGACGGTGGAGGAGGCCTGCCAGTACAGCTTGAGGCCGCTGTTCTGGACGCCCTCGTAGTGCTTGGGGTCACCGGTGTTGGGGGTGATCCTGCCGCCGCTCATCACCTTCATGAACCACTCCAGTTCGGAGTGGGCGTTGTTGTCGGTGTTGTCGCCGGTGGTCATCACGAAGTGCAGCGGCGAGCCGGTGACCGGGGCGCCGCGCAGCGCGTTGACCCGCTCGACGAGCGAGATGGCGCCGGGCACGGTGAGCGCCTCGTGCGGGCGCCAGGCGTGCGGGTCGTGGGCGCGCAGGAACTCAAGACGCAGCGGGTGCTGGACGTCCATCAGGTGCAGGTCGGTGAACTGCACGAAGGCGGCGAGGGCGGTACGGCGGCCCGCGCGGCCGGACTTGGCGGCGGCCAGGTCGGAGCGCACCACGCGCGACCAGCCGGCGCCGTCGCCGAGCCGCCGGTAGCCGGAGCCGGAGCCGGTGCGGGGCGCGGCGACGGAGGTGAGGGTGGTGCCCTTGGTGTAGGGGGCAAGGGGGGCCGCGGCGGCCTGGCGGCCCTCGGCGACCGGCTGCTGCTCCTCGGCCGCGGCGGGGGATGCGGGGGCGGCCTCGCTGCCGGTGGGGCGCAGGGCCAGTCCGACGCCTGCGGAGAGCGAGACGGCTCCGGCGGCGGCGAGCACGGTACGGCGGTTGATCTCCAGTGCCTCGCGGCCCTTGTGGGCCGCGGAGGTGGCGACAGAGCGTATGCGCGACATGGCGCGATCTCCCCGAGTACGAACGCGTCGGCAGTGGTCACGGGCGATCGCTTCCGCGAACTTCCCGCTCACTGTGGATCGTTGGCACCGGGGGTGACCTGCGCGTGAACACGGCGGCAACGCGCAGCGCCGATCACCGTACGTGGATCAGGCGAGGTGGGGACCGGCCATGGAGCAGATCACGGGCGTCCGGGGCCCGGCTACTCCGCGTTCATCTGCCGGGGTAGGGGAGGGTCTCCGGCGCTTACGAGTGCTCTTCTGCAAACCGCCCGGCCGCCGGCTTCTCCCGCCACAGCCGCAGGGCGACGTCGATCAGCCGGATGTGCCTCAGGTCCGATACCGCGTCCAGGTCGTGCCAGGCGGCCATGTCGGTGGAGCCGTCGACCTCGTTGCGCAGTTCGCCGCCGACGATCTCGCCGGTGTAGATGATCCGCACGCTGTGGTGGTCGGTGGGGAGGCGCAGCGGGCCCTCGGCGGCGAAGTGGTGCCGGTAGGAGTCGATGCCCAGCAGGCCGGTCACCTCGATGCGGTAGCCGGTCTCCTCCATGAGTTCGCGGCGGACCGTGTCGTAGGGGTCCTCGCCGTGCTCCATGCCGCCGCCGGGCAGGACCCACTCGGGTGTGCCGTCGTCGGCCGGTGACCGGGCGAGCAGGATCTGACCGTCACGGACGCACACGGCGTAGGCCGCCACCCTGAGCTTCTCGCGCACGTCGGCACGTTAGGGCGTCGAGCGCGCGGTGGCCACCGGGTTTCCGCGACGGGACCGGGAAGCGGCGGCGGGACGGCCGGGGAGTGATCGGCGAGCGATCGGGGGCTGACCGGGGGGTGACCGGGGGTTTTCCCCATACGTTCATATCAATTCGGTCAACGTTCCCAAAAGTCCGTTCCCTTGGGGAAAGCTGTGCGCCTACGCGCCGGGCATGACCATGCCCGGTCGCTCCAGGCTCGTTCCTTTACCTACAAGGGATGCAGATGACCCTCACCCCCCAGCACGACCCGATACCGGGCCACAGACGCCTGGGCCGGATAGCCGTCGCCGTCGGCGTCGTGGCCGCGCTCTCCGCCGCCGGGCCGGTGCCCCTGGCCGCCGCCGTGACCCCGGCGCCCGCCGCCGCCACCGCCGACCCCGGCGTCAAGTCGGCCCACGACAAGCTCGGTTCGGACGACGCGGCGCTGCTCGCCGAGGCCAAGTCCGACGGCGCCAAGAACGTCACGATGATGATCGCGACCGCGCCGGGGCAGACCGAGCAGGTCACCGAGGAACTGGACGCGGTCAAGGGCGGCCTGGTGGGCCGTACGTACGACAAGCTCGGCTACGTCCGGGCCACCGTCCCCACCGGGCGGGCGGACTCGGCGATCGCCGCCGCCGCGAAGCTGTCCTCGGTGCACGCGATCGACCTGCGCCAGGAGATCCAGCTCGACGACCCCACGGTGACGGACGGCAACTCCAAGGCCGCCGGGACCACTTACTCGGGGCCGAACAAGAACACCCCCGCCGCGAACCCCTACAACCCCTCCTTCGAGACGGGCGCCGTCGACTTCGTCAAGGAGCACCCGAAGGCGGACGGCCGGGGCATCACCATCGGCATCCTGGACTCCGGCGTGGACCTCGGCCACCCGGCGCTGCAGAAGACCACCACCGGCGAGCGGAAGATCGTCGACTGGGTGACCTCGACCGACCCGGTCAACGACGGCGACGGCACCTGGCGGCGGATGACCGCCCCGGTCGCCGGCCCGGCGTTCTCCATCACCACGGCGAGCCAGGGCACCGAGACGTTCAAGGCACCCGAGGGTTCGTACAAGTTCAACTACATGTACGAGTCCGCCACCACCGGCGGCGACATGAAGGGCGACCTGAACCGCGACGGTGACACGACCGACGCCTGGGGCGTGCTGTACGACCCGGCCTCCGGCACCGTGCGCGTGGACACCAACGACAACCTGGACTTCACCGACGACGTGCCGATGAAGCCGTACAAGGACGGCTACCAGATCGGCTACTTCGGCACGGACGACCCGGCCACGGACGTCGTCGAGCGCATCCCGTTCGTGGTCGAGATCCGCAAGGACGTCGTCTACAACGCGTCCGGCGCGAAGGCCGACTACGTCAACATCGGCGTCATCGAGTCCGAGCACGGCACCCACGTCGCCGGCATCACCGCCGCCAACGGCCTGTTCGGCGGCAAGATGAACGGCGCGGCCCCGGGCGCGAAGATCGTCTCGTCCCGCGCCTGCACCTGGACCGGCGGCTGCACCAACGTCGCCCTCACCGAGGGCATGATCGACCTGGTCGCCAACCGGGGCGTCGACATCGTCAACATGTCGATCGGCGGCCTCCCGGCGCTGAACGACGGCAACAACGCCCGTGCAGAGCTGTACACGCGGCTCATCGACACCTACGGCGTACAGCTGGTGATCTCGGCGGGGAACTCCGGCCCGGGTGCGAACACCATCGGCGACCCCGGTCTCGCCGACAAGGTGATCTCCGTCGGCGCGGCCATCTCCAGGGAAACCTGGGCCGCCAACTACGGCTCCCAGGTGACCACCAAGTACCAGCTGCTCCCCTTCTCCTCGCGCGGCCCGCGTGAGGACGGCGGCTTCACGCCGACCCTGGTCGCACCGGGCGCCGCGATCAACAGCACCCAGACCTGGCTGCCGGGCTCCCCGGTCGCCGAGGCGGGCTACTCGCTGCCGGCCGGCTACTCCATGCTCCAGGGCACCTCGATGGCCTCCCCGCAGGCGGCGGGCGCGAGCGCGCTGCTGCTGAGCGCCGCCAAGGAGAAGGGCATCGCCCTCTCCCCCGCCGACCTGCGCACCGCGCTGACCTCGACGGCCCATCACATCAAGGGCGTCCAGGCGTACGAGGAGGGCGCGGGCCGGATCGACATCGTCGACGCGTGGGAGTCCATCCGCGACCACGCCACCGCGCACGACTACACCGTGAAGGCGCCCGTCGACACCGCGATCGACTCCGCGCTGAAGACCCCGGGCTACGGCACCGGGCTCTACGACCGCGAAGGCGGCCTGAAGGCCCGGCAGAAGAAGACGTACGACATCACGATCACCCGTACCTCCGGCGCCGACCAGGCGATCCGGCACGAGCTGCACTTCGAGAACAACGCCGGGCACACCTTCAAGATCCTCGGGTCCGACGAGGTGAAGCTGCCGCTGAACCAGCCGGTGACGGTCAAGGTGCAGGCGAAGCCGAGGAGTTCGGGCATCAAGTCCGCGATCCTGGAGGTCGACGACCCGCGGACCGAGGGCGTCGACAAGCAGATCCTGACCACGGTCGTGGTGTCGGACCCCGTCGACTACACCTACTCGGCGTCGGGTTCGGTGCAGCGCAACAGCTCCACCTCGTACTTCGTGACCGTCCCCGAGGGCGCCAAGTCCCTTGAGGTCGCGATGAGCGGGCTCGCCGACAAGAGCCAGACGCGGTTCATCGCCATCCACCCGTACGGCGTCCCGGTCGACAACACCGGCACCCCGTACTGCTACAACAACTACCTGAACGGCAACGGCTGCAAGCCCGACGTGCGTGCGTACGCCGACCCGCAGGCCGGGGTCTGGGAGATCGAGGTCGAGGCGCGCCGCACCTCGCCGCTGCTCGACAACCCGTACAAGCTGGGCGTCACCGTGCTCGGCGCGGCCTTCGACCCGGAGACCGTGACCGTGCCCGAGGCGAAGGTCGGCACGCCGGTCACCGCCTCCTGGAAGGTGACCAACGAGTTCGCCGCCCTCGACGGCAAGCTGGTCGGCGGCCCGCTCGGCTCCTCGAAGACGGCCCGCCCGGCCATCAAGGAGGGCGAGACCCAGACGACGACGGTGACCGTGCCGGAGGGCGCGACCTCGCTGGACGTGGCGATCGGCAACGTGTCGGACGCCTCCGCCGACCTGGACCTGACCGTGTACGACGCGTCCGGCACGCAGGTCGCGCAGTCCGCCGACGGCGACTCGGAGGAGGCGGTCTCCGTCGCTTCGCCGGCCGCCGGGACCTACACGATCGAGGTCGTGGGCTACTCGGTCCCGTCCGGCTCCACCGACTACGACTACCGGGACGTCTTCTTCTCCGCGGCGCTCGGCTCCGTCACGGTCGACGGGTCCACTCCGGTGAAGCTCGGCACGGGCGCCTCGGCCACGGTGACCGGCCAGGTCACGGCGGCCGCGGCGGCCCCCGAGGGACGTGAGTTCTTCGGCCGGGTCCAGCTGGTCAACACGCTCGGCACGGCCGCGGGCACCGGCAGCGTGAAGATCGAGAAGGTCACGCAGTAGGCAACTGCGGTGCCGGGGGCGGGCGTCCTGCGGGGCGCCCGCCCCTCCGCTTTCACTTCCGGCAGGTCAGGGTGCGCGACTCGGGCAGGTCCCGGACGATCCAGGACCGCTCCGGCGCGATCTCCGACTCCCCGACCGCGTACCGGTCGGGCACCTGCTGCCCGGCCGTGATGCCGACCAGGAGGCGGGCGCCCGTGCGCACCCGGGCGTCGGTGCCGTCCTCGAAGAGGAACTCGACCTCCTTGGCGGTCTTCGCCGGTTTGTAGGCGCGGGTCACGTGCAGGGTGACGCGTTCCTCTCCGGAGCCCGGGAGCCGCTGCACCTCGGTCACCGTGCCCTCGACGACCAGCCGGGCGCAGGCGAGGTAGCCGGGGCCGGCGGCCTGCTCCGTGCCGCCCTGGCCCGCCGTGCCCGACGCGCTGTCGGCGGCCTTGTCGGAGCTGGCACCGTTCGACATGGCGCTGCTGCCGCCGTTCGCCGCGAGCCAGCCGATGCCGAACACGGCCCCGGCGAACGCGGCCGCGAGGGCACCGGCGAACCCGAGGGCACGGACGCCGGGGTGCTGCCAGGGGCGGCGACGCGCGGCCGGACGGGGCCGGAGTGCCGCGGGCGGCGGCTCGGCAAGGGCGTCGCCGATGATCCCGAGCTGTTCGCGCAGGAGCGCCAGGTCGGCGGTGGCGGCCCGGTGCTCGGCCATGAAGGCGGGATCGGCGCGCTGCTCGTCGGAGAGCGGCTCGTCCATGAGGACGGCGAACAGGGCGTCGGTCTCCTCCTCGCCCCGGCCGTCGTATCGCTCGTGGTCGTCGTGTTCGGCGGTCATGCTCACACCACCTCGTCCTCGTGCAGGCGGGCGCGCAGGGCCCGTACCGCCGTGTGCAGCCGGCTCTTGACCGTGCCCTCGGGGATGCCCAGTTCCTCGGCTATCCCGCGGACCGGCAGGTCGGCGTAGAAGCGCAGGACGAGGATCTGGCGCTGGGCGTCCGGCAGTTCGTCCAGGCCGCGGGCGACGGCGACGGAGAGCAGCCTGCTGTCCTCTCCGGAGGCGTGGTCGGGCTGGCGGAGGGAGGCGAGCCGCTCGCCGAGGCGTTCCTGGCGGCGCTTGGCGCGGTGCCAGTCCATGGCGAGGTGGGAGGCGACGACCGCCGCCCACGCCGAGACGTCCCGCGGCGCCTCCTGGCCGTCGGCGGCCCGCTCCAGCAACCGCAGGCGGACCTGCTGTACCCCGTCCAGCAGGTCCGCCTGCGGTACGCCGCCCAGCGCGAGCACCGCGCGCACCCGGCGCTCCTGGTCCGCGTCCAGAGGATCACCGTGCTGGTCCCCCTGGGCGCGGCGGGCCATTCTGCGCAGCACAACCCACCCCCTCACCGCGTTTCTCCTACGACGCCGCAGCCCCCGGAAACGTTCGGCCGGATTCCCGGAAATCTTCTCCGAGCCGTCCGAGGGGGCATCCGAGAGGCTTCCGAGGCGTACGTCACACCGGCGCGCGGCGCAGCACAGCTTGCGGCACCACGGCCAAGTGGAGGTAATTTCTGCAGCTCAGCGGGGGTGCGGGCGGGAGTTCCACGGGCCGGCTGGTCCGGTCGGTGGGCATGGCGCGCAAAGAATTGGACAGGTGGACCCGGGTCGGCCGCATGATGGAAAGGCCGCAGACACAGGTCAACGTATGCAGAGGGAGTCGCCGTGAGGGTCGGAATCGTCGGAGCCACCGGTCAGGTCGGCACGGTCATGCGCAGGATCCTCGTGGAGCGGAACTTCCCGGTCGACGAGCTGCGCCTGTTCGCCTCGGCCCGCTCGGCCGGGACCGTGCTCGACGGTGTGACGGTGGAGGACGCGGCGACCGCCGACTACACCGGCCTGGACATCGTGCTGTTCTCGGCGGGCGGGGCCACCTCGAAGGCGCTCGCGGAGAAGGTCGCCTCCCAGGGGGCCGTCGTGATCGACAACTCCTCCGCCTGGCGCAGGGACCCCGAGGTCCCGCTGGTCGTCTCCGAGGTGAACCCGCACGCGATCGCCGACCGCCCGAAGGGCATCATCGCCAACCCGAACTGCACCACGATGGCCGCGATGCCGGTCCTGAAGGTGCTGGACGCGGAGGCGGGCCTCCAGGCGCTGGTCGCCACCACCTATCAGGCGGTGTCCGGCTCGGGTCTCGCGGGCGTCGCGGAGCTGCACGGGCAGGTGCAGAAGGTCGCCGCCGACGCGGACAAGCTCACCCACGACGGCGGGGCGGTCACCTTCCCGGAGCCGCAGGTCTACAAGCGGCCCATCGCCTTCAACGTCCTGCCCTTCGCCGGCAACCTCGTCGAGGACGGTCTGGGCGAGACCGACGAGGAGCAGAAGCTGCGCAACGAGTCCCGCAAGATCCTGGAGCTCCCCGAGCTGAAGGTCTCCGGCACCTGTGTCCGCGTCCCGGTGTTCTCCGGGCACTCCCTCCAGCTCAACGCCCGGTTCGCCCGCCCGATCTCCCCGGAGCGGGCGACCGGGCTGCTCGCCGGCGCGCCCGGCGTCGAGCTGTCCGACATCCCCACCCCGCTGCAGGCGGCCGGCCGGGACGCGTCGTACGTCGGCCGGATCCGCAGCGACGAGACGGTGGAGAACGGCCTCGCGCTCTTCGTCTCCAACGACAACCTCCGCAAGGGCGCCGCGCTGAACGCCGTGCAGATCGCGGAGCTGGTGGCGGCGGAGCTGTCGGCCGAGTAGGGGGCCGTGCGCGCCACAGGAGGTGCCGCGTTCTGCCGTCGGGCGAGTGCGGCGCCGTCCTGGCCGGTCGCGCAGTTCCTCCCCCAGCCTTCGGCTTGGGGTACCCCCAGCGCCCCGTACGGGGCGCTGATGCTCACGTTCGCTTTCCAGGGGGCCACCACACATGAGCGACACCCAGCATGCCTGCGGCACCTCACGCGTCCTCGACGGCAAGGTCGCCATGATCACCGGGGCCTCCAGCGGGATCGGGGCCGCCGCCGCCCGGCTCTTCGCCCGTGAGGGGGCCGCAGTCGTGGTCACCGCCCGGCGGGCGGAGCGGCTGGAGTCGCTCGTCGAGGAGATCCGTGGCTCCGGCGGGCGGGCCCTCGCCGTACCGGGGGACATCGCCTCCGCCGACGACGTCGACCGGGTCGTGCGCACGGCCGTCGACGCCTTCGGACGGCTCGACTGCGCCTTCAACAACGCCGGGTTCGGCACCGCCGGCACCGACCTGCACGAGACCGGCCAGGACGTCTACGAGCAGACCATGGACGTCAACGTGCGCGGCGTCTGGAACTGCCTGCGCGCCCAGATCCCCGTGCTGCTCCGCGACGGCGGCGGCACCATCGTCAACACCTCCAGCGTCGCGGGGCAGCGGGCCACCGGGGCGTCGGCCGCGTACGTGGCCGCCAAGCACGCCGTCCTCGGGCTCACCCGGGCCGCCGCGGCCGAGTGCGGCAAGCGCGGCATCCGCGTCAACGCGCTGGTGGTGGGCAGCACACTCACCGAGATGATGGACCGGGTCGTCCGTGAGCTGCCCGAGCTGGGCAAGCAGTTCGAGGAGGAGACGCTGCAGAAGCGGATGGCCGACCCCGTCGAGGTGGCCCAGGCGGCGCTCTGGCTGTGCAGCGACCGGTCCTCCTTCGTCACCGGCGCGGCCGTCCCGGTCGACGGAGGCACCACGGCCGTCTGAGGCACCGCACGGCTCGGGGAGGCGGCCCGAGGCCCCCCGACCGTGCGATCTCTGGGGTTTTCCCTCGTCGCCCTCGTCCCCGCTCCCGTGGAAGGATGGCGCAACCCACACATAACGAGGAGATGACCGCGTGCCTGGCACAAACCTGACTCGCGAAGAGGCACAGCAGCGGGCGAAGCTGCTCACCGTTGACTCGTACGAGATCGCTCTCGACCTCTCCGGCGCGCAGGAGGGCGGTACCTACCGGTCCGTGACCACGGTGCGCTTCGACGTCGCCGAAACCGGCGTCGAATCCTTCATCGACCTGGTGGCCCCGGCGGTCCACGAGGTCACCCTCAACGGTGATCCGCTGGATCCCGCCGAGGTCTTCGCCGACTCCCGGATCGCGCTGCCCGGCCTGCTGGAGGGCCGTAACGTCCTCCGTGTCGTCGCCGACTGCGCGTACACCAACACGGGTGAAGGTCTGCACCGGTTCGTCGACCCCGTCGACGAGCAGGCGTACCTCTACACCCAGTTCGAGGTGCCGGACGCCCGCCGGGTCTTCGCCTCCTTCGAGCAGCCCGACCTGAAGGCGACCTTCCAGTTCACCGTGAAGGCGCCGACCGGCTGGACGGTCGTCTCGAACTCGCCGACGCCCGAGCCCAAGGACGACACCTGGGTCTTCGAGCCGACGCCCCGCATCTCGTCGTACATCACCGCCCTGATCGTGGGCCCGTACCACTCGGTGCACAGCGTGTACGAGAAGGACGGCCAGTCGGTGCCGCTGGGCATCTACTGCCGTCCCTCGCTCGCCGAGTTCCTCGACTCGGACGCGATCTTCGAGGTGACCCGGCAGGGCTTCGACTGGTTCCAGGAGAAGTTCGACTACGCCTACCCGTTCACCAAGTACGACCAGCTGTTCGTGCCGGAGTTCAACGCGGGCGCGATGGAGAACGCGGGCGCGGTGACCATCCGCGACCAGTACGTCTTCCGGTCCAAGGTGACCGACGCGGCGTACGAGACGCGCAGCGAGACCATCCTGCACGAGCTGGCCCACATGTGGTTCGGCGACCTGGTCACCATGGAGTGGTGGAACGACCTGTGGCTGAACGAGTCGTTCGCCACCTACACCTCCATCGCCTGCCAGGCGTACGCCCCCGGGTCGCGCTGGCCGCACTCGTGGACAACGTTCGCCAACTCCATGAAGACCTGGGCGTACCGGCAGGACCAGCTGCCCTCCACCCACCCGATCATGGCCGAGATCCGCGACCTGGACGACGTGCTCGTCAACTTCGACGGCATCACGTACGCCAAGGGTGCGAGCGTCCTGAAGCAGCTGGTCGCGTACGTCGGCATGGACGAGTTCTTCAAGGGCGTGCAGGCGTACTTCAAGCGGCACGCGTTCGGCAACACGCGCCTGTCCGACCTGCTGGGCGCCCTGGAGGAGACCTCGGGGCGTGACCTGAGCACCTGGTCGCAGAAGTGGCTGCAGACGGCCGGCATCAACATCCTGCGCCCGGAGGTGGAGACGGACGCCGATGGTGTCGTCACCTCCTTCGCCATCCGCCAGGAGGCCCCGGCGCTGCCCGCCGGCGCGAAGGGCGAGCCGACGCTGCGTCCGCACCGGATCGCGGTCGGCCTGTACGACCTCGACGAGGCGACCGGCAAGCTGGTCCGCACCGACCGGATCGAGCTGGACGTGGACGGCGAGCTGACGGCCGTACCGCAGCTGGCCGGCCGCGCCCGTCCGGCGGTGTTCCTGCTCAACGACGACGACCTGTCGTACGCCAAGGTCCGCCTGGACGAGCGGTCGCTGCACTTCGTCACCGAGCACCTCGGCGACTTCGAGTCCTCGCTGCCCCGCGCGCTGTGCTGGGCGTCGGCCTGGGACATGACCCGGGACGCGGAACTCCCCACCCGTGAGTACCTGTCCCTCGTGCTGTCCGGCATCGGCAAGGAGTCGGACATCGGTGTCGTCCAGTCCCTGCACCGCCAGGTGAAGCTGGCCATCGAGCTGTACGCCGACCCGGCCGCCCGCGAGGCCCTGCTCACCCGCTGGACCGACGCCACGCTGGCCCACCTGCGGTCCGCCGCGCCGGCGAGCGACCACCAGCTGGCCTGGGCGCGCGCCTTCGCGGCCACCGCCCGCACGCCGGAGCAGCTGGACCTCCTGGACAGCCTGCTGGAGGGCACCCACACCATCGAGGGCCTGGCCGTCGACACCGAACTGCGCTGGGCGTTCGTGGAGCGGCTGGCGGCGGTCGGCCGTTTCGACGAGGCGGAGATCGCGGGCGAGTACGAGCGGGACAGGACCGCCGCCGGCGAGCGCCACGCGGCCACCGCCCGCGCCGCCCGTCCGACCGAGGAGGCGAAGGCGGAGGCGTGGGCGTCGGTCATCGACTCCGACAAGCTGCCGAACGCCGTGCAGGAGGCGGTGATCGGCGGCTTCGTCCAGACCGACCAGCGTGAGCTGCTGGCGCCGTACACCGACAAGTACTTCGAGATCCTGAAGTCGGTGTGGGACTCCCGCTCGCACGAGATCGCCCAGCAGATCGCGATCGGCCTCTACCCGTCCCTCCAGGTCTCCCAGGAGACCCTCGCCAGGACGGACGCCTGGCTGGCCGCGGCCCAGCCGAACGCGGCCCTGGCCCGGCTCGTCTCGGAGTCCCGCGCGGGCGTCGAGCGCGCCCTGAAGGCCCAGGCGGCGGACGCGGCCGCCCAGTAGGCGACACCTCGTCGGGGCGCCCGGTGGGATCTCCACCGGGCGCCCCGCCCTATGCGCGAAGTACCCATCACCCAGGACGAGTTGAGTATCCGTGCTCACGCCCGGGGCGGCTGCGCGTTGCGAGTATCGACGCACCGGCGCGGCAGAGAGCGCCGGGTCCATTCGGCTGAGACAGCCTGAGCCAGCCTGAACCAGTTACGGAGAACTCGCCATGTCCCGTCGTATCGCCCTGTCCGTGGTCGCCGGTGTCGTCGTGCTCGGAGGTGCCGGGGCCTTCGCCCTCGCCTACGCCGGCGACCAGGACCCGTCGCCCGCCCTGGCGCACAGCACCGTCCGCTACACCGCCCCCGACGGCGGCCGGGACGGCTCGCTCTCCTTCACCACCGAGGTCACCGCGCCCTCCGGCGTCAAGAACCTGAAGGTGCTGGCCTGGCCGGAGAAGTCCGAGTTCGCGAAGAAGCCGCTGACCGCCAAGGACATGGCCGAGGTGGCGTCCGCGACCTGCACGCCGGCCGGCGGCCACACCGTCCGGTGCGTCTACAAGGGCGGGATGACCGCCGCCGACATCGCGTCCTCCCCGCACGGCGCCTGGCACATCGCCGTGCTCGCCACGGCGAAGGACGGCCACACCACCCTCGACACCAAGGCCGCGGGCTTCACCCTCGCGTGAACCGGTCACCCGACGTGGGTGGACAGCGCCTTCTCGATGTCCGGCGCCCGGGCGTCCTCGCCAGCCCAGGCCACGTATCCGTCGGGGCGCACCAGAACGGTCGTACGACGGCCGCTCCGCCACTGCGCCACGGCCAGCCGGCCGGCGTACCGCGTGCCCGTGTCGTACGGGTCCGGACCCGGGGTGACGAGGACGAACCGGCCGCCGCGCAGCGCCTCGTACAGGCGGCAGCCGTCGGCCGAGACGCCGGCCGAGGTGCCTGCCGAGGTGCCTGCCGAGGTGCCTGCCGAGGTGCCTGCCGAGGTGCCTGCCGAGGTGCCGGCCAGGGCGAGGTCGGGAGCCCGGGTGCCGGTGAGACGGTGGGCGCCCCGCGGTGCGGGGTAGCGGTAGCCGATGCCGGTGATCTGGCCGATGATCCTGCGGCGGACCGGGCCGGCGTGGCCCAGCGCGCGGATGAGCACGCTCCGCGCCGCCAGCAGCGGGCCCCTGGCCATCGCGAGGCGGACCAGGGCGCCGCTGCTGCGCAGGACGGACCTGCCGACCGGGTGGCGTTCGCTCTGGTAGGTGTCGAGCAGACCGGGGTCCGCGTGGCCGTGCAGCACGGCGGCGAGCTTCCAGCCCAGGTTGGCCGCGTCCTGCAGGCCGGTGTTCATGCCCTGGCCGCCTGCCGGGGTGTGCACGTGCGCCGCGTCGCCGGCCAGGAAGACCCGGCCGACCCGGTAGCTGGGCACCTGGCGCTCGTCGCTGTGGAAGCGGGACATCCAGCGGGCGTCGTGCATCCCGTAGTCCTTGCCCAGGGCCAGCCGGGTGATCTCCCTGACCTCGTCGAGGCCGACCGGCTCGTGGTCGGGGACGTCGCGGTCGCGCTGCCAGCAGATGACGCGGTAGTAGCCGTCGCCGAAGGGCGCCAGGAACGCGAACGCGTCGCCGACCGCGGCGGCCGTCAGCAGTGTCGGGGGCTTCTCGGCGAGCAGCACGTCGGCGAGGACGACGGACCGGATCGCCGACCTCCCCGGGAACGGCAGCCCGACCGCCTCCCGCACGGCACTGCGCATCCCGTCGGCGCCCACCACGTACGCGGCGCGCAGGTCCTCGCCGCCCCTGACGTGCACGGTGACACCGGCCGCGTCCTGGGTCAGGCCGGTCACCTCGGACTCGTTGCGGAAGTCGACGCCGGCCTCGGCCGCCCGGCGCTCCAGCACCTTCTCGACCTCGTACTGCGGGAGGACGAGGACATGCCGGAAACGGGAGGGCAGGGTGCCGAGGTCGAGGTTGAAACGGCCGAAGAGGCTGAACCGGGAGAGAGGCTCGCCGACGGCTTCGAGTTCGTCGGCGAGGCCCCGCGCGTCGAGCTGCTCCAGGGCGCGGGCGTGCAGGGCGAAGGCGCGGGAGAGGTTGCTGATCTTGTGAGGGCGCTTTTCGAGGAGGGTGACCGGGATGCCGGCGGCGGCGAGGTCACCGGCCAGGAGGAGGCCGGTGGGGCCGGAGCCGACGACGATCACACGGGAGGTTTCGGAGCCGAGGGCGGGGGCCGGGCCGGTGGTTCCGGGGGTGCCGTTCGTGCCGTTCGTGCCGTTCATGGGGGCCTCCTGGATGTGGATGCCTGCACTCGTCCGCCAACGGGTGTTGATCAGCGTTCACTGATCAACGATCGTTGACCAACACCTGTTGACCAACACCTGTTGGCCAACGCTTGTTGACAAGCCTAGGCCAGACCGATTCCGCGGTCAACACTTGTTGGCCCACACTTGTTGACCCACAATTGTTGGCCTACGCTCGTTGGCATGACCGGCACCCCCAGTAGAAGCACGGATTCCGCGAACGGCCCGGCGGCGCGCCGCTCCGACGCCAGCCGCTCCGCCATCCTGGCCGCCGCCCGCGAACGCTTCGCAGCCGACGGCTACGAGCGCGCCACCATCCGCGCCATCGCCAAGGACGCCCGCATCGACCCCTCGATGGTCATGCGCTACTTCGGCAGCAAGGACGGCCTCTTCGCGGCCGCCGTCACGCTCGACCTGCGGATGACCGACGTGTCCCAGGTGCCGCCCACCGAGGTCGGGCGGGCGCTGGTGGGCCACTTCCTGGACATCTGGGAGGCGAACGAGGAGCTCACCGCGGTGCTGCGGGTCGCCGTCACCAACAAGGCGGGGGCCGAGCGCCTGCAGGGCATCTTCCGGGACCAGGTGGTACCGGTGGCCCAGCGGGTGTGCCCGGACCCCGAGCAGGTGGCGACGCGGGCGGGGCTGTGCGCCGCGCAGCTGATGGGGCTCGCGCTGACCCGGTACGTGGTGCGGCTGCCGCCGGTCGTGGCGCTGGCCCGCGAGGAGATCGAGGCGTGGCTCGGGCCGACCGTGCAGCGGTATCTGACCGCGCCGAGCCCCTGAGCGACGCGCCCTGCGGAATGCGCCGAGGGCGCCGGTCAGCTCCCGTACGTGCGGTACGTACGGAAGGCGACCGGCGCCCTCGGTGGAGAAGCGGGTGTCAGGCCTTCGCCTTGGCCTTCGAGCCCGGCTTGATGACCCGGACCTTGGACTTGTCCAGCACCATCACCAGGCCGGCGATGACCGCGAACAGCACGAGCGGGGTCAGGACGTAGAGACCGAGCGTCTGGACGACGCTCAGGCCCTTGCCGGGATCGTCACCGTCGTCACGCGTGAGCGCGAGGGCGGGCGACGACATGAGCAGCATCATCAGCGTCGTACCGGCAGCCAGGGCGCCGGCGCGCAGGGCGTTCTTCTTGTCCACGAACCCAAAGTTAGCGGGCCGACTTGGGGGGCGCGCGCCCGGGGGTACCTGTACCGGCCGCCGCGGGCTGCGGTGACCGTCCCGGGGGCCGCCGCCCGCGCGCCCCCGCTTCGAGCCGAAGGGGGATGCGCGGGCGGCAGCCCCCTCACACCGCGGACGGGCGGTCGGTGTGCAGGGTCCGGAACAGCGCGCGCACCCGCTCCGAAGCCGTCAGCTCCTCCAGGGTCACCGGGCGGCCCTTCGCGTCGGCGATCGGGAGGCGCCAGTTCGGGTACTGGTCCCAGGTGCCGGGGAGGTTCTGGGGGCGGCGGTCGCCGACGGTGTCCGGGAGCCAGACGCCGATCATGCGGGCCGGGGTGCGGAGCAGGAAGCGGTGGACGGCCCGGATCTCGGCCTCCTCGTCGCCGGTGTCGGCGGCGGCGAGCAGGCCCAGGCGGGTCAGCAGGGCCAGCCACTCCGCGGTGTCGGCCGCCGCTTCGGCCCGTTCCTCCGCCAGCGGGCGGGTGAGCAGGCCGAGGCGGTCGCGGAGTTCGACGTGCTCGCCGGTGAGACGGGCCGCGGTGGGCGGCAGGTCGTGGGTGGTGGCGGTGGCGAGGCAGTCGGCGCGCCAGCGTGCCGGGGGCAGCGGGCGGCCGTCGCCGTCCCAGTCCCGTTCGAACCAGAGCACGGAGGTGCCGAGCACCCCGCGCCGCTCCAGCGTCTCGCGCACCCCCGGCTCCACGGTGCCCAGGTCCTCCCCGATCACCACCGCTCCGGCCCGGGTCGCCTCCAGGGCCAGCAGGGCGAGCATGGCCTCGGCGTCGTAGCGGACGTAGGTGCCCTCGGTGGGCGGGCTGCCCTGCGGCACCCACCACAGCCGGAACAGGCCCATCACATGGTCGATGCGCAGGGCTCCGGCGTACCGGAAGAGGGCGCGCAGGAGTTCGCGGAACGGGGCATGGCCGCCGGCGGCGAGGCGGTCGGGGCGCCAGGGCGGCAGGCCCCAGTCCTGGCCGCGGGCGTTGAAGGCGTCGGGCGGAGCGCCGACGGACATCCCGGCGGCGAAGTAGTCCTGCTGGGCCCAGGCGTCGGCGCCCGCGGGGTGCACGCCGACGGCGAGGTCGTGCACGATCCCGACCGGCATGCCGGCCTCGCGGGCGGCGCGCTGGGCGGCGGTGAGCTGGGTGACGGTGAGCCAGGCGAGGCGGGAGTGGAAGCCGACCCGGTCGGCCAGCTCGGCGCGGGCGCGGGCGGTCTCCGGTGAGCGGGGGTCGCGCAGCGCCTGCGGCCAGCGGTGCCAGTCGGAGCCGTGCCGCTCGGCGAGCGCGTACCAGGTGGCGTGGTCCTCCAGGGCCTGTCCCTCCGCGGCGCGGAAGGCGTCGTAGGCGGCCTGCCGAGCGGGGGCGAGCGGTGCGGCGGCCGCCTCCTCCAGCGCCTCCCGCTTCAGCTCCCACACGGCGTCCCGGTCGATGAGGCCGCCCTGGTCGAGGACGGCGGAGCGCAGTCCTTCGGCACGGTCCGTGACGGCGGGGGCCGCGGTGTACTCGGGGACGGCCTCCGGCCGCAGGTGCACCGGGTCGGGGAAGCGGCGGGAGGAGGGGCGGTAGGGGGACGGGTCGGTCGGGGCTCCGGGTACGGCCGCGTGCAACGGGTTGACCTGCACGAACCCGGCGCCCGCGGTGCGTCCGGCCCACTCGGCCAGCTCGGCGAGGTCCCCGAGGTCGCCCATGCCCCAGGAGCGGCGGGACAGGAGCGAGTAGAGCTGGACGAGGATTCCGTACGAGCGGACGGCGGGGGTGGGCAGCCGGTCGGGGGCGACGACCAGGTGGGCGCGGGCGGTGCGGCCGTCCGGGGCGGCGGCGGTCAGCAGGTGCACCCCGAGCGGCAGACCCGCCACGTCGTCCCGGGTCTCCCCGTCCTCCGTCCGCACCTCCAGGCGGGTGCCGGCGGGCAGGCCGAGGGCGATCTCGCCGGTGCCCGCCCAGTGGACGACCGTCGGCGGCAGCAGCCGTTCGGCGAGTTCCCGCTCCCGGTCAGCGAGGGCGGTGCGGACGGCGTCCGGGCCGCTCGCGTCGACGCCCAGGGCGCCCAGCGCGGCGGTCACGGCACCGGCGGAGGCGGCGACCGTACGGTCCGGGGCGGGGCTGTAGGAGGTGGCGACGCCGTGCAGCTCCGCGAGCCGGCACAGCCCCGGGTCCAGGGCTTCGTTCATCTACAACCCCGGCTCGCTGGTCAGCGGGGCCGCGTCGGCGAGCGGCGGTTCGCTGGTGAGGGGCTCGGCGTCGGGCAGCGGCGGCTCACTGGTCAGCGGGGCCTGCGCGCACGCCCCCTCGGCGCTGAACACGCACAGGTGGGGCCCCTCCTGGGTCTCCACCGGGGGTTTGAACTGGGCCGGGATCGGATGATGCACCGTTGCGGCCACGGCGGCCTCCTCGTCCTGACGTCGGTTACGGCGGCGATTGCCGGGTCAGAGGAGCCCTACCCCGTCGTCGCGAGGGCACGCGTGACGGCCGGGCCCCGCCCCCGCGAACCGACCGCGTCCGGGTGATCGATAGAGACGGTGTGAGACTGTTCCGCCCCATGGGGGGCCGCTGGGAGAACGACGACACGCACGCGGACGCGGGCGGTGACGCCAGCGGCGACGCGGTGCTGCTGCGGGCCGTCGCCGCCGGGGACGCCTCGGCGCTGGCCGAGTTGTACGACCGGCACGCGGGGTGGCTGCATGCCCGGCTGACCCGGCGCTGCGCCGACCCCGAGGTCGTACGGGAGGTGCTCCAGGACACCTTCGTCACCGTCTGGCGCTCGGCGGCCGGGCACCGCGGGCAGCAGGCCGGCGGCTGGCTGTGGACGATCGCGGCCCGCCGCCTGGTGGACGCCCGCCGGGTGCAGGAGCGGGCGGCACGGGTGGAGACCCTGCCCGCGCCGGCCGCCGTCGCCCCGTCGGCGGAGGACCGGGTCCTCACCGCCCTGGAGTACGGCGACGTGGGCACCGCCCTCGACCGGATCTCCCCCGAACTGCGCGAGGTGCTCCGGGCGACGGTCGTCGACGGCCTGAGCACCCGGGAGGCCGCCCGCCTGCTCGGCATACCCGAGGGCACGGTCAAGTCCCGAGCCCTCAGGGCAAGGGCCGAACTCCGCGCGGCCCTGACCCAGCTGAACCCCTCACCGACAGGAGGCCCGGCATGACGACACCCTGGCACGCCTCCGAGGACCTCACCCTGCGCTACGCCGACGGCTCCCTGCCGGAGGCGGACGCCTGGTCCCTGGAGAAACACCTGGAGACCTGCACCGCCTGCGCGACCCGAGTCTCGACGGCGGTGCGAAACACACCGGCGGGACTGGTCCTCGACGAGGTACGCGACTTGATCCTGACGGCCACTGCAACGCGCCCCAAGGGGGCGCGGGGCTCTGACATGTGCGGCTCCGCCGCGTGGGCGCGACCAGCCCCCACCGGCCGGCACCTGACGACTCACCTCAAACCCACCCTCTGGTCCCTCGGCCCCGCCCTACGAGGAACCTGGCTCCTCGCCCTCCTCACCGTCGTCGTCGGCGCCCTCCTCCTGAACCGGGCCGCCGGCTACGAAGCCACCCGCACCCTCCTCCTCACCCTCGCCCCGGTGATCCCCGTGGCCGGCGTCGCCCTCTCCTACGGCCCGCACGCCGACCCCCTGCACGAGATCACCGCGGCCACCCCCTCCGGCGGCCTCCGCCTCGCCCTCACCCGCACCGCCGCCGTCCTCGGCCTCAGCCTCCCCGCCCTGACCCTCACCGGCGCCGCGCTGCCCGCCTCGGGCGCGCCCGGCGCCGCCGCCTGGCTGCTGCCGGCGCTGGCCCTGACCCTCGGCTCCCTGACGCTCGCGTCCTACGTCGGCTGCCGTACCGCGACCGCGGTGACCGGCGGCGGCTGGCTGGCCGCCGTCCTCGTCCCGGCGTTCGCCGCGCACGGCGGGAGCCTCACCGCACGGCTGGCCGGCCGGCTGGCCGTCTGCTTCGACGGCGCGCAGCCCGGCTGGGCCGCGGCCGCCGCCGTGTGCGCCGTCCTGCTGGCCGTCCGCCGGGACGCCTACGACCACCTGGAGAACCGTTGAGCATACGAGTGACCGGCCTGCGCGTCCGGCACCGCAGGACCGTCGCCCTGGACTCGGTCGACCTCGCACTCGGCACGGGTGTGCACGGGCTGCTGGGCCCGAACGGCGCCGGGAAGACCTCGCTGATCAGGGTGCTGGCGACGGTCGCCGGGCCGTCCGCCGGCCGGGTGGAGCTGCTAGGCCGGGACACCGCGGAGCACCGCGCCCTGGGCGAGGTCCGTGGCCGGCTGGGTTATCTGCCGCAGGAGTTCGGCTACTACCCGGGGTTCACCGTGCGGGAGTTCGTGTCGTACGTGGCCTGGCTGAAGGAGATGCCCGCCGCCCGGACCCCCGCCGCGGTCGAGCGGGCGGTGGCCCGGGTCGGGCTCGCCGACCGCGCGGACCGGAAGATCCGGACGCTGTCGGGAGGCATGGTCCGCCGGGTCGGCATCGCGCAGGCGATCGTCAACGCGCCGGAGGTCCTGCTGCTCGACGAGCCGACCGCCGGACTGGACCCCGAACAACGCGTGGAGTTCCGGGAGTTGCTGCGCGAGCTGGGCGCCTCGGCGACCGTGGTCGTCTCGACCCACCTGGTGGAGGACGTGGCGGCGGCCTGCACGGAGGTCACCCTCCTGGACTCGGGCCGGGTCGCCTACCGGGGGACACCGGACACCCTCACCGCCCTCGGCGAGACGTCCGACGGCCCCGGCGACCATCCGATCGAGCGCGGCTACACGGCGGCCCTGCGCGCCCACCGCGCGACGGAGGTACTGCGATGAGCGTCCTGGCGGAGGCGAAGGCGCCCCTCCTCGTGGAGGCCCGCCGGGGCTTCGCCCCCTGGGCCGGTCTCACCGTGCTGCTGACGCTGGGCGTGCTGCTGGCCGCCTCGGCCGACCGGTGGCAGGGCGGCTGGGCGGAGACGGCCGCGCAGCTGCACGACGCCGTGCTGATCACCGTCCCGGCGGCCGCGGCGGCGGGCTGCTGGCAGGGCGGCCGGGAACGGCGGCGCCGTACGGAGGAGCTGTGGGGGACGGTCGTACGGCCGCCGCTGTCCCGTCTCCTGGTGTCCGCGCTGCCGGTGGCCCTCTGGGTGGCCGCGGGGTACGCGGTCGCGGCGGGGCTGGCGCTGCTCGCGACCTGGCCGTACGCCCAGGGGCCCCTGGGGGACGGTCCGCGCCTGGCCCGGATGGCGGCCGACGCCTTCGTGTCGGGGGCCGCGGTGGCGGCCGGTCATGTGGTGGGGCGGCTGGTGCCCTCGCGGCTCGCGGCGCCGCTGCTGGCGACGGCCGGGTATGCGGGGCTGGGGGTGACGGCGACGGCGCACGAGGGGGCCGGGCAGTCGCTGAACCCCGCGTTCCAGGTCCTGGCGACCTGGGTGCCGGTGTGGTGGCAGCCGGCGGCGACGGCGGTGTGGGCCGGAGGTCTGGCGGGGGCGGCCGTACTGGCGTACGCGGCCCGGCGCCGGTGGACGGCCCTGCTGCCGCTGACCGCCGCGACCGCCGCGGGCGTGCTGCTCGTGCAGACCGGGGACGGGCTGTGGCACACCGACCCGCTGGCCGACCGGCAGGTGTGCGACACGTCCGTCACCCCGGCGGTGTGTGTGAACGCCCGGTTCGCGGACGCGCTGCCGCAGGTCGGCGCGGCACTGTCGGGGGTGACGGGGAAGCTGGCGGGCGTACGGAACCTGCCGGTGCGCTGGGAGGACCGGGACGGGAAGGCGGGCCGCGACGAGGCGTCGCTGCCGTCGCTGACCCCGCTGGGCTGGTCGTTCGTGCGGGGGCGGCTGACGGATCCGGCCGGGTTCGCGTGGCAGGCGGTGGGGGCGCTGGGGCTGAGCGGCGACTGTCCGGACGACCCGGACGGCGGCCTTGACGACCGGATCGCCGTGGCCGACGACGCCGTCGAGAACTACCTCGCGCCCGACCCCGCCCAGCAGTACTTCGACAGCCTCGACGCCGGGTCCGACGCCCGGCGGCGCGCCGCACTGACCGCGCGCCGCGCCGCCCGGGCCCGCCTGCTGGCGATGGACGAGGAGGAGCGCCGGACCTGGCTGTCGGCGTACTTCGCGGCCCGCGCCGACTGCAGGCCGAAGGAGGTGCCGGCCCTGTGACGACCGCCGGTCAGGTGCTCTACGCGCGCTCCCGCGCGCTTCCCGCCACCCTTGTCGCGCTCGCCGGGACGGCCGCCTTCGCGGTCTGGGCGGCGGCCCGTCTCGACAGTTACCTCGACCCCGACCGCCGGGTGCCGGTGGTCGCGCTGGCCCCGCTGCTGGCGGCCGCGGTGATCGGGGTGAGCCTGTCCTCGCCCTCCGACGAACTGGACCGGACGGCCGTGCGGCCGTGGTGGCCGCGGCGGCTGGCGCAGCTGGCCGGGCTCACCGCGCTCGCGGCCGTGCTGCTGCCGGTGGCGGTGCTGGGGCATCCGGAGACCTTCGGGCCGCCGGCCATGATCCGCAACACACTGGGCTGTACGGGTGTCACGGCGGCCGCGGCCGCGCTGCTCGGGGCCCGGCTGAGCTGGCTGCCGGCCTTCGGTTACGTCAGTGCCGTGTATCTGGGCTCGGCGGGGGCGCACGGAAGCGCGGTGACGGTGTGGGCGTGGCCGGTGCAACCGGGGGCGCAACCGGGCGCCTGGGCGGCGGCGCTGGGGGCGTTTGCGGTGGGCGGTGCGCTGTTCGTCGTACGGGGCGCGCGTGCCGAAGGGCCCCGTGGCTGAGCGGGCAGCCACGGGGTATGCGAAGGCCCGGACCGTCAGGCGGAGATGCCGTCGATCCGGGCCAGAGCGTCGTCCGCGCCGTACGGTTGCAAGTACGGCAGCCAGCGCGGGTCCCTATGGCCGGTCCCGATGATGCGCCAGGCCAGGCCGGTGGGTGGGGCTGGTTTGTGCCGCAGCCGCCAGCCGATCTCGAAGAGATGGCGGTCGGCCTTGACGTGGTTGCAGCGGCGGCAGGACGCCACCACGTTGTCCCAGACGTGCTGACCCCCGCGGCTGCGCGGGATGACGTGGTCGACGCTGGTTGCGACGCCACCGCAGTACATGCACCGGCCCCCGTCGCGCGCGAAGAGCGCCCTGCGGGTGAGAGGAACGGGCCCCCGGTAGGGAACCCGTACGAATCGCTTGAGCCGGACCACGCTGGGTGCGGAGACTGTGACGGTTGCGCTGTGCATATAGGCGCCGGATTCCTCCAAGGCGACTGCCTTGTTCTCCAGGACGAGGACGAGCGCGCGGCGGAGCGGTACGACGCCGAGCGGCTCGTACGACGCGTTGAGGACCAGGACATGCGGCACGGGGGCCTCCTTGGGCGTCGGCGGCGCGTGGCTCGCGCCGGGACGATCTGTGGTCAGTCTCCCCTCCTGCCTGGTGGACGCGCCACCATCTCCCGGTAACGGGCTGGGAGTGTTTTCGACCACACCGCATTCATCCCCCGGTTGTACCCCTTTTCAAGCGGGCCTGTTCAAGCGGGAGCAGCCGGCCTGTCCAACCGGGAGTAAGGAGCCGGCGTGAGGACGGTCTCTCCTTCTCGTATCGGCGGGGCCCACACACAATGCCCCGTTAGTGTGGTGTTCCTGCCCGTCCGGTGACCTTTCCGTGACCTTGAACGCCGTACGTGACCCTGAACGCCGTACCGGAGGGCAGTAGCGCACCGCCTGGAGGTACCCGCCGTGTCCTTGCCCGCCGTCCTACCGGCCGCCGGTTCGTCGCCGTCGCCGACCCCCTCGGAGTCGCCGACCACGACCGTCCCCACGCTCCAGGACGCCCAGGAGAGCGCCGCCCACACGGCCAGCTGGGTCGAGCAGAACTGGTCGACCTGGCTGGCGATCGGGCTGAAGGTGCTGCTGGTCGTGGTGATCGCGGTGGTGCTCAGAAAGGCCGTGCTGCGGGCGATAACCAAGTTCATCGACCGGATGAACCGGACGGCCGAGTCGGCGGAGGGCACCACCCTCGGCGGGCTGCTGGTCAACGCCGAGCGGCGGCGGCAGCGCTCGCAGGCGATCGGGTCGGTGCTGCGGTCGGTGGCGAGCTTCCTGATCCTCGGCACGGCCGCGCTGATGGTGCTGAGCAGCTTCCAGATCGACCTGGCCCCGTTGCTGGCCTCCGCCGGTGTCGCCGGTGTCGCGATCGGTTTCGGCGCCCGGAACCTGGTCACGGACTT
Organism: Streptomyces hyaluromycini; assembly: GCF_002217755.1. Lineage (GTDB taxonomy): Bacteria > Actinomycetota > Actinomycetes > Streptomycetales > Streptomycetaceae > Streptomyces > Streptomyces hyaluromycini. The sequence goes on along the minus strand of NZ_BCFL01000040.1, from coordinate 22,611 downwards.
CCTGTCCGGCGTGTTCATGATCCTTGAGGACCAGTACGGCGTCGGCGACTCGATCGACGCGGGGGTGGCCTCCGGCGAGGTCGTCGAGGTCGGCCTGCGGGTGACCAAGCTGCGCGGCGCCGACGGCGAGATCTGGTACGTCCGCAACGGCGAGATCAAGCGCATCGGCAATCTCTCGCAGGGCTGGGCCACGGCCGGCGTCGACGTCACCCTGCGGCCCAGCGAGGACCTGGACCGGGTGCGGGCCACCCTGGACGAGGTCGCCGAGAAGATGTCCAAGGAGGAGCCCTGGAACGAGCTCCTGTGGGGCCCGATCCAGATCCTCGGCCTGGACTCGGTGCTCATCGACTCGATGGTCGTCCGGCTCTCCGCCAAGACCATGCCGGGCAAGGCGCTGACCGTGGAGCGCGAGCTGCGCTGGCGGATCAAGCGGGCCTTCGACGCGGCGGACATCCGGATCGTCGGCGGTGTGCCGACGGGCCTCTCGGAGGAGGAGCCGCCGGATCCGACGGCGGCCGTGGCCGCCCCGTCGGCGTTCGCCGACTCGGACTCGCCGCAGGTGGCGGCGACGACGCCGATCGCTTCACAGCGGTCGTCGGCGGCAGGGAAGTAGCGGAACGGTTCAGCACACTCGTTCGAGTGAACGGTGGGGCATTCCGGCGTCTTACGACGTCCGGGGTGCCCCACGCTTTCGGTCGTGAACACCGACCGCCGCCCTGCGGAGCCGGACCTCCTCGCCCGCATGGAGCCGGTCCGGCTCTTGGCGGCCTACGAGGCGGCCTCCCCCATGCCTGTACGCCCCGAGTTCCTCGAAGGCCGGGCCTGCGTACCGCAGTCACCACCGGATCATGGGCACAACAGTACGGTCATGACCCTGCTCGTCCAGTTCCGCTCGGCGGGAGTCCGGCACGCCGGCACCGGCAACGGATACCGGTTCGCCGACAGCACCGGTGAAACCACAGCGCTGCTCATCCCCGACCTGTATGTAAAGCACCGCAAGCCGACCGGCTCGGACGAGTCTCATTACCTCAGGTACCCGGGCTGGTACCCCGGCGACCTGCTCGCCCTCGTCGGTGAGGTCACCTCCACCAACCACGAAACGGACACCGGTCCCAAGTTCCGCACCTACGCCGCCGCGGGCATCCCGGTCTACGTCCTCATCGACCGCCACACGAAGTCCGCCCACTGCTACACCGACCCGGTCCTCCCCGGCGACGACCCCACCGAGGCCTACTACAAGACCGACGAGAAGGTGAACCTCGGCGACCCGCTCCCCCTCCCCGCCCCCTACCCCGCCCTCGACACGGCCCCCTTCCTCGACGACTGAGCGGCCCCCGGCTCAACGCCCTTCGAGCGTGCCCGCTATCCGGCAGAGCGCGGTGAACGCGGCGCCCCGGAAGAGGCCGCTCTCAAGGTTTCCGGAAGTACGGACCTCTATGCGGGCCTCGCCCGAGGTGTCGTCGTAGGCGACCGAGGCCTCGACGGACACCCGGGAGCGGTAAGGGTGCCAGCGGAAGCGGACCGGGTTGCCGTCGGCGAGGTCCGACACCTGGCGCGCCGCTGCCAGCTCGGCGCGGATGCGGTCGATCGGGATGCCGGTGACGGTGTGGGCCTGGGTGTCGTCCAGCACCTTCTCGGTGGCCTCGACGCCCAGGCCGCGCGCCCGGCGCACCAGCGAACCGGTCCGCCAGCCGGCCCACAGCAGCGAGAGCACGATCCAGGCCAGCGGGTACCCGGCCATGGCACGCGCGACCGTCGTCCAGGAGAAGCCCTCGTCGAAGATGCACAGCGTGAGGATCGGCACGGCAAAGTCGCCCAAGGCGCTGCGCGACAGCCGTACGAACAACCGCCTTCGAGGGGTCATGATCAGTCGCCGTTCTCCTGGTCGGTGTTGGCATCCCAGAGCAGGAAACTGCGAGAAGAGGACCTGCGACCTGCAGCGACGGACATCGTGACGCAGCCGTGATCACAAACCGGCCGTCGGCCGGATTCAGACGGTCTTCACAGGCCCCCCGCATTCTCCGCGCGTCGATGATGATCTAGGGTCGCCCCACTACGGGCCCTTGTTCTGGAGCGCGACGTCGCCCCGGGGCCCGTCTCGAATGTGGGGATACATGAGAAAGCTCGCCATAGGCACCGCCCTGTCCGGTGCCCTGGCCCTGGCCGGCATCGCGGCGCCCGCCGCCTCCGCGGCCACTCCGAACCTGGTCTTCTCCGACGTGACCGTGAACAAGGGCAAGGCCATCGTCGTCGGCACCACCAAGACGGTGACCGTGCCGGTGACGTACACCCTGACCCGGCCCGCCGACCTGGTCATCGACAACAAGAAGACGTTCGCCGCGGTGATGCTCTACCGCGGCACGCTGAAGTCCCTCGACAACGAGCTGGACCCGGAAGTCATGCCCACCTGCACGACGACCGCCACCACGGACACCACGGTCACCGAGAGCTGCTCCGAGAACATCCCGGCCGACCCCGAGTACCTGTACGAGGCCGCGGACGCCACCACGTGGAAGGCCGCGGGCCTGTACGCCCACATCGACGGCACCGTCTCGGACGACTTCCTCAGCTCCGAGACCGACGTGGCCATCTGGGGCAACCTCGGCACCGCCAAGGTGCAGCGCGCGGCCAAGCTGACCGCCGACGCCTCGCCGGAGCCGGTGGCCAAGGGGAAGACGATCACCGTCAAGGGGAAGCTGACCCGGGCCGACTGGGACGCCATGGCGTACAAGGGCTACTCGGGACAGAAGGCCGTCCTGCAGTTCCGCGCCGCGGGCAGCAACACGTACACGAACGTGAAGGGGATCACCTCCGGCACGGGCGGCTCCCTGTCCACCACGGTGAAGGCGTCGAAGAGCGGCTACTACCGGTACGTCTTCGCGGGTACGACGACCACCGCGGCGGCGACGGCCACCGGTGACTACATCCAGGTGAAGTAACGGTCCTGCGCTGAGACCGTCCACACACCACAGGGCCCGTCCGGATCTTCCGGGCGGGCCCTTGGCATGCCCAAGCCCAGGTAACGACTGCATTGCCGCCCCGGCGGGCTATTGACGCTCTCCTTCCGGCGGCTTACGTTTTCCAGCCAACAGGAAACTTTCCTAACAGTGATCAAGGAACGGGCGGCTCAGGTGGTCCACCCGGGTGGACCGATCGTCCGCGTCACTGGGAAACTGAGCGGCTGGAAAGGCAGGTGTCGAAACCCATGGCAGGAACCGCCGGTACGCCGGGCACCCCGCGCGTGCTGCGCGCCATGAACGACCGCGCCGCACTGGACCTGCTGCTGGAGCACGGCCCGCTGTCCCGCACCCGGATCGGCAAGCTGACCGGCCTCTCCAAGCCGACCGCGTCCCAGCTGCTGGCCCGCCTGGAGGCGGCCGGGCTGGTGCTGGCGACCGGCACCAGCGAGGGCCGGCCGGGCCCCAACGCCCAGCTGTACTCGGTGAACCCGCGCGCGGCCCACGCCGCCGGGCTTGACGTCAACCCGGGCCGGATCCGGGCCGCCGTCGCCGACGTCACCGGCCGCACCGTCGGCGAGTACGAGCTGCCGACCCCCGGCCGGCGCTCCGCGCAGTCCGTCGTACGGCAGGTCACCGACGCCCTGGACGGCGCCGTGAAGGCGGCCGGGCTGGCCCGGGACGACGTCCGCCGGGTCGTGATCGGCACGCCCGGCGCCTTCGACCCCAACACCGGCCGGCTGCGGTACGCCTCGCACCTGCCCGGCTGGCACTCCCCCGCACTGCTCGACGAACTCGCCGCCGCGCTGCCGATGCCGGTCGAGTACGAGAACGACGTCAACCTCGCCGCCATCGCCGAACAGCGGCTCGGCGCGGCCCGGGGCCACAACGACTTCGTGCTGCTGTGGAACCAGGAGGGCCTCGGTGCCGCCCTGGTCCTCGGCGGCCGGCTGCACCGCGGCTGGACCGGCGGCGCCGGCGAGGTCGGCTTCCTGCCGGTGCCGGGCACCCCGCTGGTCCGCCAGGTCACCAAGGCCAACAGCGGTGGCTACCAGGAACTCGCCGGTTCGCAGGCCGTGCCCCGGCTGGCGCGCGAGCTGGGCATCGATGACCTGCCGGCCGGGCCGTACGACGAGGCGGCCGCCGAACTCGTCGCCCGCGCCGCCGACCACGCCACCGGCCCCTACCACCAGCTGCTCCGGACCTACGCGACCCGGCTGGCCACCGGTCTCGCCTCCCTCGTCTCCGTCCTCGACCCCGAACTCGTCGTCCTCAGCGGCACCGCCCTGACCGCCGGCGGCGAGGTGCTGCGCGCCCTCGTCCAGGCCGAACTGGAGGAGCTGGCGGCCGCCCGGCCGCGGCTCGTCGTCGGCGACGTCCGCGAACACCCCGTGCTGCGCGGCGCGCTGGAGAGCGCGCTCGCGACCACCCGTGACGAGGTCTTCGACACCTCGCGCTGAGCCCCTGCCCGTTCCTGCCTCCTCACCCGCTTCACCCGCCTCACCCTCAGCTTCCCGCACTGCCGTTCCCTTCCCACACCGCCCGCCCCGGGAGACCTCGCCATGCCCATACCCTCCGCTGCCCGAAAGACGGCTTTTGCCCTGACCGCGGCCGCCAGTTCGCTGGCCCTGCTCACCGCCTGTACCGGCCAGTCCTCCTCCGGAGCCGACGACGACGCCTCCGCGAACACCACCATCAACTTCTGGCACGCCTGGAGCGCCCCGAACGAGGTGAAGGCGGTCAACGCGCTGATCGCCGGCTTCGAGAAGGCGCACCCCAACATCCACGTCAACGTCGTCAGCAACATGACCGACGACAAGATCAACCAGGCGCTGCGCAGCGGCGGCGACAAGGCCCCGGACGTCATCTCCTCGTTCACCACCAACAACGTGGGCAAGTTCTGCTCCTCGGGCGCGCTGGTCGACCTGAACCCGTTCTTCAAGAAGTCCGGCATCGACCCGGAGACGACGTTCCCGAAGGCGATGAACGAGTACACCCAGTACGACGGCAACCGCTGTTCGGCTCCGCTGCTGGGTGACGCGTACGGCCTCTACTACAACAAGACGGCGTTCAAGGCGGCCGGTATCGCGAACCCGCCGAAGACGTGGACCGAATTCAAGGCGGACGCCAAGAAACTGACGATCGCCCAGGGCGACAGCTACAAGCAGCTCGGTTTCATGCCGGACTACCACGGCTGGGAGACCACGACCGAGCACTACGCGGCGCAGTTCTCGCCGACGTACTTCACGGCCGACGGAAAGTCGAACGTCGCCAAGGACCCCGCTTTCACCGAGGCGTTCACGCTGCAGAAGGACCTTGTCGACGAACTCGGCGGATTCCAGAAGCTGGAGAAGTACCGGGCGACGCTGGGCGACGAGTGGGGCGACAAGCACCCCTTCCAGACCGGCCAGGTCGCCATGCAGCTCGACGGCGAGTGGCGGCTCGGCATGGCCCTGGACGCCAAGACGAAGTTCGACATCGGCGTCGCCCCGCTGCCCGTTCCGGACGACCAGGTCGCGCAGTATGGCAAGGGCTACATCACCGGCACGATCGCCGGTATCGCCGCGAACAGCAAGAAGCAGAACGCGGCCTGGGAGTTCGTCAAGTACATCACCACGGACACGGACGCGGTGGTGAACTTCTCCAACGCCATCCACAACGTGCCGTCCACGCTGGCCGCCCTGAAGTCGCCGAAGCTGAAGTACGACCCGCGCTTCAAGACCTTCCTGGACATCGCCGCCAACCCGAACTCGACGACGTCTCCCGCCTCCATCAACGGCGGTGTGTACCTGGCGACGATCCAGAACTTCGGATACGACTACGAGAGCGGCAAGGTCAAGGACCTCAAGTCCGGCCTGGGGGACACGGCCAAGCAGATCGACACGGACATCGCGCAGGCGAAGTAGCGATGAGCACCATCACCCTGGCGTCGAAGCGCCGCAGGTCGGCGCTTCGGACGGTTGCCTTCATGTCGCCCTGGCTGATCGGGTTCGCGGTGTTCTTCGCGTACCCGCTGATCTCCACGGTCTATTTCTCCTTCATGCACTACGACGGCTTCAAACCGCCGACGTGGACCGGCACGAAGAACTGGACGTACGTCTTCGAGCACTATCCCTACTTCTGGCCCGCGTTGCGCAACACCCTGTGGCTGGTGGTCGTGATGGTGTCGCTCCGGGTGGTCTTCGGACTCGGCGTCGGCATGCTCATCACGAAGATCAAGACGGGTACGGGGGTCTTCCGCACCCTCTTCTACCTGCCCTACCTGGCCCCGCCGGTCGCGGCGACCATGGCCTTCGCGTTCCTTCTCAACCCCGGTACCGGGCCGGTCAACTCGATCCTCGAAAAGGTCGGCATCCCGGCCCCGGGCTGGTTCAACGACCCCACCTGGTCCAAGCCGGCCCTGACGCTGCTGGCCCTGTGGGGCGTCGGCGACCTGATGGTCATCTTCATGGCCGCGCTGCTCGACGTGCCGACGGAGCAGTACGAGGCGGCGGAGCTGGACGGCGCCTCCGCGTGGCAGCGCTTCCGGTACGTCACCCTCCCGAACATCTCGCCGATCGTGATGTTCGCGGTCGTCACGGGTGTCATCCAGACGATGCAGTACTACACGCAGCCGCTCATCGCCGGAAAGGTCGCCTCGGGCGTGATCCAGGGCGCGGGCACGCAGTTCGAGCCCGGCTATCCGGAGAAATCGACGCTCACCCTCCCCCAGCTCGTCTACAACCTCGGCTTCCAGCGCTTCGACTACGGCTCCGCGTGTGTCGTCGCCCTCGTCCTCTTCGTCCTGTCCATGGCGTTCACCGCGATCCTGATGCGGCGCCGGGGCGGTCTCATCCAGGCAGGTGACTGACGATGACCCAAGTGCTGGACCGGCCGGCGGAGCTGAAGGCCCCGGTGTCGGAGGCCGAACGCACCGCCCGCCGCAAGGCGTTGCTGAACTGGGTGGCGGTGCACTCCCTCGGCGTCGCCGCCGCCCTGTTCTTCACCCTGCCCTTCGTGTTCGTGTTCCTGACCTCGCTGATGAGCGACAGCCAGGCGCTGAGCCGGGACCTGATCCCGCACACCTGGGAGTGGGGCAACTACAAGAAGGTGTTCGACACCCCGGGCTTCCTGACGTGGTGGAAGAACACCCTGATCTACGCCGGACTCGGCACCGTCCTGACCGTCGTGTCGTCGCTCCCGGTGGCGTACGCGCTCGCGAAGTTCCGTTTCCGGGGCCGCAATCTGTCCCTGATGCTGGTGATCTCGATGATGATGCTGCCGCCGCAGGTGGTCATCATCCCGATGTACCTCTTCTGGGCGAAGCAGCTGGACCTCTCCGGCACCCTGTGGCCGCTGATCGTGCCGATGGCGTTCGGCGACGCGTTCTCCATCTTCCTGCTGCGCCAGTTCCTGATGACGATCCCGAACGAGTACCTGGACGCGGCGAAGGTGGACGGCTGCGGGGACCTCAGGACGCTGCTGCGGGTGGTGATCCCGATGGCGAAGCCGGGCATCGCCGCCGTCGCCCTCTTCCAGTTCTTCTACGCCTGGAACGACTACTTCGGCCCCCAGATCTACGCCTCGGAGAACCCGGGCGCCTGGACCCTCTCCTACGGCCTGGAGTCGTTCAAGGGCATGCACCACACCGACTGGAACCTGACCATGGCCGCGACCGTGCTGGTCATGGCCCCCGTGATCCTCGTCTTCTTCTTCGCCCAGAAAGCGTTCGTCGAGGGCGTCACGCTCACCGGAGTGAAGGGTTAACCCGTACATGAAACTCACTGTGGTCGGCGGAGGCTCGACCTACACCCCTGAACTCATCGACGGTTTCGCCCGCCTGCGGGACACCCTGCCCGTCGAGGAGCTCGTCCTGGTCGACCCGGCCGCCGAACGCCTGGAACTGGTGGGCGGACTGGCCCGCCGGATCTTCGCCAAGCAGGGCCACGGCGGCCGGATCGTCACCACCTCCGACCTGGACGCGGGCGTCGAGGGCGCCGACGCGGTGCTGCTCCAGCTGCGCGTCGGCGGCCAGGCGGCCAGGCAACAGGACGAGACCTGGCCGCTGGAGTGCGGCTGCATCGGCCAGGAGACCACCGGCGCCGGCGGCCTCGCCAAGGCCCTGCGCACCGTGCCCGTCGTCCTGGACATCGCCGAACGCGTCCGCCGCACCAACCCGAACGCCTGGATCATCGACTTCACCAACCCGGTGGGGATCGTGACCCGTGCCCTGCTCCAGGCCGGCCACAAGGCGGTCGGGCTGTGCAACGTGGCGATCGGGTTCCAGCGGAAGTTCGCGAACCTGCTGGGTGTCACACCTTCCGAGATCCACCTGGACCACCTCGGCCTCAACCACCTCACCTGGGAGACGGCGGTCCGCCTCGGCGGTCCCGAGGGCGAGAACGTCCTGCCCAAGCTGCTCGGGGAGCACGGCGACACCATCGCCGCCGACCTCAAGCTGCCCACAACCCTTCTCGACCGCCTCGGCGGCGTCATCCCCTCCTACTACCTGCGCTACTACTACGCGCACGACGAGGTGGTGCGGGAGCTGCGCACCAAGCCGTCCCGGGCGGCCGAAGTCGCCGCGATGGAGAAGCAGTTGCTGGAGATGTACGGCGACCCGGCCCTCGACGAGAAGCCGGAGCTGCTCGCCAGGCGCGGCGGCGCCTACTACTCGGAGGCGGCGGTCGACCTGGCCGCGGCACTGCTCGGCAGCACCGGGAACCCCTACCAGGTGGTGAACACCTACAACGGCGGCACGCTGCCCTTCCTCCCCGACGACGCGGTGATCGAGGTGCAGGCGGCGGTGGGCGCGAACGGCCCGGTGCCGCTGCCCGTCCCGGACGTCGACCCGCTGTTCGCCGGGCTCGTCGCGAACGTGACGGGGTACGAGGAGCTGGCCCTGGAGGCGGCCCTGCGCGGCGGCCGGGACCGGGTCTTCCGCGCGCTGCTCGCCCACCCCCTGGTCGGCCAGTACGAGTACGCCGACGCCCTGACCGACCGACTGATCGCGCACAACCGGGAGCACCTCGCGTGGGCCTGACCGCAAGTGTCCTCGCCATCGACGCGGGCAACAGCAAGACCGATGTCGCGGTGGTGGCGGCGGACGGCGAGATCCTCGCCACGGCCCGGGCCGGCGGTTTCCGGCCGCCGGTGGTGGGCGTGGAGCAGGCCGTGGACGAGGTGGCGACGGCGGTGGCCGAGGCGTACGCCGCCGCCGGGGTCACCTCGGTCGCCCACGTCTCCGCGTGCCTGGCCAACGCCGACTTCCCGTTCGAGGAGGAGCAGTTGGCCGCCGCGCTGGCCACGCGCGCGTGGGGGGCGACGGTGGCGGTCCGCAACGACACCTTCGCGATCTTCCGGGCCGGTGTCACCGAGCCGCGCGGGGTCGCCGTCGTGTGCGGCGCCGGCATCAACTGCGTCGGCATGCGCCCCGACGGCCGTACCGCCCGCTTCCCCGCCCTCGGCCGCATCTCCGGTGACTGGGGCGGCGGTTGGGGGCTGGCGGAGGAGGCCCTGTGGCACGCGGCACGCGCGGAGGACGGGCGCGGGGAGCGTACGGCGCTGGCCCGCGCGCTCCCGGCGTACTTCGGGTACGACAGCATGCTCGCGCTGATCGAGGCGCTGCACCGGGAGGATGTCGAGCCCGCCCGTCGGCACGAGTTGACGCCGGTGCTGTTCGCGACGGCGGCCGACGGCGACCCGGTGGCGCGGGCGGTGGTGGACCGGCTGGCGCAGGAGGTGGTGGCGATGGCCGTGGTCGCGCTGACGCGCCTGGAGCTGCTGGACGAGGAGACGCCGGTGCTGCTGGGGGGCGGGGTGCTGGCGGGCGGGCATCCGCAACTCGACGACGGGGTGCGCGAGTTGCTGGCAGCGCGGGCGCCCAAGGCGGTACCGAGGGTGGTGAGGGCGCGGCCGGTGCTGGGGGCGGCGTTGCTGGGGCTGGATGTGGTGGGGGCGGGGGTGTCTGTGCAGGAGCGAGTGCGGGCGTACTTCGAGGGGTGACCCAGGGTGGGGACGGGGGGTGGGGACGCTTACCGGCGCTGGCAGGGTGCCGCTGCGCCCACCCGTGCCGCCCCAGCGGCACGACTGCATCCGAATTCGACGCAGCGCGTCTTTGGAGAACTTCAAGGCAGACACCGATGCTCCGCAGTCGGGAGAACTACCCCAGATGGGGGCTGAGCGGTGGCCTTGGCCCTGGCTGCTGCCTGGTTCGCCCGACTCGACAGCCACGCCGCCGAGCACAGATCCAGTGGATCACACCGGTTAGGTCCAGTGTTGCTACCTGGCTCAGCGCGTTGACGATGTGGTCTCGGTAGGGGGCTTTGGGCCAAGGGTATGAAGTTACCGGCCGGAGATCGTTGTCAAGGGAAGCGCAAATCGGCGGGTCTGCCTGACACAGGAGGCGCTGCCCTGGTGCGGGTTGGGGTCAGTCCGTCGCCATGGCCTGGTGCGCTTGTCCGGCCGCGAGTGGTGGCTCCGGGAGTGGGTGCGCAGCCGCGGCGCGGAAGCCGTCCAGGAGGAGCGCGAGATGGCGGCGCCACAATCTTGGGGTGTGGTCGCCGGTCATGTCGACGGTGCGTGAGATGCCCCAGACGACGAAGGCAAGATCGTCGATGGTGGTATCCGCGCGCAGCGTGCCGGCTCGCTGGGCGCGGTCGAAGATATCGCCGAGCGCGGCCGTGGCCGTGGCCTGGAGTTGTTGCGCGGCCGGGGAGGTCATGCCGCGGGTGACCGCTTCGTTGTAGCCGCGGTCGGCGGCCTGCAGCTCGCAGATGCCGGTCACGTAGTCGACGAATCCCTGCCAGGGGTCGTCGGCGACCCGCGCCTGTTCGGCGAGTTCGACGTTCTTCTCCAGGCGGTCGAGGAACACCGCCTCGATCAGGTCTTGCCTGGTCGGGAAGCGGTTGTACAGCGTTCCGTTGCTCACCCCGGCACGTCGTGCGATCTCCGCCATCGCCACGTCGACGCCTCGCTCGGCGAACAGCGCGCGGGCCGCGTCCAGCAGCAGCTCGCGGTTGCGTCGTGCGTCGCCGCGCAACGGGCGTGGCAGGTCGGGTGAGGCCATGCATCCATTCTATGAACTTGACGACATCGTCATGTTATCCCTAGCCTCCAGTAACATGACGACGTCGTCAAGTTAGGTTGTGGAGGCACTGCATGCCCAAGACGATCGCCGTGCTCGGAGCCGGCCCCGGCCTCGGCCGCTCCGTCGCACGCCGCTTCGGCCGGGAAGGGTTCCAGGTCGCCCTCGTGGCCCGCACCCCCTTACGGCTGAACACCCTGGCCGAGGAACTGACCGAAGAGGGAATCGAGACGGCCGGGTTCGCCGTCGACCTCGCCGACCGCGGCGCGCTGCCCGGCATGATCGAGGCCATCACCTCCCGCTTCGGCCCCATCGACGTACTGCAGTACGCCCCCGCCGGACCCGACTGGCTCCCCCGGCAGACCCCGATCCGCGACACGGACGTCGAAGCCTTCGACTTCCCCCTCGACCTCCTGCTCCGCACCCCGGTGGCCCTGGTCCGCCGCATCCTGCCGGGCATGATCGAACGCGGCCACGGAGCGGTGCTGTTCGGACTCACGGTCGCCGCCGGCACCCCCGTCCCCCAGATCGGCAACGTGGCCGTCGCGGCCGCGGCCGCGCGCGCTTACCTGCACAACCTCCACACCGACTTGGCCGGCACCGGGGTATACGCGGGCCTGCTCCAGGTCGCGGGAATGGTCGGCGAGAGCGACTCGTCGAAGTACGTCGCCGAGCACTGGGATCCGAGCACTCTGCCGAAGCCACTCGACCCGGCCGACCTCGCCGACGCCTGCTGGGACCTCTATCTCAAGCGCGACAGGTTCGAAACCGTCGCCGCCAACGCCGACACGTAACCGACACCATCCGAGGAGGGCAGGCGAGCGGCTGGCCTCCTCGCCAAGACCCGCCTCATCGCTGATGTGTCACGCCCTGTTCCAACGAACTTCAACGAATAGAGACGAGGGGCGGGACGGGGCCGTTGACAGCAGGAACGACTTGCCCTCCGAAACGGACCGTTACCGATCACGGGAGCTCCGCTGTCTGGTCAGAGTCTCATTCGTCGCGAGAGCGCGGTGGCCGACGGCGTCTTCGCCCCCGGCCATCTGGGTGAGTTGACGCAGATCGTGCCGTTCGAGATGGTCGATGAGGTCCTCGCCGAGTGTGGCACCGCCCAGCAACGGCTGCGGAAACTGCCCGCCCGGGTGGGGGTCTACCTGCTGCTGGCCGCCGCGCTGTTCGAAGAGTGCGGCTACCCGGCCGTGTGGTCCAAGCTCACCGGTGCGCTGGGCAGCCTGCCTCTACCGAAGATCACGGCGACCGGGCTGTGGCATTCCCGGTGCCGGCTCGGGGTGCGCCCGCTGCGGGCCCTGTTCGACCTGCTGCGCGGCCCGGCGAGCGCGATCCGCACCGCCGGGACCCGCTGGGCTGGACTGTTGGTGGTCGCCATCGACGGCACGTACCTGGACGTCGCCGACGACCCGGACGTGCGGGCCCGGCTGGGCAAGGGATCCAACCAGTACACCGCCGCCTCCGGCTACCCGCAGGTCCTGCTGGTCGGTTTGGTGGCCTGCGGCACCCGCGCGGTCATCGATGCGGTCTTCGGCCCACGCAAGCCGGGCGAGCCCGTGCTCGGACGCCGACTGCTGCGCTCCTTGCACGCGGGCATGGTCGTGTTGCTGGACAGGGGATTTGCCACCAACGCCTTCCTTCAAGCCTCGGCCGACACCGGTGCCGACTTCCTGGCACGGATCTCCGCCGCACGCAAGCCGCCCGTCCTGCACCGGTTCGACGACGGCTCGTTCCTGTCCAGGATCGGCACGGCGGAGGTCCGCATCATCGAGTGCGAGATCACCATCGCTACGAGCGCCGGACGCACCACGGGCGTCTACCGCCTGGCCACCACCCTGCTCGACCCACGCCGTTACCCGGCGTTCGAGCTGGTCAGGCTGTATCACGAGAGATGGGAAGTGGAGTCCGCCTATTTCGCGGTCAAGCAGTCCATGCTCGGCCGCCGCGTGCTGCGGGCCCGTACCTTGCCGGGCATCGCGCAGGAGATCTACGCGCTGCTGACTGTCTACCAGGTGATCAGGATCGCCATCGCCGACGCCGCCAGCACCGTCCCCGGCGCCGACCCGGACAGGGCCAGCTTCAGCGTCGCCCTTCAGACCGCCCGTGACCAGGTCATCCAGGCCACGGGCGTGATCGCCGACACCACCATCGACCTCGTGGGCACCATCGGACGGGCAGTCCTGGACAATCTCATGCCCGCCCGCCGACTGCGCCTCAGCCCCCGCGCCGTCAAACGCCCACTGTCCCGCTACGCGTACAAGAGCCTGCGCGTCGACCGTCGCACCTACAAGGCCACCATCAGCATCGACATCCTGTTGACAGAGCCGATCAGCCCATAACTTCATGGCCTTGGGCTTTGGGCTGTTAGGTTCCGCGGCTGTCAGTTGACCGTGGGAGAGCCTGGTGCCTTACTTCTTCGCCTCGTACGACAGCATTGCCCGGCATCGGGCGGCGCTTGCCGACCTCGGGTTCGACGCAGTGGAACCGCTGTCTGGACCAGAGGCGCTGCCGGAGGGAACGCCTTTCTTCGTCGACGAGTTCATGCGGCCGCGTGAGCCGATGTGCTCGTACTTCTTCGATCTGGCCCGGCACGTGGGCGCGAAGAGCCTGTGGGAGTACGCGTATGACCTGATGGGTCTGGAGGACTTCCTGGCCGGGGTGCCGGACCCGCCGACCGATCTGGTGGCGGCGAGAGAGCCTGATCTGGTGGCCTTCCGCCGGTGGCGTACCTAGCTGGCGCCGATACCGGTGGGGCCGACAACGTGGCGGCGTAACCGGGCGGCGATCAACGGCTTCTACGACTGGGCAGTGGGCGCCGGTCTGATCGGACAGCGTCCGTACCAGCGGCGTCGTAGTGGTCGGGACGTTCTGTCGTGGCGTGCGGTGTCGGATATCGATGTGCGGCATCTGTCGCGGGCTCAGTGGGTGATGCTGCACCGGGTGGGGCTGGGCGGTGACCTGCCGGACGGAAGTCCGGATCCGGCGTTCGGTCGGGCGAACCGGCTGCGGAGCATGGTGGCGGGTGAGCTGGCGGTGACGACGGGGATGCGGTTGCGGGAGTTCGGCTGCCTGCTGGACATCGAGGTGCCCCGGCCGGTTCCGGGTGGTTCTGCGGTGCCGGTGGCGTTGGGGGCGATCGCGAAGTTCGGTCTGCCGAGGGCGGTGATGGTGCAGCAGTCGGTGCTGCGCTCGGTGGAGCTGTATCGGCGTACGGAGCGTGCGGCGCTGGTTGTGCGCAGTCGGCGGGCCCTGTGGCGTCCTCGGTCATCGGCAGCCAGGCGACGAGCAGTGCGTCTGAGTCGGCCAGCTGCCAGATATAGCGTCCGCCCCAGTGACCGGCCAGCGGACCGCTGCCGTGGCGGCGGTAGTCGGCAAGCCGGCGAACGGGACGCCGCGACGCCAACACGCCAGACGTCTGAGCGGGCGGCAGGCGCGATTCAGGCGGCTGGCATGAGGTGAAGAACCGGCGGCAGCGACGACTCGTAGGCAAGGTCGACGAAGAACAGGGTCGCGTACGGGCTGCCCCAGCTGACGCCTCCATGGTGCGAGCACGCACCTTGCGTCCCGATCGACGAAGACAACCAACCGTCAGCGCAGGTTGTGGCAGCAGGCATGGAAACGGCTGCCGCCGTCTTCGGAAGCCGCGCTATCTCCAGCGCTCGGCTGACCACGTCCGAGCCAAAGCAGCCCTGATGGGCCACCACGACACTCGCCGCCTTGCCAGCCTGGGCCCTCTTGCTGGAATAGGCGTCCATGATGTCCTGCTGAGTAAGGTTCTCGTCCCCTGGGAGAATCTCGGACCCGAGGATCAACGGAATGCGGATAGCCTCTGCCCTCTGCCGCTCCTGCTCATACGTCGCCACCAAGGGCTGGCACTTCTCGGCTTCCTGCTCGCGACCCAAGGCGGCTAGACCGTAGATCGCTGCTGCGGCAATCCCAAGGATCACCGCCCAGACTCCGACGATGATGACACCCGCCAAGATCTTTTGACCGAGGACGGCGCCGCGTTTCGGGGTGTGAACCTCGCATAGATCATCGAAATACGCCGCACGCGTGCAAGGAATCTCACGGTCACTGAAAGTGAGAACATAGCTGCACTGCGGCCGAGGTTCTCTCTTCTTGCCCAACCCCATCTCAATCCCCCACCCCGATAGCAACCTCGCAGAACCGCGCCAAGGATACGGGCCACAGCGGCAGTGGCGACCCGGCGGTACACGGCCTCAGTAAGCCCAGCTCGAACACCAGAGAACAGGGAACCCGTCGGGCGCCTTCAGGGCTTCTGGGCGGCGCCAGCGGTCACGTCCCGCGACGTGGTGTAGTCATCCGGACGGTGCGACTCCGCAGCTCAATGGGGCGGTGTAGTTGTTTCCGCGCCGTATGACAGTGAGGACGCCCGTGAGCGGCTCGGAGAACAGGGGAGGCGGGGCGGTCGGCGCGAGCGTCATGACGCTGAACGGAGCCGCACGGTCCGCTTGGCTACACCACTCGGCGGGGCACCACCTCAGCTGCCAGAACACCGATCACGCGGTCAAAGTCTCCTGCTGCTACGGATCGATCATGGACCAGATCGGGCAACGAGGCCAGCAGGACGATTTCCGCCTCTTCGTACGCGGCATCGGGATCCGGCCGCTTATGGCGATAGCCGAGTGCAGTGAGTCGGGCGTCTTCACCCTTGGTGATCCACGCCAGCTGCAGGCCGTCAGAGAGCGTCTGCACGATCGCGCCGACGGAATCAGCGCAGGCCAGGGCCTTTGCGATCTGGCTAACGGGGGTCATGTGCTCGAAGTGGAACACCGCTCGCTTGGGATCAAACCTGGTCTGGGAATGCCACGTCTCTTGTCGCAGGTCGACCCCGATGGCTGTGGCCTTCTCTGCGGCCGCGACGCTGACCTGCGGATGTCGGGCATCGGGTACGAGCATGTCGCAGAGCTTGCGAACGTCGTCGGAGATGGACTCCCTGAGTCGGGCTCGCTGGTGCCTGTTGAATTCCAACTCGTCGAGCGCGCGGGTCTTGTCGAGCAGGCCCTGGGCGAACGGGCGACAGATGTAGGCGAAGCGCGTGGTGACCATGACTGATCCCGTTCAAGAGTTCGGGTACATGGAGTGGCCCGGGTTCCGCGGCGCCATGCACATGGCCCACCCTTAACCTCCCTGAGACCCAAAGCCAGTCGTATTGGCTGAGTAACGACGGCGTCGACCACCGGTTCCGCCATCCGTGACAGGTACAGCCCGGACCGCTGGCCTGTCGGTCCTTCAACTGGTGTGGGGCTTGGCCGACGTGCCGTTCATCGCTTTCTCGTACCACGCCCAGAAGGCGATCAGGCTCCCGTGGTCCGCTTCGAGTTGCGGCACGATCTTCGAGTCGTGGCCCGGCAGAAACTTTCCGCGGGCGGGGATGCCGCCACACCGGCAGCCGCAGACGCGGCCCTCGTTCGTCGTCACGGTCGGCATTCTCCCGCGCGACCGACCGGTCCCGCCACCGGCTGGGCGTCCTGGGCAAGAACCGGAGATCCGTCGGCCTTATCTCCCTGCTGGAGAAGGCACTTGCCGATGACGGAACGCCACGAGCTGCAGTCGCCCGAGAATCAATTCACTGGACAAGGGGCGCGGGTGCCGTCCCTGCACTTGAGAGTGAATGACAGTACCTGGACTGCCTTCGCTTGAGACACCGAGGTCTGCCTAAGCGCGGAGCTACTTGCTAAAAGGGGCGCCCGGACCATGCTTTCTAGGCAAGCCGGAAGGGTCTGCGACTGTCACCAGAAGTGTTGAGCTGACCCACGGGAGGTGAGTGCCGGCCGCGACCCGAAGAGCCGACCCTCAGCGTACGGACGGCCCCAGGGCGCGGGGTGGCGTCCCGGTCTTCCGTGGGGCCTCCGGCGGCCTCTCGTGCGCCGGGCGGGGCGTCCGGCCGTACCCACCTCCACGAACCCCGGGGACACCTCTCCGAAATCAGGCTTTTTGGCCAGCAACTCACGTCTCACCAGATACTGTTGCGTTGAGACCCCTACCGACACGCTCCCCGGGACCCGACGCCTCCCGGGCAGGGGCAACGGGCCAACGTCGGCCTCGGCGACCACGCGTGCATGGAAACCCTCTGACCTTAAAGGGAGCACTGCCCGAGAGAGCCCTGGCTAGGCATCGAGAGCCAAGACGCGTCGGCACGGCCTCAGCAAGACCTCACGTACATCGCGTGGTGGTCGGGCTGAGGGCTGCGTGCCACAGGTCCGAACCACCGGAAAGGTAACTCGGGCCGTGAACCTCTCTCTCGGTGTCAAGGTGCTAGTGGTCGTCGTCTGCGCCCTGGTCTCCGTCATCGTCGCCATGGTGGCCGCCTGGCTGAGCCACACCCCAGGCGCGCCCGCTGGCCAGGCCGTCCTGTACGGCGGAGGCTCTTTCGGGGGCTGCATGCTGCTGTGCCTAGCCGTGTTGAAAGCCCTCAAGGTGCTGTGACGCGCCGAAGCCCCGGAGGTGCAGCCGGCGCCCCCGGGGCTTCGCTGTCAGCGGTTGGAGTCGCCCAGGTTGATCTCCTTGGCCGGGTCACCGGGGAGCAGGCGTTGGAGCATCGTGTCAGGGTCCGGCTGGATGTTCAGCGCCTTCAGGGCGGCCGCCGAGTTCAGTCGGTCCTTGACGTTCTGGTCCTGCACGCGGTCGATGAGCGTCGTTGCAGTTTCGAGCTGATGGTCTGCGTCGATCTTGGCCTCATTGGCTTCGGCCGCCTTGGTCAGGTTGGTCATCGCCCGTTTGGAGTGCAGGGCCAGTGCCCCGCCACCCGTCGTGATCAGTACGCCCGACAGGCTCGTCACCAAGGGCACATAGCCGGAGCTGGCGCTACCTGCGTGTATCAGCGCCAGGACGGCACCGACGAGGATCACCACCGCACCGCCGGTCATGAAGTACACGCTCAGCCGGAAGGTCCACTCGGACTGCTTCATCGCGTGCTTCAGGAAATCGAAATGGAACTTCTGACGCTGCTCAGCGAGGCTGGGCTTGATATTCTCGGTGCGATTGGCCTGGACGGTGCCCATCCCGGGCCCGATGAAGACGTTGTGCACCTCGCCCGCTGTCTGCACCACTCGTTGACCGGCCTGGGGATCTTCAGAGCCACTTGCGCCTGTGGCTACCCCGAGCGCTTCTCGAAGTTCAACGAACCTCGTCGTCTCGGCGAGGTCGGCTAACCACAGCTCGGCAGCATTGCGCCTCGCTGTGTTGGCATCAGCCAAAGCAGAAGTTGGCTCCTGCTCGTCGGGGCGGTCGCCCCCGTTGTCTGCCATCGTCGCCATTCCTCGGCCCCCGATTGCACCACCTGACGCTCCACCAACTCATTTCATAGTAACGCCGGGTGACGACAACGGCCGTATGCTCTTCGACCATGGACATCACGCCCGTGATAACCACGCTCGTGGGAGCGGGGTTCGGGTCATTCACAACAGCGCTGGTCGCCCTGTCGGTTCAGAGAGCGACCCTGAAGCGTGAGCGCCAGCACAAGCTGTGGGAGCGCCAGGTCGCGGTCATCGAGGAGTCCCTCAAGTACGAGAGGGAGGTCGTCCGGAAGCGACACGAAGCTATGCGCAACCCAGACGGCGATCTATTCCTGGCCTTGAATGAAGTGTTCAAGGAGACGGACATGTCGAAGATCAGCGCGAATCTGGAGCTGTATGGGACACCGGCCATGCGCCAGGCCCATGACGCGACGTTTGCAGCCTTCCGAGACTGGATCGCAGCCTTCATCGGGTGGCAGGGCCATCACAAGCGGACGGGACCCGGCCACGAGGAGGCAGTACGCGCCGAGGCGGCCCGCGAGACGACGAGGCTATGGCCGGAGGTCGAGAAACTGGCGACTAAGGCAGATGAGACATACGACGACTTGGTGAAGGTAATGCGCGCAACGGCGATCTTCGAACAGGTCGTCAGCCGTGTGGACCCCGCGAACCCGGAACTCCCCACGTAGGTCAGAAACGCGCACCGACAACATCATCAACGGGGGTTCAGGACACGGCGGGCCGAATTGATGACGTTGTGGGCGTCGGAGCCGTAGACGGCGGACTCGCGGAGGGTACGCCAGACCTTCTTGTAAAGGGTGACGTTGTCGGCCGCGTCCAGCCACAGTTCCGCGTGCCAGTCCTCGGCGACGACCAGGCGGTCATCCAGGACCCAGAAGCCGTTGGCGGGCACGATCTTCACGGACGCGGTGAACGGGATGATCCCGAGTTCGATGGTGTCCATGCCGATCACGCCTGCGAGGCGATCGAGCTGGGCCGCGAGGACGGAGGGCGGGCAGATCAGCGACCTGAGTGCCGCCTCCCACATCAGGACATGGAGCTTGCGGCCGGGCCGGTACAGCCACTCCTGGCGCTGCACGCGGGACCGCACGGCGTCCTCGATGTCGCTGGCGGATCCCATCAGGTCGGCGTACCGCCGCAGGACGTGACGGGCGTACTCAGGTGTCTGCAGCAGACCGGCGACCACCGACTCTTCCCACATCCACAGCTCAGAGGTGCGCTCAAGCTCCTGGGTGAGGCCTTCATGGAGGGGCGCGAAACCGTTGGCCAGGGCTCGGCGCCACGACCTGATGTGGGACTCGAAACCGGCGAGCCGGGCGGCCAGCTCGGCGTACAGGTCAGGCTGGCCGGTCGCGTCGGCCCACGCCCTGAGGTCCTCGGGGGTGGCGGTCTGCTTGCCCAGCTCCAGCTTGGAGACCTTGGAGCCGGGCCAGCCGAGCCGCTGCGCGAGTTGCTGACCGGTGAGCCGGCCACCGGGACACGAGAACCTGAGTTCACGCAGTCGCGTGCCCAGGGCTTCCCTTGCCTGCTGGTAGTCGGTGCTCACCGGTCTCGCACTAGTCGGTCCGGGCCACCCGCTCGGCGAACTGCTCACGCGAGAAGGCGAGATGCATAGCCGCGTCGCGCACGATGGAGTACCGCACGACCTCGGCGGGCTCCGTGATCAGCTCGATGTTGAGCAGGTTGTCGGCGTCGTCGAAGTGCAGCAGGGCGACCAGCCGGGAGTCGAAGATCCAGAAGTCCTCGGCGGGCAGAGCGAGCCGGTCGGCGTCCGCGCGCCACAGGTAGCGGACGTCCTCACCTACCGACGCGTTGTGTCGGGCGTAGTCGAGCAGGAACAGCTGCTCGGTGGTCGGCGGACAGTCGGCAACGCGAACCCGACCGACACACTTACCGACGTCGGTCTGCGCCTTGATGTTCAGCAACCAGGGCTCGCCCGGGTCCAGGACCGTCGTGCCGGTGGTCAGGAACATCTGGAAATCGGGGTCCTCGCGGTCGGAGGCGTAGCCACGCCGGGTCTCCAGGCGCCAGGCGGTGTGCTCGAAGGTCTCGAACAGGCGCCGGAAGGTGGCGCGGTCGACCAGCTCCGGCACCCGCTCCATCTCCTTCGGTCCCCAGTTCACGAGCAGCTCTCGCGGTACGACCACGGCCGACTCGTCCCGGCCGAAGTGCTTTAGCTGCGCGAGGTCTTCCGGGTCGGTGACGGGTGTGCCCTGGACGATGATCTCGCCACTGTCGGCGTCGGTGTGCAGGGCGGGGCAGCCGTCGAGCTTGCTGTCCGTGCCGGTGAAGCGTAGCTGACGAGCCATGGACGCTCTCCCTTCAAGGGCGCTGATCCAATCAGCATGGCTGCGGCCCCAGTTCGGCACTATGGGGTCCAGCAGGACACAGGAGAAATTGCGAGCAATCTCAGCATGCCCCAGAGAAAACACGAGAAAACGGCGTAGTGCCAGCCAACTGGCCAGATCTAGCGTCCGGTTCATGGCACCGAAGAAAACACAGGACGTCAGCGACACGCAAGCGGCGGTGGAAGCGCTCAGAGTCGCCCTGGACGGCGCGGGGATCATCCTCCCCTCGCTCAGGGTCGATCCGGCCTCACCGCGCTTGCAGCTGGTCGAGCTGAGGCGGGTGCGCGCCAACGTGGCCGTCCGCCTCGCCAGGGCACTCCAGCCGGGAACCCGCGAGTGACCGCCCCCGAGGAGGAGCCCGACGGCACCCTGGTCATGGACACCGGTCGCGACCAGTTGGGCTACGTCATGGGGCGCGAGGGTCCGTACGTCCAGCTGCGACCGGTGGCCGGAGGGCGAGAGTGGGACGCCGACCCCGCTCACGTCCGGCGCGCCACAGACGAAGAGCGGCTCAGAGCCGTGGCCGAGCGCACCCGCGCCATGAACTCGTTCAGCAGCGGTGGCATCCGCCCGTGACCGCACCCACCGCCGACGACACGTCGACCATGAGTGCGGAATGCGCGCTGGCCCAGCAGTCGGGTTACTCAAAGCTGCACCAGGACTGCCGACAGACCAAGGACGTTCCCTTGCCGCACGGTCGCGGTGTCCTCCTGATACCCCGCTGCACGTGCCCCCACCACCGCTACTCTCCCGCCAGGTAACGCCCCCTCACCGAACCTCCAACCGCCTGACCAGCGCCGTAGCCTCACCCCAATTCGACCGGGGTGGGGCTCAGTTGCGTCTTGACGGAGATCACCGCCATATACGCCAGCCTGCGCGTGTGGGGCTTCACCTCCCCGCCGCACCTGAGCGCCCGCCGTTACGGGGCCAGGACTGATCGTCAGATTGGCTGGCTGAGCACCGCTAGTACAGGATGCCGTGTTCCTGGCGTGGCCTGTGCCGATTCTGACGACAGGACACTCAGTAGAAACCCTCTTGACCAGCGGGCCGATGAGTAGGCCCACCTGAATCACCGAGCACTTTGCGTACACGTCAGCGCGGGTGTCTTGGTCCGAACCGTGAGGGTTCGGACCGAGGCTGCCTGCGCACCCGATCCGACCCATGACAGGGAAGGTAAGGATCGGTGGACGGCACCGCCATCATCGTCATCATTCTCGCCATCGCTGGCGTGGTCACCTTGGCGATCTACGTCCTGAAGGGCGTGCTTGACCAACTGCCCGACCTCTTCGAATCCGCTCGTAAGGCGCGCGACGCCTGGAACGAGCTGACCACGAAGGAAGACGAGACAACTCAGCCGGACGAAACCGAGGAACAGTCGCTCCCGGCGATCAACCCCCCGGTTGACGACGCAGAGGAGCCGCCCCCGGTGGTCGTCCCCTCGACGGACGACGAGGAGCCGCCTACTGCTGCATAGGTGCCGTCGTGGGGTCTGTGTGGGCGTCCCCGGGCACAAGAGCGCCCGCCGGCTGAGGACCGGCGGGGCGTCTCTGAGTGTCGGGAGGGGTGTCTGTGGCCTCAGGCAGCGATGGCCAGGTGGAAGGGGATCGAGGAAGAACTGGTACCCCATTACCTTCTTGGTAGCCCCGCAACGGGGCGCCCGGCCTTCGGAGTTGGCATGACTTTCTCCCCCTGTCGATCGCATGTCTTGGGGGGTGGTGTCACCGGCTCCGGAGGCATCGACAGACCGCTGATTAGGGGCATGACCACCGGCTTCTTCGCAGGTCGGGAGGCTCTTCGTAATGTGGATGTGGCGATCGGTGCCGTGGGGCGGCCGGGCGAGAGCGACCGAAGGACGCACGTGATCGACGTCAGTGACATCGGCGCCTTCCTCGGCCTGGACGTCGGCAAGGGCGAACACCACGCCACCACCGTCACCCCGGCCGGGAAGAAGG
>NZ_BCFL01000039.1 GCF_002217755.1 Streptomyces hyaluromycini | reverse complement strand
ACACGGATCGGAACACCCAGGAACGAGTTCATCGGCGGATGATTCGGCGGGAAACCATACGAAGCCGGATGCTCGGAAAGCTTCGTCAGACGCAACGGCTCAGGATGACGGATCAGCTCACCCAGGATCCCGTGCCCCTCCGGAAAGGGACCGATCCGGGCGATCTCCTCCTCCGTGACACCCACCGTATGAAACGCCGACAACCGCCTGCCATCAGGCCCGATCACACCAAGAGCCCCGTACCCGGCATCCACCAGCACCGCCGCCGCCTCCACAATGCTGCGCAGCGCCTGCTCCAGGTCCAGCTCCCGCCCGACCGAAAGCACCGCCTCCAACAGACTGTGCACACGATCCCGGGTACCCCGCGCGGCATCCAGCCGGGCCTGCAACTCCTCCAACAGCTCATCCAGCCTCAGCTGCGGCAACCGCACCCGGGCCGCCTCATGGCTCTCCACCGCACCCCTCCCGACCCCGTCGACTCGCACACCGGCAGGTCCGGTCAAAGCCCACCGTAATGCGCGACGACCGGCGTGGACACCCGGATTGCGTCAAGTCGCCTGCGCCTACGGCCGGGCCGTTCCGCCCTGCCGAGGGGACAGCAGCGCCTGTGGGCCAGGAGGCTTACGGCTGCCTCCGACCCAAGATCGACGCCGTCGATTGAACCGGCGGCCCGAGGACTTCACGCCACCGGTCAGTCGTGCGGTACGACCGCGACCGGTGTGGCCGCACGGCGTAGTACCGCGGCGGTGACCGGGCCGATGCCCGCGCCGAGTGCGGGTCGGCGGGCCCTGTGGCCGACGACCACCAGGGAGGCCTCTCGTGAGGCGTCCGCCAAGTGCGAGCCGGCGTCGCCTATCACCGACTCCTCGGTCACCTCGACACCCGGAAACTTGGCCTGCCACGGGAGAAGGCGCGCCGGTAGAGCGGCCGGTTCGTCCTGGAGCTCCGGGCCGCTCCGGCCGTGCACCACGCGCAGCCCCGCCGCGCGCCGGGACGCCGCGGCGAACGCGAAGCCGAGGACGGTGTCGTCGGCGCCGCTGAGATCCAGCCCCACCACGACGTCTCGGTACGGGGTCGCCAGGGAAGGCGTCCCGGAAGCATCGGACAGGTGCTCGTCCTCGGCGCCGGTTCCGGCACGGACAAGGACGACCGGTTGCTCGGCACGGGCGATCACCGCCGACGCCACGGAGCCGAGCAGGAAGCCCGCGGCCGCGCCCAGGCCGCGCGAGCCGAGAACCAAGAGCTCCGCGTCCCGCGCGGCGCCGACCAGCGCCGCCACCGGCTGTCCCGGGAGCTGGTCCGTATCGGCTCGCAGTCCGGGATGCCGGTGGTGCAGCCGGACGACGGTCTCCCGCAGCAGCGCCACTGAGCGGTCGGCTCCCGACGGAGGCACCGGCTCGCCGGCGAACGGCACGTACGCGTGCGGCTGCTGGTCGCCGGCGTGCACCAGGCGCAGGGGAAGGTCTGACATCAGGGACTCACGCGCGGCCCAGTCGGCTGCTGCGAGGCTTTCGGGTGAGCCGTCCAGGCCCACGGCGACGACACGGATCATGAGGAGACCTCCTGTTGCACGGGTGTGCTCCCACTCTGGTCACGCGCGGCCCGCGGCAGGAGGGACCGTAGGTCCTCACGGTGGGCCCATCGGTCCCTGGTGCCGTCGGTGAGGGAGTTTCAGGAAGCTCGGTCCAAGCCGTACAGGGAGCGGCCTGCGGTCAGTTCTGTTCGCCTGGGTCGCCGGGGTCGCACGGGCGGGATCAGACCGTGATGCGACGCCCCGTTACGGACCGGGGCTCGATGCGCACCCACAGGTCACGCCCGCCACCCGCCCACGGAGTACTGTGGGCCAGCTCCATGAGCCGCCCTACCTCCTCCGGCTCGGTCACGGTGCTCGCCGGTCCGCACACCAGCACGCTCCAGCCCTCGCTGAAGGCGTCGTCGATGCGGTCGACCTCGAAGGCCACCCGACAGCCCGGGGCGAGGGACGGTGTCGTACCGGTGACGGTCCTGAAGACGATCTCGCCGTCGGCGACGGTGTAGTTGACCGGCACGATGACCGGACCCGAGGCGGTGTCGACGCCGAGCCGTCCCACGCCGTGGCCGCCGAGCAGCGCCCTGCATTCGGCAGGGTCCAGTTCCGTGAAGCTGGGATCGCGGCCCGCCCGGCCCGGGCCGGGCGGGGCTTCGAGGCCGCCTCCGGTGAGGTGCGGCACGGTGGTGCGCAGGACGTTCGCGAGCCTGAGCAGGGCGCTCGTGCCCGGCGCGGCCTCGGGGTGTTCCTCCACGTACCGCAGATAGCCGGCCGCGATACCGGCCCGTTCGGCCGTCTCCTCGCGGGTGAGGCCGAGTTCCTTGCGGCGGGCCGCCAAGCGGCGCCCCAGGTCTCCCATCGGTGGCCTTTCTGCCGCGTTCGGCCGTTTATGTCCGGCCATGACCGGTCACGTCCTCTCGTCGGTCAGGCCCCGCGGACGGCGACCTCGTGCTGCTCCCCGCCGAGCACCACCTTGAGCGCGCCGGTGTCGGCGGCCCGGGCGAAGACGTCGTACGCCTCCGCCATCTTGTCCAGCGGGAAGGTGTGGGTGACCAGCTGAGCAGTGGGCAGCCGACCGGCGGCGGCCATCCGCAGCAGGGTGGGGGTGGAGTGGGTGTCCACCAGGCCGGTGGTGATGGTCACGTTCTTGATCCACAGCTCTTCGAGGTGCAGCGTGGCCGGCCTGCCGTGCACGCCGATGTTGGCGACGCGTCCGCCGGGCCGCACCATGCGGGTGCACAGCTCGAAGGTCTCCGGCACGCCGACGGCCTCCATGACGACGTCCGCGCCGAGCCCGTCGGTGAGGTCGGCGACCAGTTGCTCCGGGGCTTCCCGCGCGTCGGCGACGGCGTCCGCGCCGAGGCGCTTGGCCGCCTCCAGCCGGGCGGGAGCCAGGTCCACGACGACGATCCGCTCCGGGGCGAACAGCCGTGCCGTGGTGATCGCCGCGAGGCCGATGGGGCCCGCGCCGACGACGGCGACGGTGTCTCCGGGGCGCACCCGGCCGTTGAGGACGCCCACCTCGTAGGCGGTCGGGAAGATGTCCGCGAGGAGGACGGCGTCCTTGCTGTCGACGGTGCTGGGCAGGGCGTGGACGGACAGGTCCGCGAAGGGGACGCGGACGTACTCGGCCTGGGTGCCGTCGATCAGATGACCGAGGATCCAGCCTCCGCCGCCCCGGCACTGGCCGTACATGGCGTCCCGGCAGTACGAGCACCGCCCGCAGGAGCTGATGCAGGAGACCAGGACGCGGTCTCCGGGCCGTACGGTCCGTACGTCACTGCCGACCTCGACGATCTCGCCGACGGCCTCGTGACCGAGGATCGTGCCCGGCTGCACCTCCGGGACGTCGCCCTTGAGGATGTGCAGGTCCGTCCCGCAGATCGTGACGGCGTCCACCCGTACGACGGCGTCGGTAGGCTCCTTGATGGCAGGGTCGGGGACCTCTTCCCAGGCGGACTGCCCGGGGCCGTGGAAGACGAAGGCCTTCATGGGATCGCTCACCGTCCTTGGTCCGCTGCGGGGCACGGGGTCGGCGGACGTCGGCGGCGGGTGCCGGCCGGGCGCCTGGACATCGCCGGTATCGCCCCGCAAGTCCAGCTTGTCCTGTCTCGAACGGGTCCGCATGGGCCGTCCGGCCCTGATGACCCGACGGACGGGCCGCCCCCTCCGGAACGCCGGAACAGCGGCCGTTCGGACCCTGCCGGCATGAGCACAAGCGGACCGAACGGCTCTTCCTCACAACCCGCCGGGTGCACTTGTCTGTCTCCATGGCCGACAACCACACCAGGCCCGTGGCGTACCACACGACCCGTACCGACTACGGCACGACCGTCGTCACCCTGCACGGCGAACTCGATCTGCCGGCGGTTCCGGTCCTCGCCGCGGCCCTCGACGCCCTGACGTCCGGAGCGGAGCCCGACCTGGTGCTCGACCTGGGTCCCGTCTCGTTCGTCGACTGCTCGGGGCTCAGCCTCCTGTGCCGGGTCCGCAACCGGGTCCGGTCACGCATCGGCAGACTGCGCCTGGTCGCGCCCGACGGCGGCTTTCTGCGCCTGCTTCGTTGCACGGGCCTGAGCGGCGCCTTCGAGCTGTATCCCGGCCTCCCCGAGGCGCTCGCCGGCAAGGACCTGGCGGGTCCGGCCTCCGCCGCGGCCGCCTGACTCTCTCCCCAAGAGGGCCGAACGGCCCATGCGGCCGGTCGAGTTGGCTCCCGAGCAGCCCCACGGTGGTTCCTGATCGGCCCATGCCCCGGCGCTCGGCCCGCTGACACCTTCGGGAGTGTCACCACGACCAGGAGGAGGTGCGGACCGATGCGCAGGACCAGGCGTGTGAAGAAGCTGCTGTGGCGGTGGCGGAGCAACCCGTTGCGACGCCGCGACGACATCGTCGAGGCCTGGATTGTCCTGGCCGTATGGACACTCGTCCTGGTGGGAGGCATCGTCGCCGGACTGGTGACCGCCAGGGCCGCGGACAACGTCTTCGCGCGGCAGCGGGCGGAACGGGAGCCCGTGCGGGCCGTGCTTCTCGTCGGCATCCCGAAGAGCGTCTCCGGATTCGGCACGGGAACCGAGCGCACACCGGGCACGGTGAGCTGGACCGCACCCGACGGCTCCACGCGCACGGGCCGGACTCTCGTGGACACCGGCAGCAAGGCCGGTTCCAAGGTTGTGGTCTGGCTGGACCAGCAGGGCCGTCTCACCATCGAGCCGCCGAGCGCCGGGGCGGCCGCCGTCGAGGCGGGGGTTCTGGGGACGGCGGCGGGCTGTGCGCTGGCCGGACTGGTCCTCGGGGCCGGAGCGGTCGCCCGGTGGCGGCTGGAGCAGCAGCGGCTCGACCTGTGGGATCGCGAGTGGAACACCGTCGGACCTCGCTGGGGTCACAAGACCGGCTGAGGTCGGGCGCCCCTCGAACCCGCACCTACTCGGAAGGCGAACGGCGATGGAACCCGTGATCCTTGCCCGCGCCGGCGCATCGGCACCCAGCCGGGCCGCGACCGACTGGGCAGCCGACGAGGCCCAGCTGCGGGGTGTGGTGTTGCGCGTGCCGCACGACCCGTTGCGGGTGCCCGGCAGGCCGTCGGTGATCGTCTGCGGTGTGGGCCGGGACGACGACGCCCTGTGGGGATCCGGCTCCCCGTTGGCGGTGCTCGTCGGCTCCGCCCACTGCCCTGTCGTACTCGTCCCCGACCGTCTCGTCGCCTCCGGTCGCCGGACGGGAGTCACCCTCGGTGTCGACGCCCGCGCTCCCTCCGACGCGTCCCTCGGCTTCGCCTTCCAGAGCGCCCGCCTCCGAGGTGTGCGCCTGCACGCCGTGCACGCCTGGGCGCTGCCCGCGAGCGCTGCCGACCGGCCTTTCGGCGTACCTGAAAGTGCTCGCGCGGCCTGGGAGGACCACGAGGTGCAGTTACTGGGCGACGCGCTGCGCCCGTGGTGCGAGAAGTTCCCCGACGTGCAGGTGCTGGCGGACGTCCGGTTGTTCCGTCCGGCAGAGGCACTGCTGCGCTGCTCCGAGCGCGCCTGGCTTGTCGTGGTCCCTCGTGACTCCGGAACCACCGCTTGGGAAGTGGCCGCCCCGGCCCTGCTGCGGCGAGCCACGTGCGCCGTGGCCGTCGTACCGTGCTGAGCCGGCACGCTTCGCCCGCATGCATCCGCCGAGGTAGACGCCGGGTTCCCTGGCCGAAGGGCCCGGGCGCAGTCGGCCGACCGGTAGTGCGCGGGCGTGGACACGTTCAAGCTGGTAGCAGGGCCCGTGAGGTCAGGTCTCCTTCGAGGCCCTGGCACCCCGGAGCTGTGAGGAGAACACCATGACGAGCAGCCCGCACCAGGTAGGCGACGTGATGACGCGTGCCGTCGTCGCGGTGGGCCGCGAGGCCCTGTTCAAGGACATCGTCGAACGCATGGACGGAGGGCGGATCAGCGCCCTGCCCGTGCTGGAGGGCGACGGACGGGTGGTCGGGGTCGTCTCCGAGGCCGATCTGCTCCCGAAGGAGGAGTTCCGGGACAGCGATCCGGACCCGTTCGTGCAGCGGCAGCGCCTCGACGACCTGGCGAAGGCCGGCGCGGGGTGCGCGGCGGAACTGATGAGCGCTCCGGCCGTCACCGTCCACGCCGACGCCACACTGCCGGAAGCCGCGCGGATCATGGCACTGCGGCACGTGAAACGGCTGCCCGTCGTCAACGCCGAGGGCGTGCTCGAAGGGGTCGTCAGCCGGGGGGATCTGCTCAAGGTGTTTCTCCGTTCCGACAACGACCTCGCCGACGAGATCCGGCGCGAGGTCGTCGACCCCCTCTTCCCGGCCCCGGTCGAGCCGGTGCACATCATGGTCGTCGAGGGCATTGCGACCCTGACCGGAAAGGTCACCGACGGCACCCGGATTCCGCTCGCGGTGCGCCTGGTGCGAGGCGTCGAGGGTGTGGTGGGCGTGGACTGCCATATCACTGGGGTGGACGCGTGACGGTGACCGCCACGGGAACACCTGCGCCGCCTGATCTGTGCGCCTCGGTGATGACGCCTTCCCTGGCCGGCAGGCCAGGGCTGCCGGATCAACCGTGGGCCACGACGGCGACGGGCGCACCGATGTGATGCAGGGCGGCATGGGTGACATGACCGATGTGCGCGCCGAGGGAACCGGTGCGGATGCGTCGGCCGACAACCACCAGAGAAGCATCACGGGCGGCGTTGACGAGGACCTGCGCGGCGCTGCCGCAGCGGCTCGACTCGATGACGTCGACGCTCGGGAACTTCTGCCGCCAGGAACGCAGCGCGTCGGCCAGAGCCGCACTGTGCTTGCGTTCGAGGTCGTACTGGAGTTCCGCATCGCCTGGGAAGCGGTAGAGGGATGTGGTCGGCTCGGGCCAGGCGTGCACCACCCGCAGTGGTGTCTCCCTGCGGGCCGCGGCGTCGAAGGCGAACTCCAGCAGGGTGTCGTCCGGGTGATCGACGTCGAGGCCGAGCACGACAGGCCGGAACGGCGTGGCCGCGGACGGCACGCCCGCCGGATCCATCCTGTGCTCGTCCGCGGCCTGCTCACCCTCACGTACCAGCACCACAGGCCGTTCCGCGCGGGCCACGACGGCCAGACCCACCGAGCCGACCACGCACCCGCCGATGCCGCCGAAGCCCCGCGAGCCCAGCACGAGCAGGTCGGCGAGACCCGCCGCCTCGCACAGGACGTCGGCGACGGTGCCGGTCAGCTGTTCGGTGGACACCTCAAGACCGGGGTGCCGGAGACGAATGCCTTCCGCGGACTCGCGCGGCATCTGCTCGGTCCAGTGCTGGTGGGTCTCGGGACCCACCAGTGGAGCCTGCGCCACGGGCACGGGGGTGGGCTCCCCGACATGCACGATCTTCAGCGGCAGGCCACGCAGTTGCGCTTCGCGAGCCGCCCACTCGGCGGCGGCGCGGCTCTCGGGCGACCCGTCGAGGCCGACGGTGACGTGTCGAAACATGATGTCCACCTCCGAGGAGCGTTCGTTTCCAGCGTGACGACGCGTTCCTGGGCCGGTAGGGGCCGTACGTCCCTCCACGGGACCGACCGGCCCGGCCGGGGGCCGCCAAGGGGCCCCTGTCACGCCCTTGACCACAGACTCATGCTGGAAGCAGTCGTTCCGCTCGGGGTGACGCGTCGGCACGGAGGCCATCACGGCCGAACCGCCGAACCGCCGGCGCGATGCCCGCGAGCGGTTCGTGACCACATTCCCCAAGCGTCGAATTCCGGCTGGTGACCGAGCGCCGCACGGCGTCCGTCCGCCAGGGATCACCGGGCCCGGCGCAGGGACCAATGGCCCCTGGTACGCCGGCCGTACCACGGCCTGCAATGGAAACGGCGGTGGCACTCCCCCGGCACCGCCGCAGGGAGGAGATGAGGGCGATGTCCGCTCCCACACCAGCGACACAGACCGATCGGGCGATCGTCGTACGCGGCACCACGGCCGGCGGCAGCGGACGGGTGACCGTCCCCTTCCCCGGGCCGGACTCCTGCACCGGGCACCAGGCACCAGACGTCCGGGGACCTCGCGCCCGACGCCCCGGAAACCGGAGGTCGTCATGACCCGGCCCGGTGACCCTCGGCCGATCGTGGTCGGCGTCGACCCCGATCCCACCCACCGGACGGCTCTGGCCTGGGCAGCCGACGAGGCCGCCCGGCGTCGGCTGCCACTACGCCCGGTGCTGGCCGAGGGCGTGCCGACACGCGGCTACGGGCGGGGGCAGATCCCGCCTTCCTGGGAGGAGTGGAACGAGACGCTGCACAAAGCGGGCCGGCGGACGCTGGACGAGGTCACGGAGTTCGTCGCGGCGCACCACCCAGGGCTCCGGGTCGACCCGCGGCTCGCGGAGGGCGATCCGGTGTGGGTGCTGCGCGAGCAGAGCCGTGACGCCACGGCCGTCGTGCTGGGCTCGCAGCACCTGAGCCGGACCCGGGAGGTGTTCGGCTCCGCCTCGGTCGCCGTACCCCTCATGGCCCATGCCCGCTGTCCCGTGGTCGTCGTGCCCGAACCTGAGCACATCGCCCAGGATCCGGCGTACTACGTCGTCGGTGTCGACGGCAGCCCGCACTCCGCGGCGGCGGTGGACCTGGCGTTCGAGGAAGCCGCGCTGCGCGGTGCCGGACTGCGCGCCGTCTGCGTCTGGGAGCCGGGGCCGCTGAGGATCTTCGACGAGTACGAACCGCAGCAGGAGGCCCGGCGGCTGCTCTCCGAGATCGTGGCCGGTCGCGGCGCCCGCTATCCGCAGGTGGACCTGCGCCACGAGCTGGTCGCCGGACACCCCGTACAGGTGCTCACCGACGCCTCGGCCCACGCGCTGGGCCTGGTGGTGGGCACGCGGGGCCGCGGCGGATTCACCGGCATGCTGCTCGGCTCCGTCAGCCAGGGGGTGCTGCACCACGCGCGCTGCCCCGTCATCGCCGTGCCGTCCGAGCCCGCGTGAACCCACGGCGGAAGCGAAGGGAAGTCACCATGACCGGAACACCCGTCGACGTGCACACCGTGACGACGCTCGTGGCGGACGCCACCGCCGCGCCCTCCCAGCACAACGCCCAGCCGTGGAGGTTCCGTTACCTCCGCGACATCGGTGTCCTGCGCCTGTACGCCGACCTGGAGCATGCCCTGCCGCACACCGACCCGGAGCACCGGGGCCTGCACATGAGCTGCGGAGCCGCACTGCTCAACCTGCGGGTGGCCGCCGCCGCGGCGGCGCTGGCGCCGGTCGTCCGGCTGCTCCCCGATCCGGACTGTCCGGATCTGCTCGCCGAGGTGCAGCTGGACGGCAGCGGGCCGCCGGAGACCACGCTGGCACCACTGCGCCCGGCCGTCGGCTGCCGCCACTCAAGCCGTCACCCGTTCCGTGACGAGGAGATCCCGGCGGCGGTACGCGAGCACCTGTGCGAGGCGGCCCGCGCGGAAGGTGCGCAGCTGCTGTTTCCCGGTGCCTGGCATGTGCGGTCGATCCTGGAACTGGTGGGGGAGGCCGAGGACTGGGAGGCGCTGGACACCCGGATGCGCGACGAGACCGCGCGGTGGACGTACACCGAACCGTCGGGTGCCGACGGGCCGTCCGAGGGCATCCCCGCCGAGGCGTTCGGCCCGGCACGTCACGGTGGCAACGCCCCCGTGCGCGACTTCGCCGTCGGACGCCCGATGCCGGACCGTCCCCGGGCATCGTTCGAGAAGAACCCGAACATCGCCCTGCTCGGAACCGCCCACGACGGCCCCGGGGACTGGCTGCAAGCCGGGCAGGCCCTGGAGCGGGTCCTGCTGCGGGCCACCGCTGACGGGCTGGTCGCCTCCGTGACCTCCCAGCCCCTCGAATGGCCGGCCCTCAGGTGGGCGGCCCGCGACCCTCTCTCCGCCATGGGCCATGTGCAGATGGTGCTCCGGCTCGGCTACGGCCCCGAAGGTTCCCCGAGCCCGCGCCGGCCGGTGGACGACGTGCTGGACATCGTGTGAGACCGGCAACCGCGTCCCGGCCCGAGCCCCGCACCACGACCCACGACCCACGACCCACGACCCACGACCCACGACTAGGAGCATCCGCATGAAGGTGTCCGAGGCGATGACCACGCCTCCCGTGCACGTCGACCCCGGCGTCTCCCTGAAGGAGGTGAGCCGGTGGATGGCCGAGCGGGCCGTGGGCTCCGTCCTCGTCATGAAGGGCGAGGAGCTGCGCGGCATCGTGACCGACCGCGACCTGGCGCTGCGTGGCCTCGGCGGCGGCCTGCGGCTCGACACACCGGTGGATGCGGTGATGTCGACCGAGCTCGTCACCGTCGACGCCGACGACGATCTCCAGGCGGCGTACCTCACCTTCCGCCGTACCGGCGTGCGCCGGCTGCCGGTCCTCGAAGGGGGCCGGGTGGTCGGGGTGCTGACGACCGACGACCTGTTCCTGGACGTCTTCGGACGGCTGGCCGATCTGCTCGGAACCGTCGCATGGAGCGTGCTCCAGGAACCGCCCGGACCGCCCTCCGCCTGCGGCGGTCCGAATGAAGCCTGAACCGGGCCGGTCGGGAACGACCGCGCTGCGCGAGGACGGCCCGCCGAACGGCGCCGAACTCCCGGGAACCGGACCGTCACCGGTCGGCGGGCCGGAGCCGTCCGCCCTCTCCGTCCCCGCACTGACCGCCCCTGAGGTCTTCGCCGCCCTGAACGGCTCTCCGCGCGGTCTCAGCGCCGCCGAGGCCGGTGCCCGGCAGGCCCGCTACGGCCCGAACGAGCTTCCCGGTGTGGGCCGAGGACACGTGTGGCGACGGCTGGCCGCACAGTTCACCGACCTCTTCGCCGTGGTGCTGCTGGTCTCTTCGCTGATCACCTTCCTCGCGTACACACTGGAACAGCCCCGGGACCCGGCCACCCTCCAGCTGGCGCTGGCCATCCTCGGTGTCGTCCTGCTGAACGCCGGCATCGGTTTCGCCCAGGAGTACTCCGCCGAGCGGACGGCGGAGTCCCTGCAGGCGATGGTGCCGCACACCTGCCGGGTGCTCCGGGACGGCGAACCCCAGGAACTGCCGGCGCGCGAACTGGTCCCCGGCGACCTCGTGCTCCTGGAGGCCGGAGACGCGGTGTCGGCGGACTGCCGGCTGGTCGAGGCACACGACGTGGCCGTGAACAACGCGGCACTCACCGGTGAGAGCGACGCCGTCGCGCGGGTGGCCGACCCCGTGCCGGACGGACCGGCGCTGGAAGCACGCAACTGCGTGTTCATGGGCACGGACGTGGTCGCGGGCACCGGCAGGGCCGTGGTGTGCGCCATCGGGACGGCCACCGAGTTCGGCCGGATCTTCCGGCTCACCGCCGAGGCGCCCCGGCAGCAGACCCCGCTCCAGCGTCAGGTCGCGGCCATGGCACGCCGGGTGGCAGGCGTGGCGCTGGCGACCGGGGCCCTCCTGTTCGCGATCCGCGCGCCCGGCGGGCAGCCGTTCGTGGACACGTTCGTCTTCTCGCTCGGAGTCATGGTGGCCCTCGTACCGGAAGGGCTCCCCGCCACCCTCTCGGTGTCGCTGGCGATCGGCGTCCGGCGCATGGCACGCAAGCACGCGCTCGTCAAACAGCTGCTCGCGGTGGAGGCCCTGGGCTCGACGAGCGTGGTGTGCACCGACAAGACGGGCACGCTCACCCAGGCCGAGATGACCGTCGTACAGCTGTGGGCCGGCGGTGCGGGGCACGCCGTCAGCGGAGTCGGATACGGACCCGTCGGCGAGGTCGCCGACGCCGGGGCGGTACGGGAACTGCTGCGTACCGCGGCACTGTGCAGCAACGCCCGGCTGGTGCCGCCGGCCGGGCGGGAGGGGTGGCGGGTGCTCGGCGACACCACCGAAGGCGCCCTGCTGGTGGCCGCCGGGAAGGCCGGTCTCGATCCGGCTGCGGAGGAGGCCCGTACGCCGCGGGTGGCGGAGTATCCCTTCGACTCCGACCGCAAGCTGATGAGCACCGTGCACCGCGACGGAGACGACACCTACGTCGCCTGCGTCAAGGGCGCGCCGCTGGAGCTGCTCGCCCGCTGCGACGCCGTCGAGTGGGAGGGTGCGAGAGCCCCGCTCACGGACGCCCTCCGCGACCGGGTGGTGGCAGCGGCGGACGGCATGGCCGCCGAGGGCCTGCGCGTGCTCGCGGTCGCCCGTCGGCAGGTCGCCGGGGCGCACCCGGCGCCCGGCGACGTCGAGTCGGGGCTGACCCTGCTCGGGCTCACCGGGATGTACGACCCGCCCCGGCCGGAGGTCCGGGACGCGGTGGACGCCTGCCGACGTGCCGGGATCCGCATCGTCATGGTCACCGGTGACCATCCGCTGACCGCCGAGGCCGTGGCCCGCCGGGTCGGCATCGTGCGGGGTCCGACCCCGTCCGTGGCGACGGGCGCACAGCTGGACACGATGAACGACGAGGGCCTGGACGCACTGCTGGCGGACTCCACCGAGCTGCTGCTCTGCCGGGTCAGTCCCGAGCACAAGATGCGGGTGGTCACCGCGTTCCAGCGGCGTGGCGAGGTCGTCGCCGTCACCGGCGACGGAGCCAACGACGCCCCCGCCCTCAAGCACGCGGACATCGGGGTCGCCATGGGTGCCTCCGGCACCGACGTGGCCCGGGAGGCCGCCGTGATGGTGCTGCTCGACGACTCGTTCGCGTCCATCAGCACAGCGGTGGGCCTCGGCCGTTCCGTCTACCGCAACATCCGGAAGTTCCTGATCTACCTCTTCAGCCACAACATCGCCGAACTCGCGCCGATCCTGGCGGCCACCTTCGCCGGGTTCCCGCTGGTGCCGATCACGGCCGTACAGGTCCTGGCCATCGACCTCGGCTCGGACGTGCTGCCGGCGCTGGCGCTCGGCGCCGAGCCGATGGAGCGCGACGTCATGGACAGCCCGCCCCGGCCCCGTCGGGAACGCCTGTTCTCGGCCTCCGTCATGGGCCGGATCCTGTTCCTCGGCGGCATCCAGGCGATCGGCGTCTGCACCGTCTTCTTCTGGCACATCCACGCCTCCGGCATCCCCTATGCCGACTTCACCAAGACCACCCCGGTGTACCGGGAGGCGATCACCATGGTCCAGGCCGGTATCGTCGTCAGCCAGTTCTTCAACGCGCTCGCGGTACGCACCGACCGGCAGAGCGTCTTCCGGGTCGGCCTGCTGAGCAATCCCTGGCTGCTCGCCGCCGGCGGCTTCGGCATCGGGCTGATGGCCGCCATCAGCTACGCGCCGCCCCTCCAGGCGGTCTTCGGCACCGCACCGCTGGCCCCCGCCGACTGGGCGGTCCTGACCGGGTTCGGAGCTCTGCTGCTGGCCGCCGAAGAACTGCGGAAATGGGTGCTGCGACGGCGCGTCGCCGCCCCGAAGGGAGAGACCCGATGAGAGTGATCATCGTGGGGTGCGGCCGGGTGGGAGCCGCCCTCGCCGTCCAGCTCGCCGCCGAAGGCCACGACGTGCGCCTCGTCGACCGGCAGTCCACAGCACGCAGACGGCTCCCGCCCGGCTTCCCCGGCGCCTTCCACGCGGGCAACGGCTTCAGCAGGCCGGTGCTGGAAGCGGCCGGCGTCGACCATGCGGACGCGCTCGTCGCGGTCACTTCCGGGGACAACGGCAACATCGTCAGCGCGCGCACCGCGAAGGAGACGTACCGGGTACCGATCGTCCTGGCCCGCATCCACGATCCCCGCCGCGCGGACATCTACCGGGACCTGGGGATTCCGGCGATCTCCAGCGTCCGGTGGGCGGTCGACCGTATGCACCAGATGCTGCTGCACCGGCACCTGGCCACGGAACTCTCCTTCGGCAGCGGCGAGACCGTCGTGGTGCGCTCGCCGCTGCCGGCCCATCTGACCGGACGGCGGCTGACCGACCTCGATGTCGAGGGGGAGATCCGCGTCGTGGAGGTGACCCGTGCCGGCCGCTCGATGCTGCCCGGCCACGGTGTCCTGGCCGAACCCGGTGACCTGGTCACCTTCGCCGTCGCCGCGACCGCCCTGAGCCGGCTGCGCGGCTTTCTGGACAAGGAGCTGGGAACGTGAAGGTCCTCATCGCCGGCGCGGGCCGCCTCGGTACCCAGGTCGCCCAGGTCCTCGCGGCCGCGCGCAACGACGTCACCCTCGTCGATCTCGACGAGGAACGGATCGCCGAGATGGAGAAGACGCCCTCCGTGCGTCTGATGGCCGGGGATGCGTGCGATCCGGTGCTCCTGGAACGTGCGGGCGCACTGACCTGTGACCTCCTCATCGCCGCCACCGGCCAGGACGAGGACAACCTCGTCATCGGCCTGCTCGCCAAGCGCCGGTTCGGCGTCGCGCGCGTCGCCGCGCGGGTCAACGACGCGGAGAACGCCTGGCTCTTCGACGCACGGTGGGGAGTGGACGTGGCGGTGCCCGCGGCCACGCCGCTGATCTCCCTGATCGAGGAGGCGACCGGGGCGACGGACACGGTGGCGCTGCTGCGGCTGAGCAAGGCGGGCGTCGACGTCATCGAGACGGCGATCACCGAGGACTCCCGGGCGGCGGGTCACGCTCTGGGCGAGATCGCCCTGCCGGCCGGCACCGTCGTCGCCACCATCGTGCGCGACGGGCGTCCCACGGTGCCGGGTCCTGACGTGCGGCTCCTGCCGGGTGACGAACTCCTGCTCGTGTCGCACGAGGCCACCGAACGGGAGATCCACGCGGCCTTCCAGTGAACGCGGCGGCGGTGGCCGCCCCGCGCTGTGCGGTGTCCCGCGTGGCAGGGTGGATACAGCACCACTCTGAGGAGAGGGCGGCGACCATGCGAGCTCACCTCGGCGACCAACTCGTCATCGAAAGCCCGGCCACGGGCGCGACCAGGCGCGACGGGGAGATCATCGGCCTCCACCACGAGGACGGCACACCCCCCTACGACGTGCGGTGGTCGGATTCGGGCGAGGTCACGCTCGTCTTTCCCGGGCCCGACGCGCACATCCACCATCTCCGGCCCGGACCGCCCGGTTCCCCACACGAATCACCGGGGAACACGAGTGAGGCGGAGAACTGGTCCGCGCCCCCGCCATCGGGCGGGGCCGCCAGTCCGGGAGACTTCGGCGGGTGGGTGGCCGCGGAACGGCGACGGCTGGGCCTCAGCCGAGAGGTGACGGCCGCTCGGGCCCGTATGGCCCCCGAATACCTCGATCGTCTGGAGCAGCGCCCCACGGCCCCGGCCCTGGGGACGGTCGTCAGGCTGGCAGAGGCACTGGGCACCAGCGTCAGCGCGCTGTACAACGCCGGCGTCGACCTCCCGCCCGGCCAGGGACACGCCCTGCTCCACCCACGGCTGCGCGACCTCGCCCCGGAGGAATGCAGGGCCCTGCTCTCCACACACGGGGTCGGACGCGTCACGGTCTCGACGCCGGACGGTCACCCGGCGGTCGTCCCGGTCAACTACGACGTCATCGACGGCGCCATCGTCTTCCGGACCGCGCCGGAGTCCGTCACCGCGACGGTGGTGGACGAGGAGGTCGCCTTCGAGGTCGACCGTGTGGACGAGGGACGCAGCGTGGGCTGGAGCGTACTCGCCGTCGGGCGGGCGAGCATCGTGACGGAGCCCGAGGCGGTACGCAGGCTGGTTCAGTACGCCCACGCCACACCATGGGCGGGCGGCGAGCGCGCCATGTGGGTGTCGATCCGGCCCAGAAGTCTCACGGGCCGCCGCATCACACCGGCGGATGAGTAGCCGAGGACTGCGGAGTTCACGTCGTCGGCGTCATGACGCCGCCCGCACTCGTCCATCACGAGCGGGCCTCGCCAGGTCATCCTGGCGAGGCCCGCTCGTGATGGACTCATGGTCTGCGGCTTGGGTCGAGGCCGAGGCGCGGCGAGCGCCTGTCAGCCTTTCAGCTCCCCGGCGATCCCGGACGCCCACGCCTCCACGGCGTCGAAGTCCCGGAAGTCCCCGCCGTTCCCGGAGCGCAGGATCCTGCGGGCCAGCCAGCCGTCCGCGTCGTCGTCCAGGCAGCCACCGAAGGTGGCGTGGCCGCGGGCGTGCAGGTCCTGCATCGCGCGGCGCACCCCGCGCACGGGCGGGATGTCCCGTTCGGATGCGGAAGCGTCGAGCGGGCCGCTGCTGAAGAACCACACGGGCCGCTCGGCGAGGTCGCGGCGGTGACGGCGGACGAATGTCCGGGCGTCCTTGTGCCAGCGGCCGGCGTACAGGCCGCCACCGACCACGACCGCGTCGTACCGGTCCACGAAGGGCACGGACGCGGCCCCCATCGTCTCGACGGTCAGCCCCTTCTCGCGCAGGGCGTCGGCGATCGACTCGGCGATGTGCGCCGTCGATCCGTTCTTGGTGCCGTAGGTGACCAACACGGTGCCGGTCATGGGACGGCCCTCCTCTCAAAGTCCGCGCAGCCAGTCGTCGGCTGCGCCGTGCAGCGCCTGCTCCTCGCGGATGCGGGCGTCGTCCTGGCGGTAGGTCAGTTTGTCGACCACGTCGACCACGCCGTCCGTCTGACGGGTCATGGAGACGGCGATCTCGGTCTCGGTCCTGCGTTCCATGTGGCCGGTGAGCGTGACGACGCCCTCCGCCACGGCCACCTCGATGCTGCGGGGCGGCATCCACAGGGCCCTTACGAGGACCTCCTCGATCACCTCGTCGCGGATCTCGTCGTCGGGGCGCAGGAACACCTGGAGCAGGTCGCGGCGCGTGACGATGCCGACCAGCCGGTCCTCCTCGTCGAGGACCGGGAGCCGCTCCACGTGGCGTGCGGCCATGGTCCGGGCCGCCTCGACGATGGTGTCCTCGGCGTGCACGGTGACCGGCGGGTCCGACATCAGCTCTCCGGCCGTACGGGCCTGTGCCTTGGCCGCCTGCTTCCTGGCGCCGCGCGTCAGCTGGCCGAGCGGTGTGCGGGGCCTTTCCCCACAGGGGTCGGGAGCGGCGGCCTGGCGCACCATCAGGTCGGTCTCGGAGACGACCCCGATGACCTTGTCGTCGTCATCGATCACCGGCAGGCCGCTGATCCGGTGGTCGGCGAGGAGTCGCGCGACCTCCTTGAAGGGCGTGCCGTAGGCGGCGTGGACGACGTCCGTGGTCATCACGGAGCCCACCTTGTTGTGCCTCATCTAGGTCTCCTCCTCAGCCCTCAGCGGAGCCGGCGCAGATAGGGGTCCTGGGGCCGGCGCGGCAGCAGTCGTACCCGTGCGTCGAGCACGGTGACGCCGCCCGGCGTGGCCAGGACGGGGTTGAAGTCGGCCTCGGCGAGCTGCGGCAGGTCCGCCGCCATGCGGGACAGTCGCAGGAGCAGTTGCTCCAGGGCTTCGAGGTCGACGGGTCCGTTGCCGCGGGTGCCGAAGAGCAGGGGCGCGCAGCGCGGGGACGTGATCAGGTCGTGCACGTCGTGGTCGGTGAGCGGCGCGAGCCGGGCCGCATGGTCGGCGAGGATCTCGGTGGCCGTACCGCCGAGTCCGAAGAGCACCAGTGGGCCGAACACCTCGTCCTGGACGACACCGGCGAACAGCTCGGTGCCGCGCCGGGCCAGCGACTGGACGACCACGCCGGTCATCAGGTTGCCGAAGCGAGTGTCCAGGTCCCGGAAGGCGGCGCGGACCTGCGGCTCGCCGCGCAGGTCGAGGTGGACCGCCCGCTCCTCGCTCTTGTGGACGAGGCCCGGCCAGTGGGCCTTCATGACCACCCGCCCGTCGGCGCCCTGCAGTCGTTCGGCGGCGCGGACGGCGTCGTCCTCGGTCTCGGCCCAGGCCCAGGGGATCTGCGGGATGCCGTAGCAGGCGAGCAGGTCGGCGCAGGTGCGCGGGTCGAGCCAGCCGCCGTCCGGGTGTGCGGCCAGGTGGGCGTCGGCGATGGCGTGGGCCCGCTCGGTGTCGACGTCGTCGAGCGCCGGTACGGTGCCGGCCGGCCGGGCCAGCCAGGCCGCGCGGTCGGCCGCGTGGGCCAACGCACGTGCCGCCGCCTGCGGTTCGGCGTAGGCCGGGACGGTGCCGCCCTCGTCGGCGGCGGGCAGCAGCCTCACCGGCAGGTCCTGCTCCAGGCGTACCGCGAGGACCGGCTTGGACCTGCGGCCGGGCGCCCCGGTGAGGGCCCGCACCAGGTTGTCGCCGGTCGCGGTGGCGAGAGCGGTCGGGACCAGGGCCACCAGGACGGCATCGACGCCCGGATACTCCATGAGCGCGTCGACGCAGTCCGTGAGCTGTTCCTCGGTCACGGCGGCGGTGGCGTCTATCGGGTTGCCGATGGCCGCTCCGTCCGGCAGCACGGCGAGCAGTTCGTCGATCATCGTCGGGGTGAACGGCGGCAGGGCGAGCCCGGCCTCGGCGCAGGCGTCGGCGGCCAGTACTCCGGCGCCGCCCGCGTTGGTGACGATGGCGAGGCGTTTGCCCTCCGGCAACGTCTGGGAGTACAGCAGGGCGGCCGCTTCGAGGAGTTCGCCGACCGAGCTGGTGGCGGTGATGCCGGCCTGGGTGAACAGGGCCCGGCGGGTCATGGTGGGGGTGGCCGCGGCCGCGGTGTGCGAGGCGGCGGCCCGGCGACCGGCAGCGGACCGGCCGGCGTCCACGGTCAGCACCGGCATCCGGCGGGCGACCCGGCGGGCGGTACGGGAGAACGCGCGCGGGTTGCCGAAGGACTCCAGGTGCAGCAGGGCGAGGTCGGTACGGCCGTCGGTCTCCCACCACTGGAGCATGTCGTTGCCGCTGACGTCGTACTTGTCGCCGAGCGAGACGAAGGAGGACACGCCGATGCCGAGCCGGGACAGGCCGTCGAGCAGGGCGATGCCGATACCGCCGGACTGGACGGCGACGCCGGCACTGCCGGGGCTGGGGTGGCCATCGGCGAAGGTGGCGTCGAGGCGCAGGCCGGGGTCCGTGTGGGAGATGCCGAGGCAGTTGGGGCCGACCATGCGCATGCCGTAGGTCCGGCATGCGGTGCGCAGCGCCTGTGCCTGGTCGGCGTCGAGGCCCGAGGTGACGACGAGGAGGGCGCGGACACCGGCCTTGCCGCATTCCTCGGCGGTCGCCGGGACCGCCGCCGCGGGCACCGCCACGACCACCAGGTCCGGGGTCCTTGGCAGGGCGCTGACGGACGGGTAGCAGGGCACGCCGAGGACCGAGGTCACGCTGGGATTCACGGCGAAGAGGCGGCGGGTGTAGCCGCCGGTGTGGATGTGGTGGAGGATCGCCCGGCCGACCGAGCCCGGTTTGCGTCCGGCGCCGACGACGGCGACCGCCTCCGGGCACAGCAGCGGCCGCAGGCTCGCCACGTCCGCGGCGCGGCCCCGGGACTCGACGGCCGAGAGGTAGGCGTCGTCCTCGTCGAGGTGGATGGTGCAGCGTGTCTCGGGGCCCTCGAAGCGGCGGGACGTGCGCAGGCCGAGGTCGGCGAAGAGGCGGAGCACCTCGCGGTTCTCGCTCAGCGCGTCGGCTGTGAAGGTGGTGATGCCGTCGGCGCGGGCCGCGGAGACCAGGTGTTCGACGAGGAGGGTGCCGACGCCCCGGTGGTGCAGTCCGTCGGCGACGGCGATGGAGATCTCCGCGGCGTCCTTCTCCCCGCCGGTGTCGTACTCGGCGAGGCCGAGCACCCGGCCCCGTGTCTCGGCCAGCAGCGCCCGGTAACCGGGGCGGGCCGGGGCACACGCCCGGTCGGCGGCCATGCCGGCCGAGCGCCGGCTCACCGAGAAGAACCTCAGGCGGAGGTTCTCCGAGGACATCTCGTCGTAGAACCCCTTCAGCCGGTCGTGGTCGCCGGGGGCCGCGGCCCGGATGCACACGGTGGTGCCGTCCGCGAGCAGCGCGTGGGCGGGGGATCGTTCGAGCAGGTCGTCGGTCATCGCGGGTCTCCTCCATACCGGTTGACACTTCGAGCATCCAGCGCGGCGGGGCCTGGTCCCATGGGCTGTCCGGGGCGTACCGGGG
Source organism: Streptomyces hyaluromycini (assembly GCF_002217755.1). Lineage (GTDB taxonomy): Bacteria > Actinomycetota > Actinomycetes > Streptomycetales > Streptomycetaceae > Streptomyces > Streptomyces hyaluromycini. The sequence goes on along the minus strand of NZ_BCFL01000039.1, from coordinate 105,800 downwards.
GCCGGTCGGCCCAACGTTCTCCGCCGGTCGTCCCGGGTCCCGGGCATGCGGAAGGGGCCGGTGATCGGCGGCACCGGCCCCTTCCAGAGCGTGGTCAGTCGTCGGCGACCAGGGCGGTGAGGTCCAGGAGCCGGTTGGTGTAGCCCCACTCGTTGTCGTACCAGCCGAAGACCTTGGCCAGGGTGCCGTTGGCCTGGGTCAGGGCCGGGTCGAAGACGCAGGAGGAGGGGTCGCCGATGACGTCGCGGGAGACGATCGGGGCCTTCGACACCCGCAGGATGCCGTTGAGCGCGCCCTCGGCAGCCGCCTCGAACGCGGCGTTGATGTCGTCCGGGCTCGCTTCACGTCCGAGCACCACCGCGAGGTCGGTGAGCGAGCCGTCCTCCACCGGTACGCGGACCGCGATGCCGTCCAGCGCCCCGGCCAGTTCCGGCACCACCAGGCCCACCGCGCGGGCGGCGCCGGTGCTGGTCGGGATGATGCTGAGGGCGGCGGAGCGGGCCCGGCGCAGGTCCTTGTGCGGGCTGTCGAGCAGGGACTGGTCGTTGGTGTAGCCGTGGATGGTGGTCATGACGCCGCGTTCGATACCGAAGGCTTCGTCGAGGACCTTCACCATCGGGGCGACGCAGTTGGTGGTGCAGGAGGCGGCGGAGATGATCCGGTGCTGGTGCCGGTCGTAGGTCCGGTCGTTGACGCCCATGACGATGGTGGCATCGACGCCCTTGCCGGGCGCGGACAGCAGGACCGTGTGGGCGCCGGCCTTCAGATGCAGGGCGGCGGAGTCCCGGTCACGGAACCGGCCGGTGGACTCGATGACGATCCCGGCGCCGTAGTCCAGCCAGTTCAGGGCGCCCGGGTCGCGCTCGGCGGTGACGGCGATACGGCGCCCGTCGACGGTGATCGAACTGTCGTCGTGGACGACGTCCCGCCCGATGTGCCCGAACGTCGAGTCGTACTCAAGGAGATGGGCGAGCGTCGCGGGCGAGGTGATGTCGTTGATCGCGACGACCTCGACGTCCTGGGTGCCCGCCTCGGCGCGGTCGAGTGCCGCGCGCAGGTAGGTACGGCCGATCCGGCCGAAGCCGTTGATGCCGACGCGTACGGTCATGATGACGAACTCCTTTCTGGGGTGGGGTGTTCAGTCGTTCCAGGTCCAGTCGGCGACCTCGGGCAGATCGGTGCCGTGCTCACGGATCCACGCCTGGTGACGGGTACGGGCATCGGCCGTCTGCTGGCGTACGCCGGCGAGCCACGGAACGGCCCGTCACCGCACCTCACGTCCGTTCGGGGACGACGGCGACCGGGCACGCGGCGTGGTGCAGGACCCCGTGGGCCACCCGGCCGAGTTGGAGCCCGAGGTGCCCGGTGTTGCGCCGGGCCCCGACCACCAGCAGGTCGGCGGTGTGGGAGGCGGCCAACAACACCTGGCGGGCGGGGCCTTCGACGGTCTGACGGTGCACGCGGACCTTCTCCGGTACCTCGCTCAGTGCCTCCTCCAGGGTGTCGGAGGCCTGCTGCTCGTGCAGCCGGGCGGGTTCGCCGGCCAGCAGAGGGTGATCCGTGGTCTCACGCGCGGGGGCCCGCCAGGCCCGTACGGCGTCGACCTCGGCGCCCCGCAGTTCGGCCTCCCGCAGGGCGAAGGCCACGGCCTCCTTGCCGCCGACGCCGAGCACGATCCGGCCGCCGCTCCCGGTGCGGACCTGGTTGTCGTGGCTGCCGCGGAGCACGATCACCGGGCAGTGGGCCTGCGCGGCGACGGTCAGGCCGACCGAGCCGAGCAGCATCTCGACGAAGCCGCTGCGTCCCCGGGAGCCCAGCACCAGCGCAGCAGCCTCGCGGCTCTCGTGCACCAGCGCGTACTCCGGCTCCTCCGGCAGGATGTCGGTGGTGACCTTGAGGTCGGGCTGCCGACGGTGGGCCCGCCGAGCGGCGATGTCGACCACGTCCTCCGCCATCAGCTCGTCGGACGGCTTGGTGAGGTCGTCGGTGAGCGATTCGCCCTCGTAGCGCTCCCACAGCGAGGCGTACACCAGCCGGAGCGGTGCCCCGCGCAGGACGGCCTCGTCGGCCGCCCAGTCGACGGCCCGCAGGCTGGACTCGGAGCCGTCGACCCCGACCACGACGGGCAGGTCCACCGTGCTCACCGCCCCGCGCCCATGTCGAACACGATCCGGGCCTTGACCTGGCCGCGCAGCACGTCCTCGATCGACTCGTTGACGGTGCCCAGCGGACGGGTCTCGTAGACGACCCTGGTCCGGCCGGCCGCGTGCAACTGGAACACCTCGGCGAGGTCCTGCCGGGTGCCGACGATCGAGCCGATCACGCTCGTGCCGTTCAGCACGGTGTCGAAGATCGGGACCCGGACCGTGCCGTGCGCGGGCAGCGCCACCATCACCAGCTTGCCGCCGCGCCGCAGGCCGGAGTTGACGGCCTCGAAGGCGGCGTCGTTCACGGCGAGCGCGATCGCGGCGTGCGCTCCGCCGTGCTGCTTGAGCACCGCGCCGACGTCGTCCTTGCGGGCGTCGATGACGAGGTCGGCGCCGAGCTCGGCGGCGAGCTCCAGCTTGTCGTCGGTGACGTCGATGGCGGCCACCTGGGCGCCGGCGATCTTCGCGTACTGCAGGGCCAGATGGCCGAGTCCGCCGACGCCGGAGATCGCGACGAGCTGGGTGGGCCGTACGCCGGCGACCTTGAGCGCCTTGTACGTGGTGACGCCGGCGCAGGTCAGCGGGGCGGCGTCGAAGGGGGTGACACCCTGCGGGACCGGCTGGGCGAAGTCGGCCCAGGCCAGCATCTTCTCGGCGTATCCGCCGTCGCAGCCGTAGCCGGTGTTGACCTGCTGCTCGCACAGGGTCTCCCAGCCGGACAGGCAGTGCTCGCACCGCCCGCAGGCCTTGCCCAGCCAGGGCACGGCGACCCGCTGGCCGACGCTCAGGTGGGTGACGCCCTCGCCGAGCTTCTCGACGAGTCCGACGCCCTCGTGTCCGGGCACGAACGGCGGGTTCGGCTTGACCGGCCAGTCGCCGTGCGCTGCGTGGATGTCGGTGTGGCACAGCCCGGAGGCCTCGACACGGACGCGGACCTGGCCGGGGCCGGGCTCGGGGTCGGGGCGCTCCTCGATGACCAGGGGCTCACCGAAGGCTCGTACGACCGCTGCCTTCATGATCTGTTCTCTCCTCAGGGTGGGTCAGCCGTGGGCTACGACGGCGACGGGGGCGGTGGAGTGGTGCAGGACGGCGTGGGTGACATGGCCGATGTGGGCGCCCAGGGCACCGTGGCGGATCCGCCGGCCGACGACGACCAGCGAGGCCTCCCGGGACGCCTCGACGAGCTGCTCTGCGGCGCTGCCGAAGCGGGACTCCTCTGTGGTCTTCACGTCCGGGTACTTCTGCCGCCAGGGGCTCAGCACCTCGGCGAGGGCCCGGGACTGTTCCAGGGCCAGTGCCTCGTACAGGGGCGGGTTCACCGGCATCCCGTACGCGTAGTACGGGGGCGGGAACCAGGCGTGCACGACCCGCAGCGAGGTGGCGCGGCGCAGTGCGGCCTCGAAGGCGAACTCGATCAGCGTCTCGTCCGGGTGGTCGGTGTCGAGACCGAGGACGACGGGCCGGAAGGGTGTCGCGGCGGACGGAATACCCGCCGGGTCGGCCTCGTGCTCGTCGGCGGCCTGCTCCCCAGCCCGCACCAGCACCGTGGGGCACTCGGCGTGGGCCACGACGCTCAGGCTCACCGAACCGACCAGGAGGCCGCCGACACCGCCGAGGGCCCGGGAGCCGAGGACGAGGAGGGAGGCCGTCTTCGACGCCTCGGCGAGAACCTCGCCGGGGTTGCCGGACAGCTGCTCGCCGGCCACCTCGATACCGGGGTGACGCAGCCGCAGTCCCTCCGCGGATTCCCGCGGGATCCGCTCAGTCCAGTGCTGAAGGGTCTCGGGGCCGAGCAGCGGGGCCTGTGCCATGGGGTCGGGGACCGGTTCCCAGACGTGGACGATCTTCAACGGCAGACCGAGCAACTCCGCCTCGCGGGCCGCCCATTCGGCGGCTGCCCGGCTCTCGGCCGAGCCGTCGAGACCGGCGGTGACGGTACGGGGCATGGTCTTCACCTCCTGCGCAAGGACCCCTGTGGGGGATCCGGTTCCAGCGTCGTGTTCAGGGGGTCCGGCGGGCAGGGGCCACAAGTCCCGGACAGGGGCCGTTCGGCCCCGGGCCCGGGCGGCGGGACCGATGGTGGTCCCACCGCCCGGCGGGCGTTCAGCGCAGCCACCCGTTGCTGCGGACGAAGGGCAGCCGGGCCCACAGCCGTCCCAGGCCGAGGGTGTCGCCGGCGGCCGCGACGGCCAGGGCGATCAGGACCACGGCGTAGATGAGGTGGTAGTCGGCGAACGGGTTGGTGGACATGCTCACGGAGCCGTCCGAGAGGTGCCTGGCGGGCGGCCACTCGGCCATCCACATCAGCGCCATCATCGCGGTGCCCGCGACGGCGGCCAGGCGCAGCGCGACGCCGGCGGTCAGGGCCAGGCCGACGCCGAGGAGGCCGAGCATGAACAGCCAGTCGGCCCAGGTGTCCCCGGCCCAGGAGTGGAAGGTGGACTCCAGCGGGCCGGCGGCGACGGAGCTGAGGAAGCCCTTGGTCGGCGAGCCGCCGTCGATCCAGCCCTTGCCGGAGGGGGTGGCGTAGCCGAGGCCGAAGGACTTGTCGAGGAACGCCCACAGGAAGACGAACCCGGTGAGCAGCCGCAGGGAGGCGAGGACGTAGGCCCCTACGGTGACCGTGTCGCTGACCGCCGACACGGCGAGCTCGGACGAGGAGCCGGTCCGGTTCCTGCGGAACGAAACCCGGAATCCGGAGCTACGGTGAGGGTGCTCGTGCACGGCCATGGTGGTGATCCCTTCGGGGAGTCGGGGGGGCGGTTCGTTCCTTGCCCTACGTCCTTCACTCTCGTGCTCCGCGAACGTCCGCACCGGATGCCGAAGGTCCGCACCCCTTGGGCTGAACGGCCCTGTCCGCAAGGCCTGTTGGACATGCCCACGACGCTTGCGCCGCGCCCGGACCCACCTCTGTCAGTAGGCCTCCACCCCCTGCCCACGGAACTGCCCACGCACCCGCTCGACCAGTTCCGGCGACGGACCGGGCGCGTCCTGCAACGCGAAGGGAATGCCGAGTGCCGTGTACTTCGACGCGCCCAGTTTGTGGAAGGGCAGGACGTCGACCCGCTGGACCGCGGGGAGCTCGGAGACGAAGCGGGCCAGCCCGTCGATGGGCTCCGGGGCGTCGGTCCAGCCGGGGACCAGGACGTAGCGGATCCACATCGGGACGCCGAGATGGTCGAGGCGGGTGGCGAAGTTCAAAGTCGGGGACAGTTCGCCGCCGGTCAGGGTGCGGTAGGTGCGGACGTCGAAGGACTTGATGTCCAGCAGGACCAGGTCGGTGTGGGAGAGAAGTTCGTCGGTGGCGCGGGCGCCGAGGAAACCCGAGGTGTCGAGGGCCGTGTGAAGGCCGGCCTCCTTGCAGCGGCGCAGGATCTCGCCGGTGAAGGCGGACTGGAGAAGCGGTTCGCCGCCCGTGACGGTCACCCCGCCGCCGGCCGTGGTGATGAAGGCGCGGTACTTCTCGATCTCCGCCATCACCTCGTCCACGGTCGTCGAGCGCCCGTCGCGCATGTGCCAGGTGTCCGGGTTGGCGCAGTACAGGCAGCGCAGCGGGCAGCCGGAGACGAAGAGGACGAACCGGGTCCCGGGACCGTCCACGCCGGTGGACAGGTCCCAGGAGTGGATCCGGCCGCGCTGAACGGTGCTCACAGTGAACCGTGGAAGGTGCGGCTGATCACGTCGAGTTGCTGCTCGCGGGTCAGGCGGACGAAGTTGACGGCGTATCCGGAGACCCGGATGGTCAGGTCCGGGTAGTTCTCCGGGTGTTCCATCGCGTCTTCCAGTGTGGCCCGGTCGAGGACGTTGACGTTCATGTGGAAGCCGCCGGCCGCCGTGTAGGCGTCGAGGATGCCCACCAGGTGGCCCGCGCGTTCGGCCGGGTTGTGGCCCAGGCCCTCGGGCGTGATGGTCGTGGTCAGGGAGATGCCGTCGCGGGCCTGCTCGTAGGGCAGCTTGGCCACCGAGAGGGCGGAGGCGGCGACGCCGTGGCGGTCGCGGCCGTTCATCGGGTTGGCGCCGGGGGCGAAGGGCTGGCCGGCGTGGCGGCCGTCGGGGGTGTTGCCGGTGTGCTTGCCGTAGACGACGTTCGAGGTGATGGTGAGGACCGACTGGGTGTGTTCGGCGTTGCGGTAGGTGGGGTACTGGCGCACCTTGGCCATGAAGGACTCCACCAGGCCGACGGCGATGTCGTCGGCGCGGTCGTCGTTGTTGCCGTACGCCGGGAAGTCGCCCTCGGTCCGGAAGTCGACGGCGAGTCCGGTGGCGTCCCGGAACACCTTCACCCGCGCGTGCTTGACGGCGGACAGGCTGTCTGCGGCGACCGAGAGGCCGGCGATGCCGCACGCCATGAAGCGGTGCACGGGGTAGTCGTGCAGGGCCATCTCGATGCGTTCGTAGGCGTACTTGTCGTGCATGTAGTGGATGACGTTGAGGGCGTTGACGTACGTCCGGGCCAGCCAGTCCAGGACGTGGTCGTAGGCCGCCGACAGTTCCTCGTAGTCGAGGTACTCCCCGGTCAGCGGGGGCGCGGCGGGGGCGATCTGTTCGCCGGTCATCTCGTCGCGGCCGCCGTTGACCGCGTACAGCAGGGCCTTGGCGAGGTTGACCCGGGCGCCGAAGAACTGCATCTGCCGGCCGACCTGCATCGCCGACACACAGCAGGCGATCGCGGTGTCGTCGCCGGTGCACGGGCGCAGCAGTTCGTCGGACTCGTACTGGACGGCGCTGGTGTCGATCGAGACCCGGGCGCAGAACTCCTTGAAACCGGCGGGCAGTTGGGGCGACCAGAGCACGGTCAGGTTGGGTTCGGGGGCAGGGCCGAGGTTGTACAGGGTCTGCAGGAACCGGAAGGAGGTGCGGGTGACCAGGGTGCGGCCGTCGGCGCCCATGCCGCCGATGGACTCCGTCACCCAGGTCGGGTCGCCGGAGAACAGGGCGTCGTACTCGGGGGTGCGCAGGAAGCGGACGATCCGCAGCTTGATCACGAAGTCGTCGATCAGCTCCTGGGCGCCCGTCTCGTCGAGGATCCCGTCCGCCAGGTCGCGCTGGAGGTAGACGTCGAGGAAGGTGGAGGTGCGGCCCAGCGACATCGCGGCGCCGTTCTGCTCCTTCACGGCGGCCAGATAGCCGAGGTAGAGCCACTGCACGGCCTCGTGGGCGGTGGCGGCGGGCCGGGAGACGTCACAGCCGTACGTCGCCGCCATCTGCGTCAGCTCGCCCAACGCCCGTATCTGCTCGGCGAGTTCCTCCCGGTCCCGGATCACCTCGGTGCCGGACCCGCAGGCGTCGAGCTTGGCCCGCTCGGCCTTCTTGGCCTCGATCAGCCGGTTGGTGCCGTAGAGCGCCACGCGCCGGTAGTCGCCGATGATCCGGCCCCGGCCGTAGGCGTCGGGCAGTCCGGTGATGACGCCGGCCTTGCGGGCGGCGCGCATCTCGGGCGTGTAGGCGTCGAAGACCCCGTCGTTGTGGGTCTTGCGGTAGGTGCCGAAGACGCGGGTCACGAACGGGTCGGCCTCGTAGCCGTACGCGCGGAGCCCGTTCTCCACCATCCGCAGGCCGCCGTTCGGCATGATCGCGCGCTTGAGCGGGGCGTCCGTCTGGAGGCCGACGATCAGTTCGCGGTCGCGGTCGATGTAGCCGGGCGCGTGCGAGGTGATGGTCGACGGGGTGGCGGTGTCGACGTCGAGGATGCCCCGGCGGCGCTCCTCCGGGAACAGCGAGCTGACCTTCGCCCAGACCGCACGGGTCCGGTCGGTGGGTCCGCTCAGGAACTCCGGGCCGCCCTCGTACGGTGTGTAGGTGGCCTGGATGAAGTCGCGTACGTCGATCCGCTCGCGCCAGAGCGTCCCGGCGAAGCCCCGCCAGGCGTCTGTCGTGCGGTTGCCGGCTGTCATGGTTGCGGTCATCGTCGGTCCTCTCCCGATCTCTCACTTGGAATGCTTCTCGCTCACCGCGCTCGCCGGGAGTGCCGCCCGGTCCCCCGGACCGGGGCCGGACGGCCCTGCTCGGTCGGTCACTCGCCGTCGAGGTCCGGGCGGACGAGCGTGCCCGAGCGGGCGTGGACGATCTCGTACGCCGCGTCCAGTGCTCCGATGGCGGCCAGTCCCCCGGTCCGCTCCACGAAGCGGGCGGCCGCCTCCGCCTTGGGCCCCATGGAGCCCTCGGGGAAGCCGGCGCCGCGCAGCTCGTCCGGGGTGGCGTCGAGCACCGGGCGCTGGTCCGGGGTGCCGTAACCCGCGTACACGCAGGGCACGTCGGTGAGGATGAGCAGGAAGTCGGCCTTCAGTTCCTCGGCGAGCAGGGCGGCCGTGAGGTCCTTGTCGACGACCGCCTCGACGCCGGTGAGGGCCCCGGAGTCCCGGTCGGCGGTGACGGGGATGCCTCCGCCGCCGGCGCAGATCACCAGCGTGCCGCCGTTGAGGAGTTCGTGCAGGGTCTCGGTCTCGACGATGCCCTGCGGGATCGGGGAGGGCACGACGCGGCGCCAGCCCTTGCCGTCCCGCCCCATGCGCCAGCCGCGGCGGCGCGCGAGGGCCTTGGCGACGTCCTGGCCGTAGACCTGGCCGACGAACTTGGTGGGCCGCGCGAAGGCCGGATCGTCCGCCCGGACCAGCGTGTGGGTGACCAGGGTGGCGATACGGCGGCCGGGCAGGGCGTTGTGCAGGGCGCGGGCCAAGAGGGCGCCGATCATGCCCTGGGTCTCGGCACCCAGCATGTCGAGCGGGTAGGGGACGGTCAGCGCCGGGTCGGTGGCGCTCTCCATGGCGAGCAGGCCGATCTGCGGGCCGTTGCCGTGGGTGATGACCAGTTCGTGGTCGTGGGCGAGCGCGGCGAGGGCGGTGACGACCCGGTCGACGTTCTCCTGCTGGACGGCTGCGTCGGGGCGGTCGCCCCGACGCAGCAGGGCGTTGCCTCCGAGGGCGACGACGATGCGCATGGTTCAGTCCTCCAGGGTGGCGACGAGGACGGCCTTGATGGTGTGCAGCCGGTTCTCCGCCTGGTCGAAGACGATCGACGCCGGGGACGAGAAGACCTCGTCGGTGACCTCCAGGCCGTCCAGGCCGTGGGCGTCGTAGAGGTCCCGGCCCAGGTGGGTGCTGCGGTCGTGCAGGGCCGGCAGGCAGTGCATGAACTTGACGTCGGGGTTGCCGGTGGCGGCCAGCGTCTTGTCGTTGACCTGGTAGGGCAGGAGCAGTTCGATGCGCTCCCGCCAGGTGTCGGCGGGTTCGCCCATCGACACCCAGACGTCGGTGTGCAGGAAGTCGGCACCGCGTACGGCGGTCTCGACGTCCTCGGTGAGGGCGATGCGGGCGCCGCTGCGCTCGGCGAGCGCCCGGCACCGGGTGACCAGATCGCTGTGCGGCCACAGCGCGCGCGGGGCGGCGATGCGGACGTCCATGCCGAGCAGGGCGCCCATGGAGAGCAGCGAGTTGCCCATGTTGTTGCGGGCGTCGCCGAGGTAGCAGTAGGCGATGTCCTGCAGGGGCTTGGCGCTGTGCTCGTGCATGGTCAGGACGTCGCACAGGCTCTGGGTGGGGTGGGCGGTGTCGGTGAGCCCGTTGTAGACGGGGACGCCGGAGCGGGCGGCGAGTTCGGTGACGATCGACTGGGCACTGCCGCGGTACTCGATGGCGTCGAACATGCGGCCGAGCACGCGGGCGGTGTCGGCGATGGACTCCTTGCCGCCGATGTGGGTGTCGCCGGGGCCGAGGTAGGTGGTGTGGGCTCCTTGGTCGGCGGCGGCGACCTCGAAGGCGCAGCGGGTGCGGGTGGAGGTCTTCTCGAAGATCAGCGCGAGGTTCCGGCCGGTGAGCCGGGGCCGCTCGGTGCGGGTGCGCTTCTCGGCCTTGAGGCGGGCGGCGAGGGTGAGGAGGTGGTGGATCTCGGCGGCGGTGAAGTCGAGTTCGCTCAGGTAGGAGCGGCCTCGCAGGTCGACGGTCATGGTGATGTCCTGTCAGTTGGCCGGGTCGCGCTGGATCGGGCAGCTCATGCAGCGCGGTCCGCCGCGCCCGCGGCCGAGTTCGGCACCGGCGATGGTGACGATCTCGATGCCCTGCTTGCGCAGGTAGGTGTTGGTGGTGACGTTGCGCTCGTAGCCGACGATCACGCCGGGCGCGACGGCGAGGAAGTTGCTGCCGTCGTCCCACTGTTCGCGCTCGGCGCCCCGGATGTCCTGCGGCGCGGAGAGCATGCGGACCTTGTCGAGGTCGAGGGCCTCGGCGAGCGCGGTCGCCAGGTCGGAGTCGGGGGTCACCTCGAAGCCGGTGTCGCGATCGGCGCTCGGGGTGAGGGTCCAGGAGCGCAGGGAGTCGGCGAGCCCGGGGTAGATGGCGAAGGCGTCGCGGTCGACCATGGTCAGGACCGTGTCCAGGTGCATGTAGGCCCGCGCGGAGGGCAGTTGGACGGCGATCAGCCGGGTGGCCGTGCCGTCGGCGAACAGCCGGGCGGCCAGGTTCTCCACGGCCTGGGCGGTGGTGCGCTCCCCCATGCCGACCATCACGGCCCCGTTGCCGAGGACATGGACGTCACCGCCCTCCAGGGTGCCGGCCACGCCGTCCGGCACGAGGGTGCCGGCGAACAGCGGGTGGAAGCGGTAGATGGCCTCGGCGTGCAGGCTCTCGCGGCGGCGGGCCGGCTTGGCCATCGGGTTGACCGACAACCGGTCGTAGATCCAGCAGGAGTTGTCGCGCGGGAAGAGGTGGTTGGGCAGCGGCGGAAGGGCGAAGTCGTCGGCGCCCAGGGCGTTCCAGACCAGGCTGTGCGGGGTGGCAAGGGGCAGGTCGCTCTTGAGGATCCCGCCGATGAGGTAGCCGGCCAGGGTCTCCCCGTCGAGTTCGGCGCACAGCGCGCGGACGGGGTCGATGAGCGCCGGACCGACGGTGGCGGGGGTGATGACGCGGTCGAGCAGCCAGTCCCTGGCGCCGTCGGCGTCGAGAGCCTGGGCAAGCAGGTCGGCGAAGTAGTGGACGCGGGCGCCGTGGTCGCGCAGGACCTGGGCGAAGGCGTCGTGCTCCTCGCGGGCCCGCTTGGCCCACAGGATGTCGTCGAAGAGCAGCGCGTCGACGTTGCGCGGGGTGAGGCGGGAGAGTTCGAGGCCGGGGCGGTGCAGGATCACCTGGCGCAGGGGGCCGACCTCGGAGTCGACGTGGAAGGTGTTCATGGTGGCCTTTCCGGGGGCGCTGGGTCAGTCCTGCTGGTTGAGGGGGTGCGGCTTGCGGGCGCCGCCGACGCGGTTGGTGCGCAGTCCGCGGGGGCGCCGGGGGCTGGGGACCGCCGTCTCCGGGGCGCGCCGCGGGGCACCGGTGCCGGCGGCGGCCAGACTCTGGCCGCGCTTGAGCCAGACGTAGACCGGCACACCGAGCAGCACGACGAACAGCCCGTAGTAGACGGTCTGGTAGCCGCTGCCCTGGATGGACCAGTAGGAGAAGGCGAGCGCCAGCGCGGCGACGGTCGTGTCGCGGGCGAGCCGCTTCGGGCTGAGCGACTCCCTGCCGTGCACCAGCAGCCAGTACAGCTGGGCGGCGGCGGAGAAGAGGTACGGGATGACGGCGGTCAGCACGCTCAGCAGCACGATCTTCGTGAAGACGTCGTCGAAGCGGGTGTAGCTGAACACGGTGATCAGCGAGGCCAGCACGGTCGAGGCGACAATCCCGAAGGCCGGCACGCCGTTCTTGCCGCGCAGCCGCGCGAAGGCGGTGGGGAACAGTCCGTCACGGGCGGCGGCGTACGGCATCTCGGCACACAGCATGGTCCAGCCGTTGAGGGCGCCGATGCCGGAGACGATGGCGGCGACGGCGACCACGTCACCGGCCCAGGTGCCGCCGAAGATGTTGTTCGCGGCGTCGGTGAAGGGCGCGGTGGAGGAACCGAGACCGGCGTGCGAGACGGTCCCGAAGACCGCGAGGGTGCCGAGGATGTAGATGACCGCGCAGACGAGCGTGCCGTACACGGTGGCCCTCGGCACGTTGCGGCCCGGCTCCCGCACCCGGCCGGCGACGACCGAGGCCGCCTCCAGGCCCAGGTAGCTGAACAGGGCGATGGCCCCCGCGGCGGAGATCGCGCCCAGCGCCGAGTGGCCGCTGGCGTTGAAGGAGCCGAAGTTGTCCGGGTCGACGAAGAACAGCCCGACAGTGGCCATGAAGACCAGCGGGACGAACTTCAGCACCGTGGTGACGACCTGGAAGGCGCCGATGTTCCGTACGCCGGTGAGGTTGATCGCGGCCGGGATCCAGAGGCCGGTCAGTGCGAGGAGCACCGAGATCCACGTCTTGTGGCCGGTGTTGACGAACACCTCGACATAGCCGACCCAGGCCACCACGATCGCCGCGTTGCCGGCCCACGCGGTGATCCAGTACGACCAGGCGTTCAGGAACCCCGCGAACTCGCCGAACGCCTCGCGGGCGTAGACGTAGGGCCCGCCGCTCGCGGTGGTCCGCCCGGCGAGCGAGCCGAAGGTCAGCGCCAGGGCGAGCGCTCCGAGGGTGACGACGCCGAAGGCGACCAGCGCGATCGGCCCGTACGGCGCCAGAGCCGAGGGCAGGGCGAAGACGCCGGTGCCGATGATGCTGCCGATCACGAGGGCGGAGGCGGCGGGGAGACCGAGGGCCGCCGCCACCGGGGCGGCTCGTCTCCCGCTCGTCGGGGTCGTGGACATGGCTGTGCTCCTTGTGCGTGGCGCTGCGGACGAATCGATGTGGGACTGATCGTCTGCGCCACAGCGGGGTGCGGGGAGCGGCCGTACGGGCTCAGAGACGTACTGATGGTCCCGGGCGGCCGGGACCGTTCGGCCCATGCCGCTTCCGCGGCATCCGCCGCACGCTGGCAGTAGCAGTCAGTACGGCCCGCCAGGGAGGTACGCCATGAGCACCACACCGACCCCCACCATGCTGCGCGCCCTTCCCGGCGGACATCGGGAACGGCTGATGCGCCTCGCCCGGGAGGTCTCCTTCCCCCAGGGGACGCGGCTCTTCGAGGAAGGCGCTCGCGCCGACCGGTTCTGGATCATCCGCTCCGGCCGTGTCGAACTCGACATGCACGTTCCCGGCCGCCGGGCGGCCGTCATCGAGAACCTCGGCCACGACGAACTGGTCGGCTGGTCCTGGTTGTTCGCACCGTACGTGTGGCACCTGGGCGCCGAGGCCACCACACCGGTCCGGGCCTACGAGTTCGACGCCGTCGCCGTCCGGTCCATGTGCCAGGACGACCCGGCGCTGGGCAACGCCGTCAGCCAGTGGGTGGGCCAGGTGCTCGCCCACCGCCTGCGCGCCTCCCGTACCCGGCTGCTGGACCTGTACGCCCCGTACGGGGCCGACGCCGGCATCTGACGACGTCCCTCGGCCCCATCGGCTCTCCTGGGAGTGACCATGCACGGCACACCGCACATCGTGAGCGACGTCATGACACAGACCGTCGTCAGCGTCGGACGTCAGGCGTCCTTCAAGGAACTCGTGCAGCTGATGCGGGACTGGCAGGTCAGCGCCCTGCCGGTCGTCGAGGGAGAGGGCCGCGTCGTCGGCGTCGTCTCCGAGGCGGACCTCCTGCACAAGGAGGAGTTCCGGGACGGCGACCCCGAGCGGTACACACAGCTGCACAGGATCACCGACCTGACGAAGGCCGGCGCGGTGGCGGCCGAACAGCTGATGACCTCCCCCGCCCTCACCACCCGCCCCGACGCCACCCTCGCACAGGCCGCCCGCACCATGGCACGGGCCAAGGTCAAGCGGCTCCCCGTGGTGGACGAGTTCGGTGTGCTGCAAGGTGTGGTCAGCCGCGCCGACCTGCTCAAGGTCTTCCTGCGCGGTGACGAGGAGATCGCCGAGGAGGTACGGCGCGAGGTCGTCTCCTACCTCTTCCCGCCACCCTCCTCCGCGCTGCGCGTCGACGTCCAGGAGGGAGTGGTCAAGCTCGTCGGCCGGATCCGGGACACGGCCCTCGTCCCCGTGGCGGCGCGGCTGGTCCGGGCCGTCGAAGGCGTGGTCGACGTGGAATTCGAGCTCACGACCGGCCACCCCGAGGAGGCAACTGGGGCCGGTCGGCCCTAGTACAAGCGGCCCCGGCGGGCGATGATCATCCCGGGCAGCACGCAGTCTGCCCTTCATCCGGGAAACCAGGGGACGTCATGGCAGAGCCGCGCACCTTCTCGGAGCAGGACCCGATCCGCGTCTTCCTGCTCGACGACCACGAGGTCGTCCGGCGCGGCATCACCGACCTGCTCGACGCCGAACCCGACATCACCGTCGTCGGCGACGCCGGCACCGTCCAGCACGCCCTCGCCCGCGGCCCCGCCCTGCGCCCGCACGTCGCCGTCCTCGACGTCCGCCTCCCCGACGGCGACGGCATCACCGTCTGCCGCGAACTGCGCGACCAGATGCCCGACCTCGCCTGCCTCATGCTGACGTCGTTCGACGACGAGGACGCCCTGCTCGACGCGATCATGGCCGGAGCCTCCGGCTACGTCCTCAAGCAGATCAAGGGCTCGGACCTGGTCTCGGCGGTCCGCACGGTCGCCTCGGGCCAGTCCATGCTGGACCCCGCGACCACCGCCCGCCTCATGCGCTCCCTGCGCGCCGACCCCGCCGAGACCCCGTCCACGCCACCCGAACTGGCAAGCCTCTCCCCCCGCGAACGCGACATCCTCGCCCTCATCGGCGACGGCCTCACCAACCGCGAGATCGGCAAGAAGCTCTACCTCTCCGAGAAGACCGTCAAGAACCACATCTCCCGCCTCCTCGCCAAACTCGGCGTCCAACGACGCGTCCAGGCCGCCGTCCTCGCCACCCACCTGGAACAACCGGACACCCAGGGCCGACCGGCGAGGTGAGCCGTGCGCGGAGCCGGGTCCACGGGGGCCACGCACCGGCTCTCCGGGCGCCCACACTTCTTTGCCCTGCCCGCCACCGCTCCGTCCGACGGACCGTGATCGTTGTCGGCATGCCCTGCGACGACGATCACGGTCCGTTCACGGTCACGGACAGGGCCGACCCGATCCGCTGACCGAACCTGCGGCAACCTCCGGTGGCCTGCCCGCGTACGCATGCGGTGGCCGCCCACCGCGGCGGCGTGCCGGTCGACGGCATGAACCTGAGCAGGCTCGGGGGCCGTGCGCCCGCACACCAGCCCGCTCACCGGTGCCCCGCCACGCGGTCCGTGACCACGTCCACGACGCGGAACCCGCGGGTCTTCGCTCACGGCCCCTCGGGACGCACGATCACCACAGGACAGCTCGCGTGCTGCGAGACCTGCATCCTGACCGACCCGAACGGCGCACGAGCGAACCCCCCTCTGCCCCGACGGCCGGCACGTCGGCGCCCTCCGCGGTTGGCAACGGCACGTCGACCGGGTTGCCGTGCGCCAGATCGACGGCGCGGCCGCGATCTGGCGACGAGGCCAGGGCCGACCGGGCCCGACCGGTGACCAACGGCCCACTGACGGCGCCGCCCGCGCACGAAAACGTAGGAGGTGCGGTTCCCGATCCGCAGACGTGAGCGACGAGGAGACTTGTGATGGCGAAGGCATATCTGGTGGGCAGCGGAATCGCGGCGCTCGCCGCGGCGGCTTTCCTGATCCGCGACGGCGGGTTCGACGGCGCGGACATCCATCTCTTCGAGGAGCAGATGGGCATCGGGGGCAGCCTGGACGCGGGCGGCAGCGCGGAGGCCGGCTACACCATGCGCGGCGGGCGGATGTTCGAGGCCGAGTTCCGTTGCACGTACGACCTGCTGTCCGGCATTCCCACGCTGGACGATCCCTCGGTGACCGTGACCCAGGAGATCCTGGCCGGGCACGAGGAGTTCGCCTGGGACGACATCGCCCGGCTGGTCGACGGGGACGGAAAGATCGTCGACCCCCGCTCGATGGGGTTCTCCGAGCGCGACCGCCTGGAGCTGGTCCGGTGTCTGGCGACCCCCGAGGGGCACCTGGACGACAAGCGGATCACCGACTGCTTCGGCGAGCACTTCTTCACCACCAGCTTCTGGTTCATGTGGTGCACCACGTTCGCCTTCCAGCCCTGGCACAGCGCGATCGAGTTCCGCCGCTACCTCCGCCGCTTCATCCACCTGTTCCCGGAGTTCGGCTCCATGTCCGGGATCCACCGGACCCGGTACAACCAGTACGACTCGATCGTGCGCCCCCTGGCGTCCTGGCTGCGCGAGCGCGGCGTGACCATCCACCCCGGCTGCAAGGTCACCGACCTCGACTTCGCCCCTGGGAAGGACGGCAGGACGGTGCAGGCCGTCCGCCTGATCCGGGCCGGCCGCGAGGAGCGGATCGCCGTCGCCCCCGAGGATCTGGTGCTGGTCACCAACGGCTCCATGACCGACGCCTCCAGCCGGGGCACGCACACGTCTCCCCCGCCGCCGCCTTCCCAGCGCTCGGACGCCTGGCTGCTCTGGCACCGGCTGGCCCGGGGACACGAGAAGTTCGGGAACCCGGGCGCCTTCGACAAGCACGTGAAGGAGTCCCGCTGGGAGTCCTTCACGGTCACGGCCAAGGACCCCGTCTTCCTCGACGCGCTGGCCGGGTTCAGCGGCCGGGAGACCGGCAAGGGCGGCCTGATGACCTTCACCGACTCCAACTGGCTGCTCACCATCGTCGCCAACCGCCAGCCCGCCTACCGCGACCAGCCGGACGGTGTCTCGGTCTGGTGGGGCTACGGCCTCTTCCCCGGCCGGGCCGGCAACCACACGCCCAAACCGATGACGATGTGCTCCGGCCGGGAGATCCTGGAAGAGGTCCTGCACCACCTGCACTTCGACGACCCGACCAGTGCCCGCGTCCTGGCGACCTCGACCGTCATTCCCTGCGTGATGCCCTACATCACCAGCCAGTTCCTGAACCGCCGCCGCGACGACCGCCCCGAGGTCGTGCCCGAGGGCTCGGTCAACCTCGCCTTCATCGGGCAGTTCGCCGAGGTGCCGGACGACGTCGTCTTCACGGTCGAGTACTCCGTACGCACGGCGTGGACGGCGGTGTCCCAGCTTCTCCACCTCGACAGGCAACCGCCGCCCGTCTACAAGGGCCACCACGACCCCCACGTCCTGGCGGCCGCGCTGGAGACCATGCACCGCCGGTGACCCACGCGCCCCGGGAGGGCCGCTCGGCCCCTCCCGGGGACGTTCGGTACCCGCCCCGCCACCGGGCCCGCGGCCTTGCCCGGACCCGTGCCGAATTTACGAGAGGTACCGGACCAGGCCGCAACACCGGGGAACCGCGGTCCGGCCAACCGCTGGGCGGCACTGCTCGTGCTCTGTGTGTCACTGCTGATCGTGACCCTGGACAACACGATCCTGAACGTGGCACTGCCCACTCTGGTCCGCGAACTGGACGCGTCGACGACCCGGTTGCAGTGGATCGTGGACGCCTACGCCCTGGTCTTCACCGGGCTGATGCTGGTGCCGGCGGCAGCGGACTGGCGGTGCTGGTGTGCTTCGCCCTGTGGGAGCGGGCCGGCACCCATCCCATGCTGAACCTGGGCTTCTTCCGCGAGCGCCGGTTCTCGATCGCCACCTGGTCGGTGTCCCTGGCGATGTTCGGGCTGTTCGGAGCCCTGTTCGTCCTGACCCGGTACCTGCAGTCCAGCCTCGGCCACAGCGCCCAGGAGACCGGGCTGCGCGTGCTGCCGGTGGCCGGGCTGCTGGCGGTCGTCGCGCCGCTGTCTCCGGTTCTCGTGCGCCGGGCGGGCACCGAGGCGGTCGTCGGTACGGGGCTGGTGGCCGTCGCGTGCGGGCTGTGGCAGGTGGCAAGCATCGCTCCGGCACCGGGCGGCGGGCGCCCGGTGCTGCGGTGAACCAGGGTCTACCGGTCCTCAGGAGGGCCGTCCGGGCCCTGTCATCCGCCCGCCTCCCGCAGGAACCATGGAAACGAATCGATCCCACAGGCGTCACCCGGACGTCTCTGAACCGGGGAAGTGAACCATGATGATGTACTGGTACGGACATGGCATGAGCGGCTGGGCCTGGTTCTGGATGACCGCCGGCAATCTGCTGTTCTGGGCGGCGCTCATCACCGCCGTGGTGCTGCTCTTCCGTGCTGTGCTGCGCCCTGGTACGCACGTGGGCGGGCACCCTGGCTGGAGTGCACCGTCCGTACCCGGCAGCCCGGGCGCCGAGCAGATCCTCGCCGAACGGTACGCGCGCGGCGAGATCGACGAAGAGGAGTACCGGCGCCGCTTGGACATCCTGCGCGGTGCGCCGTCGGGACCGGCCAAGAGCTGACCGCGTCGTCTGCCGCCGGGCCGGACTCCGACCGGGGCGCCGGACCACGACGGGCGCACCGAGCCGCCGCCGGAAGGCCTGGTGCACCACTCGGGGCAGCCCGTCAGGGGCGGACGTTGACAGTGGCCATCATGCCCAGGTCCTCGTGATCGAGGACGTGGCAGTGGTAGACGCTACGGCCGGGGTAGTCGGTGAACGGGATGCGGAGTCGCACCGAGCCGCGGGCCGGCACCAGGACGACGTCCTGCCGCACGCCTGCGGCAGGTGCGCCGGTCAGCACGTGGAACGGCCAGGCGTGCAGGTGGAACGCGTGGTCCATGGGGCTGGTGTTGACCACGGTCCACTCCTCGATGGTGTCCTGTGTGACGGTCTGGTCGTCGCGCCCGGGGTCGAAGGTGCGCCCGTCGATGGTGAAGGCCATGCCGCCCATGCCCATCCCGCCCATGCCCATCGCGAAGGTGATCTGACGCCGTCTGCTCACGCTGTCCGACGGGATCGACGGGGCAGGCAGCCTCGCAGGCAACGCGGCCGATGCCGTGGCGGCTCCGGACGCGGCCAGGGTCGCCAGCGTGACCGGGCCGGCGGCGGAGGGACCGCCCTCCATCATGCCGCCCATCATGCCCAGGCTGCCGCGGTCGTACGGTTCGCTGACCAGCGCGTACCGGCCACTGCGGGTGGGACGCACGAGTAGGTCGGCGCGATTTCCCGGAGCCAGCACCACCTGGTCCCGATCGGTCGGGGCGGGCAGGAACATCCCGTCCAGGGCGACCTGAGTCAGCCGATGACCCCGCAGACGCAGCGCGAGGACCCGGGAGACGCAGCCGTTGACGACCCGCCACCGCTGCACCGCCCCGGGCGCGGCGGTGATGACCGGCTGGTGCTGGCCGTTGACCAGCACCAGCTCGCCCTCGCGGCCCGTCATTCTGGCCATCATGTTCGGCGAGGCGACCCGGCCGGCCCCGTCCAGGGTGATGTCGGTGACCAGCAGAACCAGGTCGTCGGTCACCGGCAGATCCGGGTCGGGACCGCCGTCGACCAGCAGTGCTCCGGCAAGGCCGGCGAAGATCTGGTCGGCGACGGTGCCATGGTGGTGCGGGTGGTACCAGAACGTGCCGGCCGGATGGTCGGCCGGGACGGCGATGGCGTAGTCGAAGCTGTCGCCGGGCTCGATGGTGACGAACGGGTTGTCGCCGTTGCCGTGCGGAGACACGTGCAGGCCGTGGGTGTGCAGGTTCGTCGGCTGGTCGATGTGGTTGATCAACCGCGCTCGCAGCAGGTCCCCGGGCCGCACCCGCAAGGTCGGCCCCGGGCAGGTGCCGTTGAACGCCCACGCCGACGTCTCCCGGCCGGCCAGTCGGGCTCCCGGGGCCGCGGTGAGGGTCACATCGAGCACCCCGCCGCGGCCGGCCGCAACCTGCGGCTGGCGCAGACGCTCCCCGGAGGCACCGGGTTGCCAACGGTTCCGCTCGGTGGGCGTATCCGCACCGGCTGCCCAGCCGGCGGTGCCGGCCGCCATGCCGGCTGTACCGAGTCCGAGCAACGCCAACGCCTGGCGTCGGCTGATCGGCCGGCCGCTCACGGCGACAGACTCCGGCGACGCGGGTACTCGTCCTCGTCGATTTCCCGGCGAGCCTGGCGTTCGTCGAGGATCCGCCGTGCTGCCGAGCCGACCGGACGGGGTGCGGCACGGCCGTGCGTCCCCCCTTGTGCCGGCCGCACCACGACGAAGCCGACAAGCAGCAGGCCGCCCACGATGAACACCGGCCAGGCCCACATCCACCCTGTCATCAAGCCATTGCCCGTCATCGCCGATCACGCTCCTCGCGCAGGAAACGCCTCGCGTACCTCAAGGCTAGGACCGGCGGCAGATCACCGTCGGGCTGACGGCCCCGACCTGCAAAGCCCGACGCGTCCCGGCAACGGCTGCGACGGCGAAGACGTCAGCATGAGCGAGCACGGCCACGACCACGGGCACGGTTCGAGGCACGAACACGATTCGGGCCACGGTGCGGGCGGGCACGCCGGGCACTCCCACGGTGTCTCGGCGAACGCCGACCGCCGCTGGCCGGCCATCGCCCTCACCCAGGTCAACGGGCTGATCCTGCTCCTGCTCGGGGGGCCCGCCTACGAGGCCGTACGCCGCCTGCTCTCCCCGCCGCAGGCCGAGCGCGGCCTGATGCTCGCCACCGCGCTCGCCGGCATCGTGGTGAACGCGGCCCCAACCTGGTGCCTGGCCAAGGCCGGCCGGTCGTCGTTGGACATCGGGGGCGCGGTGAGGGCGGCCCGGACGAGGCATGCGGACGCGTGGCAGGGCTCCGTAGGGACGTCGGACATGATCGTGGACCGCCCTTCCTCTGATCCGACGTCGACTTCAGTCGTGCGGGATCAGTACGACCGGCCGACTCACGTGATGGATCAGCGCGTGCGCCACCGGGCCCGTGTGCGAACCGATCGCCGTACGCCGCCTGCGGCGGCCCACGACCAGCAGACCGGCCCCGCCGGCGGCGCGCGCGAGGACGTGCGCCGCGCGCCCCTCGTGCAGGTTCTCCAGGACGATCACGTCGGGGTATTTCGCGCGCCAGGGCCGGAGCAGGCCCGTGAGTTCACGCTCGGCCTCCTCCCTGATCCTCGTGCGTTCCTCGACGCCCGGGACGACGCCGGTGAGCGGCATGTGCCAGGCATGCACGGCGCGCAGTGGCGCCCGGCGGAGCTCCGCCGCACGGAACGCGAAGTCGAGGATGTCGTCGCAGGGTCCGCCGATGTCGACGGCGACCGCGACGTCACGCAGGGGCGTCCGCGTCGACGCCTTTCCCGAATCGTCGGGGAGGTGTTCGTCCGCTGCCGTCTCGTCCGCCCGGACGAGAACGACCGGCCGGTCGACATGGGCCACGGTGGCCATGGCGACCGATCCGGACATGAAGCCGCCGACCCCGCCCGTCCCCCTGTTCCCGATGACCAGCAGCTCGGCGTCCGCCGCCTCGGCCAGCAGTGCGGGTCCGGGCTGCGTTCGCACCTGTTCGGCGGCGATGTACAGCTGCGGATAGCGCTCGCTCAGCACGTCAAGGGCTTGGCGCAGCACCCGGCGCGCGTGGTACTGCGGTGCCCTGAGCTCGGGCAGGTTCGCGTCGGCGCCGTCGTCCGGCAGGCCTTCCCAGGCATGGACCAGGCGGAGGGTCAGCCCTCGTCGGAGTGCTTCCCTGGCCGCCCAGTCGGCCGCGGCGAGGCTTTCCCTCGAACCGTCCAGACCGGCCACGACATGTCTCGTCATGACCGTCACCTCCTTCGTGCGTCCGCGCTGCCGCGGAATCTTCGGCGAGGTGCCCCGTCGGCAGGGTCCGGGACTCCTGTGCACATGGGGGACGACTACGCATGGGGGACGACGGCCACGGGGCAGCCGACGTGGTGGATCGCCGCGTGGGTGACAGGTCCCGTGCGCGGGCCGACCGGGCGTTCGGCAAGACGGTGGCCGACGACGAGGAGGCTCGCACCGGTCGAGGCCCGCACGAGCGCGGTCGTGGGCCTGTCCTCCACCACGGTGGCCAGGACCTCCACGTCCGGATACTTGTCCTGCCACACCTGGAGCACGGCCTTGAGGAAGCCCAGCCACTCCTCGCCCTGCCAGGACTCCTGCAGCAGACCGACCTCGCCCGCTCCGAGGCCGACAGGCCCGGCCATGTGCCAGGCATGCACGACCCGCAGCCGGGCGTGGCGGAGCCGGGCCGCCTCGAAAGCGAACTCGATGACCTCGTCGCAGGGGTCGTCCAGGCCGATCGCGAGCACGACGTCCCGGTAGCCGGTGAGCGTCGATTCGCTTCCGTCGTCGGCCGGGAGGTGTTCGTCCGCGGCCCGCTCGTCCGACCGGACGAGCACGACGGGACGGGTGGCCTTCGCCACCACCCCGAGGGCGACCGAACCCACGAGGAATCCGGTGAAGCCGCTGAGGCCGCGCGAGCCCAGGACGATCAGCTCGGCCTGGTCCGCGGCCTTCAGCAGGGCGGGGGTGGCCGGCCCCTCCATCTGCTCGTCGGTGAGGCGGACTTGAGGGTGATCCCTGTGCACCAGGTCCTCCGCCTGGCGCAGGGCGCGCCGGGCCAGATGCCGCTGAGCGGCCGTGGCGATCTCCCCCTCCTCCTGGCGGGGGTGCCAGTTCCAGGCGTGTACCAGGTGCAGCGGCCGGTCCTGCCGCAGAGCCTCGCGCGCCGCCCAAGCGGCGGCGGCGAGGCTTTCGTTGGATCCGTCGACTCCGGCGACAACGGGGCGAAGCATCTCGACACCTCCAGCACTCGGTCTGCTGTCGGTACCAGCGTCGCGCCGCGGCTTGTACGAGGGCAGGGGCTGCCCGGTCCCTGCCAAGGGCCGTACGGCCCCTCGGCGTTCTGTCCGCCGCCGGTCGGGGCCTGGGATCAAGTCCCAGGCCCACGGATGCGACGCCGGTGTCGTCCTGGACAGGCCGCTTCACGGGGCTGGGCCCACACTGCTTCGGCGCGTAAGGCTGCCGCATCGGTCGGTCGCGAACCGGTTATTTCCCGATGCCGTGGGCGAGGAGGCTCTCGGCGGTCTCCGCAATGGTGTCCTCGATGGGACGTGCCCGCCACCCGAGAAGCCGCTCCGCCTTGGCGCTTGTGGCGTCGAGATCCCGGCCCAACTGGTGCCTCAGCAACCGCAGTTCCGGGTTCACGGTGCCCAGCGCTCGGGCGAGCCACACGGGCAGTTCACGGACCGGGGCCTGCGCAGCGCGCTCCCCCAGGCGGTCACGCAGAATGCGCGCAATCTCCACAACCCGCAGGCTGTGCCCGGCGGTTGCCAGGAAGCGCTCGCCGGCGGCCGCCGGATCGGTCATCGCGCGCAGGTGCAGATCCGCGACGTCGCGCACGTCGACGAAGCCCATCCCGAAGGGAGGACACGCAGGCACCCGTCCCTCGATCATTCTGCGCACCAGGCGCAGGGAGGGCGGGTCGTCGGGGCCGAGGAGGGGGCCGAGGACCCCCACGGGATGAACCACCGCCAGTTCCAGCCCACCACCCTCGTCTGTGACGAACTGCCAGGCGGCGCGCTCGGCGAGCGTCTTGGACCGCTGGTAGGGCGGGATGTCGCTGTCGACGTCGGTCCAGTCCTCCTCGGTGAACGGGGTCGAGCGCGGGGGATGCCCGATGCCGATGGCGCCGAAGGCGCTCGTCAGGACGACCCGGCGCACACCGGCGTCACGGGCGGCGCGCAGCACCCGCAGGACGCCCTCCCGTGCCGGGACCACCAAGTCGTCGTCGGTCGTCGGCGTGCGGCGCAGGGTCGGCGAGGCGACGTGGAGGACGAAGTCGCAGCCGGAGACGGCGTCGTCCCAGCCCTCGGGGTGTTCGAGGTCGGCACGTACGACCGTGAGACGGTCGTCGTCGAAGAGCGCGGCTGCGTGGAGCCAGGAGCGCAGTGCCGGCTCGCGTCGCAGGTCGCGGACTGTGGTGCGGACGGTATGCCCGGCGTCGAGGAGGGTCAGGACGCACCAGCTCCCGATGAACCCTGTCCCTCCGGTGACCAGTACCTGTGCCATCTGTGTCTCCTCAGCTCGCGACTCGAATGTGAAAAGGTGTCGGCGGGCGCGTCGCATGACGCCGCCGGGCAGCGGCCACTCTGCTTCCGAGGAGGGCGTGGCCGATCATGAACGGGTACACCACGGCGCGCTCGAAGATCCCGTTGTTCCCCATCCGGCCGGTGAACGCATTGGCCATGAAGAGGGGGAACGCGATCAGGCCGTTGCCGACGCCGGCGAGGACGGCGAGGCTCACGACGACGATCGGGCGGGTGCCCTTGCGCGGGTCGAAGAGGAGGAAGGCGCCGACGATCAGGAGGAGGATGCCGTAGCTCACCCAGCCGGTGTCCGTGACGGTGCCGAGGGTGGAGTCGGCGCCCTGTCCGAACGCGGTCTGCGCCGGGCCGGTCAGGCCCGAGCGGCCGACCCGGTTGTGCACGGGCGAGGACGGCGGCCCCTGCCGTGCCTCGGCGGTGACGAACTCTGCGTCCCGGGACACGAGCGGGCCGAGGAGGATCGGGACGGATTCGGCGCGGGCAGCGGCACCGGAGCGGACGATGGGTGTCATGCGAGAGCCATGCCGGGAACGCGCCTGCGAATGGCCTCCATCTCGGCCTCGTCGGAGACGCCCTGCCAGTCGTGGCGGGGGGTGTACGGGGCTTCCAGAGCGCGCACTTCGTCGTCGGTGAGCTCGATGTCGAGGGAGGCCACGGCCTCGTCGATCTGCCGGATCGAGCCGGCGCCGACCAGCGGTGCGGTGACGACCGGCCGGCGGCGCAGCCAGGCGAGTGCGACCTGTGCGCGGCTGACGCCGTGGGCGTCCGCGACCTGTCCGACCGCGTCGATGATCGCTTGGTTGGACGCCTCCTGCTCGGTCGAGTAGAGGGTGTCCGCGTACGCGCCGTCCGTCTCGGAGCGCGCCGTCGAGCGGGCGTCGTCCCACGCGCGGGCGAGGCGGCCGCGGGCCAGCGGCGACCAGATGATCGTGCCGACGCCCTCGTCCAGGCACAGCGGGATCATCTCCCGCTCCTCCTCGCGGGCGAGCAGGTTGTAGTGGTCCTGCATCGACACGAACCGCGCCCAGCCGTGCTGCCTCTGCAGGCGCAGCGCCTTCGCGAACTCCCAGGCGTGCATGGACGAGGCACCGAGGTAGCGGACCTTGCCGGCCTTCACGAGGTCGCTGAGCGCCTCCAGGGTCTCCTCCCACGGGGTGGCGTGGTCGTTGCGGTGGATCTGGTAGAGGTCGATGTAGTCCGTGCCGAGGCGGCGCAGGGAGTGGTCGACCTCGGTCATGACCGCCTTGCGCGACAGGCCGCGGCCGTTCGGTCCCAGCCGCATCGGATGGCGCAGCTTCGTGGCGATCACCACGGCGTCGCGGTCGGCGAAGTCCTTGAGCGCGCGGCCGAGGATCTCCTCGCTGGAACCGTTGGAGTACATGTTCGCGGTGTCGAAGAAGTTGATCCCCGCCTCCAGCGCGTGCTTGACGAGCGGGCGCGCGTCCTCCTCTCCCATCGACCAGACGGGGTGGCCGCGGTCGGGTTCGCCGTAGGTCATCGCGCCGATCGCGATCGGGGACACGTCGAGGCCGGTCGTGCCGAGCTTGATGTAATGCATGACGCTCCTTAAGGTATGCGGAGAGCTCTCCGGATAACGTAGTGGAGAGCTCTCCGCTTAGCAAGGTGAGGTCCTGTGGTCCGTTCAGACGCCCGTGAGAACAAGGCGCGCATCCTCGCCGCCGCACGCGACGCGTTCGCGGCGGACGGCAGCACGTCGATGAACCAGATCGCCCAGCGCGCGGGAGTCGGCGCGGGCACCCTGTACCGCAACTTCCCGACACGCGAGTCGCTGGTCCTGGCCGTCTACCAGGACGAGGTCGCACGCATCACCGGCACCGTGCCCGACCTGCTGGCCCAGGTGCCGCCACTGGAAGCGCTCCGCCGCTGGACGACCGACCTCGTCGAGGCCATGCGCAGAAAGCACGGCCTCGGCGACGCCCTCGGCCCGGGCGCGCACCAGACGATCACCGAGCAGAGCTACGGGCCGGTCATCGCCGCGATCACCGAGCTCCTCGACGCCGGCAAGAAGGACGGAAGCATCCGCGCGGACGCCGACCCCGGCGACTTCCTCCAGCTGACCGGGGCGTTGTGGCGTGCCGCGTCCAGCCCCGAGGACCGGGCACCCCACATGCTCGCGCTCATCCTCGACGGACTCCGAGCACACCGGTAGACGCCGTGCCTCCGGTTTGCCGACGGGTCGACCATCAGACCTCCACGCAGAGACGCGTCACCGGCCGAGCCACAGAACACCCCAGTGGCCCAGCCGACTCACGTCGGCGCCAAGAACGCCTGGCAGAACGGCTCACCCTCGGATTCGCGCACGGCGGGGCAGGGCGACCGCGCAGGAGGATCACTACTCTGCACGAGTGTTCTCATACGACGAGTTGACCTCACCGGAGCGTGAGTTGTGGAACGCGTTCCCCGAAGGGCGGACCGTGGACCTGCGCGCGGGTGCGCCTGGGGACGACCAGGTCGCCGAGGGCGGCCAGTGGGGGCCGGAGCGGACGGTTCGGGCCCCCGTGATCGCGGCGCTGATGCTGGGCGCGCGCAGCGGGCAGCCCGGTGCCGTGCCGTGTCTGCGGCTCGCCGGGGCGCGGATCGTCGGACCGCTCGACCTCGCCGGAGCGCAGCTCACGTACGCCATCTGGCTGGAGGAGTGCTGGTTCGAGGAGGCGGTGAACCTGCTCGGGGCGACGACCCAGACGCTCGTGTTCAAAGGCTGCCAGGTGCCTGGCATCGAGGCCGGAGCGACCCGTATCGAGGGGAACTTCGACCTGGGACGCTCGGTCATCGAGACCGGTGCCCCCTCTCACTTCCACCATCGCATCACCGCCCTGTCCCTCACCAACGCCCGGGTGGCCGGCGGCGTGATCCTCAACAAGGCCGAGCTCAACGCGCCCGGCGGGTGGGCCCTGGCCGCCGGCGGCCTGGTCATGGAAGGGGGGTTCTTCTGCCGGCCCGGGTTCGTCGCACGGGGCGAAGTACGGTTTCCGGGTGCACAGTTGCCCGGAGGGCTGTACATGGACGGCGCGCGGCTGGAGGAGCCCGGCCCGCGTGGCCTGGCGCTCAACCTGGAGAACTCCGCGGCCTCGACGGTCGTCCTCTCCGACGGGTTCGTCGCGAACGGGACCGTGGGGCTGCGGGGCGCCCGGGTCTCGGCCGGTCTGAGCTTCGCGGGGGCCGTCCTGAACGGGCCGCCCGACGGCAACGGCCCGTCCCTGTCGGCCCCGTTGATGCAGGCCGTCGACTTCGACTTCACCCTCGCCGCACCGCCGTCCGGCACCGTGGACCTACAGGGGGCGCAGGTGTCGTACCTGCACGACAACAAGCACAGCTGGCCCGAGACCGTGGAGTTGGACGGCTTCGTCTACGGCTCCGTCAAGTCGGCCGAGGCGGGCGGGGGTCGGGAGGCAGTGGGGCGGCGGAACTCCGTGGCCCAGCGCGTGGCGTGGATACGACGCAGCCCCGGCTACAACCCCCAGCCCTACGAGCAGTTGGCGACCTGGTACCGGAAGGCCGGCCACGACGACGACGCCCGCCGCGTACTCCTCGCCAAACAGCGCCACCGGCGTCGGACGCTGCCCCCGGCCGCGCGTGCGTGGGGGCACCTGCTCGACGTGACCGTCGGCTACGGCTACCGCCCCTGGCTGGCCGGCGTCTGGCTCCTCGCGCTGACCTTGCTGGGCACCCTGTCCTTCGGCGGTCACTCCCCGCGTCCGGTCCAGCGAGGCGAGGGGCCCCCGTTCCAGCCCCTCGTCTACACGCTCGACCTGCTGATCCCCATCGGCGGCCTCGGCCAGCGCACGGCCTGGTACTGGTCGAACGGCACTCTCCAGTGGCTGGCCTACCTGCTGATCGCCTTCGGCTGGGTGCTGACCACCTCCGTCATCGCGGGAGTCACCCGCGCACTGCAGAAGAACTAGCCGACGAAAGCCGGGCGGCGACACATGCGCCTGGGCCGACCGGCCCCCCTGAGGGGCCCGACAGCACCTGCCCCCTCCGACACCGGCGGGCGGACGCTGGAGAGAGCATCCAGCCGAAGCCCGACGGAGGAGACCGAGATCATGGTCCGTTACGTGTACGACTTCGCAGAAGGCGGCCGGGACCTGGCCGGCCTGCTCGGCGGCAAGGGGGCGAACCTGGCCGAGATGATCCGGCTGGGACTGCCGGTGCCACCGGGTTTCACCGTGACGACCGAGGCCTGCCGGGCCTTCTTCAGCGCCGGCAGCGAGCCGGACGGACTGGCCGAGGAGATCTCCGGGCATCTGACCGCCCTGGAGAAGGCGGCCGGTCGAAAGCTGGGACAGCCCGACGATCCGCTGCTGCTGTCCGTCCGCTCCGGGGCACGCTTCTCCATGCCCGGCATGATGGAGACGATCCTGGACATCGGTCTCGGCGACGACTCCGTGCTCGGCCTCGCGAAGGTGTCCGGGAACGAGCGCTTCGCCTGGGACTCCTACCGTCGCCTCGTACAGATGTTCGGCAGTACGGTCATGGGCGTCGACAGCGGACTCTTCGAGAGCGCACTGTCCGACCTCAAGCGTGACCGGGGCGCCACGGACGACCTGGGCCTGAATGCGGCGGACCTGACCGAGCTCGTCGAGACGTACAAGGCTCTGATCCGCCGGGAGACCGGCGAGGACTTCCCGCAGTCCCCGGACGAGCAGCTGCGCCGGGCCGTCCTCGCCGTCTTCGAGTCCTGGAACGGCGAGCGGGCCCGGATCTACCGGCGCCGCGAACACATCGCCGACGACCTCGGCACCGCGGTGAACGTGCAGACCATGGTCTTCGGCAACCTCGGCTCCGACTCGGGCAGCGGTGTCGCCTTCACACGCGACCCCGCCACCGGGCGCCCCGGCCTGTACGGCGACTATCTGCCGAACGCCCAGGGCGAGGACGTCGTGGCCGGTATCCGCAACACCGTGTCACTGGCCGGCCTGGAAGAGCTCGACGCTGTCTCGTACGCTCAGCTGCGCGATCACATGGAGACCCTGGAGACGCACTACCGGGATCTGTGCGACATCGAGTTCACCATCGAGCGCGGCCGCCTCTGGATGCTGCAGACCCGGGTCGGCAAGCGGACCGCCGAAGCCGCGTTCGCCATCGCCTCCGAGCTGGTGGACGAGGGCCTGATCAGCCCCGCCGAGGCGCTGGGCCGAGTCGCCGGGGACGGGCTCGCCCGGCTGATGTTCCCCCGCTTCGACACCTCCGCCGTCGGCGAGGCGCTCGCGCACGGCCTTCCCGCCTCACCGGGCGCGGCCGTGGGCGCCGCCGTGTTCGACTCTGCCGAGGCCGTCCGCCGGGCCGCCGCGGGCGAGCAGGTGGTGCTCGTCCGCCAGGAGACCACCCCCGACGACCTGCCGGGCATGATCGCCGCACAGGCGGTGCTCACCAGCCGCGGCGGCAAGACCAGCCATGCCGCCGTGGTCGCCCGCGGCATGGGCACCGTGTGCGTCTGCGGCGCCGAGGAGATCACCGTGGACGCCACGGGCCGTCGCTTCACCGTGGGCGAGATCGTCGTCGAGGAGGGCACGGTCATCTCCGTCGACGGCTCCGAAGGCACCGTGTTTCTGGGCGCCGCTCCGCTGGTCGACTCCGCGGTGATGCGGTACTTCGAGACGGGCGAGCGGTCGGCCGGGCTGGTCGAGTCCGTGGCCGACGCCATGGAGCAGGCCGACCGCACCGCCCGGCTGGAGGTGCGCGCGAACGCCGACACCCCGGAGGACGCCGCCCGCGCCCGGCGGTTCGGCGCACGCGGTATCGGGCTGTGCCGTACCGAGCACATGTTCCTCGGCGAGCGGCGCAAGCTGGTCGAGGCGATGATCCTGGCTCGCGACGAGACCGAGCGCAAGGATGCGCTGGGCGCACTGCTGCCGCTCCAGCGCCAGGACTTCACCGGCATCCTGGAGGCGATGGACGGCCTGCCGGTCACCATCCGGCTCATCGACCCGCCCCTGCACGAGTTCCTGCCCGACCGCACCGACCTCGCCGTGCGGATCGCCGCCGCCGAGGCCCGGGGCGAACACCCGGACCCGCACGACACCGAACTGCTCGGCGCGGTCAACCGCATGCACGAGGAGAACCCGATGCTCGGGCTGCGGGGCGTGCGCCTTGGCCTGGTGGTGCCCGGTCTGGTCGCCATGCAGGTACGGGCGATCGCCGAGGCGGTCGTGGCGCGTACGAGGGCCGGGGGCTCCCCCGAGGCGGAGATCATGGTGCCGCTGGTCGGCGCCGTCGAGGAACTGCGCATCGAGCGGACGGAGGTGGAGCGGGTCCTGGCCGAGGTGTCCGAGGAGACCGGTGTGCCCGTGCACTGCCCGGTCGGCACCATGATCGAGCTGCCCAGGGCCGCGCTCACCGCGGGCCGGATCGCCGAGGAGGCGGAGTTCTTCTCCTTCGGCACGAACGACCTGACCCAGACCACCTGGGGCTTCTCCCGCGACGACGTCGAGGCGGCGTTCTTCTCCGCCTACCTCGACAAGGGCATCTTCGCCACCTCGCCGTTCGAGACCCTCGACCGTGACGGCGTGGGCCGGCTGGTCCGCATCGCCGTCGACGAGGGCCGCGCCACACGCCCCGGCCTGAAGATCGGCGTGTGCGGCGAACACGGCGGCGACCCAGAGTCCGTCCACTTCTTCCACGGAGCCGGACTGGACTACGTCTCCTGCTCGCCCTTCCGCGTCCCGGTCGCCCGTCTGGAGGCCGGCCGGGCCGCACTGTCCGGGACGGGGTCGAGCGACAGCAGGTGAGCACCGGGCCCGGGCTCGCGTCCCCGAGCCAGGGCCCGGCCGGAAAGGAGGTGGCCGCCATGGCCCGCATCGTCGGTGAGGTGATGACCTCGGACGTCGTCGAGGCGCACCCGGAGACGTCGTTCAAGGACGTCGTACGGCTGCTGGACCGGCACCGGATCAGCGGCCTGCCCGTCGTGGACGACGACGACAAGGTCGTGGGTGTCGTCTCGCAGACGGATCTGGTCCGTCGTCAGGCGGCCCGGTCCCCGGACGACCGGGCGCGGCGGTCGCGGCGACACCCGTCGAGTCGCCTCAGGCGTCCGCGCTCCGGTGCCGTCGCCCGCGCCGTCACGGCCCGGGATCTGATGTCGACGCCCGCGATCACCGTTCATCCGGAACAACGGATAGCGGACGCCGCACGTGTCATGGAGCGTCACGGCGTCGAGCGCCTGCCGGTCGTGGACGAGGAGGACCGGCTGATCGGCATCGCCACCCGGCGTGACCTGCTGCGGGTCTTCCTGCGCACGGACGAGGAGATCGGCCGGGAGGTCCGCGAGGAAGTACTGGACCTCGCGCTCGGACTCCCGGCCGGCAGCGTGACCGTCTCGGTCAGGGACGGCATGGTCACCCTGGCAGGAGCCGTACCGCACCACGGCGACATTCCGACCGCCATCCGGCTGACGTACCGGGTGGACGGAGTGGTCGGCGTGGTCAACGGCCTGGCCTGCCGCGCCGACGCCGCCCGCCGGGTCGAGGGCGCCCCCTCCTCCGGCGCGCCCTCTGGCTAGTCCCGCCGCATGGGACACCTGGCCCCGGCACCCCGGGGCCGATCAGTCCCGCACGGGGACCAACGGGACCTGGGAGCGCCGCCGCTGAAGAGAGAAGCTGCTGATGGGAGCGGTGCCCATCCCCCGAGGTGCCGCTCCCTCCCGCGCCGCCATCCGTGCGGTTGCCGCCCTTCCACGACGGAGGCCTGCCGACATGACCCGCCACGACGACCGCAGCGCGACCACCGAACCCGCCGACGCGCCGTCCGACATCGCCATCGCGGTCGACCGCCTGGTGACCAACGGGCTCAAGGCACTCGCGGACTACGAGGGGCTCGACCAGGAACAGGTCGACCACATCGTGAAGAAGGCCTCGGTCGCCGCCCTCGACCAGCACACCGGGCTGGCACGACTCGCCGTGGACGAGACCGGACGCGGAGTCTTCGAGGACAAGGCCGCCAAGAACATGTTCGCCTGCGAGTACGTCACGCACAGCATGGGCCCGATGAAGACGGTCGGGGTCATCGCCCGTGACGACATCGACGACATGGTCGAGGTGGCCGAGCCGGTCGGGGTGGTGTGCGCCATCACCCCCGTCACCAACCCGACCTCCACCACGATCTTCAAGGCCCTGATGGCGCTGAAGACCCGCAACCCGGTCGTTTTCGCCTTCCACCCCTCCGCCCAGCGTTGCAGCGCGGAGGCGGCCCGCGTCGTGCGGGACGCGGCGGTCGCGGCGGGCGCTCCGGAGCACTGCGTGCAGTGGATCGAGACCCCGTCCGTCGAGGCGACCGGCGCCCTGATGCGCCACCCCGGCGTCTCGCTCATCCTCGCCACCGGCGGCAACGCCATGGTCAAGGCCGCGTACTCGGCCGGCAAGCCCGCGCTCGGCGTGGGCGCCGGCAACGTGCCCGCCTACGTCCACCACAGCGCCGACGTGCGCCGGGCCGTGAACGACCTGGTGCTGTCGAAGTCGTTCGACAACGGCATGATCTGCGCCTCGGAACAGGCCGTCATCCTGGACGAGCAGATCTACGACGCGGTCCTCACCGAATTCCGCACGCTGCACGCCCACTTGGCAACCGCCGAGGAGAAGGCGAAGCTGGAGGTCTTCCTGTTCCCGGCGGACAAGGCCGCAGGCGGGGGCGCGGGCTGCGAGCCAAAGGTCAACTCCGCGGCCGTCGGGCAGAGCCCCGCGTGGATCGCCGAACAGGCCGGGTTCACCGTGCCCGAGGACACCTCGCTCATCCTCGTCGAGGCCGGTCAGGTCGGTCCGCAGGAGCCGCTCACCCGCGAGAAGCTCTGCCCGGTCCTCGCCGTCCTGCGGGCCGGCTCCACGGAGCAGGGCTTCGACCTGGCCGCCGACATGGTCGCCTTCCACGGGCAGGGCCACAGCGCCGTCATCCACACCGGCGACCTCGAACTCGCCGAGGCGTACGGCCATCGTATGAAGACGGTACGGATCATCGTCAACGCCCCTTCCTCACAGGGCGCGATCGGCGGCATCTACAACAGCCTGCTGCCGTCGCTCACCCTGGGCTGCGGCTCCTGGGGCAGCACCTCGGTGTCCAACAACGTCTCCGCCGCCCAACTGCTCAACGTCAAGCGGGTGTCCGTGCGCCGCAACAACCTCCAGTGGTTCAAGGTCCCGCCGAAGATCTACTTCGAGCCGCAGTCCATCCGCTACCTGACCTCCATGCCGGACGTCCACCGCGTCACCGTCGTCACCGACGCGACGATGACCCGCCTCGGACTCGTCGACCGGGTCGAGCGCGTGCTGCGGCGGCGCCGGGAGCCGGTCACCATCCAGGTCATCGACAACGTCGAGCCCGAGCCGAGCATCGACTCCGTCCGGCGCGGCGCCCGCCTCATGGGCGACTTCCGCCCTGACACCATCATCGCCCTCGGCGGCGGCTCCCCGATGGACGCGGCCAAGGTGATGTGGCTGCTGTACGAGCAGCAGGCCGAGGGCAAGGACGTCGACTTCGCCGACATGCGGCACAAGTTCTCCGACATCCGCAAGCGAGCCTTCCGCTTCCCCGTCCTCGGGAAGCTCGCCCGCCTGGTGTGCATCCCCACCACCTCCGGCACGGGCGCGGAGGTCACCCCCTTCGCGGTGATCTCCGACCCGGCCACCGGCAAGAAGTACCCGCTCGCCGACTACGCCCTCACCCCCAGCGTCGCCATCATCGACCCGCTGCTCACCGCCGAACTCCCGCACGCGCTGGCGGCCGACAGCGGCTTCGACGCCCTCACCCACGCCATCGAGGCGTATGTGTCCGTCTACGCCAACGACTTCACCGACGGCCTCGCCCTGCACGCGATACGGCTGATCTTCGAGAACATCGAGGCGGCGGTCAACGACCGCACCCGGCGACCCGACGCACAGGAGAAGATGCACAACGCCGGCACTATCGCCGGCATGGCCTTCGGCAACGCCTTCCTCGGCATCGTCCACGCCATGTCCCACACGCTCGGTGCCACCTTCCACATCGCGCACGGCCGCACCAACGCGGTCCTGCTGCCGCACGTCATCCGCTACAACGGCACCGTCCCCACGAAGCTCACCGGCTGGCCGAAGTACGAGCACTACCGTGCCCCCGAGCGCTTCCAGGACATCGCCCGCGCCCTCGGCCTGCCGGCCGCCACCGCGGCGGAGGGCGTCGAATCACTGGCCTCGGCCGTGGAGCGGCTCCGGGACGCCGTGGGCATCGAGCCGTCGTTCCAGGCCCTCGGCGTCGACGAGCGGTCCTTCCTCGACGCACTGCCCCAGCAGGCCCTGAACGCCTTCGAGGACCAGTGCGCCCCCGCCAACCCTCGGATGCCCATGCTCGACGACATGCGGCAGCTCATGCGCGCGGCCTACTACGGGCGCGACGCATAGCCCGCCCGGCGGTGCCCGACCGCCGTGCAGAAGGCCGCCGACCCCACGGCGATGCGGCCGCTTCCTCCTCCATCGTCCGTCCCGTCCGGGAGATCCCATGCTGTCCGCCGAATCCGCCGCCCTCGTACGCGCCACCCTGCCCGCCGTGGCCGGAGCGCTCGACGAGATCACCACCCGTTTCTACGCCACGATGTTCCACGACCGGCCGGAGCTGCTCGACGGCATGTTCAACCGCGGCAACCAGGCCGGCGGGGACCAGCGCCGCGCGCTGGCCGGTGCGATCGCCGGGTTCGCCGGCGCGCTGCTGGAGAACCCCGGGACGCGGCCGGACCAGTTGCTGTCCCGGATCGCGCACAAGCACGCCGCCGTCGGCGTCACCGACGACCAGTACACGATCGTGCACAAGTACCTGTTCGGCGCGATCGCCGAGGTCCTCGGGGACGCGGTCACCCCGGAGGTGGCGGCCGCCTGGGACGAGGTCTACTGGCTCATGGCCGGCGCCCTGATCAGCCGGGAGGCGCTCCTCTACCAGGACGCGGGCGTCCAGCCCGGCGGGATCTGGCGGCCCTGGACAGTCGTCGAACGCCGTACCGAGACCCCCGACGTCGTCTCCTTCCTGCTCCGCCCGGCGGACGGCGAACGCATCCCGCGAGCCCGCGCCGGCCAGTACGTGAGCGTCCGCGTGTGCATGGCGGACGGGGTGCACCAGCTGCGCCAGTACAGCCTCTCCTCGGACCCCGGCGACGAGCTGCGGCGGATCACCGTGAAGCGGGTCACCGGTGACACCGCCGGGCCGGACGGCGAAGTCTCCAACCTGCTGCACGACACCGTCCGTGAGGGCGACGAACTGCTGCTGTCCGCACCGTTCGGCGACATCTTCCTCGACGACCCCGTGGACACCACCACCCCCGTCGTGCTGGTCTCGGCAGGCATCGGCTGCACCCCCATGACCGGCATCCTCGCCCATCTGGCGGGCCTCCGCTCGATCCGCCGGGTCCTGGTCCTGCACGCCGACCGCTCCCCCGCCGACCACGCCCTGCGCGCCGAGACGCACGAACTCGTCGATCAACTACGGAACGCCCGGGCCGTCTTCTGGTACGAGCGTCCCGGAGCGGAGGAACCCGCCGCCCGCACCGGGCCGATGGACCTGAGCGACACCGAACTCCCCGACAACGCCACGGTGTTCCTGTGCGGCCCGCTCCCCTTCATGCGGGACGTACGGGGGCAGCTGCTGAACGCCGGCGTGCCCGCGCGGCGCATCCGCTACGAGGTGTTCGGCCCCGACCTGTGGCTGCCGGGCTCCCCGGTCTGAATCACCCCACTGTTCCGCCCTTACCGAATCCGTCAGCTCCTGAGTTCCTGAGTTCCTGATTTCCGAGGAGAAACCCGCATGATCACCAACAACTCCCAGGCGACGCCCGCGGTCGAGCTGCGTTCCGACGGCGCCGTGGACGAGGAGACCCTGGCCTACGCCCGCACGAAGATCGACGCCGTCCTGAGCAGGGCGGGACTGCCCGCCGTCACCGGCGAGGTGCGCATCCTGCGTGCGGCCGCCCACCACGCCGGCCACCCGTGGTCGGCCACGGCGGATCTGCACATCGGCGGCCGTCAGGTGGTCGTCACGGTGGCCGAGGAGGCCACGGGCGCGGAGACCGTCGACCGGCTCCAGGACCGGCTGCGCCGCCAGATGGACAGGGCCGCCCAGGCCTGGCACGACGGACGTCGTACGACCACCCCGCCATGGCGCGGCGGACCCACACAGTCCCGCGGTACGGACACCGACAGCACCGACGAAAGCGCTCGCCCGGCGTGACATCACCGCCTCCGGCACCGGCTCCGCAAACCACGCACCGCCCGCAGCAGTGGGCCGGGAGAGAAGAACGACCGGAGCGGCACCGTTCCCTC
This sequence comes from Streptomyces hyaluromycini, assembly GCF_002217755.1. GTDB lineage: Bacteria > Actinomycetota > Actinomycetes > Streptomycetales > Streptomycetaceae > Streptomyces > Streptomyces hyaluromycini. Next base: position 69,575 of record NZ_BCFL01000039.1, on the reverse strand, counting down.
GCGGTGCCGCTCCGGTCGCATGGTGAACGACGTCAGTCGTGGGAAGGGGCCGTCACCTCTCCGGTACGACAATCAGGGGGCAGTGCGACCGGTGCAACAGCGTGTGCGCGACCGGACCCAGGCGTGGTCCGAACACACCGGTACGCCGGTGGGCGCCGACGACCACTGTTGCGGCTTCCTGGGACGCCGTCAGCAGTGCGGGAGCGGGAGCGGTACGGACCGCGTGGGACTCCACGACGACACCGGGATGCCGGTCCCGCAGGTGGGTGAGGGCGTAGTGGGCCACGGCCTCCTCGGCCCGGCTCTCCCTGGCCATCCGCTCCTGGCCGGGGCTGCGCGCAGCGGTGAGCAAGGGCAGTTCGGGGGTGATGTGCCGATGGCTCCAGGAATGCAGGACGCGGAGGCGCACGCCACGCCGCTCGGCCTCCTGGAAGGCGTACTCCGCCGCCTGCAGGTCCGAGTCGTCGGCAAAGCCCAGCAGCACGGGCAGGCCCTCGTCGCAGGGGTGGTCCCCGCGGACGACCAGGAGCGGTCCCTGTGCGACGGCGGCCAGCCTCAGGCTCACCGAGCCCAACGCCGAACCCGCCACGGTGCCCAAGCCGCGTGTTCCCACCACGGTGAGGACCGCGCCCTCGCTCTCGCGCGCCAGCGCATGCACCACGCCTCCCTCGACCGCAACGGTCTGGACAAGCAGCCCCGGATACCGCTCTCGTGTGCGCGAGGTGGCGTAGGCCAGGACCGGTGTCGCCTCGTCACGGTCGGGAACCGCATACAGCACGCGCAGCGCGCTGCCATGGCGTACGGCCTCGGCCGCGGCCCGGTCCAGAGCTCGCACGGAGGTCACGGAGCCGTCGACTCCGACGACGATGTGTTGCAGGGTCATGGTCGTACCTCTCCTTCCCTCGGCCGGCAGAGCGGTGGCAGCGCCACTCGACACCGCGCGGCGGATTCTTCGGTCGATGCTCCTCGTGCACCGTCGCCCTGGTCAGATGCCGGTCGAACCCCGGCATCCGCCGAACGGCCCTTGCCGCAAGGGCCGTTCGGTCGGCACGGTCCCGGCGCGGGCAGACGTCCGCGGCCCGGGGCCGGGCTGCGGACGTCTGATGGGCGACGGGCTGGACCGGGCCGAACAGCACTTCCCAGGAGCGGAGTTGGTGCCGAGTGGCCCGGTGGCAACACCTGGTCGGCTCATGCGCCACCACAGCAGTGGCTGTCACCTTCAGGAATGTCACCACGACGACATGAAGGAGGTGCGGACCGATGCCCAGTGGCAAGTACGCGAGGAAGTGGCTGTGGCGGTGGCGGAGCAACCCGCTGCGGCGCCACGACGACATCGTGGAATCCTGGATCGTGCTGGCCGTATGGGCGGTCTTCGCCGTGGGCGGTGCCGTCGCCGGGCTGGTGACGGCCCACGCCGCGGACGAGGTGTTCGCACAGCAGCGAGCCGAACGGCAGCCCGTCCGAGCCGTGCTCCTCGAGACCGTCCCGCGAGCCGCACCTGCGATCGGCACGACGACCGATCGCCGGACGGCTGCGGTGCGCTGGACCACCCCCGCCGGCTCGACGCGCACGGGCCGGACCTTGGTGGACGCCGGTCTCAAGGGCGGGTCCGAGGTCACGGTCTGGCAGGACGGCCATGGCCGTCTCGCCCCGGCGCCACCGGACCCCACAGAAGCAGCGATCGAGTCGGGCTTCCTGGGTGCCACGGCGGCGGCCGCTCTCGGCGGCCTGGTGTTCGGAGGTGGCGGGGTCGCCCGGCGGCTGCTCGACAGGCGACGCATCGACGCATGGGGGAGGCAATGGGCGCTGGTAGGACCCCGCTGGGGCCACCAGACCAGCTGACTGCACGACAGATCCCGGGCTCCCGGACCCGGCGCGGTTTCCTGCGGACGCGTACGCCCGGTGTTCCCGGTGAACCTTTCTGACCTGCGCTTTCGCGGGCCGGATGGGCTGTGACCAGCTGGGTCGGGAACCGTGCGACGGGGACGACGCCGGGCAACGGCCCGAGGACGCGACGGGTGGGCCCCGCCGTCTCCGGCCGGGCCCACCCGTGGCGGCGGTCAGCCGACGAACTCGCCGACCGCCGCCTTGAGTTCGGCCAGTCCCCGCTTCGCGTCGGTGAAGAACATCCCCGTCCTGGGATTGGTGTAGAGCTCGTTGTCGATGCCCGCGTAGCCATGGCCCATCGAGCGCTTGATGACGACGACGCTCTTCGCCTTGTCCACGTCGAGGATGGGCATCCCGGAGATCGCGTTGCCGGGCCTGCGGGCGGCGGGGTTGGTGACGTCGTTGGCGCCGACGACCAGGGCCACGTCCGCCTGCGGGAACTCGGGGTTGACCTCGTCCATCTCCTTCAGCTGGGTGTACGGCACGTTGGCCTCGGCCAGCAGCACGTTCATGTGCCCGGGCATCCGGCCGGCCACCGGGTGGACGGCGTAGCTGACGTCGACGCCGTGATCGGTCAGCAGCTTGGCGAGGTCGCCGAGTTCGTGCTGGGCCTGGGCTGCGGCGAGGCCGTACCCGGGGACGAAGACGACCTTGCCCGCGTACGCCAGCTGGATCGCCACATCGTCCGCGGAGACCGGGCGGACCTGAGCCGGGGCACCGTCCGCGCCGGTCGCCGCCGGTGCGCCGTCACCCGTACCGAAGCCGCCGACGACGATGTTGAGGACGGACCTGTTCATGGCGTCGGCCATCAGCTTGGTGAGGATGCCGCCCGAGGAGCTGACCAGCATGCCCGCGATGATCAGGGCGGTCTCGTCCAGGACGAAGCCGGCCATCGCGACCGCGGATCCGGTGAACGCGTTCAGCAGGGCGATGACCACGGGCATGTCGGCGCCGCCGATGGGCAGCACCATGGTCACACCGAACAGCAGGGCCACGGCGGTCAGCCCGTACAGCGCGGTACGGGAGTCGGGGGACAGTACCAGCCAGACCGTGCCGGCGACGAAGGACGCCGGCAGCAGTACGTTGAGCAGCCGCGCTCCCGGGAACACCACCGGCGCCCCGGACACGACGCCCTGGAGCTTGCCCGCCGCGATGAGCGACCCGGAGAAGGTGACCGCGCCGATGACGATGTCCAGCGCGCCGGGCAGGGACACCCGGGCACCGAGCGCGGCCGCGTCATCGGCCTGAAGCAGATCGTTGACCGCGATGAGCGCGGCCGCTCCGCCGCCGACGGCGTTGAAGACGCTGACCAGTTGGGGCATGGCGGTCATCTTGACCTCGCGTGCGGCGTACAGGCCGAGCGCAGCGCCGACGAGGCCGCCGGAGACGAGGACGAGCCAGCCGGTCGTGGTGATGCTGCCCTCGTGTATGACCAGCCAGACGGTCGCGGCGATCGCCACGGCCATCCCGCCCGCGGAGAGGGCGTTGCCACGGCGGGCGGTGCGGGGATGGTTCATCAGGTGCAGGCCGAGGACGAAGCAGACGGCCGTGGCGAGGAAGACGTAGTGGACGGCGTTGGAGACGGTATCCATGGCGCTCACACCTCGGCCTTCTCGTTCTTCGGTGTCTCGGGCGGCCTGGCCCGGAACATCTCCAGCATGCGGTCGGTGACGGCGTAGCCGCCGACGACGTTCATCCCGCCGAACACCATGGCGACGAAGGCGAGGACATAGCCGAGCCAGGTGTGCGACTCGGCGGCGATCAGCATGGCGCCGATGACGACGATGCCGTGCACCGAGTTGGAGCCGGACATCAGGGGCGTGTGCAGGGTCGCCGGGACCTTGCTGATCACCTCGACGCCGACGAGGACGCTCAGCACGAAGACGGTGATCGCGGTGAGGAGGTCGAGGTCGTTCATGACGGTTCACCTCCGAGGAGGGCACTGGTGATCTCGTCGTCCGGGTCGAGGACCAGTTCGCCGTCGCGCACGAGGTGGCGCAGCAGGGCGACGAGGTTGCGGGCGTAGGCGGTGGACGCGGCCGTGGCCATGGCGGACGGCAGATGTCCGGCGCCGATCACGGTCACGCCGTTCGGCAGGACGTCGGTCTTGTCCGGCTCGGAGTCCTCGACGTTGCCGCCGAGTTCGCTCGCGGCGAGGTCGATGACGACCGAGCCGGGGTGCATGCGTTCCAGTACGGCGCAGGTGACCAGGAGCGGGGGCTTGCGGCCGGGCACCTGGGCGGTGGTGATGACGATGTCGGAGCGGGCGATGTGCGCGTCGAGCGCGGCGCGCTGGGCCTGCTGCTCCTCGGACGTCAGCTCCCGTGCGTAACCGCCCCGTCGAGCACCCGGTTCCTCCTCAGGAGGGTTCTGGATGTCGAGGAACCGGGCGCCCAGCGACTCCACCTCCCCTCGTGACTCGGGGCGTACGTCGTACGCCGTGACGACGGCGCCGAGGCGGCGGGCCGTGGCGACGGCCTGCAGTCCCGCCACTCCGGCGCCGAGGACCAGGATCTGCGCCGGGCGCATGGTGCCCGCCGCCGTCGTGAGCATCGGGAGAAAGCGGTCGTAGGAGTCGGCGGCCAGCAGCGCGGCCTTGTAGCCGGCGACGTTGGCCTGTGAGGTGAGCGCGTCCATGGACTGGGCGCGGCTGAGGGTGCGGGGCAGCAGGTCGAGGCTCACCGTGGGCACGCCGCGCCGGTGCAGGCCGGCGACCAGGTCGGGGTGGCGCAGCGGTTCGAGCAGGCCGATCAGGGTCTGCCCGGGACGCAGGGCCTCGGCGGTCTCCTGGTCGGGCGGTGCCACGCACAGGACTGCGTCGGCCCGGGCGTACAGCTCGTCCGGGGATACGACGGTGGCGCCCGCATCGGCGTAGTCGGCGTCGGTGAACCACGCGCCGGAGCCCGCCCCGGTCTCGACCAGGACCTCGACGCCGGCCCGGCGCAGAAGGGTGACGGCCTCGGGGACGAGCGCGACGCGGCGTTCGCCGGGCGCCCGCTCCCGTACGGCGCCCACGGTGACAGTGGCCATGATCTGCTGCCTTTCCCCGCGGCCCGGCGCCCTGGCCGGGCCGCGGAACTCTCAGAACCGGAAGACGAGCCGGGCCTCGGCCCGTCCGCCGAGGACCTCGTCGAAGGCATCGTTGACCTGGTCCAGGCGCCGGGGTTCGGCGATGACCTGGGTGCGTCCGGCGGCATGCAGCGCGAACACCTCGGCGAGGTCCTGGCGGGTGCCGACGATGGAGCCGATGACGGAGATACCGCCGAGGACGGTCTCGAAGATCGGCACGGTGACCGCCGCGTTGTCGGCGGGGAGGGCGACCATGACCAGACGTCCGCCGCGGTTGAGCGACCGGTAGGCCTGTTCGAAGGCCTTGGGCGCCGCGGCGAGCACGACGGCGACATCCGCGCCGCCCGCCTTCCTGATCTCCTCGACGGGGTCGTGGGTGCGGGCGTTGACGATCTGGTCGGCGCCGAGGCGGTGGGCCAGGCCCAGCTTGTCCGGCTCCAGGTCGACGGCGGTGACCAGTCCGCCGACCAGCCGCGCGTACTGTACGGCGAGGTGGCCGAGGCCGCCGACGCCGAAGACGGCGACCCGTTCGGCGGGCACGACCCGGGCGACCTTGATCGCCTTGTAGGTGGTGACGCCGGCACAGGTCAGCGGGGCCGCGTCGAAGGACGTCACGCCGTCGGGGACCGGGACGATCGCACCCGCGTTCGCGACGGCGTACTCGGCGTAGCAACCGTCCACGGAATAGCCGGAGTTGACCTGGGACTCGCACAGGGTCTCCCAGCCGGAGACGCAGTAGCGGCAGGTCCCGCAGGACGAGCCGAGCCACGGGACGGCGACCCGCTTGCCGATGAGGTCCTCGGAGACACCGGCGCCGACGGCCTCCACGGGGCCGATGCCCTCGTGGCCGGGGACGAACGGCGGGTTGGGCTTGACCGGCCAGTCGCCGTGGGCGGCGTGGATGTCGGTGTGGCAGAGCCCGGAGGCCTCCATACGGACCAGCACTTCGCCGGGGCCGGGGGTGGGGACGGGCAGGTCCTGGAGTTCCAGGGGCTTGCCGAAGTCGGTGACGACCGCTGCCTTCATGATCTGCTCCTCAACTGGTGTGGCGCTCGGGCGCCTTGGTCCGGGTGACGAAGCGCAGTCCGTCCCCGGCCGCGAGGGAGAAGCCGCCCGGGGTGCCCGGTTCGACGTCCAGGACGAGGCGGGGGCGGCCGAGCGCCTCGTACTGGTCGGCGTTCATGTGGAAGGTGCAGCCGTGCACCACGCCGACGAGCATGTCGCCCTCCCCCAGCAGAAACTCACCGCTGGAGAAGCACATGGGGTCGCTGCCGTCGCAGCAGCCTGCGGACTGGACGAACATCACCGGCCCGCCCTGGGCGGCGAGCAGGGCGTCGATCGCCCTGCGGGCCGCCCGGGTGACGGTGACGCGTCCCGCGGTGCCGTTCTCGACGTTCGCCGCACTGACGGTCATGTCACCGCGCTCCTTCTAGAACAGCCCCATCGGCTTGGTCCCGTAGCTGACCAGGAGGTTCTTGGTCTGGCTGTAGTGGTCGAGCATCATCTTGTGCGTCTCGCGCCCGATGCCGGAGACCTTGTAGCCTCCGAACGCGGCACCCGCCGGGTACTGGTGGTAGCAGTTCGTCCAGACCCGGCCGGCCTTGATGGCGCGGCCCATCCGGTAGGCGAGGGCGCCGTCACGGGTCCACACGCCGGCGCCGAGGCCGTACAGCGTGTCGTTGGCGATGGCGAGGGCTTCGGCCTCGTCCTTGAACGTGGTGACGGCGAGGACGGGTCCGAAGATCTCCTCCTGGAAGACCCGCATCCTGTTGTGGCCCTTGAGGACGGTCGGCTCGTAGAAGTAGCCGTCCGTGAACGCGCCGCCGATGGCGGGCCGGTGGCCGCCGGCGAGGAGTTCGGCGCCTTCCTTCTCACCGATCTCGACGTACGACGCGATCTTCTCGACCTGCTGCTTCGACACCTGGGGGCCGATCATGGTCTCGGTGTCGAGCGGGTCGCCCTGCCTGATGGCGCGGATCCGCTCCAGGCAGCGGCCCATGAACTCCTCGTAGATGTCCTCCTGGATCAGGGCACGCGAGGGGCAGGTGCAGACCTCGCCCTTGTTGAACGCGTACAGGACGAGTCCCTCGACGGCCTTGTCGAGGAAGTCGTCGTCCTTGTCGGCGACGTCGTTGAAGAAGATGTTCGGCGACTTGCCGCCCAGCTCCAGCGTGACGGGGATGATGTTCTGGGCCGCGTACTGCATGATCAGGCGGCCGGTGGTGGTCTCGCCGGTGAAGGCGACCTTGGCGATGCGCTTGTTGGTGGCGAGGGCCTTGCCGATCTCGGCGCCGGGTCCGTTGACGACGTTGAGCACGCCGGGCGGGACGATGTCGCCGACGACCTCCATGAGCTTGAGGATCGACCACGGGGTCGGCGAGGCGGGCTTGATCACCGCGGCGTTGCCGGCGGCGAGGGCCGGGGCGAGCTTCCACGCGGCCATCAGCAGCGGGAAGTTGAACGGGATGATCTGGCCGACCACGCCCAGAGGTTCGTGGAAGTGGTAGGCGATGGTGTCCTTGTCGATCTCGGTGATCTCGCTCTCCTCGGCGCGGATCGCGGCCGCGAAGTAGCGGAAGTGGTCGGCGGCGAGAGGGATGTCGGCGGCCAGGGTCTCACGGACCGGCTTGCCGTTGTCCCAGCTCTCGGCGACGGCGAGTTCCTCGCGATGGGCGTCGATGGCGTCGGCCATCTTGTTGAGGACCGCGGCGCGCTGGGCGGTGGAGGCCTCGCCCCACCTGTCCTTCGCGGAGTGCGCGGCGTCCAGGGCGAGTTCGATGTCCTCGGCCGCCGACTTCGGGATGTCGCAGAGGGGCTTGGCGGTGGCCGGGCACAGGTTGGGCTTGTACTCGCCGGTGGTGGGGGCCTCCCACTTGCCGCCGATGAAGTTCTCGTAGCGGGGGGCGACGTCCACGACGCTGCCCGGGGTGCCCGGAGGCTGGTACTTCATGACCGTCCCCTTCTCTCTCCCTGTCGCGTCCCGTTTCGATCACGACGAGTGGTGATACCCAGGACGCTAGGAGCGGGGACGCTGCAACACCGCTGCATGCGCGCGGAGCTGGGGGAACGCAAGCGTTTCGGGATCCAGTGCGCGAGCGCGGGCGGCCGCGGCGGCGCGCTGCGGAGAGCCGCCGGGAAGGGTGTGGGCGAGCGCCGTCCAGGCGGCGGTGTCCTCCGCGCCCCAGGCCGCGCCGACCCAGCGGCGCAGCAGGCCGGTGTCCCCGGCGGCGAGCACGGCTCCGCGCAACTGCTGTTCCAGGCAACGGCGTTGTGCTACGACGACGGGCGCCTCGGAGCGCGGCAGCAGTGGGCCTGGATAGCGGTCGAGCGCCTCGCGGACGCGGCCCGCGGCCAGCAGCCGGGACACGTCGTCGACGTCGGTGCGCGTGGGGCGGAGCAGTGTGTACGGGCGGGACCCGAGCAGATCCGGTCCCAGCACGGCACGCAGCCGGGTCATCTCGGCGCGCAGCGTCGAGGCGGGGATCTCACGGTCGGAGAGGTCCACGGCGAGCTGTTCCCCGGTCATGCCCCGACCCATGAACGCCAGGGCCAGCACGATCTCGCTGTGGCGTGGGCTGAGTCGGAGCACGTGATCCCCGTACTCCAGCACGGCGCCGTCCCGGCCCAGCGCCGAGAGCCGCATCTCGCCCGGAGCCGCGTACGGTCCCACGAGAGGTACGGGGGCGGGTGTGCGGGCGAGGTGCGCCTCGGCGGCCAGCGCGGCGCCGCGTACGGCGGCCATGGCCGGGGGTGTGGCGATGGTGGCCCCGCCGGACAGGTCGACCACGCCGAGCACCCGTCCGGTGGCGGGATCGCGTACCGGGGCGGCGGCACAGGACCAGTCGTGCACGGCGGCGCTGTAGTGCTCGCCGGTGACGATCTGCACGGGGCGTCCCAACTCCAGTGCGGTGCCGGGCGCGTTGGTGCCTGCCAGCCGCTCCGCCCAGCAGGCTCCCGCGACGAAGCGCATCCGCGCGGCCCGCGTCATGGCCCGCGCGTCCCCCTCGACCCAGAGCAGGGTGCCGTCTGCGTCGCCGACCGCGAACACATGCCCGTCGTCGGCCGCGCCGGGACCCAGCAGGTCGCGGAAGAGGGGCAGTACGGCGGCGAGCGGATGAGCCAGGCGGCAGGCGTTCAATTCGTCGGAGGCCCGGCGCAGCGGGGGCGGGGCGCCGCCGTCGGGACGTATCCCGCTCGCCGCACAGCGCCGCCAGGAGTCGGCCACGAGACCCCGCACCTCGGGCTCCCGGCCGGCCGACGTCACGAACTGCTCGTGGGCGGCGCGCAGCACGGAGACCGCGCCGACACCGGAAGCGTCCATGGCTCCACCCCCTGCGCGTTCCTGCTCGACGGGTCGTTCCCAAGGCTGCCCCCTGCCGGGAACCGGCCGCAGAGGCCGAACGGCACCTGTACGAGGGGCGATCGGCCCCTGGGCTCAGCCCATGCGCCATTCGGCTCCGCCCGGCCGCCCTGCCTGCGGTCGCCACGAACCGGAGCGCCTGACGCCGGTGAGGGCGCGGTGCCCGCACGGCAGGCCCCTCCGCTCCGGCGTCGTCGGCGCGGCGCGCCGTCCGCCCGTCTCGGACGGACGGCCTTCCGGATATGGGTCCCGTGGTCCTCATAAGTGCCGTTCGGCCCCACCCGGCTGGGCTGCCGGGGAGCGAAACTGGGATGTGCCGACGCCGACCGCCGCCCTGGCTCCCTCCTGTGGTTCAGGTGTTCGGGGTACGTGCCGGAATTCTGGCCGGAGGAGCGATGAACAGACACATCTCGTTCGAGCCGCGAGGCGAGCGCGCCCGCTGCGGCGCCAGGTTGCCGCCGCGCAGGACCGCACACGTCCGGATCCGGCGTCCGGCGGCGGGTTCCGTACGCCTCGCCGCCAGGGCCGCGTTCGAGGACTGGCTCCTGCTGCCCGACGGCACCTGGCGGCGCGTCGAGACGATCCGGGTGCGCGGTCTGTTCGGCTGACACGGGCGACGAGGGCAGGCCCCGTTGCGGCGTCTCCCTCACTCGCGGCACAGCACGACCTTGAGGGCACCCGAGGCAGAGCCGCCGGCGAACACCTCGTAGGCGTCCTCCATCCGGTCGAGGCCGAAGGTGTGGGTGACCAGCGGCGTGACGGGCAGGTGCCCGGATCGCATGATCTCCAGCAGCCACGGTGTCGAGGACGTGTCCACCTGGCCCGTGCTGATCGTCACGTTCTTGCGCCACAGGGACTCGAGATGCAGCGTCGCCGGTCCGCCGTGCGTTCCGATGTTGGCGATGTGCCCTCCCGTCCGGACGGCACGCGTGCACAGCACGAAGCCGTCCGGTTCACCGGAGGCCTCGATGGCCACGTCGGCGCCCGGCCCCTCGGACAGGTCTGCGATCATCCGCCCCGGTGACTCCGCGGTGTCCGCCCCCACCCGGGCGGCGGTCTCCAGCCGGGCGTCCGCCAGGTCCACGACGATGACCCGACGGGGCGAGTAGAGCCGTGCGACGACCATCGAGGCCAGACCGACGGGCCCCGCGCCCACCACGACGACGGTGTCCCCCGGGCCCACATGCCCGTTGCGCACCCCGACCTCGTAGGCGGTCGGGAGGAGTTCGGCGAGCAGTACCGCGTCCTCGATCCGGAGGTCCCCGTGCAGCAGGGTGGCGGAGTGATCGGCGAAGGGCACCCGCACGAACTCGGCCTGGGTTCCGTCGACGAGGTTCCCCAGGATCCATCCGCCGCCCTCCCGGCACTGCCCGTACCGGCCGTCGCGGCACTCCCCGCAATGACCGCAGGCGGACACGGACGACACGATCACCTGGTCGCCGGGGCGCAGACGATGGACTTCGGCACCGACCTCCACGACCTCGCCGACGGCCTCGTGGCCGAGCACCGTCCCGGGCTTCACCTCCGGGAAGTCACCGCGCCGGATACGCAGATCGCTGCCGCACACCGTGGTGGCGTCGACTCGTACGACCGCGTCGGTCGCCTCCTCGATCGCGGGGTCCGGGACGGTCTCCCAGACGGTCTGCGCCGGGCCGTGGTATACGAGCGCTCGCAGGGTACTCACTCCCCTCGCTCCCTCATCTCCACGGTCGCTCCGGCCGTACTCCCGGGCAACACGGCCGCCCCGCGCGCGACCGATCGCGTAGGTACGCGGCGGCCGGTGGCCGCGAGGTCCCCGGTCTGCTGAGCGCCGCCGCGGCCCGGGCCGGGGACAGCACTCCCGGAGTGCGGTTGTCCGGCGAGGTACCGGACGAGGACGCGGCCGCCGCCCCGGTGTGCGGAGAGGGGCAGCGATCATGCGAGCTCACCTCGGCGACCGACTCGTCGTGGAGAGCCGGCGGCCGGCGCCACCCGACGCGACGGTGAGATCATCGGACTCCATCACGCGGACGGCACACCTCCCTACGACGTGCGCTGGGCGGACACGAACGCAGTGACGCTCGTGTTCCCGGGTGGTCACCGTCGACGCGGGCGACGACGGCCCGGCGGCCTGCCGGGCCGTCCGCCGCACCGGGGGTGCGTCGGCTACCGTGCCGGAGACCGACGATCAGTCGACCGGGACCCCGAACCAGGTGCCTCCGTCCCCTCCCTCCCGGCCACAGCCGTCTTCGCCGCCCTGGACGGCTCCCCCGGGGTCTCACCCCGGTCGAGGCGACAGCGTGGCAGGCCCGGTACGGCGCCGGCCACCTGCCCGGTACAGACGATCACCAGCGGGCAGGTGGCGGGCTGGGAGACCTGTCGGCTGACGGAGCCGAGCCGGGCGCGGGCGAACCCGCCCCGCCCCCGGCTGCCGACGACCCGCGCCTCGGCGCCCTCCGCGGCCCGCAGCAGGACGTCGGCGGCGGCGCCGTAAGGCCTCACGGGCCGCCCTCACCCGGGGCCGACGGGCCCGTGCTCGGGCCCGTCGTCGTGGTCGGGCAGCACCAGCACGCAGGTGTCCCCCGGCTCTACGCACACCGCGCGGTCCGGCAGCCGGATGTCGATCGGTGACTCGCCGGAGGACGGCACGGTGACCTCCAGCCGCCCACGCTCCAGTCGCAGTCGTACGCCCCAGTGCCCCTGGTAGCGCAGGGACATGCCGTACGAGGACAGCTCCGGCAGCGGCACCGGGTCGAACCACAGCGCCCCCGCACGGGTCTCCAGCCCGGTCAGCCCGCGCTGGACGAGGTCCAGGGTGCCCGCCATGGCGCCCAGGTGGATACCCTCGCCGGTGGTACCTCCCTGCAGGTCGGCGATGTCGCCGCGCAACGCCTCCTGGACGAACGTCCAGGCGTCCGCGCGCCGGTCGCGGGCCAGGATCCAGCCGTGCACCAGGCCGCTGAGCGTGGAGCCGTGGCTGGTGCGGCACAGGTAGTGGTCGACCGTGCGCGCCCAGGTCTTCTCGTCGAGCGCGTAGCCCAGACGGTCGAAGAGGGAGCGGAGTTCGGCCGGCGAGAAGAGGTAGCCGAGCATCAGGACGTCGGCCTGCTTGGACGCCTTGTACCGGTTGACGCTGTCGCCCTCGGCCTCCAGGATCCGGTCCAGGCGGCGGATGTCGTCGTACCGCCTGCGGTAGTCGTCCCAGTCCAGTTCGGCGAGTTCGCCGTAGCCCTCGAACTGGCTGATGACGCCGTCGTGAAAGGGGACGTGGAGGGTGCGTGACACCTTCTCCCACCGGTCGGGTTCCCCGTCGTCCAGACCGATGCGCTCGACGAGTTCACGGCGGCGCGGCTCGGGCAGGGTGTGCAGCAGCTCCAGGGCGCGGGTGAGGACCCAGGCCGCGGTGACGTTGGTGTACGCGTTGTCGTCGAGGCCGGGTCCGGGTGCGTCGGGGTAGGCGTCATGGTATTCGTCGGGGCCCATCACACCACGGATGCGGTGCCGTCCGAGGCGGTCGTCCCAGGTGGCCGAGTCCGCCCAGAACCGGGCGATCTGGAGGAGCATCCCGGCTCCCTCGGTGTGCAGGAACTCCGTGTCGCCGCTGGCCTCGCAGTACCGCCACACGTTGTAGGCCACCGCCGAGCCGACGTGCCGCTGGAGGTGCGAGTGGTCCGGCAGCCAGCGCCCCGAGCGCGGGTTGAGGTGCAGCGACTGCGACTCCTCACGCCCGTCGCCGGCGCTCTGCCAGGGGTACATCGCCCCGCGCCGGCCGATCGCACGGGCGGCGGCACAGGCCCGGTCCAGGCGCCGGTGCCGGTAGCGGAGCAGGGCCCGCGAGACCTCGGGGAAGTGCAGGTCGAGGAAGGGCAGGACGAACAGCTCGTCCCAGAAGACGTGTCCGCGGTAGGCCTCGCCGTGCAGCCCGCGGGCCGGCACGCCCACGTCCAGGTCGGCGGTGTGCGGGGAGAGCGTCTGCAGCACGTGGAAGAGGTGCAGCCGCAGGATGCGGCCCGCCTCCCCGGGGACGTCGAGACCGGTGCGGCGCCACAGCCGGCCCCAGGCGCTCCGGTGCGTCCGCAGCAGCTCGTCGAATCCGGGAGCGGTCGCGATCCGGTCGACGGCGGCCCCCAGGGGGTCGCCGATCGCGGGGTCGCGGGAGGTGTGCAGGGCGACGGTCTTGTCGACGGTGGAGGTACCGCCGGGCGTCAGTGGCAGGAGCAGCCGCTGTACGGCTTGCAGGGGGTTGATACCGACCTCGACGGGGGCGTCCCCGGTGAGCCGTGCGGCCATGCCGATCCGGATGTCCGAGGCGCGGGTACGGCAGCGCAGCCACACCGTGTCCGGCGCGGCGGTCCCGGTGCGCACACGGACCAGATGGCGGCCGGCCAGGTCACGGTAGCGCGGCACCCCGGCGTTGCGGACGCCGCCGTCGAGGGCCGCCTCGACCTCCAGCTCGCCGGCGAAGCCCCCGGCGGTGAACTCGGTGCGCAGGGCGGCGAGATGCGGATCTCCCATGTGGACGATCCGCTTCTGGCGGACGTCCAGGGTCCGGCCGGCACCGAGCGCGAACCGGGTCCGGCGCTCCAGCACCGCGTCCGGCACACGCAGGATCTGACGGTGCTCCAGCACGGTGCCGGTGTCCGGGGTGAGCCAGTCCCCGCCGGGCAGCCGGAACCGCAGGGGCAGCCAGTTCGGAAGGTTGACCATGTCCTCGTTCTCGACCCGGTGTCCCGCGATGGCCGTGGTGAGCCGGTCGTAGCAGCCGGCCGCGTAGGTGCCGGGGTAGTGCACGTCGTCCGGGGCGCACTCGGGCAGCGCGCCCCGGGTGGCGAAGTAGCCGTTGCCGAGCGTGCACAGCGACTCCCTGAGCCGCTCGTCGGCGGGCGCGTAACCGCCGTACTCCCACCTCACCTCGGTGCTCCCCTCACGGCCGGCTCTCCCGGACCGAGTACGACGACAGCGAAGCCGTCCGGCCGGCCCCCGCGACGCCCGCGAGCGCGTCCTCCACCGCCTCCACCGCGTCCACCGCCTCGACGCCCCGCAGCGCGGGAGCGACGCCATCGTGGTCCCGCGCTGCCATCCGCAACCTCCTCCTCCGAGCGCCGAATGCAACGTTCACACCGATTGCGGTACGACGGCCACCGGGCAGTCCGCCTGGTGCAGCAGGGTGTGGACCACCCGGCCGAGCTGCAGGCCGCCGTGGCCGTGCCGGCGGCCGGAGCCCAGGATCACGAGATCGGCGGCCGCGGAGCGGTTCACCAGGATCCGGTGGGCCGGGCCCTCGGCCGTCGCACTGCGCACCCTGACACCCGGGTACTCGGCCATGAGTTCGCCCAGCAGTGCGTCGAGCCGGGCCGAGGCCTGCTGCTCGTATTCCCGGGCGGGGTCCTCAGCCGTCAGGGGACGGCGCCAGGCGCAGACCACGTCCAGGGCACATCCGCGCGCCGCCGCCTCACGGAAGGCGAACCGCGCGGCCGCGCCGCCGGAGGCCGGGCCACCGGCGCCGAGCAGGATCCGCTCATGGGTGCCGGACAGGCCGGCCTTGTCGCCGCGGACCACGACCACCGGGCAGTGCGCCCGGCCGGCGACCGCCAGGCCGACCGAGCCGAGGAGCAGTCCCTTCAGCTCGCTCCGGCCGCGCGATCCGGTGACCACCGCGCAGGCGTTGTTGCCCTCGTGCAGGAGGGCGTCCACCGCGTCCTCGGGAACGATGTCGGTGGTGACCTTCACGTCCGGGTCGCGTTGTGCCGCGCGCTGCGCCGCCGAGGCGACGATGTGCTCGGCCCGCACACGTTCGGAAGGGCGTTCCGGGCCGGTCCCGGGGATGCCGCTCTCGTAGCGCTCCCACAGGGACGCGTACACCAGCCGCAGCGGGACGTCGTGGCGGGCGGCCTCGGCCACCGCCCAGTCGACCGCCTGCAGACTTCCGTCCGATCCGTCGACGCCTACGACCAGGGGAAGCGTCATCGTCCCCACCGCCTCTCCTCGGGCTGCCACCTCGTGCGGCAGGCGGGTCCTCCCTTCACCCTCGCACCGGTCGGCGGTCGGCAGGAGGGGCCACTCGGCCCGTTCGCGTACCCGCTCAGCCCCTGCGGACCCGCCGCCGGAAGCCGGGCCGGGCCCCGCCCGGAGAACCTCGATACGGCCCGTCCGGAAGGGGTCGCCCTCCGAAAGCGGCTCGGCCATGAAACCCATGAAAGGCGGCATGCACTCCGAGACCGACCTCATGCAGTCGGTCCTCGCCGACACACTCTGGCCGCCCCCGCAGACGCGAGGTCACGGTCCGGGAGGGCGTGGTGCCCCTCTCCGGTCGGCTGGAGCGGCGCAGCGAGATTCCCGTCGCGGTCGGTGGGACGCGCCGGCTGGACGGTGTCGTGGAGGTGGTCGACCGCCTCACCCACCGGCTCGACGACAGGCGGCCGCGGCCGGCCGAGCAGGCGTTGCACGGAGTGGCGGAGGACTTGTTGCGCAGGCCGTGACCGTCGCCCCCACGGCGCTGAAGGGTCCGCTGCCGCCCGTTCCGTGCGGGCGGCAGCGGACCCTTCGGGTTCAGATCAGAGGTGTGCGGGGGTCCTCCGGTCGGCCGGCACCCGCGGATGCGGGATCCGTGGTGCGGTGCGGTGCGGCGGACGGCCGCGCAGCCGGGCGGTGAGCGCGTCGAACAGCGCGGTGAAGACCGCGGTGAGGATCGCCGTCACGGCCAGCGCCACCACCAGCAGGACCGAGAAGCGCTCCCAGAACTCCGTCGTGAGGCTCGTACCCACTGTCCTCGCCCTCCCTTTCGGGGTCCTTCCCCTCACTCACAGCCAACTCCGTCGCCACCGGGGGCGCTTGAGCCGAGCGGTCCGGCCGACGGCGCGGACCGTCCCCGGCCCGGGGGCCATTCGGCCCAACTCCCTCCGGGTCCCCCGCCTCACCAGGACCCGCTCCCCGGAACGGGTCACCACGGCGGTCCGGCCGAGCCTCCGGTACCGGAGTCAGGTTCCCGTCGTCGAGCAGCTGTGCCGAGGCGTGGACGGCGTGGCCGCGGTCGCCGGGAACCTGGCATGGCGGAGGGATGACGCCCGGCCCTCTCCTTCCGGTTCCTGAGTCCGCGTCCGCCTGGGCTCAGGGCAGCCATCCAGTGGTCCGATCTCGGTCAACTTCATGTCGGCCGGGTGGCGGCGCACGGTTCGGCCGCTGCTGAACTCCGTGGTGCCGGCGCCACGTGTGCCTTCGTCGTTCCCTGGCCGCTCTCGACTGCGGCACCGCCTCGGGAGCGTCGAAGTCGCGCCGCGCCAGGGGTGACACCGTGCTCGGGCAGCAGCTCCACCAGGCCGAGGAAGTCGAGGCAGCCGAGTTCGAGCACGTCCTGGAACCTGTCGTCCGGCCGGACGAAGGTGAAGTCGGCGTCGGAACGATCCGCTTGATCGAATCCTTGATCACCTGCGGCGAGGACGTCCATGCCGTCGACGGCCCAGGAGGCCATGCCGTACCCGGCGGCACGCAGCGCGAGGTCGGTCCGGGCCGGGCGGCCTCCCTGTGCGGGCGGCGGATCGGCGACCGCTCTGCCGACGTGATGGAACGTCACGCGACGCGGGTCAGAGGAGGACACTCCCAGGTCGCGTCGACCACCTCCGGGCGGGGCCGGTACATGCGAAGTGCCACGAACCAGGTGCCTTTCTTCGCGGTGGGCAGCCAGTTGGCTTCCCTTTCCTGGTCGGGCGGCTCACTCTGCAGGTGGATGGTCAGTCCGCCGTCCTCGTCGCACCGCAGGCCGGCGGTGCGGTCGCCCACCGAGTAGCGCTCGGCCGGGTTGGGGACGAGGTTCATGTCCTCGCCGTAGACGGTCAGCGACCAGAACGCGTCGACCGGTGGCAGGGCGTCGCCGGGGAAGTGAAGTTCGTACCGGCCTTCGGAGGCAAGCTTGTTGCCGTCCGCGTCGTCGAAGTTGAGCAGGTAGACGGCTTCGGCCGGGTCGTTGGCGGTGATGCCGATGAGCGACTGGTCGGCGGCGCGTTTGAGGAAGTCGTCGCCGAAGCGTCCCATCTGCGGCGGAGGGTAGCGCCAGCCGTGGACGAGGTGGGCCCAGTCGCCGCTGAGGATCTGCTGTCTGAGCAGGGGCACGCCGACGGCGGCGGCCCGGGCCAGGCTTCGTCTCACCGCGTCCGGCTGGGCCTCGACGTCAAGGCCGGGGCCCACACCGATCTGGGCGAACTGCTGAAGAAGAACGTGGTGATGGGACGGCGGAGGGTTCTCGGCCAGCATCGCGTTCAGGGTCTTCCACGGCCCCAGGGGATCCTCCTCCGCCAGGATCGGCGTCAGGACGTCGCGGCTCTCGGGGACCTTCGCGCCCGGCTTGCCGAACAGGCTGAGCGGGGTGAGCCGGTACTGTTCCTGGAGTTCCCGAACGCGTGGCACGTCGTCGGTGCCGCTGACGAGGGTGCGGCCCAGGACGAGGACCCAGGGGCTGGGGGCCTTCTTCAGGCGACGCACCCCGGCGGGAAGGCTTCCCTGCCATTCCGGGCCGACGAGGGCGAAGCTGCCCGCGCCGGAGCCGGTGGTGCGCTGACCGACGTAGTCGAAGTTGTCGGAGGTGATCCCCACCAGCTCGAAGGTGAAGTACCGGTCACCCATGTCGGGGTGGGAGAGGACGACCGGCTCGCTGCCGAGGTTCACCCAGGCCGTCGAATAGAGGGTGTCGTTGTTGGGGCATCCGCCGTCGCGGTAGGTCGCGTCCAGCAGCTGCTCGGCGTGCCAGAAATGGTTGACGGGCGCGTACGGAACCGTCGAGGGGCTCCGCGGTTGCGTCACCCAGTCGTGCCTCAGCTTGGCGTTGTAGATGTACGGAAACCCGTAGACGAACGCCTGCTCACCGAGTGTGTAGGCGTACTCGCCACGCCAGTCGTCCACGCGCCCGGTCAGGATCGGCTTCACTGCCCGGCCCAGCTCGGGCACGATGTCCGGCAGCTGGCGTGCGCGCTCGATCGTGGACTTCGGGTGAAGAGCTGCGTGCCCCGCGACCCGTGCCACCGTGACGGCCGCGCCGGCCACGTCCGCGGGGATCCGCCGCCAGGCAGGGCTCTGTGATGGTTCCGGCATGTCAACACCACTTCACTCAACAGTGTCGAGGGCAGGGTCTGCGGACCCCGGCCGCGTGGTCGCTCCCCCTCAGCGGCCATCCTCCCCCACTCTGCCGGCAGACGCAGCCGGAGAATTCCCGACCACGTCACCCACGGCTGCCTCCCGCTGTGGGGGCGCAGGCAGCACTCCACCGCGCCCGGAACCAGCCGGCGATCTCCGAGGTGCGGGTGCACCGGACCGTCGCGTCGGCCTCCTTGCCGTCCCACGTGGTGCGCACGGTCAGGTCACCCGTGACGGTCCCGGCCTCGTCGGTCCGTACGCCGCCCCGGCCGGCGAAGACTCTCGGGGTGACCCAAAACATCTACAGCGCTTGCCGAGTCCCACGGCGTCGGTCATCATGTCCGCCCCGGCACCCTTCTCCCATGGCAGCGCGTCCGCAGGTCCGGCTGTCGGCGGGCTGACGGTGCCGCGGAGTGCTCGATTCCCTGGTCGGCCGGCAGGATCGACAGGTATCCGGTGCCGGCCAGCCGGCCGTGGTCGAAGAGTGACTGCAGGTTGCACAACACCCGGGGGGACCGGTCGGTCCCGGACACGACCCGGTCGACGAAGTCGGGGCCCCGGGCAGTACCAGATCCTCCCTCGGTATCCCCTGGGCGGAGTGGGTCAGCAGCTCCTTGGCCTCGTTGCCCAGCAACTCCTGGATGTCGGTCATGGTCTCCGCCTCTCCTGTCCTGCGAAATGCCGATGGAGGCGGCCGCACACATGCGGGGCGGCAGGACGTGCCACAGTCCGTGCGGCCGTGTCGCGGGTTCCCTGTCCATCATCCGCGCGGGCGGCGCGCCCGGCAGGGCCGGTCGGGTCCCGCGTCGAGGCCGAACGGCCCACGAGCGGGCGAACGTCTCGCCTGCCGGGACTTTCGAGGGCCTCGCCGTGGAACACAGTGGAGGAACGCGTGAACGGGCCCCGGCGGGCGAAGGAGGACACGATGAGCCACCCCGTGCTGGCGGGCGTCGACGGATCCGAGAACAGCCTCGCCGCGGCCGAGTGGGCGGCGCGGGAAGCAGTGCTGCGAGGCGTTACCCTGCGTCTCGTGCACGCGGCTCCACCGCTTCCCGGCGACGCGGTCTCGCACCAGGCCGGGGAAACGATGCGCCGCGTGGGCGAGCGCATCGTCCAGGGCGTGGTCGCCGACCTCGGTGCCCGCCACCCGGATCTGCGGGTGCGCGGCGAGCAGAGCCCCGAAGCCCCGGCCGAGGCTCTCCTGTCCGCGGCGCACGATGCCGGACTGCTCGTGGTCGGGGCACGGGGTTCGGGCGGCTTCGACGGCCTCGCGGTCGGCTCGGTGGCCCTTCGGGCGGCTGCTGCGGCCGGCTGCCCCGTCACCGTGGTGCCCGGACGGCGGCTCGGCAGCTTCGGGAACGGCACGCGCTCGGCGGGCGCCGTCCCTCAGGTGGTGGTGGGTTTCGACGCACATCGCCCGGTCGACGAGGTGGCGGACTTCGCGTTCGGGGCGGCCCGGACGCGAAGTGCGGTTCTGCGGGTGGTGGGGGCATGGGCCTTTCCCGCCGAGGCAGTGTCGCCCCGGACGCTGTTCGTCACCGAGGAGGACCGTGCCACCTGGGAGGACCAGGAGGTCCTGCGGCTGTCCGACGCCCTGCGCACCCGGCAGGAGAAGTACCCGGAGGTGACGGTCCGCACCGATGTCGTCCTGCTCCATCCCGCGGAGGCGCTCCTGAACACGTCCCGCGGAGCCGACCTGCTGGTGGTGGGCCGCGGTGCCGGCCGGGACGGCAGCGAGGGCCGGCTGGGACCGGTCACGCACGCCGTACTCCACCACGCCGACTGCCCGGTGACGGTCGTACCGTACGACGGCTGACGCCCACGGACCCCTCGGACCGATCTCCGAACTCCTCGGACGTCAGCCGAAGAACACCCCGAACTCGTCGTACAGCGACGGATCGACCATCTTGGTCTTCGTCTCGGCGCCGGGGATCGGAACCCGTACGATCCGGGTACCGCTCAGCGCGACCATGGTCCCGAAGTCACCGTCCCTGACCGCGTCGACGGCGTGCAGTCCGAAGCGCGTGGCCAGCCACCGGTCGAAGGCACTCGGCGTGCCGCCACGCTGGACGTGACCGAGCACCGTCGTACGGGCGTCCGTGTCGGTGCGCTGCGATATCTCCGTGGCCAGCCACTCGCCGATCCCGGACAGCCGTACATGGCCGTACTCGTCCAGCGACCGGTCCTTGAGGACCATCTGCCCCTCCTTGGGCACGGCCCCCTCGGCGGTGACGACGATCGGCGCGTAGTGGAACTCGAAGCGGCTCTTCACCCAGGCGCACACCTGATCGATGTCGAACGGCCGTTCCGGGATGAGGATCACGTTGGCACCGCCCGCGACGCCGGAGTGCAGGGCGATCCATCCGGAGTGCCGCCCCATCACCTCCACCACCAGGGTGCGCATGTGCGACTCGGCGGTGGTGTGCAGGCGGTCGATGGCCTCGGTCGCGATGCCCACGGCCGTGTCGAAACCGAACGTGTAGTCGGTGCCGGGTACGTCGTTGTCGATCGTCTTCGGCACGCCGACGATCGGGATGCCCTGACGGCTCAGCTCGGCCGCCGCGCCGAGCGTGTCCTCGCCGCCGATCGCGACGAGGGCGTCGATGCCGTGCGCGGCGAGGGTGTCCTGGATGCGGCGCACGCCGTCCTCGTGCTTGAACGGATTGGTGCGCGACGACCCGAGGATGGTTCCGCCACGGGGCAGGATGCCCCGCACGTCCGGGATGCCCAGCGGCACCACATCGCCCCGGAGCGCGCCGAGCCAGCCGTCCCGAAGACCGGCGAACTCGAACCCGTACTCCTGGACGCCCTTGCGGACGACGCTGCGGATCACGGCGTTGAGACCGGGACAGTCCCCGCCCCCGGTCAGCACTCCTACCTTCATGGTTTCCTCCCCCTGTGCATGGGTGAGGCTCTTTGTCGACCGTGAGATCCATTCTGAGCGACGGCGCTCTTGTCGGCGACTCGCTCCGGGGCCGGGTGCCGGGGAACGTCCGGCCCGTCCTCGGACGTGCCGCTCAGGCCCCGGGGAGGGACCTGCGGGCGGCGCCGGTCCGGTACCCGACGTGGGTTGGCGAGCGAGACCACGCCGTCGACGTTCCCGGCCGACCGCTCGATGACCGGGATCAGGCTGTTCGCCTCGGCGGTTCCCTTGGGGGTCACCCGCCCCCGCGTACCTCGGCACCCACGTCCGAGGGTGCGAGGCCCAGCGTGTGTCCCAGCACCTCCCGGGCGATCTCCTCGCGGATGGCTTCGTCCCGGCCCAGGAAGACCCGGAGGAGGTCTCCGCGGCCGACGGCGCCCGTGAGCCGTTCCGCCTCGGCCTTCACCGTCTTTGTCCGGGCCGACGGGGGATCTGCTGCTGGAGGTCACCGACAACGACCGTGGCATCGGCCCGGCCGTCACCCGCGGCAGCGGCCTGCCGACCTGCGCCGTCATGCCGGGAAACCCGGCGCCTTCGCCGTCAGCAGCCCCCGGCGGGCGGCACTCGCCTGCGCCGGGGTATCCCCCTGACCACCACCGACCTGGCACCCGCAACCTGACTCTGCGGAAGCCTCACGGCCGAGGGCCGACCGTGCCGGGCGGAGCTCACCGGCCCTTCGGACGGGTCGTTCGGCCCCTGTGCGGTCCTCGCGGCGCACCGGACTCCGGGGACCGTGAGGAGAGCGTACGCGGCTCACCGTGGTCGGCGTCGGGAACGAGTTCCGGCACGACGACGGCGTGGGCTGGGCCGTCGTCGCCCGGCTGCGAGCGCGGGCCGGTGAGCAGCCGCTGCCGCCCGGTACCGAGCTCGCCACCAGCGACGGCGGTCCCGGGCGGCTGATCGCGCTCTGGGAGGGCGCCGGTCTCGCCGTGGTGGTGGACGCCGCCCACGCCCACCCTGGCTCACCCGGACGGGTGCACCGGCGGCCGGGCCGGCCCGCCCTGTGTCAACGACCGGATGCCGGCGCGCTCTCGTGCCCGAGCAGCCCGTCGAGCGGGCGCCGGGGCAGGCGCGGGGTGGGTGCCGCGTGACCGAGCCGCAGCAGCATCTGCGGGAACCGGCCGGGGGTGAACCACGTCCGCACCTCGGCGCGCAGGGCGGGCAGTTCGAGGGGCTGGGTGTGGAAGGCCGCCACGACGTCCCGGGCGGCGGCGTACAGCAGGACGCGCTGGAGCGCCTGACCGGCCCGCAGCCAGTCCGCGCGGCCGTCGCCCGGGGTGGAGAGCACAAAAACGGTGCCTGTCCCCACGCGGCGGCTGCGGACGGGCACGGTGTACCGGTGAGCCAGGCCGAGGTAGTCGCGGCCGGCCAGCACCGTCAGATCTGGATGGCCGAGGCAGGCCTCGGCGGGCAGTCCCCACGGCCCGACGCAGCGCGCGAGCTCGGCGGCGTGCCCGTGGTCCGTGCGGTGCCGGTCCTCCGCGGTGCGCACCAGCTCCGCGAGCAGCTCCAACCGGTCCGCGTCGTGCACCGGTTGGAGTTCGGCGCCCTCGGCCCGGGCCTGAACGGACAGGTCGTCGAGCAGGCTCTCGGACAGCCTCCCCGGCGCGAACCGCCCGCGGTGGGTGCGCCGGTGCCCGATCGCCCACGCCATCCGCGCCTCGGGGCGGGTGACCGGAGCGTGCGCGCCGAAGCCCACGCGGGCGAGGAAATCCGGCCGGCGGGGTACCGGCAACACGTCCACGACGGCCCGGAAACCGAGTTGCCGTACGGCTGTCCGCGCGTTGAACAGCGCGGCCCCACCGGCGATGGTGGCCTCCCTGCCACCCGGGTCGGTCAGCAGCAGCCGCCGTCCGGTGTCGGCGTGCACCTCGAAGCCCCGATCGTGCCCCACCTCTGCGAAGAGCCAGGGCTGGACGTTGTGCGGCGAGGGCGCCAGGGAGGCGGCCCGGGCCAGATGGAGAGCCGCGTGGCCGGGGTTCCGGTACGGGATCCGGTACGCCGTGGTCATGGTCGACACCGCCTTTCGGGAATCTTCCGTCACCAGCCTCCCCGGCCCGGCTCCCCCGCCGCACGGGCCTTCCGGCCCCGCGTTCCGGTCCGGGTGTGCCGGCGCCGCGGCCGTACGGTCACGAGGGCGCCGTACGGCCGTGCTGATGCGTGCGGCCGTCACAGCCGACGCAGCCAGCCCTCGGTCACGCCGTGGTACGCCTGTTCGTCGGGCTGCACCTGGGAGTCGTCCAGCCGGTAGGTCAGCTTGTCGACGACCGCGACGACACCGTCGACCCGGCCTGTCATGGAGACGGCGATCTCCGTGTCGCTCCTGCGTTCCAGCTGCCCGGAGAGCGTGACGACGGCCTCGGTCACGGAGACGTGGACGCTGCCCCTCGGCACCCACAGTCCGCGCACCAGCACCTCCTCGGTCACCTCTTCGCGGATCTCCGCGTCCGGCCGCAGGTAGACCTTGAGCAGGTCGCCACGGGTGACGATGCCGACGAGCCGGTCCTCCTCGTCGACGACCGGCAGCCGCTCCACGTGATGCTCCGTCATGGTCCGGGCCGCCGCGACGACGGTGTCGTCGGCGTGGACGGTGACCGGCGGCGCGCTCATCAGCCGGTTCGCGGCGAGCGCCCTGGCCTTGGCGGCCCGTCGGCGGCCCCCCGGCGTCAGGCCCGCGAGCAGGTGACGCCTCGCGGGCAGGGAGGGGTCAGGGACCTCGGCCTGACGGAACACCAGATCCGTCTCGGAGACGACCCCGACGACCCTGTCGTTCCCGTCGACCACAGGCACTCCGCTGATGTGGCGTTCGCCGAGCAGGCGGGCCACCTCCTTGAACGGGGTGCCCCGCTCGGCACGGACGACCTCGGTGGTCATCACGGAGCCGACCTTCCGGTGCTTCATGATCGCGCCTCCTCCGACTCGACTCCTCCTGAATTCATCGCACGCCAATCGTCCGGCGGAACGGGCCGCGCAACCATGGGCTGTCCGGCGGCAACTCGGGCCGAACGGCCCCGAGTACGGGCGGACGGCAGGCAGACGGGCGGGCACACAGACAGACTTACGGCCCCGAAGGACCCACGTCACCAGGGCGTACGGCCTGTCAGACGCCGGAGGAACACGGCCCGGAAGGGCTGGGACCGGGACGGCCGTGCCCCGCGTCGCCGATCAGGACGTCGCAGGTGACGGACAGGGTCCTCCCCTTCCCCTTGTCTTCCCCATGTCAGCGGGTCCTGTCCTGGACGCCGGGACCGGCAGCGGTGTGCGGGCGGGCGGCCGCCGCGCCGTCCGGATGTCAGCGTCTGTCCGAGCGGCCCCGCCCGCACTGGGCCGTACGGTCCCGGCAGCGCACCGACCGGCCCTCCCCCGCCGGCTGTGCGGGCGCGGAGGCTGGGATCGGAGGCAGCCGCGCGGCGCCCCGGCCCCGGCCGTCGCGCCGACACCGGAGGTGCGCGTCATGACCGGTTCCGCGTTCGCCGGGTTCGACGGATTCCACGGATTCCGGTCCGTCCGCGCGACGGTACGGGCGGGAGGAGCCGTCGTCCCCCGTGCCGAACCGCCCTCCGCGCGCACCGCACGTCCCGTCACCGTCGTCCCACACGGCTGACTGCCTGTGGTCGCCCCATCGAGGACCGCCCATGAACCACGCACTGCGGAACAGGCCGTTCCGACTCCCGGGAACCGAACCGGCTCTCCTGGCGGTCACGACCGCCGCGCTCACGGCCGGCGCCGTCGCGTGGCTGCTCGGCGCCCCCGACCTCGCCGACCTCTGCTGGGCCTTCGGCACGATCGCCGCCGTCGTCCCCGCCGTCGCCTGGGTGCTGACGGCCCTGCGCCGGGGGCAGGCGGGTGTGGACCTGATCGCGGTGGTGGCCCTCGGCGGCACACTGGCCGTCGGCGAGTACCTGGCCGGGGCGCTGATCGCACTGATGCTCGCCACCGGCCGCACCCTGGAGTCGGTGGCGCAGCGGCGCGCCTCCCGGGACCTGCGTGCCCTGCTGGAACACGCGCCCCGTACCGCACGGCGGCGCACCGGCACCGAGGTACGCACCGTGCCCTCGGCCGACGTCGTGCCCGGCGACCTGCTCGTGGTCGGCCCCGGCGAGGTCGTCCCCGTCGACGGCCGTGTCACCGGCGACACGGCCGTGCTGGACGAATCGGTGCTCACCGGCGAGCCGTTGACCGTGCGGCGCCCGGCCGGCGAGCCGGTGCGCAGCGGCGTCGTGAACGCCGGCGGCGCGTTCGAGATGCGCGTCACGGCGACCGAGCAGGACAGCACGTACGCCGGGATCGTACGGCTGGCGCGGCAGGCCGGCGCCGAGTCCGCGCCGGTCGTCCGGCTGGCCGACCGGTACGCGGCGTGGTTCCTGCCGGTGTCCCTGGTGGCCGCCGGGCTGGCCTGGCTGGTGTCGGGTTCCGCCGTGCGCGCGGTGGCGGTCCTGGTGGTCGCCACGCCGTGCCCACTGCTGCTGGCGGCTCCGGTGGCCGTCGTCTCCGGTCTGTCGCGGACCTCGCGGCTCGGTGTGGTGGTCCGGGACGGCGGGGCGCTGGAGGCGCTGGGCCGGGCCCGGACCCTGCTGCTGGACAAGACCGGCACGCTCACCGAGGGCCGTCCCGAGGTCCTCGACGTGGTCGCCGCGCCCGGCTGGCAGTCCAGCCAGGTGCTGCGGCTGGCCGCCTCGCTCGACCAGTACTCGCCGCACGTGCTGGCGCAGGCGGTCGTCGCTGCGGCACGTGCGCGGGGGCTGCGGCTGTCCATGCCGGCGAATGTGTCCGAGGAACCCGGCCGGGGCGCGGCCGGCACGCTCGCGGGCCGCTGGATGGCGGTCGGCCGTCTCGACTCCCCTGCCGAGAGGCCGGACTGGGTCCGCGCAGTGGACAACCGGGCCCTGCTCGACGGCGCGGCCGTGGCCTGGCTGAGCGTCGACGGCCGCCCCGTCGGCGCCGTCCTGCTGCACGACCCGCTGCGCCCCGACGCGCCGCGCACCCTGCGCCGGCTGCGCGCGGCGGGCGTCGAACGGCTCGTGATGCTCACCGGCGACCGTCCCGAATCCGCTGAGGAGGTCGGCGCCGTGCTCGGCCTCGACGAGGTGCGGGCCGGGCTCACCCCGGCCGACAAGGTCGCCTCGGTCCGCGCAGAGCGCGCCCGCGCGGTCACCGTGATGGTGGGCGACGGCGTGAATGATGCCCCTGCCCTCGCGGCGGCCGACATCGGCGTGGCCATGGGGGCCCGCGGCGCCACGGCGTCCTCGGAGGCCGCCGACGTCGTGCTGACCACCGACCGGGTGGACCGCCTGGCCGACGCCGTCGCCGTCGCCGTACGGTCCCGGCACATCGCCGTGCAGAGCGCGCTCGGCGGGATGGCGCTGTCCCTGGCCGCGATGGCCGCGGCCGCCGCCGGTCTGCTCCCACCCGCCCTCGGCGCGCTCCTCCAGGAGGGGATCGACGCCGTGGTGATCCTCAACGCCCTGCGGGCGCTGGGCGACGACCGGACGGCGCGACCCGTTCTGCGGCCCTCCACGGAGGCGCTCATCCACCGCTTCGCGGCCGAGCACGACGACCTGCGGGACGTGCTGGAGACCGTACGCTCCGCCGCCGACCGTCTCTCCTCCGACGCCGGACCGGAGTCCCTGGCGGCGGTGGCGGAGGTCCACCGGCTGCTCACCGAGCGGCTGCTGCCGCATGAGCACGCGGAGGAGCACGAGCTCTATCCGGCGCTCGCCCCCGCCCTCGGCGGCCCGGAGGCCACCGCCACGATGAGCCGCGCCCACGCCGAGATCGGACGCCTCGCCCGCCGCATCGCCACCCACCTCGCGCTCGCCGGTACGGCCGGGCCCCTGGCCCCGGAGCAACTCGACGACCTCCGGGCCTGTCTGTACGGGCTGCACACCGTGCTGCGCCTGCACTTCACCCAGGAAGAGGAGAACTATTTCTCCCTCGCGCCATGAGGTGACGCTGTGAACGCCCAGGGGGCGCCGAGGCGACATGGTTGCACTCATCCTGATCGGCGCGGCCGTGCTGGGCGCGGCCGTGCTGGGCGCGGCCATGGTGTTCGGAACGCCGTCACATGATCGAACACGACGACCGCCGACGGACACCGACGGACAGCAGCCGTTCGATCCCGGACATTCCTGGGCGCTGACCGCCGTCGGCCTCACCTCCGCCGCCGCACCGTTGTTCGAAGTCAGGGCGTGGCCGGCGCGACACGGGAGGGAGGCCGGGCGGTCCGGCGGTCGCCGGTGCGGTCATGGGGCTGGTGCGGAAGGCTCTGTGGTTCGGCAGGCGACCGACGCCCGGTCTGCTGCCGGACGCCGGCGCGCTCCCCGCGGTGGTCACGGTCGGGCCCGGAGCCCATGGGTGAACCATCCCTTGACAAGGGACCGTTCGGCACCGGCCGGGATCCCCTCGACCCACGCACCTCCCAGCGGATCACGGGCACTGTGGGAGTACGGCATGTCGAGGGAGGCCGCCATGACAGAAGCAGCCGACAACAGCATCGTGGTGGGCGTCGACGGCTCCGAAGCATCCCTGGCCGCGCTGCGTTGGGCAGCCGAACAGGCCAGTTCGATGCATGCGGACGTGATCGCCGTACACGCCTGGGAACCGGCCGGTGCCCGGTTCGCCTCGTACGCTCCCGTGCCGGTCCGGCCGACCGCCGCCGAGCAGCGTGCGGAGGCCGCCAGGATGCTCGCCGCGGCGGTGCGGGAGGTCCTCGGCCCGCGAAGCGGCCGGTCGATACGGGTCGTCGTGGTGGAGGGGCCGCCCGCGAGGGTGCTGCCGGCGCGGGCGAGCGGAGCCCTGCTTCTCGCGCTGGGGCGCAGTGCGTACGCCCAGCGGGAGCTGCCCGCACTCGGCACGGTCGGCCGCGCCTGTGTGCGCTGTGCCACGGTTCCCGTCGTCATGGTGCCCGTCGCGCCGGACCCGGCCGCGCCGTCGGCGGCCGCACCCGAGGCCGGGCGGCCGGCACGCGCACCGCGGCCCGTGTGCGCCGGTTGAGCCGACGCAGCCGCAGCGCGGCGCGCGGACCGGCAGGGCGAAGATCACGTCCCGCGCCCCTGCCGAAGCGGTCACGGGCCGGCAGTGTCAGGTGTGGATGATCCGGCCGCCGGCCGCGTGCTCGTAGAACTCGCCGACGGTGATGATGCCCTGGACCTGCTCGACGAGGTCGTCCTTGCCGAGTTCGAAGAGGTCGACGGACGCCTCGCAGGCGTAGACGCCGGCGTCGGTGTCGGTGTCGGTGTCGGTGTCGGCGATCGTCTCGATGAACTCGGGGATCGGCGGGATGCCGAGCCGGTCCGTCTTGCGTTCCATGTAGCGGGTGACCAGGTCCGGGCCCCCGGCAGGCCGCCCGGCGGCACGCGGCCCTGCTGGCCGTCGCCTCGCACTGCACCGTCCAGCGGCACGCGGCAGGACCCACCCGGGATCGCCGTCGAGTTGCAGACCTGATCGCCGGCCGATCGGCCCACGAGTGCGCCGCAACGGACAGGTCCAGGGCGGTCACGGCCACGCACCAGCCGCCCCGGACCGCCCAGGACGAGGAGTCCGACCGGGGACTGTTCCTCCTCCGCACGCCGGCCGGGCCCACGGCCGGGGGGAGGGCCACCTGCTTCGCCCCCGGGCGCGGGGGACGTTCGGCCCGTGTCCGGGGCCGGGCAGCCCCTGCCCCGGCCGACGCCGCTCAGAGACGCTGGTGGCAGGGAGCCCGCACCACCCGGGCGCGGGCGCGGATCCGAGAGAGGTGAGGATCGTGCTTCGCCCTGTAGTCGTAGGACTGGACGGATCGCGGGAGAGCCTCACCGCCGCCGACTGGGCGGCGCGCGAGGCCCTGCGGCGCGGCCTGCCGCTCCGCCTGGTGCACGCGGTCGAGGTACCGGCCGCCGGTGAGTCGGAACTGCCGGAGCTCTCGATCCCGCGCCACTGGGCCCGGCGGATCCTGCGCGAATCCATGGACCGGATCAGCGAGCGGTATCCGCAGCTGTACCTGAGCGCGGAGCAGATCGCCCAGCCCGCCGCCGAGGCACTCGTCACCGCGGGCGACGCCGGAGAACTGCTGGTGCTCGGCAGCCGGGCGTTCAGCGGTTTCGGCGGGTTCCTGGCCGGTTCGGTGGCGCTGCAGACGGTGACCCGGGTGGAACGGCCCGTCGTACTCGTCCGTGCCGATCAGACCGCCGAGGACGAGCACACCCCGGACGCGGAGGGGCGCCCGTCGGCCGGCTCCCCGCACCGTGCCGTGGTCGTCGGTGTCGACGCGGTGCGGCCCGCTGAGCAGGTCCTCGCGTTCGCGTTCGAGAGCGCGGCCCTGCGTGGCGCGCCGCTGCGGGCGGTGTACGCCTGGCGGCTGCCGTTGGTGCGGGCCGCCGCGGAGGCCGGGGCGCACCAGGCGGAGGAGGCCGCCGCCCGGCGGGCCCTGAATGTGGCGCTCGCCCCGTGGCGGGAGAAGTTCCCCGCCGTGGAGGTCGTCGAGCAGGCGGAGGAGGGGCATCCGGCGCAGCGGCTGCTGTGCGCCGCGCAGGACGCCGGTCTGCTGGCCGTCGGCCGTCGGATCCGTCCGGGCCGGCTGGGCCCGCACACCGGGCCCGTCGCGCACGCCGTCATGCACCACGTGCGCTGCCCGGTCGCGGTCGTGCCGCACGAGTGAGTTCCCCGGGGCCGGGGCGTCGTACGGCACGGGCCCGCCCCGGCGCCACGATCCGGCCCTCGCCCTTTGGAGGGTGCTGTGTTCCGGGTACGTATTCACGGCCGGGGCGGCCAGGGGGCCGTCACGGCCGCGGAGTTGCTCTCGGTGGCCGCGTTCGTGGAGGGCCGGTACGCGCAGGCTTTCCCGAGCTTCGGATCGGAGCGGACGGGTGCGCCGGTGACGGCGTTCTGCCGGATCGACGACCGTCCGATCCGCGTCCGCGAGCCGGTCACGCGGCCCGACGCACTGGTGATCCAGGACGCGACGCTGCTGCACCAGGTGAACGTCTTCGAGGGACTGCGGCCGGGAGGCCCGGTCCTGGACAACTCCCCGCGCGGCGCGCACGACCTGGGCCTGGACAGGCTCACCGGGCCCGTCGTCACCGCCCCCGCCACCACGCTCGCGCTGCGCCATGCCGGCCGTCCGGTGCCCGGGGCCGTCCTGCCCGGCGGCCTCGCGGCCCTCACCGGCTGCGTGACGATCGACTCCCTGGCCGCCGCAGTCCAGGACCGCTTCCCCGGCCCGGTCGGGGAGGCCACCGCGGACGCGGCCCGGGAGGAGTACGACCACGTCAGGATCGCCAGGGAGGAGCGTCTCCCCGCTGAAGCGGACTGAGGGGTCACGGGCGGTCGCCGAGACCGTCGTGTCCCGCGCCCCCCGGGACCAGGCACCCGCCGGCCGACGCCGCGCGGCTCAACACCTGGTACTGCTCGGACGCGCCCGCCACGGTCCGGCCACGGCTCGAACTGGCACGCCGCGTCTCGACGTTCGACGAGGTGGTGCAGGGTCTCGACGAGTCGACCGCGCTCTTCGAGGCCCGGCGCCGCATGTCGTGCGGCAACTGCTACGGCGTCCGTCCCGACAACGCGATCACCAAGCCGGGTGCCGGCAAGGGGTTCGCGATCGACATGGTGCCCGAGGACTGAAGAGGACTGAAGGGGACGGCATCCCCGCGGAGGCACCGCGCATGCTGCGCGCTGTCTGGCGTAGCGCCCTCGCCCTCGCCCCCGGATCGCCCCTGCCTGCTCGTCCTCTGCAACGGCTGACGCGGCGTCGGGCCACCGGCACAACACGGCAGGCCCCGTTGCGGGGCCTGCCGTGTTTCTGTGTGTTCCGGAGGGTCTCCGGGGGGTCAGAGCAGCCAGCGGTTGCGGCTGACGAAGGGAAGCCGCGCCCAGATCTTGCCCAGGCCCCAGACCGCGCCGGCACCCGCGGCCGCGAGGGCGATGAGGACGACGGCGTAGATGAGGTGGTAGTCGGCGAACGGATTGGTGGACATGCTCGGCGAACCGTCCGAGAGGTGCTTGGCCGGCGGCCACTCGGCGATCCACATGAACGCCATCATCAGGGTGCCGGCGAGCGCGGTGATGCGCAGGCCGATGCCCGCTGTCAGCGCGAGGCCGATGCCGAGCAGGCCGAGCATGAACAGCCAGTCCGCCCAGCCCTGTCCGGCCCAGTCGTGGAACGTCGACTCCATCGGGCCGGCGGCGACACCGCTCAGGAAGCCCTTGGTGGGCGAGCCGCCGTCGATCCAGCCCTTTCCGGACGGGGTGGCGTAGCCGAAGCCGAACGTCTTGTCCAGGAACGCCCACAGGAAGACGAACCCGGTCACCAGGCGGAGCCCGGCGAGCGCGTACGCGGTGGTCGCCGTCGCCGCCGCGGTCGTCACCTCACCGGACTCGGATGCCGTCCCCGTCCTGCGCAGGGACGGAAGGCGGAACCCCAGGTGCCGGCGGGGGTGGTCGTGGTGGACTGCCATGATGGTCATCCCTTCCAAGGGGTGGTGCGTAGGATCCGACGACTCTCGTTGCGCCTTCAATGTCCCGCTGTCGTGACCGCTCCGCAGGGGGCCGCCCCGCCCGCCTCACAGGGCCGAACGTCCCGCTTCGCGAGGGACGTTGAGGACCCGTCAGCCGGTGACGGGAACGAGCAGCACCGGGCAGTGGGAGCGGTGCAGCAGGGTGTGCGCGACGGGGCCGAGGCGCCGGCCGAGCGGGCCGGGCCGGCGATGGACGCCGATGACGACGACGGCCGACTCCCGCGTGGCCTCCACCAGCGCCCGCGCCGGGCTGGTGCGCACCGTACGGGCGTCCACGGAGATCTCCGGGTACCGCTCCCGCAGCCGGGCCACACCGAACCGGGGCACGGCTTCCTCGGCCCGGTCGTCCAGGTCGCCATGCCGCCGGCCGGGGCCGGCCGCCGGGATCGGCGAGGGCATTTCGGGAGTGGTGTGCCGATGGGCCGCCGCGTGCAGGACGCGCAGCGCCACCCGGCGCCGCTCCGCCTCCTGGAAGGCGTAGGCGGCCACGTCCGCGTCGGCGTCGCCTTCCAGACCCAGCAGCACCGGAGGCCCGCCGTGTGTTCCCCGCTCCCGCTCCGCGGCGGGCGTACCCCGGTCGCGCGGGCAGTCGTCGCGCACGACCAGCAAGGGCCCCCGGGTCTGCGCGGCCAGCCGCAGGCTGACCGAACCCGCCAGCCGGCCGGTGATTCCGCCCAGCCCCCGGGTGCCCACGACGGTGAGGGCCGCGCCCGCGCCCTCGTGGACGAGTGTCTCCACGGCGTCGCCCTCGACGGCGCTGATCACGACCGGCAGGCCCGGATGCCGTCCGCGCACGCGTGCCGCGGCGGAGGCGAGCACCGGCGGGGCCTCGTCGCGATCGGCCACGGCGTACACGATGTGCAGCCCGGCGGCGCGGCGCACGGCCTCGTCGGCGGCCTGGTCCAGCGCCCGTACGGCGACCAGTGAACCGTCCACTCCGACGACCACGTTCTGGTGGGTCATGTCCCGTTCCCTTCTGCTCCCTTGCACGGTGGAAGGGGCCGCCGAGTGCCGTGATCGCCTCATGACGGCTCGCCGGGACACACGGCGGTTCCGCAGACGATGCTGGCCCCGCCCCGCCGCCGTCGGCAGGGGCCGCAGGCCCCGCCGATGCGTCGTTCGGCCCCTTGCCGCGAGGCCGTGTGGTCCCGGGGCACAGCCACGTGCTCATCGCGCGCCGGTGGCTACGCGGTGGAGAGCCGGTGAGACGACTTCCGCTGCTGTACCAGTGGTTTCGTCCAAGCAGAGCGAGCTCATGGGCCTTCCTCACTCTCCGTGACCATTCCGCCCCCGCACCAGCACACACGGTGACCAAGCTGTCACGGTGGGCCGAGAACCGTCGCCGCCTCCTGGCTGCATGCCTCTGCCGGCCTTCCAGGGGCTGGACGTGTCCGGACTTGTCCCGCATGACGCGCGAAGGCTGCGATGAACGATGGAAGTGACGCGCGGGAGCGAGTGGAGAACGATAGAAGCGAGGTACGAGGCCGACGTGGCGAGGACCGGTCGCCTCGGGCGCTCCGTGACCTCCTGGCGCTCGTCCGGGGCCACGGTGGCCGAGCCGGCAGAACGGGCGGTGACCGACATGCGCGATGCCATCCCATCAAGCGGGAACCCGGGCACACCGCCCGATCCGGTGGACTCGGCCACGGCGGTCGTCGACGACCGGGGAGTCGTGACGGGATGGAGTCCCGGTGCCGAGCGCCTGCTCGGCTACTCCTGTCAGGAGGTCGTCGGCAGCCCCGTCAGCCGTCTGATCGTCTCGGAAGCGGGGAGCGAGGACGGCCCTCCGGCCCTCGGCACGCACGTCGCAGAGGCCCTGCTCCGGCATCGGGACGGCCGGGCCGTGGAGGCACAGGTGCGGGTGTATCCGTCGGTCAACCACCGAGGCCACGCCCAGCGGGTCCTCATCGTGACGCCACCGGAACGGTCCCGGCCGGACCTGGTGACGGCGTACGAGGCGTTCGCGCAGTGCCATCTGCCCGTGATGGTGTACGACGCCGAGCTGCGGGCCGTGCGGGCGAGCTCCGGTGCCGCACGTGAGCTCGGGCTGGGCGAGGAATGGATGCGCGGTCGGCGCGTCACCGAGATCCTGCCGCCCCACCTCTGCAGCCGGGTCGAGGACGGCATGGGACGGGTGCTCGTGTCGGGCGAGGCCGAGCGCTTCCATGTGCGGGGCAGAGCCCGGCCGGACGCGTCGGAGAAGGTCTGGTCCGTCACCGTGTCCCCGCTCGTCACACCGGCCGGGCAGGTGCGGCACGTGGAGGTCTCCGCGCTCGACGTCAGCGAGCAGTACCTGGCCAGGGAGCGGCTCGCACTGCTGAACGACGTCAGCGCACAGGTGGGGAGCACCCTGGACGTGATGCGCACGGCGCAGGAGATGGCCGACTTCGCGGTGGGCCGGTTCGCCGACTTCGTCACCATCGACCTGCTCGACTCCCTGTTCCGCGGAGTCGAGCCGAAGCCTTCCACGACGGGCGCGGTCCCGCTGCGGCGTGCGGCGCAGCAGTCGATCCTGCCCGGTATGCCCGAAGCGTTGATCGAGCCCGGAGACGTGGACGACTACCCCTCCTCCGCACCCCCCGTCCGCTGCCTGGCCACCGGCACATCCTCGCTGCACAGCACCCAGGACGAGGCGACCAGAGGCTGGGTACAAGCCGATCCCGGGCGGGCGGCAGTGGTCCGCAGGTTCGGCATCCACTCCCTCATGGTCATTCCGCTGCGCGCCCGCGGCATCACCCTCGGCGTGGCGGTCCTCGTCCGGCACCGGCGCGAGGACCCGTTCACCCACGACGACCTGCTGCTGGCCGAGGAGATCGCCGCTCGCGCCGCCGTGGCCGTGGACAACGCCCGCCGCTACACCCTCGAACGCGGCACCGCGCTGGCCCTGCAGCGCAGCCTCCTGCCCCGGCGGATCTCGGCCCAGGACGCGGTCGAGGTGGCCCACCGCTACCTCCCGGCCCGGACCCGGGCCGGGCTGGGCGGCGACTGGTTCGACGTGATCCCGCTCTCCGGCGCCCGGGTCGCGCTGGTGGCGGGCGACGTGGTGGGCCACGGACTGCGGGCGTCGGCCACCATGGGACGGCTGCGGACCGCGGTGCGCACCCTGGCCGACGTCGAGCTTCCCGCCGACGAACTGCTCACCCACCTCGACGACCTGGTCACCCTCCTGGCCGCCGAGGAGGAGAGCACCGCGGACCACGAGTCCGACCTCGCCATCGCCGCCGATGTCATCGCCACCTGCCTGTACGTGGTCTACGACCCGGTCTCCCGCCGGTGCACGGCCGCCAGCGCGGGCCATCCGCCGCCCGCCGTCGCCAGGACGGACAGACCGGCGGAGCTCGTCGATGTGCCGCCCGGCCCGCCGCTGGGTGTGGGAGGGCTGCCCTTCGAGACGGTCGAGTGGGAACTGCCCCCCGGCAGCCTCCTGGCGCTGTACACCGACGGCCTGCTCCAGGGCGCCGAGCACGACCTGGGCAAGGGGCAGGCTCGGCTGCTCCAATGCCTTGACCAGCCCGTCTCCCGGCCTCTGGAAACTCTCTGCGACGAGGTGATCCGGAGTCTGCTGCCTGCGCAGCCCGAGGACGACGTCGCCCTGCTCGTCGCGCGCACCCGGGCGCTCGACGCCGACCAGGTCGCCACCTGGGACCTGCCCTCCGATCCGGCCGTGGTCGCCGACGCCCGGGCACAGGTGCTGGCCCGGCTGGACGCCTGGCACCTGCCGGACGTGGCGTTCACGGCCGAGCTGGTGGTCAGCGAACTCGTCACGAACGCCATCCGCTACGGGCAACCGCCCGTCCAGCTCCGGCTGATCCGGGGGACCACACTGCTCTGCGAGGTCTCCGACGCCAGCGGCACCGCACCGCACCTGCGCCGCGCCCGCACCTACGACGAGGGCGGCCGCGGCCTGCTGCTCATCGCCCAGCTCGCCCACCGCTGGGGCACCCGCCACCAGCCCACCGGCAAGACCATCTGGGCCGAGATAGAACTGACGGAACGAGACACCTGACGGCTTCGGGCACCCGGGCTCAGGACGACCGGCGCAGAACTGCCCGTCCCTGCCTTCGACGGCAGGGCCATGCCGTCCACCCATCCCCTGCCGTGCACGTGCCGTGCGCATGCGGATTCGCCTGTGAGCACCTGGGTACCCACGCGCGGGCGGACGCCCCCTGAGCACGGGCCGAGCAGCCCCCGAGCAGCTCTGGCGAAAGGGCCGGTCGGCCCTACATCCATGCCCGCGGTACGAGGAGGATGGCCAGATGCCCCGGGACGACGACTTTCGCGTACTCGACCGCCAGGAGTGCCTGCGCCTGCTCGCCAAGGTGCCGGTCGGCCGCGTGGTCTACACCCGGCAGGCGCTGCCCGCAGTCCTCCCGGTCAACTTCTCGCTGGACGCGGATTCCTCGGTGCTGCTGTGCACCGCCTCGGAGTCAGAACTGGTCCGTGCCGTCGAAGGCGTCGTGGTCGCCTTCGAGGCGGATGACTTCGATGCCGAGAACCGGTCCGGCTGGAGTGTGGTCGTCACCGGACGGGCCACCGTGGTGAGCGGCTCCGCGGAACACGCGCGGCTGTCACAGACCGGCCCCCGCTCATGGATGCCGACACGGGATCCGGTGTTCGTCCGGATCGATTCCGAGATGATCACCGGGCGGGAACTGGGGCGCCCGGAGTCTCCTGAGACCCCACCGGAGCAGGCGCCGGACGGCTGACACCGGCCACACGGTCCGGGGCCGGAGTCGTCAGCCGGACATCACCACCTTCGCGCCCCGCCGGCCCGGCTGTGCTGTCGCCGAGCAGACGATCAATCCTCGGACGGGTGCCGTCGGTCAGGCTCGTGCGAATGCGGTCGGGTGGCGCACCTCAGCACGCCGGCGGCCCGTGGTGTGCTGCCGCCGTCCGGACCGTAGCCGAACCGGATCAGTAGCTGCGGGTGACACCGTTTGACCCCCGGCAGTGCTGCCGCGGACCGTAGCTCAGGCCATTCCATGGCCTGATGCAGGAGCGACGTACGCAGCCCTCGGGCGGTGGCCGTGAGCAGGACGTACTGCAGTGCCTGGCCCGCGCGCAGCCAGTCCTCCCGCCGGTCGTGGCTCGTCCACAGCAAGGCGAGCTGAACGTGACGTTCGAACCAGAGTGCCGGCGGCCGGGGGACGGGCGGACCGCCGGTGAAGTCACGCATCGGCATCCGGCCTGCGGCGTCGGGCGGTCCCAGGGCGGTGACGGGGATGCCGTAGGGTGCGACCGCTCCCGGGGCGGTGAGCCACGAGCGGGTTTCGGCGGTGCGCGCGGGAGTGTCGTTGTTGCGTGCTTCGGCCGTGGTGGTCAGGCCCAGCAGCCGCCGCGTCCCGGCGAAGTCCGGCACATGCAGCCGGGCGCCCGCGGAATGCGCGGCGGCCGTCATCTCCGCCACCACCGGCTCGGGTACCGATCGTCCGGTGAACGGCAGCCGGCTCGTGTGCCGCCGCGCAATCGCCTCGTAGAGGCCGTCACCGGAGGTCCGTTCGTCCGCGGCGAGCGGTCCGGTCAGCCGGACGGCGGCCAGTAGCCCGGGCACTTGCGGGTCCGGCAACAGGGTCACCTCGGGCCGCCGGCCCTGGTGAACGGCCGCCAGCCGGATGTTGAAGACCGCCGCACCCACCGACAGGAACTGGGCACGGTGCACCGGGTCGGTCAACGGCAGAGTGCGCCCTGGTGCGGAATGGACTTCCAGGACCTGGCCGACGGGGTCCAGACGGAATCGCCAGGGCTGCGTGTTGTGGATCGACGGAGCCATGACGGCCGCCGAGAGCAGCGACTCCATGACGGCTGCGTCCGGCAGGACTTGGGTACCCATGATGCCTCCTCGTTCTTCATGCTCACAGGTCGTGTCCCGGATGAGGCGCCAGCCACCGATGCCACAGCGAGGGAGCCGACGGGTGTTCCGGTGTACGACGGTCCTCGCCGTCCCGGGCGGCGGAGGGACCGGGCACGCTCTCCGGCTCCGCCGGCTCTCCGGCGCACAGCAGTGCCGCCACCTCGCGCTGGTACGGGAAGGAACCGGGAGCGTTGCGGCACAAGGGCTCCTCGGCGAACGGATTGCCGGTGCCGTGGTGGGCCCGGGAGCGGGAGCCGCCGCAGACGCGGCGGAACTCGCACCGGCCGCATCGGCCGCCGAGCATGCCGTCGGCTCTCAGGCCCGTGAAGAGCGGCGAGGTCCGGTACATCGACATCAAAGACCTTTCACGCACGTTCCGCGCGCTCACCGGGAGCGAGCCGCTGGGGTGAACACTGCCGGTATGCGAGACGAAGACACACTCCCGGACGGGGTCGCCTTCCAAAGGCGGCCGACGAGTCCGACGCCGGTCCGAGTCCAGGCCCAGGACGGCCGCCCTGTCGGTCAACTCCCGGTAGAGCCCGCCGAGCCCGAGTGCCGCCACATGGTCCTCGGCGGCCGCGGTGTCCAGCTCTCGTCGGCAGTGGTCGGGGGCAGGCTCGC
Source organism: Streptomyces hyaluromycini (assembly GCF_002217755.1). GTDB lineage: Bacteria > Actinomycetota > Actinomycetes > Streptomycetales > Streptomycetaceae > Streptomyces > Streptomyces hyaluromycini. The sequence continues at coordinate 31,269 of NZ_BCFL01000039.1, read as the reverse complement.
CGCGGTCGCGCCGCCTGCCCCGGGTGGGCTCCCAGACGACGGTGAACGGCCGGTCGGCCGCGTCGTGTCGCCGACGGCGGCGCACGGCCACCGTGTCGGTGCTCATCGCGCGGCCCTTCCCGGCGCACCTGTGCTGTGTCCGGCCGCCTCGGTATCAGGGCAGACGGTGAGGGCGGCCGGACGGTGACCGGACCGGACCGGGTGCGACGGCACCCACCACGAGTGACGGTGGTGGCATCGGCCTTGAGGGCGGTCGACGTGGTCGCGCACGGGAAACCTCCGGATCGGTCGCCCTCAGGATCCTCCGGCGGTGCTGCTCGGCGCGGCGGCCGAAGGTCTCCACAAGCAGGGCCGAAGGTCCCCCCTCTCCGGTCGCAGCCGTGGTGGGGCGTGGAAACAGAGACGGGCTCGCCTCGACCGCTTCCCCTTCCGCCGTCGGCCAAGCGGGAGGCGTGGTCCGAACGTCAGGAGGTACGTGCCGAGTCGGCCGTGGACAGGGGGATGCGCCAGCGCAGGTGGGTACCGCCGGTGGGGGGACTCGTGATCTGGAAGGTACCGCCCAGCTTCTCCGCGCGGCGGCGCAGGTTGGTCAGGCCGCTGCTGCGGGTGACTGCCGGGTCCAGACCACGGCCGTTGTCGGTGACCTCCAGCAGCAGGGCCACGCCTGCCTGGACGGTGACGGAGACCGTGACGGCGGACGCGTGGGCATGACGTGCGGCGTTGGACAAGGCCTCGCGCAGCACGGCGAGCAGGTGAGCCGCGGTCGCGTCGGGAAGCGCGGCGTCCACGGGGCCGTCGAACTGAACGGTGGGCGCGAAGCCGAGGCGGTCATGCGCGACGCCGGTTTCGTCGAGGATCTGGGCCCGGAGGCTGGCGGCCTTCTGGTTGGGCTGATGGAGGTCGAAAATTGCGGTGCGCAACTCACCGATGGTGGCGTCGAGTTCGTCGATGACGGTGTGGATGCGGTCGGCGTCGGGACCGGAAAGCCGGACGGCGGTCCCCTGCAGGGCGAGTCCGGCGCCGAACACCCGCTGGATGACCATGTCGTGCAGGTCACGGGCGATGCGGTCGCGTTCGGCCATCACTTCGCGGTCGGCCCGGGCGGCGGCCAGTTCGGCCTGGGCGGCGAGCTCGTGGGTGATGTCACGGGCCGTGGCGCAGTAGCCGATCAGGATGCCGTCGGCGTCGCGCATCGCCGACACACCGACAGCCACGTCGACTTCGGTACGGTCCGCGCGGCGCCAGCGGCTCTGGTGGGAGTGGGCACGCCGGTCGGACCGGATCTGCTCCATCGCCGTACGGAACGCCGCCCGTGCCGCGTCAGGCATGAGGATGTCGACCGGTTGCCCGACGACGTGTTGCTGGGCATGGCCGAGCAGGCGCTGCGCTCCCGGGTTCCAGGTCTGGACACGGCAGTCGGTGTCCAGGGCGACCATCGCGTCGTCGGACGCGGTCACGATGGCCGCGAGCTGAGCCTCGGCCAGCCGGACGTTCTCCAGCTCCGTGTGCAGGGCGATCAGGCCCCGGTTGGTGTCCTCCAGCTCCTGGCGCAGTTCGGTGATCAGAAGTGCTTGGCGTGTCGACTCGGCCTGTGGGCCGGCGTCGCGGGCCGAGGCGTCGTGGGCCGAGGCGTCCGAGCCGTCATACGGGCGGAGGCTTCCCGGGTTTCCCATGCCTGATCGTCCTTCGCCTGAGATGAGCTGAGCCTGGTCCATCATGCCGCGTCACGGGTGTCGCGGACCACGAGCACCGTGGCATCGTCGGTGGGCCGACCGTGGTCACGGTGGACTACGGCGGCGATGACCGCCGGGTGATGTTCCAGCAGGCCCGGGTAGTCGTCGAGGTTCCAGCCGGAGCGGATCCCGTCCGAGGTCAGGATCAGGGTCGAGCCGGCTCCCCACGGGCATTGCTGAGGGCGGGTGGTGGGGACCGGGAGGTGCGTGCCGAGGGTGCCCGGCCGGTCCAGCAGATGAACGACCCGACCGCCGTTGAGCACCCGTCCGGTGATGTTGCCGACGGCCACGAAGGTCAGCTCGCCGCGCTCCGGGTCGATCAGGCAGGCGCCCAGCACCCCGCCCCTGGTGGCTCGCATCGCCTCGTGGGCACGCTGGATGAACCGGGCGGGATCGGCGACCGTCTCACGTTCGAACACTGTGATCGCGGCATGAGCCGCGACGGCGGCCGCCGGCCCGTGCCCGAGACCGTCGACGACCACGGCGGACAGCCGGCGGTCCGGTACGACAGCCCACGCGTCACCGGACTCGCCGTCACCGCCGTACGGCACGTTGACACCCGCAGAACGCCATCCGTTGTCGACGGGTACCGAGGCGCCGAGCCGGGCGTAGACGACCGTGCCGCGCCGGGTGGAGTAGCTGTCGAACTCGGCTGCGTGCCGCCGCACGACGTTCAGGCCCGCTTTCAGCCCCTGCCCCCACACCGGGGGGGTCGACGTGTCAGCAACGCGGGTGAGGGTCCCGGCAGGCATGCCGGGACCGCGGTCCACGGAGATCAGTTCGATCCCGTCTCCGCTCCTGCGGGCCAGCACATGACCGCCGGCGCCGGTGTGCCGGACGAGGTTGGTACCCAGTTCGGTGGCGACCAGCTCGGCGGTACCTGGACGCAGTCCGTCCTGGGTTGCCGCCATCCGGGCCACTGTTCGGCGCAGCGCGCCGACGTCCTCCTCGGCCTTGATCGCACACAGCCGGTGCTCGGTCCCGCTCACCGCTGCCATTTCACGATCACCACGGTCGTACCCGAACCGGCAGCAGATGTCAGGGTCAGGTCGTCCACCAGACGACGGGCGCCGGGCAGCCCCAGACCCATGCTTCCGCGGGTGCTGAACCCGTCGGTCATCGCCTGGTCGATGTCCTCGATGCCCGGTCCGTCGTCCGCGAACGTGGCCCGCACGCCGCGTCTCCCCTGGTGGTACACCTGCTCGATCCTGATCCGGCCTCGGCCGCCGGTCGCGTAGTTGAGTATGTTGCGGGCCAGCTCGCTGCCCGCCGTGATCAGCTTGGTCGTGTCGACCAGGTTGAGCCCCGTCGCCTCGGCCTCGGTGCGCAGCACCTTGCGGACGCGTATCAGGTCGGACTCGTCGACCATGTCGAAAACAGCCGGTTCCCGGCCCGTCTCCGTCGGCATGGTCAGTCCGTACCGGTGTCGCCGCGGCGCAGCCGACGAAGCAGTGCCAAGCCCTGCTCGGCGTTGAGCGCAGTGTCCAAGTGCCCCATGGGGACACCGAGTTCGACCAGGGTGATGGCCACGGCCGGCTGGATGCCGACCACGGCCGCCTGGGCGCCCAGCAGCCGAACCATGGCCACGATGCGGGCCAGCACCCGGGCGATGAAGGAGTCGACGACGCTCAGCCGGCTGACGTCGATGAGCATGCCGGTGGCGGAGGTCTGGGAGACCTCCCGGGTGAGCTGCTCCTCGATCCGGATCACGGTGGTGTCGTCCAGGTCGCCCTGCAACGCCACCAGCAACGTGTCACCGATCTGCATGACAGGTACCACGTCGTCGGTCATCGCGGCTCTCCGGACGTCAGGGCGCGGGCGGCGGCCTCCGCCGTCCCGGCACGCTCGGCGAGCACGGCCAGGGCCAGTTGCAACGCGTCCTGCAGGGTGCTGCGGGAGCGCAGGCGTCCCATGTCGATGCCCAGATGCACCATGGACTGCGCGGTCTCCGGACGCACCCCGCTCATGATGCTGACCGTCCCCATCAGCGCGGCCGCCTGCACCGTCTTCAGCAGATGCTGGGCGACCTGGGTGTCGATGGTGGGCACCCCGCTGATGTCCAGGATGGCCACCTCCGCCTGGGACTGCGCGATCTTCTCCAGCAGCCCCTCGGTCAGCCGGGTGGCCCGCAGCGTGTCCAGCGTCCCGATGATCGGCATCACCAGCACCTTGTCCCACACCTGGATCACCGGCGTGGACAGCTCCAGGATCTCGTCGCGCTGCCGTTGCAGCCGCTGCTCGGTCTCCCGGCGTTCGGTGACATCGCGGATCGCGGCCGCCACCAGCACGCCCTCGGCGGTCTGCAGAGGGCTCAGGCTGATCTCGATGGGGAACTCGGTGCCGTCGCGGCGCAGCCCCGACAGCTCCAGGCCGGCGCCCATCGGCCGCACCTTGGGGTTGGAGAGGAAACCGTTGCGGTGGCCGACGTGGCGGTCCCGGAACCGCGGCGGCACCAGCATCTCGATCTCCCGGCCGACCAGCTCGGCCCGGTCGAAGCCGAACAGCACTTCGGCCTGCCGGTTGACCAGCGCGATGCGTCCGTCGGTACCCACGATGACCATGGCGTCCGGGGCGGACTCCAGCAGACCGTGGAACAGCGACTCCGCCCGGGCGGTCTCGGTGACATCCCGCAGGACCTCCACGAAGCCGGTCACCGCCCCGTCCCCGCCGGCCACCGGCGTCAGGCTGATGTGCGCCAGGAACCGCTCACCGTTGTTGCGGACCAACCAGCCCTGGAACGACCGCGGACCGTCCCGCCGGACCGTCTCCAGTTCCTGCTCCGGCAGTCCCGCGTCACAATCCTCCTGGGTGCGCAGCAGCGCCGGCGGACGTCCCACGACCTCGTCCTCGGTGTAGCCGGTCATCGCCTGGGCGCTACGGCTCCAGCGAACCACCTCGCCGTCCGGCCCCAGCTTGATGACAGCATGGTCGGTGAGCGCGTCCAGCATCGTTACCAGGTCCCGCAGTCCGGCCCGCGGATCCTGCTCGTCCACTGATGGCGTAGTCATGGCCGCCCCACCCCTTTTCACCTCGTGAAACTCCACCCCGGCGTCCTGGTCAGCGACGCCCACCTGCCCCCCGGCGCACTGATGCTAGCGGGCTCCGGAGCCGACGGTCAGCCAGCCCCCGGCCCGGCCGGAGGCCTCCTGCCGGCACCGCCGGACACACGAGGGTTCGTCCGCTCCGCACACGGCCTCGACGACACCGGTTTCCCGAGTGGGTCCATCGGCGCCGGGACGGGGACATCCGGCCCCTGCCTGCGCGACCGGCCCCCGGGTTGACTGGAATCGATCACAACCGGCCGCCCGGCGTGTCCGGGCGGCAGAACGGAGGGACGTCATGTCAGACGCTCCACTGCAGTCCCGCGCATACCTCGTCGGCGGGGGCATCGCATCACTGGCGGCCGCCGCGTTCCTCGTCCGGGACGGCGGTTTCGCGGGCGAGAACATCCTCGTCCTGGAGGAGCTCCCGGTGGCCGGCGGATCCATGGACGGTCGCGGCGCGCCCACCGGATACGTCACCCGGGGCGGACGCATGCTGGAGGAGGAGGCCTACACCTGCCTGTGGAACCTCCTTGGGACGATCCCCACGCCGGCCGACCCGTCGGTGACGGTGCTTGACGAGATCCGGGCGTTCAACGCCAAGTGGCCCACCGATGCCAAGGCCCGCCTCATCGGCAAGGGCGCCACCGTCCTGGACGCCTCGGACTACGGCCTCGACGCCCGGGACCGGCTGGAGCTGGTCCGGCTGCTGATGCTGCCGGAGGCGGTGATCGGAGCCCGGCGGATCGAGGACTTCTTCTCCCCGCACTTCTTCGAGACCAACTTCTGGGCCATGTGGCGCACCACCTTCGCCTTCCAGAACTGGCACAGCGCCATCGAGCTCAAGCGCTACTTCCTGCGTTTCATGCAGGAGTTCCCGCGTATGCACACCCTGTCCGGGGTGCGCCGGACCCGCCTCAACCAGTACGACTCGATCATCCGTCCGCTGCGGGCCTGGCTGGAGGGCCACGGTGTGCGCTTCGAGCACGGCGTGCGGGTCACCGACGTCGACTTCACCACCGACGAGCGGGGCGCCCGGCGCGTCGTGCGCCTGCACGTCGAGCGCGCCGGGCAGCCTGACACCTACGAGGTCGGGGACACGGACTACGCGTTCCTCACGCTGGGCTCGATGACCGCCGACGCGGCCTACGGCGGCGACGACATCGTGCCCGAGCTGATCCGCGACAAGCGCGACGGTGGCTGGCGGCTGTGGGAGACGATCGCCGCCAAGGCCGAGGACTTCGGGCGCCCGTCCGCGTTCAACGGCAGTGTGGACGAGGCGAAGTGGGAGTCCTTCACCCTCACCATGCGCAGCCCGCTGCTCCTGCACCGCATCGAGGAGCTGTCCGGCAACCTGCCCGGGACGGGCGCGCTGATGACGTTCAAGGACTCCAACTGGCTGATGTCGATCGTGGTGCCGCACGCACCGCACTTCGAGGGGCAGCCCGAGGACGTCTACACCCTGTGGGGCTACGGCCTGTTCGTCGACAACGTCGGCGACTTCGTGGACAAGCCGATGGCCGGGGCCACCGGCAGGGAGATCCTCACCGAGCTCCTCGGCCACCTGAACATGTCGGACATCGAGGACCAGGTCGCGATGACCACGACCGTGGTTCCGGTGATGATGCCCTACATCACGAGTCAGTTCGCCCCCCGCACGGTGCACGACCGGCCACCGGTCCTGCCGCGCGGCGCGGCCAACTTCGCCTTCCTCGGTCAGTTCACGGAGATTCCCGAGGACGTGGTCTTCACCGTCGAGTACTCCGTGCGCGGCGCGATGCACGCCGTACACGGGCTGCTCGGCCTCGACAGGCAGATCCCCGGCATCCACCACGCGTTGGCCGACCCGAAGACGGCCTTCGGCGTCCTCAGGACCACCATGGGCTGAGGGTGGTACCTGGCCCGGCCCGCGCAGTGCGGCGCGGGCCGGGCCTGCCGTATGTCCTTGTGTGTACTGTCCGTTGGCGACCGCATGACGACAGGAGTGGATGGCCGTGCTGGTGAAGACCTTTCGAGGGGCGTTCGTGTGCACGGCGCTCGGCCTGGTTCTGGGAGTGCTCTACGGCGGCTGGACCGCCCTCGGCGTCGTGGCGATCCTCGCCGTCCTGGAGATATCGCTGTCCTTCGACAACGCTGTCGTGAACGCCGGGGTACTGAAGAAGATGAACGCGTTCTGGCAGAGGATCTTCCTCACGGTGGGCGTGCTCATCGCGGTGTTCGGGATGCGACTGGCCTTCCCTGTCGTCATCGTCGCGATCACCGCACGGCTGAATCCGTACGACGCGGTCCATCTGGCCCTGACCGACAAGGACCGCTACCAGCAGCTGGTGACCGACGCCCACCCGGCGATCGCGGCCTTCGGTGGCATGTTCCTCCTGATGATCTTCCTCGACTTCATCTTCGAGGACCGGGACATCCAGTGGCTGCGCCGGATCGAACAGCCGCTGGCCCGCCTCGGCAGGGTCGACATGCTGTCGGTCTGCATCGCCCTGGTCGTTCTGCTGGTCACGTCCTTCACCTTCGCCGCCCACGCCCACCAGGAGGGCGGCGTGCACGTCGACAAGGGGCAGACGGTCCTGGTCGCGGGCATCGCCGGTCTGATCACGTACCTGATCGTCGGCGGTCTTTCCGGCTTCTTCGAGGACCGGTTGGATGATGAGGAGGAACGGGAACAAGAGGCGGAGGAAGCGGCCGCCCGGACCGGCCGGCCGCGATCGGCGGTCGTCCTGGCCGGCCGTGCCGCGTTCTTCATGTTCCTGTACCTGGAAGTGCTGGACGCGTCCTTCTCCTTCGACGGCGTGATCGGCGCCTTCGCCATCACCAACGACATCGTCCTCATGGCCCTCGGCCTCGGCATCGGCGCGGTATACGTCCGCTCGCTCACCGTGTACCTGGTCCGCCAGGGCACCCTGGACGACTACGTCTACCTGGAGCACGGCGCCCACTACGCGATCGGCGCCCTGGCCGTCATCCTCATGGTCACCATCCAGTACGAGATCAACGAGGTCATCACCGGCCTCGTCGGCGTCGTCCTGATCGGCTGGTCGTTCTGGTCCTCCGTCCGCCACAATCGGGCCCTCGCGGCGGCCGAACCGGATACGGAGACAGCGGCCAGGGTCTCGGTCCCGTAGCCCTGGATCCGACGAAGCCGTGATGCGGGTGTGGGCCCCGGCACGAGACCCGGGGCCCACACCCGCAGGTGCGAGGCTCACCAACGGCCGAGCAGCTTCAGCCACGCCCCGCCCACACCCATCCAGATCACGATGTCGGCGCCGGCGGCGATCAGACCCGTGCGCCACCACTCGCCGAGGGTGACGTAGCCGCCGCCGAAGAGGACGGGAGCCGGGCCGGAGGCGTAGTGGGTGAGGCCGCCGTAGAGGGAGCTGACGAAACCGAGGACCAGGGCCGCCATGACCGGTGGTGCGCCCGTGGCGGTGGCGGCGGTGAGGAAGGCGGCGTACATCGCCGCCACGTGCGCGGTGTTGGAGGCGAACAGGTAGTGGGAGAAGAAGTAGACCAGCGTCAGGACCACGAACGCCCACTCCCAGCCCACGCCCGACGTGGCGTCGGTGATGGTGCGGCTGAACCAGTCGATCACTCCGAGTTCCTGCAGCTGACCCGCCATCATCACCAGGACGGAGAACCACACCAGGGTGGTCCAGGCCGCCTTCTCCGCCGCCAGGTCCTCCCAGGTCAGCACCCCGGTCACGAGGAGCAGGGCCACACCGGTGAAGGCGGAAACAGTGGCCGAGAGGTCCCAGACCTGGCCGCCGACCGACCAGAGCAGGAGCAGGAGCACGAACACCCCTGCCATCGTCCACTCCTGACGGGACATCGGTCCGAGTGCGGCGAGCTGCTCGCGGGCCTGGCGCGGTGCCTCGGGCGTCGCGCGCTCGGCGGGCGGGAAGACGCGGTACAGCAGGGCCGGCAGCACCAGCAGGGCGACCAGGCCGGGCACCAGGGCCGCAAGTGCCCAGTTGGTCCAGGTGAGATGGATGCCATGGTCGGCGGCGAGCTTCTGCACCAGCGGGTTGGCGGCCATGGAGGTCAGGAACATGGCGCTGGTGACGGCGTTGATCTGCATCGCGGTCACGCTCAGGTAGGCGCCCAGCTTACGGCGGCTCTCATCGCCCGGGTGCGAGCCGGCGTTGGTGCTCAGCGAGCGGATCACGGGGTGGATGACACCGCCTGAGCGGGCGGTGTTGCTGGGCGTGGCGGGGGCCAGCACCAGGTCGGTGAGGGTGATGCCGTACGCGAGGCCCAGGCTGCTGCGGCCGAGGGCGCGTACGAACATCAGGGCGATGCGGCGGCCGAGACCGGTCTTGGTGATGCCGAGGGAGATGAAGAAGGCAGCCACGATCAGCCAGATCGTCGGCTCGGCGAAGCCGCCCAATGCGACGTCCGGTTCGAGCGTCCCGGTGATCATCGTCATGGTCAGACCGACCAGGGCTACCGCTCCGAGCGGTAGCGGCTGCAGAATCAGGCCGAGCACCGTGCCGGTGAATATGGCCAGCACGGCCCATCCCCCGGACTTGATCCCGTCCGGCTGTGGCAGCAGATAGACGGTCAGCCCGACCACGATCGGCACGATCCATTTGGCCGCTGACCACAGCGCGGGCGCACGAGGCGGAGCCGCCGTGCCGCCCGGTGCCGCTCCGGCAGGTGATCCTTCGGTGTCGCGGAAAGGGGTCATGGCGTCCGTCCCATGCGTAGGGCCCAGCCCGCCTTGTACGTCCGGCCGGTGCTGGGGGTGAGCTTTGGTGTCCACGGTGGAGGAGCGAAACGTGGTCCGGCAGCGGGCGACCGGCCCCGGTCCGGGGGCCGAACGGCACCACGCGTGGGCCTACCGCCTTCAGCGGGCACGGGATGCTCGTCGCGCCGTCGGTCGTGCTGTCGGCTCACTGGAAACGGCTGACCGATCGGTGTCCGGCAACGGCACGTCGTATGACGACGGAGGTCTGTGGCAGCGCGGCAGGACGGGGGACATCGATGGCGCAGTTGGTGCGAATCCCGCTGGACAACGGGGAGTTCCTGATTGCGGAGGTGGACCGCGCCGACATCCCCGAAGAGTCAGGACGTGCGTCGGACGGCCAACCGCATCCGGCTGCGTGAATGGGCTGCGGGGCCTGGGAGACGATGACTCCCGCATCCTCATCGACGAGCGCGGCGCCGTCCGGGTCGGCTGGGGAACCTCAGACGGCGACGCTCATGTGCCCCTCGCCGTCCCGGCGGCGCTCGCCGCCTGCACGGACACCGCCGCGGCCCTCTGTCCCGCCACCGAAACCGGTGACCTGTATCTTTTGCAGATCACCAACGCCGTGGCGGAGATGTGGCACGTTTCCTGCGGCGACTGCACGTTCTGGCCGCCGTGCCCGTTTCCGCGGCGGTGGCCCTGGGCCGCGTGCACGATGCCGACGTCCACCCCTGTCTCGTCGTCTACGACCGCACCGGCGGCCAATACAGCGCGGCGTTGGAAATCTCGTGGATTTTACAGATGTGGGCCGGCACCCGAGCGACCTCCATCCCGCCGATGGCCCCGTGCCAGTGCAACGGCACCGCCCAGGGCCGGGCGGGTTTGCGTACGTGCCGTGGTAGTCCTCGCTGAACCGTTCGGCCTGCACCGGTCCCCGGCATCACAGGCAACGAGGAAGCAGCCTGAGCCTCTCAAGTGCGCCTGACGAGCCCGCGCAGGTGACCATCGCGCGCGCAAGGTCGATACTGCGCTCAGGAGAACTGCGCCGCTCGCGGTCACGGCCCCCACCTGCACCTGACGAACAGTCACCAAAGTCGGCATTGAGTCAGCATCAGCCTCGCTGCAACCCGCTCCGGACCGCCACGGGGCGCCAGGACCAAGAACCCGCGAAACCTACTCTGACCTGCGAAGGAGCAGGTCAGAGACTAGTCTGGTAACGTAATTTGGAGGATCACATGAAGATGCTGATCAACGTTCCGGAGACCGTCGTGGCGGATGCGCTGCGGGGTATGGCGGCGGCTCATCCCGACCTCGCCGTGGACGTGGAGAACCGGGTGATCGTCCGGCGGGACGCCCCCGTCGCCGGGCAGGTCGCGCTGGTCTCGGGAGGCGGCTCCGGGCACGAGCCGCTGCACGGCGGATTCGTGGGCCCCGGGATGCTGTCGGCCGCTTGTCCGGGCGAGGTGTTCACGTCCCCGGTGCCCGACCAGATGGCCCGGGCCGCCGCGGCCGTGGACAGCGGGGCCGGGGTGCTGTTCATCGTGAAGAACTACACCGGCGACGTGCTCAACTTCGACATGGCCGCCGAACTCGCCGAGGACGAGGGCATCCAGGTGGCGAAGGTGCTCGTCAACGACGACGTGGCCGTCACCGACAGCCTGTACACCGCGGGCCGGCGCGGTACCGGCGCCACCCTGTTCGTCGAGAAGGTGGCGGGCGCGGCAGCCGCCGAGGGGCAGCCGCTGGAGCGGGTGGAGGCCGTCGGGCGCCAGGTGAACGAGAACTCCCGCAGCTTCGGTTTCGCGCTGAGCGCCGTCACCACCCCGGCGAAGGGCACCCCGACCTTCGATCTGCCGCCCGGCGAGCTGGAGTTGGGCATCGGCATCCACGGCGAGCCGGGCCGGGAGCGGCGGGCCATGATGACCTCCGGCGAGATCGCCGACTTCGCGGTCAACGCCGTCCTGGAGGACCTGCCGCCGCGCAACCCGGTCCTCGTCCTGGTCAACGGCATGGGCGCGACCCCGCTCCTGGAGCTGTACGGGTTCAACGCAGAGGTCCAGCGGGTGCTCGCCGAGCGGGGTGTCACCGTCGCCCGCACACTGGTCGGCAACTACGTCACCTCTCTGGACATGGCCGGCGCCTCGGTCACGCTCTGCCAGGTCGACGAGGAGCTGCTGCGACTGTGGGACGCGCCGGTGAGGACACCGGCGCTGCGCTGGGGAATGTGAGCGAGAGAGACAGCACCGACCCGCGTCCGTACCGCAACGCAAGGAGACCCAGTGCTCGGCGCCGACTTCTTCCGCCGCTGGATGGCGGCGACCGCCGCCTCCGTCGACCGCGAGGCGGAGCGGCTCACCGCCCTCGACTCCCCCATCGGGGACGCCGACCACGGCAGCAACCTCCAGCGCGGGTTCAAGGCGGTGGTCGCCACGCTGGAGAAGGACGCCCCCGACACCCCGGGTGCCGTGCTGACGCTCGCCGGACGCCGGCTGATCTCCACGGTCGGCGGCGCGTCCGGGCCGCTGTACGGCACGTTGCTGCGCAGCACCGGCAAGGCGCTGGGCGACGCGGCCGAGGTCAGTGAGGCTCAGCTCGCCGAGGCGCTGCGGGCCGGGGTGGACAAGGTCATGGCGCTCGGCGGGGCCGCGCCCGGGGACAAGACGATGATCGACGCCCTGGTGCCGGCCGTCGACGCGCTCGGCGACGGTTTCGGGGCGGCGCGGGCCGCCGCCGAGCAGGGCGCCGAGGCGACGATCCCGCTGCAGGCCCGCAAGGGCAGGGCGAGCTACCTCGGCGAGCGCAGCATCGGCCACCAGGACCCGGGCGCCACCTCGTCGGCGCTGCTCGTCGCGGCACTCGCGGAGGCGGCCGGTGAGTGACGACAAGCTGGTCGGGATCGTGCTGGTGTCGCACAGCGCGGAGGTGGCGGCGTCCGTCGCGGAGCTGGCGAAGGGGCTGGCGGGCGGCGCCACGGCGGTGCCGCTCGCCCCGGCGGGCGGCACCGAGGGCGGCGGGCTCGGCACCAGCGCCGAGCTGATCGCCGCCGCTGCCGCGTCCGTGGACCGGGGCGCCGGGGTCGCCGTCCTCACCGACCTGGGCAGCGCGGTGCTCACCGTGAAGGCGCTGCTCGCCGAGGGCGACGAACTCCCGGAGGGCACCCGGCTGGTGGACGCCCCGTTCGTCGAGGGCGCGATCGCCGCGGTCGTCACGGCGGCCACCGGGGCCGGCCTCGACGCGGTGGAGGCGGCAGCCGCCGAGGCATACACCTACCGCAAGGTCTGAGAACCCCCTAAGCGAGCCCCTCCGCCGCCACCGCGAGGGCCGAGCGCATGGTCGCCGTGAGCTCGGCCTCCGCCCCGGCGGGGTCCGTGGTCTCGTCGGCGACGCGCCAGGCATAGTGCTCGACGGCCGCGCGCAGTGCCGCGTTGAACATGGCCGCCTGGATGGTGGGCCGCAGGTCGTCGGCGGGCAGCCCGGAGCGTTCGGCGAGGGCGCGGGCGAACGCCGGCTCGGCCTCGTCGTAGGACTGCAGCCACTCGGCGCGCAGGCCCGGTTCGCCGCGGGTCAGGCGGACCAGGGCGCCCATGGTGGCGCGGTCGGGGCCGCGCACCAGCCGGCTGTCCGTCGGTACGGCGTCCTCGAAGGCCTCCTCCAGCGGCTGGCCGGGGCGCCAGGCGCGCAGACAGTCGGCGACGGCCTCGATGCCGGCCGCGAACAGCGGTCGTACGCAGGCCTCCTTGCTCGGGAAGTAGCGCCACACCGTGCGCGCCGAGACGCCGACCGCCTGCCCGATCTGCTCGCCCGTGGTCGCGGCCACCCCCTGGGCGACGAACAGGTCCACGGCGGCGCGGGCGATCTCCAGTCTGGTCTCGGCCTTGCGCTCCTCGGTCAGGGGCGGTCGTCCCGTGCGTCCCCCTGCGGTCATCTGTCCCTCCGGTGCCGGTGACTGCTGTACCGGGATTCTCCCCGAGGAACCAGGTGGCGGAAAATTCCCGCCACGACTTTATGTCACTCGAAGACATTAAGTCGTAGGGTGTGACCGCACCGGGCGCAGCGCGCCCTCGAACCACCTGATGGGAGCACCACATGGCCAGCGGACTCGACGGGCGCGGCGTCATCGTCACCGGGGCGGGATCGGGGATCGGGCGGGCCACCGCCCTGGCCTTCGCCAGGGAGGGTGCCCGGGTCCTGGTCGCCGACCTGAACGCCGAGGCCGCGGGCACGGCGGTCGAGGAGATCGAGAAGGCGGGCGGTACGGCCGTGGCCGTCACCGGTGACCTCAGCGAGCAGTCCGTGGTGGACCAGGTGGTCGCGACCGCCGTGGACCGGTTCGGCGGGGTGGACGTCCTGGTGAACAACGCCGGGATCATGGACCGGATGTCGGCGCTCGCGGACGTCGCCGACACGGAGTGGGAGCGGGTGATACGCGTCAACCTCACCGCGCCGTTCCTGCTCACCCGGGCGGTGCTGCCGCACATGCTGGCGGCGGGCCGGGGCGCGATCGTCAACACCGCCTCCGAGGCCGGCCTGCGCGGCAGCGCGGCGGGGGCCGCCTACACGGCCTCGAAGCACGGTGTCGTCGGCCTGACCAAGAGCCTGGCGGTGATGTACCGCAACCACGGCATCCGGGCCAACGCGATCGCCCCTGGCGGCACCAGGACCGGTATCAGCGTCGACCCGGAGGACGGCGCGCACGGGCCGGCCGCGCTCGGCCCGTACTTCGGCAACGTGGGCCAGGTCTCCGAGCCCGAGGATCAGGCGGCGGCGATCGTCTTCCTGGCCTCGGACGCGGCCGGCAGCATCAACGGCGCGATCCTGCCGGTGGACAACGGCTGGGCGGCCGTCTGACCCGCACCGCCGAAGGTACGGCCGCCCTGCCCGCAGTGCCGGCGGCGGCCGACCGGCCCGGTCAGTCGTCCTCGGCGAACTGCTCCGCCAGCCGCTCCCCCTCCGCCTCCGCCGCCTCGCGGTCCTCGATGGGCTGGATCCCGGAGTCCTTGAAGACGATGTACGTGACGCCGGAAGGCACCCCGCCCACCCGCGGGTCGGGGTTCACGCCCAGCGCCTTCGCGGTGGCGTAGGAGGCCTCGCCGATGATGTCGCGCGGTCCGGTGTCGCCGACGACGGCGTACTGCACGCGGTCCTTGTAGATGACCGCGGCGACCGCGCCGCCCCGGACGCCGGACGCCCGGTGGTTCCAGCGGCCGCTGACGCCGGGCACGACGACGTACGGCAGCTTCTCGGCGTTGAGCTGGCTGCCGTCGGACTGCTGGAAGGCGGTGGCGGCGGAGAACGCCGGGTCGGCGGTGCGGTTGCAGTGGGCGGTGGGCCGGCCGTCGCAGTCGATGTCGAGGTCGGCCTTCCAGAAGACGGCCTGCCGGGTGTCGCACACGGGGACGGTGGCGGCGGTACCGGCGTCGGAGCGGTAGCGGCCCTTGGAGACCTGGGCGCAGTCCTGCACCCGGGCCAGCAGGTCGGTGGCGGTGATCCGGTGCCGGTCACCTTGGGCCGCGTAGGAGGCGGCGGGGGCGGGCAGTGTGGCCGGGGCGAGCAGGGCGGCGCCGGCCGCGGCCAGCGTCAGCGACTGGACACGCACGATGAGGAGCCCTTTTCGTGGGGGACATGGAGTCACCGGAACAATCTGGTGCTGGTCCGGCGGCCGAGCCAGCAAGCGAAGGCCGTACAGGGCCGTTCGGAGCAACGAAACTGACACTTCGTGAGAGGCAGCCGAGGGCCGGGGCGCTGAGCCGGTGTCAGCCCAGGCCGCCCCGGCCGCCCGTGCCGGCGCGGGATCAGCGACGACAGCGTTCCGCGCCGCAGGCGCGAACTCCCCTTTTCTCCGGGGAAGTTCGACCGCAGAGCACTCAGCATACGTAACTCTCCCCCGCCGTCTGCAATACGGCCCTCTTGATGTCCGCATCCCGGGCAGGCCATATTGGTCCGGACCATTGCCGTGCTGCCGTCCCCGGGGAGGCGGAACCGTGCGCCGAGTTGCCGTCGTGGTCTGCGTCCTGTTGTCGGTGTCGTCCTGCGGCTGGGGCGGCGGCGCCGACGGTGACAGCGGCCGGCTTCCCGGTGCCCCGACGGGGGTCACGGCGGCGGCCGGAAGCGCCACCAGCGTGCACGTCATGTGGAACGCGCTGCCGGACGGTTCCGGGATCCGCGGCTATGAGGTATATCGCGGCACCACGAAGATCGAGGAAGTCCCGGGGTCCGAGCACATGGTGGACGTCACCAGGCTCAGGCCGTCCACGGTGTATGTGTTCACCGTGCGGGCCCGGGGCGGGGACGGCAGCCTCGGGCCGCGCAGCCGTGCGGTGCGGGCGACCACGCCGGCGATGGTCGCGGCGGACCGCTCGGCGCCGACCCGTCCCGCGCGGCCGGACGGCCGGGCCGTGGGCAGCCGTGCGGTACAGCTGTCCTGGGGCGCCTCGAAGGACGACCGGGCCGTGGTGTCGTACGAGATCTGGCAGGGCGGCGCCAAGATCCACAGTGTGGGCGGGAACCAGACCGCGACGGTGGTCACCGGGCTGCGGCCGGGCACCCGCTATGTCTTCACCGTCCGGGCCCGGGACGCGGCCGACAACCTCTCGCCCGCCAGCACCGCGGTACGGCTCACCACGCCGGGCACCGGCGACGGCCGGGACACCGCGCCGGCCGCCTTCACGGCGCGGACCCACGAGGAGAGCGGGGCCTACTACCTCGATCTGGCCTGGGATCCGCCGCAGGTGGACGGTGTGGTCACGGAATACCAGATCCGGCTCGACGGCGGTACGACCACCTCCCTGGTGTGGGGAGGCACCCCGCCGAAGGGCCGTGCGACCTATAGCTTCTATGTGGGCCGGGACCATGGGGCCGTGCACCGGGTACGGCTCCGGGCGCGGCTGCCGGACGGCACCTGGGGCGGCTGGTCGGCAGAGCGGACCGTGACGACGGGCACCTGACGCGCATCCGGGCCTGGGCCGGACGGGGGAAGAAGTCACCTGGCCGGTCGCCCTCCGGGTGCGGTACACGCCGGGGCCCCTTTCGCTGAACCTGTGGCAGCACGGGCGTTTCCCGACCCTCGGCGGCGCAAGGGACGTTCCGCCAACCGTGCCGCCGGAGGACAGACCATGCGCACTACACGCCTTCTCCTCCGCTCCGGCCTGACCCTGGCGGCCGCCGCCGCGTTCCCGACCTGGCTCGCCGGCCCGTCCGCCGCGCTCTCGGGGATCTCGGTGAGCACCATCGGCACCACGGTCTCGGTGGTCACCAGCGCCTGCACCCAGAGCAACGGCAGCTGGGGCAACGCCTCGCTGCTCAACAGCGGCCAGACCGCCTTCGCCCAGGGACGGCAGGTGGCTCTGGCGGGCACCACCGTGAGCCAGTCCGCGGCCTGGTCGGGGGTGCCGACGGGCACCTACACGGTGGTCGTCGTCTGCTCCAACGGCGGAACGGCGGGCACCCAGTCGGTGATCGTGTCCGGCACCGCCGCGGCGCCGACGACCTCCTCCACCACCAGGTCGGCCGCGCCCTCCCGGGGCGTGATGGGCGGTCTGGGCGGCGCCGCCCGCGACTACGGGCCGCTCACGCTGGGCATCGGCGCGGCGCTGGTCGGCTCGGGCGTCATCGCCACGGGCTGGTACCTGCGCAAGCGCTCGAAGCCGTACCGGCTCTGAGCGCTCCGCCGGAACCGCCGCGATCCGCCGTCTGCCGGCTGCGGCGCCGTCGTGGCCGGTCGCGCCCGCGCGGCGGCAGCCGCATATCGGATCCGGCCCCGCGCCCCTTACGGGGCGCTGCCCTCAGGGCAGGTCAGGCAGTTCGCCGAACTCCTCCAGGGCATGGCTGAGCCACTGCGTCCAGAAGGTCTCCAGGTCGATGCCGGCCCGCAGCACCAGATGCCGCAGCCGGTCCTCGCGGGCGTCCTTGCCCGGCGGGAAGTCGCGGCGCTGGATCTCCTCGTACTCGGCCAACTGCCGCCGGTGCAGCTCCAGATGGCGGCGCAGGTCGGCTTCGAGACCCTCGGTGCCGACGACCGCGGCCGCGCGCAGCCGCAGCAGGAGCACGTCCCGCTGGGGCTTGGGGTCCTGGGAGGCGGCGGTCCAGCGGGCCAGTTCGGCGCGGCCCGCGGGCAGGACCTCGTAGCTCTTCTTCTGCCCGCGGGCCGGCTGCTCGGCCGGCAGGGTGCGGATGTAGCCCTCGGACTCCAGCTTTCCGAGCTCGCGATAGATCTGCTGGTGCGTGGCCGACCAGAAGTAACCGATCGACCTGTCGAACCTGCGGGTCAGCTCAAGCCCCGACGACGGCCTTTCGAGCAGGGCGGTGAGGATCGCGTGCGGGAGTGACATGGGCTCATCCTAGGGACGGCCGCTCACAGGGCGGCCGCCAGCTCGGTGCCCTGCTTGATGGCCCGCTTGGCGTCCAGCTCGGCGGCGACGTCGGCGCCGCCGATGAGGTGCGCGCTGCAGCCGGCGGCGACCAGCTCCTCGTACAGGCCCCGGCGCGGTTCCTGCCCGGTGCACAGCACGACGGTGTCGACCTCCAGGACGGTGCTCTCCCCGTCGACGGTGACGTGCAGTCCGGCGTCGTCGATCAGGTCGTACTGCGCGCCCGGGACCATGGTGACGCCGCGGTGCTTGAGTTCGGTGCGGTGGATCCAGCCGGTGGTCTTGCCGAGTCCGGCGCCGACCTTGCCGGTCTTGCGCTGGAGCAGGTGGACGGTGCGCGGGGGCGCGGGGCGCTCGGGGGCGGCCAGCCCGCCGGGGCCCTGGTAGTCCATGTCGACGCCCCAGTGCTTGAAGTACGTCGCCGGGTCGTCGCTCGCCTTGTCGCCGCCGTCGGTGAGGTACTCGGCGACGTCGAAGCCGATGCCGCCGGCGCCGAGGATCGCCACCCGGTCGCCGACGGGGGCGTTGTCGCGCAGCACGTCGAGGTAGCCGAGGACGCGGGGGTGGTCGACGCCGGGGATGTCGGGGGTGCGCGGGGTGACGCCGGTGGCGACCACGACCTCGTCGTAGCCGGTGACGTCCTCGGGCTCGACCATGGTGTTCAGGCGTACGTCCACGCCGTGGGCGTCGAGCTGGTGACGGAAGTAGCGCAGGGTCTCGTCGAACTCCTGCTTGCCGGGGACCTTGCGGGCCACATTCAGCTGGCCGCCGATCTCGGCCGCGGCGTCGAACAGCGTGACCTGATGGCCGCGTTCGGCGGCGGACACCGCGCAGGCGAGGCCGGCCGGACCGGCGCCGACCACCGCGACGCGCTTCTTCAGCCGGGTCGGGGCGAGGACCAGCTCGGTCTCGTGGCAGGCGCGCGGGTTGACCAGGCAGGAGGTGATCTTGCCGCTGAAGGTGTGGTCGAGGCAGGCCTGGTTGCAGCCGATGCAGGTGTTGATGGCCTCGGGGGTACCGGCCGCGGCCTTGTTGACGAAGTCGGGGTCGGCGAGCATCGGACGGGCCATGGAGACCATGTCGGCGAAGCCCTCGGCGAGCAACTCCTCGGCGACCTCCGGGGTGTTGATGCGGTTGGTGGTGACCAGTGGGACGGACACCGCGCCCATCAGCTTCTTGGTGACCCAGGTGTACGCGCCGCGCGGGACCGAGGTGGCGATGGTCGGGATGCGGGCCTCGTGCCACCCGATGCCGGTGTTGATGATGGTCGCCCCGGCGGCCTCCACGGCCTTGGCGAGCGTGACGACCTCGTCCAGCGTCGACCCGCCGGGCACCAGGTCCAGCATGGACAGCCGGTAGACGATGATGAAGTCGTCGCCGACGGCCTCGCGCACCCGGCGGACGATCTCGACGGGGAACCGCGTCCGGTTCTCGTACGAGCCGCCCCAGCGGTCGGTGCGCCGGTTGGTCGGGGCCGCGATGAACTCGTTGATCAGGTAGCCCTCGGAGCCCATGACCTCGACACCGTCGTAGCCGGCCTGCCGGGCGAGGCGGGCGGCGCGGACGTAGTCGTCGACGGTGCGCTCGACGTCGGCGTCGGTCAGCTCGCGGGGCGGGAAGGGGCTGATCGGGGCCTGGAGGGGGCTGGGGGCGACCAGGTCGCGGTGGTAGGCGTACCGGCCGAAGTGCAGGATCTGCATCGCGATCCGGCCGCCCTCGCGGTGCACGGCCTCCGTGACGGTCCGGTGCCGCTCGGCCTCCTCCTCGGTGGTGAGCTTGGCGCCGCCCTCGTACGGCCGGCCCTCGTCGTTGGGTGCGATGCCGCCGGTGACGATGAGGCCGACTCCCCCGCGGGCCCGGGCCGCGTAGAACTCCGCCATCCGTTCGAAGCCGCGCTCGGCCTCCTCCAGGCCCACGTGCATGGAGCCCATGAGCACGCGGTTGGGCAGCGTGGTGAAGCCGAGGTCGAGGGGTTGCAGCAGGTGCGGGTAACGGCTCATCGGGCCCTCCGTGCGCGGTGTCGTCACCGTAGTTGTAGAGGACCGCGCACGGATTATGCAACTAGTTGCACAAGGGCTCCGGTGTGACGTGTCTCAGATCACCGGTCACCGGCTTTCGAGCAGGACGTGCAGTTCCCTCTCCTGGTCGCCCGAGGCGGAGGACAGGTTGCGTACGGCGAACAGGGAGTCGAGGGTCGCATGAAGCCGGCTGATCGCCCAGTAGCCGCCCTGCGCGTCGGCCTCGACCGTGGCCGAGAGCCGGGGCGGCGGGGTGCACTCGTGGGCGTCGGTGACCTCGAACGTGCCGAGCCACACCATCGGGCGGGTCTCGTGGAGCTGTTGCGGCACGTCCTCGGCGGCCCGGTCGGACTCGAAGCACTGGCACAGCGCGTCGAACACGATCCGGGCGTCCTCCTTGTTGCATCCGCTGATCTCCAGCGAGACGGGTTCCTCGTGCAGTCGCTCACGGACCATCGTGATCGCTCCTCTCATGGCGATGGCGCGGTGCCACGGGTTCCCCCGCGAACCGCGCCATGCCAACAGAAAAGCACCGATTTCCGGGCGGTGCACCACCCGTCGGGAGCAGCCGCAGAGGGCTCAGCCCCGGGTGAACTTGTAGGTCTTGCTGTCCGTGAGGATGCAGATGCTCGGCGACATCACGATGACGCGCAGGGTGCCGCTGCGCCGGTCGTAGTCGATGCCCTCGGCCTCGAAGGTGCCCGAGCAGGAGCTGCGCAGCGGGAGCTGGCGCAGCGCGGTGACATGCCCGGTGACGTTGCCGGAGCCGGGCTGGGCCGACAGGTCGATCTGCAGGAGCGGCTTGGTGTAGCCGAAGAGGCTGCCGTCCGGGTCGTCCGAGGAGCACAGCAGCGTGGTGGCACTGGAGAAGTCGCAGCCCTGCACGTCACGCACGGCGTGGTCCAGGTTGACGACGGACGCGAGCGGGAGGTTCGCGGACGGCGAGGTGCTCTTGTTGGCGCCCGGCGTCGGGAAGACCAGGAAGCGGGTCATCGTGCCGTACTCGCCCGAGAGCATGTACTGGCTGTCGGGCGTGATGGCGTCCCAGGAGTTGTTGAGGGCCTCGCCGGAGGCGAGCGTGTGGACGTACTCCGACCAGGTGCCGTCGGGGGCCTGCACCCGGTACATCTTGGCGGTGCCGGAGTCCGCCTGGTAGGGCTCGACGTAGTAGCCGTCGTAGGACTCGTCGGGGTCGCCCACGTGGTTCCAGCCGCGGCTGGAGACGCTGAGCTGGATGGTGCCGATGCCGGTGTACCGGTTGGGGCTGTTGGCCGGGACCTCGACCGAGGTCAGGCCCTGGCTCTCGGTGAGCGGGTCGGCGCGGTCGGAGCCGGTCTCCGTCCAGGTGTCGGCGGCGGAGGCCGGGGCGGCGGTCGCGAGGACCAGGGTGGTGGCGAGGGCGACCAGGGCGGTCAGGCCTGCGCGACAACGTTGCCGGGTGGACGCGGGCATGGAAGCCTACTCCTCGGTATCTGGGGGGTGGGACGCGCGTGCGCCGGTCAGTCTGGCGCGGGCCCGCCGGACATGTACAGACCAATGACGGGACGGGAAAGTGAACTCACGCCCCTGCCGCCCCTCTGGTCGCTTCGCCATACGGATGCCGCCTTGTTGAGAGATGGTGGAAAAGTCGGCGGCGGCGTCGGAGAGTCGGGTGTGAGCGCGATAGAACAAGGGGAGTCGGCACGGGGGACGGCGTGCCGTGCGGAGGTTCGAAGGCGGTGCGTGCGATGAGTTCAGCCGAGGCTTCGGCGCCGGAGGGCCGGGAGCCCGTGCGCGGACCCGTACGGCCGGGCGGGCTGCTGGACGTCCTGAGCGTGGCCTCGGTGGTGCTGGACGCCAAGGGGCGCATCGTGCTGTGGAGCCCGCAGGCGGAGGAGCTGTTCGGCTACACGGCACGGGAGGCACTGGGGCAGTACGCGGCCCGGCTGATGGTGGACGAGCGCCACATCGAACTGGTCGGCAAGCTGTTCGCGGACGTGATGAGCACCGGGCGGAGCTGGGCCGGCGGTTTCCCGATCCGCCACAAGGACGGCACCACCCATGTGGTCGAGTTCCGCAACATGCGGCTCATGGACGACAACGGCGACGTGTTCGCGCTGGGTCTGGCCGCCGACCAGTCGACGGTGCGCCGGCTGGAGCAGGACGTGGCGCTGTCCGAGCGGATCGTGAAGCAGTCGCCGATCGGACTGGCCGTCCTCGACACGGAGCTGCGGTTCGTGTCGGTCAACCCGGCCCTCGAACAGATGAACGGCGTCCCGGCCGCGGAGCACGTGGGGCGGACGATCCGCGAGGTGCTGCCCTCCCTGGACGCCGACGCCCTGGAGTCGGCGTACCTGCGGGTGCTGCACACCGGTGAGCCGGTCATCGACGAGTCCGCGGTGGGCCGTACGCCGGCCGACCCGGACGAGGAGCACATCTGGTCGGTGTCGGTCTACCGGCTGGAGGACGCGCTGGACAACGTGCTGGGTGTGGCCACGTCGGTGGTGGACATCACCGAGCCGTACCGGGCCGGGGTCGAGGCCGAGCACGCGCGCCGGCGCCTGGCCGTGATCGCCGACGCCTCCGCCCGCATCGGCACCACCCTGGACCTGGAGCGCACCGCCCGGGAGCTGGCCGACGTCGCCGTGCCGGAGCTCGCCGACTTCGCGGCCGTGGACCTGCTGGACACCGTGGTCGAGGGCCGGCGCAGCACGCTCGGCCCGGGTGAGCCGGCCGTGCTCCGGGCCCTGGCCGTGCGCGCGGAGCAGGAGGCGGACGCGGTCCAGGCCGCCGCGGCGCCGGGCACGGTCGCCCGGTACGCGCCGGACCGGCTGATCACCGAGTGCGTGCGGACCGGGGAGGCCGTCGTCGTCCCACAGGTCAAGGACGAGGACCTGGCGCGGATCGCACCCTCCCGGGAGGCCGCGATGCTGCTGGCCCGGGCCGGGGTGCACTCGTATCTGGCCGTGCCGCTGATCGCGCGCGGCGAGGTGCTGGGCGCCCTCGACCTCAGGCGCACCCGCAATCCGGCCTCCTTCGACGACGACGATCTGCTGCTGGCCCGGGAACTGGCGGCGCGGGCGGCGGTGCAGATCGACAACGCCCGCTGGTACCAGAACGCCCGCACCACCGCCCTGACCCTCCAGCGCAGCCTGCTCCCCACCCATCCCCGGGTCACCCCCGGCCTGGAGGTCGCCTCCCGCTACCAGCCGGCGGGCGCCACCGTCGAGGTGGGCGGCGACTGGTTCGACGTCATCCCGCTGGACGGCGGCAGAACGGCCCTCGTGGTGGGCGACGTGATGGGCAGCGGCATCAACGCGGCCGCGACGATGGGCCGGCTGCGCACCGCGACGAACACCCTGGCCGCACTCGGCCTCGATCCTGCGGTGCTCCTCGAACACCTGGACAAGACCACGTCGGGCCTCGACCACTCCATCGCCACCTGCGTGTACGCCGTGTACGACCCGCATCTGCGCCGGTGCCGGATCGCCAACGCCGGCCATCTGCCGCCGGCCCGGGTCCGCCCCGGCCGGCCGCCGGAACTCCTCGACCTGCCCACCGGGGTCCCGCTGGGCGTGGGCGGTATCCCCTTCGCCACCACGACCGTCGACTTCGAACCCGGCGACGAGCTGGTGTTCTACACCGACGGTCTGGTCGAGACCCGCAGGCACTCCCTGGACGAACGGCTGGACGAGCTGCTGGCCCTGCTCGACGATCCCGCCCGCCCCCTGGAGGAGGCCTGCGACCTGCTGCTGCGGGAGCTGCACCACCCCGACAACCACGACGACGTGGCGCTGCTCATCGCACGGGCCCGGGAACTGCCGTAGCGGAAAGGACCAAAGGTCCCGGATTCATCGAATTCACAGGGACTGATTACCAGGTTCTTATCGGCGAACGCCCACAATTCACAGAGAGGCATGCATCGCGCGATGCCGCGTGCCGTTCGCCGATGGGAGCGAGCCGTGACGCACGAACCGGAGCAGGAAGACCGCCGTGACGTCGACGGAACCGAACCGTCGATCCCCCCGATGCCCGACCGTCCCCCGCAGGCCGCCGCCCCGGAGTGGGAAGCCCCGTCGGAGGTCCTTGCCGGGCCGGGACCGGACCGTGAGCCGGGCGCGCCGCTGCGCGACCTGTGGCGCCGTCAGTCGATCCGCGTGCGCGCGGTGACCGTGGCCTTCGTCGCCGGGGCGCTCGCCCTGGGCGGCACGGTGGCCTTCGCCGCCGGCTCGGGCGACAGCGGCTCCACCACGCCCCCGGCCGCCTCCGGCGCACCCTCGGCGCCCTCCTCGCCGGACGGGCGGGGCCCCGGGCCCGGCTGGTTCGGCATGGGCGGCATGGGCGTGCACGGCGAGGCGACCGTCAAGGACCCGGACACCGGCAAGTACGTGGTACGGGTCTGGCAGCGGGGCACCGTCCAGAAGGTGGACGGCGACCAGGTCACGGTGAAGAGCGACGACGGCACGTCGTGGACGTGGACCGTGGGCTCGGACGTCAAGGTACGGGGCGACTCCGACGCGCTGAAGAAGGACGCGACGGCCTTCCTGATCGGCACCCGCGGCGGCGACGGCAAGCTGACCGCGTCCGGCGCCCTCTCGGGCGACTTCACGGGCATGGGACGCAGCGGCATGCACGACCGCGGCGGCCCGTGGCAGCGCCCCGGCGACCGCTCACCGTCACCGAGCCCTTCGGGGAGCGGGGCCACCACCTAGGCCGTTTCCAGCCGACCACCGGGCCGTCGGCCCGGTGGCGCGGTGGCGCGGTCGGCCGACACACAGCGGGCACGACGGGAACCGCTTTCGCCGGACCGGAGACCGAAGACCGAAGCGGGCCGGGCGATCGTCTGCCGGCGCCTGCTCCACAACTGACCCGCTAGGAGTTCTTCGCCGTCCGGGCCCGATGAGCCGCGACCGTCGTCCGGCTCGCGCACGCGTTGGAGCAGAACCGGCGTGTCCGGTTCCGCGACTGGTCAACGAAGTAGTTCCCGCACCCGGCCGCGGCGCACCGCCCCAGCGTCACCGCCGGATCCCCGGCCACGACCCGGGCGAGCTCGGCAGCGATCAGCTGGCCGGCCCAGCGCTCGGCCGGGGTGCCGTTGCGGCTGAAGTGGATGTGCCAGCCGCCGAGGCCGTCATGGTCGGACAGGTGCATTTCCGGCGGATAGTCGCGCAGCAGGCGGTGCACGGCTTCGGGGGCGGCACCGTCGACCGACTGCGCCAGGGCCGTACGCACGAGGTCCGGCAGCTCGCCGTAGTCACCGCCCGGTGGCGGAGCGATCTCGTGTTCCGCGAAGAACGCGGCGACCAGTTCGCCGTGCTGGTCGAGGGTCCCGGTGTTGGCCAGTTCGACGGCCAACCGCGTCACGTTACCAATGTAGTCACCGTATTGCACTTGACCACCTACATCGCAGCTTCCTAATGTAGGTGCCATGTTACCTGATGACACCTACATGGCACGCCGCCTGCTGCTGCTCGGGGAGTGGGACGCCGCGCTGGCCGTCCTGGGCCCGGACGCCGAGCCCGAGCTTCGTGCGGAGATCGCCGTCGACCGCTGGTTCTTCCGGATCGAAGGTCACGAGGAGGCCGAGAAAGCGGTCGCGGCGCTCGATCCCGCATCGCCGACCGCGCATCTGCTCACGGCTCGACTGGCCTACAGCCGCCTGCTGTTCCAGCGCGTCCCCCGCGCCGACGACCGCACCGTGGCCGAGGCCGGCTACCGCGCGGCGGTCGAGCACGGCGACGAGAAGCTGCGCGGTTGGGCCGAGTACCACTGGGCCGTCCTGCTGGACAACATCGACGAGGACGCGGCCGGCGCCCTCCCGCGCTACGAGACAGCTCTCCGGATCGCGACGGAGTCCGGCGACGGCTACTTCGAGTCCTACATCATCCGGCACCTCGCACCGCACAAGGAACCCGCCGAGCGGCTCGCGATGCTGCGCCGCTCACTTCACCTGCGCGCCGCGCTCGGCGCCCGGCCCCAGACAGTCGCCGCACAGGCCCTCCTGGCCGAGAACCTCCCCGAAGACGACCCCGAGCGAGCCGAGCTCATGCGGACCTTCCGCCCCGGTGCGGAAGAACTGCGCATCGGCTGGCTCCTGTCCGAGGACTGATCCGCCGAGCACTCCGGCCCGGAACCAAGCCCGGCGAAGGCCGGCGAAGGCCGGCGACCCGCTACGACAGGACGTACGACAACTCCGCGGCCGGGCTTCGGCCGCGCGGCACGGGCATCTCCGTGCCCAGCCTCCGCCCCGTGATCACGACTCCGGAGAGGGCCTAGTCGCGTACGCCGACCACGACGTTCGCGTACAGCTCCTCCGAGGCGGCGAGCCGGGTGGTCAGGCCGGCGCGGCGGAAGGTCTCCACGGAGTCCTCGGCCTGGCGCTCGCTCGTCTCGACCAGGACGCAGCCGCCGGGTGCGAGCCAGTCGCACGCCCCCGCGGCAACTCTGCGCAGCACGTCGAGACCGTCGCCACCGCCGTCGAGGGCGACCAGCGGCTCGTGCTCGCGGGCCTCGGCGGGCAGCAGCCCCACCTCGTCGCTGGGGACGTAGGGCACGTTGGCCGCGAGGATGCCGGTCCGGCCGCGCAAGGCGGCGGGCAGGGCGTCGAAAAGGTCGCCGACGTGGGCGTGGCCGCCGTAGGGGGCGATGTTGCGGCGGGCGCAGCCGACGGCGGCCGGGTCGATGTCGGCGGCGTGCAGTTCGACGTTCCCGAGGGCGGCGGCGAGGGCGGCGCCGACCGCGCCGGAGCCGCAGCAAAGGTCCACGACGACGGACGCGCCGGGGGCCTGGGCCAGGGCCTGGTCGACCAGGAACTCGGTGCGGCGGCGGGGCACGAACACGCCGGGTTCCACCAGGATCCGCAGCCCATGGAACTCCGCCCAGCCGAGGACGTGTTCGAGGGGCTGTCCGGCGGCTCGCCGGTCCACCATGGCGGCCAGTTCGTCCGGGGTGCGGGCGGTGCCGAGGATCAGCTCCGCCTCGTCCTCGGCGAAGACGCAACCGGCGGCGCGCAGCGCGGAGACGACGGCGGTGGTGGCGGTATCGGAGTCGGAGAGTGAGGTCATCAACGGGAGCCTATCCGGACGCCGGGGGCTGGTCAGATGGTTTACCGGCCGTGCGGACACACGCACGGCCCGACCGCCCGACCGCCCGACCGCCCGACGGACGGTCGGACGGTCGGTCGGGCGGGCGGGCGGGCGGGCGGGCGAACGGGCGGGCGAACGGGCGAACGGGTGGTGGGACGGCGGGGCGGTCAGACGCCGACCGCTTCTGCGGTCTCCTCCTCGGCCTCCTCAGCCTCCTCTGCCAGCTCGGCCTCCTCTGCCAGTTCGGCCAGTTCGGCCAGTTCGGCCAGTTCGGCAGGCGAGTCGGGTACGGCCACGGAGGCGGCCGGGGCCGCCTTGGTCCGCTCGTGGGCCGCGGCGATCGCGGTGACCGCGAGGCCGGCCAGCAGCCAGACCGCGAGGGTCCACACGTTGCGGCTCAGGCCGTCGCTGCCGAAGTACAGCAGGCTGCGGACGCCCTCGACGAAGCCGGCGCCGTTCCAGAAGGCGTGCAGGGTGCCGAAGAAGCCGTTCTGCAGCTCGGGGCGGAACAACCCGCCGGAGCTGGTGAAGTTGAGCATCACGAACAGCACCATCATGGTCAGCGTGGTCCACCGCTTGAGGAAGGTGTGCAGGCCGACGCCGATGAGGAGGATGCCGGCGGAGTAGAGCCAGGCCATGCCCCAGACCCCGGCCAGGTCGTGGTGGGCGAGGTGGAACACCGGTCCGGCGAGCAGGGCGCCGATGCCGCTGACGACGGCGGAGACACCGAGCGCCAACAGGGCGCGTATCCGCATCGGGAGCGCCGCGCCGGCCGCACCGAGGGCGGCGACCGAGGCGTAGGAGCCGATGCTCACGGCGATCAGCAGGAAGAAGAGGCCCTGTCCGGTGGGGTCGTCGGCGACCGGCTCGGCCACGTCGGTGACCTTGAGGGGGACGCCCTGCTTGTCGGCGAGCGGGGTGAAGACCTTCTCGACGGCCGTGGCGCCCATGTCGGAGGCGGCGCTGGCGACGATCAGCTCCGGAGCCTTTGCGCTCGGCACATAGGCGCCGGTCACGGTACGGGACTTGAGCAGGTCGACGGCCGCGGCGCGGGTGGGGACGGTACGGACGTCGAGCTTGTCGCCGGCGGTGTCCTTGATGGTCTGCGCCAACACCTTCGCTTCCGGTCCGGCCCCGACCACGGCCACCGGCATGTGGTGGGGCTCCGGGTGGACGAAGGCGCCCATATATGCGAGCCCCATGCCCAGGCACATCAGCAGCGGGGTGATCAGGTGCGTGAGCACATGGCGCAGAGCCGGTGACCTCATCGCGTACGACCTCCAGATCCTTCCGGCCAAACTGGTTGGCTTATACAACTCACTGGCAAGTTGTACTATACAACTAGACCGTCGGAGGAGGTATTCCCGTGTGGGCGTTGCTGTGGAAGGCGCGGCCGTCGAAGGTGTTCCCGTGACAACGGCGGAGACGGCAGTCGAGACCATCCAGCGCGAGATGACGATCTTCGCGCGCCGGGCCCGGGCGTCGGCCGGGCGCATGCACCCCGAGCTGTCGCTGGTGTCGTACACGCTGCTCGGGCATCTGGAGGAGAGCGGCGGCTGCCGGGCCACCGATCTGGCCGCGCACTACGCGCTGGACAAGTCGACGGTCAGCCGGCAGGTGGCGGCGCTGGAGCGGGCGGGGCTGATCGAGCGGCGTCTGGACCCGGAGGACCACCGGGTCCAGGTGCTGCATCTGACGGGGGCCGGGCAGGAGATCCTGGCCCAGGTCACGGAGAGCCGCCGGGCCGCCTTCCGGGAGCGGCTGGCGGACTGGCCGGAGGCGGATCTGGTCAGGTTCGCCGGATACCTGGAGCGCTACAACGCCGGGACCTCGGCGGGCTCGGCCGGCGACTGACCGAGCGGCTCCGGCACCCTGGCCGCGATGAAGGCGGTACGGCGGCGCAGGCGGAAGCCGAGCGACTCGTAGAGCCGGATCGCGGTGGTGTTCTCGGCGCCGGTGTGCAGGAACGGGGTCTCGCCGCGTTCCCGGATGCCGTGCGCGACCGCGCGGATGAGCCGGGTCGCGAGGCCCTCGCCGCGGTACGCCGGGTCGGTGCAGACCGCGCTGATCTCGGTCCAGCCCGGCGGGTGCAGCCGCTCCCCCGCCATCGCGATCAGCTTGCCGTCCCGGCGGATGCCCAGGTAGGTGCCGAGTTCGATGGTGCGGGGCAGGAACGGGCCGGGGCGGGTGCGTTCGACCAGGTCGAGGATCTCCGGTACGTCGGCCGGTCCCAGCCGGACCGCGGCCGGCTCCGGGACCGCTTCCATGCCCTCGTCCACCAGCTGTACGCCCGCGATGTTCATGGTGAGCTCCCAGCCGTCCGGGAGCTCACCGCGGTACCCGGGCAGCGGGACCTCCGCGCCGGGGCCGGCCAGCGCGGCGAGATCCGCCCAGTCGTCCGCGTCGGGCGCGTCGGGCAGCGCCAGCCATGGGGAGACGCCGACGGGATAGCGCAGGATCCGGCCGCGCCGCTCGGCGAAGAGGGCGTGCGGGCCGGTGAGCGAGGCGCGGGCGGGGTTGTCCAGGATGTGCGGGGCGCTCTCGCGGGAGTTCGGGACGCTCATCCGGCGACCTCGATCACGATCTCGCCGAGCGCCTCGACCACACCGGCGGCCTCGCTGCCGAGGACGCCCGGGAAGCGCGTCCCTCCCTCGCCGGGGCGGCAGAAGCCGTTCCGCAGGTTCCGGTCCACGGGGTCGACCCCCGCCGTGCGGACGTACGCCTTGGGCATCGTGTTTCCTCGCTCTCTGGTGCTTTCACCGGTGTCCCGGCAGCGGCACTCAGCGCCAAGGACGAGCACCCGGCAGCTATTCCCGCACCCGCGGATCGTTCATACGACCGCAATGATCTGGGGCCTGACCTGGTCCCTTCACCGCCCCGCCGGCACCTCCGGGTGGTCGTTCCCGGCCCCCGCCGCACGGCACTCCCCTTCTCCGGCACCCACGACTACGATGCGCGGGCTCGCTCGTCGAGGGCAGGGGGGATGATGCAGCCGACGCTGACGCTGAGGTACGTCCCGGAGGCCGACGACCTCCTTGAGTTGATGACCGACGCTCCCGTGCGGCGGCGTCTGCGGAGGCGGGCACTGGGCCAGGCGGTCGTCGTTCTCGTGACCCTGTGGGGCCTGCTGGTGTTGCTGGCCGTCGCCGCACCGGCCTGGCAGTGGTGGATTCCCGCCCTGCTCCTCGCCATGGTCCTCGTCCACCATGTCGTCAGAGCGTTCGCCGTCACTACCCGCCGGAGTCTCCGCCGCAGGGCACGCGCGATCGGGCGGCGCTCACCGAGAACGCGGCTGGCGCGCGAGGTGGAGATCGGACCGGAAGCCCTGACGATCCGTGTGGAGGGGCAGACCACTGCCTTCGCCTGGTCGCACTTCGGTTCGTTCACGGAGTCCGACAGACAGTTCGTCCTCCTGGACCGCACGGACAGAGCCTCCGTGATCGTGCCCAAGCGCGGTCTGTCCGACGCGGCACTCGTCCCCGTCTGCCGCGACCTGCTCACCCAGTACCTCGAAGACCCCACCGCTCCCCCTGCCCCCTCCGCTCCCCCCGACGGTCACAGTGCCTGACCGGCGGCCGGCCGGGGCGCGCGGCGGAACCCGCGCTTCAGCCGGTACCGCGTCCGTGCCCGAGGACGGTGGGCCGGGTACTCCGTACGGGGTATCACTCCCGTGTGGACGCTCGCGTGCGAGCGGGGGCACGCTGGGAGCTGCGGACCGGCTGTCCGGCCCTCCGGCTCTTGTGGCGGCGAGGAGGTCGACATGCGTACCCGGGTGCGTGGCTGGCGCTGGCGGCAGAACCCGCTGCGGCGCAAGTCCGACGTGGTGGAGGCGTGGATCGCGCTGGCCGTCGCGGTCCTGCTGGGCGTGGCTGCGCCCCTGGCGGGGGCGTTGACGGGGCTGTGGGCCTACGAGCAGGCGCGGTCGGTGGCGGCGGTGGAGCGGGCCGAGCGGCACATGGTCCGGGCCGCGGTCGTCGGCGGCTCCCCGGATCAGCTGCCCTCGGTGCAGGGCGGCGACCGGGCGCACGCCTACGAGACGAATGTGCGCTGGACGGTCCCGGGCAAGGGGACGAAGACCGTCCTGGCCCGGGTGCCGGCGGGGACCCGGACCGGTGACGTGGTGGACGTGTGGTTCGACCGGCAGGGGCATGGGGTCGCCCCGCCGCCCGACGCCGTCGCGGTCTGGCAGCACACGGTCACCGTGGGGTTGTGCGGGGCGAGCGGCGCGGCGGCCTTGGTGCTGGTCGGCCATGGCGTGGTGCGCCGGGTGGCGCTGCGCCACCGGCTCGCAGAGTGGGAGCAGGAGTGGGCGCGCACCGGGCCGGACTGGACCCGTGGGCGCGCCTGAAACCCG
>NZ_BCFL01000038.1 GCF_002217755.1 Streptomyces hyaluromycini | reverse complement strand
TCGTGACCAGGTCTTCGGCAATCTTTATCTGACGGAGAAGCGGGGTGGTGGCCAGTTCGACGAGGAGGATGTGTCGGTGACGTCGACGCTGGCTGTGGCGGCTGGTGTGGCGATCGACAATGCCCGGTTGTATGAGGAGTCGCGGCTGCGTGAGCGCTGGCTGCGGGCGAGTGCGGAGATCACGAACAGTCTGATGTCCGGGAGTGCGAGTGGGGAGGCTCTCGGGCTGATCGCGGAGCAGGCCAGGGAGATCACGGGCTCGGCGCTGGCGGCGGTCGCGACGCCGATGGCGGACACCGGTTCGCTCACGGTGGAGATCGCGGTGGGTATGGACGCGGACGCCCATCGGGGGCTGGCGCTGGCCATGGACAGGACGCTGATGGGCCTGGCGTTCTCGCAGGGTGCGGCGGTGACGAGCGCAGACGTGGGCCAGGACGAGCGGGTCTCGCCCGAGCCGCCGCGCTTTGAGGGGCTGGGTCCGGCGGTGGCGATTCCGATCGGCACGGGTGGGACGGGGGTGCGTGGTGTGGTGCTGTTGGCGCGTGAGGTGGGGCAGCCGTTGTTCGCGGTGAAGGAGACTGAGCCGTTGCAGGTTTTCGCGGCTCAGGCGGCGATTGCGATGGAGCTGGCGGAGCGGCGGCGGGATGCGGAGGAGGTCGCGGTGCTGAAGGACCGTGACCGGATCGCCCGGGATCTGCATGATCTGGCGATCCAGCGGTTGTTCGCCACCGGGATGACGTTGCAGAGTGCGGGGCGTTTCATCGAGCATTCGGAGGCGTCCGAGCGGGTGTTGCGGGCGGTGGATGATCTGGACGAGACGATCAAGATCATCAGGTCGACCATTTTCGGGTTGCGGGCCCGGGAGGGTGGTGCCGGTGGGGGGTTGCGGGCGCGTGTGGTGCGGGTGGCGGGTGAGGCGGCTCCGGCGCTGGGGTTCGCGCCGAGTCTGCGGATGGAGGGGCTGATCGACACCGATGTGCCCAAGGAGGTCGCCGATCATGTGGTCGCGGTGCTGTCGGAGGCGCTGACCAATGTGGCCCGGCATGCCTGTGCGGGCCGGGCGGAGATCGTTCTGGTGACGGACGGGCGGGAGCTGGTCCTGACTGTCCGGGACAACGGCGTCGGTATCCCGTCCGACGGCCGTCGCAGCGGGCTGCGCAACATGGCGGAGCGGGCGGCGGAACTCGGCGGCAGCCTGGACTGGACCTGCCCCGAGGAGCCCGAGGGGCCCGGGGGTCCCTCGGGCGGCGGTACGACGCTGGTGTGGCGGGTACCGGTGACGAAGCCGTAGCGTCGAATTGCCCGCACCGCCCGGCTCGCCGCCCCGGCTGCCCGGTCCCGGGAGGGCCGGGACCGGGAACGGGACCGTTCGGCCCATGCCCGCAGGGCACGGATGAACGATTCTGAGGGTGTCGGACCACGGCAACCGAACCCTGGAGGTCGCCATGACCGGCACTCCACACGTCGTGAGCGACGTGATGACCCACACCGTCCTCGCCCTGCGCCACGGCGCGGCCTTCAAAGACATCGTGAAGGCCATGCAGCAGTGGCAGGTGAGCGCGGCCCCCGTCCTCGACGACCACGGCCGCGTCGTCGGTGTCGTCTCGGAGGCCGACCTGCTGCGCAAGGAGCAGGCCCGCGCCGACGCGCCCGGCCGTCCGCCGGAGCCGGACCGGACCAAAGCCAGGGCGGTCACCGCCGAGGAGCTGATGACCGTCCCGGCCATCACCGTCCACCCCGGGGCCACGCTGCCCGAGGCCGCGCGCACGATGGCCCGGCACGGCGTCAAACGGCTTCCGGTGGTCGACGCGGACGGTCTGTTGCGGGGCGTCGTGAGCCGAGCCGACCTGCTGAAGGTGTTCCTGCGGGACGACGAGGACATCGCCGAGGAGATCCGGCGCGAGATCGTCCCGCACCTCTTCCCCGACTCGGCCGAACCGGTGCGCGTGCGGGTCCGCGACGGCGTCGTCACCCTCACCGGCCGCGTCCCGGACACCGCACTGGTGCCGGTGGCCACCGGGTGGGTGCGGGGCGTCGACGGCGTGGTCGCCGTGGACTGCGCGCTCGCGGGTCCGCCCCGCCGACCGGACCTGGACCCCGATCTTCCCGACCCGCAGCCCGCCCCACCGGCCTGAGCCCGGCCGCCCGCGGCGGTACGCCCCGGACCTCGGACCCCGGACCTCGGACCTCGGACCTCGGACCTCGGACCTCGGACCCCGGACTTCGGACTTCGGACCCCGGACTTCGGACCCCGGACTTCGGAAGGAGGCGCCGGACCATGAGCAGGACGCGTCGCGTACGCGTGACCAGGAGAAGACCGCTCTGGCGCTGGCGGCACAATCCGCTGCGGCGCCACAGCGACGTCGTGGAAGCCTGGATCGTGCTCGCCGTCTGGACCGTGGCACTCCTCGGCGGGCTGCTCGCCGGAGGGGCGGCCGGCGCGGCCGTGCACCGCGGCTTCGCCGACCGACGTGCCGCCACCCACTCGGTTTCGGCCCGGCTGACCGAGAACGCGGCGAAAGGCTCGCCCGTCTTCGCCGGCTACGACGTGGGGAAGTCGTGGGTCACCGTGCGCTGGAGGGCCGCGGACGGCTCCACCCGCACCGGCCTGGCCAAGGCCCCGCCCACGGCCAAGGCGGGCAGTCGGCTGCAGGTGTGGGTGAACCACGGTGGACAGCTGGTCGGCCCGCCGCCGAGCGGGGCCGAGGTCGCCTGCGACTCCTTGGCGACCGCCTTCCTCGTGGCCCCGCTCGTCGCCACCGCGGTGTGGGGCGGCGGATGGGTGGTCCGCCGGCAGCTGATACGGCGCCGCCTCGCCGAATGGGACGCGGAATGGCGGCAGATCGGGCCCCAGTGGCGGAACTTCAGCGGCGGCAAGGGATGACGGCAGGAGACGGGACCTGACATCCGCCCCGCCCCGACGGTGACGGCCCGTCCGGGCCCCGGGAAGGAACGTAGCCGTACGAGCACCGACGGCCAAGCCCGAAGGCTTCTGACGCCGCACCGCCGCCGACCGCCCCCGGGTCTCCGAGGGGGGCGGTCCGGTGTGTGCGGCCCCGCGTCGGGCAGGGTCGGAGATCGCTAGGAAGCAAACGCAAAACTCTTGCGTTAAGGTGTCCTCCATGACCACCGACCCGGTGCGCCGGCGTCCCGGCGGCCGCAGTGCCAAGGTCCGCTCCGCCGTCACGGCGGCCACCGTCGAACTGCTCGCGGAGTCGGGCCCCGAGAAACTGACCATCGCCGAGGTGGCCGCGCGTGCCGGGGTCCACGAGACCTCGATCTACCGGCGCTGGAAGACCCGCGAACGGCTCGTCCTCGACTCGATGATCGAGCTCAGCTCCGAACTGCTCGCCGTCCCCGACACGGGTTCACTGCGCGGGGACCTGGTCGCCCTGGGGCAGAAGATCGTCGGCCGCGGAACCTCTCCGCTGGGTTCGGCACTGGTCCGGGGCTTCGCCGCCCACGTGGACGACGCCGACGCCGCCCGGACCCGGCACGAGTTCTGGGAGAACCGTCTCACCGGCGCCGAGGTCATGATGGAACGCGCCAGGGCCCGGGGTGAACTCCCCGCCCACGTCGACAGCCGCACGCTGCTGGAACTGTTCGTCTCGCCGATCCATTTCAGGCTGCTGCTGACCCGTCAGCCCGTCGACAGCCGTTACCTGGAGCGGATCGCCGACATCACGGTCGCGGGCGCGGCGGCGACCCCGCCGACCTGAGCCGCGGCCGTGCGAAGGAGCCGCCCCGCACTCCTCCCGCGTCGCACCGCTGGTCGAATTCACCGCTGAATACCTCGTCGAAAACCCCCGACCGGCGTCGGGCCGCCGTTCCGAACCGACTCGACACGACGGGAAGCTCCATGACATCCCTCGCAACTCCGGCCGGAGAAGGCTCCGCACACCTCGCTGCCGGGACCGCTACGGGTCCGGGCGTCCGCCTGGTCGGGCGGTCGGCGGAACTGGCCCTCCTCGACGGGTTCCTCGCCTCCGCCGCCACCCGGGGTGCCGCGCTGATGCTGACCGGGGACGCGGGCGTGGGCAAGAGCGCCCTGCTGGACGCCGCGGCGGGGCGGGCCGGCGAGCGGGGCTTCCGGGTCGTCAGGGTGGTGGGCTCGCCCTTCGAGGAGAGCGTCAGCTTCTCGGCCCTGCACCAGATGCTCCAGCCGCTGACGGACGAGATGTCCGCACTGCCCGCACGCCAGGCGAGGACGCTCCGGGCGGCCCTCGGCCTGTCCGACGAGCAGCCGGCCGAACTCCTCGCCGTCGCCGGTGCCGTCCGCACCCTGCTGTCCCGGACCGCGGCCGCGGCCGGGCCCGTCGCGCTGGTCGTCGACCAGGTGACCTGGCTCGACCGTCCCAGCGCGGTCGTCCTGGCGAACCTCGCCCGCCACATCCGCACCAGCCCGCTGGCCCTGCTGGCCGCCTCCCGGACCGGCGACGAGTCCTACCTGAGCGGCACCGGCCTGCCCACCCACGAGGTCCGGCCGCTGGACGCGGAGTCCGCGCACCGGCTGGTCACGGAGCGGTTCCCGGCTATGACGCCGAGGGTCCGCCGACGGCTGGTCACCGAGGCCGCCGGCAACCCGCTCGCCCTGCTCGAACTGCCGGCCACCCTCGACGAGGCCCAGCTGACGGACCGCGGGCCGCTGCCGGCCGCGCTGCCCCTCACCGACCGGCTGCAGAAGATCTACGGCGTCCGGGTCGGCGCCCTGCCGGAACCGGCGCGCGAACTGCTGCTGCTCGCCGTCCTCGACGGCTCCGGCGACCTGGGCATCCTGCGACGGGCCGGGGGCGGCGACGCCCCGGCCGCACTCGCCCCCGCCGAGAAGGCGGGCCTGGTGCGGGTGGACGCCGCGTCGGGCCGGCTCGTCTTCCGGCATCCGCTGACCCGGTCCGCGGTCCTGGAGCTGTCGACGAGCGCCGAACGCAGGCGCGGGCACCTGGCCCTGGCCCGCGAGTTCCCGGAGGGATCCGAACACCGCGCCCGCCATCTGGCCGACGCCACGATCGGGCCGGACGACGAGGTGGCCGGCCTCTTGTACGAGGTCGCCCACCGCACCCTGGGCCGCGGTGACGCCGTCGGCGCCATCACCACCCTGCTGCGCGCCTCCGAGCTGAGCCTCGACGGGGCGGCGAAGGCCAGGATGCTGACCGAGGCGGCCTGCCTGGGCGCCAACATCACCGGCGACCTGCGCAACGTACGCGCCCTGCTGGCCGACGCCGCGCTCGCCGATCCCACGGACCCCGACTCACTGGCCGCCGCGACCGCCGCGGCCAGCCAGCTCGTCAACGGAGAGGGCGACGCCGACACCGCTCACAAACTCCTCGTCGGCGCGATCGGCGGCAGGAATCCGCAGAACCGGTTCAGCACCGACGTCCTGCACGAAGCGGTGCTCACCCTGGTCCGGGTGTGCTTCTACAGCGGCCGGCCGGAGCTGTGGCGGACCTTCGACGACGCGGTGCGCGACACCCCGTCGGCGGGCTCCGAGCCGCTGCTGCCGGTGCTCCGCGGCGCCCTCGGTGATCCCGTGCACGCGGCACTGCCCGTGCTGGACACGCTCGACGGCCTCGTCGCGGGCCTGGACGGCGAGACCGACCTCAGACGGGTCATCGGGGTGGCTGCCGCCGCCACCTTCGTCGACCGCCTGCCCGGCTGCCGCGTCGCCCTGCGCCGGGTCGTCGACAGCGGCCGCGACGGAGGAGCCGTCGCCGCCGCGATCGAGGCGAGCTTCATGCTGGCCAACGACGCCTACTACTCCGGACAGTGGGACGACATACCGGAACTGACCGAGGAGGGGCTGCGCTGGTGCGACCGGCACAGCTACCGGCTCACGGCGCAGCCCTGCCGGTACCTGCGGGGCGTGCTGGCCGCCGCCCGGGGCGACACCCGCACCGCGCTGACCGTCGCCGACCGCCTCGTGTCCTGGGGCGCCCCGCGGAGACTGGACACGCTGGGCCTGTACGCCGCCCACATCAGGGCGATGTGCGCGCTCGGCAGCGCCGACTTCGAGGGCGCGTACCGGCACCTGGCGACGGTCGTCACCCCGGGCGAGCTGCCGCCGTACCAGCCCCATGCCCTCTGGTTCTTCCTGGACTTCGCCGAGACCGCGGCCCGCACCGGCCGCCACGCGGAGGCCGCCGCCCACGTGGCCGCGGTCGACGAGACCCGGATCCCCGCCCTCTCGCCCCGCCTGGCGATGCTGACCGCCGCCGCCCGCGCCGCCGCCACCCCGGACGTCGTCGCCCACGACCTGTTCGAGAGTGCCATCGCCACCCCGGACGCCCAGCGCTGGCCCTTCGAATGGGCACGGATCCGCCTGCTCTACGGCGAACGGCTGCGCAGGGCCAGGGCCGGACGGGTGGCCCGGGTCCATCTCGACGCCGCGCTCACCACCTTCCAGCGCCTGGGCGCCGCACCCTGGGCCGCACGGGCCGCGAACGAACTGCGGGCCAGCGGCATCGCCGTTCCCGGCACGGCGTCCGGTGCGGACCGCCCGGCCCTGCTCACCCCGCAGGAACTGCAGGCGGCCGAGCTGGCCGCGACCGGGCTGACCAACAAGCAGATCGCCGCCCGGCTCTCCCTCTCGCCCCGCACGGTGGCAGCGCACCTGAGCAGCGCCTTCCCGAAACTCGGCGTCTCCTCCCGCGCCGGGCTGCGCGACGCGCTCACCGGCCTGCCCCGGGACGGGCGGTACTGAGCAGCAGGTACGGGGCCCGGCCCGGCCCGGCCGCCCGGTCGGGCCCGGTCACGGCGGGGGTGTCGGTGGCGGGCGCGCCGAAACCGGCCCCGGTGAGCAGGGCGGTGTAGGCGGACAGGGAGCGGTAGTGGCAGACGGTCGTGACGCAGCCGCCGTCGAGCCGGCGCAGCTCGGTGGGCACGGGCGCCCCCTCCGCGTAGGACGCGCCGGGCTCGCCGTACCGGAGCGTGGCGAACTGTTCCCCCACCGCGCCCGGGTTGAGGTCCGCGAGGACATAGGGGGCGCCGGGCCGGAGCACCCGGTGGATCTCGGCGGTCAGCGCGGCCAGCCGCAGGTCGTCGGGGTCGGTGCAGTAGACCAGGCAGCAGACGGCCGCGTCGACGGTGCCGTCCGGGATCCAGGCCAGCGAACGGCCGTCGAAGAGGCGGTAGTCGACGCGCGGGTGGGGGCGGTCGGTGCGGGCGATGTCCAGCATGTGCGCCGAGGGGTCGACACCCTGCACCGACCAGCCGCCGGCGTCGGCGAGCTCCAGGGCCAGGGCGCCGGTGCCGCAGCCGATGTCGAGGACGGCCGCGCCGGGGTACGGGGGAGTGCCGACCCGGTCCAGGACCGCGGGGAAGATCAGCTGCCGGGCCAGCCGCATGTCACGGTCGCGGTAGGCGGCCGCCGCCGCGGGGGTGTCCCAGGCGAGCGCCTGCGGCCGGTCGGAGGAAGCGGTCATGGCCCGAGTCTTGTGGCCGGCGCCCGGCCCCACCAGTCCCTCGATCGGGCGATCCGGGAGCCGGGCCCGCCGCTTTTGCCGGGGTCAGCGGGCGGCGGCGGCCTCCTGGGCGATCTGCTCGAACCGGGCACCCATCGCCTCGGACAGCGCCTGCGCGGCCGACAAGGGGCGCACCATCACCGTGAACTCGTCGATCTTCCCGTCCTCGTCGAAGTGCAGGAAGTCGCAGCCCTGGAGCTTCTTGCCGGCGACCGTCGCCGTGAACACGAGGGCGTGGTCGCGGCCGTCCGGGTTGGCGATCTCCCGTACGTAGGCGAAGTCCTCGAACACCTGCGACACCGCCCGCAGGATCGCGGCCGTGATCGGCTTGCCCGGGTACGGCTTGAACACGACCGGGCTGGTGAAGACGACGTCGTCGGACAGCAGGGCGGCCACGGCGTCCATGTCGTGGTTCTCGACGGCCTCACGGAAGGGGTGCACGGGGTGCATGGGATCCACCTCACATAGTCAAAAAGTTGAGTAGGTGCATGCTAGCGTGCACCCATGGCTCTGCGGAACGCGGTGATGGCCGCCCTCCTGGAGGGCGAGGCCTCCGGATACGACCTCGCCAAGGGATTCGACGCGACGGTCGCCAACTTCTGGACGGCGACGCCCCAGCAGCTCTACCGCGAACTGGAGCGCATGGAGACCGAGGGGCTGGTCACCGCCCGCGTCGTCGAGCAGGAACGCCGCCCCAACAAACGGCTGTTCTCCCTCACCCGGGCCGGACGGGACGCGGTCCGCGCGTACACGGCCGAGCCACCGGCGCGGCCGTCCGTGGTCCGTGACGAACTGCTGGTCAAGGTGCAGTGCGCGGACGCGGGCGACCTCGACGCGGTCCGCACCGCCGTCGCCGAGCGCATGGAGTGGGCCACCGCCAAACTGGTCCGCTACGAACGGATCCGGCAGCGCCTGCTCGCCGGCCGCTCGGAGGAGGCGTACTTCGCCGAGGCGGAGCGCATCGGCCCGTACCTCACCCTGCTGCGCGGGATGTCCTTCGAACGGGAGAACCTCCAGTGGGGAGAGCTGGCGCTGCGCAGACTCGGACAGCGGGCGGCCGTTCATAACCAACAAAGTGAGTAGGACTCCAGGCAGAGAGACGGGGTGCCCGACTCGTCGGGCACCCCGTGGCCGTACCCGGGTCAGCAGGTCGCGACCCCCGGCAGCCAGGCCGGGCCCTTGATGTAGATGTTCGTCATCCACGCGCCGTTGGTCAGCTTGGACCAGGCGTCGTTGGTGTAGCCCTCGGCGGTGACCGTCTGGGCGTGCGCCTGGCAGACCACGTTGACCGTCGTCGGCTGCGCGAAGTAGTCCACGACACCGGCGTTCACGTTCGGCTCGCTGTGCGTGCGCACGCCCGTGCCCCAGGTCTGGAACGCCGTGCTGCCCCCGCTCGGCGGCGGCGGGTTGTCGCCGCCGCAGTCCGGGATGCCGGGCAGCTCGGCCGGGCCCTTGATGTAGATGTTGGTCATCCAGGAGCCGTCGGCCAGCTTGGCCCAGATGTCGTTGGTGTAGCCCTCGGCACTCACCTCCTCCGCGTGCTCCTGGCACTGGACGGAGACCTGCGTGGGTCCGGCGAAGGTGTCGACGACCGAGGCGTGCACGCTCGGCGTGGAGTGCGTGTGCACCCCCGTGCCCCAGGTCTGGAACGTCGAACCGCCGTTCGCCGGCGGCGGCACCGGCGTGCCGGACGGGTTGATGCGGATCGCGCCGGCGTAGTCGCCGCCCGTGCGGACCGGGGTCACCCGGATGTGGGTGCCCGACTCGTACGCCTCGACCATCTGCCCCGCGCCCAGGTACATGGCGACGTGGTGGATGTACCCGCTGCCCCAGAACATCAGGTCACCGGGGACCAGGGGAGCGGTGCCCTGGCCCGCCGAGAAGCGCGCCGAGGCGTGCGGGCTGTGGAACTGGTCGTCGGCGGTGCCGTTGAGCAGGTCCGAGCCGGTCGCCCGGTAGTAGGCGTACCGCATCAGGCCCGAACAGTCGAAACCCATGCGCTCGTTGTCGTGCAGGCTGTCCGGGTCGGAGCCGTCGTAGTAGCCGTACGTGGCCCCGGGCGTGGCGCCGTGGCCGCCGCCCCAGCTGTACCAGACGCCGATCTGGGAGCAGGCCGCCGCGACGGCGGCCTGCGCGGTGGCCGAGGCGCCGGAGGCCAGCACACCGCACGAGGTGTCCTGGGCCGCGGCATGCGCGGTGACGGGAAGCAGCGGGGCCATCGCCAGGGCCGCGACCGCCGCGAGCGTCCTGGCAGGCGTGATGAGGTTCAAGATGTACATCCTTCGTCGACGTGGAGCCGGGTGCGGGGGTCGGGCGGATCCACCGGGTGCCGCGCCCCACCCCCGTCGGGGCGCGGCACCCGGAGCTCAACCGGCCAGCGCCGCGCGCATCTTGGCCAGCGCCCGCATGCGGTTGCGCTGGACGGTGCCGCGATGGGCGCCGAGCCGTTCCCCGGCCGTGTCGTGGGTGAGCCCCTCCAGGTCGACGAGGATCACCGCGGCCGCCTCCTTCGGCGAGAGCACGCTCAGCAGCGCGAGGGCGGTGGCCGAGGCCTCGTAGGTGCCGAGGCCGCCGTCCCAGCCGGCCTCCGGCAGCCGGTCCGTGGTGCGCTCCCGGCGGGAGGGGTGCAGCCAGGAGTCGCGCAGCAGGTTCAGGGCGACCGTGCAGGTGTAGGCGTACGGATGCTGCTGGGGCGTCAGGTTCCTGGCCCGGGCCCGCCGGGAGAGCCGCAGGTACGTCTCCTGGAGGAGGTCGTCGGCGTCGTGCGGATTGCCGGTCAGGGCGAGCAGCCGTCTGCGCAGTCTGGGCATGTCGGCGGTGAAGCCGGCGTCGAACTCGTCCGGGCTCATGGGCTCGAAGGCGTCGTCCGCATCGTCGCGCGGGTCCCGCGTACACGTGCCGCCGTGGTTTTCCATGGTCGTCCCCCGTTGGTCGTCGGTGGTGCGGGCGAGATGTCCGGTCCGTCGGTCAGGCGGGCCGGACGGGCGTGGCGGCGGGTCCGTAGCGGGCGGCCGGCGCCCCGCTCAGCAGGGCCCAGTACCGGTCGCCGTAGGACCAGTGCCACCACTCCGTGGGGTAGTTGACGAAGCCGGCCGTGGTCAGCGCCCGGCCCATCAGCACCCGGTTGGCGCGCGCCTCGGCGCCGACGTTCGGC
Organism: Streptomyces hyaluromycini; assembly: GCF_002217755.1. Taxonomy (GTDB): domain Bacteria; phylum Actinomycetota; class Actinomycetes; order Streptomycetales; family Streptomycetaceae; genus Streptomyces; species Streptomyces hyaluromycini. The sequence continues at coordinate 118,829 of NZ_BCFL01000038.1, read as the reverse complement.
GCCCCGGTACGGCAGGCGCCCGCGCTCTCCTCCGGGGTGGCGTTGACCTCCGTGCCCAGCGGCAGCTCGGTGCCGTCGGCGGTGCACAGGGTCAGGTCCACCGCCCCGCCGCTCACGTGCGGGGCCACCTCCGGCGGGGAGATGTAGGCGCTGGCCAGCTCGCGGATCCGGTCCGGACCGGCGTCGGGGTGCGCCGCGCGCAGGGTCGCCGCGTACTGCTCGAAGTAGCGGCGCTGCAGGTCGGGCGGCCGGAACCCCTCGACCACCAGGAACCGGATCCCGGCGGGCAGCAGGGACTGGGCCTGCAGCAGCCTGCGCAGCGCCCCGAGGCGCAGGTGCGCGTAGCTGCCGTCGGCGTCGGCCTGGCGCAGGTCGATCCGCAGGCCGGGTGTCTCCCGCAGATCGACCAGTGGTTCACCGCACTCCTGCTCGGTGACCTCGGCGACCCGGGAGTCGGAGAGCGTGATGATGTCCGTCACGCAGAACAGCGTGCCCGGACCCCCTGCAATTGCTCTGCAGCTTCCCTGCAAGCGCGTCACCAGGGCTTCTGCAGCCGCAGTCGGACTCCGCGCGCCCGAGAACCGGCTACGGCACCTCGTCGCCCGCCCGCTCCCGCGCCTCCCGGCCGCCCAGCGACCGGAACACCTCCAGCGCCTCCGCCCGTGCCGCCAGGGCCCGTTCCGTCTCGCCGTCCGCCGACCACACCGCGGTCAGGTCCCACAGCGTGCGGGCCCGCCACAGCGGCAGTCCCAGCTCCGCCCAGAGGGCCGCCGCCAGCTCCAGCGGCTCCCGGGCCCCGTCGGTGTCCCCGGCCGCCAGCCGCAGCTCCCCGAGCGTGCGCAGCACCAGCGCCTCGCCGAACCGGTCCTGGCGCTCCCGGGCCACCGCCAGGCAACGGGCCAGCCGCCGGCCCGCCTCCGCCGTCCGCCCGGTGCGCAACTCCACCTTGGCCAGCGCCTGTTCGGTGTACATCACGCCGAAGGTGTCGTGCAGGCCGGTGAAGAGCCGCAGCGCGTCGCGGAGCAGGCTTTCGGCGCCGGCGTACTGTCCCTCGGCCCGGTCGCACAGGGCCAGCAGGCGCAGGGTGAGCCCCTCGCCGTGCAGGTCGGCAGCGGCCCGGTACAGCGCGAGGGCCCCGGACAGCGCCGCCCGGGCCCGTGCGCCGTGCCCCTGTTCGAGGTGCACATACCCGATGCCGTACAGCACCCCCGCCCGGGCGCCGACGTCGCCCGTGTCGCCGTACCGCTCCAGCGCGGCCTCCAGCAGCTCCAACGCCTCGGCGTAGCGGGCCTGTTCGCGGCGGGCGGTGCCCATCCCGGCGAGTGCCACGGCCGACCCGTCCGGCACCTGCTCCCCGAACAGCCGCAGCGCGTCCGCGAAGTAGCTGTACGAGTCCTCGAAACGGTCCTGCTCGTAACGGAGCTGGCCGAGCCCGGCGAGCAGCCACGCCTCGCCCTCCACGTCCCCGCCGCGCCGCACCGCCGCCATGGCCGCCGTGTGCGCGCGGGACCAGGCGTCGAACTGGTTGTACAGCGCGGCCGAACTCGCGATCAGCGCCCCGGCGAGATCACGTGCGGTGCGTGCCATGCCGTGGTCGGCGCAGTGCGTCACGGCGGCCAGCAGCCCGGCCTGCTCGGCGGCGAACCAGGCCGCGGGCCGGGCGAGGAGCGCCTCCTCGGTCTCCGGGTCGAGCGGTCGGACGGCGGCCGGTTCGGGGAAGTGGCGGGCTGCGCCGCCGGGACCCCGGGCGGCGGCCTTCCGGGCGAGGTCCAGCCAGCTCGCGGCCAGCCGCAGCACCGCGGCGACGCGGTCCTCGGCGCTCTCCTCGACGAGGCAGCGCTCGCGGGCGTGTTCGCGGGCGAGGTCGTGGATGCGGTAGCGGGCGAGGCCGGTGCCGTCCACGCCGATCACGTCGATGAAGTGGCAGTCCACCAGCCGCTCGACGGCCTCCTCGGCCTCCTCCGTCCCTATGCCGAGCAGGGGAGCGGCGATCCAGGCCGCGAAGTCCGGGAGGTCCAGCAGGGCGAGGCGGCGCAGGGCCCGGCGCTCCTGCGGGGCGAGGTCGGCGTAGCCGAGTTCCAGGCTGGTGCGCAACTCCAGGTCCCCGGCGCTGAGTTCGTTGAGCCGTCGGCGCTCGTCGCGCAGCCGTCCGGCGAGCCGGCCGGGCGCCCAGTGCGGGCGGGCCGCCAGGCGGGCACCGGCGATCCGCACCGCGAGCGGCAGCCGCCCGCACAGGGCGACGATCTCGGCGGCCCGCTCCGGCTCCGCCCCGGTCCGCCCCGCCCCGGCCACCCGGCGCAGCAGGTCGAGGGCCTCGGCCTCGTCCGGGACGGCGAGGTCCAGATGGGCGGCGCCCTCCAGCGCCACCAGCCGGCGGCGGCTGGTGATCAGCACCGCCGAACCGGGTCCCGGCGGGAGCAGCGGCCGCAGGTGCGCCTCACCGGCCGCGTTGTCCAGGACGATCAGGGTCCGCCGGTGCCCGATGTGCGTGCGGTACAGGCCGGTCAGCTCCTCGACGCCGGACGGCAGCGTGTCCGGGTCGACGCCCATCGCCCGCAGCAGCCGGGCCAGCGCGTCGGCGGGTTCCAGCGGGGTGGTGTCGGCGGCCCGCAGGTCCACGAACAGCCGGCCGTCCGGGAAGAGGTCGGCGGTGCGATGGCCGACGTGCACGGCGAGCGCCGTCTTGCCGATGCCGGAGCGCCCGGAGATCACCCCGATCGGCGGCGCGGTCCGGCCGGTGTCGCCGACGCCCCGCAGCAGCTCGGTCGCCCACTTGACCTGCTCCGCCCGGCCCACGAAGTCGGCGATGTCGGGCGGGAGATGGGAGGGCGCGGGGCGCGTCCGTCCGCTTCTGGGAGCCGGCACCGGCCGGCTGGCCCGCCCGGTGCCCAGCACGCCGGTGTCATGGGTGAGGACGGCCTGGTGCACCGCCCGCAGCTCCGGTCCCGGGTCGATGCCGAGTTCGTCGCGGAGCACCGCGCGGCCCTCCTGGTAGACGCGCAGGGCGTCGGAGACCCGGCCGGTGCGGAACAGGGCCGTCATCAGCTGGCCGCGCGGCCGCTCCCGCAGCGGATGCGCGGCCACATGGGCGAGCAGCGGAGCGATGGTGCCGTCCGCCCGGTCCAGGTCCAGGGCCAGCCCGAAGGACTCCTCCTGGGCCACCAGCCGCAGCTCCGCGAGCCGGGCCGCCTCGATCCGGGCGAACGACTGGCCGAGCCCCTCCAGCGCCTCCCGGCCGCGCCACAGCCCGAGCGCCTCGGCGAGCACGTCGGCGGCCTCCTCCGTGCGCCCCAGGGACCGCCCGGTGGCGAGGAGTTCCTCGAAGCGGCGGGCGTCGACCCGGTCCGCGGCGAGCTCGGCGACGTAGCCCGGGGGGCGGGTGCGGATCACCTCGGCCGTGCCGACCCGGGCCAGGGCCCGGCGTACGGCGGAGACATGGGTGGCGACCAGGGCGCCCGCGGTGGCCGGTGCCTCCTCGTCCCAGACGAAGTCCACCAGGCGCTCGGTGGAGATCACCTCGCCCAGATGGACGACGAGAGCGGCGAGGACGGCCAGCGGCCGGGAGCCGCCGAGCGGGGCCCGCCTGCCCCCCTCCCAGACCTCCACCGGGCCGAGCAGACGTACTTCGAACATCGGTCCCCGATCGCCGCCCCGCGAATGGCGACAACGATATCGGCGGCCACCGTCCGGGCAGAGCGACAGCCGGGCCGTCGTGTCCGGAACCGTCCCGTCCGACCGGTCGGACGGAACCGCCACGACGCCCGGGGTACCGAACGGGGGCCTGGGCCCGTCGGCGCTGCGGGAGCCGTTCTCCCTCCTGCCGCAGTTGGCTGGTTTCTGTGGGTGGCCATAGCGGCCCCTGTGCGGGAGACGGGCGGCGGCCGGCCCTCGTATGACCGCGCACCCGGATCCGCCGCGAAATCCGTGGCGCATCCATGGCGCCGGAAATTCCTCGCGGCCGCATGTCATACGAACGCCCCGTCGGCGGCGTCAACGGCCCGTAAGCACCGAGCCGTTCGCCGCACGCCCAGGGAGTGACCCGATGAAGCGCACCGCCTTCCGCCGAAGGGCCGCGCGGCTGAGCGCAGTCGCCGCCGTGGCCGCGCTCGCCCTCACCGGCTGCTCCCGGGCGTCCGGCGACGGCTCGGCCCCCGCCGCCGCGCACCGGTTCCGCGACCTCACCTACGCGGAGGACCTGCAGGTCTCGGACGCCGAACAGCGCCTGGTCGCCCGGTGCATGGCCCGCCACGGGTTCCGCTACTGGACGGACCGCCCGCTGAGCCTGGCCGAGAGCAGGCCGCTCGGCTACGTCCAGGACGACGTGGCCTGGGCCCGTACCTACGGATACGGCAGCCGGATCACGGCGAAGGAGGACCTCGCCCGGCTGCGCAACCCCAACAGCGCCTACCGCAAGGGCCTCACCGCCACCCGGAAGGCCGCGTACGACACCGCTCTCGACGGCGGCCGGCAGGCCGAACTGCTGCGTACCGACGTCCCGGGCGGGGGCGAGGTCCGCAAGCAGACCGGCGGCTGCGACGGCGAGGCGGAACGGCGGCTGTACGGCGATCCGCAGACCTGGTTCCGGCTCGACACCACGGCGAGCAACCTGCGCCCGCTCTACGTCGGCAAGCTGCTGCACGACCGGCGGTTCACCGCCGCCGTGCACGCGTGGTCGGCCTGCATGAAGCGGGCCGGCCACCCCTACCGGGACCCGGACGCGGCCCGGCAGGCCACCCGGGAGCACCCCGCGGTCCAGACCCGGGCCGAGGAGGCCAGGAGCTTCGCCGCCGAGACCCGGATCGCGGTCGCCGACGCCACCTGCGCCCGCGAGGTCTCCCTCAAGTCCGTGGGCCAGGACCGCGAGGCTCACTATCTGGCCCAGCTGGACGGCGAGTACGGCGCCCGGCTGGACGTCTACCGGCAGGTGCGACTCAGGGCGCTGGAGCGCGCCGAGCGGATCGTGCCCGCCCGCACCTGACACCTGCCGCCACCCCATGACTCCGCGGCGCCCGCCGCGGCCCTCTCCCACACCGACCCGCCTCCGACGAGGCAGAACGGGATTCATCATGCGCAAAATGACCCTCGCCCTCACCACGCTGGCCCTCGCGGCCGTCGGCTTCGCCGTGCCGGCGACCGCCCACGCCTCGGCCGGCTGCAACGCGGCGTGGCCGGGCCGCGACGGCAACGTGCGGGCCTGGAAGGACTGGGACTGCGCGGGCGGCCTGCTCGGCGTCACCGCGGGCAACGACTCCAACTGGTCCGACGGCTCCGGCGGCTTCCAGGGCAGCGCAGGCAACGCGGCCTCCTCCGTGATGAACAGCGGCTACGTCGGCGGCAAGGACGTCGTGGCCTTCTACTACTTCTCCAACTACTCAGGCGGCTACGGCTGCCTGAAGCCGGGCGAGCTCTATGTGGACGACCTCACCCGGGACCACTTCACCGACGGTCACTCCATGAACGACAACATCCTGTCCCACCAGTGGGTGACGGAGAGCGCCTGCGCCGCGGGCTCCTTCATCAGCTGAAGCCCGGCGCCGGCCGCGGTCACCGTTCCCCCGCTCGCGGCCGGCGCCGTCTCCTTACCGACTACCTACCTCACGTACCGCCGACTTTCACATCCGCGACACCCGACCCTTCCCTGACGTTCGATGCCCTTGGAACACTCGCACCGCGCACAATCCGCCCTGTTCCGGCCAACCCGTGCGTCAGGATGAGAGGTCGCTCACCCATGCCCGAAGTAAACCGGCGCCGATTCCTCCAACTCGCGGGCGCCACCACGGCGTTCACCGCGCTGTCCAGCAGCATCCAGCGCGCCGCCGCACTGCCCGCGAACCACCGCACCGGGTCGATCGAGGACGTCGAGCACATCGTCGTCCTGATGCAGGAGAACCGGTCGTTCGACCACTACTTCGGCACCCTCAACGGCGTCCGCGGCTTCGGCGACCCCCGCTCGGTCACCCAGAACAACAAGTCCGTGTGGAAGCAGTCGAACGGCACGAAGGACATCCTGCCCTTCCACCCGGACGCCGACGACCTGGGCCTCGCCTTCATCCAGGACCTCCCGCACGGCTGGAACGACACGCACACCGCCGTCGACGCCGGCAAGTACGACAAGTGGGTGCCGGCCAAGGGCACCACCACCATGGCGTACCTGAACCGCGACGACATACCGTTCCACTACGCGCTCGCCGACGCCTTCACCATCTGCGACGCCTACCACTGCTCGTTCATGGGCTCCACCGACCCGAACCGCTACTACATGTGGACGGGTTACACGGGCAACGACGGCCAGGGCGGCGGCCCGGTCCTCGGCAACGACGAGGCCGGCTACAGCTGGACGACCTACCCGGAGCGCCTGGAGAAGGCGGGCGTCTCCTGGAAGATCTACCAGGACGTCGGCGACGGCCTGGACGCGGCCGGCGGCTGGGGCTGGATCCAGGACGCCTACCGCGGCAACTACGGCGACAACTCGCTGCTCTACTTCAAGCAGTACCAGAACGCCCAGCCCGGCGACCCGCTGTACGACAAGGCCCGCACCGGCACCGACGCGACCAAGGGCGAGGGCTTCTTCGACCAGCTGAAGGCCGACGTCAAGGCCGGCAAGCTGCCGCAGATCTCCTGGGTCGTCGCCCCCGAGGCCTTCACCGAGCACCCCAACTGGCCCGCCAACTACGGCGCCTGGTACGTCTCGCAGGTCCTCGACGCGCTCACCGCCGACCCCGCGGTGTGGGCGAAGACGGCCGTGTTCATCACGTACGACGAGAACGACGGCTTCTTCGACCACCTGATCCCGCCGTTCCCGCCGTCCTCCGCGGCGCAGGGCAAGTCCACGGTCGACCCGGCCCTGGACCTCTTCGCGGGCAACGCGAGCCACCCCGCTGGCGCCTACGGCCTCGGCCAGCGCGTCCCGATGCTCGTCGTCTCCCCGTGGAGCAAGGGCGGCTACGTCTGCTCCGAGACGCTCGACCACACCTCGATCATCCGGTTCATGGAGGCCCGCTTCGGCGTCCACGAGCCGAACATCTCGCCCTGGCGGCGCGCCGTCAGCGGTGACCTGACCGCCGCGTTCGACTTCTCCCGCAAGGACACCAAGCCGGTCGCGCTGCCCTCCACGGACGGCTACCGGCCGCCGGACGGCAACCGCCACCCCGACTACGTGCCCACCCCGCCCGCGAACCCGGCGCTGCCCAAGCAGGAGCGCGGCTCGCGGCCCACCCGGCCGCTCAAGTACGCCCCGCTGGTGGACGGTTCGCTGGACGCGGCGGCCGGGAAGTTCACGCTCGCCTTCGCGTCGGGCGCGCAGGCCGGTGCCGCCTTCCTGGTGACCTCCAACAACCGCGCCGACGGCCCCTGGAGCTACACCACCGAGGCCGGCAAGTCCGTCTCGGACACCTGGAACTCGGTGTACTCGGGCGGCTCGTACGACCTGACCGTGCACGGCCCGAACGGCTTCCTGCGCACCTTCCAGGGTCCCGGCAAGGTGGCAGGACCCGAGGTCACCGCCCGGCCGCACGGCGACGACATCGAGCTGACCTTCACCAACAAGGGCAGCGGCACGGTGAAGCTGAAGGTGGCCGACGGGTACGGCGGCCGGGGCCGTACGTTCACGGTGCGGGCCGGGGCCACCGTGACGCACATCGTGCACCTCAACCACAGCGAGCGGTGGTACGACCTGACGGTCACGTCCGAGGCCGACGCGAGCTTTGTGCGGCGGTTCGCGGGGCACGTGGAGAACGGGGAGCCGGGGGTCAGCGACCCGGCGATCATCACGGTGTGAGAGTGCGCCCAAGGGGGCGTGGGGGACTGTTGTCAGGCGGCTGCGGGTGGTGCGTGGCTGGTCGCGCCCACGCGGCGGCAGCCGCACAGCAAATACAGCCCCGCGCCCCTTTGGGGCGCGCTACAGGGCCGTGAGTTTTTTCGGCTCCGGTGTTTGTCGGGGGAGCAAGGTCGGGTCCAGGGCCAGGACTGCTGCCACCGGGTGTTCGTCGTCGTCCAGTTCGATGACCGGGGCCGGCGGTGTCACCCGGGTGAGCAGGACCACGCCCCATGAGGCCAGGCCCGCGCCTGTCAGGGCGAGCAGGATGCCCCAGACTCCGCCCTGGAGTCCCTGGCCCAGCAGGGTCAGGCCGATGATCGCCGCCGCCAGTGGGTTGGAGAGGGTGACCATGGCCAGCGGGGCGCCCAGGCCGCCGCGGTAGGCCGTCTGGGAGAGCAGCAGGCCGCCGACCGCGAAGGCGGCGACCAGCAGGGCCACCACGACCACCTCGACGCTCAGGGCCGGGCCCGAGCGGTCCGTCGCCGCCACCGTCACCGTCTGGGTGAGTGCCGAGGCGACGCCCGAGGCGAAGCCGGACGCGGTCGCGTGGCGCAGGCCCGGGCGGCTGCCGGGGCGGGAGAGGGCGCCGATCAGGGCAGCCGTCGTACCGGCCACCGCGAGGGCTTCGGTGAGGCTCAGCACCTGATGGGGCGCGGGGCCGGAGGCCGTGACCAGGAGGGCGCCGAGGCCGAGCAGGGTCAGGGCGGTGCCCCGCCACTCCGTCGCGGTGACCCTGCGGCCGGCCACCCGCGCGCCCATCGGTACGGCCGCCACGAGGGTGAGCGCACCCAGTGGCTGGACGAGGGTGAGCGGGCCGTACTTGAGGGCCACGACGTGCAGCAGTGCCGCGCCGGCGTTCAGGCCCACCGCCGCCCACCAGGCACCGGAGCCGAGCAGCCGCAGCAGGCCCGCGCCGTCGGTCTTCGAGGCGAGGCGCTCCTGGGCGACGGCGGCGGCCGCGTAGGCGACGGCCGAGACCAGGGAGAGGACGACGGCGATCAGGGCCGCGGCGCTCATCGGCCCGCCCCCACCAGTGCGGGCTCCTCGGAGACGAGGTGCCGGGTGCCGCGCCCGGCCGTGGTGGCCGTGCGGTGCGGCGGGTGGATCAGGGCCAGGGCGACGCCGAGCATCGCGGTGGCGACGATCGCGTCCAGCCAGTAGTGGTTGGCGGTGCCGACGATCACCAGAAGGGTGATCGCGGGGTGCAGCAGCCACAGCCAGCGCCAGCGTGAGCGGGTGGCGACGATCAGGCCGATCGCCACCATCAGGGCCCAGCCGAAGTGCAGTGAGGGCATCGCCGCGAACTGGTTGGAGAGGTGGTCGCTGGAGGGCGGGCCGTAGACGGAGGGGCCGTAGACCCGGGCCGTGTCGACGAGGCCGGTCGCGGCCAGCATCCGGGGCGGCGCCAGCGGGAACGTGAACGGCAGCACCAGCGCGGCCGCGGTCACCAGGGCGAGGACCCGGCGGGCCCAGACGTAGTGCGCGGGCCGCCGCAGGTAGAGCCAGACCAGGAAGGCCAGCGTGGCCGGGAAATGAATCGTCGCGTAGTAGGTGTTGGCCAGGTGGGCGAGGGTGTCGCCGTGCAGCAGCGCGGACTGCACGTCGACCTCCGAGGGCAGGTGCAGCGTCCGTTCCAGGTCCCAGATCCGGTGGGCGTTGTGCAGGGCCTCGGCGGTATGGCCGGTGGCCAGCTGCCGCCCGAATTTGTAGACGAGGAAGAGCCCTGCGACGAGCAGGAGCTCACGGACGAGCGGCGGCCGGGCTATCGCGCCCGGCTCCGCTGAAGCAGGCTCGGACTGGGATCTCATCCCAGGCCCCCTCACTGACGGTGGTGCTGTGCCGAGTCCCGGGCGGTGGCCCGAACTCTTCGATACGAAAGCGTACCGATACGCCACTGTACCGATACGGTCGAGTACCGGTACAGTGGCGTATCGATAGACGTAGGCCACACTGGTTGTAGGTTTCCGCGCCGGCCGAACGCAGGGCGGGGCGGAAGTGATCCGAACGTGATGAACGAGTGAGGAGCAGGGCACATGACGTCGCAGGCCGCGGACGGACCGGACACGGTCGCCGCCTCGCGCCGCTCCAAGATCACGCCGGAGCGTGAGCGGGAGTTCTTCGACGCCGTGCTCGAACAGATCCGCGAGTGCGGTTACGACTCCGTGTCCATGGAGGGGGTCGCCGCCAGCACCCGGTGCAGCAAGTCCACGCTCTACCGGCAGTGGAAGACGAAGCCGCAGTTCGTCGCGGCCGCGCTGCGGGCCAAGCGCGAGGTGCGCTTCGTCGGCATCGACACCGGGTCACTCGCCGAGGACCTGCGCGAGGTGGCGCGGGCCGCGGGCGACTGGTCCCGCAAGGACACCAAGCTGCTCGCGGCGCTGGGACACGCGGTGCACTCGGACGAGGAACTGGCGCAGGCGTTGCGCGAGGCGCTCGTGGAACCCGAGATCGCCGCGCTCCAGGAGATCCTGCACCGCGGAGTCGCGCGCGGCGAGGTGCCCGAGGGGCATCCCGCGCTGGACTACGTGCCCGCCATGATGTTCGGCGTCCTGCGGGTGCGGCCCGTGCTCACCGGCGAGTACGCCGACGCCGACTATCTCGTCCGGTTCGTGGAGGCCGTCGCGCTGCCCGCACTCGGACTGACCTAGGACCCAGGCCGCCGTCCACGGGATGACCGGACGGTGACCTGCTCGCGCCGCACCGTGGGGACGGGGGCGGCGCGCACCCCCCGGCCGGGTGGGGTGCCCCTTTGAGCGGAGGGGCGCTCCACCCGGCCGACTGCTGTTCCGGGACCGGACCGGGGCAGACCCGGTCCGACCGGGTCAGACGTTCGAACCGCTGCCGCTGCCCGAGGACACCTTGATGCCACTGGTGATCGTGTCGATGATCGACTCCTTCTGGCCGACGTCGACGCCGAACCGGACCACGACGATCTGCGCGGAGTTCGCGGGCGACGGGAAGGCCAGCGACTCGACGTAGCCGTCGGCACCCTTGCTGGTGATCGCCTTCCAGCGGACCAGGTAGCCCTTCTGTCCGGCCACGGTGACCGCCTTGGAGGCGAGCACCTCGTGCGAGGTGATCGAGCCGTAGGTCTTGCCCCCGTACGACTCCGTGGCGTTGGCCGAGATGTCCGCCTTGGCGACCGCCTCGGCCGTGGTCCCCTTGGTGCCCAGCACCACCGCGGGCGCCGAGTAGGCACCGCCGGCGGTGCAGGTCTGCGAGGTGTCGCCCGGGCACTTGTAGGAGTCGTCGGAGCTGACGTTGGCGCCGTAGCTGAGCGCCTGCCCGGTCCAGCCGTCCGGCACCGGGATGCTGATGGCGTTGATCGAGTCCGCCACCGTGCCGCCGCCCTTGACCTTCGGCGCCTCGGACTGGCCCGGCGACGGCGACGCGCCCCCGTCGGTGCCACCGGAACCCGAGCTGCCGCCCGACCCGCCGAACGGGAAGCCCTGGCCGCCGTTCTGCCCCTCGGGACCGCCCTGGCCGCCCGAACCCTGCTGCGAGGCCTGCTGGTTGCCGCTGTCGCCGCCGCCGCTGGTGAGCGCCCACGCGCCCACCCCGATGGCGGCGAGGACCGCCACGGCGATGCCGACGGCAACGCCGGTACGCAGCCCGCGCTTGGCGGTCGCCGGCGGCGCCGGATACCCCGGATAACCCGGGTACGCGGGGTACGCCCCATCGGCCGGGTACGCCGGCTGCGCCCCGTCGGCCGGCGGCTGCGGCGGGGGACCCCAGCCGGCGGCCGACCCGGCGGGCCGGGTCTGCTCCGTCCAGGCCTTGCCGTCCCACCAGCGTTCGGTGGCCGGACCGTCACTTGTCTGCCCGGGATCGGGGTACCACCCGGGAGGAGTCACCTGCGTCATGCCCCCACCGTATGAGGCATGGGTGAAAGTCGGATGAGAGGATCCGGCACACTTCATTCGATCCGCAGCCGCACCGGCGGCCCCGGTGCCGGCGGAGGCAGGCGCAGGCCGTTGCGGCCGGGGGTCAGAGAGCCCAGGATGCTCGGGTGGCGGGCGCCGGTGGCGGTCGGGACCGTGCCCGCGAGGCCGTGTGCGGTGAGGAAGCCGAGCACCGCGAAGGCGTACGCCTCTTTCGCCGCCGCGGGCAGACCGAGCTCGTCGGAGACGCGGACCGGGATCTCCCGCAGCCTGGTGCGCAACATCGCCATCAGCACCGGGTTGCGGGTGCCGCCGCCCGAGGCGATCACCTCTGTGGCGTCCAGGCCGCGCACCGCGTCCACCACCGTCTGCGCGGTGAGCAGGGTGAGAGTCGCCAGCGCGTCCTCGGCGGGCAGCCGCTCGACGGCTCGCCAGTACTCGGCGTGAAACAGCTCCTTGCCGGTCGTCTTGGGCGCGGGAAGCGCGTAGTACGGCTCTTCCAGGAGCCGGTCCAGCAGCGGTCCGAACGGCCGGCCGCGCGCCGCCAGCGCCCCGTCCACGTCGTACGCCAGCTGCCCGCCGGTGAACTCCCGGACCGCCGCGTCCAGCAGCGCGCACCCGGGCCCGGTGTCGAAGGCCGTGCCGTCGGGCGCGGTGAGGTTGGCGATCCCGCCGATGTTCAGCGCCACCGGTGTCCCCGGCCGCCCGCGCAGCCACAGCAGGTCGACCAGGCTCACCAGGGGAGCGCCCTGGCCCCCGGCCGCCACGTCCCGTGGCCGGAAGTCGGCGACCACCGGCAGCCCGGTCGCCTCTGCGATCCAGGCGGGCTGCCCCAGCTGCAGGGTGCCGTGCACCCGGCCGTCCGCCACCCAGTGGTAGACCGTCTGTCCGTGCGAGGCCAGCAACTCCGCACGCCCGCCGCACAGTTCACGGTTCGCCCGGACCGCGGCCGCCGCGAACGCCTGCCCGATCCGGGTGTCCAGCAGGCACACCCGCGCCAGCGGCACGGCGGCCGGCGGCAACGCCCCCGCGAGCGCCTCGCGCAGCTCCTCGTCGTACGGCGTGCTCACCATCCCCAGCGGCTTCAGCAGCAGCGTGCCGTCCAGCAGCCGCAGCTCGGCCGCCGCCGCGTCCACCGCATCGTAGGACGTCCCGGACATCAGGCCGATCACCAGCAACGTCTCAACCCGCCTTCCTCTTCGGTGACCTGACGAGCGCGAGCACGCTGACCGCGCAGGTCGCCGCCGCGTAGTAGCCCGGAACGTCCAGATTCCCGGTGCGCCGCACCGCCTCCGTGATGATGAGGCCCGCACAGCCCGAGAACACGGCATTGGACAGCGCGTAGGCGAGTCCGAGGCCCGTGCAGCGGGCCCGCGCCGGGAACATCTCGGCCAGCATCGCGGGCCCCGGCCCGGCCATCAGCCCCACCACCGCACCCGCACCGCACAGGGCCGCCCCCTTCACGGCGGCCGGGGCCCCCGGGTCCTGGAGGAGGCCGAGCAGGGGCAGCGCCAGCAGCACCACGAGCCCGGCGCCCGCCAGCATCACCGGCCGCCGCCCCACCCGGTCGCTGAGCAGCCCCGCAGGCAGGATCGCCGCCGCGAACCCCAGGTTCGCCACCACGGTCGCCAGCAGCGCCTGCCGGAAGCCGGTGTGCAGCGCGGCCTGGAGGTACGACGGCAGCACCACCAGGAAGGTGTACCCGGCCGCCGACCAGCCCATCACCCGGGCGGCGGCCAGCGCGATCGCCCCGACCGGCACGCGCACGGCGCCCCCGGCCGGTTCCCGGAACTCCGGTGTCTCGTCCAGCCCGATCCGCAGCCACAGCGCCAGCGCACCCAGCGGCAACGCCAGCAGGAACGGCAGCCGCCACCCCCAGGAACCGAACTGATCCGCCGTCAGGACCACGGACAGCCCCACCGCGACCCCCGCCCCGCCCAGCAGCCCCAACGCCACCGTGAACGACTGCCACGCCCCGTACAGCCCCCGCCGCCCCGGCGGCGCGAACTCGGTCAGCATCGCCACCGCACCCCCGAACTCCCCGCCCGCCGACAACCCCTGAACCACCCTCAGGAACGTCAGCAGCCACGGCGCGAGCGCACCCGCCTGCGCATACGTCGGCGCCACGCCGATCAGCGCCGTCGCGCCCGTCATCAGCGCCACGACCAGGATCAGCACCGGCCGCCGGCCGAGCCGGTCCGCCAGCCGGCCGAACAGGGCCGCGCCCAGCGGACGGAAGAAGAACGCCAGCCCGAACGAGGCGTACGTACGCACCAGCCCCTCGGCCGCACTCCCGCCCGCCGGAGTGAAGAACCGCTCGGCGACGACGGTCGCGACATAGCCGTAGACACCGAACTCGTACCACTCGATGAAGTTCCCGACCGAGCCCGCCGCCAGCGCCCGCAGGGGCCGGTTCCGCTCCCGTACTGCCCGATCTTCGAAAGTCAGCCTCATGTCCCTGCCCGTTGACGGTCCGTTCGCTGTACAGCGGCAGGTCGGGGCCGTCCCGCGTCGCTCGGCCGCATCCGCTTTCACCCGTCGAGGCAAGAGCTGCCCGGACCCGCCTCCGGACAGCCAACCGGACGGCTACGCTCGTGGTCTGTACGTCGTTCGGGCGACTTGGGGAGGTAACGGGATGACGGAGGAGCAGCTCCCGGGAGGCGCCTCGGCTCACCTCTGGGAGCGCGAGGAGGAGATCGCCGCCATCACCGAGGCGCTCGACGCCCTGGGCGCCGACCATTCCACCTCCGGGAACCTGCTGGTGCTGCGCGGCGAGGCCGGGCTCGGCAAGACCGCGCTGCTGGCCGAGACCCGCCGCATCGCCGAACGCCTGGGCTGCACCGTCTGGTCCACCCGCGGCGTCGAGACCCTGCGCAGCGTGCCCTTCCACGTCGTACGGCAGCTGTTACAGCCCGCCCTGGTCTCCCTGCTGCCCGAGGAGGCCCGGGAGTACCTCGGCGACTGGTACGACATCGCCGGCCCCGCCCTCGGCATAACGGACCCCGGAGACCGCCTGGCCGACCCGCAGGGCGTCTGCGACGGCCTGGTCGCCGCCGTCCGCCGGCTCGCCAAACGCGACTGGCCGCTGGTCCTGCTGATCGACGACGCGCACTGGGCCGACCAGGAGACCCTGGCCTGGCTCGCCGCCTTCGTCGAACGCCTGGACGATCTGTCCGTGCTGGTCCTGGTGGCCCGCCGCCCCGGCGAGGTCAACGGCGACAGCGCCCGCTACCTCGACGCCGTGGCCGCCGCGGCCGGCCGCCCCGTCCGCACCATCAGCGCCCTCACCCCGGACGCCACCGCCGGCCTCACCCGCGCCACCCTCGGCGAGCACGCCGACGCCCCGTTCTGCCGCGAGGTCTGGGCCGTCACCGGCGGCAACCCCTACGAGACCGTCGAACTCCTCGCCAAGGTCCAGGACAGCGAGGTCGAACCCGTCGAGTCCCGGGCCGGCGAACTGCGCGCCCTCAACCGCTCGGCCAGAGGCGGCGGCCTCGTCACCCGCCTCGAAGGCCTCGGCGTCGACGCCACCCGGTTCGCCTGGGCCGCCGCCATCCTCGGCACCGGCATCTCCGTCGGCCTCGTCGCCCAGCTCGCCAGCATGGCCGTGGACGACGCCGAGCGCTGTGCCGAACTGCTGCGCAGCGCCCGTATCCTCACCGAGCCCGACCCGGCCGGCTCCCGGTCCCACACCGGCGACCTGGAGTTCGTCCACCCGCTGATCGCCACCGCCGTCTACAACTCCATCCCGCCCGCGATGTGCACCGCCATGCACGGCATCGCCGCCCAGATCGTCATCGACGACGGCCGCGGCATCGCCGAGGCCTCCCGCCATCTGCTGAAGGTGCACCCGGACGACGACGAGGAACTCGTCGAACAGCTGCGTGACGCCGCCAAGGAACACCTCGCCGTCGGCGCTCCGGACGCGGCCCGCCGCTGCCTCGAACGCGCTCTCCTCGAACCGCCCGTCCCCGAGGTCCACGCCCGCGTGCTCTACGAACTGGGCTGCGCCACCCTCCTCACCAAGCCCGCCGTCACCATCGGCCATCTGCAGAGCGCGCTCGGCATGTCCGGCCTCGCCGGGCCCGAACGCGTGGACGCCGTCTTCCGGCTCTCCCAGGCCCTCCTCCACAACGACCAGCTGGAGGAAGCCGTCCGCACGGTCGAGGCGGAGGCCGCCCGGCACGAGGAAGGACCCGCCAGACTCCGGCTCCAGGCCGTCCAGTTCATGTGGGAGGGCATCGCCGGCGAGGCCGTCTCCCCGCACCGCTCCGAACGGCTCGCCGGCCTCGCCGCCACCTGCACCGGCCGCGACAACTCCGAGCGCGCCCTGCTGATGCTGCGCGGCTTCGACATGCTGATCCAGGGCGAGAGCGCCGAGGAGGTCGTCGAGCTGTGCGACCGCGCCCTCGTCAACGGCCGGCTCGCGCCCGGCCTCGGCTGGACCGACAGCGAGTGGGGCATCGAACTCCTGCTGATGCTCGCCAACTCCTACGTCTACACCGACCGCCTCGACCGCGCGGAGAGCCTGTACAACGAGGGCCTGCGCGCCTACGAGTCCTCCGGCTGGAGCGGCGGCCACCTCGCCCTGGCCCATGCCTACGTCGGCCTGGGCCACCGCAGGCGCGGCCGGCTGCGGGACGCGGAGACCTCCCTGCGGGAGTCCCTGCGGATCGCCGAGCGGGTCGGCCGCCGGCTGCCCCTGTACTGGACCGCCACCTGCAACCTCGTCGACACGCTGCTCGCCCGCGGCCATGTCCAGCAGGCCTGGGAGACCGCCGAACAGTACGGTTTCGCACCGCCGTACCCCTCCACCATCGTCATGCCGGACCCGCGGTCGGTGCGCGGCCGGCTGCTGCTCGCCGTCGGCCGCACGAAGGAGGCCGTGAACGAACTGGAGGCGGCGGAGAAGGCGGCCGCCGCGCGCGGCCACTTCAACCCCGTGGTCGTGCCCTGGGCACTCGACCTGGCCCGGGCCCTCGCCAACGAGGACCCGGCGCGGGCGGCCCAGCTGGCGGGCGACGCGCGGCGGCAGGCCGAGCGGTTCGGCACGGACACCGCGATCGGCGAGGCGCTGCGGTGCGCTGCCGCGCTGGAGACCGGGCAACGCCAGGTGCGGCTCGCCTCGCAGGCGGTGGCCTATCTGGAGGCCTCGCCCTGCCAGTACGAGCATGCGGCGGCGCGGGTGGAGTACGGGATCGCTGCGCGGTCGGTGGCCGAGCTGAATCGGGGGCTGGCGTTGGCTCGGTCGTGTGGAGCCGATGGGCTGGTTGCTCAGGCTCGGGAGGTTTTGGATACGGGGCGGGGGTTGCGTTGACGGGTGCGGGTTGTATGTGGCTGGTCGCGCCCACGCGGCGGCAGCCGCATATCGATACAGCCCCGCGCCCCTAAAGAAGGGGCGCTACAGCGCGAGAAGTTGATCAGTTACCGCTGAGAGGCGTTTCTGCACCTCTCGGTCGTACGTCGCCTCGTGTGCCCTGGCCGGGCTCGTGCCGTCGAAGTAGCCGCCCGTTCCCAGGTTCTGCGTCGTCAGGGCCAGTACCCCCGGCGCGCCGTCCGCCACCGTGCTCCACGGTGCCACCCCGCCCTCCCTCACCATCGCCGTGTCCATGAAGGTGGCGGGGTGCAGGACATTCACTGCGACGCCCGTGCCCGCCAACTCCTCCGCCAAGGTGAAGGTATGGGCCGCCAGGGCGAACTTGGCGCGGCAGTACGCCGCGAAGCCCTGGTAGCCGCGGGTGAATTCGGGGTCGTCGAAGTCCAGGGGTTCCTGGCCCGCCGAGCCGACGTTCACGATGCGGGCGGGGGTGTGCGTGCGCAGTACCGGGAGGAGGGCGTGGGTGAGGGTCACCGGGGCCAGGTAGTTGACGGCCAGGCGCAACTCGTGGCCGTCGGTGCTCAGTTCGCGGCCTGAGCCGGGTGTGCCGGCGCCGACGCCCGCGTTGTTGACCAGCACGTCCAGCTCGGGATGCGCGTCGGCGACCCGCCGGCCCAGTTCGCGGACCTGGGCCAGCGAGGCCAGGTCCGCGACGAACCCCTCCGCGGCGCCCTCGGTGCGCAGCTCGTCGACCAGCCGCTCGGTACGGCCCGGATCGCGGCCGTGGGCGAGGACGAGGTGTCCGGCGCGGACCAGTTCGAAGGCGACGTACCGGCCGAGCCCGGAGGTGGCACCGGTGATCAGAACAGTGGACATGCCGCCAGCCTAGGCGCGGGACGGCGCCGGGTGGGTGGTGCCGCTGGAGGTACGACCGGCAGGGTCACCCTTCCTCTTCCGCCAGCACCCGTTGCGCCGTCGCGAACGCCGAGTTCGCCGCCGGCACCCCGCAGTACACGGCCGTCTGCAGCAGCACCGCGCCGATCTCCTCCGGCGTCAGCCCGTTGCGCCGGGCGGCCCGTACGTGCATGGCCAGTTCGTCGTAGTGGCCGTGGGCGACCAGCGCGGTGAGGGTGATCATGCTGCGTTCACGGCGGGAGAGGGTGGGGTCGGTCCAGATCTCGCCCCAGGCGTAGCGCGAGATGAAGTCCTGGAAGCGGGCCGTGAACGGCGTCTGCCGGGCCTGGGCGCCGTCGACGTGCGCGTCGCCTAGCACTTCGCGCCGTACCGCCATCCCGCGCCTGGCGCCCCCGTCGAGGTGGGAGCGGAGCGCGGTCAGGACGGCGTCCGGGCACTGTGCGGGCGCCAGATGAGCGGCGCCCGGAAGCTCCACCAGCGTGGACGCGACAACCGCGTCCGCGATCTCCCGCAGATGCGGCGGCGGGGTCGCGGGGTCCTGCCGGCCGGCGATCAGCAGGGTGCGGACGGCGATCTCGCCGAGCCGGTCCCGCAGATCGAAGGCGGCCAGCGCGTCGCAGCAGGCGGCGTACGCCTCCGGGTCGGCCGCCCGCTGGTCCTCGACCAGCCGCGGCACGGTGAAGCCGGGGGTGAACCAGCGGCTGGGGGCGTTCTCCGCCAGCCACTCCACGCCCTCCCGGCGCACCCGCCCGGCCCGCTCCTCCCACGGCCTGGACCCGCCGAAGTGGGCCGAGGAGCAGATCACCGCCAGGTTCTCCAGCCGGTCCGGGTGGTGGACGGCCAGGTGCAGTCCCACGGCACCGCCCAGCGACACGCCCGCGTAAGCGAACCGCTCGATGCCGAGCGAGTCGGCGAGCGCGAGCACCAGGTCGGCGAGGTCACCGACGGTCGCCCCCGCCTTGATCAGGTCGGGTGCCGAACCGCCGTGGCCCGGCAGGTTCCAGCGCACCACCCGGTGGGCGGTGGACAGTTCGGGCGCCACGGCGTCCCACAGGGCGTACGAGGTGCCGAGCGACGGCCCGAGGAGCAGCGGGGGAGCCGAAGCGGGGCCCTCGACGCGGTGGTTGAGGAGGTTCTCGGTCAACGTCGCTCCAGAGCACGGTCGGTGAGCACACCGGCGGAACCGGTGTAGCGGGCGGGATCGGTCAGGCTGTCGAGCTCGACGTCCCTCAAGTCGGGTTCCTCGGCGAGGAGTTCATGCAGCGTCCGGTGCTCGGTGTGGGTGCGGCGGGCCAGCTCGGTGAGCAGCTCCTTGGCGCGGGCCCGGCCGAGCACGGGGGTCAGCTCGGCGGAGAGCCGCTCCGAGACGATCAGCCCGCCTGTGAGGTCGAGGTTCCGGCGCATCGCCTCCGGGTGCACCCGCAGCCCCGCCGCCAGCTCCGCCGCGTCCCGCGCCGCACCCCCGACGGTCCGCAGCAGATCCCGCAACGGCTCCCACTCGGCGTGCCAGGCACCGGCCGGCCGCTCGTCCTCCGCCGCCATCGAGCCGTACAGGACGGCCGCGAGCTGCGGGGCCCGCCGGGCGGCCGCCGCGATCAGCGTCGAGCGCACGGGGTTGGCCTTGTGCGGCATCGCCGAGGAACCGCCCCCGCTGCCCTCCGAGACCTCGCCGATCTCGGTACGGGACAAGGTCAGCACGTCCGCGGCGATCTTCCCCAGTGCCCCGGCCGCGAAGGCGAGACACCCGGCGAGATCGGCGATCGGCGTCCGCAGCGTGTGCCAGGGCAACAGGGGGGCGGCGAGGCCCAGTTCACGGGCGTACGCGGCCGGCAGCTGCTCGGCGTGCTCCGCGCCGTACACCCCGAAGGCGGCCAGCGTGCCTGCCGCGCCGCCCAGTTGGGCGGGCAGCGAACCCCGGACCAGGGTCACTCGGTCCCGGGCGTCGAGGACCAGCGAGCGCCAGCCGGCCGCCTTGAGCCCGAAGGCCGTCGGTACCGCGTGCTGGGTGAGCGTGCGGCCCGCCATCGGCGTGTCGCGGTGCTCGGCGGCCAGCAGGGCCAGCGCCCGCTCGGTCCGTCCGAGGTCGGCGAGCACGAGATCCAGGGTGCGGGCGGCGACCAGCATCGTCGCCGTGTCCATGATGTCCTGGCTGGTCGCACCCCGGTGCACGTAGGGCCCGTACTCCGCGCCGACCGCCCTCGTCAGGCCGGCGACCAGCGGGATGACCGGGTTGCCGCCGCCACGGGCCCGCTCGGCGAGGGCGCCGACGTCGTAGCGGCCGGGGTCGGCCGCCTCGGTCACCGCCGTCGCGGCCCCGGCCGGGGCGAGACCCAGGGCGGCCTGGGCACGGGTGAGGGCCGCCTCCGCGTCGAGCAGCGCCCGCAGGTACGCGCCGTCGCTCGCCGCGGCCGCGGCGGCCGAACCGGACCACCCGGGACCGAGCAGCCCGGCGTCACCGCCGCCGTGATCCACTGTTGTCACCGGAACTCCAGGAAGACCGTCTCGCCCTCTCCCTGAAGGCGGATGTCGAAACGGTAGGTCCCCCGGCCCTCGTCGGCGGCGATCAGCGTGTCGCGTCGCTCGCCCACCCGGGTGAGCAGCGGGTCGGCGGCGAGCGCCGCGTCGTCGCCCGGCAGGTAGATCCGGGTGAAGAGGTGCATCAGCAGCCCGCGCGCGAACACGCACACGCTGATGTAGGGCGCGCCGCCGCCGCGGACGCCGGGCCGCAGCGTCCGCGCGTACCAGTGCCCGTTGGTGTCCGTCTGGATCCGGCCCCAGCCGGTGAACTCCACGCCGTTGCGGCCGAGGTAGTCACCGGTCGCCGGATCGCGGCGGATCGAACCGTCGGTCGTGGAGACGTTTCCGTCGGGATCGGCGCTCCACAGCTCCACGAGGGCGTCGGGCAGCGGTGTGCCCTCGCCGTCGAAGACGTACCCGTGGACCGTGACCGTGTCCGGGTGCCCGAGGGGCGCGATGTCCTCGCCGCCGCGGAACGGCAGCGCGTACCCGTAGAAGGGGCCGACCGTGTGCGACGGCGTGGGCAGCACGTTCTCAGGGCTGCTCGTGTCGATCTTCGTCATGGCAGCTCAGCGTCCTTCTTCGATCCAGGTGGCGTTCGGGCCGTCCAGCACGATGTCCCACTGGTAGCCCATCGAGAACTCCGGCACGGACAGGCCGTGGTCGTAGGTGGCGACCAGGCGCTGCCGGGCCGCGTCGTCCGTCACCGACTGGATGATCGGGTCGTACGGGAACAGCGGGTCGCTCGGGAAGTACATCTGCGTCACCAGCCGCTGCGTGAACGCCGTACCGAACATCGAGAAGTGGATGTGGGCCGGACGCCAGGCGTTGAGGTGGTTGCGCCAGGGGTAGGGGCCCGGCTGGATGGTGGTGAAGTGGTAGCCGCCGTCGGCGTCGGTGATCGTACGGCCGACACCCGTGAAGTTGGGGTCCAGCGGGGCGTCGTGCTGCTCGCGCTGGTGCGCGTAGCGGCCGGCCGAGTTGGCCTGCCAGACCTCGATCAGCTGGCCCCGGACCGGCCGGCCGCTGCGGTCCAGGAGCCGCCCGGAGACGGTGATCCGCTCACCGATGGGCTCACCGTTGTGCTGCCGGGTCAGGTCATTGTCTATGCCGGTGATGTCCCGCTCCCCGAACGCGGGGGAGTGCAGCTCCACCAGCTCCGGATCCTTGGCCGTGTCGATGGCGACCAGGGGCTGTTTCGGATGCCGGAGAACGGAGGACCGGTAGGGGGCGTAATCCCTGCGGGGGTGATGCTCGACGGGAGCGCCGTCGGCGACACGCTTTTCGTACGCGGCACGTTCGGCGGCGATTTCGAGGTCGATGTCGGCCTGGGTGAGTGTCATGAAAAGTCCTCGGTGAAGCGCCCTGCTTTTAGGGGCGCGGGGCTGTATCGATATGCGGCTCCGCCGCGTGGGCGCGATCAACCACGAAGCACCCGCAGGTGCCCTACGACCTATCGCTCAAGAACAAGCGCGAGCCCTTGCCCGACGCCGATGCAAAGGCTGGCAACACCGATACCGCTGCCACGCCGCGCCAGCTGATGCGCCACGGTCCCCGCCAGCCGCGCCCCCGACGCACCCAGCGGATGCCCCAACGCGATCGCCCCGCCCTGCGGGTTGAGAATGGCCGGGTCGAACTCGGGCCACTCGGCGACACATCCCAGCACCTGCGCGGCGAACGCCTCGTTCAGCTCCAGCACCGACAGATCCCCGAACCCCTTGCCGGCCTTGCCCAGCGCCCGCTGCACCGCTTCGACCGGGGCGAGTCCGAAGTAGTCGGGGTCGATCCCGGACACCCCGGTCGCGCCGACCCGGGCCAGCGGCTCCCGCCCGATCGTCCTCAGACCCTCCTCGTCGGTCAGCAGCACGGCGGCCGCACCGTCGTTGAGGGGGGAGGCGTTGCCCGCGGTCACCGTGCCGCCCTCCGTGCGGAAGGACGGCTTGAGCTTGGCCATCGCGGCGAGGGAGGCGTCGGCACGTACGCATTCGTCGGCGGCGAAGGGGACGGGGTCGCCCTTGCGCTGCGGGACGGGCACGGGTGCCAGCTCGGCGTCGAACAGGCCCTGTTCCTGGGCGGCGGCCGCCTTCTGGTGGGAGGCGAGGGCGAACTCGTCCTGCTGCTCCCGGCTGATCTTGTGCTTGTCGGCGATGCGTTCCGCGGACTCGCCCAGCGGGATGGTCCACTGCGGATCCATCTTCGGGTTGACCATGCGCCAGCCGAGGGTGGTCGAGTACAGCTCGGCGTGCCCGGCGGGGAACGGCCGGTCGTTCTTGGGCAGGACGTACGGTGCCCGGGTCATGGACTCCACACCGCCGGCCACGGCGATGTGCGCGTCGCCGACGGCGATGGCGCGGGCGGCCTGGACGACCGCCTCCAGCCCGGAGGCGCACAGCCGGTTGACCGTCACCCCCGGCACGGACGTCGGCAGACCGGCGAGCAGCGCGGCCATCCGGCCGACGTTGCGGTTCTCCTCGCCGGCGCCGTTGGCGTTTCCGAAGTAGACGTCCTCGACCCGGGCCGGGTCCAGGTCGGGGGTGCGGGCGAGGAGTTCACGGATGGCGTGGGCGGCCAGGTCGTCCGGGCGTACGCCGGCGAGGCCGCCGTTGTAGCGGCCGATCGGTGTGCGGACCGCGTCGACGATGTACACCGTGTTCACAGCAGACCCTCCGGGACAGTGAGTTCGGCGTCGGTCTTGGCGATGATCTCCTCGACGCCGACCCCGGGCGCGGTCTCGACGAGGACGAGTCCCTCGCCGGTGACGTCCAGGACGGCGAGGTCGGTGATGATCCGGTCCACGCAGGCCTTCCCGGTCAGCGGCAGCGCGCACTCGGTGAGGATCTTCGCCGAGCCGTCCTTCGCGGTGTGGGTCATCACGACGATGACCGTGCGGGCGCCGTGCACCAGGTCCATCGCACCGCCGATCCCCGTGACCAGCTTTCCCGGGATCGCCCAGTTCGCCAGGTCGCCGCGCGCGGAGACCTGCATGGCGCCGAGCACGGCGACGTCGATGTGCCCGCCGCGGATCATCGAGAACGACAGCGCCGAGTCGAAGAACGACGCCCCGGGCAGTACGGTGACGGTCTCCTTCCCGGCGTTGATCAGGTCAGGGTCGACGGCGTCCTCGGCGGGGTAGGGGCCGGTGCCCAGGATGCCGTTCTCCGACTCCAGGACCACCTCCACCCCCTCGGGCAGATAGTTCGGGATCAGCGTCGGCAGCCCGATCCCGAGGTTGACGTACTGGCCGTCCTGAAGTTCGCGGGCCGCCCGCGCGGCCATCTCCTCGCGCGTCCAGGCCATCAGCTGCTCACCGTCCGCTGCTCGATCTTCTTGTCCCCGGCCTGCTGCGCGGTCAGCGCCACCACCCGCTGCACGAAGATCCCCGGCAGATGCACCGCGTCCGGATCGATCGCGCCCGGCTCCACCAGTTCCTCCACCTCCGCGACGGTGATCTTCCCGGCCATCGCCGCGAGCGGGTTGAAGTTGCGGGTGGACTTGTTGAACACCAGGTTCCCGTGCCGGTCGCCCTTCGCCGCCCGCACCAGCGCGAAGTCCGTACGGATACCCCGCTCCAGCACGTACTCGGTGCCGTCGAAGTCCCGCACCTCCTTCGCGGGTGAGGCCAGAGCCACCCCACCGCAGCCGTCGTAACGCCACGGCAGTCCGCCCTCCGCGACCTGCGTGCCCACCCCCGCGGGCGTGTAGAACGCAGGGATCCCGGCACCACCCGCCCGCAACCGCTCCGCCAACGTGCCCTGCGGGATCAGCTCCACCTCCAGCTCACCCGCCAGATACTGCCGCGCGAACTCCTTGTTCGCCCCGATGTAGGACCCCGTCACCCGGGCGATCCGACCGGCCGCGAGCAGGACGGCCAGGCCCGTGTCCATCGCTCCGCAGTTGTTCGAGACCACCGACAGGCCACTCACCCCCCGCTCGTACAACGCCCCGATCAGCACGTTCGGCACACCGCTGAGCCCGAACCCGCCCACCGCCAGCGACGCGCCCTCCGGCACGTCGGCCACCGCCTCCGCGGCCGTGGCGACCACCTTGTCCATCCGTGCAGCCTCATCTCTCAGCGAATTAATCAGGGCACTGAGTATTTCAGCGAGATGTCTGCCACGCTGCCACTGGCGTCGCCACCCGTCAAGACCTGGGGTGATGGCAGACGGGTGTACAGACAGGAAGGATGACTGCCGGTATCGTTCAGTGCACCAACGAATTCGGAACCTGGGAGCGCATATGGCCGCGGTGGACCTCACCACCCACCCCGGGCACCTGGCCCGGCGGCTCCAGCAGGCCCACTACCTGCTGTGGAACACGATGGTCTCGGAGGAGATCACCTCGCCGCAGTTCGCCGTGCTGAACGCGCTCGTCGCCGAGCCGGGCCTGGACCAGCGAACCGTGGGGGAGCGGGTGGGCCTGGACCGGTCGACCATCGCCGAGGTCATCAGCCGGCTGGGCCGGCGCGGGCTCCTCGACAAGGTGCGCGATCCGCAGGACGGGCGCCGCTTCCTGCTGCGCCTCACCGACGACGGTCTGCGCACCCACCGCAAGCTCGCCGTGCGCACCGCCCGGATGAACCAGGTCTTCCTGGCCCCGCTCTCGGCCGCGGAGCAGAGCCTGTTCTTCGACCTGATCCGACGCGTCTCGGACGCGGCGGAGGGCCTGCGCAACCCGGCCGAGCCGGCCGTGCCGCAGGGTCAGGCCTTGGCGAACACCACCCACACCTGACCGTCGGCGAAGTTCACCGGGCTGCCGTCCGCGCCCGTGAACGTCGTCCCGTCGGTGGCCTGCGGGCGTGACCAGGTCGCTTCGTACGACCGGCCGTCGCGCAGCACCTCCGCCTTTCCCGTACCGACCGTCTCGGTGAACGGCGTGTAGTTGCCGAGCACGTCGTGATACGCCGACTTCGTCACCCGCACGTGCTGCACCACGACCGTCGCCGGTGCCGGCCGGTTGCCCGCCGTCGTCCTCGCCGGCGTGCCGTCCATCGACACCAGCCAGCCGTTCCGGCCGGCGGACCAGGTGAAGGTGAAGCGGGCCGCCGGGTACCGCACGGTGCGGGAGGCGGTGACCGTGCCGCCGGCCGGGGCCGGGCCGTAGCGGAAACCGGTGGTGAGCGCCGCCCTGCCCGGCGCCCCGTCCGGCATCAGCTCGGCCGGGCGGAGGTACAGGTTGTGCGGGGCCGGTCGGCCGCTGCCCCGGTAGTAGGCGCCGGACGCCTGAGCGGGTGACTCCGGCCGCAACGGCGCCCGGCGGATCAAGGGGAGCAGTCTCTTCTGGGCGCCGGAGAAGGCGAGCGTCGGCCGGTCGAACTGGCGCAGCAGCTCCAGGTCTGACTCGCGGGCGCTGCGGACGGGGCCGACGACCTCGGGGAGCCGGGTGGCGTACACCGCCATCAGCCTGCTGAGCCCGCCCTCCACCTGCTCCGCGTACACCACGTCCGCCGCGTCGAGGCCGGTCTGGGGGCGGGCCGCGGCCACGTTGTCGATCTTCACGGCCAGTACGGATCCGGTGGCTTGCCGCCGGCCCGGTGCCGGGGTGCTGCTCTGCGGCGCGCGGCCGTCGTCGCCCGCCGTGCCGTGCCGGGTGCAGCCCGCCGTGAGCGAGGCCGTCACGGCGGCCGCCGCCAGCCCTGCCGTCAGCACGGCCCGGCGCGTTGGCGCCCCGTGTCCCGTCGGCGCCCCGTGTCCCGTGCCCAGTCCCATGCCCACCGCTGTCCCCCCGGTCCGGCCCCTGTTCGCCCCCTTGATTGTGTGCTCATCGGTTCATCGGTGGCCATACCCGGTCGAATCCGATCGCGGGCGCCGGAGGCCGCAGCCCAGCGGTCAGGACCCCAGGATCTCCGTGAGGTCGTAGCGCACCGGCTCCTCCAGCTGGGCGTAGGTGCAGCTGTCCGGTGTGCGGTCCGGGCGCCAGCGGCGGAACCGGGCCGTGTGCCGGAAGCGCGCCCCGTTCTCCATGTGGTCGTACGCCACCTCGGCCACCCGCTCCGGCCGCAGCGGCACCCAGGACAGGTCCTTCTTGCCCGACCAGCGGCTCGGCGCACCCGGCAGCCGGGCCGACTCATGGGCGGCCTCCTCCGCCCAGGCCGCCCACGGATGCCCGGAGACGTCATCCATGCGCAGCGGCTCCAGCTCCTCGACCAGCTCGGCCCGCCGCTTCATCGGGAACGCGGCCGACACGCCCACGTGCTGGAGGGCGCCGCGGTCGTCGTACAGGCCGAGCAGCAGCGAGCCCACCACCGGGCCGCTCTTGTGGAGGCGGTAGCCGGCCACCACGACGTCGGCCGTCCGCTCGTGCTTGACCTTGAACATGGCGCGCTCGTCCTGCCGGTAGCGCAGGTCGAGCGGCTTGGCGATGACCCCGTCGAGACCGGCCCCCTCGTACTGCTCGAACCACCGCCGGGCCACCTCGACATCGGTCGTGGCCGGCGCCAGATGCACCGGCGGGGTCACCCCCTCCAGCGCCCTCGTGAGCAGCGCGCGGCGGTCGGTGAGCGGCACGTCGAGCAGTGACTCGTCGGCCAGCGCCAGCAGGTCGAAGGCGACGAAGGAGGCGGGCGTCCGCTCCGCCAGCGTGCGCACCCTGGAGTCCGCCGGATGGATCCGCTCGGTCAGCGCGTCGAAGTCCAGCCGGCCCTCCCGGGCGATGACGATCTCCCCGTCCAGCACGCATCGCTCGGGCACCCGCTCCTTCAGCGCCGCCACCAGCTCGGGGAAGTACCTGGTCAACGGCTTCCCGGTACGGCTGCCGAGCTCGACCTCGGCGCCGTCCCGGAACACGATCGCACGGAAGCCGTCCCACTTCGCCTCGTACTGCATGTCCGGCGGGATCGCCGCCACCGACTTGGCGAGCATCGGCTTCACGGGCGGCATCACCGGCAGATCCATGCCACGACTCTACGAGCGGTCCCCGGCGCGCGCTCGCCACGCGGCACACCTCCGGTACGGGCCCGGGGTCCGCCGTCTCCCGGGCCCGGAGACCGTGTCGAGCCGATATGCGCGGTGGGGGCGGTGCGCCTACCGTGGCCGCATGGGTGATGCGGTGCAACTGGAGGTGGCCGGCCGGACCGTACGGCTGTCCAGCCCGGACAAGGTGTTCTTCCCGGAGCGCGGTTTCACCAAGCTGGACGTCGCCCGCTACTACGCGGCCGTCGCCCCGGGCATCCTGCGCGCCCTGCGCGAGCGCCCCACCACCCTCCAGCGCTACCCGGACGGCATCGAGGGCGAGTGGTTCTACCAGAAGCGCGCACCCAAGGGCATGCCCGACTGGATCCCCACCGCCCACATCACCTTCCCCAGCGGCCGTACCGCCGACGAGATGTGCCCCACGGAGGAGGCCGCAGTGGTGTGGGCGGCGCAGTACGGCACGCTCACCTTCCATCCCTGGCCGGTGCGGCGCGACGACGTCGACCGTCCCGACGAGCTCCGTATCGACCTGGACCCGCAGCCCGGCACCGACTTCGCCGACGCGGTCCGCGCCGCCCACGAACTGCGCGCCGTCCTGGACGAGTTCGGCGGACTGCGGGGCTGGCCCAAGACCTCCGGCGGCCGTGGCCTGCACGTCTTCGTGCCCATCGAACCCCGCTGGACCTTCACCCAGGTCCGGCGGGCGGCGATCGCCGTGGGCCGGGAGCTGGAACGCCGGATGCCGGACCGGGTGACCATCAAGTGGTGGAAGGAGGAGCGCGGCGAGCGCATTTTCGTCGACTACAACCAGACCGCGCGCGACCGCACCATCGCCTCCGCCTACTCCCTGCGGCCCCGCCCGCACGCCCCCGTCTCCGCGCCGCTGCGCTGGGAGGAGGTCGACGACGTGCGGCCCGCGGACTTCGACCTGGCCACGATGCCGGCCCGGTTCGCCGAAGTCGGCGATGTGCACGCCGACATGGACGACCACGCCTACTCCCTCGACGCCCTCCTGGAACTCGCCCGCCGCGACGAACAGGACCACGGTCTCGGCGACCTGCCCTATCCGCCGGAGTACCCGAAGATGCCGGGCGAGCCCAAACGCGTCCAGCCCAGCCGGGCGCGACCCGAACAGCGGTCCTGACAGCGGGACTTGGCGGCACCCCGGCCGCATCCCGGCGGTGGTCGGCGGCACTCCGGCGGTGGTCGGCGGGCGGCACGGCCCCGAGAGCGCTCCCACCGCCTCCTGGCGCCCGGGACTATGCTGATCGCCAGCCGCCGAGGAGGAGGGCCGAGGTGTCCGAGGCAGTGTCCCGCCCCACGCTGGAGGCCGTGGCCGCGCGGGCCGGGGTCTCCCGGGCCACCGTGTCACGGGTCGTCAACGGCGGGGACGGCGTGCGCGAGCCCCTCGTCGAGCGGGTGCGCCGGGCGGTCGAGGAACTCGGCTACGTCCCCAACCAGGCGGCCCGCAGCCTCGTCACCAAACGGCACGACGCCGTCGCCGTCGTCATCGCCGAACCGGAGACCCGGATCTTCACCGACCCCTTCTTCGCCCTCCAACTGCGCGGTATCAGCAAGGAGCTGACCGCCCAGGACAACCAGCTCGTGCTGCTGCTCACCGAGGGACGGGACGACCACGCACGGGTGGCCCGCTATCTCGCCGGCGGCCATGTCGACGGCGCACTGGTCTTCTCGCTCCACCTCGACGACCCGCTGCCCGGTCTGATCGAGGGCGCCGGTGTCCCCACCGTGTTCGGCGGCCGGCCCGGCTGGAGCGGCGGCTCGAAGAGCGCCGTGTACGTCGACTGCGACAACCGGGGCGGTGCCGAGGACGCCGTACGCCATCTCGTCGGCCTCGGCAGGACCCGGATCGCGCACATCACCGGGCCGCTGGACCAGACGTCGGCGGCCGACCGCCTCCAGGGGTACCGGGACGTCATGGGGGAGACCGATCCACGGCTGGTCGTCGCCAGCGACTTCACCCCGTCCGGCGGCGAGCGTGCCATGGGCGAACTCCTCGACCGCTGCCCGGACGTGGACGCCGTGTTCGCCGCCAACGACCTCACCGCGCTCGGCGCCCTGCGCGTCCTGCGCGAGCGCGGCCGCCGGGTGCCCGAGGACGTCGCCGTGATCGGTTTCGACGACGTGCTGCCCGTCGCCGGGCAGACCGAGCCGGCGCTGACGACGGTCCGTCAGGACATCGAGGAGATGGGCCGGTTGATGGCCCGGCTGCTGCTGTCCACGCTGAACCGCGGCCAGTCGCCGACCGGCGCGCCGACCGGCGTCGTCCTGCCCACGACACTGATACGGCGCGCGACCGCCTGACCCGTCTCCGCCCCAGGGCTGCCCTCAGGTCTGCTGCGGCTCGCCCTTGATCACCGCGAAGCGGGCGCCGTACGGGTCGGCCAGCTTGGCCATCCGGCCCACACCTTCCAGCGTGGTCGCCGGCATCCGCACCCTGCCGCCCGTCTGCTGGGCCTTCTCGACCACCGCGTCCGGGTCCTCGACCTCGAAGTACGGCAGCCAGTACGCGCCGACCTGCGCCTCGGCGGGGTCCTCGGCCAGCGGGACCATCCCGCCGAACATCGACGCGTCGTCGCCGCCCGCCGGGTTGACACAGGTGTAGGTGCCGCCGGGGAAGGGCACGCCGGAGGTCTCCAGCCCCAGCACCTTGTGGTAGTAGGCCGCGGCGGCCGCGATGTCCGGGGTGTACAGCTCGACCCAGCACAGCGAACCCGGATCGCCCGCCACGTCGACCCCCTTGGTCAGCGCCGGCTGCCAGATGCCGAAGGGCACGCCCGCCTGGTCGGCGAGGATCGCCAGGTGCCCCTGGCCCATCACGTCCATCGGCTGGGCGAGGACGCTGCCGTGCGCCTGCTCGGCCGCCTTCGCGGTGGCCTGCGCGTCCTCGCTCTGGAAGTACACGGTCCAGGACGGCGGACCCTGCTCCGGGGTGGTCTGCATACCGCCGGCGACGGTCCTGCCGTCCAGCTGGAAGAATCCGTAACCCCCGGCGTCGGGCCCCGCCGACTGGAACTCCCAGCCGAAGAGACCCTTGTAGAAGGAGACGGCGCCGTCGATCTCGGGTGTGCCGAGGTCGATCCAGTTGGGAGCGCCGTTGACGAAACGGGTGGTGAGCATCATCGCCCTCCTCGGAAGGGTCCTGTTCTCTGCTGCGCCGAGTCTTCCACCGTCCACTGACAATCGCTGCCCGACCACGCCCACCGAGTCCGGTTACCGTGGGTCACCCGACACAATCGCCGAGTTTCGAACTCGTTCCGCGTGCCGCCGTGCGCGGGCGTGGTGCCGAGGCGCATGATCGAGGCTGCCGCACTCTGCCGCTGTGGCGTTGAGCGGGCGTTGATCGAACGTTTTTCGCCGCCCGGCACGATCCTGGCCATGCACTTCGACACCATCACCCCGCCCCGCACGCCCGTCCCGGCCTGGCAGGCGCAGGCGTTGTGCGCGCAGACCGGGGCGGACTTCTTCTTTCCCGAGCCCGGCAGCTCGGTACGCGAGGCCAAGCGCATCTGCGGTATGTGCGAGATGCGTTCGGCCTGCCTGGAGTACGCGCTGGACAACGACGAACGCTTCGGTGTCTGGGGCGGCCTGTCCGAGAAGGAACGCCTGGAACTGCGCCGCGCGTCCCGCTGAACCCACGCCCGCCCGGGAAATGCGGTACGGCCGTACGCCCAGGTCCGGATACCATCCGGGGACGCGGCCGGACGTAGCGCAGAGGCAGGCGCACCGCATGGCATGCGGGACACGCCGGTTCGAATCCGGTCGTCCGGGCCGCGTGACGAGGTCCTGTAGAGCAGAGGCAGACTCGCCGCCTTGCCAAGGCGGATACGCCGGTTCGAATCCGGCCGGGACCGCGGTACGGCGGACACGGGGCGGGGCGGATGGGCGAGGCGATCACCGAGGCGGAACTGGCCGCTTTCCACGAGGTCGTGGGGAAGCTGCGGGCGCTGCCCGTCGACGATCCGGTGCGGCTGCGTGCCGAGCAGGTCGCCGCCTCCATCGCCCGCGACGGCCGGCTGCGCCGCCGTAAGACGCGCGGCACCGAGACGTCGACGGCCGACGCCGCAGTGATGGCCGCGACCGCGACCGGCGCCCTGGACCGCCGCGAGGACGCGCCGCTGGCCGTGCCCGGCGCCGGGGGTGTCTTCCGCAAGCCGCGTACCTGCTACGTCTGCAAGTCGCCCTATCGGCAGGTCGACACCTTCTACCACCGGCTCTGCCCCGCCTGCGCCGCCGACAACACCGCACGCCGCGCCCTGAGCACCGACCTCGACGGCCGTCGGGTGCTGCTCACCGGCGGCCGGGTGAAGATCGGCTTCCAGCTGGCGCTGATGATGCTGCGCGACGGCGCCGACGTCCTCGTCACCTCGCGCTTCCCGTACGACACCCGGCGGCGTTTCGAGGCGGTGCCGGGCAGCGACAGGTGGCTGGACCGGCTCACCGTCCTCGCCGTCGACCTGCGCGACCCGCGCCAGGTCCTCGGCCTGTGCGAGGAGTTGCGGCAGGAGGGCGAGCCGCTGGACATCCTCGTCAACAACGCGGCCCAGACCGTGCGCAGACCGCCCGAGTCGTACGCCCTGCTGGCCGCCGGCGAGCGCGATGCCCTGCCCCCGGGTACCCGGCAGGCCCCCGGGTTCACCCCCATGCGCCGGCTGGCGGGCTCGGCCGCGGCCCTGCCCGTCGCGCTGCGCGAGGCCGACGAGGCCGGACTGCTGCCCGACCCGTCACCCGAGAACTCCTGGTCGGCCCGGCTCGGCGACCTCGACCCGGCCGAGGTCCTGGAGACCCAGCTCGTCAACGCCCTGGCCCCGGCCCTGCTCTGCGACCGGCTGCTGCCGCTGCTGCTGGCCTCGCCGCACCCGCGCCGCTATGTGGTCAACGTGACCGCCGTCGAGGGCCGTTTCACCGTCCGCAACAAGATGGCGGGTCATCCGCACACCAACATGGCCAAGGCGGCGCTCAACATGCTCACCCGCACCAGCGCCGCCGAACTCGCCGAGCGGGGCGTCCACATGTGCGCCGTCGACACCGGCTGGATCACCGACGAGAACCCGGCGCCGAAGAAGGCCCGGATGGCGGGCGCCGGTTTCCGCACCCCCCTCGACATCGTCGACGGGGCGGCCCGCGTCTACGACCCGATCGTGCGCGGCGAGGCCGGGGACCCGGTGTCCGGGGTGTTCCTGAAGGACTACCGGGAGGCGGCGTGGTGAACGAGGAACCGCAGGACTCTCAGCGGGAGACCTTCGCCGGTGTTCCGCCCGTCGTGCCGCGCCCGGCCGCCGAACTCGCCCCGCTGCTCGACTGGTTGCGGGCCGGCCGCCCGGCCGGGGAACGGCTGGACTTCACCGCGGGCACCGCCCTGCCGGACGGCCGCCTCGACCTGTGCAAGCAGGGCGTCGGCGCGGCGGGCGCCGCCCTGATCGCCGAGGCCCTCGGCGAAGGGCCCACTCCGGTACGGCACCTGCTGCTCGGCACGGACGCGCTCGGCGACGAAGGCGCGGAAGCCGTGGCCGGTTCCGGCGCCGGGGTGACCCTGCTCGACCTGGGGCGGGTCCGCGCGGCGGCCGTGCTCGCCGCGGGCGACAACCAGATCGACCTGGCCGCCGCCGACACGATCGGCCGGGCCCTGTCCGGCTCCGGGCACCGACTCGCCCACCTGGTGCTGACCCACACCGGGATGCGCAGCCGCGAGGCCCACCGCCTCCTCGACCACGCGGTGCACGCCGGCACGGCCACCCGCTACCGCCTCGGCGCAGGCATCGCCGCGAGCGTCAAGCGCCGCCTGGACGACCTCAGCGCTCACATCCCGGCACCCGCGGTCCCGGCCGACGTGGCCGCCGTGCGCAGCGTCCACCGGACCGCGCCGCCGGAGGCCTGACCGTCAGCTCCGCCGCAGCTCCGTGAAGACCTCCATCCAGAACCGCTGCTGCCGCTCGGACGCCCCCACCAGGTAGGTCGCGCGCAGCTTGGCCGGGAGCAGCGCCACCAGGCGGCCCACCGCCGCACGGTCTCTCTTCAGCTGGGACAGCTCCGCGTTGGCGAGATCTGGTGCACCACGTCGCTGTCGTCACCGCCCTCGTCGGAGTGCGCGGCGGCCCTGCGCAGCTGGGATTCCCAGGCGTCGACGTCCCGGGCCAGCTCGCGCAGCCCGGTGACCGGGCGGCCCCTGAAACGGTCGATGAGGGCCGTCAGCGGCACCGGCGCGTACTCGCCGTCGCCGAGGTAGACCGTGCCCATCTCCAGCGGCAGGCCCTTGCGGTGCAGTTTGACGAGCCGCTCCAGGGTCCGCTTGGTGATCCAGGCCCGGCCCTCGTCGTCGATGTCGTGCTTCCACCACTCCAGAACCGTCTCGGCGTCCCGGCCGTACCGCGCGAGCAGCCACTCGTTGGCCGGGATGTCCTCGGGCTCGACCAGCAGCGACGCCGTGAACCTGGTCGACTGGGCGATGTTGTTCCGCGACACCAGCAGCTTGCGGCCCAGGTGGTACGGCGGATTCTGCACGGCTATCTGGGCGCGCAGGTTCTCGATCCGGCGTCCCGCCAGCGACCACTCCTGGGTGACCTCCATCAGCTTGGCGAACGCGGCCCGGTCCTTGGGCCGGTTGTACTCGTCCCACACGATCGCCTTGGGCTCCGGACCCGTGAAGGGCGCGGCGAGGAGGTTGTCGAGCGTGCCGTCCGGGGACGGCACCGGTGCGCACAGGTCCTCGACGTTCGTCACCGGCAGCGAGAAGTACAGGGCGTCCCGGCCCAGCCCCGCGCGCAGGGTCTCCCGGACCAGCTCCGTCTTGCCGCAGCCCGGCGGCCCCTGGAGCAGCACCGTCCAGCGGTTGCGCAGCGCCGCCCGCACCACCTGCCGCACCGGGTCCGCGACCGTCGCCGGGTTGGCCACGCCCACGCTCGCGGCGATCCGGTCGAGGATCTCGGCCGTGCGGTTCTGCCCCGGCCGTCCGTCCGGGCCCGGCTCGGCCAGCCGCAGCCGCTCGCCGTCGAGCAGCGGCAGGCCCCAGCGCAGCGGGAAGCCCTCGCGCGCGTTGGCCAGCACATGGTCGAGGGTGCGCGGAGAGAGCAGCTCGCGCAGCGCGGGGGAGAGGGACGCCCACAGGGAGAACACCGGACGCAGGTCCCACGGGCGGTACTTGGCCGCGAGGTGCCGGCGCCACGAGGTGTCGTTCGCCGTGATCCGCATCGTCACCATGCGGTCCAGGAGCGCCAGGTCACCACGGCGTGTCGAGGTCTCCGACAGTGACTCGTTGTCGGTGAGGAACACGCCTGTGCAGCCCAGGGCGCGCAGATCGTGCTCGCCCAGCGACCAGTTGCAGGCGATCTGCATCAGCTGCGACTGGATCGTGTCGCCCGCCTGCAGCGAGTCGTCGATCAGCAGCACGAACGGCCGGCCCGGCTTGAGCTGGCTCATCACCAGCTGGCGCAGCACCAGTTCGCCCGTGTGGGGGTCCCGGACCGGTGCGTTGACCAGCAGGTCGTCCGGGGTCAGGTTCGCCGCCGGCACGTACACCAGCGTGGTGTCCGGGTGTGCGCGGGCCAGGTGCGAGAAGAACGTCGCCGTCTTGCCCCCCTCGAAGAGCTTCCGGGAAGAGCTTCCGGAGGGACGCCCGGGTCGGTGACGGCGGCGGCGATCCGGTGCTCGACCGTCGGCGCGTGCGGTGCCCGGCAGCTGGCCCGGCCGATGCCGGCCGGCACGATCCGTCGTCCGTCGTCCGTCGACGTGGAGGCGGGCGAGGAGGTCCTGCTCGGCCGGCGGGGCACGGCTGCTCCCGGCACCGGATGCGGGCCCCTCGGGCACCGGGACCGTCCCGGCGCCAGGAGCGCCCGCCTTTCCCACGCCAGGAGCCGTGCGGCCGGGCCGCGCGCATCGCCGACCGGTCGGCGGGCGGCGACCCTCGCGCCGGCAGGCATGCGAGCGGCCCGCCCGCGCGGCACGCTGGTAGGAGAGCGACGTGGCGATGGGAGGAGTTCCCATGGGACACACCGAACACCGGCCCGCCACCCGGACCCGGGCCGAGAAGCCCGTAGGCGCCGGGAGCGTGTTCCTCTCCTTCGCCCCGTGGATCATCTTCGGCGTCGTGGCCAGCCCCAGCACCTGGGAGTACGCGGCACTGGCCGCGCTGATCGCCGCCGCCGTGCTCTCCGGCAAGGACATGCTCCGGGGCCGGTTCTTCCTTCTGGACATGGTCGCCATCGTGTTCTTCGCCGTGCTCTGCGTCCTCGCCCTCGCCCTGGACCGCCACGAGCTGATCTGGCTGGAGACGTACGCCCAGGTCATCTCCAGCGCGGTCGTGGCCGTCGTGGCGCTCGGCTCCCTGCTGTCCGACCCCTTCACCGCGCAGTACGCCCGTCACTCGGTGCCGCGCGAGTACTGGGACTCGCCCGTCTTCGAGCACGTCAACAAGGTGCTGACCGCGGCCTGGGGAGCGGTCTTCGCGCTGATGGCCCTGTCCACCTGGCTGGCCATCCTGATCCCGGCGGGCAGCGACTGGTTCAACTGGGTCATCCCCATCGCCCTGCTGGTCTGGGCGGTGAAATTCACCGAGCGCTATCCGGACCGGTACGAGCAGCGGACGGCGCCCTAGGCGATGGCCCCCGCGGTCACGACGAGCTCCCCGGTCGTGCCGTGGAAGCCGTCGAGGAGCTGGGCCAGCACCGCCCAGGCCTCCTCGCGGTCGCCGAGATGGTCCCGGACCAGCGGGCGCAGCGCGTCCTCGGCCTCGGCGGCGCGGCACGGGAACATCACGTGCCCCAGGGAGAGGACCTTCAGCACGTCCAGGGCCGGTCCGTGGTCCAGGGCGTACACGGCGGGCCCGTCCAGGATCCCCGCCTGGCGGACGCGGAAATCGAACTTGCGGTGCGTGCCGAACTGGGCGCGCAGCGAGGGCGGGCAGTCCGGGCGGACGGCCAGCGCCCAGCGGACGTAGCCGGGCAGGGAGTTCTCACGGTCCGCCTCGGCGACCGTCTGCCAGTGCTCACGCCGGTAGACCATGGAGGTGGCCTCCCGCGCGGCGGCCATGGAGTCCGACTCGCGCAGGGCCGGCACCAGTCCGAGGCGGGCGACCCGGTCCGGGACCGGCGGTGCCTCGTAGTCGTCGCGCAGGACCGGGTCGACCTCCACCGCCTGCAATCGCCCCGGTGCGAAGGGCACGCCGTCCAGGATCGCCCGCTGCAGTGCCGTGTCCCGGTCCGTGAGCAGCCGCCAGACGACGGTGTTGAGATCCGGGTCGTCCTCCTGGAGCATCCACAGCACCACCGATGACGGCAGCGCCGGCAGCCCCCAGGGGATCCGGCGCCTGGCCTCCCGGAGGTCCTCCGGCGCCGGCCGGGGCAGCCCGACACGCGCGCGTACCCGGTCGGCGTCCGTGGAGTCGATCAGGTCCAGGAGGAAGCCGACCGCCCGGCCGGAGGTGGTGTCAGCACGCATGCGCGCATGATGCCGCAGGCCACCGACAGGGCGCACCGGGAATTCCGGGCGCCCGCCCGTCGTGGCGTCACGCGCCGGCGCGCGCCGCCATCCGTGCCTTGCGCGCGGCCAGCTTCTCGTCGAACTTCGTGGCCTCCGCGTTCAGTCCGCCCATGAACAGGCCGAGCTCCTCCTGCGCCTGCAGGCCCTCCGGGCCGAGGCCGTCGATCTCCAGGACCTTCAGGTGGCGCAGCACCGGCTGGAGCACGTCGTCGTGGTGGATACGCAGGTTGTAGACCTCGCCGATCGCCATCTGGGCGGCGGCGCGCTCGAAGCCGGGGATGCCGTGGCCGGGCATGCGGAAATCGACCACGACGTCCCGCACCGCCTGCATGGTCAGGTCGGGGGCCAGCTCGAACGCCGACTTCAGGAGGTTGCGGTAGAAGACCATGTGCAGGTTCTCGTCGGTCGCGATGCGGGCCAGCATACGGTCGCAGACCGGGTCGCCGGACTGGTGGCCGGTGTTGCGGTGCGAGATGCGGGTCGCGAGCTCCTGGAAGGCGACGTAGGCGATCGAGTGCAGCATCGAGTGCCGGTTGTCCGACTCGAAGCCCTCGCTCATGTGCGACATCCGGAACTGCTCCAGCTTGTCCGGGTCCACCGCGCGCGAGGCGAGCAGGTAGTCGCGCATCACGATGCCGTGCCGGCCCTCCTCGGCGGTCCAGCGGTGCACCCAGGTGCCCCAGGCGCCGTCCCGGCCGAACAGCGAGGCGATCTCGTGGTGGTAGCTGGGCAGGTTGTCCTCGGTGAGCAGGTTCACCACCAGGGCGATCCGGCCGATCTCGGTGACCTTGGACTGCTCCTTCTCCCAGGCCTGGCCGTCCTCGAAGAGACCGGGGAAGTTACGGGCGTCCGTCCACGGCACGTACTCGTGCGGCATCCAGTCCTTGGCGACCTGCAGATGCCGGTTCAGCTCCTTCTCGACCACTTCCTCCAGGGCGTACAGCAGCCGCGCGTCGGTCCAGGCGGACGAGCTGCCGAGATGGGGAGAAGTGATCGTCACGGGAACTCCAGGGGGACGTCGAACAAGAGCGGATGAACGGGAGAAGACCGGCGAGCGGAGCCGGAACCTACGCGATCGTAGGCTACGAAGCCGTAGGTTACGAAGCCGTAGGTTAAGTGCGCTGTAAAGACCGCTGATCAGGCCAGGTGCGCATGGCGAATCAGGACATGCCAACCAGCCCCGGGACCCGCAGGTCCCAGGGTTGAAGAGGTGAAATGAGCACCCGTCAGGCGTACAGATCCCGCAGTCGCACCGAGAGGCACGTCACACATCCCTCGAGTTTCTCGAACTCGGAGATGTCCACCGGGACCACCTCGTGGCCGAGGTCGGTCAGCAACTCCGCCGTCTTGGGGGCGCTCGCCGACATCAGCAGCTTGCCGCCGCCGAGCAGCACCACATGGGCGCCCGCGTCCTCGGGCACCGCCAGGAAACCCGGGAACAGCGAGGGCCGGTCCACGTTCGGGATGTGCCCCAGAATCGTTCCGTCGGGCAGCGCGGTCACCGCCGACTTCAGATGCAGCACCTTGCTCACCGGTACGGCGACCACGCGCGCGCCCAGCGGCTCGAACGCGGCCCGCAGCTGCTGCACCCCGGCCGCGTTGGTCCGCCCGCCGCGGCCGACGTAGACGGTGTCGCCGACCTTGAGGACGTCACCGCCGTCCAGGGTGCCCGGTTCCCAGATCCAGTTCACCGAGCAGCCGAGGCGGGCCACCGCCTCCTCGACGCCGGCCGTCTCCTCGCGCCGGGACTCGGCGCCGGGCCGGGTGATCAGCGCGACGTTCTTGTACATGACGACCGTGTCCTCGACGAACACCGAGTCCGGGCAGTCGTCCTCCGGGTCCACCTCGACGGTCTCCCAGCCGTGCGCGCGCAGTGTCTCCGCGTACGCCTCCCACTGCTCCTGGGCGAGCTCGACGTCGACCTTCTCCCGCTCGATGTGCGTCACCAGGCCTTCGGCGAGGCGCGGGCTGGGGCGGCGGATGAGGGCCTTCTTGCTGGGCACGACGGGTCTCCGGGGTCGGGGTTCGGTCCGGCGCCCATTGCGGGGCGCCGGACCGCCATCATGCAGGGCGGGTCCGTGTCGACAAAACCCCCCGTTGTCAGGCTGTGCCCTCCCCGAGATGCGCCACCTCCTCCGGTGACGCGGCCGTCAGCTCCCCGTCCGCCATCAGCAGCCA
Organism: Streptomyces hyaluromycini; assembly: GCF_002217755.1. Lineage (GTDB taxonomy): Bacteria > Actinomycetota > Actinomycetes > Streptomycetales > Streptomycetaceae > Streptomyces > Streptomyces hyaluromycini. Next base: position 79,802 of record NZ_BCFL01000038.1, on the reverse strand, counting down.
CCGCGTGATCCCGATCGACTCCAGGAACGGCAGGTCGTGACTGGCCACGATCAGGGCGCCCGCATACGCCTCCAGGGCCGTGGTGAGCTGCCGGACGCTCGCCATGTCGAGGTTGTTCGTCGGCTCGTCCAGCATCAGCAGCTGCGGAGCGGGCTCGGCCAGCAGCAGCGCGGCCAGCGCCGCCCGGAAGCGTTCGCCGCCGGAGAGCGTCCCCGCCCTCTGGTCGGCCCGGGCGCCCCGGAACAGGAAGCGGGCCAACCGCGCCCGGATCCGGTTGTTGCCGGCGTCCGGCGCGAACCGGGCCACGTTCTCGGCGACGGTCAGCCCGTCGTCGAGAACGTCCAGCCGCTGCGGCAGGAAACGCAGCGGCACGAGCGCGTGCGCCTCGCCCGCGACCGGCGCCAGCTCCCCGGCGATCGTCCGCAGCAGCGTCGTCTTGCCCGCGCCGTTGCGCCCGATCAGCGCGATCCGCTCGGGCCCGCGCAGGTCGACGATCCCCTTCACCCGCGAGCCGTGCGCGAGTTCCAGTTTCTCCAGCGTCAGCACGTTGCGGCCCGGCGGTACGGCCGTGTACGGCAGTTCGACGCGGATCTCGTCGTCGTCCCGTACCGCCTCCACCGCCTCGTCCAGCCGCTCCTTCGCCTCGCTGAGCCGCTCCTCGTGCATGATGCGGTGCTTGCCCGCGGACTCCTGTGCCGCACGTCTGCGCGCCCCCATGACGATCTTCGGCTCGCGCTTCTGCTCGAACATCTTCTGCCCGTACCGCTTGCGGCGGGCCAGTTTGACCTGGGCGTCGGACAGTTCGCGCTTCTGCTTGCGGAGATCGGCCTCGGCGACCCGCACCATGCGCTCGGCCGCCTCCTGCTCGACGGCAAGGGCCTCCTCGTAGGCCGAGAAGTTGCCGCCGTACCAGGTGACCTCCCCGGTGCGCAGGTCGGCGATCTGGTCGACCAGGTCGAGGAGTTCGCGGTCGTGGCTGACCACGACCAGCACGCCCGGCCAGGACGCGACAGCTGCGTACAGGCGCTTGCGGGCGTACAGGTCGAGGTTGTTGGTGGGCTCGTCGAGCAGCAGCACGTCCGGCCGCCGAAGGAGCAGCGCGGCCAGGCGCAGCAGCACCGACTCGCCGCCGGACACCTCGCCGACGGTCCGGTCCAGGCCGATGTGGCCGAGCCCGAGTTCGCCGAGGGTGGCCAGGGCGCGCTCCTCGACGTCCCAGTCGTCGCCGACCGTCTCGAAGTGCGCCTCGGACACGTCACCCGCCTCGATGGCGTGCAGCGCGGCCCGCCGGGCGGCGATGCCGAGCGCCTCGTCGACGCGCAGCGCGGTGTCGAGCGTGACGTTCTGCGGGAGGTGGCCGACCTCTCCGGCCACCTTCAGGGTGCCGTCGGACGGGGTGAGCTCACCGGCGACGAGCTTCAGAAGTGTTGATTTCCCTGATCCGTTGACGCCGACCAGGCCGGTGCGGCCGGGGCCGAAGGAGGTGTCCAGGCCGTCGAAGACGGGGGAGCCGTCGGGCCAGGCGAAGGACAGGGACGTGACGGTGACGGATGCAGACATGGGCGCCTCGCGGTTGCTTGCGGTGTCGGGGGGCAAACGCGTGTCGAGACACCGCGAGGCAGAAGCCGGAAGGGCCAGGGAGAGATCCTGCGCCGGGAGGACGGCTCACACGCCGAGGTCGAACGCCACAGACACACCTCACGGGTGTGACGCGGTGTCTCAGGACCTCAGACGAGCAACGTCCTTCTCCAATCGACGGCAACAGGACCGACGTCAACGCTAGGAGGGGTCACCTGGAGTGTCAACGCAATTAATCACCGGCGCGGAGCGTCAGGTCAGCAGGCGTCCCGCATCAGCTCGGCCAGGTCGTGGTCCAGGTCCAGCTGGAGGTGTTCGAGACCGGTGGGGACCAGGTCGCCGGTCGCCTCCAGGAACCGGCGTATCTCGCCCGTGCGCACGTGGACGACGGCGGTGCCCTCGGGGGCGTGGAACTCCAGCACGGTCCGGTCGTAGCCGTAGGGCCGTACCCGGACGTCCCCGCTTCCCTCGGGAGCGTGCAGGCCGGCCGCCAGCAGCTCGCGGGAGAACGTCCAGCAGACGTCGACCCCCTCCAGGGTGGCCGGGGCCGGGAAGGTCATCCGCACGGCGAAGGGGTCCTCGCGGTCGTAGCACAGGGTGGCGGGAATGCTCGGCATGCGCGGTGACGCGGCGACCAGGCGGGCCTCTACGGGCTGCTCGATGACGGTGGACAACGCCTTGCTCCCTCGTGACGGCTGTACGAACTTCCGGGCGTGTGAGACCTGGCACTGGAAGAGACGACAGAAGCGGCCGATCCGTGCACGCGAAGTGCGAGTGACCTCCGTCACCGGCCTCATTCACACCCGCGGCTTACCTGCCGCGAGGGACTGCCGGGCCCTCTGGACGGCGCCGTGACGGTCGGCTAGCTTCGCGCGCCATGAGGCGCTTGGGGAGCATGCGACGCACAGGACGAGCCCGACGTACCGGCCGAGTGGTCGCGGTGGGGGTGGCGTGCACGGCGGCGCTGGCCGCGCTGACCGCCGGTTCCGCACAGGCCACGACGCGGGCACCGCACTGGGTGCTCAAGGACACCGGCACCCCGGACGTGCGGTTCCGGGGCCTGGCCGCCGTCGACCGGAACACCGCCTGGCTGGCCGGTACCGGCGGCACCGTGCTGCGCACCACGGACGGCGGGACGAACTGGCGCAACGTCTCCCCGCCGGGCGCGGGCGACCTCCAGTTCCGCGACGTCGAGGCGTTCGACGCGCGCCGCGCGGTGGTCCTGGCCATCGGCGAGGGCGAGGCGTCCCGGGTCTACCGCACCGACGACGGCGGCCGGACCTGGACGGAGTCCTTCCGCAACACCGACCCCGCCGCCTTCTACGACTGCATGGCCTTCTTCGACCGCCGCCACGGCCTCGCCATGAGCGACCCGGTCGACGGGAAGTTCCGCATCCTGTCGACGAGCGACGGCGGCCGTTCGTGGCGGGTGCTGCCGGCCGACGGCATGCCGGCCGCTCTCGACGGCGAGGCGGGCTTCGCGGCGAGCGGCCAGTGCCTGGTCACCTCCGGGCCCGAGGACGCCTGGCTGGCCACCGGCGGCGGCGCCCACGCGCGCGTGCTGCACTCCACCGACCGCGGCCTCACCTGGACCGCCGCCGACACACCCGTCCCGGCGGGCGATCCGGCCAAGGGCGTCTTCGCCCTCGCCTTCCGCGACCGCACCCACGGCCTCGCGGTCGGCGGCGACTACCGCGCCGGCCAGGCCTCACCGCAGGCGGCGGCGGTCACCCCGGACGGCGGCCGCAGCTGGCGGCCCGCCGCCACCCCGCCGCCCGCCTACCGCTCCGGTGCCGCCTGGCTCCCGCACAGCCGCACCACGGCCCTCGCCGTCGGCCCCACCGGCACCGACCTGACCACCGACGGCGGCCGCACCTGGCGGACCCTCGACACCGGCTCGTACGACACGGTGACCTGCACACCGGACCTCAGCTGCTGGGCGTCCGGCGAGCAGGGGCGGGCGGCACGCCTGGAGAACTGAACCGCCCACCGCACGCGCGCGCGGCGTCGTACGCTCGTGCCCACCATGACGACGACCGTACGTGTGCCCGCGGGCTGGCCCGCGACCGAGGAAGCGGCCCTGGCCGTGCAGGACGAGCTGCGGGGGCGGGTGGTCCTCGACGAGCCGGGCCCGGCGCCCGGCACCGGGCATGTCACCGGCGTCGACGTGGCCTACGACGACGAGCGCGACCTGGTGGCAGCCGCGGCCGTCGTCCTGGACGCGGCGACCCTGGAGGTCGTCGCCGAGGCGACCGCCGTCGGCCGGGTGTCCTTCCCGTACGTGCCGGGGCTGCTCGCCTTCCGCGAGATCCCGACCGTACGGGCCGCCCTCGACGCCCTGCCCTGCCCGCCGGGCCTGGTCGTCTGCGACGGCTACGGCCTCGCCCACCCGCGCCGCTTCGGCCTCGCCAGCCACCTGGGCGTCCTCACCGGCCTGCCCACCGTCGGCGTCGCCAAGAACCCCTTCACCTTCGCGTACCACGACCCGGACGCCCCGCGCGGCAGTCACACGCCGCTGCTCGCCGGCACCGAGGAGGTCGGCCGGGCCCTGCGCACCCGGGACGCCGTGAAACCGGTCTTCGTCTCCGTCGGCCACCGGGTGAGCCTCGACAACGCCTGCGCCCACACGCTCGCGCTCACTCCGAAGTACCGCCTGCCGGAGACCACCCGCCGCGCGGACGCGCTGTGCCGCAGCGCGCTGCGTGAAGCCCAGGCCTGAGTAGCTATTCTGAGTACGAGTACGGATGCCGCTGTTACCGTTCGACGGCAGGCTGGCCCGCATGACGACACACCGTGCACCCAAGCCCGCGGCCGACCCCGCCCAGTCCGCCGAGCGCGCCGTGAACGCGGCGCTGGTCCTCGCCGCCGTGGCGGGGTTCGCCTGGATCGCCGGGATGCTCTACACCGTGGTGCAGTGGCAGTCCTGACGGCGCCCGAGTCATCTAGAACGTTGCAGCCACCCGGAACCCGATCCCGGCCGCCCGCAGCCGCTCGGTCAGCGCGTCGCCCATCGCCTGCGCGGTGGTGACCTGGCCGGACGTCGGCGGCAGGTCGTCGAAGGCCAGCGACAGGGCGGCCTCGGCGAACATCTTCGCCGTCTCGCCGTAGCCGGGATCCCCGCCCGAGACCTCCGTGAACACCCGCCGTCCGCCGCCCTCGCCGACGAACCGGACCCTGAACCAGCTGCGGGCCCGCTTCTCGGCGTCCGGTCCGTCCCCGGGCCTGAGCCGGTCCGAGAGCCAGCGCCGGGCCGGCGGCAGCTGGGCGGCCGCGGCGACCGCACCGACGGCCGCGACCCCGCCGAGCGCCATCGGCAGGTGCCTGACGGCCGCGTAGTGCCGGTAGCGGAAGTCGGGGCCGTAGCGGTCCAGCGCCTTCGCCGAACGGCGCACGATCTGGGCGTCTATGGTGGGCAGCGGCAGCGCCCAGGCCCCGACCTCGGGTGCGAAGCGCGGGACACTCGTCGGCGCGCTTGCCCGGCGGCTCAGCAGCCGGGGCTCGTGCCGGGCGCGGTCCCGCGCGGCGGCGATCATCTGCCGGGGGCGCGCGAACTGGTCCAGCGCGGAGGCGAAGGTGCCGCCGGAGAAGGCCGCGTCGGCGGTCACGAACCCGTCCACGGTCAGCGGCACGCCCTCGGGCAGCTGCCGGACCGTGAAGTACGCGCCCAGGTCGTGCGGGACCGAGTCGAAGCCGCACGCGTGCACCAGGCGGGCGCCCGTCTCACGCGCGCGTGCGTCGTGCCTGACGTACATCAGGTCCACGAACTCCGGCTCGCCGCACAGGTCCAGGTAGTCGGCGCCGGTGTCCGCGCAGGCCGCGACCAGGTCCTCGCCGTAACGGCCGTAGGGGCCGACCGTCGTGGCCACCACGCGCGCGTGCTCGGCGAGGGCGCGGATCGTGGCGGGCTCCGCCGCGTCGGCGCGCAGCACCCCGACCTCCGCGCCGCCCGGCAGCCGCTCGCGCAGCGCCTCCAGTCTGCGCTCGTCCCGGGCCGCGAGGGCCCAGCGCAGGCCTGCCGGCGCGTGGGCGGCGAGGTACTCGGCGGTGAGCTCGCCGACGAAGCCGGTGGCTCCGAAGAGCACGAGGTCGTAGGGACGGTCCGTCGTCTTCAGCCTGCTCATGACACCTCTCGGTCCTGCAACCCGCGCCGTTGTCGGTGGCTGAGGCTAGCGTGAGGAGTGCGGACGCACCCCCACGGGGTATCTTGACTAAGCGCTTGCTCGTCCACCCTTGTGCCCAGTGGAACGTGTTCTTAGCATCAGCGGTGTTACATCAGTTGTGTCACATGACTGGGGGCGGCATGACCACGGCAGGGACGCCAGGACAGGGCCCGCTCTCCGGCGTGCGGGTGGTCGAGCTGGCCGGCATCGGCCCCGGCCCGTTCGCCGCCATGCTCCTCGCCGACCTCGGCGCCGACGTGGTCCGCGTCGACCGGCCCGGCGGCCCGGGTCTCGCCGTCGACCCGGCCTACGACGTCACCAATCGCAACAAGCGCTCGGTGCTGGTCGACCTGAAGTCCCCGGACGGCCCCGCCCGCGTCCTCGACCTGGCCGCACGCGCCGACATCCTGATCGAGGGCTACCGCCCCGGCGTCGCCGAACGGCTCGGCGTCGGCCCGGGGGACTGCCACGCCCGCAACCCCCGCCTCGTCTACGGCCGGATGACCGGCTGGGGCCAGGAGGGGCCCCTCGCCCGGCGCGCGGGCCACGACATCGCCTACATCGCCCTCACCGGCACCCTCGGCATGATCGGCCGTCCCGACGAGCCCCCGGCCGTCCCCGCCAACCTGCTCGGCGACTACGCGGGCGGCTCCCTCTACCTCGTCGTCGGGGTCCTGGCGGCCCTGCACCACGCGCGCGCGACCGGCACCGGCCAGGTCGTGGACGCCGCCATCGTGGACGGCTCCGCGCACCTCGCCGCGATGATCCACGGCATGGTGGCCGCGGGCCGCTGGCAGGACCGGCGCGCGGCCAACCTGCTGGACGGCGGCTGCCCGTACTACGGCACCTACGAGACCGCCGACGGCGGGTACATGGCGGTCGGCGCCCTGGAACCCCAGTTCTACGCCGAGTTCCTCCGACTGCTCGGCGGCCTGGACGACCTGGCCGACGCCCGCAAGGACTGGACCCGCTGGGGCGAGCTGCGCGAGCGCGTCGCCGCCCGCTTCAAGGCCCGTACCCGGGACGAGTGGACGGCGGTCTTCGACGGCTCCGACGCCTGCGTGGCCCCCGTCCTCTCCCTCCGCGAGGCCCCGCACCATCCCCACCTCGCCGCCCGCGGCACCTTCACCGACCACGGCGGCATCACCCAGCCGGCCCCCGCCCCGCGCTTCTCCGCGACCCCCACGACCGTGCGCACCCCTCCCGCCCGGCCCGGCGCCGACACCGGCGCGGTGGCCCGCGACTGGGACCTGCCGGCCCTCCTCGACGGCCACGCCGACGACCACGACCACGCCGACGACCAAGCCGACGATCACGCCGACGACCACGACAAGGACGCCACCTGATGGAGCTCTCGACCTTCCTCGACTACGCGGGCGACCCGCGCACCGCCGCGGACCAGGCGGCCGCGCTGGAGTCGGCGGGCCTCGACGCGGTCTGGGTCGCGGAGGCCTACGGCTTCGACTCGCCCACGATCATGGGCTACCTGGCCGCCCGCACCGAACGGATGAAGATCGGCTCCGCGATCCTCAACGTCTACTCCCGCACCCCCGCCCTCATCGCCCAGACGGCCGCCGGCCTCGACGCGATCTCCGGCGGTCGCGCGATCATCGGACTCGGCGCCTCCGGCCCGCAGGTGGTCGAGGGCTGGCACGGAAAGGCGTACGACAAGCCCCTCGGCCGTACCCGCGAGACGATCGAGCTGACCCGGCGGATCCTGCGCCGCGAGACCATCGACCACCACGGCATCACCGACATGCCCCGCCCCGGCGGCCTCGGCAAGCCCCTGAAGATCCTCACCAGGCCGGTCCGCCCCGACGTCCCGCTCTACGTGGCCTCGCTGGGCCCCGCCAACGTCCGGATGACCGCCGAGATCGCCGACGGCTGGCTGCCCACCCTGTTCATCCCCGAGAAGGCCCACCAGGTCTGGGGCACGCCCCTGGCGGAGGGCGCCGCCCGCCGGGACCCGGCCCTCGGCGAGCTGAAGATCGTCGCCGGCGGCCTGCTCGCCATCGGCGCGGACGCGGCCGCCGCCCGGGACCTGGTCCGCCCCAGGATCGCCCTGTACGTCGGCGGCATGGGTGCACCCGGCAAGAACTTCTACAACGACCTCGCCGTCGCCTACGGCTACGAGAAGGAGGCCCGGCTCATCCAGGAGCTGTACCTCGACGGCCGGCAGCGGGACGCCGCGGCGGCCGTACCGGACGAGTTCTGCGAGCTCATATCCCTGTGCGGCCCGGAGGGTTACGTCCGCGACCGTATCGCCGCCTTCCGCGAGGCCGGCGTGACCATGCTGGACATCACCCCCGTCGGCCCGGATCCGGCCCGCCTGGTCGAGACCGTCAAGAACTGGCTCTGACCCTCACTCTCCTGAAAAGACCCTCGTCTCTTGAAAAACCCTCGTTGAAAGGCTTGTCAGTGAGCACCGAAGCGTACGTGTACGACGCGATCCGCACCCCGCGCGGCCGCGGCAAGGCGAACGGCGCCCTGCACGGCACGAAGCCCATCGACCTGGTCGTCGGACTCATCCACGAGATCCGCGACCGCTTCCCGGACCTCGACCCGGCCGCCATCGACGACGTCGTGCTCGGTGTCGTCGGCCCGGTCGGCGACCAGGGCTCCGACATCGCGCGGATCGCCGCGATCGCCGCCGGGCTGCCGGACACGGTCGCCGGTGTGCAGGAGAACCGCTTCTGTGCGTCCGGCCTGGAGGCCGTCAACATGGCCGCCGCCAAGGTCCGTTCCGGCTTCGAGGACCTCGTCCTCGCCGGTGGCGTCGAGTCGATGTCCCGGGTGCCGATGGCCTCGGACGGCGGCGCCTGGTTCAACGACCCGATGACCAACCTGGCCGTCAACTTCGTGCCGCAGGGCATCGGCGCCGACCTGATCGCCACCATCGAGGGCTTCTCCCGGCGGGACGTCGACGAGTACGCGGCGCTCTCCCAGGAGCGGGCGGCGACGGCGGTGAAGGAGGGCCGTTTCGAGCGTTCCGTGGTCCCCGTGAAGGACCGCGCGGGCCTCGTCGTCCTCGACCACGACGAGCACCTGCGGCCCGGCACCACCGCCGACTCGCTCGCCAAGCTGAAGCCCTCCTTCGCCGACATCGGCGAACTGGGCGGCTTCGACGCGGTCGCCCTGCAGAAGTACCACTGGGTCGAGAAGATCGACCACGTCCACCACGCGGGCAACTCCTCCGGCATCGTCGACGGCGCCTCCCTGGTCGCCATCGGCTCCAAGGAGATCGGCGAGCGCTACGGCCTCACCCCGCGCGCGCGGATCGTCTCGGCCGCCGTCTCCGGCTCCGAGCCGACCATCATGCTCACCGGCCCCGCCCCCGCCACCCGCAAGGCCCTCGCCAAGGCCGGCCTCACCATCGACGACATCGACCTGGTCGAGATCAACGAGGCGTTCGCGGCGGTCGTGCTGCGCTTCGTGAAGGACATGGGCCTGTCCCTGGACAAGGTCAACGTCAACGGCGGCGCCATCGCGCTGGGCCACCCCCTGGGCGCCACCGGCGCGATGATCCTCGGCTCGCTCGTCGACGAACTGGAGCGCCAGGACAAGCGCTACGGCCTCGCCACGCTGTGCGTCGGCGGCGGCATGGGCATCGCGACGATCGTCGAGCGCGTCTGAAACCCCGGCGGAACCAAGAGACTTCACGGAGATCCCTCACATGACCGAGAGCACCACCATCCGCTGGGAGCAGGACGACACCGGTGTCGTCACCCTCGTCCTCGATGACCCCAACCAGTCCGCCAACACCATGAACGCGGCCTTCGCCGAGTCCCTGGCCGCGGTCACCGACCGCCTGGAGGCCGAGCAGGACTCGGTCCGGGGGATCATCTTCACCTCCGCCAAGAAGACCTTCTTCGCCGGCGGCGACCTCCGCGACCTCATCCGCGTCACCCCCGAGACCGCCCAGGACCTCTTCGACGGCGGCCTCGGCGTCAAGCGCAACCTGCGCCGCATCGAGACCCTCGGCAAGCCGGTCGTCGCCGCCATCAACGGTGCGGCCCTCGGCGGTGGTTTCGAACTCACCCTCGCCTGCCACCACCGCGTCGCCCTCGACACCCCCGGCACCAAGATCGGCTGCCCCGAGGTCACCCTCGGCCTGCTCCCGGGCGGCGGCGGAGTCGTCCGCACGGTCCGCCTCCTGGGTATCGCCGACGCCCTGCTGAAGGTCCTCCTCCAGGGCACCCAGTACAACGCCACGCGCGCGTTGCAGAACGGGCTCGTCCACGAGGTGGCCGAGTCGCCGGAGGACCTGCTGGCCAAGGCCCGCGCCTTCATCGACGCCAACCCCGAGTCCCGCCAGCCCTGGGACACCCCGGGCTACCGGATCCCCGGCGGCACCCCCGCCAACCCGAAGTTCGCCGCCAACCTGCCGGCCTTCCCGGCGACCCTGCGCAAGCAGACCAACAACGCCCCCTACCCGGCGCCGCGCCGCATCCTCGCCGCCGCCGTCGAGGGCAGCCAGGTCGACTTCGAGACCGCCCAGGTCATCGAGGCCCGCTACTTCGTGGAGCTGGCCGCAGGGCAGACCTCGAAGAACATGATCCAGGCGTTCTTCTTCGACCTCCAGGCCGTCAACTCCGGCGCCAACCGCCCCAAGGGCGTCGAGCCCCGCAAGGTCACCAAGGTCGCTGTCCTCGGCGCGGGCATGATGGGCGCCGGCATCGCCTACTCGTGCGCCCGCGCGGGCATCGACGTCGTCCTCAAGGACGTCTCGGCCGAGGCCGCGCAGAAGGGCAAGGGCTACTCCGAGAAGCTGTGCGCCAAGGCCGTCGCCAAGGGCCGTACCAGCCAGCAGAAGGCCGACGCGCTGCTCGCGCGGATCACGCCCACCGGAGACCCGCAGGACCTGGCCGGCTGCGACGCGGTCATCGAGGCCGTCTTCGAGGACACCTCCCTCAAGCACAAGGTCTTCCAGGAGATCGAGTCCGTCGTCGCCCCCGACGCCCTGCTCTGCTCCAACACCTCCACGCTCCCCATCACCGCCCTCGCCGAGGGCGTGGAGCGCCAGACCGACTTCATCGGGCTGCACTTCTTCTCGCCCGTCGACAAGATGCCGCTCGTCGAGATCATCAAGGGCGAGCGCACCGGCGACGAGGCCCTGGCCCGCGCCTTCGACCTGGTCCGGCAGATCAACAAGACGCCGATCGTCGTCAACGACTCGCGCGGCTTCTTCACCTCCCGGGTGATCGGCCACTTCATCAACGAGGGCGTCGCCATGGTCGGCGAGGGCATCGAGCCCGCGTCGGTCGAGCAGGCGGCGGCCCAGGCCGGCTACCCGGCCAAGGTGCTCTCCCTGATGGACGAGCTGACCCTCACCCTGCCGCAGAAGATCCGCCGCGAGTCCCGGCTGGCCGTCGAGGAGGCCGGCGGCACCTGGACCGCGCACCCCGCCGAGGCGGTCATCGACCGCATGGTCGACGAGTTCGGCCGCCCCGGCCGCAGCGGGGGAGCGGGCTTCTACGACTATGCCGAGGACGGCAAGCGCGCCGCGCTCTGGCCCGGTCTGCGCGAGCACTTCACGAAGCCGGGCCGGCAGATCCCGTTCCGGGACATGCAGGAGCGGATGCTCTTCTCCGAGGCCCTCGACACCGTCCGCCTCCTGGAGGAGGGCGTCCTCACCTCGGTCGCCGACGCCAACATCGGCTCGCTCTTCGGCATCGGCTTCCCCGGCTGGACCGGCGGCGTCCTCCAGTACATCAACGGCTACGACGCCTACGGCGGGGCGGGTGCCGGCCTGCCCGGCTTCGTCGCACGCGCGCGTGAACTCGCCGAGACCTACGGCGAGCGGTTCACGCCGCCCGCGCTGCTGGTGGAGAAGGCGGAGAAGGGGGAGACCTTCACGGACGGCCGCTGAGCCGACGCCGAGCCGAGTGCGCGGAGCGGACCCTTCTCAGGAGCCGTCGAGCCACTGGTGCACCTCCGCACTGAGAGACCGTTGGAAGGCGGTCAGCAGTGCCTGGACCACCAGCGGCTGCATGTGCGCGGACAGGGATTTCACGTCCGCCTCGGTCCGCTCCGCCACCTCGGCCCGGAACAGCAGGGACAGCTCGTGCGCGGCCGCCCGCGCGTGCTCGGTCAGGACCGTGCGCGCGGCCAGGATCGCCTTCTCGGACAGCGGCACGTCGAGGAGCTGCACGGCAAGCCTGAGCAGGCCGGGGTCGATGCGGTAGGCGTCCCCGTCGGGCCGTACGACGTCCATGGCGACGAGCCGTTCGACGTCCTCGTCGTCCAGCGGCCGCCCGGCCCGCCGCCGCAGCTCCCCTGCCGTCACGGTCTCCTCGCTGTCCGGGGCCCAGGAGGCCACCACGGCCCGGTGGATGGCCAGGTCGTGCCGGCTCAGGCCGGGCGGCAGCTGTTGCAGATAGCGCTCGATCGCCGCCAGCGTCATGCCCTGGTGCTGCAACTCCTCGATCAGCGCCAGCCGGGCCAGGTGCTCGCGCCCGTAGCGGCCCACCCGGCGCGGACCGATCACGGGTGGCGGAAGCAGCCCCCTGGTGCCGTAGAAGCGGACCGTGCGGACCGTGGTGCCGGCCCGCGCGGCCAGTTCGTCGATCGTGAGCGCGGGCTCCCCGAAGTCGCCGTCGGCGTCGGTCGTCATGTGCAGCAGTATCGCTGTCACACCGGCACTGTGACACCAGGCGACACGTGGGGCGCGTTCGTCCGGTGTTCACCTGGATCTCATGATCGTGACCTTGTGAGAAGCGCCGCTCTGTGAACTGTGCCATCGCATACGCGCCGGTGCCCGGGGGAAGGTGGCGCCTTGGCCCGTGCCCTCCACCGAGCGCGCCGACCGAGTGCGTCCGGACACCCGAGCGCGACCCGCCCGGGCGCACCAGAGAGTGGAACCACCTGTGAGCAAGGACGCCGTGGACACGGCACAGGCCGCCGTCACCCGGACCGAAGCGGCCCAGGCGCCCGCGGACGCGGGCGACGCCGGCTACAGCAAGGACCTCAAGGCCCGCCACGTCAACATGATCGCCATCGGCGGCGCGATCGGCACCGGCCTCTTCCTCGGCGCCGGCGGCCGCCTCCACAACGCGGGCCCGGCCCTCGCCCTCGCCTACCTGGTCTGCGGAATCTTCGCCTTCTTCGTGGTCCGCGCCCTCGGCGAGCTGGTCCTGTACCGCCCCTCCTCCGGCTCCTTCGTGTCGTACGCGCGCGAGTTCCTCGGCGAGAAGGGCGCCTACGTCGCCGGCTGGATGTACTTCCTGAACTGGTCGACCACCGGCATCGCCGACATCACCGCGATCGCGCTCTACACCCACTACTGGTCCATGTTCACCAGCGTCCCGCAGTGGACGCTGGCGCTGATCGCCCTGGCCGTCGTCCTGGCGGTGAACCTGATCTCGGTGAAGATCTTCGGCGAGATGGAGTTCTGGTTCGCGATCATCAAGGTCGCCACCCTCGTCGGCTTCATGCTGATCGGCATCTTCCTGCTCGCCACCCAGCACAAGGTCGACGGGCGGACCCCGGGCCTGAGCGTCGTCTCCGACCACGGCGGTGTCCTCCCGCACGGCCTGATGCCGGTCGTTCTGGTCATGCAGGGCGTGATCTTCGCCTACGCGGCCCTGGAACTGGTCGGCGTCGCGGCCGGCGAGACCGCCGAGCCGGAGAAGGTCGTCCCGCGCGCGGTGAACTCGATCATGTGGCGCGTCGGACTCTTCTACGTCGGCTCGGTCGTCCTGCTCGCCCTGCTGCTCCCCGGCTCGGTGTACTCGGCCGACGAGAGCCCCTTCGTCACGGTCCTCTCCAAGATCGGCGTCTCGGGCGCCGGTGACGTGATGAACCTGGTGGTCCTCACCGCGGCGATGTCCTCCCTCAACTCCGGCCTCTACTCCACGGGCCGCATCCTGCGCTCCATGGCGGTGGCCGGCTCGGCCCCGAAGTTCACCGCCCGCATGAACCGCAGCCAGGTCCCCTACGGAGGCATCCTGCTGACCTGTGCGGTCTGCGTGCTCGGCGTCGGCCTGAACTACCTCATGCCCAGCCAGGCCTTCGAGATCGTGCTGAACGTCGCCTCCCTCGGCATCATCAGCACCTGGGTGATCATCATGCTCTGCCACCTGGCCTTCGTCCGCCGTGCCAGGGCGGGCCTGCTCGACCGCCCCACGTTCCGCCTCCGCTTCAGCCCGGCGACCGAGATCGCCACGATCGCCTTCCTGCTGGTCTGCCTCGGCATGATGGGGAACGACCCCGAGGTCGGCCGCAAGACCCTCCTCCTCATCCCGGTGATCGCCGCACTGCTGGTGGCCGGCTGGTTCGGCGTCCGCCGCCGGGTCTCCCAGACGGCCGACGAGGAGCTGTCCCAGCTCACGAAGTAGCAGGTCGGCGCCGTTGTCAGTGGCATCGCCTACGGTGGCGTCATGTCGGAGATCACATACATCCGGGGGGACGCCACCACGCCGTCGGGCAAGGGCGTCAAGGTGATCGCCCACGTCTGCAACGACCTGGGGGCTGGGGAAAGGGCTTCGTGCTGGCCCTCTCACGCCGCTGGCCGGAGCCGGAGAAGGCATACCGCGCCTGGCACCGCGACCGCGCGAACAACGACTTCGGCCTGGGCGCGGTCCAACTGGTCCGCGTCGACCGGTACATCTGGGTGGCCAACATGATCGGCCAGCGGGGGACCAGAACCGGCAGCAAGGGTGTACCGGTCCGCTACGAGGCGATCGACACGGCCCTGGCCAGACTCGCCGACGAGGCGACCGAACGCGGCGCGTCCGTCCACATGCCCCGCATCGGCTGCGGCCTGGCGGGCGGCAGGTGGTCCCGCGTCGAGCCGCTGATAAGGGAGCGGCTGGTGGAGCGAGGCATAGCGGTCACGGTGTACGACCACGGGGAAGACGCCTCCGTATAGCGCCCCTTCAGGGGCGCGGGGAACTGCGCGACCAGCCGCCCACGGCCCGCAGCCCCCACCCCACCGCACCCGGCAACCGCTTAGTGCACGTCGTTCGTAGCCTCGATCTGCTTCCAGGACTTCGGCTGCGCAACGGCCGCCACGGCCCCCACGGCCTTGACAGCCGGAGCCACCGGCTTCGTCGGCTCGAACAGGTACGCGTCGAACAACGCCGACAGCGACTTCCCGGACACCTTCTCGGCGTACTCCTCGAAGTCGGCCACCGAAGCGTTCCCGTACGCGTGCTCCTTCGGCCACCCCTTCAGAATGGCGAAGAACGCGTCGTCACCGACCTCGTTCCGCAGCGCCTGGATCGCCAGTGCCCCTCGGTCGTAGACAGCGATGTCGAACTGGTCGTCGGGGCCGGGATCCCCCGGCTTCACCGTCCAGAACGCGTCGTCGGCCGGATGCGACGCGTACACGTAGTCGGCGAGCTCCTGCGCCGTGCCCTCGCCCTCGTGCTCGGACCACAGCCACTGGGCGTAGCGGGCGAAGCCCTCGTTGATCCAGATGTCCTTCCAGCCCTTGAGGGAGACATCGTCGCCGTACCACTGGTGTGCCAGTTCGTGCACGACCACGGAGGTGTTGGCGCCGTTCGCGAACTGCTTCGGGCTGTAGTAGACCCGGGTCTGCGTCTCCAGCGCGTACCCGGTGGTGGTGTTCGGCACGTACCCGCCGGCCGAGCTGAAGGGATACGGCCCGAAGTAGCCGGAGAGCCAGTCGACGAGCTCCCCGGTGCGCTCCACGCTCGCCCGCGCCGCCCCGTCGTTGTCGCCGAGGTCCTTGCTGTAGGCGTTGACGACCGGCACCCCGCCCTCGGAGGTGCTCGTCGTGATGTCGAACTTCCCGACGGCCAGCGTGGTCAGATAGGTCGCCTGCGGCTTGTTCTGCCGCCAGTTGTAGCGGGTCCAGCCGAGCTTCGAACTCGTCGACTGGAGCAGGCCGTTGGAGATGACCTGGGTGCCGTCGGGAACGGCCACCGACACGTCGTAGGTCGCCTTGTCCAGCGGGTGGTCGTTGCTCGGGTACCACCACCACGCGGACTCGGGCTCGTCCGCCGCGACCGCCCCGTCCGGGGTGCGGTGCCATGTGTCGAAGCCGTACGCGCTCTTCGTCGACGGCACCCCGCTGTAGCGGACGACGACGGTGACCTGCGTGCCCTGGGCCAGCGGCGACTTGGGGGTGATGACCAGTTCGTGCTGACCGGACGTGGCGAAGTCGGCCTTCACCCCGTTGACCCGTACCTCGCTGACGTCCAGCAGGAAGTCCAGGTCGAAGCTGGACAGGTCCTGCGTGGTGCGCGCCAGGATCGTCGCCGTACCGGCCAGTTCGTCAGTGGCCGGCTGGTACTGCAACCGCAGGTCGTAGTGGGAGACGTCGTAACCGCCGTTGCCGTAGTACGGGTAGTAGGGGTCGCCGATGCCCGGTGCGCCGGGGCTGTAGCTCGCGGCCGATGCCGGGATCGCCAGCAGCAGGGAGGCCGCCGCGAGGGCGCCCGGCGCGAGGATTCTGCGGTGCACGAGAACTCCAGGTCGGTAGGGGGCCGAGGCACACCCGCCACACCGCGGCGGGCAGCGCCAAGTCGATGGAGCACGAAACTGTTCGGAGCCTATTCAGTCCCTGTGCCCCCTGGCCTGTCCATGGCCCCTGCTGTCACACGATCGCCATTCGGCCGCAATCCGCCCCGCCCGTCCCCCAGATGCCCCCTTCTGTACGGGAGTTGACCGGGGTAGCGTCCGCCGCATGCCGAAACGCACGCGCTTCACGATCTGGAGACCGCTCGCCGTCGCGGCCGTCGCAGCCCTGATCGCCGCCTTCCTCACCCCGGCCGCGGCCCAGGCTTCCGGCGCCCCTCGCGAGAGCCAACCCGTCTACTCGTACGCGAACGCCATCCGCGAGTCCGTCTGGGTGGACACCGGCCTCGACTCCGACGGCGACGGCAAGGCCGACCGGGTCGCCGCCGACATCGTCCGGCCCGCCGAACCCGCCGCGCAGGGCCGCAAGGTGCCGGTCATCATGGACGCCAGCCCCTACTACTCCTGCTGCGGACGCGGCAACGAGAGCCAGCTGAAGACGTACGACGCCAACGGGAACGTCGTCCAGATGCCGCTCTTCTACGACAACTACTTCGTGCCCCGCGGCTACGCCTTCGTCGGCGTCGACCTGGCCGGCACCAACCGCTCCGACGGCTGTGTCGACATCGGCGGCCGCTCCGACATCCAGTCCGCGAAGGCCGTCGTCGACTGGCTGAACGGCCGGGCCAAGGCGTACAGCAGCCGCACCGGCACCACCGCGGTCAAGGCGAGCTGGACCAACGGGAAGACCGGCATGATCGGCAAGAGCTGGGACGGCACCATCGCCAACGGCGTGGCCGCCACCGGCGTCAAGGGACTCAAGACGATCGTCCCGATCAGCGCCATCTCCTCCTGGTACGACTACTACTTCGCCCAGGGCGCCCCGCTCTACGACTCGGGCCCCGACTGGCTGGCCGGCGCCGTCGAGAGCGACGACGCCTACGCCAAGTGCGGTGCCGTCCAGCAGAAGCTGGTCGACGGCGCCCCGCGCAGCGGCGACTGGACCGGCCTGTGGACCGAGCGCGACTACGTCAAGGACGCGTCCAAGGTGAAGGCCAGCGTCTTCCTCGTGCACGGCATGCAGGACCTCAACGTCCGCACCAAGCACTTCGGCCAGTGGTGGGACGCCCTCGCCAAGAACGGCGTCGAGCGCAAGATCTGGCTCTCCCAGACCGGGCACGTCGACCCCTTCGACTACCGGCGCGGCGCCTGGGTCGACACCCTGCACCGCTGGTTCGACCACGAACTCCTCGGCTACGACAACGGCATCGACCGCGAGCCGATGGCCGACATCGAGCGCCACCCCGACCAGTGGGCGACCTCCTCCGTCTGGCCGCCGAGCGGCACGCAGACCACCACCCTGCGCCCCGCCACCGGCACCCAGGCGGGCGTCGGCACCCTCGGCCTGCACAAGGGCTCCGGCACCGAGACGTTCACCGACGACCCGCAGCAGAGCGAGACCGACTGGGCCGCCCAGCTCGCCACCCCCACCGCGGACAAGGCCGGCTTCCTCACCGCGCCGCTCACCCGCGACCTGAGGCTGTCCGGCTCGTCGAAGGTGACCGTCACCGCCACCCCGACCACCTCGACGGCCCACCTGACCGCCGTCCTGGTCGACCTCGGCCCGGACACCATCCGGGACTACGCCGACGCCGCCGAGGGCATCACCACCCTCACCGACCGCACCTGCTGGGGCGAGAGCACGGCCGGTGACAGCGCCTGCTTCCTGAAGACCGCGGCCAGCACCAAGGCCGTCGACTACACCGTCTTCAGCCGTGGCTGGGCCGACCTCGGCACCTACGCCGACCCCGGCAAGGGCGTCCCGCTCACCCCGGGCAAGGCCTACACGATCACGCTCGACCTGGCGGCCACCGACCACGTCGTACCCAAGGGCCACCGCCTCGCGCTGATCGTCGCGGGCACGGACAAGGACCTCATCGATCCGCCGTCCACCACCCCGACGCTCACCGTGGACCTGTCCCGTACGACGGCCAGGGTCCCGCTGGTCGGCGGTGCGGCCGCGTTCACCCGCGCCACCTCCGCCCGGTGGACCGCTCCCGAGAAGACCGCCCTGCACGGCGTCCGCGCCCCGCGCACCGTCCAGCGCGTCCCCGCGAGCTGACCGCTCAGGCGGCCGGGCCGGTGTCCACCAGCCCGGCCGCCTCCCGCGCACAGCCCCAGGCGACCGTGACGCCGGCCCCGCCGTGCCCGTAGTTGTGGACCAGCACCCGCCCGTCCGGCCGCAGTTCGTGCTCCAGCCGGACCGCCGCCCGGTACGGCCGCAGCCCCACCCGGTGCGCCAGCACCCGCGCCCCGGCGATCTCCGGCCGGACCGCCGCACACCGCGCCACGATCCCGGCCGCGACCTCCGGATCCGGCTCCAGCGACCAGGCGTCCTCCTCCGCCGTACCCCCGAGCAGCAGCCCGCCGGGCTGCGGGAAGAAGTACGCGGACGCGCCGCCCGCCACCTCGTCGGACGTGTACCAGGTGGTGATCCCGGGGTTCTCCACCACGACCAGCTGCCCGCGCACCGGACGCACCGCCGGATCCGGGACGAGCGAACGGGCCCCGAGCCCGGTGCAGTTGACCACGACCGGCGCGGGCACCTCGTCCAGCGCCTCCACCACCCGCTCCTCGACCGTCCCGCCCGCCCGCTCCAACCGCTTCCGCAGCCACGCCAGATGGACCGGCATGTCGATCAACGGCAGCCGGGCCGCAAGACCTTCGGCGGTCTCGGCCAGTCCCGGCACCTGAGCCGCCCACGCACCCAGCCCGTCCAGCCGCAGGCCGTCGTGTACGCCCTCGACCAGGCGTACGCCCGTCTCCTCCGGCCGCGCCGCCAGCTCCCTGTACACGACAAGGGAGGCGAGCGCCCATTCCCCGACCAGCGCCTCCGGCTCGATCCGGTACGGCCACCACAGCGCGCCGGCGACCGCCGAGGTCGTACGCCCGCCGGTCTCCCGGGCCCACACCCGCACCCGCCGCCCGCCCTCGGCCAGCACCACCGCCGTGGTCAGTCCGACGACCCCGCCGCCGACCACGATCACTTCGTCACTCAGCTCAGACCGCACACCGTGACGTTAGCGGAATATGTCATGCCGCGCTCAGATCGTCCCGCTCTGGGGATACTCACAGCATGTCTGCCGCATACGCGACCTTCGGCCTGGCCCCGGCGATGCGTGCCGGCGCTGTCCTCGCCGACGGCGGGTACCAGCTCCACCGGGACTTCGTGGACTTCGTCGTCGACGGTCACCCGCTGCTGTTCCAGCTCTCCGACCTGGACGCCGTCTCCCCGCTCGCCTCCGACGTGCCGCCCGCGATCTTCACCGCGCAGGTCCGCAGCCTCCTACTGGAGTCCGAGGCCCCGCTGCCCGACGGCCGCTACGTCGTCTACGGCTGCCCCGAGTGCGAGGACCTGGCCTGCGGCGCGGTCACCGCGGTCATCGAGCACGACGGCGACGACTACATCTGGCGGGACTTCGCCTGGCAGACCGGCGAACACGCCGACCTGGAGCTCAACGGCTACCACGGCATCGGCCCGTTCCGCTTCCACGGCCCCGAGTACCGCGAGGCCCTCGGTGCCCTCCTCGAAGACTCCGGCCCGCCGCCCGGCCGCCGGGTGCTGCTGATCGGCCCCCGTGTCGCCCTCCTCGCCAAGCTGGCCGCAGCGCTGCGCACCATCGGCATCGGCGCCGACATCACCCGCGACGCCGACGGCGTCCCCGCCGAGGAACTCCGCGGCTACGCAGCCGTCGCCTTCGGCCCCGCGGCCGGCGAGGCGGAGCGGACCGCCGTACGCCAGGCGTTCGAGCGGGCCGGCGTGGCGGTGGCCTACGTGGACGGACTCGCCCCGATCGTCCCGCTCCTCGTCGCCCAGATCGAACACGCCCTCGACCGCAGCCCGCTCCCGCAGCGCCGGCTGGCCCGGCTGGTCGCCTCCGACGGCACCGCCGGCATCGAGGTCACCTCGCCCTGCCGGGTACGGCTCACGGCCTACCGCCTGGACTGGCTCTCCCGCCCCCACGTCCACGAACTCTTCGACGGCGTCCTGGAACCCGGCAGCCACCGCATCCCCCTGGACGGCAGGACGGCCAAGGGCGGGTCCTTCCTGGTGGCCCGCACCGCCGGGAGCGTCCTGGTGCAGGCGACGGCGCGCTGACCGCCCTGCCCCGCGGACATTAGGATCGGCGTTCTGATGACTGCCACCCTCGTCGCCAAGAACCTCGCCGCCGGGCACGGCGACCGCTCGCTCTTCTCCGGGCTCGACCTCGTCGTCGCGCCCGGTGACGTGATCGGGCTGGTCGGTGCCAACGGCGCGGGCAAGTCCACCCTGCTCCGGCTGCTCGCCGGGCTCACCGCTCCCGAACAGGGCGAACTGCGGCTCTCCCCGCCGACCGCGACCGTCGGCCACCTGCCCCAGGAGCCGGAGCGGCGGCCGGGCGAGACCGTCCGCGACTTCCTCGCCCGGCGCACCGGGGTCGCCGAGGCCCAGCGCGTGATGGACGAGGCGACCCAGGCCCTCGTCGACGGGTCACCGGGCGCCGACGACGCCTACGCCACCGCCCTGGAACGCTGGCTCGACCTCGGCGGCGCCGACCTGGAGGAGCGGGCCGAGGAGGTCGCCGACTCCCTCGGCCTGGCCGTCGACCTCGACCAGCCGATGACCTCCCTCTCCGGCGGCCAGGCCGCCCGCGCCGGCCTCGCCTCCCTGCTCCTCTCCCGCTACGACGTCTTCCTCCTCGACGAGCCCACCAACGACCTCGACCTGGACGGCCTGGAACGCCTCGAACGCTTCGTGACCGGCCTGCGCGCCGGCACGGTCGTCGTCAGCCACGACCGCGAGTTCCTCACCCGCACGGTCACCAAGGTCCTCGAACTCGACCTGGTCCAGAACCAGATCAACCTCTACGGCGGCGGCTACGACGCCTACCTGGAGGAACGCGAGACGGCCCGCCGGCACGCCCGCGAGGACTACGACGAGTACGCCGACAAGAAGTCCGCCCTCCAAGACCGCGCGCAGATGCAGCGCGGCTGGATGGACAAGGGCGTCAAGAACGCCCGGCGCAAGGCGTCCAACGACAACGACAAGATCGGCCGCAAGTTCCGCAGCGAGGCCAGCGAGAAGCAGGCCGCCAAGGCCCGCCAGACCCAGCGCATGATCGAACGCCTGGACGTCGTCGAGGAGCCCCGCAAGGAGTGGGACCTGCGCATGGAGATCGCGGCCGCCCCGCGCTCCGGCGCCGTCGTCGCCACCCTGCGGGACGCGGAGGTACGGCGCGGGGACTTCACCTTCGGCCCGGTGTCCCTCCAGATCGACTGGGCGGACCGGGTCGCGGTGACCGGGGCGAACGGCGCGGGCAAGTCGACGCTGCTCGCCGCGCTGCTGGGCCGGGTGGAGCTGGACGCCGGGCACGCGGCCCTGGGCTCGGGCGTGCTGGTCGGCGAGGTCGACCAGGCCCGCAAGCTCTTCCACGGCACCGAGTCCCTGCTGGACGCCTTCTGCGCGGCCGTACCGGACACCGAACCGGTCGAAGTCCGTACCCTGCTCGCCAAGTTCGGCCTCAAACAGGACCATGTGCTGCGCTCCGCGGCCACGTTGTCACCGGGCGAGCGCACCCGCGCCGCCCTGGCCCTGCTCCAGGGCCGCGGCGTCAACCTCCTCGTCCTGGACGAACCGACGAACCACCTGGACCTGCCGGCGATCGAGCAGCTGGAAACGGCGCTCGACTCCTACGAGGGCACCCTCCTCCTGGTCACCCACGACCGCCGCATGCTGGACGCGGTCCGAGTCAGCCGCCGCCTGGAAGTTGCAGCAGGCAAGGTCACGGAACGCTAGAAGCTCCCCAACTGCAGGCGCCCCTTCAGGGGCGCGGGGAACTGCGCGACCAGCCCCCACGCACCCGCAGCCGCCGAACTACCCGACCCGACACCCCCTACGGCGCTGTCGGCCCCGCACCGTACGCTGCGATCATCATCGGACACAGGGCAGGGAGGGACCATGGGTACACCGAAGCGACCGGCCCTACGGATCGTGAACGAACAGGACGTCCTCGCGCAATTGCGCGGCACCCAGGACCGCATCGCGGACGCGATCACCGCCTTCGCCGGAACCATGACGTTCGTGTATCTGCACGCCCTGTGGTTCGCGGTCTGGATCGTGTGCAACGAGGGCGTGTTCGGCGAAGGCGCGATCTGGGACCCGTTCCCCTTCGGGCTGCTCACGATGATCGTCAGCCTGGAGGCGATCTTCCTGTCCACGTTCGTGATGGTGAGCCAGAACCGGCAGGCCGCCCGCGAGAACGTCCGCGCCGACCTGGACTTCGAGACCAACGTGCGCTCGGAGGTGTGGTCCATCCACATGGGCCGTGCCCTCGGCGTCGACCCCGTGGAGGTAGAGAAGCGCGTCCAGGAACTGCTCGCGGAGAACCGCGCCCGGATGAACGGCACCGTCCAGCCTCCGAAGGAGACATGATCCGTCGGCCTACTGCGTCTGACCACAGTCATTCGACGGAGGCGCGGAACTCCGGCCGCATGGAACCATGGGCCGACGTCCGGGGGAGCCGGACCTGTGCCCGAAGGAGCGCGCGCATGGGCCGTCCTCGCAACCCCGCCGGGGGCGGGACATGACCGACCGGCACGGCATGCTGCTGTCCTCCGACATCGTGGGCGCGGCCGGGAGCGGCGGGGCGGCGCCCACCGTCGACGCCCCGCCGCCCCAGGACGTGCGCCGCGCGGCCGACCTGCTGCGGCTGCTGGTCTCCCTGGCCGTCCTCGCCCTGACGGTCCTGGTGGCGGTCGCCACCCGGGACTTCGCCCGCAGGGCGCAGCAGGGCCTGCTCAGCGCGGCCACCGCGCTGCCGCCTGACCTGCGCGACGCACTGCTCGGCACGGTGCAGGCGGTCGCCATGCTCGCACCGCTCGCCGCCCTGGCCGTCCTCGTCGTACGGCGCCGGTTCGACGCGGTGTCGAGGGTGCTGCCCGCCGCGGCCCTGGGCGCGGCCGTCGGCTGGACGCTCACCCGGCTCGCGCTGGCCGAGAGCAGACCCGAACTGTGGCCGGAGGTGCTCGTCGGCCGTGGCGGACTGGTGCACGCGGGCTGGCCGTCGGCGGTGTACCTGGCGGCCTGCGCCTCCGCGGTCGTCGCCGCGGGCCCCTGGCTGGCCCGGCCGTGGCGGCGGACGCTGTGGGCCCTGACCGTCGGGTGCGCCGCGCTCGGCGCGCTGGCCGCCTCGCTGGTCCCGCTGGACGCGTTCGGGGCCCTGGTCGTCGGCGGCGTCGCCGGATCGGCCGTCCTGCTCATGGCAGGCGGCCCGCCCGACCGTCCGCCGGCCCAGGCCGTGGCCGACGCCCTGGTCGCCTGCGGGATCCCCCTTGCCACCCTCCGCGAACTCCCGGCGGACCGCCAGCTCCTCGGCGAGGGCGTCCTCTACGGCGCCCAGACCGCCGAGGGCGCGCAGCTGACCGTACGCGCCCTCGCCGCCGAGGACCGGGGCCGCGACCTGTTCCACCGGCTCGCCCGGCGCGTCCTGCTGCGCCACCCGGCCGACCCCGGCGAGCAGACGCCGCTCGGGGCCGCCGAGCACGAACTGCTCATGCTGGTCTTCGCCGCCCGCACCGGCGCCCGGGTCGCCGACCCCGTCATCGCCTACCCCGTGGCCGGGGGCGGTGCGGTGGTGGTGACGGTCGGGACGGACGCCCGTCCGCTGTCCGCGCTCCCCGACGAGGAGCTGACCGACACCCTGCTCGGCGAGGCCTGGGCGGCCGTGGCCCGCATCCAGGAACACCGCCTCGCGCACCGGGCGTTGCGCCCCGAGCACATCCTCGTCGCACCGGACGGCGGCCCCAGGCTCACCGCGTTCGCCCGGGCCCAGCTCAACGCGCCGCCCGAGACGCTGGGCAGTGACCTCGCCGAACTGCTCGCCACCACCGCCGTACGCGTCGGACCGGCCCGCGCCACCGCCTGCGCCCTGGCCGGCCTCGGCCCCGAACGGCTCGCGACCGCCCTGCCGTACCTGCAACCGCTCGCCCTGCTCGGCCCCGCCCGCCGCGAGGTGGCCCGCTACGACCAGGCCCGCGCCCGGGAGGCCACGGCCGGCACCCGGCGCCGCACGCTGCGCCCCGGCGGCCGGCCGAACCTGATGCACGACCTCGCCGCGGAGGTGCGCGGCGCATGCGAGGTCCCGGCCGCCAAACCGGCCCCGCTCGCCCGGTTCACCTGGAAGAGCGTCCTGGGCCTGGCCGGCGCGTTCCTGGTGCTCCACCTCGTGCTGCCACAGCTCGCCAACGCCCCGGCCGCCCTCCATGCGCTGCGCGACGCCAACTGGTGGTGGCTGCTCGCGGTCGTGCCCGTCACCTTCGTCTCGCAGGGGTTCTCGACCTGTCTGCAACTGGGCAGCATCCCCGGGCGGCTGCCGTTCCGGGCCACCTACCAGGTGCAGTTCGCCAGCTCCTTCCTGAACCGGATCACCCCGGGCAACGTCGGCGGTATGGCGCTCAACCTGCGCTATCTCCAGAAGACGGGGATCGAGACCGGCGCGGCGACGGCCTCCGTCGGGCTCCAGAGCCTGGCCGGCGCGGTCTCCAACGTGGTGGTCGCCACCGTGTTCTTCGCCGCGGCCGGACAGCGTCACGGCGGGGTGCATCTGGACCTGCCCGTCGGCAAGTACACCCTGCCCGCGATCGTCCTCGTGCTGGCCGCCGGAGGGCTGCTCGGCCTGACCCCGCCCGGCCGGCGCCTCCTGCGCGAGAAGGTGTGGCCGTTCCTGCGCGCGGCGGGCACGACGCTCACCGGGATCGCCGCCGACCCCGCCAAGCTGGCCCTCGGCGTGGTCGGCATGTTCGGCCTGCCCGTCATCCAGATCGTCGGGCTCGCCCTCAGCCTCCACGCGCTCGGCGGCGACCTCCCGTTCGTCCAGCTCGGTGCCGCCTACATGGCGGCCCGCCTGCTCGCCAACGCGGCCCCGGTCCCCGGCGGTCTCGGCGCGCTCGAAGCGGGCCTCATCGCGGGCCTGACCGCCCTCGGCGTGCCGGCCGGCCCGGCGACCTCGGCGGTCCTGGTCTACCGGCTGCTCACGTTCTGGCTCAACGTCCCGCTGGGGGCGGCCGCGCTCGGTTTCGTACAGCGCCGCGGATACGTCTGACAGGCACGGTCCGGCGCCGGGTTGCGGCTGGGTCAGGCGGTGGAGCCGAATGCGGTGACGTCGAGCTTGTCGTCACAGGGGGAGAGGTTGGGACCGGGCACCAGGGGCAGCGGCCGGGAGCCGCCGGGCAGACGGATGTCCACGCCGTAGGGGGCGCCCACCCCCATGCACAAGTCGTTCGAGTGCAGCACGAACGACGTGGTGTGACCCGGGGCGAGCAGGACGACAGGCGGGGCGGCCGCTCCGGACCTGCTGACCTTGAACGGGCGGGTGCCCGAGGTGCTCACCGGCCCGCCCTTGCAGCCCGGGGGGTCGGCTGTCGTACAGACGTAGATGGTGGCGTCACCGAAGAAGGTGAGACCGGGCCAACCACTCAGCCGGCACGTCGAGTGCGAGCGATTGCGCAACACGATCTCCGCGGCGAACCCCTGGCCGCCGCCCACCTGAGGACTGGTCCGCCCCTCCGAGGCTGCGAGGTCGTGCGTCGTGCAGGTGGGGGCGCTGGGTGCCGTGGTGGTGCGGGACCGGGTGTTCGAGGGAGCGGCCGTCGAGCTGGAAGCAGGTGCCTCGGCGGCTGCGGTGGCCTTGGCGTGGCGCCGAGCGGGAGAGACCGGCGTCGTGGCCGCGCCAGGCCGCGCCGTCGTCCGGGAACTGACCTGCGTATCGGGAACGGAATAGTGAACTCCCGAATCACAGGCCGCTGTTGCGGCCATCAGTAGCCCGGTCAACAGCAACTGCCTCCCACCTCGTGTGCGCATGAGGCGAACGCTATGCACGATCATGGGGCACGCACAGATACGGCGGCGAGCTGACATGCCCCTTTCGCCTCAAGTTCACCGACGGTCACCCGGCCCGCGGATCTCCGGCGAAATGCGCCCCTTAAGGGGCGCGAGGAACTGCGCGACCAGCCACAACGGACCCGCAGTTCCCCGACCACCCCCGCAAGGCACCCTCAGCGCTTGCCGTCCTTCCCGCCCAGCAACCCGGCCCGGCGCAGCGCATCGGCCATCGCACTGTTCGCCGGCGGCGTCGCCGACGCCTGACGAGCACCGCCGCCCTGACGCTGCTGCTGTTGCCGCTGCTGCGGCGGACGCCCGCCCCGCTGGCGCCGTTCGCCGCCGTCGCCCTGTCGGCCCGCCTGCTGCGGAGCGGCCTCGTCGTCCAGCCGCAGCGTCAGCGAGATCCGCTTGCGCGGGATGTCCACGTCGAGGACCTTCACCTTGACGATGTCACCCGGCTTCACCACGTCCCGCGGGTCCTTGACGAACGTCTTGGACATCGCGGAGACATGGACCAGGCCGTCCTGGTGCACACCGATGTCGACGAACGCGCCGAACGCCGCCACGTTCGTGACGACTCCCTCCAGGACCATTCCCGAGGACAGGTCGGCGATCTTCTCGACGCCCTCCTTGAACGTGGCCGTCTTGAAGGCCGGACGCGGGTCGCGCCCCGGCTTCTCCAGCTCCTTGAGGATGTCGGTGACGGTCGGCAGACCGAACGTCTCGTCCACGAAGTCCGTCGGCCGCAGCGAGCGCAGCGCACCCGTGTTGCCGATGAGTGCGGCCACCTCCTGACCCGACGTCTTCACCATGCGCCGTACGACGGGATACGCCTCCGGGTGGACGCTCGACGCGTCCAGTGGGTCGTCGCCGCCGCGGATGCGCAGGAAGCCCGCGCACTGCTCGTACGCCTTCGGGCCGAGCCGGGCCACCTTCTTCAGCTGGCCGCGGGAGGTGAACGGGCCGTTGGTGTCGCGGTGGGCGACGATGTTCTCGGCGAGCCCGGAGGTGATGCCCGAGACGCGGGCGAGGAGCGGGGCCGACGCCGTGTTGACGTCCACGCCCACGCCGTTCACACAGTCCTCGACCACCGCGTCCAGCGAGCGGGACAGCTTCATCTCGGACAGGTCGTGCTGGTACTGGCCGACGCCGATGGACTTGGGGTCGATCTTCACCAGCTCGGCCAGGGGGTCCTGGAGCCGGCGGGCGATCGACACGGCGCCGCGCAGCGACACGTCCATGTCGGGCAGCTCCTGCGAGGCGAACGCGGAGGCCGAGTACACGGACGCGCCGGCCTCGGACACCATCACCTTGGTGACCGTCAGCTCCGGGTGCCTGGTGATGAGCTCACCGGCGAGCTTGTCGGTCTCGCGGGACGCCGTGCCGTTGCCGATCGCGATCAGCTCGACCGCGTGCTCCTTGGCGAGCCGGGCCAGCTTGGCGATCGCCTCGTCCCACTTGTTGGCCGGGACGTGCGGGTAGATGACGTCGGTGGCGACCACCTTGCCGGTGGCGTCGACGACGGCCACCTTCACGCCGGTCCGGAAACCGGGGTCCAGGCCCAGCGTCGCGCGGGTGCCGGCCGGGGCGGCGAGCAGCAGGTCGCGCAGGTTCGCCGCGAAGACGTCGACCGCCTCGTCCTCGGCGGCCGTACGCAGGCGCAGCCGCAGGTCGATGCCGAGGTGGACGAGGAGGCGGGTGCGCCAGGCCCAGCGGACCGTGTCCGACAGCCACTTGTCGGCCGGGCGGCCGCGGTCGGCGATCCCGAACTTGTGGGCGACGATCCCCTCGAACGAGGACGGGCCCTCCGTCGGCTCCTCCGGCTCCAGGACGAGGTCGAGGACCTCCTCCTTCTCGCCGCGCAGCATCGCCAGGATGCGGTGCGAGGGCAGCTCGGTGAACGGCTCGGCGAACTCGAAGTAGTCGGCGAACTTCGCGCCCGCCTCCTCCTTGCCGTCCCGCACCTTCGCGGCGAGCCGGCCGCGCACCCACATGCGCTCACGCAGCTCACCGACGAGGTCGGCGTCCTCCGAGAACCGCTCGGTGAGGATCGCGCGGGCACCCTCCAGGGCGGCCTGCGGATCGGCGACACCCTTGTCGGCATCGACGAAGGCGGCGGCGGCCGCCAGCGGCTCCACGCCCGGGTCCCCGAGCAGCCCCTCGGCCAGCGGCTCCAGGCCGGCCTCCCGCGCGATCTGCGCCTTGGTCCGCCGCTTCGGCTTGTACGGCAGGTAGATGTCCTCCAGCCGCGCCTTGGTCTCGGCGCCCCGGATCTGCGCCGCCAGCTCGTCGGTGAGCTTGCCCTGCTCCCGCACCGACTCCAGGATCGCCGCCCGCCGCTCTTCCAGCTCCCGCAGATAGCGCAGCCGCTCCTCGAGCGTGCGCAGCTGCGCGTCGTCGAGCATCTCGGTCGCTTCCTTGCGGTAGCGGGCGATGAAGGGCACCGTCGAACCGCCGTCGAGCAGCTCCACGGCAGCCTTGACCTGCCGCTCCCGTACGCCGAGCTCCTCGGCGATCCTGCCTTCGATGGACCCTGGAACCAGGGACCCGGGTGTCGTCACGATCCCGTACCGCCTTCTCCACTGAGGTTGCGCCGCAATTGTGGCAGGTGACACCGACAACCGGGCCCCAGGGCGCCTTTCCGCGACACGGACTCTCCGTGAATCCGTCGCCCACCCGGGGAACCGATCACACACCCGAGCGAATCCGCCGCCCACCAGACCAAAGGATCACCGACTGTCGCCCCCCGCGATCGCCCGCTCCTTCCGGTCCGCCCGCCCTCCTCGATCGCCCACCCCTTGGAGCGCCTGCTCCCTTTGATCCGCCGCAACGGCGCTCAGCCCCGACGGCGTCGTCCGGCGGTGCCGAACCGGCCCCCGACACCGACACCCGGCCCCCTCACCCCTTGCCGACAAGATCCGCCGGAAAAGCCCCCGCGGCCACCGCCGCCCTCGCGAATCCCGCCGCGAGCTCCGTCAGCCGGGCCACCCCTTCGGCCCCCAGATGCTCGTACGGCGCCCGGTCCAGCCGGTCCGTCTCCGCCTCGATCTCCGCCCGCAGCTCCACCCCTGCCCCGGTCAGTTCACCCGTCGCGTCGAGCAGCCCGCGCTCCCGCAGCCGTGCCACCGCCGCGTCCCAGTCGTCCTGGCTCCAGCCGCGCGTGGCGAACACCCACTTCGGAGTCATGCCCTTGCCGGTCGCCGTGTGCGTGACCACCGCCTCCAGCCCGTCCAGACCGGCCGCCAGCAGCGCCGCGAGGTGCCCGTCGCCGCGGTGCTCGCGCAGCAGCGTGCTCGCGTACCAGTAGGCGAGGTGGGGCTCCTGAGGCACCGGCAGGTCCGCGTGCGCGGCGTACAGCGGGCGGCCGGAGCGCGAGCAGGCCTCGGTGGCGCGCAGCGCGAGCCTCGCGGCCTCGGCCATTCCGTCGGAGACCACCGCGTCCGCGCCGAGCAGCCGCCGCATGGACGCGTCGACGGCACGCGCGCGTGCGGCGAGGACGTCCTTCGGGGAGGCGATCTCCCAGACGGCCGGCACATGCCGGGCCACCAGCTCGTGCTTGTAGTTGTAGAACGTCGCCGTCACCGTGCCGGCCCCGACCGCGCCCAGCGCGGCCGCCCGCACCGCGAAGTTGACGGCCCGCGGGTGGGTGACCCCGAGCGCGGCCAGTTCCTCGGCCAGCTCGGGGCTGAAGAAGTGGGTCGCGTGCAGGGAGTTGAGCAGGGTGTGGCAGCGGCGGCCGGCGCGCGGCTCCAGGGCGGCGGTTGTCATGGGCGGCACGCTACTGACTGGTTGGTACGGACTCCAGTGTCCGGCCCGATACCTGCCCGTTCCGCCGTCCGGCATGGCAGGAAAGGTGGGCTGTTCGTCATTGCGGCCATCACCGGACCGGCCAACAATCGATGACATGGCGCAGCGAACCGTTCTCGTCGTCCTCTTCGACGGTGTCCAGAGCCTCGACGTCACCGGCCCGGTGGAGGTCTTCGCGGGAGCCGAGACCCATACCCCGGGCAGCTACCGCATCCGTACCGCCTCCCTGGACGGCGCTCCCGTACGCCGTCGCCCAGGCCGTACAGCTCGGGATCGAGTACGGACCCGCAGTCGCCCTACGACGCGGCTCCCCGGAGAAGGCGCCCGCCGAGGTCGTGGAGCTGCTCCGCTCGGCGAGCCGGTTCATCGTCGGCCGGGAACAGCCCACGTGAACCGCGGCTGACGGCGCTCCAGGAACGCGGCGACGCCCTCGGCGGTGTCGCCGCTGCCGCGTGCCTGCTCCGCCCAGTGCGCGTCCCGGTCCGTACGGCCGTTCGCGAACTCCTTCGCGGCGGCCTGCGTCAGCTGCGAGCGGGCCGCCAGAGTCCGGGTGAACTCGGCCACCCGCTTGTCCAGTTCGCCCTCCGGCAGTACCTCGTCGACCAGCCCGGTGCGCAGCGCCCGCGCCGCGTCGATCAGCTCGCCGGAGAAGAGGAGGTACTTGGTGGTGGCCGGGCCGACGAGGGACACCAGGCGCCGGGTGGAGGCGGCCGGGTAGACGATGCCGAGCTTGGCCGGTGTCACCCCGAACAGCGCGCCCTCCTCGGCGAACCGCAGATCGCAGGCGGCGGCGAGCTGCGAGCCGCCGCCGACGCAGTGGCCGCGCACCGCGGCGAGGGTCGGCTTGGGGAACGCGGCGAGCGCCTCCTCGGCCGCGACGGCGAGGGTCTGTGCCTCGGCGGAGGAGCCCCGGAGGCCGGAGATGTCGGCGCCGGCGCAGAAGGTGCCGCCCTCGCCGGTGAGGACGAGGGCCCGCACGGCGGGGTCGGCCGCGAGGGCGTCGAGGAGGGGCGGGAGGGCGCGCCACATGTCCGCGGTCATCGCGTTGCGTTTGGCCGCATTGCCGATGACTACCGTGGCAACGGCGTTTCTGACCTGGTGGTCGAGGCGGGGCTCCATAGTGCGGGATGGTATCCGCGCCCGGGTGGAGCGGAATTCCGGTGGTGTCCGGGGAGCCGCACCGCGTCCCGTCGGAAAGTTCTCATACCCGTACAACCCGAATAGTTCGCGAAGTCGGCACTGAGGAGGGCAAGAGTCGCTCCACAACTGACCTTGTCATACGCCAACGGTCAGATCCGTTCGATAGTTGCTGACTTGTGTTCAGTCATCCGGAGCGGAGCGGGTCGTTACCAACACTCGACGTGTGGTGACAATCGAGCGCGAGGGTGGCGACCGGACGATGGAGAACCACGGGCGTGGGCACGACCCGCGTCCAGAGGGAGGCGGCGCTGCGCCGCCGGATCCGCTGCCGTACGAAGGAGTCTGGCGGTTCACCGCCGCCGCCGTGGACGCCTCGGTCCCGCAGGCGCGGCGCGCCGTACGGGACCTGCTCCAGCGCCAGGGCGTCCCGGTCTCGGAGGACCTGGTGTACGGGCTGTTGCTGATCGTCTCCGAGCTGGTCACCAACGCGGTCAAGCACGCGGCGCTGCTGTCGCCGATGCTCGCCGTCGAGGTCGCCGTCGGCGCCGAGTGGGTGCGGGTGTCGGTGGAGGACAACCACCCCTACCGCCCGACCGCCCTGGAGGCCGACCACGGCCGGCTCGGCGGCCGGGGGCTGCTGCTGGTGCGCGAGGTGGCCCGGGAGGCGGGCGGAGTCGTGGACGTGGAGCACACGTCGAGCGGCGGCAAGGTGATCTGGGCCGCCCTGCCGCTCAAACCCGCGACGCTGCCCTGAGGAGGTTCACCAGCCGGCGGACGGGCCCGTCAGCTCCCTGACCGAGGGGCGGGCCGCGTCCAGCACGGTCATGAACCAGGACGAGAAGGGGTCCTCGGCGTGCCGTTCGGCCAGCTCGGCGGCCGTCACGAAGACGGTCGCCTCGACCTCCTCCGGGTCCGGCGCGAGCGGCGCCTGGACCATGCCGACGAACAGGTGGTTGAACTCCTGCTCGACCAGGCCGGAGGCCGGGTCCGGGTGGTTGTAGCGGACCGTGCCCGCCTCGGCGAGCAGCGACGGGGAGACCCCCAGCTCCTCGAAGGTCCGCCGGGCGGCCGCCGCGAAGGGGGCCTCACCGGGGTAGGGGTGGCCGCAGCAGGTGTTGGACCACACGCCGGGGGAGTGGTACTTGCCCAGTGCCCGCTGCTGGAGCAGCAGCCTGCCGTGCTCGTCGAAGAGGAAGACGGAGAACGCCCGGTGCAGCTGCCCGGGCGGCTGGTGCGCGGCCAGCTTCTCCGCGGTGCCGATGGTCACACCCTTCTCGTCGACGAGTTCAAGGAAAATCGCGTCTGCGGTCCCTTCCGACGTGCTGTGCGTCGCGGTGGCAGGTGTGATCGGCATACCCATCCTTCGCCTCGGTCTTCGCACCAAGTCTGCCGTACGAATCCGACACTCCCGGCACTTCCCGGCACGGGCACGCCGGAAGAGGGACCCGGTAGTTGATCGTGCCCTACGGGTGCCGGAGGGAACCGTCCGGGGGTCTCGAACACAAGGACGCCGGGGGAGTGCGGAGCGCTGCGTTCCGGTATCTGACCGTGACGGGGTCAGTGGCAGAGCCGGGCCTCGTGCTCCGCGTGCCCGCCCGGCTCCAGCTGGAAGGTGCAGTGCTCCACGTCGAAGTGGTGGCCCAGGCAGCCCTGCAGCTCGTGCAGCATCTTCTCGTGGCCGATGGCGCTCAGCACGTCCGAGCGGACCACCACGTGCGCCGAGAGCACCGGCATCCCCGAGGTGATCGTCCAGGCGTGCAGATCGTGGACGTCCTCCACGCCGTCAAGCGCCAGGATGTGCGTCCGTACCTCCGCCATGTCGACGTCCCGCGGTGCCGCCTCCAGCAGGACGTCCAGGGTCTCGCGCAGCAGTTTCAGTGTCCTCGGCACGATCATGAGGCCGATGACCAGCGAGGCGATCGGGTCGGCCGTCTGCCAGCCGGTGGTCAGGATCACCACCGCCGAGATCAGCACCGCCAGCGAGCCCAGCGCGTCGGCCGCCACCTCCAGGAAGGCCCCGCGCACGTTCAGGCTCTCCTGCTGGCCGCGCACCAGCAGCGTGAGCGAGATCATGTTGGCGACCAGGCCGATCAGACCGAACACGATCATCTGGCCGCCGTGGGTGTCCGCGGGCGTGACGAACCGCTGGATCGCCTCGTACAGCACATATCCGCCGACCACGAGCAGCAGCAGACAGTTCGCCAGGGCGGCGAGGATCTCGGCGCGGGCGAGGCCGAAGGTGCGGTTGGTGCTCGGCGGGCGGTTGGCGAAGTGGATCGCCAGCAGGGCCATGCCGAGGCCCAGCGCGTCGGTCGCCATGTGGGCCGCGTCCGCGATCAGCGCGAGCGAGTCGGCCACCAGACCGCCGGCGATCTCGACCACCATCACCCCGAGGGTGATGGCGAGCGCCACCCGAAGCCGTCCGCGGTAAGCCGCCGCGGCCGTGCCGGTGGCCGGCGCGTGGGTGTGCCCGTGGCCGTGGTCGTGCCCTGCCCCCATGAGATACGCCTCCTGTGTTCCGCCCGGGATCACAGTGAACTACGGGTGGGGGGTATCCGGCAACGCGGCACTGAACACCGTTGTCATGTGCCCTGACCTGCGGAAACGAATCCCAGGTCAGGGCAGCCTCAGTTACCTTCCGTGAGGGGTCGGGCCGTGCGGGTGGACGCTCGCGGCCCCGCGGGCGGGTGTCCTCAATGTCCGTTCCGTGAACGCGGTTTGTGGGCCGGGGCCCGGATCACGGATGATGATCTCGGCAAAGGCCGGGACAGAGTGGGTCGACCGTGCCGTGAACGGCCGGTGAACAAGCAGTCCTCACCATCCGCTAACCTCTGCCGAATGCCGCCCGGGGGCCACCGGGCACACCCCGCTCGACCACGCAGCAGACCGGCGCCCATAGGCCGGCACCCAGGGAGTGAGTTCGGTTGTCGACCGCCATCGTCACCGGTCCGCCGGTCCCCGGATCGTCACTGGAGAGCGATCTGCGGGCGCTCGGCTTCGAGGTGTGGACGGCGTCGGACACCGCCGAGACCGAGGCCCTGCTCACCGCCGTCCCCGCCGACCGGCGCGTCGCCGTCGTCGACGCCCGCTTCGTCGGTCATGTGCACGCCCTGCGGCTCGGTCTCACCGACCCCCGCTTCCCGCTCGCCGCGATCCCCGGCGCCGTCACCGCCCAGCCGGCCGGCCGTCAGGCCCTGAGCCGCGCGCTGGCCGGGGAAGCCTCCGCGGGCGGCGGTACCGCCCTCGCCGTCGACGGTCTCGTCTCCGCCCTGGACGCGGACGTCCACCACCCCGAGCTCGGCAGCCTGGTCGCCGCCGTCCCCGCCGACCCGCAGGCCCGCAACGAGGCGCGGCAGGCCGTCGCCGCCGTCGACGACGAGGCCGTACGCCTGAAGTCGGCCGTGAAGTCCCGCGACGGCTTCTTCACCACCTTCTTCATCAGCCCGTACTCCCGGTACCTCGCCCGCTGGTGCGCCAGGCGCGGACTGACCCCCAACCAGGTCACCACCGCCTCGCTGGTCACCGCCCTGATCGCGGCGAGCTGCGCGGCCACCGGCACCCGGGCCGGGTTCGTCGCCGCGGGCGTCCTGCTGATCGCGTCCTTCGTCCTGGACTGCACCGACGGCCAGCTCGCCCGCTACTCCCTGCAGTACTCCACGCTCGGCGCCTGGCTGGACGCCACCTTCGACCGGGCCAAGGAGTACGCCTACTACGCGGGCCTCGCCCTGGGCGCCGCCCGCGGCGGCGGCCACGACGATGTATGGGCGCTGGCACTGGGCGCGATGATCCTCCAGACCTGCCGGCACGTGGTCGACTTCTCCTTCAATGAGGCCAACCACGACGCCACCGCCAACACCAGCCCCACCGCCGCCCTCTCCGGACGCCTCGACAGCGTCGGCTGGACGGTCTGGGTGCGCCGGATGATAGTCCTGCCCATCGGCGAACGATGGGCACTGATAGCCGTCCTCACGGCGGCCACGACCCCCCGCATCACCTTCTCTGTACTGCTGATCGGCTGCGCCTTCGCGGCCACGTACACCACGGCAGGGCGGGTCCTGCGGTCGCTGACCCGGAAGGCGAAGCGCACCGACCGGGCGGCGCAGGCGCTGGCGGACCTCGCGGACAACGGCCCCCTCGCGGGATTCGTGTCCCGCACCGGCGGGCGTACCCCGCTCGGCCCCCCGCTCGTGCTGGCGCTCGCCGGAGTGGCGGTTCTCACTGCCTCCCTTCTCTCCGGGGTGACCTGGGCGCCGGTCGTGGGCGCCTTCGTCTAC
Source organism: Streptomyces hyaluromycini (assembly GCF_002217755.1). Classification (GTDB taxonomy): domain Bacteria; phylum Actinomycetota; class Actinomycetes; order Streptomycetales; family Streptomycetaceae; genus Streptomyces; species Streptomyces hyaluromycini. The sequence goes on along the minus strand of NZ_BCFL01000038.1, from coordinate 44,442 downwards.
GCCGTCGCCTCCGGCCGGGCCCTGGCCGGCCCTCTCAAGGGCGCCCTCGACTGGCTGGTCCCGCCCCTCTTCCGGGCCGCCGAGTACGGCACCGTCCTGGTCCTCGCAAGCAAATCCGGGGTGAACGGAGCCCTTCCTGCAGCTTTCGGCCTGGTGGCCGCCGTCGCCTACCATCACTACGACACGGTGTACCGCATCCGCGGCGACGCCGGGGCGCCGCCGGCCTGGCTGGTCCGCGCCATCGGGGGGCAGGAAGGGCGAACGCTGCTGGTCACCGTTCTGGCCGCGGCGCTCACCGCCGCACAGTTCAAGGTCGCGCTCACGGTCCTGGCCGTGGCCGTGGCCGGGCTGGTGCTCGTCGAGAGCATCCGCTTCTGGGTGTCCGCAGGGGCACCCGCCGTACACGATGAAGGAGAACCCGCATGATCGGCCTCGTGCTGGCGGCCGGCGCCGGACGGCGTCTGCGCCCCTACACCGACAGCCTGCCCAAGGCGCTGGTGCCGGTGGGGCCCGCCGGGATAGAGGACTCGATCACGGTGCTCGACCTGACCCTCGGCAACTTCGCCGAGATCGGCCTGACCGAGGTCGCGATCATCGTCGGCTACCGCAAGGAGGCCGTCTACGAGCGCAAGGCGGCCCTGGAGGCCAAGTACGGCCTCAAGCTCACCCTCATCGACAACGACAAGGCCGAGGAGTGGAACAACGCCTACTCCCTGTGGTGCGGCCGTGACGCCCTCAAGGACGGCGTGATCCTCGCCAACGGCGACACCGTGCACCCGGTCTCCGTCGAGCGGACGCTGCTCGCCTCCCGCGGCGACGGCAAGCGGATCATCCTCGCCCTGGACACCGTGAAGTCCCTCGCGGACGAGGAGATGAAGGTCGTCGTCGACGCCGACAAGGGCATGACGAAGATCACCAAGCTGATGGACCCCGCCGAGGCCACCGGCGAGTACATCGGCGTCACGCTCATCGAGGGCGACGCGGCCCCCGAGCTGGCCGACGCGCTGAAGGCGGTCTGGGAGACCGACCCGCAGCAGTTCTACGAGCACGGCTACCAGGAGCTGGTCAACCGCGGTTTCCGGATCGACGTGGCGCCCATCGGCGACGTCCGGTGGGTCGAGATCGACAACCACGACGATCTCGCCAGGGGACGGGAGATCGCGTGCCAGTACTGACCCGGCTGATCCCCTCGCCGGTCGTCGTGGACATCCGCCCGGGTGCCCTCGACGACCTGGCGGGCGTGCTCGCCGACGAACGCATCTCGCACTCGGGGCGGCTCGCCGTCGCCGTCAGCGGCGGCTCCGGCTCGAAGCTGCGCGAGCGCGTCTCGCCGAGCCTGCCCGGCGCCACCTGGTACGAGGTCGGCGGCGGCACCCTCGACGACGCGATCCGGCTGGCCGGCGACATCAAGGCCGGCCACTACGACGCGGTCGTCGGCCTCGGCGGCGGCAAGATCATCGACTGCGCCAAGTTCGCCGCCGCCCGGGTCGGCCTGCCGCTGGTCGCCGTGCCGACGAACCTCGCGCACGACGGCCTGTGCTCGCCGGTCGCCACCCTCGACAACGACGCGGGCCGCGGCTCCTACGGTGTGCCGAACCCGATCGCGGTCGTCATCGACCTCGACGTCATCCGGGAGGCCCCGGCGCGCTTCGTGCGCTCGGGCATCGGCGACGCCGTCTCCAACATCTCCGCGATCGCGGACTGGGAGCTGTCCCACCGCGTGAACGGCGAGAAGATCGACGGTCTGGCGGCCGCCATGGCCCGGCAGGCCGGCGAGGCGGTGCTGCGCCACCCCGGCGGCATCGGCGAGAACGACTTCCTCCAGGTCCTCGCCGAGGCGCTGGTGCTCAGCGGTATCGCCATGTCGGTGTCGGGCGACTCCCGTCCGTCCTCCGGCGCCTGCCACGAGATCAACCACGCCTTCGACCTGCTGTTCCCGAGGCGTGCCGCCAGCCATGGCGAGCAGTGCGGGCTCGGCGCGGCTTTCGCGATGTACCTGCGCGGAGCCCACGAGCAGTCCGTGTACATGGCCGATGTGCTGCGCCGGCACGGACTGCCGGTGCTGCCGGAGGAGATCGGCTTCACCGTGGACGAGTTCGTCCGGGTCGTGGAGTTCGCTCCGGAGACCCGGCCCGGCCGCTACACCATCCTCGAACACCTCGACCTCAAGACCCACCAGATCAAGGACTTCTACGTCGACTATGTCAAGGCCATCGGTAGCTGAACTCCGTCCGGTCGTGCACCCCGCAGGGGTCAAGGACCGGCGCAGCGGTGAGCACTGGATGGGGCGCCTCTACATGCGTGAGGTGTCCCTGCGGGTGGACCGCTACCTGGTGAACACCAGGGTCACGCCCAACCAGCTCACGTACCTGATGACCGTCTTCGGCGTGCTCGCGGCCCCGGCCCTGCTGGTGCCGGGGATCACGGGCGCCGTGCTCGGCGTGGTCTGCGTCCAGATGTACCTGCTGCTCGACTGCGTCGACGGCGAGGTCGCCCGCTGGAAGCAGCAGTACTCGCTGGGCGGGGTCTACCTCGACCGGGTGGGTGCGTATCTGACTGACGCGGCCGTTCTTGTCGGGCTCGGCCTGCGCGCCGCCGACCTGTTCGGCAGCGGCCGTATCGACTGGCTGTGGGCCTTCCTCGGCACCCTGGCCGCGCTCGGCGCGATCCTGATCAAGGCCGAGACCGACCTGGTCGGCGTCGCCCGCCACCAGGCCGGGCTGCCGGTGGTCAAGGAGGCCGCCGCCGAGATGCGCTCCTCCGGGATGGCGCTGGCCCGCCGGGCCGCCGCCCTGCTCCGGTTCCACCGGCTGATCCTCGGCATCGAGGCGTCCCTGCTGATCCTGGTCCTCGCGATCGTCGACCACGTCCGCGGCGACCTCTTCTTCACCCGCCTCGGCACCGCCGTGCTGGCCGGCATCGCGCTGCTCCAGACCCTGCTGCACCTGGTCTCGGTCCTCGCGTCGAGCAGGCTGCGGTGAGCGCCGGGCTGAAGGTCGGCGCGGTCGTCATCACCATGGGCAACCGCCCGGACGAACTGCGCGCCCTCCTCGACTCGGTCGCCAAGCAGGACGGCGAGCGGGTCGAGGTGGTCGTCGTCGGCAACGGCTCGCCCGTCCCGGAGGTGCCGGACGGCGTCCGCACCCTGGAGCTGCCCGAGAACCTCGGGATCCCCGGCGGGCGCAACGTCGGCATAGAGGCCTTCGGCCCGAGCGGCCGCGATGTCGACATATTGCTCTTCCTCGACGACGACGGACTGCTCGCCGAGCACGACACCGCCGAACTGTGCCGCCGGGCCTTCGCCGACGACCAGCGGCTCGGCATCATCAGCTTCCGCATCGCCGACCCGGACACCGGGCAGACCCAGCGCCGGCACGTGCCGCGGCTGCGGGCCTCCGACCCGATGCGCTCCTCCCGGGTCACCACCTTCCTCGGCGGCGCCAACGCCGTCCGCACCCAGGTCCTCGCCGAGGTCGGCGGCCTGCCGGACGAGTTCTTCTACGCCCACGAGGAGACCGACCTGGCCTGGCGGGCCCTGGACGCCGGCTGGATGATCGACTACCGCTCCGACATGGTCCTCAACCACCCCACCACCGCTCCCTCCCGGCACGCGGTCTACCACCGGATGGTCGCCCGCAACCGGGTCTGGCTGGCCCGCCGCAACCTGCCCGCCCTCCTGGTCCCGGTCTACCTCGGGGTGTGGATGCTGCTGACCCTGGTGCGCCGCCCCTCCCGCCCGGCCCTGCACGCCTGGTTCGCCGGCTTCCGGGAGGGCTGGACCACCCCGTGCGGACCCCGCCGCCCGATGCGCTGGCGCACCGTGTGGAAGCTCACGCGACTGGGCCGTCCCCCGGTGATCTGACAAGCTCGAAGGTGCGTGTCCGCGCGTACGGCGTGCGGACACGCCCGGGAACGGCCGCGCACGGCGCGCGGAAGCCCGCGGGAACGTGTCCGATGGCGGAGACGTGTCGCGTCCGATAGCACAATTCCGTAAGACGAACGTAAGACGCATCCACGATGCATCCGAAGGCGAATCCGAAGGCGCATCCGCGGACGGATCCGGAGACGAAGGCTTCCACCCTTGAGTGAGACAACGCATGACGGCGGGATCGCGGTGAGCGCGGTGCCGTCGCCCGACGAAGGCCTCACGGCGGCGCAGCTCGCCGCCAGGTACGGGCTCGCGGTGAGCGGCGCACGCCCCTCGCTCGTCGAGTACGTACGCCAGCTCTGGGGACGGCGCCACTTCATCCTGGCCTTCTCGCAGGCGAAGCTCACCGCCCAGTACAGCCAGGCCAAGCTCGGCCAGCTCTGGCAGGTGGCCACGCCGCTGCTGAACGCGGCCGTGTACTACTTCATCTTCGGCGTCATCCTGCACGCCAGCCGTGGCATGTCGCAGGACATCTACATTCCGTTCCTGGTCACCGGCGTGTTCACCTTCACGTTCACGCAGAGCTCGATCATGACGGGCGTGCGGGCGATCTCCGGCAACCTCGGTCTGGTGCGCGCGCTGCACTTCCCGCGCGCCTCGCTGCCGATCTCCTTCGCGCTCCAGCAGCTCCAGCAGCTGCTGTTCTCGATGATCGTCATGGTCGCCGTGGTGGTCGGGTTCGGCAGCCGCCCGGGTCTTTCGTGGGTGCTGGTCGTCCCGATCCTGTTCCTGCTGTTCCTCTTCAACACGGGACTGGCCCTGATCGTGGCCCGGATGGGAGCCAAGACCCCGGACCTCGCCCAGCTGCTGCCGTTCATGCTGCGCACCTGGATGTACATGTCCGGTGTGATGTTCTCGATCACCAAGATGATGGAGGGCCGGCCGGAGTGGGCGCGCACGCTCCTCCAGGTGAACCCCGCCACCGTCTTCATGGACCTGATGCGCTTCGCCCTCATCGACGGCTATGGCGCCTCGAACCTGCCGCCGCACGTCTGGGCCGTCGCCCTGTCCTGGGCCGTGGTCGTGTTCGCCGGCGGTTTCGTGTACTTCTGGAAGGCGGAGGAGCGGTACGGCCGTGGCTGACCTGAACGACGTGGAGCAGAGCCAGGGGGAGCGGATCCCCACCGTGATCGCGGAGGACGTGCACATCGTCTACCGGGTCAACGGCGCCAAGAGCGGCAAGGGCAGCGCGACGGCCGCCCTCAGCCGCATCTTCAAGCGCGGCGACGACCGGGGCGTGCGCAAGGTGCACGCGGTCCGCGGGGTCTCCTTCGTGGCCTACCGCGGCGAGGCCATCGGCCTGATCGGCTCCAACGGCTCCGGCAAGTCCACCCTGCTGCGCGCCATCGCCGGCCTGCTGCCCGCCGAGAAGGGCCGGGTGTACACCAACGGCCAGCCCTCGCTGCTCGGCGTCAACGCGGCCCTGATGAACGACCTCACGGGTGAGCGCAACGTCATCCTGGGCGGCCTGGCCATGGGCATGTCCCGCGAGGACATCAGGGCCCGTTACCAGGAGATCGTCGAGTTCTCCGGCATCAACGACAAGGGCGACTTCATCACCCTGCCCATGCGGACCTACTCCTCCGGCATGGCGGCCCGGCTCCGCTTCTCCATCGCCGCCGCCAAGGACCACGACGTCCTCATGATCGACGAGGCGCTGGCCACCGGTGACGCGGCCTTCCGCAAGCGCTCCGAGGACCGGATCCGCGAACTGCGCGAGCACGCCGGCACGGTGTTTCTGGTCAGTCACAACAACAAGTCGATCCGCGACACCTGCGACCGCGTCCTGTGGCTGGAGCGCGGTGAGCTGCGCATGGACGGCCCGACCGAAGAGGTGCTCCAGGAGTACGAGAAGTTCACGGGCAAGTAGCCCGCCACGCCCCGGGCCCCGCCGGAACCTTTCCGGTGGGGCCCGGCGTCTGCAAAGGAAACGTCAACTCCGGCTCGCCTTAGGAATCTTGACGGCAATCGGTGTGTTGTTGTGATCTGGGGGACACCCCGACGAACCTCGATGCGTTGTACAACGTAAGCTGTACCGGTCCCGGAAAGCGGCAAGTGGGGCGATAATGCGCGACACCCTCCGCCGGGCCGCCCCGCGGACTGCTGGGCGGCGTGTCCGAAATAGTGCGTATTGGGTCGGCAGTGTAGAACGGGAGATGTGACGGCAATGGCTACGGAAACTCCCCAGCTCAACGCAGGCCGCGCCGTCCCCGCCCCGGGCAGCGAACGGTGACGGCAGCCGGCCCGGTGCGCACCGGGGACCCGGAGCGCGGCACCCTGGACAAGGCCGCGGACGAGAACTTCCCCGTGGCCCCCTTCTTCCTGCCGAAAGCCTGGCGCGACGACCTGATGGCGGTGTACGGCTTCGCCCGCCTCGTCGACGACATCGGCGACGGCGACCTGGCCCCCGGCGGCGGCGACGCACGGCTGCTGGGGGTGTCGCCGGAGGACGCCGAGGACCGCCTGGTCCTGCTCGACGCCTTCGAGGCCGACCTGCGCCGCGTCTTCGACGCCACCCCGCACCATCCCCTGCTGCGCCGCCTTCAGCCCACGGTCCGCCGCTGCGAACTGACCCCCGAGCCGTTCCTCGGACTGATCGCCGCCAACCGTCAGGATCAGCTCGTCAAGCGGTACGAGACCTACGACGACCTCCTCGCCTACTGCGAGCTGTCCGCCAACCCCGTCGGCCGCCTGGTCCTCGCCGTCACCGGCACCTCGTCCTCTGAGCGGACCCGGCTCTCCGACTCGATCTGCACCGCACTCCAGATCGTCGAACACCTCCAGGACGTGGCCGAGGACCTCGGCCGCGACCGGATCTATCTGCCCGCCGAGGACATGAAGCGCTTTCACGTCCAGGAGGCGGATCTCGCCAGGAAAACCGCAGGCGCATCGGTGCGTGCACTGGTTGCATACGAAGCACAACGCGCCCGCGATCTCCTGAATGAAGGCGCCCCCCTTGTGGGTAGCGTCCACGGCAGGTTGAAGCTGCTGCTCGCGGGGTTCGTGGCGGGGGGAAGGGCGGCGGTCCACGCGATCGCCGCCGCCGAATACGACGTACTTCCAGGCCCGCCCAAGCCCGGCAAGGGCCGGTTGCTGCGTGAGGTGGGCGTGACTCTGCGAGGAGAGGGGTGATCCGGACCGTGGACTCTCCCACACATGTGTCCGCACCGGTACTCGCCGCCTACAGCTACTGCGAGACCGTGACCGGACAGCAGGCACGGAACTTCGCCTACGGCATCAGGCTGCTCCCGGCGCCCAAGCGGCGTGCCATGTCGGCGCTCTACGCCTTCTCCCGGCGCGTCGACGACATCGGCGACGGCGAGCTGGCCGGCGACGTGAAGGCGGCCCGCCTGGAGGACACCCGGGCGCTGCTCGCCCGGGTCCAGGAGGGCGGGGTCGCCGAGGACGACACCGACCCGGTCGCGGTCGCCCTCGCGCATGCCGCCCAGGCCTTCCCGATCCCGCTCGGCGGCCTGGACGAGCTGATCGACGGCGTGCTGATGGACGTACGCGGCGAGCACTACGAGACCTGGGACGACCTCAAGGTCTACTGCCGCTGCGTGGCCGGCGCCATCGGCCGGCTCTCGCTCGGCGTGTTCGGTACGGAACCCGGGGCGCGCGGCGCCGAGCGCGCGCCGGAGTACGCCGACACGCTCGGTCTCGCGCTCCAGCTCACCAACATCCTCAGGGACATCCGCGAGGACGCCGGCAACGGCCGTACCTATCTGCCCGCCGACGACCTCGCCAAGTTCGGCTGCTCGGCCGGGTTCCACGGGCCGACCCCGCCGGAGGGCTCCGACTTCGCGGGCCTCGTGCACTTCGAAGTACGGCGCGCCCGTGCCCTTTTCGCCGAGGGCTACCGGCTGCTGCCCATGCTCGACCGGCGCAGCGGCGCCTGTGTCGCCGCCATGGCCGGCATCTACCGCCGCCTGCTCGACCGCATCGAGCGCGAACCGGAGGCGGTGCTGCGCGGCCGGGTCTCGCTGCCCGGACGCGAGAAGGCGTACGTCGCCGTGCGCGGCCTGTCCGGGCTCGACACCCGGCGCCACACCTCCCGTCTGACCGTCAGGAGGCGCGCCTGATGGACAAAGTGGGCCAAGGTGACTCCACCGGAGGAAAACGGCAGGCAACCCTCCGGCGCGGCATGGCGTCCCTGACTGCGACGGCCCGCCCTGCCCCGTTCCACCGGCACCGCGGGCGGCCAGGAGAGGCGGCACGATGACCGACGGCACGCGATCCGAACGGACGCACGACGACATCCCGTCCGGGCGCACCGCCGTCGTGATCGGCGGCGGGCTCGCGGGCATCACGGCCGCGCTCGCGCTCGCCGACGCGGGGGTGCGCGTGACGTTGCTCGAAGGCAGGCCGCGGCTCGGCGGGCTCGCCTTCTCCTTCCAGCGCGGCGACCTGACCGTGGACAACGGCCAGCACGTGTACCTGCGTTGCTGCACCGCCTACCGCTGGTTCCTCGACCGCATCGAGGGCACGGCGCTGGCACCGCTGCAGGACCGCCTCGACGTGCCCGTGCTCGACCTCGCCAAGCCGGAGGGGCGGCGCCTGGGCAGGCTCCGTCGCGACCCGCTGCCGGTGCCCCTGCATCTGGGACGCAGCCTGGCCGCCTATCCGCACCTCTCGCTCGCCGAGCGGGCCAGGGTCGGGCGTGCCGCGCTCGCGCTCAAGGGGCTCGACCTCGCCGATCCGAGCCTGGACGCACAGGACTTCGGCAGCTGGCTGGCCGCCCACGGCCAGTCGGCGCGTGCCGTCGAGGCCCTGTGGGACCTGGTCGGGGTCGCCACCCTCAACGCGGTCGCGGGCGACGCCTCGCTGGGGCTCGCCGCGATGGTGTTCAAGACCGGTCTGCTGTCCGACCCGGGCGCGGCCGACATCGGCTGGGCCCATGTGCCGCTGGGCGAACTGCACGACCGGCTGGCCCGCAAGGCGCTCGACTCCGCGGGCGTGCGTACCGAGGTCCGTACACGCGTCACCTCCGTCTCCACTAACGAGAACGGAACCTGGAGCGTTCAGGTTCCCGGCGAGACACTCACCGCCGACGCCGTCGTGCTCGCCGTCGCCCCGCGCGAGGCGTACGACCTGCTGCCCGCCGGCGCCCTCGACGCCCCCGGGAATCTTCTGGAGATCGGCACCGCACCGATCCTCAACGTCCATGTGGTCTACGACCGCACGGTGCTCACCAAGCCGTTCTTCGCGGCCCTCGGCACCCCGGTCCAGTGGGTGTTCGACCGCACCCACGCCTCCGGGCTGCGCGAGGGCCAGTACCTGGCGCTGTCGCAGTCGGCGGCCCAGGACGAGATCGACACCCCCGTGGCCGACCTGCGCGAGCGCTATCTGCCCGAGCTGGAACGGTTGTTGCCCGGTGCACGCGGCGCCGGGGTGCAGGACTTCTTCGTGACCAGGGAGCGCACCGCGACATTCGCCCCCGCCCCCGGCGTCGGGCGGCTGCGGCCCGGCGCCCGCACCAAGGCACCCGGCCTCTACCTGGCCGGAGCGTGGACCGCCACCGGGTGGCCCGCGACCATGGAGAGTGCGGTCCGCAGCGGTGTCAGCGCGGCCGATGCCGCGTTGAGCACTCTGGGCCGGCCCCGCCCCCGTCACCTCTTCGAGTTCGAGGAGGCGGCGTGACGCTCGATCAGCAGGCGGCAGGTCCCCGCACCCCCGGTACCGCAACAAGAGGAGAAACTGTGCCCACTGTGCCCCCGGCCGAGACGGCTGCCGACGCGGTGGACGTGACCGCGCTCCTGGAGCGCGGCCGGACCCTTGCCACACCGGTACTGCGGGCGGCCGTCGACCGCCTGGCCTCCCCCATGGACACCGTGGCCGCCTACCACTTCGGCTGGATCGACGCCGAGGGCAACCCCGCCGACGGCGACGGCGGCAAGGCCGTACGGCCCGCGCTCGCCGTGCTCTCCGCCGAGGTCACCGGCGCCGCCCCCGAGGTCGGCATCCCCGGTGCCGTCGCCGTCGAACTCGTCCACAACTTCTCCCTGCTGCACGACGACCTGATGGACGGCGACGAACAGCGCCGGCACCGCGACACCGTCTGGAAGGTGCACGGCCCCGCCCAGGCCATCCTGGTCGGCGACGCACTGTTCGCCCTCGCCAACGAGGTCCTCCTCGAACTCGGCACCGTCGAGGCCGGCCGTGCCACCCGTCGGCTCACCACCGCCACCCGCGCCCTGATCGACGGCCAGGCCCAGGACATCTCCTACGAGCACCGCGACCGGGTCAGCGTCGAGGAGTGCCTGGAGATGGAGGGCAACAAGACCGGCGCCCTGCTCGCCGCCTCCAGCTCCATCGGCGCGGTGCTCGGCGGCGCCGACGACCGCACCGCCGACACCCTGGAGAAGTACGGCTACCACCTCGGCCTCGCCTTCCAGGCCGTCGACGACCTGCTCGGCATCTGGGGCGACCCGGACGCCACCGGCAAGCAGACCTGGAGCGACCTGCGCCAGCGCAAGAAGTCCCTCCCGGTCGTCGCCGCGCTCGCCGCGGGCGGGCCCGCCTCCGAGCGGCTCGGCGAGATCCTCGCCGCCGACGCCAAGAGCAGCGACTTCGAGAACTTCTCCGAGGAGGAGTTCGCCGCCCGCGCCGCCCTCATCGAGGAGGCCGGCGGCCGCGAGTGGACCGCCCAAGAGGCGCGTCGCCAGCACACCATCGCCATCGAGGCCCTGCACGCCATCGACATGCCCGACCGGGTACGGGCACAGTTCACGGCGCTCGCGGACTTCGTCGTCGTACGAAAGAGATGATCATTATCGGTCGAATAGCCCTCGCGTAGTCGCCGGCCGGTGCGAGCGCGCAGCCAGCACCGGCCGACGGCGGACCCACAGCAGAACGATTTCGCACGACTGCACGAAGGGGAAGCCATGACAGCGACGACCGACGGAAGCACCGGGGCCACCCTGCCGCCCCGGGCCGACTCGGCCAGCACCAAGATCACCACCCCCGTGGCGACCGGGGTACAAGAAGCCGCCGCACGCGCTGTCCGGCGCGCCACCGACCATCTGCTCGCCCAGCAGGACGCGCAGGGCTGGTGGAAGGGCGACCTGGAGACCAACGTCACCATGGACGCCGAGGACCTGCTGCTCCGTCAGTTCCTGGGCATCCGCGACGAGTCCACGACCGCCGCCGCGGCGCTCTTCATCCGCGGCGAGCAGCGCGAGGACGGCACCTGGGCCACCTTCTACGGCGGTCCCGGCGAACTCTCCACCACCATCGAGGCGTACGTCGCCCTGCGGCTGGCCGGGGACGCGCCGGACGCACCCCACATGGCGAAGGCGTCGGCCTGGATCCGCGAGCGTGGCGGCATCGCCGCCGCCCGGGTCTTCACCCGGATCTGGCTGGCCCTGTTCGGCTGGTGGAAATGGGAGGACCTGCCCGAACTCCCGCCGGAACTCCTGTACTTCCCCAAGTGGTTCCCGCTCAGCATCTACAACTTCGGCCAGTGGGCCCGGCAGACCATCGTGCCGCTCACCGTGGTCTCGGCCAAGCGCCCGGTGCGCCCCGCCCCCTTCCCGCTGGACGAGCTCCACACCGACCCGGCCGACCCGAACCCGCCCCAGCCGCTGGCACCGGTGGCGAGCTGGGAGGGCGTCTTCCAGCGACTCGACAAGGTTGTCCGCGGGTACCGCAGGATCGCGCTGGGCCGGCTGCGCGGCTCGGCCCTGAAGTCCGCCGCCCGCTGGATCGTCGAGCGCCAGGAGAACGACGGCGCCTGGGGCGGCATCCAGCCCCCGGCCGTGTACTCGGTGATCGCCCTGTACCTGCTCGGCTACGACCTCGAACACCCCGTGATGCGCGCGGGGTTGGAATCGCTGGATCGTTACGCCGTGTGGCGCGAGGACGGTGCCCGGATGATCGAGGCCTGCCAGTCCCCGGTGTGGGACACCTGTCTGGCGACGATCGCGCTCGCCGACGCGGGCCTGCCGGCCGACCACCCGCAGCTGGTCAAGGCCGCCGACTGGATGCTCGGCGAGCAGATCGTCCGCCCTGGCGACTGGGCGGTCAAGCGGCCCCAACTGCCCCCGGGCGGCTGGGCGTTCGAGTTCCACAACGACAACTACCCCGACATCGACGACACCGCCGAGGTGGTCCTCGCCCTGCGCCGGGTCAGGCACCACGACCCCGAGCGGATGGAGAAGGCCATCGGGCGCGGGGTGCGCTGGAACCTCGGCATGCAGTCGAAGAACGGCGCCTGGGGCGCCTTCGACGTCGACAACACCAGCCCGTTCCCCAACCGGCTGCCGTTCTGCGACTTCGGCGAGGTCATCGACCCGCCGTCGGCCGACGTCACCGCGCACGTCGTGGAGATGCTCGCCTTCGAGGGCATGTCCCACGACCCGCGCACCCGGCGCGGCATCGAGTGGCTGCTCGCCGAACAGGAGCCGAACGGCGCCTGGTTCGGGCGCTGGGGCGTCAACTACGTCTACGGCACCGGCTCCGTGGTGCCCGCGCTCACCGCGGCCGGGCTGCCCGCCTCGCACCCGGCGATCCGGCGGGCGGTGACCTGGCTGGAGCAGGTCCAGAACGAGGACGGAGGGTGGGGCGAGGACCTGCGCTCCTACAAGTACGCCGACGGCTGGAGCGGGCGCGGCGCCTCCACCGCCTCCCAGACCGCGTGGGCGCTGATGGCGCTGCTCGCGGCGGGGGAGAAGGACGCCAAGGCCGTCGAGCGGGGCATCCGGTGGCTCGCCGAGACCCAGCGCGAGGACGGCTCCTGGGACGAGCCGTACTTCACCGGCACCGGCTTCCCCTGGGACTTCTCCATCAACTACCACCTCTACCGGCAGGTCTTCCCGCTCACCGCGCTCGGCCGCTACGTGCACGGCGAGCCCACCCCCGAGGCCGAGGGGGACTGATGAACCCCACGCCCGCGCCGGCCCCGCTGCTGATCGCCTGCGCACTCGGCATCGAGCACCTCGCCCTGCGCGCCGGTGAACGCGGGGGCGCGGGCGGCCCCGTCACCGTGCTGCGCACCGGCATGGGTCCCAAGGCGGCGGAACGGTCCGTCACCCGGGTCCTGGCCGATCCCGCACTCGCCGGTGCCGCGGTGCTGGCGACGGGCTTCTGCGCGGGGCTCGCCCCCGGGATGCACCCCGGCGACCTGGTCGTCGCCGAGGAGACCCGGGACCCCCGCGGCAGTGTCCCGTGCGTCGGCACCGAGCTCCTCGTGAAGGAGCTCGTGCGGACCCTGCCCGGCCGCACTGTCCACACCGGACCCGTCACCGGCTCCGATCACGTCGTCCGCGGTCACGAGCGATCAGATCTGCTCGCGACCGGCGCAATCGCGGTCGACATGGAATCGGCGGCCACGCTCCTGAGCGCCGTACGCGCGGGCGAGCGCCCTGTTGCGGCCGTAAGGGTGGTCGTGGACGCTCCTGAACATGAACTCGTCCGGATCGGCACGGTGCGCGGTGGAATATCTGCTTTCCGCGTTCTTCGATCCGTTCTTCCAGCTTTCTTCGAATGGCACCGTTCTTTGCTGCTCCCCCGGAGGTGAGCCAGATGGCCATGCCGCTGCGTCAGTCGATCAAGGTCGCTACTTACTTGGCCGAACAGAAGCTCCGCAAGCGGGACAAGTTCCCGCTGATCGTGGAGCTGGAACCGCTCTTCGCCTGCAACCTGAAGTGTGAGGGCTGCGGCAAGATCCAGCATCCGGCGGGGGTGTTGAAGCAGCGCATGCCGGTCGCGCAGGCGGTCGGGGCGGTGCTGGAGTCCGGTGCCCCGATGGTATCCATCGCGGGCGGCGAGCCCCTGATGCACCCTCAGATCGACGAGATCGTGCGGCAGTTGGTGGCGAAGCGGAAGTACGTCTTCCTGTGCACCAACGCGATGCTGCTGCGCAAGAAGATGGACAAGTTCACGCCCTCGCCCTACTTCGCCTTCGCGGTGCACATCGACGGGCTGCGCGAGCGGCACGACGAGTCCGTGGCGAAGGAAGGCGTGTTCGACGAGGCCGTGGAGGCCATCAAGGAGGCCAAGCGGCGCGGCTTCCGGGTGACCACCAACTCGACCTTCTTCAACACGGACACTCCGCAGACCATCATCGAGGTGCTCAACTTCCTCAACGACGACCTCAAGGTCGACGAGATGATGATCTCGCCCGCCTACGCCTACGAGAAGGCACCCGACCAGGAGCACTTCCTCGGCGTGGAGCAGACCCGCGAGCTCTTCAAGAAGGCCTTCGCGGGCGGCAACCGCAAGAAGTGGCGGCTCAACCACTCCCCGCTCTTCCTGGACTTCCTGGAGGGCAAGGTCGACTTCCCGTGCACGGCCTGGGCGATCCCGAACTACTCGCTCTTCGGCTGGCAGCGCCCCTGCTACCTGATGAGCGACGGGTACGTGCCGACGTACCGCGAACTCATCGAGGAGACCGACTGGGACAAGTACGGCCGCGGCAAGGACCCGCGCTGCGCCAACTGCATGGCGCACTGCGGCTACGAGCCCACCGCCGTCCTCGCCACCATGGGGTCGCTCAAGGAGTCGCTGCGCGCGATGCGCGAGACGGTCTCCGGGAACCGGGAGTGACCGCATGACCGCCATTTCCCTGGGCCTCCCCGAGGTCCCGGCCCGGCCCGTCGCCGAGCGCCGCGTGTCCCGGCAGATCCAGGTCGGGCCGGTGGCGGTCGGCGGCGGTGCCCCGGTGTCGGTGCAGTCGATGACCACGACCCGCACCTCGGACATCGGCGCCACCCTCCAGCAGATCGCCGAACTCACCGCGTCCGGCTGCCAGATCGTCCGCGTCGCCTGCCCCACGCAGGACGACGCGGACGCCCTGGCGACGATCGCGAAGAAGTCCCAGATCCCGGTGATCGCCGACATCCACTTCCAGCCGAAGTACGTGTTCGCGGCGATCGAGGCCGGCTGCGCGGCGGTCCGCGTGAACCCCGGCAACATCAAGCAGTTCGACGACAAGGTGCGGGAGATCGCGCGGGCCGCCAAGGACCACGGCACGCCGATCCGGATCGGGGTCAACGCCGGCTCACTCGACCGGCGGCTCCTGGAGAAGTACGGCAAGGCGACCCCCGAGGCGCTCGTGGAGAGCGCTCTCTGGGAGGCCTCGCTCTTCGAGGAGCACGACTTCCGGGACATCAAGATCTCCGTCAAGCACAACGACCCGGTCGTGATGATCGAGGCGTACCGGCAGCTCGCCGCCCAGTGCGACTACCCGCTGCACCTCGGGGTCACGGAGGCGGGCCCGGCGTTCCAGGGCACCGTCAAGTCCGCGGTCGCCTTCGGGGCGTTGCTCTCGCAGGGCATCGGTGACACGATCCGCGTCTCGCTGTCCGCCCCGCCCGCCGAGGAGGTCAAGGTCGGCATCCAGATCCTGGAGTCGCTGAACCTGCGGCAGCGGCGCCTGGAGATCGTCTCCTGCCCGTCCTGCGGGCGCGCCCAGGTCGACGTCTACAAGCTGGCGGACGAGGTGACGGCAGGACTGGAGGGCATGGAAGTGCCCTTGCGCGTCGCCGTCATGGGATGCGTGGTCAACGGCCCCGGCGAGGCACGGGAGGCCGATCTGGGGGTCGCCTCCGGCAACGGCAAGGGGCAGATCTTCGTCAAGGGCGAGGTCGTCAAGACCGTCCCCGAGTCGAAGATCGTGGAGACCCTCATCGAGGAAGCGATGAAGATCGCCGAACAGATGGAGCAGGACGGCGCCGGGTCCGGAGCACCCGCCGTCACGGTGAGCTGAACAGCACGGACCGAGAGGGGGCCGAGCGTGACGATTCTGGAGAAGATCCGGGGACCACGCGACCTGAAGGCGCTGTCCGAGGCGGAACTCGGTGAACTGTCCGAAGAAATACGCGAGTTCCTGGTGCACGCGGTCGCCAGGACCGGCGGCCACCTCGGGCCCAACCTGGGCGTCGTGGAGCTGACCGTCGCACTGCACCGGGTCTTCGAGTCCCCGGCCGACCGCATCCTCTGGGACACCGGCCACCAGAGTTACGTCCACAAGTTGCTGACCGGCCGTCAGGACTTCTCCAAGCTGCGCGGCAAGGGCGGCCTGTCCGGATACCCCTCGCGCGAGGAGTCCGAGCACGACGTCATCGAGAACAGCCACGCCTCCACCGCACTCGGCTGGGCCGACGGCCTCGCCAAGGCCCGCCAGGTGCAGGGGGAGAAGGGCCATGTCGTCGCGGTCATCGGCGACGGCGCGCTGACCGGCGGGATGGCCTGGGAGGCGCTCAACAACATCGCGGCCGCCAAGGACCGGCCGCTGATCATCGTCGTCAACGACAACGAGCGGTCGTACGCCCCCACCATCGGCGGACTCGCCAACCACCTCGCCACCCTGCGCACCACCGACGGCTACGAGAAGGTGCTGGCCTGGGGCAAGGACGTCCTCCTGCGTACCCCGGTGGTCGGCAACACCATCTACGAGTCCCTGCACGGCGCGAAGAAGGGCTTCAAGGACGCCTTCGCCCCGCAGGGCATGTTCGAGGACCTGGGCCTCAAGTACGTCGGCCCGATCGACGGCCACGACATCAAGGCCGTCGAGTCGGCGCTGCGGCGCGCGAAACGTTTCCACGGGCCGGTACTGGTGCACTGCCTCACGGAGAAGGGCCGCGGCTATGAACCCGCCCTCGCCCACGAGGAGGACCACTTCCACACCGTCGGCGTGATGGACCCGCTCACCTGCGAGCCGCTCGCGCCGTCCAACGGCCCCTCCTGGACCTCGGTGTTCGGCGACGAGATCGTCCGGATCGGCGAGGAACGGGACGACGTCGTGGCGATCACCGCGGCCATGCTGCACCCGGTCGGCCTCGGCAAGTTCGCCGAACGCTTCCCCGACCGCGTGTGGGACGTGGGCATCGCCGAGCAGCACGCGGCGGTCTCGGCGGCCGGCCTCGCGACCGGGGGACTGCACCCGGTCGTCGCCGTCTACGCCACGTTCCTGAACCGTGCCTTCGACCAGCTGCTGATGGACGTGGCGCTGCACCGCTGCGGGGTGACGTTCGTCCTGGACCGGGCGGGCGTGACGGGAGTCGACGGCGCGTCGCACAACGGCATGTGGGACATGTCAATCCTCCAGGTCGTACCCGGCCTCAGGATCGCCGCCCCGCGCGACGCCGAACAGCTGCGGCTCCAGCTGCGCGAGGCGGTCGCGGTGGACGACGCGCCGACGTTGGTCCGCTTCCCGAAGGAGTCGGTGGGGCCCGAGATCCCGGCGGTCGATCGGGTCGGCGGGATCGACGTCCTGCACCGCGCGGAGGACGCCCGGGTGCTGCTGGTCGCGGTCGGCGTGATGGCTCCGGTCTGCCTCCAGGCGGCCGAGCTGCTGGCCGCCCGGGGCATCGGCTGCACGGTCGTGGACCCGCGGTGGGTCAAGCCCGTGGATCCCGCGCTGCCGGGTCTGGCGGCACAGCACGAACTGGTGGCCGTCGTCGAGGACAACAGCCGGGCGGCCGGGGTCGGCGCGGCGGTGGCGCTGGCGCTGGGCGACGCCGAAGTGGACGTGCCGGTGCGGCGGTTCGGGATTCCGGAGCAGTTTCTGGCGCATGCGAAGCGGGGGGAGGTGCTGGCCGACATCGGGCTGACGCCGGTGGAGATCGCGGGGCGGATCGGGTCCGGTCTTGCGGGGCGGGGGGCCGACAGTGCCTACGGGGGTGCCGCAGGGGGTCGTGTGGCGGGTGCGGCGGTGTCTGGGCTGGTCGCGCAGTTCCCCGCGCCCCTACGGGGCGCTGACCGTGAGGGCGCTTACAAGGAGAAGGAATGACTGAGGAGTTCGACCTCGGTGTGCTGCTGGCCGAGCGTGGCGGTGAGCGGTACGAGCTGCACGGGAAGTACCTGAACCATCAGCTGCCGCGCATGCTGCACACCATCGGCTTCGACAAGGTGTACGAGCGGGCAGAGGGCGCCCACTTCTGGGACGCGGACGGCAACGACTACCTGGACATGCTCGCCGGGTTCGGGGTGATGGGCCTGGGCCGCCACCACCCCGTCGTCCGCAAGGCCCTGCACGACGTCCTGGACGCCCAGCTCGCCGACCTCACCCGCTTCGACTGCCAGCCGCTGCCCGGACTGCTCGCCGAGCGGCTCCTCGCGCACAGCCCGCACCTGGACCGGGTGTTCTTCGGCAACAGCGGCACGGAGTCGGTGGAGACAGCCCTGAAGTTCGCCCGCTTCGCCACCGGCAGACCCCGTGTCCTCTACTGCGACCACGCCTTCCACGGCCTGACCACCGGCTCGCTGTCGGTCAACGGCGAGGACGGCTTCCGGGACGGCTTCGCCCCGCTGCTCCCCGACACCGCCGTCCCCCTCGGCGACCTCGACGCGCTCGCCCGTGAACTGAAGAAGGGCGATGTCGCCGCCCTGATCGTCGAGCCGATCCAGGGCAAGGGCGTGCACGAGGCCCCGCCCGGCTACCTGCGCGCCGCCCAGGAGCTGCTGCACAAGCACAAGGCGCTGCTGATCGCCGACGAGGTGCAGACCGGCCTCGGCCGCACCGGCGACTTCTACGCCTACCAGCACGAGGAGGGTGTGGAACCGGACCTGGTGTGCGTGGCGAAGGCGCTGTCCGGCGGGTACGTCCCGGTCGGCGCCACCCTCGGCAAGGACTGGATCTTCAAGAAGGTCTACTCGTCCATGGACCGCGTCCTGGTCCACTCGGCGAGCTTCGGCGCCAACGCGCAGGCCATGGCGGCCGGGCTCGCCGTCCTGTCGGTCATGGAGAACGACCAGATCGTCGCCAACTCCCGGGCAGTGGGGGAGCAGCTCAGGTCCCGGCTCGCCGCGCTGACCGACAAGTACGAGCTGCTCGCCGACGTGCGCGGCCGGGGCCTGATGATCGGCATCGAGTTCGGCCGGCCCGGCTCGCTGAAGCTGCGCAGCCGCTGGACCATGCTCCAGGCCGCCCGCAAGGGCCTGTTCGCCCAGATGGTCGTCGTACCGCTGCTGCAACGGCACCGGATCCTCACCCAGGTCTCCGGCGACCACCTGGAGGTGATCAAGCTCATCCCGCCGCTGATCGTCGACGAGACGGACGTGGACCGCTTCGTGGACGCCTTCACGGACGTCATGGACGACGCCCACAGCGGCGGCGGCCTGATGTGGGACTTCGGCAAGACGCTGATCAAACAGGCGGTGGCCAACCGCTAGCTTTTTGTCTCTGAGGCAAGAAAATTGCCGCAGAGACAAAGCTGCGGCTGAATGGAGGCATGAGCTCCTCCGAGAAAGAGCATACGGGCGGGCCGGTGGGTGACCTGCCGGCCGTCGCCCCGCAGCTGCGCTCCCTGCGGCGCCGCGCCGGTCTCACCCTGGAGGCCGCGGCCCGGGACGCGGGGCTGTCACCCGCCCACCTCTCCCGGCTGGAGACCGGGCAGCGGCAGCCCTCGCTGCCGATGCTGCTCGCGCTCGCGCGTGTCTACGGTACGACGGTCTCGGAGCTGCTGGGCGAGACCGTCGCCGACCGGGACGCGATCGTGCGCGCCGGCGACATGGAGCCGACCCACGCCGGCGGCTGGACGTACTGGCAGGCCGGGGCGTCCGGCCGGGGGATGCAGGCGCTGCGCGTCCGGGTGCCGTACGGCTCCCAGGGCGACATCGTGCGGGTGCATCCCGGCGAGGAGTGGCTGTACGTCCTGCGCGGCCGGCTGAGGCTGCGCCTCGGTGACGCCACGCATGTGCTCGCGCCCCGCGACAGCGCGCACTTCGACTCGCTGACCCCGCACCGGCTGGCCGCCGAGGACCAGGACGGTGTCGAGCTCCTGTTCGTCCACACCCTGCTGCAGAGTCCCACGGCCGCGCTGTGCCTGGGCCCGATCACCGGAGAGATGCCATGACCGACATGGAGGAGAAGTTCCCCCGGGCCCTGTGGGTCCGGCTGATCATCTACATCGCCCTCGGGCACGTCCTGGCCGCGTTCCTCTTCCTGCTGTTCTCCCTCGGCGCGAAGAGCTGAGCCTCAGTCGAGCAGGCGCTCGCGCAGCCGCTCCCGGGTCTGCGGGGCCACCTTCAGCCCCTGCTCCAGGTAGGTGTCGACGTCGCCCCACGTCTCCTCGATGCTCTCGAAGGCCGCCGTCAGGTACTCCGCGCGGGCGTCGAAGAGCGGGCTCAGCAGGTCCATCACCTCGGGGCTGTACGCGCTGTCCCCGCCGCCGCTGCGCCGCACCTTGTAGCGGCGGTGCTTGGCGTTGGACTCCAGGTAGTCGGCGAGGATCGCGTCCCGCTCCACGCCCACCGCGAGCAGCGTCACGGCTATGGAGATACCCGCCCGGTCCTTGCCGGCCGCGCAGTGCATCAGCGCCGGGACGCTGTCCTCGGCGATCGAGTGCAGCACACGGGAGTGCTCGTCGGTGCGCTCCTTGACGATCGTGCGGTAGGAGCTGACCATCCGGGCCGCGGCCTTGCCGTCCCCCAGGAGCCCGTGCAGCTGCTCGATGTCACCCTCGCGGACCATCTTCCAGAACTCGGCGCCGTGCGCCGGGTCGGTCAGCGGCAGGTTCACGTTCCGCGTGCCGGGCAGCTCGACGTCCGGGCCCTCCAGCTTCTGGTCGGCCGCGTTGCGGAAGTCGAAGATCGTGTGCAGGCCGAGCGAGGCGAGGAACTCCGCGTCCTGCTCCGTCGCGTGCGCCAGATGCCCGCTGCGGAACAGCACGCCCGGCCGCACCCGCCGCCCGTCCACGGTCGGCAGGCCGCCCACGTCACGGAAGTTGCGCACCCCGGCCAGCTCGGGCTCGGTGGACGGGACCTGCTGCGTCACGGGGGGCTCCTCCCGGTCGGCCCCGTCGGCGCTGCTCGTCGACGGGCACTGGATCGACCATACGACATCGGTTTCCACGGGCAATGAGTTGTCCACAGGCATCGCCTCCATGCCCGTTGCCCTTGCTTCCGGAGCCCGCAGACCTTGATGATGTTGGTGCTTGAGCGGATCTGTTGGCAGCTGTGTGAGGTTTGAGGTTTCTCGATGGTGGACATCGCCGAAAACGGTCGTACCTGGCTCCTGTCGGGCCCCGGCAGCAGCTACGCGCTGCATCTCACGGAGGCCGACGAACTGCTCCACCTGCACTGGGGCGCCAGAATCCAGCTCGCCGACGCCGAGGAGCTCAGCACCCGGGCGCTGCCCGGCTACTGGGCCTTCGAGTCCCCGCTCGACGGTCGGGAGGAGTACCCCGTCGAGGGCGGGCCGCGGTTCGTCCGCCCCTCCCTGTCCGTGCGCACCGAGGAGCGGCGCGGCACCGAGTGGGCCTTCGAGGCCTACGAGACGGAGGCCGGCGCGGACGGCGACGAGCTGCGGCTGCGCTTCCGGGACGACGGCATCCTCATCACCCTGCACTACCGGATGCGCGGCGACGTCGTGGAACGCTGGGTGACCGTCGGCAACGAGGGGCACGCGCGCGTGGAGCTGCTGCGCGCCGACCCCGCCGCCTGGACGCTCCCCGACCGCGAGGGCTGGCGGCTCTCCCAGCTGCACGGCCGCTGGGCCGCCGAGTCCCGCCTCACCAGCGCCACGCTCACCTACGGCGAGAAGGTCATCGGCAGCCGCCGCGGCCACACCAGCCACCAGCACCTGTCCTGGGTCGCCCTCGACACCGACGCCACCGAGGAGCGCGGCGAGGTCTGGGGCTGCGCCCTCGGCTGGTCCGGCTCCTGGCGGATCGCCGTCGCCCAACTCCCGGACGCGCGCGTGCAGATCACCGGCGGCGCCGGTTACGACGACTCGGGCCTGCTGATGCTGGCCGAGGGGGAGTCGTACACCAGCCCGGTCTTCGCGGGCCTGTGGACCGACGGCGGCTTCGGCGGGGCGAGCCGTGCCTGGCACGCCTACCAGCGGGCGTACATCATCCCGGACGCCGACCGGGACCGGCCCGTGCTGTTCAACTCCTGGGAGGCCACCACCTTCGACATCTCCGAGGACCAGCAGGCCACCCTCGCCCGGCGGGCCGCCGCGATCGGCGTCGAGCTGTTCGTGGTCGACGACGGCTGGTTCGGCGCCCGCACCAGCGACCGGGCCGGCCTCGGCGACTGGACGCCCAACCCGGACCGCTTCCCCAAGGGCCTCAAGCCCCTCGCCGACTACGTGCACGCCCTTGGCATGCAGTTCGGCATCTGGGTCGAGCCCGAGATGGTGAACCCGGACAGCGACCTGTACCGCGCCCACCCCGACTGGGTGCAGTACCAGCAGGGACGAAAGCGGACGGAACTGCGCAACCAGCTCGTCCTCAACCTGGCCCGCGAGGACGTCCAGGAGTATCTCTGGGAGCAGCTCGACACCCTGCTGTCCAGCGCCCCGATCGACTACGTCAAGTGGGACTTCAACCGCTGCTTCACCGATGCGGGCTGGCCCGGCGAGCCCTACCCGCAGCGCCTGTGGGTCGACCACGTCCGCGGGCTGTACGCCCTCCTCGACCGGCTCCGCGCGGCCCACCCGAACGTCGCCATCGAGTCCTGCTCCGGCGGTGGCGGGCGGATCGACCTCGGCATCATGAGCCGCACCGACGAGGTGTGGACCTCCGACAACACCGACCCGCTGGACCGGCTCGCCATCCAGCACGGCTTCAGCCAGATCCACCCCGCCCGGGTGATGTCCGCCTGGGTCACCGACAGCCCGAACCACCAGCTCAACGGCCGGGTCAGCAGCCTGCGTTTCCGCTTCGTCAGCTCGATGGCCGGGGCGCTCGGGGTCGGCGGCGACCTCTCGCAGTGGACCGAGGAGGAGCTCGCCGAGGCCGGCCGCTGGGTGGAGCTCTACAAGGAGATCCGGCCCCTGGTGCAGCGCGGCGACCAGTTCCGGCTGCGGCCGCCGGCCGGCGGGCTCAGCGCGGTGCAGTACACGCTCGGCGACGAGACGGTCGTCCTCGCCTGGCTGCAGGCCCAGAGCTACGGCGAGCCGGCGCCGGCGCTGCGGCTGCAGGGCCTCGACCCCGCGGCGTCGTACGAATGCCTCGAAACGGGCGAAGTCCATCGGGGTGCCGTCCTGTTGCACCACGGACTGCGCACCGGACTGAAGGGTGACCTGGATGCGTCGGTCATCCGGCTCCGTCGGATCTGATGCATCTGCCCGAATTGGTGTCTTCGTTGCAACTCGCTCTGGAATAAGGGGACGTGGCGTGACGTGCGTGAGGAGCGTCATATTCGTGACCGTCCGTCGCGCGTCATGCTCACGTAATTCCAGTGCTTTGCAAGAAGGTTGGAAAACCGAATAGGCCGGAATTCACGGAGGGTGACCGGGATTTCCGGTAACGGATCAAGTAAAACCCGGACGGGCGGAACCGACCGCTTGTCCGCGTGCGTCTCACTCGCTTACGTTCGCCACACTTCCGGACGGAACGCCGAGTCCTGCCGCCGCCCGGAGTCCCCACACACACTCACCCGTGCCCGGCAGGAGCGGGGGACCCACCAGGTATGACCGCCTGTTCCGGTTCCCGGGACGGCTGGGCCTGCCTTTCGGATCGGATCGGCGCAGAGGGACGGTGCTTCGCTGCCGACCCGAGCGAGGTCTGGTGCGTGCAGCTGCAAGGCGGAGGAGGGAGTCGACGCGGTGGGGGCACCTCCCGGCCGAAGGCTGGGGGACGTCGGCGACCGACGACAACGCGGCAGATGCGCGTGCCAGGCCTCGCGTCGCCGAGCTGATCCGAAAGGGAGGTCCTTGGGGTGTAGTCGCGCGATGGTGCGTGGCCGGGCAGCTCCAGCCCGAACCCGACAGCTCACCTCGCAGGCGTCGGAGAGGAATGCGCCATGCCCGCGAAGGGTAAGCACCGCCGCCCCAAGTCCCAGCGTCTCACGCGCTCGATGGCCGTCGCCGGAACCGGTGGCGCCGCGCTGGCGCTGCCGCTCATGGGGGCCGCCGGCGCCCACGCGGCCACCTCGCAGTCCGTTTTCGAAAAGGCCGCGCAGTCACTTCCGACGGTCGAGAAGACCGCGGTGAAGAAGACGGCCGCGAAGAATTCCGCCGTGCATTCCGCGCACCGCGTCTACACCGTGGTGCCCGGCGACTGTCTTTCGAAGATCGCCCGTGAGTACGACGTCCGCGGCGGCTGGCACCGGCTCTACGCCGACAACCGGGAGGCCGTCGGCGACAACCCCTCGTTGATCCACCCCGGCCTCAAACTCACGCTCGGCGGCCGTCACGCCGCCACGACGGACGGCGCGGACTCCGGCTCCCGTTCCGGAACGCCGTCGGACCCGCAGCCGTCCACCTCGTCCTCGGCCGCTTCGTCGGACGGTTCGGACGGTTCGGCCGACTCGGCGGCGACCGCGTCCGGCTTCACCCTTCCGGTCACCGGTGCCACCGTCGGCACCGGCTACCACGTCGCCGGCGGTATGTGGTCCAGCGGCTACCACACGGGCGTCGACTTCGTCGTCCCGACCGGCACCCCGGTCAAGGCCGTCGGCGCGGGCACGGTCGTCACGGCAGGCTGGGGCGGCGCCTACGGCAACCAGGTCGTCATCCGGCTCGCCGACGGCTACTACGCGCAGTACGGCCACCTCTCCGCCCTCTCCGTCTCGGTCGGCCAGACCGTGACCGCGGGTCAGCAGATCGGCCTCTCCGGCGCCACCGGCAACGTCACCGGCCCGCACCTCCACTTCGAGATCCGTACCACCCCCGACTACGGCTCGGACGTGGACCCGGTCGCCTACCTCCGCTCGAAGGGCCTCGCTGTCGGCTGACCCGGCGCCCGCACTGATCTGACACGCACTCCGAAGGCCGGACCCCCGATCCCCGGGTCCGGCCTCCGGCGTTTCCTTCTTGTGGCAGGGGTGCTCAGGGCATCGACACGGGCGGCGGACGGCGGCACAGTGATCCCCGTTGATGCAAGCGCTTTCTGTCAGCGATGTCCGCCACTGCCGCCCCGCCGGAAGGAAACCGCCGCATGACGACCACCCGCCGAGCCTTCGGAGCCCTGGCCGCCGGAGCCGCCCTCGCGGCCCTGGCCTCCGCCGCGCCCGCGAGCGCCGCGCCCCGGCACCGCCGGCTGCTCGCCCACGACGACTTCCGCCACGGCCTCGGTCAGTGGTCCGTGGAACTGGAGCAGGGCGGCACGGTCACCGCGGCGCAGGGGATCCTGGATGTCGACGTGCCCGCCGGTGCGACCGTATGGTTCCGGCGGCGGCTCGACGGGCCGTACGTCCTGGAGTACACCGCCACACCGGTGTCGGCGGGCGGTGCCAACGACCGTGTCTCGGACCTCAACAACTTCTGGAACGCCACCGACGTCCGCTCCCCGGACGACCTGTTCGCCACCCCGCGCGGCGGCGCGCTCGCCGAGTACGACTACCTCACGACGTACTACGCGGGCTACGGCGCGAACTACAACACGACGACCAGGCTGCGCCGTTACGTCGGCGAGCCCGGCGTGCGCCCGTTGATCTGCGACTACACCGAGCCGCTGCTCGTCGCGAACCGGCCCGACCGCGTCCAGATCGTCTCCGACGGTCCGACCGTGCGATGGTGGAACAACGGCCGGCTGGTGTTCGACTACACCGACCCGGAGCCCTATACGAGCGGGCACTTCGCGTTCCGGACCACCTGGAGCCACTTCCGGATCAGCGACTTCAATGTCTGGCGATCGACACGTAAACGCCGCTGATCAGAGCCTTATTCCAGGCTTGGCAAAGTATTTAAAAGTGTCTTATCTCACCGAACGTCAACCCTTAATTACGGTCGCGTAGGTCACAGCCGAAGGTGAATCATGGTCCGATGTGGGAGACGATTCGAAGAGTGACAATGCATCAGTGATCGGGTCGTACGCGGCGGTGGGGGACAGCTTCACCGAGGGCGTCGGCGACCCCGGCCCCGACGGGGCGTTCGTCGGCTGGGCTGACCGGTTCGCGGTACTGCTGTCGGACCGGCGGCCCGAGGGCGACTTCGAGTACACCAACCTCGCCGTGCGCGGGAAACTGCTCGACCAGATCGTGGCGGACCAGGTGCCGCAGGCCCTGGCACTCGCCCCGGATCTGGTCTCCTTCTGCGCGGGCGGCAACGACATCATCCGCCCCGGCACCGACCCCGACGAGGTGGCCGAGCGGTTCGAGCGGGCCGTGGCCCAGCTGACCGAGGCCGTCGGCACCGTGCTGGTGACCACCGGGTTCGACACCAGGGGCGTACCCGTCCTCAAGCATCTGCGCGGCAAGATCGCCACGTACAACGGGCACGTGCGGGCCATCGCCGACCGGTACGGCTGCCCGGTCCTGGACCTGTGGTCCCTGAAGACCGTGCAGGACCGCCGCGCCTGGGACGGCGACCGCCTGCACCTCTCGCCCGAGGGCCACACGCGCGTGGCGCTGCGCGCCGGACAGGTGCTCGGCGTCGAGGTGCCGGCCGACCCGGACCAGCCGTGGCCGCCGCTGCCGCCCCGCGGCACCCTGGAGGTCCGCCGCGACGACGTGCACTGGGCCCGTGAGTACCTGGTGCCCTGGATCGGGCGCCGGCTGCGCGGCGAGTCGTCCGGCGACCATGTGACGGCCAAGGGGGCGCTGTCCCCGGACGACATCAAGATGCGGATCGCTTCCGTGGCTTGAGGCGGTGCCGACGGGTAAGGGGTGGCCTCATTGCGGGCCGCCCCTTACTTCTCCTCCGGGAGCCCCAGTTCGCGCGCCAGGGCCTCGTCCGCCCACTCCTGTGCTCGGGAGCGGGGTACGGCGCCCGGGTACGAGGTCAGCTGGACGGCGAGCCCGTCGAGCAGGGCGGTCAGCCGCAGCGCCGCCGCCGTGGGGTCGGGGCACCGGAACTCGCCCGCGGCCACCCCTTCGGCGATGACCTCGGCGATCGCCGCCTTCCACTGCTGGTCCAGGCCCTTGGTGACGTCCCGCAGCGCGGGTTCCCGCAACGCCACCGCCCAGCCCTCGATCCACAGCCGCCAGCCCTTCGCCTGCCCCGTCGGCGCGTACCAGCGCACCGCCGCCCGCAACCGGCGCAGCGCCGACGTACGGCGGCCCAGGAGCTTGCGCAGATGCGTCAGGTCGTCCTCGGCGGCGTAGGTGAAGGCGGCGGCGACCAGCTTCTCCTTCGTCGAGAAGTGGTACAGCACCAGCGCGTTGCTCACGCCGAGGGCCGAGGCGACATCGGCGATCCGCACCGCCGCCACGCCCCGCACCTCGATCTGCTCGATGGCGGCCCGCAGCAGTTCCTCCCGCCGCTCGGCCACACTCAACCGCACTCTCGCCACGCGGTCACCCTAATCGGTTGTCACACCGCCCGCGTCGGCGTCCCGGGGCGGGCGGCAGCCGCGTGACCGTCACAGCGGCAGCCGCATGATCGTCAGGTCCAGCCAGCGGCCGAACTTGGTGCCCACCTCCCGGACCGTCCCGACGTGCTCGAAGCCGAACCGGTCGTGCAGCCGGATCGACGCGGTGTTCCCGGCCTCGATGCCGGCGATCATCACATGGTGGCCGGCCTCGCGTGCCGCGGCGACGAGGGGGCCCAGCAGCGCGGAGCCGATGCCGAGCCCGTGCCTGCCCTCGCGGACGTAGACGGAGTTCTCCACCGTGTGCCGGTAGCCGTCCAGCGCGCGCCACGGGCCGTAGACCGCGAATCCGGCCACCTCGCCCGGCGCTTCGGCGACTTCGGCCACGAGCGCCGAGCCGCGCTCCAGGTGCGTGGCGAACCAGGCCGCCCCCTCGGCGGGGGACTGCGGGGTCTCGGTCCACAGGGCCGTCGAGTTCTCGATCGCGTGATTGCGGATCGCGCGAACGGCCTCCCCGTCACCGGGACGGGCCGGGCGTACCGTCACCGCGCCTCTCTCGTATATTGGATTCATGTCCAACATAGTAGAACCATCGGCGGATCCCCTGGTACGGCAGATCGCCGCCCGGGTCCGCACCGAACGGGAGCGCCGCCGCTGGACCCTGGCGCAGCTCGCGGACGCCTCCGGGGTCTCCCCGGCGATGATCAGCAGGATCGAGCGCGGGGAGAGCAGCCCCACCGCGGTCGTGCTCGGCAAGCTGTCCGCCGCCTTCCAGCTCAGCGTCGCCTCGCTGCTGGCCCTCGCCGAGGGCGCGCAGGAGCCCGTGGCCGACACCCCGGGGGTGCGGCGTGTCACCGACGCCGCCGAGTGGCGCGACCCCGGCACCGGCTACCTGCGCCGCCAGATCACCGGCCCGCGCTTCCCGGCGGAGATCGCCGAGATCCGGCTGCCCGCCGGCGCCCGCGTCCCGTATCCGGCGGCGGCCTTCGCCTTCGTGCGGCAGCTCGTCTGGGTCCTGGACGGCCGGCTGACCTTCCACGACGGCGACACGGTCCACGAACTCGACGCCGGTGACACCATCGAACTCGGCGCGCCCGCCGAGCGCGTCTTCGCCAACACCACCGGCGCCGAGTGCCGTTACGCCGTCGTCCTCACCCGCGACGCGCGGCCGTGAGCCGGACGCTGCCCCGCGGCGGCACGCTCCTGCTGGCCGCCGTGGCCGGGACGGCGATCGCGAACAACTACGCCGTGCAGCCCGCGCTCACCGCGGTCGCCGCCGACCTCGACGTGCCGCTCTCCGTGATCGGCCTGGTGCCCACCGCCGCGCTCGCCGGCTGCATGACCGGCTTCGCCCTGCTGCTGCCGCTCACCGACCACCTCGCCCCCAACCGCCTGGTCACCGCACAGCTCACCGCCCTGGCCGCGGCCCTCGCGCTGGCCGCGACCGCGCGCGACGCGTCCGTGCTCCTGGCCGCCTATCTGCTCATCGGCGCCGCCGCGAGCGTGGCCGCCCAGGCCGGCAACATCGCCGGCCGCCATGCCCGGCCGGGCCGCGGCGGAACCGGCGTCGCCCTCGTGGCCGCCGGCATGTCGGCCGGCATCCTGCTCAGCCGGCTGGCGGGCGGCGCCCTCACCGACGCCCTCGGCTGGCGTCGGATGCTCCTGGTCTTCGCCGCCCTCGCCCTGCTCGGCGCGCTCGCCGCGGCCACGCTCCTGCCCCGGCACCGGCCGCACGCCTCCCGCGGCTACCGTGCCACCCTGACCGCCCTCCCGCCGCTGCTCCTGCAGCAGCCGCGGCTGCGCCGCGCGGTGACCACCGGAGCGCTCTGGTACTTCGCCTTCAACCTCGTCTGGATCGCCCTCACCCTGGACCTGGCCCAGCCACCGCACTCCCTCGGCCCGGCCGCGATCGGCCTCTACAGCCTGGCCGGGCTGCTCGGCTTCGCCGCGCTCCCGTTCACCGGCCGCCTCACCGACCGGTACGGCCCGCGCACGGTGATCGGCGTCTCCATGGCCGTCGCCGCGGCCGGTACCGCCCTGCTGGCCACGGGCCTGGACACCCCGTGGCGCACCGCCCTCGGCCTGGCCCTCTTCGACGCCGGCTGCTTCGCCGCCCAGGCCGCCAACCAGAGCCGTGTCATCGCCCTCGACCCCGCCCGCTCCGGCAGCCTCAGCAGCGTCTACCTCGTGGTGTACTTCACGATCGGCGCCGTCGGCACGGCCGTCGCCGCGCCCCTGCTCGACGCCGTCGGCTGGCAGGGCACCGCGCTCACGGCCCTCCTGGCCCTGCTGCTGGCCCTGCTCCGCACCCTCAGGGCCGGGCGACGCTGAGCACGCGTCGCGTCACCGATACCAGCCGTACCGCTCCGCGATCACCGGCAGCCGGTCGGTCACCAGGGCATGGGCGGCGGCCCGCGGGGTCGTACCGTCGGACTCCGCGCGGTCCAGCATCAGCTCCACCAGCGCCCGCATCGAGCGGCGGGTGTGGGCGAACGCCTCGTCGGCGTCGGGCCCGATGTCGCCGAACAGGGTCCACCACCACCAGGCGTTGGTGCCCGAGTTCACCACCACGTCCGGCAGCACAGTCACCCCGCGCGCGGTGAGCCGTTCCTCCGCCGCGGGCAGCACGGGCATGTTGGCCGCCTCCACGATCCAGCGGGCGGTGACCAGGTGCTCGTTGCCGGTGTCGATCGCGTACGACACCGCCGCCGGCACCAGCACCTCCGCGTCGGCGGACAGCCACGCGTCACCCGGCAGTTCCACGTCACCGGGGCGCAGGACCGCGCGGTCGACGGTGCCGTACGCGTCCCGCGCGCGCAGCAGCGCCTCGACGTCCAGACCCGCCGGGTTGGCGACCGTGCCCTTGATGTCGGCGACCGCCACCACGGTGAGCCCCGCGCGGGCGAGGAACCGCGCCGTGGCCCCGCCCATCGTGCCCAGGCCCTGCACGGCGACCCGCGTGCCCGCGTACGGCACCCCGGCCCGGTCCAGGGCCGTCAGCGCCGACTCGGCGACCCCGCAGCCGCCGGCCAGCTCGTCGAGACCGATCCCGTCCACCTCGACGGCGAAGGCGTCCGCCAGCCGCCGCCGGGCCGCCGCCTCGTCGTCCAGCAGCGGATACACGGCCTGGACCGAGGAGACCAGCCCCGCCTCGGCCGCCGCCCGGTCCACCAGGTCCTGGGTGAGCCCCAGGTCCTCGCCCGTGGTCCAGGAACTCTCCACATACGGCCGCATGGCGCGCAGATAGCGGACCAGCAGGGCGTACGCCCCGGGGTCCTGCGGATCGCAGTCGATGCCGCCCTTGGCGCCCCCCAGCGGGATGTAGCGGGCCTCGGGGTTGTAGTGCAGGGCCTCCTTCATCGTCATGCCGCGCGCGAGTCCGGTGACCTCCTCCAGGGTGCAGCCCGGCCGCATCCGCAGACCGCCACTGGCCACGCCCCGCACCAGCCGGTCGACGACCAGGAAACCCTGGCGGCCGGTGACGTGGTCGGTCCAGACCAGGGACATCAGGGGAGCGGTCACGGGGGCTCCTCGGGAGCTGTGTGAAGAAACGGTGCTACTGAACAGTGGGTCAGTATTGGGAGGCGGATGGTGCGGTGTCAACGCCGACTGTCGGAAGGGCCGACCATAATGGGGACCTCGGCGACACCACTGGAGGTACCGTGACCGGTTTGCGATCCCTGAGCTCCGGGCTCCGCGCGCTGCGGCCCGCTGCCTTCGGCGCGGACCCCGGCGGCGAGCGCCTGGCCCGCATCCAGGGCTCCCCGCACTTCAAGGACGGTGTCTTCCAGAACCCCGGCGGTACCACCCGGATGCGGCCCTCGGGGTCGATGCTGGAGTTCGCGAAGACCTACTTCGAGAAGGAGCAGCGCGCCCGCAGAGCTCCCCGGGGCACCATCCCGGTGTACCCCACCACCGTCGCCGACCTCGGCAGGCCCGCCGCCACCGGCCTGCGCGTGACGTGGATGGGCCACTCCAGCGTCCTCGCGGAGATCGACGGGCACCGAGTCCTGTTCGACCCCGTCTGGGGCGAGCGCTGCTCCCCGTTCCCGTTCGCCGGGCCCAAGCGGCTGCACCCGGCGCCGCTGCCGCTGGCCGCGCTGGGCCCCGTCGACGTGGTGGTCATCTCGCACGACCACTACGACCACCTCGACCTGCCCACCATCAAGGCACTGGCCGGCACGGACACCCTGTTCGCCGTGCCGCTCGGCGTCGGTGCCCATCTCGAACAGTGGGGCGTCTCCGCCGACCGGCTGCGCGAGCTGGACTGGCACGAGGAGACCAAGGTCGGCGGACTCACCCTGACGGCCACCCCCGCCCGTCACTTCTGCGGCCGGGGGCTGCGCAACACCCAGCACACCCTGTGGGCGTCCTGGGCCGTGGCCGGCGAGGAGCACCGGATCTACCACAGCGGTGACACCGGCTACTTCGACGGCTTCAAGGACATCGGCGCCGACCACGGGCCCTTCGATGTGACGATGATCCAGATCGGCGCGTACAGCGAGTTCTGGCCCGACATACACATGACGCCGCAGGAGGGCATGCGCGCCCACCTCGACCTCCAGGGCGGGCAGCCGCACGGCGTGCTGCTGCCGATCCACTGGGGCACCTTCAACCTCGCCCCGCACGCCTGGGCCGAGCCGGGGGAGTGGACCAAGGACGCCGGCGACGAGGCGGGCCAGGCGGTCGCGCTGCCGCGTCCGGGCGAGCCCTTCGAGCCGTCCGGCAAGCTGCCCGCGGACCCGTGGTGGCGTACGGTCTCGGCGCCGATCGGCCGGACCTGGCGCGGCGAGAAGCGGCCGGAGACCGCGCCCGGGCAGGGGGACCTCGACCTCGCGGGCGAAGTGTGACCTCGACCTCGCGGGCGGCCGGTGACGGTGGGGCGGCGGGCGCGAGCGGCGAGGAATCCGTGACGAAGGGCCTGTGACGCCGCCACCGGTGTGGCGGTGGCGTGAAAATGGCGTGCATGCCCCTGCACAACCTGGGCAGGGGCATCGTCATGAGCCATGCACATATGCCAAGCCCTGCTTTTTTACCGGGACTTGAGCTCTCCCGACGCTTCTACACCGAGGCCGTACGCCCACTGCTGGAGGAGGCCGCTCCCGGCATACCCCACTCCGCGGCCCGCATCGGCGCGGGGTCCGAAGTGCTCGGTTACGACACCGAACGCTCCGCCGACCACGAATGGGGGCCGCGGCTCCAGCTGTTCCTGCACTCCCACGATGTGAGCCGCCACGCCGGACGCATAAGACATGTGCTCGCCGAACACCTCCCGAAGACATTCCACGGCTGGCCCACCCACTTCGCCGCCACGGGGGACCGGGACATCCGCGTCATGCGGGTCACCGACGGTCCGGTGCACCACCGCGTCGAAGTGACCGGCGTCGCCTCCTGGTTCCGCGCCACCCTCGGCTTCGACCCCGCGTCCGGAGTCACCCCGGCGCACTGGCTCGCCCTGCCCACCCAGCTCCTCGCCGAGGTCACCGCCGGCGCCGTGTTCCACGACGGCCTCCACACGCTCACCCCGGCCCGCACCGCCCTGCGCTGGTACCCCCACGACCTCTGGCTCCACGTCCTCGCCTGCCAGTGGCAGCGCATCGCCCAGGAGGAGGCCTTCGTCGGCCGCTGCGGCGAGGTCGGCGACGAACTGGGTTCCGCTGTCGAGGCCTCCCGCCTGGTCCGCGACCTCATGCGGCTCTCCCTGCTGATGGACCGACGCTACCCGCCGTACGGCAAGTGGCTCGGCAGCGCCTTCGCCCGCACCCCCGCGGCCCCGCGGCTCACCTCCGAACTCACCGCCGTCCTCGCCGCCACCGACTGGCACCTGCGCGAGCGCCATCTGGTCCAGGCGTACGAGATCGTCGCCCACCTGCACAACGAACTGGAGCTCACCGACCGGGTCGACCCGGCCACGCGCACCTACCACGCCCGGCCCTTCCGGGTGCTGCGCGCCGACCGCTTCGCCCGGGCCCTCAGCGCCCGCATCAAGGACCCGGACATACGGGCGTTGCGCAAGGCCGGCGCGGTGGACCAGTTCATCGACAGCGCGGAGGTC
The DNA here is from genome assembly GCF_002217755.1 of Streptomyces hyaluromycini. Lineage (GTDB taxonomy): Bacteria > Actinomycetota > Actinomycetes > Streptomycetales > Streptomycetaceae > Streptomyces > Streptomyces hyaluromycini. Next base: position 11,318 of record NZ_BCFL01000038.1, on the reverse strand, counting down.
CTGAGCCGCCCGGACCTGACCCGGGCCGCGACCGACGCGGTGACGGGCGTCGTCGCCCACGACGGCCCGCGCCACGCACCGACGAAGAGCAGTCGAGGCCAAAGGGGTCACCGTGAGTGATGATCTGGAGGTGGCGGAGAGGGCGCGGAAGCCCCTGCGGGCGTCCGGACCGACCTGTCGCGGGCGTGCGGACCGGGGGTCGGCGAGCGGGACGGAGCGGCGGGAGCCCCGGCTCACGTCCTCCGCGTGTGACCGTTTCTGAGCAGGTCGGATCGGTCCATGACTGTTCGGGAGAGGAGTGCCGAGGGGGTCATCGGTCTTTCGTACGACGGCTCATACCAGAGCGGGACCATCTCCGGGGGACTTTGTCAACTGCCCACCGCACATGATGCCGTGGCGACTACTGTGAGTGCCCGTCGGGCGAGGCGGTGCCGAATTCTTTTGCGGTCCCCTCGGCCGGCACTGCGATGGCGCATGCCCAACTCGCGCGACCCGCGCGAGGAACCAGGCCCGACGGACCAGTACGAGGACGCAGATGTCTCACCTCCGTGCACCGGCCGCCCGCGCCGACCGCCGTGAGGGCGGCCGGCACGGACGGCCGGTCGCCCGACCCGTTCCCGCGCTGCCCGAGACCCACATACGGCCTCAGCTCATGCGTCTGGCGGTACTGCCACCGGTCGCGGTGGCGCTCAGCGGCTGCGCGGCCGTCCTGTTCACCGTCCGCTCCACCGGCGCCCGGCCCAGCCTCACCCTGCTGGCCGTGCTCGCCGGAGCGGTCTCGGTGACGGCCGCGGGCATCGTCATCGCCGCCGTGGCCGCTGATCGCGCCGCCCGCTCGGTCAGCGACCGCGTCGCCGCCCTGCGCCGCAACGCCGCCCGCGGCGAGGCCGATCTGCTGGCCCTCGTCGACGCGCTGCGCCGCGGCGAGACCCCGCCCCCGCGCAAGCCGCGCGGCGGACCGCCCGAGGACGCGGACGACTTCGAGCTGCTCGCCGCCGACCTGTCCCGCGCGCACGACGGCGCCGTCACCGCCGTCGTGCAGGCGGCCCAGCTCTCCAGCCAGGCCGGCAGCGAACAGAAGCTGGAGGTCTTCGTCAACCTGGCGCGGCGCCTTCAGTCCCTCGTGCACCGGGAAATCTCGATCCTCGACGAACTGGAGAACGAGATCGAGGACCCGGACCTCCTCAAGGGCCTCTTCCACGTCGACCACCTGGCCACCCGCATCCGACGGCACGCCGAGAACCTCGCCGTCCTCGGCGGCGCCGTCTCCCGGCGGCAGTGGAGCAACCCCGTCTCCATGACCGAGGTGCTGCGCTCCGCCATCGCCGAGGTCGAGCAGTACTCCCGGGTCAAACTCGTCCCGCCGATCGACGGCGAACTGCGCGGGCACGCCGTCGCCGACGTCATCCACCTCCTCGCCGAACTCGTCGAGAACGCCACGGTGTTCTCCGCCCCGCACACCCAGGTGCTGCTCCGCGCCAACCTCGTCACCTCCGGCCTCGCGGTCGAGGTCGAGGACCGCGGACTCGGCATGCCGGTCGGCGAGCAGTCCAAGATGAACGCCCTGCTCGCCGACCCCGACCAGGTCAACGTCGCCAGCCTGCTGGCCGACGGCCGTATCGGCCTCTTCGTGGTCTCCCAGCTCGCCCGCCGGCACGGCATCAACGTCCGCCTCCAGACCAACATCTACGGCGGCGTCCAGGCCGTCCTTGTCGTCCCGCAGGGCCTCTTGGGCACGGCACCGGGCGCGCCCGGTGCACCCGCCGCCCTACCGCAGCCGCGCTCCACGGCGACCGGGGGCGGCGCGCCGGGTGCGCCCGGTGGCGGTGCGCCCGGAGCCGCGGGAGCACGGCCGTCCCACGGCACCGGGGCACTGGAGGGCGTGCGGCCCGGCGGCGCCGCCGGACCGGACACGGGGGCCGGAAACCGGGCCGCCGCCGGCGGTTCGCCGGCCGGCCGAGGGCCCGGGCAGCAGCAAGGTCCCGCCGCCACGGCCGCCGCCGGTGGCCGCCGCCGGCACGCGCAGCACGGGGGCGATCCCGCGCCGCTGCCGGTGCGCGGCGTCCAGGAGACCCGCGCGAACCCCGCCGAGGCGCTGCCCGGCATCCGGCCCGAGGACCGGTCCACGGTCGCCGAGCACGCGGGCAGCCCGCCCGTGCCGCGCGTCGGCGCCGTGCGCGGCACCATGGGCAAACCCCAGCTGCCGCGCCGCCGCGCCCAGGAGCACATCGTTCCCCAGCTCCGCGGCGGCCCGGCTCCCCGCCAGGAAAACGAGGTCCCGGCCGGACACGACCCCGGCCTGATGGCCGCCTTCCAGCGCGGCATCGGCCTCGCCGAAGCCCAGCAGCACCTGGAGGCCACCCAGGCGGAGCCGACCGCCGCCGAGTCCGTGGGCGGGACACGTGGCGCATCCCTCCATGACGGGTTCACCGGTACGGGCTTCGCCGACAGGGCCGCCGGCGACGGATCCGGCGAGCAGCCGACCAACACATCCCATGCCACGCACCTGGACTCCACGCACATGGATGCCACGCACATGGATGCCACGCACATGGATGCCACGCACACGGGGGCGGCACATGCGGACGTGACGTACATGGAGGCCGGGTACCTGACTCCGCACCACACAGCTCCCGACCACACAGCCCCGGACCAGTCGGCCCGGGACCGCATGACGCCGGCCCCCATGACGCCGGAGCCCCTGGTTGCAGGCCACATGACCTTCGACCACCTGACCTCCGACCACACGGCCTCGGATCACAAGACCCCGGACCTCATGACCACAGGTCACCCGGCGGCCACCGACCACATGTCCCCCACACACATGAGCCGGACACACCGGGACCCCGCCGACACCCCGTCCGCGTCCCGACCCCAGTCGTACTCCCAGGCCCTGCGCCCGGTGCACACCTCCGACTTCACCACCCGGCCCGACGGGAGCGCACCGGCCGGATGACCAGCACCGTCTCCACCCCCACCCCCACCGCTCCCGCAGACCTTCGTACCCCAAGGAGTCGATCCACCATGGCGAGCGATGCGCCGACCGCCCAGGTATCCGACCTCGACTGGCTGATGAGCGGCCTAGTGCAGCGCGTACCGCACACCACCAGCGCGGTGCTCCTGTCCTGCGACGGGCTGGTGAAGTCCGTCCACGGCCTGGACCCCGACAGCGCCGACCACATGGCGGCGCTCGCCTCCGGCCTGTACTCGCTCGGCCGCAGCGCGGGCGTCAGGTTCGGCGACGGCGGGGACGTCCGCCAGGTCGTCGTCGAACTCGACTCGACGCTGCTGTTCGTCACCACCGCCGGCTCCGGCACCTGCCTCGCCGTGCTGGCGGGCCGGGAGGCCGACGCCGCCGTCCTCGGCTACGAGATGGCGATGCTGGTCAAGAGCGTCCGCCCCTACCTCGTCACCGCGCCCCGGCAGCACGCCGTCGAATCCACGGCGATGAGGCCTTGAGGGTGGCGGCAGCCGGCGACGGGCCCTGGCTCGACGACGCGGCCGGACGCCTCGTGCGCCCGTTCACGGTCAGCAACGGCCGCACCGAGCCCAGCATCGCCCTCGACCTCATGTCGCAGGTGATGGCGACCGGGTCCACGCCCCTCGGCTACCTCGGCGTCGAGCACGCGCAGGCACTCGACCTGTGCCGTGCCCCCGTCTCGGTCGCCGAGGTCGCCGCGCACCTCAAACTGCCCGCCGTGGTCGCCAAGGTGCTGCTCTCCGACCTCGTCGACTGCGGGGCGCTCACCGCCAAGCCCCCCGTGTTCCACCACAACCCCACTGACCGGTCCCTCCTGGAGGCAGTGCTCGATGGACTACGACGACAGCTCTGATCCCTTTCCCACCGCGCTGAAAATCCTGGTGGCCGGTGGGTTCGGGGTCGGCAAGACCACCTTCGTGGGCGCGGTCAGCGAGATCGCCCCGCTGTCCACGGAGGAACTCCTCACCACGGTCAGTGCCGCGACCGACAGCCTCGAAGGGATCGAGAACAAGGTCGAGACGACCGTGGCCATGGACTTCGGCCGCATCACCCTGGACCCGGAACACGTCCTCTACCTGTTCGGCACGCCCGGACAGGAGCGGTTCTGGTTCATGTGGGACGAGCTGTCCGAGGGCGCGCTCGGCGCGGTCATCCTCGCCGACACCCGCCGCCTGGAGGACTGCTTCGCGGCCGTCGACTTCTTCGAGGAGCGCGGCCTCGGCTTCATCGTCGCCATCAACGAGTTCGACGGTTCGTACCGCTACGACCCCGACGAGGTGCGCGCCGCCATCGACCTCGACCCGGAGGTCCCGGTGGTCCGCTGCGACGCCCGGATCTCCAGTTCCGGCGTCCAGACCCTCCTCACCCTCGTCCGCCATCTCATCGCCCACGCTCCGGTCTCCGCGCCGAGCCACGGCGCCCACATGTGAACCCCCAACACCCCTCACGGAGCCCGTATATGACCCACGTCCACTGCGACGGAGCCCGCGCATGAGGTACGACCCGTCGCGCCCGGCCGGCCGGCTGCTGCTCACGCCCGAGGACAAGGAGGCACCCGAGCGCACCCGGCGTCTGGGCCAACTGCGCCTGGGCGCACACCCGGACCCTGCCCTCGACGTCTACGCGGACCGGCTCGCCGAGGTCACCGGGGCGCCGTACGCCATGGTCAACTTCATCGACGTGAACCGCCAGTTCTTCGCGGGTCTGCACCTGCCAGACGTGGCACCGCCCGTGGTGCGGCCCGACGGCAGCACACCGGTACTGGGCCGGGAGCTGCCCCGCGGCCACGGTTTCTGCCCCCATGTGGTGGTCCGGCGCAAGGCACTGGTCCTGGAGGATGTCTGCGACTACCCGCGGTTCGCGGGCAACCCGGTCGTCGACGACTTCGGCATCCGTTCCTACCTGGGCGCCCCGCTGATCGACAGCACGGGGACGGTGCTCGGCACGGTGTGCGTGGTCGACGTGGAGCCGCGGCCCTGGGGCCGGCCCGGTCTGGAGACGATCAAGTCGTCGGCGGCGGAGCTGGTGGCCCGCATCGAGCGGCGCGAGGCCGACGGTCTGCCGCTGCTGTGACGACGGGAACACCCCCTTCACTAGCCGACCGGTCTAGTACCTCCGTACCCTGGTGGCATGGGACGTACCAGTGACGCCAGGCGGAAGATCCTCGACGCCGCTCGCTCGCTGATCGAAGGGCGTGGCTACTCCGCGCTCGGCGTCGCCGAGATCTGCAAGGCGGCCGGGGTGCCGAAGGGCAGTTTCTACTACTTCTTCGAGTCCAAGGAGGCCCTCGCGCTCGCGGTCGTCGACGAGCACTGGGCCGCCCAGAAGCGCGACTGGACCCGGGCCCTGACCGGAGACGCGGAGCCCCTGCGGCGGCTGCGGCGGCTGCTTGAGGAGACCGAGGCCGGCCAGCTCGCCGGCCAGCGGGGCTGCGGGACCGTGGCGGGCTGTCTGTTCGGGAACCTCGCCCTGGAGCTGAGCAACCAGACCGAGGCGGTCCGCGGACGGCTCCAGGAGATCTTCGACGCCCAGGTCGACATGGTGGAGTCGGTCGTCGCCGAGGCCCGTGAGCGCGGCGACGTGGGCGTGACCGACACCAGAGAGGCGGCACGGGCGGTGGTGGCCCAGCTGGAGGGCCAGGTGATGTTCGCCAAGCTGTACAACAGCACCGGGCGGCTGAGCCCGCTCTGGCAGAACTGCCGGGCCCTGCTCGGCGTGACAGCGGCCTAGGAGCGGGTGGCGGCCCCGGCCGGTTGCCGCTGTCGTACCGGCACTGTGTGGTCCCGGCCCATGTGGTGTGGGAAACCGATCCGCAGCACGGCGGCCGCGAGGACCACCAGGGCGGCCGGCAGCAGGGCCTGGTGGCGGCCGTGGCGCAGCAGTGGGGCGACCACCAGGGGGCCGAGGATCTGGCCGACGGAGTTTCCGCCGGTCAGCAGGGCGACGGAGCGCGGGAAGCGCAACTGCGCGCCCGTGGCCAGGGCGAGGCTGCTCACGCCCAGGAACGTGGCGCCGAACAGCACGGCCGAGCCGAGGGCGGCGGCCGTACTTCCGCTCAGTGCGGTCATCGGGTGCCGTCGGCCCGGCCCGGGTCGTTGGGATGGGGCTCCAGCGGGGTGACGGTGAGCGTCATCCACGGACGCAGCGGCAGGGTGCCCAGCACCTTCTCGTGGAGTTCCGCCTCGTCGTCCGCCAGCCACACGCCGATGCTGCGCAGCTCGCCCACCGGGCGCCACAACCGGAACAGGTGGCCGGTGGCGGCCAGTTCCCCGGCGCGGACCGCCTCGGCCGCCCGCCGCCGGTCGACCTCGTCCTGGCCCGTTCCCTCGGGGATGTCGGTGGTGATCTCGACCAGGAACTCTCGCACGATGTGCTCCCTCCGTTGTCGCTGACTCCATCGTGCGCCGCAGCCGGCAACGGTGCCACGACCGGCTGACTCGCTGCTGAGAGGCGCAGCCTCCCAGCGCGCGTAGCATGACGCGCGTGGAACTGCGCCAGCTGCGCTACTTCGTCGCGGTCGCCGAGGAGCTGAACTTCGGCCGGGCCGCCGAGCGGCTGCTCATCGCGGGCCCCTCGCTCTCCCAGCAGATCAAGGCGCTCGAACGGGACCTGGGCGTCCGGCTGTTCGACCGGGACCGCCGCTCGGTCTCCCTCACCCCCGCCGGCGCCGAGCTGCTCCCGCACACCCGGGACCTACTGGAGCGGGCCGACGACCTCAAGCGCCGGGCGGGCCGGCTCTCGGGCTCCCAGCCGGTACGGCTCGGGTACGCCAACTGGCTTCCGCCGGACCTCGGATCGCGGACGGCCGCGGTGGCCCGGGTGCATGTGGACGCCTGGGTCGCGCCCTCCCACACCCAGGCCGCCCGGGTCGCCGACGGCAGCCTGGACCTCGCCGTCTGCTGGGTGCGTACGGAGGACCTCGAACGGCTCGGGCTGCGGGCCCGGCTGATCGGCGCGGACCGGCTGTACGCCGTCGCGAAGGGCACCGACACGAGCGACCTGCCGGCCCGGGACACCGACGTCCTGATCGACGACGACATCACCTCCTGGGCCTCCTGGAACGGGTATGCCGAGGAGCTCACACAGACCGTCGGCGCCCGCGCGGTGCGCATCTCCGACGGTGCCGTCACCGGCCCCGCCTACTTCGACCACGTCCGGCGCTGCACCCGGCCCGTCCTCAACTCGCCCAAGGGCCAGACCGCTCCGCTCCCGCCCGACCTGGTCCGCCGCGAGATCGTCGCGCCGAAGGTGTACTGGACCTGGTCCCTGGTCTGGCGCGCGAGCGAGGACCGAGCCGGCGTCCTGGCCGCCGTCGACGCCCTGTGCGAGGACGTCGGAGACCTCGGGATCCACGCCCCGGACGCCTGGCTGCCCGCCGGCGACCCGTACGCGCTCCACGGCTGAGCTGCGCTGCGAGCCTGTGCCTCCCAGCAGGGAGGAAGCCGATCCTGGCACCCCCGAAGGACCCGGCCTACCTTCCAAATAGTCGACCGGTCGGCTAGTAACCGGTCAGCCACTACGGAGAAGGTCATCATGAGCACGCAGCAGCAGAAGGTCGCGATCGTCACCGGCGCCTCGCAGGGCATCGGTGCCGCCCTCGTCGAGGGCTACCGCAAGCTCGGCTTCGCGGTCGTCGCGACCTCGCGCACCATCGCCCCGGCCGACGACGCCGGCGTCCTGGCCGTCCAGGGCGACATCGCCGACCCGGCGACTGCGGAGCGGGTGGTGGCCGCCGCCGTCGAGCGGTTCGGCCGTATCGACACCGTGGTCAACAACGCCGGTGTCTTCGTCGCGAAGCCGTTCACCGACTACACGGCCGCGGACTACGCCGCCGTGACCGGCATCAACGTCGCCGGCTTCTTCCACCTCACCCAGCAGGCGGTCCCGCACCTGCTCGCCCAGGGCGGCGGGCACATCGTCAGCATCACCACCAGCCTGGTCGACAGCGCGGACGCCCGGGTCCCCTCCGCCCTGGCCTCGCTGACCAAGGGCGGCCTGCAGTCCGCGACCAAGTCCCTGGCGATCGAGTACGCCACCCGTGGCATCCGCGTCAACGCGGTGTCGCCCGGCACCATCAGGACCCCGATGCACGCGGCCGAGACCCACGAGTTCCTCGCCGCCCTGCACCCGGTCGGCCGGATGGGTGAAGTGAGCGACATCGTCGACGCGGTCCTCTTCCTGGAGACCGCGCCGTTCGTCACCGGCGAGATCCTGCACGTCGACGGCGGTATGAGCGCCGGACACTGACGGCACGACACAGCACGACACGGCATCACATGTCACCACGTCACCACCAAGGAGCGGACATGACCAGCACGACGGACGACACCGCGATCCTGAGCGCCGTGCTCGACCGGTGGAAGGCGGCCGTCGGCGCACACCGACCCGAGCGCGTCGCGGCCGAGTTCACCGAGGACGCCGTCTTCCAGGGACTGCACCCCTACAGCGTCGGACGGCAGGGCGTCGCCGCCTACTACGACTCCCAGCCCCTCGGCATGAAGGCCACGTACCGCGTCCTGGAGACCAGGCGGCCCGCCGACGGCGTGGTCCTCGGCTACCTGGCCGTCGAGTTCTCGTTCACGGACCGGCCCCCGCTGGACGTCACGCTCTCCGTCCTCATCATCCGGACGGACGAAGACTGGCGCATCGCCCACTACCAGGTCTCCCGCCTCGACTAGCCCTGTCCTGCCGGGCGTTCCGGGGGTGTGAAGCGGAGCTGTGGCGGCGCTTAAGAAATCCTCGATGGACCGATGCGCCCGGGTGCGGCAGATTGCAGTGAGATTCCACCCCCCTCCCCGGCCGCGGGCCGCCTCGGCGACCCCGCGGCCGGGACCTCACGCACAGGAGCCGTAGCGTTGAAGGCGCTGGTCAAGCAGAAGGCGGAGCCCGGGCTGTGGCTCACGGACGTGCCGGAGCCCGCGGTCGGTCCCGGTGACGTACTGATCAAGGTCCTGCGGACCGGCATCTGCGGCACCGATCTGCACATCCGGGCCTGGGACGGCTGGGCCAAGCAGGCGATCACCACTCCGCTCGTGGTCGGGCACGAGTTCGTCGGCGAGGTCGCGGCGACCGGCCGGGACGTCACCGACATCAAGGTGGGCGACCGGGTCAGCGGCGAGGGCCACCTCGTCTGCGGCAAGTGCCGCAACTGCCAGGCCGGGCGGCGCCATCTGTGCCGCGCCACGGTCGGCCTCGGCGTGGGCCGGGACGGCGCGTTCGCCGAGTACGTCGCGCTGCCCGCCGGCAACGTCTGGGTGCACCGGGTCCCCGTCGACCTCGACGTGGCCGCGATCTTCGACCCGTTCGGCAACGCCGTGCACACCGCGCTCTCCTTCCCGCTGGTCGGCGAGGACGTCCTGATCACCGGTGCGGGGCCGATCGGTCTCATGGCCGCCGCCGTGGCCCGGCACGCGGGCGCCCGGCACGTCGTGATCACCGACGTCAGCGAGGAGCGCCTCGAACTCGCCCGTAAGATCGGCGTGAGCCTCGCCCTGAACGTGTCGCAGGCGCGGATCGCCGACGGGCAGCGGCAGCTGGGACTGCGCGAGGGCTTCGACATCGGCCTGGAGATGTCCGGCCGGCCCGAGGCCATGCGCGACATGATCGCCAACATGACGCACGGCGGCCGGATCGCCGTGCTCGGCCTGCCCGCCCAGGAGTTCTCCGTCGACTGGGCCCGGATCGTCACCTCGATGATCACCATCAAGGGCATCTACGGCCGTGAGATGTTCGAGACCTGGTACGCGATGTCGGTGCTGCTGGAAGGCGGACTCGACCTCGCCCCCGTGATCACCGGCCGCTACGGCTACCGCGACTTCGAGGCGGCCTTCGCCGACGCGGCGAGCGGCCGCGGCGGCAAGGTCATCCTCGACTGGACCCACTGACGGACCCGCTGACGGACCCGCTGACGACTCCCAAGGACTGATGATGTTCGACTCCGTGCGCGACGACCTGCGCGCCACCCTCGACGAGATCCGCGCTGCCGGACTGCACAAGCCCGAGCGCGTGATCGGCACCCCGCAGTCCGCGACCGTCGCCGTCACCGCGGGCGGCCGCCCCGGCGAGGTCCTCAACTTCTGCGCCAACAACTACCTCGGCCTCGCCGACCACCCCGAGGTGATCGCCGCCGCGCACGAGGCCCTGGACCGCTGGGGCTACGGCATGGCCTCGGTCCGCTTCATCTGCGGCACCCAGGAGGTCCACAAGGAGTTGGAGGCGCGTCTGTCGGCGTTCCTCGGCCAGGAGGACACGATCCTCTACTCCTCCTGCTTCGACGCCAACGGCGGTGTCTTCGAGACCCTGCTCGGCGAGGAGGACGCGGTGATCTCCGACGCCCTCAACCACGCCTCGATCATCGACGGCATCCGCCTCTCCAAGGCCCGCCGCCTCCGCTACGCCAACCGCGACCTGGCCGACCTGGAACGACAGCTGAAGGAGGCGCAGGGCGCCCGGCGCCGGCTGGTCGTCACCGACGGCGTCTTCTCCATGGACGGTTATGTGGCCCCGCTCCGTGAGATCTGCGACCTCGCCGACCGCTACGACGCGATGGTCATGGTCGACGACTCGCACGCCGTCGGCTTCGTCGGCCCGTCCGGCCGCGGCACCCCCGAACTGCACGGCGTGATGGACCGCGTCGACATCGTCACCGGCACCCTCGGCAAGGCCCTCGGCGGTGCCTCCGGCGGCTATGTCGCGGCCCGCGCCGAGATCGTCGCCCTGCTCCGCCAGCGCTCCCGCCCCTACCTCTTCTCCAACACCCTCGCCCCGGTGATCGCGGCGGCCTCGCTGAAGGTCCTCGACCTGCTGGAGGCGGCGGACGACCTGCGGGTCCGGCTCGCCGAGAACACCGCCCTGTTCCGCCGCCGGATGACCGAGGAGGGCTTCGACATCCTCCCCGGCGACCACGCCATCGCCCCCGTGATGATCGGCGACGCGGCCGTGGCGGGCCGGATGGCCGACCTGCTCCTTGAGCGCGGTGTGTACGTGATCGGCTTCTCCTACCCGGTGGTCCCGCAGGGGCAGGCCCGGATCCGGGTCCAGCTGTCCGCCGCCCACTCGACGGACGACGTGAACCGAGCGGTGGACGCCTTCGTCGCGGCCCGGGCTGAGCTGGCGGGCTGAGCCGGCGGGTCGGTGGGTCACCGGGGCAGCGGGTCGCCGGGCCGGGCTAGGGCCTGTCTGACAATTCCCGTCCGCCTCGCGACGCCATGCACGCACTCTCGCCGCACCGGGCGCAGACCCAAGTACGTCCAGTACGAGGGCCTACGCCCGGCACGCCGAGAGCACGCACCTGACGCCGCGAGGCCGCCCTCCGGACGACGACGGGAATTGTCAGACA
>NZ_BCFL01000037.1 GCF_002217755.1 Streptomyces hyaluromycini | reverse complement strand
CGGGCCGTTGGGATGGGAAAGTCTGACCCTTCCGGCAGCCGCCGGGCTGCCGGGGCGGGCGTAGCGCTCCAGGGAGCGGACGGAGGCGTGGCGGGAGCTGGCCAGCAGCATCGGGGTGGAGGTGCCGTCCTCCGCGTCGTGCGTCAGGGCACTGTGACGTAGCCGGTGAAGCGTCCAGCCGTCCAGGTCCTCGATGTCGTCGGGCGAGGCGAGGGGGTTTGCCGGCAGCCGGGTGTTCTCCTCGAAGATCTCCTCAGCGCGGTGGTAGGAGAGCCGGGCCCGGCCGGTCTCCGGGCACACGTCGAGCGTGGGTGTTCCGGCCGGGGCCTTGCGGTCGGTGAGGAACAGCGGGCCGCGGGTACGGCGGGCGATGAGGCGGGGCAGGAGCTGGGCGGTGCCGGACTGCCAGTGGATCCACTCGGTCGCCCCGCCCCTGGCGGTGATCCTGCCGCGCTTGTCCTGCGGGTAGAGGTCTTCCACGTTGAGGCACAGCACCTCGTCGGCCCGTGCGGCGGACTCGTAGAGCATCTTCCACTGCGTCTTCTCCCGCAGCGCGACGTCGAGGCGCCACAGGGCGGCGATCTGGTTCTCCGCGAGAGCCCGAGAGCCTTGGTGCGGTCCGGCCGCGCCGGCCGCCGCTCGACGCCGATCGTCGGATCGCACTCGATCCAGCCTTGGCGCTGCCACCAGCCGATCGCCTTGCGCGCGATGGACAGCTCCCGGTTGACGGTGTCGGCGTCCATCTCGTCCGCCCGCGCCGCCGCCAGCTCGGCCAAGACCTCCGGCAGTGCCGGGTCGTCGATCGCGGCAACGGGGAGGACGGGCGGGTTCGCGCCTCGGCGGGCGGGTCCGTCAGCTCTTCGCCTTGAAGTCCGCGAGGTATACACGGACCGGCTCGGCCCCAACCGGGCACCGCTTCCGCTTCTTCGGGCACCGTCGGCAGTGCGTCAGGTGCTCGATACGGGCGGCGTAGCTGCCCTGGGCGGCGAGTGGGATCGCATCCAGCGTTCGGAGCCTCCCCGTGTTCCAGCCATGGCCGGCACTGTCGACCCGGATTCAGTCGGCATATGTCCGGATGCTCGGGCCCGGGACCTGAACCACGTGAGCGGAGGAAGAGGTTCCCCACTCCTGTGCGGGCCCGTGGGCTGTGCCGCTTGAGGCGGCGGCCGTGTGGTGAGGTCTGCGTTGTCGTGGGATCGGAGTCAAGCGCCAGCGTGGAGGCAGGCGTCAGCTCGTGCAGAGCGCGTCGGGGCGCAGGTCGGCGCCGGATACGCTGGCGGGGTGATCGATAATCTTCCTCCCTGTCCGAAGTGCTCCTGTGAGTACACCTACGAGATGAACGCCCTGGTGGTCTGCCCGGCGTGCGGCCACGAGTGGGTGCCCGCCGAGGGTGCCGCGGACTCGGGCGCCCCGGCCGAGAGGGTCGTCAGGGACGCCGTCGGAAACGTCCTGCATGACGGCGACTCCGTGGTCGTTGTCAAGGCGCTGAAGGTCAAGGGCAGCCCTTCGGGCATCAAGGCCGGCACCAAGGTGCGCAACATCCGGCTGGTCGACGGGGTCGACGGCCACGACATCGACTGCAAGGTCGACGGTTTCGGGGCGATGCAGCTGAAGTCGAGCGTGGTCAAGAAGGGCTGACCCCGGCACCGGGGACTCCTCAGCGCACCCACCGGATGCTGAATTGCAAAATTTCGCAATTGGTTAGATGCTGTAGTCGCTGTGCTTGCAAGTAGCGTGGCCACAGCCGCTGCCTGGCCCCGGACGGGGCGCTGTCGGGGAAGTCGAGGGGTCGTGTCCGTTCCGCTGTACCAGGCCAAGGCCGAGTTCTTCCGGATGCTGGGGCATCCCATACGGATCCAGGTGCCGGAGTTGCTGGCCGAGCTGCGGGAAGTCGAGGTCGCCGCGCGATGACGTCCGCCCTCACCCGGATCCGGGGCCGGATCGCCGCGCTGCTGCCTGGCCGTAGCGATCTGGCGGAGATACGCCGCGACCCGCGCCGGGACCTGCTCGCGGGCCTGACGGTTGCGATCGTCGCGCTGCCGCTCGCGCTGGGCTTCGGCGTCTCCTCCGGGCTCGGCGCTGAGGCGGGACTGGCGACCGCGGTCGTGGCCGGTGCGCTCGCCGCCGTGTTCGGCGGCTCGAATCTGCAGGTGTCCGGGCCGACGGGCGCGATGACCGTGGTGCTCGTGCCGATCGTCGCCGCACACGGGCCGACGGGGGTGCTCACGGTGGGGCTGATGGCGGGCGTGATGCTCGTCGCGCTCGCCCTGCTCAAGGCCGGCAAGTACATGCAGTATGTGCCCGCGCCCGTGGTCGAGGGGTTCACCCTCGGCATCGCCTGCGTGATCGGTCTGCAGCAGGTCCCCAACGCGCTCGGGGTACCCAAGCCCGAGGGCGACCGCGTCCTCGTGGTGACCTGGCGCGCCCTGGAGGAGTTCGCGAAGGATCCGAACTGGACCGCCGTCGCCCTCGCCCTGGCCGTTGCCGCTGTCATGCTCACCGGGGCCCGCTGGCGGCCCACCGTCCCGTTTTCCGTTCTCGCGGTGATCGCGGCCACCGTCGTGGCCCAGGTGGCCGGTCTCGACGCGGCGAAACCGATCGGTGACCTGCCGTCCGGCCTGCCCGCTCCGTCCCTCGCCTTCCTGGACACCGGCGCGCTCGGCTCCCTGCTCGCTCCCGCTGTCGCGGTCGCGGCGCTGGCCGCCCTGGAGTCGCTGCTGTCGGCCTCGGTGGCCGACGGTATGACGGTCGGCCAGAAGCACGACCCGGACCGGGAGCTGTTCGGCCAGGGCCTGGCCAACATCGCCGCTCCACTGTTCGGCGGCGTGCCCGCGACCGGAGCGATCGCCCGCACCGCGGTCAACGTCCGCACCGGCGCGAGTTCCCGGCTGGCCGCCCTCATCCACGCCGCGGTCCTCGCGGTGATCGTCTTCGCGGCCGCGCCCCTCGTCTCCAGGATCCCGCTGGCCGCGCTCGCGGGCGTGCTGCTGGCCACCGCGATCCGCATGGTCGAGGTCGGCTCGCTCAAGGCGATGGTGAAGGCCACCCGCTCGGACGCCCTGATCCTCGTGCTCACCGCGGTCGCGACCCTGGCCCTGGACCTCGTCTACGCAGTGATCGTCGGGCTGGTCGTCGCGGGCGCCCTCGCCCTGCGCGCCGTCGCCAAGCAGGCCCGCCTCGACCAGGTCCCGCTCGACCGCGGCGACCACAGCGCCGAGGAGCACGCGCTGCTCGCCGAGCACATCGTCGCCTACCGCATCGACGGCCCGCTGTTCTTCGCCGCCGCGCACCGCTTCCTCCTGGAGCTGGCCGAGGTCGCCGACGTCCGCGTCGTCATCCTGCGCATGTCCCGCGTGACCACCATCGACGCCACCGGCGCCCTCGTCCTCAAGGATGCGGTCGAGAAACTCAACCGGCGCGGCGTCGTCGTCATGACCTCCGGAATACGCCCCGGCCAGCGTCAGGTCCTGGACTCCGTCGGCGCGCTGGACCTGCTGCGCCTGGACGGGCGCGAGTACGCCACCACCCCGGAGGCGATCCAGGGCGCCCGCACCCACCTGGAGTGCGCCGGAGTCATGTCGGCCCTCTCTCCCCAGACGTCCCGGCCCACCAGCGAGGAAACAGAGGAAACCGTCGGATGAGCACTCTGCCCGCAGCCCTGCGCAGGGTCGAGGTCTCCGGTGCCGAGGCCCTGTGGCTGCTGGAGGGCAGCGCGCTGGGGCGGCTGGTGTACCCCCAGCGGGAGGTGACCGTGATCCGGCCCGGCCGGGCCACATGGGAGTACGGCCGCCTGGCGGTGCGTACTCCCGTACCGGCCGCCGCGATCCCCGCCACCGCGACGTACCACGTGGACGAGGCCCGCGCGGCGACCGGCACCGGCTGGAGCGTCACTGTCACCGGCCCGGTCGACGTGATCACCGATCCGAACGAGGCCGCCCACTACCAGCGCACGCTGGCGGGTTGGTCCCACGGCCCGCACGACACCCTGTTGCGCCTGCACCCCAAGACGGTGAGCGGTCTCCGCCTCGCCCGCGCGGAGGCGTGGTGAGCACCCGGCTCGCGGCCCTGCCCCACCGGCATGTGCTGACGCTGCCCACACTGCCGTCCGCGGTCCGCACGGCCCGTCAGACCGCCGAGCAGGCCCTGGCCGAGTGGGGCATCAACCTGCGCCATCCCAGCGTCGGCCCGGCCCTGTTGATTCTCAGCGAACTGGTCACCAACAGTGTCCGGCACGCCGCGGTGCTCTCCCCGCAGGTGACCGTGATCTACGCGGCCGGCGCGGACACTCTGGCCTTCGCCGTACATGACCGCCACCCCTACCAGCCGTCGCTGTATGCGTCGGTCACCGGCACCGGCACCGGGCCGAGCGGTCTGGCCACCGTCATGGAGCTCACCCTCGGCCTGGGCGGCACTGCGGTCGTCCGGGGTGACGCCGACGGCAAGGGCAAGAGCATCTGGATCACCCTCCCCCTTTGAGCCCGCCTCCTGTGACCCGACAGGCTGACCGCGCAAGGAAGTTGACGACCATGACCATCGAGTGGCGCTACACCATCGAGGGTGATCTGGACATCCTCTCGGTTGCCGGCCACCTGGGCCCGGACGCCGCGCGTCGCTTCACCGGTGCCGTCGGCCGGGCGCCGGCCCGCGGCACCGGTCCGGTCGTCGTCGACCTGACCGAACTGCGCGGCTGGTCGGTCGAGGGACAGCTGGCGATCACCGAGGCTGCCCGCCTGCTCGCGCGGGCGGGCAGCAGCCTGGAGCTGGCTGCGATCCCCGCCGACGGCTCCCTCGTCCCCACTGGTGACGACCCGCTGATTCCGGTCCACGCCGACCTGCCCGCCGCGCTCGCCGCGCACGGCATCCAGCCGGGGGAACCGGCCGCGGCACGCCAGTCGTGGCAGACCACCGGCCGGCCTGCCGGTGACCCGAGCGCCGGGTGACCTCCCCGGCTCAGCCGGGCGCGAAGGCGTTGTCGCCGTCCCGGACGGGCACGAGCGTGGAGGAGTCTTCCTCGGTGGCGATCGCCACGTCCTCGGCGAACCCCATCACGGTCAGTTCGCGCCCGGAGGCGCTGGCGCTGATCGCGTGGGCGAGGCCGGCGGTGCCCTCGAAGCCCGCTTTCGCGGCCGCGGCCTCTGTGGACAGCGGACCCGCTCCCTGGGAGCCAGGCTCGGAGACGAGGGCGCCGGCGCCCAGCAGGGCTTCCAGCGCGGGACGCAGGCTCCCGTCGGGCCACCCCTCGCCTGCGGCGATCACCGCGACGGGGTGTTCGGGGCTGCCGTAGCCGCGGGAGACGAGCCGGCTGCTGACCGCGGTGACGTTACGCAGGCAGGCGGCGATCACCCGTATCCCGGGTCGTGCGGCGGCGGCGACGGACGCGCTGCCCGGTGACGGCAGTACCAGGCGGGCCACGGCGGGCGCGGCGCGCAGGTGCGCGGGGGAGGGGGACCACGGGGTCGCGGGGGGTGACGGTGAGACGGTGGGCGGCCGGCCGCGCCCCCCGCCGGCGTGCATACGCGGCGGCAGCCTTCTCGGCATCCGTCGCGGAGCCGTCAGGCCACCAGAGCGGCAGGACGCGGATGCCCGTCTCGACGGCGACGCTCACCGACGTGCTGAAGGACAGCACGTCGACGATGACCGGGCAGGCCGCCTCCAGCGCGAGGCGTCGCGCGCCGGTGGGCCCCACTCGAAGCAGACTCCACTGCCGGGCTGGAGATCCCAGTCGCCCATCGCATCCCTCTCCGGCTCTGCTTGCCGTGCGGGGTTCATCCCTGGCGGGGATACGGGGCCGGCTGATCGGCACGGCCTCCGAAGGCCAACTTCAGCAGGCGGGACTCGCCGCAGCGCGGACAGCTGCCGTCCGGAGCAAGGGCGGTGGGCCGGCACTTCAGACGGCAGCCGGGGCACTTGAACCAGGCGACGCCACTGCCGCGCAGCGGGGTGATCCTCACGCAACCCTCCTCACAAGACCTCAGGAATTGCTAACATTAGCAATTCCTGAGGTCATCACTGGTGGATTCGGCGGTCCTCTCCTCCGGTGCGGTTTCGGCCTGGCCGGTGTCGCAGGCGAGGATGGGTCGCATGTTCTTGACGAGTAGGTGGATGCGATGCGCCGAGCTGCGGCCGGTGGTGCCGTGCTGCTGCACGGGGGAGGAGGCGGCCAGGTGAGTACGCCGCTCTACCAGCTGAAGGCCGAATTCTTCAAAACCATCGGCCACCCGGCCCGCATCCGTGTCCTGGAGCTGCTGAGCGAGCGCGAGCACGCGGTCGCGGAGATGCTGCCCGAGGTGGGCATCGAGGCCGCGCACCTGTCCCAGCAGCTCGCGGTACTGCGGCGCGCGAACCTCGTGCGGACCCGGAAGGAGGGCTCCAACGTGTACTACTCGCTGGCCAGCCCAGACCTCGCGGAGCTGCTGCGGGTGGCACGGGGCATCCTGTCCGGCGTGCTGGCCGGGCAGGCCGAACTCCTCGCCGACCTGCAGGCCGCGCAGGGGGAGGCGAAGCCGCCGCCGTAGCGGCGGCCCCAGGACGGCGGCCGTCTCCTCGGAGAGTTGACAGCGCTCTCTGGTGCCGGGAGGCGGCCGCCTTCACAAACATTGCCCATCGGGGCAAAACATTGGAAAAGTGCCGTAACTCTGGTCGCGGGATGGCCGGTTGGTCCCCTGCGGAGAGGTCCTCACCGTCTCAGGGAGGGTTCATGGGTCTGCTGCGCAAGATCCGCGCCACCGGGCGGGTGGCCGAGCCCGCGCCGCCGCGCCCGCAGGGCGACGTGCCCGAGAGGGCACGGGAGCTGGGCGGCTCGGTGCAGGTGCGGTGCGTGGACGCGGGATCCTGTAACGGCTGCGAGATCGAGATCGCGGCGGCCTTCAACCCGGTGTATGACGCGGAACGTTACGGGGCGCGGCTGGTGGCCTCGCCCCGGCATGCGGACGTGGCGCTGGTGACCGGGCCGGTGACGCGGAACATGGCCGAGCCGCTGCGGCGCACCGTCGCGGCGATGGGCGAGCCGCGGCTCGTGGTGGCGGTCGGAGACTGTGCGATCAACTGCGGGGAGTTCGCGGGCGGATACGGCGTCGAGGGCGCCGTGTCCGACGTTGTACCGATCGATCTCCAGGTCCCGGGGTGTCCGCCGGAGCCGGCGGAGATCATCGCCGCACTCCGGAGAGTGACGGGACGGTGAGTCTAATCCCGGCCGCCCTCGCGACGGCCACCGCACTGGCCGGCGCGGGAGCGCTGGCCGGGTGCGCGCTGCCTTACCGGCAGCGTGTTCCGGTCGTCGGCGTGCTGACGGCCGGTGTGGGGGCGGGCGGTTGTACGGCGGGCGCGGCCGCACTGAGCGGCAGCCGCTGGAGTGCCGCCTTCCCCGGGCTGCTTCCGCTGGCCGGGGCGCATGTGGCGGTGGACGCGCTGGCGGGCCTCTTCATGGCTGTGGCGGGGGCGGTCGTCGTCGCGGTCGCGGTGTACGGGATCGGGTACGCGGCCGGGCACGGCGCCCATGGGCTCGGCTCACATTCCGCGCAGGCCGTGTTGCCGCTGTTCGCGCTCACCCTCGTGCTGGTGCCCGTCGCGGCCTCCGTGTCCACGTTCCTGGCCCTGTGGGAAGTGATGGCGCTCGCGTCGCTGCTGCTGGTGCTGGCCGAGCACCGGGAGCGGGTCTCGGTGCGGCAGGCCGGCATCTGGTACGCGGTGATGACCCACCTCGGCCTGGTGCTGCTGCTGGCGGGGTTCGCCCTGTTCGCCGCGCAGACAGGCGGGGAGACCTTCGCCGCGCTGCGGGCGGGCGCGCACACCGTGTCGCCGGCGGTTCGCGGGCTGGTGTTCGTCCTGGTCATGCTCGCCTTCGCATCGAAGGCGGGTGCCGTGCCGCTGCACGCCTGGCTGCCGCGCGCGCATCCCGAAGCACCCAGCCCCGTCTCGGCGTTGATGAGCGCGGCCATGGTCAACCTCGGGATCTACGGCCTGGTTCGCACCGGCTTCGATCTGCTCGGCGGCGGTCCGGCCTGGTGGTGGCTGGGGCTGATCGCGGTGGGCGGCGCCAGCGCGGTGTACGGCATCCTGCAGGCGGCGATGGCCTCCGATCTCAAGCGCCTGCTGGCGTACTCGACCTCGGAGAACATAGGCCTGGTCCTCATCGGCGTCGGCGCCTCGGGACTGTTCGCCGCCTACGGCAACCGGCCGCTGGCCGCGCTGGCGCTGGCCGCGGCGCTTCTGCACGTGGTCAACCACGCCGCGTTCAAGGCCCTGTTGTTCTGCGCGGCAGGCGCGGTGCTGCGGGCCACCGGCCTGCGGGACCTGGACCGTATGGGCGGGCTGCGCGCGCCCATGCCCGTCACCGCCGGGCTGTTCGCGCTGGGCGCGCTGGGTGCGGTGGCGCTGCCGCCGGGCAACGGATTCGTCAGCGAGTGGCTGCTGCTGCAGTCCCTGATCCATGGGCTGGCAGTGCCGGGCGTCGCGGTGGCGGTCGTCCTGCCCTTGTCGGTGGCACTGATCGCACTGTCTGCGGGCATCGCCGCGGCTGTGTTCGTCAAGGCGCTCGGGGTGGGCTTCTTCGCCCGGCCGCGCAGCACGCAGGCGGCGGCAGCGAAGGAGGCACCACGGCTGATGCTCGCCGCGATGGCCTTGCTCGGGGCAGGGTGTGCGGCTCTGGCCCTGGTTCCGGGACTGCTGGGCGACGGCCTTGACCGGGCCGTGGACGCGGTCGGTCTTCCCGGCAGCGGCGCGGTGTCGGACGGCGGGCTCAAGGTGCGGCTCACCGACGTCTCCGCGACGCTGTCCCCGCTGTGGGTGGCAGCCGCGTTGACGACCGCGCTCGCGCTGGCCGTCGGCCTGCCCCGGCTGTACGGACGGCGGCGGCGTCGGGTGAACGCCCGGCTGTGGGACTGCGGGGGCGGGGCGCCGACCCCGCGCATGGCCTACACCGCAACCTCGTTCGCCGAACCTCTGCAGCGGGTCTTCGACGACGTCCTCGCACCCGAGCAGGACGTGGACGTCACCCCGGTGCGGGAGTCGGCGTACCTGGTGGAACGGGTGCGCTTCCAGCACCGGGTACCCGACCGGATCGAGCACCGGCTGTATGAACCGGTGCTGCGGTCCCTGGCCGGTGCCGGGCAGGCGGCCCGGCGGCTGGCGGGTGGCAGCGTTCACCTCTACCTCGGCTACGGCTTCGCCGGACTGGTCGTCCTTCTGTTGATCCTGGCGGTTGGCTGGTGAGAGCGAACAGATGAACGCTGTCGGATACACGGCTGTGGCCGGCCAGATCGTGGCAGTCACTGCCGGGGCGCCGCTGCTGACGGGGTGGATGCGCCAGGTACGGGCCCGTCTGGAGGGACGGGCCGGGGCCGGGGTGCTTCAGCCCTGGCGGGACGCCCGCAAGCTGCTGCGCAAGGAACCGATCACCCCGGCCGGCACCGGACCCGCCTTCCGGGCTGCCCCCGCTTTGCTGGTCGCCACCACCGTGGTCACTGCCGCACTCGTGCCGCTGCTGTCCACCGACACTCCCGTCAGCGGGCACGCGGATCTCATCGTGGTGGTGTCGCTGATCGCGCTCGGCACGCTGGCCCTGGCCTTGGCCGGCCTGGACACCGGCACCGCGTTCGGTGGCATGGGTGCCTCCCGCGAGATGACGGTCGCGGCCCTGGTGGAGCCGACCATCCTGCTGTCGGTGTTCGCCTTGTCGATTCCGGC
The DNA here is from genome assembly GCF_002217755.1 of Streptomyces hyaluromycini. Classification (GTDB taxonomy): domain Bacteria; phylum Actinomycetota; class Actinomycetes; order Streptomycetales; family Streptomycetaceae; genus Streptomyces; species Streptomyces hyaluromycini. Next base: position 126,673 of record NZ_BCFL01000037.1, on the reverse strand, counting down.
CGGCACCACCAACATCCCCGCCATCGTCACCGGCGCCGTCGACGAACCGGCTCGTCTCGCCTCCCCGGCCGGGCTCCTGGCCGTGGCCGCGCTCGCGGTGGCGGTACTCGCGGAGACCGGGCGGATTCCGGTGGACAACCCCTCCACCCACCTCGAACTGACCATGATCCACGAGGCGATGGTGCTGGAGTACGCGGGCCCCGACCTGGCCTTGGTCGAACTCGGCGCCCAGATGCGCCTCACCCTGCTCCTGGGCCTGCTCTCCTCCCTGTTCGTGCCCTGGGGCATCGCCACCACCGGCTCCTGGGCCGCGCTGGCCGTGGCCCTGGTGCTGCTCGCGGCGAAACTCGTCCTGCTGGGCGCGGTGCTGGCGGCGGCCGAGGTGTTCTGGGCCAAGGTCCGGCTGTTCCGCGTGCCCGAACTCCTCGCCGGATCCTTCCTTTTGGCGCTCCTCGCGGTGACCGCCTCGTACTTCCTGACCGGAGCCTCATGAACGGCGGCCTCTACACCCAGCTCCTCGACCTGGCCTGTGGCCTCTTCCTGCTGGCGGCCGTGCTCGTGCTGTGGGTGCGCGAACTGGCCGTCATCGTCCGGATCTTCGCCCTCCAGGGCATCGCGCTCGCCGCCCTCGCCGTGCTTCTCGGTGCCCACGAACAACGCTGGGACCTCATCGGTGTGGGCATCGGCATCGGCCTGCTCAGAGCGGGTGTCCTGCCGTATCTGATGCGCCGGGCGCTGGCCGCGATCACCGCCGACCGGCAGCGGTACGGCACGGCGGTAGCGGAGAGCAGGGAGACGCAGCCCCTGGTCAATGTCGCCGCCTCGCTGCTGACCGCGGCTCTGCTGACCCTGCTGGCCTACGCGGTGGCCCGCCCGCTGACCGAGCTGAACCCGACGCCCGCCACGCGCGCTCTACCCGTCGGCCTCGCCGTCGTCCTGATCGGCTTTTTCGTCCTGGTGACCCGCAGACGGGCCCTCGCCCAGGTGGTCGGCTTCCTGCTGCTGGACAACGGCATCACCGCCACCGCGTTCCTCGCCACCTCCGGGGTGCCGCTGATCGTCGAACTCGGCGTCTCCTTCGACGTACTGCTGGCCGTCCTGGTGCTGCAGATCCTCACCACCCGCATGCGCGAGGCATTCGGCACCACCGACATCGACGACCTGCGGGAGCTGCACGACTGATGAGCCCCACCGCTTCCGCCCTGCTGCTCACCGCACCCGCCGCCGCACCACTGCTGGTCGCCGGGGCGTACACGCTGAGCGGAGCCCGCGCCCGCCCGCCCGCCGCAGCATTCGCCGCGGTGTTCACCCAGGCCCGCAAGCGGGCATCCGCACAAGGCTCCGTCCTGGTGCAACAGGCACTCGTGCCCACTACGACGAGGCGCAAGCGGTATCCGACGGACTGGGTCGCTCTTGTCTCACCGGCCGTGATCCTCACCTGTGGCAGCCTGCTCGCGGCGGATGTCGTTGCCGATGGCCCGCGCACCGCGTACTCCGGGCTGCTGCGCGCGGACGCACTCACCGTCTGGATGCTCCTGGTCATCGGTACCGTCGCGCTCATCGCCTGTGGCAGCGCCCCTGTCTATCTGCGCGGCGAACGGGAGGCCGGGCGGGCGAGCGAGTGGACCGTACGTCGCTACCACGTCCTGGTCCAGGCCTTTCTGGCGGCCATGTGCCTGGCCGTGCTGACCGCGAACCTCGGCGTGCTGTGGGTCGCCATCGAGGCCACCACCATCGTCACCGCCTTCCTCGTCGGCCACCGCCACACCCGCACCTCGGTCGAGGCCGCCTGGAAGTACGTCGTGATCTGCTCGGCCGGTATCGCGCTGGCCTTCCTCGGCACCGTGCTGATCTACTACGCGGCCCGGCAGGCCGGTATCACGGAGGCCTGGGCCCTTGACTGGCCCACCCTCGTCGCCCACGCCGACCGCCTCGACCCGGCGGTCACCCGCCTCGGCATCACCCTCATCGTCCTCGGCTTCGGCGCCAAGGCCGGCCTGGTCCCTCTGCACGCCTGGCTGCCCGACGCCCACAGCCAGGCCCCCGCGCCGGTCTCCGCGCTCATGTCCGGGGTCCTGCTCTCCGTGGCCTTCACCGCGATCCTGCGCTACCGGGTCATCGCGGATGCCGCCCTCGGCACCGGCTTCACCCGCGTCCTGCTCGCCGCCATCGCGCTGCTCACTCTCGCCCTCGCGGCCGGCCTGCTGCTCGCCCAGCGCGACTACAAGCGGATGCTGGCCTACTCCAGCATGGAACACATGAGCCTGATCGCCCTGGCCACGGCGATCGGCAGCCCCCTCGCCCTGTCCGCCGCGCTGCTGCACGTCGCCGGCCACGGACTGGCCAAGTCCGTCGCCTTCTGCGCCTCCGGCCGCATCCTCCAGCTGACCGGCACCACCCGGATGGGACGCGTCCGCGGCCTGATCGCCCGAACACCGTCGCTGGGAGGGGCGTTCGGACTCGCGGCCGTAGCCTTGATGGCCTTCCCGCCCTTCAGCCTCTTCGCCTCCGAACTCGGCATCGCCCGGGCCGGTTTCGCCGCCGGCACGGGCCTGAGCTGGGTCACCGCGGCGGCTCTGCTGCTCGTGCTCCTGGCCTTCGCCGCGCTCGCCGCCCGCACCGCCCGGATGCTGCTGGGAACGGGAACACCGGCACACGAAAGCTCCTCGGCCGTGTGGCCCCTGGCACTGGGGCTGGCTGCCTGCGCCGCCCTGGGTGTGGCCACCGGCCCGCTCACCGACCTGCTGCACGCCGCCGCCCACGCGATCGGAGGCCAGTGACGCGATGCGCAAGAGCTACCAGAGCAGCTCCGCCACCCTGCCCCAGCATGCCGAGAACCTGCTCGCCCAGGGCCATCGGCTCGCCCTGGTCGCCGCGCACATCGACGAGGACGGGCCGCGCGTGGTGTACCTGTTCGCCTCCGGCCCGCCCGATACGCGCGTGGAGCTGAACGTCCGTCTCGCCTCCGACCGGCCAGAAGTGCCGTCGCTGGCTCATCTCTCCTTTGCGGCGGGCCGGTTCGAACGCGAGATGCGCGACCTGTTCGGCATTGTCCCCCAGGGCCACCCCCTGCCCCGCCGCCTCGTCCGCCACTTCCACTGGCCGCGCGGCTGGTACCCCATGCACGCCGACGCCGGCCCCCCGCCGACCTTTGGCGAACAGGAAGGCCCTTACCCCTTCCTGGAAGTCGAGGGCGACGGCGTGTACGAGATCCCGGTCGGCCCGGTACACGCCGGGCTGATCGAACCCGGCCACTTCCGCTTCTCGGTCGTCGGCGAGACGATCCTCAAACTCAAGGCCCGCCTCTGGTTCGTCCACAAAGGCATCGAGAAACTGTTCCAAGGCCGCAGCGTTGCCGCCGGCCTGCCGCTGGCCGAGCGCATCAGCGGCGACACCGCCGTCGGCCATGCGCTCGCCTACTGCCTGGCCGTCGAAGAGGCCACCGGCACCCAGGTTCCCGCAGAGGCACAACGCGCCCGCGCCCTGCTGCTGGAACTGGAGCGCATCCACAACCACGTCGCCGACCTCGGCATGCTCTGCAACGACGTCGGGCACGGAATCCTCAACGCACACGCCCAGCGCATCCGCGAACACCTCCTGCGCCTCAACAAGGACGTCACCGGACACCGGCTGCTGCGCGGCGGCGTCCTCCCGGGCGGCGCGGCCCTGCGCACCCTGCCCGATCCAGCCCGGCTGAAGGCGCTCGGCGAGGACATCCGCGAGATCACTGACCTCGCCCTGGGCCACTCCACCGTCCGCGACCGCTTCACCGCCACCGCCGTCCTGCCCACTCCCGCCGCCCGGGAGATCGGCTGCCTCGGCTACGTCGCGCGCGCCAGCGGCATCGCCAACGACGCCCGCGTGGCGCACCCCTTCACCGCATACGGTCCACAACTCGACATCCCTGTCCATACCACCGGCGACGTCCTGGCCCGCTTCCTGGTCCGCGCCCAGGAGATCGAGGTCTCACTCGCCCTGATCGAGCACTTCGCCGAAGGACTCGACGCCCCCGCCGCGGTGCTGGCGCCCCACCCGCTGCCCGGCGCGGGCCCCGGCACCGGCGTGGGACTGGTCGAGGGTTGGCGCGGCACCATCGTCACCCGCGTCGAACTCACCGCCGACGGCACTCTCACCCGGGTCAAGCCCGTCGACCCGTCCTTCTTCAACTGGCCCGCCCTGCCGGTCGCCCTGAACGACACGATCGTCCCGGACTTCCCGCTGACCAACAAGAGCTTCAACCTGTCCTACGCGGGCAACGACCTGTGACCGGTCAGGAACCCGCGTCGTCGCCCACCAGCCGGTATCCGGTCACGATGCCGGCCTTGATCCGCACCAGGTGCTCCATCTCCGTGGCGACCAACAGCGATCAACCTCGGCACTCCTTTCTCCGTCATCCGCGCCGCTCACAGCAACGTCCATGGAAGAAATCTTCACATTGTGCCCAGGGTGGTCCGCTGGGGAGGAGGCCTATGGGACAGCCGCCCGCGGGAGAGGAACGTCCGTCCACTGGCTGGGCCGATCGACAGCTTCACCGGTACCCCGGCGGTTGCCCAGGGCCGTTCGGCCCCAGGCTTGGGGCGATGACGCGTTTCTCGGGGGCGCCCGGAACCCTGGCGACGTGGTTACTTGTGTGCGTGCTCGCCGAGGTAGAAGAGCAGCCACACGAACCCGGCGAACAGATGGGTGCCGAAGATGTAGAAGCCTGCCCGGATCACGACCCCGCGCTCGATCTGCCACTCGCGGTCCTTGTCCTTCCCTTTGCGCGTCGTGTTCGGCGGCGGCTCGGCCGCTCCGGCTTCCTCACTCACGATGTCGTCTCCCTGTCCTGCGATCTCCACGTTCGCCTGGCCGGTTCCGCGCTGACGTCGCCGTCGTACTCGCCGGCCGGCTCGGCCACCAGCTGTAGTCCCGCCCCCATCGCGCCCGGTTCGAGGTCGGGCAGGCACGGCTCGGCGTCAGCGGCGCCGACGACCAGATGGCCCGCCTCGACCGTTGTCGCCACGTCCGTGACCGGAGACCGGGGTGCGTGGCGCAGCACGTTCACGACCAGCTCACCGACCACCAGCAGCACCGCGTCGGCGAACGCGGAACCCGGCGCGACGCCCGCCTCACCGAATCGTCCGGCCACCGCCTCACGGGCCATCCGCACCGCCTCCGGCTCCACCGGGATCGAGCCGACGTGGCGCCGCACGGGCGACGGCACATGCTCTGTCGCCGCCGCGGGCCGGCGTCTGCGCCACGGCCGGAACGGGTGCCCGCCCCTCACCGGGCCGCGTCTGTGGAACGCAGTTCGTCCAGTAGCTCCTGCCGGCCCGCCAGCAGTACGGACAGGATCCGGCGTGCTGCGGCAAGCAGGTCGGCCACATCCCCGCCCGCCAGCTCGTACACCACGGTGGAGCCGGTCCGGGTAGCGGTGACGATCCCGGAACGGCGCAGCACCGCCAGCTGCTGCGACAGGCTCGACGGCTCGACCTCGATGGCGGACAGCAGGTCGCGTACCGGCTTCGGCCCGTCCTGCAGCAGCTCCAGCACCCTGATCCGCACCGGATGCCCGAGCATCCGGAAGAACTCCGCCTTCGCCTCGTACAGCGGAACCGGCATCCCGATCACCCCTCGTCCAGTTCTGTCGCCTCGACGTCAAGCCCATGCCTGCGGGCGAACCTGACCGCGTCATCCAGCTCGTCCTGCGCCACCGCGACGGCATAGGGGTCCTCCGCCTCCCGGGCGGCCGCCAGAGCGGCCCGGGCCGCCCGCACCCGCGCCAGCAACGCCTCAACAACTGTTCCCACCCCGACCTCCACACCGTCGATCATCTATCAACCAATGCAACTAGCTAATTGAAGAACTCTTCAATTGTAGGTGCCGCTGACCGCGGCCGCCCCGTCTCGCGAGGGCACTCCGGGTTTCAAACGTCTGCCAACTGTGCACAGAGGCAGAACTCGCGCAGTTCGGCCCCGCAGGCGCACTGGCGGACGAAAGTGAGCACATCGCCCCGCCGCAGTGAGTCCCGGCACAGTTCATCGGTCAGCTCCAGAGCACGCCGAGCCACGCAGCCGAGCCGACTGACCGGACCCATCTCCGCCTCGCGACGCAGACACGCGATTTCCCTCGTGGCCACCGTATCGGTGCCGGCTGCCTGCAACTCCGCCAGGAGCACGGACGCCTCCCCGACGAGATACTGCTGCGTCAATCCGACCACCGCCCAAATCAGCCAGCAGGCCGACACCACCATTCTCCGCTCCTGCATCCCCCGCAGCCAGACTTCGCTATGGGCCCTGGCGCGCTGCCTCACACGCCGGAGCCGTGGAGCGCTTGCACGAGGACGCTGAGAGCGGGTGACACCGCCGCCGGCAAGGAGGTGTCGGCCGACGGCGAGGGTGGGACGCTCGAAGGTGCGGCTGGGACGGTGGAGACGCGACCCGCTCAGGCGACACAGTGACGTCTTCGAAGCCTTCAACGTCGTCACCGACGGTGTCCTGGCGCCACCAGTGGTCGAGGCGATCCGGGTGCTGGGCATCGCGCGCCAGCGCGGTCAGGGCCCGCACTCCAGGCGCCGAACCCGGTCCGGGGTCGGCCGGTGTTCGCACCGGCGATTCTGCGCGACCAGGTCGCGGGGCTGGACCGAGCCGCGCTGATACGCGCCCTGGCCCGGCTGCGGCCGGGCTACGACCGGTCCTGTCCACCTTGGGCACCACAGCGCCTGGCCCGCCGCAACCAGGCCATGGACGATGAGATCGCCGGGCTGGACACCGAACCCTCCCCACCGGCCAAGCAAGCCGCCCTCGCACATAGCACGAGAGCCCTGCCTTGCCGATCGCAGCCACCGGCCCGAGGCTGCGGGCGGTTCGGCCGCGCGACCGCCTACCGTAGAGACATGAGCGAAATCGTCGTCGTCTACGAGCTCGACAAGTCGGCGGCCACGCACTCCTCCCCGGGAACGCCGAGCGGTGAGGAACGGCACGTCCGCAGGGTGCACGCGGCGCCCGCCGTCCCAGGGGCGCCCACCGCGACGGGACCGAGGACCCTCTGCGGCAGGGACACCTTCGCGATGGAGACGACCCGCTGGAAGCCCTCCGAGCACCCGGGGGCGCCCTGGTACCCCGCGGAATACGCATCCGTGGCCTGCCCCGACTGCGATGCCGTGATCGAGACCTGACCGGCATACCGACTGCCTGACGTCGCCGCACCCACCGTTTTCCTGCCGCTCACCACCCTTGTGCCACGTACTCGCAGGGCATCTGCCAACGGCCGGTTCGTTCTACTGGCCGCCGCCAGGCGTCGCGGCGGGGGCGGGGCAGGCCGCCCTTGCCCCAGGGGACCTGGCGGAGCACCGAGAGTGGCCGTCGACGGTCCCAGCGAGCGTTCCGTCACCCGTGCCAGATGCCGCTCGAACACCTCTCGCATGCCCGGTGTCAGCGTCCGCAACGCCACCGCCTCTCGGACGGCCCTGCGCCCCGCCGTGTCGATCAGACGCCGTGAAGCGCGCTGACCGGCGGCGACGGGGCTACCGTGATGCCGCATGAGACGCTCCTTGCCCCTGGATGCCGTGCCCCGCCTCACCGGCGCGGCGATCGTCGGAGCGGTGGTCGGCGTGGCCGTGGCGCTGGCGACCGATGGAGCACTGGGCGCACTGGCCGCGATCGCCGCGACGGAACTGTCCTTCGTCCTGGCGGGCTGGGCGGTGCTGTGGCCGATGGACGCGACGGCCACCCACCGCAATGCGCGGCGTGAGGACTTCCGTCCCGTGACCGATGAACTCGTGGTGGTCGCGGTGGCCCTGTGCGGACTGGCCGCCATCGTGCTGCTGCTGGTGCGCGGGAAGTCCGACCCCGGCCATGTGGCGGCGGCGACCGCCCTGTGCGGCGTCTTCACGGCCTGGGCCGCGCTGCATCTGATGTACGCCGCCCGTTACGCCTACGTGTATTACGAGTCCGAGGGCGGGATCGACTTCAATTCGGACGACCCTCCGGCGTACCGGGACTTCTTCTACTTCAGCTACAACCTCGGCATGACCTATCAGGTGTCCGACACCGATGTGTCGAGTTCGGCGATCCGGGCGATCGTGCTGCGTCACACGCTGCTGTCCTACGTCTTCGGCACCGGCATTCTCGCCACCGCCATCAATCTCGTCGTGGGCATAGTGAGCGGCTGAGGTGGAGACTCCGGGGCAGGGCCGGGCCACGACTGCCCAGGGCCTGGTGACCGCACGGCGTGAGCCGGTGTGTCCAGGGCAGGAAGCATGCGTCGCGCTGACCGGTCGCGCAGGACGGCCTTGGCCAGCCCCTCGCTGTCCAGGACCAGGGTGCCGCCGGGCGCGGCGGGGGAGCGGGACACGCGGCGTCGGCCCCGCCCTGCGTCTGCTGCCGACGGGCCTGGTGGAGCTGCTCACGCAGAGCCTGGACCTCTTCGTCCGTGACGGGATCGTGCTCGGCCTCTGCGACCTGGATGAGTTCGTTGAGGTTGTCGCGTTCGATCTGCCGGGCCACGGCTGCAGCGACGTAGGCGGACAGTCCGCTGCGGGCTTTGGCTCACGCACTCTGGGCATCGTGAACCCGGAACTGCGACTGCTCAAGCACCAGCTCGGCCGGGATTTCGACGCCACAAGCACCAAGGCGGAGAAGTTTCTCGGGTGGCGAGCGCGTCCCATCGAGGACACCGTCGCGGAGACTGCCGAGAGCCTCCTCGCCCACGGCATCGGGACAAAAACCCGCTCGTAACCGACCGACGCGGCAGCCCTGCGCGCCGAAGATGCGTCGAACCGGTGACGCGGTGCGACAGGTGTCGCTGGTGCTGCATCAGCGGCTCGTACCGGTATCGCCATCGTCATGGGGAGAATCCCGCTGTCTCCTGCCGCCCGGAGCGGAGTCGTCCCCTTGCTCTTCCAATAGTTCAAGGAGTGCGGCATCCGCCCTCTTTTGATCTTCCTTGGTTAGCTCGACCGGTGCGTTGTTGTAGACGGTGTAGCGATTCGGATCGATGATGTTGGCGGCCCGCAGGGTGAACGTCAGCAGGCGGCGCCACCCTTTGCGGTGACCGACCCGGGCTTGCAGCTGGACCTTGTAGTCACGGGCTTCCGGCATGAACCCGGAGAACGGTGCCTCGAACTCGAGGAAGAGTTGTTGCGCCTCTCTGCCGGGCACGACGAAGCCGGCCGGCAGCTTCGCATCCTCGTCCGGCCCCGGCTGGAGGCGAGACAGTGTGGACACCCACAGGAGCGGCAGGTGAGATGCGGGGTCGTCAGGGAAAGTCAGGATGAGGTCCTGTACGACTATCGGCTTGGGGCCGGTGTTATGAAGTACGAGCGGGAGCCGCAGACGGGTCGTCGATGAGTGGACAATCGCTGCGAAGGCATGAGGCTCCCACGTCCTCAGGTGCCCTTGTCTGGCGTTGAGCCACCAGAACGACGCCACGGTGAAGAGCAGTGCGCAGGTCGACACCACGCCGGCGCCTGTGAGTGATGAGGACGCGGCCTGCTCGGTCGCGGTCATCAGCGGAACCACGGATTCAGTGTGTCAGCCCCGGCGCGGGCTCGCTGAGGACCGGGATCAGGCGTTACTGCGCGGGCGGCCTGCTTGGCGGCTCCCAGCCGTGGGTGAGGATGCCGAAGATCGCGTCGACGGCGGCCCGGCGGTCCTGCCGGCCGCGAGCGAGCACCGGGATCTCGAGTACGAATCGGGCAAGCGCCACACATGAGAGGTCGTCGTGGTCAACGCCCAACTCGTCAGCGATGGCCGCGCTGAGGCTGTCGGTGTACCGGGTCCACATGCGTTCGGCGTAGGCGCGCAACACCGGCGTGGAGTTCACCAGGTTGGTGAACTCGGCTGCCTGAGGATGTGCCTCGATCGACGGCCAGGTGTCCAGGACGTGCTGTCGAAGGGCATCGAGGATGCTCTGACCGGAGGGGCGCTCCCGCACCGCGGCGATCAACTGTGCCTCGCGGTCTTCGTCCTGGTCGAACACCAGCGCCTCCTTGCCGCTGAAGTGCTTGAACACCGTCGCGGTCGACACGTCGGCGGCGTCGGCGATGTCACGGATGCTCACCTGGTCGTAGCCGCGCTCCAGGAAGAGTTCCAGTGCGGCGTCGGCGATCGCCTGCCGGGTGGCCGCCTTCTTGCGGTCGCGGCGGCTGGCAGAGGGCATGGTCATGGCTGGAGCGTACCCGATAGTCGAATTAGTCACTAAGTAGAGTCGTTGCACTTTTCTACTCGCTCTGATTTTATAAGCGTTGCGAGCACTGAGCAGCACATCCTTGTCGGCCCGGTCATCGCCTGCACCGCGCCGGCCTGTTCATCTGAGAGGCCCCTCTGCGCGGCACATCCGGTGCCGAGGCCGACGACGCCCGGCCTGCTTGCCGCACTTCGCCGACCGAAAGGGACAACCATGAACTCCCCAGAACCCGCTCGGGCACGCATCAGCATCATCGGTGCCGGCCCCGGCGGACTGACCTGCGCCCGCATCCTTCAGCAGCGCGGCATAGCGGTCACCGTCTACGACCGAGACGGGGGCCCCGACGCGCGCAACCAGGGCGGCACCCTCGACCTGCACGCCGACAACGGCCAGATCGCCCTGCGCGAAGCCGGTCTGCTCGACGAGTTCTTCAAGCTCGCCCGCCCCGAAGGGCAGGAAATGCGCCTGATGGACCCGACCGGCACGATCACGTCCCATGAAGTCCCGGCGGCCCACGAACTCTTCAAGCCGGAAATCGACCGCGGCCAGCTGCGCAACCTGTTGCTCGACTCCCTGCAACCGGGCACCGTGCACTGGGGCCGCGCCCTCGACACGATCGGCGGACCCGACGACGGGCCGCGGCAACTGCACTTCACCGACGGCACGACCATCCAGACCGATCTGGTCATCGGCGCCGACGGCGCCTCCTCCCGAGTGCGCCCGGCCGTGTCCCCCGCCGTCCCCGAGTACACCGGGGTGAGCTTCCTGGAAGCGTGGTTCTCGGACGTCGAGAACCGGCACCCGGACCTGGCCGAACTGGTCGGCCAGGGCAGCGCCCACGCGGCCGACGGCGAGCGCGCCCTGTTCGCCCAGCGCAACAGCGGAAACCACATCCGCGTCTACATCGTCCGACGAGTTCCGGTCGACTGGATCAGCATGAGCGGCCTGACAGGAGGGGACACCGACGGCATCCGCGCCCTGCTCCTGGGTGAGTACGCCCACTGGTCGCCTCGCCTGCGCCGGATGATCACCGAAAACGACGGTCCCTACGTCGACCGCCCGATCTTCGCCCTCCCGGTCCCGCATACCTGGGAACACAACCCGACGGTGACCCTGCTCGGAGACGCCGCCCACCTCATGCCCCCGCTCGGCGTCGGCGTCAACCTCGCCATGCTCGACGCCGGCGAAATCGCCCTCGCTCTCGCGAACGCCGCCACCGTCGCCGACGCGATCCGCACCTATGAGAAGGCCATGCTCCCCCGCTCCATCGAGACAGCCAAGTCCCTCGAAGGCGGCGCCGAACACCTGCTGTCCACCGACGTACCCGACTTCGGCAGCAACAACGACGCCCAGCACTAAAGTGTCACGGTGCCGGTCAGCGCCCTGGCCTCGTTCTCGTGTCCTGACTCCTCTGCAGGAAATCCGTCACAGCCGGCTTGGTGAAAAATGGGCGCCGGTACTCAGAAGAGCACCGGCGCCCATGGCATGACGCCTCTCACCTACCTGCAGTGCCGTCAGGCCCAGGCGAGGGCGTCCTCGACGGGCACGCGGGGCCGCCGCGGGAACCACGGGTCGGCTCCGGGGTGACCGATGTTGACCACCAGTTGCGAGCGCCAGCTGGTACCGGCGAAGAACTCCTCGTCCACGTCGGCCCTGTCGAAGCCCGCCATGGGACCGGCCGCCAGCCCCGCCGCGCGGACGGCGAGCAGGAAGACCCCGGTCTGCAGTGCCGAGTTGTAGGCGGCAAGGCTCTCGCGCCTGTCAACCTGGTCGGCGAACGCCGCTCGCAGCATCTCGCCGCGGGCCGGGAAGACGGTCGGCATCTGCTCGTGGAAGTCGACGTCGTACGCCAGGATCGCGACGGCCGGCGCGCTGAGCGTCTTGGCCCTGTTGCCCTCGTCGAGATGCCGGACGAGTCGCTCCTTGCCCTCGTGGGTGCGCACGAAGAGCACACGCAGTGGCTGGCCGTTGGCGGCGCTCGGCGACCAGCGGGCGAGTTCCCAGATCATGGCCAGTTCGTCGTCGGCAACGGCCACCTCGGCGAAGGTGTTCGCGGTGCGGGCCTCGGTGAACAGCACCTTTCGTCCGGCATCGTCGAGGACATCGAGGGCCTGCTGTGCGCGGTTGGTCATGCTCGTCATTTCTCTCTTACTTCGGTTGTGTGTGGTGCCGGTGCGGGCTGACCGCCCCGGCACCACCCCCTGGGGACGGGGTCTGCGGAGCCGGGCGGGGCACAAGGTTCCGGTGCTGTCACGTGGGCCTGTGGTCCCCTGGCCGACGTCATGTGTCGTGTGCTGACCGCTTGTTCCGCTCCGCGCCCAGGCGGGCGAAGTAGGCGATCAGGTCGGGATCGTCGACCGCCTCGGGGTTCAGGACCTGCTCGGCGGGGGCACCCTGGAGCAGGCGCTTGATGGGAACCTCAAGCTTCTTGCCGGTCTTCGTGTGCGGGAGCGCCGGTACGGTGAGGATCTCGTCGGGGACGTGGCGGGGTGAGGCGCCCGCGCGGATGGCGACGCGGATCCGGTCGCGCAGGGAGTCGTCCAGGTCGACCCCGTCGGCGAGGACCACGAAGAGCGGCATCCAGTAGCCGCCGTCGGGTTCCTCCGCGCCGATGACGAGGGCCTCGGTGATCTCGGGGAGGCGTTCGACGATGTCGTGGATATCGGCACTGCCCAGGCGCACGCCGTTGCGGTTGAGGGTGGCGTCGGAGCGGCCGTGGACGATCACCGAGCCGTGCGAGGTGAGCGTGATCCAGTCGCCGTGCCGCCACACACCGGGGTAGGCGCCGAAGTAGGCGTCGTGGTAGCGGCTGCCGTCGGGGTCGTTCCAGAAGTACAGCGGCATGGATGGCATGGGCCGGGTGACGACCAGTTCGCCGACCTGGTCGAGGACAGGGTTGCCCGTCGCGTCGTAGGCGGCCAGGGCGACGCCGAGACTGGGGCCGGACAGCTCTCCCGCCCAGACGGGGGTCGTGGAGGCGCTGCCGGCGAAGCCGGAGACGATGTCGGTTCCGCCGCTGGTGGAGGCCAGTTGGACGTCGGCGCCCACGTGGTCGCGGACCCAGGGGTAGGCGGAGGCGGGCAGAGCGGAGCCGGTGCAGCCGACGACGCGGATGGCCGACAGGTCGTGCAGGGAGGGTTCGATGCCCAGCTTGGCCATGGTCAGCAGGTACTGAGGACTGGTGCCGAAGACGGTGACTCTGTGACGGGCGGCCAGTTCCCACAGGACGTCCGGACGCGCCTGCGGTACCGGGCTGCCGTCGTAGGTGCAGGTGGTGGCTCCGGTCAGCAGGGTGGAGACGACCAGGTTCCACATCATCCAGTGGGTGGAGGTGTACCACAGCAGGCGGTCCCCGGTGCCCAGATCGGTGTGCAGGCCGAGGGTCTTGAGGTGTTCGAGCAGGACCCCGCCGTGCCCGTGGACGATGCCCTTGGGCAGTCCGGTGGTGCCGGAAGAGAAGACGACCCACAGGGGGTGGTCGAACGGCACCGGGGCGATGGTGAGGTGCTCGACGCGGGTGGCCGCGTCCGCCCAGGGAACTCTCAGCCCCGAGTTGCCGCCCTCGGGCCACTCAAGGCCCACGTGGTCCACGAGCACCGTGGCCTTCAGCGTGGGCAGGGCTGCGGCGAGTTCGAGCGAGGCGGCGCGGCGGTCGTGGGTCGTGCCGTTGAAGAGGTAGCCGTCAGCGGTGATGAGCACCGTGGGTTCGAGCTGGGCGAAGCGGTCGGCGGCGGCCTTGGGGGCGTAGTCCTGGCCGCACACCGACCACACCGCGCCCAGGCTGGCGGTGGCGAGGAAGGCGATGACGGCGTGGGGGGTGTTGGGCAGGTAGCCGACCACCCGGTCGCCCTCTCCGACGCCCAGGTCGCGCAGGCCGGCAGCGACGGAGGCGACCCGGGCGCGCAGCTCCCGGCCAGTGATCTCATAGCCGGCCCCGGTCTCGTCCAGGGCGGTGATCGCGGGAGCGTCCGGCCGCAGGTTGCGCAGCGCGTGATGGACGTAGTTGAGGGTGGCGCCGGGGAACCAGCGGGCGCCGGGCATGGTCTCCTCGGCCAGCACCCGCTCGTACTCGGTCGTCGCGTCGATGTCGAAGTACTCCCACACCGCGGTCCAGAACCCTTCGAGGTCGGTGACGGACCACTGGTGCAGGGCTCGGTAGTCCGTGGGGTCCTGAAACCCTTCGGCGGCCCGGTGCCGGGCCGCCCATCGGGCGAAGTCCGCGATGCGGCTACGGGCGGCCGACTGCGGGTCGGGAGTGAAGAAGGGTTCCGTATACGACTCAGGGCGCGGGGTGGTCATGGTGTGGTGCTCCTCGTCAGACGGGCCGGGCATCGGCGGTACGGCGGGCCGTGTGCAGCAGGGGGGCCCACGCGACGGTGTCCGTGAAGTCGCCGGTGCCGGCCGGGACGGTGTCCATCACGACGCGGTCGGGGCGCAGCAGGACGGCGTCGGCACGGCCGCGGGCCAGCCAGCCGGCCAGGGCGCCGTCGTCGCCCAGGTCGTCGACGCGGATCGTCGGGGCGCCCAGCGCTGTGGCCACGGCCGTCATCTGCGCTGTGGTTGGCACAGCGGTCAGGACGGCGAAGGAGTCTCCCAGGACGTCATCGAGACGCACTCGCCTGCCGTCGTACCGCACCCAGGGCTGCGGGCAGAAGGTGCCGGCCAGCACGCGACCGGTCAGCCTGGGGCGGCGCCGCACGAGTGGACCTGCGGTCAGCGCCGGACTGAGGTCACGGCTCACCGCCGCGGTCACACCGGGGACGCGACAGGCCGTTCCCACGACCGCCCGGCGGAACGCCGCACCGCGGTCCTGGCCGCCGGTCATGGCCCAGCCGACGGCGACCGCCACGCGGATCACATGGCGGGCGTGCGGCTTGCGCTCGCGTTCATAGGTGTCCAGCAGCCCCTCGGGTGCGCCCTGTTGGAGGACGCGGGTGAGTTTCCAGGTGAGGTTGTTGGCGTCGCGCAGGCCGGCGCACAGCCCCTGCCCCACGAAGGGCGGAGTGAGATGGGCGGCGTCGCCCAACAAGAAGACACGCCCCCTGCGCCACCGGTCGGCGAGGCGGGCCCGGAAGGTGTACTGCGCCTGCCGTATCACCTCGAAGCCGGTGCCCTGCGAGGCGTCGGACGGCAGGTCCACCCAGGGGGCGACCAGTTCGCGCAGGCGCTCCCATCCGTCCGGGCCGTCCAGGTCCTGGTCGTCGGCCAGCCGGAACTCCCAGCGGTAACGGTCCTCGCCGACGCGCATGAAGGTGGCCGGCCGGGTGGGCGAGCAGATCTGCTCGGCGCCTTCCCAGGTGCGCACAGGGCGACTGGTGCACACGTCGATGACCCGCCAGCTCTCTTCGAAGCGCAGGTCCTCCCAGACGGCGCCGATGGCGTCACGGGAGAGACTGCCCGCGCCGTCGCAGCCGAGGACGGCATCGGCCCACAGGTGCTCCTCCTCGTCGCTGCCGTCGCGCCGGAAGGTGACCCGGACCGGGCCCGTCGGATCGTTCGGTCCGTCGGTGTCCCGTGCGACGGACTGGGTGACGGACACCACCTCCACCCCACTCCACAGTTCGCACTCAGGGCGGCGCGCCAAGGCGTCACGCAGCAGGCGTTCCAGCTCGGGCTGGTCGAACATGCTGGTCTGGGGGAAGCCGTGGTGCCCCTGCGGCGACCGCGCGAATTCGGCGATCACGTGGTGCCGGGAGTCCAGCAGTCGCAGGCCGCGCGCCGGTCGGGCGAGGGCGGCGAACTCCTCGTGTACACCTACGCTCTGCAGGATCCGGCGGATCTCGTCGTCCACGACGACGGCACGCGGCAAGGGGTAGACGTCCCGGTGGCGTTCCAGGATGAGGCTGTGCACCCCGTGCCGGGCGAGCAGGAGCGCGGCCGTGACTCCGACGGGTCCCGCACCGATGA
Source organism: Streptomyces hyaluromycini (assembly GCF_002217755.1). GTDB lineage: Bacteria > Actinomycetota > Actinomycetes > Streptomycetales > Streptomycetaceae > Streptomyces > Streptomyces hyaluromycini. The sequence continues at coordinate 110,599 of NZ_BCFL01000037.1, read as the reverse complement.
TCACCACCGGTCGCCGGGATGCGGCGCTCACGTCGCGTCCGCCACAGCGGTCCGCTGCTCGCCGAGGTCGATCCGTCCGTCCGAGGTGGCGATCGTGGCGGTGATGAGGTCACCGCTGCGCAGGTACTTGGGGTTCTTGGCCTGGCCCTTGAAGAACGCCTTCCACTTCAGTGCGGGCGGCAGCAGCGCAGCGATCTTCTCGGCCGCCTTGGGCGGGGCCTTCAGAGCCGTGCCGCCGGGAGTGCCGGTCAGCAGCAGGTCGCCCGGGTCGAGGGTCTGGAAGCGGGCGAGCAGGGTGAGCGCCTGTGCGGGCCGTACGATCATGTCGGCGAGCGTGCGGTCCTGGCGCGACACGCCGTTGACCGACAGCCGCAGCCGAAGATTCAGCAGGTGGGCGAAGTCCTCGGGTTCCAGCAGGGCCAGGTACGGACCCGTCGGTGTGAAGGTCGGGTAGGACTTGCTCTCGTAGAACTGGGTCTTGGTCAGCTGGACGTCGCGGGCGCTGACGTCGTTGGTCAGGACGAGGCCGGCGACGTAGCGCGGCAGGTCCTGTTCCTCGACGACGGTGCCCACGGGCAGGGTCGCGCCCATGACGAGGCCGAGTTCCACCTCGTAGTCGAGGAACTTGACGTGCGTGGGTCGGATGATCGTGTCGTGGGGACCGCTGACCGAGCCGGACGCCTTGCGGAAGAAGGTGGGCGGGATGTCGCCGGTGAAGCCTGAATCCTTGGCGTGGCTGCGGTAGTTGACCATCTGGGCGACCACCCGGCACGGAGTGGTGACCGGAGGCAGCGCCACCAGGTCGGCGACGGGCATGCCGCTCTCGGCGCAGGCGGCGGCCTCGCGGACCGCATCCCGGTCGGCGAGCAGTTCGGCGGTCGTGACGGCCTTGGTCCGGACGCGGACGGCGCGTTCGTCCCGGACGACCCACCAGCCTCCCCCACTCTCGGCTTCGCTCGAGCGGGAGGTGCCCCCAGTGGTACGCAGAACGTTGGTGCTCATGAGCTCATCGCTTTCATCAGGCCCAGCAGGCGTGCGGGGTCGAGTTCGTTGTCGTCGCGCAGGGCCGTCATGACCTCGCGGAGCTTGGCGGGGGAGGGGTTGGTGCCCAGGAAGTCGCGGGTGACGGGTGGCCCCCACTGGGCCAGGCCGCTCGCCGACATCGGCGCCCAGCCGGGCTCCAGGTCGCAGGAGAAGAGGTCGCCGTCGGCGAAGTGCTCCAGCATGAAGTGGTCGGGGTCGCGCCAGTAGTCGAAGAGCTGACTGCCCTGGATGTGCCGACCGATGCCCCAGCTGCGCCGGTAGCCGCGCTCGGCCAGATACTCCCCGCCGACGGCGATCGAGTCCAGGTCGGTGACCTGGTAGGCGGAGTGGACGTAGCCGGTACCGGGGCCCAGGTGCAGGGCGAGGGTGTGGTGGTCCACGGGCCTGCTGCCCTGGTCGCAGCGGATGAACGCCATCGTCGGCCCGCGCCCGCGCTGCCCGTCCAGGAACAGGAAGTCGGACACGATCATCCCGAGGGTGTCCAGATACCAGTCCAGCGTGCGGGCGAACGTCCGTGTCTCCAGCACCACATGGCCCAGCCGCTGGATATGGGACGGCTCGCGGGGCGGCCGCTGGGTGGCGTTCGTACGACGGTGATCGGTACCGAAGTTGAGGATCAGCGGCTCCTGCTCGGGCAGCGCGGGCAGCCGCTCGGCGCAGTGCACCACCCGGACCGGCAGGCCAGAGGGATCGAGCAGGGCGACCGACTGCCCACCGCCCGGTACGCCGATGTCCCGGACGGTACTGCCGGTGGTGCGGGCCAGCCGGTCCAGGTCGGCCCGCTCGGCCGCGCGGAACGCCGGCCCGAGGAAGCGGGAGGCGCGCCCGCGCCGGATGACCATGCAGGGTGAGCCCGCGAACGTGCCGCGCAGCCACAGTTCGTGGTCGGTGCGGGCGACGATCGCGAAACCGAAGTCTCGGGCGAACACCTCGGCCCGGTCCAGGTCCGGCTTCTCGAACTCCAGCCAGGCCAGGTCCGCCACCTTGATCACGGGATTGCGGGCTCGTCCGTGGTGCTCTCCGCGCAGGGAGCCCTGCTCACTGTGAAGGTCCTGGTGAGGCGTCTGGTGAGCGCCCTTGTTAACAGGGGTGTGGGACATGGTGTCCTCCAAGCAACACTGCCGTAATGAGGAAATCATCAACTCTGGCGCTTCTCATCGTCAATAGGTACAGCCCAAATAATTGATGGTCTCATCAGTAATGGCAGACTCATCGCGGCGGTGGTTACACTCGCGGTATGCCGACGTCAGCCCTGCCCAAGAACCGTTTCGAGCGGCGCCGCGCCGAGACTCGTCAGTCGCTCGTCCGCGCGGCCCGGCAGATCCTCGCGGAGACCGGGGACACCAGCGTCAGCATCCAGGCGATCGCCGAGCGCGCGGATGTCGGGTTCGGCTCCTTCTACAACCACTTCGAGTCGAAGACGGAGCTGTTCGACGCCGCGGTGACAGACGCCCTGGACGAGTTCGGGCAGGTCATAGACGAGCGCGTAGAAGGAATCGACGACCCGGCCGAACTCGTCGCCGTGGGCTTCCGGCTCACCGCCCGCATGGCCGACTCCCACCCTGAACTCATGCGGATCCTGCGTGACCGCGGTCTGGCCTACATCCACTCCGACCGCGGGCTCGCCCCGCGAGCCCTGCGCGACCTGGAGAACGGCATCGCCTCGGGCCGCTTCACCTGCCGCAACGCGACAACCGCCCTGTCCGCCTTGGGCGGCACCCTGCTGTCCCTCGTGGCGCTACGACTGGCCCGCCCCGACATCGACGGAGATGAGGTCGCCTCCGACCTGGCCGAAATGGTTCTCCGCATGCTGGGCATCGCCCCGGACGACGCCCACGAGGTCACCCGACGTCCTCTGCCGGGCCTCGACTGACAGCTCGGCAGCCGACATCATGCGGACCGCGAAGGGTCCCCCCGGGAGGGCGTCAACCATTCATCACGTCCTGCACCTGGCGTGCGGCGGCCTGCGGTGCCACGCCGGCGGCCACGAGGAACGCGGTCGCGGCGGCCTCGCCCGAGGGATCGGTCCAGGTGCCCGCGCCGTTCTTTTCGGCGAGGGCCAGCATCAGCGCTTCCAGCGCGTGGGCGAGGACCGGGGCTGGGACGTGGGCCGCGAACACGCCTTGGTGCTGGCCACGGCGGATGGTCGCGATGGCCTCCTCACGGGCCGGTGCCAGGGTGGCGTGGACCGCATCCCCTCCCGGATGGCGACGCCCCAAGGAGATGAGCATGCGGAACCGGTCGCCCACCGCCCATGCCGCCAGGGCCATCCGCGCCATCGCCTCAGGCGGATCAGCATCCGGCGTACGGGCTGCGGCGAACGCCTGCTGAAGCGCTTGGCCTGCTTCGTGCGTCAGCTCGTCGATCAGCGCTTGCCGGCCGGGGAAGTGTCCGTAGAGGGTGCGCCGCGTGACGCCGGCCGCCACAGCGATGCTGTCGAGACTCGCGTCGGGGTCGTCACGCAGTGTCCGTCGAGCGGTCCCGAGGATGCGTCTGTGGTTCGAGCGGGCGTTACTGCGCTGCGGGGTGCGGCCCGGGATATCGGTCCTCTGCATGACTCCGTCGCTCCGAGTTCTTGGCTGCGGGAAAACCTTGGGCGCCGGTGCTCCCTCAAGCACCGGCGCCCACTCACCCCTGCCCGAGGTGGCTTGGTGTCCTGCTGACGGGTGTCAGGGGACGAGGATGAGGCGGATCGGGTCGCCGATCTTGTTCTCCAGGCGGCTGACCGCGTCGGCCGCGTCGACGAGCGGGATGTGGTCCGTGATGGAGGGGGCCAGGTCGAGGCGGCCGGCTGCGGCCAGCCGCACCAGTTCGGAGACCGACTCCGGGAAGCCGCCGTAGTGACCGCGCACCTGCTTCTGCAGGTAGTTGAAGGTCAGGCCCTCGGTGATGGTCAGCGGCTTGGGCGTGATGCCCACCAGGATCAGGGAGCCGCCCAGGCCGAGCACGGAGGCGGCCTGCTCGCGGACAGCGGGCACTCCGGCGCAGTCGAAGGCGAAGTCCAGGCCCCGTCCGTCGGTGGCCGCGCGTACCTGGTCGGCGAAGTCGGGGGCGGCCGGGTCCAGGGCGTGGTCCGCGCCGAAGGCCAGGGCGCGTTCCCGGGCGCTGGGCAGCGGGTCGACGGCGATGATCGGCGCGGCGCCGACCAGGCGGGCGAGGCGTACGTTGTGCGCGCCCACTCCGCCCACCCCCCAGATACCGACCGACTGGGCGGGGCGGACGCCCGCGGTGGCGACGACGGCGGCGTAGGGGGTGGAGACCGCGTCGGGGATGATCGCGGCCTGGTCGAAGGGGAGGGCGTCGGGGATGGGGATGAGGGTGTCCTCGCGGGCGATGACGTACTCGGCCCAGCCGCCGTCGTAGTCGATGCCGGCGGTGAGCATCTGCGTGCAGGGGCGGCGGCGCACGCATCCGGAGCACCGGCCGCAGGTCTTGCCGGCCTCCAGGGTGACGCGGGTGCCGACGGACAGACCGCGCTTGAGGCCGGGGCCGAGGGTGTGGATCACACCGGCGACCTCGTGGCCGACGGTGACCGTGTCGGAGGTGGCGAAGAGGGGGACGAGGGAGCCGTCGAGGAGGTGGACGTCCGAGAGGCAGACGCCTGCGGCCTTCACCTCGATGAGTACCTCGCCCGGGCCCGGCACGGGGATGGGGACCTCCTCCACGGCGAACTTCTTGCTGTCCAGGTGGAAGCGTCCGGCGAGCATGGTGTCCATGAAGATCAGCTTTCTGCGAGCGGCACTCGGCGGTTCGGGCCGATGGGTGCTATGCGGTGTCCGAGGGGTTTGTGGTGGCCGGGAGGCGTACGGCCGGCAGCGGGTGTGCCGCACGCCTCCCGGCGGCTGGGGGGGCACACGCCTTGACGGCGTGCGACGGTCAGGCGAAGACGTCCTGCTGGTAGCGCTCGTCGGCCTCGAGCCGGGCGAGCCACTGCTGAGCGGTCTCGTCGTCGTTTCCGGTCTTCTGACGGTGGACGGCGGCGAGGGCCTCGCGGACTGCGGGGGCCATGCGGCGGCCGTCACCGCAGACGTAGATGCACGCGCCGTCCTCGATGGCCTGCCACACCGTGTCGGCGGCGCCCGCGATGGCGTTCTGCACGAACCGGGCCGGGTGGCCGGTCACCGCGGAGAAGGCGGTGTGGATCTGTGCGATCCCGGCCCGCTCCCAGCCCTGCATCTCCTGCCGGTAGAAGTAGTCGTGCTCCGGGTGGCGGCAGCCGACGAAGACCTGCGACGGACCGACCTGCGTGCCATCGGCGTGCTGCCAGGCCCGCTCCTCCAGGAAGCCGCGCAGCGGCGCGATGCCGGTGCCGGGACCGATCAGGATCAGCGGAGTGGCGGGGTCGGCCGGCGGGGCGAACGTCGGGGAGGGCACGCGAACGTAGCCGTAGACGACGTCTCCGGGCGCGAGGCCCGCGATGTAGGAGGAGCAGGTGCCGCGGTACTGGCCGTCGCCGGACAGGGCCGGGCCCTCCAACAGGCCGACGGTCAGGCGCACCTGGCGCGGGTTGGCCGACGGGGCGGAGGAGATGGAGTAGAAGCGCGGCCGGATCGGCCCCGTCATCTCCAGGAACACCGCCAGCGGCAGCTCGACCGCGGGGAAGCGCTCCAGCAGGCCCAGCACCGAGACCCGCCTGCCGAGGATCTCCTTCTGGTAGTGCTCCTCGGCCTCCTCCGTGTCGGCCGCGTACGCCTGGAGCTGCGGCCGCGTCCACGGGCACTGGGTGTACTCGGCCAGGGTCCGGATCTGGGAGCGGGTGGCCACATCCTGCAGCTCCAGGAACTCGGTGAGCAGAATGCCGGCGGTAACGGGCACGCCGACCGGCAGGTGGGTGCGGCCGCCGCCGGGCTGGTCGAGCCGGAGCACCTGGCCGTACTCGACACCGAGCCGGGCCAGCGCGCGGTTGACCAGGGCGGCTTCGTTCTTGGCGAAGACGGCCAGGTGGTTGCCGGTGTCGTAGGTGACACCGTCGGGCAGCTCGACGGTGATGGACTTCGCGGACGGGCGCGGCGGCTCGATCTGGAAGTCCCACAGGCCGGTCGCGTCGGCCACGAGCTCCTCGTTGGCCACCACCGTGAGCGGGTATGCCTGCTCGGACACGATGGCGGGGCGCACGTCGGACTCGGTGAGCAGCTGGACCTGGTAGCGCGGGCCGCTCGCCGCGGAGGTGTCGGCGGCGTACTCCTCGGCCAGGGTGGCCCACAGGGTGTCCATCCAGCGACTCGCCATGCCGTCGAAGTCACCGGCGGCGTCCGCGATGCCGCGCTCGACGAATGGGGTGGCGCCGGCGGCCAGCAGACCTTCCTCGACCCGCTTGGGGAATGCCTGGAAGGTGGCCACCCACTGCGTGTTGCCGGCGCCCAGCAGCGCGAACCGCACGTCGGACAGTGAACCCTCGGGCAGGCCGGCGGCGAGCAGGTCGTCGAAGCGCTGGGCGTTGTCCGGCGCCTTGCCGTTGTAGCTGGCGGCGACGACGACGAGCAGGCCCTCGGTAGGCAGGTTGTCACCGAGGTCGTCCAGGCTCGTCAGCGTGGTGCCGAACCCGGAGCGCTCACCGCGGTCGGCGAGGGTGCGCGCCAGGTCCTCGCAGGAGCCGAGGCTGGAGCCGTAGGCGACGGTCAGGTTCACCCCGACGCCGCTGACCGCTGTCTGCGCCTGCGTGTCGCCGGCCTGCAGGTCGGCGACGCCGAACACGGTCCGCTGGTGCTCCTGACGCTTGCGGACGACCAGCTGGAAGTCGCCGGGCTTGCGCGTCAGCGCCTCGCGGACGTCCATCTTGTAGTCGGTGGTGTCGGAGAACCTGAACCTCTGCAGCACCAGCGCCAGCGCCAGACGGGCCTCGGTGAGCGCGAACTGGCGGCCGATGCAGGCACGCACACCGTTACCGAACGGCTTGTAGGCGTGCGGGTGCTGCTCGGCACGGTTCTCCGGCAGCCACCGGTCGATGTCGAACTCCTCCGGCCGGTCCCACGCCTTGGGGTGGGAGTGCAGCGCGCCCATGAGGATGTTGGCCCTGGTCCCCTTCTTCAGCTCGTACCGGTCACCGATGACGGTGCCGTCGATGGGCGCCTTGGCGATCATCGGGATGGGAGCCCACAGGCGCAGGGTCTCCTCCAGGATCCGCGGGATGACGTCGAGCTGCATGATCGTGTCGTAGTCCGGGACCGTGTCTCCGGGCAGCAGGCGGTCCACCTCGGCGTACGCCTGCGCCAGGACGTGCGGGTTGCGCATCAGCGAGTACGTCGCGAACGACAGCAGGCCGCTGGTGGTCTCGTGACCGGCGATGAGGAAGGTCACCACCTGGTCGCGGACATTGTCGTCCGCCAGCAGCTCGCCGGTCTCCGGGTCGGTGGCCTCCAGCATGAGGCCGAGCAGGTCCTCCTCGCCGCTGCCCTTCCCCTCACGACGCTCCTTGATCACGCTCTCGACCAGGTCGCGCATCAGCTGGATGTTCTCGCGGTACTTCCTGTCGTCCGCCTTCCGGAGCCTGGTCATCATCGGCAGCTCCTGGGAGCGCCGCAGCGACTCGATCAGCGACTCAAGGAGCGCGTTGAGGAAGGGGTGCAGCTCCTCCTCGGCGAAGGAGCCGAACCGGTAGCCGAAACCCGACAGAGCGATGGTGTCCAGGGTGAGCCGGGTGTAGTCGTCGGTGATGTTGACCGGCTGTCCCTCCCGGCTCTCCCACTTGCCGACCAGGTTCTGGGCGATCTCCAGCATCTGCCCGTAGTAGTTCTTCATGGCCCGCTGGCTGAAGGCCGGCAGGAGGATCCGGTGGGCCATGGCCCATTCCTCTTCGTGCTGGTGGGCCGTGAACAGCCCCGCCCCCGTGAAGTCCCGCACATGGTTCAGCGGCGTCTTCTCGATCTGTTTGAAGAACCGCGTCTCGTCGCAGACCTCGGCCACCAGGTCCGGGTCATAGACGAAGACCTGCTCGATGCCGGCGATGTCCATGCCGTAGATGCCTTCGGGGAACTGCTTGGACAGTTCGTTGAAGTACTCGACGGGGTTGGTGTCGGGGATCTGCGGCGTGTGGCCGAGCAGGGGGATCCCGCGCGGGGACCGGATAGGGCGAAGGTCGTTCGCGGAGTTCGTGGTCATCGCGTGCTCCTGTGTGGGGAGGGGATGGGCAAGGGCGCGGTGCGCTGGTCAATGCCGTGGCGCCGCACGGAAACATACGCCGTATGGAATGAGTACCGTACGACGTATGGAAACTCGACGCAACCCTCCGCGGTGCCGCTGACCGCTGTGATCAAGGTCATTTCCGTACGGTGTATGAAACTGATACCGTACGAGGTATGGAAAAGAAGGTGAGGCGTCCCCCGCGGGGAACGAGGAAGAGAGACGTGCCTCTGACCGAGGCCGGGATCTATGCCGCCGCCCTGCGGCTGATCGACGAGGACGGGGTCGAGGCGCTCACCATGCGCAAACTTGCCACCGAGCTCGATGCGAACCCGATGTCGCTGTACCACCACGTGCCGAACAAGGAAGCGGTGCTGCGTGGCGTGACGAGAATGGTCGGCGCCCAGTTCCGCACCGTGACGCTTCAGGACGCTCCCTGGCAGGAGCGCGTCCGCCTGCTCGCCACGGACTTCCGTACGCTGGCGCATCGTCACCCCGAGCTGATGGCCTACTCGTTCAGCCATCAGCCGGACTTCATCCAGCCCGACGATCCGTTCTGGACCGCGCTCACCGCGATCGTGGCCGCCGCGGGAGTGCCGGAGTCGGAGGTCTCGGAGGCCGCTGCTCTGGTGGTTGCCGTCGTCGTCGGGGTTCTCGCCGCCGAGCTCAACGGCTCGCTTCAGCAGTGGGCGAGCCTCAAGCCCCCCGGTCTCGTTGCCGGCGAAGACGAGTCCACGGAGGCAGACCCGGCAGGGCCTGTCCAGGACCGCAGGTTCCGCCTGGTGATGGACACTCTCATCGCGGGCCTGGAAAGCCGGCTTGCCGCCGACCGTGACAGCCGGGGCCCTGGCCGTTGAGTCCCTGCTCCTGAGGCGTCGCGGCCTGGGGTGCCCTTGACCGGGCGCGTTCGGTCCGCGACGCACTGGGAGCCGCCAGCACATCCGGGAAGACCGTCCCGGGGCAGCCGCTGCCGGTGCATTTGTGTTGCGGACCCGGCCAAGTGGTGGCGAACAGCGGGGCGGGCCTTACCGGCCGGCATGTCAGTGACAGGGCTGCCGTCCGGCTGTCCGGGCGATCGTCGTCGGGATAGGCCGACCAGGCACTGGCCCGAACATCTCGAGGACCTTCCGGTGCAGCCGTCCCTGGACGCCGGCCGGCCCAGATGCAGGACCGGCGGTGCACCGTCGACTTCGACGCGCCGAAGCATGGCCCGCAGGCGCAGCCAGTTCGGTGTCCCAGTCGATGGCGCCTCTGCCTCGGTCGTACCCCGCCGTCCGGCCGGCGACGAAGAGGTGGCGGAGAGGGGTGTCACAGCAGGGCCCGGTCGGCCGGACCGCGCAATTCGTGTGTCCGTCGCGACAGCTGGGCGACGTGGGCCCGCGACGCCCGATGGGTATCCGCAGGCGGCGGCGCGTGGGCAGGGCCCTCAGTCGGGCGGCCCGGGCGGCGGCCAGGGACCAGTGATCCCTGACCAGCGAGTGTGTCCCTGTCGCCGACGGGCTTCCAGCCATGTCACTCACCCTCCCCGCGGTAGAAGTGACCGCCGCGGTAGGAGAGGCCGTCGCAGTCGTGCCGGGGCGAGTCGGTGCCGTGGTGGTCCTGGTGCCAGCCGCGGATTCCGTCGCAGGAGTAGCCCTGTTCGAGCAGGTAGCCGACTCCGTGGTCCCACTGGTAGTCGACGGCCTTGGCGCTGACAGCCGGGCGGTGGACGTGTGCGGGCGCAGGAGTCGCGGCCGAGGCGGTGCTCCCGGCACCGAGAACGGCGACACCCGCGACCGCGATGGAGGAAACGGTGACAGCGATGCGCTTCGTCAGCTTCTTCATGATCTTTCCTTCGCGATTGGCGTGATCTGCACCGCCCGGTTGTACGGGCAGGCGATGTGTAGCGCCGGGTGTGGTCCGGGCCAGAATTTCCATACGCTGTATGGAATCTCCTCGCCATTAATACCATACGTTGTATGGAAACGTCGAAGTGGTGTGAGTCACCGAGGCGCCCTCAGCTGGCCAAGCCGACAACTGATGCTTACTTCAAGAGCGTTGGCCATTCCTGGCCTCATCGGCACGCCGGGGTTTGCGTTCCGCAGCCGCGACGTGCGGGCCTGCGTTTCCCGGCTCATGCTGGAAACGAGGGGGAGAGACAACGGAGGAAGTGGTGGAGATGCGGACCGTTGTCGACCTCACGCGCTGCCAGGGCTATGCACAGTGCGTTTTCCTCGCGCCGGAGGTGTTCGAGCTGCACGGCGAGGAGGGACTGCTGTACGCCACAGCCGTTCCCGGCGACCAGGTCGAACGCGTGCGTCAGGCCGCGGCGGCGTGCCCGGTTCAGGCGATCCTCCTGGGAGAAGAGGTGAGCACTGGTGGCCGATGACCTCAAGGCCGGCCGTATCGTCATCGTCGGCGCGTCGCTGGCCGGGCTCAGGGCCGCAGAGGTGCTGCGCGAGGAGGGTTTCACCGGCTCCCTGACCGTGGTCGGGGACGAACCCCATGCGCCCTACGACCGGCCGCCGCTGTCCAAGCAGGTGCTGCTAGGGCAGGCGACGGCGGACACCACCGAGCTGCCGATGCGCCGGGATCCTGACGCCGAGTGGCGTCTGGGCGTGCGCGCCACCGGTGTGGACCTGCTGGCGAAACGAGTGTTGCTGGAAGACGGGGAGCCGCTGCCGTACGACCGGCTGCTGATCGCCACCGGGACCCGGGCGCGGCCCTGGCCCAACTCGGAGGAAGCCGCCCTGGACGGGGTGTTCACCCTGCGCACCCGGGAGGACGCCGCGGGGCTGGCCGAGCGGCTGGATGCGAGGCCGGAGCGGGTGCTGGTGATCGGCGGCGGCTTCACGGGCTCGGAGATCGCTTCGGCCTGCCGGGAGCTGGAGCTTGAGGTCACGGTCACCGAACGCGGCCCCGCGCCCCTGGTCGGCGCCCTCGGCGGCACCTTGTCGAAACTCGCGGCCGTCATGCAGCGCAACCATGGCGTGGACCTGCGCACCGGGGTGACGGTCACCGCCCTGCGCGGGAACGGCAGCTTCACCAGCGCGGAGCTGTCCGACGGCAGCCGTGTGGACGCGGACGTGTGCGTCGTCGCGCTGGGTGCGATCCGCAATGTCGAATGGCTGGCGGACTCCGGCCTTGCGGCAGGCCCGCGCGGGATCGCCTGCGACGCCGGGTGCCGGGCCTTCAACATGTACGGGATCGTCACGGACGACGTCTTCGTGGCCGGTGACGTCTCCCGCTTCCCCCACCCACTGTTCGGCTACCAGATGCTGTCCCTGGAGCACTGGGGAAACGCGGTGGAGCAGGCCGGGGTGGCGGCCCACAACATGGTCAACCCCGGGCCGCTGCGGCGACCGCACCTGTCCATCCCGTCGTTCTGGTCGACCCAGTTCGGCCTCAACATCAAATCCGTGGGCGTCCCCACCTACTCCGACCATGTGGTCATCGCCCAGGGCTCCCTGGAGGCACGACGTCTGGCCATGGTCTACGGCTACCAGGGCCGGGTCACCGCCGCGGTCACCGTCGACATGGCCAAGTCGCTCGACTACTACCGGCACCTGATCGAGACGGCTGCTCCCTTCCCGCCGCCGCCCGGCGCGCAGGACCGGGCGATCGCGGCAGACATTCCGATTCCCTCTCTCGTGCCGGATCCGTCGGGGCTGTCCCACGGCCCGACCGTCGCGCTCACCGGCCATCTTCCCGACCGCAGACTGACCGTGGTGTAGCCCGCGTCCCGCCGACCACGAGGATCCGCCATGGAATCCGAGACCCTGCTGGCACGGATCACCGACTACGCCAGCCGCCCCGACCCCTACCCGCTGTACGCGGAACTCCGCGAGGCCGGTCCCGTGGCACAGCAGACAGACGGCAGCTACCTGATCGGCACCTACCACGAGATCGCCGCTCTGCTCCACGACCCGCGGATGAGTGTCGACCCTCGCACCCGGGGGGATGTCACCCACAAGCCTCCGTTCCTGCGGCTCGACGATCCCGAACACCACAGGCTGCGCACCCTGGCCATGCGGCCGTTCGGCCCGCCGCACAGCCCCGGCCGGGTCGACTCCATGCGCGGCGAGATCGACCGGATCACCGGCGAACTGCTGGCGTCCTTCGAGGCCGGCCGGCGGATCGACATCGTCGACGACTTCGCCTACCCGCTGCCCGTCACGGTGATCTGCCGGCTGCTCGGCGTACCGCGCGAGGACGAGCCGCTGTTCCGGGCCTGGTCGGATGCGCTGGTCGCAGCTGCCGACGTCAGGCCCGACGATGACTCCACCGAGACGGACAAAGCCGGCGACCAGGCGCGGATGGAGATGGGCGGGTACCTGGTCAACCTCGCCGAGCAGCGTCGCGGCGATCCGGGCGACGACATGCTCTCCGCCTTCATCAACGAACCGGACCCGACCCTGCGACTCACCCAGGAGGAACTCGCCGAGACCGCCGTGCTGTTGCTCATCGCCGGGCACGAGACGACGGTCAACCTGATCACCAACGGGGCGCTCACTTTCCTGCGCCAGCCCGAGCAGCTGGATCTCCTGCGCCGCGAACCGGACCTGCTGCCGCGCGCGGTGGAGGAGCTGCTGCGCTACGAGCCCCCGGTCCACATGCGCGAGCGTGTCCCGCGCGCCGACATGGACGTCGCCGGCATCAAGATCCCGCAACACGCTTCCGTCATTCTGGCGCTGGCCTCGGGCAACCGTGATCCCATGCGGTTCCACGAGCCCGACCGCTTCGACCCCACCCGCGTGGACAACCAGCACCTCGGCTTCGGCAGTGGTATTCACGTGTGCTTTGGCGGCCCCCTGGCCCGCGTCGAGGCGTACGCCGCGCTCGGGGCGCTGATTCCCCACCTCGGCAGCGCCCGCCTGATCGAAGACCCGCCCCCGTACCGGCAGAACGCCATGCTCCGTGGGCCCCGCCACCTGTCCATCCAACTCTGAACCGCGCGGCCACGGCGCCCTCGTCCCGATGGAGCGGGACGGGGGCGCCGGGTGATGAGCGGCAGCCCGGACATCTGATTATTTGATCAAGTATGAGGGTCTTGACGTCAGAGCGACTACATCTGACTATTTCATCAGAAGTGGTCATATTGCGCACTACGGCATATACCGCATCGTGTGCCGCTCACCGGGACGACGCCGTTCACCACGGCTGCACACAGGGCCGCCGGGCCAAGTGCCGGCGCTCTTACTTCCGCACCGATGGGATGGACCGCGATGACCGACACTGACCACACCCTCCTCGCCGAGCCGGTGACCCCCCGTGAGATGCCCGACGCCGCGATAGCGATGCTGGATACCGAGGGCACAGTGGTGGGGTGGACGCATGCCGCTCAGCAGCTCGTCGGCTACTCGGCCGGGGAGGTGGTGGGCCGATCTGCCGCACACGTGCTGCCGCCTCCCGAGGACGTCCGGAGGGCTTCGGCGTTCGCCGGGCAGTGCCGTGCGCGGGGTGGCTGGTCCGGCACCGCGGCGATACGCCACCGCGAGGGCCACACGCTCAGGATGACGCTGCGGGTCTCGTTGCTGCGAGGGCAGGACGGCGGCACCCGGTGGCTGGTGTCCGTGACGGAGATCGGTTCCCTGTCCTCGGGGGCAACCAGCAGCGGACCGGTGCGGGAGTCGCTGCTTGCCCGCGCACCGATCGGCATCGTCGTTTATGACCCGCAGCTGCGCTGTGTGTGGGTGAACGACGCCATGGAGCGGCACGACGGCGTTCCTCGTCACCGACGCTTCGGACGCGGTCTGAAGGGCTCGCTGCCCGCCGTCGAGGCCGAAGCGCTTGAGGTGGTGATGCGGCAGGTGCTGGAGAGCGGCACGACGACGGTGCACGAGTACCGTGCGTGGCCGCCTGCGGACCGGCCCCGTGAGCACGCGTTCTCGGCCTCGTTCTTCTGCCTCCAGGGCGCTGACGGCATGCCACTGGGCGTGTGCTCCATGACCGTGGACGTCACCGGGAATCGCCGGGCGCGGGAGCGCCTCGCCATCCTCAGCGAGGCCAGCACGCACATCGGGAGCACCCTCGACGTCATGAGGACCGGGCAGGAACTGGCAGAGCTCGCGGTGCCCCTGCTGGCCGACCACGCCCTCGTCGATCTGGTGGAGTCGGTTCCGTTCATTGTTGAGCCGCCGGCACGGATCGGCACGACGAGTGGCCGTCCGCAGTTGCTGCGCCGTGCCGGTCTGGCCTCCGTCGACCTGGGCGTCCTGGAGTTGCCGTGGGCGCGCGAAGAAGTGGTCCACCCCCACCCGGAGTCCCCGTTCGCCGCCGCCATGCGCACGGGCCGGTCGTACCTGGAGCCAGTGCTGGACACCCATGCCGGCCCCTGGGTCGACCACGATCCGGTGCGGGCGCAGAAGGTACGCGACAGTGGCGTCCACTCCTTGATGGTCGTCCCCATCCGTGCGCGGCACTGTGTGCTGGGACTGGCGCTGTTCGGCCGCTCTCTGGAACAGACGCCGTTCCAGGAGGACGATCTGCTCCTCGCCGAGGAAGTGGTCACCCGGGCCGCGCTGTGCCTGGACAACGCGCTGCAGTACGCGCGCGAGCGCACCACCGCCCTCACACTGCAACGCGACCTGCTCCCTCATCGCGTGCAGGGCGGTGCTGCCGTCGAAGTCGCCACACGTTATGTGCCGGCCGACATGGACCACGGTGTGGGGGGTGACTGGTTCGATGTGATCGAGCTGTCCGGCGCCCGGGTGGCCCTTGTCGTCGGCGATGTGGTGGGACACGGCATCAATGCCGCGGCGACCATGGGCAGGCTGCGCACCGCCGTGCGAACGCTCGCGGACCTCGACCTGCCCCCCGACGAACTACTGGCGCACCTCGACGACACGGTCCGGCGACTGAACGACGAGGACGCCGACGTTTGCGACGTGGTGCCCGCGGTGGTGGGTGCCACCTGTCTGTACGCCGTCTACGACCCGGTCACCCGAGGGTGCACGATGGCGCGGGCCGGGCATCCCCCGCCCCTGATCGTCGACGCGCAGGGCAAGGTCACCATTCCCGACCTGCCCGCAGGAGCCCCGCTCGGCCTCGGTCTCGGCCTCGTGCCTTTCGAGTCCGTGGAACTGGAACTACCTGAGGAAAGTGTCCTCGCCTTCTTCTCCGACGGCCTGGTGGAGTCCCGCGACGAGGACATCGATGCCGGCCTGCATCGCCTGGGTGCCGCCCTGGCACAGCCCGGTGCCTCCCTGGAGGACCTGTGCTCGCGGGCGATGGACACCTTGCCGACCCAGGCACCGGCCGACGACGTCACCTTGCTCCTTGCGCGGACCCGGGCACTGCGCCCCGCACAGGTCGCCTCCTGGGACCTGCCGAACGAACACGTCACCGTCCCGACAGCCCGGCACCTGGCCGCCCGTCAGCTCAGGGAATGGGGTCTGGAGCCGCTCGTGACACCCGTGGAGTCGATCGTCAGCGAACTGGTCACCAACGCGATCCGCCACGGAGACGGCCCGAGCCGCCTACGGCTCATCCAGCACCGGGTGCTGACGTGTGAAGTCTCCGACACGAGCACCGGCCAGCCACGCCCACGCCATCCCCGCACGCTCGACGAGCACGGCCGCGGCCTCTCCCTGGTGGCTCGGCTGTCGCGCAGGTGGGGTTCCCGCTCCGCAGCAGACGGCAAGGTCGTCTGGGCCGAACAGGACCTGCCCTCCACAGCCGACGCCCTCTGACGCGTCGGCGGCCGACAGCCGCCACCGGATCGCCTCTGGGAGCCGTGGGCTCTCGCAAAGGAAGCCACAGACATGGACACATCGAATACTGACAACGCCGACCCGGTAGGGGCCTCCCAAGGAGTGACGAGCGTCTCCGGCGCCGGCCCCGGCGGCAGGCCCTACGCTTTCGAGGGCCTAGCCGCCGCCGTACTCGACGATCAAGGGACGGTCGTGGGATGGACCGGGACCGCACAGGACCTGACCGGGTTCTGCGCCGACTAGGTCCACGGCCGCCCCGTGCGGGAACTGGTGGCCGACCTCCCGCGCGACCTGCACAGGGCCACGCAACTGCCGGCGACCGGCCGGGTACGCCTGCGGCACCAGTGCGCCATGGCCAGTGCCGGGCACCCACCGCCCGTGCTCGTCCGGCCCGACGGAACCGCCGGAGCTGTCGACATTCTCCCGGGGCCACCACTCGCCGTCTGCGGCATGCCGTACGAGACCACCACGATCGACCTCGAGCCGGGCAGTGTCCTCGCGCTCTACACCGACGGACTGGTGCACCTGGGCCCGCATCACATCGACGACGGGCTCCGGCGGCTGACCGATGCGCTCGCCACGTCCTGCCGCCCGGACCGCGCTCTGGACGACACCGGCCGGGCCCTCCTCGGTGATCTGGTGGACGAAGCACCGCGTGACGACGCGACGCTACTGCTGGCACGCACTCGCGCCGTACACGCGGAGGACACCGCTCACTGGCAGATACCGGTCGATCCCGCTGCCGTCTCCGAGGCCCGGGCATGGGCGACCCGCCAACTCGCCGCATGGGGGTTGGCCGATCTCCTCTTCCCCACCGAACTCATCGTCAGTGAACTGGTCACCAACGCGATCCGCCACGGCCGTCCGCCGGCGGAGCTGCGACTGATCCGCCACCACGTTCTGGTCTGTGAGGTCACCGACTCCCACAGCGCCCAACCCCGTCTGCGCCGCGCTCGCACCACCGACGAGGGCGGACGCGGCCTGTTCCTCGTCGCCCAACTCGCCGAGCGCTGGGGGTGCCGCCATGGCCAGAACCGCAAGACCAGCTGGTCCGAGCAGACCATCTAGTGCTCCGCTGACTGACTTCCCGAGCTTGTCGCAGCTACGAAGGCCCCGCGCGCGATCACACGGACGCAACCGGGCTGACCGACGGCCCGGACATGCACTCATGACCGCTGAGAATCGAGGTTGAACGCGATGTCGACCTTTGCGGTCCGTTGTGGTCGGCCGGAGTCGGATTCGGAGTGATCTATGAGCTGGGACGGAGCATGTTCTGCCGGCCTGGGCCGGGCGGCTTTGAGTGTGGGGAGAATCGGCGGGTGCTGTCCTGCGGCGGGGTCTGACTCCTGAGATGTCTGACCGGGGTGTCCTGCTCACGCTGTGTCGACCGCTCGCCGGGGATGGTGCGTTGCTGGAACCGGGCCGGCCGGGTGTGTCTCGACAGGGGCTTGCCGACCAGGCGTCATCACGATGCTGACCGTCCGCGCGGTCCGGTGCCGGCCACCGGGACACTCACGTGGCTGCTGTGCTCTCCCTGGTGGGGGCAGTGATCGGCACCGAGGTGTTCCCGGCCACCGCGGCCGGATACCGCGAGCTGCTGGAGTGGCGCAGCGGACGACCTCTAGGGCCGGGGCCGGGCTCGGGCTCGGGCTCGGGCGATGAGTATGGCGACGTCGTCGTGGTCGTCCGGATCGCGCAGTGATTCCAGGAGCCGGTCGCAGGTTTCTTCCGAGGTTCGGTCGGGGCTGTGCAGCAGTTGGAGGAGGAGGTCCAGGCGCTCGTCGATGGCGTGGTGGCGGGTCTCGACCAAGCCGTCGGTGTAGAGGACCAGTTGGTCGCCGGGGGCCAGGCCGATGGTGGTGACTTCGAAGGCGACCCCGCCGACCCCGAGGGGTGCGCCGGTGGGCAGATCGAGCAGTTTGGGGGGCTCGCCTGTGCGCATCAGCACGGGGGGCAGGTGTCCGGCGACAGCGATGTGGCACAGGGCGCGGTGCGGGTCGTAGATGGCGTAGACGCAGGTGGCGTACTGCTCCAGGTCAGCGGTGATCTTGTCGAGGTGGTGCAGCACTTCGGTGGGTGGGAGGTCGAGGTCGGCCAGGGTGGAGGTAGCGGTGCGCAGGCGTCCCATGGTGGTGGCGGCGCTTATGCCGCTGCCCATCACATCGCCCACGACCAGCGCGGTCTTGCCTTCCGTGAGGGGGATGACATCGAACCAGTCGCCACCGACTTCGACGGTCGTTCCGGCGGGCCGATATCGGGAGGCGATCTCCAGGCCCGCCTGTTGCGGTGGGAGGTCGGGCAGCAGGCTGCGCTGGAGGGTGACCGCGGTGTTGCGTGCGTCTTGGTACAGACGGGCATTGTCGATGCAGACCGCGGCTCGGTCGGCCAGTTCACCGGCCAGGAGGAGGTCGTCGTTGTCGAAGGGCAGCGGGTTGCGGGCGCGGGTGAGGCCCAGGGTGCCGAGCACCTCGCCACGGGCGATCAGGGGCGTCAAGAGATAGCTGTGGAGGCCGGCGCGGGCCAGGAGGGCGGCGGCCTCGGCGTCACGGGCGATACGTGCCAGGTCCCGCTCGCCGACGTGGGGTATCAGAATGGCGCGGCCGGTCCGCACGCACTGAGTGGCCAGGCGCTCCGCGCCGTAGCTGGCGAGCTGGCCGGGAGGGTCGGCGGCGCGGACGGCCTCGGTGGGGTACGCGGCTTTCACGGCGAGGGCGCGGAAGAGGGCCCGGTCGCCGCTGGGTCCCGTCGGGTGGCGGTCGTTCAGGATGGAATCCAGGATGTCCACCGCCGCTATGTCGGCGACCTCGGGGACGGCGACGTCGGCCAGCTCGCGGGCGGTCTGTTCCACGTCCAAGGTGGTGCCGATACGGGCGGAGCCGTCGGCGATCAGGGCGAGGCGCTGCCGGGCGCGGTGCCGATCGGTGACATCCACCAACAGGATGGCTACCCCGAGTACCCGGCCGCCGGGACCGTCGAGCCGGTAGTAGGAGACTGACCAGGCATGATCGTTGTCGGGGTCGGCGGGAGTGCGTCCCACGCTGTGCTGGTCGATCATGGGCTTTCCGGACGTGAGGACTTGCCGCAGCGCGGCCTCGATCGCATCGACCTCCAGGAAGGGCAGGGCCTCGCGGACTCGTCGCCCGAGGTGGTCTTCGGCGGGGACGCCGTTGATCTGCGCCAGCGCCGGGTTGACGGCCACGTACCGCAAGTCGGTGTCCAAGACGGCCAGCCCGATCGGGGACTGCGAGACCAGCCGCGTGGACAGGGCCACGTCCCGTTCCACCTGGCGCAGGGCCGCCTCATCGGTGGCGATGCCCAGGGCATAGAAGGCACCCCGGTCGTCCAGCAGCCGCATGTTGCGGAACTCCACCAGCCGGCTACTGCCGTCCTTGTGCCGGACAGGGAATGCGCCGGCCCATCCCTGTCCCGTCCTCATGACCTCGGTGAACAGCCTGATCATCCTGTCCAGGTTCTGCTCGTCGACCAGCAGCCGCGCCGCGTACTGGCCCAGCGCCTCCTGCGCGGTGTAGCCGAACAGCTCCTCGGCCTGCGGGCTCCACAGCACGATCCGCCCCTCGGCATCCAGCAGCACCGCCGCGACACTGAGCAGATCCAGCAACTCACGCGGCTGTCTCGGCCCGGAATCCGGCTGGTCACCCTCGGCACCGAAGGGATCGGCTTTCCTCATCCCAGGCACTCCCTCCGCCTGCCGGCGCGACACGCCACCCTGCGCCGGCTTCAGGCTGTGGCCTGTGTCCCCTGCACCTCGCAGTGCTTCCATGGTCCCCCGGATCTGGGCGGCCGCACGGTCGCCCGATACAGCTCGCCGCGCCCCAGGCGTTGGGCACCGACGAAAAGCTACGACCTCCCGGGTGCAGGGGCGGGCGGCGCGGGCGGCGGCGAACAGGCCGCCCCCGATCCGGGTCTCGTTCTCAGAGGCCACACGCAACGGAACGATCCGGCGGGGCGGAGGCCGCAGCAGCGCAGCCCCCAACCCCCAGTCGGCTGACCACCGCCACCGCACCGGCTCTCCCCGTACGCCACCAGGGCGAGGGGATGGCGCAGGCGAGGGTGCGCCCGGGAGAGTAAACCAGCGAGCGATTCCGTCGGTTGTGGCCGCCTCTTCGTGACGGCTACGGCCGATGCCTGATCGGCCGTATCGCATCAAGCCGGTGGTGCACGGAAGCGCGGTCACGGCCCCTCGGCCGGCCGCTCTGTGCTCGGCGGTGGGCTGGGGACACGCGGTGCTCAGTCGGTGGCCGCGGTGGTAGAGGCCCCGAGTCGCTGGCTTCCGATGACCGAGAGCAGTCGGAGTTTGTCGTGGTCTTCCGTGCCGGGGGTCGCCGTGAACACCAGCAGGGATTGGGCCTGGTCCGGGTCGACGAGTGTCTGGCAGTGCAGGGAGATCACTCCGACCTGCGGGTGCAGGATTCTTTTGCGGTTGGTGTAGGAGATACCGACTTCGTGCTGGGTCCACAGTTGTGCGAACTCGGAGCTCTCCGCGCACAGACGGTCGGCGAGCGCGGCGGCGTGTGAGCCGCGGCCTTCACGGGAGGCGACCGTGCGGAGCTGGGCCACGTAGACGCGGCTGTGCGTCGGGTGGTCGTCCGGTACATAGTTCGTACGTTCGTTCGGATCGGTGAACCAGCGGTAGATGATGCTTCGCGCGAGCCCGGTGAATCGTGTCTGGTCGCCGAGCAGGGCTACTGCCGGCGGGGTCTGCACGATCGTCTCGCCGGTGGCGGTGACGACCTGCGCGGGGGTGTCCTCAAGGCGGTCGAGGACGCGCATCATGCCGGCGTTGACGTGGTCGTCGCGTGTGGTGCGGGCCGGTGCGTTGTGGCCGGCCAGGACGAAGAGGTGGTCGCGTTCGTCGAGGGTGAGCCGGAGCCCACGGGCGATCGCGGTGATCATCTGCTCCGAGGGCTGCGGTCCGCGGCCGCGTTCGAGACGGCTGTAGTAGTCCGCCGACATGCCGCACAGCGCGGCCACTTCTTCGCGTCGTAGCCCCGGCGTGCGTCGGCGCTGCCCCGGAGGAACGCCGAGGTCGTCGGGCTGCAGCGCCTCTCGACGCCGACGGAGAAATGTCGCCAGGCCGCTCTGATCCATATCGACACTGTGCCTCACCCGGATACGGCTATCCACTGTCTGCCAGTCCCAGGCTGAGCCCTCAGCCTGGGACCGCCGGGCAGTGGATACGCAGGCACTGGATGGCTTCTCGGATCGCGCGTCAACTGGTCACCGGGTTCGACAACAGCACCTCGAACCCGTCCAGAGCGACCAGCGACCAAGGAGTCACCGTGAGCACCACCCAGAAGATCGCCGTCGTCACCGGAGCCAACCGAGGTCTCGGGCGCGCATACGCGCTGCATCTCGCCCAGGCAGGTGTCGATGTCGTGGTGACCTATCGAAGCAACCGGGACGAGGCCGAGGAGGTGGTGTCCGCTGTCACGGACCAGGGACGTACCTCCGTCGCGCTACGGCTCGACACCAGCGTCGTGAACACCTTCGCGGACTTCGCCGAGCAGCTCGGCACCGAGCTCCAGGCGCGCTGGGGCAGGACCACGTTCGACTTCCTCGTCAACAACGCCGGCACCGACCTGACCGCCCCGTTCGCCGAGACCACCGAGAAGGACTTCGACGATCTGGTGGACGTACACCTCAAGGGCGTGTTCTTCCTGACGCAGACCCTGCTGCCGGCGCTTGCCGACGGCGGCGCCATCGTGAACGTCTCCAGCGGTCTGACCCGTTTCGCCGTCCCGGGGCACTCCGCCTACGGGGCCGTGAAGGGCGCGGTCGAGGTCCTCACCCGCTACCAGGCCAAGGAGCTCGGCGGCCGCGGTATCCGCGTGAACACCGTCGCGCCCGGGGCGACCGCGACCGACTTCGGCGGCGGCATGATGCACGACGAACAGGTCCGGAACTACCTCACCTCGCAGGTCGCGCTGGGACGCGTGGGCGAACCCGACGACATCGCGGGCGCGGTGACCGCCCTTCTCTCGGATGCGAACCGGTGGGTCACCGCGCAGCGCATCGAGATCTCCGGCGGACAGAGCCTGTGAACGGCAGACCGGCAGGGGCAACGATTCCGATGCGGGATCTGACCGGCAAGACGGCCCTGATCACGGGTTCCGCCCGAGGCATCGGCAGGGCGATCGCCCTGCGCTACGCACGCCTCGGCGCGAACATCGTGGTCAACTACGCCTCCAGCGCGAAGGACGCCGACGCGACGGTCGCAGAGATCGAGCGTCTGGGCGCGGAGGCGATCGCCGTACAGGCCGACATGTCCGTCGTACCTGACATCCAGCGCCTCTTCGCCGAGGCCGCCGACCGTTTCGGGCAGGTCGACATCGCGGTCGCCAACGCGGGTGTCGAGCTCATCGGCATCGATTTCCTCGACATCACCGAGGAGCAGTTCGACCGTCTCTTCGCCGTCAACACCCGGGGCACCTTCTTCACCCTCCAGGCGGCGGCGCGGCACGTCGTGGACGGCGGCCGGATCATCTACGTCGGTTCGAGCACGACGACCGTGCCGGTCCGCGGCGAAGGACTGTACGGGGCGAGCAAGACAGCACCGCGCTATGCCGTACAGGTCCTGGCGCGGGAGCTCGCTGACCGCGGGGTCACCGTCAACGCGATCCTTCCCACGGCGATCGAGGGCGCGGGCGTGTTCACCGAGCCGGACCCCGACCACCCGGTCCGGCAGTTCGTCGCCCGGCCCGGGCGCATCGGCCGCCGGATGGGGACCGTCGACGACGTCGCGGACGCCGCCGAGTACCTCGCCTCCGGGCTCGCGGCCTGGATCAGCGGGCAGCGCCTCCTGATCAGCGGGGGTGCACTCCAGTGACCATGCCGAAAACCCTGCGTGGACCGCAGCACACTGAACGGAGCATGACCATGGCTACGACCGCGACTGACGACGCGTCTCCGACCGCCGTCGGGCCCAGATGGGCAAGCCTGGCCTCGGCCGCCCCGCACACCGTCGCTTCCTTCTACAGGGCCGTGCTGGGCTGGGCCGTCACGGAGACCAACGGCCGGCTGATCGCATCCGCCGCGGGCACGCCGGTGGCCGACATCGCCGACATCACTGTGGCCGACGGGATCTCTGGATGGCTCATCCACTTCGACGTCGACGACCTCGGCACCGCGCTGACCGCCGTCTCCAACGCCAACGGCGCGGTCCTGCCCCCGGCCGACGGCGACTCCGCCGAAACCGCGGTCGTGATCGACCCCAACGGAACACGGTTCGCGCTCCGCGCGCCCGCCGCACGGCACTCCAAGCGGCCCGCACACGGCACCCTCGCATGGGGCGAACTGATCACCGACGACGTCGGCACGTCCGCAGCGTTCTACCGCGAGGCGTTCGGGTGGGGGCTCACGGAGCCGAGCGGTCGCCTCGGCCGCCGCGAGTGGCAGACACACGGCAGATCTTTCTCCGGGCTCCTGCCACGGCCGCCGGCCATGCCTGCCGAGACCCCCGCGTACTGGGACGTGTACTTCGCCGTCGACGACATCGAAGCCGCCGCGACGGCCGCCACCGAACACGGCGGCACCCGGCTCATGCCGCCGATGCCGATCGAGATCGGCACGATCACGGTCTTCCTCGACCCCGCGGGCGCCGTCTTCACACTCGTCCAGCTCACCACCGAGGAGGCCGCCGCATGACCACCGGCACCCACGACAAGCGAGACAAGACCGGCAAGGTCGGGCTCGTCACCGGCGCCGGATCCGGCCTCGGCGAAGCGGCCGCGAGGCGACTCGCCGCGGACGGCGCGCGTATCGTCGTCGCCGACCGTGACGCGGGGGCCGCCGAACGCGTCGCCGCGGAACTCCGCGCCGCCGGACACCTCGCATCCGCGTTCGCCGCGGACGTCCGCTCGTTCGACGACACCGAGCGTCTCGTCGCTTTCACCGTCACGACCTACGGCGCCCTCGACCTCGCCTTCAACAACGCCGGCATCACGCCCGGCCTGGCCGAGGTCCACGACATCGCTCTGAACGACTGGAACGACGTCATCACCATCAACCTGACCGGCGTCTTCCACAGCATGAAGGCCGAGATCGCCCACATGCTCGAAGCCGGCGGTGGGACCATCCTCAACATGGCCTCCACCGCCGGGGTGATGGCCCACGCCGGGCGGGCCGCGTACTCGGCCTCCAAGCACGGCATCGTCGGGCTCACCCGCTCTGCCGCGGTCGAATACGCGCAGCGAGGCATCCGCATCAACGCCGTCGCACCCGGTCCGATCGACGCACCGTCGGCACGAGCACTCCCGCCGGAGGTCCGCGCCTCCATCGCCGCGAAAACCGCGATGGGCCGCGTGGGCCAGGTCGACGAGGTCGCAGGCGTGGTGAGCTTCCTGCTCTCGGACGAAGCCGCCTTCGTCACCGGCTCCGTCTACGAGGTCAACGGCGGCCAGACCCAACTCTGAACACCGCGCAGACGAAGCACTCCTCAACAAGCTCAGCACCTACGTGCGGCCCAAAGCCCAGCGCCCCGCTCACCATCAAACGCAAGGAGTTGGTCACCCGGCTTCTGGCCGGGCGGTGCGAGCCATGCGGACGCGTCGACGAGGTGGAAGTCCATCACGTCGCCCAACTCGCCGACCTCGGACGATCCGGGAACCGGCCGCCGTGGGCGGATCTCATGGCCGCACGACACCGCAAAACCCTCGTGGCCTGCGGAAGTTGTCACCCGGACATCCACGGCACAAGACCTGTGCCAGCACTCACGGAGTAGTCACTGGAGAGCGACGTGCGGCGAAAGCCGCATGCGTCGTTCGGGCTGGGGGCCATGGGAAAAGGGCCTGCTCAGCAGGCACCTCACCGACGGCCCACCAGATCCCTCCTCCAGAACCTCTCGACGGCCGTGGAGAAGACCTGCCGCGGACATCGCGACTGCCTGCGGCAGCCCGCTGCCGGTGGTGGCGCGCTGGTGTCACTGTCTGTGATGCGTCACAGGGGCGGTCGGCTCGGCCGGCGCTGGCGAACAGGGAAGCCGGGCGGGTTCGTTGCACCGGGCGCGAGGTGGGGAGTGCCATTCGATTCTCCCCAGAGACTCCCCACGGCTGATCCTGAGCCGTTCCGCAGCAGATGCGTGAGCAAAGTGTGAACAGGAACTCAAGCGTAGCGCGATGGGCTAGAGCCAGTCCTTCCGCTTGAAAATGAAGTACAGGCTGGTGCATACGACTGCCATCAGGACGATTGCGAAGGGGTATCCCAACACCCAGTGCAACTCCGGCATCTCCCTGAAGTTCATGCCGTAGATCGTGCCGACCAGGGTCGGGGCGAAGAGGATGGCTGCCCAGGAGGAGATCTTCTTGATCTCCTCGTTCTGCTCGAAGCCCGCCTCCGCCAACGCTCGCATCTCCGCGTTCTGTTGCTGGGTGACCAGGGTCGCGTTGACCGTGAGGATTTCCGTGAGGGCCTGGCGGAAGCCGTCCACGCGTTCGCTGATGTGGGTGACGTGGTCGGCCACGTCGCGGAGGTAGCGCTGGAGTTCCTCGTCGGTCTCGTACTTGGTGAAGCCGGCCATCAGGCCGTGCAGCATGCCGACGAGGGGCCGGGTCGCGCGCTGGAACTCGACCATCTCGCGGGAGAGTTCGTAGATGCGGCGGGACACCGACGGGTCGCCGCGGAAGACCTCCGTCTCGATCTCGTCGATGTCGTTCTGGACGCCCTCCACGACCGGGGCGTAGCCGTCGACCACCGCGTCGAGTATCGCGTAGAGGACCGCCTCCGGGCCGAGCTTGAGGAGGTCGGGGGAGTCCTCCATGCGGCGGCGGACCGCCGAGAGGTCCGGGGCCGCGCCGTGCCGGACCGTGATCACGAAGTCGGGGCCGACGAACACGTGCAGTTCGCCGAAGTCGACCTCCTCCGGTGTGTCCAGATAGCGGGCGGCGCTCAGGACGACGAAGAGGATGTCGCCGTACCGCTCCAGCTTCGGGCGCTGGTGTGCCTCCATCGCGTCCTCGACCGCGAGCGGATGCAGGTTGAACTCGGCGGCCAGGGAAAGGAGTTCGTCCGAGGTGGGACGGGCCAGGCCGATCCACGCCATGCTCGCGGGCGTGTCGCGCAGTTCGCGGTACGTCTCCGCGAGGGTCGACGGTGTCGACACGCGCACTCCGTCGCTGTACAGCGCCGCCTCCACGATGCTCGGCGGCTCGCCGGGCTCCACGGCCGATGCGGAACCGGGCCCTGGCAGCCCGGCCGTGTCGTCATGCTCCGGCGGCAGGGCGCGGCGCCAGACGGACCTTCTGGTACCTCGGCCGTTCCTGCCGTTACCGGAGTTCTTCGAGACCGGGCTGGGGCGTCGCTCTGACATCGCGGCCGCCTCTCGGTGGAGCCTGCATCGGCGTGATCTGTGTGATCTGTGTGATCTGCGTGATCGGGGTGTTCCACGTGGTCCAGGTGATCACGCGTGATCGGTGAGTCTCGGAGCAGGATATACGGGGCATACGGGCCCGGCGGAGGGAATGGAGGACGGGATTCGGTGAGAGATGCGGACAGGATCTGTCCGCATTCGGCGTTAGCGTGCCCGGCATGACGAAGCAGCCGTCCGGCCCGGCCCTCGGCACCCGTGCCCTCAACCGTGCCACCCTCGACCGTCAGCTCCTGCTGCGCCGCTCGACCCGGTCGGCGAAGGAGGCCGTGGCCCACCTCGTCGGCCTCCAGGCGCAGAACGTCAAGCCGCCGTACTACGCCCTCGCCGCCCGTCTCGACGGCTTCGCCCCCGAGCAGCTCTCCAGCCTGATGGCCGACCGGGAGGTGGTCCGGATCGTCACCCTGCGGTCGACCATCCACACCCACACCGCTGCCGACGCGCTCACCCTGCGCCCGCTCGTCCAGCCCGCCCGGACGCGGGAGCTGACGGCCTTCCGCAAGGGCCTGGCCGGTGTCGACCTGGACCGGCTCGCCGCGCTCGCCCGGGATCTGGTCGAGGCCGAGCCGCGCACCATGGCCGGGCTGCGCGAGGCGCTGCGCGCCGAGTGGCCCGACGCCGACCCGCAGTCCCTCGCCGTCGCCGCCCGCTGCACCCTGCCCCTCGTCCAGGTCACCCCGCGCGGACTGTGGGGCCGGTCCGGGCAGGTCGCCCTCACCACCGCCGAGCACTGGCTCGGCCGCCCCGTCGCGTCAGCGCCGGCCGCCGACGCGACGGACCCCACGCAGGCGACGGACGCCACGCAGGCGACGGACGCCACGGAGGCGACGGACGCCACGGAGGCGACGGATGCCACGGAGGCGACGGACCCCACGCAGGCGACGGATGCCACGGATGCCACGGACGCCACGGTCCTGCGATACCTCGCCGCCTTCGGCCCGGCCTCCGTCAGGGACATGCAGACCTGGGCCGGACTGACCCGGCTCCGCGAGGCCTTCGAACGGCTGCGGCCCCGCCTCCTCACCTTCCGCGACGAGGGCGGTGCCGAGCTCTTCGACCTGCCCGACGCGCCCCGCCCCGACCCCGGGACCCCCGCCCCGCCCCGCTTCCTCCCGGAGTTCGACAACCTTCTCCTCTCGCACGCCGACCGCACCCGCGTCGTCCCGCCCGGGCTCAGGGGCCGCGCCTGGCAGGGCAACCAGGCCTACCGCACCCTGCTCGTCGACGGTTTCCTGGCCGGTGTGTGGAAGCTGACGGAGGACGCCCTGGTCATCGAGACCTTCGGGCAGAGGAGCGGGGCGGGGGAGCGGGACGCGATCACGGCGGAGGGCGCACGGATGCTGGCCACCCTGCACCCCGGTGCGTCCTACGACATCCGCTTCGGGGCCGTCGTGCCCCAAGCGGGCGGGTGAAAGCCCCGGCGGGTGAACGCCCCGGGCCGGTGAGCGGCTCCCGCCTGCGAGCGGAGCGTTCAGTCCGCCCGGCCCGTCACCGCCACCGTCACGCCCAGCCCGATCATCGTCACGCCGCCCGCGCCGCCGATCAGTGACAGGCGGCGGTCGGACCGGGCGAACCAGGTACGGGCCGCGGACGCCGTCAGGCCCCACAGCGTGTCCGTGACCAGGCCGATGGAGATGGGGACCAGGCCGAGCAGCAGCATCTGAAGGGGGACACGGCCCGCCGAGTGGTCGACGAACTGGGGGAGGACGGCGGCGAAGAAGACCACGCCCTTGGGGTTCGTGGCACCCACCAGGGCGCCGTCCAGGACCGTGCGCAGATCGCTGCGCGGTTCGCCCGCCGGGGCCCGCCGGACCGCGGCGGCCGTCAGCTCCTTGCGGTGCCGGACGGCCTGGACGCCCAGGTACACCAGGTAGGCCGCGCCCAGCAGCTTGACCGTCAGGTACACCGTCACCGAGCGCTCCACCAGCGAGCCGATGCCCACCGCGACCGCCACCACCAGCAGATACGAGCCGAAGACGTTGCCGACCGCGGTGGCCACGGCCGTGCGGCGGCCGTGGGCGAGCGCCCGGCCGATCACGAACAGCACGCTCGGTCCCGGGATCGCGATGACCAGCAGCGACAACGCGGCGAACGCCAGGACCCGGTCCGTCGACACCATGTGCAGCACCTGCACCACCCCTCCCGCGACACCCGTAAGGAGCCCATTGAAGCAGCCGGTCCGGAGCGGGCTCTAGAGCCGGGACCATGGAACTGCGGCAGCTCAGCTACTTCGTCGCCGTCGCCGAGGAGCTGCACTTCGGGCGGGCCGCCGACCGGCTGCACATCGTGCAGTCGGCCGTCAGCCAGCAGATACAGCGCCTCGAACGGGAACTGGGCGCCGAGCTGTTCGACCGCTCGTCGCGCCGGGTCCGGCTCACCGGCGCGGGGGAGCGGCTGCTGCCCGAGGCACGTGCGGTGCTGGCGGCGGCCGAGCGGGCCCGGGCCGCGGTCGCCCCGCCGGCCGGGCTGAGGGTCGGCACGAGTACGGGACTCGGTGCGCATCTGGACCGGGTGCTGGCCGCGTTCGCGCGCCGCGCGCCGGACGTGCCCGTCGAGTTGTACTCGCTGCCGGCCGCCATGGGGGTCCCCCCGCTCAAGCGAAGCCGAGAGTGGGGGAGGCTCGCCCGGGTCGCGGGCGGCGGGCTGGACGCGGCCTTCGTCCGGGCCGTCGAGCCCGTGCCCGGTGTCCGGGTCCATCCGCTGTGGCCCGACCCCCTGGTGGCCGCCGTCCCCGCCGGTCACCCGCTCGCCGGCCGCACCGAGGTCGGCGTCGAGGAGCTGGCCGGCCTGCCCCTCGCGGTCACCGAGCGCCGCACCAACCCCGCCCTCGTCGACCTGGTCGTCGGCGCCTGCCGTGACGCAGGCTTCGAGCCGCTGCCCGGACCGTCGCCCGGCTCGCTCCAGGACACCCTCGCCAGCATCGGCACCCGCCCGCTCTGGACGGTCGTGTACGCGTCCCACGCGCGCGTGCTGCACAGCCCCCGGGTGGCCTTCGTACCGTTCCGCGCTCCGGGCCTGGCCCTGCCGACGGGCCTCGCCGTGCCCGCCGTCACCCTCTCCCCGTACCTG
This sequence comes from Streptomyces hyaluromycini, assembly GCF_002217755.1. Taxonomy (GTDB): domain Bacteria; phylum Actinomycetota; class Actinomycetes; order Streptomycetales; family Streptomycetaceae; genus Streptomyces; species Streptomyces hyaluromycini. Next base: position 81,295 of record NZ_BCFL01000037.1, on the reverse strand, counting down.
GCCACTCTGCTGCTGGCCTGCGGCGATCACGAAAACTGATCGCTGCGTTCGGGATCTGTTTCTTGGTCACGGACGCCCGGCGCGATGGACTGGACCCACCGAACAGGACCCCGAACAGGACCCTGAACGGGACCCCGAACGGGACACCCACTCGAAGGAGTTCAGCGATGCCGATCGTCACCATCCAGCAGGGACCCCGCGACCCCGAACTCAAGCGGGACCTCGTCAAGCGGGTCACCGACGCGTTCGTCGACGCGTACAAGATCCCCGCCGAGACCGTGCAGGTCTGGATCCACGAGGTCCCGGCCGACAGCTGGGGCGCGGCCGGGAAGCTCACCGCCGACCGGTAGCGGGCATGGATAGGGGGCGCTGCGGGCTGCTCGTGGTAGCCCGCAACGCCCCCTGGTCACTCACCTGAGGGATGCTCAGGAGATCTTCTGGTTACGAGTTGACCTGCGTGGTCACCAGGTCCGAGAAGGTGGTCAGCCGGGTGTAGACACCCGGGTAACCGGCCTCCGCGCACCCCTCTCCCCAGGAAGTGATCCCTGCCAGGACGCCCCCGATGAGCAGGGGACCGCCGCTGTCGCCCTGGCAGGTGTCTGTGCCGCCGGACGTGTATCCGGCGCAAACCATGTCGGTCTGGACGAAGTCCGAACCGTAGGAGCTCTTGCAGCTGGTGTCGGACACGATCGGGACGGTCGCGGTCCGCAGCTGGTTGGAGGAGCTGCCGTTCTCCGAGGTGGTGCCCCAGCCGAGGATGCGGGCCGTGGTGCCGGCCGCGTACACGCTCGTCTGGGAGGACGTCACGTACGACGCCGGGGTGTACGACATCGCCGTCGACAGCGTCAGGACGGACACGTCGTCGCCGTTGGTGGCGTCCGTGTAGTCCGGGTTGATCCAGATCTTGCTGACCCGGCTCACCGTGCCGTTGGTGCCGTTCAGGTACGTGCGGCCGCCGACCACGCGGACGCTGCTGGTGGACTCGCCCTCCATACAGTGCGCGGCGGTCACCACCTTGGTGGCCGACACCAGGGTGCCGCCGCAGAACTGACTGCCGGACGCGTCCGTGATCTGCATCATGAACGGGTACGCGGTCGTGGTGGTCGTGGTGCCGCCGACGATCGGCTGGGGGGCGGCTGACGCGGTGGGGGACGCGATCAGCGCGGTCGCCGCGGCTGCGGCGGCGGCCACCAGGACTGCGGCGGTCTTTCTTGCGCGGTGGTGCCCGAACATGAGTCTCCTCAGTGGGGGTTGCCGGTGGGGGTCGCGCGGGTGTGGGGGGTGCAGCACGGGGGTCGCGGGACCGACCCCCGTATGCCCGGGCGAGCGGCACATCCATAAGCTAGGACCCGGAACCCCACCCTCCCAATGAGGGAACCCCCTAGGGGGATGGGGGAGGGAAAACCCTCGGTCCGCCTCAGTTAACCGGGAGCGCTCTCACTTCGCGCGTCGCCCTGCCGCCAAACGGACTATGTCCACGCGCGATCGGATGCCCAGCTTGCGGTAGACCCGGGTCAGTGTCGCCTCGACCGTCTTGACGCTGATGAACAGCCGCGCGGCGATCTCCCGGTTGGTGGCGCCCTCCATGACCAGCGCGGCGACCTGACGCTCCATCGCGGCCAGCCCGTCCAGGACGGCCGGCTCGGCCGGTGTCTCCACCGGCGGCTCCGGCACCGAGACGGCCTCGTCCACCTGCCGCAGCCACGGTAGCGCCCGGCACCGCCGGAACAGCCTGGTGGCCTCGTCGAACGCCGCGGGGGAGCGCCGGTCACGCAGCGCGGCCAGCGCGAACGCGGCCCGCGCCTCCTCCAGGCCGTAGCCCAGTTTGGCGAACCGGTCCTGAGCCGAGGTCAGCTGGGCGACGGCCGCGTCGTGTTCCCCGTGCGCCGCGCGGACGAGGGCCTCGGCCCGGTCGAGGACGGCGAGGACACTCTCCCGGCCGAGCCGGAGCGCGTGTTCCCGGGTGACGTCGATGACGTCCTGTGCCTCGGCCGGTTCACCCACCCGGACGAGTGCCTCGGCCAGGTCCCCCTGCCAGCGGCCCCGGGCCGGGTCGGTGATGCCGAGGCTCTGCTCCAGCTCCCGCACCCGGCGCAGCGAGCGGACCGTGCCCGCCGGGTCGCCGGCCACCAACTGGGCGTATCCGAGGGCGCCCAGGGCCCGGGACAGGTACATGGTGTCGCCGTCCTGCTCGGCGTGCTCCACCGCCTCCCGGGCCAGCGCCAGGCCCCGGTCCACGTCGCCGCCGGACGCCTCGGCCAGCGAGGTGAGCATCGCGGAGGCGGTCTCGCCGATCCCGGAGTCGTGGGCGAGGTGCAGGCCTTCCCGGGCCAGGTCGAGGGCCCGGCCGCAGTGCCCGGAACGCAGCTCGGTCTCGGCGAGCCCGCGCAGGAAGTGCACCTCGCTCTCCACCTGTCCGCGCCGGCGCACCTCGCGCAGCAGCGCGGTGACGGTGGCCCGCGCCTCGGCCAGCTGGTCGCCCATCACCAGCCAGCGGAACCGGGCGCTGCCCGCCCCGTTGTGGTGGCAGGCCACGTTCGGGTCCTGGGGCTCCTTGAGGGCGCGCTTGATGGTGGCGGGTGCCGCCGGATGGCCCATCAGGGTCTCGACCTGCGCCTGGAGGGACAGTGCGAGGAGTTCGGTGCGCCGGTCGCCGCCCTCGGCCGCGAGGCCGGCGGAGTGCGCCGCCGCCTGCCGGGCCTCGGTGAAGTCGCCGCCCACGATCAGGGCCCGCCAGGCCAGCTGGTAGTGGACCTTGCCGAGCAGCCGCGGGTCGTCGCCGGCGTCGGCGAGGGCGTGCGGGAAGGCCGCGTCGACCTCGGTCATGGTGTGGCCGGCGGAGTCGATCACCAGGATCCAGGCCCGCACCCGGTCCGCCGGACGGGTGGCGTGGGTGAGCACCTCGCGGGCGATGTCCTGGGCGAGGTCGATCTCGCCCGCGCTGGTCGCGTCCTCGGCCGCCTGGAGCCGGCGCTCGTCCGGGGAGGGCGTGTGGTCGCCGGGGGTGTGCCGGGCGGCGAGCAGGCCGATCTGCGCGGCCACCGAGGGCGCGCCCCGGTCCCGGGCCTCGGTCGCGGCCTCGGCCAGCCGGTCGGCGACCTCCGGGTCGGTGCCGGTGGTGGCCAGGGCCAGGTGCCGGGCCCGCTCGATCGGGTCGGAGGCGGCCGTGGACAGCGCCGCGTGCGCGGCCCGGCGCTCCTGCGCGGGTGCCTCCGCGTACAGCGCGGCGGAGATCAGCGGATGCGCGAAGCGTACGGCGGGACCCTCCGGCTCGGTCGCCAGCAGCCCCAGTTCGGCTGCCTGGGCGCACTCGGCCTCGGCGTTCTCCCGGCCGGCCGCGTGCAGCAGGGCCTGGGTGGGGCGAGCGCCGGCGCTGGCCACCAGCAGGGTGCGGCGGGCCTCGACGGAGAGCATGTCGAGGCGGCTGAGCACCAGAGCGCGCAGCGAGGTCGGCACCGGCAGCGGCTCGCCCGGGCGGGGCGGGGTCGCGTTCTCGGCGAGGGCGCGGCCGAGTTCAAGGGCGAACAGCGGGTTGCCGCCGCTGGTGCGGTGGATCTCCCGGACCGTGGAACGGGTCAGCCCGGTGTGGCCGCGGTGGTCGAGGAGTTCGGAGACCTGTCCGCGGGTGAGCGGGCCGAGGCGGACGGCGACGGTGTCCGGCGGCGACGCGCGTAGGTGACGGTCGTACTCCTGGCCCTCCGTGCGGACCGCGCACAGCAGTTGGACCGGGATGCCGCCGAGCCGGCGGGCGGCGAAGCCGAGGAGTTCGGCACTGGCCGGATCCAGCCACTGGAGGTCGTCGGCGACGATCAGGACGGGCCCCTCGGCGGCCAGCACGCGCAGCGCGGACAGCACCGCGAGGCGCAGGGCGAGACCGTCGCGCTGGAGGGTGGACTCGCCGCGGCCGGTGAGCGCCGACTCCAGTGCGGTGCGCTGGGCGCCGGGCAGGTGGGCGGAGACGTCGTCGAGGACCAGGCCGAAGAGGTCGGCGAGGGCGAGGAAGGGAAGATGGGATTCGGACTCGGTCGCCGAGCAGCGCAACACGGTGCGGGCGGTGCCGGCGTATTCCGCGTCCAGTGCCCGCAGGACGGTGGATTTCCCAATTCCGGCGGGCCCGTGCAGGAGGACGCTGCCGCCTGAGGCGAGCTGCTCCCGGGCGGCCGCGACCAGCTCCGCCCGGCCGATGACCAGGTCGGGGCGGCATCTGGCAGGCTCCTGGAAGTCCCGTCGCACGGTCACCGCTCCCCTCGTGTGTCGTGTCCAAACCAAATTCTAGGCAATGAACCCTGAAATCCGGCCGAACGACATGGTGAGGGAAATAACAGGGGCTTGGCATAAGGCAATTCACTGCGCGTCCGCATGAATGGAATGGGTCCCCTCCAGCTATGGCAACACCCCCGTCCGACGAGCCGCCGACACCGCCTCCCCCCGGGTGTGCGCGCCCAGCTTCCGCATCGCCGAACGCAGGTAGCCCTTGACCGTCTCGGGCCGCAGCCCCAGCCGCTCGGCCACCGCCGCGTTGGTCGCCCCGGCCGCCACCCACGCCAGCACATCCAGTTCCCGGGGCGCCAGCACCGCTTCGGCCTCCCGGGCCGGCGCGGTCAGCAGCCCGCAGGCCGCGAGCAGTTCGGCGCGCAGCCCCGGGTCGGTGATCCGCGGCGCCAGGGCCCGCAGCGCGGCATGCGCCTCCCGCACCTGCTCCCAGGCGGCCCCCGGATCCGGTACGACGGCGGGTTTTGGCCGCGCCGCCGCCAGCAGCCCCCTGGCCTCGTCCTGGACGACCAGCGCCTGCTCCACGTCCCGGGCCGCCGCCACCGCCGCGCCCAGCGTGCGGTCGCCCAGCGGCTGGGCGGTGCGCAGCGCGCCGTACAGCACGCCCCGCACCCGGCGCCGTACCACCACCGGTACCGCGAGCACCGAGCGGAGGCCCTCGGCCGCCACCGGGATGTCGTACTCATGGCTGATCTGCTGTGAGGCCGAGTAGTCGACGACCGCGCAGGGGCGGGCCAGGGCGACCGCCTTGCCGCCCAGGCCGTTCCCGGAGGTGACCGCGAGCGAGCGCAGCGACGCGGTGTTGGTGCCGGTCAGCTCGCTGATCCGGACCTGCGTCCGGCCCGCCTCGACCAGCCCGCCGAAGGCGATCGGCAGCCCGGTGGTGCGCCGGAGTCTGGACAGCGCACCGCGTATCTCCACCGCCCCCGCGACCTCTGCTGCCACCTGTCCTGCCCCTTCGACCCCGGTCTCGTGCTGTCCACACCCCCGTTCGGGGGTAGTGAGACCTGCATCACGGATTACACGATGCCAGAGAGCCGCCCGGCAATGGTCCGGTACTGAAGGAGACGCGTATGACGAGTGCGACGGAGGACTTCCGAAGGGCACGGGACTTCCTGCTGGAACACCGTACCGACTACGCCACCGCCTACGCGGGCTTTTCCTGGCCGCGGCCGGATCACTTCAACTGGGCGCTGGACTGGTTCGACGTCATCGCCGAGGGCAATGACCGTACCGCCCTGCACATCGTCGAGGAGGACGGCGGCGAGACGAAGCTGTCCTTCGCCGAGCTGTCCGAACGCTCCGACCGGGTCGCGAACCACCTGCGCGCGCGAGGTGTCGAGCCGGAGGACCGCATCCTGGTCATGCTCGGCAACCAGGCCGAGCTGTGGGAGACCGCGCTGGCCGCGATGAAGCTGCGGGCCGTGGTCATCCCGGCCACCCCGCTGCTCGGCCCGGCCGACCTGCGCGACCGCGTCGACCGGGGCCGGGTGAAGCACGTGCTCGTGCGTGCGGAGGACGCCGCCAAGTTCACCGAGGTGCCGGGAACGTACACCCGGATCGCGGTCGGCGGCCTGCCGTCGGCGGAGGCCGGAGCCTGGGAGCCGTACGAGGACGCGTACACCGCCTCCGCCGCGTTCGTGCCGGACGGGCCCACCCTGGCCGACGACCCGCTGATGCTCTACTTCACCTCGGGCACCACCGCCCGCCCCAAGCTGGTCGAGCACACCCACACCTCGTACCCGATCGGGCACTTGGCGACCATGTACTGGATCGGTCTGAAGCCCGGTGACGTGCATCTGAACATCTCCTCGCCGGGCTGGGCGAAGCACGCCTGGTCGAACCTGTTCGCCCCCTGGAACGCGGAGGCGACGGTCTTCATCCACAACTACGCGCGGTTCGACGCGGGCCGGCTGATGGCGGAGATGGACCGGCACGGGGTGACGTCGTTCTGTGCGCCGCCGACGGTGTGGCGGATGCTGATCCAGGCCGATCTGACGCAGCTGCGGACGCCGCCGCGTGAGGTGGTGGCGGCGGGTGAGCCGCTCAATCCCGAGGTGATCGAGCAGGTGCGGCGGGCGTGGGGGGTGACCATCCGGGACGGGTTCGGGCAGACGGAGACGGCCGTGCAGGTCTCCAACAGCCCCGGACAGCGGCTGAAGACGGGGTCGATGGGCCGCCCCAGCCCGGGGTACACGGTGGAGCTGCTGGATCCGGTGTCGGGTGCGCCGGGTGCGGCGGAGGGGGAGATCGCGCTGGACCTGTCGGTGCTGCCGGTGGGTCTGATGACCGGCTATCACGGGGATGCGGACCGTACGGCGGAGGCGATGGCCGGGGGCTATTACCGCACGGGGGACATCGGTTCGCGGGACGAGGACGGTTACATCACGTACGTGGGCCGTGCGGACGATGTGTTCAAGGCGTCGGACTACAAGATCAGTCCGTTCGAGCTGGAGAGCGCGTTGCTGGAGCACGAGGCGGTGGCGGAGGCGGCGGTCGTGCCGGCGCCGGACGAGCTGCGGCTGGCGGTGCCGAAGGCGTACGTCGTGTTGGCGGCGGGCTGGGAGCCGGGTCCGGACACGGCGAAGGTGCTCTTCGAGCACTCGCGGCAGGTCCTGGCGCCGTACAAGCGGGTCCGGCGGCTGGAGTTCGCTCCGCTGCCCAAGACCGTGTCCGGGAAGATCCGGCGGATCGAGCTGCGCGAGGCCACGGCCGCCGGCTCGGCCGGCGAGTACCGCGAGGAGGACTTCCGGTGAGCTCGTCCTACACACACGGCACGAGCGGCACCACGCTGCTCGGCGACACCATCGGGGCCAACCTGGACCGGGCCGTCGCGGCCTGGCCGGACCGCGAGGCGCTGGTGGACGTACCGACCGGCAGGCGCTGGACGTACGCCGAATTCGCCGCCGACGTGGACCGGTTGGCGTACGCGCTGCTCGCGAGCGGGGTCGCCAAGGGCGACCGGGTGGGCATCTGGGCGGTCAACTGCGCCGAATGGGTGCTGGTGCAGTACGCCACCGCCCGGATCGGCGCGATCATGGTCAACATCAACCCGGCCTACCGCACCCACGAGGTCGAGTACGTCCTCAACCAGGCCGGGATCTCGCTGCTGTTCGCCTCGCTCCGGCACAAGACCAGCGACTACCGGGCGATGGTGGAGGAAGTGCGCGGCAGGTGCCCCGAGTTGCGGGAGACCGTGTACATCGGGGACCCGAGCTGGGCGGCGCTGACCGCGCGCGGAACGGCCGAGCGGAGCGCGGAACTGGCCGCCCGCGCAGCCGAGTTGTCCTGCGACGACCCCATCAACATCCAGTACACCTCGGGCACCACCGGCTTCCCGAAGGGGGCCACCCTCTCCCACCACAACATCCTCAACAACGGCTATTTCGTCGGGGAGTCGATCGCCTACACCGAGCAGGACCGGGTCTGCATCCCGGTCCCCTTCTACCACTGCTTCGGCATGGTGATGGGCAACCTGGCCGCCACCTCGCACGGCGCCTGCATGGTGATCCCGGCCCCGTCCTTCGAGCCGAAGGCCACCCTGGAGGCGGTCCAGCAGGAGCGCTGTACCTCGCTGTACGGCGTCCCGACGATGTTCATCGCGGAGCTGAACCTCGCCGACTTCGCGTCGTACGACCTCTCCACGCTGCGCACCGGCATCATGGCGGGCTCGCCCTGCCCGGTGGAGGTGATGAAGCGGGTGGTCGCCGAGATGCACATGGCGGAGGTCTCCATCTGCTACGGCATGACGGAGACGTCCCCGGTCTCGCTCCAGACCCGGATCGAGGACGACCTGGAACACCGCACGGGCACGGTCGGCCGGGTGCTGCCGCACCTGGAGGTCAAGGTCGTCGACCCGGCCACCGGGGTCACCCAACCCCGGGGCACCGCAGGAGAGTTGTGCACCCGTGGCTACAGCGTGATGCTCGGCTACTGGAACGAGCCCGAGAAGACGGCGGAGGCCGTCGACCCCGGGCGCTGGATGCACACCGGCGACCTGGCGATGATGCGTGAAGACGGGTACGTCGAGATCGTCGGCCGCATCAAGGACATGATCATCCGGGGCGGCGAGAACATCTACCCGCGCGAGATCGAGGAGTTCCTCTACGCCCACCCCAAGATCCGGGACGTCCAGGTGGTCGGGGTGCCGCACGAGAGGTACGGCGAGGAGGTCCTGGCCTGCGTCATCCCGCACGACCCGGCCGACCCGCCGACCCTGGAGGAACTGCGCACCTTCTGCGAGGGCCGCCTGGCCCACTACAAGGTGCCGAGCCGACTCCAGATCCTGGCCGACTTCCCGATGACGGTGTCGGGAAAGGTCCGCAAGATCGAACTGAGGGAGACGTACGCCGCCGACTGATGCGCCCCGTCAGGGGCAGCGCCCCGCAAGGGGCGCGGGGCTGTGTCGATTTGCGGCTCCGCCGCGCGGGCGCGACAAGCCCACACCGGCCCGCAGCCAGGTCACCGACCTGAGGCGTGCAGTTCATCGGCGGGACTGTTCACCGGCTGAGGCGTCCCCGTGAAGTCCAGAACAAACAACGGCACCCCCAAAGCGTCGGCCCGCTCACGCGCCTCCTCGGCGTACCCCGCAAGGGAGAAGTACACGCACCCCGAGTCCTCCGTCAACGCCGTCAGCCACAGGCACTCCACGTCCCGCCGGGAGGCCGGCTGCACGGTCGGGTCCACCTGGGCCACCAGCCCCCGGGCGGCCAGCCCGATGCCGGACGGTGGCCGCTGGTCGGCCCGCCGTATGTCCCGGTAGCCGAGCCAGCGCAGATAGAGCGCGGCCGCGGTGACCGCGTCGCGGGCGGTGCGGATCGTCACGGGATGGAACGCGGGCCGGGGCTCGGGGGCCGGCGGGGACGCGGACCGGGTGCCGGCGACCGCGATGCGCAGCACCGCCCCGCACGGGCAGCCCAGCTCCGGCTGCGGCCACTGGTCCCGGCGGCCGCAGGAGCCGCAGCTCACCGTCACCCAGTCGGCGTCCCAGGCGCGGTGCGCCACGAGCGTCGGCCCGGCCCTGTCGTCGAGGCTCGGGGTGACCGGCGCGCCGCAGGCGCACGGGTACGACGGCGCGGTGTAGACGTGCTCGCGCCGACAGGCCGGACAGCGCACCGGCACGCTCTCGGACATGGCCCCACCTCAGGCGTCGCGTCGCTTCAGCCGTCCCATGGTGCTCCCGCCGGGGCCCGGTTGTCCGTCCCTTGACGACGTTCGTCACCGCACCTACATTGATTTCAGATAGCAGAAGTTAATTTCCGTATTACGGAAAACTCAAGACAATGCTCACCGCGGGGCGCGACGGGAGCAGGCATCCGACAGCCGAAAGCAGGAGTTCTCGATGGCTCGTATGACCGCTGCCCGCGCGGCAGTTGAGATCCTCAAGCGGGAGGGCGTCACCGATGCGTTCGGTGTGCCCGGCGCGGCGATCAACCCCTTCTACGCGGCGCTCAAGGCCTCCGGCGGCATCCATCACACCCTCGCCCGTCATGTCGAGGGCGCCTCGCACATGGCCGAGGGCTACACCCGCACGCACCCCGGCAACATCGGCGTCTGTATCGGCACCTCCGGCCCGGCCGGCACCGACATGATCACCGGCCTGTACTCGGCCACCGGCGACTCCGTCCCGATCCTCTGCATCACCGGCCAGGCCCCGACCGCGGTGATCCACAAGGAGGACTTCCAGGCCGTCGACATCGCCTCGATCGCGGGGCCGGTCACGAAGATGGCGGTCACCGTGCTGGAGGCGGCCCAGGTCCCGGGCGTCTTCCAGCAGGCCTTCCATCTGATGCGCTCCGGCCGGCCGGGTCCGGTCCTGATCGACCTGCCGATCGACGTGCAGCTCACCGAGATCGAGTTCGACCCGGAGACGTACGAACCGCTCCCGGTCTACAAGCCCGGCGCCACCCGCGCCCAGATCGAGAAGGCGATCGGGATGCTGAACGCGTCGCAGCGCCCGCTGATCGTCGCCGGCGGCGGGGTCATCAACGCGGACGCCGCCGAACTCCTCGTCGAGTTCGCCGAGTTGACGGGCACTCCGGTCGTCCCGACCCTGATGGGCTGGGGAGTGCTCCCCGACGACCACGAACTGAACGCCGGCCTGGTGGGCCTGCAGACCTCGCACCGCTACGGCAACGCGACCTTCCTGGAGTCCGACTTCGTGCTCGGCATCGGCAACCGCTGGGCCAACCGCCACACCGGCAGGCTGGACGTCTACACGGCCGGCCGCACCTTCGTCCACGTCGACATCGAGCCCACCCAGATCGGCAGGATCTTCGCCCCCGACTACGGCATCGCGTCCGACGCGAAGGCGGCCCTGGAGCTGTTCGTCCGGGTGGCGAGGGAGCTGAAGGCGGCGGGCGGCCTCCCCGACCGCGCGCAGTGGGCGGCCGCGGCACAGGAGAAGAAGGCGACCCTCCAGCGCCGTACGCACTTCGACGACATCCCGATCAAGCCACAGCGCGTCTACGAGGAGATGAACAAGGCCTTCGGCCCGGAGACCCGGTACGTCTCCACGATCGGCCTCTCGCAGATCGCCGGCGCCCAGATGCTGCACGTCTTCAGGCCCCGGCACTGGATCAACTGCGGCCAGGCGGGCCCCCTCGGCTGGACGATCCCGGCCGCGCTGGGCGTCGCCAAGGCCGATCCGGAGGCGTCCGTCGTCGCCCTCTCCGGCGACTACGACTTCCAGTTCATGATCGAGGAGCTGGCGGTCGGCGCGCAGCACAAGATCCCGTACGTCCACGTCCTGGTCAACAACTCCTACCTGGGCCTGATCCGTCAGGCCCAGCGGGCGTTCGACATCGACTTCCAGGTCAACCTGGAGTTCGAGAACATCAACTCGCCCGAGCTGGGCGTCTACGGAGTCGACCACGTCAAGGTCGCCGAGGGCCTGGGGTGCAAGGCGATCCGGGTGACGGACCCGGCGGAACTGGGCGCCGCCTTCGAGAGGGCCAAGAAGCTGGCCGCCGAGCACCAGGTGCCGGTCGTCGTGGAGGCGATCCTGGAGCGGGTCACCAACATCTCCATGTCGACCACCAACGACATCTCGAACGTCGTCGAGTTCGAGGAGATCGCGACCGAGCCGGAGCACGCCCCGACCTCGATCAGGACACTGAAGGTCTGAGCCGGCGCAGACGAGAGCGGGCGGCCCGTCCGAGGGGACGGGCCGCCCGCTTCGTGCTGTCGGTCACTCGGTGCCCGCCGCCCCCGTGCCGGCGGGCACCGTGTGACGTGAATATGCCCCCTGACTGGGGCGGTTGAAGCATGTTGACCAGAGTTCAGAGCTTTATTTGAGGATCGGGCGACGCATTCGTACCGGTGCGTCAGCTTTCGGGGTGCTCGGTCAGTCCCGGCCAGTCGTCCGGGCCGCCGCCCTGCCACTCGACGAGGTCGCTCTCCTCGACCTCGATCCGGTCCAGGTCGGCCATCCGCAGGATCTCGACCACGTCGTCGAGGTGGGAGGCGATCCCGAGGGTCACGTCGCCCTCGGTGACCCGCCGGGAGCCGTCCAGGGCCGGTGCGTGCACGACGATGTGCGGAAACTCCGTCGGTGGATGTGCTGTCATGCCTCAAGGCTCCTGCGGCGGAGGCGGAAACGCACGCCGAAGCGCCGGACGCGGGCGATGCCGCGTCCGGCGCTCGGGCAGTCCGTGAGGCTTTCCTCGGCCAGTCCGTGAGGCTCTCCTCGGCTGTGGCCGTCCGACGGCGCGAGGCTGGGCGCGACAGGACGTTCGCGCCGCCGGACGGGGCTCGGGGAGTATGGCTGGGACCGCGGCGGGTGCGACGGAACCGGGGGCGTTCCTCCCTCTGGTCGGGAAGAGCGCCCGGTTCCTTCACCACCGCACTGGCTCGCACGCCGCCGCGGTCCTCGCCCCGCCCGCGCACCGACACCGACCGGCCACCCCTCATCCGGGCCGTTCGGCCGCCGCGGGCCGTCTGCGGGCTCGGTCCACGCCCAGGGCGCGGACCGCCTTCGCCACGCGCCCGCCGTACTCCGGGCCGGCGGCGTGGAAGTGGTGAGCGGGTCCTTGTCGAAGAACACCGGGGTGTGTTTCCGGGCGGCGCCGGCGCCTGGGCGCGACAGGACAGTTGTCGGCGCCGGCGCCGGCCGGAAGTCGTGGGGGCCGGCTCAGACCCGGGCGCCGGACAGGCGCTCCACCGAGCGCAGCAGCGCGGAGTGGTCCAGGCCGCCGTCGCCCTGCGCGCGCAGGGAGGCGACCAGCTGCGCCACCACGGCACCGACCGGCAGGGCCGCGCCGACGTTGCGGGCCGCGTCCGTCACGATGCCCATGTCCTTGTGGTGCAGGTCGATCCGGAAGCCCGGCCTGAAGTCGCGGTTCAGGAAGTTGTCCTTCTTCCGCGTCAGCACGGTCGAGCCGGCCAGGCCGCCGTTCAGCACGTCCAGCGCGGCCGCCAGGTCCACGCCGGACTTCTCCAGGAAGACCACGGCCTCGGCGCATGCCTGGATGTTCACGGCGACGATCAGCTGGTTGGCGGCCTTCACGGTCTGGCCGGAGCCGTGCGGACCGCACAGCACGATGGTCCTGCCCAGCGCCTCGAAGATCGGCTTCGCGCTGTCGAAGTCGGCCTGCTCGCCGCCGACCATGATGGACAGCACGGCCTCGACGGCCCCGGCCTCGCCGCCGGAGACGGGCGCGTCGAGCACGCGGATGCCCTTGTCCCGCGCCGCCTTCGCCAGGTCGACGGAGGTCTGCGGGGTGATGGACGACATGTCGATGAGGAGCGTGCCGGACCCGGCGTTGTCGAGGATGCCGTCCGGGCCGTAGGCGATGGCCTCGACCTGCGGCGACGCGGGCACCATCGTGATGACCACGTCGGCGTCCCGCACGGCCTCGGCGATCGAGGCGGCCGCGGTGCCGCCGGCGGCGGCCAGCCGGTCCAGCTTGTCCTGCTCCAGCGTGAAGCCGGTGACGTCGTAACCCGCCTTGACCAGGTTCTCGGACATGGGGGAGCCCATGATGCCGAGGCCTATCCAGGCGATCTTGGGGAGTGTGTTGCTCATAGGGGGGTGCCTCTCTGGCTGCTGCGATACGTCTGCTGCTCGGCGCGCGTCGGCAAAAGCAGCCCGTCCGGCGATCGAGGACGAGGCCGAAGGCCGAAGCGGGGGTCTGGGGGCGGCCGCCCCCAGGGACGGTCACATCAACGGGCGGCGCGCTGTTCCACCGGCAGCCAGTCGAAGGTGTCCGCGCTCGGCGAAGCCCCCGGCTTGTACTCCAGGCCGATCCAGCCGTCGTAACCGGCCTTCCTCAGCTGGTCGAGGAGGTCTTCGAGGGGGAGCGATCCCGTGCCCGGGGCGCCGCGGCCCGGGTTGTCGGCGATCTGGACGTGGCCCGTCTTCGGCGTGTACCGCTCGATCACCGACGGCAGGTCCTCGCCGTTCATGGACAGGTGGTAGAGGTCCATCAGGAAGCGCGCGTTGCCGAGTCCGGTGGCCGCGTTGACCCTGTCGACGACCTCGACGGCGGCCGCCGCCGACACCAGCGGATACCGCGGCGACTCGGGCCTGTTCAGCGCCTCGACCAGCAGCACCGCGCCGATCCGGTCGGCCGCGCGCGCCGCGAGTGCCAGGTTCTCCAGCGCCAGCGCGTCCTGCTCGGCGGGGTCCACGCCGTCGACACGGTTGCCGTACAGCGCGTTGAGGGCCGTGCAGCCGAGCGACTCCGCGAAGCCGGCGGCGACGTCGATGTTGGCGCGGAACCGCTCCGACTCCGCGCCCGGGACCGACAGGGCGCCCCGGTCGGGGCCGGGGAGCTGTCCGGCGTAGAAGTTCAGGCCGGTCAGCCGGACGCCCGCGTCCTCGATCGCCCTCTTCAGCGCGTCGAGCTCGGACCGCTCGGGGGTGGGGGAGTCGACCCAGGGCCACCACAGCTCGACCGCCGAGAAGCCGGCCGCGGCGGCGGCCGCCGGGCGCTCCAGGAGCGGGAGTTCCGTGAAGAGGATCGACAGGTTGACGTTGAAGCGCTGCTCTGCGGCTGTGCCCGATCCAAAACCTGGCATGGGGGTCGGCGCTCCCTTCCGCTGTCTGTATTTCCGTATTACGGAAGTTGATTTCTGCTTAACGGAAGACTGCCTGTGACCGGGGAGAGCTGTCAAGAGCGCCCGCGCAAAACCGGCGCCCTACCCTGAAGACATGGCTCGGACCAACGACGAGGTGGCCGCGCTGCTCCAGGAGTACGCGGACCTGATCTCGATCACCGGCGGAGACGCGTTCAGGGCGCGGGTCTACGAGAAGGCCGCCCGGTCCGTCGGCGGCCACCACGCCGATGTCTCCACCCTCGACCTCAAGGGGTTGCAGGAGATCCCGAACGTCGGGAAGTCGATCGCCCAGAAGGTCCGCGAGTACTTCGACAGCGGCGGGGTGGCCGCCGTCGAGGAGCTGCGGGCGAAGATCCCGGACGGAGTCCGGCGGCTGACGGCCATCCCCACCCTCGGCCCGAAGAAGGCCATGGCGGTCTACCAGGAACTGGGCGTCTCGTCCGTGCAGGAGCTCGCGGACGCCATCCACGACGAACGGCTGCGCGACCTCAAGGGCTTCGGGCCGAAGACGGAGGAGAACATCCTCCACGGCATCGAACTGCTCCGGTCCTCCGGCGTGCGGGTGCAGATCGACGTGGCCATGGAGCTGGCCGAGGACATCGTCGGCGCGCTCTCCGCGGTGACCGGCTGCGAGCGGTGCACCTACGCCGGCTCACTGCGCCGGATGCGCGAGACGATCGGCGACATCGACATCCTCGCGGCGGCGACGAAACCGTTGCCCCTCATGCGGGCGTTCACCGCGCTGCCGTACGTCACCGAGGTCATCGGGCAGGGCGAGAAGAAGACCTCCGTACGCACCAGCAGGGGCCTCAGCGTCGACCTGCGCGTCGTACCGCCGGACTCCTGGGGTGCGGCCCTCCAGTACTTCACCGGCTCGAAGGCCCACAACATCCGCACCCGGGAGATCGCGGTGCACCAGAAGCTCAAGCTCTCCGAGTACGGGCTCTTCGACGTCGAGAGCGGCGAGAAGATCGTCTCCGGGACCGAGGAGGAGGTGTACGCCCGGCTCGGCCTGCCGTGGATCCCGCCGACGCTGCGCGAGGACCGCGGGGAGGTCGAGGCCGGGCTGCGCGGCGCACTGCCCGAGCTGGTCACCGAGGCCGACCTCCGCGGTGACCTGCACACCCACACCGACCTCACGGACGGGCTCGCCCCGCTGGAGGAGATGGCCGAGGCGGCCGCCGCACGCGGCTACGCCTACTACGCGATCACCGACCACGCGCCCGACCTGGTCATGCAGCGCATGACCGACGAGCGGATGCTGGCCCAGCGGGAGCGGGTGCGCGAGCTGGACGGCACGTACCCCGTCAAGGGCCGGCGCGGCGGGCTGCGGCTGCTGCACGGCACCGAGCTGAACATCGGCCCGGAGGGCGAGGTGGACTGGCCGGACGAGTTCCTCGCCGGGTTCGACCTGTGCGTGGCCGCGGTGCACTCGCACTTCAGGCAGAGCCGCGAGGCGCTGACCCGGCGGCTCGTGCGGGCCTGTGAGAACCCGTACGTCAATGTCATCGGCCACCCCACCACCCGCCTCATCGGCAAGCGGCCCGGCATCGACGCCGACCTCGACGCGGTCTTCGCCGCCTGCGCCCGCACCGGTACGGCCCTGGAGATCAACGCCCACCCGCACCGCCTCGACCTGCGCGACGAGGACATCCTGCGGGCCCGCAGGCACGGCGTGAAGTTCGCCGTGAACAGCGACGCCCACGCCGTCCCGCACCTCGCCAACATGCGCTACGGCATCGGCACCGCCCAGCGCGGCTGGCTCACCGAGGACGACGTGATCAACACCTGGCCGGAGCGGCGACTGCGGAGCTTCCTGCGCAAGAGCGGGTAGGCCGGAAGGGCTGCCCGAAGAGCAGCGCCGCGCGTTAGGTTGAGCCCGTGCGATTGAGAGTGGAGTTCACGACCGAGCCCTTCGACCTCGACGAGGCCCCCGCGCACGCGCTGGTCGCGCGTGAGGTCATCGAGGCGGCCGATCTGGACGCGGTGGACGTCGGGCCGTTCGGGAACACGGCGGAGGGCGGCTCCGACGCCGTGCTCGGCGCCGTGGACGCGCTGCTGCGCAGGGCGCTGGAGGCCGGGGCCACCCGGATCTCGCTCCAGGTCAACGTGGTGGGGGAGGGCGGCGACAAGTGACCGGAAACGCGGACGAGCCCTTCATCACCGCCGTGAAACCGCTGGTCGACGCCATGGGCGGGGAGATGCTCCCGCCCGACGAGGCCGGCCCCGACGACGTCGTGCTCGCCTGGGAGGGCGTCGACGTGGTCGCCGTACGGCTGCCGCAACTCGCGGACTCCCTCGACCACATCCTGGCCGCCATGGAGCGCAAGCAGGGCAAGCCGCTGGCCGACCTGGACCGCAAGGCGAAGCAGGAGGTCGTGCGCATACTGGAGGCGCGGGGCGCCTTCTCCGTACGGCACGGTGTGGAGACCGTGGCCGGCGCGCTCGGGGTGAGCCGCTTCACGGTCTACAACTACCTCAACCGCGAGAAGGAGAACTGACCCGCCGGGGTGTGTCCACGGGTGCGCCCGGGGGTTGTTACGCGGAATTTTCAACAAAGTGTTGACGGCGAGTTCCGGAGGGCGTTAGCTAACCGCAGCCCGTTCAGCACGAAGGCCGCCCACGGCCACGGAGGCTCCCGTGACGTCGACTTCCACGCCCCCGGGCCTGGCCCGGTTCAACGAACTGGAGGAGCGCGCGGCCCTCGCCGCCCTCCACGAGGCGTGCGCCTCCACGGCATGGGCCCGGCGCCTGCTCGCCGCCCGCCCCTATGCCACCCCGGAGGCCCTCTACACCGCCAGCGACGCCGCCATGGCCGAGCTGAGCACGGCGGACCTGGCTCAGGCCATGGCCGGGCACCCGCCGATCGGCCGCCCCAAGCCGGGCGACCCCACCTCGGCCCGGGAGCAGTCCGGCATGGCCGGTGCCGGGGACGGCCTCAAGGCGGAGATGCTCGAACTCAACCTGGCCTACCAGGAGCGGTTCGGCCATGTCTTCCTGATCTGTGCCACCGGCCGCAGCGGCGAGGAGATGCGGGACGCGGTCAAGGAGCGGATCGGCAACCCGCCCGAGCAGGAGCGGGAGATCGTCCGCACCGAGCTGGGCAAGATCAACCGCATCCGGCTCGCCCGACTCGTCGAAGAGGACGCCTGACACCATGAGCACCAGCACCACCGCCTCCGTGTCCACCCACATCCTGGACACGAGCGTCGGCCGCCCCGCCGGGGGCGTCGCCGTCCTGCTCTCCGCCCGCCCCGGCCGGGAAGCGGACTGGCAGGCGCTCGGCGGCTCCGCGACCGACGCGGACGGCCGGTGCAAGGACCTGCCGGCGCTGCCGGAGGGCACCACACACGTACGGCTCGACTTCGCCGTGGAGCCGTATTTCGAGAAGTCCGCGAAGAAGCAAGCCGATGCGCAGCAGGACGCCCCCGCGAATCGGGACAGCGGACCGGCCGTGTTCTTCCCGGAGGTGGCGATCACGTTCGCCGTCGTACCGGGCGAGCACTACCACGTACCGCTGCTGCTCAACCCGTTCGGCTACTCCGTTTACCGAGGGAGCTAGCTACACATGCCTACGATTCTTGGACAGAACCAGTACGGCAAGGCCGAGAACCGGGTCGTGAAGATCACGCGGGACGGTGCCACCCACCACATCAAGGACCTCAACGTCTCGGTGTCGCTCTCCGGCGACATGGACGAGGTCCACTACTCCGGCTCCAACGCCAACGTCCTGCCGACCGACACCACCAAGAACACGGTGTTCGCGTTCGCCAAGGAGCACGGCATCGAGTCCGCCGAGCAGTTCGGCATCCACCTGGCCCGGCACTTCGTGACCAGCCAGGAGCCGATCAGGACGGCCCGGATCCGCATCGAGGAGTACGCCTGGGAGCGGATCGAGCACGCGGGCAGGGGAGCGCACTCCTTCGTCCGCCAGGGCCAGGAGACCCGGCTCACCCAGATCACCTACGACGGCGAGCAGTGGGAGGTCGTCTCCGGACTCAAGGACCTCGTCGTGATGAACTCGACCGACTCCGAGTTCTGGGGCTACGTCAAGGACAAGTACACGACCCTCCCCGAGGCGTACGACCGCATCCTGGCCACCCAGGTCTCCGCGCGCTGGCGGTTCAACTGGACCGACGACGAGCAGGAGATGCCCCACTGGGAGAAGTCCTACGAGCAGACGAGGAAGCACCTGCTCCAGGCCTTCGCCGAGACCTACTCCCTCTCGCTCCAGCAGACGCTCTACCAGATGGGCTCGCGGATCATCGACAACCGCGGCGAGATCGACGAGGTCCGCTTCTCGCTCCCGAACAAGCACCACTTCCTGGTGGACCTGGAGCCGTTCGGCCTGAAGAACGCCACCGAGGACGGTGCCGTGTACTACGCCGCCGACCGGCCCTACGGCCTGATCGAGGCGACCGTCCTGCGGGACGGCTGCGAGGCGAAGATCCCGGTGGACCTCACCAGCCTCTGACCAACTCCCCACATCGGCACCCGCGGCCGGCGGGGTTCCCGCTCCCCGGCCGCGGCACTCAAATCTCCAGGGTCCTGCCGTGCCCTCACCACCAGTCCACTGAGCGAAAAGGACGAATCATGGCAGCAGACCGGCGCATCGTCATCGAGAACTGTTCGATCGCGACCGTCGACGCCCACGACACCGAGTACGCCGACGGGTACGTCGTCATCGTCGGCAACCGCGTCGAGTCGCTCGGCGCGGGCAGGGCTCCCGAGGGCCTGGAGAACGTCGTACGCCGTATCGACGCCACCGGCCACCTGGTGACCCCCGGCCTGGTCAACACCCACCACCACTACTACCAGTGGATCACCCGGGGCCTGGCCACCGACCACAACCTCTTCAACTGGCTGGTCGCGCTGTACCCGACCTGGGCGCGCATCGACGAGCCCATGGTGTACGCGGCCGCGCAGGGCTCGCTCGCGATGATGGCCCGGGGCGGCGTGACCACCGCGATGGACCACCACTACGTCTTCCCCAGGGACTCCGGCGACCTGTCCGGCGCGATCATCCGCGCCGCCCGCGAGACGGGCGTCCGCTTCACCCTCGCCCGCGGCTCCATGGACCGCAGCGAGAAGGACGGCGGCCTGCCCCCGGACTTCGCCGTCGAGACCCTCGAAGGCGCCCTCACCGCCACCGAGGCGACCGTCAAGGAGCACCACGACCCCTCCTTCGACGCGATGACCCAGGTGGCCGTCGCCCCCTGCTCGCCCTTCTCCGTCTCCACCGAACTCCTGCGCGAGGGGGCCGAGTTGGCCCGCCGCCTCGGGGTACGCCTGCACACCCACGGCTCGGAGACCGTCGAGGAGGAGCAGTTCTGCAAGGAGCTGTTCGGCATGGGCCCGACCGACTACTTCGAGTCCACCGGCTGGCTCGGCGAGGACGTGTGGATGGCGCACTGCGTCCACATGAACGACTCCGACATCGCCGCGTTCGCCCGCACGAAGACCGGCGTGGCGCACTGCCCGTCGTCCAACGCCCGCCTCGCGGCCGGCATCGCCCGCGTCCCCGACATGCTCGCCGCCGGCGTCCCGGTCGGCCTCGGCGTCGACGGCACCGCGTCCAACGAGTCCGGCGAACTCCACACCGAACTGCGCAACGCCCTCCTCATCAACCGCCTCGGCGCGCACAAGGAGGCCGCGCTCAACGCCCGCCAGGCGCTGCGCCTCGGCACCTACGGCGGCGCCCAGGTTCTGGGCCGCGCGAGCCAGATCGGCTCCCTCGAACCCGGCAAGCTCGCCGACCTGGTCCTCTGGAAGCTGGACACCCTCGCCCACGCCTCCATCGCCGACCCGGTGACCGCCCTGGTCTTCGGCGCGGCCGCCCCGGTCACCGCCTCCTTCGTGAACGGCCGGCAGATCGTCGAGGCGGGCCGCCTGCTGCACGTCGACGAGGACGCGATCGCCCGCGCCACGCGGGCCGAGGCCCAGCGGCTGGCACAGCTCGCCGGGCGGTAACCCCACTCATCCGTAAGGCACTTGAGCTCCGGTCGGGAGGGACGGCTCCCGGCCGGTGGCCGTGGACCCCGAACAGGGTCCACGGCGGCTGTCTCCTGGGCGCGCGCTGTCCTGCGCGCGCCCAGGAACGGTCACCGTCCTTCGGTCCCTCCCCCACTCTCGGCTTCGCTCGATCGAGCGGGAGGTGCCCCCATGACCGCACGCACCACCTCCCTGAAACCCGCGTCAGAGCCGACGTGTCAACCGACCGGAGGAGCCACCCGTGTCCGCGCATCCCGTGCACCCTGTCGACGAGAAACTCCCCGCCCTGAAAATGGCCACCACGGGCCTCCAGCACGTGGCCGCCATGTACGCCGGAGTGGTCGCCCCGCCCCTGATCGTCGGCGCGGCCATCGGCCTCACCGGCACCGAACTGACCTTCCTGACCGGCGCCTGCCTCTTCACCGCCGGCCTCGCCACCTTCCTCCAGACCCTCGGCATCTGGAAGATCGGCGCCCGGCTGCCCTTCGTCAACGGCGTCACCTTCGCCGGGGTCGCCCCGATGACCGCGATAGCCGCGTCCACCCACGACAGGTCCGACGCCCTGCCCGTCATCTTCGGCGCGGTGATCGTCGCCGGCCTCCTCGGTTTCCTCGCCGCCCCCTTCTTCAGCAAGGCGGTCCGCTTCTTCCCGCCCGTCGTCACCGGCACGGTCATCACCCTGATCGGTCTCTCCCTGCTCCCGGTGGCCTTCGGCTGGGCACAGGGCCCCGACCCGACGGCCGGCGACTACGGCTCGGCGAAATACCTCGGCCTGGCGGCCGCGACCCTCCTCATCGTTCTCCTCCTCCGCCGTTTCACCGGCGGCTTCGTCAAACAGGTCGCCGTACTCGTCGGCCTGGTCGCGGGCACGGTCATCGCCGTCCCCTTCGGCGCCACGGACTTCGGGCCGGTCGCGGACGCGGACGTCATCGGCTTCCCGACCCCCTTCCACTTCGGCGCCCCGCAGTTCCAGGTCGCCGCGATCGTGTCGATGTGCGTGGTGATGGTGGTCTCGATGACCGAGTCGACCGCGGACATGCTGGCGCTCGGCGAGATCGTGGAACGGCCCGCCGACGAGCGGACGATCGCGGCGGGCCTGCGCGCCGACACCCTCGGCTCGGCGATCAGCCCGCTCTTCAACGGGTTCATGTGCAGCGCCTTCGCGCAGAACATCGGCCTGGTCGCGATGACCCGGATCCGCAGCCGGTTCGTGGTCGCCGTCGGCGGCGGCTTCCTGGTGCTGATGGGGCTGTGCCCGATGGCCGCCTCGCTGATCGCCGTCGTACCCCGCCCGGTGCTGGGCGGCGCCGGCGTGGTCCTGTTCGGGTCGGTGGCCGCCAGCGGCATCCAGACCCTGGTCAGGGCAGGTCTCGACCAGGACGAGAACATCCTGGTCGTCGCCGTCTCCCTCGCCGTCGGCATCGTCCCGATCACCGCGCCGGACTTCTACCACGCCTTCCCGGAGACCACCCGGATCGTCCTCGACTCGGGCATCTCGACGGGCTGTGTGACAGCCGTGCTGCTGAACCTGGTCTTCAACCACCTCGGCCGGCGGCGCGCGGCAGCAAGGGGCACGACAGAGGCCGCCCTGCCCCTCGCGGCACCTCGGTCGATCACGTGACTCGGGCGCCGGGGTGGCGGTAGAAAGTCACCGTGAGCCGACGGGGGAGTACGTCATGAACGAGTCGGGCCGTGTGGAGGCCTTCAGCGACGGGGTCTTCGCCATCGCCGTCACCCTGCTCGTCCTGGACATCAAGGTGCCGAAGACCGCGGAGGGCGACAGCCTCTGGCAGGCACTGGGCGCCCAGTGGCCGTCCTACGCCGCCTATGTGGTGAGCTTCCTGGTCGTCGGGATCATGTGGGTCAACCATCACCAGCTGTTCAGCTATGTAGCCAGGGTCGACCGGAAGCTGATGTTCCTGAACCTGCTGGTGCTGATGGTGGTGTCCGCCGTGCCCTGGCCGACGGCGATGCTTGCCGAGTACCTGCGGGAGGACGCGTCCTCGCACGCGGCGGCGGCCGTCTACAGCCTGGTGATGGTCCTGATGGCGGCCGCCTTCCAGGCACTGTGGTGGCATCTCACCCGGACCGGCCACCTCTTCGACGCCCGCGTCGACGTCGAGGCCGCGCGTGCCACCCGCGCCCGCTTCGCGCTCGGCTCACTCGGCTACCCGCTCACCGTCGGCCTCGCCTTCGTCTCCGCACCGCTCACCCTGGCCGCACACGGCCTGCTCGCCCTCTACTACGGCTTCAACCAGGTACCGGTCCCGACCCGCCCGGACCAGGCCGCGCCGTAGCGTCCTCACGTCCGGGCAGCCGAACCGAGCGCGCGGCGCACGCCGGCGACCTGGGGGTTGCGCAGCGGGACCACCCCCACGCAGCGGCCGTCGTGGTCGAGCAGCCGGCCCATGTGCTTGACCGTGCGCAGCACCACCGAGCGGTCGGCCACGGTCAGCCGGGGCAGCCTGCGGGACAGGTGGGCCTCGAAGGCGTGCACATCGCGCAGATCGCGGAGCCAGACGTCGATCACCAGGTTGTACGGCCCGGCCGTGATCGAGCACGAGCGGACCTCGCGCACCCCGGCCAGCACCCTGCTGGTCTCCTCGACGTACTGGCCCGGCACCGAGGCGAAGTAGACGGCGGACAGCGGCCAGCCCGACAGCGGCCGGGCCAGGTCGCAGCGCAGGCAGAGCCGGGAGGCGAGCAGCGACTGCACCCGGCGGCGCAGCGTGGTGAGGCTGGTTTCGGTGGCCGCCGCCAGGTCGCGCAACGACATCCGGCCGTCCACGCTGAGCAGTTCGAGCAGGCGGGTGTCCAGCTCCTCCCAGCGCGGCTCGGCCGGGGCCGCCGTCGGCCCGGACGGGGGGAGCGCCGCCTCCAGGCGGGCCGTCTGGGCCTCGTCCAGGCTGCGCAGCCGCCAACGGCTGCCCTCCGTCGAGACGCCGGTCGAGACATGCGTACGGGTCGCCCGCACCCCCGGCGTCCGCTGGAAGAGCGAGGTGGTGAGGCGGGCCAGTTCGTCCAGGCTGCGGGTCTGCACCGCGGCCACCAGGTCCCGGCCGCCCGCCGTGAGCTTGATGTTGGGCACCGCCGGGTCCTGCGCGATGGCCTGCGCCACGTCCTCGGCGGCGCCCGGCTCGGCGTCCACCTCGACGGTCCCGGTCACCACGATCCGCGGGTCGTACAGCCGGGGATAGGCGGTCACCCAGGCCAGGCCCGCCTCCTGGAGCCGCTGCCAGCGCCGGGCCGCGGTGACCGGGTTGACCCCGAGCACCTCGCCGACGAGCGTCCACGGCGCCCGGGGGTGGATCTGCAGGGCGTGCACCACACACCGGTCCAGCTCGTCGAGGTCCGGTTCCGGTTCCGGGGCGGCACAATCCTGCACCCCCAGGAGTGGCGCATCCCTGCGCGCGGTCCGGGAATCCGGCGCGAAGTCTGCATCGTCACACCAGGTTTTCCTCGGCATTCCACACTCCCTTCTCCTGTCCCCGACTGTCTCTGACCGTCCCCGACTGCCCCTGTGTGTTCTCGGCTGTTCTCGACAGAGGAGGAGTGTCCGCACCCCATGACGGATCCCACCGCCCCCCGGACCGCTCTGCGGATCCAGCGAGCCCGCCTCATCGACGGCACCGGCGCCGCCCCGGTGGACGACGCCGTGGTGACCATCGATGCCCAGGGCACGATCACCTATGCCGGTCCCGCCGCGACCGCCCCGCCCGCCGCCGGTGAGCGGGTCCTCGACGCGGATGACCGCACGGTACTGCCAGGTTTCTTCGACTGTCACGTCCACCTCGCCTACGCCCACGGCGCGGCACCCGGCCGCCGCGCCGAACTCGACCCGGTGCTGGTCACCCTCGACACCGTCACCCGGCTGCGCCGGACCCTCGACGCCGGCATCACCACCGCCCGCGACCTCGGCGGCCTGTCGGCGGGCTTCCGTACGGCCGTCGAGACCGGCCGGGTCGTCGGCCCCCGGCTGCACACCGCCGTCCGCATCATCAGCCACACCGGCGGCCACGCCGACGTCCGGCTGCCCGACGGGACCGATCTGAGCGCCGGGATGTCCGAGATCGCCGACGACACGGCGGCGGCCCGGCTCGCGGTGCGCCGGGTGCTGCGCGACGGCGCCGACCTGGTGAAGGTCTGCGCCACCGGCGGCATGGGCAGCCCGTACGACGACCCCGACGACGAGGGCCTCCTGGAGGAGGAGATCCGGGCCGTCGTGGACGAGGCCCGCCGGCACGGCGGCAAGCCGGTCGCCGCGCACGCCCAGGGCAACGCGGGCATCCTCAACGCCCTCCGCGGCGGCGTCACCAGCATCGAGCACGGCTACGGCCTCGACGAGCGCGCCCTCGACCTGGCCGCAGAGCGCGGGGTGTTCGTCGTACCGACGCTGTCCACCGTCTACGCGGGCATCAACAAGGACACGATGCCCGACTACCACTACCAGAAGAAGACCCGCTGGTCCGGCGTGACGAAGGAGAACATCGCACGGGCCGTCGAGTACGGTGCCCGGATCGCCCTCGGCACGGACGCGGCCGTCGGCCCGCACGGGGTGAACCTGATGGAGCTCTCCTACCTGGTGGACCTCGGCATGGACCCGATGGCCGCCATCGTCGCCGGCACCCGCACCGCCGCCGAACTCCTCGGCGTCGCCGACCGCCTCGGTACCCTCACCGCAGGCCGCACCGCCGACCTGATCCTCTGCGACGGGGACCCGCTCCGGGACATCGGCGTCCTCGGTGACCCCGCGAACATCGTCTGCGTCGTCCAGGACGGCGTCGTACGCAAGGACCTCCTGCCGACAGCGACGGAAGGGCGGCTCTGATGTCCTCACTCACCGACCTCCCCGCCCCGAGCGAGTCCCCGGACAGACGGCGGCCCAGCGGCGTCGACCGGGTGCTCGCGCTGATCGAACGCGCCGGCAACGCGCTCCCCAACCCGATCCTGCTGTTCACCGCCCTCTTCCTGCTGCTGGCCGTGGTCTCCACCGCGCTCGCGGTCGGCGACGTGCACGTCACCGTCCCCGGCACCACCGACACCAAGCCGATCGCGGGGCTGTTCACCGGCGAGGGCGTGCGCTGGCTGACGGAGAACCTCGTCACCAACTTCGCGACCTTCCCGCCCGTCGCCGCCGTACTGCTCATGATCATGGCGGTGGGGGTCGCCGAGAAGGCCGGACTCCTGGAGACCGTCATGCGGGCCACCCTGGCCCGCGCGCCCCGGGCGCTGCTGCCCTACCTGGTCGCTCTGGTCGCCTGCCAGGCGCACATGATCAGCGATGTGGCCGCGATCGTGCTGCCGCCGCTGGCCGCCGTGGTGTTCAAGAGCGCGGGCCGTCATCCGGTGGCCGGTCTGATCGGCGGCTTCGCGTGCGTCGGCGCGGGCTATGCGGCCGGGTTCACGATCGGCTCGCTGGACGCCCTCTACATCGGCATCACCCAGCAGGCGGCCGCGGTCCTGCCCGCCGCCAAGGGCCTCGACCTCAACCTCCTGATCAACTACTTCTTCACCGCCTCCAGCAGCCTGGTCCTGGGCCTGCTGGGCGGCTTCCTCATCAGCCGCGTTTTGGAACCCCGCCTGGGCACCTACGAGCCCTCCGCCGACGAACCGGAGGAGGAGCAGAACCTCGCCCTCACCCCCGTCGAGCGCCGGGGGCTGCTGTACACCGCGCTCGTCGTCCTCGCGTACGCGGCCGCGGTGCTGTCGCTGTGGCTGCCCGAGGGCGCCCCGCTGCGCGGCGACGGCGGGGCGCTGGTGCCCTCCCCGCTGCTGACCGGCATCGTGCCGGTGCTGTTCGGGGCGTTCCTGCTGGCCGGCCTGACCTACGGCTTCACGGTCAAGGCGCTGAGCGGTTCGGAGGGCGTGGTCACCGCGATGACCGGCTCCGTGCAGAACATGGCCGGCTACCTCGTCCTGATGTTCGTGGCCTCCCAGGTCATCGCCCTGTTCAACTGGTCCAACGTCGGCATCCTGCTGGCGGTGAAGGCGGCGGCCGGCCTGGACGCGATCGGCCTGACCGGCTTCTGGGCGCTGGTCGCGTTCGTGCTCCTCGCCGCCTGCCTGAACCTGTTCATCGTCTCCGGGTCGGCGCTGTGGTCGCTGGTGGGGCCGGTGTTCGTACCGGCGTTCATGCTGCTCGGCATGAGCCCGGCCCTCAGCCAGGCGGCGTTCCGCATCGGCGACTCGGCCACCGGCATCATCACGCCGATGAACCCGTACGTCTTCCTGCTCCTCGCGATGCTCCGCCGCTACGAACCCGATGCCCGCCTCGGCACCCTCATCTCCCGGCTGGCGATCTTCACCGTGCCGTTCCTGGTGGTCTGGCTGGCCATCCTGGGCGTCTTCTACGGCTTCGACCTGCCGCTGGGTCCGGGTGCGCACATCGGCCTGAAGTGACCGGGTTACCCGGCCGCCGTCCATTCCAGCACGACCTTCGCGAACTCCCCGGGCAACTGCTCGGGGAGTGGCACGTGCCCGCCGGACAGCACCCGGGTCTCGCAGCCGAGGGCGGCCGCGAACTTCTCCAGGGCGGGCAGGGAGTAGTGGTCGCCGGGCGCGCAGACGGCGAGGACGCGGGCGGTGATGTGCGGCAGCCGGCGGTCCATCTCGTAGGCGCGGACGGCCACATGGCCCTCCTCGACGCGGTCGAGGACGCTCAGCGCGTCCACCATGAACCGGGTGAGCGCGGCCTCCTGGCCCTCCTCGTAGAAGCCGCGCCGCCGGTTCCACAAATCGAGGAGATGTGAGCCGTCGGGCACGGGGTCCACGTGGTCGACGGGCTTGCGTGCGGCGGCCGTCCGGCGCTTCTCGTCGTCGACGAACGGGGTGGCGGACAGCAGGAGGCTGGCCACCCGGTCCTGGAGGCGGGCGGCGAGTTCCACCGCGATCACCCCGCCGGTGTGATGGCCGACCAGGTGGAAGCGGTCCAGGCCGAGCGCGTCCGCCAACTCCTCGGCCGCGTCGGCGAACAGCTCGATGGAGAACGGTCCCTCGGGCCTGGCGGAGGCGCCGAAGCCGAGGGTGTCCATGGCGACGGCCCGCCGCTCGGCGCCGACCAGGGGCAGCACGTCGAGGTACTCGGTCCACGAGCGCGGCGTCTGATGGAGCATCAGGACGGGTTCACCGGCCGCGTCACCGCACTCGACGTAGTGCAACTGGCCGAAACTGCTGGGCACATAGCCTTTTCGCACGGTCTTCTCCCTCAGTTGAGTTGGGGCAGCACGGCGCCGCCCACCGCCTCGATCAGGTCGGCGGGCGGGTCGTAGGAGCCGACGTGCTGGAGGAACACGCCGGTGACGCCGCTCGCGGGCAGGGCGCGGAGCCGGGCGGCGATCTCGTCGGCGGTGCCGAACAGGCAGAACTCCTCGGCGAACCGGAGTGCGTTCTCGTCGCTGATCCAGGCCGAGCAGATGTCGACGGCGGCCTTCCAGTCCTCCGCGTGGACCAGGTCGGGGTAGATGCCCTCGACCTTTTCCGGCACGTGGACGTCGATGCCGGCGAGGGCGAGGAAGGGCGCTCCGCCGTTCTGCGCGATCGAGGCGCAGATCGGCTTGAGCCGGCGCGCCTCGGCCTCGACGTCGTCGGTGACGGCGCAGAACGCGGAGACGGTGAGCGGGAGCCGTCCCTCGCGTCCGGCGGCTCCCTCCCGGACCCGGGCGGTGGCCTGGGCGAGAGTCCGCGGGGAGACCCCGCTGAGCAGGATGACGCCGTCGGCGATCTCCCCGGCCAGACGCAGGTTCCTCGGCCCGCTCGCGGCCAGGTGCAGGGGGATCCCGGGGTCCGGGTCGCGCAGGCGTGAGCGGACCCCGCCCGGGAACTCCCACTCCTCGCCCGCGAGCAGGGCGCGCAGCATGCCGATGCCCTCGCGGATCGCCGCCGAGGTGCTCTGCCGCAGTCCGACCGGGCCGACCGAGCTGTTGCCGACGCCGAGGCCGAGCGTGAAGCGGCCCGGGGCGAGTTCGGCGACGCTGCGGGCGGCGGAGGCCACCACGGCCGGGTGGCGGGTCGCGAGGTTGGTGACCGCGGTGCCCAGGCCGATGCGGTCGGTGCCGAGGGCGGCCGCGGTGAGCGTGGTGAACACGTCCCGCCACAGCAGCTGGGAGTCCGGGAACCAGACGTCGTCGAAGCCGAGCCGCTCCGCCCGCCGTACGGTCTCCAGCACGCGGTCGGCCCGGTCGCAGGGCGGGACGCGGATGCCGACCCTCATCGACGGGCCTCCACCAGCGGGGTGTCGACGCCCACCGGGCCGAGCCCGTTCGCACCGCCCGGCGACCCCAGCGGCGCCGCCCGCCCCGGCAGGGTCTGCTCGAAGAACCGCTTGTTGTCGGCGCGGAACTCGGGGTCGGCGAGCCGGTCCACGGTGATCGCCTGCTCCGGGCAGGCCGTCTCGCAGGCACCGCAGTCGATGCACTCGGCGGGGTTGATGTAGAGCTTTCGTTCGCCCTCGTAGATGCAGTCGACGGGGCACTCCTCCACGCAGGAGCGGTCCATGATGTCGACGCAGGTCGGTCCGATGACGTAGGCCATGTCAGTCCTCCTCAGGTGTCCGTCGAGTGGCCGGGGAACAGCGCGGCCTCGGGGTCGAGGACGGTGGCCGCGTTGTTCACGGCGGTGGCGACCTCGCCGAAGCCCACGGCGATCAGGCGCACCTTGCCGGGGTAGTCGGTGATGTCCCCGGCGGCGAAGACCCGGGGCAGGTTGGTGGCCATGCGCGTGTCCACCGCGATGCGGCGGGCGTTCAGGGCCAGTCCCCAGTGCTGGAGCGGGCCCAGGTCGGCGACGAAGCCGAGGGCCGCGACCACCGTCCGCGCCGGGACCTCCCGGACGGCCTTGGTGGTGCGGTGCCGCAGCTCCACCCGCTCCACGTGCGCGGTGCCGTGCAGGGCGCTCACCTCGGTGTCGGTGATGATCTCGATGCCGAGGTCACGGACCTTCGCCACGCTCGCCTGGTGGGCGCGGAAGCGGGCGGTGCGGTGCACGAGCCGCACGGACCGGGCGACCGGGGCGAGGACCGCGGCCCAGTCGAAGGCGCTGTCACCGCCGCCGACGACCACCACGTCCTGGCCGGTGTGCTCGGCCGGGTCCGGTACGAAGTACACCTGGCCGCGCCCGAGGAAGTCCTCGCCGGCCGGCAGCGCCCGGGGCGTGAAGGTGCCCACCCCGCCCGTGACGACCACCGCCCCGGCCCGGACCACGGCCCCGCGGTCGCTGCGCACGACCGGGTACAGATCGGGCCCGTGGGCCAGCTCCACGGCCCGGTGACCGAGCAGATAGCGCGGACCGTACGGCTCGGCCTGCGCGACCAGGTTGGCCACCAGGTCCCGGCCGCGCACCGCCGGGAACCCCGCGATGTCGTGGATGGGCTTCTCGGGGTACATGGCGCTGATCTGGCCGCCCGGCTGCGGCAGGACGTCCATGACGGCGACGCGCAGTCCGCGGAAGCCAGCGTAGTAGGCGCCGTAGAGGCCGGCCGGCCCGGCGCCGACGATCAGGATGTCCGTCTCGATCGTGCCGGGTTCGTGCGTGCTCGTCGGCACGTCGGTGAGAACGCTCATGGCCCGGGAGCGTAGGAGCGGGGCCGGATACCGTCCTACGGTTCCGTTCCGGTGAGCAGGACGCTCCGCCCGCGCCCCTTCGCCCGCCCCGCTCCGTTCCGGTGAGCAGGACGCTGCGCCCGCGCCCCTTCGCCCGCCCCGCTCCGTTCCGGCCAGCAGGACGCTTCGCTCACGCGTCCCGGCCCGGCACTGGGACCGTCCTCCCACCCATGCAGCACGACGCCGGGAGGGCGACATGCACAAGGACGCGATCGGCAGGAGAGGTGTCGTCGGGGCGGCACTCGCCCTGTTCCTGACCACGGCCTGTACGGCAGGGTCGACGGACTCGACGGGGGTGTCGGCGGCGGGACTGCCGACGGTGCGGGTGGCCCTCGGCATCGACGCCTCGTACGCCCCCTTCTATCTCGCGGAGGAACGCGGGCTGTTCAAGAAGGCGGGCGTCAATGTGGAACTGGTGAAGACGGAGGGCGGACCCGCCGCCTCCCAGGCCGTGACCGCGGGCACCGCGCAGATCGCGGCCAACGCCGACTCGACCGCTCTGCCCCTCATGGTCACCGACCCCGGACTGCGCGCCCTCGGCGTCTTCCAGTCCTCCGACCGCTACCTCAAGGTCGTCCTCCGCGACGGGATCACCTCGCCCAGGAAGATCAGGACCATGGCGTCGATCGGCGGACTCGGCCTGTACGCCACCCACCAGTACCTGCTGCACAACGGCATCGACCCGAAGTCCGTGAAGATCCTGCAGAGTTCGGCCCCGGAGATGCCCGGCATGCTGGAGCGCGGCTCGATCGACGGCTACGTGCTGTACGAGCCCTGGGCGGCCAAGGGCGCCGCGTCCGGCGGCCACATCACCGCCCGCATCGGCGACTTCGGGGTGCGCTACGTGCAGTGGCTGCTGGCCGACCAGTCCTGGCTCAAGGACAACGAGGACACCGCGGGCAAGGTCTTCAAGGCCGTCGCCCAGGCGGACCGGCTGGTCACCTCCGACCCCGAGGCGGCCGCCGAGGCCACCAGCAAGCAGGTGAAACTCCCCGTCGCGGACACGGAGAAGGTGCTCCCGGAAATCACCTTCTCCGCCCGCGGCATCGACAGCGCCGACGTCACCTCGGCACAGAAGATCGTCGGCTTCCTCCTCGATCAGAAGCTGGTCAAGAAGTCCCCCGACCTCGACACCGCCCTGCTCAAGGGCTGGTACGGCCGGCACGCCAGCTGAGTTCCACGAGCCCTGTGACACAGGGGACGCCGTCGCCCTTGACCACGGCGACGTCGAGCGTCACCCGCGTTCCCCCGTCACAGGGCTCGGCCGCACGGACCGTCCCCGTCCAGGTGAGCGGCTCGCCGGCCACGGCGGTGGCCCGGTTGCGCCAGCTCACCGACTCCAGCGCCGCCCCCGGCCCGGCCCAGTCCAGGGCACGGCGGCTCAGGGTCTCGCCGTGCAGGGTGGACTGTACGACGACCCCGGGGAACCCCTCGGAGGCGGCGTACCCGGCGTCGTAGTGGATGCGGTGGGAGTTCCACGACACGGCGCTGAACCGGAACAGCTGTACGGGGCTGTGCGTGTAGGAACGCGACGGGCAGACCTGCCCGGCCGCGGGCGCGCCGCTCACGGACCCTCCAGTACGACGATCGTCTCGTCCATCGCCATCAGTTCGGCGCCGTCCTGCGCGGTGAAGCGAGTCGTGACGCCGAGCAGCACGAAGTCGCCGGTCCGGCCCTGCCGCAGGTCCGCCGAGGTCACCGCCCGGGCGGCGGTCACCCGGGTACCGGCGACCGGGGCCTGCCGCAGCCTGACCGTCTGGCCCCCGTGCACCTGGCGGACCGGCAGTCCCTCGGTGCACGGCGACTCCCGGACGGCCAGCCCGTCCGGGCGCAGCTCGTGCTCGACGGGGCCGTCCTGCCAGCTCATCGTCCCGGCGAGGAACAGCGCGGGGGCCGCGACCTCGTCCCCGGCGGCCTCCTGGGCCCGGGCCCGGCGGAGATAGCCGACGTCGTTCAGGGCCGCCGCGTACCGGCAG
This sequence comes from Streptomyces hyaluromycini, assembly GCF_002217755.1. GTDB lineage: Bacteria > Actinomycetota > Actinomycetes > Streptomycetales > Streptomycetaceae > Streptomyces > Streptomyces hyaluromycini. The sequence continues at coordinate 49,401 of NZ_BCFL01000037.1, read as the reverse complement.
AAGTCCTTCACGGCGAGCACCCCGCAGTCCTCGCTCTCCCACTCCCCGACGAGCCCGCGGGCCCGCGCCAGGACCTCGTCCAGTACGGCGCTCACCGCAGCGACCTGGCGATGCCCAGGGCGGCCGTGCGCAGCGCCACGGCGTGGCCGGGGCCGTCCATCCGGTAGGTGGGCGCGGTGATGGACAGCGCCCCCACCAGCGTGGACTGGGGGCTGAAGACGGGCACCGCCATGCTCGCGTAGCCCAGCCGGATCTCCTCCGCCTCGGTCGCCACGCCGTCGGCCCGGATCCGCTCCAGCTGGGCCCGCAGCCGCCCCGGCGAGGTCACCGTGTGCCGCGTCAGCGGCTTCATCCCGCTCCGGACCACCTCCGCGAACAGGGAGGCGGGGGAGAACGCCAGGATCGCCTTGCCGGTGGCGGTGCAGTACAGCGGCAGCCGGCCCGCCACCCGGGACTCCTCGCTCAGACCGCGGTGCGGGAAGATCTTCTCCAGGTACACGACGTCCAGGCTGTCGTGGATGGCGAAGTGGATGGTCTCCTGGGTGGCCAGCAGGAGATCCTCCATGTACGGCTGGGCCACCTCGCGCAGGATCCGCTGCCGGTGCACCCGCTGCCCGATCTCGAAGAGCCTGAGCCCCAGCCGGTAGTCGCAGCCCGAGCGCTCCAGGAGCCCCCAGACGACCAGCTCCTGCGCGAGCCGGTGCACGGTCGCCTTGGCCACCCCGGTCCGGCGCACCAGCTCGGCCAGGGAGAGCGCGTCGTCCTCGGCGGTGAACGCCTCCAGGATCGGCCTGACCTTGCCCAGGACCGAGTTCATGGTGTCCTGGCCGGGAGCCTCGGCCCGTGGGATGACGGAACCGCGCGGGACGGCGAGTGCGGGTTCGGCTGGAGTGGTGTCGGCGCGGCCGACCGTGGTGACGGTCATGGGCGGAACCTCCCGGTCAATCCGTTGCCATGCGGAACTCGGTCTTCTGTCGTGCGGGAAACGGAACCATGTGTCCTGTCATCAGGCCATAGGTCCCGTGTAAATTCGCCGTACCGTCAGTGGGCCTCGCCGAGAAACCCCAGGCTGAGCGGGTTGTACAGCTCCGCCTTCTCGTGCTGCGGCCAGTGCCCGCACTCGGTGAAGACCTCCAGCCGGGCCCCGGGGATCGCGGCGGCGATGGCCTCGCCCTCCGGGACGTCCCCGAACGGGTTCTTGTTGGCCCAGACCACGAGGGTGGGCGCCTTGATCCGGGCCATGCGGTCGGGCCGGAGCAGGTTGCGCTCGCGCCGGTCGACCTCCTGGAGGGCCAGCAGGTTGTGCAGGTTCCGCTGGAACTCGGGCTGGTGGTAGATCTCGTACCGGACCCGGGTCAGCTCCTCGCCGAGGTCCTCGTCCCACTCCGCCCACAGCAGCCGCAGCCGCTCCCGGGTGAGGGAGATGTCGTCCTCCAGGGCCGCCGCCCGCGTCGAGGTCTTCAGCCGCTCCATCACCTGCGGGTTGACCTTCGTGCCGCCCATGCACAGCAGCTGGAGCGAGGCGACCCGGTCCGGGTGCTCGCTCGCCGCCCAGGACGCCACCCAGCCGCCCAGCGACTCACCGACCAGGTGCGCTCGCTCGGCACCGACGGCGTCCATATAAGCGAGCAGGTGATCGACGTAGGCGGGGATCTCGCCGGGCCGGTCGGGCTTGTCCGTGTAGCCGTGCCCGAGCATGTCGACGGCGTGGACGCGGTAGCCGGCCGCGGCGTGCACCGGGATGTTCTTGACGAAGGCCTCCAGGTGGCCGGTGGTGCCGTGCAGGAAGACGACGTGCTCGCCGTCCTCCGGTCCGGCCTGGAGGGCGCGGGTACGGATGCCGCCGGCGTCGACGTACGCGAGACGGTGGTCGGTGCCGGTCAGTTCGGTCCAGATGCTCATGACTGCCCTTCAGGAGACGCGGGGGACGCGCGGTGCGCGGGATCGAGGACGGTGACGGCCATGCCGGTGAGCCACTCGGGCATCTGCTCGTAGGCCAGCCGCTGTCCGGGGACATGGCCGAGGGCTGCCGCCATGAGCAGCCAGGTGCGGATCTCCTGGGCGCCGTTCCCGGCCCGCTTCTCCAGCTCCCCGGCGCTGAGGCCGGTGAGCCGGCGGGTCTCGCCGCGCTCCACGAGGCTGAGGAACTCCTCGTCGAACTCAGGGGTGAGCGCGGCCTCGGCGGCCCGGATGATCTCGCGGCGGCGGACGTCGTAGTCCTGCCAGTTCTCCCGGCCGTTGAGCCAGGCGTCGACCATGAACTCCTCGTCGTCGCCGTGCGGTGCACGCCAGTCCGGCCAGGGCAGCCGGTGCGAGAGCCCGCCGGAGCCGATCACGGCGACCCGCCGGTCCGCCGGGAAGGACAGGACCGTCTCCCTGATGGCACGGCCGAGCCGCTCGCAGCGCTCCAGGGTCGGCAGCGGCGGCGCGAAGACGTTGACGACGAGCGGGACGAGCTCCACGTCGAGTCCGTCGAGGAGGTACTGGATCGCGTGCGACTGGCCGTGGTCGATCTGCAGCCGGGCGGAGAAGGCGATGTCGAAACCGTGGTCCTCGACGAGGGAACCGGCGAGGTGCCGGGCCAGCGGGACGTCGACCCGCTGCGGGCCCTTCGGGGTGCCGGACTCGCCGCTCGCCACGCACTCGCCCACGCCGAGGGTGAAGCTCGGGATGAGGTCCAGCCAGAAGCCGCGGAAGTGGTTGGAGCCGACCAGCACCACCGTGTCCGGGCGGGCGGCGGCCAGCCGGTCACGGGCCTCGGCGAGGGCGTCGCGGAAGCGCTCGGCGCGGTCCTTGTGGAAGGTCTGGTCCCAGTGGGTGTTCATCAGCGTGCTGTGCGACGCGCCGACACCCAGGACGATCTCGGTCATGCCGGGTCTCCGGGGATCTCTGTGCGGGGGCGGGTGACGGTGTCGAGGGCCGTACGGATCAGGTGGCGGGTCAGCTTCTCCATCGCCCGCACGGAGACGGTGTTCATCCCGCGCGCGAAGTCGATCTCGAAGGGCGCCTCGGCCTGCGGGACCTTCGGCATGCCGACGCGCACCGTCGGGATGCCGCGACCGCGCAGGATGTTGGCGTCGGTGGCACCGCTGTTGCCGCGGATCACCTCGTGCTCGCGGCCCTCGAAGGCCTCCCACGCGGCGGTCGCGGACCGGCGGATCCAGCTGTCCGGGTCGGTCCGGGTGCCGGGAACGGCGAGCACCATCTCCGCGGTCACACCCTCGAACTCGCCGAGGGCGGCGAGGAACTCCCGCTTCGCCTGCATCGGTGAGGTCTCCGGGGCGATCCGCAGGTCCACCATGAGGGTGCAGGAGGCCGGGGTGACCGCGGCCATCCGCGGCCAGCCGCCGCGCACGGAGGAGACGATGCCCTGCGGGGCGACCGTGCCGCCGGTGTGCCGCTCGGCGTACTCGGCGAACCACTCCTCCAGGTGCCGGACGACCTCCCCGGCGCGGGCGACGGCGTTGTCGTACGGGAGCCGGTGGCGCGAGCCGACGTAGGTGTGGGTGCCGTGGACGGTGACCTCGAACCAGACCAGGCCGACCTCGTCCCAGGAGACCGTCCAGCCGGGCTTGGCGATGACCGCGTAGTCGGTCCACAGGCCCTGTTCCAGGAGGAACGAACAGCCGACTCCCTGACCGGTGTTGAGCCTGGTGCTGCCGGGCCGGGCGTTGGTGGGCATGCCGCCCGCACCGAACGCCGCGACCAGGTCGCCGGCGAGCGGGATGCCGGCGCCCGCGATCGCCTCGGCGGCCATCATCACGCAGGCCGCGTGCCCCTTGGGGTTGGAGGCGCCGAGACCGACGACCAGGTCGTCGTACACCCTCGCCCGCGGGCGCATGTCCTCGCGCAGCTCCGGACCGATCCAGGGGAGGTCCTCGCGCTCGTCGCCCACGGTGAGGGTGTCGATGGGGGCGTAGAGCATGAGGTCGGGGCCGGTGCCGTCGCCCTTGAGACGGGACCAGGCGTTGGCCTGGCGGTCGTCGAGGGGCTGAACTGCCGTATGGGGCAGGCTCGCTGAGAGTGTGTCCGCGATGTGCCGGGCCAGCGGGCCCTCGTCGCCCGTCGGGCTGGGGATGTCGACCAGGCCGGTGATCAGTTCGCGCAGGCGTGTGCCGGTGACGTGTCGCCAGGCCTCCGTGACCCAGGCGGAGCGCCGCTCGTCGAGGCCGGCCAGGGCGTTCACTGGTTGACCCTGTGTACCTGGGTCATGGTGGTGCGCTCGAAGCGTCGTCTGGCCAGCGGCAGCCCGATCGCGAGGGCGGCTCCGGCCAGCAGGGCGAACAGGATGCGGCGCATGCTCACGCCTCCTTCTCTGCAGATGAGTCGGCCCCGGTCCCGGCCAGCTTCTTGGCGTACTCCTCCTCGCTGAGGTTCCGCCAGGAGGTCAGTGAGACGTCGGGGCGGTAGAGCTTCTCCGGAGGCGCGTCGGTGACGTCGACCATCCAGGCGTCCTGGCCGGAGAACTGGCCGTGGAACAGCCAGCGGATGGCGCCCAGGTACTTGGCGTAGAAGCGCAGGGTCGACCAGCCCTCGGTGAAGTTGACCATCACACCGACGTAGTTGTGGCGGTCGGCGTCCACCGGGACGTAGAACTCGTAGTGGATGAAGTTGGGGTAGACGATCCGCAGCACACCCGGCATGGACAGGGACGCGAAGCCGGGGAAGTCCTGGGCCTCGATCGTCGGGTTGATGCTGTCCGCCTTGCCGGTGTTGCCGATGTTGAAGGTCTCCTTCGGCGGCTGCATCTTCCACCAGCGCTTGTTGGACCAGTGGCCCACGCCGGGGAAGTCGGCCTCCCAGTGGACCTCGTCCTGGACCCGGTAGATCCAGCGGCCGCGGGGCACGATCCTGGTGACGTTCCAGGTCGGCATCGGCTTGAAGAGCCGCCACAGGGCCGTGCGGTGCAGGTACTTGGCGTGGCCCTCGTCGAAGCCGTTCTCGCAGGCGAACCGCCAGTTGCCGCCGCGCGGCTCGATCCGGCCGCCCATCACGAAGGGGTTGGAGACGAGCTCCTCGGGAAGCTGCTCGTCGATGGGGTGGGGTTCCTCGTCGGCCAGCGGGATGTACACCCACACCATGCCGAGGCGCTCCTCGACCGCGTACGTCCGTACGCTCACCTTGCCGGTGAGACGGCAGCCGGGTCCGTCGGTGATGACGGCGCTGAGCCTGCCGGTGGGCAGGTCGAACGTCCAGCCGTGGTAGGGGCAGCTGACCGTGCCGGGGAACTGCTGGTCGCCCTCGGACAGCGGCACCCCGCGGTGCGGGCACCGGTTGTGCAGGGCGTACGCCGTGCCGCCGTCCCGGATGAGGGTGATCTTCTCGCCGCAGATCGTGAACGGCTGCGGCTTGCCGGTCAGGTGGCTGGACCAGGTGACCGGGTACCAGTAGCCGCGGAAGCCCTGGGCGGCGCCGTCGTAGTGCGGCCATGAGGACCAGTCCTGCCGCCCCGGCGCGGACCGGCTCCTGTTCTTCGGGCCTTCACCCGTCGTCATCGTGCGTGACCTCCTGGTGCCGTCGGTGCGTGGTGACGAGCTTCGGGTCACGGCCGGTGGCGGCCTACGAAACCGTTCCGCTGAGCAGACCGCCGACGCGCCGGCGGCCCTTGGCGGCGGGCGTCCCGCTCAGCGGACCACCGGCCATGCGCGCACGTCCCGGCGCGGTCTACGGTGCGCGAGATCCCCGCACCCCCGGTACCGCCCCAGGCCGCGTCCCCGCCAACCCTCCGAGGTGCTCATGGAGCCACAGGCCGGCAGCAGAAGCCTCCTCCCACTCGACACGAAGGGATCATGAGCGATGACGAAGGCCATCCAGACGGGGCCCGCGCCCGCCCGGACCGAGGGCACGGACAACCGGGAGGGCGGGCACGGCGCCGCCGTCCGCGTCGACGGCGTCGGGATCCGGTTCGGCTCCTTCCACGCCGTGGACGGCATCACGCTGGACATCGCCGCCGGTGAGTTCCTGTGTCTGCTCGGGCCGAGCGGCTGCGGCAAGTCCACCCTGCTGTCGGCCCTGGCGGGTTTCGTCCGGCCCTTTGAAGGCGCTCTGACCGTCGACGGGCAGCCGGTCACCGGACCCGACCCGGACCTCGGGATGGTGTTCCAGAGCAGCGAGGCGCTCTTCGACTGGCTGACCGTCCGGCAGAACGTGGCCTTCGGCCCCCGGATGCGCGGCCGCTCCCGCGCCGAGCAGAGCGAACTGGCCGACGAGTACCTGGGGCTGGTCGGACTGCGGCACTGCGCCGACCGGTTCCCCGGGCAGCTCTCGGGCGGGATGCGACAGCGGGTGCAGATCGCGCGGGTGCTGGCCAACCAGCCCCGGGTCGTGCTGATGGACGAGCCGTTCGGCGCGCTCGACGCGCAGACCCGGCAGGTCATGCAGGAGGAGATGGCCCGCATCTGGCAGGCCTCGGGCTGCACGGTCGTCTTCGTCACCCACGACATAGAGGAGGCGATCCTGCTGGCGGACCGGGTCGCCGTCATGACGGCGGGCCCGGCGGCCTCCGTCAAGTCCGTCTACCCCGTCGACCTGCCCCGGCCCCGGGACGAGGACGACCCGGCCGCCCTCGACCTGCGCCGCAGCCTGCGCCAGGACATCGGCGAAGAGGTCCGCAAGGCCCTGCGCGACCAGGGACTCGACGAAGGACCTGATCAGGGACTCGACCAGGGACTCGACCCCGAGGAGACGTCATGACCACCGTGACCGTGGCCGCCCCGCCGAAACCGCGCGCCGAGCGCAGGGCGGTCCGCGGACTGCGGGCCGCCGGCCTGTACACCGTCTCCGTTCTCGTCGGCCTCGGCGTCTGGCAGCTCCTGGCCCTGCACTACGGCCCCTCGCTCGTGGCGTCCCCGCACGAGACCCTCACCGCCGCCGGCGACCTCGCCGCGGACGGCACCCTCACCAACTCGATCATCGCCTCCAGCCGCCGCATCCTGATCGGCTGGGGCCTCGGACTGCTCGTCGGCGTCCCGGCCGGACTGCTCGTCGGCCAGATCAAGGTCGTACGCCAGCTCCTGGAGCCGTACATCGAGTTCTTCCGGTTCATCCCGCCGGTCGCCTTCGTCACGCTGGCCGTGGTCTGGCTGGGCATCGGCGAGTCCTCGAAGGTCGTGCTGATCTTCTACACGTCCGTCTTCATCGTCATCCTCAACACCAGCGCCGGGGTGATGTCGGTCGGCGAGTCCAAGCTGCGCGCCGCCGCCTCCCTGGGCGCGAGCCGGGGGCAGATCCTGCGCGGGATCGTGCTGCCCTCGACCGTGCCCCACATCGTCACCGGTGCCCGGCTGGCCATGGGCAACAGCTTCCTGACCATCGTCTCCGCCGAGATCGTCGCCGCCCAGGTCGGTCTCGGCTCCCTGATCTGGACCTCCCGCAACTACGGTCGCATCGACTGGGTGTTCGTCGGGATCATCACCCTGGGCATCCTCGGGTTCGTCTTCGACCGCGTGCTGCGGATCGCGGCCTCCCGGGTCCTGCGTCGATACGGAGTGAAACTGTGAGCGGCAAGTCGAGTGCCCTGGTCCTCGAACGGTTCGGGGTGCTGCCCCGGCTCCTGGAGCGGCCGGTGCCGGAAGCACAGCCGGGCCAGACCCTCGTGCGGATGCTGGCGGCACAGGTCGGCCATCTCGATCTCAACGTGGTGGACGGGAAGTTCGGCATCCTGCCGGACCTGCCCGCCGTACCCGGCACCAACGGGGCGGGTCTCGTGCTCGCCTCCGACACCCACCCGGTGGGGAGCCTGGTGAGGATCAGCGGCAAGGGGCTCGGCCTGCGCCGGGACGGCTGCTGGCGGAGCCATGCCCTGGTCCCGGACGCCACCGCCGTCCCGGTGCCGGAGGGCACGGATCCCGCGCTCGCCTGCGGGTTCTTCACCCCGGCCGGTACCGCCTGGGCGGCGGTGCACTCGGTGGCGGACGTACGGCCCGGCGAGCGGGTGCTGGTCACCGGTGCCGCGGGCGCGGTCGGATCGCTGACCGTGCAGGTCGCGGCGCGGGCCGGAGCCGAGGTGATCGGCGTGGTCGGGCGGCCCGCCAAGCTGGCCCGGGTCCCGGCCGCCGCGAAGGCGGTCCTGGCGGGGGACCTGACGGCGGAGGCGGTGGGCGGGCCGGTGGACGCGGTCGTCGACACCGTGGGCGGGCCGGTGCTGCGGGCGGCCCTGGGCCTGGTCCGGCCGCGCGGCCGGGTCGCCCTGGTCGGCTACACCGCGGGCCGCGAACTCACCGTCGACCTCGCGGACTTCCTGCTCGCCGATGTCTCGCTGCTCCCGGTGAACCTGATGACCCGGGGCCGGGAGGTCGCCGCCGACGTCGACCGGATGCTGGGCGAACTGGCGGCCGGGGAGCTGGAGTTGCCCGTCGAACGGCATCGGCCCGAGCGGCTGGCCGAGGCGGTGGAACGGCTGCGGACGGGGGAGGCGGTGGGGAAGGTGGTGCTGGACTTCTCCTGACCGGGGTCAGTCCCGGGTGCGGTCCGGTACGACGACGGCGTGGCCCCGGCAGCACACGGCACCGTCCGTGCGGTGCTCGACGAGATCGAGGGTGATCTCACCGCTGACGGGGTCCGTGTCCCGTACCGTGCTCGTCACCGTGAGCCGGTCGCCGGGGTGCGCGGGCGCCCGGTTCTGCCAGGAGACCTCCCGCACCCGCCCCGCCGGCCCGGCGTGGGCCGCGGCCGCCCGGTGCAGCAGACAGCCGTGCAGCTGTGCCATGACGACCGGCCCGGCCAGGCCCTCCGACCGGGCGAAGGCGGTGTCGTAGTGGATGCGGTGCGTGTTGCGGGTGACCGCGCCGAAGCGCAGCAGCATGACCTCGTCGGGCACCAGCTCCGCCGTCGCAGCCTCCGCCGTCACAGCTTTCGCCGTCACAGCCCCTGTCGCCGCCTCTGTCGTCGCCGCCTCTGTCATCGCACGATGAACCTCTCCGTGACCTCGATGAGGGGCCCGCGCTCGGCGGCGTACGTCTTCTCGACGGTGATCAGCAGCAGATCCGGCCGTTTCCGGTCGACGGCCGTGACCGCGCGGCGTACCTCGACGCGATCGCCGACCCGGACCTCCCCGACCCAGCGCACCGCCTGACCGCCCGCCATCAGCCGTACGTCCAGCCCGTCGGTGCCCGGCACCTCGTCGCGGTACATGCCGTCCGGCCGCAACTCGCCCGGTTCCGCGCCCGGTTCGGGCCGCAGCAGGCTGACGAGGTACATCGGGTGCACCACGAAGGCGGGGTCCGCGGGATCCACCAGCGCCGGCGCGCTGTCCCCGGCGGCCCGTGCGAACTCGGCCGCCGCCTCGGCCCGTACGACTCCCAGCGAGCGAGCCTCCCAGCGGCCCATCGCCGCCTGGGCTCTTTCCTCCGCCACATCCAGCATGCGGCGGACCTTAGGAAGGAAGGCACCCCCGTGGCCACAGACCCGGACCGCTCAGCGGACCGCCCCGCTTGGACCCGCCCGTACCGCCCGGCACGATCCGCTCATGGATCTCATGGACATCCAGGCGCCCCCGCAGGGCGCCTACGCGGAGGCGGACGGCGTCAAGTACCACTACATCGAGCTGGGCACGGGCAGTCCCACGATCTTCCTGCACGGCGGCGGCCCCGGCTGCACCGGCTGGTCGGACTTCGGGCAGGTGGCTCCGCTGTTCGCGGCCGGCCGGCGCTGTCTCCTGGTCGACATCCTGCAGTACGGCAAGTCGGCGAAGCCCGTCATCGAGGGCCCCATGTGGGACTACCACGCGGCGAAGACCGTGGCCCTGATGGACGCCCTGGAGATCGACCGGGCCGACTTCGTCTGCAACTCCTGGGGCGGCACCATCGCGCTGAACCTGGCCGCCAAGTACCCCGAACGCGTCAGGTCGTTGGTGGTCACCGGCAGCATGCCCGTCTTCTACGGCCCGCTCGCCCCGCTCCCGGAGGGCGGCCGCCGCGGCCGCAACGCCCGGGACGTCTACTACGGCGGCGACGGCCCGTCCCTCACCAAGATGCGCGAGCTGATGGCCCGCCTGGAGTGGTACGACCCCGACGCGATCCCCGAGGGCACGGTACGGCTGCGCTACGAGCAGAGCCTCGACCCCGAGGAGACCGCACTGGCCGGCGCCTCCGACAACCCGCGCGGCGACTGGCAGGACCTGACCGCCGAACTCGGCACGATCCAGGCCCCCGTGCTGTTCATGTGGGGCATGCAGGACGCCTTCCTCACCCCCGACTACCCGCTGATGCTCGCCCGTATGATCCCCAAGGGGAGCCTGCACGTGATGAACGAAGCCTCCCACCACCTCCAGGAGGAACGGCCGTACGACTTCCACAGAGTGGTCGACGGCTTCCTGAACCAGCGGCACGGCTGACCGAGGGCAGGAGGACAGGTGAGCGCAGCAGCAACCCCGCGGGTCGTCGAACTGACCAGCCCCTTCACCCGCTTCGCCGGCCGGCTGCTGGTCGGTGTCGGCTACGAGGTGGTCCTGGCCGAACCCCCCGAGGGCCACCCCGACCGGCAGGAGGACCCGGTCGGCTTCGCCCACTGGCACGCCGGAAAGCGCTCGGTGACCGTCTCGGGACCACCGGAGCTGCGCCGCCTGCTCGCAGGCGCCGACATCCTCCTCGACGGCACCCCCGACGGCGCCGACACCACCGGCCTCGACCATCTGGTCCACGTCCGCGTGACCCCGTTCGGGCTGGTCGGCCCGCGCAGCCACTGGCAGGGCACCGATCTCGTCGTGGCCGCCCTCGGCGGGATGCTCGCCCAGGTCGGCGACCCCGACGGGCCGCCCCTGCACCTGCCCGAGAACCAGGCGGAACACCTCGCGGGCGTCAACGCGGCGATCGCCGCCCTGCTGGGCCTGCGGGCGTGCCGGCGCGGCCCCGGACAGCTCGCCGACGTCTCCGCGCAGGCCTGTGTCGCCGCCGCCCTGGAGGCCGGCACCCTCGCCTACCTGCACGAGGACCGGGTGCCGCCGCGCCCCGGACACGTACACCCCCTGGTCCCGCACGGGCTGTTCCGGGCCGCCGACGGCCATCTGGGCGGCGGGCTCGGCGGCAGCCCCCGGATGTGGGACGCGCTGCTCGACTGGCTGTGCGAGCAGGGCGCGCAGGCGGACCTCACCGAGCCCCGGTGGCAGGACCCGGTCGAACGCAAGAAGCACCAGGAGTACGTCTTCAAGGTCGTCCAGGACTTCGCGGGCACCTGGCCGAAGGCCGAGTTCGCGGAGCGCGCCCAGGACCGCAAGCTGCCCTGGGCCGCCGTCGACGTACCGGCCGAACTGCCGGACAACCCCCAGCTCGTCGCGCGCGGCTTCTTCACCGAGGTCGACGGCCGCACCGACCTCGGATTCCCGTTCGCGTTCCCCGAGGGCCGCAGGACCACCGCTCTCACCGTGCCGGCGGCGGGCGCCGACCAGAAGCTGCTCGCGGCGCGGCGCCAGGTGTCCGTGGGGGAGGGCGACTCCGCCCGCCCCGCCCTCGACGGCGTCCGCGTCCTCGACCTGACCTGGGTGCTGGCGGGCCCTTACTGCACCAAGGTCCTTGCCGACCACGGCGCCGACGTCATCAAGGTGGAGTCGGCCGGCCGCCCGGACCCCACCCGGTTCGCGCCCTTCATGCACCTCTCCCGCGGCCCCCACACCGACCCGGACACCAACGGCTACTTCAACGAGGTCAACCGCAACAAGCGCAGCATCGCCCTCGACACCCGCACCGACGACGGCGTGGCCGTGCTGCGCGACCTCGTCGCGTCCAGTGACGTCCTCGTCGAGAACTTCAGCGCCACCGTCATGACCAGGCTCGGCCTCGGCTGGGACACCCTCCGCGAGATCAACCCCCGGCTCGTCTACGTCAGCATGTCCGGCATGGGCCACACCGGACCGCGGGCGGGCTGGGTGTCGTACGCCGACACCGTCTCGGCGAGTTCGGGGCTCACCGGCCTCACCGGCTGGGGGCCCGACGACGTGGTCGGGGTCATCTACGGCCACGGCGACATCGTGGCCGGACTGCAGGCGGCGCTCGCCACCGTCGCCGCGCTGGAACACCGGGAACGGACCGGCCGCGGGCAGCACATCGACCTCTCCCAACTGGAGGCGATCGCGGCCCACATGGGCACCAGCCTGGTCACCTCCGCGCGGTCCCCGATCGGCAACACGCATCCGGTGTGGAGTCCGCAGGGCGTGTACCGGTCCCTGGGCGCGGACAACTGGCTTGCCGTCAGCGTCCGTTCGGACGAGGAGTGGGCGGCGCTGTGCCGGGTGATCGGACGCCCCGACCTGGCGGCGACGGCCGACCGCAGGCGGCACAGCGCGCTCGTGGACGAGGCGATCGGCGCATGGACGCGGACCCTCCCCGCCGACCTGGCCGCCGAGTTGCTGCAACAGCAGGGGGTGCCCGCCGGGGCGGTGCAGGACGGCCGCCAACTGGTCGAACACGACCCGCAGTTGAGGGCGCGCGGCTTCTACGTCCGCAGGGCGCACCCGGCCGCCGGCGCCTTCCTCCACGAAGGCCCGCCCATCCGGCTCACCCGCACCCCCGGCTCGGTGCGCACCCCCGCGCCGCTGCTCGGCGCCGACACCGAGGAGGTGCTGCGCGAGGTGGCGGGATACTCCCCGGAGCGGCTCCGGTACCTCTACGACGCGGGAGTACTGCGGTGAACGCCGGCGGCCCGACCGTGCCGGAACTCGTCGAGGCGGCCGCGGAGCGCTACGGCGACCGCCCGTTCCTGCGCGTCGGCCGGACGGCACGCACCTACGCCGAGACCCGCGAGGCGGCGGCCGGGATGGCCGGGGCACTGGCGGCCCAGGGCTGCGGACCGGGCGACCGGGTGGCGGCGCTGCTGGGAAACCGGGTCGAACTCGTGGACCTGTTCCTCGGCTGCGCCTGGCTGGGCGCGGTCGCGGTACCGCTGAACACCGCACTGCGCGGCCGGTCGCTGGAGCACGCCCTGCAGGAGGCACGGCCCCGGTTCCTGTACGCCGAGCCCGAGCCGGCGGGGCGGGCGGCCGAGGCCGGGTACCCCGGCACGGTGTGGGTGGCGGGGGACACGGCGACCCCGCACCCCGGCGAAGCCGCCGGGCCGCCGCCGCGCCCTGGCGAAGCCGCTGGGCCGCCGCCGCGCCCTGGCGAAGCCGCTGGGCCGCCGCCGCGCCCTGGCGAAGCCGCTGGGCCGCCGCCGCGCCCTGGCGGTGCCACGCCGCTGCCGCCGTCCCCCGTCCGGCCGCAGGACACCGCCGCCGTCCTCTTCACCTCCGGCACGACCGGTCCGGCACGCGGAGTCCGCTGCCCCCAGGCCCAGTTCGTGTGGTGGGGTCGTACGGTCTCGGACGCCCTGCGCCTCACCTCCGACGACGTGCTGTTCACCTGCCTCCCGCTCTTCCACACCAACGCCCTGAACACCCTGGCCCAGGCGATGACGGTGGGCGCGTGCGTCGTGGTCGGCGAGCGTTTCTCCGCCTCGCGGTTCTGGCGGCAGGCGGCAGACGCCGGTGCCACCACCGTCCATCTGCTCGGCGCGATGGTCCCCATGCTGCTCGCCGGGCCGCCCGGCCCGGACGACCGGGCGCATCGGGTGTGGCGCGGCCTCTCCCCGGCCACCCCCGGCCCGCTGTGGGAGCCCTTCCGCGAGCGGTTCGGCGTCACGCTCGTCGACGGGTTCGGCTCCACGGAGACCAACCTCGTCATCGGCTCCACCCCCGAGCGCCACCGGCCCGGGTACATGGGCACCGTCCGGCCCGGTTTCGACGCCCGCGTGGTCGACGGGGATCTCGGCCCCGTACCGGACGGCACCCCGGGCGAACTCCTCGTCCGCAGCCACCGCCCCTTCGCCTTCGCCACCGGCTACCTGGGCGAACCCGAACCGGCCCCGGACTCCTGGCGCCGGACCGGCGACCGCGTGGTCCGCGAGCCCGACGGCTGGTTCCGGTTCGTCGACCGCATCAAGGACGTCATCCGGCGCCGCGGCGAGAACATCTCCTCGTACGAGGTGGAGGCGGCCGTCCGCACCCACCCCGCGGTCGTCACGGCCGCCGCCTTCCCGGTCGCCTCCGAACTGGCCGAGGACGAGGTGATGGTCGCCGTGGTCCTGCGGCCCGGCTGCGCGCCGGACCCGGCCGACCTGGCCCGGCACTGCGCCCGCGAACTGCCCGCCTTCGCCGTTCCCCGCTACATCGAGACGGTCGCGGAACTGCCGCTCACCGAGACCGGCAAGGTGCGCAAGGCGGTACTGCGGGAACGGGGGGTCACGCCCGGCACCTGGGACCGTGACCGCGCGTCCGGGGTCAGGGCTGCCGGATCGACTGGCAGGGGGTCGTGGCGGGCAGCCGGCCCCTGAAGTAGGAGCGCGGCGGGACGCCCATCAGGGCACGGAAGTCGGTCGTCATGTGCGACTGGTCGAAGTAGCCGGTCGCGGCCGCCAGTTCGGACCAGCCGGCGCTGCCCGCCCGGGCGGCGACCGTGCGGACCCGGTCGATACGGGCGTAGTGCTTCGGGGAGACCCCGACGCCGTCCGTGAACAGGTTCCGCAACTGGCGTTCGCTGACCGCCAGTTCCCGGGCCACGTCCCGCACCTGTGCGGGTGCCCGGTCCATCCGCACCGACAGCGCGGCCACGCCCGCCCGCAGCAGTGCCGTCCGGGCCGGGTCCGCCTGCTCCGCCAGCAGCCCGGGCAGCACCTCGGCGATGCGGGGCAGCGCCTCCCGCGGATCCAGCCACCGCACCTCACGCGCGAACCGGCGGGCCACCCCGCCCGGCAGGGCGTCCAGCGGCACCACCCGGCCGACCAGCCCGGCGGCCGGCACACCCAGCAGAGCCCGGGCGGTACCCGGCGCGAGGCGCAGCTCCGCACACGCGATGTGGGCCTTCCCCTCGTGGTAGGCCGCCCGCACCCGCGGCCCGACGGCCAGCACGTCACGCCGCCCGTCCCCGGTCACCCGCAGCACCACCTTGGTCCCCGCGTCCGGCAACTGGACGAACGTCCCCTCCGGCGGGTCGGTGAAGGACATGGTCCGCACCTCCGCGACCCACGGGCGCAGCGCCTCGGGCGTGGTCGGAAGCGGCTCGGCGATCGTCATCGGCACCCTTTCACCGTAACGGCCCGGCGTCGCCGCCCGGTCGGACCGGCCGTGCCGGAATTTCCAAGAGCCGGGCGCCCCGGCGGGCCCACCGTGGACCACATGATTCTGGTGACGGGTGCCACGGGCACCATCGGACGTGACGTCGTACGACAACTGGCCGGGCGCGGTGCGAAGGTACGCGCCCTCACCCGCGACCCGGCGAAGGCGCAACTGCCCGCCGGGGTGGAGGTGGTGCGCGGGGACTACGGCGACCCGGCCTCCCTGGACGCCGCGTCGGCCGGGGCGACGGCCGTGTTCCTGCTGCGGCCGCCCGGCCCCGACGAGGGGCAGGACGCGGCCCTGGTCGCCGCGGCGCGGGCCGCCGGCGCCGACCGGCTGGTGAAGCTCTCCGCCATCGCCACCGGTGACCCGGCCTCCGGTCCCTCCGGGTCGTGGCACGTGGCCGGCGAGCGGGCCGTGCGGGACAGCGGGCTCGCCTGGACCGTGCTGCGGCCGTCGTCGTTCGCCTCCAACACGCTGACCTGGCTCCAGGCCCTGCGCGCGGGCGAGCCGGTGCCCAACATGACCGGGGACGGCGCGTCGGGCGTGATCGACCCGCGCGACATCGCCGAGGTGGCGGTGCGGTCCCTGCTGGACGCCGGGCACGCGGGGCGGACGTACACCCTGACCGGTCCCGAGGCGATCACCGTCCCCGGCCAGGCCGCCGTGCTCGCCGAGGTCCTGGGCCGCCCGGTCCCGACCCGGGACCTGTCCCCGGACGAGACCCGCGCATTCCTGCGTACGGCCTGGGGCATGGACGAGACCCGGGCGGAGGGCGCCCTGACCGGCCTGGCGTTCGTCCGCGCCGGTGGCAACGCGGTGCTCACCGAGGACGTGGCCGAGGTACTGGGCCGGCCGGCCCGGACCTTCCGGACCTGGGCCGCGGACAACAAGGGCCTCTTCGAGGTGAGCTGAGGCCCTGTCTCACCGGCTCCGCGGCCGCAGTACCGCCCCCGCCAGCACCAGGGCCGCCACCGCGATCCCGGTCGCCACCCGGAACGCCAGCCGGTAACCCTCCGCCGTGGCCGGGACCAGCTCCGCGCCCCGGTCCAGCAGTCCGCCGGTGCGGCTCGCAGCCAGCGTGCTCAGCACCGCAAGCCCCAGCGAACCACCCACCACCTGCGTGGTGTTGAACAGCCCCGAGGCCAGACCGGCGTCCTCCTCGGCGGCGCCGGACATGGCGAGACCGGTCAGCGGGGGCATGGCGGCCGCGAACCCGGCCGCCATCAGCAGCATGGGCGGCAGCACATCGGCGGCGTACGAGCCGTCGGCGGGGGCCCGGCTCAGCAGCGCCATGCCGCCGCTGATCAGCACCAGCCCGGCGAGCAGCACCCGGTACGCCCCGAAGTGGCCGATCGCCCGCGCGGAGAGGGTCGTCATCAGCACCCCGAGCGCCACCGGCGCCGGGAGGAAGGCCAGGCCGGTGGCCAACTCCCCGAATCCCAGGACCCGTTGGAGGTAGAGCGCGCCGATGAACTGGAAGCCGTACATCGTCGCGATCATCAGGATCTGCACGGCGTTCGCGCCGGTCAGCGACCGGGAGCGGAACAGCCTGGGCCGCAGCAGCGGGCGTCGGGCGCGCGTCTGGCGGACGGCGAACGCCGTGAACAGGACGAGGGTGAGCGCCGTCAGCAGCAGGGTCGTGGCCGTGCCGCGGTCGGCGGAGCCCACGACGACGTACACGGTGAGCATCAGCGCACCGGTGACCAGCGCCGCGCCCGGGTAGTCGGCGCCGTCGCGGAGCCCGGCGCCGCGCTCCGGGGACAGCACCCGGACCGCCGCCACCCAGGCGACGACGCCGATCGGCAGATTGATCAGGAAGATCCAGTGCCAGCTCAGGGCCTGGGTCAGCGCCCCGCCGAGGAACGTGCCCAGCGTGGCGCCCAGCGACCCGACCGCGCTGAACACCGCGATGGCACGGGCCTGTTCACGCGGCTCCGGGAAGAGGGCGACCAGCATGCCGAGCACGACCGCCGAGGCCATCGCCCCGCCGACGCCCTGCACGGCCCGCGCCGCGATCAGCAGCCCCTGGCTCGTGGCCACCCCGCACAGCACGGAGGCCGCGGTGAACACGGCGAGCCCGGCCGTGAACATCCGCTTGCGGCCCAGCAGATCACCCATTCGGCCGACCAGGAGAAGCAGTCCGCCGAACGGGATCAGATACGCGTTCACCACCCAGGCGAGCCCCGCCCCGGAGAAGCCCAGGTCGGTCTGGATCGCGGGCAGCGCGACGGTCACGATGGTGCCGTCCAGAATCGTCATGAGGGCACCCGCGCACAGAATGGCGAGAGATGCCCGGCGAGGGTACGTTCGATGCCGTGTGCGCGTCGGTGACGTGGTGAGAGCCGTCATGGCGCTGTGGCCTCCGTATTCTCCGGCGGAACCGGGTTCCGGTCCCTAGGTGCACGACTTGTAACGGAGGACATCGTGAGTGACCATGGGAGTCGGCGTAAGGAGGCAGTCGGATGTCCCAGAGGAACACCGATGTAACCGCTCAGGTCGTGAACGCGCACGCCTGCCCGGTCCGTGAGGTTCTTGACAGGGTGGCCGGCAAGTGGAGCGTCCAGATCCTGGTCGCGGCCTCGCACGGGCCCATCCGCTTCACCGAGCTGGAGCGCAGCATCGAGGGCATCAGCCGCCGGATGCTGACCCTCACCCTGCGCAACCTGGAGCGCGACGGACTGGTGACCCGCACCGTGTACGCGACCGTGCCGCCACGGGTGGAGTACGGACTCACCCCGGTGGCGCTGGAGTTGCACGAGACGCTGCTGCGGCTGACCGACTGGGCCGAGCGCAACCGCGGGTACATCGCGCAGGCACGGGCGGCCTACGACGCCGAGCACCAGCCCGAACTGCTCGACGCGTAGACGGATCGGAACCGACGGGCCCGCCGGCTCTCAGAGCCCGAACAGCTCCGGGTCCGAGGTGAGTTCCTTGAAGATCTCACGAGGGTCGGCGACCAGCTTCCGGGCCTTCAGGTCCAGCAGCCCGCCTACCGCGTCGACCTCGGCGGCCAGCGTGCCGTCCGCCTTGGTTATCTTCTGCACCACCCGGAACGTCTTGCCGCCGCTCCACTCGAACGCGCAGGTCACATCGACCTCGTCACCGGCGAGCAGCTCCCGTTTGTAACGGATGGTCGTCTCCAGTCCCACCGGGCCCACGCCCCGCCCGATCAGCTCGGCCTGCGTGACCCCGGCCGCCTGGAGCAGCGACCAGCGGGCGTGCTCGGCGTAGTTGATGTACACCGCCTGGTTCACATGGCCCTGCACATCGGTCTCGTAGCCACGGACCGTGACGCGGACGGAATACGGTTCGCTCACGACTTCCCCTTCTCGTGTACGACGTTCGTGCACGATGTCTCGTGTACGACGCACTGATCCCTTGTCGGCATCCTGACACGAGCGTCACGCCCGGCGTGGCGATGCCAGCAGATAGCGCGTTCGGCTCCGGGGTTCCGTGTACTCGCCGGTCTGCCAGCCCGCCCGCTCCAGGGTGGCCGCGCATGCCCGCAGGGGTTCGCCCGCCGGCGCGTACACCGCGACCGCCTCCGGCTGCGGGGTGGCCCGCACCCGGTACCCGGGGGTGTCCGGCCCCTCGGGCGGATGCCCGGCCGCCTCCAGGGCGAGTGCGGCGGCCCGCACCAGATGCGCACGCTCCCAGCCGCACGGCCGGTCCGTGGCGCCGTCGGGGTTGGTCATCCGGCGCAGTTCGAGCAGTCCCTGCCAGGCGCTGTGGACCTCGCGGGCGCGGGCGGGCCCGGTGTCGGCCGTGTCCTCCCCGCCGACCCGCGCGGCGAAGCCCCCCGTCGGCTCGGGTTCCGTCGCGGCCCTGGGTTCCGTCGCGGTCAGGGGCTCCGGAGCCTCCCGTGTCCGATGCCCGGCCGGGGTGAGGAAGTGGTCGTGCGGCGGGCGCGGGTGCCGGAAGGCGAGCCCGCGCTTCACCAGCGCCGCCAGCTGCGCCTCCGTACCCCGCAGCCGTCCGGTGACCGGGTCGGCGGCGTCGATGACCCGTCGCTGCGCGGCGGTGGGCGGTCGGGTCACGGTGCTCCTCCCCGGTGGTCGGCGGTCCGCAACCGCCTGATGGGCGGCCTGTTCGAAGACTACGACCGGGGACTGACAACGCGGTCCCGCTACCCGCTGGGCCGGATGTTCCAGCCCGCGATCACCGGCCGTTCGTGCTCCGTGCCCAGCCGGCACAGTGTCCCGGTCGCCAGCTGGAAGAGGGCCCCGGCGGACGGGGGCAGGCCGAGGCGGCGGGCGGTCAGGACGCGCAGGAAGTGCCCGTGGGCCACCAGCAGCACGACCCCCTCCGTGTTGGCGAGGGCCGCCTCGACCTTGGACAGCATCCGGTCGGCCCGCTCCCCGACCTGCTCCGGGCTCTCCCCGGGATGCTCCGGCGGGCCGGGCGCCACTCCGTCCGTGAACAGGAACCAGCCGGGCCGGGTGCGCTGGATCTCCATGGTGGTCACACCCTCGTAGCCGCCGTAGTCCCACTCCCGCAGGTCGGCGTCGACGCGGGCGTCGGGGACCCCGATCAGCTCGGCGGTCTCGCGGGCCCGCTGGAGCGGGCTGACGAAGGCGGCACCGATGCGGTGCGAGCGGATCAACGGCACCAGCCGCCGCGCCTCGTCCCTGCCGTGCTCGGTGAGCGGCACGTCGGTCCACCCGGTATGCCGTCCGGACCGCGACCACTCGGTCTCACCGTGCCGGACGAGAAAGACATCAGCCATACGTCAGAGGCTATGAGCCCAGCGTTCCAGTTCGGCGAACTCACGCGCCCGCAGGCCGTGCCGCGGATCCACCGGAAGGAGCAGTGCGGGGCCTTCGTGGTGCTCGGCGACATGGCGGATGTCGAGTTCGGTGACCATGTCGTCCACCCACACGAACGGCCGCCCGGCCGCCCACGCCACGACGGTCCGCGTCTTCCAGTACAGGCCGTCCGGATCCTTCGCGAACAGCTCCGGCCACTCGATGACGGGCAGCTCGGGCAGCCCGATGACCGGTCCGATCATCTCGTTGGCCTGGTGCATCCAGGTGGTGGCCCAGGCCAGTTCGTACGGCAGTGCGAGCAGCCGGGCCCCGTGCCCCGGATGCAGCCGCACCCGCAGCCCCCGGCGCAGCCTGCGGGAGCCGGGCCGCTGGCGGTCCGCCCAGTTGGCGGGGTGCAGCCTGCGGGTCACGTACCCGCGGTGCCGCAGGAACCGGGCCCGGAAGGGATTCAGGGGGCCGTCGACGTCGAGGAGGAGCAGTGGCCGCTGGGTCATGGGGACGACATACCCGGACAGCCCCGCGGTCCATTACTGCCGATAGCCGCTCAGGAACCGCCCGATCCGGCCGATCGCCGTCTCCAGGGTCTCCGCATGGGGGAGGGTGAGGATGCGGAAGTGGTCGGGGGCGGGCCAGTTGAAGCCGGTGCCCTGGACGACCTGGATCTTCTCCTGGAGCAGCAGGTCCAGGACGAACCTCTCGTCGTCGTGGATCGGGTGGACCTTGGGGTCGATGCGCGCGAAGGCGTAGAGGGCGCCCTTCGGCTTGACGCACGAGACGCCGGGGATCTCGTTGAGCTTCTCCCAGGCCACGTTGCGCTGCTCGTACAGCCTGCCGCCGGGGGTGACGAGTTCGCGGATGGACTGGCGGCCGCCGAGCGCGGCCTGGATGGCGTACTGGGCGGGGGCGTTGGCGCACAGCCGCATGGAGGCCAGCATGGTGAGGCCCTCCAGGTAGTCCTTGGCGTGCTGCTTCGGGCCGGTGACGACCAGCCAGCCCGAGCGGAAGCCGGCCACCCGGTACGTCTTGGACAGGCCGCAGAAGGTGAGGACGACCAGGTCGGGGGCGAGGGCCGCGGTGGAGTGGTGGACGGCGTCGTCGTACAGGATCTGGTCGTAGATCTCGTCCGCGAAGACCATCAGGCCGTGCCGGCGGGCCAGGTCGAGGATGCCCTCCAGGATCTCCTTGGGGTACACCGCGCCGGTCGGGTTGTTCGGGTTGATGATGACGACGGCCTTGGTGCGGTCCGTGATCTTCGACTCCATGTCGGCCAGATCCGGGTACCAGTCGGCCTGTTCGTCGCAGAGGTAGTGCACCGCCTTGCCGCCGGCGAGGGTGGTCACCGCCGTCCACAGCGGGAAGTCCGGGGCGGGGATCAGGATCTCGTCGCCGTCCTCGACCAGCGCCTGTACGGCCATGGAGACCAGCTCCGAGACGCCGTTGCCGAGGAAGACGTCGTCGACGCCGACCTCCAGGCCCAGGCTCTGGTAGCGCTGGGCGACGGCCCGGCGGGCGGAGAGGATGCCGCGCGAGTCGGTGTAGCCGTGTGCCTGCGGGAGCATCCGGATCATGTCCTGGAGGATCTCCTCCGGCGCCTCGAAGCCGAACACCGCGGGGTTGCCGGTGTTCAGGCGCAGCACGCTGTGGCCCGCCTCCTCCAGCGCGTTGGCGTGCTCGATCACCGGTCCGCGGATCTCGTAACAGACCTCGCTGAGCTTGTTGGACTGCCGGAACTCCATTGCGCCCCTCCGGAAACTCGTGTTGCTTGGTTTTACCAAGTAGGAGCTTGGAAAGTCCAACATCTTGTCTAGACTGCGTCGCATGTCACCTCGCCGAAGCTACGACCAGTACTGTTCCGCAGCCCGCGCCCTCGACGTCGTCGGCGACCGCTGGACCCTGCTGATCGTCCGGGAGCTGCTCGCCGGTCCCCGCCGCTACACCGACCTGCACGCGGATCTGCCCGGGGTCAGCACGGACGTCCTCGCGTCCCGGCTGAAGGACATGGAGCGGGACGGGCTCACCACCAGGCGGCGGCTGCCCCCGCCGGGCGCGGCGTACGTCTACGAACTCACCGGGCGCGGGCGGGAGTTGCTGCCGGTGCTGCAGGCGCTGGGCAAGTGGGGAGAGCCCGACCTGGGCGAGCGCCGGCCCACCGACGCGGTACGCGCCCACTGGTTCGCGCTGCCGCTGCTGCGGGCCCTGCAGGGCGAGGGGCTCGTCGAAGTCCGGCTGGGGGAGGGGGACTTCCACCTCCACGTCGGCGCTGAGGACGGCCCGGTCTACGGCGACGGCCCCGCCCCGGCCGAACCCGACGCTCGGCTCGTACTCGACACCGGCACGGGCACGGCCCTGGCCCGGGGGGAGTTGAAGCTGCCGGAGGCGGTACGGGCCGGACGGGTGACGGTGACGGGCGACAGCGCCCTGGCCAAGGAGCTGCGGGAAGCCTGACAACGGGGAGTCCCCGGACTCCGACTCCCTCACCAACCGAGCCGACCGAGCCGACCGAGCGGGCCGCGCCGACCGAGCGGGCCGCGCCGACCGAGCCGACCGAGCGGGCCGAGCGGGCCGAGCCGACCGAGCGGGCCGCGCCGACCGAGCCAACCGAGCGGGCCGAGCCAACCGAGCGGGCCGAGCCGACCGAGCGGGCCGCGCCGACCGAGCCGACCGAGCCGACCGAGCGGGCCGAGCGGGCCGCGCCAACCGTGCGGGCCGCGCCGACCGAGCCAACCGAGCGGGTCGAGCCGACCGCGCCAACCGAGCGACCGAGTCGGCCGAGTCGGCCGGGCCCGGGGTGTGGCAGCGAGCCGGCACCCCGGACCTGGACTTCTCAAGTGACCGAGTCGGGTGGGCGGGTGGGCAAGAACCGCGGTCAAACCCCCCGCGGCCGCCCCGACCCCCGCGTCAGCGCATACCCGCCGATGCCCGCCAGCGCGGCCAGCACGCCGCCGATCCCGGTCCACACCCAGCGGTCGGTCCACCAGCCGGAGGACCAGCCGTCGTCGGGCTCGATGGAGGACAGCACCGCCGACTTCGTCGACGAGGAACTGACCCCGTCCGACTCGGACTTGACCGCGATCCCCGGCACCAGCGGCTTGGCCAGCGAACCGTCCACCGCAGCCGAGCCGCCGATGTCCTTGGAGTCGACCTTCACCTCGGCGCTCACCGGCTGGCCGAGGTCCGCCGAGGTCAGGTTCACCACCGTCAGCCGGATGTAGTACGTGCCGGGCAGCGGGTCGTCGGCCCACGGCTCCGACCAGGCCCGCACCGTCCGCATCACGCACGCCAGCTCCACCGAGGCGGCGCCCTGCGCGGCCGTGCGGGTCTGCGCGCCGTACTGGCAGGCCTGCCGGCGCCGCAGTCCGTCGTACACGTCGAGCTGCCAGGTCTGCCCCGCGTGCGAGTCGGGCAGCTTCACCGTCGCCTTGACGTCCGGACGCTGCCCGGCGTCGGCCGGGAACGACCAGTACAGGTAGTCGCCGGTGGACCCGCTGGCCGTCGCCTGCTGCCCCTGGTCGATCTCCGTCGCCGTACGGAAGGACGTGCCCGCCTGGGTGGGCGCCGCGCTGTCGTCCGAGGCGCTCGGCGAGGGCGAGGCGTCGTCGGCGGCCGCCGGACCCGCCGCCAGGCCCACCGCCAGCAGGGCGGCGCTCAACACACGTGTGATCGACATCAGTTGGTCCTCCAGACCGCGACCCGCCAGCGCGACACCCAGCCCCACACCAGACCCGCGAGGAAGCCGGTCAGCACCAGGGCGCCGAGCAGCCACCAGCCGCGGCCGAGACCGAAGGAGGCGACGTCGCTCGCCTTCGACGGCCCGTCCACCACGTCGACCGTCAGCTCGACCGGGAGACCGGGGCTGGTCTTCACCCCGGACGCGGCCGAGAAGGAGTTGGTCACCTGGAGGCAGACGGTCTCCGGGGTGGTGTCATCGTCGTCGCTCTCGGCCTTCGGGTACCGCAGCCCGGTCGAGATGACGTCCGTACGGCCCAGGCCCGACGCCTCGCCGCGCACGATCTCCCGCCCGTGCACGGTCACCGCGCGCAGCAGCACCCCGTAGTCGGCGTTGACGGCCCGGTCGGCCGCGACGCTCACCGAAGCGCGCAGCTCCTGGCCGGGGTTGACGTCGACCTTGTACCAGCGCTGCTGCCCGAACTCCTCACGGTCGGTGTACAGCCCCGACTTCAGCGCGGGCGCGGACGAGCACTGGTCCGTCCCCTCGGTCGCCACCGGCGTGACCACGGGGTCCGCCGCGCGGTCCACCAACTGGCCTACCCGGTCGGTCAGTTCCTCCTTGTGCTGGACGGAGGTGTACGTGCCGCCGGTCGCGTCCGCGATGCAGCTGAGCTGGTCGCGGGTCTTCGCGTCCGGCACCAGGCCGAGCGTGTCGATGGTCAGCCCGACGCCCTTGGCGGCGATCTCGCGGGCCACCTCGCACGGGTCCAGCGGCTGGCAGGTGTCCTCGCCGTCGCTGATCAGGACGATACGGCGGGTCCCGTCACCGCCCTGGAGATCGTCGGCCGCCTTGAGCAGCGCGGGGCCGATCGGGGTCCAGCCGGTCGGCGAGAGCGTGGCGACGGCGGTCTTCGCCTCGGTGCGGTCCAGCGTGCCGACCGGGTACAGCTGCGCGGTGTCCTTGCAGCCCTCCTTGCGGTCGTTGCCGCGGTAGTCGGCGCCCAGCGTGCGGATGCCGAGCTGGACCCCCTCGGGAGTCGCGTCCAGCACCTCGTTGAACGCCTGCTTGGCCGCGGCCATCCGCGTCCCGCCGTCGATGTCCGCCGTCCGCATGGAGCCGCTGACGTCCAGCACGAGTTCCACCTTGGGGGCGGCCTCTGTGGTCTCGTCGGCGACCGCTTGGCCGGGGAACGCGATCCCGGCCGCCAGGGCGGCGAGCAGAGCGCAGACTCCTGCCGCCGGCCGATGTGTTCTGATCATCGGCGGATCCTATTGATC
Source organism: Streptomyces hyaluromycini (assembly GCF_002217755.1). Lineage (GTDB taxonomy): Bacteria > Actinomycetota > Actinomycetes > Streptomycetales > Streptomycetaceae > Streptomyces > Streptomyces hyaluromycini. The sequence continues at coordinate 24,606 of NZ_BCFL01000037.1, read as the reverse complement.
AAAGGCACCGGGCTCCAAAACGGGGTCCGGAGCCCGAAACCGGAGTGACCGGCAGGCCAACGGAGGGCGGCGGGCGGCCGGTGCGACCACCGGGCGGGTACCGGTGAGCGGACCGCGGAGTTCACCGGGTGTCGGCGAGCGGGTTCGGCAGGGCCGCCCACTGGTCCCCGGGGACCTCCGGCGACAGCCGCATCAGGGTCAACGCCTTGGCCGGCAGCGGGCCTTCGAGAAGGGCCGCCAGGTCGGGGGTGACGGGCAGGTGCCGTACGGCCGCCTCCAGGGCCGTCGCCAGGGCCGGTCCGGAACCCGCCGTGCCCGCCAGCGCGCCCCCGACCAGAGAGCCGAACAGCTTGCGGCGCAGAGTCGTTTCGTCGTCCGTGACCAGGCGTCCCGTCAGGTCGGGCGGGGTGATGCCGTGCCGGCTGAGGCGGGCGGGGCTGAGGCGGATGTCGGCCAGGTCGCGGTAGACCAGCCGGAGGGGTGCCCCGGTCCCGGAGAGGACGACGAGGAGGTTCTGGCCGTGCGCCTCCAGGGCCACGCCCAGGTCCAGCAGCCGCAGCCCCACCGTCAGGGCGAGCCGGGTGAACTCGGCCAGCCAGGAAGGCGATTCGGGGAGGGCGGTGGTGGTCAGCGCGGCCACCGGGAGGACTCGCTCGCCGGGCGCCGCGTACACCTGCGGCGACTCGCGCAGCAGCGCCGCCAGATCGGGGGAGCCCGCGGTCATCGCGCCCAGGGTGCGGGTGACGTGCAGGAGGCCGTCCGTGCGGGAGGCCAGGTCCGTCGCGAACGACGACAACGTCGCCGCCGCACCGACCGAGTACGCCGAGATGTCCCGCACGGACGAGGTCAGCCGGGCACTGAGCGCGGTCTTCACATGGGATCCGCCGGGGAGCGCGAGCGTGCGCAGGGACATCAGGGGATGCGCGTCCCGCCAGTGCCCGGCGGAGCCGCCCTTCAGGACATGGGCGCTCTGCCACGGGTGCACGGGGACCAACAGCCGCTCGCCGTCCCGGAGTTCGTCCGGCCAGTCGCCGGTCAGCAGGCAGTCGCCGGCCGCGACCGGGACCGTCTCCAGGCCTACGACCGGCCGGTGCTCCGGCCCGTACGCGAGCTGCTCCGCCGCCGAGAAACCTGGCCGGGAACGGCAGTTGGGATGGAAGGGGTGCCCGTCGACGACCCGCTGCTCCCACTCCCAGTCCTGGCCCGGCCACTCCTTCGGGGGAAGCTCCCGGTCGGCCCGCGAGAGCGCCAACGACGCGGCACTGTGTCCGAGTTCGACCGCGAACCCGTCGGAGTGCGGCCACCCCAGATCCGTCATCAGCCGCGCCGGATCGTCGTACGCCACGCCGTCCAGACGTACGGCGGTCACATACGCGTCGGTGGCGTACGGATCCGCCCGCGGGCCGTGCAGCGCCCGTCCGTCGGCCAGCCACAGGGCCAGGCTGTGCGCCCCGCGCACCCGGCGCGCCACCCACGGCAGCGGCTCGTGGGCCAGCGCCCGCCACAGCCGGGTCAGCACCGCCGCCCGCGCACCGGGCAGCTCGGCCGCGTACCGGTCGACGAGGTCCGGCCGCGCCTCGGCCAGCTCCGCGGCGAGCCGGGTCTCGATGGGGGAGGGACGGTGCACGGGAGGGCTCCTCGGGGACGGGTACGACAGTCATGATGACCGGAGACGACCGACATACTGATCACGATCGGACTCTGTGGACGCAGAGAACGAGACGCAGAGAACGAGACGCACAGAACGAAACGAATGGAACGCGTGGACCTCATGCCCCCCAGCGACGCCGTCGGCGAACGCGCCGACGCGTACGCTGCCGCGCCCCTGCTCAACTGCCTGCTGCGGGAGGTGGCCCAGCCGCTCCCGGACGCCGGGGAAGGGCGGCCGCGGGTCTACCGGCTGCCCGGCGGCGGCCGGCTGCTGCGGGTGCGCGGCGAACGCCGGCCGGCCGCGCCCGAGGTGTACGCGGACGGCAGCTGGCACCGCATCGGCCACGCCGAGCTGGTGAAACTCGTCGCCGAGGAGCTGCGCGGGCACACCGGGCTGTCCAACGGCGACCTGCCGACCGAGATGATCGACAGCCGGGACGCGGTCGCCGCGCTGCTCACGGCACGCGCCCGGGCGACGGCGCCCGACGACCCGTATCTGCGTTCGGAGCAGTCCCTCATCACCGGCCATCCCTACCACCCCGCCCCCAAGGCGCGCGGCGGCGGCCCGGTCGCCGCCTGGTTGCCGTACGCCCCCGAGGCGTACGCCCGGTTCCCGCTGGTGCTGCTCGCGGTCCGCGAGGACCAGGTGGTGGAGGAGGGCGACACGGCCGCGCTGGACGCACTGGACGCCTCGGCCGCCGTACCGCGGGGCTACCGGCTGCTGCCCGCCCACCCCTGGCAGCTGGACCTGGTCGCCCGCGACCTCGCCCCGGCCTTCGCGGACGGGCGGCTGCTGCGCCTCGGCGAGACCGGCTTCACCGCCTGGCCGACGGCCGCGATCCGCACGGTGTACGAGCCGGAGCGGGATCTCTTCCTGAAGTTCAGCCTGGACGTCCGGATCACCAACGACATCCGCCGCCTCTGGGCGCACGACCTGCGCAGACTGCGCCGTACGAACGAGGCCGCGACCGCCGCGTTCACGGCGATGGACGGGCCCGCCGGCTGGCTCGGCGACCGCGGCTACCGCACGGCCCGCTTCGCCTTCGAGGAGCTCGCCGTGCTGGTCAGGGACGGGCTGCGCGGGGCGCTGCTGCCGGGGGCCACCCCGCTGCTCGCCGCCGGCCTGGTGGAGGGCTTCGACGGCGACCCGCTGGCCGCCGCGACGGACCCCGGTACCTGGTGGGAGGCGTATCTGCGGGCGGTCGTACCCCCGGCTCTCACCGCCTTCGCCGAGCACGGCGTCGTCCTCGAAGCGCATCTGCAGAACACCCTGGTCGCCGTCGACGCCGACGGTACGCCGGTGCAGGCGCTGTACCGGGACGCCGAAGGGGTCAAGCTGCTGGCCGACGTGGAGCGGGCCGCCGGGTGGGAGCGGCTGGTGTACTGCCTGGTCGTCAACCACCTGACCGAGGTGGCCGCCGCGCTCGCCGAGCGCCACCCCGGGTTCGATCCGTGGCCCGCGGCACGGCGGGAGCTGGCCCGCCATCCACTCCCGGAGGTGACCGACCTGCTGGCCTCCCCGACCCTGCCGGGCAAGACGAACCTGCTGCTGCGCTGGACCGGGGCGGACGGCGCCGACGCGCGCTATCTGCCGTTGCCGAATCCCCTGGCCTGAAACCGTACCCGTACCGCGTGCCGGGTCCGTCCAGGAGCATGACGCCACTATTTTGTGGCTTCTGATGCCATACGTCATATTTCATATGTCGTTGAATGGGACGGAGTTGGTGCCGTGGCGTTCGCGGAGCCGGCCGGCGGTGGTGGGCCGGTGTCCTCTCCCGAGTCGGCTCCGGAGTCCGGGCGACGGTCCTGGGCGCCGCTGCTGGCGGTGTGCGCCGGGTATTTCATGGTGATCCTGGACGTGACGGCCATCAACGTCGCCGTGCCGGTGATCGGCCGGGAGCTGTCGGCCTCGCTCACCGGCATCCAGTGGATCACCGACGGGTACACCCTGGTCTTCGCCGGGTTCCTGCTGACCGGTGGCGCGCTGGGGGACCGGGTGGGCAACCGCCGGGTCTTCTGCGCGGGCGTGGCGGTGTTCACGCTGTCCTCGGCCGCGTGCGCGCTCGCGGTGAGCGCCCCGTTCCTGGTTGCGGCCCGGCTGGCGGAGGGGCTCGGTGCGGCTCTGATCGTGCCCGGTTCCCTGGCCCTGCTCCAGCAGGCCTACCCGGCGCCGGCCGCACGCTCGCGGGCCTTCGGACTGTGGGGTTCGATGGCGGGCATCGCGGCCGCCGCCGGTCCGCTGCTGGGCGGGCTGCTCGTCACCACGCTGGGCTGGCGCTGGGTGTTCCTCGTCAACCTGCCCGTCGGGGTGGCCTGCCTGGTGCTGACGCTGCGGCATGTGGCGCGCTCGCCCCGGCGCACCGACCGGGCACTGGACTGGCCGGCGCAGTGCGCGGTGGTGGCGGCCGCGACGCTGCTGACCGCGGCGCTCAACGAGGCCGGACGCCGGGGCTGGTCCGATCCGGCTGTTCTCGCCGGGGTGGGCCTGGCCGTGCTGGCCGCCGCGGCGTTCGCGGTGCGCGAGCGGCTGGCCCGCTCTCCCGTCCTTCCGCCGAGCCTGCTGCGGTCCCGTGCTATGAGCGGTGGAGCCGTCGTCGGCCTGCTGTTCAACTTCGGCTTCTACGGCATGGTGTTCACCGCCAGCCTGGAATTCCAGCACCAGCGCGGCTTCAGTGCCCTCGGCACCGGGCTGGCGCTGTTCCCGGCGGTGGCGATGACCATGTTCGCCTCGGTCCTGTCCGGGCGGCTGGCCCGCCGCACCGGCGATCGTCCGCTGGTGGTCTCCGGCATGCTCCTTGCCGCCCTGGGGCTGGCCGGGTGGGCCGCGGCGGGAGCCGCCGCCTATCCGGTACTGGTGGCCCCGATGATGGCCGCGGGGTTCGGTACCTCCTTCGCCCTCACCGGTTCGACCGCCACCGTGATGGGTGCCGCGCCTGTGGCGTACTCGGGTGCCGCCTCCGCCCTGTTCAACACCACCCGCCAGATCGGCAGCGCCACCGGCGTCGCGCTCGGCGGCAGCCTGCTCGCCACCGCCACCGACTACACCACCGGGCTGCGCACCAGCATGGCCGTCGGCGCGCTCGCCTACCTGGCCGCCGCGGGCCTCGCCTGGCTGTGCGTGCCGGCAGCACCGAAAAAGACCTAGGTGTCCTCACGGCCGTCGGGCAGGCCGGAGGAGCATCACCCCTATCCCGGACTCGACGCCCACTCCGACACCCAGCCGTACGGTGTGTGTCCCCACTTCTGATCCGCCGTAGCCGCAGGGGCGCCGATGCCGCCGCGGTCGCCGGTCGCGCCTGGTCACTATGCTCTCTTCATGCCGGAGGCTCGAAGCAGGAGCCGCACGGTCGTGGAAAGTAAGGCAAAACACCGCTGGAGCCCTGGAAGATGATGAGAGAGGTCGCTGCAACCCGCTACATCGAACCCCTGAGGGCCGGTGGTTCCGTGCCCGCAGTCGTCGAGGCCGACGACCTCGGCACGTACGTCGTGAAGTCGTCCACCAAGCGCTCCTGACCTGCGGAAACTTGGTCCATTGTGTCTCTGGCCTGCGTAGATGGATCTTTCAGCGTCCATCAGGTCCGTGCCGCGTTATGTAGCCGATCCTCCCCACACGCCCCCCGGTAGCGGTGGTACTCCCCAGATTCTCCCCAAGGAGTAGTCCCGCTATGGGCCGCGGAGACACGAAAGGTATCTCTGCCCATGGCGCGCTGAGTGACTGTCGCGGATGGGGCGTTCTGAAACAGGTAGCTCTGCCATGGTCAGTTGTCGCGGAAGAGACCAGCGAACGCGGTGACCTGCCACGATGAGCGGCTGATGGTCGCTGACCTGCGCGAACGACCTGTCAGCTGTTTCATGTTCGTGCCGGTTGATGGGGCCGGAAGTCCCAGAAAAGTCCCAGAGGGCTCCCAGGGCTGACGGATGCTCTTTCGGCTCTATACGCCAATGGAGGTTCGTCGATCGCCTCCGTCGGCGACGAGGGTGCTGGAACCTTGGTGTCGGGCGGCCGGCGCTCGGTGGATGCCTGGCGGGATCGTAGGTTCCTGATGATCGACGATGAATGACTCTGCGGTCGCCGGTGGCGGTGAGCCGGCGGTGCCTGCCAAGCCGCGGGCGCCTTACAGAGCGGCCCGTCGCGCGGGCCCGGCGGGCGAAGGCGCAGGAGCTGATCCGCCTCCGTCGCGGTCCGGAGCACCGCCGCGTCGCGAGCACCACCGGATCGGCTTCGCTCCCGGGCAGGGAGTCGGCGGGCCCCCGCGTCGGCGGGGACCACGGCCACCCGGGAACTTAGAACTCCTAACGAAATGATCTTCGAGGTGGTTGGATCACTCCAGAGCCGACGATCCGGGGGTGCGAGGTGGCGCGGCCGAAGCCATGGGAAGTCGGCGACGAGTTGTGGGCAGTGATCGAGCCGCTGCTGCCCAAGGTTGAGCGTCGGACCCAGCAGCCCGGGCGCAAGCGGCACCCGGACCGGTTGGTGTTTCAGGGCATTCTGTTCGTCCTGCACACCGGGATCGCCTGGGAACACCTGCCGCAGGAACTCGGCTTCGGCTCGGGCATGACCTGCTGGCGCCGCCTGGCCGAGTGGACCGAGGTCGGAGTGTGGCCCCGACTGCACGAGGTCCTCCTCGCCAAGCTCCGCAGCGCGAACGCCCTGGACTTCTCCCGGGCGGCCGTCGACGGCTCCCATGTCCGCGCGTTAAAGGGGGCTCCAGGACCGGACGAAGCCCCGTTGACCGGGGCAGGACGGGCAGCAAGCACCACCTGATCACCGACGCCACCGGCATCCCGCTCGCCGTCACCCTGACCGGCGGCAATCGCAACGACGTCACGCAGCTCATTCCGCTGCTGGAAGCCGTTCCACCGGTGCGGGGGAAGCGCGGCCGACCCCGGCGCCGCCCGGACATCGTGCTCGGTGACCGTGGTTACGACCACGACAAGTACCGCCGCCTCGTCTGGGCCCTCGGCGTGAAACCGGTGATCGCCCGACGCGGCACCGAGCACGGCTCAGGACTGGGTACCCAACGTTGGGTCGTGGAGCGTGCATTCGCCCACCTGCACTGGTTTCGCCGCCTGCGGATTCGCTGGGAGATCCGCGACGACATCCACGAAGCCTTCCTGACCCTCGGATGCGCCCTCATCTGCTGGCGGCGACTTGTCTCCCTACCCTGACAGCATCGGAACCCAGTGATCCATCACCTGGCGCAGACGCTGGCGATGATCAGCAATCCAGTCGTCCGGAGGGACGAGCGGGACCCGCACGGTCACCATGGACCCGGACTCGTCCTCCACGACCACCTCAGGGCAGTCACGCTCACCCGTGAGCTGGATGAAGATGGAGGGCCCACTGCTCATCTCCATCCAGGCCACGTCTTCGCCGGCGTCAAGGTGGTCCAGTGCGTCGGCCCAGCTCTCCAACCTCGCGACGTACAGCGCCAGATCGACACGGCCGGACACGAAGGGCGTCTTGACGACGATCTCCGCGTCGAGCCCGGCGGTCCATCCGGGGCTACGTCCCAGAACGTTGACCGAGACGCTGTTGCCCTCGTCATCAGCGAGCGAGATGAGCTTTCTCGGGGGACTGTCTCCCATAGCTGCCCTTTCGTCGGCGAGTACCGAGCGATCCTCGCCCGACCTGAGGCCAGCCTTCATCTCATTTTGTTAGGAGTTCTTAGCCTCGCACTTTCATGAGGCGAGCTGTCCGGCTGGTGATCAAGAAAGCAGAAAGTGCCTCTGGCCAGCGAGAATGAGGATTGCTGAGGTCCTTGTTCCCGCCACCGGCGGAGGCACTTTCCAGGTGGAAAAGCGTATCGGGTCCTATCCGCGTGTCCGCGTCCAGGGCGGGAGCGGTGGGGCCGCCTCGCAGGCCGGTGCGATGCTGCTGGTCGAGACGGTCCGCAAGTCCGGTCTGGATGCGGCGATATCAGCGGCGCTCGTGCCGTGGCGCAAGCCGCGGACGGTGCACGATCCGGGCTAAAACGGCGCCGATCGACCTGCTTACTGAGCGTTTTCAGCGTTGCTTCTCCAGGGTGAGGACGGCTTTGGCGATGACGGTCATACGATTGGGGCTGACGCGCGATCTACGGAAGATCTGCCATGACTTCAGCCGTGCCATGCCGCGCTCGACTGGGGCCCTGGCCTGGGCGAGGGCACGGTTGACGGTGCGATGGGTGGGGGTGAGTTCTCTGCCGGGTGGTCGTTTGATGCCGGTGGTGACGTGCGTGCCGGCGCCGGTGTAGGCGCGGTCGGCGAGGACGGGGACGCCCTGGCGTTCGCAGATCCGGATGATCTTGTGGGTGCGGGCGGCGGTCAGGTCGTGCGTGCGGCCAGGTAGCGTGGGCGAGATCCACAGCACTGCACCGTCGGGATCGGTGACGACCTGGACGTTTACGCCGTGCCGGCGGTGCTTGGCGGAGTAGTCGGCGCGGCTGTCGCCGACGCGGTCGCACTCGGCGAGCGTTCCGTCGAGGAGAACGAAGTCGGGGTCGTACTCGCGCAGGGTCTTCAGCAGGCCCGGGGCCCGCTCGGCAAGCAGGTCGGTGACGGTGGTGACGTAGGCGTGGGCGGTACCGACGGATATGCCGAAGGCCGCGGCAATCCTGGCGAGGGTGTCGTGGCGGCGTAGGTACACGAGTGCGACGAGTGCGCGTCGGTGCGGCGGAAGCTTGCACCGCCGGTCACACTCACGGGTGACCAGGAGCATCGTGACCCACTCGACCAGGGCGTGAGGGAGGTCGAGTGCGGCAGGATATGGAACCAACAGGGCTCCCGTGCTGCTGAGTTGAGACGTCGAACACCTCCCTCAACGGCACGGGAGCCCTACTCGTTGCGGCACCCCCCACCTGGCCGTTGTCATCCGACCCGTAGCCACACTGAGAACGCTCACCTATGGGTGCCGACGGTACGATCCACGGCGGCGCGACTGGCCGCCGCGGCCGCCGGAAAGGAATGAGGCCGTGAAGAAGTACATACTCTTCGATCATGATGGCGTCCTGGTCGACACAGAGTTCTGGTATTTCAAATCCGCGGAACGCGCCCTGGCGGAGGCCGGTTTCACGCTGGACAAGGATCAGTACCTCCGCGACATGACCCGGGGATCGGGCTCTTGGGCCCAAGCCAAAGCAGCTGGCATCAACGACCGGACCCTCAGCCGGGTTCGCGCGGCCCGCAACGGCTACTACCAGGAGTACCTGCGGACCGAGGCCATCGAGATCGACGGCGTCGTCGACGTCCTCACCGAGCTGTCGGCGTACGTCCGCATGGCCATCGTGACGACCGCGAAACGGGCCGACTTCGACATCATCCATGAAAAGCGCCAGATCAGGCAGTTCATGGAGTTCGTCATTGTTCGCGAGGACTACGAACTCGCCAAGCCGCACCCAGGACCGTACCTGGCCGGACTGAAACGCTTCGGCGCCACCAGGGAAGAGGCCCTGGTCGTGGAGGATTCAGCCAGAGGACTGACCTCGGCTGTGGCGGCCGGTGTCGACTGCGTCGTTGTCCATAACGAGTTCACGAGGGCGAACGACCTTTCCCGGGCAAGCTACCGGATCGACAGCCTGAGCGAATTGAAGGACCTTCTCCTCAAAGCAGGCTGACGCACCTTGGTGCGGAGCCCGCACCCGGTGCCCCGGGTGCGGGCTCCGCACCCACGATCTGACCGCCGCCCAGAACCACAAGATCATCCGAGTCTGCGAACGCCAGGGCGTCTCCGTCCTCACCCTGGAGAGGCAACGCTGAAAACGCTCACTGAGTGAGCAGCCAGTTGACTGCCGCTCGAGCAGCACCGGTGCAGATACCGCTGACGATGGCGCAAGCCAGACTCAGCCGCTTGTACCGCTTGTCGGTGGCCAGCCGGATTTCCCCGCATTCGGCCACCTGTTGAGGGGGCGTCTGGCCGTGAGAACCCTCACCGTCAGTGGCGAAGATCAGCAGCTGGCCGCCGGCGGGGGCCGCCAGCGGGGAGTGGCTGGCCGTACATGCGGAAACGATCTCGGCCGCTGTCAACTGCTTGTGGGACATGGGCCCTCCAGGTATCGAAGGTGGTCGCAGAGCCGAGTCGATTCGGCCCTGTGACCATCTTGGGGACGCCGTGGAAGTCCCCGACGAGTCCCGACGAGTCCCGACCCCAGACGGCAGCCCCCGGGATATGCGCACATTCGGCAGCTACCGCCCGGCAGAGCTGCAATCATGCTGGGATGAGTAGTGATGAGGGGGCTGGCGGCGCCAGTCGGCCACGACCGCTGCAACGTGCAAACGTGGCACCGGGGCCGCTGAAGGATCTGAAGGATTTCCTCTTCGATCTTTACGAGCGCTCTGGAGGAAAGAATGAAAAATTCCCGACTCTGGATAAAATTGCCGAAGAGGCTAAGGCTGCCGCAGACGCGGACGAGAAACTAGAGTTCCCTGGAGCACCTGCGCGTGACGTTATCAGAGAGATCTTGACGCAAGACGCCATTCCGAAGCAATTGGGCAACGTGAAGGCTATTGCGATCGTGCTGGCCCGAAGGGCGCACGAAAACGCAGATGCAGTGGAAGGCCAGGTCGACGATCTCTGGGAGAAGTTAGGGCCGTACAAGAAAGAGGTGGAGCGCTACCATAAGGCGAGCGCATCCAAGACGGCACTGGTCGAGACGGTGGTGGACGCCCATCGCATGGGCCACAGTTGCCCTATCTCTCGTGCCGTACTGGAGATGGCGGCGCCAAGTTATCTCCCTGCCCGCGAACTCAGTGAGCTCTCGGAGCGCTGGGTGGAGCAGGACCTGGACCTCCATTTCACTGACGGCTTCCTCAGGCGTAGCCCACATCTTGATCATTCTCGCTACAACGAGCCTCATTACAGCGTCGCCAAGTACGTTGACCAGCACGTTCGCTGGCAACGCCGCAATAAAAATCCCCCTACGGAACTATGGACCGCTCTCATCGAGCATGGCAATCGCGCTTACCTCTTCACACCAGGCTATTCTGCCTGGCAGAGGGGTTACCTACGTGTAGCAATTCACCTCTATAGACTTGCCGCTGAATCCGGTGATGGGCTCGCCATCCGGTATGGAGCGTACGCGCTCAGCGGTGCAGGACGCCTTCCAGAGGCCATCGCGTGGCTGGACGTAGGAGCTAAGGCGGGAGATCACCACGCGGCTCGTGAAGCGGCCAAATTGCTGCAGACGGCCAAAAGTACAGATGGGGTGCCAGAGGAAGAGGACTGCAGCACGGAAAGCGGCCGGCTTCGGCGGTATGGTCGGGAGCCAGACGGCACAATCGCGGAGCCGTGGAAGTGCACCCCCCCCAAGTCGTAGCTAACATCGCGCTTTCATGAGGCCAGCTGTCCGGCTGGTGATCAAGAAAGCAGAAAGTGCCTCTGGCCAGCGAGAATGAGGATTGCTGAGGTCCTTGTTCCCGCCACCGGCGGAGGCACTTTCCAGGTGGAAAAGCGTATCGGGTCCTATCCGCGTGTCCGCGTCCAGGGCGGGAGCGGTGGGGCCGCCTCGCAGGCCGGTGCGATGCTGCTGGTCGAGACGGTCCGCAAGTCCGGTCTGGATGCGGCGATATCAGCGGCGCTCGTGCCGTGGCGCAAACCGCGGACGGTGCACGATCCGGGCAAGATCCTGCTGGATGTCGCGCTCGCGGTGGCACTGGGCGGGGACTGCCTGGCCGATGTGGGCATGTTGAGGGCCGAGCCGGCCGTGTTCGGGCCGGTGGCCTCCGATCCCACGGTCTCCCGGCTGATCAGCAAGCTGGCGTGGGGCGGACAGCAGGTCCTGGCTGTGCTGCGCACCGCCCGTGCTGAAGTACGCGAACACGTATGGCGGTTGGCCGGTGACACGGCGCCGGACGCGGGCGGGCAGGTGATCGTGGACATCGACGGCGTCCTCGTCCTGGCGCACTCCGAGAAGCAGGACGCCACTGCGACCTGGAAGAAGACGTTCGGGCACCACCCGCTGATGGGGTTCGTCGACCACGGCCGCGGCGGGTCCGGCGAGCCGGTCGTGGGCCTGCTGCGGCCCGGCAACGCGGGCTCCAACACCGCCGCCGACCACATCGAGGCCACCAGGCTGGCCCTGGCCCAGCTGCCGAAACGGTTGCGGCGCGGCCGTCAGACGCTGATCCGCACCGACTCCGGCGGCGGCACCTACGAGTTCATCGCCTGGCTCGCCCAGCGCGGCAGGTGGCTGTCGTACTCGGTCGGCATGACCATCACCGACGCCATCCACCAGGCCGTCCTGAAGGTCCCGGCCTCGGCCTGGACACCGGCCGTCGAACCCGACGGCGACATCCGCGACGGCGCCTGGGTCGCCGAACTCGCCGGCAACTGCCTGACCGGCTGGCCCAAGGGACTGCGGCTGATCGTCCGCAAGGAACGCCCGCACCCCGGCGCCCAGTTGCGCTTCACCGACGCCGACGGCATGCGGTTGACCTGCTTCGCCACCAACACAGCGGACGAGGCGATCGCCACCCTCGAACTACGCCACCGGCAGCGAGCCCGTGCCGAGGACCGCATCCGCGCCGCCCGCGCCACCGGCCTGCGCAACCTCCCCCTCCACGACGCCGCGCAGAACCAGATCTGGCTGGAGATCGTCCAGATCGCCCTCGACCTGCTGGCCTGGATGCCGCTGCTCGCCCTGACCGGCCCCGCCCGCCTGTGGGAGCCCCGCCGCCTGCGGCTTCGGCTGTTCTCCACCGCCGCCCAGCTCGTCACCACCGGCCGGCGCTGCTACCTCCGCCTCGCCGGGCACTGGCCTTGGACCGGCGTGATCACCGAAGCCCTGGACCGGCTCCACGCCCTCCCGAACCCCGGCTGACCAGCACGTTCCCGTCCTTGCGAGCAGCACCACCCCGACCGGAGCCGTGGAACCCGGCGCAGACCCGACGCGACGACCGGGCCATCAGCCTGCCCAGACTCCGAAAATCCCCACTAACACTCACCACAAAGGGCCCGTCAGCAAGCTGACGGGCCTCATGAAAGGTCGAGGTTAGGCTCTGGGACTACTTAACCCTCAGGATTTCTGGCGCATCACACTACTGATCTTTTCGTAAGTTCGGTGGGGGTGGTGGGTGGATGGTCAGGCCGGTATGGGCGAGGAATGACCATGGCAGTCGGGGGTTGGCATTGATGCGGTGGATGCCTTGCTCGGTGGCGTCGGCGACATCGGCGAGGTGGTCGCCGGCGAGGTTGGCAAGTTCGCGTTTCTTGAGTGAGGACCACAGCAGTTCCACCGGGTTCAGCTCGGGAGCGTAGGCGGGTAATCGCTCCAGGGTGACCCAGTCCTGTTCGGTGGCCCAGGCCCGCATTGCTCGGCTCCAGTGGGCGGACAGGCCGTCCCAGACCAGGACCACCCGCTCGCCGCGGTAGGACACCTTCATCTGCTCCAGGACCTCGATGAGTCCGGCGGTGACGTAGCTGCCGGGCTTGAGGTGGAAGCACAGGCGGGCCCCGCGATCGCGGTCGGTGGAGTGGTAGCCCAAGGCTCCGGCCATCGACGCGCGCTTCCAGTTCAGGCGGTGCCGCAGGAGCGGAGTCCGCCCTCGGGGCGAGTAGGTGCGGCGGATCTGAGGAAGCAGGGAGACGCCTGATTCGTCGAGGAAGACGATCCAGGCACATGTGTTCACGGCCCCTTTTTGATGCGCGGCCACTCGTGCGCGATCCAGCGGGCGATCTCCGACTCGTCCCGCTCGACCGCCCGCCGCTCAGGCCGTTGCAGGCTCCATCCGAGCCGGCCCGTCAGCAGCCGCCACACCGACGCCCTCGACAACACCACCCCCGTTGCCCGGGTGACGACCACGCCGACGCGTTCCAGGGTCCACAGGTCGGCCTCGAAACCATGAACCTGGGCACCCTTCTCCAACGCGGCCCGGACCATCTCGACCTGGCTGTCGTCCAGCTTCGGCGGGCGTCCGGTGGCTGCCCGCCTCCGCAGGCCCGAAGCACCGTCTTGCTCCCACACCCGCCGCCACCGCCGCACACTCTCGGCACACACCCCCACCGCCCTCGCGATCTCCGCATTCGAGACGCCGCCCTCGAACAACTCGACTGCCCGAACACGACGCGCCTCCGCCAACTGAGGCCGCGACAAGGGAGGAAGGGAGGAGCCGGCAACCGAAGGGGAAGGTTGATATGCCACCCCGACAGCCTCTCACCCACACCGCCACCACCCCCACTGAACTTACGAAAAGATCAGTAGAGGTCAGGCATAGATGTCCGCTGCTTCGGCCGGCGCCCTTGACCCCCAGCGTGGTCCCAAAGCAGTCCCGTACGGAATCCGCTGGTCACGGGCTGACCAAATCCGCAGCTTCGGTGACGGTCCCCGTCCGGATTGGAAGGGGCTACCTGACGTCGAACCAGCCCGTGACGATCGGGTGCGTGACGGGAGTTGCTGCATTATGGCTTTTCACGAAGACGGGCACGCGTACGTCAGTTTTGGCGTAGTTCTTTCCAATGACCGTAGGCTGCAAATCAAAGGCACTTACCCCCTTGACGATCAACGGCTGCAGGTTCCCACGGAGGATTTGGAAGTCCGCGCTCTGGACGTCCGAGGAAAGGTTGATTTGCACGGACAGGGTCTCTCCCCGGCCGACATCGATCGCCGTGCACGAGTCCCATGCTGCGCCCCCTGCCGTCGTGGCGGGACATCTAAATTCTTGCGAATTGGCGGGGGCAATGTTGACTTTGCTTCCCACAGTCCGCAGAGCCTGGGTATGGTGAACGAGCGCAGGCGCATGTGCAGGTCCAGCCACGGGGAAGGCGAGCACCGCAGCTGGCACGGCAAGCGCGAATGTCATTCTTCTATTCATGACACACCTCCAATGGAGGACAGAAATCGCCAACAACGACCGCGCATGGCCGCTGGTTGTGGCTTATGCCCGATGTGGCTGCGGCTGGAGGCTCGGGGCGACTGCCGTGCCGAGTGCCTCGCTTGATACTTGGGGGTCGTATCTAGCCCGTCATGGCCATCGTGCACGGGGGGTTGAGCCACTCCCAGTGGCTCTCCTCGCACTTGGTCCCGCTCTTTCGGGTTGCTCACATACGGTCCGCTTCCATGCTGACTCACGTCGAATGTCGGATCAAGTGGAGCAATCTTGTTGAATTGTCTATAAGGGTAAATGTCAGGCAAGGCGCGCCGTTTGGTCAGGTGTAATGAAGTTCCCGCTACTCCAAGAGACTTGACAATTACTCTGGGTGTCTGCCGCGGGCTCCGGTAGGAACCGCAGCGGTTGCCGCTGCCATCCCTCCTGTCGTCGTCCCACACGCTGGCGCCGTCACTTCAACTTGATGGGTGGGGAGCCCATCAGTGAGCCGGCACTCAGACCCCCTAGCTGCGCCGCATGCCGCCTGAACAGGCATTACTACTCGTTCTGGCCCGCGTGTCCCGCTACAAACGACCCCTTGCCGCACCGGGTCTCAATCAGCCCCCGTTCCCGCGGGATGCGGACCGCTCGGCGAGCAGTCTCCCGTGCCACGCCATGCCGTTCGCACAACTCTGCCTCGGACGAGATCGGTTCACCCGGCGCCTTCCCTTTGACCTTTTCCGTGAGGTCACGTGGCCTCGGGAAGAATTCCAGATTCTATGCGCAGTGCACTGTGAAGTCGTTTCATCGCTTGCTCTGCAGGACTCGAACCGCGGGTCCGCGGTCTGCCTGCCGCAGGTCGTGTCCCTTGTCGTGGTGTTGGGGATCAACTGGAGGGCGTGTTCGGGGTGTTGGGTAGCGCGGGGGTGCTGTCGGGGAGTTCGCGGTAGATCTCGCCCATGCTGCCTTCGGGGAGGTGGCGGCGGGGGAAGGTGATCCATTCGTCGTGCATCTCGAAGAGCACGGCGGTGACCAGCCGGATGAGCGCGTCGTCGTTGGGGGAAGACCTGGACGACGTCGATCCTGCGCTTGATCTCCCGGTTCACTCGCTCCAGCGGGTTCGTGGACTGGATCTTCTTCCAGTGCCTGGGCGGGAAGTCCGCGAACGCGGTCAGATCCTCCTTCGCCTCCAACAGCATCGCTTTGAACTTGGGGAACTGGGTGCCGAGCATGTCGGCGACGGTGTCCAGCTGAGTGCGCACGAGGCCGGCGGTGGGCTGGGTGAAGATCGTGCGGATCGTCGCGGCGACCATTTCACCGGAATCCCGGTCGATCACGCTGAAGATGTTCCGCAGGAAATGAACCCTGCACCGCTGCCAGGCGGCGCCGAGCATCACCTTGCGGACCGCGGCAACCAGCCCGGCGTGCTGGTCGGTGACGACCAGGCGGACCCCGGACAGGCCGCGCTCTCGCAGCGAGCGCAGGAACTCCTTCCAGAACAACTCGCTCTCGCTGTCTCCGACCATCAGGCCCAGGACATCGCGGCCTCCGCCCTCGGTGATGCCGGTGGCGACTACGACGGCCCGCGAGACGATCTGGTGGTTCACGCGCGCCTTGCAGTAGGTCGCGTCCAGGTAGACGTAGGGGAAGCGGACGTGATCCAGCGGTCGGGTGCGGAACGCGGTCAGCGGCTCGTCCAGCGCCTGGCAGATCCGCGAGACCTCCGACTTCGAGATGCCGCTGTCCCCGCCGAGGGCTTTGACCAGGTCATCGACACTGCGGGTGGAGACCCCGTGCACGTATGCCTCCATGATGACGGCGTAGAGGGCCTGGTCGATGCGGCGCCGTCGCTCCAGCAGGCTGGGGAAGAAGCTGCCGGTGCGGACCTTGGGGATCTCCAGGTCCAGGTCGCCGGCCAGCGTGGTCAGCACCTTCTCTCGGTGCCCGTTGCGGATGTTGGTCCGCGTCGGCGTGTGCTCGTTCCACTCCGCGCCGATGTGGGCGCTCGCCTCGGCCTCGATCAGCTTCTGCACCATTCGCTCGGCGATGTCGCGGAAGAGACCAGCGAACGCGGTGACCTGCCACGATGAGCGGCTGATGGTCGCTGACCTGCGCGAACGACCTTTCAGCTGTTTCATGTTCGTGCCGGTTGATGGGGCCGGAAGTCCCAGAAAAGTCCCAGAGGGCTCCCAGGGCTGACGGATGCTCTTTCGGCTCTATACGCCAATGGAGGTTCGTCGATCGCCTCCGTCGGCGACGAGGGTGCTGGAACCTTGGTGTCGGGCGGCCGGCGCTCGGTGGATGCCTGGCGGGATCGTAGGTTCCTGATGATCGACGATGAATGACTCTGCGGTCGCCGGTGGCGGTGAGCCGGCGGTGCCTGCCAAGCCGCGGGCGCCTTACAGAGCGGCCCGTCGCGCGGGCCCGGCGGGCGAAGGCGCAGGAGCTGATCCGCCTCCGTCGCGGTCCGGAGCACCGCCGCGTCGCGAGCACCACCAGGCTCGGGTCGGCTGGCAGCCGGTACGGGACTGATAGAGCAGGGCGTTGACGATCTCCCGCATCTCGTAGGCGCCCTGGTGGCCGCTGACGGAGGGATGCTGAGCCTTCCAGGAGGCGATGACGGGCTCGATCAGGGCCCACCGCTCGTCGGATAAGTCGCTCTTGTAGGGCTGGCGGTCGCTCACGAGGAATACTCCAGCACGACAGGACTCCCCGATCAGCCTCGATACGCCTGTGCCACACATTCCAGCGATAACAAACGTGACATCACGTCACATACCTCCTCTGAGAGGGGGTGTTGGCGGGTTGTCCGACGTCGCGGGGGCGGAGTTCTCCTCGGGTACCGGAAGCGGCTGCCGCCAAGGCGTGGACGTGTCGATCTTCGGTGCGGTTCGGCCGAGCCATTGAGCTGTGGTCCTCGCGTCCGCACGGGTTGGAAGGGACACGGCAAGGAGGTGGAAAGGAGCGGAGGGCCGGAGCTCGACGCACACGACGGGTCTGCCGGACTGGATGGCCACGAAGTCCAGCCCGGCGTGGTGGCTGCGCGTGCCGATGCACCGGACCCCTGGAATCCAGACGCTGCGCTGCGGGACTCCGCGCAGGGCGCGCCACCAGTCGGGTTCGACCGTCACCCGGCACACCGCCGTCAGCGGCACGCGCACGTCGCCGCGGCGCGCGGCTGCCTTTTCCCGCCATGTCAGGTGCACGACCAAGTGGTCACCGTGTGCGAGCATCTGTGCCATTGCTCCGCTCCTCCTTTCCATCTTCGTTCGGGAGGCTGCTGTATGGCGCGCGGGCGTTGTCTTTCTTGGCCCCCGCGGGGTTGAGGGCCGGACGCGGCCGGGTCGGATCACCCGACGAGCAGTCTCCTGGGCACACTGAAGCTGTGCGCCGAACGCGCTGGTCAAGCGGCTCTCTGCAACGTTGCAGAGACAGCTGACGGTCCTCGGTCCAACGACGTGACCAGAATGCATGTCCACGCCCGCTGTTCACGCTTCCTCGTCGCCACCCACGTAGCGAGCGGCGATGATGGTGAGCAGGTAATTGCCCCGTTGCTCACACTTCTCTCGCCGCGTCACGGCCGTGGGTGGACCATGGGGTTAGCGAGCGAAGGAGGAGGCCCATCATGCAATCCGGAGCCTCGGACTACGAGCGCTGGCTGTACGCGCGTACCCCGTCGCAGGCCGAGGGGAGCGCGACGAGCCGGGCGAGCGCAGCGCCATGGAGCAGCACCCGGACGTGCCCAGGACCGAACCGTCTCAAGCGGAGGGCGAGCGGGCGGACGACGTCCCGACGAGACAGTGAACTCCGTGCCGGGGAGCCGGAGTCGGCCCGGATGCTGTGCTCGGGAGGAGCCCATAGCCCGGTGTTGTGTGTGCGCTCGACGTGCCACTGCCGACTGGCCAGGATCGGTGTGCCTTCTCGCCCTGGTGGGTGATACGACCGTGCAGGTGGCGGGTGGTGAGCTCGGTGCGGGTCGGATGACGGTCATACCCGCTGGACGAACTCGGCGAGCTGGTCATCGGTGACGTTACGGGCCATGTCCGCTTCGCTGGTCATGCCGATCACGACCTTGTACCCCGTCACTGGGAGGCCCTTGATCCGGTGGCTCCGCCTTGTCAGTACTGCCGACGCGAGGTCACGGTGAACTGGGCGCCGTCGGGGTCGCGCAGTGTGGCCTCCCGCCGGCCCTCCGCCAAGACACTGCCGCCGCATTTCCCAGCGGCATGGACGCACGGTCCCACGTCGGCAACGGTGAAGTGGACCTGCCAGTGCGGCCGGACCGACGGGTCGGGTGGCGTCTCCACCGAGCCTGACTCGATGCGGGCCACGACGGCGCCCCGGCTGCGCAGCAGTACTTCGCCTCCCGCGTACTCGACCTCGCAGCAGCCGGGCAGGTCCGAGGCCCAGTCGAGGGCCTCGCCGTAGAAGATGGCCGTGTCGAAGGCGTCACGGGTGTGCAGGGTGATGAACGTCGACGCTGCCTGCCGCCACGCCTCCCACTCGGTGACGAGTTTCCCCTGCCACACCCCGAAGCGGGCCCCGTCGCGGTCCGCGAGCAGCGCCGCCCTTCCGGGAGGGAAGGAGATCGGCCCCACTGCCACGGTCCCGCCGCGCTCCCGGAAGCGGGCGACCGCCTCGTCCGCGTTCGCCACGGCGAAGTACGGCGTCCAGGCCACGGCCATCTGCCACGTGGTGGCCATCTCCGCGACCCCCGCGACGGGTACCCCGTCCGCCAGTGCGGTCCGGAAACGGTCGCCGAGTCTGGCGGTGCGCCACCGCCAGCCCAGTACGGCCCCGTAGAAGTCCTGCGTGGCGTCGAGGTCGCGGCTGCTCAGACTCACCCAGCACGGCGCGCCGAACACGGAGCGTGTGGAGACGGCATCCGTCGCACCGGAGGAGTGTGTGGTGCCGTGGTCCATAGCCATCGCGCCCTGGGTTCGTACGCCGTCAGCCACTGCTTTGCCCCCAGTGTCCGACCAGAGTTGTGGTCCTGCATGTCTGTTGCAGCGCGTGCGCGGCTCTACCCGTCCGGCGCACTTCGCTCCCCAGGCGCAATTCGTTGGTTCTGCCGTGGCAGCACAGCGATATGGCACGGGTGTGCAGTACACGGAGTTGCGGGTGCAGCTCCAGCGTGTCCTGGCGCGCAGCGAGCCCGCGTTCATGGGGCGCCTGGGCGTTGCCGGTGATGAGGACGGTGTGAACGGGGTCGAGTCGCCCGGTTCTGCGGAGACGCGCAGCGCACCGTGGAGGGCGACCCGTATGGCCCACTCTCCGGAGGTGAACCGTGATGACGTCGCCCGTACGGCACCGGCCCAGCAGCCTGCTGGACAGGTCCTTCGCCGGCTTCGGCCGGGGTGAGACCGATCGCCGCCGAGTTCGAGGAGCTGGTCGAGCGCATGAACCGGCTGCTGCAGGGCGCCGCCGCCGTACCTGCCGCCGCACTGGCCTGGTCTCCTGCGGCGGACATGCCAGAGACCGACGACGCGTATGTGCTCGAGGCGGAATTGCCCGGGATCAGGCGGGACGACATCGAGATGAGCGAGCGGGAGCTGCGCATCAGCGGGGAGTACAAGGAGCGGGAGCGTGAAGGTGTTCTGCGTCGAACCACCCGCCGCGCCGACCGTTTCGAGTATCAGACCCTGCTGCCCATCGTGCCGAGGCGGAGGAGGTCAGTGCGACCCTGCACGAGGTGCGACCGCATGCTGTTGCCCCGCGTCAGGACCGCTGCCGCTGCGCTTCGCGCGTAACGGTCTGCTGCGGGATCCGCTGAGCTCGCTCAGCTACCGCTGGCTCGACGACGTCGCCTACACACTCTGCGTCCTCATAGGACTACGCAATGCCGCAGACGCCGTGGCACAGGCGGAGAGCCTTCTCGTCCGGGCCTCGACCGAGCACGGCAGGCGCCGGGGCGGGCACGCGCGCACCGGCATCCGCTGACGCCGCACCGGGGCCGACCGCTCGTTCCGTCGGCACCCAGGTCGTACCAGCGGGCGCCGCCTTGCGCGGCAAGCAGTGGATTTATGGTGGTCGTGAGGGATTTTATTCGGTCATCGAGTTTTATTCGGTCATCGAGCCGAGCGGTGTACGCCGCTTGACCTGGTGTCCTGCTTGCCCGTCTGTGGGGGCGTCATGCGAGTCGAACTGGTCCAAGCCGCCGCCAGCGTGCTCTTCGACGTGCCGGACGAGATGCACGCGGAGATCATGGCGCTCATCGACGCGGTCACCGAGGACGCGAAGATGCAGGCCCCGGACCTGGCGGCAGCGTTCGGTGAGTGGTGCTGGCTCGTCTACACGGTCCACGGAGAGGTGATCGAAGTACTGGACGTCGGCTGCGCGCAGTGAGCCTCTGCTCGGTCGCCTGACTGTCACCGCGTATCGGGCCGGGACTCGTAGCGCAGGCTGTGGAAACGACCGTCCTTCTCGCGCCCCGCGGGGTCGCCTCCCAGCGCCCGTACCGCCTCGATCGCATACCGCTGTTCTCGCTCGTCGGTGAAGAGACGCTGCGGATAGGTGTGGCAGACATCGACGGCGGTGCTCAGACCGTGCACGGCCAGTACCCGGACGATCGGGTGGTACGGCACGGTCCGCAGAACGAACGCGCTGACCCACACCGGCCTCCTGACACTGTCCAGCAGTGCCGTGAATGTCCGGGCGGTGATATAGCTGCCGCCGCCTGTCAGCGTGATGAGGCCGACCTCGGCGAGCGCGCGTCTCAGACCAGGGCTGGGTGGACTCTGTTCCAGGTCATCAGTGAAGGCGGCGTCCAGCAGTCCCACCTCGAGTGCGTACTGCACGGCGGGTGCCGCCACGTCCAGGCCGAAGACAGGTACTGCGTCCGGTCGGCGTCGCTCGGCATAGAACTCCTTGTCCCATGCGGCGAGTTCTGACCTCGACATCGTCTGGCAAGCAGGGGAGGTGTACCGCTTGTACATCTCTGCCAGCGTGACGTCGTGGTTGAGCAGCGCGGCATTGATCCCGTACGAGCAGCACACGTCCAGCATCGCCAGCCTGCCGGGGTGGCCGTCGTCGAGGGCGGCCCGGTCGGTTGCCACCTGCCGGAAGGCCGGCTGGGCATGATGCGGGATCTCGTACTCAAGCGGGGCCAGCCGCTGGAAGTACGCGCGGGGGTCCGGACGGTCGTAGATGTCATCGAACCGCGATTTGCCGCCCGCCACACCGCCGGTACCGCCAGGGCCGGATTCGACCATTTTGCACTCCTCCTCACGGAATACTAATTTACGTCCATCATGTCCCGCCTTCCGTGCCGGGGGACGTCTGCCGCGCACGGAGCAGCACAGGGCACACCGGGTCGCGATTCAGCTCCTGCCGACACCACAGGGGGATTCTCCGTATCACCGCGATCGCCGCTCAGGCGCAATCGGTGCTGCGGACCTACGGTGGTCGCATGGGCGCCGACAAGCCGGGCCGACGTAGCGGAGGAGGATGGGATGGATGAACACTTCGTCTGGGTGTCGACGCGCCGCATTCGGCCGGGCACCCTCGATGACTTCGAGAAGGCGTGGCGGCCGGCCACCCGTCCGCAGGGTATGCGCCGTGCCTTCGCGTACTGGTCCGAGGACGGACAGGAGATCACCGGGGTGTCCTTCTGGGACTCCAACGAGGCGTGCGACTCCTGGCGGGCCTCCGAGTCGGAGACGCGGCGGCGGGCCGCCATGGCCCCGTACGTCGTGGAGGAGCGGGAAGGCTTTTACCGTGGCCGTGAACTCGCCATCCCCAGCGGTCGCCCCGGGTGAGGGGCCCTGCATGAGTGGCTCAGCAACGGGGGACCCGGTGGGTATGGAGGGCGCGCCTGTGACTGTCGAGCCGCAGGGCCCCGACGGTGGTGGACGGGGGTCAATCGGGCCGCAGCCATTCGTTGAACTCCGCCTTGATCTGCCGCTCAAGCCATTCCGTACCCGAGGAGACGCCCTCGGAACGCTGCTTGAACTTCGCCTGGACGACCCCGTAACCGTGCCATTGCTCCCCCTCGTACGAGTAGGGCACGGTTCCCTCGAACGTTGCTTCGCGGCCCCCGCGTCCTTGCCGTCACCGAAGACCGATGTCCTGTGACAGGAAAGCTGAACCGATTGCCACCGAAGTTGGACCAACCGTCGCTTGTGACAGTGAAGATGGATAGCCGCAGGTCAAGAGGACCAGCCCTCTGCGTGGCCCGGATCAGGAAGGGCGTCCGCCTCGGGGGCGCTTACCTACCACCTCGCGCCGAAGCCGCTCATCACCAGGTTGACCTGCACGGTCAACCTTCGGTGAAGTGACAACCTGCTTCCGAACCCTGAGGCGGCTCATTGGCACCGGATCCGGCCGGACCGCCAGAGGGGACCGGCCCGTGGCCGCCCGACGCGGTCACCCCCCGAGCGACGGCAACCGGACACGCTCCGACCAGCGCCGTTTCATCATTACGGGGCCATACGGCCCGGGCAGCCCGTTCAGCCGCCCGGTGATCAGTAGCCTGCAGCACGTCAGCTACAGACTGCATGTCCGCGTCGCTTCGCGCGGGCTGCCCTGCGATGTGGAGGCGTTCTGATGGTGCCCCTCGACGGTCTGCTCCCCCCGATCGGCCTGGAGATTCCCTGCTCCAGCTATGCGGTCGACGTGCCGATGAAGTTCGATGCGCTCGGCCTGGTCAGCCTGGACTTCAGGGGCGGCATCAGGGTCCGGGCCGAGGCCAACATCGCCGGCGGCCTCGGCGGCGTGAAGTTGAAGATCATCGGCGAGGAGTACAGCGCCGACCACCCGACCCTCGGGCGCGTGACCCTCTCGCAGGCCGACATCGACACCACCCCGCTCAGCCTGCTCGAAGTCCTCGGCAACATGCCCCCGAAGTTCAAGAACACCCTGTTCCACGACTTCACCCTCACCATCGAGAAGCCCCCGGGCGGCGGCAGTGGCCCGCTGGTCCTGTCCAACACCAAGACCATGACCACCCTGAACGACAACCTCACCGTCTTCCCCCCGCAGGGCGACGTCTACCAGCTCCAGCAGCCCGTGGAGTTCGCCCCGGTCGGAGAGCCGAGCAAGGCCGTCGCCCAGCTCCTGCAGCTCCCGATGACCCGCTCGCACAACCCCTGACCCCTCTTCGCAGCCCGGCACCACGACGCCGGCGCCCGGCCGCGAAGGCCGGTCCAGCAGCGATCTTGTAGTCATGGCCAGTAAAGGCCCGTCGGGAAAACGTCGGTAACTCGCGGAAGCAGAGGAACGGCGCCGGACTCCCGGGTGTGGGCGGACGGGTTGCCCAGGGCGAGCTCGTGCGCCCAGTAGGGCTGTTCGGGTAGCTGGACGCTGTGGAATGGTGTGGGCCGCCAGTGCTGCCGGTTCTGTTACGCCAGCCCGGCGTTGACCGGTGCAGCGCCGACCTGGTCGAGGTGATGCTGGCTGGCCCTCTCGACCTGCGGCGATCCATCTTCACTGTCACAAAAGGCCACTGGTCCAACTTCGGTGGCAATCGGTCCAACTCCGCTGTCACAGGACAACCGAAACCCCTGGTCCTAGAACACACTTGACCAGCGTCTGGGACAGATGCTCGAACTCCCGGGACCCCAGGCGGGTCAAGTCGTAGTTCACCAGGTCATGGTGGCACGTGGGCAGTCCGCGCTGGGAAACAATCAGGGATCGCCGCCGGCTGAATGGTCCCGGTGTCACGGTAGAACCAGCAAGGGGAAACTGCGAGCTGTCTGGTCGCTGGCCCGCCTTCTGGTGTAGTCGTCACGGACGAGCAGTCAGATCCAGATTCAGATATCGCCTCACCATCCTCACCGGTCGACGCCGGCCGCTTCACCAGGAAGCAAGAGTCGGCCGAGGCCCCGCGACCAGCAGCTCTGCCCAAACCTCACTGAACCGCTCCGGGATCGGTGGAGGCTCTATGCGTTGACTCCAGCCGCCGGTTGGGGCTGGTGTTGAGCGTAGTGGTTGGTCTCGTACTCGTGGGGCGGGATGTCGCCGGTCGCGCTGTGGAGCCGTTGGTTGTTGAACCAGTCGACCCATTCGGCGGTGGCGAGTTCGACGTCGGCGAGGCCGTGCCAGGGCTTGCGGGGCTTGATCAGCTCCGTTTTGTAGAGGCCGATCTGGGATTCCATGAGCGCGTTGTCCAGGGCGTCGCCGACGGTGCCGATCGAGGCGTCGATGCCGGCCTCGATCAGGTGCGCGGTGAACGCGAAA
>NZ_BCFL01000036.1:117706-161301 GCF_002217755.1 Streptomyces hyaluromycini | reverse complement strand
CCCGCGGAGCGGGATACCGTGCGCTGGCGCGCACGGTAGTGAATTCAATTTCGCAAGCGAAATTGAATTACCGAAAAATTCCCGCGCAGGCGCGGGAATTGAATTCCGCAAGCGGAATTGTTAAAAGCGCCGATGCGCGCAAGCGCGCATCGGAAGGATTCCCGCAAGCGGGAATCCGAAAAGCGGCAGCAACAGGGAGGGTGCATCGTTTGGGGAGCTGTGTAGCGACTGGAATTCCAAGCCGTGACCTCCGCAACAAGACTGACGGGGCATCGGGTGCCAGTCGAACGGGAATCTTCACGGATACTCACTCTGTCGCTCTGACGGACGATCAAAAACCATGTCAGTGCGCGGCTCATGCTACATCATCGGCCAGCCTGGTGAGGCGTGAACAGGCCACGATGCATTCTGCGAGGTGAGACTTCACTGAAGGTAGGTGCATCACTATGATGCGCTGTGTAGAGTATGGAGTCAGAGCCCACCATCCCCGGGACCAGTCATCGTTCGTGGATTCCCTCCCGGTGAATTCAGGCAGAAATGGAGAGTACGGGAATGGCCGTGAAACTTCGTGACCATCAGATCGAGGCTGTTGACGCGATCGTTCGCGGCCTGGATATCCCGCCCGGCGGTATCCCGGCGGACGGGCTGCGCGGGCAGGTGCATTCCGCGTGCGGCACAGGAAAAACAATCATGGCTGCCGTAGCGGCCAAGAGGCTTATTCCTCACGGGCGCGTTCTGGTTCTGGTGCCGACTCTGGACCTGCTGAAGCAGACTGTGAAGTCGTGGCGGAATACCGGGCACGTTGGTGATGCGGTGGCAGTTTGTTCGCTGGAAGAGGACCCGCAATTGTGGGGGCTTGATGTGCGGGCGACCACGAATCCTGTCCGGCTTGCTCTCTGGCACGGAAGCGGGCCGGTGACGATGTTCGGCACGTACGCGAGTCTGGGTGTGCTGGCGGAGGCGTTCGAGGGCGAGTACGGGCAGCGGCTGGCGCCGATGGACCTGGTGGTGGTCGATGAGGCGCATCGGACCAGCGGTTCTCTGGGGAAGGCGTGGGCGGCCGTTCACGACCAGGGTGTGATCCCGGCGGCGCGCCGGCTGTACATGACGGCGACGCCGCGGATCTGGCAGGAGCGGCCCCCGACGTGGGAGGTGGCGGAAGGGGTGCGGGACGCGCTGCCGGCGGAGCTGGCGGCCTCCATGGACGATGCCGAGATCTTCGGGCCGGTGCTGTACAAGCTCACGCTGGCGTCGGCCGTGGCGCGGGGGCTGCTGGCCCGGTATCAGATCATCGTGGTGGAGCTGACGGACCCGGTGGTGACGCCGGAGCGGTTGCGGGGGCCGCTGTCGCGCGAGGAAGGGGTGCGTGGGGAGCGGATGGGTGCGCTCCAGGGTGCGCTGTTGCGGACGATGGCGGATCACGGGCTTCAGACCACGATCACGTTCCACCATCGGAGGATCGAGGCGCAGGCGTTCGCGGAGGGGCTGGGGGGTGTGGCGGCGCGGCTGCATGCGGACCAGTCGGGCAAGTACCCGTCGGCGCTGTGGGCTGACTGGCTGTGCGGTGAGCACACCCCGGAGCGCCGGGAGGACGTCCTTGGTGGTTTCGGTGGTACCGCTCAGCGGGCCGTTCTTTCGAATTGTCGCGTCCTCGGGGAAGGCGTCGATATCCGTGCCGTGGATTCCGTTGCGCTGATTGATCCCAAGGGTGCTCCGCATGACATTGTGCAGGCGATCGGTCGTGCTTTGCGGCAGAAGCCCGGTCAGGGGAAATTGGCGTCCCTGATTGTTCCGGTGTTCCTGAAGGAGGGGGAGCAGCCGGAGGATATGTTCACCTCGGGGTCGTATCGGCCTTTGGTGAAAGTCCTGGAGGGGTTGCGGGCTCACGATGAAGAGGCTGTGGAATTGCTTGCCATCCCGCAGGAGGGATTGCAGCGTACCAAGCCTATGGAGACGATCGGTGCGGCCCCTGAGGAGGGTGAAGAGGAATCCCGGCTGCTGCTGCGTTTTGCGGCTCCGAGGGATCCGGTCATGGTCGCGAACTGGGTGTCGTTCAACGTGATCAGCGTCGAGCGGCAGGACTGGGCGCGGGGGTGGGCGGCGCTGAAGCGGTATGCCGAGAGGACCGGCGGGGCGAGGGTGCCCTATGACCACCGGGAGGGGTCGTATCCGCTGGGGACGTGGGTGGCGGAACAGCGAAGGGCGTTTGGGGCGGGGCAGTTGTCGGCGGTGCGGGCGCAGCGGCTGGAGTCGCTGGGGATGGTGTGGGACGTCGCGGACGCGCAGTTCCAGGAGAACCTGGCGGCGGCGCGGGTGTACTTCGAGATGCACTGGACGCTGTGCGCGCCGCGGGGGGCGATGGCGTTGGACCGGCCGGTGGGGCAGTGGCTGTCGAACCTGCGCCGGGCGGGGGCCTTGGAGGGCCATCCGGAGCGGGTGGCCGCGCTCGCCGAGATCGATCCGGACTGGAACCCGGAGTGGCCGGCGGACTGGCAGCGGCACTATGCGGCCGTGCGGGAGCTGCTGCGTGAGGAGGACCAGGCCGTCGTCCTGCCCGGCGTCACCGTGCACGGGATGGACGTGGGGCGGTGGCTGGCCCGGCATCAGGAACACGCGGTGTGGCAGGGCCTCGTGCCCGGGCAACGGGAGCGGCTGACGGCTCTGGGGATCCAGCCGCCGGCCCCGGAGCTGGAGGCGCCCGCCAAGGCCTCTGGGGGCCGCTTGGGGGCGTTCGAGCGGGGGGTTGCGGCTTTTACCCAGTACCGGGAGCGCACGGGCTCTGTGGGGCCCGTCAGCCGCTCTCACGAAGAAGTGATCGTGATCGACGGTGAAGAGGTCACGGTCAAGCTGGGTGTCTTCCTGTCGAACACGAAGACCCGCCGAGCCAAGCTCAGTGCGGACAGGCTTGTGCAGCTGGCCGCACTCGGACTGGAATGGGCGGCGGCGTAGCGGCGTCGGATATCTGGTGCTTCTAGCCGTTAAGGTCGTCAAAGGTGAGCTGCTGCGCCAGCGGAGTACACCCGGCGCAGCCGCACGAGAGCCATTCCTCTTCGACCCATGGGCTATAGATGTGTCGCCCGCCCGGCAAGCCGACGCTGGCACGATGCCACTTTCGCTCTGGCAGCTCGTTGAGTTCTTTCAAGCAACCGCCGAAACGGAACAAGGGCCTAGATTCCTCGAATGCTCCCAAAGTGACAGGAAACTCAGACTCCAGGCTGAGGTCTTCCATATATGTCAGGACATACGCTACGGCGCCGCCCTGCCACTTCCTACGTAGGCGGCCGAACTGTCGGGATCGCGGCCGTTCCCCCCATGCGGTATCGAGACCGACATAGACGGCCCTGACTGTTGCCTCACCGCGGTTGGCAAGGTGCACGACGAGGTAGCTCCGGACGCCACCCTCAATGCTGTAGTGGGGCGCGTCCGCGAAGCTCACCTTCACCGCGAGGCGGGGCCGCTTGCGCACGTAAGTCGCATACGACACCGCCATATTGACACCTGTGATCAACGCGCTACCGGCCGCAATGATGCGCGCGACGTTGTCCGGCCCGGCCATGCTGCTCCCTCGGCTCCGGCGCCCATCTGTGAGCGCTGCCCGAAGGCTCGCCGTGCCTAGGGGACCTGACACCGGTTCTGAGGAGGTTCTGAGCATCACGAGCTGCCCAAGTGAGCGCTGCCGAAGTCGAGTCCGTGGCGGCGGCCGTTCTCACTCTGTGCTGTACCAACTGGTGAGGCGTCAGCTCGGGGTGTTTTCGCTGGTGAAAGGTTGAGGTCAGGGTGCCGCTGGCTGCCGCTGTCACGGGGCGACACGACACCCCCGAAAGAGTCAAGAGAATAGGTTAAATCCAGGGTTAAGTAACTGCTGGTGCGGTTGACGGAGGTGAGCCACCTTGGCGAGTCAGGAAGAGCTGTTCGCGTCGGTCGACGTGCTGCTGGCGGAGGAACCGCAGCTGCCGACCCCGGCGGAGCGGGCGCGGCTGCGGGAGGCGGCGGGGGTCACTCAGGCCCGTCTGGCGCAGGCCTTGAAGACCACCCAGCAGACGGTGACGGACTGGGAGCACGGGCGCAGCGAGCCGCGCCCGCCGCGGCCGGAGGCGTACCAGCGGCTGCCCCGGTTGCGGCCGCTCCCTCCCCGGCCGTCCCGGCGCCGGCGGCCGTCAGTGCGGCGGAGGCGCCGGGTGCCGGTTCCTCTTTTCCGGCCCCGGATGAGGCGGCGCCGGCCGTAACGGAGCGCCGCGCCCCCGCGCCGTGCGGGACGCGGCCGGCGGACGGGTCTGCGGGCACAACCCCGGCTCCCCCGGCGGCACGCCGGTCGACCCGGCCCCGCCGGAGGCCCGGCCCGAACACCCCGTCGCGCAGGGCTGGACGGGCGGCTTCCTGGACGAAGAGGCCTACCAGTGGGTGCGCGACGTCGACCTGCCCACCGGCGGCGAGGCCGCGCTGCCCTTCGCGGCCGGCCCGGACATCAACACCACGTTCCTGGCCGCCGCCGCCCGCCTGACCGTGGGCCTGTCCGCCCCCGAGCACGCCAGTGCCCCGGCGTTCGACCCGAAGATCCCGGGGTGCTGGCTGGTCTGCCTCTCCCCGGTCGGCCTGGACCCGCGCCCTCCCCCGCCGTTCACGCCGTCGGGCGAGCGGCCGACGGGCCCGGCCCGGTACGAGACCCGCACCGTCGCCTACGCGCAGGAACTCGGCCACAACGTCCCCCCGCCGGAGGCGTACCTGCGCCACGAGACCGGCGCGTTCCTGGACCCCTGGCACGAG
Organism: Streptomyces hyaluromycini; assembly: GCF_002217755.1. GTDB lineage: Bacteria > Actinomycetota > Actinomycetes > Streptomycetales > Streptomycetaceae > Streptomyces > Streptomyces hyaluromycini. The sequence continues at coordinate 156,537 of NZ_BCFL01000036.1, read as the reverse complement.
AGGCCCAGGACCGCGTACGCCGACACGATCGACACCACAGTGCCCGCCGGCCCGGGCCCTGGCGGCCGTCGGGCCCGGTGCAAGAAAGCCGCGCACGCCCCGGTCCACGCGCTGCTCGCCCAGGGCCACTCGCGCCGGACGATCCGCCAGGCATCCGGGCCGGGGCCTCAGCACCGTGCTGCGCTACGCGCGCGCCACCGACCGGCAGGGCACCCTCCGTGAGAACCGGCCCCGACCCACCAGGCCGGACCCTGACAAGCCCTGGAACAGCGGTTCGCCCCAGGATGCACGAACGCCACCCGGCTGCACCGCGAACCCCTCGCCGAGAACGCCCCGGTCATCCACCAGATGGTCCGCGCCTGCATCGCGCCCCTGCGAGCCGCGCCGGCAGCAGCTCCTCCTGCACCGCCGACGGTCCGACAGGTCACCGGCCGGCTCACCCGCCGTCCCGCAAAGCCGACATGGAAAGACCGGGTGCCAGGTCAGCCCGCGACCGTCCAGGTGTCCCCGCCGGCCAGCAGCGCCGCCAGGTCGCCCCTGCCGTGCTGTTCGACGGCGGTGTCCAGCTGCCCGGACATCCGGACGTCGTAGACGGGCCGTTCCACCGAGCGGAAGACGCCGAGGGGCGTGTGGTGCAGGGTGTCGGGGTCGGCCAGCCGGGACAGCGCGAAGGCCGTGGTGGGGGAGGGGGAGCGGGCGTCGTGCACAAGGACCTCGGACTCGTTCTCCGCGCTCACGTCGACCACCTTCAGATCGCCGGTGAGCCGGTCCCGTACGACACCGCGCGCACCGTCCGCGCCGAAGCGGACGGGCTGCCCGTGCTCCAGACGGATCACCGCCTCGTCCGCCGACTGCCTGTCCTTGAGAGCGTCGAAGGCGCCGTCGTTGAAGATGTTGCAGTTCTGGTAGATCTCGATCAGGGCCGTGCCCGGGTGGGCGGCGGCCGCGCGCAGCACCTCCGTCAGGTGCCTGCGGTCGGAGTCGATCGTGCGTGCCACGAAGGACGCCTCCGCGCCGATCGCCAGCGACACCGGGTTGAACGGGGCGTCCAGCGAGCCCATCGGCGTCGACTTGGTGATCTTGCCGACCTCGGACGTCGGCGAGTACTGCCCCTTCGTCAACCCGTAGATCCGGTTGTTGAACAGCAGGATCTTCAGGTTGACGTTGCGGCGCAGCGCATGGATCAGGTGATTGCCGCCGATGGACAGCGCGTCACCGTCACCGGTCACCACCCACACGGACAGGTCCCGCCGGCTGGTCGCCAGCCCGGTCGCGATCGCGGGAGCGCGGCCGTGGATGGAGTGCATCCCGTACGTGTTCATGTAGTACGGGAAACGCGACGAGCAGCCGATGCCCGAGACGAAGACGATGTTCTCCCTCGCCAGGCCGAGTTGGGGCATGAAGCCCTGCACGGCGGCGAGGACGGCGTAGTCACCGCAGCCCGGGCACCAGCGCACCTCCTGGTCCGACTTGAAGTCCTTCACGGACTGCTTGGCCTCGGCCTTGGGGATCAGCTGCAGCAGTCCGTCGGTGGCGTCGGTCATGGCGTCAGTCATGGATGGCCTCCTTCAGCGCCGTGGCAAGCTGCTCGGCCTTGAACGGCATGCCGTTGACCTGGTTGTGGGAACGGACATCCACCAGGTATCGCGCGCGGATCAACGTGGCCAGCTGACCGAGGTTCATCTCCGGGACGACGACGCGGTCGTACCGGGACAGGATCTCACCGAGGTTGCGTGGGAAGGGGTTGAGGTGGCGCAGATGCGCCTGCGCGATCGGCTCGCCGGCCGCCCGCAGCCGCCGTACCGCCGCCGTGATCGGCCCGTACGTCGACCCCCAGCCCAGCACCAGCGTGCGCGCCCCCTCCGGGTCGTCCACCTCCAGATCCGGGACGCCGATGCCGTCGATCTTGGCCTGCCGGGTGCGGACCATGAAATCGTGGTTGGCCGGGTCGTAAGAGATGCTGCCCGAGCCGTCCTGCTTCTCGATGCCGCCGATCCGGTGCTCGAGACCCGGCGTGCCCGGGACCGCCCACGGCCGGGCCAGGGTCTGCGGATCCCGCTTGTACGGCCAGAAGACCTCAGTACCGTCCTCCAGGGTGTGGTTCGGTCCGCTCGCGAACTGCACCCGCAGATCCGGGAGCTCCTCCAGCTCCGGGATCCGCCAGGGCTCGGAGCCGTTGGCCAGATACCCGTCGGAGAGCAGCATCACGGGAGTCCGGTACGCCAGCGCGATCCGCGCCGCCTCCAGCGCCGCATCGAAACAGTCCGCCGGCGTCCGCGGCGCGATCACCGGGACCGGCGCCTCACCGTTACGCCCGAACATCGCCTGCAACAGGTCGGCCTGCTCGGTCTTGGTCGGCAGCCCCGTCGACGGCCCGCCCCGCTGGACGTCGATCACCAGCAGCGGCAGCTCCAGCGAGACCGCCAAGCCGATGGTCTCCGACTTCAACGCGATTCCCGGACCCGAGGTCGTCGTCACGCCCAGCGCACCGCCGAACGCCGCGCCCAGCGCCGCACCGACACCGGCGATCTCGTCCTCCGCCTGGAACGTACGCACACCGAAATTCTTGTGCCTGGACAACTCATGCAGAATGTCCGACGCCGGGGTGATCGGGTACGACCCGAGGAACAACGGCAGACCCGCCAGCCGGGACGCGGCAACCAGCCCGTAGGACAGCGCCAGGTTCCCGGAAATGTTCCGGTACCTGCCCACCGGGAAAGCGGTGGCCGCCGGGGCGACCTCGTAGGAGACCGCGAACTCCTCCGTCGTCTCACCGAAATTCCAGCCCGCCCGGAAAGCCGCCAGGTTCGCCTTCATGACCTCGGGCTTCCTGGCGAACTTCTGCTGGAGGAATCTCTCCGTGCCCTCGGTCGGCCGGTGGTACATCCACGACAAAAGACCCAGCGCGAACATGTTCTTGCTGCGCTCGGCCTCCTTACGGCTGAGACCGAACTCCTTCAGCGCCTCCACCGTCAGCGCGGTCAGCGGCACCGGATGGAGGCTGTAACCGTCGAGTGACCCGTCCTCCAGAGGCGAGGTGCCGTAGCCGACCCTCTGCATCGCCCGTCCGGTGAACCCATCCGAGTCGACAATGACCTCCCCCCCGCGCGGCACATCCGGCAGGTTCGCCTTCAACGCAGCCGGGTTCATCGCCACCAGCACATCCGGCGCATCACCGGGAGTGAGGATGTCATGGTCGGCGAAATGCAACTGGAACGAAGAAACCCCCGGCAGAGTGCCCGCAGGCGCCCGGATCTCGGCCGGGAAATTCGGCAGCGTCGACAGATCATTACCCAACAACGCCGTCTCCGACACAAACCGATCACCCAACAACTGCATACCATCACCCGAATCACCCGCAAACCGAATCACCACCCGACCCAAACAACACAACTCCTTCACGGGAGGCGCCTCGGCCTGGGCGGACGGGCTGGTCTGGACAAGCATCGAAAAGCTCCTGTCGTCCTTGATCTCACGGATCGCGGTGCCGGAGGACGCCGTGCGCGGTCGTCAACCCCGTGGGAGAGGGGGATCGTGCCGCGGGCCCGACGGGGGACGGTTGAGCGATCGCTGTCGACGTCTCATCCGTCGATTGCTGTCGCGGTGCCGTGGCGGGGGCGGTCGGCAGCGGCTGCCTCTTTGCCGGCCGTGCAGAGGGTGGCCGAGTCCGGGACGCCGTCCTGCGCCGCCTGTCCGGCCGCCCGCACACAGGATCTTCGCCAGGGCCGACGCGCTGTCGGCGAGCGGGGCCGGCGACCGCCGTCCCGCCGGTAAGGCACTCGTGGGCGCCGTCCATGCCACCGGTGGTCCGCGTCGTGCAAACGCCGCGGCGCCCCTGTTCCGGGCGCCCGTACCGGTTGGGGCCCGGGAGCCCGGGTCACTCACTGGGCTGAGACGGCGTCAGCCCGCCTGCGGGGCGGCATCGGTGACTTCCGGCGTCGACGCCGGGGTGGTGGCAGGCGTGGGGGCCGGCCGGGGCTGCTTCTTCAGGCCGAGTCCGATGAAGGCACCGCCGAGCGTCCCCATGGCCGCGACCCACCCTGCCATCCGCAGCCCGCCGACCAGCGCGTGCGGGTCGGGGTTGTGGCCGGCGTGCGCGTTGGCCACCGCGACCAGAGCCGCGAGGCCGAGGGCGCCGCCGATCTGACGGCACGTGGAGGCGAGCGCCGAGGCGACCCCCTGCTGGGCCGGTTCGGCCCCCGAGGACGCCACCGCGACGAAGAGCGACGGGAAGGCGAAGCCGCCGCCGGCGCCCCAGATCGCGATCCCCGGCAGCAGTGCCCAGTAGGAGCCGTGCGTGGACATGCCGGCGATGATCGCGGCCAGTCCGACGGCGGTACCGACGGTGCCGAGGAAGAGCGTCGTGCGGACCCCCAGCAGACCCAGCACCCGGGCGTTGAGCTTCATCGCCACCACCATGCAGATCACGGTCGGCGGCAGGAAGGCGATACCGGCGGCGAACGGGCTGTAGTTCAGCACGGACTGCAGGTAGGTGGTGAGCAGGTAGTACGTACCGCCCAGAGATGCCTGGAAGACGATCAACGCCAGCATGGGGACGTTCAGGCCCCGCAGGCGGAACAGCTTCAGGGGCACCAGGGGGTCGGCGGAGCGCTTCTCGATCAGGACGAACAGCGCCAGCAGCAGCGCGCCGGCCGTCAGAGCGCCGAGGCCCTCCAGCGAGCCCCAGCCCTTGTCCGGGCCGCTGACCAGGCCGAACACCAGCAGCGTCGAACCGATGGTGGCGACTGCGGCACCGACGGCGTCGAAGCTGCGGCCGGTGCCGAGCGGGCGGTCGGGCGGCAGGATCCGGGTGGCGGCGAACGCCGCGACCAGCGCGAGGGGGACGTTGACGAAGAAGACCCAGCTCCAGCCGAAGGCGCTGGTCAGCACCCCGCCGAGCAGCGAGCCCGCCGCCAGGCCCGCGCTGCCGACGGCGCCCCACACGGACGTGGCCCGGTTGCGCTCCGGGCCCGGGGCGAACGTCGTAAAGACAAGCATCAGCGTCGCCGGCGTCAGCAGCGCACCGCCCACACCCTGGAGCGCGCGGGCGGTCACCAGGAGTCCGGCGTTCTGGGCGAGTCCGCCGGTGAAGGAGGAGAGTGCGTAGATGACGAGTCCGGTCACCAGCATGCGTCGCGGGCCGATCCGGTCGGCCGCGCGGCCTCCGAACAGCAGCAGTCCGCCGAGCGCGACCGCGTAGGCGCTGACGACCCACTGCAGCGACTGCGCGGAGAAGCCGAGCTGGCTGCCGATGTCCGGCAGCGCCACGTAGACGATGTTGTAGTCGATGGTGACGATGAACTGGGTGAACGCCAGCAGGGCGAGTGTGTACCCGGCCCACCGTGGCGATCGGGAGTCTGTGGTGGCCATGGGGTGGCTTCTTCCTTCGGGGTGAGCGGGGCGGTGGCCGCCCGAGGCGGGTTCTGCACCCGAGAATAATCCCTTCGTGAAGGTATGTAAATCTGGAGCGGGGGCGGGGACCGGCCAACTTCAGCCCGGGATCGCACAGTTGAGGCATGCCGCCCCGGCCGCGGCACGGGCCGTGCAGAGGGCCGGAACCCCTGCCCTTGTGCAAGTGAGGACGGTCCTCACTTGCACAAGACGGACACCGCCGCGCGGCACCGGCGGCGCACGACGGTGCAGGCACCACGGGTGGCACCCGCGGGCCCGGTGCGGTCCGGTGCCCGCTCACCGGCGCCGCACTCCGCCACAGTTACATACCTCTGCGAAGGTATGCGATTGTGGGCCGGAAGCCACCGGTGGCCCGGTGCGCCGATGACCACCCCGGTGGTCGAGGACTTGCGTATCGAAGACCTGCGTATCGCACCGCGCCTGGAACGGCGTCACCCTCTTCCCGGCCGGACGGACTGCCGAGCACGCACCCGGCCCCCGCTCGTCGGCCGGCGACCCGCACTCGCCACGGATCCCGAGCTTTCGAAGGAGCCTGCATGAAATTCGGAAACGATCTGCGGATCAAGACCGTGACCTCGTGGTTCCCACCGGACCGCGAGAACGTCGAGGACGCCGTGGCGGCCGGGAAGCTGACCGACTCGGACGCGGAGCGGCTCGGCGTCAGCCACCTGCCGTTCTCGGCCGCCCTGTCCGCTCCCGAGATGGCGGCGCAGGCCGGCCGTGCCGCACTGAGCAGGGCGGGCTGGAGTCCCTCCGCCGTCGGCCTGGTCCTGCACACCTGGATCTACCACCAGGGCCATGACATGTGGTCGCCGCCGCACTACGTGGCCCACGCGGTGGGCGCCGGCAGCGCCACGCCCTACGGCGTCCAGCAGGGCTGCAACGCGGGCTCCTTGGCCCTCCAGCTGGCCGGGATGCACCTGGACGCGGACCCCGGGCTCGGTGCAGTGCTCGTCACGACGGGCGACCGGTTCTGCCCTCCCGGCATGGACCGCTGGACCTCCGACTACGGGCTCGGCTTCGGTGACGCGGGGACCGCGGCCCTGGTGCACCGGGGCGACGCGGAGCCCGACGACTACGCCCTGCTGTCCCTGGCCACCGCGACCGACGCCCAGTTCGAGCTGATGATGCGGCACGGCAACGACTTCAGCCCGGCTCCCATGTGGCACGACGGCTTCATCGACCTGCGCACTCCCAAGAAGTCCTACATGGCGGCGTACGGCAAGGAGAAGTTCGAGACCATCGCCGGGCACAACATCCGCAAGGTGATCACGGACAGCCTGCACGACGCGGGGCTGGCGCCCGACGACCCGCGGATCAAGTACATCGCGCTGCCCCGGCTCGGGGCGAGCCTGCTGGACTCCATCTACGGCCCGGTGCTCGACGACATGCTCAAGGCCGAGGCCCTGCGGTTCGGCTCCGCCACCGGCCACCTCGGATGCGGCGACTTCCTCGCCAATCTCGTCGACATGCGGGACCGGGTGCCGCTCGAACCGGGCGACGTCGCCTTGGTGATCAGCGGCGGGGCGGCCTGGACCTGGGCCTGTGCCGTCGTCCAGGTGCCGGACGAGACACCGCGGGACCACCCTTCGGCGAAGGACGTGTGATGGGCTACGGATTCCTCGGCCTCGGCGGCCACGTGCCGCCGCTGGTCATAGACAACGCGCAGGTCGCCGAGTGGACGGGCGCGGAACAGAACTGGATCGTCGAGCGGACCGGCATCCTGGAGCGCAGGTACCGGGAGCCCGGCACCGTCACCTCCGACCTGGCGCTGCACGCCGCTCGCGAGGCACTGGGCGCAGTGCCGGAGGCGGTGGCCCGGCTCGGTGTGATGGTCGTGGCCACCTCGACGCCGGACCAGCCGCAGCCCTCCACCGGGGCCATCCTGCAGAACAAGCTCGGCCTGTCCGAGGTCCCGGCGTTCGACGTCAACGCGGTGTGCTCGGGCTTCCTCTACGCGCTGGCGGTCGCCGACTCGATGCTGTCGGCGCGGCTGGCCGGCCAGGGCGGCGACCACGCCCTGGTGGTCGGCACCGACATGTACTCCTCGCTGATGAACCGCTCCGACCGGCGCACCGTCAGCCTCTTCGGCGACGGGGCCGGCGCGGTGCTGCTCGGTCCGGTGCCCGACGGGTACGGCGTGCTGGGCTGGCGGCTGGTCACCCACGGTGAGCACCACGAGCTGGTCGAGGTGCCCGCCGGCGGCACCCGTACGCCGCTGGACGCCCGCAGCCGGGAGGCCGGCGAGCACCTGTTCCGCATGCGGGGCCGCGAGGTGCGCGAGTACGCGCTCGGCGTGCTGCCCAAGGTCATCGGCGAGGCGCTCGACTCGGCCGGGGTCCGGCTGGCGGACGTGGACCGCTTCATCCTGCACCAGGCCAACACCCGCCTGGTGGAGGCCTGTACGCGCGAACTCGGCGTCGACCCCGGCCGGGTCCCGCTGACCGCACCGCAGTTCGGCAACACCGCCACCGCCTCCATCCCGCTCACCCTGCGCGCGGAGAACGAGCTGCGGCCGTTTTGCCGGGGCGAGCGCCTGGTGCTGGCCGGAGTGGGCGGCGGCATGACCGCGGGGGCCGTGGTCGTCCGCTGGTACTGAGCCCTGCCCCGCGACACCGCTGCCAACCATGCAAGCGCTGCGAAAGGAACCAGACATGCCGACAGCGACAGCGGCGGGACTCCGCTGCTACGAACTGTGGGACCCGATGCCCGACGAAGTACGGGAAGGTGCCAGGCGGTTCGCCACCGTCCAGGCGCTCAACGAGCTGGTGGGTGTGCTGCCGTTCGCCGAGTGGCTGGACCGCGCGCCCAGCTGCACCCGGCGGCAGATGCTGATGGCCAAGGTCCAGGACGAGGTGGGCCACGGACATGTGGCCGCACGGGTCGCCGAGGACCTGGGCATGCCACGCGAGCGGATCCTGGTGGACTACCTGGAGGGCCGCTCGAAGGTGCACAACATCTTCCACTACTCCTTCGCGTCCTGGGAGGAGTTCGGCCCGGGGCTGCTCCTGATGAACTCGGCGGCGATCTTCCAGTTCCGGTCGCTGATGAAGGGCGTCTACCTGCCCTACGGCCGGGCGCTGCGCAAGATCGAGCGCGAGGAGTCCTTCCACTACCAGCACGCCCTGGACCTGACCCACGAGGTGCTGACGCACGGAGACGCCGAGCAGCGCCGCCGCGTGCAGGAGGGGTTCGAGACGTGGCTGCCGCGGGTGCTGGCCTACCTCGGCCCGCCGGACACCGAGACCCTGCACGCCAACCGCATGCACCAGATCGGCCTGAAGCCCGACGGCAACGACGAACTGCGCCAGGCCTGGCTCAGCAAGATCATCCCGGTCTTCGAGAAGCTCGGCATGCACGTGGACCCCGCGCTGGCCCGTCAACTTCCCTCGGGCGAGTGGGAGTTCGCGATGCCCGACTGGGCCGAGGTGAAGAAGGTCATCGCGGGCGGCGGCCCCGCCTCGCAGCGCCGCCTGGACTGGGTGCGCGGCGCCCTGGACCGCAACACGCGATACCGGCGCGCACTGCGGGGGGTGGCGTGATGCCGCACGTTCCCACCGACACCGACGTCTACGAGGTGTTCGCGCAGACCGGCAGCGGCTCGCCGCTGAACCACGTCGGCTCCCTCGTCGCGCCGCGCCGGGACGCCGCCTGGCACCTGGCCAAGGAGACCTACGGCCGCCGCGACGACCTCTTCCGGCTCTGGGTGGTACGGCGCACCGACCTGATCGTCTCCAGCGCCGACGACCGCGGCCTGCTCGCCGCCAAGACCCGGATGCCGCACCGCCAGCCCGGCTTCCCCACCACCCGCCGCCGCGACCGCTCCGCCGCCCCGGACACCGCCGCCCCGCCACAGCAGCAGCCCGACGGCGCAGCGTCCGGCCCCTGCGACGACCCGCGCGGGGCCACCGGCCCCGCCCCGGGCCGCTTGTGGCCGGCACTTGCCGAGGACCTGTTCGTGCTGGGCAACCGGCTGGGCGAACGCATCGTCGACTACATCGACCTGGAGGAGTCGCTGGCCGTCGGCTCGATCGGACAGGAGGCTCTGGCGCACGCCGAGACGATCCTGACGCTGCACGGATTCGACGCGTCCGCCGCCGACGCCCACTTCTTCGAGCGGCCGCAGGAACAGTGGCGGGTGTCCCGTGTCATCGGGCGGCTCGGCGACTGGCCGTCCACCGTGGTGTGCGGGCTGGTGATCGCCGCGGCCGTCAGCGTGCTCGCCGAGGAGCGCGCCGGAGACGAGCCCGCGTTCGCCGCCATCCGCGACGAACAGCTGGTCCACCTGGACCACTGGCGGCGATGGGTGCGGGCGCTGGCCGCCTGGCCCGAGACGAGTGAGGAGTTCACGCGGGCGTTCACCGAGGTGACGCACTGCGCCGGCGACCTTTTCGGCGCCGGCCCGCAGGACGCCCTGACTGACGCGCTGCACGCGCGTCTGGCCGCGCTGGTCGGCGACAGCGGCGTCCCCGGCTCACGTCTGCCGCACCTGCCGGTGCCGCGGGCCGCCGGGACGGGCGGCAGCGTCCTGGCCGACTGCCTGGCACGCGGCCGCCTCGTCCGCGCGCACTACGCCCCGCAGGTGTTCCTGTGAACGCCCCCGCGGCCGCCGCGACCCCGCCCCCCGACCCGCTCACCGGCGTCGTCGCCGACGTGCGCGATCCGGAGATCGACGTGACCCTGGGCGACCTCGGAGTGGTGCGCTCGGTGTCCCGCACCGACGGCCGGATCGTGGTCCGCCTCGCCCCCACCCGGCTCAGCTGCCCCGCCCGCGGCGAGATCGCCCGGCGGGTGCGCTCCGCTCTCACCGACGCCGCGCCCGGGCACGGAATCCAGATCGTGTGGGAGCGCGGCATATGGCAGCCCGCCGCGGTGACCGCCGCCGGGCACGACGCCCTGCGCACCGCCGGCTACCGCGTGGCGGGCACCACGCCTCGATGCCCCTACTGCGCCGGCGACGACGTCGTACGGGCAGGCCGCTTCGGCGGCGCGGTCTGCAAGGTGCCCTACGACTGCCGCGGCTGCGGATCGCCCTTCGATGTGATCGGTACGGCCGGCTGCTCCGCCGTGCTCCCGGTCCCCGACGTCAGGCAAGGAGGATCATGATGAGGCTCGCCGGAAAGACGGCCGTGATCACCGGGGGCTCCCGGGGACTGGGCCGCGCGATCGCGGAACGCTACCTGCTCGAGGGCGCACAGGTGGTGTGCGCCGCACGCAACCCCTACGACATCAAGGAGGTCCTCGACCTCTCCCCCGGCCGCGGCGCCTACGTCCCGGTCGACGTCACCAGTCCCGACTCGGTCGCCGCGCTGATGGCCGGGACCGCCGAGCGCTTCGGCGGCGTGGACATCCTGGTCGCCAACGCCGGTGTGAGCCGGGACGGGCGGGTGGACCGGCTGCCGGTCACCGACTGGCAGGACATGGTGGCCACCAACCTGACCGGGGTGTTCCTGTGCACCCAGGCGGCGATCCCCTACCTGGAACGCAGCCAGGCCGCCCGGATCGTCAACGTCTCCTCCAGCATGGCCACCCGGGTCGCCATCGGAGCGGCCGGATACTGTGCCACCAAGGCCGCGGTGGAGATGTTCACCCGCGTCAGCGCCATCGAGCTCGGCCCCCGCGGCATCCTGGTCAACTCCCTCGCCCCCGGCATCCTCGACGAGGGCATGGGCCGGCAGCTCACCGAGAACGACAAGATCTGGGCGCGCTACAAGACCCGGCTGGCGCTCGGCCGGCCCGGCGGCGCCGACGAGGCCGCCGACGCGGCCCTCTTCCTGGCCGGGCCCGAATCGAGCTACGTCAACGGCCACGTCCTCGAAGTGAACGGAGGCCTGCTGTGGTCATGACGAGCGCACCCACGGTGGAACGCCTCTCCGCGTGGCTGGACCTCGACGGAGCGGTGGGCATCCTGCGCCTTAACCGGCCGCCGCTGAACGTGCTCGACCGTGCGGCACAGTCCGCGCTGCGCGCCGCGGCCGAGCAGGCCGCCGGCGACGAGCGGGTCCGCGCGGTGGTCCTGTACGGCGGGCCCACGGCCTTCTCGGCCGGCGGCGACATCAAGGAGATGGCCGCGATGACGCACGCCGAGATGGTGCGGCACGCACCGGTGCTCCAAGGCGCCTTCGACGCGGTGGCCGCCATCCCCAAACCGGTGGTGGCCGCGATCAACGGGCCCGCCCTCGGCGGCGGTTGCGAGCTGGCGCTGACCGCCGACGCCCGCATCTGCGGAAGCGAGGCACGCCTGGGGCTGCCCGAGGTCCTGCTCGGCGTCATCCCCGGAGCCGGCGGCACCCAGCGGCTGCCGCGGCTGATCGGCCCGGCCAAGGCCAAGGAGCTCATCTTCACCGGCCGCCAGGTCGGTGCGGACGAGGCCCTGCAGCTGGGCCTGGTGGACCAGGTCGTGCCGACCGACCAGGTGCTGCCCAGCGCGCTGCGCTGGGCGCGGCGTTTCGAGAAGGGCCCCGCACTGGCCCTGCACGCCGCCAAGACGGCCGTGGACCAGGGTCTGGCGACCGACCTGGCCTCCGCACTGGCCATCGAACGGTCGGTGTTCGCCGCCCTGTTCGCCACCGAGGACCGGCTGAGGGGCATGCGGACCTTCGCCGCCGACGGGCCCGGCCGCGCCGCCTTCAACGGGAGGTAGCCGTCATGCGTGAAGTGACCCAAGCGTTCCGGCGCGCCCGCGACCACCTGCTGTCCTCCTACGGGGACCTGCCGCGCGCCCGCGCCTTCCCCCGGCCCGAACCCGGCGAGACGTTCAGCTGGGTCGCGGACTGGTTCGACGTCATCTCCGACGGCAACGACGCCACCGCGCTGCGCGTTCTCGACCTCGACCGACAGGGCGCGGTCCTCGCCGACAGGGCACTGAGCTTCGCCGAACTGGCCGAACGGTCCCGGCGGGTCGCCGGATGGCTGCGGTCGATCGGCGTGCGGCGCGGGGACCGCGTCCTGCTCATGCTCGGCAACCGGACGGAACTGTGGGAGTGCGTGCTGGCCGCGTTCCGCCTGGGCGCCGCGGTCATCCCCGCGGCCGTCCAGCTCACCCCCGAGGACCTGGCCGAACGGCTGGAGCGCGGCGCGGTGCGGCACGTCATCGCGCAGTCCGACCTCACCCCCAGGCTCGACGGCCTGCACGGGAGTTGGACGCGTGTCGCCGTCGGAGAGCGGGTGGCGGGCTGGCAGGACTACCAGCGGGCCTACGCCGCCGCACCGCTGCGGGAGACGGTACGGACCCGGCCCGAGGAGCCGTCGCTCATCTACTTCACCTCGGGCACCACGGCCCGTCCCAAAATGGTCGGCCACACCGGGCTGAGCTATCCGGTCGGTCACCTGTCGACCATGTACTGGCTCGGCCTGCGCCCCGGTGACGTGCACCTGAACATCTCCTCGCCCGGGTGGGCGAAACACGCCTGGAGCTGCCTGTTCGCCCCCTGGAACGCACAGGCCACGGTCCTGGTCGTCAACCAGCCCCGGTTCGCGGCCCGTCCGCTGCTGGAGATGATGTCGCGCTGCGCGGCGACCTCCTTCTGCGCACCGCCCACCGTGTGGCGCAGCCTCATCCAGGAGGACCTGACCCGGTGGCCGATGCGGCTGCGCGAGGCGGTGGCCGCCGGGGAACCGCTCAACGCGGAGGTCGTGCACCGCATCCGCGACGCCTGGGGCGTCACGGTACGGGACGGCTACGGGCAGACCGAGACGACCGCCCAGATCGGCACCCCGCCGGGGATGCCGGCCGTGGAGGGCGCGCTGGGCTGGGCGCTGCCGGGCTACGACGTGGCCCTGCTGGACCCGCGGACCGGCACCCCCGTCCCCGACGGCCTGGCGGAGGGCGAGATCTGCCTGCCGCTGGCCGGCCGGCCCCTGGGCCTGATGAGCGGCTACCTCGGCGATCCCGAGGCGACCGCGCGCGCCCTGCACGGCGGCGTCTACCACACCGGCGACTTCGCCACCCGCGACGCCGAGGGCCTCTTCCGCTACCTGGGACGCGGCGACGACGTCTTCAAGGCGTCCGACTACCGCATCTCCCCCTTCGAACTGGAGAGCGTGCTGCTGCGGCACGCGGCCGTCGCCGACGCCGCGGTGGTGCCCTCACCCGAGCCGCTGCGCCTGGCCGTACCCAAGGCGTACATCGCACTCGCCGCCGACTACCGGCCGGAGGCGCAGACCGCGCAGCAGATCCTCGCGCACGCCCGCGAGCACCTCGCCCCCTACCAGCGGATACGCCGGATCGAGTTCGCCGAGCTGCCCAAGACCGTCTCCGGCAAGACCCAGCGGGCCGAGCTGCGCAGGCGCGAGGAGCAGCGGCTCACGCGCTCGCCGCAGGAGTGGTGGGAGGAGGACTTCCCCGGCTAGCGCCCCGCTCCCCCGGTGCGGCTGCCGGGGGCGGTGTTCGCGCCGCACCACAGGCGCCCTTTCATCCGACCGGTGAGCGGGCTGCGCCATGCCACCGGCGCCCGCCCGCCTCCACCGCCTCCACCGCCCCGAGCCGCACCACCTCACCGGCACCCTCGCCCCCTTAAGCCTCGGAGACACCATGAAACCCGGCCCCGCCCACGAGAGGCAGCGCACCCGAGCCGTACTGAGCAGCCTCATCGGCAACAGCATCGAGTTCTACGAGTTCCTCATCTACGGGTCGTTCTCGTCCCTGTACTTCGGCACCCTGTTCTTCCCCTCCTTCGCCCCCGCCACCGCAACCCTGCTGTCGCTGTCCACGTTCGCGGTCGCGTTCGTGGGCAGGCCGCTCGGCGCCGTCGTCTTCGGGCACCTCGGGGACCGGCTGGGCCGCCGGACGACGCTGATCACCACGCTCACCGTGATGGGCGGCGCGACGGTCCTGATCGGGCTGCTGCCCACCTACCGGACGATCGGAGTCGCCGCCCCGATCCTGCTGACCGTCCTGCGGTTCGTCCAGGGATGCTCGCTCGGCGGGGAGTCCAGCGGCGGCTTCCTGATGGCGCTGGAGAACGCCCGGCCGAACAAGCGGGGCCTGCTCACGGCCGTCGTCGGCACCGGCAACGCCTGGGGGCTGCTGCTGGCCAACGCCGTCCTGCTGCTCGTCACCCTCCTGCCGGACCGTCAGGTGCTGTCGTGGGGATGGCGGCTGCCGTTCCTGTTCAGCGCGGTGCTCGTGGCCTTCGCGCTGCGCGTGCGGCTGCGGCTGGCGGAGACCCCCGAGTTCGAGCAGGTCAAGTCCGAGGGCGCCGTCAGATCCGTACCGGCGCTCGAGATCGTGGGGCGGCACGGTCTGCTCACCCTGTGCGCGTCGCTGTCGGCGCTCCCGATGTTCCTGGTCTTCTACCTCGGGTCGGTGTTCTCGCTCAAATACGCCGCGACCATCCACGTGAGCCGCTCGCAGATGCTGACGCTGCTCGCCGCGTCGTGCGTCTTCCTGATCGTCGCCATGCCGTTCTTCGGCCGGCTCGGGGACCGCCGCGGCCGCAAAGCGGTCTTCGTCGGCGGCATCGCCGTCATGACGGCCGCCCCCTTCGCCTGGTTCCCGCTGCTGGAGACCAGGTCCCTGCCGCTGATGGCGCTCGGCTTCCTGGCGCTGTTCGCCGGGTTCGCCGCGAACTACGGCGTGCAGGGCGCGTTCTACCCGCAGCTGTTCCCCACGGCGCTGCGCTACTCCGGGATGTCCATCAGCTACAACGTGGGCGGTCTGCTCGGCGGCGCCGTCAGCCCGCTCATCGCCACCTCCCTGCTCGGCAAGTACCACAGCTGGACACCGATCGCCCTGTACATGGCCGCGACCGGCGTCATCGGCCTGGCCGCGTCGCTGTTCCTGCGCGAGCGCCCCGCCGGACCGCCCGCGCGACCTGCCGCTGCCGCACGGCCGGTGGCCGCGCCCGCCGACGTCGCCGCCGCCGCCGCCGGCAGCTGAGCGGCACCGACGCAACCTGCCCATCCGATCCGAAGTCAGGAAGTCCCCCATGACAGCCCTGTCCGTCACCCGTTGCCCCGTCCTCGACCCCACCGGCCGGGCGATGCACGCGGAAGCCACCTCGCTGCGCGAGGCGCCCGCCGTGCTGGTGGAGCTTCCGGGACCCGTCCGCGCCTGGGCGGTCACCCGGCACAGCGTCATCCAGTCGCTCACCAACGACCCGCGGGTCTCGCGCGACATACGACAGCACTGGCCCGACCTCGCCCACATGCCCGACGGCTGGCCGCTGGCCGCCCTCGCCCTGCAGCAGAGCTTCTTCAACTTCTACGGCGAGGAGCACCGCACGTCCCGGCGGCGCGTCGCCCCCACGTTCTCACCGCGGCAGGTCGAAGGCATGCGTCCGCAGGTCCAGGCGACCGCCGACCGGCTGATCGACGCCCTGGCCGCACTGCCCCCGGGGTCCGTCGCCGACATCCGCCAGGCCCTTGCCCTGCCCCTGACCATCACCGTCATCTGCGACCTGTTCGGCGTCCCCGGCCACCTGCGCATCAAGATCGGCACCGGGATCGACGCGGTGCTGAACTCCTCCCTCGGCCCGAAGCAAGCACGGGCCGCCAACGACACCCTGTACGAGCGGCTCGGCGAACTGCTGCGCTACAAGCGGGAGCACCCGGCCGCCGACCTGACAAGCGACCTGCTGCTGCCCGCCGACCCCGGCCAGGAGCCGCTGTCGCAGGACGTACTGCTCGGCACGCTGTTCCTCATGATCGGCGCCGGTTACGAGACCACCGTCAACCTCATCACCAGCGCCGTCCACGCTGTGCTCGGCCACCCCGAGACCCTCACCCGCATCCACGAGGGGACCATCGGGTGGAAGGACGTCATCGAGGAGACGCTGCGCATCGAGGGCCCGATCATGCACATACCGATGCGCTGCGCCCTGGAGGACATCGACCTGGGCGAAGGCGTCGTCATCCGCAAGGGCGATGCGATCACCGTCGCCTTCGCCGCCGCCGGACGCGACCCGGAACTGCACCCGCAGTGCCCCGAACGCTTCGACCCCACACGGTCCAGCAAGGAACACCTCGCGTTCGGTCACGGGCCCCACTTCTGCCTCGGCGCGCACCTCGCCCGCCTTGAGGCGGGCGTCGCCCTGAGCACGCTCTTCAGCCGGCTGCCCGAGCTCGCCCTGGCACACCCCGGCCAGCAGCCCCCGCGCGTGGAGTCCTTCATCATCAACGGGCCCCAGCGCCTGGAGGTCGTACCGCGACCGGCCTGACGTGCCCGCGCCGCCGGCGCCGCCTGCCAGAAACCTGGGGCGGCGCCGGCGGCGTGTCCGTGCCATCGGCCCGCCGGCCATGGCCCGCTCTGCCGCGGCGCCGCCGGGACGGCGCCGGCACGCCGGCGACACAGCGGCGCCCGGCGGGTTCTCCCGCCGGGCGCCGCTGCTCGCTGCCGGTCGCCGAAGCCTGCTCCGGTCAGCCCCAGAGCCGGCCGAGCGCCGCCGGCGAGCGGTGGCGCAGCGTGTTGTCGAGGTGGATGCCGCGCGCGACCCGCTCCGCCTGGGCCCGGGTGGAGGCGATGAGCAGCGGCATCACCGAACCGCCCTCGGGCAGGCCCGCGTAGTACAGCCCCGGCAGGGTGCCTGCCCCGGCACGGTGCACCGGCATGCCGCTGTCGTCCAGGGCGGCGGGAGGCAGGATGCGGTAGTCGGGCACGAATCCCGTGGCCCAGACGATCGACGTGATGTTCCGGGCGGCCAGGTCCAGCTTGTCCCCGTAGTCCGCGAACAGCGAGTCGTCGAAGGGAGCCGCGGGCGTGCGCTCGGGCACGACCAGGCCGTGCCGCGCTATCGCGGTGTCGATCGCCGTGAGGAGTTCGGACTCGGCGCGGGCCGCGGCCCGCGCGACGGCGCGGACGTTGTCCTCCAGGTGCAGGACGTCGCCCTGCGCACCGCGGACGCTGCCGACGAGGGTGACGCCCTTGCGGGCCAGCACACCGAGGCTGAGGTCGCGGCCGCCGGCCTTGCCGGTGAGCACCGACACGCCGGGCAGGACCGGAGAGCTGCCGCGCCCGCCGGACGCGGACTCCAAGTTGCCCTCCAGCGGCAGCAGTTGCAGCCAGTCCAGGACCTGGGCGCCCCGGTAGCGGCGCGGCGAGGTCTTGTGGCGGCCGACCGCCAGGTACACCTGCCGGCCGGCGTCGCTCAGGTCCTCGGCGATCTGCTGGCCGCTGTTGCCCGAGCCGACGACGAGCACCGCGCCGGGCGGCAGGGACCGGGGGGTGCGGTAGTAGCGGGTGTGCAGCTGGGTGATCGACGGGTCGATCCGGGCGGTCAGTTCGGGCAGGCGCGGCGCGCAGTAGCCGCCGAGGGCGGCGACGACGTTGCGGGCCTCGACGCTGCGGCCGTTCTCCAGGTGGAGCCGGAAGCGTGCGCCGGGGTGGACGGGGGCGTCGGCGGGTGACTCGACGGACCGCACGGGCGTGTGCTCGCGCACGTCGATGCCCGCCTCGGCCACGTAGCGCCGCAGCCGCGAGGCGACCTCGCGGGCGGGCATGTAGCCCTCGGGGTCGTCGCCGTCGTAGGGCATGCCGGGGAAGGTGACGGTCCGGTTGGGCGTGTTGACGCGCAGGCTCTCCCAGCGCTCCTTCGCCCAGGCCTGGCCGATCTCTCCCCGCTCGAAGACCACCGCCCGGTAGCCGAGCCGGGCGAGGCAGCCCGCGACCGAGCACCCTTGCTGGCCCCCTCCGACGACGGCGGTCTCGACGAACTCGGTCATCATGGCTGCGCTCCTGGTCCGCTGGGGATGTGGTTTCTGCTCGCGCGGTGGTGCGTCATCGGCCGGTTCGCCCGCCGGTGGCGTCGGCCCAGGGCAGCACGACCGTCTTGCCGGTGGCCTGGTCGGCCTCCATGCGGCGGTGGGCGGTCACGATGTCGTCCAGGGCGAAGACGCCATCGAGGTGGGGGCGGTAGATGCCCGCCTGGACCGCGTCGGCGATCCGCTGCAGCAGACCCTGGCCACTGCTGCCCTTGAGGGTGTCGCTGTGGAAGGCGGTGAGCCTGGTCCCGGTCGGGATCATGGCGATCGGTTCGAAGTCGGGGATCAGCCAGCCGCTGAGCGAACCCGCCACGCACACCGTCCCGCCGCGGCGCACCAGCCGCAGCGAGTCCGGCACGCTGCGGGCCCCCACCAGGTCCAGGACGTGATCCGGTCCGTCGGGCCACAGCGCGTGCACGGCGTCGGCCGGCGGCCGGCCGTCGTCCAACAGGACGTGGTCGGCGCCGGCCGCCTTCAGTGCGTCGGCCTTGCCCCTGTTGCGGGTGGTTGCCGCGGTCTCGATGCCGTGGGCGGCGGCGATCCGTACCGCGGCCAGCCCCACCGAGGAGGTCCCGCCGCGGATCAGCAGCCGTCCCCCGCCGGGCAGGACGCCCAGGGCGTTAAGGGCGCCGTGCGCGGTCAGGTAGGTCTCGGGCAGCGCGGCCAGGACCTCCCACGGCAGGGTGGTGGTCACCGGCATCAGCAGGGCGTTCGGCAGCAGCGCGTACTGCGCGTAGCCGCCGTCGAACTCCCGGCCCATCTCCCCCATGACCGCGGCGACCGTCGTCCCGGCCGGCAGCCGGGGATCGGTGGAGTCGGCCACCCTGCCCACGCACTCGATGCCGAGCACGCGGGGGAAGGAGACGTTCGGGGAATGCCCCTGACGGGTCCTCAGTTCGGAGCGGTTCAGGCCCGCACCCTCCACGCGTACGAGGCTCCAGCCCTCGCGGACCTCGGGAACGGGCAGGTCGCGGATCCGCAGGACCTCGGGAGGGCCCGCCTCCACGCAGACCGCCGCGCGCATCGTCGTACTCACAGGCAACCACCTTCGCGGATGTCCGGATCCCGGTCAGGCTTCGTCGACGACGTCGAGGGACGGCGCCCAGCGGGGGATCTCCTCGCGGCCGGAGGGCAGGCGCAGGCTGCGGCTGAAGCTGTACTCCTGCAAGGTCTCCAGGGCGTGCTCACGGCCGTACCCGCTGGCGCCCACGCCGCCGAAGGGGGTGCCGGTGAACGCGCGGTTGTAGTGGTTGACGAACACGATGCCGGCCCGCAGCTCGCGGCTGACCCGCAGGGCGCGCTCCACGTCGCGGGTGAACACGCCGGCGACCAGGCCGAACTCGGTGCCGTTGGCGATGCGGACGGCCTCGGCCTCGTCCCGGAAGGGGATCAGGCACACGACGGGCCCGAAGATCTCCTCCTGCGCGATCCGCATGTCGGGGGTGACGCCGGTGAACAAGGTCGGCGGCACGTAGTAGCCGTCGGCCAGCTCGGGGTCGGTGGGCAGGGGTGCCTGCGCGGCGATGGTCGCGCCCTCGCCGACGCCGATCTCCAGGTAGTCCAGCACCCGCTGCCGCTGTGCGGGGCTGACCAGCGGGCCGACGTGGGTGTCCGCGTCGGAGCCGGCGCCGACCTTCAGCCGCCCGACGGCGGACGCGAGGCGGCGGGCCACCTCGTCGTGCAGGTCGGCGTGGACCAGGACCCGGGAGGAGGCGGTGCACGCCTCGCCCTGGTTGAAGTAGCCGCCCTCGACGGCCCAGCGCAGCGCCGAGTCCACATCCGCGTCGTCGAAGATCATCAGGGCGTTCTTGCCGCCGAGTTCCAGCAGCGTCGGCGTCAGGTTGTCGGCGGCCGTCTTGATCACGGCCCGGCCCGTGGTGGGCGCGCCGGTGAAGGAGATCTTGCCGACCAGTTCGTGGCCGGCCAGGTGGGCGCCGACCTCGCCGCCGCCGGGCACGATGTGCACGACATCGTCCGGCAGCACGGACTGGACCAGCTCGGCGATGCGCAGCACCGACAGGGGCGCCTGCTCCGGCGGCTTCATGACCACGGCGTTGCCCGCGGCCAGGGCGGGGGCGAGCTTGCCCGCGGTGTGCAGCGGGGGCCAGTTGAACGGCACGATCGCGCCCACGACACCGAACGGCTCGCGCACCGTGACGTCGAGCATGCTGCCCGCGTCGCGGACCTGGCCGGGCATCGCCTCGCACAGGCCGGCGAACATCTCGAAGATGGTGACCGCACCCTCCAGGTCGAACTGGCGTGCCTGGGTGAACGGCTTGCCGTTGTCGCTGGACTCCAGGGCCGCGATCTCGTCGGCGTGCTCGCGGATGACCTGGGCGACCTTGTACAGCCAGCGGCCTCGCTCGCGCGGGGTGCGGGCCTTCCACGCGAAGTGGGCTTCGTGGGCGGTCCTGACCGCCTGGTCCACCCGGCCGGCGTCGGCTCCCTGGATGACCGTCAGGGGCCGTCCGGTGGCCGGGTCGTCCACGGTGAAGCGGTCGGCCTCGTTCTCGGACGACCAGCGGGTGCGCAGGACTTGTACGGCTTCGACGGTCGTGGACACGGGTTCCTCCTGATAGTGCGCCGGGCATGTCCGGCTCGGGCTGGTGGTGGGGATCAGGTGCACGGGGCGAGCCGTTCGCACAGCACCGAGGCGATCCGCTCGGCGACCACGATGGCGGGGACGTTCGTGGCGACGCGGGGCATCGCCGGGAACACCGAGGCGTCCGCGACGGTCAGTGCCTCGACGCCGCGCACGGCGCCGTCGGCGTCGGCCACGGCGCCCGGGTCGTCGGGGCGGCCCATGCGCATCGTGGCGCTGGCGTGGTTGTAGTGCGCCGGGGCGCGGCGCACGGCGTCGGCCAGTTCCCGGTCGCTGATGTCCGGGCCCGGTACCCGCTCGTCGGCCAGCAGGTCGGCCAGCGGGCGGGTGCGGGCCAGGCGGCGGGCCAGACGTACCCCGTCGGCGACCCGTTCGGCGTCGGCGGCGGCGGTGTACAGGCCGAGGTCGATCGTCGGCGCGTCCCGGGGGTCGCGTGAGGCCAGCCGTACGCTCCCGCGGGAGCGGGGCTGGACGCAGGAGACGAAGAAGACCATGTCCCAGCCGGTGGGGTGGTTCTCGGCCCGCGGCACGAACTGCTCGGGCAGACTGCCGGCCGGTACGGCCGCCGAGGGCAGGATCTGTACGTCGAAGTCGGGCTCGCCCGGCCCGGTGGCGACGCTGAGGACGCTGGCGAACACCGACCCGGCCTCGGCCTGGGGCGGCTTGGCCGCGTGGACGTTCCAGTAGGCGGGGTGCTCGGTGAGGTTGCGTCCCACCCCCGGCAGGTCGGCCACCACGTCGATACCGAGCGCCGTCAGGTCGCCGCGGTCGCCGATGCCCGAACGCAGGGCGATGGCGGGCGAGTTGTAGGCGCCGGCGCTGAGCACGACGTGCCGGGCGGGGATCTCCTCCCCGGTGTCCAGCCGCACGCCCCGGGCCCGGGTGCCGCGGAACAGCACCCGGTCGACGAGCGTCTCGCCGCGTACCTGGAGGTTGGGCCGGTCGCGCACGGGGTTGAGGTAGCCGATGGCGGTGCTCAGCCGTATGCCGTCGGCCGCGCTGAGCGGGGTGCGGGCGAATCCCGGCTCACCGGGCGCGTTGAAGTCGGCGACCTCCGCGTGTCCGAGGCGCACGCCGGCCCGCTGGGCCGCGACGGCGTGCTGGCCCAGGTCCTGCGGGGCGGGCAGCGTCATGCGGTAGGGGCCGCCCAGGCCGTGGTACTTCTCCTCTCCGTACGGGTAGTGCTCCATCCGCCGGTAGAGGGGGAGCATCCGCTCGTAGCCCCAGCAGGGGCCGGCCGCGGCGGCCCACGCGTCGTGGTCGGCGGGGCGGGCCCGCATGGCGACGCAGACGTTGACGGCCGAGCTGCCGCCGATGACGCGGCCCCGCGCAACGGGCACCTCGTTGCCGAAGGCGTCCGGGACGCAGCGGTAGCCCCAGTCGTAGGTGTACGGGGCGTAGGTCGCGTCCTTGATGTCCGAGGGTGTGTCGTCGGTGGTGGCGAAGTCGGGGCCCGCCTCCAGCAGGAGGACCGAGCGCCGCGGGTCGGCACTGAGCCGGTGGGCCAGGACGCAGCCGGCGGATCCGCCGCCGATCACGATCACGTCGTAGGTCATGGCGGCCGCCTACACGGTCCGGGGCCGGCCGGCGACGCGTCGCCGGCCGGGCGCTGGCGCTGGTGCGGTCATGATGCGGCCTCCCGCAGGGGTGGGACGTTCCAGTGGAGGTGCAGTTCCTCGAATCCGCGTGCGATGACGAGGCGTTCGCGGGTGCGGGAGCCGGCGGGGCCAAGGCGCAGCCCGGGGAGCCGGTCGAAGAGCAGCGGGATGGCGACGCGCAGCTGCAGTCGTGCCAGGGAGGCGCCGAGGCAGGCGTGGACGCCGCGGCCGAAGGCCATCTGGTGCCGGCGGGGCCTGCCGGTGAGAACGAACTCGTCCGGGTCGTCGAAGACGCACCCGTCCCGGTTGGCGGAGCCCCAGTGGACCATCACGCGGTCGCCCGGCACGAGGTGCCTGCCGCCGAGTTCCGTCTCGCGCGTCACGGTGCGGAACAGGCCCTGCACCGGGGACTCGAAGCGCAGGATCTCCTCGACCATCGCTTCGGCGGACGCCTGGCCCGCGCGCAGGGCGGCGAGCTGGTCGGGGTTCTCCAGCAGGGTGACCAGGCCGTTGCCGATGGCGCGGGTGACCGTGACGTGCCCGGCGATGATCAGGTTCATCACGATGCGCATCAGTTCCACGTCGTCGAGCCCGTGCTCGAGGCCGTACTGCGCCAGCGAGGAGACGAGCGAGCCCTCGCCGGCCCGGTCGGTGTCGTCCAGCAGGCCCATCACGTAGTGCTGCATGGTGACGACGTCGCGGGCCCACTCGACGCGTTCGGCCGGCTCGCCGGTGCCGACGGACAGCTTCAGCCAGTTGGAGCTCCACTGCCGCAGCAGCGGCACGTCCCTCGGCGGCATGCCCAGGATCCGTGCCATGACGATCAGCGGCAGGGGCCAGGCGTAGCCCTCGATGATGTCGGCCCGGCCGTCCGCGGCGAACCGGTCGATCAGCTCCTCGGCGGTGTCCAGGACGAAGGGCTCCAGCGCCGCCACGCGCCGCGGTGTGAAGACGCGGTTGACGGCCACGCGCAGCCGGCTGTGCTCCTCGCCGTCGCTCTCGGTCAGGTTCGGCGTCAGCGCCCAGCCTTCGGCCAGGACCTGCTTGACCTCGTCGGACTCGGGGCCTGCGGTGATCCGCACCGCGCTCTGGGAGGAGAAGGTCTCGGGGTCGTGGACGACGCGTGCCACGTCCTCGTGGCGGGTGAGGATCCAGATGTCCCGGTCTGAGTCGTGGAGCACCGGGCACTGCGCGCGCATCTGCGCGTAGACGGGGTAGGGGTCGGCCAGCTGCTCGTCGCAGATGGGGTCGAAGGCCGGCGTGGCGGTCATCGAAGGCCCTCCGGCCCCGGCCCGCCGGCGAGGCCGCGCGGTGCCGGCCCGCCCGGACGGCCGGGGTCGAGTGGGATGACGGACATCGGTGTTCTCCCTCGTGGTGTGGGGGCCGGGGTCACTCGGCGGCGGCCAGAGCGGGCATCGCGACGCCGAGCTGCCCCGGCCCGGCGGTCAGCGGCCAGGCGGCGCGGGCGTGGTCCGGGTCCGCCGGGTGGACCAGGGGCGTCACCGGCTCGGGCAGGAAGGTGTCGTGGACGATCTGGGTGGCCGCGGCCAGGTCGCTGCGACCGGTCAGCACGCTGAGCCGGTTGGAGGTGACGTGGAGGTCGGTGCGTGCGGCGTCGACCGAGCGCAGTGCTTCCAGGAGCCGCAGCGGTGCGTACGGCTGCCGGCCGATGCCCAGGCCGACGACGGACAGCCGGGCCAGGTTGGACGTCCAGTGCGCCTCGTCGAGGCGGATGCCGCGGTCGGTGTCGGCGAGCAGTTCCCGCATCTCGGGCACGCTGTCCTCGGGCAGCGTGAGCGCGATGTCGCCGGCGTCCTCGGTGCCGAGGTTGCCGTAGCGGCGCAGCTCGACCTCGGTCTCGCGCTCGACCAGTTCGCCGAGCAGGCGCAGGACGTGGTCGGAGGTGATCCGCCGCAGCACGCAGCGGACCAGGCCGGAGCGCCCGGCGACCCCGGCGATCGGGCGGAGGCGGCCCGCGGGCGTCCAGAACTCCCCGGACGCCGCCCCGGCGGCGCGGCGGCCGTCGCCGACCCAGGTCTGCGGGCCGATCGCGGCGCTGTTGGAGCGCACCTTCAGGTCGACGCCGTGGGTGCGCGCGTAGTCGACCGAGTCGGAGGCGAGCACCTTCGCGCCGCTGACGGCCAGTTCGGCCATCTCCTCGTAGAGCAGGGCGGTGTGGCGGCGGGCGCCGGCGACCGTGCGGGGGTCGGCCGTGTAGACGCCGGCGACGTCGGTGACGATCTCGCAGTGGTCCGCGCCGAGTGCGGCGGCCAGGGCGACACCGGTGGTGTCGGAGCCGCCGCGGCCCAGGGTGGTGCGGGCCCCGGTGGCGATCGACTCGCCCTGGAAGCCCGCGACGACGGGGACGGCTCCGCGGGCGAGTTCCTCCCGCAGCCTGCGCGGGTCCACCTCCACGATCGTGGCCCGGCCGTGGCGGTGGTCGGTGCGGATGCCCGCTTCGGGACCGCTGAACGAGCGGCTCGCGATGCCCTGGTGGCCCAGTGCCAGCGAGACCAGTCCGGCGGACGCGGCCTCGCCCGTGCACAGCAGGGCGTCCAGTTCGCGTGCGTCGGGGCGGGAGGTCACCGCGGACGCCAGCCGCAGCAGTTCGTCGGTGGCCCCGCCCATGGCGGACACGACCACGACGACCTGGTTCCCGTCCTCGCGCGCCGCCCGGATCTGCCGTGCAGCTTCGATGACCTTGTCAGGTGTGGCGACCGACGTTCCGCCGTATTTCTGCACTATGAGCGCCATCTCACGCACTCTCTTCCTTCAAATCCGTGGGACGTGGAGGACGTGGCCCGGGCGCCGCGGTGACCGCCGCATCCCGCGGGCGGTCACGTGATGGGCGCGGGCTTCACTGCTCGTGGAGGAACTCCCGGATCGCGTAGCCGACGTGGCGCTGGTCGGTCATGGTGTGGCCGAGGATGACGTCGCCGGGCCGCAGCTCGGTGAAGTTGTGCACGCTGCCGCCGGGGCCGAGCGCCCGCACGTGCCAGTCGTCCTGACCGACCATGTCCACGAGCTGGCCGCTGCGGGTGCGGGCCTCGATCCGCAGCATGGGGCGGGACTCCATCTTGATCCGGCCCACGACCACCGTGCGCACGCTGCCGTCGGTGCTGACGGCCAGGATCTCCGACCCGCAGTGCAGCTCGGACAGGTACTGGGTGCGGTTGCCGGGCGTCAGGGTGTACGAGGACAGAGCTGCGGCGTTCACCCGGAACGGGCGGGTGGGCATGTACGGCAGCGGGTGGGTCTCGCTGCTGACGAGGACCAGGCCGGTGGAGTACGAGCCGACCAGGATGCCCTCGTTGGGCCGCAGGTGGGAGCAGGTGTCGACGCAGACGCGGTCGCCCAGGCCGAGGTGGGTGAGCTGGACGATCTCCAGCTCCTCCATCTCCAGGGAGGCGGCCTCGCCCCGGGTGACCTGCATCAGCTCGGTGGCGTCGCCGACCCGCTTGGGGGCCAGGAGCACCGCGTCCGAGCCGCGCTCCAGCACGCCGAGGGTGGTGGCCGCGTCCTCGACGTCCTCGACGACGGTGACGATGGAGCCCTTGGCCTTGTCGGCCGCGGCGAGCAGGATCTCCAGCGGGATCTTGCTGGGGTCCTGGCGGAACTCGACGAGGGTCAGGTCCGCCTCGCCTGCGATCCGGCAGGCGAGGTCGAGGGTCTGCTCGTCCAGCACCTTGACCAGGACACCGGAGCGCAGGCCGGGACGGAGGCCCTCGAACTTCTCGGCGATGCTGTGGTCGGCGATGAGGATGTCGACCACGTCGACGAGCTGGTCGATCAGGGCGGTGGGCGTCTCCCCGGTGACCACGGCGGCCTTCTGCACGCTCGGCGGGACCTTGCCCGCCAGTTCGGGGTCGTCCAGCACCACGGTCTCGACGCCGATGTGGGTGCTTTCCTCGACGATGGCGGTGGCGAGTTCGGAAGCGGTGCCGCGGAGGTCGATCCATGCGGATTTCATGTTCGCACCTTTGATTGTGGGTGGCTTGCTGTCGTGGTCGCGCCTGGCTGTCGGTGACGGCTCGTCACGATGTGCGGTGGGTGGCCGGCCTGGTGAGGCGGGCCGGGCGGGGTGCCTGTCAGAGGGCCGCCTCGGACAGTTCCTGGCGCAGGACGGCCAGGTCCTCGAGCGAGCGGGGTCCGGCGTGGACCCGGCGGGCCACCGAGCGGGCCAGTCCGCCCGGGTCCGCCGCCTGGAAGACGTTGCGTCCGACGGCGACGCCGAGCACGCCGGACTCCATCGTGCTGTCGATGAGGTCGAGGAACTTCCCGGTGTCCTCCAGTACACCGCCGCCGGCGGTGACGACCGGGATCGGGCTGGCCGCGACGACCTCGCGCATCGTCAGGGGCGAGCCGGTGTACGGCAGCTTCACGATGTCGGCGCCGAGGTCGGCCGCGACGTTCGCGGCGTGGGCCAGCAGGACCGGGTCCCTCGGGTCGGTGATGCGGGGGCCGCGCGGATAGACCATCGCGAGCAGCGGCAGGCCGTAGCGTGCGCAGTGGCCGGCGACCGCGCCGAGGTCGGTGAGCTGGGCGGCCTCGGTGTCCGACCCGAGGTTGATGTGCACGCTGACGCCGTCGGCGCCCAGGGCGACCGCCTCTTCCACGGCGCCCACCAGGATCTTCGCGTCCTTGTCCGGCGCGTGCTGTGTGCTGCCGTTGAGGTGGACGATCAGTGCCATCCGCCCGAGCGCGTCGGCCGGCAGGAACCTCACGCGCCCCTTGTGGACGATGATCCCGTCCACCTCGTTGGCGGCCATTTCCTCGACGAGTTGTGCGAATCCGGCAGCGGAAGCCACCGGGCCGTCGGCCAACGAGTGGTCGAGCGGAACCAGGAACGTCGTCCCGGAAGCCGAGTGGACAATTCGCTGAACTCGACGATCCTTTCCGGTCCAGCCGTATACATCGGTCATTTCATCAACACCCCGTCCCAAACCCAGATGACCAGATCAGTTGTCCGGTGCGCATTCGACGCGCTTTCTGCGGAAGTTTTTCTGCGGTGTTTCCGGTGTTGCCTCAACGACCAAACCAAGGAATTCACCGGCCCGTCAAGCCCTGCATTTTTCTCGCTTTTCAGTGTTTGGCGCGGGCTACTTCTGCCCGGGCGGCTGCGCCCGGCGCTGCGACACGCGCACGGCAAGGTCCTGCCATGCCCGCACGCTCGCCTGCGCGAGTTCCGCGACGAAGTCGAGACAGTGGTCGGGCAGGTCGAGGACGAGCCCCTCCTGCGCCTGCGGGTCGATGGCGGCCACCGCGAGGATGCTCAGCAGCAGGCGGCCGGACTGGTTGAACCGCAGGGAGGGATCGGTGCGCAGGGAGCGCAGCAGCGCGGTGGACCGGTCGAGCTTGCCCTGCCCCGAGGGCGCGGCCTGCGCGCGCCCGGTCTCCGCGTGGCGCGCGGCCGGGAGGCGGCGCTGACCGGGGATCACGGCCCTGGCCTCCCGGTGGAGCTGGTCGCGCACGTCGCGGACGGTGCCCGGGGACACGCCGGCCACCGCGCTCACCGCCCGCAGGGAGGAGGCGGGTTCACGCAGGAGCATCTCCTTGGCACGCTCCCGCCCGGCGGCGGTGCTGACGGGCCGCACGCGCCCGTCCCTGCCGAGCCTGGCCTGCCCGCCGGACCGCCCGATCGCCTCGCGCAGGGCGGCGATCGTCTTGGGCGAGAGCCCCACGGCCGACGCTATGGCCCGGTTCGACCAGCCCTCCTGCTCGCACAGGATGCGGGTGCCCGCCGCCTTCCGGTCGGCCAGCGACAGCGGCAGTCCGTGCCGTACGTTCAGCCGGACCGCCAGAACGAAGGCGCTCGCGTCGTCGCCGTCGAACCAGCGCGCCCGGATGGCCTCCTGCCCCCGTAACCGGGCTGCACGGACCCGGTGTACGCCGTCGATGACCCGGTTGGTGCCGCGCTGCACGACGATGGGCGGCAGATCGGCCTGCGATTCCGCCAGGACCCGTATGTGCTCGCCGTTCTCCCCCGCGGAGCGCGGCGAGTGGGACAGATCGAGGTCCGCGACCGGTATCCATTCCGTTTCCGTGCCGGCGTACCGCGCCTCGGCGTCCACGCGGTCCGGCGGGTGAATGCGCGCGTCCCGTCGCTGGAGCACTGCTTCACTGTCTGCCACGTTCGACCACTCCTCAGCCACACCTGCCGCTGCCGGTCAGGGGCCGCAGAGTCTGTGCGCACTCAGACGGACCCAGCACAAGAATACCTTCGCCAAGGTATCTTTTACAGCGCTCCGCGACACCCCTGCCGGCGGTGTGCAACCGGGGATTTCCCCGGTTGCACACCGCCGGCGGACAGGGGGCCGTGCCGGCGGGCAGAGACCACGGGGCCGCCGCACGGCCTCGGGGGCGGATCGTGCGACGGCCGCCGGGGGCAGCGCAGCCCGGGCCGCCCGCGGTGCGGTGACGCGAGCGCACGGACACGGACACGGACCCGGACACGGACCCGGACACGGACCCGGACGCGGTGCACGGCGATTTCCACGGGAATCACCGCGCCCGCCCGTACGCGAGTAATTCCGAACGGCGTCGCCGACACAATTCCCCACCCCCGCCCCACCACCCCGCGACAGCCTGGCGCCCATTTCTGTCCGCACGCTAAGCTGACCGCGCCTTGGCCACCGGAGCCCTCTGCTCCCCTGCGCCGGCCCGGCCCGTGGCGGCCCTCTTCGGCTTTCAGCCGGGCTCATGTGCCGGAAAGAATTCGCGGTCACAGAAAGGCGTGGTCATGGGTAATGATTCACCAGGCACCACTGTGCGCGCTTCCGCAGGGAAAACCCGGAAGGAGCGTATTGCCGGATTGTTCCGGGCCGAGCCGGAACTCGCCGACAGCATGCCGGTGGCCGGCGTCTTCGAGGAGAGGGCCGGACGCGGGCCGCGCCTGTCCGAGATCGTCGAGCGCACCCTTGCGGCATACGCCGGCCGGCCCGCACTCGGCGAGCGCGCCAGGCAGTACGTCAGCGTGGACGGCCGCGTCACCGCGCGGCTGCTGCCCCGGTTCGACACCATCTCGTACGGCGAGCTGTGGTCACGGCTGGGCGCGGTCGCCGCCGACTGGTACCACCACCCGCACCACCCGCTGCGCGAAGGTGACTTCGTCGCGATCCTGGGCTTCGCCGGCACCGACTACACCACGGTCGATCTGGCGTGCGCTCAGGTCGGGGCGGTCGCCGTGCCCCTGCACACCAACGCCTCGGTCGACCACATCCGCCACCTGGTGGCGGAGGCCGCCCCACGCGTCTTCGCCACCAGCACCGACCGGCTGGCGACCGTGCTCGAAGCGCTGGCCGGGCAGAGCCGCGTCCACCGGATCCTCGTCTTCGACCACCACCCCGAGCTCGCCGAGCACCGGGAGGCGCTGGCGGCCGCCGAGCGGCTGCTGGACACGACAGGTGCCCCGGTGTCGCTGGAGCTGCTGTCCGACATCGTCGGCCGCGCGGGCTCGCTGCCGCCGGTGCCCGAACTGCCGCCGGACAGCAGCGCCGACGGCGCGCTGTCGGCCCTCATCTACACGTCGGGCAGCACCGGCACGCCCAAGGGCGTGATGTTCCCGGAGTCGACCGTGTCCCTCATGTGGCGCCCGCCTGCGGGGGCCGACAACCAGTACCCGCTGATCACCGCCAACTTCCTGCCGCAGAGCCACCTGGTCGCCAGGAGGCTGGTGATCAAGACACTGGCCACCGGCGGCACCGCGCACTTCGTGGCCGACAGCGACCTGTCCACCCTCCTGGACGACCTGGCGCTGATCCGGCCGACCGAGATCGCCATGGTGCCGCGGGTCTGCGAACTGCTCTTCGAGAGCTACCACGCCCAGCTCAACCACCGCGCGGCACGCGGCGAGCTGCACGACGCCGACCACGCCGAGGTGATCGCGCATCTGCGCGACCACGTGCTGGGCGGGCGGGTCATCCACGCCCCCTGCGGGTCCGCCCCGCTCGCCCCGGAGCTGGCCGCCTTCCTCCGCGACGCCCTCGACGTCCCGCTCCTGAACAGCTACGGCACCACCGAAACCGGCCTGGTCATGCTGGACCACCGCGTGCAGAGCCCCCCGGTGCTCGACTACAAGCTCGTGGACGTACCCGAACTGGGCTACTCCACCGCCGACTCTCCCCATCCGCGCGGCGAACTGCTGGTGAAGACCGCCCTCATCACCCCCGGTTACTACCGGCGTCCCGACGACACCGCCGAGGTGTTCGACCAGGACGGCTACTACCGCACCGGCGACATCATGGCCGAGACCGCGCCCGGCGAACTGGTCTACGTCGACCGGCGCAAGAACGTACTCAAGCTCTCCCAGGGCGAGTTCGTCGCGCTGTCCAAGGTGGAGGCGGCGCTCGTCGCCAGCCCGCTGGTGCGGCAGATCTTCGTGTACGGCAACAGCTCCCGTGCGTACCTGCTCGCCGTGGTGGTGCCCACCCCCGAGGCGATCGCGCAGGCGGGCGACGAGGCGGCGCTGAAGGCGGCGGTCAGCCGGTCGCTGCACAGCGTCGCCGCGCAGGCCGGACTGGCGCCGTACGAGGTCCCGCGCGACCTGATCGTCGAGACCGTGCCGTTCAGCCAGGACAACGGTCTGCTGACCGACTCGACCAAGCAGCTGCGTCCGCGGCTGAAGGAGCGGTACGGCGAACGGCTCGAACAGCGCTACGCCGGACTCGCCGCGGGTCAGGCCGCGGAGCTGCGCGCAGTGTGGCAGGACCACGACCGCCCGGTGGCCGAGACGGTCGCCCGCGCCGCGCAGGCGCTGCTGCCGGGGCTCGATGCCGAGCCGGACCCGGAGCAGCGCTTCACCGATCTGGGCGGGGACTCGCTGTCGGCGCTGTCGTTCGCGAACCTCCTGCGGGAGGTCTTCGGCGTCGGGGTCCCGGCCGGAACCGTCCTGGGACCGGCCAACACCCTGGGCGAGATCGCCGCCCATGTGGAGCGGCTGCGCGGCGCCGCCGGGGCACAGCGGGCCACCTTCGCCGCCGTGCATGGCGAGCACGCCGCCTCGGTGCGTGCCGGGGACCTCACTCTGGACAAGTTCATCGACGCTGCGGCCCTCACCGCGAGCACGGCACTGCCCCCGCCGGCCGGCGAGCCGCGCACGGTGCTGCTGACCGGGGCCAACGGCTACCTCGGCCGTCTGCTGTGCCTGGAATGGCTCGAACGCCTGGCCCCGGTGGGCGGCACGCTGGTCTGCCTGGTGCGTGCCGCCGACGACAGCGCCGCCCGGCGGCGTCTGGAGGAGGCCCTGGACAGCGGGGACACCGCGCTCAAGAGCCGCTTCGCCGAACTGACGGCCGACGGCGCGCTGCGCGTGCTGGCGGGCGACATCGGCGCGCCGTGCCTGGGCCTGAGCGAGCGGGACTGGCAGGAGCTGACCGCCACGGTGGACCTCATCGTGCACCCGGCGGCGCTGGTCAACCACGTGCTGCCGTACCGGGAGCTGTTCGAACCCAATGTGGCCGGCACCGCCGAGGTCGTCCGCGCCGCCCTGACCACCCGGCTGAAGCCGGTCGTGTATGTGTCCACCGTGGCCCTGGCCGCACATGGCACCGCCGCCGCGTCCGAGGCCACCGACATCAGGCAGGACAGCCCAAAGCGCGCGATCGACGACCGGCAGGCAGGCGGCTACGCCACCAGCAAATGGGCCGGCGAGGTGCTGCTGCGCGAGGCCCACGACCTGTGCGGGCTGCCGGTGACCGTGTTCCGCTGCGGCATGATCCTGGCGCACGCCCGGTACACCGGGCAGCTCAACGTGCCGGACACCTTCACCCGCCTGCTGCTGAGCCTGATCGCCACGGGGATCGCGCCCGAGTCCTTCTACAGCGGCGCGCAGGACGGCCGGCGCCCGCGGGCACACTACGACGGGCTGCCGGGGGACTTCGTCGCCGCCGCCGTGGCCGCCCTGGGCTACCGGAACGCCGAATTCCGGACGTTCCACGTGGTCAACCCGCACGACGACGGAGTCTCGCTGGACACCGTGGTCGACTGGCTGGCCGACAGCGGAACCACCGTCCGCCGGGCCGGCGGCCACCGGGAGTGGCGCGAGCAGTTCGAGGCCGCGCTGCAGACGCTGCCCAAGGCGCAGCGCCCGTACTCCCTGCTGCCGCTGATAGCCGCCTGGCGGGAGCCGCTCACCCCTCGCACGACGTCGGCGCTGCCCGCCGAGCGGTTCCGCGCAGCGGTGCGCACCGCCGGCATCGGCGCCGAGCAGGACATCCCGCACCTGTCCCGGCCGCTGATCGAGAAGTATGTGGCGGACCTGCGGCACCTGGGCCTGATCCCGTAGAACCCGTCCGCCCCGGGAAGTGACGGTGCGCCGCTTTGCGCAGCGACGGGCGCCGCAGGAGCCGGCGCAGTGCGCGGGCCCCTGCAGGAGTCCGCCGCCGGGCCCGGCCAG
Source organism: Streptomyces hyaluromycini (assembly GCF_002217755.1). Lineage (GTDB taxonomy): Bacteria > Actinomycetota > Actinomycetes > Streptomycetales > Streptomycetaceae > Streptomyces > Streptomyces hyaluromycini. The sequence goes on along the minus strand of NZ_BCFL01000036.1, from coordinate 123,833 downwards.
AGCACTGCCGCCCGGGAAGGACACGGGCGCCGGACTCCGCGCCCGCCCCGGCCCGCCCCGGCCCGCGGCGGCCGGGGCGCCCGGAGCGCGGCAATGGCGGGATATCGCCGCGCTCCGGTGACACCTGGATAAGGTCATGTCAATGCGGCCGGCGGCGCGCCACCATAGAACATACCTTTGGAAAGGTTTTCATCCGGGGAGGCTCAGCATGGTTCAGAAGCGTGCAGTGCGTACACGGCAGCAGGTGCTCGACGCGGCGGCCGAGGAGTTCGCCGCGTACGGCTACATGGGCACGACGCTGCTCGATGTGGTCAAGCGCACCGGCATGACCAAGGGCGCGCTGTACGGTCACTTCTCCTCCAAGGAGGAGCTGGCGGCGGCGCTGGTGGAGGAGGCCGGAGCCGAGCTGAGCCTGCGTGCCGCGCGGGCGGGCCGGCCGGGACCGGCGGCGGTCGACACGCTGCGCGAGACCGTCCTCGACCTCACCCGGCACCTGCGCCAGGACGCGCGGGCCCGGTCCGCGTTGCGGCTCGCCGTGGAGGTCCCCTGTCTGGACCGCAACGACCACGGGCTGGTGGAGCGGATCTGCCTGCCACTGGCCCGTGCCGTCGCGCAGACGCAGGCCGGCGGCGGGGGCCCGGACGGACTGCCCCCGCAGGCCGTGGCCCGCCTGCTGATGTCGGTCTTCTTCGGGATCCCCCATCCCGTGCCCGGCGACGACGCCGACGCGGCGCGGCGGTTCGACGACCTGTGGGCGGCCGTGTCCGCGCCGGCGCCGGGCTGAGGGGCGCCAGGGGCCCGTACCCGCAGGTGAGGTGCGCCCGCCTCCGCACCGGCGCGGACGGATCCCTCCCCCGCCGCGCCGGGGGGAGCGGGCGCGTGCCGAGGACCTCCGCCCGCCCGCAGGGCCGGTCAGGCACCGGCCCTGCGGGACTCCTGCCCGCGCTGCTCCCGCGTGGGGCGCAGGAGGGCGGGGACGTCGTCCACGGCCTGCGGGTGCAGCACCCGCGCCCGCGGCAGCCGCGCCCGCAGCTGCGCCGATCCGCCGACGATGACCGGGTTGCCCACCTCCGCCAGCATCGGCAGGTCCGAGACGTGGTCCCCGTACGCGTAGCACTGCGCCGGGTCCACGGCCGGCCGGCTGCGCAGCATGCCGCGGACCGCCGCGCGCTTCGCCTCTCCGATACAGGGATCGCCCACGAGCCGGCCGGTCAGTACTCCGTCATGGATCCCGGGGACCGAGCACAGCAGGCCCGTCGCCCCCACCTCGGCGGCGATGGGCGCAAGGACCGCAGGGAACGATCCGGACACCAGGACCACCGTGTCCCCTGCGTCGCGGTGCAGTTCCAGCGCCCGGCACGTGGCGGCCAGGTAGAAGCCGGGAGCCCCCGACCGCTCGGCGTACCAGGCCTCGGCCAGCTCCTCGACCCGGGCGGCGGGCTCGCCCGCCCAGGTGCGGTAGTACAGGCGGTTCACAGCTTCCCGGGGAGCGCCGGCGGACGTCCGGCGGGACAGGTCCCGGCGGACGTCCGCCGCGTGGCGGGCGCCCGGAGTTCCGCGGGTGCCGCAGAAGTAGTACGCGAGGAAGTCGAACATCGACTTCACGGCGATGAGTGTCTCGTCGACGTCGCTGAACACCAGGCGGGCCGGCCGGCTCACCGCGGCCCCCACGGCATCGGCGCCGACCACTCGCCCCCGCCCCAGGCGGCGTACGCGCCGGCCGCGGCGTCCAGCCGCAGGGCGCCGTGCGCCGCCACCGTGTGCATGTCCCGCCAGGCCCGCTGGACCTCGCTGGTGTCGTCCCGGGCATGGACACCGCCCGTCCTGAACAGCCGTTCGACGACCTCCACCAGCAACTCGGCCGCCACCGCGGCGTCGCGCCGGTTGACCGCCTCGACGCGTGGCGCGGTGGGCTCGGCGTCGGCGCTGGCTCCGGCCCGGCCCAACAGCAGGGCCACGGCGTCGATCTCGCCGGCGGAGCGCGCCAGCACCCGCTGGACGGCCGGGTCGCCCAGGGCCGCCGGGCGCCCGGCGGACGGGGTCGTCGCCCAGCGCGTCCAGGACCGCAGAGCGAGCCGGGCCGCGCCGAGCGCCGGCGCGCAGAACATCGGGCTGCCGGCCAGATACGCGGGCGCCTGGCGTGCCGGAGAGGCGCCGGGCTCGACGACGGCGGCGAGCACGTCGCCCAGCGGGCAGGCGCGCCGGCCAGGGACGAACACCCCGCGCACGTCGACGGAATTGCTGCCGGTGCCGCGCAGCCCGGTGCTGCGCCAGGTGTCGCGCACGATCACCTCGGAGCGCGGCACCGCCAGGACCCATGCCCCGGCCTGCGCCGGACCGGCGGGGGTGGCACCGGCCGCGACCGGGGTGTCCTCGGCCGGGGCCGCGAGCAGGACCCAGTGGGAGAAGTCCACGCCGCTGACGCAGTCCCACCGGCCCTCCAGCAGCCAGCCGCCCGGGACCGGGCGGGCCGCTCCGGCGGGCGGGGCCAGGGCCGCAGCGATCAGCGTGTCGGGGCCCCTCCCCCACAGCTCCCGCTGTCCTTCTTCGGGCAGCCTGGCGGCGTACCGCCCGTGCGCGGCCCAGAGCATGCCGCACCAGGCGGCCGAGGGGCACTGTCCGGCGATCAGCGCCGTGGCGGTGATCAGGTCGGCGAAGCCGCCTTCCCGGCCGCCCCATCGGCGGGGCACGAAGTGACGTGCGACACCCGCCTCTTTGAGCGCGGTCACGACCTCGGGAGCCAGCCGCCGGTCCCGGTCCGCCGCCCGGGCGGCACGCCCTGCCGCCCGGGCGGCACGCAGCACGGCGTCCTCGGCAAGCGTGCCGCCCGTCCGCTCCGGAAGGGAGAGGCGGGATCGCCGCCCTTCTTGCGGCTCAGCATGATCGAGCATCATTGAGCTCCTTGTCGAGCCGGACAGGGATATGGAAAAATACTTTCTTAACGGTTTCTTACTCGGAGGTGCGGATGCCGCGAGAGCAGGAACGCTCCCTGCGTGCCTGCACGCCGGCGCACGTCCCGACACGGGAGGCACTCGCGGCCATGAAGGGCCCACTGACCGACGCCGCTTCGCGTCCGGGCGTCAGCCGGCCGACGCGGTCCGCACACCCCGCAGGGTGCGGCGGACCTCCGGCTCCCCGGTACACCGCAGAACGCGGCAGCGGCCGAGGAAGGCCCGCCGGCCGGCGCTCACCGCTACACCGCCGCGCCGGAGCCGACCGTGTCACGGGAGAAGGCGGCCTTCCCGGGCGCGGCGGGCAGGACCCGGGGCAGCCACTCCATGGTGACCGTGGCGACGGTGTCCTCCCGCTGTACGGCCGTGACGCGCAGCCGCGTGACGTCCGACGCGCTCGCCGGCGGCTGCAACTCGGCGCACAGCCGCACCGGTTCGTCGAGGCCGGCGAAGGCCGGGCAGTCCACCCGGACGGCGCGCAGTACCGCTCCCGCGGGAGCGCCGTGGCGGCGGTGGACCAGGCGGTGGCCCAGCTGACGGGCGCCCTCCAGGGTGACCATCAGCGGTATGTGGTCTCCGGGGTGGTCGAAGAGCACGGCGTGGTGAAGATCGACCAGCAGCCGCCACTCCCCCGCCTCCGTGCGGCCCAGCACGCTGTCCTTGGCCCGCAGACGGCCGACGTCGGCCGCAGGCAGGCGGGTCGCGGCCAAGTGCCCGACGCGGGCGGCCCCGTCACGGCCCTGCCCCTGCGCCCCCCGCCAGCGGAGCCGCCGGTACAGCTTCTCGTCGACGGCGCAGACACTCAGCCCGGCCCGGGCACACTCGCGCCCGGCCACGGACACCACTGCCTCCACCTGCATACCGAAGCGCCGGGGCGGTCTGTTCGCCACCCACGACCACCGGGCGTCCAGGGTGACGTGCAACGGGGTGCCGCCGACCACCAGCGCCTCGTGGTCCGTGATCTCGAAGTGGGTGTCGCTGCCGACGAAGCGGTGTCCCAGCGGGATCCCGCAGTACTCGTGCGCCAGGTAGACCACGGCCTGACGCACCGTCTCGGTCAGCAGCAGCGGATCGGACACGCCCTGAGCGTCGGGATAGTACAGCGCATGGTCCCGGGGCCACTGGGCTCCCACGAGGAACCGGCCCTCGCTCACCTGCAGGGCGTCCGTGATGAAGACCTCCGCGACCGCGGCCCGGTGGACCAGTTGCCGGGAGACTGGTTGAAGAAACTTCAAGGAGGCATCCACAACTGCGGTGCCCGTTTCGCCTGGGACCCTGGTCGACAGTTCGTACAACTGGTCCATGGTCTGTCCCCCATCAAGTTCGGGAATACCGTGATGGCGCGATGAGAAAATATACCTTCGCAGAGGTATCTTGCAAGGGAACTATCTCGTGCGGGCATGCGCACCAGGCACCGCCGAAACGTACGGAAGAGGGATCATGAGCAAGCATCTCCGGACAGCCGCCGCGGCCAAGGCCGCCCCGCGGGAACTCAAGCAGGAACGGGCCGGCCGCACCCGGAGGCAGCTCCTCGACGCAGCCGCCACGGCCTTCGCCGCAAAGGGGTTCCCCGCCGTCACGCTCCAGGACATCGCCGACCTCGCCGAGGTGACCAAAGGAGCCGTCTACTTTCATTTCACGAACAAGGAGGCGGTGGCCGTGGCGGTCACCGAGGAGTTCTACACCCAGTTGCCCGCCATCGCCGAATCGGTCACGGCCAGGCAGCTCCCGCCGCTCGACGCGGTCGCCGAGCTCCTCCTGCAGACCGCGGCCGCCCTGCGGGACAACCCGGTGATGCAGGCCGGTGCCCGCCTGCAGATCGAGCGGAACCTGGTCGACGCCGACCTGCCGACGCCGTTCAGCGGGTTCACCCAGCTCATCACCGAACTACTGACACAGGCCCAGGACGAGGGCACGCTGCGGCCCGCCACCGACATCGCCTCCATGGCGCGGGTCGTCGTCGCCGCGTTCTTCGGCAGCCAGCACATCTCCTGGGTCCAGCACAACCGTGAGGATCTCACGGACCGCGTACAGGAGATCATCGACATCGCCCTCCCCCGCCACACGTGATCTTCGCGCCCTCCCGGCCGCCCACCGCAACAAGGAGAGCCCTTCCCATGTCTGTCCTCACCCTCCCGGTCGTTCCCCTCGGCACCAGCGGCCCGTCAGTCGGCGCGCAGGGCCTGGGGTGCATGGGCTTCAGCGAGGCCTACGGACCCAGCACACCGGCCCAGGCACAGGAAACCCTGCAGGCCGCCCTCGACGCCGGCGTCACCATGTTCGACACCGCCGACCTGTACGGGAACGGCGGGAACGAGGTGCTCCTCGGCCCCTTCGTCCGCGCCCACCGCGAACGGGTCTTCCTCGCCACGAAGTTCGGCATCGTGCGGCAGCCGGGCCAGCGGACCTGGAACCAGGTCCGCGGCGACCGCGCCTACGTCCGCCAGTGCGCCCACGCAAGCCTGAAACGCCTCGGCATCGACACGATCGACCTGTACTACGCGCACCGCCGCGACCCCTCGGTCCCCCTGGAAGAGACCGTCGGCGCAATGGCGGAGCTCGTCCACGAGGGCAAGGTCCGCCACCTGGGGCTCTGCGAGGTGACCGGCCCCGAACTGCGCGCGGCCCACACCGTCCACCCGATCACCGCACTGCAGTCCGAGTGGTCGCTCTTCAGCCGCGACGCCGAGACGTCGGCGGTCCCCGCGGCCGCGGAACTCGGCGTGGCATTCGTCGCGTACTCGCCCCTCGGCCGCGGCCTGCTCACCGGCGCGCTCCCCGACAGCAGCCACCTGAGCACGGGCGACACCCGGTTGACGATGCCCCGGTTCACCGGCGAACAGGCCCGCACCAACCAAGCGCTCCTCGACACCGTCCGCACGATCGCCGCGGACCACGCCGCAACCCCCGCACAGATCGCGCTGGCCTGGCTGCACCAGCAGTCCCGCGTCCACAGCCTCACCGTCCTGCCCATACCCGGCTCCCGCAGGTCCTCCCGGCTGCGGGAGAACGCCGCGGCGGCAGCGCTCACCCTGTCCGCGGCCGGACTCCAGGCACTCGAACCGCTGGCAGCGCAGGTGGCCGGCACCCGCTACGCGGACATGAGCAGCACAGCAGCGGCCCGCGAGTGACCCGCCGCGGCGGCATGCCCCGTGCCGGCCCCCGGCCAGGGCCCC
>NZ_BCFL01000036.1:116352-117222 GCF_002217755.1 Streptomyces hyaluromycini | reverse complement strand
GCTCCCGCCAGCCGGCGGGAGCACCCCGAAGACCGCCGCAAGACCACCCGGATCACGACAGGCGACGCCGTGGCCGACAGGAATCTCGCGCACCCGCCGGCCCAAGGCGCGGCGCAGCCGCTCGGACACGGCCGCGAACGGGCCGCCCGGCCACCCCCCACCGCCGACGAACATGCAGCCCACCGCACGTCCCGGGCCGCTCCGCAGCCCGAACCCCCGGAGAAAACCCGCCAGCAGGTGCAGCCGCACGCGGACCGGCCCCACAGAGGACCGCGACCCAGCAGGTGCGGCCGCACGCGGGCCGGCCCCACAGAGGACCGCAACCCAGCCGCCGCCGCGGGCACCGGCCACGAACAGGCGCCCGAACCGGCCACCGGCCACCGGCCACCGGCCACCGGCCACCGGCCACCGGAACACTGATCACCGGCCACCGGCCACCGGTCACCGGTCACCGGTCACCGGTCACCGGTCACCGGTCGCTGGTCGCTGGTCGCTGGTCGCTGGTCGCTGGTCAAAGACCAGCACGCATCACCGTCCTTTAGGACGCAGGCATCCACGAAGACGACCTGACCGAGGCGGTCACCGAGCCGGTCCGCGACACCGGCGATCACCATCCCGCCGCAACTGTGCCCACACAGCGCGAAGGGACCCTTCACCGCCACAGCCGACGACCCCGGCCACCTGGTCGACACAGGTGCCGAGATCCGGCGGCCGGACCACGCCGACCGGACCGCCCGGCTCCAGCCCCGCCACGGTCACCGCCTCGACCCGGTGACCCTCGCGGCGCAGCCCGGCCCCCACCGCGCCGAACACCCACCCACCCTGCCAACCACCCGGCACCAACACGAACCTCACCACACCACCACAAGC
>NZ_BCFL01000036.1:0-115905 GCF_002217755.1 Streptomyces hyaluromycini | reverse complement strand
GATGATGGCGATATTTGAATCTCCCCACCCGGTGCTCTGGCTGTCATCAGAGTCGCTCAGCTTGTTTCCCCAGACGGACGTGCGTCGACCATGACCTCGGGAGCAAACGCTTTCCTTCTGGGCGCTCCGGCGCGACATCGGCGGCTGCGTGGGCACCCGGGGCTCCGGCTGTGCTCCGGTGTCGCGCTGGACACCTGGTGCGTCAGCCACACTTTCGAGCCGTTCATGAGCGGGTAGGCGCCAGCTGACGGCTCATGGGGTGGGTCGAGGCTGCAGGGTGGGGAAGCGCCGCACCCCGCAGCCTCGACGCGATCCCGCCGAATACGTCCGCTCGCCGTTCGGTGCCGCGCACCGCCGCTCAGTACGGCCGGGCCAGCCGGGCGTACGCCTCCTGGACGGGCAGCGCGGCAGCGGCGAGGCCCGCATCCTCCTTCAGCCACACCTCACGGAAGATCTGCGGCAGGCCCACCAGAGTCCCCGCCACGTCGGGAGGTCAGGCCGGGAGGGCCAGGTTGCGGTGGCGGGATGTGACGATGCCGACCACCGCGAGGGCGGTGAAGGCCACGAGGAGGGTGACGACGGGGGCCATGGTGATCGCGGCGGCCGGTGCCTTGGGGGTATGGGTGAACGGCGAGAGGTCCTGGACCCACTGGGGCCATTTCAGGCTCGGGCCGAACAGCGGGCCCAGCAGGACGGACGCCATGAGCACGGTCCAGGAGACCGGGCCGGCCCACCGGGGCAGCAGCCCGACCACCGCGACCACGACACCGCCGAGCACCAGGATCCCCGGCAGCTGGGCGAGCGCGGCCGTCGTCAGGCCGCCCAGCTGGGCGGCGACACCTCCGCCCAGCGTCCGGCCGGCCGTTACTCCCATGCCGACCGCGAAGAGCAGGAGGAGCCCGGCGGCGCCGAGTACGGCGTTCATGATGTGGCCCGTCGCCCACCGTGCCCTGCTCACCGCGGTCGCCAGGACGGGCTCCAGACGACCCTCGGTCTCCTCCGCAAGCATACGCAGCAGGATCTGCACCGTGTAGATCGCGGCGGCCATGCCGGCCATCCCGATGATCGAGGTGCGATAGGCGTCGACGATCCGGTCCGTGCCGCCCACACGCGTGTACCAGTCGCGGGCCGAGCCGTCCATGTCCGCGACCTCGCCGCCGATGGCGCCGAGGACCAGGCCGAAACCGAGCATGCCGACCGCCCAGGCGAGCAGAGCGCCGCGCTGCAGCCGCCAGACCAGCCCGAACGGGCTGAGCAGCCCGGGCGCGGCTTCGGCATGGCCGCGCCGCTCGGGGAGCATGCCCCTGCCGACATCACGTCGGCGCACGAGCGCGCCGGCCACGCCGAGCAGGACGGCGAAAAGGGCGGCGAACAGCGCGAGCGGCCACCAGTGGTCGCCGCCGAACGGCCTCATCTGCTGGCCCCAGCCGATCGGGGACACCCAGGACGGCCAGGCACTGACCACCCGCAGCCCGCTCGCGTCGGCCCGGCCGAGCATGTTCCCGACGCCGCTGAGCAGGAAGGCGAGCCCGAGGACCGCCGAGGCGATACCACTCGCCCCGCGCGTGGTGGACGACAGTTGTACGGCGATCGCGGCGACACCGGCGAACACGATGCCCACTGCGCCGACCGACGCGCCGGCCGTGACCGAGCCCGCCATCGGCTGACCGTTCACGATCATCGTCAGGCCCAGCAGTGCCGACAGCACGATGTTCGCGCCGACCGTGACGACGACTCCCGCGGCGAGCCCCGCGTACCGCCCCACGACTGTCGCGCCGACCAGATCGGCGCGCCCGGTCTCCTCGTTCTGGCGGGTGTGCCGCACCACGGCGAATGTGCTCATCAGCGCCGTGAGCACCGCCAGCGTGAGATAGCCCCGGACCAGCGTGTAACCGCCGACACTGGCGCCGGAGGCCAGGCCGAGCATGCGCATCGCCGCGTTGCCCGCCATGAGCTCGGTCTGTTCGATCACGTCCTGGCGCGTGGGGAGACCGCTGACGCTCATGGCCGTGATACCGGCCATGAAGGCGCTCAGGCCGAGAACCCAGGCGGAGAGGGTGAACCGGTCGCGCCGCAGCGCGAGCCGCGTGAGCGCGACCGTGCCGGTCAGCCCGGCCGTCCGCCCGGTCATCGCGAACTCCCCAGGCCCGCTTCGGCGTCCGAGGCGTCCGTGGCGCGGGTGTCGTCCCCGTAGTGGTGCAGGAACAGCTCCTCGAGCGTGGGTGGCGAGCTGGTCAGCGTACGGACGTCGAACGTCACCAAGCGCCGCAGCACCTCACCCAGTTCACCGGGGTCCACACTGAACCGCGCACGGGTGTGGTCCCTGCTCAGGTCGTGCACCCCGGGCACCTCGCCCAGCGCGTCGATCGGCTCGGCGGTCTCGACGGTCACCGTCGTACGGGTCAGATGGCGCAGCTCGTCGAAGGTGCCCGACTCGGCGGCCCGGCCCGCGCGGATGATGGTGACGCGGTCGCATAGCGCCTCCACCTCGGACAGGATGTGGCTGGACAGCAGCACGCTCCGGCCGGCCCCGCGCAGTTCCCGGACCACCTCCTGGAAGACCGCCTCCATCAGCGGGTCGAGGCCGGAGGTCGGCTCGTCCAGGAGATACAGCTCGACATCGGAGGCGAGGGCCGCCACGAGGGCCACCTTCTGTCGGTTGCCCTTGGAGTAGGCGCGACACCGCTTGCCCGGGTCGAGCTGGAACCGCTCCAGCAGGTCGGCCCGGCGCTTGTGGTCGAGGCCCCCGCGCAACGTGCCCAGCAGGTCGATCACCTCGCCCCCGGTGAGGTTCGGCCACAGGTTCACCTCCCCCGGCACGAACGCCAGCCGACGGTGGAGCGAGACCGCGTCCCGCCACGGATCACCGCCCAGCACGGAAACCGCCCCGGCGTCCCTGCGCAGCAGTCCCAGCAGGACCCGGAGCGTGGTGGTCTTGCCGGCGCCGTTCGGCCCCAGGAAGCCGTGCACCTCCCCGGTCCCAACCGTCAGGTCGAGACCGTCGAGGGCCCGGGTCGCACCGAACCCCTTGACCAGTCCGGAAACCGAGATCGTCGCATTCACGTCCGCTCACCTCATGGCGAGCATCCACGCACAAAGCGGCCTCGGGGTAGGGCCGAACCGTCCCGGGTCCCGGGCCCATCGTCCTGAGGGGCGGGCAGGCGGCACGTGGGGACCACCGGTCCCGGGCGGCGGGACTCACGGTACTTGTCCGCCGGGTCCCCCAAGGCGTCGCATGGAGGTGGTGCCGCGCACGGCGGCATCACGCCAGAGAGCCAGGGCCGATGATCAGCACACGCGCAGGAGCAGGCCGCGGGAGTGTGGGGGAGGACCCGCTCCGGCCGAAGGACCGCCTCCACGACCGGCTGATGGCGGACGTCGCCGCCGCCGGCCTGCGGTCCGGTCACCCCGAAGGCGTGGTGACCGACGCCGACCTGGTCGGGCTGCCGGACGCCGTGCAGCGCTACATGCGGTTCATGGGCGTCGTCGGCAGGCCCCGCGACTGGTCGTTCCGAGCCCGCTTCGTCGGCCGTTTCCGCATGCGGCCCGACGCCGACTGGGCAACGGCGGAGGCGTGGCAGTACAACTCCGCCGTCGAGATCGCCCGGGTCTTCGTCCTGCGGATCCGCCTCGCACACCTGGTACCGGTCGTCGGCCGGGACACGTACGTCCACGGACGCGGGCGGATGCTCGTCAAGCTGATGAACCTCGTCCCCGTGGCCGACGGCAAGGGCGAGGAGTTCGACCACAGCGAGCTGATCACCTATCTCAACGACGCCGTCCTGCTCGCACCGTCGATGCTCCTCGGCCCTGCCGCATCGTGGGCGGCGGTCGACGACCGCTCGTTCGAAGTGACACTCACCGATGCGGCGCAGTCCGTGACCGCACGGGTGTTCCTCGACGAGCGCGGCGCTCCCGTCGACTTCCACGCCGACCGCTACGCCACGCTGCCGAGCGGCCTGGCCCTGGCTCGCTGGAGGACCCCGGTCACGACCTGGGACACCGCCCCGTCGCAGCGGCCGCTGCCCGGCCCGGCCAAGGCCGTCTACGATCTGCCCGACGGGCCGTTCCCCTACATCGAGGGCCGGTTCATGCCCGGCACGGTGACCTACAACATCGCACCCGGCTGAGGCGGCGGCCGCCCGCCGACAGGCCATGGAGACAGGGAACCGACGCTGCACCACGCCGTGCGGCAGCCCCGTGAGACGGAGCCCTACCTCCTCGGCCGGTGGGCCGCTCAGGACGTGAAGTGGTCAGCTGCGCATCGCCTGACGAATATTCTCCGCGAGTACGGCTTGTCCGTGTGCGGGCACGATGAGTTGCTCCGCCCGGGGCACGGCGGCGAACTGCTGCTCCGCGAAGGGCACGCTGGGCGGCAGCGGTGCCAGATGCCAGTGGCCGTGAGCGACACCTTGATTGCTGCCGAAACTGAAGCCTGCTCTGCGGTGCGCAGGGCGTCCAACGTCCCGTCGGCTGCGTTCTCCAGGCGACTCACCGGGTCCGGTGCTCGCCAAACTCCCCCACTTGCTTGAGGGCGTGATCGAGTGAGGCGAGGAGCAGCCCTGGTCCTTTTCAAGAATCCCCATCAGCGAAACGCAACCCCACACACACGCTCCATGACGACACGTCACGGCCGCCCCGGGGCCGGCACGCCCTCCCGGCAGGCCGGTTTCACGACGGCAGACCACCCGACCGCGACCCCCCGTCCGACAAGCACCCAGAGCGGCCCCAACCCAGCGGTGCACCCTCCGGGCGGCCGCAGACCCAGGAAAGGACTCCCCGGCCAAGGCGACGGCGGGTGCAGGCGACGGCGGGTGCAGGTGACGGCGACACGGGCAAGGCAGACTTCGGCATCGCCGACAGAGCCAGGGACGGGCGCCGGCACACTTCCCGCCCGGCCGGCGAAGGCGCCGTTCAAACAGCGCGCGAAGCCATCGGCGATCAGGACACGGAGCCATCCGCAGCCCCTGGCCCTGCAGGCGGCGGAGACGGTGACATATGCGTGCGGCCCGGGGGCAAGGCAGGTGACGGCAGCGAGAACAACACCGGCACCACGGGCACCGACGAAGCTGACCAGCGGCCAAAATCCCGCCCGGCACGGTCATGGACGGCACAGTCCCGCAGCCCCCCCAGCAGGACAAGAGGAACAGTCCGGGGCGGCGGATACGGCAGCCTTCCCCGAAACCGCGGACCACGCGGGCCAGGACCGAGTTCCGCGAGCACAGCAGGGCCAGGGCATGCAGGCCATCCCCTCCCCCGGCCAGAGCAACCCGGTGCCCGCCGGCCCTACGGACCATGACCCGGGCCACAGCACCGACGCCGGTGCGGCACAGGACCACGTCCGGCCACGCGACAGGACCGAGTTCCGCCAGCACAGCAGCGGCACCGGCCAGACGGACCGGGACACCGGCCAGACACAGCCAGCAGCCGACCCCGACAGCGAAGCCAGGACCGAAACACAACAACCGGAACAAAGCCAGCCAGCCGCCGCCAAAACCGGTCATGGCCGTCCGGGCCGGGCATCAGCTGACCTGTCCCTGCAAGCCCCCCCCCCACCACAGCGACTTGACTGCCCGCCACACGCAGAGCAGCCGACTCGGCGACCACAAGGACGCCGGACCCGGGCACCACGAGAGCCGGCCCCCGGCACCCACTGCCACACACCCCACAACAACCGGCCAGACCCGGACCCCCCACCACACACCCCAGCAGAACACCGACACAAAACACCCAAGGAACAACACACACCCCGGCCACCACCAGAACTCCCCACGCAATCGCAGGACTCCCACCACACCCACCACACCACAGACCAACACACACACCAACACACCAAAACACCCACCCCGCCAACTCCACCCACACACGCCAAAACACCCCCCCCACCACACCAACAACAACCCACACTTGCGCAAGAACGCGCGCTCCCTGCTCACCAGCGCCCAGGCCGTCTTGGGCACGCACCAGTGGCCGGCATCCTCTTCCTTCGCCGCACTAAGGCTGATGGGCATCGCGCGCGAGGGGATGGCACCGCCGGCACTGTCCCTGACAGTTGTGCCGCAAGAGACACGCGCTAGGGCCTGTCTGACAATTCCCGTCTGCCTCGCGACGCCATGCACGCACTCTCGCCGCACCGGGCGCAGACCCAAGTACGTCCAGTACGAGGGCCTACGCCCGGCACGCCGAGAGCACGCACCTGACGCCGCGAGGCCGCCCTCCGGGCGACGACGGGAATTGTCAGACAGGCCCTAGAGGCCGACCCCGGCTCGGGGGCGGACGGTCATCCGCAGGGCGCGCGGCCGTACGGTGAGCCGGGCGACCTGGCCGATGACCTGGCCCTCGTCGAGTTCCAGCCGTACCGAACGCAGCATCGTCGCGAGCGCCGTGACCATTTCAGTGAGGGCGAAACGGTCCCCCATGCACTTGTGCTTGCCGTCCCCGAAGGGCACGAACGCGCCCGGCGGAGGCTCCTGAGCGGCGTCGGTCCACCGGTCCGGGTCGAAGGTGAGCGGGTCGGGGAAGCGCTCGGGGTCGCGGTGCATGGCGTGCTGGCAGTAGGCCAGCTCGGTGCCGGCGGGCAGCGTCCACTCGCCGAGCCGGGTCTCCTCAGTGGTGCGGCGGGTGACCAGCCAGCCGGGGTGGTGCAGCCGCAGGGTCTCGGTGATCACCCGGTCCAGGTACGGCAGCCGGACCACGTCGTCGAAGGCGACCGGCCGTTCGCCGAGGACCTCGTCCAGCTCGGCCAGGACCCGGGCCTCGATGCCGGGGTTGCGGGCGAGCTCGTACAGGGTCCAGGACAGCAAGGACGCGGTCGTCTCGGTGCCCGCCACGGCCAGGAGGAAGATCTCGGAGCAGATCTGATGCCCGGTCAGCGGCTCGCCGGTCTCCTCGTCGATGGTGCGCAGCAGCATGGAGAGCATGTCCCCGGCGTCGTGCCCGGAGGCCTGCAGTTCGTCGACGGCGGTGCTGATGGTGGCGCGCACCCCGGCCCGGGCCCGGTCGAAGCGGCGGTTGAAGGGCAGCGGCAGGCGCTCGGCCCAGTCGGGCAGCATCATGCGCAAACCGACGCCGCTCATCACCACCGACACGTCGCTGCGCAGCCGGCGGAAGACGGCGTCATCGAGGCTACCAGCGAACACCGTCTTGGCCAGCATGTCGAGACTGAGCCCGACCATCGCCTCGTGTACGTCGAGGGGCCGCCCGCGCTCCCAGGCGGCGACGGTGGCCGTCACCTCGGCGCGCATGAGGTCGACGTACCGGCTGATCTCGGTGTGGGCGAACGCGGGTTGAAGCTGGCGGCGTCTGCGTACGTGGTCGCGGCCAGTGGCGGTGACGACGCTGTCGCCCAGCAGCTGGCCCAGCTTGTCGTAGAGCCGGCCCTTGTCGAGGCTGGGTCCCAGGGCCTTGAGCATCTGGTGGACCAGGGCCGGGTCCTGGACCACGATCGTGCGCGTCCCTGGTTGCAGGATGATCTCGACGAGTGGTTCCCGTGTCTCGCGCAGCGAGTCGATGAAGCCGAGGTTGTCGCGCATCTTCAGCGCGTGGCCGATGAGCGGAAACGATCCTGCGGCCCGGGGTATGGGGGGAGGCGCAGTGGACGTCACGGGTGATCCCTTCACGGCAGTCATGGGCGCCTTTATGACTGCCCTGAACCTTCCCCAGCGCAATCCTGTCATGAACGTGCCCTGCGCCACGTGGGACAAGCCGGTTGGTCACCTGCGGCGCCGGGCATCAGTGCAGTCACCCCAGCGAACTGCTCCGGCTCCTCATTCCTCACCGGCCAGCCCTAGCCGTCGGCGTCGCGGCCGCGTCCTTCAAGAACGAGCGCTCCCTGCTCACCAGGCCCAGGCCGTCCTGGACGCGCACCAGCCCCGCAAGCCTGCAGCAGCAGCTGGACGACGTGATCGCCTAGGCCCGCCAGACCAATGCCTCGAACTTCCGCGGCCCGTACGTCGACTAGATGATCAATTCCAAGGGATGCCTGCGGAGGGTGTGGGGTGGGCGGCGGCCGAAGCCACCGTGAGACGGTCAGGCGGCGGGCTGCCGGCCCTGGTTGTCGAGGTGGCAGCGGGCGGTCAGGCGTCAGGGTCGACTTCGGGGTGCGTGAACCGCACGGGCTTGCCCAGCGACCGGGCGTAGGCGATTTCGGCTCGGGTGCTGTCTCCGATGTAGTCGCCGACTACGAGCACCTCATCAGCGAGCCGGATCTTCGCCCGGTGCAGATCGTCGAGTCGAACCTTCAGCGCCTCGGCCTCGACAGGATCGGACCAAAGTTCGTGCGGCGACTTCATGTCACAGCCCGGTTTGACGACAATCTTTCCGGCTTTGGTCTCCCGCAGATCGGCCTCGTTCATCTCGGTCATGAATCGGGTGGAGCCGCAGATCACGACGACACGCGGGAGGCTCAACAGCTTCTTCGCGTCGGCGAGCTTCTCCTCGGGGGTGAGCAGTTGCGGGTATGACACTGGTTCCTCCTGGTGGTGGTGTGGTCCAAGGGGTGCCTGCGGAGACGAGAACGAGGGTGTCCAAGATCGTTTTGTGACGCACGACGTGGACACCCTCGCGACAGCACTCTGTGCGACGACCGACGACATGCTGAAGGAGCATCCCGACCTGGTGCCGTGGCGCCCGCCGGTCGGCATTACGCCCCGCCTGAGCGATGCCGAACTGGTCACCCTCGCCACGATGCAGGCCATACTCGGCTACACCTCCGAGGCCAAATGGCTCCGCCATGCCCGTGCCCACCTGCGCCACCTCTTCCCCCACCTGCCTCAGCAGCCCGGCTACAACAAGCGGCTGCGCAAGCCGCCGGTCTGATGCGAAACGTCAACCGGATCCTGACCACCACCTCAGTGTGGAGCAACGACGCATGGGTCGTGGACTCCACCCCGGTGGAATGCGACCGCTCCCGCGAGACCGTCAAACACTCCGACCTGGCAGGTTGGGCCGAATACAGCTACTGCACCAGCCACAGCCGCTTCTTCTGGGGCCTGCGCCTGCACCTGGTCTGCACCCTTCAGGGCCTGCCCATCGTCTTCGCCCTGACCGGGACCAAGGCCGAGGAACGCGAGACCCTCCTTGACCTCCTGGCAGCCGAATGCGAGCTTCTGCGAGAGCGCCCCCGACAGACTCTCATCGGCGACAGGAACTACTTCGGCCGTGGTTTCGAACGCGATTTCTTGCTGAAGTGTCCGCTGCGGTCGGGCCAGTGTCGCCGGCTTGAGCACGCCCCTTGGCAGTGCTGCCGTGCATCCCGCTGTCTTCGAAGATCGCTTACGTGGCATCCCTCAGGGTCATCGGATATCTCGGGCTGTTACTCGCTCTGCGGCAGCGCAGGCGGTTGCGTGGGAGATTGTGCTGATCGTGGGCGGCACTCTGGTCCCCGCCCGCGAGCCCGTGGTCGCTGAGCATTCGAAGATCTGTCGGTACTCCACCAACCAGCGGGGCGTCATCGACGCCGTTGGCCGGCTTGTTGTCGCCGTCGGCCGGTTCCTGTCCGGCAGACGGCGATCAACTCCCTTACCGTGGGCGGTAGTCTCGGCGCGGTGAACGCTCTCGTGCCTACGGGTCCATCGGGGATCCTCGCTTCGCCCGGCGTGTCCTTCGGGCTGCACGAGCAGTGTGAGGTGACGGGCCCGGTGGCGGTCTGTGCGGCGTCGGGCGTTCCGCTGGAGCGGACCGTCAAGCCCATGGCCTTCGTCATTCCCGAGGGCCGTCTTCTGTCGGCGGCGCCGCCCGGCCATGCACGGCTGCGGTACGGCGCCCTCGCCCGCACGGCCGGGATCCGCCGCAACGACCTGTCTCCTGCAGATGCCGGGTGGCCGGCGCGGGCGGGGATGCAGCCGGACGGAGTGTGTCCCGTGTCTGCGGACCGGGCTGCGGTCGTGGCGTTCGGCAGGACGGTCGGCAGCCTGCGACGTGTGCGCTGCGGCAGCGGTCGGCCCGGCGGCAGTATCGAGATCGGAGCGGCGGAGCTCACGGCCGCCGTCCCGGCAGCCGCTACGGCGTCGGTCGTCGATCTCCCGGCGGACGGGCCGACATGACGGCTGTCCGCGACGCCACGCCCTCGGACGCCGGTGACATCTACCGTCTGCTGAGCGGGTTCGTGACGAGCTACCGGCCCGAGCGGGCGGTCTTCGACGACGTCACGTTCCCCCGGATCATCGAGGCCTCCTCGGCGGGCAGCGCCGAGTTCCTGGTCGCCGAGCAGGACTCGTGCGTGGTCGGGTACCTGCTCGCGCTGCGCATGCCCACTCTGTTCGCCGGCGGGACCATCCTCGAACTGCTCGAGCTCGCCGTGGCCGAGCCCGTGCGCGGCCGCGGTACGGGTTCGGCGCTGGTCCGGGCTGTACAGGCAAAGGCCCGGGAGGCGAGGGACGTCGAGGTGACTGTGCCGACCCGCAGAGCGGCCGGCTTCTATCGCACTCTGGGGTTCCACGAGAGTGCCGTTCATCTCAAGTGGTCCACTACGTGAGCGGGAAGCCGCCGGCGGATCGGCCGGGCGGGACGGGGGGTTGAAGCCATGCGGATCCAGGGGGCGACGGCGCTGGTCTCCGGCGCGAACCGGGGGCTCGGGCAGGTGATGGCCCGGCTGTTCCTGCAACGCGGCGCACAGCGTGTCTACGGCGGGGCCCGCGACCCGCGGTCGGTTCTCGAGCCCGGCGTGATCCCGGTCCGTCTCGCCATCACCGATCCTGAACAGGTGGCCGCGGCAGCCGAGATGTGCTCCGATGTGACCTTGCTGGTCAACAACGCCGGTGTGCTTGCCGACAGCCCTCTGCTGGCCGCGCCCGAGTTGGACGCCGCCCGGGCGGAGATGGAGGTCAACTACTTCGGCACGCTCGCCATGTGCCGTGCCTTCGCCCCGCTGCTGATGGGCAACTCACCCGGCGCCATCGTCAACGTGTTGTCCATCGCGAGCTGGTTCACCAACCCCGCGATGGGCTCCTACAGTGCCTCCAAGGCCGCCGCCTGGGCCCTGACCAACGGGATCCGCGGCGAACTCCACGACACCGGCGTCCTCGTCGTCGGTGTGCACTGCGGATACATCGACACGGACATGGCCGCCCATGTCACCGGTCCCAAGAACACCCCGGAAGCGATCGCCGAGCAGACTTTCGCCGCCGTCGAAGCGGGCCGGACGGAGGTCCTGGCCGACGAGCGTACCCGGCGGGCCAAGGCGGCCCTGGGACTCGCTCCCGGCACGACGGCTTCCGCCCGGCGCCCGTAGCGGCCGGCGGCCCGTCCTGCCGCACCGTCAAGGAGATCCTGGTCGCCGGGACCGGGATCGTTCCGGGACTGGGGACCGGTGACGGCGGAGCCGCCTCTTTTCTGCGCGGCCCCGAGGGCCTGTTAGCCGCCGGCATCCCCATCTTGGCGTCCGGCGTCCACGACGACCAGGACCACGGTGACGCCGAGGAGGCCGTCCGATGAGCGTGATGACCACCGCCCTGCGCGACTCGTTCAAGACCCTGCGGCTGTGCGGCTGTCCGGGATGCCCGAGACACTCGACGCCCGCCTCGTCCAGGCCCCGGAAGGGCGAACTCGGACACCTCGGCTTCCTCCCGGTCCGCTGCCAGGACGAGATGCCCGCCGCGAGTCCGTCGCCGTCGCCCTCGAACGTCGCCTGCGCAGAGCGAAGTTCGAGCAACAGGCCGCCCTTGGAGGGCTTCGGCTTCAGTGCCTTCCCCGAAGCTGGCCGCCGCCCGGATCCGTGGCCTCGCGGCCCTGCTCCGGCTTCGCTCTGGCGAGTCCGTCCTTGTGTTCGGACCAACCGGCGTCGGGAGGACCCACGTCGCCCAGGCCCTCGGCCGCCAGGCCGGCGGGCAACGAAGGCGGCCAGGCCTGGTTCGGCGCCGCCCGGCACAGCGCCGGGGACCGCGCCGCCACCAACCGGCTCGCCCTGCATATCGGCGACCTGCCTCCCGGCGAGGGAGTGCTCATGACGATTTACCACTCGAACGGGCAGGAGGTCGCCACCGGCGCACCGTTCACGGAGATCCGCACCGCTGCCGGGACCCGCAGCGACCTCCTCGACGAGCTGTGGTCGGCGCTGCCACCTCATCTCCGTATTGCCGCGGCGGTCTTCACACCCGGGGACCTGGCGGGTTCCAGCATCCGGCAAACCTGACCCGCACGCCTGTGACCTTCTTCCTGCCGGGCCCAAAGGCTGTGACCTCGCCCGCACGTCCGCCGGTCTCGTCCGGCACCGGCGCGGATACCTGCTGCTGGAGTGGATCCGCCAGGCCGAACAGGACCGGCCCCAAGCCGGTGCAAGGCTTGGCCAGCTTTCTTCGCCGGGACCTCGGCGCCGTCACCGCCTCGCTGTCCCGTGGAGTTCAGGCGTCGTCGGGGGGGCACGCGAGCAGGGTGAGAACGCCCGGGCGAGCGATGCAGGGCCGGGCCTCGTGCGGAGTTCTCCGGGCCCGTGGCCTCACCCGGTCGTGACTTTCACGGAAGTGCGGACGTGCATCTGGGCCGCCGTCAGGATGGCCGGTGCCGAGCGCGCCGGCGCTGCTCGGCGGCCGGTCAGAGTCGTTTCATGCAATCAGACTCGTTTCGTGTCGTGATGCAGACGCTTGAAGGGAATGCTTCCGCCCTTCCTTGAGGGGGGACCGGGACCGTGCTGACAGGCGTACCGGCTGTCAGGGGGCTGCTGGGGCTGGTTGTTTCGCTGATCTTCCTGGCACTGCAGACCCGGACCGTGTCCCGGCAGGTCTGGTCCGGCGGCAACCTCGCAGGCACGCACATCCTTGACCAGTCACTTGCGGGTCTTTGCGAGGTGCACTTCAGGGTGCCGGAGTACCTGGGCATGAGGTCGCACTTCTTTCGAGGGGGCGTCCGTTCCGGGTGCCGGTGTCGGCAGGGAACGGGTGATGACGTTCGCTGGACTGACAGCCGGTGCAGTGGACGCAGGTCTTCGGGCCACCCGGCGCATCTCGGAGAGCGAGAACACCGAGTGGGTCTGCCGCTGTCGTTGTGTCCTCGCCCGCAGTCCGGCACTGCGCAGCACGGTCACGAGGGCTCTGACCGGCAGCGTTTACCGGTTCGGTGCCTGCGCGGGCCGGGTGGGCAGAGCCGATGCGGCCCGCGCAGGCGCGTCAGGCGATCGCGCCGGCGGTTCCTGAGCGGCCGTGGGGGACGCCGACGATCGTCACGACGATCTGCTCACGGATGTCCTCGCCGAGCACGCTGACCAGTGCGTCGGTGATGGCGGCGACCAGTCGGGCGGGGGCGTCGGGGACTTCCGGAAGGTGGAGGGCGCTCTCGCGCATGCCGAGGGTGACGAGTGGGACGTCGTCCTGTGTCGGGACGCCGCCGATGCCCCGGCGGCGCTGGGGAATGCCGACCAACTCGACCCCGACCAGGCGGCGGAACTGCGTGCCGTAGACGGCACCGACCGCGTCGGTCAGAGCGCTGATCAGCTTCGGTTCGACCGTCCCGTCGAGGGTTTCTTCGCGGATGTGCAGGCTGAAGTGCGGCATGGTGAATCTCCGTTGGGGTCGGTGCTTACCATGGGCCAAGTTCACTTTGCAGAGAAAACATCTTTGGATACAAAGTTAAATGGTGAGGGGTGCGTGATGTCAACGCCCAAGGCGCGTGATGCGGGAGAAGACCAGGCGAGCGGAGTCGACGACGCGGTCAGGGCCCTGCTGCTGCTCATGCCCCGGATGGTAGGCAGGGCGAAGAAGATCCCCGTGCCCGAGGCACTGCAGTCCCTTGCGCTGGCTCCCCGTCATCTCTCGCTCCTTTCCTACCTGCTCTTCGACGGCCCGATGACCGTGAACGAGCTGGCCGCCCGGCTGCAGGTCGCACCGACGACGGTGAGCCTGCTGGTCGGCGACCTGAGCCGGAAGGGGATCGTGGAGCGGCGTGAGGACGAGGCCGACCGGCGCCGCCGGATCATCGCCATCGCCGCCGACCAGCAACGCGCGATCACTGCCTGGCTCGCCCCGGGCGCATCCGCATGGCGCACAGCACTGGCGCCCCTGACACCGGATCAGCGGCAGATGTTCATCGACACCCTGCTCGCGTACGAAGCCGCAGTCAGCGGCGAGGAGCAAAACTGAACCGAGCCCCGTGGCGCCGGCGTCGCCCCCGTGCGCAGCCGGTGCCGGGCACTGTGATCATGCAACCCCGGCGGCTGGGGCGTGCCCTGGCGGATGCCCTTCTCGCTGCGGATACGGACGCGTTCCCTGCGTTCGGCGGCCAGGACGCGCGGTGGCAGGCGCCGGCGTCGCGCCTGCGCAGGCCGGCGTGCAGGGCCCGGGTCTGCACGGTGCGGTCCGGGTGGTTCAAGCCGGCGATGGCGAACCGCCTCGGACGAAGTCCTCGCCGTCACGGTTGAGCAGGCGGGGAAGCACCGTACCCCTGCCCCGCCGGCGAGGCTTGGCCGAGCAGGCCGCCGGCGCTGCCACCGACACAGCACGCTGCGGCTGCCATCGGTCCGCAACGAGTTCCCCGAAACCGCCGACCGGGCGATGAAGGACCCGATGACCTACCGCGGCTTCCGCGCCGAGCTGCCGGTGGCCCACTACGACGACCGGGCCCGACGCTGCTCGGAGCGGCAGATCAAGGCAGCCGGCTTCCCGCGGGAGAAGTCCCTGCGGCCCTCCGGCTTCGACGCCGCCCCGGCCACCGTCCGCACACCCGCCAGCTGCGGGTGGATCAAGAAGAGCCAGCCGCTCCGCCTGAATGGCGACTGCGGCACCGGCAAGTCCCACATGCTCATCGTCCTGGGCACCGAGGCCGCGACGAAGAGCCACCGCGTCCGCTGCACGCTCGCCGCCAAGCCGGTGAACAAGCGGGTGAACAAGTTGGTCGAGGCCGCCGACGAGAAGCAGCTGAACAACACCACCGCCCGCTGCGGACCCGCCGATCTCCTGTGTATCGACGAGCCGGGACATACAGAACTGGACCGCCACGGTACCGAACTGCCGTTCCGGTTCTGGCCGAGCGGGAGGAGAAGAACAGCGTCGCCATCGCCTCGAACGCATCCTACGGCTGCCGGACCAAGACCTTCACCGGCCCGCAGCTCCGCGCGGCGATCGCGGACCGTCTCACCTCCAACGGCACCATCACCGAGACCGGGACCGACTCATACCGCCTTGCCGGCACCCGAGCACGGGCCGAAGGGCCTGCCAGGACCGGCCGGCTCCAGCGGGCCTGTTATCGCTGTCGCCGACGGATTCTGCCGGGTCACGCTGCCGGCCGGGGCACTTCTGGTTCCCGTGCGAACGTGCCAGCCTGGACGGTCGATGACCTGACCGGCCAGCAGACGGGGGAAGCGTGGGAGACGTTGCGGTACAGGTGAACAGCGCCTTCGACGGCCGGTTGAAGTGGCGCTCCCGCCATCTCATCCGCAAGGCCCGCCGGCGAGGCCGGACCGGCCTGCTGATCCAGGTGGACCTGCGCGGCCCGTCCCGCAGCATGTCACCCAAGTGGTGCCTGGTGTCCGTCACGGAAGACGAACGCCAGCTCTGCAGCGTGGATCGGAGCACCATCAGAACGGTTCGCTTCGTCCCTCTTCCTCCAGGACCGCACTCGCTACGGCTTGAGGTTCTTCGCCCCCGCAGGCGACGTTCCACACGAGTCGAGCGGACGGTTGTGCTCGGCCAGGGAGACATTCTGCTGGCCACCTGCGACCCGGTTCAGGCGAACGTCTTCTACCGGCGCAGTCCCGAGGCGGACACCTGGAGTCTGCAGATCCTCAAGTAGCACCACACCGGCCGCACATGTCTCACACCCGCCGCTACCCGACTCGACGGCCCACTGCCCCGACGGACAGCGGCCGTCCCGCGTCCGCGGAACCTACAGTGCCGTCATTTCCCATCGGCTCCCGCCGACATCCACGAGCCGGCAGATCGACAACCGACTCCACAACCGGGGCTCTGGTCCACTTCTTGTGGTCGCGTACGCAGAGTGACTGTTGATCTTCATGTGATGGCGGTTGAGTTCGCCCGAAAATCGCCCGACTGGACGGTGGTGCGGTCGACAGTCCTTCGCCGTGAACGAAGTGCTGCCGGAGTTGGACGAGCTGCTGTTCTCCTCGGTCGAGGGTGTGTTGGTGGAGTCGGTCGAGGTGAGCGACACGGTCGTCCGGGTCAGGGCTCGTACGACCGCAGGGCGGGCGGCCTGTCCGGGGTGTGGATGCCGGTCGGGACGAATACATGGCTCCTACCTGCGGTTTCCTCGCGATTTGCCGACCGCGGGCAAGTTCGTTGTGGTGTCGTTGCGGGTACGGCGGTTCGTCTGCGAGGAGGAGTCCTGCGAGCGCAAGACCTTCGTCGAGCAAGTACCGGGCCTCACTCGAAGGTTCGGGCGACGGACCGAGCGGCTGCGGTCGACGCTGGTGTCGGTCGGTCTTGCGCTCGCGGGCCGGGCCGGCGCCCGGATGACGGACGCCTTCAAGGTTCCGGTCAGCCGGAACACTCTGCTGAGGCTGATGGCCTCGCTTCCGGACCCCGTCGGCGCCACACCCCGCGTGGTCGGCGTGGACGAGTATGCCCAGCGCAAGGGCCGTGTATACGGAACCGTGCTCGTTGACGTCGAGACACGTCGACCGGTCGACCTCCTGCCGGACCGGGAGGCGGACACGCTCGCGGCCTGGCTCGCCTAGCGGCCCGGCATCGAGATCGTCTGCCGTGACCGGGCTCCCTTTTTTGCCGAGGGCGCCACCCGCGGTGCCCCGCAGGCCCTCCAGGTCAGGTGTTCGGCGCTCGCGTCGGCCAGTTGCCGCATCGCCTCCCAGGTGCCCGCCGTGTCCGTGTCCGTCGAGGTGAGCAGACAGGCCCGGGTGGCGGTGTCGATGTGGGAGACGGGAGCCGGGGCGGACGGCACGGCGCCGCTTCCGGCCGGCAGCAACCACGCGGCGAGCGCCAGTCCGGCTGTCGCCGTACCGGCAGCGGCCAGGACGGCACGTCTCCTGTTCCGGCTCACGGCCATTGGCCCCATGCCCGGTTCACCTCGCTCTCCTGCATGCCCGCACCTGTCACGATGCCGTGCCGGGCTCGTGCCGCGCCGATGGCCGGATCCCTCACCGAGACCGACAGCCGCCATTCGGACTCGTGGGTCATGGCACCCAAGAGCTCTTGCCACGTCATACCCGTGTCGTTCATCGACTCGGACAACCGGATGTCCAGCGCGGAGTGGTCTGCGGCACCGCCCGACACGGCGACCGGTACGCCGGCCAGGCGCAGGACGCCACCGTTCGGGCCGCCGATCCGCACGGTGCCGGTGACCGGGTCGCCCAGCGCGAGGTCCAGGGTCGCCGACACACACAGTTCGTCACCGTCCAGCCCGAACCCCTGGATGGTGAGTCGGGGTACGGGAGGGTTGTCGCCCCGATGCCGTCCCGGTCCCTCCACCCAGGTGATGGACGCACTGGACGCCCGCTGGTCGTCCTGTGCGTCCCGGAAGTCGTCGAGGTACTCCCAGGGGTCCTCCCCGGCGTCGTCCAGCGCGGCCTCGTCCCGGGCATTCAGGTACCGCGAGTGCGGGTGCCCGGGGATTCCGGTGATGTCGGCCGGACGGTCGATGGGATCGCCGAGCATGCGGACGACGAACTCCGCCATGGTGCAGGGCAGTTCGAGCGCAGTCCCGGCGCGATGACCAACAACCACCAGGGGCCAGAGGTCGGGATCGCTGCCCCGACGGCGCCAGAAGAGGTCGTAGCCGACCGGGGTGGTGCCCCAGCTGAGGAGTGCCCCCTCGGCAGGCCATGGCGGACCGCACCGTCCCCTGGGAAGTCCTGAGCTCGCCCTCGGCCACAGACGGCAAGGCCCTCATGGCGGGATCGGAGATCTCTTGGCCCCATTTACCAGGTGGGAACACGCTGATGACGTTGTCCAGCGAACCGTAGCCGTAGATGTCGACGAACTCCCTGAAATCGCGCGGCACCGCCGCGCCGCACGCGGCCCGCATTTCTTCCCAGGGCAGCGATTCCACTGCCGTCCGGGGTGGCGGGAGCAACTGGGTCAGGCGGCTCACCATGGGATGCACAGGATTCTTCCTTTCAAGGCGACATCGCCATGGCGATGTCCACCGCGCTTTCTTGCATGCCAGGGCGAACGACGACGCCGTGCCGGGCGCGAGTCGCACCGAACGCCGGGGGCTCAATCCATACGTCCAGGTTCCACTCCTCCTTTTGTTGTTCACCTGCTCGACCGCCGCTTTCACAGCCTTTGGCTCCAAAACCGGAATCCCGCCATCAGGGGACTCCGTCTCGCGCTGCAGAACCGCCTCCAGCTCGATGGGCACGTCCCAGAGCGGATCCACCCGCTCCCGCAGGATCTGCACGGACATCTCCCGGCCGATGAGCTCGTAGAGGCGGGGGTGATCAACCGCAGCCAGTACGGACCGTGCCGGGTTCCCCTCCGGAAGCACCCCATCACCTGCATGGTCGTCCCGGAACTGCGCATGCCTGGTCAGTGCGGCAAGCAGCTCTGTGTCGTCCACAGATTCCGCGGAGAAGCGGAACTGCTTGATGCCGACCCATCGGACAGGCCTAGTCGGCTCCGGGGGCCGAGTGACGGTGTACGCCGGTGGATTCGGGGCGAACAGGCCGACCCTCGAGGAACTGGTCTCGCTGCGCATCCTCAAGCGCCCGGTTGACCAACCGTGCCTGATGCGCGCGCATCCCGCGCGGATCGTTCACTGTGCCCCCTGCCTATGACCGATGCCCGGCTTTGCCGGACTGCCTTCATCGCGGACCACTCGGTCGAGTAGTTCCATGACTCGGTCCTCTCAGGGAATGGAGCCTCCATCAGACCCGGAGCGGTTCAGATGTCCTTGGCTTCCTTCAAGTCCAATTGGATGCTGCTTGAGGATGCGAGAGCGACGAACAGCGGCAACTTGTACAGCGGTGGAGGTTCGCCCGCCAGGCCGAGTCGCTGCCAGGCCAGCCGAGCCGAGATCTTCAGCACCCGGCGCGCGCGCATGACGAGCAAGAAGGCGAGCGGCAGTTCTACGAGCACGGCCGAGGCCACGCTTCCCCACACGTCGCCTCTCCCCCAGCTCAAGGAAACGTCGAACCAGGCATCGCAGACCAGGAGTGTGGCTGCCACGAAAGACATCGGAATCAGGGCCTGCCGTCTCAGCCAGACTGCCGCCCCGGCGCCGGCCAGCGACACGAGCAGCATGACGTCGAAGCCCACCCACACCATGGGCCAGTACCGAGCCTCAAAGCGATCGGGCAACGAAACGGCCAGGTAGACGGTCCAAGGGGCGAGCACGAACACGCACAAGGCAAGTTGCCCCACCGCCCGCCGGTGGCGGCGGCGCAGCGTGGAACTGTCCGGTGAGAATGCCTCGACCGTCGTACCTGTCGTGGCGGTGGGATTGCTCTGCTCGCTCATCCTTGCCTGTTCCTGACATCAGCTCCCGGCCCGGGCCAACTCCGTCGGTGACCGCACTGCTGATCGCTCACATGGGCAACGCGCGGGCGTGAGGCCACGCCGCGAAACCTGTCGATCGCTCTTCGATGGTACGGCGAGCTCCCATCCTGTCTGCAGGCAGAGCCACTGACTTTGTCGGCGACGAAGAGGTTGTACGGCCACCGGTGGCCGGTGGGGATGCCCAAGGTCCGCCAGTGGTGCCCCGGCCGTCAGGGCGCAGGACGACCCGCCGGGCCGTCCGCCTCCGATCAGGCCTCCGCCCGCCGGGCTCCGTCCCGCAGGGCGATGTCCCGGGCGAGCGTGAGGCTCCCGATCAGCTCGGCGCGGGTGCCGAGGGCGGACGCGGCGACCAGGACGCGATTGTCGAAGCCCGGTTGGGCGAGCCGTTCGATCGAGTCGCGGACGCCGTCGACGAACGCCTCGCCGGCCTGGCTCATCTCGCCGCCGATGATGACGGCCGCGGGGTCGAGCAGTGCGCACAGATTGGCCAGGACGCGGCCGAGGGTACGGCCGGATTCGGCGAGGATCTTCCGGGCCACCGGGTGGTGGGCGATCTCCGGCAGGCGGGACCGCAGGTCGGTGTCGCCCGGGTAGAAGTGCTGGATCTGCTGGAGCACCTGGCGGACCGAGACGATGGTCTCCAGGCAGCCGCGGTTGCCGCACCGGCACCAGTCTCCGTCCGGGATCACCTGGGTGTGCCCGATCTCGCCCGCGGCCCCGAAGCTGCCGCTGACCGGGATCCCGTGGACGATGAGGCCCGCCCCGATGCCGTCGGACGCCTTGACGTAGATGAGGTTGCCGCGGTTGTCGGCGGCACCGTGCCGGTGTTCGGCGAGGGCGCCGAGATTCGCGTCGTTGTCGAGGGAGACCGTCAGTCCCGTCCGGGAGCCCAGTTCGGCCGCCAGATCGAGCCCGGACCAGCTGGACAGGATGGTGGGCGAGGCGATCGCCCGTTTGCTCATGTCCAGCGGCCCCGGTATGCCGACGACGCACGCGTTCACGGGCCCGTCGACCGTGCGCCGGACCTCCTCGACCGTCTGCCGGATCACGTCGGCCGTGACGTCCAGGGCCGCGGTCGGGCGGGTGTCCACATCGATCGCCACTCGCCGCTCGGTCCGGACGGTCAGGTCGAGGGTGGCCGCGGCGACGGTGAGATGCCGGTGGCTGACGTCCGCTCCGACGACCGCGCCCGCCGGATAGCGGGGCCGAAGGCGGCGGCCGGGGCGCCCACGGCCGCCCCGGTTCTCCCCCTGGTGCTCGGTCAGTAACTCCTCGGCGAGGAGGTCGCGGACGACGGCCGCGACGACCGGACGGCTCATGCCGAGCGCCGTCTGCAGTTCGGGGCGCGACGCGCTCCCGTGCCGCCGGACATGGGTCAGGATCTCGTCACGTGGAGACACGTGTCACCTCCCTTGTGAGGGCGTCAATTTATGTCTGGCAAGAACGGAATTCCAGAGGGTTGACGCATCGAATGTGCGAATTTAACCTCCTTGAACGTTCGATCTTTTATAGAGCCACCTGCTTTGACTCGAATTCTGTCCAGCGGAGACATAAATCGTCGAGCACTTCAGTGGTGAGGAGTCCGCATGGAGCTCGATCGGAGATCGGTACGACGCCGCAGTAGTCGTTTACGCCGTACGGCGCTGATCGCGGGAGTGAGCGCGGCGGTACTGGCCGGAAGCGCGGCCGTGGCTCCCGGCGCCTCGGGCGCGGGCAGCGCGGGTGTGACCGTCAAGGTGTCTGCCCGCGTCGCCGCCCTGATCGGCCGGATGACGCTGGACGAGAAGTTGTCCTTCGTCCATGGCGGCACCGATCCCCGGGCGCTCGGGCAGGCCGGATACATCCCGGGGGTGCCCCGCCTCGGCGTCCCCGAACTGCGGCTCACCGACGGCCCGGCGGGCGTCCGGGTCAACGAGCACGCCACCGCGATGCCGGCACCGGTCGCCCTGGCCTCGTCCTTCGACGACCGGTTGGCCCGTGAGTTCGGCCGGGCCGTCGGACGCGACGGCCGTGCGCTCGGCCAGGACGTCCTGCTCGCCCCCATGACGAACACCATCCGGGTGCCGTACGCGGGGCGGAACTTCGAGACCTTCAGCGAGGACCCTCTGCTCAGCTCCCGCATGGTGGCCGGCGAGGTCGAGGGCGTCCAGAGCCAGGGCCTGATCGCCACCGTCAAGCACTACGCGGAGAACAACCAGGAAGACAACCGCATGGGGGTGAACGTCAACGTCGACGAGCAGACCCTGCGCCAGATCGAACTGCCCGCCTTCGAGGCCGCCGTCAAGGCCGGCGCCGGGGCGGTGATGTGCTCGTACAACTCGGTGAACGACAGCCACGACTGCGGCAGCGACGAACTGCTCGACTCGATCCTCAAGGAGCAGTGGGGCTTCACGGGCTGGGTCATGTCGGACTGGGGCGCGACCCATGCGACGACCGACATCGTGAACGGCCTCGACCAGGAGATGCCGAGCGGTGTCTTCCTGGGCGAGGAACTGAAGACCGCGATAACCGACGGCACCATTCCGGTCTCGGAGCTGAATGATTCGGTCGCGCGCATTCTGCAGGAGATGGCGAAATTCGGTCTCCTCGACGGTGCGGCGGCCCTGCGGCCCGCACGCGATCCGAAAGGCGGCGCGAAAGTCGCCCAGAAGGTGGCCGAATCCGGCGCGGTCCTGCTGAAGAACACCGGCGAAGCGCTTCCGCTGACCGGCGAGGACACCAGCATCGGACTCATCGGCCCGACCGCGAGGACACCGAAGGTCACCGGCGGCGGCAGCTCCAACGTCGTACCGGACTCCGCGGCCTCGCCGCTGGACACCATCACGGAGCGGGCCGGCCCGCACACCACGGTGCGCTACGCGGCCGGCGGCGACAACACCGGAGTCCCCATCCCCGCCTCGGCCCTCAGCCCCGCCCTGCAGGTCGACTCGGACGGCACGATCCCCGTCACACCGGACGCCTCCTTCTACTACAGCGGCACCCTCACCGTGCCCACCGACGGCGACTACTCCTTCGTCTTCGACCTTCCCGCCGCGTACGGCGTGCTGAGGATCGACGGGAACAGCGTCATCACCGGCTTCCTGGGCTCCAGCAGCGCCACGGTGCACCTCACGGCGGGAGCGCACAGCTTCGCGGCCGGCGCCCTCGCGATCCAGGGCGGACCGACGAAGGTCCGGCTGAACTGGGTCACCCCGCAGGCCGCGCAGGCCGCGCGGGAGCAGGCGGTGACCCTGGCCCGCCAGGTGGAGACCCCCGTCGTCTTCGCCTACGACGACGGCGCCGAGGGCTTCGACCGGAAGAACCTCTCCCTGCCGGCCGACCAGGACGGGCTCATCTCCGCCGTCGCCGACGCCAACCCGAACACGATCGTCGTCCTGAACACCGGGTCGTCGATCACCATGCCGTGGCTGTCCAAGGTCAAGGCGGTGCTCGACATGTACTACCCCGGGGAGAACGGGGCCGAGGCCACCGCCGGGCTGCTCTACGGCGACGTGAACCCCTCGGGCAAGCTCACGCAGACGTTCCCCGCGAGCGAGTCCGCCACGCCGGTGGCCGGCGACCCGCTCAGGTACCCGGGAGTGGGCAACCAGGAGAACTACTCCGAGGGCATCTACGTGGGCTACCGCTGGTACGACAAGGAGCAGGCCGCCCCGCTCTTCCCCTTCGGCTACGGACTGTCGTACACCTCCTTCGCCTACCGCGACCTCGCGGTACGGCAGAGTCACGGCGCGTTGACCGTCTCGTTCACCCTGAAGAACACCGGCACCCGCGACGGTGCCGAGGTCGCCCAGGTCTACGTCGGCGCGAGCCCTGGGACCACCGCGCCGCAGGCGGTGCGCTCGCTCGGCGGCTACCAGAAGGTGCGTCTGCGCGCGGGTCAGTCGAAGACTGTACGCATCCGGGTCGACGCCCAGCAGCTGAAGTACTGGAACACGTCCTCCCACGCCTGGGTACTCGGTACCGGGAAACGGGACGTGTGGGTCGGTTCCTCGTCGCGGACGCTCCCCCTGCACGGCAGCGTCGGCGTCACTCGCTGACCGCCCGGTTCCTCCTCCGCACGACCACGCGTGCCGGTCGCACCGTCGCGGCCGGCATCCCGCCAGAGAGGTCCCCATGACTGCGAGCAGAATCCGTACTGCCCTGGGCGGCGCGCTGATCCTGTCCATGACCGCCGTCGGGCTGCTGCCCGCGACGGCGGCCGCGGCGGCGTCCGGAACGGCGGCCGTGGCGTCGGCCGCGAGTGCGCCGACCGTGGTGCCCACCGACAAGGGCGCCGTACGTGGTGCCGTCTCCCAGGGCGTCCAGCGGTTCCTCGGCATCCCCTACGCGGCGGCGCCCACCGGCTCCCTGCGCTGGAAGCCGCCGCGGCCCGCGGCGCGCTGGACCGGCGCTCGGGAGGCCACCGCCTTCGGCAACCCCTGCCCCGTACTGCCCAGCGGCAACGGCCCGCGCAGCGAGACCGAGGACTGTCTCGACATCAACGTGTGGCGGCCGACGGGAGTGCGGGCCGGCGACCGACTTCCCGTGCACGTGTTCATCCACGGCGGTGGCCTGACCAACGGCAGCGGCGCACAGAACGACGAGTCCAAGCTCGTCCGGCAGACGGGTGTCATCGGCGTCTCGCTCAACTACCGGCTCGGCGTCTTCGGCTTCCTCGGACTGCCGGCCCTCACCGGGGAGGGCGGCGAGTCCGGCAACTACGGCTTCATGGACCAGCAGGCCGCGCTGCGCTGGGTGCAGCGCAACATCGCGGCCTTCGGCGGGAACCCCGCCGCGGTCACCATCGACGGCGAGTCCGCGGGCGGCTGGTCCGTCTGCGGACATCTGGTGTCGCCCGGCTCACGCGGTCTGTTCGCCCGCGCCGTGATCCAGAGCGGTTCCTGCCCGAGCGAGCCGCAGGCTCAGGCCGAGACCACCGGAACGTCGTTCGCCCGCCAGGCGGGCTGCGACGGCACCGACCAGGCGGCCGTCCTCGGATGTCTGCGGTCGGCTTCGGCGGGCTCTCTCCTCGACGCGAGCCGGACCTTCTCGGCCGCCTTCGTGGACGGGACCCCGACGTTCCCGGTCAACGTACGCGAGGCGGTGGACAGCGGGCGGTTCGCCCGCGTGCCCGTGCTCGTCGGCGCCAACCGTGACGAGGGCCGCACCTTCGCCCAGGGCTACATAGGGGCGGGCAAGGATGCCTACGTCGCCTTCGTCCAGGGCGTCGCCGGGGACCGTGCCGACGAGGTCCTCGCCCGCTACCCCTGGCCCGGGACGTCCGACGCGTACACCGCGGCGTACCTCGTCGGCGCGATCATGACCGACTCGGGGATGATCGGCGGGATCGGCGGGTGCGGGCAACGCTCGCTCGTCGGGACCTTCGAGCGGTACACCCCCACCTACTCGTACGAGTTCGACCACCGGACCGGGCCCGGCCTGACGCAGATACCCGGCTACGTCTGGGGAGCCGGCCACGCCGCGGAACTCGCCTACATCTGGCCCAGCTTCGACAACGGCACGCCGATCGCCCCACTCTTCAACGCGGCCGAACGGCGGCTCGCCCGCGAGATGACGCAGTACTGGGGCGCCTTCACGAAGACCGGCCGGCCGCACGCCGCCCGGCAGGCCGCCTGGCCCGCCTACCACAGCGGCAAGGAAGTGACGCTGTCACTGCGGGCGGGAGGCAGGAGTGTCCTGATCGACGACGCCCGGTTCTCCGCGAAACACCAGTGCTCGCTCTGGGACACCATGCCGGTCACACACAACTCCTGAAAGAGCGTTCTGTGCAGCGGGCATCGGACGGGTCAAGCGGATACGGGCGTGGCGCCGGCCGCCGTCACCTTCGAGCGCGCCGCCCTTACGCCGAGGTCACGCTGTCGCTGCCGGGGCGGTGGGGCTGTGTTCGAGGACAAAGAGAGGACAAAGAACGGCACCAGGCCGTAGTGGTGGAAGTCGACGCCACTACTCGGATCGGGCTCGCGCCGGCCGGACGCGTCGGTGGGAGGCCGGCGGCGCAGCTGGGCCTTGGCGCTGGGCGGATGACGCTGCCGCGCCGCGTGATGGCCTTCCCGGAACCGCGGTTCAGCACGCCGCGGGTGATCGGGGTCGACGATTTCGCCACCCGCCGCGGCCACACGTACGCCACCGTGATCACGGACGGCGAGCGCCACCACCCCATCGACGTCCTGTCCGGCCGCGAAGCAGCACCGCTGGCGGCCTGGTTGAACGCGCATCCAGGGGTGGAGGTGATCTGCAGGGACCGCGCGGGGGCGTATGCCGAAGATGCAGCGCTCGGCGCCCCGGAGGCGCTGCAAGGTGCGGACCGGTTTCATCTGCTCCAGAACCTCGGCCAAGCCGCCGAGGAGGCGGTCGTAGCCCGTCGCGATTGCCTGCGTACCTTCATACCGCCGTCAGTCAGCCATCCTGCTTCGGTTCCGCCGTTGCGCCAGGGCGGGTCGCGTTAGGATTTCCTGATCATGGACGTGATGACGGGGAACGAGATGGTCGCCATCCCGCCGGGGCAGGTGACGCTGTCGGACCGGCGGACACAGCGCAGCTGGTCGGTCGAGCTTGCGCCCTACCGGCTCGCGGCTTTCCCGGTCACCCGGGCGCTGTACGCGCAGATCACAGGCCAGCGGCCGAGCACAGCCCAGGGGGACCCGCTGCCCGTCGAGTCCGTCTCCTGGTGGGAGGCGGCGCGGTTCTGCAACGCCCTGTCCGAGCGCGACGGGTTCACGCCTGCGTACCGCTTCCATGCCGACGGCGAAGGCGTCGAGTGGGACGCGTCCGCCGACGGGTACCGGCTGCCGACCGAAGCGGAGTGGGAGCACGCCTGCCGTGCCGGTACGACAGGACCTCGTTACGGGGAGCTCGACGACATCGCCTGGTACCGCGGCAACTCGCACGAGCGCATCCACGACGTGGGCGGGAAACGCCCCAACCCGTGGGGGCTCTACGACATGCTCGGCAACGTCTGGGACTGGTGCTGGGACGTCTACGACGCCGAGGTCTACGGCACCTACCGGGTGCTCCGTGGCGGTGGCTGGTTCGACGAGCACTGGAGTTGCCGGGCCTCCGCGCGGCGCCGCAGCCACCCGACCTTCCAGGTCGACGACGTCGGATTCCGCATCGCGCGTTCCGTCGTGTGACGACCGGCTCAGGCCCGTCAACGGACGCAATGCCGGCCGATCAAACTGCCTGGGGACTCGATCATCTGAGACTTCGAGCGAATCGAACCCGTTCACCTGAGACAAGATCCTGTATTGCCTCGACGTCTTCAAGTGGCCCCCGGGATTGGCTTGTTCGGGGACCGCTGGTGCCTTGGCCCGTTAGAGTCGAGGTCGTGGAAATCGATGAGGATTCCCTTTTGGCGGAGCAGATTTCCTACTACCGAGCTCGTGCGCCCGAGTACGACCGGGTCTATGCCGAGCGTGAGGATCTGCGCAAGCTGGTGGCCCTGGCCGGCGACCTCCCGGTTGCCGGGGATGTGCTGGAGCTGGCCTGCGGAACGGGGCAGTGGACCGGGCCGTTGGCCGCGCGGGCGCGCTCGCTGACTGCTGTCGACGCGTCACCGGAGGTCTTGGGTATTGCGCGGGCGCGGGTCACTTCCTCCAACGTCCGGTTCGATCGGGCCGACGTGTTCCGGTGGCAGCCGCCGCGCCGTTACGACACGGTGTTCTTCGCGTTCTTTCTCTCCCATGTCCCGCCGTCTCGGCTCGGCGACTTCTGGAACACCGTCGCTGCCGCCCTCGCGCCCGGTGGCAAGGCCGTCTTCGTCGATGAGGGCCCCGCTGCGGCCGCCCGTGAGGAAGTGGCTTCGGACGTGCGTCGGCTCGACGACGGCAGCCAGTACCGCATCGTGAAGGTCCTCCACGAACCGGCAGAACTCACCGGTGAACTGGCCGCGTTGGGGTGGTTGGCCGACATCCGGCCACGGGGGGAGTTCATCATCGGTATCGCCGAACCACGTTCCGTGCCCGTCGCCTAACGCGCTCGGCCGCCTCGCTTGAGCTGCTGTCGTGAGCGTCCGCTTTGGCCTGTCGTTCGTGAGGCGGTCCACGATCACCGCGCAGAGCCGCCGGTCGGTGAAGGTCCGGCTCCAGCCGGTGAACGCCTCGTGGGAGGCGATCGCGATGCCCCTCCCCCTCTCCGCGCGCACCGCGAGAACCGGGAAGGGCATCTCCGCGGCGCGGCGGTCCCGTTCGAGCCAGCCGAGCTCATCGATTTCGAGAAGGTGGACGCGCCCGCAGCGGGCGATGGTCCTGCCCGGCTGTTTCCCGTCTGCCGCCTCGACCGGCCTGTTCACCGAGTCTGCTGCGGTGGTGCGGCGGACGCGGTAGCCGGCCCTGGCTATCGCGGTGCCCACGGCTACAGCTTCCAGCCGCGTAGCTGGTCGGCAACATCCTGGACGCTTATGCGGGTGTCACGCACCTTGCGGACCAGGTCGGGCAGCGCACCGTAGGGTGGGTCGATGCCTTCGCCGGCCTGCGCCATGTACTGGGCGGCGAGGAACGCGGCGTAGAGGCTGTTGCGGTGCGGGAGCGGCTCCAGGCGGACGATCGTGTGCAGGAGGGCCGCGGCGCGCCAGGCCGTGTCGGGGTCGGCGGCCGCGAGGGTGGGCAACCGGGTCTTGTGGCGGGCGACGGCCGCGACCAGCGCGGAGTAGTCCGAGACGGTCAGGTCGTCGTGGCCGAGCGCGTTCTCCTGGACGTCCAGCAGCCAGGAGACGTCGATGTAGAGAGGCGGCATCAGGCGGCAGCAGCCCCGGTGCCGCGCTCGGCGGGCGGCACTTCGTCAGGGAAGGCCTCGTCGAACTCGCCACGCAGCCGCTCGGCCCATTCGGTCGCACCGGCGACGAACTGCTTGCGCTGCATCTCGCGGATTCCGAGGTCGTGCAGGTACTGCTTGAGGCTCTTGCCCTCGGCGGCGGCCGCGGCCCGCACGCCTTCGAGTTCCTCGTCGGTGAAGGACACGTTCAGCGATGGCATAGAGCGATGGTACCTAGTAGGTGCCTGCGGGTGAAGCGGGAGGCCGGAGCGGGCGGTCCAGCACCCCGCCCGCGGTCCGGCACTCACAAGGTCCCCGGGCCGGACTCGGGTCACCGTCGTGAGGACGACCGGCTCCAGACCGCGCTCGCCGAGCACCTTGCCCCCTCCTACCACCGTCGCCCTTGCCCGCGGAGCAGCCATCGACCGGGACCGGCCGGATGCCCGGGCAGGGGGGTCATGATCGAAACGCGGCCGGCGCGGCCCCGATGTCCGGTGAGCCGTCCGCTGCCGCACTCTGCAGGAGATCGCGTTCAAGGTCGTCCAGGGCCTGGCGGGCCGCGGTGCTGCGGGTGATCAGCAGGCGTCGGTCTTCGAGCCCGGGGGCCGGGTACGGCGGCTCTTCCGTCGCCTCCTCCTGCTCCATCTGCCGGGCCTCGTCGAGGGACGTGATGACGACACCGATGAGGACGTTGACGAGGACGAAGGAGGCGATCAGGACGTAGGAGGCGTAGTAGGCGAGGCTCCAGCGGGAGACCTCCAGGCCGGAGTGGACCGCGTCGCCTATGCCGTCGAGGGTCAT
This sequence comes from Streptomyces hyaluromycini, assembly GCF_002217755.1. Lineage (GTDB taxonomy): Bacteria > Actinomycetota > Actinomycetes > Streptomycetales > Streptomycetaceae > Streptomyces > Streptomyces hyaluromycini. The sequence goes on along the minus strand of NZ_BCFL01000036.1, from coordinate 86,962 downwards.
GAGGAGGAAGAGGGTCAGGACCGCGCGGCCGATGGAGCCGTAGTGCTCGGGGTCGTGACGGCCGAAGAAGACCCAGCCGACCATGGCGTACACGTACAGCAGCAGGGCGCCCACCAGCAGGAAGCTCAGCGTGCCGGGCAGACTGCGGGCGACGGCGGTCAGCACGATCCGCAGCTGCGGCAGGAAGCGGGCGGTGCGCAGTACCCGGGCCAGCCGTAGCAGGCGCAGCACGGTGGTGTTCTCGCGGACGAGCGGCAGGAAGGCGCACAGGACCACGGCGAGGTCGAAGAGGTTCCACGGGTCCCTGAGGAAGTCCCGGGGGCGGTCGGCGTGCGCGCCCAGGCGCAGGAGGATCTCGGCGGTGAACACGGCCAGGCAGCCGTGCTCGGCCGGCCATGCTGCTCCGGGATCCTGCTGTCTCTGCCCCTCGGCTCGTACGACGTTCCCGGCCAACCCGGCCGGAAGGCAGGCTTGTCCAGTGATCGCCTTCCAGGGAAACTTCTACAGCACTGTAGATCCAATGCGGAAGGCAGCCCGGATCTTCAGGAGTGAGGCCAAGGCGCTCAAGGAACAGGACCCGTCGGGCGCGGGTGCCATGGCTGTCGGTCCCTCGTGTTCGAGACGGGCGCGGTGGCTTTGGCACGGGAAGCATTGGCCGACGCCCGGCACCAGGCCGATGTCCGCGTCCGGGCAGACGTCGTTGCCGCACGATGGACACGCCCCCTCCGGCCTCCCGTACGCGGCGCCCAGGTCACGGATGACGAGGAGGGCGACGAGTGTGGGGGCTGGGTCGTCCGACACCGCCGGGCCGCGGCGAACACGGCCGCGAGAACCTCGGCGCGAGAGCGCCCCTGCGGCGACGAAGAGCTCGATCGTCTCCTCCATGAGGCGGCCGGGCTCAGCCTGGTGGAGCCCACGTCGGCGCCCGACACAAGCGCGCCCACAAGCAGCAGGCACGAGGCGGTGACGACCCTGATGCCCGAGCCCTCCCGTGGACGCGAGGACGGCCTCGTCCGCGCGGCTTGTCCCCCCGTCGGTCGTCTCGGAGGGCCACTGGGCGCGCGGGCCGCCTCCCACCGGTGGAGACGGCCCGCCCGCCCCTGCGACGGCGTGGCTGCTTCGCCCGTCGTCCTACCTCACCACGGTGCCGGGGCCGGCGGCGGGGACACCGGGGGTCGGTCGTCGCAGGTGATGGTGTTCGGCAGTTCCCAGGATGCCAGCCAGGGGCCGGTCGTGCCGCCGCCGTCGTTGCCGCCGAGGTCGTTCACCGTGAACTCGGAGCCGGAGGCGGGGAAGTTGAAGGATCCGCAGTTGTTGATGCCGACCGCGCCGACGTTGCGGGCGTCCACGTTCTCGAAGGACGCCGATCCGGCGGAGCGGGCGCTGAGCACGGAGGTACCGGTGCCGTCCACGCGGATGTCCTTGAAACGGACGCCTCGGATCGCGTACTTGTCCTTCACCGGGAAGTCGGAGACCAGCATGATCGCGTTGTAGGTGTTGTCGAGGAAGTGGTCGCCGGTGACCTGGATGTCGGCGTCGATGTCCCTTTCCAGGGCGTAGAACCAGATGGCTCCCAGGCCGATCTTCCAGTTGAGCTCGAACGGCCCTGAACGCACTGTGGTGTTGTCCGAGATCTCCAGATGTCCGGTGAACGGCTGCGCGCCGAACCGGGAGCCGACCTGGATGGCGCTGCCCTCTCTGATCGGGTCGGCTATGAGGTTGCCGGTGACGGTGTTGTCGGTGCCGCCGTACAGGGCGATGCCGTTGGCGAGGACCGGGGTCTGCACGGTGTTGTGGGCGAAGACGTTGCGCGCGTCGCCCGTCTTCTCCGACCACATGGCCAGACCGTCGTCGCCGGTGTTGCGGACAAAGGTGTCGGAGACACTCGAATCTGTCACACCGGTATGGAAGTTGAGGCCGTCGGCGATCTGGTCGGCGATCTGGGTGCGGGTGACTCGCAGACGGGCCATCGGGCCGTCGAACCACATACCGACCTTGGTGTGGTGGAGGTAGAGGCCGTCGATCGTCGAGTCGCTGAGCGCTCCGCCGAGGGCGTTGACCTGGTCGGTGTCGATGCGTTCACGTACGTCGCCCTCGACGGCGAAGCCCGACAGGTGGACGTCGTGGCTGCCGCCGTCCGCGGCGTCCTTGCCGTAGAAGCCCACCCCGGTGTGGACCGAGCCGTCGGGGGCGGGGGTGGCGAGGGTGACCTGGTGTCCCTTGACGATCGTGTACCAGCTGCCGGCCCCGGCGATCGTCACGTCATCCACGATGATGTGGCGGTTCACCTGGTACGTGCCCGGCGGCAGGTACACCTTGAGGTGCCGCTTCTTGGCGTAGGCGATGGCCCGGTCGAAGGCGTCGCCCGCGTCACGCCGGCCGGTGGGGTCGGCTCCGAAGGCGATGACGTTCGCGGCATGCGTCTCGACGTGGGGCGCGCCGACGAGTTGCGTGTCGAGCAGGTCGATGACGGTCCAGGCGGCCGTGCTGTTTCTGGGCGCGGTGAGGCGGACGGTGTCACCGGCCGCGTACCGCTTGCCGAGCAGCAGTCTCTGCTCGTCGTAGAAGTGGCTCGGCCTGAACGGCTTGTCGATGGTGGGCGCCGGGGTGGTGGCGGCGGGAACGCAACCGCATTCGGTGATCCACCAGTCGGGGTGCAGCAGGTCGCCCTGGGGGTCGTTGCTGAACGGGTACTGGTTGTAGAGCCAGGAGTACTGCGAGGTGAGGGTCATCGTGGTGCGGTGCCGGCCGTCCACGGAGACATCGAGGGGTGCGGTGATGCCGCCGCCTGCGGGAGCGTCGGGGATGCTGTACCGCACGGTGAGAGCGTTGGCCGCGCGCGGCAGGGTGAACTCGACGTACTGGCCCGGCTTCAGGCGCACCGCCGTGCGGCCGGATGCCTCCGAGGGCAGCGTGTAGGCGGTGCGGTCGGGGCCGATGACGGTGCCGTCCGTCGCCGCGTTCTCCGCCTCCTGTTCGTCGAAGTCCACCGCGGCGCCCCGCCCCGCGACAAGGGCGGGGTCGAGCCCGGCCCGGGTCACCGTCGGGAAGCCCGCACGGCCGGTGTGCCACGACGACGCCGGGGCCGGAGCGCCGAGGCCGAGCACGAGTCCGGCGGTGACCGCGGTCAGCGCCACCAGGGTCCGAGCCGGTCTTCGCGCACGGCCTCTCAGCCGCTCCGCAGCAACGTGGTCGGTGTACCGCGCCATCGGATTCTCGTTTCTCTGGGAGCGGAGGTCACCGAGGGCAGCTCGGTGCGCGGCAGCACGACGGGAACGGGCCGTGCCGCTGCGTACCGGGACATTAGGGCGCGACAGGACGGCCGGACAAGACAGCGGGCACTTCTTTCCATTGATCGATACAGATCCTGCAATCAGTTGTCGATTACTTGCGTTTGGATCTCGTTCCACGGAAAGCCGCGCTCACGCTGCGGCGCTGCCGACCGTCCACGTCCGGGAGTCCGAAGCGTGGGACCTTTGAGACCGGACAGGCACCACACCCTGTCCCGTCGGAGCCTGAAACGACCACGTACCACGCTCCTGGCGGCACTGGGCATCACCGCCATCAACGAGTCGGCCTGGAGTGCTCGCGTGCTCGGCTGTCCGTCATGCGGAGAGCGCGGTCTCACGGTCGAGGGCGGCTCCGACCGAACGTCGGACGAGGGCGGCGGTACCTGGCCTGTGACGTACAGGGGGGTCGTCCGGGGAGTGGAGTCGGTCTGCCCCGTCGTCGACCCCGAGCCCGCCAAAGCAGACGGCGAAGTCGGCACCCGAGACATCATCTACGTGGTGGACGAGGCGGGGACATGTGTCGCAGGCCCGGCGAACATGGACGACGTGTGAGTGGACATAGCGTCTCCCCCATCACCACTGACCATGCGACCGGCTCCGCCCTCATGATCTGTGGATCAGATCCCCCAGATCTACAGCAAGGACCTGCACCTTGATGAGCGCAACCGCTGCACGCATGACGGCTTGTGCAACTCCTCGTTTCTCCGCGCTTGGTTCAGCGTGGCGTGCGGGGGCTGTGTTCCGGCGCCCACCCGCTTGGCGAAACCACACGGCGAGCACCAGCGGGTGGACGAGCTGTCCGAATCGAGTGGCGGGCATCGGACCCATGGCCAGGCCGAGCCCGAGCCGGTCCGCGGCAGCGGTGACGCTGCGCGGCGGACGCATCGGCAGTGAGACCGCCGGCACACGGACGGCCGACATGCTCCGCCTGGCCGGAAGCGGGAGGGGTGGCTCCCGGCCAGACGCCTGCCGTCGACCCGCGCCGTCGGCCCGAGGGGGCATCGGCTGCGGCGTGAAGTGACAGCAGTATCGCGACGAGGGTGAACGGCAGAGCCGTGAACCGGTACCAGTGCTCGGAACGACGATCCGCACCGTTCCTCGCCACGCAACGCTGGACGCCGCGTCCGGTGGAACCCCCGCCGGCGTCGGCATCTGTCCGATCTGCCGACCACCGGTAGCCATCGTGCGTTCCATGTTGCCCCCTGTCTCGACCCGTTCCGCTCAGCGGACCGTCACCGTTGGTGCAGCTCACCGTGCATGGCGGTCCGGCGGGAAGACGGGAACGGTCGCAGGTCGGGCCCGGTGACGCGGCCCTGACGGTGTGGTGACGGCGGGCCCTGCACCGTCGACGGCATGCGAAAGCACGGATGCAGGCACGGATGCAGACAATGACCGCCCGGACCATCGAACCCCTGGGCGACGCGGCCCCGGAGGCGACCGTGAGGCCGGACTGCTCCACGCCGTCCACCGAGGTCACCGTCGTCGACGAGACGGTCGTATTCGGCTACGGCTCCGACCGGCGCGGCACGGAGGTCTGCGCGACTCCACTGGTCGGCGGGCACGGCCTGAGGCGGCCTCTCGCACCGGTGGACCCGAGCGGGTTCACCGAGCCCCGGCTCTCCGTCCGGGCCGATCGCCCGGGAGGCTGCGGCGGTCTTCCGTTCTTCCTCGAACTCCGGGTCGGTGGCCTGGTCGGGCTGAACCGAGGCATGAACCTGGCCGCCCTCGTCGAAGGCGTGCGCGCCGGAGCGATCGAGTCCGTCACCTTCCCGAAAGACGTCATCGCCAACGCACCCCGGATCCCCTCCGACCTCGCCCGGTTCTTCCCACCCGAACAAGGCACCTTCCTCATCGGGCCCATGGCCAAGATCGGCTGGGGCACACCGACCCAGATCTGTATCCCGCTCGGCGTCATCATCGAGATCCCCGGCAACATCGCCGTCCTCGGCGTGCCTCCGAACGGTCACAATCTCCTCGTCAGCGGGACCGATCCGGCTGGGGCGCCGCTCACCGCGACCGCCCTGTCCGACCCCACCGCCGACGCGTGGGCGGCCGGCCCGCCACTGGGCACCTCCCGGCGGCAGCACACCACGACGAGGCCCGCCGACGGCCGCGTCATCGTCACCTGCGGACGCTCCGCCACGGACGCGCTCGCCTCGACGAAGACTTTCGATCCGGCCGCCGGATCGTGGCGGCCGGGTCCGGCGAGGGACACCGCCCGACCCGGCCGCGCGGCAACGCGGCTGCACGACGGCCGCGTCCTGGTCGCCGCCGGCGTCGCGGCCACCGGCACGGCGGCCGGAAGTCCCCGCGCCGCCACGCCTGCACGAATCGGAGAGGTGCTCATACCGTGACTCAGCCACAGGACTTCCGGCTCATGATCGGCGAAGAGCCGTTCGACCCCATCGAGGTACCGGCGGCAGCCGAAGCCCTCGCGTCGGCCAGGAAGCCGATGGTCGTCCAGTTCGCGGCCTCCCTCAACGGGCCCGACGCCGACCGTCTGAAGGCCGCGTACGGCTTGAAGCTCGACCGGTTCATCCCGAACCTGGCGTTTCTCGAGCGGCTCGACGACGCGACCGTCGCGAGGATTCGTGCCGATTTCCTGGTGCGCTCGGTCGTCGCGCTCGACCCGGCGCTGAAACTCGCGTCCTGGCTCCCCGCCACCGGCACGTCGCTCGACCTGATCGCGACCCTGTTCGCCGACGCGGACCTGACCGCCGTCGGCGCGGCATTGAGCGCGCTGGGTGCACGCGATGTCGTACTCAGCGACGGCCGGCCGCTCGGCAGCGAGCAGTACGCCTCGTTCGCCCTCGACGACCGGGCCGTACTGCCGCAGGTCGCGGCCCTCGACGAGGTGGTGTTCGTCGAGCCGGAGCCGGAACGCGATGTGACCGACGTCCCCTCGGCCGAGGTGTTCCAGTCGGGACGGACCGGCGGTCCGGCCGACGACACGATCTGGCGGCGCGGGCTGCACGGCGAGGGCCAGATCCTCGGACTCATCGACAAGGGCCATCTCGACCTGAACCACTGCTTCTTCAATGATCCCAAAGAGTCCAAGGCGAATGAGGACCACCGCAAGGTACTCGGCATGTTCGACCAGAACGACATCGGGGCGCACGACCACTTCATGTTCGTCGCCGGCATCGCTGTCGGCGACCAACGCAGCGCCGACGGCAAGACGAGCACCCTTCACGCGAACCGGGGTGGTGCGTACGAGGCGAGGATCGTCTGCAACAGCATGGGCGATCTGTTCGCACCGATAAATCGCAAATATGTGGAGCTTCTCGACAGAGGGAAGAAGGCGGGGGCCTTCATCCACAGCAACAGCTGGTCCGGTCTGGTCACGACCTACAACGCCGACGCGGTCGACGCGGACAGTTTCAGCTTCAAGAACGAGGAACACCTGATTATCGGCGCGGCGTCGAACACGGCCGACCGGGGCTCGGGCAACGGCGCGCCGGGAATCGCGAAAAACGTGCTGTGTGTCGCCGCCGCTCAGGCCTTTCCCGACCACATGACCTTCGGCAGCGGAAAGAACGGGCCGACCACGGACGGCCGGCGCAAACCCGATCTCATGGCGGTGGGCAACGGCATCCAGTCCGCCCTCCTGAACCCGAGGACCCCACCCGGCGTGTACTGCGACACCGGCCTCCCGAAGAAGAACCCCACGCTTGCCGCCACGAGCTGGGCGACACCGAACGCCGCTGCCGCGGCCACGCTCGTGCGCCAGTACTTCACGGAGGGGTGGTACCCCAACGGGAGGAAGGAACCAGATCGCAGCGTCAATCCGTCCGGCGCCCTGATCAAGGCGGTGCTGCTCAACTCGACAGTCAACATGACGGGCATCGCCGGCTATCCGTCCAACACCGAGGGCTGGGGGCTGATCCAGCTCGATCGCACGCTCTTCTTCGAGAAGGATCCGCCCTCCTCCCGCCGTCTGTTCGTGAAGGACGTACGGCACAGTGCCGGGCTGTTGCCGCAGACGAGTGCCACGTACCGCTATTCCGTCGACGCCAGAACCGAGCCGCTCAAGATCACGCTCGTGTGGACGGACATCCCCGCGTTCGAGGGTTCCACACAGACGTGGCGGAACGTCATCCGGCTGGAAGTCGAGGATGCGCTGGGTGTCAAGTACCTGGGGAATGACATCGATCCCGCCAAAGGTGTTTCCAACGCGGGCGGAACCGGCCCCCAGGACTTCGCCAACAACGTCCAGATGGTCATCGTCGACAACCCGTCCACGGGTTCTTGGAAGATCACGCTTCGAGGAAGCTTCGTGTTCGCACAACAAGGCTACGCACTGGTCGTGTCGGGGGGATGACGTGAACGCACCCGGTACCGCGCGGCAGTCACCGGACTTCCGCCTCATGATCGGCGACGAGCCGTTCGACCCCATCGACGTACCCGTACCGGACGAGGGGCTCGCGCCGGCGAAGAAGGCGACCATCGTCCAGTTCACCGCCTTGCTGACCGAGCCCGACGTCGCCCGGGTGAAAGCCGCGTACGGTCTGGTCCTCGATCGGTTCATCCCGAACCTGGCCTTCCTGGAGCGGCTCGACGACGGGACCGTAGGCAGGCTGCGTGCCGACTTCCTCGTGCGGTCGTGCACCGCACTCGATCCGGCGCTGAAGCTGGCGCCGTGGATTCCCGCCACCGGAACACCGCTTCGGCTGATCACGACCATGTTCGACGACGCGGACGCCGGCACCGTGCGATCGGCACTGGACGCGGCCGGCGCCCGGGACGTCCAGCTGATCGACGACCGCCCGGCCGGCAGCCATCTCTTCGCGGAGTTCGCTCTCGACGACCGTGCGGCTCTCCCCCGGATCGCGGCCATCGACGACGTCGTCTGGGCGGAGCCCGAACCGGATGCCGTGGATTTCAACGTGGAGGCGGCGCAGACGATCCAGTCGGGTGGGGTCGGCGTGCACGGCGGCACGATCTGGGACCAGGGACTGCACGGCGAGGGCCAGGTGATCGGCATCATCGAGAAGGACGGGACGATCGACCTGAACCACTGCTTCTTCGCCGACGAGCCGAACGTCCCCGGCCCCGGCCACCGCAAGGTCCTCTCGCTCACCAGGAAGAACGACACCAAGGTGAACGAGCACGCCATGTTCGTCGCGGGCATCGCGGCCGGCGACGACCGCGCGAACCCGGGCACCCACCCGCACCGGGGCGGGGCGTTCGCGGCGAAGCTCGTCGTCCGCACCCGCGACAACCACCTCCTGAAGATGCTCGGGGACGCGAAGGCCGCGGGCGCCACCATCCACAACAACAGCTGGGGGCTCGCGGACATCACGAGCTACGACAAGACGGCACGGGACGCGGACGAGTTCAGCTTCCGCAACGAGGACCATGTGGTCGTCGGCGCCGGCGCCGGGTTTCACGAGGCGGACAACACACCGCCCGGGATCGCCAAGAACGTGCTGTGCGTCGCGGCGGCCAAGGCCTTCCCCTTCGAGATGAGCGACGGTGACGGGCTTCCCGGGCCGACGAGCCCCGACAAGCGCCGGAAGCCCGAGATCATGGCCGTCGGTGGCGGCATCAGCTCGGCGCTGGTGAACCCCGCGTCGCCGTCCGCACCGTACTGCCTGACCGGCGGTCCGCAGGTGTTCGCAGCAGATGCCACGAGCTGGGCCGCTCCGAACGCCGCGGCCGCTGCCGCGCTCGTACGCCAGTACTTCACGGAGGGGTGGTACCCCACCGGCAGGAAGCGGCCGGACCGCCGACTGCTGCCGACCGGCGCGCTGATCCGGGCGGTGCTGCTCAACTCGACCGTCGACATGACCGGTCGACCCGGATATCCGAGCCTCACCGAGGGTTGGGGGCTCATCCGACTCGATCGCACGCTCTTCTTCGACGGCGCTCACCGCCGGGTGGACGTGCACGACGTGCGGCACAGCGCCGGCCTGGAGATCGGGCAACGACGCACGCACGAAATCGTCGTCAGCAGCATCACCGAACAGCTCAAGATCACGCTGGTGTGGACGGACGTTCCACCCGCCGAGACCCTGCACACCCTGCCTGCGCGGAACCTCCTCAGGCTGGAGGCCGAGGACCCCGGGGGAATCGCCTACGTCGGCAATGACATCGACATTCCCACCGGACTGTCGAGGCCGGTCGGGTCCGGCCCGCCGGGCCCACCGGATCTCCGCAACAACGTGCACATGGTCATCGTCGACCATCCGCCGGTCGGCAAGTGGAAGATCACGGTCGAGGGGTCCGTCGTCTTCGGTCAGCAAGGTTACGCGCTCGTCACGTCCGGGGCTTTGAAGTGAACGCCTCCGCTACGGGCCACCCCGACCGCCGAACCGGGAGCGAAAAATGGCACTGACCGTCGAATCGCTGATGCTGGAGATGGGGCGGGCGTTCGCGCCGCTCGAACAACGCCTGCGTGGCGGCGAGATCCCCCTCCTGTTCGCCGAAATCGGGCTGCCCGCACCCGACGTGGTCCTCAGCTCGCAAGCCGTGCAGACCGCGATCGGGGACACCGCGACCGCGCTGAGCGCGCTGCCTCGCGTGGTGACGGACCTGGCCGCGGCTATCGACTCCCGTGTCACCGCCCGGATCGCGACGGCCGTGGCGGCCACGGCGCAGATCATCAAGACCGTCACGACGGCGATCGACGTCGTGTCCACGGCGATCAAGGCGGGGGCGGGGGCGGCCGGATCGCGGCAGGCCGAGGTCGAGGCGTTCGCCGCGGAGGTGGGGCAGCGGTTGCTCGGCTTCGCGCTGGCGACCTACCTCGAAGAGCAGATACCGATGGCCGGGTATTCACTGGAGCTGCTCGGTGTCCTTGAGTCGACTCCCCAGGCCGCGACGCCGGCGGCGCCCGCGCACGTGCGCCGCGTCCTGCGGTTCGACCGGCTGAACGCGCTGCTCCACGATCCGGTCGACGTCCTCTCGCAGCTGTATCGCTGGGGCACGCCCGAGTTCGACTGGGATCTGCTGCTGCGCCGGCTGGCGATCTTCCTCGGCGCGGTCACGAACTTCGCGTTCGTGCAGACCGGGCCGCCGCCGTTCCTACGTGTCGCCGCGGTCGACATCGTCGTCACCGACGACCCGGTGCCCGGCGTCCAGGCCCTGCTGCGTCTGGCGGCCGCCGAGGGACTGAACCTGGTACTGCCGATCAGCGACACCGTGGCGCTCGTCGTGACGTCCGACGCAGCCCTGGAGGAGAAGGCCCGGGTCGAACTGCTGCCGCCCGCCGATCTCCGGGTCGTCCCGCCAGCGGCCGAAGTCCGGGGCGGCGTGCGGTTCGGTTTCCAGGCCCCGTACGTCGCCGGGGCCCCGCCGATCCTCGTGCTGGGCACGGCCGGCGGCTCGCGGATCGAGGCGCGGCTGCTGCGCGCGACTGCGGGCGCGGACCTCGAATGGAATGCCGCCGAGGGACGGGCAGACGGCGAACTCGTGGTGGAAGCGGCCATCGAGGGCGGCAAGGTCGTCCTGAACCTGGCCGACGCGGACGGGTTCCTCAGCACGATCCTGCCCGCCGGCTCGATCGAGCTGGACGTCGACCTCGCGCTGGCGTGGTCGTCCGCCACGGGGCTGCGCTTCAAGGGGGCCGCCGGGGCGGAGGTCGATGTTCCGGTCAATCTCGGCGTCGGTCCCGTGACCGTCACCAGCCTGCACCTCGCGCTGTCACTGGCCAGTGGGGACGTCACACTCGAAGCGTCGGGTTCGGTCGACGCCAGGCTCGGCCCGGTCTTCGTGGCGGTCCAGCGGACCGGTGCCGTGCTGCGGATGTCGCAACCGGACAGCGGCGGCAGTCTGGGCCTCGCCGACTTCTCCCTCGGGTTCAAACCGCCCTCCGGGGCGGGCCTGTCGATCGACGCGGGCGGGATCTCGGGGGGCGGGTTCCTGGCGTTCGACCCGGACCGCGGGGAGTACGCGGGTGCGCTGGAGTTGGAGTTCGCGGATTTCCTGGCGCTGAAGGCGATCGGGCTGATCACGACGCGCCAGCCGGACGGCTCAGCAGGGTTCTCCCTGCTGCTTCTCCTGACGGCGGAGTTCGGCAGCGGAATCCAACTGGGGTACGGGTTCACGCTGTTGGCCGTCGGTGGCCTGGTCGGGCTGAACCGCGGCATGAACCTGGCCGCGCTCGTCGAGGGCGTGCGCACCGGGGCAATCGAGTCGGTGGCCTTCCCGAAGGACGTCATCGCGAACGCACCCCGGATCCTGTCCGACCTCGATCGGTTCTTCCCACCCGAACAAGGCACCTTCCTCATCGGACCGATGGCCAAGATCGGCTGGGGCACACCGACCCTGATCAGCATCTCGCTCGGCGTCATCATCGAGATCCCCGGCAACATCGCCGTCCTCGGCGTGCTGAAAGCCGCGCTGCCCACGGTGGACGATCCGCTGCTGGTCGTCCAGGCACAGTTCGTCGGCGCACTCGAACTCGACAAGTCACGGCTGTGGTTCTTCGCGAAGCTCTTCGACTCACGCATCCTCGCCATGACCATCGACGGCGGCATGGGCGCCCTCGTCGCCTGGGGCGACAACCCCGATCTGGTACTGACCGTCGGCGGATTCCACCCCGCCTACCGGCCGCCACCCCTGCCGTTCCCCGTTCCCGACCGGCTGTCGGTGGACCTGCTCAACCGCGGCAACCAGCTGATCCGGGTGCTCGGCTACTTCGCCATCACCAGCAATACGGTCCAGTTCGGCGCAAAAGCCGAAGTCCGGCTCGGATTCAGCGGCTTCGGCGTCGAAGGCCACCTCGGCTTCGACGGACTGTTCCAGTTCTCCCCGTTCCGGTTCGCCGTCCACATCTCCGCCCATGTGACCCTCAAGGCCTTCGGTGTCGGCGCCTTCGGCATCGACCTCGACTTCCAACTCGAAGGCCCCGCGCCCTGGCGCGCACACGGACGCGGCTCCATCGGCTTCCTGTTCTTCTCCATCTCCGCCAACTTCGACATCACTTGGGGCCAGGACCGCGACACCACACTCCCGCCGGTCGCCGTACTCCCCCTGCTCGCCGCCGAGATCGGCAAGACCGAAGGGTGGGAAACCCGGCTGCCTTCCGGCGGCAACCGGGCGCTGGTCAACCTGCGGAACCTGCCGGACACCGGCGAGTTGGTCCTGCACCCCCTGGGCAGGCTGTTCGTCCGGCAACGGGCCCTGCCGCTGAACGTGCGGGTGGACCGGATCGGCGGCCAACGCGCCGCGGACGGCAAACGCTTCCGCGTCACCCCGGTGCCGAACAGCGGACTCACCACCGCCGGCGAGACGGCTGACCGGTTCGCCATGGGTCAGTTCCAAAATCTCTCCGATGCCGCCAAGCTGTCCCGGCCCTCCTACGAGACACAGGACGCCGGGCTCGAACTCGTCGCCGACAAAGCCCTGGCCACCGCCAGGGTGGTCCGCCGCAGCGCACGCTACGAACTCCACATCATCGACAACAGCACCACCACCCCAGCGGCGGGATTGGCCGCAGCCGCAACACCGGTGAAGCGCTTCCACACCGTCAGCGGGCCGGTCTTCGACCAACTGCTCAACGGCAGCAGCACCAGCCGCGCCGCCCTCTCCGCCCGCCAGGCACAGCAGAAACAGCCGTTCGCCACCGTCGACACCGTCCGTGTCACCGAGCAGCGGTTCGTCGTCGCCTACCTCAAGAGCAACCGGCAGGCGTTTCCGCCGAGCGTGCCGGGGCGGCCGTCCCGCGGTGCGCCGGCGACGTTCCGCAGCCGGACCACCGCCGAGGACGCGCTCGCCGACTTCGTCGCCGACGACCAGAGCCTGGCCGGGCTGTTGCACGTCATCCCGGCGTCCGAAGCGGCCATCACCCCGGGCGTCCCCGGTACCTGGTCCGCCGCCGGTGTCCTGCCCGTGCCGGTGTCCGAAGTGGACCTGGTGCCGCTGGCCACCGGCCGGACCCTGCTGGCCGGCGGCACCGACGCGGCCGGCGCACCGGTCGCCGCGGCCGCCCTGTTCGACCCCACCTCGGACTCATGGGCAGCCGGTCCGCCGCTGCGCACCGCCCGGGAGCGGCACACGACCACCGGCCTCGCCGACGGACGCGTCATCGTCACCGGCGGGCGCTCCGCCACGAACGCGCTCGCCTCGGCCGAGGTCTTCGACCCCGCCGAGGGCGCCTGGACGCCGGTACCGGACATGAGCACGGCCCGGCACGGGCACACGACGACCCTGCTGCGCGACGGCCGGGTGCTCGTCGCGGGCGGCTCTGGCGTGCGGCCCGGGCAGGAGGACGGCGCGCTCGCGTCGGCCGAGCTGTACGACCCGCTCACGCGCACCTGGACCGCTGCCCCGCCGATGACCGACGCCCGCACCGGGCACCGGGCCGTGCCGCTGGCCGACGGCCGGGTGCTGGTCGTCGGCGGTGCCCTGCCGACCGGAAACGGCCGGGCGAGCGCAGTGGCGTACTGCGAGCTGTACCACCCGGTCACCGGCTGGTCCCCCACCGGCAGCCTCGCCGAGGCCCGCACAGGCCATCAGGCGACGCTGCTGCCGGACGGCAAGGTGCTGGTCACCGGCGGCGACCCGGTCATCGCCGCCGATGGCACCCTCGACCCGCACAGCCTCGCCTCCGCCGAGCTGTACAACCCGGTGACCGGGTTGTGGACGGCGGTGGCGGCCATGCCGGGCGGGGGCCGCAGCCGGCACCGGTGCTTGCTGCTGCGCTCCGGGGTCGTCCTCCTCACCGGCGGCTCAGGGGCCCCGGAGCTCACCGCCGGCTACCGCTCCGCCCTCGTCTACGACCCCGGCGACGACGTCTGGACCACCGTCGCCGGCCTCGCCCTCGGCCGCTTCGGCCACGCCATGACCGAGCTGACCGACGACCGCGTGCTCGTCGCCGCCGGTGCCGCCGGTCCGACCACCGATCCCGCCGGCACCGGCGAGGTGTTGATCCCGTGACCCGGCTCCTGGAGGAAGGACACACCATGACCACATTCACCGCGGCCACCGTCGGAACATGGACGACCGACGCTCACGACCTGATCACCCCCGCCGCCTGGTACGGCCAGCACGACGGCCCCGTGCTGCTTCAGGACGGCACTGTCCTCGTCGCCGGCGGCGCCGACGCCACCTCCTCCGCGATCCCCGACACGGCGGTCTTCACGCCCGCGGCCGGGGCCGGCGAGTGGCGGGCCAAGGACCCCCTGCACACGCCCCGGCAACTGCACACCCTCACCCTCCTCGCCGACGGGAAGGTCCTCGCCGCCGGTGGACTCAATGGCGCCGCCGGCCTGCGGACCGCCGAGGTCTACGACCCCGGCACGGGCAAGTGGACCGCGACCGGTCCGCTGGAAACGGCTCGCTGGGGCCACAGCGCGACGCTGCTGGCAGACGGGTCGGTCCTCGTGGCCGGCGGCCGCGCGGCCCGCACCGGCGGCGGTACCACCGCGTTGCGGTCGGCAGAGCGGTACGACCCCGGCCAAGGCGGTGAGTGGCACACCGTCGCCGCCATGACCGACGCCCGGACCGGTCACACCGCGGTCCCGCTGGCCGGCGGGGTCGTCCTGGTCGTCGGCGGGGTCGCCCCGACCGGGGCAGCCGACGACGCGGCCCTCGCATTCTGCGAGCTGTACACCCCGGGCGAGGACGACGCGCCGGGACAGTGGACGCCGACCGGGAACCTGGGGCACGCCCGCCACCACCACCGGGCCACCCGGCTCTCCGACAAGACCGTGCTGGTCACCGGCGGCACCGCCCCCGGCTCGCCCGGCGCCGCGCCGTTCGACCCGTTCAGCCAGCGGACTGTCGAGCGGTACGACCTGGACACCGGCACATGGACCGAGCGGGCCGAGATGCCGTCGGGCCGGGCGTTCCACCGCGCCGTCGCGTTCGGATCGGGCCAGGTCCTGGTGGTCGGCGGAGCCGCGAGCGACCGGGACGAGGCCGGGTACCGCAGCGCGTTCGTCTACGACGTCGCGGGCAACACGTGGACGCCGGCGGCCGGGCTCACGGCCGGGCGGTGGTCGTTCGCCGCCACCGCACTGTCCGACGACCGGGTGCTAGTCGCCGGGGGTGTGCTCCGGTCCGGCCTGGCGGCCGCCGACCCGGCCGGCGTCGAACTCACCCCGACCACCGAACTGTTCGACGGGAGCACTCCGTGACCAACGCGTACTCCTTCCTGCCGTGGCTGCGCACCGGCATCAGTACCCGGATCACCGAGAACCCGCAGACCGCCGAACGGGCCCATGTCGAAGTGCGACTCCAGGTCTTCGGCGACGCGCTCGACGGCGGCTCGATCACCCTGCCGCCCGTGACGAAGAACGTCCAGCTCTACGGACCCGGCGACGTCGTCGGGGTGGACCCGAGGGCGATCTCGCGGACCGAGCCGCGGCCGGGCGTGAGCACCGTGGAGCCGAACTTCCTGGCCCATATCGAGTTCTCAGAGGAGGACTTCGTCTGGCGGTACAGCCCGGCAGCACCGGACGGGACCACCAAGCGGCTCGCGCCGTGGCTGGCGCTCGTCGTGCTGGCCGCCGGCACGGAGTTCGCGGAGGTGCCGGGGCCCGGGCACCCGCTGCCCGCCATCACCGTGGCCGACCCGGCCGGCACGCTGCCGGCGCCCGCCCAGCTGGGCGCCTGGGCGCATGTCCACGTCAACGGCTCCCTGGCCGTTCCGGTCGCGACCGACGACACGGTCGCGGCGCTGGCCGCGCTCGGGGAACTCTTGCGCACCAACC
This sequence comes from Streptomyces hyaluromycini, assembly GCF_002217755.1. Lineage (GTDB taxonomy): Bacteria > Actinomycetota > Actinomycetes > Streptomycetales > Streptomycetaceae > Streptomyces > Streptomyces hyaluromycini. Next base: position 71,013 of record NZ_BCFL01000036.1, on the reverse strand, counting down.
CGGACAGCGCCTGTTCTCGGCTGATCTGCCCGCGCCGCCTGCGGCCCGACACCGCGTACGAGGCGTTCCTGGTGCCGGCGTTCGAAACCGGGCGGCTCGCAGGCCTCGGGCTCGACCCGGCGGCGTCGCCGGGCGCGCTGTACTCGAGCTGGGGCCCGCCCTACCCGAACCGGCCTGCCGAGGGCCAACTGCCCTACTACCACCGGTGGGGGTTCAGCACCGGCACTGCGGGCGACTTCGAGTTCCTGGTCCGGCTGCTGCGGCCACAGGCCCCCGACCCGCGGGTCGGCCGCCGGGGCATGGACGTGCACCGGTCACCGGGCCTCGGGTTGCACGGGATCGACACGCCGGTCGAGCTCGGCGGGGTGCTGCCCCTCGGCGGCGCCCTCAAGGTGCCCGTACGGCAGGACGCGCCGGTCGACCCGGCCGAGAACTGGGACAACTTCCTGGGCACGCCGCCCTCGGCGCCGCCGTATCCCCACCCGTTCGAGCGGGCGCTGGCCGATGTGCTCAACCTGGCCGACGACTACCAGCGGCACGCACCCGCGGCGGCGCACGCGGCCACTCCGCTGGCCGGGCCTGCGGCGGCCCTCGCCGCCGGACCGGACGGCGCGGGCCCCGACCCGATCATCACGCCCCCGCTGTACGGCCGCTGGCACGCGCTGACCACCCGGTTGCTGAACGACGGGAACGGCACGGACGTGCCGGACGAGATCAGCCACAACTGGGTGCACCGGCTGAACCTGGACCCGCGGTTCCGGGTCGCGGCGAACCTCGGCGCCCGCGTGGTCCAGGAGCGCCAGGAAGACCTGATGGCGGCCGCGTGGGCGCAGATCGGCGACGTGCTGGTCGCCAACGGCCGGATCCGGGCCGCCCAGTTGGCCCGCGAGGTCGGGCACGTGCTCCAGGCCAAGCACGTCGACCCGCCGACCGGCGGCAGCCCGGCGGCACTCGCGGCGGCGCCCGCGCTGTCGGGCCGCTCCCTGACCCTCACGGCGCCGGCCCACTCCCGGGTCACGACCACCGCGAGCACCGAGACCGGCCTCGTGGCCGACACTGCGGACAAGGTCGCGGTCGGGTTCCGGGTGGCGACCAGCCAGGTCGCGGCGGCGCCGGTGTCGCCGGCGATGCGCCGTATCGTCCGGCCGGGCTCCCGGCTGATGCGGACCCTGCCGTTCGACGGCGCGCGGGCGGACGGCCTGCTGTCGCGGATGGACGCGCCCGTCGACCCGGTCACCGCGGCGCCGGTCAAGGTCACGCCCGGGGCGCTGGTCACCCCGGCCGACCTGGCCGCCACGCTGCACCCGGACCGGCCACCGGGCGCGGACCCGGTCGACGTCCTGGCGCACAGCCCGGACTTCGTGCTCCGCGCCCTTGACGACCCGGTCCGGCCGCACCCCGGCACCATCGACAGCGAGGAGGCGCTCCGGTTCAAGGCCGCGCTGCGCGAGTTGCACCAGGGGTTCGACACGAGCATCGCGGTGGGAAGCACCCGCAGGCCACCCCAGCTGGACGTGCTCGGCACGACGACCTCGGTGCTCGCCGGGCTGCGTGCCGACGAAACCGTGCCCCGGGCGCTGCTGGAGGGGTCGGTCAGCCTGCCCGAACGGCTGCGGCCGTTCGCGGCGGAATTCACCGAGGCGATGGCCTACCCGGTCTTCGATCTGCCGATGTACCAGACGCTGCTGGCGCTCTCGGTCGACTCGTTCGTCCCGAACCTGAACCTGGTGCCGCCGAACTCGATCACCCTGCTGGCGAACAACCGGGAGTTCATCGAGTCCTACCTCGTGGGGCTCAACCACGAGATGGCCCGCGAGCTGCTCTGGCGGGAGTACCCGACCGACCAGCGCGGCACACCGTTCCGGCAGTTCTGGGACCCGGTCACCGCGTTGCCCCTGCCGCGGGAGACCGCGGCCGAACGCCGCGAGCGGGGCTACGACATCCCGCCGATCCACGAGTGGTCCCTCGGTACCCGGCTCGGCGACAACGAGAACCGGAAGACCGGCCGGCCCCAGGGCGACGACCTCGTCCTGGTGGTCCGCGGCGAGCTGCTGAAGAAGTACCCGACGGCGGCGATCTACGCGCAGAAGGCGGAATGGCCACCGGGTCGCGACGGACTGCCCGACCCGACCCAGCCCCGGCGGCTCGTCGAGCTCCCGCCGACCGGACTGCCCTCGCCGGAACAGCTCCTGCTGCCGACGTACGAGGCGAAGGCCGACCCGGACATCTACCTGCTCGGCTTCGACCTGGACGCCGACCAGGCGCTCGGCCGCCCCGGCGTGGACGCCGGCTGGTTCTTCGTGATCAAGGAGCGTCCCGGCGACCCGCGCTTCGGCGTCGACGACGGGCCGCCCACCCACCTTGAGGTGTGGAACGACCTCACCTGGGACGACGTCGACCCCGGCCGTCGGGGGTTCCTCGACCTGGACCCGGCCGTCACCGTGCCGCTGGCCGGCTTCGACGGGACCGACGACGCGGAGAAGCAGGACCAGCGCGCCGAAGACGTCAACCTGCCGCTGTGGTCCGCGGGGCTCAGCTCCGCCGACCTGGCCTACATCCTCTTCCAAGTGCCGGTCCTGGTGGCCGTGCACGCACAGGAAATGTTGCCGCGATGACCGCACTGAGTGACGACTTCCCGGTGCTGCTGGCCCCGGTCCGGGTCGAGGCCCGCTTCACCCCCACCGAGCTCCTGGTCCGGGTGTTCCCCGACGAATGGGCCGTGGACAAGTTCGAACCGAAGCCGACCGACGCCGAGATCGGCGCGCTCGACGCGTACTGGACCGCCCGGTGGGCCGCGGGCGGTCGGGCCGTCGAGCTCCAGACCGCGTGGCGGGAACTGGCCGGGCGGGTCTCCCCCGGACGGGCGTCCTGGCTTCTGCGGACCAGGACGCCCGCCAACCCCGCGGACGAACCGGCGGGGGTGCCCGACGGTGCCGTGGTCCTGGTCATCCGCAGCACGACCGCTCCCGCTCCGGCCGACCGCCAGCCCTCGATCACCTACTGGACCGCGATCTGGCGGGCCCACGGTGACCCCGAAGCCGTACGGCGGGCGGACGCCGCCCTGAACGCCGCCGTGAGGACCGATCGCGCCGACGCGATCCGCGCCCGTCGTCCGTTCGGAGTGGACGGTGCTGCGGCGAGCGCGATCGACGACGTCGTCGTCGCGTTCCTCGTGCTGCCTGCGCCCGCGGCGGGCAGTGTGGCCGCGGATTCCTGGACGGGTGCCGCGCAGGCCCGGTTGCTGCCGGACCGCTTCCGGGTGCTCGGGTTCGTAGGCGGCGCCCAGGTGGTGTCGGTGACCGGCGCCCCGGTGCCCGCGACGCTGCAGGTGAGCCCGGACCCCACCGCCGCGGACCAGATCAGCGTGAACGAACAGACCGGGGTGCTGCATGTCCCGGACGGGCTCCGCTGGCTCACCGACTTCGACCGGGCGGTCGCGGTCGGCATGGGCGTGCGCATCCCCCGCACCGACCAGTTCCGCGACGGGCTCGACCGGCTGGTCGTGCTCGGGCTGCGTGAGCAGTCCACGCCGGCGAAGACCGCTCTCGACCTCGCCGACCTCGTCACCCGGCAGCTGCGGGGTCCGGACGGGTTCAGCCTGCTGCCCCAGGGGACACCGACCAACAACTCCGAAGCGGCGTCCGCGGGCGTCGACGCGGACCAGGAGGCGGACGCCGCCCTGCGGGCCGGCACGACGGCGTTCGCGGCGGCGGCTCCGGCGGACTGGACCACCCGAACGGACGGACAGCAGCTCGTCGAGCTGCTGGGCCTCGACCCGGCCGTGCTGACCGGGATGCCGAACGCGGACGGCACCGACCACCGCGACGCCCGTGCCGCGAACACCGCGCTGTGGCCGGCGACCTGGGGCTACTTCCTCCAGACCGCCATGAACCCGCTTCTGGGCCCGGCCGCCGTCGCGGCGACCCGCGACTTCTTCCTGAAGTACGTCTCCGGCCGCGGTCCCCTGCCGACCGTGAAGATCGGGCGGCAGCCGTACGGCATCCTGCCGACGACCGCGTTCTCCCGGCTCACCTACCCGCAGTCGGCGACACACCGCCTCGCGTTGCAGAAGGTGCTCAAAGCGGCTGCCGAGGACTGGGGGGCGGCCGCCACCCACGTGCCGCACCTGGGCCAGGACACCGACGACCCGCACCAGCTGCTGCTGGACCTCCTCGCGCTGCACCCGACCTCGGCCGAATACCACCAGCGGTACGCCCAAAGCGTCGAAGACCTGTTCAACCGGGAGAACCTGGCCGGACTGGGTGGCACCGTGCTGCCGGCCCTGGACGCGCTGCACCAGCCACAACCGGTGCGCGCGCTGCTGGAGCGGTTCGGTGCCGCGTCCGGCCCGTCCCCGGACTTGCTCCGCCGGCTGTTCACCGACTTCCAGCAGCCCTTCCTGGCCCCGCTGGTCGACGACCGCCCGCTGTCGGAAACCGAACCGATCAGGGCGTACACCACGGACAGGAAGAACTACGTGCGCTGGCTGGCCGACCTGGCCGGCGCGAAACCGGCGCAGACCCACCTGGACACCATCCGGCTGGAGCTCGGCTTCACCGACGACGCCCGCCCGGCCACGCTGCTCTACCTGTTGCTGCGCCACGCCGTGCTGCTCGGCTGGGACGACACGGCGCGCGCCCTCGCGGCCGCTGCGGGAATGCCCGTGCCGTCGCCGTCGGACGCACCGTTCGTCCACATCCGGGCCGGCTCCACGGAAAGCGAGAGCCGGTTCCGTCTGCTGTACTCCCCGGCCCCCGCCGTCACCGGAGACCCGGCCCGGCTGCTCGTCGACTTCATCCCGGACGTGCTGTCCCAGCCGGGCCCCGCGGCCCCGCTCGCCGAGCAGGCCAAGGCACTGGACGTACTGGCCGGCCTGCCGACCGCCCGGCTGGAACGGGTGCTCGCCGAGCACCTCGACCTGGCCACCCACCGGCTCGACGCCTGGCGCCTCGGCCTGGCCACCGAACGGCTGTCCGAGCTCCGGTTCGGCCCGGACGGCACCGCACCGGCCCGCACCGGACTGCACCTCGGCGCGTACGGCTGGCTGGAGGATCTCCGCCCGGACACCACCGCCCTCGAACCGGTCACTCTGACCGGTGCGCTCGCCACGGTGTTCGCCGGCAGCAAGCCGCTGCTGCACGACCCGCGCAACGAGGGGTTCGTGCACACGCCGTCACCCGGCCACGCCCGGACGGCGGCCGTGCTGCGGGCCGGATACGCAGCCAACCGCACGCCCGACAACCCCGGCGCGTTCGCGGTGGACCTCAGCGCGGGACGGGTCCGCACCGCCCAGTCCGTCCTGGCCGGCCTGCGGCAGGGCCAGTCGCTCGGCGCGCTGCTGGGCTACCAGTTCGAGCGCGGCCTGCACGACCGGCACGGCGACGCCGAGGTGGACGAGTTCATCGCGGCACTGCGGCTCCAGTTCCCCCTGCGGGCGGGGAAGATCGAACAGACCGCGACCGGCACGGATCCCGGGCAGGTCGAGATCGGACAGGTGGAGGCCAGGAACGTCGTCGACGGTCTCGCCCTGGTCCGGCACCTGACCCGCAACGCCGTATCGCAGACGTACAAATTCGGAATCGACACACTGCCCGACGCGAGCCCGGCCCAGGCCGCGGCCATCACCGCCGAAGCGGCCCGGCTGCTCGACATCAACGACGCGGTCGCCGACCTCGCAGTCGCCGAGTCCGCCCACCAGGCGCTGGCCGGCAACGTCGAGCGCGCCGCCGCGACCCTCGACTCCTACGCCAAGGACGGGCTGCCGCCCGAGCCCGCGGTGATCGAGACGCCCCGCAGCGGAACCACGCTCACCCACCGGTTCGGTCTCCGGCTGAAGACGGGCCTGAATCCGGCCGGCCGGGACACTCCGAGGGCCCAGGCCGAGCCTGCGGTCAACGACTGGCTGCCGTCCCTGCTGCCGTCGCCGCGGAACGTCGCCGCGCTGGTGACGTGGACCGACGAGAAGGGCCACGCCCAGGAACACGCGGTCACCCAGGACGACATCGGCCTGGCGCCGATCGACCTGCTGTGGGCCGTACGGCCGGTCGGGGACGCCGCGATGACCGACCTCGACGACCGGATCATCGGCGCCGTGGTCGACGACGCGCACCCGCGGCCCGACCGCGAGCTGACCATTCGTTACACCCAACGGATCCCCGACAAGATCACCTTCTTCGAGCTCTCGCCGCTGATCATCGCCCTGCGGACGCTGCTGACCACCGGCCGGCCCCTGCGGCCGAGCGACCTGGTGCCGGCGGCCGGCCCCACCACCCCGGACCGGTCCCTCGACGACGGTGTCTCGGTGTCGCGGCAACGGCCGCAGGCGGTCCGCGAGTCGCTCACCGATCTCGCCGACGACGTGGCCGACTACATCGGCGACCTGGCACGGCTCTACCCGACGGCGCCCGCCCCGCCACGGCGTGGCGAGGTGCTGGACCGGATCGACGTCTTCCTCACCCGATACGCCGGCCTGGCCGGGGCCTCGGCCGGGTTCGGCGTGGTCCGCAGCGGTTGGGGCGAGCTGACCACGTGGCGGCGAGGTGCCTACGCAGAGGTGCTGGCCGCGGTGGCCGCGATCGCCGACCGCCTGGCCCACGCGCTGGCCGACGCCGACGCGCAGCTCGCCGCGTACGACAAGCTGCCGAAGTCCACCCCGGACCCGGAGCGGTTGCGCCTGCTGCGCGCGATCGAGCGGCTGCTCACCACCACACCGGCCGTGAGCCCGGGCACGCCCCGCGACTTCCTCTCGGCGATCCGCCGTGCGCGGAACATCTTCAGCGGCCGGGGGAACGACCTCAAGGCCCTCGCCGGGACGGACGAGACGACGCTCGGCGGCCTGCTGGAGCGGGTCGACCGCCTGGGGCCGCTGACCGACATCGACCCCACCGGCCTCGACCTGACCGGCCTGAAGGACCGGGTGGTCGCGTTCGGCGCCGAACTGCTGGCGCGGGCTCGCACCCTCGCCGTCGAGCTCCAGAACCGGGTGGCCGCCGGCGATCGGGCGCTGGCCGTCGCGGACGAGCCCGGCGCGACATCCGCGGACCGCGCGTCAGCCGCGACCGGGGCGTTGCGCGCGATGCTCGGCCCGGACGTCCTCGTCGTGCCCGAGTACGACATCTCGGGCGACTTCGCGGACGAGCAGCACGACGCGTTCGAGGACAGCGGAAAGCTCGTCCGGCACCTGACCCAGGCGCCGTTCCGCCGCGACTTCCCCGTCGACGACTGGCTGCACGGCGTCGCCAGGGTCCGCGACATGCCCCGGCTCTGGGAACGGGTCGTGCTGCTCAGCGACGCGCTGCGCGGGGACGACGGCCTGCTGTCCGGTCAGCCGGACGACGAACCGGGACTGGTGCCGATCCAGCTGCCCTTCCGGACCGACGACCACTGGCTCGGGATGGAACTCGCCGCGGGCGCCGACCTGACCGAGGACCGTGTGCTGTTCACCGCGCACTACGCGGACGAACCGTCGCGCGGCGACGACACCGAGTGCGGGCTGCTGTTCGACGAGTGGACCGAGGTGCTCCCCACCGACAAGGAGACGACCGGCATCGCGGTGCACGCCGACAGCCCGGATTCCGAACCGCCGCAGAGCATGCTGCTCGTCGCCCCACCGGTACGGACCGGTACGTGGGACGTCGCCGACCTCGTCGCCGCGGTCACCGAGACCTTCGACCTGGCGCGCACCCGGCTGGTCGAACCGGCGCACCTGGACGGCACCGGGTACGCCCAGCTGCTGCCGGCGACCGTGCTGTCGGCGACCCGGCAGCCGATCACCATCAGCACCGACCTCGCGATCGCCAACGTGCGCTGGAAGGCAGACCATGACTGAGCCCCGCATCGCGGACCTCCCCGGCGCGCTCCTCCGCCGCGAAAACCCGACGGTCGGAGTGTGGAACCGGCTGGAGGGGCGGCCCCGCACCACCGACTTCGCCCGGGCGCTGCGCGCCGAGATCCGCGACCCGCTGTGGCTGCTGGCCCGGCAGTGGCAGCTCGGCGAGTTCCGCGGCACCGACGGCGGTTCGCCGGTGACCGCGACCTACTCCGTCGTCGCGAGCCCACCGACCCGGTTCCGGCCGGGCGGCGGCCAGGCCGAGCCGCTGCCCACCGACCGTCCACTGGAAACGGTGGCGGAACGGCGGCCCCTGCCGTTCGCCTTCGGTGCCGAGCCGATCTCGTTCGACCTGCGGCTCTCGCTCGGCCGCCGCTGGCTGAAGCTGGTCGCCGCGTCGTCGGTGCGGAACCGGCGCGACGTCGCCGAGGAGTACGTCCACGACTACCCGATCGCCCTGCCGGGGCCCGACGACGCGCCGACCGCGCATCCGCAGGTGTGGGCAACCCTTCAGACGGTGGCCGGCCGGCGCATGGACGGATACCCGCTCTACCAGCACGTCAAGGGCGGCGGCCACGCCTCCGACGGCATCTCCGGCCTGCGCCGCCAGGACCGCGACGCGCTGGACGCGCTCGGCCTCCGGCTGGTCGCCTGGTTCGACGAACTCATCGACCAGCCGGGCGGTGACGACGCGTGGGATCCGCGACGGCTGGAGCACCGGTTCTCCATCTCCGCCGCGGGTCCCGACGGGGAACGGGTACTGACGGCGCCCGAATATCCCGGCGGTGAGCTCGACTGGCACGCGTTCTCGGTCGAGGACGGCGGCTCGCTCGGCGGCGCCGGCACGGCACCGCCCGCCCTGAACCGCACGGTCTTCCCTTCGCCCGTGCGGTTCTCGGGCATGCCGCTGCCGCGCTGGTGGGCGGTCGAGGACGGGCGGACGAACTTCGCCGCCGTCACCCCGGACAGCACCGACCTGGCGCGCCTGATCTTCCTCGAGTTCGCTCTCGTGTTCAGCAACGACTGGTATCAGCTGCCGTGCGATCTGCCGGCCGGCACGCTCGCCAAGATCCAGGGCCTGGCGGTGACCGACGTCTTCGGTGAGCGCCGCTGGATCACATCGGCCAACGAGGGCACGGACCGGCGCCACTGGTCGATGTACACCCTCGACGGTGACGCCGGGCTGCTCCTCCCGCCCGGTACCCCCAAGGTCGCGACCGGCCCGGCGCTCGAAGAGGTCGCACTGGTCCGCGACGAGAGCGCGAACCTGGTCTGGGGCATCGAGCAGACCGTGCGCATGACGAGCGGCGAAGGCCGGGCCGGCGACGAGGTCGCGGCGGAGTCGCTCGCCTTCCGCCGCCGTCTGCACCAGCCCGGGACTCCGGACGCACCGCACGCGCCGATCTCCTACGAGGTCATGGGGTCGGTGCCGGAGAACTGGATCCCGTTCATCCCGGTGCACGTCCCCGGTGACAACCGGAACGTGCAGCTGCAGCGAGCATCCATGCTGAGCGAGGCCGACGGCACCACCCCGGTCCCGCCAAGGACGGCCCTGCTGCGGGAGGGCCTGGACGCCGGCCGGTCGTACTACATCAACGAGGAGGAGGTGCCGCGCTCCGGCACCCGCCTGACGGCGGCGTACAACCGCACCCGGACCCGAACCGGCCGAGTGGTCGTGTGGCTGAGCATCCAGCGCGACACCGGCCGCGGCGAGCGTTCCAGCGGCCTGGGCTTCGACGAACTGATCCCCAGCGACGAGCAGGCCGGCTGACATCCTGGTTCCTGGGCACGCATCATGTGCCTGAACGGCGGCCACGATGGTGTCGGTGGCCGCCGCTTCTCTCAGGTCATACCCAGGTGTTGGTCGTGCGCGGGGAGTTGATGAACCAGGTAGGCGCGAATCCGACGTGGTTCTGGGCCGTACCGCTGGTGAGCCAGACCAGCTCCCAGCCGCCGGAGTCGTGACAGATGTCCCGCAGACTGCCGCCGATGCCCACTCCGCCGCTCCCGGGGCAGTTGTAGTCCTTGCATCCACTTCGGGGAGTTTCACATCGTGCGCGCCGGAAGCCGAAGTCGCACAGCCTCCAGCACAGACTCCCGTGCGATTTCACGCTGCCGCGCGGGGGCGGACGGTGGGGTAGCGCAAGGGGCGGGCATGGGCCCGAAGATGATCACCGCCACCGGTCGGCCCTGGCGCCACGGTGCGTTCCTGGGGTGCGGGCGAAGGTGACCAGTGGGATTCTGTACTTCCTGGGAGTCAGGGGGCGACAGCGCGACCCTGGGCACGGGCAGTTGCCCGAGGTGGTTGAAGTGATGGGCATCATGGGAACAGGACGTCCACGGCGACGGCCCCTCACGCCGCTGGCCGCCGTCGTCGACGGCGTCATCGCAGGCGTCGCGGGGACGATTTGCATGGATGCCACGCGCTATCTGCGATATCGCCGCACAGGAGGGACCAAAAGTCCCAAGGACTGGGAGTTCGCACCGGTCGAGGGCTGGGAAGAGGCCCCGGATCCGGGCAAGGTGGCGAAGCGGCTCCTGGAGGGGTTCACCCAGCGCGAGGTTCCTGACCGGTGGGCATGGCTCATGAGCACCGCGATGCACTGGTCCTACGGCTCCGTCTGGGGTGCGCTGTACGGGATCGCTGCCGGATCGGTCCGGCGCCCGAACCCGTTGCTCGGCATTCCCTTCGGCGCGGCTGTGTGGGCCAGTGCGTATCTGGTCCTCCCGCAGGCCGGGCTCTACAAGCCGATCTGGAAGTACAGCCCGAGGACATTGGCTGACGACCTGAGCGCACATCTGGTGTTCGGTCTGGGAGCCGGGACCTGCTTCTGGCTCGTCAGCAGATACTGCTGACGAGGCGCTCACTCGTTTGACGGAGCGGCATACCGCCGTGTCACCTCATCTGATCCGAGAGCGTTCCGCTCCATGTGCCTTCGCCCGCTCAGACGTTCCGCAGGCGGTGCCAGGCCGCCGGTCCAGGAGGTCGAGTCCGTCCTCGTCGAGCAGTACGGGGATCTGGTCCGCTTGGCCCACCTCGTCCTGCCCGCCGCTCTCGGCCGCCACCGACGCGGGGCGTCGGTCACTCCCTGGTGCAGCGGGCGCTGACGGGAGCGCGGCCGGCCGCCAGCACGGCGGTCCGGCCCCGGAGAGAACCTGGAGGGGTTGGAGCAGCCCGACTGACGCTGTCTCGACCTCACGGCGGTCCGGGCGGTAACCGGTGAGGTGTCGCGTGCGCGGGGATCTGGTGCATGTGTCGACCTGTGAACAGCGGGTTCGCCTCCCGCACGTAGAGCGCCTCAAGGCGGACCCAGCCTGCTCCGGCGGGATTCCGGCCGGAGCAGGCTGTGGGGCGCCGCCGACTCCGTACCCTGGCGGCATGCGCATGCGCCCCACCCTGAGCTGGACCCCTGCCGCCGATCTGCCGCCGGGCACCACCGATCTGGATCCGGTCGTCCGCGCACTGCACACCGGCGGTGTGCTGGTGCTCAGCGGCGCGGGAATCTCCACGGAGTCAGGCATCCCGGACTACCGGGGCAAGGGCGGGAGCCTGAGCCGGCACACCCCGATGACCTACCAGGACTTCACCGGCAGCGTCCACGCGCGCCGCCGCTACTGGGCGCGCAGCCACCTCGGCTGGCGCACCTTCGGCCGCGCCCTCCCCAACGCCGGGCACCGGGCCGTGGCCGCTTACGCGCGGCACGCCCACGTCTCGGGTGTGATCACCCAGAACGTCGACGGCCTGCATCAGGCCGCCGGCAGCGAGGACGTCGTGGAACTCCACGGCAGCCTCGACCGGGTCGTCTGCCTCTCCTGCGGCGCCTTCAGCCCCCGCCGCGAACTCGCCCGGCGGCTGGAGGCCGAGAACCCGGGCTTCGACCCGGTGGCCGCCGGGATCAACCCGGACGGTGACGCCGACCTCACCGACGCGCAGGTCGGGGATTTCCGCATCGTGCCCTGCGCCCACTGCGGCGGCGTCCTCAAACCGGACGTGGTGTTCTTCGGCGAGGCGGTTCCGCCGCAGCGCGTCGAGCACTGCCGGCGGCTGGTCCGTGAAGCGTCCTCACTACTGGTCCTGGGCTCCTCGCTGACGGTGATGTCCGGGCTCCGGTTCGTCCGCCAGGCGCACCAGGAGGGAAAGCCGGTGCTGATCGTCAACCAGGACCCGACCCGGGGCGACCCGCTCGCCCTCACCCGGGTCGCGCTCCCCCTCGGGCCGGCCCTGACCACCGTGGCCCACCGGTTGGGCATCCCGGTCGGCGGCGGGTCCGCGGACTGAGGCGGCGCCCACCCGGTGAGCGGTCACAGCCGAGGCCGGCCAGCGCCGCGCCGGGGTCCGTCTCCGAGCTGTCGATGTACTCGTGAGCGCCCAGCTCACGGACGATACGCGAGCCCGGGGTGGACTCCTCGCACACGGCGGCCGGCGGCTTCCACCGGGTACGCGGTGACATCCGGCGACTGCTCCGACCGAACCCGGAAGAACAGCCCCCAGGCGGCCTGGACATGGACGATGGCAGCGGCGACCAGCACCGTCATGGACTCAAGGGCGGGCAGTAACGGGGCGGTCCGGTCGCCGGATGTCCCCTGAGCCACAACTTCGTCGGCGAACGCGGACCAACGTGCCTTACGTGTGTCCTGACGGGCTCGGCCCTGCCACCAACTCGCCGTCAGGCGGCGCCAACGGCTGGCCGTTCGCGTCGGCGCTGCGCAGCTTCCAGCCGAGGTAGCCCGGGCACCGGTCCCTTCGTGCCGGACCCGGTGCCAAGGCCTGTGTCCCCGCTGACGGTCCGGCAATCGCGGCGGTCCGCCACGGCGGGCCTCCGCGAGCGAGCTGGCATCCTGCCCGAGGACGGCCTCCAGGACGATGCGCCGTCCCTGGTGAAGGCGGGGTGGCCATGTGCAGGGAAGTTCCCGCCGTCTTGAAGTGGCTGGTCAGCAGGGTGGCGTGGACTCGTTTCGGGCTGCTCGTGCTGGTCGTGGGCGGCAGTCTGTGGTGTGGGGCGTCCGGCGAAGCGGTCTGCCGATGAGTTCACCGTCCTCGAACGGTCCATCCGGCAACACGACCGTCCTCGACAGGAGCGCCATGTCCACCATCCAGCCAGTGATCGTGACTGCCGACCAGGACGTTCTGCTCGGCTTCTACACACAATTGTTCGGCGCTGAGGAGATCTTCCGGGTGCCGGCGGAAGGCCCGGCCTTCTACCTCGGTCTGCGCATCGGCGACACCGACCTCGGGCTGGTGGCCAAGGCGGACCCCGGGGATGGGGCGGGGGCGCGGATCCTGCTCAGCATCGGGGTCGACGACGTCGACGAGACCCTCGCGCGGGTGGTGGCGCTGGGCGGCTCGGTCCGCGGCGGCCCCAACGACATGCCGTGGGGACAGCGCGTCGCCCACATCCAGGACCCCGACGGCAACCCGGTGAATCTCACTCAGCCGATCCCGGCCCGCTGACGCTGTTCGGGTGGCTTGTGCTGGTCGTGGGCCACCCGCAGTAGCGATCAATTGCCGGTAGTGGCCTCAGTGTTCGCCAGGACGAGCAGCGCGCGAAACATGTGGGTGGCGCGGGCGGGGTCAGTACGGAGCCGTGCTCCCCGCCCGGCCGCTGCGGCGCCGTGCCAGAGACCACCTCGTCGGCCGCGCAGCCGTCCCACGCGGGGGTGACAGCGGCGTCTTCCTGGAGACGATCAAGGTCGAGCCGGCGGCCGAGATTCTTCGCGGATCAGCGGCCGGGGATGAAGCAGGTGAATGGGCTCGTGCAGCCCTCTAGGCGTACCGACTAGTCGGTACTAGCCTCTGGCCACGCTCTCGGAGCCGGGCCGCCGCGCACTCTCGTCGCATCTACGCGAGCACCTGGTTTCCGGGTATCCCTGGGAGGAGCCGTATGTCCGCCGCTACGACGCCGTTCGACGCCGACAGACCCGCGCCCGATGTACCGTCCACAGGCGCCCGCGGCCCGCTGGCCCGGCTGTACCGCCGCGAACTGGCGGACTATCCGCCCACCGGTCGCCGCATGGTGTATCTCGCGATCGTGGTCGTCACTACTGTCGTCCTGTACTACATGCTGTACATCCAGTACGCGGTGGCGACGTCGATCATCACGCACTTCGGCATGACGTACCGCTACTTCATCTGGGTCTCGGTGATCGGCAACGCGATCGGGGCCTTCGCCTCGCTCGTGGCCGGTCTGGCGGACCGCTGGGGCCGGGCGAATCTGGTGGTCTACGGGCTGCTGATCGCCGCGCTGCTGGTCTTCTTCGGGCTGCCGAACGCGGCGGACAAGACCACCTATCTGGTGCTCTTCGCACTCGTCAGCTTCATCGAGGGCATCGTGCTGGTCGCCACCCCCGCACTGATCAGGGACTTCTCCCCGCAACTCGGCCGGGCCACCGCGATGGGGTACTGGACCATGGGCCCGGTCATCGGCTCCCTGGTCGTCACCACCGTCACCAGCAACACCCTCGACAGCGCGACCTGGCAGGACGAACTGCGCTATTCGGCGATCGCCGGGGCCGTCGTCTTCATCGTCGCGGTCTTCGCGCTGCGCGAGCTGTCCCCGGCGCTGCGCGATCAGATCATGGTGACGCTGCGGGACCGGGCACTGGTCGAGGCTCGCGCCAAGGGGCTGGACACCGAGGCGGTACGCCGAGGCGAGTGGCGGCAGATGATGCGCCTGGACGTGCTGGGCTCGGCCTTCGCCATCGCCGTGTTCCTGCTGCTGTACTACGCGGCGGTCGGCAACTTCGTCGTCTACTTCGCGACCGTCTTCGGCTACAGCGAGCAGCGCACCAACGCGCTGGCCAACTGGTACTGGGCGGCCAACGCCATCGCCCTGGTCCTGGTCGGCCTGCTCTCGGACCGGCTGAAGGTGCGCAAGCCCTTCATGATCGTCGGCGCGGTCGGCTCCGTCGTGGTGACCGCGGTCTTCGCCACCCGTGCCACCCACCCGACCACCGACTACTACACCTTCGCCTGGCTGTTCGTCGGCATCGGCGTCTTCAGCGGCATCGCCTACGCGCCCTGGATGGCGAGCTTCACCGAGACGGTGGAGAAGCACAACCCGGCGGCGACCGCGGCGGGCCTGGCCGTGTGGGGCTGGACGGTGCGCATCGTGGTCGCCGTCTCCGCGGCCTTCATCCCGGTACTGGTCAACTCCGTGACCCCGCTCGTGGAGCACGGCGCCGAGGTCACGGCCGCCTCGGCGCAGGCGGCGCCCGCGGTGGCCATCGTCGACGCGCACCCGGAGCTCTTCGCCGAGCTGAACAAGTACACCCCGACCACCGTGCCGCCCGCGCTGAACGCCCGTGCCGTCCGGGAGGTCGGCGCGGAGAACCTCGCCGTCGTGCAGAAGGCGGCGCCGCAGCTGAAGCTGCTGCAGGAGTACGGCGCCAAGGTCCAGAAGGCGTCGAAGGACGGGCTCGGCGAATGGCGCAACTGGTGGTGGATCTGCGTCGGCGGCCAGGCGCTCTTCCTGCCCTTCGTCTTCGTGATGGCGGGTCGCTGGAGCCCGAAGAAGGCGCGTATGGACGCGGAGGCGCACCAAGTTGCGGTCAACCGCGAGCTGGCCCTCCTCGCCGCCGCCGAGGAGTGACCGGGGCAGCGGGCGCAGGACCTGGCCGCCTGCGGCACGAAGGCGGTCGGCGGGTGGGGGGCATACCGCGCTCGGTCGGTCGCCCGTGCGCGGGAGAGGAGCTCAGTCGGTGAGGAACATGCCGCGTCGCAGGCCCAGTTCGGACTCGGCCACGGTACGCGGCATGTCCGCCGTAGGGGTCCTGCGCTGGTCGGCGCTGGTGTTGATGTAGGCGCTGGCGCCGTCGATCGCGACGAGAATGCGGGTGGCGGCGCCCCAGGGGTCCGCGCAGGCGAAGACCCCGGCCGCCGTCCCGGCGGTGATGAGCTCCTCCAGGCGCCGGCACCACAGCAGTTCCTGCTTCACGACGTGGTCGCGCAGCACCGGACGGTAGCGCGACAGGTGCCGCGCGTTGAGCCAGAGCTTGCTGACGTCGTCGAAGTCGGCGCTCGACGTGAGGCCGAAGAATCTCCGGAAGGTGCGCAGGGGGCCGTCCGGCTCCGGCGGCAGCAGGCCGTCGAGCTCCGCCATCGTGGCGTGGGTGAACGCCTCGGCGACCAACTCGTCCGCGGCGGGGAAGTAGTGGCCCACGAGTCCGGGCTGGACGCCCAGCTCGTCGGCGACCCGGCGCAGGGTGACGCACTCCAGGCCTTCGGTGAGCCCGATCCGCGCCGCCGTGGCGACGATCTCGTTGCGGCGTTCGGCAGGCGCCTTGCGGACGCGCTTGCCCGGAGCTCTTGACGTCATACGACGAATGCTATTGAGTGGGCGACCAATAAAGCAATTGGTCGACCGCCCAATAAGCGGGATCGGCCGGAAAGCGCCGCTCACAGCGGTACGGCGAGGTAGCGGCCGGTGTGCGTCGGGCCCTGGCGGTCGTCTCGGGCCGAGCCGCCTCGGGCCGGGCCGTCGGCGCAGCACCGTCAGGAGACCCACGTGAACGACTCCCCCGCCGAGGTCGGTGAGCTCGCCGAGTACGGCTGTCGGAAGACGCCGAGGCGGACCGTGTCGACCTGGGCCGTGGGCGGTGGCCGTCGCCTTCCTCGGGCAGCTGCTCGTCGCCGTGGTCCACGCGGAGCTGTCGTCCCCGTTCGCCGTCACCGGAGGCGTCTGCCAGTGGGTACGACGACCGGCCGTACCTGGGGATCAACCTGCTCGAAGGCGACCCGGTCAAGCCCTTCCGGCCCCGCACCAAGCTCGCCGACCCGGCACCGACACCCCACACTGAAGAAAGGAAGGCCTCCTGATGTCGTCGCAACTCTCCCCGGCCGTCGTTCTCGACCCCGGGACGGGCCTGGACATACGTGAGGTCGCGGTGTGGTCCGCCGGCTCGAACCCCGACCCCCGGCTTCCCCTTTGTCCCCCGCCCTTTGGAGGCACCATGTACGCCGTCACCGACCCGACCACCGGCGAGGTCGTCGAGACCTACCCGACCGCCACCGACGCCGAGGTCACCGCAGCCGTCGACGCCGCCCATGCCGCCGGCACCTGGGGCCGGACCAGCTCCGTGGCCGAACGCGCCGCGCTGCTGCGCCGTCTGGGCGACCTGCACGCCGAGCGCAGCGCCGAACTCGCCGCGAGCATCGTGCGGGAGATGGGCAAGCCGCTCGCCGAGGCGGAGGGCGAGATCGGTTTCTGCGTCGACATCTACCACTACTACGCCGACCACGCCGAGGAGTTCCTCGCCGACGAGCCCCTCCACGTCACCTCCGGAGCCGGCACCGCCGTGGTGCGGCGCGGTCCCGTGGGCGTCCTGCTCGGCATCATGCCGTGGAACTTCCCGGCCTACCAGGTCGCCCGGTTCGCGGCCCCCAACCTGGCCGTCGGCAACACCATCGTCCTCAAGCACGCCCCGCAGTGTCCCGGTACGGCGGCGCTGCTGGAGCGGCTGTTCGCCGAGGCGGGCTTCCCGGCGGGCGCGTACGTCAACGTGTACGCCACCAACGAGCAGATCGCCGACGTGATCGCCGACCCCCGGGTGCACGGGGTCTCGCTCACCGGCTCCGAGCGGGCCGGGGCCGCCGTCGCCGAGATCGCCGGACGGCACCTGAAGAAGGTCGTCCTGGAACTCGGCGGCTCGGACCCGTTCGTGGTGCTGTCCACCGACGACCTGGACGCGGTGGTCGACTCCGCAGTGGCCGCCCGACTCGACAACACCGGCCAGGCGTGCAACGCCGCCAAGCGGTTCGTGGTCGTGGCGGACCTGTACGACGCGTTCGTGGAGCGGTTCACGGCCCGGCTGCTCGACTCCGCCACCGGGGCGCCGCTCTCCTCGGCGGCCGCCGCCGAGACCCTGGCCCGGCAGGTCGGCGAGGCCGTGGCGGAGGGCGCCACCCTGCACGGCACCGGTGAGCGGCAGGGCGCGTTCTTCCCGGCAGGCGTGCTCACCGGGCTGACCACCGAGCACGCGGCGGCCCGCCAGGAGCTGTTCGGACCGGTCGCGATGGTCTTCCCGGCCACCGACGAGGACGACGCCGTACGGATCGCCAACGACACCCCGTACGGCCTCGGTTCCTACGTCTTCACCACCGACCCCGAGCAGGCCGCGCGGGTCGCCGACCGCATCGAGGCCGGCATGGTCTTCGTGAACGGCGTGGGCGCGGAGGGTGCCGAGCTCCCCTTCGGCGGGGTGAAGCGCTCCGGTTTCGGCCGGGAACTCGGCCGACTCGGCATCGAGGAGTTCACCAACAAGAAGCTGATCCGCACGGTGGCCTGAGCCGCTCCGGTGGCAGGCCCTGCTCGTATCCCCCTCCCCCGGGCGGGCCTGCCGCTGTCATTCCCAGGCGACGCCGTCCCCGTCCCGGTCGAGATGCGAGTCGTATCCGGGGTCGCCCCGGTAGAGGGGGGTGACCCCGGCGGCGCGCGCGGCGGTGCAGTTGGCGTAGTAGGTACTGCCGCCGCCACCGCCGTCGTCGTCGGAGCTCACGGAGTCTCCGCCGGCCGAGTCCGCGGTGACGGTCACCTTGACCTTGACCGTCTTCGTCTCGGTGACGGTGGGCGCCGGCTCGGGTGCGGCGGTCTCCGTGGCGGTTGCCGTCGCCGTCACCGTGGCGGTCGCAGTGGGCCGAGGCTTGTCGTCCGCGACGGCCTTCTTGTCGTCGTTGCCGTTGCCGCCGGCGGCTATGCCGACGATGAAGGCCGCGGCGAGGGCCCGCCGCGCCTTGCGCCGGGGCATCTGCCCGAGTTTCACCTCGGCTGCTGAAGCGCCGGTCGGCCGTCGAGGGTCATCAGGCCGGAACGTCCCAGAGCACGTGGAGTGCGGCCGGTTTGCGGAAGACCAGACCGTACGGGGTGGCGGGCCGCTGCGGGTCGAGACGGAGTCCGGGGAGGCGTTCGAGCAGGCGCTGGAGAGCGATGCGGGTTTCCAGGCGGGCCAGGTGGGCGGCGAGGCAGTGGTGCGGGCCGTGGGCGAAGGCCAGTTGAAGGCGGGCTTCGGCACGCCGGACGTCGAATCGGTCCGGGTCCGCGAAGACGGCCGGGTCACGGTTGGCGCCTGTCAGAGAGACGCTGACCAGGTCGCCGCGGCGGATGGCGACCTGGCCGAGCACGGTGTCGCGGGTGGCGTAGCGGTCCACCACCGCCGCGCCGGGCTCCAGCCGCAGGGACTCCTCGACGGCTCCGTCCAGCAGGCCGGAATCGGCCTCCACCAAGGCGAGTTGGGCGGGGTTCTGCAGCAGGTGGAGCAGTGCGTTGGTGATCATCGCTTCGGTCGTCTCGATGCCGCCGAACATCAGCACCGCCGCGTTGGAGGCCACTTCGGGCACGTCCAGTTGCCCGGCGGCGGAGACGAGGAGCGAAGAGGCCTGCGGGTCGGCGACGGTTGCCTCGACGGCGGCCCGTAGCTGTCCGTACGCGGCGGGACCCGCCGAGCCCGCCTCCAGGCCCTCGGTGATGTCCGAGACCTACCGTACGATGGCGTCGTACCAGGAGAGCACCGTGTCGGTGGTCGTCCCGACCAGCCCGAGGGCGTCGGTGACGACGGCCACCGCGAGCGGTCCGGCGAAGGCACGGCGCAGTTCGGTGGCGCCCGCCGGTTCCAGGGCGGTGATGAGGCGGTCGGTCTCCCGTTCTATGAACGCGGCGAAGTTGTCGTGCACCCTTCGGGGCCGGAAGGGTGCCGCGAAGGGCTCGCGGTGGCGGGTGTGCGCGGCGCCGTCCAGGGACAGCATGCTCGGTCCGACGACCCGGGCGGTGGTGAAGCGTGGGTCGTCGACGGTGAAGGTGGCGGAGTCCCTCATCACGTCCAGCCCGAGGTCGCGGCGGGTGACCAGCCAGCCGTTCAGCTCGGGCAGCCACGACACCGGCTCGTGGGCGCGGAGCAGTGCCAGGCGCGGGTGCGGATCCCGGGCGAGTTCGGCGAGCGTGGTCGAGGCTCCGAGGGGGAACGAGACGGCGGTGCTCATCGGGCTGTCCGGCCGGGAGGAGGAAAACGGTTCACGGGGCATCGTAACCACGGCGCCCTGTCCGCCCGTTCACCGGCCCTGGCGCGCGGACGCCCACGGAGTTGAGCAGGGTGCGTCCTCGGGAGGACATGGGTGCGCCGCGGGACGGACACGCGGGCACGGAGACGAAGGGGTGTCGCATGGGCACGATGCACGAGGAGCACCGCAAGGTCACCCCGGCCTCCTGGCCGGCACCACTCGAACCCGTACGGAAGGGTCCAGGCCCGGATCGGCGCCGAAACCGTAGGCCATGCCTCCGCTCGGGCCGTTGCCGATCATGAGCAGAATCATGGTTTCGCAGTTGGGGTGACCTGTGGGGAGGGCGGCTCCAGCAGGTTCTGGACCTGTGTGCCGAGGCAGCGTCCGAGGGTCTGGTAGGCATCGAACTGCTCGTGGTCGAACCACTGGTCACTCGTGCTGTCGCGAGGGAAGACCGGGTGGGCTGCCGCATAGGAGAGCAGTTGGTACGGCAGAGCCGCGGTCAGTGTGGCGCGGGCCACGATCAGGGTTCCTTCCGTCCCGCTCCATGCGGTCCGGCCGTCTTCGTCCTTGATCCGCAAATTCCTGGGGTAGGTGATTTTCCCGGTGATGACGGCTGTCTTGGACAGCCGTGCGTTGATGGGCGACAGGATGCTGGGGGGCGAGAGCGGTTCCCCGCTGCCGGGGATGAGTGCCCCGGGATCGTCCAGGGTGATGGTGATACCGAGTTCTTCCTGAGCCAGGGCGATCGCCTGGGCCAGGGTTGTGGCGAAGGGCGGTGTGTCCCCGCTGGCGTCGATGCAGATCGCCGTGCGGACTCCCTGGCGCAGGAGTTCGACCAGACCGAGGTTTTCGTAGTGACCGCCGTCGGTGACAAGCAGCAGGCGGTCGTCCATCGGGTAGCGGCCGAAGACCTCGCGCAGCAGGTAGGGCAGTCGGCGGATCGCCGGCGCGCGCGGCAACTGCCAGGGGGCGTCGGGTTCCCACTGTCGCGCCAGCACGGACGGGTTGGGCAGCCAGCTGCCGAGGCGGGCGTTGGAGAGGGCGAAGAAGGTCTGGAAAGCGCGCGCCTGCGCTCCCATGGCGGAGGCGAACGCGGCACCGGAGATGGCGATGGCGGATTGGACGGTCAGGTCCCGGGCGATGTTCCGCTTGGTCCGCTCCTCCAGACAGGCGGTGCAGGCGTAGCCGGTGTCGGGGCTGCCGACGTAGTCGCAGGAGAAGGTGAATGACACGGCCCTGCGGCCGGGTGGCGTACGGCTGGCGCCGGAGAGGTTGGCTGCGGCGGCGAAGATGACCTGGGGAAACCTGTCACGTCTACCGCCGTAGGTGCTGAGCCTGGTGGTCTCGGTGTCGAAGTTGTACGGCTGGGCGATCTGAACGCCCTCGCGTCCGTCGACGTCGGCGCGGCGGACAGCGAAGCAGGAGGCGAGGCGCCGGCGGTAGAAGGGATGCAGGCTCATCCAGGTCTGGTCGAGACTGGAGCCGAGGACCAGCAGGATCGCGGGGGCGGTCACCTGCGCCCAGTTCGGCCAGGACCATCCGGTGGCCGTCGACCATCCCAGCAGGAGCAGGAAGCCGGCGGTCAGCAGGGCGAGGACGGCCCAGACCAGTAGGTACTGGGTGAAGCCGTTGGGGACGGCGCGGGCAAGGCCCGGTTTGCCGCGCAGCAGGTCCGTGATCTTGGACAGGCCGCTGCGCAGGGTCTGGCGCCGCCGCCACAGGGTGGTGATCAGTGCGGCGACGTAGGTGATGAGGACGGTCGCGCCGATTCCGGCGCCGGTGCGGGGGCGGTTGATCTTGAGCTGAAGCTGGAGCTGGACGGCGCCCCAGGCCAGCAGGGGCACGAGGATGACGGTGGTGGCCAGCGCCATGGCGAGCACCAGCAGGAGACGGAAGGCTCGGGCGGCGATGCGGCCGGGTTTACTCCGGCGCGACCAGGTCGTGGAGAACAGCCAGACCAGCCAGGAGAAAGCGGCGGCGGCGAACAGGGTCAGTACGGCCCACACGGCCGGATGCCGGAAGGGCGGACGGGACGGTCGGCTGCAGTGGGGTGGGCAGGCGTGTGTGCCGGGGGCCGCCAGGTGGTTCAGGTCGGTGACCGGGACGAGGTGATAGCCCCAGCTCAGTGCCAGGCCCAGGATGGTCGTGGTGGCCGCCAGCAGGAAGAGGGAGGCGAGCAGACCGCGCAGCAGCACGCCGAGCGCGACCAGCCACTCCCTGGTGCCGTCGGCAACGTACTTGGAGTGGCGGCGCAGATGGTCTTCTTCGACCGAGCCGGGTTGGAATACGGTCTTCGCGGACGGACCGGCGGGCTTGCCCTGGTCATCGGAGAGCGCCAGCTGCATGGCGCCGACCGTGTAGCCGCCGCCGGACACCGACACGAGATAGCCGGCCTTGTTGAGGGTGTGGCGCAGGGTCTGGAAGGCGCCCAGTGTTACGCAGGCGGAGCGGATGCCGCCGCCGGAGACGCAGATGCCGATGTCCGCGTTTTCGCGTCCGGGGGCCGTCGTGCCTTCGTAGCGCCAATGCGAGGGCGTCTCCTGCGCCGCCGCGTACAGGTCCTTCTCGGGGGCGATGTCCGGCCACGTCGGTCCGTCCGGTCCCATGGAGACCGGCCATGACGGCACGGCTTGCGGAGTGTCGTCCGAGTGGTGCCTGTCGCAGGTGATCCTGAGAGCCGGATCTGCCTTCGGCCGGCGACGCATCCGTCGCCACATGGTCGGCAGGGCGTGGCGTCCGGCTCGTGAAAGGGCAGTCAGCCACAGATAGAGGGCCAGGATCGTCAGGAGGGCGATCAGCCACTTGAGCGCCGCCAGGCCGGCTGCCACGGCGAACCAGCTGTCCCCGGCCTGTGTCCGGCCAAGACCCAAGCCGTGCTTGATCAGCCAGTTCTCCAGGACACCACACAGTCCACCGACGCCCGTCACGATCATCGCCAGCTCGGCGACGTGCCGTCCACACTTGCTGGGGAAGGCGAAGCAGCTCAGCCAGAAGACCAACAGGAGGCTGATCGTGCAGCACACGACGAGGGTGTAGTACGTCGTCAGCGCATGCTGGCACGTCGACAAGCGCCCCGCGCAGATGGCGAAGGCCCGATCGGCTGATCCGGCCAGTTGCAGCCGGGCCAGACCCCGGGGCGCCCCGGCCAGGAAGTACCACAGGCCAAGGGCCGCCGGCAGTGGAGCACCAAGTGCCCAGGCGAAGGCGTTGGTGGCGTTGAGCTGACGGCGTGTCTTCTGCGTCGAGGGCATACGCACCGCTCCTTGGATGTGGGTCGTGCTGGGGTACGCGGTGCGCTGCCGTTCCCGGGACGATGGCGGTCCGAGGTGTTCACGAGACGAGGCGCTGCTCGGAGCGCGATCACGGTGATACGGGCTCGACAACCCGTACCGCCGTGATCTCGTGGTCAGGAGGACTCGTCGTCCGGCCTGGGATCCTCCTCGGTCGCTTCCTCGTCGGCCTGGGATGCGTCGTCAAGCTCGCGCATCCGACGGTGAACCGCCTCGCGCAGGCTCTCGCTGCGCGGCCCGGTCGGCGCGCCGGTGCCGGACGCGGCATCGGAGGTGAGCTGGTCGATCAGTTCCTGCAGCTCGTCTGCGCGGTCCTTGCCGGGTTTCTCATCATTGGCCATGGTGCCCCCTCCGTCTCAGGCGGGCGGCTGGTGGTGGGGCTGTTGTTCATTGTCCTACTCGCCGTCTTCCCAGGTGCCCTCGACGACGGGCTGGGACTGCAGCTCTTCGATGCGGCTGCTCCACCTGTCGGCCCGGGCTGCGGTGGTTTCCTTCACCACCGCCGTCAGCGCGCGGGCGGCGGCGAAGCGGTCCGACTGCGGGCCGCTCGCGGCGATACGCGCGATGGTCTGGGTGCGGGAGTCGATGGCCGAGCGCAGGTTGCCGGCCACAGCGGTCAGGCGGCCCAGGTCACGGAACTCGGGCTGGGCGGTGTCGAACCAGACCTGCTGGAACCAGTGGTCGCTCACCGGGTCGTGCCAGCTGATGTAACCGCCGGGAAGGATCTTGCGGGGGCCGTCCAGCTTGCCGGTGAAGCTGTAGCGCACCCCCGAGGCGGCGACGGGGTCGTAGAAGTGCGGGGTGAAGAAGTCCGACACCAGCAGGCCGTTGATGGTGTAGCCGTTCTCCGGGGCCTCCGAGGGGTCGGCGACCTCGACCAGGAACTCCACCACCCCCTGGTCCGGGTCGGGGGACTGACCCGCGACGAGTCGGCTACCGCTCGGGTCACCGAGCATCTCGAGCATTTCGTGGCTGGTGGTCAGTGACCAGCTGTCGCTGTACTCGATCAGGGAGAGTGGCTGCCCGTTGTGATCAAGGTGGACGCCGGCGGCACCGGGCTGCTGAATGTCGTCCTTGACGATCATGGGCCAGTAGCCGGGTGGCACGTCGTGGAGGGTGTCGAAGGCGTCGACGGTGGCGTGGATGTTCCAGATGGGCGCGAAGTCCCGCAGCGCCTGTTTCTGCAGGGCGGCGGCCACCCGGGTGAGCTGCGAGGGGGTGATGTGCCGGGTCTGGGACACCAGGGCGAGGTTGTGGATGAGCATGCCGGACTCCTGTTCCGAGGGAGGGATGCCCGGTGCCGCGCGCCGGGCGGGAAGGAGTGAAGTCTCAGGTCAGCAGCTGGGACAGGTGCGTGGGGTAGCCGGCGGGCAGGTCGTTTTCATGGTCGGGGACGGACAGGAAGGTGGCGTCGGCGTCGGCGCCGACGGTCAGGCCGTCCAGGGCGACCAAGCGGCCCCGCAGGGCGAAGCGTGTCGTCGGCTCGTGTTCTGCACGCGGCATGTGGCGTCCCCTTCGCCCGACCTCTTCGAAGGTTCATCGACCGGTGAACGCCACCTAACAGGGTACATGCCGTAAAGTCACCCAGTGACTACTGTGAGTCATCAAGGATCGCTCGCGTGGAGTAGCAACTCGGCATGCATCCATTCGACCCCGGCTACGCCGAAGCCCCCTACGCCAGCCTCGTTGGCGACTGCAGACGCCGCAGGCAGCGGCCCTCGGGAGCTGAGCGAGCTTGCCAGCGACTACCTGGATGCCGGCAGCGGGTGATGCCGGCGGTATCCGGTCGCAGACACCAGCGGCCTTGCCCAAAGGGCATGCTGCAGCGCGTGGCTACGGCGGCGCCATTGGGGACCACCGAGGCGTCTCAACCCGGAGCAGGAGGCGGCTTCTACCGGCAAGGCCCAGCACACGCCGACGCCCCCACTGGAACAAGACCAAGAGGTGTCAGCTCCCCTGAACGGCAAGGAGGACAAGAACGACGGCAAAGGGGGCCTCTACAACCCGGGTTACGCCTTTGACGGCATGTACCCCCAAGTGATGATCATCGTCAAGGTGCAGGTCACCCGCCGCGCCCAGGACAAACGGTACGACGCCGGAAGCAAAGTGCCCCGACTGGACGAACCAGTCCGCCGCCGAGTTGAAACGCTGAACAGGGAGACACCCGCGATGACGCCGTGGGAAGTGGCTGTGGCACAGGCCGACGTGACTGGCCACCTGATCCTCTACACGCAGGCACCGATCGTGAAGGAGCTGCGCGTCCGCGGCGTCCTCCCCGGCCCCGAGCGGTCAATCTCGCGTCGCTCCTGGTCTGGGCACGATCTCTTTGACGGGTGATCGTCAGAGCCCGAGGCCTCCCGCGACCAACACTTCCTGCTTGGTGAACTCTCCCGTGAGCATCGGCATGGCCTTACTGATGGCCGCCTTCGCCTCGGGCAGTTCCAGTGAAGCATCGTGATGTCCCTTGGTCTTCCAGACCTCGGTCACCCAGATCGTCGTGTCGTCCCCGTCTGCCAAGCCGACGATGTAAATGGCGCATCCTGCCTCACGAAGGCCGTCGACAGCGCTCAGAAGTATGGAGACGACTTCGTCGCGAAAACCAGGTCGGGTCTTCATCGATGCCATGCAGCCGTAGGTCATACAGGGGCCTTCCTCTCTCCTCGGACGAGGCCGGGCGCCGGCCCACGGCAGCACCCTGCCTTCGGCAGCCCACGAACTCAACGGACGTCGGGTTCAGCCCCGAGTGGCTGCCTCTAATCCGTCCACCAGCATCCTTTGAAGACGGACCCTAGTAGCTGCCCTATGCGTCCTTGAGGGGCCGGTCGGCCGTCTGCCTCGGTGGCGCCGTCGGCGGTGAGTGGATCGTGCGGAGCCAGGGAGCGGATGCGCGGTATGGACGAGGGGAGCAGCCAGAGCAACGACAGTGTTCCTCCGACGGCGGCCGTGATCAGGGTGGGCCTGGGTCCGATGAGGGTGGCGAGCGTGCCTCCGACGATGGCGCCGATGGGGCGTATGCCGTAGTTCACCGTGCTGTGCAGGGAGTTGAGGTTGACGTCGAACAGCAGCACGCCGATTCCGGCGAGGAACTCTGCAACGCCCAGGGCCCCTGCGCGGGTTGCCGCCATCCGCCGGGAAAGAACAGAGTCGGGTCGGGAAGATGCGAGGGCAGGATCGACTTCGATCCGAGGAAGAATCCGCAGACACGTACGAGCAAGGCAACAGAGGCCATCACGTGTTCCGTTGACAAGCTGCCCGACATGCACCTGCCCGGGCGGCGGCTGAGTGCGAGAGTGGAGGGCTTGGATGGATGCGCGGGCCACAGCGCGGGAATTGAAGCGTCAGGCCGAAGGCGGCCAGCCGCTGGAGGCCCTCTCCCGGCCAGCGCTCGCTCTCCTCAGCCGATCGTCCGCCACGATCAGCGGGGTGTCCTTCGATGAGGATGTCCGGCAGATGGCCGTACGCATGGCGGACGGCACGATGATCCACGGCGGCCGGATGGCCGGGGAAGAGCATCTGCGCGGGGCCCGGTTCCTGGCCGGGTACCTACACACGCTGTCCCATGGCGGGGTCCATCTGATCACGCCCGATGAGCGGCAGGCGTTGGAAGAAGGAGAGCTGGCCGCGGCGGTGTACGGCCCGCTGGGCGTGAGGGTCGGCGTTCTGCGGGAGGGCATGGACGCGGAAGGACGCAACGCGGTCTACGACGCCGATGTCACGGTAGGGGCCTATCGCAGGTTCGGCCTGGACCTGCTCCATGACCGGCAGGCCCTGACACCGCGGGACGATGCGCGCCAGGGTGTGTCTGCAGCTGTGGTGAAGGACCCGGGGCACGTCCTGATCGCCCCGATCTTCGAACCGCTGATGCTGCTGGAGGACGACGCCTCCCCCGCGGAGGAGCTCCAGAAGACGGCCCGGATGGCAGCCACTTTGCGCGGTGAACAGGACTACTCCATCGATACGGAACGAGGCGTCGTACGGCTGACGGCCCAAGGCCGGAAACGGTTGCACGACGCCTTCGGCGTCACCGATCCCGCCAGCATGGAGACCCTGCTGCTGGAAAAGCGCGTCATGGAGGCGGTCGCGGCAGCAAATTGCTACGCCCAGGGCCGGGATTACGACATCGCCGACGGCACCGTGGTGCCCCTGGCCGCCGGCGCCATGCCTGCCGGGGTGCGTTTGCGCGGAGGGCTGCTCCAGGCGATTGAGACCAAGGAAGGTCTGCCGGTCAGTGACACCCAGTGGATCACGGCGACGGTCTCGGTCTTCGAGTTCTTCCAGCGCTACTCCCGAGTGGGTGGCACATCCTCGGCGGAACTTATGTTCACAACCGAACTCGAAGAGCTCTTCGGGCTGAAGGTGCAGGACCGCCGAGGACCCCAAGAGCTGAAGACCGAGCAGCAGCACGCACAGCAGATGGCCGCATACCTGGCGCTGAACCGTCAGATCGCCCAATGGGGCCGGCCGGGCGCACAGCAGCGCACCGAGCTCTACGACGTACGCGACCGCATCTGGGAGCCACTCGAACTGCGGGCCCTGCTGCATCGTCTGGTCGAGACTGCGGTGAGGGATCACATCCGGCGCGGCGATGGTGATCTCCGGAAACTGCAACGGCAGTTCGGCGGGCCGGCCTCTGAACTTCCGCTCGAGCAGCCGTCCGACACCATGCTGACGAGGGCGCGCACCGTCTGCGACGACTTCCTGGCGACAGACCCGGATGCTCAGCGGCGGGCCGTTCAGTCTGTGCTGGATCAGGTCGCCGTCTACCAGGCCCAGGCCGAGATGTACTACCGCGACCGCTACTGGCCCGACGAACTCGCGACGTTCGAGGAAGAGCTGACCGCAGTGCACGACAGCCTCCGCACACAGTTCGAGCGCGCGGTGGCACGCCATGTCCTGCACCGCGATGGAAGGACGTGATGACGACAGGCAGACGCGGATGTCGAAAGCGGCAGAGGGCCAGCCCGCAATCCGTTCCACTTCACCGAGGGCTCCGGCAACCCGGACACCTCCGCAGGGATCACTGAGCGAGCAGTGGTCACGGCTGACCGGGGAAGGCCGGCCGCCGAAGGGACGGCCGATGGCTGGACGGTAGCCGAGCACCGAGCAGCCCGCCCCCGACCGGCGCCGTCCTCCCTCCCCTGGTCTGGCGCGGCTACAACTACCAACACAGCGCCGACTGCAGGGCGAGGGCATGGCCAACTTCACCCGCACCGCCGGCGGGGGTACTTCTCCGTTCCCCCGCCCGGAGACAGTTGGCTGACAGCACTGCTCTGAGACATGACCCCGAACCCTGTTCTGACCGTATGGAGCAGGGTCAGTACGGCTCGGGTGTCCAGGAGGGGTCGCGGCCGAGCAGGGCGAGCAGCCGGTCGCTCGGCGGGGCGTCGTCGGGGACGGTGAGCCGTCGGCGGAAGGGGGCACCGGGCCCGCGGCCTGCGTCCGGGACCAGGGCGGCGACACGCAGTGCGGCGGTGGTGAGTTCGGCGGCCGGTTCCCATGGGGCGCCTATCGTCACCGCGATGTCCCAGGCGTGCACCACGTAGTCGAGCAGGTGGAAGCCGATCGCGGTCTTTCCGGGGACGGCGAAGCCTTCGCCCACTTCCGGCAGTGCGAACTGCCGTGCGAGTACGCCGTCTTCGGCGAACGCGGCGGTGACCTCGTCCGCCGACGCCTCGTATGCCCCGGCCGGGTCGTCGCCGAGATCGCCGTCCCGCCATACGGCCCACGGCTGACCCGCACCGTGGGCGGAGGCGGTGAACCCCTGGTTCTGGGTGACCAGATGGCGGAGCAGGCCGTACAGGGTCCAGTCCGCGCACGGTGTCGCCCGCGTCAAGTGGCCGGGTTTCACCCGGGAGACGAGTTGCCCGGTCAACAGCAGCGCCTGGCGGTCGAGTTGTCGCATGTCCATGGCCCGAGCGTAGGATCGCGCAGCGGTCCGGCTCCAGGTCCAATAAGGTGTCGGATGATTGAGCCAATTGCCGTGCTGAAGGCCGACAGCAGCCGAGCCGAGGGCGGAAGGCCGAGATGGATGTGTACGTCAGGCTCGACGGGCAGAGCGATCTGTCGGGCCAGATCTACCGCCAGTTGCGCACCGCGATCCACGACGGGCTGCTTCGGCCCGGCGATCCGCTGCCTGCGACCCGGGAGCTGAGCCGCCGTCTCGCGGTGGCCCGCAACACCGTCGGTGTCGCCTATGAACGGCTCGTCGCCGAGGGCTACGCGGACAGCAGGGTCGGCTCCGGGACCTATGTGCGGACGGCGGGCCTGCCCGCGCGCGGAGCCGCGCCCGCCACCGACGCCACCGGCCCGGGACTGCGCCCGCGTGCCCTGTGGGCGGGTCTGTCCCCCTGGGCGGCTCCGGAGGTCACGGGGCCCGTTACGGCGGCCTATGACTTCAGGGTCGGTCTGCCGGACGCCCGGCTCTTCCCCTACGACGTCTGGCGTCCCCTGATCGCCCGGGAACTGCGGCTGTCGGGGGCCGGGGCGGTCGGATACGGCGATCCTGCCGGCCATGCCGGGCTGCGGGCCGCGCTCGCCCGGCACATCGGGCTCTCCCGCGGTGTGCGGGCCGGTCCGGACGACCTGCTGGTGACCACCGGCACGCAGCAGGCCCTGGACCTCATCGGGCGGGTGCTGCTGGAGCCGGGTGACCGGGTGGTGGTCGAAGAGCCCGGCTACCCGCCGGCCCGGCTGCCGTTCTTGGCGCAGGGTGCCGTGGTCACGGGCGTGGCGGTGGACGCCGAGGGCCTGCTGGTGGACGCCATCCCGCCGGACACCCGTGCGGTGTACGTCACCCCTGCCCATCAGTTCCCGCTCGGCATGCCGATGTCGTTGCGGCGCAGAACGGCGCTGTTGCGGTGGGCTTGGCGGCACAGCGCGGCGGTGATCGAGGACGACTACGACAGCGAGTTCCGGTTCGGCGGGCGGCCGGTCGAGACGCTGCAGAGTCTGGACCGGGGCGGCCATGTCATCTATGTGGGGTCGTTCTCCAAGGTGATGATGCCCTCTTTGCGTGTCGGTTTCCTGGTGGCGCCCGCTGCGCTGCGCACGGCGTTGCGCACCGCCAAGTACGCCGCCGACTGGCATACGGCGGTCGCCACGCAGGCGGCACTCGCGCGTTTCGTCGACGACGGGCTGTTCGCCCGGCACATCCGCCGGATGCAGCACACGTACGCCGCCCGGCACCGGGTCGTCGTCGGTGCGCTCACCGGCCGCTTCGCGGACCTGGCGGAGCCGGTGCCGTCCGCCGCGGGCCTGCACGTGACCGCGTTCACCCGGCGCGACCATCGGGGCGGCCACGGCTGTCACCACGTGGTACCGGGAGAAGTCACCGACCATCACCTCGATGGCAGGCGGAGTTCGGTCACCGGAGCTCGGATAGTCGGCCAGGTGCTGCCTGACCTGGTCGAGCGTATCGGCGAGTTCTCCGTGCGACGGGTGCATGGGCAGCATCGACAGCAGTGAGGAGAGCGGCGCTGTCGCACCCTGGATGTCGGCCATGACCGCCGCCAACGAGACCAGCGCGAGCGCCGTGACGCCGATTCCGGCCGTCGCGAGAGCGGCCCTGCGTCCGCCTCCAAGCCCGTCGGTCCGCAGAAAGGCTTTCCAGAGCAGAACGCCGAGCATTGTCAGCACGGCCAGCAGGGTCGGGGCGATCACGGCCTTGACCACGTGGTAGCGGAGCCAGTAGTCGACAACCCTCTCCAAGCCCGGGGAAAGGCTCCGTTCGCCGGAACCCCAGTAGCCGACGAACGACCGGGAGAGCTTGTCGACGAGGTGACGCCGGTCGCCGAAGCCGCCGCCGGACATGCTCGCCGCCAACGGGCCGGGGACGAAGACGAAAGCCGGGACGAGGGCCGCGGCAAGAACGACGAGCACCGCGAATGCCCGACCAGGGACACCTGCGGATCGGGATTGTCCGTGCGTGCTGGTGGGTCGTGACGTTGTTGTCATGCGGACGACCATTTCGCGCCGGTGCTCACCCGGTCACTGCGGTCCGCCATCCACTTGGGGTGTGGCCTGCCGCACCCCGACTTGTACCGCGCCATAGGTCTCGTCGTCGGCCACTGGTATCCGTACCTGCGACAGCTTGGTCTTGTCGAGATGGGAGATCAGAGCGTCGAGTGGTTGGTGTGTCGTTTTGGCGTGCGCTGCTGCTGGTCAGTGGTTGCGAGCTCGTAGGCGGCGCAGCATGCGGGGGTCCTCGAAGCCGACCGCGCGGGCGGCGGCATCGACCGTGGCGCCATGGCTGATGAGGTGCTCGGCGCGTTCGAGACGGAGGGTTTGCTGGTAGCGCAGCGGGGTGAGGCCGCCGGTGGCGCGGGTGAAGAGGCGGGTGAGGGTACGTTCGCTCACGCCCACGGTCGCGGCCAGGGCGGACAGGGGCAGTGGTTGGTCGTAGCGGGCATCGAGCAGGTCCTGGGCGTGGTGCACGGTGTCGTCGAGGTGGGATCGGAATCTGAGCATTGCGCTGGCCTGCGGTTCATGGCCGTTGCGCCGCGCGTAGACGACCATGTCCCGGGCCGTCTGTGCGGCGACGGCGGGGCCGTGCCGGGTGGCGACCAGGTGCAGGGCCAGGTCGATGCCGCTGGCGATGCCGGCCGAGGTGACCACCCGGTCGTCGGCGGTATGAAGAACATCGCGAACGACCGTCGCTCTGGGGTAGCGGCGTGCGAGCTCGTCCTGCACATCATGGTGCGTGGTGCACCGGCGGCCGTCGAGCAGGCCGGCCCGGCCGAGCGCCTCGGCTCCGGCGCAGACGCTGGCAACGGTGCCGCCCCTGGCGTGGTGGTCCCGGAGGGACTGCAGGAAATCCGCGCCGATGGCGGGACTGCCTGCCAGGGTGGGCGCCCGCCAGCCGGGCACCACGATCAAGTCCTCGGGGCCGAGCTCGGGCCAGTCCGGCTGGGCCACCAAGGGCAGGCCCTGAGCGGTGGTGACCAGCGGCTGCTCGGCGACGTAGCTGAGGGTGTAAGGGCGCCCGAAGTCGGAGGCCGTGGAAAAGACCTGCGCGGGGCCTGCCAGGTCCAGCAGATGGACTCCGGGCACCAGGAGAAAGGCGATGTGGCTCACGATCCGGTCATCATGCCCGAGACTCCGCCGCGGCTTCCAGTTCCCCAACCGTGGCGATGGTGGCAAAGCGTCCGGCAAGGGCGTACTCCGTGCGCCTGATGATCTCCTCGGCGCTCAGGGTGCGGGGGTCCGACAGCAGTTCGGCGACGCTCTGGTCGGCGGGAGCGTCACGGTGCGGGATGGGGTTGGTCGCGGTGGCGTCGATGACGAACGTGACCTGGTAGCCGAAGTCGCTCGCGACGCGGGTGGTGGTCTCCACGCACTGCTCGGTCCGGATGCCGCAGACGGTGAGCTCGTGGATGCCGCGCTCGGTGAGGAGTTGCTGCAGGTTGGTGGTGGTGAACGCGTTGTGCGAGGTCTTGTGGATCAGCGGTTCCGTGTCCCGGCGCTGCAACTCATCCATCAGGCGGACATGGCCGAGGGCGGGGTCGAAGACATCGCCGCTGCCGGGATCGGAATGCAGCACCCACACCACCAGGTCCCCGGCCTGGCGGGCGAGCCGGACCAGTCGGTCCACCTGGTCGGCGATCTTCGGGTTGGAAATGGTCTCCCACAGCGGGCGGGCGCGGAAGGATTCCTGGACATCGATGACGATCAGCGCTCGGTTCATGCCCCCAAGCTTGACCGGCGGGGCTGGAGCGGCGACAGACCTCATCGGGTCCGGGGGCGGACCGATCCGGTCACAGCCGGAGCCGTGACCACTCCCTGTCGTACGGGGACGGCGGTGCCTCGACGAAGCCGACGACACGCCCGAAGCCATCCGTCTTCACCATGCCCCAGGGCAGCCGTGTCCGGGCCAGCGCCAACGTGGCCACCGCAGCTCGCTCCTGATGGAAACGTGCCATCTCCCGCAGGGAGAACCTCGCCCAGACGTCACCGTTCAGGGCATACCGGGTGCCCGGGACGCGCGGCCTCGGGGGTGCGCCGGCCTTCCTCGCGAGATCGCGGAGCTGTTCGGCAAGGGACGGCTCCACGAGGTCAGGACCGTCGTCAGCCGGCGTCCCTCGCGTGACCTGCTCGGCGAAATCCGGCTCGCGGCAGTCGCGCGGTCAGGCCTCGCGGTGTGGCCGGTCCTTCGTGGATCCGCCACTTCTTGGTGTATCCGCCGACCTCGCCGCCGCGCTGTTCCGTCCCGTCCGGGTCCGTCTCACACTGGCGCTGCCGGCAACGTCGCCGGATCGATGAAAGGTCAGCACGATGCCCATGTTCAACGACGGGATGTCCGAGACCGAGCTGCCGGGCGACTCGGCCGTCACGACCGACGTCGTGGTCGTCGGTTCCGGCCCTGCGGGCGCCTCCGCGGCGCTGCTGCTGGCGACGCTGGGCGTCGGCACCATCATGATCACGAAGTACCGGTGGACGGCGAACACCCCCCGCGCGCACATCACCAACCAGCGCGCGATGGAGGTCTTCCGCGATCTGGGCATCGAACCGCAGGTGCTGGCCGACGCCACGGACCACTCCCTCGTCGGCGACACGGTGTTCTGCACCAGCATCACCGGTGAGGAGATCGGCCGTATCCACACCTGGGGGACCCGGCCGGACCGCGAGGCGGACTACCGGCTGGCGTCCCCCTGTCTCACCGTGGACATCCCGCAGACGTATCTCGAACCGATCCTGGTCCGCAACGCCGCGCAGCGCGGCGCGCAGACGCGGTTCTCCAGTGAGTACCTGTCACACACCCAGGACGCCGACGGAGTCACCGTGCGGGTGCTGGACCGGCTCACCGGGCACGAGTACAGCATCCGCGCGAAGTACCTGATCGGCGCGGACGGTGCCCGCTCCAAGGTCGCCGCGGACATCGGTCTGCCCTACGAGGGCGCGATGGACATCGCCGGCTCGATGAACATCACGTTCAAGGCCGACATCAGCCGCTACGTCGCCCACCGGCCGTCCGTCCTGTACTGGGTCGTCCAGCCCGGCTCGAACGTCGGCGGCATCGGCGCCGGGCTGGTGCGCATGGTGCGCCCGTGGAACGAGTGGCTGATCGTGTGGGGCTACGACATCTCCGGGGAACCCCCGGTCGTCGACGAGGCCGCTGCCGTGCAGATCGTCCGCAACCTCCTCGGCGCACCCGAACTGGAGGTGGAGATCACCGGCACCAGCCTGTGGGGCAACAACGAGATGTACGCGACCCGGCTCCAGCAGGGCCGTGTGTTCTGTGCGGGCGACGCCGTCCACCGGCACCCGCCGAGCAACGGCCTGGGCTCCAACACCTCCGTCCAGGACGCGTACAACCTCGCGTGGAAGATCGCGGCCGTGCTCAAGGGGCATGCTGGGCCAGGGCTGTTGGAGACCTACACGGCCGAGCGGGCTCCCGTCGCCGAGCGCATCGTCAAGCGCGCCAACAAGTCCAGCCGCGAGTTCGTCGACATCTTCGAGGCACTGGGCGTTCTCGGGGCGCCGGACGAGGCCTCGATGACGGCCGCCATCGAGGAACGCAAGGCCAACACCCCTGCCGGGGCCGCCAAGCGGGCCGCGCTGGTGCGCGCGATGGAGCTGAAGAACTACGAGTTCAACGCGCACGGTGTGGAGCTGGGTCAGCACTACACCTCGACGGCCGTCGTCTCCGACGGCAGTGAACTGCCCGCGCCCGCACGCGATGCCGATCTGTACTACGAGACGTCGACCGTCCCCGGCGCGCATCTTCCGCACGCCTGGGTCGGGGACAGCGCACACCGTCACGCGCTGATGGACCTGGCGCCGTACGACCGTTGGACGCTGCTGACCGGCATCGCGGGTGAGGCGTGGGAGCAGGCGGCCGAGAAGGTCGGCGAGGAGTTGGGCGTCCCGCTCAGGACCGTCGTCATCGGCCCGGGCCGCGAGGTGACCGACCTCTACTACGACTGGGCCAAGCTGCGCGAGATCGACGAGAGCGGTGTGCTGCTGGTGCGGCCCGACAAGCACATCGCATGGCGGGCCATGGAGCTGCCCGAGAACCCTGAAGACCAGCTGCGTGCTGCTCTGCTCTCCGTCCTGGGAAGGGACTAGCTCATGCGGTTCGTCCACGACACGCTGCCGCAGCGGGTGCGGTTCGCCTCCGGCGCCGCCGAGGAGGGCCTGGCCGCGGAGGTCGCCGCGCTCGGCGCCCGGCGGGTGATGGTCATCGCGGGGGCGGCCGAGCGGGAGTTCGCCGATCGCGTCACCGCCGGCCTGCCCGTCGTCCACCGGCACGACGACGTCGTCATGCACGTTCCCGTCGAGGTCGCCCTGCGGGCTCGGGCGGCGGCCGCCGAACGGGACGTCGACGCCCTGGTCAGTGTCGGCGGCGGCTCCACCACGGGCCTGGCCAAGGCGGTCGCGCTGACCACGGGGCTGCCGATCGTCGCCGTCCCGACCACGTACGCCGGCTCGGAGGCCACCGCCGTATGGGGGCTGACCGAGGACTCCGTGAAGACCACCGGTACGGACCCGAAGGTCCTGCCGCGTGCCGTCGTCTACGACGCCTCGCTGACGCTCTCCCTTCCGGTCGGCCTGAGTGTCGCTTCGGGGCTCAACGCGCTCGCCCACTGCGTGGACTCCATGTGGGCACCTCGGACGGATCCCATCGACCAGGCCCTCGCCGCCGAAGGCGTGCGGGCGCTGCGGACGGGACTGCCGCTGGTCGTGAAGGACCCGCAGGCGCTGGACGGCCGGGAACAGACCTTGTACGGCGCCTACTTGGCCGCCGTGGCGTTCGCCTCCGCCGGGTCCGGACTGCACCACAAGATCTGCCATGTGCTGGGCGGCATGTTCAACCTTCCGCACGCCCAGACCCACGCGGTGGTCCTCCCCCATGTCCTCGCCTTCAACGCCCCCTTCGCCCCTGACGCCGAACAGCGCCTGGCCGCGGCCTTCGGCTCCCCTACCGCGGTCGAGGGGCTCGCCACGCTCCGTGACCGGCTCGGTGCGCCGCGCTCGCTGCGCGACCTCGGCATGCCCCGGGACGGTGTGGCGGCCGTGGCCGAGCCCGTCGTGGCCGCCGCGCCCGCGGGCAACCCGCGGCCCGTCACCCTCGACGCGATCACCGACCTGGTCCGGAACGCCTGGGAAGCCCGATGAACGACACCCCCACTCCCCGTACCCCCGTCCCGGCCGAGCAGCAGGAGCGTGAGGAGCAGATCACCCGCCAGGTGCTGGCGTCCTTCGACGGCTGCACCGACCCTCGACTGCGCGAGATCATGCGGTCACTGGTCCACCACCTGCACGCGTTCGTCCGAGAGGTCCGGCTCACCGAGGGCGAGTGGAGCAAGGGGATCGAGTTCCTCACCCGCACCGGCCACATCACCGACGACCGCCGCCAGGAGTTCATCCTCCTGTCGGACGTGCTCGGAGCCTCCATGCAGACGGTCGCCGTCAACAACGAGGCGTACGGCGACGCCACCGAGGCCACCGTCTTCGGCCCGTTCTTCGTCGACGACAGCCCCGAGATCGCCCAGGGCGGCGATCTCGCCTTCGGGGCCGCCGGAGAACCCTGCTGGGTGGAGGGCACTGTCACCGACTCCGCCGGAAAACCCGTGGCCGGAGCGCGGATCGAGGTGTGGGAGGCCGACGAGGACGGCTTCTACGACACGCAGTACGGGGATGACCGGATGGCGGCGCGGGCGCACCTGTTCAGCGAAGCCGACGGCCGCTACCGGTTCTGGGGGCTCACCCCGACGCCGTATCCGATTCCGCACGACGGGCCGGTGGGAGCACTGCTGGCGGCGACCGGCCGTTCGCCCATGCGCGCCTCCCACCTGCACTTCATGGTGAGCGCTCCCGCGTTGCGCACGCTGGTCACGCACATCTTCGTCCGCGGTGACGAACTGCTGGACCGGGACTCCGTGTTCGGGGTGAAGGAGTCGCTCGTCAAGGACTTCGTGGCGCAGCCGGCGGGTACGCCCACGCCGGACGGGCGCGACCTCGGCGGGCGGTCCTGGTCCCGGGTCCGCTTCGACATCGTGCTGGCACCCGACGGCACGTGATCCCGCCCTCCGCTTCGAGCGGGCACGCACCCCGCTACGGCCGTGCACGCACTCCGCTACGGCCGTGCGCGTGCCTCGCGCAGGACGTCGGTGGCGCGCAGGCCGTAGCGATCCTTGAACCGGTGGGAGAAGTGGGCGGCCGACGCGAACCCGCAGCGCGCGGCCACCTCGGCCACGGTCGCCTCTCCCCCGGTGCCCAGCAGCGTGCGGGCTCGTTCGAGGCGGCGGTGCAGCAGGTACCTCGGCAGGCTCGTGCCACCCGCGGCGAACACCCGGGACAGATGGCGCTCGCTGATCCCGATGCCGCGGGCGATGCGGGCCGCCGAGAGCCCCGGGTCGGCCAGGTGGTCGTCGATGTAGGTCTTCGCGACGGTCAGGTGGACGGTGGAGAGGGAGGGGGCGCGACCGCTCGCGGCGGATACGAGCAGGTCCAGCACGGCGTCCTCGTCCACGGTCGCGGCGACGGAGGAATCCGGGGGCAGCGCCCGGGCGACGAGGGCGGCGAGAGTCCGGGTGTGGACGGCGCCGGCGTCGATGACCAGCGGCTGCGGCAGGGAGGGCGGCCCGCCGAGGTCGCGCCACACCGTGTGGGGGATCTTGACCGCGAGTTCCTCCAGGCCGTGCGAGAAGCCCCGGATGAAGGGCTGGTCGGCGTCGCAGACCAGCAGCTGTCCCGGACGCAGCAGCCGTACGCCGTCGTCGTAGTAGAAGAAGGCGTCACCGGCCAGGGTCAGATAGCAGGCCACGGCGTCCGAGGGCACGCGGCGGATCTCGGCGTCGGGTCGTTCGACGACGTGGGGGCTGCCGAGGACCCGGGCGAGATGTGCTCGGGGAAGCTGGAGGTTGATCTCCGTCGCATCGAGGGCGGTGTCGTGCAGGGAACGGCAGCGCAGCCCGATCAGGGCCTCGGCGTTGTGCTCTTCCCACAGGGCGATGCGTTCCGCCTCGGGGAGACCGATCGTGCTGAAGCGCACCGGAGCACCGGTTGTGCCGCTCGTCATCCCTCCAGCGTAGAGGGCGGGGCTTCCCTGTGTTCAAGGCCTTCCACACACTCTTTGATCACAGAGGCGACCTGGTCGGTGGCGGGGGTGGTGCGCCGGGCATGGCTCGCGAGGACCAGGTCGACGGATTCCGTCCGGGTGAGGGGCACGTAGGCGACGCTGGCGAGGCGGAGGCTCTGTACCGGTGCGGGAACGAGGGCGACGCCGTGTCCGGCGGCCACGAAGACGACCAGGGTGGCCGTCTCTCCGACCTCCATCAGTGAGGTGGGCTGGAATCCGGCGCGCCGGCATGCGGCCAGGACCCGGGCGTACATGGAGGATCGCGAGGGGTGGACGACGAACGGCTCGTCGGCCAGGGCCTTGAGCGAGATGCGTCGCCGGGCCGCGAGGGGATGGTGCGAGGGGAGGACCGCCATCAGGGACTCGGAGCGCAGGGGTGTGGTGCGGATGTCCTCGTGGTCGGCGGGGCCGCGCAGGACCGCCAGGTCGTAGGTGCCGGCCAGCAGTCCGTCGACCAGGTCGGGCGTGAGGAGCTCGCCGCGCAGGTCCATGGTGATCCCGGGCAGCCGGGCGCGTACGGTGCGTGCGACCTGCGGCAGAAGGTCGTAGGTGGCGGTGCCGATGAAGCCGGTCGAGACCCGTCCGGCGTGGCCGGTGGCCAGCTCTGTCATGTGCCGGCGGGCGCGCTCCTCCTCCGCGACCAGGGTGCGGGCGTGCTCCACGAGGTGGTGTCCGGCCTCGGTCAGGGCGACGTGCCGGGTGGAGCGGGTGAACAACGTGGTCCTGAGCTCCTTCTCCAGCTGTTTGATCTGCTGGGAGAGGGCCGGCTGAGCCACGTGCAGGCGAGTGGCCGCCCGCCCGAAGTGGCATTCCTCGGCCAGCACCAGGAAGTACCGGATCTGCCGCAGCTCCATACCTTGATTCTATAAGATCCACTTATCAATCGATACGGATTGAGTCTTGGACGCGTGGAAGTCCGCGCTCCTACCGTGACGGTATGAGCGACAGCTATCTCTACTCGGCGGTGCGAACGCCCTTCGGCCGCTTCCGGGGCGCCCTCTCCGAGGTCCGGCCCGACGACCTCGCGGCACAGGTCATCGGCGGGGTCCTCGCCAAGACCCCCGCACTGGATCCCGGATGCATCGACGACGTCGTCTGGGGCAACGCCAACGGCGCCGGCGAGGACAACCGCAACGTCGGCAGGATGGCCGTCCTGCTGGCGGGGCTGCCCACCTCGGTGCCCGCGACCACCGTCAACCGCCTGTGCGGATCGTCCCTCGACGCCGCCCTCATCGCCTCGCGCCACATCGAGAGCGGCGACGCGGACATCGTCCTCACCGGCGGAGTCGAGTCGATGACCCGCGCCCCGTGGGTGCTGCCCAAGCCCGGGCGCGGCTTCCCCGCGGGGGACGTCACCGCCGTGTCCACCACGCTCGGCTGGCGCCTGGTCAACGAGCGCATGCCCAAGGAGTGGACGGTGTCCCTGGGCGAGGCGAACGAGCAGCTCGCCGACCGCTTCGCCATCTCCCGCGAGCGTCAGGACGCGTTCGCCCTCCGCTCCCACCGTCTCGCCGACGACGCCTGGAACGCGGGCTTCTACGACGGGCTGGTCGTCCCCGTCTCGGACGGCGAGCACACCGTCCTGGATCGCGACGAGGGCATCCGTCCCGGGTCCACCATGGAGAAGCTCGCCACGCTCAAGCCCGCCTACCGGGCCGACGGCCGCATCACGGCCGGGAACGCCTCGCCGCTGAACGACGGCGCCTCCGCGGTGCTGCTCGGTTCGGCCGCGGCCGCCGACCGCATCGGCGTGGATCCCCTCGCCCGCGTCGCGGGCCGCGGCGTGGCCGCGCTGGATCCGCAGATGTTCGGATACGCGCCCGTCGAGGCCGTGAACAGGGCCCTGAAGCGCGCGGGCATCTCCTGGACCGACGTCGACGCCGTAGAGCTGAACGAGGCGTTCGCCGTCCAGGCGCTGGCGTGCGTGGACGCGTGGGATGTCGACCCGCAGATCGTCAACGCCAAGGGCGGGGCCATCGCGCTCGGCCATCCCCTCGGTGCGTCCGGCGGCCGCCTGCTGGGCACCCTCTGCCGCCG
Organism: Streptomyces hyaluromycini; assembly: GCF_002217755.1. Classification (GTDB taxonomy): domain Bacteria; phylum Actinomycetota; class Actinomycetes; order Streptomycetales; family Streptomycetaceae; genus Streptomyces; species Streptomyces hyaluromycini. The sequence goes on along the minus strand of NZ_BCFL01000036.1, from coordinate 30,787 downwards.
TCTGCAGGAGTCCGGGAAGCGGTGGGGCGTCGCGGCGATCTGTATAGGTGTCGGCCAGGCCCTCGCCGTGGTCCTGGAGAACGTCGCCGGGGGCAGCAGGTGACCACGCGGCTGTGTGCTCATGCGGACGAGGCGGTCGCCGACGTCCAGGACGGTGCCACGGTGCTCGTCGGAGGCTTCGGCATGGCGGGCATGCCGGTGGCGCTGATCGACGCGCTGATCCGGCAGGGGGCCACCGACCTCACGGTCGTCTCCAACAACGCCGGCAACGGCGACACCGGTCTGGCCGCGCTGCTGGCCAAGGGACGGGTCCGCAAGGTGATCTGTTCCTTCCCCCGCCAGGCCGACTCCTGGGTGTTCGACGGCCTCTACCGGGCGGGCCGCATCGAACTCGAAGTGGTCCCCCAGGGCACCCTGGCGGAACGGCTGAGGGCGGCCGGAGCCGGTATCGGGGCCTTCTTCTGCCCCACCGGTGCCGGCACGCTGCTCGCGGAGGGCAAGGAGGTGCGCGAGATCGACGGCCGCCTCCATGTGCTGGAGTACCCCATCGGCGGGGACGTCGCGCTGATCGGCGCTCATCGCGCGGACCGGATGGGCAATCTCGTCTACCGCAAGACCGCGCGGAACTTCGGTCCCGTCATGGCCACCGCGGCCACCACCGTGGTCGCCCAGGTCCGCGAGGTCGTCGAGACCGGCGAGATCGATCCCGAGACCGTCGTGACGCCCAGTATCTTCGTCGACCGCGTGGTACAGGTGGCTGATCACTCATGACACAGACTTCCCCGACGACCGGCGGTCAGGGCCCGCTGGGCAAGCACGACATCGCCGCCCTGATCGCCCGTGACATCCCGCACGGTGCCTTCGTCAACCTGGGCATCGGCCAGCCGACCCTCGTGGCCGACCACCTCTCCCCCGGTTCCGGCGTGGTTCTGCACACCGAGAACGGCATGCTCAACATGGGCCCGGCCGCTTCGGCGGACCAGATCGATCCGGACCTCACCAACGCGGGCAAGGTTCCCGTCACCGAACTGCCGGGCGCCGCCTACTTCCACCACGCGGACTCCTTCGCGATGATGCGCGGCGGTCACCTCGACATCTGCGTCCTCGGCGCCTTCCAGGTCTCCGCACGCGGCGACCTGGCCAACTGGCACACCGGCGCGGCCGACGCCATTCCCGCGGTCGGCGGAGCCATGGACCTGGCCATCGGGGCGAAGAAGGTCTTCGTGATGATGACCCTCTTCACCCGGGACGGAGCACCCAAGCTGGTCTCCGAGTGCGGCTATCCGCTCACCGGCCTGGCCTGCGTGGACCGCGTCTACACGGATCTGGCCGTCTTCGACATCACCCCGGACGGGGTCCGTGTGCGGCAGACCTTCGGCATCGACGTACCCGAACTCGCCGCCCGCCTGGGCCTGCCGTTGCAGACCGGCGCCCCTGAACACCCCGCTTGAGACAGCGCCCCTGCCCGTACCGCCGTCAATTCGAGACCGCAGGCGGCGGCCCGGTCCTGACCGAGCGTCTGCACCCGCACCGACGACACCCGCCCTCCCCCTCCACGGTCTGCGCAGGCACGACGGAGGGCACGGAAAGCCTCGTCCTCTCCCAGTAGTGCCGGGCCCGCCGGACACGGCGGGAAGGGGCGCCCCGCCGGGGACGCCCCTTCCCTTCACCGCCCTTCGGAACCTACTCGACGTTGATCTTGAATGTGCTGGTCGTGTTGCGGATGTCCTGGGCGTTGCCGCTCATGCGCAGGTTGCGGAAGGTGGCTTCGCCGACTGCGGGGCCCTGGCCGGGTTCCGGGAGTTCGTTGGCCCAGATGCCGAAGCCGGACTTGGCGTCGAAGGCGTCTCCGCTCTTCTTGGAGTTGGTGATGGAGATGTCGGTGAAGATGGTGTCCTTGACCGGGAACTGGGGTTGGCCGCCGACGTAGTTGGTCTGGAACATGACGCCTCCGTAGGTGGAGTCGTCGATGTCGACGTCGTTGACCCTGATGCCCTGGAAGACCTTCGAGGCGGAGAACGCCCAGATGGCGGGGAAGACCTGGGAGCCCCAGAAGTGGCCGCCCGTCCGGTCCAGCGAGACGTTCTCGATCGTCGTGGGATCGGTGCCGAAGCCGTTCATCGGGTAGCCGAAGTCCAGCGAGGAGATCGTGATGCCGGAGTAGACGAGGGTGTCGGCGACGCGGATGTTGCGGAAGGTGTTGGCGTAGCCGCCGTAGACGGCGATGCCGGCCGCGCGCCAGGTGAGGGTGGAGGTCAGGTTCTCGTAGAGGTTGTTCTTCTCGTCGGCGCCGCCGGCGTCGATGGCCGAGAAGAGGGCGAAGCTGTCGTCGCCCGTGGCGCGGGCGTCGTTGTTGACGACGTGGTTGTCCGTGGAGCCGTTCGTCATGTTGATGCCGTCGGCGAACGTGTCACGGATGCGGGAGTTCGAGATGGTCATGTTGTCGGTGTTGGCGCCCCAGTAGAGGCACACCATGTGCTCGGCCCAGATGTCGTCGATGGTGATGTTCGAGACGTTGGAGAAGTCGAACACCTTGCCGGGGCCGTCGATCCGGGATGTGTAGTTGCCGAAGTAGGCGAAGCCGGCGAACGTCGAGCCGTTGGCCGTGGACTCGGCGCGGAAGCCGATGTCGGTGTTCTCCTGCGAGGCGGGGGCATGGAAGCGGGTGAACCAGGGTCCGGCTCCGACGACCTTGACCGCCTTGCCGTAGACCTGGAACTTGCTGGAGGTGTCGTAGTCACCGGCGGGCAGGTAGACGCCGACGAGCTTGCCCGTGGTGTCCATGCGGACCTTGTCGAGGGCGTTCTGCACGTCCTGCTGCGTGAAGCCGGCCGGGACCGTGTAGGCGGCCGGGTCCGGGTTCGGGATCGCCGTGGCCTGTTCGGTGTTGATGAAGTCGATGGCGTAGTAGGAGGAGGTGTTGGCCGCGTCCTTCTGGAGGCGGATCTTCGAGCCGGCCGGGACGGTCCTGCCGAGCAGCAGGTTCGCCTCGTCGTAGATGTGGCGGTGGGCTCCGGCGCTGGGTGAGTTGCCGGGCGCGGTCTCGCTGCCGTAGAGCCAGGCGTACTTGGAGGTGAGGTCGATCGCCTTGAGGAACTGGCCGTCCACGTAGACGTCGAGGGTGGCGTCGGTGCCGTCCGGGATCGCGAAGCGGGTGACCAGCGTGTTGGTCGCGGCGCGGGTCGTCCACTCGACGTACTCGCCGGTGGCGTCGAGGGTGACCGCCTTGCGGCCGCTCGCCTCGCCCGCGAAGTCGCCGATGGTGCGGTTGGGTCCGACGACCTTGGCGCCGCCGCCGACCGTGCCGTCCTCGGCCTCGTACATGTCGTACGGCATGTCCGCGCCGCGGCCGACGAACAGGTTCTGTGTGGTGGTGTTGTTGGTGCGCTTGACCGGCAGTTCGTTGGTGTCGTCGGCGATGACCGTCTTCACGGTGTACTTGCCGTTGACGGCCGTCCAGGAGCCGAGGCTGATCGGTGCGGTCGTCTGGCCGGAGGCGATGGTGCCGTTGTAGGAGCCGGTGAGGGTCTTGACGGTGGCGCCGTTCGCGTCCTGGACCGTCAGCGTGACGCCGTGGGCGCCGGCGGCGGAGTCCACCGTCCCCTGGTTCTTCAGGGCGACGGTGAAGGCGACGTTGTCGCCGGCCGAGGCGCTGGAGGGTGTCCAGGCGACCGGTGCGGCGACCAGGTCGGAGCTGGAGACGGGCTTGACGACCAGGGCGTCGGAGCGGGTGAAGGTGTTGTTCCCCTCGTTCTGCTCGATGACCTTGTTGGACGGGTCGACCTCGGCGCCGAGCGGGTAACTGCCCGCGTCCCGGGTGCCGATGCTCGCGGTGACCGTCGCCGAGTCGCCGGCCGCGAGGGCGGGGACGTCGGCCGTGGCGGCCTTGGTGCCGCCGAGGGTGAAGTTCAGGTCGGTGGCCTTGGACGCCTTGCTGCCGCTGTTGGTGACGGTCGCGGAGAGGCTGATGGCGTCCGACTCGACGGGGGCCGCCGGGGTGTTGGTGATGCCGGTGACCTTGAGGTCCGGGTTGGCGGCCGGGGTGCCGATCACCTGGAGCTCGCCGACCTGCCCGCCCGGGGCGCCGGTGTTGGAGGCGAACTTGAGCTGGATGTCGGCGGCGGCGCCGGAGACCGGGATGGTCACGGTGTTGCCGGTGGCCGGGTTGAACGTGTAGTCCTTCGCCGCGACAAGGCTCGTGAAGGACGTCGCGTCCTGGTCGCGGCCGAGTACCTGGATGTTCTGGGTGCGGGTGGACCAGGCCGGGTCCGGGTTGAGTTTGACGACGACCTGGCTGAGGTCGGCGTTGGCACCCAGCTTGGTGGTGAGGGTGGCCGGGTAGGCGCCGCCCCCGCTCTCCCAATAGGTGCCTATCTGACCGTCGTTGGCGTTCGCGGCGACATAGGTGAAGGTGTACGAGGAGGCCTCGATGGGCTTGCCCTGGGCGAGGTCGGAGCCGCCGCCGGATCCGGGCCGGGTGACGCTGTTGCTCGCCACCGACACGTTCCCCGCGGCGTCCTTCGCCTTCACGTAGTAGGTGACCGTGGCCGTCGCCGACGGGGTGTCGGTGTACGTCGTCACGTCGCCCGCCACGGTCTTGACGAGCTGGTCGTTGGCGTAGACGTCGTACCCGGTGACCGCCACGTTGTCGCTCGACGCCTGCCAGGTGAGCTTCACGTCGTTGCCGGACTGCGTGTAGGCGAGGTTGCCGGGCGCCGTGGGAGCCTGGGTGTCGCCGCTCGCTCCCTTGCGGGTGACGCTGTTGCTGTTGGCGGAGACGTTGCCCGCCGCGTCCTTGGCCCGCACGAAGTACGTGATGTCGGTGCCGGCCGGCTGGGTGTCGGTGTAGGTCAGGACGTTCCCGGCGACGCTCGCCCGCAACTGGCCGTTGGCGTAGATGTCGTAGCCGGTCACGCCTGTGTCGTCGGTGGCCGCGTTCCAGGTCAGCTTGATCTGCCCGGTGGCCGGCTCGGTGTAGGCCAGGTTGGCCGGCGCGGTGGGCGCCTGGGTGTCGCCGGTGGCCGGTCCGTAGACCTCCAGCTCGGACGCCTGCCCGGCGGGCCAGCCGTCGTTGGCGGTGAACAGCGCCCGCACGTACCGCGTCGTGGTCGCGTCGAAGGAGATCGTCGCCGTCTGGTCGTTGGAGCTGTTGAAGGCGTACGCCTGGGAAGCCGTCAGGTCGGTGAAGTTCTGGTTGTCGGTGGAGCCCTGGATCTTCAGCGTCTGGTTGCGGCTCGGCCAGCCGCTGGGCAGCCGCAGCGTCACCTGGTTCACCTGGACCGAGGAGCCGAGGTCGACCTTGAGCCACTGCGGGAAGGCGTTGTTGGTGCTCTCCCAGTAGGTGTTGCGGTTGCCGTCACCGGCGTTGGCCGCACCGTAGACGTCGGCGTGTCCGCTCTCGCTGAAGGGCTTGCCCAGCGCGAGGTTGGGGGTCGAGGCGGCGGTCGTGAGGACCTGCAGCTCGGCGAGCTGGGCAGTACCGGCGACCGAGTTGGCGCTGAAGTCGGCCCGTACGTACCGGGCAAGGGTCGCGGGGACGGAGACCTTCACGGTGTTGTCGTTGCCGGGGCTGAAGACGTACTGCGCCGACGACTTGAGCGTGGCGAAGCTCTTGCCGTCGGCACTGCCCTGGAGCGCCAGCGTCTGCTTGCGGGTCTGCCAGTGCTCGGGCAGCCGCAGCACGACCTCGCGGACGCGCTTGGTCCGCCCGAGGTCGGTCTGGACCCACTGGGCCGACTTCTTTCCGGCCTGCCAGTAGGTGTCGGTGTCGCCGTCAGTGACGTTGGCGGCCGCGTGTGCGGCGCGGGCGCTGCCTGCCGTGGTCTTGGCGTCCGCGGCGGCGTTGGGGCCGCCGGCCGCGTGTGCGCCGACGGCCGGCAGGCCCAGAGCCATGACGGCGGAGGCGAGCACAGCGGTCGCTGCGCGCCGTCTCCGGGATCTCGGCTTGTGTCGAGTCATGCGGGGTCACTTCCTGCGGGGCTCGCGCGCCGGTGGGGCGGCGAGGGCGGCTCGTTCCTGACGGAGTGGTGCAGAAAGGTGCGTGCGGAGCGGTGGCGCGAGGGCTCAAGAAAGACGTCACGCGCAGAATCTTGCATTGTTTCATCGAAATATTGCAGAGTGATGTGAGTCCGTCTACTGCCAGGACTAGACAAATTTCAACAGAAACGTCCACGCCTAAGCGGCGGGGACGGTATGCGCATCACCCCGAGGCAAAGAGGCACTCAAGGAGCGGGCAACAAGGGGCACTTCATGCGAGCGCGCGCGGCTCGGATCCTCACGCAGGTCGCACGCTACGCTTGCGCCCCGAGTCGCAAGCGAACGCAAGCTACGCAATTTCTTACGCGATCCTGCGCTGCCTTCACGTTCCTGGGCATGCACGGATCCAGGTCGGAGAGAACGCCGAACGCCCCCCGACCTCGGTGGGTCGGGGGGCGTTCGGTTTACCGTAGGTCGCGCTCCGGTCAGCCGCGCGGCCGCTCGAAGGTCAGGAGCAGGCCCTCGACGGCTCCGGGGCCTATACGGCCCTTGACGTCGGCGGACGTGATGGCCTTGAGGGCCCAGCCGTCCTCGGCGTGCTTGTTGAGGACCTTCTCCAGCTTGTCGCTGTCCAGCGCGTCGCCGATCAGCGACTCCCGGAAGGTGACGACCTTGTATTCGTAGGCGTAGGCACTGCTCATGACTGCGGGGTCCTCCTGCCGGCAGAGCCGGGTCGGGATGGGATTGGCCAGGGCCAGACAATCATCCCCGGCTGCCATGGCGCACCGCGGGCCTCCGTTTTCCTGGTTCAGGGGCGGTCGACGCGGAAGTGGTAGCAGCCGTATTCGACGGCCCGCACGTGCACCTGGGCGGTCTCGGGCTCGGCGAAGGCCTCGGCCAGCGCATGTGCGAAAGCCGCCTGGGCGTCGTCGGGAAGCTCCAGCATGCGGCCGCCGGTGATGTGCCCTCGCCTGTCGTAGCGGCGCAGGACGCGCAGGGCGCCCGGGCGGGCCCATGGGTAGCCGAGGTTCCCGCCGGCCGGACCGCCGCAGTCGTCGGCGTGGACGAAGACCGGCCCCTGCTCGTCGTAGGCCCCGGGGTCGGCGCCGGTCTGTGCCGCCCAACGGCGCAGCGGGGCGTAGGAGATCAGGGCGATCCGCTCTCCCGCGGTACTGGACCGCAGACAGCAGCGCAGTGGCGCGTCGCCCTCGTCGTCCGGGTACGGGCGTGGCGGATGGCCGGCGTCGTCACGGACGCGGAGTTCCTTCAGGACCGCGGAGGGGATGGCGAGGGGAGGGAAGGCGGTGGTCATGGCGTTCAGCGTGCCGCGGGGCGGCTCGGGTCGCTGGCGGGAATCGGACTCCGTTGTCCGGTCCGGGTTGTCCGCCTTGCCGACCGTCCTGCTTGCGCGCATCGCGTGTCCGCTCGGCCGGTTGACGGCTTCTCGGCGCTCCAGCCGGCGGGTCGCCTCGGTGAAGTACCGCTCGACGATCGCGAGGCCGAGCGCGGTGGCGGCTTCCCGCACCTCGGGGTCTGCCGTGTGGCCGGGCCTGGCGATGGGAGCAGTCAGCCACCGACTCCCCCGTCGGCTCCGCGGCCCTGGTGGCCGTGACCGCGCCTTTCCCTGCGCAGCGGCCCGACGAGGGTCAGGCGAAACGGGTGGGCGGACGCCCGCAGGACGCGCGGGTCGGTGAGCTGTGGCCGGTCCGTGAGGCGTCACTTACGGTTTGTGTTCTTTTGATCACTTTTGCCCCTTCGGTGGGCAGGGTATTTGTGTTACTCATGAGATGTGCGGTCGTGGGTTCTCGGGGCTCGACCGCAGGGACTCGGGAAGATCTGCCGGTACGCGCCGGAGTCAGCGAGCTGTGTGAGCTGCATGGACCCCACACCCTCCTCTGCTTCGCCGTTCGACATGGTCAGCGGCGCCCTGGGGGACTACATCCCGAAGGGCGGAGCAAGAGCGGCGGGCGAGCGGCCTCTGCATCGGCCTTCAGGAGCCGGCGGGGAGGCCGAAGGCGGGGAACAGATTCTCGGGGTGGTCAGTCTCGGCCAGGATCTGCGGATCAGCGGTTCCAATCTGGACGCCGCACCGTTCGCGGGGGTGAGTGCCGCACCGGGTACCGCCTTCGCCGATCTGCTGCCGCCAGGAGACGTACCGACGGTCACGCAGCGGCTGCAGCGGGTCCTCGACACGCGTGAGGCGCACGTCGCCCGGGTCCAGCGTCTTCGGCGGGACGACGGGACGGAGATGGTGGTCTCGATGAGCATCCTGCCGGCCGCACCACCGCAGGAGGGCCTGACGGTCTCCCTGATCGCCATGGCCAAGCGGCTGCACCTGTACGCTTCCGCCGCCGCGATCGGGACGTCCCTGGACATCGGGGAGACCGCGCAGTCCCTGGCCCAGTCCTTGCTGGCCTGGGGGGACGTGGCCGCCGTCAACCTGGATTACGCCGTGTGGACGGGCGAGGCGGTCACCGAGCAGGCACAGGACCGCATCCGGCTGCGGCGGGCGGCCCTGGTGCCGGACCGGGCCTGGCCCGAGGGGTACCTGACTCCCGGGGACAACCTGCCCCGTGAGGCGAGCCGTCTGCTGGCCGGTGCGGTCATGCGTGACGACGTTGCGCGGGCCATCGTCATTCCCGACCGTGAGTCGATCGAGCGGGCACTCGACGATCCGCAACTGGTGCGCGCCCTGGTGCCCGGCAGCCGGCCGGTGAGTGTCGCCTGCATACCGCTGGTCGTCGAGGGACCTGAAGGCGCGTCAGGGCCCATCGTCCTGGGCGTGACGGAGGTGTGGCGGCGGCCGGAGTGCCTCTTCCGCGAAGGTGAGCTGCTCGATCTGCAGGAACTCGTGGCCAAGACCGCCCGGCACGTGGACCTGGCCCGCCAGCATCAGCGTGAGCACGCCCAGGTGCTGGCCCTGCAGCGCCGGCTGCTGCCGCGGGCCGGCAGCGACACCATCGAGGTCGCCAGCGTCTACGAGCCCACCACCCCCGACAGCGCGGGCGTCGGCGGTGACTGGGTGAACAGCTTTCCGCTGCCCGGTGACCGTACCGCGCTGGTGGTCGGTGATGTCGTGGGGCACGGCCTGGGGGCCGCGGCGGCCATGGGCCAGCTGAGCATGGAGGCCCGGGCGCTGCTGTCGGCGGGCCTGGGCCCCGGGGAGGTGCTGGAGCGGCTGGACGAGACGGTCACGCTCCTGGACGACACGGACGCCGGGCTGGCGGCCGGCTACAGCGCGCTGGGCTCGACCTGCTGCATCGCGGTCTACGATCCGGTCGACCACCGGGTGCTGATCTCCAACGCCGGCCACCTGCCCCCTGTCCTCGTCCATCCCGACGGCTCCGCGGAGACCGTCGGGGCGCAGCCGCACCCGGCCCTGGGCGCCGAGTTCGTCGTGCGGGAGCCGTTCGAGGTGCACGAGTTCACCGTGCCGCCCGGCTCGCTGCTCGTCCTCTACACCGACGGCCTGGTGGAGGATCCGGCGGCGTCGATCGACGAGGGCATCGGCCGGCTGACGGACGTGGTCCGCGAGGTGCACCCCTGGGACGATCTGCAGCAGGCGGCACGGCGCGTGGTCGCCAGACTGGCCCCGAAGGAGCCCCTGCGCGACGACGTCACGCTGCTGCTCGCCCGGATGGCCGGCCGCCGCAGCCGGGACACCGCCACGTGGCACCTGCCCGCCCGCGCCGACACCCCCGCCCGCGCCCGGTCCCTGGCCGCTCCCCTCCTGCGCCGCTGGCACACCGGCGAGCAGGCCCGGGACAGCACACTGCTGGTGATCAGCGAACTGGTCACCAACGCCGTCCGGTTCGGCACCGGACCCGTCACGGTGCGGCTGGTGCGGGCCGGGAGCCTCCTCACCTGCGAGGTCGGCGACACCGGCAACGGCCGGCCGCGCCTGCACCGCGGCGACCTGCTCGACGACACCGGGCGGGGTCTGCACGTCGTGCACAAACTGACCACGCGCTGGGGGGTGCGCTGGACCGACACCGGCAAGGCCGTCTGGGCGGAACTGGAGGCCTAAGCGCTCCGCTGGAAGTAGCCGCGATGTGCCGTCTGCCGACTGCGGCGCCGTCGTGGCTGGTCGCGCAGTTCCTCCCCCGGCCTTCGGCCGGGGTACCCCCAACGCCCCTTACCGGGCGCTGCCCAACCGCAGCGGACTTCGACGGACCCGCTTACCCGGCCGCGATGAGAGGGGCGGGCTTCGGCTACAGCCACTCTCCCTCAGCGGCCGTGGCCGTCAGTCCGGGCGCGGCCGCGTAGAGCACGGTTCGGCTGCCCGACTTCTGGCCGGCATCGTGCGCGCGGCGCAGGATGTCGAGTACGGCGGCACCGCCGCGGTTGCCCGTGGTGTAGCTGTCCCGGCTGTAGGCCAGCAGCCCCTCCGGCCACTCGTCGGGCATGGTCTGTTCCATGTACTCCAGCACCCGCGTGCCACCGGGATGCGCGAGCAGCAGATCGGGATGCCAGGAGTGGCCGTCGGCCTGGTGGCGCCTGTGCAACCACTTCCACATCTCGGCCACCGTCTCCTGTACGGCGCGCGGCCCCCGGCGGTCCATCACGAAGTGCGTGCCGTCGTCCCGCGTCTCCAGCCGGTGCAGGTCCGTGGTGCCGGGCAGGGTGTGGTGCCAGACCGCGTCCAGGCGCAGGATCGATTCTGCCCTGGGGCGGCCCGTGACCACCACGGCGACGGCGGTGTCCGCGAACAGCAGCCGGACGATGAGCGATTCCAGGGTGTCGTCGGCGGGCTGGTAGGTGGTGCTCAGCGCCTCCGATATCACGACCAGCACGACCCGGTCGGGGTCCGCGGCGACCAGGTCGGCCGCCAGTGCCAGCGACCGGGTGCCGGCGATGCAGGCCCACTGGGTGGCCGGCAGCAGCAGTACGTCGCTGCGCAGCCCAAGGCGGTTGAGCAGCGACAGGTCCAGCCCCGGCAGGGCCGGGGTGGTGGAGTGACTGGTGATCAGGGAGTCGACGTCGGCGGTGTCCAGTCCGGCGGTTGTCAGGGCTTCGCGGGCAGCGCGCTCCCCGTACGTCTGGACGGCCGCCCAGGCCGGCGCGGTGCGCTCCTGGATGGTCTGCGGCGCCGGTATCGCCTCCAGTGCGGCGATCGCGCGGTTCACCTCGTCGTCGGTGAATCCGTTGCGGGCCAGTGCCGTACGGGCCGTACCGGCGCTCAAAGTTCGCAGGCCCGTCCCGCTGCCGGGGGCGGCAGCCGCGTCCAGCGGCAGCATCCACCCGCGGGATTCGATCCCCGTACTCGCGGCGATGCCGTCGATCCGGGGCAGCCACGGCGCCTGCGGTTGCCGGCTGCGCACCTCCGCGAGGATCTCGTCGGTCTTCACGACATGTTCGCCTTGCACCACGACTGGAGGACACAGATAGGCGCCCATAACACGCATCTTTCGCAGAAAGCTCATGAATGAGGTGAAGTGTCCGAAACCTGCCCTATTTTTGCCGAGCGGGGTCAAGACGCTGCCATTGCAATGTACTTCGCATTCGACAACTCCTGGCCTGTCTCATGTACCAAGGAAGCCCTGAAGGTTCCGTTCCGCGTTGGCACGGCAGGGGTGCGCGACCACCCGGCCCAGATCGTTGCCGAGCAAACCCCTTACACCTTCAGGAAGTTGGGCAGCGTGCGGGCCGAGCCGTCGGCCGAGACTCACGCCACCCATGAAGTGCGTCACAGCCGCGCCCCTCACGGGTGGGCCAACCGGCGGGCGGACCCCGGCTCATGGGGTGTGCGACGGCGCGCTTCTCGAAGCGATCGCGCCACCTCGCACTCCGCCCATGCTTCTTCCGCTCCCGCCAGAGATCCCAACGTCAGCCCCACGCACCGCGGACCGCCCCCGGCGACTCCGGCCGCACCTCTGGCGCGCCGCGCCCGCGCCGGAGACCATGGCGCCCTGCTCACCCGACCGCTCCCCCGCGAGACGGCGTCCTCAACGACCGGCGCACACGGCTTCCCACGACCTCCCGGCCGCACGGCGTGCGGCCGCCCGAACCGCTCTCCCGCCTCACAGCCCGCCACGGCCGGGCCCGGTCCCCACCGAGGAGCCGCCGAAATGTCCGATGATGTCCCTGAATTACCCTCGACGTGGCCCCCGTACGACCGCCCGTCCCCGACCTGGTCGACCGGCGAGGAGCCGCATGGCGCCCGCCCGACGGGCCCTCGCTCCGGCGCCCATCGCACCCTCCGCCTGCTGCGGCGGGCGTACCGCTGGCACCGGCGTGTGGCGACCGTCACCGCCCTCGGCTACTTCGCCGCCTTCCTCACCCTGACCGTCAAGGCGCCTTCCCTGATGGCCCGCCCCGGCCCGGGCGGCCTGCCCACCGGGCTGCTCCTGGCCCTCGCCCAGATTCCCGTCACCTGGCTGGCGGTCCTCGTCCACGAAGCCGCCGCGCACCGCTTCGTGGATCCCCTGGCGCGCCGCGCCCGCCGTCAGACGCACGTGTCCGTCGCGGACCGGGAGCAGACGCCGTGACCGGGTTCGGCGGCACCGCCCAGTCCTGGTCCCTCGTCGCGTTCTGCTCGGTCGTCGCCCTCACCCTGCTGCTGTGCGTGCTCACCGGTCCGGAGGCGGACGACCTCGCCGAGTTCTACACCGGTTACCGGTCCCTCTCACCGTTGCGCAACGGGCTGGCCGTCGCCGGTGACTACATCTCCGCCGCCACCGTGCTCACCATCGGGGGGATCATCGCCCTGTGCGGCTTCGACGGCATCGTCCTGGCTCTCAGCGCCCTGCTGTCCCTGCTGTTGCTGATGTTCCTGCTGGCCGAACCCCTCCACAACACCGGCCGCTACACCATGGGCGACGCACTGGCCCGCCGCCATCCGGCCCGGTCGGTACGCGTCACGGCCTGCCTGGTCACCCTGGCCGCCCTCGTCCCGATGATGGTCGTCCAGCTCGCCGGGGTCGGTGAACTCCTGGCCTACGTCCTCGGGTTCACCGACCCCGGTATGAAGAGCGGGTGCATTGCCGGGGCCGGAGTCCTCATGATCAGTTATGCGGCGCTGGGCGGGATGCCCGGCACCGCGCTGGTCCAGATCATCAAGACCGTGGCGCTGCTCGGCTCCGGGCTGGTCGTGAGCGTGCTGATCCTGCGCGCGTTCGACTGGCAGCCCCAGGCGCTGTTCCACGCGGCGGCCCGGCGGAGCGGGGCGGGGAACGCCTATCTGACCTGGGGACTGCAGTACTCCAGCAGCCCGCATCCGGCCCTGGACATGGCCAGCACCCAGTGCGCCATCGTGCTGGGCGGCGCCTGCCTGCCGCACGTCACCATGCGGATGTACACGGCGGGCACGCCGCGCCAGGTCCGCCGTGCGATGTCCTGGGCGGTCTCCTCGGTGACCCTGTTCATCCTCATGCTCACCCTGGTCTGCACCGGCGCGACCGCGCTGGTCGGGCACGACCGCATCGCCGCCGCCGACGCGCACGGCACGACGGCCTACCTGCTCGGCGCCCGCGCCGCGTTCGGAACGGGTCTGTCCAGGCCGGAGAGCCTGCTCTTCGCCACCGTCACCACCGCCGTCTTCCTCACCCTCCTCGCCTCCATCGCGAGCATGACGCTGGCCTGCGCCAACACCCTCGCCCACGACCTGACCGCGTCCCGCGCCACGCCGTGGGCGCCGGCCCGGGAACTCGTGCTCGCCCGGTGCAGTGCCCTGGCCGTCGGCGTCCCCACCGTGCTCCTGGCCGTCCTCGCCCAAGGGCACAGCCTTCAGCCCCTGGCGACGGTCTCCTTCACCCTCGGCGCCTCCGCCATCGCCCCCGCACTCCTCTACACCCTCTTCTGGCGCCGGTACACACGCACCGCGCTCCTGGCCACCCTCGTCGTGGGCTCGCTGAGCGTGCTCGCCCTGGCCCCCGGCACCACCCTGGTCTCGGGGACGCCGCTGTCCGCCTTCCCGGACGCTGACTTCGCCTGGTTCCCCTACAACACGCCCGCGCTCGTCTCCGTGCCCGCGGGCTTTCTCGCCGGCTGGCTCACCACCGTTCTGGCCGGCCGGCGGGCCACCGACCGCGAACGCAGTCGCTACGCGTCCCACGAGCACCGTCTGCTCACCGGGCCGCCGCCACGGCACTCGCCCCAGTAGGGCCTGGCCAGGCGCGGACGTACGTACGAGAGAGGTCGCCCCCGACCTGGGGCGGGCGGCCGGAATGGCGCCGGCTCCGCGTCGAGGGCGCGGTCGGGACGGGGTCGGGGACGGCGTGGACGGCCAGGGGTCCACCTGGCCCGGGGCCTACCTGGCCGGGGGCGGGTCCTGCAGGCCGGTGGTCATGGACGTGGCAGCCGCGTTGAGACCCGCCACCGCGGCCTTGGGCAGCGCCCCGGCGACCTTGGTGGCCAGGTCACGCGACGGGCCGGAGGCGGATCCGTCAGCGTGGGCGGGGGCGGCGAGAGCCAGGCCCGTCAGAGCGAGCGCGGTGGCAGTGATGATCCTCTTCATGCCCTGAGGAACGACCGTCTCCGGCCGGGGACACGACCGGCGGCCACTCACCTCGGAAATACACCCGTGGCGCCCAAGTGGCGGCTGCGGCCCGGTGGGACCAGGCTGGATGCCGGAGAGCCGGGCCCGGGCAGGGTCGCCACGGGTAGGAGACCCGGGCGCTGGGGGCCGTTCGCACGGTGTTTGCCTCGCTCCCGCGGGGTCACCCGTTCCGTCGGGGCCGGAGGGCTCCGGACAGGAAGGCCGCAAGGACGCCAGCGCACCTGTACGGCGCCGTGCCGGGACGAGGCCACGGGTGAACCTGCCGGTCCTCGGACACCAGCAGAGTCCGCAAGCCCCGTGCGGCCCGCAAGGCCCGGCACCCACTGCTCCCTGTGGAGAAAGGCAGAGTCATGACGCAGAAGCCACCCCTGACCACGACCGACTCCGGTGCCCCCGTCGAGAGCGACGAGCACTCGCTGACCGTGGGGCCCGGGGGGCCGGTCCTGCTGCAGGACGCCTATCTGATCGAGCAGATGGCGCAGTTCAACCGGGAGCGGATACCCGAGCGCCAGCCGCATGCCAAAGGAAGCGGCGCGTTCGGTCATTTCGAGGTGACCGACGACGTCAGCGCCTACACCATGGCCGGCGTCTTCCAGCCCGGCACCCGCACCGACCTGGTCATACGCTTCTCGACGGTCGCCGGTGAGCGCGGCAGTCCCGACACCTGGCGCGACCCCCGCGGCTTCGCGGTGAAGTTCTACACCAGTCAGGGCAACTACGACATGGTCGGCAACAACACGCCGGTCTTCTTCGTGAAGGACCCGATGAAGTTCCAGCACTTCATCCGGTCCCAGAAACGCCGTGCGGACAGCAACCTGCGCGACCACGACATGCAGTGGGACTTCTGGACGCTCTCCCCGGAGTCCGCCCACCAGGTGACCTGGCTGATGGGCGACCGGGGCATCCCGCGGACCTGGCGCCACATGAACGGCTACACTTCGCACACGTACATGTGGATCAACGCCAAGGGCGAGCGGTTCTGGGTGAAGTACCACTTCAAGACCGACCAGGGCATCGAGTTCTTCACCCAGCACGACGCCGACCAGATGGCCGCCGTCGACACGGACTACCACATGCGCGACCTGTTCGAGCACATCCGTGACGGCCAGTTCCCCAGCTGGACCCTGTACGTGCAGCTCATGCCGTACGCGGAGGCAGCGGGTTACCGCTTCAACCCGTTCGACCTCACCAAGGTGTGGCCGCACGGCGACTATCCGCTCGTCCCGGTCGGCCGGATGACTCTGGACCGCAATCCGACGGACAACCACGCCGAGATCGAACAGGCGGCGTTCCAGCCCAACAACTTCGTTCCCGGGATCGGGCCCAGCCCGGACCGGATGCTGCTGGCCCGGCTGTTCTCCTACGCGGACGCCCACCGGCACCGGATCGGCGCCAACTACCAGCAGCTCCCGGTGAACGCGCCCATCGTCGACGTCCACACCTACTCGAAGGACGGGGCGATGGCCTACCGGAAGACGTCGGATCCGGTGTACGCCCCGAACTCCAAGGGCGGCCCCGCCGCCGACCCGTCCGCCTTCGGCCCGCCGCCCACCTGGGAGGCGGACGGCGAGATCGTCCGCGCCGCCTACGTCTCCCATCCCGAGGACGACGACTGGGGCCAGCCCGGCACGCTGGTGCGGGAGGTCCTGGACGACGCCGCCCGGGACCGGCTGGTCGGCAACGTCGTCGGCCATCTCCTCGACGGCGTCACCGACCCCGTCCTGCAGCGCGCCTTCGCCTACTGGTCGAACATCGACGAGGCGATCGGCAAGCGCATCGCCGACGGCGTACGGGCCAAGGCCGACGAGTAGCACCCCGAGGCCGACGGGCCGCTCCACGGCTGGGCGCCCGGCATCGTCGTCGAGTTCGAGCGCCGAGGTCGGGCCGTGCGGTGCCGTGGAGCGGACCAGGGCGTTCACAAGGCCGTGCAGAGCAGCAGGAGGAAGGCGAGGGTGCCGGGTACGACGATCAGCGCGGCGCGCATCATCAAGGCGGGGGACTTCAGCGGTCCAGGGCCGGGAGGGCTGCCAGGCCGGTGTCGCGCATGATGCGGCCGACCGTCCCGGGCAGCGTGCTGCCGGCGCCGATGACGGTCTCGAAGCCGCCGGGCAGCAGATCGCGTTCCCGGTACCAGCTGCGCATCTCCGCCTCGCCGTACTCGTCCGCCTGGGGCTTGGACGCGTGCCGGATGAGGGTCTCCTCGAACGGCACGTCCAGGTAGTAGGCGTGCGTCGGGCCGCGGTGGTCGGCGCGCAGCCGGGTGAGCATGGCACCGTAGTGGTCGGCGTACAGGATGCCCTCCACGACGACGTGGTACCCGGCGTCGAGGGCGTAGCGGGCGGTCAGGTCGATCAGCCCGATGTTGGCGGCCCCCGGCCGGTCCCGCTCGCGCAGGACGACCCGGCGCAGGTTGTCCTGGCCGACCAGGGCCAGCCCCCGGCCGAACCGCTCCCGCAGACCGGCCGCGACCGACGACTTGCCCGACGCGCTGTTGCCGCGCAACACGACCAGCCGGGTCTCCTCGGTGCCCACCATCACGGCGAGCACGCTACCTGCTCCGAACGGTTCGACCGGCAAGGCGGTGAGGGCCAGTCGGTGTTCCGCGCAGGAGCGGGTCCGGTGCTCGTCCAACGCCGCGCAGAGGTCGCGGAGTTCGAGTGCCCCGTGGCGGGCCCGGTCCAGCCGGCCGGAGCCGGTGGTGCCGGGTTCCGTCGTCTCGACACCGTTGACCGCGGCGAGGGGACGTCCTTCCAGCAGGTGCAGCGGACCGTCCAGGTAGGCGGCCCTCCCCAGCCCCTCGGTTCGGCCGGGACCCGGCCGTTGCCGCGCTGCCGGGAAGGAGCCGGTCACTCGCCGCCGGGAGTCCGCGGATCCTCCATGCGGGAGAGCCAGGCGGTGAGCACCGCTTCGAGCGATTCGGCCTCGGCGGGCGTCAGCAGGTCCACCAGGCGGCGTTCGTTGCGCATGTGGTCGGTGAAGGCCCGGTCGATGAGTTCGCGCCCCGGTGCGGTGAGGGCGACGATGCGGCCGCGCTGGTCGTCGTCGGAACGGCGGCGGGTGACCAGCCCGGCGCGTTCCAGGCGGTCGATCCTCTTCGTCATCGCGCCGGTGGTGACCATGGTGTGCGCGGCGAGCTCGCCGGGCGCCCGCTCGTAGGGCTCCCCCGCCCGGCGCAGGGCGCACAGGACGTCGAACTCCCCCTCGCTGAGGCCGTAGCGGCCGTAGACGAGGCAGAGTTCCTCGGTGAGTCGGCCGGCCAGGCGGTGCAGTCGGCCGATCACCCCCTGCGGCGTGATGTCGACGTCGGGCCGCTCACGGCGCCAGTCGGCCTGGATGCGGGCCACGCGGTCGGTCGGTTCACCGTGCTTCATGCACCCATGATAGCCATTTTAGCTTCCCGGGAAGCTATATTGTCTTCCATGGAAGCTAATTCACGCTGGGTGACGCTCACCGCGGTGGCGCCGGTGGCCTGGGGGGCCAACTACTACGTGACCCACGAGTTCCTGCCGGCCGACCGGCCGCTCTACGGGGCCGCCCTGCGGGCGCTGCCGGCCGGCCTCGTCCTGCTGGCCCTGCGCAGGCGGCGGCCGCGCGGCGCGTGGTGGTGGCGGTCCGCGGTGCTGGGGCTGCTCAACATGAGCGTGTTCTTCGTCCTCGTCTACGCGGCCTCCCAGCTGCTTCCGACGAGCGTCGCCTCGACCGTCATGGCCGTGTCCCCGCTGACGATGATGCTCATGGCCTGGCCCCTGGTGTCCGAACGGCCCCGGGCCGCCCAACTGGCCTGTGCCGTGGTCGGGCTCGGCGGGGTCTGTCTCATGCTGCTCACGGGGGTGGACGGCACGAGCGTTCCGGGAGTCCTGGCCTCGGCCGCCGCCATGCTGGTGTCGGCCTTCGGGCACGTCCTGAACAAGAGGTGGAGCGTCGGCACCGACGTGCTCGCCTCGACCGCCTGGCAGCTCACGGCCGGCGGTCTCTTCCTGCTCCCGGTCGCCGCGCTGGTCGAGGGCGCTCCGCCCGCGCTCTCCGCGCCGGCCCTCCTCGCGTTCGGCTACGTCTCCCTGGTCGCCACCGCGCTGGCCTTCGTCGCCTGGTTCACCGGTCTACGGCACCTGTCCGCGGGAACCGTCGGGCTGATAGGCCTGCTCAACCCCGTCACGGGCGTACTGCTCGGCACGGTGGCCGCCGGGGAGGTGCTGACCGTTCAGCAGCTGTGCGGACTGGTCCTGGTCCTGGCCGGCGTCGTGCTGGGCAGGACCAGGCGGGACGGGCCGCCTCCCCAGGAAGGGATCCGGCATCCGTCCCGCCACGGGTCAGAGCGCAGTGGTCGTCTGCTGTCCTGACGCGCTGCCCGTGAGCCACTGGTCCCAGCCCAGGTTGAAGTCGGCATAGCCGTTGTCGGCCGGGGCCTTGCCGCGGGGCGAGCCGGTGATGGTGACGGGGTCGCCCTGCTTGACCACTCCGTAGAACCACTTGGCGTCCGACAGGGACAGGTGGACGCAGCCGTGCGAACCGCGGGCGCTGCCGCTGCCCGGGTTGGGGTCACCGGTCGAGTAGTGGACGTACGTACCGGACTGGGTCAGGTGGACGTCCCAGGGCAGCGTCAGGTCGTAGAAGTTGGGGCTGCCCTTGTCGCAGCTGATGCCGACGCTGCAGGAGGTCATGTGGACCTTCTCCTGCTTGTCGATGACGGCCATCGTGCCGTCCCACGTCGGGTACTGGGCGCTGCCCGCGTTGATCGACAGGGTCCGCACCGCCTGGCCGTTGCGGGTCACCTTCATGGTGTGGCCGGTCACCGAGACATCGGCCCGCACGTCGTCGCCGATGGTGAAGGTGTGGGTGTAACCGTGCACGCCGTAGCGTCCGTTGCCGTTGCTGACGCCCGTCATGTCGGCGTCGATCTTCACCTTGGTGCCGGAGGGCCAGTACGTCTTCGGCCGCCAGTCGGCGCGCCGGTCGCCCATCCAGTGCCAGGCGCCGACCACCGGCTGCGAGGTGCTGATCTTCATGTGCTTCTCGACCGTGGCCTTGGCCTTGGCCGCCACCGGGTTCGTGAAGATCACCGAGATCGGCATGGCCACGCCGACCGTGGCGCCCGTCTGCGGGGTGATCGTGTCCAGCAGCATCGGCGGACCCGCGGGCTTCGTCGGCGACGGCGAGGCGCTCGCGCTCGGCTTCACCGACGCCTTTGCGTCGTTCCCGCTCGCCTTGTCGGTGCCGCCCCCGCCGCAGGCGGTCACGCCCACCAGCATTGCGACCGTACCGACTGCGATGCCTATGCCGCCCTTGCGCCGTCCCACGCCCTGCCCCACTCTCGCTCCGCGGCCTCGACAGGCCCCACTGTCCGTCAGACACCCGCAGCAGGCCATGCAGTTCCGCACGGGACGTAAAACTTGGATCAAGACGCGGTACGCGGCACCGGACGGGAACCCGCGAGGAGCGCGACGCGGGCCGGCCGCTCCCGCCGCCCGTCTCGCGTCGCGCGAGTCCCGTCGCCCGGGTACCGGGTGGCAACCGGAACCGCGGCAGGTCAGCCGGCCACGGCCGGGGTCATGTCGGGTGCCGGTGCGAGCTGGCGGTGGAGGCGGCCGCGGATGATGCCCTCGGCGTCCGCCACGATGGTGCGGACCACCGTCTCGCAGCTCTCCACGCTGTCGATGAGGCCTTGTGCCTGACCGGCCCACCACATTCCGCCCTCGACATCGCCCTCGCGCAGCACCCGCTGCCTGCCGCGTCTCCCGGAGGCGAGCTCGGCGACGTCGGTGAAGACGGCCCCGGGGCGCGCGCCCAGGCGGGCGATGTCCTGCGAGACCGAGTTCCGCGCCACCCGGGCGGTGTTGCCGAACTCCCGGAACACGATCTGGGTCCCGCGCTCGTCGTTCGCGACGATCCGCGCCTTCACGTTGGGGTGGACGGGCGCCTCCTCGGTCGCCTCGAACCGGGTTCCCATGTTGATCGCGCACGCCCCGAGCGCGAGGGCCGCGACGAGGCCGGCGCCGGTGGCGAACCCGCCCGACGCGATGACCGGGATGCGCAGCCTGCGGGCTGCGGCCGGGATCAGGACGAGGCCGGGGACGTCGTCCTGGCCGGGATGCCCGGCACACTCGAATCCGTCGATGCTCACGGCGTCGACGCCGAGCGCCTCGGCCTTCAGGGCGTGCCGGACGGCGACGGCCTTGTGCACGACCTTCACCCCGGCCTGTCTGAACGCCGGCAGGTGCGGTGCGGGGTTGCTGCCGGCCGTCTCCACGACCTTCACGCCCGAGTCGATGATGACCGCCCGGTAGTCGTCGTACGGCACCGGTTCGATGGTAGGCAGGATGGTGAGGTTGACGCCGAACGGCCTGTCGGTCAGTTCACGGCAGCGCGCGATCTCCCGGGCGAGCGCCTCCGGGCTGGGCTGGGTCAGCGCGCTCAGGAACCCGAGCGCGCCGGCGTTCGCGACGGCCGAGATCAGCTCCGCGGTGCCCACCGCGAGCATTCCGCCGCACACGATGGGGTGTTCGACCCCGAACATCTCCGTGAACTCGTTGTGGAAGGTCATGTCACTCCTGTTGCAGGGGCAGAGACGTCACAGGCTTCGGGGGCGTCAGAGTCGTCGCGAGATGATCAGCCGCATGATGTCCGAGGTGCCCTCCTCGATCTCCTCCAGCTTGGCGTCGCGCATCCACTGCTCGACCGGGAACTCGCGCGAGTAGCCCCATCCGCCGAGGGTCTGGACGGCGCCCCAGGTCACGGCCATCGCGGTCTCCGAGGCCTGCAGTTTGGCCATGGCGGCGAGCTTGGTGGCGTCGGCTCCGGCGTCCATCCGGCGTGCCGCGTGCAGGGTGAGCAGCCAGGCGGACTCGATGCGGGTCGCCATGTCGGCCAGCCGGAACGCGACGGCCTGGTGCTCGATGATCGGCTTGCCGAACTGGTTGCGCTCCCTGGCGTACTGGAGCGCGTACTCGTAGGCCGCGCGCGCCGCTCCGGTCGCCGCGGCGGCCAGCACGATGCGCGAGATGTCGAACGTCCTCATCAGGCCGCGGAAGCCCTGCCCCTCGTCGCCGAGACGGTCGGACTCGGGTACGAAGACCGAGTCGCAGAAGATCTCGCGGCAGACGATGGCGCGCTGGCCCATCTTGCGCATGGGCTCGCCGAACGTCATCCCCTCGGCACCCTTGCGCAGCAGGAAGGCGGTGACCCCCGAGGAGCCCCGGGTGGGGTCGGTCTTGGCGAAGACCACGTACTGGTCGGCGAGGCCGGCGTTGGAGATCCACGCCTTCTGGCCGCTGATCGAGTAGCCGCCGTCGACCCGGACGGCGGTGGTGGCGATGGACGCGGCGTCGGAACCCGCGCCCGGTTCGGTCGTCGCCAGCGCGGTGTAGAGCGGGTTCGGGCCGGCGAGCGGACGCAGCCACTCCGACTTCTGCCGGTCGGTGCCCAGTGCGAGCAGCGGGTCGGCGAAGAACCCGTTGGAGCAGACGAAGTTGCCGATGCCCGGGTCGCCCCAGCACATCTGCTCCTGGACCAGGCACTGGGTCACGACATCGGTGAAGCCGCCCCCGCCGTACTCCTCGGGCAGCATGAAGTCGGTGATGCCGACCTTGGCCGCGGCCCGGAAGATGTCCAGCGGCGACTCGATGTCACGCTCGTCGACCTCGCGTCCACGGGGCCGGATCTCGTTCGCGGCGAACTCCCGGCACAGCTCGACGATCGCTCGCTGCTCATCGGTCAGCGGCCAGGGTTCAGTGGACATGCTCACGCGATTTCTCCTGCTTCTCGGTGGTTTCCCGGTGGCCGTTCACCCCGGAGACTTCCGGTGCGGCTTCCGGTGCGGCTTCTGGTGCGGAACGGGAGAGGACGAGTGCGTCCACGGCCAGGGCGCCCTCGGGCCCGACCCGGATCGGGTTCACCTCGATGTCCGCCACGCCGGTGGTGGCCGCGATCGCCCCGGACACGGCGACGATCGCGTCGATCAGCGCCTCGACGTCGACCGCCGGCTGTCCCCGCCAGCCGTCCAGCAGCCGGCGCGAGCGCAGGCGGTCGAGCATCCCGGCCGCCGTGTGCCGGTCGACCGGTGCCAGCTCGACGGACACGTCCCGCCAGAGTTCGGCGTGGACCCCGCCATGGCCCACGGCCACGGTCGGACCGAAGTCACGGTCCCGGCGGGCGCCGATCAGCATCTCGACGACGCCCGGCCGGGTGTCCTGCTCCTCCACGACGTACTCGCCCGGGCCGAGCCGCTCGTGCATCTCGCGGAACGCCGCCGCGGCGGTGTCCGGGCCCAGTCCGGTTCTGACGGCCTGGTGTTCGCTCTTGTGCTCGATCCAGCCGGCCTTGAGGACCAGGGGCGGCCGCAGGGACGCGCAGGCCGCCGCGAACCCGGTCGCGTCGGTGACCCGTCTCGCCTCGGGCATCGCGATGCCGAGTGCCGTCAGGAACGCGCGAGCCGCCCAGTATCCGGGCTCCGGGACGGCCGCTCCGATCGGCTCGACCGCCGGGGCGCCCGGTCCGCTCCGCTCGGTCGCCGGGGCGCGGCGGGGCCGGCCGCCCAGACGGGTCGCACGGTCCAGCGCGCCCAGGGCCGCGTCGATGGTGTCGAAGACCGGGACGCGGTGCTCCCGTAGCCGACTGACCGCGGGCGAAGCGGCGCTCATGCTGTGCACGATCAGGGGCACGCGCGCCGCGTCCGCCCGGTGGAGCCGGCCGAGGCGGTCGATCACGGCGGACTCGGCGCCCACGAGGCTCGGTGCGTCCTCGCCGTAGCAACCGAGATATCCCGACAGGACGACCGAGTCGACCTCGCCGGAGGCGGCCACCAGCTCGGCGACCTTCGCGTAGACCTGGAGATCCGCCTCTCCCGCGCCCGCGAGGTCCACCGGGTTGGACACCGCCGCGGCGGCGGGGAGCACGGCCCGCAGGGCGGCTTGGAGCCCGTCGGTGAAGACCTGCGCGCGGAGCCCGTGGGCGGCGGCGAGGTCGGCGGCGATCCCTCCCTGACCGCCGCTGTCGCTGATGATCGCGACCCGGCGGCCGCCCGGCGGAGCGGTCACGTCCAGCACCCGGGCCACATCGACGAGTTCGCGCGGCGTCGCCACCCGGAGGGCTCCGGCGGCGCGGCACGCCGCGTCGACGACGTCGAGCGCCGAGGTCATCGACCCGGTGTGGGACCGCGCGAGCCGACGGCTGCCCTCGCTGGCACCGGTGGCGAGCACCAGCACGTGCTTGCCGGCCCGGCGGAGGGCTCCGAGGGCCGTGACGATCCGGGTGCCGTCGGCGAAGCTCTCCAGATAGAGCGCCACCGTGGTGGTGTGCTCGTCGGCGACGAGGGATTCGAGTACGTCGGCGGCTCCCACGTCGAGCTGGTTGCCGACCGAGTAGAACCGCGACACGCCGAGATCGGCCCGTGCTCCGAGGCCGGCGATCTCGGAGCCGAGCTGACCGCTCTGCGAGACGATCGCCAGGCTCCCGGGCGCGAAGTTCCCCCAGGCGAGCCGGAGGTTCGTGGCGGCGTTGAACAACCCGAGGCTGTTCGGCCCGATCATCCGTGCGCCGGCCCGGCGCAGCATCGCGGCGAGTTCGGCCTCGTCGGAGCCGAGTCCCGCGGTGATCGAGAGGAAGGCGCGGCATCCCTTGGCGAGGGCGTCCCGGACGACCGGGAGAACGTGTTCGGACGGCACGCACAGGACGACGAGGTCGGGGGTCTCCGGCAGGTCGCCCACCGTCGCACGGCAGGGCCGGCCGAGGACCTGTGCGGCGCGGCGGTTGACCAGCCGCACCTCCCGTCGGCCGGCTCCCGCGAGGGCACCGGTGGCGAGCCAGTAGCCCCATTTGGCGCGGTCCTCGGTGGCACCGACGACGGCGACGGACGAGGGGTCGACGAAGGCCTGGGGAAAGGACACGGGTGGTCTCCCGGATTCGGGGGGCGTGGGTGCGGAGGTCCCGGGCCGGCCGGAGGGGTGAGCTGTGCCGCCGGACGGACAGGGAGCGGACCGGTTCACCGGTGGCGGGATCGACGACCCGACAGGCGGGCCGCCTCGCGCCTGGCAGGAGCATGAGCAACCAACCTCACGGTGTCGAGAGGAAGTTCGGCGAAAATCGAGCGAAGGCAGTCCCGGACTCAGGTGTGGGCCGCGGCGGTCGGCCGACGGTCGAAGAAGCCGGGGTACCGGCTCCGGCAGATCAGCAGGGCGAGCAGCCCCAGCAGGATCGTCCCGGTGCCGATCGCGAACGTGCCGCCGACGCGGGCGCCCGAGGAGAACGGGAGTGACCAGCTCGTACCGCTGTTGGCGGGATCCCACGCCTGGACCAGGCTCCAGGCTCCCGCGGCGAGCAGGACCACCCCGCCGATCGCGGGGAGGACGACGCCCATCCAGAGATCCGCCGCTCCGGGGCGCCGCTCGGTGCGGTGCACCCAGGCCGAGGTGAGTCCGGTGAGGCCGTAGTAGAACGCGATCAGGACCCCGCAGGCGGACACCGCGTCGCCGATGACGAGACCGTGGCCGAGGAAGTTCATCGCGACGTACACCACCGCGCCGACGACCCCGACCGCGATCGTGCCCACGTGCGGGATGCGGTAGCGCGGGTGCACCCGGGCCAGTGCGCGGGGCAGCGCGCCCTGGTCCCCCATCGACAGCATGGTGCGGCTCAGGGTGAGGACGGTCGTCTCCGTCGAGGCGGCCGCCGAGGTGAGGACCATGAGGATCAGCAGGTGCCACAGCACCGAGCCGAAACCACCGGCCCCGAACACCGCGGTGCCGAAGGCATAGAGGACGTCCCCCGAGTTGTCCGGGTTGTTCAGGCCGATCCCGGTGTCGCCGATGCCGGCGAAGGAGATCGCGGCGAACGTGGCGACGAGGTACAGCGCGACCAGCAGCATCGTGGAGTAGGTCGCGGCACGTCCGGGGGTGCGGTGCCGGTCGGTGGTCTCCTCGTTGACGGTGAGCGCCGTCTCCCATCCCCAGTAGATGAACAGCATCAGTACCAGCCCGCTGACGAACGCGCTCATGGACGCGCCCTCGAACGGGTTGAGCCAGGACAGGCTCGGCCGCCGGGTCCCGGCCGGCGCGTTGCCGGCGTACACCCGGACGAGGGCGACGACGGACAGCACCATGAGCATGCCGAACTCCAGGAACAGCAGGGCCCGTTGTACGGCGGCCGCGATCTCGATACCGCGGTAGCAGACGAGGGTCATCAGTGCGAGCCAGCCGAGCCCGGCCAGCAGCACGCGCCAGTCCGCCGGTGCGGAACCGATGCCTTCGGCGCCCGCCAGCAGGAACACGTACTGCCCGGCGACCTGCGCGAGGCTGCCGATCACGAGGACGAAGGAGGCGATGATCGCCCAGCCGCCCAGGAAACCGAGGTTCGGATTCAGCGCCCGCGTGGCCCAGGTGAAGATCGTGCCGCAGTCCGGATCACGCCGGTTGAGCGCGGCATAGCCGAAGGAGACGAACAGGATCGGGACGAAGGCCAGCACCACCACGGCCGGGGCCTGGAAGCCGACGTAGCCCACGACGAAGGCCAGCGTCGCGGTGAGGCTGTAGGCAGGCGCCGCGGAGGCCACGGCGAGGATCAGGCTGGTTGCCATGCCGAGCGCGCCGGTGCGCAGGCCCTTGTCCGAGGACTCGACGTCGATCGTCTCGGCGGCGCGGTGGAGCTCCTGCGCGGGTGCAGACGCCCGGCCCGGCCGACCGTCCTGTTGATGTTGCGAATCCGAGGCCATTGCCACTCCCGATCTAGTGGTTTACGGGTACTGACAAGAAAACGCAATGACTGATTGGCGAGTCAGACTGGCTGCGGCCGGAGTTGCTGTCAAGACCTCGATCGCAATTTTGCGAGGCATCTTGACTCGCGAGTCAATATTGCGACACGGTGACCGGCGTGACAACACGAGAAGCTTCTGCCGTCGACACCGAGGTCGTGGTCGTGGGCGCCGGATACGCGGGGCTGACCACCGCGTGGCGGCTCGCCGACGCCGGGGTCGACGTGGTCGTCCTGGAGGCCGCCGACCGGGTGGGCGGCCGCGTGTTCAGCCAGGTGAGCCCGTCGGGGGTGCGCCTCGACCTCGGAGGTCAGTGGATCGGGCCGAGCCAGCGACGGTTCCATGCGCTGGCGGCCCGGTTCGGCTGCCGGACGTTCCCGACCTGGGAGACCGGGCGGCACGTCGAGATCCGCGCCGACGGCACCCGCGTGGACTACGCGGGCGCCGCACCCGACGCCGGACCGGGCATCGAGGAGTACGAACGCGTCACCGCTCTGCTGGACGGACTCGCCCGTACCGTCGACCTCGAACGGCCGTGGTCCACCCCGCGGTTCGCGGAGTTCGACGCCCTGTCGGCCGAGGACTTCTTCCGCGCGGAGACCCAAGACGAGGACGCCCTGCTGCGGCTGGCGCTCGCGGTGCAGGGCGTCTGGTGCGCCGAACCGCGCGAGATCTCCTTCTTCCACGTGCTGTTCTACCTGGCCTCGGGCGGCGGGTACGAACAGCTGATGGAGACCCGCGGCTGCGCCCAGGACGCCCGGTTCTCCGACGGGGCGGACGCGGTCGCCCACGCGCTCGCGAAGTCGCTGGACGGAAGGATCCGGCTGGGCGATCCGGTGCTGTCGATCCGGCAGACCGCGCACGGCGTGGCGGTGACCACCGGCCACACCGTCGTCCGCGCACGGCGGGCCGTGGTCGCGGTGCCCCCGGCGGCGGTCGAGCGGATCGTGTTCGACCCGGTGCTGCCCGCTGGACGGCGCGGCTGGGTGCGCCACTCGCCGATGGGACGGGTCGCGAAGGTGCACGCCGTCTACGAGGAGCCCTTCTGGCGCGCGGCGGGCCGCTCCGGGATCGCGACGCTCTACGGCGACAGCCCGGTCAGCGTGGTCTTCGACAACTCTCCCGAGGACGCCTCGCGCGGTGTGCTCGTCGCGTTCGTCTACGGCGACCGGCTCGACCGCTGGGCCACCGCGACCGACAGCGAGCGGCGCCGCGAGGTGTTGGCCGCGCTGTCCGCGGTGGCCGGCACCCGGGCGGACCGGCCGGTCGACTACGTCGAGAAGATCTGGCCGCGGGCGGGCTGGACCATCGGGGGCTACGCGTGCTTCGTGACCCCGGGGGGCTGGACCCGGTACGGGAGGGACGGGTGGCGGGAGCCGTCCGGACTCGTCCACTGGGCGGGGACCGAGACCGCCTCGGTGTGGAACGGCTACATCGACGGGGCGATCTCCTCTGGTGAGCGCGTCGCGGCCGAGGTGATCGGCGCACTGGCGGCTGTCCGGCAACCGGGGTGAACCGCCTTGCCTGACATACTGGCCGGGTTATGACCAGCATCGAGGACCGGCCGGCTGCGGCGGCCGCCGATCTGCCGGGACGGGTACGGACGGCGATCCGGGCGGCCGCCGTCTCCCAGCGCGAACTCGCCCACCGGATCGGAATGGACCCCACCGCCCTGTCCAAGGCGCTGCGCGGGACCCGGCGCCTGCGCGACGAGGAGGTCGCCGCCATCGCGAAGGCCTGCGGAGTCTCCACGGCCTATCTGGTCGAGGGCACCGGTCCGGAGCCCGTGCTCCCGCCCGAGAACGGACGGGACCGGGCGCAGCCGGTGACGGCGCAGGAGCGGCGGGACCAGATCCTGGAGGCCGCGACCGTGCTCATCGCCCGCCGCGGCTATCACAACGTGCGCGTCTCGGACATCGCCCGGTACTGCGGGACCAGTACCGCGACGGTGCACTACCACTTCCCGAGCAAGGAAGCCGCGTTGCACGCCGCGCTCGAGTACTACGCCCAGCGGTTCCGCGACCGGCTCGACGAGGAGTTCGGCCGGGCGAGTTCCGCGCGTGACAAGCTGCGCCGCCTGATCGAGGTGCAACTGCCGGTCGCCTCCGACGACATCGACGAATGGTCGGTGTGGATCCAGTTCTGGAACCAGGCGATGCTCGAACCCCGGCTGCGGCCCGCACAGCGCCGGATCTACTCGGGCTGGTACGGGGTCGTGGTGGAACTGCTGCACGAGTGCCGGTCCGAGGGCCTGGCACCGGAGGCGGACGTCGAGGCACTCGCCGACCGGTTCACCGCGATGGTCGACGGCCTGGCGATCCAGATCCTCGCCAGCTCGACCGAGATGCAGCCGGACCGTATGCGCTCGCTCCTGCTGCGGGCCTTCGAACCACACCTCGACCTGACCTGACCGGCCTTCGCCGTCCCCTTGACGCTCCCGGTGCCGGGCCGCCGACGTGCCGGCGGTCTCACCGAGGCCGACCACACGCGACGGGCCGGCGGCAGAGGGAGCCGGGGGAAACGTCAGCTGGACGCGTGACGCGGCTTCACATTCGCATGGGGTTCGGGAGAGTGGTCCGGCGCCAGGAGTGGCATGCCGGTCGCGCCAGATTCATGTAACGGACACCGTTCCTCAACGCTCGGCAACACCCGTGCAACAAGCGGGTGTTGCACGTAACGGCTTGCCCAAGTCCTTCCGTGCGTTGGCCCGGAGTTCACCGGTCGCACCTGACGCACCGCACCGCCCGGGGCCCACTGTGAACGGCGGCCCGTCCGCGTGTCCGGGCCTGCCGTCACTCCCGCAAAGGTTCTCCTGTCGGGGAGCCCGAGGAAGGAGCACCCATGGCTGGACCGACCCGCCGCAGACTCCTGGGCTCCGCCGTCGGCGCGATCGGCGGTGCCGCGGCCCTTTCCCTGCTGCCGCCCAGCGTCCAGAAGGCCGTCGCCGCCGGACCGCCGAAGTACGGCTCCCTGCACGACATCGAGCATGTCGTCATGCTGATGCAGGAGAACCGGTCCTTCGACCACTACTTCGGCACCCTGTCCGGTGTCCGCGGTTTCGCCGACCCGCACGCGCTGAAGCTGGACTCCGGACGGTCCGTCTTCTACCAGCCCGACGCCGTCAACCCCAAGGGCTATCTGCTGCCCTTCCACCTCGACACGCACAAGTCGAGTGCCCAGGCCATCCCCTCCACCAGCCACGCCTGGTCCGTGCAGCACCAGGCCTGGAACAACGGCAGGATGGACCAGTGGCTGCCCGCCCACCGCAGGGCCGACGGCGTCAACGGCCCGTACGTGATGGGCTACTACACCCGCAAGGACATCCCCTTCCAGTTCGCCCTCGCGGAGACCTTCACCATCTGCGACAACTACTTCTGCTCGGTCTTCGGCCCCACCTGGCCCAACCGCCTGATGTGGATGACCGGGACCATCGATCCCGGCGGCACCCGGGGCGGCCCCATCATCAGCAACGTGGCGCCCACGCCGTACCGCTGGACCACGTACGCCGAGCGCCTCCAGGCCGCCGGCGTCAGCTGGAAGGTGTACCAGGAGGAGGACGACTACGGCACCAACATGCTGGAGCAGTTCGCGACCTTCAGGAACGCACAGCCCGGCTCCGACCTGTACGAGCGGGGCGTACGCCCGCAGCCCCACGGCACCTTCGAGGACGACGCCCGCAGCGACCGGCTCCCGAGGGTGTCGTGGATCTGCCCCACCAGCTACCAGTCCGAGCACCCGGACTACCTGCCGGCCGCGGGTGCCGACTACGTGGCGTCGAAGATCGAGGCCATCGCGTCGAACCCCAAGGTGTGGCGCAAGACCGCCTTCATCCTCAACTACGACGAGAACGACGGCCTGTTCGACCACGTGGCGCCGCCGACCCCGCCGGCAGGCACGAAGGACGAGTTCATCCGGGGACTGCCGATCGGCGGCGGGTTCCGGGTGCCGGCCATCATCGTCTCGCCCTGGACGGTGGGCGGCTGGGTCGCCTCGGAGGCTTTCGACCACACGTCGGCGCTGCAGTTCCTGGAGCGGTTCACCGGCGTCGAGGAGCCCAACGTCAGCGACTGGCGCCGGCAGACCTTCGGCGACCTCACCACCGCCTTCCGCTTCCGCAGCACCCGGCCGCGCCCGCCCCGCCTCCCCCACGACACCGCCGAGCAGCTGGAGAAGGCGAAGGAGGAGGTCGCCACCCTCCCCAAGCCCACGCTCCCGCAGAACGACCAGACCTACCCCCGTCAGGAGAAGGGCCACCGCCCGCACACCTGACCGCCTGTGCGGAACGACAAGGCCAGCAGGCCGACTCCGCCCGCCGGCAGGAGCAGTCCGGCGGGCGGGGTGTCGGGTACCCGGCGCACTAGGGGCTGTCCGGCGGATCAAGTCGCAGGGAAGCAGCGGTGACTGATCGGCCGAGGTGAGCGGGGTCTGGTGCGTCCAACTGCAAGGCGAAGGAGGGAGTCGACGCGGTGGGGGCACCTCCCGGCCGAAGGCTGGGGGACGTCGGGGACCGACGACAACGCCGCAGGTGGGCGTGCCAGACCCCGCGTCTGCGGCATGATCCGCCGGACAGCCCC
>NZ_BCFL01000035.1 GCF_002217755.1 Streptomyces hyaluromycini | reverse complement strand
CTCTGGTCGCCAGAGACGCTCCCATGTGTTCCCCAAGTGGCAGCATCCTTTCGGGTCCGGGCAGTGCCCGTATCCGGCCAGTTATGCGGGATGGCTAGCGGGGGCGCCAGCCACCAGTCCCGGTTTCCTGCTGCCTTTCGGCTGCCGGCCTTGGCTTCTTGGATCATCCTGCGCCCGCTGAGGCGACACTCGGGCCCTGGGCCTGCACAGCCTTCGCGCACGGCACGGAAACGGTCCACCGACTCCGTCGGCGGACCGTCACGAAACTTCGAGGCTAGATTCTAGTAACTTCCCCAGTAAGGAATTAGACGCGTGATCCGCCTGCCTTGCGCACGATGCCCACCTGCGATGATTCGATAGACAAAACGTTGTGCCGCTGGAACTGTCCAACTCACCACAGCGAAGAGTTCTCTACCACAGGCTCTGCCCATGCCGCGTACGTAAAGATCGATCGCAGTGACGGTGGAGTCGTCGAGTCATCAACCGCGTTCTCTCTGCACCGGAGCCCGTAATGCAGACGATAAGACAGACCATCGATGACGACGCCGCCGATATCAGTATCTTCGGACTGCGGTTGAAAACCTGGCTCTTCCTCTACCATCCATCCAGCTCTCCCAGCGAGATACACCCACGTCTGGAAAGCTCGAAGCACATCCTCAGCGTCTGGCTCCATGCTGTCGACACGCGCCAAAATCTCAACAGGATCTCGACGATTTGGATCGTTGATCGGCATTTCGCCCCTCAAATAATCTTGAGTCTTACAAGTCTATTTCCGCCAGCTTGACGGCAAGTCCGTCTGCCACCATTGCCAGCCGTCTTGGGGGTCCTTCCAGAGATAGGCGAAGGTAGCACCGGTGTCCTCTGCAGTCCGAGTCATCGCACCTCTACAGCTAGAGCACGGCGGTCGTGCCCCCGTGGTGACAACGTATCCTCCCTCTGGCGCGGGCGAATCAAGGAAGAACTCGTCACCAGTGACCACCCTCGTACCATACGTGGGAACTCCACCAGACATTCGAGCCACCCGGTTCTCCGTGTGGCTGAGAGCTTCTCCACCTCGTCCCATCGCCTGCTCCGAAGGCTGCTGATTTCCACTCCGTATCCGGTAGGAATCTACAAGATTCTGCCGTCAGACACCAGAGTGGCCCCACCGGAATCAATCCGGTGGGGTCACAATGCAGATATCAAGTCGTTTCAGGAAGCAGGACGCACACCTTCTATCCACCGCTCCATTGCGAAGACGAGGTCTTCAAGCTCAGACTTTAGAAGCTCGATCGAAATGTCGCCGCGAGTCCACTTATCCCAGAGGAGACCAAGCCCCTCCGTGATTTCCGCGAGAGAAATCAGCTGCTCTCCCAACAGGTGGGCTTCACCAATCTTCTTTCCCGCCGCGAGAACCCAATCATTTGCGCTTGCGTATGCAGATATCCCACGCCCAGCCATGACACAGACCGACCAAGGGAACCGATCGTCGCTCGCAATCGAGACGAGCGCTCCATAGTCCTCTGAGTTCCTGACTTTCATCACGCGTCAACCATCCCTAGCTGCTCCCACTCATTCAACTCACCCATCAGCGCAGTACATAGAGGTCATACCATCGTGATTCGCCCAGATCAACAGCAGTCGACCGTTGGTGGGTATGTCGTCGACGCCACCAGCTCTGAGAACATCACAAACGTGAGTCAGGCAACTATTTTTCACGAAATCGTAGGGCCCTTGTTCAGTGCCCACCTTGCTCATCTGGAAGTCGCGCGCCGCAGCTCCATTCGGCAAATCGAACGTGATCTGCGGGGCACCTGAGCTTCCTCCATAGTTGCTAATCGGCGTCTCGGTGTGCCCGACATTCGGCATGAGGTGCGTGTGGGTGACATTCCCGGCACCATCCATCACCTCAACGCTGAAGTGAACGTTATTCCCATCGCTGATGTGCGCATGAACCACGGCCGTTCCGGGAACCACACAGGATTCGCCGTCGGTGTTGTGGACCAAGATCGGGACGCCGCCCGCAACAACATAGTACGTGTGCTACGCGACCCCTCTCTACCTGCGTTTTTGCAGGTCAAGCGGTGTTCTGCGGTCCGCTGGGGTGCGGGTTCGGCCGGGGTTGTTCGTGGTTCTTGCCGTCAACTACTGCCGTCAAGGATCTTGACCAATCAGGCAGGCCGGGCACTCCGCGCGGCGGCGCAGCGGTCGGCCGCCGGGTAGGCCCTCGGCAGCGTGCGGCGGGCTCGGCCAGTCTGGCAGCGCGGGAGCCAGACCGGGAGCTGTGCTCCCCGCCGGAGGCGAAAGGCCACCGCCCTCGGTGAGCCCGGCGACGGACGTGAGGGTCGGCCCCTTGGGTCGGCCCTTGCCTGCGATCCGGCCGTAGGACGGTCGTAGGCGACAACTTGCTGTGCGAAGCACGAGGGCTCCACGCCCACAACTTGGCTCCGGCGGCACCAGGTTGGGCCCCGCTCGCGCCTGGGTCCGGCCGTCTGCCAGCACCTCGCGCGGGCCTCGGCTGCTCGCCCGACGGTGGGTCAGTCGGCGATGCTCGGCCAGCTCAGACGGGCGGGCGCCGCCTTGAACCTCGTAGAGAAAATCTGAACGCACGCTCCGGGCCACGCGGCACGGCGGGTCAGCGGCCCCGCTCGCCGCCGCCCGCCTCCTGTGCCTGGACGCGGGCGCGGAGATCGGCCAGCTGCTCGACCGCCTCGGCCAGTTCCCGTTCCAGCGTCTCGACGCGAGCCGCCGTCCCGCCGACGGGGGCCGTCGCCTCCGGGCCGTCGAGGTCATCAGCGTCGTCGGCGGCGTGATCGTGGTGGGCGACGAAGGCGCCCTTTCCGGGTCGGGAGACCGCCCAGCCGTCCTGCTTCAGCAGGGTCATGGCCTTCTGCACGGTCAGGCTCGCCGCCCCGAACTCCCTCATCAGCACGGCCTGCGTCGGCAACGCGTCCCCCGGCTGCAGCCCACCCGAGCGGATCCGCTCGCGCAGGTCCTCGGCGATGACCTCGAACGTCAGCGGCACCCCGCTGCCCGCCGGCCTGCGCCCACGCCGCCCCACGTCATCTCCCACTGGCAGTACGCCGGAACCGGCCTCCTGCCCGAACTCGAACACCTCGCCCACCTCCTGACCGCAAAACGGCAGACCCAGCCCAAGCAACCGACCCGAACCCGACGCTCGGAGCGCTCCGGTGACCGCGCCGGTCACTCCACCCACCGGCTGCCCCGTGCTGTCCGAACGGGGGCCCTCACGTGACCGCCAGCACGGAACTCCTCACCGTCCCCCAGGTCATGGAACGCCTCCAACTCGGCCGCACCGCTATCTACGACCTCATCCGCACCCGGCAACTCCCCTCCCTCACCCTCGGCCGCGCCCGCCGCATCCCCGCACACGCCCTCACCGACTTCATCCACACCCGCCTCGACCAGGAAGCCGCATGACCACACCCTGCGACACCCCCACCTCCCGCCGCACCCGCGCCAACGGCGACGGAACCGTCTACCAGCGAAAAGACCGCCGCTGGGAAGCCGCCGGATACGTCCTCGCCCCCGGCAACACCCGAAAACGCGTCCGCGTCTACGGCAGCTCACGCACGGAGGCCCGGGCCAAACTGACCGAGAAGATCGCTGCCAGCAACCGCGGCGTCCCCGCCGTCAGAAACCAGGGCAGCCTCGCGACATACCTGGCGTACTGGCTGGAGAACGTCGCGGTCCACCAACTCCGCGAGACCTCCCACACCCGCTACACCGCCGTTGTCGAGCGGTACCTCATACCGGGCCTGGGCAGGAAGAAGCTCGCCAAGCTCACCGCCAAGGACGTCCGCACCTGGCTGAACGATCTGCGGACCGTCAGACAGTGCTGCGCACGCGGCACCGACGCCCGACGCGACCCCAACGCGCAGGCCAGCCGACGCCCGCGCTGCTGCGCCATCGGCCAATGCTGCCGCAAACGGCTCTCCCCGCTCACGCTCGCCTACATCCACTCCGTACTCAAGTCCGCCCTGGAGCACGCTGTCCGCGAGGAGGAGATCCCACGCAACGTCGCCCGCAACGTCCGCACCGGCACACCCCGCCCCCGCCGCTTCAACCCCTCACCACCGACGAAGCCCGACACTTCCTCGCCGCCGCCCACAGGCACCGGCTCGCCGCGCTGTTCGAACTGGCCCTACGCACAGGACTACGCAAGGGCGAACTCCTCGGCCTGCACTGGGAAGACCTCGACAACGGCACAGCCAGCATCCGCCGCACCCTCCAACGCACCACCAGCAGGGGCCTGGCCACACTGCCGACCAAAAACCATCAGCTCCGAGCGGCGCATCGCCCTGCCGGCCTCCTGCGTCACCTCACTTCGCGCACACCGCGCCCGGCAAGCACAGGAGAAGGACGAGGCGGGCTCGCGCTGGCAGGGCAGCGGCCACGTCTTCACACGCCTCGACGGCCACCCCATCGAACCCGCCACGCTCACCCGCCACTTCAACGCCCTGCTCCGCGAAGCCCGCCTGCGGCCGATCCGGTTTCACGACCTCCGCCACTCGACGGCGACCCTGCTCCTGGAGCAGGGCGTCGAACTGGTCGTCATCAAGGAGCTGCTGGGCCATGCCCACATCGGGGTGACCGCAACGGTGTACGCACACGTCCGTCTCCGCCTCCAGCGCCAGGCCATCGACCTCCTCGGCCACGCCCTCGGCACCTTCGCCGAGCCTACGACCGAGCTCGACGACGGCAACAATCCGCCGACTTGTGCAGCACCGTCCGCTGACGTTGCCGTCAGCTACTGCCGTCAGACGCCCGAAACGACCCCACCGGCAAGATCTACCGGTGGGGTCGTTCGATACCCGCAATGCTAGGAAACACCTTGCCCTTTAGCTTATGCCTCTCGCGAGGTCACGATAACTAAGCTCTCGGGGCCCTAGCACACCACGAAGGCCCGGAATTCCGCCCGCGCGCAGCTGGGTGATCGATTCTCGCTGACAAGATCGCTCGAATTCCTGCAGGCTGACATGCCCATCGATATCCACCGTTTCAGGCCAAAGCGAAGCAACCTCAAACGCCTTTTGGAATACCGTGATATAAGATTCTGAGGTCTCGCCAACTTCAGCTTCGATCAAATCCAGTACTGCTTCCAGGAGTTCGAATCCACCAAGGGAAAACTGGAGCGTTCTCTCGGCCCCAGAGAACTCGGCGATCAAACGGCGACACGCCTTCTTGGCAATGCGAACCACATCGGCGTTCAGGCGCCTCCCCTCGCAGGACCTGAGCCCAGCACGCACACCGGCATCCGCCTGATAGTAGAGGTCTCCTTGCCCAGCCGCTTCAGCGAGGATATACAGCCCCCCGCCAATCCGAAGAGCTGCGACGCAGCTCAGCGCCTTGGAAGACATGCCATCCAGTACGTCACTGGACGATGGATCAGACATCTCACCCTCCTTCCCGCACGGCTCACAGCCGACTCACTACCATTCTGCCGTGGTAGCAGATGTCAAGGTAGCACCTCTATTTATGAGGAAGTCCTCACACGCAGGGCAAATAGGTCGGCTAACGACTAGGAACCTGGGCTGCAATTGCAATACTCCCGCTGTCTCATTGAACAACTTCACCTCAGCATGCCAGAGATCTTCCTTGGCTACGGTCTTAGCGGGCTGCGGCACACGGAATCCAAACTCTGTGTTACCCAGGTCAGGGAGCTCACCGAACTGGGCAGGCGTCAAATCTGCCCGTGCACCAACGGCATAGAAGTCGAGTCCGCCGCTCCCTCCGGGCACATCTGCGTGAAGTCCTCCCATTGTCCTAAATCCAGCACCAGCTCCGGCCGCATCGGTCAGATCATCCACTCGCGATTGAACGTGGGCGGGGCCTGAAACGTTGCACAGGTTAGGTCCGGTGCCAGTGTTATGAACCAAGATCGGCGTGCCGCCCGCCACGACATAGTACGTGTGGAGTTGCTGGACAGTGAGGTTCCAGCGGTATGCCGCACCGGGTGTGGGCTGGGCAGCGACAACGTAAGCGTGGCCGTTGGTGGCGGTGTTGAGGGCGTCGCCATGGTGGAGTTTGCCAGCAGCCACCCAGGTGTGTGTTGTGTCGTCCCAGAAGGGGTGGTTGGCGGTGGTGTGGAGGGTGGTGGTGTGGCCGTCTTTGGTGCGGATGGTGAGGTCGAGCAGGTCGTGGTCGTGGTTGATCCACACGTGCTGGACCGTGCGTGCGCCTTGGTGCTTGCCAGTCTCGGGGTCGGCGGATTCGACCTTGTCGCCGGTCTTGATTTTGCCGATCGGTTTGGTCTTGCCACCGTCCATGAGGACTGGCGTGCTGGGCGAGAAGCTACAGCCCTTCGGGGAGCCGCTGGCACCCTTTCCGGGGGTGTCCGGCTTAGCCGCGGCAGCGTTGGCATGTTCAGCGTGGGTCTGAGGGTCCGGGTCCTTGGCGACGGCCCCCTTCGCGGCCGATGCGTCTTCCGTAGCCTTCTCGGATGCCCCGGCCTTGGCAGCCAAGGTGTCAGCCTGCTCTTCGATTGCCTCTGCCGTGGCACTGATTCCCACGAAGATACGGCTGCCGAGGAGCAGGCTGCCGCCCGCTTCACCGTCGGCAACGCCGAGAAGCAATCCGGTGGCGCAGTCCACGACGCCTGATTCCAGGCATGCTATGGCCAAGGGCACTGCTACAGGCGCGACCATGGCCATGACCATGGCCGTGCCGCCGCCATAGCTTTCGCATCTGTCCGTACCGAAGTCGGCGGGCGCGCAGGGCACTTCACCGAGGGTCGGGGTGGGCGTCTGCGTCGAGGCGGGCGTGGAGCTCATCGAGGGCGAGGGCGTGGTGGACGGTGACGGCGAAGAACTGGTGTTGCCACTGGATGTGCCGGTTCCCGACTTCTTCGACCCGCCGCCCGAGCCCGCCTGGCCGCTGCACTTGCTCCAGCCGCCGCTGCACTGTGTGCCGTCGTTGTTGACCAGGATGGTTCCGGTCGGGTCGCTTCCGGAGACCGGATTGTCGCCGGCGTAGGTGTAGCCGCCCATCTGGTTGGGATCGCTCGCCTCGAAGAGCGGATCGGGGGTGAGGAAGCGGCCCTGGGCGGGGTCGTAGTTGCGGGCGCCGAGGAGGTCCAGGCCGGTGCTGGCATCGGTGGGCTGGCCGAGGTAGCCGTGGTTCTCGTCGGTGGAGACCCAGGTGGTGGGCTTGGTGCCGCGGGTGTTGCCGTAGGGGTCGTAGTAGCGGCGGGTGACCGCCAGGGTGCTGGCGTCGATGGCGGTGGTGGCGGTGCCCTGGGCGTTGGCGACTTCGTAGGTGACGGTCCCGCTGCTGGAGCGGCAGATGGTGGTGCCGTCCGGGCCGTGGTAGTAGCGCAGGCCGGTCCAGGTTTTGGCGGAGACGTTCAGAGTGATCTGCTCGGTGCCGCCGAACAGGTACAGGATGCGGGTCTTGGCGGTGCCGTCGACGCTGCTGGTCTGTTCCAGCAGGTTGCCGTCGGCGTCGTAGAGGTAGCTGCTGGTGTTGGTGTCGGTGCCCGAGCCGGTGGCGACGGTGGCGGTGCGGCCTTCGGCGTCGTAGGTGAAGGTCTGGGTCTGGCCGGGAGGCAGGGCTCCGGTGCCTGCGGTGGTCCAGGTCTGGCCCGCGCTGCCGCAGGTGGCGAGGGTGAGCTGGGTACGGATGGTCGCGCTGGCGCCCGGGTCGGTCACGCACATCGCGCTGTTGGCGTTGCTGACCAGGGTGCCGGTGTTGGTGACCTTCCACTTCTGGGTGGCGTCGCTGTTGCAGGTGTCGATGACGAGGAGGGTGCCGGCGGTGGTGGCGTTGCCGGTGGTGTCCAGGCACATGGTGCCGAGCACCTTGACGGTGCCGTCGGTGCCGATCGTCCAGTTCTGGGCTGCGGAGGCGTTGCAGGTGTAGGTGCGGACCACCGCGCCGGGGGTGGTGGAGGCGCCTGCGTCGTCGATGCAGAGCTTGCCGCCGCCGGTGAGGGTGAAGCCGGTGTTGAGCGGGCCGGTGGTGGTTGTCTTCCGGCTGATGGTGTCGCCGGCGTTCTTATTGCTGTAGGCCGGGTCGGTGTACGTGGGGGTCCAGGTGGCGGTGCCGGTGGTCGGGTTGCTGCTGGTCGTGGTGCCAGCCTGGTCGGGCAGGGTCGCGGTGGCGGTGCCGTCGGTGCCTGTGTAGGCGGTGGTTTGTGTGGTGTTGTTGGCCGCGGTGCCGGTGGTGTCGTGGTTGACCATGCTCGTGCGGTCGCCGAGCAGGTCGTAGGTGTACGTCTGCCAGTACGCTGCCGGGCCACCGACCGTGCCGGCCATGACCGGTGCCGTGGTGGTGGTCTGCACAGAGCTGGTGTTACAGCTGCCGACGGCTCCGACCGGGGCGCTTGTGGAGTTGGTGATACCTGCCGTGTCTGTCCAGGCGGCGGTCAGGCGCTGGAAGGAGTCGTAGGTGAAGCACTGGGTGTCGTGGGTGGTGTTGTTCTGCAGGTCGTCGATCGCGGTGATCTCGCCGGCCTGGTTGTAGCGGTAGTTGTCCACGTCCAGTGGGGTCGTGGATGTCTGCAGTTGGCTTTCCGTCTGGGTGACCCGGCCGGTGGTGACGTCGTACTGGGCAGAGTTGACGAGTTCCTTGCCGGTGGGGCCGTAGTTGGTCTGCAGGACCCGCCCGAAGGGGTCGTGGACGGTGGTGTCCAGGTAGGAAGGGAGGTTGGACAGGCTGATGGCACCGCCGAAGCCGTTCAGGTTGCCGTTGACCGTGTAGCCAAAGTTAACGGTCTCGGCGGGCAGGTTGCCGTCGGCCTCGTAATGGGTACTGGACAGCAGCCCCACCGTGGGGGTGTAGTCAACCGTGCTGGTGTAAGTGACGGTGCCGCTGCTGGGGGCGGTGGACTGTCCGGCTGCGGCGAAGCCGTCTGCGGCCGGGACGGTGAGGGTGCTGCCGGTCGGCTGGTAGGCGGTGTTGTAGCCGGTGACCGCCTGGGCGTACGCCGATCCCGACGTCCCGCCGACGTACCGGGTGGACGACGTCGGGTAGCCCTTCGCGAGCGTGTCGTACGCCCAGGAGGCGAGTTCCTTGGTGGGGTCGGGGGTGGCCGACCACGCTCCCTTGTACTCGGCTACGGGGCGGTTGTCCCAGTCGTAACTGTAGGACAGAGCCTGCCCGCGCGAGTCGGTGGTCTGTTGCAGGTTGCCGGCGACGTCGTACTGGTCGTAGCTGGTGGTACCGGTGTTCGGGTCGGTCTGGGACGTCTTCTGGCCCAGCAGGTTGTAGTGGTAGGACCAGGCGTTGCCGGCGTTGTCCTTGATCGTGTCGACCTGACCGGCGGGTGTGTAGGTGTAGGTGGTGGTGGCGGCGGCCTCGCTGGCCAGGTGCCAGGTGTCGGTCTTCCAGATCGCGGTACCGGTGCCGTCATAGAGCACCATGTTGGCGTCGTTCTGGATCTGCATCACGGTGCCGGTGGTGGTTCCGGTCGACCACAGAGTGGTGGTGGCTCCAGCGTTGTAGACGACGAAGTTGCCGTCGCTCCGCAAGGTGGCAAAGGCTCCCAGGTTACCGGAGGTGCTGGTCGACCACAAAGTCTTGCCGGTCGCGAGGGAGGTCAGTACCAGGTTGCCGTCGGCCTGCATGGTCAGGCGGGTGCTGTCCGAGGTCAGTGACGTGCCCGATGGGATGACCTGGCCCTGGGTCAGTTTGACCGTGCTGCCGGTGTTCTTGACGACGCTTTCGGTGGTCTGTCCCAGTGCGTTGGTGTAGGTCGCGGCGGAGCGGCCGCCGGCCGGGGCGGTGGTGTCGGTCTCGTCGGCACCGGGGTAGCTGGTGGTGCTGTGCCACTGCGGAACCGCCTGGTGCCACAGCGTGCTGGTGACCCCGCGGCCCTCGCCGTCGTACTCAGTGGTGGTCTCCGACGGGACCTGATTCTCGTTCGCCGCGTACAGCGTGGTGGAGGGGCCGTTGTTCGGCTCGGAGTAGGGCGCGAACGACGCGGTCTGCCAGCCGTGCGAGTCGTAGAAGGTGTCGGAGATGATCCGGCCGGAGTTGCTGTCGCCGTCGGCCGTGGCCTGGGTCTGGCGCGGCTGCAGCATTCCGTCGTAGATGGTGATCGACGAGGCGTAGGTGCCGTCCTCGCGCAGTGTCTTCGTGGTCACCGCGGAGGGGTCGCCCGGTGAGGTGATGCTGCCACTGGGCCCGGTGACCACACCGGGGTTGATCGAGTAGGTGAATGTCTCGTCCGCGCTCTGGCCCGATGCCTTGTCCCGGCCGGGTAGCCAGACGGCTGTGCGTCGGCCGAGCGCGTCGTAGGTGATGTCGGTCTTGCGGTTGTTGGCGTCGACGTTCTCGGTGGCCAGGCCACGCAGCGGGTCGAGGGTGGAGGTGACCGTCCAGTTCTTGGAGTTCGTGCTCGTGATGCTGGTCGGGTTGGTGTTGCCGCCAAACGCGCTCCAGGCTGGACTGAAGGCGGTGTGGGTGTTCTGCCCGGTGACGTCCAGGGCGTCGGTGACCCGGCCGGCCCCGTCGTACTTCATGGCCGAGCTGGTCTGCCAGTTCTCCGTCGTCCCGGTGTAACCGGTCGCGGTGCGTACGGCAGTGACCTGGCCGATGGCGGTGCTGCTGGTCTGGTCGAGCTGTCCGAACGTGCCCAGGTTGGTGAGGGTGCCGTCACCGTCGTAGTAGATCTTCTTGTCCGCCAGCAGCGTGCTCGCAGAGGCTGCCGTGCCGCAGGGGCCGCTGACGGAGGTGACCTGGTCTGGGTAGGATTGGGCCATGGTGTTGCTGGACGACGGCGCCGCATACGTGGTGGTGGCGCACTTCTCCTGCGCGGCCACGCTCACGTCCCCGTGTGCGTCGACGGTTGAGACGCGGCCCTGGCTGTCGTAGGTGGTGTCGGTGCGGGTGTGGCGCCATGTCCCGTCGGCGAGCAGCGCGTAGCCGTGCGACTGTGCGGTCTTGATCCGCAGGGCGTTCAGATCGGGGAGGGTCGACAGGTCCGGTTCGGTCTGGCCGGGGTTGTCGTCCTGGGTCCAGTCCGTCCACGGGGTCTGGGCAGCGTGGGTGGTCGTGGTGAAGGTGAACGGGCCGTTGACGGTTGCGGCGTTGACGGTGCCGCCCGCCGCCGTGTACGTGTCGCTCTGAAGGGCTTGGCCAGCGAGTTGGTCGGCATCGGTGACGGTCTGGACCGTGGAGCCTCCGACCTTGGCGTCCACGCTGACTGAGCGGCGGGTGCCGTCGGCCTTGTAGTCGCCGTCCATGCCCTGCAGGTAGGTGGTGGTCTGCTGGGTCACCGGTTCGGGAGCCTGGCCGGTCTGCACTGTGACTGTGCGGAAGCCGCGGAACTGGTCCCACGTGCGGTACTGGTCGTCCGTCTGGGCCGAGTCGTCCCGGTGCCAGGCGGGACCGGCGTAGCTGTAGGTGGAGACCTGCGTCTCAGAGCCGGCCGGGATGTTCTGGCTGTTCGGTTTGTACTGGGAGGCGATCGTCAGGTCGGACGCCGTGACGGTGTGCACGGTGGTCTTGTTGAACCAGTCCGCGATCGGCTTCGATGCGCCCGGCACGGTCCAGTAGACCGGGTAGCAGGAGTTGGTGTTGCTGTCCGCTGCCGAGATCGACAGCGTCTTGTTCGCGCACGGGTTGGTGTTGTAGTTGACGGCGATGGACTCGCCGGTCTCGGTCTGGATCGAGGAGATCCTCGGCCGGTACAGCGGCGGCGCGGACGGGGAGGTGTCGTTGACCCGGTTGTCGATCTCGGTACCGGTGAAGGAGACCTGGTTGAGCTTGATGGCGCTGTTGCCGTTGCCGTAGGTGTCCTTGCCGGTGTGCTGGATCGACTGCAGCCACGTCACGGCCTGCAGAGAACCTGCGTCCTTGGGGTCGATGGTGGTACCGGTGACCGGGTCGACCGTTCCGCCGGCGTCCGAGTACACCTGCCCCAGCTGGTAGCTGTCGACGTCGACGAGATCGTCCGTCGAGGAGTCCTTGACGTGGACCTTCGTGGTGATGCTGTCCAGGCGGGTGGTGGACCAGAACGTCGGTCCGGCCGTGATGCAGACATCGGTCGGCACGGAGGTGGACCCGGACGGCAGGGTGGTGCTGTCGGTGGAGTCGCAGTGCAGGTCCCACGGCACATCGGGCCAGTGCGGGGCCGTGTTGTCGTTGAGGTTTCCCGCCGAGCAGTCGGTGAAGGTGTCCGTAGTCTGGCAGCGCTGCTTGGAGGTGAAGACCACCTGGCCGGCAGGCTTGCGGCCGGTCTGCTCGTCGGTGAGCTTGTAGCCGTAGGAGACGGAGTCGAGCTTGCCGCCACGGACGTACGAGGTCAGGGTCCCCGAGTCACCGGTCGCGGCCTGGCCGCCGCCCAGGTCGTAGTAGTTGGTCTCGGTCGTGTAGTCGTAGCGCTGCACGAACCCGCTCGGCGAGACGACGAAGTCAAGGTTCCAGCGCCAGCCCTCGTGCTTGTCACACTGCGACGCCTTGCCCTTGGCCGAGTCGTAGCACGGATCACCCGACTTCGAGTGCAGTACCGGCACACCCCAGGCGGAATCGGTCGAGGAGTCGCCCGGAGTACCGGACTGCATCGCCCCGGAGGGGCCGGCGCCCGTCGGGGAGTGGTCCGCACCGAAGTACGCGGCGGTACCGTCCGTGGTCAGCAGCCGGAAGTAGACGCCGTCGTGCAGCCCGTTGGCGGCCCCGGACAGCTCCTGGACCAGGGTGCCGTCGTCGCCCTGCAGCCGCCACTGCTTGATCTCGCCCGGCACGCTGGAGTCGACGCCGTCGGGCACCAGCTGCCCGGAGTGCGATCCGAAAGAGATCGTGGCGTTGTCACCGGCCCAGCACTGGTCCCCGGATCCCTTGAGGATCTTCTTGCCGCTGCTGTCCAGCAGAGTGCCGCACGAACGATACGTCCGCTCCACGAAGCCCGGCTGGTAGTCCCAGCCGTCACCGATCCAGGACGCCTGGGAGTTCCGGGCCGAGGTCTCCCCGTCCTCGGACTGCGAGTCGTAGGACAGCGCCACCGACGGGGCGTTGCCGCCGACTGCGGACGGGACGTCGATCGGGTAGGAGTAGGTGAAGGCGCCGGTGCCGGAGGTCTGCCAGCTCCCGGAAGGGTTCAGGGAGGTTGCCGCGTAGTTGCCCTGGGAGCCGGAGCTGCCGGAGGTGACCTCCACGGCCGTCGTGTTCGCCGTGGCGGAGTTCGCGGACATCGCCATCGACTCGGTCGCACCGCTCGCGGTACGTGATGCCGCAGCACTTGAGGAGCCGAGGACTAGCGTGGCGGTCAGCTGGTCCGCTGTCGCCCTGTTGGTGAAGGTGATGGGGGTCCGCGTTCCGCACTGCTTCAGCTGGGGAGTGGTCATCGCACAGGCCGGCACCTGGAACAGCCGCAGCCGTGAACCGAACCCACCGCCGTACGCCTTGGCCAGCGAGGAATAGTCGATGACCACGCGCACCCGGCCGCCACCGGACTTCCCATCGGTGCGAGTGAAGGCGAGGAGCATGCCGTCGGCGCCTGCCCGCAGGGTCTGGGCGTGCGACGCGACCTTCACCTTGACCGCCGCCGGGCCGGATGCCTTGACGGAGCCTGACTTGTGTCCGGCGGCAGGCGCCGGTGCCACCCACACCGGCAGACCGCCGGCCTTGACGGGCTTCGTCACCGGAAGGACGCGAGTGCTCAGAGCAGGAGTGGATGCTGCTTTGGTGGGTGCACTGGAAGGGCTGGCGGGGCTGGACGGCGAACCCGGCGTCGCCGCTGTGCTGGAGGCGGTGTTGCCGGTTCCGGTGGTGTGCGTCAGGGAGACCGTTTTCGTACCGGCCTTCGGCCACACCGGTTTAACCGCTTGATAGCGGCTCGCCGCCTTATAGCCCCTGGGGCGGACGGCGGTTGGCCGGCGCAGGGCGTGGCTGCCCACCGCCGGGGTTTTCGGCAGGGCCTTCGGATTCCACACTGTGCCCTTGAAGCGGTACGGCCCCACGACCACGCCGGCGGCCACCGCAGCGGGCA
The DNA here is from genome assembly GCF_002217755.1 of Streptomyces hyaluromycini. Taxonomy (GTDB): domain Bacteria; phylum Actinomycetota; class Actinomycetes; order Streptomycetales; family Streptomycetaceae; genus Streptomyces; species Streptomyces hyaluromycini. The sequence goes on along the minus strand of NZ_BCFL01000035.1, from coordinate 140,676 downwards.
CGAGAAGAGTCAGCAGCGCGACGGCTGTCGTCGCGAGAGTCAGCGCTCTACCCCAGATCCGGTACTGGACGCTCGCATACCAACGCCGCTTGCCGCTCACTGAAATCCCCCCACGACCAGCGGTCCTGACAGACCGTCGTCCCCCCATCACGCCCGCTGCGTGATCGTCGGGAGGCTATTGATAGGGGGCAGGCAACTCAATACCCTGTGCCGGCGATGTGACCATGACGTATGCCAACTGAGTGTCTGATGTGCCCTTTCCATGAAGTCGCGAACATCAACACCTGATGGCAAACCGGACACCACGCACGCCGTTCGCCACAGCTAGACATCCATCAATGTGGCGAAGATCACGAAAGCAAAGCATTTGCAAAAAGAGGGGGAGTTGCTAAGTGTTGTCCGGATATACCCGAAAGCAGCGCAGGAGGAGGGAACTGACGCGCCGTCTGGCGCTGATCCCCGCGCTGGCAGGGCTGTTGCTCGCTGTTCCCGCTACGCCGGCAAGCGCCGCCGAGTCATCCCCGAGTGATCCGATGCTGGCCGCCCAGACCGAGGCCGTCGCCAGCGGTCACGATGTGCCCGTCGATTCCCTCACGACGGAAACCTCCACCGTCACCGCCAACCCCGACGGCACGTTCACCTCCACCACCAACGTCATGCCGGTACGGGTCCTCAAGGACGGCACCTGGACGCCCGTCGACGCCACTCTGGCCACGAATGCGGACGGAACCCTCTCGCCGAAGGCCACGCCGAACGACGTCACCCTGTCGGGCGGCGGCAGTGGCCCGCTGGCCACACAGACCAACGAAGACGGGCACAGCATGGCTCTGACCATGCCCTTCACGCTGCCCGCGCCCGTCGTCAGCGACGACACCGCCGTCTACAAGTCTGTTCTGCCCGGCGTGGATCTGTCCGTGTCGGTCACCGACCAGGGCGGCTTCAGCGATGTACTGATCGTCCACGACGCCGCAGCCGCAGCCGACCCGCACATCAAGAAGCTCACCGAGGCCGCCTCCACCCAGGGCCTGACCCTGTCCGCCACGGACTCGGGCGGCATGAACGCCACCACCGCGGACGGCACCGTCGCCTACACCAGCCCGCGCCCGCTGATGTGGGACTCCAGCACCACTTCGGACGCACCGACGACAACCGCACCCGCCTCGGACACCTCGACGGTCAGCGATATCCCTACGGCGTCCTCCGCCGACGGCCCCGGTGAGGGAGCCAACGTCAACACGGTGCCGATGAGCACCACGTCCAGCGGCATCACCCTGGCACCGGACACAAGCGTCCTCAACGCCCCGGACACCACCTACCCGGTGTACATCGACCCGTTCAGCAACCCGGTCACCGAGGACGCCGGCCACTACGACGAGGTGTACTCCAGCTCCACCTGCGCTGACAGCCCGCAGTACGACAAGCTACAGACCAACGGCGAAGGCGTGGGCTACCAGCGCTGGGGCGGCGTCTGCGGTACCGGACTGGAGCGCGCCTACTACACCATCCCCACTGACAAACTCGACCCCTCCATGCAGGTCTACGACGCTCAGATCACGGTGAGCTCCACCTACGCCGCAAGCTACGACTGCTCGCAGAACCAGCCGATCACCCTCCACACCACCGGGTCGATCGACTCCGGCACCGACTGGAACAACAAACCCGACACCATCGACGACAACTACGCCCCCGTCAAAATCACGATTCCCAGTGGGGCCAACTCCGGCAGCAGCTGCAGCAACCACACTGCGACCTTCAAGGTCCTCGCCCAGGCCCAGCGGATAGCGACCTACCACAGCGCCAGCGGCGACCACTGGACCGTCGGCCTCTTCGGCAACGAGAGCATCTCCTCCAGCAACGACGACTACCTGCGGATGTCCAGCTCCCTCAGCCTGACGGTGAAATTCGACATCCCCCCGGACATCCCGACCAGTCTCAAAACCACGCCCTCCGCAACCGGCGCAGCCGGGGACTGTGTCATGAGCGGCGACGGCTGGATCGGCGCAGTCACCTACTCGGGCGCTGGAAGCAACATCCAGCTCCATTCCAAGGTCTCAGCGAATGTCTCCGGTGAACTCGTCAAAGCCCACTACCACGTCTGGGACCGCACCGTCCTCGACTCCAGCGGCAATGCCTACACCGACTCCACCCCCGACAGCGCATACCTTGCCTCTGGCTCGGATGCCGTCATGCCGATCGGCTTCACGCTCAAGGACGGCCACGAGTACGGCTGGGACGTCTACGCCCAGGACAACAACACACAGCTCTCCCTGACCTCCGACATCAGCGATCACTGCTGGTTCAAGACCGACTTCACCCCACCCGACACACCCGACATTGCCAACAACGCATCCTTCCCGCCCGTGGGCACCGGCCCTGCCAATCCAGTGGTCTATGCCGCACCACGAAAGACCACCAGCTTCACCGTCACCGCAGCGGACGGAGCCGCGTCCGACACCAGTTGCACGCCGAACGCCTGCCTGTCCAGCGGCGTCGACCACTTCCTATGGCAACTCGACAGCCAGCCAACCGCCACCACCGGCACCCCGGCGTCTGTCACCAGCAGCGACAGCTCCGGCACCGCGACCGGAACAATCCCGGTTCCGATCACCAACTGGGGTGTTCACACCCTCTACGTGGCCGCAGTCGACGCGGCTGGAAATATCTCCCAAGCCCCCGCCAGCTACACCTTCACCGTCCCCTGGAACCCCGACACCAAGATCACACCAGGGGACATCAGCGGCGACGGCGTCCCCGACCTGCTCGCCACCACAAAGACCGGTGACCTCGAACTGATCCCCGGCAACACCGACCCCGCCCAGAACGCGGCCCCCGCCCAGAGCGATCCGGTCACCGGCACACCGCCCGCGATCAACGGCCCGGTGCTCGTCTCGACCCCTGCGGGCTCACCCGACGGCACCAGCTGGAACAACTACCTCATCGCCCACCGCGGCAATCTGAACGGTGCCACCTACGACGACCTCATCGCATACAACAAGCACAATCAGCAGCTGTACGTGGTCAAGAACGACCTCGACCCGGCAGACGGCGGTGCGACCTACTCGACCTATCCCGGGTTCCTCGGCAAACGGTCTCCCGAAGTACTGGACAAGCCCAGCTGTGACACGACCATCGTTCCCGACAGCCGCTGCAGCGGCGCCGGATACGACAAATCCACCCCTTGGAAGATCAGCCAGCTCGTCGCTCCTGGTGACCTCTACGGGGGAGGCTTCCCCGCAATCATCACCGTCGAGAACGGCGAACTCTGGTACTACCAGGTCACTGGCGGACCTGCTCTGAGCTACCCGATGCTCCTCGGCGACGGTGACTGGACCGGCATGACCCTGATCGCCCCCGGCAAGGTCAACGGCACCCCGACTCTGTGGGCCCGCGACAACTCCACCGGCGCTCTCTACACCTACTCGCTGGCCCGCGACTCCACCGGGCTCCCTCCACTCCTGCACGCCACCGCCCACACCGCCCTGGCCCTCACCCTGCCTCCGACGTCCTATCCCAAGATCGCATCGTCCGGCGACGTGAACAGCCTCTCCGGCGGCCCGGACGGCAACCCCGATCTCTACGTAACGGACACCCACGGCGAACTGATCGAGTACCCAGGTACAGCGTCGACCAGTACCACCGCCAACTTCGCCGCCCCTGTCTCCCTGGGCACCGCCGCCAACGCCGCGACTCACTGGTGGAACCTTGACGACGGCACCGGCAACACCGCCGCCGACTGCGCCACCGCCACAGACTCCGACTGCAGCGCCGGCCTCCCCGCGTCACTCAGCGGCGCCTATACCTGGAGCAGCGACTCGACTCGAAGCAAGTACATCAACCTCAACGGCACCACCGGCCATGCCAATACCTCCGGGGCGGCCGTCGACACCTCGCACGGTTTCACCGTCTCCGCCTGGATCAAGCTCAATTCGTCGTCCGCCAATGCGACATTCGTCTCGCAGGACGGGGCCGTCAACAACGGCTTTCAGCTGTACTACTCCTCGGGCGCCCAGGCGTGGGCCTTCGGCAGACACAGCACCGACGCGAGCGGTGCCGTCTGGCAGGCCACCTACGGCAGCAAGCCCGTCATAGGCAAATGGACACACCTGGTAGGCGTCTTCGACGCCACCAACCAGGAAATCCGGCTCTACGTCAACGGCAAGCTCACCGCCGCCAAGGACTGGACCTACACGCCCTGGAACGCGACCGGCTCCCTCCAAATCGGCCGCAAACTCTCCTCCGGCGTCTACGGAGAGTACGCCAACGCAGGCATCAGCGACATCCACATCTACAACACCGCCCTGCCTCCCACCGACGCAGCCGCTACCGGTGACAACCCCGCCATCAGCCAACTCGACTGACCCCTGAGGGACGTTCAGGCGCTCGACCGAATCGCCTCGGCCGAGCGCCTGCCAAGTCCGCGGGCGATCGCGCAGCAGACCTAGGTACCGAACTGTCCGAGTACACCACTACAGTTCTCGATCACTTGACCGATCCAAGAGCGCCGAGGGACCGCAGTCCGATGCTTGCGCTCTCGCTTGCAGAGTCGACCAATCCTCTGGGGGGACCATCATGAGACGCAGCGCCTTCCTGGCGGCGGCCACGGCAACCGCACTGACCACCAGCCTGTTCACGGGCCTCGCCCCGGCCCGGGCGGACGGCACCACCAGCGGCCCCGTCCTGGTCGGCGCCAATGGCTGGAACGAGCCAGGTCTGGTCTTCGTGACCGCGCACTCCGACAGCCCGATCACCCGCATCACGGCCCACTTCCATCCGCTGGACGCACCAGACGGAACCCAAGAGGCCGGATCGACCGAGGACTTCACCCAGTACTCCGGACAGGACGCGACGTCCGGTACCTGGCGGGCGCCGGTCCACCTGGCGGACCTCGGCGACTACCGGGTCACCGTCGACCTCCAAGACGCCTCCGGCGCCACCGTCACCGGCGCCCTCTCCCCCGACCCCCTGCAGTACCGGACCGTCCTCACGATCAACGGTCTCACCACCACCCCGAGCGTGCCGGACTACCTCCACCAGCAGGTCTCCGTCAGCGGCACCGTCGTCGCCCGGGATCCCCGCACCCCCGACACCCCGACTCCCGCCGACGGCACGCCCGTCGACGTCGTCGCCGACACCGGACTCGGCCGGACGACCGTGACCGCGACCGCCGGCGCCGACGGCCGCTTCACCGCCGCCTACGTCCCCACCGAGCAGTCCTTCCGGCTGTTCGCCGCACCCCTGGCCTCCAACAGCTACCCGGGAGCGATCGACCTGTCGACGTACCCCGACCAGTGGCTGCACACCACCCAGGCACCGGTCCGCTTCTCGGCAAGCACCCACGCCCTGAACTTGAAACAGGGCGCCACCGGCACCGTCACCGGCCACGCCGAGATCCAGACCACCGCCGGCTGGCAGCCGCTACCGAACACCGCGATCACCCTTGAGGACTCCCCGGTGGTGGCCGGGCAGACGACCACCGACAGCCAGGGCAACTACACCCTTCGCGTCTCCTCGGAGAGCCCCGCCCCGAACGCCGAACTCTTCGCCGGCACCGACTACATGCCCTTCCAGCAGGTCGCCACCCAACCCTTCAGCCTGCACGTCGCCTACACCACCCACACCGGCCTGAGCGCGGACCTCAACGACGACGGATCCCTGAAAGTCTCCGGCTACGTCTACTACGAAGACGCGCGCGCGAAATGGCCCGCCAAGCCCACCGTCACCCTGCAGTACTCCGAAGACGGCAAGACCGGCTGGAAGAACGCCGCCTCCGTTCCCTTCCCGATCCGCCACAACAAGCCCCTGTTCGAGGAGACGTTCGCCCGCACCCTCACCGCACCGGACACCGACGCCTACTGGCGAGCCCGCTTCGACGGCAACCCCGACCTCGGCACCAGCACCACCAAGCCCGTCCACCTCTACCGCTACGCCACCCGCGTCACCGGCTTCCACGCCTCCTCCGACCCGGTCCGCAAGGGACAGGCGTTCAGCTTCGGCGGCACCCTCCAGTACAAGAAGGGCAGCACCTGGAAGCCGCTCGACAGCGGCTTTCCCACCCTCTACTTCAAGCCCCGCGGCTCCAGCACCTACCACTACGTATGCGAACTGGTCAGCGACAAGCACGGCCACCTCGAGGGCATGGTGACCGCCAAGCAGGACGGCACCTGGGCCCTCGCGCTCAGCCGAGAGACCGGAAACCACTACCTCAGAAGCGCCCAGGTCACCGACTACGTCGACGTCCGCTAGCCGTTGCCCGTGGCGACGGCACCTGGACCCACCTCGTCGCCACCCTCCGGGCACCAGTCCCGGGAGGCTCCACCAGCGGCAACATGGCCCTGTACCAGCACGGCACCCTCATCCGGACCGCCACCAACCTCAGCCCCCAGTACGACTCCTCCATGCCCCTGACCATCGGCGGCTGCATCAACAGCACTTCCGCCACCACCCCCTACCTGGCCTTCCCCGGCTCCGTCGCCGATGTCCACGTCTACCCCCGCACACTCTCGGCGACCGAGGTCAGCGCACTGCACTGACCCACCACCGAACCAGGGCCCGCGCCGACTCCGACAGGAGCGGCGCGGGCCCGCCCACGTCCTCGGCGGCGGCCACACCCAGCCGGCGAACGGACCGACACCGTCGAACGTCCCCGAAGACCAGCTTGCGGAGACCACCTACGAGATCACGCCCGCCAGCGCAACCCCCTAGCACAGGCGCGTTGCCGAAATCGAAGCGGCACACCACAGGCGCATCCACCGGGAAGCCGCCACAGAAGAGGCCCGCATCAAGTACGTCGAGACTCAGCGCGCGCTATCCACCATCGCGCCAGCCATGCCGCCGAGCCAGACCAAAACACAACCAGCCGACGGGGGCTTCGTCGCGCTGCCAGCTGTCACGGGCGAGTCACAAACCCCGTGGACACCCTCTCGGCACAGAATCCGAAACTGGACATATGCGCCCGCACAGGACTGGACGGACGGGCCTGGACGGCTTCTACGACATGTGCCAGGTGGTACCCAGGGAGGGACCCAAGATCAGGACAGGAGCGTCTTCTGGCCCGTCAAAGCGGTATTGGAGGGTGTTCGGTGGTGTCTCGCTCACCCGTCTGAGCCTCTCATCTGTCACGACAGCCCCTATGAGCGGGGTACTGGCTGTAGCTGTTTGACCAGGTGGAAGACCTCCCGGGCAGCGTAGCGTTTGAGGCAGCGGACGATTTCGCGCCGGGTCTTGCCCTCCTTGATGCGGCGCTCGTAGTAGTCCTGGGTTCGCGCGTCGACCCGCAGGCGGGTGGCAGTAACGGCTTGCGGTGGCCCCATTTCTCCGGCCTGAGCTGGCCCCACTGCATGGCTCGCGAGGCCGTCGTTCCGGCTCGTGGTGGCCCCGGGTTCGGGCGGGGACCGGCCCCAGGTCTTCAGGATGATCTTCCGCTGGCAGGCCCAAGCGACTACGTTGCTCTCCGTGTTCACCGCAGAAGCCGCCTCAACATTCATCAGCACGTTCCTCGCCGACTTCGCCGAAGTGGCGAAGTCGGACAGAGTTGCCTTCGTCTCGTCCGTGTTGGACTGGCGCAAGTTGGCGCCGGTTGCGGTGGGCCCGAGCTGGGAGGAACTGAGTGACGGCCAGCGTGAAGCCGCCCTGGCTGCCCTCACGGACCACGTCGCCTCGCTCATCGCGGACCTTCCCCTGACGAGTGCGTCCCTGGTCATCACGGATAAGGATCCGGACGACAGCAGCGAGTTCAGGGTCATGACTGGCGCTCTTGTCGATGAAGAGCTGACCGAGATCACTTTCTGGGTGTTCGAACAGGCTGGCAGAGGGCTCAGGATGGGGGATGTCGGGGTGGAGGGTGTGTCCTTCCTCGGCAGGTTGCGTCGACGGCTGACTGCCATAGCGGAGAGCCAGGGCATCGACGCGCTGATCCGTGAACTGCCCCAGATGGTTGGATAGGAGCGGACTGCGGGGGCTGGTCTATCGCCCGACGAGGCTGAGGAGCCCTCGCAGTGCCGGCGCGGCGTCTCCCGGTCGGTGGGCCAGGGCAAGGTCCACGGCGGGCATGGGCGCGGTCACACGCTTGAGCCGCACCCCTGGTATGCGCAGCGCACGGGCGCGCCCCTCGGGCACCGGGGCGATGCCGGTGCCCGCGGCGACGCTGAGGAGGAGTTGCTCGTCGTCGGGTTCTTCCCGCACGATGCGCGGCCCGCCGTCGGGCCACAGCTGCCGGGTGATCAGGTCGTGCATTCCGGGGGCGTTCTCGCGCGGCCAAAGGATCACCGGTTCGGCGGCGATGTGCCCGCGGGTGACCCTTCGTTCGCGGGCGAGGGGATGCTCCGCGGGGACGGCCACGAGGAGTTCCTCGCGGGCGATGTGCCGGCACTCCAGGCCCTCGCTGTCCAGCGGCGGCCGTACGAAGGCGGCGTCCAGCCTCCCGGCCAGCAGCTCGGTGATGTTGTGCGCGGTCCACCCCGTCCGCACGACGAGTTCCACGTCCGGATGGAGGGTGCGGAACGCGGCGAGGAGGGCGTCGACGGGACCGCCGCGGGCGGAGCGGGTCAGGGCCAGGCGCAGCTGCCCCTGGCGTCCGCCGACGGCTGCCTGGATCCGTTCCTGCGACGCGTCCGCGTGCGCCAGCAGTTCGCCGGCTTCGCGGGCCACGACCTCGCCGACCGCGGTCAACCGGCAGCCCTGGCTGCCTCGTTCGAGCAGTGCAGCGCCGATGTCCCGTTCCAGTGCCTTGATCTGCTGGCTCAGGGCGGGCTGGGCGATGTGCAGCCGGTGCGCGGCCCGCGTGAAGTTCAACTCCTCGGCCAGCACGAGGAAGTAGCGCAGCCGCCGCAAGTCCATCCGCCAACTATAAGCGCGGCTTATTGCATTGAACGTGACTGGTCTTGGACAGGCCGTCAGATCCCCGCCGACAGTGGAAAAACACGGTTCGGCGATCGAGGGGGAGGCATGGGCGACAGGTTCGACGCGGTCGTCGTCGGCGCCGGGGTCATCGGGCTCACCACCGCGCTGCGCCTGCAGCAGGCCGGTGCCCGCGTCGCGGTGGTCACGGCCGAGCAGTCCGCCGAGACGACGTCCTCGGTCGCCGCGGCGGTCTGGTACCCGACCCGCACCCGGTTCGAGCCGCGCGTACTGGAGTGGGCCACCCGCACCCACGACGAGTTCGCCTGCCAGGCGGCGGACGGGGTGCCCGGCGTGGTCATGCGCCCCACCCGGATGCTGCTGCGCCGCCCGATCCACGACATCCCCTGGTGGGCCTTGGCCCTTCCCGACCTGCGCATCCTGCGCGGCGACGAGGTACGGGCCCCGTTCAGCGGCGGCTGGGCGTTCACCGTGCCGACCGTGGAGATGTCCCACTACCTGCCCTGGCTCCAGCAGACCTTCTCCACGGCGGGCGGCACGCTGATCCACCGCCGTATCGACGCCCTGGAGCAGGCGGGCGCATGGGCGCCCGTGGTGGTGAACGCCTCCGGCCTAGGCGCCCGCGCCCTGTGCGGTGACACCGACGTGCGGCCGGTGCGGGGGCAGTTGGTCCTCGTCGCCAACCCCGGGCTGCACACGTCCGTGCGCGACGAGGACAACGCCGACGGCTACACCTATGTCCACCCCCGCAGCACGGACGTCGTCCTCGGCGGCACCTTCGAGATCGGCGAGTGGGACACCACCCCGTCGCCGGCCACCGCCGCCGCGATCCTGCGCCGCTGCACCGAACTGCTGCCGGAACTGGCAGGCGCCCCGGTCCTGGGCCACCGGGTGGGCCTACGCCCCTTTCGCGACAGCGGAGTTCGCCTGGAGGCCGATCCGCGGCCGCCCGGCCGGATACGCCGGCTCGTCCACAACTACGGCCACGGGGGCGCCGGAGTCACCCTCGCCTGGGGCTGCGCGGACGCCGCAACCGCCCTTGTGCACCAGTCCCGTTAGCACCGCTCCCCTACTCGAGAACCGGGTGTACACCGATGGATGCCACCGAACCCGCCAAGCCCGACACGCCCGCCACGCCCGCCGGCGGGACACCACCGCAACCCGGCCGGCCGACGACGGGGCCCCGCGCCAAGGTGCGGCGCCACACGCTGCTGCTCGCCGGCCTCGGCCTGACCGCCGTCACCGTCACGTTCGCGGAGATCGAGTCGAGAGCGGGCGACGACGCACCTCGCACGATCGTGTTCACCGTCCCCGACGGCCACGCCCGGAGCGTGGCGTTCAGCCCGGACGGCAAGATACTCGTCGCCGGGCTGTCCGCAGTCCGGGGCATCGGCAGCACGCTGCGGTCGTGGAACCTCGCCAAGGCCACCGCGACCACCCCCTGGCCCGACCAGGTCGGGGACGTCACCAAGGTGGCCTTCAGCCCGGACGGCCGGACGCTGGCCGTGGCCGGCACCCTTCAAGTGTCCCTGTGGAACGCAGCGAAACCCACCGGCGTCGCGCTGCCCCTTCCCCCCCCCTGGACCTGGCGTTCGCCCCGAACGGCAAGACCCTGGCCACCGGCGGCCGCGACGGCGTGGCCCGGCTGTGGGACCTGGCCACCGGCACCGTCACCGACACCCTGACGCCCGAGGGCAAGACCGTGGTCGACGCGGTGGCGTTCAGCGCGGACGGATACACGCTGGCCACGGGCGGCGACGACCGGAGCGACAGCCCGGTACGGCTGTGGGACCTGCTCGACCCCCTCGGCGACGCCACCCTCGAACTTCCGCATGTGCACGGCTTCAAGCCCCTCGCGTTCCGTCCGGTCGGCGACCTGCTGGCCACGGGCGGCGCCGACGGCATCGTACGCGTGTGGGAGACGCCCGACACGGACACCGCAGTCGCCACGCTCACCGGCCACACCGGCCCAGTGACCGCGGTGGCGTTCAGCCCGGACGGGGACACCCTGGCCACCGGCAGCGACGACAAGACCGTGCGGTTGTGGGACACGAGCTCGCTCAGCGTCTTCCCCGTCGACACCCTCACCGGCCACACCGACAAGGTGACATCAGTGGCGTTCAGCCCGGACGGCAGGACCGTGGCCTCGGGCAGCCTCGACGGCACGGTGCGGCTGTGGCCGAACCGGTGACCACGACTCCCTTGTAGACCACGCCAGTCGACCATTGTGGGGACCCAGTCATGACTGTCCGAGATGCGGAGCCCGCAGCCGGAACGATGTTGCACGGCAGAGGCGGAACAGCCCACCTGAAACGCGAGGCCGTCGCGCTGGACCGGGCAGGCATCCGGCTGGTCATTCCCCTCGACGCGATCGAGGCCGTCCATGTCGCCAGGAACAAGCGCCCGACTGCCGAGATCCTGCTGAACTCGGCGGCCACCGGAGCCCAGGCGGCAACGGTCTGCGCGATCAGCTCCCGCAGCATCGAAGAGGTGGAAGCCTTCGCGCGCGCCGTCAACACCGCCATCCCGCAACGGGACGAGGCCGAAAGACGCATCGACGGCGCGGCCCTGGTGAAGGCGCAGGAACGCCCCTCCACGCCCAGAACACCCCTCAGACCATTCCTGTCCACGGACGAGTGGTGGGCCTGCTCCGCGCTCACCTCTCTCTTCGCCCTCGGCCTGCTGCTCCCCGCGCAGGCGGGAGACGGGCACCTCGCCAAGTTGTGGGCCGCCACCTTCGCGGGAGTTGTGTTCGGCTGTGCAGTAGCCCGCAGCACGTGGCGCGCCACGGTGACCTGGTGGCTGCTGCACCGGTACGGCGTGACAACCATCGCCACATACGCGGACTACGTGCCCGGGGACGACGACAACACCCCCGGGATCGTGGTCTACGAGTTCACCGACACCGCCGGCACCACTCACGAAGTCCGTCGCAGCGGCGCGCGCTCGGCGCCCGACAACATAGCGATCTCCTACGACCCAGCCAGACCCGACTTCGCCATGGGACCGGGACAACCGTGGGTCAGGACCCTGATCCTGCTGATCCGCCTCTTCGTCGGCGTGCCGATCACGCTCGCCATGGCCACCTGCCTGCTGTGGTACTTCACCACCGCGATGCACGCGTAGAGCAGGGACAAGCCCCTCCGTCCGACCGCCGAACGATCGGCCCGCGTGGCATTGAGCAAGGGTTTCCATCTCCGCGTGGATCGGTGCAGGCAGCCTCAACCGTGGGTATCAGCCGGTACATCGCCTGATCCGTTGTCACGTCTGCATCGAGGCGTGGTTCCAGTGAGCCTGCGTCATCTTGAAGTTGTAGGTCACGGGGCTGGCGTGGGTTGAGGCTGGGATGCTTGTGCTGGTCGTGGCCGTGATCGGTAGCGGGTGATCGTCTGTCAGCGGTGGGCCTCGGCGTTCGTCAGGACGAGGAGAGCCCGCAGCAGCGTGGTCGCGTGCCGCGCGTTCATGCGGACTTTGGTGAGCAATCGCCAGTTCTTCAGGTCGGCGAAGCCGTGCTCGTTCGCCGCTCGCTCGCGGCTGTCCAGCCGGTTCGCTTCCTTCTGGGCGGCGGTGAGCGGATGGCCACGGGTCGCCCGTCGGCCGGTGATGAACCGGTCGAATCCGTACACGACTTCCTTGGACGCAACCATGTATCAGCTGTTCATAGCAGGTCTCGTCATAGCCGCCGTGGTCCTCTCGGTGCTGGTCGTCGGGTTCCTGGCGGTGACTGTCAGATTGTGGGACGCCTGGTGGGCCAGAGCGGCCCATGTCGTGGTCTTCCTGGCGACCGCGGCGGCCGTGGCGTTCGGGATCCACTGGGTGATCCATGCCCTGCCGCCGGGCGGATGCGTGCACCATCCATGCGTCACCACCCCCGGCGACTAGTCGGCACGGGCCTCGATCAGGGTGCGGACCTCCTGTCGACAGAACTCCTCGCCACATCACAGGTCACCTCAACCCACCACCTTCCCCAGCTCCCATCCCGTCTGCCGTCGGCCCACACACCGTGGAGCGGGCGTGGTTCATCGCGTCCAGGTGGAGCGCACCACTGTACGAACGACCTGGACGCCATGAACCGCGTCTGCTCGGCTCCGCCTGGTTCGACGGCAGACGGGATGGAAGCGCCCCGCGCACGCCACCCCTCGCCGGCACCCGGGAATGGCCCGGCTCCGTCACCGAATACGCCGAACACCTGGTGGCCATGACGGAGAAACTGCTGTCCGACCCCAGGCACTTCTTCCGTTCGTACTCCACGGCCGAGATCGGCCGGCTGATCACCGCACCAACACCCAGGAGCCTCCCCGCCCCATGAACAGCACCACCCCACGCCACCGGGAACTCAACCTCTACCGCCAATACTTCGAACTGGTCGTCGCAGGTACCAAGACCATCGAAGTGCGGGTCAAATACCTCCACCTCGCCGACCTCGCCGCCGACGACACCATCCGCTTCCGTATCAAAGGCACTGACGAGACCTGCGAGGTCAGGGTCGAGCGGGTCACCGAATACCCCGACTTCGAGGCCCTCCTCGACGGCGAAGGCCCCTCCAACATCAACCCGACCGCCACCCGCGACGAGCAACTCTCCAACATCCGGGCCATCTACCCACCGGAAAAGGAAGCGCTCGGCGCCCTGGCCATCCAGATCGGGCGCCTCAGCTGACACCGCGAGTGGAGGGCACGCAGTCGCCGGCGTGACCGGGAGTGCTCCGACAGAGGGTCACGCGGCCGCGGCCAGCGTGATCGCGTCGCCCACCCGGACCGTTCCCGCTTCCAGCACGTCCAGACACACGCCGAGACACGAGAGCCGGCCCAGGTCAAACACGGGTACACGGTGATCGCGGGCAACCGCTCGCATGATGCCGGGATCCGCCGGCAATTCGTCATGGCCGAGCATGGGGACCACACAACGGGGACTGGGCACCAAGACCCTGAACAGCGCCTCCCCCACGCGCAGCCGTGACCCCAGCCAGGCATCCTCAGGGAAACCGGGCCCACCATCGGTGTCCACGACGAGGTTCGGCCGGAAGCGGCGAGCGTCGAAGTCCCCGGCGGGATACACCCCGCGCATCCGGGCCAGGGACACCGTGGTGACGAGATGGACCCGACCGAAGTCGAAAAAGGTCTCCGTGGCGACACTGCCGGTCGTAATGCTCGCCCCGGTGGCATCGACGGTCGCCTTCTCCCGCACGGAGTCCGGTACCCCGCCTTCGTACTCGGGCACGGCACGCTCCAACCTGCCGTGCTCCGGTACAGCGGCCGAGAGGAACACCGGCCGGCCCAGCAACTTGGACAACCGCGCGTCCAGTTCGGGATCCTCCACCGGCAGGGCTGTGCCGTCCGGCAATACGACCTGGGCCACGCCGGACTCGTCCAGGCGGCTGCGGCAGCGCAACAGCGCCCCCCACTTGCGCGGGTGCTTGGCACTGCCCACCGCGCCCGTCTCGTCGAGAACGGCGTAGACCCTGTCCCCCGAGAATCCGCCTTCCGTGACCGCCACAGCGATCACGGCCTCGCCCAGCATCGACTTCACCGGATACCGGTACAACGCTGCCACAGTCCCCATGGCTGAAGTATCGGTGGAGACCGGCCGGTGACGGGCTCGTCAGTGCGATGTCAGAGGGTGAGCAGTTCCTCGTAGAACCCGCCGAACTCCCGCTCCCGGTGGACGAGATGGATCTCCAGGATCCAGTGGCAGGTGCGTCCGGCCTTGTCGGTGCCGCGCAGTGGGGTGTCGTTGGCGGGGGTGATGTACGACTCCGTGTCGGCGCCGTCGATCGACTCGTGCGGGAACTCGCCGACGAGGTGTCCGGCGTGCCAGCCGCCCAGTTCCCAGCCTGCCTCGGCGGCCAGCCGCTCCACCTCGGCGTACAGCTGCTTCCCGGTGATGTCGCTGTGCTCGGCGAAGTACCGCTTGCCAGCCGCGAAGATCCTCGGCAGGTCGGCGCGGAGGCGGTGCTTGTCGGGGTCGTCGCCGAGGACGAAGGTCCGGCCGAAGTCGGCCTCGTACGCCTCGAAGATCGGCCCGAAGTCGGCGAACACGATGTCGTCCGCGGTGATGACGCGGTCCGGTGGGTTCTCCCGGTACGGCGCCAAAGTGTTCGGGCCAGAGCGCACGATCCGCTTGTGCCAGTGACGGGTGGCGCCGAAGAGTTCGTTCGCCAGGTCGCGCACGCGGTCGCTGACCGCCCGCTCACCCTCGCCGGGCGCGACCAGGCCGCGTGCCTCGATCTCCCCGAAGAGCCGCTCGGCCTTGGCCTGGGCGTCCAGCAGACGTGCCGCACGGGTGGGTTCATCATGAGCCATGGCAGCGAAAGTACGTTTCGCTGAACATCAAAGTGAATCAAATTGGACTTTGCGTGAGCGGCTCCGACACCGCCCAGATCACGCGGGGGCGTTGATCAAGCCGCGTCCTCGTGCGTTGTAGACCACAACGTCCGGGCGTTCACCGTAAGCCCGCAGGACGTCGACAGCTTCGTCCCGCAGGACGGCGGTGACGATCTCGATGCCGCGCTGGTCGAACTGCTCGATCCAGTCCTCCCGCATGGGGCCTTCATCGAAGCCGGTCAGGTCCTCAACCTCGGGGCCATGGCCGACGATGAGCAGCCTGCGTACGCCGGACCACATGGCCGCGCCGTAGCACATGACGCAGGTCCGCCAGTTGACGACGAGTTCCAACGCGGGGCCTCCGGAGGCGCCCAGGTCCCAGGTGCCGTGGCCGATCTGGGCGAGGGACAGGGCGACGACTTCGGCGTGGGTGGAGGAGAGCCCGGAGGCCAGGACGAGGTTGACGCCCGCCGACCGGATGCGGCCGGTCTCGGTTTCGACGACGAGGGCAGCGAAGGGGCCGCCGGTAGCCGCTCGCCTAAGTTCGGTGACCCACCTCACACCCGGCTCCTGTCAGCAATCGAGGCACCGTCTCGTTCAAGGGGCACGCGAACGAGACAGGAGCAACGCCATGAAGCACCGCATCGTCGTACTCGGCGCCGGATACGCCGGGGCCTTCGCGGCCGGAAGCCTGGCCCGCCGGCTCTCCCCCGCTGACACCGAGATCACCGTCGTCAACGCCGTGCCCGACTTCGTCGAGCGGATGCGGCTCCACCAGCTCGCGATCGGCCAGGATGTCGCGTTCCGCAAGCTCGCCGACATATTCGCGGGCACCGGGGTGCGGCTGCGCCTGGCGCGCGTCACCGGGGTCGACCCCGAGCGCAGGACCGTCGCCGTGACCGGCGAGAACGGCGAGAACGGCGACGGCGAACTCGCGTACGACACGCTTCTGTACGCGCTCGGCAGCTCTGTAGCCGACCATGGCGTCCCTGGCGTGGCCGAGTACGCCTTCGATGTGACCGGCCGGTCCTCGGCGCTGCGTCTGCGCGAGCGCCTGGTCGGTCTGGGCGAGGGCGGCACTGTGCTGGTCGTCGGTGAGGGGCTGACCGGCATCGAGACCGCCACCGAGTTCGCCGAGTCCCGGCCCGACCTCTCGGTCGCGCTCGCCGCCCGCGGCCAGCTGGGCGCCTGGCTCTCACCGAAGGCCCGCCGTCACCTGCGCCATGCCTTCGACCGGCTCGGCATCACCGTCCACGAGCACACCAGCATCGAAGCCGTCGAGCCGACACGGGCGATCGCCGCCGACGGTACGACCATCCCGGCCCACGTGACCGTGTGGTCGGCCGGGTTCGCCGTGCACCCCATCGCGGCCGCCAGCGGCCTGGAGGTCGCCGAGACCGGCCAGATCGTCGTCGACCGCACCATGCGCTCGGTCTCGCACCCGGACGTTTATGCCGCCGGTGACTGCGCCTATGCGATCGGCGAGAACGGCCGGCCGCTGCCGATGTCCTGCGCCTCGGCCGGCTACACCAACATGCAGGCGACCGCCGCGATCATCGCGCGCCTGACGGGCAGCGAGGTCCCGACCACCGGGCTCAAGTACCACGGCAACCACATCAGCCTCGGGCGGCGGGACGCGATCTTCCAGATGGTGGACAGGGACGCCCAGTCGAAGTCCTGGTACCTGGGCGGCCGGAGCGCCGCGCGGCTCAAGTCCGGCGTGCTTAAGGGAGCCGGGTGGAGCATCGTCCACCCGACCTTCGGCATGCCCAAGCGCAAGCGCCGCCTGGCCACCGCGCCTGACCGGGCCGGTGCAAGGGCCGCCGCATAGGCTGCTCCGCATGGACAGCGCAGCCATCGATCGGTTCGAGGCCAGCCGGGGCCGGCTGGCCTCGCTCGCGTACCGTCTGCTCGGCTCGGCCGCCGACGCCGAGGACGCCGTGCAGGACACGTTCCTGCGCTGGCAGGCCGCAGACCGCGAACGCATCGAGGTGCCGGAAGCGTGGCTGACCAAGGTCGTCACCAATCTCTGCCTCGACCGGCTCCGCTCGGCGCAGGCGCGCCACGAGCGAGCGGCCGGTGCCTGGCTGCCCGAGCCACTGCTTGAGGGCGACCCGATGCTGGATCCGGCCGAAACCTTCGAGCAGCGCGAATCGGTGTCCCTCGCCGTCCTGACCCTCATGGAGCGGCTCTCGCCGGTCGAGCGGGCCGCTTACGTCCTGCGCGAGGTCTTTTCGTACTCCCACGCCGAGATCGCCGGGATCCTCGACATCACCGAGTCCGCGAGCCAGCAGCATGTCCACCGGGCCCGGATCCGGGTCGCCGCCGAGCGCCGCGGCGGCGACGAGGTGGACCCCGCGTCCGCTCGCCGGATCGTCGAGGAGTTCCTCGCCGCCGCCACGTCGGGGCGCACCGAACGGCTGGTGGCGCTGCTCACCGCCGACGCGACCGCGGTCTCGGACGGCTACGGACTGGCCAGGCGGCTGCTGCGGTACACGACGCGCGAGCGCATCGCCTCCTACGTGCGGGCCGGTTTCAAGCCCACGCCGGCGAAGCGGCGGCTGGCCGGTGGCTCCCCCGCGTTCCACATCGCGCTGGTCAACGGCTCCCCGGCCGTCCTCGCCGTGACCGACGACCGGGTCGTGGGCGCCGTGGCGTTCGAAGTCAGCGACGGCAAGGTCGCATCCCTGCACGGCATCGCCGCCGCGGACCGGCTCGCGCGCCTCAACGAAGCCTGGCGGCAGCACGAACCCGACACGCCGGCCATCAACGCATGGTGACCAGAGCCACCGGAATCCAGTGACCTGAGCCGGAGCGAGGACCGCACCCCCTTCCGCCCCACGCTCCACAACAGCACGGGGCCGAAGTACGTCGGTCTCCCGAATGCTGCAGCGGAGCTTCCGCAGCAGGCGCCACTGCTTGAGGGTGGCCATGGCCTGCTCTAGCCGACGGCGCGGATCTTGGCGTGGGAGACGTTGCCGGTCCGCTGGCCGGCCGACAGCTTGTCCCACCGCCCGCGGTAGGCAACGCGGACTGTGCCTCCCACGCCCCGGTAGCCCTTGTCGGCCCAGCGGTGGATGCCCGCGTGGGTCAGGGCGTCAATGATGCCGTGGGTGCGAGCGGCCTTGATGTCGTGAACTGCGCCGGGCAGGGCAGCTGAGGCCCACAGCAGCTGACCGAACGGTTCGGCCAGGACCTGCGAGTTCATGCCGTGCTTCTTGTGTTCGATGCCCGAGTAGTAGGGGCGGTCGGCGGCGATCCGGTCGACGGACAGCAGGGTGCCATCCAAGATTACGAACGCCTTGGTCCTACCCGCGCTGGCGGCCCGCTGGAGCGTGGGTACGACGACGGAATCGTGTATCTGGAGGGAGCCGTCCCAGCACGGTCCCAGCATGGGCTCCATCCCAGCACCATGCAGCTCAGGCCCCCTGGTCACCCCTACGCCGCTTGCGTGCAGGTAGCCGGAGTTGTGTCCTTCAGGTGCCTCGTACCACCACCCGCCTGCGCGGCATCACCACGAATCCAGTGCCGTCGTCGCGGTGCGTTCGACGATCTCAAGGACGGAGCGGAGGCTGCTGCCGGACCCGGCCGATCAACAGGGGCTGCGTTGGCTTCATGCCTCTCAGGCAAGCACCCAGTGCGACAGTGAGAGCGGCAGCACCGTAGGCCCATGCCTGCAGAGGGAATCCGGGCAACAGCCGCCCGGCGAGGTAGAGGACGGTGCCGGCCACGGTGACGGCGAGCCACTCCCAGCGGCCGTCCAGAGCTGCGAGGGCGATGACGAGCAGGGAGTACCAGGGGTAGTCGGGTGAGAACAGCAGCAGGGCCGTGCCGGTCAGAAGGAGGGCACCGCGCCAGGGGCGTGTCGGGTCGCCGCGCCACCATACGAACAGGGCCGTCAGCGCGAGCAGGACAAAAGCGGTGATTTCGGCGGCGGAGTCCGGCAGGATCAGCCGGAGCAAGGCGAAGCGGCGGACGTCGCCGGGTTCGTATCCCTCTTCGTTCAGGTAGCCGGGGAGATAGCCGAGGACGCTGGTGCCGGAGACCAGGACGTAGGGCAGGTAGGCGAGCGCGACCGCGCCGAGGGCAGCCGCCGTCACGCTCCCGATGCGTCGCGCGCCGCGCTGTCCGGACAGGGCGCCGGGCAGCGCCAGCACGGGCAGCAGTTTGACCGCGACGGCTGCGCCGAGCAGGGCGCCGCGACGCGCCCCGGCGGTGGCGGTGCCGAGTGCCAGCACGGTGAGCAGGACGCCGAGGGTGTCGATGTGGGCGTTGTTGACGGCCTCGAAGGGGACGGCCGGGCACCAGCCCCACAGTGCGGCCCGGGCAGGGGCCTGTTGCGGGTCGCCGCGTCGTCGCAGGACGGTGAGCAGGGCGACGGTGGTGCCGAACGCCAGTACCGCGCCGCCCACTTGGAGCGGCTTGTGACGAGTACCCGGTGGCGAAAGGGTGTGGACTGCGAAGAACCATCCCTCCGCGACAGGCGGGTAGATCGTCGGCACGGTGGGCCGGTTGATGCGGACGCACGCGCCGCTGCCGGTGCGCCTCAGTCCCCAGCCGTCGCACGCTCCGCTAGTGGGAAAGAGCCACTCGTCTCGCAGGTGGGCGAGTTGGGGAGCGGCCGGTGGGTGGGCGTAGGGGGAGATACCGGCCGCCTGTACGCGGCCGTCCCAGGCATAGCGGTACATGTCGTCGCTGGTGCGGGGCGGTGCCGCCAGGCCGGAGAGTGCGACCGCGGCAGAGCCCGCGAGCACCAGGTAGGTCGCGGCGCGCGCGGGGGCCTTGCGTACGGCCCAGACCCCGGCGGCGAACAGTGCCCAGGCGATGGCGTATCCCACGAGCAGCCGGCCTGGGTCGCTGTGGTTGTCGCCGGCGTGGAGGGTGCCGATGACAACTGCGCTGAGTGCGACGAGCACCGCCACGACCAGGGTGACACACGTACGACCGGCGCGGCGGTTCACCGGCTCTGCTGGGTGGTCGGGCAACGGCTCGGCGGGCCGGGGAGCCGGCCAACGCGTGGGGGCGCTGTCGGTCATGAGTAGTGGGGCCTTTCAATGATCGGGGACTGCGCGCCGGGGTGATTCGCGCGCCGGCGGCGTAGTTCCACGAACGGGCGCCCATCGGCCGTCCACCTGCCGGTCAGGATCCAGCCGGCGGAGTCTGCGGCGTTCAGGAGCGCGGCGGTGCCGAGCCTGGCCCAGGGGAAGGGACGCCCGTGGTGGCCGTGGGAGTCCTCGACGCGCACGGTGAGGCGCTCGTCCACGTCCAGCGGGGCGGCCTCGGCCAGCAGGAGCCCGCCAGGGGCGATGAGTTCGCCCAATCGGCGGAGCAGGGCGACGGGATCGCCGCCGATGCCGATGTTGCCGTCCATGAGCAGCACGGTGCCCCAGCGGCCTTCGCCCGGGAGGCGGTCGAAGGCCGACCGCTGGACGGCGGCGCCACCACTGCGCCGGGTGCGCTTCACGGCGTCCCCGCTGAGGTCCACCCCCAACGCCGGTACGCCGCTGGCGGCCAGTGCGGCCACCATGCGTCCAGGTCCGCAACCCACGTCCAGGACGGAGCCCGTACATCGGCGCAGCACGCTCGTGTCCGCCGCGTCGGGAGGTGCACACCAGCGCTCCACGTCCAGCGGCAGCACGTGCTCCTCGCCGAAGCCGTCGGGGCGATCGGGGTGTGACAGGCGGCGCAGGAACAGCGGGCCGCGTCCGGTGCGCAGAGCGTGGGCATAGGGATCGTTGATCCACGGGGTGCCCGGTGCCACGGGCAGGGTGGGGTGGGCGGGGAGCGTCGACATGTGATTCCTGGCCATGACGACCGTCGGGCTCTCCGCCCGGGGCTCCGCCATGGCCGGTTCCGGCCGCTCGGCCACGGCGAAGTCGACGCCGACCGCCGTCCCGCTCATCGGACCACCTCTGCCAGCGAGTTGAGTACGGCGGCGAAGCGGGAGCCCCGTGCGCAGCAGGCGGCGACCGCTGCGGCGTCGGCTGCGGTGTCCACGTCGCGCAGTACCGGCAGGTCGGTCACAGCCAGCCCTGCCCCGGCCAGGCGGCTGCGCTGGATCGCGCCCGTGCGGTCCGTCGACATCGGCACCCCGCGGACCAGGGCACCGGCCCGGGCGGGATCGGCGAGGCCCAGCGCCCAGAAGCCGCCGTCCGCGGCCGGACCGAACCACGCATCGCGGCCATCCCGGCCGACGTCTGCGATCATGTCGGCGGTCAGTTGCGGGGTGTCCATCCCGACCAGGAGCGTCGGGCCGTCACAGTGGGCGAAGGCGGCGGCGATCCGCTCGTCCAGGTCGCCGGGGCTCTGGGGTACGACGTCGTAGCCGGGTGGCAGCCAGGGGCCAGGGGTACCGTCGAGAGCGAGGACGCGACGGCGCGCGGGGGCTCGCAGCAGGGTGTGGAGCGTGTCGGTAAGGGCGGCCTCGGCCAGGGTGGCTGCTTCCTGGGGTGTGTAAGGCGGGGTGAGCCGGGTCTTGACGCGGCCGGGCACGGGTTCCTTGGCGATCACCAATAGGGTCACCGGAGGCCGGGTGTTCATCGTCCGCCTCCCCGCACGCCGACGACGGCGGGCGTGGCGGCGGGCGTCTCGGCGAGCACGGCACGCATGTCATGTACCGCCTGCCAGGTGCCTCGCCAGGTGCCGGTGACCTTGGAGCGGCCGGTGCGCGGGTGGTAGGGCACCTCCGTCTCGCGCACCCGCCAGCCGGCGTCGGCGCCGCGCACCACCATCTGCAGCGGGTAGCCGGAGCGCCGGTCGGTCAGGTCCAGGGCGAGCAGGGCCTCGCGGCGGACGGCGCGCATCGGGCCGAGGTCGTGCAGGCGCACCCCGGTGCGTCTGCGGATGAGCCGGGCCAGCTCCAGGTTGGCCAGGCGGGCGTGCACAGGCCATGCCTTGGGGGACGTGGGGCGCCGCCGGCCCAGCACCAGATCGGCGGTGCCGCCCAGCACGGGTGCGGCCATAGCCGGCAGCAGGGCGGGGTCGAGGGAGGCGTCGCAGTCGCAGAAGCAGACGACGTCGGCGGTGGCGGCCATCAATCCGGCGTGGCAGGCGGCGCCGAAGCCGCGCACCGGCTCGGTCACCACGTGGGCGCCGAGTGCGCGGGCGATGTCCGCCGAGCCGTCGGTGGAGCCGTTGTCGACCACGATGGCGCGCCAGCCGGGCGGGATCCGGTCGAGCACCCACGGCAGGGCCTCGGCCTCGTCCAGACAGGGCAGCACCACATCGACCCGGACGGGAGAAGAGGGGGAAGTCTCGATCACCCCACTCACCCTACGAACGCAAAAGGGACGTAAGGGACTTGGTGTCCTTACAGATCTCTGACGTCGGCGGCAGTACTTACGGATCTCTGACGTCCGCCACCACTCCCCCTGACAACCGAGGGGCGGTGTGACACTCGATACCGTGAAACGCGTACTCGTGGTGGACGACGACCCGACCGTCTCCGAGGTCGTCGCCGGATACCTGACCCGGGCAGGCTTCGACGTCGATGTGGCCGCCGACGGCCCGTCCGCCGTGGCCAGGGCCAGCGCACAGCCACCGGAACTGGTGGTACTGGACCTGATGCTGCCCGGCATGGACGGGTTGGAGGTCTGCCGCCGCATCCGCGAGACCGGCCCGCTGCCCGTGATCATGCTGACGGCGCGGGGTGACGAGGAGGACCGCATCCTCGGCCTGGAGGTCGGAGCGGACGACTACGTCACCAAGCCTTTCAGCCCGAGGGAGCTGGTCCTGCGGGTGGAGTCGGTGCTGCGCCGTGCGGGTGCGCTGGCGACAGCGCAGAGCGCACCGTCCGCACTGCGCCTGACGGGACTACGGGCCGGACCGCTCGCTCTGGACCCCACGGCTCGCCGGGCCACCCGCGATGGTCGGGAACTTGCCCTGACCATCAGGGAGTTCGATCTGCTGGAGTTCTTCCTGCGCAATTCCGGGCGGGCCACCAGCCGGGAGGAACTGATGCGTCGCGTGTGGGGCTGGGAGTTCGGCGACCTGTCCACCGTCACCGTCCATGTACGGCGGCTGCGCGAGAAGATCGAGGACGACCCGGCCCGCCCCCGGCTGATCAACACCGTGTGGGGCGTCGGCTACCGCTTCGATGTACCTGAGGCGAACGGGGCGGACGATGCTGCGTGACATCTTCCTGATCGCCCTGTACGCGGCGATCGGCGCGGGCGTCGCCGGACTGCTCGGTGTGGCCGCCCTGAGGCTGCTGCGCAACCGCTCGGTCGCGCTGTCACTGGCCGTGGTCGCCGCCGTCGCCGTGGCGGCGATGCTCGTGTCGTGGGCGACGCTGCTGTCGGATCACGACCTGTGGGCCGTCACCATGGTGTGCTCCATCACGGCGGTCGTCTCCCTCGCGGTGGCGCTCGTCCTGGGCCGCAGCGTCGTCAAGGGCAGCCGGGCCCTCGCCGAGGCCACCCGAGCTCTCGGTGACGAGGGCCGCATCACCCCGGCCAGGACCGCTCCCACAGCTGAACTGTCCTAACTCGTCCGGGAGTTGGACGCCACCAGTGCGAAGCTGGCCGCCTCAAGCGAGCGCAAGCGGTCCTTGGAGGAGTCCCGACGGGAGCTGGTCGCCTGGATCTCCCACGACCTGCGCACCCCGCTCGCTGGGCTGCAGGCGATGACCGAGGCACTGGAGGACGGCATGGTCGACGATCCGAGCGTCTACCACGCCCGGATCCGCACAGAGGTCGGAAGGCCCAGCGAAATGGTCAGCGACCTGTTCGAACTCTCCCGCATCCAGGCCGGCGTGCTGGCCCTGAACACGGCCCGCATGTCGGTCTACGACCTCGTCGGCGACGCGATCGCGGGCGCCGACGCCCTGGCCGAGGAACACGGCGTACGGATCATCGGCGACGGAGTCGAGCCGGTGCCGATCGAGGTCGACGGCCGCGAGATGTCCCGTGTCCTGGCCAACCTCCTCGTCAACGCCATCCACCGCACGCCCACCGACGGAACGGTCTCGGTCTCCGCCCGGCAGGAGGACAACAGCGTCGTCGTCTCGGCGACCAACGGGTGCGGCGGCATCCCGTCCGAGGACTTGCCACGCGTCTTCGACACAGGCTGGCGCGGCACCGGCGCCCGCACCCCGCCCGCCGGTGCGGGCCTGGGTCTGGCCATGGTGCGGGGCATCGTCGAGGCCCACAGCGGCCGGGCCGCCGTCCACAACGTGCCCGGCGGCTGCCGCTTCGAGGTCCGCCTGCCGACAGCCGCCTGAACCCCCGTTTCCGGTCCGGAGAAGGGCCATCGCTGTGGAGGTACAGGGACGGCCCTTCCGGGTTGTCACCGGGGAGGGCTCAGCCCGCCCGCAGCGGGGCCTTCGCGAACTCCGTCATTCCCTCGGCGAAACCCACCACCGGTTTCCAGCCCAGCTCGTCACACAGCCTGTGCGAAGAGGCGGTGATGTGGCGGACGTCGCCGAGCCGGTACTCCCCGGTGACGACGGGTGCATCGCCGCCGTGTGCCGCGGCCAGGGCGGCGGCCATCTCCCCCACCGTGTGCGGGTCGCCGCTGCCGACGTTGTACGCCCGCAGGACGCCCTCCGGCAGAGCGGGCAGCCCATCCAGGGCCGCGAGGTTGGCCCCTGCGACATCCCGGACGTGGACGAAGTCCCGGCGCTGACCGCCGTCCTCGAACACACGAGGTGCCTCGCCGCGCGCCAGCGCGGACCGGAACAGGGAGGCGACTCCCGCGTAGGGGGTGTCGCGCGGCATGCCCGGCCCGTACACATTGTGGTAGCGAAGCGCCGCCACCCGTCCACCGGTCGCCCGCGCCCATGCCGCGGCCAGGTGCTCCTGAGCGAGCTTGGTAGCCGCGTAGACGTTGCGCGGATCGGTCGGCGCGTCCTCCCCCACCAGGCCGGCGGACAGGGGCTCACCGCAGTGTGGGCACGGTGGTTCGAAACGGCCCGCGTCCAACTCGGCGATCCGTCGCGGCCCCGGCCGTACGACGCCGTGCTGAGCACACTCGTAGCGGCCCTCGCCGTAGACCACCATGGAACTCGCCAGCACCAGCCGGCGTACCCCGGCCGCAGCCATGCCTGCCAGCAGTACGGCCGTGCCGAGGTCATTGCTGCCGACGTAGTCGGGCGCGTCCGCGAAGTCCTTGCCGAGCCCGACCATCGCCGCCTGATGGCAGACAGCGTCCACGCCCCGCAGAGCGTCCACCACCGCTCCCCTGTCGCGCACATCCGCGTGGCGCCAGTCGACACCATCGGGGACGGGCGGCGGCGTACGGTGGGCGGCGGGCAGGAGCGCGTCGAGCACGCGTACCTCGTGCCCGGCGCCGGTGAAAGCGCTGACGATGTGCGAGCCGATGAAGCCCGCACCTCCGGTGACCAGAATCAACATGCCCCGACGCTAAGCCTGGCTGTGCGAGTGCGGATGCCGGGACGGGAATCCGTCAGGAGTTCGTAAGCCTTCCGGACCTGCCGGACGCCGCGACGGTCAGCAGACCGAAGCCCACGGCGAACGCGAGCATGGTGAACACGCCGCGGGGCCAGAAGATGTGGCTGTCGAGGAACGACCAGCATGCCCCCAGCACCAGCACGGCACCGG
This sequence comes from Streptomyces hyaluromycini, assembly GCF_002217755.1. GTDB lineage: Bacteria > Actinomycetota > Actinomycetes > Streptomycetales > Streptomycetaceae > Streptomyces > Streptomyces hyaluromycini. Next base: position 114,938 of record NZ_BCFL01000035.1, on the reverse strand, counting down.
GCAGCACCCGGACGCCGTGGCGCCACAGCAGTACCGCGCCGGCGGCGAGAGCGGCGAGCGTCAGCGCGTACACCCCTGCCCGGCCCAACTCGTCACCGGTCGAGAACAGCCACCCCACCGCCCCATGCACCCCATGGCTCGCCACCGTCCCGGCAGAGATACCGGCCACCGCGTCCAGCCCTGAGTAGTAGGCCGCGTAACCAAGACACCCGGCCCAGGTCACCACGGTGAGTGCGCCGTCGAGGTCACGCGCCGGTCTGCCCCACAGCGGCACCAGCAGGCCGAGCGCCAACAGAGGGAAGACGGGCAGCAGGGCGACATGCAGCGCCGCCCAATGAGCGGCCGTCGACGCCGTGAGATGCCGCGGGTGGACCAGGCCCGCCACAGCCAGAAGCAGGGGCGGCGCCATTACGAGGGCCACTGTACGAAGAGTTCGCATGGCGCCAACGTAGGAATGCCCTGAGCCGGGCGTGGCCCGTGCCGAAGGTGCGTAAGACACCCGTAAGACGCCATCGTTACGAAGGTGGACGCCGTCGGCTGCGACGGACCTCCTTCGCCACCACCAGCAGGGCCGTGACCGTAGCCACGCCCACCAGGGTCAGCAACCAGTTGCGCGGGTAGTCGAGCGGCAGCACCGTCGAGTTGGCCCGCGGCCCCGGCCGCAGCAGCACCGGCAGCGCCACCGCGGTCAGGGCGCCCGCCACGAGCAGCGCCCCACGGATCGGCCCCCGCACCCCACCACGGACCAGCACCAGCCCGACGAGCAGCACCAACGGCGCGATCAGCGCGTCGTGCAACACGACCGCCCCGCCGAGCCACTCCGCCACACCCATCAGGTCCTGCACGTCCAGCAGCAGGGACGCGCCGACACCCATCAGCGCCAGCCCGGCCGCGCCGGCCAGCAGTCGCAGCACCTTGGCCCTCATGACAGCACCTCCAGTCGGCCGACCCACTTGGTCTGCAGTACGCCCGGACGGTTCGGAGCGATCAGGCGCACCGGGTATCCGTGGTCGGGCGACAGCTCCTCACCGTTCAGCCGAAGTGCGAGCAGGGTCAGCGGGTCCCGGGCGTGCTCGTGACCCATCTCGGAGACCCGGTAACCGCCCCGGGTCTGCAACGACACCACTCGTACCCGCGCATGGACCGGGGCTCCCACCCGCTCCAGCAGGTCCACGACGCGCACGCCCGTCCAGTGCGCCGACTTGCTCCAGCCCTCCACGCAGGCGATCGGCAGCTCGACCTCGTGCTGGGGCAGTGCGCGCAACTCATCCAAGGTGAGTGTGTAGGGCTGCGGTCCGGCGACGGCCAGGCGGTAGCGCTCGGCGGGGATCAGGCCGACGCCGGCCGCGGCGGCGGTCCGGTTGACCGGCAGGCCCTCGGGACCATGGTCGGGGTGGCGGGGTGCGAGGAGGGTGAGGTCCTTCAACGGGGTGAAGGACTGCCCCACCGTGGTCACGGTGACGGCGCCGACCGCCGCTGCCACCGCCGCGAGCAGGGAGCGTCGATCGGGGCCGTCCTCGGCCGGAAGGGCCAGCGTGCCCGGCGAGCGACGACTCCAGTGTGCCGCGATCTCGGGTGCCTTGACCGCGATGTGCAGTACCAGCGCTCCTACCAGCAGCCAGGCCACGGCGTAGTGCACTTGCACGAAGGGGAAGGTCCACGGGTACCACTGGGCGGTGTTCAGCAGGCCGGTCGCCAGCTCGAAGAGGGCCGCCGCGACCAGGACGGCTACCGACACCCGTTCCAAGGCGTGCCGCACCGAGCGCACCGGGGGCCACTCGAACAAGCGGGGATACACCGTCCACAACTTGGCGAGCAGCAAAGGGATCGCCGCGATACCGGAAGCGACGTGGAGCCCCTGCGTGAACCGGTAACCCCACACCGGGCGGCTCGGCAGCTCGTTGGCCAGCCATCCCGGCGGGTGCTGCATGAAATGACTGATCAAACCGGTGCAGAAGCACACCGCGAACGCCAGGCCGAGCCACCGCCCGATCGAGGTCGCCGTGCGGGCATCGTGCAGTCTGCCCTTGAACACGGGCGGAAAGGAGCGCGATCTCATGCCTTCCATCCCACCCGGAGGAAGGCCGCCATGGAACGTCTGACCGCCTTACGGAACAGGGACGTCTTGCGGCCACGGGGCACGCACAACTTCCGCGGGACTCCGCCCGTCGCCGTCCTGACCACTGCGTGCGTCGGCGCATTCCCCCGTGTTCGGCATTCAACGCGCACGGAACCACCGAGAGGATCAACGGGCCGCGTCCTCTGCTTCTTTCGGGACCCCTCGACCGATGATCACGGCGCGCACCACAACTGGGTGGTGACCGGCCGACAACGCAGCCCTGCATCGCATCGCCTTCGCTCAAGCCACCACCCCGAGGCCCGCACCCACCTCCAGCGTCGCAAGGAAGCCGGCGAAACCGGCACCGAAGCGCAGGCCGGTCGAGAGCCCTGCTTCTGCCGCCGCGAGCACAGCGAGCGGAAATCTTGACGATCCCCTAACACTTCACTACCGGGTCGTTGACGTAACTTTGACGGTGGTGTGCCGGGAAGTCTGGTCGGCGAAGTGTCCTCAACGAGATCCGTCCGTCAGGACGTCCAGGAAGGTCTTCGCGTGACCCTCTCCAAGGCGGCTGCCGCCACCTCCGCGCCCGTGTCCACGGGCATGCGCACACCCCGCCGTTCAGTGCTCTTCTTCGCGTTCGCCTTCGCGGTGATCGCCGACCCGGTCTCCTCGGTTGCGTACGCCATCGAGGCCGCCCTGCGCGCCCTGCACGGCGACCTCGCGCTGCTGCTGCCCACGATGAGTCTGGTCATCGGGCTCGTCGTGGTCGTCACCGCGAACTACTGGCAGCTCGTACGGCGTTTCCCCAAGGGCGGCGGCGCGGCGGCCGCGGCCGGGCGGGCTTTCGGCGCCCGCTGGACGTTCCTGCCCATCGGTGCACTGGTCGTGGACTTCGTCCTGACCATCGGCATCTCGATCGCGGCCGCGGCCAGCGCGGTCATCGCCCTGTTCCCGGGCCTGGCCCCGATCCGGATCCCGCTCGCGCTCCTGCTGCTCCTGGTCGTGGCGGGACTGACCTGGTTCGGGCACGGCGGGCGGCTGCTGTTCGCCGTCATGACCGTGGCGTTCGTGCTCATCTCCGTCGCGGTACTCGTCCTGGGCTTCGCCTCGCCCCATGCCACCGGGCAGGCCCCCGCCACGGCCGACCCCGGCCGGCCCGCCGTACTCGCCGTCGTCCTGGCCTTCCCGGTCGCGATGGCGCTGGCCACCGGGATCGAGGCGCCCTCGACCGCCATCGCGCAGCTCGGCCAGCTCGACGACACACACCGCCGCCGCTTCGGCCGGGGCACGCTCGCGCTCCTGCTGATCATCGTCGGCGGCCTGACCCTGGCCCTGACCGCCCTCGCCGTACAGCTGCACGTCGGCATTCCCGGCGCCGACTCCACCCAGATCGCCGACATCGCACACGCCGCCGCGGGACCGGGCCGGCTCTACGACGCCTTCCAGCTGACCAGCGCCCTGCTGCTGCTCGCCGCCGCCAGCTCCTCCTTCCAGGCCGGCCCGGGGCTGCTGAAGGCACTGGCGGGGACGGCCGACCGGCCCGGAGTGCTGCCGCCGGTCCTCGGCCGGTCCAACCGGCACCACACCCCGTACTGGTCCGTGGTGGTGTACCTGGCCGCCGCCGCCCTGATCATCGTCGCCGCGGCCGGTCAGGAGCAGGAACTCGTCCTGTTCTACGCCGTCGCTGTCTTCGTCAGCTTCCTGGTCGGCCTCGTCGCCATGGCCCGCTTTGCCCGCCAGGAGCGGAAGACGGCCCTGGCCTGGCTGAACGGCCTGGCCGCCGTGGCCGTCGCTTTCACCCTCGCGGTGAACCTGCTGCGCGGCTGGCCCATGCTGTCCCTGGCCGCGGCCCTGCTCATCGCCGGTGGCTTGTACGCCCGATGGACGCAGGCGGGACGGCCCACCGGCATCGAGGACGTCGAGGCGCACGCCGAAGCCGACTGACCCACGAATCAGCGGGCCACCAGAACCGCGCAGACGGCATGCTGCACACAGTGCCGGCTGACCGGCTCCAGGAGCATCCCGGCGAACGCACCATGCCCATGGCTGCCGACGACCAGCAGCTCGGCGTGCCGGGCGGCCTCGATCAGCACGGGTGGCGGATGCCCCCGACGACTCGGCCACTTGCGAGGCGTATGACGACGCCGACGGAGGCGTCGGCGAGGACGCCCGCTGAGCCCGCCGCGCATCACCGCCTGGCGACTGAAGAACGAAAAGGGCGTCCTGGCCCGGGCCACTACCCGGAAGCACCGTGTGGTGGTGAACCCAGGGCTGATCTACGGCCGCTCCGGCGGCCTGACGCAGCCGTTCTTCGTCGAACCGGGGCGCCTGCGCCGTGCCCTGCATCGGGGACGGCTCCCACCACTGGGCGCTGGTCCAAGTCGACGACATCGCCGAGTTGTACGTCCTGGCCCTGAACGCCCCGGCCGGTTCCGTCTACGCCGGGGTCAGCCAGAACCTCCCGCTGGCGGACATCACCCGAACCCTCAGCCACGCCGCCCGGTGCCTGGGCAGGAACGAATGGCTGACCCGCGCGGAGCTCGCGCGGCTGCGGCGGGAGAACGCTCAGCTCAAGAAGGACAACAAGGAGCTGGCCATGGAGCGTGACGTGCTCAAACGCTGCATGGTCTTGTGGGTGAAGTAGCTGCGGCGGACCCGGCCGCCGTGGTCGGGGCGATCAGCGACTGCAAGACCGAGGAGAACATTCCGTATCGCATCGCCTGCCGGGCGCTCGGCGTGTCGGAGGCGTGGTTTTACAAGTGGCGCCGCAGACCGTCCGAGCCGACGAAACGCGAGATCAGACGCGCAGAGCTGACCGAGAGGATCCGCTGCTTCTTTGACCGCTCGGGCAAGACGTACGGCTCGCCGAGGATCACACTGGATCTGTGGGAGGAGGGCTGGCAGGTGTCGCAGAACACCGTCGCCGAGATCATGGCCGAGTTCGGCCTGCAGGGCCGCAAGCCGCCTCGCCGACGCCGCTCGCTCACCCGCCCCAGCAAGCGGAAGACCGCTCCTGACCTGGTGCGACGGATCATCCAGGAAGCGCGAGCCCGGACCGATCAGGAAGGCCGGGCCGCATAACCAACGTCTCTACGAAACCCGGGGATTGACAATCAGGCACTCCGGCCGATTCGTTGTGCCCTCAGGGAGCGGCCACGTCAGCCCCGTCGGTCGTTCGACCGTCTCATTCTCGGCGTCGGTGGGCCAGTGTCCCGGTTGTCTGCGAGGCCCGGGCCCACGACCGGCACCTACGTACCGTCTAGGGAGACGGGCGCGCAGGATGAGTCATCCGCGCTGGTCCGCCCCCTGACGGCGTACACGCGGCCGTCGTCGATTCATGCCGGGGACCGGTGTTCGGTTCCTTGCGGTGCGGGCTGCTGCCCGGCATCGCGGATGGCGCGGGCGGCGTTGATGAGTCCGATGTGGCTGAAGGCTTGAGGGAAGTTGCCGAGGGCCTCTCCCGTGGCGGGGTCGGTTTCCTCGGCGAGCAGGCCGACATCGTTGGCGTGTGCGAGGGCGGTCTGGAACACCTGCCGTGCTTGGACGACATGACCGGTCAGGGCGAGAGCGTGGGCGAGCCAGAAGGTGCACAGCAGGAAGGCTCCTTCCGCTTCCTCGATCTCGTCGCCGAGGTAGCGGCGGACCAGGCCGTTGCGGTCGGTGAGGTGGGAGGCGATGGCCAGCACGGTCGACAGGACGCGCGGGTCGTGCGGAGGCAGGAAGCCGACGATGGGCAGCATCAGCGCCGATGCGTCCAGCTCGTCACTGCCGAACGCCTGGGCGAAGGCCCCCAATCCGGCGTTCCAGCCGCGCTCTTCGACTGCTCGGCGGATGTTGTCCCGCTCATGCCGCCAGTGGGGTACGCGTTCGTCGGCCTGAAGCGCGGGGGCCATGGCAATGGCGCGGTCCAGGGCGACCCAGCACATCAGTTTCGAGTGCAGGAAGTGTCTGCTCGGTCCGCGTCTCTCCCAGATGCCCTGGTCGGGCTCGGTCCAGCGACGGGCGGCCGTGTCGGCCGCCTCGACCAGGAAGGCGCGGGTGGGTTGGTCCAGGTGCTCTCCGGGTGGGAGGGTCTCGTGGGCGGCGTCGAGGAGTTCGCCGTAGACGTCGAGCTGGCGTTGGCGCCAGGCGTCGTTCCCGGTGCGCACGGGGGTGCTGTCGCGCCAGCCGGCCAGGTGGGGCAGCAGCCGCTCGCTGAGGTCGTGTTCACCGCCGATGCCGTACATGATCTGCAGGTCCATGCCGCGGTGGAGCTGGGTTGCCGCAGCGCGGGCGAGAAATCCGAAGAACTTGTCCTTCTCCTTCTCGCAGGCAGCTGTGCCGAGTGCTTGGAGGGTGAAGCTCGCGTCGCGGACCCAGGTGTAGCGGTAGTCCCAGTTGCGTGTGCCGCCGGGGCGTTCGGGCAGTGAGGTGGTGGCCGCTGCCACGATGGCTCCCGTAGGGGCGAAGGTCAGTCCCCGCAGCACGCGTCCGCTGTGTGCCACCTCGTCCTGCCAGGGGCCGACGTAGCCGCGGTGCTGCCGGGACCACGAGCGCCAGCCTTCGATGGTGTCGTTCAGGCGCCGCCGGACGCGCCCCGCCCGCCAGCGCACCGGCTCGCTTCCCCACGCCGGCCCGACATGCAATGCGAAGCCGAGGCGGTCCGACGCCCGCAGGCTGAACCGGCCGTTCGCGGTGGAACCGCTCACCGTCAGCTCGACGGGGCTGGACAGCCGGAGCACGTGGGCGCCGCCGTACGCGGCAAGCCCGCCCCGGACCGGTGACAGGAGCGGATGGATCAGCCCGAACTCCGGGCGTGGCGCGTAGGCGATGTCGAGGCTCACCTGTCCTTCGGTGCAGGTGACCTGACGCAGCAGAATTCCGGGGGAAGCCTCGCCGAGTGCATGTCCACGCTCGCGCCGTCCCAGGGCGAGCGCGTCGCGTACAACTGCCGTTCCTCCAGTTGCCCGGAAGGTCGTCTCCAGGACGAGGGTCTCCTCGACGTAGCTGCGGCTGACGTCGGCGGGTCCGACGGTACGGATGGACCAGTGGCCGGCGTCCTCGTCGAGGAGCCGGGCGAAAATCGCCGGGCTGTCGAAGCGGGGAAGGCACAGCCAGTCCACCGAGCCCTCGGAGGTGACCAGCGCGGCCGAGCGGCAGTCGGACAGCAGGGCATGGTCACCGATCGGTCGCGCGCTCACCGACCGCAGCCCGTCTGCCCCGGACCCGGCCAGGACGGTCCGAGCCGCCGCCATCGGGGCAGGCCCACATCATGTGCCAGTCGGTGATCCATCACAGCCTCCCTGCGCAGCGAACTGACCTCACTCAAGCGGCACCACCGGCGGGCCGCACCTCCCGCCGCCGCTGTTGTCATGACCGAGTGCCACGATCCGACGAGGCCACCTGCTCGCTAGTCACCGGAGCCCGACCGATGTCCTCGCAACCGAATCGCCGATCCCCCGTCAGCTGGGACGCCCCCGGGCAGTGCACTGAGGGCTGAGCGCAAGGAAGCTCCGGTGATCGCTCCGCCACTCGTCGGTGACGCCGAGGCCGAGTTCTCGCGCGATGCGGCGGAGCGCCGGAGCGCCCAGACGTGCCCAGGGAAAAGGTGGACCCCGATGGCCATGGGTGTCTTCCACCCATGCGGTACAGCGCTCTGCCACGTCGATCTGCTCGACCTCGACGAGCAGGACACCCGTCGGTGCGATGAGCTGTGTACACCGTCGGAGCAGGGCCCGGGGGTCGCCGCCGATACCGATGTTCCCGTCGGCCAGCAGGAGGGTTTGCCAGGCTCCCTCACCAGGAAGGGGGGCGAACACCGACCGGCACAGTGCCGTCCCACCGAGAGCGATGGTGCGGGCGACCGCCCGCGGGGCAACGTCGATACCGACGGCGAAGATACTCCGGTGCAGGAGTGCCCTGCACAGCCGGCCCGGTCCGCAGCCGACGTCCAGAACGGGGCCGGCGCAGCGCTCCAGCAGGGTTTCGTCGGCCCTGGTGGGCTGTGCGTACCAGCGGTGCACCGGCAACCAGGTCCACCGTCCGTCCGTCAGCCGTAGGTACACCGGCCCGCCGCCGGTCCGCAGGGCCAGTGCGTAGGGGTCCCGGCGTGCGGGTCGGTTCTCCTCGGTCGTCACGGGGGGCCGTCACGATCGGGCGGTGGGCGTTCCTCGTCGGCGCGGGCGGCCAGGAGGACGCGGCGCAGTCTGAGTGCGAAGGTCAGCGCCGAGGCACCGAAGAGCACACCGGTGATCGCCAGCCATCGGCCGAGATAGACGCCTTCGTGCAGTCGCGTGTCGCCTTGGTAGGGGATCGCCAGATCCAGGACGAGGGGGAACCAGACCAGCAGCAGCACCCCGGACAGGAAGGCCGGGACACGCAGGTAGTTGATCCACGGCACCTGCGGTACGCCGCCCGAACGGTGCCGCAGGACGGAATGGGCGGACAGATCGGCGAGCGAGTACAGGGGCAGCAGGATCAGATCGTGGAGGATCGCCGCGCCCACGAACCAGATCGCCACGTCAATCGGCCTGACGGCGAACAGGCGCACCATGGCGTAGCCGGTGAGGGCGAGCGAGGCGATCAGGACGAGCAGGTGCAGGGGGCCGGAGCCGTACCAGCGGACGAATCGTGCCATGGTCACGCCCTGAAGGTGAGCCGGTGGACCCACTTGGTGTTGTTCACGCCGGGGTTGGCCGGGACGATGATGCGGGCCGGGTAGCCGTGATCGAGCGAGAGGGCCGCGCCGTTGACGCGGAGGGCGAGCAGCGCTCGGGGGTCGCGGATCTGGTTGCCGCGCAGCACCACCCTGGTGAAAGGGCCGGGCGGCTGGATGGACTGAACCAGGACGCTTGCGGCGTCAGGCATCCCGGCCAGGGCGGCGAGGTCGGCCAGCCGCAGGCCGCTCCAGTGCTGGTCCTCGGTGGACCATCCCTCCACGCAGGCGATCGGCAGTGCGGCGGCGTGCTGGGGCATCGCCAGGAGCTGCTCGCGGGTGAGGATCCGTGGCGCTCCGCGTCCGTGCACCTCCAGCCGCCAGCTCGGTCCGACGAGCGCGGGGGTGATGCCGACCTTCGCCGCCGTCTTGTTGATCTGGAAGCTGTTCGGGCCGCTGCCGGGGTCGCGGTTGTGCGGTGCGAGCAGTGCGGTGCCGCGCAGCCATCCGCCGATGCTCTGTCCGGCGGTCACGACGAGGAGGAGCAGCGATCCCGCGCCCACCGTGCCGAGTGCGCCGCGGCGGGTCATCGTCGGCGGGGCGGGGGCGGCCGCCACCAGGCCGTCGGGATCGGGGGGTTCGGGCGCGGTGTGGGCGAGGTCGGTGCGTAGTTCGGTGCTCAGGCTGCGCGAGCGCAGGGCGCGGGTCATCCGGCCGAGTCTGAGGCACACGTGGACGACGAAGGCGGCGATGAACACCCAGGCGCCGTAGAAGTGCAGGCGGTAGAACGAGCCCGGGAAGACGTAGTAGAGCTGGATGTTCAGGATGCCGGTGACGAATTCGAAGATGACGCCGCCGACCAGCATCAGCAGGGACAGCCGCTCCAGGCCGTGGGCGACGGAGCGTACCGGCAGCCATTCGAACAGCTTCGGGATCACCGACCACAGCTTGGCCAGCAGCACCGGGACGAGGACCACGCCCAGCGTCACATGCACGCCCTGGAGCAGCCGGTACAGCCAGTACGGGTGGGTGGGCCAGCTGAAGAGGTAGAAGCCCAGGATGCCCTTGTCGGGGGTCTCGTCGTTGAGGGGGCTCAGATCGGGGTTGTAGGCGGCGTAGGAGAGCAGTCCGGTGAGGAAGAGCAGCGGAATGCCGACCAGGAGGACCAGGCCGAACACCGAGGTCAGCCAGGGCCCGCGGATCGGACTGCGCCAGAACCCCGTCCGGAACGGCCCCGGGGGCGGAGGCAGCTGCCCGATGCGCTGCGCCGCCGCACGGGTACGGGCGGCGGCCACCGACACCGCAGCCGCCCCAGCGGTGCGCACACGCTGCAGCCGCTCCCTCACACGCTTCTCGGCTGGTTTTTGGCGTCGCGATCCACTCGATGGGGTCGAGCCCGACGGCCGTCCGCCACTTGCCATCGGCGTCTCCTCCCATCGGCGAGCGACTTCCGCGACGGGGCACGTCGCGACTGGTTTCTGAACGAACGAGGCTCATGCAGGCCGACGCGGGCCAGGTGAGCTGTCTGCTCCCCGGGGCGAGTGGATGCCCGGCCACTGGGGTCGCTATCGATGTTCGGGGTTTTCGTAGTCGCGGCGGCAGCCGGCGTCCCAGGCGGTGCGCTGGTTGCCGTAGGCGGGAATGCCGCCGAGGTCCTTCAGTGCCCGGGCCAGGTGCAGCAGGTTCCAGGTCATGAAGGTGGTGTTGCGGTTGGTGAAGTCGTTCTCCGGGCCGCCCGAGCCAGGATCGAGGTACGAGGGGCCGGGGCCCGCCTCACCGATCCAGCCGGCGTCCGCCTGGGGCGGGATGGTGTATCCGAGGTGCTGCAGGCTGTAGAGCACGTTCATGGCGCAGTGCTTGACGCCGTCCTCGTTGCCGGTGACCAGGCAGCCTCCGACGCGGCCGTAATAGGCGTACTGTCCCGCGTCGTTGAGCAGACTGGAGCAGGCGTAGAGACGTTCGATCACCTGCTTCGTCACGGAGCTGTTGTCGCCCAGCCAGATGGGGCCGGCCAGCACGAGAATGTCGGCCGCGAGGACCTGCTGGTAGAGGTCGGGCCAGGCGTCCCTCTCCCAGCCGTGCTCTCTCATGTCGGGCCACACACCGGTGGCGATGTCGTGGTCCACCGCCCGTACGACATCGACCTGCACGCCCTGGGCGTCCATGATGGCAGCGCTGCGGTCGATCAACCCCTGGGTGTTGCTCGTCTCCGGCGAGCGTTTGAGGGTGCAGTTGATCACCAGAGCACGCAGGTCGTCGTACCGGGCCGGCGGTGCGTCGGTGGTGGGCGACGAAGCGGTCACACAGTCCTCCCAGAGCCCTGCCGCCGCACGATGCGCGGCGGCACGTCCACATCCAGAGCCACCGTGCGGGCCGAACGCGGCAGCCGCCACCGCAGCGCACCCAGACGGACCTGGCATTGACCCGATGCGTGAGCTGAGGCTGCTCGGGTCGATACCCGCCGGCGGCCACCCCCGTTCGGCGCCGGATCAGTGGCCGGGGCAGGCGGGCGTGCCTACGTTCGTCTCATGGGCACCGAAGGCGCTAGCGAGTCGCGGGACACAGCAACAGTGGAGGACGTCGCACACCTGTTGGTGCGCTGTCTGCGGGCCGAGGGCGTGGAGTACGTCTTCGGAATCCCCGGCGAGGAGAACATCCGCTTCGTCGACGCGCTGAACGGCTCCGGGATCCGGTACGTCCTGGTGCGCCATGAGCAGGCTGCCTCGTTCATGGCGGAGATCTACGGGCGGCTGACCGGTCGGGCCGGGGTGTGTTCGGCGACGCTGGGGCCCGGCGCGATCAACCTGCTGCTGGGCACGGCGGACGCCATGACCAACAGCGCGCCGCTGGTGGCCCTGGCGGCTCAGGGGTCGCTGCGGCGTATCCACAAGGAGTCGCACCAGGTCATCGACCTCGTGTCGATGTTCGCTCCGGTGACCCAGTGGTCGGCCCGTATCGAGTGTCCGGACGCGGTGCCCGAGATGACACGCAAGGCGTTCAAGACCGCGCAGAGCGAGCGGCCCGGCGCCGTGTTCCTTGCCGTGCCCGAAGACATCGAAGCCGAACGGCCCGCCCAGCCGCTCGCGCCCCTGCAGATCGACGCGGTGCGTGCCGACGCGCCCTCTCCCTCCCAGATCGCACGGGCCGTCGAGGTGCTCGCCGCCGCACGGCACCCCGTCGTGCTGGCCGGCCACGGCGCCGCCAGGGCAGGCGCCTCGGCCGCCCTCGTACGCTTCGCCGAACAGTTGAACATCCCGGTCGCGACCACGTTCCACGGGAAGGGCGTCTTCCCCGACGACCACCCGAACGCCCTCGGCGCGGTCGGCTTCATGCGCCACGACTACGGCAACTTCGGCTTCGACACAGCCGACGTGCTGATCTGCGTGGGCTACGAGATCCAGGAGTTCGACCCGGCCAAGATCAACCCGAACGGTGACAAGCGGATCGTGCACGTGCACCGCTTCCCCGCCGAGGTGGACGCCCACTACCCGGTCACCGTGGGCGTGGAAGGCGACCTTTCGCAGGCGTTGGACGCACTGGCGGCGGCCCTGCCCGACGGACTCGGCTACGACCCGTCGAGCAGCGAGAAGATCCGTACGCTGCTCGACGAGGAACTACAGTACGGACGCGACAACGACGCCTTCCCGCTGGTGCCCCAGCGTGTGGTGCACGATGTCCGCACCGCCCTGGACCGCCGGGACATCGTGCTCGCCGACACCGGCGCCGGAAAAATGTGGATGGCCCGCCTGTACCCCACCTACGAACCGGACACCTGCCTGGTCTCCAACGGCCTGTCCACCATGGGCTTCGCACTGCCGGGCGCCGTCGCCGCCAAGCTCGCCCGGCCGGACCGACGAGTCCTGGCGATGATGGGCGACGGCTCGTTCCTGATGAACTCCCAGGAACTGGAGACCGCCGTCCGCGAACGCATCCCGCTCGTCGTCCTCGTCCTGGTGGACGAGGAATACGGCCTGATCACCTGGAAGATGGAACTCGAACTGGGCCGCCACAGCCACACCCGGTTCACCAACCCCGACCTGGTCGCCTACGCAGAAAGCTTCGGCGCACGCGGCTACGCGATCGAGGCCGCCGACCAACTGCTGCCCGTACTACGCCGCGCTCTCGACGACGACACGGTCTCCGTGATCGCCTGTCCGGTCGACTACTCCGAGAACCTGCGCCTGACCGACAGGCTGGGCAGCCTCCACGGCCCGTTCTGACACCTGGTCGACCACCCTGAACCGCAGTGCAAATTCACCCCCGTAACACTGGTGTGGCAGATGCCACCACCTCGCCACTTCTCTGTCCCTGAGAGAAATCTGGGAGAAGATCTTCTCCGGCCCCCTCGGCGACCACCCCAGACCGACGGCCCGGTTGCCCTACATAGCGGAGCGAGGGGAATCCCCTCGAAGATTCCCTTCGAGGCGAGGATCATGGCGGGATGGCTGCGTACCTATACGACCGGCTGGTGAAGGAGGACGAATACCGACAGCGCATCCGCCGCCATCGTCCCAGCTCACTGCTGCCACTGATCGCCGCGGCGGCAGCCCGCTACGGCGCACCTGAACAGCCACAGCCCTGTCTGAAAGGCCCGTCGATGAACTACACGCCCTGGGCTAAGGCAGTGCTAACGGGAATGCCCCGCCAGAACAGCGAGTTGCAGCACGAACTGTTCAGCCCCGAGCGCATCCGTGCCACCTGGAGTGGTACCGCGAGCGTCGAGGACGCCGCCCAGGCGTTCGGCATGTCGAGATCGAAGGGCTACGACCTTGTGCGTCGCGGGGAGTTCCCTTGCCACGTGCTGCTGATCGTCCGCGCAGCCCGCGTCGTCTCCGCCTCGCCCCTCCGCGTACTCGAAAGCGGTGAGCCCGAGTACAACGGAGCCGTCAGCACGAGCGCCAATCCATCCTGACCAGCCGCACGACGAAGCCCCGCCATAGACCGGCGGGGCTTCGTCGTGCTGTCACAGCCCCTATGAGCAGGGTGCCGACTGTAGCTGTTTGACCAGGTGGAAGACCTCGCGGGCAGCGTAGCGTTTGAGGCAACGGACGATTTCGCGTCGGGTCTTGCCCTCCTTGATCCGGCGCTCGTAGTAGTCCTGGGTACGCGCGTCGACCCGCAGACGGGTGAACACGATGCGGTGGAGCGCGGCGTTGGCCTGCCTATCGCCGCCGCGGTTGAGGCGACGGAACTGCCGGCGTCCCGAGGAACGCTCGACAGGGCTGACTCCGCACAGCGGGCGCGCTTCATGCTCCACTTGCGCCGCACCATCGCCGCCACAGCCGGAATCCCCCAACGCCTGCTCCACAAGGTCGCCCGCGTCTCGTACGCCAAGGTCGCCGAGTACCAGCGGCGCGGACTGATCCACTTCCATGCTGTGATCCGCCTCGACGGCCCCGCAGGCTCCTACCCCCCACCACCCGCATGGGCCACGCCCGAGACGTTGGCCGATGGCGTCCACACTGCCGCCGCCCGCGCCCACGTCGACGGCCCGGAAATCGACGGTCGGGCCTACTCCTTCAGCTTCGGCAAGGAGCTGGACGTCAAGGTCATCCAGTCCACCGCCTTCCAGCCCGGGACCACGATCACCGAGGGCAAGGTCGCCGGGTACGTGGCGAAGTACGCCACCAAGGGCGCCGAAAGCGCGGCTGGCACCCTCGACCGCCGACTGAAGCTGATCGCCGAACTCGGCCAGGAGACCATTCCCGAGCACGCCGCCCGCATGATCCGCACTGCTTGGGCCCTCGGCGCCCGCCGCGACCTCGCCCACCTGAAACTGCGGGCCTGGGCCCACATGCTCGGCTTCCGCGGCCACTTCTCCACCAAGACCCGCGCCTACTCCACCACCCTCGGAGCGCTCCGGGCCGCCCGCGCCGCCTGGCAGAGCCGTCACACCCCCGACCCCGAACCGACCACCCTCGTCCTCGCCCACTGGGCCTACGACGGCACCGGACTCACTCCCGACCACGAACGCCTCGCCGCACTCATCAGCGGCAGCGCGGCGCGCGAACAGGCGGTGACAGTCGGTGCGTGACGACGAACTCCTCACCGTCCCCGAGGCGATGGCCCGTCTCAAGATCGGCCGCTCCGCCCTCTACGACCTCCTGCGCACCCGCCGCCTGGCCTCCCTGACCATTGGCCGCGCCCGCCGCATCCCCGCCCACGCCCTCGCTGACTACGTTCAGCGCCACCTGGAAGAGGCCACCCGATGACCGCGCCCAAGCGCAAGAAGACTCGCGCCAACGGCGACGGAACCGTCTACCAGCGCAAGGACGGCCGCTGGGAAGCCGCCGGATACGTCCTCGCCCCCGGCAACACCCGCAAACGCGTCCGCGTCTACGGCAGCTCGCGCACTGAGGCGCTGGCCAAGCTGACCGAGAAGATCGCCGCCAGCAACCGCGGCGTCCCCATCGTCACCGCACAGGGCAGCCTCGCGGCGTACCTGACGTACTGGCTGGAGAACGTCGCCGCCCACCACCTCCGCGAGACCACCCACACCCGCTACACCGCCGTCGTCGAGCAGTACCTCATCCCTGGCCTCGGCCGGAAAAAGCTCGCCAAGCTCACCGCCAAGGACGTCCGCACATGGCTCAATGCTCTGCGGATCGTCTGCCAGTGCTGCGAACGCGGCACCGACGCGGGGCACGACCCGCAGGCCCAGGCCAGCCGCCGTCCGCGCTGCTGCGCGATCGGCCAGTGCTGCCGCAAGCGCCTCTCCCCGGTCACGCTCGCCTACATCCACTCCGTGCTCAAATCCGCCCTGGAACACGCCGTGAGAGAGGAGGAAATACCCCGCAACGTCGCCCGCAACGTCCGCACCGGAACACCCCGCCCCCGCCGCTTCAACCCACTCTCCGCCGACGAAGCCCGACGCTTCCTCACCGCCGCCCAAGGCCACCGTCACGCCGCCCTGTTCGAACTCGCCCTGCGCACCGGACTGCGCAAGGGCGAACTCCTCGGCCTGCGCTGGGAAGACCTCAACCTCGACGCCGGCACCGCCACCATCCGACGCACCCTCCAGCGCACCCGTACCGGCGGTCTGACCACCCTGCCGACCAAGACCATCAGCTCCGAACGCCGCATCGCGCTGCCTGTCTCCTGCGTCGCCTCGCTTCGCGCGCACCGCGGCCATCAGGCATGCGAGAAGAAGAAGGCGGGCGCGGACTGGCAGGGCAGCGGCCACGTCTTCACCCGGTCCGGCGGACACCCGATCGAACCCGCCACCCTCACACGCCACTTCAACGCCCTACTCCGCAACGCCCGCCTACGGCCCATCCGGTTCCACGACCTCCGCCACTCGACGGCAACCCTGCTCCTGGAGCAAGGCGTCGAACTCGTCGTCATCAAGGAACTCCTCGGCCACGCCCACATCGGCGTCACCGCAACTGTCTACGCCCACGTTCGCCTCCGACTCCAGCGCCAGGCCATCGACCTCCTCGGCCACACCCTCGGCAGCCTCAACGGCACCGCCGCCGAGGCCGACGACGGAGACGACCCGCCGCTTTATGCAGCTCCCGTCCGCTGACGTTGCCGTCAACTACTGCCGTCAGAGCCTCCAGGAACACCGTAGCGGCCCCATCGGTAACAAATCCGATGGGGCCGCTCGAAATCTGGACGCAATTACGGCTTAAGTGCCTTAGAAACCAAGAACTCCAGGAATTCCTGGTTCTCAGGAATCACTTCCCTAGTTTCGTGATCAAGAAAGGTCACCCGATCCAGACACGCGCCATTCTCGACCATGAATCCCCAAAGATCTCCAGTTCCAACTGGAGAAAATGCCACGAAATCAGCATCCCACCAGCGTTCAGTGTTGACGGACTGAAAGTCCTCTACACTTCCTTGCCGCGGACCCAGCGGGAAGATGTCGAGGAATCCGAATCCACCGCCACCCACGGTTGCCATGAAGCACCTATAGGAGAGAGGCAGGACTACTCGAAAGTTGGCCTCAATATCGGCGATTTCCTCTTCAGAGGCCCGCCACCCTTCAAAGCCTTCAAACCAGAATGGGTGAGTCGATCTGACCTGTTCAAGCAAGGTCTCAAACTCCGAGTAGTCCACTTCATTCCAGCCCTTCTAGCCGCCGTCAGGGGCCTCCCAGATCCTCCGCTGGCCAGTTATCGAACCATGCCTCCGGACCGTAGGCGCTTCCCCAGCCTTGCTCCATCGAACGATACCACCAGTGCAACTGTGTATCTTGGCGACGCATCGGGCCATCCACACCTTGATTAAAGGGGTTGCGGTGAATGTCTGCATTGAGGTGGAAATCCTGATCCAGCTCATGGATTGGCGCCCCAGGCATCTGGTCAGCATGGTGAATCTGAAGACGATCACCAAGCTGATTCGGGCGAAGTCCACGCGTTCCGCGCCCAATATCGTTCTTCGTCCAAGGCCCACTCACCCGCGTGGCATCATCCGCCGGGCCATACCCGGTTCCTTCTGCATCATCATAATTCCCCAGCTTGGGGCAGACATTGTGCACAAGAATTGGCGTACCGCCCGCCACCACATAGTACGTGTGGAGTTGCTGGACGGTGAGGTTCCAGCGATCTGCCGTACCGGGGGTGGGACGGGTCGCGACGACGTAGGCGTGACCGTTGGCGGCGGTGTTGAGGGCGTCGCCGCGGTGGAGTAGACCGGCGGGGACCCAGGTGTGGGTGGTGTCGTCCCAGAAGGGGTGCTTGGCGGTGGTGTGGAGGGTGGCGGTGTGGCCGTTCTTGGTGCGGATGGTCAGGTCGAGGAGGTCGTGGTCGTGGTTGATCCATACGTGCTGGACGGTGCGGGTGCCTTCGTGCTTTCCGGTCTCGGGGTCCGCGGCTTCGACCTTGTCGCCGGGTTTGATGTCACCAATGGGTTTGGTATGGCCGTTGGCTATGAGTGGGCGGTTCGTGAGTTGATGTCCGTTCCGGACTTGGTTACTGCTTCTTGCTGAAGGTGCCGGGCTCGGCTTCGGTGAGGATTCCTATTGTGACCAGGCGTTTCATCTTGGCGCGGGTGCGTTCGACGTGTTTCGGCAGGAGCTCGAAGTCGAGGGCCTGACAGATGTCGCGGGCTCTCAGCGGACCGGTGGTGTCGTTGAAGACGGCGAGGATGCGCGGGTAGTCCGGGTGCTCGGGCAGCTCCAGACTTCCTGCTGGGTCGACCGTCTGGGCCGGGATTCGGTCGGCGAGGCCGGTGATGGTCGTGCGGGTGATGGCGAGGTGTTCCAGGCGTAGCTCGGCCTCACGGAGTTGGGTCTGCAGGGCGTCGATCTGGGTGCGGAGATCGTCGGCCAGGGCCCGGGCGGCGTCTTCCTGAAGGTCGAGTGCCTGGAGGAGAGGGTTCAGGTTCACGCGCCGGCCGCCCGCGGATCGCGCCAGGTGAGCGTGTTCGTGTCGGTGAGCCGACGGGCTATGACGTGGGTCATGGCCCAGTAGACGCGTGAGGCGGAGGAGGCCGGGCGGTGTTCGTAGTCGCGGACCAGCCGCCGGTGCAGTATCAAGATCCCGAACGTCTGCTCCACCCGCCACCGTTTCGGTTGCGGAACGAATCCCTGCTCCTCAGGGTTCCGCTGGACGATCTCGACGTCGATACCGAGGGCGGCCCCGTGCGTGACGACCTGGTTTTTGAAGCCCTGGTCGACCAGGGCTTTGCTGACCGAGCCGCCGGCCGCGACGGCGACCTGGTCGAGCAGAGTGATGCCGGCGGCGTTGTCGTGGACGCTCGCGGCCAGCACGGTGACGGCGATCACCAGGCCGAGGACGTCCACGGCCAGTCCCCGCTTGCGGCCCGGTACCCGTTTCGCGGCGTCTTTGCCCGTCGTGGCCGCGGGGACCCCGGTGGCCGCCCGGACACTCTGGGTGTCCAGGATCACCAGGGTCGGGTCCTCTAATCGCCGGTTCCTCTCCCGCACCTGGCAGCGCAGGAGTTCATGGATCTGCTGGTCGGTGCCGTCGTCCCGCCAGGCGGCGAAGTAGTAGTACGTCGCGCTCTTCGGCGGCAGGTCGTTCGGCAGGAGAGCCCACTGACAGCCGGTCCGGGACTGGTAGAGGATCGAGTTCACGATCTCCCGCATCGAGTAGCGGCCCTGGTGGCCGCTGGCGGAACGGTGCCGGTTCTTCCAGGCCGTGAGCACCGGCTCGATCAACGCCCATTGCTCGTCCGTCAAGTCGCTCTGGTACGGCTTGCGTTCACTCACCCCACCGATCCCAGCAGGCCACCGGCATCGGACCGGCACGTTCCGCCTCCGTCCACACCATCAGGCGACACCAGAATGTCCCATATACTCACGAACCGCCCTCTCAGAGGGCGTTTATGCAGGTCAGGCCCTATATGTGGCTCTCATACCTGCCCCGCTCTGAGGGTTTTCATCCCGTAGGCGGCGAATGGCCTTCGCTGGAACGGAGAATCGGTCGTCCATCTCGTTCGCTTCCGTACCCGGAAGTCCGTCTGGTTTGAAGATGCCACGGAATCGCCTGATGGACAGCGGAACCGAGCCTTCCGGCTCGCCCGCGATCACGCTACCTCGTGAGCGAGCGCAAGCCGTACCCCAGCGACCTGTCCGACGCCCGATGGGCCCTGATCGAGCCGACGCTGACGGCCTGGAGAAAGGCACGGCTCGACCGCAGACCAACCGGGCAGCCGGCCAAGGTCGATTTACGCGACGTCTTCAACGCGATCCTCTACGTGAACCGCACGGGAATCCCCTGGAAATACCTCCCGCACGACTTCCCGAGCCATGGCACTGTCTATGCCTACTACGCCGCGTGGCGCGACGAAGGGATCTTCGTCCAGCTCAATTACGACCTGACGGGACTGGCCCGGGTGAAGGAGGGGCGCAAGCCCGAGCCGACCGCCTCCGTGATCGACACCCAAAGCGTGAAGACCTCCAGCAACGTGCCCCTGACCAGCCAGGGAACGGATGCGGCCAAGAAGATCGTCGGGAGGAAGCGCGGCATCCTCACCGACACGATCGGCCTCATCCTCGCCGTCACTGTCACCGCCGCCAGCCTGTCGGAGAACACTCTGGGAATGCGCCTCCTCGACCAGGCGAAGGAGAAGTACCCGACCATCTCCAAGAGTTGGGTCGACACCGGATTCAAGAACGCCGTCGTCGAACACGGTGCCCGACTCGGAATCGATGTCGAAGTCGTCAACAGAAAACCGGATACCCGTGGGTTTCACGTTGTGAAGAGGCGCTGGGTGGTCGAGCGGAGTATCGGTTGGATCATGATGCACCGCCGCCTCGCCCGCGACTACGAGACCCTCACCGCCAGCTCTGAAGCCATGATCCACATCGCCTCGGTCGACAACCTCGCCCGGCGCATAACGGACGAGACCACCCTCACCTGGCGAGGAACTTACTAGGGCATCAAGGGCAATCTGCCTACTTCAAACGCCCTCTCAGAACGCAGCAGCGGGCAGCTGGAGCAGCATGACGCTGATGGTCCAGTCACCCAACATGAACGACGCCTCCCAGTGGAACCAACTCGCCTACGGCGGCGGCGCCAGCATGTCGGTCACCTACAGCTACCGGCCCAGGCTCAAGAACGGCACCGGCACCCCGGCCATCAAGCCGTCCACGGTGAACCTGGGCAAGACGATGACCACCACCCACACTCCGACGCTGTCCGCGCGCGCGGTGGATCCCGATCTGGCCGGCGGCAGCGAGCTGGTGCGCATCGAGTACAACGTCTACAACTCCTCGGGCACCCTGATACACCAGGGCTTCGGACCCAGCACCGACTCCAAGAAACGCGCCCGGTACAACACCAACGGCAGCGACTGGACGACCCCGAACCTGCCCGATGGCACCTACACCTGGAAGGCCACCGCGCAGAACGCCGCGGGCTACTGGGCCGGAACCGGATCGGGCACCTGGACCAAGACCCAGACCTTCACCGTGGACACGACCGCGCCGCCCATGCCCACCATTACCTCCAGCCAGTTCCCGGCCGGACAGATCGGCGCCGCCTTCGGCGACAAGGGCACCTTCACACTCGGCAACAACCACACCAACAACATCACCGGTTACCTGTTCGCTCTGGACGCCACACTCGGAAACACCGTCTACAGCAGCAACAACGTCACGAAGTTGAACTCCACGACCAAAATCACGCCGGGCCAGGCGTACTACGTCACGTCGGACAACGGCCCCGGTACCGGAACGTCGGTCGTCAACGGCAGTGCCTCCCCCGCCTTCGCCCCTGGCACCACAGGTCCTCACAAGCTGTACGCCAAGGCGGTGGACCAGGCCGGCTCGACGTCCGTCCAGGCGACCTACGGCTTCTACGCCGGAACCAGCACCCCGACCTATGCCTACGGCGACAAGATGATCAGCGGCTGGACCGCGACCAACACCGACGGCACGACCACCACCGTGCCCAAGGCGACAGCCACCACCAAGGGCGGCCAGCTGATCAGCCAGGCCGCCGGCAGCGGCTACGAGTTCGCCGACGGCTACCAAGCCTGGCTCGCCAACAAAAGCACCACCTCAAAGGTCGTCTCCGGCGACAGCGCCACCTTCAGCTTCGACATCCCCAAAGACGGTCCATGGAGCTTCGGGGCCAACCTGACCAAGGCCAAGGACTACGGCATCTACCGGCTGGTCCTGGACGCGGGCAAGAGCACCCAGACAACACTGCTCAGCGGCTACGACGCCTACAGCTCCTACACCACCACCCACTTCGTCGACCTCGGCATGCCCAAGGACGCCAACGGCCAACTGCTCACCCTCAAACAGGGCGTGCACACCCTCACCCTCACCCTCACCGGCAACAACTCCAAGTCAGTAGGTTTCCAGGCGGGCATCGACGTGCTACGACTCGCCCCGGCACTGACCTGCGCAATCAACGACACCAGCAGCTGCCTGAACAACACCGCGACCAGCACCTTCACCACCACGACCAGCCCCGCCGACGCCGACGGATCCGGCAACAGCATCAACTCCGCCGACTTGACGAGCACCTCGGGCTGGCAGAGCGGCAAGACAGTGACCGTCGACGGCGCCACCATCACCCTGCCGAAGTTCGGCACCGGCACCTACGACAACATGCTGGCCTCCGGCCAGACCGTCACCCTGCCGGACACTGGCACAGTGAACACCGGTGACGCCCTGGTCTTCCTCGCCTTCGCCACCGGCGGCCCCGCCAAGGGCACCAACGGCACCATCACCTACGCCAATAACAACTGCCGCCCAGGCGGCGACCCCATCCAGCCTTACCAGCTGGACACTGTGCCCGACTGGCTCAGCGGCCCCGCCTCCGCTGCCGCGCTCACGCTGGTCCACGAAAACCATCACGACAACACCCAGACCAGCCCGACTGCCGGACCCAAGATCTACGCCATCAGCGTCCCGCTCCAATGCCCAGGTTCGGTCATCAGCAGCATCACCCTGCCTCTGTTCACCAACGGCGTCCAGCAGAACCAGCCGGCCCTGCACATCATCGATATGGGCATACGACCGATGGCCCTCACAGGCAGCGGATCCAGCACCCAGCACTGGGTCGGCACGTGGTCCTCCGCCCAGGACACCGCCAAGGTGCAGCAGTCCGGCGGCAGCACGGCCATTGCCAACGGGCAGCAGACCCTGCGCATCCCGGCACACGTCAGCATCGGTACCGACGACAGCAGCGGTGTGCGCATCCATCTGTCCAACGCCCTGGGCACCACACCCGTGACCTTCGACGCGGCCTCCGTGGCCCTGCAGGACACCACCACAGGCGGCGCCACGACGGCCGCGGCACCCACGCCCCTGGCCTTCGGCGGCCATGCGTCCGTCACCATCCCCGCAGGCGCCGACGTCACCAGCGACCCGGTGAACCTGGCCCTCGCGCAGCAGGGGACCGTGTTGGTAAGCCTGCAGGTGCACGGCTCGGTCTCGGCTTTGCCCGGTCACGCCACGGCGCAAACACCTGTGTGGATCAGCGACCCAGCAAACCGGACGCTTGACACCTCAGCCGCGAACTACACGCAGACGACGTACACCGGTCTGCCCTACGTGACCGGAATCGACGTCACCACCCCCACCTCCACGCCTACCGGCTCGGTGGTGCTCTACGGCGACCAGAACATCAACGGTGACACCGCAGGCAGCGGCAACAGCCCGTACCACCTCAGCGATGCCATCACCAACGCCCTGGTCAGCGACACCAACGGGGACAACTCTGTCGATTACGGCGTCCTCAACGCGGGCACCAACAGCGTCAGCCTGAGCAATAACCTGCTGCCACAGATCACCAACAACGCCACCCCGAGAAACGCGCTCAACCCACTGGACCGTAACGTCCTGTCCCAGGGCAATGTGCGCACCGTCCTCGTCTCCACCGGCGCCGCCGACCTGCTCAACTGCACCGGTACCGCCGACACCTGCGCCACAAGCGTCGAGAACGGCCTGCAGTCGCTCAACAGCCAGCTCATCTCGTACTACACCGACGACGGGCAGCCCTACGACGACCATCAGCCGGTGGCGGAGAACTCCAACATCACCGTCTACATCGCCACCATCCCGCCATTCACCGCCGCCCACCCGGGAACAGCGACGCAGGAAGCCGCACGCGAGCAGGTCAACAACCGTCTGACCGAAGACTTCTCGGGCCGGCTCATCGACTTCGCCGCGGCGGTCTCCACGGACGGCACGGCAACGTCCGCCACCGTCAAAGCCGCCGACCTGACCAACGGCAACCCTTCCAGCACCTACTACGACGACCTGGCCGCCCGCTACCTCGGCGACACCAACAACCCTGATGCGATCGCCATCGCGCCAAACCTGATCGTCCCAGTCGCCACCGGCAGCGACACCCCCGACAACGAATGGGACCTGGCCGCCGACGGAACCGACCAAAGCGGCGACAACCCGTTCACCGCGGTCGGCGGCTCGAGCTTCAACGCAGCCGGGCCCGACGCGGTCAATGCCCCCGCCGCCGCCACCTCCTTCGACGGCAGCACCGGCTTCCTGGAAAGCGACCACACCGCCGTCAACACCCTCGACGACTACACCGTCTCCGCGTGGGTCAAGCTCGACTCGGCAACCGGCCCCGCCACCGCCATCTGCGAAGGAACCAGCCAGCACCAGGCGTTCTACCTCGGCTACGACCGAGGCAACCAGGGCTGGATGTTCCAGACCACGACCACCAACGACGACACCTCCGACTTCCCCACCGCGGAAGGAGACGCCGGTACCGGAGCCCTGGGCACCTGGACCCACCTCCTCGTCACCTACACCGCACCCGTGGACGGCGACGACAGCACCGGCGTCATGTCCATCTACCAGAACGGCACCCTCATGGGGACCGCCACCAACCTCACCCCGCAGTACGACTCCTCCATGCCCCTCACCATCGGCGGCTGCGTCAACGACCCCACCGCCAACTCCCCGTACAACGCCTTCCCTGGCTCCGTCTCTGACGTCCAGGTCTACCCCTACGCCATGCCGGCCGGCGACGCCGACGCGGCCAGTGTGATCGTGCCCAACGGTTGGCAGAACGGCATGCCCGAGGACGACTGGAAACTCGCCGCCAACGGCACCGACACCGCCTCCCTCAACCCGCTCACCCCGACCGGCGGTGCCACCTTCAGCACCGACGCACCCAGCGGAATGTCCGGCAGCGTCTCATTCGACGGCAGCACCGGCTTCCTCAAAAGCAAGCAGAGCGCGGTCAACACCCTCGGCGACTACACCGTCTCCGCCTGGGTGAAGATCAACTCAGCCCTCGGCACCACCGCCGTCTGCCAGGGCACCACCCAACACCAGTCCTTCTACCTCTCCTACGACAAGCCCAGCGCCGCCTGGATGTTCCAGACCACCACCACCAACGACGAGAACTCCGACTTCCCCACCGCCGAAGGCGACCCCAACAGCGGCCCGACCGGCACCTGGACCCACCTCGTCGCCACCTTCCGGGCACCCGTCCCGGGAGGCTCCACCACCGGCAACATGGCCCTCTACCAGAACGGCACCCTCATCGGGACCGCCACCAACCTCAGCCCCCAGTACGACTCCTCCATGCCCCTCACCATCGGCGGCTGCATCAACAGCGCCTCCGCCACCACCCCGTACCTCGCCTTCCCAGGCTCCGTCGCCGACGTCCACATCTACCCCCGCACGCTCTCGGCGACCGAGATCAGCGCACTGCACTGACACCCCACGCCAGCCCAGGGCCCGCGCCGACTCCGACAGGAGCGGCGCGGGCCCGCCCACGTCCTCGGCGGCGGCCACACCCAGCCGGCGAACGGACCGACACCGTCGAGCGTCCCCGAAGACCAGCTTGCGGAGACCACCCACGAGATCACGCCCGCCAGCGCAACCCCCTAGCACAGGCGCGTTGCCGAAATCGAAGCGGCACACCACAGGCGCATCCACCGGGAAGCCGCCACAGAAGAGGCCCGCATCAAGTACGTCGAGACTCAGCGCGCGCTATCCACCATCGCGCCAGCCATGCCGCCGAGCCAGACCAAAACACAACCAGCCGACGGGGGCTTCGTCGCGCTGCCAGCTGTCACGGGCGAGTCACGAACCCCGTGGACACCCTCTCGGCACAGGATCTCAAAACTGGACATATATGCCCGCATAAGACTGGATGGACGGCTCTGGACGGCTTCTACGACATGTGCCAGGTGGTACCAAGCGACGGTCCCAAGATCAGGACCGGAGCGTCTTCTGGCCCGTCAAAGCGGTATTGGAGGGTGTTCGGTGGTGTCTCGCTCACCCGTCAGACCCTCTCATCTCTCACGAGACCTCACATGGCCGGTCCCAACCTAAGGGCTCTTGGCCCTCTCGCTACGACCGGCCCGGCACTGCCGGAACCCTCCGGGTCCAGGTATGTGTTCTCCGGCGCGTACACGTGATCGTGTCGACAGTGGATCCTCCGGGAGCGTGATCTCCCCCGGTCCCGGCGTCGAAGAGCTTCCTCACGCGTCACGGCTTCCGGGTGATGCGGGTTGCAGCAACGAGCGTGGTGGAATCCCCGTGGCACAGCGTGACTCACCTGAAAGCCTTCCGGGATCTCCCCAACCAGCAGCTGAAACCCCACATGGTGAACGAGTTCCGTCTTCTCCTGGTAGGCGACGGTGCGGTAGCCGGACGCGCCCTCCCGATTGCAGCTACCGGCCCACAGCCAGCAGCCGAACTCGGGTCCACCTCGATCTTGCGGGCGGATCGCGGCAGCCCTCCCCGTCCGACCTCCCACCCCGCTCCTCCGCGGTCCGGGTGGGACACCGCGCCGCACGCGGCACACCGAGCGGCGGGAGCGGATCGGCAGCGCGGAATCGGGCCACGCCGGGGGCGTCACGTGGCGTGCGGACGGGTCCGGTCCCGGCCGGCGGTCATCCGGGGTCCGGCCCGGTGGACGCGGTGGCTGTGAACGTGGTGCCACGGTTGTGAGGATGCGGTGGTCGCCGCACACCCCTGGGGTGAGTCCGCGCCCCGCCCCCGGCTGCGTCACGCCGCCCCCGGCCGACCGTCAGCCCTGGCGATCGCCGGCGTCGACCGCCCGTCGCCGGCCGGTCACGAGGAGGGCCCGTGGTATCTCGACCCCGTGCCGTTCCACTCCTCCGGGTCCGCGGCCCGGGAGTGGTGGTTCATCGTGCCGGACGACGGGTGGTTCGCCGCTCCGCCCACGGGGGAACCGACGATGACGGCGGCCAGGATGAACGGCAGCGCCAGGACGGCGGCAAGCAGGGACTGACGCAGCGGAACGCCGGATTTGCATCGCTTCACTTCATGTATCCGTTCTGGTGAGTTCTGCGCCGCGTGCCACCGGGCCCGCAGCGATTGGCCATGCTGGCAGGCCGTGATCAATGGGTGATCAATGTGCAGGTCGGGCGGTGAATCGGTGGCTGCTGCCCAATGCCCCGACGGCCGCCTCCGCGACGGGAGCACCTTCCCGCGGGCCGTGAACGACGTCATGGAGCGACGCTCCGGTCCGTCGTCAGGCCACCCATGATGTCCGCGTCGTCGGCCAGGATCGCCTGGTGCAGCGCATGCAACTGCCGTCCGGGGAAGATTCCCAGGTCGTCGGCGAGCAGCTGGTACGCCTCGCGATAGGTGGCCAGCGCGGCGTGGCGTTGGCCGGACCGCCACAGGGCCATCATGAGATCCGCGCGCAGTCGTTCCTGGTGCGGATGATCAGCGACCGTGGCGAGGAGTTCGGGAATTATCTCGAAGTGCTGACCGTCCGCGAGCTGCGCCTGGAAGTACTTCATCAGCAGTCCGAGCCGGAACTGTTCCAGCCTGGCCGCCTCGGCCTGCATGACCAGAGTGTGGGTGAGCCCGCTCAGAGGCTTGCCCCGCCACAGCCGGATCGCCTCACGCAGCAGCCTGCCGGCCTCCTTGGGCGCACCGTTGTGGAGGCTTTCCTGGCCGAGCTGCCACAGTTGCTGGCACCGCTCCAGGTCGACCTGATCGGACTCGGCCGTGAGCTGGTACCCGTCGCTGGTCGTGATCAGACGGACGCCGGTCGCGTAGGCGAACTGCCGGCGCAGGCGGCTCACGTACAGTTGGATGTTCTTCTTGGCGCTTGAGGGTGGTGCCTCTCCCCAGACAGCCTCGATGATGTCGTCGACCGAGACGTGCCGGTTGGCATGGAGACACAGGTAGGCGAAGAGGATCTGCGGCTTCGCTCCTCCCGGGGACACGGTGACACCGGACACGAGGATCTCGAGCGGCCCTAAGAGATTCAGCTGAGTGGGGCCGGTCTCGACCCCCGCGTCCGGGTCGGCGTCCGAACGGGACGTTCCGCCGCCCTGCCACGCTCTGCGCATGAGCTCCACTCCTACCCCCTTACGAGAAACAAGGACCATCCGGGGAAACGGCGACGCGTCCTGATGACGGGCCACGTGTCAGACGAGGGGCAGGGCATAGACTCATCCGGATTCCTATTTTATGAACTCATCGGCGACCCGGGGCGGCCACGAATTGATTTGCAGTATTCCCGTCGAGTAGGCGAGCGCGATCAGCGCCACCCGATTCGGCATGCCGAACTGCCGGAGCATGCGCGAGATGTGGTAATCGACGGTCTTGGGGCTGATGAATAAACGTGAGGCCAGGAATTCTGATGTCAGTCCTGCCGCGGTTCCTTCGAGGATTTTCGCCGCCATCTCACCGATGACCAGACTCTCGCTGACGGTCTTCGGCCCGGCGGGGTCCGTGGGGTGGAAGAGCTGTATGACCACGGCCCTGTTCGGCGAACTACCCCACAGGGCTGTCGCCGTGAGCACGGCCCTGAGCGGTGTGGCAGACCGTCGCCGCAGTGCTATGCGATGACTGAACTGGTCCCGGTCTCCGACGAGCAGCTGGTTCAGGTCGCGATCGAGAGCCTCGCGGAGGTCCGATTCTATGAGGTAGCGAAACGGCTTTCCGTACAGCTCCTCGCCCGACCCGCCGAACTGTCGGAAGAATTCAGGACTCCCGTACTGCATCTGGTGCTTGCGGTCGAGAAAAACCAAGACCTCTCTGTCCGTTGTCAGCGCAGAATGACCCATTCGTGCTCCTGTGGCTTTCGACTGCACCCTGCCGGCCCGATCGACGGCGACTCGCAGGGCAGACCTGTCGTAGGCGCCGCTGGGCATGGAGCGCTGCACGCGCCCGACCTGTTCGGTTACGGCCATACTGGCTCACGGCGATCAGCGCACGATCAGTGCGGAATCGATGGGTGCGGGCGCCGCCCGCACCCGGGTGCAGCGAGCGGAGCGGCACCGGGCGCCGGCGGACCGTCCGGTCCCCGGGCCGCTACGACGACGGGCCGGCCGGGGTCCTCGGACCGGTGCCCGGTGTCAGCACGGCTCCGGACGCCCGGTGGCGACCGGTGCGGCCTCCGGCGTCGGGACGCGCGGGATCACCGCGGATCGGCGTATCCGGCGGCCAGGTCACCGAGCGAGACCGGTGCACCGGGATCGGGCAGGGCGGCAAGCCTGGTCCGCCTCGCGTGGTCCACCAGGTCCTGGGGGGTCAGACCGGCCAGTGCCTTGCTCACGTGTTCGAGCATGGCGGTGGCGGCGGCGAGGACGGCTTCGTCGTCCAGGGGACGCGCTTCGACGTTCATCGCCCTGGCCGTGAGCTTCTGGAGGCTGCGGAACAGATCGCCCTTGTGGACCTCACGGATCGTCAGTGACAGGTGCACGGACAGGCCGCCGCTGCCGACTGCCTCGTGGGCGAAGGCGCGTGGGATGTACAGGACGTCCCCGGCATGCACGGTGGCGCGCAGCACCTCCGCCGGCTTCTCCCCTTCCACACTCCCCTCGCGCCATTCACCGTTCGCCGGTCCCTCGTAGACACGCCAGTCCTTGCTGCCGGCCAGTTGGAGAACGAGCACATCGGCGTCGTCGCGATGCAGTGGAGCTCCCTGGGCGCCGGGCGGGGTGACGAAGCAGAACGCCTCCACCGGCCGCTGGAGTTCGGCCGAGAGGCGGGCCAGCAGATCGCGGGTGGGGCGGTGCCACTGGTCGACCCGGTGCATGAGCAGGGTCGCGCCCTGCTCGATCAGTCCCCGTATCTTCTTCTGGTCGGCGAACCCCGGGTGGGAGACGCCTCGGACCGAACGTGCCGAGACGTAGGTGTCGGTGGGCAGGGGACCCTCGGCGCCGGTCATCTCCAGGTAGGGCTCGTGCAGGAAGCCGCTGGCGAGGGCGTCGTCCACGTCGGCCGGCGTGAAGGGACTGACGAGGGAGCCGTCGGGAGTGAAGACACCGGGACGGCGGCGCCAGTGGTCGGCGGCGAAGGCCGCCGGGTCGCCGACCCACCGGGACAGTGTCGTGGAGTGCGCAATGGTCATGTCGTGCGTTCCTCTCTGTGCTCGGACGATGTGCGCCGGGGCACGTGGGGCCGGAGAACGGGCAGGTCGCCCCGCTCGAAGCGCTGTTTCGTCTCGGAGATCCGCACCTTGCCGCTGGTCGTCACGGGAAGGCCGCCGGCGGGCAGCAGGGCGACCTCGGAGACGTACAGGTCGAGGACCTGGGCGAGCCGGCGCCGTACCTGGGCGGCCACCCGCGCGGGGGACGGTGCGCCGGAGCCGCCGGTCACTTCCGACACCAGGCACAGGAGTTCGCCGGCCGCCTCGTCCTCGACGGTGAAGGCGGCGCACCGGCCCGGTCTGAGGCCCGGTACGGCGGCACAGGCCGCGGTGATGTCCGCCGGGTGGAAGTTGCGGCCGCGGTGCACGAGTACGTCGTCCGTCCGTCCGAGGACGAACAGCTGGCCGCCGTCGAGGAACCCGAGGTCCCTGGTGGGATGCCAACGGGATCGCCGGACCGGCCTGCGCCAGTAGCCGCTGAAGAGTTGCGGGCCCCGGATGTGGATCTCTCCCACGCGGTGCGGGTCCTGGCGGCCGTCGCCGATGCGTACCCGGGTTCCCGGCAGCGGGACGCCCGAGGAGAGCAGGGTGGTGGAGGGGGTTCCCCGCCCGGCGCGGACCACGCGGCCCGCACGCAGTGCTTCGGTGCTGACGGCGAGGCGGAGCGGCGGGAGTTCGGGGGTGGTGGCGGTGACCGTGAGGGTCGCCTCCGCCATCCCGTACGAGGGACACAGGACCTCGGCCCGGAACCCCGCTGCCGCGAACCGGGCGGCGAACCGCTCGGCGGTGGCGGTGCGGACCACCTCACCCGCGCTGCGCGCGACCCGCCAGGCACGCAGGTCCAGGGTGGCCATCTCGTCGTCGGTGGTCTTGCGCGCGCACAGGTCGTACGCGAAGTCGGGAGCGCTGGACAGCGTGCCGCGGCAGACGGTGAGAGCGGAGAGCCATTCCGCCGGACGGCGGGCGAAGCGCTCGGTCGGCAGGAGCACGGACTCGTATCCGCTGAACAGCGGCCTGAGGATTCCGGTGATCAGACCCATGTCGTGGCTGAGCGGCACCCATGTCACGGCGACGTCGGCCGGGCTCTCGCGGTAGCAGACGGCCGCCTGGCGGCAACTCGACCGCAGGGCACGGTGATCGATGACGACGCCCTTGGGAGAGCCGGTCGATCCGGAGGTGTACTGGAGAAAGGCGGGTGTTCGCGGGCTCACCCGTACGTCGGGCGCGCCGCCGCGCTCCGGCACGGCGGCGGCGACCGCCGGCAGCTCCTCCCAGGTGCGGATCCTGACCCGCGTGGCGGAGTCCTCCAGCGCGGGGCGCACCGTGTCCCGCCACGCTTCCGTGGTGATCACGAGAGCCGGGCAGCAGTCCCGAACGACGGCACGCAGTCGCTGCTCGAACGCCTCCGCGCGCATCGTGCGCGGGCCCGGGGCGGGAACCGCGACGAGTCCGGTGCCGATCACGGCCAGCAGGACGGCGGCGAACGTCTCGTCGTTCGGCAGCACCAGGACCACCCGTTGTCCGGGTTCGGCGTCCAGGCCCCGCAGCGCGCGGGCGACGGTGTCCACCAGCCGGTCCAGTTCCCCGAAGGTCGTACGGCGCCGGATCTCCCCTTCGTCCCAGCTGGTCAGGGCGATGGCTTCCGGCCGCTGCCGGGCGTGGTGCCGGAGCCATCCGGTGGCTGTGACGGAGTCGTGGGCCGGTCCTTCGCTACCGGGGGCCACGCGGAGCGCTCCGGGCCAGGACGCCGAGATCGGCCCGCCTCAGCTTGCCGCTGGGCGTACGGGGCAGGGAGCCCGAAACCGCGAGCACGACGCGCGGACAGGGCAGGTCCAGTTCTTCCGCCGTGGCCTCGATGGCGGGCACCGGGTCCTGGAAGTCGGCACCGTGACCGTGTTCCACGAAGCACACCGGTCGGTCGCCGGCGCCGTCGAGGGCGGCGGCGTCGGTGACTCCGGGCAGCAACCGGATGTCGTGCTCCAGTCGCGCCATCCGGATCTCCCGCGGGCTCTCGGCCCGGCCGAGGACGAACAGATGTCCCTCGTCGTCGAGATGGCCCACGTCCCCGGTCTTCAGCACGCCGGTGTCGGTCGGATCCCGGTCGGCCGCCCGCAGCCGGATGTCTATGTCCCCGGTCTCGCCCGCGGGCACGGGCCGGCCCTCCCGCGAGATCTCGACGCGGATCCCCGGCAGGGGCCGTCCGACGGATCCGGGCCTGGCCAGCCACTCCGCCGTGGTGATCTCGGTGATGACACCGTGGGAGGTGCCGTAGTACTCGTGCAGGACCGGCCCGAACAGGTCGATGGCCGCGCGCTTGACCCCGGGTGGGCAGGCGGCTCCGCCGTGGAAGACGACCTGGAAGGGGTGGCTCGGTGCCGCGCCGGCCTCGACGAGGTCGGTCAGGCGGTCGGGGCTGAGCATGGCGCTGTCCGCACGGTGACGGTCCGCCAGTTCCGTGAAGGCGTCGCAGGACCAGCTTCGCTGGACGACGACCGTGCTGCCCGCCTGCAGCGCGTACAGGGCGGGGCCGAGAGTGCCCAAGTGGTAGGTGGGGTTGGCCATCAGGTGCGGGCCCCGGCCGGCTCCGGCGCCGTAGCGTTCGACGACCGCGACCCCGCGGTACGGCCTGCGTGGACGTGTCCGCGCCACGGCCTGCGGCAGTCCGGTGGTACCGGAGGTGGCGAACACGAGGCGGCCCGCGGCCGGCGGCGTCGCGGGCGTGGCGGGGCCGTCCGTCCGGGCCGTCAGCTGCGTGTCGGTCACGACCGGGCAGGGCAGGGCGGGTCCGTCGGCCCAGGGCCGCGCACTGATGTGTACGGCGGTGGACACCGAGGCGAGCAGGGACGGTCCCATGGGAATCCCGAGCAGCTCACGGTCGATGGGGAAGAGACCGAAGCCGTGTCGCAGCGCGGCCAGGGCCAGCGCGAAGAAGGCCGGTCCGGTGGGAATGTCGGTCGACACGACCGCGCCGTCCGGGATCCCGTGGGCGCGCAGCCCCCGGGCCAGGGCGTCCGCGCGGCCGGTGAGATCGCCGTAGGTGCTCTGCTCGCCGTCGGCGATCACGGCCACGCGGTCCGGGTGGGTCCGCGCGGTGGCCCAGGGGTCCCAGAGATAAGGCTTCATGATTCCTCAGTGCTTGGCTGTCGACGAGGCGGGAGAGGTCTGCGCGAGCGCGGCGGCGAGTGCCGCGAGGTCGGGGAGGCTGACGACCAGTTCGACATCGACCTCGACGCCCAGGCTCTCCTCCAGACGGAGGCTCAGTTCGACCGCGGTGATGGAGTCGCCGCCGAGGGCGAAGAAATCGTCCTCGGGCACGACCGGCCTGCCGAACACCTCGCTCACGGCGGTCAGTACCTCGTCGATCGGCGTGTCGGACATGGCGCCTTCTCTGCTGGGGGCGTGGGTCGGAATCGGGTACGGCGGGGAGGCGGACGGCCCTCACGGCTCCTGCCCGGTCATCCGGCGGGCACGGTGGCCGCCAGGCCGGCGAGCATGTCGTCCAGGACCGACTGTGCCAGCCGGCGGTCGGCCCGGTGCCCGTCGTAGAGGAGGTCGACGCACAGGCGGTCGCGGAACTCGGTGCACCGGAGGTGAAGTGCGAAGGTGTCGTGAAAGGTGATCCTGTGCAGCGGGTAGGCGTCAGCCGTGATGCGCAGACCGCCGATGTCGTCCGCGACCGCGGAGTTCCCTTCGAACCGGCGCAGGTTGACGTAGATGTCGCGGCTGACGGGTGCGCCGCCGGTCTCCTCCGCCTCCCGGGTCAGCGCGGTGAGGTCCTCGGCGTCGAGCCTCTGGTGCCGGAGCCCGTTGAGCAGTTGATCACGCACCTGTGTCCGCACGGAGAAGGCGTCGGCGCCGGCGTCGCGCAGGGTCAGCGGGCAGGAGCCGGCGAACATGCCCACCACGTCCGTGTCCCGGGACGCACGCGAGTCCATCGAGGTCCACAGTCCCACTTCGGACCTGCCGGTTCGAGTGGCAAGTGCGGTGACGAACAACCCGACCGCCGACTGCAGGACGGTGAAGCGGAACTCGGCGCACAGACCACGCAGCGCCGTGACCGTCACGGCCGGCAGTTCCGCGCTCACCATGCCTCCTTCCGCGGTGTCGGCCTCGGCGGGGCCGGTCCGGGGCCAGGAAACGCGGGTCATGAAGGCCAGGCGTTCCCGCCAGTTCGCCTGCGCCTGCTCGCGCAGCCGCTCGCTCGTCCGCTCCCGCTGCCGGACCGCCGCGTCGGCGAACGAGGGGGCGGTGTCCGGCGGGGACCCGCCGTCGCGCAGGGTCTGGTAGTCGCGCCAGACCTCATGCCCGAAGAGGTGATGGGCCCGGCCGTCGAAGACGAGGTTCTGGAAGGTGGCCAGCAGCGCGTGGTGGTTCTCGTCGTAGCGCAGCAGCCTGATGACGAACGGCCGTTGTGTGCCGTACGACCACGGGGTGACGCAGTCGCGGGACAGCAGGACCGAGGCGTAGTGGGAGAACTGTGCGGGCGAGGCGGCCTTCACCTTCACCCGTCGGACGACTTCCTCCTCGGCCTCGATGCCCCGGGTCCACTGCAACGGGTGCGGGCCCGGCACCGGATCCATCTGGAGGTGCAGGGCGTCGTGCCGGACCACGAAGGCGCGTACGGCCGCGGCGAGGGCGTCCGTGTCGAGGTCGCCCAGGATCTCGAACGCGAGCTGGGTGTTCTTGTGGGACCAGCCGCTGGAGAGGGTCTTGGTGTGGAACCACTCCTGCTCGTAGGTGAGGGGGAACGGGGTACGCACCCGTGAGGCCGTCAGGCGAGGCACAGGTACTCCGTTCCGCTCTCCTTGAGGACGGCGGGGGAACCCGCCTCGACGATGCGTCCGTCGCGCATGACGACGACCTGGTCCGCCTCGTCCATCACCGTCAGGCGGTGGGCTATGACGACGACGGTGATTCCCGCGTCCAGCAGCCCCCGCATGATGGATTCCTCGAGAGCCGGGTCGAGGGCGCTGGTCGCCTCGTCCAGGATGAGCAGTTCGGGCTTCTTCGCCAGCGCCCGGGCCAGCACGATCCGCTGGCGTTGTCCGCCCGACAGCCCGTGGCCGCCGGGGGCGACGAGGGTGTTGTACCCCATGGGCATGGCTTCGATCTCCTCGTGGATGTGCGCCAGCCCGACCGCCGTGATCAGATCCGACTTGCTGATGTCGTCGCCGCCGAAGAGGATGTTGTCCCGGATGGTGCCGCCGAAGAGGTGCGCGTTCTGGTTGACGTAGCCGATGCGCCGCCGGTAGGTGGGCCGGTCGAGTTCGGCCAGGTCGGTGCCGTCGACGGTCAGGGTGCCGCCGGTGGGTGTGTACAGTCCGGCCAGCAGCATGCCGAGGGTGGACTTCCCGGAGCCCGAACGGCCGATGACGGCCATGAACTGCCCTGGTTCGAGTTCGAAACTGACGCCGTCGAGGGTGGGCCGCGGAGCTCCCGGATAGCGGAAGCCGACCGCTTCGGCCTTGATCCGGCCAGGTCTGGCCACGCCGGTCCCGGCGAAGGCGCCCCGCGGTTCGGGGGCCGCTCGCAGGACGTCGTCGAGTTTGGCGAGGGTGGGCCGGACCGCGGCCAGCTGGGAGCCGGCGTCGAAGAGGCCTTCCAGCGGGATGAACAGGGCGATCGTCAGTGTCATGAAGCCCATGGCCTCGCCGAGCGAGTAGCGGTGGCTCAGGACCAGCCAGATCCCGGCGACCAGCACGATCAGGGGCGCGGCGAACTGCAGCGTGCGGCTGAGGGACGCGAACAGGGCGAGGTCGCGGCGGGCGCTCAGACGCTTGTTGACCTCATGGACCAGGGTGTGCGACCAGCGCTCCACCGCCCGGCCGTCCATGCCGGCGGCCTTGAGGGTGGTGATGCTCTCCAGCATCTCCACCAGTTCCTCCTGGGCCTTGGTCTGGCGTTCGAGGACTTCCTGGCTCAGTCCGGTCTGCCGGCGCCAGGTCAGCAGGAGGATGGCGGTCTGCACGACGACCAGCACGGTGACGAGAAGCGACAGGAGCGGGTTCGCGACGGCAATGGCGATCAGATAGACGACGATGAGCAGGCTGTCGAAGAGGGCCGAGACCGCGGTGAGGCTCAGGACCTGGACGAGCACGTTGCTGGTGCGGACCCGTAGCGCGAGATCACCTGAGTTGCGCACGGTGAAGAAGTCGTAGGGCAGGTCCGCCATATGCCCGACGATGCCCAGGGTGAGCCGTTTCTCGATGACGGCCTGGCGCCTGGTGACCAGAAACGATCGCGCCACTGACAGGGAGAAATAGAGGACGACCAGACCGGCCAGGATGGCGCAGGCCGTCCACGCTCCGCCGGTGGACCGGTTGCCGAGGACGCGTTCGACCAGGAATCCGGCGGTGAGCGGCAGGGCGAGTTCGAAGGCCATGAGTCCGGCGGAGGAGGCGAGGATCAGCGCCAGTTCCCGGCCGTGCGGCAGAAACTGCCGCAAGCGGTGCCAGGGGCCGGGGAGTTCACTGCCGCGTCGGCGCCGGCCGGAGCCGGCTTCGAGCGGCTGCTCGAACTCCAGGGCCACGCCCGTGAAGGACTCGGCGACCGTTGCCATGGTGAGCCTGCGGCGTCCATGGACAGGGTCGACGACATCCACATGGTCTTTGCCGGCTCCCTCCAGGACGACGAAGTGGTTGAAGTTCCAGAACAGGATCGAACCGGGGGACAGCCGCGCCAGGGCTTCCGTGCCGGCGCGTACGCCGCGGCCCTTGACGCCGTATTCGCGGGCGATCTCCAGGAGGGTGCGGGCCGATGCGCCATTGCGTCCGGAACCCGCACGCGCGCGGATCTCGTCGAGGGACACGTCCACGCCGTGGTGGCGCAGCACGGTCACGAGAGCGGCGGGACCGCAGTCGCTGACCTGGGTTTGGAAGCAGACCTGCAGCCGCGCTCCGCGTGTGCGTCGTCTGAACCGCTCGCGGACCGCCGTGATCCGCTCGGCTGCTCCCTTGGGCCGGGTCACGGCAGGAGCGTGACCGAAGACCGGTCCAAGGCCATCGCTCCTGCGATGGTGTTCGAGCGCCTCGGCGTTGAAACGCGAATCGCCAGGCATGAGTCCCTTCCCGTTGTGAGTCACTGGCCTGTCTGCCCGCGACAGGACGTCCGGACGTGAGCCGTCGGCCCGTCCGCCGAAGAAGCGCAGGCCCCCTCGGCGGACGGACCGCGGACTTCAGATCGTCAGATGACGCAGGTGAGGGAAATCCCGAACTGGCCGCCGACGATGTCGTCCAGCTCCTCTTCCGACAGGTCGGAAATGTCGATGTCGTCGAAGTTTTCCATGACTTCTCTCTTTCGCAGGGGCTTCTTCGCATCCGTGGATCGGATTCTGTAACCAGAGAACTGTGTCGAGCCACACCAAGAAATCACCGAAAAGCGATGCCCGGACGAAATCCACTACAGGCACCGAACCACCTGACGAGAGGAAGCACAGGGGATGTAATGCGTTCACTTCACGTCCGGATGACCGAACGACTGAACCGTAGAGAGCGACTTTCGATCAGTCAAGCCTCGATTTCCCGTCCGCCGACACTGTGAACTGAATAGGCTGGGCAGGAAGGGAAAGGTTCCGCATAAACGTCCACACTCATGGTCGCATGAAAATCGACTGGCAGAACGGCGGCCCGGAAAGACTAGTGGATTCCCTAGATCTTCGAGTTCCCCGCCCCGTTCGGGCGCCGGGCACGCGCACCTCCGGCCGCGGGACGCGGCCGGAGGTGACGCGGCCGTGACGACGGCCGCCGACAGGTCCCGGCCACTCGGGGGAACGCCGGCCGGCCCGCTCGGCCGGTCGCAATTGGCCCGGACGTGGCGCCCGTTGGCTCCCCGGCGATGCCGAGCGGAAACGCCCTGATTGGTAGACTCCCGCAGGCCATGGTCTCCTGCAGCCTCAGCCGGGAGATGCTCTGAGCATGCGCCGTATTCGTGGAGGAATGATCTCGGTGTTGACGATGCAAGAAGCACTGCTGGTGCTGAACAAGTACTGGACCGAACACGGGTGTCTGGTCGTTCAGCCCATGAACACCGAGGTGGGTGCGGGCACGCTCAACCCCGCTACGTTCCTGCGGGTCCAGGGACCGGAGCCGTGGCGTGTCGCATACGTGGAACCGAGCGTCCGGCCCGACGACTCACGTTACGGCGAGAACCCGAATCGGCTGCAGACCCATACGCAGTACCAGGTCATCCTCAAGCCCGAGCCCGGAAACGCGCAGGAGCTTTTCCTGGGCAGTCTGCAGGCACTGGGCATCGACACGGCCGCACATGACATTCGCTTCGTCGAGGACAACTGGGCGTCCCCGGCGCTGGGCGCCTGGGGGCTCGGCTGGGAAGTATGGCTCGATGGTCTGGAGATCACCCAGTTCACATACTTTCAGCAGGCAGGCGGCATCACCCTCGACCCGGTGTCCGTCGAGATCACCTACGGCATGGAACGCATCCTGATGGCGCTTCAGGGCGTCAATCACTTCAAGGACCTCAAGTACGCGCCGGGTGTCACCTACGGCGAGGCGTTCGGCCAGGCCGAGTACGAGATGAGCCGCTACTACCTCGACGAGGCCGACCTGGAGACCCAGCGGAGCCTTTTCGAGGCCTACGCGGGCGAGGCGCGCCGCATGCTCGACGCGCGTCTTCCCGTTCCCGCGTACTCCTTCGTCCTCAAGTGCTCGCACGCGTTCAACGTGCTCGACGCGCGGGGCGCCATCTCCACCACGGAGCGGGCACGTTCCTTCGCCCGGATGCGCGGGTTGGCCCACGAGGTCGCCGAGTTGTGGGTCGCACGGCGCGAGGAACTCGGTTTCCCTCTGGGCCGCGTGTCGAGCAGCGACTCCGCCCCGGCCGACACCGCGGTGAGCGAGGCTCCGGGCCGGGCGGCGGCCGCGGAACCCGTCGGGGCCGAGCAGGGCACGGTGACCCCGCCGGCCGAACCGGGGCCGGCCACCCTCGTGGTCGAGATCGGCGTGGAGGAGATGCCGCCGGCCGAGGTCACCCGGACCTCGCAGGCGGTGCGCACCGCGTTGACGGAGAAACTGGGCGCAACCCGGCTGGGACACGGTGAGATCAGGGTCGACGCCAGCCCCCGACGCGTGGTGGCCACCGTCCTCGGCGTGGAACCCCGCGAGGCCGACTACGAACAGACCGTGCGCGGGCCCCGGGTCTCGGCGGCGTTCGACGCGGAGGGAAACCCCACCAAGGCGGCCATCGGCTTCGCCAGGAGTAACGGCGCCGAACCGGCGGACCTCGGTCGCGTCACCGTCGGGGCCAACGAGCATGTCGCGCTCACCCGGCAGGTCGTCGGGCGCTCGGCCGAGGACGTCCTCTCCGCTCTCCTCTCGGAGGTCGTGACCGGACTTCGCTCCGAGAAGAACATGCGGTGGAACGCTCCGCGGCTCTCCTTCACCCGTCCGATCCGCTGGATCATGGCTCTGCTGGGAGAGCGGGTCGTCCCTTTCACGGTGTCCAGCCTGACGTCGGGACGTACGACGCAGGTTCACCGTGACGCGGTGCCCCCCACGGCGGAGGTGCCGACGGCCGACGGGTACCTGCCCTTTCTGAAGGAGCACGGAATCCTCGCGGACGCCGCGGAGCGGCGGCGCCTCGTGGTGGACGGCGCGGCGCGACTCGCCGAGGCCGTGGGCGGGCACATCCAGACGGAGCAGTACGGCGCGCTGATCGACGAGATCACCAACCTGGTCGAGTCCCCCACCCCGATCCTCGGGAACTTCGACCCGAAGTACCTCACGCTGCCCGCGGACATCCTCGTCACCGTCATGCGCAAGCACCAGCGCTACCTTCCCGTGGTGGACGCCGACGGCAGCATGCTGCCCCACTTCGTCGCGGTGGCCAACGGAACGTGCGACCACGACGTCGTCCGCCACGGCAACGAGGCGGTGCTGCGCGCCCGGTACGAGGACGCCTCCTTCTTCTGGAAGGCGGATCTGGAGACCCCGCTGAGCGAGATGAGAGAGAAGACGCACCTCCTCACGTTCGAGGAGCGTCTCGGCTCCATGGCGGACCGCGCCGACCGCATCTCGGCCATCGCCCGCCGGCTGGCGAAGGTCATCGGCCTGTCCGGCACGGACCACGACGTCCTGGAACGGGCCGCGGTCCTGACCAAGTTCGACCTCGGCTCCCAGATGGTCACCGAACTGTCCAGCCTCGCGGGCATCATGGCGCGCGAATACGCCGTGCGCGCGGGCGAGAGCCAGGCGGTGGCGCAGGCCCTCTACGAGAACGAACTGCCGCGTTTCGCCGGCGACGCGTTGCCCGAAACCCTGCCGGGGGCCCTGCTGGCCCTGGCGGACCGGCTCGATCTGCTGGTCGGACTCTTCGCGATCGGGGCCGAACCCACGGGCAGCTCGGATGCGTTCGGGCTGCGCCGCTCCGCGCTGGGCGTGGTCAACATCCTCCTCAGCAGGAGCGACCTGGCCGCGATCAGGCTCGGCCAGGCGCTGGCCGTCGCGGCGGAGCACCAGGCCGTCACGGTCGAGCAGAAGCATCTGGAGGACGCGGCCCAGTTCGTGCTGCGCCGCTTCGAGCAGCAGCTGATCGAGCTGGGGCACTCCACCACCGACGTCCGCGCGGTGCTGGTGCGCGGCGACTCGCCGCGGCTGGCCACGCGGACCCTGGAGGAGCTGGAAGGCCTGCAGGGTGACGACCGGTTCGCCACCGTTCTCGCGGCGTTCCAGCGGGTACGGCGCATCGTGCCGGCCGGGCTGGAGGCGGTGTACGACCCGGAGCGGCTCCATGAGCCCGCCGAGCAGGCTCTGCACGCCGCCCTGGTCAAGTGCCGGCAGGTCCTCGACGGGGAGACCTCGCTCGTCCGCTTCAACGCGGAGACGGGCGAGCTGGTCGACGCGGTGAACATCTTCTTCGACAACATCCTGGTGATGTCCGAGGACCCCGCAGTCCGGGCCAACAGGCTGGGCCTGCTCGCCGGAGTGCGCGACCTCGCGGAGGGCATCGTCGACTGGGAGTCACTGGTCTGAGAGGTCCGGCCGACCACTGACGGTTCATGAGCGGGTGCCCGTACGGGCACCCGCTCATGTGTTCCCCGGAGCCGGTCTCCCCTGCCCCGCAATCCCGGCGGCCTCACGTTGTATGCACATTTTCGAGGATGAACCGACGCGATTGATAGGCTGGTTGACAGCCGACGGCGGTCGGCTGGCCACTTCAGCGCACAGGTGATCGATCCAAGCGTGAGCCGATCCCCACGGTGAGTTCGTGACCATGGTGGTGACGACGGCGTTCGGAGTGGTCGGGCAAGGAGGGCCTGGGCGAGGTGACGGAAGAACTGCTCTTCGCCGTTCTCGGGGCGGTTCGTGCCTACCGGGGCGACGCGGAACTGCACCTCGGTCCACCCCAGCTCCGGGCCATGCTGGCGGTCCTGCTCCTGCGACCGGGGCACACCGCGTCGAAGACACAGCTGGTGGACGCGTTGTGGGGTCCCACGCCCCCCAGCAAGGCCACCACCACGATCCGCACCTACGCCTGGCAGTTGCGCAGACTCCTGGAACCGGACCGCTCCACGCCGAGCGTGCTCGTGTCGGTCGGCGACGGCTACCGCCTGGTCGTCCCCCCGTCCTCGCTCGACGTGGGGCAGGCCGAAACGCTCACTCGTGAGGCGGCGCAGGCACGTGCCTCGGGGCGGCTGGAGGAGGCGAGCGACGGGCTGGTCCGCGCACTCGACCTGTGGCAGGGAGAGACTCTGGCCGGAGTGCCCGGCCCCTTCGCCATGCGGCAGCGTGACCGGCTCGAGGAATTACGCATCGCTCTGCTGGAGGAACGTTTCGACGTCGACCTGGCCCTCGGCCGCCATCGCCAGGTCATTCCCGACCTGGCGGACCTCACGGCCGTACACCCCCTGCGCGAGCGTCCGTACGGCCTGTTGATGCGCGCGCTCTACGGGGCGGGCAGACAGGCCGACGCGCTCGCGGTGTTCAGCGGTGTCAGGAAGCTGCTGCTGGAGGAGCAGGGCATCGATCCCGGGCCTGAGCTGACCGCCGTCTACCGGCAGGTCCTGGAGAACGATCCGGCCCTCTCCATAGCGGCCGTCGAGGAACCCGCGGTGCCCGACGAACCGAAGCCGGCCGAGCCCCTCCCCGCGGCCGCCCGGGACCGGGAACCGCTGCCCGTTCCGGCACAGCTTCCGCCGCTGCTTCCCGACTTCGCCGGCCGCACCGACGCCGTCAGCGACATGCACACCCTGCTGACGACGCCCGGACGGCGAGCACCGACCGTCGTGGCGATAGCCGGGATGGGCGGCAGCGGGAAGACCTCACTGGCCCTGTTCACGGCCCACGGCGTACGGCACGCCTACCCGGACGGGCAGCTCTACGCCGATCTGCGTGGAGCGGACGACAACCCCGCCGAGCCCGCCGGCGTCCTGACGGGGTTCCTGCTGTCGCTGGGCGTCGCCGCCGAGGCCGTACCAGAGACCCTCGAAGACCGTTGCAAACTCTTCCGTTCGATGCTGGACGGCCACAGGGTGCTGATCGTCCTGGACAACGCACGTGACGCGTCGCAGGTCCTGGACCTGATGCCCGGATCGGTCGGCTGCGGAGTCATCGTCACCGGCAGGTCCCGTCTCTTCGGTCTGCCGGTCACCAAACAGCTCAGCATAGACACCTTCAGGCCCGAGGAGGCCCTCTCGCTGCTCGGCGCGGTCATCGGGCACGAACGGCTCGACGCGGAACGGGAACAGGCGCTCGAACTGCTCCGGCTGTGCGGATTCCTGCCGCTGGCCATCCGGATCGTGGCCACCAGGCTGGCGTCCCGGCCGCGGTGGGCCATCGCGACAC
This sequence comes from Streptomyces hyaluromycini, assembly GCF_002217755.1. GTDB lineage: Bacteria > Actinomycetota > Actinomycetes > Streptomycetales > Streptomycetaceae > Streptomyces > Streptomyces hyaluromycini. Next base: position 72,683 of record NZ_BCFL01000035.1, on the reverse strand, counting down.
TGACCGCCCGGCTCGCCAACGAGCAGCGACGCATCGAGGAACTGCGCGTGGGTGACGTGTCGATCCACGCGGTCTTCGAACTCGGCTACCGGCAACTGCCGCCCGAGCAGGCCCGCGCCTTCCGGCTGCTCGCCGTCCCGGGGTCCCTGGACTTCGGTCTGCCGGTGGCCGCGGCCGCACTCGCGACGGACGAGGAGACGGCGGAGGAACTGCTGGAAGCCCTGGTGGACGCCGCCATGCTGGAGTCCCCCGAACCGGGCCGCTACCGCTACCACGACCTGCTCCGCGCCTTCGCCCAGTGGGCGGAGCCGGAACACCAGGACGACACCCGGCAGGCCTTCGGCAGACTGCTCGACTACCTGCTGGCCACCGCGTGCAACGCCTTCGCGCAGGCCGTGCCCGGAGACCCGGTGGCGAACTCCCTCGGCCCGCTGCGGTCCCAGGGGCTGCACTTCGGCGACGTCCACACGGCGCGTTCCTGGATCACCGGCGAGATCGGACTGGTGACGGCGGCCGCGCTGCACACCGTCGGACGGCGGACGGAGCCCTACGACGGCCAGTTGCGGACCGCCGTCGACCTGGTCATCGCGGTCAGCCCCTTCTGCGCCGACGTCCGGTTCGAGGGGCTGCGGTCCGCCGCACTGGAGCTCGCGCGGGAGGCCGAGCTAAGGGGCGACCAACGGGTTCTGGGCCGGGCGCAGTTGCTGTGCTGCAGCATCGCCCTGCAGGCCGCCCGCCCGTCCGACACCGAGGAGCACGCGCGCCTGGCCGTCACGGCGTCGAGGAACACGAAGGACACGGTCATCCTCCGGCAGGCGCTCAACAACCTCGGTGTGGCGGTCATGTTTCTGCATCGATACGACGAGGCGGTGGAGTGCTTCGACGAGGCGATCGCACTCGCCCGTGTCCTCGGCCACAGGTCCGGCGAGGCGGCGACCACCATCAACGCCGCGCTCGCCCGCGTGCGCAGCGGCCGGGCCGCCGAGGCGATCCCGGCCTGCGAGACGACGCTGGTGACCCTGCGGTCCATGGGCGACCTTCCGGGGATCGCCTACGCGTTGTACGTGCTGGCTCTGGCGCTGCACGAACACGAGCGGTTCGACGACGCCGTCGCCCGCTACACCGAGTGCCTCGCGGTCTGCCGGTCCGCCGGCATCCGGGGGCGTGAGGCCCACGCCCTGTACCGGCTCGCCGAAACCCTCCGCAGGACAGGGCGGTACGACGAGGCGGTGCGGTACGCCACCGAGGCCGTGGCCCGGTGCGAACAGGTCGGAGCCGTACGGGACCACGCCTACGCGTTGATGGTCCTGGGCCGGGCCGAGGCCGATCGCGGCGGCGTCGACACCGCCCGTGTCCAGCTCGGCAAGGCGCACGAACTCTTCACCGGTCTCGGCCTGCCCGATGCCAACGATGTCAGCCGGATCCTCGATCATCTGCCGGGCGGCTCCGCACCGACGGACGAACCGTGACGGTACCGGTCGCCGGCCCATATCGGCACATCGCGTCACGTCACTGAAATCCCCCTCGCGATGGAGCGGGAATACCGAAAAGGCGAGGCGCACGTCGAATATACCAGGGATGGACCACGTATATTCCCCGGCGTGCGAGAGTGAGCGCCAGCGGTCGCAATATGCGCACAAAAAGCCGTGGAGCAATCAGTAATTCAGCTCCGGGGCCGCGCGGACCGAATTCGGCCCTTTCTTAGGAGGCGTTTGAATGCCCAAACCTCGCGAACAGAAGGACAACCACCTCATCTACGCCGACGCCGTGGGGTCGCGCGGTAAGTCGGGCGTGTGGTTCGGCGAGCGCGAAGACTTCAAGGCCAAGCAGGTCAGCGTGATGGACGCCGTCAAGGAGCGGATCGAGTGGGTGCCGGTCGAGGACGCCGTCATGGCGATCAGCCTTGACCCGCCCGGCATCGTTCTCATGGCGCCCAACCCGTCGCTGCCCGGCATCATCGTCCTCGCCGACGGTGCGACGTCCGAGAACACCGAGCATCTCAAGAAGCACTACACCGAGATCGTTCAGGGTGTCCTGAAGGACGCGAACATCGCGCAAGAAGACTGATCGATCCATCCTGCTGCGGTGTCATCGGCAAGCGACGGTGGCACCGCAGCGGGCTTCTCGCTGTGCGGTTCGTTCCGACGCATGGCTGGTTCCGTTTCTTTAGGAGTTCACCGTGACGAACGATGCCGATCGACTCTGGAACAAGTATTTGCTTGTCGCTCAGGGGGCGGAGGGTATTGTTTTTGATCCCGTCTCCCTGGGGAGCGCGAGTCTCACCGCCGATGAGATGAAGCGGATCCGCGACGACGAGCCCCAGATCCTGGCGGAGATGAAACAGCTGGGCTTCACTTCCGAGCCGCCGTCCGCACCTCAGCGTGATCTCATCTTCGACCGGCTCAACGGGCTGGGGATGACCGGAAAGCCGCCGCGGATCAGCGGATACCGCATCGTGGTGACCGACCGCTGCAACATGACCTGCACGTACTGCTTCGTGGACACCAACACGGGCGCCGACGACATCACCATCCCCGACCTCCGCGAAGGGCTCGAGTACCTCTTCGAGCAGAACGCCGGCCAGGAGGAGGTCACCATTCAGTGGTTCGGCGGTGAGCCGACCACCCGGTTCGACCTCATGCAGTACGGAGACGAGTACGCTCTCGAACTCGCCGAGAAGCACGGCGTGGGGCGTGTGCAGTTCACCGTCGTCACCAACGGTGTCCTGATCAAGGACCCCATGATCGAGCACTTCAAGAAGTTCAAGTACGGCGTGGGCGTCTCCTTCGACGGGGCTCCGGACGACAACAAGGTCGAGCGGTTCCTGCTGTCGGGCAAGCCCGCCGACCAGCGGATCCACCGGAACATCCAGCGGCTGATCGATGCCGGGGTGCACGTGGGCTGCAACCTCACCCCCACGCCGATCAATGTGAGCAACCTGCCGGACACCGTCGAGTACGTGCTGTCCCTCGGCATCAACTTCATCTACGTCAACACCCCCATTCCGATCTCCGGCCGCTGGCACGTCGACGGCGAGGCGCTGTGCCGCGCGGTGTTCCGTTCGCGGCTTCTGGCGCTGTCCCGCGGTGCCATGCTGTTCTCCTCGCTCGACCGCATCTATCAGGCCCTGGACACCCGCCTGCCGAAGATGTACGAGCACATCCAGCAGGACGGCGGCCTGAACGCGGCTCTGCTGTCCCGCGGGCGCATCTCCATCCTCGACCTGAACTGGCGCGACGATTCGTTCGTCTTCCCGATCAGCCGGCTTCGGGAGCAGCCTGAGCTGCTGGCGGGAGCCGCCAAGAACCTCCTGCCGGCGAAGCAGTGCGGAGAGTGCCCCGCCGCCGCCGTCTGCGGTGGTCCGTCCCGCAACGACGTCTCGCTCCGGAACAACCCCGAGCCCGATCCGCAGATGTGCGACTTCTTCCAGGTGGGTCTCGAACTCGCCCTGACCGACCACACGGGGTTGCAGTGACCGACAGCCTCGGAGCACTCCGCGGAGTGCTCGTCTCGACCGCCGACAACTGCGAAGTGAACTGCCGGTTCTGCTTCCGGGCCGATGTCGGACGCGACGTCCTGAGCCTCAGCACCTACGCCCGGGCACTGTCGCGGCTCCACGAACTCGGCGTTGACGAGCTGTGCTTGTCCGGCGGCGAGCCGACCGACCACCCGGAGTTCCGTCAACTCGTGCGCGTCGCTCTTCAGTTCGGGTTCCGCACCTCGGTGGTCACCGCCGCCAGGACCGGCCCGCGACTCGATGCCCTCGCCGGTGTCGCCGGCATGCTCAGTCACGTCACCGTCTCCGCCGACAGCCGCAGAGCGGACGAGATCGGCCGCACCGGCCGCACGATCTCCTCGACGGCGAAGGTCTTCGAGGCGTTGGGACACCGTCGGGCGAGCCTGCATGTCACCGCATACGAGCTGGACGAAGACGACCTGAAGGCCATCGTCTCGGTGGTCGAGACGGCCGATGTCCCGGTGGAGGTAAGCCCGCTGCTGCCGTCGCCGACGTTCCGTTTCGAGAATCCCCACCTCAAGCGCGACCTGGCGTTGATCGACACCTTCTTCGGCATGTCGGAGCAGCTGAGGACAGTGGTGTCGGACTACCACGAGTGGCTGCGCGGCCCGGTCGTCCGGTCCTGCCAGTCCGCGCGGCTGTACCTGTCCGCGGACGGCTTCCTGCGCCGCTGCCCCTACGACAGCTCTCAGCAGGTGTCGGTCTTCGCGACGCGGCAGGAGATCGGCGAGGCGCTCGAGCAGTCGTTCTGCGAACCACCGACCACCGGTCTGGCCTGCATGGCGATCTGCCGTTCGGAATCCCACGAAGGGTGAGTCGTCCATGAACACGATGCAGGATCAGCCGTCCGTGGTGATCGGCACCATGCGCTGCTCGGGGTCCTTCAACGGCCTGATGGTGCTGGGGCGCGACGCGGACGAGGGCCGGGAGTTCGTCGAGGGTGCGATCGCCCAGGGCTTCACCACGTTCGACACCTCGCCCGTGTATGCCCGCGGGAGAGCGGAGGAGGACCTCGGCGCGCACCTTCCCGGCGACGCGTCGGTCTGGACCAAGGTCGGGATCGACACCACCACTCCCCTGCCCACCCTGGACTACAGCCTCGAAGGAATGACCAAGTCGCTGCAGGGAAGCCTGAAGCGGCTCGGGCGGGACCGCGTCGAGGTCGCCTTCGTGCACAATCCGGAGCCGAGGCGGGTGTCGGACATCGACTTCGCCGGGTTCGCCGGGCACTGCTCACGGACGGGGCAGGCGGATCTGGTGGGCGTCAGTGTGCTGCTGCCGGACGTGAGTCTGCCGCAGATCGCCGGCAGGCTGCCCGCCGGCAGCGTGGTCATGTGCGAGGCGGACCAGCTGGATCCGCAGGACACGAACGTGACGCGCCTCCTCGCCGACTACCGTCTCGTGGTCCGCAGTCTCTTCTCGGGCGGCTCTCGGCTGCGGGCGGTACCGCCCGAGCGCAGGGCGGAGGCGATCGCCGCCAGGATCTCCGAGATCCACGAGATCTACCGCCCCGAAGCCGTGGTCATCGGCCCTCGGACCAAGGAGCAGCTGGATGACTACGAGGCGGGGCCGGCCTGGCTCGCGTCCGCTGCTCGGCACTCCGCACCCGGGCGGTCCCATGTCACTCGATGAGGCGGAGGTCGCGCAGCAGCTGCGGGTGTTCGGATTCGCCCGCCTCCGGGGGGCCGCCGCGGACACCGTGGAGGAACTGCAGCGTGCTTTCGGCCGGCTGATCGATCTGCCGGCGGACGGTACGCCGAACGAGAGAGTCACCAGGTTCGACGCCCTCAACGAGATGCCCGAGCTGGGGCTGATCTCCGGATCGGCGTGGGTGGGCGCGATCTGCGCGGCGTTCTTCGAACGCAACCACCAGGTCATCACCAGCGATGCCAACGCGCTCGTCGGCGACTCGTACTGGCACTCGGACGGTTTCTACACCACGCCGTTCCTGCGTTTCGTTCTGTACCTGGACGCCACCGCGCACGACACGGGTGCCCTGCGTTTCCTTCCCGGTTCACATCAAGCCGACAACGGCTGGCTCGGGGAACCGACCCAGCACGTCATCAGGCACGGGGAGGACCTCGGTCTCACCGGTGGCGACGTTCCGGCGGTGGTCGTCGAGTCCGAGCCCGGCGACGTCATCGTCTTCGACACGAACGTCCTGCACTCGGCATGGCACGGCGACATACGACGGCAGCTGGCGTTCAACTGTGTCGGTGACCCGGTGACCGAGACCGAGCAGCGCGACACGCGTCGCTACTTCCTCAACCGCTACGTCTCCGGATCGGTGTCAATCGGATGAGACTCACCTCTTTGTCGGTGACCGACGCCGAGGTCACCCGCTTCAGGACGTTCGGGTTCCTTCACCTGCGCGGTGTGCAGAACGACGTCGTGCCGGCCGTCGCCGACGCCTTCGAAGACGTCTTCGACAACTTCCCGCAGGTCGGCCGGCAGGGGCGGGCGGGCGTCGCCCGGATCGCCGAGCGCAGCGAGGTGCTCCAGAAGGTGCTCCTGGCCGACGACCGGTGTCCTCAGGTGGCACGTCGGCTGCTGGGCACGGATGTCGTCTACGTCGGCGGCGACGGAGTCCGCTACGACGGTGCCACCTACTGGCACCGGGACGGGAACCACCGCGCTCTGCGGCTCCTCAAGATCGTCCAGTATCTGGAGCCGCTCGACGGCGGCACCGGAGCGCTGCGGTTCATTCCCGGCACCCACCGCAGAGGCGGGAGCTGGGACTCGTTCGCCGCGGAGATGGAGAACCCGATGCGTCGCCTCGGGATGCGGCCCGAGGAGGTGCCTGCCTTCACCGTCGACTCCTCCCCCGGTGACCTCATCGCCTTCGATCCGCACTCCTACCATGCGTCGTTCGGCGGTGCCGACAAGCGGCGGCAGATCACCACGACGTATGCGGCCGTGCCGGAGTCGGCGGAAGCGCGTCAGGAGCTGACGAGCTATCTGCTCGCCGACCGATCGCTCCTGTAGCCCCTCCCCCGGTACTCCGTCAGGCTTATGAAGCGCGTGAATTGAACGGGTTGGTTTGTGATGGACAACGTAACGGCGGAGACCACGGTGCCGCAGATCCCGACGGACCGGGAAGCGGAACCGGTCAAGTGGTTCGACGAACTGCGTGAGTCGCACGGTGTGCACTGGGACGAGAGCACGAACACGTGGTACGTGACGCGATACGACGACGTGTACGACCTTCTGCCTGATCCCCGGCTCGGCGCCCAGGTGGAAACCTACTGCCCGCCCTCGCTGACGGAAGAGCAGGAGAACACCTACTGGCGGGTGACGGAGTTCATCGACCGCTGGCCCGTGTTCTCCGATCCGCCGCGGCACACCGGTATGCGGCGTCTGCTCCTGCCGCTGTTCACGCCCGCCGCCGTTCGGCAGATGGTCGCCGCGATGACGGATTCCGTCGCGGCGACGAGTCCCGCGGTGACGCCTGACAGGCTGTTCGCCGATGTCGTCAGGCCGGCTCTGGCAGCCGGCCTGAGCGACCTCCTGGACGAGGAGCCGGACGGCCTGGCACAGCTCGCGGACTGCGCCACCCGGATCCTGGCCGTAGGGCCGATCGAGACGTACGACCCCGGCATCGGGCGGCTCGCGGAAGAGGCCCTGGACGAGCTGACCGGGCTCGTCGCGCAGCGCTGCGCGGCTCCCCGGGGGGTCCTCGCCTCGGCGCTGAGCCGCGCTCTGTCCGACGGGACGCTGGATCTTCTGGACGCGACCGCGATATACGCCCAGCTGGTGAGTGGCGCGCTGGAACCCACCGCGGCGGCTGTCGCACGCCTGTTGGAGGCGTTGACCGGCCCGGAGAGCGCCGCCGTCGACCTGAAGGAAGACGTCGACGGAGCCGTGGACGAGGCGCTGCGGCTGGTCACGCCCTTCCACTTGGCCACCAGGCGCGCGCTGTCCGATCTGACCCTGCACGGTCACACCGTACGGGCCGAGTCGCGCGTGGTCCTCGTACTCGTGGCGGCCAACCGCGACCCGAGGCGGTTCGCCGACCCGGGCACCTTCCGTGCGGACAGGACCGGGGCTCGCCATGTCGCCTTCGGGCGGGGCCGGCACGCGTGTCTGGCCGCCGGACTCACGCGGCAGGTCATGAGGGAGATGATGCTGCAACTCGCGTCGACCGGCCTGTTGGAGGAGCTGCCTCGGCTGACCGCGGTGTGGAAGGGGGACTTCGGAGCGCGTTTCGCCGACGACCTCGTGGTCACGCGGGACACCTGAGGCAGGCCCCAGGGGCGCGGACCGGGCCGTCGCGGTCCTCTGTGCCGTGACGAGCGCCGGCAGGGTCGTGTGGACCGGCGACCGTCGCCCCTCGTCGGCCCGCTCCGCCGGCTCCTGAACCGCAGCGACGCGGCGGTCCGCGTTCCCGTCGATCCCCGCTTCCAGACAAGGCATCACGATGATGGTCGAACCGAACAGCCTGACAGCCCTGCGCCCGGACAGCTTTCAGCCTGATGCGGAAAGTTCGGAGGCCGGACACGCCAGAAGTTTCGAGGAGACGTGGGACTTCCTGAAACCACTGCTGCCCCGCGTCCCCGTCACGCGCGTGTACGACACCACCCCCCTGGATTACATCAGCTCCCCCGTGTGGTCGGCCGTGACCCCTCTGGCCAAAGACCTGATGGTGAGCGCGGGAAAGGGGGCGACGCCGATCGCGGCGAAGCTCAGCGCCGTCATGGAGGCGATCGAGCGCGTCTCGGCCGAGGAGATTCCGGCCCGCCGGATCGTCAGGGGTTCCTACGAGGAACTCGCTCCCGCCGCTGCGGTCGACCCGGAGGACTTCAGCCTGCCGCAGGACACGACGTACCGGCCCGACGCCGTTTTCTCCTGGACGGGGGCGTACGACCTGGCGCAGGGGGGCCATCATCTGGTGCCGACCGACCTCGTCCTCAATCCCTCCACGGAAGGCATGACGGCTCGGATCGAGACCAACGGGCTCGCCTCCGGAAATACGTATTCAGAGGCGGTCCTCCACGCGGTCGGTGAGCTTGTCGAGCGCGACGCGGTGTCGGAGGAAGCGTTCTACTCCGCTCACCACGACCCGGTTTTCTCTCCTCGTCGACCTTTGAGGGTCATATCTCCGGAGTCGGTTCCAGCCGGAACCGCGAAGGAACTCATCGACGCGCTGACCGGTCAGGGTCTGGTTGTCCGGATACAGGATCTGACCAACGTGATCGACATTCCGGTCATCCGGGTCGTCCTTTTCGACGACGGCTACTTCGGGCAGGAGGGCAAGGTGACCTGCTTCCCCGGGTACGGGGCCGACCTCCAGCCCGAACGGGCGCTGCTTCGCGCTCTCACCGAGGCGTGCCAAGGTCACGCCGGCTTCGCCACGGGTGCGCGAGAGGTGTTCGAGACCGGGCGCGCGCGGCGCAGGCCGGCCGAGTTGAAGCGGCTCGACTCTCTCTACCGGAACCCCGGCTCCCTGGCGTTCCCGCAGGCCAAGGACTGCAGCGGCAGCATCCTGCAGAACATACGCACGGTCGTCGGCCGGCTGCGGGACGCAGGACACGAAAAGTGCCTGGTGACAGAACTCAGCCGCGAGGATCTCGGCGTGCCGGTGGTTCGTGTCCTGGTTCCGGGCCTCGCGTCTCCCTACGGTGAGAGTTCGCGCACCCCTACCCTCCGCCTGCTGGAATCGGTGATCTGAGCCATGAGAACCACCATATTCACCGGGCCGTCCCTGCCGCCGGGCGAGGCACGGGCCCTGCTGCCGCAGGCGCACGTCCTTCCCCCCGCGAAACGCGGCGACGTCTACCGGGCCAGAGAAAGCGGAAGCTCCCGGATCCTCATCATCGACGGATCGTTTTCGCAGGTGCTCCCGGTGTCACCGCGAGAGGTCGTCGAGGTGGCTCGCGACGGCGCTCAGATCGTCGGGGCGTCCAGTATGGGGGCCATACGGGCCGCGGAATGCTGGCCCGTCGGCGTCCACGGTGTCGGAGCCGTCTACCGGATGTACCGGTCCGGCCTCTTCGATTCGGACGACCCCGTGGTGGTCGCGACGGATCCCGACGACGACCACTCGGCGGTGAGCGTCGCCCTGGTCAATATCCGCGCGGCGATCAGAAAGCTGTACGGTCTCAAGCTGATCACCCGGTCCCAGGGTGTGGAGCTTCACCGGGTCGCCGCCGAATCGTACTATCCCGACCGGGTCTGGCGGCTTCTGTTCAAGAAGGCCGGGATCGACGACCCGACTGGCGTGATAGGTGAAGTCGCAGCCTCCGTCGACATCAAGAGGGTGGACGCACTGAGGGCTGTTCGCTTTCTTTCGCTCCTGCCCGACGGGACACCTGCCGATGGAACCGACCGCCGATTCAGCCAAGGGCCGCGATACTCCTCGCACGACCCGCATCTCGGCCACAGCCGTGAAGAACTCGATCTGTCACTCCCTCCGTTCATATTCGGAACCGGCCGGTATCAGAAATACATCCGGTTCCTGCTGGCCGGACAGCTCGATTTCGCAGGACTGACCACCGGGAGCGAGTCGAAGCTGTCCCGGAATTCCTCGGTCGAGCCGGCTCTCGCGGGCCTCTTCCTGGACATTCCGTCGCTGTCCGCAAACCTGATGGACAAGATTCATCATTTCAGGCAGTTCGAGACGGAAGTGATGCTGTGGCATGCGGTTCACCGGCTGAAGGATCACAAGACGAGCCGCACGGAGGTGACACCCCCGCATGAGACCAAGGTCAGGGACTCGATAGCGAAGGCCCACGGCTATGACAATTGGGACGCGCTGACAACCGACTTGCGTGACGACGCTCTGCCCAGCGGGGTCCCCCTCGACTGGATCGAGGAAGCCTGTCACGACTTGGCTCTCGCCAGGTCCTGACACCCCCGGAACCGCCGGGCGGCGACACCGACGGAGGCCGGCGACAGGAAAGCACGGACCTCTGGAGGTCGCCCGCCGCCCCGAGTCCGGTCGGCGCGCCCACCGGATCCAGGTCGGAGGTGCCTCTGAGCCACCAGCGGACGTGAGACGGGGCGAGGACCGCACGGGACACGGGACCGGATGGCGAAGCGGCGGTGCACGGTCGGCTTCGATGCTCCGAAGCACGGTGGCGAGGTCCGCCAGGCGCAACCGCTGACGAGCAGGCGGCCTCGCCAACTCCCGCAGACCGTCCGGAACGATCCATCCTCAACGCCCCTCCCCATGCCCAGCCCAACAATCAACTGACCATGTAGGACACGGTCTTGGACGCGTAGGCGAGTGCAATCGCAAAGCAGGCGCCCGCTCGATTCCAGTCCTGGGCCGCCGTGTCTGCCCCCCGGCAACGGCAGCCATGGGGCGGGGCGTTCACGAGTGGGGATGACCTGCACGGCCGCAGAGCGTTGCGTCAGGTGTGAATCGCGTACAGGAAGTCGTCCCGGCTGCCGACGTACACGATCCCGTCCGCCACCACGGGCGTCGAACACACCTCGCCGCGAGTCTCCAGCCGCCAGCGTTCCTCACCCATCGCGACCAGGCCTTCGTCGTTGCCCACATACACGCTTCCGCCGGCCACCGTCGGCGTCTGTCGAACGCCCCCGCGGGGAAAGACGTCCCATCGCCTGCTGCCGGTGGCCGTGTCCAGGGCCAGCACATGGCCGCCCACGGCCGTGTACAGGACACCATGGGCCACTGCCGGCGGTGGATTGCCGGATGTGCGGTGGTCCGCCACCCTGACGTTCCACACCGGTCGGCCGGTGAGCCCGTCCACCGCCCACATCCTGCCGTCGTGTGAAGCGGCGTACACGAGGTGGTCCGCCACCGCCGGCGTCGACATCTTCGACCAGCGCGGTCTCCACTTCCACCGCACGTCGCCGGTCGCGGCGTCCACCGCCGTCAGACAGCCGGCGTTGTCGGCGAAATACACCACCCCGACGCCGGCCACCGGCGATGATGCGATCCCGGAGTCGTCGCGCAGTGTCCAACGTCGCTGTCCGGAGTCCGCGTCGACCGCCACCAGACCGAAGAAGCGGTCGAGGACATAGACGGCGCCGTCGGCCATCGCCGGCGTCCGGTAGAGCACGCCCCCGCCGGGCACCCTCCACAGCGTTCTGTCGCCGACGTCGACACAGGTCATGGCTTCCCCCTCCCCGCACAACACCATTCGCCCTTTGGCGTTCGTCTTACGCCCTGCGGGCGACCACACCGCGGAGGCCGGCAACGCACCGAACCCTGACATGTCGCGTTTGAGGAGCGCAACCGTGAATCCACGTGGCCCCAGAGCCAGTTGGCCGCGCCCGGCCTCCAGGGCCACGGCCGAGGGTGCCGGAGACGCAACCCGGTGAACGGCTGAGCGCGTTCACTGTCTGGTGAGGGGGAGGCCGAGGACTCCGCGGTCGTGTCCGACGATCAGGTCCGGACCCGCGGTGGCCAGACAGGTGAGCGCCACATCCAGGGCGATGTGCCCCACCGCGCCGGTCTCCGGTTCCCATACCCGCAGCCGGTGACCGTGACGGGTGCCGGTGACCAGGACCGTGCGTCCGCCGTGCAGGGTGGTGCCAGTGATGACCGGCAGGCCGGCGGTGCCTGTGTCGACGGGCAGACCGATCGGGGCACCGGTGGCAAGGTCCCACAGCATGACCACGCCGCGGTCGTCTCCCGTGGCCAGCACGGTTCGGTCGGGTGTGGGCACGGCCGCCGCAGCTGCCACACGGTGGTCGGCATCGGCGAGCGCACGTGCGCTCAGCTGCACGGCCGCGCCCGGCTCCCAGGGGTCGTCGACGGCCGGATCCCACACATGAAGGCGGCCCGCGGTGTCCGAGGCCGCGATCAGCGTGTGGCCGGCGGAGATCGGGACGGCGACGATCGACTGGATCGGACTGCCATAGGGGTTGAGGCGCCCGACGCACTCACCGGTGTCCGGATCCCACAGCCGGACCGCGCCTCGGGGGGTGGCGGTGACGAGCAGGGTTCGGCCGTCGGGGACGGTCGCGGTACACATTCCGGTCACCCCGCCGGGCCAGTCGCCGGCCGGTTCGCGAACCGGCTGCCCGGTGACAGGGTTCCACACGGCGATCGTCCCGGTGTCGCCTCCGCTCGCCAGAAGGACGTGGCCGTCGGGCATGGGCAGGGCCGTCATCGAGCGGATACGGTCACGATGTCCTGGCAGCGGGTCATGGACGAGCCGGCCGTCGGCCACGTCCCACAGGCACACCACGCCCCTGTCCCCGGCGCCTGCCACGAGCGTCGGCCGACCGGGGCGGGACACCACCGCCAGTGAGTCGACACCCCCGAACGAACCGGGCGCGGAATCGGCGAACTCCGATATAGGGCCCCAGGGTGTGCCGTCGGCCGCGAGCACCGCGTTCTCGTCCCGCCGGAACCGAGTCGCCGCCTCACCTGTTCGCCCGGCCGCCGCCGACTCCACCGTGGCAGCCGACCCGTCGGAGTCCGTCCACGCCTCCGTCGGACGGTGCCGAGGGCGCGCACCGTCCGGGTTCTCCGCCAGGCCGTCGGCGATCGTCCACGTCTGCTCGCAGTCCCAGCAGCGGAAGTGTCCGGTGAGCGACATCAGTTGGCGGGCCGATTCCCTTGCGGCCGGTTCCGGAGTGCCCCTGACCGCGACCAGGCCGGCGACCAGGCACAGGACGGCCTGCCCCGGCGTTTCGGGAGGTACCCCGGCCGCCGCGACCTCGCGTGCCACCCGCAGGAAGGGCTCCCACCCCTCCCCCAGTGCCTCCTCCTGCAATGCCGCGGCGACCTCACCCCAGGGATGCTCTCCCTCACGGACATGAGCGGGATCAGGCAACTCCGGAGCCTCGAAAGACGGACGCACCGGGTCCACGAAGAAATCGGGGATCTCGGTGTCGCTCTCGCACCCGGGACACACCAGCTGAAGGCCGCTTTCCCGGGGATCCTGAAGCCGCCACAGCGCTTCGCCCGTGTGGTGGCCGGCGAAGGCCACGCAGGAGAGCACGAGGTGGGCGCAGACCTGCGCGGGAGCGTCGGCGGCAAGGAGGCTCCGTGTGGCCGCCCCCTCGGCCGCCCGCAGTGCGGCGCTGAACCCTGCTTCGAGATCGGCCGGGACGGGGGGCCTGTCCTCCGCGGTCACGATGCATCCCAGGTCCACCCAGAAGTCCACGGACTGCCCCGGAGGCAGGGCCGCTGCCGCCTCGACGAGATGCGGCAGGGCCGCGTAGGCGCCGTCGGAGACGGTCCCGTCGTCCAGCAGACCACCGGCCAGGCAGGTCCAGGTCTGTCTCCACGCATCGCCGTCCTCGGTGTCAGCCACGGAGGCCAACTGCTCCACGAGAGCTTCCACCTCCTCGGCTTTCACACCGTCGAGGTCACGCCAACGAGGGCTGTGCAAGGGCAGCTTCGGAATCATGGAACGAGTCTCGCAGCCGGCACCGACAGTCGGGTGGCTGTGCCGTGGCCCGGCGGACGAGGTGATGTACGGCTCGGCAGGTTGTCGTCCCTCGCCGCGGATCAGCTCGCCGCGGATCAGCTCGTCATGGATCAGCTCGTCATCCGATCGGCGACCACTGCCACTGAACGGGGCACGATCCGCTCCAAGGCCGGCAGGACAGGGGCTCAGCCGCCGAGAACCACGGCCTGCGCGGCGAGCCTGCGGGCGTGGGAAGGCTCGGACAGCTCGACGAGTGCGGCCAGTGCGCGGGCTCGTGTCGCGCGGTAGGCGATCGAGCGGACGAGGGTCTCGGCCCGGCCCGGATCGCCGCGCCGGGCCGTCTCCCGGGCGACCGCGAGCAGTGCCTCGCCCTGTGCCCAGCGGTCGTTGATCGAGTGGACGAGGGCCTCGGCCCGGCCCGGATCGCCGCGCCGGGCCAGCTCCCGGACCACTTCGATCAGCGCCCTGGCCTGTGCCCGGCGGTCGGTGATCGCGTGGGCGAGAGCCTCGGCCCCGACCGTGTCGCCGGAGCGGGCCAGCTCGCCGACGACCTCCGCCTGCCGTGCCGCGGACAGATCGGGGTCGAGCCGGCCGGCGAGGGCCATGGCCCGCTCGACCTGCCCATGCCGGGCCAGCAGGAGTGTCACGGACCTCAGCAGAATGTCGTGATCACGGCCGTCGCCGGTATCGAGCAGTGTCTCGGCCCGGCCGGCCAGGGCCAGGGCCACGTCCTGGTCGGCGGCTTCGGCGACCGCGTCCAGCACACATGCCATGTCCCAGGCGTCGAGCGGGGATCCGGGGGAGAACGGGCGAGCGGCTGCGAACGGTCCGGGGTCCGGGTCTCCTTCCGGGACCGTGTCCTGGTCGGCGGCTTCGCCGGGCGCCCACCCGCATACCGTGCCCCCGGCCCCGGCGGCGGGTCCGGGCGGGCGCAGGAGAGCGTCGAGCCGGTCAAGGTCTCCCGCAAGCGCCTCGCGGGCCAACACCTCCGCCAGGGGCCGTGGCTTGGACCACCCTGTCGAGTTGCGGGACCGGGTGAGGTCCGCCACGCGGTCGGCGAGTGCGGCGGCCCGGTCCTGGTCGCCGGTGGCGACGGCCACCTCCACGAGGAGGGCGAGCACCTGTTCCGTCCCGTCGACGGGGTAGGAACTCACCTCGTCGTCGGCGCGAGCGGCGAACCTGAGCGCCTCGTCGATGTCGCCGCTGTCCGCCACCGCCTTCGCCAGCAGGGCCCAGGCCCTCCCCCAGTTGTGCGGGTAGCGGATCCGCTCCGCCAGAGCGACGGCTCTGCCGCGCTCACCGGCACGGGCCCACGCCGGCACGAGGGCGACCAGTGCCTGGTCCCGCAGCTGCCGCAGGGGAATCGACTCGGCCGGCGCCTGGGCGCCGCGCAGGTCTCCCGCGCCCGCCGCGGCCTGCACCAGCTCCAGCTCCAGCTCCAGCTCCAGCTCCAGTAGCTCCGTACCCTGCTTGAGCTCGTCACTGATCGTGTACGCCAGTTCGGCCGCGCGGACGAGGTGGCCGGTGCGGGCGAGCGCACTCGGGAACCACCCGCTGGTGAGACCGGTGCCCGGGTCCCCGCCCGCCGACAGCCGCAGAAGCGCCAGCAGGCAGGGCTCGAAGCCCCCTTGCGCGATGTCGCCTCCCACGTCGCCCTCCGGTGCCAGGCCGCGACGCCGCTCCCGTTCCCGCGTCATGAAAAGCTCTGGCCCCCACTGGGCCAACCCCTCTGGCATGCCTGGTGCCCCCTTGGTGAAGCCCCCCGGCTGCGCACCCGCGCAGGCGGCCCAACGGTACTGGTGGGACTCCGTCAGACTACTGACGCGCGAGAACTCAGCAGGGGCACGGAAGAAGTCACGCGTACCTGGGTCCGCCGTCGTCGGCTTCGTCGCCGGCCGGCATGGACCGGGAGGGCGCCGCCATCGGGTACGCGGAGTTGGTAAGGCTCGCATCCGGGTGCGTTCGCCACCGCGTCAAAGCCCGCGCGGACGTCCGTTTCCGCGACCCCCGGCACCAGCAGCACCGGAGCCCGCACATGACGTCGCAACCCGTGGTCAACCGCAGTCTGAGCAGCCAGGGCCGGTGGTGGCCGGCGGTCATCGCCGCCGCAGCCGGTGCCCTGCCAGGCGTGGAGCAGACGGACGTACGCATCACCGGCCGCCGTGCCCACCCCCTCACCCGCGTCAGACTCACTCTCACCGCTCAGGCGGCACCCGGCACCGTCCTCGATGCCCGGTGCGAAGGCCCGCTCCGCACCGCCCGTCGGTGCACCGGTTCCTCTCGCGTGCCCACCGAGGTCCGCCCGTAAGTCGCCGGCCACACACCGCATCGCACGGAGTAAGGAGAAGACCACCCACCCCCGTGTCGCACCTTCTTACGGTCTCTCGCCGTTCGCTGAGGCGCTGGCACCACTCCCCCCTGGAGAGACCATGATCATTCTCGGCCTCATTCTGCTCGTCATCGGCTTCGTCACCGGGATATCCATCCTGTGGACCATCGGGATCATCCTGGCAGTCGTCGGAGCCGTCCTGTGGATCGTCGGCGGGATGGGACACGCCGTCGCCGGTCGACGCCACTACTGGTAATCGCCCCACGGCGTACCCCTCTGACCTGCTGTGCAGCGCCCGACTCGGCTTCGGCTGACTCAGGCGCTGCCTCGTTGTCGGCCCTCGCCGGTCACCCGGAGGTTCAGTCGGAGGGCGGAAGCAGTGTGCCCAGCGGCCCGAGGTCCAGGTTGAGGTCCTCCATGGTCAGTCCGTACTGGGCGCACAGGTCGCTCATGCGGTCGTGGAGGAGCATGAGTGTCGCGCCCAGGCGTTCTTCCTGTTCGTCGGTGAGGTCTCCTTGGTCGACGCGGTGCAGGGCCTGTCGTTCCATGAGCTGGCGCAGCAGTTCCACGAGGGTGAGGACGAGCCTGAGGAGGTCCCGTTCGACGGTGTCGCGGTCGGAGCTGATCCGCCGAGCCGGGGAACGCGGGCCCTTTCCGGCCGGCGGGTCGAGGTCGCGTGGGGCGGCGGGCAGCAGCCGGAAGGCGCGGGCGGCGGCCTCCGCGACTTCGTCGGCGCGGCACGACGGCCGGCGCTCACCCTCGGCTGTCATGGTCGCCGCCACGCAGCTGGCCGGTGCTCGTCCATGGCGAGGGGTTCTGCTCGCTGATGGACACGATCAGGGCACGCAGTGAGACGCGTACCAGATCGATGTCCGCGATGGACAGCACGACGTCACCGGTGAGGACGACCCCACCGGTCAGCAGCCGGTCCGGCAGGTCGATGAGAGCGACCTGCCGCTGGGGCAGGCGCTCCGCTTCGGGTGGCCGGCCGGGCGTGCTCACGGGGGCGCTCCCTCCGCGGTACCGCCGGACTCACCGGGCGGCATGGCGAAGGAGTACGGAGCCCAGGGGCCGGTGGCCTCGACCCGTACCCCGTCCAGCCCGTCGGCGGCGTGCGTCGCCGGACGGAGCCCGGAGCGGGCCGGCGGGAAAGCGAGGATCCGTCGCCCAGACGACGTTTGACTCGGCTGCTCGGGATCACTCGCGTTGGAGTGCGGCACAGGCTGCGACCCCAAATCCGAGAGAGGGAATCTCATGAACACCCCTGGTGGCAAAGACACACCTCCGGTAGCCGGCGAGACGCGGAAACGGTCCGCGGAGCAGCGGAACGTCACCACGCCCACACCGCGAGATGTCCGGGACAAGGCAAAGGCCAAGGAGGGAAACGAGCCCGATATCCAGACCGAAGACACCTCTTGACCGCCGGTTGCCGCGTCTCTGGCACCCGCTTCTTTCCCGCCACCCCGTTTTACTGCCCGCCAGGGGGTACTCGGGATAGGTGCAGGATTTCCCACGGAGCTAGGGCCTGTCTGACAATTCCCGTCGTCGCCCGGAGGGCGGCCTCGCGGCGTCAGGTGCGTGCTCTCGGCGTGCCGGGCGTAGGCCCTCGTACTGGACGTACTTGGGTCTGCGCCCGGTGCGGCGAGAGTGCGTGCATGGCGTCGCGAGGCAGACGGGAATTGTCAGACAGGCCCTAGGAGAGTGAACGGAAATGTCCGGAAGGCAAAAGGCAAAGGGCAAGATGGAAGAGGCCACGGGAAAGACCAAGGAGGCGGTCGGCCGTACCGTCGGCAACGAGCGGATGATAGTCGAAGGGCAGGCCAAGAAATCGAAGGGTGCGGCCCGTCAGGCCAAGGAGAAGACGAAGGACGTTTTCAAGCACTGACAAGGGGCGCGTGCGGCTTCGCCTGGAGCGGTACGGATCACCGGGTCAGGACAGCGGGTTGACGCCTTCGATGACCTGCCATCCGGAGGCCAGGGTGCCCGTCTTGAGATGCTGGACGCCCTCTCCTCGGAGCGTCACGAAGGCGGTGAGGCCGGTGTCGAGTGCTGCCACTCGATGCCTGAAGAAGACGGTCTGCGTCAGCTTCAGGTCGATCGCTTGGGCTGAACCGCTGAGCCGGTTGAAGCGGGCACCGCGACGGACCGGTCCCCGCAGGCAGCGCACGCTGAGTGTGACCTGTTCGAGGGATGCGACGATGACCCGGTCGATCTGCAGCTCTACGCTGTGACGACGGCTGCCGGGACCGGGGATCCCGCTCACGCGGCTGCCTCGATCGCCTTCTTCGGCGGGGCGTTCGTGACATTTCGAAGGGAGCCGGACCGGGTGGAGCCCCCGTCGGTGACTACGCTGAGCACAGGCGTGCCTTCCCGACCCGCGCCGCGAGCGCGGGCCCACTCGGTGACCATCGAAGTCCCGCATGGAATCAGTGCGGACCCGGAGAAGAACAAGAAGACCAGAGGCACAGATTTAACACTGTCGGCGACCCGCCATATCTTCCGGCGGGCCGCCGGCCGTCTCCCGACACCCTGACCCACAACCGAGCCACCGCCGAACACCGCACCGCACGACTCGCCGCCACAGGCAGGCCCCCCGTCGGCACCAACCGGCAGACCGCACAAGACGCTACCGACGACCCGTGGCAGGTGGTGCCGAGCGAGGGGCCGAGCCGGTCGGCGGATCCTCGGGGGGACTCGGGACAATCGTGGCCATGACCGACCGAATGTCCAATGCCGAGAACCGGATCACCAGGATCGAGGGGCTGCTGGAGAGCGGCGAGCACGATGTGGTGCCCGCGTGGCGCAGGGCGACGCAGGGCGAGCCGCGGTGGGCGGTGACCGCCGTGATCCTGGTGGCGATCGCCCTCCAGCTGATGCTGCCGCACCGGCTCGCCTTCCAGCCGTACTGGGCCCTGCCGGTCCTGGAGGCGGTGCTGCTGGCCGGCCTCATCGCCGGCAACCCCCGGCGGGTGGAGCCGCGTACCCGGTGGCTGCGGGTGCTGGGACTGGTGCTGATGGGGGTGATCAGCCTGGCCAACGGCTGGGCGGCGGTCCGGCTGGTGGCCGGTCTCGTGAACGGCACCGAGGGCGATGACGCCGGGCCGCTGCTGCTGACCGGGGGCGGCATCTGGCTGACGAACGTCATCGTGTTCGCCCTCTGGTACTGGGAGTGGGACCGTGGCGGGCCGATGGCGCGGGTCCTCGGCCGGGACCAGTTCGCGGACTTCCTCTTCGTGCAGATGCAGAGTCCGGAGACCGCGCCGCCGGACTGGGAGCCGAGCTTTCTCGACTATCTGTACCTGTCCTTCACCAACTCCACCGCCTTCAGCCCGACCGACGTGATGCCGTTGTCGCACTGGGCCAAGATGCTGATGATGCTGCAGTCCTCGGTGTCGCTGGTGACGGTGGTCCTGGTGGTGGCACGGGCCGTCAACATCCTGCACTGACGGCACTGACGGCACTGACCGCGCAGACGGCACAGGCGGCCGGGCTGCCTTAGGTTCGTCTCCATGAGCGAAGACTCCTTGCGCCTCGTCACGGTCGAGCGCACCTCGACCGGCCGCTTCACCGCGACGAACGCCCGTGGCGGCACGATCGCCTTCGGTACCGGCGACGGCACGGAATTCACCCCGGTGGAACTGCTGCTCGCCGCGCTCGGGGGCTGTACGGCGGCGGACGTCGACGTGTCCACGAGCCGTCACGTGGCACCCACCGCCTTCACCGTCACCGTCAGCGGCCACAAGGTGGCCGACGAGGGCGGAAACCGGATGACGGACCTCGCGGTCGCCTTCTCCGTCACCTTCCCGGAGGGCGCGTCCGGCGACCGCGCCCGCGCGATCCTGCCGCGAGCGGTCGCCGTCTCCCACGACCGGCTGTGCACGGTCAGCCGCACGGTCGAGGCGGGGACGCCGGTCGCCGTGTCGGTGAATGGCGAAGCTCGGCATCAAGGGATGACATTCCGAACGGCCCGAACTGTCACCGAGTGATGGCCAAGGGGTTACCGTTCGAACCAACTCTCTTTCCAGCACGCCCAGTTGACACAGGATGGCGTTAGCGTTCGACCTACGGCCCCCAGCGGAGGGCCGCTCGGCGGTCTGCTGGGGGGTTGAGCGTGGTGGGACGGAGAGCGGTCCTGTCCGCGGCGGCGGTGGCACTGCTGCTCTCGGGCTGCACGAACGGCGGGCACGGCGACGACGAGGCGACGCAGAAGGACACGGCCGGAAAGGGTTCCGGTACGGCGGGCGGCCCGACTGCCTCGGGGAGCGCGAGTGCCTCCCCGTCCGCGTCGAGCCGGCCGTACACACTGGCCGAGGCCGCCGCGCCGAAGACGCGGGCCGAGGCCGTGGCGTTCGTCCGCGGGCTCGCGGTGCAGCCCGACTACTTCGGCCCCGGGTACCGCAGACGGGACCCGTACGAACAGGGTCCGACCAGCTGGGCCGTGCTCGGCGAGGACTGCCTGTGGCGCCGCGAGGCGCTCCCGTCCACCGTGCTGGCCAGTCTGACCAGGTCGTTCGTCCGGCCGGGCACCGACGGCACGGGCGCGGTGTACGTGTCCCTCACCGTCACCGTGCACATCTCGACGCGCGAGGCCCGCCGGGACATGGCGTCCTCGCTGGACGAACCGCTGCGCTGCCCGCAGGAACGGCTCAACGCGACCGACACCGTGCAGAAGATGACCTCACGCGGCGACCCGTTCGACGAACAGCGCAACGCCACCACCGACGACGACCTCACCGAGTTCGGACAGTACGTCGTCGACGGTGACGCGAAGCCGCGCCGCTTCGACTGGTTCAAGCACCGGCTCGGCCCGGTGACCGTGGCGGCGACCGTGCGGCATGCCGCCGGTGAGAGCGATGAGGAGCAGACGGCCCTCACCGACGCCGCGCTGACGGGCGTCGGCTATGTGACGGCGGACGTGGACCGCTACGGCCGCGACCTGGCCTCCACCGCTCCGTCCGGCACTCCGTCCACCGCTCCGTCCACCGCTCCGTCCACCGAGGTGAAGGGAGCGGGCGATGAGTGAGGCGCTGCGTCCGTCCGACCCGTCGTCGGTCGGGGGCTTCCGACTGCTGCGGCGGCTCGGCGCCGGCGGTATGGGCGTGGTCTATCTGGGCCGTTCCGAGACGGGTGCGCTGGCCGCCGTGAAGGTGATCCAGGCGCAGAGCGCCGCCGACGACGGCTTCCGGGCCCGGTTCGCGCGGGAGGCGGAGCTGGCGGCCCGGGTCGACAGCCCCTGGGTGGTACCGGTGCTCGGCGCGGACGCCGCGGCCCGCGAGCCGTGGCTGGCGACCGGGTTCGTGGCGGGTCCCTCGCTCGCGGAGGCGGTCGGCGCGCACGGACCGCTGCCACCGGCCGCCGTACGCGTGCTGGGCTCGCTGCTCGGCGAGGCGCTGGCCGCCGTGCACGCGGCGGGACTCGTCCACCGGGACGTGAAGCCGGGCAATGTGCTGCTCGCGGTCGACGGCCCGCGGCTGATCGACTTCGGCATCGCGCGGTCCGCCGACGACACCGCCCTGACCGCCTCCGGCATGGTGGTCGGCACCCCGGGCTTCCTCGCCCCCGAGCAGGCGCGCGGCGAGGCGGCCACAGCGGCGAGCGACGTCTTCGCGCTGGGCTGTGTGCTGGCGTACGCGGGCACGGGCCGCCCGCCGTTCGGCACCGGCGCCCCGGACGCGCTGCTCTACCGCACGGTGCACGACGAGCCCGACCTCGACGGCGTCACCGGCGGACTCCGCGAGACGCTGGACGCCTGCCTCGCCAAGGACCCCGGCGAGCGGCCGGGCGCCGGGGACCTGCGGCTGCGGCTAGCCGAGGACTTTCCGTTACGGCCGCCCGCCGGCGCCCCGGAGTCGCCGTCGGCCTGGCTGCCGGACCCGGTCGCCCGCATGGTGGCGGCCCGGTCGGCGGAGAGCCTCGCCCTGCCGGACATCGAGCCCACGGTGGTCGACGACCCCGGCACCGGGCAGCCGGCCCGCCCCTCCCGGCGGCGCCTGCTGCTGGCCGGGGGCGCGGTGCTGCTGGCGGGCGGCGGTACCGGGGCAGCGCTCTGGGCGGCGGGCCGCGACGACGGCTCGGGGAAGAAGACGGCGGCCCGGCCGTCGTACGTGCTCGGTGTGCAGGTGACGAAGAGCGGGGCGGCGGCGCCCCTGGCGCGGGCCTGTGAACGGGCCGCGCGGCTGGCCGTCGCCCAGCACAACGCGACCGCGGGCCGCGCCTTCGACCTGGGCGTACGGGTCCTCGACGACCACGGCACCGTCGACGGGGCCACCGCGGTCGCCCACGAACTGGCCGCGGACCGCGCTGTCGTGGCCGTGCTCGGCCCGGTCACCGAGCTGACGCTGCGGGCTGCCTCACGCGTCTACGCGTCGGCGAAGCTCACCCACATCTCCAGCACCACCGGGCAGAACGACTACTACGTCTGGTCGCCGACCGTCACCTTCCAGACCGGCACGGGCCAGCAGGCGGCCGGCACCGCGATCGCCCTGCACGCGCTGGTGGGCGGCCTGGTCGCCCCGGCGGGCGTCGTCATCGACCGCTCCGGGGGCTCCGTCGAGTACGACCAGGGCAGTGTCCTGGCCACCCAGTGGTGGGGTGCGCTGCAGTCCCAGGTGGTCCCGGAGGTCGTCGCCGAGGACACCGACGACGCCCCGGCCGCCGTGGCCTCCGTCCTCTCAAGCAAGGTCCACGACTTCGTGTACCTGGGCCCGCTGGACGCGACGGTCCGGGCGGCCCGGCAGCTGTCCGAGGCGGGCTTCACCGGACCGCGCTGGATGTCCCATCTCCTCTACGGCTCCGACTTCCCGAAGCTCGCGGGCGCGGCGGGCGAGGGCTGGTTCGCGGTCACGCCCGCCGTCGACGCGAGCGCGCTGAAGACCAAGGCGGCCGAGCGGTTCACGGCGGCCTGGCGCAAGCGGTACGGCGGCATCCCGGACCCGTACGGCGCCGAGGCGTACGACAGCGTCCGGATGGTGCTGCGCGAGTTCGCCCGGACCGTACCGTCCGGCGGCGGCCGCCCCGACCGGCTCGCCCTCGCGCTGCGTCTCCACAAGGCCACCTACCAGGGCATCGCGCGCACCTACACCTTCAACGACTACAACCAGTTCAACGCCGACGCGCGGACCATGGGCGGTGAGACCTACGTCCACCAGGTGCACGACGGGCGGTTCCGGCAGGTCGGACCGATCCTGGCCAAACAGACGAAGGGGTAGCGGAGGTGGAGCGGCTCCAGGCCGGCGACCCCTCGTCGGTCGGCGGCCACCGGCTGGTGGGCCGGCTCGGGGCCGGCGGCATGGGTGTGGTGTACCTGGCCCGGTCGCCGCACGGCGCCTGGGTGGCGCTGAAGGTGATCCGCGAGGAGTACGCCGGGGACCCCGGCTTCCGGGCCCGGTTCCGCCGGGAGACGGAGCTGGCGTCCCGGCTCGCCAGCCGCTGGACGGTACCCGTGCTCACCGCCGACGCGGACGCCCGCGCGCCCTGGCTGGCCACCGCCTACGTGCCCGGTCTGCCGCTGTCCGAGGCGCTCGCGCTGTACGGCCCCTGGCCGCCCGCACAGCTCCGGACCCTGGGCGCCGCCCTCGCCGCGGCCCTGGACGACGTGCACCGCGCCGGACTGGTCCACCGTGACGTGAAACCCGCGAACGTCCTGCTCGCCGCCGACGGACCGCGCCTGATCGACTTCGGCATCGCCCGCGCCGTGGGCGCCACGGCACTCACCACGGACGGCTCGGTCATCGGCTCCCCCGGCTATCTGTCACCGGAACAGGCCCGCGGCAGGACGGTGGGACCTCCCAGCGACGTCTTCTCCCTGGGGTGTGTACTCGCCCATACGGCCACCGGACGGCCGCCGTTCGGCACCGGGGGCGCGGCGGCGGTCCTGTACCGGACGGTCCGCGAGAACCCGGACCTGACCGGCCTTCCCGAGGAGCTCGCCCCGACGCTGCGCGCCTGCCTGGCCAAGCGGCCGGACGACCGCCCCACGGTTTCCCGACTGCTTTCCGGCTTCGGCGAGTTCACCGCGGAGTCATGGCTGCCGGCGGGCCTGCCGGCACTGGTCGCGGACCGTGCCGCGCGCGTCCTCGACCTGCCGGTGCCGGAGCCCACCGCCCTTTCCGAGGTGCCCTTCGCCGACGCCCCGCCCGCCCCGTCCCGGCGGTGGCTGCTGATCGCCTCGGCGGCGGCCGGCGTCGGCGCGGTGGGCGGCGGCACCGCCTGGTGGCGCTGGGCGCGGTCCGGGACACCGGGGTCCGGCAGGGGCCCGCTGCCGACCCGTACGATCGCGCTGCTCGGCGACCTGTCCACCGCTGTCGTCCAGGCCCAGGCGCGCGGGGCAGCGTTGGCGGTCGACGAGCACAACGCCCGCTCCGACCGGACCTTCGACCTGGCGCTGCGCACGGCCGACGACCAGGGCACCGCGGCGGGTTCGGCGACCGCGGCCGCCCGGCTCGTCGCCTCCCGGGACGTGTACGCGGTGATCGGCGCCGGCACCGACACGGCCGTGCCCGCCGCCGTGCCGGTGTGCACGGCGGCGGGGCTCTGCCTGCTGATCACCCGCGCCGACACGGACGCGCTCGACGTCACGAACACCACCAGCTCCCTGGTCCTGCGCAGCACCCGGACCGCGGGGCCCGGCTCCGTCGTGAGATACCTCAACCGGGTGGTACGGCCCGCCCGGACCGTCGTCGTGCACGACCTCACGGACGCCGACGAGGGCGAGCCCACCGTCCGGATCGTCACCGTGTACGGGGATCTGCTGGTGGGCACCGTCGAGGTGGCCCAGGTCGCCAAGGGCGACGGCTTCACCGACGTGGCCCACGGCCTCGCCGCCCATCCGGACACGGCCGTCCTCTTCGCGGGCGGCCTCCCGGCCCGCGCCGCCGCCTGCGCCCAGGCCCTGACCGACACCGGGCACCGCGGCTTCCGCGGCGGCGACGAGCACATCCTCGGCACGCCCTTCCTGAAGGCGGGCGGGGGCTGGTGGATCAGCACGGGGTACTGCGACCCGACCGCCGACCCGAAGACCCGGACGTTCGCCGCCGCCTACCGCACCCGCTACCGCACGGCACCGCCCCGCTGGGCGGCCGAGGCGTACGACGCCGTCGGCTACGCCGCCCACGGCCTCGCCGCGCCCGGCGGCGACCAACGCGAGTCCCTGCGCGCGGAGCTGCTGCGCAAGCCCTGGCAGGGCATCACCCGCAGGTACAGCTACGAGAGCCAGTCCCAGTACCTGGAGACCGGCCAGGACGGGGGCTGGTTCCTCTACCGCGTGGAGGACGGCAGGGCCCGGTTCATGGCCCGGTACGACGACATCGGGAAGAAGAAGTCGTAGGCCCTCCGGCGGGGACGCCGGACCAGCGGACTAGAGGTCGTCCGATGCGCCGAGGCCGGTCAGCGCGCCCACCGGGTCCAGGTCGGGGGTGCCTCTGGGCCACCAGTCGTCGTGGCCCGGCTCCGACTCGTAGGCGTACCACAGGCCGTCGCGGCCGAAGCGGAGCTGGAGATGGCCGCCGGGGTGGGTGAGGTGGTTGCGCGACGGCCGGAAGGCCGGGAGGTCGGCGGCGAGCAGCAGCGGCCGGGCCCGGTCGAAGCGGCCGGCCGGCGGGTCCCAGGGCTCTTCCAGCACGGCCAGCCCCTCCAGACCGCCCTGGCGCCAGGCGGCGACCGCGCGCGCCAGGTCGCCCGGGGTGCGGCCCACGGCGTCGGCGAGCGTGGCGTAGAGGGCACGGGTGGACGCGGTGAGGCCGGACCCGGGGCGGGCCGCGGCGAGCCGCACCGCGTCCTGCCAGAGGGTGAGTTCGCCGACCGGGTCGTGTCCGGTGGTGAGCACGGCGTGGGCGCGGGCCGCCGCGTCGGTGGCCAGCTGGTCCAGCGCGAACGGGTCCGGGCCGCCGGGCACCCCCGGATAGACCGGGGGCTGCTCGGGGTGCGCCGGAACCGCCAACGGGGGTGGCAGCGGCGGCAGTCGGCGCGGGGCGAGGGCCTCGGTGGCCCGGATGCCCGGCAGCGAGGCCGGCTGCCGATCCCGGGCCGCGCGGGCGGCACTGCGCCGGGACAGCGCGTCGAGCACCTCGCGCTCCCCGCGGCCGCGCAGCAGGAGCAGCACGAACGGGTCGGCGTCCAGCAGCCGCGCGGTCTGGTAGCAGAGGGCGGCCGCGTGCTTGCAGGGGTGACCGAAGTCCGGGCAGCTGCACCGGGGTTCGAGCTCGCCGGGCTCCGGCAGCAGCGGCACCCCGCTGTCGGCGAGGGTCTGCGGCAGCTCCTTGTCGAGCAGCGCGGCGATGTCGGCGGGCCGGTCGGCGGCGGCCTCCAGCAGCCGCTCCCACTCGTCCTCGCCGAAGGTCCGCAGCCGCAGCTGCACGCGGTACGGCCGGGGCCGGCTCCCCTGCACATACGCCAGGACCATTCCCGGGGTCACGGTGATGGCGTCCACATGCCCGCGCTCGGCGTAACCCCGCCCGCGCCCGAGCCGCTTGACGTCCAACGCGCCCTCTTCCAGCGCCCGTACCCAGGCGTTGCCCCACCAGGTCTCCGCGAAGCCGGAAGCGGAGGCGGAGGCGGAGGCGGAGGCGCGGGGCGAGAGGGAAGGAAAGGTGCGGCGGAGTTCGGTGTCGCGGTGCGGGGTGGCCATGGTGGAAGGGAGGCGGGGACCGGTCGGTGTGCTCCCGGTGGAGGGGGCGGAGAGCGCGGCGGGGACGGGAGCGGGGGTGTTCGGCTCGGGTCGGTGTGAGGCCTTGGCGGGAGCAGGCGACTCGGCCGACGCGGGGCGCCGCGAGGGAGCGGCGGGCGCGTCCCCAGGCCGCTCGGGAAGCGCCGAGGCCGAGGCGCGCAGCGGAGCCGCATCGATGGCCCGGGGAGGCCGCCCGACCGTGGGCCGCGCGCCCTCGGGGTGTTCCGTCGGAGGTTCCTGATCCGCCCGGACGCCGGTCTGCTCCGGCTCATCCGGCTCATCCGGCTCGGTCTCGTCCCTCGGCATCCGGAAGGCGGTCGTCAGGAACTGCTTCAGGTCACGGGCGGTGCGGCCGCGAGCCGCGGACGCCGGGGCCGGTGAGGGCGTCGGCGGTCGCCCTACCGCGCGGGGCGGGGACTGTTCCGGAGCCTCCGCCGCAGCGGCCTCCTCGGCCCGCCTCGCCTCCGCACGCGCCGCCCGCAGCGCTGCCCGCGCGACATCACCGGGACGACCGCCCGGCCGGACGGCAGCAAAGGCGCCGGTGTCGGCATGGTCGGCATGGTCGGTCCGGTCGGCACCGGCACCGGCCTCGGCCTCGGCCTCGGGTTCCGGCTCGGGGCCGGGCTCGGCATCCCGCTGCTCCGCCTCCTTCGCGGCGGCAGCCACCCGCAGCGCCAGACGCGCGGCGTCCCCCGGCCTCGGCTCCCGCTCCGCGCACTCCCCCGGTGCCGCGCCCTCGGCTCCGTTCTCCGCCCCGCGCCCCCGTGCCGCCCGCAGCGCACGCCGTGCCGCGTCCCCGGGCCGCTGCTCGCCGTCGCCGCTCATGACGTCCTCCGCAACGACACCAGGTCGGACAGCTCGCGGTCCGTCAGCTCGGTCAGGGCGGACTCGCCGGAGCCCAGGATCGCGTCGGCGAGGGCCCGCTTCGCCTCCAGCATCTCGGCGATGCGGTCCTCGACGGTGCCCTCCGTGACGAGGCGGTGGACCTGCACCGGCTGGGTCTGGCCGATGCGGTACGCGCGGTCGGTGGCCTGTTCCTCCACCGCCGGGTTCCACCAGCGGTCGAAGTGGACGACATGGCCGGCGCGGGTGAGGTTGAGGCCGGTGCCCGCGGCCTTCAGGGACAGCACGAGGACCGGGGTCGCACCGCTCTGGAAGCGGTCCACCATGCGCTCCCGCTCCGGCACCGGTGTGCCGCCGTGCAGCAGGTCGACCGGGACCGCGCGGGCCTGGAGGTGCGCGGTGATCATGCGGGCCATGCCGACGTACTGCGTGAAGACGAGGGCCGAGCCGTCCTCGGCGAGCACGGTGTCCAGCAGCTCGTCGAGCAGGGTGAGTTTGCCGGAACGCGCGGCCAGGCCCTCGATGCGGGACTCCTCCTTGAGATACAGCCCGGGGTGGTCGCAGATCTGCTTCAGGGCGCCGAGGAGCTTGAGCACCAGGCCGCGGCGCGCGATGCCGTCCGCCGTCTCGATGGCGAGCAGCGACTCGCGCACCACCGCCTCGTACAGCGCGGCCTGCTCGCGGGTGAGCGGGACGGGGTGGTCGGTCTCCGTCTTCGGCGGGAGTTCGGGGACGATGCCGGGGTCGGACTTCTTGCGGCGCAGCAGGAAGGGGCGGACCAGGCGGGCAAGCCGGCCCACCGCCTCCTCGTCCTCACCGTTCTCGACGGCCCGCGCATGCCGGGCGCGGAAGGACTTGAGCGGGCCGAGGAGTCCGGGGGTGGTCCAGTCGAGGAGGGCCCAGAGCTCGGAGAGGTTGTTCTCCACGGGGGTGCCGGTGAGGGCCACGCGCGCGGGGGTCGGGATGGTGCGCAGGGCTTTCGCGGTGGCCGAGTAGGGGTTTTTGACGTGCTGTGCCTCGTCGGCGACGACCATGCTCCAGGGCTGTTCGGCGAGCCGGGGCGCGGTGGCGCGCATGGTGCCGTACGTGGTGAGGACGAAGCCGCCGGCGAGGCCGTCCAGGGTGCGGTCGGGGCCGTGGAAGCGGCGGACCGGGACGCCGGGCGCGAACCGGGCGATCTCCCGCTGCCAGTTGCCGAGCAGCGAGGCCGGGCAGACCACCAGGGTCGGCTCGGTGCGGGCCCGCTTCAGGTGCAGGGCGATGACGGTGATCGTCTTGCCGAGGCCCATGTCGTCGGCGAGGCAGCCGCCGAGGCCGAGGGAGGTCATCAGGTCGAGCCAGGCCAGGCCCCGGAGCTGGTAGTCGCGCAGGGTGGCGTGCAGACCGGCGGGCGGCTCGGCCGGCCGGATACCGGCCGTGAGGCGGTCGCGCAGGGCCGCGAGGACGCCGACGGGGACCGCCTCGACGGTCTCGCCGTCCACCTCGGCCTCGCCGGTGAGCGCCACGGAGAGCGCGTCGACCGGGTCGAGCAGACCCAGTTCGCGCTTGCGCGCCTTGCGGACGAGGGCGGGGTCGACGAGCACCCAGCGGTCCCGCAGCCGTACGACCGGACGGTGGGCCTCGGCGAGGGCGTCCATCTCGGCGTCGCTGAGCGGATCGCCGCCGAGCGCCAGCTGCCAGCGGAACTGGAGCAGTTCCTCGCTCTCGAAGAAGCCCGTGCCGTCGGTGGCCGAGCCGGGCGCGGGCCGGACCACGGCCGCGGCGGTCAGGTCCTGTGCCAGGTCCCGGGGCCAGTGCACGGCGACCCCGGCCGCGGCGAGCCGGGTCGCCGCCACCCCGAGCAGCTCCCCCAGCTCCTCCTCGGAGAGCGCGAGCACGTCCGGCACGTCCTGCTCCGCCAGCCGGTCCAGCGGCGGCCACACCCGCGCGGCCCGGCGTACGGCGAGTGCCGCGTCCACGCGCGCGCGGGGGCCGAAGGCGGCGTCGGAGGCCCCCGACCACAGCGCCGCCGCGTCGGTCACCAGGGTCGGGTCGGCCAGGCTGTGCACCTGGACGATCGCCGCGCCCGCGCGGGGCGCGCCTTCTCCGTCGTCGAACAGGTCGTACGCCGACAGGTCCAGGCGCAGCGAGATCCGCACGCCCGCGTCCATGCCGGCGGCGACCTCCGCGGCCCACTCGTGGGCGTCGGGCAGCCGCTGGGCTTCGCGGGCGGCGAAGGGCCGGCCCGAGGTGTGCGGGGCGGCCGGGGTGCGGGGCAGGGTGTCGGCGACCGCGTCCAGGAAGGAGCGGATCAGGGCTTCCGGCTGGGGCAGCAGGAGCGGGCCGGGGCCGGGCAGCGGGACGGCATGGCCCTCGGGAGGCAGGGCGGCGGCCACCGCGCGCAGGTGGGCGATGTCGGCGGGCTCCAGGGGGCCGGCCCGCCAGGCGTCGTGACCGGCCGGGGTGAGGCCGGGCAGCAGCCGGCCGCGGGCGGCCAGCCGCAGTGCGTGCAGGGCGGCGGCGCCCCAGCAGGCGGTGGCGGGATGGGCGGCCGGGTCGCGGCGGGCCCGGACGAGCAGCGGGAGTGCGTCGGCGAGCGGCAGGGTGAGCGCGGGCACCTGCCGGCGGCGGACACCGGCGGCGCCGTGCGGTCGTACGACCGTCAGCTCCTCGGTCGCGGCGGCGGGCAGCGGGTCCCCGTCGGGGTCCCAGAAGGCCATCCGGCCCTGGCGGGGGAGGTCGGCGGGCAGATAGACCGCCGCCAGGCGCACCGGTACGCCCGCCTCGGCCTCGGCCGTCGTGCCGCTCATACGTTCTGCCCCCCCTCCCGCCCACATGTCGGATCAGACGTCTTCGACTGTACGGGCGGGGTCTGACAGTCGGCCCCGGCGACCGGCCGGGGCGGGTCGTCACGGGACGGTGCGCGAGACGACGTAGATCATCGGGTAGTTCGGGTCGGCCGTGTTCACCACCACGTCCTGGGTGGGCGCCGGGTTCTTCTGCTTGTGTGTCAGGCCCGACCAGGATCCGGGGCCGGTGAACTTCCAGCCGGAGATCTTCTGGTCGCGGGAGCCGATGCTGATGTCGTCCTTCTTGAGCGCGTCCCGGTTGACGCCCATGCCCTCAAGGAAGCTGTCCAGTCCGGCACTGTTGGTGCGGAACTGGACGTAGAGACGGCTGGTCTTCCAGTTGTTCGTCTCGTAGTAGGCGATCGTGTCGGCCGGGTGCGGGACCGGCACCTGGTAGAGGCGCCGCTGCACCTTCGACGGCCAGCCCGCGGTGAGGCCGGTCGCCGAGTACTTGGACTCCTTGTCCTTGCCGCTGTTGCGGCTCTGGGCGGCGGAGATCACCAGATAGCCGGCCGGTACGCCGATGAGCAGCCCGATGATCAGCAGCGTCAGCGCCCTGCGCTTGGCCTTGTGACCCGGGGTCTCGGGCGGGCGCTGCGGTTCCTCCGGGGACGCGGCCTGACGGGGCAGCGAAGCGGTCATGCGGTGTCCCGGGTGCGGCGGGCCTCCGCGAACCGCTCGTAGCGCTCGTACCGCTCGACGCGGCGCCGCTTGGCGCGCCGGAACCGGCGGGCGACCAGGCGGGCGAGGTCGGCGGCCCCGACCATGCCGGCCTCGGGGCCCAGCTGGGCACGCGCGATCCGGGCCTCGGGGCGGTAGCCGCGGCCGGTCAGCTGGCGCTTGAACGCGTCCCGGGCGGGGCCGATCAGCAGGTCGTCGGCGGCGCTGACGCCACCGCCGATCACGAAGCAGGACGGGTCGAGGGCGGCGGCGAGGTTGGCGATGCCGACGCCGAGCCACTGGCCGATGTCCTGGAGCAGCTCGATGCACATCGCGTCGCCCTCGCGGGCCAGCTCGGTGATCATCGGGCCGGTGATCTCGTTGATGTTGCCCTTGACGTGCTCGATGATCCCGTACGCCACCGGGGAGTCGGCCGCCGCCAGCTCCTTGGCCTCCCGGACCAGCGCGTTGCCCGAGCTGTACTGCTCCCAGCAGCCGCGGTTGCCGCACGGGCAGCGGTGACCGCCGGGCACGACCTGCATATGGCCGAACTCGCCTGCGACGCCGTACTTGCCGCGCTTGACCTGGCCGTCCTCCAGGATCGCGCCGCCGATGCCGGTGCCGAGCGTGATCATGACCAGGTGGTCCTCGCCGCGGCCGGCGCCGAAACGCCACTCCGCCCAGGCGGCGGTGTTGGCGTCGTTGTCGACGAGGACGGGGACCGAGAGCCGGCCGGAGAGGCGGTCGCGCAGCGGTTCGTTCCGCCAGGACAGGTGCGGCGCGAACAGCACCCGGTTGCGGTCGGCGTCGACCCAGCCGGCGGCGCCGATGCCGACGGCGTGCACGTCGTGCCGGTCGGACAGGTCCAGGACCAGCTCGACGATCGTGTCCTCGACGACCTTCGGGCTCTTGGACTTGTCCGGGGTCTCCGTGCGGAGCTTCTCCAGGATGTTGCCGTCGGCGTCCACGACGCCCGCCATGACCTTGGTGCCGCCGATGTCGATACCGACCGTGGGCACCCGGGGTGCCGTCAGGTGGGAGCGGCGTTCCCGGGTGCCGACGGTCCGCAGGACCGGGGCTCGGCGGGAGCCGATGGGGGCGGTGAGGTCGCGGTAGGTGCTCATCGGGCTCGATTCTGCCGTACGCGTGCGTGTAGTGCCGTTCGGGGGAGATAAGGAGGGGTGCGCGCCATTGCCGGGTGCGGGTATGTCGTGGCTGGTCGCGCCCACGCGGCGGAGCCGCACATGTCACAGCCCCGCGCCCCTTTCAGGGGCACCACGGCTCGCGGCGCAGAAAGTCCAGGTCGTTTCCGGCTGCCACCTGCCGGGTCAGCTCACACAACGGTCACATTGTCCGGACATTACGACCAGAACCGCGGTGCCTTCAGGACCGTACGAGCAGCTGGAACTCGAAGGAGTAGCGGGTCGGCCGGTAGATGTGGTCGCCGAACTCGACGGCGCGGCCGGTGTCGTCGTACGTGGTGCGCTGCATGGTGAGCAGCGGGGCACCCTCCGGCTCGGCGAGCCGCTCCGCCTCGGCGGCCGTGGCGCCGCGCGCGCCGATGGACTGGCGGGCGCTGTGCAGGGTGATCCCGGCGGTCCGCATGAGCCGGTACAGGCCGGTCGCCTCCAGCTGGGCGGTGTCCAGGCCGAGCAGACCGGGGGGCAGGTAGTTGGTCAGGTACGCCATCGGCTCGCCGTGCGCCAGCCGCAGCCGCTCGATCCGGTGCACCTCGGCGCCCTCCGCGACCCCGAGCGCGGCGGCGACCTCGGCGGACGCCGGGACCACCGTGTTGACCAGCACGTTCGTCGCGGGGCGCTGACCGGCCGACTCCAGGTCGTCGTAGAGGCTGCTGAGTTCCAGCGGGCGCTTGACCTGGCTGTGCACGACCTGGGTGCCGACGCCCCGACGGCGGACGAGCAGGCCCTTGTCCACGAGGGACTGGATGGCCTGGCGGACGGTCGGGCGGGACAGGCCGAGCCGCGCGGCGAGCTCGATCTCGTTGCCCAGCAGGCTGCCGGGGGTGAGCGAGCCGTGCTCGATGGCCGCTTCCAGCTGCTGGGCGAGCTGGAAGTACAACGGCACCGGGGAACTCCGGTCCACACTGAGGTCGAGCGTCATGGTCGGGTCCACATCTGGTTTCGGCACGGGGCCGAGCGTATCCCTGTGACGGGTTGACGGGAAGTTGTGTAGTTCGATTGTCCGGACATACGGATTGACAGCGCACGGGGTGCACCAGCACCTTGTTCCCATGCGCATCGGGGTCATCGGGACGGGCCGCATCGGCACCATTCACGCGAACACGCTCAGCCGTAATCGCGAGGTCGGATCGCTGATCCTCACGGACGTGGATCCCCGGCGGGCCCAGGATCTGGCGCACCGGCTCGGGGAGACGGCGGCGCCCGGGACGGACGAGATCTTCCAGTGGGGCGTGGACGCCGTGGTGATCACCGCCGCCACCTCGGCCCATGCCGACCTGATCGGCCGGGCCGCGCGCTCCGGGCTGCCGGTCTTCTGCGAGAAGCCGATCGCCCTCGACCTGCCGGGCACCCTGCTTGCCCTGGCGGAGGTGGAGAAGGCCGGGACGGTGCTGCAGATGGGCTTCCAGCGGCGCTTCGACAAGGGGTACGTCGGTGCGCGGGAGGCGGTGCGCTCGGGCCGGCTCGGGCGGCTGCACACGGTACGGGCGCTGACCTCCGACCAGTCCCCGCCCCCGCCGGAGTGGCTGCCGCTGTCCGGCGGGCTGTTCCGGGACACGCTGATCCATGACTTCGACGTGCTGCGCTGGGTGACCGGCCGCGAGGTCGTGGACGTGTACGCGACCGGTTCGGACGCCGGGCCCGCGATGTTCCGCGAGGCCGGTGACGTCGACACGGGCGCGGCGGTGCTCACCCTGGACGACGGCACGCTGGCCACGGCCACCGCGGCCCGGCTGAACGGCGCCGGGTACGACGTGCGGATGGAGCTGGCCGGCGAGCGGGACACCGTGGTGGTCGGGCTGGACGACCGTACGCCGGTGGCCTCGACCGAGCCGACCGGGCCGCCGCCCGCGGACAAGCCGTGGCCCGGCTTCCTGGAGCGGTTCGGGCCCGCCTACGAGGCCGAGCTGTGCGCCTTCGTCGACGTGGTGCGGGGCCAGCTGGCCAACCCCTGCGACGGGCGCGAGGCGCTCCAGGCGCTGCGGATCGCGGAGGCCTGCGAGATCTCCCGGCACGAGCACCGGCCGGTGGCACTCGCGGAGGTCCCGGACCGCCTGACCTGACCTGCCTGACCGACCCGGTCGACCTCGGCCGCGCGTGCGGCTACCAGCGCACCGGGAGGCTGCGCACCCCTCTCATCAGGGTGCCCGGCAGCCACTCCCCGTGCGGGCCGTCCAGGGCCAGGCCCGGGGCGCGCTCCAGGAGGGTGCGCAGGGCGATCCGGCCCTCCAGGCGGGCCAGGGGTGCGCCCAGGCAGTAGTGGATGCCGTGGCCGAAGGCGAGGTGGCCGCGGTGGTCGCGGCGGATGTCGAAGCGGTCGGGTTCGGGATAGCGGTCCGCGTCGCGGTCGGCGCCGGCGAGGCTGATCATCACGGGGTCGCCCCGGTCGATGGCGGTGCCGGCGATCTCCAGAGGCTCGGCGGCGTACCGGTACGTGGCGTTCTCCACCGGGCCCTCCCAGCGCAGGGTCTCCTCGACCGCGCCGTCCAAGAGGCTCATGTCGGCGCGCAGGGCGGCGAGTTGGTCGGGGTGGGTGAGCAGGGCGAGGACGCCGTTGCCGATGAGGTTGACGGTGGTCTCGTGGCCGGCGATCAGCAGGACGAAGGCCATGCCGCGCAGTTCCCCGACGGAGAGCCGGTCGCCGTCCTCGGCGGTGGTGCGGATCAGGTCGCTGAGCAGGTCGCCGCTCGGGCCGGCGCAGCGCTTGTCCTCGATCAGCTCCGCCAGATAGTCGGCGAGCGCGACGAAGGCGTCGTACTCGCTGCCCGGATGGCTGGACGCGACCACCTCGTTGGACAGTTTCCGAAACCGCGCGCGGTCCAGCTCGGGGACGCCGAGCAGCTCGCTGATCACCGTGATCGGCAGCGGGTAGGCGAGGGCGTCGACCAGGTCGGCACGGCCGCGCGGGAGCATCTCGTCGAGCAGCCGGTCGGTGATCTCCTGGATTCTCGGCTCGAGACCGGCCACCCGGCGGGCGGTGAACGCGCGCGTGATCAGGCCGCGCAGCCTGGTGTGCTGGGGCGGGTCGGCGAGCAGCAGGTACTTGCCGATCAGTTCCTCGTCGAGGAACTTGAAGCCGATCTTCTCGGTGTCCTTGACCAGTCTGGGGTCGGCGAGCGCCGCGCGCCCCTCCTCGTAGCCCACGACCAGCCAGGTCTCGTGGTACTGGTCGGGCAGGGGCCACCGCACCCGGTGCACCGGGCCGCGCTCGCGCAGTCGCGCGTACACGGTGTGCGGGTCCGTGCGCAGACCGTCGCCGTACTCGCCGAGGTCGGTCACCTGCATGCTCTGCTCCCCCTTCAGGAGGTCCCCGAGGCCGTCCCGTATCCGGAGAACGCGCGGGCCGCCCCACAGGTGCCCCAAAGGCGCCCTATTCCTCCGGCAATCCCGCGTCGTACGCCAGCAGGGCGATCTGGACGCGGTTGTTGAGGCCGAGCTTGGCCAGGATGCGGGAGACGTGGGTCTTGACGGTGGCGACGCTCATGAAGAGGCCGGTGGCGATCTCGGCGTTGGCGAGGCCCCGGCCGACCGCGACGGCGACCTCGCGCTCGCGGTCGTTGAGGGCGGCGAGCCGCTCACGCGCGCGTGCCTGCCGGGTGTCGGCCCGGGTGCCGGCCGCGTGCCGCATCAGCTGCCGGGTGACGGCGGGCGACAGCACGGGGTCGCCGGCCGCGACCCGGCGCACCGCGGCGACGATCTCGGCGGGCGGGGTGTCCTTGAGGACGAACCCGGCGGCTCCCGCGCGCAGGGCGTGCAGCACCTGTTCGTCGGCGTGGAAGGTGGTCAGGACGACGACCTGCGGGGCGTCGGCACGCGCGCGCAGCCGCTCGGTGGCGGTGAGCCCGTCCACGGACGGCATGCGGATGTCCATCAGGACGACGTCCGGGTGGGTGCGGTCCACGAGCGCCTCGACCTCGTCGCCGTCGGCGCCCTCGCCGACGATCTCGATGTCTCCGGCACCGCCCATCATGAGGGCCAGCCCCGCCCGCACCAGCGGATCGTCGTCGACGAGCAGCAGTCTGATCGAGGTCATGGCTCCTACGTGGTCAGGCGGGTACGGCGTCACGTGTTCGGTCGTCTTCAGGCGGCCGGCCAGGGCAGCCAGGCCCGCACCTCGAAGCCGCCGTCGCCGGTGGCCCGGTGCTCCAGCCGTCCCCCGGCCAGCGTGGCGCGTTCGGTCAGGCCGATCAAGCCTTGGCCCGAGCCGGGGACGTGCGGGGCCTCCGTCGCGGGGGCGGGGTTGTGCACGGTGATGTCCAGGCC
Organism: Streptomyces hyaluromycini; assembly: GCF_002217755.1. GTDB lineage: Bacteria > Actinomycetota > Actinomycetes > Streptomycetales > Streptomycetaceae > Streptomyces > Streptomyces hyaluromycini. The sequence goes on along the minus strand of NZ_BCFL01000035.1, from coordinate 36,029 downwards.
GTCGCCCTGGGCGCCGGTGACGCGGACGGTGACCTCGGCGCCGGGGGCGTGCTTGCGGGCGTTGGTGAGGCCCTCCTGGGCGATGCGGTAGGCGGTGCGGCCGACGGAGGCGGGGACGGCGGCCGGGTCGCCGACGTGGTTGTCGAGGATGACCTTCATGCCGGCCTGGCGGGACTCGGCGGCCAGCGCGTCCAGGGCCGCGAGGGTCGGCTGCGGCCGGCCGCCCGCCTCGTCGCCGTCGGCGGCGCGCAGCACGCCGATGATCTCGCGCAGGTCCTGGAGGGCCTCGTGGGCGCTCTCCCGGATGACCCCGGCCGCCCGGGCGATCTCCTCCTGGGGCGCGTCGGGCCGGAACTCCAGCGCCCCGGCGTGCACGCTGAGCAGGGTCAGCCGGTGGGCGAGGACGTCGTGCATCTCGCGGGCGATGGCCTCCCGGGCCAGCCGCTGGGCCCGCTCGGCGCGCAGGCCGGCCTCGGTCTCGGCCCGTCGGGCCCGGTCGCGCAGGCTGACCATCAGCTGCCGCTTGGAGCGCACGAACATGCCGAGGCTGACGACCAGGAGGCTGAACAGCACGACGAGGATGACGACGGCCAGGTAGGGCAGGTCGGGGTCGGGGCGCAGCCAGTAGAAGAGCGGGACCAGTGCGAGGGTGACGCCGCCGATCCAGGCGACGTACCGGAACGGGCGGTGCACGGCGAGGGTGAACAGCGCGACCATGGCGGCGCCGCCCGCGGTGTCGGAGACGAAGCCGACCGGGATCATCGCGATGGCCAGGCCCGTCGGCCAGCGGCGGCGCAGCCAGACCGCGCCGCAGGCCAGCCCGCCGATCAGCTGGTCGACGACGGCGAGGCCGTGCGAGACGTTCGGGTCCTGGCGCATCGTGTTGGCCGCCGCCGCTCCGAGGAGGACGGCCAGCAGGAAACAGCTGAAGTCGACGAGCCAGTCGCGCGCGGTGCGCCGGGGCCGCCGGCCGGCCTGACCGGCGTCGGGGTCGGGGTCGAGTTCATGGATCACAGCGGAGGGGAAGAGCCACCGCCGCCCCTCGAACGTCCGTATGGAAAGGTCACCGCTCACGGTCGACAAATCTACGCATGACCGGCCCGCGGCACCTACCCGAGCACGGGATCGTCGACCAAAGTTGCGCTCGCGTGGACTTTCGGTGTGCCACGCGCGCGTGCGGAGAGTCTTCCGGCGGGTACGACTCGCCCCACGGCCGATGGCATGGGGGGAGGCCGCGGGGCGAGGGTCGTACCGTGAAACAGCTGCTTGAACTGCTCGGATTCGTTGCTCTGGTGCAGGGTGTGCTGGGCCTGCTGCACGAGTTCACCCACTGGCGGGTGAGCCTCCTGCAACGGCTCGGCTTCCTCGACGGCTACGGCGTCTACGCGAGCGTCGCGCTGATCGTGCTGGCGTGCGCGCTGTTCGCCGTCGCGGGGAGCCGGAGGTCCGGCTGAACGCGGACCGGAGGTCCGGCTGAACGCGGACCGGACCTCCGGCTGGTCGCGCTGTTCCTGACGACGGACGAGCCGGCGTCGACGTGCCGGCGTCGACGTGCCGGCGTCGACGTGCCGGCGTCGACGTGCCGGCGTCGACGTGCCGGTATCGCTGGGCCGACTCGGTCAGCGGCTCAGCAGTCGAAGTCGATCAGGTTGAACGTGACGTAGTGGTCCGCCGTGTAGTAGTCCTCCTCGTACTCCTGGCCGGTCACGATCCGCCGTGCGCCGCGGGTGGAGGAACCGGGCGTCTTCACGGTGTACTCGTGGTAGTAGCCGCTGGACTGGCTCGGCAGCACGCCCTCCTGGTTGCGGAAGACGACCCCGTCCTGCGAGTACGGGAACGGGCCGCCCGACGCGATCAGGTCGAGCGTGTCGTACGCCTGCGACGGCAGGGCGCTGTAGCAGATACTGCCGACCGAGCTGGCAGCGGCGTCCGCGGTGGCGGCGGAGACGGTACCGCCGACGAGGAGGGCGGACAGCAGGGCGCCGGCGGCCCCGATGCGGGTGATTCGTGGGGGGAATCTCATGGCTCCATGATGACGCGCGTAGAGTGTGGCATGTCAATGACAAGTCCGAAGAATTTCCCGGCCGGTCCCCCGAGTTTTCAGGGAATTAACCTGGGGCCCGAGGCCCCCACGGGCGGCCCCAGGCCCGGGGGAGGATCGGGGCCTGGCCGCTAGGCGTTCGCCTCGGCGATGTACGAGCCGTACTCGGGACGGCCCGCGATGTCGTACGACCGGATGGAGACGCCTGACGTGGTGATCCGCCCGCCGGTGTGCCGGAACTTCGTCGGCACGGCGCCCTCCTGGAAGAAGCGGCGGCCGGAGCCCAGCACGACCGGGAACGTCACCAGGTGGAGGGTGTCGACCAGGCCGAGGTCCAGCAGGGAGCGGACCAGCGCGCCGCCGCCGGGCGCCTGGTAGACGCCGTCGAGGGTGACGAACATGGTGGAGACGAGTCTGCCCATGAGGGGTGCCTGCTTCCCGGGCTGCGGTCTGTTGTCATCAGCTCAGACCCCCGGGGCGCCGGCAACTCATCGCTCGGCCGGTCTCCGGTGTGCCCTCACCCCGCGTGGGTCGAGAACAGTCCGCCGGTCGGGCCCTGCTTGTCGCCGCCCTGCGCCTTCTTCAGCGCGTTGGCGAGGCTCTCGATGGTGAGCGACTGGAGGATCACCCGGCCGTTGCCCTCCAGGGTGGCCAGGGAGAGGCCCTCACCGCCGAAGACGGCGTTCATGACGCCCTGGCGGTTGAGGCCGCCGACACGCTGGACGCCGTACTGGATGCCCTCCTCGAAGGCGACGACGCAGCCCGTGTCGACCTCGATACGGCCGCCGAAGTCGGCGGGGTTCAGGTCGATGAAGTTGCCCGCGCCGGCGATGATCACTGTGCCGTGGCCGGTGAACTTCTCCAGGATGAAGCCCTCGCCGCCGCTCATTCCGGTGCGGCCGCCGGAGAAGGCGATGCCGAACTCCACGGTGGACTCGGCGGCGACGAAGGCGTCCTTCTCGGCGAACCACGCGCGCGTGCCGTTCAGCTCCAGGGCGCGCATCTCGCCCGGGAGCACGCCCGCGAAGCCGACGGTGCCCTCGCCGCCCTGGGAGGTGAAGTACTGGAACGCCAGCGACTCACCGGCGAGCATGCGCTGGCCGACCTGCATGGCGGTGCCCATGGCCTGGCGCAGCATGCCGCCCATGCCGCCACCGCCGCCCTGCGACTGGCCGTTGCCCGACGGGCCGCTCAGCCGGGTCTCCATGGTCACGTTCGTCGTCTTGAACAGGAACTTGCCGGCCTCGCAGTACACGGTCTGGCCGGGGTGCAGGTTGACGACCGCCATCTGCATGGCGTTGCCGACGATTTCTTGCTGAAGAGTCACGGCAGAAGAACGTAGCCGACGGTCCGACGGTTCCCCTCGCCCACCCACCCACCCGACTCGGTCACCTGAGCAGCGAGACCTCAAAAGAGCAAGACACCCCCCTCGAAGAGCATCCCGCTCCCGGCCCCCACCAATCTCCCGCGCGGGGCGGGGCACCTACACGGAGACCGCGGCCATGCATCGAGACACCCCCGCCCCGCGCCCGGCCCCGACAACACGTCCCCGACCGCCTCATCCCGACCGCCCTCCCCGGCCGGTCATCCCGACTCCCCAACCGCCCCACCCGGACGACCCCTGCCGCCCCGTCCAGACCAAACCCAACCGACGGTCCCGGCTCCCCCAGCCGCCCCACCCGAACGACCCCAGCCACCCCACCCCGACCAAACCCAACCGACCATCCCGGCTCCCCCGACCGCCCCACCTGGACGGCCCCGGCTGTCCCCTCCCGGCAGCCCCGGCCGCCCCGCCCCGCCAGCCTCGGACGTTGCGTTCTGTCGTCGCTTTTCGAGTTCGGCCTGTGAGAAGGCGAGGCGGGTGGGTGGGCGAAAGGGTGTCAGGACAGTTCGCGGTGTCTTGTGGTCAGGGCCGTTGCTCCCGCTTCCGTCGGCGAGCCGTACAGCCGCAGCCGGGAGATTCCGCCGTCCGGGAAGATGTCCACGCGCGCGTGCGTGCCTACGGCGGGGGTCGGCAGGACGAAGCGGTGGTTCGTGTCCGGCTGGAGGCGGGTGCGCGGGAGGATCTCCCGCCAGTCGCCGTCCTCGCCGTCCTCGCCGTCCTCGCCGTCCTTGACCGCCACCGACGCCCAGCCCGCGCTGTTGCCCTTCAGGTACGCCGTGTCGATCTCGATCGCGCGGATCTGGGACTGGGCGGCGAGCCGGTAGCGGATCCAGTCGTTGCCCTGGTCGCGGCGGCGCCGCGTCTCCCAGCCGTCGTCCATCTTGCGGGAACGGCCCGGCTGGATGGTGTTGGTGGCCGGCGAGTAGAAGAGGTCGGAGGCGTCCTCGACCCGGCCGCCGTTCTCCAGGGCGACCACGTCGAAGGTGCCGAGCACGGCGAGCCACTCGGGGGCGGGCACGACCTCGCCGTACACGCGCAGGCGCGCGATGCCGCCGTCGGGGTGCTGGTTGACGCGGAGGTGGGTGAAGCGCTGTTCGACGGAGACCGTGAAGCCGTTCGCCGCGTGGCCGCCGACGGGGGTGCGGGGGACGAGCGTCGTCCATTTCACGTCGTCGCCGAGGAGTTCCGCCGGGGACGGCGAGCCGGCGACCGATGTGGCCTCGACCGACACCGCCTGCGGGTAGTTGCCGCGGAAGTGGGCCGTGTCCACGACGATGCCGCGAACGACGCCGGCGGCGCCGAGCCGGACCAGTGCCCAGTCGTGGTCCTCGGCGGTGGGCCAGGGATGACCGGCCGAGGCCCCGCGGCGGCGGCGCGTCTCCCAGCCGTCCATGATCTTGCCCTTGTGCCCGAAGTGCTCGGGGTCGAACTCGGCCCGCCCCGGCACCAGCAGGTTCTCCCGCTGGGCGAAGAACTCGTCGTTGGCGGCGACGACCCCGGCACCGAGCTGCCGGGCGGCGAGGTCGGCGTACCGGGTGAAGGGGAAGTCGGCGGTGCGGTAGTCCGCGTACGGGTCGCCGCCGGAATAGGGGTGCGCGTCGCCGGTGAAGGTCGGGATCGCCGTCAAAGGTGTTCCTTTCGGTGTCGGCCGCTGCGGGTGCGGGAGGCAGGAGAAGGAGTCAGGGGGTGCGGGTGAGGAGGTGGCCCTTCGGGGGCGTGAACTCGCCGTCCGCGACGATGCGTTCGCCGCGCAGCCAGGTGGACTTCACGACGCCGTGCAGGGTCTTGCCGGCGTACGCGGTGACCGGGTTGCGGTGCTGGAGGCCCGCCGGGTCGACGGTGAAGGTCTCGTCGGGCGCGAGGACGGCGAAGTCGGCGTCCCGGCCGGCCGCGATGGCGCCCTTGCGGTCGTCGAGGCCGACGAGCGCGGCCGTGCGGGCCGACATCCAGCGGACCACGTCCTCAAGACCGTGGCCGCGCCTACGGGCTTCCGTCCATACGGCGGCGAGGCTGAGCTGGAGGCCGGAGATACCGCCCCACGCGGTCGCGAAGTCGCTCGTCTTGAGGTCGGCCGTGGAGGGCGAGTGGTCGGTGACCACGCAGTCGACGGTGCCGTCGGCCAGCGCCTGCCAGAGCAGGTCCTGGTTGGCCGCCTCGCGGATGGGCGGGCAGCACTTGAACTCGCTGGCGCCGTCCGGGACTTCCTCGGCGGTGAGGGTGAGGTAGTGCGGGCAGGTCTCGACGGTGAGGCGGACGCCGTCCGCCTTGGCCGCCGCGATCAGCGGCAGTGCGTCGGACGAGGACAGGTGCAGGACGTGCACGCGCGCGTGCAGGCGTTTCGCCCGGGCGATCAGCTGGGCGATCGCCGTGTCCTCCGCGTCGCGCGGGCGGGAGGCGAGGAAGTCGGCGTACTTCGGCCCGCCCTGTTGCGGGGCGGCCTCCAGGTGGTGGGGGTCCTCGGCGTGCACGATCAGCAGGCCGTCGAAGGAGGCGATCTCCGCCAGCGACCGGGCCAGCTGCTCCTGGTCGAGATGCGGGAACTCGTCGACGCCGGACGGCGACAGGAACGCCTTGAAGCCGAAGACGCCGGCCTCGTGCAGCGGGCGCAGGTCCTTGACGTTGTCGGGCAGCGCGCCGCCCCAGAAGCCGACGTCGATGTGCGCCTTGTCGGCCGCGACCTGCCGCTTGACGCGGAGGTTCTCCACGGTCGTGGTCGGCGGGAGGGAGTTGAGCGGCATGTCGACCAGGGTGGTGATGCCGCCGGCCGCCGCGGCGCGGGTCGCGGTCCAGAAGCCCTCCCACTCGGTGCGGCCGGGGTCGTTCACGTGGACGTGGGTGTCGACCAGGCCGGGCAGCAGGACGTCGTCGCCGAAGTCCTCCAGGCGGGTGCCCTCCGGGACGGGGGCGTCGTAGGGCAGTACGGCCGTGATCGTCCCGGCGGACACGGCGACCGAGGCGGCCCGCGTCCCCTCCGGGGTGATGACGCGCGTCGAGCGCAGCACCAGTTCAGCGTCGGACACCCGGACCCCTCTCTCTGCCGCCGTTTTACTTCCGGGAAACGGGATTTACACCCACGTAACGGAATTCAACGTTCTGTTGAAGGAGTCTTCACTCCCGCTCCCGCGCCGTCAAGGGCACACTGCTTCTCAGGGCCTCACAGGCGCCCACTCTGGACGTTTCCACAAAGCGGAATTACAATTCCGGCAAGCAGAACGTAGCTACGCACGACCAGGGAGTCAACCGACTGACGGGTAGGCTTCTGCCCTTCCCGCCAGCCCCGAAAGGAACGCGCCGTGCCGACGTCCAGCGCCAGCACCACCGACTCCGCCAGGTCCGGCGGCGGGGTCCAGTCCCTTGAGCGCGCCTTCGATCTGCTGGAGCGGATGGCGGACGCGGGCGGCGAGGTGGGTCTCAGCGAGCTGTCCGCGAGCAGCGGGCTGCCGTTGCCGACGATCCACCGGCTCATGCGCACGCTGGTCGTCTGCGGCTATGTGCGCCAGCAGTCGAACCGGCGGTACGCGCTCGGGCCCCGGCTGATCCGCCTCGGCGAGTCGGCGTCCCGGCTGCTGGGCACATGGGCGCGGCCGCACCTCGCGCGGCTGGTCGAGGAGACCGGGGAGACGGCGAACATGGCGCTGCTCGACGGGGACGAGATCGTGTACGTGGCGCAGGTGCCGTCGAAGCACAGCATGCGGATGTTCACCGAGGTGGGCCGGCGGGTGTTGCCGCATTCCACGGGGGTGGGGAAGGCGTTGCTGGCGAATGTGCCGGACGCCGAGGTGCGGGCGCTGCTGGGGCGGACCGGGATGCCCGCGGCGACCGAGAGGACGATCACCACCCCGGAGGGGTTCCTGGACGCCCTGGCGGAGGTGCGGCGGCTGGGGTACGCCGTGGACGACAACGAGCAGGAGGTGGGGGTGCGGTGTCTTGCCGTGTCCGTGCCTGATTCGCCGACCGCGGCCGCCATTTCGATCTCCGGGCCTGCGGGGCGGGTCACGGAGGCGGCGGTCGAGAAGATCGTGCCGGTGCTGCAGCAGGTGGCTGTTGAGTTGTCCGAGGCGTTGGTGAGTTCAGGAGCCTGAGGGGCAGGGCCGACAGGAGCGTTGGCGAGTGCGGGTGCGTGGGGGCCGGTCGCGCAGTTCCCCGCGCCCCTAGGTGAACAACCGCGCCCTTCGTCTTCAGGCTCTCGGGGTCTCCCCGAACAGGTCCACCGCCTGGCGCACGTCAGACAGGCCCCGGGACAGGGCGCTCATCGAGCCGATCGCGCCCGCTATCAGTAACAGGGAGCGGCGCAGGCGGGGGATCTCCGGGATGCCGCCCGTCGCCATCGCCGCCAGGGCCGCCAGTTCGTCCTCGGCTATCGCGCGGTCCGGGAACTCGGCCGGATGTGCGGCCAGTTCGCGGCGCAGCCGGGAGACCGCCGTGCGTAGTTCCGTCACCCTCGGATCCTCGTCCTTGCCGGTCACTGGCCTCTGCCCCAAGCTCCGCAACACAGCTCTCCCCCCCTCGCCAGGTGCCCAGGACGGTGGTCGGGCGCCCGGGGACGCGGGTCAGTAAACGCCCTCCCGTACGGAAAGCGCTACAGCGCGGACGGAATTTCAGCCCTTCGGAACCGCCCGCCGGCCCCGGCGTCGGGTATGCAGGACGCATGACGGACACGCATGACCGGATCGCCGGGCTGCTGCTCGCCGCCGGCGGTGGCAGACGGCTCGGCGGGCGGCCCAAGGCGCTGCTGACGCATCGGGGCCGGCCGCTGGTGGAGTACGCGGCCGGGGTGCTGCGCGCGGGCGGCTGCGGGCCGGTGCACGTGGTTCTGGGGGCCCGTGCGGACGACGTGCGGGAGCGGGCCGAGCTGGGCGGCTGCGTGGTCGTGGAGAACCCGGACTGGGCGCAGGGCATGGGGTCCTCGCTGCGGGTGGGGCTGGAGTCGCTCGCCGGGGCGGGGGTGCGGGCGGCCCTGGTGTCGCTGGTGGACCAGCCGGGGATCGGCGCGGCGGCGGTCGCGCGGGTCGTCACCGGTTTCCGGGACGAGTCGTCGCTGGTGTCGGCCGCCTACGACGGGGTGCGCGGGCATCCCGTGCTGTTCGGCGCCCGGCACTGGGCGGGGATCGCCGCGAGCGCGACCGGCGACCGGGGCGCCCGCGCCTACCTCAAGGCCCACGAGGACGCGATCACGCTCGTCGAGTGCGGGGATGTGGCCGAGCCGTACGACATCGACACGGAAGCGGACCTGGGCCACCTTGAGTGAGCGGGATGGCACTGAGCGCCGCCTTTGCTCGACTCGGAGAATCTCGACATCAACAAACCATTGAACTTCCACGATGAGGAAACTAGTATCCACTGTTCAGAAGCGCCTGGCCCTGTTCGGGGTGCGCTTCGCTCTACCCGGAACGACTGGCACCCGGTGCCACCGCTGAAGGAAGTGACAGCTCATGTCCGCACCAGCGCCGTCTCCGCCGGCCATCGTCGACGCCGCGCCCCTGCCCCGGCAGGAGGAGGTCCTCACCGACGCGGCGCTCGCCTTCGTGGCCGAGCTGCACCGGCGGTTCTCGCCGCGCCGTGCCGAACTCCTCGCCCGCCGCGCCGAGCGCCGCGCCGAGATCGCCCGTACCTCGACCCTGGACTTCCTCCCGGAGACCGCCGCCGTCCGCGCGGACGACTCCTGGCGGGTGGCGCCCTCCCCCGCGGCGCTGAACGACCGCCGGGTCGAGATCACCGGTCCCACCGACCGCAAGATGACCATCAACGCGCTCAACTCGGGCGCCCGGATCTGGCTCGCGGACTTCGAGGACGCCTCCGCGCCGACCTGGGAGAACGTCGTCCTGGGTCAGCTGAACCTGATCGACGCCTACACCCGGACCATCGACTTCACGGACCCGGCGAGCGGCAAGTCGTACGCGCTGCGCCCGGACGAGGAGCTCGCGACGGTCGTCATGCGGCCGCGCGGCTGGCACCTGAACGAGCGGCACGTGGAGGTCGACGGCGAGCAGGTGCCCGGCGCCTTCGTCGACTTCGGGCTCTACTTCTTCCACAACGCGCAGCGGCTGCTCGACCTCGGCAAGGGACCGTACTTCTACCTCCCGAAGACCGAGTCGCACCTCGAAGCCCGGCTCTGGAACGACGTGTTCGTCTTCGCGCAGGACTACGTCGGCATCCCGCAGGGCACCGTCCGCGCCACCGTGCTGATCGAGACGATCACGGCCGCGTACGAGATGGAGGAGATCCTCTACGAACTGCGCGACCACGCCTCCGGGTTGAACGCCGGCCGCTGGGACTACCTCTTCTCCATCGTCAAGAACTTCCGTGACGGCGGGCCCCGGTTCGTCCTCCCGGACCGCAACGCCGTCACGATGACCGCCCCGTTCATGCGGGCGTACACCGAACTCCTCGTCCGCACCTGCCACAAGCGCGGCGCGCACGCGATCGGCGGCATGGCGGCCTTCATCCCGTCCCGCCGGGACGCCGAGGTCAACAAGGTCGCCTTCGAGAAGGTGCGCGCCGACAAGGACCGCGAGGCGAACGACGGTTTCGACGGCTCCTGGGTCGCCCACCCCGACCTGGTCCCGATCGCCATGGAGTCCTTCGACCGGGTCCTCGGCGACAAACCCAACCAGAAGGACCGGCTGCGCGAGGACGTCCACGTCGAGGCCGCCGACCTGATCGCGGTCGACTCGCTGAAGGCGAAGCCGACCTACGCAGGTCTGGTCAACGCCGTGCAGGTGGGCATCCGTTACATCGAGGCGTGGCTGCGCGGCCTCGGCGCGGTGGCCATCTTCAACCTCATGGAGGACGCGGCCACCGCCGAGATCTCGCGGTCGCAGATCTGGCAGTGGATCAACGCCGGTGTCGAGTTCGAGAACGGCGAGAAGGCCACGCCGGAGCTGGCCCGCAGGATCGCCGCCGAGGAACTCGCCGCCATCCGCGCGGAGACCGGCGACGAGGCCTTCGCGGCCGGCCACTGGCAGCAGGCCCACGACCTGCTGCTCACCGTCGCCCTCGACGACAACTACGCGGACTTCCTGACGCTGCCCGCGTACGAGCAGCTGCGCGGCTGACCTACTCCGGCGCCGGCCTGTCCGAGTGGCCCAGGGACTTCCCCGGGGCCACTCGGTCGCGTACGGCCTGCTTCACGGCGGTGGGCTCGGGGAAGCCCTGTTCGCGCCGGTCCCACACGACCTCGTCACCGACCCGTACGACGAAGATCCCGCCCTTGCCCGGCTTCAGCGCCAGCTCGGTCAGCTCGGTCTCGAAGGTGGTCAGCAGTTCCTGCGCCAGCCAGGCCGCCCGCGGCAGCCAGCGGCACTGGGTGCAGTACTCGATCTCGACGCGCCGGCTCTCACTCATCCGGGCATGGTAACCGAAGGTGATCACCCGGGGAGATCACCGGCGAAGCGGCAGGCGGCCGGGTCGGGCGGCAGGCCGAGGGGCGGGCGCGCGGCCGGACCGGAAGCGGCTCGCCGGTGGGGACGACCCGGTCTCGTCACGCCGGCTGCCGGTCAGCCGAGGTGTACCGACCAGTCCTGCTGGGCCGCGGGCTTGCCGTGCAGGTCGGGAACCCGCTTCAGCCAGTCCGGGCGGCCCTGCCGGGTCCTGGCCGCGCGGGCGGCCTCCTCGTCCGCGAGCTGGTCGCGGCTCGGGAAGTCGGTGGGGAGCCACTCGGCGGAGGCCCGCACCCGGGCCAGCAGATAGCCGACGTAGGCCTCGCGCATCTCGTCGGGCGTGCCGAAGTCGGTGAGCCAGGCGTCCGGAACCTCGGCGAGGACGTCCCGGAGCAGCTTCTCGGTCACCCTGGGCGCGAGTTCGGCGTCGGCGGCCCGGGTGTCGGGGCCGTACCGGCCGAGGGCGTGATGACGGAAGTCGTACGCCTTCCCGGGGGCCGAGGTGTCCCAGCGGTGGTGGAAGACGAGGGCGGCGCCGTGGTCGATGAGCCACAGGCGCGGGGGTGCGATGCCGAGGGTCGGCCAGACCATGAGGTTGGAACTGTGCACTGTGCGGTCGACGTTGACGGTGAGCGCGTCCAGCCAGACGATCCGGCCCGCCTCCAGCGGATCCACCGGGAAGACCTCGGCGATCTGCGGGGTGAAGTCCTCGGCACCGGGCAGGAAGTCCATCCCGAGGTTGACTCCGGTGCTGGCCGCGTGCAGGTCGCGCACCTCCTGGTGCGGCTCGTCCCCGGCGATCGCCGGGTCGAAGTGCACCAGGACCAGCTCGGGGAACCGCAGCCCGAGCGCCCGCGCCAGCTCCCCCACGATCACCTCGGCGACCAGCGCCTTGTGCCCCTGCGCGGACCCGGTGAACTTCACGACGTACGTGCCGAGGTCGTCGGCCTCGACGACTGCGGGGACGGAGCCGCCCGACCTCAAGGGGGCGATATAGCGAGTTGCAGCGACACATCTCAGCATTTTCTTAGGCCACTCCACTCTTCAACCTTGCAATCCACGCCCACCCTTGAGGGCGCCCAGGAGTGGAAATGGCCGGCCATCAGCCCTGGGGAGAATCTGGGGAGTTTCGAATGGCATGCGGATCTCCCTGCCTCCCCAGCAGCCCGTCAATGGCCGTCCGGCCCTTGCTTCCGGCCTCCGGCATGAAGTGAGCATAGTAACCGAGGGTGATTGCTGGCGAGGAGTGCCCGAGCCACCGAGCCACGGTCACGACGGACTCTCCCGCCTCCAGCATGATGGAGGCGTAGGTGTGCCGCAGCACATGAAAGCCGTCCTTCGGCGCCGCCTCCCACTGCCACTTCTTCGCCCCCTCGGCGCGCGGCGGGATAATCCCGGCTTTGGCCAACGCGGGCTTCCACGTGTAGGTGTTCCACGTGTTCACCGCGATCGCGTTGCCGAACCGCGTGGTCAGCAACAGGGAGAACTTCCTCGGCTGCCCCTCCGGCTTCCCCCATGGAAGCTCCACCTCCACCGGCGGAAACGCTTCGACATGACGCTTGAGCTCCTCGGCCACCGAGGGGGGCATATCGACGACACGAGTCTTCTTCCCCTTCGGCAAGGCAAAGTACAGCCTCCCCTTGATCGCCTGGACTTGGCGGCGGACATGGAGGACACCTCTCGCGTAGTCGATGTCCTCCGGGCTCACCCCGCACACCTCGCCCTGGCGGAGTCCGCACCCCAGACCGAGGACGACGGTTATCCGGTTGCGCGGGCTGATGACGTCACGGACTCGCAGCGCTGTCCCCAGCAGCCAAGCCTCACGGCGCTCCTGAGTCGCCTTGGGCCACCGCACGGACTTCGCGTGCATCGGGTTGCTCGCGAGCCGCTTGTCGTCGACGGCCGCCTCCAGAATGGAGGAGAGCTCGGACAGGATGCCGCGCTGGTAGTCGACCGAGGAGACGGTTGACTCCAACGTGGCTATGTACGCGCGCAGATCCGCCGCCGTGATGTTCCTCAGGGGCAGTCGGCCCAGGTGCGGAATGATGTGCAGGCGCGCTCTCCGCTCCTGATTGTCCTGGGTCTTCGGAACACCGCCCCTGCCGGGCGCCCAGTGCATCGCGATGTAGTCCGCCAGCGTGATGGATCCGTCGCGCGGGTCAACGAACTCGCCGCGCTCCTCGTCTGTAGCCGCCCGCCGAAGCCACGCCTTGGCATCCTCCAGGACGTCGAAGGATCGGTCCCGAACGCCAGGTATGCCGGCGACCTTGTACCGCTTCCCCTTGCCGTAGCGAGCGGTCTTCTCTCTTTGCCCGGTTACCGGGTCCTTCTTCTTTATCCAGCGGTCTTCTATGTAGCCGGCCAGGTGGAGCTCCTTTTCCGAGGGGGTGCAGGGTGCGCGACGGCGTTTGGCGGGTCAGGCGACGGGGCGGCTGCGTTGCTCCGGCGCTCCGCTCAGCGGGTTCAGCGCCGGGTTGGAGCGGGAATCCGCCTGCTCCTGTTCACGAATCCAGGCATCGAGGGCTTCCCGCCGGTACATGACACGGCCACGAGGGCCCATACGGAAGCTCGGCGGTCCCTGCCGACGATGGCGCCAGACATAGAGGGTGTGGGGTGAGAGGCCGAGGTAATCGGCGGCGTCCTTCACAGTCAGGAAGGCCGTGCGTACGACTGCGGAGGAAGCAGTGGGGCTAGCAAGGGTCGTGCAGGCATCGGAGGTTCTCTGTGAGGTACGGGAGAGGGGAGCCCGGCTGGGCGGAAACCGGTGCTCCGCCCAGCCGTTGCCTGTCGTGAGGCAGGGAAGAATCGCGGACAAGCCGCGACTCGGAGTACCGCTACGGACGTCGCGCGGTCGGAGTCGGCTCGCTCGGCAGGTCAGGAAGGGCCAGGGCAGCTTCGAGTCGATCCCAAGGGATTTCGTCCCGTGTCGGCTTGCGAAGGCAGTACGCGAAGCGTTCGGCGAGACGAGGAGCCCTCATTCCGGCGCATTCGGCCACCGCAAGGATGTGCGCTGCCGTCTGGTCACCGTTCTTCAGCCACGCCGCGATGCATGCGTCACGAAGAGCCGAAACATGCCTACCGAGCGGCGAGTTGAGTTCATGCGCTTGCAGAACCGCCGCCCGCGTTTGCCGCCAAGTCTTCCGGTAGACCTAGGCGGTCAGCGGTCGTCCGTTGTCGAGAACGAACATCGCGTCATCAGGGCGGAGATCGCGCCGGATGGTCTCCTCCTTCAAGATCGCCGTCAACTCGCGGCAGACGGGAACACGCCGTACGGCGCCCGCGCGGTCCAAATCCTTCTCGCGGCGGTCTTGTGCCTGCGGGTGGACCAGAAGCCAACCGGCGCCGTCTTCTGCGAGTTCCACGTCTCGAACGCGCAGCGCCAGGGCTTCCTCCGGGTGCAGTGCCGCGAGAGCGATGGAGGCCAGGAAGGCCCGTAGAACGAGGCCGCTCTGTGGCTGTTGGGGTCCCGGTAGTTCTCGCCGAAAAAACAACGCTAAGCCGTGGGACAGCCCCTGATCTGGGCTGATCTCGGGGAAGCGGCGCGGTGACCATGGGCGGCTCGGTAGCGTCGCCGCCATGCTGAGTGCCGACGAGCCGTCGCTGAACGACCTGAACGACGAGCAGATCCAGAAGCTCCTGGGCGAGGTCGCCCCGAAGGTGAAGGAGCTGATGGAGGGGGTCACCCTCGCGATCGACTACTACAAGGAGGGCGGCTACGACCGGGAGACATGGAACCGGATCTGCGACGGGCTCGCGCACGAGGCGATGAACCTGATGATGGCGCTGTCCGCTCCAGCCCACCCGTATCTGGCCCGGGACTGCGAGCGGGCCGTACGGGAGGCTGCGGGCATCACGCCGCGCGAGGGCGGGATGCGCGAGGCGCTTCAGCAGCAGGTCGCCATGGGGCTGCTGATGACCGTGGTCACGGTCGGCCAGCAGATGATGGTCGAGCCCGAGGAGTGGCCGGACGACCTTCCGGCCGCGGTGCTCGGCGCGGTGCGGTCCTCGAAGCGGATCAAGGCCGATCCGACCATGGCGAACCTGCGCGATCAGGGAGCGGGCCCCGTGTGACGGGCGCCGGAGAGTACCTCAACCCCCGTTCTGCTGGCGCCAGTTCGGGGGTTTCCGTCTGCCCGTTCGGCCTGGCCGGGTACCGGTGGTGCCGTCCGCGTTGATCGAGTGGGTGGGAGGGGCCGATGGCCACGCGGGTGTTCTCGGATGAGGAACTGGAGGGCTTACGGTCCTTCCCGGCGATCGGCAAGGACGAGCTGATCCGCTATTTCACCCTCACCCCGGCCGACGAGGCGTTCCTGCGGAAGTTCCGCCGGTCCCAGAATGTTTTGGGCGCCGCCGTGCAGTTGTCCACGCTGCCCTGGCTGGGCTTCGTCCCCGACGACGTGCCCGCCGCTCCGCCCGCGGCGGTTGGCCGGCTGGCCCGCCAGCTCGGGCTCGCCGTGGCCGATCTGGCGGGCTACGGCGAGCGGGAGCAGACCCGTACCGACCATCTGCGCCAGGTCGCCGAGTTCCTGTCGTGGAAGCCGGCGAAGGTGCTGGAGCTCAAGGAGCTGGATGAGTTCCTGCTGGCGCGGGCGATGGAGCACGACTCCCCGTCGCTGCTGTTCCGGCTGGGGTGCGAGTACCTGCGTGCGGCGAAGGTGATCCGGCCGGGTGTCGTCTCGCTGCTGGAGAAGGTTGCCACCGCCCGCGAGGCCGCCGAGCGGGAGACCCACGCCCGTGTGGCCCATCTGTTGGCCCCCGAGCGGGCCCGCGGTCTGGACGGGCTGCTGGTCGTCGATCCGAAGCTGCGGTCCTCGCGGCTGCACTGGCTGGGCACTGGACCGGTGCAGGCGTCGCCCAACAGCGTGGGTGGCGAGGTCGACAAGCTGAGGTTCCTGCGCGGCCTGGACGCCGACACGCTCGACCTGTCCGCGCTGCCCGCCGAACGCCGCCGCCACCTCGCCCAGATCGGGCGTCGGCTGACCGCGCAGGCCCTGGTGCGGCGCGAGCCGAACCGGCGCCATCCGATCCTGCTCACGCTGCTGGCGCAGTCCGCGGTCGACGTCCTCGACTCCGTGGTGCAGCTGTTCGACCAGACGCTGTCGGGTTCGGAGTCCCGGGCCCGAATCAAGCTGCGCGACGAGCTCGCCGAGCGGGCCAAGCTGTCGGAGGGACGGCTCGCGCTGCTGGACGAGATCCTGCCCGTCCTCGCGGACGTCGGCATCGCGGACGAGGAGGTCGGCGCGCTGCTGCGCGAGAAGATCGGCATGGACCGCATCCGTGCCGCCCACGCCGGCGCCACCATCAGGTTGCCGAAAGACCATGGGCACCTGGCGCTGCTAGCCGGCTCCTACAGCTACATACGGCAGTTCGCGCCGAAGGTGCTGGAGGTGGTGCGGTTCGCCGGCGGCACGGACGCGAAGCCGCTGATCGAGGCGCTCACGATCCTGCGGGAGCTGAACGCCACCGGCGCCCGCAACGTCCCCGACGGCGCCCCGACTGTGTTCGTGCCGTCCCGGTGGCAGGGCTACCTCGATTAGGCCGCGGCGAAGGGGGATGCGACCGCCTACCGGCACTACTGGGAGCTGTGCACGCTGCTGAGCCTGCGCGACGGGCTGCGCTCGGGCGACGTGTACGTGCCCGGTTCGCGCCGCTACGACAACCCGGCCGCCTACCTGTTCAAGCCCGCCCAGTGGGAGGCGCACCGCGCGGAGTTCTGCCGCCTGGTCGGCAAGAGCCCCGACTTCTCGGAGGCTCTGCCGCTGGTGATGGACGAACTCGACGAGGCCCTTACCGACCTGGAGAGCACGCTCCAGCGCGGCGACGGGCCCGTGCGGCTAAACGATGACGGGGAGCTGGTCATCTCCCCGCTGACGGCGGAGGACATCCCGTCCGAGGCCGAGGAGCTGCATGCGGAGCTGGAGCGGATGCTGCCGAATGTGCCGATCGCCTCGCTGCTGGTGGAGATGGACCGGCACACCGGTTTCCTGGACTGCTTCACCCATGCCGGCGGCAAGCAGGCCCGTTCCCCGCAGCTGAAGAGGAACCTGATCGCCTGTCTGATCGGGCTCTCGACGAATCTCGGGCTGCACGGGATGGCCGCGTCCTGCGGTATCCCCTACGACGTGCTGGCGTGGACGGCGGAGTGGTACATCCGGGAGGAGACGCTGCGCGAAGCGAACATCTGCCTGGTCAACTACCACCACCAGCTGCCGGTGACGGCCATGTTCGGCTCCGGCACCCTGTCCTCCTCGGACGGGCAGCGGTTCCCCACACGCGGAAAGTCGATCACCGCCCGGCACCTGAACAAGTACTTCGTCTCGGAGGGCATCTCCACCTACACCCACGTCTCCGACCAGCACTCCACCTTCGGCACCAAGGTCATCGTGGCCACGCACCGCGAGGCCCACTACGTGCTGGACGAGATCCTGGGCAACGCCACCGACCTGCCGATCACCGAGCACGCCACCGACACGCACGGCGTCACCCTGGTCAACTTCGGCCTCTTCGACCTGGTAGGCAAACAGCTCTCCCCGCGCATCCGCGACCTGGGCAAGATCACCCTGTACCGGATGGGCGCCAAGGCCGACTACGAGGAGCGGTTCCCGACCGCGGGGCCGCTGCTGACGAAGAAGGCCAACCTCGACCTGGTCGCCGACCACTGGGACGACCTGCTGCGTCTCGCCGGGTCGCTGAAGTACGGCCAGGCCACCGCCTCCCTGATCGTCGGCAAGCTCTCCGCCTCCTCCCGGCAGAACGCCCTGGCCGCCGCGCTCAAGGAGTACGGGGCGATCCGCAGAACGATCTACGCGGCCAAGTACCTGTCGGACGAGGGCTACCGGCGCAAGATCGCCCGCCAACTGAACAAGGGCGAGTCCCTGCACGCCCTGCGCCGCCAGCTCCACTACGCCCGTGAAGGCAAAGTCACCCGCCGTCAGCCCGAGCAGCAGAACGAGCAGGCATGGTGCCTGACCGTCGTGACCAACAGCGTGGTCTGCTGGCACACGGAGTACATGGGCCTGGCCGTCGGCGAACTGCGCGGCGCCAGCCGCGAGGTGGACGCCGAGGTCCTGGCGCACATCTCCCCGGCCCGCAGCTCGGTGGTCAACTACTACGGCTCGATCACCGTCGACTACGAGCACGAACTCGCACAGCTCGACGAGAAGGGACACAGGCCGCTGCGGACCGCAGGCACGGACGATCCCGGAGCCGGGCTGGGGTCCGAGTAGGAACGGACCAGGAAACCGGTGTTGCTGTCAGAAGTTTTGACAGGCCGTGATCGGCCGAATCCCTTCGATCCGAAGGCGCCGGTGACCAGCGGAACGGCGGAGGCCTTCGGCATCTCCCAAGTTGGAAGCCCCTTGGATTTGAAGCCCGGATGGCTTGCTGCGGGCCTTTGGTCACCAGGGCGTTGAGAACGATCCTCGTGAGGTCGGGTCAGTTCTGTGCGTGCGGATCGTCCTCAGCAGGTACGAAAACCCAGCCCATGGATTCCATGGTCTCCGTCTCCCACATCTCGAAGAGCAGCGGCAGGTCTGTCGAACGCCGGGCGGGATCGCCGATCCAGCGGATCAGGTCACTCGCGGCCGGGCGGCCGCTGTCGCAGCCCTCGCACAGTTCCAGCAGCACGCCCGGCGCCGGCGCTCTCCAGTGCAGCAGCAGCTTCCGTGTGCACCGCGAGCACGGCACCGGTATCTCCTTCTCGCGGCGCCCGCCGACTACGCCGTCCATGCCTGCGAATTCCTCGTCCGTCACCGAGTCGAGGTGCCCGTCGATGTTGGGCGTGCGCCAGAAGGAACCGTCGGGACGGACGAAGTAGCGCCACTCGAAAGACATAGCAGTTCTCCTTTGGGACAGGTTGGTGCAATGCGCCACGATGTGCCCGTTCCTGGATCACCGTCAAGCGCCGCACACCTTCAGACCGGCCGTTACTGGTGGGCTCGCCTATTCAACTGTCGCCAGTTCTCCGTGAAGCCTGGTCTGCTGGTGACCGTAGGCGACAGCGATGGTGATGCCGGATGCGGCGACGGACGGGCCCCGCCTGCCTGAACTGGCGGCGCCCGGTTCCGTCTTGTGACTACAGGGCGATGTACTCGCGGATCTTGCCGCGCACCATCGGGCGAGGGCTGTCGACGTTGAAGGGCAACGTCGGGAACATCTGCCTCACCTCTGCCGGGGACAGCGCCGGGCCCACCGGCAGCGCGACCTTCCCCTCTTCTTCACGCCACTCGCCGTCCTCGATTTCCCGCACCCGTGCCACCTTTCCCTCAACGACATACACGACCGCACGCAGGGTCTCGCGCTTGTCCTGGGCAACGGCGAACCACTCGCTGTCGGCTCTGAGCTGGGCCGCGCTGTCCTCTCCCTGGCCGGTCTCTCCGAAGAGACGTCCCTTGTCGTCGACCTTCTCTGTGTTCGTGCCGCGGTAGACCACCATGACGATGCCGCTGGTGCCGCGCTCGCGCTGCCGAACGGTCTTCGGGTCCAGCCCGAGCAACTCGGCGGCCTCGGTGACTCCGCTGGCAGCGCTGACGATGGCGCGCATGACCTCGGCCTGCTCCTCCCGCAGCGCTGCTTGCCGAGTCTCGATCTCCCGCAGTTGGCCCAACAGATTTCGCATACGACCTCCCCTTGATGGCGCGGAGCTTCCTCCGTGTCATCAAGGGTGAAGGATGCAGTCCACCCTGTCAATGATGCGGATTGCGCTGGACGTCATTCTGGGCCCGGGGGCATGAGTGACACTGGGCTCGTCGCCCGGCGGCGAGCTGCTACGGAGGGTGATCCGCCAGTACGTGGCGGACGGCTCGGAGTGGCCTTCAGTACTGGGTACAGCCATTAGCGCTAAGCAGTTGATCTTGGGCATGCGTGTCCGGCCGACGGGTTGGTAAAGAAGCCAGTTTGGGCCTGTAGGGCCCTTCACGGACTAGGCTGGGTGGGCCGTCCCGGGTGACCTCCCCCGTGCCACCCGGGACGATTTTCGCGTGTCCTGGTCAGCGAGGACTCCAGGACAGATCGGCGCGTTGCCGCTTCGGGCGGAGGCGCCCGGAGCGTGATCAGTCCCTAAAGGGGATCGGGGGCAGTTCCCACTCGGTGCCTGTCGGTGACTCGTCGCGCCATTGCTGGACCCGCTGGAAGGTGATCCGCAGGATCTGGCCTGCGTCCCTTTGGCTGAAGTGCCGCAGCAGGGTTCTCACGGTCAGTGCCGTCGCCGACCGCCGCGCTTCCTCTGCGGCTTCCGCGGAACGCTGTGCGGCGCCCAGCGTCCGCAGGGACTCCCACACGTCCGCGGGCAGCTCCTGGAGGAGGAGGCGGACGGTGAAGGCGTCCGCCTCGCGACCGAGTTCCTGCGCGATCTGCTGGCGGACGTTGCGCTCGGCGGCCGTCAGGCTCTTCGCCTGGGTCTGCACCTGCGGCAGGTCGGGCACCTCCAGGACCCAGCGTTCCGCGCTGCGCCGGGCCGTCACCTGGTAGGTGTCGGTGATCTGGGTCGCGAGCTGCGCCAGCAGCCGCTTGCGCGCCATGCCGTCGCTGACCCTGGTGCCGTGCCGGTTGCGGAGGCTGCCCACGGCGTTGTGGCGGGGGCGCTCGGCGAGGATCGCGGTGAGCTCGGCCTGCTCCGCGGCCTCACGCGTGTCGAACCAGTCGACCTCCCTCGTGGCGACCTGGGGCCACCACGTGTCGCGCTTGTCTCGGGCGTGCTGGGCCCAGCGGCTGCGCGGATCGACGGCTATGCCCACGTAGAGCAGGGTGTCCGCGGTGTCGTACAGGCGGTACAAGGCGGTACGGCCGGGCTCGCCGGGCGTGTCAGGGGGTTTCACGGCCTTTCCCTACCATGCGGCACTGACAGCCGTTCCTTCGACCCGGCTTCGTACGACGAGCTCGCTCTGCTTCCCAGGCTGGCCCTGTGTGGTGGGGTGCCGTTAACGAGCGGCGAACCAGGTGACAAGTAACCCGCTAGTAGCTTTCAGATCGAAGATCGGCCCCCTCGCCGGGACGTAGCGAGGGGGCTGAGTGGTGTGTGCTGGTGTTCAGGCCGCGGCCGGTTCCGGCTCGGGGTCGGTGGGGGCGGGGACCGCGAACTGGAGGCGGCTGTCCACAGCGACTTGAGCAAAGACGCCGCACACTCCCCCCCTCGGCGGCGTGTCCGATTCACCCAAAAGCCCTGCGCCGCCCTTGTAGCCCACCCGAATTCGCTGGGTGTGTCTCGCGCAGCGCGCGCTACATCGCGACGGGGTCTCGGGAGTGGACGAGTACCAGCGACGCAGGTCTGGCGTGTTAGCCGATCGCGGTGCAGATGGCGTAGACAGTACTTGGCACGTTCACCTGATAGTTGTTGGCCGCTGTGGGATCCAGCACAACTGACCATGTGTCGTATGCCCCGCCGATGCCGGATTGCGTGGGGGCGGATTTCCGCACGTAGTCACGCTTGGCCGGGTCTCCCTGGAAGGGAAGCTGGTAACCGCCACCTGTCAGGACCGTCCCGGACGGGCACTTGGCGCTGCCCGCAAGGTTGTCGATCTGGCCGGTCACGATCGTGGTCGTCAGCTTCGGTGCCGCAGCACAGGTTGTCGCGCCGCTCTGGCTGATGGACTTCAGAGCTGTCGTGCAGCTCCCTATCGTCTTTCGCTGGAGCGAGGACGAGTCCAGCCCGTCGAGAGAGTCCGAGTTCAGGCGGGTGACCTTGGTTGAAGAGGACACCGCGAGAGGCGGAGTACCCGTCTTTGAGCTCAGGCTCAGGGCCGTGCCGTTGCTGTTCGACAAGCTGGTGACGGTAGTCGCCGCGTTGGAGCGGCCGAGGACGAAGGTTCCACCTGTCGCAGCCGCAGCCGTCCCGGTGCCGGCCACAAACAACGCGAGGTAGGCCACGATTGTGGCATGTCTGGGGCGGTGAATGCGGATTTTCATGGAGGCTCCCGGCTCTCTGCATCGACGCGGTCTGATATTCAAGCACCGTTGGCCTCGATTCCTCAGCGGGTCCGGCGCCTGACCGGTCTGGTGGTTCGCCCTTATGCGGAACGGGAACCCTCCCCGGCTCCGAGCAGCAGGAACACGCGGTTCAGGGAGGCAGGCCCCCCGTCCCCGGTCGGAGACCCGGTAGCACGGCCTCCCGCCGACCCTCGCGGCCTCCTCCCTCCCAGGGCGCTCCTAGAATCCGCACACAACCAGCAAAGGGGTGGGGATGGGACACGAGCAACAGCAGGGCCTCGACACGCCTGCCAGACCAGAGGAACAGCAGCACCGAGCCATGCTGCGGATCGCGCTCACCGCCGCAGCGATCGTTGTAGTCATGGGGGCCGGAATAGCCATCGGATTCGCGGCAGCCGGTACTGACGGAGACGGCACCGATACGGCGCTGGACTACGCCCGCCGCGCCTGCAAGGGCATCAACCTCGACTCGCCGGGCAGGGCAGCCGACAGCCAGGAGGATGCCGCTAACCAGGCGCGGTTGTGGAGCCAGTCCGCGGACGACGCCGCTCGCGCCGCACGTCTGGATCCCGCCTGGAACGAACTCGCTCGCGCCACCGACGCCCAATACCGTGCATGGAACCTCAGCGCCCAGGGCGCCGACCAGACTGAAATCGATGCAGCACTAGCCCAGATAACCACCCATCCCTATGAACCCGAGTGCCGAAAGGCACTGGTCCGCTGACGGCCCACGTCGACCCGTGGCTGCAGCACCGGAAGGCTGCCGCAAGCCTGAAGAGCGGTCCCTGTCGCCCCGCCACCACGAGGCCCGGGCGCTGCGGCAGGGGTTGGGCGCCCGGACCGCCTGCCGCGCGGCGTGAGTCAAGCCGTTCGCTGCTGGGCCTGGCGCTTACGGAACTGACGCTCCGCCCACCAGCGGTCCACGCGGTACCACTTGGGTTCGTACCCGAGGTCATGGCGGGCCACGTCCAGGAACGCCCCCTGCGCGGCGACGAACGCTCTATACGCCGCATCGAACTCGCCCTTGGGCGTGTCGAGGCCCGGCATGGCCCGCGCCGCAGTCTCCGCGGCCTCGATCACGTACGCGGGTGCGCAGAGTCGCACGCCGTTCACCGCGCAGGCAAGCTCGTTGCCGGACTCAGTGAGCCTGGGGAGCAGCTCGGCTAGAAACGGCTCCGCTGCCTTCCCGGCTTCCTCCCTCATCTTGTAGAACCAGGTGGCGTTCAGGCCGACATGCGTCAACGCGTCGAGTAGACGGCGGTACGCCTGGGCGCGGTCCTCCGAGCTGCCTGTCCTTGCCACGCCGACGGGCCGGTAACGGCTCAGTGCAGAGCTTATGACCTTGCTTCCGGCACGCACGCCTTGGCTGACGATCGGATCCATCCGATGGGCATACCACAGGAAGCAGCGCGTGCAGGGGCAGACCCGTCTCGGAAGGCAAACGGGGTGGCGCCGAGGTGAGCCCAGAAGCCGCCAATAGTTGATCTTGGAGACGTCAGCCCTTCCGCCGGGCGGCGGGGTCGCGTTCGGCGACGTGCCGGGCGACCGCGTCGACGCCGGGGCGGGCATACCGCTCCAGGGAGCGGACGGAGACGTGGCGGGAACGGGCCAGCAGCATCGGGGTGGAGGTGCCGCCCTCGGCATCGTGCGTGAGCGCACTGTGGCGGAGCCGGTGCAACGTCCAGCCGTCCAGGTCCTCGATGTCGTCGGGCGAGGCGAGCGGGTTGGCCAGCAGCCGGGTGTTCTCCTCGAAGATCTCCTCAGCCCGGCGGTAGGACAGCCTCGCGCGGCCTGCACCGCCTATGCGTGGTCGACCAGTCCGCTTCCCGATGGACTCCGGCTCCTGCTCGACGGGCGCGGCATCGAGATCGACGACTGACTGTGGGGTGCCAAGGCGGGCCCGATGCCCCGAGTGGATCGGGCATCATCGACCGCATGTCCTACTGGCGCTTCAACTCCGAACGGCTCCGCGAAGCCCGCACGGCCCGTGGATGGTCCCTCGCGGAACTGGCCCGGCGCTCCGGTCTGCGCCCTCCGGCCCTGTCTGCGATCGAGACCCGACGGGATCCATGCCGAGAACGCTCTGCCCGTGCGATAGCCGCGGCTCTCGAACTGCCGCTGCAAGACGTCGCCGCCCCGTACAAACGGTCCCAGCCGCGGCAGCTCCCAGTGGAGACGTGGCCCACGGCAGAGGACTTCCGGCGTCTGGAGGAGCAGTGTGCTGTCGTCGGCGCGTTCGGGTTCCACCTTGCCGAGAAGGCCGGAGCGGCGGCGAGCGATGACGAAGTCAGCGCATTCCTGATGGCAGACGCCAAGGTGCTCGTGCGCCTCTTCGCTGACGCCCGGACCCGGGGCGTGGTGCCGGCCATTGTCGACTTCACCGCGCTGCATGACTACCAGGGCGCCGAGTGGCACTCCGCTTCCACGAGGTTGACGCCCGATCGCCGCCGCGCGCTGGTCGACATCTTCTGCGGCTTCAACCTCGATGTGGGCACGCTGAGCCATGAGCCGGGCGTGCGGGCCGCTGCCGTGGCGGTCGCTGACTGGTTGGGGGGTCACTAACCCTCCGTACGGTGAAGCGAGAACTTTCGTGTGTGCCGGATGCGGAGGTGTCAGCCGCGATGTTCTTCCGTGGCCGCCTCGTTGGGCACGTCCGTGAGGCGGGCGATGGCCTGCGAGAAGGCGGCGCGGGGCTGGGGCGCGATCTCGTAGGCGACGGCCCGGTGCCGGTGGGGGTCGGCCGGGTCGTACACCGCGGTGATGGGCTCCGGAATGCTCTTCGGCCACCAGCCCTCGCGTACGCCGCGGCGCAGGGCGAAGCCGTGGGCGGTGCGGCAGCCGCGCACCGAGATGAGCCGGGTACGCAGGTCGGCGACGGTGGCCGAACCGGCGTCGGTGACCAGCGCGGCGAACAGGCGGGCGCCGGCGGGCAGCACGGTCAGGTACCGCTCGGCACGCTCGGCCGTCCACACCTCCTCGCCGGTGTCGTCGGCGGTGTCCGCGCCGTACGGGCCGAAGGGCCCGATACTTTCCGGGCCGGTGCCGATCTGAGGGGCGCCGCCCTTCTGCCGGTGTGCTCCGCCGATCATTCGCCCGCCCCTGCTCCGAGGACCTGGTGCTGAAGGCGGTCCCTCAGTTCGGGGTCGGTGCCGCTGCCGGGCCGGTGACCCGGGCGCCAACCGGTCGCCGGGGACCGATGACCTCCGCCTCGGTCCGCGCGTCCTGCTCCTCGGCCTCGGCGAGGGCCCGGTAGACCGAGGCGACCGAGGGCGACTGTCCAGCGTTCTTGCCGGTCTTGATGGTCAGCTTGCCCGCGATCTCCGGGACGGGGACGCCCTTCGCCTTCAGCGCGAGGGCGAAGGTGAGCATGTCGTCGTCGATGACCTTCGGGCGTCCGCCGTGGTTGCCCTTCGCGGCGGCGCTCACCTGGCCCTCCAGGGTCTTCTCGCGGATGTAGTTGCGGTCTAGCTGGGCGGCGACGGCCAGGACGGCGAAGAACATGGCGCCCATGCCGTTGGGGTCGTGGATGCCGGTGAGCGGGCCGGTGAGGAGTTCGAGCTGCACGCCGGCGGCCTGGAGCTGGGCGGACAGCATCATCAGCTCGGCGGCGTTGCGCGCGAGGCGCTTGAGCTCGTGGACGGTGAGGATGACCTCCGTCTCGGGGGCGGCCTCCTTGATGTCGTACGCCAGCTTCAGCGCCTTCTCCAGCTCGGGGCGCACCTTCACCCGGGTGGAGATCTTCTCGGAGAAGATCCGCTTGCAGACCGGTCCGAGGGCGTCGAGCTGGGACTGGAGTTCCTGCTGGGCGGTCGAGCAGCGGGCGTACCCGATCCGGATCGCCTGCGCGGCCGGCGCCGCCTCGGCCGCCTCGACCGGCGGGCCCTGCGTCCACGGACGGCCGGGACCCCGGTCCTCGGGGACGAGGACTTCGAGTTCCTCGCGCAGCGCGGGGACGAGGATGAAGCGGGGGGTGTGGTACTTGGTCGCGGTCTTCCCGCCGCGGGTGCGGCAGGTACTGCCCGCCGGGACCTCGCACTTCGGACAGTCGTTCCGTTCTACCGCATCTGCGACTTGATCGGGCGTCAGATCCATCCCGGCAGTCTGTCAGAACTGCTTCGCAGAACCTCTTGGTTTTGAGAGGTCTTTTGCGAATGGCGACCTGCGGAAACGTGATCACCGGAGGCCGCTCTCAGAACTCGCACAGATGGTCATTTGTGAGAGTTCGAGGGCGGGTTGCAGTTCGTCAGATCTGTCGTGCAGATCTGATTGACGGATCTGCACGATAGATCCATGCTTTAGATCTGATTAGCTCCCGCCTCGGGGGCCTTGGAGAAGTGGGAAGAGGCATGAGCAAGCAGACTTTGACGACGATTCAGATCGCGGGTGCGCTGTGCGTCCAGCGGGGCACGCGCATGCTTCAGGCGTTCGCCGATGCCTTCACGGTGTCGCAGCACCAAGAGGTCGACGTCTTCGACCCGGACAGCGGCGAGGGATACCAGCGGGCGCCTGTCACGGCCCGTGTCCGCAAGGCCGCCCGGTACTACGACGAGAAGAAGGGGCGGATGCCGAACCCCCTGCTCGTCAACATCCGCAAGATCGACGTGGATGAGGAGCGGGTGGTCGTCGTGGTGGACGGCGATCAGGCGGGATACGAGAACGCGGTACTCGAAGGCGGCAACTGGATCGGTACCGGCCGTATCGAGTTCACCGACGACGTGTCGCTGTGGATCTACGACGGCCAGCACCGGGCGGGTGGCCTGAACCAACTGCTCGGTGAGCAGGAGCACTTCGAGGACTTCCCCGTTCCGATCAGCCTCACCCTGGGCCTCGACCCGGGAGAGGAGATGCGGGAGTTCTACGAGGTCAACACCAACGCCGCCAGCGTCAAGACCGACCTCGCCTGGCAGTTGCTGACCAAGATGGCAGAGGACGACCCCGAACTGCGGGAGATGCTCGCCGCCGAGGACAAGGACTGGATCACCCGCGCCTACGCCGTTGTGGACGAGCTGGAGAAGCTGGACGGCCCCTGGCAGGGCCGGTTCCAGGAGGCCAACCGCCGCAAGACACGGGGCGACGGTGTGACCATTCCCAAACCGCAGTTCGCCCGTTCCCTCAAGCCGGTGCTCGACATGCCGTCATTCAAGCGCGCCGATGCCTCGATCGTGGCGGCCGTTCTCAACGCCTACTGGGCGGGGATCAAGCAGGTCATGCCGGAGCCCTTCGACGAGGCGCAGGACTTCGTCCTCCAGAAGGGCAGCGGTGCTGTCGCACTGCACCGCGTGCTGCCGCAGGTGATCGAAGTGGTCCGCAGCAACGGAGGAGGGCTCGGCCGGCCCGACGAGTACGCGAAGGTCATGAAGGACCTGCCCACTCTGGAAGGCGAGTCTGTCGACAACGACGGCCTGCTGTCGACCCGCTCGGGTGCCGACTTCTGGCGGGTGGGCTCGGTCGCCTCCGGGTTCAGCGGTGACGCCGGCAGGAGGCGGCTGAGCCTGCTCATCCAGAGCCGTCTGCCCTCACCGGCGGAGACCATCCAGCTGTGACATGAGGTCGGCGGCAGCCTGCGGGCGGCCGCCGACCTCATCCCCGCGGGGCTCGACCAGCGTGCTTGCCGCGCGGTCGAGCCCCGCGGGGAGTCTGGCGGTGGGAGACTGCGGCGGTGTCGGGATTCGCGAGGGATACGAAGTACTACGGCGACCGCTTGGTGTACGAGCCGCTTCAGAGCAAGTGGGACCGCTACCACGCCACGCACTGCGGGTGCGGCCAGGACCTCACCGCGCACGCCGTCCCGGCCGGGTTCACCGTGATCCCCCGGGGCACGTCCGGCTACTACGGGCTGGTCGGCCCCGGCCTGACCGAGGGCGTGGACGAGTCGGCGCTGACGGCGAACGCGCTGTGGGAAGCGGTCACCGGCAAGCCCGGCGCCCAGACCTGGTACGAGAGCGTGCACGTCACCTGCCGCAGCCCGGAGGCCGAGGCGAGGCGGAAGGCGGAGAACGAGCGGGTCTACGGCCCGCGGCGGGAGCAGGCCGCGAAGGCGAAGACGGAGCCGGCCACCGCCGCGCAGCTGAAGTACCTCGCCACTCTGCGGAGAAGGCGGACCGGGAGCGGTTCGACGCCGCGTTCGCCGAGGCGGTCAAGGGCACCGGGATCACGCCGCGTGTCCCCAGCGAGCGGACCGCGACGGCTGCGAACCGGCTGACCAAGGCGGCGGCCCGCACGCTGATCAGCGCCCTGGCCGACGGCTGAGCCTGCCGCTACCGCGCGGCCGGACCATGATCAACGGCTTAGCGTTGTTTTTTCGGCGAGAACTACCGGGACCCCCTGTTCGGCGACCCAGTCCAGGATCGCGAAGCACTGCCGATCGGTAAGGTGAAACGTTTCTTCGCTAACAACTGCAGCCACGGGATGGCTCCTTGGGGTGAGTCGTGGGGATAGACACGGCCGTCCGGTCATCACTGCGAATCGCACAGCGACCGGACTTCTCCAATGGTCCGGAGAATCGCCGGTTTGGGTAACCGGCGATCCCGTGCTATGTTGCGCCGCTCACGCACACACTCTTCCGCGAGCTGATCTAGGTTCGCTTGCCTCGCCGCACGTTTCCAGTCCCTGCCGGGATCAATGTGTCTGCCGTCGGCGAACCACCATGCTGACGCCGGAATCACCAGGGTCCGTCCATCGAGCACTCAGCCCTGAACGAGCTTAAGCACCGGAATGGAGCAGGTGTCTTCTAAGCGCCTGCTCTATCTCCTCACCCTGAACATGGCGCTTATCGTGCATGCTCGAACACGGCCCCGAACTTGATGAATTTTTCGACTGTTCGTGGTCGCGAGCTCCGCCAGCGCGGTGCGCAGCGGTCCACCTCCGCGTCGACGGGAAGCATAATGTGGATGCCAGCGTCGAGGCACGCGAGGTCGTCCTTACCGTCAACGCGGGAGTGATCCGTCCATCCGGACGGTGACATTGATCCGGGGCGCGTCCTTCCCGCCGACGCGGGGGTGTTCCGTTCGAC
Organism: Streptomyces hyaluromycini; assembly: GCF_002217755.1. Classification (GTDB taxonomy): domain Bacteria; phylum Actinomycetota; class Actinomycetes; order Streptomycetales; family Streptomycetaceae; genus Streptomyces; species Streptomyces hyaluromycini. The sequence continues at coordinate 7,290 of NZ_BCFL01000035.1, read as the reverse complement.
GAGCTCGGCCGGTACGTCATGGGCGAGCCCTTCCCGCCGATGCGGGAGTGTTCCGTAGCCCGGGTTGCGGTGCCGGCGGTTCACCGCGTGGTCCCCGCCGACACGGGAGTGTTCCGTTGTGCCGCGTGAGCACCCCACCCTGCGGTCCGTCCTTCCCGCCGACGCGGGGGTCTTCCGTTGCACTCACGAAAGCCCGAGGCTAGTACTCGACGATGACCGGCGATCCGTTCTCATCCAGGCCGAGCGAGTCGATCCGGCCCCCGTGTACGGGCCCAGTGCTGTACTCGCTCGCCAGGAACCGGACGCCCAGTAGCGTCTCCATGTGCGCCTCGACGATGCCCTGCACATCGGCCTCGACCTCAGCAAGACGCGGCGTGACCTCGGTCACGCCGCTTCTCGTTGTGTCCGTACGAAACAACTTCAAGTTGACCACCCCCCGTTTCCGCGTAGGGGATCGACAACGTCGAGCGGGCCAAGATTTGTTTCCGCAACGGCCACCAAGCCTGCGAAGAACGTGTGCCGGACGGTCGCGCGGTGAGTCAGTGAACCGTCGCGCAGAGACACAGCACCCCCGCATACCAGCGGGCCACACAGACATCCAGCACGAATCCAGCACGGTAAAAATCAAGGGGCTATTCCCCGGAAAATCTTAATCAGATTTGGCGATCCTTGCTTCTGCGTCAAACAATTGGCGAGCGTTGTTGAGTTGGTGCAGCTTTTTTCGAATCGATTCGGCACCGGAGTGACCGTGGTGCTCTGCGATTCCCATGCCCTCAGTCCATGCTGCGCGGGCCTCGTCCGGATGGCCGGCACAGAGATAGGTGTCTCCGAGACTTTCGAGTGTGTCCACTATGAACCAAGTTGTGCCACCGTGCTTCCGGTGGAGGCTGAGGGAATTGCGGAAGCTGACCACGGCTTCGTCGAACTCGCCCAGGTGGTGGTGTGCGTGCCCGATACTGTCCCACGTCCCCGCCGCGTTGGTGACATCACCAACTTCCAGGTGCAAGGGTAGTGCCTGTCGGCAGAAATCAAGTGCTTGTTGGTTTTGTCCCAGCCTTGAGTGGTACCACCCGACGGAACCAAGGGCGGCTGCTAGCGTTCTTCGGCTGTTATTGTTTCCAATGTCGTGGGCCTGAGATATCTCAAGGGATCGCTGGGCCGCGTTCAGGGCCGCGTCCAGATCGTCTTGCTGCTCCGCAACCCAGGCCAAGGTGATATAGAAACCGGGGCGGGTGCTAATCTCGCCCGACTCAGTGAGCATAGCGATGGCCCGTTCAGCGTGGGTCCGTGCCACGTCGTAGCGGCCCTGTCCTGACGCTGCCACGGCTAGACCCTGATGAGCGTCGGCTTGGGCTTCGTGGTCGCCCAGCCGACGCGCCGCATCCATACCGGCCAGCCGAACAGCTTCCAAGTCGTCCCAGAGGCCACGCTGGTACAGGTGGTTGGCGATTGCCCAGGCAAGTTGCCAGGCATGAACGTCGAACCGATGTTTGGCTGCATCGTCGATAGCTGCGATCAGGATGGCCTGCTCAGCGGCAAACCAGGCCACTGCGTCTGCGGCGTTTCCGGCAAAATCCTCGGGGCGCACGCCCTCAGCGGCAGGCATCAGGGTGATTGGTGCCCGCGCAAGGTTGATCAGTGTGGATGCCTGATGGGCGGTGTGTAGGTAGTGGTCGAGCATCCTGTTTCGGGCAGCCTGGGTCTGCTGCGAGGACTCGGCAGTCTCTGCGAGTTCAGTGGCGTAGGCGCGTAGCAGGTCGTGGGAGGCGAAACGGCCCGGAGTAACTTCATCTATAAGGTGGGCCTGAGTGAGCTCCGACAACAACTTCCTTGTATGGGAGGCAGAATGGCCCGCGAGGCTGCTGATGGCGGGTTGGGTGATGTCGGGGCCGGGGTGCAGGGCGAGCAGCCGGAACAGGCGGGCGGCATCTGGCGTGAGGGCGTGGTACGACCAGGAGAAGACAGCACGCACATTGGCCGCGTCGTCTCCGTCGTGGAACGCGTCCAGACGGTCGGCGTTGTGGTGTAGTTCGGCCGCTATCGCTGCCAGCGGAAAGGCAGGCCGGCCCATTGCGCGGGCAGCAATAACGGCCAGGGCTAGAGGTAGGCGTGCGCATCGGGTGATGATCTCCTCGACTGCGGCCGGCTCAGCTTCGACGCGCTGCTGTCCAAGACGGCAGATCAGAAGCGCACGAGCTTCTGGTGTGGAGAGCACGTCGAGGTACACAGGGTGAGCGCCGTCCGTGGCCACCAGCCCTGAGAGTCGGTTGCGGCTGGTAACGATAGCCAGACTGCCCGGCGCCCCCGGCAGCAGAGGCCTCACCTGTGCCGCATCGCGGGCATTGTCGAGGAGGAGGAGTACCCGCTTACCTGTCAGCAGGGTACGGTAGCGAGCTGCGAGCGCGTCGGTACCCTGTGGCACGGTACTTGCATCGACACCCAGTGAGTCAAGGATCGTCCGCAACGCATGCTCCGGTGACACTGGTTGACCGGCAGGGTCGAAACCTCGCAGATTCAAATACAGTTGACCGTCCGGAAAATGGTCAGCAACGTGTCGCGCCCAGCGCACCGCGAAAGTTGTTTTACCCACTCCCGCCATGCCTGCGATAGCGCTTACTACCACGGTACCAGCCAAAGGTAACCGGGCTACCTCCGCTAGTTCAGCATCTCGACCAACAAAAACCGGAAGGTCAGCCGGTAGCTGGGTCGGGATCGAGACTTCTAGGAGGCGCTCGGGTTCTGCTGGCGTAGACGAGGCAACAAGCCCCGCATCGGCACGCAAAATGCGCTGATACATCACCTGCAGCGCCTGGCCAGGGTCGACCCCCAGTTCTTCTGCCAACAGACTCTGCACTTCACGGTAGGTCTCAAGAGCTGCCGCCTGCCTCCCCGACCGGTAAAGAGCAAGCATCAGTAATTCCCGAAACCGCTCGTCCAGCGGGTGCTCGGCGACCAGCCCGGTGAGCTCGGCAACTGCTTTTTCATGGGCGCCGAGGTCGAGCTCGAGTGTGAGGCGGGTCGCCTCGGCGAACAGCCGTAACTCACCGAGCTGCTGCCGCTGACTTTGCATGGACTCAACTCGAACACCGGCCAGTGGCGTCCCCTGCCACAACCCGATCGCATCTCGCAGATACTCCACTGCGTTTTCGACGTCTCCCGCACGCCGCGCATTGCCAGCTTGGTCCAGTAAGGCACGAAAAGCACCGAGGTCCAGATTGTCCCGTGAAGTGGACAGCTGGTAGCCGCCCCCGGCGAGACGGATCACGGATGATGCGGCGTTCGAGGAGGGCTCCAGCGCTTTCCTCAATCCATGGATGTACATCCGAAGAATCCCGGGCGCGGAAGCCGGGGGGCTGGTTCCCCAAACCGCGTCGGCAAGCTCACCGATTGACACCTGTGAACCCTCTGCCAGCAGCAGCGCCCCGAGCACGGCCCGCTGTTGAGGCGGCCCGAGCTCGACTTCGTTCGAACCACGCCACGCCCTCACTTCGCCCAGTATCGCGAACCTTAGTGGCTCTCCCAACGGTCCTCCTCTGAAAAATGGGTACCAAAGATGACAGGCTCATCAAAATGTCCAGCCGACAACGTAGTTAATCGGGACTTTAGACTACTGAGGATTAACCTCGCACTTTCACGAAGCGAGCTGTCCGACCAGTGATCAAGAAAGCAGAGAGTGCCTCTGAACAGCGAGAATGAGGATTGCTGAGGTCTTTGTTCCTGCCACTGTCGGAGGCGCTTCCCAGGTGAACAAGCGTATCGAGTCCTACCTCCACGTCCGCTACACCCCGCAGCGGTTGCAAGTTCCGGGATCGCGCAGATCGTCCGCGCCCAGAGCGAGTTGACGTGGCAACAGCACAGGTACGAGACCGGTGATCATCAGGGTGTCTACGCCAGCTGATCACATCGAGATCCCGTGCCTGTCGTTCGCGGCCACACCGATTTCGCCGGCCGCGGCACCGGGTCGGCGCCGCGGCCGGCGATCGTGGTGGACGGCAAGGCGCTGTCCGGCTTCGGGCACCGACAGCAGCGCCACCGGCACCTGTTGTCCGCCGTCGCCCACGCCCCCACCGTCACCCTGGCCCAGCGGAAGCCGACTCGTGATGGCTCTGCCGAGACCGGAGCTGCTACGACTGCTCGACCGCGAGCAGGTTGTTCACGTCGTCAGTCCGAACCGGCGTTGAAGGCACCTTACGCACGCCGAGAGCGCAGGGGCGCGGGGTTGGGCCGGCGGTAGGGGGAACCGATCACCTTGCCTGGAGATTTCTGGATCATTGAGCGTTTTCAGAGTGGTCACTGATCGGGTGACGGCGACGAGGCCGCAACGCACGAGGCACCCGTGCCGTTGAGGGAGGTGTTCGAAGTCTCAACTCGTCAGCGCAGGTGCCTCGTTGGTCTGCTTTCCTGCCGCACTCGACCTGACTCATGCGATGGTCGAGTGAGTCTCAATGATGGTGTCAAGCCGATTGGGGGGCTGGTGGGGTGGGCGTGAAGTGCCTCTTGTCACGGAGTGTGGCCCAGAGGACGTCGACTCGGCGGCGAGCGAGGGCGAGTAGTGCCTGGGTGTGGATCAGTCCTTCGGCGCGCTTTTTGAGGTAGTAGTCCCGGGACGGGGATGGCGTCCCGCCGAGTGGTGTAGTTACCGGTCGAGTCGATTCGGTTTCTGTTGTGGTGGGAGCTGGTGGTCGTCCGCGGCCGGTTGCGGTGTGAGGAGTTCGGCCATGGAGGCTTCGGAGAGGTAGCGGCGGTCGAAGACCTGCCATTCGTCGTGGAGTTCGGCTAGGACCGCGGCGGCGAGCCGTTCCAGCGCGGCAGGGTTGGGGAAGACCTGGACCACGTCGGCCCGTCGTTTGATCTCCCGGTTCAGCCGTTCCAGAGGATTGGTGGACCAGATCTTCTTCCAGTGGGCCGACGGGAAGTCCGCGAAGGCGGTGATGTCGACTGCGGCGTCCAGCAGCATCGCCTTGACCTGCGGGAACTGGCGTCCGAGCATGTCGGCGACCACGTCCAGCTGGGTGCGGACCGCCTCACCGGTCGTCTGCGCGAAGATGGTGCGGATGGTCGCGGCGACCATCTCTCCCGAACCCCTTTCGATCACGCTGAAGACGTCCCGCACGAAGTGAACCCGGCACCTTTGCCAGGCCGCGCCAAGGAAGACGGTGCGGATCGCGGCCACCAGACCGCTGTGGCTGTCGGAGATGACCAGTTGGACGTTGTCCAGGCCCCGGGCCCGTAACGAGCGCAGGAACTTCGTCCAGAACGGCTTCGACTCGCTGTCGCCGACCATCAGCCCGAGGATCTCGCGATGGCCAGTGACGGAGATCCCGGTCGCGATGACCACCGCCTGGGAGACGATCCGGTGGTTGACCCGGGCCTTGCAGTAGGTGGCGTCCAGGAACACGTAGGGGAAGACGGTGTGATCCAGCGGCCGTTCCTTGAACGCCGTCAGTTCGGCGTCGAGCTCGCCGCAGATCCTCGACACCTCCGACTTCGAGATGCCGCTGTCCGCGCCCAGGGCTTTGACCAGGTCATCGACCGACCGCGTCGAGACCCCGTGCACGTATGCCTCCATCACCACGGCGAACAGCGCCCGGTCGATGCGCCGGCGCCGTTCCAACAGCGAGGGGAAGAACGACCCGGTCCGCACTTTCGGGATCTTCAGATCGAGGTCGCCGGCCTGGGTGGTCAGCAGCCTCTCCCGGTGACCGTTACGCCACGTCGTGCGCTGGTCGGAGTGCTCGCGCGGGGCGGCACCAATGGTCTCGGTGGCCTCGGCCTCGATGAGCTCCTGCAGGATGCGTTCGCACAGCACCCTGATCGTCTCAACTCCGTCGGCCGTACGTAGTGACTCCAGCAGCCGCATCAGGTCAGACTGGGACAAGGCCATCGTGTGCTCCTCCGGTCGAACTGCCCGTTCACCAGGGAGACTTGCGCGATGGCCTGCCCTTGTTCAGGGAGCATTCACCGACTGCGGATGCACGCCCCGGGCAGACGCCCGCGCCTTCACGACCCTCGACCGACTACACCACTTCGCGGGACACCATCGGGACGGGCCGGGGCGCATCATGGCGGTTTGGGCGGCCATGTAGAAGACGTGTCGCATGCGGCGGTGGTAGCGCTTGGGCCGGTGGTGGTTGCCGGTCCGGCGGCCGGAGTCGCGCGGCACCGGGGCCAGTCCCGCGTGAGCGGCCAGCCGGCCGGCGTCTGCGTAGCTGGACAGGTCTCCGACGATGGCGAGAAACTCGGCCCCGAGGACGGGCCCCATACCCGGCAGCGATTCGATGACTTCGGCGCGCTCGTCGAGGCGGAACGCCTCGCGGATCTCCCGGTCGGTGTCTTTGATCCATTCGTCGAGCATGAGGAGCTGGTGGGCGAGGTCGCTCACGAGTTTGGCGGCTCGCTTTTCGCCCGGCAGAGCTGTCACCTGGGATTGGGCAGCTTCGAGCGCACGGGCGGCGACCTCGTCTGCACCACGGACCGCACGTCGTGCCAGCCAGTCCGCGAGCTGCCTGACGCCGGCTCGCTGCAGGGCGGCCGGGGTCTGGTACTCGGTCAGCATGACGACCGGTCCCTTGGCCGCTGAGTAGTCGAAGGCCCGCTCCAGAGCAGGGCAGATGCCGACCAGGGCATCGCGCAGGCGGTTGATCAGTCGCACCCGGTCGGCGATCAGATCGGCTCGATGTGCGGTGAGCAACTGGAGATCAGCCACGGACTCGTTCGGCAGATTCAGGAGGGTGAAGTCCCGACGCATACGCGCGGTGTCGGCGATGACCAGGGCGTCCTTGGCGTCGGTCTTCCCTTCGCCGCGGTAGGCGCCGGACATGCGGTTGACCGTACGGCCAGGCACGTACACCACGCTCTGGCCGTTGGCGATTAACAGTGCAAGCAGCAACGTCGAGGCCCGGCCGCAGATGTCGACCGCCCATCGAACTCGTCAGCCATCTCGCACGCTGCCACGATCAGGTCCAGGATCTCGTCCTCACCATTGACGACCTTCCTCGAGAGCACCTTTTCTCCGGTGGCGTTGACTCCGACAGCCCAGTGATGCGCCTTACCAGCGTCGATGCCAACCCAGACCTGCTCATGACGTTCCGTCACCGCCGTCGCTCCGTTCCCCAGCAAGCAGCACCTTCAGGGTCCGGGAACGCTCCGCCGCCCAGCCCTTAACCAGCGATGACCGCAGTTCTCAATCAGCGGCCGGAGCGTCCCGGAGAACCGGGCAGCCACTCACTCGGAGCCATCAACGGCAGGTCACCATCAGCTACACCCAGTCCTCCCGGACCGTCACCATTC
>NZ_BCFL01000034.1 GCF_002217755.1 Streptomyces hyaluromycini | reverse complement strand
GCGCGAACGCCGGCCACCTGCCGCCGCCTCCTGCGGTTCTCCGCCCGCCCCGAACCCGGCCGAGGACTCGGGACGGACAGCGCACGCCGGCGTCGGTGAAGTCCGAACTCGCCATCGCATCCGCATAGTTGAGGACCGTCCGCCGCCGAGAAACGTGTTGATCCGTGCACCTGGCATGTGGATGCTTCATACCGGTCAACCCACCGAATACGGAGGCACATCCATGAGACCGACCCGCGCCGCGATGCTGGTCGCCGCGACCGTTCTGACGCCCGCCCTTCTCTTCACCGCACCGGCCTTCGCCGCCGACGCGTCCACGCCGACCACGCCCGTCGCCACCACGCCCGCCACGGCCTGCCCGGACGTCTCGTCCGGTACCGGGACCCCGGTCGACGAGCTGACGGACGACCAGGTCAGGGCCGCGATCCAGGACATCCTCGCGGACGACAACGCCGGGGCGGGCGTGCTGCGCGAGGCCGACCAGGCGCTGAGCGGTACGGCGGAGGACATGCGTGCCTTCCTGGAGACGGGATGCCGCCTCGCCCAGGCCGAGGACGACTCCGTCGCGGTCGCCCATGTCCTCGCCGTGGCCACCCAGAACGGTGACAAGCGGGTGATCAAGGCGGCCAACGCCGCCCTCGACGCCAACACCCCGGAAGCGCTGCGTGCCTTCCTGGAGACGGGGTACGCCCAGGCCCAGGTCGAGGACGACTCCGTGGCCGTGGCGCACATCCTGTACGTGGCCACACAGAACGGTGACAAGAGGGTGACAGCGGAGGCCAACGCCGCCCTCGATGCCGGTACCGCCGAAGCCCTGAGCTACTTCCGGTGGACCGGATACCGGCTCGCGCAGGCCGAGGACGACCGCGTGTACATCATCCACATGCTCACGGACCCGAACATCAGCGACGCCATGTACGACGCGATCCAGGCGGTCCTCGACGACGGCAGCCCGGAAGCCCTCCGCTACTTCCGCACCGTCGGCCAGTACGAGATCGGCAGCTGAGCACAGCACAGCACAGCACAGCCGCGCAAACCCGGCCGGCCGGGCCAGGCCCGCGCCGCACGCGGCCCGGCCCGGCAACGCGGCAGACGCGGGCCCGCGCAGCCCCGCGTCTGCCGTGGCGGCGGCCTTGTCGTATCGAGCGGCTGGGGGAGACCGCATGGACCACGAGCGCCGCGTAGGGCGGGAACGGGAGGGGCGGAACAGCACCTGGATATCTGGACATGGGGCCGTTCGTGGCTGTCCCGCCATGGACACGCACACTCAGCCGGAACCCGGGCCGTAGAGCGCAGCGATGTTCTCGGAGGTCGCCCACCGGCTGTAGGTGGGGGACTGGGGCCAGCCCTCGGGCGAGTCCTGCCATTCCTCCTGACGTCCGTACGGCAGGAGATCGATCAGCGCGAAGCTGTGGCTGAGCTGCTCGGTGCCCCGGCCGTCGGTGTGCCAGGTGCGATAGACGGTGTCGCCGTCGCGCAGGAACACGTTGACTGCGAATCCTCCGCCGGGAGGTGCGCCGACGTCGGACCCGAACGGGCTGTTCGCCGTCGAGTACCACGCCATCCGGTTGCCGACCCGCTGCTTGTAGGCGAGCGCCTCTTTGATCGGGCCCTGGGTGACGACGACGAATCGTGCGTCGTAGTTGTCCAGGAACTCCAGGCGGATGTACTGCGAGGTGAACCCCGTACAGCCCGGGCACTGCCATTCCTTGCCGGCGAACCACATGTGGTTGTAGACGATCAGCTGCCTCCTGCCCTCGAAGACGTCTGCCAGCCGGACGGGGCCGTCCTCGCCGTCGAGTGTGTACTCCGGCATCTCGACCATCGGCAGGCGGCGGCGCTCGGCGGCGATGGCGTCGAGTTCCCGTGTCGCCGCCTTCTCCCGGGCACGCAGTGCCCCGAGCCGGTGTTCCCAGGTTGCGGCGTCGACGACGGGTGGTAGTGCGTGGTCGCTCATGGTTCCCTCGCAGATCTCGTGCGCAGCTTCGGCTTGTGCGAAGGCAGACTGCACAGGGCTCCGGAACTCATCGGCCGGCCTGCGAACGCCCCGGGGCGCGTCATCCGCCCGCGGCACCCTCGGTCTCCCAGCGCAGCAGGTCGCCCGGCTGGCACTCGAGCACGTCGCAGAGCGCGGCGAGGGTCGCGAAGCGCACCGCCTTGGCGCGGCCGTTCTTGAGTACCGCCAGGTTGGCGGGCGTGATCCCTACCCGGTCCGCGAGCTCGCCCACGGACATCTTCCGCTTTGCCAGCATCACGTCGATGTCGACGACGATGGGCATCAGATCACCTCGTCCAGCTCGGCCTGCATCTGCGCCGCTTCGACGTCGCGTGCGACGGCCTGGGCGAGCAGCATCCGCAGCACGAGCACGATGAGCGCGACCCCGAGGATGGCGACGCCGATCCCGCCCATGATGACGGTGACGCCCGGGTCGTCCCGCTGGCCCGGCGCGTTGACGGCCGTGACCGCGAACCACAGGAGGGCCGCCGCCACGATCGCGCCGATCACGAGGTCCACGTACCGGAAGGCGGCGTGGGAGAACACGGTTCCGCGTCGCACCATCGCCACCAGCCGCCATACGGCGACCACGGCGACCTGGGCCGACACCATGCCCAGGATCGTGATCACGCGCAGCGCGGTCAGCGGGAGCGTCCCGTCCTCCGGGTCGCTCCCGCTGACCAACACCCACACCATCCCTGCCTGTACGAACACGGTGCCGGCGAGCACCACCACGAGCACGGCGCGCAGCGCACGCACTGTCAGCTTTCCCACGACCCGTCCTTCCATCGAATTACGATGGGAATCTATCGAAAGTCGATAGGTTGGACAAGGGGTGGGGCGCAGGAGGGGGGCGGTGGAAGTCGTCCTCGTTCGAGCACTGAACGGACGCGTCAGGAGATCAGGATGCCGATGCCGTCTCCGAGCAGCTTCAGGCCGAGGACGAAGAACAGGACCGCCATCACGGCGACGTTGTGCTGGGCCGCCCAGTCCTTCCAGTTGCCGAGCGTGGTCTTGGCCCGCTCTCCGCCGAGCAGGAAGACCGCCAGCGGGGCGAGCAGGCCCAGGGTGGCGATCACGACGAAGATCGCCAGTGCTGCGATCTGCTGCCCGACCGGCAGTCCGGCGGAGCCGATCGCGGCGCCCGCGGCGATGGTCAGCGGAGCGTTCTTGGCGTTGAGTGCGGCCAGGGCCAGACCGAGCGCGAAGACCTTGACCGGCGTGAGGCGGTCGATCGCGCTCATCCACTTCGGCAGCCGGGCCTCCGAGGGATCCCTCGGGCGCCGGTGCCATTGCCGGGCGCCGAAGACGACGAGGAACAGGCCCAGGGCGAGTTTGAGGGCTCCCACCCAGGTGGCCGGGTGACTGTGGGCGGAGGCGCCCGCGGGGGAGGCGATCGCCAGCATGACCGCGCCCAGCACCGAGAGTCCCAGGATCCAACCGACGGTGAAGAGGACTCCGTTGAGGCGTCCCCGAGGCGTCGCGAGTATGAGGATGACCGCGATGATCGGGAGCGGGCTGACCGCGACACCGGCCGCAAGCCCCAGGATGTCACCGAGAACCTTGCCCATGATCGCCTCCAGGTGGCGGGCAGAGCAGCTGTCGAACCGGGCGACCTCTTACGGGGGGTGGGTCCCCCCGCCCGGCCGCCTGAACGCGGAACCGTGGATCTGCGGCGGGCACGCGGTCCGACGCGACGGCGGTCCTCGCCGGCCGGCGCCGGCCCGCGGTTCGGCCGGATGTTCCGGATGTTCCGGGCTGCCGAGCGTCCCGTCGCCCCGGCAGGCTCGTATTCCATGTTCCTGCGCTCCGGCGAGTCTGTCCTCGCGAGCTGTCCTGAGCTCCGAGGGGCTGACGAGGTGTTGAGGGACCGAGGGGCTTGGCCTGCTCGTCGCTCCTGGCGACGGCGCACTCGCGATCCCGCGGGTGCGGACCGTGGCCGTCGGCTCTTCCGGTGCTCCGTTCCGCGTGACCGCGACGTCCCGGGCCGGGGATGCGGAGCGACCGGCATGTGGTCAGGATGAAGAGGTGAGGGTGACGGCGCCCCATGCCCGGGCGTTTGGCAACCCTCGCACCGACCGTGGCAGGAGGACGTCACGATGACTGCGACGACAGGCGCAACCCAAACGGCTCACCCCGAGCGCCCGGGCAGGTCGGACGGGGTCTGCAACGAGTTCACCGTCTTCACCGAGATCAGGCCGGGCCATGCGGATGCCATGCGTGAGGATCTCGCCACGCTCGCCGACGCGACGAATGACGAGAGGGTCCATGCGGCCTTGCACCAGATCGGCACCCTGCACGACGCACGGCACGTGATCTTCGACAATGACACCCGGCACATGTTCGCCAGCGTCTTCGACGGTTCCTGGGACACCTACATCGACGACTTCGCCCAGACGGAAGTCGGGGACCGCTTCGACAAGGTCTTCTCGCACACCGAAGGGTTCCCCGGCGTCGCCGATCCGGGGGTGAAGGACTGGTTCGTCGCCCACCAGGCGCCCGCGGGAGTCTTCGTCAGCTCCTATCCCGATCTGACCGTTCAGCAGGTCTGGAAGGACCAGCGCGTGAGCACGGCGTTCCAGGAGGTGCTGGACACCCCCGAGTTCCGGGCGGCACTGGACAACCCCGCGAACGCCGAGTTGCTGGCCACGCCCGCCTTCCAGAAGCTGTTGGAGGAGGCCTCGGCCTAGAACTCGGCCTGGAACTCGGCCTGGAACTCGGCCTGGAACTCGGCCTGGAACTCGGCCTGGAACTCGGCCTGGAACTCGGCCTGGAACTCGGCCTGGAACTCGGCCTGGAACTCGGCCTGGAACTCGGCCTGGAACCCGGACCAGAACCCGGACCCGGCCGACGGACCCAAGGCCCCCGCCGTCGGCGGACCGTGTCGACGGGCGCGCACCGGCCGTTGCAGGGCCGTCCAGGCAGAAGACCGATGCGGAGGCACAAGCGACCATGAACACAGCGGACAGCGGCGGCGCCGCGGGCGTGCGCGTCGAGATCGACGACGTCCAGAGCGGGGCCCTGCGGCCCAGGCCCGTCCCGTACGAGGGAAAGTTCGTCTTCCTCCATGTGGACGACCGCCACGCCGGGCGCGCCCTGCTGCGCCGGCTGCTCCCGCTGACCTCGGGTGGTCTGCCCGCCGTGGACCCGGAACAGGACGCCTGGGTGGCTGTGGCGTTCAGCTACCAGGGGCTGAGGGCCCTGGGGGTGCCCCAGGAGTCGCTGGACAGCTTCCCGCGGGCGTTTCGCGAGGGCATGGCCGCCCGGGCGGAGCTGATCGGCGACGTGGGCGAGAGCGCGCCGTCCCGCTGGGAGGCGCCGTTCGGAACCGGTGACGTCCACATCGCGTTGAGCGCCCTGTCCTCCGACGCGGCGCGGCTGGACAAGGAGCTGGAGCAGGCCCGTGTCGCCTACGAGGACACCCCCGGCGTCCGGGTGATCTGGCAGCAGGAGGTCCGCCAGCTGCCGACCGGGCGCACCACCTTCGGCTTCCGCGACGGCATCAGCCATCCCAACATCGAGGGCGTCGGGCTGCCCGGCTCCAACCCGCAGGAAGCCCCCATCAAGGCAGGCGAGTTCATCCTCGGCTACCCCGACGAGACCGGCGGTCTGCCGCCCATGCCCAGCCCCGACGTGCTGGGGCGCAACGGAACCTACGTGGCCGTTCGCAAGATCCACACCAACGTGGCGGCATGGCGCCGGTACCTGCGCGCCAACAGCTCGGGCGCCGAGGAGGAGGCACTCCTGGCGGCGAAGATGGTCGGGCGCTGGCCGAGCGGGGCGCCGCTGACGCTGGCGCCGGAGCACGACGATCCGGAGCTGGCGGCCGATCCGCACCGCGTCAACGACTTCCTCTACCGGGAGAACGACGACCGCGGCTACCGATGCCCCGCCGGCGCGCACATCCGGCGTACCAACCCCCGTGACTCCACCATCATCGGCGACGCGCGGATGCACCGGCTCATCCGCCGCGGCACCACCTACGGCCCGCCGCTGCCCGAGGGCGTGCTGGAGGACGACGGCGCCGAGCGGGGCCTGGTCGGGGTCTTCATCGGCGCCCACCTAGAGCGGCAGTTCGAGTTCATCAAGGCCGAGTGGGTCAACGACGGCAACTTCATCGGCTACCCGGGCGAGAAGGACCCGGTGGCCGGGCATCACGGCGGAACCGGCAGCGTCACCATCCCGGAGAAGCCGGTCCGGCGCCGCCTGCAGAACCTGCCCAGCTTCGTGGTGACCCGCGGCGGCGAGTACTGCTTCCTGCCGGGTCTGCGCGCCCTGCGCTGGCTCGCCGAACTGGAGGGCTGACGGCGATGCCCGCCCCCTGACGTCCGCTCACGCCCCGACGTCCGCTCACGCTCTCCGAGGAGAGGTCGAAGTCATGGCAGCACAGTTCGTCCGCTACCCGCCTGATGTCGAAGACGACGCTCCGGACTTCGACCGCGACGTGCAGACGGTGATCGAGAAAACCGAGAGCTACATCGCCGAGTCGGTCGAGGCCGGCGGCACCGGACGGGCCCTCCGCGACGCTCACGCCAAGGGCTACGGGCTGGTCCGGGGAGAAGTGGAGATCCTGGCCGGGCTGCCCCCCGAGTACGCCCAGGGAATCTACGCGACGCCCGGCATCCACGACGCGCTCATCCGCTTCTCCAACGGCTCGCCCCACGCCGGAGCCGACGCACGACTGGGTGCCGCCACCGGACTTGCGCTGAAGATGTTCGACATCCCCGGCCCGACCCTGCTGGACGACGAACCGGACTCGGGCACGTTCGACTACGCCAACATCAACGGACCGGTCTTCTTCTGCAACACGGTCGAGCACTACCTGTTCATCCAGGAACTGTTCCTGAACGCGCCGGCCTACTTCTCCCAGGGCCGCCCCGGCGCACATCGCTTCTACGCCGATTTCGTGACCGGAAAAGGAACGCTGAATCAGGAGAACTGGGCGTGGGACGAGTTCCTGGCGTTCCTGCGCCTGTCGAAGATCCCTCCGGCGAACCTGCTGCTGTCGAGCTACTGGACGATGGGCGCGGTCCGGCACGGTGACTACATCGCCAAGGTGCGCATCACCCCCGAACCGTCCTCCGCCGCCGCGGTCGTCCGGCGCACCGTCGACCCGGCCTCCGCGCAGGAGGTCTTCCGGCCGGCGCTGCAGGCCGAGTTGCAGGAGCGGCCCTACGCCTTCGACATCCAGGTCCAGCTCTGCACCGACCTGCAGCGCATGCCGGTGGAGGACACCACCGTGGAGTGGCCCGAACAGCTCTCGCCGTCCTTCACCGTGGCGAAACTGCGGCTGCCGCGGCAGGACATCTCCGGCCCGGAGAACCTGGAGAAGATGGACGCGCTGTCCTTCACCCCCTGGCGGGTCACCGCCGAGCACGCGCCCCTGGGCAACATCATGCGGGCCCGCAAGGAGGTCTACCGGCGATCCTCCATCGCGCGCCACCAGCTCAACCAACAGCCGCGCACCGAGCCCCGCAGCGCCGACGACGTACTCGGCCCGGTCCGGGATGCCGTTCCACCGGGCGGATGACAGACTGAGGTTCCGGAGCCGGGTGACCGCGGCGGAGAGCCCGGGGCGGCCCCGGCCGTCCCCGCAGCCCCGCACTGTGCGCCGTCCATGAGCTCTGAAGCGCGGTACTCCCCGGAGGAAACCGCTCCGCTGATCGACGACCCGTACAACGACTTCCTGTCCGAGGGCGGAGAGCTGTGGCCCCGTGCTCACCACCGACGAGTCGGGCGGCGCCGGCGGACGTGGAGGTGGTCATGGCTGGTGAGCCGAGCGGAACGAACGGGAAACTGGCCGGACAGACGGTCGTCGTGGTGGGCGGCAGCGCCGGCATCGGTCTGGAGACGGCGCGGCAGGTGCGGGCCGCCGGCGGTGACCTGGTGCTCGTGGCACGGAACGCCGAACGCCTGCGGCGGGCCGCGGACGAACTGCGCCCGCTGACCACGGCCGTGCTCGACGCCCAGGACACCGCACACCTGGAGCGCTTCCTCGGGGAGCTGCCCGGGCGGGTCGACCATGTGATGGTGACGGCGGGCAGCCCGTCGTACACCCCCCTCGGCGAACTCGATCTGACCAGTGCCGCCCGGGACTTCGGCGGACGTGTCGCGATGATGCTGGCGGTGGCACGGGCGGGCCGGGAGAAGGTCAGGGCCGGGGGAACGCTGCTGTTCATCGGCGGCACCGGCGGCCGGCGGCCCGCGCCCGGGATGGCCGTGGCGGGCGCCGTCACCGCGGCGCTGCCCGCGCTCACCGCCAACCTGGCGCTGGAGGTCGCCCCGGTCCGGGTCAACCTCATCGCGGCCGGGTTCGTGGACACCCCCCTGTCCGCCGCCCTCCTCGGTGACCAACTGGAGTCGCGGCGCGAGGAGTTGCGCAAGACACTGCCGATCGGCCGGGTGGTCGGCCCCGCGGACGTCGCCGCTCTCGCCGTGCACATCATGGTCAACGACGCCCTCACCGGCGCCACCTACGACATCGACGGCGGTCAGCAACTGCTCGCACACTGACCGCCCGCCCCTCGCCGGTATCCCCTACGCCCCTACGCCCCTACGCCCCTACGAGACGGGAGGCGCAAGTCATGGACATGAAACTGGAGGTCGTCGTGGTGCCGGTGGCCGACGTCGACCGGGCCAAGGACTTCTACACCACACTCGGCTGGCGCCTCGACGCGGACGTCGCCGGCGACGGGGACTTCCGGGTCGTACAGGTGACGCCGCCCGGCTCCCCGGCGTCGGTCATCTTCGGCTCCTCGGTCACCGACCAGGCTCCGGGCTCGGCCCGGGGCCTGCACCTGATCGTCGACGACATCGGGGCCGCCCACGACGACCTGGCCCGGCACGGCGCCCGCCCGAGCGACGTGTTCCACGACGCCGGCGGGGTCTTCCACCACGCCGGCGCCGATGCCCGGGTCGCCGGCCCCGACGGCAGCTACGGCTCCTTCCTGTCGTTCAGCGACCCGGACGGCAACGGCTGGCTCCTCCAGGAGGTCACCACCCGGCTCCCGGGGCGGCTCGACCCCGCGGCCACCACGTTCTCCTCCGCCGACGACCTGGCGAGTGCCCTGCGCAGGGCCGCGGCGGCGCACGGCGAGCACGAGGCACGCACCGGTGGCGAGGACCCGGACTGGCCGGACTGGTACGCGCGGTATCTGGTGAGCGAGCAGGCCGGGACCGCACCGCCCGCGTGAGCCAGGCGCAGGCGCGCCCCCGACCTGCTGTGATGTGCCCCACGGGCTCTTGTCGTGAGCCGTACGGCGTACCTAAATTCGGTTATATGTCCGACAAAGATGCCTCCCGTCCCACCGAGCCGGTCGAGTTCTCCGTCGACCTCACGGGTCACGAGATGACCCGCAGGGCGCACGTCATGGCGGCGCTCGGCGACGGCTGGGACCCCGTCGAGATGGTGCGGGGCGAGGAGGAGGCCTTCGACATGCTGTACTCCGGCCTCGATCCGGAACAGCAGCGGCTGTACGACACCCTCGTCGCCGCCGGCGTCCTTCCGCGACGCGGGGAGGACGGGGACCGCAGTGGCGGTGGCGGCGGAGACGCCGCTGTCTGATCCGCGTGCCCTGGCCCCGGCGTACGAGGTGAACCACCCGCGAGGGGTGAGGACGGCCCGGGCGGCCGAGGGGAGGCTGGACGGGCCGCTGTGACGGGCGGACCGGCCGGTGCGAAGGGCGGGTGGGCCATGGGTGACGACAGAGCCGACCGCATCGCGGAGTTCATCGAGCCGCTGCGGGTCGAGCCCGGCAGCAAGGTACGGCTGGCCGAGGACTTCGACCCCGGTTTCCGGGCCGGCATCCGCAAGAAGAAGGACGGCGTCGAACTGCTCCGCAGCGGTATCGAGCAACTGGCCGACTACCAGCGGCGGCTGGCCGCCCAGGACGCCTACGGAGTGCTGCTGTGCCTGCAGGCCCTGGACGCCGGCGGCAAGGACGGCACCATCCGCCACGTCATGAGCGGAGTCAACCCGCAGGGCGTGCGCGTGGTCGGCTTCAAGGTCCCCTCGAACGACGAACTCGACCACGACTACCTGTGGCGCTACTCCCGGAACCTGCCCGGCCGCGGTGAGATCGGCATTTTCAACCGCTCCCACTACGAGGAAGTGCTCGTGGTCCGGGTGCACCCGGACAACCTGCGCCGCCAGAAGCTGCCCGACGCGGCCCGCGGCCCGGACGTGTGGGAACGGCGCTACCGCGAGATCAACGACTGGGAGCGCTACCTGACCGACAACGGCTTCAGGGTCGTGAAAATCTTCCTGAACCTGTCGAAGGAAGAACAGCGCACCCGTTTCCTCAAACGCATCGACGTACCGGAGCGGAACTGGAAGTTCTCGCCGGCCGACGTGCGCGAGCGGGCCTACTGGGACGACTACCAGCGGGCGTTTTCACAGATGTTGTCCGCCACCAGTACGCCATGGGCGCCCTGGTACGTGGTTCCCGCCGACCACAAGTGGTTCGCCCGCGTGTGCGCGGCCGCCGTCCTGGTGCACACCCTGATGGCCATAGACCCGAAGTACCCGCAGGTCAGCGACCAGACCCGGCGCGAACTGGCCGAGGTCAGGAAGCAGCTGGAGGCGGAGGCACCCGCAGGGGCGGCCCCGGACCCGTACACGGCGGCGGAGAAGGAAAACAACGAGAAGAAAAACAAGAACAAGAAAAACAGGAACAAGAAAAACAAGAAGGCGTCTTCATGACCGCGCGGACAGACGCCCCGCAGGGCCGGGCGGCCGGCGGCAGGCCGTGGTACGCACATCAGGGTCCGCATGGTGACCGGCGACGACGTCGTCACCGGCGCCGCCATCGCCCGGCAGCTCGGCATCGAGGGCGAGGCCATGCTGGGAGCGGACTTCGCGGCCCTCCCGGAGAGCGAACGACTCGCCCGGATCGACGGCATCGGCGTCGTCGGCCGGGTCGCCCCCGAACACAAGGTGCTGCTCGCCGAGACGCTGAAGAAGAAAGGCGGCGTCGTCGCCATGACCGGTGACGGCGTCAACGACGCGCCCGCGATCAAGGCGGCCGACGTCGGCATCGCCATGGGCTCCGGCACCGAGGTCGCCGAGAACGCCGGCCGCATGGTCCTCGCCGACGACAACTTCGCCACGATCGTCTTCGCCGTCGAACAGGGCCGCAAGATCTACGACAACCTCACCAAGTACATCCGGTTCGTCCTCGTCCTGCTCGTCGTGTTCGTGCTGACATTCCTCGGCGCGACCCTGTTCGACATCGCCGCCGGGGAACCGTTCACGCCGGCACAGGTGCTGTGGATCCATTTCTTCGTCAACGCGGCCTTCGGCTTCGCGCTCGGCTTCGACCGGCAGAGCCCCGGCCTGATGGCCCGCCGCCCGCGACCGCGCGGTGCACACGTGCTCACCCGGGGCGTCATGCTCACCGTCGGACTGTCCGGCCTGGTGATCACCATCGGCCTGCTCTGCCTGATCGAACTCGGCACCACCCGCTACGGCAGCGCCGCGATCGGCCAGTCGATGGCGTTCACGTCCTTCGCGCTCTGCCTGATCGTGGCCGCCCTGGAGTGCCGCAGCGAACGCGACACCGTGCTCACCACCGCCAGTTTCGACAGCAAGCAGATGAACCGGGCCATGCTGATCGAGTTCGTCCTCGCGGTCCTGGTCACCCAGACGGACGCCTTCCGCAGACTGCTCGGCACGACCGAACTGAACCTGGCCCAGTTCGGCTGGACGCTGCTGCCGGCGCTCGCGCTGCTGGCGCTGTGGGAAATCGGCAAGTTCCTCGCCCGCTGGAACGGCATGCCGGTCCCGCGGACATGACGCGCCGCGGACCGGAATGTTCCGCGTGTCGACGAAACCGTGACACGACCGCGATGGAAGCCGCCCCGCACCGGCCGCACAATCGGGGAGACCGGACACCGGTGAACAGCGGAACGCGGGCGCACAACGGGGGAGTTGGCGGACATGGAACTGGAACTGGGTTACGACCTGCTGGGCGGCCGGCTGCGCAGCATCGGGGAGGTCGAGCTCGCCTACGGCCGCTGGGGCGGCCGGCCCCGCGCGCTCGGGCCGCATCCGCTGGAGTACGACATGCTCGGCAGCCGGCTGCGCCGGATCGGCGACGTCGAGATCGGCTACGGCCGCCTGGGCACGGTTCCCAGAACGTTCGGGACCTGGGACGTCGACTGCACCGCCTGGTCGGGCATCCCGCGGCGCATCGGGCCGTACCCGATCGACCACCCCAGGCTCAGCGGCCGGGTGCGCGGGATCGGCCCGCTCTTGGTGGAGTACGACCTGCTGGGCGGCCGGCCCCGCCGCATCGTCCTGCCCGCCGGCCTGCACGCCCTCCCCGACGACCTCCTGCGCGTCACCTTCCTGGTCCTGTTCCTGCAGACCGAACGCAACAGGAGGAACTCGTCCTCCGCCGCATAGGCGCACAGCCGCACAGTCGCGCAGCAGCCACAGGCACACAGGCGAGCCACAGGCACACAGGCGAAGGCCCGCCGGAGGGTTCCGGCGGGCCTTCGGTGTGTCGGCGGGTCAGACGGCGGCCGCGTACTTCGGGTTGGCGCCGTACTGGTTCTCCTCCGGCTTGCCGTCGGACGCGAGCCAGACCAGCACGAAGATCCAGCCGACCAGCGGGATGATGCCGACCAGGATCAGCCAGCCCGAGCGGCCGGTGTCGTGCAGGCGGCGGACCGCGACACCGAGGCCGGGCAGCAGGACCGCGAGGTTGTAGATCGCCGCGAGGGCGGCGAAGTGGATGGCGTTGCCGACGACGGCGAGCACGATCGCGATGATCACGTTGATCAACGTGAACATCCAGTACTCCTTCCGGCGCGCGCGTCCGCTGAACACCGCGTACTTCTTCAGTACGTCCACGTACCAGTTCATTACTCGTCCCCCCGGGGATCAAGGCGTGATTGTGCGCACAGCAAATCAAGCCGACGTGGCCGGTTCCATTCAGATTGGCGTGAGCGGGTCAACCGTTACCGTCTCGCCGCCGATCGGTGATCAAGGGCGGCCGATCGCATCCGCGCGGTACGCGATAACGTCTCTCCGGCCATGGACATGCAGAAACAGCCCCAGCAGCCGTCACGCGCGCAGCCGCAGCCCCCCGAGGGGTGCCTGGTCGTCGCGATCAGAATCCCCGTCCGGATTTTCGTGTTCCTGGTGGTGCTGCCGGTACGCCTGCTCTGGGACGCGTTCGCCGCCGTCGCGAGGTTCCTGTGGCGGTACGTCCTCGCCCCGGTGGGACGCGCGATCGGCTGGATCCTCCACGGGCTCCTCGTCGTACCCCTGATCTGGCTGTACCGGTACCTGCTCACCCCTCTCGGCCACGCCCTCGTGTGGCTCTACGCGCGCGTGCTCACCCCGATCGGCCATGCGCTTGTGTGGTTCCACGCGCGCGTGCTCACCCCGATCGGCCACGCGGTCGTGTGGCTCCTCACGCCCGTCGCGAAGGCCGTCGCCTGGGTGTTCGACATGCTCGGCACCGCCCTGTACTGGATCGCGCGCGTGCTCTTCGTCCTGCCCGTCCTCGTCCTGTGGCGGTACGTCCTCGCCCCGGTCGGCCACGTCCTCGGCATCGTCCTCAGGGAGACCGGGGAGGCCCTCGGCCACGCGTGGCGCGCCGCCGGGTACGTCGCACGGGCCGCCGGACGGGTGCTCGGGACCCTCTTCCGGTGGATCTTCCTGGAGCCCGCGCGATGGGTGTACCGGACTGTCCTCACCCCGGTCGGACACGTCGTACGCGACCTCGTACTGCACCCGGTGGCCGAGGCCGCACGCGCGATCGGCCGTGCCGTCCGCCAGGCCCGCGCCGACCTCCGCCGCGCCCTCTTCGGCGAGCCGAGGCGGCCCGCGCCCGTCGACCGCCGGGAACCCCGGGGCCGCGACACACGTACTCTTGATGGATAGCAGTACCCAGCCGTACGGCCGACAGCGGTACGGCCCCCGCACAAGAATCACGAAGGACTGACGACACTGGGCAAGCGACAGCCCGAAGGCCCGCCGCCCGCACCCGCGGTGCAGCGCATCCGACTGCGTTACACCAAGCGCGGCCGCCTCCGGTTCACCAGCCACCGTGACTTCCAGCGCGCCTTCGAGCGTGCGCTGCGCCGCGCCGAGGTGCCGATGGCGTACTCGGCGGGGTTCACACCGCACCCGAAGGTGTCGTACGCCAATGCCGCACCCACCGGCACGGGCAGTGAGGCGGAGTTCCTGGAGATCGCACTCACCGCACCCCGAGACCCGGAGCGGCTGCGCGCCCTCCTCGACGAGTCGCTGCCCGCCGGGCTCGACATCGTCGACGCGGTCGAGGCACACACGTCCGGACTCGCCGACCGGCTCACCGCCTCCGTGTGGGAGCTGCGGCTGGCCGGCGTGGACCCGGCACAGGCCGAACAGGCCGTCGCCGCGTTCAACACCGCCGGATCCGTCGAGGTCCAGCGCATGACCAAGAACGGCGTCCGCACCTTCGACGCCCGCCCCGCGGTCGTACAACTTGAAACACAGAGTGAAACGGCTGATAGGCCGACCGACCAGGCCTGTGCGATACTGCGGCTGGTTGTTCGGCACGTGACGCCTGCCGTACGACCCGACGACGTCCTGTCCGGTCTCCGCGCCGTGGCCGACCTGGCGCCGCCGGTCCCCGCAGCGGTGACCAGGCTGGCGCAGGGGCTGCTCGATGAAGAGACCGGCACGGTGACCGACCCGCTCGCGCCCGACCGCGAGGCAGCTCAGGCCCTTTCGAAGGCCGAACAGACTGCCGCCGCGACGGCGCCGGCGTAAGGAAGGTCCCGCGAAGGACGGACGTCGTAGCGCAGCCCTCGTACTCGGGAGCCACCTGGGTCGGGCAGCGCACTGACCAGAAGACTTTCGCCAGGCCGTCCGCGACAAGGCGTACGGAACCGGCGAGACAGGACACAAGAGAGCTCCTGTGCGGCGCCCGCGCCCCACACGGCGGCACCGCGCACCGCGCGAGCCGCGGACGTCACCGGCGGTCGCTCGACTCGATCGACGCCGGACCAGGCGCGGCGCCCGGGAGCCTGACGGGAGAAACGCCCGCATGCTCGAACCGACCGAGCCCACCGAGGGCTCCGAACCGAACACCCCCAGCGACACCCTGCCGCCGCGCAGGCGTCGCCGTGCCGCGTCCCGCCCCGCGGGACCGCCCGCAGGGACCGAGGCCGTGGCCGAGACCACGGCCGAGACCACGGTGCCGGCCATACCGGCCGCCGAGACCATCGATTCCGCCGCCGAAGCGACGGAAGAGGCCGCCGAGACCCCTGAGACGGCCGAGACCGCCGGGGCCGTCGAGGAGGCCGCACCCGCCCCGCGCACCCGGCGCCGTGCGACCCGCCGCGCCTCCGCGCCCGCCGGATCCCCGGCCGCCGAGGCCGAGGAGGCACAGCCGCAGGAGACCCCTGAGGCGGTCGAGGCCACCGAGGCAGTCGAGGAGGCCGCGCCCGCTCCGCGTACCCGGCGCCGTGCGACCCGCCGGGTGTCCGCGCCCGCCGAGCCGGCCGAAGAGGCCGCGGCCACGACCGTCGCCGCCGAGGTGGCCGAGGCACCCGAGGCCGTCGAAGCTCCCGGGGCCGTCGAAGCTCCCGAGGCTGTTGAAACTCCTGAGGAGGCCGCGCCCGCTCCGCGTACCCGGCGCCGCGCCACCCGCCGGGTGACCGCGCCCGTCGGCGCGCCCGAGGCCGCTGCCGCCGAGACGGCCGCCGCTGCCGTCGAGGAGGAGCCGCAGGCAGCCGTCGCCGAGACCACGGCCCCTGAGGCCCCGGCCACCGAGTCCGTCGAGGCCGAGGCTCCGCGCCGGTCCCGGCGTCGCGTCGTGCGGCAGGCCGCCATCGGGTTCTCCGAGCCCGCCGCCCCGGCCACCGCCGAGGAGGAACCGCAGCGCCGCCCGGCCCGCCCCGCCGTCGCCGTCTTCCAGGCGCCCGTGTTCGCCGAGCCGAAGTTCCAGACCCCCGAGCGCGCCGCCGCCGAAGCGGCCGCCGAGGCCGCAGGCACCGAGGAGCCCGAGGAGTTCGGGGCTGCCACGGTTTCCACGGCCGCCACCACTTCCTCCGCCGCCCCCGCTTCCGCCGCGGCCTCTGCAGCCTCCGCTTCCACGGCGTTCGCCGCGGAACCGGCCGAGCAGGCCGAGGCCGGTTCGCGCCGTCGGCGCCGCCGCCGGGGCGCCGTGGAGGAGGCCCCGGTCGCCGGGTCCGCGGCCGAGGACGAGACCGAGGAGCCGGAGGAGTCCGTCGAGGACGCCGCCGACGGCGACGACGAGGCCGAGGAGTCCGGCTCCCGCCGGCGCCGCCGTCGCGGTGGCCGGCGCCGCCGCCGCGGTGACGCCTTCGACGGCGAGGGCGCCGACGACGGGACCGACGAGCTCGCCGCCGAGCAGGCCGAGCAGGACGCCGAGGACACCGCCGAGCAGGAGGAAGAGGACGACGAGGACGCCCACGACGAGGCCGGCCTGTCCTCCTCCAGCAGCCGCCGTCGCAGGCGCCGTCGCCGGCGCGCCGGGGACACCTCCGCCGACGCCGAGCCCGGCGAGGGCGACCCGGAGCGCACGGTCGTCAAGGTCCGCGAGCCCCGCAAGCCCTCCGAGCCCTCCGACGAGGTCCAGTCCATCAAGGGCTCGACCCGGCTGGAGGCCAAGAAGCAGCGCCGCCGCGAGGGCCGCGAGCAGGGCCGCCGACGCGTCCCGATCATCACCGAGGCCGAGTTCCTCGCCCGCCGCGAGGCCGTCGAGCGGGTGATGGTCGTCCGCCAGCACGGCGACCGCACGCAGATCGGCGTCCTGGAGGACGGCGTGCTCGTCGAGCACTACGTCAACAAGGAGCAGTCGACCTCGTACGTCGGCAACGTCTACCTGGGCAAGGTCCAGAACGTGCTGCCGTCGATGGAGGCCGCCTTCATCGACATCGGCAAGGGCCGCAACGCCGTGCTCTACGCCGGTGAGGTCAACTTCGAGGCGCTGGGCATGGCCAACGGCCCGCGGCGCATCGAGTCCGCCCTGAAGTCCGGCCAGTCCGTCCTCGTCCAGGTGACGAAGGACCCGATCGGCCACAAGGGCGCCCGTCTGACCAGCCAGGTCTCCCTCCCCGGCCGCTACCTCGTGTACGTCCCCGAGGGCTCGATGACCGGCATCAGCCGCAAGCTGCCCGACACCGAGCGGGCCCGGCTGAAGACCATCCTCAAGAAGATCGTCCCCGAGGACGCGGGCGTCATCGTGCGCACCGCCGCCGAGGGCGCGAGCGAGGACGAGCTGCGCCGCGACGTCGAACGGCTCCAGGCGCAGTGGGAGGACATCCAGAAGAAGTCGAAGAACGGCAACGCCCCGACGCTGCTGTACGGCGAGCCGGACATGACCGTCCGGGTCGTCCGCGACATCTTCAACGAGGACTTCTCCAAGGTCATCGTCAGCGGTGACGAGGCCTGGGAGACCGTCTACGGCTATGTCGCGCACGTCGCGCCCGACCTCGCGGGCCGGCTGTCGAAGTGGACCTCCGAGGTCGACGTCTTCGCCACGTACCGGATCGACGAGCAGCTGTCCAAGGCGCTGGACCGCAAGGTCTGGCTGCCGAGCGGCGGTTCGCTGGTCATCGACCGGACCGAGGCGATGGTCGTCGTCGACGTCAACACCGGCAAGTTCACCGGCCAGGGCGGCAACCTTGAGGAGACCGTCACCCGCAACAACCTGGAGGCGGCCGAGGAGATCGTCCGCCAGCTGCGGCTGCGCGACCTCGGCGGCATCATCGTCATCGACTTCATCGACATGGTCCTGGAGTCCAACCGGGACCTGGTGCTGCGGCGCCTGCTCGAATGCCTCGGGCGGGACCGTACGAAGCACCAGGTGGCCGAGGTGACCTCGCTGGGGCTCGTCCAGATGACCCGCAAGCGGGTCGGACAGGGCCTGCTGGAGTCGTTCTCCGAGACCTGCGTGCACTGCAACGGCCGTGGCGTCATCGTCCACATGGAGCAGCCCAGCTCCGGCGGCGGCGGTGGCGGCGGCAAGCGCAAGAAGCGCGGGCGTGGCGGCGACGGGCACGAGCACGACCACGACCACGACGTGCACGAGACGCACGAGGTCGTGGCCGACGGGGCCGTCGAGCACGCCGAGGCCGTCCACGCGGTCGAGACGGCCGCCGAGGTCGCGGCGGAGGCCGCCGTGCCCGTGTCGCTGCCCGCGCCCGACTTCGCGCCGGACGAGGAGCTGTACAGCAGCGTCGCCGAGGCGGAGGCCGCGGCCGGCCGCGGCCGTACCCGCCGCCGGGCGGGCCGCCGGGCCTCGGCTCCGGCCGGCGCGCCCAGGGAACGCCGTGCGACGCGGCGGGAGGCCGAGGCCGAGACGGAGCCGGCAGAGGTGTCCGCCGAGGCGCACGCCGAGCCCGTCGCCGTCGAGGACCTGGTGGTCGAGGCTCCGCAGGCCGCTGTGGCCGAGGCGGCCCCGGCCGTCGAGGAGACCGCGCCCAAGGGCCGTACGCGCCGGCGTGCCACCCGGAAGGTGTCGGCGCCCGCCGGTTCCCCGGCCGGGGCCGAGGCGACCGTGGTGACGGTCGTCGCCGAGACCGCCCCGGCGGCGGAAGCGGCGCCCGAAGCGGCGGTGGAGACGGCCGCGGAGACGGTGGCGGAGACGGCACCGGAACCGGTCGCCGAGCCTGAGGCGGCCGCGCCCGCCGAGAGCGCCGCTCCCGCCCGCCCGCGCCGCCGTGCGGTGCGCAAGGCCACCGCGCCGACCGCGTCCGAGGAGGCGGCCGTCGTGGTCGTACCGGCCGCCGAGGCCGTCGAGCAGGCGGAGGCGCCGGCCGCCGAAGCCCCGGCCGCCGGGGAGACCGTCGAGGAAGCCGTCGAGGAGGCCGCCCCGGCCAAGAAGACGGCCCGCAAGACGGCTGCCAAGAAGACCGCGGCGAAGAAGACGGCCGCCAAGAAGACCGCTGCCAAGAAGACGGCGGCCGCGAAGAAGACGACGACGGCCAAGAAGGCGGCCAAGACCGCCAAGACGGCCGCCGCCAAGTCGACGGCGAAGAAGACCACCACGGTCGCCACCGCCTCCGACGAGGGCTGACGCCCGGGCGCGGGGCCGGTCCACGTGACCGGCCCCGCGCCTTTCGGGACCCGGTCCGAGTGACCGGCCCCACACACCCCGGGGCCCGGTTTGACCCCCTCGGCCACCGCCCCGTAACCTTGACCGTCGGCGTGTCCATGGATAAGAGGACGCGCCACATCCCCGTAAACCTCTTCCTCCGGAGCACACGGTGTTCCGGAGAGGCCGCCCGCGTTCGCCGGGCGGCTGGACTGCGGGGGTGCCGTTCCCGAGCGAGAGAGTGAGATCCGCGTGTACGCCATCGTGCGCAGCGGTGGTCGCCAGCACAAGGTTGCTGTCGGCGACATCGTTGAGGTTGACAAGATTTCCACCGCCAAGGTTGGCGACACGGTCGAGCTCTCGACCCTGCTCGTTGTCGACGGCGACGCTGTGACCAGCGACCCGTGGGTCCTGGCCGGCATCAAGGTCCAGGCCGAGGTCGTGGACCACCACAAGGGCGTCAAGATCGACATCCTTCGCTACAAGAACAAGACCGGCTACCGCCGTCGTCAGGGCCACCGCCAGCAGTACACGGCGATCAAGGTCACTGAGATCCCCGCGGCTGCGAAGTAAGGGACTGAGGAGAGATGGCACACAAGAAGGGCGCATCGTCCACCCGTAACGGTCGTGACTCCAACGCTCAGCGCCTCGGCGTGAAGCGCTTCGGCGGTCAGGTCGTCAACGCGGGCGAGATCCTGGTCCGCCAGCGTGGCACCCACTTCCACCCGGGTGCGGGCGTCGGCCGTGGCGGCGACGACACGCTGTTCGCGCTGCAGGCCGGTTCGGTGCAGTTCGGCACCCACCGTGGCCGCAAGGTCGTGAACATCGTCCCGGTCGCCTGAGCCTGAGTTTCAGGGCCCAGACCGAACGTTTCGAGAGGCGGACCTCACTTCCCGATCGGGAAGGCGGGTCCGCCTTTCGCGTGTTGACATAGGTAATACCCCGTAAGTATCTGGAGGCACTGCACCATGACCACCTTCGTGGACCGCGTCGAGCTGCACATCGCCGCGGGTAACGGAGGCCACGGCTGCGCCTCCGTACACCGGGAGAAGTTCAAGCCGCTCGGCGGCCCCGACGGCGGCAACGGCGGCCGCGGCGGCGACGTCATCCTGACCGTCGACCAGTCCGTGACGACCCTTCTCGACTACCACCACTCCCCGCACCGCAAGGCCACCAACGGCAAGCCCGGTGAGGGCGGCAACCGGGCGGGCAAGGACGGCCAGGACCTCGTCCTGCCGGTCCCGGACGGCACCGTCGTCCTCGACCAGGCCGGCAACGTCCTCGCCGACCTCGTCGGCCACGGCACCTCCTACGTCGCCGCCCAGGGCGGCCGCGGCGGCCTCGGCAACGCGGCCCTCGCCAGCGCCCGCCGCAAGGCGCCCGGCTTCGCGCTGCTCGGCGTGCCCGGGGACCTCGGGGACATCGTCCTGGAACTGAAGACCGTCGCGGACGTGGCCCTGGTCGGCTACCCGAGCGCCGGCAAGTCCTCGCTGATCTCCGTGCTGTCCGCCGCCAAGCCGAAGATCGCCGACTACCCGTTCACCACCCTGGTCCCCAACCTCGGTGTGGTGACCGCCGGTTCCACCGTCTACACCATCGCCGACGTGCCAGGACTCATCCCCGGCGCCAGCCAGGGCAGGGGCCTCGGCCTGGAGTTCCTGCGCCATGTCGAGCGGTGCAGCGTCCTCGTCCACGTCCTCGACACCGCCACCCTGGAGTCCGAGCGCGACCCGGTCTCCGACCTCGACGTCATCGAGGAGGAGCTCAAGCAGTACGGCGGCCTCGGCGACCGGCCCCGGATCGTCGTCCTCAACAAGATCGACGTCCCCGACGGCAAGGACCTCGCCGAGATGGTCCGCCCCGACCTGGAGGCTCGCGGCTACCGCGTCTTCGAGGTGTCCGCGGTCGCCCACCTGGGCCTGCGCGAGCTGACGTTCGCACTCGGCGAGCTGGTCGGCCAGGCCCGCGCGGCCAAGCCCAAGGAGGAGGCGACCCGGATCGTCATCCGCCCCAAGGCCGTGGACGACGCCGGCTTCACCGTCATCCAGGAGGACGACGGCCTCTACCGGGTGCGTGGCGAGAAGCCGGAACGCTGGGTCCGCCAGACCGACTTCAACAACGACGAGGCCGTCGGCTACCTCGCCGACCGCCTCAACCGCCTCGGCGTGGAGCAGGAGCTGATGAAGGCGGGTGCCCGCGGGGGCGACGGCGTCGCCATCGGCCCCGAGGACAACGCCGTCGTCTTCGACTGGGAGCCGTCCATGATGTCCGGCGCAGAGATGCTCGGCCGCCGGGGCGAGGACCACCGCTTCGAGGAGCCGCGGCCCGCCGCGCAGCGCCGCCGCGACCGGGAGGCGGAACGCGACGAGTCCCTGCGGGAGTACGGCGACTTCGACCCGTTCGAGTAGGACCGGTAGGCCGGTAGGGCCGGGGCAGGTAGGACCGCCGCCGGCCTCCCCGGTCTCCGGGGTCGTTGATCTGCCGTCAGACCCGTCAGACCCGTCAGACCCGTCAGACCCGTCAGACCCGTCAGACCCGTTGTGGTTGGGACCCGTTCCCGGCCGCAACGGGTTTTCTGTTGTCTGCCCATTTGTCATGCGCACGCATACCCGTGTTCAGCGGACAGACCGTCCGGCCGTGGGAGCTTCCGAAAGCCAGACCGTCCAAGAGGCCACCGTGGCAAGGGAGTCCGCGCATGACCGGAGCACCATCGCCCGACCGCCGCCGCCTTCTGACCGCCGGCGCCGCCGTCCTCGGAGCCGCCGCATCCGCCCAGCTCTGGCTGCCGTCCGCCGCCCGGGCCGCCGAAACCCCGCTGCCCGACGGAGTCTTCGGCCTCGGTATCGCCTCCGGCGACCCGCTGCCCGACGGCATCGTGCTCTGGACGCGGCTCGCCCCCGATCCCCTGAACGGCGGCGGCATGCCGGACGAGATCGTCCCCGTCGAGTGGGAGATCGCCGAGGACGAGCGCCTCCGCAAGGTCGTCCGCCGCGGCACCGCCCACGCCCGGCCCGAGTACGGGCACAGCGTTCACGTGGACGTACGAGGACTGCGCCCCGACCGCTCCTACTGGTACCGCTTCCGCGCCGGCGGCCGGATCTCCCCGACCGGCCGCACCCGCACCGCCCCCCACCCGCACGCCAAGGGCGGCACCCTGCGCGTGGCCCTCGCCTCCTGCCAGAACTGGCAGCACGGCTATTTCACCCCGTACGCCGACATGCTCGCCCAGGACCCCGACGTCGTCCTCTTCGTCGGCGACTACATCTACGAGTCCACGCCGTCCTCCGCGGGCCCCCGCCGCCACGAGGGCACCGGAGAGCCGTACACCCTGGTGCAGTACCGCAACCGCTACGCCCAGTACCGCAGCGACCCCGACCTCGCCGCCATGCACGCGAACGCCCCCTGGGTGGTCACCTTCGACGACCACGAGGTCGACAACGACTGGGCCGGCGAGGTCCCCCAGGACCCCGCCAAGCAGTCCCACGACGCATTCGTCGCCCGGCTCGCCGCCGCCTTCCAGGCCTACTACGAGCACATGCCGGTCCGGGCCACCGCGATCCCCGACGGGCCGCACATCCAGATGTACCGCCGCCTGGAGTTCGGCCGGCTCGCCCGGCTCAACGTCCTCGACACCCGCCAGTTCCGCAGCGACCAGGTCACCAGCCAGGCGGCCGCCGAGGACCCCTCGCTCACCATGCTCGGCGCCGAACAGAAACAGTGGCTGCTCGACGGACTGCACGACTCACCGGCCCGCTGGAACCTGATCGCCTCGCAGATCATGATGGCCGAGACCGACATCCTGCCCGGCGACGGAAAACTCTGGTACTACGACGCCTGGGACGGCTACCAGGTCGAACGCACCGCCCTGCTCGACGAGTTCGCCTCCGTTCGCAACCCCGTCGTGCTCAGCGGCGACCGCCATCTCACCATGATCAGCGACCTGAAGAAGGACTTCGCGGACCCGTCGGCGGACGTCGTCGGCGCCGAGTTCGTCGGCACCTCCATCTCCAGCAACGGCGACCAGGACCAGGCCGCCTTCCACGCCCAGTGGGACCCGCTGAAGGCCGACAACCCGCACTGGAAGGTCATCGACGCCCACCGCGGCTACCACCTCTTCGACATCCGCCGCGACGGCATCGACGCGCGCGTGCGAGTCGTCGACACCGTCGTCGGGCCGCAGGCCGCCGCGAGCACGCTCGCCACCCTGCGCGTCGAGACGGATGAACCGGGCGTACAGGTCGTCTGACCCGCGAACCGGGCGCGCCGAACGTCAAGTCTTTGTAACAGGAGCCTGGGACTCATCTGTGTCCCAGGCTCCTCTCAGGTGAACCTAAGGTGAACGTCTTACCTTCTGTTAACCATGGAGACGGACTGTACGAGAGGCGAAGCCCCGGTGAACAACGCCCCCATAGGCCCCACGAGCCCCACCGGTCCCCTTGCCGCCCTGCCCGCAGGCACCCGCCTGCTGCACATCGGCCCGCACAAAACGGGAACCACGGCCATCCAGGGCGCTCTGTTCGCCGCGAAGGACAAGCTGCCCGAACACGGTGTGGAGTTCCCGGCGACCACCCGGCACCCGATGGAAGCCGCCCTCGCCGCCTGTGCCAGGCCCGCGATGATGGGCGACACCGTGCCCACCGAGAAGCACTGGACGCGGCTGCTCAAGCAGGTCGAGGCCACTGGCTCCCGCACCTCGGTGATCAGCAGCGAGTTCTTCGCCGACGCCCCCGATGACGAGACCGTCGCCCGCATCGTCGAGCAGCTCGGCGGCGAACGCGTCCACGTCCTCGTCACCCTCCGTCCGCTCGCCAGGATCATGCCCTCGCAGTGGCAGCAGTACGTGCAGAACGGACTGCGCATGGGCTACGAGGAATGGCTGGAGCACATGCTCCGCAAGGCCCCCTACGAGAAGCCCAACCCCAGCTTCTGGCGCCGGCACCGGCACGACCGGCTCGTCGAACGCTGGATCCGCGCGGTCGGCGCCGACCGGATCACCGTCGTCGTGGTCGACGACCGGGACCGCGACGGCCTGATGCGCACCTTCGAAGCCCTCCTCGGACTTCCCGAAAAACTCCTGCAGCCCGTCCCGGACACGGCGAACCGCTCCCTGACCCTCGCCGAGACCGAAATGCTGCGAAATCTCAACGTGGAATTCCGTGGCAATGGACTCCCCGACGAGCTGTATTCCAAGCTCGTCCGCAACGGCGCCGTCATGCATATGAAGAACTCGTGCAGCCCTACCGCCGCCGACGTGAAGATCTCCACCCCTGGCTGGGCCGTCGAGGCCGCCGGCCGCATCGGCGCCGAGATCGTGGAACGCATCGACGCCATGGGCGTGCGCGTCATCGGCGACCCCGCACTGCTCTACGCCCTGCCCGCCATCCCCGGACAGTCGGGACCGCCCGCCGCCGAGGCCCGCATCGCCCCGGAGGTCGCCGCCCAGGCGCTCTACGGCGCGCTCGCCGCGGCCGCCTCGGCTCCGGTACGCCACACCGCCGAACCGAAGTCCCGCACCGTGCACCAGACGTCGTCCAAGGAGCTCGTACGGGTCCTGGGGCACCGATGTCTGAAGAAGCTGCGACGGCGGTGAGATGCAGGAAGGGGGGGACGGCGTAGCCCGGCTAAGCCGTCCCCGTAGCACGGCGTAGCGCTGCTGAGACGTGCATCGCGTCACGCACAGCAATCGGAATGCGCTGTGTAGTTACTCACAGCACATTCACGGAACTCCTCCAGTGGTCCGGCGGGCGACGCCCATCACCAGCGATGCAAGGTGAATGAAAGGTTGCGGGCACATATGCAGCGGACGGCGCTCACCTTGCACAGCGGTTACCGGAAGTGGGACCATTTCCTGGTTCCCTGATGCCCCAAGGTAGGTCACCTGTGTCCCAGCACATAGCCAAGCCCCGAACCACCGCAGTGATCCTGGCCGGTGGCACCGGCCAGCGGGTGGGTCTGTCGATCCCCAAGCAGCTGCTGAAGATCGCCGGCAAGGCCGTCATCGAGCACACCCTGGCCACCTTCGAGAAGGCGGGGTCGATCGACGACATCATCGTGCTGATGGCACCGGGCTACGTTGCGGACGTCGAGAAGATCGTCGCCAAGGCCGGGTTCACCAAGGTCAAGAAGGTCATCGAGGGCGGCAACACGCGGAACGAGACCACCGAGCGAGCCATCGCGGCCCTCGGCGAGGGCCTGGCCGAGGGCGAGGACCTCAACGTCCTCTTCCACGACGCCGTACGCCCCCTGCTGTCGCAGCGCGTCATCGACGACTGCGTGACCGCGCTGGAGCGCTACCAGGCCGTCGACGTCGCCATCCCGTCCGCCGACACCATCATCGTCACCCGCACCCACGGCGGGGACGGCGAGTTCATCACCGAGATCCCGGACCGCTCCAGGCTGCGCCGCGGCCAGACCCCGCAGGCGTTCAAGCTGTCCACGATCAAGCGGGCCTACGCGGTCGCCGACGGCGACCCCAACTTCCAGGCCACCGACGACTGCTCCGTCGTCCTCAAGTACCTGCCGGACGTGCCGATCCACGTCGTCGCCGGCGACGAGTACAACATGAAGGTCACCCAGCCCGTCGACGTCTTCATCGCCGACAAGCTCTTCCAGCTCGCCTCCACCGCCACCCCCGAGCAGAAGAGCGAGGACGCCTACCGCGAGCTCCTCACCGGCAAGACCGCGGTGATCTTCGGCGGTTCGTACGGCATCGGCAAGGACATCGCCGAACTCGCCGAGTCCTACGGCGCCAACGTCTACGCCCTCGGCCGCTCCACCACCGGCACCCACGTGGAGAACCCGGAAGAGGTCGACGACGCGCTCTCCAAGGCGTACGCCGAGACCGGCCGCATCGACTACGTCGTCAACACCGCGGGCGTACTGCGCATCGGCAAGCTCGCCGAGACCGACAACGCCACCATCGAAGAGGCGCTGAAGGTCAACTACCTCGCCCCGGTGCAGATCGCCCGCTCCAGCTACAAGTACCTCGCCGAGACCCAGGGCCAGCTGCTGCTCTACACCTCCAGCAGCTACACCCGCGGCCGCGCCGAGTACAGCCTCTACTCCTCGACCAAGGCCGCCATGGTGAACCTCACCCAGGCCCTGTCCGACGAGTGGGCCGGCGACGCCGTCCGCGTCAACTGCATCAACCCCGAGCGCACCGCCACCCCGATGCGCACCAAGGCGTTCGGCCAGGAACCCGCGGGCTCCCTGCTCTCCTCCGAGGCCGTCGCCCGCACCTCCCTCGACGTGCTGCTCTCCGAACTCACCGGCCATGTCATCGACGTCCGCCAGCAGGACCCGACGGCGGCCGCCGGCCAGGCCTCCGGCTTCGAGCAGGCCCTGGCCAGTGTCCTGGACCGACAGGACGGCGTGGCATAATCGACAGCTATTAGTCATCTGTAATTCAGGCCTCTGTGGTTGCGCGCGTTCGCTGAGCATTCACAGGGGCCTGAACCCGTAAAAACCCAGATCGACACCTCCCAGATCGTCCGCAAGGTCAAATTCCGGCCTTTTTGTCAGCAAAAGGTTCTCCGTGATATCCACCGCTATTCGCGTCGCCCGGGTGGGCAGCGCGGCCGAGCTGGCCGCGGCGGCACTCATGGTGCTGGGCTTCCCGGTCCTCATGGTCGCCGCGCTCGTCCCGAGCATCTACGCCTTCGCGGCCGCGGCCGCCGTCACGTACCTGGCGGACCACTACCTGCACCGCAAGGGCAGCTACCTCATCAACCGCCTGAGCAAGGTCCGGGCCGGTCTGTCGATCCGCTTCCTGATCCGGCAGCTGCTGCTGATCCTGCTGCTGGCCCGCATGGACCTCTCGAACGGCCTGGTCTTCTACGGTGCGATCGCCTGCTTCATCGCCTTCTACGGCCTGCAGGCCCCGCACGGCGCAGTGGTCACCCTGATCCGCAACCGCCGCCGGATGCCGGTCGCCACCCGCAACGTCGACCTGAAGTCCCGCATCCGCATCCCGGACGCCCCGCCGCGCGGCCTGCTCGACCGCTCCGCCGAGAAGATGCTCCACCTCGACCTCGCGGCCGTCGTCGGCCTGCTGATCTCGGCGGCGACGGACAACGTGATCGCCGGATTCGTCGGCATCGGGATCACCCTGGCCCTGGGCAGCCTGTACGTACTGGTGCTCATGCCGTACGTGCGCGGCCGCAAGACCCCGCCCGACGCCGACACCGTGCTGGCCGCCGTCGACGACTGGCTGGCCGAGTACCGGCCCGGGACCGTGCTGTACTTCTCCGGCTCCAAGGACTCCGCCTACCAGGTCAACATGTGGCTGGAGACCATGGAACAGCTGGAGTCCCGCCCGCTGATCCTGCTGCGCGAGCGGGTCATCCTGCAGAGCCTCGCCCCGACCAGCGTCCCCGTCATCTGCGTGCCCGGCGGCGTGCACCTGATGAACATGGACCTCTCCACGGTCCGCGTCGCCCTCTACGCGGCCAACGTCGGCAAGAACATCCACCTGCTGCGCGTCCCCACCATGAAGCACGTCTTCATCGGCCACGGCGACAGCGACAAGCTGGCCAGCGTCAACCCGTTCAGCAAGGCGTACGACGAGGTGTGGACCGCGGGCCGCGCGGGCCGCGACCGCTACGCCATCGCCGACGTCGGCGTCCGCGACGACGACATCGTCGAGGTCGGCCGCCCCCAGCTGGCCCCCATCCAGAGCTGGCAGGGCGTCCCCGACGGCCGTATCCCCACCGTGCTCTACGCGCCCACCTGGGAGGGCTGGGACGGCGACCCCGGCAACACCTCGCTCGTCCTCGCCGGCGAGAACATCGTGAAGAAGCTGGTCAAGGCCGACCCGCCGGTCCGCGTCCTGTACAAGCCGCACCCCTTCACCGGCACCGTCAGCGCCGAGGCCGGCGCCGCCCACCGGCGCGTCACCGCCCTCGTCGAGAAGGCCGCCGCGTCCCGTGCCACCGATGCCCGCTTCACCGCCGACACCGCCGACACCGCCGACACCGCCGCCCAGACGGCGGCGAAGGCCGAACTGACCCGCATCGAGACCCGTCTGACCGAGCTGGCCGGCACGGGTGACGACAAGCGCGACGAGGCCGAGGCCAGCCGGGACGACGTCGTCGACCTGAAGAAGCACGAGGAGATCGCCCGGCTGCGCGCCGACTGGAACGACTTCTACTGGCAGGCCCTGCCGTCGTACCGGCACGCCGTCATCACGGGCGCCGAGCCCCGGCTCTACGACTGCTTCAACGTCTCCGACGCGATGGTCTCCGACATCTCCAGCGTGGTCTCCGACTTCATCGCGAGCGGCAAGCCCTACGCCGTCACCGACTCCGCCGGCCTCGGCGTGGAGGAGTTCAAGCGGGCGAACACCGCCGTGCGCGCCGCCGTGATCCTCTCCAACAGTGCCAAGGAACTCGGCGGCCTCCTGGACGCCGTACGCGACCCGTCGGCCGATCCGCTCGCCGCGGACCGGGACGAGCTCAAGCACTACCTGCTCGGGCCGGACGAGCCGACCTCCATCGAGCAGTTCAACGACGCGGTGGCCGCGCTCGCCCGCAAGGCCGAGACGCGCAACCTGGGCCAGGAGGCCCGGATCGCGGCCGGTGACCCCGAGGCGGCCGAACTCGCCGAGGCGCTGCCCGGCGGAAAGCCGCGGACGACCGCCGGCGAGGCGGAGGGTGCGACCGCCGGCTGACACTCGCAAGGACCGCGAACGGGCCCGGCCCCGGGGATCTCCCCGGAACCGGGCCCGTTCCGGTTGTGCCGAAGCCAGAGTTCTCTTACCTCTGCTTAGTAATACGCAGATTTCTTCTTACCCATGCTTCGCCGTTCGTGTTGAGCAGCTCTTACCGTGTGCCCGTACTGTCCCGTGTAACCCGCTGTACACCACCCAGCTGTCCGTTCGTCATGTGAGCTGGGCCACTGAGTGCGTACTCCAAGGCAACCTGTCGTGTCGGTCAGCCATCTAAGACGTTGCGATCGAGGTGACGCAGGGGGAACGCACCATTGACTAGGGGGAAACGTGACCGTCGTTGCGCAGCCTGATGTGACCGTGATCATCGGGGCGTACGAAGCGATGCCGTACCTGGTCGAATGTCTGGCCTCCGTCGAGCACCAGACCCTCGACGCGGCCCGCATGGAGGTCATCGCCGTCGACGACGGCTCCACCGACGGCACGGGGGAGTACCTGGAGGAGTTCGCGGCCCGCGCCGCCATGCCGGTGACCGTCATCCGCCAGCAGAACTCCGGCGGCCCCAGCGGCCCGCGCAACGTCGGCCTCGCCAAGGCCGGCGGCCGCTACGTGTTCTTCCTGGACGCCGACGACCGGCTCGGCCCCGAGGCGCTGGAACGCATGGTCGCGACGGCCGACAAGAACAACACCGACGTCGTCCTCGGCAAGGTCGAGGGGATCAACCGCAAAGCACCGCAGTCGATGTGGGGCGAGACCCTCGGCCGTACCGACGTCTTCTCCTCCAACATCAAGTTCGCGCTCAGCGCCCAGAAACTCTTCCGCCGCGCCCTGCTGGAACGGCACAGCATGCGGTTCGACGAGTCCCTGTGGACCGGCGAGGACGCGCTGTTCACCATGGAGGCCTATCTGCGCGCCGACGGCGTCTCCGTGGTCGCCGACTACCCCTGCTACTACCTCGTCGGCCGCGAGGACGGCAAACACGTCACCAAGAGCGGCAGCTACACCCTCCGCTTCGACTCCGCGCGCGCCCTGATCAACCTGATCGCCGAGATGGTCCCGGCAGGGCCGCGGCGCGACAGCCTCATGGTCCGGCCGTTCAAGGTCACGCTGCTCCCGCAGTTCGGCCCCAAGTTCCTCAAGGACACCGACGAGGTACGGCAGCACAAACTGGAGCTCGTCAGGCCGCTGATGGACGCCCACTGGAACCCCGAGGTGGCCCGCCGCCTCAAGGTCCACGAGCGGCTCCAGCTGCACCTGGTCGCCGTCCGGCGTACCGAGCTCCTCCCGGACGTCGTGGAGTTCGTACGGGCCAAGAAGAAGCCCACTCCCGTCCTGGAGAAGCGCGGCACCCGCGTCTACCTCGGCTACCCGCACTTCCGATCCAAGGCCGCCGGCCTACCCGACTGGATCTATCTCGCCGAACCCCGCGAGGCCCGCGCCGTCAAGGGCTACCGCGAGGAGGCCGCCAACAACGTCCTGCGGCGCGCGCTGCGCAAGCTGCGGCGGTCGCTGCCGACCCGGGACGTGAAGGCGGCGGCGGCCTGACCGGCCCCGCGCGGTTATCCGCCCGACCCCAGCGCCCGGCGGATCGGCTTGCCCACGGCTCGCCGGGCCCGCCGGTAGACCGAGGCCGGCGCCGGCGCGGCGGCCGTCTTGGCGGCGCGTGCCCCGGCACGCGCCAGTTCCTTCTCCAACCGGGCGTTGTCCAGCGACAGTTCCTCGATACGGCTGTGCAGCCAGCCGAACCGCGAGGTGAGCGAGGCGACGTCCGCGTCGTTCCAGGGGCGGATTCCCGCCGGGAACGGCAGCGTCCGCATCCGCTCCTCGAAGGCCGCTCCGCCGTCGCCGTGCGTGAAGGTGTTCTCCAGCCCGTTCCTGTCGAGGAACCCGGTGAACCGCTCGAAACGCTCCCGGTGACCGCCGACCAGTCCGCCGAAGTCGGCCTCCGCGTACAGCTTCGCCGGATCCGCCGACTCGGGGTCCTTCACCGCCTGGTCCAGCCGCCGGTGCGGAATCTCGAAGTAACGGCACAGTTCCAGCGTCCGCGAGTCACCGCACAGCACCGTGGCCGGCGTGCCGGCCAGCAACGCCGCGATGTTGCCGTGGATGCGCGAACCGAAGGAGAAGTCGAAGGAGCGCAGATCGTCGATCCAGGTGACCGGGTCGACGTAGACCCGGGCCTTGTCCTCGCGGAACATCGGATGGTCCGGGTGGGTCGGCATCGCGGTCACCGCGGCGTTGGGATCCGACAGGTCCCGCCAGTGCAACTGCCGTGCGTCACTGAGGTTCTGGCCGACGAAACGCAGATTCGGATAGCGCTCGTGGGTGCGCGTGATGATCCGGTCCAGGCCCTGCGCACGTACGGCACTGTGCGAGCCGTTGATCGCGATCCGCGATGCCGG
Source organism: Streptomyces hyaluromycini (assembly GCF_002217755.1). GTDB lineage: Bacteria > Actinomycetota > Actinomycetes > Streptomycetales > Streptomycetaceae > Streptomyces > Streptomyces hyaluromycini. The sequence goes on along the minus strand of NZ_BCFL01000034.1, from coordinate 150,937 downwards.
CGTCAACTCCAGCGCCTTCTTGTGCACCGGGAGCCGTTCGCCGTACATGAACAGCGAGGGGCAGCCGATGACCTCGACGTCCTTGAAGCCCATGGTCTTCAGGTACTGCTCGGTGAACTCACCCCGCACGCCGATCGACGCACTGCGCTCCAGTACCGCCGCGCAGAACTCCCGCACGGTCGGCTCCATCCGCTTGAGCCGTTCCGGGTTGTAGCTCACTCCGGTCTGCGCACCGACGCCGAGCACGACCACCGGGATGTCCAGCCTGGAGATCAGCCGGGTCATCCGCTTCAACGCGCTCTCGAAGGAGGGCCGGAAGGCGTTGGCGAGCGGGACGACGAAGGCGTCGTACTCCTCGTTGATGCGTGCGGCGGCGGAGGCCTCGGAGGGCATGCCGTTCGAGACGACCTCGGTGCCCGGTGTCTCGAGGATCTTGTGGGCGGCGTCGCTGAAGATCAGGTTGCCCGAGTTGGTGGCGATGACGTCCCGGTGCAGAGCCTCCTCGACCGTGACGACGTCGTAGGGACTCTTCCCCGACCTGAGGAGGATGCGCTTCACGCTGCGAACTTTAGATGACACAAACTTCAAATTAACTTTGCGTTTGCTTCGATTTCTATAAGCAGTCAGTGCAACCTTTTTGCCATAAGCGGGGCGTGGTCAATCGATCACTCATCGTCTGCGGGTGTTCCCGTCCGCCCCGATGTCCGGAGGCTGGACGGACGCGTCCCCCGTGCATCCCCTTCGCGTAGATTGCTGCCACGCGTAAGGAAGTGGGGACAGGACGTGGCAAGGGCTAGGCAGGCCGTCGGCGAGGCCCGCAGGATCGTCGTCAAGGTGGGCTCCTCCTCGCTGACCACCGCCTCCGGCGGCCTGGACGCCGACCGTGTCGACGCGCTCGTCGACGTTCTAGCCAAGAGCCGCGGCGGCGGGGAGAAGGAGATCGTCCTCGTATCCTCCGGCGCCATCGCCGCCGGACTCGCCCCGCTCGGCCTGCGCCGCCGCCCCAGGGACCTGGCCCGCCAGCAGGCCGCCGCGAGCGTCGGCCAGGGCCTGCTCGTCGCCCGCTACACCGCCTCCTTCGCCCGCTATGCCGTCCGCGTCGGCCAGGTCCTGCTCACCTCTGACGACATGAGCCGCCGCGCCCACCACCGCAACGCCTCCCGCACCCTGGACAAACTCCTCGCCATGGGCGCCCTGCCGGTCGTCAACGAGAACGACACCGTCGCCACCGACGAGATCCGCTTCGGCGACAACGACCGCCTCGCCGCCCTCGTCGCCCACCTCGTCCACGCCGACCTGCTGGTCCTCCTCTCCGACATCGACGGCGTCTACGACGGCGACCCCAGCAGGCCCGGCACCTCCCGGATAGCGGAGGTGAAGGGACCCGAGGACCTCGCGGGCGTCGAGATCGGCAGCGCCGGGAAGGCGGGCGTCGGTACCGGCGGGATGGTCACCAAGGTGGAGGCCGCCCGGATCGCCGCCGCCGCGGGCATCCCGGTGGTCCTCACCAGCGCCGTGCACGCCGCCGACGCGCTCTCCGGCGGCGACACCGGCACCTACTTCCACCCCACCGGGAAACGGTCCGCAGACCGCCTCCTGTGGCTCCAGCACGCCTCCACCCCGCAGGGCTCGCTCACCCTCGACGACGGCGCCGTCCGCGCGGTCGTCGAGGGCCGCAAGTCGCTGCTGCCGGCCGGGATCGCCACCGTGGAGGGCGATTTCGCAGCCGGTGATCCGGTCGAGCTGCGCGACACCGAAGGACGCGCGGTGGCCCGCGGACTCGTCAGCTTCGACGCCAAGGAGATCCCCCAGCTGATCGGACGTTCGACCAGGGAGCTGGCACGCGAGCTGGGCCCGGCGTACGAACGCGAGGTCGTACACAGGGACGACCTGGTGATCCTGCACCCGTAAAACGGGGCGTAACGACGGACCCCGGTGGGGGACGTTCCGTAAAACCGCCACACGAACCCTTGCGGCCTGCTCAACTTTGTCTCAGGACCACGTTCCGCACGAGCACAGCTGAAGGAGGCCGTCGTGAGACGAGTGCGCCCTGGGGCTGCGGCCTCCCGCGGTGCTCTGACGAGCGTCGCGGCCGGGGACACCTACGAGGAGCCGCAGGACCTGCCCCGCCTGTGGCACGTCACCCTCAGCGTCTGCGGTGCCGAGGTCCCCCTGACGGAGCTGCGCCGCGGACTCGAACAACTGGCCCACGACCACCCCTTCCTCCTCACCAGCCGCTACGCCTGCGACCACGCCGAGATCCGCTACTGGGAAGAGGCGCGCGACCTCCACGACGCCGCCGCCGTCGCCCTGCGCCTGTGGGGCGAGCACCGCCAGACCGCCGGCCTGCCCGCGTGGGAGATCGTCGGCCTGGAGGTCATCGACCGCGCCACCTACCACCAGCGGATCGCCGAGGGCTACGGCCCGCCGCCCGCGACACCGGTCGGCATCCACCCGTTCTGACGTCGCCCCTGAGGTCGCCTGTGACGCCGGCCGGTATTCACCCGTTTTGATCCACGTCTCGCGGTGTGGGATGACGCGTGGACGGCCCGTCGGCGCGCACTACCCTTCCCTCATGACCACGCTCTCGCCGTACGACGCCATGTCCCCGGTCACCCAGGCCGCCTACCGCGCCAAGGCCGCCGCCGCCGACCTCGCGCCGCTGCCGCGGGCCGTGAAGGACGACGCGCTGCTCGCCGTCGCGGACGCCCTGGAGGTCCGTACCAGCGAGATCGTCGAGGCCAACGCCAAGGACATCGCCAAGGCCCGCGAGAACGGCACCAGCGAGGCGATCATCGACCGCCTCACCCTCACCCCGGAGCGGGTCCGCGCCATCGCCTCCGACGTCCGCGACGTGGCGAAGCTGCCCGACCCGGTCGGTGAGGTCGTCCGCGGCTCGACCCTCCCCAACGGCATCGACCTGCGCCAGGTCCGCGTCCCGCTCGGCGTCGTCGGCATCATCTACGAGGCGCGCCCGAACGTCACCGTCGACGCCGCCGCCCTCTGCCTGAAGTCCGGCAACGCGGTCCTGCTGCGCGGCTCCGCCTCCGCCTACGAGTCCAACACCGCCCTCGTCCGCGTCCTGCGTGACGCCGTCGGCGGTGCCGGACTGCCCGCCGACGCCGTCCAGCTGGTGCCCGGCGAGGGCCGCGAGTCCGTCCACGAGCTGATGCGCGCCCGCGGTCTCGTCGACGTCCTCATCCCGCGCGGCGGTGCCTCCCTCATCCAGACCGTCGTCATGGAGTCCAAGGTCCCGGTCATCGAGACCGGCACCGGCAACTGCCACGTCTACGTCGACGCCCACGCCGACATCGACATGGCCATCGACATCCTCATCAACTCCAAGGCGCAGCGGGTCAGCGTCTGCAACGCCGCCGAGACCCTCCTCGTCCACCAGGACATCGCCCCCGAGTTCCTGCCGCGCGCCCTCGACGCCCTCGCCGAGGCCGGCGTCACCGTGCACGCCGACGAACGCGTCCTCGCCTACGCCAAGGACTCCAAGGCGACCGTCGTCGAGGCGGTCCCGGAGGACTGGGAGACCGAGTACCTGTCGTACGACATCGCCGCCGCGGTCGTCGACTCCCTCGACCGGGCCGTCGAGCACATCCGGCTGTGGACCTCCGGGCACACCGAGGCGATCGTCACCACCTCCCAGCAGGCCGCCCGCCGCTTCACCCAGCTGGTCGACTCCACCACCGTCGCCGTGAACGCCTCCACCCGCTTCACCGACGGCGGCCAGTTCGGCTTCGGCGCCGAGATCGGCATCTCCACCCAGAAGCTGCACGCCCGCGGCCCCATGGGCCTGCCGGAGCTGACCAGCACCAAGTACATCGTCACGGGCGACGGCCACATCCGCCGCTGACGCCCGTATGTCTGTACGCCCGCACGTCTGTACGGGTGTACGGGTGTACGGCGCGCGTGCGCACGGAACGGCGTGGCACGTGCCGACGGGCGCGCGGAAGGGCGTACGGGCCCCGGGGCCGGCGTGAGAGGCGTCTCACCGGACCTATGAATTTCCATACCGTCTGCCCAAATTGACCCCCCAGGTCTACTCTGGATCCGTGCCGGAGGACGTGGGGGGCACGCCGTTCCCTGACGGCTGGGAGCCCGACGACGACCATGACCACGGAATGTCGGACGAAGAATTCGACACCGTGGTCTTCGACGAGGCCTTCGTGAAGGCGGCCGTGGTCCACGAGCCGACCGCTGTCGAACGCCTCCTGGCCGCCGCCCAGGCCAGAGCCGAGGCCTCCGAGGCCGAGGCCCGCCGCGCCCACGCCAGAGGCGAGCGCTACGACGACCGCTACAGCCCGGACGGCACCGATCTCGGCGGCGAACTCGACGACCTGGACGACACCGACGCACTCGAAGACCGGTACGGCACTGCCGGGACGTACGGCAGACACGTCCGCTGGCACCGTCCCGTCGCCTGGGTGCTCGCCCTCGTCATGGGCATCGGCATGGTCGCGCTCGCCTTCGCCGCGGTCTACCGCAGCGCCTCCTCGGGCGGCAGCCGCGACCAGGTGCCCAGGCCACCCTCCACCGGCCAGGAACAGGGCACCGCGGCGGCACCCTCCGTGTCCGCCGACTACTCCCAACCCGCCAAGCCGGCGGCCTCCGCGGTCCCCCGCACCCCCTGAGCGGCCGCGGTCGCCCTGGTGGCACTCCTGGTGAGAACCTGTCAGAAGTTGTCGTGTAGCAGCGCGTTTACCTGAGGCTCCCGAGACCTACTCTGAAGGTATGGGCGGGCCAGGAGACCCACCTGAGGGGACACCCGAGGGCGGCCCCGTGGGTGGAGAGGACGAGTACCGATCCGTCGTCTTCGACGAATCGTTTGTTCGCGCTGCTCGCCTCCAGGAGTCCTCCGCACGCGAACGCATGACCGACCACGCGCCCGCCGTACGCCGTCGGCCGCCCCTGCGCCGGGGCCTCACCCGGCAGGCCGTGATCCTCGTGGTCCTGATCCTCGTCGCCTTCGGCACCGCGATCTACATGGGCGTCCGCCACCCCTACGGCACCGACGAGGCCCAGCAGCCCGTCGAACCCCTGCGGATGACCGTCATCCCGCTCTCCCCCCAGGGCAAGGTGCCCGGCGGCGCCGACGCCGAGACCCTGTTCGCGCACAGCCCCGCCGCGCTGTACGAGGTCGGCGCCGAGGGGATACCGCTGCCGGCCGCCCGGAGCACCGCGCACTTCTCCGACAGTCAGGTGGTCGCCGCCCTGACCACGGCCAAGGACTACCTCGTCCGCTCCTCGCTCTACCCCGAGGTCCTCGACAGCAGCCAGGTGCGGCCCGCGCGGGCGCTGCTCGACCCCGGTCAGCTCGACCAGTTCGACCAGAGCGTCGACCACCCCACGGCGGACGGCCGGCACGCCCCCACCGGATGGCTGGTCCGCTTCGACCCCACCCGCGCCGAACTCGCCGACCCGAGGATCCGCGTCCAGGGCAACCTGCAGGCCACCGAGACCGACCCGGCCACCCTCGAGGTCACCGCCGACCACACCTTCGTCTACGCGCTGCGCCCCACCGGCGCCCCGGCCGGCGCCCAGGTCTCCCTGTTCACCGTCCGCCGCCAGCTGACCTTCCGCTTCGACCGCGACGACCTGCGCCTGCACCAGGCACAGCTGGTCGTCTCCTACGTCCAGGCGGGCCCCCTGTCCTGCGCCGAGGACTCCGCCGACCACCTGCACCCCCTCCTGGCCGGCCAGACGGCCAGGGCGGGCGGCCCGGCGGGCACGAACCCGTTCGCCACGGACGGCGCCACCGCCCTGTGCGGGACGCTGGCCGCCGAGGCCGAGCCGAAGGTCTGAGCAACCGGACCGCGGGTCCCGGCGAGCCCGGCACGGACCCGGGTCCGGGTCTCGGGTCCGGGGTCCGCTACGCCTCGTCGCCCTGCGGGGGAGTGTCCTGCGGCGGCGCGCCCTTCGGAGGCGGCGCGCTGGTGAACCCGTCGAAGCCGCGCTTCACCCGGCCACCCAGGCCTCCCGCCCCGCCCGCGATGTCCGTGACCAGCTTCATCAGCGGATCCTTGGAGCTCTTCACATCGTCGGCGTAGCTCGCCGCGGACTCCTTGAACGAGTCGCCGACCGAGGTGTCCTTGTCCTCGGCGCGCCGCGGGTAGTGACCGTCCAAGATCCGCTGGTGGTCGCGGGACTCGGCCCACTTCTTCAGCTCGGCCGCGCGGACCGTGGTGAAGGGGTGCGAGCGCGGCAGCACGTTCAGGATCTTCAGCACGGAGTCGCGCAGGTCGCCGCCCGCCTCGTACTCCTCGGCCTGCTTGAGGAACGCGTCCACGTTCATCTCGTGCAGGTGGTTGCCGCCCGCTATCTTCATCAGCCCGCGCATCGAGGCCCGCAGATCCTGGCCCACCAGCAGCCCGGCCCGGTCGGCGGACAGCTCCGACTTGCGGAACCACTCCCGCAGGGCCGTCACGATCGCCAGGATGGCGAGGTTACCCAGCGGGATCCAGGCGACCTTCAGTGCCAGGTTCGTCAGGAACAGCAGAATCGTGCGGTACACCGAATGCCCGGACAGCGCGTGCCCCACCTCGTGGCCGACGACCGCCCGCATCTCCTCCTCGTCGAGGAGTTCCACCAGTCCCGTGGTCACCACGATGATCGGCTCGTCCAGGCCGATGCACATCGCGTTCGGCTGCGGATCCTGCGTCACGTACATCGGCGGGACCTTCTCCAGGTCCAGGATGTAACAGGCGTCCCGCAGCATGTCGTTCAGGTGTGCGAACTGCTGGTCGGAGACCCGGACCGAGTCGGACAGGAACAGCAGCCTGAGGCTCCGCTCCGGAAGCAGCCCGCTGAGCGCCTTGAAGACCGTGTCGAAGCCGCTCAGCCTGCGCAGCGCCACCAGCGCCGAACGGTCCGCCGGATGCTCGTACGCACGCGAGGAGATCCCCGGGAACCGCCTGCGCTGCCTGCTCGGCACACGCTCGTGCCCGTTCTGCTCGTGGCCGTCGTCGGACATGTCATCCCCCAGGTGCGTGAGTGCCCACTGTGTGCCCCCGAAGCAGGGCCCAGCCTAGGCGGAGATACCGTGGACGGGCAGTACAGCCGAAGGAGTCCTCATGGAGCACCACCCCCCGGCCGCCTGGCTCACCCAGGCCGCGAGTGCCGCCCAGCACCAGAGCTCGGGCGACCTGCTCCGGGTCGTCATCGTCGTCATGTTCGTCGGCTGCGCACTGACCGCCTGGTTCCTGCTGCGCGGGTACAAACAGAAGGACGACTGAGCCGCCGGGATCGTTCCCCCGTCCGCTGTGACGCACGAGAACTCCGGAGAACGCAGGAGCCGCACCCGGCGTCGGCCGGGCGGCGCTCAGGCGTCGGCCCAACGGAGGAGTCGGCGTGATCGCCGCGGGGCCGCACGCTTACGATGAGCCGACATCTTTATCCCGTCCACACGCGATAGGTCCTGCCGCAGATGATGAATCTTCACAGCGCCGCTGCCCAGTTGGTCACCCTCGCCGCCGAGGGCGAGGAGCACGGCGGCAACCACAACAGCCTCAACCCGGCCGTCACCGGCGGCAGCGCCTTCGTCATCCTGCTGCTCCTGCTGTGGATCACCACCCGTTTCAACCGCGACCGCTGAGCCGGACGCCCAGCCCGGCACCGGTCCCCGGTCCTCCGGTCCTCCGGGCGGGGCCCACGGGCCGGGCCGGTAGGGTCTGCACGCATGGGAGAGCAGGACATGCCTACCGGTCCGGTGAATGACGAGGCCGACGACATGGTGACGACCCCGCGGTACACGCCGGCGGGCCCCGGGCACACCGGCAAACGCCGCCTCGGCGTCATGGGCGGAACGTTCGACCCGATCCACCACGGTCACCTCGTGGCGGCCAGCGAGGTCGCCGCCCAGTTCCACCTCGACGAGGTGGTCTTCGTGCCCACCGGGCAGCCGTGGCAGAAGACCTCCCGCGCCGTCTCACCGGCCGAGGACCGCTACCTGATGACGGTCATCGCGACCGCGGAGAACCCGCAGTTCTCCGTCAGCCGCATCGACATCGACCGCGGCGGCCCCACCTACACCGTCGACACCCTGCGTGACCTGCGCGCCCTCAACCCCGACACCGACCTGTTCTTCATCACCGGCGCCGACGCGCTGGGCCAGATCCTCACCTGGCGGGACTCCGAGGAACTCTTCTCCCTGGCCCACTTCATCGGCTGCACCCGGCCCGGCCACCATCTGACCGACCGCGGTCTCCCCGAGGGCGGCGTCTCGCTGGTGGAGGTTCCCGCGCTCGCCATCTCCTCCACAGACTGCCGTGCGAGAGTCGCCAAGGGCGACCCCATCTGGTACATGGTGCCGGACGGAGTCGTGCGCTACATCGACAAGCGCGACCTGTACCGCGGCGAGTGAGCCGAGAGGGGCACCGGTGAACGACCGATACGACGCGGGCTACGGAAGCGACCAGTACGAACTCGTCGGCTACGACGAGTACGGACAGCCGGTGTACCGCCAGATCCCGGCGCAACAGCAGCAGACGTACGACCCGTACGCGAGTCAGGGGCAGGGGCAGGGGCAGAGCCAGGGCTACGGTTACGACCCCTACGCCGGGGGCGGGCAGCAGGCCGCGCCGTCCTACGACACCGGGCAGCAGGCGTCCGTCTACGACACCGGACAACAGCCGTCCATGCCGCCCGCGCCCGGGTACGACCCGTACGGCACCGGCGGCCAGACCGCCTACGACCCCTACGGGCAGGCGGCCGCCAGCGGCCGGCAGCCCCGGGTCGCCGAGCAGACCGCACACATCCCGCAGCAGGCCGGACCGGTCCGGGAACCCGCCGAACCCCGCCAGGCCGACGACGAACGGGACTACCACACCGGGCAGTTCGCATTCGTCGAGCAGCCGGACGGTGACTCCGAGGACGTCATCGACTGGCTCAACTTCACCGAGAACCGCACCGAGCGCCGCGAGGAGGCCAAGCGCCGCGCCCGCAGCCGGATGATCGCCCTGGTCGTCGTCCTCGTCCTGGTCGCCGTCGGCGGCGTCGGCTACCTCTGGTACGCCGGAAAACTCCCCGGCGCGTCCTCCTCCGGCACCAAGGGCGGTACGACGACCTCCGCGGCCGCCCAGAAACGCGACGTGATCGTCGTCCACCTGCACAACACCGGCGGTGGCGGCACGTCGAGCGTGCTGCTCGTCGACAACACCACCACGAAGCAGGGCAGCACCGTCCTGCTGCCCAACTCGCTCGCCCTCACCGACGACGACGGCACCACCACGACCCTCGCCAAGTCCGTCGACGACGACGGCTCCTCCGGCACCCGCGACCAGCTCGACACCGTCCTCGGCACCAGCATCGAGGGCACCTGGCGCCTCGACACCCCCTACCTGCAGAACCTCGTCGAACTCGTCGGCAACATCGACATCGACACCAACGCCGACGTCCCCGACCCGGACGCCAAGAAGAAGGGCGAGGCACCCCTGGTCCACCAGGGCAAGGACCAGACCCTCAGCGGCAAGGCCGCCGTCGCCTACGCCACCTACCGCGCCTCCGGCGAGGCCCAGAACGCCCAGCTGGAGCGGTTCGGCCAGGTCATGCAGGGTGTCCTGCGCAAGATGTCCTCCGACTCCTCCGCCGCGACGACCACCGTGCAGACCCTCGCGCAGATCCTCGACCCCTCCCTCACCGACAAGGACCTCGGCACCTTCCTCGCCAAACTCGCCGACCTCGCCAAGGACGGCGACTACAAGACCGCCCTGCTGCCCGTGCAGAGCGACGGCACCCTCAGCGCCGAGACCAGCTCCAGCGTCGTCAAGGACATCCTCGGCGGCACCGCCAAGAGCCCCTCGGCCGGCTCCGCGATCCGTGTCTCCGTCCAGAACGCCACCGGCGTCAAGGACGACACCGAGAAGGCCCGCGTGGTCCTCGTCAACGGCGGCTACACCTTCCTGGAAGGCGGTACGGCCTCCAGCACCCAGGCCACGTCCAAGGTGCTGTACTCGGATGCCGCCGACAAGGAGAACGCCACCGAGGTCGCCAAGACCCTCGGCCTCGGCACCGGCGCCGTCCAGAAGGGCACGGTCGGCTCGGGCGCCGACGTCTCGGTCGTCCTCGGCCAGGACTACAAGCCGTCCTCCTCCTGAGCGGCGGCCCGTCGCACCCCACGTGACGCGGTAATCGCGTGGGGTGCGCCCGGCGGTCCGTGAGACCCTTGGTGTCAAACGACCGCCGACGGAAAGCCACGCAGTGACCGCAACCGACCGTTCCCTCGAGCTCATCTCCGCCGCAGCCCAGGCGGCTGCCGACAAGCTCGCCCACGACGTCATCGCCTACGACGTCAGCGACGTCCTGTCGATCACGGACGCCTTCCTGCTGGCCTCCGCACCCAACGACCGCCAGGTCAAGTCGATCGTCGACGAGATCGAGGAGCGCCTTCAGAAGGAACTCGGCGTCAAGCCGGTGCGCCGCGAGGGCGACCGCGAAGCCCGCTGGATCCTGCTCGACTACGTCGACATCGTCGTCCACGTCCAGCACAGCGAGGAGCGCGTCTTCTACGCCCTGGAGCGGCTGTGGAAGGACTGCCCCGAGATCGAGCTGCCGGCCGACGCCAAGGCCACCCGCGGCAAGGCGGCGGAGCACGCCCAGCTGCAGGCAGCCGAGGACACCGGCGAGCCGGGCGGGGAGTGGCGATGAGCGCCACGGCCGAGGTGACCGACCGCAAAGGCCGCGGCCGCCGCGTCATCCTGTGGCGGCACGGCCAGACCGCCTGGAACGTGGAGCGCCGCTTCCAGGGCTCCACCGACGTCGAACTCACCGAGACCGGCGTCGGCCAGGCCCGCCGCGCGGCCCGTCTGCTCGCCTCCCTCGGCCCGGACACGATCGTCTCCTCCGACCTGCGACGGGCCGCCGACACGGCCGCCCAGCTCGCCGCCCTCACCGGCCTCGACGTGATCCGCGACGAGGGACTGCGGGAGACGTACGCGGGCGTCTGGCAGGGCCTCACCCACGAGGAGATCATCGCCCGCCACGGCGACGAGTACGCCGCCTGGAAGCGCGGCGAGCCGGTCCGCCGCGGCGGCGGCGAGCTGGAGACCGAGGTCGCCGACCGGGCCGCCCCCGTCGTGCTCCGGCACGCCGATAAGCTCCCCGAGGACGGCACCCTCGTGGTGGTCAGCCACGGCGGCACCATCCGCACCACCATCGGCCGCCTCCTCGGCCTGGAGTCCCAGCACTGGGAGAGCCTCGGCGGTCTCACCAACTGCTGCTGGTCCGTGCTCGGCGAAGGCGCCCGCGGCTGGCGGCTCCTGGAGCACAACGCCGGCACCCTCCCGGAGCCCGTCCTCGGCGACGACGACTGAGGGCCGACGACTGCCGACGGCTGAGGGCCGACGGGTGAGGGCCGACGGCTGAGGATCCTCCGCCACCCGGCCCGCATCGGGACCCGGATTTCACTTTCCGGCAGGTCGCAGGCTAAAGTTCTTCTTGTTCACCCCGCCGAGCGGAAAGACGGGAAGAACGCAAGGGGCTATAGCTCAGTTGGTAGAGCGCCTGCATGGCATGCAGGAGGTCAGGAGTTCAATTCTCCTTAGCTCCACAGATCGACACTCCGCACACTGTCGAGTTGTCAAAGATCGGTGATGAGAATCCCGTCCTCTTCAGAGGGCGGGATTTCTTGTGTTCCACTCCCGGATGATCCCGGTGGCCTCCTCCTCCGTCACCGGCCACAGCCGCTGCCTGTGCTCCCGCAGCAACGCCACCCGCTCCCGCGTCCGTTCGTCCTCCGGCGTGTAGACCACGATCCGCGCCTCCGGCATTCCGTCGATCGACAGCGACTGCGACGTCATCCGCACCTCGCCCACCGCCTCATGACGGAACGTCTTCACCCGCGGCCCCGGCTGTGCCACCGCCCCGCTCGCCCACAACCGGGCGAAGTACGGACTGGCCTGGGACAGCGCCCGTATGAAGTCCTCCCAGGCCGGCTCGCCGACATGTCTGCCGTAGGAGGAACGCAGGGTCGCCACCATCATCGGCAGTTCACGCTGCCGGTGCACCACCGGGCAGGCGTCCTCCGAGACCGTGAACAGCGTCCACAGCACGTTCGGCACACCGATCCGCACCGTCTCCGGCACCAGGAACAGGTCCCGGTAGGCGGCGTTGGTGGCCAGCACGTCGTAGCGCGAGGTGTACACCACCCCCAGCAGCGGGTCGAGCGCGTCGATGATGCCCTGCACCTCCGCGCCGACCGACCGGGACAGCCCCTCCGGCACCGGGGCGAACGGCACCTCCGCCAGCCGGTACAGATGCTCCCGCTCCGGCAGGTCCAGCATCAGCGTCCGCGCCACCGCGTCCAGCACCTGCGACGACGCGTTGATCGGCCGGCCCTGCTCCAGCCACGTGTACCAGGTCACGCCCACGCCCGAGAGCTGGGCGACCTCCTCCCGCCGCAGCCCCGGCGTACGCCGCCGCAGCCCCGGCGGCATCCCGACGTCCGCCGGCTGCACCCGGGCCCGCCTGCTGCGCAGGAACGCGGCCAGCTCCGGCCTGCGGCGGTGTGCTGTCGTCGCCATCGTCACGTCCCCCGTCGTCACGTCCTCCATCGTGGGCGCGGCCCCCGCCCCCTGCCAGGTGCTGTCAGTACCAGCATCGGCGGGCTCTCGGCACCCGTACCGGCCCGCCGCCACGCTCGGACGCATGACGACGACATCCCGGACGGGACCAGGTCCCGCACCGGCTCCGACCCCTGCGAAAAGTGAAGCACCCGGCACTGACAACCGGCCCCGGCTGCTCCTCGCGGTCGTCCTCGCGGCCCTGTTCATGGCCGTGCTGGACGTCTTCATCGTGAACGTCGCGGCCCCCACGATGGGTTCCGAACTCCATGCCTCCGGCGCCGACTTGCAGCTGGTCGTGGCCGGCTACGCCATCACCTACTCGGTACTGCTGATCACCGGCGCCCGGCTCGGCGACCGGCTCGGCCACGGCCGGGTCCACCTGGCCGGCCTCGTCCTGTTCACGACGGCGTCGCTCGCCTGCGGCCTGGCCCAGGGGGCCACCGAGCTGATCGTGTTCCGGCTGGTGCAGGGCGCCGGATCGGCGGTGATGATCCCGCAGGTCCTCAGCATCATCCAGCGCTCCTTCACCGGCGAGGCCCGCATCCGGGCACTCGGCGCCTACTCCGCGGTCCTCGCGGTCGGCGCCGCCGCCGGCCAGATCATCGGCGGCGTCCTGGTCAGCGCCGACCTGTTCGGCACTGGCTGGCGGCCGGTGTTCCTCGTCAACGTGCCCGTCGGCGCCGTACTCCTCGTCCTCGGCCGGCGCGTCCTGCCGCTCGGCGCCGGATCCGGTCCCGAACGGGCACGCGGCCTGGACCTGCCCGGCCTGGTCCTGCTGGGGGCCGCCGTGTCGCTGCTGACGGTTCCGCTGGTGCTCGGCCAGGAGGAGGACTGGCCGCTGTGGTCCTGGCTGTCCCTGGCCGCCGCCGTGCTCCTGTTCGCGCTTTTCTGCGGCTACGAGTCGAGGCTGGCCCGGCGCGGCGGCGCCCCGCTGATCGCTCTCCGGGTGCTCCGCCACCCCGGCATGGCCCTGGCCGTCCTGCGTATCCTGGCCGTCATGGCCGTCAACGCCGGATTCCTCTTCACCCTCACCCTGCACGTCCAGAGCGGCCTCGGCTACAGCGCGCTGCGCGCCGGTCTCACCTTCGCGCCGACCGCCGTCGTCTTCGGCGCGGTCGCCCTCACCTGGCGCAGGTGGCCGGCCGCCTGGCAGCGGGCGCTGACTCCGGCCGGGTTCGTGCTCACCGCGCTGGGCGTGACCGGGGTCGGGCTGGCCTTCCACGGGGGCGGCGACGGGGGCGCGCAGCTCTATGTGGCGTACGCCGGCTTGGGCGCGGGGCTCGCGCTCGCGTTCAGCCCCACGCTCACCGGCGCGCTCGCAACCGTGCGCCCCGAGGACGCGGCCGACGCCAGCGGACTCCTCGCGACCGTCACCCAGCTGGGCCAGCTCATAGGGGTCGCCGCGTTCGGCACACTGTTCTTGAACCGGCTTGAGTCAGTTGGGGGCCCGCAGGCGTATACCTCTGCGGAGGCGCTGTCAGCCTGCGCATGGGCGCTCGCCGCGACGGCGGCCGCGGGTGCCGTGTCCGGACTGGTACTGAGGCGTCGCTGACCGTATTGGTCCGGCCGTGGCAGAATCAAACGGCCGGAAGGGGGCGCGGCCCGACGGGAGGAGTAGCGATGCCTGCGAGCATCCTTGAGGAGGGCGGCCACCTCCTCGGTGCGGCGTTGATACGGGACACGACCACCCGGCTGCTCTGCCCTTCCTGCGGTTCCGTGCATGTCGCGCAAGTACTCGGCGACAACGGCGGGATCTCCTACGTGTGCACGGCCTGCGGCCACAGCTGGAGCTGATCGATGGGTGCACACAGGCGGAAGTGCGACTGGTGCGGGAGCGGCACCCCGATCGTCCGCGACATGGAGCCGATCAACCCCGACTACCAGTACTGGTGCGAGGAATGCGCGCGGGCGCTGATCATAAAAGGCGACCCGATCGAGACCTACCGTGAGCTGGAGGGCGAGCCGATCTACGGCCGGCTTCTCGAAGAGCACTGCACGCTCAAGCGGTTCTATTCGTTCGTCACGGCCTGAGCGGGGCCCGGCTTCGGCAACGATGTCCGGGCGATCGCGAGGAACAGCACCCCGGTGACCGTGTAGAGCCCGGACAGCGTCAAGGCGGCAGTGCCCTGGTGCAGTTCGGGCCGCCCGTGGCCGTGCGGCACCCACCACAGGGCGTACGAGAAGAAGACCAGCAGCGTGGCCGCGGCAGCAGTCCGCCGGCCGCGCGTCCACAACAACAGGACCACCGGTACGCACCACACCCAGTGGTGCGACCAGGACACCGGGCTGATCAGCAGCGCGGTCACCGCGCAGACGGCCACCGCCCACGCCCGCCGGCCCCGCAACTCCGCCGTCACCGCCACCGCGAGCCCCAGGACGGCCGTCAGGGCCGCCGCGGCGGCCCAGAGGGCCCCCGGGTCGGGAGTGTGCAGCAAGCGCGCCAGAACGCCGCGCAGGGCCTGATTCGCGGTCTCCTCGGCCCGGCCCACCCGCCCCGTCCGGAACACCATCCCGGTCCAGAACCGCCACGAGTCGTACGGCAGGACGGCCGCCGCCAGCAGGGTCGCCCCCGCGAAGGCGGCGGCCGCCCCGCGCGCGTGCCGCAGCCACGGGCCCCCGTCCCGTCCTGCGAGGCGCGCGGCCAGGCCCGTGGCGAGCAGGAACACCGCGAACAGGGCGGGTGTCAGCTTGACCGCGGCCGCGAGCCCCACACCCACCCCCGCCCAGCGGTCCGGGCGTTCGGCGGGACGGCGTGACAGATCCCACAGCACCAGTACGGCCAGCAGCAGATTGACCTGCCCGTAGCGCACGGTCGTCCACACCGGCTCGCACCACACCGCCGCCGCCGCGACCCACAGCACGCGCTCCACGCGCGCGTGCCCGACGAGCCGCATCGACAGCCCGACGAACACCAGCAGCAGGACGAGGTTCGCGGCCGTCGCCAGCGTGCGCATGCCCGTGACGTCCAGCAGCGTCAGGGGGGTGAACAGCAGCGCCGCGAACGGGGGGTAGGTGGACGGAAGATGAGCCGCCGTCGTACGCAGCGCGTAGAGATCACCGCCCGCGCGGACGGTCGCCCCCTCCGCCCGGTAGACCATCAGGTCGATCATCGACACGTGCGCGGCCCGCTGGGCCACCCAGAACGCCGTGAACGACAGGAGACACGCTCCCAGGGCCACCGGCACCCGGCGCCGGGTCTCGGAGAACGCGATCACGGTCACGAAGTCCGACACTAGCCCCCGTATCCGTACAGAACGGAAACGATTTGGTGGTGCACCCCTTCGACCGTGTAATGTTGGCGTCGCCGCCAGGGAAACCGGGCGGAACGGGACAAGGGGCTATAGCTCAGTTGGTAGAGCGCCTGCATGGCATGCAGGAGGTCAGGAGTTCAATTCTCCTTAGCTCCACAGAAATCGAAGGCGGACCATCCGAACGGATGGTCCGCCTTCGACGTTTTCGCGCTGGACCTCGCCCAGGTCGACGTTCTCCCGGCCGATGCTCTCCCGTTCGGCGTTGTCCCGAAAACACCCGGAAACCTCGTCCGCGGGAACTTCGTTCGCGGGTTCGTCCCGCACACGTGGGGCGGGCCACCCGACCAGGGTGACCCGCCCCACATGCGTGCCGTGAAGTGCGCGATCAGCGTCCCAGCGCCCGGCGGCCGCGGCCCTGCGAGAGAACCGGCAGGTTCTTGGCCGGTGCCTGCGAACGCGTGTCCTCCTCCAGGCGCAGGGCGAGCGCCGGGCAGCGGCGCACCGCGCGCAGCGCCTTGGCCTCCGCGAACCGGGGCACCTTCGCCTGCGCGACGGTCGGGAAACCGTCCGCGCCCAGCTCGAAGACCTCCGGGAGGATGTCCGCACACAGACCATGGCCCCGGCACAGCGTCCAGTCGACGTAGATCTTCTGGCGGCTGCCGGCACCGTTGTCCTCGGGCTCTCCGCCGCCCGGGATGCCCGAAGGCATCTTGCCGTCCTCGAAGAGCGGCAGAACGCCCTCCACGGGCCGTCCGCAGCCGTTGCCGAGAACGTGCGCGGCCAGGTCGTCGGTGAACGCCTTGATCGTCGATTCGAGGAACATCGCGGAGCCGTCCGGGTGCGAGCACGCGCCGCGCCGCTTCACGTTCTTCGCGACCTGCTTGAGTGCCTCCAGGGCGGCCGGTCCGCCGCCGTTGAGGATGTCCTCCATGCCGCGCGCGGCCGCCGGCAGACCCAGGTAGCAGGGACCGCACTGTCCCGCGCTCTCCTCCGCCAGCCACTGGGCGACCCGCAGTGACTCGCCCAGCGGACAGGTCTCCTGCGTGATCGGGAGGATGGCGCCGGCGCCCAGCGCACCGCCCACCGCGTCGAGCGAGTTGCGGGAGACGATCGCCTCGTTGACCGTGGCCGCGTCGATCCACCTGCCGTGGTAGCCGCCGGTCAGCACACCCTGCGGCACCGGCGGGGCGCCGGCCAGCTGCAGGACGTAGCGCAGCGGCACGCCCGTGGGGACCTCGATCACCATGGGGCGGGCGACCGCCCCGGAGACCGTCAGCATGACGGTGCCCGGCTCGTCGTACAGGCCGGTGTTGCCGTAGCGCTCCGGGCCGATACGGGCGGCGATCGCCAGCTGCGCGAACGTCTCCGCGTTCGACAGCAGCGTGGGCGCGCCGCCGACACCGTTCTGCGAGGCACTGGTCTTGCGGCCGGGCGGGATCGCCGGACCGCCGTCGATCGAGCGGATCAGCGACGCGGCGGCGCCGGTGACCATGCGGACCGGGTTGCGCTGGACGAACGCCTTCAGCGCCGAACGCCGGCCGTTGCTCAGACCGCGCTCGGCGAGCGCCTGCTCCATGGAGCGCTGCGTGGACTCCCGGGTGACCCCCACCACGAGCGTGCGGGCACCCAGCGCCTCGGCGCACAGCAGCGCACCGTCCAGGATCAGGTGCGGGGCGCGGTTGATCAGCACCGTGTCCTTGCGGCAGGCCGGTTCGTCCTCGCTGCCGTTGACGACGACGACCGGCCGTACGCCGCGCTTGATCGCCGCCTCGGCGACCGAGCGCAGCTTCTTGTGGAAGGGGAAGCCCGCGCCGCCGCGGCCCTTCAGGTTGATGCGTTCGGAGAGCTGCGCGAGCTGCTCCCCGCCCAAGGGCTCAAGCGGCCCGTGCACCTTGAGGTGCATGGGCAGATCGAGTCTTTCGACAAGGTCGAAGCCCGACGTGAGCTGCGGAAGGCCGACCACGCGGACTTCTGGGACGTCGGGCAGGGCCTCGTTCACCTATAGCCTCCGGAAGGCGTGTTCCAAGGTTCGCCCGAACCCGGGGCGTCGAAGGACGCTCCGGGCGGTGGTTCGTTGGCGGGACCGCTGTTGTACGTGTCATTCGAGTTGTACGTCCCGTAGCGGGCATTCGTCTCACCCGTGTCGTACACATCACGTCCGGCCGTGCCGCCGGCGCCCGGATTGCCATAGGCCGGGATGTTGTATCCGGTGTCCTGCATCGGGTCGTACGCCGACCGGGGCGCCTCGCCGACCGGCGGCGGCGACGGGATCGGCCAGCTGCCCGAGGTGCTGGACGGGCCGTCCACGCGCTCCATGCGCGCGGTCTGGCCGGCCGCGAACGGCGACTGGGGCTGGCCGGGGGCGGACGTGGCCCGGTAGGCGGCGGCGTAGCCGGAGGACGGATCGGGGCCGGGGGCGGCGGCCGCCGCGGACGGGAACAGCGGGTTCGACTGCGAGGTCGCCGTGTCGGCGCGCGACGGCCTCGGCTCGCGCTCGCGCATGGCCTCGTAGCCCGGCATCGCGGACTCGCCCACCCGGGCGCGACTGGCGTCCAGGTCGTCCAGCTCCGGCCGCTCCGAACTGCCCAGGACGGAGACCAGGCGGTCGGCGACCCTCCGCTTAAACGGGCGCGGGGCGGCGCGCAACGCCAGTGCGGCCATCACGCCGAGCAGGCACAGGTCGTACGAGATCATGAAGAACGGCTTCGCCGCGCGGCCCGCGTACAGGCCGTGGATCAGCGCGGCGCACCAGGCCGGGTAGGCCAGCATGTGCATGGCACGCCAGCGGGCCGCGACGACGGCCGGGGCGGCGAAGTTGCTGCGCAGGGCGCCGGTGACGCCTACGAAGATCATCAGTAGTCCGGCCAGCGAACCGAGCCCGATCAGACCGGCGCTTCCGGTGATGCCGAGCGAGAACGGAATGATCGCGGCGATCACCACGGTGTGATCGAGGGCGATCTTCGTGACGATGTGCACCAACAGGAACGCGATCGAGGCGACCGCGGTCGTCCGGTGCACCGCCTGGCCGACGATTCGCTGGCGGGTGTTGAGGAAGATGCGGTCCTGTGCGATCAGGCCCCAGATCACCGAGCAGCTCAGCGAGACGAGCGAGAGGACGCCCGCGCCGAAGTTCAGGAACGACTGGAACTGGCTGCCTCCGCTCAGCACGACCACGGGTATGAGCAACAGGACGACAGCGGACGCCACCCCCCAGGCCGAACGGCCTGGCTTGGGAAGCGAGCTGTTACTACGACGAGGGTTCATGGGGGCAACTCCGAGCAGTTCGGGAAAGCGGTCCCGGTGCCGCAGCCTAAGTGGCGCCATACCGATCAGTACGAGGTTTGAGTTATTGCGTTGTTATCAAAGAGCCATGCAGCTCTTGTGATGTCCTTTAGCGGACGTTACGCGTAGTAATTTTTGAACCTGGTTCAACTCTCGTCCCGATGGTCGCCTCAGACACACGTGTCAACCAGTGATACGCAAGCGCCTCGCAGCTTGCTCAAGGGCTGCGGTACTCTGACGCCATGCGTGCCGTACGCCTTCTGCTTAGCGGGCCGCGCTGATCAGTCCCGACCGCCGGACGAAACGGTTGCTCGGCATCGGCGCGGCGTCCCCTCCTGTGTGAGGGGATTTTTCGTTTCTAGAACGTTCGCAGCCGCAGGCAGAGACGACCGATGGAGCTTTGAGGATCATGAGCGAGACGAACCCCGCTGCCGCCGCCACGTCGGCGGAGGCCGCGCCGCACCGCTACACGGCCGCCCTGGCGGCCGAGATCGAGGCACGCTGGCAGGACTTCTGGGACGCCGACGGCACCTACGCGGCGCCGAACCCCACGGGCGACCTGGCCGGCGACCCCGGGCTGGTCGCCAGGCCCAAGAAGTTCATCATGGACATGTTCCCGTATCCGTCCGGTGCGGGCCTGCACGTCGGACACCCCCTGGGCTACATCGCCACGGACGTCTTCGCCCGCTTCCAGCGGATGAACGGCCACAACGTCCTGCACACCCTGGGCTTCGACGCCTTCGGCCTGCCCGCCGAGCAGTACGCCGTGCAGACCGGCACGCACCCGCGCGTGTCCACCGAGGCAAACATCGAGAACATGAAGGTCCAGCTGCGCCGGCTGGGCCTGGGCCACGACAAGCGCCGGTCGTTCGCCACGATCGACCCGGACTACTACAAGTGGACCCAGTGGATCTTCCTGCAGATCTTCAACTCCTGGTACGACGACGAGGCGAAGAAGGCCCGCCCGATCTCCGAGCTGATCGCCCAGTTCGAGTCCGGTGAGCGTGCCGTACCGGGTCACGCGCGCGCGTGGAACGAGCTGACCGCCGCCGAGCGCGCCGACGTCCTGGGCGAGTTCCGCCTGGCCTACGCCTCCGACGCGCCGGTCAACTGGTGCCCCGGCCTGGGCACCGTCCTGGCCAACGAGGAGGTCACCGCCGACGGCCGTTCCGAGCGCGGCAACTTCCCCGTCTTCAAGGCCAAGCTGCGCCAGTGGAACATGCGCATCACCGCCTACGCCGACCGCCTGCTGGACGATCTGAACGAGCTGGACTGGCCCGAGGCCATCAAGCTGCAGCAGCGCAACTGGATCGGCCGCAGCGAGGGCGCCCGCGTCGACTTCCCGATCGACGGCGAGAAGATCACCGTCTTCACCACGCGCCCTGACACCCTGTTCGGCGCGACCTACATGGTGCTGGCTCCCGAGCACCCGCTGGTCGACCAGTTCGTCCCGGCGGCGTGGCCCGAGGCCACCCACGACGTGTGGACCGGCGGCCACGCCACCCCCGCCGAGGCCGTCGCCGCCTACCGTGCGCAGGCCGGCGCCAAGTCCGACGTGGAGCGGCAGGCCGAGGCCAAGGACAAGACCGGTGTGTTCACCGGCGCGTACGCGACCAACCCGGTCAACGGCGACAAGATCCCGGTGTTCATCGCCGACTACGTGCTGATGGGCTACGGCACCGGCGCGATCATGGCCGTACCGGCCGGCGACCAGCGCGACTTCGAGTTCGCGCGCGCCTTCGAGCTGCCGATCGTCTGCATCGTCGAGCCGACCGACGACCGCGGCACCGACACCTCGACGTGGGAGAACGCCTTCGGGTCGTACGACGCGAAGATCGTCAACTCCTCCAATGACGACATCAAGCTGGACGGCCTGCCGGTGGCCGAGGCCAAGGCCCGTATCACCGAGTGGCTGGCCCGCAAGGGCATCGGCGAGGGCACCGTCAACTTCCGGCTGCGCGACTGGCTGTTCAGCCGCCAGCGCTACTGGGGCGAGCCCTTCCCGATCGTCTACGACGAGGACGGCGTCGCCCACGCGCTGCCCGAGTCGATGCTGCCGCTGGAACTGCCGGAGGTCGACGACTACTCGCCGCGCACCTTCGACCCGGAGGACGCCGACACCCAGCCCGAGACGCCGCTGTCGCGCGACGCGGACTGGGTCAACGTCACCCTGGACCTGGGCGACGGACCGAAGAAGTACCGGCGCGAGACCAACACCATGCCCAACTGGGCCGGTTCCTGCTGGTACGAGCTGCGCTACCTGGACCCGCACAACAACGAGCAGCTGGTCGACCCGCAGATCGAGCAGTACTGGATGGGCCCGCGCGAGGGCATGCCGCACGGCGGTGTCGACCTGTACGTCGGCGGCGCCGAGCACGCCGTGCTGCACCTGCTGTACGCCCGTTTCTGGTCGAAGGTCCTGTACGACCTGGGGCACGTCTCGTCCGCCGAGCCGTTCCACAAGCTGTTCAACCAGGGCATGATCCAAGCCTACGTCTACCGCGACGCACGTGGCTTCCCGGTGCCCGCCGCCGAGGTCGAGGAGCAGGACGGCGCCTACTACTACCAGGGCGAGAAGGTCACCCGCCTGCTGGGCAAGATGGGCAAGTCCCTGAAGAACGCGGTGACTCCCGACGAGATCTGTGCCGAGTACGGCGCCGACACGCTGCGTCTGTACGAGATGGCGATGGGCCCGCTGGACGTCTCCCGGCCGTGGGACACGCGCGCGGTGGTCGGCCAGTTCCGGCTGCTGCAGCGGCTGTGGCGCAACATCGTCGACGAGGCCACCGGCGAGGTCACCGTCACCGGCACCGATGCGGACGAGGAGACGCTGCGCGCTCTGCACAAGGCGATCGACGGTGTCCGCCAGGACCTGGAGGGCCTGCGTTTCAACACGGCCATCGCCAAGGTCACCGAGCTGAACAACCACCTGACGAAGGCGGGCGGCGCGGTGCCGCGTCAGGTCGCCGAGCCGCTGGTCCTGATGATCGCGCCGCTGGCCCCGCACGTCGCCGAGGAGCTGTGGCGCAAGCTGGGCCACACCGACTCGGTCGTGCACCGGGACTTCCCGGTCGCCGACCCGGACTACGTCGTCGACGAGACCGTCACCTGCGTCGTACAGATCAAGGGCAAGGTCAAGGCCCGCCTGGAGGTGTCGCCGGCCATCTCCGAGGAGGAGCTGGAGAAGGTGGCGCTGGCCGACGAGAAGGTCGTCGCGGCACTGGACGGCGCCGGGATCCGCAAGGTGATCGTGCGCGCGCCGAAGCTGGTGAACATCGTCACGGCGTGACACCGCCGACCGTCTCCGGGTGGTCCCCTACGGGCAGGTTCGGGGTTTTTCTGGAACTCCGGGCCTGCCCTTTGCGTTTACCGTTGTGGAGAACGGCCATCCACGCCGTGCTCGGAGACGGCCGGGGTGGTGGGCAGCGAGGAGGAGCATTGTGGAAGCAGTGATCGCCGTATTCGCCGTGCTCTTCCTGCTCTTCGTCGCCGGTGGGGCGTACGTCACCTTCAAGGCGGTCGGTGCTGCCAAGCGCGGGGTGGACCGTACGATCACACAGGCCCGGCGCACGGTCGAGGAGCACACGCTGCGCGCCAAGTCCATGGTCCAGATCGGCCCGGCGGGCGAGATCGCCCAGCTCCGGCTCACCCTGCGCACCTCGATGCGGGCCACCCAGGACGCGTTGTACGCGGGCGTCGCCGAGGACGAGTCGCTGAAGGAGTCCCTCGGCCTCTTCCAGCGCCTCAGCGCGCACGGGCAGGAACTGGACGGCGAACTCAGGCGCCTGGAGTCCGAACCGGACCGGGCCACGCTCGCCACGCGCCTGCCCGAACTGCGCCGTCGCACCGAGCGCATCACCGAGTCCGCGGACGCGTTGCGCTGGGCGGCCCGCGACCGGGCCCGCCGCTTCGCCGACGACGATCTTGACACCCTGAGCACCCAGATCGGCGTCGAGGCGGACGCCCTGCGGCACTGGACCCGGCCGGACCCGGCCGCGGAGACCCCGCCTTGGCCCGAGGCCGCCGCCGGCCCCGGAGACCGTCAGACCTGGCCCGGGCAACCCCGGTCAGCCGCGGCTGAGGACCCGGTGCAGCCCGCGATCACCCCGCCCGGCCGCCCTCGGGGGTACCCCTGGCAGAAGAAGCCCCGGCCGGAGAGCACCACTTGACACGGCCGGTCCCGGTCCGGGCCGCCGGGGGCGGGCTGCCGTGCCCGGGCTACGCCAGGTAACCTCCAGCTCATGTCCTGCCATGTCGCGATCGTCACCGATTCAACGGCCTACCTGCCGCCGCGGACGGTGGAGCGCCACGGCATCACAGCGGTACCCCTGACCGTCGTCCTCGGCGACCGGGCGCTCGAAGAGGGTACCGAGATCTCGACGCGTTCCCTGGCCCAGGCTTTGCAGAAGCGGCGCCCCGTCACCACGTCCCGGCCCAGCCCGGAGGTGTTCGCCGAAACGTACCGCAGGGTCGCCGGGGCCGGGGCCACCGGCATCGTCTCGCTCCACCTGTCCGCCGAACTGTCGGGCACCTACGACGCGGCGGTCGTCGCCGCCCGCGAGGCACCCGTTCCGGTGCGCGTGGTGGACACCGGGATGGTCGCGATGGCCCTCGGTTTCTGCGCGCTCGCTGCGGCCGAGGCCGCGGAGGCGGGCGGCACCGTCGACGAGGCCGTCACGGCGGCGGAGAAGCGGGCCGCCGGCACCTCCGCGTACTTCTACGTCGACACCCTCGACTATCTGCGCCGCGGCGGCCGTATCGGCACCGCCCAGGCCCTGCTGGGCTCCGCGCTCGCCGTGAAGCCCCTGCTCCAGCTGGACGGCGGCCGGATCGAGCTCCTGGAGAAGGTGCGGACGGCGTCCCGGGCCATCGCCCGCCTCGAGGAGCTCACCGCTGAGCGTGCCGGCGGCGCCGAGGTGGACATCGCCGTCCACCATCTCGCCGCCCCGGACCGTGCCTCGGCCCTCGCGGACCGGCTGCGGGCGCGGGTGCCCGGGCTGGTCGACCTGCACGTGAGCGAGGTCGGCGCGGTCATCGGCGCGCACACCGGCCCCGGGCTGCTCGGGGCGGTCGTCTCGCTGCGGTGACCTGTGGATCCGGGGGCGTGAGCCTCGGCACCATCACTCGTGCGGGTTGCGGAGTTGTCCACAACCCGGCCGTGGTCCACGGAAACTGACCAAGATCATCGCGGATCGGCGGGAAGCCCGATCCTCGTCGCATGGCACTTCGATCACGCTCACACGAGACACATGCGACCAGTGGCCCGGGCCGGGGCCCCACCTCCGACGGCCGCACCCGGCACCGGCGGTCCCCGTTCCTGGCCGGTGTCCGGCACCGCCCCGCCCCGGCGGACGAACTGCGCCGCCGGGCGGAACTCCTCTTCGGTGAACGGGCCGTCGCCAGGCCGCCGGTGCCGGGGCAAGGACCGCCCACCGCGGAAACGGTGACCGGCACCGGTGCGGCGACCGGACTGACCGCGGCCGCAACCGCGGTGCGCACGGCCACGGCCGGAGTGCGCACCGCCGCCGCGGCCCTGTCCACGGCGGCGGCCGTGATGTCGTCGGCCCGGGCACTGGCCGGTGAGGCAACGGCGCGGCGCGAGCCGGCGCTGCCCGGGCTGCGGTCCCGGGTCGGGTTCGCCGTACGGGAGCGGATGCCGGTGTGGCTGCAGACGCGCTGCGGGCTGGAACGCCGGGGCGCGGTCGCCCTCGGGGTGGTCCTCGTCGTGGCCGCGGCGCTGGCCGTGCAGCACTTCTGGGCGGGCCGGACGGAGTCCGTGAGCGCACCGGAGGTGGTGCGCGCGGAGGCGCCTTACGAGAAGAGCGAGGAGCAGGCCCCGGCCGCCGGAGCCGCCGGTGCCGGAGCCGGTACCGCCGCGGCGCCCGGTGCGCTCGACGGGTCCGGAGGATCCGCCGCAGCCGGCAGGCCCGCTGGGGAGATCGTGGTGGATGTCACCGGGAAGGTCCGTGATCCGGGGGTCCACACGCTGCCGGCCGGGTCCCGGGTGACCGACGCGCTGCGAGCGGCAGGTGGGGTGCGGCCCGGTACGGACACCGACGGACTCAACCGCGCCCGCTTCCTGACGGACGGTGAACAGATCGTCGTCGGGGGCCCCGCCCCGCCGGCCGCACCGGGCCAGGCCGTGGGTGGTGCCGCGGCGGGAGCCGGTCCGTCCGCCCCCGTCTCCCTGAACACCGCGACCGTGGAGCAACTCGACGCACTGCCCGGAGTCGGCCCGGTGCTGGCCCAGCACATCGTCGACTTCCGCACCCAGCACGGCGGTTTCCGTTCGGTCGACGAACTCCGCCAGGTCCGGGGCATCGGTGACCGCCGCTACTCCGACCTGCGGGACCTGGTACGGCCATGAGGCACGTGACCGACGGCGCGGCCCCGGGACCCGTGGCCGGACACCGGGCCGTGCACGCCGGCCCGGGGCAGCGGCTCGGGACCGCGCACGACCGGCAGGACGCGCGGGCCGACCTGCGGCTGGTGCCGCCCGCGCTGGCCGTCTGGGCGACGGCGGCGCTGGCGCTGGACGCGCCGCCCGGGTGGACGGCAGGTACCGCCGTCGTCTGCCTGGTCGCCGGGGTGATCCTGCTGCGGCTCGGCCGGGCGCGCCCCCGGCCCGGGACGGTGACCGTCGGCGTCGGCGTCGGCGTCGGCGTCGGGGCCGGGGCCGGGGCCGGGGCCGCCCGGCCGGCCTGGCGGCAGGCCTCGGCCGGCGCGCTGCTCCTCTGCGTCGCCGGGGCGGCCGCCTCCGCGGGGCTGCACGGGGCGGACGTACGCCGCGGACCGGTTCCCGAACTGGCCCGCGAGTACGCCACGGTGACTGCGGAGGTGGAGCTCACGGGTGACCCCTGGGCCGCCCGGCCACGCGTGCGGGGGGACCACGCCACTCCGGCCGCCGTGCTGGTGCGCGGCGAGGTACGGCGGGTGGAGAAGGCTGACGGGACCGCGGTGACGACGCGTTCCCCGGTGCTGGTGGCCGTGGACACGGGAGTGAGGGCGCCCGGTGGCGGTGGCCGGGCGCGGTGGCTCGGGCTGCTGCCCTCCACGCGGCTGCGGGTGAGCGGGCGGCTGGCGCCGGCCACGGCCGGCGGGGACCGGGTCGCGGCGATGCTGCGGGTGCGGGAGCGCCCCGCGCCGATGGTGGTGGGGGAGCCGAGCGGGCCGCAGCGGCTGGCCGGGCGGTTGCGGGCCGGGTTGCGGGAGGCGACCGACGGGCTGTCCGAGGACGCGCGGGCGCTGCTGCCCGGGCTGGTCGTCGGGGACACCTCACGGATCACCCCGGAACTGGACGAGGCGTTCGAGGCGACCGACCTCGCGCACACCCTCGCGGTGTCGGGCAGCAACCTCACCATTCTGCTCGCCCTGCTCGTCGGACCGCCGGGACTGGCCCAGCAGGCCGAACGCCGCGGGCTGGCACCGCGCCTCGGGCTGTCGCTGCGGGCGACCGCCCTGTTCGCGTCGGCGCTCACGCTCGCCTTCGTCGTCGTGTGCCGGCCGGACCCCAGCGTGCTGCGGGCCGCGGCCTGCGGCGCGGTCGCCCTGCTCGCCCTGGCGACCGGTCGCCGCCGGTCCCTGGTCCCGGCACTGGCGACGGCGGTTCTGCTGCTGGTGCTGTACGACCCGTGGCTGGCCCGCAGTTACGGCTTCCTGCTGTCGGTGCTGGCCACCGGTTCGCTGCTGTTGCTGGCGCCCGGGTGGAGCGAGGCGCTGCGGCGGCGCGGGGTGCCGGAGCGGCTGGCCGAGGGGCTGGCGGCGGCCGCGGCGGCGCAGGCGGTGTGCGGGCCGGTGGTCGCGGTGCTGTCGGCGCGGGTGAGTCTGGTGGCGGTGCCCTGCAATCTGCTGGCGGAGATCGCGGTCGCGCCGGCCACGGTCCTGGGGTTCGGGGCGCTCGTGGCGGCTCCGGTGGCGATGCCGGTGGCCAAGGTGCTGGCGTGGTGCGCCGGCTGGCCGGCCGGGTGGATCGCGGGGATCGCCCGGGCCGGGGCCGGGCTGCCGGGTGCGGGCGTGGACTGGCCCGGGAGCTGGGCGGGGGCGCTGCTGCTGGCCGGGGTGACGGTGGTCGTCGTACTGCTGGGGCGGCGGTTGCTGCGGCATCCGTGGTGGTGCGGGGTTCTGGGGGTGCTGCTCGTGCTGCTGGTGGTACGGCCGGCGCCGCTGACCCGGGTGATCACGGGCTGGCCGCCGCCCGGCTGGCGGCTGGCGATGTGCGACGTCGGGCAGGGCGACGCGACCGTGCTCGCGGCGGGCGCGGGCACGGGAGTGGTGGTGGACGCCGGGCCCGATCCGGCGCTGGTCGACCACTGCCTTCGGGAGCTCGGCATCACCCGGATCCCGCTCGTCGTCCTCACCCACTTCCACGCCGACCACGTGGCGGGGCTGCCCGGGGTGCTGCGCGGGCGTGAGGTGGCACAGATCGAGACGACCGGGTTCGAGGAACCCGCGGACCAGGCCGAGTTCGTCAGGAGGCAGGCTGCCGAGCACCGTGTCCCGGTCACGCGGGCGGTCGCCGGGGAGCGGCGCAGGGCCGGGCCGCTGGACTGGCGGGTGCTGTGGCCGCCCCCGGACCCGGCCCCGGAGCCGGACGGACCGAACGACGCCAGTGTCGCCCTGCTGGTCCGTTCGGCCGGACTGCGGATGCTGCTGCTCGGGGATCTCGAACCCCCGGCCCAGCAGGAGTTGCTGAGATCACCGGCCGCTGCCGGACTGGGCCGGGTGGACGTGCTGAAGGTGGCCCATCACGGGTCCGCCTATCAGGACCCGCAGTTATTGCGGCTGGCGGCGCCACGGGTCGCGCTCATTTCATGCGGCGCGGACAACCCTTATGGGCATCCGGCACCGGGCACGGTGGCCGAGTTGCGGGCCGTGGGGGCGGTGGTGCTGCGGACCGACCGGGACGGGGCGCTCGCCGTGACCGGCGGAGGCACGGGCGGGGAGGCGGGGGAGTTGCACGTGGCGCGAGACTGAGGGCATGAACTCGGTGAACCCCGCGCAGATCGACGCCTACCTCCGTCGGCTCGGCGCCGCCCGTCCGGCCCGGCCCACCGCCGAGGCCCTGCGCGAGCTGCATCTGCGGCATCTTCGGACCGTGCCGTTCGAGAACCTGTCGGTCCACCTCGGCGAGGAGATCGTGCTGGACGGGAAGCGGCTGCTGGACAAGGTGGTGGGCGCGGGCCGGGGCGGGTTCTGCTACGAACTCAACGGCGCTTTCTCGGTGTTGCTGACCACGCTCGGGTTCGGGGTGACTCCGTTGGCGGGGCGGGTGTACGGGGCGGAGGGGCGGCTCGGGATCCCGTACGACCATCTCGCGCTGCGGGTGCGGACGGTGGACGGAGGCGAGTGGCTCGCCGACGTGGGGTTCGGGGCGCACAGCCACTACCCGCTGGCGTTCGCGGACCGGGGTGAGCAGGCCGATCCCGGCGGGACGTTCCGGATCGCGGTGGCCGGGCCGGACGCGGCGGGGGTGCGGGGCGAGGACGGCGCGGTGGCCGGGGATCTGGACGTGCTGCGCGACGGGCGGCCGCAGTACCGGCTGGAGGTCCGGCCGCGGGTGCTCGGGGACTTCACGGCCGGGGCGTGGTGGCACAGCACCGCGCCGTCGTCGCACTTCACACAGTCGCTGGTCTGTTCCCGGGTCACCGAGGACGGCGGGCGGATCACGCTCAGCGGGCGGACGTTGACGGAGACAGCGGCGGACGGGGCGCGTGAAGTACGGGAGTTGGAGCGTGACGAGGAGGTGCTCGGGGTCTACCGGGAGCGGTTCGGGATCGAGCTGGACTGTGTGCCGACTGCGCGAAATCCGGGGAAAGCCAACCGGAACAGCTGATTCGCCTCATGGAAGAACGTGTTCCTACTGGTGCGTAGCATGCTACTCGTGCGTAGTTCCGGCGCATGTGCTGGATTCCCATGATGTGGGCCTGTGTTGCCCTGAAAGCCGCATCGGTGATCGAATGTTTCTTCGGCAATGGATGGTGGCGAGGCGTACAGGGGTGGCGAGGATGTTCGGCCGCTTGATGGGGAACGGAACGAACCGGGCGCAGCGGACGAGCCCCCTCGCGGCGGTGCAGACCCCGCCCGACGCCGGGGTGCTGAGCTGCCGGGTGCTCGACCCGGTCAGCCAACCGGTGCCGCACGCCGAGTTCGCGGTCAGCGACACCATGGGGCGCACGGTGGTCAGCGGGGGCACGGATCCCTACGGGTCGTTCGTGACGACCGTGCCGGCCGGGGAGTACCGGCTGGCGGTGTCCGCCGAGGGGTTCACGCCGTACCGGGCCACCGCGCAGGTCGGCGAGAACTGCCTCGCCTCGCTCGGTGACGTGACCCTCCAGGTCGCCCGGCCGCCGGAGCTGCCGGCACCCGGGGACTGGGAGATCGAGCCGACGCATTCCTCGATCGGCTTCACCGCCCGGCACATCGGACTGGCCCGGATCCACGGGCGGTTCAACTCGTTCGCGGGCGCGGTACGCATGGCCGAGCAGATGGAGCGGTCCGCGATGCACGTCGTGATCGACGCCGCGACCATCGACACGGGTGTCCGGATGCGCGACGACCATCTGCGCTCGGTCGACTTCCTGGACGTGCAGCGGTTTCCGACGCTGGAGTTCTACAGCGACCGGTTCGTGCACAGGGGCGGCACCAGGTGGGCCGTCACCGGGGCGCTGTCCCTGCACGGCGTGACGCGCACGGTCACCCTCGACACGGAGTACCTCGGGCTCGGCAACGGCATGGAGGGCGAGGTGCGAGCCGCCTGCCGGGCCACCACCGAACTCCACCGCGACGACTTCACCGTGAGCTGGCAGACGATGCTGGCGCGCGGGATCGCGGTGGTCGGGCCGAGCATCCGCGTCGACCTGGACGTGCAGATCGTCCCGAAGGGCTGAGCCGCCCGCTCCGGCTCCGTCCCGCTCGTTGCGATGGCCGGCGGTGCCCGAGAATGAGGCCGTGAGCGATGTGAGACATGTGCTGGTGCTGCCGGACCGCGATGCGGCGGAGGAGGCGTCCCAGGCCCTCGGGGAGCGGTTCGGGGTCGACGAGGAGCCGCGGCTGGTGCGCGACGCGCTGGCGGGGGAGGACGACGCGGAGGACGCGCAGTGGCTGGTGCTGCTCAGGGACGAGCAGGGACGGCTGGACCCGGCGGAGCTGGACGAGTTCGCAGGGGAGTGGGAGGGGTGGCGGGAGGAGCCGTAGGAGCGCGGGCGGCCCGGGGCGGGAAAGACGCGGCCGGATCCGTTGTCAGTGGGCCGTGGGATGCTTGGCGCGATGGCCAAGAAGACTGCTGATGACGATCCCCTCGCCCCGGTGACGCTGGCCGTGGGGCAGGAGGAGCTGCTGCTCGACCGTGCCGTGCAGCAGGTGGTGGCCGCTGCCCGGGCCGCCGACGCCGACACGGACGTGCGGGACCTGAACCCCGACCAGTTGCAGCCCGGCACGCTCGCGGAGCTGACCAGCCCGTCGCTCTTCGCGGAGCGCAAGGTCGTGGTCGTACGCAACGCGCAGGATCTGTCCGCCGACACCGTCAAGGACGTGAAGGCGTACCTCGGGGCGCCCGCCGAGGAGATCACGCTCGTGCTGCTGCACGCGGGCGGGGTCAAGGGCAAGGCGCTGCTGGACGCGGCGCGCAAGGCAGGGGCCCGGGAGGTCGCCTGCCCGAAGATGACCAAGCCGGCCGACCGGCTCGCGTTCGTACGGAGCGAGTTCCGGGCGGTCGGGCGGTCCGCCACGCCCGAGGCCTGTCAGGCGCTCGTCGACGCCATCGGAAGCGATCTGCGGGAGCTGGCGTCGGCCGTGACCCAGCTCGCCGCGGACATCGAGGGCACCATCGACGAGGCCGTCGTCGGGCGGTACTACACCGGGCGGGCCGAGGCGTCGAGCTTCACCGTGGCCGACCGGGCCGTGGAGGGCCGTACCGCGGAGGCGCTGGAGGCGCTGCGCTGGTCGCTGGCGACCGGGGTCGCCCCGGTGATGATCACGAGCGCGCTCGCGCAGGGCGTACGGGCGATCGGGAAGCTGGCCGGGGCGCGGGGCGGGCGGCCCGCCGATCTCGCGCGCGAGCTGGGCATGCCCCCGTGGAAGATCGACCGGGTGCGGCAGCAGATGCGGGGCTGGACGCCGGACGGGGTCGCGGTGGCGCTGCGGGCCGTCGCCGAGGCGGACGCGGGGGTGAAGGGCGGCGGGGACGATCCCGAGTACGCCCTGGAGAAGGCCGTGGTGACGATCGCGCTGGCGGCGCGGTCACGGGGGCGCGGGTAACAGGCAGCGGGCCGGGAGTGAGCCAGGCGTGCAGGGCCGGGAAGAGGGGGCGTCCTCGGGCATGCCGAAAGCCCCGGCGCCGTCCTGGGGAAGGGCGAGTGCCGAGGCCTCGGGTTCAAGCTGTCGATCGACGCCCGCGTGGCGAACGCAGGCCGCGCGTCGATCCTAGGGTGCCGGTCGGGGGCGGATGAGAGAGGGCCCGCCCGGGTCCTTCCGGCGTCAAATCAAGTGTTCAGCCCTTGAGGGAAGCAACCTTGGAAGCAAGCGCCGACTTCTTGTTGGCGGCCTGGTTCTTGTGGATGACGCCCTTCGAGACGGCCTTGTCGAGCGCACGCGCGGCAGCGCGCTGCAGCTCGGTGGCCTTCTCGACGTCACCCGCGGCAGCGGCCTCACGGGCCTTGCGGACCGCGGTCTTCAGGGAGGACTTGACGGCCTTGTTGCGCAGCCGAGCCTTCTCGTTGGTCTTGATCCGCTTGATCTGGGACTTGATGTTCGCCACGAAGGAGCCTTTTCAGGTTCTGGTACGGGGCCAGGGGTTCTCCGGGCAACGAAGGCGCGAAGGGATCCAAGTCCCGTACCGGGGTTTTCTTGAGGACGTGTCTCGCGCTGAGAGGGCATGAGACACAGCCACCCAGGCTACCAGTGGGCAGGAGAATGGCCCAAACCGGTCCCCGGTCCCTCTCCATGGGACCATGGAGACTACGTATTGATCCGACCCGAGGCATAAGGCGCCTCAAGAGACAGGACCCTGCGTGCCCGCGACCCCTAACAATGTGCCCGAGCCGAGCCGTACCGCCCCGGCTCTGATCCGCAATTTCTGCATCATCGCGCACATCGACCACGGCAAGTCCACGCTCGCCGACCGGATGCTCCAGCTGACCGGTGTGGTCGAGCAGCGGCAGATGCGTGCTCAGTACCTCGACCGGATGGACATCGAGCGCGAGCGCGGCATCACGATCAAGTCCCAGGCGGTGCGTCTGCCCTGGGCCCCCACGGAGGGCCCGGACCAGGGCAGCACGCACATCCTCAACATGATCGACACCCCGGGGCACGTCGACTTCACCTACGAGGTCTCGCGGTCGCTGGCGGCCTGCGAGGGGACCGTCCTCCTCGTCGACGCCGCCCAGGGCATCGAGGCGCAGACCCTCGCCAACCTCTACCTGGCGATGGAGAACGACCTCACGATCATCCCCGTGCTCAACAAGATCGACTTGCCGGCCGCGCAGCCGGAGAAGTTCGCCGAGGAACTGGCGAACCTGGTCGGCTGCGAGCCGGACGACGTGCTGCGGGTCTCCGCCAAGACCGGCCTCGGCGTGGACGCGCTGCTGAACAAGGTCGTCAAGGAGATCCCGGCGCCGGTCGGCGTCGCCGACGCGCCCGCCCGCGCCATGATCTTCGACTCGGTCTACGACTCCTACCGCGGTGTCGTGACGTACGTCCGTGTCATCGACGGCCAGCTCAACAAGCGCGAGCGCATCAAGATGATGTCGACGGGCGCCACCCACGAACTGCTGGAGATCGGCACCAACTCGCCGGAGATGCTGTCCGCCGACGGACTCGGCGTCGGCGAGGTGGGTTATCTGATCACGGGTGTGAAGGACGTCCGGCAGTCCAAGGTCGGTGACACCGTCACCAGCCAGACCAAGGGCGCCACCGAGGCGCTCGGCGGCTACAAGGACCCGAAGCCGATGGTCTTCTCCGGTCTGTATCCGCTGGACGGCTCCGACTACCCGGAGCTGCGCGAGGCCCTCGACAAGCTCCAGCTCAACGACGCCGCGCTCGTCTACGAGCCGGAGACCTCGGCCGCGCTCGGCTTCGGCTTCCGCGTCGGCTTCCTCGGCCTGCTGCACCTGGACGTGATCCGGGAGCGGCTGGAGCGCGAGTTCGGGCTCGACCTCATCGCCACCGCGCCGAACGTGGTCTACCGCGTGGTCATGGAGGACCGGACCGAGTTCACGGTCACCAACCCGAGCGAGTTCCCCGAGGGGAAGATCAACGAGGTGTACGAGCCCGTCGTACGGGCCACGATCCTCGCGCCGACCGAGTTCATCGGCTCGATCATGGAACTGTGCCAGACCCGGCGCGGCACCCTGCTGGGGATGGACTACCTGTCCGAGGACCGGGTCGAGATCCGGTACACGCTTCCCCTCGCGGAGATCGTCTTCGACTTCTTCGACCAGCTGAAGTCGAAGACCCGCGGCTACGCCTCGCTGGACTACGAGCCCACCGGCGAGCAGACCTCCAGCCTGGTCAAGGTCGACATCCTGCTGCACGGCGACAAGGTCGACGCGTTCTCGGCGATCACCCACAAGGACGCGGCCTACGCGTACGGCGTGCGGCTCGTCGCCAAGCTGCGCGAGCTCATTCCGCGGCAGGCCTTCGAGGTGCCCATCCAGGCCGCCATCGGCTCCCGGGTGATCGCCCGCGAGACCATCCGCGCCATCCGCAAGGACGTCCTCGCCAAGTGCTACGGCGGCGACATCTCCCGTAAGCGCAAGCTGCTGGAGAAGCAGAAGGAAGGCAAGAAGCGGATGAAGATGGTGGGTTCCGTGGAGGTTCCGCAGGAGGCCTTCATCGCGGTGCTCTCCAGCGATGACAGCGCGGGATCGGCCAAGAGCAAGAAGTAACCGCGGGTAATAATCCGTCGCGGGCGTAAATCGGGTACAACAGGGGTCCGTCGTACGAAAGTGCGGCGGACCCCTACGCGTGCGTAGCGTCGCTCTGCGTGGACCATGCGGCGAAACAGACAGGCCGATGCCCCTTACGTACAGGCCGGTCGCGGCTTACTCTGATCCCTGCTCGATAGTTACTCGCGAGTTAAACAACCAGCGCGAACCCCACCGTGAGTAAACCCCAGCCGCACTGAGCCAGCCGCACCGTCGCGGGCCCCGGAGGATGTCGTGACCGACACACAGACACTGATCGAGAACCGACCGCCGTCCGTGGCGGCCCTCTTCCTGGATCGCGTGGCGGCCACACCGGACGCCGAGGCCTACCGCTACCCGGTGCCCGCGGCCTCCGGTCAGGGGCCGGACGACTGGAAGTCGCTCAGCTGGGCGCAGGCGGCCGAGCGGGTCTACGCGATCGCGGCCGGTCTCATCGAACTCGGCATCGAGCCCGAGCAGCGGGTCGCCCTCGCCGCCTCCACCCGCGTCGAGTGGATCCTCGCCGACCTCGGCATCCTGTGCGCCGGTGCCGCCACCACGACGGTCTACCCGCAGACCAACGCCGAGGAGTCGGCGTTCATCCTCTCCGACTCCGGCAGCCGGGTACTGATCGCGGAGGACGCGGCACAGGTCGCCAAGGCCGTCGAGAAGCGCGCCGAGCTGCCCGAGCTCACCCAGGTCGTCGTCATCGACCCGGCCGGCGTCGAGACCGGCGACTGGGTCATCACCCTCGCCGAACTGGAGCAGCGCGGCGCCAGGTACCTGGAGAAGCACCCCGAGCTGATCAAGGAGCGGGTCGGCGCGATCACCAAGGACCAGCTCGCCACCCTCATCTACACCTCCGGCACCACCGGCCGCCCCAAGGGCGTACGGCTGCCGCAGGACAACTGGTCGTACATGGCGAAGGCGATCGCCGCGACCGGGCTGATCAGCGGCGAGGACGTGCAGTACCTGTGGCTGCCGCTCGCCCACGTCTTCGGCAAGGTGCTCACCTCCGGGCAGATCGAGGTCGGCCACGTCACCGCCGTCGACGGCCGTGTCGACAAGATCATCGAGAATCTGCCGGTCGTGCAGCCGACGTACATGGCCGCCGTGCCGCGCATCTTCGAGAAGGTCTACAACGGCGTGGCCGCGAAGGCCCGCGCGGGCGGCGCCGCCAAGTACAAGATCTTCCAGTGGGCGTCCGAGGTAGCCCGCGAGTACGCCAAGGTCACCCAGGACAACTTCCGCCGCACCGGCGCCGCGACCGCGCCCTTCGGGCTCGCCGCCAAGCACAAGGTCGCCGACGGGCTCGTCTACTCCAAGCTGCGGGAGGCCTTCGGCGGGCGGCTGCGGGCCTGCGTCTCCGGGTCGGCCGCGCTGGCGCCCGAGATCGGCTACTTCTTCGCCGGTGCCGGCGTGCACATCCTGGAGGGCTACGGCCTCACCGAGTCCTCCGCCGCGTCCTTCGTGAACCCCGGCGAGGCCTACCGCACCGGTACGGTCGGCAAGCCGCTGCCCGGCTGCGAGGTGCGGATCGCCGACGACGGGGAGATCCTGCTGCGCGGCCCCGGCATCATGCAGGGCTACCACGGGCTGCCCGAGAAGACGGCGGAGGTCCTGGAGGCCGACGGCTGGTTCCACACCGGTGACATCGGTGAGCTGTCCCCCGACGGCTATCTGCGGATCACCGACCGCAAGAAGGACCTCATCAAGACGTCCGGCGGCAAGTACATCGCGCCCGCCGAGGTCGAGGGACAGTTCAAGGCGGTCTGCCCCTACGTCTCCAACATCCTCGTGCACGGTGCCGACCGGAACTTCTGCACCGCTCTGATCGCCCTCGACGAGGTCGCGATCCTGGAGTGGGCCAAGGACAACGGCCTGGACGGCAAGTCCTACGCCGAGGTGGTGGCCGCGCCGGTGACCGTCGAGATGGTCGACGGGTACGTCAAGCAGCTCAACGAAGGGCTGCAGCGGTGGCAGACCATCAAGAAGTTCCGGCTGCTGCCCCGGGACCTGGACGTGGAGCACGGGGAGATCACGCCGAGTCTGAAGCTGAAGAGGCCGGTTGTGGAGCGGGAGTACAAGCACCTCATCGACGAGATGTACGCGGGGACGCGCGAAGCGTAGGGGACGGCGGGGGACTGCGCGGAGGCCGCGGGTTCGTCGTGGCTTGTCGCGCAGTTCCCCGCGCCCCTTTCAGTAGGACCGCTCAGCCCTGCTCAGCAGCCGCCGTAGTTCCCTGGCTTCTTCCCTCAGCGTTGCTACGTCGACGGGTTCTTCTGACAACAGGTCCTCCATGGCTGCCAGCCGCTTGCCCAACTCGCCGAAGTCCGCCTGCTCACGCGCCAGCAGTTCCTGCAACTGCTGGTTCTTTCTGTGCAGTTCCAGGAAGACGTTGACCTTCGCCCGCAGCACCCACGGATCGAACGGCTTCGTCAGGTAGTCCGCCGCGCCCGTCGCGTAGCCGCGGAAGGTGTACCCGGCGTCCTCCTCCGCTCCTGTCAGGAAGATGATCGGGACGTCTTTCGTCTGGTCGAGGCGTTTGATGTTCGCGGCTGTTTCGAAGCCGTCCATGCCCGGCATGCGGATGTCGAGGAGGATCACGGCGAAGCGGCGGCGCAGCAGGGCCTTCATCGCCTCCTCGCCGGAACGGGCCCGGACGATCGGCTCGTTCAGCGATCCCAGAACGGCTTCCAGTGCGATCAGGTTGTCCTCCATGTCGTCGACCAGGAGGATGCCGGCACGCTCGTCAGCGGTCATCGCTCCGTCCCTTCGCCGTCGGCCGTCTCGCCGCTCCGTGTGCTGTCGGGGTCCAGGAGCGCGCAGACGACGGTGAGCAGCCGGTCGACGTCCACCGGCTTGGGTACGTAGTCGTTGGCGCCGCGTGCGATGGACTTCTCCCGGTCGCCGGGCATCGCCTTCGCGGTGAGGGCGACGATCGGCAGGCCGGTCCAGCGGGGGGCGCGGCGTATGGCCGCGATGGTCTCGTGGCCGTCCATCTCCGGCATCATGATGTCCATCAGGACGAGTTCGACGTCCGGGTTCCGTTCCAGGGTCTCGATGCCCTCCCGGCCGTTCTCCGCGTACAGCACCGGCATGCCGACGCGGCCGAGGACGTGGGTGAGGGCGAAGACGTTGCGGATGTCGTCGTCGATGATCAGGACGCGGCGGCCGGGGAGTACGCGGCCCGCGTGGCCCGTCTGCCATGCCTCCAGCCTGGTCGGGGCCGGCCAGGAGTCGTCGGGGTCGGAGTCGGGGGCGGTGGCCGGTGCGGGGCCGAGGGCCGGTACGGCGTGGTGCTGCGGGGTCGGTCCGGCGGCCGTGTGGCCGGGGCTGACGACGGGGACGTACAGCGTGAACGTCGAGCCCTTGCCCGGTTCGCTCTCGGCGACGATCCGGCCGCCCAGCAGACCGGCGATCTCCCGGCTGATGGACAGGCCGAGACCGGTGCCGCCGTACTTGCGGTTCGTGGTGCCGTCGGCCTGCTGGAACGCCTCGAAGATCACCGGGAGTTCCTCGGCGGCGATGCCGATGCCGGTGTCCGACACCTCGAAGGCGATCACCTCGTCGCTGTCGCGGACGTAGTGCTGCTCGGGGTCCTTCACCCGGCTCACCCGCAGTTCCACCCGGCCCTTGGCGGTGAACTTGATCGCGTTGGAGAGCAGGTTGCGCAGGATCTGCTGGAGGCGTTGTTCGTCCGAGTACATCTCACGCGGTACGTCCTCGCCGACGGTCACCTCGAAGGCCAGGCCCCGGTCCAGGGTCAGCGGGCGGAAGGTCGCGTGGACGTAGTCGAGCAGTTTGATCAGGGGGAGGCGTTTGGGGCGTACGTCCATCCGGCCGGCCTCGATCTTCGACAGGTCCAGGATGTCGTTGATGAGCTGGAGCAGGTCCGAGCCCGAGCGGTGGATCGTCGTCGCGAACTGGACCTCCTGGTCGCAGAGACGGCCGTCCGGGTTGTCGGACAGCAGCCGGGCCAGAATCAACAAGGAGTTCAGCGGAGTGCGCAGTTCGTGGGACATGTTCGCCAGGAACTCCGACTTGTACTGGGAGGAAGTCGCCAGGAGAGCGGCTTTCTCCTCCAGTTCCGCGTTCGAGCGCTGTAGTTCCGCCTGTTGTTTCTGAAGTTCGTCCGAACGTTCCTGGAGCTGCATCGCCAGCCGTTGTGACTCGCCGAGCAGTGATTCCGTGCGGGAGTTGGCGATGATCGTGTTGATGGCCACGCCGATGGTGTTGACGAACTGGTCGAAGAACGCGAGGTGGACGTCGGAGAAGCGGGAGAAGGAGGCCAGTTCGATGATGCCGAGGAGTTTGTCCTCGAAGAGGATCGGGATGATGACGATCGTCGTGGGCGCGGCTTCGCCGAGGCCGCTGTTGATTTTGATGTAGTCCGGCGGTGTCTCCTCGACGAGGATCCGCTTCTTCTCGCGGGCCGCCTGGCGGACCAGGCCGTGCACCGGGAGGCCGCCGGTCTCGACCGTCGCGCCCTGCGCGGAGCCGTAGCCGGCGATGAACGCGAGGCCCTTCGCCGGTACGGCGGTGCGCACGGCGGCGCCGTCCTCGTCCGGGTCGGCCAGGAAGAACGCCCCGTACTGGGCGTTCACCAGCGGGGTCAGCTCGCGCAGGATGAGGTCGGCGACCTCCATCAGGTCCCGGTGGCCCTGCATGAGTGCGGCGAGGCGGGCCAGGTTGGACTCCAGCCAGTCCTTCGCGCGGGTCGTCTCGCGCAGGTTGGCCACCATCAGGTTGATGTTGTCCTTCAGTTCGGCGACCTCGCCGCGGGCCTCGACCGTGATCGAGCGGGACATGTCGCCCTGTGCCACGGCCGAGGCGACCTCGGCGATCGCGCGGACCTGGGTGGTGAGGTTGAGCGCGAGCTCGTTCACGTTGGTCGTCAGGCGCTTCCAGGTGCCGTACACGCCCTCCACGCGGGCCTGGCCGCCGAGCCGGCCGTCGGAGCCCACCTCGCGGGCCACCCGTGTCACCTCGGAGGCGAACGAGGACAGGGTGTCGACCATCGTGTTGATGGTGGTCTTCAGCTCCAGGATCTCGCCGCGCGCGTCCACGTCGATCTTCCGCGACAGGTCGCCCTGGGCGACGGCCGTCGCCACCTGGGCGATGTTGCGCACTTGCGAGGTGAGGTTGTCGGCCATGTAGTTGACGTTGTCGGTCAGGTCCCGCCAGACCCCGGAGACGCCGAGCACCTGGGCGCGGCCGCCCAGCCGGCCGTCGGTGCCGACCTCGCGGGCCACGCGGGTCACCTCGTCGGCGAAGGCCCGCAGTTGTTCCACCATCGTGTTGACGGTGTCCTTCAGTTCGAGGATCTCGCCGCGGGCGTCGACGGTGATCTTCTTGGAGAGGTCGCCGTTGGCGACGGCCGTCGTCACCTGGGCGATGTTGCGGACCTGGGACGTCAGGTTCAGTGCCATGAAGTTGACGTTGTCGGTCAGTTCTTTCCAGACCCCCGAGACGCCTCTGACCTGCGCCTGACCGCCGAGGTTTCCCTCGGTGCCGACTTCGCGGGCGACCCTGGTGACTTCGTCCGCGAAGGCGGACAGCTGGTCCACCATCGTGTTGATCGTCGACTTCAGTTCAAGAATTTCGCCCTGCGCGTCGACCGTGATCTTCTGCGAGAGGTCGCCGTTGGCGACGGCCGTCGTCACCTGCGCGATGTTGCGGACCTGGGAGGTCAGGTTCGACGCCATGAAGTTGACGTTGTCGGTGAGGTCCTTCCAGACGCCGGAGACCCCTCGCACCTGGGCGCGGCCGCCCAGCCGGCCCTCCGTGCCGACCTCGCGGGCCACGCGGGTCACCTCGCCGGCGAACGCGGACAGCTGGTCGACCATGGTGTTGACGGTGAGCTTCAGCTCCAGCAGCTCGCCGGTCGCCTCGACGGTCACCGTGCGGGTCAGGTCGCCGCGCGCGACCGCCGTCGTCACCAGGGCGATGTCACGGACCTGCGCGGTCAGCCGGGACGCCATGGTGTTCACGGCCTCGGTGACGTCCCGCCAGCTGCCCGACAGGCCCTGCACCTTGGCCCGGCCGCCGAGCCGCCCCTCGGTGCCGACCTCGCGCGCGACCCGGGTCACCTCGCCGGTGAACAGGGACAGCTGGTCGACCATCGTGTTCACCGCGCGGGCCAGTCGGCGCAGGTCGCCGCGCAACTGCCGGCTGCCGTCGTGCAGATCGACCCGCTGGGTCAGGTCGCCGCCGGCCACCGCGTCCAGCACGCGCGTGGCGTTCGCCGCCGGCGCGACCAGGGCGTCGAGGACCTGGTTGACGTCGTTGACGCGGGACGTCCAGGCGCCCTGGCCGGGGCTCGCCGACAGCCGCTCGTCCAGGCGGCCGTGGCGTACCAGCTCCCGCTTCACGCGCCGCACTTCGGTGTTGAAGTGAATGCCGCGGTCCATGATCTGGTTGAAGACCGCGGTGAGTTCGGCGACGATCCCCTCCCCGGTGGTCCCCGCGATCCCGGTCTCCGGGACCTTGCAGAAGTCGCCGTCGCGGGCGGCGGTCATCGCGGCGAGCAGAGGGCGCAGTTCGGATGCTCGGAGTTGTTGCGGTTTCTGTCCGTCTTCGAGCACGCGCGTAGCACTGTTCTCACTCATGGCGGCCCACTTCGGTAACTCGGTGCTTATGGGCGCAGTCAGTCTGTCACTCTGTCCGCATCGATCGGGATGTATTCGTCCGAACTGCTCGGGGAGCTGGACATGGGGGCCATACCCACGCAACGGGAGACCGTCTCCCGGGTCCGTGAGGCGCCTGCGCACGACGCGGCGCCCGCGCACGACACCGCGGGCCCGCGTGCGCAGAGGCGCGCGACCCTGTCCGGAAGCCCCCTCGCGCCCGGTTCCGCCCGCGCCCTGGTGCGCGCCTCCCTCGACGAGTGGACCGACTGCGGGCTCCTCTGCCCGGAGCAGCAGCGGATCGCCGAGGATGCCATGGTCGTCGTCAGCGAACTCGTCACCAACGCCGTCGTGCACGCCGGCACGGACGTCGAGGTCGACTGGTGGCTGGAGACGCGGGAGGAGACGGCGTTCGTCGTCGAGGTCACCGACCGCCATCCCTCCCGGGCGCTCCGCGACCATCCGGGCGAGACGCCGTACGAGACACCGGAGTTCGGGCGCGGGCTGCGTCTGGTCGCCTCGCTCGCCGAGTGCTGGGGGGTGACGTACCGCACCGGTGCGAAGTCGGTGTGGGCCCGGCTGACCGGCCGCGGCGGCACGCTCCCCGACGAGCAGCAGCTGAAGGTCGCCGAGATCCTCGCCCCCGAGCCACCTCCGCACGCGCACGCAC
Organism: Streptomyces hyaluromycini; assembly: GCF_002217755.1. GTDB lineage: Bacteria > Actinomycetota > Actinomycetes > Streptomycetales > Streptomycetaceae > Streptomyces > Streptomyces hyaluromycini. The sequence goes on along the minus strand of NZ_BCFL01000034.1, from coordinate 109,639 downwards.
ACACGCCCGCGCCCGCGCACGTGGCCGCCACGGAGAGCGGGGGCTGCTCCCACCGCCCCGAACGCGACCGGGACTGGCTCAACCGGGGCGCGCTGTCCTTCCTCGCCGAGGCCTCCGACCTGCTCGCCGGGCAGCTCGACGAGAACCTGGTGGCCGCGCTCACCGGCCAGCTGATCGTGCCGCGGCTCGCCGACTGGTGCGCGGTGTGGCTGGAGGACGAGGCGACCGGGCGCGGGGGCGGCTGGGGCGACCCGGCCGGCGCGGGCGGGCCGCGGCTGGCCCGGGTCTGGCACGGCAGCGAGAACCGCATCGAGGAACTGCGCCGCGCCCTGGAGAAGGACCCGCCGTGCGCACAGAGCGGCTTACGGTCCGGGCCCGAGCCGTATCCCTGGCCCGGCGCGGCGCTCGGCCCGCAGGGCGCCCTCGGCTCGGCGCTCGCCTACCGGCTGGTCGCGGGCGGCCGCCCGCTCGGCACGCTCGTCATCGGACGCTCCGGCCCGGACGGCATCCCCGACGAGATCACCGGCCTGGTGGAGGACTTCGGCCGCCGGGTCGCACTCGCCATCGGCGCGGCCCGCCAGTACGCCCGCCAGGCCACCATCAGCGCCGTACTGCAGCGCGGGCTGCTGCCCGGCGCGGTCGCGGAGATCCCGGGAGTGCGCAGCGCGCTCGTCTACGAACCCTGTGACAAGGGCGGCCCCAGCGGCGACTTCTACGACCTCTTCCCGGCCGGCGACGGCCGCTGGTGCTTCGCGGTCGGCGACGTCCAGGGCAAGGGCCCCGAGGCCGCCGTCGTCATCGGCCTCGCCCGGCCCTGGCTGCGGCTCCTCGCCCGCGAGGGGTACCGGGTCGCCGACGTCCTCGACCGGCTCAACCAGCTCCTCCTCGACGACGCCACCGAGGCCGCCGACGCCGCCGCCCGTGCCCTGGTCGCCGCCGGGGGCCGCCCCACGCCGCCCGGCGACGGCCCGCAGACCCGTTTCCTCTCCCTCCTCTACGGCGAACTCACCCCCCTCGACGGCGGCGGCATCCGCTGCACCCTCGCCTCCGCGGGGCACCCGCTGCCGCTGCTCCTCGGTCCCGACGGCGAGGTCCGCACCGCCGCCCGCCCGCAGACCCTCCTCGGGGTCGTCGAGGACGAGACGTACACCAGCGAGACCATCGAGCTCGCGCCCGGAGACAGCCTGCTGTGCGTGACCGACGGGGTCACCGAGCGGCGCTCCGGCAGCCGCCAGTTCGACGACGGCGACGGGCTCGCGCGGGCGCTCGCCGGCTGCGCGGGGCTGAGTGCCGACCTGATCGCCGAACGCATCAGACGGCTCGTCCACGAGTTCGGCGGCGGACAGCCGGAGGACGACCTGGCGCTGCTCGTCCTCCAGGCGGAGTGACGGGCGGAGTGACCGGCGTCGTACGGGACAGTCGTACGGGACAATGGAGGACATGCCTTCCGCACTCCCCGACGGCGAGCCCGTCCCCGACGACGGCGCGCTCCCCGCGTCCGCGCTCGCCGGTGCCGCCGCCCGCCCCCTCGGGTTCTACCTGCACGTCCCCTACTGCGCGACCCGCTGCGGCTACTGCGACTTCAACACCTACACGGCGACCGAGCTGCGCGGCACCGGCGGTGTCCTCGCCTCCCGCGACAACTACGCGGACACGCTGATCGACGAGGTCAGGCTGGCGCGGAAGGTCCTCGGCGACGACCCGCGCGAGGTGCGCACGGTGTTCGTGGGCGGCGGTACGCCGACGCTGCTGGCCGCCGCCGATCTGGTACGGATGCTGCACGCGATCCGCGACGAGTTCGGGCTCGCGGCCGACGCGGAGGTCACGACGGAGGCGAACCCGGAGTCCGTCGACCCGGCCTACCTGGCGGCTCTGCGGGAGGGCGGCTTCAACCGGATCTCCTTCGGCATGCAGAGCGCCCGGCAGCACGTGCTGCGGGTCCTCGACCGGACGCACACCCCCGGACGCCCCGAGGCGTGCGTCGCGGAGGCCCGCGCGGCCGGCTTCGAGCACGTGAACCTCGACCTGATCTACGGCACCCCGGGCGAGTCCGACGACGACTGGCGGGCCTCGCTGGACGCGGCGATCGGGGCCGGTCCCGACCATGTGTCGGCGTACGCGCTGATCGTCGAGGAGGGCACCCAGCTCACCCGCCGGATCCGCCGGGGCGAGGTCCCGATGACCGACGACGACGTCCACGCCGACCGCTACCTGATCGCCGACTCGGTGCTGGCGGGGGCGGGCTTCGACTGGTACGAGGTGTCCAACTGGGCCACCTCCGAGGCCGGCCGCTGCCTGCACAACGAGCTGTACTGGCGGGGCGCCGACTGGTGGGGCGCGGGGCCCGGGGCGCACTCCCACGTGGGGGGCGTGCGGTGGTGGAACGTGAAGCACCCGGGGGCGTACGCGGCGGCGCTGGCGTCCGGGCGGTCACCGGGGGCTGGGCGTGAGGTCCTGACGGACGAGGACCGGCGGGTGGAGCGGATCCTGCTGGAGCTGCGGCTGCGGGAGGGGGTGCCGCTGGCTCTGTTGAAGGAGGAGGGGCTGGCGGCCTCGCGGCGGGCGCTGGGCGAGGGGCTGCTGGAGGCCGGTCCGTACGAGGAGGGGCGGGCGGTGCTGACGTTGCGGGGGCGGTTGCTGGCGGATGCGGTGGTCAGGGACTTGGTGGACTGATCACTCCGGTGGGTGAATCGGTGCGGAAAGCCGGTTCGGTCCCTAACCTGGTTCGTAGGCTGCTGCGAAAAGTACGCGGCGGATGTGGAGGGCCACGGAGATGACCGCTGTGGACGATCGACTGATCACCGACGTCAGGGAGATCTTCGAGAACCTGGAGGTTCCCGAGGGCTTCAAGGCGGAGCTTCTGCGGGGGGACATCGTGATGATGGCGGGGCCGGGCCTGGTCCATAACATGATCGTGGAGTCCGTCCAGGACCAGATCCCTCGTGATCGCTGGCGGCGGCTGCAGGTGCAGGACGTGGACATTCCGAATGAACTCAGTGAGCCAGTGCCCGATCTGGTGGTCATCGAACGCGATGGGGTCCCTGGTTCAGGACGCCTGTTGCCCTCCGGGATGATCACCATGGTTGTGGAAGTCGTCTCGAAGAACAGTATCGACCGGGACTATGGAGACAAACGATCCATCTACGCAGCGGGCAAAGTACCGGCTTACTTGATCATTGACCCCATGGCGTCCCAATGCCTGCTGCTCACGGAACCGACCGGGCGCGGCGAAGAGGCGGATTATCTGGTGGAGCGGACAGGCAAGTTCGGTATGCCACTGGCGTTGGACATCCTCGGTATCAAATTGGACACGAGCGAATTCGGGACGTTGCCCCCGGTCAAACGCCACCGTCGCCCGTGACGAAGTCGATCAGTTCCTCCACCCGCCCCAGCAGCTCCGGCTCCAGGTCCTTGTAGGAGCTCACCCGCGCCAGGATCGCCTGCCACACCGCGCCCGTGTTCTCCGACGGCCAGCCCAGCGCGCGGCACACCCCCGTCTTCCAGTCCTGGCCGTGCGGGACGCGCGGCCACGCCTCGATGCCCAGGGACGACGGCTTCACCGCCTCCCAGATGTCGATGTACGGGTGGCCGACGACCAGGGCATGGTCGCTGGTGACCGACTGGGCGATGCGCCACTCCTTGGTGCCGGGGAGCAGGTGGTCGACGAGGACGCCGAGGCGGGCGTCGGGGCCGGGGGCGAACTCGGCCACGATGGCGGGAAGGTCGTCGACGCCCTCCAGGTACTCCACCACCACGCCCTCGATGCGCAGGTCGTCACCCCAGACCTTCTCGACCAGCTCCGCGTCGTGGCGGCCCTCCACGTAGATGCGGCCCGCGCGGGCGACACGCGCGCGTGCGCCGGGGACGGCGACCGAGCCGGAGGCGGTGCGGGAGGGGCGTACCGGCCCCCCGGACGCGGGGCGCACCAGGGTGACGACCCGGCCCTCCAGGAGGAAGCCGCGCGGCTCCAGCGGGAAGACGCGGTGCTTGCCGAAGCGGTCCTCCAGGGTGACCGTGCCCGCCTCGCAGCGGATCACCGCGCCGCAGAAACCGGTACCGGGCTCCTCCACCACCAGACCGGGTTCGGCGGCCACCTCGGGCACCGGCTTCGGCTTCTTCCACGGCGGTGTCAGGTCGGCGGAGTACTGGCGCATTCGGATGACGATAGGAGAAGCCGGACCGGCGCGCCTACGACACGCCGAATCGGGCCGCCAGGGCGTCGCGCTGGGCCCGCACGAACGCCGCGTCCACCACCGCTCCGTGACCGGGTACGTACAGGGCGCGGTCGCCGCCCAGGGAGAGAAGGCGGTCGAGAGCGGCCGGCCACTGCGACGGTACGGCGTCGGGGCCGGCCTGCGGATCGCCGGACTCCTCCACCAGGTCGCCGCAGAACACCACCTCCGGGTCGCCGGGGACCAGGACGGCGAGGTCGTGGGGGGTGTGGCCGGGGCCCACGTTCGCCAGCAGTGCCTGGCGGCCGTCGCCGAGGTCGAGGGTCCACTCGCCGGAGACCAGGTGGCGGGGGCTGGGCAGGGCGTCGGCGGCCTCCTCGGCCTCGGGGGAGGGGAGGCCGTTGCGGACCGCGTCCAGGCGCAGCGCCTCGCGGTCGTACGCGAAGACGGCCTCGGTGCCCACCGCCGCGTACAGGTTCGCGCCCGCGAAGGCGGCCGCCCCGAAGACGTGGTCGAAATGGGGATGGGTGAGCGCGAGATGGGTCACACGGCGGTCGGCCAGCGCCTGCGCCTCCATGCGCAACCGCGCGCCCTCCGCCAGACTCGAACCGGCGTCCACCATCAGGGCCGTACCCGCGCCGAGAACCAGACCCGCCGTGCAGTCCCAGCCCGGCAGCCGGCACCGGCCGACCCCTTCGGCCACCCGCTCCCAGCCCAGCTCTTCCCAAGTCACCGTCATGCCGCGACGCTAGCCGTAGAACGCCATGGGTCCTGACCGACCTTGCCCAGTCAGTACCCCACGGCCGTACACTGGGCCGGGGATGCTGGCACTCGCGTTCGCAGAGTGCCAGACGAAAGGCCCGAAGGGCCCGAAAGGCCACGGGGACGACTTTCTGGAGGTGTGGCGCTGGATGCTGAGTGAACGCAGGCTTCAGGTATTGCGCGCCATCGTCCAGGACTACGTCGGCACCGAGGAACCGGTGGGGTCGAAGGCGCTGACCGAACGGCACAACCTCGGGGTCTCCCCGGCGACCGTGCGCAACGACATGGCCGCCCTGGAGGACGAGGGGTACATCGCCCAGCCGCACACCAGCGCGGGGCGGATCCCCACCGACAAGGGCTACCGGCTGTTCGTCGACAAGCTGGCCGGCGTCAAGCCGATGAGCGCGCCCGAGCGGCGGGCCATCCAGAACTTCCTCGACGGCGCCGTCGATCTCGACGACGTGGTTGCGCGGACCGTCCGGCTGCTGGCACAGCTGACGCGGCAGGTGGCGGTCGTGCAGTACCCCTCGCTGACGCGGTCGACCGTGCGCCATGTGGAACTGCTCTCACTCGCGCCGGCCCGGCTGATGCTGGTGCTGATCACCGACACCGGGCGGGTCGAGCAGCGGATGGTCGACTGCCCGGCACCCTTCGGGGAAACGTCTCTGGCGGACCTGCGGGCGCGGCTGAACAGCCGGGTCGCGGGGCGCCGGTTCTCGGACGTGCCCCGGCTGGTGGAGGATCTGCCGGAAGCCTTCGAGGCCGAGGACCGCGGCGCGGTCTCGGCGGTGCTCTCCACCCTGCTGGAGACGCTCGTCGAGGAGAACGAGGAGCGGCTGATGATCGGCGGTACCGCCAATCTCACCCGCTTCGGACATGACTTTCCCCTCATGATCCGGCCCGTCCTGGAGGCATTGGAGGAGCACGTCGTGCTGCTCAAGCTCCTTGGCGAGGCCGGGGATTCGGGCATGACCGTACGCATCGGTCACGAGAACGCCTACGAGGGACTCAACTCCACGTCCGTGGTGTCGGTCGGCTACGGTTCGGGCGGCGAGGCACTCGCCAAGCTCGGCGTGGTCGGACCGACCCGCATGGATTACCCGGGAACGATGGGAGCGGTACGAGCGGTGGCACGGTACGTCGGACAGATCCTGGCGGAGTCGTAAGTGGCCACGGACTACTACGCCGTTCTCGGCGTGCGCCGCGACGCGTCGCAGGAAGAGATCAAGAAGGCCTTCCGTCGGCTCGCGCGCGAGCTGCACCCGGACGTCAACCCGGATCCGAAGACCCAGGAGCGGTTCAAGGAGATCAACGCCGCTTACGAGGTGCTGTCGGACCCGCAGAAGAAGCAGGTCTACGACCTCGGCGGCGATCCGCTCTCGCAGAGCGGCGGCGCGGGGGCCGGGGGCTTCGGGGCCGGTGGTTTCGGGAACTTCTCCGACATCATGGACGCGTTCTTCGGTACGGCGTCCCAGCGCGGGCCGAGGTCGCGTACGCGGCGCGGCCAGGACGCGATGATCCGGATCGAGGTCGAGCTCGACGAGGCGGCCTTCGGTACGACCAAGGACATCCAGGTCGACACGGCGATCGTCTGCAACACCTGTAACGGTGAGGGCGCGGCGCCGGGCACCACCGCCCAGACGTGTGACATGTGCCGGGGCCGTGGTGAGGTCTCGCAGGTGACGCGGTCCTTCCTCGGCCAGGTCATGACCTCGCGTCCGTGCCCGCAGTGCCAGGGCTTCGGGACCGTCGTGCCGACGCCGTGCCCCGAGTGCGCGGGCGACGGGCGGGTGCGGTCGCGGCGGACGCTGACCGTGAAGATCCCGGCCGGTGTCGACAACGGCACGCGGATCCAGCTCGCCGGTGAGGGCGAGGTCGGGCCGGGCGGCGGTCCGGCCGGTGACCTGTACGTCGAGATCCACGAGCTGCCGCACTCGACGTTCCAGCGGCGCGGGGACGATCTGCACTGCACGGTGACGATTCCGATGACGGCGGCGTCGCTCGGTACGAAGGTGCCGCTGGAGACGCTGGACGGTCTTGAGGAGGTCGACATCCGGCCGGGTACGCAGTCCGGGCAGTCGATTCCGCTGCACGGGCGGGGTGTCACGCATCTGCGGGGCGGCGGCCGGGGTGACCTGATCGTGCATGTCGAGGTGACGACCCCGACCAAGCTCGACCCGGAGCAGGAGCGGTTGCTGCGCGAGTTGGCGAAGCTGCGCGGGGAGGAGCGGCCGACGGGGCAGTTCCAGCCCGGTCAGCAAGGGCTGTTCAGCCGGCTGAAGGACGCGTTCAACGGGCGCTGACGGGGCACAGTGAAGGGGCTCCGCCCCTTCGACCCCACCAGGGGGCTCCGCCCCCTGGACCCCCGGAACCTCGCCCACCCACCACCCGACTCGGCCAATGAAGAGGCGAGGCCGCCCCCCGACTCGGCCAATGAAGAGGCGAGGCCGCCCCCCGACTCGGCCAATGAAGAGGCGAGGCCGCCCCCCGACTCGGTCAATGAAGAGGCGAGGCCGCCCCCCGACTCGGTCGGCTGGGAGGCGAGGCCCCTCTTCGACTCGGCCAATGAAGAGGCGAGGCCGCTTTTCGGCTTGGTTGATCGGGAGGCGAGGTGGTCCCCGGAGGCTCCCCGGCTCGGTCGGACAGCAGGTCAAGGGGTTCGTGGTTCGGGGAAATTTCTGGCATGTGCCAAAGAGGCGGCCCGATTCGGTCTTGTTCGGAGGACGTGACAACATGCCGTCATGTCCTCCGCACTGACCGATCTCTTCCCCTTTCCGATCGTGCAGGCCCCCATGGCAGGCGGGGTCTCCCTGCCGCAGCTCGCCGCCGCCGTGTCCGAGGCGGGCGGGCTGGGGTTCCTCGCCGCCGGGTACAAGACCGCCGACGGGATGTACCAGGAGATCAAGCAACTGCGGGGGCTGACCGGTCGCCCCTTCGGCGTGAACCTTTTCATGCCGCAGCCGGAGTACGCCGAGTCCGGCGCCGTGGAGGTCTACGCGCATCAGCTGGCCGGTGAGGCCGCCTGGTACGAGACCGAGCTCGGCGACCCGGACAGCGGCCGGGACGACGGGTACGAGGCCAAGCTGGCCGTGCTGCTCGACAACCCGGTGGCCGTGGCCTCCTTCCACTTCGGTGTGCCGACCCGGGAGGTACTGGACTCCCTGCGGCGCGCCGGGACGTTCACGCTGGTCACCGCCACCACCGCCGAGGAGGCCCTCGCCGTCGAGCGGGCCGGGGCGGACGCGGTGATCGCACAGGGCGTGGAGGCCGGAGGACACCAGGGCACCCACCGGGACGTGCCGGAGAACGACGGGTCCGGGATCGGGCTGCTGTCGCTGGTCGCCCAGATACGGGAGACCGTGGGGATCCCGGTCGTCGCCGCCGGCGGCATCATGCGCGGCAGCCAGATCGCGGCCGTACTGGCGGCGGGGGCGAGCGCCGCGCAGCTGGGCACGGCCTTCCTGGCCACCCCGGAGTCCGGCGCCGCGGACCTGCACAAGCAGGCGCTCACCGACCCGCTGTTCACGCGGACCGCGCTGACCCGGGCGTTCTCCGGGCGGCCCGCCCGCGGCCTGGTCAACCGGTTCATGCGCGAGCACGGCCCGTACGCGCCCGCCGCCTACCCGGAGGTCCACCACCTCACCTCCCCGCTGCGCAAGGCCGCCGCCAAGGCCACGGACGCGCAGGGCATGGCCCTGTGGGCCGGGCAGGGGCACCGGATGGCCCGCGAGCTGCCCGCCGGGCAGCTGGTGGAGACCCTCGCGGAGGAACTCGCCGCCGCGTCGACAGCGTTGTCGACCAAGGGAGAGGGGGAGCGGGGATGACCGCTCCGGTGTTCGTGCTCGACCCGCTCGTGGTGCCCGACTTCTCCGGCGGCGAGGTCGTCCTGGACGGGCCCGAGGGGCGGCACGCCGTCTCCGTGAAGCGGCTTCAGCCCGGCGAGGACGTCATCCTCACCGACGGGCGCGGGCGCTGGATCGAGGGCGTCGTGCGGGCCGCCGAGGGCAAGGACCGGCTGGTGGTGACGGGCCTGCAGAGCGTCCAGGAGGAGCCCCGCCCACAGCCCCGTATCACCGTCGTCCAGGCGCTCCCCAAGGGCGACCGCGGTGAGGTCGCCGTGGAGACCATGACCGAGGTCGGCGTCGACGCGATCGTGCCCTGGCAGGCCGCCCGCTGCATCACGCAGTGGAAGGGCGACCGGGGGCTCAAGTCGCTCGCCAAGTGGCGGGCCACCGCCCGTGAGGCCGGCAAGCAGTCCCGCCGGTTGCGGTTCCCGGAGGTCGCGGACGCGGCGACGACCAGGCAGGTTGCCGCACTTCTCGCCAAGGCCGACCTCGCCGCCGTCCTCCACTCCGACTTCGGGCACGGCAGCGAACCCCTCGCCGAGGTACCGCTGCCCGCCGAGGGCGAGATCGTGCTGGTCGTCGGGCCCGAAGGCGGCGTCGCCCGGGACGAGGTGGCGCTGTTCGAGGAGGCGGGTGCGAAGGCGTACACCCTGGGGCCTACCGTGATGCGCACCTCGACCGCCGGAACGGCGGCCGCGGCCCTGCTGCTGGGCCGCACCGGCCGGTGGTCCTGACATCGGTCACTTGTGCGAAGCCTGACCCTTGAGGTGGGGGCGCCGGGGGAACTCGCCAAGTTGAGTCAGCTGCGCTGCTACGGTCGCTTCATCCGACAGGATCTACCGCCGGACGGGCGGAAAGTCAGGCCTGTGGAGGTCCCGTAAGACCAGCTCCCCCTGGGGAACGGCGGGGGCCTGCGAAGCAGGAACCCGTGGTGGTGCCGCGCACGGCACGGACCGGAATCGCCTGCATCCGCAGGTGAGGGCGTCAACGCTTCTACGCCGAGGTGCGTGGAGCTTCTGCGGCCCCTGCTGCACGCCGGTAACGGTCTGTGGCAGGGGCCGCCCGCCTCAAGGACCCGGAGGGGAACCTGGTGGAGCTGCAGGAGTGGCTGCTGCTGCGCACCTGAGGAACCCCGAGGAACCCCGAGGAACCCCGAGGATCCCTGAGGATCCCTGAAGAAGGGGACACCGGCACGGGGGACCCCTCCGAACACGTGAGTGGCCGTATGCCCCCTACCGTCACCGGCGGGACGGTGGCAGGCTGCCCTCCATGGGGGCATTGAGGCGGATTTGGCGCCGGCCGCGCGGGACCAGGGTGGCGGCCGTGACGGGGCTCGCGGTGATCGCCGTGGGTGGTGCGGCGGCCTGCCGGCCGAGCGATCTGAACACGGCGACGGTCGCCTACACCACCGACCAGACCGCCACCGCCGAGCTGAAACGCCAGCACGTCGACGTCAGTTGGCTCACCTGCACCGGCAACTACGGCTCGCCGGCGAAGAGCACGGGGAGCACGAAGAGCACGGGGAGCGCCAGGACGCCGTCGGCGACCTCGACCACCGTCGTCTCCGTCGACTGCCAGGGCCGGACCAAGGACGGCCGGAGCATCACCGTCACCGGCCGGGTCACCAAGGCCGTCAGCGGAGCCTGTGTGCGCGGGAACCTCGTCGCCGAGGTCGGCGGCAAGGAGTGGTTCCGGGTGAACGGGCTGGGCGACTGCGATGCGACACCCGGGCCGGCGTACAGCACCTACCGGCCGCCCACGTACGGGCAGCAGCCCGGCCCCACCGTGACCGTCACGAAGACCGTCTGGTGCCAGGGCGACCCCAAGTGCTGGCCGGTGCAGGGAAAGTGATCGAAATCGGCCACCGGGAACACGCCCCGATGCATAGGCTGAGCGAGTGACTCAGGGTGCAGCGAACGGACCGCGGTCCTACCTCCGATTTCCGCACGTCCACGGCGATCTGGTCGCCTTCACCGCCGAGGACGACGTGTGGCTCGCGCCCCTGGACGGCGGCCGGGCCTGGCGGGTCAGCGCCGACAACGTCCCCGTGACGCTGCCGCGCATCTCGCCCGACGGGACCACGGTCGCCTGGACCTCCACCCGCGACGGCGCCCCGGAGATCCACCTCGCCCCCGTCGACGGCGGTTCCTCGACCCGCCTGACCCACTGGGGAAGCGCCCGCACCCAGGTACGCGGCTGGACCGCCGACGGCCGGGTCCTCGCGGTCACCACCCACGGCCAGGCCAGCCTCCGGCGCAGCTGGGCCCACACCGTCCCGCTCGACGGCGGCCCGTCCACCGTCCTGCCCTACGGCCCGGTCGGCCATGTCGCCTTCGGGCCGCACACCGTGCTGCTGTCCGCGCCGATGGGGCGGGAGGCGGCCTGGTGGAAGCGGTACCGGGGCGGTACGGCGGGCAAGCTGTGGATCGACCGGGAGGGCGCCGGCGAGTTCGAACGGCTGCACGCGGAGCTCGACGGGAACCTGGAGTACCCGGTGTGGTCCAGCGACCGGATCGCCTTCCTCTCCGACCACGAGGGCACGGGCGCGCTCTACTCCTCCCTCGCCGACGGCTCCGACCTGCGCCGCCACACCCCGCTCGACGGCTTCTACGCCCGGCACGCGTCCGGCGACGGCACCCGGGTCGTCTACGCCTCGGCCGGTGAACTCTGGCTCCTCGACGACCTGGAGGGCGCCGAGCCGCGCCGCCTGGACATCCGGCTCGGCGGGTCCCGGGTGGACCGGCAGCCGTATCCCGTCAACGCGGCCCGCTGGTTCAGCTCCGCCTCGCCCGACCACACCGCGCGCGGCAGCGCCGTCCTGGTGCGCGGCGGCGTGCACTGGGTGACCCACCGGTCCGGTCCGGCGCGGGCCCTGGCGGCCCAGCCCGGGGTGCGGGCCCGGCTGCCCGTCACCTTCCGCGCGGACGCGGAGGAGTGGGTGGTGTGGGTGACGGACGCCGAGGGCGACGACGCCCTGGAGTTCGCCCCCGCGACCGGGCTCGTGCCCGGCTCCACCCCGCGCCGGATCGCCGCCGGACAGCTCGGCCGGGTCCTGGACCTCGCCGTCGCCCCCGACGGCGGCCGGGTCGCCGTCGCCGCCCACGACGGCCGGCTGCTCCTCGTCGAGCGGGAGACGGGCGAGGTCCGCGAGGTCGACCGCAGCGAGGACGGCGACGTCTCCGGACTGGCCTTCTCCCCCGACTCCGGCTGGCTCGCCTGGTCCCACCCCGGTGCCGGCGGGCTCTGCCAGCTCCGCATCGCCCACACCACCGACCTCACCGTCACCGAGGCGACCCCGCTGCGGTTCCGGGACTACGACCCCGCCTTCACCCGCGACGGCAAACACCTCGCGTTCCTCTCCACCCGCTCCTTCGACCCGGTCTACGACGAGCACGTCTTCGACCTGGCCTTCGTGGTCGGCGACCGCCCGCACCTGATCACCCTCGCCGCCACCACCCCCTCGCCGTTCGGCCCGCAGCGGCACGGCCGTCCCTTCGAGACCCCCGACAAGGACGAGACCCCGGACGCGGAGGGCACCCCCGCCACCCGCATCGACCTGGAGGGCCTCGCCGACCGGATCGTGCCCTTCCCCGTCGAGGCCGGCCGCTACTCCACGCTGCGCACCGCCAAGGACGGCGTGCTCTGGCTGCGCCACCCGGTGCGCGGCGTGCTCGGCGCCTCCCGCGCCCACCCCGAGGACCCGGCGCCCAAGACCGAGCTGGAGCGCTACGACCTCGCCCAGCAGCGCATCGAGTACCTCTCCTCCGACGCCGACCACTTCGAGGTCAGCGGCGACGGCAAACGCGTCCTGCTGTGGGCCGACGGCAAGCTCAAGGTCGTACCCAGCGACCGCCGCGCCTCGGGCGACGACGACAGCGACACCAACGTCACCGTCGACCTGGCCCGGGTCCGGCAGACCGTCGACCCGGCCGCCGAGTGGCGGCAGATGTTCGACGAGACCGGCCGCATCATGCGCGACCAGTTCTGGCGCCCCGACCTCGGCGGCGTCGACTGGGACGGCGTCCTGGACCGCTACCGCCCGCTCGTCGAGCAGGTCGCCACCCATGACGACCTCGTCGACCTGCTCTGGGAGGTCCAGGGCGAACTCGGCACCTCGCACGCCTACGTCACCCCGCGCGGCGGCCACGGCGGCGGCGCCCGCCAGGGCCTGCTCGGCGCCGACATCTCCCGCCACCCGGACGGCAGTTGGCGCATCGACCGGATCCTGCCCACCGAGACCTCCGACCCCGGTGCCCGCTCCCCGCTCGCCGCACCCGGCGTCGCGGTACACCCCGGCGACGCGATCGTGGCCGTCGCCGGCCGCCCGGTCGACCCGGTGACCGGCCCCGGCCCCCTCCTCGTCGGCACGGCCGGCAAGGCGATCGAACTGACCGTGTCCCCCGCGGGCGGCGGCGAGTTGCGGCACCCGGTGGTCGTCCCGGTCGCCGACGAGGAGCCGCTCCGCTACCACGCGTGGGTCGCCGACCGCAGGGCTCATGTGCACACGTCGTCCGGCGGCCGCCTCGGCTACCTCCACGTCCCCGACATGCAGGCACCCGGCTGGGCCCAGATCCACCGCGACCTGAGCGTGGAGATGGCCCGCGAGGGCATCGTCGTGGACGTCCGCGAGAACCGCGGCGGGCACACCTCCCAGCTCGTGGTGGAGAAACTGGCCCGGCGGATCGTCGGCTGGGACCTGCCGCGCGGCATGCGGCCGTTCAGCTACCCGAAGGACGCGCCCCGGGGGCCGGTCGTGGTCGTCGCGAACGAGTTCTCCGGCTCGGACGGCGACATCGTCAACGCGGCGATCAAGGCACTGGGCATCGGCCCGGTGGTCGGCACCCGCACCTGGGGCGGCGTGATCGGCATCGACAGCCGCTACCGCCTGGTCGACGACACCCTGGTCACCCAGCCGAAGTACGCGTTCTGGCTGGAGGGTTACGGCTGGGGCGTGGAGAACCACGGCGTCGACCCGGACGTGGAGGTCGTACAGCGGCCGCAGGACTGGGGGGCGGGCAGGGACCCGCAACTGGACGAAGCGGTGCGGATAGCGCTGGAGGCGTTGGAGACGACGCCCGCGAAGGTTCCGCCGACGCTGCCGATGTAGGTAAGGGCGCCTGGTCCCACCTGAAAGGGGCGCGGGGCTGTTCCGATGTGCGGCTCCGCCGCGGGGGCGCGACCAGCCCCCACCGGCCCGCAGCCAGACCGACTACGATGCCCCCGGAGCTGATCACCGGGCACTGAATCACCGGGCGAGGAGAAGACATGGCCGGGGAACCCCAGGACGACTGCCTGTTCTGCAAGATCGTCGCAGGCCACGTCCCGGCGACGATCGTCCGGGAGACGGACACCACCGTCGCCTTCCGGGACATAAACCCCCAGGCGCCCACCCACGTCCTGGTGATCCCCAAGGTCCACTACAGGAACGCGGCCGAGCTCGCCGCAGGCGACCCCGCCGCGGCCGCCGACATACTGCGTGAGGCCCAGGCCGTCGCCGACGAGGACAAGCTGGAGAGCTACCGCATCGTCTTCAACACCGGCAGCGGCGCCGGCCAGACCGTCTGGCACGCCCACGCCCACGTCATCGGCGGCCGCGGCCTGCAGTGGCCGCCCGGATAACTCGCCGTGTCCGTACGTGAACTGGTGGTCCTCGGCACCGCCAGCCAGGTCCCCACCCGGCACCGCAACCACAACGGCTACCTGCTGCGCTGGGACGGCGAGGGCATCCTCTTCGACCCCGGCGAGGGCACCCAGCGGCAGATGCTGCGGGCCGGGGTCGCCGCGCACGACCTGAACCGGATCTGCGTCACCCACTTCCACGGCGACCACTCCCTCGGCCTCGCCGGGGTCATCCAGCGCGTCAACCTCGACAAGGTCCCGCACCCGGTCACCGCGCACTACCCGAAGTCCGGGCAGCGCTTCTTCGACCGGCTGCGGTACGCCACCGCGTACCGGGAGACCGTCGGCATCACCGAGGCCCCCGTCGACGCGGACGGCGACCTCGCGGCCACCCGCTCCTACACGCTGCAGGCCAGGAAGCTCTCCCACCCCGTCGAGTCGTACGGCTACCGGCTCACCGAGCCCGACGGCCGCCGCATGCTGCCCGAACGGCTCGCCGCGCACGGCATCACCGGCCCCGACGTCGGCCGGATCCAGCGCGAGGGCGTCCTCGGGGACGTCACGCTCGACGAGGTCAGCGAGGTGCGCCGCGGCCAGCGGTTCGCGTTCGTGATGGACACCCGGCTGTGCGACGGGGTGCACGCCCTTGCAGAGGGCTGCGACCTGCTCGTCATCGAGTCGACGTTCCTCGACGAGGACGCCGGACTCGCCGCGGAACACGGCCACCTGACCGCCGGTCAGGCGGCGGCCGTGGCCCGCGACGCGGGGGTACGGCACCTCGTGCTGACGCATTTCAGCCAGCGCTACCCGGAACCCGAGAACCCCGAGAGTTTCGAACGGCAGGCACGGGCCGCCGGCTACGAGGGCGAGCTGACCGTCGCCTACGACCTGCTCCGAGTGCCGGTTCCGAAGCGCAGGTGAAGCGGACGTACCATGCTTTGATGCCCCTCCCCAAAGCAGAACTGCACCTCCACATCGAAGGCACCCTGGAGCCCGAGCTGGCGTTCGAGCTGGCCGCGCGCAACGGCGTCGAGCTGCCGTACGCGGACACCGAAGCGCTGCGCAAGGCGTACCAGTTCGAGGACCTGCAGTCCTTCCTGAACCTGTACTACGAGCTCATGGCCGTCCTGCGCACCGAGCAGGACTTCGAGGACCTCGCGAACGCGTATCTCGCGCGGGCCGCTGCCCAGGGTGTGCGGCACGCCGAGATCTTCTTCGACCCGCAGGCGCACCTCGCCCGGGGCGTCGGCATGGGGACGGTCGTCGAGGGCCTGTGGCGGGCGCTCGGCCGCAGCGTCGAGAACCACGGGGTCTCCACCCGCCTGATCATGTGCTTCCTGCGGGACGAGTCCGCCGAGTCGGCGATGCGGACGCTGGAGGCCGCGAAGCCGTACCTCGACCGGATCATCGGCATCGGGCTGGACTCGGCCGAGGTCGGGCATCCGCCGGTCAAGTTCCGCGAGGTGTACGCGGCCGCGGCCGAGCTGGGGCTGCGGCGGGTGGCGCATGCCGGTGAGGAGGGGCCGCCGGAGTACATCACCGAGGCGCTGGACCTGCTCGGCGTCGAGCGCGTCGACCACGGGCTGCGCTGCCTGGAGGACCCGCAACTGGTCGCCCGGCTGGTGCGGGAACGGATCCCGCTGACGCTGTGCCCGCTGTCGAACGTCCGGCTGCGCGCGGTCGACGTGCTCGCCGAGCACCCGCTTCCGGCCATGATCGAAGCCGGGCTGCTGTGCACGGTCAACTCCGACGACCCGGCCTACTTCGGCGGCTACGTCGCCGACAACTACCACGCCGTGCGCGACGCCCTGGGCCTGTCCAGGGAGCAGATGCGGGAGCTGGCCCGCAACTCCTTCCTCGCCTCCTTCCTGGAGGACGACGAGGAACTGCGGGCCCGGTACCTCGCCGAGGTGGAGGCGTTCGAGTTCGGCTAGGGCCTGTCTGACAATTCCCGTCGTCGCCCGGAGGGCAGACGGGAATTGTCAGACAGGCCCTAGGCCGCCACGTCCAGCCGTGCGGTGTCCCCGGTGTGCGCCGCGTGGGTCGCGACGGTGGTGGTCCTGCGCCGCAGTGCCACCGCCGTCAGCGGTACCGCGACCGCCAGCAGGCCCACCGCGAGGACCGTTCCCATCGCCGGGAAACCGGCCCGCGCCGCCAGCAGGCTGCCGGTCATCGGGCCGACCGCCGTCCCCAGCGACGACGCCGACCCGACCAGCACCGCCCAGCGGCCGCGCGGGTCCAGGGCGGCGGCCAGGCCGATGACGTACGACAGGACGACCGGGTAGAGCAGGTTCCAGGCGATCTCGCCGGTCGCGAAGGACGTGAGGTCGGTCGCGGACGCGCTGAGCGCGATACAGCCCGCGATCAGCACGGTGCCGAGACCGATCGGCAGGGCCCGGCCGAGCCGCGGGCCGAGGGCGCCCGCGCCGACCACGCCGAGCAGGCCGGTGCCGAGCGCCACCGCGAACACCAGGCCGACGGTCGCCTCGCTGAGATGCGCCTGCGTCAGGCCGATCCGGCCGCTGACCCCCCACAGCGAGTTCTGCGCGGCCGACCAGCAGGGCATCGCGGCGGCCAGCAGCAGACCCGAGCGCAGGTGCGGGAGCCGGGAGCCGGCGGCGGCGCGGGGGAGGGCCGGGGCGGTACGGGGGGACAGGCGGGCGGTGAGCGGCCACACCGCGAGCGCCGTGAGCGCGATCGCGGCGAGGGGCTGCGCGTGGCCGGGGCCGAGGTGCGGGACCGTCAGATAGACGGCACCCGCGAGGGCGGAGACGCCGAGCAGGCCGAGGGTGGTGGTGCGGTGGGGGTCGCGCTGTGCGGCGATGCCGGTGGCGGCGACGGCGGTGATCGTGCCGGAGCCGAATCCGCCGACGGCTGCGCCGGCTATGACCGCGGGGACGGCGGTGGTCAGGGCCGCCCCGCCGTAGCCGAGGACCGCGAGCAGAAGTCCGAGCCGGGCGAGGGTACGGGGGCCGGTGCGGTCCACCCGGGAGGCGAGGAGGAAGCCGGCCGTCGCCGAACTCAGCAGCAGGGCACTGCCGATGGCGCCTGCCTGGGTGGCGGAGAGGGGGAGCCCCGATGCGAGCCTGCCGACGGTGGTCGGGAGGAGGTACGGGGCCAGGTACCCGGCCGTGAAAAGGGCGACGAGGGGCCAGGGGGTGGTGCGGGGGGCGGACACGGGCGTTCCCAGGGCATGCGAAAGGAGCGGCTCAAGAAGGGGGTTGGGCGCAGGCCGTCGAGGGACAGGAACGCGCGGAGAATTTGTATCAAGGGCGGGGGACCGGAAGAAGGGCGGGGGGTGTGATGTGGGGCACGGTGGGGTTTTGGGTGCGGGGGAGGGGGTAGGACCGCCGCGCGCCGTGGGGGGTTCGGTGAGTGGCGGGTGCGGCTGAGTGGGGGTTCCTCGCGCAGTTCCCCGCGCCCCTGGGTTGGCTGCGGTTCGGGTGTTTGAAGGGCGGGTGTGCTGGTCGCGCCCATGCGGCGGAGCCGCAGATCGGTACAGCCCCGCGCCCTAAGACAACGTGGGACCACTCACCGCCAGTTGACTGTGCCGCCCGTTGTCGCTGACTCGATGCGGGTGCGGATTTCCTGCATCACCGTGATGATCTGGTCCTCGTGGGCCGGGGTCAGGCGGGCCACCGGTACCGAGCAGCTGATCGCGTCCTGGGGCGGGGTGTCGTAGCGCAGGGCGAAGCCGAAGCCGGTGATGCCGAGGACGCCTTCCTCGCGGTCGATCGAGTAGCCGCGGGCGCGGACCCCGGCCAGGTCGGCGGCGAGGGCGTCGCGGGTGGTGCGGGTGTGGGGGGTGAGGGGCCGGTAGGGGCCCGCGGGGAGGTCGGCGTCCGGGCGTTCCGCCAGCAGCGCCTTGCCGAGGGCGCCCGCGTGGGCCGGGAGGCGGCGGCCCACCCTGCTGATCGTGCGCAGGTACTCGTGGGACTCCCGGGTAGCCAGGTACGCCACGTCCGGGCCGTCCAGGCGGCCCAGGTGGATCGTCTCGCCGAGCACCTCCGAGGCCTCGTCGAGGTAGGGGCGTACGAGGCGGACGCGCGGGTCCGAGTCCAGGTAGCTGGTGCCGGTCAGCAGGGTGCGGATGCCGATGCCGTAGAGGGAACCGGTGGTGTCGGTGCGGACCCAGCCGCGGGTGATCAGCGTCTGCAGCAGGGCGTACATCGAGCTGCGCGGGACGCCGAGTTCGTCCGCCAGTTCCTGGAGGCGGGCCGGACGGTCGCCGCGGGCCGCGAGGAGCTCCAGCAGCTCCACCGTGCGCGCCGCGGACTTCACCTCGCGGACGCCTGCTGTCTCGGACATGTGCAGATCGTAGAGGGGCGGGGCGGTGTGCGCCGTTGACGGGGGTGCGTTCGCATATCTAGTCTCAGTTCTTGTACGTGGATGCTGTCTATATGGGGAGACAGAGATGGGTGGGGTGGCCGGACAGCCGGAGCATGTGGTGCGGAGGCTGCGGGACGGGATGGCGGGCGGGGTGCTGTCGTTCCCGCTCACCTCGTTCCACGCCGACGGGTCCCTCGACGCGGACGGATTCCGGGCGTACGTCGCGGGGCAGCTGGCCGCCGGGCCCGGCGCCCTCTTCCCGGCCTGCGGCACCGGGGAGTTCTTCTCGCTGGACGAGGAGGAGTACCGGCAGGTGGTGAGCGCGGCGGTCGCGGAGGCCGGCGGCCGGGTGCCCGTGGTCGCGGGGGTGGGTTACGGCTGGGCGCAGGCCGTCCGGTTCGCGCGCATCGCGGAGGAGGCCGGCGCGGACGCCCTGCTCGTGCTGCCGCACTACCTCGTCGGCGCCCCGCAGGACGGACTCGTCGCGCAGGTCGAGGCGATCGCGGGCCGGACCGGGCTGCCGCTCGTCGTCTACCAGCGCGGCCAGGTCACGTACACCGCCGAGTCGCTGGCGCGGATCGCCGGCATCCCCGGCGTCATCGGGCTCAAGGACGGGCACAGCGACCTCGACCGGCTCCAGCGGCTCACCCTCGCCGCCCCGGACGGCTTCCTCTTCTTCAACGGCGCCGCCACCGCCGAGATCCAGGCCCGCGCCTACGCCGCCGTCGGCGTCCCCGCCTACTCCTCCGCCGTGCACGCCTTCGCCCCGGAGATCGCCGACGCCTTCTTCGCCGCCCTGCAGGGCGGCGACCACGGCACGGTCGACAAGCTGCTGCGCGACTTCTACGTGCCGTTCGTCGAACTGCGGGACCGGGTGCCCGGATACTCGGTCTCGCTGGTGAAGGCGGCGGCCCGGCTGCGCGGCCGGCCGGTGGGTCCCGTGCGCGCCCCGCTCACCGACCCGTCCACCGCCGACCTGGCCGACCTCGACGCGCTGCTCACCGCCGGCCTCGACCTCGTGGGGGCCGTCCGCTGGTAGCGCCGCTCGTTCGGGCGGTCGTACGGCGAGAGCGGCCGCCTCTCCCGCGCCATGGTGCAGACTGACCGGATCCGCACCACGTCAGGGAGCGCACCGTGACCGCGTCCAACGCGTTCGCCGGAGAGGAACCGGAGTACCTCGACGACGACAGGGGAGCAACAGCACCGCACTGCGCCGCGCAGGTCGACCCGCTGGCCGGCCTGCGCTCGCCGGGCGACCCGCCCTGGGACGTCTACCTCACCGGCACCGTCTTCCTCGACATCGTCTTCACCGGCCTCGACTCCGCGCCCGTGCGCGGCACCGAGTCCTGGGCCCGGGGCATGGGCTCCAGCCCCGGCGGCATCGCCAACATGGCCACCGCCCTCGCCCGCCTCGGCCTGAAGACCTCCCTCGCGGCCGCCTTCGGCGACGACCACTACGGCGAGTACTGCTGGGACGCGCTCGCCCAGGGCGAGGGCATCGACCTCTCCCCGTCCCGGACCGTGCGCGGCTGGCACTCGCCGGTCACCGTCTCCATGGCGTACGAGGGCGAGCGGACCATGGTGTCGCACGGGCACGAGCTGCCCGCCGACACGCTGTTCCGCCAGCAGAACGCACCCGGCCACCCCGCCCGTGCGCGTGCCGCCGTCGCCTCCCTCACGCCCGGCAAACGCAACCCCTGGATCGCCAGGGCGGCCGCCGAGGGGACCCGGATCTTCGCCGACGTCGGCTGGGACGACACCGGTGCGTGGGACCTCGCGGGCCTCGCCGACCTGGAACACTGCGAGGCGTTCCTGCCGAACGCGGAGGAAGCGAGGCGGTACACCGGCGAGGACTGCCCGCGGGCCGCGGCGCACGCCCTCACCGAGTACGTGCCCCTGGCGGTCGTCACCCTCGGGGCGGAGGGGGCGTACGCGGTCGACGGGCGGACCGGGGAGTCCGCGGAGGTACCGGCGATCGCGGTGGAGGCCCTCGACCCGACCGGCGCGGGCGACGTCTTCGTCGCCGGCTTCGTCACCGGCACGCTGGCCGACTGGCCGCTGGCCGACCGGCTCGCCTTCGCGGGCCTCACGGCAGCTCTGTCCGTCCAGGAGTTCGGCGGCTCCCTGTCCGCTCCCGGGTGGTCGGAGATCGGGGCGTGGTGGCGGAAGGTGCAGTCGGTGGACGGGCAGGATCCGGCGGCGCTGCGGCGGTACGCGTTCCTGGAGGGCCTGGTGCCGGAGGAGGACCAGGTGAGGCCGTGGCCCCTGCGGAGGGCGGTGCCGACGATCGGGTTCGGACGCGCGGGGTGACTGCCGAGGGTGCGGGTGCGGCTGCGTGGGGGCTGGGGCCGGGGGTTTCACTTGCCCGCGTTGGCGCGGTGCCGCCCGCGCCCACCCGTGCCGCCCTGGGGGCACCTCCCAGGCCCTTAAGGCACTGGGGGAGGCACGACTGCCCGCGGCTATATGAGTCACGGCTGTGCAGCGCGCCCCAAAGGGGCGCGGGGAACTGCGCGAGCAACCCCCACTCACCCGCAGCCGACCACGAACCGCCGCCCTACTCCCCCCGCACCTTGGCAACCTGCTCCCGCACCAGCGACCGCCCCGCCTCCGACACCCCCGACAACGCACCGGCGAACAGTTCCTCCACCCCGCCCCCGTCGGCCCCCACACTCCCGCTGGTCACCGCATACCCCTCCCGCACGGCGACCCGCAGCACACCCTCCGTGTCCACCGCCGCGGCGGCGATCGTCGGCACCTCCCCGCCCGCCGGGTCCGCGACCTTCGCGTACGCGCCCCTCACCGGCTCCCGCCAGCGCAGCGCCAGCAGCAGCGGCGACTTGGCCTGCACCTCGGCCAGGTCCACCCGGTGGACCCCGTCCGCCGTGAGCACGTCGGCCCACGCGTCCAGCGCGATCGCCGCCGGCAGCAGGTCCCGCAGACTCGACCCGGCGATGTTCCCGCCCACCGTCGCCGTCCGGCGCACCGCCCCCGTGCCCACGCCCTTCGCCGCCTGCCGCAGCATCTCCGGAACCCGGTCGTCCACCTGGTGCAGCAGGACCGCGCCGCCCAGCACACCGTCCCCGACCGCCGTCGCCTCCGGTACCTCCCGCAGGGACACCGCCTGTTCCGGGAAGCCGTCCCGCTGCCACGCGGCCCATATCAGGGTCGCTCCGCCGACGGGTATCGCCCCCTCGGCCAGACATTCCCGGGCCTCGGACACCGACGTGGGCAGACGCAGCAGCACGGCTACCTGCTTTCTGTGCGGACAGGTGGCGTGGAGCGGACGCGGCCCCCCGACCACGTATGGCAGTGACGGCTCGGATTCTGCCCCGGCGTGCAGGAGCGCATGCAGGGCTCATGGCTGCAGCGGGGGCGCCTCCGCTGTGAAAAGGCCTACGGCGTTGTCAGTCCCGCGTCGTACGCTTGGTATCGCGAGGCCGCCCTCAGCTACGCGGCCGTGATGAGGAGGAACCGCAGGCCTTAAGCGCCGGCCCATGACTCAGACACCCACAGCTCACACCCCCGCGCAGCAGCAGGCCCGAGCTCAGTTCGAGGTTCCCGCCCAGCACCCGATGGTCACCGTGCTGGGATCCGGCGACTCGCTGCTGCGCGTGATCGAGAAGGCCTTCCCGGCGGCCGACATCCACGTCCGGGGCAATGAGATCAGCGCGGTCGGCGATGCCCGTGAAGTCGCCCTCATACAGCGCCTGTTCGACGAGATGATGCTGGTGCTCCGCACCGGACAGCCGATGACGGAGGACGCAGTGGAACGCTCGATCGCCATGTTGCGGGCGAGTGAGAACGGGGAGGGCCCGGAGGAGACCCCGGCCCAGGTTCTGACACAGAACATCCTGTCCTCGCGCGGCCGCACCATCCGCCCCAAGACCCTCAACCAGAAGCGGTACGTCGACGCGATCGACAAGCACACGATCGTCTTCGGCATCGGGCCCGCCGGTACCGGAAAGACCTACCTGGCCATGGCCAAGGCGGTGCAGGCCCTGCAGTCCAAGCAGGTCAACCGCATCATCCTGACCCGGCCGGCGGTCGAGGCGGGCGAGCGGCTCGGCTTCCTGCCGGGCACGCTCTACGAGAAGATCGACCCGTACCTGCGCCCGCTGTACGACGCGCTGCACGACATGCTCGACCCGGACTCGATCCCGCGCCTGATGGCGGCCGGGACGATCGAGGTGGCGCCCCTCGCCTACATGCGCGGCCGCACCCTCAACGACGCCTTCATCATTCTCGACGAGGCCCAGAACACCTCTCCCGAGCAGATGAAGATGTTCCTCACCCGGCTCGGCTTCGAGTCGAAGATCGTGATCACGGGTGACGTCACCCAGGTCGACCTGCCCAACGGGACCAAGTCCGGTCTGCGCCAGGTGCAGGACATCCTGGACGGCGTCGAGGACGTGCACTTCTCCCGGCTGACGTCCCACGATGTCGTACGGCACAAGCTGGTGGGCCGTATCGTCGACGCGTACGAGAAGTACGACAGCACGCACGGCACGGAGAACGGCGCGCACCAGGGCGGCCGCTCGAAGTCCGGGCACAAGGGGAAGTAGACAAGCACAGCGCCATGTCGATCGACGTCAACAACGAATCCGGAACCGAGGTCGACGAGCAGGCGATCCTCGACATCGCCCGCTACGCCCTCGCGCGGATGCGCATCCACCCGCTCTCCGAGCTCTCGGTGATCGTCGTGGACGCCGACGCCATGGAGCAGCTGCACATCCAGTGGATGGACCTGCCCGGTCCGACGGATGTCATGTCCTTCCCGATGGACGAGCTGCGGCCGCCGTCGAAGGACGAGGAGGAGCCGCCGCAGGGGCTGCTCGGCGACATCGTGCTCTGCCCGGAGGTCGCCGCCAAGCAGGGGGCCGAGGCCGACACCCAGCACTCCATGGACGAGGAGCTCCAGCTGCTCACCGTCCATGGCGTGCTGCACCTGCTCGGCTACGACCACGAGGAGCCCGACGAGAAGGCCGAGATGTTCGGCCTGCAGGCGGCCATCGTGGACGGCTGGCGGTCGGAGCAGGGCCTGACCGGCCCGTCCCCGGCGCCGACGGTCTCGTAGGCGGGCCGGGTCGTATTCGTATGAGTCCGCAGATCGTCCTCGGCGCGATCGTGCTGGTCGTCGTCGGCTGGCTGGCCGCCTGCGCCGAGGCCGGTATCGCCCGCGTCTCCAGTTTCCGGGCCGAGGAGGCGGTGAAGTCGGGGCGGCGCGGCAGCGCCAAGCTCGCCCAGGTCGCCGCCGACCCCACCCGCTACCTCAACGTGGCGCTGCTGGTCCGGGTCGCCTGCGAGATGGCGGCCGCGGCGCTGGTCACCTACGCCTGCCTCCAGGAGATCCCGACCACCTGGCAGGCGCTGCTCGCCGCGATCGGCGTGATGGTGCTCGTGTCGTACGTCGCCGTCGGCGTCTCCCCGCGCACCATCGGCCGCCAGCACCCGCTGAACACGGCGACGGCCGCCGCGTACGTGCTGCTGCCGCTGGCCCGCGTCATGGGCCCGATCCCGTATCTCCTCATCCTCCTCGGCAACGCGCTCACCCCCGGCAAGGGCTTCAGGCGCGGCCCGTTCGCCTCCGAGGCCGAACTGCGGGCCCTCGTCGACCTCGCCGAGAAGGAGTCGCTGATCGAGGACGACGAGCGCCGGATGGTGCACTCGGTCTTCGAGCTGGGCGACACCCTGGTCCGGGAGGTCATGGTCCCGCGCACCGACCTCGTCGTCATCGAGCGGTACAAGACCATCCGCCAGGCGCTCACCCTGGCGCTCCGCTCGGGCTTCTCCCGGATCCCCGTCACCGGGGAGAGCGAGGACGACATCGTCGGGATCGTGTATCTGAAGGACCTGGTCCGCAAGACGCACATCAGCCGGGACGCCGAGTCCGACCTGGTCTCCACCGCGATGCGGCCCGCGTTCTTCGTGCCCGACACCAAGAACGCCGGTGACCTGCTGCGCGAGATGCAGAAGGAACGCAACCACGTCGCCGTCGTCATCGACGAGTACGGCGGCACGGCCGGGATCGTCACCATCGAGGACATCCTGGAGGAGATCGTCGGCGAGATCACCGACGAGTACGACCGTGAACTCCCGCCCGTCACCGACCTCGGCGACGACCGCTACCGGGTCACCGCCCGCCTCGACATCACGGACCTCGGGGAGCTGTACGGCCTTGAGGAGTACGACGACGAGGACGTGGAGACTGTCGGCGGCCTGCTCGCGAAGGCCCTCGGCAGGGTGCCGATCGCCGGCGCCGCCGCCCAGGTCGAACTCCCCGACGGCCGCAGGCTGGCCCTCACCGCCGAGTCGGCCGCCGGCCGCCGCAACAAGATCGTGACGGTGCTGGTGGAGCCGGTGCCGGCGCCCGACGCCGCGAAGGACGACCCCGAGTGACCCCGGACCAGCTCCGAGCCTTCTGTCTCTCCTTCAACGCGGCCGAGGAGGACTTCCCCTTCAACCCGGACATCTCGGTCTTCAAGGTGCACGGCAAGATGTTCGCGCTGAGCTGGATGGACGCGGAGCCCCTCAAGGTCAACCTCAAGTGCGACCCCGAGGACGCGATCCGCCTCCGCGCCGACCACGAGGGCCTGATCGCCCCCGGCTACCACATGAACAAGCGGCACTGGAACACCGTGACCGTGGACGGCGACCTCCCCGACCGCCTGGTGAAAGACCTGATCGAGGACTCGTACGACCTCGTCGTCGCCGGTCTGCCGAGAGCGGAGCGGCTGCGGCTTGACCGGCCGTAGCCGCCCACCGAAGCGAGGGAAGGCCTTGCGCCTGACCACCTATGCGCCCATAGACGTGTGCCACTGTCCTCGGGACAGGTGGCATACGCCGTCGGGAGTGATGCGGACGTTCGCACCGAGCAACGGCAGAGTCCCTTCCGCGTTGAGGCGGTTGCGGATGCGTTCCAGGACTGACCACAGCTTTTGCGGGCCGCTCTGGTGCACTTCCGGCGGGTCGATCCACTCGGCGGATGCCCGCGCCCATGACCCGTCCGGGTGGACCAGGTATGCCGTCCGCTCGCGTCCGCTGCTCTCGTAGCCGACTTCGATGCCCGGTGCGGTGACTTCCAGCATGGACCGGAGTTCCCACGCGTTGGCCACGTCCACCACGGGGTAGCGGCCGGTGCTCCTTGATTCTCCCTCCGTGTCACGGGCGAGTGCGAACAACTCGGCAAGAGTGGGCGGGTAGTCGTCGCCGGACCGGGTGAGCATGAAGCCGGCCGTGTCGGGTTCCACCCGTCCCACCACGTCACCGTTGTGGTGTTTCCACCCGGTCACGATCAGGGAGGTTCGCGCGAGGGCGGTGGCGAGCCGGCCGCCGGGTTGCAGCGCACCGAGCACCGGCCTGAGTCCCGGTCCAGGAGCGAGCGCCACCGTGCACACGATCCGGTCGTACGAGCCGGGTACATGGGCAGTGGCATCCGACGTGATCATCTTGGGTTGAAAGCCCATGGCCGCCAGCCGTTCTCCGGCTGTGCGCACCAGGTACGGGTCCACGTCCAGGCTCGTGACGTTCCGGTCTCCGAGTCGGTAGCTGGCGTAAGCGGTCAGACCGCCGGCTCCTGTACCCAGGTCGAGCAGGGACAACCCGGCCCCGAGCCGCCCGTGGCGCAGCATCCGCACCACCAGACTCGGGTGCGTGGCGGATGACGTGGGCTTTCCCTTCGGCCGGTCGTCGGGGTTCGCGTCGTCAGCGTGCAGTGTGCCGACCCTGGTGACCAGCGAACGGTCGGAGTAGGCGGCAGCCGCCCATGCTTCCGGAGCACTCGGGCCGTCGCGCAACGCCCACTGGCCCGAACCGTCCCGGTCCCACCATCGGGGGACCAGTTCATGACGGGGCACCCGTGCCACGGGAGCGAGCCACCGTGAATCCGGATCGGTCACCAGGTCCGCGAGGGCGGTCGCCTTGCTCTGCCAGTTCATGCCGCTGAGCCTTCCAGGTCAGTCGTACGCCGGGTCGCACGCTTCGGTGTTCGCAGGGTCGCAGTCGCCCGAGTCATCCGGAGGACACGCTGCCCGCGAAGCGGGAATGCGCATGGCGAGGTCCGCCCACGCCTTCCCGCCGAGCAGATCGGCGAGCGGGGTGTCCCGCACGTTCCCCACCGGGAAGTCGCGCGAGAGCACGCAGCCGGCGAGATCACCGTTCGGCAGGACGGCGGCCCGGCCCCGTGTGCACCGGCCGCACATCTCGCTCAGAGTCGGTTTCGTGCCGGGCGGCATGGCACGACCCACAGCTCGCACCCGGTCCGTGCTGATGCCGGCCACGCCCATCGCCGCCAACTCCGCGCGGGCTTCTTCGACACGCTGCTTCGGAAGGACGTCCACGATTCCGGCCCGGATCGTGATCCCACGGAGCACGGCTTCGCCGATGTTGCTTCGGGTACGGGCGTGACTACCCGCACGGCCCGTGATCCTGTCGTGCTCCTCTGAGTCGTCGCTGTAGTAGCTCGTTCCGAGCGTCACACCGTCGAGAGCGAACACGTCCCACCACTCGTCCCGAACATGAAACAGGTTGGAGTACACCTCCACACGCCGTCCCAGCGACAGCGCGAGTTCCGGGAACTCCCGCCAGTTCGGGTGAGCGGTCGGCTCACCGCCGATGAGCTGAATGGTCCGGATGCCGAGTGCGGCAGCGTCCGTGATGACCGAGCGCCAGTCCGTGGGCGTCATGGTGCCGTGCGTGGCCTGCGGGCTGGACTCCGACAGACAGTGCGTGCACCGTAGTTGGCACTTTCCGGTGATCTCCGTTCAAGGGACCGGATTCCGGCGAGCGGGGACATGGGTAGTTCGACGAGGCCGGTCATGTGCCGTTTCCTTCCTTGCGTTCGCTGTGGTCGTTCTGCTGAGGTCCCAAGCCGTGCCACATCACCCAAGGGCGCTCGATCAGCTCAGCGAAGCTCGTGTGCCCGGGGTGCCTGCGCAGGTGGTCGAACGCCCAGTCCTGCGGTTCGGTCGGGTCCAGTGTCGTGTCCGACAGCGCGCCGCATTCGGCGTCGTCCTCCGTGAGGGTGAGGCACCGGAGCGCGTAGGTGGTCGGCGGGGCGTCGGCGTCCATGTCGGGGCGCAACGTCCACTCGACAAGTCGTAGGACTCGACCGGGGGCTGTCACAGCACCTCACCCCGGCTTCGCGCGTTGGCGCGGGCTGTCGCGAATCTCAAGCGCTGTTCGGGGGTGGCCGGCTGTACCTCCCCGGGGTCTACGGTCCATTCGACTCCGCCGCTCTCGGGTCGCAGGGACCAGCGGCCCATCCACTCACCGCGGAACTCGCCGACCCGCTCCTGGTCGTCCGCCAGGAGCGTGCCGGTGGCCGGGAGGGGTGGGGGCTCCTGCTGCCGCGCTGAATTGTTCTCGCCGCACAAGGGGCGACTCCTCTCCGTAGTGAATCCACTACCAGGGAGGTTCAGCGTGGCCTGCCGTCGGGAACCATTCAACTTGCCTGGCAGGAACGAAAGGTTGGTGAGAATCCCTTGAACCGCAGGGAGTTGGACCCCGACAGCTCGCCACAGGCGGCGTTCGGGGCTCGTCTGCGCAGCTCACGGGAAGCGTGCGGATGGACCCAGGAAGTCATGGCCGAGAAGATGGGATATTCCAGTACGCATATGTCGTCGGTCGAAACCGGTCGCAAACTTCCGACTTTGCGCCTCGCGCGTAGTGCCGACAAGGCGTTCGAGACGGGTGACATCTTTGAGCGTGCGTGGAGCAAGGTCCGCAACGCGGGTCTGCTGGAGGGGTTTCCGCAGTACGTCGACCACGAGTCCCAGGCGGTGGAGATCAGGCTGTACGAGGTGGGCGTCGTCCCCGGCCTGCTCCAGACACCGGAGTACGCGACGGTGCTCGCACAGGGCGCCGTCAAGCGGGGGGCGATCACGGCCGAGCAGGCGGAGGAACGCGTCATGCTCGTGGCAGAGCGGCAGGCCGCGCTCGTCCGGACTCCACCGCCGTTGATCTTCGCGGTACTCGACGAGAGCTGCCTGCGTCGGCCGATCGGCGAACCCGCCGTCATGGACGCCCAGCTGGCGCGGTTGGCGGAGTTCGCCGAACTGCCCCACACGCATCTCCAGGTCGCCCCGTTCGACATGGGCGCCCGCCGTCCGTTCGACCTGCCCGTCTACCTGCTGACGATGCCGGACCGCTCGCTCATGTCGTACGCCGAGTCCGCGCATCGGGGCCATCTCGAACGCGAAAGCACGTTCGTCCTGCCCTTGCTGACGGCCTACCATCAGTTGCAGGCCGAAGCGCCGTCTCAGGCGACGTCCGTGGCCTTGATCAACGAGCTTCGAAAGGGCGGCATCCCGTGACGACCGAGTCCCCGCGTTGGTTCACGTCCTCGTACAGCAACAACGGCGGCGCGTGTGTCGAGGTCGCCGCCAACCTCGTCGCCTCGCGCGGGGTGGTCCCCGTCCGTGACTCCAAGACCCCTGCCGGACCGGTGCTTCAGTTCCCGGCCGACGCGTTCTCCTCGTTCATGGGGTGCGTCAAGGCCGGAGGCTTCGGCGCCGTCTGAACCCCAGTCGCGTCGGGCACCTTTCGGAGCGCAGTGTCGCAAGGGACGGTCCGGCGTGCTGGATCCGTGATCGAATTCCTCCTGTGGCCATCAGATACCCGCGCCCCCTGCGCCCCGGTGACCGTGTCGGTGTGACCTCGCCGTCCAGTGGGGTGCCCGAGGTGCTTCGCGGGCGGCTCGACGCGGCGGTCCGTACGGTCGAGGAGCGCGGGTACGAGGTGGTGGTGGGCCGGTGCATGGACGGCGCCACGCACCTCAGCGCACCGGCCGCCGAGCGCGCCGCCGAACTCGCCGCGATGCTGACCGACCCGACGATCCGGGCCGTCGTGCCCCCGTGGGGCGGCGAGACCGGCATCGACCTCCTCCCGCTGCTCGACTTCGAGGCCATCGGGCGGTCCGAACCGACCTGGGTCGTCGGCTACTCGGACATGTCGACCCTCATCACCCCGCTGACCCTGCGCACCGGCGTCGCGACCGTGCACGGCAACTGCCTGATGGAAACGCCCTACCTGCCGCCGGAGGGTCTCGTGTCCTGGCTGGACGTCGTGGCCGCACCGCAGGGGCGGCCGTTCACCCAGACCCCGCCGGGGCGGTACCGGGCCACGGGGCGGGACGACTGGATCGCGGAGCCCGGCATCCGGGACCTCACCCTGGACGCCGAGGGCACCTGGACCCGGCTCGACGCGGACGGGGACGTGGACGTCGAGGGCCGGCTGATCGGCGGCTGCATCGAGACCCTCGCAAGTGTCGCCGGGACGCCGTACCTGGACACCGCCGGCTTCGCCGGGGACGAACCGCTGCTGGTCTACGTCGAGGCGTGCGAGGACAACGCGTTCACCGTCTGCCGGAACCTGCACGGCATGCGGCTCGCCGGGTTCTTCGACCGGGCCGCCGCGGTGCTGGTCGGGCGGACCAGGGCGCCCGACTGCCCGACTCTCAGCCAGCACGAGGCCGTGCTCGACGCGCTCGGGCCGCTCGGGGTGCCGGTCGTCGCCGACGTGGAGTGCGGGCATGTGCCGCCGTATCTGCCGCTGGTGAACGGTGCGCGCGGGCGGGTGCTGCACACCGCGGAACGGAGTCAGATCGTCCAGGCCCTCGACTGACTCCGTCCGGTGGCGGGGGAGGAGGGCGGGTGTGGTCCGGGTTGTTCGTATGCTCGGGGCATGACCGACAGCAACGCGCTTGATGCCGAGGACCGCAAGATCGTCACCCTGGCCCGCTCGGCCCGGGCCCGTAACGGGGTGCCCGAGGGGGCGGCCGTACGGGACTCGACGGGCCGTACGTATGTGGCGGGGACCGTGGAGCTGGCCTCGCTGAAGCTGAGCGCACTGCGGACGGCGGTGGCGATGGCGGTGGCGTCGGGGGCGGAGTCGCTGGAGGCGGCGGCGGTTGTTTCGGGGGCCGAGGGGGTCTCGGCGGAGGATCTGGCTGCGGTGCGGGATCTTGGGGGGCCGGGGACGCCGGTGCTGCTGGCGGGGGCGGACGGGGAAGTGCGGCTCACTGTCCCGGCCTGACCTTCGCCCACCCGCCCACCCGACTCGCTCCGCTGAGAAGCGAGGACTTGTCTGACTCCGTCGGGGGAGGGGGCGGGGTGGGTTGACTGGGGTGGGTGGACGTGTGTGGGCGGGTGCGGCGGCGTCGTGGTTGCTCGCGCAGTTCCCCGCGCCCCTTGAGGTGGGACCAGCACAGGCGCCCCAAAGGGGCGCGGGGAACTGCGCGATCAGCCCCCACACACCCGCACCCGCCCAAACCCCCCAGCCACCCCTCGCCGCCGCCCCCTCCGTAGTCGGCCAAATTTCAACCTTGTAGGTCTGTGTCGCTCGCGCATCAATGGGACCGTAAGTTCCGACGGACCGTCAGATTCGGCCCCGCGGTGTGTCCGCACCCACCCGGACCGGGGTCGCCATCCCCACATGGCATTCCCACGTAACGGGAAGGGAGCCCATCCCCATGAAACGAACAGCCACCGGTGCGGCACTCGCGGCGGGGGCCCTCGCCGCCACGGCGCTGGCCTTCGCACCCTCGGCCGCCGCCGTCACCCCGACCACCGCGACCGTCACCGCCAGCTGCGGCATCTTCGGCGGCGGCGCGGCCACGCTCACCGCCACCCAGAGCGGCACCTCCGCCACCCTCACGCTCACCTCCAGCGCGATCACCACCCCGCTCGCCCTGTCGGCGAACTCCATCGCCTCCACGCTGACCATGGCCAACTCGACCGGCAGCAACGTCGTCTTCAGCGGGACCGTGAACCCGGCGATGGCCGCCGGTTCCGCGGTCACCGTCGGACCCCTCCCCGGCACCGTGGCCTCCGGCGACAGCCTCGACTTCTACGGCGGCTCGCTGAAGATGGTCATCTTCGGCGTCACCGTCACCTGTACGTCCAGCGCCGCCCAGTCCCCCGGCCCGTTCGTGTTCTGAGCGTGCTGACGGGTTCGTTCCGGATGCCGCAGAAGCTGATGAACCGTCAGGTTTCTGCGGCATCTCCATTGACTTCTCACGCGGCCTCCACATCAATGGCCCCCTGTCGGCGCAGAGGAGCCGCTGCGCCCGCAACCCTCAGGAGGGGGCTTCCATGGGTTCACCCCCAAGATCACGAAGATCCCGACGGTGGCGCTGGATCTCACTGTTCGGGGCGACCGCGCTCGCGGTCACGGCGGGCGGCGCGCTGGCCTGCCCGGCCGGTGCCGCCGGGGCGAACGTCGACTTCGCCACGCACTGCATCCCGCCGGCCATCGCGGGCCTCCCGCCGATCGACGGCACCACCACCGCCAACATCTCGGTGGACAACACCAGTCCGAAGGTCGGCGACACGGTCACCGTGACCTACACCGTGGTCACGCCCGCCGCCAACAACCCCACCGCCCTCGCCCTGCCGGCCGACATCATGACGCCGACGGGGAAGGTCACGCTGGGTGGGGCGCAGACGGGTGACGTGACGGTGACCGGGCCGAAGAAGAACGATCCGGTGCCGGGGTACGGGGTCTTCCCGTCGTTCTCCATGACCGGGACGTTCACCGTCACCTCGCCGGGCGCCATCACGCTCTCGCCCAGTGACTACAACATCCACACCAGCTACATCCTGGAGCTGGACACCCCGTGCACGGTCACCAACCCGCCCGCCCCGGTGTCGGAGACCGTCACGGCGACCGCCACCACGCCGGTCAACAACCGTGCCATCAGCCTGGACAAGGCCTCCGGCAACCCCGGTGACAGCGTGACCGTCAGCGGGCAGAAC
Source organism: Streptomyces hyaluromycini (assembly GCF_002217755.1). Lineage (GTDB taxonomy): Bacteria > Actinomycetota > Actinomycetes > Streptomycetales > Streptomycetaceae > Streptomyces > Streptomyces hyaluromycini. Next base: position 77,161 of record NZ_BCFL01000034.1, on the reverse strand, counting down.
TTCACGCCGGGGGCGACCGTGACCCTCGCCGGGCGGTCCGGCAGCAGCCAGACCGCCGACACGGCGACGGCCACCGCGGGCTCCGACGGTTCCTTCAGCGCGCCCCTCGTCGTCAACGACAAGACGACGACCGGGATCGTGGCCTACGAGGGGAGCGCGTGGAGCAGCGATGCGGGGGCGGGGCCCGCCGCCTACGTCGTCAACGACACCACGCCGGTGCCCGACGGGAGCCAGAAGCTGACGACCACCGTCAAGGCGGGGACCCTGTCCATGTCCCAGGCCGGGGACTCCGTCGCGCTGTCGGCGGTCGACTTCGGGCAGGGCGGGGCGTCCACGGGCAGCCTGCAGACCGTCACCGTCAAGGACTTCCGTGGCGGGCCGGCCGGCTGGTCGCTCACCGGCAAGGTCACCGACTTCACCGGTCCCGGCGCCAAGATCGACGCCGGGAAGCTCAGCTGGACCCCGAGCTGTGCGACCAAGTCGGGCAGCCCCAGCACCTGTGCGGCCGGTTCCGCGGGCACCGTCGGCAGTTCCGGAGCGACCCTCGCGTCGACCCCGGACGCCACGCTCACCGGCGGTGAGTTCACGGTCGACGCCGGACTCTCCCTGGACGTACCGGCGTTCACGCCTCCGGGATCGTACTCCGGAGTCCTGACCCTGACGCTCACCTGAGCCGACTGCCAACTGCCAACCGTCAACTCCCTTGTGGCGACCGGGCTTTCGAAACAGCGAAAGACCCGGTCGCCACCGACCCGCTTCCGACCGGGGGTCCGCACCCATGCGTCGTCGCGCCAAGCCGTATGTCCTCCTCCTGAGCCTGATCCTCGGCGTCCTGTGCACGGCGGGTCCCGCGCGCGCCGCCGACAACGGCAGCTGGTCCGTCTATCCGGTCGCCTCGAAGATCGCGGCGCGGCCGTACTTCTACCTCTCCCTCGACCCCGGGCAGACGATCACCGACAAGGTGGCCGTCGCCAACAAGACCGGCAAGCCGCTCACCTTCCGGCTGTACGCGGCCGACGCCTACAACACCGCGCGGGACGGCGGCTTCGCCGTCCGGACGGTGAAGGAGAAGATGCGGGGGGTGGGGGCCTGGGCGAAGATCGGGAAGGCGCGGGTCACCGTCCCGCCGCACAGGACGGTCACCGTTCCGTTCACGCTGCATGTGCCGCAGGGGGCCGAGCCCGGTGACCATCCCGGGGCGATCGTCGCGCTGGACGAGAAGGTCGATCCGGGGGCCGGGTCCCTGGCGCTCGGCGTACAGCGGGCGGTCGGCGCCCGGGTCTATCTGCGGGTGAGCGGGCCGACGCTCCCGGCCCTCACCGTGGAGAACGTGCACCTCAGCCATCACCAGCCGCTCGTGCCCGGCCTCGGCGCCAGCACGGCGACCATCTCCTACACCCTGCACAACACCGGGAACGTCACCCTGGATCCGAAGGTGCGGTTGCGGGCGGAGGGCCTGTTCGGCCGTACGCTGCTCAGCCGCGACCTCACCGGGGTCCCCTCCGAGCTGCTGCCGGGGGAGCGGGTCAAGCTCACCGCGCGCTGGCGGGACGCACCCCAACTCGACTGGGGCAACGTGACGTTGACGGCCAGCGCGGCCGGCACCAGGGAGTCGGCGAGCGCGTCGTTCCTCGCGCTGCCGTGGCTGGTGGTGGCGGTGGTCTTCGCTGCCGGGGCGGCGGCCGGTGCGCTGTTCGCCCGGACGCGGCGGGGCCGGGGCCTGCCGCCGCTGCTGAGAGGGCGTCCGCTGCTCAGAGGGCGTCGGGGCCGCGCTCGCCCGTCCGCACCCGTACGACCGTCTCCACCGGCACCGCCCACACCTTCCCGTCCCCGATCTTCCCCGTCTGCGCGGCCTTGACGACCGCCTCGATCACGGGCTCGGCGTCGGCGTCCTCGACGACGACCTCGATGCGGACCTTGGGGACCAGGTCGACGCGGTACTCGGCGCCCCGGTACACCTCGGTGTGGCCGTGCTGCCTGCCGTACCCGCTGGCCTCGGTCACGGTCAGACCGTGCACGCCGAGCTCCTGCAGCGCGGTCTTCACCGCGTCGAGGCGGTAGGGCTTGACGACGGCGGTGATGAGCTTCATGGCTGGCTCTTGACCTTCTGGGCGGTGGGGAGGACGGAGTGGGCGACCGGGGCGCCGTGGCCCAGGACCCCGTGATCGTAAGCGGTCTCGGCGTGCACCGTAAGGTCCAGGCCGGTGTGCTCCTGGTCCTCGGCCGCCCGGAAGCCCATCGCCTTGTCGATCAGCTTGCCGATGCCGTACGTCACCGCGAACGCGTACGCCGCGACGGCCACGACCGCCACCGCCTGCCTGCCGAGCTGGCCGAGCCCGCCGCCGTAGAAGAGGCCCTCGGCGCCGCCGGTCATCGCCTTCTCGGCGAACAGGCCGATCAGAAGGGTGCCGATGATTCCGCCGACCAGGTGGACGCCGACGACATCGAGCGAGTCGTCGTAGTCCAGCTTGAACTTCCAGCTCACGGCGTACGAGCAGACCACGCCCGCGGCGAGGCCGACGACGAGGGCGCCGAGCAGGGAGACCGAGCCGCAGGAGGGGGTGACGGCGACCAGGCCGGCGACCGCGCCGGAGGCCGCGCCCAGGGTGGTGGGGTGGCCGTCGCGCTTCTGCTCGACGAAGAGCCAGCCCAGCAGGCCGGTGCAGCCGGCCGCGAGGGTGTTCAGGAAGACGGCGGCGGCCAGGCCGTTCGCGCCCATCGCCGAGCCGGCGTTGAAGCCGAACCAGCCGAACCAGAGCAGACCGGCGCCCAGGATCACCATCGGCAGGTTGTGCGGCCGCATGGCGTCCTTCTTGAAGCCGAGCCGCGGGCCGAGGACCAGGCACAGGGCGAGGCCGGAGGCGCCGGAGGTGATCTCGACGGGCAGGCCGCCGGCGAAGTCGAGGGCGCCGAGACGGTGCGCGATCCAGCCATCCGGGCCCCACACCCAGTGCGCCACGGGAACGTATACGAGCAGTGCCCAGACGGGGACGAACACCAGCCAGGCCCCGAATTTCGCCCGGTCCGCGATCGCGCCGCTGATCAGCGCGGCCGTGACGATCGCGAAGGTGAGCTGGAAGGTGGCGAAGAGGAGGGTGGGGACGGTGCCCTGGACGCTGTCCGGGCCGATGCCGTGCATGCCCGCGTGGGCCAGGTCGCCGAGGAGTCCGGCCCCCAGGTCGTCCCCGAAGGCGAGCGTGTATCCGCCCGCCAGCCACACCACCGTGACCAGCGCGATCGACACGAAGCTCATCATCAGCATGTTGAGGACGCTCTTCGTGCGGACCATGCCGCCGTAGAACAGGGCCAGACCCGGGGTCATCAGCAGGACCAGGGCGGTCGCGGCGAGCAGCCAGGCGGTGTCACCGGTGTCTGGGTGCGCGGCGGAGAGGAACACGGGCGTCTCCAACGTCGGTCGGGGCTCGTCAGAGGGTCACCGGTCCCGGTTTCCGGTTGCGTACAGCTGTGTTTCCGTGACGTTTCGTTGCGTCGGGGTTACCGAAATCTCACGGTGCGGCGGGGCGTGTTGGATCAGGGAGAATGGGGGCCATGAGCGTTCGCAGCCAGTCAACCGAGCCGTCGGAATCGCCGAAGGCCGCCCACCGGGCGGGCTTCGCCTGTTTCGTCGGGCGCCCCAACGCGGGCAAGTCCACCCTCACGAACGCTCTGGTCGGGCAGAAGGTGGCGATCACCGCGAACCAGCCGCAGACGACGCGGCACACGGTACGGGGGATCGTGCACCGGGAGGACGCCCAGCTGATCCTGGTCGACACCCCCGGCCTGCACAAGCCGCGCACGCTGCTCGGCGAGCGGCTCAACGACGTGGTCCGCACCACCTGGGCCGAGGTGGACGTGATCGGCTTCTGTCTCCCGGCGAACGAGAAGATCGGTCCGGGTGACCGCTTCATCGCCAAGGAGCTGGCGGGGATCCGCAAGACCCCCAAGGTCGCCGTCGTCACCAAGACGGACCTCGTCGACTCCAAGGCCCTCGCCGAGCAGCTGATCGCCATCGACCAGCTGGGCAAGGAGCTCGGCTTCGAGTGGGCCGAGATCGTCCCGGTCTCGGCGGTCGGGGACAAGCAGGTGAAGCTCCTGGCCGACCTGCTGGTGCCGCTGCTCCCGGAGGGCCCGGCGCTCTACCCCGAGGGCGACCTGACCGACGAGCCCGAGCAGGTCATGATCGCCGAGCTGATCCGCGAGGCCGCCCTGGAGGGCGTCCGCGACGAGCTGCCGCACTCCATCGCCGTCGTGGTCGAGGAGATGCTCCCGCGCGAGGACCGCCCCGCCGACAAGCCCCTCCTGGACATCCACGCCAACCTGTTCATCGAGCGCCCCAGCCAGAAGGGCATCATCATCGGCCCCAAGGGCAAGCGCCTGAAGGAGGTCGGCATCAAGAGCCGCAAGCAGATCGAGGCACTGCTGGGCACGCCGGTCTTCCTCGACCTGCACGTGAAGGTCGCGAAGGACTGGCAGCGGGACCCGAAGCAGCTGCGGCGGCTGGGGTTCTGAGGGGGCGGTGCCGGAAGGGGCCCCTGTGCCGGGATGGACTGCTCCCCTGCGTACAACCTTTCGGAAGGCCGTCGGTCTGAAAAGGTACACATCTGCGCGAACTGCTGGGGGGTAGTCATGCGACGGATAGGTACTGCACTGGCCGCGATGGTGCTGGCGGGTGGTGGCCTGCTGGCCGGCACGGTTCCGGCGGTGGCCGCGCCGACGGCCGTGGACTGTGCCGTGACGTGGGGAAGCCTGGACAAGACCGGTGACGCTGTCGCCTCCAGGCGGCTGACCGACGTGCGGACCGGGCAGCACGAGTGTTTTGACCGGCTGGTCTTCGACGCCCAGGGCACATCGGCCGACCCGATCGGCTACAGCGTCCGCTATGTCGACGTACTGCACCAGGACCCGTCCGACGTCGTCGTGCCGATCAAGGGCGGCGCCATTCTGGAGATCTCGCTGTTCGCCCCGCGCTACGACCCGGCGACCGGACAGCCCTACCCGCCGCTGCCGTCCGTCGACGTCACCGGGTACCGGACCTTCCGGGAGTTCAAGGTCACGGGTGGCTCCGAGGGCTACACCCAGGCGGGCCTCGGCGTCCGCGCCCGGCTGCCGTTCCGGGTCTTCCAGACGGCCAACCATCTCGTGGTGGACGTGGCTCACACCTGGTGATCCCGTACGGCCGCGCTCATGTCCTGCAGCCCCACCACCCGTAGCAGTTGCAGCCGTTCGTACGAGTCCGTGCCCGGGCGGGCCGTGTGGATGACGAGGTGCTGGTGGGTGTCGGTGTTGATGAGGACCTCGCAGTCCAGTTCCAGGAGGCCGACGGACGGATGGAGGAAGCGCTTCGTCGTCGCGCGGCGTACCGCCACCTCGTGTTCGGCCCACAGGCGGGCGAACTCCTCGCTGCCCGCGAGGAGTTCGGCGACGAGGGCGGCGGGGACCGGGTCGGCGGGGCGGGCGGCGGCCACCGCCCGGAGGTTGGCCACGTGTTCGCGGGCCCGCGCCGGGCGGTCCTCCGGCGGGAAGACGCCGTGGGCCGACGGGTCAAGGAAGTAGCGGCGGAGCAGGTTGCGTTCGCGCGGCGGGCGGGCCAGGACGTCGCCGCTGAGCGCCCGCGACAGGGCGTTCTGGGCCAGGACCTCGCCGCAGTCGGTCGTCACCAGTGCCGGGGTGTCGTGCAGCCGGTCCAGGACCAGCAGCAGCCCCGGGCCGACATGGGTGCTGGTCGCCTCCCGGCGCGGGGGCTCCTCGCCGGCCAGGTGGAACAGGTGGTCCCGTTCGTCCTGCGTCAGGCGCAGCGCGCGGGCCAGTGCCGTCAGCATCTGGCGGGACGGGCGCGGGCCCCGGGACTGTTCCAGCCGCGTGTAGTAGTCGGCGGACATGCCGGCCAGCGAGGCCACCTCCTCGCGCCGCAGCCCGGGGGTGCGCCGCCGGGCGCCGGGCGGCAGGCCCACGTCGGAGGGGTCCAGGCGGGTACGGGCGTGGCGCAGGAAGTCGGCGAGTTCGGGGCGGTTCACCTCTCCAGGGTGGCCTGGAGCGCCCGGCTTATCCAGGGACCGCCGGTCCCCTGATCGGGAGGTCTCTCCCGGTGGCGAAGGGCCGGGGCGAGGGTGAGGGGACCAGAGCGAAGGAGAAGGCCATGATCACTCTTGTCACCGGGGCGACCGGGCAGGTCGGACGGCGGCTCGTGCCGCGGCTGATCACACAGGCCGAAGGGGACGAGCGGGTAAGGGTGCTGGTGCGGGACGCGGCCCGCGGGGAGCCGTTCGCCGTGCTGGGTGCCGAGGTCGCCGTCGGTGACCTGCGGGACGAGGAGGCGCTCGGCAAGGCCGTCGCCGGGGCGGACGCGGTCGTGAACGTCGCCGCCGCCTTCCGCGGGGTGCCGGACGAGGAGGCCTGGGCGGTCAACCGGGACGCGGCGGTGGCCCTCGGGCGGGCTGCGCTGAGCGCCGGTGTACGACGGTTCGTGCAGGTCAGCACCGGGAACGTGTACGGATCCGGGCGCGGCCGCCCGCTCACCGAGGACGACGAGAGCCGGCCCGGCGGCGCGATGTGGGGCGCGTACCCCGAGTCCAAGGCGGCCGCCGAGCGGGAGCTGCTCGCCCTGGCGGGCGGCATGGAGGTGCGGATCGGGCGGCTGCCGTTCGTCTACGGCGAAGGGGACCCGCACATCGCGAACGCGCTGCCCTGGGCCGCGCGCTGGGCCCCCGCGCAGCGGCTCCAGATGGCCCACCACGCGGACGTCGGGCAGGGGCTGATGCGGCTGCTGTACGCCCCCGCGGTGAACGGCCCGGTCTACAACATTGCCGACGACGCGCCCGTCACGACCGTGGAGCTGTACCGGCTGGCCGGCGTCGAGCCGCCCGAGGACCTGTCCACCGGTACCGACCGCGACCCCTGGCACGGGATCATGTCGAACCGGAAGATCCGCCGGGATCTCGGTTTCCGGCCGATCTACCCGAGCGCCTGGACGGCCCGGGACGCCGGGGCCCTGTAGGCCGGGCCGAGCGCTCCGCCGGAGGTGCCGCGTTGTGCCGTGTGCCGCGCCGTCGCGGCTGGTCGCTCCCCCAAGTTCTCGGCTTCGCTCGAACCCGGGGGGACCCCCATCGCGGCGGTAGCCGCATATCGGATACGGCCCCGCGCCCCTTCGGGGCGCTCAGTCGACCCCCCGTATCCGCCGCACCAGCCACGCCCCCGCCAGCCCGATCACCGCCGCCGCCAGGTACAGGACCCGGTAGCCGCCGAGGTAGGTGACGATCGGTGCGGCGAGGGCGGGCGCCGCGACCTGCGGCAGGGCGTTGGCCACGTTGATCACGCCGAGGTCCTTGCCGCGGTCCACCGCCTTCGGCAGGACGTCGGTCATCAGCGCGAAGTCCACGGAGGTGAACACCCCGAAGCCGATGCCCAGCACCGCCGAGGCCACGAGCGCCCCCGGCCAGGTCTGCCACACCGACAGCAGCGCCGTGGCCACCGCCATCAGCATCCCGGACCAGATCACGAACGGCTTGCGGCGGCCCGCCCGGTCCGACCAGACCCCGCCGACCACGACCGTCGCCATCAGCGTCAGCCCGTTGACGGCGGTCAGGATCAGCACCCCCTGGTCGGGATCGGAGTAGTGCAGGCGGTCGCGGAGGTAGTAGAGCAGGTACAGCAGGACCAGGGAGTTGCTGAGGTTGATCAGGAAGCGGGTCAGCCAGGCCCAGCCCAGGTCGGGGTAGCGGCGCGGGCTCAGCCAGAAGCCGGTGAGGAAGGCGCGCCAGGACCAGGGCGGGCGGTCCTCCGGCGCCAGCCGCAGGTCCGGGTGGCGCAGCACGTACGGCAGGACGCCCAGCGCCGTGAACACCGCGCACGCCACATAGCCCGCCCCGACGCCCCCGGCGGCCGTCGCAAGGCCGGTGCCGCCGACCACGCCGAGGATCTGCGCGGCCCCCAGCCAGCCGCCCACCGAGCCCCGCTGGAGCCTCGGCACCCGGTCCGGCACCGCCGCCGTGACCGCCGCGAAGGCCGCGTTCAGGGTCAGCTGGACCAGGCACCAGCCCAGCATCATCGTCCACATGCCGCCGGCGCCCGCGAGGACCAGCAGGGACAGCGCCCCGCCCGCCGTACCGGCGACGATCCACGGCGTACGGCGGCCCCAGCGGGACGTCGTACGGTCCGACAGCGCGCCGAAGACCGGGTTGGCCGCCAGCGACACCACCGCGCCGACGCCGGTCACCCAGGCCAGCATCGTCTCCTTCGACATCCCGGAGCCGGGCGCGAAGTCCTTGGCCTGGGAGGCGAGCAGGATCTGCAGGGGGCCGTACCAGCCCACCCAGATCGCCCCGTTGGCGAGGGAGAGCGCGGAGGTCCAGCCCCGCCCGACCCTCTCGACCGGCTCCGCCAGGGCGCCCGGCTCAGCCGGCTCGCGGGTCGTCGTCATCTCTGCGCCCGCAGGACGTCCCGGTACCAGGCGTACGACGACTTCGGCGTCCGCACCTGCGTCGCGTAGTCGACGTGGACCAGGCCGAAGCGGCGCTCGTACCCCTCCGCCCACTCGAAGTTGTCGAGGAGCGACCAGACGAAGTAGCCGCGCACGTCCACCCCGGCCTCCGCCGCCCTGTGCAGCGCCCGGATGTGGCCGTCCAGGTAGGCGATGCGGTCCTGGTCGTCGATGCCCTGGTACGAGCAGCCGTTCTCGGTGATGACGACGGGCGGGAGCCGGTCGCCGTAGCGGTCGCGGAAGCCGGTGAGGAGTTCGGTGAGGCCCTGAGGGACCACCGGCCAGCCGAAGTCCGTCACCGGGACGTCATCGATGTCCTGGACGGAGAAGGGGAGTTCGGCGGGGAGGGTGAGCCCGCCGAACTCGATCTCGGTGCCCTGCGGGGCGCCCACCTTCGTGGGGGAGTAGTAGTTGACGCCGTACCAGTCGAGGGGCTCGGCGATCACCTTCAGGTCGGCCGCGACGTCGCCGGGCATCAGGTCGCCCATTCCGTCCGGGTACTCGCCGAGCAGGATCGGCTCGGCGAACAGACGGTTGAGGAGGAGGTCGTAGAAGGCGGCCGCCTCCAGGTCCGGCTGCTCCTGCGAGGCCGGCCAGGTCGGGCCGTGGGAGTTGGCGATGCCGATGTCGGTGGCGCCGGCCGCGCGCAGCGCCCGTACCGCCAGACCGTGGGCGAGGAGCTGGTGGTGGGCGACCGGGAGGGCGTCGAACATCAGCTGCTCGCCGGGGGCGTGGGCGCCCAGGGCGTATCCGAACAGGGTCTGCTCGGCGGGCTCGTTGAGGGTGATCCACTTCTTGACCCGGTCGCCGAGCCGGTCCGCGACGGCCGAGACGTACTCGGCGAAGTGTGCCGCCGTGTCCCGGTCCAGCCAGCCGCCCTTCTCCTGCAGGGCGACCGGCAGGTCCCAGTGGAAGAGGGTCGGGACCGGGCGTATGCCGGCCGCGCACAGCTCGTCGACCAGGCGGTCGTAGAAGTCCAGGCCGCCCGCGGAGCGGACCCGCGGCCAGGAGAGGGAGAAGCGGTACGCGTCCACGCCGAGGCCGGCCAGGAGCGCCACGTCCTCGCGGTGGCGGTGGTAGTGGTCGCAGGCCACCGCCGCCGTCGAGCCGTCCTTGATCCGGCCCGGCTCCGCCTCGAACACGTCCCACACGGACGGCTCCCGCAGGTCGGCCGCGCCCTCGATCTGATGAGCCGAGGTCGAGACACCCCAGAGGAAGCCGTCGGGGAACCGGGGGAAGGGGGGAATCGGATGGACCGCGTCTGTCGCCATGGCCGGGATCATCCTTACCCCCGGTAACGTAAGTCAACGCCCGGGCGTGAACTACCCGTTACGGGACCTGGTCACGCCCCTTCCTTCAACACCCGTGAGATCAACTCGCGTTGGTCCTCGGTCAGCTGCGGGTCGGCCGCGTACACCGTCCGTCCGTCCACCGTGATCTCGTACGCGAACCCGTCCGGCACGCCCGGCGGCGGGGAGGCCCGGCCGGCCGCGAGCGCGCGCTCGGCCAGGGCCTCCCACTCGGCGGCGTCGGGCCGGCCCGAGGTGTCCACCTCGGCCCGGCGCTCGATGCCCGCGAACCCGCCCGTGCGCCTCACCTGAATACGCATGGGTCCCTGTGTAGTACGGAACCGGGCGGTGTGCACCCCGAGCGGTCAGGCGGTGTGCACCTCGAACGGTCAGGCGGCCTGCACCCCCACCTGGGCCCAGGCCTTCAGGGCCGCCTCGCTCTCCTCGCCCGTCTGGTAGCGGGCCTTGGCCACGGCGACCGTGAGCTTCGCGAAGTCCGTGAACGTGGCGTCCGACTGCAGTTCGCCGCCGGTGAGGACGTCGTACCAGATCTGCCCGGCCCGCTCCCAGGCGTTGCCGCCGAGGGCGGTGGCGAGCAGGTAGAAGGCGTGGTTGGGGATGCCGGAGTTGATGTGCACGCCGCCGTTGTCCCGGCTGGTCTTCACGTAGTGCTGCATGGTCGCCGGCTGCGGGTCCTTGCCGAGGCGCGGGTCGTCGTACGCCGTGCCCGGGGTCTTCATCGAGCGCAGCGCCACCCCGTGCACGCCCGGGGCGAGCAGGCCCTCGCCGATCAGCCAGTCGGCCTGGTCGGCACTCTGACCGAGGGAGTACTGCTTGATGAGCGAGCCGAAGACGTCGGAGACCGACTCGTTGAGGGCGCCGGACTGGCCGTAGTACTCCAGGTTGGCGGTGTACTGGGTGACGCCGTGCGTGAGCTCGTGGCCGATGACGTCGACGGAGGTGGTGAAGTCGACGAAGATCTCGCCGTCGCCGTCGCCGAACACCATCTGGTCGCCGTTCCAGAAGGCGTTGTCGTAGTTGACGTCGTAGTGGACGCTCGCGTTCAGCGGCAGCCCGTCGCCGTCGATGGAGTTGCGCTCGTACGCCTTCAGGTACAGCTCGAAGGTGGCGCCGAGGCCGGCGTAGGCGCGGTTGACGGTAGCGTCCTGGCCGGGCTCGGAGCCCTCCGTGCGGACCTCGGTGCCGGGCAGGTCGGTGCCGTGCCCGGCGTCGTAGATCGTGCGGTGCGGAGCGGTGTCGGGGGCCGCCGGGGCGGCGACGGCGGCGGCCGTGGTGCGGACCGCGGTGATGCGGCGGCGGGTGCGGGCGGCGGAGTCGTGCTGCAGGGTGCGCAGCGCGGAGTCGGCGAGCGCCTGGTCCTCGTGCCGGGCGAGGTGGTCGAGGATGTGCGGCGGCACGATCCCGCAGAAGACGGGCGTGCGGTTGATGACGGGCTCAGAGCCCCCGTTGGTCGTCATGCACCGCACCTTCGCATTGAGTCACTCGGCTGTCACTACCCGCAACCATGATTGGTGAAATACCGTGACAATTAGCCACGCTCCGTGAGCGGGAGTGGTATGGCGCACTTTTTGTCCCGTTTGTTCCACCGGTCCCGCATACTGATACGGCGCCCCGCGTCCGAGGGGGCTCGGCTAGCATGCGGAGCATCATGCGTTTCGGGCTGCTTCTTCTTAGCTGCCGCGGCGAGGGCCTGTAGTCCAGGTCGACTCCCTCCCCGCGGAGCTTCGCGTTGCGTCGTCGGCCGTCCTTCCGGACACCCACTAGGAGCCCCGCAATCATGGCGAACCGCCAGCAGCCCAGCACCATGCCGATCCACAAGTACGGCCGCTACGAGCAGGTCGACATCCCGGACCGCACCTGGCCGGACAACCGGATCACCGCCGCTCCCCGCTGGCTCTCCACCGACCTGCGCGACGGCAACCAGTCCCTGATCGACCCGATGTCGCCCGAGCGCAAGCGCCGGATGTTCGACCAGCTGGTCAAGATGGGCTACAAGGAGATCGAGGTCGGCTTCCCGGCCTCCGGCCAGACCGACTTCGACTTCGTGCGCTCGATCATCGAGGAAGAGGGCGCGATCCCGGACGACGTCACCATCTCCGTGCTGACCCAGGCCCGCGAGGACCTGATCGAGCGGACGGTCGAGTCGCTGAAGGGCGCCCGGCGGGCCACCGTCCACCTGTACAACGCCACCGCCCCGGTCTTCCGCCGGGTCGTCTTCCGCGGCTCCAAGGACGACATCAAGCAGATCGCCGTCGACGGCACCCGCCTGGTGATGGAGTACGCCGAGAAACTGCTGGGCCCGGAGACGGAGTTCGGCTACCAGTACTCGCCGGAGATCTTCACCGACACCGAGCTGGACTTCGCGCTGGAGGTCTGCGAGGCGGTCATGGACGTCTACCAGCCGGGTCCGGGCCGCGAGATCATCCTCAACCTGCCTGCCACCGTGGAGCGTTCGACGCCGTCCACGCACGCGGACCGCTTCGAGTGGATGCACCGCAACCTCTCCCGCCGCGAGCACGTCTGCATCTCCGTCCACCCGCACAACGACCGCGGTACGGCCGTGGCCGCCGCCGAACTGGCCGTGATGGCCGGCGCCGACCGCGTCGAGGGCTGCCTGTTCGGGCAGGGCGAGCGCACCGGCAACGTCGACCTGGTCACCCTGGGCATGAACCTCTTCTCCCAGGGCGTCGACCCGCAGATCGACTTCTCCGACATCGACGAGATCCGTCGCGTGTGGGAGTACTGCAACCAGATGGAGGTCCACCCGCGCCACCCGTACGTGGGCGACCTGGTCTACACGTCCTTCTCCGGCTCCCACCAGGACGCCATCAAGAAGGGCTTCGACGCCATGGAGGCCGACGCGGCCGCGAAGGGCGTCACCGTCGACGACATCGAGTGGGCGGTGCCCTACCTGCCCATCGACCCCAAGGACGTCGGCCGCTCCTACGAGGCGGTCATCCGCGTCAACTCGCAGTCCGGCAAGGGCGGTATCGCCTACGTCCTGAAGAACGACCACAAGCTGGACCTGCCGCGCCGGATGCAGATCGAGTTCTCGAAGATCATCCAGGCGAAGACGGACGCCGAGGGCGGCGAGGTCACCGGCGCCGACATCTGGTCGGTCTTCCAGGACGAGTACCTGCCGAACCCGGAGAACCCCTGGGGCCGTCTCCAGGTCCGCACCGGGCAGTCGACCACCGACACCGACGGCACCGACACCCTCACCGTCGAGGCCGTCGTCGACGGCGAGGACACCGTCCTGACCGGCTCCGGCAACGGCCCGATCTCCGCGTTCTTCGACGCGCTGCAGGGCCTGGGCATCGACGTACGTCTCCTGGACTACCAGGAGCACACGATGAGCGAGGGTGCCTCCGCGCAGGCCGCCTCCTACATCGAATGCGCGATCGACGGCAAGATCCTGTGGGGTATCGGCATCGATGCGAACACGACGCGTGCATCGCTGAAGGCGGTTGTCTCCGCGGTGAACCGCGCCGCCCGCTGACCCTTCTGACCAGCGACTTCACGGCCCTGGCCGCCTCGTTCGGCGGTCAGGGCCAGGTCGTTTCCCGGCCAACTCGTCGTGCAGGTCACGGACAGGTCTCGTACGAGGTACTGACTCCGGCTCCTTCATGTGGCTAACATCACGCCAGCGGTGGCGATGTTGCCACGGGGTTACGGAGGTGCGACGTGCTGCCAGTACGGGGACGAGACGGCCGAACCACCAGGCCTGCCCGCATCCTGGGCACCCGCACCGCATGGACACCCGTCGGCGACGGCGAGTTCTACTGCCCCGGCTGCGGCGGCGACCGCAACTACCAGCGGCTCACCGGCCGTCGCCGCTTCACCCTGCTCGGCGTGCCCGTGCTGCCGCGCGGCACCACCGGGCCGGTCGTGGAGTGCGCCGCCTGCCGCCACCACTACGGCACCGACGTCCTCGACCACCCCACCACCTCCCGCTTCTCGGCGATGCTCCGCGACGCCGTGCACACCGTCGCCCTCGCCGTCCTCGCCGCCGGCGGCACCTGTTCCCGTACGGCCCTGGAGGCGGCGGCGGGCGCGGTCCGCGCGGCCGGCTTCGAGGAGGCCACGGAGGAACAGCTGGGCGCGCTGGTCGAGGCCCTGGTCGCCGACACCGGACGGGTCTTCGAGCAGCCGTACCGGGCCAGCCTGGCGATAGAGCTGCACGAGGCCCTCGACCCGCTGGCCCCGCACCTCGCCCCCGCGGGCCGCGAGTCCCTGCTCCTCCAGGCCGCCCGCATCGCACTCGCCGACGGCCCCTACACCAACGCCGAACGCGAGGTCCTCGGCACGGTCGGCGCGGCCCTGACCATCTGCGCCACCGACGTGACCCGCCTGCTGGCCGCGGCCCGCCTGCCGTCCTGAGCCGAGGTCACCGGGCGCGCCTGCCGTCCTGAGCCGAGGTCACCGGGCGCGCCTGCCGTCCTGAGCCCCGGCGTCCGGGTCGCGCCGGTCCTGTCCGAGCTGACGGCGCGCCAAACCTTTATACCCGTTTGGGCGTTATGGGCATGCGAGGGGGGTGGACGGGAGAACCATGGAGGAGTGAGCCATGTGTCTCCTGTCACCCGTGCGAGCCGGATCTCCCTCGCCGCCGCCCTGCTGCTCGGGGCGTTCACGGTCGAGCCCAGGGCCCGGGCGGCCACCGGGTGCGAGTCCTCCGTGCCGTATGTCTCCGGTGAGGGCGGCTACGCCCAGTTCCGGATCCCGGCCGTCGTGCGCAGCACGCACGGCACCCTGCTCGCCTTCGCCGAGGGCCGGCACACCACCACCGGGGACAGCGGTGACATCGACGTCGTGCTGAGACGTTCCGCCGACGGCGGCTGCACCTGGAGCCCGCTCCAGGTGGTGGCCGACGGCAACGGGGACACCCGCGGCAACCCGGCGCCGGTGGTGGACCCGAGGAGCGGCCAGGTCGTCCTGGTGACCTCCTACAACGACGGCTCGGTGAGCGAGGCGCAGATCATGCGCGGCCAGGTCACCGAGGCGCAGAGCCGCCGGGTGTACGTGCAGCGCAGCTGCGACGACGGACGCCACTTCACCCGCCCGCACGAGATCACCGCCCAGGTGAAACCTTCCGGCTGGCGCTGGTACGCCACCGGCCCCGGGCACGCCGTCGCGCTCACCCGGGGACCGCACCGCGGCCGCCTGGTCGTCGCCGCCGACCACTCCGCCGCCCCGCGCGCCGGCTCCGACGACACCGGCCGGGAGGCCAGGTACTACGGCGGCCACGCGATCTACAGCGACAACGGCGGCCTCGGCTGGCACCTCGGCTTCGTCGACGACTCCTACACCGGCCACGACAACGCCAACGAGACCACCGCCGCCCAACTCCCCGACGGCCGCCTCTACTTCAACGCCCGCGACCAGAACGGCCTCAGCCCCGGCAACCGCCTGGAGGCCTGGTCGAGCGACGGCGGCGAGACCCTGGACGCCGCCTACACCGTCCAGCCGACCCTCGCCAGGGTCCCTGTCGTCGAGGGCTCGGTCCTCCAACTGCAGGGCGCCGAAGCCCCGTTGCTCTTCTCCGCCCCCTCGGTCCCGACGGCCCGCAAGGCCATGGCCCTGTGGACCAGCACGGACCAGGGCATCACCTTCGAAAGGCTCCGCACCCTGTCCGCCCGGAAGGCCGCCTACTCCGACCTGGTCCAGGTGGACAGGAACACGGTCGGCGTGCTGTACGAGACCGGCACGAGGACGGCGTACGACACGATCGAGTTCCGCCGCGTCCCGGCCCCCTGAGCGGACCGCCGCCGCCCGCCGGGCAACCGAATCCGGGGGTCCGGTGGTCTGGAGGGCGAGGGGGTGGCTGATGCAGGCCGAACTAGAGGCCCAGTTCCAGGAATTCGTCAGAGCACGGTGGTCGCATCTGGTGCGGACCGCCTATCTGCTCACCGGTGACCCGCACCACGCGGAGGACCTGACGCAGACCGCGCTGGCGAAGGCCTACCGGTCCTGGCGGCGCGTCTCCCGGACCGACCATCCGGAGGCGTACGTCCGCCGCATGCTGGTCAGCTGCAACAGCGACCGGTTCCGCAAGCGCCGGGTCACCGAGTCGCTGACCGCCGCGCCGCCGGAGCGCGCGGGGTGCGACGACGCCGTGTCCCGGGCCGACGAGCGCGGCACGCTGCTCGCGGCCCTGGCCGGGCTGCCGCCGAGGCAGCGCGCGGTGGTGGTGCTGCGGTACTGGGAGGACCTGTCCGAGGGCGAGGTCGCCGAGGTGCTCGGCTGCTCCCCGGGCACGGTCAAGAGCCAGGCCTCCAAGGGCCTGGCGAAGTTGCGTACGGTTCCGGGGCTCGCACAGGCCATGAGCCATGCGGCGCCCGCGCAGGGAGGCAGCAGGTGAGCGGGGAGAAGCAGGCCGGGGCGACCGAGCCGGAGTTCGAGGCCCGGGTACGGGCGCTGCTGGCGGGGGACGCGTCCCTGGTCCGGCCGTCACCGGTGCCGTACCCGGAGATCCGGCGGCGGGGCGTACTGGAGCGGCGGCGGCGGCGCCTGGCCGTGGGCGGGGCGGCGCTGGCGGCGCTGGCGGCGGTGCCGGTCGGCGCGTACGCGCTGGGCGGCGGCAGCACCACGACGAGCCCGGCCGGGCCCAGCCCCACCGTGCCGGCCAGCAAGCGCCCGGCACCGACCGGTCCGGCCACCGCGTCGGCCCCGGCGCCGTCCGGGACCCCGTCGGCCCCGGCCGCCTCGTCGGCCTCGACCCCGTCAGGCACCCCGACGGCTCCGGCGAGCCCGGCGTCCGCGGCGCACCAGTTGCTGGACGGGATCACCTTCGACCAGGCCGCCGACGGACTCGGCAAGTGCCTCGACTACAACAAGGCGAACCGCCTCCCCAAGGACCCGACCTACACCGACCTGGGCAAGCCGGCCGACTACCGGATCATCCTGGCGATGCGGAGCACCGGGGACTCCAACGCCCCCGGCGACGGCTACTTCGTGGTCGCGGTGCGGGAGAAGCCGGTGCCGACCCGGCTCATCTGCACCGTCAAGGACGGCGCGGCCGCCGGTCTGAACACCAGCAGCGGCGACCCCTTCGGCGACGCGAAGACGCCGGTGGTCCCGGACATCAACAGCGGCAAGCTGTACCAGCAGTCGGTCATCGACAAGGGCAGCTGGAAACTGCCGTTCCGCTGGGGGATCATCGGCGGCTACCGTGCCTCGGTGGCCACGATGACGGTCTCCTACGGCGGCGGCGCGGGCGAGGTGGTCCTCGACCACGGCTGGTTCGTCGCCACCGGCACCCTGACCAAGCAGGTCACCGCGGCCCCGCACCTGAAGGGCTACGACACCACGGGCAAGCTCGTCTACGACTCCGACCAGGACGCGTCGTACGAGAAGACCCTGCCCTAGTCTGCGGCTCAGCCGGTGCCGGCCCCGTGCAGCAGGTTGGTGACCAGCCGGTCCGCGAAGTCCTCGGTGAGGGGTTCGCCGGGCAGCAGCAGGCGGTGGTAGCAGGCCCCCCAGAGCTGGTCGACCAGGGTCTGGGGGTCGGCGTCGGCGCGCAGCTGGCCGCGGTCCTGGGCCCGCCGCATCGCCGCCACGGCCAGCTCGCGCCGGGGGCCGGAGTAGCGCTGCCGCAGGGCGGCGGAAAGGTCGGGGTCGGTCTGGGCCTGGCCGACGAGCCCGGCGATGACCGGCCCGGCCGGCGTCCCGGTGAGCAGCCGGACGAAGGCGCGGAGCTGGGCCGTCAGATCGGCCCCGATGTCGCCGGTGTCGGGGAAGGCGAGGGTGGACTCGACGGCGTGGAAGTACCCGTCGAGCGCGAGCGTGCCGCGCGAGGACCACCACTTGTGGATGGTCGTCTTGCTGACCCCGGCCTCCTGGGCGACCCGCTCGATGGTGAAGGCCGCCATGCCGTCCCGCAGGAGCAGGGCCCCGGCGGCGGTGAGCACGTCGGCCCGCACCTCGTCCGCGGGCCGCCGCCCGCGCCCCCGCCGTACCGGCGTCCCTTCCGTCCGCTGCTCCACCGTGCTGCCTCCCGACCGTGTCCGACGACCACTCACTGTGACATATGGACGGTGCGTCCACAACGTGCTTATATGGACTCAGCGTTCATTAACTGCTCCTCCCGGAGAGGTGGAATCACGATGTCCCAGGTCACTCAGGACACCCGCGTCGCACTGGTCACCGGAGCGTCCGGCGGCATCGGCCGCGCCGTCGCCGAGCGGCTGGCCGCCGACGGTACGGCGATCGGCGTCCACTACGCCGGCAACGCCGAGGCCGCGCAGGAGACCGTGGCCGCGGTCGAGCGGGCCGGCGGGCGCGCCGTCGCCGTGCGGGGCGACGTCGCCGACGAGACCGCGATGGCCGAGGCGTTCGACAGGGTCGAGAAGGAGTTCGGCGGCCTCGACGTGGTCGTCCACACGGCCGGGGTGATGACCCTCGGGCCGGTCGCGGAGTTCGGCCTCGACGAGCTCGACCGGATGCACCGCACCAACATCCGCGGCACCTTCGTGGTCGCCCAGCAGGCCGCGCGCCGGGTCCGGGCCGGCGGGGCGGTCATCACCTTCTCGACCTCCGTGACCCGGCTGGCCGCCCCCGGTTACGCCGCCTACGCCGCGAGCAAGGGGGCCGTCGAGGCGATGACCCTCGTCCTCGCCCGCGAGCTGCGCGGCCGTGACGTCACCGTCAACGCGGTCGCGCCCGGCCCCACGGCCACCCCGCTGTTCCTCGACGGCAAGGACGAGGCGACGGTGCGGCGGCTGGCGGCGCAGGCCCCGCTGGAGCGCCTGGGCACCCCCGCGGACATCGCCGAGACCGTCGCCTTCCTGGCCGGCCCGGGCCACTGGGTCAACGGCCAGGTCCTCTTCGCGAACGGCGGCATCGCCTGACGGCGCGCGGCCGGCGCGGGGCTGGCGCGGGGCTGGCGCGAAGCCAAGCGCTCCGCTGGAAGTGCCGCGATGTGCCGTCTGCTGCGCCGTCGTGGCTGGTCGCGCCCGCGCGGCGGAGCCGCATATGGATACGGCCCCGCGCCCCTTTGGGGGCGCTGCCGTACCGCAGAGGACTTCGCTGGACCCGCTCAGTTCTCCGTCTCCTCGCGCAGCGCCGTGTCGAGCAGGGCCCGGGCCGCCCAGCGCATGACGTCCTTCGCCTCCTCCGGCTCCAGGTCGCAGACGTCACGGGTCGAGACCAGTGCCTCCACGCCGTAGACCAGGGTGAGCGCCATGGTCAGCCGGCGCAGTGCGGCCGGCGGGAGGGTCGCGGCGAGGGGGTCCAGGGCGGTGCGGGAGAGGTCGAGGCGGTTGCGGCTGCGGGTGGGGAAGGGCTCCTCCTGCCCGTCGCTCTGCCGGACGTACCGCTCCAGGCTCGCGCCGAGCATCGCCCGCCACGCCGGCTCGTTCGCCAGCTGCATGTCGGCGACCCGTGAGACCACCGTGTCCACGCGCCCGGCGGGATCGGCGGGCAGGTCCGCGGTGACGTCCGGGGTGCGCAGCAGGGTGCGGGTCTCCCGGATCAGCTCCTGGGGGCTGGAGAAGTAGCGGTAGGCGGTGGCGGGTGAGACCCGGGCGGCCTCGGCCACGTCCGCGATGGTGACGGCGCGTCCCTCGCGGAGCAGTTCGGCGGCCGCGTCGACGAGCGCCCGGCGGGTGCGCAGCTTCTGGTTGCGCCTGCCGTCCCGCGCGCCCCCCGCGCTCCCGGCACTCCCCTCCATGATGAGAGTCCCCTCTTGTCGTGAGAAACTTCTCTCATTACGGTAGCACTGTCTCATTACGGGGGTCGCGGGCTCTGCGAGGAGCGCGCGGCGTGACGAGAGAGGGGGCTCCCGACCATGGGCTCCATGACACCCGCCGACATGGAAGCGCTGATCCAGGCGCACATGAGCGCCGAGGAACGCGGTGATCCGGAGGGTTCGGTCGCCGTCTACACCGACGACATCGAGCACGACGTCGTCGGCGACCCGAACGGTCCGAAGCACGGCATCCCGGCGGCGCTCGACTTCTACCGGCAGCTGTGCAAGGACTTCCGCGCCGAGAGCGAGGAGCGGACCCGCACCTACTACTCCGACGATGCCGTCACGATGGAGAACGTGATGACGGGCACCGTCCCGGGCTCCTTCCTGGGGATTCCGGGCGGCGGCCGCCGGATCGCCTTCCGGATCCTGCACGTCTTCGAGTTCCGCGACGGCCGGATCTCCCGGGAGAACGTGTGGCTGGACGGCGCCTCGGTGGCCGCCCAGCTGACGGCTCCCGCGTAGCACCCCGGCGCCGGCCGCAGCCCGAGCGGCCGGCGCCAACTCCCGCGCGTGCACGGCGCCATGGCCTCGCCTTCGCGGTGTCATTGGTCCCACCTCTGACGGTTTACGCCATTCGCGCGCCTTGCCTTGACCGCCCCCGAACCCCCTCTTATGGTCGCGCTAACACAGGACGTCCGACGTCTCCTTTCCAGACCCCACGCTGGAGGTACCGTTGCGCGACGAGGCGACCCACGCCCGCAGGACGTTCCTGAAACACACCGGTGCGCTGGGCGCGGCGGCCGCCCTGCCGTCCCTGACGGCGTGCGGCCCCAGGTCCACGATCGACCTCGGCGGCGACGGCTCCGACCGCACCCTCACGGCCGTGATCGGCTACGGCAACGACGGCAGCTGGGACCCCACCCAGACGGCGTCCGCGTTCGCGATGGCCGCCAACAACCACCTCTACGAGGGCCTGGCCGACACCGACCCGATCACCCGCGCCCCCTACCCGGCGCTGGCGACCCGGCTGCCCGCCGACGCGAACGCCACCACCTGGCGGTTCACCCTGCGCCCGGGCGCCACCTTCCACGACGGCAGGCCGGTCACCGCCGACGACGTGGTCTTCGTCTTCGACCGGATCCTCGATCCGGGCACCCAGACCCTCGCCCAGGGCTTCTTCGCGAGCTGGCTCAAGGAGGCCCGCAAGGTCGACGCCCGGACCGTCGAGCTGGTGCTGAGGTTCCCCTTCCCGGACGGCGTCGCCCGCCTCACCCTCGCCAAGATCATGCCGGCGCACGTGTTCTCCCGGCCCGGCGCCTGGGACGACGCGGTCAGGGGACTGGCGATCGGCTCGGGACCGTACCGGCAGACCGGGCACCACCCGAAGTCGAACACCACCTTCGCCGCCTACGACCGCTACAACGGCCCCCGCAGGCCCGCCTTCCGGAAGATGAACTGGCTGACGATCGTCGACGCGGCCTCGCGCGTGGCCAGGATCTCCGGGGGCGACGCCGGCGCCCAGATCTCCGACAACATCCCGTACGCCAACATCCCCCGCCTCGAACAGGGCGGCCTTTCGGTCGGCGGCGGCGCCGGGATGAACAACGCGTTCCTGATGTTCAACACCCGGCACAGACCCTTCGACGACGTCCGGGTCCGCCAGGCCCTGCACTACGCCATCGACAAGGCGAAGATCGTCGAGGTCGCCCTCAAGGGCCACGGAAAACCCGCGAGTTCGTTCCTGAACGAGACCAACCCCGCCTACCGGCCCGCGAAGACGGTCTACGACCACGACCCGGCGAAGGCACAGGCCCTGCTGAAGGCCGCCGGAGTCAGCGGCCTGCGCGTGAACATCCTCGCCGTCAACGTGAGCTGGCTCGTCGACTGCCTGCCCACCATCAAGTCGTCCTGGGACGCGATCGGCGTCACCACGACCCTGTCCCCCCAGGAGACCACGGCCGTGTTCACCAAGATGGACCAGAAACAGGACTACCAGGTCGTCGCCGCCGTCTCGAACCCCAACCAGTTCGGCCTCGACGCCGACCTGATCATGCACTACAACTACGGCCCCGAGAACCTCTGGACGGGCTACGCGCGCTGGTCGGACAACGCTGTCGCGAAGCAGCTCTTCAAGGACATGGACGCGGCCACCCGCGAACCGGACCCGGACAGGAAGACGACGATGATCCAGGACTACATCGACGTCGTCGCCGAACAGGCCGTCCTCTACCCGGTCGTCCACAACGAGCTGATCACCGCCTGGGACCCGCGCAGGCTCACCGGCATAAGGGCCCAGCCCTACCCCGGCATCAACGTCCTCACCGCCCAGTGGGCCTGACGGCATGACCGCCGTCCTGCGCATCCTGCTGCGCCGCACCGCCCTGCTGGTGCCGCTGCTGCTCGGCATCGCCCTGTTCGTGTTCCTGGTGATGCGCTTCTCCGACGTCGACCCGGCATCCGCGTTCTTCCAGGGCGCCAACCCCACCCCGCAGCAACTCCACGACTTCCGGGAGCGAGGCGGCCTCCTCGACCCGCTGCCCCTGCGCTACGTCCGCTTCGTCGGCGGCCTGCTCCACGGCGACCTCGGCACCAGCGCCCTCACCCGCACCCCGGTCCTCGACCAGGTCCTCACCGCCCTGCCGCTCACCCTCCAGCTGACCTTCCTCGGCCTCGGCATCGCCGTCGTCCTGGCGCTGGCCGCAGGCGTCACCGGGGCCATCCACCGGGACCGGGCCGCCGACCAGGTCATCCGTGTCCTCTCCCTGGTCGGGGTCGCCGCCCCCGCCTTCTGGCTGGCGCTGCTGATGATCCAGTACCTGGCCGTCGACCGGGGCTGGTTCCCGTCCGGCGGCTACATCAACCCCGAGGACTCCGTCACCGGCTGGCTGCGGACCATGGCCCTGCCCGCCCTCGCGCTCTCCCTCCCGGTGGCCGCCCAGCTCACCCGGATCGTCCGCACCTCGGTGGTCGAGGAACTCGACAAGGACTACGTCCGCACCGCGATCGGCAGCGGCCTGCCGCCCCGTGTCGTGGTCGGCCGCAACGTGCTCCGCAACGCGCTCGTGAACCCCCTGACCGTGCTCGGCCTGCGCGTCGGCTATCTCCTCGGCGGCGCCGTCGTCATCGAGACCGTCTTCGCCCTGCCCGGCATGGGCAAGCTGATGATCGACGCCGTGCAGAACGGCGACCCCGCCGTGGTCCAGGGCGTCGTCCTCACCACCGCGACCGGCTTCGTCGTCGTCAACCTCGTCATCGACATCCTCTGTCTGCTGGTCAACCCGCGCCTGAGGGAGGCCGCATGACGCCGACCACCCGCGCCGCACTCTCCGCGGCCCTGGCCCGCCCCGGCGTACGCCTGCGCAGGCTGTCGCCGCCGTCGAAGGCGGCCCTCGCCTTCCTGACCGTGGTCGTCCTGGTGGCCGCCCTCGCCCCCCTTCTCGCCCCCGACGACCCCCTCGCGCAGCAGGCCCCCGCCGACGGCACCGGCCACCCCTCCGCCGGCCACTGGATGGGCCAGGACAGCCTCGGCCGGGACATCCTCAGCCGGCTGATGTACGGCGCCCGCTGGTCCCTCGCGATCGGCCTCGGCGCGACCGGCCTCGCCCTGGTCGCCGGCGCCCTGCTCGGCGCCCTCGCGGCCACCTCCCGCAAGGCCGTCGACGAGACCCTGATGCGCTGCCTGGACGTGGTGATGGCGTTCCCCGGCATCGCCCTGGCCGCCGTCCTCGTGGCCGTCTTCGGCGGCGGCATCACGGTCCTGATCTGCGCGATCGCCTTCCTGTTCACCCCTCCGGTGGCCAGGGTGGTCCGGGCCAACGTCCTCGACCAGTACGGCGAGGACTACGTCACCGCGGAGCGCGTGATCGGCGCCCGAACCCCGCACATCGTCGTCCGCCACGTGGCGGTCAACTGCCTCGCCCCCGTCCTGGTCTTCTGCACGGTCCAGGTCGCCGAGGCCATCGTCTTCGAGGCGTCCCTGTCCTTCATCGGCGCCGGCGTACGGCCCCCCGACCCGTCCTGGGGCAGCGTCATCGCGGACGGCAAGAACATGGTCCTGACGGGCGGCTGGTGGGCCACCCTCTTCCCCGGCCTGCTGATCCTCCTCACGGTCCTCTCCCTGAACATCCTCTCCGAGGGCGTCTCGGACGCGTGGGCGTCACCGGCGGGCAGGGAGGTGGAGCCGACGGAGCCTGCGGAGGTACTTGAGCCGGGGGAGGCCCTGGAGCTGCCGTCCTTGACCGAGGCGGCCGACCGGCTGCGACGGCGTGCCCGGCCCCTGCCCTCCCGGGAGGGCCCGCCGGTCCTGTCCGTGGAGAACCTCACGATCGCCTTCCCGGACCGCCACCGGGGCGTGAACATCGTGAACGGCATCAGCTTCGACGTGCACGCGGGCGAAGTCCTGGGCCTGGTGGGGGAGTCGGGCTGCGGCAAGTCCCTGACGGCCCTGACGATCATGGGTTTGCAGCCGAAGGCGGCGAGGGTGACAGGCGAGATCCTTTTCGACCGACGGGACTGGAGCGCCCCCTCAGGGGCGCGGGGCTGTACCGAATATGCGGCTACCGCCGCGCGGGCGCGAGCAACCCCCACCCACCCGCACCCGCCCGTCGACCTGACCACCCCCCACCGCCGCCTCCTCGGCCACGAACTCGCGATGGTCTACCAGGACGCCCTGTCCTCCCTGAACCCCTCCATGACGGTCAACGCCCAGCTCAGGCAACTCACACGGCGCGGCGGCCACCGGCCCCCCGCCGAGCTCCTCACCCTCGTCGGCCTCGACCCCACCCGCACGCTCCCCGCCTACCCCCACGAACTCTCCGGCGGCCAGCGCCAGCGCGTCCTCATCGCGATGGCACTCTCCCGCGACCCCCGCCTGATCATCGCCGACGAACCGACCACCGCCCTCGACGTCACCGTCCAGGCCCAGGTGATGGAACTCCTCCTCCGCCTCCGCGAGGAACTCGGCTTCGCGCTGATCCTCGTCTCCCACGACCTCGCCCTGGTCGCGGACGTCACCGACCGGGTGGTGGTGATGTACGGCGGCCAGATCGTCGAGACCGGCGTCACCGCGGAGCTGGTCGCCGCCCCCACCCACCACTACACGCGCGGCCTGCTCGGCAGCGTGCTGTCCCTGGAGTCCGGGGCCGAGCGGCTCACCCAGATCAGGGGCGTGGTGCCGTCCCCCGCCGACTTCCCGGCGGGCTGCCGCTTCAGCGACCGCTGCCCGGCGGCGAGCGAGATCTGCCGTACGACACCACCGGCCCTCGTCGGCGGCCCCGTCCACACCGCGGCCTGCCACCACCCCGCCGTCGACCTGACGGCGAGCACGGAGGCGGTGACATGAGCGCGGTGCGGCTGTCCGGCGTCCACGTGGTCCACCGGGCCCGCGGCGGAGGCCTGTTCGGCCGGGACCGGGTGTACGCGCTGACCGGCGCCGACCTCACCGTGGCACCCGGCGAGACGGTCGGGGTGGTCGGCGAGTCGGGGTGCGGGAAGTCGACGCTGGCGAAGGTGCTGGTGGGCATCGAGCGGCCGACCGCCGGCACGGTCACCTTCCACGGCCGGGACCTGTGGTCGATGACACCGGGCGAACGCCGGTCGGCCGTCGGCGCGAGCACCGGCATGGTCTTCCAGGACCCGTCGACGGCCCTCAACCGCCGGCTGCCGGTACGCCGTATCCTCCGCGACCCGCTGGACGTCCACGAGCGCGGCACGAAGGCCGAACGGGAGGACCGGGTAAGGGAGTTGATGAGCCTGGTCGGGCTGCCGCGGGCCCTCGCCGAGGCCCTCCCCGGGCAGCTCTCCGGCGGCCAGCGGCAGCGCGTCGCGATCGCCCGGGCTCTCGCCCTGGACCCCGGCCTGGTGGTGGCGGACGAACCGACCAGCGCGCTGGACGTCTCGGTCCGCGCCCAGATCCTCAACCTCCTCCTCGACCTGCGCGAACGCCTGGGCCTGGCCCTGGTCTTCGTCTCCCACGACATCCAGACGGTACGGCGGATGAGCGACCGGGTGATCACCATGTACCTGGGCCGGATCGTCGAGGACACCCCGGCCGCCGACGTCACCGGCCACGCCCTGCACCCGTACACCCGGGCCCTGTTCTCGGCCACCCCGGGCCTGCTGAACCCGATCGACCCCATCCCGCTCACCGGTCCGGTCCCCTCGGCGACCCGGCCGCCGTCCGGGTGCCCGTTCCGCACCCGCTGCTGGCGGGCGGACGACGAGTGTGCCGTCCGCATGCCTGACTTCACGGCCGCGTCACGCCCCGGTCACCGCTACCGCTGTCACCATCCGTTGGAGGAGGACCAGCCGAGCCACAGCCCGCCCAGGGAGACCAGATGACGCTTCCCACCCCCCACACCCGTGAGCCGAAGGGGCGCGCTCCGGCTTCCGGCGCCCCGGAGGGGAACGGGCAAAAGACGGTGTCCGGTGTCGTACCGCCCGTCTGCACGCCCCTGACACCGGACCGCGAGGTGGACGTCCCCTCCCTGCGCAGGCTCGTCGACCATCTGACGGCGGCCGGGGTGGACGGCCTGTTCGTGCTCGGCTCGACATCGGAGGCGGCCTTCCTGACGGACCGGCAGCGCAGGCTGGTCACGGAGACGGTGGTCTCCCACGTGGCCGGCCGGCTCCCGGTCCTGGCGGGCGTCATCGACATGACGACCCCCCGGGTCCTGGACCACGTCGCGTCCGTCGCCGCGGCCGGTGCGGACGCGGTCGTCGTCACCGCCCCCTTCTACACCCGCACCCACCCCGCCGAGATCGCCCGCCACTTCCGCCTGGTCGCCGGCCGGTCGCCGGTCCCGGTGATCGCCTACGACATCCCGGTCGCCGTCCACACCAAGCTCCCCGCCGGCCTTGTCCTGGAGCTGGCCGGCGACGGGGTGCTGGCCGGGCTGAAGGACTCCAGCGGCGACCTGGCGGGCTTCCGCGAGGTCGTCACGGGCAGCAGGGGCCTGTCCGGCTTCAGCGCGCTGACGGGTTCCGAGCTGACCGTCGACTCGGCCCTCGCGCTGGGCGCCGACGGGGCGGTACCGGGCCTCGCCAACGTCGACCCGGACGGCTACGTCCGCCTCCACCGCCTCTGCCGCGCGGGCGACTGGGAGCGGGCGCGGGCGGAACAGGAGCGGCTGTGCGGGCTCTTCCGGATGACCGGCGTCGGGAACCCGGCCCGGATGGGCGGCGGCTCGGCGGCGCTGGGCGCGTTCAAGGCGGCGCTGCACCTGCGCGGGGTGATCGACTGCCCGGCCACCGCCGAGCCCCAGGTGCCGCTGTCGCAGGAGGAGACGGAGTGCGTGGCGAAGTACCTCGCGGGGGCGGGCCTGATGTAGCCGGGCAGGGGCCTCCCCGGATACCGGGGCCCCGGGACAGACTCCGGCCGAGTCTAGGCACGCAGCGCCACATCGGTGATGCGAAGCGTGAAATTCCCAGGGGCGGGGGAGCCAGGTGAGGTGAACGCGATGAACCTCCCCATCGGCTCCTGTGCCGTCGACACCCGTACCGGACGGCTGGGCATCGTCATGGGCCACGAGGGCCCCTACGTGCAGTTGCGGCCGTACGGCGGAGGACGGGAGTGGGACGCGCACCCGGACGCCGTACGCGTCGCCACCCAGGCCGAACGGCTCGGCGCGGCCACCGCCCACGCCAACGCCCGCAGCCGCGGCGAGGCCCCCTGAAGGTGCCCTTGCCTCCCTTGCCCGACGGCCCCTGCCGCCGGCAGGGCAGAATGGGGCCATGAGCCTGTTCCGCGACGACGGCATCGTGCTGCGCACCCAGAAGCTGGGTGAAGCGGACCGCATCATCACGATGCTCACCCGCGGACACGGCCGGGTGCGGGCCGTGGCCCGTGGGGTGCGGCGGACCAAGTCGAAGTTCGGGGCCCGGCTGGAGCCGTTCTCCCACGTCGACGTGCAGTTCTTCGCCCGCGGGAGCGAGCTGGTCGGGCGCGGGCTGCCGCTGTGCACGCAGAGCGAGACCATCGCGCCGTACGGCGGCGGGATCGTCACCGACTACGCGCGGTACACCGCCGGCACGGCCATGCTGGAGACCGCCGAGCGGTTCACGGACCACGAGGGCGAGCCCGCGGTGCAGCAGTACCTGCTGCTGGTGGGGGCGCTCAGGACCCTTGCCCGGGGCGAGCACGCCCCGCATCTCGTGCTCGACGCCTTCCTGCTGCGCTCCCTCGCCGTCAACGGCTACGCGCCCAGCTTCGACGCCTGCGCCAAGTGCGGCATGCCCGGCCCGAACCGCTTCTTCTCGGTCGGCTCCGGCGGCACCGTCTGCGTCGACTGCCGGGTGCCCGGCAGCGTCGTACCCTCGCCGCAGACCCTGGTTCTGCTCGGCGCGCTGCTTACGGGAGACTGGGAGACCGCGGACACGGCCGAGGCACGGTACGTCCGGGAGGGCAGCGGGCTGGTGTCCGCCTATCTGCACTGGCATCTGGAGCGCGGACTGCGCTCGCTCAGGTACGTAGAGAAAAGCTAAGTAGAGAAAAGCCAGTAGAGAAAAGCCAGAGGGAGACGAGAAGCACATGGTCGTACGCGGGATCCTGGGGCGCCAGCGCCGCGAGTACAGGACGCCGGAGCCGCACCCGTCCGGTGCCCGCCCGCCGAAGCTCCCGGGCGAGCTGGTCCCGAACCACGTCGCCATCGTCATGGACGGCAACGGCCGCTGGGCGAAGGACCGCGGGCTGCCGCGCACCGAGGGCCACAAGGTCGGCGCCGAGCGCGTCCTCGACGTCCTCCAGGGCTCCATCGAGATCGGCGTCCGCAACATCTCGCTCTACGCCTTCTCCACCGAGAACTGGAAGCGCTCGCCCGAAGAGGTCCGCTTCCTGATGAACTTCAACCGCGACTTCATCCGCAAGACCCGCGACCAGCTCGACGAACTCGGCATCCGGGTGCGCTGGGCGGGCCGGATGCCCAGGATGTGGAAGTCGGTCGCCAAGGAACTCCTGGTCGCCCAGGAGCAGACCAAGGGCAACGACCTGCTCACCCTGTACTTCTGCATGAACTACGGCGGCCGGGCCGAGATCGCCGACGCGGTGCAGGCGATCGCCGAGGAGGTCAGGGCGGGCCGGCTCGACCCGTCGAAGATCAGCGAGAAGACCATCCAGAAGCACCTGTACTACGGGGACATGCCGGACGTGGACATGTTCCTGCGGCCCAGCGGCGAGCAGCGCACCTCCAACTACCTGCTCTGGCAGAGCGCTTACGCCGAGCTGGTCTTCCAGGACGTCCTGTGGCCCGACTTCGACCGCCGCGACCTGTGGCGGGCGTGCCTCGAATACGCCTCCCGCGACCGGCGGTTCGGCGGCGCCATCCCCAACGAGGAGCTGCTGGCCATGGAGGGCCGCACGGAGGAGAACCCCTCCGGCATCTGACGGTCACGCGCCGTTCACGAGGGCCGTCGAGGATGCGGAAGATCCATCCCTGGCCACACCCCCGGTCTCCCGCCTCTGGAACGGTCCTCATGAAGCGCGTCATCCCCGTCCTGACCTTCGGCGCACTGCTCCTCACCGCGCTGCCCGCGCATGCCACGGACACCGGGCTCGCCCACCGTGACAGCTACGGCACCAAGGCCGTGTACTCCCCCGGGCAGAACCCGCGCACCTACCAGCAGCCGCCCGCCGGTTACACCGCCGTCTTCACCGAGAACGTCTCCCGGCACGGTTCCCGTTCCGCGACGGACGGCGAGGACGGCGACATCGTCCTCGCGCTCTGGAACCAGGCCGA
Source organism: Streptomyces hyaluromycini (assembly GCF_002217755.1). Classification (GTDB taxonomy): domain Bacteria; phylum Actinomycetota; class Actinomycetes; order Streptomycetales; family Streptomycetaceae; genus Streptomyces; species Streptomyces hyaluromycini. The sequence goes on along the minus strand of NZ_BCFL01000034.1, from coordinate 47,956 downwards.
GGCCGACGGCCAACTCACCGCGCTGGGCAAGAAGTTCGGCCCTGACGTACAGGCACTCGAAGCGGCCATGAGCGCGATCGGGTACGGCAACCTCAGCGGCCGCGGCAAGGACGAACTCCGCGCGACGGCGGTCCGCCTGGAGAAGCGCCTGCCGTCCCTCTTCTCCGCCATCGCCGCGAACGGCGAGAAGATCGACGTCGTCAGCTCCGGCCAGGGCCGCGCGGTCGACAGCGGTACGGTCTTCTCCACCGCCCTCACCGACGCCGACCCGGCGCTGAAGTCCTCCTTCGGCACCGCGCGCGTCGACAAGAACCTCCTCTACTTCCACAAGTCGGCCGGCGGCGCCGACTACCAGAAGTGGCTGGCGAGCGACGAGCGCCTCGCCTCGACCCTGAAGGCGGTCACCGACCAGCCGGCCTCGCACCGGGCCGCTGCCCGGGTGCTCGGCAGGATCTTCAAGCCGGCGTTCGTGCAGCGCATCGTCGACGGCGAGTTCTCCTCGACCGCCGACGACATCACCGCCGCCACCGCCGTCTACAACCTCTACGCCATCGCGCCCGCCATGAGCGAGGAGAGCCCGGACGGCAGGGGCTGGGACTTCGACCGCTACATCGCCCCGCGCGACGCGGCCTGGTTCGGCTACCTCAGCGACGCCGAGGACTTCTACGAGAAGGGCCCGAGCTTCTCGGACAGCGACATCACGTACAAGATGGCGGGCGTCCTCCTCGACGACTTCTTCGAGCAGGCCGAGGCCAAGCGGGACGGCACCAGCACGCTGGGCGCGGAGCTCCGCTTCACCCACGCCGAGGAGATCATTCCGCTGGCCGCGCTGATGCAGCTGCCGGGCAGCGGGAAGGCGGCGACGCCGGGCGAGGCGTACACGTACGCGAACAACCCGTGGCGCGGCGCCGAGGTCGCCTCCCTCGCCTCCAACATCCAGTGGGACGTCTTCAAGAAGGGCGACGACTACCTGGTGCGGATGCTCTACAACGAGAAGGAGATCGCCTTCAAGGCGGGCTGCCACCCGATCAAGAAGGGGAGCAAGTTCTACGACCTGAACGAACTGGAGCGCTGCTTCGGCAGAAGCTGACCGGGGGTTGGGTCAGGGGTGGGGACGCTCACCGGCGCTGGCAGGGTGCCTCCCCCAGCCTTCGGCCGGGGGGACCCCCAGCGCCCACCCGTGCCGCCCTGCGGCACGCCTGCCCGCAGCTATGTGGCTGACGCGACTGCAGCGCGCCGTAAGGGGCGCGGGGCTGTGTTTGATTTGCGGCTCCGCCGCGTGGGCGCGATCAGCCCCCACCGGGCCCGCGGCCGAAAGTCGGCTCAGCCCGCGGCGCAGTCCGCGCAGGTACCGAAGATCTCCACGGTGTGCGCCACGTTCACGTACCCGTGCTCGGCCGCGATGGCCTCCGCCCACTTCTCCACCGCCGGCCCCTCCACCTCCACCGCCTTGCCGCACACGCGGCAGACCAGGTGGTGGTGGTGTTCGCCGGTGGAGCAGCGTCGGTACACCGACTCGCCCTCGGAGGTGCGCAGGACGTCGACCTCACCGGCGTCGGCGAGGTTCTGGAGCGTGCGGTAGACCGTGGTCAGGCCGACCGAGTCGCCCTTGTGCTTGAGCATGTCGTGCAGTTCCTGCGCGCTGCGGAACTCCTCGACCTCGTCCAGGGCCGCCGCCACGGCTGCCCGCTGGCGGGTCGAGCGGCCCTTCACGGGCGGTCCAGCGGTCGTCACCGGTTGCCTCCTCACATCACTGCTTCTGCCGGGCCATTGTGCCAGCTCGGGCTGAGGGCGGTCAGACGCCGACCTCGTCCGCTGCCCCCCTGGTGGCCGGAATCGCGCACTCCGCCGGATCTCCGGCGGGCCGTCGCGCGGCGGCCGCGCGGGCGCGTCGGCGGGCCAGCGGGGTGGCCAGCACGCTCAGCGCGATGAACGCGGCGATGGTCAGCAGCACGATCGTCGCGCCCGGCGGGACGTACTGGTAGTACGACGTGATCGTGCCCCCGATCGTCACCGTCACACCGATGGCGACGGCGATCGCGAACGTGGCCGCGAAGCTGCGGCTCAGCTGCTGGGCCGCGGCCACCGGGACGACCATGAGCGCGGAGACCAGCAGCAGGCCCACCACCCGCATCGCGACCGTCACGGTCACCGCCGCCGTGATCGCCGTCAGCAGGTTGAGGGCCCGTACCGGCAGGCCGGTCACCCGCGCGAACTCCTCGTCCTGGCTCACCGCGAACAGCTGCCGGCGCAGACCGAGGGTGACGAGCAGGACGAAGGCCGCCAGCAGGCAGATCGCGGTCACGTCCGACTCCGACACCGTCGACAGCGAGCCGAAGAGGTACGACATCAGGTTGGCGTTGGAGCCGCCCGGCGCGAGGTTGATCAGCATCACCCCGCCGGCCATACCGCCGTAGAAGAGCATCGCGAGGGCGATGTCGCCGCGGGTACGGCCGTACCAGCGGATCAGTTCCATCACGATCGCGCCCAGCACCGACACCGCCGTCGCCATCCAGACGGGGGACGTCGAGAGCAGGAAGCCGAGGCCGACGCCGGTCATCGCCACGTGGCCGATGCCGTCGCCCATCAGGGCCTGGCGGCGCTGGACCAGGTAGATGCCGACGGCGGGGGCGGTGATGCCGACCAGGACGGCGGCGAGCAGGGCCCGCTGCATGAAGGCGTAGTTCAGGAAGTCCATCAGCTCAGCAGTCCTGTGCGCAGTGGCGTGTGCTCGTCGTGGGGGTGGACGTGGTCGTGGCCGGGCAGGGCATGCTGGCCGAGGGCCCGCGGGGGCGGGCCGTCGTGCAGGACGCAGCCGTCGCGGAGGACCACCGCGCGGTCGATCAGCGGCTCCAGCGGGCCCAGTTCGTGCAGGACGAGGAGGACCGTGATGCCCCGCTCGACCTGCTCGCGCAGCGTCTGCGCGAGGATCTCCTGGCTGGCCAGGTCGACGCCCGCCATCGGCTCGTCCATGATCAGCAGCTCGGGCTCGGCGACCAGCGCGCGGGCGATCAGCACCCGCTGGTGCTGGCCGCCGGAGAGCGCCTCCACGCTGTCCTTGGCCCGGTCCGCCATGCCCACCAGGCCGAGCGCGTGCCGTACGGCCGCGTGGTCGGCCTTGCGGAAGAGGCCGAAGCGGGTGCGGGAGAGGCGGCCGGCGGAGACGACCTCGGTGACGGTGGCGGGCACGCCACCGGCCGCGGTGGTGCGCTGCGGGACGTAGCCGATCCGGGACCAGTCCCGGAAGGTACGGCGGGGGGTGCCGAACAGGGCGATCTCACCGCCGCTCGCCGGCACCTGGCCGATGATCGTGCGGATCGCGGTCGACTTGCCGGAGCCGTTCGCGCCGAGCAGCGCGACCACCTCACCGCGGTGCACGGTGAGGTCGATGCCGCGCAGGACGGGGCGCGAGCCCAGCTCGGCGGTGACGCCGCGCAGGGCTATGACGGGCTCGCCGCTCATCTCGTCGTCTCCTGTCACGTGGCGTGTCACTTGGCGCCCAGTGCCTGCTGGAGCGCCTTGAGGTTGGCTTCCTGGACCGCGAAGTAGTCCTTGCCGCGGGACTTGGCCGTGATGCCCTCGATCGGGTCGAGGACGTCCGTCTTCAGGCCGGCGTCGGCGGCGATGGTCTTGGCGGTCTTGTCGCTGACGAGCGTCTCGTAGAACACGGTGGTGACGCCGTCGGCCTTGGCCATGGTCTCAAGGTCCCGCACCCGGGCCGCGCTCGGCTCCGACTCGGGGTCGAGGCCGTTGATGGCCTCCTCGGTCAGGCCGTAGCGCTCGGCGAGGTAGCCGAAGGCCGCGTGGGTGGTGATGAAGACCTTGGACTTCGTGTGCGCGAGGCCGTCCTTGAACTGGGTGTCGAGCGCGTCCAGCTTCTTCACCAGCGCCGAGGTGTTCTTCTTGTAGTCGGCCGCGTGGTCCGGGTCGGCCTTCTCGAAGGCCTTGCCGACGCCCTCGGCGACCTGGGCGTAGCGCACCGGGTCGAGCCAGATGTGGGGGTCGAGGCCGGACAGCTCCTTGTTCTCGGAGGTGTCGTGCGAGGCCGCATGCCCGCCGACCTCGTTGCCGTGCTTCTCCAGCGTGGTCAGGGCGGCGGCGTCGATCTTCGTCCCGACGGACGACTGGGCGACCGCGTCGTCGACGGAGGGCTGGAGGTTCTTGAGGTAGAGGACCGCGTCGGACTTCTCGATCCCGATGATCTGCTTGGGGCTGATCTCCAGGTCGTGCGGCTCCTGGCCGGGCGAGGTGAGACTGGTGACGTGGACGTGGCTGCCGCCGATCTGATCGGCGAGGTAGGCCATCGGGTAGAACGACGCGACGACGTCGAACTTTCCGGTCTGGGCCGCCGTGGCGTCGCCGCCGCAGGCAGTGAGGGTGGCTATGCCGAGTGCGGTGACGGTGGTCGCGGCGGCCGCGGGTATGAGGCCTCGTCGTACGTTCATGAGAGTCATTTTCAACAAACATGGAAACCGTTGTCAACAAACCTCTGGAAGGGAACCGATTTGGTTGAGGGGGAGGACCCGCCGGTACCCTGAAGCATTCGCTCTGAAGCGTCTCGCTTCGTCGCCCGTCGTCGTAATGAAGAGAGCACCGTGGCCGCCGACAAGATCGACACCATCGTCAGCCTGAGCAAGCGCCGTGGCTTCGTATTCCCGTGCAGTGAGATCTACGGCGGCCAGAAGGCCGCTTGGGACTACGGACCGCTGGGTGTCGAGCTCAAGGAGAACCTGAAGCGCCAGTGGTGGCGCTACATGGTGACGTCGCGCGAGGACGTGGTCGGTATCGACTCGTCCGTCATCCTGGCCCCCGAGGTCTGGGTGGCCTCCGGTCACGTCGCCACCTTCACGGACCCGCTGACCGAGTGCACCTCCTGCCACAAGCGCTTCCGCGCGGACCACCTGGAGGAGCACTACGAGGCCAAGCACGGTCGCCTCCCGGAGAACGGCCTGGCGGACGTGAACTGCCCGAACTGCGGCAACAAGGGCCAGTTCACCGAGCCCAAGCAGTTCTCCGGCCTGCTCTCCACCCACCTCGGCCCGACCCAGGACAGCGGCTCGGTCGCCTACCTGCGCCCCGAGACCGCGCAGGGCATCTTCACCAACTTCGCCCAGGTGCAGGTCGCTTCGCGCCGCAAGCCGCCGTTCGGTATCGCGCAGATGGGCAAGTCCTTCCGCAACGAGATCACGCCCGGCAACTTCATCTTCCGCACCCGCGAGTTCGAGCAGATGGAGATGGAGTTCTTCGTCAAGCCGGGCGAGGACGAGAAGTGGCAGGAGTACTGGATGGAGCAGCGCTGGAACTGGTACACCGGCCTGGGCCTGCGCGAGGAGAACATGCGGTGGTTCGAGCACCCGAAGGAGAAGCTCTCCCACTACTCCAAGCGCACCGCTGACATCGAGTACCGCTTCCAGTTCGGCGGCAACGAGTGGGGCGAGCTGGAAGGTGTCGCCAACCGCACCGACTACGACCTGAACGCCCACTCCAAGGCCTCCGGCCAGGACCTGGCCTACTACGACCAGGAGGCCCAGGAGCGCTGGACGCCGTACGTCATCGAGCCCGCGGCCGGTGTCGGCCGCGCGATGCTGGCGTTCCTCCTCGACGCCTACGTCGAGGACGAGGCGCCCAACGCCAAGGGCAAGATGGAGAAGCGCACGGTGCTCCGCCTGGACCACCGGCTGGCCCCGGTCAAGGTCGCGGTGCTTCCGCTGTCCCGCAACCCCGAGCTGTCCCCGAAGGCCAAGGGCCTCGCCCAGGCGCTGCGCGGGCACTGGAACATCGAGTTCGACGACGCCGGTGCGATCGGGCGCCGCTACCGCCGCCAGGACGAGATCGGTACGCCGTACTGCGTGACCGTCGACTTCGACACGCTCGAGGACAACGCCGTCACGGTGCGCGAGCGCGACTCGATGAAGCAGGAGCGGGTGTCTCTCGACCAGATCGAGGGTTACCTCGCGGGTCGCCTGCTGGGCTGCTAGGCCCGCGGCCCCTACGCCTTCTTCGCCCACCCTCCCACCCGACTCGCTCGGCTGGAAGGTGGGCGTTTTGGGTTGGGGCGGCGGTGTGTTGCGAGTGCCGGGGGGCGGCCGACCCGCGGGGCGCGGGGAACCGCGCGACCAGCCCTCACCGGGCCCGCGGGGACCCACCGGCCGGTCCGGCACCGCCGGAATCCACCGTCGTGGCTGATCGCCGTTGCGGCGGGATCGGGCGGGCCGGCGGGATCGGGTGGGCCGGCCGGATCGGGTGGGTGGCGGTGTGTTGTGAGTGCCGGGGAGGGCGGCCGGCCTGAGGGGCGCGGGGAACTGCGCGATCGGCCCTCACCGGGCCCGCGGGGACCCGCCGGCCGGTCCGGCACCGCCGGAATCCACCGTCGTGGCTGATCGCCGTTGCGGCGGGATCGGGCGGGCCGGCGGGATCGGGCGGGCCGGCCGGATCGGGTGGGTGGCGGTGTGTTGTGAGTGCCGGGGAGGGCGGCCGGCCTGAGGGGTGCGGGGAAGTGCGTGATCGGCCCCCGCCGGGCCGCGGGGACCCCGCCGGCCGGTTCGGGGGTGGGGTGGCGGTCGGCCGGTTCGGTGGGGTCAGCGGCGCTGGAGGGCCTTCACGTTGTCGCCGAAGGTCCAGTTCTTCGAGCCGTCCCAGTTGATCGACCAGGTCATCAGTCCCTTGAGGGACGTGCCGTAGTGGTTCCAGGCCTGGGAGACCAGGGACGGTGACATGTAGCCGCCGCCCGCACCGGACTGCGCGGGCAGGCCCGGGACCTGCTTGTCGTAGGGCACCTTGACGGTGGTGCCCTGTACGACCAGCCCCTTGTTGAGGCAGTCGGTCTGCGCGGTGAAGCCGGCCACCGTGCCGGCCGAGTAGGAGTCGCCGGAACAGCCGTACATGCTGCCGTTGTAGTACTGCATGTTGAGCCACCAGAGGCGGCCGTTGTCGGCGTACTTCTTGATGATCGGCAGGTAGGCGCCCCAGATCGAGCCGTAGGTGATGCTGCCCCCGGTGACGTACGCCGTCTCCGGGGCCATCGTGAGGCCGAAGCCGGACGGCATCTGGGCGAGGATCCCGTCGATGATGCGGACCAGGTTGGCCTGGGACGTGGAGAGTTGGGTGATCGACCCGCTGCCCACCAGGCCGGTCTCGATGTCGATGTCGATGCCGTCGAAGTTGTACTTCTTCAGGATCGGGACGATCGTCGAGACGAACCTGTCGGCCACGGTGGAGGAGCTGAGGTCGATGCCCGCGGCCGCGCCGCCGATCGACAGCAGGATCGTCTGGCCGGAGGCCTTCGCCGCGCACATCTCCGCGGGCGTCGCCACCTTCACGCCCGTGTCCATGCCGTCCTCCCAGAGCGCCGTTCCGTCGGAACGGATCACGGGGAAGGCCGCGTTGATCACGTTGTAGCCGTGGGCGGCGATCCGGGAGTCGGTGATCGGGGTCCAGCCGAAGGGCGGGTGGACCCCGTTGGCGGAGCCGTCCCAGTTCTCCCAGTACCCCTGCAGCACCTTGCCTGCGGGGCGGGACTTGACGGCACAGGTGTCGGCGGCGGAAGCGGGCGCGGCGGCGGGGAGCTGGGTGAGACACGCGGTCGCAAGGGCGGCGGCGAGCAGACTGAGCGTGCGGCGGATCATGCGGGGCCTCCCGGTGGGGTCGGGGTGGGGCGCACGGGTGTCGTAGTCATGACAATGCGCGTGGTCCAGACCTCCCGTCAATAGGTCTGGACCATTCAGGACAGCTATGGAATGACAGATATTGAAATCTGTCAGCTGTCATGCAAGGGTGGAGCCATGACGACGCACACCCGCTCCCTCGGATCCACCGGCCCCCAGGTCTCCGCCCTCGGCCTCGGCTGCATGGGCATGTCCGCGCTGTACGGCGAGGCCGACCGCGCCGAGTCGATCGCCACGATCCACGCCGCCCTCGAAGCCGGCGTGACCCTGCTCGACACCGGCGACTTCTACGCCATGGGCCACAACGAGATGCTGGTCGGCGAGGCCCTGCGCACGGCTCCCGCCGCCCTCCGGGAAAAGGCGCTGACCAGCGTCAAGTTCGGCGCCCTGCGCGACCCGGACGGCGGCTGGAACGCCTACGACGGCCGCCCGGCCGCCGTGAAGAACTTCGCCGCCTACTCCCTCCAGCGCCTCGGCGTCGACCACATCGACGTCTACCGGATCGCCCGCGTCGACCCGGACGTGCCGATCGAGGAGACGGTCGGCGCCATCGCCGAACTGGTCGAGAAGGGACACGTCCGGCACATCGGGCTGAGCGAGGCGAGCGTGGCGAACATCCGGCGGGCCGCCGCCACCGCGCCCATCTCCGACCTGCAGATCGAGTACGCGATCATCACCCGCGACATCGAGCGGGAGATCCTGCCGACCACCCGTGAGCTGGGCATCGGCATCACCGCGTACGGCGTGCTCTCCCGGGGGCTGATCTCGGGTCACTTCACCCGCGACCGGCAGCTCGGCGCGGGCGACTTCCGGGCCTTCTCGCCGCGCTTCCAGGGCGACAACCTCCAGCACAACCTCGACCTCGTCGAGGCGCTGCGCAAGATCGCCGACGAGAAGGGCGTGACGGTCGCGCAGATCGCCATCGCGTGGGTGCTGTCCCGCGGCGACGACATCGTGCCGCTCGTCGGCGCCCGCACCCGCGAGCGGCTCGCCGAGTCCCTGGGCGCGCTGGACGTCACCCTGGACGCGGCCGACCTGGCGGCGATCGAGGAGGCCGTACCGGCGGACGCGGCGGCGGGCACCCGCTACCCGGCCGCGCAGATGAGCCATCTCGGCACCGAGCACTGACCGCGGCGCCAGGTACCGTCTAGGCCATGGCAGCGACGTCCCCGACCCCGACCCCGGCCCTGACCGCCGAGCGCATCCTTGAGGCGACCGAGGAGGTGCTGCGCCGGCACGGCCCGGCCAAGGCCACCGTGGTGGACGTGGCGCGCGCGCTCGGTGTCAGCCACGGCAGTGTCTACCGGCACTTCCGGACCAAGGCCGCGCTGCGGGAAGCGGTGACGAAGAGGTGGCTGGACCGCACCTCGGCGCAGCTGTCCGGCATCGCGGCCGGCGACCGGGACCCGGAGGTCCGGCTGCGTGACTGGCTGCAGGCCCTGTTCGACGCGAAGCGGCGCAAGGCCGGCGCCGACCCGGAGCTGTTCGCCACCTACATGGTGCTGGTCGACGAGAACGGCCCGGCGGTCACCGAGCACATCGCCGACCTGACCGGCCAGCTGACCGGGATCATCCGGGACGGGGCCGGGACGGGTGTCTTCACCGTGCCCGACCCCGCCGCCGCGGCCCGGACCGTCTTCCAGGCCACCGGCCGCTTCCACGACCCGGGCTATGCGCGGGAGTGGGTGCGGCCGGAGGCCGAGGCGGACTTCGGGGCGCTGGTGGAGCTGCTGCTGCGAGGCCTCAGCTCACGTTGACCGTCACGGTCGGGGAGTAGACCTTCTTGCCGACCGCCGAGACCCGCAGATGCTCGGCGCCGGGGTTGTTGAGCTTCGCGGTCAGCGAGTAGGAGCTGCCGTTCTTGACCTTCGCGGTCGCCTTGAGCGGGATCCACTTGCCGCCCACCTGGTGCTGGAGCACCAGCGGCCAGCCCACCTTGAGTCCGCTGGTGCGGCCGGTGAAGGTCACCGGGTCACCGACGCCGACCGAGGTCTTGTCCGCCTTGACCGAGATCGAGGACATGGTGGAGGGGCTCGGCTTGGGGTTCGGCTTGGCGCTCATGCTGGGCGACGGGGTCGGCTTGGGGTTCGGCTTGGCGCTCATGGTGGGCGACGGGGCCGGCTTGGCCCCGGTGGCGAAGGCCCCGGCGGAACCGGCCGACAGCAGGGCCACGGAGAGCGCACCGGCGGCGAGGGCTCGGGAGATCTGGCGCTGGGTGGTGTGCATGGACGTACTCCTGTCGAGTGACGGGGGGACTCGACAAGGGTTGGCCGGGGCGCGCCCGGCGGCGACCCGAGCGGCCTCCGAAGCGGGTGGGCGCCGCCCCTCGGCCCGGTAAAGTCCGCAGGTGGCGACGGGTGCCCTGACCTTGCGGTTCCTCTTCGGATACTCACCCGAACGGCGTAGTGTCCGCGCTAGGCCGTGACCCGCCAGAAGTCCCGCATCAGCGGGGTCGGCGTCGGGCTCGTCATGGCCGTCTGGGTCATGAGGACCGTGACCGTACCGGTGGCGGGGACGATGTGCGCGGTGGTGCCGGTGCCGCCGACCCAGCCGTAGCGGCCCGGCACCGACCAGGGGCCGGCCGGGGTGACGTCGACCTGGCCGCCGTATCCCCAGCCCTGGCCCTCCAGGAAGAGGCCGGCGTTCTCGCGCGGCGCAGGGCGGCATGCAGCGGGGGCACGGTCATCGGTCGTCCTTCCGGTGGGCGCGGTCTCGGGCGGTACGACTCCCGCGCCGCCGGAAAGTCATCGCGAGGGCTGGGCGCCCGCCGGATCCACGGTGGCCTGGTGGGCCTCGGCCAGATGCTCCTGCGCCTTCAGCCAGGGCAGGAACTGCGCGCCCTTGCGCCAGCCGCAGGTGTCGCATTCGATCGTGCGCTGCACACCCGTGCGCTGCACCCGGACCACGTGTTCCCGGCCGTGCTGGTCCCAGCGGCTGACCTTGCTCTCGTCGATCTGCGACATGACGCCTCCGGAGTCCGTACCCGGTCTGCTGTTCGGCACGTGTCGACGGCGGGCCGACGGCAAGGAGTGTGCAGCAAGACCAACATCAACGGGGATTTCTTCACCGGGTTTTAGCGAGGACGCCCCCGGAGTTCACACGGCGGACAAGGCCCCTTGGGCGCGCCCCCGTACCAACCGCCGGATCATGAGCCGGACTTGGTGTACTGGCGGAAACCCTGGACAGGGCATTGACCCTGGCTCAAGATGAAAGCGACCTTGTGTGAAGCGGCCACCGGCACGGAGAGGCGATGCTGCCGGATCCTCAACGTTTCCTGGCCGTTGCCGGCCGCCGGATCGCCCGCGCCGAGGGCGCGGACCAGGCCGTCCGTGAGCTGTACCGCGTGACGGTCCCGGACCTGGCGGACGGGATGTTCGTCTACCTCGGCGACCACTTGCCGGGCCGGTCCGAGCCGGAGCGCCTTCGGCTGGACGGGGTGCCCCTCGAACTCGGCGGCGTCATGGGCGGAACGCCCCCGCCGTCGAGACCGGTGGCGCCCGACGGCGCGCTCGCCGCGCTCCTGCGCTGCGGCAGGGCACGCGGCCGGGGCCCGGACGACGTGGACGAGGCCCTCCGCGAACTCCTGGGGACGGCACCCCGGCTCCCGCAGGGGAACCGGGTCCTGCTCGCCCCGCTGCGCGCCCCCGACGCGGTCGTGGGCGTGGTGGTGTTCCTGCGGCGCCCGGACCGAGAGGACTTCGTGGAGGACGACATCGCCCTGGCCGACGCACTGTCGGCGCAGACCGCGCTCGGCGTGCGCGAGGACACCCTCGGGTCCGGGCCGCCCGCCGTGCCCAAGGCCCCGGACGAGGACCGGCTGCGCTACGTCGGCGCGGCCACCCGGCGGATCGCCCGCGGCTTCGACACCGACGAGATCGTGCTCGGCCTGTGCCGGGCCGCCGTACCGACGTACTCCGACGCGGCCCTCGTCTACCTGCGCGACCCGCTCCCGGTCGGCGACGAACGCCCCAACGGCCCGGCCGTGCTGCGGCTGCGCCGCACCGACCGGCTCAAGGGCCCCGGCGCCGAGGGCCTGGTCTGGCCCGCGGAGACGGTGGACGACGAGCAGGACGACCTGGACGCCTCCGACTGGAGCGAGGTGGTGCCCGGCGGCGCCCTCGCCGAGGTGCTCCGCGGGGTCCGGCCGGTGTTCGCCGACACCCCGCCGACCCGCGCCGCACTGGGCGAACTCGTCGGCGCGGACAGCGCGCTGAACGACTGGGTCGGCTCGCACGCGATCCTCGCCCCGCTGCGCGGCCGCCGCCGGGTCACCGGCGCGGTCGTCTTCCTGCGCCGGCCCGAGCGCCCGGCGTTCGAGCCCGCCGACCTCCTGGTCGCCGCCCAGCTCGCCACCCACACCGCGCTCGGCGTCGACAAGGCCGTGCTGTACAGCAGGGAGGCGTTCATCGCCGACCGGCTGCAGCGCGCGATGCTGCCGCACTCCCTGCCCCGGCCCACCGGCGTCCGGCTGGCGGTGCGCTACCTGCCCGCCGCCGAGACCGCCCGCGTCGGCGGCGACTGGTACGACGCCATCCCGCTGCCCGGCAGCCGGGTGGCGCTGGTCGTCGGCGACGTCATGGGCCACTCCATGACCTCGGCCGCCGTCATGGGCCAGCTGCGCACCACCGCGCTGACCCTGGCCGGCCTCGACCTGCCCCCGCAGGAGGTGCTGCACCACCTCGACGAACAGGCCCAGCGGCTCGGCACCGACCGCATGGCCACCTGCCTGTACGTCGTCTACGACCCGGTCTCGCACCGCATGACCGTCGCCAACGCCGGCCATCCGCCGCCGATCCTGCTGTACCCGGGCGGCAAGACGGAGGTCCTCACGGTGCCGCCGGGCGCCCCGATCGGCGTCGGCGGCATCGACTTCGAGGCGGTCGAGCTGGACGCGCCCACCGGGGCCACCCTGCTTCTCTACACCGACGGCCTGGTCGAGTCCCGGCTGCGCGACGTGTGGACCGGCATCGAGCAGCTGCGCGAACGGATCGCCGCCACCGCCCAGCTGACCGGTCCCGACCGGCCCCCGCCGCTTGAGGCCCTGTGCGACGAGGTGCTCGACATGCTCGGGCCGGGCGACCGGGACGACGACATCGCGCTGCTCGCCGCCCGCTTCGACGGCATCGCGCCGAGCGACGTGGCGTACTGGACCCTGGAGCCGGAGGTCGGCGCCCCCGGCCGGGCCCGCCGGCTCACCCGGCAGGCCCTGGCCGGCTGGGACCTGGAGGACCTCACCGACACCGCCGAGCTGCTGGTCAGCGAGATCGTCACCAACGCCGTACGGCACGCCTCCCGCCCGATCAGCCTGCGGCTGCTGCGCACGGACGTGCTGCGCTGCGAGGTCGGCGACGACGTGCCGCAGCTGCCGAGGCTGCGGCAGGCCAAGGCCACCGACGAACACGGCCGCGGGCTGTACCTGGTGCACCGGCTGGCCCGGCGCTGGGGCACGACCCGGCTGGGCACCGGCAAGATCGTCTGGTTCGAACTGGGCGGCAGTGGCGGCTGAGTGCGCCGCTGGGAGTGCCGCATCGGGTCGTCAGGCGTCTGCGGCGCCGTCGTGGCTGGTCGCGCAGTTCCCCGCGCCCCTTCGGGGGCGCGGAATGCGGGGCGGTCAGTTCACCGTGCGGGGCAGGCGCAGGCTGAGCAGGCCGGTCACCACCGTCAGGCCCAGCTGGACCAGCAGGGTGGTGACCAGGGCGTCCCGCATGCCCTGGTGCGGGACCAGGGAGAGGAACAGGGTGCCCAGGGTGGCCACGCCGAGGGCGAGCGCGGACTGCTGGGTGGTGACCATCACGCCGCTGCCCACCCCGGCCCGCGCGGGCGGCACCTCCGACATCACCAGACGCAGCACGTTGGGGAGTTGCAGGGCCTGACCGGCACCGGCGATCGCGACCCCGGGCAGCAGCCCGGCGAAGTCCAGGTGCGGCCAGTCCCGCCGGGCGGCGAGCACGATGAGGACGATGCCGACCGCCTGGATCACGGACCCGGCGGTCACCACCCGGCTGCCGTACCGGGCGATCAGCCGCGGCCCGGCGAGCGAGACGAACAGGAAGGCGACCGCCATCGGGGCGAGCGCCATGCCGGCCGCGACCGGGCCCAGATGCTCCCCGCTCTGCAGGGCCACGGCGATCACGAACATGAACCCGCTGAACCCGATCGAGAACGGCAGCATCAGCACCAGACCCCGGCGCAGCGAGGCGAGTTCGAACAGGCTCGGCGGCACCAGCGGCGTACGGCCCGCGCGGTCGGCGCGGCGCTCCACGGCGTAGAAGGCGACGGCCACGCCCGGGAACGCGGCCAGCGACAGCCAGGTCCACAGCGGCCAGCCCGCCGCCCGGCCCTCGGTGAGCGGGGCGAGCAGGGCGAGGAGAGAGGCGGCGAGGAGCACGGTTCCGGGGCCGTCGACGGGCTGGGGCTTCTGCGACTTCGTCTCCGGCACGAACCGGGCGCCGAGCACCAGCCCGACGACCACGACCGGCACGTTGACGAGGAACACCGAGCGCCAGCCGGTGCCCCAGAGATCGGCGGCGACCAGCACCCCGCCGAGTATCTGCCCGGCCACCATGGAGAGGCCGGCGGTGGCGCCGTACAGGCTCATGGCCCGGGCGCGGCGGCCGCCGGCGGTGGCGGCCTGGATGGTGGCGAGGACCTGCGGGAGCATCGCGGCGGACGCGGCGCCCTGGGCGACCCGGGCCGCCACCAGCGTCCAGGCGCTGGGCGCGAGTCCGCAGGCCAGCGAGGTCAGCCCGAACGCGGCCATGCCGCCGAGGAAGAGCCGGCGGCGCCCGAACAGGTCGCCGAGCCGCCCGCCGAGCACCAGCAGCACGGCGTAGGCGACGCCGTACCCGGCGACGACGAGTTCCAGGACCGCCTCGCCCGCGTGCAGGTCGGCGCCGATGGTGGGCAGGGCGACGTTGACGATGAAGAAGTCGATGAGGGGAAGGGCGGCGGCCAGCAGGACGGTGAACAGTCCGGGGCCGCCGAGCGCCGGTGGCGCGGCCGGGGACCGTACGTTCGCGGTGGTGACGGTTTCGGTCATGCACCGAGCCTGCGGTCTCCCCGAGACTGGTACCAGAGTCTCCTTCTCCTGGTAGTAGAAGTACCTGGCAACAGGATCGGCGATACGGCAGGCTGGATGCATGACGACCACGGCGCAGGAGACGACGCCCCTTCGGCAGCAGGCGGCCCCCGCCCCGGGCCGGGGTGCCGACATCCGCCGGCACGAGCTGGCCGCGTTCCTGCGCAGCCGCCGGGAGCGGATCACCCCGGAGGAGGTGGGCCTGCCGCGCGGCACCCGCCGCCGCACGCCCGGCCTGCGCCGCGAGGAGGTCGCCCAGCTCTCCGCGGTCGGCGTCACCTGGTACACCTGGCTCGAACAGGCCCGGGACATCCAGGTCTCCGTCCAGGTCCTGGACGCCCTCGCCCGCACCCTGCGGCTCGACGGCACCGAGCGCGCCCACCTCTTCCAGCTGGCCGAAGCCGTCGACCCGACCCCGGCCGCGAGCTGCACGGGCGTCACCCCGGCCCTGCACGAGATGCTCCGCGCCCTGGAACCCCTCCCGGCCTCCGTCCAGAACAGCCGCTACGACATCCTCGCCTACAACCGCACCTACGCCCGCCTGATGGGCGACCTCGACGCGGTGCCGCCCGAGGACCGCAACTGCATGATCCTCGTCTACACCAACCCCGACTGGCGCCGCTCGATCGTCGACCTGGAGGAGACCCGCCGCCTGATGGCCGCGAAACTCCGCGGGTCCATGGCCGGCCATCTCGCCGAGCCGGCCTGGAAGATGCTGGTCAAGCGGCTGGCGGCGGAGTCCGCGGAGTTCCGCGAGAACTGGGAGCGCTACGAGGTGGTGGACCTGCGCGCCAGGACCAAGCGGTTCCTCAACCCGCACGTCGGCCTCCTCACCCTGGAACACACGGACCTGTTCCTGAACCCGGGGTCCGGGGCGCGGATGGTCACCTACGTCCCGGCGGACGACGACACGCGGGAGCGGCTGGAGAAGCTGTACGACGTGGCACGGGCGGCATAGTCGAACTCCTGACCTGGGTAAGGGAATCAGTTCGCACAACTGAGTACGCGTACTCAGGACCGGGGCGCGGTCCTGCCCCGACGATGCAGTAGGGGAGAGGGAACTCGACGACCGGCCACGGGGGAGACGACGATGGAAACCGGCCCGGCCCGCACCGTTGTCCGGCTGATGCTCACCAACCGCCTCTCGGTGGCCTACCTGGTCCTGGTCGCCGTCGTCATCGCCAAGGCCGTCGTCGACGCCGGCGACGCGGACGACCACGGTTCCGACTACGCCTGGCTCTGGCCGCCCCTGGTCACGTTCCCGGTGTACCCGCTGCTCGCGGCGCTCGGCCGGACGGCCTGGCGCACGGACACCCCGAACTGGTTCTTCATCGGCACGGTCGTCGTCTCGGCGCTGCTCCAGTCGCTGGTCCTGGGCGCCCTGCGGCAGGCCGTCCTGGCACGGCACCGCCGCTCGATCGCCTCCTGCTGACCGCTTCGGCCGACCACTGCGGCCCGCCGTCGCTGTGACAGGGCGGCCGTCAGATCCCGTCCGCCGCCGCCCCGCCGAGCAGCTCCCGGACGGCGGCGAACGCGGCCCGTACCGTCGTGGGGTCGGCGCCGGGGCGGGCGAGGGCGCTCATCGGGATGGGGGTGACGGCGGGCAGGCCGTCGTACCGGGTCAGGCCGTCCGGGGCCGCGCCGACCGCGGCGATCAGGGCGACGCCCTGCCCGGTGCGGGCGATGTCGAGGACGCCCGCGAGATAGCCGGCGTCGCCGACGACCGTGGCCGGCACACCCTGCGCGGCGAGCGTGGCGATGGCCCGGCGGCGGATCGCGCAGGGCTCCTCGATGGCGACCAGCGGCACGGGGGAGGGGGCGTCCGGCCGTCGCCAGCCGGGGGTCGCGTGCCAGGAGAGCGGAAGACCGCCGACGGGCGTGCCCTCGGTGGCGGCGGCCTCGGTGACGTACACCGCCACATCCACGCTGCCCCGCTCGACCGCCTCCACCAGCCGTGCGGAGCGGTCGATGCGGTACCGGACCCGGCAGCCGGGCCGTACCTCCTGGACGGCGGCGGTGAGCCGGGGCAGGAACTGGTCCGCCGCGTGCTCGGTGGAGCCGATGGTGACGGTGTCGCCGTCCGCGTCCAGCAGCACCCGCAGGGCCTCGTCGTGGACGGCGAGGATGCGCCGGGCCTGTTCGAGCAGCAGGCGGCCCTCGGGGGTGAACCGGGTGCCGCGGCCCTCGCGTTCGACCACGGGGTGTCCCAGCGCCTTCTCCAGTTTGCGCACGTGCTGGCTCACCGCCGACTGGCTGAGGGCGAGCGTGCGGGCGGCCCGGTGGAAGCCGCCGCAGTCGGCGACCGCGGTCAGGCTGCGCAGGGCCACGATGTCGAGGACGGGTCGGGACATAGCGGTGACGGTAGCCGTTTCCCCGACCGATCGCGATCCCTGATCGGTTTCGATGCGGAATCATCGTTGGACGCGTTCGGTCACCGCCGCTCATGATGGACCCATGTTCGCGACCGCCACGGCTGCCCTTCTGACGCAGCGCCGAGTCATCGACTTCGGCGTGGCGTGCAGCGCCCGCTGTCGCTGATTCCTCCGCGCCTGCGCGCGTCCTTCCGCTGCCCGCACCGAAATCGCCCCGTGGCTGACACGTGCCGGTGACGGCCGCCTCTCCTCCCCTTTTTTCTCTTTCCCCCTGCTCCGGAACGGGAGTTGCCCCCTCATGCCCTTCTCCTGGGACGAACCCGAAGGCCTCGCCGCGCGCGGCACGCTGATCGTGCTGGCCGGCCGCGGTGAACACGGCGGTGTGTACGAGCGGTTCGGCCGCCGGCTGGCCTTCGACGCCTACCGCGTCCGCGCCCTCGGCGACCCCGCCGCCGACCCGGCGGTCCTCGACGAGGCCGCCAAACTCCTCGCCGACGAGTCACTGCCCGGACCGAAGGTCCTGGTCGGCTCGGACACCGGCGCCCGGTACGCCGTGGAGCTGGCCGCCGAGCCCGCCTCCGGCGCCGACGCGCTGATCCTGGCCGGGCTGCCCACCGGCCCCTGGACGGCGGGCAGCTGGGAGGCGGAGATCGAGGCGCGCACCGGCTGCCCCACCCACCAGGCCCGGCTGACCGGCGACCCCGCGTTCCGGCGCGGAGCCCTCGACACCACACCCGACCTGCCGGAACTCCGCCTGGACCGGGTACGGGTGCCGGTACTGGCCCTGCACGGCAGGGACGACACGGTCAGCCCCCTGGCGGCGGCCCGCGCGGCCTACGCGGGTTCCCCGGCCCACCTGGTGGAGTTCACCGGCGGCCGCCACGACGTCCTCAACGACGCCCTGCACCGTACGGCCGCCGCCACCGTCGTGCTGTTCCTGGAGCGCCTGCGTCTCTCGCCCGAGCTGCCCCCGATCGCGGAGGGCCTCGCATGAGCCGCCGGGTCCTGACCACCGCCGCCGAGCTGCGCGACCTGCTCGGCTCCGACCGGCCGCCCGCCGTCCTCGACGTCCGCTGGGCACTGGGCGACCCGCACGGCCGCGGCCACTACGCCGCCGGGCACATCCCGGGCGCGGTCTACGTCGACCTCGACACCGAACTGGCCGCACCGCCCTCGCCGCGGGACGGCCGCCATCCCCTGCCCGACCCCGACACCTTCCGGTCGGCGGTACGGCGCTGGGGCGTGCGCGAGGGGCAGGCCGTCGTGGTCCACGACGACCTGGGCAACACGGCGGCCGCACGGGCCTGGTGGCTGCTGCGGTACGCGGGCCTCACCGACGTCACGCTCCTCGACGGGGCGCTGGGCGCCTGGCGGGCGGCCGGGCTGCCGCTGGAGACCGGGATCCCGGCCGCTCCGGCGCCCGGAGACGTCGTACTCCGGGCGGGTGCGCTGCCCGTGACGGATGCCGACGGCGCCGCCGAACTCGCCGCCGACGGGCTGCTGCTGGACGCGCGGGCCGGGGAGCGGTACCGGGGCGACGCCGAGCCGGTGGACCCGAGGGCCGGGCACATCCCGGGCGCGGTCTCCGCGCCGACCGGCGAGAACCTCGCCGCCGACGGCACCTTCCTTCCCGCCGACGTACTGCGCGAACGGTTCGAGAAGGCGGGCGCGGGCGCGGCCGCACGGATCGGCGTCTACTGCGGCTCCGGGGTCACCGCCGCCCACCAGATCGCGGCCCTGGAGATCGCCGGGTTCGAGGCGGTCCTGTTCCCCGGCTCCTGGTCGGCGTGGTCCGCGGATCCCGGCCGCCCGGCCGCGACGGGACCCCTGCCGTCCGGACCGCTCTCCGTGGCGAGGGGTTCCTCCGTGGGGGGTTCCTCCGCGAGGGGTTCCTCCGCGAAGGATTCCTCCGTGGGGGGTTCCTCATGACCACCGAATCGCTGAAGGCCGCCGTTCCCGCGCCGCAGGCCGCGCCGACGGCCGGGCGGGTCACGATCCGCGGCACCGTCCGGCAGGGCCGTCGGCCGGCCGTGCCCCGTTCCGTGCGCCGCGCCGCCGGACCGGTCGGCCTGGTCCTGCTCTGGTTCCTGGCCTCCGCCACCGGTGTCCTGCCGGAGTCCGTGCTGGCCTCCCCGGTGGACGTGCTCAGACAGGCCGTCGACCTCACCAAGGACGGCGAACTGCCCCGCGCCATCGCCGCGTCGGGCCGCCGGGCCGCCATCGGCTTCCTCATCGGCGCCACGGTCGCCCTCGTCCTCTCCCTCCTCGCCGGGCTGTTCCGGCTCGGCGAGGACGTCATCGACTCCTCGATGGGCATGTTCCGGGCGATCCCCTGGGTCGGTCTGATCCCGCTGTTCATCGTCTGGTTCGGCATCGAGGAGACCCCGAAGATCGCCCTGGTCGCACTCGGCGTCACCTACCCCCTGTACTTCAACATCTACGGCGGCATCCGCTCCACCGACGCCCAACTCGTCGAGGCCGCCCGCATGATGGGCCTCGGCCGGCTCGGCCTCGTGATGTACGTGATCCTGCCGAGCGCGCTGCCCGGTGCCCTCGTGGGACTCCGGTACGCCCTGTCGACGGCCTGGCTGGCCCTGGTCTTCGCCGAGCAGATCAACGCGGACGCGGGCCTCGGCTATCTGATGAGCAACGCCCAGCAGTACTTCCGCACCGACGTCATCGTGCTGTGCCTCGTCGTCTACGCCCTGCTCGGTCTGGCCTGCGACTTCGCCGTACGGATCCTGTCCCGCCGCCTGCTGACCTGGCGGGCCAACTTCGAGGGCGAGGCGTGAGCACCATGGCCAACAGTGTGGAGATACGCGGGCTTTCCCGGGCCTTCGACGGCAACACCGTCCTGCACGACCTCGACCTCGACCTGCGTGAGGGCGAGTTCGTGGCCCTGCTCGGGCACAGCGGCTGCGGCAAGTCGACGCTGCTGAGGATCCTCGCCGGCCTCGACGGCGAGATCGGCGGCGAGGTGACCGTGCCGGTGCGCCGCAGCGCCGCGTTCCAGTCGCCCCGGCTGCTGCCCTGGCTGAAGGTGTGGCGCAACGTCGTCCTCGGCCTGCCCGGCCGCCCCGACCGCGCGCTCGCCGCGAAGGCCCTGGACGAGGTGGGCATCGCCGACCGTGCCGGGGTGTGGCCGAAGACCCTCTCCGGCGGCCAGGCCCAGCGGGTCTCGCTGGCCCGCGCCCTGGTCCGGGAGCCCGAACTGCTGCTCCTCGACGAGCCGTTCGGCGCCCTCGACGCCCTCACCCGCGGCAAGGTCCAGCAGCTCGTCGCCGAACTCTGGCAGTCGCACGGCTGCGCGGTCCTCCTGGTCACCCACGACGTGGAGGAGGCGCTGCTGCTCGCCGACCGGGTGCTGGTGATGGACGGCGGCCGGATCGCCCACGAGCTCACCGTCGACCTGCCCCGCCCCCGCGACCTGACCACCCCCGACTTCGTCTCCCTGCGCGCCCGGCTGCTCGGCTGGCTCGGCGTCACCCGCACCCTGGAAGGAACCCCCTCGTGACACGCGCCGTACGCGGACCCCGCAGACTCGCCGCCACCGCCACCGCCACCGCCACCGCCACCGCCACCGCCACCGCCACCGCCACCGCCACCGCCACCACTGCCGCCACCGCCGCGCTGAGCGCCCTCGCCCTGCTGGCGCTGTCCGCCTGCGGCGCGGACTCCTCGGCCGACGCCTCCTCCAAGGGGCAGGTCACCCTCACCATCGGCGACCAGGCCAAGACCCTGCAGACGATCGTCGCCGCCTCCGACGCCCTCAAGGGCGCCAAGTACAAGGTGAAGTGGGCCGAGTTCGAGGGCGCCGCCCCGCTCTACCAGGCCGTTCAGGCGGGCGCCGCCGACACCGGCTACTCCGCCGACCTGCCCGCCCTGCAGGCGCTCAGCGGCGGGGTGAAGCTGAAGAACATCGCCGCGCTCAAGAACGACGGCACCCACGTCGGCATCGTCGTCCGCAAGGACTCCGGCATCGACAGCGTCAAGGACCTCAAGGGCCAGAAGGTCGTCGTCTCCTCGGCCAAGGGCAGCGTCTCGGAGTACCTGCTGGCCAACGTGCTGAAGCAGAACGGGCTCAGCTACAAGGACGTCAAGGTGCAGTACCTGCTGCCGACCGACGCGCAGGCCGCCTTCGCCTCCGGGAAGATCAATATCTGGGCGACCTTCGGCGTCTACCAGGCCGTCGGGCTTGAGCAGGGCGGCCGGCTGCTCGTCGACGGCGCGGACGGCCGGGTCAGCGGCATCGGCTTCGTCAACGCCTCCGACAAGGCCCTCGCGGACACCTCCAAGAAGGCCGCGCTGTCCGACTTCCTCAAGCGCCTCGGTACGGCCCTGAAGTGGACCAGCACCCACCAGGACGCGTACGCCAAGGCCATCGAGCAGCGCAACGGCGCCGACGCGACCGTCGCCAGGACCCTGGCCTCCGCCGCGTACAGCCAGGTGCTGCCGATCACCTCCGACGTGAACACGACCGTCCAGGGCGTCGCCGACCTCATGAACGGCATCGGCGTCCTCGACCCGAACGTCGACGTGGCGAAGTCCGCCGACACCTCTCTCCTCAAGTAGCCACGAGCAGCCACGAGCCCTCTCAAGCAGCCCCGAGCAGTCACGGGAGTCTTCATGCCTGTCGAGTTCATCAGCGCCGTCCACACCGACGCCGGAGCCTCCGGACCCGCCGCCTCCAGCCGTACCGGCCTGGACGTCGACCACCTGCGCAGGTACGCCCGCGCCCTGGACGACGGCGGCTTCGACCACACCCTGGTCGCCTACCACTCGGCCTCCCCGGACGCCTTCCAGGTAGCCCAGTTCGTCGCCACCCACACCGAACGCGTCCGCCCGATCCTCGCCCACCGCCCCGGCGTGATCTTCCCGACCCACGCGGCCCGCGCCCTCGCCACCCTCGACCAGATCAGCAACGGCCGCCTCACCCTCCACATCATCTCCGGCGGCAACGACGAGGAGCAGCACCGCGAGGGCGACTACCTCGACAAGGCCGAGCGGTACGAGCGTTCCGACGAGTACATCCAGATCCTCCGGAAGGTCTGGCAGGCCGACGGCCCCGTCTCGCACCACGGCAAGTACTTCACCTTCGAGGGCTACTACTCGGACGTGAAGCCGGTGCACGGCCTGGTCCCGGTCTCCGTCGGCGGCTCCTCCCAGGACGCCTACCGGGTCGGCGGCCAGCAGGGCGACATCTTCGGCCTGTGGGGCGAACCGCTGAAGGAGACGGCCGAGCAGATCGCCGCCGTCAACGCGGTCGCCGACGCGGCCGGCCGCCCGCACCCCCGGATCTGGGTCTCCTTCCGCCCGATCATCGCGCCCACCGAGGAACTCGCCTGGGAGAAGGCGCACCGCACCCTCGGCGTCCTCAAGGACCAGGCCCGCACCACCGAACTGCTCCGCCACTACCGCACCGCAGGGCGCCCGGCGAACGTCGGCTCCCAGCGGCTGCTCGACATCGCCGAGCGCGGCGAGGTCCACGACCGCTGCCTGTGGACCGCCCCCGCCGTCGCCACCAACGCGGCCGGCGCCTCCACCGCCCTCGTCGGCACCCCCGAGACCGTCGCCCAGGCCCTCCTCGACTACGTCGACATCGGCTGCGACCTGCTGTCGATCCGCGGCTACGACCCGCTCAACGACGCCATCGACTACGCCCGGCACATCCTGCCCCTGGTCCGCCAGGAACTGGCCCACCGCGCCGCCACCGCCCCCGCCGCCTGACACCCCCGTCGACTCTGCGAGTACCCCATGGAGACCCCGTGTTGTTGCCCCGCGCCCTGCTCACCGCCCTCCTGCTGCCCTTCGCCGCGGCCTGCGGCGGCAGCGCCCAGGCCGACTCCGAGCACGACGTCACCCTCCGGGTCGGCGCCACCGGCTGGAGTTGGCCGGGTCGGCTCTGTTGCTCGATGCACTGCCGGACGACGGGGTGTGCTCCCAAAGCGCTGGCGAAGTAGGACCCGGACCAGAGCTTGAGTTGGCCCGCCAGCAGTGCCAGGCGAGACCGGAGAACTCTCCCCCAGCCTCCGGCCCGGGAGGTACCCCCACGCGCGGGCGGTGGGAGGAGAAACCCTTGAGGGAGTTGACGAGTTTGGTCACAGCGACCTTGAGCTGGAAGTTCACCAGGAGATGGCCGTGGTTGTCCTCGCCTTTGAGTCCGCGCACACCGCTCGCTTGATCTCCTCCATGCGCGTCAGATGGGCATCCGTGAACACCTTGTGTCGGAACTTGGTCACAAATACCAAGTGGACTTGCATCACGAAAACACAGTGCCGACCAGTTCTGATGTTCTGCATCTCAGCCACAACCCAAGTACGTAGCGTGATCCGTATGCAGCTTCGGTACAGCTTCCGCCTGTACCCGGCACCGGGCCGGCGCGCCGCGCTGGCAAGGGCGTTCGGGTGCGCCCGGGTCGTGTTCAACGACGCGGTGCGGGCCCGTGAGGACGCCCGCGCAGCGGGCAGGCCATTCCCGACGGCGGGTGAGCTGTCCCGCACTCTGATCACCCAGGCCAAACGGACCGCCGAGCGATCCTGGCTGGGCGAGGTTTCCGCGGTGGTGCTGCAGCAGTCTCTGCGGGATGCCGAGACGGCGTACCGCAACTTTTTCGCCTCACTCAAAGGGGAGCGTCAGGGCCCGAAGTTGAGCGCGCCGCGTTTCAAGTCGAGTAAGGACCACAGGCAAGCGATTCGGTTCACCGCGAACGCCCGTTGGTCCATCACGCCCAGCGGGCGGCTGAACCTGCCGAAGATCGGCGAGGTACGGGTGAAGTGGTCCCGAACCCTGCCCGGCGTCCCGTCCTCGGTCACCGTGATCAAGGACGCCGCCGGGCGGTACTTCGCCTCCTTCGTCATCGACACCGACCCAGCCGCCGACGCCGCCCGGATGCCCTCCAGCGACCAGACCGTGGGCGTCGATCTCGGACTGACCCACTTCGCCGTGCTGTCCGACGGCACGAAGATCGACAGTCCTCGGTTCCTGCGCCGGGCGGAGAAGAAGTTCAAAAAGGCGCAGCGGGAGCTGTCCCGCAAGCAGAAGGGATCGAAGAACCGCGGCAAGGCCCGTCTGAAGGTGGCCCGTGCTCACACGCAGGTCGCCGATGCGCGCCGGGAATTCCACCACCAGTTGTCCACGAGGCTGATCCGTGAGAACCAAGCGGTCGCCGTGGAGGACTTGGCGGTCAAGGCGCTGGCGCGTACCCGGCTGGCGAAGAGTGTCCACGATGCGGGCTGGTCCCAGTTCGTGGGCATGCTGGAGTACAAGGCGAAGCGGTATGGGCGGACCTTCGTGAAGGTCGGCCGGTTCGAGCCCACCAGCCAGGTGTGCTCCGCCTGTGGTCATCCGGGCGGCCCCAAGCCCCTGCACGTGCGGGAGTGGACCTGCCCGGCTTGCGATGCCGTCCACGACCGTGACCACAACGCCGCGAAGAACGTGAAACAGGCCGCCGGACTGGCGGTGACAGCCTGTGGAGCGCAGGTAAGACCAGAACCCGTTCTGGCACAGCGCGACGAAGCAGGAAGCCACGGAAGCCCGCTCTGTGCACGTGCCGCGTAGCCGTGCAGCACCGAGCGAGCAGGCCAGAATCTCCCTCCTTCATAGGGAGAGCGAGTCAAGTCAAGAACACCACCGCACACCAGCGGCGCCCCCAGGGTTGGATCCGGCGCGCGCATCCTCTCCTGCAACTTCCTCTGGTCGGCCCGCGAAAGCGTGCTTGGCAGCTCCGCGCAGAAGGCCGCTGCGGCCGACTTGATTAGCCCGTACAGAACGCTTCAACCCCGGCCTGGCCCGCGGCAACCCCCTGGAGCGGCACTTCCGCGACATCCAGTGCGCGCCGGTGCACGCCACTCAGGAGGACATCACCCTGCTCACGATCGGAACGAAGGCCCTGAACCCGTGACCGTCACCGACACCACCACCGCCCCCGCCCGGCTGCTCGGCCTGCTCGCCCGCGACCTGCCGCCGGACCGGCTGGCCACCGACCCCCGCACGCTGGCCGCGCACGCCACCGACCGCTCCGGCACCCACCCCGAAGGGCTGCCGCTCGCCGTCGTACACGCCCGGCGCACCGAGGACGTGACGGTGACCCTGCGGCACGCGCACGCGCTGCGGGTGCCGGTGGTTCCCCGGGGCGCGGGCACCGGCCTGTCCGGCGGGGCGACGGCCGGCGAGGGCTCCCTGGTCCTGGACCTGTCCGGGATGAACCGCATCCTCGAACTGTCCCCGGAGGACCAGCTCGCGGTCGTCGAACCGGGCGTGATCACCGCGGAGCTGGACCGAGCGGCGGCCGCCCACGGACTGCGCTACGCACCCGACCCGGCCAGCGCCGTCCTGTCCACGATCGGCGGCAACATCGCCACCAACGCGGGCGGCCTGCGCTGCGCCAAATACGGCGTGACCCGGGACAGCGTGCTGGGCCTGGAGGCGGTCCTCGCGGACGGCACGGTGGTCGCCACCGGCCGCCGTACCGTCAAGGGCGTCACCGGCTACGACCTCACCGGGCTGCTGACCGGCTCGGAGGGCACCCTCGCGGTGATCACCGGGGCGACCCTGCGACTACGGCCGCTGCCTGCCGCGACGGCGACACTGGCCGCATACTTCGCCACCTTCGAGGCGGCGGCGCAGGCGTCGTACGCCGTCGCGCGCGCCGGGGTGGTCCCGGCCCTCGCGGAACTGCTCGACGGACCGGTCCTGGCGGCCGTCGACCCGGCCCTGCGCGAGCGCGGCGCCGCCCTGCTGATCGTGCAGTGCGACGGCGCCGGGGCGGCCGCCGAGGCGCAGGCGGTGGCCGACGTCCTGGCCCCGTCGGCCACGAGCGTGCGGACAACGGGCGACCCGGCCGAGGCGGAGGCATTGCTTGCGGCCCGCCGCGAGGCCCTCCCCGCGCTGGAACGCCTCGGCCGCCCCCTCATCGAGGACATCGCGGTACCCCGCTCCCGGCTCGCCGAGGCGGCCGCGGAGATCCGCGCGATCTCGGCCCGCCACGGGACACCGGTCTTCACCATCGCCCACGCGGCCGACGGCAACCTGCACCCGATCATCGTGGTCGACCCGGCCCTGGACCGGCTGCCGGACGCGGCCTGGGAGACGGCCGGCGAGATCTTCGCCCTGGCCCTGCGCCTGGGCGGCACCCTCACCGGCGAACACGGCGTCGGCGTCCTCAAGCGCCAGTGGGTCGCCGACGAACTCGGCCCGGCCGCCCACGCACTGCAACGCCGCCTGAAGCAGGCCTTCGACCCCCACGGAATCCTCAACCCGGGCAAGGCCCTGTGAGGCCGAGGGTCCGGCGGGCGCGGTTGACGAGCTCCTGGGCCCCGCCGGTCTCCACGGCGAACGCCTCGACTGCCCGGAGACAGGCCGCCTCGATCTCGCCGTGATCGCTGACGGTGTCCTCGGCGCCGGTGTAGTGCCCGTGTTCGTCGCGGTCGGCGGGGACGTACTTGGTCACGCGGTAGACGTAGGGGAGTGGCACCTCCCCATCTTCCAGCACGGCCCTGACACCGCTTCAGGGCAACGCCTCTAGACCCGCTCCGCGGCCCCCGCGGCCGCGCGGATCTCCGGTGACTCCAGGCGCTGCGCGGCCCGCTCGGCGGTCGCGCGGGCCCAGCGGCCGTTCGTCACAGCGCCGAGGAGCAGGACCGCGAGGCCGCAGCCCGCGAGGATCCACCAGCCGGGGCGGGCCGCGGACACGAACCTGCCGGCGTACGACGACGAGCCGATCCCGGAGGCCAGCACCGCGCCGATCACCGCGACGCCCAGGGTCTGGCCCAGCTGGCGGCTGGTGGAGGCGACCGCGGCGGCCACGCCCGCCTGGGTCCTGGGCATGCCCGACACCGCCGTGTTGGTGATCGGGGCGTTCACGAAGCCGAAGCCGATGCCGAACAGGACGTAGCCGAGGAAGAGAGTGGTGTCCGAGGTCTCCGCCTCGAACGCGGCGAACAGGACCGCGCTGGCGGTCATCGCGATACCGGCGATCACCAGCGGCAGGCGCGGTCCCCGGCTGCCGACCAGGCGGCCCGCCAGCGGGGCGCACAGGAACATCGGGACCGCCATCGGCAGCATCCACAGGCCCGCGTGCAGGGCGTCGAGGCCGCGCACGTTCTGCAGGTAGAGCGTGGACAGGAACAGGAAGCCGCCGAGCGAGGCGAACGCGCTGATCGCGGTCACGGTCGCGCCGCTGAACGGCGCCGAGCGGAAGAAGCGCAGGTCGATCAGGGGTTCGTCGCGCCGCGGCTCGTACCAGAGGAGGCCCAGCAGAGCGGCCAGGGCGACCGCGGCGAAGGGGAGGACCGTGCCGGTGCCCGCCGTCGGCGCCTCGATGATCGCGTATGTGAGGGAGCCGAACAGGGCGATGACCAGGACCTGGCCGACCGGGTCGGGGCGGCGGGCCTTCGGCGCCCGGGACTCCGGCACGAAGCGCAGCGTCAGCAGCACGGCCGCGAGGCCCACCGGGATGTTGACCCAGAAGATCGCCCGCCAGCCCACCGACTCCACCAGCAGGCCGCCGACCAGCGGGCCGGCGGCCATGGATATGCCGACCACCGCACCCCACACCCCGATCGCCCGGGCCCGCTCACGCGGGTCGGTGAAGGTGTTGGTGATGATCGACATGGCGACGGGGTTGAGCATCGAGCCGCCCACCGCCTGGACCATGCGGAACGCGATCAGCGAGTCGAGGTTCGGCGCCAGGGAGCAGAGCAGCGAGCCGACCGAGAAGACGACCAGGCCCGTCATGAAGACCTTCTTGCGGCCGACCCGGTCGCCCGTCGACCCCGCGAGCATCAGCAGCGAGGCCAGGACCAGTGTGTACGCGTCGATCGTCCACTGCAGACCCGCCGTCGAGGCGTGCAGCTCGCGCTGCATGGACGGCAGTCCGACATTGAGGGCGGTCGTGTCGAGGCTCACGATCAGCAGGCTCATGCAGCAGATGGCAAGGACGAGCATGCGTCGGCGGGGGCTCAGCTCGGGCATGGCCCCCATCGTACGCCCACTTCGATAGTGCGTCTAACTAATGAGTGCTACATGATCATAACGGGCGGTGCGGGAGGGGCGGTTGTCCACAGGTATGACGAGCGCCGGACGAGCACCGCGCCGCGTACGGGACAATGGGGGAATGCCCGAGCCCACGTCGCCCCTCCAGATCGGCCCGCACACCGTCCGCCCGCCGGTCGTCCTCGCCCCCATGGCGGGGATCACCAACGCGCCCTTCCGGACCCTGTGCCGGCACTTCGCCGAAGGCGAAGCCTTCGCCGGAGGCGAAGCAAAGGCTGGGGCCAGTGGGGGCAAGGGGCTGTTCGTCAGCGAGATGATCACGACCCGGGCGCTGGTCGAGCGCAACGAGAAGACCATGCAGCTGATCCGCTTCGACGAGAGCGAGCAGCCCCGGTCCATCCAGCTGTACGGCGTCGACCCGGCCACCGTCGGCAAGGCCGTCCGCATGATCGCGGAGGAGGGCCTGGCCGACCACATCGACCTGAACTTCGGCTGCCCGGTCCCGAAGGTCACCAGGAAGGGCGGCGGGTCCGCCCTCCCGTACAAGCGGAACCTGCTGCGCGCCATCCTGCGCGAGGCGGTCAGCGGCGCCGGTGACCTCCCGGTCACCATGAAGATGCGCAAGGGCATCGACGACGACCACATCACCTACCTCGACGCCGGCCGCATCGCCGTCGAGGAGGGCGTGACCTCGATCGCCCTGCACGGCCGCACCGCCGCCCAGCACTACGGCGGCACCGCCGACTGGGAGGCCATCGCCCGCCTGAAGGAGCACGTCCCGGAGATCCCCGTCCTCGGCAACGGCGACATCTGGTCGGCGCAGGACGCGCTCAGGATGGTCCGGGAGACGGGCTGCGACGGAGTGGTCGTGGGCCGCGGCTGCCTCGGCCGGCCCTGGCTCTTCGCCGACCTGGTCGCCGCCTTCGAGGGCCGTACGGAAGACGTCCTGAAGCCCTCGCTGCGCGACGTCGCCGACATCATGGTCCGGCACGCCGGCCTGCTCGGCGAGTGGCTCGGCGACGAGTCCAAGGGCGTGGTCGACTTCCGCAAGCACGTCGCCTGGTACCTCAAGGGCTTCGCGGTCGGCAGCGAGATGCGCAAGCGCCTCGCCGTCACGTCCTCGCTCGCCGAGCTCCGCGCCGGCCTGGACGAACTGGACCTCGACCAGGCCTGGCCGGCCGGCGCCGACGGGCCCCGCGGCCGTACGTCCGGCAACAACCGGGTGGTGCTGCCGGACGGCTGGCTGAAGGACCCGTACGACTGCGCGGGCATCGGCGAGGACGCGGAACTGGACACGTCCGGGGGCTGAGCCGACACCCGCTGCGGGCCGGTGCCGCTAGTTCGTCTTCGGGTGCGGGGTAGAGCCGTACGCCGTCAGGAACTTGTCGCGGAACGCGCTCATCTTCCACACCGGGGCGTTGTGCGCCGGGCGCAGACCGTCGGTCCAGTTCCAGGAGTCGATCGCGTCAAGGACCTTCGGGTCCTTGGCGACGATCGAGATCGGCACGTCACGGCTGGCGTGGTTGCCGCTGACCCGGGCGATCGGCTGGTGGTCGCCGAGGAAGACGAGCACCGTGTTGTCGTTGCCGTAGCGCTCCAGCCACTCGGTGAGCGCGGTCACCGAGTACTGGACCGACTTGCCGTACTCCTGGCGGGACTTGGTGGTGTCGGCGATGACGTCGGAGGCCTTGTTGCCGGCCTTCTGGATGGCGTTGAAGATCGAGCCGTCGCCCAGCTGGTCCCACGGCACCATCTTCGGGATCGGCGCCCACGGCTGGTGGCTGGAGGTCAGGATCACGAACGACATCCGGGACTTGCCGTCGGCCGGCTTCTTGCTGTGCACCCGGTCCTGGAACTGCTGGAGCGCGTACTGGTCGGGCATCGTCGACCAGCTGAACTTCGGTCCCTTGTAGCCGAGCTGGAAGGCGTTGTAGACCTTGTCGAGGCCGTAGTAGCTCTGCTCCGGCCAGCCCTTCTGGATACCCGGCATCACGCCGACCGTGTCGAAGTCACCGGTCTTCTGGAACGCCTTGGTGATGCTGAGGTGGTCGCTGGCCATGACGGTCCGGTAGCGCTGCTGGTTGCTGACCCACAGACCCGACATGGTCGTGGAGTGCCCGAGCCAGCTGCTGCCGCCGTAGGTCGCCGACGTCAGCCAGCCGCTCTTCGCGTGGAAGCCGGCCTTCGCGAGCGCCTCGGTCCGGACGGCGAGCGTGTTGTCGACGCCGGGTGCCTCGATCGGGTCCTCGATGGCGCTGCGGCCGTAGCTCTCGATGAACGTGAAGACCACGTCCTTGCCGCGCAGGCTGGTCAGCAGCTGGTCGGGCGGGGTGTTCCCGAAGGCGTCCACCTTGGCGACCTTCTGGAACTCCGCCTCGTCGTGCAGGGTGTCCTTCACCTGCCGGGCCTTGATCTCCAGCGTGGTCGCGGTGCTGTCGGCGGCGAGCGGCACGCCGCCGGCGAGCTGGACACCGAAGGAGGAGCAGGTGATCCAGACGACGCCTGCGATCAGCGTGCCGCGGGTGGCCCGCCCCGGATGCCGGGCGAGCAGATTGCTCAGCCGGACCGTCGCCAGCGCGAGCAGCACGAACAGCAGCAGCACGAGGACGACGGCACCGACGCTGACGGCGAGGGTGGCCGTCCGGCCCAGCGTGTCCTCCAGGTACGACTCCGCGTCGCCGAGCAGGCTCCAGTCCAGGATGGCGTTGAAGCTCCGGCCCAGGTACTGCTTGAACCCCATGTCGAGGGCGTTGACCAGGGTCAGCGCGCCGAGTACGACGCCGAACACCGAGGCCAGCACGATCCGGGGCCGCCGGGGCAGCGCCAGCGCGACGGCGGCCGCGATGATCCCCTCGGAGGGCAGCCGCACGAACTTCGCGGGCCCCAGCTCGACGACGGTGTTCGGCATCACCAGCGCCGCGATCACGAGCGCCGCGCAGAGCACGGTGACGCCGATCGACAGCACGGAGGCAGCGGTGGGATGCGCGTCCCGCCACGCCTCCCGCCGCTCCCGAACCCGCCCACTCCAGGCGGCCCAGCCGCGACGACGGGGGCGGGGGGCGCCTTCCGGGGCGGGAGCGACCTCGGTGGCGCTCTCGGAAGCGGGGCCGGGCCGGGGGTCGCCTTCGGCGGTGGCTTCGGGCGTGGATCCGGGTTCGGCGTCGTCGGTCTCGGCGTCGGCTGCGGGTCCGGGACCGGCTTCGGCGTCGGCTTCGGTCTCGGCGTCGGCGTCGGCGTCGGCTGCGGGTCCGGGACCGGCTTCGGCGTCGGCTGCGGCTGCGGCTGCGGCTGCGGGTCCGGGACGGGCTTCGGCGTCGGCTTCGGTCTCGGCGATGGCCTCGGCGGCGGCTTCGGTGGTGGCTTCGGTTTCGGGGTCGGCGGCGGCTATGGACTCGGCCTCGTTGGCGGCCTCGGCGGCGGCTATGGGCTCGGCTTCGGTCTCGGTGGCGGCCTCGGGTGCGGCTTCGTCGGCAGCGGGCTCAGGAGTGCCGGTCGCCTCGGAAGCCTCTTCCTCCCGCTCGGACGTCAGGACCTCGGACGCCTCCGGCGCGGTTTCGCGTTCGGACGGCCCGGGGGGCGTGTCCGATGGCTGGCGAATGCTCGTGTGCTGAGGCAACCCGGAGGTCCTTCCGTGCGAGACCCGTGAAACGGAGGGCGGGCCGGCGCTCGGAGGCCGAACCCACCACAATTCCGTACGGCTCCCTTCAGGCCCGCGCTCAGGCCATTCGGCAAACACCGGGCAAACACAGCATCAGGCCGCGGGAAGCGCCCCGAAGGGGCGCGGGGCTGTGTCAATTTGCGGCTCCGCCGCGTGGGCGCGACCAGCCCCCACTCACCCGCACCCGACGCACGGCCCCCAGTGCCCCCTACGCCCCGCCCACGGCAGTGAGCAGCGCCAGCGGAGCCGCCGCCGACCGAGACTCCCGCACGCACGCATGCGGATACGGCACCGGCTCCGGATGCGAGTCCCTGCCGTACCCGGCCAGCACCTCCGGCAACCGGTGGCCCCCGGCCGTCGCCGCGTCCACCAGCCCGTGCGCCACGGCCCGCGCCTCGTCGTGCAGCCCGTACCGGGCCAGCCCCAGCGCGATCAGCGCGTTGTCGTGCGGCCACACCGATCCGCGGTGGTACGACAGCGGGTGGTACGCCGCCTGCCCCGCGGCCAGCGTCCGTACCCCCCACCCCGAGAAGAAGTCCGGCTCCAGCAACCGCCGCCCGACCACCTCCCCGTACTCCTTGTCCAGCAGCCCGGACCACAGCAGGTGCCCGGCGTCCGAGGCGAGCGCGTCGACCTGCCGCCCCTCCCCGTCAAGGGCCAGCGCGGGGAAAGCGGCCTCCCGCATCCAGAAGTCCTGCTGGAACCGGTCCCGCAGATCACCGGCGGCCTGTTCGAGCAGCGCCGCGTACGTCTCGTCGGCCCACACCGTCCGCGCCAGCCACGCCGTCCGGCGCAGCGCGTCGTACGCGTACCCCTGCGCCCCCGCGGCCGTCACGGTCCCCAGCGGCCGGCTGCCGTCGGCGGAGCAGATCGCGCCGGGGGAGTCCTTCCAGTTCTGGTTGGCGAGGCCGCCCTTGTCCGCGCGGTAGACGAGGTAGCCGCGCGAGGTCAGCC
Source organism: Streptomyces hyaluromycini (assembly GCF_002217755.1). GTDB lineage: Bacteria > Actinomycetota > Actinomycetes > Streptomycetales > Streptomycetaceae > Streptomyces > Streptomyces hyaluromycini. The sequence continues at coordinate 15,238 of NZ_BCFL01000034.1, read as the reverse complement.
CGCCGTGGTCGAGCATCCAGCCGACGGCCGCGCGCGCGTTGCGCTCCAGCCGCCGGGCCATCGCCGCGTCCCCGGTCTGGTCGACATACGCGCCCAGCAGGATCAGGAACAGCGGTGTCGCGTCGACCGATCCGTAGTAGCGCCCGTACGGCACCTGCCCGAAGTGGGCCAGCTCGCCGTGCCGTACCTCGTGGACGATCTTCCCCGGCTGGGCCACGGAGTGCGCGCCGGTCTCGGTGGCCTGGGTGGCGGCGAGCGCGGGGAGGGTGGCGGCGGCCAGGTGCGGGCGGTAGGGCAGGGCGAAGAGGGAGGTGAGGAGGGCGTCGCGGCCGAGCAGGGTGAGGAACCAAGGGGCCCCGGCCGCCGGGACCTTGAGCTCCTCGCCGTCCGGGCCGGTGGCCGGCACCTGGAGGGTGGCGAGGTCGGAGAGACCGCGGGCGCAGGCCGCCGCCAGCTCCGGCCAGCCCGTCGGGAAAGCCACGCCCTCCACGAACTCGCCCTCCAGGGACAGGAGTTGTTCGTTCAGGGCGGCCGGGTCGCGGGGCACCCGCAGGGCCCGCCGGTCGCCGTGCGGGCGTGCCATCACCCGGACCAGCAACTCGGCGGTGCCGTGCGGTTCCAGCTCCAGCGTCCACACCATCCGCCGGGCGCCGGTCCCGGTCTCCTCCACGCCGTCGGGGGCCGGCTCGGCGGTGATCGTCGTGCAGGACCGCCACTCGCCCCGGCGGTAGCCGAACTCCAGCCCGTCGTCGAGGACATGGCGGGAGCGGACGGCGCCGGCCTTGGTGTAGGTGCGGTGGTCGGCGCGGAGCTCGAACTGGTCGGTGAAGTCGGCGTCGGCGGTGATCGCGAGCCGGATCGTGGTCGGCACCGGGCGGTTGCTGGTGACCCGCAGGGACTCGACGAACGAGCCGTCGCCGACGGCCTGTTCACGGAAGAGCGTGTGCGCGGGCGGTTCCTGGCGGCCGCCGCGCGGGACCAGCACACAGCGCGTGCCGTCCCCGTCGCCGACCGGGGTGAGCGCCTCGGGCAGCGCGCCGTCGACCGTCAGCTGCCAGCGGCTGAGGTGCCGGGCGTCCCGCACGAATAACCCGTCCGGGGAACCGCCGCCCCTCACGCCGCTGATGTCGCCACGGTCGTCCACGGCCGCGAACGTCGCGCCGTGCACGAGCAGATGATGCCGGTCCGTCATTCCCGGTCCCCTCCTTTGTCCATCGGATCGAACGTGAGGTGTCCACCGAGGACACCCAGTTTTGTCAGCTCTTGTCCAGATTTTGACGTTCGTTGTGTGGCTCTTCGTGCAGTGCGCCGTGCGATGCGGCGTTCCGCTGGTGGTGCAGGTCCAGCGCGAGCGCCGCCGTCCAGCCGAACCCGGTCGCGCCGCACGCCGCCCCGGTGAACGGGTCGACGTACTCGGCGAAATCGCTCGCATCGGCCGTCCGTACGACCGCCTCGGCGAGCGCGTCCGCCCGCTCCCGCTCGCCGTGCTCGCGCAGCCCCCGCTCCAGCAGCCAGCCGGTGTTGAACCAGGCGGGCCCGCGCCAGTAGCGGTGCGGGTCGAAGGCCTCGCCGAGCAGGTCGTAACTGGGCACCAGGCGGGTGCCGGTGCCGAAGTGCGGGCCGTCCAGCGTGCGGACGAGCGCGGCGGCGATCTCCCGCGGCAGCTCGGGCAGGAGCAGCGGGACCAGCCCGGAGACCCCGCGCTCGGGGATCAGCGCGCCGCCCGCGCCGCCCTGGCCGTCCTCGCCGTCCGCGCCGCCCCGCAGGTCCCGGCAGAGGAAGATCTCCTTCTCCGGGTCCCACAGCCGGTCCACCAGCGCCGCCGTGAGCCGCTCCGCCCGGGTGTGCCGGGCGGTGCCGGTCGCGCCCAGCTCTTCCGCGATCCGGGCGAGGGCGTGCTCGGAGGCGATGAGCAGCGCGTTGAAGGCGGGGTCCTCGACGGCGAAGTCCCTGGTCCGGTCGGTGTATCCGGCGTCCCGGTAGTCGGCCGCCAGCCGCACGTACCGCCCGTAGTCCAGGTCCGTCGGCCGGTCCTCGGCGGCGCCGTGGTCCAGGTCGGCCCGGCGGAAGGAACGCGCCGGGGCCGGGATGACCCGGGCCAGGGGGGCGTCCCAGCAGGGGCTGTTGTCCATGCCCTGCTCCCAGGGGTGGACGACGGACGCCAGACCGCCGCCGCCCAGGTCGCGCCGGTGCAGCAGATAGCGGTGCCAGGCGGCGAGCCGCGGGTAGACACCGGTCAGGAAGCCCCGTGCACGCGACAGGCCCGGGTCGGCGAGGTGCACCAGCCAGGCCGCCAGCGCGTGCACCGGTGGCTGCACGATCCCGGAGGTCTGTACGGTGCGCGGGGCGCCCGCAGCGCGCCCCGCGGTCGAGGAGCGCCAGAAGTCGGGGCTCGGGAAGTACGCGTCGAGGGGCACGGAGGGGTTGAACACGATGTGCGGAATCCGCCCGTCGCCCCACTGGGCGGCCAGCAGCGTCTCCAGCTCCGTCTGCGCGCGCAGTGGCGAGAGGTGCCTGAGGCCGATCGCGATGAACGCCGAGTCCCAGGACCACTGGTGCGGATACAGGCCCCGGGAGGGCACGGTGGAGCTGCCGGTCCAGTTGTCTTCGAGCACCCGTGCGGCTCTGACGTGCAGGGACCTTCCTCCGGCCGCGACGGTGGCGGCGGCGGGGCCGGTGCCGACGGCGCGGGCGGACGGCGGATCGTATGCAATACCGCGATCGAGCGCATGGGTGGTGAGCTGGGCAGTGCGATCCACTCGGGGCTCCCCGAAGACGTCCGGCCGGCCGGGTTTGGCAGTGGCTACCGTAGGGTTACGTCTATTTAACACGCAAAACTCAATATGTAATGCAAGCTTGAGAAACACAAGGGGGTGCGCATGACCGGACGTCCGGGGAGGACCGGCAAGGGCGGCGGGCAGGCGAGCGCCGGCGATCTGCTCGAACTGGTGCGCAACGGGCGGGCCGTGACGCGCGGAGCGCTCCAGCAGGCCACCGGCCTCTCCCGCGCGACCGTCGGCCACCGCCTGGACCGACTGTTCCGCGCGGGCTGGCTGCGCGAGGGCGCCGGCGGCCCGGTCGACTCCCCGCTGGGCGGACGCCCCTCCATCACCCTCGAATTCGACGACTCCCACGCGGTCGTCCTCGCCGCCGACCTGGAGACCCGCCACGCCCGCGCCGCCGTGCTCTCGCTCACCGGCGAACTCCTCGCCGAGCACTCGGGCACGCTGGTCATCCAGGACGGCCCGGACGCCGTGCTGGCCGAACTCGGCCGCTGGTTCGCCGAGTTGCTGGAGAAGGCGGGCCACCGCGCGACGGAGGTGTGCGGGATCGGCCTCGCGGTGCCGGGCCCGGTCGACACCGACACCGGCCGGGTGGTCCAGCCGCCGATCATGCCGGGCTGGGACGGCTACGACATACGGGGCCGGCTGGCCAGGGCGTTCACCGAGCACACGGGCGCGCCGGCCGTCCCGGTCCTGGTGGACAACGACGCGAACCTGCTGGCGTACGGCGAGCAGCGCACGGGGTACCCGGACTGCTCGGCGTTCGTCCTCGTGAAGGTCTCGACGGGTATCGGCGCCGGGGTCGTGGTGGACGGCGCCATCTACCGGGGCGTCGACGGCGGCGCCGGGGACATCGGCCACATACGGGTGGGCGCGGAGGCGCAGTGCCGGTGCGGTTCGTACGGCTGCCTCGCCGCCGTCGCGAGCGGCGGTGCCGTGGCTCGGCGGCTGGCGGAGGCCGGGGTGCCGGCGGCGTCGGGGTCGGACGTGCGCGACCTGCTCGCCTCGGGCCACCCGGAGGCGGCCGCCCTGGCGCGGGAGGCCGGCCGGCTGGTCGGCGACGTGCTGGCGACGGTCGTGACCCTGCTCAACCCGGGCGTCCTGATGATCGCGGGCGACCTGGCCGGCACCCCGTTCCTCACCGGCGTCCGCGAACTGCTCTACCAGCGGGCGCTGCCCCGCTCCACCGCTCATCTGGACGTCGTGACGTCACGGCTGGGGGAGCGGGCCGGGCTGATCGGGGCCGGTGCGCTGGTCGTGGAGCACCTGTACGCGCCGGAGCGGGCGGAGGAGCGGTTGCTGGCGCTGGGTGTGTGACCGGCGCGTTTCCGGCGCCGGGTGTGTGACCGGCGCGTTTCCGGCGCCGGGTGTGTGACCGGCGCGTTTCCGGCGGGTTCTGGTGTCCGCGCCCGCGTCCGCATGGTGAACTCGGGCGGTCTGTGGCAGCGTGATTCTCGCCACCCTTGATAAGGGTTGCGCTCAGATGAGCGGATCATGGGCGACTGCACTTCTCCAAGGGGTGGCACTGGGTGCCACCCCTTGATCGTTCATCGATCGAAATCAGACGTGCAGGATGTCCGCTCACCTGAGCGGAAAGGTGTGGTGCTGAGCGGTCTTGCGTTCAAGAAGTGAAAACACCGACCGGTCTTCGCTTGCCAAGCTTTGACTTTCGATCCGGTGGCGGACGACTGGTTACGGGCGCATGACACGCAAGTAGACGTACCCAGGCGCCTTCGATCTGGGTATGTTCCTGGCCGTCAGGGCAGCCACCGAGTCCTCGAGGGAGTCGAGACCCGTGTCGGAAAACAAAGATCCCCATGGTGTGAAGTTCGTTTACGACTTCACCGAGGGAAACAAGGACCTCAAGGACCTCCTGGGTGGCAAGGGCGCGAACCTCGCCGAGATGACCAACCTGGGGCTCCCCGTTCCCCCCGGCTTCACCATCACGACGGAAGCCTGCAAGGTCTACCTCGCCAGCGGCGAGGAGCCGGTGGCACTGCGTGACGAGGTGAGTGCGCACCTCGAAGCCCTCGAAGAGCGGATGGGCAAGAAGCTCGGCCAGGCCGACAACCCGCTCCTGGTCTCGGTCCGCTCCGGCGCCAAGTTCTCCATGCCCGGCATGATGGACACGGTCCTGAACATCGGCCTCTCCGACAAGTCGGTACAGGGCCTCGCCAAGCAGGCCGGCGACGACCGCTTCGCCTGGGACTCCTACCGGCGCCTCATCCAGATGTTCGGCAAGACGGTCCTCGGCGTGGACGGCGAGCTCTTCGAGGAGGCCCTGGACGCGGCGAAGGAGGCCAAGAAGGTCACCGTCGACACCGACCTGGAGGCCGCCGACCTCAAGAAGCTGGTCACCAGGTTCAAGAAGATCGTCAAGACCGAGGCCGGCCGGGACTTCCCGCAGGACCCGCGCGAGCAGATGGACCTCGCGATCCGCGCGGTCTTCGACTCCTGGAACACCGACCGCGCCAAGCTCTACCGCCGCCAGGAGCGCATCCCCGGCGACCTCGGCACGGCCGTCAACGTCTGCTCGATGGTCTTCGGCAACCTCGGCCCCGACTCCGGCACCGGCGTCGCCTTCACCCGCGACCCCGCCTCCGGCCACCAGGGCGTCTACGGCGACTACCTCCAGAACGCCCAGGGCGAGGACGTGGTCGCGGGCATCCGCAACACGGTCCCGCTCGCCGAGCTGGAGAACATCGACAAGAAGTCGTACGACCAGCTGATGCAGATCATGGAGACGCTGGAGAACCACTACAAGGACCTCTGCGACATCGAGTTCACGATCGAGCGCGGTCAGCTGTGGATGCTCCAGACCCGCGTCGGCAAGCGCACGGCGGGCGCGGCCTTCCGGATCGCGACCCAGCTGGTCGACCAGGGCCTGATCGACGAGACCGAGGCCCTCCAGCGCGTCACGGGCGCCCAGCTCGCCCAGCTGATGTTCCCCCGCTTCGACGAGCAGGCGAAGGCCCAGCAGGTCGGCCGTGGCATCGCGGCCTCGCCGGGCGCGGCGGTCGGCAAGGCGGTCTTCGACTCGTACACCGCCGTCAAGTGGTCCCGCTCGGGCGAGAAGGTCATCCTGGTCCGCCGCGAGACGAACCCGGACGACCTGGACGGCATGATCGCCGCCGAGGGCATCCTCACCTCCCGGGGCGGCAAGACCTCCCACGCGGCCGTCGTCGCCCGCGGCATGGGCAAGACGTGCGTGTGCGGCGCGGAGGAGCTGGAGGTCGACACCAAGCGCCGCCGGATGACGGTCCCCGGCGGCCATGTGGTCGAGGAGGGCGACGTCATCTCCATCGACGGCTCGTCGGGCAAGGTCTACCTGGGCGAGGTACCCGTCGTACCCTCCCCGGTCGTCGAGTACTTCGAGGGCCGCATGCACGCGGGCGCCCAGGACGCCGGCGAGCTGGTCGAGGCGGTCCACCGCATCATGGCGTTCGCGGACCGCAAGCGCCGGCTGCGGGTGCGCGCCAACGCCGACAACGCCGAGGACGCGCTGCGCGCCCGTCGCTTCGGCGCCCAGGGCATCGGCCTGTGCCGCACCGAGCACATGTTCCTCGGTGACCGCCGCGAACTGGTGGAACACCTGATCCTGGCGGACACGGAGGAGGACCGAGAGGAGTCCTTGCGGGCCCTCCTCCCCCTCCAGAAGCAGGACTTCGTCGAACTCCTCTCGGCGATGGACGGCCTCCCGGTGACGGTCCGTCTCCTGGACCCCCCGCTGCACGAGTTCCTCCCGGACATCACGGAACTCTCGGTCCGGGTGGCCCTCGCCGAGTCCCGCCAGGAGCCCCACGAGAACGAACTCCGCCTCCTCCAGGCCGTTCACCGCCTGCACGAGCAGAACCCGATGCTGGGTCTGCGCGGCGTACGCCTGGGCCTGGTCATCCCCGGCCTGTTCACGATGCAGGTCCGCGCGATCGCCGAGGCCGCCGCGGAACGCAAGAACGCGAAGGGCGACCCGCGTGCGGAGATCATGATCCCGCTGGTCGGCACGGTCCAGGAGCTGGAGATCGTCCGCGAGGAGGCCGACCAGGTCATCGCGGAGGTGGAGGCGGCGACCGGCACCAGCCTCAAACTGTCGATCGGCACGATGATCGAACTCCCGCGGGCGGCCCTGACGGCCGGCCAGATCGCCGAGGCGGCGGAGTTCTTCTCCTTCGGCACGAACGACCTGACCCAGACGGTCTGGGGCTTCAGCCGCGACGACGTCGAGGCGAGCTTCTTCACCGCATACCTGGAGAAGGGCATCTTCGGCGTCTCCCCCTTCGAGACGATCGACCGGGACGGCGTCGGCTCCCTGGTGGCGGCAGCGGCGAAGGCCGGCCGTGCCACCCGCCCGGACCTGAAACTGGGCGTCTGCGGCGAACACGGCGGCGACCCGGAGTCGGTCCACTTCTTCCACGAGGTAGGCCTGGACTACGTCTCCTGCAGCCCGTTCCGCATCCCGGTGGCCCGCCTGGAGGCGGGCCGCGCGGCGACCCAGTCGGCGGGCAGCGACCACCGCTGAGGCGCTTGAGGCGCTTGAGGCGCTGCCTTCGAACCCCGGGTCCGCCGTCCGTCCCCGACCCTCAAGACCGATGGACGGCGGCCCCGGCACGCAAGAAGAGGGGCGGCACCCTGTGCGGGGGTGCCGCCCCTTCGTGCGTGATTTGCGGGGACTGTCAAGTTACGTCGCTGACCAGGCAAAACGGCGTTGGTTGACGTTGAGCCCGCGTGACGCCGTTGTGCCCTCCCTGGGCGATTGAGTCTCGTCATGCGCCGGCATCGCAGAGGCCCCGCCCCGTTGCCTCCAACACGCTTTTCAGCCTCCCGCATGGCTGTGCGGGAGCGTCCGTTTGAGTGCGCCCCGGAAAATCAATACTCAGCCGAGAAATGATCATATAAGGTGCGGTCCAGCTAACACTGGAGGGGCCCGCATGTTCCGAAAATTCAAGCGCTCACGTTCAGTTGGTAAGCAGCCCTTGACGGATCAGCTTGCAGACGCGGTATTGGAGCAGATTCGGAAAGGATTCGACCCCGAACGGGTCGATGAACTGATCGCAAAGGCGGTGCCTGAGTTTATCGATGAGATGGCCCCTATGCTGGCTGGGCGTATCAAGAAGGATAAAAGAACACTCCGCGCGAACAGGCGGGCAGAGAGAGGTTTTGATCGAAGGCTCGCCAAGCAGTGGGGGAAAGCTCTAGATCTCTATCAGATCACCCTATTTATGTGTATCGAATTGGGGGAAGGTGCAGCCCGTCGTGACGGTGAACACCTGACACCGACTGAGCAAAACATCCTAGAAGCGCTTACGGGCCTTCATGTAACTGCCTGTCGGGTGGCTGGCGAAGTTCTGACCCTTCTCTCGCACGGTCACCCCAGGGGGGCCTTGGCGCGTTGTCGAACACTGCATGAGACGGCTGTTATCGCGGGTCTGATCGCGGAATCGGCCACAGACGCGGTTCACTGTGACTTGGCTGAGCGCTTCCTTGACCACGAGATCGTCGGCCGCAGACGTGATGCTCTTCAGTTCCAGAAGGATCACATTGTCTTGGGGGAAGAGCCGCTCGAACAGGAATTTCTGGACGAGATTGAGCGTCGATATGACGAAGTAATCACCAAGTATGGAGCGGACTTCAAGAGGGAATACGGTTGGGCTAAGAAATTTTCACCCAATGACAACTTCAGAGAGTTGGAGGAGAAGGCATCTCTGAGCCATGTGCGACCTTACTATCAATGGGCGAGTAGTGAGGTGCACTGCGGGGCCCGTGGGCTGAGCCATAACTTCATCGAATATCGAGGAATCACTGTTCGTGACGTCGGTAAGACGAACATTGGACTTATTGATCCGGCGAGCATGGCTCTTAGCTCCCTTCTGCAGACCACATTCGCCTTGGCGGCTGTCAAGATTTCCGATGGCGTGGACATGGATGCCATTCTCCACATGCGAGCCATCCAGGAAATAATGTCGGCGTGCATCGATGTGCTATTTGAGGCGCAAGAGGGTATTGACCGAGCGGAGCGAAAGATCCTCAAGGGGATGCAAAAGAACAGATGAGACGTCAAGTCGGCCAGCAGCAACGCCTCCAAGGGTTGCTCTGGCCAGCCCGGGAATGGCCCGGTGATCGACGGTCGTCCTCAGGCCTCCTGGCGCCTGTGCATATTCGGTAGCACCTTTCATCTCCGCGGAGAGTCTGGCGTGATCTGAGGCTTCGCTGCGTCTCGGGCGGGGGAGGCAGAAAAGATCCGCAGGAAGGGCCGGGGGAAAGGAAGGGATACCGATGCCGAACCAGAGCGTGTACGGGAGCTAAGCGGAGAGCAAAGCAGAAGCGGCGGCGGGCCGCACGGGCGACGAGTACCGAACCGACGCCATTGGGGAGGGTGTGGCGGCGATCGCCTACGCTCTGCTCGATGGCGTCGCCGCGATACGCGAGAACACTGAGGCCCGACAGTAGTAGCGGCGACGGGCACCTGTATGCGTGCAGGGGCCCGGCTTGCGAGTGCCGCTCCGCCTGGGTTGCAAGGACCGGTACATGACCCGTTTTGCAGGTTTATCTGTGCTGGTCAGGGGCTGATCCGGACGCGTTCGAGGGCGTTCAAGCCCGTACGGATGTTGGGATCACTGCGGCTCAGTGAACGAGTCCGGACGGCCGCGTGCGGGAATGAACGAAACGGGAACTGAGACGGGCGGAGCCAGCTTGACGCGGGGGCTGCCGGGGAAGGGGAGGCCGGCCGTTGCGTAGAACGGGCTGTGGGCCTTGGGCGTTCCGTTAGGGAACCGAGCATAGAAACTCGATGATCTGGGGCCATGGCAACCTCATATCTCGTACTCTGATCCAGTGACGGACGCAGAGGCACATGACACTTCCGAGACCAACGGCTCAGAGGGCAGGAGCATCTTTGATGGCTTCTCTGGATATGTGACGCCAACTCATGAAGACTGGCAGAACGTGTTGAGCAACGGCATGGTCGTTGTGGACACGAATGTACTTCTGAATCTGTACCGGTATAACCAAGATGCCCGGACGTCGCTGCTGGATACCCTGGATAAGTTCGGCGTACGTCTGTGGGTCCCAAATCAGGTGATGGTTGAATTCTGGCGTAATCGCGAGAATGCGCTGGAAGATCCGGAAAGGCAGCTGCAGCAGTCTATTGCTGCACTGAGGTCGAATTTGGAGAAAGCTACCTCGGATTTTCGCGGCTGGGTTAATCGAGTGTCGCTGGACCGTGCAAGTGCGACGATCCTTGAATCCGTCCTTGAGAATGCATTTGATGAAGTAATTGGCTCCATGGAGCGTGTCGTTGATAGTAGTGGATTGGAAATGGAGCGTGACACATCTAAGGATAAGGTTCTTTCCGCACTGGCCTCTCTACTGAAAGGCAAGGTGGGATCTCCGCTTAATGTCGGCACGTACGCGAAGTGTGTCATTGACGGCAAGCAGCGGCTCGATGATCAGATCCCGCCGGGATATAAAGATAAGAAGAAAGAAGCACGTGGGGATGATTTCGAAGTCGGGGATTATCTGGTGTGGTTCCAATTGATGCAGGAGGCGAAGGATAGGGCAAGGAATGTCCTTCTGGTCACTGGAGACGTCAAGGAAGATTGGTGGCGCATCCGGAATCGCATGACCATTGGGCCGCGCAACGAGTTGGCGGAAGAGCTTCTGCGTGAAGCGGGCGTGCGTCTGTATATGCTGAAGCCGGATAGGCTCTTGGTTCTGGCGCGAGAATTCCTTAAGGTTACGGTTAGTGAAGACTCGGTGCAGAACGTTGAACTGGTTGACGCTCAGTCGACATCGGAGTCCTCTGATGATTCTGTAGACGGCTGGTACCTAAGCTCTCTTGTTGAGGTTCTTCGGAAACTGCGTACCCAAGCGCAGGTGCAGGAAGCAACCATTAAACGCGCAGTTGAGAATGGTGGCTATGTGAGCCGCGAAGAGATCTATGAGATTGGTGGCTATGAACCTGGGAGAATGCTGAAGGGATTCACTCGTCCCGTGACGAGGATATCGCTGGAGGTTGCCGCAGACTTTGGTCTATCTAGGTTTCACCCCGATCTGTTGACCCCTGTGTATGCGGAGATGAAAGCGGGATTTGGCTGGGTGGATGGATTCCGTGTGGACGCCGGTATTCATGACCCGCTGGAGAAAGCATGGATATTGTTGGATATGTCGGACAGAGAGGAACCGTCGGGAGATTCATCCGGCGCGTCCTAGAGGGCGGTGGCCTACGAGCCGTCCTAACGGCCTCTCGCCGGGTCAGGCATGCCGACAGTCGCGCTCTTCGGGTGGCAATGGCCGTGGGCCCCTTGGTGAGTAGTGATGGAGAAACGCGAGAGGAGCCGAAGTGTCGGAGGCCAGTCCGCACGAACCTGCCTAGTCATTGCGGAGACGTTGCGAGACGCGATTCAGGCGGAGCAAGGTAGCGACGCCTTGCCGTCAGAGGCCGACCTGATGGACAAGCACCGCGTCTCCCGGAACACGATCCGCTGTGCGCTCAAGGCTCTCGAAGCTGACGGGGTTGTCGAGTCTGCCCCCGGGATCGGCTGGCGCGTGGTCCGGGGAGGTGACCGACGGTCGCTCGCGGAGCGCATGACGGACGTGATCGAAGAAGACTCGCTCTCGGTCGGGGACCCGTACCCGTCGGAAGCGAAGCTGTGTGAGCGGTTCAGCGCGTCGCGGACCGCCGTGCGCCGCGTCTTAGCCCAAATGGAGGGAAACGGCCTTCTTGCGACTGTGCATGGCAAGGGACGGACCGTGCGTGCTCTCCCGGCCTGCACCGCCCGGCCGTAGTCTTGGCCGTCATGGGACTGACTGAGTGGGCGTACAAGCTCTCGGAATCGCTGCTCGCCGATCCGCTTCCGCGCCGGTGGGCGCACTCGCTTGGGGTCGCCAAGCGCGCTCGCTCCCTGAGCCCGATCCTGAGGGACGACGCGGAACTGTTGGGGCTGATGCAGGTTCGGGGGGCCGCATGGCTGGCCTGCGGACAGTGTGGTTGACGGCTGGGCGCGCGGACCCACAAAGCCGAACTTCCCGGCCGCCGGCGGCCTGAAGCCAGCGGGCATTGCCCTTCCGGCATGAATGTCATGGATTGCCGCGGCCGCGGCTGGACCATCCGGCTGGAGATCATCTGAGAGGGGCGGCTTAGCTTGATCGATCACGCCGGCACACCGGCATGACGACGTCAGCTGAGTCGCAGCGTGCGGTGATGCGTCAAGAGGAGGACGCACAGAGAAGTGCTCCTCATCATCCCCACGCTTCTTTTCCACCTGGCAAAGTGAGCACCTGACAGGCTGACAGGCCAGGGACAGCCACGGGGGGGAATGTGGACATGGTGGCCGCTGTAGGGTGCGGCGCGGCGGGTGGTTGCGTGGTCGCTGTCGTCTCCCTCTTCGCCAACGTGACGGACTGGCAGGCCGCCTGCCGCGAGAATCTACGCCGAGGAACCGAACAACCCCAGCTGCAGCAGTACGTACAGCCTGGCCCCGACGGCATCGTTCTGGTTCTTCGCGCTCTCCTCGGCGCCTTCGCCGGATGGGTCTTCCACAATCAGGTCACGGGGGTTTCTGCGGCAATCGCGGTCGGTGCAGCTGCACCCGCGCTGTTCCAGCAGTGGGGTGCTTCCCGGAGTGTCCAAGAAGCCGTCCAGGGACCGGATCCTGGTGCACCACCGGCTGGCCCAGCGCCGACGGCCGCCAACGCCGTTGTCTCATTCACCGCGCCAACCTCGACTTCAGTGTCGTCCTCACCGTCCACTTCGCCTGCAAACGGCGAGGGTACGGCAGTTCCTGCCCCGCAGTTGCGCATGCATTCGCAGCCCGTGCACCCCACTGCTCCAGATGAAGCGTCCCGGACTTCCCCCTCTCAGGCACCGTTGGGTGAGGACGCATCATGACTGCGCGCGATCTGGTCAAGGGTGTGTGGGCCTCATTCACGAATGCACCGCGACGCCATCAGGATGCGCCGCCCCCGAGGGGAAGGGTCGGCTACTCATGGCCACGCCTGGTGCTTGCATCATTCCTGGGGGTCCGTCTGCCCGAGCGAACTCTGCCTCCGCCCTCCTCTGCTGACGGCCCGGCAACTCCGGCAGAGATCTCGGCCACTGAGGGCAGCGCAACTGGGCCGAACACATCCAACATTTCAGGCCCGGCGCCCCGAAGCCCCGAACCGCCAGCCAAGCCGCACCAGGAACGCAAGCGCGCTAACTTCCGAGACATTCCCCCTCACGCCACTCCGTCCCTCCGACCCGACCATCGACAAAACCCGCCGAAACTGGCCTCTGCGCACGAGAAGTACCCTCTGGAGGCGCACACAGAAGATGGAACGCTCGTTGTTGCCGGCGTAGTCAACGAGGTCAACGAGGTCAACATCAACATCGGCTCATATCCGCAGGATGGACTCGGCCGGAATTTCGATGGACTCGGCCAGGTCGTCGATGCACTCGGTGGGGCTGCCGATGAACTCGGCATGGCGGTCGATGAACTCGGCACGGCGGTCGATGAACTCGCCAGGTCTGTCGATGGACTCGGTAGGACTGCCGACGAACTTGCCGAAGCGATCCAGAAACGTTGGGGGGGAGGGGAAAGGCGACGTGGGCTCGGTGCACCGATCCCGATGCTGCACGTGCGTTGGACGACGGCGTTGGACGGTGTTACGACAGGCGATCCGAATCTGATCTCGTCCGACTTGTCTCCCCGGACCTTGGACGGCCGTCTGGAAGATATCACCGAGATCTACAAAACGATCCCTTCTGGGCGGCTTGTAGTGCTGGGCGCAGTTGGCTCGGGGAAGACCGTCCTGGCCATGCGCTTTGTACTAGATCTACTGAAGAATCGCAGGCCCGGCGCACCCGTTCCGGAGATCTTCAGTCTGGGCTCGTGGAACCCCAAGGTCGAGACGTTGGAGCACTGGCTGAGCAGCCAGCTGAGCCGTGTCATGTCCGGTCTGGACCGGGTCACCGCCGACGGGACGACACTCACAGAAAAGCTGGTCGGGATCGGCCGGATCCTGCCTGTCCTGGACGGGTTCGACGAAATCGCCCAGGACCTTCAGGGCGCCGCATGGATGGAACTCTCCCGCACCGCCCTGCCATGGGTCCTGACGAGCCGTACCGACGTGTACCGCAGGGCGATGGCGGATACCGGAGGTCTGCAGCATGCCGCCGTGATCGAGCTCGCCCCTCTCACCCCGGACGAAGCGGTGGAGTATCTGCGGTTGCGGAGCAGCCGGCACGACGCACCCGCCTGGAACCTGGTGCAGGCCGAGATACAGGGCAACCCCGAGGGCCCGCTGGGCCTGGCACTGTCCACGCCGCTGATGGTCGACCTGGCCGCGATCGTCCACGGTGAGCAGGGGACGAGCGGGGTCGACGAGGCGGCGCGCGGACCGAAGAGGCTACTGACGGCCACACGCTTCGACACCCGCGAGGCGATCGAGGACGACCTGCTAGGTGCTTTCCTTCCCGTCGTCTACCGGGACAGGCCCGAGAAGGACCGGGCGCAGGCCCAACGCTGGCTCGGATACCTCGCCGATCACCTGCACCGGATCGGCACGCGCGATGATCTGGCCTGGTGGGAGCTGGGCGCGTCGATGAGCCTCCGGGCGCGCACCGCCGTCATCTCGTTCTTGTCGGGGCTGTTCTTTGCGCTTGCCAGCGCGATCGGGAGCACTCTCGTGGACCTGATCGCCACATCGCACGGACTCGGGTTCGCGATCCAGCACGGCTTGGTCGTGGGACTGCTCCACGGGCTCGTGACCGGACTGGCCTTCGGATTGCTCTACCGGCGTATCGCCTATAACTACCTGCTGAGACCGTTTCCAGTAGGGGTCCGTCTGTTCGGCCGCTCCAGGCAGCATGGCGGACGGTTGGCCCAAAAGGTCGTGATCGGAAGCCTTGTGGGGTTCGTGGTCGCGCTTGTCATCGTGCTCGTCGACAGGCTTGTCGCGCCGTCACTGGGACTCGACGACGGGCTCAAGGTCGGACTGCTGTCCGCGATCGTGTTCCCGCTCGTAGTCGGCCTCGGGGCGGGGCTCGCGGGCGGGCTTATGGCCTGGCTGGAAACTCCCATCGACGTCATGAGCGCCGTCAGTTACACCGACCTCCTGCGAGCGAACCGCGCATACGTGATCTCCTCTCTCTCCATTTGGGCGCTGACGCTTGGACTGGTCGCGGGTTTGGCGAGCAGCTTCACCGAAACTCCCCTCCGCAGTATCCAGCTCGGGGTCGCGTTCGCCGTAGAAGGCGGCTTCGGCGCCGGGATCGGCTACGGGCTCTGCCTGACCGCCTGGGGCCAGTGGGTGGCCTTCGCCCGCATCTGGCTCCCGTTGACGGGACGCCTGCCCTGGAGATTGATCACTTTCCTGGAGGACGCTCGCCAGCGCGGCGTGCTCCGAAAGTCGGGCGCCATGTACCAGTTCCGCCACCGTCGACTCCGAGATCACCTTGCCGATACCTTCCAGGCAGGCCG
>NZ_BCFL01000033.1 GCF_002217755.1 Streptomyces hyaluromycini | reverse complement strand
GAGAGCTCTCAGGGTTGGGGGGAGCTTGGTGGGGTGCCGTAGCGCGGTCCGGCGGACTTCTTCAGCCTGCTGCGGAACCGGTTGGGATCGACTCTGCTGGCGGTGTCCTGTCCGTAGAGCATGAAACCACCGCCCTGTCGGGTGGTGACACCGTTTACGGCAAGCCACTTGGACGTTGGCTCGTTCGTCTTGCTGAACCACGCGACGACCTCGTGCTTGCGGGAGGCGTTCCTTTCGACGGTGATGGCTTCCAACGTGTCCCATCGGACCGTGAAGCTCTTGAGCTTCCGGTTCTCCCTCACCCAGCGGCTGAAGGTGATGCCGTCGCCGTGGATGGTGACTACATCCGAATGATCAAAGATTCCCCGCCATCGACCCACCAGCCATGAGGCACATCCGAACACCACGCCCAATGCGAGCCAGCCCAGGAACATATGTCCGACAAAGGTGCCTGCCGAATCCGAGGGAATGTGTTCGTCCCAGATGAGGCTGACGACAGGTCCGCCGACGAGGATTCCCGTACAGCCCAGGCCGTAGGGCGCGAAGCCGTCGAAGGGATCTTCGTCGTATGCCTTCTTCAGCTCGGCTCGTGTGTTGGTGAATTTCTCGGCTTTGGGCGGCTCTTCGACAGGGGGCTTGGGAGGCGTAGTGAGCATCACCAACGCATCGGGGACGGTGGGGCGTTGGGAGGGGTCCTTTTCCAGGAGGCCGGTGATGAGAGCGGCCAGCCGACCTGCCTTCACCGGTGGGCGAGGGGGCTCGGTCAGGGCGGCGGTGGGATTTCCCATCGGGAACGGCATCACGCCCTCCACTGTCGCGTACAGCGTCACGCCCAGTGAGAACAGGTCCGCCCGGCCGTCGCTTTGCGCACCGTGAAGCCGCTCGGGGGCTATGAAGCCGGGCGACCCGATGACGAGTGCGGTCGCCGTCAGGCGTGGATCGGTCTGCCCGACTGCGATCCCGAAGTCCGCGAGGAGCACCTCTCCACTGTCGGCGAGCATCACGTTGGCCGGCTTCACGTCCC
The DNA here is from genome assembly GCF_002217755.1 of Streptomyces hyaluromycini. Classification (GTDB taxonomy): domain Bacteria; phylum Actinomycetota; class Actinomycetes; order Streptomycetales; family Streptomycetaceae; genus Streptomyces; species Streptomyces hyaluromycini. The sequence goes on along the minus strand of NZ_BCFL01000033.1, from coordinate 191,756 downwards.
GGTGAACCACACCTGCCTTGTGTGCCGTCTCCAGCGCGCCGAGCAGTGCCTGGGCGATGGCAGCGGCTCGCTCGACGCCCAGCGGGCCGCGTTCCTCCAGCTCCTCCGCGAGCGAGTGTCCCTCCACCAACTGCATGACGATCCAGGGGACTTCGTCCACCTCGACCACGTCATGCACGGTGACGATATGGGGGTGGTCGCGCAGCCGGGCCGCGTTGCGAGCCTCTCTTTCCGCGCGGGCCAGTAGTTCTGCGCGCTCCTCGTCCGGCAGCGTGCTGCCCAGATGGACCTGTTTCACCGCCACGTCCACGCCCAGAGCTGTGTCGTGAGCCCGCCAGACCTGGCCGAACCCGCCGGCACCCAGCCGGTGGTCCAGCCTGTACCGGCCGCCGATCAGCGCTCCCGGATGCACCCCACTCGTCATGATTCCCCCGTTCGGCGCGGGTCGGTGCGCCCCATCACGTGTCCCATTTCAGGTTGGCATCCACGGGAGACGCGGAGTCCCCTGCACCAGGTTCCGGCCGCGCGGGCGCAAGGTTCGAGGCCCGGATAGATGTACACACCTTCTTCACGGCTGCCCCTGCACGTCGGCATCCCGGGGCAGTCGACAACGCGAACCGACTGCTCTCCCACCGAGTTCGAGACCACTCAAGGAGAGAAGACATGACTGTACGAGCCGCGTGACTGACCAACCGCGGCGACGCCGCTCGGACAGACGCGCAACGACAACCGCCTCGCCCCCACGGCTGGTCTGCACCTGCGCGCCTTGATACGCGCCCTGAGGTCCATAAGCGTCGCCGGGTTGACATGGGCGGACCTGAGTTGACAAGGGTCGGCTCAGGTTCGCCCGGTGCGGTCGTCGGCGGGCTAGCCTCGGGAAATCCAGCCAGAGGGCGGCAGCAGCAGAAGGAGACACGCATGGCCAGGGTTCCCAGTTCGGTGATCGCCGCGGGCGGGCTCGTCGGAGGGTACGGCGTGGCGCGGTGGACGAAGAAGCGGCCGCTGGGCGGAGCCGTGCTGGCGGTCGCCGGGGCCGCCGCCGCGCAGCAGTGGCGGCAGCGGGCGGGCGGGAAGGCCGCCGGGGCGCTGTCCGTCGCGTATGTCGCCGCGTTCGCCGGGTCGCATCCGCTGGCCAAGAAGGTCGGCGCCTGGCCGTCCGTCCTCGGGGTGGCGGGCGCGGTGGCACTGGCGTCCTGGGCCGTCGCGGACCGCCGGGCCTGATCACCGGACCGGGCTCAGCCCGCCGAGGTGCGAAAGGCACGCCGGTAGGCCTGGGGGCTGGTGCCGACCACTCTGCGGAAGCGTTCGCGGAAGGCCGTCGGGGAGCCGAAGCCCGACTGGGTGGCGATGCGTTCGACGGGGTGGGCGGTGGTCTCCAGCAGGTGCTGGGCCCTGCGTACCCGCGCCCGGTGCAGCCACTGCAGCGGGGTCGTGCCGGTCTGGTCGCGGAAGCGGCGGTTGAGGGTACGGGTGCTCATGCCGGCCTGTGCCGCGACCTCGTCCAGGGTCAGGTCCCGGTCGCAGTTGTCCTCCAGCCAGGCCAGGAGTGGCTCCAGGGTGGCGCCCGCGGGGGCCGGCGGCTGGTCGTGGACGATGAACTGGGCCTGGCCGCCCTCCCGTTCCAGCGGCATCACCGACATCCGGGCGGTGTGCGCGGCGACCGCCGAGCCGTAGTCCTTGCGGACCATGTGCAGGCACATGTCCATGGCCGCGGCCGCGCCCGCCGAGGTCAGGAACTGGCCGTTGTCGACGTACAGGACGTTCGGGTCCACCTCGATGTCCGGGTGCAGCTCGGCCAGGGTGCCGGCCGCGGCCCAGTGGGTGGTGGCGCGCAGGCCGTCGAGGAGGCCGGTGGCCGCGAGGACGAACGCCCCGACGCAGACCGACGCGATCCGCGTGCCGTTCGCCGCCGCCGCGTGCAGGGCGTCGGCCACCTCGGGCGGTAGGGCGAGGGCGGGGTCCGCTACGCCCGGCACGATGATCGTGTCCGCCTCGGCGAGCGCGTCCAGCCCGTACGGCGCCTTGATCGTGAACGCGCCGCCCGCCGCGGTCACCTCCTGGGCCGGCCCGCACACCCGCACCCGGTAGGCGTCCCGGCCGTCGGGCAGCCGGGCCCAGCCGAAGGTGTCGATCGGCACGGTGAAGTCGGACGGGATGACCTGGTCCAGGACGAGTACGGCGACGGTGTGCATGGCAGGAAAGTAGTCGTTCGACGGGTTGTCGCCAATCGGGGGTCCCGGTTCCGGGCGGATGCCGGCAGCGGGGGCTACCGACGGAATTCGGTGACCTGCAAAAACGCGACGTCTGGCGTGTGGGGATCCCGCGGTGGCCTGTGCAGCTCCCGATGAACTTCCGACTGTCGGCTGTCGCTGGTTCGGGTGCTCCGGAGAGGTTCCCGGAGCGATACCCGTCCGTCAGCCGGCGGACACTCGGGCGCAACCTTCCGGTGTCCTGACGTGTCCACGTAGTGTGCTGACGATACGCAGAACATGGCGGACAGCGGCGGCCGCGGCTTTCGCGGCCGCCGCTATGGCGGTCGCGACCCCGGCCGCGCACGCCGCCGGAACGACGCTCGTCCTGGACGCCCAGGAGAACTACTACCTCCCCACCGAGGGCGAGGGCCCGAACCTGGACCTCGGCATCGCCGCCTCGGGCGGGGACGCCCATGACGTCTCGGTCGCGGTCGACGCGTCGTCCCTCGCCGGGAAGGCGACGATGGTGGTCACGGGGGACTGCGTGAGCACCGGCACCCTGAAGGTGAGGTGCGACGTGGGCCCGCTGTCGGGCAGGGAGTCGATCGACCCGTTCTTCCTGAAGCCCACCGCGGCCGCCAAGGCGGGCGACACCGGTGCCGTCACCTACACCGCCACCGCCTCCGACGCGGCCGCCGTGACGGGGAGGACGGACGTCCTGGTCGGCGGGCCGAAGCTCGTCCGCCGGCCCTACCCGGCGCTGAAGGGCATCGCGCCCGGCGCCGTCTTCGAGCGCACCCCGGCCTTCGCCGACACCGGCACAGCCCCCGCCGACAAGGGCGTCATGCTGCTGGTGCAGGACTCAGAAGGCGTCTCTCTCGCCCGTGACCACTCCAACTGCCACTACTCGGACCTGCCCGACGTCGGCGCCTGGTGCCGGTTCGACACCCCGGTCGCGCCCGGCGCGGCCTACGAGACGGACGCGCCGCTGCGCTACACCGCCTCCAAGGACACGATGTACGGCTACAACACCTACGTCGTGTGGCCGGTCGGCGGCAGCGCGCCCGACTCCTTCGACCCGTCCGACTTCCCCGGGACCGGCACCGGCGCGCCGCTCGGCCTGAAGTCCGTCGCCGCCGGCTCCGGATTCACCGGCTCCGGGTACGGCACCTTCGCCACCACCCAGCACGCCGACTACCAGGCGCTCGGTGACACGGTCGAGGGCAAGGCCGGCGAGACGGTGAGCATCACCGTGGGCGTGCGGAACAACGGGCCGGGCCGGATGGACTTCCGGTGGGTGGACGCCGACAACTCCGGCACGTTCGTGGTGACCCCGCCCGCCGGCACCACCATCACCGGCGCCCCCGGCCCCGGCGAGCAGGGCGACCCCGGGCCGCTGTGGAACTGCACACCGGGCAAGGCCGGCGCGAAGAGCTACACCTGCGCCATCGGCAGCACGGACTTCCGGCCGGGCGACTCCGTGACCCAGGAGTTCACGGTGCGGATCGACCGGGTCGTGCCCGGCGCGCGGGGCAGCGTGCGGGCGGTGGAGAACCCCGAGTACCCCGATCGTGACGACGAGACGGCGAACGACACCGCGGCGATCGCGGTGAAGGCCACCGGCTCGGCGACGTCCAGCCCGTCGCCCAGCGCCTCCGCGTCCCCGTCGGCCACGGCCACCGCGAGCCCGTCCGGCTCCGGGGCGGGAACCGGCAGCGGGACGACGACCGGCGGCGGGCTCGCCGCCACGGGCGCGGACGGAGTCCTGCTGCGGGCGGGCACCGCCGTCCTGGTGGTGGCGGGCGGCGCGCTGGTGTTCCTGGCGGCGCGGAGGTCGCGGCCGCGGGGCGGCCGCTGACGCCGCCGCCCCGGCGTGGCAGAGCGTCAGGGCGCCGGCGGCCGATGAGGCATTCCGTCACCTCGCGAACCGCATGTCGCCGGCAGCCCATCGGTGGCGAGAATCCGTCGAGTGGTGGCATTATCGCCGCTTCTGCAAGATCCGCCGCCCGCCTACGGTCGAGGCCGTGACCAAGTTCCTCCTCGCCGTCCATGTGCTCGCGGCGATCGTCGCGGTCGGTCCCGTCACCGTCGCCGCCAGCATGTTCCCGCCGGCCGCCCGGCGCGTCCTGGAAGCGCCGGACGACGTCCGGGCCGCCGAGACCCTTCGGCTGCTGTACCGGATCTGCCGGTTGTACGCCGTCGTCGGCGTCGTCGTCCCCGTGTTCGGGTTCGCCACGGCGAGCACCATGCATGTGCTGGGCAGCGCCTGGCTGATCACGTCGATCGCGCTCACCGCGCTCGCGGCGGTCGTGCTCGCCGCGCTGGTGCTGCCCCGGCAGAGTGCGCTGGTGGAGGGCGGCAAGGACGCCCGTACCCGGCAGGCCACCGTCCAGTTGGCCATGTTCACCGGGGTGTTCAATCTCCTCTGGGCCGCCGTGACGGTCCTGATGATCGTGCGGCCGGGGTCGACGACGGGCGCCTGACCGGATCCCCGGGTTTCTGTTATCGGGACCGTGCCGGTTCGTCTCCCAGGGCATGCACATGACTCGACAGATCAGCCGCCGGAGCATGCTGAAGGCCTCGGGAGTGGCGGTGGGGGCCGCCGCCGGGATCGGCGCGGCAGGCGGTACCGCGGCCGCCGCCGGGGCCGCCTTCGCCCATCCCGGCCTGCTGCACACCCGTACCGACCTCGACCGCATGGCCGCCAAGGTGAAGGCGGGCGCCGCGCCCTACGCGGCCGGGTTCGCCAGGCTCACCGCCAACCGGCACGCACAGAGCGGCTGGCAGGCGCGGCCGCAGGCCGTGGTGTACCGGGGCTCGGGCACCCCGGAGAACTACTCGCTCCTCTACAACGACATCCACGCCGCCTACCAGAACGCCCTGCGCTACCACGTGACCGGCGAGAGCGCGTACGCCGACACCGCCGTAGCCATCCTCAACGCGTGGTCCTCGACCCTCACCGCGGTCAACGGCTCCGCCGACCGGTTCCTGGCCGCCGGGCTGTACGGCTACCAGTTCGCCAACGCGGCCGAACTCGTCCGGGACCACGGGGACTTCGAGCTCGCCCGCTTCCAGGAGATGCTCAGCAAGCTGTTCGGCGCGGTCAGCGACGACTTCCTCGTCCGGCACAACAACGCCGTCGTCTCCAACTACTGGACCAACTGGGACCTGGCCAACATGGCCTGCGTCCTCGCCACCGGCATCTTCTGCGACGACCGCGCCCAAGTCACCCGTGCCGTCGACTACTTCAAGCACGGCGCCGGGCTCGGGTCGATCGGGAACGCGATTCCCGTCGTGTACGGGGACGGGCTGGCCGAGTGGCTGGAGGCGGGGCGCGACCAGGGGCACGCGCTGCTCGGGGTGGGCCTGATGGGCACGTTCTGCGAGATGGCCTGGAACCAGGGGATCGACCTGTACGGGTACGACGACAGCCGGTTCCTCAAGGGGGCGCAGTACGTCGCCAAGTGGAGCCTGGGCGGGCAGGTGCCGTTCACCGCGAGCACGCGGCGGAAGGGGGCGATCGGCGGATGGTCGGGGAGCGAGACGGTGACAGCCGCGGCGGGTGTCGATCCGTCGATGACCCGTCCCATCTGGGCGATGATCGCCAACCACTACACGAAGCGGCGGGGCCTGTCGGCGACGTACGTCACGCAGATCGCGGCCAAGGCGGCGCCGGAGGGCGGGGGCGGCGACTACGGGCCGAACAGCGGGGGGTACGACCAACTGGGCTTCGGGACTCTGACGTTCACGCGGGACCGGGTGAGCGAGGGGGAGGCGACGGGGGGTACGACGTCGTCCTCGCCGAGCCCGGGAGCGTCAGCGTCCGCGTCCGCCTCGGCAAAGGCGTCGACATCGGGATCGGCATCCGCTTCCGCGCCGGGCTCGACCGCTGCCTCGGCTTCCTCCTCGCCGTCGGCCACGGGCAAGGGCGACGACCTTGCCGCCACCGGGACCGGTGACATCGTCGCGTGGAGCGCGGGGGCGGGGATCACCGCGCTGGCCGGTGGGTTGCTGTTGCTGCGCAGGCGGGCGCGGGGCGGGCAATAGCGGCGCCGGCAATAGCGGCGCCCTCCCCGGCCGGACCCGGGCCTCACGCATTCAGGTGATGCCCCCGTACGGCAGCCCCTGCGCATGATGCCGCCTGCAACCGCAGCGGGAAACGCGAGGGGACGACAACCATGAGCCCGACCGACGCACTCACCTACGACCTGTTCATCAACAACCCTCCGCCACAGGACAACGGCCTGCTTCCGAACGGAGAACCGAAGCTCTTCTCCCCTGTCACCAGCACCCTGGTCTCCGGTGCCGAGGACGCCGTGCTGGTCGACCCTGGGTTCACGGCCGAGCATGCGCACGCGCTGGGCGACTGGGTGGCCGCCAAGAACCGGAACGTGACGGACATCTTCATCACCCACGGGCACGGCGACCACTGGTTCGCCGCCGGCCTGCTGGCGGAGCGGTTCGGCGCACGCGTCGTGGCGACCGAGGGCACGATCGCGCAGATGCACGCCAACAACGCCGGCCGCCCGTACGTCTGGGACAAGGTCTACTCGGACATTCCGGCCTCCCCGGTGACCGCGGTGACGGTGCCCGGCAACCGCTTCACCCTCGAAGGCAGGGAACTCGTCATCGTCGAGGTCGGGTACACCGACACCGAGGCGACCAGCGTCCTGCACGTGCCCGAGCTCGCCCTCGTCGTGGCCGGTGACGTCATCTACAACGGCGCCCACCAGTACATCGGCGAGGCCGTGCTCGCGGGCCTCGACTCCTGGCGCCGGGCGATCGACCAGGTCGAGTCGCTGAACCCGCGCTCCGTCGTCGCCGGCCACAAGGTATCCGAGCTCGACGACGACGCGGCACGGACGATCACCGAGACCCGGGAGTACCTCGACGTCGCCGAGGAGCTGATGGGCACCGAGAAGAGCGCCGTGGACTTCTTCAAGGCGATGGTCGCCCGCTACCCGGACCGGATCGGGCGAACGGTCCTGTGGTCGATGTCCCAGGCCGTGTTCGGCATGCGCGAGCACCCCGGCGAGGACCCCGTCCAGTTCATCGCCGGGGGCTGGCTCTAGGGCCTGTCTGAAAATTCCCGTCGTCGCCCGGAGGGCGGCCTCGCGGCGTCAGGTGCGTGCTCTCGGCGTGCCGGGCGTAGGCCCTCGTACTGGACGTACTTGGGTCTGCGCCCGGTGCGGCGAGAGTGCGTGCATGGCGTCGCGAGGCAGACGGGAATTGTCAGACAGGCCCTAGGGGGTGTCCGGGGCGGCGGCCGTCAGCGGGCGGGCGATGTCCTCCAGCGGGCGGCGCTCCGCCTTCACCGCCAGCGCCGCCGCCACCAGCCCCGCCGCGCACATCAGGCCGGCGCCGATCTGGAACGCCAGTACCGTGTCGGCCGGCTTGCCCGTCCCCGTCAGGTCGGCGAAGAGGAGCGGTCCGCTGATGCCGCCGGCCGCCGTGCCCAGGGCGTAGAAGAAGGCGATGCACATCGCCCGCGTCTCCATCGGGAAGATCTCGGAGACGGTCAGGTAGGCGCTGGACGCGCCCGCCGAGGCGAAGAAGAGGACCACGCACCAGCATGCGGTCAGCGTTCCCGCGGTCAGCACACCCCGGCCGAACAGCCATGCCGTGAGGAACAGGAACAGGCCCGACAGGATGTACGTCGACGAGATCATCACCTTTCTCCCCACCGTGTCGAACAGCTTGCCCAGCAGCAGGGGGCCGAGGAAGTTGCCCACCGCGATGACCACGAAGTAGTAGCCCGTGTCCCCCGTCGGCACGTCGAAGAACTTCGTGAGGATCGCGCCGAAGCCGAAGGTGATCGCGTTGTAGAGGAACGCCTGGCCGACGAAGAGGGAGAAGCCGAGGACGGCACGGCGCCGGTAGTCGTGGAAGACCGTGCGGGCGATCTCGGCGAACGTGACGCTCGCGCGCTGGTGGATCACCAGCTCACCGGCCGGTTCGGGCAGCGGGACGCCCCTCTCGGCCGCCACCTGCCGCTCGATCGAGGTGACGATCTCCTCCGCCTCCCGCTCCCTGCCGTGGATCAGCAGCCAGCGCGGGCTCTCCGGGACGTTGCGCCGTACCAGCAGGATGACCAGGCCGAGGACGACGCCCAGCGCGAAGGTCAGGCGCCAGCCCACGTCCTTCGCCAGGAAGTCGGTGTCCAGCGCGACGATCGACAGCAGCGAGCCGCCCACCGCGCCCACCCAGAAGCTGCCGTTGATGATCAGGTCGACCCGGCCCCGGTAGTACGCCGGGATCAGCTCGTCGATCGCCGAGTTGATCGCCGCGTACTCGCCGCCGATGCCGAAGCCGGTCAGGAAGCGGAAGGTGAAGAACCACCAGGGGGCGAAGGAGACCGAGGTCAGGGCGGTGGCGGCCAGGTAGACCGCCAGGGTGATCATGAAGAGTTTCTTGCGGCCGTGGCGGTCGGTCAGGCGGCCCCAGAAGAGGGCGCCGGTGCAGGCGCCGGCCACGTAGAGCGCCGCGGCCGTGCCGGTGACCTGGGAGGAGGAGATCGCGAGGCCGCTGCCCGGTTCGGAGAGACGGCTCGCGATGTTGCCGACGACCGTGACCTCCAGGCCGTCCAGGATCCAGACCGTGCCGAGGCCGATGACGATCGTCCAGTGCCAGTGGGACCAGGGCAGCCGGTCCAGGCGGGCCGGGATGCGGGTGGTGATCGTCCGGCCGTCCGCTGTCGTGTCCGCGCCCGTACCTGCACCCATCGCGCCTCCTCGGCCGGGAAGGAAACCGAAACCCCGGCCGGGTGCCCCGCTCCGGGCGCGCTACGCCCCCAGTGCGCGGGACACCGTGAAGATCAGCACTCCGGCCAGCGACCCCACCACCGTGCCATTGATCCGGATGAACTGCAGGTCGCGGCCGATGTGCGCCTCGATCTTCCGGGTGGTGTGCTCCGCGTCCCAGCCGGCCACCGTGTCGGTGATCAGGGACGTGATCTCCTTGCGGTACGTCGTCACGACGTGCACGGCCGCGCCCTCGACCCAGCTGTCGACCTTGTCCTGGACCTTGGGTTCGGTGGCCATCCGGGCGCCCAGGGAGATCAGGGAGGCGCGGACGCGCAGCCGCAGCTCGCTGCGTTCGTCATCGGCCGCCGAGACGATCATGGACCGTACGGCCGTCCAGGCGGACGCGATCAGGTCCTGCACCTCGCCGCGGCCCAGCACCTCGCCCTTGAGCCGTTCGACGCGGGCCCGGGTGTCGGTGTCGGACTGGAGGTCGTTCGCGAAGTCCGAGAGGAAGCGGTCGAGGGCGCCGCGGGCCGGGTGGGAGGGCATGTCCCGCATCTCGGCGCAGAAGCGCAGCAGCTCCTTGTAGACGCGCTCGCCGACCTTGCGGTCCACGAACCGGGGGGTCCAGCCGGGCGCGCCGCCCTGCACGGCGTCCATCACGGAGTCCGCGTGCAGCACCAGCCAGTCGTGCGCGCGGGTGACGACGAGGTCCACGACCCGCTTGTGGCCGCCGTCGGCGACGATCCGCTCCAGCATCTTGCCGATGCCGGGGGCGATCTCCTGGGCGTCGGCCCGCCGCGTGATGGCTTCGCCGACGACCGCCTGGACGTCGGAGTCCCGCAGCACGGTGAGCGCGCCGCGGAGCGCTGTCGCGAGCTCGGCCGTCACGCGGTCGGCGTTCTTCGGCTCCGCGAGCCAGGCGCCGAGGCGGCTGCCGATACCCACGGCGCGCAGGCGCTGCCGTACGACGTCCTGGGAGAGGAAGTTCTCGCCGACGAACTCGCCGAGCGAGACGCCCAGCTGGTCCTTCTTCGTCGGGATGATCGCGGTGTGCGGAATGGGCAGGCCGAGGGGGTGGCGGAACAGGGCGGTCACCGCGAACCAGTCGGCTAGCGCGCCGACCATGCCGGCCTCGGCGGCCGCGGCCACGTAGTCGGCCCAGGTGCCGGCGCCCGCTCCGGACGCCCACTTGGCCAGGACGTACACCACCGCGACGAGCAGCAGCAGGCCGGTCGCCGTGCGCTTCATGCGCCGGACGCCGCGCTGGCGCTCCTCGTCGGCGGGCGTGAAGGCGTTCATGGACTTGTAGGACGGGGTGGCCGCAGCCACCACCGCTTCCGTACGTTCCTCCATCTGCTCCACCCGTTCGCAGCCGGCACCACCCTCACGATGATCCCGCACCCATTGTCCCTACCTGACCTACTCCCGGAACGAACGAAGAGTTCCCACCCCACCTGCCGACCCCACACCCTCGACACCCCAAACTCCGCCGCTCCCCCACCCCACCTGCCGACCCCACACCCTCGGCTCCCCGGACTCCGCCGCTCCCCCACCCCGCCGCTCCTCCCCACCCCGCCGCGACGGCGATCAGCCACGACGGTGGATTTCGGCGGTGCCGAACCGGCCGGTGGGCACCTGCGGGCCGATGGGGGCTGGTCGCGCAGTTCCCCGCGCCCCTGGGTCGGCTGCGCCGCCGGTGCTCAAGACGCCCCGCCGCTCTCCCCACTCCGCCGCTCTTCCCCACTCCACCGGCTCTCCCCACTCCGCCGCCACGGCGATCAGCCACCGCGGCGGATTTCGGCGGTGCCGAACCGGGCAGTGGGCACCTGCGGGCCGGTGGGGGCTGGTCGCGCCCACGCGGCGGAGCCGCACATCGCTAGAGCCCCGCGCCCCTTGGTTGGCTGCTCCGCCGCCCCTGAGCAGTGGCCGTACCTCCGGCCGCGCGCCCTCAGTGGTCGCCGGGCCTCCGGCGGTCTCGGTCCTCGCGGCGTTCCTCGCGGTGTTCGCGGCGCTGCTGGTGCCACTCGTGGCGGGCCTCGTGGAGTTCGTGGCGGGCCGACCTGCGGTCCAGGCTCTGCTGGCGGCGTTCCTCCTTGAGCCGCTGGCGTTCCGCCTTCGTCACCTTGTGGGCCACCTCGACCCCGCCCCAGAACGCGAACCCCGTCACGACCACCCTCGGCGCACCCGGGTCCGGCGACATGTCGTGCTCGCGTTCGTCGAAGCCGCCCATGATGCCGATGCCCCGCATCACCACCTCGACGCCCGGCGGCACGATGACGCTGATCCCGCCCATGATCGCGATGCAGTTGATCACGACCTCGCCGTCCGCGAAGTTCGCCTCGCGCAGGTCGATCTCGCCGCCGCCCCAGAACGCGAAGGAGTCGAAGCGCCTGGGCACCGTCCAGCGGCCCTTGCGCTGGAATCCGGACATCACGGCCACCGCCCAGGAGGACGAGCCCTCGCCGCCGACGATCCGGCCTCCCCAACTCCCGCTCGGCGCAGGGGGTTTGCTGAGCGACACCACCGGCGACGCGCCCGCCGCGGGCAGGTCTCTGGTGATCGGCGTCAGCTCGCCGTACGTACGGGCCTTGTACGTCGCCTCCAGCCGCTCCTCGAACTCCTCCATGTCGAGGCGCCCCTCCGCGAGGGCGTCCCGGAGGATCTCGGTGACTCGTTCACGATCGGCGTCGGAGGCGCGCAACTCCGGGGCATCGTCGGTCATACGGAGCAGACTACGAGTTTGCGGCGCCGGGGACTATGCGGTGGCCCGGTCCGGCGGGGGTTTGGGGGTGTCCCCCAGGGAACGCAGCATCTTCGCGATCACCGCCTCGATGTCCGGCTCACGGACCGACAGGTCGGCCAGCGGGTACTCCGCCGCGATCCGCGCCACCAGCGGCGCCGCCGACTCCGACGCCGGGAACGCCAGCCACTGCCTCGGCCCCTCCACCTTCACCACCCGCGCCGCCGGACCCGCGTCGATCGGCGGGAGCTCCCGCTCCAGGTCGACCACGAGGGTCCGCTCGCTCTCCCCCGCCTCGTGCAGGCCCGCGAGCGGACCGTCGTACATCAGCCGCCCGTGGTCGATGACCATCACCCGCGAGCACAACTGCTCGATGTCCTGGAGGTCATGGGTGGTCAGCAGGACCGTGGTGCCGCGTTCGGTGTTCAGTTCGCGGAGGAAGTCGCGGACCTTGGCCTTGGAGATGACGTCCAGGCCGATCGTCGGCTCGTCGAGATAGAGGACGTCCGGGTCGTGCAGGAGCGCCGCCACGATGTCGCCGCGCATCCGCTGGCCGAGGGAGAGCTGTCGTACCGGGACGTCCAGGAGGCTTTCCAGGGAGAGCAGTTCGACCAGGCGGTCCAGGTTCTCGGCGTAACGGGCGTCCGGGATGCGGTACATGCGGTGCATCAGACGGTAGGAGTCGATCAGGGGAAGGTCCCACCACAGCGTCGTGCGCTGGCCGAAGACCACGCCGATGCGGTGGGCCAGCCGCATGCGCTCGCGGGACGGGTCGATGCCGGCCACCCGGAGCCGGCCGCCGCTCGGGGTCAGGATGCCCGTGAGCATCTTGATCGTGGTCGACTTCCCGGCGCCGTTCGGGCCGATGTAGCCGACCATCTCGCCGCGCGCCACCGTGAAGGAGAGCGAGTCGACCGCCCGTACCTGCCGTCGTTCCCGTTTCAGGAACCCGGTCTTCTTCCGGACCTCGAAGACCTTCTCCACCCCGTCGACCTCGATGAACATGCTCAACTCCCTGTACTTCGATACGCCCTGAGGCCCGCCCGCCATGCCAGCCCCGCCAGCGCGCAGCACACCGCCGCCACCAGCGGCGGCGCCCACACCGTCCACACCGGCAGCCGCAGCGGATACGGCCGCCCCAGCACGTACGCCGCCGGCACCCAGTTGACGAAGCCCAGCGGCAGCAGGAACGTGACCCCGCGCACGAAGTCCTTCCCGAACACCGTCGGCGGGTACTGGAGCAGCGTCGTACCGCCGTACGTGAACGCGTTCTGCACCTCCGCCGCGTCCTGCGCCAGGAACTGGAAGGCCGCGCCCGCCACGAACAGCGCGCAGAAGATCGCCGCGCCGGCGGCCAGCATCAGCGGGACCAGCAGCACCTTCGCCGGCGTCCAGTCGATGCCGGCGAAGGCCAGCGCCCAGCCCAGCACCACCGCGCCCTGGGTGATCCGGCCCAGGCGGCGCAGCGCGAAGTGGTCCGCGCCGATCTGGGCGAGCACCGAGGCCGGCCGGACCAGCAGCGTGTCGAAGGAGCCGTCGCGGATCCGGGTGCCCAGCACGTCCATCGAGCCCAGCACCAGGTCGGCGACGCCGAACGAGGTCGCCGACAGGCCGTACAGGAAGGCGACCTCGGGCAGCGACCAGCCGCCGAGCGAGTCGACCCGCGAGAACATCAGCAGGATCGTGGCGAAGTCCAGCCCGGTCACCAGCAGGTTCCCGGCCATCGTGACGGCGAAGGAGGTCCGGTAGATCATCGTGGAACGGATCCACATCCCGGCGATCAGCAGGTACGCGCGAAGGGCGTCCCGGACACGCTCACCCACCCTGCACCACCACCCGTCGCGTCGCCGCCGACTGCAGCAGCCGCCCCGCCGCCAGCAGCGCCACCGCCCACGCGGCCTGGAAGGCGAACGCCCCCGCCACACCGGTCTCCCCCATCAGCACGTCCGCCGGCATCTGGAGCTGCGCCGCCCACGGCAGGACGCGGACGACCTCGCCGAAGGCGCCCGGGAAGACGTTCAGCGGCAGGGTCATGCCCGAGAAGAAGATCCCCGTGACCATCAGCACCTGGTTGACGCCCATGCCGTCCAGCAGCCAGAACACGCTCAGCGCGACCAGGTAGCGGATGCCGAAGCTGACGAGCATCGCGAGGAACAGCGCGACCAGGAAGGCGGCCCAGGTACCGGCGTCCGCGGGCAGCGCCATCGGGAAGAACACCGCGCCGACGAGGAAGGGAATCACGCCCCGCCCCAGCATCTGGAACAGCGAGCGACCCAAATCGGTCGCCAACCACCACAGTTGGAGATCGGCCGGACGGTACAGGTCAATCGCGATCGCGCCCGTGCGGATACGCTCCATCAGGTCTTTTTCCACGCCCCCGCCCTGGATCGCGAGGGTCGCGTACAGGCACTGTCCGAGCCACACATAGGTCACCGCCTGTGCCTGGTCATAGCCTCCGAGGTGCGGTTTCTCGTCCCACAGCGCCAAGTACGTGTAGACGAGGATGATTCCGAAGGCCGTGTTGGTGAACACCCCGGCGGCGGTGGCCGCCCGATACGTCGCGTACCGTCGGAAACCCCCCGCCGCGACGGCCGTGTACAACCGTCCCGCGCCCACGCCAACCGACCTCCCGGACCGCCCGACACCGAAGCGCAGGAGCCTACTGCGCCGACGACATCGCAGGCCACGCAATTTCCGTGACCGAAGCGTGCCGGAATCCGGGAACGGAACGCACGGTGCGAGAGTCTTCATCAGGGGGCGCAGAAGCGTACGAGGTCGTACGGGAACGAATGTACGACGCGAAACAGGAGTCCGTGCACGACATGAGCGACGAGCCGCAGCCGCAACAGCCGAACCAGGGCGGCGGAGGCCCGACGGAGCCGCCGGCTGCGGCCGAGGAGAAGCCGACCCCACCGCAGCCGGTGGCCGAGGCGAAGCAGCCGGAGCCGCCCGCGGCGGCCGAGGAGAGGACGACGGAGCCGCCGGCGGCGGCCGAGCAGGCGAGGACGGAGCAGCCACCGGCGGGCGCCAGACCGGGCGACAAGACGGTCGCACCGCCGCGGGCGGCGGCCGAGGACACCGAGACGCGGCAGCTCGCCGCGGTCACGGCGCCGAAGGCGCGACCGCCGGCGGCGGCCCGGGACAGGCAGGACGCACAGGCCAGGCGGGACGGACAGGACCGGCAGGACGGGCAGGACACGCAGACGCGGCAGCTCGCGGCGGTCAGGGTGCCGAAGGCGGCAGCGCCCGCGGCACCCACCGCGGTGACCGCGGTCCCGGCGGTCCCGGCGCCCGGGGCGGAACCGCCCGCGGTCGACGTGCCGACGAACGGGGGCGAGAAGAAGATGAAGCGGCCCAAGCGGACCGGATGGCGGCGGATCATCCCGACCTGGCGGATGGTGCTCGGCACCTTCGTGATCGGGGTACTGCTGCTGATCGGCCTGTTCTTCCTCGGCTACTCGATGGTGAAGATCCCGGCGGCCAACGCGTTCGCCACCAAACAGTCCAACGTCTACCTGTTCGCCGACGGCTCCCAGCTCGCCCGCGACGGCGAGGTCAACCGGGAGAACGTGACCCTCGCCCAGGTCTCCGTGGACGCCCAGCACGCCGTGCTCGCCGCCGAGGACCGCGACTTCTACACCGAGTCCGCCGTCGACCCCAAGGCGATGCTGCGCGCCGCCTGGAACACCGCGACCGGCAAGGGCACGCAGTCCGGCTCGACGATCACCCAGCAGTACGTGAAGAACTACTACCTCGCGCAGGAGCAGACCGTCACCCGCAAGGTGAAGGAGGTGTTCGTCGCGATCAAGCTGGACCGCAGCGAGTCCAAGGCCCAGATCCTGGAGGGCTACCTCAACACCAGCTACTTCGGCCGCAACGCCTACGGCATCCAGGCAGCCGCCCAGGCCTACTACGGCATGGACGCCACCGACCTCGACCCGGCCCGCGCCGCCTACCTCGCCGCGCTCGTCAACGCACCGAGCGAGTACGACGTCGTCGCCCACCCCGAGAACAAGGCCGCGGCCGTCGCCCGCTGGAACTACGTCCTCGACGGCATGGTCAAGAAGGGCTGGCTCACCGAGTCGAAGCGGGCCGGCATGAAGTTCCCGATGCCCAAGGAGCAGACCGTCTCCACCGGCATGTCCGGACAGCGCGGCTACATCGTCAACGCGGTCAACGACTACCTGATCAAGAACAAGATCGTCGACTCGGACGCCCTGGAGGCCGGCGGCTACCGCATCACGACGACCCTGCAGAAGTCCAGGCAGAACGCCTTCGTGAAGGCGGTCGACGACAAGCTGATCTCCCAGCTGGACAAGAAGAACAACAAGGTCGACAACTACGTGCGGGCCGGCGGTGCCTCCGTCGACCCGAAGACCGGCAAGGTCGTCGCCATGTACGGCGGCATCGACTACGTGAAGCAGTACACCAACGGCGCGACCCGCGGCGACTTCCAGGTGGGCTCCACCTTCAAGCCCTTCGTCTTCGCCTCCGCCGTCGACAACGGCTCCACCACCCAGTCCGGCCAGACCATCACCCCGAACACCTACTACGACGGCACCAACAAGCGCACCGTCCAGGGCTGGTCCGGCGGCGCCTACGCACCGGAGAACGAGGACGAGAAGTCGTACGGCCAGATCACCGTCCGCAAGGCCACCGACCTCTCCGTGAACTCGGTGTACGCGCAGATGGCCGTCGACGTCGGCCCGTCCAAGGTCAAGCAGACCGCCGTCGACCTGGGCATCCCCGCCGACACCAAGGACCTCCAGCCGTACCCGTCCATCGCCCTCGGCACCGCGACCGCCAGCGTCCTGGACATGGCGGAGGCGTACGCCACGCTCGCCAACCACGGCAAGCACGGCACGTACACGATGGTCGACAAGATCACCCGGGACGGCACGCAGGAGATCAGGCTGCCGAAGTCGGCGACCAAGCAGGCCGTCAGCCGGCAGGCCGCCGACACCACCACCTCCATCCTGCAGAGCGTGGTCGACAACGGCACCGCCACCGCCGCCCAGGCCGCGGGCCGTCCGGCGGCCGGCAAGACCGGTACCGCGGAAGAGGACACCGCGGCCTGGTTCGCGGGCTACACCCCCGACCTCGCCACCGTCGTCTCCGTGATGGGCCAGGACCCGGTCACCGCCGCGCACAAGTCGCTGTACGGCGCACTCGGCCTCGCCCGCATCAACGGCGGCGGGGCCCCGACCGAGATCTGGGCGCAGTACACCAAGGACGCCCTGAAGGGCACCACGGCCTCCGACTTCGACCTGGACCTCCAGGCCGGCGCCGAGACCGTGGCCCCGGGCACCCAGGCCCCGGCCACCCCGGGCACCGGCGGCCAGGACAACGGCGGCACCACCGACCAGGGCCAGAACAACGGCGGCACGGACGGCACCACCACCGCCGGCACCACCGACGGCGGCACGACGGACGGCTCCACCACCGCCGGCACCACCACGTCCGGTACGACGACCGCGGGCACCGACTCCGGTACGACAACCTCGGGAACGACCACGTCCGGTACGACGACCTCGGGCACCGACTCCGGCACCTCGACCGGGACCACGACCGACGGCACCAGTACCGGTACGACGACCGCGGGCACCGATACCGGCACCACTACCGGCACCACAGCGGGCGACGGAGGCGGGTTCGGGTTCGTTCAGTGACCGCTGGTCGCCTTGAGCCCGACCACGGCGACCAGCAGCAGGCACACGAAGAAGATCCGGGCGGCGGTGGCCGGCTCCCCGAGCACCACCATCCCGAACACCGCCGCCTCGGCCGCCCCGATCCCCACCCACACGCCGTAGGCGGTACCGATGGGGAGCGTCCTCGCGGCGTACGACAGCAACAGCATGCTGGCGACGATCCCGCCGCCGGTGAGCAGACTGGGCACGGGCCGGGTGAACCCGTCGGTGTACGGGGGTTTGGGGGTGTCCCCCAATAAGCACAGCATGCCGACCGACCAGCCGACCTCAAGAAGACCGGCGACGGCAAGCAGAACCCAGGCCATGACAGACACCTCCGAGACGTCTCGCTGACGTATCGCTGACAACGGGGGTGCGTCGTCTTTGCCTTCACGGTCCCGGTACGGCGCGTCTCGTCGGGCTGACTCCTTCGAACACAGCAAAGAAAAGACAAAGGGGCCTGGTGACCACAGCCACCAGGCCCCTTCTGCCCTCTGAATCACAGATACAGGCCGGTCGAGTCCTCCGAGCCCTCGAAGCGGTCGGCGGCCACCGCGTGCAGATCGCGCTCCCGCATCAGCACGTACGCGACCCCCCGCACCTCGACCTCGGCACGGTCCTCCGGGTCGTACAGCACCCGGTCGCCGGGCTCCACCGTCCGCACGTTCTGCCCGACCGCGACCACCTCGGCCCAGGCCAGCCGGCGCCCGACCGCCGCCGTGGCGGGAATCAGGATGCCCCCGCCCGACCGCCGCTCGCCCTCCCCGGTGTCCTGCTTGACCAGGACCCGGTCGTGCAGCATCCGGATCGGCAGCTTGTCGTGCTGGCTGCTCTGCTCGTCTCTCTTGGCGCTCACGCCTTTGAACCTACCTGCCTCTGATCAGCTCTTGCGCCGCCGGGTCCCGCTGAAGACCAGCAGCCCGACCACGCCCACGGCGACGAGGGCGACCGGCACCACCCGCTCCAGGCGCGGCGCACCCTCTTCGTCCACGAACTGGGCCCGCACCTCACTCACGACCCGGTTGACCTGGACGTAGGCCCTCCCGAGCGTGTGATCGACGTTGGCCGCGACCTTGGCCTTCGCGTCGCCGACGATGGTCTTCGGATGCACCCGCACCCCGATCTCGTCCAGCGTCTCGGCCAGCACCTCGCGGCGGCGCTTGATGTCCGCCTCGATCTGCGCCGGGGTTCTGGTGTCCGACGTCTCCGCCACCGTAGGCCCTCCGAAGTCTGCCGTACTGCCTGTTCTGGACAGTCTGTCAGTTCTCGCCACCGCTGCCATGCCAGGACCCCCCGTTACGCTAGACCGATGAGCGAGCGACTCCAGCCCGGGGACGTAGCCCCCGACTTCACCCTCTCCGACGCCGACGGCAACGAGGTGTCCCTCTCCGCCCACAAGGGCCGCAAGGTCATCGTCTACTTCTACCCGGCCGCCCTCACCCCGGGCTGCACGAAGCAGGCCTGCGACTTCACGGACAACCTCTCCCTCCTGGCCGACGCCGGCTACGACGTCCTCGGCATCTCCCCCGACGCCCCGGAGAAACTCGGCAAGTTCCGCGAGAAGGAGCACCTCAAGGTCACCCTCCTCGCCGACCCCGACAAGAAGGTCCTCGACGCCTACGGCGCCTACGGCGAGAAAATGAACTACGGCAAGACCTACCTGGGCGTCATCCGCTCCACGGTCATCGTCGACGAGGAGGGCAAGGTCGAACGCGCCCTCTACAACGTCCGCGCCACCGGCCACGTGGCCAAGATCATCAAGGATCTGGGCATCTGACGCCCACCTGACCCGCCACTGACGGCTCGCACCGGGGTGACCTGGCGCGAGCCGTTTCTCCTTCCCGGCCTCCGGATTCCGGTTTCCGTGCGTGACTGTCCGATAACCGGTTCGTTACTCCGTACGGGCTGCGAACGCGCGGCCGGAGACGGAGGGGGCGCTGTGGGAGCGAGTGCATACACCAGGGAGCGACTGGCGCCGGAAGTCGCTCAAGCGCGCAACTGGACAGATCTGATGCGGCGACTGGGCCTCAATCCGAGTGGCGGTCAAAGGCGGGTGTTGCAGGAGCACGTGACGCGTCACGAACTCGATACGAGCCACTTCGCCAAGCGCAGCCCATGGCGCAAGTACCCAGACGCCGCCATCGCGGAAGCCGCCACGTCCTCGTCCTCCCTGCGGGAAGTGGCGCTCAAGCTGGGCGCCACACCAGCCACGGGGACTCTCTCGCACATCCGACGCCGCCTTGACGCCGCAGGCATCGACATCAGCCACTTCCCCGGCATGGACCGCCCCGAACTGGATCTGCCTTTCACTTCGGAGGAACTCCGGGCGGCCACGGCCACAGCCACCAGCGTGCGCGGCGTGGCTCGCGTGTTGGGCGTCCCCGATGACAGCCGGTCCCGGGCGACCCTGTGTCGCATGTTGGCGGCCCAGCTCATCGACACCAGCCACTTCTCACATCGACGTGCGGTGATTCCCGAGGATGAACTACGCAGCCTGGTACGGACCTGCACCAGCTACGCCGAGGTCATGCGCGGACTCGGGATGGACGTCAACGACACCAACCACCGACGCGTACGGCGCGCCGCCTCCCGCCTCGGTCTCGACACCGGCCACTTCACACGCCGGCCCTGGGGACGGCCCGAGCGGCCGGCGCCTCCGTCGACATCGCATCGAGTGCTGGTGATCCTGCCCCAACAGGCCGGACGGACAAACAGATCCCGACTTCACCAAGCTCTGACCGAGATCGGGGTGCCGTATGCGTGTGTGGAGTGCGGCAACGTTGGTGAGTGGCGCGGGCGTCCGATCACCTTGCAGATCGACCATGTCAACGGCAACTGGCGGGACAACCGCCAGGAGAACCTTCGATATCTGTGCCCCAATTGCCATGCGTTGACGGAGACGTGGTGTCGCCAGAAGAGCAGAGTCCCACTCGCCGAGTGTCCCGACGGCCCCGTACACTGAGTGCCGCCGGTCGAGCACGATGACCGTTTTGAGCGGCCGTGATGGAATTGGTCAGACATGCTGCGTTTAGGGCGCAGTGGGTGAAAGCCCGTGTGGGTTCGAGTCCCACCGGCCGTACGTACACCGAGGGGCGCCCAACATGGGCGCCCCTCAGCCGCGGCTCAGCCCAACAGCTCCCGCACCACCGGCACCAGCGCCCGGAACGCCTCCCCCCGGTGGCTGATCGCGTTCTTCTCCTCGGGGGTCAGCTCCGCGCAGGTCCGCGTCTCGCCCTCCGGCTGGAGGATCGGGTCGTAGCCGAAGCCGTTCATGCCGGACGGGGCGTGGCGGAGTACGCCACGCAGCCGGCCCTCGACCACCCGTTCCGTGCCGTCCGGCAACGCCAGGGCCGCCGCGCAGGCGAAGTGGGCGCCCCGGTGTTCCTCGGCGATGTCCGCGAGCTGGGCGAGCAACAGGTCCAGGTTGGCCTTGTCGTCGCCGTGGCTGCCGGCCCAGCGGGCGGAGAAGATGCCGGGGGCGCCGTTCAAGACGTCCACGCAGAGGCCGGAGTCGTCGGCGACCGCCGGGAGGCCCGTCGCCCGGGCGAGGGTGTGGGCCTTGAGGAGGGCGTTCTCGGCGAAGGTGACGCCGGTTTCCTTGACGTCGGGGATGTCGGGGTACTCCTCGGCGCCGACCAGGTCGTGGGGCAGGCCCGCCTCGGCGAGGATGGCGCGGAGTTCGGTGATCTTTCCGGCGTTGCGGGTGGCGAGAATCAGGCGCGTCATGGGGACCAGTATCCCGGCAGTACCCCGGCCGCCGTCCGGGCCCCGGACTACGGCTGGCAGACCTTGGTCAGTTCGCCGGCCGCGTCGGTGACCCCGCTGATGTCGGGCGTGTCGTCGCCGTTCTGGACGGCCGTCTGGACCTTGACCAGGGCCTCGCGCATGTCCTGGGTCGCCTTGTCCAGGTCGGCGTTGTCCGTCTTGCTGTCGATCTTGTCGAGGTTGTCCCCGATGGCTGTGATGGCCGAGTCGATCCTGGTCGGGTCGTTCGACGCGTTCTCCACGGCCTGCTGGAGGCTGGTGACGCTGTCGGCGATGGAGTCGGCGGTCTGGACGCAGTCCAGGGCCTTGTTCACGCTGTCGCAGCCGGTGAGCAGGACGGCGGTGAGTGCGGTGGTCGCGGCTACGGCGGCGATGGCGGTGACGCGACGGCGTCCTCGGCGTCGGCTGGCGGCCATGGTGGGTTCCCCTCCCCGTTGCAAGACTGGCCGGGCGCACGGTTGTACGTGCCGTGCGCCCGTATTGACAGAGACGCGGGGTGGGCCGCCCGGGTTGCCCTGCCGTACCTCGGCTTTTTCCTTTCCCTTTACTTCTTGAGGGTCTCTTCGAGCGCCGCCCGCTGGATCGTGGCGAGGTCGGTGCAGCCGGCGACCGCGAGGTCGAGGAGGGCGTTGAGTTCGTCGCGGGCGAAGGGTTCGGCCTCGGCGGTGCCCTGGACCTCGACGAAGCGGCCGTCGCCGGTGCAGACGACGTTCATGTCGGTCTCGGCCTTGACGTCCTCCTCGTAGCGGAGGTCGAGGAGGGGGACTCCGCCGACGATGCCCACCGAGACGGCCGAGACGGTGCCGGTGAGGGGCTGGCGGCCGGCCTTGACGAGCTTGCGTTCCTTGGCCCAGGCGACGGCGTCGGCCAGGGCCACGTATGCGCCGGTGATGGCGGCGGTGCGGGTGCCGCCGTCGGCCTGGAGGACGTCGCAGTCGAGGACGATCGTGTTCTCGCCGAGGGCCTTGTAGTCGATGACGGCGCGCAGGGAGCGGCCGATGAGGCGGGAGATCTCGTGGGTGCGGCCGCCGATCTTGCCCTTGACGGACTCGCGGTCGCCGCGGGTGTTGGTGGCGCGGGGGAGCATGGCGTACTCCGCGGTGACCCAGCCCTCGCCGCTGCCCTTGCGCCAGCGGGGGACGCCTTCGGTGACGGAGGCGGTGCAGAAGACCTTGGTGTCGCCGAAGGAGACGAGGACGGAGCCCTCGGCGTGCTTGCTCCAGCCGCGTTCGATGGTGACCGGGCGGAGCTGTTCGGGCGTGCGGCCGTCGATTCGAGACATGGCGACGAGCCTATCCGGAGCGTGCGAAGGGGCTCTTCCCAAGGTGGGAAGAGCCCCTTTTCCGGTGAGCCGGAGGCTCACATCATGTCTTCGATCTCCGCGGCGATCGGGTCGGCGTCGGTGCCGATGACGACCTGGATGGCGGTGCCCATCTTGACGACGCCGTGGGCGCCGGCGGCCTTCAGCGCGGCGTCGTCGACCAGCGAGGCGTCGTGGACCTCGGTGCGCAGCCGGGTGATGCAGCCTTCGATCTCGTCGATGTTCTCGATTCCGCCGAGGCCGGCGACGATCTTCTCAGCCTTGCTGGCCATGTTCCTTCTCCCTGATCCGAACCGCTTTGTCGCAGTAACCCACAGTTGGCCCAACTTTGCGAGCGGCCGTACCGCGGGTGCCGAATGATGGCGAGCACCGCGGCGGAACCGTCGTCAACTGGTCTACACCAGCTGGTGGGCGGTCGACAAACCCCCGTGGCAACCCGCGGTGCAGCCGAGCGGCCCGGAGGACGCGCCCATGAGTGCCGAGAGCGCCGAGAGTACGGCAAGTCCCGCGCGGCAGCGGTGGAATGTGCTGTTCCAGGGGCTGCAGAAGATGGGCCGCAGTCTTCAGCTGCCGATCGCGGTGCTGCCGGCCGCGGGGATCCTCAACCGGCTGGGCCAGCCCGACGTGTTCGGCGAGCAGGGGCTGGGCTGGACGGCGGTCTCCAAGGTGATGAAGGGGGCCGGCGGGGCGCTGCTCGACGGTTCGGTCGGGCTGCCGCTGCTGTTCTGTGTCGGGGTCGCGATCGGGATGGCGAAGAAGGCGGACGGTTCGACGGCGCTGGCGGCGGTGGCGGGCTTTCTCGTCTATTACGGGGTGCTGCACCAGTTCCCGGAGGACTGTCCCGGCGGTTCGAGGACGCTGCCGGGGATCGGGTGCCAGGTGAGCGAGGGGACGGTGTCGACGTTCACGTTCCAGAATCCGGGGGTCTTCGGCGGGATCGCGCTGGGGCTGCTGACCGCCTTCTTCTGGGCCCGGTACCACCGGACGCGGCTGGTGGACTGGCTCGGGTTCTTCAACGGGCGGCGGCTGGTCCCGATCATCATGTCGTTCGTGGCCATCGCGTTCGCCGTGCTGTGCCTGTGGGTCTGGCCGCCGGTCGGCAGCGGTCTGGAGAGTTTCAGTCACTGGCTGCGGGAGGCGGGGGCGTGGGGTGCGGGGGTGTTCGGGCTCGCGAACCGGGCGTTGCTGGTGGTCGGGCTGCACCAGTTCCTGAACGTGCCCATCTGGTTCCAGTTCGGCAGTTACACCACGCCCGACGGCCAGACGGTGCACGGTGACATCAACATGTTCCTGGCGGGTGATCCGCACGCGGGTCAGTTCACGTCGGGGTTCTTCCCGATCATGATGTTCGCGCTGCCGGCCGCCGCGCTCGCCATGACGCACTGTGCGAAGCCGCACCGGCGCAAGGAGATCGGCGGTCTGATGCTGTCGGTGGCGCTGACGTCGTTCGTGACCGGCATCACCGAGCCGATCGAGTACTCGTTCCTGTTCATCGCGCCCCTGCTGTACGCGGTGCACGCGGTGCTGACCGGGGTGTCGATGGCGGTGACGTGGGGGCTGGGGGTGCACGACGGGTTCAGTTTCTCGGCGGGGCTCATCGACTACGTCATCAACTGGAAGCTGGCGACCCGGCCTTGGGCGATCATCCCGATCGGCCTGTGCTTCGCGGCGGTCTACTACGTGATCTTCCGGTTCGCCATCACGCGGTTCGATCTGAAGACCCCGGGCAGAGAACCGGAGGACGAAGTGGAGGACGTCACCAAGGCTTAAGCAGCCTGTCGCCCTATGGCGTACAGCGCGTAGCGCTCCGGTTGCGGAATTGACGGGTTCCTTATAACGCCCCCATCGTGTACAACAGGTCTACACCACTGAGTGGTGTAGACCACCACCGATGGAGGAAGTATGACAACCGCCACCGCGACGGCGGCCCCCACAAAGAAGTGGGGATCCGGTCTGTTCCAGGGCCTGCAGAAGGTCGGCCGCAGCCTCCAGCTCCCGATCGCCGTACTGCCGGCGGCTGGTCTGCTGATGCGCCTCGGCCAACCTGACGTCCAGGCGAAGCTTCATCTCCCGACGAACGTCGCGAAGGTCTTCGCCGGGGCGGGCGGCATCCTCTTCGACGGCTCGTTCGGCCTGCCGCTGCTGTTCTGCATAGGCGTTGCCATCGGCTTCGCGAAGAAGGCCGACGGCTCGACGGCCCTCGCGGCCCTGGTCAGCTTCCTCACCTACTACGCGGTGATCCACCAGTTCCCGATCAAGGACGGGCACGACGGGGCCACCTACACGTCGGTCGCCCCCTTCGGGGGTTTCTGGCAGAAGGGGCACGAGGCCGCGACGGCCGCGACCTTCCAGAACCCGGGCGTGCTCGGCGGCATCATCATCGGCCTGCTGACCGCCGTGCTGTGGCAGCGCTACCACCGCAAGAGGCTCGTGGACTGGCTGGGCTTCTTCAACGGCCGCCGGCTGGTGCCGATCATCACGGCCGTCGTCGGCGCCCTCCTCGGTGTCCTGGTCGTCCTCGGCTGGCAGCCCATCGGTGACGTCATCACCAACTTCGGCGAGTGGATGACCGGGCTCGGCTCCTTCGGCGCGGCGCTCTTCGGTCTCATCAACCGCGCGCTGATCCCCATCGGCATGCACCAGTTCGTGAACTCCGTGGCCTGGTTCCAGATCGGTGACTACACCAACTCCGCCGGCACCGTCTTCCACGGCGACCTGCCGCGCTTCTTCGCGGGCGACCCCACCGCGGGTATGTTCATGACCGGATTCTTCCCGATCATGATGTTCGGTCTGCCGGCCGCCGCCATGGCCATCGCGCACACGGCCCGTCCCGAACGCCGCAAGGCCGTGACCGGCATGATGGTGTCACTGGCTCTGACCTCGTTCCTCACCGGTGTCACCGAGCCGATCGAGTTCTCGTTCATGTTCATCGCCCCGGTCCTCTACGCGATCCACGCGGTGCTCACCGCCCTGTCGATGGCCGTGACGTGGTCGCTGGGCATGCACATGGGCTTCAGCTTCTCGGCCGGCTTCACGGACGTGTTCATCAACTGGGGCATCTCCACCAAGCCCTGGCTGCTGCTCCCGGTCGGCCTGGCCTTCGCGGCGATCTACTACTTCGTCTTCCGCTTCGCCATCGTCCGCTTCAACCTCCCCACCCCGGGCCGTGAGCCCGAGGAGGAGATCGAGGACCTCACGAAGGCGTGAGTCCCGGCAGTACACATGACGAAGGCCCCCGCGGCGGCGGGGGCCTTCTTCGCGTCGTACGGCCCTGAACGCCGTACGCGTGTCAGATCTCGTACGTCGCCCTCGGCACCGCGAGATCCACCGGGCCGTCGAAGACCTCGCGGGCGTCGGCGAGGTTCACGGCGGGGTCGGTCCACGGCGGGATGTGGGTGAGGACCAGGCGGCGGGCGCCGGCCCGGGCCGCGGTCTCGCCGGCCTCGCGGCCGTTGAGGTGCAGGTCCGGGATGTTCTCCTTGCCGTGCGTGAAGGCGGCCTCGCACAGGAACAGGTCGGTGTCCCGGGCCAGGCCCTCCAGCGCCTCGGTGACGCCGGTGTCGCCCGAGTACGTCAGGGACTTCCCGGCGTGTTCGACGCGGATGCCGTACGCCTCCACGGGGTGGCGGACCCGCTCGGTGTGGACCGTGAAGGGGCCGATGTCGAACGTGGACGGCTTCACCGTGTGGAAGTCGAAGACCTCGCTCATCGAGGAGGCGGTGGGGGTGTCGGCGTAGGCCGTGGTCAGGCGGTGCTCGGTGCCCTCGGGGCCGTAGACCGGAATAGGGGGGCACGGGCCGCCGTCGTGGCGGTAGTAGCGCGCCACGAAGTAGGCGCACATGTCGATGCAGTGGTCGGCGTGCAGATGGCTCAGGAAGATCGCGTCGAGGTCGTAGAGACCGCAGTGGCGCTGCAGCTCGCCCAGGGCGCCGTTGCCCATGTCGAGGAGCAGCCGGAAGCCGTCGGCCTCTACGAGGTAGCTCGAACAGGCCGATTCCGCGGACGGGAACGACCCCGAGCAGCCGACGACGGTGAGCTTCATGAAGCAGAAACCTCCGTTGGCGGAAACCCAGATGCGCTGGGAACTGGAGTCGGGAAAAAGGGCATGACGGGGGTCGTGCGGTTTGTCGAGCGTAAGGCGCAAAAGAGCCGGTCGCTCCTCCGCCAGGGGCCGTTGTGGGCGAACTCACCTGTGGTGTCACCGGTTCGGCTGGACCAGGGGCGTATGAGGATCGCGTAAGGGCGCGCGTCGATTATCTCGCGCCGGTAACGTCGTCGTATGGACACGTCATGGTGGCTCGCGCTCGCGGCAGTCGTCCTGCTGGCGCTGGTCGCCACGCTCGTCGACGGCTGGGGCAGGGGCCACCGTCCGCGCGGGCACCGCACCCGCCCGCCGGGGTATCCGCGCGGCACGCGCGGGCAGCTCGGACGGCCCCACCCGGGGGACATCTGGTGGGCCAACGTCCCCTACGAAGACGGTCCCGGCGCCAAGGACCGGCCCTGCCTGGTGCTGGCCGTGCGCGGCAACCGGGCCACGATCGCGAAGATCACCAGCAAGTACCACGACGAGCGCGCCGGGGTGATCCCGCTGCCGCCCGGCTCGGTCGGGGACGCCCAGGGCCGGCCGAGCTTCCTGGAGACGGACGAGCTGCGCGAGATCGCGGTGTGGGAGTTCCGGCGCCGGGTGGGCGTGGTCGACCCGGTGCTCTGGGACCAGGTACGGCACCTGGCCGGCTGAGGCTCACTCCACCCTTACGGTGACCTGCCACTCCTGGATGCCCTTGCAGGAGACCCGGCCGGGCGCGGTGGGCTCGGCGCACAGCGGGCGGGTGGAGGAGAGGGTCACGGTGCCGGAGGCTACCGCTTGGTAGGCGGCTCCGGCGTCGCTGCCGCGGAGCATGATCCCGTAGTTGATCTCCTTCAGGGCGGCCGTGTCCCCGGCCGCGGTGATCTTCTTCCAGGGGCGCTGCTCGGAGCCGGTCAGGGTGACCCGGAAGGCCCCGTCCTGGGCCAGGCAGAAGGTACGGCCGCTGTCGGCGGCGGTGAGATCCGAGGTCAGGGGCGTGCAGCCGGCGGAAGACCCACTGGCGGAAGGGGTGGGTGTCGAGGTCGCGCTCGGGGTCGGGGTCGGTTTCGCGGACACCGTGCCGCTGCCCTTGTCGCCGCCCCCGCCCTGGGAGCCGCAGCCCGCCAGCAGGAGCAGGCTCGCCGCGGCGAGAGACGCGCGGTGGAACGTCGTACGGCGCATGAGGTGTCCGCCTTTCCGTCGGGGTACGGACCCTTGGTGCCGATATGACGTATCCGCCGCTCATACGGATCCCGCACCCGGACGGCTTCCGGGCGCGGGATCCGGTCAGTTCACGGGCGGGGTCAGCCGGTCGTGACGGCGGTGTCGTCGACGACGAAGCTGGTCTGGAGCGAGGAGTCCTCGACACCGCTGAACTTCAGGGTGACGGTCGAGCCCGCGTAGGACCCGAGGCTGAAGGACTTCTGCACGTATCCGGTGGCCGCGTTGAGGTTGGAGTACGTGGCCAGGGTGGTCGAACCGGCGGTGACCGTCAGCTTGTCGTACTGGGTGCTGGTGGAGGTCTCGGCCGTGTCGACGTGCAGGTAGAAGGTGAACGTGGTGGCGGTGCAGCCGGACGGGATCGTCACCGACTGGGAGAGCGTGTCGGTGTGCGAGGAGCCGTAGCCGTCGAGCCAGGCGTAGTAGGAACCGGCGTGCGCCGACTCGCTGCTGGAGTTGGTGATGACTCCGCTGCTCGCCGTCCAGGTCGTGTTGCCCGACTCGAAGCCGGCGTTGCCGAGCAGCTGGGACGAGGAGCAGGTGCCGCCGCCGCTGGTGCTGACGGTCCAGGTGAAGGAGGCCGAGCCGGAGGCGCCGGTGGAGTCGGTCGCGGTGACGGTGGCGCTGTAGGTGCCCGCGGTGGACGCCGTACCGGAGATCAGGCCGGTCGAGCTGGAGATGGACAGGCCGGTGGGCAGGCCGGAGGCGCTGTAGGTGAGGGTCGCGCCCGCGCTGTCGGAGGCGGAGATCTGGAGGCTGACCGAGCTGCCGGTCGCGGTGGACTGGCTGCCCGGGTTGGTGACGGTCACCGTGTTGCCGGTGGTGGTGCCGGAGGTGAAGGCGGCGGTGCCGTTCGGGGTGCCCCAGCCGGTCGGGCCGTCGTAGCCGGTGCCGGCGGTGCAGAAGTACGAGGTGGTGCAGGAGCCGTTGTTGCCGCTGGTGACGTCGTACAGGTTGCTGGTGTGCGAGTACGGGTACTTCGCCGGGTAGTCGCTGGAGCCCGGGGTGCCGGCGAGGGCGTAGACGCCGGCGATGATCGGCGAGGAGGCGCTGGTGCCGCCGTAGACCGCCCAGCCGGAGCCGCCGTAGGTGTCGTAGACCGCCACGCCGGTGGCCGGGTCGGCGACCGCGGAGACGTCGGACTCCATGCGCTTGGTGCAGCCGGTGTCGGTCTGCCAGCTCGGCTTCGAGTCGTAGGCGGAGCAGCCGGAGCCGGTGCCCTCGGAGGAGCTGGTCTTCCACACGGACTCGGTCCAGCCGCGGGTGCTGGAGGAGGTGGACAGCGCGGTGCCGCCGACGGCGGTCACGTACTGGGAGGTCGCCGGGTACTCGGCGCCGTAGTCGGAGTCGCCCGCGGAGACGGTGATCGCGACACCCGGGTGCTTGAAGTACGAGGTGTCCTCGCTGGTCTGGGAGGAGGACTCGGAGCCGCCCCAGCTGTTGGAGACGAACTTGGCGCCGAGCGCGACGGCCTCGTTCTCGGCGGTGCCGAGGTCGGAGTCGGTGGCGGAGCTGGCCTCGACGAGGATGATGTTGCAGTTCGGGCAGACGGCGCTGACCATGTCGATGTCGAGCGCTTCCTCGCCGGCCCAGCCGGAGTCGTTCGTCGGCAGCGAGGTCGTCGAACCGGTCTGGCTGACCTGCTTGAAGCAGCCGTTGGCGACGGTGCACGCCGACAGGCCGTACGTGGAGCGGTAAGTGGCCAGGTCGGAGGCGGCGTTGGGGTCGTTGTAGGCGTCGACCACGGCGACGGTCAGGCCGGAGCCGCCCGTCGAGGGCAGGTTGTAGGCGCTGTGCAGGTTGGTCGGGCTCAGGCCGGAGGGGGCGGCGGCGAGCGCGGCGGCCAGCTGCTGCTTGATGTCGGTGCGGCGCTGCGCGAAGCAGTTGACCTCACCGGGCCTGCTGACGGTGGCGCACAGGTGCTTGGTGGGCACCTTCTGCCCGGCCTTGCCGGTGCTGTGCACGGCCTGGCGGGCGGGGTCGGTGAGGGCCTTGGAGTTCTGGGCGGCCCGGGTGGTCTGGGCGGTGGCCTGGGGGGCGATGGCGTGCGCCGGCGCCTGTGCCTGTGCGGTCGGTGCCGCGACGAAACCGGAGACGGCGAGGGCGAGGGCGGGGAAAGCGAAGGCCAGGAGTCTTCGCAGGCTCCGTCGTGATTCACGCATGGGGGTACTGCCTCCATCGGTGGGGTTACAAGGCAGGCCCGTGACGCGCGTAGCGGCGGCAGAGTGCGGCGTCATGAGCATGACACTTCGAACACCCTGGGATGCCGATGTGCGTGGCATGACAGGACGGTGAGGAACCTAGCGGGGTTCACCGGGGACCGGTTCCCCCGGACGAAGATCTTTGCTCCGCCATAGGAAGCGCTTAGCCCCCTCATAGGAGGGGGTTGGCGCGTACATGATGAGCACTATGCCCAGAGCTGACCCTGGAGGGTCTCGATGGCTTCCTCGGTCGTGGCGGCGGTGTACACGCCGGTCGACAGGTACTTCCAGCCGCCGTCGGCGACGACGAACACGATGTCCGCGCTCTCGCCGGCCTGGACGGCCTTCTTCCCGACGCCGATCGCGGCGTGCAGCGCGGCGCCGGTGGAGATGCCCGCGAAGATGCCCTCCTGCTGGAGCAGGTCCCGGGTCCGGGTCACCGCGTCCGCGGAGCCGACCGAGTAGCGGGTGGTGAGCACGGAGGCGTCGTACAGCTCGGGCACGAAGCCCTCGTCGAGGTTCCTGAGCCCGTACACGAGGTCGTCGTACCGGGGTTCGGCGGCGACGATCTTCACGTCCGGCTTGTGCTCGCGCAGATACCGGCCGACGCCCATCAGCGTGCCGGTCGTCCCGAGCCCCGCGACGAAGTGCGTCACGGACGGCAGGTCGGCGAGGATCTCCGGACCGGTGGTCGCGTAGTGCGCACCGGCGTTGTCCGGGTTCCCGTACTGGTAGAGCATCACCCAGTCGGGATGCTCGGCGGACAGCTCCTTCGCCACCCGCACGGCGGTGTTGGAGCCGCCCGCGGCCGGGCTGGAGATGATCTCCGCGCCCCACATCCCCAGCAGGTCCCGCCGCTCCTGCGAGGTGTTCTCGGGCATCACGCAGACCATGCGGTAGCCCTTGAGCTTGGCGGCCATGGCGAGGGAGATGCCGGTGTTCCCCGACGTCGGCTCCAGGATGGTGCAGCCCGGGGTCAGCCGGCCGTCCTTCTCGGCCTGCTCGATCATGTGCAGGGCGGGACGGTCCTTGACCGAGCCGGTCGGGTTGCGGTCCTCCAGCTTGGCCCAGATCCGGACGTCGGCGGACGGCGAGAGCCGCGGCAGGCGCACCAGGGGGGTGTTGCCGACCGCGGCCAACGGGGAGTCGTAGCGCATGCCGATCTCAGGCCATGCCGCCGGCGACGGCCGGCAGGATCGTCACGGTGTCGCCGTCGGTGAGCTTGGTGTTGATGCCGTCGACGAAACGGACGTCCTCGTCGTTCAGGTACACGTTGACGAAGCGGCGCAGCTTGCCGTCGTCCACGATGCGGGCGTGGATGCCGGCGTGCCGGGTCTCGAGGTCGTTGAAGAGGTCGGCGATGGTGTCACCGCTGCCCTCCACCGCCTTCTGACCGTCGGTGTACTGGCGGAGGATGGTCGGGATGCGGACCTCGATGGCCATGGTTGCGGGCTCCTGTCGGGAAGTCTGGGTGGTTGGGCGCGCACAGCAGCACGCCGCGGCTCATGGCCGTACGGCGGCAGGGAAACGTCAACAGATGGCGCTGTTCAGCCTGCACAGATCGACGTGCAGCCGCGCCACGAGCAGGGTGCCCCGCGCCTTGTCGCCCACGTCGTTCAGAACCATGGGGTCATCGTATCGATTCCCGGCCGGTGTTCCGGAGTGTGATTCCGCATGATGGACGAATTCTGACCGAACTTCGAGACGAGGCCCAGGACAGCCGACCCAGGGGCGCGAGGCTGTACCAATATGCGGCTCCGCCGCGTGGGCGCGACCAGCGAGGCGATGGATCGTTGCCGGGCCGGGTAGCCAACCAAGGGGCGCGGGGCTGTATCGATATGCGGCTCCGCCGCGTGGGCGCGACCAGCGAGGCGATGGATCGTTGCCGGGCCGGGTAGCCAACCAAGGGGCGCGGGGAACTGCGCGATCAGCCCCCACCGGCCCGCAGGTGACCACCGGCCGGTCCGGCACCGCCGAAATCCGCCGTCGCGGCTGAGCGCCGTCGCGGCGGAGCAGGGGTAGCGGCGGAGCAGGGGGGAGCGGCGGAGCAGGGGTAGCGGCGGAAAAAGGCACCGGAGGAAGGTCGGCGGCGGAGACACGGCACCGGCGGAAGGTCGGCGGCGGAGAGGAAGGTCGGCGGCGGAAAGGTCAGTACGTCTCGACGATGCTGATCTCCTCCTCCGTGACCTCGCCGTCCACGATGCGGTACGAGCGGAACTGGAAGTCGCCGAGGCCGTCGGTGTCGGCGGTGGAGACGAGGACGTAGTGGGCGCCGGGCTCGTTGGCATAGCTGATGTCGGTCCGGGACGGGTACGCCTCCGTCGCCGTGTGGGAGTGGTAGACGACCACCGGCTCCTCGTCACGGTCGTCCATCTCCCGGTACAGCTTGAGAAGGTCGCCGGAGTCGAACTCGTAGAACGTCGGGGACATCGCCGCGTTCAGCATCGGGATGAACCGCTCGGGGCGGTCCGAGCCCGCCGGGCCCGCGACGACGCCGCACGCCTCGTCGGGGTGGTCCTTGCGCGCGTGGGCGACGATCTGGTCGACGAGGGCCTGGGTGATGGTCAGCATGGTCGCCAGGATAAGCAGAAGGGCCGTCCCGTACCGAGGGCTGGTACGGGACGGCCCAGATGCCGGACGTCCTGAGCGGCTGCCGCAGGGGGCGCCACGAGTGCTCCCTGCGGCGGGACGTCCTGGAGGGGGTGGTCAGTTCACCTTCTCCAGCGGTGCCGGCGCGCGGCGCTCGGCGACCTCGGGGTTGCGGTTCTTCAGGACCAGCCAGCCGACGCCGAGCGCGGCGGCCCAGCCGGCCATCACGTACAGGCAGACGCGGGAGTCGGCGTCGTACGCGATCAGGCAGGTGACGAAGAGGAGGAAGGCGATCGCGATCCAGCTGCACTTCGCGCCGCCGGGGGCCGGGAAGGCGGAGGCGGGGAGGCGGCCGGCGTCGACCGCGCGTCGGTAGAGGACGTGGCTGATCAGGATCATCAGCCAGGTCCAGATGCCGGCCGCGGTGGCGACGGAGGTGACGTAGCCGAACGCCTTCTCCGGGACGACGTAGTTGAGGATCACGCCGATGCCCATGAAGAGGACCGAGACGGTGATGCCGAGCGCCGGCGTCTTCGACGCGGACAGCTTGCGGAACACGGCCGGGGCCTCGCCGCTGTCGGCCAGGTTCCGCAGCATGCGGCCCGTGGAGTACATGCCGGAGTTGCAGGAGGACAGGGCGGCGGTGAGGACGACGAAGTTGACGATGCCGGCGCCCGCCGGGATGCCGATCTTCGCGAAGGCCGCGACGAACGGGGAGACGCCCGGGGCGAACTCCGTCCACTTCACGACGCAGAGGATCACCGTGAGCGCGCCGACGTAGAAGAGGGCGATGCGCCAGGGGAGGGTGTTGATCGCCTTGGGGAGGGTCTTCTCCGGGTTCTCCGACTCGCCGGCGGTGACGCCGACCAGCTCGACCGCGAGGTAGGCGAACATGACGCCCTGAAGGGTCATCAGGGAGGAGCCGACGCCCTTGGGGAAGAAGCCGTCGAACTGGTAGAGGTTCGCGACCGAGGCGGTGTCGCCGGCGGCGCTGAAGCCGAAGGTGAGGACGCCGAGACCGATCACGATCATGCCGATCAGGGCGGTGACCTTGACCATGGAGAACCAGAACTCCAGCTCTCCGAAGACCTTCACCGAGATCAGGTTGACCCCGAAGAGGATCACCAGGAAGACCAGCGCGGTCACCCACTGCGGGACCGACGGGAACCAGTAGTTCACGTAGATCGCAGCGGCCGTCAGTTCGGCCATGCCGGTGACGACCCACATCAGCCAGTACGTCCAGCCGGTGAAGTAGCCGAAGAACGGGCCGAGGAACTCGCGGGAGTACTCGGCGAAGGAGCCGGAGACCGGACGGTAGAGCAGGAGCTCGCCGAGGGCCCGCATGATGAAGAAGACGATGGCGCCGGCGAGGGCGTACATCAGGATGAGGCTGGGTCCCGCCTTGGCGATGTTCGCCCCGGCGCCCAGGAAGAGCCCGACGCCGATGGCGCCGCCGATGGCGATCATCTGGACCTGGCGGCTGCCGAGCCCGCGCTCGTACCCCTCTTCGGAGGCTTCGGAGGTCCCGGAGGACTTCTCCGACGTGTCGACCTGAGCGGAGGTCATGTGTGGTGTGCGCCTTTCTCCATGCCGACCCGGGCCTCTCGTCGGCCTCGGATCGGGTTTCGATCCCCCCGGATTGCTGGAGCGAGCGGGCTCGGGGAAGTCCGGGTGCGCTCCCGCGTCGGTCGGTGCGTGCTGTCGGCGTGCCGGACGAAGGTCCTCGTGGCGGAGCCACGTGGGCCTTTGGCCGGTGCGGCGAGAGTGCGTGCCGGGCGGCGTGGGGGCGTGCTCGGGCTTCCCCGGGTCCGCTAAGCCTGACCGGTGGTGGCCGGTTCGGTGGCGCACCCGGACGTACACGTGGGTGGTGTTCGCCGGGCGGTCGTGAAGATTTATCACGGCCGCAACACTGATCACCGGGTTCCGCCGAGAGGGATTGTGGCGCACACCACTGGAAGAACCGGACAAAGTGCGGCCGAAAAGGTCATACCAGGCCGCAACGGTGACGGGATCGTTATCCGGATTTGAGCGTCCTCTGAGCGAACGCAAAATAAGGACGGATTACGGCATAAGGGTCGCGACCAGGGTCTCCTGGAGGCCGCCGAGCCACAGGTACGCCATCACCATCGGCTTGCGCGGGTCCTCGTCCGGGAGCCGGTAGAGCAGGTCGGTGTCGTCCTCGTCGGTGATGTCGAGGCGGGAGCCGATCGCGAGGCGCAGGTCGGTGAGGGCGCCGAGCCACTGCCGGGACTCCTCGGGCGTCAGCTTGAGGACCGCGTCGCCCTTCTCCTCCGGGACGAGGGCGTCCAGGGAGCGGATCACCGCGAGGGCGGTCCCCCGCTTGCCGGCCCTGAGGTCGTTCTCGGTGTAGCGGCGGAACTCGGCGGAGTGGGCCTGCCGCTCCTCGGCCTCCTCCGGGGTCTGCGGGAGCAGCTCCGGGTCGCTGTAGGCGTCCGGGAAGAGCCGGCGCAGCACCGGGTCGGTCGGCGCCTCGCTGGGACCTTCGGCGAACAGTTCGGCGAGCGGGTCGTCGGGGGCGTCCTCGGCGGGACCGGGGCCGATGAGTTCCAGGAGCTGGACGGCCAGCGACCGGATGATGGAGATCTCGACATCGTCGAGCGCGACGGCCGCGCCGCCGCCGGGGAGCGGTTCGAAGATTCCTGGCATGGAGGGGATTCGCTGCTTCCGGAGCTGATCGAGGGGCCGGTCGGTGGGCCGAGCGGCGCGTGTGGCTACTTCCGGTCCTGCTGGAGGGTCGCCCACAGGCCGTAGCCGTGCATCGCCTGCACGTCGCGTTCCATCTCCTCGCGACTGCCGCTGGAGACGACCGCCCGGCCCTTGTGGTGGACGTCCAGCATGAGCTTGGTGGCCTTGTCCTTGGGATAGCCGAAGTACGTCTGGAAGACGTACGTCACATAGCTCATGAGGTTGACGGGGTCGTTGTGCACGATCGTGACCCACGGGACGTCGGGCTCGGGGACGGCGAAGACCTCCTCCGCCGACTCGGTGCGTTCGATCTCTACGGGAGCGGGTGACGTCACAAGGCCCATGCTGCCACGGGCCCCTTAAATCGTCACACTGACACAAAGGGGTGTAGCATCTGTTGCCGTGCTGCATACGTCGGGGGACACCCCCCGAACCCCCGGCCGGCCTGGGGACCCCCGGAGAGACATAGCTAGGAGAGCTGTCGTGGATGTAGCGGACCTTGGGCTGCCGGTGGACGTCCCGTCGACGGCGCTCTTCACGGACCAGTACGAGCTGACGATGTTGCAGGCCGCCCTGAAGGCGGGTACGGCCGAGCGGCGGAGCGTCTTCGAGGTCTTCACCCGACGGCTGCCCGACGGGCGTCGCTACGGCGTCGTGGGGGGCACCGGACGCGTCCTGGACGCGGTGGAGAACTTCCGCTTCGACAACGGCGTCCTCGGCTTCCTGGCGGAGCGGAAGATCGTCGACGGGCCGACCCTGGAGTGGCTCGCCGGCTACCGCTTCAGCGGCGACATCTGGGGCTACCCCGAGGGCGAGGCCTACTTCCCGGGCTCGCCGATCATGCGGGTGGAGGGCTCCTTCGCCGAGTGCGTGCTCCTGGAGACCGTGATCCTCTCCATCCTCAACCACGACTCCGCGATCGCGGCCGCCGCCTCCCGCATGTCCTCGGCCGCCGGGGACCGCCCGCTGATCGAGATGGGCGCCCGCCGCACCCACGAACTGGCCGCGGTCGCCGCCTCCCGCGCCGCCTACGTCGGCGGCTTCGCCACCACCTCCGACCTCGCCGCCGGCTTCCGCTACGGCATCCCCACCGTCGGCACCTCCGCCCACGCCTTCACCCTGCTCCACGACCACGAGCGCGACGCCTTCCGCGCCCAGGTCGACTCGCTCGGCCGGGGCACGACCCTGCTGGTCGACACCTACGACGTCGCCGAGGCGGTCCGTACGGCCGTGGAGGTGGCCGGGCCCGAGCTGGGCGCGGTCCGCATCGACTCCGGCGACCTGCTGCTGGTCGCCCACCGGGTGCGCCAGCAGCTGGACGAGCTCGGCGCCCGGGACACGAGGATCATCGTCACCTCCGACCTCGACGAGTACGCCATCGCCTCCCTGGCCGCCGCCCCCGTGGACGCGTACGGCGTCGGCACCCAGCTGGTCACCGGCTCCGGGCACCCCACCTGCTCCATGGTCTACAAGCTGGTCGCCCGCGCCGAGTCCGCCGACCCGAAGGCACCGCTGGTGCCGGTGGCGAAGAAGTCGACGGGCGGCAAGACCTCCGTCGGCGGCCGCAAGTGGGCGGCGCGGCGGCTGGACGCCGACGGGGTGGCGGAGGCCGAGGTCGTCGGCACCGGCGAGGTCCCGGCCGGCCTGGTCGACCGGCAGCTCCTGATCGAACTGGTGAAGTCCGGCGAGGTCGTCGCCCGCGAACCCCTGGACGCGGCCCGCACCCGGCACGCGGCGGCCCGCGCGAATCTGCCGCTCTCCGCGACGCAGCTCTCGCGCGGGGAACCGGTCATTCCGACGGAGTACGTGCAGGGGCGCTCGGGTAGCTAGAGCGAGTGCCCGCGTACGCGCCCCGCAAAGCCCCCTCCCCTACGCCCCCGTAAGTCTCTACGCTCATAGGTTCAGGCCGGGCCCGCACCCCTTCTTTCCGCGTCTCTCCCGTCGACGGACCCGATATCGAATGCGAAGGACACCGACCATGCGCCGCGCCTTGATCGTCGTCGATGTGCAGAACGACTTCTGCGAGGGAGGCAGCCTCGCGGTGGCCGGGGGCTCCGACGTGGCCGCCGCGATCACGGAGCTGATCGGGCAGGCGCCCGCCGGCTACCGCCACGTGGTGGCGACCCGCGACCACCACATCGCGCCGGGCGGCCACTTCGCCGACAACCCCGACTACGTCCGCAGCTGGCCGGCGCACTGTGTCGCCGGCACCGAGGGGGTGGGCTTCCATCCGAACTTCGCCCCGGCGGTCGCCTCCGGGGCGGTGGACGCGGTGTTCAGCAAGGGGGCGTACGCCGCGGCCTACAGCGGCTTCGAGGGCGTCGACGAGAACGGCGTCAAGCTGGCGGAGTGGCTGCGCGCCCGCAAGATCGACGAGGTGGACGTGGTGGGCATCGCCACGGACCACTGCGTGCGGGCCACCGCTCTGGACGCCGCGCGGGAGGGCTTCCGCACCCAGGTCCTCCTCGACCTCACGGCCGGCGTGGCGGAGGCGACGACGGAACGCGCCCTGGAGGAGCTGCGAGAGGCGGGCGTGGAACTGACGGGCAAGCCGGTGGTCTGACCCTCATTTCCGCCGCAACGGCGCCCAGCCACGACGGCGGATTCCGGCGGTGCCGGACCGGCCGGTGGGCACCTGCGGGCCGGTGGGGGCTGGTCGCGCCCACGCGGCGGAGCCGCATATCGACACAGCCCCGCGCACCTGGGTCGGCTGCTCCGCCCGGCGCTGAAAGCCCGCGCCCCTTGGTTGGCTGCCCGGCCCGGCAACGATCCAGCGCCTCGCTGGTCGCGCCCACGCGGCGGAGCCGCATATCGACACAGCCCCGCGCCCCTGGGCCGGCTGCTCCGCCCGGCGCTGAAAGCCCGCGCCCCTTGGTTGGCTGCCCGGCCCGGCAACGATCCAGCGCCTCGCTGGTCGCGCCCACGCGGCGGAGCCGCATATCGACACAGCCCCGCGCCCCTGCGTTGGCTGCTCCGCCCGGCGCTCGCAGTCGAGCCCCGCGCTCCCCAGCTGGGCTAGGCCGCCGTCGGTCTGCGGAGGAGGGATCTGATCGGTCTCCAGAGTTCCAGTGGTGTGACACCGTTGTCAGGGGTCGTTCGCCATATCAGGCCGTCGGGGTGGTGGAGGACGGCCGTGATCTCGTCCGGGGTCGGTGGGGCGGCGTTGCCCCGCAGGTAGACCGCTCGCATGCCCAGGTTGCGGAGCCTGGTCAGGGCCCTGGCGCGGTTGTGGGCGTGGACCAGTACCCGGACGGCGGACGAGCCGTCCGCCGTAGCGGGGCTGGGCAGGTTCAGCGCCACCACCACTCTGCCGTTCGGCAGCTTGCAGAACCCTCCTGCGGCCATGCGGTCACACCCCCGTGCGTGTCGGTGTCAATAAGAAAGCCACAGGACGCACCTAAGCACGAGCGGCGGCGACCCGCCAAGGGGTCGCCGCCGATACGTGTCTGACCTGCGGAAATGCGTATTACTTCACCGCAGGGCCGACCTGGAGGGAGATCGTCGAGCCGTCCCGGGCCTCCGTGACGATGTTGATCTTCGTGTTGGTGTCAGTGATCTTGACGCCGCCGGCCGGGTTCGAGGCGTCGTAGTAGTCGCTCTTGTGGTCGTTGAAGACCGACACCCCGGACGACTGCTTGATCTTGGTCGCCACGTCCGCCTTGTGGAGGGTGATGCCGTCGCTCGCGTAGAGGCTGAACGGCGAGTCGTAGGCCTGGATGCGGTTGCGCATCAGCGTGCCGTCGGACCACTTCAGCGGTGTGGGGTGCGAGTCGATCGGGAGGATGAGACCCGTGCCGGGGTGGACGCTGGTGTTGTCGTCCGCCTCGGAGGTGTCCCACTTCCAGATCAACAGGCCGTTCTGGTACGGGTAGTGCTCCACCCAGTCCGGACGGGTCGTGGAGAAGCCGTAGTTGTACGGGCCGACCTTGAGGGTCTTGTCGTACGACACGTACTGGCGGTTCTCCGCGATGTAGTACTGCGCGTAGTCCTTGGTGAAGGACGCGCCGATGCGGGAGAAGCCGGAGGCGGTCCAAGCGGCGTCCGCCGACTCGGCGTTGTCGGAGAAGACCGTCGACCCGTCCGCGGTCAGCGTGATCTCGTCGGCCGCGAAGCCCTTGAGGGCGACCCCGCCGTCGGTCTGGTAGCGGAAGCGGAGCTGGATCTCCTGGCCCGCGTAGGCGTCCAGCGGGTACGACAGCTTGGTGTACGCGTCGGCCGAACCGGTGAGCGCCGGCTTGTCGCTGCCGTCGCGCGGGAGGGCCGCGCCGTTCACCGTGCCGTCCAGGGCGGTCCAGTTGGCGCCACCGTCGGTGGAGACCTCGGTGTAGAGGTAGTCGTAGCCCGACTCGATGTCGTACCAGCCGTCCAGGTTCAGCGTCGCGGACGACTTGCCGGTCAGGTCGACGTCGCGGGTCAGCGTGTTCTTGAGGTTGTCGCCGCTGCCGCTCCACCACTGGGTCGAGCCCTGGGCGGGAGTGACGACGGTGGTGGTGACCGCCTTGTCGGGGAGGGAGACCACCAGGGCCTGCTTGTTCTTGGTGTTGTACTCGGCGACGCCCAGCTTGGTGCTGGACTTCGTGCCCGCCTTGGCCACGCCGTAGTTGAGCCAGCCGAGCTGGAGCTTGTCCCAGGCGTTCATGTCGCCCGGCAGGTCGCCGATGGCCTCCTTGCCGGTGCCCAGCCAGGAGCCGGAGGACATCAGGGTCCAGAAACCGGTGGAGTTCTCGCCGCCGTTGGTGTCGTACTCGTCCGGCAGGCCGAGGTCGTGGCCGTACTCGTGGGCGTAGACGCCGAGTCCGCCGTTCTCCGGCTGCATGGTGTAGTCGCCGACCCAGATGCCGGTGTCGCCGACCTGGGTGCCGCCGAGCTTGTTGTCGGCGGGGCCGGTGGCGCCGGCGTCGGTGCCGAAGGCGTACCAGCGGTGCGCCCAGATCGCGTCGGTGCCCTGGGCACCGCCGCCCGCGGACTCGTCCTCGCCGGCGTGCACGATCTGGAAGTGGTCGACGTAGCCGTCGGGCTCGTTGAAGTTGCCGTCGCCGTCGTAGTCGTAGCGGTCCCACTGGTCGTACTGGGCGAGGTCCGCCTTGATGGCGGCGTCGGACTCGCCGGCTGCCTTCTGGTCGGCGACCCAGGCGTTCAGGCCGTCGCGCACCAGGTTCCAGACGCTGGAGCAGGTGGTCGAGCCGCAGGCGTTGTTGCCGTAACGGGCCTCGTTGTAGGGGACCTTGACCCAGTCGGTGACCTCACCGTCGACCGAGTAGCGGCCCGAGGACTGCTTCTCGTAGTACTTCTTCAGCGACTCGGTGTTCTTGCCGGTGCCGAAGTAGAGGTCCTGGAAGTGGGCCTGGTTGTAGTCCGCCTGCCACGCCGTGGAGTTGTCCTTGGTGCGGTCCGGCTGGGCTATCTGGTTGTGCAGCGGGCCCGCCGTGCCGTTGTACCGGGGGTCGGTCTGGTCGCCGAACTCCACCAGGATCGTGAAGATCTTGTCGGTCTTCTCGCGGCCGAGCTCGACGTATTTGCTGTCGCCCTTCTTGCCCTTGAGCTGGACGACCTTCGAACCGTCGCGCTCCTTGACCTGGGCCTTGCCGGATATGACCTGGTCGAGGGCCTCCTGGCGCTGGGCCTCCTGGGTCTTGCTCAGGGGGCCGTCGAGGTCGTGCTCCTCCTGCTTCGTCGACGGGTCGTGCCGGTCGACGGTGCTGGTGGTCGCCACCGGAGTCGCGGCCTCCGCGACCGCGAAGGTGGCGAAGCCCACGGAGGCGGTCGCGAGCGTCACGCCGACGGCGAGCGCTCTGAACGTCCAGGGTCTGCTGGTCACTTGAGTTCCTCCCCTGCGCCGCGCGCACGGCAAGGGGGACCGGGTGGTGGTTGGGGGTCCGTGCGCGCACGTTCAACGCGTCGATTCAAGTGACGATATTTGACTACTGGTTTACGAGAAAAGACAGATCTTGACTCGGACAGTTCAACTGCACTATGCGGAGCGGTAGTTCGCTTTACGGACGCCGGACGCGACGGTACCCCCGAAGGGCCTCGCCCAACCGGCGCGCATATGCCTCCGGTTGCCGTATGCCATGCGACCGTGCGCCCCCTGTGCACCGGTACCGTGGGTTAGGTCACGCTTACCGGCCGTTCCAGTCGGGCATGCACGCGAATAGAGTCGAACGGTGGAACGCCCGGAAGCCGGTGGAAACCAAGGCCGGTTCCCCGTCTCACCCCCATATCTCCCGAGGACACGATTGCCATGCCTCGTCCGACCCCGGCACAGCTCGTCTACGGTTCGTGCACCGTGATCTGCTCGACGCTCGCCATGCTGCTGCTGTCACAGACGAGTTCGGGCATCGGGATCGCGGTCATCGCGCTCGCCGCGCTCGGTCTGGGACTGCTGGTCGCCATGACGATCCCGCTCCCCCGGCCGCACACGGTCGCACAGTCCGAGCCCGTCCCTGTCGCACTGCCCGAGGTGCGGGTCCCCGTACGCCGGGAGACCGTGGCCGCCGCCACGGCCGAGCCCGTCCGGGAGCCCACCGCGCCCTGACGTACGCACACCAGTGAAGTCGGCGGGTCCGTGAGACTGACGGACCCGCCGACTGCTTGTGCGCCCCCTGTGCCGGCCCCGCTATGGGTTCGTACTGACCACGACCGTCTTCGCGGCCTTGTCGTGCAGCCCCTGTTTGTACGGCTTGTCGAAGAAGCTCCAGCCGCCGCAGATCACCGTCCAGATGCAGGCGCAGCAGAAGGCGAACGGCACCCACAGCACCAGGGCGCGCAACAGCGAGGTCTGGGCGGTGGGCGTGGCGCCGTCGGCCAGGTTGGCGACCCGCATGCCGAGCCACTTCATGCCGAGGGTCTGCCCGGACTTGGCGATCAGCAGGGTGTCGTAGCCGACGAACAGGACGGCGGCGACGAGCGACTGGGCGAAGGACCGGCCGGCCGAGATCTTGTCGCCGTTCATCTGGTACTCGCTCACCCCGAACGCCCAGGTGACCAACGCGACCACGATTCCCACCAGGATCATGTCGATGATCCGCGCGAGGGTGCGCTTGGCGCTGTCGGCGAGCGGCGGCATCCCGGCGAGCGGATCGTCGGGGTAGCCGCCGGTTCCGCCACCGCCTCCGTAAGGGCCACCGCCTCCGTAAGGGCCACCGCCCCCGTGGGGGCCGCCGCCCGCACCGTAGGGGCCGCCGCCGTAGGAGGGCGGCGGGGGCTGCGAGCCGCCGTACGGGGTGTCGTACGGCGAGCCCGGCCCCTGGCCCTCGCTCTGGCCCGGCGGGGGCTGCTTCCGGAACGGATCGTCCTCCGGCTGCTCTCCGGAGCCGGGGGGCGGGGGCGGTTCGCTGCTCATGGCCCGAGTGGACCGCGAACCCGCCTGGCCCGCATCCGGCGAGCGGCCGTACGGAGTACGACGGCCCGTCAGCCGGCGACGAAGGTGTGCGCCGCCTTGTCGTGCCAGCACTGGTGCCAGGGCCGGTCGAACAGACACCAGGCGACGCCGACGATCCCGATGCCGAGCAGTCCGGGCACGGTGTACACCAGCCAGCGGCGCAGCGCGGCGCCGAAGGCGGGCGGCTCGTGGCCCTCGATGTCCCGTACCTCCAGGCCGAACAGCTTCTTGCCGAGCGTGCGCCCCCACTTGGCGGTGGGCAGCACCTCGTAGAGGACGCCGACGAGGAGCAGGACGGCGAGCACGATCCCGAGGTACAGGCCGGTGGTGCCGTCCAGCAGCCAGACGGTCTCGGTACGGCCGGAGAGCTTGGCCGCGTCGATCTTGTCCTGCACGTGGGCGGCGGCCTTGGTCCCGAACGGTACGGCGGCGGCCGCGGTCACCGCGCCGACGACCAGGCTGTCGACGAGCCGGGCCGCGAACCGCTTGCCGAGCCCGGCGGGCCGGGCCGCCGCCTGTCGCCGGGCGGCCGCCTGGAAGACGTCCTCCACCGGCGGCTTCCAGGGGGCGGCCTGCGGGTCACCGGCGAGCTGGTGCACCTGCTGCGCCCAGGAGGACTGCCCGCCGCCGGCCCCGGAGGCCATGGGGGTGGCCGGGGTCGCGGGAGCCATCGGGGACTGGGGCGCGGCGGACTGCTGCGGGGGGAC
The DNA here is from genome assembly GCF_002217755.1 of Streptomyces hyaluromycini. Taxonomy (GTDB): domain Bacteria; phylum Actinomycetota; class Actinomycetes; order Streptomycetales; family Streptomycetaceae; genus Streptomyces; species Streptomyces hyaluromycini. The sequence goes on along the minus strand of NZ_BCFL01000033.1, from coordinate 148,434 downwards.
GGCGGGGGCGACGGCCTGAGGGGCGGGCTGGGCCTGGGCGGGCTGGCCCTGGGCCGCGGCGGCGCGGGCGGCGGCCGCCTTTCCGGCGCCGAAACCGGGGCGCGTGCTGCCGCCGGCGCCGGGGGCACCGACCGGCCCCTGGGCACCGAAACCGGCCGCACCGGACCCGGGGCCGGGCGTGCCCTCGCCCCGGATCGGCCGGAACGTCATCGTGCCGTCGTCCATGGGCGGCTGGGCGGCCGGCGGGGTCCCCGCCGGGCCGACCGTCGGCCTGCGGAAGACGAACGTGCCGCCGGAGTCGACGTCCCCCTGGTCCGCCGGCGGGATCGTCGCCGTGCCGTCGGTGCGGGCGGACCGGCCGTCCGGCTGGGCCGGGGAGCCCGCCGCCCGGGGGTCGGTGCCCCAGGCGCCCCCGCCGTCCCCCCAGCCGGAGGCGCCGCCCGGCTGCGGGTCCTCGTCGAAGAAGTGCGGGCCGGTCTCCTCGACCGCCGAGGCCGCCGGGGCCGCAGGGGAAGCCGGGGCCGCGGTGCGGGAGCCGGGCGGCGCGACGAGGGGTTCGCCGCCGGACGGGGCCGGGCGGCTGGTGCCCGGCACCCACGCGGCGCCGTTCCAGTAACGGACGTAGCCGGGGATGGACGGGTCCGGGTAGTAGCCCTCGCGGGGCCGTTCGTCACCGGGTGCCGGGGTTGGGGCGGTCATGTCCGTCATCCCGTATCTGCTCGGGGGTCATGTGGGAGCCTCCACATCTATCAGACCCGGGTGCCCGCCAGTGCCAGTCCCGCAGGACCCGCCCCTTTCCGGGCAGCCCTGTGCACCCCTTTCACCGCATCGGAAAAAAACTTCCCGGAACCCGCGTAATGCTCGCGGCCCCAGCCTCTCTCCACTCGTACGGGCCCACCGCAGGCGCCCGTGCGACTGACCGAGAGAGGAAACGGACGTCATGCATCACACCGTGGTGGAGCGCGAACTGGAGCTGCGGCTCATCCTGTCCCCCGAGCGGAGCATCCCGGTCCCGGCCCGGCTGACCTACCGCTCCGACGACCCGTACGCCGTCCACGTCGGCTTCCACATCAACTCCGAGTTCCCGGTCCACTGGACCTTCGCCCGCGATCTGCTCGTGGAGGGGGTGTTCCGGACGTGCGGGCACGGGGACGTGCGGGTGTGGCCGACGAAGTCGGAGGGCCGCAGCGTCGTGCTGATGGCGCTGAGTTCACCCGACGGTGACGCCCTGCTCGAAGCACCGGTCCCCCAGGTGTCCGCCTGGCTGGAGCGGACGCTGCGGGTGGTGCCCCCGGGGACCGAGGGCAGGCAGCTGGGGATCGACGAGGCGCTCGACCAGCTGCTCGCCCAGTGAGGGCCCCGCCGCATGGGGGCCGGGGGAGATCAGAACAGCTTGCCCGGATTGAGGATGCCCAGCGGGTCGAAGACGTTCTTCACGGCCCGCTGCATCTCCACTCCCACCGGCCCGATCTCGCGGGCCAGCCACTCCTTCTTCAGGACGCCGACACCGTGTTCGCCGGTGATGGTGCCGCCGAGTTCCAGGCCGAGGCCCATGATCTCGTCGAAGGACTCGCGGGCCCGGCGGCACTCGTCGGGGTCCTGTGCGTCGAAGCAGACCGTGGGGTGGGTGTTGCCGTCGCCCGCGTGGGCGACGACCCCGATGGTCAGGCCGTGCTTCTCCGCGATCCGCTCGACGCCCTCGATCATGTCGCCGAGCCGGGAGCGGGGCACGCACACGTCGTCGATCATCGTGGTGCCCTTGACGGCCTCCAGGGCGACGAGCGAGGACCGGCGGGCCTGGAGCAGGAGTTCGGACTCGGCGGCGTCGTCGGCGGGGACCACCTGGGTGGCGCCCGCGGCCTCGCAGAGCTCGCCGACGGCGGCCAGGTCGGCGGCCGGGTCCGGGGTGTCGAAGGCGGCGAGGAGCAGCGCCTCGGTGGACTCCGGCAGGCCCATCCGGGTGAGTTCGTTGACCGCCTTCACGGTCGTACGGTCCATCAGTTCGAGCAGGGACGGCACGTGACCGCCCGCCATGATCCGGCACACCGCGTCGCAGGCGGCGGCCGCGGAGGCGAACTCGGCGGCCAGCACCAGCTGCTGCGGCGGCTTGGGCTTCAGAGCGAGCACGGCCCGTACGACGATGCCGAGCGAGCCCTCGGAGCCGACGAACAGCCGGGTGAGGTCGTAGCCGGCGACGCCCTTCGCCGTACGGCGGCCGGTGGACATCAGCCGCCCGTCCGCGAGGACGACGTCCAGACCCAGCACGTACTCGGCGGTCACCCCGTACTTCACGCAGCACAGGCCGCCCGAGGCCGTCCCGATGTTGCCGCCGATCGTGCACATCTCCCAGCTGGAGGGGTCCGGCGGGTAGTAGAGGCCGTGCTCCTCGACCGCGCGGGAGAACGTCGCGTTGACGACCCCGGGCTCGACGACCGCGATGCGGTCCACCGGGGAGATCTCCAGGACGCGGTCCATCTTCGTCAGGGACAGCACGATGCAGCCGTCGGTGGCGTTGGCCGCGCCGGACAGGCCGGTGCGGGCGCCCTGCGGGACGACCGGGACACGCAGCTCGGTGGCGACGCGCATGACGTGCTGGACATGCTCGACGGTGCGGGGCAGCACTACGACGGCCGGGACACCGGCCGGGCAGAAGCTCGCCATGTCGTTGGCGTAGGAGGCGGTCACGTCGGGGTCGACGAGGACCGCGTCGGCCGGCAGACCCGCGAGGAGCCGGTCGGTGAGGTTGCTGGTGGCCTCGTCCCGAGGCGCTTCGATACGGCTCATGATCACAGCGTCGCACCCGGGGCCATCGGTGTGAACCCCACAGGTGCCGTCCTTGGGCCGCACGGATGCGGTCGTCATATTGACGCACAGTAAGCATCATGTGCGCGCTGGATAACCGACCGTCCCCACCGGCCACCTCGCTGCTCCCCGAACCGGCGCCGCCGCGCCGCCGCCGTGGCCGGGTGCTGCGGCGGCTGCTGGTCGTGGCGCTGGCGGGCGGGGTGGCGGCGGGCGGCACGCTGATGCTGCGGCCGCGCGAGCCGCACCGGGCCGCGCCGGACCCGGCCGCCGGGCCACGGGCCCAGGCGGCCGCGCAGGCGGCGGCCCTCGCCGCGGCGCAGACGGCCGTCGTCAACGGCCTGCCCGCCGCGCTGCCCGACCTCACGACGCTCATCGGCGCCCGCGAGGCGCGGGTACGGGCGCAGCCGAGGGACGCGGGGGCCTGGGCGGTGCTCGGGGCCGCGTACGTCGAGCGGGCGCGCCGGAGCGCCGACACGGGCGACTACCCCCGGGCCGAGCGCGCGCTGCAGACCTCCCTCAAGGTGGCCGGCAGGAACAACACCGAGGCGCTGAGCGGACTGGCGCGCCTGGCCGTGGCGCGCCGGGACTTCCCGGCGGCCAAGCAGTTCGGCGAGGAGGCGCTGAAGACGGCGCCGAAGCGGTGGTCGGCGTATCCGGTGCTGATCGACGCGTACGACGGGCTCGGCGACTACAAGGCGGCCCGGTCCGCGCTGGACAAGATGACGGCGCTGAAGGTCGGGGCGGACGTGAAGCCGGCGGTGATGGCGCGGGCCTCGGCGGTGTACCGGGACCGGGGCTGGCGCGAGGACGCGGTGGCCCAGGTGACCGACGCGGCGGCGGCCGCCCGGACCCCCGCCGAGCAGGCCGCGTATCTCTGCCAGGCCGGACAGCTGGCCTGGGAGCGGGGTGACCGTGAGGACGCGCTGCAGCACTTCACGGCGGCCGTACGCCTCGACCCCGAGCAGTCGGCCGCGCGGGCCGGGCAGGGGCGGGCGCTGGCCGCGCTGGGCCGGACGCAGGAGGCGCTGACCGCCTACCAGGGGTCGCTCGCGCACCGGCCGACTCCCCAGGTGGCCCTGGAACTGGCCGAGTTGTACGAGTCGCTGGGGATGGGCCGGCAGGCGGAGTCGCAGTACGGGCTGCTGCGGACACAGGTGCGCCAGGAGCTGGAGGCCGGGGTCGACGACGATCTGGTGATCGGGCAGTACGAGGCGGACCACGGGGACGCCCAGGAGGCGGTGCGGCGGCTGACGGCCGAGTGGGAGCGCCAGCCCGGCATCGAGGTCGCGGACGCCCTGGGGTGGGCGCTGCACCGGGCCGGCGACGACAAGGAGGCGCTGCGGTACGCCGAGGTCGCGACGGACTCGACGAAGGGCGGCGGGGTCCGCAGCGCGCTGTACGCCTTCCACCGGGGCATGGTCGAACGCGACCTGGACCTCGAAGCACCGGCCCGCCGCCACCTCCAGGACGCCCTGCGGACCAACCCCTACTTCTCGCCTCTCCAGGCCCCGGCGGCCCGCGCCACCCTCACCGCCCTCGGCAACCAGCCGCCGAACGAGGAGCTGCCCCAGTAGGGCGGGGCCGGGTCACAGGTTGCCGCGACGGTCCTGTTCCCGTTCGATCGCTTCGAAGAGGGCCTTGAAGTTGCCCTTGCCGAAGCCCATCGAGCCGTGGCGTTCGATGATCTCGAAGAAGACCGTCGGGCGGTCCTGGACCGGCTTGGTGAAGATCTGGAGCAGGTAGCCGTCCTCGTCCCGGTCGGCGAGGATCCTCAGCTCGCGCAGGGTGTCCAGCGGCACCCGGGTGTCGCCGACCCACTCGCCGAGGGTGTCGTAATAGGTGTCCGGGGTGCTCAGGAACTCGACGCCGGCCGCGCGCATGGTCCGTACCGTCTCGACGATGTCGTTCGTGTTGAGCGCGATGTGCTGGACGCCCGCCCCGCCGTAGAACTCCAGGTACTCGTCGATCTGGGACTTCTTCTTGGCGACGGCGGGCTCGTTGATCGGGAACTTGACCTTGAGGGTGCCGTCGGCGACCACCTTCGACATCAGCGCGCTGTACTCGGTGGCGATGTCGTCGCCCACGAACTCCTTCATGTTCGTGAAGCCCATGACCCTGTTGTAGAAGCCGACCCACTCGTTCATCCGGCCGAGTTCGACGTTGCCGACGCAGTGGTCGACGGCCTGGAAGGTGCGCCGGGCAGGCGGTGCGACGATCGGGGACGCGGCGACGAACCCCGGGAGGTACGGGCCGTCGTAGCCGGTCCGCTCCACGAGGGTGTGCCGGGTCTCGCCGTACGTGGCGATCGCCGCCAGCACCACCGTGCCGTGCTCGTCCTTCAGCTCGTACGGCTCGGCCACCGACCGCGCGCCGTGCTCGACCGCGTATGCGTACGCGGCGCGGGCGTCCGGGACCTCGATGGCGAGGTCGACGACCCCGTCGCCGTGCTCGGCCACATGGCGGGACAGGAAGTGGCCCCACTCGGTGTCCGGCCTGATGACGGAGGTGAGGACGAACCTGGCCGAGCCGTTCTCCAGGACGTAGCTCGCGGTCTCGCGGCTGCCGTTCTCCGGTCCGGAGTACGCGACCAGCCGCATGCCGAAGGCGGTGGAGTAGTAGTGCGCCGCCTGTTTGGCGTTGCCCACGGCGAAGACGACCGCGTCCATTCCCCTGACCGGGAAGGGGTCGTCCTGCCGGGCGGTCGCAACGGGAGTGTGGTGTGTGGTCTGCGTCATGTCCGAAGGGTGAACCCGGCACACAAGGTGCGCAATAGATACCGTTTCTACTGGGCAGTATGCTCAGCACTACGGCCGTAATGGCGGACTTTCTGTACAGGATGACCATCCGGAGGCGGGCATGGCGATCGATCATCTGGACGGGCGGATCCTGGTGCTGCTGGCCCGGGAGCCGCGCATCGGGGTCCTGGAGATGTCCCGGCGGCTGGGCGTGGCCCGGGGGACCGTGCAGGCGCGTCTCGACCGGCTTCAGTCGAACGGAGTGATCCAGGGATTCGGCCCCCAGGTGGATCCGGCGGCCCTCGGCTACCCGGTCACCGCGTTCGCCACCCTGCAGATCCGGCAGGGCCAGGGCCCGGACGTGCGGGCGCACCTGGCGACCGTGCCGGAGGTGCTGGAGCTGCACACCACCACCGGCACCGGCGACATGCAGTGCCGTCTGGTGGCCCGCTCCAACGCCGACCTCCAGCGGGTGATCGACCGGGTCGTCGGATTCGAGGGCATCGTCCGGGCCTCCACGGCGATCGTGATGGAGAACCCCGTTCCGCTGCGGATCATCCCGCTGGTGGAACAGGCCGCGGCGGACAGCGAAGGGACGACCTGACCGGGCGCGGGAGTTCCAAAGAAGTCGATGCAAAAGAGGTGTTGCAAAGGAGCCTTTGCATAGCTATCTTTGTACACATGACGGAGCACGAGGAACGCAAACCGCGCCGGCTGGACGCCCGCTCCCTGCGGGGGCTGGCACATCCGCTGCGGATGCAGCTGCTGGACGCCCTGCGGCAGCACGGTCCCGCCACCGCGTCCCAACTGGCCGAACGGCTGGGCGAGTCCAGCGGCGCGACCAGCTACCACCTGCGCCAGCTCGCCGAACACGGCTTCGTCGAGGACGCCCCGGAGCGCGGCAAGGGCCGGGAGCGGTGGTGGCAGGCGGCGGACCAGGGCATCGCCTACGACAGCGCGGACTTCGAGGACGCGAGTCCCGAGATACGGGGACTGACGGAGGTCTTCCTGCAGGAGGCCGCCGCACGTCACGCCCGCGAGCTGGCCGCCTGGCTCGGCACCCGTGACCGGTGGTCCCAGGCCTGGACCCGCTCCTCCGACATGAGCGACATGGGTCTGCGACTCACCCCCGACCTCGCCCTCGAACTGATCGAGAAGATGCACGCCCTGGTCGACGACTACCGGGACCGGGTCCCCGACAAGGACACGCCGGAGTCACAGCAAGTACGCGTCCACACGCACCTCTTCCCCATCGAGACGGACTGAGAGGCACACCATGTACACGCAGACCCAGCTCGCCCGGCACCACATGGCGGAACTGCACACCCAGGCGGAGAACCACCGACTGGCGAAGAAGACCAAGCCCGAGCGGGAACTCCGCGAGCGCATCGGCTGGACCCTGGTGGAGGTAGGCCTGCGCCTGGCATCTCCGGCCCCGGCAATCGCCCGGTAAGGGACACCACTCAGCGCCCCGAAGCTCAGCGCCCCTTTAGGGGCGCGGGGCTGTGTCGATATGCGGCTCCGCCGCGCGGGCGCGAGCAACCCCCACGCACCCGCACCCGCAACTCAACAGCTAGGGACCTTCTCCCCCTTCTCCAACGCCACCAGATCGGACACGGCCCCCTTCAGCGTCGTCACCGGCACCAACCTCAACCCCTTCGGCAGCTCCCCCTTGGCATCGGCGCACTCGTCCTTCGGCACCAGAAAGACAGTCGCCCCGTCCCTGCGAGCGGCCTGCGTCTTCAGCCCGACCCCGCCCACGGCCCCCACCGTGCCGTCCGCCGCGATGGTCCCCGTACCGGCGATGTTCTTCCCCCCGGTGAGGTCTCCCCCGCTGCCGTTCCCGTCCAGCTTGTCGATGACGCCGAGCGAGAACAGCAACCCCGCGCTCGGCCCGCCCACATCCGCCAGCTTCAGGGTCACCTTGACCTTGCTCGCGCTCAGGTCGAGGTACTTCAGCGCGGCCTGGGCCGCCGCGTCCTGCGACTGCTCCATCTGCTCGGTGTTGTGCTGCTCGATCTCCTTGACGTCGTTGCCGCTCGGATAGACCGCGTCGCGCGGCATCACGGCCCGGTCCGTCCGGAACCAGTTGCCGATCACGTCGCCGAGCGAGACCCGCGCGTCCGGCCCGGTCGCCTCGATCGTCGTCATCCGCAGCTGCCCGCTGGTCGTGCGTACGGGCGCCCCGGAGATGGTGATCACCGGGGTGCCCTTGTTGTCGCCGAGCACGTTGGCCGTCATCCCGGGCTGGGCCACCGAGAACGGCAACGGCGCGAAGACGGCCGTACCGATCAGAGCCACGACGGGAACCGCGCAGACGGCGATGACCTGGAGACGCGTGAGACGTGAGAGCACGGAGTCAATCTAACGCGGTGACCTGTTCGGGCCACCGCCCCGACCCCGCTCAGCGCAGCGCTTCCGCGACCTCCCGGGCCGCGTCCATGACCCGTGCCCCCACCCGTTCCGGCACCGCGTCGGCCAGCATCACGACCCCGACGCTGCCCTCGACACCGGTGACCCCGAGCAGCGGTGCCGCGGCCCCGCTCGCCCCGGCCTCCAGCTCGCCGTGGGTCAGCGTGTAGCCGGGGTCGTCCCGCGCCTTGTGCCGTGCGGCCAGGATCGCCTTGCCGGCGGCCCCGCGGTCCAACGGATGCCGGAAACCGGCCCGGTAGGCCACGTGATAGTCGGTCCAGGTCGGCTCGACGACCGCGACGGCGAGCGCCTCGGTCCCGTCGACCAGGGTCAGATGAGCCGTCGCCCCTATGTCCTCGGCGAGCGAACGCAGCGCGGGCAGGGCGGCTTCCCGTACGAGCGGATGCACCTGCCGACCCAGACGCAGCACGCCCAGCCCGACCCGGGCTCGCCCGCCCAGGTCACGCCGTACCAGCGCATGCTGCTCAAGCGTGGCGAGCAACCGGTACACCACGGTCCGGTTCACGCCCAGTTTGTTGGAAAGCTCGGTGACGGTCAGCCCGTGGTCCGTGTCGGCCAGCAGTTTGAGGACCCTGAGGCCCCGGTCGAGCGTCTGAGAGGTCTCCGCGGTCACGACGCCCACTCCTTAAGTGGTGAGGTCGGCAACCCCCGACGCGGCGGATGCGTCGCCGAGTCCCGTCAGCGACGCGCTTCAGAGGCCGCCGATCGGCAGGACGGCCCGGCGGCTCCGGGCCCAGTCGCTTCACGGCTGCGCTCCGCGGCGGCGCTGCCACGGGGCGTGTGCGTAGCCGGACAGTAGCGAAGGGGGTTCGCTGAGCGGAAGCCTCCGTCCAGAATCCGGTCACGCAGCGGTATGGACTACTGCGGATTAGGCCGGTATGTACACAGCGATGTACGCAGCGCCCTCGCAACAGCGCCCCGTAAGGGGCGCGGGGAACTGCGCGAGCAACCACAGACGACCCGCACCCGAAATACGACCACCCCGCCCAGGCACAGCGCCCAGCGTCACCGCATCCGGGTGGCCCACTCCTGCACCTTGGCGATCCGCTGCCGCAACTGCCCCGCCGTCGCCTCCGCGCTCGGCGGCCCGCCGCACACCCTCCGCAGCTCCGTGTGAATCACCCCGTGCGGCTTCCCGCTCTGATGCACATACGCGCTGACCATCGTGTTCAGCTGCTTGCGCAGCTCCATCATCTCCTTGTGGGAGACCACGGGCCGCCGCTCCGCGGGCAGTTCCAGCAGGTCGGCCTCGTCGTCCGGCTTCTTGCGGCTGTGCGCGATCTGCCGGGCCTGCCGCTTCTGCAACAGCAGCTGCACCTGGTCGGGTTCGAGGAGCCCAGGGATGCCGAGGTAGTCCTGCTCCTCCTCGCTCCCCGGGTGGGCCTGCATGCCGAACTCGGCGCCGTCGTAGAGCACCCGGTCGAAGACGGCCTCGGACTCCAGCGCCTCGAAGGCGAACTGCTCCTGCTCGCCGGTGTCCTCGTCCTGCTCCTTGTTCGCCTCCTCCATCTCCTTCTCGGACTCGGCGTACGGGTCCTCCTCGCCGTCCTTCTTGGGCTTGTCGAGGGCGTGGTCGCGCTCGACCTCCATCTCGTTGGCGAAGGTCAGCAGATCGGGCACGGTCGGCAGGAACACGGACGCGGTCTCGCCGCGCCGCCGGGACCGCACGAACCGCCCGACGGCCTGGGCGAAGAAGAGGGGCGTCGAGATGGTCGTGGCGTAGACCCCCACCGCCAGCCGGGGCACGTCGACGCCCTCGGACACCATCCGGACCGCGACCATCCACCGGTCGTCGCTGCCGCTGAAGTCGTCGATCCGCTTGGACGCACCGGTGTCGTCGGAGAGGACCAGGGTCGCCTTCGTCCCCGTGATCTCGCGGATGAGCTTGGCGTAGGCGCGGGCCGAGTCCTGGTCGGAGGCGATGACGAGGGCGCCCGCGTCGGGGATGCCCTTGCGCACCTCGGTCAGCCGCTGGTCGGCGGCGCGCAGCACGGCCGGCATCCACTCGCCGCGCGGATCGAGCGCCGTACGCCAGGCCTGGCTGACGGCGTCCTTGGTCATCGGCTCGCCGAGCCGGGCCGCGATCTCGTCACCGGCCTTCGTCCGCCAGCGCATGTTGCCGCTGTAGGAGAGGAAGATGACGGGGCGCACGACGTGGTCGGCGAGCGCGTTGCCGTACCCGTAGGTGTAGTCGGCGGCGGAGCGCCGGATCCCGTCCTGCCCCTCCTCGTACGTCACGAAGGGGATGGGGTTGGTGTCGGACCGGAACGGCGTACCGGTCAGGGCCAGCCGCCGGGTGGCCGGCTCGAACGCCTCCAGGCAGGCCTCGCCCCAGGACTTGGAGTCGCCGGCGTGGTGGATCTCGTCGAGGATGACGAGCGTCTTGCGCTGCTCGGACCGGTTGCGGTGCAGCATCGGCCGCACGCCGACACCGGCGTACGTCACGGCGACCCCGTCGTACTCCCGGCTGAGCGGTCCGGCGCTGTACTCGGGATCGAGCTTGATCCCTATCCTTGCCGCGGCCTCCGCCCACTGCTTCTTCAGATGCTCGGTGGGGGCGACGACGGTGACCTGCTGCACGACATGGTGGTGCAGCAGCCAGGAGGCGAGCGTCAGCGCGAACGTCGTCTTCCCGGCGCCGGGCGTGGCCACGGCCAGGAAGTCGCGCGGCTGCTCCTGGACGTACTTCTCCATGGCCCCCTGCTGCCAGGCACGCAGCTTGCTCGCGGTACCCCAGGGCGCCCGGCCCGGGAAGGCCGGCGAAAGGTGGTGGGAGGACTGGGAAGCAGAGGCAGACATAGGCGTGGGCCCGGAGGGCCCTCCGTTGAGGGTGGTGGCGGGCGACGGGCGGGCGGTAGTCACGGTCTCCGTAGTAAGGGGGTCGGGCGGCAGTAAGGGGGTTCGGGGGCTGGGGGCTACGTATGACAACCGGGCCACCCTACCGGCGCCCCGTGACCGTCAAGGTGCGGACAAGGCCGGGTCACCCCCGGGTGGGACTCACGTCACAGATCACGAAGCCTGGTCGTCACCCAGACCCCGGCGAGGGCCACGCCCGCCATCGGCAGGAACACGGCGACGAAGGCCGCCGGATGGGAACCGGAGCCGGCCGTCCCCGTCATGCTGCCGCCGCCGAGGGACGCGAAGGCCGCGCCGGTCGCGGCGAGCAGGACGACGTCCGAGAGGGCGTCGGAGATCTGGAGGGCGGCGGAGTTGGCGCCGGCCTCCTCCGGGGCGGAGAGCCGGAGCATCAGCACGCTGGCCGAGGCGATCACCAGGCCCATCCCGAAGCAGCCGAAGGCCCAGGCGACGGCGACGATCCACACCGGCACGCCGGCCACGAGCACGGCCGGCGCGGTGGCGATCGCCGCGGCGACCAGCACCATCCCCAGGGTCATCAGCCGCTCCCGGTACGGCTCCATGCGCGGCCGCGCCTGCACCCACGAGCCCACCGCCCAGGTCACCCCGCCCGCGGCCAGCGAGAATCCGGCGAGGGTGGGGGACAGCCCCCGCTGGGTCACGAGCATCAACGGCACGAAGGACTCGGCGGAGATGAAGGTGCCGGCCGCGACACCGCGCAGCAGGACGACCGACGGCAGGCCCCGGGCCGCCCGCCAGGTGCCGCGCGGGAGCAGGCCGAGCACGGCGGGCACCAGCAGCGCACCACCGAGCAGCCCCGGTATCACCGCCACCCACCGCAGGTCCTGGGCCGCGTACTCCAACAGCCCCGCACCGAGCGAAATACCGAAGGCGAGCCGGATCCGCCGCCGGTCGAAGGCTCCCTGCCCCCCTTCCGTCACGGGCCCGCCGGCCCGGCGCCGTATCTGCGGCAGGGCGAGCGCCACCGGGAAGACCACGAGCACCGGGATCCCGAGGAACACCCACCGCCACCCGAGTTGCTCGGTCACGGCCCCGGCGGCCAGCGGCCCGACGACGGACGGCACCACCCAGCCCGCGGCGAACGCGGCGATGATCGCGGGCCGCAACCGCTCCGGGTAGGCCCGTCCCACGACGACGTACAACGCGACGATGACCAGCCCGCCACCGAACCCCTGCACGGCCCGCCCCGCAATGAACACCCACATGGCCTGCGCGGTCCCGGCGACGACAAGCCCGGCGGCGAAGGCCCCGATCCCGGTCGTCAGCGCCCCGAGCGGCCCCTTCCGGTCCGCCCACTGCCCGGCCAGCACCATCCCGAAGAGGCTGGTCGTGAAGTACCCGGAGAAGGCGAACGCGTACAGCGACACCCCGTCCAGCTCCCGGGCCGCCACGGGCATCGCGGTCCCGACGGCCGTCGCCTCGAACGCGATCAGCAGCACGACGGAGACGATCCCGACACTCAGCGCCCGGTACGACCGCCCCAGCACACCACTCTCATCAACTCTGTCGGCGGTCTCGTCTGCGACGACGGCGTCGCTCGGCTCAAGGGCGGTCATGCTGACCACGGTAAGGCCCAACCCTCACTCTGACCCCTGTCGCAAGCCCCACCCCGCCTCCACCCTTGGTCGTACACCCCCGGTCCGCCGGTCCCCCGGTCCCCCGGTTCATGAACGCCGTATGGCAGTCCCGTTGCAGCCCCGCCCGTCCCCTTGAGCCCCTCCCCCGCACCCCCGTACCTTCGAACCACCGACACGGCCGTGTGCCCGAGTGGTTTAGGGACTCGCCTGCAAAGCGAGTTACGCGGGTTCGATTCCCGCCACGGCCTCCAAAACAGTCTCTGACCTGCATGTTCGTAGGTCAGACACAGCTCTCAAGGTCTGGGACTCCCGTCCGAGACGGGGCTAGGTCAGTTGCTTGGTCCGCTACCGACTGACCTAGCTCCACAGAGCGCCGTACGGCGCACAGGGAGCCCAAGTGACCAACCGCGTGCCTTCACGTACACCTCTCCGGAGCGCGCTCAGGAAGCCTCAGAGCAGCGCTGAGCCGACACAGCCGACCGCACCTCTCCGCGTAGTCGACGGACGCTCAGCCACGGATGCGCGTACGGCCATGCTGGAAGAACTCGACCTTCACCTGAGCACGATCACCAACAGGTACGGCCGTCCGTTCCAGCGGAAGACCATCAACGCGTACAAGTTCGCTGGTGTCGCTCTGCACAACTGGATGACCGAGAGTGGCATGGAAGGTGACTTCACCACGTGTGACGTAGCCACCCTGAACCGCTTCTTTCGCTGGTACTACCAGGTGCACGACGTGCCCAAGTCCCAGGATGGCAAGGGCGGTTACACGGGAGGGACCAACACCCTTCAAAGGAACCTGCGCCCTCTGTTCATCTACTTGGCAGAGGAGTACGACCACCCAAGCCCCTACGACTCCCCCAAGCTCCACCGGTACACGGCTCCCCCTATCGGTAAGCCCAAGACGCTCTCTGAGGAGTTCGTGACTGACGTACTCAAGGTCACTGGGAACGGCTCTCCCAAAGTGCGCGACTTCCAGACAGTGAGGGATCACGCAATCATCCGTGTTCTCACCGAGGGACTGAGGGCGGAAGAGCTGTTGAACCTGCGGGTAGAAGACTTGGATCTCTCGCAGAGAACCATGGTGGTGATCCCGCTCAAGATGGACCGGAACAGCGTTGACGGCCGTGTGATCCCTCTCCAGCCCAAGACGGTAAAGGCTCTGGTTCGGTATCTCCGGGTGCGCTCCACTCACCCCATGGCGGACGCAACTCCGTTCCTCTGGCTCGGAATGCGGGGACGCGGAGCACTCCAGTACAGGGGTCTGTACGTCATGGTGAAGAAGCGGGCAAAGGATGCCGGTTACGACCCTGCACAGGTAGCCCCTCACTCGTTCTGCCACACGTGGGCAGACGACTTGAAGGCAGCAGGAGTATCGGGAGAGCACATCATGGCTATCCGGGGTTGGAAGTCTCCTGCCATGCTCCGCAGATACGGCGCAGACATGGCCAGCACAAGGGCTGTGAACGCCGTACAGGGCTTGGGAGATAGGTACTAGCCCCAAGACACACGAGAGCCCCGGTTTCCCGTTGATTGGGTTGCCGGGGCTTTCATGTGCACTCACTGCGCTCCAAGCACCTTGACACCGCAGGTCCAACCCTCGGTGTCTCCGGGTACGCGCCCCTCAGCAGTGAACGTGACGGACTTTCCAGGTTGGATAGCGGGACTGGTCATTCTCAACCCGTCCACCTGTCTCCCTGATTTGTCGAACCAATAGAGCTGAATCATGTAGGCCGTGGGGTTCGGGAAGTCGTTGGTTGCCTTGAGTTCCATGGACTCTCCCTGGCCAGTCCCACAGTGAGCGACCTTTACCGGATCAACCGATTGAGCGTCACTTCTGCTCTTGGCTCCAGAGCTTCCACAACCGACTACCGCCGTTGCAGCCGCCAGAGCCATTCCCGCTATGAGTGCGTTTGTTCTCTGCCTGCTCCTCATGGCTGTGTCAGCTTTGCAGCCCAGATGCGAATCATGATCCTGAGTAGGTCTGGATTGATGATGTCTACCTGGTCTGCATGCCAACGGTGAGCCCAAACAGTCCAACCAGGACCGGAGTTGCCGACTTCATGAGCAACGGCTACAGCGTCTGCCGGATTGGCAATCGGTTCGTCGCACGCCCTACAGACATGCACAGTCGGCACGCTCACGACTGGCCCCCGAGATTCACGTAGTGATCAGACAGGGCTCTGACGGACCGTGCGAGCCTCTGAGCGTGCGCTACGCCTGCCGGAAGCGTTGCGTTGGAGGGTTCCAGCCTCAGCCTCATACGGGCCTCTCCTACGCACGCCAGAGCGCACGCGCGGGGAACGTCGTCCTCGGGGAGACCTACGGTCTTCTGCTCCACCTCGGGGATAGCCAACATGATCATTCCCCGCAACAGGAGAGTCAGGGTCTCCAGTTCCTCAGCGCTTGGAAGCTCAGCATCCTCAGCCAGCAGAGATGCGGCTGTCTCGCGCATCGTCTGGACATCAATGGGCACGTGATCCGGCTTGCTGTCGGTGCCATGGTCGGCGGTACGGTTCGCCATGTCGGCTCCTGTAGTCGGCCCACCCGATCACCCTGCATGTGGTCGGGTGGTTTTGCGTCTGTCCACACAACCGATGCGCCGATGCCATAGGGCAGTTGACCAGCGTTGACTACGATGGACGTCAACAGTCAACGGGAGCTGCACCATGGTCGACTTCGGGTCAGAGGTACGGACGGCACTTAAGGCGCAGGGCAAGAGCCTCAGAGGTGCAGCCAAGGAACTCCATTACGACGTTGCCTATCTGAGTCGCGTACTCAATGGGAAACAGGCTCCCTCTGCTGAGTTGACCCAAGCCATTAACGAATACCTCGGCCTCTCCCTGACGGTGGAAGACAGCGGCTCTCATAGCGACCATGACGACGAGATGGACGCATGGGAACTTGTCCGACGCGTACAGGCAAGCGATGTAGGTAACGCCACCCTTGAGCGTCTAGAGCGTGCCTTTGATGGTCTGGCCATGGCCTACCCGAAAGCCAAGCCGGAAGACTTGCTGAGGCAGGTACGCAAGCACTCCGGCTACGTGGGGAAGTTGCTCGACGGAAAGAAGACCCTGTCTGAGCACCGGCGCTTGTTGGTCTTGGGAGGGTGGTTCTCACTACTCGGTGCGACAGTCCATATCGATCTCATGCAAGACGATGCGGCTACGGCTCGACTGGAGACAGCAGCAACGCTAGCCAGAGAATCCGGGCACACAGAGATTGAGGCATGGTGTTTCGAGACTGAGGCTTGGAGGGTTCTTACCGATGGTGATTACGTCCAGGCTGTTGACCTCTCCCGAGCCGCACAGGAGATAGCTCCTGCCAACGGTTCAGCCATCATTCAGGCGACCGCTCAAGAGGGCAGAGCACACGCACGGCTCGGAGAGGGAAAAGAGACCTACTCGGCTATCGAGCGGGTACAGGCTCTCTCGGCCTCCAAAGGCACCCCTGACACCCCAGAGCACCATTACCGCTACGACCCTGCCAAAGCAATTTCCTACATGGCTACGACGCTCGCATGGCTAGGGGACGTAGCCGCAGAGCCTTACGCGCGGGAAGTCATTAAGAGGCTGAGTCCCGGAGACGACGTAAGCCAGTGGCCTAGGCGTGTGGCTTCAGCGAATATCGACCTTGCCCTAGTTCTCCTCAAGGATGACCGGCTGGACGAAGCCTGTGACTCGGCGCAGAAAGCCATCCTGTCCGGCCGAGTAGTCCCCTCGAATCAGTGGCGTGCTCTGGAAGTAGTGAAGGCTGTAGAGGCTCGACAGCTTCCGGAGAGTGCAGACCTACGAGAGGCATACCAGGGACTCAAAGCCATAGAGCAGTAAGCGGAACGAACCATTCTCGTTTGTCAGTGGTGGGTGAGATGATGAAAGGAGTTTGAGGAAAGGAGGAGGTAACCATCAGCTCACCAGCGAGAAAGCCAGCGAAGAAGTTGAAGGCAGGTGACCATCTGAGGCTCTGGAACGGTAAGACAGCCGAAGTACTGTCCATCGAACCAGGAGTGAACCAGTCAGGAACCAAGTGCTTGATTCTGACGCTGTACAAGGCAGGAAAGATGGCAGTGAAGACTCACCGAGTCATGACGATGCACTACCCGAAGTAAGACGAGTAACTACCAAGAGAAAAAGCCGGTATCTCCAAACTCGGAGGTATCGGCTCTTTTAGTTGGTGGTGTTCGACAGGAGTAACTCTATCTGGTGGAGATCCCTACGGAAACCGGGTGTCCCGGCTGGAATTTCCCTTTAAATCAAATACAGTAGCCCAATTATCAATACCCATAGAAGGAATTCCGTAATACTCGGCAATGTCCAGCCGGCGATCGAGTTACAGAATTCCCTCTATTCTCTATTCGGTTATACCTTTCCAGCCCTTTCGATAACGGCATCCCGCAGTAGCTCCAGGAATGCCTCTTTATCCTTCACGCCGAATTCAATCAGGCAGTCAATGACGCAAGCGGACAGGTGGATAACGTCTTCCCAAGTTTTGCAAGCCTGAGACATCAAGTATTTGGAGCCGTAGGAATCACCGCGCAGCAATGCCATTACGATTCCGAACAGTGCTTCGTTCTTTTCCGGGGTCCAAGGGTGATCGTCAGCAACCCATGGGAAGTCCAGGAGTGGCGGAGACTCCACCCCCTTCACTATCTCGTCAAAGCTCTCTACGCCCCTCTGAGAGCCGTTCTGCTGCTCCCTGGCCTCCTCGGCCATAGGAGCGGCTACGGGGCGCTGTACGGCGCTCCTACAGTCCTCACAGACCTTGCGGAGTCCATCTACGGTCCGGCCGTCCCTGGTGAATCTGTTCCGAGTCTTGGACTCCTGACAGTCTTTACAAATCTTGGTAGTTCTCCTAGCCATCAGACTCCCTCTCTCGCAAGTGCAGGCTTGTGCTTGGCTCTACGGGCCGCTCTAGTCTAGCGGCTTCCCGCTTCGCTTCCTTGGCTTGCTGGTTGGAGCGCTTCAGCGCGCTGAACTCTTCCCTGACTTCCGCATAGGTCTTCTGCGGATAGCCGCTGACGCGGCGGGTACGTGAACCCGCATATGACACATCGTCAGATGCGGGTACTTGAACCCTCATCTCTTCTTCTCCCTCTTCTTCCTTAGTTACTACTTGGTAACTTGCGTTACTTCTGTTCAAGTCGGTCATTACCTCTGTTGAACTCTGTTCCTTCGTACCGAGCGAAGCGAGAGTACGTCGCACGGAGTGCGATAGCTCAGTGCCAGGAAATACCTCTGTTCCATCTCTTCCCTGTGAGGGAACTCTGTTCAAGTCGGAGAAACTCTGTCTACCTCTGTTCTCCCCAAGACCCTGGGCTTCGCCCTGCGGGTCGGTATCAAGTTCAGTATTGATCTCTTCAGTATTGAGTTCAGTATTGATAGGACTAAATGCAGGTTCCGTCTGACTAAATACAGGTTCTCCCTGACTAAACCCAGGTTCCATCTGACTAAATACAGGTTCCGGCTTCTCGTTGAAGCCGTACCTGTTGGACACCCTCTGGACTCCGTCGTACACCAGGTAACCAGACTCCTTGAGTGTCTTGAGAGCCTTGGTAAGCGTCGGCTGGCTTACTCCTGCTGCGTTTGCCAGTGCTCTGGTTCCCCAGAAGCTGTGATCGTCGGTCGTGCATCGGATGACCACATAGGTAGCTAGCTCATTGAGACTGAATCGGCCGTCGTTAAGGATCGTCTCAGGGACCATGGTGAAGTTCCCGTGCCTTGCCATGTACCGGTTGCGGTACGACTGCGGCTTAGCGCGTCCTACGACGTATCTACGCCCCTGGTTGACCTCTGACGCGTACTCGTTTGCCTGCTTGATATCCGCTAGGTGCTCCTCTGCGCCCTCATTAGTCGGCAACAGGTAGATGCGTACTCCGTCCCTGGTCTTCTCCTGAGACAGCCATCCTGCGGCTTCCAGGGAGTTCAACAGTCGTCCTACCGGCTTCCTGGTCAGATTCAGAAGCTTCTCTAGCTCTGGCCACTCGTACGACTTGTAATCGAGCGGCCCAAAGTCCATAGCGAGAATGATCCAGCGCACAAATACAGTTGGCTTCAGTTCTCCCAGGATCAGAGCGTTTGGCGCTAGCGTCTGCGGGACTCGTTCATTGTTGTCGGTCATGTTTGGTATTCTTTCTACTAGGTATCCTTTGGATAGCTGGTTTGGTTGGTATTCTTTCTGCTCTACGGTTCATTTGCACGACTTCCTTTCGTGCGGCTATATCTATTTTCTCATCAATGGCAATCCCGCCAACGATCACTGGCGCTATTGCTGGTATTCTTTAAGCGGATGATTTCGTACCCGGTAATGGTTTCATTGTTTGCTTGCTTCCTCCTTTCCGGGATAGCCCTACTCCTCACACAGTCAAGGAGTAGGGCTTTTCTCGTTTACGGGAGCAGAAAAATCCCCATGGGCTGTATTCCCATGGGGCTACGTATCTGCTGGGGTTGAAGTAAGAGCAGCAGAGTAGCCCATGATGATCTGGTGTCAACCCCTTGACGGATGATCGACTCACGGACCATAATCCCGCGCTCTCGATTCCTTAGCACCTACTCGGAGCCGCTAGTCCGGTAGCGCGTAGCGTCGCCCCTGACGCTCGGTACGGCTCTGAGAGGCCCGTATACGCTCCGCAAAGTCCCCTACGGGGCTCCCGCTGCTCCCTGTGTCCGGCGCAGCGTCTAGAGCGC
Organism: Streptomyces hyaluromycini; assembly: GCF_002217755.1. Classification (GTDB taxonomy): domain Bacteria; phylum Actinomycetota; class Actinomycetes; order Streptomycetales; family Streptomycetaceae; genus Streptomyces; species Streptomyces hyaluromycini. Next base: position 129,324 of record NZ_BCFL01000033.1, on the reverse strand, counting down.
CGTACGTGGCTATGTAGTCCCCTGGGGGAGCGTGCTAGCCATTCCGGCCGAATTGAATTCGGACATACCGATTTCATTGGGGCAACTACCTAGGGCATTCGGTTAAGAACTCAGCTATCCACAAGAATGGCGTATCCTTTTCTTGTAGATAGCTTTTGTCCCGGAACACTATTCGACGCATCTATAGAAACGCCCCCTTTCCTGGCCGTGGGATTGGGGGCATTTCTGTTTCTGTTTAGTCAATCACTATCGGTCTTGCGCTTCTCTGACTGAAAAGAACTCCCCTTGGTTCGCTATATCTAAGGGGCTCGCCGGCTTCGGGGTACATATCCGCTTTCATCAGTTCATCCATTGCGTCTTCGTAATCGTCTTCGGGGAAGCCCTGGTAAAAGACTTCTCGCGTATGGAGTGAGTCTGCTTCGTATCCGTCTTCAAATAGGGTGTAGAGGGCGATAGCCGGGAAGCTGAGGTCTTCTAGCTCTGTCATTGCCCTCCCTGCTCGTTTAGCCATTCCATAGACCAAAGCGCGGTCGTCTTCTGTCCCATGAATCCTTCCGTTCCGTACCCACTGATTCCGCTAGTCGTAACCTTCTCCATAACTGCTCCTGACTCCGTCAAGACGGCTAGGGTCGTCTGAAAGTCCTGATCCGTTGCGCCCTGTAGATGCTCCTTGAACAGCTTCTTCACTTCGCTGGTCAGTGCAGGGCGATTCTGGTCGTTGTACTGGCGGATAAGAGAGAGGACCGCTGGTCCGGCCTGCTCCATTACAGCCGCTGTCTGTCGCTGCTTGTGGTCCTCAATCATTCTGCGCTGCTCTGCGTCGATAGCTGCGGCCTTTCTAGCGGCTCTCTCGGCCTGAGCCTGAGGGTTGCTGTAGCGCGCAAACCAGTTCTCGTTGGCTCCGAAGTTGAATGCGTTGGTATCTGTCATTCTGCTGTTTCCATTTCTAGTAGTTCGTATCGGTGTGGCTTGTGCGCTCGGTCCACGCGCAGCAATCCACGGTCTTCTAGGTTTGCCACGGCTTCCCTGAGGCTTCTTCCGTCCGAACCCAATGCCAGGACTTCCGATAGCTCAGACTGCGTGAATCTCGTCTTTTCCTGGTGAAGATTCAGGTATGTCCACAAGAGGTTGGCTCTCGCGTCTATCCTGGCTTCATGCCTTAGTTCAATTACTTCCGTTTCTTCCATCTCTGCTCTTTCCGGGTATTACAGAACGTAGACCCTTCTCGTCATGGATCATCCATCCGGCCCTGATCAGTTGTTCTATGTAGCGCTCTCTGTGGTTAAGAGCGAAGTTCAGCAGTAGCTTTTGAGCGGAATACCTTAGATTCCACGATAGATCTTCGTTGTGCCAGATCCATACCGCTGTCTCTCCTGGTTCAAAGTCTCCACGCCAGATAGGGAGGTCTTGTAGTCTCTTGCGTTTCATTGGCTTAGTCTTTCGCTATTTTCCCTATGCCCCTGGTGATACTCCTTGTGTATTCCGAATGGTATTCCTTGCCTTTCATATCCATTATCCCATGCCCGCACACAATGTTGGTTTATGAGGAGACAGAAAAAGGCCCCAATCGTGACCTAAAGTCATAATCGGGGCCTTGATTTATTCAATGGCAACGCTGAGTAGTTTTTCCGTATTGCGCTGTGGTTAAATGTGCTCGATATCACATCGGGTAATTTCCATTAATTCCTAGACTTCCGGAATCGCTTCCGCAATAGCTCTGAGGCCAAAGCCGTTCTTTCTTCCCTCTCCGGTGCCTTGAGCGAAGTTGGCCACTCGGTGCCCGCTTCCAAGAGCACCTTGGAATCTCTCCAGCACCTCACTGTCTTCCGGCGATAGGGGAGCGTCCGCCCCCTGACTGCCCTGTGTGGCTGTCTCGGCTACCTGGTCAATGGCGTCCATGTCGACTGGCAATCCTGGTCCGTAATCTCCCATGGCTGTACTCCGTTCTGTGTCGTCTGCTGCGCTCCCCGTAGGGACGTGTCAGCGCCCTTTCCGGCGCTCCCCTCCATTGTCTCAAGGTTTGTAGTAGGAGTGGGATAGCAAGAGAGCCCCTACCGGTTAGGCAGAGGCTCTAGAGGGTCTGTACGGCTCTGTGATGGCTTACGAATCCTTCTGCTCCTCATAGGCAGTCAGAGCCTGCGAGATGGCTCCCACGGACGGGTTACGGGTCTCTCCGCTCTGAGTCTTGTACGTGAGGTGCGGCTGAATCTGCTTGATGGTGTAGCCCTGAGCCCTGAGAGCAGCAGCCTGAATGACCATGGCTTCCGACATGACCGCACGACGTCCACCTACGCGGCCACGCTTCTTCGCAGCCTCCAAGCCGTTCTTGGTCTTCTTCACAATGTCCCTGCGCCTGTCCTCTGCCAGAGCGAATGCAAGGTCAAGGATCAGGGAGCGCTCTGTGTGGTCACCCTTGGCAATGCCGTCCAACACCCTTACGGCTACGCCCCGTTCAAACAGCTCAGTCAGCATGATCAGCCCTTGCAGGAGGTTACGGCCGAGTCGGTCAACCTCTTGGACGCACAACACGTCCCCCTCGCGCATGTAGTCGAGAGCCGCAAGCAGACCAGGGCGCTCCTCCACGTGCGTCTTACCGCTGATCTTCTCCTCAAAGACCTTGACGCACCCTGCGCCGTTCAGTGCGTCGTGCTGCCGTGCCGTCTCCTGCTTGTCCGTGCTGACTCGGACCAGTCCAACCAGTGCCATGCCCTGTCTCCTTCTAGATCATCTTCATCAAACGTCCTTCTATCTAGATAGATGATAGCAGATAGATGAACCGTTTGATGAAACAGCAGGATCGGGCTAACCGGACATACCTCACTCAGGCATTCAGGATCAGCAGACGACCGTTTGATGAACGCTTCCGCTAGGGCGCCTACACCAGGGCGCAGCTCTCTGACAGGTCGTCAGGTGACAGTGCAGCCCTTGGTACAAAGACCCCCCTACCTTCACCGTTCGGAATCCCGGACTACCCCGCCTGGTCTTCTTCGTGGCTGAGGCTCCCTAGGGGGAGGGCAGTAGCCGTGTGTGCCCCAAGGGGAGCCACGCGTCCCCATGTTGAGTCAGTCGCCTGCACTGGTCAGAACCGCTTGACCAAGGGGACGAGCCTGGTCAGACTCGGTACGAGTCCCAGGCTGCGTGAGCAGACTGCAAAGCGAGTTACGCGGGTTCGATTCCCGCCATGGCCTCTTAACGCGTGACCAGGCACAACGACAGGGCGGCACCTCGGGCGAGGGGCCGCCCTCGTGGTTGTCCGGGGGGCTACGGCTGCCGGGGGCGGGGGTCGGCGTCGGGTGGGGATGGGTCGCCGTGGGGTCGGCGGGAAAGGCGCCCGCCGGCAAAGGGGTTGGCCGGTGTCCAGGCGTCCAGGCGCCGGCGGGCGCGCGCGTGCAGCCGTGTCAGGAGCCGGAGGGCCTGGGCGGCCGGGGGCGGGTCGCTGAGATCGCCGGTCAGGGCCACTTCGACACCGCCGCTGAACCGGGCGGTGTAGTTGTACATGAAGCCGCACAGGCAGGCCAGAACGGTGCCCAGGAGGATCTCCAGCGCGACGACCCCGGTGGCGACGACCAGCGTCTCCCACGGCGTCGGCCACTCGCCCGGGGCCACGATGTCCAGCAGCACCGACGTGGCGAGAGCGGCGCCGAGGACACACACCCCCAGTCCCGTCAGGAAGAAGAAGCTCATCACCGTGACCGACCACGGGTTGGTCCCGGATATCCGCATGCGGGTCGGCCGGCGCGGTGGGCCGTGCGGGAAGGCGTGATCACGGGGCGGCGCCGGCTGCGGCGACCCGCGTTCGGGTGCCGTCGGAGTGGGCGCCGTCGGTGACGTCACCACGCGGGACGAGATCCTCGGCGCCGGCTTACGGGCCGTGCCACGGGTCCTGCTGCGCTTGGTTCGGGTCATGTCCGCTCCCTGGCTGGTCCTCACCTGCGACGTTAGGTGGAGGCGTGCGGCCGCGCATCCGCTGTGATGACGGTGAGTGACCGGAGCGCGCCCGCCTGAGTGGTGACGGCCGTTCGGGGTGTCCCCCGTGCGAGCTACAGGCAGGTGTCCACTGCGTGGTGACGATTGCGGGGCGGCCGATCCGTAGCGTTCGGGCCAGTCGCAGCGGTTGGGCTGCGGATCCTGTGAGGGAGTCATCATGAGGCTGGTCTGGCAGCTCCTGGCGGTCGCGGCGGTCGCCTTCGTCGGGGGGCAGGGCGTCGCCGCGGTGCAGGGGAACTGGTTCCTCACCCTGGTCCTCGGCCTGCTCACCGCCGTGGTCGCGGTGCTCGTCTACGGGTGGGTGGTACGGCGGACCGAGCATCGGCCGAGCGTGGAGGTGGGGCGGGAGGGTGCCCGGGTGGCGTTCGGGCGGGGGACGGCCATAGGTGTGGTGACGTTCGCGTGCGTCATCGGGAACATCGCCTTCCTCGGGGACTACTCCGTCCATGGGGTGGGCTCGGTGGGGGGTGCGGTGGGGGTCGTCGGGTACATGGTCGCCGCCGCTGTGACGGAGGAACTGCTCTTCCGGGGCGTGCTGTTCCGGATCGTCGAGGAGCGCACCGGGACCTGGATCGCGCTGGTGTCGACCGGGGCGCTGTTCGGGATGATGCACCTGCTCAACAAGGACGCGACCGTGTGGGGCGCCCTCGCCATCGCGATCGAGGCCGGCGGCATGCTCGGTGCCGCGTACGCCGCCACCCGCACCCTCTGGCTGCCGATCGGCCTCCACTTCGGCTGGAACTTCGCCGAGTCCGGCATCTTCGGCACCGAGGTCTCCGGCAGCGGCGGAGCGCAGCAGGGGCTGCTGGACGCCTCCACCTCGGGGTCGCGGCTGGTCACCGGCGGGCAGTTCGGGCCGGAGGCGAGCGTGTACTCGGTGCTGCTCGGGGTGCTGGTGACGGTCGCGTTCCTGTGGCTCGCCAGGCGGCGGGGGCACCTGGTACCGCGTCCGCGACGGGGTGTCCCGGCCGGCTCCGTCGCTACACTGCCGCGGTGATCAGTCCTCGGCAGGCGCCCGGGTGGTGGCACCGGCTCGACGTCACGGTCCGGGATCTGCCGCTCGGGCTGCTGCTCCTGGCCGGGTCGTTCCTGCCGGCCCTGCACGGCAAGGGGACCCAGGTCGGAGAGCTGCCGACCCGCCCCTTCGACGCGCTGACCATCGCGGTGCTGGGCCTGGAGTGCCTGCCGCTCGCCGTGCGCCGGCGGTGGCCGGCCGTCTCGCTGGCCCTGGTGTCCCTCGGCTTCGCCGTCGACCAGCTGCGCGGCTACCACTCGGTCGCGGGTACCGCGCTGCCGCTCGCCCTGATCAGCACCGGCGCCCATCTGGAACGGCACCGGCGGGCCGGCGCGCTCGTGTTCTCCGCGGCCTACGTGCCGCTGGCGGTCGCGCTGCACCGGCTGGGGTCGGGAGGCGAGACGGCGAGCGGGTTCGTGACGTTCTACCTGGCGCTGGTCCTCGCGTGGGGCGTCGGGGCGTGGCTGCGCTCCACCCGGGCCGCGGAGGCCGAACGCCGGCGGCGTGTCGCCGAGGACACCCGCACCGCCGAGCGCACCCGTATCGCCCGCGAGCTGCACGACGTGGTGACCCACCATGTGACGGCGATGGTCGTGCAGGCGGAGGCGGCCCGGTATCTGACCGCCGCGCCGGACCGCCTCGACCAGACGCTGACCGCCGTCACCGACACCGGGCGGCGGGCCATCTCCGACCTGCGCCATCTGCTCGACCTGCTCAATCCCGACCACGGCACCGGCACCGGCGGTACGGGGGTCAGGACCCCGCCGGCCGGCCGGCTGCTCACGCTCGTGGAGCAGACGCGCCGGGCCGGGCAGCCGGTGGAGTTCACCGAGGAGGGCACACCGACGGACTCGGCCGGCAGCGCCGACCTGGTGGCCTACCGGGTGGTACAGGAGTCCCTGACGAACGCCCTCAAGTACGCCCACGGCAGCCGCACTTCGGTACGGGTCCGGCACGGCGAGAAGGAGATCACCGTGGAGGTCGACACGGACGGGCTCGGCGGCCCCGGCGCTTCCGGCGGTTCCGGGCGGCCGACCGCGTCCCCCGGCGGGAGCGGGCGCGGGCTCGCCGGTCTGCGGGAGCGGGTGGCCGTGCTGGGCGGCGAGTTCAGCGCCGGCCGGCAGGCGGACGGCGGGTTCGTCGTCCGGGCCCGGATACCCGTGGGGAACCCGGCGTGACCGCCGCGGGCGAGGCGGCACCGATCCGGGTCCTGGTCTGCGACGACCAGGTGCTGATCCGCACCGGCCTGGCGACCATCATCGACGCGCAGCCCGACCTGGAGGTGGCGGGCGAGTGCGGGGACGGGCAGGCCGCGGTCGACCTCGCCGGGCGGCTGCGCCCCGACGTCGTGGTGATGGACGTCCGGATGCCGGTCCTCGACGGCATCGAGGCCACCCGGCTGCTCGCCGGTGCCGGGGTGCCGCATCCGGTGAAGGTGCTCGTGGTGACGACGTTCAACCTGGACGAGTACGTCTACGAGGCCCTGCGCGCGGGCGCCAGCGGCTTCCTGCTCAAGGACGCGCCGCCGGACCGGCTGCTGCACGGCATCCGGACCGTGGCCACGGGCGCGGCCCTGCTGGACCCCGAGGTGACCCGGCAGCTCGTGGGCCGCTACGCCGCCCGCATCCGCCCCGCCGACGGCGGCACCCCGCACGGCGTTCCGCTGACCCCGCGCGAGCTGGAGGTGCTGCGGCTGATCGCGGACGGCCTCTCCAACGGCGAGATCGCCGCGGCCCTCGTGCTCAGCCCGGAGACCGTCAAGACCTTCGTGTCCCGCATCCTCGCCAAGCTGGGTCTGCGCGACCGTGTCCAGGCCGTCGTCTACGCCTATCGCCAGGGCCTGGTGACCTGACCCGCCCCGGGTGACCTGACCTGCCCCGCCGCTACAGCACCCCGCCCGCCTCGTCCTGGAACAGCTCCGTCCAGTAGTGCCAGTCGGCGTCCGTCGTCACGGGCGTGGGGTCGATGGTCGCGAGGGTGTGGAGCATGGTCGCGGCGAGCTGGTCGTAGGCCTCCGTGGTGAGTTCGTGGTTCAGGTGCTCGTCGATGGTGCGCTCGTGGTGCAGGAGCCAGAGGGTGTAGGCGAGCGTGGAGATGTCCGTGTTGAGGGGGTAGAGCGTCGCCTCGGGCTCGGAGAAGTTGAGGATCGCGCCCGTGGTGCCGTCCACGACGAGGCTGTTGTCCTCGACCAGGTAGCCGAGGCGTATGAGCCGGTCGGCGTGGGACGGGAGGTCGTCCAGGGGGAAGCCGCCCGGGTGGATGTCGGTGAAGTACTCCCACAGGGTGGGGAGCGGGGCGTCCGGGTCGAGGTGGAAGAGGACCGCGTCCTCGGGCAGGCCGGTCTCGCGCAGGAAGCGGCGGGTCGGCTCGTGGGTGAGCGTGGGCGGGAAGTCGACCTCCTCGAAGCGGGCCACCCGGCCCTGGCCGAACTCCTGGTCCAGGAGCCGGGCCGGCAGGTCGACGGCCAGCCCGGAGTCCGTGCCGGGGCCCGCGACCAGGCTGAGGGGGCGGATCAGGGCCGTCGCCTTCCAGTACGGCGGGACGCGGCCGGCCGTGCCCTCCTCGAAGAGCTCCAGGAGCTTGCGGGAGGCCTCGGTGGCCGCCTTCGTGCCGTACGTCCCGGCGAGGGAGGCGAAACGGCCGCGCAGGCCCGTCAGTTCCTCGGTGACCGCGGCGAAGCGCAGCAGCGTCTCCAGCGAGGGCGCCAGCGGGCGGGGGTCGGTGGGGTCGATCAGGTAGGCCGTGGTGATCTCGCCGGTGCCGCCGTCGAGGAGGATCGACTCCGGGTCCAGGCCGGCCGGGGCCAGCAGCTCCCCTATCACCAGGCGGTCCCGGAGCTCCTCCGCGAGCCGGGACGGGCCGTCCGTGACGTCCGCGAGCGTGCGCAGACCGGCCGTGCGCAGCGGCTCGAACGTCAGCAGGCCGCCGCTGTCGGGCAGTCCGGGGCCGGCGAGCCGGCTGCGGGTCGGTTCGTGCGTGATGTATCGGTCCATTTCAGCCTCGGTCAGCGTGATCGTCGCCGCACCGCTGCCGGTCGTGCTGATCGTGCTCATCGCTGCCCCCGCGATCAAAGTGTTCAGGACGTGCAAGTGGGTCTGGTGGTGCGTCGTGCGTCGAAGTCGGCAGGGCATGGCGGGTCGTCCGGGCTTCCCCTCCGGAACGGCCGTCCCCACTGCCCAGAACACTACGCCGCGGCACTGACAACGCCCCGCTGAAGAGACGTCAGGCGACCCTGGACCGTTCCGTCCCGGTGAGAATCTCCTCCACCGCCTGTTCCACGGTGGGTTCAGAGGTGCCCGGCCGCAGTCCCGACGGCCGGGTGCGCGGGCGTGGTTCGGCGTCGGGTCCGGCGGCCGGCCCCGGACGGGCTCACTGGCCCGTGACCACCGCCGCCTGCGGGCGGATCGGGAGGCGGTTGACCGGGCGGCCGGTGGCCGCGCGGACGGCGGAGGCGATGGCCGCCGGGGACGTCACGACCGGCACCGCGCTGACCGACTTGGCGCCGAAGGGGGCGACCACGTCCCGTTCCTCGACGAGTTTGACGATCCGGATGTCGGGGGCGTCGAGGGCGGTCGGCAGGGCGTATCCGGTGAGGTCGGGGTGGCGGATCAGCCCGCGCGGGGTGCGCAGGTTCTCCGTCAGGGCGATGCCCACGCCCTGCGTGACACCGGCCTCGATACGGGCGTTGAGCTGCGCGGGGTTGAGGATCCGGCCCACGTCCTGGGCGACGGCCAGCTCCACGACCCGCACCGAGCCCAGCTCGATGTCGACGTCGACGACCGCGCGGATCGCGCAGAAGGCGAGGCCGACGAAGGCGTCGCCCTGGCCTTCGGCGTTCAGCGGCTCGGTCGGATGGGGGCGGCACTGGGCGGTGGCCCACAGCTCCTTGCCGTCCAGCGCCTCGGTGACGGTGGTCGACAGGACGCCGTCGTACGACGTGATCTTGCCGTCGGTGATCTGGAGCAGCTCGGTCGACATGCCGAACTTGTGGGCGAGGGGCTGGAGGAGCTGGGTGCGGACCATCTTGGCCGCGCGTTCGACGGCACCGCCGGAGACCCAGGTGTGGCGGCCGCGGCAGCCGGGGCCGGCCGGCGGCTGGTCGGTGTCGACGGGGGCCACGTGGACCTCGTCGATGCCGAGGGTGTCCTGGACGATCTGGCGGGCCAGGGTGGTGAAGCCCTGGCCGGTCTCCACGGCCGCGCAGAGCACGGTGGCGATGCCGTCGTGGACCTTGACGGTGGCCGTCGAGACCTCGTCGGCGCCCTCCGCGCCGAGCATGTGGACCATGCCGAGGCCGTAGCCGACGCCCCGGCGCACCGCGCCCGGCTCGCCCGCGCCCTCGGGGCCGCCGGGCAGCAGCCACTCGTCCTCGGGGGTGTCCTTGGGCAGCGCGGGGAGCGGGAAGTCCTGTACCGCCTGGAGGAGTTCGGCGACCGGGGCCGGGCAGGTCACCGTCTGGCCGATGGGGAGCACGTCACCGGTCGCGAGCGCGTTGCGCAGGCGGATCTCGGCCGGGTCGAGGCCGAGCTTCTTCGCCAGCTTGTCCATCTGCGCCTCGTAGGCGGCGCAGACCTGCATGGCGCCCTCGCCGCGGACGTGGCCGGAGGGCGGGTTGTTGGTGCGCACGGCCCAGCCCTCGATGAAGGCATTCGGGACGACGTACGGGCCGCAGGCGAAGGAGACGGCGGCGGCCAGGGACTCGGCGGAGGTGTCGGCGTAGGCGCCCGCGTCGAGCAGGATCTGCGCCTCGACCTTGATCAGCTTGCCCTCGGCGTCGGCGTGGTGCCGGTAGCGGAGCAGGGTGGGGTGGCGGTGGGCGTGGCCGAGGAAGGACTCCTCGCGCGTGGCGGTGAGTTTGACCGGGCAGCCGGTCTTGAGGGCGAGCAGGCCGAGCGGCAGCTGGAAGCCCTGGTCCTCGCGGTCGGCGGTGGCGCCGGGCACGCCGGTGACGACGATCTTCACCTGTTCGAGCGACAGGCCGTAGCAGGCGGCGGCCGTGTTGCGGTCGGTGTGCGGGTCGGTGGAAGCCAGGTACAGCTCGACCCCGCCGTCGGGGCGGGGCACGGCGAGTCCGGCCTCGGCGCCGATGGGGGCGGGGTCGGCGCGGCCGATGCGGTACTGGCCCTCGACCACGATCTCGCCGGTCGCGTCCGGGTCGCCGTGCTGGAGCGGGATGTGCCGGATCAGGTTGCCGTCGGGGTGCAGCGGCTCGGCCTCGAAGGACTGCTCGGGGTCGATGACCGGGTCGAGCATCTCGTACTCGACGATGACGGCGGCGGCGGCCATCCGGGCCGTGTCCGGGTGGTCGGCGGCGACGGCCGCGATGGGCTCGCCGTGGTGCCGTACGACCTCGGAGGCGAAGACCGGGCGGTCCGGGGTGCCCCGGCCGTGGCGCGGGGTGCCGGGGACGTCCTCGTGGGTGACGACGGCCCGTACGCCGGGCATCTCGCGCGCGTGGCTGGTGTCGATCGACACGATGCGCGCGTGCGGGTGCGGGGAGCGCAGTACGGCCGCCCACAGCAGGCCCTCGGCCCACAGGTCGGCCGCGTACGGGAAGGTGCCCTCGGTCTTCGCGCCCGCGTCGGCGGCGGGCAGCGACACGCCGAGGCCGTGCGGCAGCGGCTCGGGGGCGGCGACGGGGGTCTCCGCGGCCGTGGTCGTGGTGACGGTCTCGTTGGTCACGCCTGGCCTCCGTCCGGGCCGTAGGACTGATCGTCGTAGCTGTGGCTCTGGTCGTCGAACGACTGGTTGCCGCCGAACGTGCGGTTGCCGCCGAACGTCTGGTTGCCGCCGAAGGACTGGTTCCCGCCGAACGACTGGTTGCCACCGAACGACTGGTTGCCACCGTACGACTGGTCGTACGACTGCTCGTGCGGGACCTGGATTCCGGCCCCGAAGGTGCCCGGGGAGTCGAACGCCGACGCGTTGACGCCGCCGGCGCCCGGTCCCGCCTGATGCGGAATACGGGCCTCGTCGCCGTCCGTCTCAGCGTCGGCGGCGGCGTGTGCCTCGCGTTCGGCGACGACCTCGTTGACGGCGTCCAGGACGCCCCGGTAGCCGGAGCAGCGGCAGAGGTTGCCGCACAGGGCCTGGCGGGTCTCCAGCTCGGTGGGGGCCGGGTTGCCTTCCAGCAGGTCGTGGACGGTCATCGCCATGCCGGGGACGCAGAAGCCGCACTGGACGGCTCCGCAGCGGGCCAGGGCGCGCTGGACGTCCGAGGGCCGGCCGTCCTGGGCCAGGCCCTCGACCGTGCGGACCTCGCTGCCGGCCGCGGTGACCGCGGGGACCAGGCAGGAGGCGACCAGGCGGCCGTCGACCTGGACGTTGCAGGCGCCGCACTCGCCTTGCGAGCAGCCGTCCTTGGCGCCGGCGAGGCCGAGGCGTTCGCGCAGGACGTACAGGAGGGACTCGCCGATCCAGGCGTCGCTGACGGGGCGGTCGGCGCCGTTGACGCGGAGCACATAGGAGGCGAGGGGGTGGTCGTCGACCGCCTCGGCTTCGCCTTCGGCGTGTTGGTTCCCGCCCGCACCATCCGTGACGCCCTCGCCGTCGGGTGCGGCCGGCCCGTGCGGGGCGGACTCGCCGTCGGCGGCCTGCGGATCGTGGGCGGGGTGTCCGCCGACGGCGTGGGGCGTGTCGGCTCCGCCGGCATCAGGCGATTCACGAATTGCCCGCAGTTCGCCGGTATCGCCCGCTTCGCCCCCTTCGCTCCCCGTCGGCGCGTCGGCCACAGGTGGCGCACCGGCGGCTCCGGAGGCGAGGCCGAAGGCCGGAGTGTCGCCGTGGCCCGCGAGGGGCTCAGCGGGCGATCCAGGGGCCCCCGCGGGGTGTTCCCACGCCGGGGTCTCCGCCGCCCATGGTGCGGACGCGCCGCCCGGCAGGGTCGCCGGCGGCGTGCCGCCCCACTGCTCCATGAGCGCGGAAGTGGTGAACTCGCCCGATTCGTCCGGGGCGTCGCCGGTCGCGACCGGGATCGACCACTGGCCGGTCACATCGTGACCGGGCGCGGGCGGCGGCTCTTCGTACGTCCACTGCTGGGTCGAAGCCGGGTTGTACGTGAACCGGTCGTCGGCCGGCTGTTCCCGGGGGACCGCGTTGGGGTCGGGCCACCGGTTGTCGTCGGCCGGCGCGCCCCAGGTGTCGGTGCCGGGCGCGGCCGTTATCTGCGGCGGCACATAGCCGTGTCCGGGCGCGGCCAGGGGGCTGTCAGCGGACAGCAGGGCCTCGATGCCGCCCTCGGGGAGTTTCACGAAGGCGGTCGCGCCGTCGTCGTAGTCGCCCTGGGGCAGCGGGTTCCAGCGGCCGCCACCGCTCGCGGGCGCGCCCTCTCCGTGCTGGTCGTCGGTCATGACAGCGCCCTCCCCAGTGCTCGTCGGGCCAGCGCGGCGACGGTACGCCGCAGGTGCAGTACGGCGGGCGGAAGCGACGGCACCGAGCCGTCCGGCTCGGGGGCCGGGTCGGGAATGCAGGCGGCCGCGACGTACTCGCCGAAGGCGGCCAGCGCCTCCGGGACGAGCGCGCGGTCGTTGTCCCAGTCGATCAGCCGGGCCACCCACTGCTCGGCGTCCAGGGGCCGGAGCGGCATCGGCGCTATGGCGCCGACGGCGCATCTGACGCCGCGCCGCGCGGGGTCGAGGACGAGCGCCACGGAGGCCACCGAGCGGCCCGGTCCGGTGCGGCCGGTCGCCTTCAGGAAGACCTGCGGGGCGTGCAGCAGCGGCACCCGCACGAAGCCGATCAGCTCGCCCGCGCGGAGCATCTCCACGCCGGCCAGCAGGTGCGACACCGGGATCTCCCGGCGGGATCCGCCCGGTCCCGCGATGATCAGCGTCGCCTCCAGGGCGGCGAGCACCGGCAGCGCGTCGCCGGTGGGCGCGGCGGTGGCGATGTTGCCGCCCAGGGTGCCGGCGTTGCGGATGTGCGGCGGACCGGCGGCCCGCGCGGCGGCGGCGAGCGCCGGGATCAGGGCCGCGAAGTCGGGGCGGCCCATGCGCGCGTGCGTGAGGCCGGCGCCGAGCAGTGCGTTGCCGTCCTGGTACTGCCAGCCGCGGATCTCGCTGATCCGGCCGAGGCCGACCAGGGCGGCGGGCCTGAGCTGTCCGGAGTTGACGGCGGCCATGAGGTCGGTGCCGCCCGCGACGGGGACGGCGGCGGGCATGGCGGTGAGGGCCGCCACAGCCTCGTTCAGCGTCGTGGGCAGCGTGACGGACTGCGCCGCCTGCGGTGCGTGCGTGGTCAAAACCGGCTGCCCCTTCCCGCTGCCCCACCTGGTCCCACCTGTGTGGCCGTACGGTACGTGCTCACAGGGCGGACGTGGCAACTCTGGCACATCTTCGCAAGCCTCGAACGCACGGGTCCGCTAGGAGGCATTCGCCCACCTCATCGGCGACTTGGTCCGTTTTCTTCCACCATTGCCAATGCGTACCGATTGACACTCTTCGGTGATCCTTGCGGTCTTTTTTCCATTACGCGTTCGGAGCGGGGAGAGGCGCCGGGGCCTGGGACCGGCGAGGGGGCGGGGCGGGGTCAGCGGTTCGGGGGCGGGCCGTCGATCGGGCGGCCGGGGACGCCGGGGCGCTGCTGCCACGGCAGGGGCCCGGCCGGCGGGCGGTAGGCGACCCCCAGGGCGTCGAGCCGCCGGTAGTGCGCGGCCATACGGCGCTCGAAGCCGGCGAAGTCCCGCTCCCCCGGCGCCGGGAGGGTGCTCCAGGCGACCTCGGCGAAGGCGGCGAGCCGGGGGAAGGCCTGGTAGTCCACGCGCGCGTGGTCCTCCATCACCTCGGTCCAGACGTTGGCCTGGGTGCCGAGGATCCGCCGCGCCTGAGACTCGTCCAGCCCCGGCGGAACGGGATCGAACCGGTACACGTCCTCCAGGGTGCGGACGAATCCGATCGGCACCGGCTCGTCGGCGCCGGCGGCCTGCCGGTGGTCCAGGTACACGTGCTGCTCGGGGCACATGACGACGTCGTGTCCGGCCCGCGCGGCCGCGATCCCGCCGCCGTAACCGCGCCACGACGAGACGGCCGCGCCCTCGGCGATCCCGCCCTCCAGGATCTCGTCCCAGCCGATCAGCCGGCGCCCGCGCGCGGAAAGCCACTTCGCGAAGTGTCCGATGAACCACGACTGCAACTCGTCCTCGTCGGCGAGCCCGAGTTCCTTGATGCGCGCCTGCGCGGCCGGCGAGGCCCGCCACTGGTCCTTGCGGCATTCGTCGCCGCCGATGTGAACGAACTCCGACGGGAAGAGACCGAGCACTTCCTCGAACACCCCCTCGTAGAAGCGCAGGGTGTTGTCAGTGGGGGCGAGTACGTTCGGAGAGATCCCCCAGGAGTCCCAGACGGTCAGGGAGGTGGTGTCGATGACGTCGGTGTTGCCGAGTTCCGGATACGCGGCGATGGCGGCCTGCGAGTGTCCCGGTACGTCGATTTCGGGGACGACGGTGATATGCCGCTCGGCCGCGTAGGCGACGATCTCCCGGATGTCGTCCTGGGTGTAGAAGCCGCCGTGCGGCTTCTCCTCCCACAGCGGTGAGGCCCGGTGACCGAATTTCGTGCGGGTCCGCCAGGAGCCGACCTCGGTGAGCCGGGGGTAGCGCTCGATCCGGATGCGCCAGCCCTGGTCGTCCGTCAGGTGGAAGTGGAAGACGTTGAGTTTGTGCGCCGCCATGAGATCGAGGTAGCGCAGGACGCCTTCCTTCGGCATGAAGTGCCGGGCCACGTCGAGCATGAGGCCGCGCCAGGCGAATCGGGGGGAGTCCTCGATCGTGAGATGCGGCACGGCCCAAGTGCGGTCGAGTTCGACGGCGGCCTTGCGATACGCGGCAGGGCCCAGGAGTTGTCGCAGCGTCTGGGCACCCCAGAAGACACCCGCCGCACTGCCGCCCTCGATGAGGACGCCGGCCGGATCGCTGACGAGGCGGTACTCCTCGGGGCCGAGGCGAGGGTCGAGCAAGAGCCCGATGCCGTCGCCGTCGGTGTCGTCGAGCTCCCGTCCCTCGCGCAACGGCAGACCGGCCGCCGCCCACAGGACGGTGCGCAGCCAGCGGCCGACGCCCTCCGTCCCCGGACCGGCGTAGAGCTGTGAGTGCGCCGTCAGCCGCACCTCGTCGGAACCGGCGACGACACTGCGCGGCGCGGGAATCAGATCCATCTCCGAAATCACCTCAGTCCTTGACCGCTCCGCCCAGTCCCGAGACCAGGCGTCGCTGTACGAGTACGAAGAACACCAGCACCGGAATCGTCATCACCGTGGACGCCGCCATCACCCCGCCCCAGTCGGGGTCGTCCGGCTTGAAGAACACCAGCAGCGCCATCGGCAGGGTCGACTGCGAAGTGTCGCTGATGATGAAGGACTTGGCGAAGAGGAAGTCGTTCCAGGCGGAGATGAAGGAAAACACGCTCGTGGCCACCAGGCCCGGCAGGACGAGCGGGAAAAGGATCTGCCAGAGAAAGCGCGACCGGCTCGCCCCGTCGATGTACGCGGCCTCCTCCAGCGCCTCCGGCACCCCTTTCACGAACCCCCGCAGCATCCAGATCGCGAAGGGCAGCGAGAAGGCGATGTGGGGCAGGATCAGCGAGCCCAGCGTGTTCAGCAGACCGAAGTCGCGCATCTGGAAGAAGAGGGGGATGGTGAGGGCCTCCACGGGCACCATCTGGGCCACCAGAAACATGATCAGCAGGGTGGTCCGGAAGCGGAACCGGAATCGGGTCACGGCGGTCGCGGCGAGAAAGGCGACGAGCGCCGAGACGACCACGACACTGCCCGCGACGACGAGGCTGTTGACGAAGTAACGACCGAATTCCTGCTGCCCGAACACCCGCCGGAAGGAGTCCACAGAGGGCGCGAGGGTCCACGGCCGGGGCCGGTCCGACTCGATCTCCCCGGCCGGTTTGAAGGCGCCCAGCACCATCCAGTAGAGCGGAAAGGCGACGAGTACGGCGATCGCCAGTGCCGCCCCCTCGGCGGCCAGCCGGCCCGGCCGGCGCCCGAACCCGCGCACAAGATTCACGACGGTCACAGCTCCTCCCCCTGCCGGCGCAGCAGCCGCAGGTAGACCAGGGTGACGGCGAGCAGGACCAGCAGCGTGACGACACCGATGGCGGCGCCCAGCCCGTACTGCGAGGAGGCGAAGGCCTGCTGGTAGGCGTACACGTTGAGCACCAGGTTCTGCCCGGCGATCCCGCCCCCGCCGGTCATCACGTAGATCTGCGTGAAGATCTTGAAGTCCCAGATCACCGACTGGATGGTGACGACCATCAGGATCGGCCGGAGCATCGGCGCCAGCACCGACCGCCAGATCCGCCACTGCGAGGCCCCGTCCAGTGCGGCGGCCTCCAGCACCTCGGCCGGTACGGCGCGGATCCCGGCGTACACGGTGACCATGACGAACGGGAAGGAGCACCAGACCACTTCGAGCAGGACCAGGAAGAAGGCGGAGTAGCGCCCGTACGTCCAGGAGTGGTCGCCGAGGCCGAGCAGCCGGTTCACCGGCCCGAAGTCCGGGTCAAAGAGGAACAGCCAGACCGTGGACCCGGTGACGGCCGGAGTCGCCCACGCCCCCAGCGCGGCCAGCATCAGCGCCAGCCGCGGCAGCGCACGCACGCGCGTCAGCAGCACGGCGAGCGCACAGCCGACGGCGAGAGTCGACACCACACAGGCGGCGGCGAAGCCGACGGTGGCCAGCAGCACCGACCAGAACTGGTCGTCGGAGAAGACGTCCGAGTAGTTGCCCAGCCCCACGAAGGCGGTGGGTTCACCACCACTGACCTGAGCCTGCGTGTACCGGAAGACGGAGATCAGCCCGAGCTGGTAGATGGGGTAGACGAGCAGGCCCCCGAGGACGACGAGAGCAGGGGCGAGATACAGCCAAGGGCCCCATCCAGCGCCCCCATAGGGGCGCGGGGAACTGCGCGACAAGCCCCCACGCACCCGCACTCGCCCACGCACCGCCGCCCCCACCCCGGTCGGCGTCATCCGGCGGAGCCAAACGCGTCATCCATCTTCTTCGCCGCCTCCTGCGAAGCCGCCCCCACGCTCTTCTTGCCGCTGATGACCTCCTGGAACATCGTCGGCAGCACCAGCGACGAGTCGATCTGCGACCACCCCGCCGACGCCGGTACGAACTTCGTCCCCGCGGCCAGCGTCTGCACGAACGGCTTCACGAACGGCTCCTTGGCGGCCGCCTGGTCACGGACGTCCTTGAACGTCGGCAGAAATCCCATCGCGTCGAACATCGCCGCCTGCGTCTTCTTGGCGGTCAGCTCCTCCATCAGCTGGACGGCCAGCGTCCGGTGCGTCGTGCTCTTCAGCACCCCGATGTTGTTGCCGCCCGCGAAGGCCGGTGCGACCGAGCCGGCCGTGGCCCCCGGCAGCGGCACCACCGCGTACTTGCCCTTGACGCTCCCCGCCTCCACGGCCGCGTGGCTGAAGTCGCCCCCGATCGCCATGCCCGCCTTGCCCGCGGCAAACGCGGTGACCGTGTCGTTGCCGCCGAAGCCCGCGCACTTGGCGGCCGGGCAGTTGTCGTCGCCGAAGAGGGACGTGTACGCCTTGATGCCCTTCTGGGCGGCCGCGCTGTCGATCGCCGAGGTGTACGAGCCGCCCTCGGCGGTGGCCAGTTCGCCGCCGTCGGCCCAGATGAAGGGCATCGCGCCGTAGGTGTAGGCGCCGCCGACGACCAGGCCGTACAGGTCGGGCTTCGCGGCACGGATCTTACGAGCGGTGGAGGCCAGCCCGGCCATGGTCGTCGGCGGCTTCAGGCCGAGCTCCCTGAAGACGTCCGTGCGGTAGTAGAGGGCGCGGACGCCGACGTAGAAGGGGGCGCCGTAGACCTTGCCGGCGACGGTGACCGACTGCCTGGCCGTCGGGTCGGTGTCCTTGGCCGCGGGCCAGGCCGCGAACTCCTTGGTGACGTCGAGGAGTCCGCCGTCGTGGACGTAACCGGCGGTGTCGGTGTTGCCGTACTCCATGACGTCGGGGGCCGAGGCCGGGTCGTTGAAGGCGGCCTTGACGCGCTGCGCGCGCGTGTCGACCGGGATGTACTCCACGTCGACCTTGGTGCCGGTGTGCGCCTTCTCGAAGGCGGCGACGACCGAGTCGACGACCTTCTGCTTCGGGTCGTTGCCGACCTCCTGGAAGAGCCACACCCGCAGGGTGCCGCTCTTGTCGTCCTTGTCGGAAGCGGAGTTGGAGGAGGTCTGCGGGGCGCAGGCGGCGGCCAGGAACAGGGCGCCGACGAGGAGTGCGGGGACGGGGAGCTTCATGGAGTGACCCTCCGGGAGCGCGCTCAAGCACGGGGCGTTGCAAGGTATGCAACGGGTGTTTCGCTCTGCACAACACCACGGAGGCTAGGGACTACATGAACACGCCGACAAGAGGTCTCAACCACTCTGTGACCGCGGGACGCACTCCGTGCAACGCGCGGGCACGACAAAGGCCCCGGAGCACGCCAAAGCGTGCCCGGGGCCTCGGAGAGCCGAGCGGTCGGACCGGCGGGTTACTTGTCCTTGCCCTCGCCGTCGCCGCCCATGGACTCGTAGATCTCCTTGCACATGGGACACACGGGGTACTTCTTCGGGTCGCGGCCGGGCACCCACACCTTGCCGCACAGCGCCACGACGGGGGTGCCGTCGAGGGCGCTCGCCATGATCTTGTCCTTCTGGACGTAGTGGGCGAAGCGCTCGTGGTCGCCGTCACCGTGGGACACCTGCGGCGTCGGCTCTACGAGGGTCCCCGTACCAGTCCCGCGCTCGGGCTCAAGAGTGCTCATGAGTGCCAAGGGTACTGAAGCGCCCGGACAACGGGCGCGAGAAGGTCCGCGGTCAGTTGAGCGAGGGGTCGTCCGGATATGTGGCGACCATCGCGAGTTCGTTGCGCTGGCGGCGCAGCACCTCGCGCCAGAGTCTTTCGGGGGACGGCGAGGAGACGTCGCCGGGTTCGGACTCGACGACGTACCAGGCGCCCTCGACCAGTTCGTCCTCCAGCTGGCCGGGGCCCCAGCCGGCGTAACCGGCGAAGATCCGCAGGGAGCCGAGGGCCGAGGCGAGCAGTTCCGGCGGGGCCTCCAGGTCGACCAGGCCGATCGCGCCGTGCACCCGGCGCCAGCCGAGCGGGGCGCGGTCGCCGTTCGCCCCGCCGGGGATGACCGCCACGCCGAGCGCGGAGTCCAGTGACACCGGGCCGCCCTGGAAGACGACCCCCGGCTCGCCGGCGAGGGAGGCCCAGCCCTCCAGGATGTCGCTTACGTCCACCGGGGTGGGGCGGTTGAGGACGACACCGAGGGAGCCCTCCTCGTCGTGGTCGAGAAGGAGCACCACCGCACGGTCGAAGTTCGGGTCCGCCAGGGCGGGCGTGGCCACGAGCAGCCGCCCTGTGAGCGAGGACACCTCGGTCATGCCAGACATGATCCCGCATCTTCCTCTCCCATGGGGAGCCAATCAGGGTGTGGGAGTGAATGCAGCCATGATTTGGAGGGGCGGCCTGGTAAGGCCTCGCTTGAGGGTGGTGGTGGGAGACGGGAGGGCGGAAGGGAGCGCCCCCGGCGCACGGTCACCGGCGGTGACCCCATGTGCCCGATTAGGCACCGTTCGTGTTGTGACACAGCTATGACGTAGCTGGGCGGTCCTTGGGCATACGGGAGTAGGCCGATGGGCGATTACTCTGTCTTTCCTGCCCTGCCCAACTCCATGGAACGCGAGATTCATGACCGTCAACGACGATGTCCTGCTTGTCCACGGCGGAACCCCGCTGGAGGGCGAGATCCGGGTCCGCGGTGCGAAGAACCTCGTGCCGAAGGCCATGGTCGCCGCCCTGCTGGGCAGCGCACCCAGTCGGCTGCGCAACGTTCCGGACATCCGTGACGTGCGGGTGGTGCGCGGCCTGCTGCAGCTGCACGGGGTGACGGTGCGTCCGGGCGAGGAGCCCGGTGAGCTGGTGCTCGATCCGACGTACGTGGAGAGCGCGAACGTCGCTGACATCGATGCCCACGCGGGGTCCAGCCGGATCCCCATCCTCTTCTGCGGCCCGCTGCTGCACCGGCTCGGCCACGCCTTCATCCCGGGCCTGGGCGGCTGCGACATCGGCGGCCGGCCGATCGACTTCCACTTCGACGTGCTGCGGCAGTTCGGCGCGACCATCGAGAAGCGGGCGGACGGCCAGTACCTGGAGGCGCCGAAGGGGCTGCGCGGCACGAAGATCCAGCTGCCGTACCCGTCCGTCGGCGCGACCGAGCAGGTGCTGCTGACGGCCGTACTCGCCGAGGGCGTCACGGAGTTGTCGAACGCGGCCGTCGAGCCGGAGATCGAGGACCTCATCTGCGTGCTGCAGAAGATGGGCGCGATCATCGCGATCGACACCGACCGCACGATCCGCATCACCGGCGTGGACAAGCTCGGCGGCTACACCCACCGGGCCCTGTCGGACCGTCTGGAGGCCGCGTCCTGGGCGTCGGCGGCGCTGGCGACCGAGGGCAACATCTACGTCCGGGGCGCCCAGCAGCGCTCGATGATGACGTTCCTGAACACCTACCGGAAGGTGGGCGGTGCCTTCGAGATCGACGACGAGGGCATCCGCTTCTGGCACCCCGGCGGCCAGCTGAAGTCCATCGCCCTGGAGACGGACGTGCACCCGGGCTTCCAGACCGACTGGCAGCAGCCGCTCGTCGTGGCCCTGACCCAGGCCACGGGCCTCTCGATCGTCCACGAGACGGTCTACGAGTCCCGCCTCGGCTTCACCTCCGCGCTGAACCAGATGGGTGCTCACATCCAGCTCTACCGCGAGTGCCTGGGCGGCTCGGCCTGCCGCTTCGGCCAGCGCAACTTCCTGCACTCGGCGGTCGTCTCCGGCCCCACCAAGCTCCAGGGCGCCGACCTGGTCATCCCCGACCTCCGCGGCGGCTTCTCGTACCTCATCGCGGCCCTCGCGGCCCAGGGCACGTCCCGCGTCCACGGCATCGACCTCATCAACCGCGGCTACGAGAACTTCATGGAGAAGCTGGTGGAACTCGGCGCCAAGGTGGAGCTGCCGGGCAAGGCCCTCGGCTGACCGGCGTCTCCCGACCCCGGCCCGGGGCAACGCCCCCCGGCTGGGGGTCCGGGGGCCCGCGGCGGAGCCGCTGATGTCACAGCCCCCGGGTAGACACAGCATGGAGAAGCTGGTGGAACTCGGCGCCAAGGTGGAGTTGCCCGGCAAGGCCCTCGGCTGACGCCTGTAAGTGTTGGTACGACGATGGGGCGGCCCCTGGTGGAGGGGCCGCCCCATCGTCATTGCTCAGAGTGCCCCGCAGGGGCGCGGGGCTGAGCTGAAAGTGCGGCTACCGCCGCGTGGGCGCGGCCAGCCACGACGGGCCCGCAGTCACCCACGGCGCTCACGCGAAGCGCCTCGGCTCACTTGCCCTTCGCGGATTCCTTGAGCTTCGAGCCCGCGGAGACCTTCACGCTGTAGCCGGCGGGGATGTTGATCGGCTCGCCGGTCTGCGGGTTGCGCGCGGTCCGAGCGGCACGGTGGGTGCGCTCGAAGGTCAGGAAGCCGGGGATGGTGACCTTCTCGTCGCCCTTGGAGACGATGTCGCCGACGACATCGGCGAAAGCGGCCAGCACGGCGTCGGCGTCCTTGCGAGTCACCTCGGCACGGTCGGCCAGCGCGGCCACCAGCTCACTGCGGTTCATGTTGTTACTCCCGTGTTCTTCTTGCCATTGAGGCGTGCCACGCGGCGGAGCCGCATGTTGGGCCGGGACGCATCCTGCCCCCACCTGCGGCGGGAACGCCAATCCGGTGCCGCAAATACCCTACGGGTGGGCCGAAGGGGGGGTTTCACGACGCGCCGGTCGGATGGCGTGGCAAGTTTCACAAACGTTTGCCTGGGTTGTGTTTCGGCCGCCGGCCGGTGGGGGCTGATCGCGCAGTTCCCCGCGCCCCTGAAAACCTTCAGGCGCCCTTCGCCGCTTCCCGTACCGCGCCTGCCACCGCTCCGGCGACCTTCTCGTTGAAGACGCTCGGAATGATGTAGTTCGGGTTCAGCTCGTCCTCCGTGACCACGTCGGCGAGGGCCTTCGCGGCCGCGAGCATCATGTCGGTGTTCACCGTACGGGACTGCGCGTCCAGGAGGCCCCGGAAGACACCCGGGAAGACCAGCACGTTGTTGATCTGGTTCGGGAAGTCCGAGCGGCCGGTGGCCACCACGGCGGCCGTCTGGCGGGCGATCGCCGGGTCCACCTCGGGGTCGGGGTTCGCGAGTGCGAACACGATCGCACCCTCCGCCATGGCGGCCACGTCGTCGCCGTCGATGACGTTCGGGGCGGAGACGCCGATGAAGACGTCGGCGCCGCGCACGGCCTCCTTGAGGGTGCCGGTCAGGTTCTCGTGGTTGGTGTTGTCGGCGATCCAGCGCAGCGGCGAGTCGGCCGACGCGTCGACGAGGTCCTCGCGGGCGGAGTGCACGACACCGTGGATGTCGGCGACGACGGCGTTCTTCACGCCGGCCGCGAGCAGCAGCTTGAGGATGGCCGTACCGGCCGCGCCGGCGCCGGACATGACGACCCGGATGTTCTCAATTGCCTTGCCCGCGACGCGAAGTGCGTTCGTCAGGGCGGCGAGGACGACGATCGCGGTGCCGTGCTGGTCGTCGTGGAAGACGGGGATGTCGAGGGCCTCGCGCAGGCGGGCCTCGATCTCGAAGCAGCGCGGCGCGGAGATGTCCTCCAGGTTGATGCCGGCGAAGCCGGGGGCGATCGCCTTGACGATCTCGACGATCGCGTCGGTGTCCTGGGTGTCGAGGCAGAGGGGCCACGCGTCGATGCCGGCGAACCGCTTGAAGAGGGCCGCCTTGCCCTCCATGACCGGGAGGGCGGCCATGGGGCCGATGTTGCCGAGGCCCAGGACCGCGGAACCGTCCGTCACGACCGCAACGGAGTTGCGCTTGATGGTGAGGCGGCGCGCGTCCTCGGGGTTCTCCGCGATCGCCATGCACACGCGGGCCACGCCCGGGGTGTAGATCATGGAGAGGTCGTCACGGTTGCGGATGGGGTGCTTGGACTGCATCTCGATCTTGCCGCCGAGGTGCATGAGGAACGTACGGTCCGAGACCTTGCCGAGGGTGACGCCCTCGATCTCGCGGAGCTGCCCGACGATCTGGTCGGCGTGGGCGGTCGAACTGGCCGCGATGGTGACGTCGATACGGAGCTTCTCATGGCCGGACGCGGTGACGTCGAGGCCGGTGACCGAGCCTCCGGAGGACTCCACGGCGGTGGTGAGCTGCGAGACGGCGGTTCCGCTCGCGGGCACCTCCAACCGGATGGTCATCGAGTAGGAGACGCTGGGCGCCGTTGCCATGGCCGACTTCCTTCGTTGTTTCACCGTGTCGCTGGTTTTGCCGTCCGATCGTCGCACCTACCGCCGGGTAGGCGTTAGCCGGGCCTGATTACGTGCGTATTGTTCGCGCAGAAGAGAGGCCCACGTCACACAGTGACGTGGGCCTCTCTACGTTCATGACACCGACCCGCCATGCTCGCCTCGCGGCAAGTGGTCGCTCGCAGCGACGAAGGTTGGGCCCGGGGGCTTGGATCGAGCCGGTGTCACGACAAGGCTAACAAACGGATCCCGCGCAGCCATTCCCGTCCGGGGAGTTCACAGGAAACCTCCAGCCGAACGGGCCTGACTCCGGCCCTGCCGTCAGTCCCTGAGCAGGTCCGGGACCCCCGCCGCGTCCGGTTCGTCCCGCTCGCCCGAAACCACCGTCAGCTGTTGCGTCGCCCGGGTGAGGGCCACGTACAGCACGCGCAGCCCGGCCGGGGACTCGTCGGCGATCTCCGCGGGCGAGACGACGACCGTGGCGTCGTACTCCAGGCCCTTGGCCTCCAGGCTGCCCAGGGCCACCACCCGGTCGCCGAGCCCGGCCAGCCAGCGGGCGGCCTCGGCGCGCCGGTCCATGGCGACGACCACGCCGACCGTGCCGTCGACCAGGTCCAGCAACCGCTCGGCCTCGGCGCGGACGGTCTTGTCGAGCGAGTCCCGCACCACCGTGAAGCGCGGCTCGACGCCGGTGGAGCGGACGGCCGAGGGGGACTTGGAGCCGGGCATGGCGAGGGCCAGGACCTTGGCCGCCAGTTCGGCGATCTCGGACGGGTTGCGGTAGTTGACCGTGAGCTCGAAGCGGCGCCGCGGGCGGCTGCCCAGGGCCTCGTCGCGGGCCTCGGCCGCCTCGTCCGGGTCGGACCAGGAGGACTGGGCCGGGTCGCCGACGACCGTCCAGGTGGCGTGCCGGCCGCGGCGGCCGACCATCCGCCACTGCATCGGGGTGAGGTCCTGCGCCTCGTCGACGATGACGTGGGCGTACTCGACCCGCTCCTGGGCGAGCCGCTCGGCACGCTCGCGCTGCGACTCCTCTCGCATCGGCATCAGCTCCTCCAGGCCGGTGAGCTGGTCCAGCGGGTCCGCCTCGCGCTTCCGCTTCGGGCGGGCGGGGGTGCCGAGGATGGCCTGGAGTTCGTCCAGCATGGCGATGTCGTGGACGGTGTGGCCGTCCCGCTTCAGGGAGCGGGCCACCCGGCGGATCTCGCCGGGGTTGAGGATGCGGCGGGCCCAGCGGCCCAGGCGCCTCTCGTCGGTCATGGCCTTGAGGACGGTCTGCGGGGTGAGCTCGGGCCACCAGGCGTCGAGGAACTCGATGAAGGAGTCCTCCGTGACGATGTCCTCGTCGAAGGAGGAGCGCAGCTCGGCGGCGAGTTCCGGGTCGGTGTGGCGGCCGGCCGCGCCCGAGCGGTGCCACAGGGCGTCCAGGAGCAGCTTGCGGGCGCGGGGGCGCAGCAGGTTGACCGGGGCCGTGCCGCCCAGCGCGTTCTGTCTGACGCGCTCCAGGTCCGCGGCCTCCAGCTCCAGGCGGCGGTTGAACGCGACGACCCTGAGCCGGGTCGGTGAGTCGTTCAGCTCCAGGGCCCCGCGGGCGGCCTTGCGCAGCACCCGGAGCATCCGGGAGGAGCCCTTGGCGCGGGCGGTGGCCGGGGTGTCGTACAGGGTCGCCTCGGTGCCGTCGACGAGGGAGCCGATGGCCCGGATGGCGACCTGGCCCTCCTCGCCGAGGGAGGGCAGCACCCCTTCGGTGTACGCGACCAGCAGCGGGGTCGGGGAGACGATCAGGATGCCGCCCGCGTAGCGGCGCCGGTCCTGGTAGAGCAGGTAGGCGGCGCGGTGCAGGGCGACGGCCGTCTTGCCGGTCCCCGGGCCGCCCTCGACGTAGGTCACGGAGGCGGCGGGGGCGCGGATGACCAGGTCCTGCTCGGCCTGGATGGAGGCGACGATGTCCCGCATGGTGTGGCTGCGGGCCTGGCCGAGGGCGGCCATCAGGGCGCCGTCGCCGATGACGGGCAGCGAGTCGCCGTCCAGGAAGGCGGTCAGCTCGGGGCGCATCAGGTCGTCCTCGACACCGAGGACCCGGCGGCCCTTGGAGCGGATGACCCGGCGTCGTACGACACGCCCGGGATCCACCGGAGTGGACCTGTAGAAGGGGGCGGCGGCCGGCGCCCGCCAGTCGATGACCAGCGGGGCGTAGTCCTGGTCGAGGACGCCGATGCGGCCGATGTGCAGGGTCTCGGCGATGTCGGCGGTGTTGTCGGCACGGACCGCGCCCTCGGCGGGTTCCACGGCGGTGTAGGCGCCGTCGGGCCCCTTCTTGCCGTCCTTCCCCAGGAGCAGGTCGATCCGGCCGAAGAGGAAGTCCTCGAACTCGTTGTTGAGCCGGTTCAGGTGGACGCCCGCCCGGAAGACCTGCGCGTCCCGCTCGGCGAGTGCGCCGGGGGTGCCTACCTGACCGCGCTTGGCCGCGTCGTTCATCAGGAACTCCGCCTCGTGGATCTTCTCCTCCAGGCGGCGGTACACCCGGTCGAGGTGTACCTGTTCGACGCTGATCTCACGGTCTCGGACGGAGTCCTGTGCGGAATCCTGTTCGGAGCCGTGCGAGCCGACCACGGATTGCTGAGCCTGAGCGGCCACCGGGCCCCCTTCTGACGTGCTGGGCAGCCGTCAACCGTACGCGAAGGGGGCCCGCTGAAGCTACGCGCTGACCGAGACGAGCTTCTTGCCGTCGAAGGTCATGACCTCGAAGTGGTCGATCTGGTTGGGGGTGAAGGCAGCCCCGCCGTGCACGTAGAGGGGCTCCTTGGCCTTCTCCGTCTTGGCGTCGGTGATGCCGTATCCCCAGGTCGGAACGGACCAGGAGGTCACCGTCTCGCGCTCGCCGTTCTTGCCGACGGCGATCAGCGAGCACTTCTTCGGGCCGGTGACGTTCTCGAGCTGGAGGACCGCGTGGGTGCCCCAGTCCTTCTTCTCGACGGCGACGGTGGCGGAGACGTGGGTCGTCGGGTCCGTCGCCGACTTCTTGTCGGTCATGGTCTGGAAGGCCGCCTGGGCGGGGCCCATGGCCATGTCCGTGCCGTTGTTGCCGTCCGAGCCGCCGCCCAGCGCCACACCGGCCGCCGAGCCGCCGGCGATCAGTACGATCGAGGCCGCCAGCGCGAAGATGTTGCGCCGGCTGCGGACCTTCCGCTTCTCGGAGACCTCGACGACGAGCTTCTCGACCATCCGCGGACTGGGCTTGGCGGACAGCGACTCGCCGATGGACGGGGTACTTCCGGAACCCGGCAGATCCGCCAGGGCCGCGAGCATGGGCTCCATTCCGGCCAGCTCGTCGAGCTGCTGGGCGCACCATTCGCACCCGGCCAGATGGGCCTCGAAAGCGGTTGCCTCGGCGTCGTCGAGAATCCCGAGCGCATACGCGCCGACAGTCTCGTGCTCATTGGGCACCGGAGATTCCTGCATGGCACCAGACATACCCGAACCACCTGTGCCGAATCCGCCGTGCCCCCCGTACACACTCATCACGCCGTCACCCCCCGCTCCTCCAGTGCCAGCTTCATCGACCTGAGGGCATAGAACACCCGGCTACGGACGGTGCCGCTGGGTATACCCAGCGTTTCGGCCGCCTCGTTGACGGTACGCCCCTTGAAGTACGTCTCGACGAGCACCTCCCGGTGGGCCGGGGTCAGGTCGTCGAGCGCGTCAGACAGCGTCATCAGCCACAGCGCCTTGTCGATCTCGTCCTCCGCGGGGATGACCTCCAGCGGCGACGGATCGACCTCCTGCGGCCGGGCCTGCCGGCTGCGGTGACCGTCGATGACGATGCGGCGAGCGACCGTCACCAGCCAGGGGCGTACCGATCCGGTCGCTCGATTGAGCTGTCCGGCGTTCTTCCAGGCACGGATGAGTGTCTCTTGCACGACGTCCTCGGCGCGTTGCCGATCACCGGCGACCAGCCGAAGGACATACGCAAGGAGAGGTCCGGCGTGCTCTCGGTAGAGGGCACGCATCAGCTCCTCATCGGGCTCCGAGGGCTGGGACATGCGATGTCGGGCCCTCGATCCACGTTCATTGGCCACGGCCGCATCCTTGCGCACGCCCACCTCCGGTGTCCGGGGGTTCCCCCAGTCGGTCGCTCCCCCACCGGTACGGAAGTGACTCGCGGTGTGTTCAACAAGACCCCACATTTTTCTGCGAGGTGACATGACGAGCGGGACATGACCCCACATTCCCACCGCGTGATCTTTACATTTCCGACACAACGTCGAAGGCGGCCGGGCTGCCCGTACTCACCCGTCACCAAACGGAGTGTTGTCGAAATCACTTTCGCGGAGCTTCGATGAAGATCCGGCAGAAGCCGCGAATGGGACGGGAGTTGGGAGTCGGAGTGACGGCGGTCACGTGTGTTCATGCCCGTTCACGCCCGTTCACGCTCGTTCACGCACGGGCGAGCGCGGCTCGGCGCCGGTGCCTAGCCACCCGCTCGCGGTTCCCGCAGACCTCGCTGGAGCACCAGCGGCGCCTGCGCCCCCGCGAGGTGTCCAGGTACACGAGGGGGCAGTTGTCGCCCTCGCACTCCCGGATCGCCGCCCGGGCGACGGGGTCGGTGAGCAGCTCCACGGCGTCCCGGGCGACGGCGGCGAGCAGCGCGGCGCACTCCGGCGGGCCGGCCAACTCCCGCACCAGAAGTCCGTCTTCGCCGGGTACGGCGCGCGGGGCCGGGGGTGCCGCGGCGCGGGCGAGGTCGTTGACGCGGCCGAGCGCGAGGTCGTACGACCGGGCCCTCGACGCGTGCCGGCCGCGTACCAACTGGCCCACATGTACCCGCAGTTCACGGAAGCCGACGAGCCAGCCGGCGTCGGCGTGGGCCAGCGGGGTGCCCGGCGGGACGAGTCCGGATCCGGTGATCCAGGCCCGCAACGGTTCCAGCCCGTCGAGCCGTTCGCCGGGATGCGTGGTCGCGAGCAGATCGAGACAGATCCGCCCGGCGTCGAAGCGCAGCTCGTACGGGGCCGCGGCCGTACCCAGTGCCATGTGCCTGTCACCGCCTACGCCTAGGACAGGGGAACCGTTCTGTTCACAGTGCCCGGTGCGGCGGGCGGCCGGAAGCCCTCGTACCGGTGTTCCGCCGTTCCGCGGGGTTCCCGTGCGACCCCGCTCGGGGCGGGGACGCCGGTGCACGGAACGCGGGCCGTCCCCGTTCGGTCCGGATGTCCCGGCAGGCCTCGCCGCCCCCGCTCCCGACCGTGACCCTGTGTCCTGCGAACGCACAGCGAGCCGCCCCAGGGGGGACCTCGCCGGGGGACGGCGGTTCAGAAAGGACACGTTCATGAGCATGCGTACCCGGGTCGTCGCGATGGCGGCGGCCGCACTGCTGGGCGCCACGGGCATCGCTCTGGCACCCGACGCGAGTGCCGCCTCGTACCACGGCATCAACGGCGGCGGCTCCGTCCTCGACGACTGGCAGGACGAGGAGCAGATCGGCGTCGACGACTACACCAACAGCAACGCCACGGCCCTGTGGCAGACCGTTCTGTGGGCGGACGGCGCCCAGTGGCAGGACGACGACGGCGTCTCGCACCCCTTCGAGAAGGCCCAGATCGACGGCACGTTCGGCGACGAGACCGAATCGGCCACCCAGTGGTGGCAGGGGCACTTCGGCCTGACGGACAGGGACGGTGTCGTCACCGAGGACAGCTGGACGTTCGCCCAGAGCAGGCTCACCGGCCCGCCCGGAAACGGCACCGTCACGTACAACGGCGTCCGGAAGGGCACCTTCAAGCGGGTCGGCATCAAGTACCGGGTGCGGATCAAGGGCGCCGGCCCCTGGAAGACCGCGTACTACGACAAGCTCGGCTGAGCACGCCGCCGGGGCGGGCGGCCGCGGAGCCGCCCGCCCCGGCGGGGCAGCGCCCACAGGAGCCCGGCCGTCAGCAGCGCGACGAGGGCGAACGCGGCGAGGGCGGCGATCCGCCACCGCCGCTGTCCTGCGGGCGGTTCCGGTACCGCTTCCGCCTGCGCCTGCGGTACCGCTTCCGTCCGCGGTTCCGACGCGCCCTGCGGCCAGGCCTGTTCGGCCAGTTCCCACAGCGCGAGCAGCCGCGCCTGGTCCCCGCCGGCCAGCCGGCAGAGCACCTGTGCCGCGCCCCTCGGCGGCAGTCTGTCGCCGCTCAGATAGCGCTGCCAGGACGACTTGCTGTACGCGGTGCGCCGGGCCAGTCCGGCGAGGCTGAGTCCGGTACGGCCCTTCAGGAGCCGCAGTTGCTCGACCAGATGCCGGGCCTCGCGCGGCAGCGTGGCCGGCAAGGGCTGCCAGCGTGTCATGTTCCGTCCCCGTCCCGTCCCCGTGTGCCGTGGTCCGGCGTCAGCGTGCCGCCCGGCCGGAGAGATCCGGCAGAGCGCACGGCCGCGGATCCGGGGCACGGACCGCCGCACGTGCGCGGCCGCACGGGACGGCCCGGCGCGCCCGGGCAGGAACGGACCGGAGTGACGGGCCACGGGCCCCCCGCTACGGCCCGCTGCCGCCAGGCGGTCCCCAGAACGTCGTACGCCGGTCAACCGGTCCGCTCATCGCCCGGGGCGAAGAACCGCCGCACGTACTCCCCCGACGGCAGCCCGCTCTCCCGCATGAGGGAAAACACCTCGGCCCCTTCCCCCGGCGTCCCGTCGATACGGAACGCCTCGGTGAACCTCACGTACTCGACTCCGTCCAGCCCCTCGCAGTACTCCCGCGCCTCGCCCTCCGCCCGCTCGATCGCCTCGTCGGCGGACCGGGCGGTCCACAGCGTCACGCGTTCCTCGTACACGCCGAGGGAACGGTGCCGGTAGACACATCGCACGCCGTACCAGGGCGAACTGTCCGCATCTCTCCCGGTGTCTTCCGGCTCGACGGTGACAGAGCCGTCGGCCTGCGTTGTTTCGCCCAAGCCCATCGGGGAGACCGACCCATCGCCTTTCGACGGTCCTTCCGTGCAGCTCCGCTGGGCAGCCGTCTTCTCATGACATGTCTCATGAAAAACTTGCCAAGTTGCGGAAGTGAAACGAGCGGCTCAGCCAACGGGGAGTGGATGCTGTGAGCACACGGCAAATGCGGAAGATGTTCCAGCTGATGGCCAGTGGAGAGCCCGTCGAGCTCACCAACGCCTGGTCCTCCGTGAAGAAGCTCGCCCGGCTCGCCTTCGTCGCCCAGCAGTTCGGGTACGAGTACGCCGACGCCCGCCACACCGGCTCCCGCAACAACGTCCTCAAGCTGCTGATCGTGCCCGACCACAGCCCACAGGGCCGGGCCAGGGCCGCGCAGAACTGGGCGCAGTACCCGAACGCCGCCGACGGTGTCTCGCTGCCGCCCCTCGTGCCCGACGCCGTCGAACTCCTCAAGGCCCGCATCCAGTTCGACCTCACCGGGAAGAACGCCGAGAAGCGTATGCTGCTCGGGGCCGGGGGCATCACCCTCGGGCTGGTGCTGGCCGCAGCGCGCGCCGGCGGGAGCGCGGGGGCCTTCGTCGTCGCCGGGGTGGTGTGGGTCCTCCTCATGGCGGTCATGGGGCTCGGGTTCTTCGTCACGCGCGGGCGCAACGCCAAGTTCGCGCAGCGGCTCCTGGCCGCCGGGTTCGTGCCGGTGACGGACCAGAGCGGGCGGGTGCGGTATCTGCCGCCCGGCACACCCATACCCATGCAGCCGAGCCCGGTGCAGCAGCCCCAGTACCAGCCGCAGTACCAGCCACAGCAGCCTCAGTACCAGCCCCCGCAGCCTCCGAACCAGCCCTCGCAGCAGGCCGCCGGTCCCTACGGCCCGTACGGCGGCCAGGGTCCCTACGGCGGCCAACCCCCCGCCACCCCTGCTCCTGCCCCCGCCCCCGGTTACGGTCAGCAGCCGCCCGCGCCCTACGCCCCCGGCCCCTACGCCCCGCCCCAGCAGCCCGCCGGGCCGTACGCCGCTCCTCAGCAGCCCCCGGGTCCGTACGCCCCCGGCCCCTACCACCAGCAGCCCCAGCAGCCTCCGTACCCCTCCCGCTGACCCGCCCCCGCCCTCCGACCTCTCACCGGGCCTCCCCGCAGGGTGAGAGCAACGTTCCCTTCCGGTCACCCACAGCCACAGCGCGGAAACGACGCCTCCCTACCTTCGTGGCCTAGTCACTCGTAGCAGACCGAGCACGCGGAGCACCGTGGAGGCGTCATGACAGCCCCAGCCCCTACTTCCCGTAGTCGCTGGATCCAGGAGTGGGATCCGGAGGACGAGACGTTCTGGAACGCGACCGGCGAGAAGGTCGCCCGGCGGAACCTGATCTTTTCCGTCCTCTCCGAGCACATCGGGTTCTCGATCTGGACCATGTGGTCGGTTCTGGTGCTGTTCATGGGCCCGGAGTACGGGCTCACCCCCGCCGACAAGTTCCTGCTGACCTCGATGGTCACGCTCGTCGGCGCGGTCGTCCGGGTGCCGTACACCTTCGCCGTCGCGATCTTCGGCGGCCGGAACTGGACGATCATCAGCGCCGGGCTGCTGCTCATCCCGACCGTCGCCGCGTTCGCGGTCATGAAGCCGGGGACGTCCTTCGACACGTTCCTGCTCGTCGGGCTGCTGGCCGGTATCGGCGGCGGTAACTTCGCCAGCAGCATGACCAACATCAACGCCTTCTTCCCGTTGAAGAAGAAGGGGTGGGCGCTCGGGCTCAACGCCGGCGGCGGCAACATCGGCGTGCCGGTCATCCAGCTGGTCGCCCTCGCGATCATCGGGGCGAGCGGCGGGCCGCGGGTGCTGCTCGGCATCTACATCCCGCTGATCGTCGTCGCCGCCGTGCTCGCCGCGCTCTTCATGGACAACCTCGCCACCGTGAAGAACGACACCGGCGCCGCGATCGACGCCGCCAAGGACGGTCACACCTGGATCATGTCCTTCCTCTACGTCGGGACGTTCGGGTCGTTCATCGGGTACGCGTTCGCCTTCGGGCAGGTGCTCCAGGTCCAGTTCGGCCGTACGCCCCTGCAGGCCGCCTACCTCACCTTCATCGGCCCGCTGCTCGGCTCCCTCATCCGGCCCGTCGGCGGCTGGCTCGCCGACCGGTACGGCGGGGCGCGGATCACCCTCTGGAACTACGTCGGCATGGCCACCGCCACCGCCCTGCTCGTCGTCGCCAGCATCCAGAAGTCGCTGCCGCTGTTCGTCACGTTCTTCGTCGTGCTGTTCGTGCTCAGCGGGCTCGGCAACGGCTCGACCTACAAGATGATCCCCGGCATCTTCCAGGCCAAGGCCCTCGCCAAGGGGCTGCAGGGAGAGGAAGCGGCGGCTTACGGGCGGCGGCTGTCCGGGGCCTCCATGGGGCTCATCGGCGCGGTCGGCGCGCTCGGCGGCGTAGGCATCAACCTCGCCTTCCGGCAGTCGTACCTCTCCTACGGCAGCGGCACCGGCGCCTTCATCGCCTTCCTGGTCTTCTACGGTCTGTGCTTCGCCGTCACCTGGGCCGTATACCTTCGCCGGCCGGCCACGCAGGAGCAGGCCACGGCCGCCACCGAGGCAAAGGCACAGCTCAGCTACGCCAAGGTGTGACGTAACACCGGTGACATCAACCCGAACCGAGCCTGTCACGCGCCGTTGACAGGCTCGTTCGGCATGCGGGTCAGCTAGGAGAGCAGCCATGGACGAGGAACAGCAGCAGCGACCGGAGCCCGGTCCGCACGGCCCTCTCGCGGGGTTCACCGTGGGGGTCACGGCCGCGCGCCGCGCCGACGAGCTCGGGGCACTGCTGCAGCGGCGCGGTGCCGCCGTGCTGCACGCCCCCGCGCTGCGCATCGTGCCGCTCGCCGACGACGGTGAGCTGCTCGCCGCCACGAAGGAGATCATCGACCAGGCGCCGGACGTGGTCGTGGCGACCACCGCGATCGGGTTCCGCGGGTGGGTCGAGGCCGCCGACGGGTGGGGCTTCGGCGAGGAGCTGCTCGGGCGGCTGCGGGACGTGGAGCTGCTGGCCCGGGGACCCAAGGTCAAGGGGGCCATCCGGGCCGCCGGGCTGACCGAGGAGTGGTCGCCGTCGTCCGAGTCCATGGCCGAGGTGCTCGACCGGCTCCTGGAGGAGGGCGTCGACGGCCGCCGGGTCGCCGTGCAGCTGCACGGGGAGCCGCTGCCGGGGTTCGTGGAGTCGCTGCGGGCGGCGGGCGCGGAGGTGGTGCCGGTGCCGGTGTACCGGTGGATGCCGCCGGAGGACCTGGGGCCGGTGGACCGGCTCCTCGACACCGTCGTCTCCCGCTCGGTCGACGCGATCACCTTCACCAGCGCGCCAGCCGCGGCCTCGCTGATCTCGCGCGCCGAGCACCGCGGGCTGCTCGGCGACCTGCTCGCCGCCCTCGGCCACGGCGTCGTCCCCGCCTGCGTCGGACCGGTGACGGCCCTGCCGCTCCAGGCCCTCGGCGTCGACACCATCCAGCCGGAACGCTTCCGGCTCGGCCCCCTCGTACAGCTGCTCTGCCAGGAACTGCCCTCGCGGGCACGGGCGTTGCCCATCGCCGGTCATCGCGTCGAGATCCGGGGGCACGCCGTCCTCGTCGACGGCGCGCTGAAGCCGGTGCCGCCGGCCGGGATGTCCCTGCTGCGGGCGCTCTCCCGGCGTCCGGGCTGGGTGGTGGCCCGCGCCGAACTGCTCCGGGCCCTGCCGGGCGCGGGCCGCGACGAGCACGCCGTGGAGACGGCGATGGCCCGCCTCCGTACGGCCCTGGGCGCGCCGAAGCTGATCCAGACCGTCGTCAAGCGGGGGTACCGGCTCGCCCTGGACCCGGCGGCGGACACGAAGTACGCGGACGTCTGAGGATGGCCGGGGCGGTCAACCCGGCCGCCCCTCACAGGTAGGTCACCTGGTGGATGTAGAGGCACTCGTGCCGCGGGACGATCAGGTACAGGAAGAATCCGCTGGGGACATG
Organism: Streptomyces hyaluromycini; assembly: GCF_002217755.1. GTDB lineage: Bacteria > Actinomycetota > Actinomycetes > Streptomycetales > Streptomycetaceae > Streptomyces > Streptomyces hyaluromycini. Next base: position 95,069 of record NZ_BCFL01000033.1, on the reverse strand, counting down.
TGCGACGTTCCCCTTGGGCCCGGCCTCCTGGTAGGAAGCGCCATCGAGGTAGAAGGCGGCCGCGGCACGGACCAACTCGTCGGCCTGCTTCTCGACCTCGGGAACCAGGGCGGGCGGCGAGCCGCCGACGACGTGGTCCTCGGCCGGGTCGTACTCCCACCGCCAGGTCACGCGGACACCGCCTGTTGAGCCTCGGCCTCGACAGCTCGCAGATCCGCCATCGCCGCCCGGAACTCAGGGGCGTCACGGCTGCTGGTGGCGTGCACGGCCGCGAGGGCGGCCTGGTGACGGGAATGGAGATCGGGTCGTCGTTCGATCTCCACCTGTGCCTGCCAATAGGCCAGCCAGTGCCGGAGGTGGCCGATCCTGCCGTCCTGGAGGGCCGCGGCCAGCGCCTGCTCCTTCTGCTGTTCCATCTCGGCGAGCCTGTACGGGGCGATGCGGGCCAGCGCGACACGAACCGCGTCCGGCGTCGGTTCCGGGCGCGGAATCAGCTCATGACCATGGTTGGGGTGTGTGGTCATGCGGCGGCTCCTCTGTCCTTCGCTTCCTGCCCCCACCGTACTGGGCACCACAGACAACGGCGTGGTCTCACGGCGCACCTGCCACATCATGCGACGGCCTTCTGCGGTCCCCCGGGTTCCCGAGCACCCAGCTCGAACCACAACAACTTCCCGACACCGCGGTCCAGCGGACCACCGTCCCCGACGGACCAACCGCCCCACGAGTCGGCGCACTCCTGTACGAGATGCAGCCCGCGCCCCTCTTCCGCGTCCGCCGAGGTGAGCCGGACGCGGTCCCAGGGCGGTGCACCGAACGGGGCCGGGATGCGCGGGTGGCTGTCCCAGACGCCGACCCGAAGCCGGCCGTCGGGCAGGGCGGTCAGCCGGAGAGAGGCGGGGCCGTTCGTGTGGCGGTAGGCGTTGGTGACCAACTCCGATGTCAACAACTCGACGACATCGAGGACTTCAAGTCTGCCGTGGCCGCCCAGCGCCGCCCGTACGGTCATGCGTGCGACGCGTGCCGCGCGCGGGTCGTGCGGCAGACGGAGGGCGTACACCCAGGTGTCGGGCAGGGATACGGTTCCCATGGAGACCTCCAGCGAGAACAAGAAGGGGGAGGCGGATCGGGCTCAACGACCGCGCCGGGCGGTGGCTCTGCCGTGGGGTGCGCTTCCGGCTTATGGGCGCGGGGAGTTGGGCTGCGTGTAATCACCGTAGAGCAAATGGTTAGATGCATCTAACTAGAACCACTGAAAGCATCCACACTTCACTCCTGTGAGGGAGCGCAGTGCCGCGTCGCGGCCAGGAAGGAGACAGCGTGCCGCCCACCGACAGCCCTACGCTCCGACAGCGACGGCTGGGTGCTGAGCTGCGCAAACTGCGGGAGCGGGCCGGGCTCACGGCAACCGGCGCCGGCACCCTCCTAGGCGTCAATCAGGCGCGCGTCAGCATGATCGAGACCGGCCGCACCCCCGTCAGTGCCGACCGGCTTCGGTCCATGGCACGCGCCTACTCCTGCTCTGACGGGCAACTCGTTGACGCCCTGGCCTCGATGACAGGTCGGCGCACTCGCGGCTGGTGGGACAGCTACCGCGATCATCTTCCAGTCGGCCTCATCGACCTTGCCGAGCTGGAATACCACGCGGCATCACTGCGCGTTGCCCTAGTGATCCACATCCCCGCGCTGCTCCAGACGACCGACCACGCACGGGCGCTCTTCAAGGAGGCCGTGCCGGCTCTGCGGCAGTACGAGATCGAGCATCGGGTCAGCCACCGGATCAAGCGACAGGAGATCCTGCACCGCGCGAGTCCCCCGCCCTACACGGCGGTGATCCACGAGTGCGCACTGCACATGGGGTACGGGGGCCCCGCCACTGTGCGTGCCCAGCTCAAGCACCTTCTGGAAATGAGCGAGCTGGAACATGTGACCGTTCGGATCATCCCGTTCGGCAAGGGCTCCTTCCCCGGCACAGGACAGTCCGTCGACTATCTGGTGGGGTCGGTGCCTCAACTGGACACCGTTCAGTTGGACACCCACCACGGGTGTGACTTCCTCGACGCCGAGGCCCAGTTGGAAAAGTACCGACTCGTTCTCGACCGCATGGAAGAGAACGCTCTCGAACCCGCAGAATCCCTTGACCTGATCCACCGCATCGCAAAGACCATCTGAGGGAACCGTGTCCGAACTCCGTTGGCAGAAGTCCACCTACAGCCCCGACGCCTCGAACTGCGTCGAAATAGCCACCACCCCCGCAGCCGTCCACATCCGCGACTCGAAGAACCCGGCAGGCCTCCACCTCACGGTCGGGTCCTCCACCTGGGCCCACTTCGTATCCCGCGTGGCACAGCCACGGCCACAGTGACCGCATGGGAACGGACATCCACGGCTGGATCGAATGCCGCACCTGGCGGGAGGGCCTGAACCACGACGAGACGGCATGGTCTCCGGCCATCGGCTTACCGATGCTGGGGATGCCGAGGGACTACGACGGCTTCGCGTGCCTCTTCGGCGTACGTGACTTCGATGCCACGTGGCGCCCGGTGGCGGCGAACCGAGGCCTGCCGCCGGACACGTCCCCCCAGGTCCGCCAGGAGCACGCCACCTGGGCGGCCGCGGCCTTCGCCGAGACCTGGCTGACCTGGCCGGAGGCGAGGGCGATCGACTGGACGGAACCGGCGGTCCCCCGCGCCACCCACATCGCCCGCTACGACCGCACCCCGGACGGCACCCTCCGCCTGGTCCACCACCACGACTGGAGCAGAGGCTTCGCCCGGGCGAGCGGCATCAACACGCTGACGACATCCCCGGCCGACCTGGCCGGCCTCTGCCCCGAGGGCACGGAATGGACCACCGGCACCACGGTCTACCGGGCCGAGCGCTCCCGCCGCCGGGACGCGGTTCCGGAGGACGGCCCGTGGGCCCCGGTGTGGACGGTGATGGAGGCCCTGGCGGGGGTCCACGGCGAGGAGAACGTGCGGTTGGTGGCGTGGTTCGACGAGTAACAACCGCCTGCCCCGCCCCGGGTCACGGCCGACATGCCTTGTCACCCTTGGATGAACCACCTGCTCTTGTCGGAGCAAGCGGTGGTCACTTCCAGTGCAGCGACTTGGCGACCGCCTCGAACAAGTCGACCATGGCGTCGGCGAACACGTCCAAGGACGTCGAGAACGTGAGCAGCAGGACCGCCCGAGTGCTCGGCACCCTGACCGCGTAGTCCACCACGGTCACGGGCAGTTGGTTGCCGGTCGGGTCTTCGTCGTCCGGAACCTTACGGGTGCGCCGCATCGTCGCGGGACCTGCGAAAGGGAGAACGACGTCAGTGATCTGCTGGGACCGGCCCTTCGCTTCGAGGCGTACGTCCTCCCCGGCCGGGACCACTGTGACCAGGAGCGAGGAGGAGAGAGGCACCGGGCCGATGGAGGTCGTCGAGATGTAGAGTTCGACGCCGCCGTTCTCGTGGCCTTCTTCCGCACGCGCGCTCACGGCCTTGATGAATTCCCGTTTGAGGAGCACGGCATCGTCCTGGCCGTCGAAGACCCGCTCGGCCAGTGCGCGAACGGGCGCTTTCCAGCTGCCGGGTTCGAGAGGAATCCTGAACCAGCCGTCCGGAACGAGCAGTCCGTAGTCGCTCGGGGGGAGGATTTCTCCGTCGGTACGGCCATCGGCGGCGACGTCTGGCATTCCTCACCCTTCCTTGGTCTCGGCGAGCTCCAGCGACTCGGCCAGCGTCTGCGCCAACTCCAGGAGCGCTTCGCTGAAGACGAGGTTGGTCCACGACATCCGGAAGACAAGGATGTTGTCGACCTGTGGCGGAATCACCGCGTAGGTGACCGTCTCCATCATCGTCTTCTTCTTGAAGAGCGAACCGGTCTCGACCGCGAGGAGTTCCTGGACTCGGACACCGGGCCCGGCCGGAAGGTTCACCTCGGACACGCTCCGGCGCTCGGGCGACGTCGGAAGGACGGCTTCCAGGAGATCAGGAAGACGGTTCGTGGACCGGTATCCGTCGCCGTCGTAGTCGTGGACCTCGTAGACGGCGGTCAACGCCTTTGCCGCGTCGATCACATAGGCATAGGCGAAAGTGGGGTCCCCCAGGTCAGCCGTGGCTGCCACCCGGGCCAGTACCGAGGTCAGTTCGCGCACTTCGCTTCGCGGAGCATCCGCGCCCAGATATTGCCGGGCAGCCTGCTTGGCCCACTCCCCGAACTCCGCACTCTCTCCAACGGGAAGTCTGATACTGCCCTCGGGTTCTGAGATCAGGCACTGCCACATCGCTTCGTCACTCACTCGGAATTCCTCCTGGCCGTCACGAACCCGTCGTCCAAGCGGCCTTCCACTTGTTGTACGGATTATCCCATTCCATGAGGCCGTGGAGCTTGTCGTTCCCGTCGATGGCGGTCGCCGCGGCAGTGTAACCGAGCCACCTCTGCCCAGCGGATCGCACATAGTCGGTGAACTTCACACCGCCCATACTTTCAAACTTGCCGAGAACCGGCACCTCTTTGAGCGCCTTGCTGGACTCGACCCATTCCGGATTACCGAAGGGCCGGGCTCCCCGCCAAGCATCCCTTCCGAAGAGCTTCCCCACGTCCTTGAAGTCCTTGAGTCCCTTCACGGCGTCCGCCGTGTCCTGATAGATCACCTTGGGATTCAGAACGTGCTTGAACTCCCCGAGCTTCCCGAAGGCTCCCGGCAGGTCGCCCGCGAGTCTCCGTGACGCCTCTTCGGCGGCTTGGTTCGCGACCTTGGTGGCCTTGCCCTTCAGCGTGTTGGCCGCCTTCACCGATCTACCGGACAGCGAGTTGGCGGCGAGGTAGTCCGCCCTGGCGGAGCGGCTCGCCGTCTGCACTCCCCGCACGCCCGCCGCAGCCGCCTTGCCCGCGCTCAGCGCGGCACGGCCCAGACCGAGCGTGAGCAGGGCCACGCCGTCCAGAACCAGGTCGGCGATACTCGCGTCTCCCGAGAACACGAGCACCAAGTGACAGGCGAGGGACACCACCGTCGCAAGCAGAGCAATCGCGTCCAGTACACCCGCCAGCGCCCAGCCGATCACCGGGATCCAGCCCACCAGCAGCGAGGCGAGAGCACAGGCTGTCGCCACCCAGCCGGCGATGTCGGCGATGCTCTTGAGCGCCCCCTTGATGTTCTCCCAGGTGGAGTCCTTGAGTTTGTCGTGGTCGATGAGCGCCTCAAGGGCCCGGGCCGCCTTCTCACCGGCCCGGTTGCGGGCGTCCTTGGCGGCGTACACCCGCTTGATGGCGTCCTCGACGCGACCGTCGACCTCGTCCCGCTTCGTGGTCAGGTCGCGTTTCTTCTGCTCGTAGTCGTCCGCTGACCTGTCCAGGGCGTCGAGTGACTTGTCGAGACGGTCGCGCTCTTCACGGTCGCGCTCGGCGTCGTTACGGGCCTTGTCCGCCGCCTGCTGGGAGGACGACAGGACGGACGCGTACTTCTCATCCGGCCGGTCCGTCTGCTCGCCCAGGAGGTCGGCAGCCGTCTCGAAGCGGTCCAGGACCTTCTTCAGCCGTCCGACGGTCCCCTCGGCCGTCTTGCGGAACTCGTCAGCGGCATCGCTCTGCCAGCCGTCCACGCCACAGAGGGCTTCGATGTTGCCCGTCTGTCTTCTGATCGCATCGGCCACCGAGCGGAATCGCCGACCCAGCTTCGCCACGGCCTCGGGGTCCCCGGACACCGGGTCGGAGTCCAGCTCGACCGGTGACCAGTCCTTCGGTCGGGACATCATCCCCCTTGCCTCTGGGGCTTCTTCCCCTGCTCGCGGACCGCGTTGGCGAGGTCGGTGTCAATCTGCTCGTAGGCCTGGGCCGCGGCCTTCGTGATGGCCGCGAGCCTGGCCAACTCTCCTTCGAGCTTCCCCCGCTTGTAGTCCCAGTTGTCAGCGAAGTCGTCGAGCCGGTCCGTGAGTTCCTCATGGCCGACGACCTCACGGCTCCAGCCGTACTTGTCCTTGTCGTCGAGCCCTTGCAACTCCTCGACGATCTTCTCGATGCCCGTGGAAACGCTCTTGAGTACGTCGAGATCGTCGATCCTGGTCCTGTCACCCACGACGCCTCCTACGGCCGGAGGGCTTCGGCCGGCTCATCGCTCACCTGTTGACGGACTGAATCTCCTGCACGATGACATCCTGCGACCGGCCGAAGGAGCCGTCGGGCAGCCGGCGGTCATTGGTGCCGTCGCTGCCGGACCAGGTGATCTGCCAGGTGATCGTGGCCTTGAGCTGGTACGAGCCGTTGCCTGACGACCGGAGATACTTCACCCCACAGGGTGGCGTCTTGTGGGCGTCGCCCGCGGTGTACTTCTCCCCGACGCTGTCGTCGTTGTTGAGTGCGCACACCCCCGAGGCCGGATAGGTGACCGCGTCGGAGGTGCCCGGCTCGATCTTGAGAGAGACGGGTCTGGCGGTGGTCGTGGCCCACATGCCCAGGGCGTCGATGCGCGCGGTGACCGAGACCGGCTTGAACGTCGTCTTGTCCAGCCACGCCCACGTGGGAAGGTTGACCTTCGTCTTGTCCGCCGGGGCCAGGCTCACGTCCTTGGAGGGCACCCGGATCTCGTTGTAGGCAAGTTCGGCGAGGATCTGTGGCGTGACGGCGTTCTCGATGTTGGCCGGCGGCGCGTCGCCCGTGGCCACCCAGAAGTAGGGCTCATCGCACTTGTTCCAGCCGGGCGGGAAGGACTCATTGACGTACGAGTCCCACCAGTAGCCCTTACCGGTCTCGTCCTTGTTGAAGTCCTTGTAGGGGTGACCGTTGACGTACCGGTCGCGCTGGGTCTGGTCCCACGCGTCACCGGTCGAACCGGCCGCCCAGATCGGCTCCAGGTACGCCTGCAACTCGGCGGGCGTGTACTTCGGGGCATACCAGCACGCCGGCGGGGTCCAGGACGTGGTGGAGGTGACGGGACCAACGGAATCGCCCGAGCCGTTCTTGGAACGGTCGTAGACGATCAGGCCGACGGTCGAGGAGAGAGTGCCGTCGTCAGAGGCGTTGCCGTGTTCATTCGACGCCCCGCCGTTGTTTCCGTGGCCGCCGATATCCGCAAAGGCCAGCTGGGACAGGAAGACCGGAGCCCCGGCCAGCCCCAGGACCGTTACGATCCTCGCCAACTTCCTTATGGCTGGCACGCCTTGTCCCCCCTGTTTGAAACGATGTCAGTGGTCTGCCAGACACCGTCTGCATTCTTGGTGAGCACGGTGTGGTAGAGCACATAAGAGTTCGAAGTCGCCGAGTTCCGGTCGACCTTCTTGGTCTTCTTGTTCTTGACGAAGGCCTTGCTCTCATCGGAGCAATAGGTGACATAGGCCTGTTTCGCTCCGGAAAGGGTCACCTTGCGGTCGAAGAACCGAATCTCCCCGATCCATGTGTCGCTGTCATCGATGAAGCCCTGCACATAGGTGATCGACGACTCCAGAGCCTTTCCGCTGTGATAAAAACCCAGCGCCTTGGTGCCCGTGCTCCCCTTGAAAATCGCCTCATCCACGGAATTGACACCGAGAGCGCTGTCAGCCAGGACCGCGTCCTTGGTGGCATCTCCCGTCTTCGCGTCCTCGAAAACGTTCTTGGCGTCGGAAGGGAAGGTGATCTTAGGACGCCCCGCGGTGTCAGCCGACGTAGCCGAAGCACTCGGCGAAGCCGAAGCCGAAGCCCCCGTGTCCGCACCCGCGATCTTGTCGTTCGACTTGGAGCTGCCTCCGTCACCTCCACCACACCCGGCAAGCAGCAGTGCGGCCGCCACACCGGCGGTGGCTGTCGTGAGCAGGCGGGAACGGCGGGTCACGGTGGGCTCCTGGTGGGGCGGTTGGGGTCTGCGAAGCAGCGAATACGGTATCGGGGTCCATCCGGAATGCACCAGAGCGATTTGCTGCGCCCCAGCCGCACGAAACATGCATGGCGTACTATAGTCGGGCAACTCGCCACCCCTACCTCGGCTTTGGTGCCGTCCCGTGACATCGCCGCGACCCTCACTTGGCCTCCGCAAAGGGCTGTTGGCAGGGTCAGACCGCCCAGAGGCGGAATGATCCACGTGCTCGGCCGAGGCACCTGCCCAAGCCCGAACGAAATCTGCCTCGATGTACCAACACACACTCTGAAGACACCGATGGCTCCCGCCGACCGGTCACGGACCGGCCTTCACTTCGAACTCGCGGGACCTGTAGCTTCACGTGTGCACAGGTTTGTTGACGGGGCGTACGCGACGGGGGTTGCGGGACATGGCGGGGTACCGACCGGCGGACTGGCATCCACTCGACCTCGACAGGGACCCGACCCCTGGCGACCCGCAGCGCGTCCGCACCCTGGCCACGCAGCTGCACGACTTCGCCGACGACGTCTCCGACGCCCTGCGTCTGGTCAAGGGCATGGCCGGTGAGGACACGCTCCTGCAGTGGGCGGGCAAGTCGGCGGAGGTGTTCAAGGAGCAGTTCAAGGACGTTCCGAAGAACCTGAAGAAGCTGAAGAAGTCGTACGAGATGTGCGGCGACGCCCTCGCCGACTACTGGCCGAAGCTGGAGCGGGCGCAGGCGCTGGCCGACAAGGCCCTGGCCAAGGCGAAGGAGGCGCAGGCTGATCTCTCCTCCGCCAAGTCCCGGCTCTCCTCGGCCGATTCGTGGGTGACGCGGGCGACGAAGGAAGCGGACAAGTACAAGGACGATCCCACCGGCAGCAAGTCCAGCGCCGACAAGCCGGACGAGGGCAAGGTGCGGGCCGCCACCCGGGACGTGCAGAGCGCCAAGTCCGCGCACAGCAAGGCGCAGTCGGACGTCACCAGCGCGCAGAGCGCCCTCGATGCGGCGAAGAAGATGGCCGAGGACGCCCGCAAGATGCGGGACGACGCGGCGGGTGAGGCGAAGCGGAAGATCGACGAGGCCTCCGACGCGGGGATTCCGAACCGGCACTGGTGGCAGGACGTCGGTCACTGGTTCGAGGACAACTGGGACACCATCGTCACCGTCTGCAAGGTCGTCGTCGCGGTCGTCGGGATCATCGCGATGATCATCGGCGGGCCGATCCTCGGCGCGATCGTGCTGGTGGCGGCCCTCGTGGTGCTCGCGGACACGCTCTACAAGTACTCCAAGGGGCAGGCGTCGCTGTGGGATGTGGCGTTCGCGGCCCTGGACTGCATACCCGGCGGCAAGGGCATCACCAGCCTCGGCAAACTCGCCAAGGGCCTCAAGGAGATGAAGAACCTCCGCGGCGGCATGAAGGCCATGAGCCTGGCCATGCGGGGGCTGGGGAAGAATGCACGGGGCATGCTGGCCGAGGGCGCCGAAGGGGCCTTCAACCGGCTCAAGAGCGTCGTGCGTTCCAAAGGCAGCGACCCCGTCGACATGGCCACCGGCGCGATGTACCTCGCGCAGACCGACATCGAGCTGCCCGGCCTGCTCCCCCTGGCCTTCGCCCGCCGGGTCGCCTCCGACTACCGCTGCGGCTGGTGGTTCGGCCCGAGTTGGGCCTCGACGCTCGACGAGCGCCTGGAAGTGGACGATCAGGGCGTCGTCCATGTCACCGAGGACGGCCTGCTGCTCGCCTACCCGCACCCCACCGCACCTCACTCCCCGGTTATGCCGGAGGCCGGCCCCCGCCGGCCCCTCACCCGCCATGACGACGGCGGCTACCGCATCACCGACCCCCTCACCGGCCACACCCGCCACTTCGCCCGCCCCGCCGCCGACGGCACCGCCCTGCTCACCCGCATCACCGACCGCAACCTGCACACCATCGACTTCGATCACGACGAGCACGGCACCCCCCTGGCCATCCGCCACTCCGGCGGCTACCACCTCAAACTGACCGTGGACGAAGGCCGGATCACCGCCCTTGCCCTGGCCAGCGCCGCCGTCGACGGCGCCGACGTCGTCGTCAAGCGATACGCCTACACCGACGGCAACCTCACCGAGACCATCAACTCCTCCGGCCTGCCACTGCGCTTCACCTACGACGACCGACTGCGCGTTGCCTCCTGGGAAGACACCAACCACAGCCGATACCACTACACCTACGACGAGCGCGACCGCTGCCTCAGCGAGGGCGGCGAGGCCGGCCACATCTCGATCCGCCTCTCCTACGACGGCGTCGACCCCGCCTGGCCCGACTGCCGAGTCACCACCGTCACCACGGCGGCGGGCGCCTTCTCCCGTTTCGTCGTCGACGACCGCTGCCTGGTCGTCGCCGAGACGGATCCGCTGGGCGGCACGGTCACCACCGCCTATGACGCCCACCAGCACGTCATCGAGACGACGGATCCGCTCGGGCACCGCACGTTCTTCGCGAACAACCAGGCGGGGCAGCCGATCGAGGTGACCCGGCCGGACGGTTCGGTCGTCCGGATCGCCTACGACGAGTTGCACCGCCCCACGACACTGGCCATGCCCGACGGCTCCACCTGGCTGTACAGCAACGACGAGCGAGGTAACGTCACCGCCGTCACCGATCCCACGGGCTCGACCACGCGTTTCCGCCGCGCCCGGGACGGCGGCCTGGTCGAGGCCCTGGACGCGGCCGGCCGGATCTCCACGTACACGAACAACGCGGCCGGCCTCCCGCTGACGGTGACGGACGGTCTCGGCAACACGACCCGGTACGCATACGACGCCTTCGGGCTGACCGTGGCGGTGACGGACCCGCTCGGCCACGAGACCCGCCTGGCACGGAATGTCGAGGGCCTGCCCGTCCGCCGTACCGGCCCCGACGGCTCCCACGAGAGCTGGGAGTACGACGGCGAGGGCAACTGTGTCCGCCATGTCGACGCCGCCGGCCAGGCGAGCACCTTCGAGTACACGCACTTCGACCGACTCAGCGCCCGTACCGGCCCGGGAGGTGAACGTCTTGTCTTCGCGCACGACGCCGACCTCCGTCTCACGCAGGTGACCAACCCGCAGGGGCTGGTCTGGCACTACACCTACGACGCCGCCGGGCGGCTCCTCACCGAGTCCGATTTCGACGGCCGCACCACGCGCTACACCTATGACGCGGCCGGCCGCATGACCAGCAGGACCAACGCGTTGGGTCAGAGCATCCGTTACCGGCGGGACGCGCTCGGGCAGATCACGTCGAAGGACGTGGACGGCGCGACCACCGTCTTCGCGTACACGGCGAACGGCTCACTGACCGAGGCCATCGGGCCGGACAGCACACTGCGCGTAGAACTCGACGCGGCCGGCCGCCGGGTCCGGGAGACCGTGGACGGCCGGACCATCGGCTTCGGCTACGACGCCGCGGGCAACCGCACCCTGCGCACCACTCCATCGGGTGCGCACAGCGACTGGGCGTATGACGTCGCCGGGCGCACCGTGCGGCTGGCGGCCCACGGGCACACCGTCGACTTCGTACGCGACGCGGCGGACCGCGAGACCGACCGGCACTTCGACGGCGCGCTCATCCTCACCCGTGCCTACGACAGTCTCGACCGCCTGGTGCATCAGCACGGCACCGCCGCTGGAGACCGGCGGGTCACGGAGCGGTCCTACGCCTACCGCGCGGACGGTTACCTCACGGGCGTCCACGATGCCCGCACCGGCGGTCGGCGCTTCGACCTCGACGCCCAGGGACGCGTCACGGCGGTCCACGCGACAGGCTGGAGCGAACGCTACGGCTACGACTCGGCCGGCAACCAGACGGAGGCCGAGTGGCCCGCGAGCCACCCGGGCCATGAGGCCACCGGGTCGCGGGAGTACGCGGGAACCCGGCTGACCCGGGCCGGCGGTGTCCACTACGAGTACGACGCCCAGGGACGGGTGGTCGTGCGCCGTAAGACCCGGCTCTCCCGCAAGCCCGACGTCTGGCGGTACGAGTGGAGTGCCGAGGACCTGCTCACCGCCGTCACCACACCCGACGGCAGCCGTTGGCACTACACCTACGACCCCCTGGGCAGAAGAACCGCGAAACTCCGCCTGGATGCCGACGGGGAGACCGTCCTGGAGCGGACCGTCTTCACCTGGGACGGCAACACGCTCTGCGAACAGACCACCGAGCAGCGCCACACGGACGTACACACCACCCTGACCTGGAACCACGACGGGCTCACCCCGCTCAGCCAGAGCGAACGAGTCTGGGCGGCCACCGCGCCCCAGGACACCATCGACGAGCGTTTCTTCGCCATCGTCACCGATGTCGTCGGCACCCCGACCGAGCTGATCTCACCGGACGGGGAGATCCACTGGCACACCCGGAGCACTCTGTGGGGAACCACCGCCTGGAACCAGGACGCAACCGCGTACACCCCGCTGCGCTTCCCCGGCCAGTACCACGACCCGGAGACCGGTCTCCACTACAACCACCACCGGCACTACGACCCCGAGACCGCCCGTTACACCAGCCCCGACCCGCTCGGTCTTCTCCCCGCGCCGAACCCCGTCGCCTACGTCCACAACCCGCACACCTGGTCCGACCCGCTGGGCCTCGCACCCCTGTGCCATCTGCACGGCGGCGACACCGGCAGTCCTGGTGGCCTCGGCATCCTTCCCGGTCCCGCGCCGCAGAAGGCGGCGGACATGCTGGACAAGGTCAACGCCCGCCCCGGAGGAATCGGAAAGGTCGACGGCTACCATGGCAACGCGAACTGGGGTAACAACCTGTCCGCTCTGCCGGGCGGCAAATACAAGGAATGGGACGTCAACGCGAAGGTCGACCTCCCCCAGTGCAGCGCCCCAGGGTGCGGCAAGGAGATCAGAGGCCCCGAACGCCTGCTGACCCCGAAGGACGGCCCCGGACCCGCTTATTACACGCCGGACCACTACGGCACTTTCTACTACGTCGGCGAATTCACAGGGTGATCCAGGAATGACCACTTTCGACCTCGCGCACACCTCGGAACCCTGGGTCGTCCTTGTCCCTGAAGGTACGACGGAGGTCCGGCGGCAGCTGTCAGAACTGACGGCGAGCGGCGGCATCGTCCACCGCTTCGACGCCGGCGATCTGATGACCGCGCAGGGCGTCTTCCGCACCTTCGCGGAAGTCCTGCGCTTCCCGGGCTACTTCGGACGGAACTGGGACGCACTGGTCGACTGTCTGGACGACTTGTGCGGGGAGGTCACCGGTGGAGTGGGGATCGTGGGGGTCATCCGCAACGCCGACGTCCTGCTGGAGGCGGAACACCTCCCGTTGTTCGTCTCGGTTCTCTGCCAGGGCGCCGACCGCGCCAACTCGGCTGTGGACCTCGACGGTGACTCCCTGGACCGCCCCGCCATCGCCGAACATTTCGTCCTTGAATTCGGCGAGTTCGACCGGGCACGGATCTCAGCCCGTATCGAGCAACCCGACCTGACCGTCACCGTCGAGGACGGATTCGTCGGAGTCGCCCTCAACCCCGACGAGTGGCACTGACACCCCTCCGCCGGCCTTCCGTCGTGCCCTGTTCGGCCACAACCGCGGAAGGTGGAACGACACACATGTCTGCTGAATCGGCTGGGCCGGTGGCCGACCGCGCTCTCCTGGAGCGCGTGGACTCCCTCGTCACCGGCGGATACGTGGGCGCCGAGCGGGCCGAGGAGTCCGCCGTCGCGGTGCCTGCGGCGCGGCAGCGTGTCCTCGACTGGCTGCGGATCACGTCCGCCGAGGGGGACTGGCGGCGCTTCGAACGGCTCGCGGTGCTGGCGCTGCACGTCCACCCCGAAGGGCTCGGGCCGATCCTGGCGACGGTGCTGGCCACGCGGCCCGCGGGCGTGAACACCGAGGATCTGGTCGACCTGCTCGGAGAGCTGCGGGCCCCGGAGGGAGTCGAGCCGGTCGCCACGCTGGTGCGGGAACGGAAGTCGACGGACGGCCCTTACTTCGCCTTCTGCGTCAAGGCCCTACAGGCGCTGGGTGAGATCGGCACCCCCGAAGCCGTCCGCTTCCTGCGCGGCATCGCCACCGGAGATCCCGCAGCCTGGCCCGACCCCCTGCGCTGGCACGCCGCGGAGGAACTGGGTATCGAGGACGAGCTGGGCTTCGACGAGGACCGGATGCTGGGCGGATCGTGAGCGAAGAGCATCCGCCGGCTGGGGAGGGCGGCGAACCGGAACCCGGTCTCGACGAGATCGAGGAGATGTGCGCCATGGCCACGCCCGGGCCCTGGTTCGTCAGGGACCTGGACGACAGCTATGCCATGAACCTGCGCGCCGTCAGCACGGTGGCGGACACCGGACGCCATGAGCGGTGGCCCGACTTCGACCACGGGGAGCTGATCGCGGCGACCCTGGTGCAGGAACCACGCTACGTGGACTGCGCAGACGAACGCTGGGACGAGAACGCGGCCTTCATCGCTATGGCGCGGGAGGCCGTGCCTCGGCTCGTGAAAGAGGTGAAGCGTCTACGGCAACTCCTCGCGGCTGCCGTACCCGGAGACGGACGTGCGACGGAGACCAGCACCTTCGCGTACCGCTTCCGCAGCCCGCTCGGCGGGCTCGCCGCCGATCTGACGGCGGGGTGCATGTCCCCAGGCACGGAGGACGGCTTCTTCCTGCAGATCGGCCGGCAGGTGCGCCTGATCCCGCCCGCGGGAGCGCACTGGCGGGACGTCCACTGGCTGGCCCACGGCCTGGCCGCACACGCGGCCGCCCTGCTGTCGCTGCGCCCCGGGGGCCTGACCGTCAGGGTCACGTCGTTCACGTACCCGCTCGCCCGCTACCGGCCGGAAGTCGCGGCCCTGGCCATGGACGGCTGGCTCAGGCAGCAGTTCGGTCTGCCGGACCGCGGACTGCGGGTGGCCTTCGACGCCGGTGAGGGGGGCTACACATTCCAGTGGGGACACGACACCGCCCCCTTCTCGGACGGCCTCACCACGCCCTGACCTCACAGAGGGGGAAGGCCGGCTCGACCGAGCCATCCCCGACGGTACGGTCATCGACCGCTAGGGCGCCCGGCGGCGCGACACCCCCCGTCGCCTCCCCGGTCCGTTCGGCCACACCCGCGCCCTCCTCCCCGCCGCCACGTCCTCCACCCACCCGAACGCCACCACCGCCACCGCGATCAGCGGCCAGACCACCACGAACATCCAGAAGCCGTAGGTGGAGTCGAGGAGCCCCGCCGCCCGGTCCGACTCCAGGAACGGCAGGTTGTACGCCTGGTCGATGATCGGGACCGTTGCCATGATCAGCATGTTGTGCCAGAGGTAGATGGTCACCGCGCGGTTGTTGGAGAGGGTGATCAGTTTGTCCCAGCGGCGCAGGCCGCTCGGCAACTCCCGCCAGGACGGGGAGTACTGGAGCAACAGCACGACCGCCCCGAACGACCAGCACGCCTGCGCCAACGGGATGTCGTTCAGGTCCCAGCCGTCGGGGCCCTGGTGGCCCGACGCCCACCACGGGCCCAGCGCCATCACCAGGCAGGAGAGGGAGACCGCCGCGTAGCGGGGGACCCGCGCCAGTACGCCCTCGTGGTGGGCGAAGCCCAGGATCCAGCAGCCGCCGTACACCGCGAAGTCCGTGACCGCGTTGCCCGTTTCGCCGGGGATCCTCACCAATCCCGTGGCCAGCAAAGCCGTCAGCGCCGGCGGGGCCAGGACCGTCGGCAGCGGGGCCTTGCGGAACGCCCGGAGGAGGAACGGCGACAGCAGGACGAACCACAGGTACGCGCGGAGGTACCAGAGCGGGCCCGCCGCCTGTTCCGCCCAGGTGTCGTCCAGCAGGCCCGACGCCGAACCGAGGTGTTCGGGGTACGGCGGGGCGCCGATCGGTACGAAGTAGTCGATCAGCTTCGCCCAGCCGGACCAGCCACCGCCTACGTCAGGGTCCTTCAACGGGTGCCAGCCCGCCGTCAGCATCATCGTCAGCAGGACCGCGCTGAACAGCCAGAGGGGAGGCAGGAGACGGCGGAGCCGGGCGCGGATCACGCTCGGTGCCGGGCGGTTCAGGCTGCGGGCCATCAGGGAGCCCGCCAGCGCGAACATCACGCCCATGGAGGGGAAGAGGACGGTGAGCCACGGCCAGCCGAAGAGGTGGTAGACCACCACGCGGAGCAGGGCCAGGGAGCGGAGGAGGTCGAGGTAGCGGTCCCGGCCGCCGCCGGTGCCGGGCTTGCCCGTGGCGACCGGGGTCGCCTCTGCCTGCGTCATGCCGCCGGCCTCTCCCCTGCCGTGCCGGGTGCCCCCACCACTCCCGTCCGCCGCAGCTTCTGCCAGCGCAGGCGGCCGCCGGTCAGCGCCGTGATCCAGGACTGGAGGAGTACGACGTACATGAGCTGGCGGTAGAGGATCTGCTGGAGCGGCAGCGAGACGAGGTGCGTCATGCGTTCGCGGTCGAGGCGGAAGGCGTAGGCGGCGCAGGCCGCCTGGACCGCCAGGACCCCCAGCCAGGCACCGATCGTCTTCTGCGTCGGGCCGAAGACGATGCCGTAGAGGAGGAACGCGTCGATCAGGGGAGCCAGGAGCGGGGCCACGACCATGAACAAGGACACCAGGGGGAGGCCCACGCGGCCGAAGCGGCCGGACGGGCCGCGGTCCAGCAGCGCCCCCCGGTGTTTCCAGATCGCCTGCATCGTGCCGTACGACCAGCGGTAGCGCTGGGACCAGAGCTGGGAGACCGACTCCGGGGCCTCCGTCCAGGCCCGGGCCCGTTCCGCGTAGACCACCCGCCAGCCGTCGCGGTGGATCGCCATCGTGATGTCGGTGTCCTCGGCGAGGGTGTCGTCGCTCATGCCGCCGACCTGTTCGAGGGCGGTACGGCGGAAGGCGCCGACCGCGCCGGGGATGGTCGGCATGCAGCGCAGCACGTCGTACATCCGGCGGTCCAGGTTGAAGCCCATCACGTACTCGATGTGCTGCCAGGCGCCGATCAGCGAGTCCCGGTTGCCGACCTTGGCGTTGCCGGCGACCGCGCCGACGGCCGGGTCGCCGAAGGGCTGGACCAGCTCCCGTACCGTGGCCGGTTCGAAGACCGTGTCGCCGTCCATCATCACGATGATGTCGTGACGGGCGTTGCGCAGTCCTCGGTTGAGGGCGGCGGGCTTGCCCGCGTTCTGCTGGCGGATCACCCGGACGCCCGGCAGGTCCAGGTTCTCGACGATCCGTGCCGTGCCGTCCGTCGAACCGTCGTCGACGACGAGGATCTCGACGGGATGTTCGCTCGCGGTCAGTGAACGGACCGTGTTCTCTATGCACTTGGCCTCGTTGTAGGCGGGGACGAGCACCGACACCGGTTCGGTCACCGGGCGGCGGCCCCAGCGGAAGCCCTTGCGGCGGACCCTGCGGGTGTGCAGGAACGACAGCCAGAGCATCAGGGCGAACCGGGCCAGCACCGACGCGCCGATCACCGCCAGGCCGGCCACCAGCACGTCCGTGATGCCGTCCGCCGCCTGGACCAGGAGGATCCAGGCCCTGCCCTGCCAGAGGTCGGGGCCGGTGACCGGGGTGTGGGCGCTCGGTGCGTTGAGGGCCTCGGTGAGGTTGTCGAAGGTGTAGCCCTGCTTCTGCAGAAGGGGCAGGAACCTGTCCAGGGCCTGGACGGTCTGGTGGCGGTCGCCGCCCGAGTCGTGCATCAGGACGATCGCGCCCTTGCCGGCGTCCGGGGTGGCGTTGCGGATGATCCGGTCGACGCCCGGCTTGCGCCAGTCCTCGCTGTCGGTGTCGTTGACGACGGTGATGTAGCCGCGGCTGCCGATGTACTCGGTCACCGGCCAGGAGAGGTTGTCCATCGCGTCGGCGAAGGAGGAGTACGGCGGGCGGAAGAGGGAGGTACGGATGCCGGCCGCGCCGGTGATCGCCAGCTGGGTCTGGGACAGCTCCCAGTCGATGCGCTTCTTCGACTGGTACGACAGGTCGGGGTGGCTGAAGGTGTGCACGCCCACCTCGTGGCCCTCGGCCACCATGCGCCGGACCAGCTGCGGATAGCGGGAGGTCATGGTGCCGGTGACGAAGAAGACGGCGTGCGCGTGGTGCTTCTTCAGGACGTCCAGGACCTTCGGGGTCCAGGTCGGGTCGGGACCGTCGTCGAAGGTGAGGACCAGGTGGCGGTCGGGGATGCGCAGTGACGTCGTACGGCTGCCCCGGGTGTCGATGACCGGGCCGCCGTCCAGGATCTTCTCCGGGACCCGGTCGGAGGCGGCCTCGGGGCGGATGCGGTGGTCGGCGAGGATCTCGCTGTGGACGTAGCCGCGCAGCATCAGCATCGCCATCAGGGCGGCGAGGACGAGCACGGGCAGCGTCAGGCGCATGGGCAGACGGCGGCGCCGGGAAGCGTCGGCGGCGGTCCCGCGGCGCCGGGTGCGGGAGGCCATCAGAGGACGGGGGCGGGAGAAGCGGCGACGCCGATGCGCGGGGCCGCGCCCTCCGCGACCGGGCCGCCGGTCGGGGCGGCCGACTCGCTGGGCGAGGCCGGGGGCGGCGACGAGGCGGGAGAGGCCGGCGCGTCCGAGGAGGGCGTCACCGCGGACGGCGAGGCGGACGCGGACGACGACCCCGGCTTCGGCGAGGAGCCCGTCACCCCTGCGGACGACGTCGGCCGCGCGGACGCCGACGCGCTCGGCCGGGCGGTCCCCTTTCCGGGACCGGGCGCCCGGGAGGAGGCCCCTGCCGACGGGGGCGTGCCGCCGGTCACGCCGGGGCCGGCCACCGAGGCGCCGTTGTCCGAGGACCGCGGCGAGTGCGCGGGGCTCGGCGAGTCGTCGACCTTGCCGGCCGGCCTGTCGGCGTTCTGGCCGGGCACCGGCAGCCAGGGCGCGTCGGAGCTCCCGGACAGCAGGGTGACGACGATGACGACCGCGTAGACCGCGCAGACGAGGCCGACGGCCATCCCGATCCGGCGGAACCGGCGGCTACGGCGCCCCGACGCGTCGACGAAGACAGGGGCGGGGGCGGCGGCGGAGGCGGGAGCGGGGGCGCCGAGGGCGTCGGCAGCGCCGGAAGCCTCGGCGGCACCGGACCGTATCGGCCATGTCCGTCCTGGCGGCGGTATCGGCCCTGTCGGCCCTGTCGGCCGTATGCGCACGGCACCGACGTCGTTCTGGACGGTCACCTCGTCGGGGTCGTGGACGAGGTCCGCGGCCGTGTCGCGTACGAACAGCGGGGCCGGGTTGCGTACGAACACCGGGATCGGCGGCTCGACGACGCTCCACGGATCCCGTAACGACCCGGTCGGCAACACCTCGGTCCCCCCGGTCGCCCCGGCGGCTCCGGCAGCCCCGGCGACTCCGGCAGCGCCGCCGGCCCCCGCCGCTCCGCCGCCGTCGGCGTCCGCCGCGGCCGGTTCCGCCCCGTCGTCCCCCGTCACCGGTACATCCCGGGCTTCCAGGGCCGCCTGCGGCAATTCGGGTTGGGTTTCTTCTCGCCAATTTTTCACGCGCGTACATCCCCCCACGGGATTGTTCCGGGCGCACTGACGAACCCGAGCACACGTCACCGGAACGGGTCCCCACCCGCTCCGAACGCCCCCTTCCAGCTCTCCGCGCTCGGGCCCATGAAGCTAGCGCACAGGGAAGACCCGTGTTCCCGATGTGTCATTTGTGGTCGTCCATCACCGCTTGATCACTGGCCGGAATCCATCCGTCGGCCGGCCACTGAAGCCACCCCTCCGCCCGCCCGATCTCGACGGCCGCCCGCCGCAGCGCGTCGACTCCCGGATGGACCAGCCCCTTTCGCCACACGAGCGACACGGGCGACAACGGGACCGGATCGACCAGGGGCCGCAACACGCTTCCAGGTATGGCCGGAAATCCCACTACCGCGAGGATGGGATACCGATCCTTGGCCATGACTCGCTGGAACTCCTCCTCCCCGACGGCCAGCGGCAGGGGCGGCGCGACCGTGATGCCTCGCCCCTCGAAGAGCTGAAAGGCCAGGTCAGTCCATTCCAGGGTGCGTTCGTTCCCGGCACCGGCGTACACCGTCTCGCCCGCCAGCGCGGCCAGCGGCACCGCGTCCAGGGCCGCGAGCCGATGGCCGGAGGGGAGAATTACGGCCATGGGTTCGAACCGTACGGGCTGTTGTTCGAGGCCGGAGCGCAGCGCCGGATCCAGTCCCGCGAACCGCCCGAAGGACGCGTCGAGCCGCCCCGCGAGGAGTTCGGCCGCCGCTCCGGTGAGCCCGCTCTCGTAACGGGCCATCAGCTCGCAGTCGGGGGCGAGTTCGCGGGCGCGGTACAGGACGCGGCGGGCGGTCTCCAGGCCCGGGGAGTTGAGGTCCACCAGCAGCGGCCGGGCCTGCCCGAACGCGGCGAGCAGGGCGTCCTGGGCCGCCAGCACCCGGCGGGCGTACGGCAGCAGCCGGGCGCCGTCGGAGGTGAGGCTGACCTGCCGGGTGCTGCGGAGGAACAGCTCGGCGCCCAACTCCCGCTCCAGCCGCCGTACATCACGGCTGAGTGCCTGCTGGGCGACGTACAGCCGGGCGGCGGCTCGGGTGAAGTGCAGTTCCTCGGCGACGACGACGAAGACACGCAGGAGCCGGGGGTCGATGTGGGCGGGAGAGGCGGCCATCGGGCGAATTTACCCGTACCGCACCGGACACCCGGCCGATGCCCCGGCGGGCAGTCACCGACGCGCCGGCAGGGACATCTCCGGTGCCCCATCAGGCACTGTTTCCGGCGACACGGCAGGAAACGGCAACTAGAGCAATCCTCAAGCAAGTTGACAACAACGAGACAGCGCGACGCGGCCTGGCCCCGGGTCCGTCGCCAGTACGATCGGCGCCCTGGCGCCGCCGGACGCGTTCGCCACCGCTCTCCTGGAAGGACGCGACAACAGTGCAGTCTCCACTGCCCCGGCGGCCGAAGGGGCCGTCGGCCATCGCCGCGGCGTCCGCCTCCCGCACCACGCCCGGCCCCGGCCCCGGCCCCGAGGACGACTCCGCCTCCCGGCAGCAGACCGGCCCCACCGAACCGCCCATGTCCGCGGCGGCG
This sequence comes from Streptomyces hyaluromycini, assembly GCF_002217755.1. Lineage (GTDB taxonomy): Bacteria > Actinomycetota > Actinomycetes > Streptomycetales > Streptomycetaceae > Streptomyces > Streptomyces hyaluromycini. The sequence goes on along the minus strand of NZ_BCFL01000033.1, from coordinate 74,245 downwards.
GCCGCGTTCGCGGCGGAGAGCACGGCCACCCCTCAGGACACGGCCGTCCCTCAGGACATGGCCGCCCCTCAGGACGCGGCCGTCGCTGCCGGCCCGGCGCGCGTCGGCGGCGAGCGTACGGAGAACGGGAGCGGGCGGAGCCGGAGGGCCACCGGCACGCCGCCGGGCCGTACGGGCGACCGCGCGGCCGAAGCCGCCGCCGGACCGGGGACCGAAACCGCTCCGCGCCCTCCGGCCGGTGGCGCCACCCGGCGCCGGTTGCCCCGGGCAGTGCTCCTGACCGGGGTGTCCGTGGTCGTGGCCGCGCTGATCTGCGGCGCCTTCCTCATCAGCCGCGCCGGTGACGACGACACGCGGTCGCCGGACTCGGCGTCCGGCGCCATGCCGGGCACTGCGGGGGACGGCGGCTCGTACGACGGCACGCCGAGCCTGCTCGGCCCGCCCCCACCGTCCATGTCGAGGTCCGCCTCGCCGTCCACGGCACCGTCACCGTCGGCGGACGCCACCCACGCGTCGTCGGGGTCGCCGGCCACGAAAGCCGCCAAGGGCGGCTCCGCCGCCCAGCCGACGTCCGCGCCGTCCGTCGCTGCCGCCGCGGCGGCGGACGGCGGCCGGACCCAGGTGAAGTCGGGCGGCAGCGACGACGGCTCTTCCTCCTGCACCTCCGCCGCGGGCTCGGGCGCCCTCACCGACTACTCCGTCTGCGTGTCGTCCGGGACGGTCACCTTCCAGGTCACCTTCCACACCTCGCAGTCCTACTACCACGTCTTCTTCGACACCGACGGCAACACCGCGACCGGTTACCAGCTCCCCTATCCGTCGCCCTCGGCCCTCGGCGCCGACTACATGATCGAGAACGGCGGCCTCTACCGGAGCCGGTCGACCGACTGGAGCTGGACCCAGACGGCGACCCGCCCGAAGCGGACGGTCGACGGCCCGACCCGGACCTGGACGCTGCCGCTGAGCAGGATCGGCTCGCCGACCGGCACCCAGCGGGTCGAATTCAACGCCGGATCCGACTACACCCCGGTGATCGCCTTCAGCCCGAAGTAGCCCGACTCACCACCAGTCCGACTCACAACAACAGTGCGTGAATCGGCGCCGAGCAGGTGTTGGACCTCTTGATCGGCCCGGGGCGACGGTGGTGTCCATGCCACAACCGACCGAACCCGCTGCACCGGGCATGCACACCGTCACCGCCGACTCCCTCGTCACCGTCGACTTCGGCCCCCGCTTCCACCGCCGCTCCGACCACGAAGACACCCCCCGCTCCCGCCGTCGGCCGCCCGGCCCCTACCGCCGCCTCTTCGCCCGCCCCGGCACCCGGGCCTTCACCGCCGGGAACCTGCTGGCCCGCCTCCCCATGGGCATGTTCAGCGTCAGCGCGGTCGTGATGATCGCCGGGTCGCGCGGCTCGTACGCACTCGCCGGTGCCGTCACCGCGACCGGCCTCGCCGCCACCGGTCTTGCCGGGCCCTGGATCGCGCGGCTCGTCGACCGGTACGGGCAGGCCCGGGTCGCCGTACCCGCGACCGTCAGCGCCGTACTCGGCAGCCTCGCGCTGCTGCTCTGTGTCCGGTACGGCGCCCCGGACTGGACCCTGTTCGCCGCCTACGCGGCCACCGCCACCACCCCCAACCTCGGCGGCATGTCCCGGGCCCGCTGGGCACACCTGCTGCGCGACGACCCGGGCGCCCTGCACACCGCGAACTCCTTCGAACAGGCCGCCGACGAGCTGTGCTTCATGCTCGGCCCGGTCCTCGCCTCCTTCCTGACCGGCACGTTCTTCCCGGAGGCCGGCACCCTGGCCGGCGCGGTCCTGCTGCTCACCGGCGCACTGCTGTTCGCCGCCCAGCGGACCACCGAGCCGCCGCCCCGGGCCGGGACGGGCAGCGCACGTACACCGCTGCGCATCGGCCCCCTGCTGGCCTGCTTCGTCGCGACCGGCGCGGTGTTCGGCTCGATGGAGGTCGTCACCATCGCCTACGCCGACGCCCAGGGCCACCGCTCGGCGGCCGGAGCCGTGCTCGCCCTCCAGGCCGCCGGTTCCTGCGCCGCGGGCCTGCTGTACGGGGCGCTCAGACCGACCGGACCGGCCGAACGCAGGCTCCCCGTCTGCCTGTTGTCGATGGCGGCGCTGATGTCCCTCCCGCTGTTCGCGGCCCGCGCCTTCGACACCCTGTGGGCCCTCGCCCCCGCCCTGCTCGCGGCCGGCATGGCGACCGCCCCGACCATGGTGACCGCGATGACCCTGGTCCAGGACCGCGCCCCCGCGGACCGTCTCAACGAGGGGATGAGCCTGGTCGTCACCGCCCTGCTGACCGGCATCGCCTGCGGCTCCGCGCTCGGCGGCTGGGCGGCCGAGCACCTCTCCCCGACGGCCGCCTACACCGCCCCGGTCGCCGCGGCCGGCGCGGCCCTGCTGGTCAACACGGTCGGTACGTTGCTGCGCAACGCGCGAGCAGGGCATCCCGGCCGGCGTGCCGGGCACCGTCCGGGTGCCGGGTGAGCGTGTGCGACGGGGGGCTCGGTCGCCTCAAGCACTTCCCCGCCGACGACAAGGGCCGGTGGAGCGGAGGTCCGTGAACCTTTCCTCCGCTCCGCCGGCCGGGGTTCGGCTCGCGCCTACACCTGCCGGTCCCCTTGCCAGGTGATCGACGTCAGTGTGCTCAGGCCGCCGTGTGCCACACCCTTGTAGGTCACTCTTCGGGCGGGGCCGGACTCGTGGGCGACCCGTTTCGTCAGTTCCGCGCCCTCGTGGAACAGCCGCTGCCACTCGTCCTCGTACTTGGCCTCGTCCCGGTCCCGCAGATACAGGTTCAGGGTGGTGTCGATGGCCTTCGCCCAGGTGTACAGATCGGCGACGAGGTCGTCGGACAGGGCCAGTCCGGCGGCGGGGTCGTCGGGGAAGAAGTCCCCGAAGCCGTCGGAGCGCAGCGGACCGTACTGGTACTCGCCCTCGACCGTGAGGTCGAGCGGATGCGGCGGGGTGCCGTGTTCGTCGCGCTCCCAGTGCAGGCGGTCGCAGCCCCAGCACAGCCACTTCGCCGTCCGGTGCCGCTCGTCCCAGTAGCGCACCGACCACGCCGGCCCGAGCCGCCTGGCCAGGCGCTGGGCGGTCGCCAGCCCCCGCGCGACGTGCTTGCGCAGAGCGGGGCGGGAGCCGAAACCCTCCGGCGGGCGGGACAGCGACCAGGAGCGCAGCTCGTCCGCCAGGTCCGCCGGGAGGGCCAGCCGGTCGTCGTCCAGCGGGACCGCGCGGGTGAAGGCGCCGAGGTCGTCGTGGGCCGTCGGATCCTCCGGCTCGTACAGCGGAGACGGCTCGCCCCGCGCCTGCACGAGCAGGCTCCGTGGTTCTTCGGACGTCATGCGATGTTCGCTCCGATCACGTATCCGTTGTCGCCCACGCTAATGGCCACCCGCTGGGTCCTGCCGTTGAAGACGACCTCGAAGATCGGCCGGCCGGCCCCCTGGGTGCCGACCCTCGTGCCCTCGGTCAGGGCCTTGCTGACCAGCGCCGGGATGTCCTCGATCCGGACCCCTGCGGCGGCGAACTCTCCGGCGTGCCGGAAGATGATGTGGGTCAGGCCCGAGTTGACGTTGCCCTTCTCCAGCCAGGCGAGGTTCACCCCGGGCTTGGCGTACTCGATCACCCAGATCGTTTCCGCCTTCTTGTACTTCACACCCGCCTTGTCGAGCCGGTCCAGCAGCTTGGGGTCGAGGGTGCCCCGGGCGATCTTGGCCCGTTCCGCCACGCCCTTCGCGATCCGCAGCGCGAGTCCCGCCTCGCTGGAGGCGTCGGCGAGCGCCTGGGCGGCACCCGACTCACCGTAGATCTTCTTGAGATCCGCGAGGACCTCCGCGGCCTTCTCGCCGGTCTTGATGGCCTCCTCGACCCGGGCGGCGAGCTTGACGCCCTCGGCGAGCTTCTCGGCCATCGAGGGCGGGACGGCCATCGCGGCGGCCCAGGCGCAGCTGGACTTGTCGCCGTGGTAGCACCTGGCGACGTCGCCCAGCACGATCTCGTACAGGACCGCGCCGGCCTTGTCCCCGAAGAGGTTCTGCCAGCCGATGCGGGTGATGTCACCGAAGCTGAAGTGGTGTGTCCACTCGTTCTTCTGGTCCTTGAGCGTCACCGTCTTGAGGAAGATCCAGTCCGCCTTCGGGCAGCCGGCCTCGGTGGCGGGGACGTCGGGGTCGGCGCAGTAGTAGTAGCTGGCCGTGACGTTGAGGTGCAGCTCGTACGTGACCGTGCAGCCCTGGGGTACGTAGTCGCACTGGTTGAGCTGCTTGCCCGGTGCCGCCTCGGTCACCTTCTCGATGACGTAGAAGACACCGTCGATTCCGGTTCCGGAGCCGGTCGAGACCGTCTGGTTGGCCTCCTTCCGCTCGGCCTCGTCGGCCGCCTGCTGCGCCGACTCGGCGTACCGCTGGGCGTCCTTCGCCGCCTCCTCGGCCGCGGTGGCCTCGGCGTCGGCGCGGTCGGCCGCCGCGCGGGCGTCCTTCGCCGACTGCTCGGCCTCGGCGGCCGCCGTACGGGCCGCGTCCGCGTCCAGGGCCGCCTGGTCGGCGGAGTCCCGGGCGTCCTTGGCATAGCCCTCGGCGTTGCCGGCCGCCCGGTCGGCGGCTGCCGCGTCCGCGGTGGCCTGCTGGTCGTACTCGATGGTGCGCGCCAGTGACTTCTGCGCGTCCGCCGCGTACTGCGCCGCCTCGGAGGCGTAACCCAGCGCCTCCTTCGACGACTTGCGGGCGTCCGCCGCGTGACCGGCCGCCTCGGCGGCGATCGTGTACGCGGCCTTCGCGTCGCCGGTCGCCGCGTTCGCGAGGCTCTGCGCCTGCTCGGCGTTCTTCTGCGCGTTGGCGGCGTGCGCCTCGGCGACGGCCTGCTGCTGCTCGGCGATCGTCTTCGACGACTGGCCCGTCAGGACGGCGAGACCGGCCGCGGAGTCGCTGTCCATGTACGGCGAACCGAGCTGGATCGCGTCGTTGGCCGGCGCGGCGACCTGCTGCGCGGAGGCTCCGGCGTCCTCGGCCGCCTGTGCGGTCGTGTACGCGTGACCGGCCGCGTCGGCCGCGCCCGCGACCGCCTTGGCGGCCTCGGCCTTGGCCGCGTCGGCCTGCTTCTTCGAGTCGGCCGCGTGCTGCTCGGCCTCGTCGGCCAGCTTGACCGCGGTACGGGCCGCGGCGGCCGAGTCCTGGGAGGCCTTGATGGCGTCCGCCGCCGCGCTGGTGGCCGTGCGCACCGCCGCGTCCGCCTTCAGCTTGGCCGCCTGGGCGTCGTCCGCGTCGGAACGGGCCCGCTTCGCCGCCGCCTCGGCACGCGTCGCCGCGGCGTCGGCGTCGGCCGCGGCCTGGCTCGCCGCGTCGGCCTCGGTGCGGGCGGAACCCGCCGCCGCCTCCGCGTCGTCGGCCGCCTGGTCCGCCTCGTTCGCCGCCGCCCGGGAGTCGGTCGCGGCGTCGTCCGAGTCGTGCGCGTCGGCGTAGGCGTCCTTGGCGTCGGCCTTCGCGCGGGCCGCGTTCGCCTTGCTCTGCGCGTCCCACGCGTCGTCCGACTTGCCCTTGGCCAGATCCCGCGCGGCCTCCGCGTCCTGGCGCTTGGTGCGGGCGGTGGACTCGGCGGTCTCCGCCCGGCCCTTGGCGTCGGCGGCGGTCCTCGCGTACCCCTCGGCGTTCGCCTTGTGCTGCGCGGCCTCGGCCTGCTTCTGTGCGGCGGTCGCCTTCTCCGCCTTGGCCGTCGCCTCCTCCGCCTCCGCGTCGAGCCGCTTGGCGTGCGCGGTGGCGGCGGCCGCCTTCGCGTCGGCCTCCGCCTGCCGGGTCTCGCCGAGCTTCGCCTTCGCCGTGTCGCGCGCGGCCTTGGCGTTCTGCGCCTGTACGGCGGCGGCGTCGGCGGCGGCCTTCGCCTGCGCGTCGGCCTCCTGGGCGGCGGCCGTACGGAACGCGGCCTTCGACTGCGCCGCCTGCGTCACCGCGCGGGCGGCGATGGTCGCGCTGTCCCCGGCGGACGCCTTGGTCGCCGCGTAGGCGGTGTCACCGGCCTTGGCGAGCGCGTCGAGCGCGGCGGCCGACGCCTTGGTGACCTGGGCCTTCTGCCGGCCGACGAGGAGACCTCGGCCGCGTGGGGCGCCCGCCTGGTCGGCGATGGCGTAGGCGGCCTGCGTGGCGGTGTCCGTGTCGGTGGCGGACTTCTTCGCCGCGGCCGCCTGCGCCTTGAGCAGGTCCAGCTGGGTCTTGGCCGCGGTCTGGGCGTCGGTGACGCCCTTCTTCGCCTTGTCGAACTGGGCCTTGGTCGGATAGTCCAGGTCGTCGGTGCCGTTGTGACCGGACGGTGCGATGTCGAACTTCTGCGGGTCGGTGCCCTTGCAGTCCCACATCCGGGCGTCCCGGCCGTTGTCGTAGGTCGCGAGGTCCAGGCAGTTTCCGGTGCCCTGGTTGTACAGGCGGCCGGTCGCGTGGGTGTCGTACTCCCACTTCTGGGCCGCGCTCTTGGCGTTGCAGGTCGAGATCTGGACCGCGGTCCCGTTCGCCGTGCCGCCGCCCTTCACCTCCAGGCACTTGCCGGAGTTGACGTTGACCAGCGCCCCGTCGCCGCCGATCGCCCACTTCTGCCCGACCGAGCCGTTGCAGGTGTAGATCTGCACCGGCGTGCCGTTGTCCTTCTTGCCGCCGCCCACTTCGAGGCACTTGTCGGCGGCCCCGTGCGCGTGCACGATCATCGGGCTGTCGCCGATCCAGCCGGGGCCGCCCGCGGACCAGTAGTCCTGCCAGCGGGCGAGGCGGTCGGCGATCCACGACTGGCCCAGCAGTTCGCCCAGCGCCTTGGAGCCGGTGGCGAGGGCCTTGGTGGCGTCGCGGTTCGCGTTGAGGATCTGGTCGCGTCGGGCGGCCTGGGCGGCGATCTCCCGCTGCCACTCGGCGGACGCGTCCGCGACCTCCTTGCCGAGGACCTTGTCCGGGTCGACCGGCGTACGCCAGTCGCAGGAGGCGAACCGGGTCTTCAGGTCCTCCACGGCGATGCGGTACTCGACGCTGCCCGGCTCGGGCGCGGTGCGCGGGAAACCGCCGGAGGACAGGAAGACGCGGGCGTCGTCCGCACCCGTCGGCTGCGGGGACCAGTTCACCAGGGCGTCCCACGCCTGGTGTTCGGCATACGCCTGCTGCCACTGCGGGCCGGGGAGCGAGGGGTCCGGGTCACCGCCGTAGAGCGGGGTGCCGAGGTCCTTGACCGCCTTCACCGTGGCGTCGTCGGCCTTCGGGGTCGGATCCTTGTAGAAGTCGTCCTCCGCCTTCCAGAACTGGGCCGTGATCCACTGGCTCAGCCCGGTCTGCGCGAAGAAGCTCGGGCCCGTGCCGGTGGTCCCGGGCGGCCAGTGGAATCCGGTCTCGGTGAATCCGTCCGGGGTGCTCAGGCCGTCGAGCGGCTTCTTCCACACGTCGATGTACGCGTCGAGGGCGTCGCCCGCCTTGTCGGCGGTGTCCTTGTCCTTGTCGTACGCCGTCGACAGCGCGGTGGTGTTCCAGTACTCGCGGTTCGCCGCGGTGTGCAGCTTGTCCGGGGTCTGGTCGAGGCCGTCCTGCGCGGTGCTGAACATGGCCGCGCCGCCCGTGCGCAGCACCTCGGCCATCAGGCACTGGTCCTGGCGGAGCTGCTCGGCGGCCTTGGCGTCGAAGCCGTCGTAGCTGTCGGCCACCGGGCTGAGGTCGGCGGCCCGGTCGTGGGGCAGGTCCGGCCGGCTGGCGACCGTGGCGAGCACGGCGAGCGCGAGTACGGAGGGGACAAGCCGCTGGAGACGGCCGGCTTTTCGTGCAAGGGGCATGACAAGCCCGGGTCTGGAACGCAAAGGGACACCCCGTTCGTCGTGCGGAAGGCAGACGGGGGCCCGGCTCGAAGAGGTGACGTGTGCCGTGGCAGCGGTCAGGCCTGCGCGCCCCTCCCCATGGCGACGCTGTTCCCCCGGCCGCTGATGGTCGTGCGCGGCGGCGGAGTGGTCGGCTCAGCCCAGCGCGCGCACCGCACTTTAGTAAACTTGTGCGATGTCTGTGAAGAGTTTTTGACCGGCCGAGATCAATCTTCACATGGTCGCCCGGCGGCCCCGCGAACACGACGAGGGCCCGGTGGTCTGTGACCACCGGGCCCTCGCAACATGGAGACTGTGGAGATGGCGGGAATCGAACCCGCGTCCAACGGTGCGGAACCAGGGCTTCTCCGTGTGCAGTTCGCTGTGCTTTTCTCGGCCCCGGCAATCACGCGAACAAGTCGCCGACGGGCCCAGTCACTGTTAGATTTCCCTCTTCACCCCGTGACCGGGATCAAGGTTTAGTCCCCTAGCTGATGCCAGGATCCGGGTCGGGAACAGCCCCGGGCTGACACTCCCGTATAGGAGGCTCGCTGTCGCTACCTGAGATCAGGCAGCGAGGGCGAAGGCCTGCTGGGAGGAATCGCGCTTGGAAGTGGCGATTATTGTTTTCGGCCTGTGGTTTACGAGATCATGGCCGCTTTCTCGACACGCTTCCCCTGCCTCGACATCCGCTGTCGAAACCGATCATCCCCATGTTGATTTTTCAATCTTCACACCGGCTTCCCCCGGTGTTGGTGCCATCGTACGTGACCAACGCGCGCCGATGCCACTACATTCCCGTGGCCCCAGGGCCTGTCGTTTGGATCAGGCCGGCCTGGCTCACGGTGGCCTGTCGGCCGACCCGAGCGGGGTGTGGTGCGTGCAGCTGCAAGGCGAAGGAGGCGTAGACGATCAGCCGCTGCCGCGGCGGGCGACGCGGTGGGGGCACCTCCCGGCCGAAGGCTGGGGGACGTCGACAACCGACGACAACGCCGCTGGGGGTCCGCCCACGCCTTTAGGGCAGTGGGGGAGTGCCACGCCCCGCGACGCCGGCATGATCCAAACGACAGGCCCTAAGCGTCGCGCTGCCGCCGCTTCGCCGCCGCGATGGCGCGCCCCGCCTCCCGGCGATCCTGCTGCTCGCGCAGGGTCTGCCGCTTGTCGTACTCCTTCTTGCCTCGCGCCAGGGCGATCTCCGCCTTCGCGCGGCCGTCCTTGAAGTAGATGGCGAGGGGCACGATCGTGTGACCCGTCTCCTGGGACTTGACCTCCAGCTTGTCGATCTCCTCCCGGTGCAGCAGCAGCTTGCGCTTGCGCCGCACCGCGTGGTTGGTCCAGGTGCCCTGGTTGTACTCGGGAATGTGGGCGTTGTGCAGCCACGCCTCGTTCCCGTCGATCTGCACGAAGCCGTCGGTCAGCGAGGTGCGGCCCTGACGCAGCGACTTCACCTCGGTGCCGGACAGGACGATGCCGGCCTCGTAGGTGTCGATGATCGCGTAGTCGTGCCGCGCCTTCTTGTTCTGCGCGACGATCTTGCGCTTGCCGCCCTTCTCGCCGTCCCGGGCTTTGGCGGCCGTCCCCTGCTGCTTCTGCTGGGACTCTTTCGGTACGTACATTCCCTTGGCCATAGTGCTGCCCATTTTCGCACTACGGAGGGGGTGTGGGGGAAGCGGTTAAAGGGCTGTTTACGACGGGTCCCCGAGGCCGCTCAGGACCGTCTCCGCCCGCTCCAGCGCCCCGGCGGACACCTCCAGGTCGGGGGTGATGCCCCGGCCGTCGACGGTGTGACCGGAGGGTGTGCGGTAGTGGCCGACGGTGAGCTCGGCGACCGAGCCGTCGGGGAGGCGGGTCGGCATCTGGATGGAGCCCTTGCCGAAGGTGCGGGAGCCGAGGACGACCGCGCGGCCGCGGTCCTGGAGGGCGCCGGTGAGCATCTCGGCCGCGCTCATCGTGCCGCCGTCGACGAGCGCGACCAGCGGTCTCGCGGTGTCGCCGCCGGGGTCGGCGTGCAGGGCACGCTGGGCGCCGTCGACGTCGTAGGTGGCGACCAGGCCGCCGTCGAGGAAGGCGGAGGCGGCGGTGACGGCCTCGCTGACCAGGCCGCCGGAGTTGCCGCGCAGGTCGAGGATGATCCCGGCGTCGGCCGGGGCCTGCCGTACGGCGGTGCGCACGAGCTCCCCGGAGCCCTTGGTGAAGGCGGAGATCCTGATGACGGTGATGCCCGCGGCCAGCTTGCGCACGGTCACCGAGTCGGTGGACAGCAGCGCCCTGCGCACTGTCTCGCTCCACGCGCGCGTGCCGCGCTGGAGGCCGAGGGTGACGGTCGTACCGGCGCGGGCGTCGGTGGCGTCACCGCGCAGTAATGAGACGACGTCGGTGACGGGCCGCCCGTCGACGTCCTCTCCGTCGATGCTGCGCAGCCGGTCGCCCTTCTTCACCCCGGCCTCGGCCGCGGGCGACCCGGCCTGCACCTTGGTCACGTCGATCCGCCCGTTCGCCGCCCGCCGGGCCCACAGCCCCACGCCCGTGTACTGGCCGTCGAGCGCTTCCTCGAACTCCTGGTACTCGCCCTCGGAGTAGACCGCCGCCCACCGGTCCCCGCTGCGGCTGACGGCGCGTTCCGCAGCCTCCATGGGGGACTCGCCGTCGGCCATGGCCTCGGCGGCGGCCTTCGCGACGTCCTCGTGCCCGGCGGCCGGACGGGCGGTTCCGGCGGGCGTCTTCCGGTCGGACTGCCCGGGATCGGGAAACGCCCCGGTGGCCGCCCCGGTCACCAACAGCCCTGCGAACACCAACGTCAGAGCCGCCCCCCGGCGAACCCGGCGGGGCTGACAGAACAGCTCTCGGCCTGACATGCCGGTGAGTCTAGGACAAGGCAAGAGGGCCGCACGGGCGGTTGCCCGTACGGCCCTCTTGGCATGCGTCACACCTTCAGGTACTTGCGCAGCGCGAAGAACGCGGCAAGCGCGGGCATCAGAAGGCTCGTTGCGAGGATGAGCGGAAGCTTGGTCAACACCGCGTCCCAGCCGATGAAGTTGATCAAGTTCAGCTTGTGGGACAGGTCCAGGCCGTGATCGATGATGAAGTAGCGGGCGATCACCAGGAATCCGCAGGCGACCGTGCCGCCGATCAGGCCGGCGACGGCGGCCTCCGCGATGAACGGGGCCTGGATGTAGAAGCCGGAGGCGCCGACCAGGCGCATGATGCCGGTCTCGCGCCGACGGCTGAACGCGGAGACGCGCACCGTGTTGACGATCAGCATCAGGGCGACCACCAGCATCAGGGCCATGACCATGCGGGCCGCCCAGTTCATGCCGTTGAGCAGGCCGAAGAGGTTGTCGAGGATGCCCTTCTGGTCCTGGACCGACTGGACCCCGTCACGGCCGTCGAAGGCCGTCGCGACGACCTGGTACTTCTCCGGGTCCTTGAGCTTGATCCGGTACGACTCCTGCATCTGGTCCGGCGTGAGGGAGTCGGCGAGCGGCGAGTCGCCGAACTGCTCCTTGTAGTGCTTGTACGCCTGGTCCTGGGACTCGTACGTGACCTTCTCGACCACCGACATCTTGCCGAGGTCGGCCTGGATCTGCTTCTTCTGGTCCTCGGTGACCGCGCCCTTGGCGCAGTTGGGGTCCGACTCGGCGTCGCTCTTGTTGCAGAGGAAGATCGAGACGTTGACCTTGTCGTACCAGTAGCCCTTCATGGTGTTGACCTGGTCGCTCATCAGAAGAGAGCCACCGAAGAGCGCCAGGGACAGGGCGACCGAGACGACGACCGCGAAGGTCATCGTCAGATTGCGGCGGAGACCGACTCCGATCTCCGACAGTACGAACTGGGCGCGCATGGCGTCGGGTTATGCCTTTCCGTGGACGGTCGCGGTCAGTGCTGGTAGCCGTAGACGCCGCGGGCCTGGTCGCGGACGAGGCGGCCCTTCTCCAGCTCGATGACGCGCTTGCGCATCTGGTCCACGATGTTCTGGTCGTGGGTGGCCATCACCACGGTGGTGCCGGTGCGGTTGATGCGGTCGAGGAGCTTCATGATGCCGACCGAGGTCTGCGGGTCGAGGTTGCCCGTGGGCTCGTCCGCGATCAGCAGCTTCGGCCGGTTCACGAAGGCACGCGCGATGGCCACGCGCTGCTGCTCACCGCCGGAGAGCTCACCGGGCCTGCGGTCCTCCTTGCCGCCGAGCCCGACGAGGTCGAGCACCTGGGGCACGGACTTGCGGATCTCGCCCTTCGACTTGCCGATGACCTCCTGGGCGAAGGCCACGTTCTCGGCGACCGTCTTGTTGGGCAGCAGGCGGAAGTCCTGGAAGACCGTCCCGAGCTGGCGGCGCATCTGCGGCACCTTCCAGTTGGAGAGACGGGCGAGGTCCTTGCCGAGGACGTGCACCTGGCCGTGGCTGCACCGCTCCTCGCGGAGGATCAGCCGCAGAAAGGTGGACTTTCCGGAGCCGGAGGATCCCACGAGGAAGACGAACTCACCCTTCTCCACTTCCAGGGAGACATCCCTGAGTGCGGGGTGGGTCTGCTTGGGGTAGACCTTGGAGACATTGTCGAATCGGATCACGGATGCACCACGGGTCGCCGGGGGTAGATGAGCGTGACCATACGCGAGTCGGGTGAGGAAGCGCAGGCGCCGGTCACGGTTGGGTGAGGCTTGTGCGGTTTTGTTCCGGGGCAGTCTCTTCCGAGTGCCCCGGAGCACCCGGGCGAGGTCTACGGACGGCCGCGCTCTTTCCGGGGGAACCTGGCACAGTGGGAGGGGAACGTTCTCGTTCCGCAGAGCGTTGTCCAGGCGATGGCCGGTGCAAGGAGGGCGAGCGCATGACGTACGACCGGTTGGTGTGCGCGAACTGCGCGGCGCCCGTGAGCGAAGGCCGGTGCCCCGTGTGCCGTGCCAACCGCGAGCGTCTTCAGCAGGAGAGTTTTCTCGGCGGTCTGAACCCGATGGCGCTGATCGGGCTGCTGGCGGTGCTGATCGCCGCGGTGGCGCTGCTCGCGGCACACCAGACCGCGTAACGAAGCTCACACGCGAAGCCTCCGTCGCGAGGCTCGGACACGAACCTCGCGCAGAGCGACCGAAGGGCCCCGAGCTGCTGCTCGGGGCCCTTCGCCGTGCGATGTGCATGCGCTCCGTGAACGGCCGGCTACCGTCAGGCGGCAGCGCCGCCGCGGCCGCTCATGAGGCGCGGCAGGATGCGGAAGCCGATACCGCCGGCGATCATCGTGGCGGCGCCGACGATGAGGAAGGCCGTCTGCGCGGCACCGGTCTCGGCAAGCTGGTCGCCGCCGCCCTGGGCCTGGGTGTTCGACGAGCCGGTGTCGGTGAGGGCGGAGGTGCCCTCCTCCTGCGCGGAGGTGCCCGAGTTGCCGTCGGTGCCGGTGTTGTTGCCGCCGCCGCTGCTGCCCGTGCCGCTGCCGTCGGTCGGGCTGTCGGTGGTCGGCTCGTCCGTCGGCTCGGTGGGCTCGTCGGTCGGCTGAGTGGGCTCGTCCGAGGGCGCGCTCGACTCGGAGGGCGGCTCGCTGCTCGGCGGCGTGCTGGAGGGCGGCTCCTCCGTCGGCGAGGCCGGGCCGGTCGGGATCTCGGTGGAGCTGTCGGTCGGGGCGGGCGAGTCATCGCCGTCGAGGTCGGCGTTCACCTGCACGCCGGTACCGTCGGCCTCGACGCCGATGGAGAGGGCGGAGGCGGCGCCCGCCGCGGTCAGCGAGGCACCGGCGGCGATCACGACGCCGGCGGCTATCCGCGCGACCCGGATCCGCGTCTTCTTGGTCATCTGGTTGCTACCCCCAGTAGCTGAACGTCAGGATGGCGGCGCTGGGGCCGTGATCGACGGGGAAGGCTACGGATGCGCAAGCCCCCCGGTTCACATGCGCCCCAGAGATACGCATGCCACGCTTCACCTTTCCCATTTTTCAAAGCAACGTCAAGGCCGTTGCGGGCGTGATGTCCAATTGCGCACGCAATGCCGGGACCTGAAGCATGTGAGTGTGACGTAAAACCCAGACAAACGAGAACTGCCGCCACTGGGGCGGCAGTTCCAAGGAGTCCGACTCACCGTGGGCGAGTCGACAAAGTTACTTCTCCTGCTGCTTGCGCCAGCGAATTCCGGCCTCCAGGAACCCGTCGATCTCGCCGTTGAACACGGCCTCGGGGTTGCCCACTTCGTACTCGGTCCGCAGATCCTTGACCATCTGGTACGGGTGCAGGACGTACGACCGCATCTGGTTGCCCCAGGAGTTGCCGCCGTCGCCCTTGAGGGCGTCCATCCTGGCCTGCTCCTCCTGCCGGCGCCGCTCCAGCAGCTTGGCCTGCAGAACGTTCATGGCGGTGGCCTTGTTCTGGATCTGCGAGCGCTCGTTCTGGCAGGAGACGACGATGCCGGTGGGGAGGTGGGTGAGGCGCACCGCGGAGTCGGTGGTGTTGACGCCCTGGCCGCCGGGCCCGGAGGACCGGTACACGTCGACCCGCAGCTCGGACTCGTCGATCTCGATGTGGTCGGTCTGCTCGACCACGGGGAGCACCTCGACCCCGGCGAAGGAGGTCTGCCGACGCCCCTGGTTGTCGTAGGGCGAGATCCGGACGAGCCGGTGCGTGCCCTGCTCCACGGAGAGGGTCCCGTAGGCGTACGGCACCTGCACGGCGAAGGTGGTCGACTTGATGCCGGCCTCTTCGGCGTACGACGTCTCGATGAGCTCGGTCTTGTATCCGTGCTGCTCGGCCCAGCGCAGGTACATGCGCTGCAGCTTCTCGGCGAAGTCGGCGGCGTCGACGCCACCGGCCTCCGCGCGGATGTTCACGAGCGCCTCACGGGCGTCGTACTCACCGCTGAGCAGCGTGCGGACCTCCATCTCGTCCAGCGCCTTCTTGACGGCGGCGAGCTCGGACTCGGCCTCGGCGCGGGTGTCCGGGTCGTCCTCCTCCTCGGCCATCTCGAAGAGCACGGAAAGATCGTCGATCCGCCCGCGCAGCCCCTCGGCCTTCCTGACCTCGGCCTGCAGGTGGCTCAGCTTGCTGGTGATCTTCTGCGCCTCGTCCGGGTTGTCCCACAGGGACGGCGCGGCCGCCTGCTCCTCGAGCACGGCGACGTCTGCCCTCAGCTTGTCGAGGTCCAGAACGGCCTCGATCGACTCCATGGTCGAGGAGAGGGACTTGAGCTCTTCGGATACATCGACGACTGCCACGCCTCCAGCGTAACGGCTCCGCCAAGCGAGGATGGCCGACGGGCATCGCCCACGCGCCCGGCTCCACGAGGGGGCCGAGCCAGGAGGACACCAGGCCCCTCACCGGGGTCCGGGGCGGAGCCCTGTGGCAGTGGCCCTGCCCCCTACCGAGCCGGGCGGACGCCAAGTCTCCTATCAGGGTCCGGGGCGGAGCCCCGTGGCGGTGGCCCTGTGGCCTACCGAGCCGAGTGAGCGTCAGCCCTCCGACGGGGCCCGAACCCCCATCGGGGTCCGGGGCGGAGCCCCGTGGCGGTGGCCCTGTGGGCTACCGAGCCGGGCGGACGCCAAGCCTCCTGTCGGGGTCCGGGGCGGAGCCCTGTGGCGGTGACTCTGTGGCCTACCGAGCCAGGCGGACGCCAAGCCTCCTGTCGGGGTCCGGGGCGGAGCCCCGTGGCGGTGGCTCTGTGGCCTGCCGAGTCGGGTGGGTGGGTGGGCAAAGCTGTCGGCGGACTCACGGCGTCGACGTGCTGTGCGTGTCCTGCGGCGGAGCCGAGTCGTCGCCGGACGACGCCAGCCACGCCCCGACGCCCACCGCCGCGGCCACCACCACCCCCGCCACCGCGAACGTCACCCTGCGTCGGCGAGCCGCCACGCGATGCCGCGCCGACCCCGGCCGCGGCGCCCCCGCCGCCCTCGGCACCCGCGCCGTGCCCCGGGCGCCGCCCGCCAGCTCGTCGGGACCCGGCACCCGCATCGACGTGTGCGTGTCCCGGTTGGAGTCCGGCTTCGCGCCCGGCACCAGGGAGACGGCCCCCCGGCGCCGTACCCGCTGCTCCTCCGCGGCCGGAGCGGTACCGGCCGGCTCCTCGGACTCCTCCGGCGCGTCCGTCTCCGGCTCGTCCACGTCCAGCGGCGGCATCCCCGCCAGCATCGGCAGCTGCTCCCGCAGCCGCGCGGCCAGCTCGGACGCCCGCAGCCGCGAGGCCGGCGCCTTCGCCAGGCACTGGACGAGCAGCTGCCAGAGCTCCTCGGGGATGCCGGGGAGCGGGACGACGGTCTCGGTCACGTGGCGGCGCAGCACCGCTCCGGGGTGGCCGCCGCCGAACGGGGTGAAGCCCGCCAGCAGCTCGTACAGGACCGTCGCGAGCGCGTAGATGTCCACCGAGGCGCGGGGCGGCAGGCCCTCGACGATCTCCGGGGCCAGGTAGTCCGGCGTACCGATGATCTTCGTGGCGCGGGTCCGCTTCGGGGAGTCGATGAGCTTCGCGACGCCGAAGTCGGTCAGCAGCGCCGGGTGGGAGCCGCCCGGCCCGAGCGGGCCCTGCATGTCGAGGAGGACGTTCTCCGGCTTGACGTCCCGGTGCACGACGCCGGCCGCGTGCGCCGCCGCCAGCCCGTCCGCGACGTCCGCGACGATCGCGACGGCCGCCTCGGGGGCGAGGCGCCGCTCCCGGTCCAGGCGGGTGCGCAGATCCGTGCCCCGGACCAGGTCCATGACGAGGGCGAGGTCGTTGCCGTCGACGACGAGGTCCCGGACGGACACCACATGGGGGTGCTCAAGGCCCAGCAGCGCCGTGCGCTCCTGCACGAAGCGGCCCACCAGCTCCTCGTCGGACGCGAGATCCTCGCGCAGCAGCTTGATGGCGACGGGCCCCTCCGGCCCCTCGCCCAGCCACACCGTGCCGGCGCTGCCCCGCCCCAGGATCTGGTTGGCGGTGTACCGGCTGCCGATCTTCCGTGCCAAGACTGCTCCTACAGACGCGTGTTGCCGACAAAAGTACGCGTCCGACGAGCCAACCTTCACCACGGAGGCGGAAATCACCCGCCAGGTGTCGACAAATCCCCAGAGTCGCGGTCAGTTGCCGGAGCCGTTGCCCAGGTCGCCGATGAAATTACTGACCGAGTTCACCCAGTCCTTCAGCTGGCTCCAGTAGCCCCTGCCCTGCCCCACCCAGGTGTGCACCGGGGTCAGGTCCCAGATCAGCCAGCCCGCGACGAAGAGGATGACGACCAGGAACAGGCAGCCCTTGAGGCAGCCGAGCCCGGGGATCTTCATCGGGTTGGCGCTGCGCTGCCGCGGCTCGCGCGGGGCCCGCTGCTGCGGCTCGGCGGGGGGCGCGTAGCGCTGCTGGGGCTGCTGGGGCTGCGGCGGCGGGGCGTACTGCTGCGGCCTACCGCCGCCGTACCCGGCGGGCTGCTGCCCGTAGCCGCCCTGCGGCTGCTGGCCGTACCCGGCGGGCTGCTGCCCGTACCCGCCCTGTCCGCCCTGCCCGCCCTGGCCTCGCGGCTGCGGCCGGCGTACCGGCTGCTGCTGCGGGGCCTGGCGCGGCGGCTGCTGCTGCGGCCGGGCCACCTGCCGCTGCGGGCGGCGGCGCAGCGGGTCCTCGCCCGGGTCGAGGTACTGGACCTGGGTCTGCTCGTTGCGGTCGCGGGCCGCGCGGAGCTGGGTCTGCCAGGGGTGCGGCTGTTCCGGCTGCTGCTGGCCGGGCTGGCCCGGCTGGCCCTGGGGCATCGGCGGCAGCACGGCCGTCGGGTCGGCCGCGCCGGTGCTGGGCAGCACGGCGGTCGGGTCGGCGGCGCCGAACGGCACCGGCCCGCCGGTGTGCGGCAGGACGCTGGTCGCGGCGTTCGGGTCGTACGCCCCCAGCGGCGCGCCCGTGTTCGGCAGCACCTGGGTCGGGTCGGCCGCGCCCGTCACGGCGGCCGGTGCCGGGTCGGGGGCGAGCAGCGCGCCGACGCCCTCGGCCGCCGCGATCTGCGCGGAGTTCGCGTGCACACCGACGCCCTCGGCGACGACCCGCAGGCCGCGCGCGAGGTTCTCGGCGCTGGGGCGTTCGTCGGGGTTCTTGCGCAGGCAGCGTTCTATGACCGTCCACAGCGGGTCGGGGACGGTCGAGGGGCGGCGGGGCTCGGCGCTGAGGTGCTGGTGGAGGACTTCCAGAGCGCTGCCGCCGGAGAACGGCGGACGGCCGGTGACCAGCTCGTACAGCAGGATGCCGGCGCCGTAGATGTCGACGGCGGAGGTCTGCGGGCGGCCCTCGGCGGACTCCGGGGCGATGTACGCGGGCGTGCCGACGAACTCCTGGGTGCGGGTCAGGCCCGGGGAGTCGGCGAGCCGGGCGATGCCGAAGTCGGTCAGCAGCGGGTGCATCTGGCCGTTGTACTGCTGGAGCAGCACGTTGGCGGGCTTCAGGTCGCGGTGCACGACGCCGTCGGCGTGGCTGGCGGCGAGCGCGTCGGCCACCTGGGCCGTCAGCAGGGCGGCGGCGACGGGCGTGAAGGGGCCGTTCTCGCGCAGGTAGCGGTGCAGGTCGGGGCCCTCGACGAGGTCCATGACCAGGGCAAGGAGATCGCCTTCGACGACCAGGTCGCGGACCCGGACGATGTTCGGGTGGGTGAGGCGGAGCAGGACGGAGCGCTCCCGCAGGAAACGCATCACGATGTCGGGGTCGTTCGCGAGCTCTTCCTTGAGCACCTTGATCGCGACGGTCTCGCCGGGCTGTCCGGCCACGGCTGCCTCGGCGCCCGCGGTCTCCCGCTGGCGGGCACGCCAGACGGTACCGGTGGCGCCGCGTCCCAGCGGCTCCTCCAGGAGGTACTTGCTGCCTACCGGCCGCACGTCATGCACTCCCTGCTCTGCTTGCTGAATGTCTCCGACCCATGTGTCCGAACCACTGTAGTGCCGTGGTGCCTGGGACCGGGCTGTCGTCCGGCTGTGCTTTCCCCTCCCTCGTAGGGAGCCGATAAGCGTTCCCGACGTATCCCCATACGTTGGCGTTCCGGCCTGCGTTCGATGGAAAGACGCTTGCTTCGGTCCACTGGTTGCCGGGCTCGGACGTGACCGATCTCAAGTGATCGCCCGCACGGTATTGGTCAGGCACTTTTGGGGGCAGAGCTGACCAATCAAGATCACTTACCATCGGGGCGTGGGCGCGTTGTCAGTGGCAGGTGCGAGGATGCGTTTGACAGCAGAACTGGCCGACGTGCTCGTGGCGGTGGGGGGAATTCCGCGCCCGCGCAGAAGGGACCGCTGACGGCGATGCAGATCCGGCTGACCGTCGTAGACCCGCTGGGCCCTGCCGCGCAGCGGGGCCGGGCCGTGAGCCGCGACGTGCTGGTGACGGCGCCGGCGGGCACGGACCTGGCCGCGGTGGCGTCGGGGCTGGCCTCGGCGGTCACCGGGGACGGCAGCCTGGGCGGCCGTGAGCCGAGCGGTGCCCCGGTCGTGCTCTACGCCGGGGTGGAGCGGCTGGACGCCCGCCGCCGCATCCTGGGCGAGCCCCCGCTGGTCGACGGCGCGGTGCTGTCCCTGGGCGCGCCCGCGGCCCCCGAGCCGCACCCCGAGCTGGACGACGCCCCGACCCAGCTGCACGTGATCGCCGGCCCGGACGCGGGCGGGGTCCACCTCCTGCACGGCGGCCAGATCACCATCGGCCGCTCCGCCGACGCCGACGTCCCGCTCGACGACCCGGACGTCTCCCGGCTGCACTGCGCGGTCACGGTCGCCGCGGACGGCCGGGTCTCGGTCGCCGACCTGAACTCCACCAACGGCACCGCCCTGGACGGCACCCGCGTCACCGACCACCCGGTCCGCCTCACCCCGGGCTCGCTCCTGCGCATCGGGGAGTCCGCCCTGCGGCTTACGCCGTCCGGGGGACCGGGGGCCCGGGTGGGCACGGCACCCGACGGGGAGGGGTGCGTGCGGGTGCTGACGGGGGGCGAGGGGGCCGCCGCCGACGGTTCCGCCGACCCCGGGAGCGGTACGGCCGCTCCGGCGGGCCGCACCCATCACGCCTACGGCACCGCGGGCTGGGGAGCCGCGGGCGGGGCGGCCGGGGGCCAGGAGCACGGCCCGGCGGAGCCACCGGTCGTACCGGCACAGGGGGACGCGCCGGGGATCGAGAGCCGGGGCGGGCTGCCGGCGGCCGGCCGAGGTGACGGAACGCCTCGGACCGCGCGGACCGGACGGGAAACCGAACCGTCGGCCGGGCACGACGGGCACCCGGGCAGGTTCCCGTCGGCCGAGCACGGGGACGACGGCGACCGCCACGGATACCCGTCGGCCGGCAGTCACGGCACGCTGCCGGGCCCGCGCGGCGGTTCCGCCGCCGCCCCCGGACCGGGCACCGCGCCCGGCCCCATCCCCTCCCACGGCCCCGGCGCGGCGCAGGGCCCCGGCACCGCGCACAGCACTGCGCACAGCACTGCACACGGCACCGCCGTCAGGCACAGCTCGGGCGACACGCATGCCGGCCGATCCGGAGTCCTCGGCGGCCCGAGCTCCTCCGGAGGCACCGGTAGCACCAGGGGTTCCGGCGAGACCCGCCCCGCGGCCCCCGCCTCCGCCCCTTCCCTCTCCGCCTCCGACGACAGCACCTTCGCCGACACCTCCCCCGAAGTCTCCGCCCCCTCCGGCAGGCGCAAGGGCACCCCCCTGCGCGGTACCGACGCCCCCGCCCTGCCCGGTGCCCGCAGGCGCGGCGGGCTCGGAGCCTGGGCGCGGCGGCTGGCCGGTGGGCGCGGCGAGCCCGCGTCGGCCGCCGACGACGAGGGTGCGACGCAGGACGGCGCCGCCGCGTCCGCCGGTGTTCCCGCCCAGCCCGAGACCTGGCCCGACCCGGCCGCCCTGCTGCTGACCGCGCTCGGCCCCGGCCCCCGCCTCTGGGAGCGCGGCCCCGGCCACCCGGAGACGCTCACCGTCCGGCTGGGCACGGCGGACCGCTCGGCACCCGACGGCTCGGGCCTGCTCCCCGCCGTCCCGGTCACCGCCGATCTGCGCGAGGCCGGCGCCCTCGGCCTGGCCGGCCCGCGCACCCGCCTGGCCGGCCTCGCCCGCGCGGTCCTGGCCCAGCTCGCCGCCCTGCACTCGCCCGACCTGCTGGAGATCGTGCTGATCAGCGCGGACCGGGCCCGCCCCCTGGAGGAGCGCACGGCCGAGTGGTCCTGGCTCGGCTGGCTCCCGCACGTCCGCCCGGGGCACGGCCAGGACTGCCGCCTGCTGCTCGCCTATGACCGCGAGCAGGCCGCGGCCCGCGTGGAGGAGCTGCTGCGGCGGACGGAGGAGCTGTCCGCTCCCCGAAGGCCGGCCACCCCGTCCGACCGCCCGGCACCGGTCCCGGCGCAGGCAACCGCACCCGCCCGTACGGCAGCGGACGCCCCGCCCGCCGAAGCCGCCCACCGCCCCTCCTGGGCGCGTGACGACCTCGGCGCCGACGACGGCAGGGGCGGCTTCCCGGGGTCGTACACGGTCGTCGTCGTGGACGGCGATCCCGGCGGCTCCGCGCTGCGCGAGGCGGTGGCGCGGCTGACCGTGGCCGGCCCCCGTGCCGGAGTGCACGTGATATGCCTCGCGGAGACGGCTCCCACCTCGTCCGCCTCCCCGGTCGCCCGGACCTACGAGGAGGCGTGCGCGGTGACGCCGACGTTCCGGGAGTGCGGGGCGGTTGCCCTGCTCAGCGGGGACGTGGCGACGGCACTGCACCTCATGCGAGTCTCCGCCGGTCCCGGCGGTCACGCCGGCCCGGTCGGCCCCGGCACCCTGGCCGCGGTGGACGCGGTCTCCCCCGCCTGGGCCGAGCGGTTCGCGAGGGCGCTGGCCCCGCTGCGCCCCGACGGCCCGGGCGGCGACCGGCACACGCGCATGGCCGCCCCGCTCCCCCAGTCCGCCCGCCTGCTGGACGAGTTGGGGCTGGCGAGGGCCACCCCGGCGTCCCTGATGGCCCGTTGGGCGGACGCGGCCGACGACACCGAGTCGCTGGGCGGCCGGGCCCGGGCGGTGCTCGGCGCCGGACCGCGCGGCCCGCTCACCGCCGACCTGGTGGCCGAGGGACCGCATCTGCTGATCGAGGGCCCGCCCGGCAGCGGCCGTACGGAGCTGCTGCGGGCGACGGTCGCCTCGCTGGCCGCCGCCGAGCGCCCCGACCGGCTCGGGATCGTCCTGATCGACGGCCGCGACGGCGTCGGCACGGGTGCCGGGCACGGCGAGGGCCTGCGGGTCTGTACGGACATACCGCATGTCACGACCCACCTCACCGCCAACGACCCGGTGCGGATGCGGGAGTTGGCGCAGTCGCTGAGCGCCGAGCTGAAGCGGCGGGCCGAGCTGCTGGGCCGCTCCGACTTCACCGACTGGCACGCGCAGCGGGAGATCTCCGGCCGTATCGTCCCGCAGCGCGCCCGCCCCGCCGTCTCGGGCGCGGCCGACATAGAGGCCCCGCCGAGCTCGACGCTCCGGCTGCGCCCGTCGGCCGGCGCCGCGGCCCGCGGGCGTACCGAGGCGCCGCCCCCGCTCCCCCGTCTCGTGGTCGTGGTCGACGACCTGGACGCCCTGGTCTCCCCCGCCCTCGGTTCACCGGGCCGGCCGGCCGCGGGTTCCGTGATGCGGGCGCTGGAGGCGGTGGCGAAGGAGGGCGACCGGCTCGGCGTGCACCTGGTGGCGGCGGCCGGCACGGGCGGCCGTACGGCGGAGACGGAACCGGCCCGGCAGGCCACCCTGCGCATCACCCTGGACACACCGGCCGGCGGCCCCGACGAACCGGCGCCGGGCCGTGGCCGCCTGACCACACCGGACGGCCGGACCACGGCGTTCCAGACGGGCCGCGTCACGGGCCGTATCCCCCGCACGGCGACCCAGCGCCCCACGGTGGTCCCCCTCGACTGGCACCGCATGGGCGACCCCCCGGCCCGCCGCCCGATCCGCGAACTGGGCAACGGCCCGACGGACCTGGCCCTGCTGGCCAGCGCGGTGGAGAGAGCGGCGAAGGAGGTCTCCGCGGTGGAGGTCCCTTCACTTCTGTGAGTGAGGGCACCCCTCTCAGCCCGTCTGGGGGTACCCCCCCTCTGGGGGAGTTTGAGGACGAGGCCGCCGGTCACCCATCACGACGCGATCACGATCCCCCGCGCTGACCTGTCGGCCCACTTGCCGCATACGCGGCCCCCGCGTACACCGGAGCGCACGGGACAGAGTTCTGACGTTCAACGAGGAACGACGAACGGGGAAGTGATGCGCGCCATGAGCAACACCATCCGGACACACAGGGCCCTCGCCACACTCGCCGCACTGCTCGCGGGATCCCTCGCACTCACCGCGTGCGGAAGCAGCGACAAGAAATCCGACGGCGACCACAGCACCGGCGCCACCGCGACCAGCACCCTCACCCTGCCGAAGCTCGACGGCACCACTCTCGAAGTGGCCGCCGTCTGGACCGGGCAGGAGCAGAAGAACTTCAAGCAGGTGCTCGCGGAGTTCGAGAAGCGCACCGGCGCGAAGGTCACCTTCGTGCCCGCCCAGGACCCGATCATCAACTTCCTGGGGTCGAAGATCGCGGGCGGCCAGCCGCCGGACATCGCGCTGCTGCCGCAGCCCGGCGCGATCAAGCAGGCCGTGCAGAAGGGCTGGGCGAAGCCGCTCGACGCGGACACACTCACGGAAGTACAGAAGAACTACTCGCAGGGCTGGCAGGACATCGGCAAGGTCGACGGCAAGCAGTACGGCGTCTACTACAAGGCCGCCAACAAGTCGCTGGTCTGGTACAACGCCAAGGTCTTCGAGAACGCGGGCGCCAAGGAGCCCAAGACCTGGCAGGACCTGCTGACGACGGCGCAGGCGGTGTACGACTCGGGGGTCACCCCGTTCTCGGTCGGCGGCGCCGACGGCTGGACACTGACCGACTGGTTCGAGAACGTCTACCTCTCCCAGGCGGGCCCGGAGAAGTACGACCAGCTCGCCCAGCACAAGATCAAGTGGACTGACCCGAGCGTCAAGCAGGCACTCACCACGCTGGCCCAGATCTGGGGCAAGAAGGGGTACGTCGCGGGCAACGCGTCCGGCGCGTTGCAGACGGAGTTCCCGGCCTCGGTCACCCAGACCTTCACCGGCGGCGACCAGCCGAAGGCGGCCATGGTGTACGAGGGCGACTTCGTGCAGGTCAACATCGGCGAGACCAAGGCGAAGGTGGGCACGGACGCGAAGGTGTTCCCGTTCCCGGCCGTCGGCTCGACCGCGCCCGTGGTCTCCGGCGGTGACGCGGCGGTCGTCTTCAAGGACTCCAAGGGCGCCCAGGCGCTGGCGAAGTTCCTGGCCTCGCCGGACGCGGCGACGATCCAGGCGAAGCTCGGCGGCTACCTCTCGCCGAACAAGAGCGTGCCGAACTCGGCGTACCCGAACGAGGTGCAGCGCACGATCGCCAAGTCACTGATCGCGTCCGGCGACGACTTCCGCTTCGACATGTCCGACCAGGCCCCGCAGGCGTTCGGCGGCACCCCGGGCAAGGGCGAGTGGAAGGACCTCCAGGACTTCCTGCAGAACCCGACGGACGTAGCGGGCACCCAGGCCAAGCTGGAGAAGGACGCGGCGGCCGCCTACGGCAGCGGGAGCTGACGCGGCGATGGCCGCACCCGCGACCTCGGCCCCCGCTCCTCCTGGCCACCGCAGGAGCGTGACCGGTACCCGCAGGACCGTGGCGGTTCTCTTTCTCCTCCCCGCCCTGGTGCTGCTCGGCGCGCTCGTGGTCTACCCGATCGGGTACTCGCTGATCCGCAGCTTCTACAACGCGAACGGCGACGGTTTCGCCGGCTTCGACAACTACAAGGCGATCTTCACGGACGACGGCATCCGCACCGCCCTGAAGAACAACGTGATCTGGGTGGTGTTCGCGCCGACGGTCTCCACGGCCCTCGGCCTGATCTTCGCGGTGCTGACCGAACGGGTGCGCTGGGGCACGGCGTTCAAGCTGGTCGTCTTCATGCCGATGGCGATCTCGATGCTGGCCGCCGGGATCATCTTCCGTCTCGTCTACGACCAGGACCCGGACAAGGGCGTCGCCAACGCGGTGTGGGTCGGCATCCACGACACCTTCGCCCAGTCCTCCGCCTTCCCCAACGCCCACCCGGGCCGCGAGTCACCGCTGAAGCCGGACCAGGGCGGCTTCATCACCAGCACCACGGTCCACACCGGTCAGACCGTCACTCTCCCCCTCGTCGGCGTCGCCCCCGACCAGATGCCCGGCGGTGCGAAGAGGGCCGTGGCGGCGAAGCCCGACCCGGGGAAGATCACCGGCACCACCTGGCAGGACTTCACCCGCGGCAAGGGCGTCGGCACCCTCGGCGCCCCCGACCCGTCCGAGCTCGGCTACGACGGGATGCGTGTCGAGGCGGTCAGGAACGGCAAGGTGGTGGCCTCCGCCAAGGCCGCCGCCAACGGCACCTTCACCCTCCCCGCCTCCGCCGACGGGGCCCGACTCCGGCTGCCCGCGAGCAACTTCAAGCAGCCGTACAACGGCGTCGACTGGCTCGGCCCGTCCCTCGTCACGCCGGCCGTCATCGGCTCGTACGTCTGGATGTGGGCGGGCTTCGCGATGGTGCTGATCGCGGCCGGACTGGCGGGTGTGCCCCGGGAGCTCCTCGAAGCGGCGCGGGTCGACGGGGCCACCGAGTGGCAGGTGTTCCGCAAGGTCACCGTGCCGCTGCTGGCGCCGGTCCTGGCGGTGGTCACCGTCACCCTGATGATCAATGTGCTGAAGGTCTTCGACCTCGTGTACATCATCGCGCCGGGCTCCTCGCAGGACGACGCGAACGTGCTCGCCCTGGAGCTGTACCGCAAGGGCTTCTCGGAGGGCCAGCCGGGCATCGCCAGCGCCATCGCGGTGTTCCTGCTGCTCCTCGTGATCCCGGTGATGTGGTTCAACGTGCGGCGGCTGCGGCGGGAGGAGCGGCGATGAGCTGGGTGCTGGAGAAGATCAACGGCGGTCTGGTGCGGGTCTTCCTGATCGTCGTCGCCCTGTTCTGGCTGGTGCCGACGATCGGGCTGCTCGCGTCCTCGCTGCGGTCGCCGGAGGACATGAGCGCGAGCGGCTGGTGGCACGTGTTCGCCAAGCCGTCCCAGCTGACGTTCGACAGTTACCAGAAGCTCCTGGAGAACAGCGACATCACCAACTCCCTCTGGAACACGGTCCTGATCACCGTCCCGGCGACGGTCCTGGTCGTGGTCATCGGGGCGCTGGCCGGTTACGCGTTCGCGTGGCTGGAGTTCCCGGGCCGGGACTGGTGGTTCCTGACCGTGGTCAGTCTGCTGGTCGTGCCGGTCCAGGTGGCGCTGATCCCGATCGCCGAACTCTTCGGCAGGATCGGCCTGTTCGGGACGATCTTCGGGGTGGTCCTCTTCCACGTCGGCTTCGGTCTGCCGTTCGCGGTGTTCCTGCTGCGGAACTTCTTCGCGGAGATCCCGCGGGAGCTGCTGGAGGCGGCCCGTCTCGACGGCGCCGGTGAACTGCGCGTGTTCACCCGGGTGGTGATGCCGCTCGGCGGGCCGGCGATCGCGAGCCTGGGCATCTTCCAGTTCCTGTGGGTGTGGAACGACATGCTGGTCGCGCTGGTGTTCACCAAGTCGGGCACCCAGCCGATCACGGTCGCGCTCCAGACCCAGGTACGCCAGTTCGGCAACAACGTCGACGTCCTCGCGCCCGGCGCGTTCATCTCGATGGTGATCCCGCTGGCCGTGTTCTTCGCGTTCCAGCGGCAGTTCGTGTCGGGGGTGATGGCGGGCGCGGTCAAATAACCGCACAAGACCACACAAGACTGCACAAGGGGCTCCCGAAAGGGGCGAGTCGGCCATCGGCTCGCCCCTGTCCGCTCACGGAACGTAACCCACATGACGTAGCGAACCGTAACCGAATCACTCCATTGGCCGTTCCCGGGCAGAACGCCCGCGCCGACCGACCCATGGATGTCCCTTGCCCAGGTTCAGTGTCATTGTCCCCGCGTACCAGGTCCAGGCGTATCTGCCCGAGTGCCTGGACTCGGTGCTCTCGCAGTCGTACCCCGATCTGGAACTGATCGCCGTCGACGACTGCTCACCGGACGCCTGCGGCACGATCATCGACGAGTACGCGGCCCGGGACGCGCGCGTGAAGGCCCTGCACCTGCCGGAGAACCAGGGTCTGGGCGGCGCCCGCAACGCGGGGATGGCGCAGGCGCGCGGCGACTACCTGCTCTTCCTGGACAGCGACGACACGCTCACGCCGGACGCGCTGCGGGCGATCGCCGACCGGATCAAGGAGACCGGCGATCCGGACGTCCTCGTGTACGACTACGCGCGGACGTTCTGGACGGGCCGGGCGGAGCGCAACAAGGTCGCGTTGCAGCTGACCGAGCAGGGTCCGGCACCGTTCCGGCTCGAAGACCGGCCCGGCCTGCTCCGCGTGCTCATGGTCGCCTGGAACAAGGCGTACCGGCGGGAGTTCGTCGAGGAGAACGGCTTCGCCTTCCCGCCCGGCTACTACGAGGACACCCCCTGGACCTACCCGGCCCTGATGACCGCCGGGTCGATCGCGACCCTCGACCGGGTCTGTGTGCACTACCGGCAGCGGCGGCAGGGCAGCATCCTCGGCACCAGGAGCCGCCGGCACTTCGACATCTTCGACCAGTACGACCGGGTCTTCGCGTTCATCGAGGAGCGGCCCGAACTGGCGCGCTGGCGGCCGGTGTTGTTCCGCAGGATGGTCGACCACTTCACCACGGTGTTCACCAGGCGGGACCGGCTCCCGAAGGGCAGCCGCGCCGAGTTCCTGCGCACGGCCCGCGCCCACTACCGCCGTTACCGGGCCAAGGGCGCCCCGGTGCCGTTGCGCACCCGGCTCCGCCATGCCCTCGTCCACTACGGCCTGCACCGCACCTACGGCGCGCTCCAGCTGGCGATGTCCGCCCGCCGCCGCGCCCTCAAGGCCGGCGTCAAGTCCGTCCGCGGCCTGCGCTCGGCGCTGCTCCAGCTGCACTACCGGGTCCAGCTGCGCCTCCCGCTGCGCGCCGACCGCGCGGTCTTCGCCGCCTACTGGAACCGCGGCCACGGCTGCAATCCGGGCGCGCTGGAGGAGGCGTTCCGCACCCACGCCCCGCACATCCGCACCGCCTGGATCGCCCGCCCGGAACACCACCACACGATCCCGCCGGGCCCGCGCCGGCTGCGGCCGGGCACCTTCGGCTACTGGACGGCGCTGGCCCGCTCCAAGTACCTGGTCAACAACGTCAACTTCGACCGGCGGCTGAGGAAGCGCCCCGGCCAGGTGTTCGTGCAGACCCAGCACGGCACCCCCCTCAAGCACATGGGCCTGGACCTCCAGGAACATCCGGCGGCCGCCGCCGGCATGGACTTCGAGGAGCTCCTGCGGGGCGTCGACAAGTGGGACTACGTCCTGTCCGCGAACCGCCACACCACCCTGACCTGGGAGCGCGTCTACCCCGGCGGATACCGGACCCTCGAATACGGCTATCCGCGCAACGACGTCTTCCAGCAGGCCACCTCGGCCGATGTCACCCGGATCCGGGAGTCGCTCGGCGTCCCCGAGGGCTCGGTCGCCCTGCTGTACGCGCCCACCCACCGCGACTACCGGCGCACCCAGCGCCCCGCCCTCGACCTGGACCGGATCGTGCGCCGCCTCGGCCCGCGGTTCGTGATCCTGGCCCGCGCCCACTACTGGCACGGCGGCCCGCTCGCGGCGAGCGAACACGGCGGCCGGGTGATCGACGTCAGCGGCCACCCCAGTGTGGAGTCCCTCTGCCTGGCCGCGGACGCGCTGGTCACCGACTACTCGTCGATCATGTTCGACTACGCCAACCTGGACCGGCCGATCGTCGTGCACACCGAGGACTGGGACGCCTACCACGCGGCCCGCGGCACCTACTTCGACCTGCGCTCCACCCCGCCCGGCGCGGTCGCCCGCACCGAGGACGAGCTCATCGACATCTTCGCCACCGGCCACTGGCGCGGCTCCCGCTCCGCCCAGCTGCGCGCCGCGTTCCGCGAGCGGTTCTGCCGGTACGACGACGGCCGCGCCGCCGAGCGGGTGGTCCGGCACGTGGTGCTCGGCGAGCCGGCCGGGCTGCCGGAGTTCATCCCGCTGGAGCAGCGGCACCCCGTGCCCTCGGCGGCCGCGGGGCTCGCCCACCCCCCGTTGGCCACCGTCCCGCAACCTTCCGGCCATCTGCCCGTCACCGAGAGCCGCTGAACGCCGTTTGCCTTGCAGGGAGTTCCCTCGTGCCCCCCAACACCTCGCGGCCCACTCCGTCCCGGCCGTCCACCTGGCGACCGACGGGAAGGCCGGGCCGCATGCACACCTGAGAAAGAGCAGCATGCCCCGCTTCAGCATCATCGTCCCGTCCCACGGGGTCGCCGGCCGGCTGTCCCAGGCGCTGGACTCGGTCCTCGCCCAGTCCTTCGGCGACCTGGAGCTGATCCCGGTCTGCGACGCGCCCGACGTCCCGGCCGCCTCGGTCGCCGCCGCCTACGCCGAGCGGGACTCCCGGGTGGCCCCGGTGCACTCGCCGCCGTCGGCCGGGCTGAGCGGGGCCCGGAACACCGGGATGCGGGCGGCGCACGGCACGTATCTGCTGTTCCTCGACGGCGACGACGTACTGGTCCCGGGCGCGCTGGCGCTGCTCGACGCCCGGCTCGCCGAGACCGGTGACGTGGACGTCCTGTACGCCGAGCACGAGCGGACGCCCTGGTGGGAGGGCGAGCCGACGAACCCGGCGGCCCCCCTGCTGACGGGCGTCCCGAACGGCGCGTTCCCCCCGGACCGGGCGCCCCGGCTGACAGGCGTGGCCCTGCCGGCCTGGAGCACGGTCTACCGCCGTTCCTTCCTGGCCGAACGGAGGCTGGCCTTTCCGGACGGGCACTTCACGGACCTCGGCTGGGGCGGCCTGACCACCGCCGCCGCCGAGCGGATCGCGGTGCTGCGCTCGGTGGTCGTACGGCACCGGCTGCGCCGGCAGGGCAGCCGGCTGAACCTGCCCGGGCCGCACCAGCGGGACCTCCTCGACCAGGCGGAGCTGGTGCTGGAACGGGCCGCCGGGCTGCCCGGCGAGCGGGCGCGGGCACTGTTCGAGCAGGTCTTCGGGGTGGTGCTGAAGATGGCCGCACGGCCGGACCGGATGCCGTCCGGGCACCGGGCGTTCTTCCGGCGGGCGGCCTGGCTGCACCGCACGCACCGCCCGGACGGGTTCCGGATGCCGGGCGGGAGTGTGGGGGTCCAGCACCGGCTGCTCGCGGCGGGCGCGTACACGGCGTTCCGCGTGCTGCGCGGTGCCAACCGAGTCACGGCCGGGGCGGCCGGGCGGCTGCCCCGCCCGCACATGCCGCTCACCCGGCTGCGGTACGCCCTCGACCTGCGCCGCCCGCTGGACGCGAACCTCGCCGTGTACTGCGCGTACTGGGGGCGCGGTTACGTCTGCAACCCGGCCGCGATCCACGCCGTGGCCCGCGAACTCGCCCCGCACATCCGCTCGGTGTTCCTGGTCGAGGCCGGCCAGGAGCACACCGTGCCGCAGGACGTCGAGTACGCGGTGATCGGCAGCCGCCGGTACTGGCAGGTGCTGGCCCGCGCCAAGTACCTAGTCAACAACGCCAACTTCGCCGAGGGCGTCGTCAAGCGGCCCGGCAGTGTCCACGTCCAGACGCAGCACGGCACCCCGCTGAAGAAGATGGGCGTCGACCAGTCGACGTACCCGGTGGTCGCCGCGCAGACCGGCAGCTTCACCAAGCTCCTCGGCCGCGTCGACCGCTGGGACTTCAACCTCTCCTCCAACCGCCACTCCACCCAGACGTGGGAACGCGCCTTCCCCGGCTCGTACCGGACGCTGGAGTACGGCTATCCGCGCAACGACGTCTACTACACGGCGACCGCCCACGACGTGGTCCGGGCCCGCCGCAGGCTGGGCGTCCCGGACGGCAGGACGGCCGTGCTGTACGCCCCCACCCACCGCGACCACCACACCGGCTTCGAGCCCGGCCTCGACCTGGAGGCGTTCTGCGAGGCGGCCGGCGAGGACGTCGTCGTGCTCCTGCGCGCGCACTACTTCTACGACCGGGGCCGCTCGGCGGGCACCGGCCGGGTCATCGACGTCACCGCGCACCGCTCCGCCGAGGACGTGTGCCTGGCCGCGGACGCGCTGGTCACCGACTACTCCTCCATCATGTTCGACTACGCCAACCTGGACCGGCCGATCGTCGTCTACGCCGACGACTGGGAGGTCTACCGGCAGACCCGGGGCGTCTGCTTCGACCTGATGGCCGAGCCGCCGGGACCGGTCGCCCGCACCCCGGAGGAACTGGCCCGGATCTTCCGCGACGGCTCCTACCTGGGCCCGGAGTCCAGGCAGCTGCGGGCCGGGTTCCGTTCCCGCTTCTGCCAGTTCGACGACGGACTGGCCGCCGAGCGGGTCGTACGGCGGGTGTTCCTCGGCCGCCCGCCGGAGGAGATCCCGACGGTGATCCCGCTCGCCGAACGCCTGCCCGCCCCGGCCGCGACCCTCGTCAGGAGCTGACCGTGCCCCGACTCAGTGTGATCATCCCCTGTTTCAAGGTGCAGGGCTTCCTCCGGGAGTGCCTCGACTCGGTCCTGGAGCAGTCCTTCCACGACATCGAGGTGATCGCCGTCGACGACCGCTCCCCGGACGGCTGCGGCGCGATCCTCGACGAGTACGCGGCGCGCGACCCGCGCGTGAAGGTCCTGCACCTGCCGGAGAACGTCGGCCTCGGCCGCGCCCGCAACGCCGGACTCCCGCACGTCACCGGTGACTTCCTGCTCTTCCTCGACAGCGACGACACCCTCACCCCGGGCGCGCTGCGCGCGGTCGCCGACCGGCTGACGGAGACCGGCGACCCGGACGTGCTGGTCTTCGACTACGCCCGCACCTACTGGTGGGGCGGGACCCGGCGCAACGCCCTCGCCGAGGTGCTCGGTACCACGTCGGACGTGTTCACGGCGGCCGGACATCCCGAGATCCTGGACCTGTTGATGGTGGTGTGGAACAAGGCCTACCGCCGGGACTTCGTCGAGGAGAACGGCTTCCAGTTCCCGCCGGGCTACTACGAGGACACCCCCTGGACCTTCCCGGTCATGCTCAGCGCGGCCCGGATCGCCACCCTCGACCGGATCTGCCTCAACTACCGCCAGCGCCGGCAGGGCAACATCCTCTCCACCCGCAGCCGCAAGCACTTCGACGTGCACGACCAGTACAAGCGGGTCTTCGCCTTCGTCGACGCCCGGCCGGAACTGACGGTCTGGCGGCCGTATCTGCACCGGAAGATGGGCGAGCACTGCCTGGACATCCTCGCCAAGCCGGACCGGCTGCCGCCCGCCGCCAGGGGCGAGTTCTTCCGGCGCACGGCGGAGCTGTACCGGGCGTTCCGGCCGGAGGGGGCCGCCGCCCCAGGTGACCTGGGTGATCTGGGTGATCTGGCTGATCTGGGTGACCTGGGTGACCTGGGTGACCTGGGTGACCTGGGTGTGCTGGAGGGCTCCTACGCCTCGTACCTGCTGAGGCAGCAGGCCGGGCGGGTCGGCCGGGAGAGCGGGCGGCAGGCGCTGCGGGTGCGGCGGGCGGCGGGGGCGCGGGCCCGGCGCGCGCTGACCGGGCTCCGCGGCCTGCGTCCCCTGGACGAGGAGCTGGTCCTGTACTCGGCGGCCTCGCACCAGGGGCTGCGGGGCGACCCGGCGGCCGTGTACCGCAAGGCCCGGGAGATCGCCCCGCGGCTGCGCGGCGTCTGGGTGGTGCGGGACGCGGAGGTCGCGGCGGAGCTGCCGGCCGGCGTGGCGCATGTGCTGCTGGACTCCCCGGAGTACCTGCGGCTGACCGCCCGCGCGAAGTTCTTCGTCAACGACGTCAACTGGCCCGGGACGCTGGTGAAACGGCCCGGCAGCGTGCACGTCCACACCCACCGGGGCACCCCGCTCAAGTACCTGGGCGCCGACCTGCTGGGCAAGCCCGGCGCCCGGCTCGGTTTCGACGTGCCGCAGATGCTGCGCCGGGCCGACCGCTGGGACCACAGCCTGGTCGCCAACCTCCACTCGGAGCTGGTGTGGGAGCGGGCCTACCCCTGCCACTTCGCGTCGGCCCGCACGGGCAGCCCGCGCAACGACGTCCTGGTCACCGGCGGCCGGACCGGCTTCCGGGCCCGGCACGGCATTCCGGCCGACCACACCGTGGTGCTGTACGCGCCGACCCGCCGCGACTACGTCCGGGGCGGTCACGTCGACCGGATCGACCTGGCCCGGTTCGCCGCCGACCTGGGCGCGGGGCACACACTGGTGGTCCGCCTGCATCCGGCCCTGGCGACCGGGCCGGCGCGCGGGATGGGCCTGGCCGAGCTGCACCGGCGCGGCATCGTGGTCGACGCGACCGGCGAACCGCACGCCGAGGAGGTGATGCTGGCCTCGGACGCCCTGGTCACCGACTACTCGTCGATCATGTTCGACTACGCCAACCTGGACCGGCCGATCGTCGTGCACGCCGACGACTGGGCCGCGTACACGGCGAGCCGGGGCGCCTATCTCGACATCACCGCCGAGGCCCCGGGCCATGTCTCGCACTCCTACCGCGAGTTGGCCTGGCTGTTCGCCTCGGGCGGCTGGCGGGACGAGGAGTCGGCGCGGCTGCGGGCCGACTTCCGGTCCCGTTTCTGCGAGTTCGACGACGGCAGGGCAGCCGAACGGGTCGTACGGACGCTGCTGCTGGGCGAGTCGATGCCCGAGCCGGCCCGGGTACCCGGGCCGGCCGGCGCGCCCGACCTGCTGGCGTCGACGTGAGACCGCGCAGCTGGGTGCTGGTGCTGGCCGCCGTCTTCGCGGTGCTGCAACTCGCCGCTGTGACCGGCCGGGACACCCCCGACTCCAAGAACTACGTGTCGTACGCGCTGGCCCTGGCCGGGGCGGGCAAGCGGGAGGCGGCGGCCGAGACGGTGGACTGGGTGTGCGCCGGCGAGGCGTCGGCGGCGGAGCGCGCGCAGCGCGTGAACGTGCTGCGCTTCCACGGGCCGAGTCCGGCAGGCCGGGTGTTCGCGGAGTGCCGGGCCGGTGAACTGGGGCGGGTGGAGCGGCGGTTGCGGGCCGGGGGCGCGCAGACGGACGGGCACGTCGTGCCGTTCGTGGCCCCGCGGCTGCGGCGGATCTTCGAGGTGCGGCCGGGCTATCCGGTGTTCCTGGTGCCGTTCGTCACCGTGTTCGGGGTGACGTGGGGGGTGTGGCTGGCGAGCGTGCTGGTCGCGGGCGCGGGCGGGGTGCTGGTGTTCCTGGTGCTGCGGACGGTGTCGGTGCCGGTGCCGCTCGCGCTGACCGGGCAGGCCCTGTACTACGTCCTGCCGGTCGGCACGACCGCGATGCGGCCGATGGCGGAGGGCCTGATGCTGGCCCTGACCCTGACGGCGGTGTGGGGCTGCGCGCTGGCCCTGACCGGACGGGTGCGGGCGGGGACGGCGCTGGTGGCGGGCGCGCTGGTCGCGCTGTTCACCGTGAAGCACTCGCAGGCGCTCTTCCTCGGTGCGTGCCTGGCCGGGGCCGCGGCGGTGGTCGCGCTGTGGCGGCGCCGGCACGGGCGGGGGCCCGGGCGCGCGGTGACCGCGATCGCGGTGGCGGGCTGCGGGGCGGTGGCCGGCACCCTGCTGCTCGCCCGGCTGCTGCGCTACCCCTCCGAGGCGGAGAGCGTGCAGGACCTGCTGACCGGCCACTACACCCACCCGGACCGGGCCCATCCCGGGCGGGAGCTCCTCCACCTGGAGTTCGACTTCTGGGTGGAGTGGCTGCGCCGTCAGCTGACGGCGCCGCTGTTCCCGGCCGCGCTGGCGGCCGGGGCGTGGGGAGCGCGGCGGCGGCCGGCCTTCGGTGTCTTCCTGCTGGCGGCCGCCGGAACCGGGATCCTCACCCAGGCCGGGCACCCCGACATCACCATCTTCGGCGACCGGCTGATCGTGCTGGCCTGGCTGCTGCCGGTGGTGGGCGTGCCGCTGCTCCTCGAACCGCTGCTGCGCCGGCCGGTTCCGGTTCCGGCGCAGGGGTCCCCCAGGGCGGCCGGCGTCACTCGATGAGGTGACGGACGGCAACGCCGTCGGGGCGGACGGGAACACTTGGCAAATGGTCCGCCCTGTCAGATTCCTCCGGTGAGCACCGGCGCCCTGCTCCGGCGCACCACGCGCGGCTCCACCGCCCTGCGCGGCGGCCGCGTCCGCAGACTCACCCCGTACCAGGTCTTCGGCCTGCTGTTCTGGCTGCTGATGACCCTGGCGTACTGGCGGGTGCCACCGTGCTGCGAGGCCGGGCAGCACGCGGCGGCGGTGGCACGGCTGCGGGCGGGCCTGACGGACCCGGCCATGTCCCCGTACGTGCTGGCGCAGGGTGCGCTGGCCCGGCTGACCGGGCTGAGCGGCTGGCAGCTGCTGCGGGTGTGCGGCCCGCTGAACCTGGCGGTGCTGCTGACGGGCCTCGGCCGGCTGGTCCGGGTCCTCACCCCGCGCCGTTGGGCGCCGGTGCTGGCGCTGGCCTTCCTGTCCGTGCTGTGGGGCACGCGACCGGCGTGGGGCGGGGGCTCGCTGGCCCTGCTGCCGCTGACCGGCAGCCTCGGCTACCCGTCCGCGTTCGCCCTCGGCCTCACCTTCTGGGCCTGGTCCCTGACCGGCGCCCGCGCCCGCGATCTGCGCCGGGTGCGCTATGTCGGCCCGAGCGGCCTGCGCAGCCTGTCCGGATACGCGGCACTCGGACTGCTGTACGGGACGGTGGCACTGGTCGACCCGGTGACCGGGCTGGGCGCGGCGGCGGGGGCGGTGGCGTTCACGGCGGGGTGGCAGCGGGGGTGGCGGGGCTCGGTATGGGGGCGGTGGGCGCTGACGTGCGCGGTGGCCGCGACAGCGCTCGCCTTCGGGAGGCACGCGCACGCACTGCCGCCGTCACCGTACGACCCGTTCGCGTCGTACGACGGATGGACGGGGTCGACCGGGTCGGCCGCATTGGGCGGACTGGACGGGCTGAGCGGGTTGGGCGGCCAGTGCTGGCTGGCCCTGCTCGGGGTCCCGGCACTGTGGCTGCGGGCCCGGCGGGCGGCCGGGCCCGGTCCGCGGGGTTCGCTGGGGCTTGCGGCCTGGCGTGATCCGCTCGTGCTGCTGTTCGCTCTGGAGTGCCTGGTGCTGGCGGGCGGCCGGCTCGCCGGGCTGCTCGGGCTCGCGCTGCTGGCGCCGCAGTGCGCGCTCGCCGTGGAGCTGGCGGCGGAGCGGCCCTGGCCCGGGTGGCGGCGGGCGCTCGGCTGGGCCGCGGCGGGCGGGGCCTGCCTGGGCTTTCTGGCCGCGCAGGCCGGGGCGGTCGTACCGCGCTCGGTGGACCCGGTCGGCTTCGTCCAGCCGCCGCGCTGGCCGTCGTACGACTGGGCGGCCCGGCACATCGGCCCGGGGGAACCGGTGATCACGGACGCGTACTACGCCGTCCGGCTGCTCCCCGGGTACGGCATCGACCTGGCCGACGGCCACGACCACCGCCCCCGGGTGCGCTGGCTGCTGCTGACGCGGCGGGAGCGGCTGCCCGCGGAGGCGGTGGTCGTGGACTGGAGCCGGCGAACCGGGGAGGTGCTCGCGCGGCTCACCCGGACGGGGGATGCGTCCCTGGTGCCGCTGACTACTCGATGACGAGGTCGACCGGGATGTTGCCCTTGGTGGCCTTGGAGTAGGGGCAGTACTCGTGGGCCTGGTGGACCAGCTTCTCGCCGGTCTCGTTGGCGAGCGCCTCGGGGAGCTCGACGCGCAGGGTGACCTTGAGCGCGAAGCCGCCGTCGGACTCGTCCTTGCCGATGCCGACCTCGGCGGTGACGGAGATCTCGCCGGTGTCGACCTTGGCCTGGCGGCCGATGGCGCCGAGGGCGCTGGCGAAACAGGCGGCGTAACCGGCGGCGAAGAGCTGCTCGGGGTTGGTGCCCTGGCCGTTGCCGCCCAGCGCGGGCGGGAACGCCAGCGTCAGGTCCAGCTGCCCGTCCGAGCTGACCGCCCGTCCTTCCCGGCCGGTGGCGGTGGCGGCTGCCGTGTAGATGGCGTCCATGGAAGACCATCCCTCTCGAAGTACTCGAAGTCTCGGTGTTCCGGCGGCTCCCGTTCCGGCCGCCCTCACGACCACAAGTAGAGCACACAATTCAATTGCACACAACTAAATGACCCGCAAGCGCTACGCTTGAGCCATGAGCGCGACGACCCCGACCCCCAGCCCCGCCGCCGAGGCGGAGTGGCTCCACCTGGACCGCCAGATCTGCTTCTCCCTGCACGCCGCGTCCCGCGCCTTCAACGGCGTCTACCGCGTGATCCTCAAGGACCTGGGACTCACCTACCCGCAGTACCTGGTGATGCTGGTGCTGTGGGAACAGGGCGACCTGCCGGTCAAGAAGCTCGGCGAACACCTGCGCCTGGACTCCGGCACCCTGTCGCCGCTGCTCAAGCGCCTGGAGGCGGCGGGCCTGGTACACCGCGAGCGCAGCACACGCGACGAACGCTCGGTGGAGGTCCGGCTGACGGAGCAGGGCGCCGCGTTGCGCGAGCAGGCGCTGGAGGTACCGCGCCGGATCGTGTCGGCGACAGGCTTCGACGTGGACGAGATCCGGGCCCTGAAGGCGCGGCTGGACCAGCTGACGGGGACTTTGGACTCGGCGGCCCTGGAGGACGGTTCCTGCTGAGAGGGGTCCTCTTGGAGCGCCCCGTCAGGGGCGCGGGGCTGTAGTCGATGCGCGGCTGTCGCCGCGTGGGCGCGATCAGCCCCCACCACCCCGCAGCCCGGACTCCTCCGCCCCCACCCGAATCGGCCGCACATACAACCTCAGCGCAACCCGATCGATCACCATCTCCTCCCGAAGCACGAACTGCTGGTTGAGCACAGCCCACTTGGCCCGCTCCGTAGCGAGCCGCGGCCGATACCCGCTCACCAGCGCGTACTTCTCCATCACCGCCCACACCTCGTCCACCCCGGCCAACCGCCGCCGCAGCGTCCCCGCCCCCACCTCACGCCCGTACAACGTCCCCGACACCGGCCCCGGCTCGGCCAGCGCAACGTCCCTCGTGGACGTGAAGTCGGCGGGATACGCAAGCTCTGCCCCGCGCGCGTGGGCCGGCAGGAACAGCACGGGGTCGCCGGGCCGCAGCACCCGGGCCACGGCCGCCGCGACCGCGCCGAGGTTGTCGGCACGGTTGCCCGGCACCCGGTCCGCCCGCAGCAGCGGAACCTGGTGGGTGAAGGCGAGGACGACCGCCAGGACCCCTGCCAGGGTGAGCGCGGGCGACGGGGGCGCGGTCGACCGGGGCGCGGTCGCCGTGCCGTGGGACCAGAGCCGGCCGAGCATCCCGGCGACCCGGTCCGCGCCGAGCGCCACCAGCAACGGCCCCCCGGCCAGCGCGTACAGCACATACCGGTCGACGTACAGCGGGGTGAGCTGCGAGGCCAGCATCAGCGCCACCGGTGGCAGCACCGCGAGCGGCAGCGCGACCGCCGCGAGGGTCACCTCGCCGCGCCGGCCCACCAGCCGCGTCAGCCCGAGCAGCCCGAGCGCCAGGCACACCCAGTACACCCGGTCGGTCGGTCCGAGGTACTGGCGCAGCAGTTCCTGCGCGGTCTCCACGTCCGGCTCCCGCAGCCACGCGACCTGGGCCGACTGTCCGTGCGAGACCACGACCATCGGCAGCAGCGACAGCACCACGCCCCCGGCCGCGCAGCCCCACCCCCGCCACACCCTTCCCGACGAACGGGCCAGCGCCAGAGTTCCCGCGTGTGCGAGCAGCAGCAGGACGGCGAACTCGTGCAGCCAGCAGGTGACTCCGAGCACGGCGCCGTACCGGCACCAGGCCCGCCGTCCCTCCTCCCGCACCGCCCGGACGAAGAGCAGCGTCGCGCCGGTGGCACCCGCGGCGACCAGGGCGTACGAGCGGCCCTCCTGCGCGTAGTGGCCGACCAGCGGGGTGACCGCGTACAGCAGCCCGGCCCACAGGCCGACGCGCGGCCGGGCCAGACGGCTGCCCAGGGCGGCCACCAGGCCCGCGGTGACGGCCGCCGCGCACACCGAGGGCAGCCGGAGCACGACCTCGCCGGGGTGGCCGGGATCGGCGGCGAGGACGACGTGCATCAGCAGGTAGTACAGGCCGTGCACCGCGTCCACGCCGTGCAGCAGCCGCCAGATCTGCGGCACCGTGCGCCGGGCGACCTGGTAGGTGACGGCCTCGTCGCGCCACATGCCGCCGCGGTGCAGCCCCCAGAACCCGATGGCGAGCATCACCGCGGCCGGGGCGGCCACGGCGAGGCCCCGGGCGGCCGCCGGCCACCGGGGCGGACCGCCCGACGGGCGCGGCCGGCTCCGTGGAGCCGGCCGGCAGTCTTCAGCTGTTCGCGTCGTTCGCGGATGCGCCTTCACAAGAGGCCCGATACTCACCACGGCCCGATCTTTTGCGATTAGCCAACCTTTGCCGGGTATTGACGGCGTATCGGCATGGATACACCATCCGCGCGGCTTACGCTCGCGGTTGATGAATCGCCGCCCGTACTTGCCGCTCCCGTGCGTCCCGTTCGCCCCGCCTGTTCGACTCCCGCGGCTCCGCCGCCCGCCCGGCCTCTCGCGTCTCCTCTGTCTCGCCGTCGCCTGGGCCGCCACGCGCGCGTCGATGCTGTGGCTCCTCGCCCACAACAACGAGCGACCCCTGGGCCACGGAGCGGTCGCGCGCGAAGTGTGGCGGCTGTACTTCCACTGGTTCGGCGTGCTGTCGCACGGCGCGTTCCCGGCGCACGACACGTTGTGGCAGTACCCGCCGGGCGCCGGTGCGGTGCTGCTCGCGCCGGGGCTGGTGCCCGGACTGAGCTACTTCCAGGCGTTCGTGGCGCTCACCCTGGCCACCGACGCGCTGATCACGGCGGCGCTCGCCCGCGCGGGCACGCGCCCCGGCCGCACCCTGCTCGGCGCGGCCCTGTGGACCGGCGGCCTCCCCCTGCTGCTGCACCTCCCGCTCGCCCGCTACGACGTGGAGGTCACCGCCTTCGCCGTGCTCTCCCTGCTGGCGCTGTCGCGCTCCACGCGCGCGTGCGGTGCGCTGGCGGCGCTGGGCGCGCTGGTGAAGGTGTGGCCGGCGCTGGTGCTGCTGGGCCTGGCGCGCGGGCGGCCGACGCGCACGGCGTGGCTGTCCGCGGCCCTGACGGGGACCGTGGCCCTGGCCGCCTTCGTGGTGTCGTTCCGCAACCCGCTCGCGTTCCTCCGTCAGCAGGGCGGCCGGGGTGTGCAGGTCGAGTCGCTCGGCGGGACCGCGCTCAGCCTTGCGCGGCAGGCCGGCTGGCGGGGCACGACCCGCTACCAGTACGGCGCCATGGAACTCGTCGGCCCGCACGTGCGCGCGGTCGCGACCGCCTCCCTCGCGCTCACCGCGGCCGCCTTCGCCCTCCTCCTGCTGTGGCGGGTACGGGCCCGGCGCTGGACCCCGGCCACCCCGTACGACGCGGCCCTGAGCGCCGTCCTCCTCTTCACCGTCACCAGCCGGGTGATCAGCCCGCAGTACATGATCTGGCTGCTCGGCCTGGCCGCCGTGTGCCTGACCTCCCGGCACACCACGCAGCGTCCGGTCGCCGCGCTGATCGTCGCGGCGACCGCGCTCAGTGCCGTCGCCTACCCCGCGTTCTACGCCGAGGTCATCCACTGCACCTGGACCGGCTGTCTGCTGATGCTCGCCCGCAACGGCCTGCTGGCCACCGCCGCCGTGCTCTCCCTCACCCGCCTGTGGCGCGCCTCCCGCCGCCGGGAGAGCACATCACGTGTCCACATGGCGACAACAGGCCAGTTCAGCCGTCCGCAGATGTCGGCGGCACCTGCTTCACTGAGAGGTGACCGCGGCTGACGAACACCACGGGCCAACTGACGGAGGGAACGGCCACACATGACCTGGCTGATCACCGGCGGCGCCGGTTACATCGGGGCGCATGTCGTACGGGCGATGGCGGAGGCGGGCGAGCGGACGGTGGTGTACGACGAC
This sequence comes from Streptomyces hyaluromycini, assembly GCF_002217755.1. Lineage (GTDB taxonomy): Bacteria > Actinomycetota > Actinomycetes > Streptomycetales > Streptomycetaceae > Streptomyces > Streptomyces hyaluromycini. The sequence goes on along the minus strand of NZ_BCFL01000033.1, from coordinate 33,458 downwards.
CTGTCCACCGGCATCGCCGACCGCGTGCCGGAGGACGTACCCCTGGTGACGGGCTCCACGCTCGACGGTGAGAAGGTCGCGCGCGTCCTGGCCGAGCACGAGGTGACCGGGGTCGTGCACCTGGCGGCGAAGAAGCAGGTCGGCGAGTCGGTGGGCCGCCCGCTGCACTACTACCACGAGAACGTCGAGGGCCTGCGCGTCCTGCTGCAGGCCGTGACGGAGGCACGGGTCCCGTCCTTCGTGTTCTCCTCCTCCGCCGCCGTCTACGGCATGCCGGACGTCGACCTGGTGACGGAGGAGACGCCGTGCGTGCCGATGTCGCCGTACGGCGAGACGAAGCTCGCGGGTGAGTGGCTGGTCCGCGCGACGGGCCGGGCCACAGGTCTGGCCACGGCCTCGCTGCGCTACTTCAACGTGGCAGGCGCGGCCCGCCCCGAACTCGCCGACGTGGGCGTCTACAACCTCATCCCGATGGTCTTCGAGAAGCTCACGGAGAACGCACCGCCGCGCATCTTCGGCGACGACTACGCGACACCGGACGGCACCTGCGTCCGTGACTACATCCACGTGGTGGACCTCGCCGAGGCCCACGTGGCCGCGGCCCGCGCCCTCCAGGCGGAGCCGGGCCGCGAGCTGACCCTCAACATCGGGCGCGGCGAGGGCGTCTCGGTCCGCGAGATGATCGACCGCATCAACGCGGTCACCGGCTACGACCTCCCCCCGACCGTCGCCCCGCGCCGCCCCGGCGACCCGGCCCGCGTGGTTGCCTCCGCCGACCGCATCACCACCGAACTCGACTGGAAGACCAAACACGACGTCCACGACATGATCACCTCGGCCTGGGCCGGCTGGGTACGCCTGCATCCGGAGGCGGCCCGGGGCTGACGCACCGGCCCGGCCACCGGATACGTGAGCTCCCGTCACTCCCCCGCCCTGCGGGCCTGTTTGACCTCCTCGGCGATGGACCAGGCGTCCGCCACCGGGCCCACGTGGCCGAGTTTGTCGGGGTTGAGGACCAGGCGGACGGCCTGGACACGGCCGTCGAGGATGTCGAGGGAGAAGGTCTGCAGGACCTTGCCGTGGCGGTCGCGGAAGATCGCGCCGGGCTGGCCGTTGACCTCGTGCTGCTCGCAGGTCACCTCGATCCGGAACAGCAACGGGATGACGGCGCCGAGGAGGCGGGCCACGTTCTGGGCGCCCAGGACCGCGCGGGCCAGCTGCGGGGCCTTGCCGCCGGCGTCGCTGACCAGCGACACGTCGGCGGCGAGCAGCTCCTGGAGGCCGGCCAGGTCGCCTTCATGGAGGGCCTCGAAGAAGCGTGTGGCCAGTGCGTCGCGTTCCCTGCGGTCCGCCTCGAAACGGGGGCGGCCCTCGGCCATGTGGCGCCGGGCCCGGACCGCCAGCTGGCGGCAGGCGGCCTCCGAGCGGCCCACCGCCGACGCGACCTCGGGGAAGCCGAAGTCGAACACCTCGCGCAGGACGAAGACCGCGCGTTCCAGGGGGCTGAGCCGCTCCAGGAGCAGCAGGGCCGCCATCGACACCGAGTCGGCCAGCTCCGCCGACCGCACCGGGTCCTCGTAGGGGTCGGCGAGCAGCGGCTCGGGGAACCACGGGCCGACGTACTCCTCCCGCCGGACCCGGGCCGAGCGCAGTACGTCGATCGAGAGCCGGGTCACCGCGGCCGACAGGAAGGCCTTCGGCGACCTGACCTCCGTCGGTGAGCCGGCGAAGCGCAGCCAGGCCTCCTGGACCGCGTCCTCGGCCTCGGCGACGCTGCCCAGGATCCGGTACGCGATCGAGAACAGCAGCGGCCGCAGCTCCTGGAACTCCTCGGTCCTGTTGTCCTTCATGTGCGTCTCCCCCTCGTCCCGTCCCGGCCCGTCAGAAGGCGCCCGAGCCGAACCGGCCCGCCGCGACGACCAGCGCCAGCGCGAGATAGACCAGGTTCAGCGCCACGAACGCCCGTTCGCCGCGCCGTCCGTGGGTGATCATCGCGCCGATCATCAGCAGGATCCAGGCGGTGGCGGTCACCGGCACCAGTACCGGTGCGACGCCGGTGACGGCGGGCAGTACCAGGCCCGCCACGGCCAGGAGTTCGAGGATGCCGAGCGTCCGCACGAAACCGTCGCCGACGTCACCGGTCCAGCCGCCGCCATGGGCCGCGGCCAGCTTCTCCCTCGGTACGAACGTCTTGCTGATCCCGCCGGCCAGCGCCACCGCGGCAAGCAGTCCGGCGGCGATCCACAGCGCGAGGTTCATCGTCCACTCCTTGGTCGGGGATGCCTGCGCCCTCTACGACGAGACGGCCGCTCCGGCTGTGACATCCCCGGCCGGGTGGTTCACAGCGCCTTGAGCGCCTCCGTGGTCCCGCGGGCCAGCGCCGCCAGATACCCCTTCGGCAGCTTCGGGGTGCGGATCACCACCGAGCGCCAGTACAGCGGGCCGGAGATCAGGTCCATGGCCAGGTCGTCGTCGAGGCCCTCGGCGAGTTCGCCGCGCCGCTGCGCCGCCTCGATGATCTTGCTGGCGACGCCCTCCTGGCCCTCGCGCAGCGTCTTCTGCATGGCCTCGGCGATGTCGGGGTTGCGAGCGGCCTCGGCCTGGAGGTCCGGGATGATCTGCGAGGCGACCGGGTGGCGCAGCGCGCGTGAGGTGACCTCGTACAGCAGGCGCAGGTCGCCCTCCAGGGAGCCGGTGTCGGGCACCGGCAGGCCCATCACCGCGAGGGCCGAGACGACGTCGAGGACCAGGTGCAGCTTGGAGCGCCAGCGACGGTAGACGGCGGTCTTGCCGACGCCCGCGCGGCGCGCGATGCCCTCGATGGACATCCGGGCATACCCGACCGCCGCGAGCTCCTCGAAGACGGCGGCCCGGATGGCCTCGGTCACGTCCTCGCGGAGGACGGCCGCCCCGGCGGGGGCTCGTCGGCGCGGACGCGTCTGGGACTCCTCGGCGTTCGTCGTCATGCTCCCAGCATAGGGGCGTAACGACGAAACGGTTGCGTTCCGACGACGCACCGACACCGAGCCGCCACCCGAACGCCCCAACGCGGGCCCGCTGAACGCGTCCCAGGTCATCGCCGTACCGAACACGTGCCCGCACCACACCGCAACGAATCGGTCGCGCCCCGACCTCGAAAGTGTTACGGCACACATTCGCCCGTGACGACGAAACGGTTGCGTTCCGACGCCAACTCGGCCTACGCTCCCGTTGCGACGATACGGTCCCGTCCCGACGTAAGAAAACGTGAAGAGAAGCGTAAGCAAACTTCGGGTGACGGGCCCGGCCCCAGCCGGACGCCGCAGCACCCCCACCCCCCGAGTGAAAGCAGCGGATGTGACCCAGGTTCTCCACACACCGCCCCCGGCCCCGGTCACGGCCGAGGACGACCTCGCGGCGCTCGCCGCCCGGCACGGTCTCTCGGTCAGCGGCGCCCGCCCCTCCCTGCCGGCGTACGTCGGCCAGCTGTGGGCGCGGCGGCACTTCATCACCGCGTTCGCCACCGCCAAGCTCACCGCCCAGTACGCCCAGGCGAAGCTCGGCCAGGTCTGGCAGATCATGACCCCGCTGCTGAACGCCACGGTGTACTACTTCATCTTCGGTGTTCTGTTGGACACCAAGAGGAACGTGCCGGACTACATCCCGTTCCTGGTCACGGGCGTGTTCATCTGGACGTTCACGTCGAGCTCGATCATGACCGGCACCCGCGCGATCGCCGGCAACCTCGGTCTCGTCCGCGCCCTGCACTTCCCGCGGGCCGCGCTGCCCATCTCCTTCTGTCTCCAGCAGCTGCAGCAGCTGCTCTTCTCGATGGCCGCCCTGGCCGTCATCCTGCTCTGCTTCGGCGTGCCGGTGGCCGCCTCCTGGCTGCTGGCGATCCCGGTGCTGATCCTGCAGTTCATGTTCAACACCGGCATGTCGCTGATCATGGCCCGCTGGGGCGCCAAGACCCCGGACATCTCCCAGCTGATGCCGTTCGTGCTGCGCACCTGGATGTACATCTCCGGCGTCATGTGGAGCATCGACAAGCTGACCGGTAAGCACAAGGGGCTGCCGGACTGGGTGGCGCCGGTACTCAAGGACAACCCGGCCGCCGTCTACATCGACCTGATGCGCTACGCCCTGATCGACAGCTTCCACGGCAGCCAGCTGCCGCCGCACGTGTGGATCGTCGCGACCGGCTGGGCCCTGGTCGTCGGCGTCGGCGGCTTCATCTACTTCTGGAAGGCTGAGGAGACGTACGGCCGTGGCTGAGAACGTGAGCGACACCCCCAGCATGAACGAGACACCCACCGAGCGTGAGCCCCGCACCGTGAGCGACATCCCCACCGTCGTCTGCGACCGCGTCGACATCGTCTACCGGGTCAACGGCACCGGCGCCGGCCGCGGCTCCGCCACCGCCGCCCTCAACCGCATGCTGCGCCGCAAGAACGCCGAGAAGGCGGCGGGCACCCGCACGGTGCACGCCGTCAAGAACGTCTCCTTCGTCGCCTACAAGGGCGAGGCCATCGGCCTGATCGGCACCAACGGCTCCGGCAAGTCCACCCTCCTCAAGGCGGTCGCCGGCCTGCTGCCCGTGGAGAACGGCGCCATCTACACCGACGGCCAGCCCTCCCTCCTCGGCGTCAACGCGGCCCTGATGGGCGACCTGACCGGCGAGAAGAACGTCTACCTCGGTGGCCTCGCCATGGGCATGTCCCGCGAGGAGATCAAGGAGCGCTACCAGGACATCGTCGACTTCTCCGGCATCAACGAGAAGGGCGACTTCATCACCCTCCCGATGCGCACCTACTCCTCCGGCATGGGCGCCCGGCTGCGGTTCTCCATCGCCGCCGCCAAGGACCACGACGTCCTGCTCATCGACGAGGCCCTGGCCACCGGTGACGCGTCATTCCGCATGCGGTCCGAGGAGCGCATCCGCGAGCTGCGCCAGCACGCGGGCACGGTGTTCCTGGTCAGCCACAACAACAAGTCCATCCGCGACACCTGCGAGCGGGTGCTGTGGCTGGAGCGCGGTGTGCTGCGCATGGACGGGCCGACCGAGGACGTCCTCGCGGAGTACGAGGCCTTCACCGGCGACAAGTCCGACAAGACGAAGGCCAAGCCGAAGCCGAAGCCGAAGGTCGCCCAGCCTTCCTGAAGCTTCCCGAACCTTCCTGAAGCAGACCTGCGACCACGAGCCGCGCCGTTGCTATACGGCGCGGCTCGTGTCCGTCTGGAACACCCATGTCCGGTAGACGAGGAAGCGGAAGGCGGAGGCGAGCACGATCGACAGCGCCTTCACGATGTTGGATTCCAGCGGCCCGGCGAGACCGAGGCCGTGATAGCCGGCATAGAACAGACCGCTTTCCAGCACGACACCCACTCCGCTGAACACGAAGAAAAGTGCGATCTGCTGTCGTGTGCGCGAGGCCCGGTCCCGATAGGCGAAAAACCGGAAGCCCACGTAATTGGTCGCCATCGCCATGCAGCTGGCCGCCACCGTCGCGGTCATGGCCGGCCAACGCAGGCCGTGCAGCAGCAGGTTGAAGACCAGGAAATTGACGAGGACACCGCTGCCGCCGACGACCCCGAATTTCACGACTTCGAGGACGACCCGCGGGACCGGCCGCCCGACCGTAAGTTGCACTGTCATGCGGCAGACCATATCCGAGACTTCTCGATTAGCAGGAAACGGTAAATTCCCCGTCCGTTTCTCCCTGGATATCGGCAAGAACAAGCACCGGCAGGAAAGAACAGGAATGAAAGGCGCCCCGGACCGTCACCGGCCCGGGGCGCCTTTCATGTCGTACTACTACTTTGTACGGCCACTCGTTCGGCTACGAGTGCGTGCGCAGCAGCGTCCGCATCGTCCGCATGGCCACCGAGAGGTTGGCCAGGTCGAAGGAGTCCGAGCTGCGGATCTCCTCCAGAGTGGTCCGGGCCCGGCCCAGGATCGCGGTGTTCTTCTGCTCCCAGGCCTGGTAGCGCTGCTCGGGCGTCGAGGTGCCGTTGCCCGCGGCGAGCACGTCGGCGGTGAGCATCGCGTGGGCCGCGTACAGGTCCTCGCGGATGGAGGCGCGGGCCATCGACTGCCAGCGGTCGGCGCGCGGGAGCTCGATGATGCGGTCCATCAGCTGGGTGACGCCGAGCCGGTCGGCGAGGTCGTAGTAGACCTCGGCGACGTCCAGCGGCTCCTTGCCCGTGCGGTCGGCCACCGAGACGATGTCCAGCGCCGGGAAGGCGGAGGAGAAGCCCGCCACACGGGTGGCGACCTCGTCGGGCACACCGGCGCCGGACAGCTCGTCGTGCACGTGCTGGTACCACTCCAGGTCCGCGCCGCGCAGCAGCTTCGGCAGCTGCTGCCAGACCTGCTCGACGCGCTCGGCGAAGAAGTCGACGGTCTCCAGGAGCTGGAGCGGCTGCGGCCGGTTGTTGAGCAGCCAGCGGGTGCCGCGCTCCACCAGACGGCGGGAGTGCAGCCGGATCCGGGTCTGGACGGCCGCGTCGACCTTGTTGTCCAGTTCCTCGACCGCGTCCCACACCGCGGCCGAGCGGAAGATCGCGCGGGCCGCGGTCTGCGCCCGGACGATCTCCTCCAGGGAGGCCCCGGTCTCCTCGCGCAGCCGGTGCAGGTAGGTCGTACCACCGGTGTTGACCGTGTCGTTGACCAGGACCGTGGTGGTGATCTCACGGCGCAGCGGGTGGGTGGCGAGCGCGGCGGCGAACCGCTCGCGCAGGGCCGTCGGGAAGTACGCGTGCAGCAGACTGCTCAGATACGGGTCGTCCGGCAGCGAGGTCGCCAGCAGCTCGTCGGCGACCGTGATCTTCGTGTACGCCATCAGGACGGCCGTCTCCGGGCCGGTCAGGCCCTGGCCGGTGCCGATGCGCTCGCGGATCTGGCGGTCGGTGGGCAGGAACTCAAGGGCCCGGTCGAGGTGGCCTTCCCTGACCAGGTGGCGGATGAACCGCTGCTGGGCGTGGAGCATGTCCCCGGACTGGGCGAGCGCGTTGGCGATCGCCACGTTCTGCGCGTAGTTGTTGCGCAGCACCAGGGCGCCGACCTCGTCGGTCATCTCGGCGAGCAGCTTGTTGCGCTGCTTGACCGTCATGTCGCCGTCCGCGACCACGCCGTTGAGCAGGATCTTGATGTTCACCTCGTGGTCGGAGGTGTCCACGCCGGCGCTGTTGTCGATGGCATCGGTGTTGATCTTGCCGCCCTGGCGGGCGAACTCGATCCGGCCGAGCTGGGTCAGGCCCAGGTTGCCGCCCTCGCCGACGACCTTGACGCGCAGGTCGGCGCCGTCGACGCGGATGGCGTCGTTGGCCTTGTCGCCGACGTCCGCGTTGGACTCGGTCGACGCCTTGACGTAGGTGCCGATGCCGCCGTTCCACAGCAGGTCGACCGGCGCCGCCAGGATCGCCTTCATCAACTCGGCCGGGGTCAGCTTGGCGACCTTCTCCTCGATGCCGAGGGCCTCGCGGATGTGGCCGTTGACCGGGATGGCCTTGGCGCTGCGCGGGAAGATCCCGCCGCCCTGCGAGAGCAGGTCGGTGTCGTAGTCGCCCCAGCTGGAGCGGGGCAGGTCGAACAGGCGGCGGCGCTCGGCGTAGGAGGTGGCCGCGTCCGGGTTCGGGTCGATGAAGATGTGCCGGTGGTCGAAGGCGGCGACCAGGCGGATCTGCTCGCTGAGCAGCATGCCGTTGCCGAACACGTCACCGGACATGTCACCGATGCCGACGACCGTGAATTCCTCGCTCTGGGTGTCGGTGCCCAGCTCCCGGAAGTGCCGCTTCACGGACTCCCAGGCGCCGCGCGCGGTGATGCCCATGCCCTTGTGGTCGTAGCCCGCGCTGCCGCCGGAGGCGAAGGCGTCGCCGAGCCAGAAGTTGTAGCTGCCGGCGACCTCGTTGGCGATGTCGGAGAACGTCGCCGTGCCCTTGTCGGCCGCGACCACCAGGTAGGTGTCGTCCTCGTCGTGCCGGACCACGTCCTGCGGGGGCACGACCTCGCCGGCCACCATGTTGTCGGTGATGTCGAGCAGCGCCGAGATGAACGTCTTGTAGCTGGCGATGCCCTCGGCCAGCCACGCGTCCCGGTCCACGCCCGGGTCGGGCAGCTGCTTGGCGACGAAGCCGCCCTTGGCGCCGACCGGCACGATGACGGTGTTCTTCACCATCTGCGCCTTGACCAGGCCGAGGATCTCGGTGCGGAAGTCCTCACGCCGGTCGGACCAGCGCAGACCGCCGCGCGCGACCTTGCCGAAGCGCAGGTGCACACCCTCGACGCGCGGCGAGTACACCCAGATCTCGAACGCCGGGCGGGGCGCCGGGAGGTCCGGGATGGCCTGCGGGTCGAACTTCATGGAGACGTACGCGTGCGGTGCGCCGTCGACCGTCTCCTGGAAGAAGTTGGTGCGCAGCGTCGCCTTGATGACGGTCAGGAAGGAGCGCAGGATGCGGTCCTCGTCGAGGCTCGCCACCTGGTCCAGCGCCGCGTCCAGCTCCTCCAGCAGGGCGTCGGTGATCTCCAGGCCGGCCTTCTGCCGGTCCGGCGACATCCGCGCCTCGAACAGGGAGACGAGCAGCCGGGTGGTGTGGACGTTGTTGCGGAGCGTCGTCTCCATGTAGTCCTGGGAGAACGTGGACGCGGCCTGCCGCAGGTACTTGGCGTACGCCCGCAGCACCATCGCCTGCCGCCAGCTCAGCCCGGCGCTCAGCACCAGCGCGTTGAAGCCGTCGTTCTCCGCCAGGCCGGTCCAGGTCGCGGCGAACGCGTCCTGGAACCGCTCACGGCCGTCGTCGCCCAGGTAGTCGCCGTTGCCGCCGCCGGACACCTTCGGCATCCGCAGCCCGAAGTCGTAGATCCACGCGGTCGTCCGGTCCGCGCAGCGCAGTTCGTACGGCCGCTCGTCGATCACCTCGACGCCCAGCCGGTTCAGGACCGGCAGCACCGCCGACAGGGAGATCGCCGCGCCCTTGCGGTAGATCTTGAACCGGCGCTCGCCCGGGGCGGCGCCGACCGGCTCGTAGAGGCTGAGCGCGAAGTCGTTGCCCGCCTCCTCGGTGAGCCGCTCCAGGTGGACCAGGTCGGCGACCGCCGCGCGCGGGGTGTGGTCGGCCTTGTAGCCCTCGGGGAAGGAGTTCGTGTAGCGGCGCAGCAGCTCGGCCGCGCGCTCCTCGCCGCACTCGGCGTTGAGCGCCTCGGCGAAGCCGTCGGCCCAGGAGCGGGCCGCCTCGACCAGGCGGGCCTCGATGCGGTCCTTGTCGGCGTCGGACAGCTCGGGCAGCTCGGTGCCCTGCGGGACGCGGACCACGAAGTGCAGCCGGGAGAGGATCGACTCGGTGTTCCAGGCCGTGAAGTCGACGCTGGTGCCGCCGAGCTCCTCCTTCAGGATGTCGATGATCCGCAGCCGGACACCGGTGGTGTAACGGTCGCGCGGGAGGTAGACGAGGGCCGAGTAGTAGCGGCCGTACTCGTCCTGGCGCAGGTACAGCCGCAGCCGGCGGCGCTCCTGGAGGTAGAGCACGCTCGTGACGATCGACTCCAGCTCCGGGACCGGGGTCTGGAACAGCTCGTCGCGCGGGTACGTCTCCATGATCTGCATCAGGTCACGGCCGTCGTGGCTGTTGGGCGAGAAGCCCGCGCGCTCCAGCACCGCGTCGACCTTGCGGCGGATGACCGGCACCCGGCGCACCGACTCGGTGTAGGCGGCGGACGAGAACAGGCCCAGGAAGCGCCGCTCACCCACCACGTTGCCGGCCGCGTCGAACTTCTTGACGCCGATGTAGTCCAGGTACGACGGCCGGTGCACGGTCGCCCGGCTGTTCGCCTTGGTCAGGACGAGGAGCTTGTGCTCACGGGCCTTGGCGCGCGCGTCGGCGGGGAGCCGCTCGAAGGACGGGCTGACCGGGTGGCCCTCCTCGCCGGCGTGCTGCGGATCGGAGCGCAGGATGCCGAGGCCGGTGCCGGGCACGGCGGCCAGCGAGTCGTCCTCGCGCAGCTGGTACTCGCGGAAGCCGAGGAAGGTGAAGTGGTCGGCGGCCAGCCAGCGCAGCAGCTCGCGGGCCTCCTCGACCTCGGGGCGCGGCAGGTCGGCGGGGACCGGCTCCTCGCCGAGGTTCTCGGCGACGCGGACGGCCGCCTCCCGCATCTTCTCCCAGTCCTCGACGGCCTCGCGGACGTCGGAGAGGACGCGCAGCAGGTCGGCGGTGATCTGCTTGAGGTCGGAGCGGTCGGTCTCGCGGTCGATCTCGACGTGGATCCAGGACTCGACGTGCGTGTCGTGCGGCAGTTCCTCGTCGTCGGACGGCGGGGTGGGCAGCACCTCGATCAGCTTGCCGGTGAGGTCGCGGCGGACGGCGATCTGGGGGTGGATGACGACGTGGATCCCGCGCCCCTGCCGGGTCAGCTCGTTGGTGACCGAGTCCACGAGGAAGGGCATGTCGTCGGTGACGACCTCCACCACCGTGTGGGTGCAGGTCCACCCGTTCTCCTCGACGGTCGGGGTGTGGACCCGGACGTTCGCGGTGCCCTGCGGGCGGGTCTCGGCGAGACGGTAGTGCGAGACGGCGGCGCCGAAGACGTCGACCGGGTCGCGGTCGGCGAGGTCCTCCGGCGCGGTGTGCAGGTAGTAGCGCTGGAGGAACGCGAAGACGGACTCCTGGTCCGCCTCTCCCGTCGTCCCAGTCGGTAGGTGCCCCCCGGCCGGGCTGTTCTCAGCTACCCGGGCGGCCCGATCGAGCAGCTCGGCCTTGGCTTCGTCCAGCTTGGTCTGCATTGTCCTCTGGCTCCTGTCGCGCGCCATTGCGTGACGTAGAAGGAAGTACGGGCTCTTCCCCCTGCGGCTCGACGCCACGGCCGGGGTCTCCGGTCTGCTCAGACGCTATGCCGCAAGGGAAGATGAGCGGAGGGTATTGAGCCATATTTGAGCTGCTCGGCAGGTGTGACGCTGCTCTCGGCAGCGTCCCTGCCAGGGCCGCCTGCGGCGCCCTCCGCCCGGGAAGACCAGCGACCGCCGCCCGGTCACGGAGGTGCTCCGTGCTCACCGGGCGCAGGGCGGGGGCATCGATGCCCCCGCGAACTATCGCGCTGATCACGCCACCAAGGCTATCGCTCCCCACCGGGGGGCCGTCATGAGCCGTATGTGTACAAAACAGGGGGTGGAACTTTGACGTTCTGCACAGGGCGCTGCGCGGGCTTGGCCGACATATGGGCTGGGGGTGGCTGAGGGCGCGTGGTGATGACGCGGGTGCGTGGGGGCTGGTCGCGCAGTTCCCCGCACCCCTACGGGGCGCTGCCCAGCCGCGTCGCACGCAGCCGCGGGCAGGCGTGTCAGCTACTCAGCTGCGGGCAGGCGTGCCTCCCCCAGTGCCTTAAGGGCCTGGGAGGTGCCCCCAGGCGGCACGGGTGGGCGCAGCGGCACCCTGCCAGCGCCGGTAAGCGTCCCCACCCCCCGGCCCCAGCCCATCGGTGCCGGCACCGGCACCGGCACCGGCTCACGCCACCAACCGCTCCGCCTCCTCGACCGCCTCCGCCAGCGAGTCCACGACGGGCACCCCGACCTCCTCCAGGCTCGCCCTCCCGTGCGACCCCCCGGTGTACAGCACCGCCTTCGCCCCCACCGCCCGCGCCGCCACCGCGTCATCCGCCGCGTCCCCGATCACCACGGTCCGCCCGGGCTCCACATCCGCCAGCTGCCGCAGGTGCCGCACCATGTGCTCGGCCTTGCTGCCCCCCGACGGCCCGATCCGCCCCTCCACCCGGAGGAAGTGCGGCTCGATCCCGAAGCCCCGCACCAGCGGGACCAGTTCGTCATGCGCGTACATGCTCAGCAGCGACTGGCTGCGCCCCGCCGAACGCCACCCGACCAGCAGCTCGGCCGCCCCCTCGGTCAGCCCGCAGCGGCCTCGGTGCTCGGTGTAGTACCGGTGGAAGATCTCGTCCATGAGCTCCCACTCGGCCTCCGTCGGAAACCGCCCCATCAGCCGCTTGTAGAACTTCGGCACCGGCACGCAGTACAGCGCCCGGTACTGCTCCAGTGTTATCGGCGCCAGGCCCAGCTCGGCCGAGGCCGCGTTCGTCGCCCCGATGATCGCGTCGTTGTCGTGGAACAGCGTCCCGTTCCAGTCCCAGACAATGTGTGCGTTTTCCTGCTTCCCCATGTCAAAAACGCTACCCGCCGCCACTGACAATCAAGACCGCCGGTACATCACCGCAGGTCACAGGGCCCGGCCGGTTCCCGTCGGCCCCGCTCAACCGCCGAACCCCACCAGGTTCCGGATCTCCTGCGTCGCGTACCAGAGCAGTTCGTGGTCCTCGGCCCCGTCCACGACGAACTGCGCGTCGTCGTCCCCGCCGTCCGCCGCCGCCAGGGCCCCGGCCGCCGCCGTCACGTCCTCCTCCGCGTCGTCGGAGTCGACGTGCACCGAGGCCGCCCTGGCCAGCGCCACCGTCCCGGTGACCCGGACCTCGCCCAGCGCCGCCGGGTCGAGCCCGCGGTCCGGGTCGGCCGCCGCCGTGCCGTCGGGGACGTCCACGGCGACCACGACCCGGCGCCGCATCGCACCCGGGTCGGCGGCGAGGAGCCGCAGGGAGGCCAGCGCGGCCCGGTTGAGCGCGGCGTACTCCAGTTCCTCTATGTCGTCGGAGAGGTACCACTCACGCAGCGCGGGCGTGACGGCGTAGGCGACGAAAGGACCGGTCCCCAGCTCGCCCGTCCGGTGCGCCTCGGCAAGCCCGGGGAGGGTCAGGGGGACGTAGACGCGCATGACTGGCCGCTCTCTTCCGGGACTCTTCGACTACTCGGCTCTGCGTCTCCCGAAGGCTCTGGCGCCTCCCGGAGGGCCTACAGGATACGTGGGGGCGTCCCCTTTCGGGTCCCGGGCCGTGACGTCGGGGGCGTCCACCCGACGCCCCGTGATTCACCCGGTACCGCCGCCCGTTCACGGGGTTTCCCGCACCGTCGGCCACTCGGATAGGTGAACATCTCCGGTCCCCCGACACGGACCATCGCCGCCTTGCTGCCGCCGACCCACCCCCCGTACAAGATCCGTAACCGAAAGTTACCGCCCGGTACCCGCCGGGCCCGCCGAACGGGGATCCCCATGAACAAGGTCATGACCAGGACCGCCCAGCTCCGCCCGGGCACCCGGCCGCCCGGCCGCCGCGACTCCCGCCGCCCCGGCTCCCCCTCCTCCCGCCGCCCGCTCACGCCTCCGGCGGCCCCGCCGAGCCCACGCCCCACCGACCTCTTCGCGGAGCGTCTGCTGGCCGTCCTGAGCGGCCGCCGCCCCGTCCACTGGATGCTCCGGCACACCGCGGGCCATGCCTACGACGACCTGGCCCGGCTCGCCGAACGCGGCCCCCTGCGCACCCGCGGCACCGACCCCGTCGTCCGCGACATCGGCTACTACGTACCGCGCGCCGGCGCCCTGGAGGTCTTCGCCCGCATCGCCGCGGGCGACCGGCTGCGCGCGATGGCCTTCCGCCTGGAACAGGGCGCGGACCTGCGCTGGCGCTGCACGGCCGTGGAGATGGGCGGCCCGCGCGCGCCTCACGGCACCTGACCGCCGGGCGGAGGGCACGGGCCCCTGGCCGCGGCGGTACGAGGTCCGCGGTGTGAGGTCCGCGGTCCGAGCCGCACAGGTGCCCGCCCCATGCCGAAGGGCCGGCCCCCCTCTCGGGTGACCGGCCCTCGCGCAGCGCTGGTGCTGAGGTTACTTCTTGCGGCGGCGGATGCCCTTCGCCTGCTTGCGGCGCTCGGCGCGGGTCAGGCCGTCGGCCTCGGAACGGGCCGGCTCCTCGTCGTCGTAGTCGAAGTCGCCCTCGACGATGCCGCCCTCGCCGTCCACGGTGGCCGCCGAGAAGTGCATACCCCGCCGCTGCGGCGCCTCCAGGCCCTTGGCGCGGATCTCGGGACGGGAACCCGCCTGGGCCGGCACCGCGTCCTGGACGCCCTCCGCGGCCTCGGTGTCCTCCACCGGGACCTCCTCGACCTGCTGCTCGACCTGGACCTCCAGGTTGAACAGGTAGCCGACGGACTCCTCCTTGATGCCGTCCATCATCGCGGTGAACATGTCGAAGCCCTCGCGCTGGTACTCGACCAGCGGGTCCTTCTGGGCCATCGCGCGCAGGCCGATGCCCTCCTGGAGGTAGTCCATCTCGTAGAGGTGCTCGCGCCACTTGCGGTCCAGGACCGACAGCACGACCCTGCGCTCCAGCTCACGCATGATCTCGGAGCCGAGCTGCGTCTCGCGCGACTCGTACTGCTCGTGGATGTCGTCCTTGATGGACTCGGAGATGTACTCGGCGGTCAGGCCCGCGCGGTCGCCGGCCGCCTCCTCCAGCTCGTCGACGGTGACCTTCACCGGGTAGAGCTGCTTGAAGGCGCCCCACAGGCGGTCGAGGTCCCAGTCCTCCGGGAAGCCCTCGGCGGTCTCCGCACCGACGTACGCGTCGATGGTGTCGTCCATGAAGTGATGGATCTGCTCCTGCAGGTCCTCGCCCTCCAGGACGCGGCGGCGCTCGCCGTAGATGACCTCGCGCTGCCGGTTGAGCACCTCGTCGTACTTCAGGACGTTCTTACGGGTCTCGAAGTTCTGCTGCTCGACCTGCGACTGCGCGGACGCGATCGCGCGGGTGACCATCTTGTTCTCGATCGGCACGTCGTCCGGCACGTTCGCCATGGACATCACGCGCTCGACCATCTGGGCCTTGAACAGGCGCATCAGGTCGTCGCCGAGGGAGAGGTAGAAGCGGGACTCGCCGGGGTCGCCCTGACGGCCGGAACGGCCACGCAGCTGGTTGTCGATCCGGCGCGACTCGTGCCGCTCGGTACCGAGGACGTAGAGGCCGCCGAGCTCCTTGACCTCGTCGAACTCGGCCTTGACGGCCCGCTCGGCCTTCTCCAGGGCGGCGGGCAGCGCGGCCGCCCACTCCTCGATGTGCTCCTCGGGGTCGAGGCCGCGCTGGCGCAGCTCCGCCTCGGCGAGGTCCTCGGGGTTGCCGCCGAGTTTGATGTCGGTACCACGGCCGGCCATGTTGGTGGCCACCGTCACGGCACCCTTGCGGCCGGCCTGGGCGACGATCGACGCCTCACGCTCGTGATGCTTGGCGTTGAGCACCTCGTGCTGGATGCCGCGCTTGGAGAGCTGCTGCGAGAGGTACTCCGACTTCTCGACGGAGGTCGTGCCGACCAGGATCGGCTGGCCCTTCTCGTGCTTCTCCGCGATGTCGTCGACGACCGCCTCGAACTTGGCGACCTCGGTGCGGTAGATCAGGTCCGACTGGTCCTTGCGGACCATCGGCCTGTTCGTCGGGATCGGGACCACGCCGAGCTTGTAGATCTGGTGGAACTCGGCGGCCTCGGTCATGGCCGTACCGGTCATGCCGGACAGACCGGGCTGTTCCTTCTCGTTGTGGTCATGACGCTTGTAGAGGCGGAAGAAGTTCTGGAGGGTGATCGTGGCGAGGGTCTGGTTCTCGTCCTTGATGTCCACCCCTTCCTTCGCCTCGATCGCCTGGTGCATGCCCTCGTTGTAGCGGCGGCCGGCGAGGATACGGCCGGTGTGCTCGTCGACGATCATGACTTCGCCGTCCATGACGACGTAGTCCTTGTCCTTCTTGAAGAGCTCCTTCGCCTTGATGGCGTTGTTCAGGTAGCCCACCAGAGGGGTGTTCACCGACTCGTAGAGGTTGTCGATGCCCAGCCAGTCCTCGACCTTGCTGACGCCGGACTCGTGGATGGCGACCGTGCGCTTCTTCTCGTCGACCTCGTAGTCGCCGGTCTCCTCGATGCCCTTGAGCGGGTTGCCGGCCTCGCCCTTCTTCAGGCGCAGGACCAGCTTGGCGAAGTCGCCGTACCACTTGGTGGCCTGGTCGGCCGGGCCGGAGATGATCAGCGGCGTACGGGCCTCGTCGACCAGGATGGAGTCGACCTCGTCGACGATGGCGAAGTTGTGGCCGCGCTGGACGAGCTCGTCCTGGGCCCACGCCATGTTGTCGCGCAGGTAGTCGAAGCCGAACTCGTTGTTCGTGCCGTATGTGATGTCGCACGCGTACTGCTCGCGGCGCTGGGCCGGCGTCATGTTGGCGAGGATGCAGCCGACGCTCAGGCCCAGGAACTTGTGGACGCGGCCCATCATCTCGGAGTCGCGCTCGGCCAGGTAGTCGTTGACCGTGATGAGGTGGACGCCCTTGCCCGACAGTGCGTTGAGGTACGCGGGCAGGGTGCCGACGAGGGTCTTGCCCTCACCGGTCTTCATCTCGGCCACGTAGCCGAGGTGGAGGGCCGCGCCACCCATGATCTGCACGTCGTAGTGACGCTGGCCGAGGGCGCGCTTGGCGGCCTCGCGGACGGTCGCGAACGCCTCGGGAAGCAGGTCGTCGAGGCTCTCGCCGTCGGCGTAGCGCTGCTTGTACTCATCGGTGAGGGCCCGCAGCTCGGCGTCGGAGAGGTCGACGAAGTCCTCTTCGATGGAGTTGACCTGGTCCGCGATGCGGTGCAGCTTGCGCAGGATCTTGCCTTCGCCTGCACGCATGATCTTCGAGAGGACGGACACGGGGGTTTGTCTCCTTGCCGGTCGGGCCTGGGAGGGTCGGTTTCCATTTGACGTACTGAGCAACGGCCATCGTATGCGAGGACCCGGCCGCGTCGGGAGGCCTGGGCGACCCAACGGCCCTCCGCCGCCTCCCTGAGGGCCCTGTGAGCCCGCTTCGTGTCACTGTTCCAGGGGACTGACGGGTGGTGCCGGGTGGTGTCGCCGGGTTTTGCCGCTTCATAAAGGACAACGGCCGGGGCCCGCGGATGGTGCCGCGCAGGGGCGAGGAATTGCGCGAAATGTGATCACGTGCTCACGGAAGGCGAACGCGGGCAGCGAAACCGATGGCGTACCGGGCGCCCTGGCGAGCAGAATCAGCCGATGGAACCCGTCACGCTCACCACCCCTCGTCTGCTGCTGCGCGCGGTCGGCCCGCAGGACTCCGACGCGGTGTACGCGGCCGTCCAGGACCCCGACATCCAGCGCTGGACGACGATTCCCTCGCCCTACCTCGCCGAGCATGCCCGGAGCTTCACGGAACAGATGGTCCCCGACGGCTGGTCCGAGGGCTCGATGTTCACCTTCGGCGTCTTCCTGCCGACGGGGGACCTGACCGGGATGCTCGCCCTGACCATGCGCTCCCTGGGGACGGCCGAGGTGGGATTCTGGACCGCCAAGGAGCACCGCGGCCACGGCTACACCACCGAGGCCACCGTCGCGGCCGCCCGCTGGGCGTTCACGCGGATGGCGATCGACCGGGTCGAATGGCGCGCCGAGGTCGGCAACCACGCCTCCCGCGCGGTCGCGGAACGCGCCGGCTTCACCGTCGAGGGCACCCTCCGCTCCTCCCTCAACAACAAGGGCGTACGACGCGACTGCTGGGTGGGCTCGCTGCTCCCGTCGGACCTGGGCCTGCCGTCGGCGGCGCCCTACCTGCCGGCCCCTGCGCAGGGCTGAAACCCCAGCTCGTGCCGGACTGTCAGTGCCACCCTCTATCGTCCGACCCATGACGACCCTCCCGCGCCCCGTCGCCGCCCTCTCGGCGGACGAAGCCCGCCGTATCGCGCTGAAGGCACAGGGCTTCCTCGGTGCCCCCGACCGCCGCTCCGGCGTCCGGGGCGTGCTCCGCCACCTCGGCGCGGTCCAGCTCGACACCATCTCGGTCCTCGCCCGCTCCCACGAGCTCATTCCGTACGCCCGCCTCGGCCGCGTCGGCCGCCGGACGGTCGAGGCCGCCTACTGGCAAGACGCGCACGCCTTCGAGTACTGGTCGCACGCGGCCTGCATCCTCCCCATCGAGGAGTGGCCGCACTTCGCCTTCCGCCGCCGCGCCTACCGCGACCGCCCGCACTGGAGCCACGATCTTCCCGACGGCGCCTACGACCAGGTCATCAAGCAGCTGCGCGGCGAGGGCCCGCTGACCGCGACGGAGCTGGGCGGCGCGAAGAAGACCAGCGAGTGGTGGGACTGGTCCGGCACCAAGGTCGCCGTGGAGCGCGCGCTGATATACGGCGAGGTGGTGTGCGTCCAGCGGCGCGGCTGGAAGCGGGTGTACGACCTCGCCGAGCGTGCGGTCCCGGGCGCGCTGCTCCACGACGAGCTGGACGACACGGAGTGCCTGCGCCGCCTGGTCCGGCTGGCCGGGCAGTCGCTGGGCGTCGGCACACGCGCGGACATCGCCGACTACCACCGGCTCAAGGGCGAGCAGGTCGACGTGGTGATCGCCGACTCGGGTCTGGTCCCGGTGGAGGTGGAGGGCTGGGGGAAGCCCGCCTGGGCGGACCCGGCGGTCCTGGCCACGCCCCCGCGCGGCCGGCACCGTACGACCCTGCTCTCCCCCTTCGACTCCCTGATCTGGGACCGGGCGCGCACGGAGCGGATCTTCGGCTTCACCCACCGCCTGGAGGCGTACGTCCCGAAGCCGAAGCGGGTGTACGGCTACTACGCGATGCCGGTGCTGGCCGGTGGCCGGCTCGTGGGCCGGGTGGACCCGGCGCGCGAGGCGGGCGGCATCCTGGTGGCCCGCCAGGTCACGCTGGACGGCCCGAAGGCGGTCCCGGCGGTGGCGGAGGCGTTGGTCGAGGCGGCGAGCTGGGTGGACTGCACGACGGTGCGCGTGGAGCGCGTGGACGCCCCCGAGCTGCGCGAGCCGCTCCTCAAGGAAGTGACCCGAGCCCTGATCGCCGCGCTGCGCTGACCGGCGCCCGCGCCCGCGGCCTCAGCGGATTTCGAGGATCTTCTCCCGCATCGCGTAGACCACCGCCTCCATCCTGGAGTGCAGCTGCAGCTTCTCCAGGATGTTGCGCACATGGTTCTTCACCGTGTTCTCGGAGATGAACAACTCCTTCGCGATATCGCGGTTGTTCATCCCCGTGGCGACCAGCTTGAGCACTTCGAGTTCACGGTCGGTGAGCCGCGGCGCCGGCACCAGCCTGCGCTCGTCGGTCCGCTGGATCATCGACTTGAACTCGGTGAGGAGTTTCGACGCCATGGACGGGCTGATCTGCGACTGCCCGTCGGCCACCGCGCGAATGGCGGTGGCCACCTCGTCGGTGGAGATCTCCTTGAGGAGGTATCCGGTCGCGCCCGCCTTGATCGCGTCGTAGAGATCGGCCTCTTCGTCGCTGATCGTCAGCATGATGATCTTCGCGCTGGGTGCGACCTCCTTGATGGAGGTACAGGCCTCGATGCCGCCGCGCTTGGGCATCCGGACGTCCATCAGCACGATGTCGGGCAGCAGGTCCGCGGCCTTGTCGACGGCCTCCGCGCCGTCGCCCGCCTCCCCGACCACCTGGATGTCCTCCTCGGCGGCGAGCACGATCTCCAGTCCGCGGCGGAAGAGGGCATGGTCGTCGACGACAAGGACTCTGATCGGTTCCTTGCGTGGAGTACCGCCCGCGTCCGGGCCCACGCCGGCGACGCCGCCGTCGGCATCGTCGTCCCGCATCGGTCCGAAGCTGTCCGCCATCGTTCCTCCCCCTGAAGGCTGTGGCCTGTGGTGCTGTGCCATCCCGCCAACCCAAGGCAGCGGCCCACCGGTTGGGCCGTTGCCGCCATGATTCCATGCCCAGGCGACAACGCGGTGACGGAGCGGGGCGCGAAGTGGTTGCACACCGGTGCCCCTGGGGGCGCACGGCGCTTCCAGGGGCACCGGCTCAGCTGCCGGCCGAGCGGGTCAGCCGCCCAACGTGCCTCCCGCCGCGGGAGGTTGCGCCTGGGTAACCATCGGGTCAGTGCTGAGGTGGATGACGCCGTAGTCGTAAGCGTGCCGCCGGTAGACGACACTCGGCTCCTTGGTCTCGGAGTCGACGAACAGGTAGAAGTCGTGGCCGACCAGTTCCATCTCGTAGAGGGCCTGGTCGAGGCTCATCGGGGAGGCGACGTGGGTCTTCTCGCGGACGACGAGGGGGCCTTCGCCCTTCACTTCCAGGGAGCCCATCTTCTTGGTGGGCACGCCGTCGGGCTCTTCCTCCTGGACGGGGTAGCCGTTCCCGTTGAGCGTCGCCGCGCCCGGGACGTGGTCGGGGACCTCGGCGGCCGAGATCCGCCGTGCGCCACGGCGCGAGAACCGCTTGTCGTGCTGCTTGCGCAACCGCGCGTCCAGCTTCTCCGCCGCCAGGTCGAGTGCCGCGTACGGGTCACTGGCCGCTGCCTCCGCCCGGATCACCGGACCGCGGGAGCGGAGCGTGATCTCCACTCGGTCGCAACGGTCGGCCTGTCGGGGGTTGGGCTCCTTGGACACCTCGACGTCGAGGCTGATCACCTTGCCGTCGAGCTTCTGGATCTTCTCCAGCTTCAGCTTCTCGGCCACGTGCTTGCGGAACCGCTCGGGCACCTCGGTCTTGCGGCCCTTGACGACGATGTCCACGCAGAACTCCGTTCCCGGATCACTCCGCTGCACTGCGGAGCATCTCCCTTTTGCACCCAGCTCCGGTGAACCCCGGAGCCTCGGACTCGGCGACTTCACCTCCTCCTCCCCCATGGGCAAGATCTGCACCCCAGCACCGCGATGATTACGGAAAACCCGCGGCACGGCATTCGGATAGGAGAGACATGGCCTGCGGCTTTCTCCCTCACAACCGAACATATCTCGCCCGGACGGATGTCGTCACCCTCTACTGATGCGTACCTCCATTCAGGTGAATTGACCTAGTCACTACCTGCAACGATGTACGTTCACGGTCAGTTCCGGTTCATTTCGAAAGAATCCGGTGCGGCCGCGACCACAGCTGCACGGACCGGCTCTGCGAGGCCGTTCACCTCGGCCATTACCGGTGCGTCCCGTGTCCACTTCGCCCGCTCTTCCCGTGATCCGGTCTGCCGTTCCTCCCTTCCTTCCCAAGCCGCGCGCCGATACACGGCTGTTGTTCCCTCTCCTGCCCCTCCGGCCCCCATGGCCTCCCGTACCGCACGCGCCGCCTCCGCGAGGGTGGCGCCCGTGGTGACAAGGTCGTCGACGAGGACGACACGGCCCCCGGCGAGCAGCCGGGCACCGCCCGCCGTCACCTCCAGCGCACCCGCGAGATTCGCGAACCGCTGCCGGGAGTTGAGCCCCGTCTGGTCGGCCACGGCCCGTCGTTGCCGCAGCACCGGGGCCACCCGGGCCGAGCCCCCGGCACGCCGCAGCTCCGCGGCCGCCGCGAGAGCGATCCGCCGCACCGGATCATGCCCTCGCGCCCGCACGGCCCACGGCGCGGACGGCACCGGGACGAGCAGCACGGGTCCGGTGGCGCCGGCGCCACCCGCCGTACCGCTCCACGAGGCGACGATCCGCACGGTCCGGCCGTCCCGGAGCCCGGCCCGCACCGCGCCCGCCAGCGCCGCGCCCAGCGCCCCGGCGAGCGCCAGCGCACCGCGCTCCTTGTGGGCGAGAAGGGCCGCCCGTACCTCGCCCGCGTAAGGCGCCGCCGCGTACACCGCCGGCAGCCCGGGCGGCTCCGGCACCGGTCGCACCCGGCGCGGTACGGCCCCGCTCAGGGCGGCACGGCACTCGGCACAGAGCACCGTGCGAGGCGTCCCACAGCCTCCGCACTCGGCCGGTAGCACCAGGTCGGTGAGGTCCTGCCACCACCCCCGCATGTGCCCACTGTGCCAATGACCGGCCGGACCGGCCACCCCTGTGGACAACCGCCTGTGGACAACTCCACGCGACACGCACAGCACGTCACCCACACGGGTGAGTTAGGCCTTGTCGTAAGCCGGTGCTGTACCCGAGAACAGTCGCCCGAGGCGCACAACAGCTCCCGCAGCCCCCGCACCCCGCCCCAGACACGGAAAACGGCCGTCCCGTCGGCTCGACACCGGACCGGGACGGCCGCTCACGCACGGCTTGGGGCTCAGCCCGGATAGACCGGTGCCGACCCGTCCTTGACCACCTTCTGCCACTGGTCACCGGACGGCAGCCGGACGATCCCGTCGTCCTGCGAGTCGGCCACCAGCGGCACCCCGTCGTTCTCGGACGCGGCGATCGCCCGGACGCCCGTGAGCGCCGCGGGCGCCGGCCCGTCCGGTGTGGAGCCGTCGACCTGGACGTACCGCGTCTGCTGCACACCGCCCTGCTCGCGCCCGACCACCACGAGCCGGCTGTCCCCGGCCCAGGACATCGCGGTGACCTCCTCGGAGCCGGGGGTGGCGGAGTGCAGTTCGAGGACCGAAACCTCCTGCTGGTCATCGGACTTGGTGCGCTCGATCCGCCCGATGAGCAGCGACTGCTTGCCGTCCTTCTCGACGACGAGCGCGATCCGCACCCCGTCCGCGGCGACCCGCACGTCCTCGATACGGCCGTTCAGTTCTGGGATCTGCACGGCCAGCGGCTGGCCCACGCCCTGCGCCAGCATGTACAGCTGCGGCTTCGCGGGGTTCCGGTCGGCCACCCACAGGTCGCCGCGGGCGTCCCAGCTCGGCGCCGTCAGCCGGTCGTCCTCGGTCGCACCGTGACTGGTCAGCACCGCGTTGCCCAGCGAACCGGCCGACGCGAGCGAGGTGACGTACAGCGACCTGTCGTCGCTGCTGACCCCGGCCGCAGTCCGCTCGTCGCGGGCGACCGCCACCGACCGCAGCGGCTTGGTACCCGCGCCGAACGGGCCCGGTACGGCGACCGCGCTGGTACCGGTACCGCCGGTCGTCATCCGCACCAGCCGGTGTTTTCCGTCGAGGAAGTACAGGTAGTCGGGGTGCTTGGTGGAGGCGCGCCAGGCGATCGCCTCGGCCTGCTCCTCGTCGGCGTCGCACATGTGGGCGCCGCTGACGGACTGCACCGCGACCGAGTCCACGGTGGGCGTCAGGTTCCGCAGCGTGAACAGCAGCTGGGTCGCCATCTCGTTGCACATGGCCGAGCCGATCCGGGACGCCTTGACATTCAGCGGCACCGTGACCTGGTTCTGGTCGTCCGGGGCCAGCCCGGACACGCCCTTCTTCAGCGTCGTACCTGTCGGGAAACTCGACCTGACCACCGGGCCGAGCCAGGTGGTGGGACCCTTGAGCAGCGAACGCACCAGCTGGGTCGTCGGGTCCACGCTGCTGCGCACAAAGACGGGATCGGCGACCGCCACCGGCTGCCCGGTCTCCTCGGCCGACGTGTCCGAAGCGAAGTAGTACTTGTCGACGGACGTGTAGTTGCGCTGGAAGTCGGACTTGCCCATCACGACACCCTGCGGCAGCGAGTCGATCCGCCACTGCCCGCTCTTGGCGTCCCTGGTCAGATGCACGCTCCTGCGGTACGCCCCGTCCGCGGGCGTGTAGGCCTGCTGCGCGTCGATGGTGGCCACCTGGCTGCCCTGGAACGTGTAGGTGATGCCGTTGGTGCCCTCCCGGCTCGCCGGACGCGGGTCCGTCTGGATGCTCGGCCCGTTCGCCAGCACCGTGGTCTGCGACTCCGGCTGCCAGGTCTTCGCGGCGGCTTTGGTCAGATACTTGCGCGCCGTGTCGTAGTTCGGATCGTCACTGGTCAGGGCCTCCAGGAAACCCTGCACGATCTCCGTGGCCGAGGCGTCCTGCTGCGGCGGTATGGCGAACACCCGCACCTGTGTGTCCTGCCGCGGCGTTGACTCGACGTCCCGCAGGTCGCCGTTGTCCGGCATGGAGGCACAGCCGGCCAGCAGTACGGCCCCACAGGCGGCGTACGCCACCGCGCGCGCCGGTCTGCGCCGAGCGCTCCCCTCGCGGTCAGCGCCCACGAAATGCCTCCCCTGGCTTGTTCGACTCGTCCGCCCCGCCGGCCTGGCCGGTCTCGGGCGCGCCCTCCTGACGCCGTGCGCCCTGGGCCGGCCGGGGCACCACGCGCGCGCCGTTGCCGGGCAGCGCGGTCGGGTCGGCCGTGGGCGCCACGCCGGCCAGCCGCTGCGGCATCGGCGCCAGCGGCGACGCCTGGCCGCCGGGCTGCACCGGTACCGTCGCCCGCTTGTCCTCGCCGCCGCCCGGCAGGCCGGCGCCGTCGAGCCCCCGGTTGCGCCGGGAGTCCTTGGGCTCCAGGGGTATCGGCGAACCCCGCAGTGGCTCGTCCGCGGTCCTCGGCAGCGTCAGCCGGAACTGCGAACCGCCGCCCGGCTCCCCCCACGCCTGCAGCCAGCCGCCGTGCAGTCGCGCGTCCTCCAGGGCGATCGAAAGCCCCAGACCGGTACCCCCGGTGGTACGCGCGCGTGCCGGGTCCGCCCGCCAGAAGCGGCTGAACACCCGGGTGGCCTCGCCCGGCTTGAGCCCGATGCCGTAGTCGCGCACCGCGACCGCGACCGCGCCGCCGGCCGCCGCCAGCTTGACGACGACGTCCTTGCCCTCGCCGTGCTCCACGGCGTTGACGACGAGGTTGCGCAGCACCCGCTCCACCCGCCGGGCGTCCGCCTCGGCCACCACGGGCTGCAGGTCGCCGACCACGCGTATGTGCGTGCCCTTGCGCTCCGCGAGCGGCTCGGCCCCGCTGACCACCCGCCGCACGACCTCCCTGAGGTCTATCGGCTCGGCCTCCAGCGCCGCCGCGCCCGCGTCGAACCGGCTGATCTCCAGCAGGTCGGACAGCAGCGACTCGAACCGGTCCACCTGGTCGGCGAGGAGTTCCGCGGACCGCGCGGTCACCGGGTCGAAGTCCTCACGCGCCTCGTGGATGACGTCGGCCGCCATCCGCACGGTCGTCAACGGCGTCCGCAGCTCGTGCGAGACGTCGGACACGAACCGGCGCTGCATCCGCGACAGGTCCTCCAGCTGCTGGATCTTCAGCTGGAGGTTCTGCGCCATCTTGTTGAAGGCTTCGCCGAGCCGCGCGATGTCGTCCTCGCCGGTGACCTTCATCCGCTCCTGGAGGCGCCCCGCAGACAGCCGCTCGGCGATCCCGGCCGCCATCCGCACAGGCGTGACGACCTGACGCACCACGAGCCAGGCGATGGCCCCGAGGAGTACGACGACGAACAGTCCGGCGGTCGCCAGCGTGCCCTTCACCAGGCTGAGGGACTTCTCCTCCTGGGTGAGCGGGAAGAGGTAGTACAGCTCGTACGGGTCGTTGTTCGGGTCGTTGACCTGCTTGCCGATGACCAGAGCAGGCTGCGACTCCTTGTCGTCCGTGTAGATGATCCGCGTGTAGCTCTGCGCCGCAGTGGCACTGCCGTTGATCCGCGTGCGCAGGTCGTCGGGCACGCTGGCCGTCGGGTCGACCTGACCGGAGGCCCGCGGCCCGCGACCGCCGCCGCCGTTGTTGTCGCCCGCGGGCAGCGTCACCACGTCGAAGGCGCCCTGGCCACCGCTGGACAGGGACTCCACGAGGTCGCTCATCCACGAGGTGAGGTTCTGCGACTGCCGTCCGCCCGTCGTCCCGGCGGTGTCACCGGCGCCGGTCGCGGCCTCGTCGGCCTTCTGCTTGGCCACCGCGAAACCGCCGGTGGCCTGGCTCTGCGAGGCCTTCACCTTGGCGTCGAGCAGGCCGTTGCGCACCTGCCCGATGACGACGAAGCCGAGCAGCAGTACGACGCCCAGCGACATCAGCAGGGTCGTGACGACGACCTTGAGCTGGATGTTGCGCCGCCACAGCCGCATGACCGGCAGCAGCGGCCGCCGCACCCAGCGCATGAACAGGCGCAGCACCGGGCTGCCCTGGACCCCGCCCTGGAGCAGTCCGCCCTCGAAGAGCAGCCGCCAGCGCTTCGCAAGCCGTTTCCCGCCGACAGGCCGCTCCGGACGGTCCCCGGACCGGCCGGGGGCCGAAGCGGCACTGTCCCCGGACATGTCAGCTCGGTCCCGCCTTGTATCCGACACCACGGACGGTCACCACGATCTCCGGCCGCTCCGGGTCCTTCTCGACCTTGGAGCGCAGCCGCTGGACGTGAACGTTGACGAGGCGGGTGTCCGCCGCGTGCCGGTAGCCCCAGACCTGCTCCAGGAGCACCTCGCGCGTGAACACCTGCCACGGCTTGCGGGCGAGCGCGACCAGCAGGTCGAACTCCAGCGGGGTCAGCGCGATCGACTGCCCCTCCCGCTTCACCGAGTGCCCGGCCACGTCGATGACCAGGTCACCTATGGCGAGCTGCTCCGGCGCCGGCTCTTCCGACCTCCGCAGCCTGGCCCGGATCCGGGCCACCAGCTCCTTCGGCTTGAACGGCTTCACGATGTAGTCGTCCGCGCCCGACTCCAGGCCCACGACCACGTCGACGGTGTCGCTCTTCGCCGTGAGCATCACGATCGGCACCCCGGACTCCGCCCTGATCAGACGGCACACCTCGATACCGTCCCGACCGGGCAGCATCAGGTCCAGGAGCACCAGGTCGGGCTTGGTCTCACGGAAAGCGGCCAGCGCCTTGTCGCCGTCGGCTACGAAAGACGGCTCAAAACCTTCACCACGCAGCACGATGCCGAGCATCTCGGCCAGTGCGGTGTCGTCGTCGACGACAAGGACTCGTCCCTTCATAAACGACATCATCCCATTAGCTAATCGTTACCTGGCGTGACCTGGCACACAGCTCGGCAAGTGCCTCAGCCGTCACGGGCGAAACGGCGCCTTCCTCGGTGACGATCGCCGTCACCAACTCGGGCGGCGTCACGTCGAACGCCGGGTTGTACGCCTGGGTCCCCAGGGGTGCCACCGGAATCCCGCCTCCCGCTCCCGCCACTGGCACCTGTGGTGCTGTGACCTCGGTCACCTCGTATCCGGGGCGCTGTTCGACCTCGATGGATGCCCCGTCCGGTGTCTCCGGATCAACCGTCGTCACCGGCGCCACCACGATGAACGGAACATGGTGGTACCGCGCGAGCACCGCGAGCGGATAGCTCCCCACCTTGTTCGCCACCGATCCGTCGGCCGCGATCCGGTCCGCCCCGATCAGCACGGCGTCCACCTCCCCCGCCGCGAACAGCGAACCGGCCGCGTTGTCGGTGAGCAAGGTGTACGCCATGCCGCTGCGAGCCGCCTCGTATGCCGTCAGGCGAGCACCTTGCAGCAACGGACGCGTTTCGTCCACCCAGAGCCGTCGCAAGCGTCCCGCCCGATGCGCCTGGAGCGCCACCGCGAACGCCGTGCCCTCCCCTCCCGACACCAGCGAACCGGTGTTGCAATGGGTCAGGATCCGGTGCCCTCCGCCGGGCAGCAACTCGTCCAGCAGCGCCAGGCCGTGCTCGGCCATCCGGGCGCTGGCCTCGGCATCCTCCCGGTGCAGCGCCCGCGCCGCAACCAGCGCCGCCGCGGCCGCCGCCCCGGTGTCACCGCCCTCGGCCAGAGCGGAGCGGTACGCCGACGCCGCCCTGCGCACCCCGACGGACAGATTCACCGCCGTCGGCCGGGCGCCCGACAGCGCCACCGCGGCCTCGTCCACATCGAAGCCCCGCGCGGCGGCGAGCGCGACGCCGTACGCCCCCGCTATCCCGAGCAGCGGCGCACCGCGCACCGCGAGCGAACGGATCGCCTCCACCAGCGCCGACGCGTCCGTGCACACCCGCTCGACCTCCTCGGTCGGCAGTCTCGTCTGGTCGAGAAGGACCACGACAGGACCTTCGGGCGGCTCCTCCCACCGGATCACTGGCATTCCCGTCGACCGCTTGTCCTCACCGGTTCGCGCGTACTGATCAGCCATGCGGTCAGTCTGCCCCGTATCCGGCGGACAATTGAAGGTGCGCAGCCTCTACCGCGGCCGGTCACTGGGCGCCCACCCCATGGCACGATGGCAGCCAACCTGCCGCCGCGACCGCGGACGGGCACCGTGAAGGAGCTTCGATGAACGACACTCCGGGCTGGGCCTCGCCCGGATCCGACCCGTCCGACGGGCGGGAACCCGGCGCGTCCGCCCCTGCCGACCGCCCCGTCCCCGCAGGGCCTGCCGAACAGCCCGCCGATCAGCCGGGCCCGGATCCGCAAGGCCCCGGCTCGCAGTGGTCCAGGGAGCAGCCGCCGCCCGGCCAGTGGTCCACGCCCACCGGCGCCCCGGCACCAGGCCAGGCACCGCCGCCCCCACCCCCCGGCCCCGGCTGGGGCGGCCGGCCCCCCGGCGGCGGTTACGGAGGCTACGGGGGCCCCGGCGGGCCTGGTGGCGGCTACGGAGGCCCCGGCGGATACGGCCCGCCCGGCGGATACGGAGCCTGGGGCGGCGGCTGGGGCGGCCCCCCGCCCGCCGCCAAACCCGGCGTGATCCCGCTCCGCCCGCTCGGCGTCGGCGAGATCCTCGACGGCGCCGTCTCCACCATGCGCACCTACTGGCGCACGGTCCTCGGCATCTCGCTGACGGTCGCCGTCGTCACCGAGGTCGCGGTGATCCTCCTCCAGGGCCTCGTCCTGAACGACACCGAGACCACCGACGCCCTCAACGACCCGAGCGCCTCCCTCACCGAGATCAGCCGCGCCGCGGGCGAGGTCGCGCTCAGCTCGGGCGCCGTCCTGCTGATCACCCTGGTCGGCACCATCATCGCGACAGCCCTGCTGACGACCGTCACCAGCCGCGCCGTGCTCGGCAAGTCCGTCACCATCGGCGAGGCCTGGCGCGACGCCCGCCCGCAGGTCCTCAAGCTGTTCGGCCTCATCATCCTGACCGGGCTCATCGCGGTCGGCATCCTGCTCGTCGGCGCACTGCCCGGCATCGTCGTCGCGATCGCCGGCGGCCCCGGGGGCGCC
This sequence comes from Streptomyces hyaluromycini, assembly GCF_002217755.1. Taxonomy (GTDB): domain Bacteria; phylum Actinomycetota; class Actinomycetes; order Streptomycetales; family Streptomycetaceae; genus Streptomyces; species Streptomyces hyaluromycini. The sequence continues at coordinate 4,861 of NZ_BCFL01000033.1, read as the reverse complement.
ATCGCCGCCCTGCTCGTCCTCGGCATCCTCGCCGGTGCCATCGTCACCGTGTGGCTGATGGTCCGCTTCTCCCTGGCCTCGCCCGCCCTGATGCTGGAGAAGCAGAGCATCACCAAGTCGCTGGGCCGCTCCACCAAGCTCGTCCGCGGCTCCTGGTGGCGGGTCTTCGGCATCCAGTTCCTCGCCTCGATCATCGCCAACATCGTCTCGTCGCTCGCCGTGGTCCCCTTCACCCTGCTCGGGGCCTACTCCAGCGGCCACGGCCTGACCGGCTTCCTCGAGAACACCAACGCCGACTACGGCTGGACGTTCCTCATCATCACCGGGATCGGCTCGGTGATCGGCTCCATGCTCACCTTCCCGATCAACGCGGGCGTCACCGTGCTCCTCTACATCGACCAGCGCATCCGCCGCGAGGCCCTCGATCTCGAACTGGCCCGCGCCGCCGGTGTCGAGAACTACGGCGCCGGCACCCCCGGCACCGTCCCGGGGAGCTGATGCGGTGAGTCCGACGGGGGGAATCACAGCGGTGCCCGCAGCACTGCCACGCGCCGCCGACGAGGCCGTACGAGGCCTGCTGCGGGCCCGGGACACCGCCCTGCTGACGCTGACCGGCTCGGGCGACCAACCGCCCGTGACCATCCCACGCGACCCCGCGCGGGAAGCGGCACGGCGTGAACTGTCCAAGCGGATGTACCACGAGAACGACCCCGGGCTGTTCCAGCGCGCCCTGAACGCCGTCCTGGACTGGGTGGACCGCCTGCTCGCCGCCGCCGCGTCCGCGACGCCCGGAGGCGCACTGGGCCTGGTCGTCGTGGTCCTGGCCGTCATCGCCGTCCTGGGTGCCCTGTGGTGGCGCCTGGGCACCCCCCGCCGCCAACCCGCCTCCACCGCCGCCCTGTTCGACGACCGCCTCCGCAGCGCCGCCGAACACCGCGCAGCCGCCGAGGCACACGCCGCCCAGGGCCACTGGAACCAGGCCCTCCAGGAACGCATGCGCGCCGTCGTCCGCGCCCTGGAGGAACGCGCCCTGCTCGACGTCCGCCCCGGCCGCACCGCCGACGAGGCCGCAGACGAGGCCGGCCGCGCCCTGCCCGCCCACACCGACCGGCTGCGCGCCGCCGCCCGGGAGTTCGACGACGTGACGTACGGCGGCCGCAGGGCGACCCAGGCGTCGTACGAGCGCATCGCCGGCCTCGACCACGACCTCGAACGCACCAAGCCGGTCCTCGCCAGCAGCGCCCACAGCACGGACCACAACACCCGCCAGGGAGCCGCCGAATGACCACCGGCGTGGCCGCCCTCCCGACCACCTCCACCGCGCCCACCACCCGCCAGGTGTGGACCCGCACCCGGGGCATCGTCCTCGCCGTGGTGCTCGTCCTCGCAGGGGCCGTCGCCATCGCCGTCATCCGCTCCGACAGCAGGCACGGCGACCTGGACCCGCGCTCCGCCGACCCCTACGGCAGCCGCGCCGTCGCCGAACTCCTCGCCGACCGAGGCGTGGACACCCGCCTGGTCACCACCCTCGCCGAGGCACGCGCCGCGGCCGGCCGCGACGCCACCCTTCTCGTCGCCGTCCCGGACCTGCTGACCCCGCATCAGCAGTCCCAGCTGCGGGCGTCGACGGCCAGGTCGGGCGGCCGCACCGTCCTGGTCGCCGCCGGCAGTTCGTCCGTCGAACGGCTCGCCCCCGGCGTCACCGCCGACCCCGCCACCAGCATCAGGTCCACACTCGACCCTCACTGCACCCTGGCCGCGGCCCGGCGGGCGGGCAGCGCCGACACCGGTGGCATCCGCTACACCACCACCCATCTCGACGCCGACACCTGCTACCCCAGCCAGCGCCTGGCCACGCTGCTCCGCATCCCCGCGGCCTCCGGAAACGGAGACACCGTCGTCCTCGGCGCGCCCGACATCCTGCTCAACGACCGCCTCGACAAGCAGGGCAACGCCTCGCTCGCCCTCCAACTCCTCGGCTCCCGCCCCCATCTGGTCTGGTACCTCCCCTCGCTCTCCGACGCCACGGCCACCGGTACCGGCGACCAGAAATCCCTGTTCGACCTGCTTCCGTCGGGCTGGCTCTGGGGCACACTGCAGCTCTTCATCGCCGCAGCCCTCGCCGCCTTCTGGCGGGCGCGCCGGCTCGGCCCCCTCGTGCCCGAGAAACTCCCCGTGGCGATCCGCGCCTCCGAAACCGTCGAAGGCCGCGCCCGCCTCTACCGCAAGGCGAACGCCCGCGACCGCGCGGCCGCCGCTCTTCGCTCCACCGCTCGCACCCGCCTCGCCCCCCTCGTAGGCGTCCCCGTCTCCCAGGCACACGCGCCCGAGACCCTGCTCCCCGCCCTGTCCGCACACCTCCATGGCGACGGACAGGCCCTGCAGGCCCTGCTCTTCGGACCGCCGCCCGGCGACGACGCGGCACTCATCGCCCTCACCGACCAGCTCGACGCCCTCGAAAGAGAGGTACGCCGTCCATGATGGACCCGACCACTGACAACGCCGGGAACACCGGGAACCAGGCCGACGCCCGGGCCTCCCTGGAAGCCCTGCGCGCGGAGATCGCCAAAGCCGTGGTCGGCCAGGACCCCGCCGTGACCGGCCTCGTCGTCGCTCTCCTCTGCCGCGGACACGTTCTCCTTGAAGGAGTCCCCGGAGTCGCCAAAACGTTGCTCGTCCGCGCCCTCGCATCCGCACTCGAACTGGACACCAAGCGCGTCCAGTTCACCCCCGACCTCATGCCGAGCGACGTCACGGGGTCCCTCGTCTACGACACCCGCACCGCCGAGTTCTCCTTCCAGCCCGGCCCGGTCTTCACCAACCTCCTTCTCGCGGACGAGATCAACCGCACCCCGCCCAAGACCCAGTCGTCCCTCCTCGAAGCCATGGAGGAACGCCAGGTCACCGTCGACGGCACCCCGCGTCTTCTCCCCGATCCGTTCCTGGTCGCGGCAACACAGAACCCCGTCGAGTACGAGGGCACCTACCCCCTCCCCGAAGCCCAACTCGACCGCTTCCTCCTCAAACTGACGATCCCTCTCCCCTCCCGCCAGGACGAGATCGCCGTCCTCACCCGGCACGCCGAGGGCTTCAACCCGCGCGACCTGCGCGCCGCCGGCGTACGCCCCGTCGCAAGCCCCGCCGACCTCGAAGCCGCGCGAGCGGCGGTCGCCAAGACGACCGTCTCCCCCGAGATCACCGCCTACGTCGTCGACATCTGCCGGGCCACCCGCGAGTCCCCGTCCCTCACCCTCGGCGTCTCCCCGCGCGGCGCCACCGCCCTCCTGGCCACCTCGCGTGCCTGGGCCTGGCTGACCGGCCGCGACTACGTCATCCCCGACGACGTCAAGGCCCTCGCCCTGCCCACTCTCCGCCATCGCGTCCAGCTCCGCCCCGAGGCCGAGATGGAGGGCGTGACCGCCGACTCCGTCATCAACGCGATCCTCGCCCACGTCCCGGTTCCCCGCTGATGCCCCTCACCGGACGCGCCGCCCTCATCGCGGCAATCGGATCGATCCCCATCGGCATCTGGGGACCGAGCTGGACGGGCGTCCTCGCCGTCGACGGCCCACTGGTGCTGGCCTGCGCCTGCGACTTCGCCCTGGCGGCCCCGGTACGACGCCTCGCGCTGACCCGCTCCGGCGACACGTCCGCCCGCCTGGGCGAGACCGCCGACGTCACTCTCACGGTGACCAACCCGTCCCGGCGCCCGCTCCGCGCTCGCCTCAGGGACGGCTGGCCGCCCAGCAGCTGGCAGCCGGGCACGGAGGTCGAGTCCTCACGACACCGTCTTGACGTCCCACCTGGCGAACGCCGACGCGTCACGACCCGCCTGCGCCCCACCCGCCGCGGCGACCGCCAGGCGGACCGCGTCACAATCCGCTCCTACGGCCCCCTCGGCCTGTTCTCCCGCCAGGGCGGCCACAAAGTGCCCTGGACTGTACGGGTTCTGCCCCCCTTCACCAGCCGGAAGCACCTGCCGTCGAAACTCGCCCGATTGCGTGAACTCGACGGCCGTACCAGCGTCCTGACACGAGGCGAGGGCACGGAATTCGACAGTCTGCGCGAGTACGTCCCCGGCGACGACACCCGCTCCATCGACTGGCGTGCCACGGCACGGCAGTCGGCGGTCGCGGTACGCACCTGGCGTCCCGAACGCGACCGGCACATCCTCCTCGTCCTCGACACCGGCCGCACTTCCGCCGGCCGAGTCGGCGACGCCCCTCGCCTGGACGCCTCCATGGACGCGGCGCTCCTCCTCGCGGCCCTCGCGTCCCGCGCGGGCGACCGGGTGGATCTCCTCGCCTACGACCGCCGGGTCCGCGCTCTCGTCCAGGGCCGCGCCGCAGGTGACGTCCTCCCGTCCCTGGTCAACGCGATGGCCACCCTGGAGCCCGAGCTCGTCGAAACAGACGCCCGCGGGCTCACCGCCACCGCGCTGCGTACGGCTCCACGCCGTTCCCTGATCGTCCTGCTCACGACACTCGACACGGCCCCGGTCGAGCAGGGCTTGCTTCCCGTGCTCTCCCAACTGACTCAACGCCACACGGTTCTGCTTGCTTCAGTGGCCGACCCGCATGTCGCCCGCATGGCGACGGCTCGTGGAAACGCCGACGCGGTGTACGAGGCGGCGGCGGCCGCACAGGCCCAGAGCGAACGGCATCGGACCGCGGAGCAACTCCGCCGGCACGGCGTGACTGTCGTGGACGCGACGCCTGATGATCTCGCTCCTGCATTGGCGGATGCGTATCTGGCTTTGAAAGCGGCGGGCCGGCTCTGATTCTCGGAGGACGGGCGGGGGCCGGTCCTTAAACGCGAAAAAGCCCCACACCGTGAGGTGTGGGGCTTTTTCTTAATATTT
>NZ_BCFL01000032.1 GCF_002217755.1 Streptomyces hyaluromycini | reverse complement strand
CAGAGGCCAGGACAGGACGCCCTGAGCCGTCGCGGACGGGCACGCCACCGTGAACCTTCTGGCCCATGAGCGCCGGCGATCGAAGGAGTGCATTGATGGTGGACGCGCTCCACTTGAATCGCTGCACTGTGGACCCTCGTTCATACGCCTTCCCTCCGGTCCTCCCGCCTGTCTCTCGGCCCTGTTTGATGGCCCAATGATCCCGGGGACTAGGAACCGGCGGGTCCTCGCTATTTAGAGAGATCGCAATGGAGGTAGGACTCGCATTTTCGTCTTCTACGAGAGCACGAATGATGCGCTCCACTACCTTCACCGCATCCGGGTCGGGCACTAGTGTCTTACCCGCCCCGTCAGGCATGGGCGCCGGCGTGTAGGGATAGGGCGGTCGAGCTCCGCGCCACCTCAGGGCCATTCCTCGAATAGCTTCCGACGCCCCCGTAACACGTTCGCGGATGGCTTGGGCCTCCATCTGCGCCGCAAAAGCCAAAAGCGTGACCATGATTTCCGCAATGGGGTCCAGGGGATTGCGGAAATCGAGCGTCAGCATCCCCCCTGGGCCTTCCGCGAACACGAGCATCTTCCGGTATGTGCGCGCCCACTTGGCCAACTCGTGCATGTCGGCCATCGACCGGACGGCCCGGTCGAGTCTCCACCACAAGATCACGTCGAACCGCGACGGCTCCGCCAGCCACTTCCCCAGCTCCGGCCTTTCGAACGGTGTCGTCCGGGATGCCGAGACGTCCAGATCCTCCGCTTCGCCGACGATCCTCGCGTTCATGGCACGAGCGGACCGCCCATTCGCCTCACGCTGGCGCGTTGGCGACGTGGTTTCATCCGTGCGGACACTGAGCCTGATGGCAGACAGCGCTTCGAGCTGTTCGCTCCCCAACAGAACAGTCATGCGGTCAGTATGCCTAATAACTGAGTCACAGTGGTCTGGAGATCCGGACGGGATCAGGATCGTGCTGGTGGAGGTACCGGCCGACCACCCCTTGCGTTACCGGCCGGGGATCTAAGCACTCCGCTGGAGGTGCTGCGATATGCCGTCAGTCGACTGCGGCGCCGTCGTGGCTGGTCGCGCAGTTCCCCGCGCCCCTTCGGGGGCGCTGCCGAACCGGGTGCCGGGGGCCGAGCCGGCGGTCAGGCCCGCAGCGCGCCCATCCTCCCCTCCAGTCGGCCCAGCAACTCCGCGAGGAGGCCCGCCAGTTCGCCCTGGTCCTCGGGGGCGAGGACGGACAGCACGGCGGTCTCGTAGGCGAGTTGTTCGGGCAGCAGGCCGTCGACGAGTTCGCGGCCCGCGTCGGTGAGGCGGAGGTGGGCGACCCTGCGGTCACGGGCGTCTCCGCGCCGCTCGACCAGACCTCGCTCGGTGAGCTGCTTGAGGCGTTTGGTGACGGCGGCGCCGGAGGAGAAGGTCTCCTTGGCCAGCTCGCTCGGGGTCAGTTCGTGGCCGGTGCGGCGGAGCGCGCCGAGCAGATCGAACTCGGGGCGGCTGAGGCCGGCCCGGCGCAGCGGGGCGTCCTCGGCCTGCTGGAGCAGGGCGGCGCAGCGGTTGATCCGGCCGATGACCTCCATGGGCCCGGTGTCCAGCGCGGGGTGGACGCTCCGCCACTGCCGGACGACGGCCGCGACCGTGTCGTCCCTGCCCGCACTCCTGCCCGCGTCCTCGCCCGTGCCCCTTCCCGCGTCGCTCCCGGCCGTCGGTCGTCCGTTGGTCGCCGTCATGGCCGTACGTCCTCCGTTGTCCTCGCGCCGTCCCAGGAGTGCGCTCCCTGGCGTCGTACCGTCGCGGCGAGCGTACGGTGTCCGCACTGCTCGGCTTGCACGACCCGCTCCTGGGGCAGTGCGCGTTGCCACCACTCGCCGGACGCGGCGTCCGCCGTGGCGCGCAGCTCGGCCAGGGCGGCGGACAGGGTGCGCCGGGCGGCCTCCAGGGCGCGCGGGACCGGCTGCGGCTCGGCGAGCAGGCGGGCGGCCTGTTCGCGGGCCCGTTCGACGGCGGTCAGGGCGTGTTCGATGCGGTCGCCGGCCCGGCGGTTGGTGACGACGACGGCGACGGCGAAGCCGACGAGCGCGCCGACCAGGGTGTCCACGACCCGCTCGGTGACCAGCTGCCCGGCGTCCTGGGTACGGGCGAACTCGGTGATGAGCAGGGCCATCGGGGTGACGCAGACGCTGCCGAGCCAGTAGTTGCGGCCGATCAGCGCCTCGGCGCCGAAGTTGAAGGCGAGGCAGCACAGCACCAGGGCGGCCGGGTGGAGATGGGCGAGCGGTACGACGGCGGCGAAGACGAGGACGCCCAGGAGGTTGCCGACGACGCGCTGGACGCCCCGGCTCCAGGTGAGGGTGACGTTGGCCTGGTAGAGGGAGGCGGCGGTGACCAGCGCCCAGTAGGGGCGGCCGACGCCGAGGGCGAGGGAGGCGTAGCCGGCGAGGGCGCAGCCGAGCGCGGTGCGGGCGGCGAGGGGGGTGAGCGGGCCGAGCCGGCGCCACAACGGGCGCTGCGGTAGGGCGCGTTCGGCGTCGACGCCGAGGAGTTCGTCGTCGGCCCCGGCCACCCGCGGGACGCGTCCGGTGCCGCGCAGGTCACGGGCCCAGCCGCGGAGCAGCCGCGGGTCGGTGTCGGCGGGGGCGGCGAGGGCGACCTCGGCACGGACGACGAGGTGTTCGAGGGCGCGCCGGGTGCGGTCGGTGCGGGTGCCGGTGGCGAGCAGGGACTGCCAGGCGGCCTGTACGGCGGCGGCCGCGGCCGCGCGGGTGCGGTCGTGGCCCTCTGCGGTGCCGCGGGTGTCGGCGTAGGCCGCGGTGGCGTTCAGGGCGTGGGCGGTGGCCCGGCGTTCGGGGCCGTGCGGGCGCAGCAGCCCGGGGGCCATGCCGACCAGCCAGGCCCAGGCGCCCGCCGCCAGGGCGAGGCCGACGTGGCCGGGGACCTGGCCGAGGGTCTGCGGGGCGAACAGGGAGGCGGAGCTGATGAAGGTGAGGACCACGTTCCCGGGCGGGCCGACGCGGGTGGCGTCGCAGAGGACCTTCTGGACGGCGGCCATCAGCGCGCCGACGGTGACCAGGACGACCGCGTTCGTGGTGAGCGAGGCGGCGACCAGGGCGAGGGCGAGGCCGCCGACCATGCCGAGGATCACCCGGGCCAGGGTGCGGGCGCGGGCGGGGTAGGGGCGGTTGTGGCCGTAGAGGGCGCACAGCGATCCGGCCATCGTGTACATCGCCAGGTCGAGACGGCCGAGGGCCAGCAGGGTCAGGTTGGGCGGGGCGACCGCGGCTACCACGCTGAAGGCGGGCTTGAACCAGATGTCGGAGGGCCGGCCGAGGCGCAGCACTCCGACGAGGGGCAGACGGCGGGTGGTCGTGGGGGTCGCGGTGGTCATATCATCAATTTAGCACGTGTTTTACTCGTAAAGCACTTTCGAACAGCCCTGGTCACGTGCTGTGCTCCGGCGAATGCTCCCCGTGTACATCCGCGCGCTCGCGTGCGCGCCGTGCGGCCGGGGCATCGCATCCCTCGACACGACGTCGAGCGGGGAGGTGCGCCGTGCACGGACCGGCTTCGCCCGGCTGGCTGCTGGTCGCGCTGTGCGCGGCGACCGGGGCCTACTGTCTGCTGCGGATGCGCAGCAGTGTCGAGGAGCAGCGGCGCGCCGCGGGCGGCGAGGCGCTGATGGGGTTCGGCATGGCCGTCATGGCCGTGCCGGCGACGGTGTTCACCCCACCGGGGTGGGCGTGGCCGCTGTACGCGGCGGTGTTCGGCGCGGCCGCGCTGCGCGCCCTGTGGAGCGGCCGCAGCAGCCCGCACCACCTGCACCATCTGGTGGGGACGGCGGCGATGGTCTACATGGCGGTGGCGATGGCGGCCTCCCCCGGCGCCCACCACCACGTCGGCGCCGGAGTCCCGCTGGTGACAGGGCCGTTACTCCTCTACTTCACCGGCTACGTACTGCTGTCCGGCGCACGGCTCGTCCCGGTCGCGGTGGCCGCCGGTACGGGAACGGTCAGGTGGGGCGACCGGCCCGAACTGGCGCGGGCGTGCAGGCTTTCGATGGGGATCGGCATGGTGGCGATGCTGCTGGCGCTGTGAGGGAGTGACGGCACGCGTGGCGCAAACGTTGCCTGCGTCACTTTGGCGTAATGGCCTGTACCCGTGAACGGTCCCCCGCTCATAGGGTGCTGGCCATGATGGTCCCCGTGGCACTGTTGCTGCTAGGCGCCCTGACCGCCGTGGTCGGCCCCCGGCTGCTCGCCCGGGCCGACTGGACGGACCAGGAGCCGGTGGTCGCGCTGTGGGTGTGGCAGTGCGTGGTGGCGGCCGTCCTGCTGTGCTGCGCGCTGTCGATGACGCTGAGCGCCGCGGCGGCCTGGCAGGCGGTGCGCGGGCAGGTGTTCGCGACCGCCCCGAGCGGGGTGGTGGACGCCTACGCCCTCGGTACCAACGGCCCGTGGGCGGCCGCGACCGCGGTGGCCCTCGCCTGCGCCGGGCTGTGGAGCGGGGCGATGCTGGTGCGGGAGATCGCGCGGGCCAGGTCCGGACGCAGCCGGCGACGGGCCGAACTTCTGGCCCGCGCACCCCTGTTGCCCGGCGAGGAACCGGCCGACGGCCGACTCGTCGTACTGGAGGGCGACCGCCCCGAGGCCTGGTGGCTGCCGGGCGCGGCACCCCAACTCGTCGTCACCACGGCCGCGTTGCGCCGGCTCAAGGGGCGTCGACTGGACGCGGTCCTCGCCCATGAGCAGGGCCACGCGCAGGCCCGGCACGACTGGCTGCTGCACTGCTCGGCCGCGCTGGCGGGCGGGTTCCCGCAGATCCCGGTGTTCGCCGCGTTCCGCGCCGAGATGCACCGGCTGGTCGAACTGGCCGCCGACGACATGGCCTCCCGGCGCCACGGCCGCCTCACCACCGCGCTCGCCCTGGTCGAACTCAACGAGGACCGGGGCGTGTTCGGCCCGAGACCGGCCCCGCAGGCCCATGTCCCGCAGCGGGTGAACCGGTTGCTCACCGCCCCGGACCGCCTCCCCGCCCGGCACCGGCTGCGGCTGACCGCGGCGGCCGCCCTGGTCCCGGTGATCCCGGTGCTGGTGGCGCTCGTACCGAGCCTGCGCGCCCTCGGGTAAAGCCGAACCCGTCGGAGGAATTGCCGTGCGGGCAATGATTCGGCAAAGATCACGTCATGCGCCCCCCACCCAGCGACCGCCCTGCCCCGCTTCTGACGACCGCCGTTCTCGCCCTCTCCTCGGCGCTGCTGCTCGCCCTCGTCGCCGGCGAGTGGCCTCCCCTGGTCGCGGTGGACGAGGACATCGCCGGCGCCACCCACCGCTGGGCCGTGGCGGACCACGGCACCACGCAGGTGCTGCGCGTTCTCACGGACTGGGTCTGGGACCCGCTGACCATGCGCCTGCTGTGCGCGGCGGTCGCGGTGTGGCTGGTGTGGCGGCACTCGGCGTGGCGGACCGCCCTGTGGCTGACCCTGACCTGTGCGCTCGGGACGGTCGCCCAGCAGTGCCTCAAGGCCGCCGTCGGCCGCCCGCGCCCGGTGTGGCCCGACCCGGTCGACTCCGCCCGCTACGCCGCGTTCCCCTCCGGGCACACCATGACGGCCACGGTGGTCTGCGGCCTGCTGCTGTGGTTGCTGCACCGCTGCGGCGCCGGACGCGCGATATGGCGCACCGCCCTGGTCGCGGCCGGGCTCTCGGTCGTGGGCGTGGGCCTGACCCGGGTGTGGCTCGGCGTCCACTGGCCCTCGGACGTGCTCGGCGGCTGGCTGCTCGGGGCCCTGGTGGTGGCGCTGGCGGTGCTGGTGTACGAGGGGGAGCGCGGCGCCCGGGGGCGTCCTCGCCCGTAGCCCGCCCGCGCCGCGCCCGGCCGTCGGTAGAGTCCGGCACATGACTGCCGTGCTCTTCGACTTCTCCGGGACCCTGTTCCGTATCGAGTCCACCGAATCCTGGCTGCGGGCAGTGCTCGCCGAGGCCGAAGTACCGCTGGCCGAAACCGAGTTGGCGCGGGCGGCGCGAGCGCTGGAGGTGGCCGGGGCGCAGCCCGGCGGGGCCTTTCCGGTCGCGCTGCCCGAGGAACTGTCCGGGGTGTGGGCGGTGCGGGACGAGAGCGCGGAGCTGCACCGGGCCGCGTACACCGGCCTGTCCCGGCAGGTGGCGCTGCCTGACCCGGCCCTGCACGACGCGCTGTACGAGCGGCACATGACCCCGCGGGCCTGGACGCCGTACCCGGACGCCGCCCCGGTGCTGCGCACGCTGCGCGAGCACGGGATCGGGGTCGGTGTGGTCAGCAACATCGGCTGGGACCTGCGCCCGGTCTTCCGCGAGCACGGGCTGGACGCCTACGTGGACGCCTACGTCCTGTCGTACGAACACGGTGTCCAGAAGCCGGATCCGCGGCTCTTCACGGTGGCCCTCGATGCGCTCGGGGCCGAGCCGGGCGAGACGGTGATGGTCGGGGACAGCAGGCCGGCCGACGGCGGGGCGGCGGCGCTCGGCTGCCGGGTGCACTTCGTGGACCATCTGCCGGTGGCCGAACGGCCGGACGCGCTGCTGCCGGTCCTGGACCTGGTGGGCGCGGCCCGCCGACCGGCCACGCCCACCCAGGCCTGACCTGTCGCGCCGTCCGCCCGAGACGCTCCCCCGTGTCGCCCCGGACGGACGGCAGCCCTGAACAGGACCCGCGCAGGGCGGTGCCCACTGCGTCGATTATAGTTGGCTGGCAGCCAGTCAACGCAGGAGTTCCAGCATGTCCCCGCGCAGCCCCTCGGTCAATGAAGAATTGCGCAGACGTTCCCGTGAGCGGCTGCTGCAGGCCGCGGTGGAGCTGGTCGACGAGCACGGCTTCGAAGCGACCACGCTGGGCGCCATCGCGGACCGGGCGGGGTCGGCGCGCGGTCTGGTGTCGTACTACTTCCCCGGCAAGCGCCAGCTGGTGCAGTCCGCCGTGCACCGGCTGATGCACCGCACGCTGGAGGAGGCGCTGGAGCACGAGCCGCACACCGAGGACGGGCGGGAGCGGCTGGCCCGGGCCATCGACGCGATCCTGGGGCTCGCGCACGACCGGCCGGTGCTGATGCGCCAGCACATGGCGGGCCTGCTCCAGGGCGAGGGCTTCGTGCAGTGCCCCGAGCAGCGCCGGCTGGCGGAGCTGCTGGGCGACACCGTCGCCCAGTACGGCTCGCACCACGTCGAGGTCGACTACCCCATGCTGCGCGCCATGCTGATGGGCGCGGTGTACGCGGCGCTGGTGCCCGGCGTACCGATGCCGATCCCGGCGCTGCGGGCGGAACTGTTCGAGCGCTACGGGCTCGAACGGGAGCTGGGCCTGCCTCCGGAGTCCGCGCCGGCGGCCGAGCGGCAGGACCTGTCCCGGTTCTTCGCGACCGAGGACCGGACCGGTCCGGGATCCGGCCCCGGATCCGAACCCGGATCCGAACCCGGTTAGTCAGCGGCGGGCGTGACGGGGCGTCAGGAAGCCCGCGTCACGCGCCTGGGCGATGAGCCGGAGCGACCACCGGCGGCTGTGCCCGGTCGCGCACATCACCGCGAGGACCGGGTCAAAACCCCCCTCCTGTGCGGCCCGGTACTCCCTGGCGACCAGCCACCTCCCCTCGATGCCCCGCGGCCAGGCGGGCCGGGCGTGCCGCGCGCCGCCGGACTCACCGCCGCCGTCCGCCGCCTCGGGCTCCTCGTCCGCGTACGACTCCATGCCGCAGGCCCGGCACAGCGGCTCCTCGATCCAGTCGGCGAGCACCGTCAGATCGGCCAGGGAGAGCGCGGGCCACGCCTTGACGTCCTCGATGGAGACCTGCCCCGCGGCCACCACGGCGAGCGCGTCGACCCGCGCGCCGTCCTCGAAGGCCAGCCGGACCTGGAACCACGAGGTGGCTCCCGCGTGCTCCTGCACCTCCCAGGCGGGCGTCACGGACACCGTGCCGTCCTCCGCGCGCCGATCGGAAAGATTAAGAAACGATGCTTCTAGCACATACGCAACGTAACCCCATGATCACACTCCAGGTTCACGGACACGCGTCCGCGTCACCCCAGCGGCCCCTGTCGGGGCGGCCGGGCCGGTGGGATGCTGGAATCACCAGCCCCTCGGGCAAGGAGTCCCCCTGTGTTGCGTGTCGCCGTCGTCGGCTCCGGGCCGAGCGGGTGCTACACCGCCCAGAACCTCGTCCAGCTCGATCCCACCGTGCTCGTGGACGTACTGGACCGGTTGCCGTGCCCGTACGGACTGGTGCGGTACGGCGTCGCCCCCGACCACGAGAAGATCAAGTCACTGCAGGGGAATCTGCGCACCGTTCTCGAGCACGAGCGGGTGCGGTTCCTCGGCGGGGTCCGGGTCGGGGGCAGGGGCGGGCTGCCGGTGGAGCGGCTGCGCGAGCTGTACCACGCGGTGGTGTACTGCGTGGGCGCCGCCACCGACCAGCGGCTCGGGGTTCCCGGCGAGGAGCTGCCGGGCAGCTGGTCGGCGACCGAGTTCGTGTCCTGGTACAGCGCGCATCCGGACGCGATCGACGCCGGGTTCGTGCGGGACGCCCGGTCGGCGGTGGTCATCGGGGTCGGCAACGTCGCGGTGGACGTGGCCCGGATGCTGGCCCGGGGCGTGGCGGAGCTGAGCCCGACCGACATGCCGCAGGAGGCGCTGGCCGCGCTGGGGGCGAGCCGGATAAGAGACGTCCACGTGGTGGGCCGGCGCGGCCCGTCCCAGGCCCGCTTCACCACCAAGGAGCTGCGCGAGCTCGGCGGTCTGCCGGGCACCGAAGTCCTTCTGGATCCGGATGAGTTGGCGCTCGACCCGGCCTTCGCCGATCCCTCCGCGCTGCCCGCCGCCCAGCGCCGCAACGTGGAGGTGCTGCGCGGCTGGGGTGGTGCCGGCGCCCGGGGTGCGGAGCGCAGCATCTGGCTGCGTTTCTTCCTCCGCCCGGTCGAAATCCTCGCCGACGGCGGGCGGGTGGGCGCGGTGCTCTTCGAGCGCACGGAACTCGACGCACGCGGCAGGGTGCGGGGCACCGGGCAGTACGAGACCGTCGAGGCGCAGTTGGTGCTGCGTTCGGTGGGCTATCGCGGAGTGCCGCTGGACGGGCTGCCGTTCGACGAGGAGACCGGGACCGTGCCCCACGAGTCCGGCCGTGTCCTGCGTGGGTGTTTCACCACCCCCGGCGACTACGTGGCCGGCTGGATCAAGCGCGGCCCGACCGGCGTCATCGGCACCAACCGGCCCGACGCCAAGGAGACGGTGACCTCCCTCCTGGCGGACGCGCCCGCGCTGCTGCGCAGGGAGGTGCCGGAGGACCCGGTGGCCGCGCTGCGCTCGGCGGGCATCGAGCCGGTCCCGTGGACGGGATGGCAGGCGATCGAGCGGGCCGAGGCGGCGCTCGGCGCCCGGCTCGGCCGGAGCGTGGTCAAGCTGGCCGACTGGAACTCCCTGCTGACGGCGGCGCGGTCGGGGTCGTAGCGGAGTCACGCGCGATCAGGTGGGCATGACACGTAGCGGCAACGAGCCGGAAATCAACAAACTGTTCAAGCCGCTTACCGTCTCGTGCTGTCCGGATGTCGTCCCCGCTCTGGAGTCCTCATGGCCACCACCAGCGCCTCCGTCCATCCCGTAGACGAGGTCCCACCCGTACGGCAGTTGGCCGCGTTCGGCCTCCAGCACGTGCTCGCGATGTACGCGGGCGCGGTCGCCGTTCCGCTGATCGTGGGCGGCGCGATGAAGCTGTCGCCCGCCGACCTGGCGTATCTGATCACCGCCGACCTGCTGGTGTGCGGCATCGCGACGCTCATCCAGTGCGTCGGCTTCTGGCGCTTCGGCGTGCGGCTGCCGATCATGCAGGGCTGCACCTTCGCGGCGGTCTCGCCGATGGTCCTCATCGGTACGACGGGCGGCGGACTCCCCGCGATCTACGGCTCGGTGATCGTGGCGGGCCTGGCGATCATGCTGCTCGCGCCCGTCTTCGGAAGGCTGCTGCGCTTCTTCCCGCCGCTGGTCACCGGCACGGTGATCCTGATCATCGGTGTCTCCCTGCTGCCGGTCGCGGGCAACTGGGCGGCGGGCGGCGCCGGTGCGAAGGACTTCGGGGAGCCGAAGAACCTGGCGCTGGCGGCCTTCGTCCTCGCGGTGGTGCTCGGCGTACAGCGGTTCGCGCCCGCCTACCTCGCCCGGATCGCGGTCCTGGTCGGCATCGCGGTGGGCCTGGCGGTGGCGGTGCCCTTCGGGTTCACGGACTTCAGCGGGGTCGGGGACGCGGACTGGCTCGGCATCAGCACGCCGTTCCACTTCGGAACGCCGACGTTCAAGGCCTCGGCGATCGTCTCGATGCTGGTGGTGGCTCTGGTCACGATGACCGAGACGACGGGTGACCTGATCGCGGTCGGCGAGCTGACCGGCCGCAGGGTCGAGCCGCGCTCGCTCGCCGACGGTCTGCGCGCCGACGGCCTCTCGACCGTCCTCGGCGGTGTCTTCAACACCTTCCCGTACACGGCGTTCGCGCAGAACGTGGGCCTGGTCGGGATGACCCGGGTGCGCAGCCGCTGGGTGGTCGCGGCGGCGGGCGGCATCCTGGTGCTGCTCGGTCTGCTGCCCAAGCTGGGCGCCGTGGTCGCGGCGATTCCGGCCCCGGTGCTGGGCGGCGCGGGTCTGGTGATGTTCGGCACGGTCGCGGCGAGCGGCCTGCGGACCCTGGCGGCCGTCGACTTCCACGGCAACAACAACCTGACGGTGGTGGCCGTCTCGGTGGCGGTCGGCATGCTGCCGGTGGGCGTGCCGACGGTCTACGAGAAGTTCCCGGACTGGTTCCAGACGGTGATGAACAGCGGTATCAGCGCGGGCTGCCTGACGGCGATCGTCCTGAACCTGCTCTTCAACCACCTGCCCGCACGGGCGGATTCGGCTCCGGGGGCGGTCCCCAGCGGAGCGGAGTCCGCCTAGGCGCTCCGCTGGGGGTGCCGCGTCATGTCGTCGATCGTGTGCGGCGCCGTGGTGGCTGGTCGCGCAGTTCCCCGCGCCCCTTCGGGGCGCTGCCGGACCGCGGCGGACTCGCTTGGGTGGGGCCTGCGATCAGGCGGGCGCGGCCGCGGTGGAGGGGTCGGTGGACAGGTGCTCGTGGACCGCCCGCCAGTCCTCGCCGGCGACGCGGTGGAAGACGATGGTCTCGCGCTCGTGGAGAACCTCTTCTCCGGCCGTGGTGGAGATCCGGGTGGTCACCGAGTGGGTGAACACGGCCGTGTCGCCGAGGAGTTGGAGGCGGCGGTCGTTCGAGTCGCAGGACAGGACGCGGAAGGCGTCCTCCTCGCTCCACTTCTGCCACAGGGCGCGGTACTCCTGGGTGGAGTCCAGGCGCCGGTCGGCGGTGTGGAAGACGAACGTGGCGTCGGCGGCGAAGGCGTCGAAGTAGTCGTCGGTGCGGCCCTCTGCGAAGGCGGCGATCAGTGCGTCCGCCGCCGCGAGGACGGTGTCGTGGTCGTTGCTCAAGGCTTCGGCTCCGAGATCCGGGCCACGGCGCGGACGGGTGCGCCGTCCGCGCCGGGCAGGTGCAGGGGGAAGAGGCTGACGTGGATGTCGTGGCCGGTGTGCTGGGCGTCCAGTACCTCGGCGAGGTTGGTGAGGTTCTCGGCGATGACGGCGTCGGCGCCGCACAGGATGCGGTGCGCGGGCAGGGTCTCGCCGGGGGTCGGGTCGACGCTGAGGGCGTCGATGCCGACGGTGTACACGCCGCGGGCGACGAGAAGGGCGGCGGCCGCCTCCGTCAGATAGGGGTGGCCGCGGTAGGCGTCGGTGCCCCAGTGCGCGGACCAGCCGGTGGCGATCAGCACGATCCGGCCGGCCGGGACCCGGGCGAGCAGGTCCGTCCCGATGGCCGCCCGGGGCGGAAGGCCCCGGGCGTCGACGACATACGCGGGGCCGTCGAAGCGGTCCAGCGGCAGCTGGTCGAGCGCGGGCAGGCCGTCCTCGATGTGGGACGGCGCGTCCACGTGCGTACCGGACTGCGAACCCATGTGCACCTGAAGGACGTTGACGCCGTCCCGGGCCACGGTGAGCGCGGGCCGGATGTCCACCTCCGGATCGCCGGGGTAGACCGGCATGCCGGTGCGCAGCGGCACGGACAGGTCGATCAGGCGCATCCCGCTCACACCTCCGCAGGCTCGGGGACCGCGACCGGGGCTCCGTCGGCGGAGGTGATCGGCGGCACCGGGGTGTCGACGGCGCGCACCAGCCGCGGGCCGTCGGGGCCGAAGACGGCACGGGGCTCGGGGAAGAACCACAGCAGCGCGAGGTAGCTGACCGCGGCCAGGCCCAGTCCGACCGGCAGGGAGATGTCCACGCCGCCCGCGAGGTCGCCCAGGGCGCCCACGAACTGGCCCGGGAGGTTGACGAACTGGACCGCGAGCAGGGCCGAGGCCAGCCAGGCGCTCATGCCGCGCCAGTTCCAGCCGTGCGTGAACCAGTAACGTCCGCCCCGCTGACGGCGGTTGAAGACCTGGAGCGAGTCGGGGTCGTACCAGCCGCGGCGGGTGAGGAAGCCCAGGGTCATGATGACCATCCAGGGCGCGGTGCAGACGATGATCAGCGTCGCGAAGGTGGAGATCGACTGGGTCAGGTTGGCGGCGAACCGGCCGACGAAGATGAAGCTGATCGACAGGACGCCGATGAACACGGTGGCCTGCACCCGGCTGAACCTGGGGAAGACGCTGGCGAAGTCGAGACCGGTGCCGTAGAGCGAGGTCGTGCCGGTGGACATGCCGCCGATCAGCGCGAGCAGGCAGACCGGCAGGAAGTACCAGGAGGGCGAGACGGCCAGCAGCCCGCCGACGTAGTCCGGGGCGTTCGGGTCGAGGAAGTTCCCCGCCTTCGCGGCGATGATCGAGGCGGTCGCCAGGCCGAAGAAGAACGGCAGGATCGTCGCGATCTGGGAGAGGAAGGCGGCGCCCATGACCCGGCGGCGCGGGGTGTCGGCGGGGATGTAGCGGGCCCAGTCGCCGAGGAAGGCCCCGAACGAGACCGGGTTGGAGAGCACGATCAGCGCGGAGCCGATGAACGCCGGCCAGAAGCCGGGGGTGCTCAGCGAGTGGAAGCTGCCCTGGTAGCCGGCGTCGAAGTCGCCCCCGAACGCGAAGATGCCGAGCACGAAGAGCAGGGAGGCGGCGGCCACCGCGATCTTGTTCACGAAGAGCATGAAGCGGAAGCCGTAGATGCACACCGTCAGCACCAGCGCGGCGAACAGCCCGTACGCGAGCGCGTACACGCCCTCGTTGGTCGGCAGGTGGAACATCCGGTGCGCGCCGCCGACGAGGGCGTCGCCGGAGGACCACACGGAGATGGAGAAGAAGGCGACCGCGGTCAGCAGGGAGAGGAAGGAGCCCACGACCCGGCCGTGCACGCCCAGGTGGGCGGAGGAGGACACCGAGTTGTTGGTGCCGTTCAGCGGGCCGAACACGGCCAGCGGCGCGAGGATCAGCGCGCCGACGGCGAGCCCGAGGCCGGTGGCCGCCAGGCCCTGCCAGAAGGAGAGCCCGAACAGGATCGGGAAGGCGCCCAGGACGCAGGTGGCGAAGGTGTTCGCGCCGCCGAAGGCGACCCGGAACAGGTCGAGCGGCCGGGCGGTGCGGTCGGCGTCCGGGATGCGCTCGACGCCGTAGGTCTCGATCTCGGTCAGCGACGGGGCGTCGTGCTGCTCCGCTTGGGGGCTGGTGGTCATGTCTGCTCCTCGCGAGGGCCGGCGGAGTCCAGGGTGAACAGGCTGATCAGGTCGTAGGCGACGTGCGACGCGGCGACGGAGGTGATGTCGGCGTGGTCGTAGGCGGGGGCGACCTCGACGACGTCGCCGCCGACGAGGTTGAGCCCGGCGAGGCCGCGCAGGATCTCCAGCAGCTCACGCGAGGTCATGCCGCCGGCCTCCGGGGTCCCGGTGCCGGGGGCGTGGGCGGGGTCGAGGACGTCGATGTCGACGGACACGTACAGGGGCCGGTCGCCGATGCGCTGCCGCAGCGCGTCCACGGTCTCGTCGACGCCGCGGCGCAGCACGTCCGAGGAGGTGACGATGCCGAAGCCGAGCCGGCGGTCCTCCTCCAGGTCCCGCTTGCCGTACAGGGGGCCGCGGGTGCCGACGTGGCTGAGCGCCTCGGTGTCGACGATGCCCTCCTCGACGGCGCGGCGGAACGGGGTGCCGTGGGTGTACTCGGCGCCGAAGTAGGTGTCCCAGGTGTCGAGATGGGCGTCGAAGTGGAGGACGGCGACGGGTCCGTGGCGCTTGGCGACCGCGCGCAGCAGCGGCAGCGCGATGGTGTGGTCGCCGCCGATGGTGACCAGCTTCGTGCCGTCGGACTGGAGGCGGGAGGCCTCGTGCTCGACGGTCTCGATCGCCTCGTTGATGTCGAAGGGGTTCACCGGGATGTCCCCGGCGTCGGCGACCTGGACCGTCGCGAACGGCGACACGTCCAGTGCCGGGTGGTACGGGCGCAGCAGCCGGGACGCCTCGCGCACCGCGGCCGGGGCGAAACGGGCGCCGGGGCGGTAGGAGACACCGGTGTCGAAGGGGACGCCGACGACGGCGATGTCCGCGCGGGGCACCTCGTCAAGACGCGGCAGCCGGGCGAAGGTCGCGGGTCCCGCGTAACGGGGGATCCGGGAGGAGTCCACGGGTCCACGGGGCTCGGTCGTCATGGGGCACCTTCCTGTCGAGCCTGGGCGTACACCGCCGGGTGGGCGGACCCTGGACCGGAGCTCGTGATTCCGGTAGCGGGGGATGCCTCAGTCTGCGAAGGGGCGGCCCTTACGGTCAATTGTTGACGGCACGAAGAACTACAGTGGTCTTGTGTCCGACCACAAAGCCACGCCGCGTTCCGTCCTCACCGTCGGCGACCTGCTGTCCTTCCCGGCGCTGCAGATACGCCTGCTCGCGGGCGGCGGCGGCCTGGGCCGTACGGTCTCCTGGGCGCACGTCAGCGAACTGGAGGACCCCACCCCCTGGCTCCAGGGCTCGGAGGTGATCATGACCGTGGGCCTCGCCGTGCCCCGCGGCGGCGAGGCGCAGCGACGCTATCTGGAGCGGCTCGACGACGCGGGCGTCGCGGCGCTGGTGCTCAGCACCCAGCTGCGGACCCCGCCGCTGCGGCAGGCGTTCCTCGACGCGGCCGAGGAGCGCGGTTTCCCGGTCCTTGAGGTGCCGCTCACCGTTCCCTTCGTCACCATCGCGCAGGAGGTCGCGGCCGCGGTCAGCGAGAAGTCCGCCGAGCGGCTCGGCGCCCAGCTCCAGGTCTTCGGCGCGCTGCGCTGGATGGCCGAGGAGAACCTGGACATCCCCGCGCTCTTCGACCGCCTGGAGCAGCTCAGCGGCTACCGCATCTTCCTGTGCACCCCCCAGGGACGCCCGCTGCTGCCCGGCGTCGCGGCGCCCGAGGATCTCTCGGTGCTCCCGGCGGACCCGGACGCCCCGCCGACCGTGCCCGGCGGCTTCGTGCTCCCCGTCCTCGGCCCGGGCGGCGCGGCCGGCTACCTGGTCGCGCTGGAACAGGCCGGGGCCCGCCCGGCCGGGCTGGCCGTCGTCCAGCACCTGGCCACCGTCGCCGCCCTCCGGCTCGCGATGGTGCGCCAGGAACGCGAGGTGCTGCGGCGCGAGGGTGCGGAGACCCTCGCCGAGCTGCTCCAGGACACCCTCGACCCGGCCGGCGCCCAGCGCCGGCTGGCCCATCACGGCCTGGACACGCAGCGGCCCGTCGTCCTCGCGGTGCTCCGGCGCGCCCAGGACGAGCAGCTGGACGGTGCGCTGTCCGGCCATCCGCATCTGACCCTGCGCCGCGGCGAGGACCGGCTGGTCCTGGCCGAACCCGGCTTCACCGAGGCCCTGGCCGGCCTGCCGGGCGCGGTGTGCGGGGTGAGCCGTCCCTTCGCCGTCGGCGAGCCCCTGCGGGTCGCCCGGCAGGAGGCGGAATGGGCGGCCGGACGCGCGGAGGAGGCGGGCAAGCCGCTGCTCCACTACGGCGAGGACGCCACCGGGCGCTGGCTGCCCGAGGACCGCCGGCTGCTGTCCGCACTGGTCGAGCAGGTCCTCGGCGAGGCCCTGCGCTACGACGCGGCACACGGGTCGCAGTTGTTGCTCTCCGTCCGCACCTGGATGGAACGCGACCGCCGCACCGAGGACGCCGCCGCGGCCCTGCACATCCACCCCAACACCCTCGCCTACCGGCTGCGCCGTTTCGGCGAGGTGACCGGCCGGGACCTGTCGACGACCGCCGCCTTCACCGAGGTGTGGTTCGCCGTGCGCGCGGCCACCGAACTCGGCGTGGCGGTCGCGGGGCCGTAGCGCCGGTCGTCCCCGGCCCGCGGCACCGGGGCCTTCCGCGACACGTCGCCGTTCGCCGGTCGCGGACGCAACGGTCGCGAGCCTCCCCCACGTACAGTCGATCACGCTCGGCACCTGACACGGAAGGGACGGCTCAGTGTCGGAGAACCCACAGCACGCGCACCCCGGGAACGACGCGGAAGGTCCGAGCTGGACCCGGGCGGTGAAGGTGCTCCAGGACGCGGCCCCGATCACCGTCCCCGAGGGCGCGTCCGCGATGACCATCCACGTCGAGTGGGAGCCCGGCGATCCCGGAACCCCGCCGCACCGCCACTCCGGCCCGGCGTTCGGCTACGTCCTCAAGGGCGCGGTCCGCTTCGAACTCGAAGGCGAGCCCGAGCGCATCGTCGAGGCCGGCGGCACCTTCTGGGAGCCGGGCGGCGACGTCATCCACTACCAGGACGGCAACGCGCTCCCCGATGTCAGGACCGAGTTCGTGGTCACCATGATGTGCGCGCCGGGCAGACCCATGCTCGAACTGGTCGAGGAGGACGAGCTCAGGTCCCGCGCCCACCTGCGCGCCCCGCGGCCTGCCGGCTGACCTCTCCTGGGTCCGTACCGTCCATGCTTCTCCATCTGGATCAGGTCGGCTACGAGGTGCGGAACAGGCCCACGGGCACCGCCGCCGCCAGCGCCCCGTACCCGGTCGGGTTGAGGTGCAGCCAGTCCCCCACCTGCAGGTCGGCCCGCAGCCGGCCCGGATCGGCCGGGTCCCGTACCACCCGGTCGAAATCGATCACCGCGTCGAAGTGCCCCTGCCCCCGGATCCACGCGTTGACGCGCTGCCGGGACGCCTCCCGCACCCCGGCCCCGTCGTCGTAGGCGTTGCCGCCGAAGGGCAGCAGGGTGGCGCCGTAGACGCGGATGCCCTGGGCGTGGGCGCGGACGACGATCTGCCGGTAGGCGGCGATCAGGTCGTCGGCGACGGCCTGCTGGGCCTGCGGGGTGGCGGCGGCGGTGCCGATATCGTTGACGCCCTCGAAGACGATCAGCCACGAGACCCCGCTGCGGGAGAGGATGTCACGGTCGAGCCGGGCCAGGACATTGGGGCCGAGGCCGTCCGCGAGGACACGGTTGCCGCCGGCCGCCTGGTTGAGCACGGCGATGCCCGAGGTGCCGGCCCGGGACTGCAGACGGTCGAAGAACTGGTCGGGCCAGCGGTCGTTGCCGTTGGTCGTGGACCCCCGGCCGTCGGTGAGGGAGTCGCCGAGGACGGCCACGGCCCGGGTCGCGGCGGGCGCCAGGACCTCGACGTCGCTCAGCAGGTACCAGTGGTCGACCGCGGTGGCGCCCGTCAGATCCGGGTCCTGGGTGTGGTCGCCGACGACGAGGTACGACGTGGTGCGCGACCCCGGGTGCGAGGTGAGCGCCAGATCGGGCTGGCCCTGCGCGGTGTACGCGGTGACCGTGAGATCGGACCCCGCGGTCAGCCCGAAGTCCACGGGATCGGAGACGACCTGGGCCCCGACGGGTACGACGGTGGCGGCGCGCCCGGAGAACGTCACCCGGTGCAGGCTGCCGGGCACGATCGCGCCGGCCCCCGCCTTGCCGCCCGCCGGAAGCGCCACGGTCACCGAGGTGAGCGGGAGCGGGGTGTCGCCGTAGGCGTTGGAGAAGCGCAACCGAAGCCGGTGGGCGCCGACGGTCACCCGCACGGTCTGGCGCAGGGTGGTGTCGGCCAGGACCGACTTCTCCCCCGTGTAGGGCGCGGGCGGCAGATTGCCGGGCTCGGTGAGCTGGGGCATCGCGGTCCAGGTGTTCACCCAGTGGCTGCCCTGGCGGGTGGCCGAGGCGACCTGGCCGGGACCCCGGACCAGCGCGGTGACGGCCGTGGCGGTCACCACCAGGGCCAGGGCGAGGACACAGGTGCTGAGGAGCGCGGCGAGCGGCGCTCTGCTGGGCTGCGGCTTCACGGGGACCTTCCTGGCGAGGGGGCGGCGGCAGAACCGTCGTCAACTGACCGTGCAGGGCGTGCCGTTGAGCGTGTATGCGGTGGGGGTCGTGGTGTTTCCGAGCGCGGCTCGGTGCGGCGTCGTGCGGGGAACTCCCGGCATGGTGGCATGCACACGACCACTCATGGAAGCGCTCCCACACCACTTTGCGAGACGGCGGGGCGACCGGAACGGATGCTGCGCGAAGCGTTGACTAGAAAGCGCTTACATCCTACGTTCCGTTCAGCACCCTGACCGACAGCCCTCGATGGGCCCACATTCGTACGGGTGCCCCCACACGGCGTTCCGCATGATGGACACCTCCCATCTACTTGCACGATCACCGGAGCGCCGCCGCAGGACCCCCCACTCGAAAGAAGGCATACGGGACATGACTTCACGAGCACGGAGCAGTGTGCGCGCACTGCTGGGCGGGACGGCCGCCCTGGGACTCTCATTTGGCATGATCATGACCGCCGGAACCTCGGCGAACGCCGCCACCTGGCCGACCGCGAGCGGCAGCCAGGCCGTCACCGCGACGATCAAGCTGTCCGGCACCAAGGACTACGGGATGCTGCGCCTGTACGGCAGCGGCGACCTGGGCACCGGCGGCCAGAGCGAGGACCAGGACCCGATCCTCGATCTGGCGGCCGGCACCGTCCTGAAGAACGTCATCATCGGCGCGCCCGCCGCGGACGGCATCCACTGCGAGGGCAGTTGCACCCTGCAGAACGTGTGGTGGGAGGACGTGGGCGAGGACGCGGCCACCTTCCGCGGCTCCTCCTCGTCCAACGTGTACACCGTCTCCGGCGGCGGTGCGAAGGAAGCCAGCGACAAGGTGTTCCAGTTCAACGGTGCCGGGACGCTGAACGTGTCCAACTTCGCGGTGCAGAACTTCGGCAAGCTGGTCCGCTCGTGCGGCAACTGCTCCACGCAGTACAAGCGCACCATCAACCTGAACACCATCGAGGCGACGTACAAGGGCAGCGCGCTGGTCGGAATCAACACCAACTACGGCGACAGCGCGACGCTGAAGAACATCACGATCGTCGGGGACAGCAGCAAGAAGATCGTGCCCTGCCAGAAGTACATCGGCAACAACACGGGCGCGGAGCCGCCGACGAACGGGAGCGGGCCCGACGGGACGTACTGCAAGTACGCGAGCTCGGACATCACGTACAAGTGAGCAGAGGCCGTGGGGCCGCCGCCTTCCACCGGGCGACGGCGGCCCCACCGGCTCCCCCGGCCACGCGCAACTCGCGGGCGGGGTCGTCCCGATGGGTGCGGATACGGGTTCCGGAGCCGTGTGCGCAGGTTCGCATCCTGCCGGGGGCACGAGTGGAATCTGTCGTTCACGCTCTCATGGATGCCGTAACCGCCGGTCGCTGTCGAGAGGTTCCCGCCGCGGCCGGCGGAAGCTTGGCATCGGGGCTAACTTGGCAGTGCCGTTCACCGGGACAGCGACGATCACTCGATCCCGAGCGGCCCGATGCCCAGATCCTCACGCATGAGGCGACGCATCTGCGCCATGGCCGAGCGCCGCACTCCTATGAGGCGTGCTTCCTCGGCGGAGCCCACTGCCACGCCCCGAGCGTAAGCGTCGCGTATCGCGCGCAGGCCATGAAACGCCTCGTTCCCCGCCGCTACGACCTGCGGCAGGCCCACGAGCCAAAGGCGTTCACTTGCCGTATAGAGGCCGGAGCCACGGACGGCCTCCCGCACGGCCGCATCACGCACCGAATCGGACATGTGATCGCCCAGGGCGACGGCGCGCATCTCTTCACCCGCCGCTTTGAGGGCGGACGCGAACTCCGTGTATGCCTCACGCCGTACTTCCAGCGCATGCCTGAGCCCCTCACGCCGCCACCGGTTGCGATCGGCAATCAGAGTGGCCGCGATCCCGATCACAGCACCGGTCAGTGTGGAGAGAAGCGACATCCAGTCCATGTGCGGCAGCTTGTCCCAACCACTGCAACGGCACCAGTGGCTCTCGCCGCAGAGGCAGACTTCGGAGCCACCGGCGAGACCGACTCGCGTTGGCAACGCAGTCCCCTGAAGGCTGTCCGGCACTGGGCAACTGACTCGACGCGGTCGGCATCGGGGATGCCCACCTTGGCGGTCTCATCCGGCGAGCGCGAGGTTGTGCAGGCGGGCTGTGCCAGGCAGAGGCCGGCCGACTACGACGACCAGCCGGGGGTCGGCTACGAGCCACCGCAGACGGCACTCGCCGTCGAGCCGAGCCAGATCATGCTCGCCCAGCGCCCACCCCGGTCCGCGCCCGCCGTGCGTGCCGTCGCCGTACTCCCCGCGCGCGCTCAGCAGACGCGATCCGGGACCGGCGGCAGGTCGCCAACCAGTTCCGCCGGCTGCTGCGCGGGTGCTGTCCCGCAGCCCTGGACGCGTTCATCGCGGGCCGCGTGGGCGGCCGCGCCCACCGAGAGGCCCGCGTCGCTCTCGCTCTGGGCAAGCAGATACTCGCCTTGCTCCGCCGGCTCGGGGCCAACGCCCACTACCGCCGGCGCTCAGCGCAACCTGTCACAGTTGATCCTTTCGGACATGCACGTAAGTCCGCTCACCGTAGGCATCCGTGATGTCGATGATGATGCCCTCCCACTCCTCGGCAGGCTCCTCGGGCACCTCGGCTGCCCGATACTCGGCCAGCATCAGCAGCTCCTCGGTGACCCGGACTCCTGTCAGGCGCTCGGTCAGTGCGAACACTGCAGCCTTACGATCGACGTTGGAGGCGTCTTCGTCCGTGAGGCCCAGACCGACCTCCCGCATCACGGCATTGAGCTCGTCCGGAGTGCTGCCGGTTCTGACCGTGGGCCATTCGAAGCTGGTGCGCAACTCCCCGTTCTCGTACCAGTGGAAGAAGTCCATGGGCTTCCCTCCGTTACTCGAATGAGAGACAACACGGCTCCCGGCAGAAAGGGTTCCCATGAAGCCGGGCGACCCCAGATCCCCGCCGAGGGCCAGGGCGAGGGTCCAATCCCCTTCCTCACTCGGGACAGTGCACGCTCCCGCAAGGACACAGTCGTCCCAGGCATCGGATTCGTCGAGGAGCGTCTGGTGTCGCTCGATCAGTTCGTCGAGCCCTTCACACACGCCCCTCGGCTCGGCTCCCGCCAAGGTGAGCAGCTCCGCAGGGGAGACTCCCCGCACCAGAGCCAGGGTGTACCCGATCTCCAGCGGATAGCGGAACGGTGATGAGGAGGAGCGTATCCAGCCGTAGTCGGCTGCAGTGGCTGTGGTCACACCGTGCATGTTGCCAGCCGCCACTGACACGAGGTGGCACCGAGGAAGGGGTGCCGGCCGAAGCGGCCCCGGGCGACCGCGGTCGGCAACTTCAAGGTTGTAGTGAATTCAGCGTCCGGTCACTTCAAGCTAAAAGTAAATGGCCTGGCGATACACTCCAAGCTTGGAGTATGTTGGGGGCATGGAAGAGGAACGGGAGACCGCTGATCCGCGCTGGCTCGATGCCGACCAGCAACAGCAGTGGTACGCATTCGCCTACGTACTGACCCAACTGCCGGCCGCGCTGGAGGCGCGGATGCAGCGGGACGCGGGCATCGCGCAGTTCGACTACGTGGTGATGTCCTCGCTGTCGATGGCGCCGGACCGCACCCTGCGGATGAGTGATCTGGCCCAGTACGCCGGGTGCACGCTCTCCCGGCTGTCCAACGTGGTGATCCGGCTGGAGAAGCGCGGCTGGATGCGGCGGCACCCCGACCCCGCGGACGGTCGCGTCACCCTGGCCACCCTCACCGACGACGGCATGGACAAGGTTGTCGCCGCAGCCCCCGGCCATGTCGATGCGGTGCGTCAGCTGATCTTCGACCCGCTGACCAAAGCGCAGCAGCGTCAGCTCGGTGCCATCTCCCAGCGCATGCTCGCCGCCCTCCAAGCACCGCTGCCCGCCGACTGGCCCGGCACCACCCCGTCGGCCGACCGGGACTGACCCCCGCATACCCCGCGCATGTACCCGGACGACCGGCCGGGACCACGCTCCCGAGGAGTTTTCGCATGCCCACCATCGCCATTGCCGGAGCCGGACCGGGCCTGGGCCTGTCCATCGCCAAGACCTCCGGAGGCCATGGCTTCGACGTCGCCCTGATCTCCCGCACCAAGGACAGGCTCGACGCCCTGGTCGCCGATCTCACCGAGGCCTCCTCTACGGTGCGGTCGCCGCCGTCCAGACGGTGCTGCCCGGGATACTCAAGGCCGAATCCCGCACCCTGCTGTTCACCACCGGCGCCGGCGCGATCGACCCGTACCCGATGCTCGCCACCGTCAACATCGCCCAGGCAGGCCGGCGCAACTTCGCGATCAACCTGCACCACACCCTCGCCGACGACGGCATCTACGCGGCCAACGTGGCCATCAACCTCATGATCGGCGCCTGAGCTCAGCACACCGACGACGGGCGGCCCACAGGCGCGATGCCACCGGTCGACGGCCGCCCGTCCTCTCCCTCTTCTCTCCCGGAGCATCATGAAGACCATCCTCATCGCCGGCGGCAACAGCGGCATCGGCCTCCAGGCCGCCCGCGACCTCCTGGTCCATGGCCACCGGCTCGTCCTGCTGGGCCGCGACCCGCGCAAGGGCGAGGCCGCCCTCGCCTCCTTCGGCACCGCCGCCGACCGGGCCTGCTTCCTCGCCGCAGACCTGTCCACCCACGGCGGTGTCCGCGACGCCGCCCGACGCGTCCTCGCCCAGCACGACCACATCGACGCCCTCGTCCACACCACCGGCGTGTTCACCTTCGAGGAGAGCCGTACGGCCGACGGGCTCCACCCGTTCTTCGCGGTCAACTACCTCAGCCGCTACCACCTCACCCAGCTCCTCCTGCCCGCCCTGCGCCAGGCCGGACGGCCGGTCGTCCTGATGATGACCGCCGCGATCCCACCGGCCGACGAGACCGACTTCGCCCGGTTCCCCGAGTTCACCCCCTTCGCCTTCGGTCGCGACCGCAAGCCGATCCAGCTCGCCAACCACCACTACGCCGGCCACCTCACCCGCGCCGAACCCGGCCTCGCCGCCGGCGTCGTCAACGCGGGCTCCGCCAAGACCGACATCATGCGCATCGCCCCCTGGTACATGCGGGCCGGCATGAAGATCCTCGGACCGCTCGTCCTCGACTC
Source organism: Streptomyces hyaluromycini (assembly GCF_002217755.1). Classification (GTDB taxonomy): domain Bacteria; phylum Actinomycetota; class Actinomycetes; order Streptomycetales; family Streptomycetaceae; genus Streptomyces; species Streptomyces hyaluromycini. The sequence goes on along the minus strand of NZ_BCFL01000032.1, from coordinate 223,148 downwards.
CGTCGACACCTCCGCACACAACGTCGTCGAAGCCGTCCAGCACGACGACTGGCACACCCCCTCCTACTGGGACAAGCCGGGCCGCTTCGAACAGCGCACCCCGATCGCCCTGAACGCCATGACCACCCAGCACCTCATGGACGCCTCCCGCGATCTCACCGGCGCCTGACGCCGCATCCCCAAGCCCGAACCCGCATGCTCACGGTTCCCAACAGGCCGATCTGCGCGCGGGTTCTGCTGTTCCGCCGTCCGAGCCACTCTTCGAGGGGCCGCACCATGCGCCCACTGCCCGCTCATGCAGACCTGTGCCGGATGTGCGGGGCGGGCTCGACCGGCCCTGGATCACCTCGGACGAGCCCTTGTGCGACGTCATCCACAGGAGGAAGATCCTGCCGGTCAAGGGAGCTGTGATGCTGCGGTTCATGGACTGGTCCGTAGTCGCGATGGGGTGCCTGCTCGTTCTCGGAAGCCTCGTCAGCCGGTGGTGGGACCGTACCCGGGTCCGGCAGACAGAGGGCCTCGACCAGGGGCTGCGCTTCCTCTGGGCATGGTTCCCCCTTCTCATGGGGCTTGGGATGATCGGCACCAAGGTGCCAGGAATGTTGCACGCACCCCACTCCGTCGTCGAGATCATTGACGCGCTCAACTTCGTGCTCGCGGCCACGGTGCTGGTCTTCACCCTCCGCACGGGACGTCGCTACTTCCGCGCACGCGACACCAGGTGACAGCAACCCGGATCCGCAGTCGTGAAGTCGCCGGGCGGGTGTCGCCATCTGCCGAGACCGGCTGAGTGATCACCGCTCCAGAACCCGGGGGCGTTCCCTGCCCACGGGCGGCGCCGTCCGGTTCCGCTCCGTCGGAGCGCGGGACCGTTCCGCTGACACAGAGGTGACGCCCCCGTAACGGCGCTCCTGCGAACGTAACCGTCGCCGGCTGGGCGCGGGTATCTCGCCGGGCTCGGGCGACAGCGGTCACCGAAGGTCTGGGGGAAGCATGACGGCGTTCAGGGACAGGGCGTTGCTCGCGTTGAGCGATCCCGCCGCTCTGGGTGCGTTGTTGTCGCCCACCGATGCCTCGGGCGAGCAGCGGGTCCGCACCATGCTGGCCGCGACCTACGACCTGTCGGCCGCCCGGGTCGACACGGTCAGCTCCGCGCGGGTGCGCGAGGTCGCCCTGCAGCGGCCGCTGTTCCTCACCGGGCGGCAGGACGGGGCGTGGTCGCAGCTCGTGCCCTCTTACTCCCGCACCGAGGTGAGCCTGACCGTGCCCGCCCCGGCCGAGCCGGTCTGGACCGACCTGCTCGCCGGGATCGACGTCACGGTGGTCGCGGAGGTGGACCCGGCCGGCGCGGAGGCGGTGCTGTCCCGGGGTTTCGACGACTTCACGTCGTTCGACGAGTTCAGGGCGCGGTTCGCCTTCTTCGATCTCGACGCGTTTCTCGCCGAGCACGACATCAGCACGGTGGACGAACTGCGGGACGCGTTCGACTACGTGGTGACCGAGGTACGCCTGCGCACGCCCGCCGCCTTCGACCCCGACGACCCGGCCAACACCCACCTGCTGCCGGTCACTCTCGCCGCCGTGATCGTCGATCCCTTCGACCTGACGGCGGGGCTGCGCGCCACCCGGCTGGTGCGGGAGGCCGCGCGGCGGCTGACCGGATCAGCCCCCGCCGGTATCCCGACCGAGGTCACCGAGGCGTACGCGACGGCCGTCGTCGTCCCGGCGGACGGCCTGCCCGACGGCCTTGCCGCCGCCGACGTCGAGCGCCTCTACGCCGCCGAGGGTGTCGTCTGCCTTTTCGTACCCGTGACATGAGGAGCGCGCGATGACAGCACGCAAGCCCGTCCGGTCAGGTGCGGCCGAACCCGGCCTGGCACCGGAGGCCACGGCCGGGATCCCGAACACGGCCGGGGACCCGGTCGGGGACCAGCCGGTCTTCGAACCGCTCACGCCCGAACCGCTCACGCCCGAGGCATGGCAGCGCCTGCGCGACCGGCTCGTTCGCAAGTACCACTGATCCGGCTCGACCGAGCCCGACATGGAGGAGGACCCTGATGGCCGTTCGGTATGTCCGGGTTAAGCCGCTCGTCAATCTCTTCGCACCGGCCGTCCGCGCGTTCGGCAACATCGCTGTCATCGGCCGGGTGACCACCGCGGTCACCAAGCCGCCCGTGCCCGTGCCGTTCACCGGCCCGGACGATGCGCACAAGACCTTCCCCGGCGAACTGGCCGACTCGATCGACCTCGCGTTCCGTCAGACGCCCGGCCCGACGCTCGTCTACGGCGTCCCCGTCACCGCGGACGCACCCGACTGGGCGGGCGCACTGGAGGTCGTAGCGGGCCTGAACGTGCAACTCGTCATGCTGGCGAACACCCCGCTCAACAAGGACACGAAGGTCGCGGGCGGCCCGATCGACCTGCTGTCCGCCCATGTCACGGCCGTGTCCAACACGGGGGCCGACGGCCTGGAGCGGATGGGCGTCGCGATGCTGGAGAGCGGCGTCGCCAAGGCGGACGACATCCTGACCAACGAGCGCATGGTCTACATCGCGCACAAGAGCACACAGGACGCGGCGGCCGCCGTCGCCGGCACCATCGCCGGATACGAACCGTCCGTGTCACTGCTGCTCAAGCCGGTGAACATCGTCAGCCCGCCGTTCACGCCGGCCGAGATCGAGACGCTGAACGGCACCGAGACGGACGACTCGGGACCGGCGGGCAAGGGCGTCAACTGGCTGACCAGCCCGGCGCTCATCCCCGGCAACGGCGTCTACATGGGCGAGGGCTACACCGGAGATCCCGGTGGCGGTAAGAGGTACATGGACATCGTCCGGATGGTGGACGACCTCTCGTTCAGGCTCAAGGCGCAGCTCATCCACTCGATCGGGAACGTGCGGATCAGCAGGTCGGGACTGCGCGCACTGGTCGCCCAGATGGAGGCGATCCTCACGCCGCTGCTCGACGCGGACGTGCTCAACAGCTTCGAGGTGGTCGTCCCGGTCCTCACGCTCCTGGACAAGGATCCCGCCACGCTCAGCGCCGCCGAGGCGGCCGCGATCCACGCCGCCGAGGTCCAGCGGCTCGTCCAGGTGCTGGCCGCGGTCGAGTACGCCGGCGCCGTTCACCGGATCTCGATCACCTTGAAGTTCGACTAGGAAGGGGTACCTGATGGCCGACTGGAACACGCGGCTCGAGGTGAAGCTCGGGGACGCCACGATCACACCGATCACCACCTTCACGCCCACCTTCAACGTGCCGCACACGGTGCTGCACAGCATCGAGGCCGACAACGTCGGATTCGTCCGCCAGCCGGCCACGTTCACGTTCACGATGGGCGTGCCCGCGGTCGCGACAGCCGTCGCCGAGCTGACCCAACTGGCCACGACCGGGGCCGAGTTCCAGGTGGTCGTGGCCGAGAAGAAGGGCACGGACTGGGCCTTCGGTTCGCTCAAGTTCGCCCGCTGCATCGTCACCTCGGCGAGCCCCAGCAACGTCGTCGTCGACGGTGTCCCGCAGGCGAGCTTCACCTGCCTCGCGCTGTCCGTCGGCGTGGAGGCGTGAGCCGTGGACGGCGACATCGACATCGACATCGACATAGACATCGACGAAGCGGGCGGTGACGGCGCAGGGGGCGCGGACACCTTCGCGGTGCCGGGATTCGCGACCGGCGGCCGGGTCGAGCGGACCGGGATCGCGCTGGTCCACGAGGGCGAGTACATCGTCCCGCAGGCGGGCAGCGAGGCCGTCGTCTCGCCGACGAGCGAGGAAACCGTGGTCAGCTACCACTTCCCCGTCCGGGTGGAGGTGGTCGGGACGCTGCCGGACGCCGAGGTCCAGCGGGTGGCCGGTTACGTCTTCGACCAGCTCGACCGCGAACTCTCGGCCCGTAACTGACGCGCTCGGAAGGGGGATTGCGATGGCCGGCGCGGTGAACCTGCCCGTGCTCGTGGGCCCGGTGCAGTTGCTGTACGTGCAGAGCATGACCGTCAACGAGGGGTACCGGGTCGAGCGCATCATGGGCAGCCGGTTCTCCCAGGCCACCCAGCCCACCAACAAGACGATCGCGATCGAGGCCGTACTGCTCGGCCCGCAACGCCTGGAGCAGAAGAAGGCCCTGGAGGCACTGGCACTCACGGCGCGGCTGCTCGTCGCCGCCGCGCCTCAGGGCGGGTCCGCCATCGGCATCCCGGTCGTGTCCGGACTGACCATCAGCCTGGACATGCAGGTCACCGATCTGCGCTTCACCCAGGGAGTGACCAAGCGGGACGCCCTGGATGTGTCGATCACGCTCCAGCAGGTCCCGCGGCCCAGCCTGGCCGCGGTGCTGGGCGAGGTCGCCGACCTGAGCCTCGCCGTCGGCAGTGCGAGCGTGCGCACCGGACCGGCCGTCAATCCCATCGCCCGCGTCCCGGGCGCCGCGCTGGGAACCGTGTCGTGAGCCGCCGGGCGAGCGCGGTCCCGAGCCCGCCACGAGTCGCTGCGTGCGTCGCCGCGAACGTCGTCAAGAACAAGGAGGCAGGAGATGGCGGCCCCGAATTTCCTCGCGCTGCCGATCGACCCCGCCGAGGGGTTTCCGCAGGCGTTCCGGCTGTCCCTGGCCGGTCGCTCGTACCAGTTCCGTCTGTACGCGAACGTGCGGGAGGAGCTCCTCGACAGCGTGCCGGACGGCCTGCTCGACCTGCCTGCCGACGGGGCGTTCCTGGTGTTGTCGGTGGACCGCGAGGAGCCGGCCGGCCTGGTCACGCTCCTGCGCCGCAAGCTGGTCCCCGGCGTGGAGTACCACGCGGCCGAGCTGGCGTTGACGTTCCCCGCCATGCGGCTGGACCCGCGCAACCTCAACGGTTCCGGCTCGTTCGGCTCCCGGGTCACGGGCGGGGTGGCCCTGCGATGAGCGCGCGGACGAGCGCCCGGCGGGGGCGTGCGGCATGAGCTTCTCCATCTGGTACAGGGTCGAGATCTCGGCCGCCGGGGCGCCGCCCGGACTCGGGCTGCCGGTGACCGTGTCCAACGACGTGCTGGCCGGCGCGTTCGTGCTCGACGCCGAGATCACGGTCACGATGACCGAGGGCGCCGCCACCGACACGTTCGAGATCACCCTGATCAACCTGCCGCTCGACCTCACCGAACTCATTCGCGCGGTCCGGGCCACGACACCGGTGGACGTCACGATCCATCTCGGGTACTTCGACGAGCCGACGACGCGGACGGGCGACGGCGGCCTCCTGCTGACCGGGCGGCTGACCAGGGTCTCCGGCTGCGTCGGGGCCGACGGGTACGCCCGTACCGTGCTGTACGGCCAGGAGACGGCCGGCTATCTGCTGCGCAGCACGCGGGCCGCGGCCGCCCGGGCCGGCGTGACGAGCGCGGCGGTGTTCGCGGGCGAGCTGGCCGGCAAGGCGCAGGTGCCGGTTGCTCCCGGCTCGACGCTGCCGGGGGACCTGGCCGGCTTCACCGTACGCAGCGGGTCCACGCTGGACGCCCTGCGCGCGCTGGCCGACCGGGGCGACGCACCGCTGGTCGTCCGCGACGGCACGGTCTACCTCGGCGCGGCGGTCGGTGCGGCGAGCGACGCGGCGCCGGTGGCCTTCGACCCCGGCACCAACATCGTGTCGCTCGACACCGTCAACGGCGAGGACACCGCGGGCAGCCAGGCGCCGCCGGTGCGCGCCGCGCTCAACCTCACCGTTCTCGGTCACCCGCGCCTGCGGGTCGGGCAGGTCGGGAGGATCACCGGGCTGGCCCGCGTGCCCGCCGGGCCGCTGCGACTGTCGCGGGTGGTGCACAGCTTCACGACGAGCGGCGGGTACACCGCGGAAGTCGGCCTGATCGCGGCGGGCGCCGGCGAGCGTGCCCAGGTCGCCGCGGGCGTGCAGGTGGTGGTGGACCGCTGGCGGGACATGACGCACCGGGCCCTCGACGACCATCCGGCCATCGACGTGGGCGAGGTCACCGGGTACGCCGACGGTGCCGGCGGCAAGCACCTGGCCTCGCTGCACTACGCCCAGGCGCCGGACCCGGACGTGCTCGCACCCAGCGTGGCCAGCCCCGTCGATCCGACGGTGGACCTGCACGAGAAACCGATCGCGTCGGTGTTCGCGTTCGACAGGACCGGCCTGGTCGTGCCGGTGTACCCGGGGATGCGCGCACTGCTCGCCCACAACCGGGGCGCGGTCAACGACGCCGTGCTCGCCGGGTTCCTCTGGCCGGACAACCCCGTGCTGCGCCGCCCCGCCAACGAGCCGGGTGACTACTGGCTGGCACTGCCCACCGCGCTCGGCGACGACGGCCTGCCCACGGGCCCGGGCGCCAACGACCTCACCGACGCCGGCGGCCGCCGGGTGATCCAGGCCACCGGCCTGCACCTCCTGGTCGGCGCGGGCGCGCTGCCCGAGGTGGGCACGCGGCCCGACCCGCCCGACGACGACACGATCACGATCGAGCACCACAGCGGCACGACGATCACCGTGGACGCCGGCGGCGCCGTCACCATCAGCACGGGCGACAAGCCGATCACGCTGACCAACGGCGAGGTCAGCCTGAAACTCGACGGCTCGAAAGTGGCGGTGTCGTGATGCCCGCCGTCCTCACGGCCGCGTCGAGCCTGGTGTGCCCGCACGGCGCGCCCCTGGTGATCACGCCGAGCCAGCAGCTGCTCGCCGTGGACGGCCAACCCGTGCTCGTCCGGGCGGACCTGTTCACGGCGACCATGCCGGCCTGTCAGAACAAGCCGCCGTGCGGCGCGGTCGCCTCCGTCGACACCGGCCTGTCCACGGCGTTGTGGGTCGACGGCCAGCAGGTGCTGCTGGAGACCGCGCAGGGTTCGACGCTGGCGGGGGCGCCGTGGCGGGTCGTGTCAGCAGGTCAGACGAAACTGGAGACAGCATGACGAAGCCGACATCCGCCGACCTGTTCGGGAACGGCCTGCTCGTGGACGACGGGGACCTGGTGTTCGACGGCGGGGACCTGGCAGTGGTGGCGGGGATCGCCAACCTCACCCAGGCGCTGACCCTGCGGGTCCTGACGCCGTCGGGCTCCGACCGGTTCAACACCGGCTACGGGCTGGACGTCACGCAGGCGTTCACCCTGCCGAACGGTGCCCGCGTGGTCAAGGAAGTACTGAAGCTGAACCTGGTCGGCACGCTGGGCACGGACCCGCGGGTCAGCGAGGTCAGGCAGGTGACCTTCGACGACGACCCCGACCGGCTCGCCGCCGGTCCCGACGCGGTGGCGCGGGCGCAGCTCGCCCGGGCGCGCCGGGTGTGGGCCGTCGAGGCCGACCTGGAGACGGTGGCCGACGTCCCTGTGACGCTGCGCGTGAACGTGGAGGTGTGACGATCGTGACCGATTTCGGGGTGACTCCCGGCGGGTTCGTGCTCAAGCCCGTCGATGCGATTCTCGCCGAGTCCTTCGACCGGGCCAGGCAGGTCTTCCCCGGCGCGGACCTGACCAGTACCAGCGCGCTGCGCAAGATCCTGGAGACGGCCGCCGCCGAGGACGGCGAGGTGTGGAAGCGCCTGGAGGACCTGTACTACCAGAACTTCGTCTCCACTGCCGTCGGGGACGCCCTCGGCCTGCTCGGCGAGGACATCGGCCTGGAACGCGCGCAGTTGTTCAGCAGCGGCACGGTCAGCGTCACCGTGGTGAATCCGGCGGAGGGACGGACGTACGTGCTGCCCGAGGGCGCCGTCCTGGTGACCGCGGGAAGTTCCCCCCGGGCGTTCGGCACGGTGGCGCCCGTCACGCTCGACAACCGGGTGCCGACCGCCGACGTCGGCGTGGTGGCGTTCGAGCCGGGGCCCGACGGCGACGTCGGCATACGCGCGATCGACGGCATCGACCCGACGTACGCGTCGATCTACCTGGCCGACCTGGGCGCCGCGAGCCTCAAGGTGACCAACGACGCACCGCTGGCCGGCGGCACCGACATGGAGGCGGACGAGTCCTACCGCGGCCGCCTGCTCGGCTTCGCCCGCAACCTGTGGACGGTCGAATCGGTCGCCCAGGCGGCCCTCGGGGTCAGCGGTGTCATCGACGTGGTGCTGTCCGACCCGCTCGGCGGCGTGGACGTGTCGCAGAGCTACTTCGACCTGTTCAACTTCGACCAGCGGGCGTTCAGCAGCGAACGCAGGGCCGGCGAGCCGTACTTCTTCAGCGTCGTGGTGGCACACGACTTCCGCTGGCCGTGGCAGACGACGGGCCCGGTGCCCGGCGTCTTCGAACGGGTCGGCGCGGCCGTCGACGCGGTACGGCCGATCGGCATCCACGCGAACATCGTCGAGGCCGACCACATCGAGGTCGGCGTGCGGGCCACGCTCGTGATCGCGCCCGGCTCCGACGGCGTGGCGCTGCTCTCCTCGGTACGCCAGCGCCTCGCCGCCGACATCGCCGGTCTGCGCCTGGGCGGCGACGTCCTGTACTCGCAGGTGGTCCGCGCGTTCGTGGAGCAGCCGGGCGTGCTCGACGTGCAGGGACTGCACCTGCGCCGCTCCCCCGCGGCGTTCGGCCGGATCACGTTCGGCGACGTGCCGTTCCAGGAGGTGCTCGCGGAGGCCGCGGTGGGCGAGAACCTGGCCATGGGCCCGACGGAGCTGGCCAGGTTCGCGGCGGGCGGCGACGCCTTCGACGTGACGGTGGTGACCGGATGACCGCCGAGGTGACCGCGCCCGCGACCGCCGCGACCCGGATGGGCCGCAGGCTGACCGTCCCGTTCGAGCGCGGCGCCGGGACGACGGAACTGCCCCTCGCCCTGTACGGCAGCAGCCAGGTGGCGGTCGCCGCCTACGACTTCGCCGACCATGTCGCCCGCTTCGGCGCGCCGCCCGAGCCGCGGTACGTGCTCACCGCCGCCCAGGACATCCCCGTCGACACGAAGGTGACGGTGAGCTACGAGGAGCCGGACACGGGCGGCGAGGAGCAGCTGCTGTACGTCGATGTACCGGGCGGCACGGTGGCCGGTACGTCGTTCCTGCTCGAAGAGCCGGTCACGGCGACCGCCCGGGTCTTCATGCTGACGATGGTGCCCACGCCGCCCGGCAACGACCCGCAGAACTGGTGGACGCTCACGGTGCTGCTCGGCAACCTGGCCAAGCTGCTGTGGGTCACCGGCGCCGAGCGCGAACAGCTGCGCAGGCACGCGGCGTTCACACTCGCCCAGCGGCACCTGCCGTCCGCCGTCGGGCTCAGCCTCGACCTCATCGGCGCCGACCTCGGGGTGCCGCGCTTCCCGCCGTTGCCGCACGGGTTCGACGCCGGCACCGTGGCGCTGTACCACCTCGACGACGCGGCCGGGTCCGTGTCGGCGGCCGAGGTGACCGCCGCCTACCCGGGCCGGACCGGGCACCCGGGCACGCTCAAGGGTCCGGTGCAGCTCGGCGTCCCGGGCCGCTACGGCCAGGCGATGGGCTTCCGGGCCGCCGAGGCCGCCGTCTCCGTCACGACCAGCACCGCGTTCGACATCGGCGAGCACGACGGTGCCACGATCGAGTGCTTCGTCCGCCCCGACCAGGAGCCCCCGCACACCCCGGACGGGCCGGTGCTGAGCCGGCATCCCGATCCCGTGAGCGGCGAAGGGCCCGGCTGGGTGCTCGCGGTCGGCACGTTCGGGCGGGGAATAGCGCGCAGCCTGTCGTTCAGGATCAGCGACGGGGACACCACGGTCCGCCTGTTCGCGGACACCACACTGCCGACCGACGCGTTCACCCATGTCGCCGCGGTGGTCGACCGGATCACCGGCCGGGTCTCGCTCTACCTCGACGGGCAGTTGCGCGACTGGCGGTTCCTCTACCCGCTCGGCGCGGTCGCCAACACGGCCCCGCTGCGCATCGGCGCGGCCGGCGGCTCCTTCCGCGGGATCGTCGACGAGGTGCGGATCAGCTCCGTGGCGAGGGCCGACTTCGCGCCGACCCTCGGCGAGGACGACGACCACTACCGCAAGCGGCTCGAACTGTTCCACCGCTGGACGCTGCCGACCCCGGCCAACCTCACCACGCTCCTCAACCGGCTGGCAGGCCCGATCGGCGACACCGAGGACTCCGACGCGCTGGTGGTCGACGACAGGAACGCCCCGCTGGTCCGCGGCACCCGTCTCGTGCACGTCCGGCCGCGGACCCTGCTCCCCGGGGAGAGCATCGACGCGGCGGGACGGCGGCGTTCGCCCGAGGCGGGCGTGGTCGGCACCACGGGCCAGGAGAGCGCGTTCGACCCGGCCTACCTGCTGCGCTACGACCGCGCCGACGTGGACTTCACCCCGGCACCGGCCGGGAGCGGGCCGGCCGACCCGCACCTGGTGCAGATCGGAGTGGCCGAGCGGCTCGACGCTCTGGTCACACTGGCCGGCGCCGAGACCGTGCCGCCGGGCCGGCTGCTGGTCGACGCCGCCTACGACCCCGGGGCGGACGACCTGCGAGCGACCGGCCGGGCGGTCCTGCTCGGGCACAGCTCGGTGGCACCGGGCCGCCTCGCGGCGCTGGCCCACCGGGCGGGTTTCGACTACGTCAGCCACCGCCCGACGGGCGGCCCGGGGCAGGTCTACGCGGCCGCGGCGCTGGAGGACTACTTCAGGATCGACCTGGCCCTGGCCGACCCCGACCCGACCGTCACCGCCCAGACCGACGCCGACCCGACCGTCACCGCCCAGACCGACGCCGGCCCGAACGACCTCGCCCAGGCCGACGCCGGCCCGAACGACCTCGCCCCGGACGCCCCCGACCCCGCCGACCTGACCCCGGGCATCGCCGTGACGCTGTCGCTGCGACCCGCGCCCCCGGCGGACGCCTTCCTGCGCTGGCTCGTCGTGCCCGGTGGTGCCGGACGCGGCACGCTGACACCTGAGAGCGGCCCCGGATCACGGCACCGGACCGCCTCGCTGCTGCCCACCGCGCCCGGACAGCTGATCGTCAAGGCCGACGTGACACGGGGCGGACACGCCGTCCCGGTGTCGGCGACCCGCGCGCTGCGGGTGGGTCTGCCCGGCCTCGACGAGGGCGCCACGGTCACCGCCGACGGCACGCCCGGCCTGCCCGCGTCCAGCGTGGACCGCCCGGGGACGTACTTCGACGCGGCGTTCCTGGTGTTCCACGACGACCCCCGGGTCGACTACGGCGGCCACGACGCCCACCTCATGCAGCCGGCCGTCGCCGAACTGCTCGACGCCCTGCTCGCCGAGCTGGCCCGCCGCTCCGTCACCGGACGGCTCGCCGTCACCGCCGGGTACGCCGCCGCCGGCGACCCTCCCGACCTGGCCGTCAAGGAGGGGCGCAGGCTCGTCCTGCGGCACGGTTCCCTGGACGCCGGGGCACTGGCCGAGGTGGCGTTCGCGGTCGGCTTCGCCCATCTCACGCGGCACGGCGACGACGTGGAGGTGCGCCAGACGCCCGGGCAGCTCGTCGAGGTCCGCGGACCCGCCGGCGTCGAGGGGGGCGCGGTCATCGAGCTCGACGAGGGCACCACCATGGACCTCACCGCGACCCCGACCGCCGAGACCCTCGCGGCCGCCGGGCTCACCGGCCAACTACCCGACGAGGGGCCGCGGTTGAGCTGGGCCTCGGGGACGTACGACACCGCCGCGATCACCGTCGGGTCCAGCACCCGGCAGACCGTCACGCTGCGGGCCGACGCCGCCGGAATGGCCTGGGTGCAGGCGAGCTACCTGATCGGCGCCGAGCCCGTCCCGTACACCTTCCAGGTGCGTCTTCGGCCCAAGCTCGACACCCCGGCGACGGTGATCACCAAGGACCAGCACGACCTGATCATGAACGTCCTCAACGTGCTGCATCCGGTCGGCGTGGAGGTCAACACGGCGGCGGTCCGTGCGCACGTGATCGAGGTCCAGGGCGACCTGGCCCAGGCCAACCCCGACTACACGTACCCGAAGTTCCGCGTACGCAGCACCCTGCCGCGTCAAGTCAGGAGGCCCGCCGATGGCTGACATCAGCTTCAACCCCACGTTCAGCCACAGGGAGTTCGTGGACGGTCCCGACGGCGACCGGGTCAGGGCAGCCGAACCGAACGGCTTCAACGCCCGGTTCGGCGCCATCGAGGACGACCTGCGCCAGATGTCCACCGTCGTCGACCAGATCAGGGCGGCCATCGCCGCACGCGGCACGGGGCCGGTCGAGCACGTGCTCGTCCTGCCGCCGAAGCTGCTGGTGATCCCCGCGCGCACCAACTGGACCACCACCGCCAGCGGTGCGGCCCAGGCCCTGGACCATGGCGTCGACGGAATGATGGAGGTGGCGCTCCCCGACAACGTCCGGCTGGTCTCGTTCCGCGCCATGGGCCAGAACCCCAGCGGGGCGGCGGCGCCGCCGGACATCACCCTGTCCCGTCTCGCCGTCCCCGGCGGCACCCCGGAGACGCTGGCCGAGATCTCCGGTGACACGAACCCGTACGACAAGACCACGGTGATCGACGCATCCGTGGCCACGACCGCGACCGCGACGTACCGGTACCTCATCCGGGCCACCGTCACGTTCGCCCCCCAACCGGTGACGATCGCCGGTTTCCAGATCGTCTACACCAGCAGCTGAGGAGTCATCGTGGCCGACATCGGCTACACCCCCACGTTCCGCGACGTCCCCTGGACGGACCGCAGGGACCGGGCGACGGCGAGCGGGCCGATCGGGTTCAACAGCAAGTTCAACGCGATCGCCGGCGACCTGCGCCAGTTGTCGACCGTGGTGACCCGTATCGGCACGGCGATCGACGCGTCGAACGCCCCTCCGCCGCCGCAGCAGCAGCGGCTCAGCTTCACGCCGGTCCTGCACACCACCTCGTCCTCGACCGGCGAGTGGGCCTACGACGCGAGCGGTGTCGTCAGCACGGCCAGCGGTGAGGCGCTCGGGGTGGCCAACCTGACCCTGCCCGACGGGCTTCGGCTGACATCGGTGCGGGTGGTGGGCAGCATCGGAAGGAACTCCTTCGGGGCCGGTGGCGGCGGCGTCTCGTTGCTGCGCACGCCACTTCGGCTGGTCGTGCCGCCACCGGCCCCCGAGGCGCTGACCGGCGACGGCGACATCCCGGGCAAAGGCCCTTTCGACCTGCAGATACCGGTCACCGCGTCGCGTGCCCTGATCGACACCAGCGTCTTCCGCTACGTCTTCACCGCGAACTTCACCACCATCACCTTCGGCGGGCTGTCGATCGAGGCCGTCCATCTCACCTTCGCACCGCCGTCCTGAGCGGGAGGGGACACCCATGAGCGACCTCAGCTACACCCCCACGTTCGCGCCCACCGACTGGATCGACAACGTCCACCGCATCCAGGCAGACGGCACGAACGGCTTCAACGTGCGGTTCGACGCGATCCAGGCCGACCTGCAGCAGGCGGCCGCCGTGGTCTCCGAGATCAACACCGCGATCGGCCGGCCGGTCGGCGTCCCGACCGGCCAGCAGCTGCTCACGCCCGGCCTCGACCTCGTCTCCACGCCGAATTCCGTCATCGGCGGCTGGACCTACGACGAGACCGGGGCGGCACACCCCGACGCCGGCAGCGCCGGCGGCAGCGCGGTGATGGGCCTCAGCCTGCCGGCGGACATCCGGCTGGTCTCGTTCCGGGCCATCGGCCTTTTCGCCGGCGGCGCCACCAGCCTCAACATCCTCCTGCTCAGGATTCCCCTGTCCGACGCGAGCGCGGCCCCCGACCGGCTGGCCGAGATCAGGAACAGCACGTCCGTCTTCACCAATCCGTACGACATCACGGTGCCCGTCGACACCGCGTTCGCCGCCGTCGACCCCGACACGTTCCGCTACTACATCGCGCTGTCGACGGGCTTCGTCCAGGACTCCAGCGCCACCAGCCTGGCGACCGTCCAACTCGCCTACACCGCGAGCTGAGCCCGGCGCCATGCGCATCGACTGCCACGTCCCGATCACCCTGCGGATCGTCGGGGTGCCGACCGACGAACAGCTGGAGGCGGCCGGCCGCGCCCTGACCCGCGCGGTGGCGGCCCGTCTCGCCGAGGCCGAGCGCATGCTGGCGGAGCGCCACCCGGAACGGGCCACCGGGACGGCCGGTGCCGCCGCGACGCCCGGTCCGCTCGGGTATCAGCCGGGCAGTGCCGGCCGGGCCGCCGGCGGGCCGACGGCGCCGACGGTCGCGCACCTCGACGCCGCCGCGCTGGCACACGAGGAGCAGCGCTCGGCGGCGCGGGCGCACGGCGTGCCGGTGGGCGGGAGCGAGAAGCCACCGGACGACCCGTTCGCCGGGGCGCTGCGCGAGGCGGAGCGGGAGAACACGCTCGCGCACCCGCCGGCCCCACCGGGGCCGGAGCCGGTCGTGCCGGACTCCCCCTCGCAGCAGGAGGAGGTCTTCGCGCCCATCGACCCGGCGACCGACCTGTGGCCGCTGCCCGGTGTCGAGGACCGGATCGTCGCGCTCGCCGAGGAGACCGAGGAACGCGAGCGGGCCTCGGGCCGGAGTGTCACCCACACCAGGGACAACATGATCGAGTACTGGAAGGAGCGCTTCGTCGCGTCGGTGGACTACATCCTCCACCGCCGAGGCGGCGGGCACCGGAAAAGGCTCGCCGCGGGACTCGCGGCCGCGGAGAGGAAACTGGCGGGCGAGTACCGCCGACTGCGGGCGCAGGCCTACGCGGCGGCCGACAAGAGGGACGCCGAGACGCGGCGGCTCCGTTCCGAGCCGGACCCGGACGTGGTCGACGAGATCCTCGCACTGCACCGAGCCGAGGAGGAGAGCTACGCGGTCAGGCTGGCGAACGTGCTCGCCCGGGTGGCCGCCCTGCGCCGCGACTACGCGAACAGGTGGCGGCAGGTGGCCGAGCGGGCGGCGCGGGAGTACGTGGTGATCGCCGCCAACCAGGCGGAGTTCATCCTGCAGAAACCGCAGACGGAGGTCCGGGTCTACGGCCTGCCCGAGTACCTCGAAGGCACGGTCCCGGCGGCCGACCGGCCCGATGTCCTGGCGCAGGGCCAGGACGTGCCCGGCTCGTCCCCGACCGTCGTGAGGTTCATCGAGGCCGTCCAGAAGGAAACCGGCTGGCATGTGAAGGCGGACAACTATCCGAATCATGCGAACAGCAACCCGTTGCTCGGGGACAAGGAGAGCGTCGGCGAGTACTCCTTCGACATGGACCTCAGCGGTTTCCTGAAGATCACGGAGGACGGGTTCTACGAGCGTGACAAGCTCGTCGGCTTCCTGGTCGCGGTCGACCGCGCCGCGCGCCACGAGCGGATCGCGTGGAACGCGTACTACAACGACGCGGTCGTCGCCGGCCGGGTCAACGCCGCGGCCGGCCGCAGCCGGATCACCTTCTCCGGCGGTGGCGGCCCCACGAACAACCCGGGCAGCTTCCACCACGGTCCCGGCCTCTACGTGCTGCACCTGCACTTCAACGTCATGCCGGTCGACATCGCCGCGCAGTACCTCGCGGGCAACCCGACCGCGCCCAAGATCGAGATCGACTAGGGCCCGTCACTCCCCGGAGGTTCACGGTCATGCGACGCCGCTATCACCTGCCCGCCGACGTCGGGGTGCCGGACGGTGTACCGGCCCAGGACAGGCAGCGCCTGGGCGCCGTCGTCCGCGCCGCGGTCGGCCGTGCCGTGCACGCCGCGGCCCCCGGCGAGACGGCGCGGGCGGCCTCGGCTCCGAGGCCGCAGCCGCGCGAACGGGTCGCCGGGGCAGGCGGCGACGCCTACCCCGTGCCGAGCTACGGGGACGCCGGGAACAAGGTCGGCATACCCGTCGCCGACCAGCCGCGGCGTGCCGCGGCAGCGGTGTCCGGCGACGGGCGCGACCCGGCGGACCCGCACAACCGGCTCACCGCGCGGGAGCTGTTCGACATCTGGATGAGGTACTGGGCGGTGCGCCACAACGAGGCTCTCCGACACGAGCGGGAGGTCCGCAGGAGCGTCTGGCGCATCGACGTCGTCGCGTTCACCTCGCATGAGCGGAAGTTCCGGCTCGGCGACCGGGACGCGCACGGCCCCGCGTACCGGGCGGCCGCCGACGAGCTGGACTTCTGCCAGTGGATGGCCTCCGCGGCGACGGAACTCCTCGTCTGGCTCGAAGTCCAGGAGAAGAAGGGGACTCCGGTCACCTTCGAGCAGGCGAACCGGGCCGCGGCGAGCATCGCGCGCGGCCTCGCCTTCAACCAGACTTGGGTGCAGCCGCTGCTCCTCGGCGTCGTCGGGGGTGCCTCGGTCCGGTCCGCGGAGACCGGGGCCGGCGCCGGTCGGCCGCCCGCCTCGCCGCGCGTGCCCGCGGCTGCGGAGCAGCCCTCCGCCGCGCCGCGTCCCGCGGGCGGCGGCTGGGTCGGCAGGACGGCCCGGAACGTGGTGGCCCGCGCGATGATCGGCCTGTCGGAAGCCGAGTCCGCGACCAGGATGGCCACCGGTTCCCCCGCCGTCACCGAGCCGGCCCGCCCGCTCTCCGGGCGCCCGCCGGCCACGATGCCGTCGCCGACCGCCCAGGAACAGTCGGCCCCGCCCACCTCGCAGCCGCCGACCACCCCCGCACAGACCGCGCCCGCGCCGCAGACGCCGGCCGTCGCCCCGACCGCGCCCACCCCCGCCGCCGCCGGCACCGGCGTGCAGGCCGCCACCGTGATCTCGCCGCAGACCCGCGCTCCGGCGGTGTCCCGGCCTGACCTCCTCGCGGAGTACGAGCGCGTCGCCAACAGCAAGATGACCGCGGTGGTCCTCGACGTGCTCAGGGGCCGGCGCACCACTGCCGCGCGCACCAGGCTGGCCCAACTGCGGCAGCAATTCGACCAGTTGAGGCGACAGGTCGGCAACGGGCCGATGACCGCGGCCCAGCGGGCCGATGCCACCGCCGTTCTCCGGGAGGCGAGGGACCTGGCGAGGGCCGACTTCAACAACGTACGGAAGGCGATCTGGCGGCGTCTGCGCGCCGACCCGGATCTCCTGCGGATCGAGAGGCAACTGCAGGCCGCCGGTGACGCCGCCCAGGGGGGCGCCGCACTGCGGGTCAGCACGCGGACCGCCGACGGCACCCGGTTCGAGGCGCTCGGTGTCGAGCACCGCACCCGGCTCTCCGACGACCCCTGGCGGTACGACGACCCCGCCAACCTCATCGTCACGGACGCCCCCAGAACGAGCAGTACCTCGAAGCGCTGCGCCGGCACGGCTCGATCTGGCCGACCGGTGATGTCGAGGACTTCGTGATCCGCCACCGACTCAACGACCAGGGCGTGGACTTCACCCCCGACACCCGGCAGTGACGACCTGTCCCCGACGCCCCCGGGCCACGCGGTCCGCTGAGCGGAAAGGCGCATGACACACGCCCTCGGCCTGGTCACGCTGGCTGCCTCAGGCACATGCGGACGGCATGGCACACGGCACCGGCCGCTCAACGTGCGGCCGCGACACGGGGGAACGGCGACGACTGATGGCCCGGAACGAAGTGACGGCGGAGCCGCGAAGAGACCGTAGGACGGTACGGGAACAAGACCTTGTCGGACTGCGCTTGTTCGGCACCTTCCGGCTGGAGGGAGTGAACGGGAGCGTCGCTGTTCCGGCGAGCGCACAACGGCTGCTGGCCTATCTCGGGCTGCACAGGCGTGCGCCCCGTTCGGTCGTCGCCGGGACACTGTGGCCCGACGTCACCGAGGAGCACGCGCACGGCAGTCTGCGTACGGTGCTCTGGCGGCTGCGCCGGATGCGGCAGCCGGTGGTCCGCAGCGACGGCGACAGCCTCTGCCTGGCGGACGGGGTGTCCGTCGACGTCGACGACTTCACCCGCGCAGCGCTGCGGTTGACCGGTTCCCTACCGGCTCCGGGTGAGGCACCGCCCCCGCTCGTCCTCCTCGAAAGCGGCGAACTGCTGCCCGGATGGGACGAGGAGTGGATCCACCCCGAGCGGGAGCGGCTGCGTCAACTCCGCCTGCACGCACTCGAATCGCTCAGCGTCCGGCTCACCGTGCGCGGCTGCTACGCGCTCGCGCTGGAGGCGGCCCTCAGGTGCGTCGCGATCGAGCCCCTGCGGGAGAGTGCCCACTGCGCGGTGGTGGCCGTCCACCTGGCCGAGAACAACATCGTGGAGGCGATCCGGCACTACGAGGCGTTCCGGCGGCTGCTCGGCGAGGAACTCGGACTCGAACCCTCGGCGCGCCTGGCCGGCATGTTCCCGTACCAGGTCAAGGGGCGGTACCCGGAGGGGGGCTTGATACGGTCGGGCTCGCTCGACTGATCAGACCCGGGTCACCGGTGTCTGCAGTTCCGTCACCCAGTCGTCGCGGTTCTCGGGGCACTCCAGATTGACCTCGCGGGGGTAGCCGTGCGACCGGTAGCCGTTGGCATCGGTCCAGTGGGCCAGGGTCTGGGCGGTGGAAAGCACGGTGTCCATCGAACCGCGGTGCACGATGGTCGCCGCCTGGTCCAGGGACGGCAGGTCGAGGACGCGGAAGGCGCCGTCCTGGAGAGGGGCGGCGACCTGCACGGCGGCGTGGACGCTGATCCTGCCGCCGCCCTCCGGGGCGTCCTCGTAGTAGGCGACACCGGGGCCCGTGGGGGTGACACCCGCCGATCCCAGGCGCCGGAACAGTTCGTCGTAGAGCGGCCCGATGACCGGGCCGATGTCCTCGGGCGCGAAACTCGCGGCGGTCGCGGTCAGCTCCGCCACGCGGACAGTGGGGACGCTCTTGACGACAACGTCGTTCGTGGGCATGTGGCCCTCGCTCTCGATCGCTCGGAGCCTCGCTTCGACCTGGACCAGCCGTGCTCCTGCGGCGGCCATGGCGGTCTCCAGTTCCGCCCGCCGCAGCCGCAGCATGCCGCGCAGTTCCTCGGCGCCGACCTTCTCGTCCACGATGTCCAGGACCTGCTGAAGGGTGAATCCGAGGTCCTTGAGCGCGATGATCCGGTTGAGGCGGGCGAGCTGAGCTGCAGCGTAGTAGCGGTAGCCGCTGGCAGGATCTACATGGGCCGGGCGCAGCAGGCCGGTCGCGTCGTAGTGACGCAGCATCCGGACCGAGACGCGGCCGTGCCGGGCGAAGTCTCCGATGGTGAACATGATGTCTCCGAGCTGACCGCCTGACACGGTGTGAGGGTCAAGAAGCTACCCGGCGGCGGAGGAACACCGAGAACGCGGGGCATCACCACCCAGCTGTGTTCCTCGTCGATCGAGTCGGACGGTCGGCCGTCTCCGGCAGACCGACCGGCCGCCCAGGAGCCGTTGGCTGCAGGCGAGTGAGGGGGCTTGAGTCTCCCGTAGGGGGAGACGTAAGGGTGGGGGCATGGACGGTGACACGCTCTACTCGATCGGCGAGCTCGCTCGACGGACCGGTCTCACGGTCAAGACCATTCGGTTCTACTCCGATCGCGGAATCGTGACGCCGACGGACCGCAGCCCGGCCGGCTACCGCCGCTACGGCATCGATGCCGTCGCACGCCTGGATATGGTGCGGACCTTGCGTGAGCTGGGACTGGACCTTCCCACGATCCGCAGGGTCGTGGACCGCGAGCTGTCGCTCGCCGAGGCCGCCGCGGTGCACGCCGAAGCGCTGGCCGTGCAGATCCGCGTCCTGCGCCTGCGGTGCGCGGTGCTGGCAGTGGTGGCCGAGCGCGGGTCGACACCTGAGGAGACGGAATTCATGCACCGGCTGGCCCAGCTCTCCGCCGACGAACGCCGGCGTCTGATCGGCGACTTCCTCGACGTCGTCTTCGGTGGCCTTGACGCCGCCCCCGCGTTCGCGGGAGTCATGCGCTCGATGACCCCGGAGTTGCCCGACGACCCGGAAGCGGAGCAGGTCCAGGCGTGGGTGGAGCTGGCCGAGATGTCCCTGGACCCGGCTTTCCGTGCCGCCCTGCGGCGGTTGGCCGAGGACCAGGCGGCCGAACAGGCCCGCAGCGGCACGACGGGCCCGCGCCGCGACGTCGCCGCGGCTGTCCGTGACCAGGCCGGCCCGGCCCTGACCGCCGGAATCGACCCGGCCTCGCCCCAGGCCGATCCGGTCGTCGCGGCGTTCACGGCGTACTACGCGCACCTCCTCGGCCGCCCCGACCCCGACGACGTCGAGCTTCGCCGGCGGCTGGTGACGCGGCTGGAGAGCGTGAACGACCCCCGCAGGGAGCGGTACCTCCAACTGCTCGCAGTGGTCAACGACTGGCCGGCACCGGAGAGTCTGGCCCCGGTGTTCGACTGGTCCGTCCAGGCCCTACGTATCCGGACACGGCACTGACGGGGCGGTCGCAAGTCGGCACCGGCGCGGTCGTGGAGCCCCCTCCGCCCGCCGGGTCACACCTCGACGAGGCCGAGTTGGCGCAGCATGCCGAGTTCGTCGCTGCTGCCCCAGCGTTCGACGAGTTTGCCGTCGCTGTCGAAACGGCTGATCTGCATGCCTCGGTAGCTCACCTTCCTGCCGGTCGCCGGTCGCCCCATCAGCGGCCCCAGGTGCGTCCCGGAGATGACATAGGCGAAGGCCAACTCGTCGTCGGTGGCGACCAGGTGCTCCACCTGGAGGTCCAGGTCGGGAAAGGCTGTTCGCAGTTCGCCGAACATGGTCTTGTACCCGCCGGGCCCCGGCGTCTGTCCCGGGGCGGGATCATGGTCGGTCGAGTTGGTCGCGACGATCTCGTCGAGGGCGTCCAGGTCGCCGGCGACGACGGCCTCTCCGAAAGCGGTCTGTGCGGCGATGTTCGTCTGCTGAGCCATGGGCACTCCCGAAGCATCCGGGCCACTGGCCTGTCCGCCGGCCGCGAAGCCCATTCACACGGTATTTCGACCCTACACCGGTCACACATCCCCAGCATGTCTGCGCGACGCACCCTCGACGCAGGTCTCCCGGGCACGGCGCCGGACGTCGTCGACCGGATACGCAGGGGACACGGCCGGGCCCCGTCCGCGAGGACGCGGCGAAGGAGGCACGAGGCAGGAAGGAGCGAGGGGCCCGGCAGCGTCGGTCCCTGCTAGAGCTTCAGGGCCGCGGCGAAGGACGAGAAGGTGGGCGTGACGACGCGCCACCTCTGGGCCATGGGGTCTGTCGAGACGTGGCTTCCCACCACCCGTGGGTCGGCGGGATCGGTCCGAAAGTCGAGGGCGAGAGCCACGTCGTCGCCGATCTCCCGGTTCACGGCGATGAAGAACGCCTTCTCCACGTCCAGCCAGGGCAGTTCGACCGGCGCCTGCTGTCGGCTGCCCCAGGCCAAGTGGAGGAAGGCGGCGAACGGCTCGTCGCCGTCGGCGGTGTCGAGCGACCCGGACTCCCTCTCCATCGAGTGCACGCTGGAGAGGAAGTCGACCGGAATCCCGAACCAGGGGATCAGTCGCGCCATCTCGGCATCGCCCGGATGACGCCAGCGTCCCTGGTCCAGCAGGGTCGTCAGAGCCGCGGGCACGGGCAGTCCTCGGACCTTCGCCTGGGCCATGACAGCCAGCGTGGCACAACCCGTGCCGGTTCCGGGAGCGGTGAGCGTGGCACAACCCGTGCCGGTTCCGGGAGCGGTGAGCGTGGCACAACCCGTGCCGGTTCCGGGAGCGGTGTCAGTCGGCCGGGTGCCCCGTCGGCACTCCCATCTCCGCCCGGTAGCCCGCGTACGCGGCGCGCAGTTCATCGCCCGGCCAGTCGGTGGGCAGGAGTTCCGGGGGCAGGACCGGGTCGGTCAGCAGGTGGCGTACCGCTGCCGCGAAGACCGTGAAGCGGTCGGCGGGGAGGCGGGAGTCGGACGCTCGGGTCAGGAGGGCACGTGCGGTGGTGGACCAGGTGGTCAACGGCCACAGGCCGGCGGCCAGTTCGGGCGCGGGACGGTCGGGGCGGGCCGTGTAGGACTGGGCGGTGTCCGCCAGGTCCGCGGGGAGGGGCCTCGCGAGGTTCGCCGGGCGCAGCCAGACGCCCTCGCGGAGTTCGGCCAGGCGGAGGGAGGTCAGGCGGGTGCGCAGGTCGGCTCGTGCGGCGGGGCCGCGGCCCGTGGCCGTGATGACCAGCATCTCCCAGTCGCCGCGCCACGCGCGCGTGCGGGGGCGTACCGCCTCGTCCTGGCGGCGCTGGCGGGCCAGCAGCCGGTCGCTGAGACCGTAGACGGCGTCGTCGGTGCGGCGCAGGTCGCCGGCCGCCGTCATCCGGCTGAGCGCGGCCCGGAGCGTCGAGCCGCCGACCCCGAAGGGCTCGACGAACCGGATCAGGTCCTTCACCGGCAGCTCCGGCGGATGCGTGCCCAGCAGCAGGCTCAGCACGACCGACCGGGCGGACAGCGGCCGCAGGTCGACGTCGGCGGGCCCGGCGGACACGTCGTTCATGCGCATGGTCACGTACTGTACGTGCGGCACGATATTGCAGTATTGCTGCGGTCGTGGAATTACTGCAACATGAGAGTCATGGACTCGACCGCCGCGCTTCCGCAGCCGCAGTACGCCACTCACGACGTCACCAACCAGCCGCCGCCGCTCGCCCCGTACGACGCCTCCGCCGACCCGGCCCTGATCGAGGGCCTGCGCCGGGAGGGGGCGGGCTGGGCCGAGGAGGGGATCCGGCGGCTCGGGGTGCGGGCCGGGAGCGCGGAGGCGCAGGAGTGGGGTGAGCTGGCCAACCGGCACGAGCCGGAGCTGCGCACCCACGACCGGTACGGCAACCGGGTCGACGAGGTCGACTTCCACCCCGCCTGGCACCACCTGATGCGGGAGGCGGTCGCCGAGGGGCTGGCCGGGGCCGCCTGGGCGGACGACCGGGCGGGGGCCCATGTCGCGCGGACGGCGGGCGGACTGGTCTGGGGGCACACCGAATCCGGCCACGGCTGTCCCACGTCGATGACGTACGCCGCCGTGCCCGCGCTGCGCGCCCAGCCCGAGCTGGCCAAGGTGTACGAACCGCTGCTGACCAGCCGGGAGTACGAGCCGGGGCTGCGCGTGCCGGCCGAGAAGCCGGGACTGCTCGCCGGGATGGGCATGACCGAGAAGCAGGGCGGTTCGGACGTACGGACGAACACGACGGCCGCCACGCCCACCGCCGAGCCGGGCGTCTACACCCTGCGCGGGCACAAGTGGTTCACCTCGGCTCCGATGTGCGACGTCTTCCTGGTCCTTGCCCAGGCGCCGGGCGGCCTGTCGTGCTTCCTGGTACCGCGCGTGCTGCCGGACGGCAGCCGCAACGCGTTCCGCATCCAGCGGCTGAAGGACAAGCTCGGCAACCGCTCCAACGCGTCCTCCGAGCCGGAGTTCGACGGAACCGTGGCCTGGCTGGTCGGGCCCGAGGGACGGGGGGTGAAGACCATCATCGAGATGGTCAACTGCACCCGGCTGGACTGTGTGATGAACTCGGCGACCCTGATGCGCAAGACGCTCGTCGAGGCGGGTCACCATGTACGGCATCGCAGCGCGTTCGGTGCCCGGCTCGTCGACCAGCCGCTGATGCGCAACGTGCTGGCCGACCTGGCCGTCGAGTCGGAGGCCGCGACCACGCTCACCCTGCGTCTTGCGGGGGCGGCGGACCGCGCGGTGCGCGGGGACGAGCAGGAGCGGGCCTTCCGGCGGATCGCGACCGCCGTCGGCAAGTACTGGGTGACCAAGCGCGGTCCGGCCTTCACCGCGGAGGCCCTGGAGTGCCTGGGCGGCAACGGCTACGTCGAGGACTCCGGCATGCCCCGGCACTACCGCGAGGCCCCGCTGCTGTCGATCTGGGAGGGCTCGGGGAACGTCAACGCGCTCGACGTGCTGCGGGCACTGTCCCGTGAACCCGGCGCCGCCGACGCCCTGTTCGGCGAACTCGCGCACGCGCGCGGGGCGGACACCCGGCTGGACGCCGCCGTGACCCGGCTGAAGAACGAACTGGCCGAGACCGACCAGGCGGGGGCGCGCCGGCTGGTCGAGCGGATGGCGCTGGCGCTGCAGGCCTCGCTGCTGGTGCGGTACGCCCCGGCCGCCGTGGCGGACGCCTTCTGCGCGACCCGGCTCGGCGGCGACTGGGGGCACGCGTTCGGCACCCTGCCCGCCGGCGCCGGGTTCGACGCGATCCTGGAGCGGGCCCTGCCTGGCCGGAACTGATCCCTCGCGGAGGGTCTTCGGCCGGTGACCGCCGACGGATCGCACACAGTCGTCGTCCGATTCCGCATCGTTGTCAGTGCTGTGGTGCAGACTCCGGAACAGGTGGTACTCGCCTGGGGAGGACAACGTGTTCACGGGGATCGACGAGGTCGACTGGGCCTCGCTGCGGCACGCGTACGGCAGCGCGAAGGACGTGCCCGGTCTGCTGCGCGGACTGGCCTCGGCGGACGCGGCCGAACGGGAGGTCGCGCTCGACGGGATGTACGGCTCGGTGCACCACCAGGGGAACGTGTACGACTCGACGCTCGCCTGCGTCCCGTTCCTCTTCGCGCTCGCCTCCCGCACGGAGGTGCAGGACCGGGGCGCCATAGTGGAGCTGCTGGTCAGCATCGGCGCGGAGAGTGCCGGTCCGCGGGCCCGGGCCGCCGTCCGCGCCGGCGCCGGGGCGTTCGTGCCACTGGCCGACGACCCGTGCCCCGCGGTACGCCGGGCGGCGGCCGGGGCACTGGTCCGGTTCCTCGACGAACCGGACCGGGTGCTGGCGCTGCTACGGCGGCGGATGGCGGTCGAGCGCGACGAGCAGGTGCTGCTCGCCCTCACCGAGGCCCTCGGGCTGTTCGTACGGTGCCGTCCCGCCCGGGCGGCCGCCGCGGCGGACCTGCTGGCCGCGCAGAGCGGGCCGCCGTACGCCCCGGGGGCGCGGCTGGCCGCCCTCGGCCAGCTGGGCCTCGGCGCGCCGGAGCGGCTCCCCGCCGACCTGGTGCCGACGGCGGTCCGGCTGCTCAGGGAGCGGTCCGAGCGGCGGACGGCCGGTCCGGACCGGGTGGACGCGGACACCCTGGTCGGCCGGATACGGCGGCTGCGCCCGTCCGACGAGGAGGGTTCCTGTCTGCTGCGCACCCTGCACCGGGCGCTGGACGACCGGGTGGCGGACCGGATCGCCCTGCTCGTCGGCCAGTTGAGCAGCCCGGACGCGATGGACCGGTGCAACGCGGTGTGGATGTCGGCCGGGCTGTTCCGTGGGTGGCGCGCGGACTTCTCGGCGCCCGTCTCCCTGATCGGCAGGCAACTGGGCCGCGAGCAGGACCAGTTGCGGGACGCGGCCGTCTCGGTGCTCGCGGAGCTGTTCGGGCTGGCCGCGCCCGCGGCGGACGAGCTGCACGCGCTGGTGACCGTGCGGCCCGACCTGTGGGTGCACACCTGGGAGCGCGGCAGACCCTCGTTGGGCGGTCCGCTGAAGGCGCTGGCCAGAAGCGGCGATCCGCGCGCAGTACCGGCCCTGTCCCAGTTGCTGGCGAGACCGGTGGTGCCCGGTGGGCTGGGCTTCGAGATCGTGCATCTGGGCCCGGCGGCCGTCCCGCTCGCGCCCGCGCTGCGGCACCGGCTCGGCCAGGTCGACCCGGACTCGCCCGAGGCCGCCGAGTCGGCCGCGCCGCTGCTGGCGGCGCTCACCGCCCTCAGGGACCCGGCGGCGGTACCGGAGGTGCTGCGGCTGCTGCGCGGGGCGCCCGAGGGGCTGGGGGCCCGGGAAGCCCTCGTGGGGCAGGCGGTGCGTGCGCTGGACGCTCTGGGCGCGGCGGCCCGGGCGGCGGCGCCGGTCCTGCGCGGGCTCCTGGACACCCGGCACGCGGCCCTGGCGGCGGGGGCCCTGTGGTCGGCGGAGGGGGACGCGGACGCCGTACTCCCCGTGCTGCTGCGGGAGCTGACGCACGGCCGTGGCCGCAGTGCGCGGACGGCGGCCGAGCAGCTGGGGCGGCTGGGGGCGGGCGCCCGTGACGCGCTGCCCGCGCTGCGCCGGCTGGCCGGGTCCGACAGGGTGTGGGAACGCACGGCGGCGGCACAGGCGTTGTGGCGGATCGAAGGGGATCCGGAGCCCGTCCTGCCGGTGTTCCGGACCGCCTGGTCGGAGAACCCGTACACGCGGGGCGCGATCGCCGAGTGTCTGGCCGGGATGGGCCCGGCGAGCGCCCCGCTGCGCGACCTGGTGACGGCCGAACTCGCCGGCGCCCGGCGGCACATGGCTCGGCCGGGCGGATACGGCAGCCACGACATCGCCCAGGACGAGCGGCTGCTCGCGAACTGCCGCAGGACGCTGGCGGGTCAGTGACCGGAAGCCGTGCCGCCGCCGGGCGGGACCGGGTCGGGGACCGCCTGCCGTACCGCCGGGCGGGGCCGGGTCTGGAACCACCCGCCGGGCCGCCGGGCGGGGCGTCAGCCGGTCATCCGGCCCCACTGCGGTCCGAGCCGTGCCCATTCCGCGTCCCAGCGGTCCATCCGCCGCCGCTCCAGCCGGCCGCGCGCGACGAGCCCGGCGACGAACGGGACGGCGGCCGCGCTCAGCCCGACCAGGCCGCCGATCAGCGCGGAGCGGAAGTGGGCCTCCGCGGCGGTGACGGGCCTGGTGACGAGGTGCCCCTGGGGGTCCGTCCACACGGTGACCGGGGTGCCGGCCCTGCTGCCGGCCGGGACCCGCGCCTGGCCGGTGTGCGCGGAGCCGTCGGCGACGGTCCAGCCCACTCTCGCCCAGACCCGTTCCCCGTCGGAGGAGTCGGACTCCGGCCCCGCCGATCCGGGGGCCCTCTCCGTGACATGGGCGACGACCGGATGCCATTCGACGCGTTCGCGGGCCAGGCCGTCCTCGACCGACCGCGCCGCCGCGAGCCCGGCGAGCACCCCGGCCAGCAGGGTGAGCAGCCAGGCGCCGAGCAGCACCCAGGCCTCCATCGTGTCGGCGCGGCGCTTCAGCGGGTTGCGCCGCCAGCGCCACAGCCAGACCTTCGGACCACGGAACGCCTTCAAAGGCATCCTCCTCACGCGCGCACGGACAGCCCGGACCGCCCTCCCATACGGGAGCGGCCGCCCCGTTGCTCACGGCGAACTCCGAGTCGACGGTCGCACGACCGGCCCCGCTCGCGCAGGCGTCTTCCGGAACGCGTTCCGCCGTCTTGTTCGACCGGCCGACACGACGTCTCCGACCTGCGACGACGCGATCCCGAAGGTGACTGTCAGTGGCGGGGTGCAGACTGGCCGGTGCCTGAAAACAGGCTGTGACAAAGGCGTCATGGAGGTGGTCGGCATGACCGAGGTACTGCTCGCCGTGGGGACCCGCAAGGGTCTGTTCCTCGGGAGGCGGCGAGGTGGCGGCTGGGAGTTCGACGGGAGTCCCTGCTTCAACGCGCAGGCGATCTACTCGGTCGCCATCGACACCCGGGGCGAGCGGCCCCGGCTCCTGGCGGGCGGCGACAGCGCGCACTGGGGACCTTCGGTGTTCCACTCCGACGACCTGGGCCGCACCTGGACCGAACCGGCCCGGCCCGCCGTGAAGTTCCCCAAGGACACCGGTGCCTCGCTGGAGCGGGTCTGGCAGCTGCACCCGGCCGCCGCCGAGCCGGAGGTGGTCTACGCGGGCACCGAACCGGCCGCGCTGTACCGGTCGGAGGACCGCGGGGAGAGCTTCGAACTGGTCCGGCCGCTGTGGGAGCACCCGACGCGTGACCGGTGGGTGCCGGGCGGCGGCGGTGAGGGCCTGCACACCGTCGTCACCGACCGGCGCGACCCCAAGGCGGTGACGGTCGCCGTCTCGACGGCCGGCGTCTTCCGCACCGGCGACGGCGGAGCGAGCTGGACACCCTCCAACTCCGGTGTCTCCGCGGTGTTCCTGCCGGACCCCCATCCGGAGTTCGGCCAGTGCGTGCACAAGATCGCCCAGGACGCGGGGAGCCCGGACCGGCTGTATCTGCAGAACCACTGGGGGGTGTACCGGAGCGACGACGCGGGGGCGCACTGGACCGACATCGGCGAGGGGCTGCCGTCCACGTTCGGTTTCGCGGCGGCCGCCCATCCGCACCGCGCGGAGACGGCGTACGTCTTCCCGATCAACGCGGACGCGGACCGGGTGCCCGCCCAGCACCGCTGCCGGGTCTTCCGCACGGCCGACGCGGGCCGGACCTGGGATCCGCTGTCGGCGGGGCTGCCGCCGGAGGACCACTACGGCACGGTGCTGCGGGACGCGCTCTGCACGGACGACGGGGATCCGGCCGGGGTGTACTTCGGCAACCGCAACGGCGAGGTGTTCGCCTCGGCCGACGACGGCGACAGCTGGCGCCAGTTGGCCTCCCATCTGCCGGACGTGCTGTGCGTGCGGGCGGCGGTCGTCGCCTGAGGCCGTACCACTGGAAGGAGGGGGGTTTCTGTCATCCGGGTCGACGGTCCGGTCATCCCCGGTCGTGCCGTGACCTCGGCTTGATCACCGACCCGTGTACGGCAGTAGGGTGACGCCGTGGCACCACGACCCTTGCATGAAATCGTCGAACCGGGCTGGGCGAAGGCCCTGGAACCAGTCGCCGGGAGGATCGCCGAGATGGGCGACTTCCTGCGCGCGGAGATCGCCGCGGGACGCACCTACCTCCCGGCGGGCCCGAACGTTCTGCGGGCCTTCCAGCAGCCCTTCGACGACGTCCGTGTCCTGATCGTCGGCCAGGACCCGTATCCGACCCCGGGGCACGCGGTGGGGCTGTCGTTCTCGGTCGCGCCCGAGGTGCGCCCGCTGCCGGGCAGTCTGATCAACATCTACCGGGAGCTCACCATCGACCTGGGCCTGCCCCAGCCGTCCAACGGCGACCTCACCCCCTGGACCCAGCAGGGCGTCCTGCTGCTCAACAGGGCGCTCACCACGGCCCCGCGCAGCCCGGCCGCGCACCGGGGCAAGGGCTGGGAGGAGGTCACCGAGCAGGCGATACGGGCACTGGCCGGCCGCGGCAAGCCGCTGGTGTCCATCCTGTGGGGCCGCGACGCCCGCAATCTGCGCCCGCTGCTCGGCCAGTTGCCGGCGGTGGAGTCCGCGCACCCCTCGCCCATGTCGGCGGACCGCGGCTTCTTCGGCTCCCGCCCGTTCAGCCGCGCCAACGACCTGCTGATCCAGCAGGGGGGACAGCCGGTGGACTGGCGCCTGCCGTGACCGACGCGGGCGGCGAATCCCGGGGCACGGAATTCTCCGCCGGGTCCGGCGCGGGATTCCTCGCCGTCGACTCCGGCGGCTCCGGGTTACGGGCCGTCGTCGGCGTGCCGGGACGCGAGCCGTCGGCGCCGCGGGCGTCCCCGGAGCCGGTGCGGACCGGGACGCGGGGCATCGACCCCGGGCATCTGCTGGAGCAACTCCTGCCCATGGCACGGGCGTTGGCCGACTCGTACGGGCTGGAGCGGGTGACGACGGCCGTCGTCGGTGCCGCCGGGCTGGCCAGTCTCGGCGACGCACTGCGGGCCGAGCTGCCGGGCGCGCTGGCCCGCGAGCTCGGTGTGCGCACGGTCGCGCTGGCCGCCGACGCCGTGACCGCGTACGTCGGCGCCCTGGGACCGCGCCCGGGCGCGGTGGTCGCCGCCGGGACCGGGCTGATCGCGATCGGCACCGATCTCACCGAGTGGCGGCGGGCGGACGGCTGGGGGCATCTGCTGGGCGACTGCGGCAGCGGCGCCTGGATCGGCCGGGCCGGCCTGGAGGCGGCGCTGCGCGCCTTCGACGGGCGGGACGGCGGCTCGGCCGCGCTGCGGGCCCGCGCCGAGGAACGGTTCGGGGCGCTGCCGGGGCTGCCCGGGCAGCTCTATCCGCGCGCCGACCGGACCGCCGTACTGGCCTCCTTCGCCCCGCACGTCGCGGCCTGCGCCGGTGCGGGCGATCCGGTCGCGGTCGCGATCCTGCGTGCCGCCGCCCGGCACATGGCCGAGTCGGCCGCCGCCGTCTGCCCCACGGCCGGTGAGCCCCGGGTCTCCCTCACCGGCGGCCTGTTCAAGCTGGGCGAGCCGCTTCTCGTACCGCTGGCCGAGGAGTTGGCCCGGTCGCTTCCGCGGGCGCGGCAGGTGCCGGCGGAGGGCGATCCGCTGCACGGAGCGGTACGCGTCGCGAGTGATCTGGTCACCGGACGGCTCACTCTGCCGGGTGATGATCAGCTGTTCTCCGTGGTGCACACAAAAAGGGATTGATCGCACCGGGACACGAAGTGTCCGACAGGTGAAGGGATCACCTCCGAATCATGCGTAACTCATCAGACAAAACCGGACGGATACCGCTCACCTGCACCCTCCCCGAACAAGGGAGCCCAGATAGCCAGTAACATGCGGCGCCATGAGCTCCCCCACTGGGCCCGCCGGCCTACCAGTACGAATGCCGCGCCCCCGCCAGCCCGGACGGCACCGCCGCCCCGAACCGCTGGTGGCTCCCGAGGACGCGCCCGCTCTCGTCCTCGCGGTACCGGGGACGCCCAGCGCGGCCACGCGCAGCCTCGCCGAGGAGGTCGTGAGCATCGCCCGCTCCGAGCTGCCCGGCCTGGACGCCCGCATCGGGTACCTGGACGGGGACGACGTGGAGTTCCCCACCCTCCAGTCCGTGCTCGCCCGTGCCGCCGAGGAGCGCACCGCCCGCTACGAGCAGGCCGTGGCCGCCGGCGTCGAGGGCATCAAGGCCCCCGACGGGCCCGTCGCAGTCGTCGTACCGCTGCTGGCCGGTCCGGACAGCGCGCTGCTGCGCCAGGTCCGCCAGGCGGTCATGGAGAGCCGGGTCGCCGCCGACCTGACCGACGTCCTCGGCCCGCACCCGCTGCTCGCCGAGGCACTGCACGTGCGCCTCTCCGAGGCGGGTCTGGCCCGTGCCGACCGGGCCCGGCTGTTCACCGTGGCGACGGCCGCGGACGGCATCATCCTCGCGTCCGTGGGCGGCGACGAGGCCGTGCAGGCCGCCGGGATCACCGGCATGCTGCTCGCCGCGCGCCTGGCCGTGCCGGTGATGGCCGCCGCGCTGGACCAGGAGGGTTCGATCGCCTCCGTCGCGGAGCAGCTGCGGGGTTCGGGGTCGCAGCAGCTGGCGCTGGCGCCGTACCTGATAGGGCCGGAGATCGACGCAGCGCTGGTGGCCGCGGCGGCGGAGGAGGCCGGCTGCGCCACCGCCGACCCGCTGGGGCCGTACCCGGCGATCGGCAAGCTGGCGCTGGCCAAGTACACGACGGCGCTGGGGATCGCTCCGCAGCAGCCGCAGGGTGCGCCTGTGCGGTGATGCGCTTCGCGCGTCGGCCGACGTGAGTCAAGGGCCCGTTCCTGGAGGGGAGCGGGTCCTTTTGTGTCGGGGGGCTGGAGTCCGTGTCCGGCTGCGGGCCGGTGGGGGCTGGGCGCGCCCACGCGGCGGAGCCGCAAATGAATTCAGCCCCGCGCCCCTTACGGGGCGCTGGAGGGGACGTCAGTCGAAGACGATGCAGGACGGGGCCGGGATCTCCACCGTGCCGTCGTAGCGGGGCAGGCCCGTCTGGTGGTCGATCGTGAACCAGGTGATGTTGCCCGAGCGCTCGTTGGCGGCGTAGAGGAAGCCTCCCGACTCGGTGATCGCCCGGGGCCAGTGGCCCCCGCACGGGACCGTCGCCGTCAGGTGCAGCTGGTCCCCGTCGACCGTGAACGTGGTCAGGACGTCCTCGCCCCGGGTCGCCGTCCAGACGAAGCGGCCGTCGGGTGAGACGGCGATGCCGGACGGGTAGGCGTCGCCGGCCGGGGCGCCGGGCAGGACCGGGGTCTCGGTCAACGGCTTGAGGGTGCCGGTGCCGGCGTCCCAGCGGCAGACGGTCACGGTCGGGGTGAGTTCGTTGACGACGTAGGCGTACCGGCCGCCGGGGTGGAAGGCCAGGTGGCGCGGGCCGGAGCCGGCGCGCAGGGCGAACTCCCGGTGGAGGGCGGGGGCGCCCTCGTCCAGGGTGCAGACGCGGACCGAGTCGGTGCCCAGGTCGACGCTGACGGCCCAGCGGCCGCTGGGGTCGGGCTGCACCTGGTGGGCGTGCGGGCCGCGCTGGCGCCGCTCGTGCGGGCCCGAGCCGGTGTGCCGGAGCTGCCCGGAGGCGGCGGGGGCGAGGGTGCCGTCGGGACGGACAGGGACGGCGGTGACGCTGCCGGAGCCGTAGTTGGCGGTCAGGACATGACCGTCGAAGACGCTGAGGTGGGTGGGGCCGCTGGCGTCGACCGGGACCGGTGGCCCGGCGAGCCGCGGCTTGTCGTCGTGGACGTGGTACGCGGCCACCGCGCCGTCAGCGGTCTCACTGACCGCGTACAGGGTGCGCCCGCCGGGTGCGAGGGCGAGATACGAGGGGTCGGGGACGCCGTCGACGCTCTCCAGGAGGGCCAGGGCGCCGCTGTCCGGACGGACCGCCGCCGTGACGACCCCGGGGCCGCCCGCGGCCGTGAACGACCCGATGAACGCCCTCCGCCGCCTGCCGCCGTCTGCCACCGCTGTCCCCTCTCGCCACAAGCCGCCACCAGCCGGTACGAGTCAGTACGAGGGAGTACGAGCCGTACGAGCCGGTCCGGGGCCGACGGTAGCAGCTTGCGGTCTAGACCAAGGCGTGCGGGGCGGCGCGTCTCAGGCGCCGACCAGGGGCGAGCCCGAGGGGGTGCGCAGCGGCTCGGCGAGTTCGGACAGGGCGCGCTCCAGCCCGTGCAGGTGGGCGAGGGCGGGTTCGGCGGGCGGCTCGGCGGGGGCGGCGATGTGCTCCGAGCCCCTGGTGAGGGCCTCGACGGCCGCCTCGACGCGCCAGCAGGCGGCGGCCAGCCGGGCGTCGTGCGAGGCCTCCGGGTCGGCGGTGACCGCGACCAGGCCGCGGACCTCCCGGGCGCAGTCGTCCAGCAGGGCGAGGACGCGGCGGGCGCGGCGCTTGCGGCCGTGCATCGGGGTGAGCGGGTGCACGAGAGGGGCGACCGAGAGCCGTACCCGGCCGAGGAGCTGTTCCAGTTCGGCCACCCGGGGTGCCGGGTCGGCGGTGGCGGAACCGGCCAGCCGGGCGGCGGCCTCGGCCGTGCAGGCGTGCACGCAGCGCAGGGCGCGCCCGATCCAGGCGTCGGTGGTGAGGTGGGTGGTGACCGGCAGCACGAACAGCACGGCGAGTACGGCACCGAGGGCGCCCACCGCGGTCTCGGCCAGCCGCAGCGCCAGCAGGCCGGGGGTGAGGACACCGAGGAGGCCGTAGAGCAGCTCGGCGAGGAAGGTCACCCAGAGCATCATCCAGGTGTAGGAGACGGCGGCCGTGTAGAAGATGCCGAAGACGGCGACCGCGACCAGGACGGCGGTGGGCGCGGGGGCGCCGTGCACGGGGGCGGCGACGAGCAGGCCCAGCGCGATGCCGATGAGGGTGCCGAGGACCCGGCGGAAGCCCCGTACCAGGGTCTCGCCGCGCGAGGCGGTGTTGACGAAGATCCACCAGGTGGCGCCGACCGCCCAGTACCACCGCTGACCGGACACCAGCTGGCCCGCGACCAGCGCGAAGCCCGCGCCCGCGGTCGCCTGGACGGCCTGCCGGGTGGTCACCCGGGCCAGGCCGGTGCCGGCGGGCGGGGCGGGAACCGGTGGCGGGGGCAGGCGGCGCTCGTAGCACCAGAGGCCGAAACGCACGGCTGCGGCGCTGAGCACGGAGAGCAGGACGGCGGCGTACAGCCCGGGCAGCTGACCGGGGGCGGCGTGCAGGAACTGGGCGACGAAGAAGGTCATGAAGGCGAACACGCCCAGGCTGTGGCCGCGCGGACCCCAGCGGCGCGCGTAGACGCCCGCGCCGACCACGGCGAGGAAGACCAGGTCGCGGGCGACCGGGACGTCGTGCAGTTCGGCGGCGGCCGCGAGCACCGGCAGGCCCACGGCGGGCAGCAGCGCGGTGGTGACGGCCTGTCCGCGCACCGTGGCGTCCGCGACGGTGAACAGGGCGAGCAGCGCGGCGAGCCCACCGGTGACGGCGCCCGTGAGGGAGTGCCCGGCCAGTCCGCAGACCACGACCGCGAGGCCGATGCCCAGCACGGCCCGCGCGGCGAAGCGCAGCCGCACCCGCCCCGGGTCCGGCGCCACGAACACCCTCTTCAGCACTGCTTCCCCTCCCGCGGACGGCACGGAAATGGCGCCGCGGGGATCCGCAGCGCCATCGACACACCCATGAGAGCATCGGCGGGGCGACTGGCTCAAGTGACGTCGATTCCGCTGGGCCATTGGCCCGGTCGGGGCAGGCATCGTTCAGTTGTGAAAATACCAATGGCGCAGGTCGGCGGGGGGAGCCGGTGAGCCATTGGTACTGTCGTATGTCATGAGCGTGGACGAGCTGGACACCCGCATCCTGCGGCTGCTGCTGGAGCAGCCGCGCACCAGTGTGCGCGAGTACGCCCGGATCCTCGGGGTGGCCCGGGGCACGCTGCAGGCCCGGCTGGACCGGCTGGACCGGGACGGCGTGATCACGGGTACCGGCCCCTCCCTCTCCCCCGCCGCGCTGGGCCACCCGGTGCTGGCCTTCGTGCACATCGAGGTCACCCAGGGGTATCTGGACGACGTCGGGGACGCGCTGGCCGCCGTACCGGAGATCGTGGAGGCGTTCTCGATCACGGGCGGCGGGGATCTGCTGACCCGGGTGGTGGCGCGGGACAACGCGCATCTGGAGGACGTGATCCAGAAGCTGATCAGCCTGCCGGGCGTGGTGCGCACCCGCACCGAGGTGGCGCTGCGCGAACGCGTTCCGTACCGGCTGCTGCCGCTGGTGGAGTCCATCGGCCGGGCCGCCCGCGCGTAACGGCATCCTGGTCCCATGAGCGAACTCGGCAACCTCTCGGTCATCTTCGACCTCGACGGAACACTCGTGGACAGCGAGCCGAACTACTACGAGGCGACGCGGCAGATGCTCGCCGGGCACGGCGTCACGGACTTCACCTGGGCGGAGCACGAGAGGTTCGTCGGCATCAGCACGCTGGAGACGGCGGCCCTGCTGCGCGACCGCCACGGACTGCGGCCCCCGGTGGACGAGTTGCTCGCGGAGACGAACCGGCGCTATCTGGAGCTGGCCCGGAGCCGCACGCGCGTGTATCCGGAGATGCGGAAGTTCGTGGAGCTGCTGGCGGCCGAAGGAGTCCCGACGGCGGTGGCCTCCGGTTCCTCCCCCGAGGCGATCGAGGCGGTCCTGGCCGGCACCGGCCTGGGCGCGTATCTGCGAACGGTCGTCTCGGCCGACGAGGTACCGCACGGCAAGCCGGCGCCTGACGTCTTCCTGGAGGCGGCCCGCCGCCTGGGGGCCGACCCGGCCGACTGCGTGGTCCTGGAGGACGCGGCACCGGGCGCGACCGCGGCGCACGCCGCCGGGATGCGCTGCATAGCGATCCCGTACGTCGCCGCGCAGGCCGATCAGTTCACCACGGCCGCTCTTCTCCTACGCGGCGGCCAGCCGGAGTTCACGGCCCACGCTGCCTACGACTGGCTCGCTTCGACCTGACCGCTGTCCGGCATTTCAGACACACTGGACCTCGCGTCCGGCATGAGCGACCGCCAGCGCTGCCACCGCGGGGAGTTGCGGCGGCCGACGGCGGAGGCGGACGGCGAGACCGGGTGCCGGCACGGCCCGGGAGGCGTCGTACGCGTCCTGACGCGGGAGGTGTCGTACGTGTGCCGGCGCGGAGACGCGGGCCATCGCCCGGAAGGAGCAGTTCGATCAGCCGTTCGCTCCGCCGGTCGTGCGATGACCGGAATGGCTGCATAGCGTGGCCGTATGACCACGACCTGGGCAAAGCCGCAGCGGCCGGTTACCGACGACCGCCGGTGGAAGGCGCTGGGGGTCTGTCTCGCGGCCGGTTTCATCTCGCTGCTCGACACCTCGATCGTCAATGTGGCGCTGCCTTCGATGGAGCGCGGGCTGGGAGCCACGGAGGCCGCCCAGTCCTGGGTGGTCTCCGGGTACGCCCTGACCTTCGGACTGGCGCTCGTCCCGGCGGGCCGGCTCGGCGACATGCGCGGGCGACGCCAGGCCTTCCTGGTCGGGCTCGCCCTGTTCACGGTGGCCTCGACGGCCTGCGGGCTCGCCGCGAGCGCCGACCGGCTGGTGGTGTTCCGGCTGATCCAGGGCGCGGCGGCGGGCATGGTCGCGCCGCAGACCTCGGGGCTGATCCAGCAGATGTTCCAGGGCACCGAACGCGCCAAGGCCTTCGGGCTGCTCGGCAGCGTCATCGGGGTCTCTACGGCGGTCGGCCCGCTGGCCGGCGGTCTGATCATCGACGCCGTGGGCACCGGCGACGGCTGGCGCTGGGTGTTCTTCGTCAACCTGCCCATCGGCATCGCCGCGTTCGCCGCGGGTCTGCGGCTGCTGCCCCGGTACCCCGCGTCGACGGACCGGCGGGAGCGGTTCGACCCGCTCGGGGTGCTGCTCCTCGGCTCCGGTGTGCTCGCGCTGATGCTGCCGCTGGTGCAGGAGCAGCAGTGGACCGGACCGGACAAGTGGGCGCTGCTGCCGGTGGGCGCGGTGCTGCTGGGCCTGTTCTGGGTGTGGGAGCGGCGGCAGGGCCGGCTCGGGCGGGCGCCCCTGGTCGATCTGAGCCTGTTCTCGCAACGGTCCTTCACGCTCGGCGCACTGATCAGCCTGACCTACTTCGCCGGCTTCACGACGGTCTTCTTCGTCCTTGCCCTGTTCCTGCAGAACGCGGCCGGATACAGCGCGCTGGCCGCCGGGGTCTCGGTGCTGCCCTTCGCGATCGCCTCGGCGGTCGGTGCCGCCCTGGGCGGCCGGCTGGTGATGCGCCACGGGCGCAAGCTGGTCGTCATCGGTCTCTCCGGGGTGGCACTGGGACTGCTCGGGATCATCGCGGTGGTGTGGCTGGTGCCGATGGAGAGCTTCGGGTGGGCCGCGATGGTGCCGATGGTCGTCGGAGGCATCGGCTCCGGCATCACGGTCTCCCCGAACACGACGCTCACCCTCACCCGCGTCCCCGTGAAGCGGGCCGGTGCGGCCGGCGGCGTCCTGCAGACAGGCCAGCGGGTCGGCTCGGCGGCCGGGATCGCGGTGGTGGGCTCGGTGTACTTCGCCCACCTCGCGCACCGCGGCCCGGCCACCGAGGCGCTCCAGCTGGGCCTGCTCACCTCGGTCGGGTTCATCCTGGTGGCGCTGGGCCTGGCGGTGGCCGATTTGGGGGAACGGGCGAACGCGCCGGAGGCGCCAGCGCTGGACGACCGAGAGGCGCCCCGGGTCTGAGGGGCGCCGGAGGACCGAGGAGCGCCGGAGAACTGAGCGGCGGAGGACCGAGCGGCGGGCGTCCTAGGCGGCCACCGCCTCCACCACCGAGAGCACGGTCGGCGTCGGCACGATCCTGGACAACTTCAGACCGGCGGACTCGAACAGCGTGGCGAACTCCGCCTCGGTGCGTTCCCGGCCCACCAGGCACGCCATCAGCAGCAGGTCGAGCGCCTTGGCCTGATGGGGTGCGTTGCCCGGCGGGACGACGGCGTCGACGACCAGGATCCGCCCGCCCGGCGCCAGCGCGGCACGGCAGCGGTCGAGGAGGGTCACGCACTGCTCGTCCTCCCAGTCGTGCAGGATCCGCTTGAGCACGATGACGTCGCCCTCCGGTACGGCGGTGAAGAAGTCGCCGGTCTCGGTGGCCCAGCGTCCGGCGGTCCCGGGTGTGTCCAGCCGGTGTCCGGCCAGCACGTGCGACTGGTCGTACAGGACGCCGTGCAGACCGGGGTGGCGGTCGAGTACCGCCAGCAGGAGGCCGCCGTGGCCGCCGCCGACGTCGACGACCGTCCCGCTGGGCGGGAAGTCGCAGGCGGCGACGATGGGCTCGTTCTCGGCGTCGGACATCGCGGCCATTCCGCAGTGGAAGACGTCGGCGGTGTCCTCGTCCTGTGCGAAGTAGTCGAAGAACGGCAGCCCGAAGAGGTTCTCGAAGGCGGAGGTCCCCTCGCTCACGCAGCGGCTCAGATCGGCGGTGGGCAGCCACATGCTGCGGTCGGTGTTCATCAGCACGGCCGAGCGGGCCGAGCAGGGTGCGTCGGTGCGCAGCGCGTCACCGGCGGCGGTGAGCCGGAAGCGGCCGCCGGCGTCCTCCTCGAAGACGCCGCGGGTGGCGAGCAGCCGGAGCACCCGGTAGAGGTTCTGCGGATCGGTGCCGGTGGCCTCGGCCAGTTGCGCCGGGGTGCGGGGGCCGTGGGCCAGGTGGTCGGCGACGCCGACGACCGCGGCGGCGCGCAGGGCGGCCGGGAACAGGTAGCCGAGCGATTCGTTGACGAGGAACGCGGACGAGGCACGGGGGTCGACGGCTTCGTCCGGGGCTGCTTCTGGGCACACGGGCGCCTCCAGCGGTGGATGTCCGGGATGTCCGGAGGCATCGTGACATTGCGCGGGCCCGGGATCGCGGAAGACGATCGGGGCGCGCGGGAGCAGATCGGGAGCGGGCGAAAGCCAAGTGGGAACGGGTGGGGGGCCGGCCGTGGTCTACGAGCTGCGGCGGGGCTTGCCACGCTTCGCGGGCTTGGCGGGCTTGGCCGGCTTCGCGCCGGTGGCACGGGCGCGTGCGCCGCGAGCGGCCGGCGTCGCCTTGGCCGCGCCGGCCGGCTTCTTCGCCCGCTTGGCCTTCTCCGGCGAGGCCCCTGCCGCCTTCGCCGGCTTCGAAGCCTGTGCGGCCTGGCGGCCACGCGTGCTGTTGACCGTGCGGCCGCGGACGATGCCGATGAAGTCGTCGACCATGTCCGTGGTGGCCTCCTCGGGCCAGGACAGGGCGACGGTCGACTCGGGGCCGTCGGTGAGGGGCCGGTAGGTGAGGTCCCGACGGTGGTACAGGCGGGCCAGGGACTGCGGCACGACCAGGAGGCCCACACCGGCGGCGACCAGTTCCACGGCGTCCTCGGTGGTCGCGGGGCGCTCGAAGGCGGGCTCGCCGGGCGGGGCGTCCCAGTCGAAGACGTCGTCGAGGGGGTGGAAGAGGACCTCTTCGACGAGGTCGGCCACGGTGACCTCCTCGGCCGCCGTGATCAGGTGGTCCTTGGGGACGACGACCACCGTGGTCTCGGTGTAGAGGGGGATCGCGCTGAAGAACGTACGGTCCACCGGGAGCCGCACCAGACCGGCGTCCGCGTCACCCGCGCGCAGCAGGTCGGACGCCTCGCCGGCGGGGACCTGGTGGAGGGTGAGGGGGATGTCGGGCCGGCGCTCGTTCCAGATCCGAACCCATTTGGCGGGCGTCACGCCGGGGACGTACGCGAGCCGGAACGACGGTGTTTCCTCCGAGCCTGTCACCAGCCCAGGTTAACGGGCCCCGGCCGACCGCTCGGCACCGGCCGCGGCCGGCCGCCCCGCGTCCGTCGTGCCCGACCGCCCCGCGTCCGTCGTGCCCGACCGCCCGGCGTCCGTCGTGGTCGGGGCTCCGGCGCCCGGCCGATACCCTTGACCTCATGAGTTCGCACCAGACCGCCCAGACGATGAAGCCCGCGACCGCGGCGAAGAAGCTGGGCGTGTACCTGCCCGCCACGCCCGCCGCCTTCCAGGAGGGTGCCGTCTCGCGCGCCGAGCTGGCCGAGCTCCAGGCGAATCCGCCCGAGTGGCTGCGCGAGCTGCAGGCCAACGGGCCGCACCCGCGTCCGGTGGTCGCGGCCAAGCTGGGCGTGTCCATCGCGGGGCTGGCGCGCGGTGGGGTGACGGAGCCGCTCACCACCGAGCAGATCGAGGACCTCAAGCGCGAGCTGCCCGAGTGGCTGGAGAAGGAGCGCGCCACGCAGGCCGAGGTCCGCAAGGAGACCGTGCGGCTGAAGAACCAGAAGCGGGAGAAGGAGTCGGGTCAGGGCTGAGCACCCGCCCGCCGCGCCTTTCCGACGGCCCCGGTCCAGGCACCTCCGCCTGCGCCCCGGGGCCGTTGCCGTACCTGCCGCGCCCCTTTGCCGTCCCGGCCGCGGCCCCTTTGCCGGTCCGCCGGGCCACGACGGCCACCGCCCTGCCGACCTCGACGCCGACCGCACGGCCCGCACGGCGTTTTCAGCCGGCCGTCCGCTCCCGTCACCGTCCACCCCGCCCTCCGTCCGCCGGCCTCTCCCACCGCCCTCCGGCACCGGTCCCCGCCCTGGTGCGCTGCCGATTCCACCCAGCCCCGTCCCGTCGGCGGTTCGCTTCCACCACCGCTCCGTCCCCGATCCCCTCCACCGCCCGCTGCCGACTCCCTCACCCCCGATCCCGCCGGCCCGTCACTTCCACCGCCGCTCCGTCCCCGATCCCCACCACCGCCCGCTCCCAACTCCCCCCGCCCCCCAAACCTCTTCACCGGTCCCCTGCGGCTCCGCCTCGTCCCCGTCCCCACCGCCTCCTCCCCCTCGCCGAGCTGCGGTTTCCCCATCCGGACGCAGACCGCGGGAGGCGTTGTCAGTGGTCTCGCCTACAGTCGCCATCACTTGATCACTGCGGTGCGGGGAGGCACTCATGGGGTGGGTGACGGCCGGGGACTACGAGGTGGCCCTGGACGACGGGAAGGTGGTCTGCCGCAACGCGGCGGGGCGGCGGCTGAGGTCCGTGCCCGCGAAGTTGGCGGACGATCCGGCCGTCCTGGGGCTGCGGCAGCTCACCGAGTGGCTGGAGCGGCACGAGCGGCAGTGTCTGGCCGACGTGGAGCGGTGGATGACCCGGTCCCTTCCGGTGCCGCTCGCCGTGCTGACGCAGGTCTGGCCGGACCCCGCCTGGCAGGCGGCACTGCGCGACCTGGTGGTGACCGGCGCCGACGGCGAGGTCGCCGGGTTCCTGCGGGACACCGACGCCGGGCGCGGGCTCGGCCTGGTCGACCTCGACGGCGACACCGTGCGCATCGCCCCCGAACTGGTCCGCCTGCCGCACCCGGTGCTCCTCGAAGACCTGGAGGAACTGCGGGAGTTCGCCGTCGAACTCGGCGTCGAGCAGAAGGCCCAGCAGCTCTTCCGGGAGGTCTGGCACCGCCCGGCCGCTCTGGACGCGGAGGGCACCCAGATCGAGGAGTACGCGGGCGGGGTGTTCAAGGAGCTGCGGTTCCTGCACGGCAGGGCCACGCAGTTGGGGTACCGCGTGCGCGGCGGATACGCGGTGTGCTCCGTCCTTGAGGAGGGCCGCGGGGTCGAGGCCCGGGTCTGGATCGGCGACTACGACAGCTACTTCGAGACCGAGACCGGCCCGCTGGCGTGGACCGATCCGGCGGGCCGGACGCTGAGGCTGGGTCAGGTCGGCCCGGTCGCCTGGTCGGAGGGGATGCGGATGGCGGCGGCGCTGTACGCCGGGCGGGACATCGAGGACGAGGAGCGGGCGGCATGACCACGTACGACGACACCACGGCCGCGCTGCTCGACGCCGGCGCGATCCTGCCCTCGGGCACGACCGCGCGGGAGGACGCCGACGTCCTGACCGCACGCACGTACACGCACCCCGCCCTGGACGGGCGGACGGTGGTCCGCCTGGTGCCGGGCACCCTCGGCGAGGCCGAGGACCTGGCGCTGGAGTTCCTGGGTCTGG
The DNA here is from genome assembly GCF_002217755.1 of Streptomyces hyaluromycini. Classification (GTDB taxonomy): domain Bacteria; phylum Actinomycetota; class Actinomycetes; order Streptomycetales; family Streptomycetaceae; genus Streptomyces; species Streptomyces hyaluromycini. The sequence continues at coordinate 181,919 of NZ_BCFL01000032.1, read as the reverse complement.
CCCGGGAGCCGGCGGCGCCCGAGGTCGGTCAGGTGCGCCGGGAGACCCTGGGCTTCCCGGCCTGGGCACTGGTGCACGACCCCGCCAACGGCCATCACGCCCTCGCCCTGGTCAAGGACGTCGAGCGGCTGGCCCGGCAGGCCAAGTCCAAGCCGGGCAACGCGAAGGAGGGCTTCGAGGCGCTCGGCGAACGGCTCGGCCGCGCGGTCCCGCACTTCCTGCCGACCTTCTACGAGCAGGCCGCGCGGGTCTTCCTCCAGCACGAGAACACGACCTACGCGGCCGCCTTCTTCGGCAAGGCCCGCGAGGCCGAGCGGGTGCACGCGCTGGCCGTGGACGAGGAGCGGCAGCGGGCGGTGTTCCTGGAGTTCGCCTTCGCCGGGGCGCTCACCGTCAAGGCGCTGAAGGAGTACGTGAAGGACCTCGCGCGGCGGCTCGAACCGGCCACCGCCTGGGCGCAGTTCCGGCAGCTGACGGTGGAGCGCTGTGCGGCCGGCATGCCGCCGTACGCCTCGCTGCCGCAGGACGCGCGCGGGCTGATCAGGGCGGCGGGGCTCGACCGGGTCACCGAGGAGTGCGCCCTGCTCGCCGATCTGCTCGCGTCCCCGGCCGCCGTACGGGCACCCGCCTCCTTCTGGAACGCCTTCCGGGGCGTGCTGCCGGTCCTCGCCGAGCGGCGGCCCGGGATCCGGGCACGGCTGCTGGAGATCATGCCGGCCGGCCTGGGCCGGGAGGTGGAGGACGACGAGTTCTGGCTGGCGCTGCTGGCCGAGTGCGGGGCGGACCTGCTGCTCACCGAGGAGGGCGGCGAGGCCGACGCGGCGGACTGGCTCAGCCGTTGGGCCCTGCACCGCAAGCACGGGGCGGCGTACTCGCACCGCTCCCCCGCGACACTGGCGCTGGTCGAGCGGATGGCGTCCCGGCTGCGTGCGGGCGGACGGCCCGTCGATCTCTTCAGCGGGCGCTGGCAGCCGGGGGCGGACCTCGATCTGCTGGACCTGTGCGTGGCGGAGGGCATCGCGCTGGCCGTACCCGACGCGGACACGCAGGTGCACCTGCCGCTGGCCATCTGGCTGCGCGACCAGCGGCCCGGAGAGCGGGACCTGAAGGCCGTCGCCGCGGATTCCCGTTACCGGACGCTGCTGTCCGAGGCCGTCGAAGGGCTCGGGCGGGGGCAGGGGCCGGCGGAGCTTCCCAAGGTGGCCGCGCATCCGGTGCTCGGCGACGTACTGCGCGAGTGGCTGCAGGAGGCGACCGCGGAGTTCGCCGCCGGCGCCGGACTGCCCGGCGTCGACGCGAAGCTGGAACGGCTGCGCCCGTTCCGCGCGGTGGTGCAGGAGAGCCCCCAGGCCGTCCGCCGGCTCACCGGGTACGACATCGTCCCGGTCCTCGGCCGTACGCTGCGCGCCGGGATCCTGGACGAACTGGGCTGGCCCGCGCTGGAGGAGGCGCTGGAACTGCTCGACACCGAGGTGCGCAAGGACCGGGACAACACGCTGTCGGTGACCGAGGCGTGGCCCGCGCTGATCCTCGCACGGGGTCACAAGGCGGTCGTCGCCGGCCCCGAGGGGATCCTGCTCACGCACGACCTGCGGCTGCCCACGGACCTGGACCGCTGGCAGCGCCCCCGGTTCCGGTACGTCGACGGCGAGTTGCTGGTGATGTGGCGGGACGGTTCGAAGCAGCACGGCTACTGGTCGAACCGCCCGTCCGAGGTGGTCCCGCTCGGTGGCGAGCAGATTCCCGGCTGGTGGTCCGGCATGGACGCGGCCAACGCGTCGATCCCGCTGCCCGGTGGCGGCCGGGCCACCGGTGGCCGCACCCTGCACGCCGGGGACACGGTCCTGCCGCCGAGCCGCCCGGTCATCGGCGACGGCACCACGTACTGGCGTCAGGGCAGGCAGGGGCGGCAGTCGCTGTGGCTGGAGTACGACCCGGCGACCGGCGAGCACGGGCGTGCCTCGCTGCCCGCGCTGCTGGCGTCGGCCGTCCGCGAGGACGCCTCACTGCTGCACGGCTCCTGCGAGGTGCTGCCGCTGCAACCCGGTCTGGAGCACAGCCCGTTCGGCACCGACGGCACAGTTCTCGGGCGGTGGGTGCGCGCGGAGGGCGAGGGTGTGGAGGCGCGGACGACCGCCGGTACCCCGGACGGGCGGACGGCGGCCTTGCGGGCGGCCCGCAACGGCCGGGTGCCGGGGGTGCCGCTGGGCGCGCTGCGGCTGCCGGGCGGGGCCGCGCCGATCGCCGCGCAGATGTACCAGAGCGTCGCCCTGCACGCGGACGACGGCACGGAGCTCGGGCGGGTGTCCTTCGGCGAGTCGGGCGGAGCGTACGCGGCCGGTACCCGGCTGGTGCCGCCGGTCCCGTTCTGGCACGCGCTGCGCCCCCGCGACGAGCGCGGGTCGGCCGTACTGCGCGCCCTGACCGACGCGTCGGCCGGTGAGCTGATGCGGGTGACGGCGACGGCGCTGGACGAACGGCAGCAGGCGCTGGCCGCGGCCGGGAAGGACGACAGGGCCAGGGCCGCGGTTCCGACCACCGACGCGGTCGCCTCGGCCGCGCTGGCGCGGGCGCTGCCCGAACTGACCGACCGGCGGCTGCTGGCCGGTGTCGCCGCCCTCGTCCTGGCGGCGCTGCGGGTCGCCGAGGCGGCCGCGTCGCTGGCCAGGCCCGCGCAGGAGCGGCCGCGGCAGCCCCGGCAGCGGACCGAGGGGATGTTCGCCGACTACTCCCCGCTCCACGGCGGGGACCGGACGCTGTACGACGCCGCGGCCGGAGTCGTGGCCCTGCAGAACGCGTGGCACGGCGGGTGGGCCGCGCTGCGCCAGATCCGCGCGGTCAACCACGTGCTGTCCGGCAGGCCCGCCGACGGCAAGCCGCTGCCGGAGGGCGAGCTGCTCGCCGCCGTCGGCGACGGCTGGCTGAGCGAGGAGCACACCGTCCCCGGCATCGGCGCGGAATGGACGCCCGTCCTGGGCGCCCTGCGCCCGCTCGCCTACCGCGCCGCCTCGCCGGCCCTCACCGATGTGCAGCGCGAGCCGCTGCTCCTGCTGTTCGAGGCGCTCACCGAGGGGCCGCTCCCCGGACTGGGGACCACGCTGCGCGCGGTCGTGCTGAGCGAGCCGCACGACAAGCAGCAGCGGGTGGGGCAGGTGCTGCGCCGGGACGGCCGGACCGTGGTGGTGCTCGGCTGCCAGAGCGTCGACGCCCGGCTGGGAGCCGTCGAGTGGCTGGCGCTGGACCACGACCCGTCCGGTGCGTTCGGTGCCGTCGGGCACTTCACGCTGGTCAGGGAGACCCGGTACACCATCGGGATCCCAGCGGACCGGCTGGCCGAACTGACCCGGCTGATCCGGGAGAAGGGCGCCGCACCCTGGCGGCCCGAGGCCCCGGAAGCACTGGTGACCGCGACGGACGGCGCGCTCGGCCCCCTCCAGGCCACCGTGCTGCTGGCCGGCCACCCGCACTCCCCCGCCGCCGAGGGGCTCGCCGCCGTCGGCCTCAAGCCCCGTCAGCGGACCTTCGGCGCGCAGCTGCTGGACTCGCTGGGCCAGGACGAGCAGCGGGCGCTCCTCGGCGCGCTGCTGCCCGACGACCCGGCCGGGCTGTGGACGGCCGGACCCGACACGACGGCCGCCGGCCGCCTGTGGGCCGAGCGCCTCGGCACCCTGGTACGCCTGCCGGAGGAGCTGAGCACCGATCTCGCCGGCATGGGCGTCGGTCACGCCGAGGCCGTGCTCAACCCCGCGCGCACGCCCTGGCTGGCGCGCACCACGGTGTTCCGGACCGGCAAGGACGGCGACTTCGCGCCCGCCGACCCGGCGGCGGTGCCCGGTCCGCACGTGCTGGCCGGGGCCGTGGAGAGCCTGGCCGCACTGGCTTACGTGCTGCCGTACGGCCATCCGCTGCGGGCCGGACTGACGGACGGGCTGGGCGCACTGCGCCGCCGGCTGGCCGACCCCGAGCTGCTGATCGACCTGCACCTGGACTGGACGGAGAAGGGCGGCCCGACCTGCCTGCAGCTGCGCAAGGTCTTCGGCCTGCCGGAGACCGGCGGCGCCGACGCGAACGGGCTGACGAGGGCCGGTGACGCCCTGGTGCTGCGCCCCTGGTACTCGGACACGGAGCATGTGCTGCTCCGGCCGGGAGCCCTGGGCGGAGCCGACGACCCCGTCTTCGGGCTCCTGGAGGGCCTGCTCGGCGCGGGACGTGCGCCCCGGCTCGGTGCCGTGCGGACACTGCTCGGCGACGACCTCGCCCGTGCCCTCGCGGCCGACGGGCCCGCCGGGTACGCCCAGGACCCCACGGTCGGCGTGCCCGCGCTGGTCGCGGAGGTCGCCGAGGCGCACGGACTCGGCGCGGACGCGGCGGCGCTCTACCTCCAGCTGCTGGCGCTGCCCGACCCGACCGACCGCAACTGCGCGCGCTGGACCGGCTGGAATCCCGCCCGGATCAAGAAGGCGCGTGCCGAACTGGCGGCGACCGACCTGGTCGTCGAGGCGAAGCGGCCGCGCGCCGGCCGCACTCTCTTCCTGCCCGGCGGCTGGCGTGACCTCAAGGCTCCGGCCCTGCCGGTGGAGACCTGGAAGGAGGCCCTCTACCCGGTCTCCGACGGCAACCGGACCCTCCCGCTGGTCCCGGTGCCGGAGCTGTTCACCCGCGCCTGGGAGCGGATACGCGCCGGGGACGCCCCCGCGTACGAGCAGCTGACCACGCGAGCCACCCGCGGCGGCCGCCGCCGATGACCACGATCCGTACCGCCACCGCCACCGCCGCCACCATCACCGGCACCACCACGCGCACCACCACTCGTAGCGCCGCTAAGGACGACCACCGATGACCGCCAGCACCGCGCCCCTCCGCCAGATCGTCCCGCCCGAGGACCTCTACGCCACCGAACTGGCCTTCCTCGCCGCGTACGACGCAGGTCCGCGCCCGCCCGCCTGGCGGCTCACGCCCCGGGCCGTCGTCACCTTCGTCATGGGCAGCGGCGGCCAGGCGCTGCGGCTGCCCGACGACGCCGAGGCACCGGAGGGGGTGCCGCGCCGGCTCGTCGTGGAAGGCAAGTTCGTCGGCGACCGGGCCCTCGTCGAGCGGTGCGTGGTGACCCTCGCCGGTGAGCGGGGACTGCTGCTGGTCGGGGAGCCCGGCACCGCCAAGTCGATGCTGTCCGAGCTGCTGTCGGCCGCGGTGTGCGGCACCAGCGGCCTGGTCGTGCAGGGCACGGCGGGCACGACGGAGGACCAGCTCAAGTACGGCTGGAACTACGCCCTGTTGCTCGCCCAGGGTCCGAGCCGCCAGGCGCTCGTGCCCTCCCCGGTCCTCACCGCGATGTCCCGTGGTGCCGTCGCACGGGTGGAGGAGGTCACCCGCTGTCTCCCCGAGGTGCAGGACTCCCTGGTCTCGTTGCTGTCCGAGCGGCGCATCGCCGTGCCCGAACTGGCGGGCACGGACGACGCGTTGGCGCATGCGGCACCCGGTTTCAGCCTCATCGCCACGGCCAACCTGCGGGACAAGGGCGTCTCGGAGATGTCCGCCGCGCTCAAGCGGCGCTTCAACTTCGAGACCGTGGGCCCGATTCCGGACCTGGACGCCGAGACGGCGCTGGTGCGCGGCCAGGCCCGGGCGTCGGTGGAGCGGGCCGGAGCGCCCTTCCAGGTCGACGACGCGGTCCTCGAGGTCCTGGTCACCGCGTTCCGTGATCTGCGCGAGGGGCGGTCGGCGGAGGGCTGGGAGGTGGAGCGCCCGTCCACGGTGATGAGCACGGCGGAGGCGGTGGCGGTGGCGGGCGCGCTGGCCCTGGCGGCGGCCTACTTCCCCGGGGACCGCGACGTCCTCGGGTTGCTCCCGGGCCATCTGCTCGGGGTCGTGCGCAAGGACGACCCCGCCGACGCGGCCCGGCTGCGCGGCTACTGGGACGGTCCGGTACGGCGGCGCGCGGAACAGGGCTCGGCGACCTGGCGCATGCTGTGGGACCTGCGCACGGTCCTGGAGGCGTGAGCGGTGCCCGACTCCCCCGAGGCGGCCCTCGCCGCTCTCACCGACCCGGCGGGGCCGTACCTGATCGGCGTACGGCACCACGCGCCCTCACTGGCCGCCGCCGTCCCGGCACTCCTGGACACGGCGAACCCGGACGTACTCCTCGTCGAACTGCCCGCGGAACTGCAGGAGTGGCTGCCGTGGCTGGCCCACGAGGAGACCCGGGCCCCGGTCGCCCTCGCCGCCGCACCGGCCGACGGCAGCGGCGGCCCGGTGTTCTATCCGTTCGCCGACTTCTCCCCGGAACTTACCGCGGTGCGTTGGGCCGCGCGGAACGGGGTGCCGGTGGTGGCTTGCGATCTGCCGCTGGCGGACCGGGGGTGGTGGGAAGGGGAGCGCGCTGCACAGGGGCCGGGTCGGCTGTCGGACGCCCTGCGTTCCCGGCTCACCGGCCGACCGGGCGACGACCTCTGGGACCGGCTGGTCGAGGCCGCCGCGCCCGGTTCGACACCGGAGGCGCTACGGCGGGCGGCGCTGCTGACGGGGTGGGCGCTGCGGGAGGAGTCGACCGTGTCGGAGGTGGATCTGCTGCGCGAGGAGTGGATGCGATCTCGGCTGGCCGACTCAACTACGAACGGCGCGCGAGCAGCCGCAGTGGTCGGCGCCTTCCACACCCCGGCACTGGTGCGCCCCCTAAGGGGCGCGGGGCTGCATTCGATGTGCGGCTACCGCCGCGTGGGCGCGACCAGCCCCCACCCAGCCGCATCCAAATGGACAACCTCCCTCATCCCCTACACCTATGCCCTCCTGGACGAGCGCTCCGGTTACCCGGCCGGCATCCGCGACCCCGAATGGCAGCACATGGTCCTGGAGACAGCGGGAGATCCCCTAGCTCTGGAAGATGCGTTGACCCGCGCGGCCGTCCGCATCTGCGCCGAGCTCCGCAGTCTCGGCCACCCCTCGGGCCCCGCCGACGCCCGCGAGATCACCCGCCTGGCCGGAGACCTCGCCCGCCTCCGCAGCCTCCCCGCCGCGGGCCGCGGCGAGTTGGTCGAGGCCGTCCAGACCGTGCTGACACAGGGCGAGCCCTACGGCCGGGGCCGGGCGGTGGCGCGGGCGATGGAGAACGTCCTGGTCGGCAACCGCGTCGGCCGCCCCGCGCCGAAGGCGCCCCGCAGTGGTCTCGCCCCCGCCGTCGAGGCGGAGCTCGCGGCCGTCGGCCTTCCCGGCCCCGCGGACAGCGGCCCCGGCGCCGCCCGGGACCTTCGGCTCGACCCCCTCCGCTCGGATCTCGACCGGCGTCGCGAACTGCTGCTGCGCCGCCTGACGTTGTGCTCCGTACCGTACGCCGAGCCCAGGCCGGTGACCGGCACGGGCGGTGCCGATGCCCTCACCTCGCGCTGGGAGGTGCGCTGGACCCCGGCCACCGCCGCGATGCTGACGGCGGCCGGGGTCCGTGGGGTCACCCTCGCCCAGGCGGCCGAGGGCCTGCTGCGCGAGCGGAGCCGCAAGGAGCGGGACGCCGGTGGCCCGACGGCGGCGCAGGTGCTCGACGGCCTGGAGCAGGCGGCGCACTGCGGTCTGCCCGGCCTCGTGGCGGAGCGGCTCGGTGACGCCGCCGAGGTACTCCCGAACGCCGGCACCCTCCCCGAACTCCTCGCCGGGCTGGCCCTGCTGGACCGGCTCAGGACCGGTCACATCGCGGGTCTCGGCGCGGACGAGGACCGTACGGCCAGGGCCGTCGCCGTAGCCGAGCTGCTGACCTCGGCCGCGGTGCGCCAGGTGGACGGCCTGACCGGTTCCGAGGACCAGGCCGACGCCCACGCCCTGCTCGAACTCGCGCACCGCGCCGATCTGTCGGGCGGTATCCGGCTCGCCGACGCCCTGGCCCGGCTGGCCGTCGACGGCTCCCCGTTGATGCGGGGCGCCGCCGGAGCCGTTCGCGTACTGCTCGGCCAGGAGGAACCGGGGGCGTTCGGCGGCCGGGTCGCCGCCTGGGTGGACGGGGCGGTCGACGCCGAGTCCCGGTCCGCGCTCACCGCCCGGCTGACGGGCCTGCTGACGGCCGCCGGACGGCTGCTGGAGGCGGCCGCACCGGCGTTGGAACCCCTGGTCGACCGGGTGTCGGGGCTGTCCGACCGGGACTTCCTCGACCGGCTGCCGGCGCTGCGCGGCGGTTTCGACACGCTGAGCCCGGCCGACCGCGAGCGGCTGCTGACCGGGGTCGAGGGGCGTCTCGGCGTCGACCGGGTGGCCGACACCGGCGCGATCGACCCGGCCGCGCTGGCCGTCTGGACCCGCGCGGACCTCACCGCCCGCGAAACCCTGAGCACGCTCGGACTGCTGCCCCCGCCGCGGGCACACAGGGAGCCCGAGGCGGCCGGCGCCGCCGTGGCCGTGCCGGACCACCACCGGCTGGCCCCCGCCGACCGGTGGCGTCTGCTGCTCGGCCGCCGCACAGATCAACTCCCCAAGTCGGCACGGCCCTTGGCCACCGCACTGGACGAGCTGTACGGCAGCGGACGCGGCGAGGGCAGCCGGGGCGACCTCGGCGGCAGGGGCGGTGGGCGCGAGGCGTCGTATCCCGGGGTGCGGGAGTGGTCGGAGGAACTGGCGGCGCTGTTCGGGCCGGGTGTCCGGGAGGAGGTGCTGGCGGCGGCCGCCGCGACGGGCCGGCCGGACGTGCTGGCCGAGCTGGATCCGGAGAGCGTGCGGCCCTCCGTGGACCTGCTGCGCTCGGTGCTGCGGCACGCGGGCGGGCTGCCCGAGGCCCGGCTGGCCGCGCTGCGCCCGCTGGTACGGCGTCTGGTGGACGCGCTGACCCGGGAGCTGGCGACCCGGCTGCGCCCCGCACTGCACGGCACCGCGCTGCCACGGCCCAGCCGCCGCCCGGGCGGCGGCCTGGACCTGCCGCGTACGCTGCGGGCCAACCTGGCCACCGCGCGCCGGACAGCCGACGGCACGGTCCGGGTGATCCCGGAGCGCCCGGTCTTCCGGACCCGGGCCCGGCGCGCCGCCGACTGGCGGCTGATCCTGGTCACGGACGTGTCCGGGTCCATGGAGGCGTCGACGATCTGGGCGGCGCTCACCGCCTCGGTGCTGGCCGGGGTGCCGACCCTGTCCACTCACTTCCTGGCGTTCTCCACCGAGGTCGTCGATCTCACCGGGCACGTCGACGACCCGCTGTCGCTGCTGCTGGAGGTGAGCGTCGGCGGCGGCACCCATATCGCGGCCGGGCTGCGGCACGCGCGCGAGCTGGTGAAGGTGCCGTCCCGCACGCTCGTGGTCGTGGTCAGTGACTTCGAGGAGGGTTATCCGGTCGGCGGACTGCTCGCCGAGGTCAGGGCGCTGGTCGGGGCGGGCTGTCAGGTCCTGGGCTGTGCGAGCCTCGACGACTCGGGGCGCCCCCGCTACTCCACCAGCATCGCGGGGCAGTTGGTCGCCGCCGGGATGCCGGTCGCCGCCCTCAGCCCGCTCGAACTCGCCCGCTGGGTAGGGGAGAAGATCGCATGAGCACGGAACGGGAACTGCCCGCTGTCGCCCCGGCCGTGACCGCCGAGCTGGTCGCGAGCCTCTCGCCCCGGCTGCGCAAGCGGCTGGACGCGGGCATCGCCAAACTGGCGGACCGGCCGGTCGTCCGGGACGGCGACACCGTGCGCGTCACCGTCGACGACGAGGGCTCCGAGCTCGAACTGCACGCCCCTGGGGGCGTCGTGGCCGATGCGGCGGCCGTCCGCTGCGGCTGTCTGCTGGCCCCGGACTGCCTGCATCGCGCGGCAGCGGCTTCGGCAGCACCGGTGGCCGACATGCCGGGGACCACCGAGAGCACGGAGTCCACCGAGAACACAGGGGGCGCGGGAACCGCGGAGAGCGCGAGATCCGCCGAGGACTCGGAGACCGCCGGGCCCGCCAGGCCCGCCAGGCCCACGACAACCGCGGAAGGCGCCGGGCCTGCCCCGGCCGCGGAGGCCGCCGAGCCGGCCGAGCAGCCGACGCCCGTCTCCGACGCCCCTGGGGCACCCACCCCCGAAGAGTCCGCGATGTCCGCGCAACTCGACGCGGCCCACGCCGTTTTCGACGCCGTGGCCGCCGTGCTCGACGCCGGTACGGACGGTTCCGGTGCCGTGCTGCAGGCGGAGTTGCTGCGTGCCGCGCACACCGCGCGCCTCGCGGGTCTGCCCCGGGCTGCCGCGGCGGCGGTCTCCGTGGTCACCGCGTTGCGCGCGGCCCGTGCGGCCGACCCGGCGTTCCGGCTCACCGAACTCGTCGGCGCCGTGTCGGAGACCCTGTTCGTGGCCCACCGCGTCCCGTCCGCCACGGGTGCCGAACTGGCCGGACTGCGCGGCACGGTCCGGCAGCCGTACACGCCGGACGGTTCGCTCCGGCTGTACGGCCTGTTCTCGGAGCCGGTGCTCACCGCTAGCGGCTACGCCGGCGCGGTCACCTGGACCGCCGACGCCGAGGGCCTGCTGTACTCGGTCTCGGACGTGGCGCCGGGCGGCGCGGGCCGGGCGGTGGGCGCCGCCGACCGTGCCGTACGCGTCGGGGACACGGCGCTGACCCACCGGGAGTTGGCGCGGGCGGGCCTCGCTGTGTCGGGGGCGACTGTGTCGCCGACCGGCCGGCTGGGGGCGGGCGCGGGGGTACGGGCGGTGCGCGCGTCGGGTGCGGACTGGCGGGCCGCGCCGCTGGACCGGTTGTGGGCGGTGCCCGTGGCCGAGCAGATCGGGCGGGCCCTGGGCGGCGGCCACGATCTGCTGTTCCTGGAGGTGACGCTGGTCGGCGCGGTGCGCGAGGCGGCGGGCGACTGTCTGCTGGCCGACTGCGGCGGTGTGCCGTTGCGGTTGGCGGCGGCGCACGACCATCCGGCGCTCCCGCACCGCGGCAACCTGCGGCTGCTGACCGCCGCGCGCGGCAGTCGGCTGCGTGTGATCGCACGACTCGCCGCGGCCCCGCACGCCCGCGCCCACCTCCTCGCGATCGAGCACCCCACGAGCACCGGGAACCGCGTCGACGTGGGGCTGGACCGACTCCAGCAAGCGGACCTGCCGATGTCGGCGTCTGCGTCGGCGCCCGCTTCTGCCCCGATCGACGCGGTGCCCGCGCCCGACGAGGCGCCCCTGCACCTGCTGCATCGCCGGATCGGGCAGGCGGTCTCGGGCGGGCGGCGCGTGCTGGCCTTCCCGGGTGACTCCGCGGCCGATGCCCGCCGTCTGCACCGGCACGGTCTGGGCACGGCCGGCGATATCCTCGACGAGTTGCTCGCCGCGGCGGCGGAACGTTCGCGCGACGCCTTCGGACGTCTCCTTCCGGCGGACACCGGCCGCTTCGCCCGGGCCTGGCTGACCGCGGCGCGCTACACGGACGAGGTCGACCGTGTGCTGTGTGCCGCCGCCTGGGGCGGATGACCGGGCAGGGCGGCCGTATGCGGGCCGCCGCTCCCCCGTGCCGGCGGCCCGCGCGACCGGAGTCGTCCCGTCCGGCGGCTGGTTGAAGCATGCGGCACCCCGCCGTTGCGTGGGTATGCGTATAACTGCGTAGGGGCACGACCAGAGAGGAACACGTGTTACACGGGCTGGACAGGGCCTATGAACGCCTCACCGAACTGGCCGTGGCCGCGCTCAACGAACGCGAGCCCGAACGGCTCTGGCCGCTGCTCGCCGAGGCGGTGACCGCTCTGTGCGGCGGGGAGACCCTGATCTACAAGCTGGACGACTGGAGCGAGGACAAGGGCACCCTCGGGATGTCGCCCGCTGCCGCCGCCGCGCTGGGCCGGCTCGGCGACGAGTCGCTGGGGGTGCTGCGCTCGGGCTACCCGTTCGCCCACCACTACGCGGCCGGCCTCGGCCGTGCACCGGTCACGGCCCGGCGGCTCGCGGGCCGCGCCTGGCCGGTGAGCGAGACCGCGCAGGTGCTCGCTGACGGCCTGGACCTGGACCAGGTGCTGGCGCTGCCGCTGCCCGGTACGGTCGCGCCGATCACCGGCTGTCTGGTCTACCGCTCCGGCACGGACTTCACCGACGACCATGTGCGGATCGCCGAGCGCGCGCAACCGCTGCTGGCCGCCGTCGAGCAGCAGCGCCGGCTCCTGGAGCAGTGGCGCCGGCTGTCCGCAACGGCCGGCGAGCCGGCGGAGAGCGTGGCGGACTGTGTGCTGACGCCCAGGGAACTCACCGTCCTCCTCCTGCTCACCGACGCCCTGACCGCCGACGCGATCGGCCGCCGGCTGGGCATCTCGGCGCGCACGGTGCACAAGCACGTCGAGAACATCTACCGCAAGCTCGGCACCCGCGACCGTCTCGGCACGGTCCTGCACGCCCAGCGGCTGGGCTTGGTCCCGACACCCGGGCAGGCGCGGCCCGGCAAGGGGCCGACGGCCGGGAAAACCCGTGGACAGCGTCTTCGTCCGCCCTGCACAGTGGCCGATCGTGACGAGCAGTGAACTGTGGAGCCAGGCCGAGGCCGACCGCTACGACGGTGAGGAGAACGAGATGTCCTCGGCCGCCGTACTCGGTCCGACCGTCGGCTTCCTCGCCGAACTCGCCGGAGACGGAAGGGCGTTGGAGTTCGCCATCGGTACGGGGCGGGTCGGTGTCCCGCTCCGGGAGCGCGGGGTGCCCGTGGCGGGCATCGAGTTCTCCGAGCACATGGTGGCGGTCCTGCGGCGGAAGACCGACGAGGCGACCCTGCCGGTCGTGATCGGGGACATGGCGACGGCCACCGTGCCCGGCGAGTTCGCCCTGGTCTATCTCGTCTACAACACGATCTCGAACCTGCTCACCCAGGACGAGCAGGTCGAGTGCTTCCGCAACGCGGCCCGGCATCTGCGGCCCGGCGGCCGGTTCGTGATCGAACTCGGGGTGCCGCCGCTGCGGTTGCTGCCGCCGGGGCAGGCCGCGGTGCCGTTCGACGTCTCCGCGGAGCACCTCGGCTTCGACACCTTCGACCTGGTCGAGCAGATCCTCGTCTCGCACCACCTCACCCGCGACGGCGAGGACGGCCGCTACCGCCGGGACGCCTCCCGGCACCGCTACGCGTGGCCCGCGGAACTGGACCTGATGGCCCGGATCGCGGGCCTCGCGCCGGAGCGCCGGGTGGCCGACTGGGACGGCTCCCCGTTCACCCAGGACTCCGCGAAGCACATCTCGGTGTGGCGCAAACCCGCGTGACCGTCACGACCGTTGTGACCGGCGCGGCACCGACATCAGCACCAGCACCTGGCTCTGGTCAGCCGCTCGCGGGCGTCCACTGGATCCGCGTACTGCACAGGGAGACCACGACAGCCGCCGCCGCGACCACTCCGAGGCCCCACACCAGGCTGCTCGAACTCGCCACGAAACCGATGATCGGCGGCCCCGCCAGCAGGCCGGTCGTGCCCATGGCCGCCACCAGCGCCAGCGCCTGCGAGCCCTGTTTCGCCGCGGCCACATAGACGCACGGGGTCACGGCCGCACAGCCCAGTCCGACGCAGGCGAACCCGATCAGCGCCGCCGCCACTCCCCCGCTCAGCAGAGCGAAGGCCAGCCCGGCGGCGGCCAGGGCGCTGCCGAGCAGCACGACGCGCCCGTCGCCCCAGCGGCTGCGCCAGCCGTCGGCGAAGAGGCGGGCCAGCACCATCATGCCGGAGAACACGGCGATGCCCATCGGCGCCAACTCCGCCGTCGACTTGGCGACTTCTCGCAGGTAGAGGGCGGACCAGTCGTTCATGGCGCCCTCGGTCACCGTGCCGAACGCCATCGCGCAGCACATCCAGAGCGTCACCCGGGACGGCAGGCTCCATCCGGTACGGCTCTTGCTCGGCTTCTCCGCCGCGGGAGCCTCGTCCTCCAGAAGACCTGGGCGCGCCAGCGCCGTCAGCAGGACGAGGACGACGGCGGCCACGCCGAAGTGCTCCGTGACGGAGGAGGTGGCCGCGTTCATGCCGGAGGCGAGCAGCGCGGCGAGCAGCGAACCGGCGCTGAACGTCGCGTGCAGTCTGGCCATGGTGTTGCGTGCGAACCGGGTCTCCAGGGCCGTTCCCTGTGCGTTCATGGCCACGTTCAGGCACCCCACGAACACGCCGTCCGCCACCATGACCAGCAGGGCGACCGGATAGTCCGGGGCGAGTGCGAGTGCCAGGAGCAGCAGGGTCAGACAGAGGGCCGACAGCAGCGCCAGCCGTGCGGAGCCCAGCCGTTTCATGAGCACCGGCACCAGCGGGAACGACGCCACGGCGCCGATACCGGCCGCCATCAGCAGCACCCCCACCTCGGCCGCCGTCAGCCCGAGGTCCGCCTTGACGGCGGGGATCCGCGAGGCCCAGGTGGCGTACTGGAAGCCGAGGGAGCAGAACAGCGCGGCGATGGCCAACTGGCTGCGGCGGAAAGGATCACGGACAGGGAACACACGCATCAACTCGCTTCGTCGACTCGGCCGTCCCACGGGACATGTAGACGGCGTTCGCGCCGTATCCGTCCGGGGAGATCCCCGGGTACGCGGTGAACCCGCGTGCCGACCAGAACGGCTCGCTGCGGCCGACCGCGATCAGCGAGATCCGGTCGAATCCGCGTGCACCGGCGGTCAGGATGAGGTGGTCGAGGAGCCGCTGCCCCAGTCCCCTGCCGCGCAGCCGTTCCGCGACCACGATGTCGTGCAGATGCAGATTGCGTGGGTGGCGCGCGGCGACCGCGGGCTGCTCCGCCCGTTCGAGGTCCGGGTATCCGAAGGGCGGATACGGCAGTGCCAGCACGTACCCGGCCTGCTGCGCGCCGACGTCCAGGACGAAGCAGGTCTCCGGCGAGGCGTCCGCCCTGGACCGCAGGGCCGCGCGGCCCTCCGAGAGGCCGAGTTCCGCATAGGCCCGGGATTCCATCGCGGCGACGGCGTCCCAGTCGGCGTCGGTGATGTGGCGTATGCGGACGCCGTCGCCGCTCACGGCCGGCCTCCGTCGACGCAGGTGTACGGGAGCGGGGCGAAGCCGTTGAAACCCTGGGTCGTGTAGCTGATCGCGTAGGCGCCGCCGGCGAGCACCCAGACGGGGTCGCCGGACGCCAGCTCCCGCGGGACGTGGACGAGGGCGTGCCCCTGGGGGTAGGCGTCGTCGCTGTCGCAGGTGGGACCCGCCACGACGGCGGGGACGTACTCGGCATCGGGGTGCGTGGGGAAGACCAGCGGGTACTGCAGCGCGTCCATCTCGTAGAGGCCGTTGAACTTGCCGCAGCTCAGGTAGAGCCAGTGCTGCCGCTCGCCGTCCGGTCCGCGCCGCTCGGCGAGGCGGGTGACACGGGCGCGGATGGCCCCGTGGTCGGCGACGAGGTGGCGCCCCGGCTCCATGACGAACGCGAGGTGTTCGCCGTGGACTTTCCTGAGGTGGCGCATGCCCTCGCGGATGACGGCGAAGATCTTGTCCAGCGGGGGTTCCAGGGGCAGGCCGTGCGGGTCGAGGTATCCGAGGGCCGGCAGACCGCCGCCGAGGTTGACGTGGTCCAGGACGATGCCGCGCCGGCCCAGGGCTGTCAGGACGTCCGCCAGACACTCGACGGCGCTGTGCCAGGCGTCGGCCGTCATCTGCTGGGAGCCGACGTGCACGGACAGACCGGAGGGTGTCAGGCCCATTCCCCGGGCCGTCTCCAGGATCCGCACGGCGTCCGCGGGCGAGCAGCCGAACTTGTTGCTCAGTCCCCACAGCGCCCCGTCGCCGCTCGTCGCCAGCCTGCAGAACACGCGGGCTCCCGGGGCATGGGCCGCGACGGCCGCCAGGTCCTCGACGCTGTCGGTCGCGAAGTCCCGGACGCCGAGGCGGTGGGCGTCGGCGATGTCCCGGTCGGACTTGACGGTGTTGCCGTAGTGCGTCCTGCCGGCCGGCACGCCCGTGCGCAGCGCCTGCTCCAGTTCCCGGGGGCTCGCCCCGTCGACCCCCGCGCCCTCGCTCGCGAGGCAGGCGAGGACCTCGTCCACGGGGCAGGACTTCATGGCGAACCGGATGTCGACGCCGGGCAGTTCGCGCCGCAGGGTGGCGTAGCCGCGCCGGATCCCGGCCAGGTCGAAGAAGATCCCGTCCTCGGTGGCGCCCGCCAGCGCGGCGAGCAGGGGCGCGGAGGCACGGGTCATGGCCGCGGTCACCGCCGTCACCGCTGCCGTCCGGGCGTCCGGGGCACGTAGGTGCGGCGGGCCGCGCCGACCAGCGGCTCCCACGCCTCGGTCAGCAGGGCGAAGTCCTCGATGTCGCCCCGCGCCTCGTCGAGGAGGCGTTCGCGGCGCCGGTCCAGAAGGTCGGCGAACTCGGCGTAGCGGCCGCCGAGTTTCCGGTACGCGGCGTCGAGGACGTCCAGCCGGTGGACGTTCTCGCTCCGGTCGAGCCCCGCGCTCTCCCTCGCCAGCCGGGCCACGGCCGACGCGCGCACCTGCCCCTGTCCGTCGAGCAGTGAGGTACCGGTCCGGGCCATGCGGTCGTAGACGAAGTTGAAGTAGAGCATCGACAGCAGGAACTTGACGAAGCGCAGCTGGTACGCCGTGAACCCGGAGTCGGTACGGCGTTCGCCGGTGTAGAAGTTGACGATGTTCCGGTTGTGCAGGACGCCCGGCAGCGCGGCGTCGTGGACCAGGTGGATCAGGAAGTAGTCGCTGCCGATCGTGTCGGTCGCCGGCGGCAGGGGCACGCGTTCGTGCACGCCGTGGAAGGCGATGTTGCACATGTCCACGCGCATGGGATCGACCACGGTCAGGGTGGAGTGGTCCGCGGTGAAGGCGTCCGTGCCCGCGCCCCGGAAGGACTCCTCGACGAGTTGCCTCTTCTGCTCCGGCGACCAGTCCACGGGCGCCCACAGACCGACCATGTCGTGGTACACGCCGGGGTCGATGCGGAGTATCTCGCCGATGTCCACGGACAGTTCGCCGACGAAGGAGCTGCCGACCATCGCCACCCGCCGGTCCATGCGGTCGGCGGCGAGTGCGGTCTCGGTGACGTGGGGGGCGGCGTCGGCCGCGCGCCTGCCGAGTGCCGGCAGTTCGTGATGGACGGGGAAGACCGGCTCGCCGCCTGCGGTCTGGTACCGGCTGTCGGAGTCCCGGCGGTGCACGGACTCGCAGCCGAGCGCGGCGGCGAGCAGGAAGGCGCGGTTGGTGCAGGCGCCGTAGGAGAGGCCGGCCGGGAGCATCAGGTCCAGCAGGAGGTCGGGCTTCGTGGCCGCGGACCGGTCGATGGTGCGCCGGAGGAAGTCCCGCTGCCGTACCTCGTCGAGGTGGTGTACGACGATCCGCGGGTCGTCGGGTATCAGGCGCACGGCCTCGGCGTGTTCGGCGTAGGCCGGTGCGGGGCAGGAGTCCAGGATCAGGAGGTGCACCTCGACGTCGAAGTGCCGGGCGGCGTAGGCCGCTTCCTCGGCCACGGCCGTGATCGTCGCCGTGCAGGGCCTGTTGGTCGGCAGGGTCAGGCAGATTCGGCGCATGTCTCTTCTCCGGCCGGCTGCGCTGCACCGTCGAGGTCCGCCCCGCTCCAGGAGGTGCGGCCCAGCAGCTTGGCGCCGAGTTCGTCGAGCGTGGCCCTCCCGTACCGCAGGGACTCGTGCCGCGTGGCGTCGCCCAGCAGCGTCCCGTTCCAGTCGGGTGTGGCGAGGGTGCGCCAGGACTCGACCCGGGAACGCCTGAGCGCTTCGTGGGACTCCAGCGCCGGCATCATCGACAGGTACTGGACCGCGCGCACCGTCCGGTCGGAGGTGTTCGGTGCCACGCCGTGCGCCAGCAGCCCGTTGAAGATCAGCAGGTCGCCGGCTTCGAGCTGCGGCCGGACCACGGGGAACTCGGTGCGGTCGATCCTGGGCCGGATCGGGTCGCGGTCGTCCGGCTGGAACGCCTTCCACTGGTCGAAGCGCTTGAACAGCTCGGGGCAGCACTGGAAGCCGCCCAGTTCCGGCCTGGTGTCGGTCAGGGCGATGATCCCCTGGACCCGCTGCGGCAGTACGCCGAGCGTGGTGTCGACGTCCCAGTGCAGTTCGATGTCGAAGCCCTCTGCCGTGCCCGGGATCAGGGCCCGGTCACGGTTCTTGATGTTGGGCGGGTTCAGGTTGAGCCGGTCGAGCGTCACCCAGAGCTCTTCGCAGTCCCAGACGTCGACGAACGCGTCGTAGACCCGGCGGGTCTGGCGGCTGTCCCAGATGAGCTGGTGGTGGTAGGCCTCGACGAAGCCGTAGATGTGCAGATCCCGGTCCAGGTCGGAGCGGTACTCGCGCTCCTCGTACCAGGTCTCCGGGCGCTCGGGGTCAAGGCCCTCGAACTCCCAGGCGAAGTCGAGCAGTTCGCGGGCCGAGGCGGCGGGGATGGCCTGCTTCACCACCACATGGCCGTACGTCTGCCAGTGGGCGAAGTCCTCCTCGGAGAGGACTCGCAGCGGGCGGCTCTTCGTCAGGTCCCGCAGGGGGGTCTGGGCGAGGTAGGTCTCGCCGTCCGAGCTGAAGTAGGGGATGTCCGAGGGGGCTCGATGGAGATAACGGTCAGTCGTGGGCATTCGGTGCTCCACACCTCGATCTCAGGTACCGGCGGCCCGACCGGGTCGCCAACTGCGCGGAGTGAGGGACGGGGACCGTTCCGGCAGGGTCACTGCACCACGGGCCACACCAGCCCCTGTTCGAACTCGCGTACCTCCAACTTGGACTAGACCAACTCATCCTGTCAAACACCGCAGTTGAGGGCGCGTTTCACCAACAGGACACGATCCGGGCCCACTTGACACGAGCCGTTAGCCTGACGGAGACGCATTGGTCTGTACCAACAGGAGGGCGCACGCTATGGTCTCCAGCAAGCACAGCAAGGAGTTGCGACGACTGGCGCGCTCCGTCCTGCAGCCGGGATTCGTCGGTACCGAGGCCCCCGAGTGGGTGCTGCGCGAGATCGGGGACGGGCTGGCCTCGGTCGTGCTCTTCTCCCGCAACATCGTCACGCCCGAACAGGTCGCCCGTCTGACCGGGCAACTACGCGCGGAGAACCCGGAGTTGATCATCGCGATCGACGAGGAGGCCGGCGACGTCACCCGGATCGAGTCGGCGACCGGCTCCACCCGCCCGGGCAACTTCGCACTCGGAACCGTCGACGACACCGAGCTCACCGAGGCCGTCGCCGCCGACCTGGGCCGCCAGCTGCGTGCGGCCGGTGTGAGCCTCGACTACGCGCCGAGCGCGGACGTGAACTCCAACCCCGACAACCCGATCATCGGGGTCAGGTCCTTCGGCGTCGACGCCAAGGTGGTGGCGCGGCACACCGGCGCCTGGATCCGGGGACTCCAGTCGGCCGGTGTCGCCGCCTGCGCCAAGCACTTCCCCGGCCACGGCGACGTGGCCGTCGACTCCCACCACGGGCTGCCCGTCTACGACGCCGACCGCGACCGGATCGCCGAGCAGGCCCTGCCGCCGTTCCGGGCCGCCCTCGACGCGGGCGTCCGTGCGGTGATGAGCGGCCACCTGCTGGTCCCCGCCTACGATCCCGAGCTGCCCGCCACGCTGAGCCGGCGCATCCTGGACGGACTCCTGCGCCAGGAGCTGGGGTTCGACGGCATCATCGTCACCGACGCCATCGAGATGGGCGCCGTGACCGGCCGTTACGGGATCGGCGGGGCCACGGTCAGGGCCGTCGTCGCCGGTGCCGACGCCGTCTGTGTCGGCGGCGAGAACGCCGAGGAGGCCACCGCCGGCCTGCTCGTGAACGCCCTCGTGGACGCCGTCCTGGCGGGCGGCCTGCCGGAGGAACGGCTCGCCGAAGCGAGCCTTCGCGTCCGGGAGTTCGCGGCCTGGTCGGCGGGGCTCACCCCGGCCGGCACCGCCGCCTGGGACGCCGACGGCATCGGCTTCGCGGCGGCCCGCCGCGCCATCCGGCTGACCGGAGCCGTACGGCACGCCCTGCCCCTGGTCAACGCACCGCACGTGGTGGAACTGGCGCCCACCACCAACCTGGCCATCGGGAAGGAGACCCCGTGGGGTGTGGCCGCCCCGCTGGGCGAGCGGCTGCCCGGGACGACCTCCGTCCGGGTGGGCCGCGAGGAACTGCTGTCGGGCGCCGGCACGCTGGAGACGCGGGCGCTCGCACCCGCCTCGGGACGGCCTCTGGTCGTGGTGGTGCGCGACGCCGCCCGGCACGCGTGGATGGCGCAGGCCCTCGCGGAGCTCGTGGCAGCCCGCCCCGACGCGATCGTCGTGGAGATGGGCCTGCCGGGCACCGTCGTCCCGTCGGCCGCCCAGATCTTCACGCACGGTGCCACGGCCGCCTCCGGGGTGGCCGCCGCCGAGGTGCTGGCGGGTGCCCTTTAGTGCAGACCTGGGGGCAACTTCCGTACCCGTGAGCGAGGTTGACGCCCGGCTCGCCCTTCCCTACGTTCCGAGAGCGCTCTCACGTCCGTCCCTCGAAGCAGGGAGGCCCCATGCCCTCCGCGCGCAGACCGAGAAGCCGCCTCCTTCTTCGCCGACTGGCGGCGGCACTCGCTCCGGCTCTCTTCACCGTCCTCGTCCCCCTCACGCCCCCGGCGGCCGCCGCCGACACCTCCGCGGCGGCCGCCGTCTGCAACAGGTACTGCGACGCCCGGGACCCCGCGCTCTCCCCGGGCGACCGCACTCCGGTCACGGCGGGCGTCTACTCCCGGTCGATCGTCCTGCACTTCGACGACGCGGACGCCATGGGCTGGGCCTCCATCGACAACGGCAGCCCGGGCGACGAGGTGTGGCTCGACCGTTCCTTCGACGGCGGCCGCACCTGGAGCTCGGGCAGCAGGCTCGGCGACACCACCGTGCCCACCGGTCAGCGGGGCTGGCGCACGCTCATGTACAACGTGGACGACTGGAACAACCTCGGCGTCGGCGCCCTGCGCGCCTGCGGAAAGGCCGGGGACCGCGCCGAGATCGCGTGCACTCCCTGGGCCCGCACCACCTGGAACGCCGGCGAGCCGCGCACGGCCGCGGCCACCGGCCTGATGACCTTCTACGACTACGGAACCGGCCTGTTCGACACCACCGGCTGGTGGAACTCCGCGAACGCCCTGACCGCCGTCATCGACAACATCCGCGTGACGGGCATGGGCAGTTACCGGTACGCGATCGCCCGCACCTACGACCTCAACATCAACGCCCAGGGCGGGCAGTTCCGCAACGACTACATCGACGACACCGGCTGGTGGGGCCTCGCCTGGGTCGCCGCCTACGACCTGACCGGCGACAGCCGTTACCTGAACACGGCCCGTGCGGACGCCGACCACATGGCCGCCTACTGGGACGGCACCTGCGGCGGCGGGGTGTGGTGGAGCACGGCGAAGACGTACAAGAACGCGATCGCCAACTCCCTCTACATCCAGCTCAACGCGGCTCTCCACAACCGCGTCCAGGGCGACACGACGTACCTCGACCGCGCCCGGGCCGGCTGGTCCTGGTTCCAGGGCACCGGCATGGTCAACGGCTCGCACCTGGTCAACGACGGCATCGACCTGTCCACCTGCGGCAACAACGGGCAGGCCGTCTGGTCGTACAACCAGGGCGTCCTCCTCGGCGCGCTGGCCGAGCTGTACCGGGCCACCGGTGACGGCGGACTGCTCACCAGCGCCCGGCAGATCGCCGACGCCGCCACCACGACCTCCCTGCTCCACACCTCGGACGGCATCCTGCGCGATCCGTGCGAGAGCGGCGACTGCGGAGCCGACGGGCCGTCCTTCAAGGGCGCCGACGTGCGCGGCCTCGGCACGCTCAACTCGGTGCTGCCCGACCACCCTTACACCGCCTACCTCAAGCGCCAGGCGGACCGCGCCTACGCGAGCGACCGCAACGCCCTCGACCAGTACGGGCTGCGCTGGTACGGGCCGCTCGACCAGGTGGACGCCGCCCGCCAGCAGAGTGCCGTCGACCTGCTGGACGCGGCGCCCTGACCTTCCGATGCCTTTGCCCGGTTCGCCAACTCCCTCCGTTTTGGGGTTGGTTGACTCCTGTGGCGACTAACCGCTATCCATAGGCTAGCCGTTAGGGGGTCGCATGCAAGACGTGGTGCTGGCGATGCTCGCGAAGGAGCCATCGCACGGCTACCACCTGCGTGAGTGGCTGCGGCAGGCGCTCGGTCCGCTGGGTGAGTCGATGAACGCGGGCCAGATCTACGTGACCCTCGCCCGGCTGGAGCGGGCGGGGCTGGTCGTCCGCGAACGTGCGGAAGGGCCGCCGGACCGGAAGGTGTACGCGCTGACCCCGTCCGGACAGCAGCGGGTGGCCGCGTGGCTGGCCGAGGTGAACTGGCCGAAGCAGGACCTGGCTGAGCTGCACCTCAAGCTCGCGGTGGCGCGAGCCGCCCGGCTCGCCGATCCGGTGGAGCTGGTGGCCGCGTACCGCCGCGAGTTGATGGGACGCCTGCGGCAGGCGCAGCGCGCGCTGCTGGCCGAGCCGGAGGGCTCGGCCGCCGGCCTGCTGCTGGAGGGTGTCGCCCTGCGGCTGCAGGCCGACCTGCGCTGGTTGCAGGCCTGCGAGCAGTTCTGGTCGAAGGTCGAGAACGAGGCTGGGGACGGATGAACCAGATTGACGCGGTGCTGCGGGCCCGCGACCTGTCGCGGACCCATGGCCGGGGGGAGAGCCTGGTCCACGCGGTGGACGGTGTCGACCTGGACGTCGAGGCCGGTCGGATGCTGGCCGTCATGGGCCCGAGCGGCTGCGGGAAGTCCACCCTGCTGCACCTGTTGGGCGGCCTGGAGCGGCCCACCGGCGGAGAGGTGTGGCTGGACGGCGGCCGCATCGACACCCTCGGCGAACGTGCCCTGGCCCAACTGCGCCGCCACTCGGTGGGTTTCGTCTTCCAGGCCTTCCACCTGGTCGAGGAGCTGTCGGCGGCGGAGAACGTGGAGCTGCCCGCGCTGCTCGCCGGACGGTCGCCGCGCGCGGCCCGGTGCCGCGCGGACCAGTTGCTGGAGCAGGTCGGGCTGGACGACCGTGCCCGGCATCTGCCCTGGCAGCTGTCGGGCGGACAGCGCCAGCGGGTGGCCATCGCCCGCGCCCTGGCCAACGAGCCGCTGGTGCTGCTGGCCGACGAGCCGACCGGCAACCTGGACACCGCGGCCACCCTCGACGTGCTGCGGCTCTTCGAGGAGTTGCGGGCCGCCGGGCAGACCCTGGTGATCGTCACGCACGACGAGCGGGTCGCGGCCACCGCGGACCGGCTCGTGTCGATGCGCGACGGCAGACTCGTCGACGACACCTGGATGGCGGACCTCGGGGAGCCGGTGGACGGCATCCACGGCTGGGAG
This sequence comes from Streptomyces hyaluromycini, assembly GCF_002217755.1. Taxonomy (GTDB): domain Bacteria; phylum Actinomycetota; class Actinomycetes; order Streptomycetales; family Streptomycetaceae; genus Streptomyces; species Streptomyces hyaluromycini. The sequence continues at coordinate 158,713 of NZ_BCFL01000032.1, read as the reverse complement.
GGCTGACCGTCATGGGCCGCATCCTGCTTGTGTTCCGCCTCGTCCGGTCCGACGTGCGCCGCCATCCCGGCCAGGCCGCGATGCTTCTCCTCTCCCTCACGGTCGCCACCGGCATGCTGGCCCTGGGCGGGTCACTGGGCGGGGCGACCGAGACGCTCTACCGCCACACCCGCGCCGTCACGGCGGGACCGGACGTGGTGGCGGTCTCCCCCGACGACTCCGCCGCCGCGGCCCGCACCCAGGCCGCGTTGACCAGCGACCCCGCGGTCGCCGCCCACAGCGGTCCGTACCTCCAGTACTACGCGAGGCTGACCGCGAAGGGCTCCGCCTCACACGTGGTGGTGACGGCCGCCGACGCCGAACCGGGCCCGGTGGACCACCCGCTGGTGACCTCCGGCACCTGGGTACGCTCCGGAGGCGTCGTGGTCGAACGCGGCTTCGCCGACGCGCTGGGCGTCCGCGTCGGCGACCACGTCACCGTCGCCGGCCGCTCCCTGCCGGTCGTCGGGACCGCCGTGAGCGCGGCCACCACCGTCTATCCGTTCGCGCAGCTGACCGGTCCCGACGGCGGGCCGAGCGACTACAGCGGCCTGGTCTGGATGACCGAGCAGGACACCGGGCCACTGGCCGCCAGGCACCTTTCGGTGTCCTCGCTCCTCTACCTGAAGCTGCGCGACCCGGACGCGACCCAGGCGTTCGTGAACGCGCACCGCGGCCCCTCGGTCCACGCGAACTTCCAGAGCTGGCAGTTCATGATCGGCCAGGACGCCACGATCATCGAGGGCAGCCGGCCCATCCTGGTCATCGGCAGCTGGCTGCTGAGCTTCCTCGCCATCGCCGGCGTGGCCACCCTCGCCGCGGGACGCGCCGCCAAGCAGACCCGCCGCGTGGGACTGCTCAAGGCGGTCGGCGCCACTCCCGCCCTCGTCGCCGCCGTCCTGTTCACCGAATACGTGACCCTGGCGCTCCTCGCCGACGCCCTCGGCCTGCTGGCCGCGCGGCTCGCCCAACCCGCCGTCGTCAACCCCACCGCCAGTCTGCTGAGCATCTCCGCCGGACCGAGCGGCGGCACCGTCGTCCTCACCACCGTGGTCGCCCTGGCCGTGGCCGTCCTCACCACCTTCGGCCCGACCATGCGCGCTCTGCGCACCGAAACCGTCGCCGCGCTGGCCGACACCGCACGCCGGCCCGACCACCGGGCCCGCCTGACACGACTGTCCGCGATGCTCCCGGTCCCGGTCCTGCTCGGGCTGCGCCTGATCGCCCGCCGGCCCGGCCGCGCCTTCCTGCAGGCGTGCAGCATCACGGCCACGGTCATCACGATCACCGCACTGCTGATCGTCTTCGTCCAGCGCCAGGTGGGCTACGGGATCGACTCGCCCCACCTGGGCAACCTGAAGGACGCCCAGAGCCGGCACACGATGGTCGTCGTCGCCGCCGCACTGGTCGTCCTCGCCGCCGTGAACACCCTCACGACCACCTGGACGACGGCGCTGGAGGCCCGGCACACCATGGCCGTCGCACGCACGCTCGGCGCCACCCCCGGACAGGTCACCGCCGGGCTGTCCGCCGCACAACTCCTGCCCACCGTGCCCGGCGCCCTCGCCGGCGTCCCCCTGGGGATCGCGTTCGTGTGGCCCTTCAGTGCCGCAGGGACGGTCTACCCACCGGTGTGGTGGCTGTTCGGCGCCGCGTTCGCCACGGTAGCGATCACAGCGGCACTCACCGCCCTGCCCGCCCGCATCGCGGCCCACCGATCCGTCGCACAGACCCTCAGCGCCGAATCCGCCTGAACCAACGGTCACCAGGGGCGTCGGACGGACCCCGGCAGATCAGGAGCCCTCAAGGAACGCTACCCGCACCTTTCGCCGCGGATTATCCCTGCTTGTATCCGCGAAACTCCCTCAAGGCAAGCCCAGGCTAGCCGTTTCTCGGCGTGCACCAGGCCACCGCCGTGGTCGATCTCTGCGGGACCGACCGCGACAGGTGGAGCGCCAGCGCGGCGAAAAGAAGCCGATCATGACTCGTCCACCGCGTCGGCACTACGGCGTCGTCGCCGGCTGATCAGGAGTCGAAGCGCTTGGTCACCGCCAACGTTGTCCCTTCAAGGGACGTTCCCACTGGCGTCGCAGCCCACTGAGCCAACAGCAACGGCTTCTCATCCACGACCTTCAGCAAGTGCACGATCTCGTGAGTCTCCGGTGCAGCTGGAAGAGTGCAGAGGACCACAGAGTTGCCCGTCGCGCTGGTGTGTTCTCCGTACTCTTCGTCCGGGTCATCCGGCTCCCAGCGCCCGATCTCGACCTCCCACGAGCTGTTGTTGCCGCCAAGTTCCGGCGCTTGCACCGTCAGGTAGAAGCCGTCGGAGTCGAACGGCTCCGCAAAGAGTTGGCAGCTGGGATCGTCCAGTGAAGCCCACATGGCGTCAGTGTGGGAGTGCGCCGTGACCAGAACCCGGAGGTGGGAGACGGCTTCCGCCTGCTCCTTCGCAGCGAGTCCTCCCTCACGACGATCGAGCTGCTCCCGTGTCTCGTTGCTCAGCGTCCGCAGTCCGTCGTCGTGCTTCACGAAGGGATGACCGAACTCCCAGTGACGCTCGACCTCCGGCTCATCCCCCGAGGAAGTGCCTGTGAAATCGGCGAGTCCGGCGCGCAAATCACGTTCCTCCAGCTCCAGTTCGGAACGGATCGCCCTGCTGACGGTGTCGGGCAAAGCCACCAAATGGCTTTCCAGGTCGGCGAGCGCCTGGTGAAGCCTCAAGCAGACGTACTCGTACCAAAGGCTGTGGGCGCCATTCAGAAGATCGGCACGAGCCGCATCGTCGGTCAGCGCCGCAACGTGCTTGCTCGGGTAGTAGCCCCCAGGCCGTTCCCGGCTGTCGTGGATGCTGACCGGGACTGTAGCGAAGGCGGAGATCCGATTGAGTACGTCGACGATCGGGGCCGCTAGGCGAGCATCGGAAAGACTGGTCACGGTCTTGGACACCACGCCATCCGAACCTTGATAGGTCGCCAGGATTTGAGTCTTTCCACGGTTGGCATGCTGAGAGTAGACGGTCACGGAAACGCCTTTCACCTGTCCGGCGTACGACAGCTGGACAGGAAGGTGCGTAGGGAGCGTGGAAGGAGGTGGTGGCGAAGGCGCTTTCCGACGCTCCGTACCTCAAGATGAACGGGGGTGGCCCGGGTACCGTCCCAGGCTCCATTCCTACCCGCAGGCTAACCGCATGGACGGCGCGCCACAAGCTCTTCCTGGTCCCCTCCATCGCGATCCGCGATCAGAGTGCCAAGTTCACCCATGACACGCGGGATCTGTCCGGCGGCCCGAGCCAACCAGCGAGTAACTCCACGCCTGCTTTTATGCATCGTAGGCCGGGCGGATCCCGTCCGAGCGGATGGTCCGTCGACCTTCGCATTGGTTCGCCCTGCCGGTCGAGACATGGTGAACGGGGCGGTTTAAGGACCGTTCTGGAAGCCACTGGAAAGCCAACGTCGATACCTGGGGCTCCCGGCAGCCTTTCCGATGCTGGGCAACCAGGCTCGGCCGTTCGCGACGAGAATGTCGGTAATGAGCGGCCGTTCTGGCAGCGGCGCACGCACGGTCAGCCGGCGCCAACACCGTCGAGGCAGTTCTCGACAAATCCCGGCAACGGGGTGTCCTGACCCAGGAACAGCTCCCCACCGGTGACAGGTCGTCGGTCTTATCATCAGGCCGAGCCCTTCGGGCCACCGGTAACTGCCATTTGGCCACATCAGAAGGCCAAAAGTGACAGCCAGGCCAAGTGTTGCGCTTTGTGTTGATTGCTCTCAGTCACCCCGCCTCGCCATGCGAGGTGGGCCCGGTCCCCCCAGTGGCCGCTCGACCGCGGACACACGGCCGGTACGAGGGCGCGATGCGGTGATCACGCCGTCTCAGTCCTCGCTGCCGATGGAGCGGACCGCATCAGACGGCCAGGCTCGCACCGGCACCGGGCTGTCCGTACTGCCATCTTCATGTGCGTTGAGAGCTGACCCGTTGGCGAATGCTCTCCCAGGCACCCTGGCTAGAGTGACCCTTTCTGCCGCTTCATGTTCCGAGCGGGAGGACCGCTGGGAGTCGTGAGGTCCGGTCTCAGATTCCGTGAAGGTGGAGGGGTTCCATTGGGGGGAATGAGAAGGCGACGGCCCATCGTGGTCGTGCTCACTGCCTTACAGGTGGAGTACGAGGCGGTACGTCGGCACCTGCAGGACGTCCACGAGGTCGAACTGCCACAGGGCACCCTCATCGACGTCGGCCGCACACCGGGCCTCAACTGGGATGTGGCGCTGGCCGAGACGGGCCCGACCAACACCCGTGCCGCCCTCGTCACGCAGTCCACGATCGAGTACTTCGGCGCCGAGGCTGTGCTCTTCGTCGGCGTCGCCGGTGCGCTCAAGGACGATGTCCGCCTCGGCGACGTCGTCGTCGCCAGGAAGGTCTACGGCTATCACGGCGGACGCGAGAGCGTGGACGGGTTCGCCGCTCGACCTGACGCCTGGGAACCGGCGTACGACGTGGACCAGTTGGTGCGCTCCGCTCGACGCAACGAGCCATGGGTCTTCCTCCCTCCGGATACGCGGCCCCGTACACCGCCTCGGGTTCACTTCGAGCCGATCGCCTCGGGCGATGTACTGCTCGGCTTCCGTGACTCCGAGACGGCCCGTCGGATCCGCCGGCACTACAACGACGCCGTGGCCATCGATATGGAGAGCCACGGCGTCACTCACGCGGCCAAGATGAACCGCGCGGTACGGGCCCTCTCCATCCGCGGCATCAGCGACTCCGCCGACCCGGACAAGGCCACACGCGACGCAGCCGGCTCCCAAGAGACCGCGGCACGGCACGCCGCCGCCTTCGCACTGCGGGTACTGCGCGACCTGTACCCCGCTGGGCGACCTGCCCAGGAGCAACCGCCGGGGCCCGTCGTCGTGGTGTCCGGCCCCGACCGCGCCGCCGGCCCAGCGGCCTGGGACAGTCGGCCTGTCGTCAAGGTCGAGGGACAGGAGTACCTGCTCTACGAAGGCCCCGGAGACCTCCTTCACGAGTCGCGGGACGGCGACGTGCTACGACGTCAGGCAGTGGCGCGTGTGGTGTCCGACGGGGACACTGCTCGCGGCACCTACGCCTGGCTGCGCCAAGTCGAGTGGACACGGCCTCTGCCGGGCCCGGGAGGCTTCGACCCCCTGGCCGCGCTCGAACAGGAAGCCCGGTTGTGCCGTGCCCTCCGCGGCCCCGACGTCGTCCAGCTGACCCGCAGCGGAAACACCGCCACTCTCGCCCTGGCCTGGCCGGGTGACCCGAAGCTCGGCCGCCCCCGGGAAACCCTCCACGAGCTGCTCCCCGAACCGCCGGTTCCGGCGGACCCGCTGCGCCTGTGGTCGATCGTGAAGGGGCTCGCCAGGGTTGCCGAGACCCTCGAACGGCTGAGCGGCGAGCAGTTCTCCCATCGAGCGCTCCAGCCGACCGCGGTCGTGATGGAACGGCCACGCATGGTGCTGCGCGACTTCGGTCTCGCCACCGTGCCACCCCGCCCGGGCGAGAACCCCGGGCCCTATCAGGCCCCCGAGCAGCGGTACGGCTCCGGCGCCCGCCCCGGGCCCGCCACCGATGTCTACCAGCTGGGCGCACTGCTGTACCGCGCGCTGAGCGGCCGCATCCCCGAGCCCGGACTGCCTCCCTACCGTGGGTCGGCCTCCGTACCGGACAGTCTCATCCATACCGTTGCCGGCGCTCTGCGGGAGGACCCTGCGGCCCGTCCCGATGTCCGTACGCTCCGTCGCGCTCTGCTTGCCACTGCACGCGAGCTGACGTCAGTCCCGCCCCAGCGCTGAGGAGCGTTACCGATGTCCGTCGCCACCATCACCTTACGCGCTCCGCTGGTGCTCGTCCCGGGGCTGGGCCTTGACGAACAGCTCCGTGCAAAGGCTGAGTCCAGCGCCGGTCTGCCGCCCGACGTCTCGCAGATCGTCCACGATCTGAACCAGCTCGACGGCGGCGCCGCCGTGAGCGTCAGCCCGGCAAACGGCAAGTACAAACCATCCTTGCTGGTTCACACGCGTACGTATCGCTTGCGCCTCGAGGCCACGAACCGAGGTACCGGCTACTTCGTCAAGCACATCGATCCGCTGCGCCTCGCCGACCACGCACGTCTTGCCCGATCCTGTCTCCTGGTGCGCCCGCCTGCCTGGAAGATGGTGTTCGAACTGAGGGCCGTGCCCGAGGGCTCGGATGCCCAGTGGCAGGACCTTGAAAAGGCCTGGCAGGGTCTCGGCGAGATGCAGGCTCAGACGCGAGAAGCCCCTTCCGTCGTCAGCGAAGCCGAGTCGGAGTTCCTCGACACGTTGGAGCGGCTGATCGACGCGACCGAGGAGATCACCACCCGGGAAGAGCGCGAGGCCGCCCCATTCCCTTATCAGCGCCTCACAGCCACAGGCGGCAAGCGCGGCAGCACTCCGCAGTCGGTCTACGAATTCCACCTCATCGGCCCGGAGTCACCGCCGGTCGGCGCCTTCGTCCGCGTACAGGGCGACACAGAGACCCGTGGGAAGGTCAACCGGGCGGCGGAGCGTTCCGTCACCGTCCGCTTCGATCAACCCGTGTCGTGGGAGCGGCTGCCGGCACGCGGCGCTCTGGAACTCATCCCGAGCAGCGTGATCTTCAACAAACAGCGACAGGCCGTGGCGAGCCTCCGCACGTGGGGCACCAGGAACGCGGGCCTCCTCCCGGCAGTGGTCGAGCACCGCGTGCGCACAATCCCAACCAGCACCGCACAGCCGCATGAGGAACTTGATCCCGAGCAACTCGACGCGTTCCGGAAGGCGTTGACCACCGAGGACCTGCTGGTGGTGCTCGGCCCTCCCGGCACCGGCAAGACCCGCACCATCACCGAGATCGCCCATACCGCCGCGACGACGGCCACCGTCGGCAGTGGCCGGGTCCTCGTCACCTCCCACACCAATCGCGCCGTGGACAACGTTCTGGCACGCCTGCCACGGGATCTCGTGGTGATACGGGTAGGAGACGAGAGCAAGGTCCACGCCGACGTGAAACCGTTGCTCCTGGAGGAACAGTCGGAGAACCTCTCCGAAGGCATCCGACACGCCATGACCCGGCGCGCACAGGCCTACCGAGAGGCAACGGCTGCCGAGCCGTGGACAGCCGAACTTGCCACTCGAGTTCACCAGGTCGACGACCTGGTCCAGGAAGCGAAGATCGCGGCCCTGCGTCTGCAGGATGCGATCCAAACGGCCGTCGCACCGGCCCAGGCACGGTTGGCGGCACTCCAGCACAAGGAGGGTGAACGGGAGTCGGCCCTGCAGTCTCTGGTCGACCGTGCCGCGTGGCTCCAGGAAAAAGTAGGGTCCGAGCAGTTGCGCTCCGACGCCTTCTTCACCGGTCGGCTGCACCGCTCCCGGGCTCGCCGCCGGGGCGAGGAGCTCACCACGGTGGTAGCCGAGATTCAGCGGCTCAATGCACTCGGACCCGACCTGCGCCAGCAGGCAGAAGCGGCGGTCACCGAGGCGGAGCGTGCAGTCCGCGAGGACGCCACTGTCAGCGCGGCCCGTACCACACATCAGGTGACGGAACTTCGGATCGGCGAGAGCCTTCAATCTGCCTATGAAGCCGCCGACATGGCTGTCCAGGCGCTGGGCGCAGGCGTACCGGGCGTACCCGCGCCGGCTCGGCTGCGGGATCCGGCCGATGCGACAGCCGCGCTGCACACCCTGCACCGGCAGTTGGAGGCGTGGCTACCGGTCCTCTCGCAACGCGAGGAACTCACCCGGCAGTGGCAGGCCGCGATCGGCCAGGACCCGGGCCAGCTGGTGCCCGAACTCGTCCGCTACGCCCAGGTGGTCGGGGCCACCTGCATAGGCGCCGCATCCCGCGCTGAACTGTCCGGTGTCGAGTTCGATTTGGGAATCGTCGACGAGGCCGGCCAAATCGGCGTCGCGGACACACTGGTCCCGCTGAGCCTGGTTCGCCGTGGTGTTCTGGTCGGTGACGACCGGCAGCTGCCTCCCTTCCGCGACCCCGAGGTGGATGAGTGGGCCCAAGCCGTCGACGACCCCGAACTTGTCCGGTTGATGTCCCAGAGCGCCTTGGAACGCTTGCGCGCCGGACTGCCCTCCTCGCATGTCGTACAGCTGACCCGCCAGCGCCGGATGCCCGCCGAGATCGCCGACTTCATCTCGGCTGCCTTCTACCGGGGTGAACTGCTCACCGAGAAGGACCACCGGCACACCGACCCCTTGTTCGCGAGCCCGATGGCCTTCGTGGACACCGCCGCGTTGCCTGACCGCGTACGTCGTGAATCGGGGGGCCATCGCGCCGAGGGCCGCGGCCGCAAGGGCCCCTTCAACACCTGTGAAGCACGTCTCCTGGCCCGGCTCGCCGCCTTCTACCACCGCCGGGGTTCCGAATGGGTGGTGATCGTCCCCTACCTCGCCCAGCGCCTGGAGGTCGTTCGCCACCTGACCCCGCTGATCGGTGATTCCCAGCTTGCGGACGCCTCGGTCGGCAGCGTCGACTCCTACCAGGGCGGGGAGCGCGACGTCGTCCTGTACGGCTTCACGCGCAGCAACCCCGAAGGACGGATCGGCTTTCTCAAGGAGCTGCGCCGAGCCAACGTCGCCTTCACTCGCGCCAAGAGCCAACTGGTCCTCACGGGCGACCTGAGCACTCTGATCCGTGCCAACGATCCAGGCTTCCGCACACTCATCGAAGACCTGCACCAGCATCTGCTCGACCGCGGCGACCTGAGGGACTACCGGGATGTCATGGCGACCCTCGCCAAAGCCGTCCCGGACACAGGCGAAGCCGCCGACCCACACGCGGAAGGACACCGCCCGTGACGACCGCTCCCCGCCTGATGAACTTCCCCGAAGAGCGAGTCCTGGAGGACGCCGCATTCGGCCAGGGCATCGAACCCACCCGGCTCTACGCTCTGCTGTTGCCCATCTGGCAGGTGGAGATCCGCGCCGATGTCACCGAGGGCGAGGACTTCTTCCTCATCGACCGCTTCCTGGAGCGCGGGCTGCGCCACGGCGCCCTGCACACCGTGGACGAACTCGCCGTGTTCTTCGCCCTGGACCAGGCCTTGGTAGCGCAGGCCGTGCGCTTCCTGGCCGCGATCGGGCACCTGCGGGAGGAGACCGGAGGGCGGCTGTCCCTGACGCCGCTCGGGCAGCGATCCGTGGACGACGACATCCGCTACGTGGTCACCCGCCAGGACCGCCGCAAACTGTACTTCGAGGCACTGAACTGCACGCCGCTGACGCGAGTCCACTACGACGAAGAGGTCGTGACCCTGCTGCCCGCCCACGAACTGGCCAGGGTGACACGAAGCGACCACTACCCGCGCTTCACCCCCATCACCGTGGCATCCGGCTTCGACCGCTCAGCCCTGGATCGCCTGAAAGACCGAAAGGACCGGGCCCGGTTCAATCTGCCCGTCGCTCTGGACGCGCTGGAGAGCCTGGAGGAGACAGTCGTCCACCTGCCCGTCTACGTGGTGCGCGGCCGGAAGGGGCTCCTGGTCTACGGCCAGGCCGAGGCGGGGACCGCGCCCGACCCGGAGCTCAGCGAGCTGTGCACCCGTGCTCCAGAGCTGATCAACGTTCTCGACAACGAGGAGACGGGAGAGGAGGCGGACGAGCGCGTCCTGCGGTCCGCCCGGAGGTGGCTCCGCGAGCAGGGCCTCGACTCTGTCGCCCCGGAACAGGACGACGACGGCACATGGTCGGTCTCGCTGCCCGCCAGCGCCTTCGGTGAGGAGTGGATCCCGGTATCCCGTATCGGCAGCTACCGCATGGCGGGCAGCCGATTCTTCCGCTTGTGGTGCCCGGAGGAGACACCACGCAAGCTCGCTCTCCTTGTCCGCCTGGACCAACGTATGGGCTCACGTCGGAAGGTCACTCGGCACGAAGCGGAGGAACTTGTCGCTCGCCTGGCCCGTCAATTGCGCCTGGAGGTCCCCGAACTGTCCCGGCTCCGCGCCGGCGCAGAGAAGACGGGGCTCAGCGGCCTCGAGGCTCAATTGGCCCGGCTGGTAGGCGAATGAAACCGGCCAGCTCCTGCTTGCCGGATGCGAGCCGATCAGGGACAAGGTCACGCCCCCGCAAGAAAGGTAACGCGCACCTTTCGTTGCGGATTATCCCGGTTTGTATCGACCAAGCACACCGACTGCCAGGTGCCCAGCGCCAAGCGGCCGTTGATCACCGGGAGGGTGGCGTGCGGGGGGACGATCGCCGGGAGGACGTGGTCGCGGCCGTGGCCGGGGCTGCCGTGCCGGTGCTGCCAGCGGTCGTCGGCGGGAAGCAGAGTGTGCAGGGCGGCCAGCAGGTCGTCGTCGCTGCCGGCGCCGGTCTCGATGACCGCGATGCCGGCCGTCGCGTGCGGCGTGAAGATGTTGAGCAGGCCGTCGCGGCCGGCCGCGGCCTCGCGGAGGAAGGCCTCGCAGTCGCCGGTCAGGTCGACGACCCGCTCCCGGCTCCCGGTGGCGACATCGAGTTCTCGTGTGGTGAAGGCATCCGACATGCCTCCATCGTGGCCCATGCGCCGGGCAGGTCTGCGAGCGGCCGGGCCGGGAAGATCCACGGCCGTCCCCGCTGTTGGTAGAAGCGTGAACAATGCGCGTGAGGTCGAGGTAGTCGTCATCGGCGCTGGTCAGGCAGGTCTGTCCAGCGCCTATCATCTGCGGCGCACCGGCTTCGAGCCGGACCGCGACTTCGTGGTGCTCGACCACTCCCCCGCGCCGGGCGGCGCCTGGCAGTTCCGGTGGCCGTCCCTGACGTACGGCAAGGTGCACGGGATGCACGCGCTCCCGGGCATGGAGCTGACCGGGGCCGACCCGGCGCGGCCGTCCGCCGAGGTCATCGGCGAGTACTTCGCGGACTACGAGCGCACCTTCGACCTGCGGGTGCACCGGCCCGTCGACGTCCGCGCGGTGCGCGAGGGCGAGGGCGGGCGGCTGCTCGTGGAGACCGACCAGGGCGACTGGTCGACGCGGGCGCTGATCAACGCCACCGGTACCTGGGACCGGCCGTTCTGGCCGCGCTACCCGGGCCAGGAGACCTTCCGCGGGCGGCAGTTGCACACCGCGCAGTACGCCGGGCCCGAGGAGTTCGCCGGCAAGCGGGTCGTGGTCGTCGGCGGCGGGGCCTCCGGCACCCAGCATCTGCTGGAGCTCGCCCCGTACGCGGCCGCCACCACCTGGGTCACCCGGCGGCCGCCGGTATTCCGCGAGGGCCCCTTCGACGAGGGCGCGGGCCGGGCCGCGGTGGCGCTGGTGGAGGAGCGGGTACGGCAGGGGCTGCCGCCGCGGAGCGTGGTCTCGGTCACCGGGCTGCCCCTGAACGACGCGATCCGGCAGGGCCTGGAGGACGGAGTCCTGGACCGGCGGCCGATATTCGACCGGATCACCCCCGACGGGGTGGAGTGGAACGACGGGCGGCGCGTCGACGCCGATGTCATCCTCTGGGCCACCGGATTCCGTGCCGCCCTGGACCACCTGGTGCCGCTGCGGCTGCGCGAGCCGGGCGGCGGGATCAGGGTCGAGGGGACCCGCGCGGTCGCCGATCCGCGCGTCCACCTCGTCGGCTACGGCCCGTCGGCCAGCACCATCGGCGCCAACCGCGCGGGGCGCGAGGCCGTACGGGACATCAGGCGGCTGCTGGCCGGGGAACCGGTCGCCGCGTGACGCACCGGCGGCTCAGCGCGGCGGCCGCGAGACCTGCGGCGACCGCTGGGCCTTGCTGCTCTGTGCGGCGTTGAAGTCGGCGACGTTGCGCTGGTGTTCGGCGTAGTCGGCGGTGAACCGCGTGTCCCCCGGCTTGACCGTGACGAAGTACAGCCAGTTGCCCGGTGTCGGGTTCAGCGCGGCATGCATCGCGTCCACGCCCGGGTTGTCGATCGGCGAGGGCGGCAGTCCCATGCGCTGGTAGGAGTTGTACGGGTTCTCGATGCGGGTGTCGCTCAGCGTGGTGTTGAGGGTGCTGCGGTTGAGGGCGTAGTTGAGGGTGGAGTCCATCTGGAGCGGCATGCCGCGCTGCAGCCGGTTGAGGACGACGCGCGCCACCTTGCCCATGTCGGCCCTGCCGGCGGCCTCGGCCTGGACGATGCTGGCGATGGTGACCGCCTGGTAGCCGTTCATCGCGTCGCGCTGGGCGCCGGCCGCGACGGGTGCCCCGCCGAACCTCTTGTTGGCGGTGTCGACCATGAACCGCAGCACCGACTGCGGGGTCGCGTCCTTCTCCAGGGGATAGGTGGCCGGGAAGAGATAGCCCTCCGGGTTGCCCCCGGCGTCGCCGGGAAGCTTCAGGTCCGCGGTGCCGACGGAACTCCTGGTACTGCCCGCGGGGAGGGCGAGGGCCTTGTCGACGGCGTCATAGATCTGGGACGCCCGCCAGCCCTCCGGGATGACCAGGGTGGTGGACGCGGCCGCGCGGCCGGCCAGGGACAGCAGGGGCACCGCCACCGCGGCACCGGCGACGACGGCGCCGGTCACGCCGAGGACGATCCTGCCGCGGCGGGTCAGCCGGATCGACTTCCTTCGCGTCGTCGTTCCGCGGCTCGCGGCGCCTCGGCTCACGGCCGTCCGTCGGCCCGGGTCCCCTGGCGGAGTGTTCATCTGCATGCGGGCACGTTAGCCCTTATAACTCCACAAACCCGACATATCTTCAGCTTGTCGCCCTCGATTTGTCGGCTTCGATGGGTCGAACGGGGTGCAGCGACTGCGGTAAGACGGCCGAGGTGGGCAGCGGAGGCGGGGCGGAACGGCTGCGGTGGGGGCGGGGCAGGACGGCCTCGGCGGGCCGGGGCGGAGCGGCTGCGGTGGGCCGACTGCGGTAGGCCGAGCTCACCGGCCGGCCTCGGTTGGCCGGCCACGGTCGGGCCGGCCACGGTCGGTCGGCCGCCACCGGTCGGCCGCCACCGGTCGGCCGCCACCGGTCGGCCGCCACCGGTCGGCCGCCGCCGGTCGGCTTCAGCCGCCGGCCTCAGTTCGTCGGCGGTGTCGCGTGCCTGCGTCCCCGGTCGCCCCGCCTGCGCACCGGCCGCAGGGCCGTCTCCCACTGGGTCGCCTCGTCGCCGCCGGAACCGGCCGGCTCCACTGCCGGCTCGACCGCCGTCTCCAGCCGGGCGTCCCGGCGCACCAGTGCCGCGTACCGGCCGTCGAGCTCCAGCAGTTCCTCGTGCGTGCCCCGTTCGGCCACGTGTCCGGAGTCGAGGACGACGATCTGGTCGGCGCCCTGGATCGTGGAGAGCCGGTGGGCGATGGTGACGGTCGTCCGGTTGGCCGACAGGGCGTCGATCGCGTCCTGGACCGCGTGTTCGGTGCGGGTGTCCAGGGCACTGGTCGCCTCGTCGAGGATGAGGACCGGCGGGTCGCGCAGGATGGTGCGCGCGATGGCCAGCCGCTGCTTCTCACCGCCCGAGAAGCGGTGTCCGCGTTCGCCGACGACGGTGTCGTAGCCGTCGGGCAGCGAGGCGATGTGGTCGTGGATCTGGGCCGCGCGGGCGGCCGCGTGCAGCTCCTCGTCGGTGGCGTCCGGCTTGGCGAAACGCAGGTTGTCGGCGACCGAGGCGTGGAAGAGGTACGTCTCCTGGGAGACGACGCCCACCGCGCGGGCGAGGGTGTCGAAGTCGAGGTCACGGACGTCGACGCCGTCCAGGGTGACCCGGCCGCCGGTGACGTCGTAGAGCCGGGGAACCAGGTAGCCGAGCGTGGACTTGCCGGCGCCGGTCGGGCCGACGACGGCCAGGCCGGTGCCGGCCGGGACGGTGATGTCGATGCCGTCGAGGACGGGGCCCACCTTGTCGTTGTGCCTGTCGTACCGGAACTCGACGCCCTCGAAGCGGACCTCGCCCTTCACCCGGTCGAGGTGGACCGGCTCGTCCCGCTCGGTGATGTCGATGGGCAGGTCGAGGTACTCGAAGATGCGCTGGAAGAGAGCGAGCGAGGTCTGGATCTGGACGCCGGTCGCCAGCAGGCTCACGGCCGGGCGGAACAGGCCCTGCTGGAGGGAGACGAAGGCGACGATGGTGCCCAGCGAGATCTGCGGGCCGCCCGCCTGGAGGGCCATGCCGGCGGTCCAGTAGATGACGGCGGGCATCGCGGCCATCACGATCGTGATCACGGCCATCCGCCAGCGGCCGGCCATGTTCGACCGCACTTCCAGGTCGACCAGCTGCTCGGACTCCTCCGCGAAGGAGGCGGTCAGCGAGTCGGCGCGGCCCATGGTGCGGCCGAGCAGGATGCCGCTGACCGAGAGCGACTCGGTGACCGTGGCGGCCATCGCGGCCATCTGCTTCTGGCGCTGCGTGGTGATCTTCTTGCGCTCGTTGCCGACCCGGCGGCTGATCCACACGAAGAGCGGAAGGAGGACCATCGAGACGATGGTGAGCCGCCAGTCGAGGGCGATCATCGCGACGATCGTGGCGACGACGCCGGTCAGGTTGGAGACCAGGGAGGTGGCCGTCGAGGTGACGGTGGCCTGCATGCCGCCGATGTCGTTGGCGATGCGGGACTGCACCTCGCCGGTGCGGGTGCGGGTGAAGAAGGCGAGCGACATGCGCTGCAGCCGGCCGTAGACGGCGGTGCGCAGGTCGTGCATGACGCGCTGGCCGACGGTGGTGGATATCAGCGTCTGCAGGACGCCGAAGACGCTGGTGAGGACGGCACTGGCGATCATGCCCAGCGCGAGCAGGCTGAGCAGTCCGGTGCGGCCCTGCGGGATCGCGGTGTCGAGGGTCGCCTTGAGCAGGAACGGGGTGGCGACCGAGACCAGCGAGGCGGCGCCGACCAGCAGGCCGACGATCGCGAGCCGGCCGCGGTAGGGACGGAAGAGCTTGAGGATGCGGCGCACCTGGCGGGGTTGACCGGCCGAGGTGCCGTCAGGGGTCCAGTTGATCTCGTCTCGGGGCATGGCTCCTACGGAGGGTGTGGTGTGTACGGACTCACGGAGCATAGCTCACTGTTACCTATACTCACAATGAACATAGTCCTGATATTGTTCCCGTATGAGCACCCCCGACCCCGACGGCCCGCTCGCCGAGCAGTTGCTACGCCTCACGCGCCGGGTGTGGCGTATCCAGAAGCGCCATCTGGAGGCGCGCGATCTGGGCGTCACCCCTGCCCAGTCTCGGCTGCTGCGCACCCTCGCGCACTACGACGCACCCCCGCGCATGGCCGACCTCGCCGCACGCCTAGAGGTGGTGCCGCGCGCGGTGACGACGCTGGTCGACGGCCTGGAGGCGAGCGGCAAGGTGTGCCGGGTGCCGGATCCGACGAATCGCCGGGTGACCCGGATCGAGATCACGGACGAGGGGTACGAGACCCTGCGCGAACTGCGGGCGGCGCGGCGGGCGGCGGTCGAGGAGATCCTGGCCCCGCTCTCGGAGGAGCAGCGGGTGGTGCTGGGCGGGCTGCTGGACACCCTGGTCGACGGGCCGGTGGCGGCGAAGCACTGCTGAGCCATGCCGAAGCGGCTCCCCCTGCTGCAAGGGGGAGCCGCTTCTCGCCTCGCGGTCGGCGTCAGCTTTCGGGCACCGGCTCCTTGGCCGGCTCCTCCGCGACCTCCTCCTGCACCGACTGCACCGCCCGGGCCGCACCGCCCAGCACCTGCTGGGCCCGCTCCACGTCCAGCGCGCCCTCCCAGCGGGAGACCGCGAAGACGGCGACGCAGTTGCCGAGCAGGTTGGTGACGACGCGCATCGAGTCCATGATGCGGTCGACGCCGAGCAGCAGGGCGACGGCGCCGGCCGGGATGGCGCCGAGCGAGGAGGCGGTGGCGGACAGCGCGAGGAACGCCGAACCGGGGATGCCGGCCATGCCCTTGCTGGTGAGCATCAGCACCAGGACGACGGTGATCTGCTGACCGAGGCTCAGGTCGACGCCCACGGCCTGGGCGATGAACAGGGTGCCGATGGAGAGGTAGAGCGAGGCGCCGTCGAGGTTGAAGGAGTAGCCGGTGGGCAGCACCAGGCCGACCGCGTCGTCCCGGGCGCCCGCCTTGCGCAGCTTCTGCATGACGCGCGGCAGCACGGACTCCGTGGAGGCGGTGCCCAGGGCGAGCAGCAGCTCCTCGCGGATGTAGCGGACGAACTTCCAGAGGCTGAGCCCGGTGACCGCCTTCAGGGCGACCGCCAGCAGGGCGATGAAGAGCGCGGCGGCCGCGTAGCACAGGACGATCAGCTTGGCGTAGGTCTCGATGACACCGAGTCCGTACTGGCCGATCAGGACGGCCATCGCGCCGAAGACGGCGATCGGGGCGAGGCGCATCACGAAGCCGACAATCGCGAAGATGATCTCCTGGGCCTGCTCGATGGCCGGCAGCACCTGCGGCACCTTGGTGTGGCCGAGGTGGAGCAGGGCCGCGCCCACCAGGCAAGCCAGGACGAGCACCTGGAGCAGGGAGTTCTCGGCGAAGGCGCCGATGAAACTGGTGGGCAGGGCGTTGAGCACGAACTCGGTCGTCGAGGGCAGCGAGCCGCCGCCCGTCTTCGCGTCGACCGCCTTGGCGCTCAGCGTGGCCGGATCGACGTGCATCCCGGAACCGGGCTGGACCACGTTGGCGGCGACGAGTCCGATGACCAGCGCGAGCGTGCTCGCCACCTCGAACCAGATCAGCGCCTTGAGCCCGATCCGCCCGAAGGCCTTGAGGTCACCGGCCTTGGCGATGCCGACGACGACCACGCAGAAGACGAGCGGGGAGATGATCGTCTTGATGAGCCGGGTGAAACCGTCGCCGAGCGGCTGGAGGTCCGAGGCGAAGCCGGGCCACAGCCGCCCGACGACGATTCCGAGCACGAGCGCGCAGGCGACCTGCGCGAAGAGAGAGGTACGCAGTATGCGTGCGACGCGTCGCGGCAGGGACGGGACGGACGGCGGCACGGGCACTCCTAGTGGGGGTTCGACTCGCGGAAGCCGAGCGGGACTTCTGCGATACGGAAAGCTGCTTCCGTGCCGTTCACTCTGGAGGTGTTCTTGATCCCGTCCGAGACCGCCGTGTCACGGCCGTGTAAATCACGGACCGAGTGACGCATCGCACACAACTCGGCTCAGCGGCCGCCGCTCAGCAGCCGCTGCGATCCACCGTCAGCACCCCCTGTTCGGTGGCCAGCGAGCGGTCGTAGCAGCCGTCCGAGCCGTACAGCCGGTAGCGCTCGCTCGACGTGCCGACCGCGTGCCGCTGGTCGCGCGGCACGTTCAGGGTGTACGTCGCGTCGCCGCTGTAGGTGTCGTCGAGCCGTGACCAGCCGGTGCGCCGGCCGCCTCGCGCCTCGGTCACCGCCGCCCGGTCCCCGAGCGTGAGGACGGTACGCAGCCGGTCGTCCGTGCCGACGGTGATGGCACCGCTCATGGTGTACGTGCGGTCGGTGCGGGTAGTCCGGGGCGCCCCGCCCGCCCCGACGGTGACGCTCTGGTCGTCCGTCCAGGTGGCGTCGAGCGCGTCCGTCGTCTCGCCGTCGTTCCAGCGGTGCACGGAGGTGTTGGCCAGCGTGCGGCTGACGGTGGTGGTCACCCGGCCGTGCGAGGTGTCGACGTATCCGGCGACGGTGAGCCGGTGCCCGGCGTCGGTGTCGACCCGGTACTCGCCGGAACCGGGAGTGTAGACGGAGGAGTTGGCCGGTTCGGACGCCTTGACCTCGGTGACCTTCCCCGTCACGTGGGCCCGGTGGGCGTCCTGCCACACCAGGACGTTCACGGGGGCGCTCCAGCCGGACTGCCCCGCGGGCACGCCGGCGACCGAGACCTCGACGCTGTGCGGGCGGCCGTCGTTCAGGAGCCCGGTGAACGGCGTCAGGTCGTATTCGATCGGCTTGACGTCGAAGGCGCGCGGGCCCGGAACGACGTACCAGAGGAACGGGTTGGACCAGCCGCCGGTCCACACGTTCGGGAACGGCGCGGCGATTCCGGCCAGTTGGCCGTCGACCTTGATCTGCACCTCCCGGTAGGGCCCCTTGTCCGCCTTGCAGGAGTACGACGCCGGGTCGGCCACGGTCAGGTACCAGAACTCCTCGCAGCCGCCGCCGGATCCGGTGGCGTACACCTCGGCGACGATGCGTTCGCTGTTGCGCGGGGTGGTGAGGGTGGTGCCGTCGCCGGCCAGGGTGAGCACCTTGTCGGGGACCGAGGCCTCGGGGCGTCCCGCGTAGAAGGTGAGGGTGGCCTTGACGTCGATGACGCCGGTGTAGGTGTCGTCGACAACGTTGCCGATGAGCATCTCGACGTCCTGCGTGGAACGGAAGGTGTCGCTGTAGCGGGTGACGTCCTTCTCCACGTGCCACTCGATGCCGTCCGGCGAGGGCTCGGGGGTGGAGGTGCGCAGCACCTCGACGCCGCCGACGTGCAGATAGCCCAGTCGGTCGTACTGACGGCCCTTCACCTTGCCGTCCAGCCGCAGGACGACCTTGCTCCAGCGGTCGCCGCAGCCCTGCGGGGGCGTGTACGTTCCCCGGTACGGGGTGAAGTCGCGGAACTGGGCCTCTGCCAGGGTGACTTGGCAGGATCTGGCGCCCTTGGGCACGGACACCGGCGGGGCCGCGGTGACCGGGTCGTGCCAGTCGGTGCCGAACTCGGCCGGGACGTCGGCGGCACGGGCGGCGGGAGCACCCGTACCGAGGAGCGCGCTCGCCAGGAGGGTCGCTCCGGCGAGCATGGACATGACGATCCGTTTTCTCATGGCCGGTGTTCTACGGGGAGTTGACCACCGACCGCAATGGCCGGACCGGTCGACGGCCGCCCGGTCGGCCACCCGACCGAGCGATCGCGCACCATGGGTACATATGGTGCTATAAGCGGATCAAGCCGTCACAGTGCTGTCATGGAGATCATGACCGCTCGTCACGCCCTGCGCGCCGCCCTCGCGCTCACGGGCGCCGTCGCGCTCACCGGCACCGGCTGTTCCGCCGGTGTCCCGCACCGGGGCCAGGGCGCCGCCCTCGGCGCCTCGGCGGCCGCGGCCGGCCCCGCCCCGTCCCCCGGCGCCCCCGGCATCGGCGACCCGCTCATGCCGCTGGACGGCAACGGCGGCTACACGGTCCGCCGTTACACGCTCGACCTCGACTGGCGGGCCCCCGAGACGCCCTTCCCGGCCGGTACCACCATCAGCGCCACCGCCACGCAGGCCCTGTCCCGCTTCGACCTGGACTTCGCCGGCAACACGCTGCACCGGGTCACCGTCGACGGCACGCCGGCCGCCGCCGTACGCGACGGCGACGAACTCGTCGTCACGCCGGCACGGCCGATCCGGCGCGGCAGCACGTTCACCGTCCACGTCGCCTACACCGCCGACCCCACCCAGCGACGGCGGCGGAGCGACGCGATCCGGGAGTACGGCTGGGTGCCCACCCCCGACGGCACGCTGATCTGTGCTCAGCCCGACGGCGCCAAGATGGTCTTCCCGGTGGACGACCACCCCAGCCTGCGGGCCCCCGTCACCTTCCGCATCACCACCCCGCCGGGTCTGGGCGCGGTGGCCAACGGCCGGCTCGTCGACCGCGTCCGGCGACCCGACGGGCGGGTCCGGTGGACGTACGACTCCGAGGAGCCCATCGCGGCGCAGCTGGTCCAGATGGCGATCGGGAGGTTCGCCTTCGTCGACAGCAAGGGGCCGCACGGCCTGCCCGTGCGCGACGTGGTCCCCGACGACCTGGTCACGGACACCGAGGCCGACCGCTCGCTGACCCCGCAGCACCTGGCCTGGCTGGAACAGCGCCTGGGCCCGTATCCGTTCCGCCGCTACGGCGTACTGGTCGGCGACACCGACCTGCCGGTGGCGCTGGAGACGCAGTCGCTGTCCGTCGTGCCGAAGGACGACCTGCTGGGCGACCAGGTCGATGCCGAACGCAACCTCGTGCACGAGCTGACCCACCATTGGACGGGTGACAGCGTCGCCATCAGGCGCTGGTCCGACCTGTGGCTGAGCGAGGGTCACGCCCGTTTCTACGAACGGCTGTACTCCGCCGAGCACGGCGGCGTGAGCATGGAGGACGCCATGCGGGCGGCCTACGAGCAGCACGACCAGTGGCGCCACGACGACGGAGCCCCGGCCGAGCCCACGGAGCCGACGCTGTTCAAGGTGATGCGCTACGACGGCTCGGCGCTGGTGCTGTATGCCCTGCGGGAGAAGGTCGGTGACGACACGTTCGACCGGATCGAACGCACCTGGGTGACCCGGTACCGGGGGCGCGCGGCCGGTACCCGGGACTTCGTCGCGCTCGCCTCCGAGGTCGCGGGCGAGGATCTGACGCCCTTTCTGACGCCGTGGCTGTACGGACCCGACACGCCGCCGATGCCGGGCCACCCCGACTGGCACGTGGACCCGGTCGAGGACTGAGCCCGCGCGGTGTGCGGCCGCCGCCGGATGCCGAGCCCTTGCCCGCCGACCGGGTGGCCTCTGCCGGAACGCTGGGCCACCCGGTCGACGTTCGGCGCGCCGTGCCGCGCCGGGCACGGAAACGTACGAGGGGTGATGCGAAGGGCAACCCCCTTGCCCTGATTGCGACGAGCGTGCCCGGTGACCCTCAGCAAGCGGTTGGAGACCCTCTGGTATGAGAAGAACTGTCGCTCCACGTGTGCCCGGTGCCCCCCGGACCTGCCGCCTGACGGCCTGCCTGATCGCGACGGCCGCACTGCTGCCACCCCTGCTGATCCTCCCGACGTCCGGCGCCGACGAGGCCGAGGACCAACGTCTGCAGAACGCCTTCACGGACGCCGCGCGCGAGTTCCACGTGCCGCGCAGCGTGCTCATGAGTGTGTCCTACATGCAGTCTCGCTGGGACACCCACCCCGGCACCCCCAGCGTCGCGGGGGGCTACGGCCCGATGCACCTGGTGGACACCGACCGCGCCCACGCCCCGGCACCGGCACCCGGCCCGCCGGAACCGGACGGCGGGAGGGCCGACCCGCTGGCGGGAACGGCGTTCGCCGCGGGCGGTCACGCCGTGCAGCCGGCGGACCTGGAACACGCCGCACGGCTGATCAAGGTTCCCGCCGGACAGCTGCGGACCGACGCCGAGGCCAACGTACGCGGCGGCGCGGCGCTGTTGGCCGCCACCCAACGGCATCTCGGCAAGCCGCTCAGCGCCGACCCGGAGGCCTGGTGGCAGGCGGTGGAACGTTTCCCCGGTACGCGTGACGTCACATCGGCGACGACATACGCCGACGACGTCTTCGGCCTGATCCGCAAGGGCGCGCACCGGACCACCGCGGAGGGGCAGGAGGTCACCCTCCCCGCCACCCCCGGCGTCCGTCCGCACCCCGGCCCGCAGACCCCCAAACGGCCCAAGAACGTCGAGTGCCCGCCCGAACTGGCCTGCGACTGGCTCGCCGCGCCCTACGAGGAGATCGACGACGACGGCGACTACGGCAACCACGACCTCGCCGACCGGCCCCGGGACCAGCGGATCGAGTACATCGTCATCCACGACACCGAGTCGACGCTGCCGAACATGTTCAAGACCGTGCAGGACCCCACCGAGGCGTCCTGGCACTACTCGGTCCGCTCCAGCGACGGCCACATCACCCAGCACGTCAGGACGAAGGACGAGGCCTGGCACTCCGGCAGCAAGTTCGTGAACGCCCGCTCGATCGGCATCGAGCACGAGGGTTTCCTCACCCACCCCGGAACCTGGTACACGGAGCAGATGTACCGGTCCTCGGCCCGGCTGGTGCGCTACCTCGCGAAGAAGTACGGCGTCCCGATGGACCGGCAGCACATCTTCGGCCATGACAACGTGCCGTCCCCGACCGGCGACAGCATTCCCGAGATGCACGAGGACCCCGGACCGTTCTGGGACTGGCGGCACTACTTCGACCTGCTCGGCGCACCGCTGAAGGCCACGGCCGGACCGGACAGCCCCGTGGTGATGATCCTGCCGGACTACGCCACCCACAAGCCGCGGTACACGGGGTGCGACGGCGCCGGGGTACCGTGCCGGCCGCACGGCTCCAGCGCGGTCCGCCTGTACACCCGGCCGGACGAGAACGCTCCGCTGATCCAGGACCCGGGCCGCCGGCCGGACGGCGACGAGTCCACAGAAGACGTCAGCGACCTGGGTTCGCGCGTCTCCACCGGCCAGATCTTCGCCGTGGCCGACCGCAGCGGCGAGTGGACGGCGATCTGGTACCAGGGCAACAAGGCGTGGTTCAAGAACCCCGCGGTGCACCCGACGGCCGTCGGTGCGCGCGGCCGCATGGTGACGCCCAAGGAGGGCCTGGACGAGATCCCGGTGTTCGGGCGGGCTCTCCCGGAGGAGGAGGCCTACCCGGAGGGAGTGGAGGAGGAAGAGGAGTCGCCGCTGCCGTACAGCCTGCGGGCCGGCCAGCGGTACGTGACGCAGTCAGGCGTCGGCGGCTCCTACGTCGACCGGTCCACCTTCTCCGACACGCCCCAGCCCGTGGTGCTGGGCCGGCAGCGGTACTACGAGATCCAGTTCGGCCACCGGCTCGCCTACGTACGGGCGGACGACGTGGACCTGGTGGACGCGGGCGGCACCACGGCGGGCCCGTCCGGCGGGGAGGCAAGTCCGGGCGGACAGTGACACAGCACGGGGCCCGGGGCCGCGCTAGGACCGCAGGCTCGGCCTGTCCCCCATCACCACGACGGGTTCAAGGGCCGGATCGAGGGTGCGGAGCAGGTACACCATGGCCTCCCTGGGAAGGCCGATGCACGCCGAGGTGCCGCTGCCGTGGTCGAGGTGCAGCCAGATGCCGCCGCCCCTGCCGTCGCCCCAGGGGTGGGTGGTGTCGTGCGGCGGTGTGCCCCGCAGGCGGTTGTAGTCGACGGCGATGACGTAGTCGAAGTCGTGCCGGTACGCCGGGCTCCAGTAGTGCGGGGGTGTGTAGAGGTCGCGGCCCTGGGCGTAGGAGAGCCGGGTGCCCGGATCGGGGAGCACACCGCCGGCGTCGGTGACGGTGAACACGCCGACCGGGCTGCGTCCGTCACCGGCGTAGTGGTCGGTGGTCCAGCCGGCCCGCCCGTTGTGGGCGAGCCAACTGCCCACCGGCTGCCAGCCGCCGGCCTGCCGGGTGTACAGCACGACGGTCGCGTCGGCCGAGTCCCTGCCCTCGCCGTACACGGCGACGACCTGGCCGGAGTGGTCGGGGATCAGCGCCTGCCACTGCTCGCCCACACCGGGCAGCCGGCCCGGATCCCCGACCGGAGCGGGCCGGTCCGACTGCCCGGCCGGGCCCGCTCCGGCGGCGCGGGCAGCTTTCGGGGGTCTGGTGTGCGGCCCCGGCAGGCCGTTCTTCGCGCCACCGCTCGGTGACGCCTCGCAGGCGCTCAGGGTCACCAGCACGGCTCCGAGGACCGCCGCCGTGGCGGTCGCCCGCCGGACACTCTTGATCTGCACCCGCCCATCCTGACATCACATACCGGTCAATTAGCTAAATCTTCTGACATTCGGCGCGTGTTGGGCGGGAGGCCCTGGCCGGAAGAGGGGGGATTTCGACGGCCGGCAGGAAAAACCGTTTGATTTCGACGACGCTCCGACGCGAACCTTTCACGGCTTGTCGCCACCTCCCCCGACCCGAGCCGCTGGGACACCATGCAGATTCAAGATCTTCCGTATTCCGATCCGGGCGTGCCGGACGCGCGTTCGGGTCCCCGGTTCCTGTGGTGGCTGGGGCGGAATCAGCTGGGCGGGCAGCTCAAGGCACTGGCCTGGGGACTGCTGCACTTCGTGTCCGTCGCCGCGCTCCCGTTCTGTGTGGGTCTCGCCGTCCAGGCCGTCGTCGACCGCTCCGGCACCCGGCTGGCCCTGACGGGCGGTCTGCTGGTGCTGTGCGGCACGGCGATCGCCGTCGGCGACACCTTCCTGCACCGGGCCGCCGTCACCAACTGGATCACCGCGGCCGCCCGGGTCCAGCAGCTGCTCGCCCGCAAGGCCACCCAGCTGGGCTCCGCGCTGACCCGGCGGGTGGCGGCCGGCGAGGTGGTGGCCGTCTCCACCGGCGACGTCGAGAAGATCGGCTGGTTCGTGGAGGCGGTCTCCCGCTTCACCGCCGCCGCGCTGACGGTCGTCGTGGTCGGCGTCGCCCTGCTCTTCTACCAGCCGGCCCTCGGCTGGGTCGTCGCCGCCGGTCTGCCCCTGGTCGCCCTGTCCGTGCTGCCGCTGCTGCCCCGGGCCACCCGGCGCGCGGACTTCCAGCGCGCCAAGGCCGGCCGGGCCACGGAGCTGGCCTCGGACACCGTCGCGGGACTGCGCGTGCTGCGCGGCATCGGCGGCGAGGACCTCTTCCTCGACCGCTACCGCCGCGCCTCCCAGGAGGTACGGCACGCCGCCGTGCGCAGCGCCCGGATGTGGTCGCTGATCTCCGCGATCCAGGTGCTGCTGCCCGGGCTGCTGCTGATCGCGGTCGTCTGGCACGGGGTCAACCTGGCCCGGCAGGGCCGTGTCACCGTCGGTGAACTCGTCACCGTCTACAGCGCGGTCATGATCCTCAACTATCCGTTGCAGCACTTCACCGAGATCGCGATGGCCTACTCCTTCTCACGCCCGTCGGCGAAACGGGCGGCGCGGGTGCTCTCCCTGGACCGGGCCACGGACACCGGCGGCTCGCGCGCGGACACCGTGCCGGCCGGCGACCTGTACGACCCCGCCACCGGACTGCTCGCTCCCGCGGGCCGGCTGACCGCCGTGGTCTGCGGCGACCCCGACGCGGCCGGACTCCTCGCCGAACGGCTGGGCGGCCACCCCGCCGAGGCCGGCACCTCCGTCCTGCTCGGCGGCGTACCGCTCGACGAACTCCCCCTGGACGCCGCCCGCACCGCGGTGCTCGTCCAGGACAAGGACCCGGTGCTGCTCTCCGGTTCACTGCGGGAATTGCTCGACGTGCCGGCCTCCGGGGCCGTGCGGGCCGAGGACGCGCTGGCCGCCGCCCAGTGCGCGGACGTCCTGGACGCCCTGCTCCAGGGCTCGCTGGACGTCACCGACCCGCTGGACGCCCGGATCACCGAGCGGGGCCGGTCCCTGTCGGGCGGGCAGCGCCAGCGGCTCGCGCTGGCCCGGTCGCTGATCACCGACCCCGGGGTGCTCGTCCTGGACGAACCCACCTCCGCCGTCGACTCGCACACCGAGGCCCGGATCGCGGAGGGAGTCCGCGCGCTGCGGTCCGGCCGTACGACCGTCGTGTTCACCTCCTCGCCGCTGCTGCTCGACCGGGCCGACCGGGTGGTCCTGGTCCTCGACGGCGAGGTCGTCGCGGTCGGCGTGCACCGCGAACTGGTGCGCACCGAGCGCCGGTACCGGTCGGTCGTGACACGTGAGACGGACGACGAAGCCGCCCTGCAGGGCGCGGCACTCGAAGAGCACGAAGCCGCGCCGCGAGGCAGGGCGCTGGAAGAGAACGAAGCCGCGCTGCACAGCAGGGCGCTGGAAGAGATCGAGGAGAGCGCATGATCGGCGTCGCGCCACCGGCATACGACCCGGCGGCCCCGACGACGGCCACCACCCTGCCCGTCGGCGCCACCGCGACCGTGCGTGCCTA
Source organism: Streptomyces hyaluromycini (assembly GCF_002217755.1). GTDB lineage: Bacteria > Actinomycetota > Actinomycetes > Streptomycetales > Streptomycetaceae > Streptomyces > Streptomyces hyaluromycini. The sequence goes on along the minus strand of NZ_BCFL01000032.1, from coordinate 133,200 downwards.
CGTGGCCGAACTGTTCCACCGGCACCGCCGGGCCTTCTCCCTCCTCATCGCGGTCAACACGGTGGCCGTCGTCGCCTCCATGGCCGGCCCGTACCTGCTGGGCGGGCTCGTCGAGCGGGTCTCCGACGGCGCCCGCGACCTCCATCTGGGCCTGACCATCGGCCTGTTCGCGGCCGCGCTCGCCGTCCAGTCCGTCTTCGTGCGCGAGGTACGGCTGCGGGGTGCCGTGCTCGGCGAGCGGATGCTGGCCGATCTGCGCGAGGACTTCCTCGTCCGGTCGGTCGGGCTGCCGCCGGGCGTCCTGGAGCGGGCGGGCACGGGCGACCTGCTGTCCCGGATCACCACGGACATCGACCGGCTCGCCAACGCCATGCGGGAGGCCGTGCCGCAGCTGTCGATCGGCGTGGTGTGGGTCGTGCTGCTGATCGGCGGACTCGCCGTCACGGCTCCGCCGCTGGCCGCCACCGTGCTGCTGGCCCTGCCGGTCCTGGTGGTCGTCTGCCGCTGGTACTTCCGGCGGGCGCCCTCCGGCTACCGCTCCGAGGCCGCCGGGTACGCGTCCGTGGCCGCCGCCCTCGCGGAGTCCGTGGACGCCGGGCACACCATCGAGGCGCACCGGCTCGGCGCCCGCCGCATCGCCCTGTCCGAGCGCCGGATCAAGGAGTGGACGGCGTGGGAGCGCTACACCCTGTGGCTGCGGTCGGTGCTGTTCCCGGCGATCAACGCCACCCACACCACGGTCCTCGGCTCGGTGCTGATGATCGGCGGCGTCTTCGTCCTCAAGGGCTGGATCGACGTCGGCCAGCTGACGACGGGCGCGCTCATCGCCCAGATGCTCGTCGACCCGGTGAACCTGATCCTGCGCTGGTACGACGAGGTCCAGGTCGCCCAGGTGTCGCTGGCTCGGCTGGTCGGCGTCCGGGACATCGAGCCGGACGCCGGGGACGCCGCGCTGGCCCCCGCCGGCCGGGAGGTGCACGCGGACGAGGTCCGCTTCGGCTACCTGCAGGGCGTCGACGTGCTGCGCGAGGTCTCCCTGGAGGTCGCGCCCGGCACCCGGCTGGCTCTGGTCGGCCCCTCGGGCGCGGGCAAGTCCACCCTCGGCCGGCTGCTCGCCGGGATCTATGCGCCCCGCGACGGCCGGATCACCCTGGGCGGCGCGGAACTGTCCCGGATGACCGCCGAGCGGGTCCGTTCCCATGTCGCCCTCGTCAACCAGGAGCACCACGTCTTCGTGGGCTCCCTGCGCGACAACCTGCTGCTCGCCCGGACCGACGCGGAGGACGCCGAGCTGTGGGCGGCCCTCGGCGCGGTCGACGCGGACGGCTGGGCACGGGCCCTGGAGGAGGAGCTGGACACCGAGGTCGGCTCCGGCGGGCTCGCCCTGACGCCGGCGCAGGCGCAGCAGATCGCGCTGGCCCGGCTGGTGCTGGCCGACCCGCACACACTGGTCCTGGACGAGGCGACCTCGCTCCTGGACCCGCGTGCCGCCCGCCATCTGGAACGGTCCCTGGCCCGGGTCCTGGACGGCCGGACCGTGGTCGCCATCGCCCACCGGCTGCACACCGCCCATGACGCGGACGTCATCGCCGTGGTCGAGAACGGCCGGATCAGCGAGCTCGGCAGCCACGACGCGCTGGTGGCGGCCGACGGCGCCTACGCCGCGCTGTGGCGGTCGTGGCACGGGTGACGGGCCGTGGCACGGGGTGCGGCACGGGGCGTACGCCGCAGGTCGCACCCCGTGCCGTTGCGCAGGTGCGAGCAGGGGTGGAAGGCTGGAGAGCGGCACCGGTTCGGGGGCCGGGCGCGAACCGTACGGTTCGCACCGTGCGCCTGTGCCGAGCGTGCCGGCGGCCCGCCCCGCGGACCGCGTCCTCACCCCCTGGAGGTAGCCGTGACCACCGCCGACGGATGGGGGGACGACGTCTACCAGCCCGACGGATCCGAGATCCGTGAGGACACGGGGCTGCTCGACGTGGAGGACACGCTGGAGTCCGACGGCGTCAGCGATCCCCTGGACCGCGGCTGGTCCCCGCCCGAGCGGCCGTGGGCGGTGGAGCACACCGGGGTGACCGCGGCGGAGCGCCACCAGGGCGAGACCCTGGACCAGCGGCTCTCCGAGGAACTGCCCGATCTGGCCGCCCCCGGCGGCGACGGCATCGGCGACTGCCAGGGCAGCGACGGCGAGCTCCTGGACAACGAGGTCGGCGACCTGCGCTCCGGCCGGCTCGTGGCCCCGAACGAGGGGGCGCACGAGGACGACGAGAACGGCCTGGTCGCGACCGACATCGGCATCGACGGCGCCGGGGCCTCCGCCGAGGAGGCCGCGATGCACATCGTCGACGAGGACACCGCCTACGGCTGAGCCCGCCCGCCCCTGCCCGCCCGCCCCGTCCTTCGAGGAGCCGCCATGCAGCAGGACAAGCACCCCGACTACCACGCCGTGGTCTTCCGCGACCGCGCCGCCGGATACGCCTTCCTCACCCGGTCCACCGCCACCAGCGACCAGACGATCGAGTGGGACGACGGCCAGACCTACCCGGTGGTCGATGTGGAGATCTCGTCCGAGAGCCACCCCTTCTACACCGGGAAGGCCCGCACGGTGGACTCCGAGGGCCGCGTCGCCGCGTTCGAGCGCCGCTACGGGAGTGGCTCGGGACAGGCGGGCTGACCCTCGGGGCACACCGGTCCGGTGGCCTGCCGGGCCTCGGGTCAGATCACGTTCAGAGCGGCCGCGCAGCCTATGCCGCCGAGCACCATGAACACCGGCATGAGCACCTTCAGCTCGACCCAGCTGCCGGCGCGGAAACGCATCGCCTTCGGCGGGCCGATCGGGTACCAGCGCCTGCGGCCGATCGGGATGGGCCACAGGACCGGGCAGCCGGAGACGGTCAGCGCGTCCCCGATGTCGTGCACCAGCGCCCCCAGCACCACCGGCAGCCCCAGCCACAGGTACTCCTGGCCGGGCTGGGTGAACAGCCAGTCCGAGCCGTTGCCCGGCTTGTCCAGGGTGCCGGCCAGGATCCAGGCGCTGGTCGCCGCCAGCAGCCACACCAGGATGTCGCTGCTGGAGCCGCGCGCCGCCCGCCACAGCAGGCCCTCGATCGCCAGCACCATGTGCGCGAAGAGGATCGCCAGCACCGCCCAGCGGCCGCCGAGGATCGCCGCGGCCGAGCAGCTCCCGCCGATCAGCGCCGCCCACACCCAGGTGTGCGTCAGCGTCCGGTGCCCGCCGTTGCGGCGCGGGTCGCCCGCCATCCGGGTCGCCTTGTAGACGGCGTAGGAGAGCTTGTCCACGATCTCGCAGACCCAGCGCGAGAGCGGTCCGAAGGCCCGCGAGATGGTCGCCGCCTTGTGGTCGAGGTCCGGGGCGAGCGCGGCCCCGGCGCAGATCAGCGCCCCTACCAGGAGCACCGGCCAGGGCATCGTATGCCCGGTCGCGGCCGCCGCGGCTCCTACGCCGAGCCAGGCGGCAGCTCCCGACAGTGAGTGTGCTGGTCCCATCATGGCCGTTCCCCGCCCCATTCCTCGTATCCCGCTGTCCAGTTGACCGGGTGCGTTGACGCTCCGTCGGCGACACAGCGTAGCGGCCGTGATCTTCGTGCTCGAAGCCGATTCCCCCCTCGGCGGGTGGGCCAGGCAAGATGGGGGCGTGACCCTCATCGATCAGCTGCCGCCGACCGCCGACCCCGACGCCCTGTACGAAGCCTTCGAGGCATGGGCCCAGGAGCGCGGTCTCACGCTCTACCCCCACCAGGAGGAGGCGCTGATCGAGGCGGTCTCCGGGGCGAACGTGATCGTGTCGACGCCGACCGGCTCGGGCAAGAGCATGATCGCCGCGGGTGCGCACTTCGCCGCGCTGGCCCGGGACGAGGTCACCTTCTACACGGCCCCGATCAAGGCGCTGGTGTCGGAGAAGTTCTTCGAGCTGTGCAAGCTCTTCGGCACCGAGAACGTCGGCATGCTCACCGGCGACGCCTCCGTGAACTCGGACGCGCCCGTCATCTGCTGCACCGCCGAGGTGCTCGCCTCCATCGCGCTGCGCGACGGCAAGCAGGCGGACGTCGGCCAGGTCGTCATGGACGAGTTCCACTTCTACGCGGAGGGCGACCGCGGCTGGGCGTGGCAGATCCCGCTCCTCGAACTGCCCCAGGCGCAGTTCATCCTCATGTCGGCCACCCTCGGCGACGTCTCCTTCTTCGAGAAGGACCTGGCCCGCCGCACCGGCCGCCCCACCGCGGTGGTCCGCTCGGCGACCCGCCCGGTGCCGCTCTCCTACGAGTACCAGCTGACCCCGATGACCGAGACGCTCACGGAGCTCCTGGAGAGCCGGCAGGCGCCGGTGTACATCGTGCACTTCACGCAGGCACAGGCGGTGGAGCGGGCGCAGGCGCTGATGAGCATCAACATGTGCTCGAAGGAGGAGAAGGAGCAGATCGCCGAGCTGATCGGCAACTTCCGCTTCACCACCAAGTTCGGCCAGAACCTCTCCCGGTACGTCCGGCACGGCATCGGCGTGCACCACGCCGGCATGCTGCCCAAGTACCGGCGCCTGGTGGAGAAGCTCGCGCAGGCCGGTCTGCTGAAGGTCATCTGCGGCACCGACACCCTGGGCGTGGGCGTCAACGTGCCCATCCGTACGGTGCTGTTCACCGCCCTCACCAAGTACGACGGCAACCGGGTGCGCACCCTGCGCGCCCGGGAGTTCCACCAGATCGCCGGCCGCGCGGGCCGGGCCGGCTTCGACACCGCCGGTCTGGTGGTCGCGCAGGCCCCCGAGCACGTCATCGAGAACGAGAAGGCGCTGGCGAAGGCGGGCGACGACCCGAAGAAGCGGCGCAAGGTGGTGCGCAAGAAGGCGCCGGAGGGCTTCGTCGGCTGGACGGAGAACACCTTCGAGAAGCTGATCGCGTCCGAGCCGGAGCCGCTGACCTCGCGTTTCCGGGTGACGCACACGATGCTGCTGTCGGTGATCGCCCGCCCGGGCAACGCCTTCGACGCGATGCGCCACCTGCTGGAGGACAACCACGAGCCGCGCAAGCAGCAGCTGCGGCACATCCGCCGGGCGATCGCGATCTATCGTTCGCTGCTCGACGGCGGCATCGTCGAGAAGCTCGACGAGCCCGACGCCACCGGCCGCATCGTCCGTCTCACGGTCGACCTCCAGCAGGACTTCGCGCTCAACCAGCCGCTGTCCACGTTCGCCCTCGCCGCGTTCGAACTCCTCGACCCCGAATCGCCCTCGTACGCCCTCGACATGGTGTCCGTCGTGGAGTCCACCCTGGACGACCCGCGCCAGATCCTGGCCGCCCAGATGAACAAGGCGAAGGGCGAGGCCGTGGCCGCGATGAAGGCGGACGGCGTCGAGTACGAGGAGCGCATGGAGCGCCTCCAGGACATCACCTACCCGAAGCCCCTGGAAGAGCTGCTCTTCCATGCGTACAACACCTACCGCAAGAGCCACCCCTGGGTCGGCGACCATCCGCTGTCGCCGAAGTCGGTCATCCGGGACATGTACGAACGGGCGCTGACCTTCACCGAGTTGGTGTCGCTCTACGAGCTGGCCCGCACCGAGGGGATCGTGCTGCGCTACCTCGCGAGCGCCTACAAGGCCCTCGACCACAACATCCCGGACGACCTGAAGTCCGAGGACCTGCAGGACCTGATCGAGTGGCTGGGCGAGACGGTCCGCCAGGTCGACTCCAGCCTGCTGGACGAGTGGGAGCAGCTCGCCAACCCGGAGGAGATGACCGCCGAGGAGGCCCAGGAGAAGGCCGACGAGGTCAAGCCCGTCACCGCCAACGCGCGCGCCTTCCGGGTCCTGGTCCGCAACGCGATGTTCCGCCGCGTGGAGCTCGCCGCCCTCGACCAGGTCGACGAACTGGGCGATATGGACGCGGAGTCCGGCTGGGACGCCGAGGCCTGGGGCGAGGCGATGGACAAGTACTGGGACGAGTACGAGGACCTGGGCACCGGCCCCGACGCGCGCGGCCCCAAGCTGCTCGTGATCCAGGAGGAGCCGCAGAACGCGCTGTGGCGCGTCCGCCAGATCTTCGACGACCCGAACGACGACCACGACTGGGGCATCAGCGCGGAGATCGACCTGACGGCCTCCGACGCAGAGGGCCGCGCGGTCGTGCGCGTCACCGATGTCGGCCAGCTCTGAGCACAGGCCCCGGAACAGGTTCGAGTACAGGCACCGGCACAGGAGAATCCAACCCATGACCAACCCGGCCGAGAGACTGGTCGACCTGCTCGACCTGGAGCAGATCGAGGTCAACATCTTCCGTGGCCGCAGCCCCCAGGAATCCCTCCAGCGGGTCTTCGGCGGCCAGGTGGCAGGCCAGGCGCTGGTCGCCGCCAGCCGCACCACGGAGGGCGACCGGCCGGTGCACTCGCTGCACGCGTACTTCCTGCGCCCGGGCCGGCCGGGCGTGCCGATCGTGTACCAGGTCGAACGGGTCCGGGACGGGCGGTCGTTCACGACACGCCGGGTCACCGCCGTGCAGCAGGGCCGCACGATCTTCAATCTGACCGCCTCCTTCCACAAGCCTGAGGTGGGAGCTTTCGAGCACCAGCTGCCGCCCTTCCGCGATGTGCCGCACCCGGAGACGCTGCCGACGCTCGCCGAGGAGATCCGCAAGCATCTGGGCGAGCTGCCCGAGCAGCTGGAGCGGATGGCGCGCCGCCAGCCCTTCGACATCCGCTACGTCGACCGGCTGCGCTGGCACCCCGAGGAGATAGCGGGCGCCGAGCCGCGCAGCGCGGTGTGGATGCGCGCGGTCGGCCCGCTGGGCGACGATCCTCTGGTGCACACCTGCGCGCTGACCTACGCCAGCGACATGACCCTCCTGGACGCGGTCCGTGTCCCCGTCGAGCCGCTGTGGGGGCAGCGGAACTTCGACATCGCCTCACTCGACCACGCCATGTGGTTCCACCGGCCGTTCCGCGCGGACGAGTGGTTCCTGTACGAGCAGGAGTCCCCCATCGCCACGGGCGGGCTGGGCCTGGCCCGCGGGCGGGTCTACGACCTCGACGGGCGGCTGCTGGTGTCGGTCGTCCAGGAGGGGCTGTTCCGCGCGCTGTAGCGGACTCGGTCGGGGCCGCCGGTCAGTCCGGGCCGCCGGTCAGTGGGCGGGCCGCGGGTTTCTGCGCAGCAGCCAGCCGCGCAGGCCCGGGAAGGGTTTCGGCCTGCCGGGCGCGGGGTGCCGGGACGGTGCGGCGGGGCGGGGCGCCAACCGGTGCGTGCGGGCTTGCGCCACTTCCCTGGCCAGGTCGTGCCTGAACCAGTCGATCTCGTCCGGATCGGCCGCCGTCATGAGCTCCTCGGCGAGCTGCGCGGCCGGCGAGCCCGGTGCGCCGTGGGCGGGCGGTGCCGGCCGCGAGGCCGTGACATGGGCGCGTTCGTAAGGGTCCGTGAGCACGTCGTCGATCTCACCGGCGTCCAGGAAGCCGGCCACCACCCCGGCCCGCTCCCACGGCCCGTCCGCCTGCCTCAGCAGGAAACCGCAGTGGCGTCCGCGCCAGTTGCGGGCCCGCTGGTCCGCGCCCGCCCTCAGCCGGTCGCTCAGCTCCGCGGGCGTACGGCCGGTGAGCAGCCGCGTGTTCTTCTCGTCGGCCGCGAACAGCCGTAGCTCCTCCGCCAGGTAGAGCCAGACCACGGCCCGGTAGCGGTTCGGGTACCACTTCACCGGAGTCACCAGGCCGAGTTTCGCCACGCGGGTGAACCTGCCCGCAGGGATCCCCATCAGGGCCGCTCCCTCGGTCGTCCCCACGGCCTGCACGCTCTCGCGGAGGGCTTCGGCCCGGCCCTGGAGCCGGTCGATCTCGGTCCGTGGGACGCGGCGGCCTCCGCCGCCTCCCTCGTCGGGTACGGTGCGGATCCGTCCGAGGTGTACCGCGAGATCGAACTCGCCCCGCTTGAGGCCCAGTTCTCGGGCGGCGCGGCTCGGCGGGCAGGTGAGCGGGCGGGACTGGGTGAGGGTGGTGCCGGACATGGTCGTACTCCCCCGTGGAGTGGGTGGCTCGCGCCCGGTGCGCTCGCCGTGGAAAAGACCGTAGCCGTTTCGGCGAGACTCGTGGCGGGCCTGTGGATAACTCCACCGCCGGGGATGAATCAGCAGGTCAGAGGTCTACGACGGAGGAACGCTCCGGTTGCCGGGCGTCCACTCCGAGGTGTTCTCCGACGCGGTTGACCAGCAGGGTCATCTCATAGGCGATCTGGCCGATGTCGGCCTCCGCGCCGCTGAGCACGCACAGGCAGCTGCCGGCTCCGGCCGCGGTGACGAACAGGACCGCCTCGTCGTACTCGATCATCGTCTGGCGGACCTGGCCCGCGCCGAAGTGGCGTCCGGAGCCCTTGGCGAGGCTGTGCAGCCCGGAGGCGACGGCCGCCAGATGCTCCGCGTCCTCCCTGCGTAGTCCTGTGCTCGCTCCTGTGACCAGTCCGTCGTTCGACAGGACCAGCGCGTGCCGTACGTGCTCCACGCGCTCGGTCAGGTCGTCGAGCAGCCAGCCGAGTCCCTGGTTCTGCGCCATGTCGTAGCGTCTCCCCGTGTAGCGTCTCCCCCTGGCTGGAGGATCTCTCCGCCAGCCTTCCCCACCACCGGCGTCCGGGCAAGGAGGATGGGGACATGGCAGAGAAGATGACCGACGAGGAATGGCGGGCGTTCGTCTCGCACGGCACCCGCACCGGCAAACTGTCCACCGTCAACGCCGATGGCAGCCCGCATGTGGCCCCCATCTGGTTTCTGCTGGACGGGGACGAGCTGGTCTTCAACACCGGCAAGGACACCGTGAAAGGGCGCAATCTCGCCCGTGACGGGCGTGTCGCCCTCTGTGTGGACGACGACCGGCCCCCCTTCCACTTCGTGGTGCTGAACGGGCGCGCCCGGCTGTCGGAGGACCTGGGCGAACTCCGTGATTCGGCCACCCGGATCTCTGCTCGCTACATGGGGGCGGAGCGTGCGGAGGAGTTCGGCGCCCGCAACGGCGTCCCCGGCGAGCTGCTGGTCCGGGTCACCGTGGAGAAGGTGGTGGCGCTCAAGGACCTCACGGGCTGAGGCTCAGCCCACCGAGTCGAGGAGCCGGGCGGTGTGCATCCGTCCGGCGTACTCGACGAGCCGGATCAGCACCTCCTTGCCGGAGTCCCGGTCCCGGGCGTCGCACAGGACCACGGGCGTGCCCTGGTCCAGGTCGAGGGCGCGGCAGACGTCAGCGGCGCCGTAAGTGCGGGCGCCGGTGAAGCAGTTGACGGCGACGACGAACGGGATGTGCCGGTGCTCGAAGTAGTCGACCGCCGGGAAGCAGTCCTCGAGGCGCCGGGTGTCGGCGAGGACGACGGCGCCGAGTGCTCCTTGCGAGAGCTCGTCCCAGAGGAACCAGAAGCGGTCCTGGCCCGGGGTGCCGAAGAGGTACAGGGAGAGGCCGGAGCGGATGGTGATGCGGCCGAAGTCCATGGCGACGGTGGTGGTGACCTTCTGGTCCACGCCGTCCGTGTCGTCCACCAGCTGGCCCGCTTCGCTGAGCATTTCCTCGGTGCGCAGCGGCCGGATCTCGCTGACGGCGCCGACCAGGGTCGTCTTCCCGACGCCGAAGCCGCCGGCGACCAATATCTTGAGCGCCATGGCCGATGCGTCGTCGGCGGTGGACTCGGAGTGCTCGGAGACCATGATCACTTCTCTCGGGAGGGCTCTCGGGAGGGCTTGGAGAACCTGCTGCGGCAGACGTCGGGACAGCCGCGAAGCGGCACGGGATGGTGCGAAGCCAGCATCATGACAACTGCCGCCCCGTCGCGGACGGTTGGACCGGAACGCGTCTGTTCTGACCGGCTCGCGCCCGGTTGGTTCCGGATGCTCATCTACAGTGCCCGCAATCCCTCGATGACCTCGCGCAGAATCCGTTCGTCAGGCAGCTGGGCCGGGGGCACCGGGCGGCTCACCGTGACCCGGCCCAGTTCCAGCAGGTCGCCCAGGAGCACCCGGACCACGCCCACGGGGAGGTCGGCGCCGGCGGCGAGTTCGGCGACGGACTGCGTCTCCAGCCGGCACAGGTCGACCAGCGCCCGGTGTTCGGGGCCGAGCGCGGCGTCGTCGTCGGTGCCGACCGCGCCCGGGTCGAGCGTGACCAGGGCGATCAGGTCGAACTTGACGCCGGTGGGGCCGGGTTTGGTGCGGCCCCCGGTCATGGCGTAGGGGCGGACCAGAGGCCCGGCCTCGCTGTCGTACCACTGGCTGCCCGGCTCGCGCGGGGCGTCGGTCGTGTACTCGGTCATCGGTGGCGGTCTTCCGGCTCAGCCGGCGGCGGGCGGCCGGGCGGATACGCGCGGCGCGGTGTAGAGGTGCTCGCCCACGCGTTTGACCAGGCGGGCCATCTCGTAGGCGACCAGGCCGATGTCGGCGGTCACGTCGGTGAGCAGGGCGAGGCAGGAGCCGTCGCCCGCGGCGGCCACGAAGAGGAAGGCGTCGTCCATCTCGACCATGGTCTGGCGCACCCCGCCCGCCCCGAAGTGCCGCCCGGCGCCCTTGGCGAGGCTGTTGAAGCCGGAGGCCACGGCGGCGAGGTGCTCGGCGTCCTCGCGTTTGAGGCCGGTCGAGGCACCGACGGCGAGGCCGTCGTTGGACAGCACCACGGCGTGCCGTACCTCGGTGACGCGCAGTACCAGGTCGTCCAGCAGCCAGTCGAGTTCGCCGGAGCGCCGGTCTGCCCTCGTGCTCGGGTCCTGGATCATGGGCGGTCTCCTTCGGTGCTGTCGGTGCCGTCTTCGGCTCGCGGGGCGGCTCCGCGGCCGGGTTGTCTGCCCCCGCCGCGCACCCAGCCGTCGCGGTAGGCGGCCATCCGGTCGCGGACGAGTTCGGGGGTGCGCTCGTCCCCGCCGCGGGCGGGCGCCGGCTCCTCGGTGCGGGGGTCGCGCAGTTGGGGGGCGAGGCTCGCCTGCCGTACCCGGCGTGGCAGGTCGTCGTCGGAGGGCTCGGAGTCGTGCGGTGGGCGGTGCGGCCTCAAGGTGGTGACTCCGGGGGGCGGGGGTTCGGGCGCGGGGCGCGGTGAGGTGTGGGTGGCGGCGAGGGCGGGCCGGCCGGCGGGGGCGGGCTCCGGGAGAGCGGCGCCGGGCACGCGCGCGTAGGCGCGTGCCGGTGCCTGTTCGGTGTCGGCCGCCGGGCGGATCGGACGTTCCGCCGAGCCGCCGTGCAGCAGGGCCTTCGGCAAGAGGACCACCGCGGTGGTGCCGCCGTACGGGGACGTGCGCAGATGCACCTTGATGCCGTGGCGGGCCGCGAGCCTGCTGACCACGAAGAGGCCGAGCCGGTCGCTGTCGAACAGGTCGAGTGCCTCGGACTGCTCGATGCGCCGGTTGGCCTCGGCGAGGGTCTCCGGGCCCATGCCGAGCCCGCGGTCCTCGACCTCCAGGGCGTAGCCGTTGCCGACAGGCTCTCCGATGATGCGCACGCGTGTGTGCGGCGGCGAGAACTGGGCGGCGTTCTCCACGACCTCGGCGAGCAGGTGTGTGAGGTCGGCGACGGCCGCGCCGATGACGGCCGCCTCGGGGAGCTGTCGTACCTCCACGCGCGCGTAGTCCTCGACTTCGGACACGGCCGCCCGTACGACGTTGGTGAGGGACACGGGCATCCGCCAGGCCCGGCCGGGGGCGGCTCCGGACAGGATGATCAGGCTCTCCGCGTGGCGGCGCATCCGTGTGGTGAGGTGGTCGAGGCGGAAGAGGTCGCTCAGTTCGCCGGGGTCGTCGGAGCGGCGTTCCATGCTGTCCAGCAGGCTCAGCTGGCGGTGGACCAGGATCTGGCTGCGGCGGGCGAGGTTGACGAAGACTCCCGAGATGCCGCTGGCGAGTTCGGCGCGCTCCACGGCGGCGCGCAGGGCGGCACGGTGCACGGTGCCGAGGGCCTCGGCGACCTGTCCGGTCTCGTCCTCCGCGGGCGGTCCCGGGGGCGCCTCCGCGCGCACGTCGATCTCCTCGCCGGCCCGCAGTCTGCGCATCGCCTCGGGGAGTTTGCGGCGGGCGATCTCCAGGGCGCTGTTGCGCAGGCTCACCAGCTCGACGACGAGGCCGCGACCGATGCGAACGGAGATCACGAGCGAGGCGACCACGGCGAGCAGACCGAACAGGACGGCGGCGCCTGCCGGGGTGAGCAGCCCGCGGGCGAACGGATCGGCCCGGCCCGCCACCGCGTGTGCCGTGCCGGCCTGGACGTTCCGCATGCCGTCCTGCACGCCCGTGTGCGCGGTGTTCCAGGTGGCTTCCGGGACCGCGTCGGCCGCCTTGGCTCCGGGTGAGCTCGCGAGGATCCTGTCCTCGGCGGCGCTCAGCGCGGTGTAGTCGTCGCCGTCGGCGAGCCGGTGCCACGCGGTGCGCTGGGCCCCGGGCAGATCGGGGACGGCCGCGTCGGTGAGGACGCGGCGGGTGTCGACGGAACCGGTGAACAGCCTCAGTCGCTCGCCGTCGAGGCCACCGGCCAGCCGGGCACCGCCGAGGACCGCGTCCTCTTGGGCCAGCGCCTCTCCCGCGCGGGAGAGTTCGAGCAGCACGCGCGCGTCGGAGCCCATGTCGTCGGCCTGGATGCCGGTGAGGGCGCCGTCCACGGCGAAGGCCGAGTCAATGGCCTGCGTGTACTGCCCGTAGGCCGCGTCCCAGCCGGTGCCGCGGTTCTGCACCGCCCGCCGCAGGGTGCGCAGTTGTTCGGCGCCGGTGACGAAGGCCTTCAGGCGCTGGGCGACACCGGAGGGCAGTTCCTCGCTGTCGGCGACGGTGCTGTCCTTGCCGAGCCGTAGCGCGGCCACGGCCTGATCGGTGAGGGCGCCGAGCCTCCTGAGGTCGGCGGTCTGTTCTGCGGCGGGGTCGGTCGCGTACCGGACCGCGGCGGCCCGCTCGGCCTGGAGCGCGGCGACGGCGGCGGCGACCGGGGTGCGCAGCGCGGCGTCGACGCGCTGGGACTGGCGCAGCCGGGAGACGTCCTGTGCCGTGGTGACCGTGGCGTACGCCCACAGGGCGAGCAGGGACATGACCGGCACCATGAGCAGGCAGACCACCTTGGCCCGCACGGTCCGTGGGCGCAGCCGCCAGCCTGCGGGTCGCGTGGGCGCGTTGTCCGCCGCGATGCCGACGAGGTCGTCGACCGGTTCTTCGGCGGGTGGTCCGGCGTGCGCGCGGCGGCCGCGCGGCGGCCGCGCTGACGGTGTCTCCGGGCCTGCTGTGGGGGTCCTACGGGATGTACGCATGGCCTCCTCGCTCAGGAAAGGTGGGTCGGCGCCGGGTCAGCGTGCGGCGCCCGTGACGGGCCGCTGGGCCGAGGCGGACGCCTCGCGCTCCCCGGCCGTGGGCGAGAGCGCGACGAAGGCCGAGGTGAGGAACAGGTAGGACCCGAGGCCGACGGCGAGGGGGAAGATGAACTGCATCGCCGTGGCCCCGGGCAGGGGGCTGCCGGAGGGCGTGACGCGCACGCTGACCGCGAACATCCCGGTGTAGTGCATGCTGCTGACGGCCGCTCCCATGACCAGGGAGGCGGCGGTGACCGCGACGGGCGACCTGATGTTGAGGGCCGCCCACAGGGCCGCGGTCGCGGCGACCACGGCGATGAGGACGGAGAGCGCGACGAGCATCGGGTCGTAGCGCACGGCGCCGTGCAGCCGGACGGCCGCCATGCCGAGGTAGTGCATGCTGGCGACGCCCAGCCCGGTGGTGAGTCCGCCCAGCAGGAGCGCCCGGTTGTGGTCCCGGCTGTAGCCGACGGCGAAGACGCCGGCGCTGACGACGACCACGGCGACGAGCAGGCTGAGGATGGTCAGCGGTACGTCGTAGCGGATGTCGGTGCCGCTGACGCTGAAACCGAGCATGGCCACGAAGTGCATGGTCCAGATGCCGGTGCCGATCGCGGAGGCCGCGGTGAGCAGCCAGTTGCGGCGCGAGCGGCCGGTGCTGCCGAGCGCGCGGACGGTGCAGCGCAGCCCCAGTGCGGCGCCTATGCAGGCCATGGCGTACGACAGCACGGGGGTCAGCCAGCCGAAGGTGGCGTGGTCCAGATGTCCCATGGCTCAGGGACGCTAGGGGGCACGGGCGCACAAAGGGGGCGCATTTCGAAAGGTGTTGCAATATGACTCAGAGATGTGCCGGAACGATCGCGTCCAGCTCGAACGTGCGCGCTGGGTCGTCCTCCGTGACGGTGAGGGATCATGCGGACCATGAGCGATGACCACACACATGTCCGGGAGTTCTTCACCGCGCGGGCGGCCGACTGGGACAGCAGGTTCCCCGACGACGGTCCCGCGTACGCGGCCGCGGTCGCCGATCTGAGGCTGCGCGCGGGCGACCGGGTGCTCGACGCGGGGTGCGGCACCGGGCGCGCCCTGCCGCCGCTCCGCCGGGCCGTGGGACCCACCGGAGCGGTCCTCGGGATGGATCTCACCCCGGCGATGCTCCAGGCCGCCAGACGGGCCGGCCGGGACCGTGCCGGGCGGTTGCTGCTCGCCGACGTCGCCGCGCTGCCGATGCGGTCGGAGTCCCTCGACGCCGTGTTCGCCGCGGGCCTGATCGCCCATCTGCCCCGTCCGGCGGAGAACCTGCGGGAGTTGGCGCGCGTGGTCCGCCCCGGTGGCTCCCTGGCCCTGTTCCACCCCATCGGCCGGTCCGCCCTGGCGGCCCGGCAGGGCCGGCAGATCACGCCGGAGGACCTGCGTGCGGAGGGCAACCTCGGCCCGCTGCTGACCGGTTCGGGCTGGCGCCTGACGTCGTACGTGGACGAGGACGCCCGGTTCCTGGCGCTGGCGGTCCGCGGACGCTAGCCGGTGACCGCCGCGGCGAAGGCGTCGAGGTTCGCCTCGGTGAGCACCGGCCGCGAGACCGGGTCCGGTCGCCGGTGGGAGGTGGACGACCCGTTCCGCCGCGGCGTCCTGACCGTCGCGCGCGCCACGAGCCGCGCCGAACTCGCCTGGCTGCGCGCCACCAGCGCCTCGCTCGAAGCCGAGGCCGGCTGAGTCACCGGGGCGGCGCCCTCTTCTGTCGCCGGAGCTTCATCTCTAGTTTCGACAGGGGAAGGCACATGTTCGGAGGCGACAGCCGACAGGGGGAAGGAGCCCGCGTGTTCGACCGGATCCGCAGGTACGCAGGCAGATTTCGAGGCGCCGAGGGCACGGAGGTGCCGGAGCGGCGGGCGAGCCGTGAGCGGCGGGCGCACAACTTGTTCGAGGCCGCGGCCGTCTATGTCGCGGCCCGGGCGGTGGACGACCAGGAGCGGATGGAGGAGGCGGCGGGCTGGGTGCCGCCGGAGGCGCTGTCCTTCGGGGTGAGCGAGCTGGCGTGCCGGGCCGTGGTCGCTCTGGCCCGGGAGCGCGACGAGTCGCCGGCGACGGTGGCTCGCGATCTTCTCGGGCTGCCCGTGGCCTGACCCTTCGGTACCGCTTGGATCATCGCTCTTCTGTGGCGCCGAGGTGGTTTCGTCCGATCCCGGTGGAAAACTGCAGCTCGCGTGTGGAGACCGGTCGTGACAACGGCCTTCCCGTCGCACTAGGGTGCGCGCCGTTGGACGAACCACTGGGGAGGCAGGGATGGCCGGGACCGACGAGGAGGCCGTCGCCGCGGACGAGGCACTGTACGTGCTCACGGCGGTGCTGCTGACGCCGGCGAAGTTTCCGAGTGTGCTGGGCGACGACTATCCGGAGGCATGCGCGGCGCTGGCGCTGGCACCGCGCGCCGACGGGTACGGCCTGGTACTCGGCCAGGACGGCGAAGGGGCGCGCTGGACGGTCGTCATCGACGACGTCTCGCTGGTCGCTGTCGCCATCGCGTCCTGGGACTGCGGCATGGAGTACGACCTGTCGCCGGACGAACGCACGGTGGTCGCCGCCCTGCCCGGCTGGCCGCTGGCGGTCGCCGTGGCGGCTCCCAACGTGCCCTCGCCGCACGACCCCGGCCCGGAGGTGGCGGACCAGGCCCCGCTGACCCCGCCGGACACCAGCATCTGGGGTCCGGCACAGCGGCGGCTGGGCGCGGACGAGATCGCCCTCCAGTGGGCGATCTGGCGGGAGCAGATCAGCGACGACCACTTCCCGGCACCGGCGGCCGGTCCCTCAGACGCCTCCGAGGAGGCCGCTGAGGACGCCGAGGAGGCCCCGAAGGGCCACCTCGGGATCCGGCGTGTCCTGGCCGAGGCGTGGGCCTACGTGGACACGCCTCCGCCGCTGGGTCGGGTCCGCTCGTCGTTCGCCCCGGGCGACGCCCGGACGCTGCGCGCCGACGGGCCCGGCTGGTCGCTGGTGGCCCGCACCGACGACATCGCCTTCGTGCTCCTCGACGAGGAACCCGGCGAGGTCCTGCCGGTCGGCCGGGGCCCCGAGCTCCCCGGCCTCCTGGAAGCCCTCGACAAGATGGCCGTACGACCCCTGTGAGCCCTCCCGGTCCGCATCCCGCCGCAGGTACGGCGGGTCATGCGGCCCCGGGCGGGCGGCTCAGCGGCCGATCTCCTTGCGCGTGACCCGGCGCAGCCTGCGCCGCTGCGAGGGGTCGAGGGCGAGGTACGCGGCCACCGGGACGCCCACCACGATCAGGAACGTCACCCACCAGGGCAGCCATATCAGCAGGATGAGCCCGACCGCCACACCCCCTGCGGCGATCTTCGCGTTCTTCGACATCAGCGTCGCCTCCTTCGCGGCCATTGCCGCTCTCTGATCTGAAAACGGGCCCGCGCTGCCCGCGGTTCCGGACCGCGACCCTGAGACATCCCTGACGAGCGACCCCTACTGGGCCCTGAGCGACGAGTGCCGAGTCGAACAGATTGTGAAGCAGTCCCGCTCTCAGCGTAACCACTCCGGGCCGGTTGCAGCGCCGGACGTTCCGGGGCGACTCGGCCCTCCGGCAAACCCTTCGAAGAGCCTTGCGGAAAACCCCACCCGCACAGGCCGGTTGGCCGGATGGCCGATGACTGCGGGGATTCGTACGGTCACGGCATGAAGCGAATGAGCAGGATACTGGTGATCTCGGCGGTGTCGGCGGCACTGACGGCGAGCAGCGCGACGGCCGTGGTCGCGCAGGGATCGGACGCACCGGCGGCTGCCGTCGTCGCCCCGGCGGGGACACAGGTGTCGCGGGGCACGGTGGTGTCCGTGGAGCGCCTGCGGACGCTGACCGCCCGGCAGGTCGCGGCCGAGCTGACGGGGGACGAGGAGGGCTCCTGGGACACCGGCGCCGTGCGCTACGGCCTGGACACCTTCCGGATCGTGTACCGCACGGTGGATCCGTACGGCCGGCCCACCACGGCCAGCGGGCTGCTGGCCCTGCCGCGCGATGGTGAACGGCGGTTGCAGGCGGTGTCGTTCACGCACGGCACCGAACTGTTCAAGGGCGACGTCGCCTCCGTCTCTGCCGAGGTCTGGGACCAGGCACCCGCCCTGACCTATGCGTCCGCCGGGTTCGCCGCGGTGCTCCCCGACTACCTCGGACTGGGCCTGGGCCCCGGCCCCCACCCCTGGATGGACGTGCCCTCGGAGACGACGGCCGCTCTGGACATGCTGCGCGCGTCCCGCACCGTCGCGGCGCGGAAGGGCCGGGAGTTGCGCCGTGGGGTGCTGGCCACCGGCTTCTCCCAGGGTGCCTCGGCGGCCCTGGGGCTGGCCCGGTCGCTGCAGGAGGGGGCCGACGGCTGGTTCCGGCTCCGCGCGGTGGCACCCGTCAGCGGCGCCTACGCGTTCCGGGACGCGGCGCTGCCGGCGCTGCTGGCCGGACGGGCGGACCCGAAGGCGAGTGTGATCTACACGGCGCTGTTCCTGGTCGCCTTCAACCGCCTGCACCACCTGTACGACACACCGGCCCAGGTGTTCCGGGCGCCGTACGACCGGACGATCGAAGGCCTGCTGGACGGCACGCACACCGGTCAGGAGGTCGTGGCCGGCACCCCGGACTCCCTCGACGCGCTGCTCACCGCCCAGGGCCGGGCGATGCTGGCCCACCCCGCCGGGCGGCTGGCGGCGGCCCTGCGCGTCACGGACGGCGTGTGCACCGACTGGGTGCCGCGGGCTCCGGTCAGGCTCTACTACGCCGACGGGGACGAGCAGGCCGTCAACTCGAACACGGCCTACTGCCACGCCGCCCTGCGTGCCCACGGCGTCGACGCCCCGCTGGTCGACCTCGGCACCCCGGACTACGGCGGTTCCCGCCATCTCGGTTCCCAGCAGGCGGGAACCGCCGCCGTGGTGCGGTGGTTCCGGACACTGCGGTAGGCGCACCGGAGCGGACGCTGCGGTAGGCGCACCGGAGCGGAGGCTGCGGGAGCGGCCGGGAGCGGGCGCGGGCTGCGGAATCCGACGGTCCGCCGCCGAGGGGCCGAAACCGGTGATCCGCCGAGTGGCGGTCGCCCTCCGTTCACCGACCGGTCGACCGGTGTTCCTCCTGAGGCCCAACTCTGGCCGCTGCCAACGAACTTGTCACCAGGAGGCCTGATGTCCCCGCACGCCACCGGCAGACGCCGCGTCCACCGCTCCGTCACGACGGGACTGCCGCTGGCTCTGGCCGCCGCCCTCGTGGCGGCGGGCACGGCCGAGGCCTCGTCGTCCGGCGAGGCGCACGTCACCCGCACCGCCACCCTCGGCGACATCCCGCTCGGCGCCTTCAGTAACGCGCTGCTCCCGGGCAGTGTGGACAACGACCGGGGTGTGGACCTCGGCGGCATCGGCAGCGACATCTACCCGGCCGGCCGCAAGGGCGAATACTGGACGGTCACCGACCGCGGCCCCAACGGCCAGATCAAGGTGGACGGCAAGAAGCGCCGGACCTTCCCGGTGCCCGGTTTCGACCCGGCGATCGTGAAGATCCGCGTCTCCGGCGACACCCTCAAGGTGATCGACGCGATCCCGGTGACCACGTCCTCCGGCAAGGCCGTCACCGGGCTGTCCGACCAGGCGGGCCGGGACGAGGCGCCGTACTCCTACGACGCGAAGACGGCGCTGTCGTACAACCCGAACGGCCTCGACACCGAGGGCATCGTGCGCGCCGCGGACGGCACCTTCTGGCTCGTCGACGAGTACGGCCCGTCGCTCGTCCACGTCTCCGCGCGCGGGAAGGTACTCACCCGGTACGTGCCCGAGGGGCTGAACCTCACCGGCACCGACTACCCGGTGGTCGAGGCCCTGCCGTCCGTCTTCCTGCACCGGAAGATCAACCGCGGCTTCGAGGGGCTGGCCCTGCTGCCCGACGGGGACCTCGTGCTGGCCCTGCAGAGCCCGCTCTCCCTGCCCGACGGGGACGCCGGGGACGCCTCGCGCACCACCCGTCTGCTGCGCTTCTCGCCCCGCAAGAAGGCGGTCACGGCCGAGTACGCCTACCGCTTCGACCCGGTGAACGTGGTGGACCCGAGCGAGGACGACACCTCCGAGCTGAAAATCTCGTCGATCATGGCCGTCGGCGGCGACCGGCTGCTGGTCGAGGAGCGCACCGACAAGGCGGCGCGGCTGGAGGAGGTGAAGCTGGACCACAGGTCGGACATCCTCGGCGGTGCCTACGACGACGACACCACGTCCCCGTCGCTGGAGCAGCTGGACGACCCGGCCGCCGCCTGCGTCCCGGTGCTCGGCAAGCGGCTTGTGGTCGACCTGAACACGGTGACCGGGATGCCGTTGAAGATCGAGGGCATCGCGCGCGTGGACCACGACACGCTCGCCCTGATCAACGACAACGACTTCGGGATGACCGACGGCGCGGGCGCCTTCGACGCGCAGGGCCGCCTCGTCGACAGCGGCATCGAGACGACCCTGGTGTACGTCCGGCTGCCCAAGGGGCTGTGACCCGGGGAGCCGTGACCCGAGAAGCTGTGGCTACCCCAGCAGCGAGGGCAGGAGGGAGTCCAGACCGCTCGGCAGCTCGCTGGGCAGCTCCGAGGGCCATTGCGAAGGGAGCTCGCTCGGCAGACTCGACGGCAGACTGCTGGGCAGCTCGGTCGGCAGGCTGAACGAGGGCCGGGCCGAGCCGGACGTGCCCGGACTGCTCTCGGCGGGCTTCTTGTCGGTCGAGCCGTCGCCGCCGGACGCCATCAGCACGACGGCGGCGACGGCCACCGCGGCCACCAGCAGGACCAGGACGGCGAACAGCGGGCCCCTGCGCCGGCGGGGCGGCTTCGGTGGCCGTGGTGGCATCCAGCCGACGGCGGTGGGCGGGTCCTGGCCGCCGGGCGGGGCACCGAAACCGGCGTGCGGGGGCAGCTCGGACACGTCGTCCGGGGGCGGGCCGAAGCCGCCGCCGGACGACGTTCCGAAGCCGTCGCCCGGGGGCGGTCCGAAACCCCCGTGCGGAGGCGGGTCGTAGCCGCCGGGAGGCGGAGTGCCATCCGGCGGGCCGGGCGGTCGAGGCGGTACGGGCGGCATGGCCATACCGCCAAGAGTCACCGCGTTCCGGCCATCGCGCGAGCCCCGCACCGGAGTTGACACGGACTCATGCCACGGACCGCACGATTCCGGAGCATTTCCGGTGAGAACCGGCCGTGCATGCACGCGTGACGACACACACGCGCGTGCGGGCGTCCGCTTCGAAGCAGCCCGCACGCGCGCGTGCGTGTTCAGCCCCGGGCGCCCAGCAGGTGGTCCATCGCCAGCTGGTCGAGCCGCTCGAAGGCCATCCCGCGCGCGGCGGTCGCGTCCGCGTCGAACTCCTCGAAGGCCGTACGGTCGGCGAGGAGCGACTGGAGGCCGTCCGCGGCGGTCGGCTGGGCCAGCTGGTCCAGACGGGAGGCGCGCAGGGCCTCCTGGACCTCCGGGTCCGCACGGAAGGCGGCCGCACGCTCCTTGAGGATCAGGTAGTTGCGCATGCAGCCGGCGGCCGACGCCCATACGCCGTCGAGGTCCTCGGTCCGCGGCGGCTTGAAGTCGAAGTGCTTCGGGCCCGCGTAGCCGGCGCTCTCCAGGAGGTCGACCAGCCAGAAGGCGGCCCGCAGATCGCCGGCGCCGAAGCGCAGGTCCTGGTCGTACTTGATGCCGGACTGGCCGTTGAGGTCGATGTGGAAGAGCTTGCCCGCCCACAGGGCCTGCGCGATGCCGTGCGGGAAGTTCAGGCCGGCCATCTGCTCGTGGCCCACCTCGGGGTTGACGCCGTACAGCTCGGGGCGCTCCAGGCGCTCGATGAACGCGAGGGCGTGGCCGACGGTGGGGAGCAGGATGTCGCCGCGCGGCTCGTTCGGCTTGGGCTCGATCGCGAAACGCAGGTCGTAGCCCTGGGAGGTGACGTACTCGCCGAGGAGGTCGAAGGCCTCCTTCATGCGGTCGAGGGCGACCCGCACGTCCTTGGCGGCGCCGGACTCGGCGCCCTCACGGCCGCCCCAGGCGACGTACGTCTCGGCGCCCAGCTCGACGGCCAGGTCGATGTTGCGGATGGTCTTGCGCAGCGCGTAACGGCGCACCTCGCGGTCGTTCGCGGTGAACGCGCCGTCCTTGAAGACCGGGTGGGTGAAGAGGTTGGTGGTGGCCATCGGCACCTTCATGCCGGTCGCGTCGAGGGCCTGGCGGAAGCGCTTGATGTGCGATTCGCGCTCGGTGTCCGAGGACCCGAAGGGGATCAGGTCGTCGTCGTGGAACGTCACACCGTGGGCGCCCAGTTCGGACAGACGCTGGACCGTCTCGACGGGGTCGAGGGCGCGGCGGGTGGCGTCGCCGAACGGGTCCCTTCCCTGCCAGCCGACGGTCCACAGGCCGAAGGTGAACCTGTCCTCGGGGGTGGGCTGGAAGCTCATGCCGCGGCTCCTTGCTCGGGGGCTGTGCTCGATGACTGCGGTGGATGACGGGTGGATGACTGTCGTGCCGACTATTTCGTCATCGCGGTTTACAAATTAGTATGCCGACGCGTCCCTGGGAAGGGTCACCCTGTCCCCGAAGGACGAAAACCGGGTCGCGACACCCCGACGAACCGGGAAAACTGCAGGTCAGATAAACCGCGAGCCGCGGAAAAAGGGAGAGCCCGATGTCAGCAGCCGAGGGTCCGCTCGTCGTCGGCGTGGACACGTCCACCCAGTCCACCAAGGCGCTGGTCGTCGACGCCGCCACCGGCGAGGTGGTGGCGAGCGGCCAGGCGCCGCACACCGTGACCACCGGGGCGGGCCGGGAGAGTGATCCGCGCCAGTGGTGGGACGCGCTGTGCGAGGCGCTGCGCCAGTGCGGGGACGCCGCGCACGAGGCGGCGGCCGTGTCGATCGGCGGGCAGCAGCACGGTCTGGTCACGCTGGACGAGCACGGCGAGCCGGTGCGGCCGGCACTGCTCTGGAACGACGTCCGTTCGGCGCCGCAGGCCCAGCGGCTGATCGAGGAGCTGGGCGGCCCGAAGGCCTGGGCGGAGCGCACCGGGAGTGTGCCGGGCGCGTCGTTCACGGTCACCAAGTGGGCCTGGCTCGCGGAGCACGAGCCGGAGGCGGTCCGCGCGACCAGGGCCGTACGGCTCCCCCACGACTACCTCACCGAGCGGCTGACCGGGCAGGGCACGACCGACCGCGGCGACGCCTCCGGCACCGGCTGGTGGGCGTCGGCGACCGAGGCGTACGACGAGGAGACCCTGGCCCATGTGGGCCTGGACCCGGCCTTCCTGCCCCGGGTGGTCCGGCCCGGCGAGGTCGCCGGCACCGTGCGCGACAGTCACGACCTGCCGTTCTCCAAGGGCACCCTGGTGGCGCCCGGCACCGGTGACAACGCGGCGGCCGCGCTGGGGCTCGGACTGCGCCCCGGCACCCCCGTGCTGAGCCTGGGCACCTCGGGCACGGTGTACGCCGTCTCCAAGCACCGGCCGGCCGATCCGACCGGCACGGTGGCGGGCTTCGCCGACGCGCACGGCGACTGGCTGCCGCTCGCCTGCACCCTGAACTGCACCCTCGCGGTCGACCGGGTCGCGGCGCTGCTCGGCCTGGACCGCGAGGCCGTCGAACCCGGCACCTCGGTGACCCTGCTGCCGTACCTGGACGGCGAGCGGACCCCGAATCTGCCCCACGCCTCCGGGCTGCTGCACGGCCTGCGCCACGACACCACCGCGGGCCAGCTCCTGCAGGCCGCCTACGACGGCGCCGTGCACGCCCTGCTGGGCGCCCTGGACCTGGTGCTCGACGAGGACGCCGACCGGACCACCCCGTTGCTGCTGATCGGCGGCGGTGCCCGGGGCCGGGCCTGGCAGGAGACGGTTCGGCGGCTTTCGGGGCGGCCGGTGCAGGTGCCCGAGGCGAAGGAGCTCGTCGCCCTCGGCGCCGCCGCACAGGCGGCCGGGCTGCTCACCGGCGAGGACCCGGCGGCGGTGGCACGGCGCTGGAACACGGCCGCGGGGCCGGTGCTGGACGCGGTGGAGCGGGACGCGGCGACGCTGGCCAGGATCTCCGGGGTACTCTCCGACGCGGCCCCGCTGCTGGAGCGGGCACCGGAGAACCGCTGACCGCGCAGCAGGCCGGCCGCGGAACCGTCCCGGGGAACTGAGGATTGATGGAGGCATGACCGCACCGCTGCACGAGGCCCGCCCGACGGCGACCGGCCGTGCCCTGCCGGACACCCAGCAGGGCATGCGCCGGCGCAACCTCGCGCGCGTGATGCACGCGGTCAGCGCGGAGGGCTCGCTGTCGCGGGCCGCGGTCGCCTCACGCATCGGCCTCACCAGAGCGGCCGTGTCGACCCTCGTCGACGAGCTGATCCGGTGGGGGCTCCTGGAGGAGCTGGGCCCCGAGCGCCCCAGCCGGGTCGGGCGGCCGGGTTCGGCGCTCGCGGTGAGCGGGCACGGCCCGGCCGGTATCGGGGCGGAGGTCGGGGTCGACCACCTCGCCGTGTGCGCGGTGGACCTGCGCGGCGAGGTACGCGCGCGTGCCGTGCGGCACGGCGCGAACCGGGGCCGGGATCCGCGCCCGGTGCTGGAGGAGCTGACCGGGCTGGTCCGGCGGGTCGTGGCGGACGCGGAACGGGACGGCCTGTGGCCCGCCGGTCTCGCGGTCGCCGTCCCCGGCCTGGTGGCCCGCGACGGGCACACGGTCGTGCATGCCCCGAACCTCGACTGGCACGGCACCGACCTCGGTGCGCTGCTGCCCGCCGGCCTCCCGCTGACGGTGGACAACGAGGCCAACTTCGGCGCGCTGGCCGAGCTGTGGCTGGGGGAAGCCACGCCGCGCGACTTCCTGCACGTGTCCGCGGAGATCGGCATCGGCGCCGCCGTCGTCGTGGACGGACAACTGCTGCGCGGGAAACGCGGTTTCGCGGGCGAGCTGGGTCATGTGCCGGTCCACCCCGAGGGGCCGCGCTGCGCCTGTGGCGGGCGCGGGTGCCTGGAGCAGTACGCCGGTGAGGAGGCGGTGCTGCGCGCGGCCGGCCTCGAATCCCGGCAGGACGCGGTGGGTCTGCTCGCACAGCAGGCGGGCGCGGACCACGAGGGTGTCCGCCGCGCCCTGCAGGACGCCGGTACGGCCCTGGGCATCGCCCTGACCGGCGCCGTCAACCTCCTCGACCCCGAGTCCGTGGTCCTCGGCGGCGCCCTGGCCGGCCTCGCCCCCTGGCTCCTGCCGTCCCTGGAAGCCGAGCTGGCCGACCGCACGACAGGCCCCGCCTGTCCGGTCTCCGTCTCCCGCCTGGGTCACGAGGGCCCCCTCCTGGGCGCGGCCCACTCGGTGGTCCGGGCCGTCCTGGACGATCCGGCGACGGTGGCGGAGCGGGTCTGACCGAGGCGCGGCCGCCTCACGCTCCCCTTCACCCGTCCGGGTGAGGAAGTTGTCCACAGTCCCGGCCCTGTCCACGGAACCCCCGGGCGCTCTTCTGCCCAACCCGCGAGCGCCGTACCGTGATTCACGCGAGGCATCCGCCGGAACGAGGGGAACACGCACGTCAGGGGGGACGTATGTCGGGAGAGGCGGCCGTGGGACTGCGGCGCGACGCGGTGGGGCTGCGGGAGGTGCTGTTCCAGAGCGTGACGGCGATGGCGCCTGCCGCCGCTGTCGCCGCGTCCATTCCGTCGGGGGCGGCGTTCGCCGGGGGCAGTCTGCCGCTGGCCGTGGTGATCGCTCTGGTGGCCTGTCTGTTCACCGCGTCATGCGTGGCCGAGCTGGCGCGGGAGTTACCGGCCGCAGGTTCCGTGGCCACGTACGCGGCGCGGGGGCTGCATCCGGCCATGGGGTTCCTGGTCGGCTGGGGCTATGTGTTCGTGGAAGCGCTGGTTCCGCCGTTGCTGCTGCTCCAGCTCGGGTTCACCGCGGCGGGGACCCTGCATGACGAGTGGGCCTCCTGCCCGGCCGGCCTGTGGTGGCCGTGGGCACTGGCCGGCGCCGCCGTCATCGCCGTCGCCGGGTATCTGGGGGTGCGTGCCTCGGCCCGCTTCGGGACGGTCCTCGGGATCTTCGAGATCGCGGTGTTCCTGGTCTTCGCCGGGTGGCTGATCATCAGGGCCGGCGGCCACAACACCCTGTCCGTGTTCGGCACTTCGCACACGGCGGACGGTTACGGAGGGATCAGCGGGGTCTTCGCCGGCTCCGTCTACACCGTGCTGGCGTTCGCCGGCTTCGAGGCGGCCGCGCCGCTCGCCGAGGAGACCCGCGACCCGCGCCGCACGATGCACCGCGCGGTGCTCGGCGCGGCCCTGGGGATCGGCCTGTTCTACGTGCTGACGACCTATGCGATGACCGTGTACTTCGGCCCCGACAGGTTCGCCTCCTTCGGAGCGGCGGGCGAGGCGTCCTGGGAGGGCGTCGCCCGGGCCTCCTTCGGGCTCTTCTGGGTGCTGGTGTTCCTCGCGGTCGTGAACTCGACGATCGCCAACGCCAACGCCTGCGCCAACGTGTCCACACGGACGGCCTTCGCACTGGCCCGGATCCGGGTCCTGCCGCGCGTCCTGGCCACCCTCCATCCCCGGTACCGCTCCCCTGTCGCCGGCATCGCGGTCCAGACGGTCGTGGCGGTCGGCGCCGTGCTGGGGCTGGGGTTCGGCTACGACCCGGTGACCGCGTTCCTGTTGCTGGCCACGGTGATCGTCACGGTCGTCATCGGCGTCTACATCGTCGTCAACCTCGCCTGCGCGGGCTACTTCCTGCGTCGCGGCCGCCCGTCCCTCAAGCCCATAAGGCACCTGCTCCTCCCGCTGCTGGGCATCGTGGCCTTCGTCCCCGCCCTGCTCACCGCGGCCGGACTGCCCGTCTTCGACTTCGTGACGAAGCTGACCGCCCCGGTGTCGTACGCCGGTCCGGTGGTCGGCGTCTGGATGGCGATCGGGGCGGTCGTCCTCCTGGTGCTGATCCGGCGTCACCCCGAGCGCATAGCCGAGACCGCGCGGGTCCACCTCGAAGAGGGCACCTCCGGCATCCTCGCCCCACAGAACGGAGCAACACCGCAATGACCGACCCCCGGATCCTCACCGTCCGCCCCGGACCGGACGAGTACGCCTGGACGTTCGGCGGGGCGCCGCCGGTGGCGCGGATCGCGCCCGGCACGGTACTCGACCTGTACACGGAGGACTGTTTCGCCGGACGGATACGGTCCGAGAAGGACCTGGTGTCCGAGGTGTGCGAGTTCCCCTTCCTCAACCCGCAGACCGGGCCCTTCCACATCGAGGGCGCGGAGCCGGGCGACACCGTCGCCGTGCACTTCGTGTCGATCGAACCGGCCCGGGACTGGGCGGCGTCGACGACGGTCCCCCTGTTCGGTGCCCTCACCTCGACGCACACCACGGCCGCTCTCCAGCCGCCGCTGCCGGAGAAGGTCTGGATCTGGCAGCTGGACCGCACCCGGCGCACGGCTCTGTTCCGGGCGCACGAGGGCGACATCGAGCTGGAGCTGCCGCTGGACCCGATGCACGGCACGGTCGGGGTGGCGCCCGCCAATCTGGAGGTGCGCTCGGCCCTGGTGCCGGACGCGCACGGCGGGAACATGGACACGCCCGAGATGCGGGCCGGCGTCACCTGCTATCTCGGGGTCAACGTCGAGGGCGCGCTGCTCAGCCTCGGCGACGGGCACGCCCGGCAGGGCGAGGGCGAGACCTGCGGGGTGGCCGTGGAGTGCGCGATGAACACCGTGGTGATCGTCGAGCTGCTGAAGGGGATCGCGACGCCGTGGCCCCGGCTGGAGTCGGACACGCACATCGTCTCGACGGGGTCGGCGCGTCCGCTGGAGGACGCCTTCCGGATATCGCAGCTCGACCTGGTGCAGTGGCTGGTGCGCGACTACGGGTTCGGCGAACTCGACGCGTACCAGTACGCAACCCAGACGGTGGAATCGCCGTTGGCCAACGTGTGCGACACCAACTACACGTGCGTGGCCAAGCTCCGCAAGGAGTGGCTGCCCGCGCGCGAGACTTACCGCGGACTGCATGCGCGACTGCGCGAGACTGCGGCCGCCCTGCGCCGCTGACCGCCCCTCGACTCCCCCGTGCTTCGAGCACGCTTCCGAAAGGCGACCCATCCATGGACCGGGCACGACCGCTCCCCAGCAGGCGACGCCTCCTGAAGGGCGCGGCCCTCGCCGCCGTCCCGTACGCGCTGCTCCCCGCGGGCCGGGCGGGCGCGCAGACCGGGGTCGTCGACTATCCGTCGGCCGAGTGGCAGGCGGCGAGCAGCGAGAACCGGACGCCAGCCCGGCGCCCCGATGACTACGCCATCGACCGAGTGATCATCCATGTCACGCAGCAGTCCTACGCCGGCACGGTGTCCATCTTCCAGAACCCGAAGGCGCGGGTGTCCGCGCACTACCTGGTGCGGTCGGCGGACGGGCATGTCGCGCAGTGCGTGCGGGAGTCGGACGTGGCCTGGCACGCGGGGAACTGGGACTACAACACGCGGAGCGTCGGCATCGAGCACGAGGGCTGGGTGGACAAGCCGGAGTACTTCACCGACTCCCTGTACAGGGAGTCGGCGCGGCTGACGGCGTCCATCTGCGACAGGTACGGCATCCCGAAGGACCGGGACCACGTCATCGGCCATGTCGAGGTACCGGGGACCGACCACACGGATCCGGGCAAGCACTGGGACTGGGTGCGCTACATGAAACTGGTCGGCCAGCCGGAGTGAGCAGGTAGGGGCTGTCCTCCCGGTGAGGCCGGTCGAAACGGTTGTCGGCGCGGACACCGCGAGTGACGATGTCCCCAGCCGCATCGCCGTCGGGAGGCCGAGTTGACCGATCCCTGGGTGGCCCTGGAGCCGGGGGCAGACCCTGCCGAGCGCGTCCGGGTGCTGCGCCGGGCGCACGAGACGTTCACCACGGCGGGCACCGTGCCGCGCCCGGTGCGTTCCGTGGTGGCCGAGTCGTGGCGGCGTTCCGCACGGGCCGGGGTCGGACCGGACGGCGCGGCGCGCGTGGAACTGACGGACGGTGACCTCGGGGCGTATCGGGCGGAGCATCCGCTGGCCCGGGTGATGCCGCTGTTCCGCGAGCTGATGGGCACGTTCGCGGCGGACGGCGAGCATCTGCTGGCGGTGTGCGACGCGGACGGCAGGCTGCTGTGGGTCGAGGGGCATTCGGCGACCCGGCGCCGGGCGGACCGGATGAACTTCGTGCCGGGCGCCCGCTGGTCGGAGACCGCGGTAGGGACCAATGCGCCGGGGACGGCGGTGGCCGTGGACCGGCCGGTGCAGGTGTTCGCGGCGGAGCACTTCATCCGCCGGGTGCAGCCGTGGACCTGCGCGGCGGCGCCGGTGCACGATCCGCGCAGCGGGCGGGTGCTGGGTGCCGTCGACATCACCGGCGGCGACCGGCTGGCGCATCCGCACAGCCTGGGCTTCGTCCAGGCGGTGGCGCGGGCCGCCGAGTCGCAGCTGGCGTTGCTCGATCCGCCGGTGCCTGCCGACGAGGCGCCCGCGCTGGTGGCGCTCGGCCGTGACGAGGCCGAACTCAGGCTGGACGGGCGCCGGATCAGGCTCGGCCGCCGGCACAGCGAGCTGCTGGTGCTGCTCTCCCGGCACCCGGAGGGGCTGACCGGCGACGAGCTGCTGTGTGCGCTCTACGAGGACGAGTCGGTGACGCCGGTGACGCTGCGGGCGGAGCTGGTCCGGCTGCGCCGGCTGCTGGGCCCGGGGTTGCTCGCGTCCCGGCCGTACCGGCTGACCGCGCCGGTCGAGTCGGACGCGACCGTGGTGGAGCGGCGGCTGGAGGCGGGCGCGGTGGCGGCGGCCGCGGGGGCGTACACCGGGCCCTTGCTGCCGGGCTCGCAGGCACCCGCGGTCGTGCGGCTCAGGCGGCGGCTGGCGGACGGGCTGCGGGCCGCGCTGATCGGGTGTCAGGATCCCGACCTGCTCGCGGACTGGGCGCACGCGCCGTGGGGCGAGGACGACGTCGAGGTGTGGCGGGCGCTCGCGGCGGTGCGGCCGATGGCGGTCGTACGGTCCCGGCTGGCGGCCCTGGAGGCGGAGCTCGCGGTACCCGTCGGCTGACCTGCGGGGCAACGTGTTCGCAACGTCCGCTCCCCTAGCCTCCGCGCCGGGAGCTGCCCAACGGCGGGCAGCGCATCTGCAAGGAGGCAGGCCACCATGACCCGTTTCGCGGCGCCCGGCACCGAGGGCGCGATCGTCTCCTACCAGGCGCGCTACGACCACTTCATCGGCGGCGAGTGGGTGCCGCCGGTCCGGGGGCAGTACTTCGAGAACCCGTCGCCGGTGAACGGGCAGCCGTTCACCGAGGTGGCGCGGGGTACCGCAGAGGACGTGGAGCGGGCGCTGGACGCGGCGCACGCGGCCGCGCCGGGCTGGGGCCGTACGTCGGTGACGGAGCGCTCCGACATCCTGCTCAAGATCGCCGACCGGATGGAGGCCCACCTCGAACCGCTCGCGGTCGCCGAGAGCTGGGAGAACGGCAAGCCGGTGCGGGAGACGCTGGCCGCCGACATACCCCTGGCGATCGACCACTTCCGGTACTTCGCGGGGGCGATCCGCGCACAGGAGGGTTCGCTGGGCGAGGTCGACGACGACACGGTGGCGTACCACTTCCACGAGCCGCTCGGTGTCGTCGCGCAGATCATCCCGTGGAACTTCCCCATCCTGATGGCGACCTGGAAGCTCGCTCCGGCCCTCGCCGCCGGCAACGCGGTCGTCATCAAGCCGGCCGAGCAGACGCCCGCCTCCATCCACTACTGGATGAGCCTGATCGCCGATCTGCTGCCGCCGGGCGTGGTGAACATCGTCAACGGGTTCGGCGTGGAGGCGGGCAAGCCGCTCGCGTCCAGCCCGCGGGTGGCGAAGGTCGCCTTCACCGGTGAGACCACCACGGGGCGGCTGATCATGCAGTACGCCTCGGAGAACATCAAACCGGTCACCCTCGAACTGGGCGGCAAGTCCCCGAACATCTTCTTCGACGACGTCTGGGCGCACGACGACGACTTCCGCGACAAGGCCCTCGAAGGCTTCACCATGTTCGCGCTCAACCAGGGCGAGGTCTGCACCTGCCCGTCCCGGGCCCTCGTCCAGCGCGGCCATTACGCCGAGTTCATGGAGGCCGCGGTCGCCCGCACCCGCCTGATAAAGCCGGGTCACCCGCTGGACACCGACACGATGATCGGCGCGCAGGCCTCCAACGACCAGCTGGAGAAGATCCTCTCCTACCTGGACATCGGCCGGCAGGAGGGCGCGAAGATCCTCACCGGCGGCGAACGCATCGACTACGACGGCGAGTTGAAGGGCGGCTACTACGTCCAGCCGACCATCTTCGAGGGCGACAACCGGATGCGGATCTTCCAGGAGGAGATCTTCGGCCCGGTCGTCTCGGCGACGTCCTTCGACGACTTCGACGACGCGATCAAGATGGCCAACGACACCCTGTACGGCCTCGGGGCGGGCGTCTGGACCCGCGACATCAACACTGCCTACCGCGCGGGCCGTTCGATCCAGGCGGGCCGGGTGTGGACCAACTGCTACCACGCGTACCCGGCGCACGCGGCGTTCGGCGGCTACAAGCAGTCCGGGATCGGCCGCGAGACACACAAGATGATGCTGGAGCACTACCAGCAGACGAAGAACCTGCTGGTGTCGTACTCGCCGAAGAAGCTGGGCTTCTTCTAGGCGCAGAAAAAGGGCGCCTGACCAGGGCAGATGCCCGGCAGGCGCCCTTCTCGGCGCACATCTAAGAGGCGAGTCGAAACGCGCCCTCACTCCCGATATCTCCCACCCGTATCCCGGCTCTGACCAGCAGTTCCGGGGCATTTCCGGGCCAAGGTCCCGCTAAGGCGCTCTCCGCATCGTCATCGTCCGTCGCCTCCTCCCATCGCCGCATGGAGTCTTCGATCAGGGTGTTGGCGTGGTTCCGCGCATCAGCCAGGAACTTGGCGTAGTAGCGGAAGAGGACCTGGATGCTCTGCCCAGCCCGGCGCGCACACTCTGCGGGGTCGACGCCGGAGGCCAACCAGAACGAGATGCCGGCGTGGCGCAGGTCGTAGGGACGCTTGGCCAGGTCAAGGGCGTGCTCGTCAAGCGTAAGAACAGCCTCACGCGCTCGCCCCCAGGTGATGCCGTACGCCGAGGCGTCGATGTAGTTCCCCTCTGCGTTGCAGAACAGGCGCCCGTCGCGTGCAACGCCGAAGTTTCCTATGTGCAGCCGAAGAAGGCGTACAGATGAGGGCCACGGCCGGGTAGGGCCCTGACTGCGGCTAGCCTCGCGCTTTCACGAGTGGGCTGGTCCAGGGCTTGATCAAATAAGTGGAGAGTGCTGCCGACCTGCAACGATGGGACTTGTCGAGGGTCCTGTCCGCTGCAAGGAAAGAAGCACTCTCCAGGTGAACAGCCGTATCGGGTCGTATCTGCGTGTCCGCGTCCAGGGCGACGGGGGAGGGCTGCTGCCGCACCACGCTTCGACAGTTCGCGCCAGGTGGGACCGACATCGCCAGCCGGGGACTACGCCCAGGCGGGATCACGGCCGGTCAGGCCGAGGATACGGTCCAAGGTGGATGCGTCGGCCGGCATCGCGACCTCCGGTCCGTACATGCCCATCTTCCGCCCCTGCTCCACGCCGACGAACACCGTGTCGTGCAGATGCGCCAGCAGGTCGGCGGGCAGTTCCAGTCGCTGCCCGGTCGCGACCGCCAGGTCCCAGCCGTGCATGGCCAGCTCGCCGACGATCATGTCGCCCAAGACGGGCGCGGGCAGCGTCTGCGGCGTGCCCATGCTCGTCTCGCCCTCCCAGGCGCTCGGCGGCGCCCACGACGACGTGATGTCGTCCAGCAGGGCGAGCAGGCGGCCGCGCCAGTCGCCGGCCGCCAGGTCCACATCGGACTCGGCGGCCGCCGGCTGCGGAACGGACTCCTTGCGGCCGCCGCCAGCGAGCGACGGGCCCCAGAACAGGAGGTGGTTGACCAGTGCCCGCACGTCGTACTCCGTGCACGGAGTCTTGTTGGCGAGCTGGTCGTCGGTGATGGTGCGGGCGACTGCGGCCATGGCCTCGGCAGCATTGGATAGATGTGACATGGCAGCGACCCTAGGCGGCCCGGACCGGAGGGGTATTGAACAAAGGCGACATACACTCTGCTGTGTGGAGCGGGACGTTCGTGAGCTGCGGAGTGCGTGGACCAGGTATCAGCGCCACGCGTTCCACAGCCCGTCGCCGACGCTCGCGCCATGGGTGGAGCGGTACTGGGAGGTTCGCTGGGACTACGACGAGCCCTACCAGCAGAAGATCGTGCCGTACCCGAACGTGCAGCTGTCTTTCGGCGGCGGCCGCGCGGACGTCCACGGCGTGCGCAGTGGCTACCAGATCCAGGTTCTCGAGGGCCGCGGCCACGTCTTCGGCGTCGCGTTCCGGCCGGGCTGCTTCCGCCTGTTCCTCGATGCCGCCGTCTCGACGATCACCGACTGCGTTGTCCCGGCGACCGAGGTGTTGGGCCCGGACCTGCCCACGACGCTCGACGTGCCGACCGTGGAAGCGTTCCTGCTGAAACACCTGCCGGACGATGACCCCCGGGTGCGCCAGGCGGTGGCCGCGGTCGAGCTGATCGCCAAGGACAAGGCCGTGACCAGGGTCGAACGCCTCGCCGGCGAGCTCGGGCTGAGCGTGCGGGGGCTGCAACGGCTTTTCGCGGAGTACGTCGGCATCGGGCCCAAGTGGGTGATCCGCCGCTACCGCCTGCACGAGGTGACCGCACGCATGGCCGCAGGCGGGGCGATCGACTGGGCCGCGCTGGCGGCGGAGCTCGGCTACGCCGACCAGGGCCACTTCATCCGCGACTTCAAGGGCATGTTCGGCGAGCAACCGACCTGGTACGCGCAGCGGTATTAGCCTCGCGCTTTCACGAGCGGGTCTGTCCGGGTCTTGATCTAATAAACGGAGAGTGCTTCTGACCTGCAACGATGGGACTTGTCTAGGGTCCTGTCCGCTGCAAGGAAAGAAGCAGTCTCCAGATGGAGAAGCGTATCGGGTCGTATCCGCCTGTCCGCGTTCAGGGCAACGGTGGCGCGGTGGTCACGCAGGCCGGCGGGGTGCTGCTGCTGGAGACCGTCCGTAAGTCCGGCTTGGACACGGCGATATCGGCGGCGCTGGCGCCGTGGCGCAAGCCGCGTGCGGTGCACGACCCGGGCAAGATGCTGCTGGACCTCGCCCTGGCGGTGGCGGTGGGCGGGGACTGTCTGTCGGATGTCGCGGTGCTGCGGGCCGAGCCGCAGGTGTTCGGGCCGGTGGCCTCTGACGCCACTGTCTCCAGGCGGGTCGAGACCCTGGCCGCCGCCGGGCCCCGCGCACTGACGGCGATCCGCCGTGCCAGGGCCGAGGTCCGCGAGCGGGTGTGGAAGCTGGCCGGCACCGACGCCCCCGACACCGGTGGCCAGGTCATCGTGGACATCGACGGGGTCCTGGTGCTGGCGCACTCCGAGAAGCAGGACGCCGCGGCGACATGGAAGCGGACCTTCGGGCACCACCCGCTGGTCGCGTTCGTCGACCACGGAGCCACCGGGTCCGGGGAACCTGTGGCCGGGCTGCTGCGACCGGGCAACGCGGGCAGCAACACCGCCGCCGACCACATCACTACCACCCGCCTGGCCCTGGCCCAGCTCCCCAAGCACTACCGGCGCGGCCGACAAACCCTGATCCGCACCGACTCCGCCGGCGGCACCCACGAGTTCCTGAACTGGCTGACCGCGCGCGGCCGGTGGCTGTCCTACTCGGTCGGGATGACGATCACCGACGCGGTCCACCACGCTGTGCTTCAGGTCCCGGCTTCGGCCTGGACCCCGGCGGTCGAGCCCGACGGTCAGGTCCGCGACGGAGCCTGGGTAGCCGAGCTGGCCGGCGACGTCCTCAAGGGATGGCCGACCGGAATGCGGCTGATCGTACGCAAGGAACGACCCCACCCTGGAGCCCAGTTGAGGTTCACCGACGCCGACGGCATGCGCCTGACCTGCTTCGCCACCAACACCGTCGACACCGCGATCGCGGCCCTGGAACTGCGGCACCGCCAACGCGCCCGCGCTGAGGACCGCATCCGCGCCGCCCGCGACACCGGCCTGCGCAACCTGCCCCTGCACCACGCCGCCCAGAACCAGCTCTGGCTGGAGATCGTCCAGATCGCCCTGGACCTCCTGGCCTGGATGCCGATGCTTGCCCTGGCCGGCCAGGCCCGCCGGTGGGAACCCAAACGCCTACGCCTGCGACTGTTCTCCGCCGCCGCCCGCCTGGTCATCACCGGCCGCCGCCGCATCCTCCGCCTGGCCCGCCACTGGCCCTGGACCGACGTGATCACCACCGCGTTCAGCAGGCTGCAGGCCCTGCCGAATCCCGGCTGACCAGCGACAACGACCCATCCCGACGAGCAGCCGACAGCCTCCGGAACCGTGGAACCCGATGCGACAGTCGGGTCCTCGGCCTGCCCACCACTACCCGAACAAGCCGAAACGGCCCGCCGACCACGCCGACGGACCGTCATGAAAAATCGAGGCTAGCAGTCGGGCAACCTGAGCCGGGTTCGGCACGCAGTCGGGACCGACTTCATCGGCGACTTCCGGCGTCGTCCACCGAAGACCGATCAGCGGGTTCCGCGCGAAGTATCCGCGTTCAACGGCTACGCCAAACACCTCGTTGACCGCAGCCTTCTTTCGCTTCACGGTCTTCGCGGCAGTGGCCGTTCCATCGACCTTCCGACAGAGTGCGTCGAGGCCGCGCCGCAGCACATCGGAATCATCCAACTCGCCGCGTTCTTGTTGAAGGCCCAGGAGTAGAGCGCTCGCCGCAGCACGCGGGGCGCCGGGTAGCTGGCTCCTGGTTCAACGAAGGCTGGCGTGATGGCCGCCAAGGCATCTGCCAGCGTGCGTCGCGTGTTCCCCGGTGTTCGGTCCCACCGTTGCTCGATGTACTCCCGGGCCAGGACGTACCAAGTGGTCCGCTGCTTCAGGGCCCGAAGTTCGGAGGCCGGCAGACCCGTCCGGGCATCGAAGGGTTCGCCGTCGCGAGCGGCGGTCATGAGCTTGGCGCGACGGCTCTCCGCCAGCCCTCTGGTGAGGAAGGACTCGGACTTTTCACGCCCGTTGACCGTCCAACGAACCTCAAATCCCTTGCGGCGATCGGGCCGCTCGCGAATGTCCCAGAACCGGACCTTGTAACTCATCGCCATTCAGGCGTATCCCTTTCGCACGCCTCCCATCACGCATCCAAGTCAGCGCGACGGCAGCGCAGTTCGCCATTGGGTAGCTTGATCATTCGGGGTGCCTGGCCGCGAGCGCGTAGGCGGTAGAAGGCCGATTGACTCATCCGGATTTCCGCCAGAACCTCGGCGAGCTTGAGCGCAGGTGGACGAGCCATTGATGTTTCCTCGGGAATTCCGGATTTGTCGGCCGCCCAAGCGGCAGCGCGCGCAACTTGCACTCACTCCGTCACGACTGATGGGCAGGCGCTGCCACTTGCGGGTGCAGGACACCGACATGAAGGGCTGTAGTGTCCGAAGGGCTCCACCGCCAAGCACAGCCGCTGCGAACACCTCAATGGTCGCGACGATCGCCGGTTTGGCTAACCGGCGATCGTCGGCTATGTTGCGCGCCGCATCACGAACCCGACGTCTGCTTGGGATCGCGGTCGGCGAGGGCAAGCTGGTAGGACCGCAGGTCACGGGATGCGCCAACAGAGGCGACCGCTAGTAGGCCATAATCCGTGAGACGGTTGAGATTTCGCGCAGCGAGGCCCTCGGAAGCCCTGATTGCCTGTGCGACTTGCCGCATTGTGGCGCCAGGATGCGCCGCAACGTACTCGAGGACGATACGGTCGCTGCGATAGCCGCGTTGCAAAAGATCCTTGCCGAACAGGCCAGCCGCGCAGACGCAGAGCCCCGTGGATACCGCAAGGTAGTCGCCCGCCGTTTGGCCGACCCAAGCGCTCAGTCCGCCAAGGGCAAAGAGCGCGGGTGAAGTGAAGCGGGCAGATCGGACAGCGGATTCAGACAGCCGCGCCTCCCAAGTAGGAGCGATGCCAGTGGGACAACTCACCGGACGCGTCATTCCGAGCAGTTTCGGAAACCTGATCGCAGCCGAGGAGTAGCGCCGTCTGAAGCGGTATTTTGCGAGACGTTGTACGTTGACATGGCCCTGGCGTAGATGTCCAGTCTTTCTGTGCTCTTTCTTGTCTGTCGTGGGCGAATCCCCTACTCACCGCCCCATGATGGGGCGATCCGGTACGGACTCGCCGCGGGGAAGGCTAGCCGCAACATCAGGACCGTCCTAAGAAACCGACGGAAATGATTCGACCGTTTTCCAGCCAAATGGCGAAGTCAGCGACCGCCAGCATCGACGGGCCGCAGCCTTCGCGGCGAAAGGAGCACCCGCCAGCCGAACGGTGCGCCATTGAACGGCATATGGCGGCAATGCGACGGAGACGGGTGACCGCCGACTGCGGACAAGATTCCCGTGTGGCTGGCCCCGACAGCGGGCAGAAACGTTCGGGCCGGCCCCGTCTGCCGTGGGGCCGGCCCGTGACCCACCCGGTCACCGGTACCCGCTCGCTGCTGCTCGGCTCCATGGTGATCAGCGGCCTCACAGGACTCCCCGAGTAGGAGAGCCGCGCCCTGATCGGCGAACTGCTGGAGCACACGACCAGCGCGCCGTACGTCTACAGCCACCGCCGGAGCCAGGGCGACCTGGTCGTGTGTGACAACCTCGCCACCCTCCACACCGCCTCCCTCTGCGACAGCTCCCGCCGGCGCCGGCTGCTGTACCGCGCCGCCGTCCGATAGCCGAAAGCCTCGTGTTCACACCGCCGGATGACCCGCGGCGCGAACGCGAGGGCTGCCCCCGTAGCCAGCCCTACGGTTTGCCCATGACCGTGAAGGTTCCCCTGAAAGAGACCGCCCTCAACGCCGAGCGCATCGCCCGCATCGGCCGCGAAGTCCATTCGGCCTGCCCCGAGTTCGACATCGACAGCTTCGTAAAATCAGTGACGGCCGACCTTCCCCGGCTGGAACTCAGCGCCCGGATCGCCCGCACCAGCGAGGGCCTGCACGCCCACCTTCCGGTCACCGGCCCCGACGCGCTCGACATCCTGCTGCGCTCCCTCCCGCCGACGCCCGAGGCCGCCGGCGTGACCAACGACTTCGGCCTGCACATCTACTCGCCCCACTCCGACTAGGTCTCCCGCTACCTGCGTACCGCTGAGCACCTGGACCAGGCGCTCGCCGCTCTGGCCCGCATGACGGGGTACTTTTCCGCCGAGCTCCCGGTGCGGCACTTTCTCGCCGACTTCCCCGACGAGACAATGAAGGCCGTCGGCGCGTGGACCCGTGACGAGGACTTCCGGGTGCGCAGACTGGCGAGCGAGGCCACCCGACCCCTGCTGCCCTGGGCTCCGCGGATCCAGCTGCCCGCCGACGCGGCACTGCCCGTCCTCGATCAGCTCTACGACGACGCTCACCTCTATGTCCGCACCTCCGTCGCCAACCACCTCAGCGACATCGCCGCCAGCCAGCCCGACCTCGTGCTGACCACCCTTCAGCGGTGGAAGCAGTCGGGCCGACTCGCAGACGAGCACTTCGCCTTCATCGCCCGGAGCTCCCTGCGCAACCGGCTGAAGGAGGGCTGGCCGCCCGCCTACGCCATCCTCGGCCACGCCCACGATGCGCCCATCACGCTCACCCCCCTCGTCCTGGAGCGCACCGAACTTCGCGACGGCGACACCCTGAACTTCTCCGCCGCTCTCACCGCCACCACCACCGCACCAGTCCACGTGATGATCGTGATCGCCACCACGGGGCAGAACGGCCAGCCGCGGGAGAAGGTCTCCTTCCTGCACCGTGCCACAGCCGAAGCCGGCCAAGAACTGCGGCTCGCCGAGGCACACCCGCTGCGCTCGACCGCACGGTGGAAGGTCTCACCGGGCTCCTAATCCCTCGCCCTCC
Organism: Streptomyces hyaluromycini; assembly: GCF_002217755.1. Lineage (GTDB taxonomy): Bacteria > Actinomycetota > Actinomycetes > Streptomycetales > Streptomycetaceae > Streptomyces > Streptomyces hyaluromycini. The sequence goes on along the minus strand of NZ_BCFL01000032.1, from coordinate 94,946 downwards.
AGGTCAACGGCCGCCGCCTCCCCTCCGTCGCCTTCACCGTCCTCAACACCTGACACCCTCCGCCCCGTCCTGCTCTGAACACCACCGCACAGCCGCCGCGGCCAGGTGCGTGCTGTCCGCAACCCCCTGAAGGAGTGAACCACCCTGATCGAACGAGTTTGAGTCGCGCCCGCCCAGAGCCCGCCCGCCCTGCACCCGGCATTAGAACTCGCGTTCAGCAAATGCCCTCCGATCGGGCCGTGACGGGACCAGGTTCAGCGCGTTTTTAGAGCATCAGTGCCACACCGACGCCCAGACGGAGGACACGCCATGCACCCCACCCCTGCCCCCTTGCAGCAGCCTCCCGGAATCGAACGGCGGCCCGGCGTGATCACGCACAGCGTTGACGACAAGCTCAGCTCAGCACATCCGGATACGGGGTGGGCGGCATGAGTGAGCCCACCGATGCATCACCCGACAGTGTTCCGGGACCGCGCACCACCCCCGCAGCGTCCCCCTCCGCGCCGTCCGCCAGAACGTCCGCACCCTCGCCGGACGGCACTTCGCCCGCGACCGCTCCTGAGCCGCAGATGCGGTACGTCGACCTGACCGGCAGCCGAGAGGCAGCCGGCCGCTCAATCCGGATGCGCGACATGGCCCGCCGCCTGCCGCAACTGGTGCGCCGCTCGCTGGCTCTCGCCTGGCGCGTCGACCCACGAGCAACCGTCGGCCTCCTGCTGTGCCAGACCGTCACCGGCGTCATGCAGGCCCTGGGCCTGGTCGCCATCGCCGGCACCCTGACCGCCCTGCTGCGCAGCGGAGACGTCTACCACCGGCTCCTTCAGGCGTGGTCCTCCGTCGCCCTGCTCGCCGGAGCCGCCGGCGTGCGCGCGCTCCTCGGGATCACCGTCAACTGGCTCTCCTCTCGGCTGGGCCCGCTGATGTCACGCGAGGCCGAGCACATGCTCCTCACCGGCTGCGCCGAGGTGGAGCTGTGCGCCTACGACGACCCCGACTTCAACCGCGACCGGGAAGCCGCCGACCGCGGCGCCCAGGTCACCGGCGACCTGATCAACGAGGGCCAGGACCTGATCGCCTCGGGCGCCAGCTTCCTCGCCGGGGCGATCGTACTGACCGGCGTGCACTGGGTCCTTCTCCCTCTCCTCGTCGCAGCCAGCCTGCCGCAGGCCCTGGCCCAGGTCAGCGCCGCGCGCGTCCGGTACCTGGCGAACCTCCGCAGCAACGGCGACAACCGGATGCTGTCGGTGCTGCGCTGGCACATCTACACCAAGGACGCCGCCGACCAGATCCGCGCCGGCACCATGGCCGACTTCCTGTCCGGCCGGTACCGGCACACGGTCGCCCGAATCAACCGCGAGGACCGGGCCGCAGCCGACAAGGGCGCCCGGATGTCCCTGGTCGGCGCGCTGTGCGGAGGGCTGGGGTCGGCGGTGGTGTGGGCGGCGGTCGTGTGGCTGCTCGCGACCGGCCGTATCACCGTCGGGCATGCCGGGACGGCTGTCTTCGCCCTGCAGACGGTAGGCACGTCGGTCCGCGGTCTGGTAGCCGTCGGTGCGCGCGCCGTGCGGACCGGGCTGTACATGGACGACTGGACCGGCTTCCTCGAAAAGGCCGGCGGCTTCCGCATGCGCCGGGGCGCGCGCCGTCCCGAGTCGCCGAAGACGATCGAGGTCAAGTCGGTCACCCACCGGTACGCCGGCAAGGAGCACGACGCGCTGTCCGACGTCTCCCTCACCTTGCGCCGCGGCGAGGTCACCGCGCTAGTGGGCTTCAACGGCTCGGGCAAGTCGACGCTGTCGAAGCTGGTCAGCGGTCTCTACCTGCCCACAGGCGGACAGGTGCTGTGGGATGGCGTTCCCACCGGCGACGCCGACCCGCAGGCCCTGTGGCAGCAGGTCGCTCTCGTGCCGCAGAACTACGCGCACTGGCCGCTGACCGTGCGCGAGAACGTGACCCAGGGACAGCCCACAGCGCGCGGCGACGCGGCGGTCCGCGAGGCGTGCGAGGCGGCCGACGCCGACGAAGTCGTCGACAAGCTCGGTGCCGGCCTGGACACCCTCCTGGCCCGCGAGTGGCTCAACGGGGAGGAGCTCAGCGGCGGCCAGTGGCAGCGCATCGCCCTGGCGAGAGCGTTCTTCCGCCAGGCCGGTCTGCTGGTCCTCGACGAGCCGACGGCGAACCTGGATATCTATAGCTCCTGCAGTCCGGCAGGGACATGAGTCTTTGTCCCTGACCGTCTGCCTCGTGACCAGTATCCGAGAGCTGTAGGGACGTTAGGTATGTTCGTGATCATGATGGGTGGGTATCGCGCTGAGAGGGCGCTGGGGCCGGTGGATGGGTCCATAACCTGGGTTGTTGTGGATGACGGGTTCTCGCTGCACGAAAAGTCTTGTGCGTTCTTGGCGGGGCTGCGGGCGCGGGGCCGGTCGTCGAACACCGAGCGGGTGTACGCCGGCCGTGTGGCGGTGTACCTGTCGTGGTGCGAGGCGAATGGAGTGGACTGGGCTCGCCCGGGACTGCTTGATCTGGCTCGGTTCCTGCGGTCGCTAGTGGCGGAACCACTGCCAACGCGTGGGCGTGACGGTGGCGGGATGCCGCGGTTTCGTACCGAGGCGACGGCGAACGCGGTGATGACCGCGGTGTGCGAGTTCCTGCGGTTCGGGAGCCGGCAGGGCTGGGTGCCGGCCGAGGTGGCGGCGTCGTTGACGGAGCCGCGGTATCTCGCGTATCTGCCGTCGGGATTCGACCCGGGGGAACAGGGCCAGTTCCGCAGCGTCCGGTCACGGATGCTGAAGTATCCCGCGGCGGTGGAAGGCCCGCAGTGGCTGTCGGATGAGCAGATCGAGCAGCTCCGGGCGGTCGCCGTTCGGGGCCGGGACCGCTTCTTGGTGTCGCTGCTGGCCTGCACCGGGATGCGGATCGGTGAGGCGTTGGGGCTGCACCGGCAGGACATGCACCTGCTGCCGAACTCCACGATGCTGGGCTGCCAGGTGGCGGGGCCGCACGTGCATGTTCGGCGCAGGCTGAATGCCAACGGGGCGCTGGCCAAGTCGCGTTTCTCGCGGTGGATCCCGGTGACCGAGGACCTGGTCGACGGGTATACGGAATATCTGCATGAGCGGGCCGCGCAGTTGCCGGGTGAGGTGGACAGCGACTGCGTGTTCGTGAACCTGTATGCAGGGCGGCGGGGCCGGCCGATGACGTATGTGGCCGCGAAGGACATGTTCGACCGGCTTGCGCGGCGGGTGGGGTTCGAGGCCCGCCCGCACATGTTGCGGCACTCCGCGGCCACCCGCTGGATCCGTGCGGGTGTCGACCGCGATGTGGTGCAGCGGCTCCTCGGTCACGCCTCGGCGTCGTCGCTGGATGTGTATCTGCACGCCGGTGATGAGGAGCTTCGGGACGCCGTGACTCGGGTCGCAGCCGGTCGGAAGGTTCAGGCATGACGCTGGCCGTCGTCACGGAGCTGGCCGAGAGCGGCCCGGAGGGCATCGATCTGCAGGCGTGGAAACGCTGGCTGGACAGCGCCGTTGAAGCCGACTGGCGGCCTGGGGAGTGGGACGGGCTGTCGCTGCTGTTCACCGGCGATGTGGACAATCCGCGCACCCGCGCCTACTCCTGCCGGACCGTGGCCTGTTCCACGGTGGTGCACACCAACAGCTTCTGCTTTCGGTGCGCCCAGCAGATGAAAGCCGGTGGCCAGTCGGCTGAGGAGTTCGCCGCCGTCTATGTACCGGCGCGTTTGGCGGTCGCCGGCGGGCAGGATCCGGCTCGCTGCGCTGTCCAGCGCGCGGGGCGCCGTTGCGGCTACCCGGCCTCCTCGCGGGGGCTGTGCATTGTCCACTACCAGGGCTGGCGCAAGCACTCCGGACGGCCGACCTTCACCGGTGCGGAGCTGACAGCCTGGGCGGCAGAGTCAGGGGTGCCGATCGAGGACCAGGTCCCTGCCTGCGCGGTGCCAGGGTGCGCCAGTGCGGCAGCGCCGCGTCGAGTTCTGTGCGCGTATCACCACCGGGCCCGGGCGGCGGCCGCCCGGCGTGGGGAGGCAGGGTCGGACGCGGCGTCCTGGGCAGAGGGACAGATCCCGTTCCTGCTGCAGCATCAGTTCTCGCTGCGTCCCCTCGGCGAGCTGGTGTGCTTGGAATTCTTGTACGCGCTGCAGCAGCGTGATGCGCGCGGCGCGAAGCTGGACACCCAGTGCGTGCGCCACATGGTGCGCACTATTGCCGGCACCGAGAGTCTGCTGCTCATCGACCGGGCGGAGGCTTTGTTGCTGGTGGAGCGGGCGTCGAACAACACCCGTGCGCACGTCAAGGAGTTCTTCCGGCACGCTAGAGCCGGATACGAGCAGGCCCTGGGGCGGGGTCCGCGCGATGGCGAGGTGTGGGACGCGGTCAGCGCCAAGCTGGCCTCGCGCTACAGCCGCTCCGGCCGCCGCTACAACCAGGGCACGATCGACTTCACGAAGATCGCCCAGCCATGGCTGCGTCACGCGGCGCTGGAGTGGGCACGGGCCATGGACCCGGACACGTTCGTGCTGCGCCGCACCTTGGACTCCTGCCTGCGCGCCTCGGTGACACTGCAGGCCCGTCCGGGCGGCGGGCATGACCCGGCCAGTCTGACGTTCGCCGACATGGATGCGGTGGTGGAGGCGTTCAAAGACGCTCGCAAACCGGACGGCGAACGATACGTCTTCACCGTCCGCCGTGACCTTCTGACGAAGTTCTTCCAGCTGCTGGACTTCGGCCGCAAGGCCGGGCTTCTGGAGGAGCTGGCCGGCGGCTTCGCCCGCCACCAGTCGCACATGATCCCCACTGAGGAACGCGAGGACGAGGAGGCCGGCAAGGCCATCCCCGAGCCGGTCATCGCCCAGCTCGACGCGCACGTGAACACTCTCGGTGTCGGCTTCCCTTACGGCCAGATGGCGCCCGCCGATGTGCAACTGATGTTCCAGACCGCGTACGTGGTGCTCCGTGACACCGGGCGCCGCCCCATCGAGGTGTGCTCACTCAAGACCAACTACCTGGAGATTGACGGCGACGACGTCACGCTTATCTGGGACAACCACAAGAAGAAGCGCTACCGCCGTCGCCTGCCGATCACAACCGACACCGCCAGTGCGATCCAGCGCTGGATCCGGCGACGCGAGAAGCTGAACCTGCCGCCGCGCAGCCGCACCTATCTGTTCCCGGCGATCTCCGCCGACACCGGGGTGCCGCACCTGGTGTCCGGTAACCTGGCTCGGGCGATCCGTGCCTGGGCCGACGCCCTGCCCGCCCTCCACTCCGGGAACCTCGATCGCGACGGCGCCCCGCTGCCCTACGACACCGCCGGAATCTTCCCGTATGCGTTCCGGCACTCTTACGCACAACGGCACGCCGACGCGGGGGTGCGCCCCGACGTGCTGCGCGATCTGATGGACCATCGCTCGGTAGACACCACCATGGGCTATTACAAGGTCTCCCTGGAACGCAAACGCGCCGCCGTGGCCACCATGCGCCTGCAGGTCGTCGACCGCTCCGGGAAACCCGCGCCCATGGCCTCGACCACCGCCTACCAAGCACGTTCCGTCGCCGTGCCCTACGGCAACTGCACCGAGCCGACGAACATCAAAGCCGGCGGGAAGAGTTGCCCGCTGCGCTTCCAATGCGCTGGCTGCGGCTTCTACCGCCCCGACCCCTCCTACCTGCCCGCCATCGAAGAACACCTCCACCAGCTGCGCACCGACCGCGAGACCGCTCACGCGCTGGACGCAGCCGACTTCGTCACCCGCAACCTCACCGACCAGATAGACGCCTACACCGAAGTCGCCGAGAAGATGCACAAACAGCTCGCGGAACTCCCCACCGATCAGCAGACCGAGATCGAGGAAGCCGCACGGATCCTACGCAAAGCCCGCGCCGCCGACGGTCACACCTTGCTCCCGCTCACCGTCATCAACCGCGGCCAGGGGGCCTCGTGACCAGTCCACGACTCCCCGGCCAGGTGCTTCGCGAGGCCCGCCGCAAGGACAGCCGCGACAAACGCGCTCGGGTCCTGCACACCCTCGATGACCTCCTCACCCGCGGCGAGCCGGTCACCTTCACCGCGGTCGCCAAGGCAGCGGGCGTCTCGAACTGGCTCGTCTACGCCCCCGGCGTCCGCGAGCACATCGAAGCCGCCCGCACCCAGCAGGCCCGCACCGCAACCAGAGGCGACGCACCTCGGGCGGCGAGCGGTGCCATGAATACGCGCACCGACCTGGAAGTTCTACGCGCTGACAACAAACGACTCCGCGGCCAGGTCGGCGACCTCAAGGAAGCCCTGCAGCGTCAACTCGGCCGACAACTCGACCAACTACAGGCGACCGACCTCACGGACCGGATCGGGGAACTGACCGCACAGAATCAAGAGCTGCACAGCCAGCTCACCCAGCTCCTACATGAGAATCAGGAACTTAAACGGAAACTCGCCGAGGCCAACGACGACCTCGTCGCCGCCCGAGCGAGCCTCCGGCGCATGATCCGAATCGAGAACTCGTAGCAGCTGTCTGGTCCGGGACCTGCCGCTTGACCAGCGTCCTGACCTGGCCTGTCAGCCCGCCGCCCGCACTTGATCGCACCTGCTCCGCTGGGACGCGCAACAGGTGCGGGAGATGTGAGACTTGACTCTCACGATATGTGAGAGGAATCTCTCACGTTATGGATTCTGGTAATCGTCTGGGCGATATCGAGATCACTGATCGGCAGGCGATGCGGGCGCTGGCGCACCCGGTGCGGCTGGCGATCCTCGAACGCCTGCAGCGACACGGGCCGGCAACAGCGACGCAACTCGCGCCCGATGTGGGAGCAACCCCGTCAGTGACCAGCTGGCATCTGCGGCATCTGGCGAGCTTCGGTCTGGTCCGCGATGCCGAGCCCGGCCCGGACCGTCGCCACAGACGGTGGGAGGCGGTGGCACGGGGCTTCCGGTTCGAGGCGCCGGAGGATCCGGACGATGAGGAGGGCTGGTCGGCTGCGCGGGTCCTGTCCCGAGAGATGTTCCTGCGCTCAGGCGACCTGCCGAACCGGTGGGCTGCCGAGGTCGAACCCAAGCTCGATCCGGTGTGGCGACGGCTTGCAGGTCTGGCCAACACCCGTGTTGTCGTCTCCACCGACGAACTCGCAGCCATCGAGGACGCGATCGAGCGCATTCTCGCCCCCTACGTGATGCGCGACGAGGCCGCGCGTCCGGACGACGCCCGTGGCGTCAGGCTGCTGCGTTACGCCTTGCCGGAGGGTGCCGAGGATCAGACCGGCGGGACGCCATGAGCGCGGCAGACCAGTCCTTACCCGTATCGATGTGGCGTGATCGGCGGTTCCGTCGTTTCTGGGCCGGCCAGTCGATCTCGCAGTTTGGCGACCGGATCACTGAACTGGCCCTGCCACTGATCGCGGTGGAGGCGCTGCACGCTTCAGCCAATCAGGTGGCGTTGCTGACCGCGCTCATCTGGACCCCGAACCTGCTCGCGATCCTCCTCGGTGCCTGGGTCGACCACCGCGTCCACAAGCGGCGCCTGATGGTTCTCGCCGACCTGGTGCGGGCGGCAGTGCTGCTCTCTCTCCCGGCTGCCCATCTCTTGGGAGCAGTGACGCTCGGCCAGTTATATGCCGTGGCCTTGCTGACGGGCGCGGCCGAGGTGCTGTTCAACACTGCCTATCCGCCGTTCTTCGCCCACCTGGTGCCTCGCTCGTCCTACGTCGACGCGAACAGCAAGCTCAGTGCCAGCCGTTCCGCGTCGTACGTCGCCGGACCGGCGATCGGCGGTGCTCTGGTCCAGGCGTTGACCGCTCCCGTCGCCGTCGCCGTCGACGCCCTGACGTTTCTGACGTCTGCGGTTCTGGTCGGTCGGGTATCGATCGACGAACCGCCCGCAGCACCTGACCAAGCAGCATCCTCGCTGCTGAGGCGTGCCAGGGAGGGACTGGTCTTCGTCGTCCGTCACCCGGTGCTGCGAGCCAGCCTCGGGTGCGCGGCGACCGTCAACTTCTTCACCTTCGTCGCGGGCAGCGGGCTGATCGTGCTGTTTGCCAGCCGAAACCTCGGACTGACCGCAGGAGTCATCGGCATGGCGTTCGGAATCGGCGCCACCGGCTCGCTCCTTGGCGCGGTGATCGCCCCGAAGATCTCGCGAAGACTCGGCGTGGGCCGCAGCATCGTGGTGGGCGCCGTGCTGTTCCCGGCACCGATCGCCATCGCCGCTGTTGCGGGCGGCCCTCTCTGGGCTCGCGCCGGAGCCTTGGCCGTGGCCGAGTTCCTCTCCGGAGTCGGCGTCATGCTGTTCGACGTCAACCTCAACTCCCTCCAGGCGGACGTGATCCCCGATGGCATGCGCAGTCGAGTCGCAGGTGCGTACAGCACGATCAATTACGGCTTACGCCCTGTGGGCGCAGTCTTCGGCGGCCTCCTCGCTACCCTCATCGGCCTCCGGGTGACCCTGCTCATCGGGGCCGTCGGCGGAGCGCTGTCCCTGCTCTGGCTGCTGCCCTCGCCGATACCACGCATCCGCTCCCTGACTCCGGACCATCCGGGGGCTCCGGACAGCGACACGGACGCGCGGCCATTGCCTTGCTGATTGTTGAAAGGATGCGAAAAATGGGCCCTCTGCTGCTTGCGCATTACAGGGGCCCATTTTTCAACTATGCTCGCTGACGCTTTCGCAGCCTACGTAGGATGTCTGCCACATATGTTAGGCATCCCGTTCCGAGGATTGCGGAGAAGAGCGTCTCGTGTCGCATGCCGAGCCATATGGCAAGGCTTCCGAGCGTGATTGCGATGATTGCTTCAGCTGCTGCTTGAAGCCTGTCTGGGCTGGCTCTCATTTCGGCCTTTCAGGTTGGTTTACTGTCTCAGCATCTGCCCCACCAAGCGCCCCACGTCGCGAGGCCCCATCCTCTGACCCCGGCGAACGTCATTTTCGTGCATTTCCCGAGAGATCTGGCCACTACTGATACTGAGGTGATGTACCAGGCGACCATCCGTGCCCAGAAAATGAGCCATTTGTATTTCGACGGCAGAGCGTCCTTCACGATGCCCAGGAATGTACCCACGATTCCTCCGCCTGCCGCCATGGCCAGTGTCTCCCGTCTGCTGAAACTGACGTAGATCCAGCGGACCGGGGACCACCAGTGGGTCCACCATGAGACTCTGTATGCACCGGTGATATCGGTGCAGCCGACGGGTTCTGCAACGCAGTAGTCGTATGCGTTGGCGTTGCCACCGGGGATGGGGTCGGTGGAGAGGAAGCGTCCGGTGGCGGGGTCGTAGAGGCGTACGCCCATGAGTATGGAGCTGGTGGGAGTCTCGCTGGATCGCTGCTGGCTTCCGAGCCAGCCGTAACGCGAAGTGGAGTCGTCGTTTTCTGGGTTGCCGTACTCGTCGTAGGCGAATGTGGTGGTCGCGGTGGAGGAGTCCAGCGGGAGCTGAACGGTGATGTCGCCGTGGATGTCACTGAGCTGCAGGACGGTGTCGCCGGTTGCTGTGGTGAGGGCGCTCAGGTCGCCGTCGACGCCTCGCACGTTGCGGGCGATCGTGGAGCTGGTCTCCTGGGTCCAGTTGGGGCTGTCACCGTCGGCGCCGTAGTGATTGGTCTTGGATCCGGTCTGGGTCCAGGTACCGTCGCTGCTCTGGGTCTCGGTGGTCCAGGAGGCGAGGCGACCAGCCCCGTCCAGGTTCCAGGTCTGTCTGCTGGTGCCAGACGTCTGCTGGTGGACGAGGTCGTTGGCGTAGTAGCCGATGGTGTCGCCGGAGGCCTGGGTGGTGGTGCGACCGAAGGCGTCGTAGACCGTACCGGAGGTCTTCAGACGGTCGGCGCTGTCGTAGGCGTACGACGTGTTGGTGGCGCCGGTGGAGGTGCAGGCCGCGCCGACGTCGCTGGTGGCGACGGCGAGGGCGGTGCGGTTGGTGTTGTTGTCGAAGGTGTAGTCGCGGCGGGTGCAGACACCATCCGGGTCGGTGTCGTCGGCCCGAACGAGGCGGCCGGCCGCGTCGTAGGTGTAGGTGCGTGAGCGCGTCAGGCCAGCAGTGTCACTGTCGTTGACTGTCTGCCCGAAGACACCCTGGTCTGTGGTGTCCGAGGCCACCACGGCACCGTCACTGTCGCGTGTGTAGACCCGGGAGGTATTCGTGCCGGTCTCGTCCTGACCGACAGTCAGAGTGTAGTTGCCGGGCAGGGACTCGGTGACGAGGTCGCCGTCCGCGTCGTAGGTGGCGCTGTAGGTGCCGGCGACAGAGTCGGTGCGGGAAGTCTCCAGGCCGCGCGGGTCCTTGGCGGTGTCATAGGTGTAGGTGGTGGTGGACGGGGCGGAGTCGGTGGTCTTGACCGTGCGGTCGAGCGCGTCGTACTGCGTGCTGGTGGTGTTGCCGGCGCCGTCGTTGTAGGAGATCTCCCTTCCAAGCTGGTCATAGGCGTGGGTGATGGTCTGGCCGTTTCCGGTGACCGTGGCTACCTTGCCGTTCTCGGCGTCGTAGGTGGTTGAACTGTCGGGTACCGCGGTGCCTATGCCTCCGCTGACGGCAGTCTTGAGGAGGCGGCCGGCTTCGTCGTAGGTGTGGCTGGTGGTGCGGGTGACGGAGTTGGCGGTCTCGGTGGTCTTGGCTGTGTTGCCCCAGCGGTCGTACTCGGTGGTCTTGGTAGACAGTTCGCTCGGGTTAGAGCCGCCGTCCGTGATGGTTCCGGCCGGCCCGGTGGAGCAGACCATGTCCGCCCACTCGGGCTTGCCGTTGCAGGTGCCCGAGCCGGTGGCAGACCAGTATGTGGTCACGGTGGCGCCCGCGTCCGAGCCGGACGACTTCGGCAGGGTCGTCTTGGTGACTCTGCCTTGCGAGTCGTACGAGGTGGTCTTCTTCAGCGCCAGCCCGGCAGGGTCGTTGATCGTCGCCGTGGGCAGGCCCTTGACCCAATTGTATTCGGTGGACATGGTGTGCAGGTCTGCGTCCTGGGGATAGCCATCGACCTGGGCGCCCGCCGTGGTGGTAGTGACCTGGTTGTCGACAGTGGCTGATCCGTCAGTGGGGCGGTTCTCGTCGTAGGTATTGGTGGTGTGCTGCCGGGCCGAGACCCGAGTGCCGGCGGGCAGATCGGTTCCACCCGCGCCGGCTTTCAGCGTCGAGGTAAGGGTCGCCACGTGGAGGGGACCGTAAGTGTCTGTCTCACGCTGACCGTCTGCGGAGTACACCGAGCGGGTCGACAGCAGTTCGGCCCGGACCGCTGAGGCCATCTGGTCGATGCTCAGTGCGACTTGCTCCGCCTGTCCGTCACCGCTGCTGGCGAGGGCCAGTTCGCGGTTGGCCGCAGTCAGTTCGCGGACGGTGTTGCCGACGCGGTCGTATTCGGTGGTCGTGATGTGCCCGCCGGGAGTGGCGCTGTTGACTTCGTGGCCGGAGGCGTCTGTGTAGGTGATCGTTGCCCGGGTGTAGTCGGAGGCGGACAGTTCGCTTCCGGTGTGCGACGCCGGAACGGAGTCAGCCGGAAAGACTGCGGTCGCGTCGGTCGGCACGTCGCTCTGCCCCCAGGACGCAACGTCCGAGGTACTCATGCTGTTGGGCGCCTTGCTGCCACTGAGCGGTATGTCGTAGACCACGCTGGTGGTGGCGGTGGTGCCGTCAGTGGTGCTCTTGGTACCGGCCGTCAGGTTCGGGCGGGCCGCCGACAAGAGCATGCCTTCGCCTGCGGTGGCGGTGCTGCCCGCCTTGCCATAGGTGAAAGTCCAGGGCAATTCACCCGGCGGGGTGAGGATGGTGATACGACCCGCACTGTCATAGGTGTAAGCGGTCTTGAGTCCGGTGCGCGGGTCCCCCTCCTCGCGCAGGCGGCCGGAGCTGTCGTAGGAGTACTGCGCGACGACAGTGGCGGTCGCTGCGGAAGCGCCGGGAGTGGTCGCCCATTCCTTGATCTGCTTGACCTGCCCCGTGTAGTCCCCCAGGGCACCAGAGGAGGCTGTGGTGGACGTGGCGTAGACGAACTCAAACAGGCGGCATCCGACCGTCGACGGCGTACTCTCGCACGTCGCCGATGTGACCGCCGAAGTGGGTGCGATGACGTACTTCGGGCGGGCCAGCGGGTTGCTGCTTGAGCTGCTGGGGTCCTTCTCGGAGACGATCCTCGTGGTGGAGTTGTCCGTCGGGAGCGAGGTGCTGTCCACCTGCCAGGTGGACGCGGCGGAGTCCACCTTCTTGAAGGTGGTCGTGGAACCCTGACTGTCCGTCACAGTGAAGACCGAGACGTCGGACGCGTCATTCGTCGCCGTTCCGTCGCTGTCCGTGCTGCTCAGGGTCAGGGCTTCTGCGCCGGGCTGAGGCTTCCAGCTGTCACCACTTTCGGCAGTGAAGCCGGTTTCCATGCCGTCCCCGTCGACCAGTGCCACCGATGTCTCGGAGGTGCTGCGCACGTACGCCCACTCGGAACCCGTCACGTCCGAGACAGTGCCGGAGACCCATTGAGAGCCGAAGATGGCCGCCTGGCCCTCGGACTCCGTGCCTGCACTCGGGTTGCGCGAGGATGCGGTGCGTGACACCGACAGGCCGAATCCATAGGCATCGGTAGCGGACAGGGTGAAGTCACCGGTCAGTGTGTTCACCGCACCAGGGCCCACGAGTTCGCTGGGGGCGGTTCCGGCATTGCGGTCCACTTTGATGGTGTGCGCCGGGGAGTACGCCGTGGCTGAGCCGTCGGTGAAGGCGGCGCGGATGTCCAGCGCTCCGTCCTCGGACAGCGACGACGTCACATTCCAGGTGAGCGCGGCCGGACTGCCGCCGGAGACGGCAACCGGCCAGGCGGAGACGGCCGAGCCGTCGGAGGACTTGGTGACGTCCCCGACCGGGACCGTGTGCCAGGAGTCGGTCTCGCCGCGGCGGTACTGGTAGGTGACGCCGGTGTAGCTGGTCTTGCCAGTCGAGGTCAGGCTGACCCGTCGGGCGGCGCTGTCGCCCTCGGCAGGAGTGAGCAGTCCCGCGCCGTCACCGACGCCGAAGGCGTAGCTGGTGGTAGCCGAGGAAAGGTTTCCTCCGGAGTCGACGCTCTTGGCGTACAGCTTGTGCCAGTCCTCGCCCGGCTTGATCGTGATGGTCTGTGCTTCGCCGCCGGTCCCGTCGGTGGTGTCGTAGACGCGGTTGGGCACGGAGGAGTCGTCCAGCCCCCAGGCGAAGCCCATGCCGTCGGACGAGGACGTGTCCAGGGTGCAGGTGGCGCCGCTGTCGTCCTTGGCTGTCCACGTGTCGGCCGTGTAGGGGTCGCAGGAGATGGTCGGAGCGGCCGGCAGTGCGGTGTTCATCGTGAAGACCGTGTACGACGACCAGGAGCCGTAGTCCGTGCCGTCGTAGCCCCGTACCCGGAACCGCAGGTGAGTCCCGGCGGGGAAAGCGGACGCGGACGGGATCGTTAGCTTCGCCGTGCCTCCGGAGACGACCGATGACGAGGTACTCGTGTAGGAGTACGTGGTGTCGGCGTAGGCCGGGTCGGCGCTGACCTCGAACTGGGCCTTGACCGTGCTGCCGTCGGCGTCGGTCGCCTTCGCCGACAGCGTCGGCGTCAGCGAGGTCACGTACGTCGTGCCGTTGTACGGGTTGGCGTACTTCGGGGAGACGGCAGCGGAGGCGGTGGTGGCGTACGAGTTGTAGGTCACCGTCAGTTTCGGCGCGTACCCGGCGGTCGCGTAGTTCGCCGAGCGGTAGCGCCGCCAGGTCAGCGAGTCGGTCTCGTCGGCGCTGTTGATGCGCAGGCCGTAGTTGGGCAGGCCGTCGGCCCAGGCCTGCACGATGTCATCGAGGCCCCAGCGCGACCAGGTTGCCGGGCAGTCAGAGCTGTAGCCCCATGCACCGGTGTTGACGACCGCGCCCACGGTGGTGGTGGTCGGCTGGTCGCCCCAAGTGATGTTGGAGGACGACCAGTCCGACGTGATCCGCCGTGCCCGGGTGCCCGCCCCGGGGCTGCACGAGGAGGACCAGTAAGAATACAGCGCAAGGGTGGCGCTGGTGATGTGTTTGCCCTTGAACGGCGACACGTTGAACTTCAGGTACGAGCGCGCCTTGGTCGTGCCCGCGTCGTAGGTGCCCGACTTCAGCTCGGTGGAAGAGATCTGCGAGTCGGTGTAGTCGGGGGTCTGCACCCAGGTGTCGGTGGTCACCGCGAGGGTGGTGGTCGGGTCGATGGTGACCGGGTAGGTCGCGGCGGCCAGGAAGTCCTCACTCGGTGAGAGGACCAGGGTCTGCGAGCCGTCGTCGGCGGTCTCGATCTTCGTGGTCACCTGCTGCTGGTTTGCGGACTCACCTGAGGCATCGTCCTTGGACCCGTCCCACATCATCGGGGCCGGCGCCTCGGCCACCAGGTCACCGTCGGTGTTCTTCAGCAGCAGATGTCCGGAATCGGCCTGCGAAAGCTTCAGTCCCTTCAGATCCAGAGGGATCCGGTAGGACGCGCTGTCGCCGTCGGGCTTCTGGGCGAGGGTGAGGTGCTCGGAAAAGCCCTGGGCCAGGGCGCTCACCGAGAGAGTCTGGCCGCTGCCCAGGTCGTAGGAGGCGGTGTTGTTCTTCACGTCCGGGGCCGGCAGGGTGTCCGCCCAACCCAGCCCGAACGACTCCTTGTCCTTGGTCACCGACGCCAGTGCGGTGTCCCCGCCGTCGGACACCGTGATGTCGGCAACCGTCGCTGCCGGCGTGAGGTCGGCTCCGGTATCGGACAGTGAGGTGTCGATGTCGTGCCATTTGCCGTCCTGCTTGACCCGGACGGGCCCGGCGTACGTGTCCGTCTGCAGTTCCCCGCTGGGCAGCGCGTACGTGGTCGAGTCACCGGCCCGGGCGGACAGCACCTCGATCTTGCGGTCCTGTAGACGGGCCATCAGTACAGCTGACGCCTCGTCCTCGGCCTCAGCCGGACCGGACGTGTCGGACGCCGCCGATACGGGCTCGGCCACAGCTGTGGCCGAGCCCGTCACAAATACCGTGCCCGTTACCAGCGACACCAGCGCAGTCTCGGCCGCGACGACCATCGCAACGCCGACCGCGTTCTGCCGCAGCCAGCGCACCCGCGAGGGTCTCCCCTTTGCTCTGCCATGGGTCACAGATCTGTGACGCATGATCAGCTCCCTCCCCTTTTACGCTCCGTAGTGTTGAGACAACACAAACGAGACGATCTTGACGACGGGGCGAGATCAGTACTTCACAGCAGGCAAACAGGGCAATGCGAAGGCCAAAATAAGTTAATCGTTTAGCAAATTCAATAGGGGTGCGAAGTTAGGAAATGTCCCATTAGTGAAAAATAGTAGTTTTACTTGTTGATCAATAAGAGTGGAATGCGTGAAATGCCCCCTTAGTGCAATCGCAGATTCTTTACCGAGAGAAGGAGGAAACTTAGTGGAGATCGTGAGGATTTCCTTCAAAAGGATCGAGGCTGCGCGCAAGTTGCGTATCGGGCCATCTGTCCGAATGTGGATAGCCTCGAGTCACCATAATGGAATATTACATTGACGGAAGATGAACTCACGGCATCGCAAAGAGTATATCGGCTGTTCAGAGAGGTAGAGAGGCGCGGCAGATCATGCCGATAGCCCAGGAGCTTCGCCTGGATGGCCAAGCCCGCGGGGCGTCAACGCAGTTCGGACGCTCCGCAGACGCTGAGCTCGGAAGCTGCCGACATCTGGCTGGCAGAAGCCCGGCGGTTGCCACTTCCGGCGACAGCCGGGTGCGCCCGCGTCATCGCCTTGGCAACGGGGCAGATCGGGTTGCCAAGATGATGACGCTCCCGCTGGTCAGATCGCGCTCGAAGACCGTATCTTGCCCGCCCAACCGGCTCGCCTCCGTCGCCTTCGTCCGAAGTCTGTGAGCGGCTGCCCATCTGTCACACTGATCTTCGGAGGCGTGTCGCAGTGGGCGACGTCGCGGGGAGGAGCCTCAACCAAAATGTCTCGTTGGATAGTTCTCGCTGTGCCCGTAGCCGGCGTGGCAGATACGGCACGGGATACGCGTACTGTCTCGGAATTCGACGGGAGTCCCGAGGAGGCTGAGGTAACCCTTCGCAATACAGCAAACACCTTCGAGCAGGGCCTGTCGAAAATTCGGCGTCGCGAGATCTTCAAGTGCTCGGAGCGCTCCTACTTTGTGCGCCTTCATGGGCGTGTGTCGACGTACGCCTTTATCCTCCAACTCGCTGAACGGATCCACGACTCCGAGCCCTGGTGAACAGGCGCTGCGCAGGCATCTCGCCGCACCGGTCGTTGTGGTCGAACACGATCTGGTGGACGCGGCCGGCGCAGGTGCGCCAGTCCAGGAGCTGCTCGCGGGTCGGGTCCTTGAGGACCAACCCCGGGTAGACGACGCCCAGCAGGCTGGGTGCAGGGCAGGGAGCGGGCAGCATGGCTGGCATCCGCGAGCCAGCCGACTCACCGACGGCGGGCTGCGCGGCCGCGGCGTGAGCGCAGGGTTGGGCGGGCCGCCACCTACCGAGTTCCGAGCGATACTCCCCACCAGTACTCGCCAGCCCACGCCTGGGCGGTCACGTCCACGTGCAGCTTCCGATGAACGGCATCAGCTTGACCATGGCAGCACGGTGAGCTCCGGCCAGTCGTACCTCCAGCGCTCCGCCTTGGCCTCATAGACCTCCTGCGGGGCAAGCACCGGGTTCGGCCGGACCATCAGGTTGAACACGTTGGAGAGCCCATGGGGCGCATAGACACGCCGCCCACCGCCGGGGTCCAGTCACACTCAGAAACAGTACGTCGTCGAGGCGACGGAGTCGATCACCGCCTCGGTCGACTCGTGAGACGCGCAGGGCACTCCGAATTTCTGCTCGTACGCGAGATGCACGCGGGCCTCGTTGCGGATCTCCACGGTGGGAATGGCTGACCTCATCGTCGTGGTCGAGGACGGTCGGATCGAGGAAGTTGGAGACGACGCCACGCTGTTGTGGCGCGACCCCTATTTCCCTCAGCCCGAACAGCGCGCGGCCCATGCCGCCCGCGGGGTAGCCACCCGGAGCTGGAGCCATTTGGGCGGGGCTGCGAGCTCCGCACCGAGCCCGTCGTCCTAGAGGCCGCCCACCGCCACGGCGTGACTTCGGCCCATGTGCTCCTGCGCTGGCACCTCCAGCTCGACGCCCTGCCGATCCCCAACCTGGACCTGGCCGGGATCATGCCTAACGTGCCTGGAGGCAACCATGCCGCCCGACTCGGACAGATACTTGACAGCTATAGATAAAGATGGATCCCCGCGCCGAGTACCGCATCTTCCAGCGGCTTCGGGACCTCGCCCGGGACCGGGCGGTGTTGCTGGTGACCCACCGCATCACCAATGTTGCCATCGCCGACCGCATCGTGGTCCTCGACGACGGCAAAATCGTCCAGGAGGGCACCTACGCCCAGCTCTCCCAACAGCCGGGCCTGTTCCAGCAGTTGCTGTCCTACCAGATCACGTCCGAGCCGGACGGCGAGAAGCGCGAGACCCCCGCATGAGCGGCCCCGGCGCCACCTCGGTACGCCCCGCCGAAGCAGCCGCACCCACGGCCGCAGACGACCCCGCCCCACCCATGCCGTCCCGAGGTGATGACGTGCCGCTCACCCGTTCCCACATCCGCACGACCGCCGAGGCGTACCTGGCCCGGCATCCGCACGAGCGGGAATCCCTAGCCGGGCTGTTGTCCCTCCTGGACGGAGCCAACGCCCCGGCCAGCCGTGCCACGCTCCCCGGTCACGTCACCTGCAGCGCGGCGGTCATCGACCGGGAACAACGCGTCCTGCACATCGGCCACAAGGTCACGGGGCTGCTCCTCGCTCCGGGCGGCCATGTCGAGGGCGACCGGACGCTCCTGGCCGCGGCGCTGCGGGAAGTATGCGAGGAGACAGGCATCCAGCCGGGCGACCTGTGCCTGACCCCGCAGTTCCTCGGCGCTCCGATCGACATCGACGCCAACCCCGCCAAGGGCGAAAGCGAACACCAGCACTTCGACTTCCGATTCGTCTTCTGCCTCGTGCCCGAGCAGCACCCTCAGCTCACATTGCAGGACGATGAGGTTGCCAGCGCCCGGTGGGTCGAGTTCGCCGACGTCAGGTCCCCGACCTTGCGTGCCAAGCTCCTGGACGCCCGAGACCAGGGCCTCGGCGGGCGGCCAGAGCCCGTCAACGCCTCCGCTCTGATCCACGACGGCCACGGCAGATACCTGCTCCACCTGCGGGACCAGCGTGAGGGCATCTGGGCCCCTGGCACGTTCGCTCTCCTCGGCGGCGGCCGTACGGTGGAGGACGTCAGCCTGGAGGCAACCTTGCGACGGGAGCTCGCCGAAGAGGTCCCGGGCCTGGAGGTGAATCGCCTGACGCCGTACGCCCTGGAGGAGGCGACAAGCGTCGACGGCTTCGCGGTGCCGATCCAGGTCTTCGTGGGCCGCTGGAGCGGTGATCCGGACACGGTGGATCTACAAGAGGGCGTGCTGCTGCGGTGGTTCACTCCGGACACGCTGGAGCAGCTGCACCTGAGCCCCGGTCTCGGTGACCTGGTCCGCCGGCACGCGGCCGAGCATCCCCCCCGCCAGCAGTCCGCCGGCCACGGCCCGGCTGCTGCGTGACGGGGCGCCGGAGGGAACCGAGCTCCGCATCGTGGGTGCCCACCTCTACCTGGAGGACAACCACGGCCGGATCCTCCTCGGCCTGCGCCACCCCGACACGGCATACGCAGGCAACAAGTGGCACTTCCTGGCCGGCCACGGCGAGCAGGAGTCCGCCATCGCCTGCCTGATCCGCGAAGTCCAGGAGGAAGCCGGCCTGTCCATCGCGGCCGAAGAGGTCGATTTCGTCCACGCTGTCCACATCCTCGACGCGCCTGGCACCGTGCCGCGTATGGTGCTCGTCTTCCGCGCGCGGGCCTGGACCGGCGAGCCCCAGGTTCTGGAACCGGACAAGTGCGCCGACTGGGGCTGGTGGCCCGCCGACGCTCTCCCGGAGCCCACCGTCGCATACACCCGCGCCGCGATCGACGGCATCCGCCACGGCCGCCTGTACACCGCAATGGGCTGGGCCTGACATCCCTGGGCCGTGTCCTGTCTGGAGACGACAATCGTGTCCGAACCCGCACCACCCACCACCGCCCCGGCGCCTGCCGACGCCACCGCACCGTTCCAGGACACCGTCGGCGACGCTGACGCCTCCGCGGCCCGCGCGGCGATGGTGGACCGCCTGATGCAGTCCGGCGACCTGTCGCCCGGCGCGGTGGCTGACGCCCTGCTCGCCATGCCCCGGCAGCGGCTGATCCCGCAGGCGTACGTGCGGCGCAGCGCCCCCGACGAGACGCCTCCGCGCTGGGACCTGCTCGACTGGTCAGATCCCGTGCACCGGCCAGAGCTGTTGCGGGTGCTGTACAGCGGGGACAGCGTCTGCGTCCAGCACGACGGGGAACCACTGCTCGGTCGCCGCGCCGGAAGCCGCGAGGGCGGCGCGATGACTGCCATGTCCAGCGTGATGGGAATGACGGCACGGCTCCTCGGGCAGCTGGACCTGCGGCCCGGGCAGCGTGTGCTCGACGTCGGCACGGGAGCCGGCGTGACCGTGGCGGCCGCCTGCCGCATCGCCGGGGACGCAGGCGTGGTCACTATCGACCGCGACGCCCACATCACCGCCACCGCCACCGTGCGCCTGGCGGCGATCGGCCACCGGCCCGTCGTGGTCACGGGCGACGGCGAACTCGGCTGGCCCGAGCGGGCCCCGTATGACCGGGTGTTCGTGTCCTTCGCCGTGCCCCGTGTGCCGATGGCGCTCGTCGAGCAGCTCGCGCAGCGCGGTGTGGTGCTGATGACCGTCGGCACCAGCTCGCCGTCCTGGCCCGCACTTGCCGTGATCACGAAGAGTGCGGCGGGTGTCGTAGAGGCCGAACTGCGGGCAGAGCAGTTCGGGCACCGTGCCGGATGGGGATGGGACCGGCTCAGCCTGTCCGCGGCATTCCGCCAGGAGATGAGCTCCGGGGACGGCGTGACCAGCCACGGCCACCGGCCGCCTCCGCCCGATGAGGCGCACGGGATGTGGCTGGCCCTCGACCACCTGCATCCCGGCCTCGTCCGCGCCTTCGGCGCCCCCGGCCTGCAGATCGGCTCCCCCGCCTGCGGGTCCTGGCTCCGCGTCAGCGTCGACGGCACCTCCACGATCACCGCGTCCGGACCCCGGCCCATCTGGGAGGAGATCCAGCAGACCGCCGCCCGATGGAAGGCGGCCGGTGAACCGGCTTTCTACCGGCTGGAGTTCGATGCGAACGGCACGCAGTGGGCGAGCTCCGGACGCGGCCGCAACCGGCTGTCGTGGCAGCTCACCGACGATCGCCCGCGCACCACGGAGGACTCCCGATGAACCAACCCGACCACCGCACCCCGGCTTCGGGAACGGGTTCCCCGGGCGGCGCGCACACGTCCGGTCCGAAGGCCGCGGAGTACACGGTGCCCGTCGATGTGCACATGTTCCTGCGCCGGGACAGCGCCGCCGGCCCGCTGGTGTTACTGACCCGCCGCGCCGGCCCGGTGTACGCGACCTGGCTGCGGCACGCTCCGTCCGGGCGGCTGGACGGTCCCCACGAAGACCTGGTCGCCGCGGTCATCCGCGAGACCTGCGAAGAAACCGGTGTGCTCCTCGACCGCGCCGACGTCGGCTCAGTGGTCACCCTCCACCACCGGGCCCCCGGCGGTGCGGCGCGCATCGGGGTCTTCTTCGCCGCGCGGTCCTGGCAGGGCACCCCTCAGATCATGGAACCGGACAAGTGCGACGCCATGGACTGGTTCCCGCTGGATGCGCTGCCCGAGCCGATGGTGGCCTACTGCCGGGCCGGCATCGACGCCTACCGCGCCGGCGCCACCCTCGCCGTCCATTTCCAGCAGCCCGGCGACCCCATCGCCCACCACCCGGCAACCGACCCGCTCACCCTCGCGCCCACGGCCGGACAGCCGACGGCGGGGTGGTACCGGACGAGGCGGTGCGTGACTTCGCCGAGCGTGCCATCGGCCCGATCGGCACATGGTCGGACAGCTCGTGGCCGCGGGCAGAGAGCAGAGTGTGGCGGGCCACCGGCAAGCACAGTGGCGCCTGGTACGTCAAGCAGCACCAGAACCAGCGGTTCCATCGGCGTGAAGTGCATGCTCTGCGGCACTGGGCCCGCGTCCTCGGCGCGGCCGCCCCGCGGCTGGTCGCGGCCGACGACGCGCACCGCACGGTGATCCTCACCGAGCTGCCCGGGCGTCCCGTACACGGCCAGGTACTGCCGACGGCGACGGAGTGCGAGGTCTGTCGGCAGGTCGGGCATCTCACCGCGCGCTACCACCAGGCAGCCACCCCCAGCCCGGCCCGGCCGCCTGGTCCGGGCAAACTCCACCGCTACCTCGACGCCGCCCGCCCCCTCCTGGCCGACGGCGACAAGGACCTCGTCCTCGCCCTGGCCGCCCTGCGCGACACCCTGCCCGCACCGGTGTGGGTACCGACCCTGGGCGACCTGCAGCCCCGCAACATCCTGCTCACCACTCCAGACGACTCCCTCCTGCGCGTCGGGCTGATCGACTTCGAGCGCAGTGAACTCAGCCCCGCTGTGCGGGACTTCGCCCGCCTGGCCGACATCTGGCAGGGCCGGCCGGACCTGTTCGAAGCGTTCTTCACCGGCTACGGGCGGCCCCTCACCAACGGCGACCGCCAGCGCCTGCGGTGCGAGGCCGCACTGGACGCCATCAGTGGCATCGCCTACGGGCACACCCACGACGACCCGGAGCTCCTCGAACGCGGCCTGCGTACCCTTCGCGCCCTGCGCGCCGACACCTTCATCTGACCCGATGTCAGGCAAGGAGCCTCCCGGTGGCCTACACCACGCCCGCCGAGTGGGACACCCACTACACGAACGGCATGAAGTTCCGGCAGCTCGGCGCCAACGGGGAGCTGCGGAGCAGCGGGCCCCGCTGGCATGCGCGAGGGTTGTGCCATGGGTGCAGCTCCTCGGGAGGGACCGCCTCACCAGCGCAGACCTGCGGACTCGCACGTGATACGTGATCCTTCTGGACGCTCCGCACTCTCCAGCGGCGACCGTCCAGCCGATCTTGGTTACGGCTGGTGGAGCCGCCTGTGGTGTTCGACCAACGAGCAGCTGTACGTCGCGTGATCGGTTTGCCGAAGTCGCAGCTCAGCCAGTCCCTCCAAAGGAGCTACGCCCAGCTCGGACAGCGGTTGCTTACGTCACAGGGGCTCCACTTCAGTCGACGGTCCGCGGGACGGAGACTTCCCCTGTGGCCCGCTGCCCAACCCCGTCGGTGCGCGCGACTGCCAATGGTCGTACAAGCGGGTCTCGACCGCCCGGCAGAACTCGTCCTGGACGAGTCCGGTATCGAGGACCCGGTCATCTTCGAGGAGGATGGCGCCACCTCCCGCCGCCTCTACCCCCTCCAGCGGCCGAAGTTTCGCGAACTGCTTACGTACGCACGGCCGGGTGACACCATGCACATCTCCGAGATGGGCCGTCTCGTGCGCGGCACCGGGCATATCCTCGACGTCCTCCATCGCGACCAAATGGCGCTGCGTATCCACGACGGCGCGTTCTCGCAAATGGACCTCACCGCCCGCCACCCGCGCACCGACGAGCTGATGTACGACGGACTGCGGGCCGCCGAGGCCGAGGGGGGCGCGCCCGGCCGTCGCCGATCCTGCGGTCCCCGTGCCGGTTCGAGTCCTGCCCAGGGACCAGGAGGTCGTCGCGATCCTCTGGCACCGGCGCCAGCTACGCGACGGCTGGAGGTACGAAGCCACCCTGCCGGTCTGGAAGAACGGGCCTGGGGACTGTCCGCTCCGGTGATCCGCTGCGTGGTGAGCCGGAGTCCGAGTACGACCCGGCTGCCACTACGCTGACCGGGCGCCGGCATTCGAAGGTCGTCGTGGGTGCGTGAGGACGACTTCGAGTGCGTCGAGTTCGGCAAGCCAGAGGGCGGGGAGTTCGTCGGCATTGGGCAGGCCGGGGTCGGCGACGACGGCCAGGTACGCGGTTCCGGCGTATTCGCCCAGACAGACCGACAGGTGGTGTCCCGCGGGCAGGAACATCAGCGGCAGCAAGGCGCGAATGCTGTGACCGAGGAGTTCGAGGGGACGTGCTGGACCGGGGACATGGGTGGCCACCATAGTGGTGCGCCGCGGGTCCAGGGCCCGCGCCAGGGCCCGGCCGTGCCAGCGCGTGGGCAGGGTTTCGAACAGGACGTCCGCGTCGGGGTCGCGGCGGCCGGTCCGGATGTTCGCGGTGGCCAGGTGTGTGGCGGCCAGGCGCTCGGTGGCGGTGGGCAGGTGGCAGGGCAGGGCGACGGGGACTCCGCGGTGGAAGTTGCCCAGCGCGGTGCTCGTGTGGCTGCGCCGGGTGTTGAGGGGGACCATCGCCCGCACGGTGCCTGTGGCACGGTCGGGCAGCCAGGGGCGCAGGGCGCCGGCGAGGGCGGCCAGGTAGACGTCATTGAGGCTGGTGCCGCCTGCCCGCGCGATGGCTTTCATACGAGGCAGCGGCGTGTGCACCCACAGGCGTCTGGGTGGGCCGGTCGGGGCCTGGACGCGGGCGGGGCCGAGGCTGATGGCGTGCGCGGGCAGCGCGAGGCCGGTGACCGCGCGGACCAGGGCACGCACGCGGGCAGTCGTCCAGGAGGGTGAGGGCACGGGAGGTGTGCGGCGGCGCGGGAGGCCGGGTTCCCGCGCCGCGGCGAGTGTGATCCCCATCAGGGACATGCCGTCCAGGAGGCCGTGATGGGCGCGAAGGAGCAGAGCGAACTCGTTGTCACGGTGGCCGTGGAGCAGGGTCATGCCCCAGGTGACGTCCGTCAGCGGCTGGGCGCACACGCGCTCGATCGCAGCGTGCAGTGCGACGTCACCGCCTTGCACGGGCAGCGCGATCTCCTCAAGGTGATCGGCGGGCTCAGTCGGGCCGCCCACGTTCGCGCCGCGTGCGCGGGCCCGGTCGCGCAGCGGCGGGTGGGCCGCCCGGATCAAGTCGATCAAGGAGTGCAGTTCGACGGTCGAAGGCGCGGGGCCGGCGACCACGGCCACCCCGCCGATCTCCATGCTCGTGTGTGGGTGCACCGCCGCGTAGTCGAACCAGCGTTCGCCCGTCGCGGTCGCATCGTCATGGTCGTGCACGGTGTTCTCCGCTGAATGTCGTTCGCATAGCGAGGATGTGGGGCATGGGCTTGTGCTCACGAAGCGCGTCTTGTCCTGGGATCCGGGCGCATCGACGGGCGCCGATGGGGCCGGATCCCATTTGTTCATGTCCAGGGTCGCGGCCTGCCGGGGGCGTGGCGGCCTACGGGCACGTCCCTGGCCACCGGGCGCCTACCGAGGTCGTCGGTGACGTTTCGGATAGCGTGGGCCGGTCGTCGGGAATCGAGGCAGCGATCTCGCGTACCAGCGCCCAGGCGTTGCGTACGGACGTCTGGGACGCCAGACGAGAGCCCAGGGCCGCGCGCAGGATGTAGCGGCCGTCCACGGTAGTGGGCGTTACCAGGATCTGGTGGGTGGCGTCGAGCTCGGTACGTAGGTGCTCGGTGCGGGCGTTGTCGCCTGCGAGGCGGAAACACACCAGTCCGAGTGAGTGCGAGATCAGTTCGAAGCCGGGGGCATCCCGGACCAGGCCGGCGAGCAGCGCGGCGTGGGAGAGTTGTTCGCGGATATGTGCGCGCAGGCCCTCGACGCCGTGGGTTCGCAGGACGAACCACAGTTTCAGGGCGCGGAAGGGGTGCATGAGCGGCACCTGCCAGTCCCGGAAGTCGGTGACGTTGCCTGAGTCGCTGGCCTGGTTGCGCAGGAAAGGGGGGCGGATGTCCATGGCGGCGGTGAGGCTGTGCCGGTCGGCTACCCACATGGCGTCGCACGGTGGTCCCGTGAGCAGCCACTTGTGGCAGTTCACTGCGTATGAGTCGGCGTGCTCGACGCCCTCGTTGATCCAGCGGTTCTCCGGGCAGATTGCGGCCGAACCGGCGTAGGCTGCGTCCACGTGCAGCCAGGCCCCGAACTCGCGGCACACTGCGGCGATGGCGGCGACCGGGTCGATGGCGCAGGTGCCCGTGGTGCCGACCGAGGCGACCACGATCGCGGGTACTACGCTTGCGGCGCGATCGGCTGCCAGTTGCTCGCGCAGGGCGCGGGGGTCCATCTCGCAGGTGCCCGCCAGGGTGGTGATCTGGGTCGGTTCTCCCAGGCCGGCAATGCGTGAAGCCTTGGGGACGCAGGAGTTTGCCTGGTCGGTGCAGTACAGGCGGTAGCGCCCTTCGGTGCCGTGCTCGCGCCAGCGCCCGTCTGAGGCCCGGTACAGGGCGGCGACCACGGCCACCAGGACCGCCGAGG
Source organism: Streptomyces hyaluromycini (assembly GCF_002217755.1). Taxonomy (GTDB): domain Bacteria; phylum Actinomycetota; class Actinomycetes; order Streptomycetales; family Streptomycetaceae; genus Streptomyces; species Streptomyces hyaluromycini. Next base: position 69,624 of record NZ_BCFL01000032.1, on the reverse strand, counting down.
ACGCGGAGTCCTGCAGAACTCCACCGCCATCCCCGGTGCTCAGGAAGCGCTCCGGCAGGCCCAGCGCGACCGCGAGATGGTCCAGGACCGCCTCCTCGAGTTCGGTGGCGGCCGGGCCCGTCGACCACATCATGTGCTGAACCGCCAGACCCGAGGCCAACAGCTCGCCGACCACGGACGCGGGACTGGTCTGGGTCGGGTAGTAGCCAAGAAACGAAGGGTGCTGCCAGTGCACGAGCCCGGGCATCACCACCCGCCGTACATCGGCCAGCACGTTCACGATCGGCTCGCCGTGCACCGGTACGCAGTCGGGCAGCATCGCACGCACGTCCCCGGGGCGAAGGTCCGGCGTCACCGGCAGGCGTTCCTCGCGCAGATCCTCCCAGTAGTCCTCAAGGATCGCGGCGACCTCGCCGATTGCGCTGCGAAACGAAACATCACCAAGAGTCACTGACATGCCGGGTAACGTACCGCATAAAAACTATTGAAATGGCCCAGATGACAAGCGAATCCGTGCTGTGGCTCGCGCCGCCTCAGCACCTGCCCCACGACTTGGCGACCCTGCGCGAGGCCGCGTACGGATTGGACCGTCACCACACACCCCCCGACCACCGCCGGCTCCCCGAACGCGACCCCCGCGAAGCCGCATTCGACGAATACTTCGCGGTCGCACGGTGCGCCTGCGCCCCCGCGCCCCTGCTGATCGGCGCGCTCGACGACACCCTCGCCACAGTCCGGGCCTTCTGTCGGCACCCGGACGGATCATTGACGGAGCCCGACCTCGATCTCGCCGCGCACGCGGCCGGGCTGACCCCACGAGCGGACAACTCTGAGCCTCGGACACAGGCCACGGTGCGCCAACGCTGGATTCAAGGACACCGGCTGTTCTTCGCCCTCACCCAGGCGACCGTCGTCGCCCTGCGGCACGCCCTTCGGGCCCCCTCGCCCGCAGGTTCCGCCCTCGGCCTGGAAAGCACTGCCCACTTCCTGCGCGCCAGCGCGTCCGCCCTGCGCATCACCGCGTCCTTCGACGCGCAGGACTACCACGACACCGTCCGGCCCTCGATGTCCCCACCACAGGCTCCCCGAGGATTCTCCGGTCTGTGGTCGGCCGATCACCGGGTCCTGGTGCAGAGCCTGCGCGGGTGGGGCATGGCCGCACCGGCGAAACCCTCCACCCTGCGCCCCGCCCACCAGCGCCTGGTCGAGGTCCTAACGGATGTTCACGACGCGCACGTGGGCGTCTGCTCACGCTTCGTCGGCTCCGGACCATCCCTGCTCCGCGGCGCGGAACCGGGGGCGCAAGTCCTGGACCGCCTGTGCCGGCGGCGCCGCACCGCTCTGGACGCCGCGCCCGCTGCCAGGCCGATGCAACTGCCCAACACGCGGGACGAAAATCTCACCCTTCACCACTGAATCCACACTTGCCGCCCCCGGAGCAGACAGAGCAGGCAGCCCTCTCGGTTCGGCTGCTGGGCCGCCTTCCGGCCAGGAGCAACATCACTGTTGTGCGGTTTGATCGTTAGTGCGGGTATGTCAGTACACATCGGGGATGGGACAGGGAGGGGGACGTGGTCGGCGTCCCGTGCCTGGGCGGTGGTGGCGTGCGCGGCGGTTGCGCTGGTCGCGGCGCTCCTGAGTCTCCCAGCGGTGTCCGGCGCTTTCGGTGCTGGAGGGACCATCGCCACAGGCACCGAGTCATCCAGGGCTCAGACCCAGGCTGAATTGCTGGGTGTCGGCACCCCGGATTTGATGCTCGCCCTGACTGTGCGCGATGGGGGCGCACGGTCGGCGGTTGCAGCCGGTGCCGGTGTCGTTGCCCGTCTGCTGGCGGACGAGCCGGCTGTGCGTACGGTGCAGTCGGCTGCCACGGGAGATCCGTGGCTGATGTCGCGCGATGGGCGCACCGGACTGGTGACGGTCTCGCTGTCGGGCAGCGACGCGGACCGGAAGGAAGCGGCGTTGCGTCTGGTACCCAAGGCGCGGGAGGCGGTGCCGGGGATGCGGGTAGACGCGAGCGGAGCCTCATGGGCGACGGCCGAGATCGACCAGCAGGCCGGAGCCGACCTGCTGCGGGCCGAACTCTGGGCCGCGCCGCTCATCATGATCCTCCTCTTGCTGACCTACGGTTCGTGGGCTGCGGCCGCACTGCCCCTCGTAGTCGCTGTGCTGGCCGTCGTCTGCTGTGTGCCATTGCTGGGTCTGCTGGCCCACGTGAGTGATGTGTCCGCGTTCGCGGTCAATGCGGCCGCGGCCATCGGCTTCGGTCTGTCGATCGACTTCACCTTGTTCGTCCTCGCCCGCTACCGAGAAGAGCACGCAAAGGGGATGCCGCGCGCCCGAGCACTGGAAGTAGCCCTCAGTACCTGCGGTCGCTGCGTGTTCTGTTCGGCTGCAGTGATCTCTTCATGTCTGGTGGCGGTGGCCACCATCCCCGTTCCGCTGCTGCGCGCGCTGGCTCTTGCAGGTGTGGCGGTGACGCTGCTGGCGGCGCTGGCCGCGTTGACGGTCCTGCCGGCCGCGTTGACGCTGCTGGGTGATCGCGTCGATGGCGCCGACCCGCTGCGCCACCTGCGCCGGGCTCCCATCGGCGAGGCCAGCCGGTTCTGGCACGAGCTCGCCCGCCGTGTCACCGCCCGGCCTGCGGCGACAGGCATGGGGGCGCTGGCGATTCTGGTCATGATGGCCTGGCCAGCGGTGGGCCTGCGGTTGGGCGCGATCGACGAGCGGACGCTGGCCCCGACGGCCCCGGCCGCCGCTGCGGCCGCGGACGTGCGCGGGCGCTTTGAGGCGCCCCCGGAGCGAATCCAGGTGGTGGTGCTGGAACGGCCGGACGCGGGCCTTAGTAACTACACGGCCGCCGTGGCCCGGCTGCCGCATGTGGGTGCGATGCGCGTGGTGTCCACCTCTTCGGCGGGCGAGCCTGGGCAGGCGGAGCGGGAGCAGCGTCCGGCGGTAGTGCTGGTGGCAGCGACGGTGGGACCCGACACGCCCCAGGGCGCGCGCTTGGTCGATGAGTTGCGGAAGACTCCCGCGCCGGGCCCGGTCCTGGTAGGTGGTCGGGCCGCGCAGATCACCGACACCACAGACACGGTGCGCGGCGCGCTGCCGTGGGTGGCGCTGACGATGGGTGCGTGCCTGCTGGCCGCGCTCACCACGTTCATCCGCAGTGCAATGGCACCCCTGAAAGCGCTCGCGGTGGCCGTCATCAGCTTGGCAGCCGATCTCGGATTGATCGTGTGGATCTTCCAGTACGGACACGGGGCGGACGTGCTGGGCGGGTTCACCGTCACCGATTCCCTCGACGCAAGTCTGCTGCTGTTCACCCTAGCCGTGGCGTTCGGCCTGTCCATCGACTACGAAGTCTTCCTCCTCGGCAGAATCAGAGAGGAGTTCGACCGCGGCCTGGACAACCAGGCGGCCGTCATCAAGGGCATCTCCCGCACCGGCCGGCTGATGACCTCCGCCGCAGCGGCCCTCGCCATCTCCACCGCTGCCATCACGACCTCCCACGTCACCATCCTCAAACTCATGGGCGCGGGCATCGCCTCAGCAGCGATCCTCGACGCGATCCTCGTCCGCGGAATCCTCGTCCCCGCAGTCATGGCACTCCTAGGACCCGCCAACTGGTGGAAGCCCGCACGCATCGGCCGACAACGTCGTCGCGGCCCGGGCACCGCGACAAGTGAAACTGCGGCGGGCTGAACGCCCCGCTGCCCGGCCGCTACCGTCCACGGCTTCGCCGACCCCAAGACCTAGAGCACGCTGCTCTCCACGCCCGGAGCCGCGAAGCCGACCAAGCCTGGGCGGCCAGCGGACCTGCGCAGGGCAGTTCGGAATCCGACAATGCCCTTCCGACAGAGGACTTGACTAGTGAATTGCCCAGCACGCCGACCTCGCCCCCGCCTTCCAACGCCAGGCGCTCGAACTCCTCAAGGTGGCAGTCGCGACCGGAGACGCCACTGCACGCCAGCTCGCCTACCTCACTGACCGGGTCCTAGTCGCGGCCGGTGAACCCCAGCTCTACGGAACGCAGTACACCGACGACCCAGACGGTTCGAACCAGCGCCTACAGCCCGTTGCCGACCCCGACCAGCTCGACGAGCGCCGCGCCGCGATGGGTCTGGACACAGCAGCGGAGTACGACCAACGCATGCGCGGTCACTGACCGCCGCTTGGCCTTACAACGGCTAACACAATGAGGTGGATCGGCACTGATGGCCGTGTCCGGCACGGGAGTTGAGCGTTCGGCCGGGTGTGGGGACATCGCCGTGGATCGTGTCGAGGTGAGGGGTCGCGCCTCTTCCGTGCGGACGCCGCTGAGGAGCGAGACCACGAGGTAGACATACAGCCGGGGCGCCCCTTCCGGTGCGGTGACGAGCAGGGCGACGTTCCGCGCGGCCTTGTCCCGGCGCTGAGCGTGCGCGATGGAGCGGCGCAGGACGGCGAGGCAGGTCACGCAGGCTTCGTGTCGCGAGGAATTCGGCGGCGTCTACGGAGTCCGGAAGGTCTGGCGGCAGCTTCATCGCGTGGGTTGCTGGGGCGGCTCGCCCCTGGTTGAGCCGGGCAGAGGCTCTGGGGGCAGGGGTGAAGGTCGTGGATCAGGCGGTCAGTCTGAATGTGGCCTGCTCGGGTGCGGCAGTCTGGGGTGATGACTGCTGCGCTTGTCGAACGGCTGTGAGCGAGGCCGTCGAACTGCTGGCCGCCCTCGCTCCCGACCTCGCCGATGCTGCAACGCGACTTCACCGCGTCCCGGCCGAATGAGTCGTCGATGTCGTCCGCGCTCAGTTCCCTCAGCTTGGCCTTGCCGAGGAACGGGAGCAGGTGCTTGTTCGCCATCGAGCGGTTCTTGCCGATCGTGCCCTTCTCGTCGCGCCCCTTGAGCCCGCGCTCCAGCCAGTCGTCCACCGCGTGGTGGCTCCGAGCCCGGACGGCGAGCCTGACTCGACCGTCCGCCCGGCCGCCTGGGGCGGGGCGGGCGGACCAGGTCGGTCGGGTCTGCCGGCTACGGGTTGAAGTTGAACGTGAAGTCCGGGGCGGTCGCGGTGAACTCCGTCATGAGGATCGTCCGCGAGCTCGCGTCCGAGACGTTCGAACACCACTCGAAGGCACTGTGCGGGACCGTCTCCTGGTATTTGTCCCGCCACTCGATGCCGTCGCCCGCGTAGGCGTAGCAGTACCAGATCGGGTTGACGGCGTTTGCGTCACCGCCGTAGACGACGGCGGTCTCCCCGGGGCCGATCCGCCACCAGCCCTCCTTCAGCCAGTTGCTGCTGGCGGAGCAGTTGGGCTGGTACCGCTCGACCATCGCCCAGATTTCGCGCTCGTAGTTGTTCTTGAACCTCAGCGCCACGGCGCGCCTCCTACTCCCCGCTCGGCTGCCTGCGGGCAGCCGGGCTTCCGTCGGACCGGGTCAGAGCGTTTTGCGGGCTCGAATTGTCCGTCCCGCCGGGCTGAGCGCCGGACCGGCCCGCTGCGATGGCACGCTCCAGTGCCTCTTCGTCCGCATCGGTTTTCGGATCAACCGCCTCGGCAGCCTCCTGCGACATGGGACCTCCTATCTCCGTCGGTCAGGTGCGGAGGAGAGGTTCCCGGGAGAAGGCGCGGCGTACCGCAGCGGGCGGGGAGGTGCCCCGTACGGGACCTCGGCACAGGGCCCGATCAGGCTAAACAGCCTGCCGCCGCCCGCATCATCTTGATGGCCTCCGCGACGCCCCGCACGACGATATCGGGCTCACGGGGGCCATCGGTCCATGTACGGCCATGGGCCACCCACGCCGTACGAAGCCCCGCCGCGCACCCCTCACGGCGAGCTTGGCCCGTTCGATGTCCCCCGCCCCGTTCGTCGCGATGCCGAGCGTCCGCCCCGCACCACGCAGCGCTTCGAGTCCTTCCCTCGCCCCCGGGAGGCAGCGCACCGACCGCGCAACCGCGAGGGCGCGCCCGTGGTTGCACTGGCACAGCCCCTGCAGCAGTGCACCAGCATCTTCCGTCCCGCGACCGGCCACGAAGCATGACCAGCGCACCTGGTCGGCGGGCCTTCCGGAACACGCCCAACGATCATCATCCGGCAATCCTCCTGGGGAGAATCCGGGGAGTACGAGCCGCCGTGGGGAGCGCGTGGGGAGAATGGGCTGCGTGACGCGGCACGATACCGAAAGAGCCTGAAAGGGTGATTCACGCAGGTCAGGGTCGGTACTGAAAGCATCTCTGCAGGTCAGGGCATCTCGGTAGACGACTTCAAGAAGATCTCTTCGCCCTTCGACTTCGCGGATACCGACACGCTTCGTAGCCACTCCACTCCATGCGCGACCTACGCACCCACGACCAAGATGCGGACCGTACGCGGGCCGAAGTCCGGCAACTCCCCCGCGAGCTACGCATTTTCACTGGTCAGGGGCGCGCAAGGGCTGTACCACCAGCAGACGAAGAACCTTCTTGCTTCCTACAGTCCACAGAAGCTCGGGTGCTTCTAGGACTCAAATCGGTTGCCTGGGAGGCAGCGTCGCCCTCCAGGCAACCCGCGCTCGCGGGAGTCACGACGGCGCTTGACACCAGGCCTGGAGGGCACGCGCGAAGAGCGGGCACCGTACAGGGAAGGTGGCCCTGAATGCGCGCGGACTGAAACTGACCAGGCGCTGAGTTAATTGACGTCACATCAGGTGCATGAGAACACACGACGATTCACTTTTCGGCCGGTTCCCGTGCCGAGGTGTCCGGCTCTTCGGCGGCAGCGGTTCGAATCGCAGCCGGCGGGACCGGGGGCGCTGAACGGGCCAGGACGAGAGGTGATGCGTCGATGAGCGCCGTCGTCGAGCGGAACCCTCGTCCAGGCCCTGGGCGGCCGCCTTGTCCGTGGCAGGCAGGCCCTCAAGCCAGCGGCCTCAGCGACCCAGCCGGGCGATGTGCTCCTCAAGGACATCCGTCGAGCCCACTGGGCTCACCGGTCCGTCTCCGCGGTGGCGGTCAGGGTGCGGTCCAGCCAGCCGATGATCGTCGGGAACACTTCGGGCAGCTTGCTCACAGCGCAGTGCCCGGTGTCGGGAACGAGGTTCACGACGGTGTCGCGGCGGCCCTGGAACACCAGGGTGTCGTGCTGGGGCACATGGACGTCGTCGGCGCCGTTGACCACCAGCATGGGGCCGTTGCGGTCCTGGTCGAGCAGCGGACGAAGTGAGAACTCGGCCCTGCCTACGGCCAGTTCCCCGGGGGTGGGCGGCGCGTCGAAGCCCATCGCGTTGCCGACGATCCCGTCCATGCCGAAGGCGTCCTTGCGCGCATCGGTGAACGCCGCTTCGACCGGCCCGCCCAGCACCACGGCGGCGTCGACCTCACCGCCGAGACCCGATCGGGCCGAGAAGTATCCGCCCATCGAGATGCCCACGTGCGCCACCACGCCGTTGCCCAGCGACCGAGCGTGCTCGATCAGCCCGCTGACGATCTCCGCGCCGCCGGCGCCGGTCATCGGCACCGTCGATTCGCCGGTTCCCGCGATGTCGAACACCAGCACCGGGGCACGCAGGTGGGTGGCGAGGAGCACCATCAGCTGATGCACGTCCATCTTCCAGCTGTCCACGCCTCCGCTGGCGAGCACCACCGGCCGACCGGCAGGAAGGTCGAAGGGCGCGAACAGATGGACCGGGACGCTGGTCGTGTCCCCTCGGTACGGCAGATCCAGCACGTACCGCTCGAACCGCACCCCGAAACCGGGAGCGGCGAGCTGATACTGCTCAAGCTGCCTGGCGAGCGCGACGCGCCTGCTCTCGTCGGCCAGGGTGGGGAACTTCGCCCATCCGTAGGCCAGCGCCGCCTGCTCATGGGCTCCCGCGTCGGCGTAGGCCGCTGCCAGCTTCGACCATTCATGGACCCAGCCGCCCGGAGCGTCCGCCCACATCTCGGTGACCGCGGCACGCACGGTGTCGACGTCGGTCACCGGCAGTCCGGTGTTGACCATCTGCGGATACCGCTCGCCGAACAGCTCCGACGCGTCCAGCGGCCATTGGTAGGGCATGACGACTCCTTCCGTTCTTTCCGCGACAGAGTCACTAACGCAGATATTCTGCGTTAGCGGACGCTACGCCCCCTCGGGCACAAACGCAAGATTCGTGCGTTAACGTGATGTGGTGAGCAAGAACGAGATGAGCGACCAGGCAGAGGCATCCCGCCGTCCGGGCGGCCGGTCCGCGCGGGTCCGCGCCGATGTCCTGCGGTCGACCCTGGAAGCGCTCGCCGAGAACGGCGCGAGCGGCTTGACGGTGAGCGAGATCGCCCGACGGTCGGGCGTCCACGCCACCTCGATCCAGCGGCGCTGGGGCACGCTGCAGAACCTGATCCTGGACGCACTGCTGACCTACAGCCAGGAACAACTACCGGTCCCCGACACCGGAAACCTCCGCGACGACATGGTCGCCCTGGCCCGGCTCATCGCGGCCTACCTGAACACCCCCCTGGGCGCCGCGCTGGCCCAGGCGATGGCCACGGTCGAGGAAGATGCCCAACTGGCCGCGAGCCGCGCCCAGTTCTGGCAGACCCGCTACGACGTCACCCGAGTCATCGTCGACCGCGCCATCGACCGCCATGAGCTGGCAGCCGACACCGATCATCAGCTTGCCCTCGAACTAATGGTCGCACCGCTGCACTTCAGGGCGCTGCTCGTCCGGCAACCGATCGAGGAGGACCGGATCGAGCGGCTGGTCGACACACTCCTGCACGGCTTGGCCGGATAGGACTCCGCCCGCACGCAACCCTGCAGGTCACCGTGCCCGCTCCCGCTCGGTGTACCGCTTCACCGCTGATGCGTCCTCGGCCTGCAACTGCGCGGCCAGGTGCTCGATGACCGACCGCGGCACGTCCCACGGATCGTTCACCAGGAACCGGACGACGACCAACTGGAGTACCGACGGGTTCGGCCGCATCCGGCTACCGGGAAGCACGGTGAAAGCCCAGCCACGCCTCCAGCATGGCGCGCTCGTCGGCATGCCCAGGAGGGGTGGGCCGTCCATCCGGTGTCGTATTCAGTCGTGTTCATGGGCACACCACGGCAGTAGCGGCAGTGGCCCGCAGTCGTCTTCGCTCGCGACGAACACGCGTCTCACCCATCTCCCAGGCGAGCCAGTGACATCAAGACTTGCTGACATTGATCTTGCGAAACCGTGCGAGGTGGCTCCCGAGGACCGTCGCATGGGTCCGACCGCGGCACACGGCGAACCCGTCCGCGCCCGGACACGGGACGGACTCCGGCGCCGGGACGGGCAGCGCAGCAGGCGAAGCGGCTCCGGAGTGACTGGTCGAGTCGACCGAGAAGCCGCGGGCGAGGGTGCTGTTGAGGTGTTCGGCGTGTGCGGCGAGCCACTGCTCGGTGGGGATGCCGGGGGCGCTGATCCCGAGGAGTACGTAGTCGTCGGCGTCGGCGGTGCTCTGGCCGCAGATGCAGCACAAGAGGCGCTGGACCATGGTGTCGGCGGGGCTTGTGGCGCTGGGCATGAGCGGCAGAGTAATGAGCGTGGGCCGCTCGGCGAGGGGATTTTCACCGGCGGCGCCGTCGTCACGGAAGCTCGGTTCTTCCAGAGCCTCAAGTCGGTTGCCTGGTCCCCTCCCGGACCACCCGGACCACCCGCAAACGGTTAGGGTGGCAAGCAGAGGCTGGGGGCGGACACGACGGGGGGCTCGCGTTGGATCGCCTGGCAGGAGCGGACCTGGAAGCCGGCCCGGGCCAGTTCGCGGCGCGTGCGCTGCTGCCCCCGTCGCTGCGCGCGTGCCTCGGGCTGATCGCAGCGCTCGCCACGCTGGTGGTCGTCGTCCTCGGTGTCCTGTACGCCGGCCACAGCGAGCCCGGCAGGGTGGACAGGTGGATCATCCGGCCGACGGCGGACAGTGTGCGGGCGCCGTGGCGGCACGTCGCCCTGGCCCTGGACTTCCTGGGGGAACCCGCGGGATCGGCGATGGTGATCGTGGCCTGCGTGGCGGGCTGCCTGCTGCTTCGGCGGCCCCGCGCGGCGGTGCTGGTCGCCGTCGGCACCGGCCTGACGGTGGGGACGACCACGCTGCTCAAGCACGTGGTGGGACGCACCATCCACGGCCCGGGCAACCTGTCCTACCCGAGCGGGCACACCGCGTTCTTCACCGCTCTCGCCCTCATGGCGGCGCTGCTCGCGACCGGTCGGCTCGGCCTCGGCAGGGCGGCCGGCACGTCACTCGTGCTCGCCGCGGCGCTGGTCGCCGGTGCCACCATGGGCTGGGCGGAGGTCGGCCTGGGCGCGCACTACCCGACCGACGCCCTCGGCGGCTGGTGCACCGCGCTGGCGGTGATACCGGCGACCGCATGGCTGGTCGACCGAATGGCCGACCGGATGGCCGGCCAGAGGGTCGAGCGGATGACCGACACGGGCCGGCGGGAGCGCCGCTGACGTCAGGTCAGGTCAGGTCACGCCAGGCGGCGGAACACGGGCTTCACCGCCCGCCCGGCCAGCCAGGCGGTCGGGTCGGCGGCGTCCAGTGCCTTCCGGTACACCGCACACGCCTGGGCCACCACATCGACGGTGCGGTCGATGTCCGCGTCGTCGAGAGCGCTGCTCACCACGAACGACGGGGCGAGCACCCCGCCCGCGAGGAGTCGGCGCAGGAACAGGGTGCGGTACTGCTGCGACGGTTGCAGGTTCCCGTCGAGGGTGGCGAAGACCAGGTTGCTGGCCCTGCCCCGGACGACGACGTGGTCACCGACGCCCATGGCGGCCGCGGCGTCGCGGACACCGGCGGCCAGCCGCTCGCCGAGGGCGTGCAGCCGCGCGGTGACGCCCTCCTCGATGTAGGTGGCCTGCACGGCCATCGCGGCTGCCAGGGAGTGCGTCTCCGCACCATGCGTGGTGGACAGCAGGAACACCCGGTCGCCGGAATCACGCAGTCCGCCCCGTTCCATCAGGTCGCGGCGCCCGGCCAGCGCGGAGACGGCGAATCCGTTGCCCAGCGCCTTGCCGAACGTGGAGAGGTCGGGGACGACGCCGTACAGGCCCTGGGCGCCCGCCTCGGACCAGCGGAAGCCGGTGATCATCTCGTCGAAGATCAGTACGCAGCCGTGCCGGTCGGCCAGCTCGCGCAGGCCTGCGAGGTATCCGGGCGGCGGCTCGGTGTGGGTGGCGGGTTCCAGGATCAGGCAGGCGATCTCGTCCGGGTACCGGGTGAGCAGTTCCTCCGTGGCGGCCAGGTCGGCGTAGGGGAAGGACACGGTGAGCTCGTTGGTCGCCGCCGGGATGCCGGCGGACATCGGTGTGGTGCCGATGAACCAGTCGTCGACGGAGAAGAACGGATGGTCGGCACAGAGGGCCACCCGCGGGCGCCCGGTGGCGGCGCGGGCGAGACGCACCGCGGCGGTGGTGGCGTCGGAGCCGTTCTTCGCGAACTTCACCATCTCGGCGGTCGGCACCGTGGCCAGGAAGCGTTCCGCGGCCTGGACCTCCACGATGGACGGCCGGACGAAGTTGCTGCCGCGGTCGAGTTCCCGCCGTACCGCCTCGACCACGCGCGGGTGGGCGTGGCCGAGGCTGACCGACCGCAGGCCGGAGCCGTACTCGATGTATCGGTTGCCGTCGACGTCCCACACGTGGGCACCGCTGCCGTGGCTGATGACCGGGGCCAGGTTCTCGGGGTACTGGTCGTCGCCCTTGGCGTAGGTGTGTGCGCCCCCGGGGATCATGGCGTGCAGTCGCTCGTTGGCTGTCCGCGACAGGGGCAGGTCAAGCACTTCGGTGTCCACGGGACCTCAACTTTCTCTGTGCTTCAGGACCTCGGCAAGGCTGGGCGCCTCTCGGTCCCGTTGGGACATCAGGGCGACCGGCAGCGGCCAGGGAATGGCGAGCTCCGGGTCGTCGGAGGCGATCGTCACGTCCTCGGCCGGATCGTGCGGGCGGTCGATCCGGTACGAGGTGTCGGCGGTGTCGGTCAGTGCTTGAAAACCGTGCGCGCATCCCGCGGGAATGTAAAGAGTTGGTTGTGTTTCTCCTGTGAGTTCGAAGGAGGCCCAGTTGCGGTAGGTGGGAGAGTCCGGCCGCAGGTCCACAACGACGTCGAAGATCCTCCCGTACGAGCACCGCACCAGCTTGGCCTCGCCGGCGCCGGAGCGCAGGTGCAGGCCGCGCAGCACGCCCCGGACCGAGCGGGACAGGCTGTCCTGGACGAAGGCGTCCGGGTCGAGGCCCACCGAGCGGACCACGTCGGCGTCGAAGGTGCGGCAGAAAAAGCCGCGTTCGTCGGTGTACGGCGTCGGCTCGAAGAGATACGCGCCGGCGATCTCCGGGACTTCGGTCGCTTTCATGGAGACTCCTGGCGGGCGTGGGTGTGGTGGGTCGCGGGGAACACGGCCGTGGTCAACGAGCTGAACTGGTCCTGCAGTTGGCGTGCGGCGGCCAGGTTCCGCTCGGCGAGGGTCTGCCGCAGCTCGGGCGATCGCTTCTCCAGCGCCCGGAACTGTTCAAGGAGCCGGTCGGCGTCGACCTCGCGCGCCGGGTGGCAGTACGCGCCCAGACCCATCCGGTCCATGAGCGCGTCGCTCTTCGCCGCGTAGCTGAGCGCGAGCACCGGCGTTCCGGTCTTCAGCGCGCAGATCAGGTTGTGGTACCTGACTGCTACTACGGTGTCGGCGGCCACCATCTCGTTCATCAGGTCGGCCAGTGAGGCCGGTTCGGCGGCGGTGACCAGCGGGGAGTCCACCGCGTCGAGGATCGCGGCGACCACCGTCGCATCGCACCGGTCGCCGGTGAGCAGCCGGACCGGCCTGCCCTCCTCGACCAGGGTGCGGACGAACCGGATCGTCCCGTCGAGGTAACGCCGGTAGATCTCGTCCGCCCGGGCGCGGTCGTCGTTGCCGCCGTGGAAGTCCATGACGCCGACGCAGACCGTGCCCGGCGAGCCCGAGGGCGCGCTCACCGGCGGCGTGGGCAGGGAGAAGGCGAGGTCCGGGTAGACCTCGTCGCGCGCGGTGTTCACGCCCATCGCCCGCATCGCGTCCCGGGACTGGGCGTCCCGGTAGGACCGGTAGGCGGCCAGGCGGCCCGACCAGCGGACCAGGGCGCGGGTCGGCCGGTTGCGGATCTCGGCGGCGCCGACGCTGACCAGCGCGACCCGGGTGCGCATCAGCCGGCCGCTCGCGCAGAGCAGGAACAGCGAGTACGGGAAGCCCCACGGCCGTAGCGGCAGGGTGGCTTCCAGGACGCCCATGCCCGGCACGATCACCACGTCGTGGCGGCGCACCCAGGCGGCGGTGCGGAAGATGTCGACGAACTTGCCCAGCCCCTTCGCGGCGATCGCGCTCACGCGTGACGCGGTGCGGTACTCGGCGCGGTTCCAGTGCATCCGGGTGGCGGGGATCCCGAACCGGGCCGTCACGGCCTCGGGCCCGCCGCACAGCGCGTCCACGACCGCGTCCGGGTGCTGGGCGCGGAGGTACCCGAGGACGGCTTCGAGCGATCCGTCGTTGCCGAGGTTGCCGGAGCCGAGCAGGCCGAACACCCCGACGCGCACCGGAGTTCCGTCCGCGGACGTCATCGCTGCCTCCCCTCACGGCCGGCGACGAGGGCGTCGACGGAGACCGTGAGCAGGGCCGGGTCGACCGGGGCGCGGTCCTCGACCCGCTCGCCGGCGCCCGGCCGGACCCTGCTGGTCATCCAGGCGGCCAGGTGGCGGTAGCACGCGCGCCGGTCGGCCGGGGACAGGGGCGCCCGCCGGATCGCCGAGGCGAAGCCCCAGACGTACTCGGCGAGCAGCCGGGGCGTCGGGTGCAGGAGGCCTGCGCGGCGCGGGTCCAGGTTGACGCACCGGGAGCGCTTGGACGGGTTCGCCCGCTCGGCGCGGGTGGGGTGGTCGCGGCGGAAGTACAGCAGTTCCGGGACCTGGTGGAAGGGCCCGTGCAGGGTGATCTCGGCGACGAACGTGCGGTCGGCGTGGTGGTAGCTGTCCATCGGTTTCACGCGGCGCAGCATCTCGGCCCGCATCACCCCGTAGAAGTCGTCGCCGCCCGGCTCGAACAGCAGGCTGCGGAAGCGCTCCGGCGCGTGCGGCGAGTCGGTGGCGAGCGTGTACTCGTAGGGGACCGTCACCTGGCCGTCGCCGTCGATGACCGCCTGGCCGGTGTGCGCGAGGATGATGTCCGGGCGCTCGTCCAGCGCCTCCACGCAGCGCCGCAGCAGGTCGCGGCCGTAGAGGTCGTCGTGCGAGGCCCACTTGAACAGTTCGCCGCGGGACTCGGCGAACACGTGGTTGTGGTTCGGTGTGGCGCCGATGTTCCGGGGCAGCCGGTGGTAGCGGATGCGGGAGTCCTGCGCGGCGTACTTGCGGCAGATGTCCTCGGTCCCGTCGGTCGAGGCGTTGTCGGAGACGACCAGTTCGAAGTCCTCGTAGGTCTGGCCGAGCAGGGCGTCGAACGACTCGGCCAGGTACTCCTCGCCGTTGTACACGGGCAGGCCGATGCTCAGCCTGGGTCGGGCGGTCATGAGGTCCTCACTTCGGGAACGGGGTTGTGGTGGTGCTCGCGCAGGGCGGACCGCAGTTGCAGCCACCAGACGGCCGAGCCGCTGAGGGTCGCGGCGGCGACGCCCCAGGCCGAGCCGGCCGTTCCGGCGGCGGCCGCCCCGCCGAGCCCGCCGCCGACGTAGCAGGCGGAGGCGAACAGCTGGCAGCGCAGGCTGCGCCGGGCCGCGCCGAGCGCGCGCAGTCCGGCCGCCGCGCCGGTGCCGAGGCCCGCTCCCGCGACGCTCAGGGTGATCTGCACGATGAGGTGCGAGGAGGAGTGCCAGACGTCGCCGAGCCCCAGTTCGCCGAGCCGGTTCGGCATCAGCAGCAGCGCCGAGCCCCAGAGCAGCGCGCCGGCGGCCTGCCCGCCGCCGAGGAGGAGGCAGAACCTGCCCAGTTGGTGCGGGGCCCGCCGCAGCACCCGTGCCGCCTCCGGGACGGTGACCAGCGAAAGCCCCATCAGCACGGCGAGGAACGGGCCCATCAGGAGCTCGGCGCCCCGCACCGCGCCCACCGCGCCGACCCCGACGATCACACCGAGCCCGTACGCCCGCACCTGGCTCGCGCCGCTGAGGCTGACGTTCTCGACCAGGTACCGGTAGCCGAGATCGCGCTGCTCGCGAAGCCACCCGCGGGCCTGCGCCATGTGCGGCCGGATGCCGGACTGGAGGTAGCCGTACCCGGCGGCCACCGTGGCGGACGCGCCCCAGGCGAGCACGAAGGCGGCCACGGTGTCCACGTGGGCCGCCACCACCATGGCCGGGACGAGTGCGATGCCCCACACGACGTCGTTGACGAACGCCTTCCGCCCGGTGCCGGCGGCGAAGAACGCGAACCGCCAGGCGTCCTGGAGCAGCAGCCCCGGCAACATGAGACCCAGGGCGGCGAAGGCGGGCCCCACGCGGCCGCCGAGGGCGAGCCCGGCCGCCAGGCACACCACGCCGAGGGCCGCGCCGACACCGAGGGCGGTACCCGTCGAGCGGGCCACCGCGCCGCGCCAGGACGCTCCCGGCACGCCGCTGAAGCGCACCACGAGCGGGTCGGTGGCCAGGCCGCGGGAGACGTTGAGCACCACGCCGTAGGTCACCCAGGCGAGGCTGAACACGCCGAACGCGGTCACCCCCAGCGAGCGGGCCACGTAGATGCCCACGGCGAAGTTGCTGATGCTGGAGGCCGCCTGGTCGGCCAGTCCCCAGGACAGCCGGCCGACGAGGGCCCGCTTGGCGGACCGGGCCGGTGGTGCCGTTGTCCGCTGGTTGTCCCCCTGGGTGGTCATGGGCGTCATTCCTTGACCAGGTCGGCGCCGCGCAGGGCATCGGCCGCCGCGGCGACGGTGTCGAACGGCAGCCCTGACCGCTCGGCGACGTCCAGCAGACTGTGCTCGCCGTCGGAGAGGTTGAGCACCCAGAGCATGGCCATCTGGGCCTGCTTGGTGTCGCTGCGGCCGCCGAGCGCGTCGTACAGCCCGCGCCGGCCCAGTTGCGGTTCGCCGTAGGGACTGAGGTTCACGTACCGCCGGTTGCGGTCGAGGACGGCGAACGCCTCGCGGCAGACGGCGAGGGTGTCCGCCATCGCCGCCGGGGAGACGAAGTCCGGGTTGTCGGCCGAGGTGTGGTACTCGGGGTAGCCGGCGTACGGGGTCCGGGTGAGCGAGCCCACGCCCAGGTTGAACCCGGGCGAGCAGAACTGCCGCTCGTCGTAGCCGTACGGGGTGAACTCGGTGATGCGGTGCGGGCGTTCGGACGCGGTCAGCACATGCTGCAGCACCCGGTCGATCTCCGCGTCGCCGCGCCTGCTCTGTTTGTACGTCAGTTGGCCCCGGTCCCCGGCGCAGGCGAGGACGAGGCCGTGCTTGAGCCGGTCCACCCGCTCCGCGTTGCGGGCCAGCCAGGTGATCGCCCCGATGGTGCCGGGCGCGAACAGGAACCGGTAGGTGTAGTAGGTCGGCTGCTCCGCAAGGGCCCGGGCCAGGTACGTCGCCACCGCGATGCCGGCCAGGTTGTCGTTGGCCAGCGAGGGGTGGCAGACGTGACAGGAGACGATGACCTCGTCGGCGACCTGGCCGGGGACCACGTACTCGGCGTAGGTGAGGTGGCCGTCGGCGAGGGTGGAGTCGATGCGCACCTCGTACTCGCCGTCCGGGAGCGCGTCCAGGGTCTCCTGGGCCAGGCAGAATCCCCATTCCGGCTTGTAGTAGCTGGTGCGGTACGGCACCCAACTCGGTTGGTCCGGCAGGGTGTGCAGGTGTCCGCGCAGCTCTGCGAGGGGCATGGTCGCCGACACCGGCACGCTGTAGCCGAGCACGTGCAGGCTGGACGCGGCGAAGTCGACGACCCGCTCGCCTGCGGAGTCGGCGATGTACGCGTCCCGGATGTTCCACTCCTGCGGCACCGTCCAGTCCAGGACCTGGGTCCCGGTCGGCACCTCGTGCACCTGCAGCGGTATGTACTCCCCGACGATGTCCAGGGTGGCGCGCACACCGTCGCCGGTGATGCTGCGGCAGAGCGGGTACAGCCGCTCCACCAGCGCATGCATCTCCTCGCCGACTGCGGTCATCGGCGCCACCGCAGGGTGTCGTCGACGGCGCCGGCTTCGGACGCCGCGCGCAGCACGGCGAGCCGGGTGAAGCGCTGCTCGAAGTCCTCCCGGGTCAGCCCGAACTTCCGGTAGGCGTCGGCGAGTTCGAGCGCGCCCTGCTTCACCGTCCACTCGCAGTCGAAGCCGGGGATCGCGGCGCGGAACCGGGAGAAGTCCACCCGGTAGGACCGCGGATCGGCACCGGTCTCGCCGGTGATCACCACCTTGGAGCCGGTCACCGCCTCGGCGACCTGTTCGGCGATCTCGGCGACGGTGACGTTGTTGATCTCGCTGCCGATGTTGAACGCCCGGTCGTGCACCGCCTCGCGCGGCGCGGTCAGCGCGGCCGTGAAGGCCCGTGCGATGTCGGCGGCGTGCACCAGCGGGCGCCAGGGGGTGCCGTCGGAGAGCACCAGGACCTCGCCGGACAGAAGGGCGTGCCCCACCAGGTTGTTCAGCACGATGTCGGCGCGCAGCCGGGGCGAGTAGCCGAAGGCGGTGGCGTTGCGCATGAACACCGGGGTGAAGTCGCCGTCGGCCAGCGCGTGCAGATCGTCCTCCACCCGCACCTTCGACTCCGCGTACGGCGTCACCGGGCGCAGCGGGGCGTCCTCGGTCACCAGGTCGTCACCGCCGGCGGCGCCGTAGACCGAGCAGGTCGACGCGTACAGGAAGCGCCGTACTCCGGCGTCGCGGGCCAGTCGGGCAAGGCGTACCGACGCGTGGTGGTTGATGTCGTAGGTGAGCTCCGGCGCCAGCGAGCCGAGCGGGTCGTTGGACAGTGCGGCCAGGTGGATGACGGCGTCCACCCCGGCCACGTGGTCGGCCGTGACGTCGCGCAGGTCGACCCGCTGCCCCGGCGGGTCCGCGGGCGTCGGGCCGAGGACGGAGTCGGCGAACAGGCCGGCGTCGAGGCCGGTGACTTCGTGGCCGGCGGCCCTGAGGACCGGGGCCATCACGGTGCCCAGATAGCCCTGGTGTCCGGTCAGTAGTACGCGCAAGGTTCAACCCCCCAGGTTGAGCGTGAGTTTGGCGACGGCGAACGCCTCGGCGTAGCGCGCGTGGCATTCGATGCCGCGGATCCGGGCCAGGCCGAGGAAGGCCTCCCGGTCGTACCAGGGCCGGTGCCGCTGCGAGGGGTAGTGCTCCTGCAGCAGCCGCACCTTCTGTTCGGCGGTCTCCGTCGCCAGCGGCTGGTACGCCGCCGGCCGGCCGAGATCGCCGTCCCACTTGACGATCTCGTAGCCGAGCACGAGGTGGTCGCGGAACGCGGTGGTCATCAGCTTCGCCAGGCCGCGGTGGTCCTGGTGGGCGTCGTCGGTGCGCGGCGCGAGGACCAGGTCCGGGTCGGTCTGCGTGCGGAGCTCCTCGACCGCGGACTTGGCCTCCTCCCAGTGGGCCGGGAACCGGCCGTCCGGCAGCTTGTGCACGGTCAGCCGCAGGTCGGCGCCCGGGCAGAAGGCGGCGAGCGCGGCCTGTTCCTCCTGCTCGCGCTCGCTGCCGCCGCCGGAGAGCACCAGCGCGTCGACACGGATGCCCGGCCGCGCCCGGCACAGGGTCAGCAGCGTGCCGCCGGCGCCGATGGCGATGTCGTCGCAGTGCGCGCCCACCGCGACGATCCGGTCCAGGGGCCCGGCCCCGAGCCGGATCACGCTCTCGCTCCGGCGCGGTCCCGCTCCCACACGGCCCATGGGCGGTCGCCCCGAGCATAGGCCTCGTCGAGTGCGGCGCGTTCCTTCACGGTGTCGGTCGGCTTCCAGAAGCCGCGGTGCTGATGCGCCACCAGCCGCCCCCGCTTGGCCAGTTGGGCGCATCCGTCGGCGACCAGGTCCCCGTTCCCGGGTATGTGGTCGAAGATCTCCTGGCGGAGCACGAAGTAGCCGCCGTTCTCCCACAGCGGCAGTTCGCTGACCGCGGTGATGCCTCCCACCAGGCCGTCCTCGCCCAGCTCCACGCAGTGGAACGACGACTGGGGCGGCACCACCATCATCGACGCCCCGGCGTCGCGCGCGGCGAACCGGTCGATCATCTCGGGGAGCGGGGCGTCGGTGAGCACGTCGGCGTAGTTGGCGAGGAACATCTCGTCGCCGTCCAGGTGGTGCCGCACCCGGCGCAGCCGCTCCCCGATGGGTGACTCGATGCCGGTCTGCGCGAACGTGATCGTCCAGTCGGCGATGTCGGTGGACAGCAACTCGGTCCGCCCGCCCCGCAGCACGAAGTCGTTGGACGCCGTCTCCTCGTAGTTGAGGAAGAAGTCCTTGATGTGGTGGGCCCCGTAGCCGAGGCACAGGATGAAGTCCTTGTGCCCGAAGTGCGCGTAGTAGCGCATGACATGCCAGATCAGGGGGCGCGGCCCGACCATCGCCATCGGCTTGGGGACGTCGTCGGAGGTTCCGTTGCGCATCCGCATCCCGTAACCGCCGCAGAACAGGACGACCTTCATGCTGTGACCTCTTTCAAGACGCCCTCGACAATGCTCAGTTCCGGGATGGGAAAGACGAGCGCGCCGCCCCACTCGTGCACGAAGGACAGCTGCTCGACGAGTTCGGCCCGCAGGTTCCACGGGAGGACGAGGACGTAGTCCGGTTTGTCGGCGGCTATCTGCTCGGGTGCCAGGATGGGGATGCGGGTGCCCGGGGTGAACCTGCCATGCTTGTAGGGGTTGCGGTCGACCGTGTAGGCGAGCAGGTCGGGGCGGATGCCGCAGTGGTTGAGCAGGGTGTTGCCCTTGCCCGGGGCGCCGTAGCCGACGACCGTCTCACCGCGCTCGGCCGCCTCGATGAGGAACCGCAGCAGGTCCCGGCGCACCTTGGCCACCCGGGCGGAGAACTCGGCGTACCCGGACAGCTCCTGCAGTCCGGCGGCCTTCTCCCGGTCCAGTACGTCGGCCACCCGCTGCGTCGGCTCGCCGGCCGCCTCGGCCGGGCGGGCCCACAGCCGGATGGAGCCGCCGTGCGTGGGCAGCAACTCGACGTCCACGAGCGCGAGTCCGCCGCTGGCCAGGGCCCGGATCGCGGAGGCGACCGTGTAGTACTGGAAGTGCTCGTGGTAGATCGTGTCGTACTGGTTCTCCTCGATCAGGGTCAGTAGGTGCTGCACCTCGATGGAGACCCAGCCGTCGTCGGCGACCAGGGCGCGCAGTCCCCGGGTGAACCCGACCACGTCGGGGATGTGCGCGTACACGTTGTTGGCGACGACCAGGTCCGCCGGGCCGTGCTCGGCGCGGACGGCCGAGCCGGTGTCCGGGCTCAGGAACTCCGTGAGCGTAGGGACACCCGCCTCCCGGGCCGCCGCACCGACGTTCACCGACGGCTCGATGCCCAGGCAGCGGATCCCCCGGTCCACCACGTGCCTCAGCAGGTACCCGTCATTGCTCGCCACCTCGACCACGAAGGCATCGGGCCCGAGGGCGAGGCGCTGTACGGCGCCGTCGACGAACGTGCGCGCGTGCTCCACCCAGGAGGTCGAGTACGAGGAGAAGTACGCGTACTCCTTGAACGTCTCCTCCGGCGTGATCAGCGGAGGGATCTGCGCGAGCCAGCACTCGGTGCAGACCCGCAGGTGCAGCGGGTACGCCGGCTCCGGCTCATCCAGTTGGTCCGCGGCGAGAAAGCTCTCACACGGCGGCGTCGCCCCCAGGTCGACGACGCTCGCCATCGCTTCCGAGCCGCAGAGTCGGCATCGTGTCATGTGCTGTCCCCATCCCCCCTGCTCGCGCGGGTCTCCCCGCCGCGAGCCTGTGCTGACCGACCCGCGATCGCGGTGCGGTACTCCTCCAGCAGGCGCGCCAGGCCGACGGCCGGGCTGAAGCCCTGCTCGTAGCGGCGGCGGGCGGCCTGGCCCATCTCCCGGTTGCGGGCCGGGTCGGCCACGATCCGGCGTATGCGGGACGCGAGCGAGGCGGGCTCGCCCGGGCGGTGCAGCAGCCCGGTGACGCCGTCCTCGACGAGTTCGACGAAGGCGCCGTGCCCGGCGGCGACGGTCGGGACACCGGCCGCCATCGCCTCCACGACCACCAGGCCGAACGCCTCCAGCCACGTCGAGGGAGCCACCACGGCGACCGACCGCGCGATGGTCTTCTGGCACTCGGCCGGGTCCAGCAGGCCGACATAGCGCACGTCGTCCCGGCCCGCCGCCCAGGCGGTCACCTCTCGCTCCAGCGGCCCCGTGCCGGCGATCACGAGCGGCACGCCCACACCGCCGCTCACCGCGACCTCGTCCCACGCGGTCATGAGCAGCCGTACGCCCTTGGCCTCCGCGAGCCGGCCGAGATAGAGCAGATGCTCTCCCTCGCCCACTCGGCGAGTGCTCGGTTCGGGCACGAAGTTGTGCTTCACCGCCAGCCGCTCGGCCGGCATGCCGGACCGCACCAGGACGTCGCGCTGTGCCGCGGAGATGCAGAGGAACCGCGCCACGCCGGACCACCACCGCCGCCGGTTGGCCGACAGGCTGACGGCGAGCGGCACCGTCGCGAGGCGGGAGTTGCGGTAGCAGCCGTGCCGGACGGCGGGCAGTGGTGCGGAGCCGACGCACTCGGTGCACGGCCGGCCGTCCCGCTGCAGCGTGCCGGGCGGGCAGACCTGGGTGTAGTTGTGCAGCGTGGCGACGGCGGGCACACCGGCGTCGGCGCAGGCGGCGAGGACCGCGGGCGACAGGAGCGGGAAGACGTTGTGGACGTGCACCACGTCCGGCCGCTCGGTGCGCAGCCGGGCGGCGAGTTCCGTGCGGACCGCCGGGTTCCACGGCACGAGGAGCGGCACCGCGACCTTGCCGAGGAGGGACCGGCCGGCGATGTCGTCGCTGCGCCGCTCGAACACGTCGACCCGGTGGCCGGCCGCGCGCAGCAGCTCCACCTCCTGGTCGACGACCTTGTTCTCCCCGCTCGGCTGCGCCGAGGCGTAGCGGTTGTGCACCACGAGGACGTGCATGGTCAGGTCACCTCCGATCGTCTGGGGAGTTCGGGCGTCGAGAGGGGTGTCGCCGCGGCGGGTGCCGCCAGCAGCGAGGCGGCCAGGGCCAGGTGCAGCAGGTACGGCGAGGCGTCGCCGAGGCCGGCCTCGGTGTACGAGGCGATGGCGCAGTAGCTGATCAGGAAGATCGCGCAGGCCCGTTGCAGCGACGGCGGCCGCAGCAGCGCGACGCCGCCCAGCACGATGATGATCACCGCGACGAGGGTGACGCCGGCCAGACCCTGCTCGTTGTAGACGGCCAGCCAGCTGTTGTCGATCGGCAGCCCGCCGAACGACTTGTCGCCCAGGCCCACGCCGAGGAACTTCTCCGAGGTCGTCCGGGGCGCGGAAAGCAGGGCGTCCCAGACCTTGGCCCGGCCGGTGAGGCTGGAGAAGTTCTCCTTGGTCTGTCCGCGCAGGAACCACGTCTGCAGGGCGGAGGCGAACCCGACCGCGGCCACTACGCCGCACAGCACCGCCCAGGTGAAGAACCGGCGGGCGGCCGCGCTGGTCAGGATGAGCGAGCCGATCGCCAGCGCCAGTCCGATGAGCAGGCCGAGCGTGGCCGTCCGGGTATGGGTCAGCGCGAGCAGCACGAAGGACGGCACGATGACCACCGCGGCGCTGGTCCGGTCGGTCCGGTGGCCCAGCAGGAGCAGCACGGTGAGCCCGATGATCACCGCGGCGTACTGCCCGATCTGCGGCGGGGTGAGCGGCCACAGCGCGCCGACCAGGCGGCCGCCGTACAGGTCGGGCAGGGCGGCGCCCGGTGAGACGACCAGGCCGAGGGCCACCGATCCGAGCACCGCGAAGTACGCCCGGATGTGGTGGCGGACGAATGTCAGACTGCCGTCCCACCAGCGGCTGAGCAGCCACAGGGTGCCGACGAAGAGAGCCAGCCGGAAGCAGCGGAACAGCGCGCCGAACCCGGACTCCAGGTTCGCGCTGGAGATCACGCTCGTTACCAGCAGCAGGGTGAGCAGGAGCAGGTAGGCGCTGGCCCGGATGCGCAGCCGGACGTTGACCGTGAGCGCCAGCGCGAACGCGGCGACCAGGGCGCCCATGGTGACCATCTGGATGAGGGAGCGGGGCAGCGGGACGATGGTCTTCGCCCCGGCGGAGCCGAGCGTGTTGAGGACGAGCAGCCCCCAGACGATCCCGACGATCCTCGCTGTGCCGGCGGAGCCCGGTCCGGCGCCGGACCGCGTGTCCGGCTGCGTGTCCGTCTGCGTGTTCTTCTGCGTGTTCTTCTGCGTGTTCTTCTGCGTGTTCTTCTGCGTGTCCATCTCAACCACCGGCCCCTGGGTCGAGGGTGCTGCCCGCGTCCTGCCGGTAATCGGTGCCCTGCCACTCGTCGAAGTCGAGCACCTGGCTCGGGTCGTAGGCGACGAACTGCCACGGTCCGAGGTAGACGTTGTCGTGCCAGCGGTTGTCCTGCTTGTGGGTGATCGCCTCGGCCACCTTCTCGCCCTTGTACGGCGACCAGTCCGGATAGGTTCCGTAGTTGGACAGCACCGCCATGCGGTCGCACATCTCCGTGCACCTGACCACGGACTCGTCGAGCACGAAGCGGTTGTCGTGGATGTCCACGCGCTGGGTCTTCCACCGGCAGTCGGCGTAGAGCGGTGCCTTGTCGATCGCCGGCTCGGCACAGCGGTCGGCGTTCTTCACCAGCAGCGTGCAGTCACCGGACGAGGTGTTGGCCGGGCTGTTGCAGAAGCGGTCGGCGTTCTCCCACAGGGTGATCCCGGACCAGTTGTTCTCCAGCACGTTCCGGTAGATCTCGATCTTGTCGGTGCGGGCCCGGACCCGTGGTTCGCCGCCGGACTCGGACAGGTAGACCGTCGCGTACGGGAAGTTGTCGCCGCGGTCGGCGTACCTGCGGCCCTCGACCCAGTTGTTCCGCCGGATCGTGTTGTTCCGGATGACCGCGTTGTAGCTGGTCTCGTAGATCAGCGCGGCACCGTCGTTGGCGTCGAGCACGTTGTTCTCGATGAGGAAGTCGTTGTTGTCGGTGTCCGCCCACAGCCCGGCTCCGCGGTTGTCGTGCACCCAGTTGCCGCGTATGTCCGCGCCGTTGACAGCCCAGAACTTGATGCCTCCGGTGCAGCCGCAACCTTCCTGGCGCCGCTCCCAGTTGTCGGTGTTGTTGCCCACGATCTCGTTGTCCTCGACCACCAGGTCGCTGATACCGCCACCGCCCTTGTACGCGTTCATTCCGTACTGTCCGTTGTCGCGCAGGCAGCTGGCACGGACCCGCTGGTGGGCACCGGCCATCAGCCCCGCCCCGGAGTTGTCCTGGATCGTCGCGTGCTCGATCACCCATCCGTCGGCCGAGTCGTGGTTGACCACGCCCTCGTTCTGCGGTGCGACGAAATGCTGCACGGTCAGGTAGCGGATGGTGACGTCGCGGGCGGTGCCCGCGAACGCGTACTGGTTCTTCTTCCCGCCGTCGAGCACCGCGCCCGGCGCACCGA
This sequence comes from Streptomyces hyaluromycini, assembly GCF_002217755.1. Classification (GTDB taxonomy): domain Bacteria; phylum Actinomycetota; class Actinomycetes; order Streptomycetales; family Streptomycetaceae; genus Streptomyces; species Streptomyces hyaluromycini. The sequence continues at coordinate 45,122 of NZ_BCFL01000032.1, read as the reverse complement.
GGTAGCGGTCCCCCTTCTTGGGGATGACCTGGGCGTAACGGTCCGGGTCGAGCCGGTGCTTGCCCGGCCGGAGCCAGAACGTGGTGTTCGCAGGGCTGCTCTTGGTCTTCGCCGCCAGGTCGCCGACGACCGCGGGGTCGACCGTGACCGCGCCGGCCGGCGCCTTCGCCGGTCCGGCCGCGGGGTTGGCGCACACCCGGGCCACGGACCGGGCCGCGGACGTGGAGGTGGACGTGGACGGCGCGGCGGTCGGCTCCGCTGCCCGGGCGCCCGACGTACTGTCGCAGCCGGTCGCCGTCAGCAGGGCCAGCGCCAGCGGTGCCGCCGCCAGCGCCCAGTGCCGTCTCTTGATCACCACGTGCCCCCTAGCCGCCGAACCTGAGCACGGTGGTGAACCCGTCCGCGCCATCGGCGGTGCCGGTGCCGACCAGCGTGGTGGTGGGTTCCTTGCGCCCGAAGCCCGCGGAGTACCAGCCCAGCGGCGGGTCGGTCTCACCGCGATGCGCCCGCCAGGACAGCTGACCGGGCAGGTCGAGCACCGCGGAACGCCCCTCGCCGTCCCGGATCCAGGTGAGCACCGCCCGGTTCCCCACCAGGTCCGCGGCGATCGCCGGGCCGAGGTGGAACGCCAGCTGCAGGACCCGGTGCGGGCCGCGCACCTCGTCGACCACCTTCAGCTCCTGGCTCGCGGCCGTCAGCTCCACCCGGCGGCGGTGCACGGCGCCCTGGTAGCCGTCGTGCTCGGCGCACCAGCGAGCCACGTCCTCGCCCGCTGTGTCCGCGGTCAGGACGCGGGTGCGGGCATGCCGGGTCCACAGGAACGGGCCGCCGGAGACGGACTGGTCACCGCCGTCCAGTTGCAGCGTGTTGTGGCCGAGGGTGGACCGGAAGTACTGCCGCCACGCGGACTGCCCGTGGTAGCAGTACGTCCCCGGGTCGGCGAGCACGTCGACCCCGTCGTGCCGGACCTCCACGGACAGCGCGTCCGCGTGGGCGTGCGCGGCGATGGACAGGAAGCCGTGCGGACCACCGTCGCAGCGGCACCAGATCTCTCCCGGACCGCGCAGGATGGTGAGCCCCGCGTCGGCGAAGTGGGCGGGCCGGCGAGCCGGGCGGGACACGGCCGGTGCGGCACCGGCACCCGCACCGGCTCCGGTCCCGGTCCCGGTCCCGGTTCCGTCTTGCGGGTACGGCCGGATGAGCGCGGCCAGCAGCGGGGTGCGCACATCGGTGCCGGTCACCGTCGGCCACCAGTCGAGCCGGCCGAACACGGCGTCGCCGGTGGCAAGGAGCGAGGCCCAGCGGTCGGTGCCGGCGCCGTCCACGACCAGACCGTGCCCGTCGTCCGCGTCCCCCTGGCGGGGCGGCCGCAGCCGGCTGTCCACGACGGCCGCGAGCGCGTCGGTCATCCGCAGCAGCACCAGCCGGACGGACGGGGGGACCGGCACGCCTGCGGCATCCGCCTCGGCCACCGCGGCCAGGCCGAGTTCCAGCACGAGTCCGTGGTACTCGGTGGCCAGCTCGCGGTTGAGGCCGGAGGCGAAGGTGTTGCCGCGCAGGTGCCGCTCCAGCGACCGCAGCGCGTCGGCCCGCCAGCGCTCCGAGGCGGGGAACCAGCCGAACGCGCAGGCCGCCGCGAACTGCCCGGCAGCCTCGGCGATGACGTGGTTGTTCGCCGACGACCCCCGGCTGGGAAAGGCGGCCAGCCACCGCTGGTGGTGCCAGATCTGGTTCAGCGCCACCGGGTTGTCCTCGAAGAGCCCGGCCGCGCCCGGCCAGTCGTCGAGGAGCCGGCGGATCCACACCCAGGACAGCAGCCGGATGCCCAGCTCGATGCCGCTGATCCAGTGCACGCCCCGCAGCGGGGGGTTGGCCGTCCACCACGACCGCAGATGCTCGGCCACGCGCTCGGCGTACCGCTCGTTCCCGGTGACCGCGTAGGCGGCGGCGAGCACGGTGAGGTACTGGTGCCGGGACAGCTCCCAGATCTGCTTGATGTCCCCGACCGCGTCCTCGTTCCGGTACGGCACGTCGAAGGCGTAGCCCCACGGAGCCCGGCGGCCGGTCTTCGGGTCGCACCACCAGTCCGGGTCGGTGAGGTCGTCGCGGACCACCCCGAAGTACTCGACGTGCCCGTACATCAGCCGGTCCGCCTCGGCGACGAGGCGTTTCGCGGCGTCCGGCGGCACCGCGGCGACGGTCCCGGCGGGCAGGACCGCGGTGAACCGGGCGCCGGTCACCTTCGGGCCGTCCGGCCGGGCCGACCGCCACCGCCGTCTGCGCACCGTGTCGCCCGCCCGGCCCGCGACCTCCCGCGGCCCCATCCGGGACAGCCGCCGCAGGTACCAGCCCGCACTCATGGTCATCGCGTCCTCGCCAACGTCACCGGCGCGCCGCCGGCCAGGCCGGTCTGCACGGCGAGGGTGGCCGCCGTGGTCGCGACCAGCGACTGGAGCGGCACCGGCATCGGCCCGCCGGTCCGCACGGCCTTGATGAACGCGGCCAGTTCGGCGTTCTGGCCCTTGTCCCGGGCCTTGGGCAGCCGCGAACTCACCCACCGCTTGCGGCCGTAGACCGAGGCCCGGACGAAGTCGTCGAGCCGCAGCACCTTGCCGTCCGCGACCAGGTCCAGGGTCTCCTTGGGGAAGCCGGGCGCGCCGGTGGTGACGTAGCTGATGGTGGCCGTGGAGCCGTCCGGGTAGCGCAGCACGATCTGCAGGTCGTCGTTGCCGGACGTGGCCACCGCGTAGACCGAGACCGGGTCGGCGTCGAGCAGCCAGCTCGCGGTGTCGATGAAGTGGCCGCCCTCGCCGGCGAACCGCGAGCCCTCGGTGCCCTGTTGGAGGTACCAGCTGCCGTGCTGCAGCTTGCCCGCGTTGACCAGGTAGCGCAGGCTCGCCGGACCGGTCCGGGCGCCGAACCGCTCCCTGGCCTCCTGCAGCAGCGGCGCGAACCGGCGGTTGAAGCCCACCTGCAGCCGGTCGTTGCCGGACTCCTCCACCGCCGCGAGTACACCGGCCAGTTCGTCCTCGGTGAGGGCCAGGGGCTTCTCCACGAACACCGTCTTGCCGGCCAGCAGTGCCTTGCGGGTCAGTTCGGCGTGCGAGCTGTGCCGGGTGACCACGAACACCGCGTCGACGGACTTGTCGCCGAGCACGGCGTCGAGGTCGGTGGTCGCCTCGGCGAAGCCGAACTTCCGCTGTGCGTTGGCCGCGGAGAGGGCCGTCGTGGTGACGACGGTCGACAGCTCGACGCCCTCGCGCTGTGCCAGGTGCGGCAGCAGCATCGACGTCGCGTAGTTTCCGGCGCCGACGAACGCGAGGCGCACCGGTGACTTGGCGGCCCGGGCCGGGGCGGACGTTCCCCCGCTGCGGGGGACCGCGGGCACGGCCACCGAGGAGGACTCCGCCTCCCCTTCCCGCGCTTCCGCCGCCTGTTCGGGGTACCGGAACAGCACGGCCACGGCCTTCAGTTCGCCGTCCTTCAGCCGCCGGTACGTGTCGACCGCGTCGTCGAAGTCGGCGACGTGGGAGACCAGGGGCTCCACGTCGACGCTGCCGCGGGCGACGAGGTCGAGGAAGCACGCGAGGTTGCGGCGCTCTGTCCAGCGCACGTAACCGATCGGGTAGTCGCGTCCCTCCAGCTCGTACGCCGGGTCGTAGCGACCGGGGCCGTACGAGCGCGAGAACCGGACGTCGAGTTCCTTCTCGTAGTACGCGTTCCAGGGCAGGTCCAGGCGGCACTTGCCGATGTCGACGACCCGGCCGCGGTCCCGGCAGAGCCGGGCGGCCAGCTCGACGGGCTGGTTGCTGCCGCCGCCGGCGGCCAGGTACACCTGGTCCACGCCGTGCCCGCCGGTGAGTTCGGCGACGGCGGCTTCCACGGCCGCGGAGGCGGGGTCGCCGCAGGCCACGGCGCCCAGGCGGGCGGCGAGTTCGCAGCGCGTCGGGTCGGGGTCGGCGCCGACGACGCGGACGCCGGAGGCGGTGAGGAGCTGGACCACCAGCTGTCCGATCAGGCCGAGGCCGATGACCAGGGCGACCTCGCCGAGCTGCGGCTCGCCCTGGCGGACGCCCTGCATCGCGATCGACCCGACGGTGCCGAAGGCGGCGTGGCGCGGCGCGAGGCCGTCCGGCACCGGGGTGTAGAGGTTCTTCGGCACCCAGTTCAACTCGGCGTGCAGCGCGTGCTCGTTGCCGGCGCAGGCCACGAGGTCGCCGGCCTTCACGTCGTCGATGCCGGCGCCGACCTGCTCGACCACCCCGCACAGCGAGTAGCCGAGCGGCGTGTAGGAGTCCAGCTTGCCCATCACCTTGCGGTAGGTGGCGGGCACCCCGTTGGTGGCCACGCTCTGCATGACCTTGGCCACCTGGTCCGGCCGGGAGCGGGCCTTGCCCAGCATCGACATACCGGCCTCGGACACCTTCATGAGCTCGGTCCCGGTGGAGATCAGCGAGTAGGCGCTGCGGACCAGCACACCGCCCGGCTTGCACCCCGGTACCGGAACGTCGAGGACCGCCAGCTCGCCGCTCTTGTAGTTCTGTACAACCTGCTTCACCCGAACTCCTCTGAATTTCTAAGCGGTCAACCGAGTGCTCTGGCCGGACCCAGCGGTCGCGTCGCGATACCAGTACTCGAGGGTCAGTACGTGCCACAGATGCTTGGAGAAGTCCCGCTGCCCGGCGGCGTCCTCGGCGACCATGCGCGCCAGCGCGTCGCGGCGCAGGAACCCGGACCGGACGAGCAGGCCGTCGTCGACCACCTCGCGTACCAGCGGTGCCAGGTCCCGGCTCATCCAGGCCCGCAGCGGGGCGCTGAACAGGCCCTTGGGCCGGTACACGATCTCCCGGGGCAGGATCGAGGTGGCCGCCTCCTTGAGGACGGCCTTGCCCTGCCGTCCGACGATCTTGCGGTCGCCCGGCACGGCGAACGCCGCCCTGACCACCTCGACGTCCACGTAGGGCACGCGGACCTCGGTCGAGGCGGCCATGCTGGAGCGGTCCGTGTACGTGAGGTTCAGGCCCGGCAGGAACATCCGGGCGTCGGTGAGGCACATGCGGTTGACGAAGTCGTCGAGGTCGTTGTCCTGGTAGACGTCGGCGTGTTCGGTCAGCACGTCCTCGACCGTGCCGGCCAGGTCCGGATCGAGCAGGGCGAGCAGCTCGTCCTGGTCGTACATGGTGTAGCTGCGCCGGAAGGCGGTCTCCTCCGGCAGGTCGGCGAAGGAGAGGAACCGCTTCGCGAAGCGCACCGACCGGTATCCCCGGCGGGCCGTGGCGACCGGCAGCCGGTCCACGGCCGCGGACACCCCGCGCCGCAGGGGCCGCGGGACGCGCTGGTAGCGCAGCGCGATCAGGTTGGCCAGGTGCTTGCGGTAACCGGCGAACAGCTCGTCCGCGCCCATCCCGGAGAGCATCACCTTCACCCCGGCCTCTCGTGCGGCCATGCAGATCAGGTACGTGTTGATCGCGGCGGGGTCACCGATCGGCTCGTCCAGGTGGTACGTCATCTGCGGCAGCAGGTCGAGCACGTTCGGCGCGATCTCGATCTCGTGCAGGTCGACGCCGAACTGCTCGGCCACCTGCCGGGCGTAGCGCAGGTCGTCCGGCATCGCCTCGAACCTGGCGTCCTCGGCGCGGAACCCGATCGTGTAGGCGGAGATCCCCGGCTGGTGGCGGGCCGCCAGCGCGGTCAGGTAGCTGGAGTCGAGGCCGCCGGAGAGGAAGGTCGCCACGGGTACGTCGGAGAGCAGGTGACGCCGGGTCGACTCCTCGACGACGGCGGCCAGGTCCGGCAGCTCGCCGGCCCGGGCCCGCTCCTGGCCCTCGGCGGCGACGTCCTTCAGGTTCCAGAACCGGCCGCGCTCCACCCGCCCGTCGGGCCGGCACCTCAGCCAGCTCCCCGGCTCCAGCTTCTCCGCCTCGCGGAACGCGCACCGTGAGTCCGGCACCCAGTAGTACAGCAGCGAGGCCACCAGCGCCGCGTCGTCCACCTGCAACGACCGGCCGGTCGCGACGGAGAGCGCCTTCAGCTCGGAGGCGAACACCAGGCCGCCGCCGCGCCGGAGCAGGAACAGCGGCTTGATGCCGAGCTGGTCGCGGGCGAGCACCAGGTCACCGGTGCGCTCGTCGAAGACGCCGAACGCGAACATGCCGCGCAGCCGGGGCAGACAGTCCGTGCCCCAGCGCCGCCAGGCCTCCAGAAGTACCTCGGTGTCGGAGGTGCCGCGGAAGCGCACCCCGGTGGCCGCCAGCTCGGCCCGCAGCTCGGGGGCGTTGTACAGCTCGCCGTTGTACGTCAGGACGAGGCCGTCCGAGACCATCGGCTGGGCGCCGGTGTCGGACAGGTCGATGATGGCCAGCCGGCGGTGCCCTAGATGCACTTCGCCGTCGCCGAGGGGGTGGCTGTACCGGCCCGACCCGTCGGGACCGCGGTGGGCGAGGGTGTCGGTGAGCCGGTCGGTCACGATCTTTCCGTCCGGCCACCGGTAAGTGCCTGCGATGCCGCACATGTGCTACCGAGCCTCCTGGTCGTTGTCCGGGCCCCGGGTGGCCCACACCGGCTGCCGCTCCGCCCGCCGCTGGCCCGTCCCCGCCTGCTGCCGGGCCGGCCGCTCGCTCCGGCCGCGCAGCGCGGTCTGCAGCCCGTCCCACAGGGTGCCGTCGGTCCGGTCGCGCGGATCGGGGTCGATCAGCACCACACCGATCACCGGGATGCGCTGGTCCGCGAGCTGCCGCGCCACGGTGTGCAGCCATGCGGCGCTGCCGTGTCCGGCCCGCACCACGAGCACGGTCTGGGTGCCGAGGTACTGGAGGTCGGTCCACGCCGTACCGGGCGCCACGGAGCCGACGCCGATCCTGCGCTCCTGGGGCGGCACGGTCGCGGCACGCTCGGCGCCGACCACGGTCGGGTCTCCCGGCTTCTGGCGGCGGCCCGCCAGCTGCTGGCCGGGCAGCGCGTCGACGACGGTCACCGGCCCCTCCGCCGCCATGGCCCTGGCGAGGTCCAGGGCGATCGCGCTCGTGGCGCGCGCACAGCCCAGTTCCAGCAGCGACACCGGTTCCGTGGAGCCGCGCACGGTGCGGGCCAGGGCCGCGGTGAGCCGTTCGCGGGTCAGCCGGGTCCGCCGGCGCTGCCACGGCCTGCTCCTGCGGCGGGGCAGCTCCGCGATGACCGAGGCGCCCAGGTTCGCCGATATGTCCCGGCGCAGCACGGGGCGGTCCGCCACCACCGTGCCGACCGCGGCCAGCGCGAGCCCGAGGAAGAGCCCGAGGACGAGGCCGATCGCGGAGTCGGTGGCGACGGTCTTGGGCAGGGAGTGCCGCAGCGCGCGCGGGGTGTCCACGATCTGCGTGCCGGCGACGACCTGGGGTGCGCCGGTCCGCGCGTCCGCGGCGCGCTGGTCGAAGTCGGAGATGCGCGAGTTGAGTTCGGCGCGGCGGGCGAAGAGCGATTCGAGGGTCGCCGACGCCTTCGGGTCGCTGCCCGCGGACTGGTTTCCGATCTCCTTGTTGACCTGCGCGAGCTCGTCCCGCATGCGGTCACGCTGGTCGAGCAGGGCCTGGGCCTCGGCCTGCGCGGTCCGCTGCATCCGCTGCACGTGGTCCGCGACGAACGCGTCGGCCAGCGCCTTGGCCCGGGCCACCGCCTGGGCGTCGGTGTCGCCGGTCACGGTGATCTGCAGCAGGTTGTTGGTCAGTCCGGTACCCCGGTACTCCTGCAGGAAGTCCTCGGGTTTCTCCCGGGACTTGAGGGACTGCAGGGCCTTGCCGGCGATCTGCGTGGTCTGCAGCAGCTGGACGTCGGTGCGGATCAGCGTTCCGGTGTCGTTCGGCTGGTCCGCCTCGTGCGCGACCAGCACTTCGGTCACCGCGGTCGGCGACGGCGGCATCGCGACCGCCAGCCCGGAACCCCCCAGCAGGCCGAGGAGCGCCGTGGCGTACCAGAGGCGGCGGCGTCTGCGCACCGCCACCACCAGCGCCTGCAGGTCGAGAAGCGGAGCGGCGGCCGGCGGCTCCGGAGTCGTGCTCGTCGTCACGCCGAACCTCCCGTTGCAGGGCCGCGCACCGCGAGCGCGAGCGTGGCGTCGTCGGGAGGAGGGCCGGCAGTCCGCGTCTCACGGGCGCGGACCGTGTCGGCGATGACGAAGCCGAGGACCTCGTGTCTGCCGTCCGCACATGCCTCGGCGATGCCGGCGAGTTCCTCCGCGGTCCAGCTGCCCGCGCTGAGGACGACCAGGGCGCCGGAATCGCTGTCGCGGTCCGGCACGATCGGCCGGTCCACCGAGACCTTCACGACCCGCAGCAGCGGATCGCTCGCGGCCTCGGCGGCGAGCTGTCCGGCGGCCCGGCGGGCGATCTCGTCGCCGTCCGGTACGACCAACAGCAGTCGCCGGGGGGCGGGCAGTTGGTCCCGGAGGCGGGTGCAGACCCGCCGGTAGCGGATCCGTCGGGCGGCCTCGTCGTCGGACCTCGGCGGGGTCGGCAGGTCCCACCGGGTGTCCATGCCGAGGAGCCGGCGGAGCCGGCTCCGCCGGGCGCCGCCTTCCGGCCGGTGCCCGCGGCGCCCTCCGTCGGGCACCTCCACGGTGCCCAGCAGCGCCGCGCCCAGCGCCGCGGTGATCTCCGGTTCGGTGCGCAGCCGGCGGTTCATGCGTGCGGCGGCAAGGTGGCCGACGACCGCGAGCAGGAGGAACAGCAGTGTTCCGGCGGCGATGAGCTGGATCCTCGTCGGCGGCGCCTGGCCGGTCGGCCGGGCCGCCGGTCCCATGACGACCATGCCGGCCTTGTTGGTCGCCGGGTTGGCCTCGTCCAGCTTCGTCATGGCCTCCTCCAGCGAGGTGCTCAGCTTTTCGAGCTCCGTCCGGGCCTGCACGCCCTCCACGGTCTGCCCCGGATCGGCCGCGTCGGCCAGCTCGGTGATGCGGCGGTTGGCCTCCTCGACCTGCTTGCGCAGCGCCTCGGACTCCGTGGCCGCCGCGGAGTCGGTGCCGCCGCCCGCGATCCGCGAGGCGAACTTGACGAACTGCTGGGCCACTTGGTCGGAGAGCTGTTGCGCGCGCTGGGGGGTGTCGGCCGTACCCGAGATCTTGATGATGTTCCCGTCGGCGGCCGAGGCGGTCACCTGGTCCCGCAGCTCGGCATCGCTGACGTCCTTCCAGCGGAGCGTGGCGGCCACGCGGTCGACCACCGTCGAGCTGGTCGCGATGTCAACCTGGGTCAGCAGCTCACGCTCCTCCCACTGCCCCGGCAGCAGGACCGACGCCGACGTCGTGTAGGTCGGTGGGAACACCACCGAGGCGCCGTAGCCGACGAGCCCTCCCGCGACGGCGAGGACGGCGAGAAACCGCCAGCGCCGACGGAATATCCGCCCGATGGTGACCAGACGTATCGATTCCTCGCTCAACTGCGCTGCCTCTTCCCTGTTCGAACCTGATCGGCCGCCGGCACCGGGGTGTGGTCACGGCAGGCGGCTGCGTAGGCAGCAAGCAGCGACGCTTGCGAGTTGCGCCAGGAGAGCGGCCCGCTCACCCGTTCCTGGCCGATCTTGCCCATCCGGGCCCGCTTCTCCGGGTCGTCGAGAAGCAGCGCGATGAGCTCGGCGAACTCGGCCTCGTCGTCGGCGGGCGCGTAGAGCGCGGCCTCACCGGCGGAGACGCGCGCCTCCTTGAGGTCGAACGAGACGATCGGCCGGCCCATCGCCATGTACTCGAGGACCTTGTTCATGGTCGACACGTCGTTGAGCGGATTGCGCGGGTCGGGGGAAAGGCAGACGTCCGCGGTGGACAGGTAGCGCACCAGGTCGGCGTCCGGGATGCGCCCGGTGAACTGCACCTGGTCACCGAGCCCGAGCCGCCGGGACAGCTCCACCATCGCGTCGAAGGCGTCGCCGGAGCCGACGAACACGGCATGCCAGTCGGTCCGGCCGAGGTCGTCGCGGAGCTTCGCGAGGGCCCGCAGGGCGTAGTCGACGCCGTCCTGCGGGCCCATCACGCCGAGGTAGCACAGCAGATGAGGCTTGCCGCGCTTCAACTCCTCCTCCGTCGGCACCGGTTGGAACCGCTCGATCGCGGGCGCGCTGCGCACCACGAAGACGTCCTCGGGCCGCCGGCCGCCCCGGCGTATCGCGACGTCCCGGTAGCTCTCGTTGGTGGCGAGGACGACGTCCGCGGCCCGGTAGGTCCGCCGTTCCAGTGCGCACACGGCGCGGTAGAGCAGGTCCTCGCCGCGGTCGAACCGGGAGAGGTACAGCTCGGGTACCAGGTCGTGCTGGTCGAAGACGAACCGTGCGCCGCGCCGCTTCAGCCACAGTGCCGGCAGGAACAGCAGGTCGGGCGGGTTGCATGCGTGGACCACGTCGACCGGGCCGACCTTGCGGGCCAGCCGGGCCGTGTGCCAGAGCGCCGATCCGTACTCCTTCAGGTAGCCGGCCGGCCCTCCGGTGGCGGCGCGCAGCGGGTAGCGGTGGATCCGCACCCCGTCGATCTCCGCCTCCGGCTCCGTGTCGCGTTTGCTCCCCTGCGGACAGATGACGTGCACCGTCCAGCCCGCGTCGCGCAGTGTCGTGCACTCCTGCCACACCCGTCGGTCGAAGGGCACCGACAGGTTCTCCACCAGGATCAGCGCGCGCCGGCCGGAACCGTCGCCGCTGACTTCGTTACCAAGCAAGGCCCATGTACCCCGGTTCGGTCCGGCGCGTCTCCGCGTCGGGTAGGCGGATGAGGTCGACGATCACCGGTCCTTCGCCATGGGGCAGCGCCGACAGCACGGCCGGGTCCCTGGTGCCGACCAGGCACACCTCGGCGTGTTCGAGCACCTCGTCGACGGAGTCCGCGAGCAGCTGCGCGAGATGCGGCAGCCGGCTCTCGATGTACTCGCGGTTCGCGCCGAGCAGCCGGGAGAGGCTCACATGGGCGTCGTAGATCTTGATGTCGTACCCCTTGCCGAAGAGCCGCTCCGCCAGCTCGACCAGCGGGCTCTCGCGGAGGTCGTCGGTGCCGGGTTTGAAGGACAGTCCGAACAGGCCCACCCGGCGTTTGCCGGTGCGCTCGACCAGGTCCACCGCGCGCTGCAGATGGTCGGAGTTGGAGGTCAGCACGTGGGCGAGGATGGGGACCGAGACGTCGGCCCGCTGTGCGGCGTGGACCAGGCTGCGCAGGTCCTTGGGCAGGCAGGAGCCGCCGAAGGCGAAGCCGGGCCGCAGGTAGGCGGGGCTGATGTTCAGCTTGCGGTCGGCCAGGAACACGTCCATCACCTGGTGCGAGTCCACCCCGAGCGCCTGGCACACCGCGCCCAGTTCGTTCGCGAAGCCGATCTTGAGGCCGTGGAACGCGTTGTCCGCGTACTTGATCGCCTCGGCCGTCGGGACCGGTACCCGGAACACCTCGCCGGGCAAGCCGTCGTAGAGCGCCAGCACCGCGTCGCCGCTTGCCTGGTCGAGCTCGCCGATGACGGTCTTGGGCGGGTCGAAGAAGTCCCGCACGCTCGTGCCCTCGCGCAGGAACTCCGGGTTGACCGCGACCCCGATGTCCACCCCGGCCAGACCGCCGACGTGCTTCTCCAGGATGGGTACCAGCAGGTTCAGGCAGGTGCCCGGGAGCATGGTGCTGCGGAACACGACGGTGTGCCGGCCCCCCTGCTTGGCCCTCTCGGCCAGCGCGGCGCCGATCTCCTCGGTGACCCGCTCCAAGTACGTCGTGCACAGGCTGCCGTTGGGCTCCGACGGCGTGCCCACGCAGACCAGCGACACCTCGCTGCCCATGATCGCCTCGCGGACGTCGCCGGTGGCGCGCAGCGCTCCGGTCCGCACGACCTCGGCGATGAGCTCGCCGATACGTTCCTCCACCACCGGGGCCTTGCCGTCGTTGACCAGGTCGACCTTCACCTGGTTGACGTCCACCCCGATGACCTCGTGCCCCATGCCGGCCAGGCACGCGGCTGATACGCAGCCCACGTAGCCCAGCCCGAAAACGCTGACTCTCATGACCCGTCTCTCCCCCCAGGCAGGCCCTGGTGGCCTGCGGTCCGCGCGTCGGCGGGACCCTTGAGCCGCAGCCCCCCGCGCATCAGTAGGCCCCCTGCCCGTGGAGGACCGCACGCATCGTCTTCCACAAGATCACCGTGTCGAGGGCGAGCGACCAGTCCTCCACGTACCGCAGGTCGAGGCGGACCGCCTCCTCCCACGGCAGGTCGCTGCGTCCGCTGATCTGCCACAGGCCGGTGAGCCCGGGCTTGACCAGCAGCCGCCGCCGGATGTCCGGGCCGTACTCGGCGCACTCCTCCGGCAGCGGAGGCCGCGGACCGACGAGCGACATCGATCCGGTGAGCACGTTGAAAAGCTGCGGGAGTTCGTCGACCGAGTACCGGCGCAGCACCGCTCCCACCCGGGTCACCCGCGGATCCCGGCGGAGCTTGAACAGCAGTCCCGCGCCCTCGTTGCGGTCGGCGAGCTGGGCACGTGCCCCGTGCGCCCCGACGGCCATGGTGCGGAACTTGAGAATCGTGAACTCCCGGCCGTCCTTGCCGACCCTGCGCTGGCGGTAGAAGGCCCCGCCCCGGCTGTCCACCAGCACGAGCAGCGCGGCAAGCATCATCAGCGGCGCGAACAGCATCAGCAGGACCACCGCGCCGACCCGGTCGACGACCTCCTTGATCGCCCGACGGCCCCCGGTGAAGGTCGGCAGGCTGACCCGCAGCAGCGGGATCCCGAGCACCGCGTCGACGTGCAGCCGCGGACCGGCCACCTCCATCAGCACCGGGGCCACGACCATCTCGGCATCGCTGCCTTCGAGGTTCCAGGCCAGCCGCTGCAACCGGTCCGGTGTCCAGTGCGGGTCCGGTGTGACCGCGACGACGCGGTAGCCGTCGTGGCGGACGTGCTTGGCGACGTCCGTCAGCCGGCCGACGACCGGTACCCCGTCCAGTTCGTCACCGTCGAGCCCGCGGCCGTCCGTCGTGCACACCGCCTCCACCCGCCAGCCGATGTGCGGGAACTTGCGGGTTCGGGTGATCAGGTCGCCCACGGTGGCCGGGCTTCCGGCAGCGAGCACCGGTCTCAGGCACCGCCCTTCCTTCCGCTGTCTGTGCAGAGAGAGACGGAGCAGATACCGCGCGGACATCGTGACGAGCCCGATCGCGGGGATCGCGACGAAGATCCAGAGCTTGATGTTGCGCGAGGTGAGGGCGATCCCGCCGAGTGCCAGGACGACGGTCGCGGCGAACAGTGAGCGTCCGAGCCGGCGGAACTCCTCGGCGCCCTGGCCGAGCACGGCCGGAACCCACGCCCGGCCCACCGCCAGCGCCGACAGCACCAGCAGCTCGGTGCCGAATGCGAGAATCCCCCATTTCTCGTGCCAGTTGGCCGCGTCCCGGGCCCCGAAGAACTCGCCGATCCCCGCCGCCACGAAGGCGGTGGCCACGGTGTCGCTGATGATCACGGTACGGCGGTACCGCTGCTCCCACTCGATCGCCGGCCTGTTGACTGCCCCGTTCGCCAGACGCTTGCGCGCCGGCGGAAAAGGGTCGACTAGTCCCCCCTGCCGCACAGAAACCCCCCGGTCCCCAGTGGTTCGACATGGTGCACTGACACGGTTCCTCCCCCGGGAGGCCCCCGCCTCCCGCACGCATCCGCCCCCGGGAGGCCCCCCGGCTCCCCGCGCCGCGCTGTTCTTCCCGCAGGCGGCCCCCGCCCCCCGCGTATGACATCCCGGCTACTTCAGCGCTGCCTGAACAACCCGCCCTTGCCGCAGCGGACTTGCATGCCCTGCCAGGCTCCCGACGTGCACGGGAACCCGTGGAAGTCCCGGGTGCTCCCCGCACCCGAAACTCTTCTCGGGCCCCAGGAGTTGATCACCCCCACGTCCGGCGCCAGAGATGCGGCCACCGGCCGTCTGTATCGACGGACCCATAGATCATCATTTGTCGCCTCGTGTCCCAGCATGTGCGAAGCACGGTCAATCTAGACCATCAAGGGCCGCCTGAAGAGAGGGCTGTGTGGAATTTGTGCTCATGATTTGAAGCCGGGTCCACGGATGGGCGGTCGCCTGCGGGTGCCCCGGCGACGGAAGACGTGCCCTGTGACCTTCGACAACGCGAGTTCTCCGGGCTGCCCGCAGCGGCGGCCGCGAGGCGTCCCGGCACTGCCAACTAGGCCACATTCAGAGTGTGTTCGGCTGATTCCTGTCGGGTGAGCACGGAGTGTCGCCTGCGGGGGGCGGTCGGTCGACGGCACAGGAACGGATCTTCACCACTCCACTCCGCTCGCGCGAGCAGACACCGAGGGCGACCTCGACCGGGTCGTCGCCGTCGGCTCCGCGATCGCGCGCCCGTCGGGGCCTTCGCCCGCCCGGCCGCCGAGACGAAGGACTCCGCGCCGACCGGCCTCGCGCACCGAACTCCTCGACACCCTCGCCGCCGAGCGCGCCGGGCACGTGAGCCCGCGAGCGACTGGCGGCGGCACGACCCGGGCAGGGCACCAGGCAGGGTGGAGACCAACTCCTTGCGCAGAAGCACACGTTCGAGCAGCCGCCGGGCGCACAGCACGACTCCGAGACCCCCTCGCCCTCAACCCCTGAGCCCGCCCCAGTAGGCAGTAATGGTTGCCTGTTGGGCCTGCCGCACTACGAGAGACCCCTCCCCCCGCCCCCCCCTAAACGGTGGTAGCTTCTCCGCTTATCCGGCCGGGGCTCCGAGTCCGGCAACAGCACAGAAGCAGGTTCGGCAACATGTGGCTGCGCCGCACAGCCGACACGGCCTCTGCTCCGGGCTCCTGAAACCTGGAAGAGGACGCCCGGGCCGAGGTCTTCCCCAGCCCGGACACCCTTCTCATCGACGCCCCCGGAGGACATCGGACATCCGCTGCTCGTCGGCTCAGCGGCCGCGCAGGGCGGCGCCGATCATCCTCGCCGCCTGCTGCACCACGCCCGCGAGCCGGTCCAGGCTGTGCGCGGGATCGGTCACGAGGCTCAGGGACGCCAGCGGCGCGCCGTTCGGGCCGGGTACCGGCACAGCCACACAGCACAAGCCGGCCGCCACCTCCTCCCGGTCGAAGGCGACGCCCCGGTCCCGGATCGCCTCGGCCTGCCGGTGCCAGGACCCGGGCATCGGGCCCAGCGGCAGCCGCGGATACGCCCCGGCGACCAGTACCTTGCCGGCCGCGGTGAACCACGGCCAGACCCCGCTGTCGAGCGATCGGCCGAGCGCCCCGGCGGTCTCGCCGGGCGTCCAGTCCAGGACCAGGGTCTGGCCCTCCCGCAGTACGTTGAGCCCCACCGTCGCGCCGGTGATGCGCGCGAGGCGGCGGGCCGGTGCCCGCGCGGCGGTGCGCAGGCCCGGGTACGGCTGCCAGCCCTGCCCGAGCCGGAAGATCCGCGGCCCCATGCGGTAGCCCTTGCGGCTTCGCTCGACGGCACCCAGTTCGACCAGTTGCTCCAGCAGGCGGTACGAGGTCGTCTTGGGCAGGCCGCACTCCGCCGCGAGCCTGGTCAGTCCGGCCTCTTCGGCCCGCTCCACCGCTCCCAGCAGCGCGAAGGCGCCCTCCAGCACACTGCGTCCGCCGCCGTCCGACGGGTGCGGAGCGGGCGGCGGCGGGTGCGGTGCCGTGCGCTGCGCCTGTGGGTCGTACGGGCGGTCCGGCCGCCGTACCGGTAATTCCGCCGTTCTCGTGGCTGTGGCTCCCCGTTGTTCGTTCACGTCACTCTCCCCCGGATACCGCTCGACCGGCGCTCCGTGCCGCCGTTCCCCGTGTGCGGTGCGCCGCCGTGCGTGGAGACTCCACGCCCCAGCAGACTGAAGTCCGCGTCATCAGACTGAAGTTCGAGTGTGGCTGAGAACGTTGTCGATAGGTTGTCGCCGAGCGCGAGAATGTGTGCACAGAGTGAAGAACAGCTGTGCGGGGAGTGTGGATGCCGTGGTGGAATTACGCCTTCTCGGACCCGTGGAGCTCCAGATTCAGGGCCGGACCGCCGAGGTCGGGCCACCACAACGGCGGACCGTGCTGGCCGCGCTGGCGGTGGACACCGGCCGGCCCGTCCCGGCCGACGTACTGATCAGACGGGTGTGGGGCGCCGATCCGCCGGACGGGGCGCGACGCGCGTTGCACGCTCATGTCGCACGGCTGCGCCGGCTGTGCGAGCAGACCGAGGGCTCGGGGCATCCCCGGTTGCGTCTGGTGCGCCGCTCCGGCGGATACCTGCTGGAGGCCCGCGAGGACCAGGTGGACATCCATCGGTTCCGGCAGTTGGCGGGCCGGGCCCGGGAGACGGGGCGCACGGACGAGGCGCGGGCGGCGCTGCTGCGCGAGGCGCTCGGGCTGTGGCACGGGGAGCCGCTGGCCGGGCTCGGCGGGCAGTGGGCGGCACGGGTGCGCGAGGCCTGGCGGCGGCAGCACGTGGACGCCGCGGTCGCCTGGGTCCAAGTGGAGTCGCGCGTCAGCGATCCCGTCGTTGTGATCGGCCCGCTGACCGAACTTCTCGAAGCGTACCCGCTCGTGGAACCGCTGACCGAGGCGCTGATGCGGGCGCTGCACGCCGTCGGCCGCAGCGCGGAGGCACTGGACTGCTACGCCGACGTCCGCAAGCGGCTCGCCGAGGAGCTCGGCACCGACCCCGGTGCGGAACTGCGGAAGGTCCACGAGGCGATCCTGCGGGGAGGCCTGGCCGAGTCCGTCGTACGGCCGGCGTCCCGTACCCCGGTCCGGGCCGCTCCCCCGGCGCGGCCGCCGGCCGCGGCGACTCCCTGGCCGGGTGCGGCACCCGGCCAACTCCCCATGGGAGTCCAGGGGTTCATCGGCCGCGGCGAGGAGCTCGCCCGGCTGGAGGCCGTCCTCGTCTCGGCGGCGGACCAGCCGTCGGCGGTGGTGATCACGGCGGTGTCGGGCACGGCCGGGGTGGGCAAGACCGCGTTGGCCGTGCACTGGGCACGGCGAGCCCAACGGGCCTTCCCCGACGGTCAGTTGTATGTGAACCTGCGCGGTTTCACGCCCACCGGATCGGTACTGAGCCCCGCCGAGGCGGTACGGGGGTTCCTGGACGCCCTGAGTGTGCCGCCGGCCCGGATCCCGGCAGGCCTGGAGGCCCAGGTCGGCCTGTACCGCAGTCTGCTGGCGGGGCGTCGGGTGCTGGTGGTGCTGGACAACGCGCGCGACGCCGAGCAGGTCCGTCCGCTGCTGCCCGGGGCGCCCGGGTGTCTGGCGTTGATCACCAGCCGGAGATCGCTGACCGGTCTCGCGGCCACCGAGGGGGCGCAGCTGCTGACGATCGGCATGCTCGCCGCCGAGGAGGCCAGGGAGTTGCTGGTCCGCCGGCTCGGCGCGGAGCGGGTGAAGGCCGATCCCGATGCCGTACGGGAGATCGTCGGCCGGTGCGCAGGCCTGCCGCTCGCGCTCGCGATCGTCGCCGCCCGTGCCGCCGCGCAGCCCGAACTGCCGCTGGCCGCCCTGGCCGAGGAGCTGCGCCTGACCGACCGGCGGCTGGACGCCCTGGACGGCGGGGAGGCGAGCAGCGAGGTACGGGCGGTGTTCTCCTGGTCGTACCGGGCGCTCGGCCAGGAGGCCGCCCGGCTCTTCCGATTACTGGGCCTGCATCCAGGCCCGGACGCCGCGCTCCCGGCCGTCGCCGCGCTGGCCGGCGTACCCGCCGCCCGTGCCCGCGTGCTGGTGGCCGAATTGGTCCGCGGACATCTGCTCACCGAACAGCCCGCCGGCCGGTACGCCTTCCACGACCTGCTGCGCGCCTACGCGGCCGAGCTGGTCGCCACCCACGACAGCGACGACACCCGGCGCACCGCGGCGCACCGCCTGTTCGACCACTACCTCCACACCGCGCACCGGGCGGACGCCCTGCTGACTCCCCGGCCCAGCCCCACTCCGCTGCCGCCCGCCCGACCAGGCGCCGCCGCCGAGGAGTTGTCCGGCCACCGGCAGGCACAGGACTGGTTCACCGCCGAGCATCCGGTCCTGCTCGCCGCGGTGGAGCAGGCGCCCGCGGCCGGCCTGCACAGCCACACCTGGCGGCTGGCCTCGGCGCTGACCACCTATCTCGACCGGCACGGCAACCGGCGGGCGCTGATCGCCGCGCACACCGCGGCGCTGGACGCCGCCCGGCGCGAGGGCGATGCCGTCGGGCAGGCGGAGGCCCACCGGGGACTCGGTCTCGCCGAGGACCGGCTGGACCGTCCGGACGCGGCCCGCGCGCACTATCTGCGCGCGCTGGAGCTGTTCGGCGAGGCCGGCGACCACGCCGGGCAGGCCCGTATCCATCAGCACCTGTCCCGGATGTCCGAGGCCCAGGGCCGGCATCAGCAGGCGCTCGGCCACGCCCACGACAGCCTCGCGCACCACCGTGCCGTCGACGACCGGGCCGGGCAGTCCGCCGCGCTGAACCACATCGGCTGGATACTCGCCCAGCTCGGCGACCACCAGCAGGCCCTGACCCACTGCCGTCAGGCCCTGGAGCTGGCGCAGGAGACCGGGGACCTCAACGGGCAGGCCCACATCCAGGACAGTCTCGGCTACATCCTGCACCGGCTCGGCGAGCACGCCGAGGCCGTCGACCGCTATCAGCAGGCCCTCGACCTGTTCCACCAGACCGGCGACCGGCACGGCGAGGCCGCCGGTCTCGTCTGTCTCGGCGACATCCACGGCGCCGCCGGACGCCCGTATCCCGCCCGCACCGCGTGGACCCACGCGCTGGCCATCACCGCCGAACTGGGTCTCCCGGACGCCGATCCGCTGCGTGCCGGGCTCCTCGAACGGCTCGGCCTCCCGTCCGCCGACGGCTCCGCTCCCGGATCCGGCCAGGCGCCGGACTGAGGCCGGGCGCCGGGTTCGCAAGCCGGTCAGGCCGGTCAGGCCGGCCTCGACCGCCCGGGAGCCGCGCCGCGCCGGGGCCGCCGCCTCGCGGGATCCGGGTCCGCCCGCGCCCGCCCGCCTCGTCCGGGGACCGGGTGGTCACTGCCGGACCGGCCCGCCCTCGTACGCCGCGCGCAGCACGCTCAGTGCCTCGGTGGTCGTGACCGGTCTCGGATTGGCGTAGGGCTGCCCGGCCACCTGGGCCGCGGCAACCGCCAAGTCCGCTTCCTCAAGGCCGAGTTCGGCGAGGGAGCGGGGTGCGCCGAGGCGGCCCGCCAGCTCCTGCAGGGCGGTCGGGGCGTCGTCCGCGCCGAGGGCCCGGGCCACGGCGGCGGCCGCCTCAGGGGCGGCGGGCGCGTTGAAGGCGAGGGCGTGGGGCAGGACGACGGTGTGGGTCTCGGCGTGCGGGAGGCCGAAGGTGCCGCCGAGGACATGGCACAGCTTGTGGTGCAGGCCCATGGTGGTGGCGCCGAGGCAGGCCCCGCACAGCCAGGCGCCGTACAGGGCGCGGGAGCGGGCCGGTACCGACTCCGGCACGGCGGCGATCTCGGGCAGGGCGCCCGCCAGCGCCCGTACGCCTTCTTCGGCCATGAGCGCGACCAGCGGCGAGCCGTCGGGGGCGTACAGCGCCTCGACGGCGTGGGCGAGGGCGTTGATCCCGCTGGTCACCGAGAGCGGGACGGGCAGGGAGAGGGTGAGTTCGGGGTCGTAGACGACGCTGCGGGGCAGGACGACGGGGTCGCGGCCGGTGCGTTTGACGCCGTGCTCGGTCAGGCCCCAGACCGGGGTCATCTCGGAGCCCGCGTAGGTCGAGGGCACGGCGATCAGCGGGAGTCCGGTGCGCAGCGCGACGGCCTTGCCGAGGCCGACGGCCGAGCCGCCGCCGACGGCCACGCAGCCGTCGGCGCCCGCGGCCCGCGCCGCCTCGACGCCCCGGTCGGCGACCTCCACGGGGACGTGCATCCGGGCCCCGGTGTGCAGGCCCGCGCAGGCGTCCCCGAGTGAGTCGGCGACCGCCCGCGCGGTGTCCGCGCCCCGCTCGCCGCTCAGCACCAGCAGCCGCCGCAGCCCCAGGTGCCGGGCCTCCTCGGAGGGTGCGGTGCGCGCGGCACCGGGCCGGAAGACCACCCGCGCGGGACGGGTCTCGTGGACGAAGTCGAAGGGGTTCACGAGCGCTCCAGGACCAGGTCGAAGCGGGCGTGCCGGAACGGGTTCGGCACGCCGTACTCCTCGGCCAGGGCCGGGTCGTCGACCGGGGTGAAGTCCTTCACCAGGCTTTCCTTGACCGCGAACACCGCGTCGGAGTCCAGGTACGCACCGCCGGCGACGAAGATGTGCGTGGTGACCGGCGCGTGCCCCTCGGCCGAGACGATGAAGTGGATGTGGGCGGGGCGGTAGGGGTGCCGTCCGGTGGCCTTCAGCAGGGCACCCACCGGGCCGTCGGTCGGGATCGGGTACTCGCTGGGCACACAGGTCCGGAACCGGAAGCGGCCCTCGTCGTCGGCGGTGAACAGGCCGCGGCCGTTGCCGGGCGGCTGGACTTCGGGCTGCTGCACGTCGTAGAAGCCGTGCGGGTCGGCCTGCCACACGTCCAGGACCGCGCCGGGCAGCGGGGTGCCGTCGGCGGCGCGGACGACACCGCTGACCACGCAGGGTTCACCGGTGCCCACCAGGTCGATGCCGGCGCCGAGTTCCCGGACCGGGGACTCGGTCATGTGGAAGGGGCCGAGGACGGTCGACTCGGTGCTGCCGGGGTCGCTGTGCCCGTTGACCGTCTCGACCAGCATCGACAGGCCCAGGACGTCGGAGAGCAGGATGAACTCCTGCCGGGTGTCCGTGCAGGTCTGCCCGGTCTCGGTGAGGAACGCGATCGCCGTCTCCCACTCGCGCTGGGTCAGCCGGGTCTCACGGGTGAACGCGTGCAGATGGCGGATCAGCGCGGTGAGCAGTTCGCGCAGCCGGGGGTCGTCGGTGCCCCGCAGGCTGTCGACGGCCTCTGCGGTGACCGCGTCTTCGGATGTCATGCCGGCTCCTTGCCCGGAGGAACAGTGACCTTGGGTGATCGTAAACCCGTTTACCGTTCAATGAACTGCATCGACTCGGCACCTACTTGATGAGCGCGTTGGCGACCACCACGATCACCCCGAGCAACGCGTCGACCATGCCGATGAACACGGCCAACGGCCAACTCCGCGCCGACCAGCGGGCGGTGACGAGCCCGAGGCCGAACAGGATCACGATGTTCAGAACGAAGGCCGGATACTCGACGCCCTTCGGCGGCCACCAGCCCCAGCCGGCGCCGGCGAGCAGGAAGACGGTGGGCAGGACGGCCGTGACCAGCGGCCACTCGTCGGCCAGGCTGCGCAGCGCGTCCCAGCGCTGGTGCGGGGCCCGCTCGGCGATGTAGTGGGCATAGCCGTGCGCCAGGGCGGAGGCGCAGGCGGTGACCAGGAGCCAGAGGGCGTCGTAGCGGCGGCTGGCTTCGGAGGTGTGGCCGTACTGGGTGAGCGCGGCCACCATCGAGCAGGCCAGCACCGCGCCGTAGACCCCGCCGAACAGGACGGCCTCGCGGGTGTCGTGCGCGCGCGGCCGGCCCACGGCCGCCGGGGAGTCAGCCATGTCCTCCACGATCACCCGGGCCGGGCCCGGACGCCACCGGGCACGGCCCGACGAAGTGTCCTCCCACCAGGCCGGATGCCCCACACCCTGTCCACGGCCGGGACACCGGTCGGCTCGCTAGGGTCGCCGTATGACGACGCACAGCTTCGCCCTGCACATCCCCGACGCCGAACTCGAACCCGATCCGCTCGACCCGGCGCAGATCGTCTCCGGCACGCCCGAGGTCACCGGGAAGGTGGTCTGGGAGTCGGCCGACGGCAAGCAGCTCCGCGGCATCTGGCAGATCACCCCGGGCGTGGTCACCGACACCGAGGCGGACGAGCTGTTCGTGGTGGTCAGCGGCTCGGCGACGATCGAGGTCGAGGGCGGGGCGACGTTCACCGTGGGCCCCGGGGACATGGCCGTACTGCGCGCGGGCGACCGTACGACCTGGACGGTGCACGAGACGCTGCGCAAGGCGTACGCGATCAGTCTGTGAGTCGGTGCGCGAACGCGCTCAGCGGGTCGTGGGCGCCGGCATGTTGTAGGGCGTGACCACCTGTATCGCCGACGGCAGGGTCGGGCCCGCCGGGGGCAGCGCGCCCTGGGCACGCATCACCAGGTGGCAGGCCTCGCGCATGTCCTGGCGCAGGTCGTGGTGGAGGACGGCGGACAGGCGGTGCTCGCGCAGCAGCCGGGTGTTGTCGTGGTCGAGGTCGTGGGCGACGAACACGGCGCACTCCCGGCCGAGGTCGTCGAAGGCGCGCAGGGTGGCAATGTTGCCGCCGCCGATGGAGTAGACGGCGCGGATCTCCGGGTCGCGCACGAGCGCGGCGCGGACCAGGTCGTACTGGGTGGCGTCCAGCCCCTGTCCCTCGGCGATCTCCACCAGGGTGCGCTCGGGGTGCCTGGCCCGCATGGCGCTGCGGAAGCCCATCTCGCGTTCCTCCTCGTTGCGGAAGAAGCCGCTGCTGAGGCTCGTGAGGACGTTGCCGGGCCGGTCGCCGAGCCACTGGCCCATCAGGTAGGCGGCGGTGGCGCCGGCGGCCCGGTTGTCGCTGCCCACGTAGGCCAGCCGGCCGCTGGCGGGCAGGTCGGTGACGAGGGTGACGACCGGGATGTCCGCCGACCTGAGGCGCCCGACGGCGGCGGTGACCTCGGGGACGTCCGGCGCCTTGAGGATCACGCCCTGCGAGCCGCGGCGGGCTATCCGGTCCAGCGTCCGCACCAGCTCCTCCACCGGCCCGGTCTCCCGGAAGTGGAACCGGGAGCGCACCACCGCCGGGTGGAGTGCCGGCAGCTCGGCCTCCAGCGCGGCGCGCACGGCCGTGGTGAACCGCTCGGGCGCGTGCATCACGATGTCGACCATGAAGGTACGGCCCACCAGCCGGACCTGGGTGCGCTGCCGGTCCAGATCGGCGATGGCCCGCTCCACCTCGCGGGCGGTGCTGTCCCGGACGCCGCCCCTGCCGTTCAGCACCCGGTCCACGGTGGCCTCGCTGAGCCCGGCCTGACGGGCGATCTCGCGGATGGGGAAGGGGTGGCCCACGGACTGCCTCCTTGAAGGGTTTTTGATGGGTCGCTGCTGGTTGTTCGAGGGGTTTGTGCTGACAAGAATGGCAGAGCCCCGCCGTGGCCGTGACCGTGGCCGTGACCGAAAGCAGGACATCGATGTCCCTTGCCGCCGAACAGGGCCGTGCCTGGCTCTCGCAGCAGGACTGCGACCTCGACACCTTCCGTGCCCTCGTCGAGCGGACCACGGACCCGGCCGCCTACCCGCACGCCTCGGCCGTCGAGGACAACGTCCTCGTCTACGACAGCGAGCGGCTGCGCACCGCCGACGCGGCCCACCGGGTACGGACCGAACTCGTCCGCGCTCTCACCGACGGCCCCGGCGTCGTCGTCTTCAAGGGCGCGTTCCCCGACCCGAAGGTGGTCGACCGGGCCACCGCGGTGTTCGAGGCGCTCATCTCCGAACAGCACGAATCCGGAGCTGTGGCCGGCGACCACTTCGCGACGCCCGGGGCCAACGAGCGGGTGTGGAACGCCCTGGAGAAGGCGGCGCTGTACGACCCGGAGGCGTTCGCCGACTACTACGCCAACGACATCGTGGCCCTGGTCTCCCGGGCCTGGCTGGGCCCCGGCTACCAGATCACCTCGCAGATCAACGTGGTCAACCCGGGCGGCGCGGCGCAGACCGCGCACCGCGACTACCACCTCGGTTTCCTCTCCGACGAGACGGCGGCGTCCTACCCGGCCCATGTGCACCGGCTCTCCCCCGTGCTCACCCTCCAGGGCGCGGTCGCGCACGGCGACATGCCGGTGGAGTCGGGGCCGACGATGTACCTGCCCTACTCGCAGACCTACGAGCCCGGCTACCTGGCCTGGCGGCGGCCGGAGTTCCAGGACTACTTCAAGGCCCGCCACGTGCAGCTGCCCCTCGCGAAGGGCGACGCGGTGTTCTTCAACCCGGCGGTGTTCCACGCGGCCGGCACCAACCGCACCCTCGACGTCCGCCGGATGGCCAACCTGCTCCAGGTGTCCTCGGCGTTCGGGCGCGCCATGGAGACCGTGGACCGGGAGGCGGTGGCCAACGCGGTCTACCCGGTACTGCGCCGGCGCCGCTCGGAGGGGGCGGGCGAGGCGTGGCTGGAGCACGTCATCGCCGCGAGCGCCGAGGGCTACCCGTTCCCCACCAACCTCGACAGCGATCCGCCGGTCGACGGCATGGCCCCGCCCTCGCAGGCGGACCTCGTGCGGCGGGCGCTGCGTGAGGGGTGGGCGCCGCGGGTGCTGCGGGACGGGCTGCGGGCTGCCGCGGCGCGGCGAGAGAGCTGACGGGCCGACAGGCCGTAGAACGTCTGCGGGTTCATCGTGGCTGATCGCGCAGTTCCTCGCGCCCCTTGGGGGCGCGTTACACATCAAGGAGTTACACCCATGCGTATCGGAATCCTCGGTCTCGGCCGTATCGGTGCTTTTCATGCCGAGACCCTCTCCGGGCTCGACGCCGTCGAGTCGCTCGTCTTCACCGACCCGTTCGCGGACGCGGCCAAGGCCGCCGCCGAGAAGTTCGGTGCCGAGGTCGTGGACTCGCCCGAGGCGCTGCTGGCCGCCGGTGTGGACGGCATCGTCGTGGCCGCCGCCACCGACGCCCACCCGGCCCTGATCCTGGCCGGTGTCGAGGCCGGTGTCCCGGTCTTCTGCGAGAAGCCGGTGGCGAAGACGATGGCCGAGGGCGTCGAGGTGCTCCGGGCCGTCCAGGGCAGCGGCGTACCGATCCAGATCGGCTACAACCGCCGCTTCGACGCGGGCTTCGTCGCCGCCCGGGCCGCCGTCCAGGCCGGCGAGCTGGGCAAGCTGCACACCGTCCGCTCCACCACCCTGGACCCGGCCCCGCCGCCGGCCGCGTACATCGCCGCGTCCGGCGGGATCTTCCGGGACTGTTCCGTGCACGACTTCGACATCATCCGCTGGGTGACCGGCCGTGAGGTCACCGAGGTGTACGCGGTCGGCGCCAACCGGGGCGCCGACTACATCAAGGAGGCCGGGGACGCCGACACCACCGGCGCGATCCTCACCCTGGACGACGGCACCATCGCGGTGGTCTCCAACTCCCGGCACAACGCGCGGGGTTACGACGTCCGCATGGAGCTGCACGGCTTCGCGGACTCCATCGCCGTCGGCCTGGAGGACAAGCTCCCGCTGCGCTCGGTCGAGCCCGGCGTGACCTTCCCTGCGGGCACCCCGCACGACTTCTTCATGGACCGGTTCACGGCGGCCTACCGCGCCGAACTCACCGCCTTCACCGAGGTCGTGGCCGGCACCCGGCCCTCCCCCTGCACCGTCGAGGACGCCCTGGAGGCCGGCTGGGTCGCCGACGCCTGCACGCTGTCCCTGCACGAGCACCGGCCGGTCACCATCGCGGAGGTCCGCGGAGCCTGACACCCGCGGACACTCGCGCAACGGCGGGGCGGGGACCGTGTTCCGGTCCCCGCCCCGCCGTTCTGTCCCGTCAGGCCCGTCCGTCCCCTCAGGCACGCGGTCCCTCCACGATCAGCGCCGGGATCCGCGCCGCCCGCGCCGAGAGCCTGCTCGTCCACGGCGCGGGCCGCGTCCAGGCGGCGGCTCAGAGGCCGTAACGCACCGCGAACTCGTCCGGGTCGTAGGCGTCCCGGTCCGGGTCGTGCTGCACCGCCGGCGTGGTCTCCACCATGTCCTCCGGGCGGATCCGCTCGGGCAGCGTGCCGAAGCGCTCCTTGCGCACCACGTCCTCGGCAGCCGTCTCTTCGTGGCTCATGTTCGTCCTCCCCGTCGTAGCGGACGTCACCCGTCATCCGTGAAAACGCGTGCGCCCCGGCGGGTGTTCCCGAACCCGCCGGGGCGCACGGGACCGCGCGGATCTCTCCGCGCGGTCCCCGGGATGCGGCTGTCAGGCGCCGCAGGATCGCAGGAACTTCCGGGTGCGCACCGCGATGGGCAGCGGCCTGTCCGGCTCGCAGGGGTACATGTCCTGCTCGACGATCGCGAACAGGTCGACCCCCAGCCGCTGCGCCGCCGCCAGTACCGGCGCCAGCTCCGGAACACCGGCGGGCGGTTCGCACATCACGCCCTGGGCCACGGCCGGCCCGAACGGGGTGCCCTTGGCCTGGACGTCGGCCAGGATCGCCGGGTCCACCTGCTTGAGGTGGAGGTAGCCGATCCGCTCGCCGTACGTCTCGATCAGCTTGACGCTGTCGCCGCCGCAGTAGGCGTAGTGGCCGGTGTCCAGGCAGAGGTTGACCAGCTCCGTGTCGGTCGAGTCGAGGAAGTGCTCGACGTGTTCCTCGGTGTCGATGTGGGTGTCGGCGTGCGGATGGACGACGATGTCCAGGCCGTACGCCTCCTTCACCTCGTGACCGAGCCGTTCCATGCCCTTGGTGAGGTGGGCCCACTGCTCGCCGGTCAGCTCCGGCGGCTCCAGGATCTCGGCGGTCTTGTCGTCCCGCCAGAAGGAGGGGATGACCACCAGGTGCTTCGCTCCCATGGCCTGGGTGAGCGCGGCGACCTGGCTGACGTGCTCCCAGGTGGACTCCCAGACGGCCGGGCCGCGGTGCAGGCCCGTGAAGACCGTGCCCGCCGAGACCTTCAGGTCCCGCTTCGCGATCTCGTCGGTGAGGCGGGCCGGGTCGGTGGGGAGGTAGCCGTACGGGCCGAGTTCGATCCAGGAGTAGCCGGCCTCTGCGACCTCGTCGAGGAAGCGTTCCCAGGGGACCTGCCGGGGGTCGTCCGGGAACCAGACGCCCCAGGAGTCGGGTGCCGAGCCGACCCGGATGCGGTCGAGAGCGTCGGTCATGGGCTCAGGACTTTCCTTCCGGACCGGTCGCGACGGGTGCGGTGAGGTCCTCCTCTTCGGGGAGTTCTTCGGTGTCGACTCCGCGGACCTGGGAGAGCTCGTGTTTGAGGGCGGCGAGTTCGGCGCCGCCGGCCATGTGGTTGGTGAGTTCTTCGAGGGTGATGTCGGCGCGTTCGGCGGAGAGTTCGAGGGTGCCCAGGCGCAGGACGCTGAAGTGGTCGCCGACCATGTAGGCGTGGTGGGGGTTGTGGGTGATGAAGATGACGCCGAGGCCGCGTTCGCGGGCGGCGGCGATGTATTTGAGGACCACGCCGGACTGTTTGACGCCGAGGGCGGCGGTGGGCTCGTCGAGGATGAGGACGCGGGCGCCGAAGTAGACGGCGCGGGCGATGGCCACGCACTGGCGCTGGCCGCCGGAGAGGGTGCCGATGGGCTGGTCGAGGTCGTCGAGGATGATGCCCATGTTGCGCAGTTCGCGGTCGGCGGTCTCCTTCATCTTCTGGATGTCGAGACGGCGCACGGGCCAGGGACCCTTGGTCATCTCGGAGCCGAGGAAGAAGTTGCGCCAGACCGGCATCAGGGGGACGGTGGCGAGGTCCTGGTAGACGGTGGCGATGCCCTTGTCGAGGGCCTCGCGGGGGGTGGAGAAGCGCACCGGGGTGCCGTCGACGAGGAAGTCGCCCTCGGTGTGCTGGTGCAGCCCGGAGATGATTTTGATGAGGGTGGACTTGCCGGCGCCGTTGTCGCCCAGCACGCAGGTCACCTGGTGGGGGTAGACCTTGAGGTCGACGCCGTGCAGGGCGCGGATGTTGCCGTAGGACTTGCCCGTGGAGCGCAGCTCGACGATCGGGGCGCCGTCGGCGGGTGCCTCGTCCGCAAGGACGGCACCGTGGGTTGTCGAGTGGTTGTCTGTCATCGGGTCACCTCCTGGTCGCGGTGCGCTGCACCCACAGGTTGATCATCACGGCGCCCAGGAGCATGACGCCGAGGAAGGCCTTGAACCAGTCGGGGTTCCAGCCCGCGTAGACGATGCCCTGCTGGACCATGCCGAACATGAACGCGCCGAAGACCGGGCCGATCGCCGAGCCGGCGCCGCCGGTCAGCAGGCAGCCGCCGATGACCGCGGCGGAGATGTAGATCAGCTCCTGGCCCACGCCCTCGCCGGACTGCACGGTGTTGAAGGAGAACAGCTGGTGCATCCCGATGAACCAGGCACCGAAGCCGACCAGCATGAACAGCGAGATCTTGGTGAAGTTCACCGGGACACCGACCGCGCGGGCGCTGTCCTTGTTGCCGCCGACCGCGAAGACCCAGTTGCCGTACTTCGTGCGCAGCAGCACCCAGGTGGCGATGGCCGCGAAGAACAGCCACCAGAAGATGGTGATCTTCACCTGGACGCCGCCGATGTCGAAGGACGAGGCGAAGAGCGCCTTGGCCTGGTCAAAGCCGTCCATGTTGCTGATGTCGTCGGTGGCGACGTTGCCGGTGACCAGCTTGGTCACCGCGAGGTTCACGCCCTGCAGGATCAGGAAGCTGCCCAGGGTGATCAGGAAGCTGGGCAGTCCGGTCCTGACCACCAGCCAGCCGTTGAGGAAGCCGATCCCCAGCGACACGACCAGAGCGGCGACCACCCCCACCCACACGTTCATGGTCAGCTGGTAACTGAGCATGGCGGCGGTCAGCGCCGAGGTGATCACCGCGACACCCGCCGACAGGTCGAACTCCCCGCCGATCATCAGCAGGGCCACCGGCAGCGCCATGATCCCGATGGTCGACGACTGGTACAGGATGTTCGCCATCGCACTGGCCTCGCGCACCGGCGGGGCCGAGATCAGGAAGAAGACGTACACCGCGACCGCACCGAGGAACACACCGACATCGGGGCGGGCCAGCACCCTCAGCACCAGCGGGCGCTGGGCGGTCCGGCCGTCCTTCTCCTTCGGACCGGGGGCCGGCGGTGTGGCCACCGCCGGCTGGGTCTCCTGACTCATCTCGATCACCGAGTGCCCTTCGCGGCGAACTCGGCGACCTTGGCGACGTTGGACTTGTCGACGAAGGCCGGGCCGGTCAGCACCGGCTGCTCGCCGCCGCCCATGTAGTTGCCGTTGTTCTTGTAGAGCCACAGCGAGTCGATCGCCAGGTAGCCCTGGAGGTAGGGCTGCTGGTCCACCGCGAACTCGATGGTGCCCTTGCTGATCGCGCCGGTCAGGTCCTTGTTGAGGTCGAAGGTGGCGACCTTCGCCTTGCTGCCCGCGTCGGACACCGACTGGACGGCGATCAGCGCGATCGGGGCGCCCAGGGTGACCACGTGGTCGATGGCGGTGTCCTGCGTGAGCTTGGCGGTGATCGTCGACTTGACCGCGGTCGGGGACGTGCCGTCCACGTACAGTGTCTCAGTCGTCCCCGAGAACGTCTTCTTCACTCCGTCGCAGCGCTGGGTGAGGCCGACGTTGCCCTGCTCCTGGATCACACAGACGACCTTCTTCGCACCCTCGGAGTTCAGCCGGTTGCCGAGCGCCTCGCCCGCGACCGTCTCGTCCTGGCCGAAGAACTCCAGCAGACCGAGCTTCTTCCAGTCGCTCAGACCGGAGTTGAGGCCGACGATCGGGATCTTCGCGGTGTTGGCCTTGGCGATGACGTCCTTCATGGCGTCCGGCTTGGCAAGGGTGACGGCTATCCCGTCGACCTTCTGGTCGATCGCGTTCTGCACCAGGTTGGCCTGGTTGCCCGCGTTCGGGTCAGCGGAGTAGACGAGCTTGATGTTGTCCTTGTCGGCGGCGGCCTGGGCGCCCTTGCGGACGATGTCCCAGAAGGTGTCGCCGGGCGACTGGTGGGTGACCAGCGCGACCGTCATACGAGGGGTGGAGGCCTTGCCCGCCGAGGCCGCCGTTCCTCCCTCTTCGGACTTCTTTCCTCCGGAGCTGCTGGAGCAGCCGGCGAGGGTCAGGGCTGCCGCCGCGGCGACGGCCACGATCGGGGCCAGCCTGCGCGAACGGGAGTGGGAAGAACGGTCCATCTTTCCTGCACCTCACTGTGCTACGGGGGAAAGGAACGGATCAGGACGATCCGTGGACCCGGGCCGACGGAGGTGGTCCGGGTCACTCGCTGTTGCGTTGGGACGGGATACAAGTCCCTGTGCGGCCCGCTGTCAATACTTTGTTAAGACATCATTTCACATTCAGGTCCGAATGTAAGTACAAACCATTGACAGCGCGACCTGCTCCGATCTACACCTGAGGGGCATCAGCCCACCCTCGAGGAGCCTCGCATGACCGAGCCGCCAGCACAGGCCGCAGGCCTGGTCGCGACGGGCCGTTCCGAAGGCGATGCCTACCCGCTCCCGTCCGGGGTACCCCTGGCACCCACGGAGCGCCTCGGCGACATGGCGCCGGTCCCCGGCGGCCGACGCCCGGCTCCCCTGTACACCACCCCGTCCGAATGAGGTCCTCCATGAGCCAGCCGACCACCCGCCTGACCGTCGCCCAGGCGCTGGTGCGGTTCCTGTCCGCCCAGTACACCGAGCGCGACGGCGTCCGGCACCGGCTGATCGCCGGCACCTGGGGCATCTTCGGCCACGGCAACGTGGCGGGGATCGGCCAGGCGCTCGTCGAGTACAGCGACGTGATGCCGTACCACCAGGGCCGCAACGAGCAGGCGATGGTGCACGCGGCGGTCGGCCACGCCCGCCAGCTGGACCGGCTCTCGGCGCAGGCGGTGACCACGTCCATCGGCCCGGGCGCCACCAACCTGGTGACCGGCGCCGCCCTCGCCACCATCAACCGGCTGCCGGTGCTGCTGCTCCCCGGCGACTACTTCGCGAGCCACGCGCCCGACCCGCTGCTGCAGCAGCTGGAGCACCCGAGCGAGTTCGACGTCTCCGTCAACGACACCCTGCGCCCGGTCTCCCGCTACTTCGACCGGATCACCCGCCCCGAGGCACTGATCCCCTCCGCGCTGAACGCCATGCGGGTCCTCGCCGACCCGGCCGAGACCGGCGCGGTCACCCTCGCCCTCCCCCAGGACGTCCAGGCGGAGGCGTACGACTGGCCGGAGGAGTTCTTCGCCGAGCGGGTGTGGCGGGTCCGGCGGCCCGCCCCCGACCCCGTGGAGCTGGCCGACGCCGTGAGCGCCGTACGGGCCGCTCAGCGGCCGCTGATCGTGGCGGGCGGCGGAGTCCACCACAGCCGCGCGGAAGACGCTCTGAGGGCCCTTGCAGAGGCCACGGGCATCCCCGTCGCCTCGACCCAGGCGGGCAAGGGCTCGCTGCGCCACGACCATCCGGCCGACCTGGGCGGGATCGGGCACACCGGGACGGCCGTCGCCGACGACCTGGCCCGCACGGCCGACCTGGTCATCGGCGTCGGCACCCGGTACACGGACTTCACCACGGCCTCCGGCACCCTCTTCCAGAACCCGGACGTCCGCTTCCTGAACCTGAACATCACCGGGTTCGACGCCCACAAGCTGGCCGCGCGCACGCTCGTCTGCGACGCGCGGGCGGGACTCACGGCCCTCGCGGAGGCCCTGTCCGGGCACCGGGTGGCCGCGGACTACGCGGCGGAGTACCGGGCGGGCAAGGAGCGCTGGGACGCCGTCGTCGAGGCGGCCTACCGCGCGGACGACGAGGACGCCGTACCGACCCAGACCCAGGTGCTCGGCGCCCTGGACGCGGTCGTCGGCGATGACGACGTTGTCATCAACGCGGCCGGCTCGCTCCCGGGCGACCTGCACAAGCTGTGGCGGGCCCGCTCGCCGCGCCAGTACCACCTGGAGTACGGCTACTCCTGCATGGGCTACGAGATCCCGGCCGGTATCGGCGTCCAGCAGGCGGCCCCGGACGTCGCGGTCTGGTCGCTGGTCGGCGACGGCACCTACCTGATGATGCCGACCGAGATCGTCACCGCCGTCCAGGAGGGCCTGCCCGTCAACCTGGTCCTCATCCAGAACCACGGGTACGCCTCCATCGGCGGCCTCTCCGAGGCGGTCGGCGGCGAGCGGTTCGGCACCGCCTACCGCTTCCGCTCCGCCGACGGCACCTTCGGCGGAGCGCCGCTGCCGGTGGACCTCGCCGCCAACGCGGCCAGCCTCGGCATGGAGGTGCTGCGCGCCAAGACCGTGCGGGAGCTGCGCGAGGCCCTTGCAGCGGCCCGCGCGAGCGACCGGCCGACGTGTGTGTACGTGGAGACGGACCCGACGCCCACCGCTCCCCCGGCCGAGGCCTGGTGGGACGTGCCCGTCGCCGAGACCGCCGAGCGCGAGGCCGCCGTACGGGCCCGCGAGGACTACGACCGGCAGGTCGCCGACCGCCGCCGGCATCTGTGATTCCCCCGAACCCCGGAAGGAGGTGTCCCGGTGGCCCGTACCGGTGATTCCACCCGCACCGCGACCGTCTCGGCACTCGACGCCCTGGACTTCGCCCTGGACCGCGGCAGTCCGGTGCCGCTCTACTACCAGCTCGCCCAGCAGCTGGAGGAGGCCATCGAGCACGGAGTGCTCGCCCCGGGCAACCTCCTGGGCAACGAGATCGACCTGTCGGTGCGGCTCGGGCTGTCCCGGCCCACGGTCCGCCAGGCCATCCAGTCCCTCGTCGACAAGGGCCTCCTCGTGCGCCGCCGGGGCGTGGGGACCCAGGTGGTGCACAGCCAGGTCAAGCGGCCGCTGGAGCTGAGCAGCCTCTACGACGACCTGGAGTCGGCCGGGCAGGGCCCGACCACCCGGGTGCTGCGCAACGAGCGGATCCCGGCGAGTGCCGAGGTGGCCGCCGCGCTCGGGCTCGCGGAGGGCGCGGAGGTGGTCGTCCTGGAGCGGCTGCGCTGCACACACGGCCAGCCGGTGGCGTTCCTGTGCAACTACCTGCCCGCCGCCCTGCTCGAACTCGACACCGAGCGGCTGGAGACGACCGGCCTGTACCGGATGATGCGCACGGCGGGCATCACCCTGCACAGCGCCCGGCAGACGGTGGGCGCCCGCAGCGCCACCGCCGAGGAGGCCGTCCGGCTCGACGAGAAGGAGGGCGCCGCCCTGCTCACCATGCGGCGCACGGCCTACGACGACACCGGGCGGCCGGTGGAGTACGGCAGCCATGTCTACCGGGCGTCCCGGTACGCCTTCGACTTCCAGCTGCTCGTACGGCCGTAGAACATGCCGTGCCGGGCCGGTTGCTGCGGGTTTAACCGCTGGTCCCGCCACCCGAAACCAACACGCCCGCACACGAGCCCCCACGGAGTTTGTCCCATGGGGGCTCCGTCGTACCGCTTTGTTCAACAAACCGCCAGGCGACCATGTCGATTACGTTTCGGGCAAGAGACGGGCGAGAGAGACGCAGGCTATTGACGCATGAGCGGACAAGCGGCTGTTATTGCGCCCACGATGTTCGGCCGAGTTGGTTTCTGATCGGTTTCGGGACCTTTCGAAGATCAACTCTTCCCCTTGCCGAACCCTGTTACTCAGGAGCCGCCATGCGCATCTCCCCGTCCGGTCTTCACGTGCCGGGTCCGAGCCGCCGTAACGTCATCCGCGGTGCCGGTTCGGCCGCGCTGCTCGCCGGTGCCGGCATACCCCTGCTCTCCGCGTGCGGCGGCAGCGGCAGTTCGTCGGACCCCAAGACCGTCAGTGTCGGCTCCAACGACTCCGACGCCGTGCCGAAGAAGGCGTACGCGGCTGTGTACGCGGCCTTCCAGAAGCAGTCCGGCATCACCGCCAAGGTGAACACGAAGGACCACAACACCTTCCAGGAGCAGATCAACTCGTATCTGCAGGGCACCCCGGACGACGCGTTCAAGTGGTTCGCCGGCTACCGCATGCAGTTCTTCGCGGCCAAGGGCCTCGCCTCCCCGATCGACGACGTGTGGCAGAAGATCGGGGACAACTTCCCCGACGCGATGAAGAAGCTCAGCAAGGGCGCGGACGGCAAGTACTACTTCGTGCCGATGACCACGTACCCCTGGGCGGTCTTCTACCGCAAGAGCGTCTTCCAGGCGAAGGGCTACACGGTCCCCACCACCTGGGACGAACTGGTCGCCCTGTGCAAGCAGATGAAGAAGGACAACCTGGTCCCGATCGCCTTCGGCGACAAGGACGCCTGGCCGGCGATGGGCACCTTCGACCAGATCAACTTCCGCCTCAACGGCTACGACTTCCACGTCGACCTGATGGCGGGCAAGGCGGAGTGGACCGACCCCAAGGTGAAGGACGTCTTCGACCACTGGGCCGAGCTCCTCCCCTACCACCAGGACGGCTTCATGGGCCGCACCTGGCAGGACGCCGCCCAGACCCTGGTGTCGAAGAAGGCCGGCATGTACCTCCTGGGCACCTTCGTGGCCCAGCAGTTCACCAACAAGGCCGACCTGGACGACCTCGACTTCTTCGCCTTCCCGGAGATCAACTCCGCGTACGGCCAGGACACCGTGGAGGCGCCCACCGACGGCTTCATGGTCTCCAAGTCCCCGAAGAACCACGACGGTGTCGTCAAGCTCCTGGAGTACCTGGGCTCCCCGGCGGCCGAGGAGCTCTACCTCAAGGGCGACCCGAGCGTGGTGGCCGCCTCCAGCAAGGCCAGCACCTCGGCGTACTCGACCCTGCAGAAGAAGGCGTTCGACATGATCGGCGCCGCCAAGAGCCTCACCCAGTTCATGGACCGCGACTCCCGCCCGGACTTCACCTCCACGGTGATGCAGCCCGGTCTGCAGAAGTTCCTGCAGAACCCCAAGGGGATCGACAGCCTGCTCTCGTCCATCGAGCGCCAGAAGAAGACGATCTTCGCGTCCGAGTGAGTGCCCGAATGTCGACTGACACCCCCACGAAGTCCCAGGAGGCGGCCGCCGTGCCGCCTCCTGGGCGCGCGTCCGAGAACAAGCGGATCCGGCAGGGCCACAGGCGCCTGCTGACCCGCCGCGACCGGATCACCCTCGCCTTCATGGCGGGCGTGCCGACGGTCCTCCATGTCCTCCTGGTCTGGGTGACCGCCCTGGCCTCTATCCTCCTCGCCTTCACCTCCTGGGACGGCATCGGCTTCGACTCCATCAAGTGGGTCGGGCTCGACAACTTCCACCAACTCTTCACCGACAACCCGCAGTTCTGGCCGGCCGTCCAGCACAACGTCATCTGGTTCGTCGTCCTCATCCTGATCCCGACCCCGTTCGGCCTGTTCCTGGCCGTGCAGCTGGACAAGAAGATCAGGTTCAGCCGGGTCTACCAGACCGCGTTCTTCCTCCCGGTCGTCATCTCCCTGGCCTGCATCGGGTTCGTCTGGCAGCTGATCTACAACCCGGACACGGGCCTGATCAACAGCCTCATCGGCGCCAACAAGCCGGGCCACTACATCGACTGGATCGGTGACCCGAACCTCAACCTGTGGGCGGTCCTGGTCGCCGCGTCCTGGCGGCACACCGGGTACATGATGATCCTGTACCTGGCCGGCCTGAAGAGCGTCGACCCGTCGCTGCGGGAGGCCTCGGCGCTGGACGGCGCCAACGAGTGGCAGACGTTCAAGAACGTCATCTTCCCGACGCTGCGGCCGACCAACACCATCGTCCTGGTCGTGACCATCATCGAGGCGCTGCGCGCCTTCGACCTGGTCTTCGTCTTCAACAAGGGCGCCCAGGGCACCGAGTTGCTCTCCATCCTGGTGACCAACAACATCATCGGCGAGTCCAGCCGCATCGGTTACGGCTCGGCGATCGCGGTG
The DNA here is from genome assembly GCF_002217755.1 of Streptomyces hyaluromycini. Classification (GTDB taxonomy): domain Bacteria; phylum Actinomycetota; class Actinomycetes; order Streptomycetales; family Streptomycetaceae; genus Streptomyces; species Streptomyces hyaluromycini. The sequence goes on along the minus strand of NZ_BCFL01000032.1, from coordinate 9,660 downwards.
GTGCTGCTGTTCATCTCCCTGATCGTGATCATTCCCTATCTGATCGCGACCTTCCGGAAGGAGCGGAGCGCATGAGCACCCTGAGCAGCGCGCTGCCCAAGCAGCGCAACCCGATCCGCCCGGCCCGTGTCCTGCTGCACGTGTTCCTGGCCGGCACGGCCCTGGCGTGGCTCGCCCCGCTGCTGTGGGCGGTCTTCTCGGCCATGCGCCCGTACAGCGAGACCAGCAACCGCGGTTACGTGTCCTGGCCGCACACGCTGAACTTCGACAACTTCAAGAACGCGTTCGAGCAGTCGGACATGACCCACTACTTCATGAACACGCTGGTCATCGCGGTCCCGGCCGTGCTGCTCACGCTGTTCCTGTCGTCGATGGTCGCGTTCTACGTCGCCCGCTTCGACTTCCGGGTCAACCTCTTCCTGCTGCTGGTCTTCACGGCCGGCAACCTGCTGCCGCAGCAGGTCATCATCACCCCGCTGTACCGGATGTACCTGCTGACGAACCTGCCGGGCATCACCGCGAGCGGCAAGCTCTACGACTCGGCGCTCGGCCTGGTGCTGATCCATGTGGCGTTCCAGTCCGGGTTCTGTGCGTTCGTGCTCAGCAACTACATGCGTTCGCTGCCGCACGAGCTGACCGAGGCCGCGCTGGTGGACGGCGCGTCGGTGTGGCGGCTGTACTGGCAGGTCACGCTGCCGCTGTGCAGGCCGGCGATGGCGGCCCTGGCGACCCTGTTGTCGATCTGGATCTACAACGACTTCTTCTGGGCGCTGGTGCTGATCTCGACCGGGGAGAACATGCCGATCACCTCGGCGCTGAACAACCTCTCCGGCCAGTACTTCACCGACCCGAACCTGGTCGCCGCCGGTTCCCTGCTCACCGCGATCCCGACGCTGCTCGTGTACTTCGCGCTCCAGAAGCAGTTCGTCAGCGGTCTGACCCTGGGCTCCGCCAAGGGCTGATCCGGCCCCGTCCGAAAGAGAACCTCGTGCACAACCCGTTCACCCCGGTCGCCTCCGTGGCCGTGGACACGCGCACCGCCCGTGTCCACGAGGAGGGCTGGCAGTCCTGGTCGCCGAGCGGCGCCTACGCCCTCGGCGCGGCCCCGTACCGCCCGACGAACGACAACTGGGCGACCGTGTGTTACCGCCCCGGCCGCAGCGTGCCCGCCGGGGCTTTCCAGGGCGAGGGCCTGCTGGCGCTCGACCCGGGCGACGGCTCGCCGGTGCGGCTCTGGGCGGCGGCCGACCCGCTGCACGAGGTGCCTTCGGTCCGGCTGACCGTCGCGGCCGGGGTCGCGGAGGTCGAGGCCGACGGCCCGGTCAAGGAGTGGACCGGCACGGGCATCCAGTCCGTGCTGGCCGACTGGGCCGACGCCCTGGCCGTGCCGGCGCCCCGCCCCGCGCCCACCGTCTGGTGCTCCTGGTACGAGTACTTCACGGCCGTCACCGAGGACGACATTCACGAGAACCTGCGCGCGATGGACACCCTCGACCTGCCGATCGACGTGGTGCAGATCGACGACGGCTACCAGAGCGCCCTGGGCGACTGGCTGACCCTCTCCGGCCGCTTCCGCTCCCGGCGGGGCATCGCGGACGCCATCCGCGCCCGCGGCCGCCGGGCGGGCATCTGGACGGCACCCTTCCTGGTCGACCCGGCGAGCGCGCTGGCCGAGACCTACCCGGACTGGCTGGTCCGCGACCTGGACGGCAACCCGCTGCACGCGGGTCGCAACTGGGGTCACGACCTGTACGTCCTGGACACCACCCACCCGGCCGCCGCGGCCTACCTCACCGACGTCTTCGCGACGCTGCGCGCCGAGGGCTACGACTACTTCAAGACCGACTTCCTCTACGCGGGCGCCCTGGAGGGGGTACGGCACTCGGGCGCGGACCCGCTCACGGCGTACCGGCTGGGCATCGGCCTGATCCGGGAGGCGATCGGCGCGGACGCCTACCTGCTCGGCTGCGGCGCGCCGGTCCTGCCCTCGATCGGCCTGTTCGACGCGATGCGGGTCAGCCCGGACACGGCTCCGCACCGCCGCCCCGAGGCCGACGACTTCAGCCAACCGGGCCAGGACCCGGCCGAGTTCACCGGGGCCGGCCGCCAGTGGCAGCACAACCGCCTCTGGGTCAACGACCCCGACTGCCTGATGGCCCGCCCCGCCGTGGAGACCCGTGCGCGCTGGGCGGCGCACGTGGCGGCCGTCGGCGGCCTGGTCGCCTCCAGCGACCGGCTGCTCTCCCTCGACCAGTGGGGCGTGGAGACGACCCGCCGCCTTCTCACCGGAGTTAACGGAGTCAACCGATGAGCGACCGCACCCTCTCCGTCCCCGGCATCGTCTACGGCGGCGACTACAACCCCGAGCAGTGGCCCGAGGAGGTGTGGGCCGAGGACGTCCGCCTGATGCGCGAGGCGGGCGTGAACATGGTCAGCGTCGGCATCTTCTCGTGGGCGCTGATGGAGCCCTCCGAGGGCGTCTACGACTTCTCGCGGATGGACCGGATCCTCGGCCTCCTCCACGAGAACGGCATCGCCGCCGACCTCGCCACCCCCACGGCCGCCCCGCCGGCCTGGTTCTTCCGCGCCCACCCCGAGGCGCTCCCGGTGGACCACGACGGCCGCACCCTGTCGTACGGCAGCCGGCAGACGTTCTGCCCGAGCAGCCCCGCCTACCGCGCGGCCGCGCTGCGCATCGCGGGCGCGATCGCCGACCGGTACGCGAGCCACCCGGCCGTGAAGATGTGGCACGTCCACAACGAGTACGGCTGCCACAACGCCGCCTGCTACTGCGACACCAGCGCGGAGTCCTTCCGCCGCTGGCTGCGGGCCCGGTACGGCGACGACCTGGCCGCCCTCAACCACGCCTGGGGCACCACCTTCTGGAGCCAGTGGTACTACGACTGGGACGAGGTCCTGCCGCCCCGGGCGACCGGCGCCGTCCCCAACCCGACGCACCAGCTGGACTGGCGGCGGTTCTGCTCGGACGAACTGCTGTCGCTGTACACGGCGGAGCGGGACGTGCTCCGGGCGGCGGCCCCCGCGATCCCCGCCACCACCAACTTCATGGTGATGTACAACTTCGACGCCCTCGACTACTGGCGCTGGGCACCGGAGCTGGACGTGGTGGCCAACGACCACTACCTGATGTCGGCCGACCCGGAGTCGCAGATCGACGTCGCGCTGAGCGGCGACCTGATGCGGTCGCTGGCGGGCGGGCCGTGGCTGCTGATGGAGCACTCGACGGGCGCCGTCAACTGGCAGCCCGTCAACAGAGCCAAGGCGGCGGGCGAGTTGCGCCGCAACGCGCTCGCGCATGTGGCGCACGGCGCGGACGGCATCTGCTACTTCCAGTGGCGGGCGGCGAAGGCGGGTGCCGAGCAGTGGCACTCGGCGATGCTGCCGCACGCGGGGACCGACAGCCAGATCTGGCGGGACGTGGTCCGGCTGGGCGCCGATCTCAAGGCACTTGCCGAGGTGCGCGGCAGCACCGGCACCGCCGAGGTGGCCGTCGTCTGGGACTGGGACGCCCGCTGGGCCGTGGAGCTGCCCTCGCAGCCGAGCGAGCAGCTGCGCTACCTGGACGTCGTCCGCGCCTGGTACGAGCCGCTGTGGCGGGCGGGCGTGGCGGTGGACTTCGTCCGCCCGGACGCGGACCTGTCGGCGTACAAGGTCGTCCTGGCCCCGAGCCTGTACCTGGTGGACGACACGGGTGTGGCGAACCTGACCGCCTTCGCGGAGGCCGGCGGCAGCCTGGCCGTCGGCTTCCACAGCGGCGCCGTGGACGAGAACTGCCATGTGCGGCTGGGTGGTTACCCGGGCGCCTTCCGCGAGCTGCTGGGCGTGCGCACCGACGAGCTGTTCCCGCTGCTGCCCGAGGAGCGGGTGACGCTGAGCGAGGGCAGCACCGGCTCGCTCTGGTCGGAGCGGGTGGGGCTGGCCGGCGCGACGGCGGTGACGTCGTACGCCGACGGGCCGCTGGCCGGGGTACCGGCGGTGACCCGGCACGGCTACGGCTCGGGCACCGCCTGGTACGTGGCGACGCTGCCGGACGCGGAGACCCTGGCGGGGCTGCTGGGCCGGATCCGCGCCGAGGCAGGCGTGGCAGCGGGCCGCACCGCCCCGGCGGGCGTGGAGGTCGTGGTCCGGCGCGGTGCGGACGCGGACTACGTGTTCGTGATCGACCACACCGGCGAGGGCGCCGAACTCCCGGTCGCGGCGGGGTCGGTGGAGCTGCTGTCCGGCAAGCCCGCCGACGGCACGGTCACCGTGGCGCCGGGCGAGATCGCCGTCGTACGGGAGCCTCGCGGTCAGTGAGCCGCGTCCAGGCGGGCCCGCTGGCCGGGCGTGAGCTCCAGGTCCACGGCGGCGAGGTTCTCCTCCAGCTGGGCCACGGACGACACCCCGGCCAGCGGGACGACCGGCAGCGGCCCGCCCAGCAGCCAGGCCAGCACCACCTGGTTCAGGGTCGCCCCGGTCTCCCGGGCCACCTCGCCCAGCACGGCGAGGCGGGCCCGGGTGCCGGGGTGGCCGAAATCGGCGGGCAGCGTTTTGCCGGGCTGGGTGTAGGCGCCCTTGAGCAGCGGTGAGTAGGCGACCAGGGTGAGGCCCGGCTCCGCGCGCAGGTAGCTGCGGAGCTGGGCGTCGGTACCGCCGAGGCTGCCGTCCGGGAACAGGTCGCCGGGGATGTCGGTGCGCGGGCGCAGATAGCTGTGCTGGTACTGGAGCACCTCGTAGCCGGGCAGGCCGGCCGCGGCGGCGAGGGCACGGGCGCGTTCCAGCCGCCAGACGGCGTGGTTGCTGGCGCCGAGCAGGCCGACGGTGCCGTCCTCGACGAGCGCGGCGAACCCCTCGACGGTCTCGCGGAGCGGGACGGCGGGGTCCTCTATGTGGGCGTACAACAGGTCGAGCTTCTCGACGCCGAGGCGTTCGCGGCTGCGCTCGGCCGACTCCCGGATCACCTTCGCGGACAGGCCCTCGGGGTTGTCGGTGTAGCTCGTGCCGGGGGCGAGGGGGCGGGCGCCGAGCTTGGTGGCGATGACGATCCCGTCGCCGATCCCGCGGCTGCGCCGCCAGCGGCCGAGCAGTTCCTCGCTCTGGCCGCCCTGGCTCCCGTCCTCCCAGAAGGCGTAGTTGTCGGACGTGTCGATGAAGTTCCCGCCGGCCTCGACATAGCGGTCGAGGACGGCGAAGGAGGTCTGCTCGTCGGTGCGGGACCCGAACAGCATGGCGCCGAGCGCGAGGACGCTCACCTCGCGGCGGGTGCTCGGGTCGGTGCCGATGGTGCGGTACTTCATGCCGTCTCCTCCGTCCGCGCACCCGGGGGTCCGGGTGCACGGTGGTGAGTCTTCGGCTTGGAGTGCTCTTGAAGTCAAGGGCGCCCGGCGAACGGTCCGTCCAGGGCCGCCCACTGCAGCAGCATGATCGTCTTCGCGTCGGCGATCTCGCCCGTCCGGATCATCTCCAGGGCGCGCCGGAAGGGGAGTTCGAGGATCTCGATGTCCTCGCCCTCCTCGTCCAGGCCGCCGCCCTCGTGGGTGCGGGTCGAGGGGCCGTAGGCGGCCGCGTAGAAGGAGATCCGTTCGGTGACCGAGCCCGGGCTCATGTAGACGTCGAAGACGTGCTCGACCTCGCCGACGGTGTGGCCGGTCTCCTCGACGACCTCCCGGCGGACCGCGTGCTCCGGGTGCTCGGCCTCGTCGTCCAGGAGGCCCGCCGGGGTCTCGACCAGCATGCCGTCGGGGTGGCCGTTGACATACACCGGGAAGCGGAACTGGCGGGTGAGCAGGACGGTTTCGCGTTCGGTGTCGTAGAGGAGGAGCGTGGCGCCGTTGCCGCGGTCGTGGGTCTCGCGTTCCTCGGTGTGCCAGGTGCCGTCGGCATGCTGGAGGTCGAAGGTGGTGGCCCGCTCGACGTACCAGTGACTGGACAGGAGCCTCACCTCCCGGACCTTCACACGCGGGTTGCCGGTCAGATCGAGACCGGCACGGTCGAGACCGGTACGGCCCCGGCGGTCGGGGGTGTCGATCCCGGCGGTCATCGGGTGCCGGCCGGGCGGACGGGGGCGATCAGGTGACTCATGATCACCTGTCTACCACCCGCCCACGTCCGGCAGACGCCTTCCGAGCCGACCGAGCAAAGTCGGCCACGGTTCGGCAGCGCGCCCCAAAGGGGCGCGGGGAACTGCGCGACCAGCCACGACGATGCCGCAGCCAACCGACAACCCGCCCCCCGGCTCCTCCAGCGAAGCGCCTAGTGCACTTCGGCCGGCCGAGGCCCCTCGTCCAGGAACCCGCCCGACTGGTGCTGCCACAGCTTGGCGTAGGCGCCCTCCGCGGCGAGCAGTTCGTGGTGGGTGCCCTGCTCGACGATCCGGCCGCGGTCCAGGACCACGAGCCGGTCCATGGAGGCGACCGTACTCAGTCGGTGGGCCACCACCAGCGCCGTCCGGCCCTCCATGAGCCGCCACAGCGCCTCCTGGACCAGGATCTCGCTCTCGGAGTCCAGCGCGCTGGTCGCCTCGTCCAGGAGCAGGATCGGGGCGTCCCGCAGGATCGCCCGGGCCAGGGCGACCCGCTGGCGCTGGCCGCCGGAGAGCTTGACCCCGCGCTCCCCCACCATCGTGTCGAACCCGTCCGGCAGCGCGTCGGCGAACTCCGTGACGTGCGCGGCCTCGGCGGCCACCCGGATCTCGGCGTCGGTGGCGTCCGGCCGGGCGAAGGCGATGTTGTCCCGCAGGGTGCGGTGGAACATCGCCGGGTCCTGCGGGACGTAGGCGATCTGGCTGCGCAGGTCGGCCTGGCGCAGCCGGCTGATGTCCTGGCCGCCGATCATGATCCGGCCGGCGTCGATGTCGGTCATCCGCAGCAGCAGCCGGGTGAGCGTGGTCTTGCCGCCGCCCGACCGGCCGACGAACCCGAACTTCGACCCGCTGGGCACGTCCAGTTCGAGCCCCTCGAACAGCGGCCTCGCACCCGCGTGGGTGAAGGAGACCTTCTCGAAGCGGACGCCGGCGGCCCGCGGCGCGAGCGGTTCCGGAGCCTCCGGGTCGTTCACGGTCGGCGGCTCCAGGAGCAGTTCGGTGAACTGGGCCGCCTCCGTCATGGAGCTCTCCATGCGCCGGTAGATCTGGTTGAACTCGAACATGATCCGGGTCGCGTTGGTGTAGTAGGTGAAGGCGACCACGACCGCCTCCACGTTGTGCCCGCCGCCCGCGAGCGCCACCGCGAGCAGCAGGCCCACCGCGTTGGTCGCCACGGACATCGGCGCGACGAACGTGTCGATGCGCAGGTTGCCGTAGTCCCAGGAGCGCAGGGTGCGCCGCCGCGACTCGGCGACCCGCGACCGGTGTTCGGCGGCCTCCCGCTTCTCGGCGGCGAACGCCCGGACCGTGTCCATGTTCATCAGGCTGTCGGCGACATGCCCCGACACCCGGGCGATGGCCTCCTCACGCCGGTCGACCAGCCGCTGCCGGTGGCGGATCAGCGGGAACACGCAGACCGCCGTCACCGCGATCATCGCCAGGAGCGCGACGACGAGCAGCGGCTGGTAGCGCCAGAGCACCACCGAGCCGAACGCCAGCGGCACGAAGCTGCCGACGATGTTGAAGGTCAGCGTGTCGCCGAACTCCTCGAAGCGGGTGGCGAAGCTCAGCACCCGCTTGGTGAGCGACCCCGCGAAGTTGTCGTGGAAGAACGCGGCGTCCTTCGCGAACAGTTCGTCCATGCCGATGACGTACAACTGCTCGATACCGAGTGCGTCCACTCGGTTCAGGCAGTGCAGACCGATCCGCCAGAACGCCTCCGCCAGCAGCAGGACACCGGCGAAGCCGAGGACGTACGGCAGTGTGGCGCCGACGCCCAGGCCGTGGCCGTCGGCGATCCGGCCGACCAGCTTGGCCACGACCAGCGGGGCCAGGTAGTTGATTCCGATGTTGCCGAGCGCCGGCAGCAGCAACGCGGGCACGGTGAGCCGCTTGAGCCGGGCCAACTCCCGTCCGTAGTACCGAAGCGCGAGCATGACGGCGCCCTTGCGGGGTCCCGTCGCAGGTAAATCGACAGAGGATGTCATCTCAACCCTGTGTAGTCGTCGTACGGCATGCCGAGTCGGCCGCCGCATGGTCCGCGACGGCCTGGAATCGGCAGGTCAGGAAAGGGAAGTCTCCCGCGACGACGGCCGCTCGGTCCACGTGTTTTTTCGTCGACGACTACGGAGCGAACACGCGGTCGACCGAAGGGGGCCGTATCCGGGTGGTCCGGTACGGCCCGGCCGGCTCGGGGCTCAGCCCAGCAGCAGCGACCTGGGCTGGGCGGAGAGCGCCTGGTCGAGGACGAGGGAGGCGGCGCCCACGGCGGCGACGTTCTCGCCGAGGGTGGTGGAGACGACCGTCGTCGGGTGGGTCGCCTTCACGAACGGGGAGCGGGCGACCATCGGTTCGATGACGCGCAGCAGCCGGTCGGCGAGCAGCTTCCAGGTCGGCCCGCCGAACACGATGGTGTCGACGTCCAGAAGGGTGGCCGCCGCGCACACCCCGCGGCCGATCCGGATCGCGAGGCGCTCGATGATGCCGTCCGCCTGTGCGTCGCCCGCGGCGGCGAGCTCCGCGAGCCGCTCCAGACCGCGCTGGGCGTCGGCCGGGTTGGTCACCGTGTACTCGGCGCCGAGCACGCCCAGGGCGACGCCTTCCTCGACGAGTGTCTTCGTCGAGGAGGCGGCGCCCAGGCCGCCGACCTCGCCCGCGTTCCCGGAGACGCCGCGCAGCACGGTGTCCTCCACCACCAGGCCCATGCCGGAGCCGGTGCCGAGGTAGAAGAAGAGCAGGTTGCGGCTGTCGGTGGCCGCTCCGGTCCAGCGTTCGGCGACCACGGCGGCCGTGACGTCCTTGTCGAGCAGCGCCGGGAACCCGGTCGCCTCGCTGAGCCTGTCGCGCAGCGGGTAGCGGCCCCAGCCGGGCAGCTCGGGCGGGTCCACGACCCAGCCGGCGTCCGCGTCGATGGGACCGGGCGCGGCGATGCCGAGGCCGAGCACCCGCTCACGGTCGGCGCCCGACTCGGCGACGATCGCGGAGACCGAGGCCGCCATGTCCGCGGCGATCGCGTCGGTGTCGCCGCCGCTCGGCGTCACCACGCTGCGCTGGGCGACCACGGTGCCGAGCAGGTCCACCAGGACGCAGGTGATGACCGCCGGGTCGAGGTGCACCCCCACCGCGTACCGGGCCGCGGGGACGATTTCGAGCAGGGTGCGGGGCTTTCCGCTGCCGGTGCTCTGCTTGCCCGACTCCCGTGCGATGCCCTGGTCGAGCAGCCGCCGGGTGATGTTCGAGACGGTCTGCGCGGACAGCCCGGTGGCCTGGGCGAGTTCCACCCGGCTCAGGCCGGTGGGGTGCCGGCGGATGGCGTCCAGGATCACGGACTCGTTGAAGTCACCGAGGCGCGGCAGGTTGGTACCGCGCCGGATGGTGGGCTGCCCGGTGCTCGCCGTGCTCCCCGTCGTGCTGGTCAACGTGCTTCTCCCTGCCTCGGCCGGCGGCATCCCGCGTCCGCTCCTCCGACGCATTCAGTTGGTGGAATGTTAGGGCCTGTCTGACAATTCCCGTCTGCCTCGCGACGCCATGCACGCACCTGACGCCGCGAGGCCGCCCTCCGGGCGACGACGGGAATG
>NZ_BCFL01000031.1 GCF_002217755.1 Streptomyces hyaluromycini | reverse complement strand
AAGTTGAACTGGTCGATGTTCTTCGCGTCGAACACGGTCGGCTTGCCGAGGTTGATCACGCCGTCCTTGCCGATGGTGTAGGTGGTGTCGCCGGCCTTGAAGGTCTCGCCCTCCTTGCCGGTGATCTGCCCGGAGACGAGCGCGACGGCGGTGCGGGCGGCGAGGTCGCCGAGCTTGGCCGGGTCCCACAGCTCGAAGGCGTCGACGGTGCCGTTCTTGACGTACTGGCGCATGTCGTTGGGCGTGCCGAGGCCGGTCAGCTTGACCTTGCCCTTGTACTTGGAGCCGGACAGGTACTGGGCGGCCGCCTTGATGCCGACGGTGGTCGGGGAGATGATCCCCTTGAGGTCCGGGTACTGCTGGAGCAGGCCCTGGGTCTGCTGGAAGGACTGCTGGGCGTCGTCGTTGCCGTAGGCGATCTTGACCAGCTTGACGTTCTTGTACTTCGGGTCCTTCAGCTCCTCCTTCATGTACCCGATCCAGGTGTTCTGGTTGGTGGCGGTCTGCGCGGCGCTCAGGATGGCGATCTCGCCCTTGTACCCGATCTGCTCGGCGAGCAGCTGCACTTCGGTACGGCCGAGGTCCTCGGCGCTGGCCTGCGAGACGAAGGCGTTGCGGCAGCCGGCGTTGGTGTCGGAGTCGTAGGTGACGACCTTGATGCCGTTGCTCATGGCCTGCTTGAGCGCGGTGCACAGGGCACCGGGGTCCTGGGCGGACACGGCCATGGCGTTGACCTGCTGCTGGGTGAGCGTGTTGACGTAGGAGACCTGCCCGGAGGTGTCGGTCGCGCTGGAGGGCCCGACCTCCTTGTACTTGGAGCCCAGCTCGGTGAGCGCCTTCTCGCCGCCCTTGTCGGCGGAGGTGAAGTACGGGTTGTTGACCTGCTTGGGCAGGAACCCGACGGTGAGGCCCTTCTTCAGCGCCGCGTTCGGGTCGGCCTTGGCGGTGGAGGTGGCGGCCGACGACTCGTCGCTGCTGGAGTTGTTCTTGGTGGTACCGCCACAGGCGGTGGCGGCAAGGGCGAGGGAGGACACGGCGGCGACGGTCACACAGACACGCCGGAGGGATGACTTACGCATGACGGTTCCTTTGAGAGAAAGGGTCGTGAAGCGCGCCCCTCAGGGGCGCGGGGCTGAATTGGATTTGCGGCTCCGCCGCGTGGGCGCGACCAGCCACACACGGCCCGCAGCATTCAGACGGCCTTCGCCGCCCTGTGCCGAGCCAACGAGATCTGCCGGGCAACCCGCGGCCCGAGCACCGAGACGACCAGCAACACACCGGTCACGACAATCTGGGACTGCGCGGACACATTCAGCAGACTCATCACGTTCTGCAGCGCCCCGAGCAGGAACACCCCGGCAATCGCACCGCCCAGCGTGCCCCGGCCCCCGTCGAAGTCGATGCCACCGAGCAACACGGCGGCCACCACGCTCAGTTCAAGCCCGGTCGCGTTGTCGTACCGCGCACTCGCGTAGTGCAGCGCCCAGAAGACCCCCGTCAGAGAGGCCATGAACCCGGTCGCCACGAACAGCACCAGCTTGTTCCGCTTCACCCGGATCCCGGCGAACCGCGCCGCCTCCTCACTCGCCCCCACGGCGAACAGCGACCGCCCGAACGGCGTGGCGTGCAGCACCACCACGGCGATCACCAGCAGCCCCAGGAACGGCAGGAAGGCACGCGGCAGGAACGTGTCGCCGAGCCGCCCCGCCGCGAAGTCCTGGTACTGCGTGGGGAAGTCGGTGACCGCGTCGGAGCCGAGGACGATCTGCGCGATGCCCCGGTAGGCCGCGAGCGTGCCGATGGTGACGGCGAGCGAGGGCAGGCCCAGCCGGGTCACCAGCAGCCCGTTGACCAGCCCGCACACCACGCCGAGCAGCAGGCACAGCGGGATGATCGTCTCGATGGCCATCCCCTCGTTCCAGAGCTTGCCCATGACCGCGCCCGAGAGCCCGGCGGTCGACGCGACCGAGAGGTCGATCTCGCCGGCGACGACCAGCAGTGTCATCGGCAGGGCGATCAGTGCGATGGGGAGCGTGTTGCCGATCAGGAAGGACAGGTTGAGGGAGTTCCCGAAGCCGTCGACGAAGCCGAACGACAGCAGCAGGAGGACGATCAGCAGGGCACCGACGACCGTGTCCCAGCGGACCGCGCGGGTCAGGGAGTCAGGCATGGCGGGCGCTCCTCTTCTTCAGGGCGGAGGCCACCCGCGACGCGACGATCCGGTCGACGGCGATGGCGAGCAGCAGCAGGAAGCCGTTGATGGCGAGGACCCACACGGAGCTGACCCCGAGGGCCGGCAGCACGCTGTTGACGGAGGTCAGCAGCAGCGCGCCCAGCGCGGCGCCGTAGACGCTTCCGGAGCCGCCGGTGAAGACCACGCCACCGACCACCACGGCGCTCACGACGGTGAGTTCGTAGCCGTTGCCGGTGCTGGAGTCGACGTTCCCGAACCGGGCCAGGTACATGGCTCCGGCGAGTCCGGCGAGGGCGCCGCAGAAGGTGTAGGCGGTGAGGATCCGCTTGCGGACCGGGATGCCGGCCAGCCGCGCGGCCTCCGGGTTGGAGCCGAGTGCGTACAACTCCCGTCCGCTGCCGAAGTGTTTGAGGTAGTAGGCGGTGGCGACCAGGACCGCGAGGGCGATCAGGGCCAGCCAGGGGACGGCCGACAGGCCGCCGGAGCCGAAGTCGACGAAGGATCCGGGCAGGTCGCCGGCCGTGATCTGCCGGGAGCCGACCCAGATGGAGTCGACGCCCCGGATGATGTACAGCGTGCCGAGGGTGACGACCAGCGCCGGGACCTGACCGAGGCTGACGAGCAGCCCGTTGAGCAGCCCGCAGCCGATGCCGAGCAGCACGGCGAGCAGGATCGCGACGACCGGGTTGCCGCCGCCGTGCAGGTAGTCGCCGGCGGCGAAGGCGGTGATGCCGAGGGTGGAGCCGACGGACAGGTCGACGTTCCGGGTGATCACCACCAGGGACTGGCCGGTGGCGACCAGCACCAGGATGGTGGCGTTGAGCAGCAGGTCCTTGATGCCCTGCTCGGACAGGAACTCGCTGTTGCCGGCCTGGGTGACGGCGATCATCACCAGGAGGACGACCAGGATGGCGAGTTCGCGCATCTTGAAGACGCGGTCGACGAGCCGGGTCCCGGCGGACCCGGGCGCCTCGGCGACGGGGGTCTGTTCGGAGGTGGTCACCGTCATGCGGCGGCCCTCCCCGTGGCTGCGGCCATCACGGTTTCCTCGCTGGCTTCGGAGCGCGGGATCTCGGCGGTGATCCGGCCCTCGTGCATCACCAGCACGCGGTCGGCCATGCCGAGGATCTCGGGCAGGTCGGAGGAGATCATCAGGACGGCGACCCCGTCGGCGGCCAACTCGCCGAGGAGCCGATGGACTTCGGCCTTCGTGCCGACGTCGATGCCGCGGGTCGGCTCGTCGACGATCAGCACCCTCGGTCCGGTCGCGAGCCATTTGGCGAGGACGACCTTCTGCTGGTTGCCGCCGGAGAGGGTGGAGACGGCGTCGGCGATCCGGGCGAACTTCACCTGGAGCCGGACAGCCCAGTCGAGGGACCGGCTGCGTTCGGCGCCCCGGTCGACGAGGCCCGCCTTCACGGTCGTACGCAGTCCGGTCAGGCCGATGTTCCGCTCGATGGACATGTCCATCACGAGGCCCTGGGCGCGCCGGTCCTCGGGGACGAGGGCGAGGCCCGCGGACATCGCGACGGAGGGTGCGCCGTTGGTCAGTTTCCGTCCCCTGACCTCGACTTCGCCGGCGTCCCAGCGGTCGACGCCGAACACGGCGCGGGCGACCTCGGTCCGGCCGGCGCCGACCAGTCCGGCGAGGCCGACGATCTCGCCGGAGCGCACCTCGAAGGAGATGTCCGTGAAGATGCCCTCGCGGGTCAACCGCCTTACGGCGAGGGCGACTTCACCGGCCGGTACGTCCTGCTTGGGGTACAGCTCGTCCAGGTCGCGGCCGACCATCCGGCGTACCAGGTCGTCCTCGGTCATGCCGTCGACGAGCTCGCCGGCGATCCAGGCGCCGTCCCGGAGGGTGGTGACCCGCCGGCAGATCTGGAAGATCTCCTCCAGGCGGTGCGAGATGAAAAGCACCGCCGCGCCCTGGTCGCGCAGGGTGCGGACGACGCCGAAGAGGCGGGCGACCTCGCTGCCGGTCAGGGCCGCCGTCGGCTCGTCCATGATCAGGACCCGGGCGTCGAAGGAGAGCGCCTTGGCGATCTCGACGATCTGCTGGTCGGCGATGGACAGGCCGCGGGCGGGGCGGTCGGGGTCGAGCGCGACACCGAGCCGCTTCATCAGGGCGGTGGTGGCCGCGCGGGTGGCCTTGTGGTCGATCCGCCCGAGGGCGCGCCGGGGCTGCCGGCCCATGAAGATGTTCTCGGCGATCGACAGGTCGGGGAAGAGCGTGGGCTCCTGGTAGATCACGGCGATTCCGGCGTCGCGGGCGTCGCCGGGGCCGTGGAAGACGACGGGCTCGCCGTCGAGCAGCACCCGGCCGGCGTCCGGCCGGTGCACTCCGGCGAGGGTCTTGATCAACGTCGACTTGCCCGCGCCGTTCTCCCCGGCGAGGGCGTGCACCTCGCCGGGGAACAGCTCCAGGGAGACGTCCCGCAGGGCGCGCACGGCTCCGAAGGACTTGGAGACGTCCTGCAGCGCCAGCACCGGGGCCGGTCCCGTGTCGGACGGGTGGGTCATGGGGGCTCCTCGACGACACCGGCGAGACTGCGCTGGCCGAACTCACCGCGTCGTGAAAGGTTTCAACTGGATTGCGGGGACCGTAGGCACCACGGGCATGTCACGTCAATGGGTCCGTATCGAAAAAATTTCGATAGCCTCAGGTCACGGCGGAGTCACGGAAAACGGGGTTGGTCGGAATGCTTGACACCCCTGCGAGGGGCTCATACTTTGCGGTTCTGAATCGTTTCATCACTCAGTCATCCAGATCCTCGTTCCGATCCCCGTTCGGATCCCGTTCCTATCCCCCAGGAGCCCCGAAGTGACCGACCTCGCCGCGGTGAAGGCCGCGCTGAAGACCCAGGCCGTCGAAACGCCGTCGTGGGCGTACGGAAACTCGGGGACCCGTTTCAAGGTGTTCGCCCAGCAGGGCGTGCCGCGCTCACCGAAGGAGAAGCTGGACGACGCCGCGCAGGTGCACGCCGTGACCGGGGTCGCGCCGACGGTGGCGTTGCACATCCCCTGGGACAAGGTGGACGACTATGCGGACCTGACCAAGCACGCCGAGGAGCGGGGGCTGCGGCTGGGGGCGATCAACTCCAACACCTTCCAGGACGACGACTACCGGCTGGGCAGCATCTGCCACCCGGACGCGACGGTGCGCCGGAAGGCCGTCGACCATCTGCTGGAGTGCGTCGACATCATGGACGCGACCGGGTCCGCGGACCTCAAGCTGTGGTTCGCCGACGGCACCAACTACCCCGGTCAGGACGACATCCGGGCGCGGCAGGACCGGCTCGCCGAAGGGCTGGCCGAGGTGTACGCACGGCTGGGCGAGGGGCAGCGGATGCTGCTGGAGTACAAGCTCTTCGAGCCGTCCTTCTACACGACCGACGTTCCGGACTGGGGGACGGCCTACGCCCACTGTCTGAAGCTGGGGCCGAAGGCACAGGTCGTGGTCGACACCGGCCACCATGCGCCGGGCACCAACATCGAGTTCATCGTCGCCACGCTGCTGCGGGAGGGGAAGCTCGGCGGGTTCGACTTCAACTCGCGGTTCTACGCGGACGACGACCTCATGGTGGGGGCCGCGGATCCGTTCCAGCTGTTCCGGATCATGTACGAGGTGGTGCGCGGGGGCGGGTTCACCGCCGAGGTGGCCTTCATGCTCGACCAGTGTCACAACATCGAGGCGAAGATCCCGGCGATCATCCGGTCGGTGATGAACGTGCAGGAGGCCACGGCGAAGGCGTTGCTGGTGGACCGGGGGGCGCTGGCGCAGGCACAGGTCGCCGGGGATGTGCTGGGGGCCAACGCGGTGCTCATGGACGCCTACAACACGGACGTACGACCGCTGCTGCGCGAAGTGCGGGAGGAGACGGGGCTGGACCCCGATCCCGTCGCCGCCTACGCCCGGTCCGGCTGGGCCGAGAAGATCGTCGCGGAGCGCGTCGGCGGACAGCAGGCCGGATGGGGCGCGTAGGCAACTGCCGCCACTCGCCTCGCCGTTGCTCGCCTCGTCGCGGATTGCCGGCCGGGCGCGCCCACGGCATGTCGATACCGTCCCGGGCCCCTTTGGCGGGCGCGACCGCCGCCGGCAGCCACCAGTAAGGAGGGCTCCGGGCAGCCGCCCCGGCCCGCCCGGCTCGATGCCCCCGTCGGGCAGCCGGTCACGCGTCCGGCGTGGTGGCCGCGCCGGTGCCGAGGGGGCGGAGCAGCCGGAGCACCATCTCGACGGTGCGCTCCACGGGACGCTGTCGCGTGGTGACGTTGAGCAGGAGTGTGCGGGCCAGAACGGCGCCGAGAAGCATGTCGAAGACGTCGTCCGGATCCACGGCGGGGTCGACGCTTCCGGGCGGTGCGGCGCGCAGGATCTCCTCGAACTGCGGCCGGGCCGACGCCCGCAGGTCCAGCTCCGGCGGCCGGGGGCGCCGCGACGCCTGGTGGTACGCGAGGAGGCCGGCCGCGGCCGCACGTGCCGCCGGCGCGTTGAAGGCGGCCAGATAGGCGCGGATGAACCGGCGGACGTCGGCGCGGAGGTCTCCCGTCGGCCGGACGCCCAGTGGACTGAGCCCGGGGAACGTGGCTTCCTCGATCAGCTCGATCCGGGACGGCCAGCGGCGGTAGATGGCGGACGCGTGCACACCCGAATGCTCCGCGACGGCCTGGATCGTCGTCGCCTCGAACCCCCGCCCGACGAGCAGTTCGCGCGTCGCCGCGAGTGCCCGCTCGTCGATGCTGGTGTCCCGTGGACGGCCCGGGCGACGGCGAGACTCGGTCATGCGGGCCATCGTAGTGACCCGGCGCGCCCTCGACCCCCTCCCGTAATTTCAGGAGACGGTCTTCTATAACTCCCCGCTCCTCGCTAGAGTCCCCTGGCAGACGGGCCCCGGACGGTGACGTGCCCCGGGTTCGGTTCGCGAAGTGGAGAAGCCGATGCGGGCTGCTGTACTGCGAGGCGGGACGGTCGAGACGCGGATCGTCGACGACCCGGTTCCCGGACCGGGCCAGCTCCTGGTCCGGTCGCTCGCCTGCGGGATCTGCGCGTCGGACCTGCACTTCATGGATCATCCGGAGGCGGGCGCCGACGACGACAGCGGGATGTCGACGTACGACCAGGACGTCGACATCGTGATGGGCCACGAGTACTGCGCCGAGGTGGTCGGCTACGGCCCCGGCACCGAGCGCCGTATCCCCGTCGGCACCCGGGTGAGTTCGCTGCCGGTGCTGTGCACCGCGGCGGGGCGCAGGATCATCGGGCAGAACCCGGACTCCCCCGGCGGGTTCGGCGAGTACCTGCTGCTGACCGAGGCCATCACCCGGGTCGTGGTCTCCGACCTGCCCAGCGAGGTGGTGTGCGTCGCCGACGCGATCTCGGTGGGCTGGTCGACAGCGTCACGCGCCCGGGTCACGGCCGGGGAGGTGCCGCTGGTCGTCGGCTGCGGCGCGATCGGCCTGTCGGTGATCGCACGGCTGCGGCACCTGGGGGCGGGGCCGGTCGTGGCGGTCGACTTCGTGGCCGCGCGCCGCGAGACGGCCCGGGCCATGGGGGCCGACGTGGTCGTCGATCCCGCCGGGATCTCGCCGTTCCGGGCCTGGCGTGACGTGGCCGAGGGGACGGCCGGGTCGGCGCGGGACCTGATGGCGGCGGTGACCGGGCTGCCGGGCTGCGTCGTCTTCGAGTGCGTCGGTGTCCCCGGCGTCCTCGACTCGATCATCAAGGGGTGCGAGCGGGGCACCCGGATCTTCTCCGTGGGCGGGCCGCCGGAGGGCGAGCGCCTGCACACCCTGACCGCCAAACGGAAGGGACTCAACGTCCAGTTCGGCGGCGGCCCGTCGATGACCGACTGGGACGAGGCGTTCGACGCGGTCTGCTCGGGCGGCCTCGACGTCGGTCCGCTGCTCGGCGGAACCGTCGGGCTCGACGAGGTGCCCGCCGCCCTCGGCGCCGCCCGCGACGCGAACGGCCCGGCCCGCATCGTCGTCGTGCCCTGACCCGACTTCAGAGAAGGCCCGCATGAGTGAGATCGACGCATTACGCGCCACCGTCGAGCGGCTGGCGGCACAGGTACGCGACCTTCAGGACCGGGTCGACATCATGCAGCTCGTCGCCCAGTACGGGCCCGACGTCGACAGCGGCTCCGGGGAGGCGGCGGCCGGGCTCTGGACCGACGACGGCGTCTTCCACGCCGTTCCGCACCTGCGGATGGAGGGCCGGGACGACATCGTCGGCATGGTCCACGGCGCCGGCCACCAGAGCGTGATCGGCAACGGCTGCGGTCACGTCCTGACCGTGCCGCACATCGTCGTCGACGGCGACGAGGCCACCGGCCGCAGCCACGCGCTGCATCTGCGCTGGGACGCCGACGCCGGCCGCTTCTGGGTCTTCCAGGTCTCCGCGAACACCTGGCGCTGGGTGCGCACCGAGCGGGGCTGGCGCATCGCCGAGCGGATCAACGCCAACCTGGACGGCTCCCCAGGACCCCGCGCGATGCTGGCACCGCCGCCCGAGTCCGGCCGCACGCGATGAGGATCGGACTCGTCGGCGCGGGCCGGATGGGCCGGCCGATGGCCTCCCGGCTGATGGCCGCGGGGCACGACGTCACCGTCCTGACACGACGTCCGCAGGCCCGGGAGGCGGCCGCCGCCGACGGACTGACCAGGTCCGGGACGGTGGCGGAGACCGTCCGGGACGCGGACGTGGTCTTCGTCGTCGTGCTGACGGACGAGCAGGTGCGGTCGGTGTGCCTCGGACCGGAGGGTGCCCTCGCGGCCATGCGGCCGGGGGCGACGCTCGTCCAGCACACCACCTCCGATCCGGCGACCGCCCGACTGCTCGTCGAGGCGGGAGCGGAGCACGGGATCAGGGTGCTCGACGCCGCGCTCTCGGGCGGCCCGCACGACATCGCCGCGGGCCGGCTCACCCTGTGGATCGGCGGTGACGAGAGCGTCCTGGACGACGTACGTCCGCTGCTGGCGACGTACGCCTCGCCGGTCCTGTGGGTCGGGCCGCCCGGCAACGGCCAGCGGGTCAAGCTGGTGAACAACGCACTGTTCGTCGCGCAGGTGGGCCTCGTGATCGACGCGGTGCGCCTGGCCGGCTCGCTGGGCATCGAGGAGCGGACGGTCCTCGACGCGGTGCGGCACGGCAGCGGGGCGAGCCGCGCCCTGGACGTCGTCGCCCGGGGCGGTTCGGTGGCGGCGGTGGCGGAGCGGCTGGCGGACCTGATGTCGAAGGACGTCGCCGTCGTGCGGGAGGTCGCGCGGGGCGCGGGGGCGGACCTCGGGATCATCGGGGCGGTCCTGGCGTCGGACGCGGTCGAGAAGCAGGTACTGGAGCCGGCCGCCGTGCCGGAGAAACCTTGAGGGAGAAGAGTTGACCAAGGTGACCGACGCAGCCGGCGCATACGGCCCCTGGGGCATCGTCGCGGGCGGCTCCGACGGGGTCGGCGTCGCGTTCGCGCACGCAATGGCCGCCCGGGGCATCAACGTCGTACTGGTGGCCCGGCGGGTCCCCGTACTGGAGGAGGCGGCACACGCCCTCCGGGCCCGGCACGGTGTCGAGGTCCGCACGGTCGCGCTCGACCTCAGTGCCGCGGGCGCCCTGGCGGAACTCGAACGCGCCACCGCGGACCTGGAGGTCGGGCTCCTCGTCTACAACGCCGGTGCCGACACCCGCAGCGCCGCCTTCCTCGACAAGGACCTCGACGCCCACCTGCAACTGGTCCACCGCAACTGCACCGCCGTACTGGAGGCGGCCTACCGATTCGGCGCCCCGATGGCGGCGCGGGGCCGGGGAGGCATGGTGCTGGTGACCTCGGGCGCGGCCTGGGCGGGCGGCGCCAGGCTCGCCGCCTACGGTGCCTCCAAGGCCTTCGACCTCGTCCTCGCGGAGAGCCTGTGGGCGGAGTGGCGGGGCAGCGGTGTGGACGTCCTGGGGCTCGTGCTCGGCAGGACCGACACCCCGTCCCACCGCCGGATGCGCGAAGCGGACGGCGAGTCGTACGGCGGTGAGCTCGCCGACCCCTACGACGTGGCGGAGGAGGCGCTCGCCCACCTCGCCGACGGCCCCACCTGGATCCACGGCAGCCCGAACCCGACCGGCGGTTCGCCGTTCGGCGCGCTGAGCCGCCGCGACGCCGTGCTCGCCATGAGCCGGGGTTCGGCCGCGAGCGGGGAGGGAAGCGGCGTCAGGCGGTGAGCGGATCCAGGGCCCGTCCGGCAGATCCCGCCACGGACGCGGGGCACCCGGCCTGCGGCTACGAGCCCTTCCCGGCCCGCTCCGAAGCCATGACCGACCTGATGGCCCGCCGCCTCACCGGCGAGGCCGCCGTCCTCTCAGAAGAGGCGCCCGACGTCCTGGCGGACGACGGTCCGCATGCTGTGTTCTGCGAGGGCGGCGATGGTCATGGACGGGTTGCAGGCCCCGGTGGAGCCGGGGATGCGGGCGCCGTCCAGGACGTAGAGGCCCTTGTGCCCGAGGATGCGGCCGGTGAGGTCGACCGCGTCGCCCATGGGGACACCGCCGAGGGAGTGCCAGGTGGAGGGCGCGCCCGCGTTGGTGTCGATCATCATGCCGCCGCCCGCCGCGGCGATGGCCTGCATACGGGCCGCGATCAACTCCTGCAGCGCCGCGTCCGCGCCGGTGGGCCACGTGAGCACGGCGTCGTCGGTGTCGCCGTCGTAGGCCCAGGTGCCCGCGCCGTCGACGATCCCGAAGCCGACCACGGTCAACGCCGTGACGCCGGCCTGCTGGATCGGGGAGCCGGCGTGGACGACGGTGAGCGGAATGGAACTCGTGGGGTCGCTGCCGCCGACACAGGCCGGGCCGCCCTGCCGGGTCCCGGCGTCGCCGGCGGGGTTGATCCAGGCCCAGATCCGGTCACCGTTGTTGCCCCACCGGGTGCCGATCGCGTCGGGCAGGTCCGGGACCAGGCCCTTGGCGCGGGACTTGACCAGGAGACGGGTGGTGCCGGGCGAACCAGCGTTGAGGAACACCGCGTCGGCGGTGATGCGGATCTGCTCCTGGACGGCGCCGCCGGTGTCGATGCGGTCCACGGACAGCACCCAGCGCTTGTTCGCGTCCATCGCGAGATCGCGTACGACGTGCAGCGGTGCCACCTCGACCAGACCCGTGGCCTCCGCCTGCGCGAGGTAGGTGACGTCGATGGAGTGCTTGCCGCCGTTGTTGACGCCGAAGGCGATGTCACTGGTGGTGTACGTCGCCTCGTACTGGCCGGTCAGCTCGCCCCGGACGTAGCTCCAGTCGATCGGCAGCGGCACCTTGAACGGCGTCAGACCCGCGGCGGGGGCGACGTCGTGGAAGAGACGGGAGGACGTGTACGGGTCGGAGGCCAGGATGTCGTAGGGGATGGTGGAGATGCCCAGCATCCGGGCGACGGTGGGATACGCCCACAGGTTCAGGTCGTCGTAGAGGTCGGCTGCCACCGGGATCGAGGTGGCGAAGTCGGCCTCGGCCGGCTGCAGGGTCATGCCGTGGTACATGATCGAGCCGCCGCCTACCGCGGCTCCGCACATGGCCGTCATACCGTTGCCGGTGACGGCTTCGAGGACGCCGGTGTACGGCGTCCACGTCTTGTCGACGCCGCCGACGACGGCGTGGTCGGTCAGCCAGGCGGAGCGGTTGTCCATGGTGGCGAAGCGGCAGAAGGTGGTCGCGTTCGGGCCGGTGACCCAGCGTCGGCCGCGCTCCAGGACCAGGGTGGACACCCCGGCCTGGGCCAGCCGCAGTGCGGTCACGCCACCACCGAAACCGGTACCGACGACCACGGCCCGCTCCCGCCGTTCCGTCACGGAGGCGGAGGCGGATACGGATGCGGGCGCCGCCGAGGCCGCGTCGGTCGTGGCCGAGGCCTTGCCAGCCCCGGCCACGGTCCCACCGAGCGCGGCTGCGCCGAGGGCGGCCGCACCGAGCACCTGACGGCGGCTCAGGCCAGCAGCGGGGCGGGGGGAAGAGTTGTCGGACATGAGACTCCCGTCGGGAGGGGCCCCTGGTGGCCGCGGGCTCGCGGGGGCCGAACTGTGGGGGGAATGGCTCATTGCTGACCGAGGTGCGCGCACTCAGCCGACCCGGACCCGGAAACGAGGCGTTGACGGCCTGTTCCTCGGAGTCGACTGCACACTCGGCTTGATTGACATGCTCATGTCGAGCGAGACGACGCCACCGTAGCACCACCTGTCGCACCGTGCCATAAAGTCGCGGCGCGCCATGAATTAGGATCAGCCCATCCATGGCGAGGAGGGGTGCGTGGACGGGCAAGCCGACGGCCGCACGGGGCGACCGCCGTTGACGGAAAGGCGCCGCGAGGCGACGCGCATGGAGATCGCCGACGAGGCGGTCCGGCTTTTCGTCACCCAGGGCGTGGCGGTGACCACCGCGGAGGACATCGCCGCTGCCGCCGGAATCTCCACACGCACCCTGTGGCGGTACTTCCGCTCGAAGGAGGAGTGCGCGCGCCCCCTGCTCACGGCGGGTTTGGACCTGGTGACCGAACGCCTGCGGGACTACTGGAGGGGCGGCAGCTCCCTCACCCAGGCGATGCCGAGCGCCCAGGACCCCGGCGTGATCGGCACCCGGCGTCTGGAAGCCCTGCGCGACCTCGTACGGCTGAGCCGGGACGAGCCAGGGCTGCGTGCCGTCTGGCTGGAGACGCACTTCGACGCCGAAACCGTGTTCGCTCGCGCCATCGCCGACGGCAGCGACCGCTCCGAGCACGACCTCGCGGTCCGCCTGGAGGCAGGCATGCTGAATGCCGCGCTGCGCATCGCGGTCGAGGACTGGGCCCTGCAGCCCGACCAGCCGGACGGCCGCCCGCTCGGCGAAACCCTCGCGCACGCGCTGCACGTGATGACCGAACTCCTCGATGCCGAGCCTTCCGTGACTGCCGGACAGAAACCGAGGCGGACGAACCGCTTCCCGGCAACGGGAGCACCGCCCGGGCGATAGCCGGCGGGACGGCAGCGGGGGCAGTCGGGTTGGCGGCTTGCCCGGCGAGCAGGTGTCACCCCTCGCCGACGGGCAGCGTTCATCGTGAACTTGCCGGACGCGGACGGAAGTCCATCGGCGGTGCACACGGTCGGGCATCTGACCGCTCCGAAGCCTCGAAAACGCCGATGAAACGTTTCATGACACCTCAAGGCCGACGCCCTCTCACGTCAGGGTTTCCGACGCGCGGGATCCACCTCTCCCGAACCGACCCGAAGGCGGGCGCGCAGACGTCTTGACGTCGCCGGAGTGCTGTGGATAGCTTCCCTGAAACGATTCAAGCAGTGTTCAGAGGTGGTCATGCCGGACCTGGCCGAAGGGCGTCGCCATCATGGACGTGACGGGCCGAGCCGCATGTCGATACTGCTCCGCGCCCGTTTCGGGGCGCGTTGTCATACCGTTCATCGAAACCGCAGGGAAGTCCCATGAGCGTCCACTCCGAAGCCGCCGCCCTCCTCGACCGCTCCCATCGACTCGGCGCCGACCCCCGCAACACCAACTACGCCGGCGGCAACGCCTCCGCCAAAGGCACCGACACCGACCCCGTCACCGGTGGTGACGTCGAGTTGATGTGGGTGAAGGGGTCCGGCGGGGACCTCGGGACGCTCTCCGCGGACGGGCTCGCCGTGCTGCGGCTCGACCGGCTCCGCGCGCTCGCCGATGTCTATCCGGGCGTGGACCGCGAGGACGAGATGGTCGCCGCCTTCGACTACTGCCTGCACGGCAAGGGCGGCGCCGCGCCCTCCATCGACACCGCCATGCACGGGCTCGTGGACGCCCCGCACGTGGACCATCTGCACCCGGACTCCGGTATCGCGCTCGCCTGCGCCGCCGACGGGGAGAAGCTCACCGCCGAGTGCTTCGGGGACACCGTGGTGTGGGTGCCGTGGCGCCGGCCCGGGTTCCAGCTCGGCCTGGACATCGCCGCCGTCAAAGCAGCCAACCCGCGGGCGATCGGGTGCGTTCTCGGCGGGCACGGGATCACCGCGTGGGGCGACAGCTCCGCGGAGTGCGAGCGGAACTCGCTGCACATCATCCGCACCGCCGAGGCGTTCCTCGCCGAGCGCGGCAGGGCGGAGCCCTTCGGGCCCGTCGTCGAGGGGTACGGCGCGCTGCCCGAGGCCGAGCGCCGGGAGCGGGCCGCCGCCCTCGCGCCGTACGTCCGGGCGATCGCCTCCCAGGACAGGCCGCAGGTCGGGCACTTCACCGACTCCGAGGTCGTCCTCGACTTCCTGGCGCGGGCCGAACATCCGCGGCTCGCCGCGCTCGGCACCTCGTGCCCGGATCACTTCCTGCGGACGAAGGTACGGCCCCTGGTGCTCGACCTTCCGCCCACTGCCCCGCTGGACGAGGCGGTCGCACGGCTGCGCGAGCTGCACGCCGCGTACCGGGAGGAGTACGCCGCCTACTACCGCCGGCACGCCCTGCCCGACTCCCCCGCCATGCGCGGCGCCGACCCGGCGGTCGTGCTCCTGCCCGGCATCGGCATGTTCAGCTTCGGGAAGGACAAGCAGACCGCGCGCGTCGCGGGTGAGTTCTATGTGAACGCCATCAACGTGATGCACGGGGCCGAGGCCGTGTCGACGTACGCGCCGATCGAGGAGTCGGAGAAGTTCCGGATCGAGTACTGGGCGCTGGAGGAGGCCAAGCTCCGGCGGATGCCGAGGCCGAAGGCCCTGGCGACCCGGGTCGCGCTGGTGACCGGGGCCGGCAGCGGGATCGGCAAGGCGATCGCGCACCGGCTGGCGGCCGAGGGTGCCTGTGTCGTGGTCGCCGACCTGAACGCGGAGAGCGCGGCCGGGGTCGCGAAGGAGCTCGGCGGGGCCGACAAGGCCGTCGCGGTCACCGTCGACGTGACGGACGAGGAGCAGATCGCCGCCGCCTTCCGGGCCGCCGCGCTGGCCTTCGGCGGGGTCGACCTCGTCGTCAACAACGCCGGGATCTCCATCTCCAAGCCCCTGCTGGAGACTTCGGCGCGGGACTGGGACCTCCAGCACGACATCATGGCCCGCGGTTCCTTCCTGGTGTCGCGGGAGGCGGCCCGGGTGATGATCGCGCAGGGGATCGGCGGTGACATCGTCTACATCGCCTCCAAGAACGCCGTGTTCGCCGGGCCCAACAACATCGCCTACTCGGCGACGAAGGCGGACCAGGCCCACCAGGTGCGGCTGCTCGCCGCCGAGTTGGGCGAGCACGGGATCCGGGTCAACGGGGTGAACCCGGACGGCGTGGTGCGCGGGTCGGGGATCTTCGCCGGCGGGTGGGGGGCGCAGCGGGCCGCCGTGTACGGGGTGGAGGAGTCGAAGCTGGGCGAGTTCTACGCCCAGCGGACCATCCTCAAGCGCGAGGTGCTCCCCGAGCATGTGGCGAACGCCGTGTTCGCACTGACGGGCGGCGAACTCACCCACACCACCGGGCTGCATGTGCCCGTCGACGCGGGTGTGGCGGCCGCCTTCCTGCGATGAGCTCGCCGAGGTCGTATGCGGCGGTCGACCTGGGCGCGTCCAGCGGACGGGTCATGGTCGGCCGGGTGGGCCCGGACTCGCTGGAGCTGACCGAGGCACACCGGTTCGCGAACCGGCCGGTGCGGGTGCCGGAGGGGCTGCGGTGGGACGTACTCGCCCTGTACGCGGGGGTGTTGGAGGGGCTGCGGGCAGCAGGTCGGGTGGACTCCGTCGGGCTCGACAGCTGGGCCGTGGACTACGGGCTGCTGGACGGCGACGGCGCACTGCTGGGCAACCCGGTGCACTACCGGGACGCCCGGACCGAGGGGATCGCCGAGAAGGTGTGGGCGGCCCTGCCCGCGGCGGAGCTCTACGCCCGCACGGGCCTGCAGTACGCGCCCTTCAACACCCTGTACCAGTTGGCGGCCGCCCGGTCGAGCGCTCAATTCGCGCACGCCGAGCGCCTGTTGCTCATTCCCGACCTGCTCTCGTACTGGCTGACCGGCGAGCAGGGCACCGAGCTGACCAATGCCTCCACCACCCAGCTGATCGACCCCCGGACGCGCGACTGGTCGTACGAGGTCGCGGACCGGCTGGGGATCGACCTCGGGCTGTTCGCGCCGCTGCGGCGGCCCGGGGATCCGGCCGGGGTGCTGCGGCCCGAGGTACTGGCGGAGACGGGGCTGACCGGGCCGGTGCCGGTGACCGCCGTCGGCTCGCACGACACCGCCTCCGCGGTGGCCGCCGTACCGGCGTCCGGCGAGCGGTTCGCCTACATCTGCACCGGCACCTGGTCGCTGGCCGGGCTCGAACTCACCGCCCCGGTGCTGACCGAGGAGAGCCGGGCCGCCAACTTCACCAACGAACTGGGGCTCGACGGCACGGTCCGCTATCTGCGCAACATCATGGGACTGTGGCTGCTCCAGGAGTGCGTACGGGCCTGGGGCGACCCGGAGTTGGGCGGGCTGCTGCGGGAGGCGGCCGCCGTACCGGCGCTGCGGTCGGTGGTGGACGCGGGGGACGCGGCGTTCCTGGCCCCCGGCCGGATGCCGGAGCGGATCGCCGAGGCCTGCCGGGCCTCGGGGCAGCCGGTGCCGCGGACGCCCGGTGAGATCACCCGGTGCATTCTCGACTCCCTGGCGCTCGCCCACCGGCGGGCGGTCGCGGAGGCGCAGCGGCTCGCGGACCATCCGGTGGACACGGTGTACGTGGTGGGCGGTGGCACCCGCAACGCGCTGCTCTGCCAGCTCACCGCCGACGCCTGCGGGCTGCCGGTGGTGGCCGGGCCCACGGAGGCGGCGGCCCTCGGGAACGTGCTGGTCCAGGCCCGTACGCACGGTCTCGTCGGTGATCTCCCCGGCATGAGGCGGCTGCTCGTCGGCACCCAGCCACTGACCCGGTACGCGCCGCGCGGCGGCACCGCCCGCTGGGAAGCGGCCGAGGCGCGGCTGACCACCCGGTGACAAGGCGGCACCAGGCCGGCGCAGCTCCCGACTTCGCCACGCCTCGCCCGGGTCTCCCGCTGATCGCACCGGCCCATTACGCTGCACTCATCCGATGATCGACCTCTAGGAGCCGCGATGCGTGTCGCCCTCTTCCTGACCTGCGTCAACGACACGCTCTATCCGGACACCGGCCGCGCCGTGGTGAAACTCCTGACCAGGCTGGGCGTCGAGGTCGATTTCCCGATGGCGCAGACCTGCTGCGGACAGGCCCACTACAACACCGGCTACCGCCATGAGGCCGAGCCGCTGGCCCGGCATTTCTCCGATGTCTTCGGCGAGTACGAGGCGATCGTGACCCCGTCCGGGTCCTGCGGGGCGATGGTGCGGGAGCTGTATCCGCAGATGGGCGAACGGGCGCGGGCCGAGGGACGCGGGAGCGGGCTGGCGGCGGCGCTGGCGCCGGTGGTGCCGAAGACGTACGAGCTGACGGAGTTTCTGGTGGACGTCCTGGGGGTGACGGACGTCGGGGCATATTATCCGCACTATGTCACATACCACCCGACCTGCCACGGGCTGCGGAGCCTGGGCCTCGCCGACCGCCCCCGCCGTCTCCTCCAGGCCGTCAAGGGCCTGGAGCTGGTGGAGCTGCCGGGCGCCGAGGAGTGCTGCGGGTTCGGCGGCACGTTCGCGGTGAAGAACCCCGACGTCTCGGCGGCGATGGGCACCGACAAGGTGCGCAACGCCGAGTCGACCGGCGCTCAGGTGCTGTGCGCGGCCGACAACTCCTGCCTGATGCACATCGGCGGCACCATGACCCGGCTCGGCAGCGGGATGCGGCCGGTGCACATCGCGGAGATCCTGGCGAGCACGGAGGAGGAGCCGGCCGTATGAGCGGGACGTTCGTAGGGATGCCTGTGTTTCCCCCACCCACCCACCCGGCCTTCCCGAAAGCCGCGCACGAGGCCGTCAACAACCCCACCCTGCGCGGGAATCTGCGCCACGCCACACACACCATCCGCGCCAAGCGGGCCAAAGCGGTCGCCGAGGTGTCCGACTGGGCCGCGCTGCGCGAGGCCGGCAAACGGATCAAGGACCACACGCTCCTGCATCTCGACCGTTATCTGGTCCAGTTGGAGGAGGCCGTGACGGCGGCGGGCGGTACGGTCCACTGGGCCGCCGACGCCGACGAGGCGAACCGGATCGTCGCCGGGCTGGTCAAGGAGACCGGTGAGTCGGAGGTCGTGAAGGTCAAGTCGATGGCCACGCAGGAGATCGGGCTGAACGAGGCGCTGGAGGCCGAGGGCATCCGGGCCTACGAGACCGATCTCGCCGAGCTGATCGTGCAGTTGGGCCATGACCGGCCCTCGCACATCCTCGTCCCCGCCATCCACCGCAACCGGGGCGAGATCAGGGACATCTTCCGCAAGGAGATGGGTGAGTGGGGGCGCCCCGCACCCGAGGGCCTCACCGACACCCCGGCCGAACTCGCCGAGGCGGCCCGGCTCCACCTCCGTGAGAAGTTCCTGCGTGCGAAGGTCGGCATCTCCGGCGCCAACTTCATGGTCGCCGAGACCGGCACCCTGGTCGTCGTCGAGTCCGAGGGCAACGGGCGGATGTGCCTCACCCTCCCCGAGACGCTGATCTCGGTCGTCGGCATCGAGAAGATCGTGCCGACCTGGCAGGACCTGGAGGTCTTCCTGCAGACCCTCCCCCGCTCCTCCACCGCCGAGCGCATGAACCCGTACACCTCGACATGGACCGGCACCACCGACGGCGACGGACCGCAGACCTTCCACCTGGTGCTCCTGGACAACGGCCGCAGCGACACCCTCGCCGACGAGGTCGGCCGCCAGGCCCTGCGCTGCATCCGCTGCTCGGCCTGCCTCAACGTCTGCCCGGTGTACGAGCGGGCGGGCGGCCACGCCTACGGCTCGGTCTACCCGGGCCCGATCGGCGCCATCCTCAGCCCCCAGCTGAGGGGCACCGCGAGCGAGATCGACGCCTCCCTGCCGTACGCCTCGTCACTGTGCGGGGCCTGCTACGAGGTCTGCCCGGTCGCCATCGACATCCCCGAGGTACTGGTGCACCTGCGCGAGCGCGTCGTGGAGGGCGGCGAGGCGGTCCGGGGCGGCAACAAGGTGCTGCTCAAGCCGGCCAAGGGGCACGCGGCCGAGCGGGCGGCGATGCGGGCGGCCCGCTGGGCGTTCTCCCACCCGGCTGCCCTGCGCACCGGCCAGCGGCTCGCCTCCCGCAGCCGCCGGCTGCATCCCCGCACGCTGCCGGGCCCCGGCAGGGCGTGGAGCGGGACCCGGGACCTGCCCGTCGTACCGGCGGAGCCGTTCCGGGACTGGTGGCAGCGGACCGGCGGCGGAAAGGACGGAGCCAAGTGAGCAGCAGGGAGCGGATTCTCGGCCGGGTGCGGCGGGCGCTGGCCGAGGTGCGGGACGAGGACGCGCCCGTCGAGCGGGGGTATCTGCGCGAGCACGGTGCGCGGAGCGTCGCGGAGACGGTGGATCTGCTGGCCGAGAACCTGGCGGACTACCGGGCGGTCGTGCACCGCTGCACGGCGGACGAACTGGCCGCCACGCTCGGGCGGTTGGTCGGCGAGCGCGGTTCGACGGCAGTGGCGGTGCCCACGGGGCTCCCCCCGGAGTGGCTCACGGCGACCGGGGCCGAGCAGGTCGCGGACAGCGCCGAGAGCACCCCGTACGAACTCGACCGGGTCGGCAGCGTGGTCACCGGCTGTGCGGTGGCGATCGCCGAGACCGGGACGATCGTGCTGGACGGCGGCCCGGACCAGGGCCGCCGCCGGATCACCCTGATCCCCGATCACCACATCTGTGTCGTACGGGTCCCGGAGCAGGTCGTCTCCTCCGTGCCCCAGGCTCTCGAACGACTCGATCCGGCCCGCCCGTTGACCTGGATCTCCGGCCCTTCGGCCACCAGCGACATCGAGCTGGACCGGGTCGAGGGGGTGCACGGTCCGCGCACCCTGGAGGTGGTGCTCGTCGGCGGCGACCGGCCGAGCGCCGAGCTCAACACGGGCGATTCGTGACGGGCGCGGTTAACGTGAGGGAATGATCCGGTTCGAGCAGGTCACCAAGCGGTACGCGGACGGGACGACCGCGGTGGACGGCCTCTCCTTCGAGGTGGCCGAGGGTGAACTCGTCACGCTCGTCGGCCCCTCCGGCTGCGGCAAGACCACGACGATGATGATGGTGAACCGGCTCATCGAACCGACCTCGGGCCGGATCCTCGTCGACGGCGAGGACGTCGCGGGCGTCGACCCGGTGCGGCTGCGGCGCCGGATCGGCTATGTCATCCAGCAGGTGGGCCTGTTCCCGCACCGCACGGTCCTCGACAACACCGCGACCGTCCCGGCCCTGCTCGGCTGGAAACGGGCCGCGGCCCGGGCTCGGGCCGCCGAACTCCTCGACCTCGTCGGCCTGGACCCGGGGACGTACGGGCCGCGCTACCCGGACCAGCTCTCCGGCGGCCAGCGGCAGCGCGTCGGCGTGGCCCGGGCGCTCGCCGCCGATCCCCCGGTGCTGCTGATGGACGAGCCGTTCGGCGCGGTCGACCCGGTGGTGCGGGAGCAGTTGCAGGACGAGTTCCTCCGGATGCAGGCCGCCGTGCGCAAGACCGTGCTGCTGGTCACCCATGACATCGAGGAGGCGGTGCGGCTCGGCGACCGGATCGCGGTGTACGGGCAGGGGCGGATCGAGCAGTTCGACACGCCGGGGGCGGTGCTGGGCAGGCCGGCCACACCGTACGTGGCCGGGTTCGTGGGCACGGACCGCGGGCTGAAGCGGCTATCGGTGACCGACGTCGAGCCGGACGACCTGGAGCAGCCGCCGGTCGCCCGCCTGGACGAGTCCGCCGAGAGCGCGGCGGAGCGGCTGCGGGCGGAGGGCGCCCGCTGGGCGGTGGTCCTCGACACGCACGGCGACCTGCACGGCTGGGTGGGCCGGGACGAGCTGGCGGCGGGCGGCACGATCGGCGGACTCGCCCACCGGATGACCGCGTGGGTACCGGTGGGCGCCCCGCTGAAGCAGGCGTTCGGGGTGATGCTCCAGTACGACGCCGGGTGGGTCGCGGTGCTGGACGGTTCGCGCTTCCTCGGCGTGCTGACCCCGGCCAAGCTGCACGAGGCGCTGCGCCGCTCGGTGGACGCGGACGCGCGGGGCGTCTCGCGAGGGCAGGTGCCGTTCGAGTCGGTCTCCGACGCCTGACCGATGGGGCCCGGTGCTCGTCAGCAGTACGTCATCGGGCAGCCGCGGCGCAGCGAGTGCTGGGCGGCCGGCAGGTACAGCGCGACGTAGAAGGCGGCGTCCAGGTCCTCGCCCCAAGGGCCCGGGTGGGCGGCAGCCACGTCCTTCGCCGGGCCGTCCAGGAACCACATCGTCAGGTCGAGGTTGTCGCAGGCCTCCGGTATCCGGTGGACGGGAAGCCCGATCGCCGCCGCCAGCCGCTGTGCCAGGGCGAGCACCTCGGGTGCGCCGGCGACCACCGTCTCGTCGGTGTAGGCGGATGCGAGGGGCAGCCGGATCTCCTCGTCGAGCGAGAAGGGCACCAGTACCGACCAGCCCAGCAGCAGCTCCCTCTCCTCCGGCGACAGCTGCTCCCGGCACAGGGTGTCGAACCCGTCCATGGCCGGCACCAGCTTCTCCTCGAACGACAGCCCGGAGCCGCGGACGAACGCGGCCGCCTCGGGCACCGATTCGTACGGCGCCAGCCCGCGCCGTCGCAGCTCCTCGTCGAGGGCCGCGGCGAGGGTGCCCTTGCCGCCCTCGTCCTCGTCACCCTCGCCCCCGTCGAGCCACTCCTGCGCGCCGACACTCACCAGATAGATCCCCATGCCCCGAACGTACCGCCCGCCACTGACAACGGGCCCGGCCGTGACGTCACCTGCCGTCACTTCAGCAGGCCCTTGTCCCGCAGACAGGTCCCGGCCACGTCCTGGGCCAGCCGCCGCCAGCTGTCGACCTGCTGGTTCATCGAGGCCAGGTCGGCGGTTGTCAGGACCTCGTTGAGCTTGCCGAGTGTCTTGATGACCCGCTCGCTGCCGGCCCGGGCGCGGTTGACGACCGGGACGACGTAGTCGGCGTTCTGCAGATGCCTGTCGTCGGCGAGGAGGACCAGCCCGAACTGGTCGAGCGTGGCGTCGGTGGTCGTGGTCAGCACCATCTGGTCCTGCCCGCTCTGCACGGCCCGCTTCGCCTGGGTGGTGCCGACGCCCTTGGGATCGATGCCGGTGATGTCGATGCCGTAGACCTTCTTCAGCCCCGGCTCGCAGTACGGCCGTTGCACGCATTCGTCGCCCGCGGCGAGCCGCACCTTCAGTCCCGAGGCACCGAGGTCGCTGAGCGTTCTGAGGTGGTGCTGCCGGGCGTAGGCGGCGGTGACCGCGAAGGCGTTCTGGTCCACCGCCCGCCCCGGGTCGAGGACGGTGAGGCCACGGGGTGTGGCGAGGCGGCGCAGTGCCCTCATCGTGGTGGCGAGGTCGGGCGAGCCCACGGGTGGCGCGTCGGGGCCGTTGGTCTTGGCGTTGAGCCAGTCGGCGAAGGTGGCCGCGTATTCGGGGACGACGTCGATCTGCCCGGACTCCAGGGCGGGTTCGTAGAGTTCGCGGTTGGCGACGGTGATCAGGGAGGTCTTGTATCCGGCCTGGTTCAGGAGCTGGGCGTACATCTGGGCGAGCAGGTCGCTCTCGGTGAAGCCGGCGGAGCCGATGGTCAGGTGCCTGCTGTCGCCCGGGGGTGCGGTGACCGCGCCGCGGTTCTCCAGGGAGGGGCCTGTGGTGCAGGCGGCGAGGGTGAGGAGCACCGCACCGGCCGCCGTACGGAGTCTCATCGTGAGCCCCGCAGCCGGACCGGGGCGAGCCGCTCGGCGAGTTCGAAGACGCCCTCGACGATCAGGGCGAACACGGCGACCAGGATCGCTCCGGCGACCACCATGGGCGTGCTGGCCAGGTTGAAGCCGGCGGTGATGATCCGGCCGAGTCCGCCGCCGCCGGCGAGCGCGGCGATGGTGGCGGTGGCGACGAGCTGGACGGCGGCGATCCGCACTCCGGTGAGGACCATGGGGAGCGAAAGGGGCAGTTCCACGTGAAACAGCATCTGTCGCCCGGTCATCCCCATCCCCCGGGCGGCCTGCACGATGCTCCGGTCGACCTCGCGCATGCCGACGTAGGCGTTGGTGAGCAGGGGCGGTACGGCGAACAGCACCAGGGCGACCACGCTGGGGCCCTCGCCCCAGCTGCCGATCGGGGTGAGAAGGAGCAGCACCAGGACGGCGAAGGCGGGGACGGCCCGGCCGGCGTTGGAGATGTTCACGGCGAGCGCGCCGCCCTTGCCGAGGTGGCCGAGGACCAGTGCGACCGGGAGTGCGATCAGGCAGCTGATGACGAGGCAGACGACGGTGAGGACGAGGTGCTGGAGGAGCCGGTGCCCGATGCCGTCGTCGCCGGCCCAGTGCGCGGAGTCGGTGAGCCAGGCCCAGGCGTCGGTGAGCGTCCTCACGCGCGGGCCGCCCGGGTCCACGGGGTGAGCAGCCGCTGCACTCCGAGCAGCAGCAGGTCGGCGGCGACGGCGATCAGCACGCAGAGCACGGAGGCGGTCAGCACCTGGGCCTTGAAGTAGGTGTTCATGCCGGCGTAGATCAGGTTGCCGAGTCCGCCGAAGCCGACGATCGCGCCGACGGTGACCAGGGAGACCGCGGAGACGGTGGCGATGCGCAGGCCGGCCATCGCGGCGGGCAGGGCGAGGGGCAGTTCGACGGTGAGCAGGAGGCGGATCGGGCCGTAGCCCAGGCCGCGGGCGGCCTGCCGGGTCTCCTCGGGGACGGCGCGCAGGCCCGCGAGGATGTTGCGGACGAGCAGGGTCAGCGAGTAGAGCACCAGGCCGGCGACGACGAGGGTGGCCGAGAGGCCGTACAGGGGCAGGAGCAGGGAGAACATCGCCAGGGAGGGGATGGTGTAGAGGATGGTCGTGACCCCGAGGACGGGGGCGGCCGACCAGCGCCGGCGGCGGGCGAGTACGGCCAGCGGCACGGCGATGACGAGTCCGACGAGCACCGAGACCGCGGTGAGCCGGAGGTGCTGGCCGACGGCGTCGAGGAGGATCTGACGGCGGCTGGTCAGATAGGCGCCGCAGATCCACTCGTTGCGCGCGAGGCAGTCGTTCGGGGGCGCGGTCACGCCTCCATTGCATCGGGTGGGCGACCGGCCCGGCGCGTTGTGGTGATCCGTCCGGGCGGCTACTTCAGGCCGGCCGCGTCCAGCAGTGTGGTCACCGTCCGGGTGACCAGCCCGTCGTCGAGGTGCTCGATGTGAGCACCGGCCCGGGCGCTGGCCCCGTCGAAGATCAGCATGAGCTGCCGGGCGAGCAGGGCCGGATCCGCCGCACCGCCCTGTTCGGCCTGCTCCTCGAAGTACCCCTGCAGCAGTTCCTTGGCGGCTCGGGCCACTACGCTCGCGGGATGCTCGCCGTCCTTCAGTTCGACCAGGACGGCGAGGTACGGGCAGCCGCAGTAGCCGGGGGCCGCCGCGTTCTCCTCCACCCGCCGGAACACGTACCCGATCCGTTCACGAGGGGTGGCCGTCTCGCTGTCCGGGGACCTGAGCTGGGCCTCGTACCAGGGCCTGCGCCGCTCCAGACTGGCGGCCAGCACCTCGTCCTTGCTGTCGAAGAGCTGGTACATCGACCGCTTCGAGACCCCCGCGGACCTGCACAGCGCCTCGACGCCGATGGAGACGCCGTCGCGGTAGAAGAGCTCGGCGGCGGCGTCGAGCAGGCGGTCGCGGGGGGACGCCTTGTCTGTGGTGGCCATACGGCCGAGGTTACCGCGCGGGGCACTGTGAGGAAACCGATCGGTATACAGGGTGGCCCAGGCGGTGAACAAGCGCTTAGATAGGAACCCGGACCTGTTCCCTGCGTACGTTCTGCCTGCGTGCGTTCCCCGACCCTGATCAGCCGGAGGCCCCGTTGTTCACATCCGTCGACGACGTCTCCGCCCGCCTCGCGGAGACCGGCTACCTCGCCTCCCCCGCCGTCGCCACCACCGTCTTCCTGGCCGACCGGCTCGGCAAGCCGCTCCTCGTCGAGGGCCCCGCCGGAGTCGGCAAGACCGAGCTGGCCAAGGCCGTGGCCGCGGTGGCCGGGGCCCGGCTGGTGCGACTGCAGTGCTACGAGGGCGTGGACGAGTCCCGGGCCCTGTACGAGTGGAACCACGCCAAGCAGCTGCTGCGGATCAGCGCCGGCCGGGACGAGAGCTGGGACGAGGCCCGCACCGACATCTTCAGCGAGGAGTTCCTGCTCCCCCGCCCGCTGCTCACCGCGATCCGGGGCGACGACCCGAAGGTGCTGCTGATCGACGAGACCGACAAGGCCGACGTCGAGGTGGAGGGCCTGCTCCTGGAGGTGCTCAGCGACTTCCAGGTGACGGTCCCCGAACTGGGCACGGTCACCGCGACCCGCCGCCCGTTCGTCGTGCTCACCTCCAACGCCAGCCGTGAGCTGTCCGAGGCGCTGCGCCGCCGCTGCCTGTTCCTGCACATCGGCTTCCCGGACGAGGAGCTGGAGCGCCGGATCGTACGGCTGAAGGTGCCGGAGCTCACCGAGGCGCTCACCGAGTCCGTGGTCCGGGTGGTCGGGGCGCTGCGAGCGATGGACCTGCGCAAGGTGCCCTCGGTGGCGGAGACGATCGACTGGGCGCGCACCCTGCTGGCCCTGGGCGCCGACACGCTGGACGAGCAGGTCGTACGGGATTCCCTGGGCGTGATCCTCAAGCACCAGGACGACATCCAGAAGGCGGCCGCCAAGCTGGACCTGGACGCGCTGTGAGCACACCGGCCGGCGCACCGGCCGACGCTCCGGCCGACCTCGCCGACCGGCTGACGGGTCTGGCCGGCGCGCTGCGCGCGCACGGGGTGCGGATCGGCACCGGGGAGACCGTGGACGCGGGCCGGGCGGTGGCGGCGCTGGGTCTGGCGGACCGGGAGCTGCTGCGCGAGGGGCTGGCCGCGACCCTGCTGCACGGCACCGGCCAACGGGCCGTGTTCGACCAGGTCTTCGACCTCTACTTCCCGCGCGGGGTGGGCGGCCCCGGCGGTGCCTCCGGCGCCGGGTCCGCCGACCGGGAGGAGCTGCGGGAGCGGCTCGCGGCCGCGCTGGCGGACGACGACACCGCGCTGCTACGCCAGTTGGCGGCCGAGGCCGTGGACGGCCTGGGCGGATACGGGAGTTCGCCGGGCTCGGACGGCTGGTCGTCGTACCAGACCCTGGACCGGCTGCGGCCGCAGACGCTGCTCGCGCGGGTGCGGGCGGACGTCCGGGCGCGGGGCGGCGGCACGGGGTTCGCGGACCGGCTGCTCGACGACGAGATCCGGCGGCGGATCGAGGCCTTCCGGGGCATGGTCGCGGCGGAGGCCCGGCGGCGGGTGGCCGAGCGGCGCGGACGGGACCGGATCGCCCGGCGTGCGGTGGCACCGAGCGCCGACCGGGTGGACTTCCTGTCCGCCGGGCGGGAACAGCTGACCGAGTTGCGCAGGACCGTACAACCGCTGGCGCGGAAGCTGGCCACCCGGCTGGCCGCGCGCCGCCGCCGGGCTGCGCGGGGCTCCATCGACCTGCGGCGCACCCTGCGCGGCTCGCTGTCGACGGGCGGGGTGCCGATGCGGCCGGTACTGCGGCGGCGCCGGCCGGTCCGCCCCGAGCTGGTGCTGCTGTGCGATGTCTCCGGCTCGGTGTCGGGGTTCTCCGACTTCACGATGCTGCTGGTGCAGGCGCTCCACGACCAGTTCAGCAAGGTCCGGGTCTTCGCGTTCGTCAACCGGATCGACGAGGTGACCGGCCTCCTGGAGCACGGCCGGGCCGATCCGGAGGGGCTCGGCGCCCGGATCCGCGCCGAGGCGACACTCACCGGCTGGCACGGCAGCAGCGACTACGGCGTCGCGCTCGGCGAGTTCGCGGAGCGGTACGGCGCCGCGGTGGGGCCGCGCACCACGGTGTTCGTGCTCGGCGACGCCCGCACCAACAACCTCGACCCGAACCTCGCCGCCGTCCGCCGGATCGCCGGACAGGCGCGGCGCGTCTACTGGCTGAACCCCGAGCCGCTCTCCCTGTGGGGCACCGGCGACTCGGCCGCGCCGGACTACGCGGAACTGGTGGAGATGCACGAGTGCCGCACCGCCCGCCAGCTCGGCGGGCTGATCGCGCGACTGCTGCCGGTGTGACGGTGTGACACACCGGGTGCCGTCACCTACGGAAGGTGACGGCACCCGCTGGGCACCCCAGCCCTTCCTCAGCCCTCCTCGGCCTTCGCGTAGCCCGTCGCCATGCCGCCGGCGAAGTCGTACACGATGCACTGCTCGTCCCCCACGACCCAGGCGTCGTGCCCCGCCGGAAGGACGAAGACGTCGCCGGGGCCGATCTCGCCCTCGCCGCCGTCGTCCATGACGAGGTGCATCCTGCCCTTCACCACGTAGCCGTTGTGGTGGATCATGCAGCTCTCGGTGCCCGCGATCGGCGCCACCGACTCCGACCAGCGCCAGCCCGGCTCGAAGGTGGCGATGGCGAAGTCGAGGCCGGTCATGTGCACGGCCTCCAGGTGACCGCGGGGGAAGTCGCGCCGCTCGTCCGGCTTGTCGACCGTCTTGATCTCCAGCATGACGGTGTCCTCCCTTCGAACTCCCGTCCACCACTCCATCGTCTTCCTGTCAACTCGGGAGCGCCATTCGGGACGTCGATCAGCTCCGCAGGGCGGTCACGGGCGTCGGCAGAGCGGTTACGAGCGCCGGCTCGCCGCCGGCCGCGGACTCCTGTTCGGCGCGACGGCGCACGGTGAACACCGCGCAGGCGCAGGCGTGGACGAGCGGGGCGTCGGCGAGGGCGGACACAACGCCCGTGGCAGGCAGGGGCGTTCGTGCCGCCGGGGCGGGCCGCTGTGCCGCCGATGCCGGCGGTCTTCCCCTGCCTTGTGCCATGTGACATATTACTGCCGTGAGCATGCGACTGACCTGCGACGTCGTAGTGATCGGGGCGGGCATGGCAGGCGCCGCCTGCGCCCTGTACGCGTCCCGGGCGGGTCTGGACGTCGTCGTGGTGGATCGCGGCCCGGTGGCCGGCGGCACCACCGGGGCGGGCGAGGGCAACCTGCTCGTCTCCGACAAGGAGCCGGGACCCGAGCTGGAACTCGCCCTGCTGTCCGGCCGGTTGTGGACCGGCCTGGCCGGAGAGCTGGGTGACCGGATCGAGTACGAGCCCAAGGGCGGGGTGGTCGTCGCCGCCGATCCCGAAGGCCTGGCCGCCCTGGAGAGGTTCGCGGCCGGGCAACGGGCCGCCGGGGTGACGGCGGAGAACGTCGGCGCGGATCAACTCCACGAGCTGGAACCGCACTTGGCACCCGGTCTGGCGGGCGGAGTGCGCTATCCCCAGGACGCCCAGGTGATGCCGACGCTGGCCGCCGCGCATCTGGTACGGGCCTCCGGCGCCCGTCTGTCGACCGGCCGTACGGTGACGGGGGTGCTGCGCGGCGCCAGCGGTGCCGTACGCGGTGTGCGTACCGACCACGGCGAGATCCACGCCCCGGCCGTGGTGAACGCGGCCGGGACCTGGGGCGGCGAGGTGGCCGCCCTCGCCGGTGTGCACCTGCCCGTCCTTCCCCGGCGCGGCTTCGTCCTGGTCACCGAGCCGTTGCCGCCCCGGGTACGGCACAAGGTGTACGCCGCCGACTATGTGGCCGACGTGGCCAGCGACTCGGCGACCCTGCAGACCTCTCCGGTCGTCGAGGGCACGGCGGCCGGGCCGGTCCTGATCGGCGCGAGCCGGGAACGCGTCGGCTTCGACCGGTCGTTCTCCCTGCCGCCCGTACGGGCGCTGGCGGCGGGCGCGACCCGGCTGTTCCCCTTCCTGTCCGGGGTCCGGGCGATGCGCACCTACCTGGGTTTCCGCCCGTATCTGCCCGACCGCCTCCCCGCGATCGGCCCCGACCCGCGTGTGCCGGGCCTCCTCCACGCCTGCGGGCACGAGGGCGCGGGGATCGGACTCGCCACCGGTACCGGGCAGTTGATCGCCCAGGTGCTGAGCGGCAAGAGCCCCGAGCTGGACCTGACCCCGTTCCGTCCCGAGCGTTTCGGCGAGGAGACCGTGTGAATCCCCTGAAACTGGCGCAGGCCCGGCCGGGCCCCGCCTTCACCGTCACCTTCGACGGCCGCGAGCTCGTGGCGCTGCCCGGCCGGACGGTCGCGGCCACGCTCTGGGCGTCCGGTGTCACGTCCTGGCGGACCACCCGCGGCGAGGGCCGTCCGCGCGGGGTCTTCTGCGGGATCGGCGTCTGCTACGACTGCCTGGTCACCGTCAACGGCCGCCCCAACCAACGGGCTTGCGTGGTGCCCGTGCACCCGGGCGATGCGATCCGTACGCAGCAGGGCACGGGGCACGATGACTGACGCGAGCCGGCCGGAGACGTCGCCCCGGCTCGCCGTGATCGGCGCCGGCCCGGCCGGTCTCGCCGCCACCCTGGCCGCCGCCCGGCACGGGCTGCGCGTCACCCTGGTCGACGCGGCGCCGGAGGCCGGCGGTCAGTTCTACCGGCAGCCCGCCGCCGGGCTCGGCGCCCGCCGCCCGCAGGCACTGCACCACCGGTGGCGCGACTGGGAGCGGCTGCGCGACGGCCTCGACCGGCACATCACGGCAGGCCTGGTCGTACATCTGCGGGACCATCACGTGTGGTGCGTGACGCGGCGGCGGTCCGGTTTCACCGTGCACGCGCTGCTCGGCCCCGAGCAGGAGCGGCCCGCCGAGGTGCGTGCGGACGCGGTGCTGCTCGCCACCGGCGGCTACGAGAAGGTGCTGCCGTTCCCCGGCTGGACGCTCCCCGGTGTCGTCACGGCGGGCGGCGCGCAGGCCATGCTGAAGGGCGGACTGGTGCTGCCGGGCCGTACGGCGGTCGTCGCCGGCACCGGACCACTGCTGCTGCCGGTCGCGACCGGGCTCGCGGCGGCCGGCGCCCAGGTGGCGGCCCTGGTGGACTCCGCCGACCCGCGGGCCTTCGTACGGCGCTCACCGGCGCTGGCCGCCCAGCCGGCCAAGCTCGCCGAAGGCGCGCGCCACGCGGCCCGGTTGCTGCGGCACGGGGTGCCCACCCTGGTCCACCACACTGTCGTCGAGGCACACGGCGACCAGCGGCTCGAAGCCGCCACCGTCGCCGCGCTCGACACCGCGGGCCGGGTACGGCCGGACACCCGGCGGCGCATCGGCTGCGACACCCTGGCCGTCGGGCACGGCATGCTCCCGCACACCGACCTCGCCGAGGGCCTGGGCTGCCGGATCGACGGGGTCGCGGTGCACGTGGACGACGAGCAGCGCACCGACGTGCCGGGGGTGTGGGCCGCCGGCGAGGCAACCGGCGTCGGCGGCGCGGTCCTGGCCCTCGCCGAGGGGCACATCGCGGGCCGGTCTGCTGCCGCGCGGCTGTCGGGCCGGGAGCCGGACCCGCGCGGCTGGGCGGGGGCCGACCGGGCCCGTGCGGGTCTGCGCCGGTTCGCCGCGGCGATGGACGACGCCTACGCGCCGCCCGCCCACTGGGCCGAGCAGGTCACGGACGACACGGTCGTCTGCCGCTGCGAGGAGGTCACCGGCGGGGCGGTCCGGCGGGCCGTGACCGAGCTGGGCGCCGGAGACGTACGGACCGTCAAACTGCTCACGCGGGCCGGGATGGGCTGGTGCCAGGGGCGGATGTGCGGGACGGCGGTCGCCGGGCTCGCCGGCTGCCCGGAGACCGCGGCACGCAGGCCGTTCGCCCGGCCGGTGCCGCTCGGGGTGCTCGCGCGGGCGGGCAGCGCCGACGACGAACAGTGATATGTCACATGCCACCGGGGTGGTATGTGACATGCCACCCGGATCACCCCGACCACCCCGACCACCCGAAGGAGCCCCGATGTCCACCCCGCACCCCCACCCCTGGCGAGGCGTCCTCGTAGCCACCGCCCTCCCGCTCGGCGACGACCTCTCCGTCGACTACGACAAGTACGCCGAGCACTGCGCCTGGCTGGTCGGAAACGGCTGCGACGGCGTCGTACCGAACGGCTCGCTCGGTGAGTACCAGGTGCTCACCCCCGAGGAGCGCGCCAAGGTCGTCGAGACCGCCGTGGCCGCGGTCGGCGGGGCGCGGGTCATGCCCGGGGTCGCCGCCTACGGATCGGCCGAGGCCCGCCGCTGGGCCGAGCAGGCCCGGGACGCCGGCTGCGCGGCCGTGATGCTGCTGCCGCCCAACGCCTACCGCGCCGACGAGCGTTCGGTCCTGGCGCACTACGCGGAGGTCGCCAAGGCGGGGGTGCCCGTCGTGGCGTACAACAACCCCATCGACACCAAGGTCGACCTGGTCCCGGAACTCCTCGCCAAGCTGCACGGCGAGGGGTACGTCCAGGCCGTCAAGGAGTTCTCGGGCGACGTCCGGCGCGCCTATCATCTCGCCGAACTGGCCCCGGATCTGGACCTGTTGATCGGTGCCGACGACGTGCTGCTGGAGCTGGCGATGGCGGGCGCCAAGGGCTGGGTGGCCGGTTACCCGAACGCGCTGCCGGCCGCGACGGCCGAGCTGTACCGCGCGGCGACGGGCGGCGACCTGGACACCGCCAAGCAGCTGTACGGGCAGTTGCATCCGTTGCTGCGCTGGGACTCCAGGGTCGAGTTCGTCCAGGCGATCAAGCTGTCCATGGACATCGTCGGCCGCCACGGCGGCGCCTGCCGCCCGCCGCGCGTGCCGCTGCTGCCGGAGCAGGAGGCCGCGGTCCGCGCGGCGACCGAGAAGGCCGTCGCGGCCGGACTGGCGTGACCGGCGTGACCGGCGTGACCGGCGACCGGCCCCTGACCCCCGACCCACCAGGAGCGTCATGCGCAGCAAACTCGTCCTGCACGCCGTCGACTCGCACACCGAGGGCATGCCCACCCGTGTGATCACCGGCGGGATCGGGACCATCCCCGGCGCGACCATGAACGAGCGGCGGCTGTACTTCCGTGAACACCGCGATCACATCAAGCAGTTGCTGATGAACGAGCCGCGCGGGCACTCCGCGATGAGCGGGGCGATCCTGCAGCC
The DNA here is from genome assembly GCF_002217755.1 of Streptomyces hyaluromycini. Lineage (GTDB taxonomy): Bacteria > Actinomycetota > Actinomycetes > Streptomycetales > Streptomycetaceae > Streptomyces > Streptomyces hyaluromycini. Next base: position 228,437 of record NZ_BCFL01000031.1, on the reverse strand, counting down.
GCCGACCCGGCCCGACTGCGACTGGGGCGTGGTCTACATCGAGGTCTCCGGCTATCTGCCGATGTGCGGGCACGGCACGATCGGCGTGGCGACCGTGCTCGTGGAGACCGGGATGGTGGAGGTCGTCGAGCCGGTCACCACCATCCGGCTCGACACCCCGGCCGGCCTGGTCGTCGCCGAGGTGGCGGTGGAGGACGGCGCGGCGAGGAACGTCACGCTGCGGAACGTGCCGTCGTTCTCCGTCGCGCTGGACCGGAAGATCGTGCTCGCTGACGGGCGGTCAGTGACATATGACATGGCATACGGCGGCAACTTCTACGCCATCCTCCCCCTCGACGAGTTCGACCTCCCCTTCGACCGCACCCGAAAGGACGACATCCTCCGGGCGGGCCTGTCCCTCATGGAGGCGATCAACGCGGAGGCGGAGCCGGTCCACCCCGAGGATCCGTCCATCCGCGGCTGTCACCACGTCCACCTGGTCGCACCGGGCGCCACGGCCCGCCACTCCCGGCACGCGATGGCCATCCACCCCGGCTGGTTCGACCGCTCCCCCTGCGGCACCGGCACCAGCGCGCGGATGGCCCAGCTGCACGCCCGTGGCGAACTCCCCCTGGACACCGAGTTCGTGAACGAGTCGTTCATCGGCACCCGGTTCACCGGCAGGCTCCTCGGCACCACCGAGGTGGCGGGGCTCCCCGCGGTCCTGCCCAGCTTCACCGGCCGTGCCTGGATCACCGGCACCGCCCAGTATCTGCTGGACCCGGCCGACCCGTTCCCGGCCGGCTTCGTACTCTGATTCCCCCGACGACCCGCCACCCGACGCCCCTCCAGGAGTTCCGCCATGGCCGACCGGCCCAGCAGCACGCCCACCGCCGCCAAGCCCGCCATTCCGTCGCTCGGCGGCCGGAAGCCGAACTTCCGGGAGCGGGTCGTGGACGTCCTGCGTGCCGCGCTGATCGCCGGTGAGCTGCGCCCCGGCGAGGTGTACTCGGCGCCGGGGCTCGCCCCCCGCCTGGGCGTCTCCGCGACCCCGGTGCGCGAGGCCATGCTGGAACTGGTGAAGGAGGGCATGGTCGAGATCGTTCCGAACAAGGGGTTCCGGGTCACCGCCGTCTCCGAGAAGCAGCTCGACGAGTACACGCACGTCCGGTCCCTGATCGAGATTCCGACGACCGTCGCCCTCGCGGCGACCGCCGACCCGGGTGACCTGGCGGCGCTGCGCCCGGTGGCCCTGGAGATCGTCACCTCGGCCGTGAAGGGCGACCTCATCGCGTACGTCGAGGCCGACCTGGCCTTCCATCTGGGGTTGCTGGCACTGGCGGGCAACGACCATCTCGTCGAGGTGGTACGGGACTTGCGGCGCCGTTCGCGGCTGTACGGGCTGACGGCCCTGGTGGCGGCGGGTCGTCTGAAGGCCTCGGCCGAGGAGCACCTGGAGCTCCTCGACGCCCTGCTGGCCCGCGACGAGCGGGCCGTGCGCGAGATCATGACCCGCCATCTGGGCCATGTCCGCGGCCTGTGGGCGGCCCGGCAGCCCGAGCACGGCTGAGAGCTCCTGGCAACTACGTCCCGGGGCGGGCGAGTTCGATGTCGTGATCGTGGATGCCGGCGCCGGAGACGGCCGCTTCGGCGTCGCGGGTGAGGATTCGGCGTACGTCCGTCCGCCGTCAGGTCGACTCGCGCACCACCAGGCGGCACGGCACCGTGTGCACCCCGGTCTCCGGCTCCGCGTCGATGGCCTGGAGCAGCCGGAGCGCGGCGATCCGCCCGATCTCGGCCAGGTTCATGTCGACGGTGGTGAGCGGCGGCCGGCAGGCGAGGGCCATCGTGTCCCAGTTGTCGTAGCCGACCACGGCGATGTCCCCCGGCACGTCCTTGCCGCGCTCGCGCAGCGCGTCCGCGACCCCTCGGGCGATCTGGTCGTTGCCGCAGAAGACGGCGTCCGTGTCGGGCGCCGTCCGCAGCACCGCGTCGGCGGCGCGCCGCCCCCAGGCCTCGCTCCACTCCCCGAAGTGCACGCGCCCGGCGGCGAGTCGGAGGTCCGCCTCGGCCAGGTGCTCGACGGCGTGCCGGGCGCGGTCGCGGGCGGCCTGGTGGTGCTCGGGTCCGGTGACATGGGCGATGCGGGTACGACCGGTGGCGAGCAGGTGCTCGACGGCGAGGCGGGCGCCGCCGCGGTCGTCGGTGACGACGGAGGTGTCGGCGGGGTCGGTCGACGGGGAGAGGGCGTAGACGACCGGGATCGCCGGGTCGATGCCGGTCAGCGGCGGGCGGGGGTCGGTGCGGCGGCCGGCGACGATGATGCCGTCGACCCGGCGGTCGGTGAGGGTGCGCAGATGGTGCTGCTCGCGGATGGCGTCGCCGCGGGTGTCGCAGAGCAGGACGGAGATCTTCCCGGCGCCCAGCGCGTCCTCGGCACCGAGCAGGACCGGGGTGCTGAAGCGGCCGATGCCGTCCGTCGTCATCAGGCCGACCGTCCAGCTGCGGCCGCTGTGCAGGCTCTGGGCATGCTGGTTGGGCCGGAAGCCGAGCGCCTCCACCGCGTCCAGCACCCGCTGCCGGGTCTCCGGGCGCATCCGGCCTGCGCCGTTCAGCGCCTTGGACGCAGTACCGACGCTGACACCGGCGAGCGCGGCGACATCGGCGAGCCTGGCCCGGCCGGCGGGCGGAGAGGCTGGAGCAGAGGTCACGGGCAAACCTTTTCCTGGACGGGGCCTCGGTGCTGCCGCGGGCCTCCCGACGGCAGAGCCGCCCCACATCGTCGCAGCCGCCCATCCGAAGTACCACCCCCTCCGGGCAACTTGAAAAAACTACGCCGGGCGTCTTGACCCCTTTCCCTGGCTGCCCTGTACTTCTCGGCGAGAAAACGGTTGCTCAAAGCAGTTCCCCACCACTCCGTGCTCGACATTCCAAACGGCGTTCGATATTTCGAAATTCACCTCCAGGCACCCCGTCCCTCCCCACCTCGGAGAGCCATGCCCCGCACCCGCTCCGCCCTGCCCTCCCCCGCCGGCCCGGTCCGTCTCACCCCCGACGCCCGTACCGCGCTGCGCCCGGCGGCCGGCACCGTCGACGGCGGCTTCTGGCACGACCGTCGCGCGACCAACGCCCGTGTCTCCCTCCCGCAGGGCCCGGACCTGCTGGAGTCCGCCGGGAACCTGCACAACCTGCGGTTGGCGGCCCCCGCGCCGAAGGCGCTGTCGGACGCAGCGGCCGACGGCGCGTTCCAGGGCGCGTACCCGTTCGTCGACACGGACGTCTACAAGTGGCTGGAGGCGGCGTCCTGGCACCTCGCCCAGGACACCGACGAAGCACTGGCCGCGGACGTGGCACGGATCATCGGCCTGGTGGCCGCGGCCCAGCAGCCGGACGGCTATCTCAACACCTGGTTCCAGCTGGTCAAGGGCGGTGAGCGGTACCAGGACCTGCGCTGGGGGCACGAGCTGTACTGTGCCGGCCATCTGATCCAGGCCGCCGTCGCCCACCACCGCTCCACCGGCCGCCCCGAACTCCTCGCCGTGGCAAGGAAGTTCGCCGACCACATCGACTCGGTGTTCGGTCTCCCCGGCAGCGGCAGGCCCGTCGACGGCATCGACGGCCACCCGGAGGTGGAGACGGCCCTGGTGGAGCTGTACCGGGAGACCGGCGAGCGCCGGTATCTCGACCTGGCCGGCTATTTCGTCGACCGGCACGGCCACGGCCTGCTCGGCGGCGCGGCCTACTGCCAGGACCGGGTACCGGTGCGCGAGGCGACGGACGTCGAGGGGCACGCCGTACGGCAGTTGTACCTGCTGGCGGCCGCCGCCGACCTGGCGGCGGAGACCGGGGACGCCGAACTCCGGGCAGCCTGCGAGCGGTTGTGGCACGCCATGACGACCACCAAGACCCATCTCACCGGCGGTCTCGGCGCGCACCACGACCAGGAGGACTTCGGCGACCCCTACGAACTCCCCAACGAGCGCGCCTACTGCGAGACCTGCGCGGCGATCGCCTCCGTCCAGTGGAGCTGGCGCATGGCCCTGCTCACCGGCGAGGCCCGCTACTCCGATCTGATCGAACGCACCCTCTACAACGGCTTCCTGGCCGGGGTCTCGCTGGACGGCGAGCGCTGGTTGTACGTCAACCCGCTGCAGGTCCGCGACGGCCACACCGACACCGGTGGCGACCAGTCGGCCCGCCGCACCCGCTGGTTCCGCTGTGCCTGCTGCCCGCCCAATGTGATGCGGCTGCTGGCGAGTCTGGAGCACTATCTGGCGTCGAGCGACGAACAGGGCCTGCAGATCCACCAGTTCGTCACCGGGACGTACGCGACCGAGCGGGTCCGGGTGCGCGCCGAGACGGACTATCCCTGGCACGGCACGATCGCGTTCACCGTCGAGGAGACCCCGTCCGACGGCCCCTGGACGCTGTCGCTGCGCATCCCGCAGTGGTGCCGGGAGTTCCGGGTGCGGTGCGGGGAGGAGACGTACGACCCCGCGGCGGACGACGGCTGGCTGCGGCTGTCGCGTACCTGGGCGCCGGGCGACCGGGTGGTCCTGGAACTCTCCATGGAACCCCGGCTCACCGCCGCCGACCCGCGCGTGGACGCGGTACGCGGCTGTGTGGCGATCGAGCGCGGGCCGCTCGTGCACTGCCTGGAGCAGGTCGACCATCCGGGCGGCGGCCTTGACGACATCGTTCTCGACCCGTCCCGTCCGCTCGCCGTGAAGCACCGCCCGGACCTGCTCGGCGGTGTCACCACCGTGGTGGCCGCGGGCCGGCGGCGCCGCATCCCCGGCGGGGGCTGGTGGCCGTACGCCCCCGCCCACGGCGTTTCTCCGGAACCCGGCGGCGAGCCGGTCGAGTTGACCGCGATCCCGTACCACGTCTGGGCCAACCGCGAGGACGGCAGCATGCGCGTCTGGCTCCCCACCTCCTGAGACACCCCGTCCTACGACAACGAGGTCACCCCGTGAAACCCACCCGCCGTACCCTCATGGCCGTCGCCACGGCCACCCTTCTCCCGCTCACCGCCTGCGGTGGCGGTTCCGGCTCCTCGGGATCGTCGTCCTCGGCCGGCGGGACGTACACCTTCTGGGACCCGTACCCGCAGTTCGACGCCTCCTCGGACTGGGGCAGGCGGGTCACCGCGTGCGGCAGCGCGGCCGGGGCGAAGCTCAAGCGGACCTCGTACGACACCACCGACCTGGGCAACAAGGCGCTGCTGGCCGCGCAGCAGGGAAACGCGCCGGACGTGATGCTGGTCGACAACCCGGTGGTCTCCACGCTGGTGGAGGCGGGGATCCTCAACAAGACCGGCGACCTCGGCCTCGACACCTCGTCGATCCAGCAGAACATCATCGGCGCCGGCACGATCGACGGCGCCTCCTACGGCGTCCCGATCGGCGCCAACACCCTCGCGCTCTACTACAACAAGAAGGTCCTCTCCGCGGCCGGCGTCGACCCGGCCTCCGTCAAGGACTGGGTGTCGCTCACGGCCGCGCTGAAAAAGGTCAAGGCGGCCGGGAAGAAGGGGATCACCTTCTCGGCGATCAACACCGAGGAGGGCAGCTTCCAGTTCCTGCCGTGGTTCTGGGGCGCGGGCGGCGACCTGACAAAGCTCGACTCTGCCAAGGGAGTTGCCGCGCTGTCGCTGTGGAAGCAGTGGGTGGACGCGGGGTACGCGCCGAAGGACGTGCTGCAGAACACCCAGACCACCAGCTGGCAGGAGTTCGCGACCGGGGACTACGCGTTCGGCGAGAACGGCACCTGGCAGCTCGGCAACGCCGACAAGGCCGGGTTCCCGTACGGGGTCGTCAACATCCCCGGACAGAACGGCGGTTCGGCGCCGGTGCCGACGGGCGGCGAGTTCGTGACCGTGCCCGTGCAGAAGGACTCCTCGCGGTACGACGTCAGCAAGAAGATCGTCGGCTGTCTGACCAGCTCCACCAACCTGCTGGCCACCGACACCACGCTGATGTACGTGGCGCCGACCGCTGCGGTGCAGACCGAACAGGTCGCGAAGAACGCGGAGTTGAAGCCGTGGGTGGCGGCGGTCGCGGCGGCGCGGGGCCGGACCAGCGGCGGTCTCGGCACCAAGTACCCGACCATCTCGCAGCCCCTGTGGACGGCCGTCCAGGCGGCGCTCTCCGGTGGCAAGAGCCCGCAGGACGCGCTGGCGGCCGCCCAGTCCAGCGCGCAGAAGGGCTAGGTCCGGCATGACCGTCGCCCGGGTCGACCGTCCGCGGCGAGCACCGGCCGCCGCGGCGCGGGCGAGCGGCAGCGGCGCCCGCTCCCTGCGCCGCAGGCGGCGGCTGACCGCGCTCGCCTTCCTGACCCCTCTGCTCGCCTACCTCGCCGCCTTCTACGTCTATCCGCTCTACCGCAACCTCGATCTGAGCCTGCGCGACTACACCGTGCGCTCCTTCGTGGCGGGCGACGCGCCGTTCTCCGGCTGGGACAACTTCCGCACGGTGCTGGACGATCCGACGTTCGGGCCGGCGATGCGGCACACCATGGTCTTCACCTTCGTGTCGATCGCCTTCCAGTACGTGATCGGGCTCGCCCTCGCGGTCTTCTTCAACCGGCACTTCCGGCTGTCGACCGTGCTGCGGGCGCTGTTCCTGATCCCCTGGCTGCTGCCGCTGATCGTGTCGGCGTCGACCTGGTCGTGGATGTTCAACAGCGAGTCGGGGGTGGTGAACTACTTCCTGCACTTCTTCGGCGTGGCACCCGTCGGCTGGCTGACCGCACCGGACTGGGCGCTCGTGTCGGTGATCATCGCCAACATCTGGATCGGCATCCCCTTCAACCTGGTCATCCTGTACAGCGGCCTGCAGAACATCCCGGGCGAGCTGTACGAGGCGGCGGCCCTGGACGGGGCGGGCGCCTGGCAGCAGTTCCGCCGGATCACCTTCCCGCTGCTGCGCCCGGTGTCGGCGATCACCCTGCTGCTGGGGCTCGTCTACACCCTCAAGGTGTTCGACCTGATCTGGATCATGACCAAGGGCGGTCCCGGCGACGCCTCCTCCACCCTGGCCACCTGGTCGTACCAGCTGGGCTTCGGCACGCTGCTGCCCAGGTTCGGTCCCGGTGCCGCCGTCGGCAACATCCTGATCCTCATCGCCCTGGTCTTCGGCCTCCTCCACATCCGCGTCCAGAGGAGGCAGGAAGCGTGAAGTCGCGCGGCTACACCGTGATCGGCCTCTGCCTCACCGCGCTGATGCTGTTCCCGGTGTACTGGATGCTCAACGTGTCCCTCACCCCGCAGCAGGACATGCGCAAGGACCCGCCCGACCTGCTCCCGCTGCACCCGACCTTCGAGGGCTACCGGGCGGTTCTCGACGACCAACTCCCCTACCTGGGCACCAGTCTGCTGATCGGGATCGGCACGGTCGCCCTCACTCTCCTGATCGCCGCCCCGGCCGGCTACGCACTGGCGAGACTGCGGCCACGCGGCGGCGGTGCGCTCGAACTGGCCCTCCTCATCGCGCAGATGATCCCCGGGATCGTCATGGCGATGGGCTTCTACGGCATCTTCCTGGACCTGAGTCTGCTCAACTCCTGGTGGGGACTGATCGTCGCGGACTCCACCATCGCCGTGCCCTTCGGCGTCATGATCTTCACCGCGTTCATGTCGGGCATCCCCGGCGAGCTCCTCTCGGCCGCCCGGATCGACGGCGCCGGAACCTGGCGCACCTTCCGGTCGGTCGTCCTCCCGCTGAGCCGCAACGCGATCGTCACCGTCTCGCTGTTCGGCTTCCTGTGGGCCTGGTCCGACTTCGTCTTCGCCAACACCCTGGACGGCGGCGGCAGTTGGAAGCCGATCACGCTCGGCATCTACAAGTACATCGGCAACAACAACCAGGAGTGGAACGCGATCATGGCCACCGCCGTCGTCGCGTCGGTCCCCGCGGCCGTCCTCCTGGTCCTCGCCCAGCGCTACGTGGCCGCGGGCGTGACCGCGGGCGCGGTGAAGGACTGACGCCCCCAACTCCTTGAGGAGACGCATGCCATGAGCCGCACACCCCTCAGAGCCGCCCTCGGTGCCGTGATACTCACGGCCGCCCTCGGCACCGCGGTGCCCGCCCACGCGGCGCCCACCTCCTCGACCACCCTGGTGGTGAGCGCCAACCAGACCCTGCGCTCGGTCACCCACGTGGCCTCGGGCAGCCTCTACGGCCTGGACACGGCGAGCGTCCCGGCGGACAGCCTCGTCGAGCCGCTGAAGCCGAACACCTTCGTACAGATGGCTCCCGGCGGCAGCCAGCTGCCCAACGGCGAGCCCAGCCCCGGCGGTGACGCCCTCGTCGTCGCCCCCGAGGCGGCCAGGGCCGGTGCCAAGGTCGTCGTACGCATGCCGGACTGGTATCCCGACTTCCCCTACAAATGGGTGAGCTGGAGCGACTGGCTGTCCGCCGTGGACAAGCAGGTCGCCTCGGTGAAGTCCTCCGGCGCCACCGACATCTCCGCCTACGAGCTGTGGAACGAACCCGACTGGACCTGGGACACCTCGGCGGCCGGCAGCTTCGACTCCGGGTGGGCGACGACGTACAAGGAGGTCCGTGCCAAGGACTCCACCACCCCGATCCAGGGCCCGAGTTACTCGGCGTGGAACCAGAGCTGGATGACCGCGTTCCTCACCGACGCCAAGGCCAGCGGCACCGTGCCCGACATCGTCTCCTGGCACGAGCTGCAGGGCTCGCAGAACATCGCCGCCCATGTCGCCGCCTACCGCACCCTGGAGACCAGCCTCGGCATCAGCGCCCGACCGATCGCCATCGAGGAGTACGGCACCACGAGCGAGGTCGGCGTCCCCGGACCGCTCGCGAGCTATGTCGCCAAGTTCGAGCGAGCCGGGGTCCACGACGCCGAACTGGCCTTCTGGAACCACTACGGCACCCTCGGCGACACCCTCACCGACACCGGCGGCTCCCCCAACGGGGCGTACTGGCTGTACAAGTGGTACGGCGACATGTCGGGGAACATGCTGGTCACCACGCCGCCTGCGCAGACCGGCATCGACGGCTTCGCCTCCCGCAACGGCGCGGGCAACCAGATCAGCGTGGTGACCGGCGGCTGCACCGGCTCGTGTGCCGTCACCGTCAACGGGCTCTCGTCGCTCTCCGCCTTCGGCAGCACCGTGCACGTCAAGCTGGAGTACACGCCGTCCAGGGGCCGTACGACCGCCGTCTCCGGGCCGGTCACCATCTCGGACACCGACTACCCGGTCAGCGGCGGCTCGATCACCGTGCCGGTGACGATGAACGCCTCCGACGGCTACCACCTGACCATCACCCCGAGCGGCTCCGCCACCTCGCTGGCCGGCCGCTACCAGATCACCAACAAGAACAGCGGCCTCGCCCTGGACACCAGCGGCGCGGGCACTGCCCAGGGCACCGCCGTCGTCCAGGCCGCCGCCACCACGGGCACCGACCAGAACTGGACGCTGGTGGCGGCCGGCAACGGCCTCTACAAGATCCAGCAGCAGGCGAGCGGACTGCTCCTCGGCATCACCAACGCGGGCACGAGTGACGGCGGCACCGCCCTGATCTGGGGTGACAACGGCACCGCCGACCACCTCTGGCAGCTGATCCCGTCCGGCGACGGCTACTACAAGATCGCCAACTACAACAGCGGGCTGCTGCTCGGGGTGACCAACATGAGCACCTCCTCCGGCGCCCAGGTCCTCCAGTGGGACGACAACGGCACCGCCGACCACCTGTGGAGACTGACCGCACGCTGACATGTGCCGCAGTGAACCCGAGCACACCCACGCGGGGCGACGACCGGCAATCGTTGCCCCGCACATCCCTCTCCGATTGATTCGCAGCCGGAAAGACCCGGTCGCTCCCACCTTCCCAGGAGTACAGCTCCGGCAGTCGGCAGATCCGAACAGGTGACCAGCAACGGGCGGTTATCGTGACGGGACTCATCGAACGCGGGCAGAGCTGGCGGAGGACGGGCGGTGTCGGACGAGGGGCGGCTGGTCGCCGGGCGGTACCGGCTGACCGAACGGATCGGACGCGGCGGCATGGGCACCGTATGGCGGGCCGAGGACGAGGTGCTGGGGCGACACGTCGCGCTCAAGCAGCTGCATCCCCGCCCGCACCTGTCCGACGACGAACTGGCCACCCTCTACGAACGCACCCGCCGCGAGGCCCGCAGCGCCGCCCGGGTCGTCCACCCCAACGTGGTCGTCGTGCACGACGTGGTGGACGACGACGGCCGCCCCTGCATCGTCATGGAGTACGTCGCCGCGCCCACCCTCGCCGACCTCCTCGACGGCGGCCGGACGCTCCCGCCCGAGGAGGCCGCCCGGATCGGCCTCGGCATGATCGGCGCACTGCGCGCCGCACACGCCGCCGGCGTCCTGCACCGGGACGTCAAGCCCGGCAACGTGCTGCTCGGCCCCGGCGACCGGATCGTGCTCACCGACTTCGGCATCGCGCTGACCGCCGGCTCGTCGACGCTCACCCAGACCGGCCAGATGGTCGGCTCGATCCCCTACATGGCCCCCGAGCGACTGCGCGGCCTGACTCCGGGACCGGCCTCGGACCTGTGGTCGCTGGGGGCCACGCTGTACCAGACGGTGGAGGGCCGGCCGCCGTTCCGGCGCGAGACCGCGATGGAGACGGCGTACGCCATCGTCACCGACCCCGTCGAGCCGATGAAGCAGGCGGGCCCGCTGGAGCCGCTCGTCCAGCTGCTGCTCGCCAAGGACCCGGCGGACCGTCCCTCGGCCGAGCAGACGGAGCGCGCGCTGCTGGCGACCTGGTCGGGAGCGGTGACGGAGGCGACGCGGCGACAGCCGACACCGACGCCGGCGGAGCAGGTGCCGGCCGGGGCGCGGACGACCGGACCGGTGACCACCGAGCCGCAGCCGACCGGCCCGGTCCGCCCCGAGCCGGTTTACGCCCAACCGGTGCACGCCCAACCGGTGCACGCCGAACCCGTCCGCGCCGAGCCGGTGCGCGGAGCCGCCGGTGCAGGTCGACGGCGGCGGCGCGCCCGGCGCGGCCGGCTCGTCCTGGCGGCCGGGGCGGTCACCCTCGCGGCGGCAGCCGCGGTCACGGCGGCCCTCGTGCTCCCGCACACACCCGCCGGCAAACACCCGGCGACGACGCCGAGGACGACGACGGCGAGCCCGCCTGTCTCCCCCTCTCCCCTCCCCCAGGCCTACCACCTCGTCACCGACAAGGCCCTCGGCGTCTCCTTCCCCGTCCCCGACGGCTGGACCACCGTCACCCGCGCCACCGACGAGGTCACCTACAAGGACCCGACCGGCCTGGCCGGCGTCACCATTGGCATGGTGGAACCGGCCGGCGCGAACCCCGTCACCCATTTCGCCGACATCGAGGCGAACACCAAGGTCAACTACCCGACGTACCGCAGGCTGCGGATGCAGCGGACCGCCTTCCGCGGGCAGCCGGCCGCGATCTGGGAGTTCACCTTCCGGGGCCGGGCCCGCGTCTTCCGCGCCATCGACCTGGGCTACGGCACGGAGGGCGGCCGGGAGTACGACATCTACCTCTCCGCGCCGGACGCGAGGTGGGACACCTACCGGCCGGTCTTCGACAACGTGAGGGACGGATTCCGTACGACCGGCTGACCGCTCGGCAACCGGGACCTTCGGCCGCTAAGTTGTCCGGCATGAGCAACCTTGACCGCGCGCCCGTTCCGAGCGTGTGCGGCGGCCGCGGATTCGTCGTCGCCGAACCCGTCCGCGAGCTGCTGAGCCCCCGCCACGTGCAACTCGGCGAGTCGACCGAGGTACGCCGGCTGCTGCCGAACCTCGGCCGTCGCATGATCGGTGCCTGGGCGTTCGTCGACCACTACGGGCCCGACGACATCGCCGACGAGCCCGGGATGCAGGTCCCGCCGCATCCGCACATGGGGCTGCAGACAGTCAGCTGGCTGCACCAGGGCGAGGTGCTGCACCGCGACTCGACCGGCAGCCTCCAGACGATCCGCCCGCGCGAGCTGGGGCTGATGACCTCGGGCCGGGCGATCAGCCACTCCGAGGAGAGCCCCAAGTCGCACGCCCGGTACCTGCACGGCGCGCAGCTGTGGGTGGCTCTCCCGGACTCCCACCGCCACACGGACCCGAGGTTCGAACACCACCCCGATCTGCCGACGGTCACGGCCCCCGGCCTGACCGCCACGGTCATCCTCGGCTCCGTCGACGGCGCGACGTCCCCCGGTACGACGTTCACCCCCATCGTCGGCGCGGACCTGGCCCTCGCCCAGGGCTCCGACCTGCGCCTGCCCCTGGAGCCCGACTTCGAGTACGGCGTCCTGGCGATGTCCGGCGAGGTGCACGTCGACGGCGTTCCGGTACTCCCGGGCTCGATGCTCTACCTGGGCTGCGGCCGCACCGAGCTCCCCCTGCGCGCGGAGTCGGACGCGTCGATCATGCTCCTGGGCGGCGAGCCGTTCGAGGAGGAGCTGATCATGTGGTGGAACTTCGTCGGACGCACCCAGGACGATATCGAACAGGCTCGCGAGGACTGGATGAACGGGTCGCGATTTGGGGAAGTGAAGGGTTACGGCGGAGCACCCCTCCCCGCTCCCGAACTGCCGCCGGTGCCGCTGAAACCGCGGGGCAGAGTGCGCTGAGCCGGGACTTCACAGTCCTGCACACAGATCCACCGGGCGAGGCGAAACGCACCCCGCCCGGTTCACTCAGATAGCGCGAGCAAAAAACGCGTCACGCCACTCGTTCCATCGCACCTCGAAGTGCAGGATTCGCCGGCGTGGGGTCTCCACGACGCCTGGGTGCCACCGCCAATGGCTCTGGTCCTCGGCCGGCAGGGGCGATTCGGTGTCGGAGCCAGTCCGATCGCGAGCGCGTTCGGCAGGCAGGAGGCGGCTTACGGTGATGGTTTCATCAGGACTGCAATGATCATCGGCGCCTAGTTAGACTCTGAGCATGCCTACGTCAGCCCCACCCAGCAACCGGTTCGAGCGGCGCCGCGCCGAGACCCGTCAGGCGCTCGTCCGTGCGGCCCGGCAGATCCTCGCCGAGACCGGCGACACCAGCGCCAGCATTCAGGCCATCGCCGAGCGCGCGGACGTCGGCTTCGGCTCCTTCTACAACCACTTCGAGTCGAAGACGGAGCTGTTCGAGGCGGCGGTGGCAGACGCCTTGGAGGAGTACGGACAGGCATTCGACACACACCTGGCAGGGATCGACGACCCCGCGGAACTCGTCGCGGCAGGATTCCGGCTCAGCGCACGCCTGACCACGTCCCACCCGGAACTGATGCAGGTGCTGCGCCGGCGCGGCCTCGGCCACATCCACTCGGACAACGGACTGGCTCGTCGCGCATCACGGGACCTTCGAGCCGGAATCGCCTCCGGCCGCTTCACCGCCCTGGACCCGACGTTCGCCCTCACCGGTCTGGGCGGAGTCCTGCTGTCCCTGGTGGAGCTGCGATTCTCCCGCCCGGACCTGGACGGCGACGAGGCCGCGGCGAACCTCGCGGAAATGGCCCTGCGCATGCTGGGCGTCCCTCCGGAGGATGCCCACGAGGTCGCCCGGCGCCCCCTTCCCGACCTCGTCTGAGCACCCTTCGGCACCGCCCCTACGCTGATGACGAACCGGGGCGGAAGGTGACCGAACGGCCGGTGAAGCGAGCTTCGATCCCGCGCTGCGTGGTGGTCACCGACCGCAGACGCAGGCCCTGGGGAACGTTCTGCAGCGGAATGAGCTGCGCGAGGGCCTTGTCGAGCACCGCCTTGAGCGGAGGCAGCAGTTCACCCTGACCGGCTCTGATGTCGGTAAAGGCGATGCGGTTGCCGCTCGCCGCCGAGACGGCCGCGCTCACGGTCACGTCACCCACGACCGGCAGGCCGGCCGTCGCATCGACCCGGTTCGGTCCGTCCCCCTGCGACACGGTCACCCCCAACGCGTGCGACAGGTCCTCGTACGACAGGAACGCGGTGGCGTCGACGCTTCGGGCGTGGGCCTCGTCGGCGCTCCCCGAGGTCTTCAACCCGTCGAGGCCGACCGTCAGCTTCGTCACGGGCAAGGGCCTGGTCGTGTCATCGGCGGGTAGGTCGTGGGCGGTGAGGTCGACGTGCCGCAGGCTGCCCTCGGCCAGTTGGGTCAGCACGGGGAAGCCACTGACGTGGACCGACGGCCGCTCCGCGGTTCCCATCCCCTCCTGAAACGCTTCGGCCGTTCGGCTCTCCGCACGGGCGGCGGCAATCCGGTCGACCGCGACGGCGCCGAGCAGCAACGCCACAACGGACGCGACGACGACGATCAGACGCCGCCTCCGGGGCGGGGGGCTTGTGTACACGGCACCTTCGCCGTAGTAGGGCTCGCCGACAAGATCGCCATCGGGTTGGGGCTGATACATGGGTGTCCACTCCAGGAAGTAATCAGGGGAACAAGTTCGGGTTGTGCGCGGTCACGCCCGCCACGCCGAGTCGGCGACCGTGTGCGGGATCCGGCCGATGTGCTGCTCAGGCGCCGATGCGCTCGGGGCGGCCGAGTCTCGCTCGGGTCGGCCGAGTCTTCGGACGCAGGATTCGGCGACACCGCCGTCCGCCCCCATCGCGACCAGCGCGGCGGTCACGGTGCCCCTACCGTCATCGGTCCAGGTCCCCGCGTTCACGCACTCAAGGAGTCCCAGCAGATACCCCTCCAGCGCCCGGCTCAACGGACCGGCCGGAACGCCGGCCTGGAAGACCCCCTGCCACTGCCCCCGCGCGATGATCGCCGCCGCCGTCTCGCGCGCGGGGGCGAGCACCTCGTCGACCCGCTCGGCCCCGAGGTCCTGGGGCGCGAGTCGAAGAAGAATGCGATACCGGTCGCCGACCGGCCACACGGCCATGACGAAGCGCGCCAGCTCCGTGACGGCGTCCGGCACGGGAGCCCCCAGGGCCCCGATCGCCTGTCGCAGTGACTCGGCGGCGTCCTCCACCAGCCCCTCCATGAGGGCGGCCCGGCCGCTGAAGTGGCCGTAGACGGTGCGCCGCACCACCCCCGCCACCTCGGCGATGTCACCGAGGCTGCTGTCGGGGTTACGGCTGAGCTCCTGCCGTGCGGCCTCGATGATGCGAGCCCGTGTGAGGCGGGTGCGGTTGCGGGCCGGTGTGTCTGCCGCCTGTGCGCGGGTCATATCAAGCCTCCGGCCGACGGGGGGAGGACAACCCGATACTTGCACGCCTGCGAGCAATAAACCAGTCTGCACATTGGCGGGCAATTAATCGTCCGAGGTGCCCCGCAGGCCCAGGCCCTGGTCGGCGCGGTCCACGAGTCCTTCGCCCACGCCATCGCCCACACCAGCCTCATCGGCGGCATCATCATGGCGGTCGGCACCGTGATCGTCATTGCCGTCCTCCCCGGCCGCAAGCACAAGGGCAGGCACCGCCACCAGGAGACGACGGTCACGCCGGCGGAGACCGAACCCGTGAGCGCCGCCTGAGCCTTCGAGGCCGACGCGGGCTGCGTCCGCCGAGCGGAGGACGCCGGAGGCCCGTGCCGGATCGGCATCCTCCCCAAGACGGGCCGTGCCTGATCCGCCCGAGCTCGTGACGCACGGCGGCCAGGATGCGCGCCCGGTTGGACCGCGCGTTACGCCGCTGCGGCACTCGGCCAACGGGCTGGGACACGGAAGACCTCGACGGAAGTGATCGGCGAGAGAACAGGCCGCCATCCCGGCACGCAGGTCCAGGCACGATCCGAAGCCCGGCCGCGCTCCGGGCCGGCCGCTCGGACCGGTGGCACTTTGGCGCCGGCCCACCCCCACGACCGGATCCCGCCCGAAACCACGACGCCCGGCAAGCGCCCCCACCCGCCCCGCCCATCGACTTCAAAGCCGCTGTTGACGATCAAAGGATCATGCGCCGCCTCCGCCCTCGCCGGTGTCCTGGCGACACCCGCCACCGCCCACGCCGACGGCGTCGCCGCCGCCCACCCCCAGTTCGGTTCCCGCCGGCAGGTAGCGGCAGGCGACCTCCACGGCGGACTGTTCCGGCGCCCGTGTCTGGAGGAGACTGCGCTGGAGGGTCAGAGCGGTGGCGCGGGCGTGCGTGTAACGCCGGGCGTTGTCGACGGCGACGGCCGCCCTGGCGACGATCTCCTGGGCCAGGAGCAGGTCCTCGTCGTCGTAGCGATCGGGGTTGCGGCCGCGGGAGAACTGCGCGACGCCGAGCGTGGTCCGGCGGGCTCGCAGCGGAACCGCCAGCGTCGAGTGGATGGCCGAACGGTCGTCGGGCCCGTCGGCGTGATACCTGCCGGGTTGCCCGGTCGTCAGAGCCCGGTGCAGTCGCGACGAGACCGGATAGCTGTGGAGCTGCTTCGGTGTGATTCCCGTTCCCGGGCTGTCGTCGGTCACCGAGCGCTGCGCGTACCGGCGCATCGTCAACGGTGCACCCGCGGCGGCGTCCTGTCCGACCAGTAGGGAGTCGAGGAGGTCGACGGTGGCCAGATCGGCGAAATGCTCGGTGGCGAGGCCGGCCAGTTCCTCGGCTGTGCGTGCGATGTCCAGGGTGGTACCGATGCGCATCCCGGCCTCGTTGACCATGGACAGCCGCCATCTCAGCCGACGGTCCCGCTCCTCCTGAAACGCCACGACACCCTGCTCGGAAGTTCGGTCCACGTACCCCGTCGCCAACTCGATCAGTTCGCGCGCCGACGCGCTGACCAGTTCGGCGTCGTCCGTCAGCCGGGGCAGCGCCTCGATCATCCGGTTGATGACGATGGCCTGGGCCAGCCGGTGAGCTCTCAGCATGGTGTTGACGGGAATCCCCCGCCGGGCCAGCCGACGCGCGCGATCACTGTCGGCGGCCGGTGGCTCGATCTTGTCCGGCTCGATGCCGAACTCGATGCCGATCAGTGCACCGACGATGTGTTCGGCGACGTTCTCGGATGTCATACAGGCGATGTCCGGGTCGTCCCAGAGTTCGGGAACCTGCTCCGCAGGACCTGCGCCACATCCGAGATCAGCGCGTCCGCACTCGTTACGCCGTACGGGCGAGTAGGGACGGCGGAGGGCCGAGCGGCACTCTCACTCGGCCTCCCGCACGCGGCTTGAGATCGATGCTGGTCGATCGGGGTATCGGCCTCCACCGGGCCGCCACCGGGCGCCCGGTCATCCGTGCCGCGAGAGTCCTGTCGAAGGCTGTCGCCATCAGGGGCCGAAGCCGCACACCCGCCATCACAAAACCACTACATCAGGCAAGCCGGATACTCCGGCTAGACCCGTCCGCCACTGCACTGAAGCCCGCTATTGACGATCAAAGCATCAACACTGATGATTTCCTCATTGCGGCAATGTTGCTTGGAGGACACCATGTCCGAAACCCACGTCAACGCAGTCGGCGCCGGCGACGTCAGGACGGCCCACCAGGACCTCCACAGCGAGCAGGGTGCACTGCGCGGCGAGCATCCGGGGCGGTCCCGGAACCCCGTGATCAAGGTGGCGGACCTGGCCTGGCTGGAGTTCGAGAAGCCCGACCTGGACCGGGCGGGGACCTTCGCCCGCGACTTCGGGTTCGGGATCGCCGCCCGCACGGACGACGAGCTGTGGCTGCGCGGTACTTTCGCCGGCTCCCCGTGCATGGTGATCCGCAGGGGCCGCACCAGCCGCTTCATCGGCCCGGCCTTCCGGGCGGCGGAACGGGCCGACCTGGACCGGCTCGCCCGGGCGACGGGGACGGACGTGCGGGACGCGGACGTCCCTGGCGGCGGAAAGGCCGTACACCTGCTCGACCCGTCCGGTTTCCCCGTGCGGGTGGTGCACTGCGGCGAGGACCTGCCCGCGCTGCCTGAACAGCGGCCGCTGCTCCTCAACTTCGGCACCGATCACCGGCGCAGGAACGCCACCCAGCGCCCGGCGCGCGAGCCGTCCCGGATCCAGCGCCTCGGGCATCTGGTGCTGGAGACACGGGTGTTCGCCCGCGCCCTGGACTGGTACCTGGACACCCTCGGCCTGATCGTGTCCGACTTCCTCTTCCTGGACGGCCAGCGCGGGCGCGGTCCCACGATGGCGTTCATCCGCTGCGACCAGGGCAGTCTGGCCGTCGACCACCACACCCTGGCCATGCACCTGGGCCCGGGCAACGGCTATGTGCACTCCGCCTACCAGGTCACCGACCTGGACTCCATCGCCGCCGGCGGCGAGTACCTCAAGGAGCGCGGCTACCAGCGCAGCTGGGGCATCGGCCGGCACATCCAGGGCAGCCAGCTCTTCGACTACTGGCGCGACCCGGACCGCTTCATGCTGGAGCACTTCGCCGACGGCGACCTGTTCTCCTGCGACGTCGAACCCGGCTGGGCGCCGATGTCCACGAGCGGCCTCGCCCAGTGGGGACCGCCCGCCACCCGCGACTTCCTCGGCGCGAACCCCTCTCCGCAACGCGTCCGCGACGTCATCGAAGCGCTGCGCGGCGACAACGAGATGGACCCCGCCCGGCTCCTCGGCCTGCTCAAGGCCGCCAACTCCTGACCCCCACCCCCGCGACGAAAGCACCGACATGAGCACCAGCATCCTGCGCACCGCCGAAGGCTGGTGGGTGGTCCGCGACGCGCGGGCCGTCCGCATCGACACCAAGGCCGTCACCACCGCCGAGTTGATCGCCGACCGGGCCGCCGTGCTGGAGGCGGCCCTCTCGGACGAGACGGGGACACCTGTCGCCGACCTGGTCGCCCTCTCCCCCGTCACCGCCCCCTGCCGGGTGGTCGCCCAGATGGTCAACTACCGCAGCCATGCCCGCGACTCGGGCTTCACCGGCGACATCCCCCCGGCCTTCTTCCGCAAGGCGTCCGGCTCGGTCAGCGGCCCCGACCAGGCCATCGTCCGCCCGGCACACGTGAAGTTCCTCGACTACGAGGTGGAGCTGGGCCTGGTCATGGGCGCGCCACTGCCGGTGGGCACGGTCGTCGAGGAACGGGACCTGCCGTCGTACGTCGCCGGACTCGTGGTCACCAACGACGTGAGCGCGCGGGACGTGCAGCTCACGAAGACGCAGTTCTACGAGAGCAAGTCGTATCCGACCTTCCCGCCCACTGGGCCGTACCTCTCCCTGCTGGACCCCGAGGACTTCGCCCACTTCCTCGACCTGCGGCTCAGGCTGAGCGTGAACGGCGAGCTGCGCCAGGACCGCGCCCTCGCCGACATGATCGTCCGCCCCGCACAGGCACTCACCCTGCTCGCCCGCTTCCAGACCCTCGACCCCGGCGACCTGCTGCTCACCGGCACCCCCGGCGGCACCGCCCTCAAGGCTCCGCCGAAGGCCGTCGAGAAGATCGGCTCACTCCTGCCGCCCGCCATGAAGTGGAAGGCGTTCTTCAAGAGCCAGGCCCGCAACCCGCACTACCTCAACCGGGGCGACCTGGTCACCGCGACGATCGCCACCCCGGACGGGCGGATCGACCTCGGCGAGCAGCGCAATCCCGTGACCGACGCGAACTAAGACCCTAAGCGAGCCGCACATGACCGCCGAACGCATCCCGCCGGACCTCCCCGTGGTGACCGCCGAACACACTCCGCCGGACGCACCCGTGGTGATCGTCGGAGCCGGACCGGTGGGCGTGACCGCCGCCCTCCTGCTGGCCCGGCGCGGGGTACGGACCCTCGTTCTCGAACGCCACCACGGCGTCTACCCGCTGCCGCGCGCCGTCGCCACCGACGACGAGGTCCACCGCATCCTCCAGGCGGTCGGCGTCCACGAGGAGTTCGCGGCCATCGCCCGCCCCGCACGCGGACTGCGGCTGCTGGACGCCCGGCACCGGGTGCTGGCCGAATTCCCGCGGACCGCGCAGGGAACCCACGGCTACCCGCAGACCAGCATGTTCGACCAGCCCGAGCTGGAGCAGGTGCTGCGCACGGCACTGGCCCGCACCCCGGAGTGCGAACTGCGCGGCGGAGCGGAGGTCACCGCCGTCGCGCAGGACTGCGCCGGTCCGGTCCAGGTGGTCTACCGCGACGACCGCGGGGAGCACGAGGTCCGCGCGGCCGCCGTCCTCGGCTGCCACGGCGCCAACAGCCTCACCCGCCAGGCCGTCGGCGCCGCCTGGGAGGACCTCCGCTTCGAGGAGACCTGGACCGTCATCGACGTGCGCACCAGCCTCCCGGTCCGCTCCTGGGAGGGCGTCGAGCAGATCTGTGACCCGCACCGGCCGGGCACCTTCATGCGGGTCGGCGAGGACCGCTACCGCTGGGAGTTCCGGCTGCCGGACGGCGCGGAGCTGGACGAGGAGCGGCTGCGGCAACTGGTCGCGCCGTGGGTGGACCTCGCGCCCGGCGCCGACTTCGAGGTGGTGCGCCAGGCGCAGTACACCTTCCGGGCCCGGATCGCCGACCGCTGGCGCCGGGGCCGGGTCTTCCTGCTCGGCGACGCCGCCCACCTCACTCCCCCGTTCATCGGACAGGGGCTGTGCGCCGGACTGCGCGACGCCTACAACCTCAGCTGGAAGCTCGCCCGGATCCTGCGGCAGGGCGGCGACGACAGGCTGCTGGACACCTACGAGAGTGAACGCAGGCCGCACGCCCGGCACGTGATCCGGCTCGCGGTCGCCATGGGGTGGGCCATGACCGGCGGCCAGGACGGCGCCGCCGCGCTGCGCCCGGTGGCCCTGAACGCGGCGGTCCGGATCCCGGGCCTGACCGAGCTGGCCGTCCGCGACCTGAGCCCGGCGCTGACCGCCGGTCCGCTGGTACGACGCCGGTTCCGCGTCGGCGGCCGCGACCCCGTGGGCCGCCTCGGCCCCCAGCCGTGGGTGACCGCCGAGGGGCGGCGCGTCCGCCTCGACGACCTGCTCGGTGACGGCTTCGCCGTTCTGGCCGCCGCGCCGCTCTCCCCCTGGCTGCGAACGGTCACCGACAGCCTGGGCGCCCGAACCGTCCTCGTGACGGCTCTGGACGACGACGGCAGCCTCGCCGCCTGGCTGCGCGCGGCGCACGCCGACGCCGTGCTGCTGCGCCCGGACCGCGTCGTGATGGACCTGGTCCCGGCCGGTGGCCGCGACTTCGGCGGCAGGGCCGACTGGGCACCCCTGCTGCACACCACGCGGGCCCCGCGCCCTTTTCCTTCCCAACGGACTGTTGGGACAAGCCTGCTGAGGAGTAGCAGGCGATGAACGCGCCGTACCCGGCACCTTTCTTCCCGCCCGATCCGCAGACGGCCGCAGGCAGCCGCATCGCGGAGTTCGCCCGGCGGCAGGGCATCGACAGCGGTGACTACGCGGCCCTGCACCGCTGGTCGGTCACCGACCTGGAGGGCTTCTGGGCCGGTGTCTGGGAGTACTTCGGCATCGACGCCGCCACGCCGTACGAGCAGGTGCTGGCGGAGGAACGGATGCCGGACGCCCGCTGGTTCACCGGGGCCACCCTCAACTACGCCCACCACGCGCTGCGGCACCTCGCCGACGACGACACGGCGATCGTCGCCCTGGACGAGACCGGCTCCGGGTACGAGGTGACCGGGAAGCGGCTGCGCGCCCAGGTCGCGTCGGTCGCCGCCACCCTGCGCGACCTCGGCGTCGGCGAGGGCGACCGGGTCGTCGGCTACCTGCCCAACACCCCGCACGCGATCGTCGCGATCGTCGCGTTCCTCGCCGCCGCGAGCCTGGGCGCGGTGTGGTCGGTGTGCGGGCAGGACTACGCCCCGCAGGCCGCCGCCGACCGGTTCGCCCAGCTCGAACCCACGACGGCCGCCTCCTACTCGTCGGTGGGGGCGGTGGGTTCACGGGGTGGTGCGGTGGGGGCGTATGCGTCGGCTCCGCACATCGGCGAGGAAGGCCAGGACGAGCATGCACCTCATGCTGGTCGTCACGTCACGTGAACGACCGGCTGTAGTACCGGGCCGGACTCATGCAGGACGAGAAACGGCGCCACAGCTGACGGGATTTCGGCGATGTCTGTGACTGAGGGTGGCATGGACATGGGCTGGGGGCGCTGACACCATCTGATGAATGGCCGGCGACAGTAGAACGCGTTCCTCGATCTGGCACAATCGCGAATTCCTGCTGTTATGGGGCGGCCAGACGGTCAGCGAGATGGGGACGCAGATCACCGTTCTCGCTCTGCCGTTGGTCGCCGTCGTGTTGTTGGAAGCCTCCGCGTTCCAGGTCGGCCTATTGGCGGCGGCGGAGACAAGTGCGTATCTCCTGGTGGCGCTGCCGGCCGGGGCCATAGTGGACCGGATCGCCAAGCGCCGGCTGATGATCTGGTGCGACCTCGCGCTGTTCGTGGTGATCGGCTCGGTGCCGCTGGCACACGCCGCCGGAGCGCTGACGCTCGCTCAGCTCTATGTTGTCGCACTGGTCTCCGGCGTGCTCTCCGTGTTCTTCTCAGTCGCCTACCAGGCCTATCTGCCGACGGTCCTTCACCGCGACCAGCTCATGGACGGCAACGGCAAGCTCGCCGCCTCCCGGTCGGTCGCACAGATCGCCGGACCCAGTACGGGCGCGGGGCTGGTGACGCTGGTGGGCGCCGCGGGGGCGATGGCCGCCGACGCGTTCTCCTTCGCGTTTTCGGCGTGCTCATTGTCGGCGATCCGTACCCGTGAGCCGCACCGTCCCCGGCCACAAGCCGACCAGCCTCCCACGCTGCGATCGCAGATCCGTGAGGGCCTCGACCATGTCTTCCGCGATCCCATCCTGCGCAACTCGGTGGCGTTCAACGGCACCGCCAATTTCTTCGTCATCATGGTGGAGACCCTCGGCCCGGTGTTCCTGATCCGCACACTGCATCTACGGCCGGGCCTGGTCGGGCTGCTGCTGGCGCTGGGGGCCGTCGGTGGGGTAGGGGGCGGCGTGGCGGCACGGTACCTCGCCCTGAGGTTCGGCTCGGCGCGGATCAGCTGGATCTCGATGACCGTGCTGTCGCTGCCCGGTCTGCTCATCCCACTGGCCGGGCGCGGTTGGTGGGTCCTGCTGTTCGGCATCGGCTGGATCTCGTGGACCTTCTCCTCCACCGTCGCGGGCATCTCGCTGACCAGCTACCGCCAGGCCGCCTGCCCGCCGGAGATGCTCGGCCGGGTCAGCGCCGCCGCTCGCTGGATCACCTGGGGCACACTGCCGCTCGGCGGTCTGGCCGGCGGCGCGCTCGCCACCGCCTTCGGCGTCCAGACCACGTTGTGGATCGCCGTCGCCGGCGGCTGCTGCGCGGGACTGTGGCTGTTCTTCTCACCGTTGCGCGGGATGCGCGACATCCCGCTCAAGGAACCCGAACCTGAACCCGAAGCCATGGCCGAAAAGCCGTGACAACACCCCGATGTCGTCAGGCCGTTCACCACGGCCGACCGAACGACCGGCGCCGCCACCCGGAACGAGTGTCGTCGAAGACAGTCACACCGTCATCGGATGGGGGAACCGATGATCCCGCTTTCCCACGCCCACCGTGGACTGTGGTTTGTGTCCCGACTCGGAGAACACGGCGCGGCCTACAACGTGCCACTGGCCCTCCGGCTGACCGGAAGCCTCGACCGCGATGCGCTGCTCCAGGCTTTCACCGACGTCGTCGAGTGACACGAGGTGCTGCGCACCGGCTTTCTGGAAGTCGACGGCGAGCCCTACCAACAGGTACGCGATACCGAGCAGGCCCGGCCCGTCTTCCTTGTGCGGGAGAGCGATCCGGAGCGGCTGACCGACGATCTCGACAGCGCGGCACGCCATGTCTTCGACCTTGCCGCCGAACTCCCCGTCCACTGCGGCTGCCCGTGCTCGGTGAGACCGACCACGTCCTGCTGGTGCTGTCCCACCACATCTGCCGGTCTTGCAATCCCGCATCACCGTGTAGCCGCCGGCGATTTACCCACTTGCCGGCGCATGCGCGAGAGATGCTCATCTCAGCGGCGACGGGGGCGAGGGGACGTGTCCGGCACCGCTTCACGAGCCGCCTACGGCCCTCGACGCTCAGGGGCGCATTCGCGTGGGGCACTCGTCGTCCTCTCGAAGCCAGACGACGGCAGGCGCGACACCTGTCGTGCGCGCCTGCCGCATTGCGGCCTTTCAGCCCCGCGGTGCGACGCGGATACGGTTCCCGTCAGGATCGGCTGCGAGGAAGGTCAGCCCGAACCCCGCATCATGAGGCTCGCGCAGGATCGTGACCCCCTGGGAATTCCACTGCTCAAAGGTCGCGTTGAGCTCGTCGGGTCCACCGTCGATGGCCAGGCAGACCTCACCGGTGCGCGGGACGTCCGGTGACAGATCCTCGAACTGGCCAGACCACAGACCGAGGTCAGCGCCTGGCCCGAGGTCGAAGGTGATGTATCCCGAAGTCTCGAACGAGGGGCTCATGCCGAGGAGGCCGCCGTAGAAACGAGCTGCGGCGGGAGCGTCGTTCACGTAGACGATGGACACGACGGATGCGGTCATGGTTGTTCCTTCTCCCAGGTCGTAGGTACGCATCCACCAGCCTGACCGGGATATGCGCCGCGTCGTGTCGCACATTCCTGAAAAAATTGGCGTGTGACCCCAGACCGCTTCTTCACCCTGATGCTGCTCCTCACATCGAGGGATGCCGTGACCACTCAGGAACTTGCCTCAGCGCTCGGGGTGTCCCTTCGAACCATCACCCGAGACCTGAACTGGCTCCGCGACGCCGGTCTGCCGGTGACCGCACACCGGGGCCGCCTCGGAGGCGTGACCATGCTGCCCGGGTCCGGGCCCGACCTCACGCGACTCACACCGGGCGAGCGTGATCATCTGTCGCTCACCGGGCTGGACGAGAAGCAACGTGCGGAGCTCAACGCATCGGCCGAAAGCCGGCGTGCGCTCTCCAAGATCGCCGCTGCACAGCCACGTCGAGTTCATGAGCTCCTGCCGCTCACCGACGTGGTGCACGTGGACAGCCGTCCCTGGCGTCAGGCACGAGCTTCCGGCACGACTCCGGCTTCGCTGATCGGCGCAGTGCGGCGAGGCCGCCGGCTACGGATCGAGTACGACAGCCCACGCGAGTCATACCCACGCGACCTGGTCGTGGATCCCTACGGGCTGTTCGCCAAGGCCGGCATCTGGTACCTCGTCGCCGACTGTGCCCGAGTGCCACGGATGTACCGACTCGAACGGATCACGACGTGGAAAGAAGTCGACCAGCCACGACGGATCCGCGAGAGCCAGACCCTGGCCACCGTCGCTGCCGCGCTCACTGATCAGTGGGAGCACAACCACGCGATAGAGGTCAGCGCCACCATCGACCAGACCCAGATCGAGCGAGCGCAACGGATCTTTGGCCAACGACTCGTCCCGGACGACCAAGAAGAATCCGCCACCGGCCACAAGGTAACGATCCGCTTCCTGCATCTGGAGGACGTGCGAGCACTACTGCCGTTCGGGAGCGCCATCACTGTGCACGGCCCCACCGAAGCCAGGGCTCACCTCAGCGACCTCGCCACCAACCTTGCCCACCACTATGCGCCGTCACCAACGTCCTGACCCGCAACAGCCAGACGCCGAGTAACCGCACCACTCAGCACGAGCCGGCACCGCCGACCAACAACAGGGCGAACGTTGCCTGATGCGGCACCAGGTCGTGTCTCCCCCCACTCCGGTGGGGCGTGGGGGGCTTCGTCGGTGCTCGTAGACTCGTGACGTGGCATTCATGAGCACCCCGCACTGCTGCTTCCTGTAACCGGAAGGCGCTGAGGGCCATGCCGGACGGCGTCGCCCTCCTTGGTGTGCCTGCGGCGTGAACCACGGTCGCGACGCTGCCCGTTCCTTCCTGAGGCAGTGACGCTCGGGCGCGCGTGCAGGCACGGTCTCTTCCTTTCGCCCTTGCCAGGAGTGCCTCGTGCCCGTGTCGCTTCCCCCTGCCCTCGAACTGTCCCTCGACCTGCTGTGCTGCCCGACGTGCCGCACGCGCCGTCTGCACCCCGTCCGCGGCGCACTGCGCTGTCCGGTGGGCCACACCTTCGACATCGCCCGCCACGGCTACGCCGGCCTGCTGACGGGCACCCGCGCCACCAGCGGCGACGACACAGCCATGGTCCAGGCCCGGAGCCGGTTCCTGTCCACCGGTACCTACGCGCCCATCCGTGAAGTCGGGGCCCGCCTGGCGACCGATACCGCGCCTGAGCAGGCCACGGTTGTGGACGTGGGATGCGGCACGGGCTACTATCTGGCCGGCGTACTCGACCGGCTACCCGGCGCTCGTGGTCTGGGCCTGGACACATCGGTGCGCGCGCTGCGCTCGGCGGCCGTGCCCACGACCGAGGCGCCGCGGTGGCCTGGGACGTCTTCCGTCCCTTCCCGCTGGCCGACGGGGTGGCCGATGTCGTGCTGAACGTGTTCGCCCCGCGCAACCCGGCCGAGTTCTACCGCGTGCTGCGCCCGACCGGCCGGTTGATCGTGGTCCGTCCCACGGGTCGGCACCTGGCCGAGCTGCGCGACCGGTTGCCTGCGATGGTCACGATCGATCCGGGCAAGGAACAGCGCCTGCACCGGGCGTTGGCCCCCTTCTTTGAGGCCGCCGTCACTGACGAGGTGGAATACTGCGCGACTCTGTCCAGGCAGGATGCTCTGGACCTGGTGGCGATGACGCCGAGCGCCCGCCATGTGAGCCGTGCAGACCTGACCGATGACGGCTGCCTGCCCGATCAGGTCATCATCTCCGTGCTGACCACCGCCCACCAGCCTCGGTGACCACGAGCGGGCGCATCCTCCTGCTGACCGACGCGCAGTGGGCCCGCCTGGCGCCCTGCCTTCCCCACAACACGGGAAGGCGGGGCGTCCGCCCGCCGATCACCGGCGCATCTGAGCGCACGTGCCTTCGTCGTGCCGGGAACTCGGGCGGCACCGGCAGGTGATGAAGGCGCCCTTGCCGTCGAGCTGTCCAGTGCGTGCTGCTGCTCTCGTCCGGCCGGCGTCGGCTCAGGCCCCGTTGAAGTGCTCGTCGACGAAACCCGGCTTGGCGTCGTCGATCGCCCGCCGGTACCGCTCGGCGATGTGCTCGGGGTCGAACGGGGTGCCCGGCTCGACCGCCCCGTTGACCGTGAGGGTGAGGACCCGAATGCCGTCGTCGGCCAGCTGGGTGCCCAGCAGGTTGGCGACGCCGCGCAGCGCCAGCTTGCCCAGGGACAACGTGGCGAGGCTCGGGTGCGGCTGGTCGGCCAGACCGCCACCGGTGAACAGCAACGTGCCGCCGCCGGCGGCTCGCATGGCCGGCACCGCGACCTGGGCGGCCACCACCCCGCCGACGACGTTGACGGTATAGGCGCCCAGCAGGTCCTCGGGCGCGGCCGACAGAAGGTCGTCGGGCGTCAGCCGGGCAGCGTTGTACAGCACGACGCCGGGCGGGTTCGGAGCCGCGTAGAGCGAGCTCAACGCCTCGCGCAGCTGCCCGGGGTCGGCCGCGTCGACGCGCACGACGGCCACCTCGGCCCCGGTCGGGTGCAGGTCGGCGGCGAGCTCCTCAAGCTTGTCCCGGTGCCGGGCGGCAAGGGTCACCCGGAAGCCGTCGCGGGCGAAGCGACGGGCGGTGGCGGCGCCGATGCCGGGACCGGCACCGATCACGAGCAGGTGGCGTGCATCGGCGGGCTGCGGCGAGGGGGACGTAACAGCGGACACGGTAGGAGGGCTCCTTCAGGGCAGGGTGCACAAGACCGATGGCCGTATCGTTTCGGGTACCAAGAGTGGTATCAAGTCACTGCTGATGCTAGTTTCCGGACTGACTGGGGGCTGGTCGGCCCCCGGAGGATCCTCATGGTTGTGTACACCGTGCCGCGGCCCGAGGAGCCGGTCGACCCGTCGCCCGGCTACGGTGATGCCATCGGTCCCGAGAGCCGCGGCGACTCCGACGACGCGTCCGTCCGGCGCCGGGAACTCGCCGTCTTCCTGCGCAGCCGGCGCGAGCGCATGTCGCCGAGCGAGCTCGGTGTCGTGGCGGTCACTCGGCGACGCACCCCCGGTCTGCGCAGGGAGGAGGTCGCGCAGCACGCCGGGATGAGCGTCACCTGGTACACGGCCCTGGAGCAGGCCCGCGACGTACGCCCCTCGCCGCAGGTACTCAACGCGCTCGCCCGCACACTGCGCCTGGACCACGACGAGCGCCACCACCTCTACCGGCTCGCCGGTGCCGCGGACGACGCCGTGGTCACGGAGTGCAACGCCGTGAGCGCCGAGTTGCACGCCGTGCTGAACAAGCTCGACCCCTACCCCGCCTGCGTCCAGAACGGCAAGTTCGACCTGCTCGCCTACAACAGCGCGATGCGCCTGCTGATCACCGACCTCGACGAGGTGCCGATCGCACAGCGCAACTGCGTCTGGCTCACCTTCACCGAGCCGCGCTGGCGCGAGCGCGTCGTCGACTGGGAGCAGGCCGCGGCTCGCCAGGTCGCGAACCTGCGCGTCGCCATGGCCGAGCACGTCGACGACGGCCGATGGAAGGCACTGGTTTCGCGGCTGCGCGCGGAGTCGTCGGAGTTCGCCGAACTGTGGGACCGGCACTCCGTCCGCGGTGTCGACGCCGGTGTGCTGCGCCAGATCGACAACCCGGCGATCGGTCGGCTGACCTTCACTGTCTCCAACACCTGGGTCGCGCCCGGCTCGACGACCCGGCTGCAGGTGCTGCTCCCCGCGGACCCCGACACCGTCGAGCGGCTGACCAGGCTGGTCGCCGACGCCGGCTGAGCCGGCCCCGCGCTCAGCCGGCCCGGTCGTCGAGTCAGTCCCCCGCGGCGCAGCAGACCGGCCAGAGCGGCATCGACCACCGTCTCGCCGTTCGCCCCTGGTCAGCGACCCGTGTCCGACGATCAACCGCGGCGGCGGATCAAACCGTTGTGGGCCACGCCACTCCTGCGGTCCGCGGGCGGTCACGCGTCGACCGCAACCCCGGTCTCCCCCGGTCGCGCATGCAGGTGGGGCAGGGTGAGCGAGCCGGCCGCGATCGCGAGCATGATCGTGGCCTGGACCGCGAGCGACACCACGAAGGCGGTTCCGACGCCGGTCTTCTCGAGCCCGACGAACAACGTGCCCAGCGTCGCCACCCCGAGCGCCAGGCCGGACTGTTGCACCGTGGTGACCACACCGCCCCCCACCCCCACCAGGTGCTCGGGGACGTCGAGCAGGATCAGCCGGAAGAGGCAGGCGAAGACGAGCGCCTGGCCGGCCCCCGCGAGCACGAGTCCCGGTGCGAACGCCCAGTAGTCGGTGTGCGGCCACGTGGTCACGGTGACCAGGACGAGCACCAGGAGGCCGAGGGCGACGGCCACCGCGGCGACGGCGACGACGCGGCGGGCGTCGAACCGGGCGATGGCGTGCGGCGCGGCGAGGGACCCTGCGAAGTAGGCGACCGCCGGCGGGAGGACCGCCAGCCCTCCGCCGAGCACCCCGCTGTGCAGGCCCGTCTGGACGGTGAGGGCGAACACGAACATGAAGGCGCCGTAGGTGAGCATGAAGGGGAGGTGCATCGCGAAGCCGCGCCTCATCGACCGCAGCCGCAGCAGCGAGGGGGGCAGCAGCGGCACCCGCCCGGCCGCCTCGGCGCGGCGTTCGACGACGACCGTCGCCGCCGCGAGCACCGGCACCAGCACCAGCGCGCCCCAGCTCCACGGGGGCCAACCGATCGTCGGTCCCTCCGCGAGCGGCACCAGCAGGGCCACCAGGGTCCCGGCGAACAGGAGCGTCCCCGCCAGGTCGAGCCCGAGCGGGTGCGGTGAGCGGGTCGCCGGGACGAGCCGCCCGGCCGCGATCAGGGCCACCGCACCGATCGGTACGTTGACCAGGAAGATCGGCCGCCATCCGGTGCCCGCGACGTCGGCGGTCACCAGCAGGCCACCGACGAGCTGGCCGACCACGATCGCCGCGCCCGCGGCCGAGCTGTACAGCCCCAGGGCCCGGTGCCGCCGTTCCCCGCTCAGCGTCGCGTGGAGCGTCGCGATCACCTGGGGGACGACCAGGCCCGCCGCGGCACCCTGCAGGATCCGCGCCGCGACCAGAACGCCGATCCCGGGAGCCGCCCCGCAGACCAGTGAGGTGAGCACGAAGCCGGACAGCCCCGTCAGCAGCATCCGCCGACGGCCGATCATGTCGCCCAGCCGCCCGCCGAGGACCAGTGTCGCGGCATAGGCCGTCCCGTAGCCGGCGACGACGAGTTCGAGCGCACCGGCACTCGCCCCCAGCGACGACTGGATCGTGGGAAGCGCGACGTTGACAATGAAGAAGTCGACCTGAGGCAGGAAGACCGCGGTGATCAGCACGGCGAGGCCGGCTCTGGTCAGGCCGGCGGCCGGCCGGGCGGAATCGCCTGCGGTTCGGACGACGGCTGCAGGACGGGGGAACGAGGTCATGGCCCCCATGCTCGGCACCCTCCGCACGGGCAGCCAGCAACGCTTCATCCTAGGAGTCGCAGTGACCGGCACGGAGCGGAAGCAGCGGATCGACGGGGCCGACAGTCCCGGGCCAAATGGCGCCTTGCCGCCTCCCCGCCTGGGCGAGCGGCGCCGTGAACACACGCTCCCAGGTGCCGTCGATGCCCCAGTACCGCGGCCTGCTCTGGCCTCGCCGTTTCGGTCGGAGTGATGAGGCATCGCTGAGAGGCAACTGCCAACTGACCGAGGTACTTTCGCTGTTCGGGCATGGTGGAGTCCCGGCGCGGTGGTCGGGTTCTCCAGGGTCCTTCGGGTCGTGGCGGGCAGGGGTTTACCGGTCAGCCGGCGGGGCGGCGACGTCCAGCAGGCCGCGCGGGCAGGGGGCCGCGGCGCCGAGGGCGCGGATGCGGGTGCCCAGGCGGTAGGAGCCGTCGGCCGCCCGCTCCAGCCCGCCCCACGCGACCAACTCCCGGACCATCCGCAGCGGGGTCCCGGCGAGGGCTGGCGGGCCTCCACGATGCCGCGGTCCCAGTCCTGCTCGATGAGCGGGTACTCGGCGGTGCAGGTGGTCCGGCGAGCCTTGAGGTGGTCCTCATGCCGGCATCTGCCGTACGTGCGGGAGCGCTTGTGGCCGCGGGCGTGGTAGCCGATGACCTTCCGGAACGGCCGGTCGGAAAACTCGGCAAGCCCCCGCCGGTCCAGCGGCCGGCCCTTGTACTTCGGCGAGCACGAGTTCCCGCCGGCGGCCTGGACGACCGTGCCGTAGCTCTTTCGCGGCCGAACGACGGGCCGCACGAGCCGTCAGAGCCGCCTATGCAGCAGAGATCGCTCGGCGAACCTGACCCACGCCGCATTCAGGACCTGCACTCGTTCCCCGACAAGTTCAGCCGTCGCCGGCCTCGACGCCTCCTCGCAGTCCCCACTCGTCAAGGCCGGAGTAGATCAACGCGATGCGACCTCGTGGGAAGTCGAGTGACGTGGCCTCCCCCGTATAGAGCGCCACCAGCGAGTCGGGCCCCCTCCACCAGGTGTCCGCGAGGCCCATCACCTCGCTCACCGGCTCGTATCCGTCCAACTCGATGCCCTCTACGTCATCGCCGACGAGTCTGGTCACCTGCTTTGCCCACATGGATGCGTGGTGGGCCAGTGCCAGCGATTCCACCCAGCCCTCTACGGTCGCGTGGAGAGGCGCCCACCTGTCTGCGTGAATGCCAAACTCACCAGACGGACTGATCATGAACGAGTAGGGGACTGCGGTCCGCTGCATCCCCGCTTCGAACCACCACCCTGCAGAGTCTGATTCGGGTGAGTCCGGGTCGAGGTACTTCGGGCCGCCGTCGTACTGCGATGCAGGGGGCAGGAGCAGACCGCCCCATCGCCTCTGGTAGGCCGTCATCCGGTCGATCACCGCTGCGGGGATGTCCCGCTCAAGCCACCACTGCCGGTGGCCCTCGACGGACCGAACGTCGACCTTGACGCCGTGCACGCCTACAAACGATCGAGCTCGTCGGGTCAGGCCACAGGGTACGTCGTTGATGAGGTGAACATTCACCGGAGGGACGCTACCCAGCAGCCGTCGGAAGAGCACGCCCCCGCCCGGGGCCAGTCCGCACACTCCGCTGTACCCGCGGCCCGGACTATGGCCGCCTTTCCGCACAAGTGAATGAGCCCCTTCCAACCTGGCTATGAGATCAAGCGGTTGCGGTGAGGGGCAATGAAACTTCAGGTAGTTGGCCGGGGGGGTCTGCCCCCAGCCGTACCGCCGCGCGAAGTCAAAAACCAAGCCGCGCAGGAAGGTCTGATCGCACGAGGCGGACGCGCGCCGCTGGTATGCGGCCGGGCAGGTAGACGAATCCGTTGCCGTTGTCGAGGAGCGACCCCTCATCGATGGCGTCCACGGACCAGAGATCAACCGGCCCACCGGTGTTGTTGATCTGAAGGAAGAACTCAGCTTCCTCCTCGCCCCGACAGACGAAGATCCCCTCCACCTCAGGGCTGCGGCTGCCGGCGATTCCCCGTGCGGCGCCCATCCGGGTCCAATCCAGGCCATGCTGAGCGATCGACCGCCGATTGAGCACGGACGAAACGTGGAGGAGGTTCGATGTATCAAACACGCCAGGAGTATAGAAGGCGGTAAGGCTCCCTCCTCAGGTCGAGGCCGTCAGCTCCAGGGTGAGGACGGCCTTGACGAGGCCGGTGACGCGGACGGCGGGGCCGGAGCCCTGGTACGCCTTGTCGGCCCAGCACCGGATGCCGCCGACGCTGAGGGCGTCGAGCAGGCCGTGGGAGCGGGTGGGGAAGAGCCGGTCCGCCGCGACGCGGTCGATGGACAGCAGGGTTCCGTCCAGGATCACGAACGCCTTGCGTGCGGCAACCGCCATGGTCTGCTGGAGGGTGAGGGCGAGGACGGCCAGGACGTCCACGGCCTCGGTGACGTAGCGGTGGGCGGTGGCCAGGCCGACGCCGAACCCGGCCGTGAGTGGGGCGAAGGTATGACCGCAGCGCGGGTGGGCCAGGGCCATCAACGCCTGTCGGCCGCAAGTGAGTCGACGCCAGCGGGTACCGATCCGTCGCCGCCGAGCGGTCAGCTCCCGCCGCAGCAGCCGCAGTGCGGAAGTGGACAGGTCCAGCTTCGGGTGTCAGAACGGGTCCGTTGCGATATTTCGGGCCGACCGTCTTCGTTTTGAGAGCTCGTGACACGATCTTGGCGAAGTGCCCTGGTCGGCGTGACCGATGTGACGATTCGGCCGTGCGGGAGGGTGCGGGTGCTCCGCCGTGGACCGCGGATGACGACCTGCGGCTGCTGGTCGAGTCACTGCCGCCCCGTGGCCGAGGAAGTCGCCGGAGCTGTTGTCACGTACCGGGCTGGTCGAGCAGCCAACTCGCCGCTCGACCAGCCCGACGCGGCATGCAGGGTTGGCTCAGCAGCCCGTGGCGTTGTAATTCCAGAACGCGGCCCTGGTCTGCGGTCCGGCGATCCCGTCGGGGGTCCCGGCGTTTTCGCCGACGGCGTTCAAAAACTTCTGTAGCGCCGTGATCGTGTTGGTCCCGACGATCCCGTCGACGGTACCGGCGTTGTAGCCCCAGGCGTTGAGCATCCGCTGTGCCGCCATCCAGCTGTTGGTGCCCAGCTGCCCGTCCTCGGTCCCGGCGTTGAAGCCCCAAGCGTTCAGGCAGCTCTGCCAGTTCTTGGCCCGGGTTGTGTCCAGGCCGAGGTTGTTCACCGCGCGGGGGGAGACCTGCCGGCTGCCGACCGCAGGCTTGGTGGCCTGCTGAGGAGCCGCCACGCTCGCACTCGCACCCGCGAGACCTCCAGCGGCAATGCCGACGATGGCGCTCGTGGCAACGACTGCCCTGGCCAGAGAAGATCGCATTGCTTTCCTCTTTCCGATCGACTGCGAAGGCTTTGACGCGACCGCTCGCACAGGCCGTCTGCGCCGCCCCAAGCGTGCCAGGAGCGTTCGCCCAAATCTCGCGAAAATGCGATCCAATTTCTCGTATGACAGATTTCAGGCCATATTCGGAGCATGCCCCGCGGGGGATTCCGACAGAGAGCCTATGAATTCCGGCCGCCACTCGCGCAGCAGCCATCCCGAGAAAACGACGTCACGACAATTCTCCTGGTCGGAGCTCGTAACGCGATCTTCATCGTGCTATTTGAGGCATCTCCAACAGATAGACCGTGCGGCGGCAGTTCGGAGGTCAGGACATGGTGCGCTCGATGACCTAGGTGCGCTTTCCCCGCAGCTATTTCTCGCAGCTATTTCTCGCAGGCGGGGAACGTCGTACGCCTAAGAGGGTGTCTCCCGTGGCAAGTTTCGCGAGCTTCTTGTAGCAGGTCAGGGCGGCGGCCAGGCCGAGGAAGGCGAGGAGGTGCGAGCCCTTTCGTTCGTATCGGACGGTGAGGCGGCGGTAGCCGAAGAGCCAGGCGATCGACCGTTCGATCTTCCAGCGGTGCCGACCGGGGCGTTCGCCGGACTCGATGCCTGGCCGCGCGATGCGCGCGACGAGCCCGCGCTCGCGCAGCCAGGCCAGGTGTTCGGCAGAGAAGTACGCCTTGTCCGCGCGGAGTTTGACGGGTCGGCGCCGTCGTGGTCCCCGGCGGGACCGGACGGCGGGCATGCCGCGGATGAGCGGCTTGAGGGCGAGGCTGTCGCGCATGTTCGCGCCGGACACGGCGACGGCGAGCGGGATGCCCTGGGCATCGGACAGCACGTGCAGCTTGCTGCCCTTCTTGCCACGTTCGACCGGGTTCGGCCCGGTCGGCGATCCCCCCTTTTGGCGCAAACGGAGGCCGCGTCGACGATCGCCGAGGTCCAGTCCACCTCGCCCCGGGCCCCGAGTTCGTCCAGCACCGCCCGGTGCAGCCGACGCCACAGGCCGGCCTCGGTCCATACCGTGAAGCGGCGATGCGCGGTGGCGGGCGACATGCCGAACGTCGGCGGCAGATGCCGCCAGGCACAGCCGCTGGTCAGCGCGTACACCACTGCCGTGGACACGGCCCGCTCGTCACGCGGAGCGGTCCCACCACCTTGCGGACGAGCAGCGAACGACGGCCGCAACGGGGCGGCCGGCTCCCAGAGTTCATCAGGAACCAGACGCTTCGATAGACCAGCACCCACGACCGGCATCATGCCGCACGAACATCAAGTCACGTGACACAACCTCTAAGCCTTGATCGGTGCGGCCGACCTGGCAGCCTGCTCGATCTTCGCGCAGTAGGCTGCACGGGCTTCCTCGTCGATCGGCTGCTCGTGTTCGGCGCGCACCCCGGTCCGGCCGTCGAGGCCCTCGCGCAGGATATCGGCGTGCCCGGCATGCCGGATGGACTCGCCGAGGACATGGACCATGACGGCGAACAGGTTCGTGTGGGGATAAGGCTCCGGCCACCACGGCACGTGGCCGGGGGCGTCGAGGGGAAGCTCGTTGATCGTCGCGTCCGAGTGTTCCCACGTGCGCCGGTAGAACCCGATGATCTGATCGCGGGTCTCGTCCTCGGTCGCCCACAGATCGCTGCCGTTGTAGTCCTGCCACCGGGGCAGCGGTTCCGGGGAAGGGCGGTCGAAGACCTCGCCGAAGTACCTGGCCTCGACGGTGGCCACGTGTTTGACCAGACCGAGGAGGTTGGTCCCGGTCGCTGTCAAAGGCCGGCGGGCGTCGTATTCGGACAAGCCGTCGAGTTTCCAGAGCAGCGCCTTGCGGTCCCGCCGCAGTCTCCCGTGCAGGTTTTCTTTCGCGAATTCATCGATCATGCGGCATGAGCCTGCCATGGGCTGCTCGCGGTCTCAAGATCCCGTACGTGGTCCGCAACGACTGGCAGAGCCGAGGCCTGGCCATGGCCGCCGTCCTGACCTGCTACAAGAAGCTCGCGAAACTGGCCACGTGAGACACCCTCTAAAGCCCACTCGGTCCACGGCCTTCAGAACTCGGCAGCCCAACCAGCGATCTGCCAGCCGAGGTATCCATAGCTCACCTCCAGGGCTCTCTGCGCGCGGCCGGGAGAGGGTCTGCACTCCCATCACCAGTTCGCCGCGCGCCAGCTCGCCCCACTGTTCGGGCTGCCGAAGTCGGACGCTGACGGCATCTTCGGCCGCCTCGGGCCGAGTCGACGGCGACGCCCTGGCCCCCACGTGGGATCACACGGTTGCCGAGCAGTCGAAAAACTACCGGTATTCGACCAATGACCAGGGTCGTCATCGACGCCGGCCCCCGACTCGTGGTCGCCGTCGGCTGCCCGCTGCCGGCTACCCGCAACGACTGCAAGGCGTGGGAACTATCCGGTGCGAAGGCAGCCGTCGGCCGGGCCACGGTCGTAGCGGACGGCGGTTACCGAGGCACCGGCCTGCTCGTCCCGCACCGCCGCGAACGCGGCCAGACCGAAGACCCTTCGCGACTGCCGTCTGAAGGGGGACCGTATTCACACCGCGCTGCTAGGCATCGCCCGACTTCACAACCTTGCCCCCCCCACAGGACGACTTCCGCCCCCACACGAGACCTCAGTCGAGACAGAACTCGTTGCCCTCGATGTCCTGCATCAGGATGCACGACTCGTTGTCGTCGTCGGCAAGCAGCGTTCGCACGTGTACGGCACCGAGCGCAACCAGTCGTGCGCATTCGGCCTCCAGCACGGCGAGGCGCTCTTCACCCACGAGTCCGGTGCCGGCCCGCACGTCGAGATGCACCCGATTCTTGACGATCTTCCCTTCGGGAACACGCTGGAAGAGCAGGCGCGGGCCCACACCCGAGGGATCACTGCATGCGAAGTAGATGACCTGCTCCTCAGGCGGCAGCGAGCGATGGTAATCCGCCCAAGTGGCAAACCCCTCCGGGATCGGCGGCACGACGTACCCCAACACCTCGCACCAAAAACCGGCTAGGCGCGCAGGTTCTGCACAGTCGAAGGTGACTTGGAACTGCTTGATCGATGACACCGGCGCACCATAGCAAGGGAGCTCTGGTGCCCACCTTTCGGCGTGGATCCTCATGTTGTCGGGAGAACCTGGCAGCTGCCGAGTCTTGCGGCTGCAGAAGGAAGCCGATACCGGTGCCGGTGCCGTCAAGGGGTTGCCCGCCGCTCATGCGGCGGCGGGTGAGGGCGAGCAGAGCCTGCTTGTGTCCTTTCCCCAGGGCAGGACTTGAGACCGGCCAGCGCAGACAAGTACATGGTCCGGAGCAGCCCACGGTGACAGCGGCGGGGTCTGCGCAGGTTGTCGCCCCTTGTCTCGTCGTGCTGTATCTGACGGGACAGCAGACGATCTCGCCGGCGTTGTCCTGCAGCGGCGATCGAGTCGCGTCTCCCCATTGGCGGTCGAGTCGTCATGGGGCTCTGGGTGGCCACATCCCGTAAGCCATCCAGCGGCTCAGCCCTGGCAGCCGTACCCGGAGCCCCCGAGCCCTCCGATCGTACGAATGATCAGATCAGACCCACGCCGTGGGCGCTCAAGGCAGCTCACGATCCTGCCTGAAGTCCGCGATGGCGAGAACAGCCGCGGACTGCTCCTCAGGAAGGAGGCCGGTGCCCAGTCGCTCGCACGGGAGTGCCACCGTCGAGTCACCGTGTTGAGAGCGCAGCAAGGATTCGCTCCGCGTCGGGTAGGCCGCCGCCTGGCCCGAAGTCGCAGGGTCAGCTCAGGTCCGGGCAAATAGGCCGTACGACGTGCCCGGCCGAGCAGACCCATTCCGCCACCCCAGCCGCCGTGCTGGAGGGATGGACGCCCAGTCCGTGGGCCGGACAGGTGGGCCATACCGTCCAGCCCGGGTAGGCCAGGTAGGTCTGGACGCCGTCGGCGGCCTCGGCGAGGACGCCCTGCGCGTCGACCGACTGGATGTGGGTGCCCTCCACCGCGACCTTGCCCAGGCGGAACTGGGGGTCGGGGTCCATGACGTCGATGACGATGTCGGGTGCCGGATGCCCGGCGGCGCGGATGTCGCGGATCAGCAGGGCGACCGAGGACTCCGCCAGGAAGGTGCGGCGCGCCGTCACGTGGGGGGCGAGGTGGTCGGTGGTCATCTCTCCGTTGCCCCGGAAGAGGGAGTACAGCCACTCGCCGCCACTCAGACCACTATCTCGACGATGTAGTCGTACGCACCGCACACGGTCCGGGTGCGGTGCACGAGCTTGGTTCCGCGGAGGTCCAGCCGGTTCACCGGATCGGCGGCGGCGCAGTCGCAGGCGTTCGCGCCGCTGTCGTGCACGGGATCGGTGGACAGAAAGCGGCCGGTGGCCGGGGCGTAGAGGCGTCCGTGTTCGTCAGTTGCCCGCGGCTCGCGCCCTGGGCGAGGGCAGCAGCTGCCGTCACGACGAACACCCCTAAGCTCAACCCATGACCGCGTTCGACGACCTCACTCGCCTCGTCCCTCCGCCGCCGCAACCACGGTGGGCGAACGGAGACTGGAACGAGGTGGAGGCAGCACTCGGCCTGGAACTGCCCTCGGATTTCAAGGAGTTGGTCGGAGCCTACGGGGCCTACCACTTCGCCGAGTTCTTGACGCCGCTTACGCCCTTCGGCGGGCGAGACCTGCTGGTCGGCCCGGCGAAGCGGCTGCTGGACCAGGAACGCAACTTCCGGGACAGCAACCCCGAAGACTGCCCGTACCCCTTCTACCCGGAGCCGGGCGGACTCCTGTCGTGGGCAGGCACCGACAACGGCGACCGCGTGTGTTGGCTCACTGACGGGAAGCCGGACGACTGGACGGTCGTCTGCTGGAATCCGCGGGGCTGGCGCTACGACGCGCATCCTGTGGGTGCGGTCGAGTTCCTGGTTGGCTGGCTGTCGGGAAACATCAGCACCAACGTCTTTCCTGATGCCGCCTAGCTGATCGAGGCCGCGTCGGCAGCCGCGCGGATGCTCACGACGGTGTCGCGCTGGCCGGCGAGGGCCGCTGAGTCGGACGGGCCGGCCGGTCAATCTCCTTGCGACGACCGTTGGGCGGCACGGGCGGTGCACCCCACGCGTGCACTTACCGGCCGCAATCAGCCCGGCTTGGCAGGCGGCCTCTGCCGAAGGTCAGGAACAGGATGCCGCTACTCGGCCGGGGTGCGCAGGCCGGCCAGCATCACCTCGTGCGCGCTCTCACGCTGCCGGGGGGTTGAGGCCGAGTCGGCCATGCGCATGAACGCCGCCACGTCTTCGGCGGTGACGTCCCCGCGCAGTTGGCCGCTTCGCCAGGCCCGGTCGGCGACCGGGGTGATCAAGGAGGCGGTGAGAGTCGCCCCCCGCTCGGCCGCCTGCGGGCTCGTCTTGCACAGAGCGTCGAACAATCGCAGCCCCGCGTCATCGAGTACGCACCCGCTGGTGAACACCGCGCAGAAGGCCTCCCAGTCGTCGGCGATGGCAGCGGCCTCCTCCGCGACCCGGGAAGCGCCGCTCGCCAAGTCCGCCAGCAGTTGGAGGACAAGGTCGTCCTTGGTCGCGAAGTGCCGGTAGAAGGTGGTCGCTCCCACTCCCGCGGTCCGGGCGATGGCCTCGATGCTCAGGTCGGGTCCCTGCTCGGCGATGGCCAGGCGGGCCGCATCGAGCAGCCGCCGCCGGTTGCGAACTTGATCTTTGCGCGGCGCACGCGACGTGGCGGTCAATCCAGGCTCCTGATCGGGACACCCACCGAGGCGGCAGTGGTCGCCCCGCCTCGGTAGCACGATGGATTCGGTAGCGATACTACCGCTTCTTTCGGAGGGTGCGGCCTTCCACCCCCGCCCGCCAGAGCGCAGGCGCACGGCGCCAGGTGCCCGCATCACCCTCGCCAAGGCACACCCGCCGTCCAGTCGCCCCCTCGATTCGCGGTATTCGCGGCGGGCGTGACCCCCTCCGGGGGCCTCACCGCGCACCGATCCGGTTGTTCCACTACCGTTTTTTGCGTACGGTGAAGCGGTAGCCGTACTACCACTTCTCAGGAAGGTGCCTTCATGCGCGCGCTTGTCCCGACCGGCAACCCGGAGACCCTCACCGAGCTGGGGGAAGTCGACCTCCCCACCCCGCAGCGCCACGAAGCGCTGATCCGGGTGACCGACGTCGCACTCAACCGAGCGGACTTCTTGTACCTGAGCGACCCGTCGACCACGTTCCGCCCCGGCATCGACGCGGCCGGGGTGGTCGCGAAGGCCGCAGCCGACGGCAGCGGACCGTCAGAGGGCAGCCGGGTGGCCCTCCACCTGCCTGCGGGAGGAGGCGCCGCAGAGTACGTCTCCGCCTCGGCGGACCGTCTCGCGGTCATCCCCGACAACGTGGACTCCGCGTCCGCGGCCGCGCTCCCCTTGGGCGGGCTGGTGGCCCAGCGGCTCCTCGCCCTCGCCGGCCCTCTGAAGGGGCGCAGGATTCTCGCCACGGGAGTGGGAGGCGGAGTCGGCCAGGTCCTCATCCAGCTCGCTGTCGCGGCGGGAGCCGAGATCACCGCCGTTGCCGCGCAGGGCCAGCCGACCGACCACATGGCGGCACTGGGCGCCAAGATCGCTCTCGACATTGATGCCGTCGAGGACACTGCCTTCGACATCGTCCTGGAGTCCGTGGGTGGCGACCTGGGGTCGAAGACAGCCCACAAGCTGCGCCCCGGCGGCCAGTTCCTCTGGTTCGGCCAGGCCAGCGGCAGCCCCATCACCCTGGACTTCTTCCGGCAGGTCCAGGGGGGCGCCTCTCTGACCTTGCGCCACTTCGTCTACGGCGACGGTGACGCGAGTCGTGACGCCCAGGACATGAACGCGCTACTGGACCTGGCATCGCAGGGGAGGCTCCAGGTCGAGATCGGTCGCCGCAATGACTGGGCCGACGCGGACTCGCTGCTGAAGGAGATGGCAGCAGGCCACCTGCGGGGCAAGGCCGTACTCAGCGTCGGCTGAACCCTCCCGAGCCGGCCGAGATGAAGGTGACGGCGAGGGCGGACGGCGAAGGGCTGCCGGTCCACAGCAAACGACGCGACGACCGGCACGCCCTTTCCTGCCGGGGCCGAACGCTCCGACGCGTGCCGAGAGACGGATCGTCAAGGTCCGGATCCTGCGCCGCCGGGGCCCCGGCCGCATCGGCTGCCTACTCGGGACCAACGCCGCCACGGTGCACCGCGGCCCTGGGCCGTCAGGCCGGCGGCAGGAGCGGGAGCTGTAGGCATTGTCGGCCATGGCCTGGTCGGGCCGGCAGCGTGGTCGGCCCGGTCCCGGTCCGGGGAACTCGGATGCGTTCCAGGAGCGGGCGTGCGCAGATGCTGTCGTGGCGTTGTCCTGGCGTTGTCCTGGCGTCGCCAGGATCGTGGATCTTGTAGACCATCCCGTTGATGACCTGCCGGTCCGCCACGCGCGGCCGCCGCGTCGCAGGTCGTGGTATCAGCGGAGTCAGTAACTCCCCGTCCTGGTCGGTGAGTTCATGGCGGCCTATCGCCTCATCATGATTCACCACGCGATGATCTTTGAAGAAGGACCCTGGTGCTGCAAGGTGTCGGGGCGGGTGAGGCGCCGGCGGGTGACGGCGCGGGCCGGCCGTGGGGCTCGGCCGGTGGCAAGACGGGCGTTCGTCTTCAAGGGCGGAGGACCAGTTTCCCCTTCGTACGGCGGCCGAGCAGGTCCTCGTGCGCGTCGCGGGCCCGCGCCAGGTCGTACTCCGCGCCGACCAGGGGTCGCGGGCGGCGCCGCGCCGTGAGGTCGAGCAGCTGCGCCGGCTCCGCGCCGCCGGCACCGTTCCTGACGATGAGTGGGACGACCCAGAAGCCGGCGACGGTGATGCTGTCCACCGCCAGTCGGCTCGGCGTGATCGCGGAGGCTGTCTGCCGGGACGAGGCGCCGTAGGTCACCAGTCGGCCGAGGTGTCCGAGGGTGTCCAGGGCGGCGTCGAGGACGGGGCCCCCGATGGCGTCCAGGACGATGTCGACCGGGTGTCCGTGGTCGGCGTCGAGGACCCGCTCTCGACAGCCTTCCGCGCCGCCGTCGACCGCCGCGTCCGCGCCGCGTTCGAGAGCGAGGGCGCGTTTCTCGTCGGACGACGCCGTGGCGATGATCCGTCCGGCCCCGAACTCCCGGGCCAGTTGGACGACGAGACTGCCGGTCCCGCCCCCGGCGGCATGGACCACCACGCTCTCACCGGGCCTGATACGCGCGACCGACCGCAGCAGCTGCCACGCCGTCGGCCCCTGTACGAGAACCGCCAGCGCCTCGCCCGCACCCACCCCCGGCCGCAACGCGACCAGGTGGCGGTCGGCGACGGCCGTCTTGGCGGCGTGACCGCCCTGCGGAACGTAGCCGAGGACTCGTCGGCCGGCTCCGGTCCTGCCGACGACCTCCATGCCGGGAAGTACGGGGCAGCGGGCCTCGGGGGGCGTACGGACCGTCGCTGTGTCCGCCCGCGATCTGCTTGATGTCGCCGAAATTGACACCCGCGGCCTCCCCCTGGACCAGGGTCTCGCCCGGCCCCGCCGGCGGATCCGGCACATCGGCCTCCTCCAGGACCTCCGGGCCACCGAACCTCCCGAACCGCATGGCACGCACGCGAAGTACCGTCACCGGGCCGGAAAGCCGGTGCCCCAGGGTTCCTCTTCCAGGAGGAGCCCGTTGGCCAGGTAGCTGATGGTGCGGTACCAGCCGGCCAGAACGAGGAGTTCGAGCAGTTGGCCGTCCTCGTAGTGCACGCGCAGGGCATCCCAGGCGGTCTGCGAGAGCTGCGCCGTGTCGTGCAGTTCGTCGACCGCGCCGAGCAGTGCCGCGTGGTGGGGCGGCCATGAGACGTTCGCCGCGGGATCGGTGTCGGTCGTCGCCTGAAGCTGTTCGGGGCCGAGCCCGGCCTGCCGGGCGAGGCTTGCGGCGTGTACGCCCCACTCGTAGGAACAGCCGGTGCGCGCGGTGACGCGGGCGATGACGAGCTCCCGGTCGACGGCGGGGAGGCTGCCGTGTCCCAGGAGCCCGGCGCCCAGGGCGAACATGCGTGAGGCCAGTTCCGGGTTGCGGTGCAGGACGCGGAACAGCGTGAGCGGCTCGTGCGGCACGTCGGGGGGCATCCACCGGCGGAGCGCCTGGTCGACTTGGGCCGTGTACGGCGGGCTGAGCGGTTCGATGCGCGGCATACGACATCCCTTGCTTCGATTTTCGAATCACTATCATGCTTCGAGAAGCGAAGCGCAAGGAGTGGGTAATGGGAGCCAGAGCGCCACGGCCGGGCGTGCCGGTACGGGGGTCCGAGTCGGGCCGTCCCGTCATGGCCGCACTCGATCTGCTCGGACGGCGTTGGACGATGCGCATCCTGTGGGAACTGAGTCAGGCACCGACAGGCTTCCGCGAGCTGCAGCGCCGATGCGAGCGCATGTCCTCCAGCGTGCTCAGCACCCGCCTCGACGAACTGACCGGCGCCCGCCTGCTCACCCTGCACAGCGAC
Source organism: Streptomyces hyaluromycini (assembly GCF_002217755.1). Classification (GTDB taxonomy): domain Bacteria; phylum Actinomycetota; class Actinomycetes; order Streptomycetales; family Streptomycetaceae; genus Streptomyces; species Streptomyces hyaluromycini. The sequence continues at coordinate 185,352 of NZ_BCFL01000031.1, read as the reverse complement.
GGCTACCACCTCACGCCACTCGGTCAGGACCTTGTCGAGGCGCTGAGTCCGTTGGACGCCTGGAGCCGACGATGGGCAAGGGAAACGGACAACGCTGCGGCCGAGGACTGAAATGGTCGGGTGTCGCGCCGGCGGTTGGGGTCTGCGGCCTCGCGACCCGGCATGACACGACCGCCGCCGCATCCTGCGAAGCGGCGATCTCCCTGGCCCCGTGCCTGCTTTGGGCAGGATCCGTTCGAAGACGGACCCTGGTACTCGCCTTCGTGAACCTCTCCGTACCCCCGTACGTAGCCAGTGCAGTGCCCACGGCGATCCCGTGGGCCCACCGATCGTCGACGGACAGGAACGGATGGACTCAATGATGAGATCTAGGACCGCGACGCGACTCCCGCTCGACCGTCCCACCCGCTCGCTCACCGCACGCGGGCGCGCCCTGGGCGTGGCGCTGGCCCTCGGCGCGTTGCTGGCGTCGGGCGCGGCAACGGCCCTCGCCGCTCCGGCAGTTGCCGCGACAGGTGACGTCAAGTGCCCGTCCGCGGATTGCGTGCGGATCGCGCCGGCGGCCGGCTCCCCGGTCGCCATCGCCCCCGACAACGCCGGCGCGGTGTACCTGGCGTACTCGGGAGGCGACCTGCTCAAGCTCGACCTGGCCACCGGAGCGCTCGACACGGTCACCACCGGTCTGGGCAACCTCCGCGGAGTGGCCGTCGCTGACGGCAACGCGTACATCACCAGCTTCGACGGCACGCTTCAGCAGGTCACCCTCGCCACCGGCAGTCGCCGTACGCTGGCCGCCGGCCTGCCCGCGCTCTTCGGCGTGGCCCGCTTCGGCACCACCACCTATGCCACCGACACCAACGGAGAGATCATCGCCGTTCCGGACGGCGGGACACCGCGCATGGTGGCCACGGGGCTCGGCTTCTCCTATGGCCTCGCGTTCGACAAGGCGGGCCTCGCCTACACGGCGGACATGGGCCAGGGCCGCATCCTCCAGACGAACGTGGCCACCGGTACGACGCGTGTGCTGGCCGGCGAGAGCTACGAACCCACGTCGATCTCGGTCGGCGGCGACGGCCTGGTCTACTTCCAGGTCGGCGACGAGGTGAAGCGCGTGAACGCCGTCACCGGGGTGCAGTCCCACGTCACCAACATCGTCGGGATCAACACCTTCAGCTTCTCACTGGCGGCGTCCGGGGACGCGTACACCACCGGTAGCGGAGGCGACGGTTTGTGGCGGATCACGGGGCTGACGTCGCGATGAGGCGGTAGGCACCTCGCCCGGTGGTCCGGAACACCGGAACACCGGAACACCGGAACAGTGATCGCGGAAGGGCGCCCGGCGGGTTTACTCCCGGCCGGGCGCCCTTTCGCGTGACCTGAGGATTTCCGGCCCTTCACGCGGGCGAAGGTGTGCCCGACGCGGACGTACGGTGCGAGCACAGCACCCCCACCGGGCCACCGGGGACCACGCGATCAGGGGGTGGGCAGGCCGCGGGAGATGCTCAGCGCGGTGGTGCGGACGGCGGGTCCGATGCGGCGGATGTCGACCCTGCCGATCCAGCCGGATGCCGAGACCGCGGCGACGGGCGGGCCGTCTCCGGCCCGGATGACGGCGGCGACACAGGCCACGCCGAGGGCCGACTCCTCGTGTTCGTAGGCGATGCCGCCGGAGGCGATGCGCTGGAACTGACGTACCAGTGGTCCGGGGAGGGCGAGGGTGCGCGGTCCCACCCGGGGCCGGGCAGGATCCGTCGCCCGCGCCGAGGCGCAGAGGTGAGAACCGTGATCTTCTCGGTGACGCGGGCGGTCGCGGGGAGCCTAAGCGGGTCCGGCGAAGTCCGGTGCGGTTCGGCAGCGCCCCGAAGGGGCGCGGGGAACTGCGCGACCAGCCACGACGGCGCCGCAGTCGACAGACGGCACATCGCGGCACTTCCAGCGGAGCGCTTAGTCGCCGAGGTACACGACACAGTCGATCTCGATGTCGAAGTTGGTGAACCACGAGGCCACCGGTACGAACGTCCTCGACGGGAACGGGCCGTCCGCGCCGAAGTACTCGCGGTACACCTCGTTGATCGCGGCGAACCAGCCCGAGTTGGTGCTGTAGATGCGCACGTTGGCGATGTCGTCCTTCGTTGCCCCCGCCGCTGCGAGGCAGGCGTCCAGGGCGGCCAGGCAGGTCTTCACCTGGGTGGACACATCACCGGAGACCAGTTCGCCCGTTTCGGGCGAATAGGGCGGGAGTCCGGAGATGTAGACGTGGTCGCCGGCACGGGTGACGAGTTCCAGCGGGGCGAACTTGAGGGCTTCCGAGAGGACCGGGACGGCGATGGTCTGCTTCGGCATGACGCTCCTTGCTCCTTGCGTGGGCGGTGGTTCGGCAACGCAACGTAACAGATTCTGCCGAACGTATCGTACAGTAAATTGAACGCATCGACGTGAGGAGCGAAAGATGATCACCAGGGACGACGTCCTGACCGCCGGAAACCGGATCCGCGGGCGCATACGCCGCACCCCGCTGCTCCAGGTCGGCACTCCGGACCGCCCGCTGTGGCTGAAGTGCGAGTTCCTGCAGCACACCGGCTGCTTCAAGCCCCGCGGGTCCTTCAACCGGGTACTGGCCGCACGGGATCGCGGCGACCTCGACCCCGCGATCGGCGTCGTCGCCGCCTCGGGCGGCAACGCGGGCCTGTCAACCGCGTATGCGGCAGCCGCCGTAGGCGTGCCTGCCTCCGTCTTCGTGCCCGAGACCGCGCCGGAGGTCAAGGTCTCCCGGATCGAGTCCTACGGAGCGAAGGTCCACCTCGTGGGCCGCGAGTACGCCGAGGCGTACGAGGCCGCCGTCGCGTTCGCCGAGCAGTCCGGAGCCCTGTTCTGCCACGCCCACGACGGGCTGGAGATCTCCGCGGGTGCCGGGACGATCGCCGAGGAGATCCTGAGCGACGAACCCGCCATCGACACGATCCTCCTCGCCGTCGGCGGCGGCGGCATGCTGGCCGGCACCCTCGCCTCGGCCGCCGGGCGGGCTCGCGTCGTCGCCGTCGAGCCGCGGAACATCCCCACCCTCGACGCCGCGCTGCGCGCCGGCGCCCGGGTGGACGTTCCCGTCTGCGGTGTCGCCGCCGACTCCCTGGGCGCACGCGTCATCGGCGAGACCGCTTTCGAGAGCACCCAGGACGCACCGCACCTGGAGAACCTGCTGGTCGACGACCACGACATCATCGCCGCCCGCGAAGCACTGTGGAGCGAGTACCGCATCGCCGCCGAGCACGGCGCGGCAACCGCATACGCCGCCCTGACCTCGGGCGCCTACCGGCCCGAGGGCCGGAACATCGCGGTGATCGTGTGCGGTGCCAACACCCCGCTGGAAACCCTGGGCCGCTGATCCACCGCCCGGCCCGCGGCCGCGCTCCGCAGGCACAGCTCCCGAGCGGCACCGAATTCGCCACAGCACATTCGTCACACCGCATTCACCACACCTGATTCACCACACCGGATTCGCTATACTGAACGAATGGTTCAGTATTCCGGTATCCAGGTGAGCGAGTACCTTACCGACACCTACGCTGAAACGGTGAAGACGAAGATCATCGCCTCAGGCGAGCGGGACGGTACCGGTTGGGTGGCCGTCGAGCGTTCACTCTTCCATCCGCAGGGCGGCGGCCAGCCCGCCGACCGCGGCCGGCTCGACGAGCACGAGGTCCTCCCTGTACGCGATCACGACCTCGGCCTGATCACCCTGAGCTCCGCGGACGGCACGGCGCTGCCCGCCCTGGCGGACGGCGACACGGTCGTGACCCGCATCGACCTCGGCCTCCGGCTGCTGCACGCCGCCCTGCACACCGCAGGCCACCTGGTGGAGGCGGTCGTCCGGTCGCACGGCTGGACGACCGTCGGCAACAACCACTTCCCCGGCCAGGCCCGGGTCGAGTTCCAGACCGGGTCGCCCGACCCGCGGCTCGCCGACCCGGAGGGCCGGGAGGCCGTCACCGGCGAACTGCGCGAGGCCATCGCCCGCGCCATCGAGGCCGACCTGCCCGTCGGCGCCGGCCACGACGGCGACGGCCGCCGCCTGATCCGCCTCGGTGACATCCACACGGCGCCCTGCGGCGGCACCCACGTACGGAGTCTGGGCGAGCTCGCCCACGTCACCCTTCCGGCCTTGCGGGTGAAGAAGGGCCGCATCAAGGTCTCGTACTCCGCCGAGCACCGGGCGGCCTCATGACCGGGCCCGCCGCGGAACGGACGCCGGCCAGCAGCATGTCGGCCGCGATCGGCGCGCAGATCCGCCTGCGCCGTACCCAGCGCGGTATGACCAGCGCCGAACTCGCCCGACGGGCCGGCATCAGCAAGGCCACCCTCTCCAATCTGGAGGCCGGCACCGGCAACCCCACCATCGGCACCATCGACGCGCTCGCCATCGCCCTGCGCATCCCGATCACCGACCTCATGGCCCGCGACACCGATCCCGGCCCCATCTACATCCAGGCCACCGAGGCCAAGCCCGGCGAAGTGACCCGTGAACTGCTGCGCCGCATCAGCGGAGGCCACAGCCTGGAGATCTGGCGCATGCGGATCCCGCCGAACAGCGAGATCAACGGCCTGCCCCACGCCACCGGAACCGTGGAACACCTCCTGATGTCCTCCGGCCGGCTCACCGCCGGATCGACCGACAACCCCCAGTCCCTGGGCCCCGGCGACATGCTCGCGTTCGCCGGCGACGCGCCGCACGTCTACCGGACCGGGGACGAAGGTGCCGACGTCACCGTCGTCTTCGCCTCACCCCTTCTCAGCTGACGGGGATCCGGGCTCTCGGTGCGTCACGGCCGGATGCCGAAGGGCCCCAGTACGCCGGAGTCGATGCGCAGCGACTCCAGCAGGGTGGCCGCGTTGTCGAACGTGAAGACGTCGGCGGCGGCCAGCCTGCCGAGGTACTTGCCGGCGACCGGATCGGCCGCCGTCCGCGCCACCGCGTCGAGGTAGGTCCTGAATATGGCCCAGGCGTTCCCGCCCGGCCCGTACTCCTGGAAGTACGGCGTGGGGTCCACCGACTTGATGGCGGCTCGGACGCCGGCCTCCAGGTCGGCCATGTACTCCTTCTGCAGCTCGCCGTCGGCCCGGACCCCGAGGCGTCCGAGATGGCCTGCGACCAAGGTGGTCCAGGGATAGGACAGCGCCACGTCGTGCGCCTTGATCCAGGCGGGAATGTCCTGGGAGACGGCGAGGCTCTTGAACGGGACCCATCCGGGGAAGAGCACGTCGACGAGCATCAGGGTCCGGTAGGCCGGGGCGTAGACGTAGATGTTGTCCGGCGCGTGATTCGGCCCGTGGTACGCCAGCTCCAGGTGCTCTCCGCCGACGGAGAGGGTGTACCGGCTGTCGAAAGTCACCTTCGGCGCCGGCCTGTTGGGGTCGTCGGCACGCAGCAGCAGCTCGCGGTTCACCCTGTGCCCGATGCGTACGACGTCGTTCCCGAACAGGACGGACGCGCCTATGTGGTCGGCGTGCGCGTGCGAGTGGACGAGATGTGTCACCTTGTCAGGCCTCCCGTTGGCCCTGGTGACGTCCTCGATGGCACGCAGGAGGTTGGTCCCGATGGTCGGCGGGGCGTCGACGAGCACCACGCCGTGCCGGGTACTGAGGAACATGGCCTGGTAGTAGGCGTCGGTCACCCAGTACAGGTTCCCCTCGATCCGGCCGACGTAGTAGCCGTCCGCGTTGAGCGCCGGCCCCATGGACCCCACGGGCACCGGCTCGAAGCCGGGCAGCCCGGCCGTGCCGACCGCGTGCGCGGTACCGGCCGGCAGGCCGAACACGCCGGCGCCGACCGGGACTGCCGCAACGGCAGACGCACGCCTCAGGAAGGTACGCCGGTTCGCGGCGGCGGAACCGGAAGCGGTGGGCTCGGACGTCATAGGTCCTCCTCGGGAAAGGGGAGTTGAAGCACGGTCAGGCATGGCGCGGCAGGTGTGCCACGCCGCCTCAGGCTCGGAGACCGGTCAACTTGGTTGAACCATAAACGACTCTGGTTGAATCGTAAACCACTCTGCGGGTCGTCCAAGGGGGCGTCCGTCGCGGGGCGTCCGTCACCGCGGAGGGCACAAGCCGGTTCCCGTCGGTCAGCCCCTGTCCGACCAGGCGCGTGCCGCCCGCTCACGCGCCTCCCGGATCAGGTCCTTCTCTTCCTGGGTGAGCAGCCGGAGCAGCTTCTCGTTCTTGAACCAGTCGTTCATGAGGGCATGGGAGCCGCCCAGGCTCAGGGAATAGGCCCACAGGCTCCGCCCTCTCCGTTCTCCTTTCCATTCCGTGGCCCAGGTGATCAGATGGTGGATTTTCTGGTCCGGCGTGAACTTCGAGATCGACATGATCGCCATCCGTCTGCCTTTGCTCACGGGCCGCCGGCTCTCCGTCAGGACAGCCGGCGGCCCGTCTTTCCACCGGGGTCAGCGGCGGTGCGCGCCGCAGCGGAGGACATGCTCCACCGCTGCCGCCATGGCCTGCTGACCCTGGGCGTTGGGGTGGGCGGGCGCGGCCGGTGCCACCGTGACCAGGGGTTCGATCCAGCGCTCTCCGGCCGGCCGGCACATGTCGTGTCCTACGGTCGGGGTGTAGGTGTCGACGTAGCGCGCGCCGTGCGCGGACGCCTGGCCGGCGAGCATCGCGTTGAGCTTCTTCTCGGTGTCCCGCAGATAGCCGAAGTCACCCGCGGCCAGCGGCATCACGGAGCTGGTGCAGCCGACCCCGTCGTCCGGGAACAGGTCGGGATAGCCGACCACCAGGACCTTGGCACGGGGCGCCCGCTGCCGTACGGCGTCCAGCGCCGCGGCGATCCTGGGGGCGGTGTCGTCGACGCGCTGCTCCAGCCGGTCGGTGCCCTGGCTCGTGAAGAAGGTCTGGCACGGGTTGCCCGTCGGGTCCTTGGCCGCGAGCCCGGCGCAGGTGGCCAGGTCACTGGAGAAGCCGATGTCGTTGCCTCCGATGGTCAGGGTGACCACGTCCGTGTCCGCGTCCAGCGCGTCCAGCTGAGGGGCCTGCGCACCCTGGGGTCCGGCCAGGGCGGTCGTCGTGGCGCCCGCACAACTGACGTCGGTCAGCCGCGCGTGCGTCGCCGCCGCGAGGAGGGACGGATAGTTCTGGTCGGAGCGCGCGCACGCGGTGTCGACCTGGGCCGGGATGCCGGGGCCGGAGGCGTACGAGTCGCCGAGCGCCACGTAGTCCACGGTGCGCGCGGTGGGTGTCGCGGCGCTTGCCGATATCGCGCCCGCTGTGGAGAGGGCCATCGCGCAGCACGCCACCATGGCGCCTCGCAGCAGGCCTCGCCGTCCGGGGGATCTCTTGGTCTGGTTGTTCAAGTCCGTCCATTCGTCAGGCCCCGGGAGCGCTTGTCGAGTCGCTCCGACAACAGTCGTCAGCCGTGGGGCGGTGTGCTGACGTGAAATCAAACGATGCCGGTACCAGGGAGGTTCACTCGACCGCGCGCCGAGGTGGTGCAGCCACGGATGCGGCGCGGAAGGGGATCCGCGCGTCGGTCCGCGCGAGCGGTTCGGGCGGCGCGGGGTGGGCCTCTACCGGTGGTGACTGCGCCGGAGGTGGGACTCGACGTAGGCGTGTGCGCGGAAGGCGAGGACGGGGTCGTCGGAGAGCTGGATGCCGGTGGTGACCCGGGTGGGGTTGAAGGCCTGCGCGTCCCAGTGGTCCTGGTCGTCCGCGGGTGCGGTGATCTCCAGGCGCCCGGCGATGATCTCCCTGCGGTGGTCGGGCCAGACGGTGCTGGGGTCGTGGGTCGGGTCGTCGGGATCGGCGAGCTGGACCCGCAGCACGAACGCCACCGGCCCCCGCTCCAGGCGCTGGTGGAGTTCGTCGGTCAGGTAGTGGGCGGTACGGGTGGCCGCCTCGTCCGCGGTCAGGCCGAGGCGTCCGGCCTCCGGTTCCCAGCGGTACCGCACGGCCTGCCTGGTACCGGCCGCGTCGACCCATACGAAGGCATGGATGGCCCAGTAGGCGGCGGAGGCGTAGCTGACGGGGACGGGCGGCTGCTGCGCGACGGCCTCGGCCAGATGGGGGTGGGCTCCGACAAACGCGTGCACCCGGGCCAGATCGGGCTGGTGGGTGACGGGGTCGGGGCGCAGGGCCTCGGTCAGTTCGAGGAACTCCCGGGGGGTGGCGGCGACGAACCGGGGGACGGTGAGGGCGATGAGGTCGGTGTCACTGCCGTCGTGCAGATGGAAGCGGGTGGCCATGCCACGGGTGACCGGGGCGGTGTCGGGAGTGTGCGGATTTCCCTCGGAGTTCGAGAACCGTACGGTGGCCGGAACCGGCCGCGTCTGCAGATGTGCGGCCGTGGTCAGGGCCGCCGCGGCCCCGGTGGGTGCGAAGGTGGCCCGGAAGGCGGCTCCCCGGGCACTCGACCGGCGCTGTCCCGGGTGCCTCCCGCTCATGCGCTCCATGCTGTCGACCACCTCGACGGCCAGGGTGTGATCAGTGGAACTGCTCGACATGTCAATCCTCCGAAAACGAAACAGGTAAGGAGCCGGCCATGGCCTGGGGGACCCACGTCCTGCGGGTGCTCGGCGCGGCACCGGCCGCGCCGGCGCGCCGCCGACGGGCGGACGGACGGACGGGCGGACGGGCGGACGGGCCCAGGGGCTCAGGGCAGACAGGGGCGGACCGCCCCGGACGAGCCGTTCGCCGGACTCGTCTCATTGCGGGGTACGAGCCGCATCAGGGCCCGGTTCACCCACTTCGGGAGGCGGGTCGGTCGGCGGCCCCGCGTCCGACGGCACATGGCGGGACCAGGGCCGGCCCGCTCACCCGTGCTAGAAAAGCACATGCATTTTCGATTGCTCGGACACCTCGAAGCGGTCGCCTCCGACGGGTCCTTGATTGATTTCCCGGGTTCCCTGGGGCGCTCCGTCATCGCGAGGCTGATCCTGGCCGAGGGGCGTCCGGTGCAGAGCGAGACCCTCGTCGACGAACTGTGGGGTGAGCGGGCGGCGAGGAATCCCGTCAACGCCCTGCAGGTGCAGATGACAAAACTGCGTACCTCCTTTGCCGCCCGAGGCGAAGAGGGGCGGATCGTCACGCAGTACGGCGGCTACCGGTTGGTCCTTTCGGAACACGACCGTGTCGATGTCACCGAATTCGAGGACCGGATTCTCCGCGGCCGGGAGAATCTCCGCGAAGGGAATCACACAGAGGCGGAAGCGCTGCTGCGGGACGCGCTGGCACTGTGGCGGGCTCCCGCCCTCAAGGACCTGACCGGCTTCTTCTTCGACGCAGAGCGCGCCCGGCTGGAGGAGCTCCGGCTCACGGCGAACGAGGATGCCGTCACCGCCGGCATGGCACTGGGAAAGGCCCGCGAACTCGTCGTGGAACTGGCGCATCTGGTGACCGCGCAGCCCCTCCGGGAAAAGCCGCGGGCTCAGTTGATGCTGGCGCTCTACCGCTGCGGACGGCACGCCGAGGCGCTCGCGGCCTTCCACGAAGGACGGCGCCTCCTGGACTCCGAGCTCGGACTCGCCCCGTCTCCCGAGCTGGAAGCGCTGCACAGGGCGATCCTTTCGCACGACCCTGCCCTCCGGGGACCCGGCGGTGCATCGGGCACCCCGGAGGCTTCCGGGGATCGTCCGCCTCACGCGACGGCGGAAGGGAACCTGATGGTTCCCCCCGGCGCGTTCGTGGGACGCGTCGGCATGCTGCGGAGTCTGCGGGCGGAGATCGGCCGTCAGCGCCTCGTCACGGCCGTCGGCCCGGGAGGTGTGGGCAAGACCCGGCTCATGCTGGAGGCCCTGTCGCGACGGGGCGACGCCGGCGCAGCCGTCTGGTGGATCGACCTCGTGGCCGCCGGAAAGGACGGTGTGCTGCCGGCCCTCGCCTCCGCACTCGGTCTGTCCGAGAGCTCGGTCACGGCGGACCAGTATCCACTCGGCCCTCTCGAGCGGATCGTCTCCTATCTGAAGGAACACCCGGCGATCCTGGCGTTCGACAACTGCGAACACGTCCTGGACGGGACGGCGCTTCTCGTGAAGAAGCTGCTCGACACCTGTCCGTCGGTCACGATCGTGGCCACCAGCAGAGAACCGCTGAGCACCTCCGGCGAAGTGCTCTTCCCGGTGGACCCGATGACCGCGGAGGAAGCCGCCCGGCTCTTCGCCCTCCGGGCCTCGATGATCGATCCGTCGTTCGACCAGGACACGGCGAGGGACCACGGGGTCGTCGAACTGTGCCGCCGGCTGGACGGACTTCCGCTCGCCGTCGAACTCGCCGCCGCGCACGTGAGACTGCTGTCCGTCGCGGAAATCGCCGCACGGCTGGACGACCGGTTCGCCCTGCTGGTCAAGGGAGCACGCACCGCCCCCCGACGGCACCGGACCCTCCGCGCGGTTCTCGACTGGAGTTACGCCCTGCTCAGCGAATCCGAGCAACTGGTCCTGGGCGAACTCGCCCTGCGCGTGGCCGGCTGCTCCGTCGAGGACGCGGAGAAGGGCGGACCGCCGCCTTCGGACCCCGCCCCGGCGGACAACGCCGGCGTTCTTCACGTCCTGGGTCAACTGGTCGACAAGTCACTGATTTTCACGGTGCGCACCGCCGGCGGGACCCGTTTCCAGATGCTGGAGACGGTACGCGAGTACGCGCTGGCGAAGCTTGCGGAAAAAGGACAACTGGCGCCGGCCCAGGACCGCTTCATCGCGTGGTCGCTGGGGTTCGTCAGAAAGGGCCACAAGGGCATGCCGTCGCGGGAGCAGGCCTACTGGTCCCGCCGTGTCACCGAGGAGTCCGCGAACCTCAGAGTCGCCTCGGAACTCATGACGCGCACGGCGCGGGTCGCCGACGCGCTTCGTCTCGAATCGTCTCTCGGCTACTTCTGGTACATCCTCGGCCGCGAAGAAGAGGGAATCGACAGGCTGACCCGCACCCTGGACGCCTACGACACGGCCATGCGGACCGCCGCCGGTCACCGGCGTCCGACACCCGGGGAGGAGTGGGCCCTCTGCTATGTCTTCGTCTGGCTGGCCTGGCTGAACCATGTCTCCGGACGGCATGACAGCGCACTGGAGTACGAGGAGCGCTACAGCGGCACATGGCGGACTGCGAGGAATCCGGATCTGGCGGTCGTGGGTCCCGTCTGGGAGGCCCTGCACGCGCGGCTTGCCGCCGAGGAGGGCTGGGAGGCCCGGTTCGCGGCGGCCGACGCGGGGATCGCCGGTACGGAGTTCGGCTGGGACCGGGTCGCCCTGCACTACGCCTGGTCGACCTACTGCCTGCACGCGGGAGACGCGGACGCGGCACGGGAGCACGCGCTGACCGGCATCGAGGTGTCCAAGGCCATCGACGACCCCGTCACCCTGTCGGTCTGCCTCACGGCCCGCGGCGACGCCGAGGAGAGCGTCGGCAGGAGGGAGGCGGCCCGGGAGTCGTGGAGCGAGGCCTGCGGTGTCTTCCGGTCCATAGGCGCGCGGTCGCGGTGGGCCTACCGAGCGTTGCGGCTCGCCTTCCTCGATGTGGGAGAAGGGCTCATCGACTCGGCGGACAGGAGACTTTCCGAAGTGGAGAAGGTCGCCTCCGAGCTCGTCTCGTACGACCTCGGGGCGGCCGTCGCCAATCTGCGCGGGGTGGTCCTGGCCGGCCAGTCGCGCTTCGACGAGGCCGAGGCGGTCTTCCGGGAGGTCTGGTCGTCACCGACCTCCCCTCGTAACCGCAAGGCGGTGGCGGGCCTTGCGCTCGTCGCCTGTGTGCCGCCGTCGCACCCGGAACCTGCCGGGGGCGCGGACCGGCACGAAATCCTTCTCGAGGTCGGGCGCCTGACCGATCTGCTCATGGAGCCTCTCACCCGGAAGGCGGTCGGCTGTCTCCTCGCCGACGTCACGGAGGGGAGACAGGCAGTGCCGACGCGGGGACATCCCCTCCACGAGCGTCTGTCGGGCTCGCCGTCGGTGCTGGCCGCCTTCTGGTGAGTGCGGGGGCAGCGGCCGCGGCGGAACGAGGTCCCGCTCAGAGGTGGGTGTAGCCGCGCTCGGCCAGTGCGGTCCGCAGGGCTCTGAGGGCGAGGTGGGTGCGGGATTTGACGGTGCCGCGGGGTATGCCGAGGAGCTGGGAGGTCCGTTCCACCGAGTGGTCGAGGAAGTGGGCGTGGACGAGGATCTCGCGGTGCTGGAGGGTCAGGTCCGCCAGGGCTTCGCGGACGATCTTCTTGCTGAGGGCGCGTTCCAGGCGTTCGGGGCCGGGCAGGTCGGCGAGGGTGGTGTCGTCGGTCTCCGGGGGGCGGGCCCGGCGGGCACGGTGGCCGTCGATGACGAGGTTGCGCAGGACGGTGACGAGCCAGGGCCGCACTCCCTCCGCATCGGGGTCGAGGACACCGGCGTGCCGCCAGGCCCGCAGGACGGTCTCCTGCACCATGTCCTGGGCCTGATGGGTGTCACCGCACAGCAGCCCGGTCGCCACTCTCGCCATGAACATCCCGTGCTTGTCGTAGAGGGCACGCACGAACGCCTCGTCGCCCGCCCTGTCCCGGGCACGGCCGGTCGGTCGCTTCTGGTCCGTGCCCCGGTTGCCTGTGCTGTGTCTCATGCCCGCGTTTCCCCGCGCGCCGACAGCGAACGGAAGGCGCGCAAACTCGTTGAAAGCTGAACGGGCCAACCCTTGAGGGGACTGCTTGCCAACCGCTTGCCGTCCGCTTAACCGGCATCCAGCTGCGAGGACAGCCGCGCGAAAGGGGAATGAGCACCCATGAGGGGTTCACAGCCGGCTGCGCCGAGGGCGGGGCTCGTACGGTGGGTCCGCCCCGGTCGGTGAGCCCGGATCAGCGGTGCCGGCCGGGGCCGTTCAGTACTCCGCTGAAGCAGACCATGACGAAGGGGTTGCCGGAGAGCCATTCATGGACCCGGTCCGCCGCGGTTTCGTGGCTCGGACCGGACCGGTGGCAGGCGTCCACCTTGTCCAGCAGGGCGGCCACCGCGCGGTGGGCCAGCGGTTCGAGAACCCGGGCGTGGGCCCGGTGTGCGCGCTCCAGCCACATCCGGACGTCGTCCGACGCGGAGGGGGCAGACAGGCCGAACGTCGCCACTACGGCCAGGCCGACGGCGGAGACCGCTCTGCGGTCCAGCGGCGCCATGGGGCTGTTCCAGACGCCGCTGAAGATCCTCTGCGCGTCCGAGAGGCGACGGTCGTGCAGCGCGAGCACCGCGCGCAGGATGGCGGTCGCGGCCCGCAGGTCGTCCGCGCTCAGTTCGTCCGCGAGCCGGTCCAGCTCCGCCAGCCGTGCTTCGGCCGCGTCGAACGCTCCTTCCGCGATGTCCAGGCAGGCGATCCTGAGCGCGGTGTACGCGTACAGCGCCCGCGCGCCGATGCGGCGCAGAATGCGCGCCGCTTCGGTCCAGTGCTCGCGGGCCCGGTCACGGTGGCCGCCGCTCTCCTCCGCGTCGCCGCAGGGGACGAGGGAGAACGCCCTGGCGAAGTCGTCGGACGCGGCGCGTGCCGCCGAGACGGCGGCCAGGCCGCGGCTGCGGGCGCCTTCGACGTCCCCGTGCTGAAGGCAGTGGAACGACCAGTTCACGTAGAGGACCGTCCGGTCCCAGTGGAAGTCGGTGCCCTCGACACCCTTCTCCGCCAGGGCGAAGAGTTCTGCCACGTCGTCCTGCCCGTTCAGCATGGCGTGCATCGGCTCGAAGCAGGGCCCCAGGACCGCGAGGTCGGGGTTCTTCGCCTGCCTCCATTCCGTTCTGAACCGGTCGATGAGGGTGCGGGCCTCCGCGTGCCGGCCGACCACGTGGTTGAGCCAGACCAGCCAGGCAAGGGTGTAGAAGAGCGCCCGCTCGTCCTCCGCGGTGGGTGCCGCGGCCTGCGGTCCCGGTGCGGAGTCGAAGGCCTGGAGGCCGCGCTGCAGACGCTCGATTCCCTCTTCTTCACGGCCGCTGATGTGCCAGTAGTAGCCCAGCCGTGCTTCCAGCCAGAGGACCTGGGCCGTCCTCGACCTGTCCAGCATCAGATCCGAGGCGGCCCTGATGTTGGCGGACTCCGCGGTGAGCCGTCGGACCCACTCCCCCTGGTCGCCGGACGCGATCCCGTCGCCGCCCTCGCGCACGAAGTCCATGGCCCATGCCATGAGGCGTTCCTCCGCCTCGGCCGCCCTGCCCTCGTCGAGGAGCCGGGCCAGGGCGTACTCACGGACCGTCTCCAGCATGCGCAGCCGGTTGCCGTGGGGCGTGGGCACGGAGAAGAGGAGGGACTTGTCGACCAGTTGGGCCAGCACGGGCAGCAACTCGTGCCTGCACTCGTCGTCCAGTGCGACCGCGGTCTCGGCGACCTCGACGGAGCACCCTCCGACGTACAGGGCGAGTTCCGTCAGCACCCGCTGCTCGGTCACGTCGAGCAGTGCGTAACTCCAGTCCAGCACCGCACGCAACGTGCGGTGACGGGCCGGTGCCGTCCGTTCCCCCTTCGTGAGCAGCGCGAAACGGTTGTCCAGACGGGCCTCGATCTCCCGCACCGACAGCAACCGCACGTGGGCGGCGGCCAGTTCGACCGCCAGCGGCAGGCCGTCCAGCCGACGGCACAGCGAACGGATGTCCCGTACCCCCGCCTCGTCCGCGAGGAACGACGGGTCGATCATCACGGCACGCGCGGCGAACAGGTCCGCGGCCTCCGTCTGCGGCATCGGCGCGAGCTGGTAGAGCACCTCACCCCGAGCCCCCAGCGGCGCCCGGCTCGTCGTCACGACCCTCAGCGAGGGGCAGTTCCCCAGCAGCGTCCCGGCCAGTGGAGCGACCGCGTCGAGCACATGCTCGCAGTTGTCGAGGGCGAGAACCGCGTCCCGTCCCGCGAAGAACGAGGCCAGCCGGTGCGCGTAGTCGTGCGGCGGCTGATCCGGCCGTACCGAGGCGTCCGACAGACCCAGGGCGCCGGCGACCGCGGCCGGCACGCCCGCTTCCTCGGTCGAGGCCAGATCCACCCACCACACGCCGTCGCACGAGGACTCCAGAACCGCGCCGGCCTCCAGCACCAGCCGCGTCTTGCCCACTCCCCCGGGCCCCACCACCGTGACCAGCCGCTCCCTGCCGACCGCCGCGCAGAGCCCCTCCAGGTCCCCCCGCCGGCCCACGAACGGGCCCAGCGGACGGCCCAGATTGCCCTTTCTCGCCGGCGACGCGGCATCCACGGTGACGGCGCCCGCCGCTCCCGGGGCCCGGACCGACGGATCGTGCCGCACGAGCGCCGCGTGCAACGACCGCAGCTCCAGCGACGGAACGACCCCCAGCTCCGCCCGGAGCAGCCGCCGCCCCTCCTCGTACACCTCCAGCGCATCGGCCAGCCGCCCGGAACGGTAGAGCGCCAGCATCAGCCGCTCACGCAACCGTTCGCGTAACGGCGAGACGGCCACCAGCGCCTTCAGCTCCGGCACCAGCTGTTCCGCACGCCCCAACTCCAGTCCCGCCGCCGCGACATCCTCCAGTGCGCCCAGCCGGAGATCCTCAAGACGCGACCTCTCCGACCCGAACGCCCGGCCCTCCAGATCGTCCAGAGCCCGCCCACGCCACAACGACAGCCCCTCCCGCAGGGCTGTTTCCGCCTCCCGGTGGGCACCCGCCTTCAGGCAGTCGTGCCCCCGTCGGACCGCGGTCTCGAAACGGAGCGTGTCGAGCTCGTCCTCCGGCCTGAGGTCGACCTGGTATCCCCCGTGACGCGACAGCAGACGCTCGCCCTCGCCCTGCGCCGCGAAGGCCGAGCGGAGTTTGGTCACCTGGACCTGCAGGGCGTTGACCGGATCCTTCGCCTCACGCTCCGCCCACAGATCGTCGATGAGCGTGTCCCGCTGCACGACCGCTCCCTGGGCCAGGAGCAGCCGCGCGACGATCGCGCGGGAGAGGACTCCGGGAAGCACGACGGCGCCACGGTCGGAAAGCAGTTCAAGGGGACCGAGGAGCCGAAAGCGCATGACGTCCTCTTTCATCTTTCGGCCTGTGCACCAGGATGTGCCACCGGGCTGGCGCCGCGGGCGGTCAGGCTAGGGCCTGTCTGACAATTCCCGTCGTCGCCCGGAGGGCGGCCTCGCGGCGTCAGGTGCGTGCTCTCGGCGTGCCGGGCGTAGGCCCTCGTACTGGACGTACTTGGGTCTGCGCCCGGTGCGGCGAGAGTGCGTGCATGGCGTCGCGAGGCAGACGGGAATTGTCAGACAGGCCCTAGTCGCTCCAGGGGGTGTCCCGGAGACGGCTCGCGGCCCGCGCCGGCACGGAGTCCCGTGCCTCGGCCGATCAGGATCCGGTCAGAATCCGGTCAGAGTGGTCTTGCCGACGGCTGCGCCGGACTCCTGGACGCGGTGGGCCTCACGGAGGTTGGCGGCGTTGACCGGGCCCAGGTCCCGGGTGGCCGTGGTGGTGAGGATGCCGGCGTCGACGAGGCGGGCGACCTGGGTGAGGATGTGGTGCTGCATGCTCTGGTCGGCCGTACGGAACATCGACCGCGTGTACATGAACTCCCAGTGGAAGGAGATGCTCTTCGCCTTGAGCACTCCGAGGGGCAGCGAGTCGAAGTCGTCGATGGCGACGATCCGGCCGAAGGGGGTGAGCGCCTCGGCGTACGCGGCCAGGTTGTGGTCGGTCGCCGTGGTGCTGAACACGAAGTCGACGCCGTCCGGGGCCACTTCGGCCAGCTGCGCGGCAAGTGGCCTGCGGTGGTCGACAATGTGGTGGACACCCATGCGGCGCGCGAAGTCGACGCTCTCGGGCCGCGACGCCGTACCGATGACGGTGAGGCTGGTGAGGGCGCGGGCCAGCTGCGCGGTGATCGAGCCCACGCCGCCGGCGGCCGCGGTGATCAGCAGGGCCCCGGTCTGCTCCAGGGCACCCGTGCGCAGCCCCAGCCGCTCGAAGAGCCCCTCCCACGCCGTGAGCGAGGTCAACGGCAGCGCGGCGGCCTCGGTGAAGGAGAGGGTGGCCGGCTTGCGGGCGACGATGCGCTCGTCGACCACGTGGTAACGGGAGTTGGCGCCGGGGCGGTCCAGCGCACCGGCGTAGTACACCTCGTCGCCCACCGAGAAGAGTTCCACCTCGCCGCCGACGGCGACGACGGTCCCGGCGGCGTCCCAGCCGAGCACCTTCGCCTCCCCGCCCGGGTCGACGTTCTGCCGGATCTTGTAGTCCACCGGATTGACGGCGATCGCCTCGACCCGCACCAGTACGTCACGGGGTCCCGGCTCCGGGGTGGGCAGCGTGACGTCGACCAGGCTCTCGGCATCGTCGGCGGGCAGCGACTTGCGGTACGCGACCGCGGGCATCGTCGCGGGGATGTCGTACGTGTCGTTCATGGCGGTCGGGCCTTTCCACGTGTGCGTGATCCGAGAGCCGCGGACGGTGCCGCTCCGCTTCAGATACATCGAGAGGACGTGGTCGAGCCGACAGGACACGCGCGACGGTCCGCGACTTCGACCACGTCAGCGACAGTACGAAATGGATAGTGGTTACCCGCAAGGGCCTATAGTTCCCATTGGGTACTATCGCTGTATGACGACGACAGCACACGTGTGCGACGACCCGAAGAGCGTCTACCTGGCCGCCTGCCCCTGCCGGGACATGCTGGATCTGCTCGCCAACAAGTGGAGCGCCCTCGCCCTGGGCGCTCTGGAGGACGGGCCCCAGCGCTTCGGGGCACTGCGGGCACGCCTGCAGGGGGTGAGCCCCAAGGTGCTCACCCAGACGCTGCGCCGCCTGGAGGATCACGGCCTGGTCGACCGCGAGATCTACCCGGAAGTCCCGCCCCGCGTCGAATACAGCCTGACCCCGCTGGGCGAGGACGCCTGCCGGCCCCTGGCCCACCTGCGCACCTGGGTGGAGGAGAACATCGAACGGTTCCCGGCGTCCCGCTGACACAGCGGCTCCACGGCCGTCACACCACACCGTGCCCACGAGGACCGGCTGCGGTGAACCATCCCCGCCACCCGCCCGTATCCCAAGCGGCTGGGGCTCTCCCTCGTTCGTTCCCGGCCGCTCCGGACCCGGCCTGTCTTCCCCCGGCGCACGCCGGGTCCGGATCCTCTCCTTCACTCGTCGTTCATCGCGTCGATCAGGCTCTTCGGGCGCATGTCGGTCCAAGTGGCCTCGATGTACGCGTCACAGTCGTCGCGGGGAGCCGCGCCGAAGACGGCGTCCCAGCCGCCGGGCACGTCCACGAACACCGGCCAGAGCGAATACTGGTGCTCGGCATTCCGCAGTACGAGGTAGGCGGCATCCGGGTCCTCGAACGGATTGGTCATGGAACTTCCTTCCTGGTCGATCACGCGATGTCAGTGGCCTCACAGGTGCCCACCGTCGTCGTCTACGGCCGCCACCCGGACGAGGTTCACCGATCGGCCGGTCTGCCGCGGCCCGGGTGTTCGGCTCCGTCATGAACCGTTCGGGCCCGCTCGTCGTAGACCAAGCGAGTCGCCGGGGGAACGGAGACCATTCCAGGAGACCGCAGCGTGAAATGCGAACAGGAGAAGTCACAACTGGCTGCCTATGTCATGGCAGCCCTCGATTCCGAGGAGTCCGAAGGCGTCAGCGGACATCTGCGTGCATGCCCGGCCTGCGCGGCCGAAGCCGACGACATCCTCGCGACGTTGTCCGGTCTGCGGGACCTGCCCGGGGAGGAGCTGCTCGGTGACTGGTCCGGCAGGATCCCCGCACTGCGGGAGGCCGCGGTCCGCGCCGTACTGGCGGAGGCCGACGCGGTGCCTCCGCTCCCCCCGGATGCGGTGAGGAAGCATGCGAAGACCCGTCGGAGCCGGCCCTAGCCCGCCCGGCGGACCCGTCTCCCTGCCTTGGTGAACCTCCGTCCGGTCAGGTACGTAGAGACGCAGGGCAAAGACGCGCGACTCCCGCCGAACCAGATGTGTGGCCTGCTTGCCGGGCGTAATTCACACGGCGTGATGCGCAGGTCCCTTCGCCGATCCTCCCTTTGACCACCAAGGAGCCTTTAGCGTGTCGAAAAACGATGAGCCCGCCTCTCGGCCGTTGATGGAGGGACAACTCGGGATTTGGTACGCCCAGCAACTCGACCCCGAGAACACCATCTTCAATGCCGGTGAATATGTTGAATTCTGTGGCGAGCTGGACGTACCGCTCTTCGAGACCGCGCTCGGCCGCAGTGTGAGCGAGGTCCAGGCGGTCCACGCGCGGTTCGTCCTCGACGGCGGCTCCGTACGGCAGGTGTTCGACGGGCTGGTGGACTGGAGCCTGCATCGGATCGACGTGAGCGGCGAGCGGGATCCGCGAGCCGCGGCCGAGCACTGGATGTGGTCGGACATGAGGCGTCCGGTGGACCTGCTCAAGGGGCCACTCTTCACTCACGCGCTTTTCACCACCGCTCCCGGCCGGTTCCTCTGGTATTCGCGGTGCCATCACATCGCACTGGACGGATTCAGCAGTCCCCTGCTGCTTGCGCGCACCTCTGCCGTCTACAACGCGCTGCTGCGCGGGCAGTCCCCTGACGAGGGAACGCTGAAGCCGGTCGACGTGCTGATCAAAGCCGAGGCCGCGTACCGCGCTTCCGCCTCGTTCACGGCCGACCAGCGGTTCTGGTCGGAGACGTTCGCGGACCGGCCCCGGCCGGTGAGTCTGAGCGGCGGCTCCGCGGCGCGGAGCAAGCCGACATGGTTCCGCCGCCATCTGGAGGTGGTCTCCACCCGGCGGGCGGATCTTCTCCGGGAGGCGGCGAACCGGACCGACGCGAGTCTGGCAAGCCTGTTGATCTCCGCCACCGCGCTCTTTCTCCACCGGATGACGGGTGAGCAGGACATCGTTCTCGGTGTCCCGTCCCTGGGCCGCACGGGCGTGGTACAGCGCAGGATTCCCGCGATGATGGCCAATATTCTCCCGGTCCGCCTCATGGTCCAGCCGGAGATGACTCTCGCCGAGTTGGTGCGGCACACTTCGGGCGTGCTGCGTGAGGCACTGCGCCATCACCGGTACCGGTACGAGGACATCAACCGCGACCTCAGGCTGGTCAACTCCGGGACGCTCTTCGGCCCGTCGGTCAATGTCATGTCGTTCGACTTCGACGCGGACTTCGGCGGCACTCCCGTGGTCCCGTACAACCTCTCGAACGGGCCGGTCGACGACCTCACGATCTCGGTGTACGACCGGGCGGCGGACGGCAGCATGCAAGTCGCGTTCGACGCCAACCCCGAACTGTATGCCGAGGATGTCAACCGTGCCCATGCCCGCCGGTACCAGACGCTGCTCGACTCGATCGCGGCCCCGTCGGCTCCGGACACCCCGATCGGCCGCATCAGGCTCCTCGATCCGGCCGAGGAGCACCGCGTCCTGGTGGAGTGGAACGACACGGCGACGAGTACCCCACCCATGTGCCTGGCCGAGCTGTTCGAGCGGCAGGTGCGGGCCACCCCCGACGCCGTCGCCGTCACCCAGTACGGCGCCGGGCCCGATCCCGTCCAGGTCAGCTACGGGGAACTGAACCGGCGGGCCAACCGGTTGGCCCGGCATCTCCTGGCGCAGGGCGCCGGCGTCGAGAAGCCCGTCACCGTTCTCATGGGCCGGACCTGCGACCTCGTCGTCACGCTCCTGGCCGTCGCGAAATCGGGGGCAGCGTATGTGCCGCTCGATCCCGAGCATCCGCCGGCCCGGCTCGCCCACGTGATCAGAGACGCCGAATCGGCTCTGCTGATCACGGACCAGACCCTGCACCCAGAGCTCGTGGGGCAGCTCCAAGGGGTCAGGACACTGAGACCGGACGCCCCCGCGGAGGCAGCGGAGATCGCCGCACAGGCGGGCGGCGACCTGTCCGACAGCGACCGGGGGGCGGCCCTGCACCCGTCGCATCCGGCGTATCTGATCTACACCTCCGGATCCACGGGCAGGCCCAAGGGCGTGGTCGTCACGCACGAAGCCCTTGCCAACCTGCTCATGTGCAGCCGGAGCTTCCTGCCGCTCACCCCTGACGACCGCCTGCTGGCCGTGACCACGGTCGCCTTCGACATCTCGGCCCTCGAACTGTACGCACCGCTGATCGTCGGCGCACGAGTCGTGCTCGCCGACTCCGGCAGTGTGCGCGATCCGCATCAACTCGCCGGACTCGTCGACCGCTCCGGTGCATCGGTCATGCAGGCGACACCGTCGGCCTGGCAGGCGCTCGCCACGACTGCTCCCCAGGCGCCGCGGAAGCTGCGGAAGCTGCTTGTCGGAGGGGAGCCGCTCTCCGCGAACCTGGCCCGCCACCTGCATGAATCGGGTGCGGAAGTCACCAATGTCTACGGCCCGACGGAGACCACGATCTGGTCGACATGCGCTTCGCTGGACGAAGCACGCCTCGACTCGCCACCGATCGGGGTCCCGATAGGCAACACCTCCGTCCACGTCCTGGACAAGAACCTCCGACCGGTCCCCCCGGGCGTCAGGGGGGAGCTGTACATCGCCGGCGCCGGTCTGGCCCGCGGCTACCACGGTCAGCCGGTTCTCACCGCGGGCCGGTTCACCGCCAACCCCTACGGCCCTCCTGGCAGCCGGATGTACCGGACCGGCGACACCGCCCGGTGGAACCCCGATGGCACATTGCAGTACACCGGGCGTACGGACCATCAGGTCAAGCTGCGCGGATACCGGATCGAGCCGGCCGAGATCGAGCACGCCCTCTCGCAGCATCCTCGTGTCGCACAGGCCGTGGTGACAGTCCACGAGTCCGGCCCCGACGACCGGCGGCTGGCCGCCTACGTCACCCCACGCTCCGGGTGCGAGGTCGGCTCCGCCGAGCTCGCCGCGCATGTGTCCGCCCAGCTGCCCCCTTACATGGTGCCCGGCTCGATCACGGTGCTGGACCGCATCCCGCTGAGCCCGAACGGAAAGACCGACCGCAAGGCGCTGCCCGCACCACTGCCCTCCGCCGTCTCCGCCCGCCCGCCCCGCAACCCCCGTGAGGAACTGCTCTGCGGGCTGTACGCCGAGACACTCGCGCTGCCGCGAGTCGGCATCGACGACGACTTCTTCTCGCTCGGCGGTCACTCGCTGACGGCCATCCGTCTCGTCAACCGGGTGCGGAGCGTCCTGGGCGTCGACCTCACCCTTCGCACCCTGTTCGACAATCCCACACCCGCGACGCTGGCCCGGCACCTGGGCGAACCATCGGCATCCCGGCCCGAGCTGGGTGTCCGCCCACGACCGCGCCGTGTGCCCTTGTCGCCCGCTCAGCACAGACTCTGGTTCCTGGACGAGCTGGAGGGACCGAACGCCACGCACAACATCCCGATGGCAGTGCACCTCTCGGGTCCGCTGGACCGGGCCGCCCTGGGTCGGGCGTTGCTCGATGTGACAGACCGTCATGAGGCGCTGCGGACGGTCTTCCCCGCCACCGACGGTGAACCCGAGCAGGTCGTGTTGCCGACGGAGCACACAACTGCGCTGCGGGTCGCCGGACTTGAGTCGGACATGGCCACCGCGCTGGCCGTCGAGGCGGACCGGCCCTTCGACCTCGCCACCGAACCGCCCCTGCGCTGCACTCTGTTCACCGTGGCGGACGAGGAACACGTCCTGAGCCTGGTACTCCATCACATAGCAGGTGACGGCCTGTCACTGGGCGTCCTCGCACAGGAGTTGTCGACCGCGTACGAGGCACGTCGATCAGGTCGCGAACCGGCCTGGGCGGCGCTGCCGGTCCAGTACGCCGACTTCACCCTGTGGCAGCGGGAACTGCTGGGCTCGGCAGAGCACCAGGACAGTCTGCTTTCGCGTCAGTTGGCCTTCTGGCGGCGTGAGCTGGCCGACCTGCCGAATCGGCTGGAGCTGCCGACGGACCGGCCGCGTCCGGCCCGGCCCGGCCGCAGGGGGGCGACCGTGCCGGTGTCGATCGACGCCGCGTTGCACCAGCGGCTCGTACAGACCGCACTCCGGCACGACGTCAGCACCTTCATGGTGATCTACACGGCCCTGACGGTCCTGTTGAGCCGTATCAGCGGGCAGACGGACATCCCGGTCGGCTCGCCGATGGCGGGACGCGACGACGAGGCGCTGGCCCCTCTGATCGGGTTCTTCGCGAACACCCTCGTGCTGCGCACCGACACCGCCGGCAACCCCACTTTCGCAGACCTCCTGGCGCGGGTGCGCGAGACCTGCCTTTCGGCGTACGCCCACCAGGAGGTGCCGTTCGAGCGGCTCGTGGAGGAGCTCTCACCGGCCAGGTCCGCCTCGCATCATCCGCTCTTCCAGGTGATGCTCGCCGTCGACGGCGGGCGCCCGGAACTTCGCCTGCCCGGACTGACCGTGCGCCCTCTGCCGGGTACTCCCCGGCCGCCCAAGTTCGACCTGTCGATCAACCTGACCGAGCAGCGCGATGCCGACGGCACACCGATCGGCCTCACCGGACTGATCAACTTTGCGACCGACCTTTTCGACGAGTCGACGGTCGCCCGCTTCGCCGACATGCTGACCAGGATCCTCGACTCGGGCTCCGCCGCGCCGCGGACACCCGTCGATCGGCTCCGTCTTCTCGGCCCCGCCGAGGAACACCGGGTCCTGGCCGAGTGGAACGACACCTCCGCCGACACCACGCCCACGACGCCGGCGGACCTGTTCCGGCACCGGGTGCGTGAGCAGCCTTCGGCGACCGCGGTGGTCCACGAGCACGGCAGCCTCACCTACGCCGAACTGAACGCGCGAGCCAACGCCCTGGCACGGATGCTCGTCGCATCGGGGATCGGGCCGGAAGGGGTCGTCGCCCTGGCGGTGCCCCGGTCGGCCGAGATGATCGTCGCGCTCCTGGCCGTCGTCAAGAGCGGCGCGGCCTACCTGCCGGTCGACACCGCCTATCCCTCCGAACGCATCGCGTTCATGCTCGCCGACGCACAGCCGTCCGTCGTCCTCACCACCGGTGCGGTCGCGGACTCCCTGCCCTGCGCGGCCGGGACTCCCCGCATCGTGCTCGACGACGCCAGGACGCGCGCGGCGCTGGCCCGGCAGGACGAGACCGACCTCGCCGACGAGGAGCGGACCACACCGCTGGAGCCGGATCACCCCGCCTACGTCATCTACACCTCCGGTTCGACCGGCCGGCCCAAGGGGGTTCAGGTAACCCACGCCGCGGTCGGCGCGGTGGTGCGGTACCAGATCGAGCGTCTGGCCGTCGACCGGCACAGCAAGGTGCTGCAGTTCGCATCGCTGAGCTTCGACGCGGCCGGCGGGGAGATACACCGGGCACTGCTCGCCGGCGCGTGCCTCGTCGTGCCGTCGACCGCCCCGGCCCCCCATGAACTGGCCGGCATCGTCCGCGAGCAGGGCATCACGCACTGCTTCGTTCCCCCGGCCGTCCTCGCGGTGCTTCCCGACGATGCTCTGCACGGCGTGCGTACCCTGACCGTCGGCGGCGAGGCCGGCGCGACATCGCTCGCACGGCCGTGGTCGGCCGGTCGTCGCATGCTCAACGGCTACGGCCCCACCGAAACCACCATCGCCGCCACGTACCACCAGGTACATCCCGGCGATGCGGAGGCGCCGCGCCCCTCGCTGCCGATCGGCCGCCCCATCCACAACACCCGTACTTATGTTCTTGACTCGGGACTCAACCCTGTCCCGCCCGGTGTCGTGGGCGAGCTGTACCTGGCGGGCGTCGGTCTGGCCCGTGGCTACCTGCGCCGCCCGGGTCTCACGGCGGAGCGGTTCGTCGCCTGCCCCTACGGCACCGAGGGCGAACGTATGTACCGCACAGGGGACTTGGTGCGGTGGAACTCAGCGGGGCAGCTGGAGTTCGTCGGCCGGGCCGACAGTCAGGTGCAGGTCAGGGGCTACCGCATCGAACTCGGCGAAGTCGAGGCGGCACTGGCCCGGCACCCCGCCGTCAGCAGCGTGGCCGCCGCCGTGCACGAAGACCCCGCCGGCGACCCGCGGCTGGTCGCCTATGTCGTACCGGCCGCCGAAGGCCACCTCGACACCGCCTCGCTCAGGTCCTACGCGGCCGGGATCCTGCCGAGCCACATGCTGCCCGACAAGGTCGTGACCCTCGACGCGCTGCCGCTCACGCCGAACGGCAAGAGGGATCGCCGGTTGTTGCCACAGCCGGACTTCACGGCAGCCCCGATGCCCTTCCGCCCGCCCCGAACCGCGGACGAAGAGGTGCTGTGCGGGTTGTTCGCGGACGTACTCGGTCTCGAACAGGTCGGTATCGACGACTCGTTCTTCGAACTCGGCGGCCATTCACTGACCGCCACCCGGCTGGTGAGCCGCATCCGCGCGACGCTGGGGCGCGACCTGCCGCTGCGGGACCTCTTCGAAGCACCTACCGTGGCCGCCCTGGCCGGCAGGCTCGAAGCGGAGTTCTCCGGCAGCGCGCTGGAGGTCCTGCTGCCTCTCAACCTCCGTGGCGACGGGCCGCCCCTGTTCTGCTTCCATCCGGCCGGCGGACTGGCCTGGGTCTACGCACGCCTCATCCAGCACCTACCCGCGGACCAGCGGCTCTACGGCCTCCAGAGCCGCGGACTCACCCGGCTCCGGGACGTCCCGGCCACCGTCGAGGAGATCGCCGCAGACTACGTGAACGAGATCCGGTCGGTGCAGCCGCACGGCCCCTACCGGCTCCTCGGCTGGTCGTTCGGTGGTGTCCTCGCACACGCGACGGCGGCACTGCTGCAACAGGAGGGCCAGTCCGTCGACTTCCTGGTACTGATCGACGCGCACCCCACCGCCCGGCCCGACGAGGTCGACCCCGAGCCCGGCCACCTGCCGGATCTGGCAGGCGCGATCGGTGTGCAGCTGGATCTCGCAGAGGTCGATCACCACGATCCGCGGGAACTGCTCAATGCCCTCAAGGCATCCGACCACCCGCTGCGAGATCTCGACGAGTCGACGGTCCTCGCCATGTACCAGGACTACGAGACGGCCCGGACGTCACGGCACACCTATGTCCCTCCGCGATTCCGCGGAGATGTGCTCGCCTTCACCGCGGCATCCGACCGACGCGAATCCGCGGTCAGGACATGGGCCCCCTATGTACACGGGCATATCACCGAGCACCCGATCTCCTGCCACCATCACGAGATGATGCAGCCCGGCCCGCTCGGCGCGATGGCGACAGAAATCCGGGACATCCTCCGGGGAGAGAACTGAGTTCATGACCCACCCCATCGTCTTCCTCTGGGCCCACCCGCGGTCCCGGTCCACCGCATTCCTTCGTATGATGCTGGAACGCGGAGACTTCCTGGTACTCCACGAGCCCTTTTCCAGCATCACCGTGCAAGGGCACGCACACATGGCGGAGGAAAGCGCAACAAGCGCCACGGAACTCCTCGGCCTGCTGGAGGTCGCGGCCGAGAAAAACCCGGTCTTCGTCAAGGAAACCACGGAGTACCGATACGACATCCTCGACGATCCCCGGCTGCCGCACCTGGGTGAACACACGTTCATCATCCGGGACCCCGGGCCCACCCTGGCCTCCCACTACGCCATGAACCCACAGTTCACGTGCGGTGAAGTCGGCTACGAACACCAGGTCGAGATATTCGATCTGGTCAGGAGATCCACCGGCCGAACCCCGTTGGTGATGGAGGCGGAAAAGCTCGTCAAGGAACCCGAGCAGGTGATCCGACATTACTGCCTGGAAACCGGAATCCCGTTCGGGGAATCCGCCCTCACCTGGGAGCCCGGCGAACAGCAGGCCTGGAGCCGGACAAGCGAATGGCACCAGGCCGTCGCCCGGAGTACCGGATTCCACTCGTCGGAGAGCACCTATCCGGTAAGCATCGAAAACAACACGATGCTGGCGAGATACCATTCTCACCACATGCCCTTCTATGAATTCCTGCGGTCTCACGCATTCACCGACGAACCCGATGCGAAGCCCACCTGGGGCTACCGGTAGTGCGTCGCTGACGGCTGAGTGTGCAGGCCGGTTCCGTTGTCCGGCCTGCCCGCTCCTCGGCCTCCGCCTGTCTGACGGCACCTTGGTAGGGTGCGACGATGCAGGCGTCAGAGGTCCCGCGTGCGGTGGCCGCCGCCATGTCGACCGCCTCGTCACTCGGTCTGGCGGTCGACGACGCGGTCGTTCTTCATGACTCGAACAAGCTCACTCTGCGTCTGCTGCCTTGTGACGTCCTGGCCCGGGTGGCACCTGTAGCGCATCAGGTCGCACAGTTCGAAATCGACCTTGCCCAGGAACTCGCCGGATCCGGATGCCCCGTGGCCGCTCTGGAACCCCGGGTGGAACCACGCGTCTACGAGCGTGACGGCTTCGCGGTCACGCTGTGGACCTACTACGCACCGGTGACGCCACGTCGAGAGGTCCCACCGGCCGACTACGCCCGTGCGCTCGACCGACTGCACGCCGGCATGCGCGAACTCGACGTTCCGACGCCGCACTTCACGGATCGGGTCGAGCAGGCCCAGAGACTCGTGGCGGACCGCGACCGCACTCCGGAGCTCGCCGACGCGGACCGGGAGCTGCTCGGTGACACCTTGCGAAGCCTGGGGCGAGCGATCGGCCGGCGCGGCGGGGCCGAGCAGCTGCTGCACGGCGAGCCGCACCCGGGCAACGTGCTCAGCACCGCGAACGGACTGCTGTTCATCGACCTCGAGACGTGCTGCCGTGGGCCCGTCGAGTTCGACCTCGCCCATGCGCCCGAAGAAGTCGGCGAACACTATCCGGGTGCCGATCAGGCCCGGCTGCACGAGTGCCGGATCCTCGTACTGGCGATGATCACCGCGTGGCGCTGGGATCGAGGCGACCAGCTCCCCAACGGGCGCCGGCTTGCCGCAGAGTGGCTCGGCCAGATCCGAGCAGCGCTGTAACAGACCGGCCGGTCAGGGGTGTTCGGGAAATCGAGCGCAACCCTTCGCCGGGCTGGCGTGTCTGAGCCAACTGTCAACCGTCAACGCCGACCGGGTTCGGTCGGCCCATGGAACTCATGCGCCGGGACGGCGTCCTGTCGTCGCTCCCGGCGCGTCTCCCACGGAGAACGCATGCGTATACGCACCACCGCGGCCGTCGCCGTCGCCTGCGGCGCCGCCGCACTGACCTGTGCCGCCGTTCCGGTCGCCACGGCAGCCGATGCCCCGGCTTCCGTACGGCCCTGGCAGCTCACCACCGGCTCGTCGGCCGGCGGCGGGCAGAGCGCCCTCACGGCCGTGACGGCGAAGGCCAAGCAGCCCTACGCGCTGGCCGTCACCTTCTCCAAGGTGAAGGTCGCCGGCGGCAGGTCCGCCGTGTCCGTGGGCACGGACGCCATCGTGCACCTGTCCTACAGCTTCGCGCTCACCGCGACCGACGTGGACGTCTCCGCCTCGGACTTCTACGTCGGTCTCGACCTGTACCGGGGCTCCGTCACCAAGCCGGCGAACGACCTCTACGGCGACCAGCCGGCCACCTGCAGCGTGACCTCCTCCGAGTCCTCGTCCGAGAAGGTCGTCACCGGCATGACGTGCACGGGGAAGGTGGACATCTACCCCCGCTCGGACCTGCACAACGCCGATGCCGGAGCCAAGTGGCACGGCGTGGCCTGGGCGATCGCCTACAACGGCCAGAACCAGCAGGACCCGGCCGACGTCAGCAAGATCGGCACCGCCGAGCTGACGGGGCAGTCCTCCCCCACGGTCCGCCGCCTGTCCAAGCTCACCACCGACGCCACGCCCGAGCCGGTCGGCAAGGGCAGAACACTCACCGCCACCGGCGCTCTCACCCGTGCCGACTGGGACACCCACAAGTACGCCGGCTACACCGGGCAGAACGTCAGGCTGCAGTTCCGCAAGAAGGGGACCAGCACCTACACGACCCTCAAGACCGTCACCACGGACAGCCACGGCAAGCTCAAGGCGACCTGCAAGGCGAGTGCCGACGGCTACTGGCGCTACTCCTTCGCCGGCACGGCCACCACCCCGGCCGTCTCCGCCGCGGGCGACTTCGTCGACGTCAAGTAGCCCGCCGTAACCGCCGTTTCCGGGGCCGGTGTCCGTGCCGGCTCCGGAGCCGCCTGCCGCGCGGTCCCCTGAGTACGGCTACTCATGCCGCCCCGCGCCGTGCCAGGGACGATGGGCTGTGTCGGCGTGCGGGCAGGAGACGGGGGAGACGGGGCGTGGGCAGATTTCTCGGAGCGGTGGCGGCCGTCGTGGCGGCGGCCGCGGCGTTGGTCCTGGCGTATGTGGCGGGGGCGCCGCCCACGGTGGTGTTCGCCGTGGGGGCGGGAGTGCTGAGCCTGCTGTGGCTGCTGCTCCTGCTCACCCTGCCCTGGAACCTGTACTTCCGGGCGCATGCGGTGCTCGCCGAGATCGCGGTCAGCCGGGAGAAGGGCATCCAGGTCCCGGCGGCCCGGGACACCGAGGCCTCGCGCATCGCCCGCGCGATGCTCCGGGCGGCGGTCGCGGGGCACGTCCTGACGGCGGTGGTGGTCGTCGCGGTCACCTGGGCGACGGACGGGTTCACGGGGTACTGGTTCGCCGCGTTCTTCCTGCTGAGCACCTTCTTCCGGCCGGCCGGCGCGTACTTCGGCCAGCTCCGCAGGCGCCTGGGCACCCTCCTCAAGGACGTCACGTATCCCCGGGACGACGTCGTCGAGCTGCAGGCCCGGCTGAACCGCGCCGAGGCCGGGACACGGGTCCTGGAGGAGAAGGCGGAGGAACAGTACCGGGCCCTCGCCGAACTGCGCCGCACCGTCGACGCGTTGGCCATGAGCTCGTACGAGCGGGCCGAGGAGGCGGACCGCAGGATCGCGGCGCTGGGCAGGCAGTTCGAGTCCACGGTCAACCGCCTCACCGACAACCAGGAGATCATCGCGGGAGTCAAGGCGTTCCTGCGGCTGCTGCACACCACCGACGCACCGGACGGCACCCCGGCCTCCGGGTGACCGGCCGCCGTTCCCTCATGCACTGTCTAGGGTTGGGGCATGGACGCCAGTACAACACCCCCCGCCCCGGCCGCCGTTGGCCCTGAGGAGCTGCTCTCCGACCCGTACGCCGGGTACGCCCGGCTGCGGGAGGCCGGGCCCGTGCACCGGGTCGCCGGAACCGACGGGCTGCCGGCCTGGCTGGTGACGCGGTACGAGGACGTGCGGCAGGCCCTGGCCGATCCGCGGCTCTCCCTCGACAAGGCCAACGCCAAGCCCGGCGGCTACCGCGGGCTCGCGCTGCCGCCCGCGCTCGACGCCAACCTGCTGAACATGGACCCGCCGGACCACACCCGCGTCCGGCGCCTGGTGTCCCGGGCGTTCACGCCCCGCCGTGTCGCCCTGCTGCGCGAACCGGTGCGGCGGACCGCCGACGCGCTGCTCGACGCCATGGCGCCCCTCGGCCGTACCGATCTGATCGCCGCCTACGCGGCACCGCTGCCGATCGCCGTGATCTGCGAACTGCTCGGCGTGGCCGAGGAGGACCGGCCGGACTTCCGGTCCTGGACCGACGCTCTCGTCGTCCCGGACCCCGCACGGCCCGAGCGGGTGAAGGCGGCCGTCGGGGCGCTGCTGGCCTTCTTCGCGCGGCTGCTCGCCCGCAAGCGTGCCGAGCCCGCCGACGACCTGCTCTCCGCGATGATCGCGGTACGGGACGAGGAGGACCGGCTCAGCGAGGACGAGTTGATGTCGCTGGCCTTCCTCATCCTGTTCGCCGGGTACGAGAACACCGTCCATCTGATCGGCAACGCCACTCTGGCGCTGCTCCGGAACCCGGCCCAGCTGGCCGCGCTGCGCGCGGAGCCGGACCGGCTCGGCCCGGCCGTGGAGGAACTGGCCCGCTACGACGGACCCGCGCCGCTCGCCATCCGCCGATTCCCGACCGAGGACGTCATCATCGGCGGGGTCACCGTCCCGGCGGGCGAGACGGTGCTGCTGTCCCTGGCGGCGGCCCACCGCGACCCGCGCCGCTTCCCCGAGCCCGACCGGCTCGACCTCGGCCGCGATGCCACCGGACACCTGGCCCTCGGCCACGGCATCCACTACTGCCTCGGCGCACCGCTGGCCCGGCTGGAGACCGAGATCGCCCTCGGCGCGCTCGTCGAACGCTTCCCCCGCCTCGAACTCGACGTGCCGGCGGACCGGTTGGAGTGGCGTCCGTCGATGCGCACCCGCGGGCTGCTCGCCCTGCCCGTGCGCTACTGAGGGGCCCGGACGGCGGGCACGCCGCGGCCCCCCGGGTGCTGCCGCGCGGGCGTCTCCGAGGGGCTGCGCTTCGGCGTGGCCTGCCGTCAGGTGCTGCTGCGCCGGCGGGCCGGTGCGCGGGAGGCGGGCTTGGGCTCCCGGGGCAGCGGCTTCGGCGGTGCGGTGTCCCTGGTGTCGGGCACCTGGGCCTCGTCCCCGGTGTCCGGCACCCGGTCGCCGTCCTCGGCGGCGAGCACCTGGTCGCCGTACAGGTCCTGCAGCCAGTTGGTCTGGTAGATGGTGTCGAGGTAGCGCTCGCCGAGGTCGGGCGCGACGGCCACCGCGGTGAGGTCACCGGCGTCGTGCCGGGACAGCCAGTCCGTCGCGCCGCTGACCACGGTCCCGGTGGAGCCGCCGAACAGGAAGCCGTGCCGGGCCATGCGGTGACACATCCGGATGGTGTCCGGCTCCTCCACCCGGATCACCTCGTCGACGAAGGACTCGTCGAGCAGCGGCGGGCGCATGCTCATGCCGAGGCCCGGGATCATCCGGCGGCCCGGTTCGCCGCCGAACGCCACCGAGCCCGCCGCGTCCACGGCGACGATCCGCACCGGCCGGTGCCACTCGCGGAAGTAGCGGGCGCAGCCCATGAGCGTTCCGGTGGTGCCCGCCCCGACGAACAGGACGTCCAGTTCGGGGAACCGGCGGGCGATCTCCGGGGCGGTGGTGCGGTAGTGCGCCGTCCAGTTGCCCGCGTTGGTGTACTGGCTGAGCCACACGTACCGGTCGTCCGACGCGCACAGCGAGCGGACGTACTCGATCCGGGTGCCCAGGAAGCCGCCGTTGGAGTCCTGGTCGGCCACGATGTGCACCTCGCTGCCGAGCGCCTCCATCAGGAGTCTGGTCGACAGGTTGCAACGGGAGTCCGTCACACACAGGAACCGGTAACCCTTGCTCGCGGCGATCATGCTGAGTGCGACGCCGAGGTTGCCGGAGGAGGACTCGACGAGGACGGAGTCCGCTTTCAGGATTCCGTCCCGTTCGGCGTTCTCCACCATCTCGTTGGCGGCCTTCAGCTTGATGGATCCGGCGAAGTTGAAGGCCTCGCACTTCAGATAGAGCGGGTGTCCGCAGATCGACTCCAGGTCGACGTAGAGGTCGCCCTCGTTGAAGGCGTAGGGAGCGGAGATGACAGGCACGGCGGGCCTCCTGGTGCCGGGCCGAGGACGACGGCCTCAGCCGTACCGGCGCAGTTCGTGGAAGAAGTCATCGATGAGACAGAGGTCCCCGGCCCGGGACACCTCGTCGTAGACGTACTTGCCGACGGCGAGGTCGAGGACGCCGAGTCCGAAGGGCGAGAAGATCACCGGGCGGTCGGGCGGTGGTGCGGCCCGGCCCGACATGACGTCGCCGAGGGTTCCGTTGAGGAAGTCGCGGCCGCCGGTGAGCTGTTCGACCAGATGGGGTGACGTGTCGGCCTTGAGGCAGTGGTCGACGTCGTCGACGAAGTTGGCCGCACCCAGCAGGACCTCGGGGGCGAGGTCGCGCAGGGACACGTGCAGGACCAACGGGTTGTGGGTGAACCAGGCCGGGTCCGTGACATGGGGCCGGCCGGCGATGGTGGCGAAGACCACGAGGTCGCTGTCGCGGACCAGGTCCTCGGCGCGGTCGTGGACGGTGATCCGCGCGCCGGTGCCGGTCTGCTCCAGATAGCCGCGGAAGCCGCCGGAGCTGTCGGCGGACAGGTCGTGCACGCCGATCTCGTCGAAGTCCCAGCCGGTGCCGGCCAGGAACGTGTGGATGTAGCGGGCGATCAGGCCCGTGCCGAAGAAGCCGACCCGGGTGGGGCGGGTGCGGTTGCGGCTGAGCCAGTCGGCGGCCAGTGCCGCGGAGGCCGCGGTCCTGGTGGCGCTGATGATGGAGCTCTCCAGGCAGGCGAACGGGTAGCCGGTGTCGTGGTCGTTGAGGACGAGCACCGCGGAGGCCCGCGGCAGCCCGGCACTCACGTTCTCCGGAAAACTGGAGACCCACTTCAGGCCGTCCACCTGGACCGTCCCGCCGAGGGAGGCCGGCAACGCGATGATCCGCGAGGTCGGCCGGTCCTCGAAGCGCAGGAAGTACGACGGCGGGTTGACCGAGTCCCCGGCGTCGTGCATGCGGTAGACGGCCTCGACCAGCTCCACGAGGTCCTTCTCGCGGCCGCTCAGCGCTCGTTGCACCTGCGCGCCGGTGATCACCGCGAAGGTCGGCACGGATCCCCGCTCGGGCCTGGCCGCCCGGGCGGCCGACGACAGTACATCGGTCATCGCTCGCTCGCCTCCAGTGCCGGGCAGTCCTCGGCCGGCCGGACGGGTTCGCCCATGCCGACCAGCACCTGCCGTTCGCCGGTGAACACCTCTCTGCTGTGCGCGGTGCGGATGTTGTCCACCAGCAGCAGGTCACCGCGGTGCCAGGGTTCGCGCCGGGTGTGTGCCTCGTAGGTGCTGTTGATCAGCTGGACGACGTCCTCGCCGATCGGACTGCCGTCGCCGTGGCGGGTGTTGAAGGGCAGTCCGTCCGCGCCGTAGACGTCCACCAGGTACTCGCGCACCTCGGGTGCGAGGGTCCACTCGTTGAGGAAGGCGATCTGGTTGAACCAGCAGCGCCGGCCGGTGAGCGGGTGCCGGACGACGGCGTTGCGGCGCTGTTCGGTGCGCAGGGAGCCGTCGGGCTGCCAGGTGAAGTCGATGGCGTTGGCCCGGCAGTAGCGCTCGATCCCGGCGCGGTCGGCGGTGCCGAAGGACTCGGTGAGGCTCGCGCCGATCTCGTCGTTGTAGGTGCGGGTCAGGATCCAGCCCTCCCGCTCGAACCGTTCGGTGAGCCCGCCGGGCAGTGCTCGGAGCACCTCTTCGGCGTCGGCCACCGCGGTCGCCCCGCCCTGCTCGGACGCGGTGAGGCAGGCGAACAGCATCAGGCCGGGTACCTGGAGCCGGTAACTCAGCTCGTGGTGCATGCACATGGGCTGGTTGGCCGGCCAGGGCGTGGACGCGTACACGCCGGGGCGGTGGGTCTCGCGGGGGGCGAAGGCCTCCTGCTCCGTGATGAGTTCCCCGGCCAGGTGCCTGAAGACGGCGCCGGTCTGGTCGGGGTCGCGCAGTCCGAGGCCGCGGACGACCAGTGCGCCGTGCTCGGTGACCTGCGCGCGCAGCGCCTCGCGGTGCTCGGCCGCCCACTTCGGTGGGTCGTCGGGGGGATCGACGCGCAACAGTGCCGGCTTGTCCGGCCGCAGCTCCACGTCGAGCGGTGATGCCAGGGATGAGGACGGCATCTCGGGTTCCTTTCGGTCGACCGCCTGGGGTGTGACGGATCAGGAGGAGGCGAGGGGGAGGACGGTGGTCAGGACGGCCTGCGCCGCCTCGGCCGGGCGGGTGCGCAGGAAGTGGTGGCCGCCGTCGGCGAGTTCGTGCGGGTCGACGCGGTCGGCCAGGAGCAGCCAGTCCTGGTGGCGGCGGGCGTGGCCGGCGGTGTGCGGGTCGTCCGCGGCGACGACCACGGAGACCGGCGCGGACACCTTGCCGGGCGGCGGGGCTTCCAGGGCCGCGGCGAAGTAGCGGTGTGCCGCGACGCAGTCGTGCCGGTAGGCGGCGGCGATGCGGGCGGCGTGCCGCGGGTTCAGCTCGGCGAGTTCGGTGTGGCCGCCGTCGGCGGTCAGCCGTGCCGCGATGTCGGCGTCGCTCAGGTGCGTCAGTTCGGTGACGGCGGTGTGCCGTTCGGGCGCGGTGCCGAGCAGTTGCGCGCCGAGGAAGAGCCGCTCCACGCGTACGCCCCGCCGCTGGAGCCTCCTGGCCGTCTCGACGGCCGGTGCGGCTCCCGAGGAGTGGCCCCACAGCATGACCCGGGTCAGTCCGCGTGCCGTGATCTCGGCGGCGACCTGTTCGGCCACCTCCTCGACGGCCGCGAAGGGCTCGGCGGGCGCGGCCAGGTTGTGGCCGGGCGGGTCCACGGCGAGGACCGCGAGGCCGCTGTCCGCGAGCGCGCTCGCCATCGGCTGGTAGTTGACGGCGTTGCCGCCCGCGTACGGGAAGCACACCAGGGCGCTCTCGGGCGTGCCGCTCCCGTTCGCCAGGGTCAGCAGCAGCTCCGGGCGCTGCGGGGCCGGGCCGTCGAGGAGGGCGGCCAGGTCGGCGAGGACCGGGGTGCGGGTGATGTCCTTCAGGGACACCGCGCGGTCGAGGGCGAGGCTGAGTTTGACCGCGGTCAGGGAGGTGCCGCCGGAGTCGAAGAAGTGGTCGGTGCGGCCGATCTGTTCCACCGGCACCCCGAGGAGTTCGGCCCAGGCCGCGGCCACTCTGCGCTCGGTGGGGCCGAGTCGGTCCGCGGCCGTCCGATGAGCATCCCCGGCCGCCCGGTGCGGGTCGCCCGTCGGAGCGGTCTCGGCCAGCCTGGTCAGGGCCTTCTTGTCGATCTTGCCGTTGGCGGTCAGCGGAAGGCTGTCCTGCCAGTGGAAGGCGGAGGGGACCATGTAGGCGGGCAGCGCCGCGCCGAGCGCCTCGCGCAGGGCCTCCGGCCGCTGCCGGCCACCGGAGTAGAAGGCGATGAGCTGCTTGCCGCCGCCGGACCGCTCGGCGACGACCACCGCGCCGTCCCGTACCCCGGCCACCCGCAGCAGGTTGTTCTCGATCTCGCCGATCTCGATCCGGAACCCGCGGATCTTGACCTGGCTGTCCCGGCGGCCGAGGAACTCCAGCCTGCCGCCGGGGTGCCAGCGCCCCCAGTCGCCACCCAGGTAGAGCCGTTCGCCGGGCCGGTACGGGTCGGTGCGGTACGCCTCCCGGGTGCGCTCGGGATCGTTGACGTAGCCCCGGCCCACGCAGACTCCGGAGAAGGCGATCAGTCCGGGGGCGCCCAGCGGTACCAGTGACAGGTGCTCGTCGACGACGTGGACGCGGACGTTGTTGACGGCCCGGCCGAGCAGTACCCGCTCGGGCACCTCCCGGAGGAGTTCGTGGTTGGTGTCGTCCGACGTCTCGGTCAGTCCGTAGGCGTTGAGCAGCGCGATGCCCGGCTGGACCGCGAACCAGCGCTGGACCAGCTCCCGTTTCAGCGCCTCGCCGGTCACCGACACGCAGCGCAGGTCCGGCAGGGTGCGCGGGTGCCGCTCCAGGTAGGAGACCACGACCTCCAGGTACGACGGCACCAGCTGGGCCACGCCGACCCGGGCGTGCTCCAGGGTGTCGGTGAACCGTGCCACGTCCGTGATCACGTCCTGCTCGACCAGCAGGGTCCGCCCGCCCACCAGGAGCGGGGCGACGAGCTGCCACAGGGAGATGTCGAAGCACTGCGGGGCGGTCTGCGCCACCACGGTCCGCGCGCCGATCGCCAGGTCGTCGATCTTGGCGTGGAGGTGGTTGAGCATGCCCGTGTGCTCGCACATCGCGCCCTTCGGCTCGCCGGTGGAGCCGGAGGTGAAGTAGATGTAGGCGAGCTGGCCGGGGTCGACACGGATCCCGGGGTCGTCGTCGGCGTGCGGTTCGGCGTACGCCGTGTCGAACGGCAGCTTCTCGACGTCCGGCAGGGCAGCCAGCGCCTGGTCCAGGGTGTCCGTGCTGCCGGGTTCGGCCAGGGCCAGCCGGCAGCCGGCCCGGGACAGGGTCGCCTCGATGCGGCCGGCCGGGAAGTGCGGTTCGATGGGCAGGTACACGCCGCCCGCCTTGAACACCGCCAGCACCGCGGCCAGCCAGTCGAGGGTGCGCTCGGAGACGACGGCCACCACGTCCTCCCGGCCCAGGCCCCGGGCCAGCAGGGCGCGCGCCAGCCGGTTGGCGTGCCGGTTGAGTTCGTCGTACGTCCACTCCCGCGTGCCGTGTACGGCCGCCACGGCCTGCGGATGGGCCCGCACCCGCTGTTCGAACAGTTCGTGCGCGCGGGCGTCCGGCAGCGGGCGGTGCGGCCCGGCGAGGTCTTCCAGCTGCTCGCGCCGTTCCTCGGCCGACAGCAGACTCTGCCGGCCGTGGTCGGCGTCGGGGTCCGCCGTCATCAGCCGCAGCGCGGTCAGGTGGTAGCCGCCGATGCGGGCGGCGGCCTCGGCGTCCAGGACGTCCGTGCGGTACCGCAGGTGCAGTGCCAGCCGGCCGTCCCGGTCGGACCAGCGCACGTGCAGGACACCCTCGTCGGCGTGGACCTCCCCGGCCTCCTCGGCTCCGCGGGGACCCCAGACGACCTCGTACGGCGGCTCGGTCAGCCCGAGTTCGCGGCGCAGCTCCGCCACCGGGTGGTCCGGGTGCGCCCGCACCTGCGCCTCGGCGTGCCCGGCGGCCGTGAGCAGGGCCGCCCAGCTCCCCGGGGGGACGGGCACCCGGCACGGCAGCGGCTCGCCGGCCGCGCCGGTGGCGAGGCCCGTGACCACCTCCGGCTCGCCGGAGAGCACGGCCAGCACCTTGAGGTGGGCGGCCAGCAGGAGCGTGCCGGCCGACAGGCCCTGCTGCCCGGCCAGTGCACGCACCGCCCGCGTCACGTCGTCCGGCACCGGTGTCTCGTGCCCGGCCGCTCCCGGCACCGGTTCCCGGACCCACCGGGGCACGGCGGTGGCACCGCCGGCGGTCAGTGTCCGGGTCCAGAACTCCCGGTCCGTCTCCACGCGCGTTCCCATCGAATGGCCTTCCTCAACTCACGGTCGCCGTGGCGGCGTCAACTGCGGTCGCGGCCCTGCCGACGCCGGCGGACCGGCTGTCGCGGTCGGGCATGTCCACCGCGGGATTGCCGCCCCACTGGGCGTTCGGGGGGACTTCCTCGCCCTTCATGAGGAAGGAGTCGGGCGCCAGCACGGAGCCGTCGCCCATGGTCACGCCGTAGTGCACATGGGCGGCGATGCCCAGCGTGCAGCCGGCGCCGAGCGTGGTGACGTCGGACTTGAAGGTGCCGTCCTCCTGCGAGTGGCACTGGATCTTGCTGCCGGCGTTGAGGGTGCAGTCGTCGCCGATGGTGCCGAGGGTCCGCTCGGTCAGGTAGCAGCCGTCGTCGAACACCCGGCGGCCGATGCGCACCCCCAGCAGCCGCCAGACCAGGCTCTTGAACGGGGTGCCGTTGAAGATGTTGAGGAAGTGGTCGGGCACCTTCCACAGTCGTTCGTGCCACCAGAAGTACGGGTCGTAGATGGAGCACAGCCGGGGGCGCAGCGCGCGGAAGGAGGCGAGGCAGCGCTCCACGAGGATGAAGTACGCGGTGGAGAAGGCGAGGGTGACCGCCAGGTAGCCGGCGATCACCACGCGCCCGAGCACGCCGTACAGGTCCACGGAGGCGAGACCGAACAGGGTGAGCGCGAAGGTGTGCAGCCATCGCACGAACAGCATGAGCACCATGGAGCGGAAGTTGTAGCGGTTCTTCGCGGCCAGCCGGTGGCGAAACGTTTCTCCAGTCCGGAGGTGGTCGAAACTGGCATCGCGGTCGACCGAGCGGGGGATCTCGAAGCACGGTGAGCCGAGGAGCCCCACTCCTTCCCGGATCTCGCCGTCGAGGGGAACCATCACCTTCGTCGCGAGCAGGCAGTTCTCGCCGGTCCTGGCGCCCGCCGGATAGGCGATGTTGTTGCCCAGGAAGTTGTGCGCCCCGATGGTGGCCCGGGACAGCCGGAAGGACGTGCTGGAGAAGTCGGCGTTGAGGACGGAGAGGCCGTCGGCCACCATCGTCCCGCTGCCGACGCTGACCAACAGCGGTGTCTCGTGCTGCACTTCGGTGCCGAAGTTCGACCCGGTCTGCTCCACCTTCGACAGGTCGTACCCGATGCCGCGGAGGTAGCCCACGATGTAGGAGCTGTCGCCGAAGAGCCAGGCGAAGAACTTGACGTTCGTCATGCGGGCCGTGGTCCGCTGCAGCGCGTAGTGGAACCCGTAGAGCGGATACACCTTGTCGGGCCTGACCACGAGGCCCACCAGACGCGGCAGGGTGCACAGGGCCGCCAGCCCCAGGACGAGGAACCCGAAGAACAGGACGAGGGAGAGCAGCAGCGCGTCGGGGAGCAGTTGCGCCCAGCCGAGCGCGGCAGTCGTCGGATCGAGACGCTTGCCGATCGCCGGTACCTGGGTGAACAGCATGTAGACGCCGCCGACGGCCAGCGGGACGTACAGGAAGATCAGCTGGAGCAGGGTGCCGAGGCCGAACCAGGCGCGGCGCAGGGTGCCGCAGTTCGCCGGGGCGATCCGGAGGTAGTCGGTCCCGGTGGGCTCCGCCGGGGATCCGTGCCAGTGCTCGCCGTCCGGGACCGCCTGGCCGCGGTGCAGGGCGGAGGAGTGGCCGAGCTGGGCACCGTGCCCGAGGGAGGTGTCGATGTCCAGGACGGTCTTCTCGCCGACGAAGGCGTCCGCGCCGAGGGTGATCCGGCCGGTCTGGATGTGTCCGGCGTACGCCCGGTAGCCGAGGAAGAAGGAGTCCTTGCGGACCACCGTGCCCGAGCCGATCGTCAGCAGGTCGGTGCAGACGGGAACGGAGTGGGAGAGGATCGTGACGCCCTTGCCGATCCGCGCGCCGAGGGCCCGCAGGTAGAGCACGTACAGCGGGGTCCCGGTGAGGAAGACCATCGGGTTCGCGTGCAGCAGCACCTTGACGAGCCAGAAGCGCAGATACGTGAGGCTCCAGACGGGGAACTCGCGGGGGCGCCAGCGTCCGACGAGCACCCATTTCGCGACGACCGGGAACGCGCACAGCGCCACGAACGCGGCACTTCCGAAGAGCAACGACCGCAGATAGACGTCGACCAGACCCTTGCCGGAGGCGATCCACTCGTACCCGGCGGCGGTGACGAACCCGGAGACCAGGGAGTAGCCCAGGAAGACGAGCAACTGGAGGGTTCCGCAGAACAGATGGTTCCGCCGGTGCACGCGCGGTTCCGGTGCCGGCGCGGGCGGCTGCGGGGTGGGTACCGGATCGGCGGGAGCGGGGGCGGTCTCACCGAGAGCCGCCGCCAGGCTCTGGATCGTGGGGTGCCGGTAGACGTCCCGCATGGACGGCGACGGCAGATCGGCCGTCTTGCGTATTCGTGCGCAGAACTGGGCCATGACCAGGGAGTTGGCGCCGAGGTCGGCGAAGAAGTGGCCGTCGACCGGAACGGACTCGGCGTCGAGGAGGTCGGCCAGCGCCTGCGCGAGCCTCCGCTCCGTCTCCGCCCCCCCGGGGCCGGCGCCGGTCACGGCGACAACAGGTTCATCCGGCTCCGACACGACCTCGGAGGACTGCTCCACCATGCGATCTCCTGGAGAACGTGGATGTTCCTGATCACGAACCGGCGGATTCAGTTTGTCCGGATAAGGGCGCTACCTGCCACTTATCCCGGTGATGGGGCCGAGTGCCCGTCATGAGCCGTCAGGCCCGTATTCCCTTGGTTTCACGCCAGGAAGGGGAGCGCGCGAATCACCCGAACGGCGGCCCCCCGGCCGGCAGCCCGCATCCCGGCGCGGCGGCCGCATCCGGATCCGCCCCACGCCGACGGGAGCTCTCACCGGCGGCGCGGGGGCCCGGAACCCCGGGGCAGGTCAGTCGTCGGCGCCGTCCGCCGCCGCGGGCTCGCGCGCCGCGATGCCGACGAAACGGCGTACGGCCTCCACGGGCATGTCGAGCCCCTCTGAGGCGGCGCGCTCGTCGCCGAACACCTGTACTGCCTCGGCGACGGCCACCGCCAGTTCGGCCTCCGCCTTGCGGACCTTGACCTCGGCCTTGTCCACCGTGTCGACCACCGCGAGCTGGCGGCGCTGCTTCTCCTGGAGGCGCTGCTTGCGAGAAAGCGTTTTGTCAGAGTTCTGCACAGTCACGACCAAGATCATATGCAGGCCCGTGCACCCGCGCGAAATCGGCAACACCGCATGCCCGAGGCCCTGTTCAAAGCCTCAGGCGGTCAGCGTCGCCCACACCGCGTGGCCGCTGGTGAGCCTCGACCGGTCGACGCCCCAGGATTCGGCGAGCTGCTCGACGAGCAGCAGCCCCCGGCCGCCCTCGTCGTCGGGGCCCGCCTCGCGCCGGGGCAGGCCGCGGCCGGAGTAGTCGTGGTCGTGGACCTCCAGCCGCAGGCATCCGTCCGCGACCAGTCCCATGCCGCACAGGATCCGCACGCTCAGCGTGTGGATGACGGCGTTGGTGGCCAACTCGGACACGAGCAGCACCGCGTCCTCGCACAGCTCGCGGGAGAGTCCCCACTCACCGAGCCGGGCTCTCACGGAGCGGCGGGCGACTCTGACGCTGGAGCGGTGCGAGGGCAGCTCGATCCAGTGCGCCCGGTCGGGCGCGTCGACGTCTAACAGGTCGCGGGGGGAGGTCGCGTGGGGGGACACGAGGCTGCCTTCCGTAAGGCGGACGCGGCGGAGAGCGGGCGGAACAGGCGGAGCGGGCGGAACAGGGCAGGCAGAACAGAGCAACGGCCGCACGGGGAGCGGGGCATGGCCCGTGATCGTGGCCGCGATTTACTCAAGTAATCATGCGCGCAGGCAAGTTCATGCTGCAACCGGCTCCCTGATAATTTCAGGATGCCGGTATCGGTCTGGTCGCTTCAGCAAGTGCCTGTCACACTCGTCCGGGTGACAGTCCCTCAGGAGGTAGGGCGTGAGCGAAGGCCGTTCGAACGCGGGCAGCACCAGTGCGCCCACCGTTCTGCGCATGATCCTGGGCCGCCGGCTCCAGGAGCGGCGGCAGGGCGCGGGCGTGTCACTGGAGGACGCGGCGCGGGCGCTTCGGGTCACGCCCCTGACCATCCGCCGGCTGGAGAAGGCGGAGGTGACGCTCAAGCCCCTCTACGTGGAGAAACTCCTTGAGACCTACGGTGCCGACCGGCAGGAGCGGGAGGAGTTCGTCGCCTTCGCCGAGCGGGCCAACGAGCCGGGCTGGTGGCACACGTACCGGGATGTGCTGCCCAACTGGTTCAGCGCCTATGTGAGCCTGGAGACCGGCGCGACGACCCTGCGCACGTACGAGCCGCACTACGCCACGGGGCTGCTGCAGACCCGGGACTACGCGCGCCATGTGCTCAGCGGCGGCTTCCCGAACGACAGCGACGAGGACCTGGAGCGGCGGGTGAACCTGCGGCTGCGCCGTCAGGTCCTGCTGGAGCGCCCCGACGCGCCGACGCTGTGGGTGGTGATGGAGGAGGCCGTCCTGCACCGGGTGGTCGGCGGGCCCGAGGTGATGCGGGAACAGATCGAACGGCTGCTGGAGGCCTCGGAGCTGGAGCACG
The DNA here is from genome assembly GCF_002217755.1 of Streptomyces hyaluromycini. GTDB lineage: Bacteria > Actinomycetota > Actinomycetes > Streptomycetales > Streptomycetaceae > Streptomyces > Streptomyces hyaluromycini. Next base: position 143,140 of record NZ_BCFL01000031.1, on the reverse strand, counting down.
TCAGCGTCGACGTCGTCCCGTTCACCGCCGGTGCCCATGTGGGCGCGTGCGCCCCGTTCACCTACTTCCGGTTCGCGGAGCCCGAGCTGCCGGACGTCGTCTACACCGAGATCCTCTCCGGCGCGATGTACCTGGACCAGCGCTCCGACGTCGTCGCCCACCTGGAGGCGCACAACCGCATGTCCCTGCTGACCTCCGACGCGCACAGCAGGGCGCTCCTGAACCGCATGCGCAAGGAGTACTCATGACCACCTTCGACACCTCCTTCGACCGCAGTGTCCACGACGTGTACAACGGCATGCCCGCATCGGACCTGGGGGAACAGGGCTGGGAGTCGCCCTGGAGCGGCCCCAACGGCGGTCAGTGCGTGCAGACGAAGCAGCTCGCCGACGGCAGGATCGCGCTGCGGCAGTCGACGGATCCGGCCGGCCCCGCGCTGATCTACACCCCGGAGGAGATCACCGCGTTCGTCGCGGGGGTCAAACGGGGCCTCGCCGACCACCTGACCACCGGCTGACCTCTCCCCCACGCTCCCCCTCTGAAAGGTTCAGGATGACCAACTCGCCCGTGGCCCGGGACATCGACACCAGCAGGCCCCACTCCGCCCGCATGTACGACTACTACCTGGGCGGCAAGGACCACTTCGAGGTCGACAAGCAGGCGGCCGAGAGCGTGGCGTCCGCCTACCCGGGTATCTTCGTGTGCGCGCGGGAGAACCGTGCCTTCATGCACCGGGCGACCCGCGTCCTCGCGCGCGAGCACGGCATCCGGCAGTGGCTCGACATCGGCACCGGCATCCCCACCGAGCCGAACCTGCACCAGGTGGCCCAGTCCGTGGTCCCCGAGGCCCGGGTGGTGTACGCCGACAACGACCCGCTGGTGCTCAAGTACGCCGAGCGTCTGATGCGCAGCAGGGCGGAGGGCCGCACCACCTACATAGAGGCGGACGTCAACGACCCGCAGACACTGCTCGACGCCCCCGAGCTGGCCGAGATCCTGGACCTCGACCGCCCGGTGGCGCTGTCCCTCAACGCCCTGATGCACTTCGTGACGGACGCGCAGGACCCGTACGGCATCGTCGGCCGCCTGCTCGACGTGCTTCCCTCGGGCAGCGCGCTCGCCCTGAGCCACTGCACGCCCGACTTCGACCCGGACACCTGGCAGAAGGTCACCGACATCTACAACAACGCCGGAACCCCGGTGCAGTTCCGCTCGCGGGCGGACGTGGCGCGGTTCTTCGACGGGCTGGAACTGCTCGACCCCGGCGTCTGCGTCGGCCACCGCTGGCGCCCGGACGCCGAACCGACCGCCACCGACGCGGAGGTCAGTCTGTGGACCGGGGTGGGCATCAAGCCGTAGGGACCATTCCGAGGGGGGATCCGCCTCCGGGCTGTCGTACGGCATGGGGGTGCGGTACGACAGCCCGGGGGCCGTGAACAGTTACGGCCTTGTCGGCCATTGAAGATCAAGGCCAGGAACGTGTAGCTGAGGACCCGAGCCGCTGACCGAGGATGGTGGTTCGGCTGGTGGTGAACGCCGGTCCGGGGCAGGAGCCGTTGGGGCACCGAGTCGCGCGACGTGCGGATGGTCACTCGGCGGTAGTTCCGGGGATCTTGGCTGCCAGGATGTCGGTGTACTCGATCGTCGGCGGCTGCCCGAGCAGCTCAGGGAGCCGGGCCAGGCGGGCACGGCCGGCCTCCAGGTGCTCCTGGCAGGCCTCCTGATCGGGGAAGGCGTCGACGACGGCGAAGGTGGTAGGGCCGAGGCGGAGTGCGAGCCGAACGGTGGTGTCCGGTTCTTGCTCGACGTCCGTCAGTGCCGCGGTGATGGGCATCCCGCTCATTCGATCCCGGCGGGGACCGCGCCGTCGGCGGCCTGCCAAGCTGCACGGGGACAAGGGCTATGACTACGACCACCTGCGGAAATGGCTGCGGAAACGCGGTATCGTCCCGCGAATCGCGCGCCGCGGGGTCGAGAGCTCAGCCCGCCTCGGCCGTCATCGTCGGGTGGTCGAGCGGACCATGTCGTGGCTGTCCGGTGCCGTCGGCTGCATCGGCGCTACGAGCGCAAGCGCGAACACTTCATTGGCTTCACCGCGATCGCAGTCATGGTCATGTGCCTGCGGCGTCCGGGTGTCAGCGCCGGCCGGTAGCGTCTGCGAGGTGACCGACGACGCAGTCCTCTGGAACCGACTTGCCGGCTTGCTGCCAGAGGCTGAAGCCCAGGAAGTCAAAGACTGCTGGGACATCGGAGAGCAGGAGGCGGGACTTGGCCTGCTCGTCTCCGGCATCCTCGGCCACCAAGTGCCGATCAGCGAGACGGTCAGGGCCCAGATCTCCGTACTGGCGGAGACCTGGGGCGAGCGGGAGGCCCTCACACCCCAGATCCTTCAATGCCGTGACGAAGGAACACCAGGTCCTCTGAAGCTGATCGAAAGCGACGGAGGCAGGGCCCCAGAGGCAATAGGCGTGGTCGAACAGAACCTGGCTGGTCTCCTCCTCGTCCCCTGGATCACCTGCACAAGATGCGGCCAGGTCCTGATGCGCGCCCATGCCCGAGAAAGCTGGGGAGATCTGTCCTACCTGGCGGTTCACTACGTCATCACGACGCCGAACCGGGCCACCGTCCTGCGGCTGTTCCCTGCCGACTCCGCCGGCGCGGCCTTCGCTGCCGTTCAGCGTGCGTGTTCAGACGCACCATAAGAAACGACCTCTCAGCTTGTTCTTTATGGTCTGCCCTGGTCACGTTCGGCGATCGTCTCGGGCCGCCTGACCGTTTTGCCCACGTCGCAGCGGGTGGCGGGGTGTCGGTTCTTCGAGCCGGGCGGTCTGCCGGGGCCGGGTCGGTTGGGTTTCGGTGCACGGGCCGGGCAGGGCAAGCTGGGGCGGAGGTTCCTGAACCCGCGGCGGACCCGGGCTGGGGTGAGCCGACCAGGCTCGGTCGGCTTCTCCCAGGGCCGGCGGAGGTCTGCGGCCGGCGGCCGGGCGAGGCGGAGCTGGGTGTGCGCGGCGATGACCAGCCAGGTCCACCGGTCCGCCGCTGCGGGCGCGCGGAGCTTCGGGCGGGTCCGGCCCAGCGTCTGCTTGATCATCCGGAAGGTGTGCTCCAGGTCGAATCTGCGCAAGAACGCCTGCCAGCGCGGGTCGACCGCCTGGCCCGGCAGGCCGGTGGCCGACGACCACAGCCAGACGGGGAGTGGATCGTGGCCGCCGGGCAGGCGGTCGACCTCAAGGAGGATCAACGTGCCCTCGATGAACGGGAGTTCGCCGGAGTGGTCGATCCACGCGGAGCGGGTGGTCAGCCGGGGATGAATGGGGTCCCAGGCCATCGCGCGAGCGGTGCCGTAGCGCTCGGTGACCTGAACGGTCGCGACATGGGGCCCGCCCCAGGTGTCGGGCTTGGCGAAGCGGAACTCCTTGCCGTGCTTGGGCGGCCGTCCGCCCTGCGGCGGCGAGATCCAGGGGACCGGGACGGGCTGGCGCATCACGCGGTCCGTGCGCATCCGCCCCAGCACCTCCACCGGCAGTCCTTCCAGCAGATAGGCCATGCGCGGAGCGTCGTAGCCGGCGTCGAAGACGATCAGGATGTCGCGGTCGCCCTGCTGCCACCGCCCTATGTCGATCAGGACCTCGACTACGCGGCGGACCTGGACAGCGGTGACCTCGGCCACGTCGTCGGCCGGCCCCAGCCTCAGCGCGTCCAGGATCTGGCACCACGAGGTCCGGCCCGACTCCAGCACGGCGATGAACGAGTAGGGCCAGCCGGGCACGAACTGGTCCGAGGACCGGCCGCTGCGGCCGTAGACGTGGCAGAACAGTCGGTCCGCGCTGGTCGGCGCGTCGGGCCGGAGGCGGTGGGTGACGTCCACCGCCAGGACCAGGCGCCCTTCGGCGGCCGCGAGTTGTGGCAGGCCGGCCAGCACCTGTCGCAGCCGCGGTACGTCGACATTCCCGCTGTTCAACGCGTCGTACATGGCGCCGTGCCCGCGCCGGTGCTCGGCCGTCAGCATCAGGTCCACCGGCGTGGTCACCGGGCCGTCCGCGCACAGCAACGCGTCGGTCAGCTCGAACAGTGTGTCCCCACGCGCGGTCAGGCAGTCGAAGAAGTCGTCCCGGAAGTGCGACGCCACCGCGAACGCCTCCCGCCGGACGTCATGCTGCAGCAGACTCATTCCCCCATGGCCTTCGTCCTGGTCAAGTGCCTCTTTGGTCGGAGCACAGGATCAGACGAAGGCCGTGTTCACGCCCTGGGAATCCCCGTACGGGCGATCACGTCCGGGCCGGCGTTCGAGGCCGTCACGGGATCAGCCCGCGCCGCTTGGACGTCCGGCGGACAGCGGAAGTGACGTGGTTAACCAGATCGCTGGACGTTTGGGCCGAGATCGCGTCCGTCCAGAACTTCAATGTCGGTGTGGCGGAGCGCCGCTTCCTCCAGGCCGACGGCGAGTCCGGGAAGCGGTACGGCAACGAGACCCTCCGTGTCACCCCCGACGGCGAGGTCTCCACCAAACTCCCCGCGCCGCTGACGTACCTGGCGAACGCGCCGCACGGCCGGTACGTGCTGGCTGTGCAGGTGTCGTTCGCTCACCGTGGCGAGCAATGGGCCGACCGTGTCACCGCCAACAGGGCTGTGGCCTACCGTATCCATCAGGACACCACACGCGGCCGTTGGTACTTGACCGCGTCCTGGACCCTCCCACCGGTCCGGACGGTGCCGCTGGATACGGCCCGCGCGAGAGGCCTGGTCGGCGTGGACACCAACGCCGACCATCTCGCCGCCTGGCGCCTCGATCGGCACGGCAACCCCATCGGCGAACCACCGCGCTTTGGCTACGACCTCACCGGCACCACCGACCACCGCGATGCCCAGATCCGGCACGCATTGATCCGGCTGCTGCACTGGGCCAGGCGCCAAGGCCTCGCAATCGCCGTCGAGGACCTCGACTTCACCGCAGAGACGAGCCGGGAGAAGCACGGCGGCAAGAAGCGGTTCCGGAAGCTGATCTCCGGCATGCCGGTGACAAGGTTGCTGGTCCGGTTGGTAAGTACGGCGGCAGAACTCGGCGTCCCGGTTATCGCCGTCGACCCAGCCTCTACCTCCCGGCGGGGCGCCCAGCACTGGCAAAAGCCCCTCACCAGCAAGAACAGGAAGACCACCCGCCACGACACACCCGCCGTGGCGATCGGAAGGCGCGCCCTGGGGCACCCGATCCGGCGTCGGACGACACCGCCCCGCACCCACCAGAGCGATGGATGCGGGCATCGGACCGTCCAGGCCAGACCAGGCACCCCAGGACGTGAGGGACACCGCCCCCGCATTCCCGGACCACGGACACGATCCGCCGGCGCCGGACGCGGAGCGAACGCAGTGGACCAGAACGCCCAGCACCGTTCGGGGTGTTCGGCTGAGCACGACTCCTGGCAACAGGACTCGCTCCCGCTCAGTCTCTAGGAACGGTGTCAGCCGATGTGGTAGCTGTCGCCGTACACCTTCCAGTCCAGCGGGGTGTTCAGGCACAGGTTGCCGTTGCGCAGAAAGACCCGCTGTTCGGTGTCGACCCTGGTGGTGTCGCTGTGCGCCTCCTCCTGCTGCATGGCCCACACCCGGGCGTCGAGGAAGGCGTTGAGGTACGTCGTCTCGTTGCCGCCCTGCGCCGGCGGCTTGGCATGGCCGAGGGCGCGCTTGCGTATGTTGCGGAAGCTGGTGGCGTCGTCGCCGTCGCCGTGCATGACGATGGCGTCGTAGTAAGTGAACTGGCCCAGCGTGCCCAGCCCGTCCGTCTTGCCCTGCTGCACGGCCGGGTTGAAGTACACGCGGTCGCGTTCGTCGTTCTGGGCCTGCTGGAAGGCGGTGTCCTGGGCGGCCTTGCGCCAGTCGGCGGGGAAGTTCGGGTCGAGGCCGCTGTGCGAGTCGGTGCCGTTGACCCGGCGCAGCGCCGGCAGGTACTTGGCGAGCACGTTGGAGGGCTTGCGGTCGGTGTAGAGCTGGACGAGGTCGAGCATGTCGCCGGTGCCGGAGCAGAAGCCGATGATCCCGGCGGTGTAGCCGCGGCCGTCGCCGATGTCCTCGATGTACTTGTACTGCGCCTTCCAGTCGAGCGAGGAGTTCTCCGCGCTCGACACCAGCTTCATGGCGATCTCCTTCTTCGCCGGGTCGTCGAGGCCCGCACAGCTCGCGGCCGTCGGGGCGGCGGTGGCGTGCGCGGGGCGCAGCAGCACGGCGCCGGCGCCTACGGCGGACGCGCCGAGCAGGGCGAGCAGGGTGCGGCGGGAGGTCAGGACGGGGTTCGTCGTGGTCGTGTCGTTCGGTTTCCGCACAGGGACTCCAGTGGGGGGTTGCGGTCGGTCATCGATAGGAAGGTTTCCTATCAGTAGTGCGCGCTGATGTGTACCCGTCACACAGAAAGTTCGTAGAGTCGAACAAGTCCGCCGCTGCGGTCCGGGATGTCCGACGCGGGTCAGCCGGTGGCGGTCCAGGCCTTCGGCCCGATGCCGCGCCACTCGATCAGCTCGGGGTCGTCGACCGTCGTACTGGCCTCGGGCAGGCCCGCGCGACGCAGGAACTCGACGACGTCGAGCAGGTGGTACGCGATGCCGACGTACTCTCCGCGGATGGTGACCCGCCGGCCGCCGTCGGGGCCCGGCGGCTGCACGATCACAGGCGCGCCTTCCATAGTGACCGGATGCCCCCTGACGGCACGGTTCATGCCGCGAACAGGGCCACCCGGCGGATGCCCGCGAGCAGGGGCGGGGCGCCGGCACCGGCGGGCGGGGCCGGAAATCTGCGGTTGGCCGAGAGTTTCGGGGGGCGGAGTGACGGGAGGGCGGTTCGGTGCATCCGATACGCGCCAATAACCGCCCTCCGGGGCGGCGGATCGGCTTCCGCCGCCGGGTCCGGGTGGCGGCCCGGACGGATCGGCCGGCACTTGCGTGTTTTGCCGGTCGATTACGCCTTCATGTGTCGGTTACAGCGTCTTCACAGAACGCGTACTTTCGGTCACTCGGCGTGTCGGTCCGGCCGCCCGGGGAAGACGCCCGCACAGGGGGCTGCCTAGCCTCCCCGCCATGCGATCACCACTGATGAGACGCTTCGGCCTCGGCGCCGTCCTCACCCTCGTTCTGGCCCTGTTCGGGCTGACCCCCAGCGCGAGCGCCGACTCGGCGCCGGCCGGGCTCACCTTCGCCACCGACGCCGCGACCACCACGCCCGGCGGCACGGTGCACCTGTCGATGACGATCACCAACAACAACACCTACGACATCTGGTTCGTGTACCAGACGATCGACCCGACCTACCTGACCACACAGCGCCCCGACCTGAAGTACAGCTTCACCGGCTGCAGCCTGGCCGCGTCCGACGGCACCGCCACCGCCTGCTCCGGCACCGGGCCCACCAACCTCGGCACCGACTACGGCGCCACCGTCCCGCCCGGCCAGAGCCGCACCGTCACCCTGACGCTCAGCGTGGCCGCCGACTCCGGCTGCAACGGCAACATCGGCTTCTACTCGTACTACTACGCCGAGTTCAGCGACTCCACGAACACGAGCGGCGGCCCGGTCTACACGCCCGAGACGCGTGTCCTGTGCGCCTGACGGCCTGTCGGGGATGACCTGAAAGGTCTGCGATCAGCCGATGATCCGGGGCCGGGCACTCTTGCCCGCGCAGAGGGCCCGGCCTGCACCGCGGACGGAAAAAAGCCCAACTCGGTTCCATCTGAGGCCTGTTGGATGCCTGCTCTTTTCCGTCACGTTTCGCAACACGACCGCGAAAGCTACACACAGACACCACTATGTGACGCGACGGATGCGTCGACGACTGGCCTCTCAGGGGAAGCCGGCGTCGGGGCAAAGGGGTGCGTCCGCCCTGCGGAGCCGCACTCACCCCGTCCGGGGAGGGGACTTCACCGCATGAAGCGGACCATACGCACGACCGTGCTCACGGTCGGTGCGCTCATCGCCGCGCTCGGCCTGCCGGCCGGCGCGGCCCATGCAGACGACGCACCCAGAATCGACTTACGGGTACTGCTGGTCAGCGACGGCGGACCGTCGACCGCCGCCATCGCCGCCGAACTCACCGATGACGGCACGCCGTTCACCGAAATCGACCTGACCCAGTCCGGACGGCAGGTCATCGACGCCGGTTTCCTCGCGGACACCGTCGACGGACGGGCACGCGCCAAGTTCCAGGCCGTGGTACTGCCCAACGACAATCCGTTCGCGAGCGGTTCAAGTGAAATGGCGGCACTCACAGCGTACGAACAGGTTTACCAGATCCCCCAGGTCGATGCCTATACCTATGCGCGACCGGAAGCCGGTCTGCAGTACCCGGCGGGCAGCGCGGGCTACTCCGGCAGCATCGACGGCACCCAGGCCGACGTGACCGCCGCCGGCCAGGCAGGCCCCTTCGGCTACCTCGACGGCACCGTCCCCTTCGAGGACAACGACCCCTCCGTCGGCGAGAGTTACGCCTACCTCGCGCAGCCGGCGGCCGGCGCCGACTTCACGCCCTACGTCGAGGCGACGATCCCCGGGTCGTCCACCAAGGGCTCCCTGGTCGGCGAGTACCGGCACGACAACCGGCGCGAGCTCGTCGTGACCTTCGTCTACAACCAGTACCAGGAACAGTTCCGGCTGCTGGCCCGCGGCATCGTCGAGTGGATGACCGGCGGGGTGCATCTCGGCGCCTCGCGCAACTACTTCGCCGTGCACGTGGACGATGTGTTCGCCCAGGACGACCGCTGGAACAGCGAGCTCAACTGCACGCCCGGCGACGTCGACTGCACCGACTCCGGCGCCACGGCCGACCCGATCCGGATGACGTCCACCGACGTCGACTACGCGGTGGCCTGGGAGCAGAGCAAGAACTTCACCTTCGACCTCGCCTTCAACGGCTCCGGCAGCGTCGACCAGCGCGAGGACAACAACGGCGTCGACCAGCTCGCCGACAAACTGGTCGCGGACAAGAACGACTTCCGCTGGATCAACCACACCTACACGCACGCCTTCCTCGGCTGCGTGCAGAACACCACCGTGGTGCCCTGGGTGTGCGAGACCAACGCCGACGGCAGCACCCAGTGGGTCGGCCAGAACGACATCTCCGACGAGATCGCGAACAACCGGGTCTGGGCCGAGACCAACGGACTCCCCCTGGAGAACGACGAGTTGGTCACCGGCGAGCACTCCGGGATGCGGATCCTGCCGCAGCAGCCCGACGACAACCCGAACCTGGCGCCCGCCCTCGCCGCGAACGGCGTCGACTGGCTCGGCTCCGACAACTCCCGTGACCCGCAGCAGCGTCAGGTCGGGGCGGCCGAGACGGTGCCCCGCTACCCGATGAACATCTTCTACAACGCGGGCAAGGCCTCCGAGGAGGTCGACGAGTACAACTGGCTGTACACCAGCCGCGCCCAGGGCGGCAGCGGTATCTGCGAGGACAACCCGACCACCACGACCTGTCTGTCGGCGCCGCTGGACACCAGCACCGGCTACACCGGCGAGATCGTGCCGCTGGAGACCCGGATCGACCTCGGGCACGTGCTGTCCAACGACCCCCGGCCGCACTACATCCATCAGTCGAACCTGACCGAGGACCGCATCGCCTACCCGGTGCTGAACGGCGTGCTCGACGGCTACCAGGCCCTGTTCGCGGACAACACCCCCGTGGTGAACCTGCGGATGAAGGACATCGGCACCGAGCTGAAGCGCCGGGCGGACTGGCAGGCCGCGCTCCAGGCCGGTCAGGTCACCGCCTACCGCATCGGCGACGCCGTGACCGTCGAGGCACCGGCCGGCCTGGAGGTCACCGCGACCCTGCCGACCGGGACCACAGTGGGCGGCGCCGCGTTCGGCTCGGCGTACGCGGGCGCGGTCTCCGGCTGGACCCCTTCGGCCGGCTCCCCGCTCAGCCTGACCCTGCCCGCCACCACGGCGTCCCCGTCCGTCACGGCTGCCGACGACACCGCCCCGGCCACGGATCCCGCGCCCGGCACCCGGGTCCCGGCGGGGGTGGCCGATCCGGTCCCCGCCACCGTCACCGACTGAACAGCGCTCCGCCGCACCGACGACCGAAGCAAGAACGGATCCGCGGTTCCGGCCGCCCGCCGGCGGCCGGAACCGGCACGACCACCCCCCACACCTCGGCCGTGGAGCAAACCGATGTCCCTTCCCCAGGGCGCGCCCCCCACTCGAACTACGCGCGTCACCCTGCTCACCGAAGGCACCTACCCGCACAGTCACGGCGGCGTCAGCGTCTGGTGCGACCAACTGGTGCAGGGCATGCCCGACATCGACTTCGACGTGATCGCCGTCACCGGCACCGGACGCGAGCCCGTCGTCTGGGACCTGCCCCCGCACGTCTCGAACGTGTGGTCCATGCCGATGTGGGGCGACCCGCCCGCGGGCCGCGCGCCCCGGGGCCGGGCCCGCCGTGAACTCGCCGACGCCTACGGCCGGTTCCTCGCCGCGCTGCTCGACCCGCGGGCGGAGGACGGCTTCCCGGCCGCTCTCTACGCCATGGCGCGCGCCGCGGCGGACGGCACGCTCGGCCCGTTCCTGCGCACCGACCCGGCGATCACCGTCCTGACCTCGCTGTGGAACCGGCCCGGCGTCGCCGTGCGCGAGGCCCGGCCCACCCTGCACGACGCACTCACCGCGACCGCGCTCCTGGAGCACGCGCTGCGCCCGCTGACCGCTCCGCTGCCCACCACCGGCGTCGCGCACGCGGTGAGCGGGGGCGTCGCCGCACTTCCGGGGCTGGCCGCGCTGGAACAGCACGGGGTCCCGCTGCTGCTCACCGAGCACGGCGTCTACCTGCGGGAACGCTACCTCGGCTATCGCACCGCGCCCTACCGCTGGCCGGTCAAGGCGGTCGTGCTCGGCTTCTTCCGCCTCCTGGCCCGCGAGTCCTACCGCAAGGCGGCCCTGATCACCCCGGGCAACCGCTACAACCGGCTCTGGGAGGAGGAGGGCGGCGCGGATCCGGAGTCCATACGCACCGTGTACAACGGCGTCGACCCGGCCGCGTTCCCGGCGGCCGGACCTGAGCCGGAGGTGCCCACCCTGAGCTGGGCGGGCCGCGTGGACCCCATCAAGGACCTGGAGACCCTGATCCGGGCCTTCGCCGTGGTCCGGGCTCGGATCCCGAAGGCGCGGCTGCGGTTGTTCGGCGGCACGCCCAGGGGCGGCGAGGCGTACCGGGAGCGCTGCGAGGCGCTGGCCACCGCACTCGGGCACGGCGACGCCGTCGCCTTCGAGGGGCGCGTCGACGACATCAAGGACGCCTACGCGGCCGGCAACGTCGTGATGCTCTCCAGCATCAGCGAGGGCTTCCCGTTCACCCTGATCGAGGCCATGTCCTGCGGGCGGGCCACCGTCTCCACCGACGTCGGCGGGGTCCGGGAGGCGGTCGGCGACACCGGGCTGGTCGTCGCGCCCCGGGACCCGGCGGCGATGGCCGCGGCCGCGCTCGAACTGCTGGGCGATCCGGCGCGCCGCCGGGCGATGGGCGAGGCGGCCCGGCTGCGGGTGATCGAGCAGTTCACGCTCCGCCAGACCATCGACACCTTCCGCGCCATCTACCTCGAACTACCCGACCGCGCACGCAAGTCGGCGGCCGGGCCGGCCCCGGCCCCGGCCCCGCTGTCCGCCGCGGGCGTCACCGGGAGCGTGGCCCGGTGAGCGGACCGATGTCCCTCGAACCCGGCGGCTCCGAACAGGAGACCCTGGCCCTGCGCCTGGCCGAGCCCCGGCCGCCGCGCCGCCGCCGGCCTCGCTGGGCCCTCGACGACACCACGCTGACCATCCGGCTGCCCCGGCGCGGCCCGGACGAGGACGCGATCAGCGAGCTCGCCGCCGAACTCGCCGACCGGATCGGCCCCGCCGTCCACCCCTACGAGGTGGCCGCCCTGCTGGAGTCGGAGGGCCTGTCGGCCGCCGTGATCAACGAGCGGTACGGCCACCCGAACCTGTTCTCGCTCGCGTCCGCGCTCTACGAACGGGTGCCCAGGACCTTCCCGGAGCCCGCGCCCGCGGCCGACCCCTGGCGTCCGGACACCGTGCGCTGTCTGCTGCGGGGCGTGCTGTTCGCGCTGCCCGGGCTGGCCTATCTGCTGACCTCTCCGCTGTGGAACGCGGCCGGGCACGCCGCGGCGCTGATCGTGGCGGGGCTGGTGTCCTGGGCGTGGGGGCAGGCTCTCGGCCACCGCGCCCATCTGCGGATGGCGAGCGGACGGCGGGAGGCCGGCCGTACCCTGCTGCTCGGTGCACCGGTCGGGGCGGTGCTGGCCACGGGGGCGGCCGCCGTGATCGCCGGGGGCGGCCCGGTCGTCCTGGCCGCGGCGGCCCAGTCGGTCTACCTGGCCGCGGCGGGCGTGCTCCTGGTACTGGCCCGGGAGCGGCTGCTGCTGGCCGCGCTGAGCCCCCTGATCGCCGGTGCGGCCGTACTGCCCCGGTGGGAGCCGGGCCGGCTGCTGCGGGCCGGGCTGCCGCTGCTCGCCCTGACCGCCACGCTCGCCGTCACCGGCTGGGTCCTGTGGCGCACCCTGGCCGTGCCGGCCGCCCCCGCGGCGGGCCGGCCCAAGGTGCTGTGGTCGCTGCCGTACGGCCTGTTCGGTCTGGCCGCCGGGGTGCTGGTGCTGCTGGAGGGGCTCCGGGAGTCGCGCGCACCGTACGCGGTGATCGTGCTCACGGTGAGCATGGGCCCGGCGGAGTGGCTGCTGTACCGCTACCGGGGGCTGTCGGTCGCCGCGCTGCGCGCCACCGCCACCCCCGCCGCGTTCCTGCTGCGCTCGGCCGGCATCCTCGCCCTCTGCCTGCTGCTGTACCTGTTGCCGCTGCTGCCGGCCGCCCTGTTCACGGGCGCCGACCCGGCCGCCCTGCTGCTGCTCGCGGCCACCCTGTGGACCGCGCTGCTGCTGCAGGCGTTCGGCGCGGCCTGGCCGTCGGCCGCGCTCTGTGTCACGGCCGCCGCCGTCGCCGGCGCGGTCACCCTGCTCGGTCTCCCCGGGGCCGGCCTGGCCCTGCCGCTGTGTTGCGGCGCCGCGGCGCTCTGTCTCGCGGCCTGCGCGCTTGCGCTGCTCGGCCGCCCCGCCCCGCACGGATAGTCACTCCCCCCACGCACAACCAATCGGAAGGACACCGCAGTTGACCTCCCAACCGCTCGCCGCCGTCACCGGGGCCGAGGGTTTCATCGGTTCGCACCTCACCGAGGCGCTGGTCGCCTCCGGACACCGGGTGCGGGCCATGGCCCAGTACAACTCCTTCTCCTCCTACGGCTGGCTGGAGACCCTCGCCCCGGACGTCCTGGACCAGGTGGAGATCGTCCTCGGCGACGTCCGCGACCCCGGCTCGGTCCGCGGCCTGCTCGACGGCGCCGACACCGCCTACCACCTGGCCGCGCTGATCGCGATCCCGTACTCCTACCGGGCCCCGCACAGCTACGTGGACACCAACGTCACCGGCACGCTGAACGTCCTGGAAGCGGTCCGCGCGCTCGGCACGCCCCGGCTGGTGCACACCTCGACCAGCGAGACGTACGGCACCGCGCAGACCGTGCCGATCACCGAGGACCACCCGATCAACACCCAGTCCCCGTACGCCGCTTCGAAGGCGGGCGGGGACCGGCTCGCCGACAGCTACCACGCCAGTTTCGAGACACCCGTGGTGACGCTGCGGCCGTTCAACACGTTCGGGCCGCGCCAGTCGATGCGCGCGGTGATCCCCACCGTCATCGGTCAACTCGCCGCCGGGGAAACGACGATCACCCTCGGCGATCTCCGGCCCACCCGGGACTTCATGTTCGTCGAGGACACCGCCCAGGCGTTCCTGACGGTCGGCACCGCGCCCGCCGAACAGGTGGTGGGCCGTACCTTCAACGCCGGTACCGGCGGGGAGATCTCGGTCGGCGACCTGGTCGCGCTGATCGGCAAGGTCATGGGCACCGCCGTCGACGTCCGGGCGGACGAGGCCCGGATCCGGCCGGCGGGCTCGGAGGTGATGCGGCTGGTCGCCGACGCGAGCAGGCTCAGCGCGGCCACCGGCTGGCAGCCCGCGCACTCCCTGGAGGAGGGCCTCGCGCAGACCGCCCGGTTCTTCCGCGACCCGGCCAACCTCACCCGCTACAAGACCGGCATCTACAACATCTGACCTCGTCCGGCACGTCTGCGCACGTTCACGAAGGAGGAGTCCCATGCACGCAGTGATCCTGGCCGGAGGCAAGGGCATCCGGCTGCGCCCCTACACGACCGCGCTGCCCAAACCGCTCGTCCCCATCGGCGACCAGCACGCGATCCTGGAGATCGTGCTGCGCCAGCTCTCCACGGCCGGCTTCACCAGCGTCACCCTCGCCATCGGCCATCTCGGCGAGATCATCCGCGCCTACGTCGGCGACGGCTCCCAGTGGGGCCTGGCCGTCGACTACGCCACCGAGGAGAGCCCGCTGGGCACCATGGGCCCGCTGCTCAACCTGCGTCACCGGCTGCCCGAGACCTTTCTGGTGATGAACGGCGACATCCTCACCGACCTCGACTACGCCGACGTCCTCGCCCGGCACAGAGCCTCCGGTGCCCCGCTGACCATCGCCACCTACGCCCGCAAGATCCACATCGACTTCGGGGTGCTGACCACCGACGACAGCAAGGTCGTCGCGTTCACCGAGAAGCCGAGCGTGGACTACCGCGTCTCGATGGGCGTCTACGGGCTGTCCCGCGCCACACTCGACGACTACACGCCCGGACTCCCGCTCGGCTTCGACGAGTTGGTGATCGATCTGCTGAAGGCCGAAACTCCGCCGCACGCCTACGAGTTCGAAGGGTACTGGCTGGACATCGGCCGCCCGGACGACTACGACCGGGCCAACGCCGAGTTCACCAGCCGCAAGCCGCTTCTGCTCAAGGGAGCCTGAGCACGTCATGCGCATTCTCGTCCTGGGCCGCACCGGCTATCTGGGCACCCATGTCGCCGCGGGGCTGCGGGCCGTGCCCGGCGCGCAGGTCCTCGGCGGCGGCCGCTCGGCCGGCGTGGAGCACCACGTCGACCTCGCCACCGTCCGCCCCGGACAGCTGGCCAAGACCCTGGCGGCGGTCGCGCCCGACACCGTGGTCAACTGCGCGGGCGCGACCGGCGGCGACGCGGTCGCCCTCGCCGAGGTCAACGCCCGTGGCCCGGCGGTGCTGTGCGCCGCGCTGCGCGACGCGGCCCCGGCGGCCCGCCTGGTGCACCTGGGTTCGGCCGCCGAGTACGGCCCCGGCGCGCCGGACGCCCCGGTGACCGAGTCGGCACCCACCAGCCCGGTGGGCCCGTACGGTGCGACCAAGCTCGCGGGCACGGCCGCGGTGACCGCGGCCGGCCTGGACGCGGTGGTGCTGCGGGTGGGCAATCCGGTCGGGCCCGGGGCGCCGGCCGCCTCGCTGCCCGGGCGGATCACCGGCATGCTCCGCGAGGCGGGCCCGGACGCGGCTGCGGTGCTGCGGCTCGGGGACCTGTCGGCGTTCCGCGACTTCGTGGACGTACGGGATGTGGCCGGGGCGGTGGTGCTGGCGGCCACCGTGCCCGGGCCGCTGCCGCCCGTCCTCAACATCGGCGGCGGCCGGGCCGTTCCGGTGCGCGAGCTGGTGCACGCCCTGGCCGGCCGGGCGGGTTTCCGGGGCCGTATCGAGGAGAGCACGACCGGCTCGGTCCGCTCGGCGAAGGTGTCGTGGCAGTGCTCCGACATCTCCGCCGCCGGGCGGGCCCTGGGCTGGCGCCCCGCCCACACCCTGGACGACGCGCTCACCGCCCTGTGGGAGAGCGACGGTGTCCGGTGAGCCTGCTCGTTCCGCTGTATGTGCACCCGGCCGAGGACCCGGGCGCCTGGCACCGCCTGATCACCGCCGCGCACCGCACCTACGGCGTGGTCCTCAACCCGGCCGACGGCCCCGGTGACCGCCCCGACCCGGCGTTCGCCGCGGCGGCCGACGCGCTGCGCACGGCCGGGGCGCTCCTGCTGGGATACGTCGACACCGACTACGGCATGCGCGGACAGGCCCAGGTCACCGAGGAGATGCGCCGGCACGAGGAGTGGTACGCGGCCGACGGCTGCTTCCTCGACCGGGTGACGGCGACCCCGCAGGGGCTGCCCGCCTGCCGCAGACTGGTGCGTGCCGTACGGAAGGCGGGCGCCGGGAGAGTGGTGCTCAACCCGGGCGTCCACCCGGCGCCGGGATACCTCCGGCTCGCCGACCTGACCGTCACCTTCGAGGGCCACTGGTCGACGTACGTCTCGGCGTTCACCCGGCCGGCGTGGGCCGGCCGGCAGCCGCCGGAGCGGCTGTGCCATCTCGTCTACGGCGTGCCCGAGGCCCTGGTCCCGCTCGCGGTGCGCACCGCGCACCGGCGGGGCGCGGCGGTCTGCGGTCCGGTGACGGGCGAACCACCCAACCCCTGGGCCGAGTTGACACCGGCGCTCACCGGGGCGGAGGCGGAGCGATGAGGGCACCCGCACGGCCGCGGGCGCGCATCCTGCTGCCCGCCGCCCTGACCGCGGCGGCCCTCCTGGCGGGCTGCTCCGCACCCCGGGACTCACCGTCGGCACACTCGGCCGCCCCCTCGGCGTCCGCCGACTCGCCGACGGCGGGCACGGGTTCTCCCACCGCGTCCGCGGGCTCTCCCGCCGCACCGACGGCCTCCGCCGCCACGCGCACGGCCTCCGCCGGGGCACACCCCGCCAAGGCCCCATGGAAACCCAGGCCCGGTCTGGCCTGGCAGTGGCAGCTGGACGGGGAGGTCGAGCCGACGGTGGACGTGCCCGTCTACGACATCGACGGCTTCGAGAACTCCGAGGCGGACGTGGCCGCACTGCACCGCGCCGGCCGCAAGGTCATCTGTTACGTCAACGTCGGCGCGTGGGAGAACTTCCGGCCCGACAAGGACGACTTCCCGCGCTCGGTGCTCGGGAAGAACAACGGCTGGGCGGGCGAACGCTGGCTGGACATCCGCAGGCTGTCCGTCCTGCGGCCGATCATGGAGCGGCGCTTCGACATGTGCCGCGACAAGGGCTTCGACGCGGTCGAGCCCGACCTGGTGGAGGGCTACGGCAACGACACCGGTTTCCGGCTCACCACCGCCGACCAGCTCCGCTACAACCGCATGATCGCGGACATCGCCCATGAACGCGGCCTGTCCGTGGGCCTCAAGAACGACCTCCCGCAGATCCCGCAGCTGCTCGCCGACTTCGACTTCGCGGTCGACGAGGAGTGCGCCCAGTACGACGAGTGCGCGCGTCTGACCCCGTTCATCAAGGCGGGCAAGGCGGTCTTCCACGTGGAGTACAAGGAACCGACCAGTGCCTTCTGCGCCGAGTCCCGGCGGCTGGGCCTGTCGTCGATGCAGAAGAAGCTGGAACTGGGGGTGTGGCGCAAGCCCTGCTGACGGCGGCGCGGGGCCGGGTCAGCGGACGACGTCGAAGACGTTCTTCTGCACGCCGTTGGCGTAGACCTCGTGCTCGACCAGCTTCAGCTTCTGGGTGTCCTTGTCCGTGGCGCTGAACAGGCGCTTTCCCGCGCCGAGCAGCAGCGGGTAGACGAGCAGGTGGTAGCGGTCGATCAGGCCCGCGTCGGACAGGGCGTGGTTGAGCGAGGCGCTGCCGTGCACGATGACCGGGCCGCCGTCGGTCTCCTTGAGGGCGGCGACCTCGTCGAGCGAGCGCAGGATCGTGGTCTCGCCCCAGTTCGACACCAGGTCGTCCACGGTGAGGGTGGTGGAGACGACGTACTTCGGCAGCGTCTTGTAGTGCGAGAACTCGGCCATGTCCGGCCACACCGGGCTGAACGCCTCGTAGCTGGCCCGGCCCATCAGGACCGCGGCCGACTCCTCCTGCTCCCGCCCCTTGATCTCGAACGCCTCGGGGACGAACTCGATGTCCTTGAAGGTCCACCCGGAGTTCCGGTAGCCGGGTTCGCCGCCCGGGCCCTCGACGACCCCGTCGAGGGAGATGAAGGCAGTGCTGATCAGGGTTCGCATCGGGGTTTCCTCGCAGTCTCGGGTCTGGTGCGGTTCTCCGCGGCACCAGCCTCTAACCGACAACAAAAATTGTCAAGGAAACTCAACTTGTCGGAAGACAGACCCCGGCCGAGTTGGTGGAATTTTCAACTACCCCGGTCTGTTGTCAGGGCCGAAGGAGGTCACGAGTGGACACGACGTACGACACGACTTACGACACGGCGTACTACGACCAGGGAACCGCCGCCGAACGGTGGGCCCGGGCCCAGCTGTTCTTCGACGCCAAGGACTACGCCGGCGCCGCCCGGGTGCTCGCCGGGCTGGTCGAGGAGGCCCCGGAGCAGACCGGACCCCGGCTGCTGCTGGCGCGCTCCTACTACCACTCGGCCCAACTGCGCCGCGCGGAGGCCGAGTTGCGCGAGGTCATCGAGCGCGACCCGGTGGAGCACTACGCCCGGCTGATGCTGGGCCGTACGCTCCAGCGGCAGGCCAGGCACGAGGAGGCGGAGCCGCATCTGCGGATCGCCTCGGCACTGGCCGGTGACTTCCCGCAGGAATGAGCGGCGATCGACGAGGGCCCCCGGATCTCCGGGGGCCCTCCGGCCGTCACAGCGGGGTGGACGCGTGCAGGACCAGGAACAGGGTCACCGCCGAGTTCGCCGAGGACATCGCCGATACGAGGGTGCCCGCGGCGGCGCCCCAGACGGCGAGGCCGGCCGCGGTGAACGTGGCGGGCCGGCTGTGGGCCACCGGGGCGGGGCCGAGCAGCGCGGCGACCCGGCGCGGCACCGGACCGGTGCCGGCCAGTGCGGCCAGCGTCGGCGCCGGGGTGCCCGTGGACAGCAGCGCCGCCCTGCCGATGGCCCGTGCGACCGTGCGCCGGTCCGCCACCGAGCGGGCCGCCTCCTCGTCCGCCCACCGCTCGGCCGTGTAGACGACGGCGGTACGCAGGGGCCGCAGGAACGGGTTGGCGCGCGCCGCCAGGTGGACGGCGAGCAGGTGCCGGTGGTGGCGGGCGGCGAGATGGGCGCGTTCGTGGGCGAACAGGGCCCGGCGTTCACCGGGCGCGAGACCGTCCAGGAGCGCGGTGGTGACGACGATCCGGTCGGGCAGCGCGTAGGCGTACGGCGTGCGGTCGGGCAGCACGGCGACCGTGCGGCCGGGCAGTCCGGCGAGCGCCCGGCGGGCCTGTCGGGTGACCCGGCGGTGCCGGTGGAGGGTGCGGCCGCCCAGGACCGCGACCGCGACGAGGGCGGGGATGGCGGCGCGGCCGGCGATCTCGTCGTGCGGGACGGAGGCCCGTACCTCCGGGTCGGACCAGCCGTCCGGGAGGGGGTTGCCGGGGAGCTGGGCGGTGCCGACCACCATCAGCAGGGCCAGGCAGAGCGTGCTGCACCCGGCCATGACCACGGCCATCGCGGTGAGCAGCCGGGTGGCGGCGCGCGGATGCAGCCGCCCCTCGGCCAGCCGGGCGACGGGCCACGCGGTCAGCGGCAGGACCAGCGGCAGGAAGACGAAGACCCCCATGGACGGTCAGTCTTCCGTACCGCCGTGGTCGGTGGGCGAGGTGTTCCGAGTGTTCACCCGGCCCGGCCCGGCGGCCTCCAGCAGGGCCCGCAGCACCTGCTCATCACCGGGCGGCAGGGCGGTGACGAAGCTGGCGAGCACCGCCTCGCGGTCCCGTTCCAGGTCGAGGAGCCGGCGCATCCGCAGGGCGGCGAGCCGGGCCACGTCGGCGGTGGGTGTCCACAGGAAGGAACGGCCGTGCCGCTCGCGGGCGACGACGTCCTTGGCGAGCAGCCGGGTCAGGATGGTCACGACGGTGGTGTAGGCGAGGTCGCCGCCGAGCCGCTCCTGCACCCAGGCGGCGGTGACGGGACCGTCGGCCTCGCGCAGCGCACCCAGCACCTGGCCCTCCAGCTCCCCCTGCCCCCGCCGGGCCCGTGCCATAGTCCCCGTCTCCCTCCGGCGTCGGTGGTGACACGCGCGTCAGCGTGTCTGACCACGCTACTTCACGCCGGCCCTGCCCCCGTACGTCCGCCCGCCGCGACGGTGTGCGATCTCGCCGAGGACGATGTCCACGGCGAGGAAGGCGGCCAGCGGGATCCCGAGCAGCGGCACGAAGTAGCCGAGGACCGCGATCACCGCCATCGCCGGGACGAGGAGGTACGGCGGGACCTCCGCCCAGGCCCCGCGCGGGACCGGCCGGCCGAACGTGGCGCCGCGGCCGCGCTGCCACCACATCCGGTAGCCCCACAGGATCAGCAGGATCAGGGAGAGCGCGAGCAGGGCCAGGGCGAGCTGGTTGACGAGGCCGAAGAGGATGCCGGTGTGCAGGTCGATGCCCCAGCGGGTGAGCTTGGCGAGCACCGGATGGTCGGCGAAGCGCAGGACGTCGGTCACCTCGCCGGTGCCCGGGTCCACGGCGACGGAGTCCTGCTTCTCGGGCCAGCTGCGCTGGACCTGCCTGACCACGTAGGCACTGTTCGCGCCGGCGGGCGGGACGATCTCGACAGGGTCGCCGAGCCCCTTGGCACGGGCGGCCGCGAGCACCCTGTCCAGGCCGACGCCGTGCTCGGCGTCGCCGCCGGTGCCGGCCGCCGTGCCGTGTCCCGCGTGCTCGCCGCCGCTCACGGCCGCCGAGACGGACGGGGTGGCCTGGCCCAGGGAGGTGCGCAGTTCGTCGATGTTGGCGCCGGCGTAGGTGGACCAGGTCAGGCCGGTCGCAGAGAGGAAGACGAAACCGGCGGCGGCCCACACGCCGACGGTGCCGTGCAGGCCCAGCGTGCGCCGTCGCCCGCTGGTGCCGCGCACCTTGCGCAGCGCCCGGCGCCGGGAGAACCACAGCACCAGGCCGCCGCCCGCGATCACCCACAGCCAGCTCGCCGCGAACTCGCTGTAGAGCCGGCCGGTGTCGCCCAGGTGGAGGTCGCGGTGGAGTTCGTCGATCCAGGTGCGCAGGGGCAGCGCGCCCGTCGATCCGTACTGTTCGAGAGCGCCGCGCACCTTGCCGGTGTACGGGTCGACGAACACCGCGAGGGTGTGGTCCGGGTTCACGCCCGCGACGCCCGAGAGCAGCACCCTGGTGGTCGCGTCCGCCTCGGGCGACGGGCGTATCGCGGAGACCGTGCCCTCGGGGTGGGCCGTGCGGGCGGCGGCGACCTGCTCGGAGATCGGCAGCTTGGTCTCGCCCACCGGGACGGTCAGCTCATGGGCGTACACCAGCTTCTCGGCCTGGAAGGAGAAGGCGTACAGCAGGCCGGTGGCGGCGGCGACGAGCAGGAAGGGGGCGACCAGGACACCGGCGTAGAAGTGCAGGCGCAGGACGAGGGGGCGCAGCGGGGCCCAGCGGCTCGGGGAGGCGGCCGGGACGGTGGGTTGCGGGGCCTCGTCCGATGGCGGTCCCCCCGATCGAGCGGAGCCGGGACTGGGGGAGGTCGAGGAAGCGGTGGACATCGGCGGGCTCTCCGGGGACTCGTGGCTGAGCGGTGACGGTCCAGTAGTCGGGGAGCGCGTGGACCGAGTTCCCGGCAGGAAAGGTGACCCGCGTCACACTCCGCTCCATGGCATGCTGGCGCGATGGCATCTCCCCGCGATCACGCGCCCCTTGCCGAACGGGTCGAGGAACTCCTCGGCCCGGGCGGCCCGTTGCCCATCGTCGCGGCCGGCGACCCGGTCCTGCGGCGTGGAACCGAGCCGTACGACGGTCAGTTGACCCCGGCCCTGCTGGCCCGGTTCGTCGAGGCGCTGCGCGTCACGATGCACGCGGCCCCGGGCGTGGGCCTGGCCGCACCGCAGGTCGGCGTCCCGCTCCGCATCGCCGTGATCGAGGACCCGGCGCCGGTGCCGGCGGAGGTCGCGGCGGCCCGGGGCCGGGTCCCGCAGCCGTTCCGGGTGCTGGTCAACCCGGCCTACCAGCCCGTGGGCACCGCCCGCGCCGCGTTCTTCGAGGGCTGCCTGAGCGTGCCGGGCTGGCAGGCGGTGGTGGCCCGGCACGCCGAGGTACGGCTGCGCGGCCAGGACGAGAACGGCCGCGCGCTCGACGAGGTGTTCGCGGGGTGGCCGGCCCGCATCGTCCAGCACGAGACCGACCACCTCGACGGCATGCTGTACCTGGACCGGGCAGAACTGCGTTCCCTGTCGTCGACCGAGGCGATGACAGAGCGCTGGACCCAGCCGACGCCGGCGACGGCGGCGCAGGCGCTGGGCTTCACTCTTCCGTAAGCCAACAGCGCCCCGTCAGAGCGCGGTACTCGACAGCGCCCCGAAAGGGGCGCGGGGAACTGCGCGACCAGCCACGAGGGCGCCGCAGCCGACCGACGTCAGCTCCCTCGCCACTACCCCCTGTACGCCTCCAGCAAGCGCAACCACACCTCACTCAACGTCGGATAAGACGGCACCGCATGCCACAGCCGGCTGATCGGCACCTGGCCGACCACGGCGACCGTCGCCGAGTGGATCAGCTCGCCCACCCCCGGCCCCACGAAAGTGACGCCGCGCAGGATCTCCGAATCCAGGTCGACGACCATCCGGGCGCGCCCCTTGTAGCCGTCGGCGTACAGCCCCGCCCCGGCGACGGAGGAGAACTCGACGTCGACGGCGCGCACCCGGTACCCGGCCTGCTCCGCCTCCGCGAGGGAGAGCCCGACGGCCGCCGCCTCCGGCTCGGTGAAGACGACCTGCGGTACGGCGCCGTGGTCGGCGGTGGCCGCGTGCGCACCCCACGGCCCGTCCAGGAGCGGCGTGTCCGCCGCGCGGGCCGCGATCGCCGCGCCCGCGATCCGGGCCTGGTACTTGCCCTGGTGGGTCAGGAGCGCCCGGTGGTTGACGTCCCCGACGGCGTAGAGCCAGTCGGTGCCCTCGACCAGGAGGGTGTCGTCGGCCGGCAGCCAGGAGCCCGGTTCCAGGCCGACCGTGTCGAGGCCGATGTCGTCGGTGTGCGGGACGCGCCCCGTGGCGAAGAGGATCTCGTCGGCCTCGATGCGGTCACCGGTGTTGGTCACGGCCACCACCGTGCCGTTCTCGCGGGTCACCGACTCGACGGAGGTGCCGATGCGGACGTCGACACCGGCCTCCTTCAGCGCGTCGGCGACGAGCTCGCCCGCGAACGGCTCCATGCGGTTGAGCAGGCCCTTGCCCCGGACCAGCAGGGTGACCCGGGAGCCGAGGGCCTGCCAGGCGGTGGCCATCTCGGTGGCGACGACACCGCCGCCGACGACGATCAGCCGGCCGGGTGCCTCCTGGGCGCTGGTGGCCTCGCGGCTGGTCCAGGGCTTCACCTCGGCGAGGCCGGGCAGGTCGGGCAACTGGGCCCGGGTCCCGGTGGCCACGGCCACCGCGTGCCGGGCCGTGAGGGTGGTGAGGGTGCCGTCGGGGCCGGTCACGGTGACCGTGCGGGGTCCGGCGAGGCGGCCGTGGCCGCGGTGGAGGTCGGCGCTGATGCCGTCCAGCCAGGCGACCTGGCCGTCGTCCTTCCAGTTCGAGGTGAAGTAGTTGCGGCGGGCGAGGACCGCGGGGGTGTCGAGGGGGCCCTGGACCGCCTGGGCGAGGCCGGGCAGGCGCCGGGCGTCGGCCTGGGCGATGACCGGCCGCAACAGGGCCTTGCTGGGCATACACGCCCAGTACGAGCATTCGCCGCCGACGAGTTCGCTCTCCACGACCGCGGTGGTGAGGCCGGCCGCACGGGTGCGGTCGGCGACGTTCTCCCCCACGGGCCCGGCCCCGAGCACCACGACGTCGTAAGCGATGGATTC
Source organism: Streptomyces hyaluromycini (assembly GCF_002217755.1). Classification (GTDB taxonomy): domain Bacteria; phylum Actinomycetota; class Actinomycetes; order Streptomycetales; family Streptomycetaceae; genus Streptomyces; species Streptomyces hyaluromycini. Next base: position 119,415 of record NZ_BCFL01000031.1, on the reverse strand, counting down.
CGATTCCGTCATGGGGCCAGTCTTGCCGGTGGCGTGCGCCCGGGCCACACGGGTAGGGGGCGGAATACCTGCCCGGCCGGACATGTTGTCGGGATCGGTTTCGCCCCACACCGGGACGCCCCCACATCAGGAAGAGGGAATCAGGCATGAGCAGCACCGTGGAGCTCACCAAGGAGAACTTCGACCAGACGGTCACCGAGAACGAGTTCGTCCTCATCGACTTCTGGGCGTCCTGGTGCGGCCCGTGCCGGATGTTCGCCCCGGTCTACGAGAAGGCCGCGCAGGACAACCCCGACCTGGTGTTCGGCAAGGTGGACACCGAGGCGCAGCCGGAGCTCGCCCAGGCCTTCGGCATCCAGTCGATCCCGACCCTGATGATCGTGCGCGACCAGGTCGCCGTCTTCGCCCAGCCGGGTGCCCTGCCGGAGGCCGCCCTGACGGACGTCATCGGCCAGGCCCGCAAGCTGGACATGGACGAGGTCCGCAAGAGCATCGCCGAGCAGCAGGGCAGCGCCCAGGGCAAGTGACCCCCGCCGGCGGAGCTCAGAAGGGGTACTGCGCCGCATCCCCGCGTACGGTCGTCCACCGCACGTCCGTGAACGCCTCCAGGTTGGACTCGCCGCCGAACCGGGCTCCGGTGCCGGAGGCGGCGACTCCGCCGAAGGGGGCCACGGCCTCGTCGTTCACGGTCTGGTCGTTGATGTGGACGATGCCGGTCGGGATGCGTTCGGCGAGGTCCAGGGCGCGAGCGGTGTCCCGGGTGACGATGCCGAGCGAGAGGCCGTAGGAGCTGTCGGCCGCGAGGGCGGCGGCCTCGTCGGCGTCGGCGAAGGCCCGGACGGGCGCGACCGGCCCGAAGACCTCCTCGGCGTAGGCGGGTGTGCGGTCGTCGACGCCGGTCAGGACCGTCGGCCGGTAGAAGAGGTCCTCGTGGGTGCCGCCGGCGGCGAGTCGTGCGCCCTGCGCGGTGCTGGACTCCACCAGGCCGTGGATCTTGGCGAGTTGACCGGCGTCGATGATCGGGCCGAGGTGGACCTGTTCGCGGTGCGGGTCTCCGACGGCCAGCGAGTCGGCCTTGGCGGCGAGGCGTTCGGCGTACTCCTCGACCAGTGAGGCATGGACCAGGTGCCGTCCGGTGGTCATGCAGATCTGGCCCTGATGGAAGAAGGACCCCCAGGCGGCGGTGGAGATCACCGCGTCGAGGTCGGCGTCCTCCAGGACGATCAGGGCCGAGTTGCCGCCGAGTTCGAGATGCACGCGCTTGAGACGGCGGCCCGCGGCCTCGCCGACCGCGCGGCCCGCGGCGGTCGAGCCGGTGAAGGAGATGACCGGCACCAGCGGGTCCTCGACCAGCGCCGCGCCGACGTCGGCGCCGCCGGGCAGCACGTGCAGCAGCCCCTCCGGCAGTCCGGCCTCCGCGAACACCGCGGCGAGCGCGAGCCCGCCGCAGACGGCGGTGCGCGGATCGGGCTTCAGGACGACCCCGTTGCCGAGGGCCAGGGCGGGCGCGACCGAGCGGATGGACAGGATCAGCGGCGCGTTGAACGGCGAGATCACCCCGACGACACCGACCGGCACCCGGCGGGTGTACGACAGCCGGGGCGCCTCGCTGGGCAGTACCTGGCCGGCCGGGCGGGAGGCGAGGGCGGCGGCCTCGTAGCACTCCTGGGCGGCGACGTGCAGTTCGAAGTCCGCCTTGCCGGGTATGGAGCCGGACTCGCGGACGATCCACTCGCGCAGTTCGCCGGCGTGCTCCGTGAACAAGTCACCTGCCCTGCGCAGGACCTGGGCCCGGACGAAGTGCGGGGCGCGGGCCCAGTCGCGTTGTGCGGCGCGGGCGGCCGCGGCGGCCGTGGCGACGTCCGCGGGGGCGGCCAGGACGACCGAGCCGAGCGTGTCGCCGGTGGCGGGCTCGGTGACTTCGTACGGCGCGCCGGACAGGGCGCCCGCCTGCCAGGTCTTCGGGTCGAGCAACGGCATGACGGCTCTCCGATCGATCACCGGGATTGCGCGGCCCACGGCACGCCCATGAGCCGTTTGGTTGAGCGCGCAACATCCTAGCCAGGGGGCCGGGAAAAGCACCGCCCCCGACCAGGGTCGCCCATCAGCTGGACTCGCGCTGCACCACACAGGCGCCGAGCACCCGGCGCATCTCCGGTTCGCAGTCGGGATCGCGCACCACGCGGTCGACCAGCTCGGCGAGCTCGCGGCCGGACGGCAGGTCGATGTGGATCGTGGAGAGCCGGGGCCGCAGCAGCCGGCCGAGCATCAGGTCGTCGGCGCCGAGCACCGCGGTGTCCTCGGGGATGCGCACGCCCGCGTCCTGGAGGGCGCGCATGAACAGCATGGCGTACTCGTCGTTGTACGCGAACACCGCGTCGAGCCCCAGCTCCGGCCAGCGCGCGGCGAGTTCGGCCGCCGACTGCTCGGTGTAGCCGAGCGGCAGCCCGGTCACCTCGGCGTCGGTGCCGCGCAGCGCCTGGCGTACGCCTTCGAGGCGGGGCCGGGAGTACGTCTCCAGGCCGGCCCCCTCGGGGACGATCACGCCGATCCGGCGGTGGCCGCGGGCGTAGAGGTGGCTGCCGGCGCAGTGGCCCACGGCGTCGTGGTCCATCAGCAGGGCGTGGGCGCCCTCGACGCGTTCGGGGCCGAAGGTGACCACGGCACGGGCGCCGGCCCGCTTGAGGACCGAGACGCCGTCGGGGCCGAGTTCGGCACCGGGGACGAGCACGGCGACCGGCCTCAACTCGGCCCAGGCGCGGGCGGCTTCGTCACCGCGCAGGCCCGCGGTGCCGTACTGGACGACCGTGTAGTCGAGGCGGCTGAGCGCCCACTGGAGATCGGTGATGAACTGCCCGTACAGCGGGCCCATCGGGATGGCCGGGGCGGGCATCAGGACCATCCGGCTGTGCCCGGCGCGCAGGCTGCGGGCGGCCGCGTGGGGGACGTACCCGAGTTCCTTCGCGGCCTCGTGGACCCGGCGGCGGGTGGGCTCGCTGATCCGGACGGCACTGGTGTTGTTGAGGACGTAGGAGACGGTCGCGCGGGAGACGCCGGCCAGGCGGGCCACATCGGCGCTCGTGGGGACCGAGCGCTGGACCGGCGACGCCGCCGAGGGCGGTTTCGGGATGTGCACCATGACGTACGGCATCTTGGCAGAAGCCCGGGCAGAGGGGACCGGCGGGGCAAGGTGGTTGACCGTTCGACGAGTTGGGCCCTCGACCCCCCTGATTCGCGGGCACGTCACAGATGACGACGAACATGTTCGTCACGAACTTGCTCGCAACGAACATGTTCGTTACGGTGGACGCATGCCAGCAACTCCCCGTTCCCGCCGGGAGCGTCCCGCCAAGCCCGCCCTGACCAGGGCGGGCATCGTCGCCGCCGCCGTGGAGATCCTGCGCGCCGAGGGCCTGCAGAAGGTCACCATGCGGCGCCTGGCCCAGGAGCTCGACACCGGTCCGGCCTCGCTGTACGTCTACGTCCGCAACACCGCCGAGCTGCACGCGGCGGTCCTGGACGAGCTGCTCGGCACCCTGCCCCCGGCCCCGTCCGAGGGTGGCTGGCGGGAGCGGCTGGAGCAGGTGCTCGTCGGCTACACCACGATGCTCCTGGAGCATCCGAGCCTGGCCCGGTCCGCGCTGACCTCCTGGCCGAGCGGCCCGCACTACCTCAACCTGATCGAGACCCTGCTCGGCCTGCTCGACGAGGGCGGAGTGCCGCGCGACCGGGCCGCCTGGGGCGTCGACCTGCTGCTCCAGCGCGCCACCGCGACCGCCGCCGAACACGCGGGCGGGGAGTCCCAGGAGGACTGGAACGCCCTCGGCCGGGCGCTGGGCGAGGTGTCGGACCGTACCCATCCGCACATCGCCGCCGCCTCCGGGGCGCTCCTGTCGGGCGCGCCCGAGGCCCGCGTGTCCTGGGCGTTCCAGGCCCTGATCAACGGCATCGAGCACACCGCCGTGCCCGAACCCCACGACTAGGAGATCACCATGTCCACTCCCCACCACCCCATAGCGATCGTCGGAGCCGGTCTCGGCGGGCTCACGCTCGCCCGGGTCCTGCGGGTGCACGGCGTCGAGGCGGCCGTCTTCGACCTCGACGCCTCCCCCGCGGCCCGCACCCAGGGCGGCATGCTCGACATCCACGACGACTCCGGCCAGGTGGCGCTGCGCGCGGCCGGGCTGTACGACGCGTTCCTGACGCACGTCCACGCGGGCGGCCAGGCGACGCGGGTACTGGACAAGGACGCCCGGGTCCTGCTGGACACGCCCGACGACGGCGACGGCGGGCGGCCGGAGATCGACCGCGGCGAGCTGCGCCGGCTGCTGCTCGGCTCGCTTCCCGAGGGCGTGATCCGCTGGGGCGCGAAGGTCACCGGCGCCCGCCCGCTCGGCGGCGGCCGGCACGAGGTGACCCTCGACGACGGCGGCTCCTTCACCACCGATCTGCTGGTCGGCGCGGACGGCGCCTGGTCCCGGGTGCGCCCGCTGGTCTCGGACGCGCGGCCCGCGTACACCGGCATCTCGTTCGTGGAGGCGGACCTGCCGGACGCGGACGTACGGCATCCGGTGAGCGCCGAGGTGGTCGGCGGCGGCATGCTGTTCGCACTCGGTGCGGGCCGGGGCTTCCTCGCCCACCGGGAGAGCGACGGCAGCCTGCACGTGTACACGGCGGTGGAGGCGCCCGAGGAGTGGCTGGACGGGATCGACTTCGCCGACACCGAGGCGGCCAAGCGGGCCGTGCTCGATCACTTCGACGGCTGGGACAAGAGCCTGCGGGCACTGGTCGGGGACGCCGAGGGCACGCTGGTGCCCCGGCGGATCCACGCCCTGCCGGTCGGCCACCGCTGGGACCGGACGCCCGGGGTCACGCTGCTCGGCGACGCGGCGCACCTGATGTCGCCGTTCGCCGGTGAGGGCGCCAACCTGGCGCTGATCGACGGCGCCGACCTGGGCCTCGCGCTCGTCGCGCACCCGGGTGACACCGAGGCCGCCGTGGCCGCCTACGAGGAGAAGATGTTCGCGCGTGCCGAGCGGTCCGCGGCGGACTCCGCCCAGGGCGGGGCCGTGCTGTTCCGCGCCGATGCGCCGCAGGGCCTGGTCGACATGTTCACCGGCGGTCTGCCGGAGGTCAGCGGGTCGGCGCCGTCCGCGTGACGCGGTCGACCAGGTCGGTCCAGCCGGCCTCCAGGCGCTCCATCGGCATCCCGCACTGCCTGGTCAGATGGTGGATCTGGGCGGGGTCGAGGTAGGCCAGCAGCGTCTGGGCGAGCAGTTCGCAGTCGGCGTTCGGCTCGACCTGCCGCAGCAGCATCGTGATGTGCGTGCGCAGCGCCTGGATCGGCGGATTGGCATAGCGCCGGGTGGGCTCGGGCTGGGCGGCCAGCTGGAGGTCCAGCTGGTCGGCCGAGCGGTAGAGCACCGCGACGCCGAACGCCCTCAGCCGCTCCACCGGCGGGGCGCCGGGGCCGAGGGGCGGCGGGCCGCCCAGAAAGTCCGCCTGGAGCTGCCGCGAGGAGTGGTCGAGCAGCGCCATCAGCAGTCCGGTGCGGTCGCCGAAGCGGCGGAAGACCGTGCCCTTGCCCACCTCGGCCGCCGCGGCGACCGCCTCCATGGTCACGCCGGCCACCCCGTGCTCGGCGATCAGCCGGGCGGCGGCCTCCAGCAGCCGGGCACGGTTGCGGGCCGCGTCGGCACGCAGGCACGGCTCCTCGGGAGCCGGCCCGACCTCAAGCAACTGTGGGGTGTCGAAGGGCTCCTGGGGCTGCGGGAAGGGCGGCAGGACGCTGGACATGAAGACAGCGTAAAGCATCGGGAACAGAACTGGACCAGGGTCCGTTTAGAGTGTTAGAAATTAAGCGGACTTCGGTCCGGATTCGTAACGGCAGTGTTTCACCCCCCTGGAGTTCTCCATGTCTGTCCGCATCCTTGCGCTCGTCGGCAGCCTTCGTGCCGGTTCGCACAACCGCCAGCTCGCCGAGGCCGCCGTCAAGCTCGCCCCCGAGGGTGCCGAGGTCGAGGTCTTCGAGGGCCTGGCCGACATCCCGTTCTACAACGAGGACATCGACGTCGCGGACAGCCTCCCGGCCGCCGCCGCGAAGCTGCGCGAGGCCGCCCAGGCCGCCGACGCCTTCCTGCTCTTCTCCCCCGAGTACAACGGCACCATCCCGGCCGTCCTGAAGAACGCCATCGACTGGCTGTCCCGCCCGTACGGCGCCAGCACCTTCGGCGGCAAGCCGGTCGCCGTCATCGGCACCGCCTACGGCCAGTACGGCGGCGTCTGGGCGCAGGACGAGGCCCGCAAGGCCGTGGGCATCGCCGGCGGCAAGGTGATCGAGGACATCAAGCTGTCCATCCCCGGCTCCGTGGTCCGCTTCGCCGAGACCCACCCGGCCGACGACACCGAGGTCGCCGCGCAGCTGACCGAGGTCGTCGCCCGCCTGCACGGCAACGTGGGCGTGGCCGCCTGAGGCACCCCCTGAAAGGGGCCGGCGCTCGCCGGCCCCTTTTCGCGTCTCTCCCGTCCGGTCTCGCTCCCGTCCCGCCTCGTCACTCGATCCCGGCGAGCCGCTCGACGGCCGGAGCGGCGAAGGTCTCCATCCATCCCGAGGTCTCGCCCAGGCGCGGGGACAGGATGACGGTGTCGACGCCGAGCTTGGCGTAGCCCTCGATGTCCCGGGTGCAGGCGTCCAGGTCGCCCGCGGTGGCCGGCTCGGCGCCGTACGCGATGGTCTTGCGGATGGTGTCGTAGTCCCGTCCGACGGTGTCGCAGTGGCCGCGCAGCACGTCGAGCTTGTGCCGCAGCTCCTCCGGGGAGGAGGGGATGAGGTTGCAGGCGTCGGCGTACTGGGCGACCAGGCGCAGGGTCTTCTTCTCCCCCTGGCCGCCGATCATGATCTCGGGGTGCGGGGTGCTGACCGGCGCCGGCACGCAGAGGGTCTCGGCGAGCTGGTAGTACTCGCCCTCGAAGGGACCGTTGTTCTCCGGGTCCCACATCTGCAGGCAGATCCGCAGCGCCTCCTCCAGCCGCTCGAAGCGCTCCGCGATCGGCGGGTAGGGCACGCCGAGTCCGTGGTGCTCACGGTCGTACCAGGCGGCGCCGATGCCCAGCGTGGCCCGGCCGCCGGACACCACGTCGAGGGTGGTGGCGATCTTGGCGAGGAGTCCGGGGTGGCGGTACGTCACTCCGGTCACCAGGGCGCCGAGCCGCACGGTGGAGGTGCGGCCGGCGAGGTAGCCGAGGGTGGTGTAGGCCTCCAGCATGGGGTCCTCGGCGCCGCCGTTGAACTCCATCTGGAAGTAGTGGTCCATCACCGAGACCCAGCTGACGCCCGCCGCCTCGGCCGCGGCACCGGCGGCGGCGAGTTCGGCGCCGAGGGCGGGGCCGCCCCCGGGGTGGTTGAACCGGTTGATGTGCACGCCCACGCGCATGACCGTTCTCCGTTCCGCCCGGATCGTCTTCTGCCTTCCCGACGCTAGGTCTTCGAGCGCTCTCGAAGTCAAGCCTCGGCGCCGGTGGTCCGGCGTGTCCCGGACACGTCCGCGGGCAGGCACCCGCCGGATGGCGGAGAGCTTCCGCCGTCCGGCGGCCCCCGGGGAGCGCAGGACCGCGCGGATCATGGGGGTACGAGCCGCAGCGCACCACCGCGAGGAGCCGCCATGACCGCCGTACCGCCCCCGTTCGACCCCGAGCTCTCCGCCGCCCTGGAGCTGATCAAGGACGTGATCTCTCCGGCGTTCACGATGGCGGACATCGCCGCGATCCGGCAGGGCGAGGGGATTCGGCTGCTCGCCGAGCTGGACCTCACCATGGACGGGGCGTTCGAGGTGACGGAGCACGCGGTGCCCGGCCCGGTGGACGCCCCCGAGATCTCCCTCCTCATCTGCCGCCCGACCGCCCCGGCCGCCTCCGGTCCGCTGCCGGTGATCTACCACGTGCACGGCGGCGGCATGGTGCTCGGCAACAACCGGGTGGGCCTGGACGTCCCGCTGGCCTGGGCGAAGGAGCTGGGCGCGGTGGTGGTGTCGGTGGAGTACCGGCTGGCGCCCGAGCATCCGCATCCGGCGCCGGTGGAGGACGTGTACGCCGGGCTGCTGTGGACGGCGGAGCACGCGAAGGAGATCGGCGGCGACCCGGACCGGATCGTGATCGTCGGCGCCAGCGCGGGCGGCGGTCTCACCGCGGCCCTGGCACTGCTCCTGAGGGACCGTCAGGGTCCGTCCGTGATCGGCCAGATGCTGCTCTGCCCGATGCTCGACGACCGCAACGACACCCCGTCCAGCCACCAGATGAAGGGCCTCGGCGTCTGGGACCACACGTCCAACGACACCGGCTGGACCGCCCTGCTGGGCGACCGCCGCGGCGGCCCCGACGTCTCCCCCTACGCGGCCCCGGCCCGCGCCTCCGACCTCACGAACCTGCCCCCGGCCTTCCTCGACGTCGGCTCGGCGGAGACCTTCCGCGACGAGACCGTCACCTACGCCTCCCGCGTATGGCAGTCCGGCGGCATCGCCGAACTCCATGTCTGGCCCGGCGGCTTCCACGGCTTCGACGGCTTCGCCCCGCAGGCCGCCCTGTCCCAGTCGGCCAGGACGGCCCATGTGGACTGGCTGCGACGGCTGCTGGCGCGCTGAGCACCGATCGGGCCTGCGGTCAGCGCGGGCCCGGACCCGGTTCCCTGCGGTACGGCGACCTCGGGCCCGCCGATCGTCTGTGCCCGGGTGACTTGAGTCGCCGTTCACCGGGACTCAACCCCCGTTCGCCGCCGCCTTCTTGATGGCCTCCCTGATCCTGGAGTAGGTGCCGCAGCGGCAGACGTTCTCGATGGCGTCGATGTCGGCGTCCGTCGGGTGCGGGGTGTGTTCGAGCAGGGCGGCGGCCGCCATGATCTGGCCGGGCTGGCAGAACCCGCACTGGGCCACGTCGCAGTCCAGCCAGGCCTGTTGGACGGGGTGCAGGGTGTCGCCGTCGGCCAGGCCCTCGATGGTGGTGACCGCCCGGTCCGCGCAGTCGGCGACCGGGACCGTGCACGGCTGGATCTCCGCGCCGTCGAGATGGCTGGTGCAGGCGCGGCAGACGCCCACCCCGCAGCCGTACTTGGGGCCGGTGACGCCGAGCAGGTCGCGCAGGACCCACAGGAGGGGCATGTCGGCGGGGGCCTCGACCGTCACCGGTTTGCCGTTGAGGACGAACGAATACGAACGCATCGGTGCCTTCTGGGAGTTGGGGAGGCGGTGGGTCAGAAGTCGAGGGGGAAGCTGCGGGGCTTGCGGCCGGTGGCGCGGGCGTACGCGTTGGCGACCGCGCCCGCCGCCGCGGGGACGCCGAGTTCGCCGGCACCGCCCGGTTCCCCGCCGGACTTGATGACGTGGGCCTCGATCACCAGCGGGGCATGCCGCTGGCGGGCGTAGTGGAAGTCGGCGAAGCTGCCCTCGCGGACCGCGCCCCGGTCGATGTGCAGCCCGGCGCGCAGCACGGTGGAGATCCCGTCCACGGCGGTGCCCATGAGCTGCGCCTCAAGCCCGCGCGGGTTGACGGCCGTACCGACGTCGGCGGCCATCACCACCTTGGTGACCCGGGGGTTCTTCGGGTCGGTGGCGTCGATCTCGGCCAGGCAGGCGACGGCGGACCCGTACTCCTCGTGGACGGCGACGCCCTGGGCGGTGCCCGCCGGCATCCGGCGCCCCCAGTGCCCGGCGGCGGCCGCCTTGGCGAGGACGGCCTTCACCGTCTTGCTGCGCAGGGTGGTACGGCGGAAGGCGACCGGGTCCCGGCCCAGTGCGCGGGCGATGTCGTCGACGACGATCTCCTCCGCCGTGCGCATGGTCCCGGAGTCCACCGAGCGCCAGGCGCCGAGCGGTATCGGCAGTTCGATGCCGCCCGAATCGCCGCCCACCCGGCCGAAGTTGTACAGCCCGCTGTCGCTGGGCAACGGCCGTACCGCACCGGACTTCGCGGTCAGGCCCTGCTCGTCGGAGGACTCCCCCACCGAGGCCGACATGTGCTGGAAGGCCACCACCCGGCCCCCGGCGACGCTGGCCCGGATCCGGTGGTGGTCGGCGGGGCGCATCCTGCCGTGCCGGATGTCGTCGTTGCGGCTCCACATCAGCTTCACCGGCCGGTGGGCCGCCTTGGAGACGAGCACCGCCTCGATCGCCTGGTCGAAATTGAGCCGCCGCCCGAACGAGCCGCCCCCGCGCATCACATGGACCCGCACCGCGGTCTTCGAGAGCCCCAGCAGGTCGGCGACGGTCTCGCGGGCGTCCATCGGGGTCTGGGTGGCGAACCACAGCTCGGCCCGGTCGGCGCGGACGTCGGCGACGGCCGTGAGCACCTCCATCGGGGCATGGCTGACGAACGCGAACGCGAACTCGCCCTCGATCTGCGTGGATCCGCGCGGCGGGGTGCCGAACCGGGGCACCGCGGCCCGCAGCCGGGAGCGGATCTCCTTGTCGGACAGGGGCACCAGCGGGCCGTCCGCCCAGGTGATCCTGAGCGCGTCCCGGGCCTGGAAGGCGTGGTGGAAGGTGTCCGCCACGACGGCGACCCCGCCCGGGATCCTCACCACCGCGTGGACGCCGGGCAGGGCGCGGGCCGCCGTGTCGTCGAGGGAGACCAGTCTGCCGCGCAGGGTCGGCGGCCGGGCCACCACGGTCGGCTTCGCACCGGCCACCGCCAGGTCACCGGCGTACTTCGCGGCGCCGGTGACGATGTCCCGGGCGTCGATCCTGGTCGTCGGCTTCCCGATCACCCGGTGCCGGGAGGCCGGCTTGGGCCTGCTGGACACGTCCGGGGTGCGGATCCGGGCGGCGCTCGCGGTGAGGGAGCCGAAGGTGGCCGTCCGGCCGTCGGGGGCCACGACCTGGGTGTTCCAGGTGCGCAGGGTGCGCGCGGGGAGCCGCCAGCGGCGGGCGGCCGCGGTCACCAGCCGGGCGCGCGCGGTGGCGGCGAGCTGCCGGGCCGGGCCGTAGAGCGAACTGACCGAGCTGGAGCCGCCGGTGTACTGGTTGCCCTTGCTGCGGGCGTCGGCGAGCGGGATCCGCACGTCGGCGAGGCGGGCGTCCAGCTCCTCGGCGATCATCATGGCGACGGCGGTCGTGATGCCCTGGCCGACCTCGACCCGGGGCAGCCGTACGACGACCTCGTTGTCGGCGGTGACCTCCAGGACGAGCATCTCCTCGTCGGTGCCGGTGACCAGGACGCCCGGGGCCGCGGTGGCGCCGTCGGCCCGTGGGGTGTCGCAGCCGAGCGGGGCGGCGACCGTGAGGGTGGCCGCGGCCACCGTGTACACCATGAATCTCCGGCGGGACGGTCCGGCGGCGGCCCGCGGGGGCTCGTTGCGGTCCAAGCGGGGCTCCTGTCGGTCGGTTCGTGTGCCGGCGCTGTGTGCCGCCGTGTCTCGACACCTAGGAGGGGCGGGCGGGTGCGGGGGTTGCCTGCCGTGCCGGGCTCTCCTCGCCGTACGGCCGGATGGCGCATCATGGCTGTATGAAAGAGCTGGCGGGGCGGCTGGCCGCGGTGGACCCGGATGCCGGGGCCGCCGTCGCGGTCATCGCCTACTTCGACCGGCTGGCCGAGACCCGGGCCGGTCTGGAGGCGCTGGTGCGCGGGGCCGCCGTGCTCGCCGGGTGTCCGGCGCGGCTGGTCGACGAGGAGCGGCGGGTCCGGCTGCGGGTGGAGCCGGACGGACGGCGGCTGGACGCCATGGGCACGCCCGGGCCCGACTGGCCGTGCGCGCCGCTGCTGCCGGGCGGGCCGCCGGCACTGTGGCTGGAGCGGGCCGGGGCCGACGGTCCCAGTGTCGTCGACGCGGTGATCCTGGAGCGGGCCTCGGCGGCCGTACGATCCGTGCTCGACCGCACCCGGGGGCGGGCCCCGGGGCCGCCGTCGGACGACCCCGCACTGGTCGAGACGGTCCTGGACGCCGACGCCCCGCTGCCGGCCCGGCTGCACGCGGCCCGTCGGCTGGGCCTGGACACCGCCGACCCGGCGGCGCGGTTCCGGGCGGTGGCGGTGGCCGGCGGCCCGCCCCGGGTCGTGACGGACGGGCCACCCCCCGTACCGCCACCGAGGCCGTCGGCGGAACGCGCGGGCGTGGGCCCGGCCGTGGCCGTCGCCGACCTCCCCCGGTCCTGGTCGGCGGCCCGCACCGCGCTGCGGTTCACCTCCGCCGGCGGCGCACCGGAGCCGGGCGGCCCGCCCGTCGTGCGCGCCGACGAGCTGGGCGGGGTCGCGCTCCTCGCCGAACTCGTCGTACCCGGTGCGGAACCGGCGCCGGACGTCCGTGCCGTCCAGGCCGCCGCGGCGGACGCGCCCTGGATGCTGCGCACGCTGCACGCGGTCGCTTCGACGGCGAGTCTGCGGGCGGCGGCCGCCGACATCAACGTCCACCATTCCACGCTCCAGGACCGGCTGACGCACGCCGAGCATCTGCTGGGCTGGTCGGTGCGCACCCCGCAGGGCCGGTTCCGGCTGCAACTCGCCCTCACCATGCGCCACCTGATGGAAAGTCAGTAGCGGGCCGGCAGAGGGTCAGTAGACGTCCCGGACGTAACGCCGGTCCGCGGCCAGCTGCTTGACGTACACCGTCGCCTCGTCCTCGGTCAGTCCGCCGTGCACGACGGCGATGTCCTTCAGGGCCCGGTCGACGTCCTTGGCCATCCGGGAGGCGTCGCCGCAGACGTAGAAGTGGGCGCCGTCCTGGAGCCAGGACCACAGCAGCGGGCCGTGTTCGCGCATCCGGTCCTGGACGTAGACCTTGGCACGCTGGTCGCGGGAGAAGGCGGTGTCGAGGCGGCTCAGGGTGCCCTCGGCGAGCAGGGCGGTGAGCTCCTCCTCGTAGTAGAAGTCGGTGGCCCGGTGCTGTTCGCCGAAGAACAGCCAGTTGGGGGCGCGGTGGCCGCGGGCTCGGCGCTCCTCCAGGAAGCCGACGAACGGCGCCACCCCGGTGCCGGGGCCGACCATGACCATGGGGGTCGACGGGTCGGCGGGCGGGCGGAAGTGCGGGGAGCGCTGGACGTGCACCGGGACCGGTGTGCCTGGGTCGGCGTCGGCGAGGAACGGGGAGCAGACGCCCTGCCGGGACGTGCCGTGCAGGTTCTCGTAGCGGACGACGGAGACGGTGAGCGAGACCTGGTGGGGGTCGCTGAGCGGGCTGGACGAGATGGAGTACAGGCGCGGCTGCAGCCTGCCGAGGACTCCCGCCCATGCGCCGGCGTCGGCGCGGATCCCGAACTCGGTGACGACGTCGACCGCCTGCCGGCCCCAGGACCACTTGGCCAGCTCGTCCTTGTTGTCGGGGCGCAGCAGTTTCCGCAACTCACGCGGGTCACGGGTGCGTTCGGCGGCGAAGCGGAGCAGGTCCGGGGTGACGCGGGTGATGTCCAGATGGCGGGAGAGGGCTTCGGCGAGGGGGACTTCACCGACTCCGTTGATCTCCACGCCGGTTGTGGCGTCGAGGCCGGTGACGGTCAGCCATTCCGCCACCAGAGCACGGGAGTTGAGAGGACGGACGCCGAGCGCGTCGCCCGCCTCGTAGACCAGCGGGGTCTCGCTGTCCCGGCTGTCGAAGGTGAAGCGGCGGACCTCCTTGCCCGCGCCGGGCAGGCTGAGCAGCCGGTTGCCGACGAGCCGGGCGGTGACGGGGGCGGGGCGCCGTGAGGTGACCGGAGCGGGGCTGGCGGACGCGGGGCGGGCGGACGCGGGGGTGGCCGCCGCCTCGGCCCCGTCCTTGAGAGCGGTGAGCACCTGGTCGAGCCAGGCCTCCGCCTCCGTCTCGTAGTCCGGTTCGCAGTCGGAGCGCGGCGCGAGCCGGACCGCGCCGAGTTCGTCCATCCGGCTGTCCAGGCGCCGCCCGTGCCCGCAGAAGTCGTCGTAGGTGGAGTCGCCGAAGGCCAGCACGGCGTACCGGCGGCCTTCGAGGCGCCCGGCGTCGAGGGCGGCGAGGCCGTCCCAGAAGCCGGCGCCGTTGTCGGGGGCGTCGCCGTCGCCGAAGGTGCTGGTGATCAGGAGCAGGTCGGCGCCCGTGGGCAGGGCGGCCGGGTCGGCCTCGTCCATGGCGACGAGGGAGGCCGCGTGGCCGCCCGCGGTGAGGCGCTCGGCGGTGGCGGCGGCGAAGTCCTCGGCGTTGCCGGTCTGCGAGGCCCAGAGGACCACCACCTGACGGGTCGGCGACACCGGCACCGACGCCGGCGCGGTGACCGGGGCCGCGGCGGAGCGGGAGTACATGCCGGCGAGGGTGCCGTTGACCCACAGGGCGTGCTCGGGGCTGAACGGCGCGTCCGGCGGCAGCACGGGGACGCCCGGGGCGCCGACCGGGATACCGGCGAGGAAGCCGACCAGGTACTGGCGTTCGCGACCGGTGAGGACCGGCGGCGGCGCCGGGTCGAGGCCGAACACGGCCGCGGCGGAGGGCAGCACGGCCGTGGGCGCGACGACGGCGGCAGCGGGTACGACGGCGGTGGCAGCGGGTACGGCCCCGGTGACAGCGGGTACGACGGCGGCGGCCGGGGTCCGCTCGCTCCCCGGCACCTGCACGCTCACCGGCGTGGCCACCTTGGTCAGCGACACCGCGCACACCTTCAGCTCGGGCTGGAAGGACAGCGGGTCGACCGCGTCGCTGGTCACCGCGTTGACACTGAGGTACTCGCCGAACAGGTCGTTCCAGTGGAACGGCGCGAAGCAGGACCCCGGCAGCACCCGGTCCGTGACGACCGCCGGCAGGACCGCCCGGCCGCGCCGCGAGGCGACCTCCACGGAGTCGCCGTCGGCGAGCCCGAGCGCGGCCGCGTCCTCGGGGTGGACCTCGACGAACGGGCCGGGGTTGAGCTTGTTCAGCTTCGCGACCTTCGCGGTCTTGGTCAGGGTGTGCCACTGGTGCTGGAGGCGGCCGGTGTTCAGGACGAACGGGTAGTCGTCGTCCGGCATCTCGGCGGGGTCCACGTGCGGCCGGGCATGGAAGACGGCGCGTCCGGAGGCGGTGGCGAAGGTGAGGGAGCCGTCGGCGCCGACGTAGCGGACGGGGTTGCGGTCGGGGCCGTCGGCGGTGGCGGCCGGCCACTGGACGGGGGTGGCGCGCAGCCGGTCGTAGGTCACGCCTCGCAGGTCGTAACCGGTCTGCGGGTTGTGGAAGCACTTGATCTCCTCGAAGATCTCCTCCGCGCTGTCGTAGGTGAAGCCGTCCTCGAAGCCCATCGCGCGGGCGACGCCGGCGATCAGCCGCCAGTCGGCGGTGGCCTCGCCGGGCGGGTCGGCGGCGGGACGGGCGAGGGTGAGGTTGCGCTCGCTGTTGATGAGGACGCCCTCGGTCTCGGTCCACAGGGCCGCGGGCAGGACGACGTCGGCGTAGGCGTTGGTCTCGGTGTCGGTGAAGACGTCCTGGGTGACGACGAACTCGGCGGCCTCAAGACCCTCGATGACCGTCTTGCGGTTGCCGACGGAGGCGACCGGGTTGGTGCAGATGATCCAGCAGGCCTTGATCTCGCCGTCGGCCATCTTCTGGAACATCTCGACGGTGCCCTTGCCGACGCCGTCGGCGCGGATCGTGCCGGGCTCCAGCCCCCACTGCCCCTCGACGAAGGCGCGGTCGGCGTCGACGAGGACCGACCGCTGGCCGGGCAGCCCCGGTCCCATGTAGCCCATCTCCCGGCCGCCCATGGCGTTGGGCTGCCCGGTGAGGGAGAGCGGGCCGCTGCCGGGGCGGCAGATCTTCCCGGTGGCGAGGTGCAGGTTGACCAGCGCGTTGGTGTTCCAGGTGCCGTGCGTGGACTGGTTGAGGCCCATGGTCCAGCAGCTGGTCCACTCCCCTGCCTCGCCGATCAGCCGGGCGGCCGCGCGCAGGTCGGCCTCGGGGATCCCGGTGATCTCGGCGACGGCGGCGGGCGGGTAGTCGGCGAGGAACTCCGGCATCGCCTCCCAGCCCTCGGTGTACGCGGCGACGAAGTCGGGGTCGGTGTGGCCGTTCTCGTACAGCAGGTGCAGCAGGCCGTTGAGGAGGGCGAGGTCGGTGCCGGGTTTGACCTGGAGGAACAGGTCGGCCTTCGCGGCGGTGGCGGTGCGGCGCGGGTCGACGACGATCAGTTTCGCGCCCGCCTTCACCCGGTCCATCAGACGCAGGAAGAGGATGGGGTGGCAGTCGGCCATGTTGGCGCCGATGACCAGGAACACGTCCGCCTTGTCCAGGTCCTGGTACGAACCGGGCGGGCCGTCGGCGCCGAGGGAGAGCTTGTAGCCGGTGCCGGCGCTGGCCATGCACAGCCGGGAGTTGGACTCGATGTTGTTGGTGCGGAGCCAGCCCTTGGTGAGCTTGTTGGCGAGGTACTGGGCCTCCAGGCTCATCTGGCCGGAGACGTAGAGGGCGACCGCGTCCGGGCCGTGCTCGTCGACGATCGCGCGCAGCCGACGCGCGGTCTCGGCGACCGCCGCGTCCACGGCCGACGGCACCGCCTCCTCGCCCCGCTCGGGCCGCAGCAGGGCGGTGGTCAGACGGCCGGGCGCGGCGAGCATGTCGGCGGTGGTGGCGCCCTTCGTGCACAGCCTGCCGAAGTTCGCCGGGTGCTCCTTGTCGCCGGAGGCCTTCAGGACGGTACGGCGGCCGTCCGGGCCGCTGCCGATGTCGAGGACCATGCCGCAGCCGACCCCGCAGTACGAGCAGACGGTCCGCACCCTGCCGGTGTCGGTGCTGCGCGAGTCCGGCGCGGCCACGGGCGCCCCCTGTTCCTGCTGGTCAGCCTCTTCCATCCGACTCCGACCGTAGGTACGGCTGATTACGTCGGCGTCACCGCTCCTGATCAACGGGGGTTAAGGCCGCCGCACAGACCCGCTCCGTGCGCTGTGAGCGAAGCCGTCCGAGATGCCGGCCGGTACGGTCCCAGGATGCCCGGCGGATGCCACGCGCGGCCGCCCGGACCGGTCCCGGGACACCCCGCACGGCAGCCCGGACCGGTCCCGGGATGCGCCGTGCCGGGACCTGGTGCACGATGAGGGCGGCCGAGGGAGGGGGCAGGCGAGGAGGACCGGGTGGACAGGGACACCTCCTCACGACGGCCGGCCGCACCGGCTCCACCGGTCGCCCGGGGCACACCGGCATCCCCTCCGGCACCGGCACCGGCGGGCGCGCGCCCCGTCGACATCGGCTACATCGATCTGCTGCGCGGCATCGTCGAGGACGCGGCCGTCGGTTTCGCCGTCCTCGACACCGGTCTGCGCTACATCTACGTCAATCCGCACATGGCCCGGATGACGGGCCTGCCCGCCGCCGCGTACCTCGGCCGCACCCAGCGCGAGGTGCTGCCGCACATCCAGCGGCCCGACCAGGTGCTCCTCGACGTCATCCACGACGGACGGCCGCGCGAGGCCATCGTCACCGGGCGGACCTGGGTGGACTCGCCGTACCAGGTCCGGGAGTGGCGGTGCGTGTACCACCGGCTCGTGGACAGCACGGGCAAGGTCGTGGGAGTCGCCGCGGTGGGCCTGGAGATCAGTGAGCCACAGCAGTACGTCTACGAGCTGGAGCGCGCCCACCGGCGGCTGGCGCTGCTGGACGCGGCCGCGTCCCGGATCGGCACCGGCACCGATGTCGCCGGGACCTGCCGGGAGCTGGCGGAGTTCGTCGTACCGGAGCTGGCGGACGCGGCCGGGGTGGAGCTCAGTCCGCCGGACACGGCGTCGGCGCGGCGGGCGCCTACCCGGCTCGCGGCGTACGCCACCCGTCCTGGGCTGGTCACCGGCCTCGCCGCGCTCGACGCGCGCGGTGAGCTGGTCGGCTGGCCGCGGGGCACCGGGAACCGGCAGAACCTGGCGGCGGGCCGGATCTGGCAGCGCAACGCGATCACCGCGGCGCAGTGGCGGTCGCTGATCCCGCGCTGGCCGCCGGCCCGGGCGTGTCTGACCGCCCGCGTCCACTCGGTGCTCCTCGCCCCCCTGGTCTCGGACGGCCGGGTGCTCGGCATCCTGCTGCTGGCCCGGGCCGGGGACTCCGGGCCGTTCTCGAACGAGGACGCCACGGTCGCCCGCGAACTCGCCGCCCGTGCCGCCCGCGCCCTGGACCGCGCGGTCCGCTTCGAACGCGAGCACACCATGGCCCTGGAACTGCAGCGGGCGCTGCTGGCCGAGCCCGGCCAGCTGCAGCAGCACGCCGGTGTGGAGACCACCGCCCGTTACCGCCCCGCCGACGACGGCTCGATGATCGGCGGCGACTGGTACGACGTGCTGGCGCTGCCCGACGGCCGCACGATGCTCGTCATCGGCGACGTGATGGGCCACGGCGTGGACGCGGCGGTGGCGATGAGCCACTACCGTTCGACGCTGCGCGCCCTGGCCCTCGCGGGGCTGTCGCCGCGCCGCATCCTCCAGCACGCGGACCGCATGGTCGCCGACTCCGGCTTCGAGCGGGTGGCCACCTGCTTCCTCGCGCTCGGCGACTCGGACGTCGCCACGCTCACCTACGCCAGCGCCGGCCACCTGCCACCGGTCTGGCTCTCCCCGCAGGGCGAGATACAGCTGGTCCCGGTGCCGGTCGGCCCGCCGCTGGGCAGCGGGCTCGGCCGGTACGAACAGCGCGTCACCCCGGAACGCGGCGGTGTGCTGCTGCTCTACACGGACGGGCTGGTGGAGCGCCGCGGCGAGGACATCGACCGCGGCCTGGCACGGCTCACGGGACTGTCGCTGTGCCCCACCGACCCGCTCGACAAGATCCTCGACACGGTCCTCGCGCACCTCGCCACCGGGTCGGAGGACGACATCGCGCTGCTCGCGGCCCGCGCAGTGCGGAGCTGAGCGCACGCACGTACGCCGGGGCGCACGCCCGCCGCGCCTCCGGTCGCCGTGTGACACCGCCGAGGCGTGGCTCGTTCACCGCCAGGGAAACGATCAGCAGTGAGGACCGGGAATGCGGCACGAGGAGAACGGCGCGGCGACAGCCGTGGAGCAGGCGCTGCGGGAGTGGCTGTCCCGGGACGCCGGGCATCCGCTCACCGAGGTGCACCGCTGGGCGCTGCACCCGCCGGGCAAGCTGCTGCGGCCGGTGCTGCTGCTGGAGTCGGCGGCGGCCGTGGGCGGGTCGTACGAGCGGGTCATGCCCGCCGCGGTCGGGGTGGAACTGGTGCATGTGGCGAGCCTGTTGCACGACGACATCCTCGACGACGACCAGCTGCGCCGCGGCAAGCCGTCGGGGCACGCCAGGTTCGGGCAGGGCGCGGCCGTCCTGGGCGGTGACGCGCTGATGTTCGCGCTGTTCGAGCAGGTGGTGGAGTGCGGTCGGCGCGGGGTGCCGGACGCGGCCGTGCTCCGGGCCGTGGGCACGCTGGCGCGGGCCGGCCGGCGGATGGCGCAGGGGGTGGCCCGGGAGCTGGACCCGGTCCGGGCGCCGGATGCGATCGGCGGGTATCTGGAGATGGTCCGGCTGAAGACGGGCGCGCTGCTGAGTGCCTGCTGCGAGGCGGGCGCGGTGCTGGGCGGCGGCTCGCCGGGGCAGGCGCGGGCGCTGGCCGGGTACGGCGAGGCGCTCGGGGTGGCGTTCCAGATCCGCGACGACCTGCTGCCGTACGGCCCGGAGGCCGGGCGGGAGGGCAAACCCGCCGACAGCGATCTGCGCAACGACCGGCCCAGCCTGCCCCTGCTGCTGGCCGGGCCGGTCTCGAAGGATCCGGAGAAGGTGGGGCGGCTGCTGGTGGAGACGGGCGCGCTGGAGGAGTCCACGCGGCTGGCGCGGACGTATGCGGAACGGGCCCGCCGGGAGCTGGACCCGCTGCCGCAGGGCCCGCACCGGGCCGCGCTGTGCCGGACGGCCGAAGCGCTGGCACCCGGGCCGTGGCACACGGGCGATGCCCGGTGAGGACACGGCTGGCCGCCTTGGCGGTGGTGCTGCTCGCGGTCCACGAGCCCTACGAGGAGGGCGGCGCGGTGGGTGCGTGGCGCTCAGTCGTAGGTGAGGACCATCCGGAAGCGCGCGGCCCCGCTGAGCATCTTCTGGTAGGCCTCGCCCGCCTGCTCCAGCGGTACGGTCTCGATCGTCGGGCGGATCCCGTGCAGGGCGCTGAACTCCATGGTGTCCTGCACGTCCTGCGCGGTGCCGGACGGATGGCCGCGGATCTCGCGCGCGGCCCCGAGCAGCTGGAGCGGGCTGGCCCCGAGCGGCTCGGTGTCCAGGCCGATCACCACCAGCTCGCCCCGGGGGCCCAGCCCGTCCACGGCCGCCGTGATCGCCTGGGAGTTGCCCGCGGTGGCGAGCACGACCTTGGCGCCGCCGAGCGACTGGAGGGCCTCCGCGACCGGGGTCGCAGTCGTGGAGTCGACGTAGTGGTGGGCGCCGAGCTGCTTGGCGAAGTCGGCCTTCTCGGAGCCGCGGGCGACGGCCACCGTCTCGAAGCCCATGGCCACCGCGTACTTCACGCCGAGGTGGCCGAGACCGCCGAGGCCGACGACGGCGACCAGGTCACCGGGGAGCGCCGGGCTGCGCCGCAGGCCGTTGAAGGTGGTCACGCCCGCGCAGCCCATGGGGGCCGCGTCGGCCGAGGTCAGCCCGTCGGGGATGCGGGCCAGGGCGTCGACCGGCGCGATCACCTGCTCGCCGAAGCCGCCGTCGTAGGTCCAGCCGGGCGTCTTCATGTTCTCGCAGACGATGAAGTCGCCCTGGCGGCAGGGCTTGCAGTGGCCGCAGCTGCCGCCGAACCAGCCGACCGCCACCCGGTCGCCGAGCTGCCAGCCCCAGTCCTCGATGCCCTCGCCGAGCTCCTCGATCCGCCCGGCGATCTCGTGGCCGGGTACCACCGGGAACGTGACGCCCGGCAGTGCGGCGGTGACGAAGAAGACGTCGCTGTGGCAGATGCCGCAGGCCTCCACGGCGATCCGCACATGGCGGGGGCCGGGCCTCGGCACCTCCCGCTCGACGATCTCGAACGGCCCGCCCAGGGCGGGCACCTGCGCGACTCGGTAGATACTCATGCGTCTCTCCCGGAACGGGTACGACGGGTACGGTCCGAAGCCCCCTCACCCAGCACAGCAGCTCCGGGCCGATCGCGCGCGTCGAACCCCGGGCGTCAGCTCCCGACGTACTTCTGCAGCCAGGGCAGCAGCAGTGCCCGAGTGGCCTTGGTGCCGATGTTGGCGGAGGACTGGTCGTAGGCGTGCTCCAGGAACGGGAGCTCGACATAGCGGTGGGTGATGCCGGCCGCCGTCAGTTTGTCGGCGAACGCCTTGGTGTGGTCGGCGAAGACGAGGTGGTCGCGGGAGCCCTGGAGGATCAGGGCGGCGACCAGCGCGGCCCGGTTGGGCACGCCCAGCTTGCGCATGCTCGACGCGAGGCTGGACTTCACGGTCTCGGCGCCGATGCCGAGCCGCGCGGCGGCCTCCCGGTTGGTCGCGCCGAGCGCGACCTCGGCGAGGATCTCCCGCTCCCGGGCCGTCAGTACGTCGTCCACGGCCGCCGCGGCCTCGTTGGTCAGCGTCAGGACCAGGGCCTCGATCTGCCGCCGCTGCGGCCCGTCCGCCATCGAGGACGCGATCTGCACCAGTTCCGAGCAGACGCCGGCGAGCCGCCGCCGCTCCGCCACGCCGCCCGCCCCGCCGCAGCCGCCGGCCGCACGCCCTCCGGCCGCCGCCCGCAGGCGCTCCAGACGGCGGTTCAGGGCCAGGTCCTCGGCGAGGTCCCGTTCCAGGGCGCGGACGAACGTCAGGACGTCGCCGATGACGCGGTCGCCGAAGACGTGTTCATGGCGCAGTCCGCCCACGAGCACGCCCCGCGGCCCCCGGGGCACCCTGATCGGCACGGCGAAGGAGGCGCCGACCCCCTCCCGGCGTACGGCCGCGTCGTAGTCGTGGCTGATCCCCTCCGCGCTGCAGTAGTCCTGGACCAGTACCGGCCTGGTCAGCAGCATCGCCTTGCCGCCGAGTCCGGCGCCGACGGTGACCCGCAGGTTGCGCAGGCCGTCGCTGGTGGTCCCGACGAGCTGGTCGACGACGTAGTGGTCGGCGCCGGTGTCCATGAACGTGCCGACGACGAGGTCAAGCCCGGCCACCCGCCGCACGTCGTGCAGAAGCAGCGTGAACGACGACAGCTGCGCCGGGGTGAGGGCCGGTACGGTCATGTGCTGTGCCCCGCTCTCAGGCGCCCGGGACGCGGTCCAGGTCGATGTCGGTGACGGTCACCCAGTCGGGTTCCGCCACCAGCAGGGCCAGTTCTTCCTGCCCGAGGTCGACGTCCACGGCGTAACGGTAACCGGCCGACCCGGCGGCATCGATCCCGCCCCGGTCGGCGACGGGCAGGGCGAGGACGACCCGCCGGCAGTGCGGATCGGCGTCCCGGACCGCCGCCGTGAGGCTCCGCAGCAGCGCCGGGAGCAGGTGCTCCGGGCATCCGGCAGCCACCCGTAGCTCCAGGTCGCGGGCGCCGGCCGGATACGCGTTCTGCAGCCGTCCCGCGGCACACCGTTCCAGGCGTACGTCCACCGTCACCCCGTCCCGGCACAGGCGGAAGCCGGCCGCGGTGCGGCCACGGGCGGTCGGCACGGTCTCCCAGCCGGGGTGCGGGGCGAGGTCCGCCGGGACCGCGGGCACCGTGATCATCTCAGCCCTCCTCGGTCGCCAGCCGTCGGATGACGGCCTTGTCCAGCTTTCCGGAGGCGTTCCTCGGCACCGCCGGCACCAGCGTGAGCCGCCGCGGGAGTTTGTAGCGGGCCAGCCGGCCGGCCGCGTACGCGCGGACGTCCTCCAGACCGATGCTGGTGCCGGCGGCGACGGTGACCACCGCCGCGACGGACTCGCCCCACTGTTCGTCGGCCACCCCGACCACGGCGACGTCCACCACACCCGGCATGGCCGCCAGGACCCGCTCCACCTCCGCCGGGTAGACGTTCTCCCCACCGCTGATGATCATGTCCTTGAGGCGGTCGACGATGAAGAGACAGCCGTCCTCGTCGAGATAGCCGATGTCCCCGGAGTGGAACCAGCCCCCCGCGTCGAACGCGGCCGCTGTCGCCTGCGGATTGTTCCAGTAGCCCGCGGTGACGTTGGGGCCGCGCACCACGACCTCACCGGGCTCCCCCGCCTTCACGGGTTCGTTGCTGACGGCGTCCACGACCCGCACCTCCGTGTAGGGCATGGCGATCCCCGCCGACCCCAGCTTGTCCAGGGTGCGCTCGGCGGGCAGGTGGGTGGCGAAGGGCGCGGTCTCGGTCAGGCCCCACGCCTGCTGCAGCAGCACCTCGCGCCCGGCGTAGAGCTCGACCAGGGACGGCGGCACCGGTGCGCCCGCGACCACCACCGCGCGCAGCTCGCCGAGATCCCGCTCGAAGAAGCCCGGGACGCGGGCCAGTGCCGCGAACATCTGCGGGACGCCGAACATGGAGTTGACCCGGTGGGTGACCAGGTCGTCGAGGCACTCCTGCGGATCGAAGGAACGGCGTACGACGACCGTGCCGCCGCGCACGAGGGTGCGCAGGGCGAAGCTGTTGAGGGCGCCTATGTGGAAGAGCGGGGCGGCCGCGTAGGTGACGTCACCGCGGCGGGTGTCCAGGCGCAGGTCGACGTTGACGGAGTTCCACCAGGCGTTGCCGTGGGTGAGCACGACTCCCTTGGGCGTCCCGGTGGTGCCGGAGGTGAACATCAGGATCGCCGGGTCGTCGGCGTACTTCTGGGCGAGGGCGGTCGTCGGCGGCGCGGCCGCGATCAGCGGCGACCAGGGCTCCCAGCCGGCGGCGCCGGCGGCGGCCGGTACCTCGGGGTCGTCGTCCACCAGCAGGAGGCGCCGCAGCTCCGTGGCCCCGCGCACCGCTTCGACCGGGAGGCGGTGGCCCTCCTCGCAGACGATCACCTCGGCGCCGCTGCCCGCCAGGACCCGCTCCAGCTCGGGCTCGGCGAGCCGGAAGTTGACCGGGACGAAGACGGCACCCAGCCGGAACGCGGCGAGCATGGTCACCAGGAACGCCGGGCTGTTCAGGCCGAGATAGGCGACGCGGGTGCCGTCGACGACGCCGCCGCCGCCCGCCAGGACGCTCGCCAACCGGGCCGCCCTGTCGTCGAGTTCGGCGTAGGTGAGGTCGCCGCCCGGGTAGCGGACGACCACCTCGTCGGCCTGCTGGCGGGCGTGGCGGGCCACCGCCGCGGCCGGGTTGAGGTCGACCCGGAGTCCGGAGTTGCGCGGGTGGGGGCTGGACACAGTCAGCACTCCTCGTCGAGTGTCATGGGTCGGGAGTCGTCGGAGTCGTCTAAGTCGTCAGAGGTGGTCGCCGCCGGCGGCGTGCGTGAAGCCGCGGACGCCGATGCCGCCGTCGACGGAGATCGCGTGTCCGGTGATCGGGCCGCTCTGCTCGCGGGCGGCGAGCAGCACGTACGGCCCGGTGAAGTCGCGCGGGTCGGTGCTGGAGTCGTGCAGCGGGACGAGCGCCGGGGCGTCCGGCCTCTTCTTCGCGAAGGACGCGGAGATCGAGCGGTCGCCGAGCGCCAGCGCCTCGGGGCCGCGCAGGTCGGTGTTCATGCCGCCGCAGGCGACGCCGTTGACGCGGACCTTGGGCGCGAGTTCGTAGGCGAGTTCGCGCATGAGGCCGAGGCAGGCGTGCTTGCTGGCGGTGTAGAGGGGGCCGCCGCCGTTGACGTAGAAGGAGGCGTTGGAGAGGGTCATGACGATGCTGCCGCGGCTCTTCACCAGTTCCCGCCAGGCCGCCTCGGCCGCCAGCAGGCAGCCCTTGACGTTGACGGCGAAGATCTCGTCGAAGGCGGCGTCGAGTTCGGCGGCGCCGAGCCGGGTGAGCTGCCGCTGGTAGTCCCAGACACCGGCGTTGGCGACGAGGGTGTCGAGCTTGCCGAAGCGTTCGACGGTCTCGGCGACGGCGGTGTGCAGCCGCCCGGAGTCGCGTACGTCGCCGGTGACGGCGTGGATCCGGTCGGGGGCGACGGCGACGACCTTGTCCAACTGGCTCTTGTCCCGGCCGAAGACGGTGACCGAGGCGCCCTCGGCCACGAACCTCTCGGTGACCGCGCGGCCGATGCCCGCTCCCCCGCCCGTGACCAGGGCGACGTACCCGGGCAGCCAGCCCATCACCGCTCCCCGAGGTGGCCGACGACCAGCTCCTCGAACTCCGCCTGCCGTTCGAGCTGCACCCAGTGCCCGCACCGGCCGAACACGTGCAGCTGCACGTCCTGGATCTGCCGGAGCATCAGCTGGGCGCCGTCGAGCGTGATCGTGCGGTCGTCGCGGCCCCAGAGCAGCAGCGTGGGCGCCTTGATCCGGTGCAGGTCGCGCCAGAGCGGGTCCATGCCCCCGCGCTTCGCGAACGCCGCGTTGTAGCGGTGGTAGAAGGCGATGTGGCTCTCGTCCAGGGAGGCCTCGTAGCGGGCCTTCACCACGTCCGCGCCGAACTGCTGGTGGTCGTAGACCATGGTGCGGATGAACGCGGCCATCTTCTTCTCGCTGGGCCCGCCGCCGTTGTAGTAGCGGAACATCTCCTTCTGTCCCTCGGTGGGCGTCGGCCCGGACGGCAGCCAGCCGCCGCCGGGTGCCATCAGCACCAACCGGGCGACCCGCTCGGGGCGTTGCTGGGCCATGGCGATGGCAGCCGCGCCGCCGAGGCTGTTGCCGAGCAGGTGGAAGCCGTCGATGCCGAGGGAGTCGAGGGCCTGGAAGAGCGCGTCGACGGTGATCGCGGTGATCGACCGTTCGGCTAGGTCCGCGTCGGTCGGTCGGTAACTGCCGCCGAAACCGGGCTGGTCGGGCAGGACGACCCGGAAGTGCCGGGCCAACGCGGCGAGGTTCTGGTGGTAGTTGGCGACGCCGGAGGCTCCGGGGCCGCCGCCGTGCAGCATCACCAGGACCGGTCCCTCACCGGTCTCGGCGACGGCGATCTCACCGAGCGAGGTGGCCACGCGATGGTGCTTGAGTTCGGTCACGACGGTTCCCAATCGGAGGAATCAGAGGAATCACAGGAGTCAGAAGAAGGTCGAGATGTTCTTGGCCAGCAGCACGTTCTGGTCGAGGAGGACGGTCCGGCGGGCCACCCGCAGGCTGCCGTCCTCGCCTCTGCGCAGCACGTCCGTGCGGCTGCCGGCGAAGACGTTCTCCTCGCGTTCCAGGCGGTTGCGGTAGACCAGAAACGCGGAGCGCACCTGCAGGTCGTCGGCGGTGAACTCCGGGTTCTCGGCCGGGTCGTGGTGCCGCACCATCACGTTGGACACCAGGTGGCGGGTGCGGGACGGCGGGTCCTCGGCCCAGGCCATGCCCGAGTCGAACCGGCGGATGCGCCAGGCCAGGCTCTCCTTGGTCTCGTCGAAGAACGCGGCCTCGCCCCGCGCGGCCACCGCCAGCGTCTGCTGCCGGCGCAGCCGGTTGGTGCGGGTGGGCACCCAGTAGTCGAGGTCGTCGGCGAGCAGGTCGAGCCAGTCGGTGTAGCGGCCGTCGTCGAGGAGGGCGGCCTCCTCGTAGTAGAACTGCTCGACCTCGAAGTGCGTGTCGCGGTCGGCGCGTTGGGCGAGGGAGGTCACGGGGTCACCTTTCCGGGCGCAGCAGGGCGCGCAGGCTCACGTCGGGGTCCGCCAGCCGTCCGGCGTCGACCGGTGTCCGGCGGTCGATCATCCGGCGGGCGGCGCGTACGGCGGCGGAGTCGTCGACGGCGGCAGCGGCCACCACCCGTCCGTCGCGCAGGCCGAAGACCGCGAAGGACGGCTCGGCGCAGGAGCCGCGTACGACGGTCTCGGCGGCGGACGCCATGTGCCCGGCCGCCTCGATGTGGCGGCCGTGCCGGTCCGTCCAGAACCAGGGCGCCGTCGGGGCGGGTGCCGCGGTGCCGAGGAGGGTGGCGGCGGCCCGGGCGCCGTCCTGTTGCGCGGCCTCCCAGTGCTCGGCGCGGGCCTGACCCCGCGGCCGGGCCGGGTCGCCGACCGCCAGCACGGCCGGGTTGGAGGTCGCCTGTCCGGCGTCGACCAGGATGCCCCGGTCCACGTCGAGGCCGGCCCGCTCGGCGAGCCCGGTGTGCGGGACCATGCCCACGCCGACGACGACGGCGTCGTACGACCGTGATGCGGCCTTTCCGGTCAGCCGGACCTCGACGTGGCCGCCGCGGTCCGTGAACGACTCCACGGCCGCCTGGACGGTGGTGATGCCGTGCCAGGTGTGCATGTCCTGCAGCCAGGTGGCGAGTTCCGGGCCGAGCACGGCGGCCAGCGGTGTGGCCAGCGGGTCGACCAGGGTGACCTCGCAGCCCAGGCGTACGGCGGTCGAGGCGGTCTCCGCGCCGATCAGGCCGGCGCCGACGACGAGGATGCGGGCGCCTGATGTCAGTGCGGGGCGCAGCCGGTCGGCGTCCTCGACGGTGCGCAGGACGTGCACGCGCTCGCCGTCGATGCCGGGGATCGGCGGGCGGGCCGCGCTGCCGCCGGTGGCGAGGACGACCCGGTCGGCGGGCAGCATGGTGCCGTCGGAGAGTTCGAGCTTGCCCTCGGCCGGGCGCAGCGCGGTGACCGTGGTGCGGTTGACCAGCCGGACGCGCTGATCGTCGTACCAGGACGGCTGCTGGAGGGCGAGCTGCCGTGCGGGCCTGGTCCCGGCGAGGTAGTCCTTCGACAGCGGCGGCCGGTCGTAGGGGAACTCACCGGCGTCGACGAGGGTGATCTCGCCGTCGAAGCCCTGGGAGCGCAGGGCGGCGGCGGTGCTGACGCCGGCGATGCCGCCGCCGACGACGACCACGTTCACGGCGCCTCCCCGGGGAAGAGCCAGACCTCGCCGTCGCGGACCTCGACCCGGTGCGGGCAGGTGTTCCTGGTCGCGGGCAGCCCCTGGACCTCGCCGTTCTTCAGACAGAACCTGCTGGCGTGCAGCGGGCATTCGACATAGCCGTCCTCGACCCAGCCGTCGGCCAGTGAGGCGTCCTCGTGGGTGCAGGTGTCGTCCAGGGCGTACACGGTGTCGTCGGTGTCGCGCAGCAGGGCGATGTCGTCGGCCGTGCCGGTGATCTCCTTGGCGACGGCGAGGCCTTCGCCCTGGGGGATGTCGTCGAGGGCCGCGACCCGGATGCCGTTGCTCATGCCTTGCTCTCCTCGTGCTCCTCGTGCCCCTCGTGCCAGGCAGGGGTGTTCATCAGCTCGCGCCAGCGGCCGTAGAAGGCGCGGCCCGCGGCGTCGCTGTACAGCTCGCTGGTCAGACCGGGATGGCGGCCGTCGTGGCGTTCGCTGCCCATGCCCATCTGGTAGTTGAGGGCGACGCCGTTGGTGATGAAGCCGTGTGCGATCGCCTGCACCTCGCTCCAGTTCTCGCCGTCGTCCTGCTCGAAGATCCCGCTGGGCCCGAACGTCCGCAGGTTGTAGAGGCGTTGGGCCTCCCGGACCTCCTCGGGCATGGACTTGTCGACGATCGTCCAGGCCCATACCTCCATCCGGTCCGGGCCCTTGGGGTGCCAGACCCGGACGGAGCCGTTGACGGGGAGGTAGGAGAAGTTCGGGAAGACGGTCGCGTGTCCGTTGGTCAGCGGTCCCTCCACCCGCGCCGCGCCGAGGCGTTCGCGCAGGGCGTCGTAGTCGGTCCACTTGTGCACGGTCTGCGCGTCGAACCGGTTCCTGGGATGGACCGGGAAGCCGGCGCCGTGGCCGTTCGGGTCCGCGTACTGGCGGCCGGTGCGGTGTACGACCTCGTCCTTGGGCTTGCGGCCGGCCGGTGCGAGCAGCATGAGTGCCGAGGCGTGGCTCATGTTCACGTGGTACCAGTCGGTGGCGAACTGCTCGGCCGCCAGTTTCCAGTTGCCTTCGAGCACCCACTTGTGGACCCCGCCGACGACGACCGTGCCCTCGCCGTCGTGGTCGAGCATGGCGTCCATGTACCAGGCCATGTCGCCGAGCGACTCGCGCAGCGGGACCGGGTCGGAGTTCCAGGTGCCGAAGACCAGCCCGCGATAGGTCTCCACGTGCGGGACCTCCACCAGGCCCCAGTCGGCCGGCGCGAACTCACCGGGATAGCCGTCCCGGTTGGGGACGCTCACCAGCGAGCCGTCCAGGTTGTAGGACCAGCCGTGGTACGTGCAGGTGAAGTTGCGGGTGGTGCCGGAGTCGGCGCGGCAGACGCGGGCGCCCCGGTGCCGGCAGGAGTTGAGGTAGGCGCGGATCCGCCGGTCGCGGTCCAGGGTGACGATGACCGGATCCTCGCCCATGTACGTGGTGAAGAAGTCGCCGGGCCGGTGGAACTGGTCGGTGTGCGCGAGGAACAGCCAGCTCGGCGCGAAGACCCTGCGCAACTCCTGCCGGTACAGCTCCCCGTCGGTGAAGACCATGCGGTCCAGCAGACCGCCCTCGGTGTCGACGAGCCCGGAGACGTCGATGTTCCGTGCCAGGTCCGCGGGGCGCCTGAGCGCCCCGCGCGGTGCCGCCGTGGCAGCGCCCTTGGGTTCGTTCGTCGAGGTCATGGCCTCAGCGAACAGCAGCAGGTCGGACGGGTGCCATCGGCCGTTCCGTACGACGGCACGCGGGCTGTCGGCGGCCCGGGGCGGCGGGAGAGCGTGCTCCCATGCTTGCCGCAACCGCCGTCTCCCAGAGCGCGTCCGACCCGTTGGCCGGTCTCGTCGTCGGAGACGTTCCCGAGCCCGGGCCGCGCCCCGGCTGGTCGACCGTCCGTGTGATGTCGTCGTCGCTGAACATGCACGACCTGTGGACCCTGCGCGGGGTGGGCCATCCACCGGAACGGCTGCCGGTCGTCCTCGGCTGTGACGCGGCGGGGTACGACGAGGACGGCAACGAGGTCCTCGTCCATCCGGTGATCGCCGACGCGGACGCCGGTCTGGGCGACGAGACGCTGGACCCGGGGCGGGCGCTGCTGTCGGAGCAGCACGACGGCGCCTTCGCCGAGTACCTCTCCGTCCCCGCCCGCAATCTGATCCCCAAGCCGGCGTGGCTCACCTTCGACGAGGCCGCCTGTCTGCCGGTCGCCTGGGGTACCGCGTACCGGATGCTCTTCACCCGGGCCGGGATCCGGGCGGGCGACCGGGTGCTGGTGCAGGGCGCCGGGGGCGGGGTCGCCTCGGCCGCGATCAAGCTCGCGGTGGCCGCCGGGGCGGTCGTCTACGCCACCAGCCGCAGCGCTCAGAAGCGGGCGCAGGCCGAGTCCTGGGGCGCGCGCCGGGCCGTGGCGACCGGTGAACGGCTGCCCGAGCGGGTGGACGTGGTGGTCGAGACGGTCGGCGAGGCGACCTGGTCGCACTCGCTGAAGTCGCTGCGCCCCGGCGGCACGGTCGTCATCGCCGGGGCGACCAGCGGCACCAACCCGCCCGCCGACCTCGGCCGGGTCTTCTACCTCCAGCAGCGCATCCTCGGCTCGACCGGCTGCACCCGGGCCGAACTGGTCGCCCTGCTGAAGCTGATGGACGCCACCGGTCTGCGTCCGGTCATCGACCGCACCCTGCCCCTGGCCGAGATCCACAAGGGGTTCCAGCTCATGATCGACGGGCGGCTGACCGGCAAGCTCGTCGTCCACCCCCAGCCCCGCCCCCAGGGAGAACCATCGTGAACGCCGCCGCCGTCGGGCTGTCCCACTCCCCCCTGATCGGCAGGAACGACCCCGCGCCCGAGGTCCTCGCCGCCGTGGCCGAAGCGGTCGAGGGGGCCCGTTCCTTCGTCCGCGCCTACGACCCCGAACTGGTCGTCCTGTACGCCCCGGACCACTACAACGGCTTCTTCTACAGGGAGATGCCGCCGTTCTGCCTGGCCACCGCGGCGCACGCCGTCGGTGACTTCGGGTCGGCGGCCGGTCCGCTGTCGGTCGACACGGAGGCGGCCGGGGCGCTGGCACGCGGGGTCCTCGACCGTGGCGTGGACCTGACCGTCTCGGCGCGGATGACGGTCGACCACGGTTTCGTCCAGCCGCTGGAGGTGCTGTTCGGCGGCATCGACAAGGTGCCGGTCGTGCCGGTCTTCGTCAACGGGGTCGCGACTCCGCTCGGCCCGGTCGGCCGGATCCGCGCGCTGGGCACGGCCGTCGGGCAGGCCGCGGCCGGACTCGACCGCCGGGTGCTGTTCCTCGGCTCCGGCGGGCTCTCCCACGACCCGCCCGTCCCGGTCCTGGACGGTGCTCCGCCCCGGGTCGCGGACGCCCTGATCGAGGGACACCCGCCGACGCCCGAGCAGCGGGCCCGGGGCGAGGAGCGGGTGGTGCAGGCGGGCCGGGAGTACGCGGCCGGCTCGACGCGAATGATCCCCATCAACCCCGCCTGGGACAACCAGGTCCTGGACGTGTTCGAAAGCGGACGGCTGGCGGACGTCGACTCCTGGACCGTGGAGTGGATGGGCGCCGAGGGCGGCGGCTCGGCCCACGAGGTCCGCACCTGGATCGCCGCGTTCGCGTCCCTCGCCGCCACCGGTGACTACCGGATGACCTCCCGCTTCTACGCGCCGATCCCGGAGTGGATAGCGGGCTTCGCGGTCGCCACGGCGGAGCGCGCCTGAGTCACGGGCGCGGCAGGTCCCCGGGTCACGGGCGTTGCAGCCGGCCCGTCCGCTGCTGCGCCAGGGAGGCCGCCGCCGCGACCCGGCGTACGTCGGCGCCGAGCCGCCGGGTGTCGATCCGGCCGCGCCGCCCGGCGATGGAGAGCGCGGCCACGGCCCGCCCCGACCGGCCCAGGACGGGCGCGGCGACGCAGCTCAGCCCGAGCTGGCTCTCCTCGTCGTCGTAGGCGATGCCGGTCCGGCGGATGCGGTCCAGTTCCGCGGAGAGTGCCGCCGGGTCGGCGATGGTCCGGGCGGTGAAGCGGTGCAGCGGCCCGGCGATCGCCTGGGCGGCCGCCTCGGCGTCGTAGGCGAGCATGACCTTGCCCACGGCGGTGGCGTGCGCGGGGAGCCGGCCGCCGATGCGGGACGGGACCGGCTCCGGGCGGTGACCGTGGAGTTTGCCGAGGTAAACCACGTCGGTGCCGTGCAGGACGGCGAGGTGGGCGGTGTGCCGGGTGAGCTCGTAGAGGTCGGTCAGGTACGGCAGGAGCAGGTCGCGCAGGCTCTCGTGGCCGGCCGCGTACACGGAGCGGCCCAGCTGGTGGAGGCGCTCGCCGAGCCGGTAGTCCGTGCCGACCCGTTCCACGACGCCGTTGCGCTCCAGCATGCCCAGCACCCGGTGCGCGGTCGACTTGCTCAGCTGGGCCCGCCGGGCCAGCTCGCTGACGCCGACACCGCTGCTCGCCCTGTCACCGAAGGCGACCAGCAGGCTGATGGCCTTGTCGACGGCGGCCCGGTCGTCACGGGCCTGGGAGGCGAGGGAGGCGGTGGTCATGGCGGTTCACCTCAGCTGCGAGGGGGTCCGGTGTCATTTTCAGTAGACCGTCCGGAAACTTTTACGTGACAAGC
Source organism: Streptomyces hyaluromycini (assembly GCF_002217755.1). Taxonomy (GTDB): domain Bacteria; phylum Actinomycetota; class Actinomycetes; order Streptomycetales; family Streptomycetaceae; genus Streptomyces; species Streptomyces hyaluromycini. Next base: position 87,114 of record NZ_BCFL01000031.1, on the reverse strand, counting down.
ATGGCCAGACCGCCAGCCGTCCGTCAACAATGACGGGATGCACATTAAAAGTGACGACCTGGCCCATGAGAACGAGCTGGTGGCCCGCAACGTCCGCCGGTTCCGGCTCGAACGTGCCATGTCACTGGGCGAACTGGCCCGCCGTTCCGGTCTCTCGAAGCAGACGCTGTCGAAGATCGAGCAGGGCTCGGGCAACCCGACCGTGGAGACGCTCTCGCTGCTCGGCGCGGCCCTGGACGTGCCGGCCCGCCGGCTGCTCACCGAGTGGGGCACGCCGGTCTACGTCCAGCGCCACGACGAGGGCCAGTGGGCGGACGCGGGCAACTGGTCGGAGCGGCTGCTCGACGAGGTGTACGGCTCGGGATACGTGCGGACCCTGGTGCTGCGCCTTGAGCGCAGCGGCAGGCAGCCCGAGCCCGTCGTCCCGCACGCGGCCGGCACGCTCCACCACATCTATGTGATCACCGGCAAGCTGCGCACCGGCCCGGTCACCGAACCGGTCGACCTGGCGGCAGGGGACTTCGCCCGGTTCCCCGGGGACATCCCCCACCGCCATGTCTGCCTCAGCGAGCGCGTGGTCGCCCACATGGTCACCACGCTGCCTCAGGTACGGCAGATCAGCCCCACGGTGCTGCAGGGCGGGCCCGGCGCCTGATCAGGAGGTGATGCCGTTGTACTGGTCCCAGGTGTAGGCGAGGTCCGGCGAGGAGGGCTTGCCGGACCAGTTGAAGTAGTCCCAGACGAGTTCGGCGGGGTTGGTGGCGAGGTAGCCCCGGCCGGGCAGGTCGTTCGAGTCGTCCCAGGCCCAGGGCGGGTTGGCCGCGTCGGTGTCGCACGCGCCGTTGGCCGGGCCGAGGACCCCGCCGGCGCCGCACTTGGCTCCGTAGGGGTTGGAGCTGTCGTCGCCCGCGAAGTTGTTCGGCGTCGCGAAGAGCGTGGTGAGGGTGCGGTTCGCCCACATGCCGTTCGCGGCGAAGACGTCGGTCAGGGTGTACTGCACGTCACGGTCGTTGGAGCCGGACGGCACCTCGGCGGTGGAGCCGGGGTAGTAGACGATGCCGTCGCCGCTCGCGTACTGGCTGCGCTCCTGGGACAGGTAGCCCTCGGCCCACGCGGCATGGGTGTTGGGCTGCTGGGTCGTGAACGGGCGGCCGTGGCCGTCGTCGTGCGGGTCGCCCTGCAGTTTGAGCGTGCCGTCGACGGTCTCCTGCCCGCTGGTGAAGTCGCTGCCGGAGGGCACCCAGGAGTAGAAGTTGCTGTGCGCGACCGTGATGGCGGCCTTCAACTGCCCATGTGCGGAGCCGTCGTTGGCGACGACGACCAGGACGCCCTCGGCGTCGTTCTCGTGCTCGGTGAGGTCCTCCTGGTAGTTGTCGAGGACCCCGTCCGACCAGTCGCGCGGGTGGAAGTACGTGTACAGCAGGTAGGAGAAGGACGGGGTCTGGACGACCGAGTAGTAGACGTGCGCCGCGAGCGGGAACTGGCTGGTGTTCTCCCAGTTGTTGCGGCCGTTGAGGTCGCCGTCGTAGTCGTAGGACGTGATGTAGTCGGACTTGCCGCCGAGGGCGGTCTCGCCGGTGGAGTCGACGTCCTGGAAGTTGACCGGGGCCCACCACTGGGCGAGGGCGGCTCGGTCGCTGGCGGCGTCCGCGCTGGCGGGGGTCGGCTGGGTGAGGCCGGCACCGCAGACGGCGGCGAGGGCGGCCGTCACGGCGAGGGATCTGCGTCGGGTCAGAGGCACACGGAAACGGTGGGTGCGGGGGGTTGCCACGGTTCCTCCGGGGGCGGCGAAAGGAACCGGCACGTCGGTGAAGTCGACGTGCCGGTAAGGGAGTTGGCGTGTGTTCCGAATGGTGCGGGTGATGCCGGGCGTACCATACAGCGCGGCGCGGGCGGCCCGGCAGGGCTCAGCAGGTGATGGTGCCCCTGCGTAGCGCGTGACCGTTGTCGTTGCTGTCGTCGGACCACCACACGGGCTTGCTGCCGCCGCTGCACGCGTCGGAGCCGGAGACGGCGAAGCCCTCGTTGTTGAAGTTGTCCATGCCGGACGGGCGGTTGTAGACGGCGGTGGCGGCGAAGACGCCGGAGGTGTTGATCTGCATGGTGCGGTGCTGGCCCGAGCAGGTGTCGTCGCAGACCACCCAGAGACGGGACGCCTGCGGCTCCCACTGCAGCTCCATGACACCGGCCATGCCGCTGCTGACGGACGCGACGCGGGTGAAGGTGCCGCCGTCGTTGAGGACGTAGCCGTAGATCATGCCGGTGCCCTCGACACCGACGAAGAACACCCCGCCGGTGTGCGAGCCGTAGTTCGCCGGGTTGTAGGCGGCACCGGTCGAGGCGTCCTTGAACCCGGCGGCGGTCAGAGCGGCGTCGGGGACCCAGGTGATGCCCTCCAGGCCGAGGTTGGAGCCCACCGACGGCAGGTCGGAGGTCAGGTTCCACTCGGTGGAGGCGGTGATGGTGGTGGCGGTGCCGCTCACGTCGTACTTGAGGACGGAGAGCCGGCTGGTGCCGGACGAGTCCGCGTTGCGCTCACTCGACACGTACACGCCGCCGCTGGAACCGGAGCCGGTCAGGGTGACGCCCTCGTCGTCGGGCGTGCCCGAACCGCCGGGGAACTTGAGCGTCTTGCCGGAGGTCCAGCCGCCTGTGGTGTCGGCCTTCCAGGCGGTGGAGCCGTTGGGCACCAGCCGCCACAGCTTGCCGCTGTTCTGTGCCGCCCACAGCACGCTCCCCTCCTGGTAGAGGCCGCTCAGGTCGGAGCCGAAGGCGTTCTTGGTGTCGGCGGTGGCGATCGAGCTGCCGCCCGGCCATGCGGTCGCCGAAATGCCGCCGGAGCCGCAGTCGTTGGCGGCGCCGAGGGTCAGCACGGCCGAGCCGAAGGCACCGGTGCCGTCGGGGCAGCGCGACCATGAGGGGTCGGAGTGCTGGGTCCAGCCGAAGCTGTCCACCAGGGTGGTGCCGTCCGCGAGGTAGAGGCGCGCCTCGTCGTCGGAGCCCAGGCCGAAGGAGTTGTGCACGTCGAAGGCGACGAATCCGCCGGGCGCAAGGGTGGTCCCGGAGGCTATCGCGTACTTCGAGCTGTCGTTGTCGTCCCTGAGGATCCAGTCGGAGAGGTCCACCGTGGCGGTGCCCTTGTTGTAGAGCTCCACGGAGTCGTTGACGTCCCCGGTGGTCACCACCTCGTTGATCCGGATGTCGTCGGCCGCCGCCGCGTGGGCGGGGGACGCCGTCAGGGCGCCGACGGCGAGCGTCGGTCCGGCGACGGCGACGAGCAGAACACGGAGGCTGCGGCGCCACCGGCGAACGCGTGATTCGGTCACCAAGTCCGTCCTGGGGTTTCGTTGTGACAGGCCGCCAGGACCTTTCCGGCGCGGCTGGAACGGCCGCCTTCGCGCAGGTGAGGACGTTATGAACGGTGTGCGAACCGCCAAGATCGACGGGGGTTGCCGCGATCGTGCGGGGCGACCGTCCAGAGCGTGGCGAGCACGGCAGCGGTGACCAGGACGAGGAGCAGCTGGGACGTGTGGGTCCCCGCGCTGTCCGCCGCGCGGGCGACGGGGTTGGCCACACCGAGGCGGTCCAGCAGCCAGCCGAGGGCCGCGACGGCGGTGAGTCCGGCACAGGCGGTGCGCAGGGCTGCGTGCCTGCGCAGCCGGGTGAGGCAGACCAGGCTCGGCAGGGCGAGCAGGACCAGGACGAGTTGCATGCATTCGATACCGAGATTGAATCCCGCGAGGCTGAGCGCCAATTGGGAGGTGGAGAGGTGCATCTCGGCGAGGGTGAGGGAAAAAGCGAGCCCGTGCCCCAGGCCGAAGACACCGGCGACGACGGCCTCACGCCCCGGGAAGAGCGGTCGAATTGCGTGGACGGCGCCGACGAGAATACTGAAGGCGATGAATGCCTCGACCGGTTGGGCCGGTATGTCGAGGCGTCCGAAGGCGCTCACGGCGAGCGCGACGGAATGCCCGACGGTGAATGCCAGCGTGGTTCGGCCGATGCGGCCGACGGCGGTCCTTGTGCTCGCCAGTCCGCGCCAGCGGTTTCCGGCGGCCTGCAGGGGTGCGGGCAGCAGCAGAATGAGCAGGAACAGCAGATGGTCGGTGCCTTCGAGAATGTGGTGGGCGCCGAGCCGGAACATGGCGTAGGTGCCGCTCCAGATACTCCCGTCCTCCAGGTCGACGGTGAGCGGGGCGATGGTCATCGTCCGGGTGTCGATGCGGATGACGCCGACCTGGGTGGCGTCGCTCTGGCCGTCGTCGGCCACTTTTCCGGTGGCCCAGTCCTGGCGGACGGAGACCAGCACGGTGTGGGTGACGACCTGGTGGACGATGACGTCGTAGTCGAGGACGAACCGGCGCGGGTCCCCGCCGGCGGGCGGGGTGAGCGTGGCCTGGACGGTCAGTTCGCGGTAGGGACCGGTGGAGGTCTGCTCGGACCGGCTCAGGCCCATGGCTCCGAACGTGACGGTCCAGGCCTGGCCCCGGCGGGTGGTGGGGTGCACATGGGCGGCCAGGTAGCGGCGGATCGCGGCTTCCCGCGCCGACAGCTGCCGTGCCGTGGTGTCCTCGTCCAGGTCGATTCCGCCGGCCCGGGCGAAGTCGCCGACCGGGAGCTCCAGTTCGGCGGTGACCGACGTCTCGTGCACGTCGAGCAGGAGCACCGAGTGCGGCATGGGATGTGCGGCGGCGGGCGGCGCTGCCAGGAGCAGCGCCGCCGTGACCACCGTCGCGATCCCGGCCAGCATGCGCAGGGCATGCGACAGTGAGATCGGCAGGCGGTTCATCAGAACGAGAACTCTCCCCCGTAGTCGCTGTCGTGGTCCCGGTAGACGGTGTGGTAGTGGACCTGGCTCTGGTACACCACGCCGTTCTGGCAGACGAACTCGATCCAGACGCCTGGGCCGTCGATGCGCACGTAGTCGCCCTGGGCGCTCAGGTCGGAGCTGCCGGAGTAGGCGATGTAGGTGTCGTCGAGGTCCGCCTTGTAGGCGCTGAGCACGGAGGCCGCGGTCGTGTCGTCCGCCACGTCGACCCAGGGCTCCATCGCCGCGAGGACCAGTTCCTGCTGGTCGTCGGTGAGTTCGCTGACCTGGAGGCCCTCCTTGGTCTCCGGGAAGTCGCCGTCTTCACCGGGGCCGAGCAGCACGTCGCTGAACGACTCGGAGAGCTTCGCCTCCGCCAGCTCGTCGTCGCTGAGGCCGGCGAGCATGTCCTCCATCCCGTCGTGCATCCCGGCCAGGGGTGCGTACGAGGTGCCGTCGTCGCCGGTCCAGCTGGTCGGCTCCACCCCGATGAAGAACGGGGTGGTGCCCTCGACCTCGCCGTCCTTGTAGGTCAGGTTGAGCGCGAGGTGGTGACCGCCGAAGTGCAGCTGCCAGGTGCCGTCGGTGCTCGGGGTGCCGAGGAACGCCAGGTAGTAGTTGCCGCTCCCGTAGCCGCTGGCGGTCTCGCCGAGCTTGTCGTCGGCGGCCAGAATCTGGGTGACCTGGTCGTACCCGGTGCCGCTGCCGGTACCGGTGGCCGCCTCGATCACCGCCTTGGCGGCGGTCAGTTGTTCGTCGCTGAGGGTGCTGAACTCGATGCCGACCCGGCAGGTCGAGCCGCACGGGAGGTTCGACCAGGCGGTGGCGTTCGCCTCGGTGAAGTCGAGGAGCACGTCGGACTGCTGGTCGCTGTCCAGGGTGTCCAGGAACGCGTTGGCGGCGTCGACCACGTCCGAGACGGACGACGAGGCCTCGGTGGTGGCCTCGGTGGTGGCCGCGGTGCCGTCGGCCGACGTGTCACCGGCCGAGGAGTCGCTCGGGGTGGTCGCGGCGTCGGCGTTGACGTAGATCCCCCCGAGGAGCAGGGCCGTTCCCGCGGCGAAGGCCACGCCCGTGCGCTTCCACTTGCTCTTTAACCTGCGGTGAGTTTTGGTTTCTGGCATCTTGCCGGTCCCTTCGGAAGACGGGGTGCAGGAATTCCGGACGCGGTTCCCATAAACGCAGCCGCCGGATCACTTCCCGGAGTTCTCCGCCCGTTGCGTGAAGGAGATAAATTCCACCAGCAGCCGCTATGGATGCCATCGAGAAGTACTCGGATTCACCTGTGGTTTGCTGTGTCCTACGACCGAGAATTTCAGTTTCTTCACCTGGTGCATTCGGTGCCTGATCAGTACGCTACGCCCCCCTGGAACTGGGCCTCGTACTGGGCGGGGTCGATGCAGGCCTCGACGAGCAGGGGGCCCGTACGGGTCGCGAGGCCGGTCGTGGCCTTCTCCAGTTCGGCCGCCGAGGTCACGCGCACGCCGTCGCAGCCCATGGCGCCCGCGAGCGCGACCAGGTCGATGTCGTCCAGCCGGGTCGCCGTGCCGCCGTAGCCGAGGGCCCGCTGTTTGAGCTCGATGCGGTTGAGGCTGCCGTCGCAGAAGACCATCACCGTCAGCCGCAGGCGGCGGGCGACGGCCGTCCGCAGTTCGGTCGCCGTCACGGCGAAGCCGCCGTCGCCGATCAACGGCGCGCAGAAAGCGGTACCGACCGCCGTCCGCGCCCGACACGGACCGGCCGCCGCGCTAACTCGCCCGCGAGGATGCCGTGTCGGCACTCATCCGCAGTGCGTGGATGACACTGCCGAGGTGCCCCCGGGCGGCCTGCTCGGCGGCGACCGGGTCCCGGCCGCAGACGGCATCGATGATCGCGAGGTGTTCGGGGAGCGAGACGGCCGGCCGCCCCGGCTGCAGGGCGAGCCGGAACTGGTGCCGCACCGACTGGCCGCGCAGCCGCTCCAGCGCGCCCCCGGTCGTGGCCTGACCGCTCAGCTCCACGAGACGGCGGTGCAGCCGGTTGTTCAAGCGGGAGTAGATCACGACCTCCCCGGCCTCGACCGCTGCGATCATCTCCGCGCGGATCTCGCGCAGTTCGGCGATCTCCGCGTCGGTCACCCGCTGGGCGGCCTTGGCGGCGCACAGGCCTTCGACCACCATCCGGACCTCGGTGATCTCGATCGCCTCGGCCGGCGGCACCGCGCGCACCCGGGCGCCCCGGTTGGGGATGCGCTCCACCAGCCCCTCGTTGCCCAGCTGGAGCAGGGCGGAACGCACGGCGCCGCGGCTCACCGAGAACCGCTCCGCCAGATCGACCTCCACGAGCCGCTGGTCCGGCACATGGTCCCCGCGCACGATCGCCGCGCGGATGACCTCGACGACCGGGTCGGACCCGGGCGGGATGCTGGGTGCTGCCGACACGTGGTTCCCCTTTCCGCTCCGCAACGGAACGATCAGAATGGCAACGATATTGTCGCCAATCCTGCCCTGCCGTGACGGCCTCCGGCCAGGGACGATGAGCACGCACTGGGAGGCACCTGTGAACTCCACCGCCGTGGCCGGTCTTCGTATCGCCGTACTCGGGCTGGGCGAGGCGGGCGGCGCGATCGCGGGCGACCTGGTCGCCGCGGGGGCGCTGGTGCGCGGCTACGACCCGAAGGCCGCGGCGCCGCCGGGTGTCGTGGGCACCGGCGGCGAGGCGGAGTCGGCCGCGGGCAGCGATCTGGTCCTGAGCGTCAACAGCGCCTCGGCCGCCCCGGACGCGCTGCGCGCGGGCCTCGCCGGCACCGCGCCCGGCTGCCTGTGGGCGGACCTCAACACCGCGTCGCCCGCGGTGAAACGGCACCTCGGCGCGCCCTGTGGACTCTGCGGACTCGCTGAGCAGGTCTTGCCGTCGCGCCGACCGGGACGGCCGTCTATTCGTCGTGCGGACTCGGCCGGCCGGTGTCGTCGGAGGCCGGGGCGGGTCTGGCGTGCAGGACCTCGCGGGCCTGCTCGGCGGCGCGGGTGATGCTCTCGCTGACGAAGTCGAGGAAGCGGGCGATGTTCTCCAGGCGGTTGGCGGCGGGGGTGCGGGGGCCGAGGACGGCGACGCCCTGCCGTGCGGTCTCGGCGACCTGGGCGGTGCCGCGCGCGCTGGCCACCATCGACTGGTACCAGACGTCGTCGTCGACGAAGTAACGCTCGCGGCGGCGTTCGTCGCGCTCCCGGCGGACGAGCCCCTGCTCCTCCAGGAACGCGACCGCCTTGGAGACGGACGCCGGGCTGACCTGGAGCCGCTGGACGAGTTCGGACGCGGTGAGGCTGGCCGCGTCGCTGATACAGAGGCAGGCCAGCACCCTGGCCATCATCTTGGGCGTACCCGACTGCATGAAGACGGTGGTGAGCGTCTCCTCGTACTCGGCCACGGCCTCGGGGTCGCGTCCGTGCGGCTGCGGCACCGCCCCCGGCCCCCGGGAGGAGGCGGGCCGGCGCCGGTGGGCGCGGCGTTCGGTGGCGCGGTGGGCCAGGTCGGCGCGGTAGGCGGCGGGACCGCCGTTGCGCATCACCTCACGCGTGACCGTCGAGGTCGGACGGTCGAGGCGGCGGGCGATCTCGGCGTAGGGGAGGCTGTCGGCCAGCCCCAGCGCGATCTGCTGGCGTTCCTGCTGACTGAGCCTGCCTCCCGGCATCACGTTCTCCTCGTTGTTCCTCGGTGGCGGTCCCTGCCCCCCGAGCATAGCGTTCACCAGTAATCCATTGCAACGAAGACAGTCTCAGCGTTGCATTGATTTCCGATCCGTTGCAACAGTTTCTAGGCACTGAGCTGCTACTTTTCACACCTTACGCAACGAACTCGTTGCCACAACCGGGAAGGCAACGTAGCGTTTTCAATGTCGGAAACAACGAACGCCAACGGGAGACCACGATGCAGAAGTTCGACACCCCCGCCCCGATCTCCGCCGTCCTGGACATCCCCGCCGGACGGATCCAGTTCATCGCCGCGGACCGCACCGACACCACCGTCGAGGTCCTGCCCTCCACCCCCTCCAAGAGCCGCGACGTCAAGGCTGCGGAGCAGACCGCCGTCACCTACACCGACGGCGTCCTGCGGATCACGGCCGCGGCCCCCGGCAACCAGCTCTTCGGCCCCTCCGGTTCCGTCGAGGTCACCGTCCAGCTCCCCGCCGGCTCCCGCGTCGAGGCCAGGGCCGCCAGTACCGAACTGCGCGGTGTCGGACGGCTCGGCGACGTCGCCTTCGACGGCGCATACCGGCAGATCAAGATCGACGAGGCCGCGAGCCTCCGCCTCACCGCGACCGACGGCGACGTCGAGGTCGGCCGGCTCGGTGGCCCGGCGGAGATCAGCACCGCACGGGGCGGCATCCGGATCAACGAGGCCATGCGCGGCACGGTCGTGCTCCGCACCCAGGACGGCGACATCTCGGTCGGCGCGGCCGCCGGCGTCTCGGCCGCCCTGGACGCCGACACCGGCCACGGCCGCATCAGCAACGCCCTCAAGAACGACGGCACCACCGAACTCGACATCCGCGCCACCACCTCCCGGGGCGACATCACCGCCCGCAGCCTCTAGACGCACCGACCGGCCGCCCGCCCCGAGGAGCCCGGCGACCCACGCCGGGCCCCTCGGGGAAGCCGTCGGCCGGACTGGCGAACCACCCATCACATTCACATACTTGAACCTTGCGCACATGTATATACGCACGCGCCCCTGCATGCGAGACTCCTTCAACTCCCCCCACGGATCAGCCAAGTTGGAGAGGAAGGCACCCATGCACATGTCCCGCAGGGCCGTGCTGGCCACCGCAGGCGGCGCCGCGGTCGCGTACGCCGCCGTACCTCAGTCCGCGCAGGCGCTCACCGGCCAGGCGCCTGTGGCGACGGAGGCGGCGCTGCGTGACGCGGCCGACTACGCGGTGGCGAAAGTGCGAGCCGTCGCGCCCGGGGTGAGCGCCTTCCCCGTCGGGACGAAGTCCGAGAAGTGGGTCTACTCCCAGAACGGCGACTGGGTCGGCGGATTCTGGCCGGGCATCCTCTGGATGAGCTGGCTCCACAGCGGCGACGACGGCCTGCGCACCCTCGCCCTCGCGTCCGCCGCGAAACTCGCCCCCCGCCAGTACGACACCGGCACGCACGACCTGGGTTTCCTGTTCACCCCGTCCTGGGTCACCGCCTGGCGGCTGACCGGCGACACGTCCTGGCGGGACGGCGCCGTGCAGGCCGCGCGCTCGCTGCTCCAGCGCTACAACCCCCGCGGCCGTTACCTGCGGGCCTGGGGCGCGCTCAACACCCCGGACAACGCGGGGCGCATGATCATCGACACGATGATGAACCTCGACCTGCTCGTCTTCGCCGCCCAGCAGACCGGCGAAGGCGCCTTCATGGACGCGGCCGTGGGACACGCGCAGACCACCGGCCGCCTCTTCCCGCGACCGGACGGATCCACCCCGCACGTCTACGACCTCGACCCCGCCACCGGCTCCCCCATCGGCCCCAACACCGTCCAGGGCTACAGCCCCACGTCCTGCTGGGCCCGCGGACAGGCCTGGGGCATCTACGGCTTCACCACCATGTTCCGCCGCACCGGCGACCGCCGGTTCCTCGCCACCGCCCGCACGCTCGCCGACTACGCCGTCAAAACCCTCGGACCGGACCACGTGCCCGTCTGGGACTACCGCGCACCGCAGCAGCCGTACGACGTCAAGGACGCCTCCGCCGCGACCGTCATGGCCTGCGGGCTGCTCGACCTGGCCGCCGCCACGGGAAGCACGCCGTACCGCACCACCGCCCTGCGCATACTCGACGCGCTCTGCCGTACCTGCCTCACCACCCACTCCACCCGCGCCGAGGCCGTCGTCGCCCGCTGCACCCGCAACCGCCCCGCCGAGGACGGCATCGAGATCTCCCTCCCCTACGCCGACTACTACCTCCTGGAGGCGATCCTGCGCGTCCTGCAACCGCACGACCTGGACCGGGCGATCGATCTGTCGACGGTCTGACGACGCTCGGCCCTCAGGGGGAGGCGCTCGTCGTCCCGGGCGCGTCAGTCGACGGTGCGGTGAGGGGAGACGGCGGCGGCGGGGACGCCTCCCCCGAGTCGGCCTGGACGACGAGGACGACCGCGATGACCGCCGTGGTCAGGGCAGCCATGGTGGCAAGCCACCAGATCCCGATCGCTTTCGCGTGAGCGGCCATGGCACCCTCCTTCGACGCGGAGCGTACGCCGTTGCCCGAAGACGGAACTCTCTTTTCACAGCACCCGACGTCCGGCGCCCCACACCACCGGCCTCACCGCCACATTCTGACCGCCTTTCACGGCTGTCGCGCCGAATTGGGGAATCTGCGGGGCGATCGGCCCGGTGAGCCCTTCCCGTCCTGTGCCCGGGGCTCCTATGCCCGGGGCGCGCCGTCCCAGCTCCATGTGGTGAGACGAGGGTGCCCGGGCAGTTCGGCGCGTCCCGTGGCCCACAAGAGGGTGGGCCAGGGATCCGTGGACGACGGGGCGTCCGGAAACAGCCGGACGAGCACCCGGGAGCACAGACCGGCAGGCGGACTCCATGCGAGTCCGAGCCCGCGTGCCAGGTCGTGCGTGTGCACCAGGGTCTCCACGATTCCCATCGCGGCGAAGCCCTCGGGGTCCGAGGCGCCGAAGACGTGGTGGGCGCGGGTCTGCGGTGGCGTCGTGCGCACCATGGCCACCAGCAGCGCACCGCTCGCCTCCAGGACCTGCAGCAGACCGGCGGGTCCGGCCGCGCGGTCCGCGTGAATGGCGTTCGCCGGACCGCCGGGCCGCCGGCTCTCCCACACGAAGGGCACCTCCCCGTCCAAGGGCGGTGTTTTCGGGCCCAGTTGCGCGGCGTAGGCGAAGAGGTCGTCGCTGAGGTGCTCGACGGTTTCCCAGCAGTCCCACTCCAGCGAACCGGCCTTGCCTTCCCAAGCGGCCGGGGGCGCCTCGCTCAGGACGGCCACCGCGAGTTGCACGGCGAGGTCGAGGTCATCGGCGGTGACAGGGGACCGGGAGAGATCACTATCGGCTGATCGAGACATGGCAGGACCGTACCGTGACCCGAAGGAGCCGCCCCTCCCTGCGAACACCGGCCCGGCGACCGGTGGTTCGCCCCGTCAGAGCATCGCCAGCCCGGGATCGTGCAGGACGGCGGCGATGCCGGCCAGCAGCTCGGAGCCCTGTTGGCCGTCGATGAGCCGGTGGTCGAAGGACAGAGCCAGCTGGGTCACCCAGCGGGGCTCGATCGCCTCCGCCCCCGACGCGTCCGTCACGACCCAGGGCATGCGCCGGACGGCACCCAGGGCGAGGATGGCCGCCTCCCCCGGATTCAGGATCGGGGTGCCGGTGTCCACGCCGAACACGCCGACGTTGGTGATGGTGATGGTCCCGCCGGTCATCGACCGGGGCGTCGTCCTCCCGGCCCGGGCCGTACCGGTGAGCTTGGCGAGCGCCTCGGCGAGCTCCCGCAGGGACATCCGGTCGGCGTGCTTGATGTTGGGGACGATGAGCCCGCGTTCGGTGGCGGCGGCGATGCCGAGATGCACGTGGTGCTTGAGCACGATCTCCTGGGCGGCCTCGTCCCAACTGGCGTTCGCCTCAGGGGTCCTGCGCAGAGCCAGCAGGAGTGCCCGGGCCACGAAGAGCAGTGGCGTGACGCGCAGGTCGCGGAACTCGCGGCGGGCGGCCACCGTGTCCCGTAGCCGCATGGTCGCGGTGACGTCCACCGTCGTGAACTCGGTGACGTGCGGCGCGGTGAACGCCGAGGCGACCATGGCGGCGGCGGTGCGTCTGCGTACCCCGCGAATCGGGATACGGGTCTCGGCGGCGGACTCCGGAACGGTCACCGGGACGCTCCCCGGGGCACCTTCCGGCGCCGTGACGGGACTCGATCCCGCCGCCCTGCGGACGTCGTCGCGGGTGACGGTGGATCCGGGTCCCGTCGGCGTGACGGTGGCGATGTCAACGCCCAGGTCCCTGGCGAGTTTCCGGACGGGCGGTTTCGCGGCCGTCCGCCCGACGGCCGGGTCCGGCGGTTCGGCTGCGACCGCCGGTTCCGCGACCGGCGGTCCCGCGACCGGCGGTTCCGCGACCGGCGGTTCCGTGACCGGCCGGGCGGTGGGCACGGCGGGGGTAGGACGGCGTCGGCGACGGCCGGCGGGCTCCTGCGGCCCGTATCCCACCAGGAGGGCCTCCATGCCGGAAACCTCCGCGGTCTCGGCGGCCGAGTCGGGACTCGTACCGACACCGACACCGGCATCGACACCGGCATCGGCATCGGCATCGGCATCGGCATCGGCATCGGCGAGGATGGTGATGAGGGGCTGCCCCACGGGCAGGGTCTCGCCTTCCCGCGCGTGCAGGGTCCCGACAACGCCCGCGTAGGGAGAGGGGAGTTCGACCGCGGCCTTGGCCGTCTCGACCTCGACGAGGATCTGGTTGATCTCCACGGTGTCGCCGGCCTTCACCGCCCACTGGAGGATCTCGGCCTCGGTGAGCCCTTCGCCGACGTCGGGCAACAGGAAAACTCGTTCTTGTGACATGGTGCCCGCCTCTAGTAACTCATGCTGCGGTCGAGGGCATCGAGGATCCGGTCGACACCGGGAAGCCAGTCCGACTCGATGCGGCTCGGCGGGTAGGGGGTGTCGTATCCCGTGATGCGGAGAACCGGTGCTTCGAGGAAATGGAACTCCTCCTGCTGGATCCTCGCGGCGAGTTCGGCCCCGAACCCGTGGGACAGGGAGGCCTCATGGGCGACGAGGGCGCGACCGGTGCGGTGGACGGACTCCCGTACGGTGTCCATGTCCAGCGGCGACAGACTGCGCAGGTCGACGACCTCGACGCTGCGGCCCTCCCCGGCGGCGACGTCGGCCGCTGCCAGGGCGACGGGGACCGTCGGACCGTAGGCGATGAGGGTGGCGTCGGTGCCGGGGCGCGTGACGCGCGCCCGCTCAAGCGGTGCCGGGGGCTCGTCGGTGACGTCGCCCTTGCTCCAGTAGTGCCGCTTGGGTTCGAGGAAGATCACGGGATCGTCGGCGGCGACGGCCTGGCGGATCATGTCGTAGGCGTCCTGCGGGCTGGAGCAGGTGACCACCTTCAGCCCGGCCGTGTGGGCGAAGTGGACCTCGGGTGACTCCGAGTGGTGCTCGATGGAACCGATGCCGCCGCCGTAGGGGATGCGGATGACGACCGGCAGGGTGATCGCGCCGCCCGAGCGGTGCCGGAGTTTCGCGAGCTGGCTGATGATCTGGTTGGCGGCGGGGTAGACGAAGCCGTCGAACTGGAGCTCGCAGACCGGGCGGTAGCCGCGCAGGGCGAGACCGATCGCGGCGCCGACGATGCCGGCCTCGCCGAGCGGGGTGTCGACGACTCTCAGGCTGCCGAACTCCTTCCGCAGGCCGTCGGTGACGCGGAAGACCCCGCCCAGGCGTCCGATGTCCTCGCCCATCAGCAGGACCTTGGGATCGTCCTGGAGGGCCCTGCGCAGACCGTTGTTGAGGGCTTTGACCATGGAGATGCCTGGCATGCTCATCGCGTGGCCCCGTTCTCCTGGCCGGAGGCGACGAACTCCAGGTGCCCGGCCAGCTGGTGCCCGAGTTCGGCGGGCATCGTGGTGTAGGTGTGCTCGAAGGACGAGGCGGGGCCCGGCACAGGGAGCGACCGGCAGCCGGTCCTCAGGTGATCGGCCAGTTCGTGTTCCCGCCGCTCGATGCCGGCGAAGAACTCCTCGTCGACCGCCCCGCTCGCGGTGAGGTGGCGGCGCAGCCGCTCCAGGGGATCCTTGGCGATCCACTCGTCGGTCACGGAGGCGGGCCGGTAGCGGCCGGCGTCGTCCGCGGTGGTGTGCGCGTTGACGCGGTAGGTCACCGCCTCGATCAGGGTGGGCCCGCCGCCCGACCGGGCCCGGGCGAGGGCGTCACCGGTCGCCGCGAGACAGGCCAGCACGTCGTTGCCGTCCACGCGGACGCCGGGGAAGCCGAAGCCGGACGCGCGCTGCGCGACGGGGACCCGGCTCTGCACGCTGTAGGGGGCGGAGATGGCCCACTGGTTGTTCTGGCAGAAGAAGACCACGGGCAGGTTCTGGGCGGCGGCCCAGACGAAGGCCTCGTTGGTCTCGCCCTCGCTCAGCGCGCCGTCGCCGAGGAAGACCAGCACGGCCGTGTCGCGGCTGTCGTCCCCCGAGCCGATCGCGTCGTCCCGGACGAGTCCCATGGCATAGCCGACGGCGTGCAGCGTCTGCGCGCCGATGACCAGGGTGTAGAGCTGGAAGCGGTTCTCGTAGGGGTTCCAGCCGCCCAGCGTCGTACCGCGGAAGAGACCGAGGAGCGACACCGGGTCCAGTCCCCGGCACCAGGCCACACCGTGTTCCCGGTAGGTGGGGAACACCATGTCCTGGGCGCTCAGCGCGTGGGCGGCCCCGACCTGGGCGGCCTCCTGCCCGCGCAGCGAGGGCCACAGCCCCAGCTCTCCCTGGCGCTGGAGCGCGATCGCCTCGGTGTCCAGACGGCGCACCAGGGCCATGTCCCGGTAGAGCGCGGGCAGATCGAGCCTGGCGGGCAGCCCGAGCCGGCTGTCGGACTCCAACGCCCCCTCGGGTGTGAGGAACTGGATCGGTCCGTCGGAGCGTCGGGCGTCCGCGGTCGGTGTGGGCGGCTTTCGTGGCATCACGGCTCTCGTTCTCGGAGGCGCCCGAGAGGGCACCGGCGGATATGGGGAGGACAGGAACACGGGCGCGGGTCGGCGCGGCGCCATACGGGCCTCACGCGCTATACGGGCCAGCGGGCCGTACGGGGCATGCGGGGTATACGGAGGGATCCGTCGAGGGGAGGACGGGCGCCGACTACCGTGCGGAAGCGGCGAGTTGGCGGCTGATCACCAGGCGCTGGATCTGGTTGGTGCCCTCGAAGATCTGGGTGATCTTGGCTTCCCTCATGAGCCGTTCCACGGGGTGGTCGAGCACGTATCCCGCGCCGCCGAGGACCTGGACGGCATCGGTCGTGACCGCCATCGCCGTGTCGGTGGCGATCAGCTTGGCCACACTGGCCTGCCGGGTGTACGGCCGGCCGGAGTCCTTGCGGCGAGCGGCCGCCAGGTAGGTCGCGCGGGCCGCCTCGGTTCGCGCCGCCATGTCGGCCAGCAGGAATCCGACGCCCTGGTGCTCGATGATGCGGCGCCCGAACGTCTGCCGGTCCCGGGCGTAGCCGACGGCGTAGTCCAGCGCGGCCTGGGCGATGCCGACGGCGACCGCGGCGATCCCGAGCCGGCCGGCGTCGAGCGCGGCCAACGCGATCGGCAGGCCCTGACCCGGAGTTCCCACGAGCCGGTCGCCGGGGATGACCATGTCCTCGAAGTGCAGCTCGGCGGTCGTCGAGCTGCGCAGCCCCATCTTGCGTTCCGGTGCCCCCGCGACGAGCCCCGCCGTACCGGCGTCGACGTGGAAGCAGGAGATGCCCGACCGCGTATCGGGGGAGGTCCGCAGGAAGACGGTGTAGAAGTCGGCCTCGCCGCCGTGCGTGACCCAGGACTTGGTGCCGCCGGCCGTCCAGCCCCGCGGGCCTTCCGACGCGGACGCGCGCAGCGCCGCGGGATCGGAACCCGCGTGGGCCTCCGACAGGGAGTACGCGCCCAGCAGCTTTCCGCTCAGCATCCGCGGGAGGAACCCGGTCTGCTGTGCCTGGGTGCCGAACGTGGCCATCGGCAGACAGGCCAGCGTGTGCACGCTCATGCCCACGGCCACCGCGGCCCAGCGCGCGGCGATCTCCTCCAGGACCTGGAGGTAGACCGTGTACGTCTGTCCCCCGCCGCCGACGTCCTCACCGAACGGCAGGGTGAGCAGCCCGGCCTCGCCCAGGAGCTCGAAGACCTGGCGCGGAAACCTTGCCTCGTCCTCGAACTCCGCGACCCGCGGCCCCAGTTCCCTGTCCGCGATGTCCGTGACCAGTTCCAGCAGGTCATAGGCCTCACGGGATGGCAGTTCTCGTTCGACTTTCACTGCTGTGTCCCCTCCTGCGGTCGGCTCCCGGTGGAGGACCACAGTCGGCAGCACGCGACCCGTGGTGCAATTAACCTGCTGAGTTCTTGCGATGTGCACAAAATTTCCTATGCACGACCCGGGTTCCGCGCAAGGAACCCGCTTCTGAGCGAGGGGTGGAGATGTCCGGTACCGAGCACGTCGACAGCGTGGACAGCATGATCATCGACCTGCTGGTGCAGGACGGCCGGCGAACGGTCACGGAGATCGCGGACCACGTCAGCCTGTCCCCCTCCGCCGTGAAGCGGCGCATCGACCGACTGGAGCGGGTCGGGGTCATCGCGGGCTACACGGTCATCCTCGACCACAACAAACTCGGGTCCAGCTTCGAGGCCTTCGTCGAGCTCAGGTTCGCCGGGGACGTGAAGGTCGAGATGATCACCATGGCGGCCACGAGCGTCCCGGAGGTCCTGGAGGTCTTCACGGTGGCCGGGGACCCCGACGCGCTGGTCCGGGTCCGGGTGTCCGGCGTCCAGCATCTGCGGGATGTCATCGACCGGCTGCGCCGGTCGGGGCCGGTGATCGGGACGAAGACGCTGATGGTGCTGGGGGCGTGGCGCCGGGACGGGTGAGGACGACCGGCAGACCGGCGTTCCCCGCAAAAATTGCCTAGTAGGCACATTGATTTGCCTGCCAGGTTGACTTCGCCCATCCGTCGCCCCCACCCTGAAGGAGGTCTGACCGCACCAACCGAGAGAGGCATCAGCGCATGTCCGTGTCGACCGACAGCGCCGGCGCAGCGGAGCTGGAGAACATCGGCGAGCTCGACATACCCCAGCTCTCGGAAACCAAGGACTCCGTGGAGTCCGAACGCCGGCACCGCAAGGAACAGCTCGCGATCGCCTTCCGGATCTTCGCTCGCCACGGGTTCGACGAAGGCATCGCGGGGCACATCACGGCTCGCGACCCGGAGTTCCCCGACCGCTTCTGGGTCAACCCCTACGCCGTCCACTTCTCGAAGATCCGGGTGAGCGATCTCCTGCTCATCGACGAGCAAGGGCGCGTGATCGAGGGTGACCGCCGCACCAACAAGGCGGCGTTCTGGATCCACTCCTCGATCCACCAGGCGCGACCCGACGTGGTCGCCGTCGCGCACGCCCACACGATCCATGGCCGGGCGTTCGCCTCGCTCGACAAACTGCTCGACCCGATCGTCCAGGAGTCCTGCGCCTTCTCCGGCGACCACGTGCTCTTCGACGAGTACAAGGGGCTCGTCCTGGAGAAGGCGGAGGGCGAGCGCATCGCCGAACGGCTCGGGGACAGCAGGGCCGCGATCCTGCGCCACCACGGACTGCTCACGGTGGGCCGGTCGGTGGAGGAGGCGGCCTGGTGGTTCATCACCATGGACCGGGCCTGCCAGATGCAGCTGCTGGCCGACGCCGCAGGACGGCCCCGGATCATGAGCGACGAGGAAGTCACCCTGGCGCACCGGCAGTTCAGCAACGCCAACATGGCCCGCCACAACTTCAACCTCCTTGCCGGGCTCGTGACGGACGAGGAACCCGACGTCCTGGAGTAGCGAGGACGGCGTCCGCCCGACGCCGATGCAAACCGGCCCTGTTGCCGACATACAGCAACAAGTACCGCCAAGGGACTACGCCTCGTGCCCTGCGCCCTGCGCCCCTGCGCCCCTGCGCCCCTGCGCCCGACGACGATTCTGGAGAAGTGATGTCGATTCAACGCGTCAACCCGGACGCTCTCGCACCCCCGGTCCAAGGCCTCTACAGCCACGCGGTGACGGGCACAGGCACCCGCTTCATCGCCATCGCCGGTCAGATCGCCCTGGACAAGGGCGGCGACCTCGTCGGTCCCGGTGATCACGAGGCACAGGCCGAACAGGCCTTCCGCAACTTCAGGGTTGCCCTGGAGGCCGCCGGCGCCACCCCGGACGACCTGATCAAGAACACGATCCACGTCGTCGGCCACCGGCCCGAGCTGATCGAGCCCATCTTCGCCGCGGGCAGTCGCGCCTTCGACGGCAAGTGGCCCGTGTCCGCGAGCACCTTCCTCGGAGTACAGACGCTCGGCATGCCGGAATGGCTCATCGAAGTCGACGGGTTCGCGGTCCTGCCGTAGGAAGAACCACCCAGCCGGGCAGCCCGCGGCCCGCAGCCCACCGCCGCCGGCCTCGCACGGACTCGGGGCCCGCCGCCGACCAGGCGGGGGGGTCAGTCTCGCGGGGCCGCGGAGCCGCGGCGGGACGCGGGGATGGGGTGGCGCATGGGAACGGTCGCCGCGGTCGAGGCGATCAGTACGGTGGCGGCGGCATCCTCGTCGTTGACAAGGCGATGCTCCTTCGACGAGTCGAAATGCACCGAATCACCGGCTCCGAGCTGCAGCGACGTCCCGGAAATGTGGAGAGTGATCGTCCCGGTCAGGACATGCAGCCATTCCTCGCCGACATGCCGGGCGGTCTTGCTGTGCTTGCCGGGCGCCAGGTCGACCCGGATGACCGACATGGTCTCGCGCGGGCCGCTCAGCACGGTATAGCGGCCGTCCTGGCCGTCCCGCGTCGTCGCCGCGTCGGCGCGCACCAGATGGAAGTCGTTCTCGTCCGGTTCCTGCACCAACTCGCTGATGGACACGCCGTAGACGCGGGCGATCTGCAGCAGGCTGCCGATGGAGGGCTTGCGGACACCCTTCTCCAGGCGCGACAGATGCGCCGAGGAGATGCCGGTCTGTTCCGCCAGGGTCGTCAGGGTGATACCGCGCTCACTGCGCATGTCCTTGAGACGTTGGGCCACCCAGAGATCGGTGTCTTCGATCGACATTTCCGCAAGATAGCATGCCTGTCAGGCAAGAGACATAACCTGACAGGCATGCTGCTGTTGCAGTGGAACCCTCTCGACCGCGCCGGCCGCACCTACCCGAGGTTCAGCAGTTCCTGCGCGAGCACATGCGGTTGCGTCAGCAGGTCGACGTGGGTGGCGCCGGACAGCGCGACGACCCTGAACTCCCGTTCCTCCGCCGAGGCGGCCATGTCCTTGAAGATGGCCTGGTCGGCGCAGTAGAGGTACGTGACCGCCTTGCCGGCCAGCACCTCCTCGCTGCCCGGACCCAACGGCTCTTCATGGGTGCGCCGCGGCATCGGTGTCAGCCTGCTCGACAGCCATGCGGCGCCCTCGTCGTCGGCGCCGAGCGAGTCGGGGCTCAGCGGAGCGACCTCCCATGCCGCGGGTCCCGGCGAATCGGCGAACGCCTGCTCCAGCCATGGCAGCAGGCCGAACGCCGACTCTCCGGTCACGGGCGCGAAGGCATCGGCGTACACCACCTGCCCGATGCGGTCACCCGCGAACGCGGCCACGCCCGTGATCACCATCCCGCCATAGCTGTGCCCGACGAGGACGGCGTCCTCCACCCGCTCGGACTCCAGGAGTTCGACGACATCCCGCACATGCGAGCTCAGTCCCACGTCCGGCGCGGACAGGTGCCGCCGCTCGGCGAGACCGGTCAGGGTCGGCGTCAGAACACGGTGGCCGGCATCCTCCAGCCGGGGGCGCAACCGGTCCCAGACCCAGCCGCCACCCCAAGAACCGTGCACGAGTACGAAGGTTGCCATTTGCCGCTCCCAGGAGGGTCCGGGCCCCGAGGCCCCGCATCCGCGAGGACCCTGTGGCCCTCCCTCACAGGGTCAGCAACCATCACACACTAGTCAACCTACTTGGCACATAAAATTGCCTCAGAGGTCAGGCATCGAAGTGGTGGCGGATCGCCGGCAACAGCATGGGCCCAGGTCAGGTCAGGTACGTGTCGCGGTCACACACAGGCAGGCAACAGGCCCCGCGACTCGCCTTCACAGCCTCAGCGGCACCCACCCAAGAGCGTGCGTCACGCACGCATCTACTGTTACGGCAAGAGCGGAGCGTGCGCAACGCACGCAATCTCGCGCAAGGAGTAGCCATGCCCCGCACCGACATGAAGACCGCCCTCACCGACCTGCTCTTCAACCCGGCCGTCCCGCTGGAAGAAGCCGTCGACCGTCACTTCACCCCGGAATACCGGCAGCGCACCGACGGGCGGTGGGACGACCGCGCCGGGTTCGTGGAACACATCGCCCACCTGCGGACGGTGGTCGCCGGCGGCCGCGTCGAAGTCCACGACGAGCTGTACGACGGCACGAAGTACGCCGACCGCCACACCGCCCACATCGAGAAGAAGGACGGCTCGACCGTGCGCATGGAGGTCTATGCCTTCGGGGACCTCGCCCCTGACGGCCGCTTCAACCGTGTCGAGGAGACCACCCTGATGATCGAGGGCTCCGACGCCGACCGGAACATCGGCAACGCCCGCTGACGGAAAGGCCGGCCGCACACACCTCGTACATCGCGGCCCGCCCGACATCGCCCACCCCGGCCGGATCGAGGCCCACAGCCCCGGGCTGCATCGCCCGGGGCTGCCGAGTACGACTCGCCGCGCCGCCGACCGGGTGACCGAAGGCGCCCTCGCCCTGGACGAGGAGCGCAGGCGTGAGGCCCGTTGAGCGTCGGCGCGTCGCACTCGGCCTCCTCCGCATGTGCTTCGCATGCGCCGCGCACGCTAATTTTCCTGCCATGCCGAACGATGTGGGTCACGAGATCGCCGACACCCTGGGACTGCTGCTGCGGCGCAGCACCCGCGCGCAGCTCTACCGCCGGCTCACCGAGGGCATCGGCGAGTCGTTGGACGAGACCACCTACCCGGTGCTCAGCGGCCTGGCCCGCACCGGCGCGGTGAGCGCCGCGGAGCTGGCCACCGAGATCGGCCTGGACCGGTCCGGGGTCACCCGGCGCGCCACCCGCCTGGAAGAGGCAGAACTGCTGCGCCGGGAACCGGACCCCGCCGACGGGCGGGCCACCCTGCTGGTGCTCACCCCCACAGGCGAGCAGGCCGTGCAGGCCACCCGGGAGCGCCTGGCCCAGCAGATCTCCGTCGCGCTCGCCGACTGGCCCGACGGGGAGGCCCGCGCCTTCGCCCGCATGCTGCACCGCTTCACCGCCGAGGGGCCGTTCACCCGCTCGGCAGCGGTGGCCGACCGTCCGGACGAGTCACCCGGCGCAGGCGCGTCCCCGAGCGGAGGAGAGCCGTGCTGAACGCCTGACGGGGGCCGCCCCGCTGCCCGGCCTCAACGACGGGGAGACGGCCGGCCGGCGAGGATCGCAGCCACGCCGAACTCGAATCTCTCGTCGAAGGACCCCGGCGCGAGATGCGCGACCACCCGGTGCAGCGAAGGGTGGGTCGTCTCGGAGACCGCGTTGGCCAGCGCCTCACCGAGGGGGCGGTCTCCGGCCGCCTGCTGCTCCTGGGCCAGACCCAGGGCGAAGTAGGTGAGCGCCCACGCGGTCCAGGCGACCTCGCGGTCTTCGAGGCCGCACTCCAGCAGCGCTCCCACCAGGGTGTCCGCGAAGCGCAGGGTGTGCGGTTCGACGCCGTACGTGCCGACGACGAGCGCGGCACCGTCACGGTGGGCGAGGAGAGCGCGGCGGTAGCGGCGGGCCAGTTCGAGGACGCGTTCGTCGGGGGCCGGCGGCAGCTCGTCCAGCCGGATCTCACCGAGTACGGCGTCCGCCATGAGCTCCAGCATCCGGACCTTGGTCTTCACATGCCACAGCACCGTGTTCATGCGGACACCGAGACGGTCGGCGACCGCCCGGGTGGACAGCGCGTCCAGGCCGTTCTCGTCCAGCAGTTCCAGTGCCGCACCGATCACGGTGGCCGGATCCAGGCGGTCGCCTTGTTGCCTGTTGGTCATTGACCTAGTGTACGGACCGCGCCAGACTCTTGGTCATCGACCAAGAGTCTGGCGGTCTCAGATCCTGGCCACAGACCCAAGGAAAGGTGATCGCATGGAAAAGCAGATGGAAAAGCAGCAGGTCGTCATCGCCGGCGGCGGGCCCGTCGGGCTCTGGCTCGCCGCCGAACTGCGGCTGAACGGCATCTCCGTCACGGTCCTGGAGGAGCGCACCGAGATCGACCAGCGCTCCAAGGCGCTCACCATGCACCCGCGGAGCATCGAGCTGCTGGCCTCCCGCGGGATCCACCAGCGGTTCCACGACGAGGCACCGAAGATCCCCACCGGCCACTTCGCCAATCTGCCCAGCCGCCTGGACTTCTCGCTGCTGGACACCCCGTTCCCGTACACCCTCTTCCTCCCGCAGGCCCGCACCGAGGAGCTCTTCGAGGAGTACGCCCGCGGGCTCGGCGCCACCGTACGGCGCGGCCACCGTGTCACCGGCTTCACCGAGCACGCGGACTCGGTGACCGTGCAGGTGGCGGGGGAACAGGGGCCGTACGCGATCGAGGCCGAATACCTCGCCGGCTGCGACGGCAGCCGCAGCACCGTGCGCGAGAGCGCCGGCATCGACTTCCCGGGCACCCCGTTCAACTTCCTCGGCTGGCTGGGCGACGTGGCGCTCGACAACCCGCCCCCGCTCGCCTTCAACCAGTTCAACGAGCACGGCGGTGTACTGGTCGCGCCGCTGCCCGGCAACCGGTGGCGGCTCGCCGGCACCAGTCCCGACGGGGGCACCACGGAGTGGCCCGGCGATCTCACGATGGACGAGCTGCGGCAGAAGACCGTCGCCATCACCGGTGACGACTTCGGCATGCGCGACCCGTCCTGGCTCTCCCGGTACAGCAACACGACCAGGCTGGCCACCGAGTACCGACGCGGACGCGTCCTGCTCGCGGGCGACGCCGCCCACCAGCACTTCCCCACCGGCGGCGTCGGCATGAACTACGGCATGCAGGACGCCCACAACCTGGGCTGGAAGCTCGCCGCCACCCTCAACGGCTGGGCCCCCGAAGGCCTGCTGGACACCTACCACACCGAACGGCACCTGATCGGCACCCAGTTGGAGGAGCACAGCCGCGCCCAGACCCTGCTGCTGACCACCTTCACGCCCGAGGCGCTCGCCATGCGGTCCCTGACCGCCCAGATGATCGCCGCCGTGCCGGAGTTCGGCCGGATCCTGGCCGGAAAGATCAGCGCGATCGGCATCGGCTACCCCAGCGACGACCCGGCGGCACACCCGCTGACCGGCACCCGCGCCCCCGGACTCACCTTCACCGGCACCGGCTTCACCCTCTTCGGCCTGCTGCGCGCGAACGCGTACCTCCTCCTCGACCTGACCGCCGACGGCGCCCTCGCCGATCGCGCGCAGGAGCGGATCGCCGTGCACGGCGGGTCGCCGGACCGGGCCCACGACGGCTGGGACGACGTGCGCGCCGCCCTGATCCGGCCCGACGGGCATGTCGCCCGCGCCTGGACGGAGCAGGACGACGCCAAGCTCGGCGCGGCCGTGGACGACGGCATCGCCGCCGTCCTGGGTCGCTGAAGGGACACGGGCCATGGATCTCGAACTCAAGGACAGGGTGTACGTCCTCACCGGTGCCACCCGCGGGCTGGGCTTCGCCGTCGCCCGCGAACTGGTCGCCGACGGGGCCAGGGTGGTCGTCGCAGGCCGCGACGGGAAGCGTGCGGCCGAGGCGGCGGCGGAGCTCGGTCCGAACGCGGCCGGAGTCGGCGTCGACAACGCAGACCCGCGAGCACCGGAACAACTGATCGCCACCGCACGTGAGCGGTTCGGCGGCTTCCACGGCATCCTCGTCAGCGTCGGCGGACCACCCGCGGGCCGCATCGCGGACCACAGTGACGCACAGTGGCAGGCGGCGTTCGAGTCGGTGTTCCTGGGCGCGGTGCGGCTCGCCCGGACAGCAGCCGCGGAGCTGACGGCCGGGGGCTCCATCGGGTTCGTCCTGTCGATCACGGCGTACGAGCCGACCCCCGGGATGGTCATCTCCAACGGGCTGCGGCCCGGCCTCGCCGGTCTGGCCAAGTCGCTGGCGGACGAGCTGGGGCCGCGCGGCATCCGCGTCTTCGGACTGCTGCCGGGCCGGATCGGCACCGATCGCATGCGTGAGCTGGACGGGCTGTCCGCGGACCCCGAGGGCACGCGGGCCGCCAACGAGTCCCGGATCCCACTGCGGCGGTACGGCACGCCGGAGGAGTTCGGACGCGCGGGCGCGTTCATGCTGTCCCCGGCGGCCTCGTACCTGACCGGGCTCATGCTCCAGGTGGACGGCGGCGCGCGACACGGATTCTGACGGTGCACGGCGGTGCGGGTGTGAACGTCCACAGGAATCACCTCGGAAACGGGATCATGCCTGTAACTTTCACTCTCGGGAGCCCAGGTTCTCCCCGCCAACTCCCTTTTCCGCACCAGCACTTCGCCGAGAGGCCTGCATGTCCAACCCCCCTTCCCGCGCCCGTACGACCGCTCGTGACCGCAAGGCGAGAACCCTCCACCCCGCACTCCGCCGGGTCGCCGTCGTCGCGGTGACCGTCCCCGTCGCCGGGACGATCCTGTTCGGTACGACCGCCTTCGCCGCCGGCAACACCGTCTCCACGGCCACGGCACTCGACCCCGCCGAGCAGAAGATCGCGGACAATCTCAGCACCCGCGTCCAGGACACCCGTCTCGGCAGCACCCTCAGCGGCGTCGTCATCGACGCCGAGTCCGAGAAGGTCGTCTGGGGCCACGACGCGGCCACCGCGCTGATGCCCGCGTCCAACACCAAACTCGGCACCGCCACCGCCGCGTTGACGGTGCTCGGCCCCGACCGCCGGTTCACCACCAAGGCGGTCTACGGCAACGGCACGCTCACCCTCGTCGGCGGCGGCGACCGCACCCTGACCAACGCCGACCTCGCCGAGATGGCGAATTCCGCCGTCGCGGGACTCAAGAGCGCGGGTCTCACCTCGGTCAAGGTCCGGGTGGACGACAGCCTCTTCCCCGAGCCCACACTCGCGACCGGCTGGAACGACGGCTACTACCCGGACTCCGTCGCACCGGTACGGGCATTGGTGGTCGACGGCCACGAGGTCACGGACACGTCCCTCGACGCGGGCCAGGCCTTCGCCAAGCTCCTCGCCGCGCAGGGCGTCACCGTCACGGGCGCCGTCACCCACGGGACGGCCGCCACGGGCGACGTACCGGTCGCCCAGCACCAGTCCGACGCGCTGTCCACCATCGTGAAGCACATGCTCAAGGTGAGTGACAACGATATCGCCGAGACACTGCTGCGGATGACCGCGATCGGCGCCGGACGCCAGCCCACCTTCGAGGACGGCACGGCCGTCGTACGCGAGGTGCTCAGCGGCTACGGCGTCTCGCTGGACAACTACGAGATCCACGACGGCAGCGGTCTGTCCCGCGCCAACCGCATCCCGGCACAGACCATCGCCGACATCCTCGACGTGGCCGAGGCCCCCCGCAACGCGCAGATCCTCGGTTCCATCATCGACGGCCTGCCCGTGGCGGGAGAGGCCGGCTCCACCCTGGGTCCCGAATGGGGCCGGTTCGACACCGCGGACTCGCAGTGCGCCGTCGGCAAGGTCATGGCGAAGACGGGCACCCTCACCGGTGCGATCGCGCTGAGCGGACTGACCAGGGCCGAGGACGGAAGCTGGAAGATCTTCTCCTTCATCGAGAACAACTCCACCGCCGACCCGGCCGCCACCAAGGACGCCCTCGACGGCCTGGCGGCCACGGTCAACGGCTGCTGGGCATAAGGCCCTCGCGCGAGGGTGCATCTGCCCCGGGCGGGTGACGGACTTGGCGAGGCGCGAGGATGCGGTTCGCGAAATCCCGGGAGTCCAGGTGCCGTTCCAGCGCCTGCCCGCCGTGCGTCCCTGCTCGCATCGCCCTCGTGGCGGGCGAGCAGGAGGGGCGGATCGTGCGCCACGGTCCTGGCCTGCGGTCTCGGTGTCCCGTACGCCGTTCAGTCCCCGCGCCGACGCGGCCGTGCCCACTCGCTGACCATGAGCAGGACGAGCGCCAGCACCTGAACCGTCACGACCACCGCGATCAGGGCCGTGATCGACACTCCGTAGAGGGCGCCGATCAGGGCGCCGCCCGCCAGGCTGGCCCCGCCGACCACCCCCGCGAAGACGCCGTAGGCCGTCGCCCGCCTCCGTGGCGGCACCAGGTCGGCGACCGTCGCCCGCAGCGTGGACTCCTGAATGCCCATGGCCGCGCCCCACACCAGGGAGCCGAGCACGGCCACCGTCACGGTGTTCGCGAACGCCAGCATCGGTACGGCGGCGGCCAGCACCGGCAGGGCGACCAGCACCCGCGCCCCGACACGGTCGTACAGCCAGCCGGTCGCCAGCGCGGCGAGGGCGTCGACGGCCATCGCGGCGGCGTACAGCACGGGTACCCAGGCCGCCGTCATCAGGTGGTGCTCGACGAGGTGGTAGGAGAGCAGGCCGAAGGTGGCGAAGCCGGCGGTGGTGGCGGCGGTGAACGCCGCGTACGTCCAGAACGCGCGCGGCAGGCGGCCGTCCGGCGCGGACTCGTCCGTGGGACCGGAAGCCTCCCGCTCGTACCCCTGCGGGTCGGGTACGCGTGCACGCAGCCACACCAGCAGACCCAGCACCGCGACCCCCGGGACGGCGAGCACTCCGAGCGCCGGCCCGTAGTCGTCGCCGGTGAGTGCGAGCATGCCGGCCACGACGAGCGGGCCGATCAGTGCGCCGACCTGGTCCATCGCCTCGTGGACGGCGAAGCCGCGCCCGCGCCCGGTGGCGGCGGTGGCGTGCGACAGCAGGGTGTCCTTGGCGGGTGAGCGCACCGCCTTGCCCACCCGTTCGGCGATCACCAGCACGCACGCGGCCCACAGCACGCCGACCGTGCCCAGCAGCGGTACGGAGATCACCGTCAGCGCGTATCCGGCGATCGTCAGACCCCAGAAGCGGTGGGTGCGGTCCGCCAGCGGCCCCGAGACCAGCCGCAGTCCGAGCGCCGCCGCCTCGCCCGCGCCGGTCACCACGCCCACCACCAGCGCAGAGGCCCCCAGCGAGGCCAGCAGCGGTCCGGTGATCGAGCGGGCGCCCTCGTACACGAAGTCCGCGAGCAGACTGACCGTGCCGAACCACACCACGAACCGCCAGGGCCGCATCCGGGCCGGTGATGCCGGGTGGGCCGCCCGGGGCTTCGGGGCTGTCATGGGCGTACGTCTCCTCGTCGTCGACGCCACCGCTTCCGGGACGTCCGTGCCGCCCATCATCCACCGACACGTTTCCCTGCCGTGCCCGGCCCTCATCCACCCGCCGCACCTGAAATGACAGGTTCCAGTCAAAGCCTGCCCAAGTTCCGGACACACCCTCCCGCCCGTGATCGGGTCCCAGCGACGGCAGTACGAAAGTCCGTTTGGGAGGATCTGGTGTCAGCACCAACCCGTAGAAGACGATGGCTCACGACCTGTGCCATCACCGCAACCGCCGCACTCCTCGCGATGCCCGCGAGCGCCGCGTCCAGCCGGAACAACAGCCCTTTCGGCGCCCGCACGCTCGCCCGGCTCGCCGCCGAACACACCCAGTCGGTGGGGGCCGTCACCCCCAAGGTGACGGCCGAGGACGATGACGGCGGCAACGAGGCGGACGAGATCGCCGAGGGGGCGGACCAGTACGCCGAGGCCCGCACCTCACCCGGCATCGTGGCCCCCGGCGCCTACGGCGCCGCCTGGACCGGTCTGAGCAACCTGCCCAGCACGGGCGGCAGTTGGCGGAACATCACCGACCTGCCGTACAACTCCGACGACCCGCGCTACCGGGACATCGACTCCAACTCCAGCGGTGGCTCGGGCAATGTCACGGGCCGGATGGCCGCGATGGCCGCCGACGACGACGGATACGTCTACGCGGGCAGCGCGGGCGGCGGAGTGTGGCGCTCCCGGTCCGGCGGCGGGCACTGGCAGCCGATCAGCGACCGGCTCTCCTCCCAGTCCACCGGCGCACTCTCGCTCGACGCGGCCGGTCGCCTGTGGCTGGGCACCGGCGAGGCCACCACCAACGCGGACGCCTACCTCGGCAGCGGCGTCTACGTCCTGTCCGACCCGCACCACGGCACCTTCTCCGCCCGCAGCCGGGTCGGCGGTGACGAGCTGGAGTCCACCACCGTCCACGAGCTGCGCTTCGGCGGCGGCAAGGTGTGGGCGGCGACCAGCGAGGGCGTGTGGAGCCACTCCACGAAGACGCTGAAGGGCGCCTGGAAGCTGGAGTTCGCACCCAACCCCGACTACCTGCCCGGCGGTTCGCTCGCGAGCGACCCCTCGGCCGCGTACAAGAACATCGCCAACGACATCGCGATCGACCCGAAGGACCCGGGCAAGGTGGTCCTCGCGGTCGGCTGGCGCAGCGGTGACGACTACAACGGCTTCTACACCAAGGACTCCAGCGGCACCTGGACGCGGATCAGCAGCGGCTTCGGCGACCTGCCGACCGACGCGGACAACGTCGGCAACGTCACCTTCGCCCGCTCCGCCGACGGCTCCCGCTACTACGCCATCGACGAGTCGCCGGAGCAGCTGAGCACCAACCCGGACAGCGGCCTGGAGGGCATCTACCGCGCGGCCTCGCCGTCCGGCCCCTGGACGAAGATCGCCGACTACAAGCAACTGGCCGCGGACGGCTCGGCGTTGACCTCCAGCGGCTACATGCCCGGTGTGCAGGCCTGGTACAACCAGTTCCTCAGCGTCGACCCGAGCGACCCCGGGCACGTGTACGCGGGCCTGGAGGAGGTCTACGAGACCAAGGACGGCGGCAGCAGCTGGTCCACCGTCGGCCCGTACTGGAACTTCAACTTCGCCTGCTGGAGCATTGACCCGGCCAAGCAGACCGGCGACTGCAACGCGACCACCCACTCCGACCAGCACGGTGTCGCCATCGGCCGCTACCACGGCAAGAGCTTCGTCTACGTCGGCAACGACGGCGGCGTCTACAAGCGCCCGGTCGACGGCGCCCAGGACACCTCCGGGCACGCCACCGACTGGACCTCCCTCAACGACGGCACCATCGACACCCTCCAGTACTACTCGGTGGGCATCGGCAAGGACCTGACCTACGGCGGCGTCTCCGTCACCGGCGGCCTGCAGGACAACGGCCAGTCCGTCCTCCGCGGCAACGACACCGTCATGGGCTCCAACTTCGGCGGCGACGGCGGCGACACGCTCACCGACCCCGCCAACGGCTGCGACATGGCGGAGGAATACGTCTACCTGGCGATCCAGGTGACCCAGAACTGCGCGGTGAACGACGGCAGTTGGATCACCGACGCCACCAAGGCCACGTCGTACAACGTCGCCCCGGCCGACAACGCCACCGGCGAGGCCCGCTTCATCGCCCCGCTCGCGGCCGACGCCAAGAACCCCGCGACCTGGATCGCGGGCGGCCGGCACATCTGGGTGCAGACCCACGGCTATGCCATCCGCAGCGGTGACGAGTGGAAGAGCGTGTACGACCTCGGTGCCGGCCACACCGCGACCGCCGTCGCGGCCTCGGGCGGCAAGGTCTACGCGGCCTGGTGCGGCCCCTGCAACAACCAGGGCTTCGCCCGCGGCATCTCCGTCGGCAACGCGGACGGCACCGGCTGGCACGACATCAGCCTGCCCGGCACCGGCGCGGACGGGACCGTACCCAACCGCTACCTCAGCGGCTTCGCCGTCGACCCGAAGAACGCCGACCACGTCTTCCTCGCGGTCAACGGTTTCTCGCGGCACTGGACGGAGGGCCCCGGCACGGGCGTCGGCCACGTCTTCGAGTCCACCGACGGCGGCACCACCTGGAAGGACATCTCGAAGAACCTCCCCGACGTACCGGCCAACTCCGCGGTCGTCACCCCGAACGGCGGCCTCGCCGTCGCCACCGACCTGGG
Organism: Streptomyces hyaluromycini; assembly: GCF_002217755.1. Lineage (GTDB taxonomy): Bacteria > Actinomycetota > Actinomycetes > Streptomycetales > Streptomycetaceae > Streptomyces > Streptomyces hyaluromycini. The sequence continues at coordinate 56,582 of NZ_BCFL01000031.1, read as the reverse complement.
CGTCGTCTACCGCGCCCCGGGCCGCACGCGGTGGGAGCGCGTCGGCTCGCTCCCAGCGGTCGCCGTGCTCCAGCTGAAGCTGAGCCCCGACGGCAGCACCCTGTACGCGGCCACCCACGGCCGCGGCATCTACACCATCAAGGTGCGCGACTGCGACTGACGCAGCAGCATGACGGGGTGACCCGGACTCTTCCGGGTCACCCCTGCGTCGGGTACGGCACCACGCTCACGTCAAGCGTGAAGGCGACCCGCGCGGCGCCCGCCACGTCCGGCGCCTTCGCCGTCACGGTGACCACGGTCGTACCGCCCCGGGTGCCGGCGCAGCGCAGCGAGGCGTGGGCGGTGCCGTCCGCGTCCAGCCGCCATCCGGAGGCCACGGCGAAGGCCGGCGCCGAACTCCGCGCCCCCGTCCAGCGCTTGTCGTCGATGCGGGGCTCCAGGACGAGCGACACCACGGTCCCGGGCCGTACGCACAGCTCCCGCCGGGGCGCGTCCCCCGGCGCGACGGTGACCTCGGCGTGTCCGGCGGCACAGCTCCCCGCCGAAGGCGCGGTGACCGAGGCGGACGGGCTTACGGACGGCCCCTCCGCCGTTCCGTCGCCCGCTGTTCCGCCACCCGCCGTTTCGCCGCAAGCCGCCAGCACAACCGCCCCCACGACCATCGCCACCCCTGCCCACCAGCGCATCCCGCCGCCTCCCGCCGCATTCGTACACATACCAGCATGCCCTCCAACTCACATTCCCTGCCGGGATGTTGCCGCGCAGGGCCGGTCGCCCTTCCCCGCCGCAGGTGCGGCAGACCTGCGACGGTCCGTGCCGCCGCCGCTCCCGAACGGGCGAGCGAGGTGCTCCGTACGGATGGTTCCGGTGAGGGTCTTGGTGAATTCAGCGTGTCCCGGTCGAGGGCTCACGGGTGAACGGTAACGCGGTGTCACAGTCATCTGGCCCGATGAACAGATCTTCAGGGTGCCCGCACCTCGGCCGGACCAGAAGGAGAGGGATGATCAGGATCAGAGAGGGGGACCCATGTTGAACAGCCACGTTCAACGGCGTGTCCTCACCGTTGTCGGCAGCACTCTTCTCATGCTGCAGTCGCTCGTGGTCATGGGACCCGCCTCACCCGCGTGGGCGGGCGACGACCGCAGTCTCGCCACCAACGGCAACGAGCCGCACAACGCCACCGTCAATCCCCGCAGGCCGAGCCAGGTCGCCGTCATGCAGGGGTGCACCGTCCGGATCGACAACAACTTCGGCAAGGACGGCTTCCCGATCACGCGGACGTCGACTCTCCCCTGCTCGGGCGACCCCTCCCTCGCCTTCGACTCCCAGGGGCGCCTGTTCGTCGCCCATCTCTCCGGGAGTTTCAACACCGCCCCCAGCTTCGGGGTGGGTGTCGCCCGGATCAACGATCTGATGACGCCGGGGAACCAGACGTACACGGCGACCCAGGTGAGCGCGAACAGCGCCGTCAACGACGACAAGCCCTGGCTGGTGGCGGACACCAACCCCACCAGCCCGTACCGGGACAACCTCTACATCGTCTGGTCCCACCTCGGCACCCCGTGGCAGATCCAGTTCTCCCGCCTCGTGAGCGGGAGCACCACGTGGTCGGCGCCCAGCGTCCTCTCCGCGGCCGGAGAGGGGAACGTGTGGCCTTCGCACGCGGCGGTCGGCCCGAACGGTGACCTCTACGTCGCCTACCACGCCAACGGCTGCACCGAAGGAACCAACGGAGCGCCCGGCCAGGGCACCACACAGCTCCTTCGCGACGGTTCCGGGGGCGCCGACTTCGCCGCCGGTACGGTCCAGCAGAAGGCAACGGCGTTCGGGGCGGGGCAGGCCACCATCACCTGCAACGTGGTGAACTCCCCGGCCGGTGTCATCCCGGGGACCGACTTCTGGCTCCAGGGCAGCATGCAGCCCTGGATCCTGCCCGACCCGGCGCGGCCGGGGAACGTCTACGTCGTCGCCAACGACGACCCGAACAACGTCTTCGGGAACGGCGACGACGCCGACGTCGTCATCGCCCGCTCCACGGACAACGGGCAGACGTTCACCCAGGGCAGGGTCGACCACGGGCCGGGCCGGACCTTCGCCGTGATGCCCACCGCGCACATCGACCAGGACGGCAACGCGGTCGTCACCTGGTACGACAACCGCAGCGGCCGGCGCAACTTCGGCACCGGGCCGAACGGGAGCAACAACTTCCTGCTGGAGCTCTACGGCACGACGAGCCGCGACGGCGGGCAGACCTGGGCGCAGGACTTCCGGGTCAGCGACTCCCCCTTCGACCCCGATGTCAACGCCCCCTGTCGTTTCAACTGCGGCGCCGGCTCCACCCAGCAGACCCTGCGCATCGGGGAGTACAACGGACTGTGGTCGGCCGACGGGATCGGTTACGCGACCTGGACCGGCAACACCACCCCGCCGACGGCCACCGCGTCGGCCCAGGGCAGTCAGACCACCTACTTCGACGTCTTCTCGCTGCTCGGGGCCTTCCCGGACGCCTTCGAACCGAACGAGTCGATCGACACCGCCGTCGCCACCGCGCTCGGTACGAGGAACAGGGTCACCAAGCCGCGCCTGACCCTGCACAGCGCGACCGACGTCGACTTCTTCAGGGTCGAGCCCCGCCGCACCGGGCACCTGCAGGCCGAGATCGCCTTCAACGAGGTGATCTCCCGGCTCCAGGTCCGCGCGTACGACAAGTTCGGCAACAAGGTGGCCACCGGAACCGTCGCCACCACCAGGCCGGGCAGTTCGACCAGCAGACTCGCCATCCCGGTCGTCGAGGACCAGCCGTACTTCATCGCGGTCAGCGACGCCGGCATCACCGACCCGACCAGGCCGGGCGACGCCTCGCCGACCGACCCGCCGCAGGCCACCTACGACCTCACCGTCGTCAACCGCGCGGCCCCCGAACCCTTCGGCCTCGACCTCACCCGCACGTCGGACTCGGGCCGGTACGACAACGACGACGTCACCAGGGTCCGCGGTCCGCAGCTCTTCCTGCGGGTCGACGACTCGGAACTGCGGGCCGCGGGCATCCCGCTGTCTCCGCAGAACAGCACCGCCACGCTCACGGACGACGCCCCCGGCTACAAGGTGGCCGTGGAACGCGACGGACGGCGCGTCGGCTTCGCCCAGCCGGTGGACCCGGTCGCCAGACCGGGGCTGTACCGGATCCGTCTGAACCCTGTCCTGGTGGAGGGCGAGAACCAGATCACCGCGGAGGTGGTGATCGTCGACCCGTCCGACGACCCGGGCGTCCCCGGGGTGTCCCACGTCGTCGGTTCGGGCAGGGAGAGCGCGCACCGGCTGTTGATCACACTCGACACCCACGCACCGAGGCGTCCGGGCGCCCCGGACCTGCTGCCGTCGAGCGACACCGGCAACCACAGGGACAACATCACGTCGATCGGCAAGCCCGCCTTCCAGGGCCGGTCGGTCGAGCCCAACGCACTGGTGCGGCTGACCGCCGATCCGAAGGGACCCGTCGGCCCGGCCGTGGTCGGCAAGGACACCGTCACCTCACACGGCGCGTACGAAATCGTCAGCGCCACGCTCGACCTGGGGAAGTACGGCTTCGCCGTACGTCTCGAAGACCTCGCGGGCAATGTGAGCCCGGCATCACCGGTCCTCAAGGTGGAGATCACCAAGAACCCGCCTCATGCCAACCAGCACCACCCGAAACCCGCTCCTCCCTGTCGCTCAGGAGGCTGTCACCACCGTCTGCTCCCGCATCCCCTGTAGACGCCGAGTGAAGTGAAGCCTCCGCCAACGGTGTTCGGCCCGGCCCCGGTCCACCCCGGGACCGGGCCGAGCAGTTGAGGGAAGCCGACCGGCCGTGTCGCACTGATCAGTGCCGTCGTCGATCCACGTGATGCGCCCTGCACCGGCAAGCGTGGCAGACGACATGCAGACGAACCGCCCCTGGGGCAAGGCCGTTGTCATCGGCGGGAGTTACGCGGGGCTGGTGACCGCGCGGGTGCCGGCCGACTTCTTCGCGGAAGTCGTCCTCGTGGAGCGGGATGCCGTGGACGAGGACACCGGTGCCCATCAGGGTGCGCCGCAGGGCTATCACGCGCACGCCATGCTGGCCAAGGGCGGCGAGATCCTGGAACGGCTGTTTCCTGGACTGCGGGACGAGCTGCGGGAAGCCGGTGCGCCGGTGTTCGACTACGGGCAGGGAATCGACTTCCTGCTGCCGACCGGACTGGCACCCCGTGCCCGGACGGGGGTGCAGATCCAGACGTTCACCCGCGACGAGCTGGAGCGCCGGCTGCGGCGCAAGGTGCTCGCACGCTCCGAGGTCACGCTGCTGGCCGCCACGCAGTGCTCGGGGCTGACCCGGGACGCCTCGGGGCGGGTGACCGGTGTGACGTGCCGGCAGCGGGGCACGGAAGCGATCGACCTGGCCGCCGATCTGGTCGTCGACGCCTCCGGGCGGTCCAGCTCGCTGGAGGACTGGCTGGGTGCGGTCGGTGTCACGGTCCCCACGAAGCGGACGGTGAAGGCGAAGGTCACCTACACGTCGATGAACTTCGACCGGCCCGAGGAGGGCCACCCGAGCCACCCGGACTACTACATCGCGTACCAGATGCTGTTCGCTCCGCGCGTGCCCCGGGCCGGGGTCCTGCTGGCCGTGGAGCGGAACCGGTGGACGTGCTCGCTGCTGGGCTTCCAGGACCCGCCGCCGGCCGACGACACGGGCTACCCGCGGTTCGCCGAGAGCCTGGACAACCCGCACCTGGCCCAGCAGATCGGACGCCGTACGGTCCAGGAGCCGACCCATCGCTACACCAACGTCGACAACCAGTGGCGGCCCCATCACGCCGTCAGGAACTGGCCGGACCGGCTCATCGCCGTCGGGGACGCGGTCTGCGTCTTCAACCCCGTCTACGGCCAGGGGCTGACCGTGGCCGCGATGGAGGCGGAGCTGCTGCAGCGGACGCTGGCCCGCCGCAGCGCGTCCGGGAAACAGCTGGACGGGATGGCCGGCGGTTACCAGAAGCGGGTGGGCCGGCTGCTGCTCGGCCCGTGGACACTCTCCACCAACTCGGACCTGATGTGGAACCCGGACCCACAGCCCCTGGGAGCGCGGTTCGCGCACTGGTACAACACGAGGCTCTTCCAGGTCGCCGTGAAGGACGCGGCCGTCTGGTCGAGGTTCGTGCGGGTGGTGAACATGGTGGCCACCCCCGCGGTGCTGTTCCACCCCGCCGTGGCCCTGAAGGTCCTGTCCACCGCGCTCATCCCCCGGGGCTGACCTGTCGCGAGCGCGACTCGGCGGCCGGGCCGCGGACACCACCGCGGGGCCGCCCGCCAGTCCGGCGAGTGCCGATACATCGGCGGCCGGCGATACCGCTCCCGTCCTCCGCTTGACGGCGCCGCGTGGCGCCCCCGGTCACGAACCACGTGCCGCACGTGATTCCTGGAGCCAGGGAGTGGTGTAGATCTCGATACACGAGACGCCTGGCCCGGCGATGCCACACCCCCCCGAGCAGGCACGCAGGCTTGCGCGCGGCCGGGCGCCCGTCGCAGCCGCAGCGCAGCCCTCGATCACAGAGAGCCGACCGACGGTCCGCCCGCCGACGGCGGTGTCGCGTCCCTCCACACCATTCCCCCGGGATCCCATTGGGCACTAGCTTCCCCAGGGAAACATGGTCTACATTGGTAACCATTCCTTCCTCCGTCCACCGGCACATCGACAGACCCGTCCGCCGGGCGGAACCGCAAAGAGGAGATCACCATGACCGAGTTCAAGCCCGTGCCCGACTTCGCCCTCGGGCCGGACATCCCGGAGTCCACCGGGTATGCCGTCACCGACCTGGGTGGCGACGCCTACATCGTCACGCAAGGGATGATCAACACGGTGTTCCTGGTGACGAAGAAGGGCGTCGTCCTCGTGGACGCGTCACCGTTCCTGGGGGACAAACTGCTGGAAGCCATAGAGTCGGTCACCCCCAAGCCCCTCACCCACCTCATCTACAGCCACGCGCACGCCGACCACATCGGCGCCGCGCACCTGCTCAATCGGGACGGCCTGAAGATCATCACGCACGAGATCACCGGCGATCTCGTCAAAGAGGCCAAGGACGACCGGCGCCCGCTTCCCACCGAGACCTTCAGCGGCCGGCACCAGGAGCTGGACATCGACGGGGTCCGGTTCGTCCTCGACTACACGAGAGACTGGCACGTGGCCGGCAACCTGTTCATCCACCTCCCGGAGCAGAGGCTCATGACAGCGGTGGACAGCTTCACACCGAAGAGTGCGCCGTTCTTCCGGCTGTACTTCTCCGCACACGTGCCCGCGTACTACGACGCGATGGACGAGTTGCTCGAGTACGACTACGACACCATCGTGACCGGCCACATGGCCCTGCCCGGCACCCGCGAGGACGTGGCGGACAACCGTGAGTTCATCCGCGACCTGCGCACCGCTGCCGCCGAGGCGCTGCGGACGGTCGACCTGAGGGAAGCCGCGGCCGCCGCCAAGGTTCCGCACAACAACCGCCAGGCCGAACTGAAGGTCTGGATGGACGCGGTCGTCACGCGCGCGGAGGAGCTGATGCCTTCCTGGGACGAGCGCCTGGCGGGAACCGACATCTTCCTGCGTGACAACCTCAACGCGGTCGCCTGGAGCGTCTTCATCGACTAGACCGAACGGCCCGGCACTTGACTGCAGAAGCGGGGGAAACGTTTGGTGCATCGCGGTGCATCTCGAACAAGCCGCCACAGGACCGTTCGTCCGGATCCGGCGGCGGCGCGGAGGGACGTCCCATGACACCACTGGCCGGAGCGGAACAGCTGACGCAGAGTATCGGCCTGGTCGCGGCCGCTGTCGACGGTGCACCGGTGGACCAGTACGAGAACCCGACTCCGGATGCGGAGTGGAGGGTGAAGGACCTCGTCAATCACATCGCCATGATGCTTGTGCTGACACGGGATGCGGGTGCCCGCACGGCCTCGGACCCCGCCCTGCTGACTGCGAATCCGGTGCCCGTTCTGGCCGGGCGGCCGGAGTCGGAGTGGGCTCTGGTCGTGAACGGCCTGGCGGGGCCGGCAGCCGGAGCGTGGTCCGGCACGAGGGCATGGCAGGGGAAGGCGGCCCTCGGCGGGCCGCCCATGCCCGCCGAGGCGCTCGGCGGGATCCTCATCGCGGAATTCGCCGTCCACGCCTGGGACGTGGCGGTAGCCACCGGCCAACGTCTCGACGTGCCCGAGTCCTTGGCCAGGGCCATGCTCGGCACCTATGCGCGTGAGGCTCCTCGTATGCGAGGACTCGGCCTCCTGGCCGACGAAGTGCCCCAGGACGTCCACGCGTCCCTGTTCGAGCGAAGTCTGGCACTCAGCGGCAGAGATCCGCGATGGAGTCCCCCGTGCGCCCGAGGCGGCAAGGGTTGCAACTGATGTCGGGTGATCCGGTGGTGCCCCGCCGAGCGGCGAGCGCGCCCGTTCGCCCTTTTCCGCGCCCTGGCCTCCCCGAACCGGGTCGGCTTGTCGGCGCCACCCGGCGGAGGGCGCGGCCGGGGAACCGGTGACGGGCTTCGAGGCGGCGCTGGTCTCAGGCGTCCTGGCCAGCGTCCTGGCGTCGGTCGTAGGCCGCGCGGGCTTCGTGTACCACGGTGGTCCGCTTCTCGGTCCAGGCGCACAGAGCCCTTGTCTCCTCGGCGAGTTCACCGCCGAGTTCGGTCAGGCTGTACAGCACCAGGGGCGGAGTCGACCTGGGGTCGACGGAGCGCAGGACAAGACCGTCCCGCTCCAGCGTCCGCAGAGTCTGGGACAGCATCTTGCGGCTGATGCCGCCCAGGGAACGATGCAGCTCGGAGTAGCGTTGGGCGCCGCCTTCGCGAAGACACACCAGCATGAGCAGAACCCACTTGTCTGCCAGGTCCACGAATACATCACGGCTCGGGCAGAGCGCGTCGAGAATGTTCGGCCGGTTCGGGGCACTGCTCACTGATCGGTCTTCTACTGTCACAGTCGAACCCTATACTATGCCCCCAAAGGGGTCCATGGCTCCGCCTGTGACATGGTAACCATTGGAGATCTGGTTCCCCATTCCGCCCGGCAGGGTCGACGCGAACGCGAACGCCCCCGGCGTGACTGCGCTGATCGAGACCGCGCGTGTGTCGCCGCGGACCTCGTATGTGCACTTCCCGGCCAGGAACGCGCTGGTGGAGAAGTATCTGACGCCGGTTCGGCGATTGTTGGCGATCTTCGCTCCGATCGGCGGGGCCCGAGAACTGCCACCGCCGCCGAGGCGGGAGCGGCCGACCCGGAGCCCCTGGGCCGGCAACTGGCCGCAGTTCACGACAGCGCCAACGCGCTCGCGGCCTCCAGCAACGACGCGGACCACACCCTGACCCGGGACGCGGGCCACCGGGCGCACCGGGCGCACCGGCTGGGGCCGGCTCAGGGCGTGGTGTCCGACGACCGTGGTTACGCGCGCACTGCGGCGAGCGAAAGTTCCCACAGGCGCTCGGCGGCGGCCGGGTCGAGCGCGTACGGGGCCACGCCGCCGGGGGCGGATCCCACGGCCTCGGACGTCAGCTTCTCCGCCTCGTTGTTGTCCTCGAAGTAGCGACCGCCGATGCCCTCCAGCCGGGGCGAGGTCGCGACCAGCACGCTCGTCGCCGCGCCCTGGGCGATGGTCTTGAACCGGAACGGCGCGCCCTGGATCGAGCCGGATTCCCCGGCCGCCTCGGCGGCGCGCAGCTGTGCGGCCTGGTCGGGATCCATGTAGCGCGACAGGTTCGTCGACATGATCACGCCGGGGTGGACGGCGTTGGCGGTGATTCCCTCGGTGGCCCAGCGGTTGGTCGCCTCGACTGCGAAGAGAACGTTGGCGGTCTTGGACTGCCCGTAGGCGAGCCACGGGTCGTAGGGGCGGGTGTTGAAGTTGATGTCGTCGAACTCGACGGGCGAGGCATGGTGGCCGCGGGAGCTCAGCGACACGATCCGTGCCTTGCCGGCGGCCGCGAGCGCGTCGTGCAGGCCGAGCGCGAGTGCGAAGTGCCCGAGATGGTTGGACGCGAACTGGAGTTCCCAGCCGTCCGGTGTGCGCTCCAGCGTGGGCAGTGCCATGACGCCGGCGTTGTTGACGAGGATGTGCAGGGGCCCGGACCAGGCGTTCGTGAAGGCGGTGATCGACGCCTTGTCGGCGAGATCGAGCCGGCCGACATGGACGGCGTCGTTTCCGGTCTCCTTACGGATCTCGGTCGCGGCCTGCTCTCCGGCGTCCGTGTTGCGGACCGCGAGGGTGACCGAGGCGCCGGCGCTCGCGAGGGCGCGGGCGGTCTCGGCGCCGAGACCGGAGCCGGCGCCGGTGACGACCGCGTGCTTGCCGGTGAGGTCGATGCCTTCGATGACCTCGGCGGCCGTCGACTCTTCTCCGAAGGGGGTGTGGATGCGCTGGGTGGTTGTCATGACCTCAAGTCCTAGTCAGTGGTCGGTTGTTCTGCCCTCACCGGAACAGGTGAGGAAGTGAGTGCGGCCGGGAACGTCTCGATGTCGCCGTGCACCTTGTCCTCGACGCTCGTCAGCCGACGGGCGGCGAGCCAGTGCGACATCTGCGCGATGGCCTCGGGGTACCGGTGGGCGAATGCGGGAGCCGCGACGTCGGCCGTGGAGGCGCTCCGGTACAGGAGGGACGGGTGCCGGCCGGGCGTGCCGAAAAGGGCACCGAAGGCCGCCGGAACGAGTTCTCTGTCCTGCTCGGGTGTGGACATGACGTGCTCCAGAGGGCGACTGTCTTGGGTCCTGCGGACGTCGTCACGAGTGCGCTACGCGGTGCTACGCGGTCTTCGCGGTGCCGCCGATGAGGTCTGCGAGGCGGCGCCACTGGTCGAGCGGCGGGCGCTCGCCTCCCTCGCCGGTGATGAGTTGCAGGGCCAGGTGGTCGGCGCGGGCCGTGTGGAACTCGGCCAACCGGTCGCCGATCGCGTCGTCGGTTCCCTACGCGACCAGGGCGTCGACCAGCCGGTCGCTGCCGCCGTCGGTGAAGTCCTCGTCGGTGAAGCCGAGGCGTTCGAAGTTCGTGGTGTAGTTGGGCAGCCGGAGGTACAGGTCGAGATGGTCACGTGCGATGGCACGCGCCCGAGCCGGCCGACAGGCAGGTCACCGCAGATTCGGAGGACTCCGGAGGCCCGGGCGGGAAACTCGCTCTCCTGTGTCATGGTGCGCCTTCTGACTGTCGGGGTGTCGCCTGAGGAGGAAGGGGGTGCGTGGTCGCCGTTGATCATCGGCGATCGCCGGGCGATTCGTCGGTCAGCGACCGGCGGGCCTGCGGTACTGCGCGAGCAGGCCGAGAGCCGCGGCGGCGATGATGACGACGCCGTAGCCGAGGACGGTGTGCAGCAGTCCGAGCGGGGCGATCAGGAGGCCTGCGATGATCGCCGGCACTCCGAAGCTCAGGTAGGCGACCAGGTAGACGGCCGCGAAGAGCCCGGCCCTCTGATGGGGTTGCGCGAGGGGGGTGATGGTGCGCAGGGCTCCGGAGAAGGAGGCTCCCACGCCCACACCGCCGATGAGACCCCCCAGCCACAGCAGCGGGAGTGCCGCGGTGGCGACTCCGGTCATGTTGACCGCGGTACCCAGCAGCACGCCCACACCGCCGACGAGAATCGTGCGACGCGGCGTGAGGCGGCCGAGCGAGAGGCCGGCCACGGCGGCGGCCGCGGGCTGGACGAAGACCGTGGCACCGTTCAGGAGACCGCTGTGCAGGCCCAGCAGGTCGCGGAGGATGGTGGGGACGAGCCCCATGAACAGTCCCGCCAGCATCCATGCGGCCATGTGCACGGGGATGCTCGCCACGAATTCACGGCGCGCGGCCCTGGGGACGGAAACGTGAGGCACCAGGGAGCGCGCGGTTCCCGGCTGCGGAGACACCGTCTCGGCCGAGAACGCGACGACACCCGTGCCGACGACCATGATCACCGCTAGGGCCGTGAAGACCAGGGCGCTCGCATGGGTGCTGAACTGGACCGCCGCGCCGGTCAGGAGGGCGCCCAGGCCCAGCCCGCCGGCCGGTGCGATGCTGGTGACGATCGTTGCCAGCTTCTTGCGGTACTCCGGGGCGTGTTCCACGACCGAGGCCGAGAAGGCGCTGGTCGCCGCGCCGGTGGCGATGCCCTGGATGGTGCGGGCCGCGATCACCCAGCCGATGTCGGAGGCGAAGACGAACATCAGCATCGCCCCGAGCTCCACCGTGAGGGATCCGATCAGGACGGGTCGGCGCCCGACGTGGTCGGACAGGGAACCCGCGACCAGCAGGGCCGTCAGCAGGCCCAGCGCGTAGGACGCGAAGGCGACCGTCAGTACCCACGCCGGGAAGCCCCACCGCTGCTCGAAGACGACCAGCAGCGGCGTGGGCGCACCCGCGGCCACGTAGAGCGCCGCGAACACGGCCCCCGATCCGGCGAACGCGGCGGAAGGAGCAAGCAGTCTCCGGGCCCGGGCAGGCTCGGCGTGCACCAGGACCGGACTGGGATCAAGCGTTGGTTCGATGACGCGATTCACGTCGAAGCCCCCTAAGGCCAGGATCTGTGCGTTACGAGGAGCCTAGACCCGGAGGAGAGTTATTGCCAAGCCCTGTGCGTTACTGTGGCGTCCATGACTGCCGAATCGACCCCGCGACGCCGCACCGGCGGCCGCAGCGCCGCCGTACTCGCGTCCATCAGGAAAGCCGTCGAGGAACTGATCTCCGAGCTGGGCAGCGACGCCATCACCATCCCGATGGTCGCGGAGCGCGCCGGGGTGAATCACTCCAGCATCTACCGGCGCTGGGGCGACGCCAGGACGATGATCAACGACTTGGCGACCTATCGACTGGACCCCGAGCGCAGCCTTCCCGACACCGGGGACGTCCGGAGCGACCTGGCCGCATGGGCGCGGGAGCTGATCAGTCACTACAGCGCCCCCGTGAACGCCGCCATCCTCCGGGGCGGGGCCGCCGCGGCCGGCGAGAGCGAGTCGGACTGCCTGCGTGACCGGCGGGCCGAGGCGGCCGCCTTCGCCGCGCGCTCCGGCGGCACGTTCAGTGGTGACGAGGTCATCGACCGGGTGGTCGCCCCGATCATCTACCGGGTCATTTTCCTGCCCTGGACGCTGTCCGAGATCAACGTGCAGGCGTACGTCGACGAGCTCTGAGGCCGGAGCGCCCAAGATCCCGCGAGCACGGGGCATTCCTCCCGCCCCTCGGCCGAACCGGCGCGGCGACCGACCCTCACGGCAGCCCGCCCAGCCCCTCCCCCGGATCGCCGGGCCGGCACGCCGCAGCTGCCGGCCGGCGTGGTCCGAGCGGCGAGCCCGCACCACGCCACCCGCGAGCCCGGCGGCCGAATCTCGAACCCCTTCGGGGTTTTACGTCGCGGTCGGCGACTTGGCGTCGCGGTGTCGATCAGTGGCTGGTTTTGGACTCTTGCACGGCGCTTCTGACGACCCCTACGTTTTGAGCAGTTGCTCAATCCGATCGCTCAGTCGAAGGGGTGCAGCGTGGCCAGAGCCGGCGGGAAGAGGTCGGTCGAGCCGTCCGGGAGCCCCAGTGCGGCAGCGACACGAGCGGCACTGGTCGCAGGAGCCGTCGCCGCACTGCGCGAGGAGGGCTTCGCCGGGGCCAGCGCGCGGGAGATCGCCCGGCGGGCCGACTGTCAACAGTCGCTGGTCTTCTACCACTTCGGTTCGGTGGCCAAGCTGCACCTGGCGGCCCTGGACGAGGTCAGCGGCGCCCGCAACACGCGCTACCGGGCGATGGTCGACGAGTCCAAGAGCATCGGCGACCTGGTCCGGGCCGCCAGGGCGGTCTTCGACGAGGACCTGGACCAGGGGCACGTGACCGTGCTCGTCGAGATGATCGCCGCAGCCCAGTTCACCCCCGAACTCCGCCCGGAGGTCGCCGCCCGGATCCGTCCGTGGCGCACCTTCGCCGCCGACAGCATCCGCGAGGCCCTCGCGGGCTCTCCCGCCGCTCGACTGCTGCCCCCCGAAGAACTCGCCCACGCGATCGTCGCCCTGTACCTGGGCCTGGAGATGCTCGCCAACCTCGAAGAGGAACGCGAGCCCGCACTGGCTCTGTTCGATCGTGCCGGGAAGATCGCCTCCCTTCTCGACATCTTCAAACGAAAGAAGAAGGCATGACCAGCAACAGACGCGCCTGGCTGCTCTTCACAGGATGGCTTCTGACAGGAGCCTGCTACCTGCTCGCCCTGCTCACCATGCTGTCGATCGGGATCTTCATCCTGCCGATCGCCGTGGCCGGCACCGTCGCGCTGGCCACGCGTCGGGACACCCGGCAGAGCCTGCCCGGCCTGCTGTCAGGTGCGAGCCTGCCCCTGTTCCTGCTCGCCTACCTCAACCGGCACGGCCCCGGCACCTACTGCACCACCTCGGCCGGCGGCAGCAGTTGCACCGACGGCCTGCTCAACCCGTGGCTCCTGCTGGCTGTCGGCCTGCTCGTCCTCAGCGCCGGACCCGCACTGTTCCTCAGGATTCGGCGACAGCCGGTGAACAGCGCCACGCCGAGCCCCTCCGAGTAGTCGCACCGTCGTCCGGCCTGCTCCTCACACATTCAGGTGAGAGAACGGAATCGACGCCCAAGATAATTTCGGGTTGTCCGGTGCCGATCGGCTCGGTACGACGCCGTCTATGACAAGAGGCAAGACCAGATGACCAAGAGTGACGAATCGTTCATGACCGTCGAAGAGGCCCGCAGGATCTCAGCTCCGCTCTACGAGGCCCTGAACAAACCGAGCGAGAAGAACGTGTCGGAACTTCTGGCGCAGGCGTGCAACGACGACTATCACTCGTATCACACAAACCAGGAATTCCTGACGCGCGACCAGTTGGCCGACGTGTTCAAGTCCATGGGAGAGACCGTGCCCGATCTGGCATGGGAGGTGGTCGACATCCATGTGGTCGACGACACGATGATCGTGCGCGGAGAAGCGACGGGGACGCCGGTCAAGGAATTCTGGGGCGCTGCTCCGACCGGAAAGTCCTTCAGGACGATGGCCATTGACGTGTTCACCGTCCGCGACGGAAGGCTGGCGAAGGGCTACCACATTGAGAACTGGGCGACGGCGCTCCAACAGCTCAACGCCTGACAGGAGCTTGTGATCAGACTCGGCGGCCGCGACCGAGGGGGGCCGGCAACGGCGGTCGGTTCCGGAGCGAACGATTGGCTGTGACGGGCATCGAGCCTACGGCGTCCCGCAGACTTTCCAGAACCACTCCAGTCTCCCGAGGACACCCCTTCCAGCCGGTTCGCCGTCTCCTGCAAGAAAGCGAACAGTGAGGCATGTACGCCCTCCTCGGGACCGTATGCCTCGTCCCAGGTCCCGATGGTTCCGATGGTTCCGATGGTTCCGCCGAGGGTGCCCAAGAACGTCCCGTAGAGACCGTCGCTCTCCGCGGCAGTCGGCACCCGCTCACGGCGCCATAACGGATAGTCGGGGTCTGCCGGCGGCTGCATCTCCGCCAAGCCCACCCGGCTGAGGTAGCCCCTCTGAATATCCGTCAGCCCAAGAAGGAGATGGCCGCCGGGGACGGCCATCTCGCACCCCGGCGCCACCAGACACGACTGGCCACCTGGCTCCCCGGGCCGCCGAACACAGCGAGAGCTTCGGGGTCGTTCCGTTCAAGCCACACGATTACCCGGCCCCGCGCCTCGCGTGACCTTGGTGCGGAGCGGGACCGTGGAGAACGCTCGTTTCGCGGACTCCGCCCAGGAAACATGATCGAGTAAACGATATTCATCCTTTTCGCCCGGCCTCCCGGCTATCCTCCGAAGGATTCCCCAGGGCTGTACACGGCCCGTCGGAGCTGGCTTCGCCCCAGGGGCGGGCGACAACTCGCCGGGCGGAGTCCGGTGTTCTCCTCGCCGTCCCCCGATCGTGCTCGACGGTCTTCCCGGATTCTCGAAGGAGCATGAATTGCGTGTGAATGTGCATGTTCGACGGCGCCCGCAACCGACGGGGTTACGCGCAGTAGCAGCAGTTGCGGTGTCCGCGGCCCTCGTCGTGCCCCTCGCTGCGACCCCGTCGAGTGCGAACACGGTCCGCGAGAGTGCGGCGGTCCGACAGGACGGCACTGCGGAGACACGCGCTCACCTGCGGGAGTTGGCGCGGAAGTTGGTGGAAGAAGGAGTGCCTGGGGTGATCGTGCGGGTGGACGACGGTCACGGCAGGCCCTTCGAGATCTCCGAGCAGGCCGCCTGGACGAAGAGGGACCATCGGCTCAGGGCGGACGACGAGGTGCGAGAAGCGTCCAACACCAAGACGGTGATGGCCGCCCTCGTCCTGCAACTGGTCGCTGAGCACAGACTCGCCCTCACCGACCCGGTCGACAAGTGGCTGCCCGGCCAGGTGCGTAACGGCAGAGCGATCACCCTGCGCATGCTGCTCAACCACACCAGTGGGTTGTTCGACTACACCGACGACCCCGCCCTCGCACCGGCCCTCACCGGCCAGGACACCCACGTATGGACGTCGACGGAAATCCTGAGCCTGGTGAGCAGACACCCGGCACTGTTCGAGCCCGGCACCGAGTGGTCGTACAGCAACACCAACTACATCGCGATCGGCGCCGTCCTGGAGAAGGCCACCGGTAAAAGCCTTGCGGCGCTGGTGCGGGACCGGATCGCCGGACCTCTGGGGCTCCGGCACACCTTCTACGCCACCGGCTCCGCCTGGCACGACCGGCACGCGCACGGCTACGAACCTGACGCCGCCCACATGCCACCGGACGTCCCCGACGAGTTCAGGAACTACGCCGGACCGCAGCACGACGACCACGTGGACGTCACCGGCGACTACGTCACGGCCGACGGAGCGGATGCCGCGATCGTGTCCACCGCCGGTGACTGGTCCCGTTTCTACGGCGCGCTGATGTCGGGCCGCCTGCTGCCCGCCGCCCAACTGGCCGAGATGCGCACCACCGTGCCGGAGGACGGGCCGGGGGACCCGGACGAGCTCGGCTACGGGTTGGGCATCGAGACGGCGAAGACCGACTGTGGCACGGTCTGGGACCACGTCGGCATCGTCCCGGGCTATGCGACCTACAACGTCACCGACTCCACCGGCCATCGCACGGCCGCCTTCTTCTTTGCCACGTCCACTCTCAGCAAGCAGGCGCACCAGACCGGCGCGGCCCTGATGGACGCGGTCAACTGCGCCATCTTCGACTGACCAGCGCGTTTCCGTGGGGGGCTGCCTCCGGATCACGATGTGAAACGCTTGACTGAGCGGTTTTGACTTGGGGACTGGGCGGCGAGTTGGCGTGGGGGCGCTGTCCGGGAACAGGTGAAGCTCCTGGTAGACGGGTAGATGGGTAGACGGGTTGTCAACCAAGGTCGACCTGTCCGCCTGGGGTTTCGCCTGCTTGTCCACCCATCGGGGATCGATACGTCCAGCTCGACCCTGCGCTGTCTCTCCCGCCTGCCGGCCGCCCGACGCCGGGAGCGGGGCACGTGGTCAGCGAGCCGCCCAGCTCCTTCGTCAGGAACTGCGCGATCTGCGGCGCGGCCGCGGACTGCCCAAGTCCCGCGAGGAACAGGGCGATTGTCGCGCCGCGGTACAGGGGCGAGGCCAGGACCAGCCGGAGTGCGGAGTCCCCTGCCGCGGTCTCCCTCACCACCCCCCCGGGACCACGTCTGCGACGGAACCCGGCCGCTGCCCGATGTCGTCATGGTGGCTCATGTGCCCGCCGAAGTCCTCCCTGCGGGCGTTCCGGCACCCGCCTCGTCCAAGAATGTCTCCGGCGGATGCGGGCATCGGCCCGCCGCTTCCAACGCGGCCACGACATCTACGGCCAGGTCTCCAACGGCGAACCCATCGCCACTCCAGCCACGCGTGGAGGTCGTTGCCGCCGAGGTAGCCGTTGCCGGTGTCGAGGTTGAGGGCGTCTCGATCGCGACGGCGAAGCCGCGCGGTTCCGCGACCAGTTGCTCGTCAGACTGTCTTGACGACCGTGCTCGTGCCCTCGAACGCGGCGACTTCTTCGGCGGGCGCCGTGGAGTCGGTGACGAGGGTGTGCAGGAGCGCGGAAGGGCCGACGTAGGCGTAGGCGGTGCGGCCGAGTTTGCTGCCGTCCGCAGCGCCGATGATGCGGCGTGCGGAGGCGATGCCCGCCTTCTTCACCGCGGCGTCATCGAGGTCGTAGGCGGTCAGGCCCTCGGCTGCGCTCACGCCGCAACAGCCGATGACCGCGGTGTCGAAGCGCAGCGCCGACAGGGAGGCGAGCGTGAGAGGGCCGGTGAGGGCCCCCTCGGCGGCGCGGGGCCGCCCGCCGGGCACCATCAGCGTGGCCGGGCCCGGCGTCTCGCCGAACAGGTGGATGGCCTGCAGCGACAGGGGCATCACCGTGACCGGTCGTTGACGCAGGTGGCGGGCCACCTCCAGGCAGGTGGTGCCGCTGTCCAGGAGGACGGTCTCGCCGTCGGTGATGAGCGAGGACACCTCGGCCGCGATCCGGCGCTTGGCTTCCACGGCCTCGCGGGCGCGCAGCGCGAAGGGCGGCTCCTCGCCCCTGAGCAGCAGGGTGCGCGCTCCGCCCCGGACGCGTTCGAGAACGCCTTGCGCGGCCAGCGTGTCGAGGTCACGTCGGATGGTCATCTCCGAAGCACCGGTCAGCTCGGCGAGGTCCTGGACCGTGGCGCTGCCCGACTCCCTGAGGGCCTGGGCGATCAGCCCGTGCCGGTCTGTGTTGGTCATACCGCGATTGAACACCACCCGAAATGAACATTCAACGTGTTCAATGAGTGGACTTTCGAACATGGAAAATGTTCGTTACGGTGATCGGCATGGATCGTTCGCTTCGAGCCGCCCGTGCGGCGACCTTCGTCTACTTCATCCTCTGCGGCACTCTGATGGGCACCTGGGTGGTGCACATCCCCGCCGTCGAGGAGCGAGTGGGCATCAGCCATGCGACGCTGGGGGGCCTGCTCGTGCTGCTGGGGCTCGGGGCCTTCGTCGGTATGCAGGTGGCCGGGCGTCTGGCCGACCGCCTCGGGGCGCGAGTGGTGGTCCCCGCCACCGGCGTTCTGTGCAGCGCAACCCTGGTGCTGCCCGGCCTGGCCCGTGATCCCGTGACGCTGGCGGGCGCCCTGCTGGTCTTCGGCTTCGCCAACGGCTGCCTGGACGTGAGCATGAACGCCCACGCCGTGCACGTGGAGAAGGCGTACCGCCGGCCCGTCATGTCGGCCTTCCACGCCATGTTCTCCGTCGGCGGTGTCCTCGCCTCGATCGTCGCAGCGGGTGCCGTGAGCACCCGCATGAGCCCGGCCGCGGCCATGGGCGCCCTGGGAGCCGCAGGCGTCGTGACCGCACTGGCGTCGGCACGCGCTCTGCTGCCGGCCACGCCGCCACCCGCCGCCACCAGCTCCGCGGAAGAGGAGCAGGCACCGGCCGCGAAGCCGCACAGCGCTCCCGGGCGCATCGGGATCCTCGCCTGCCTCGCCCTCATCGTCATGCTGTGCGAGGGAGCCGCGAACGACTGGAGCACCCTGCACCTGAAGGACGTCCTCGGCGCACCCGCGAGCACCGCCGCCTTCGCCTACGGCACCTACGCGGCGGCGATGACCATCGGCCGGCTGCTCGCCGACCGTCTCGTGGCCCGGTTCGGGTCCATGGCCGTACTCCGCTACGGCTCGGCGACGGCCGCCGTCGGCATCACGATCGTGGCCGTCTCCCCCTGGGTGTGGTCCGCGTTCGCCGGGTGGGCGCTGTTCGGCCTGGGGCTGTCCGGCTGTGTCCCCCAGTTGTTCAGCGCAGCCGGGCACTCCGACCCCTCCGCTGCCGGCGCCAACGTCTCCCGTGTCGCCGGCCTCGGCTACGTCGGCATGCTCGCCGGTCCGGCCGTCATCGGCTGGGCAACTCATCTCGTGGCGCTGAACCACGCCTTCGTACTGCTGACCCTGCTGTGTGTGATCACCGCCGCGGCCTCGGGAGTCCTGCGCACCGAGTCCGATCGCACGCGCGAGTTGGCACCCGGCAACCGCTGACCGCCTGTCCGGCACGGCCCCTGACACCGTGCCGCGCAGGCCTCGCTCGACAGGCTCTAGGTGTGACCGCTGCTACCGGGTCCGCTCAGGGTGATGTCGTCGGCGTAGTAGTCGCCCTGTGCGTACCAGCCGTGCACGTAGATCGTCGCGCTGGTCTGGGAGGTGCCGGTGGTGAAGGAGACGGTCAGTGGGCTGTATCCGGAGGGGGAAGTGGTCCAGGTGGAGACTCCGCCGTTGACGCCCAGGTAGACGTTGGAGCCGCGGACCCAGCCGCTGAGTGCGTAGGTGGTGTTCGGCCGTACCGCGACGGTCTGGTCGCACTGCGCGGTGTCACTCGAACTCACCGTCCCCTGGAGGGCTTTGGCGCCCGAGTGGACGGGAGAGGAGACGATCGAGCCCGGGTTGCCGGCGCAGCTCCACGGCGAGAGGCCGCCCGACTCGAAGCCCGGGTTGGTCAGGACGTCGGCGACCCCGACCGCGCCGGTGGCGGCCGATGTCGGGGCGGCCGTTGTCGGGGCGGCCGACGCGCTTGCCGAGGGAGCGGTCGGGGTGGCCTCGGTGGGGCTGGGGATCAGGAGAGAGCAGCCGAAGCCGACGACGGCCGCCGCGACGACCGCCATCGAAACGGCCGCCCGGCGCTGTCCGGGCCCCAGCCGCGGGCGGTCCTCAGGACGCGGCGGGCGGGTGCCGCCGCCGAGTACGGGCAGTTCCTCCGTCTTGCCGCCGGGGACAGCCGGGAGTTCCTCCGTCTCGCCGTCGGTCGGGGTGTCCGGGACGGGTGCGGCCACGGGTGCGTGGTCGCGGTAGTCCCTGTCCTGGCGTATGTCGTCGAGCAGTTGGGCCAGCGCGTCGGTGTTGCGCTGACGCAGCACGCGGATGGGCTCCAGCGCGGTGCGGTCGTCCGGTGCCTCGGACGCGGGCGGTGTGGGCACGGTGCTCTCCTTCCGTCCCGTGGCAGAGACCGGGGGTGTCCCTTCGGAACTCATACGCAGCGCCCGCTCCGGAGGTTCAGCCGGTACCGCGCCGGGGAAGCCACGCCCGACGCCCGTGCGCGCGGCGTTGGCACCGGTCCACGCGAGTGGGACGTCCGGTCATGAGCCCGGCACACATCGCTCGGCATCGTCCCCGTCACGAGCACGCGGAGCGGCCGCCGGACACCGCCGCCGCCGGCGCAGCACTCCTGCGACCGGCGGCGAGCAGCAGATCAGTACTCGAACAGCAGGTGCCTACGGTGTGATCGTGACGGGGCCGTAGTCCGAGAGGTCGGTGAGGTTCATCTGAGCGAGCGTGGTCGCGGCGGTGGTGCTCGCCGGCATCACGATGTCGCTCAGGGTGACCCCGGTGATGGGGGCACCGGGCCGGCCGTTGATGCGCGCGGCCGTGGTGCCGGCGTCCCGGACCCTGACGTCGGAGATCGTGACGCCCGTGACCGGGCCGACGCCCTGGGTGTTGCCGGTCATCAGGGCCAGCCATGTCCTGTTGTCGTCGTTGGTGAAGTCCAGCCGCTCGATGTCGATGTCGTCGAAGCGGATGTTCGTGGCACTCGACGCTCCGTACTTGTGATGGACGCCGATGCCCACGGCGGCGTCGTAGACGACGACGTGCCGGAACGTGACGCCGTCCTGCGACTGGATGACGCCCTGGCCCACCTTGACCCCGTAGCAGTAGGTCCAGGAGACCAGGTCGTCGAAGGTGACGTTCTTCAACGGGCGTGCGGTACCGGGGACGGACTTGTAGATGTCGGCGACATCGCCCCAGGTCTTGGTGGAGAACGGGTCGTCGAGCGCGATGCCGATCGCGTGGGTGACGGTGACGTTCGTGGACTCGGTGACGTCGATCCCGTCGTTCTCGCCCATGTCGAACCTGTTGAAGAGCTTGATGTTGCGGAACGTCAGGTTCGAGGACCGCAGAGGGATGACCGCCCAGCTGCTCGACTCCCGGAAGGTGATGCCGTCGACCGTGAGTCCGTCGGTGTAGACGGGCATGAGGAGGTTCACGCCCAGGTTGCCGGGCTTGAGCGAGGCCGCCCCGTTGCCGTCGACGATTCCCCGGCCGTAGATCTTGATGTTCGACGACGAGTAGCGGGTGGAGATGAACCAGGTGAGGTCGCGCCCCTGGGAGTCCTTGTGCCCGTCCACCACGTAGTGGTCGGGCTCCCCGGTGTAGCGGAGCACCGCACCGGGGGCGAGGTAGAGGGCGAGGTTGCTCCGCAGGTAGAGGTTGCCCAGCGTGTAGACACCGGCGGGTACGTAGACGATGCCCTGTCCGCCGTTGGCGGAGCCCCACGCGGCGGCGTCGTTCAGTGCGGTCTGGAAAGCGGTGGTGGTGTAGGCGCCGGTGTTCGGCGGCACGTTGTACGGGGCGTTCTGCACGTCGAAGACGCCGGTGCCGGTGGGCGGCGGGCGGTCGGACTCCTGCGGGTCGGCCGCGATCACCAGGTTGGGGCGGCCGTCCAGTTTCACGATCAGGTAGTCGTCGTGCTGCACGGTGAAGGTCAGGGTCGAGCCGCTGACCGATCCGCTGAGGTTCAGCTTCTGCGGACTGATGCGGTACGAGCCGATGCCGGTGTTGTTGGTCTTGGTCACCGCCATGGTGGCGGTGCCGGTACCGAGGGCGAACTGGGCGATGTCGTACCCCGGGTACTTGGTGACGGGGACGGACGTTCCGTTGACGGTGAGCGTGTAGTCCGTCGACGCCGGGTAGATCGACGCGACCGGATACACCGCCACGCCCGCCGGCGCGGCCTGGGCGGGACGGGGAAGTCCCAGCAGGGCCGCGACGGCCAGCAGGAGAGCGGTCAGGCAGAGAGCCGGGCCGCGTGCGGTACGGCGCTCGGCTGCGCCGGCCGCCGTGAACGGTGATCTCATAGGGGTTTCCTCAACTCCTCGTCCACACCTGGTTGGTACCGCCGTTGCAGGTCCACAGCTGCAGTTGGGTGCCGTTGGCGGTGCCGCCGTCGATCGCGTCCAGGCAGGTGCCGGAGGCGAGGTTGACGATCGTGCCGTCGGAGCGGACCCGCCACTTCTGGCCGTAGGTGCCGTCGCAGTCGTGGATCTGTACGGCGGTGCCGTCGGCGGTGGCTCCGCCGGCCGCCTCCAGGCAGCGGTTGGCGAAGACGGTCAGTTCACCGCTCACCGTGGAGAACCAGGTCTGGTTGGTGCCGCCGTTGCAGTCCCACAGCGCCGGACGGGTGCCGTTGGCCTGGTTGCCGCCGGGCAGGTCCAGGCATCGGCCGGACTGCTTCTCCTGGTAGGCGGCGGTGGTGTTGCCGCGGTACCAGGTCTGGTTGGTGCCGCCGTTGCAGGTCCAGATCTGCAGCAGGGTGCCGGTGGTGGTGCCGCCACCGGTGGCGTCCAGGCACTTGCCCGAGGCCGGGTTGACCACCGTACCGTCGCTGTTGACGGTCCACTGCTGGGCCGTCGAGCCGTTGCAGTCGTAGATCTGCACCGCCGTACCGTCCGCCGTCGCGCCGCCCTTGACGTCCAGGCACTTCGCCCCGCCGTAGACCGTCAACTGCCCGGTCGGGGAGGCGGTCCAGGTCTGGTTGGCCTGCCCGTGGCAGTCCCACAGCGCGACCTGGGTGCCGTTGCCCTGGCTCGCCCCCGGCACGTCCGCGCACAGGCCGGACTGGCTGCCCTTCAGCGCGCCGGCCTGGCCCCGGGTGGAGCAGGTCGTCACGCCGGACGTGTAGGGGCACAGGGCCGTCACGAAGCCGCCGTCGGCGGCCTCCGGTACCGACAGGGTGTCGGAGGCGGTGACGACGCGGGTCTCGTGGGTCAGGCCGCCGGTGCCGTCGCGGACCGTCTCGGCCAGCCACTGTCCGGCGCCGAGGAAGGACAGCGGGGTCTGGAAGGTCTTGGCGGACAGGGCCGAGATACCGCCGACGAACCAGCGCCCGCCGGCGCGACGGGCCAGGTACGTCTCCTTTCCGGGGCTGCCGCCGAGCAGGCGTGTCTCGTCCCAGGCGGTGGGCAGCTGGTCGAGGATGCGGAGCGCCTCGGGGTGTGCCTCGTAGCTCTCGGGGCTGTCGGCGAAGTGCTGCCAGCCGGACTCGAACACGACGGAGGTGGCCAGTTCGTGGGCGTCGGTGGTGTCACGGCCGGTCATGCTGAACACCACGGGGGTGAAGTCCATGCTGGAGATCACGTTCCGGGTGTAGGGCAGGATGGTGTCGAAGGCGGCCCGGTTGTGGAACTGTTCCGAGCCGTACACCGCCTCGGCGGCGACCACGTGGGGCCAGGTGCGCTGCATGCCGCGCGGCATGGCGGTGCCGTGGAAGTTGACCATCAGCTTCAGGTCCGCGGTCTGCGCGAGGACGGCGTCGTACCACTGCAGGGTCGGCTGGGTGTACTCGTCGATGAAGTCGATCTTCACACCGGCCACTCCCCAGTTCCTGACCTGCGGCAGCCACTGGGCGCGCTGTGCCGCGGTGCGCAGATCGGAGGAGTTGAACCAGAGGATGACCTGGACGCCTCTGGCCTTGGCGTAGGACACGATGTCCGGGACCCAGGAGGACGACCAGCCCTCGTCGATCAGGACATAGCCCCAGCCGTGCCGCTGGGCGAAGTCGATGTACTGCTTCTGCCGGGCCTCGCTGGACGGGCTGCTGTGTTCGCTCAGCCAGGACCAGGCGACGGCGCCGGGCTTGATCCAGGAGGTGTCGGAGACCTTGGAGGGCGTGGCGAGGTCGTCGACGATCGTGGACTGGGTGACGCTCGCCAGGTCACCGATGGCCGCCGTGCGCCACGGCGTCGACAGCGGCAGCGTGGTGGTGATCCCGCTCGCCAACTGGGCGGTGTAGGTGGCGGATCCGGCCGTGTGGGAGAGGTAGGAGGCGGCGTACCGGCCGTCGAGGTCCGTCTCGGCCACCAGCGCGTAGGCGTCGCCGACCTGGAACAGCGCAGGCAGGTGGTAGGTGTTGGTCGGAGCGGCGGCCGCGGTGGTGGCGAACCACTGGCCCTGGTCCTCGCTGTCGGGCGGCACGAGCCATGCGTTGGCGGAGGCCGGGACCGTCCACGACGACGCCTCACCGGTCACGGTCACCGAGCCGCTGCCCGGCAGCACGTAACGGTAGGCCACACCGGTGTCCGAGGCACGGACCACGACGTCGAGCCGGGCCCCGCCGGTGCCCGAGAAGGACAGGGTGGTCTCGGTGTAGGCGGTCTGCCGGTTGCGCTGCTTGCCGGTGGTCATCGTGTACGACTCGGTGACCGTCCGGTCGCTGCGCTGCAGGAACGTCAGGTTCTTCGTCAGGTCGGCGGCGCTGGTGCGGATGCCTATCGGGGACGGTGACAGCACGGTCTGGCCGTGGCTGGAGGCGGCGAAGGTGAGGGTGCCGTTGTCCAGCGTGACCTGTGCGGCGGTCGGGGAGCCCGCGGACGGGCCGGTGACGGTCCAGCCGGTGGCCGCGGCCGCGGCGTGCGCCGGCACGACCAGGAGGGCCAGGGGCAACAGCAGTGCCGTCAGGCAGCGTTGCAGCAGGCGTCTGAGCGGGGTGGTGGGCATGGGCGTCCTTCATCGAGGTGGGTGATGACGAGGGGGGTGCGCCGGGCAGCACGGTGCCGGCGAAGTGGTGAGCGGGCGACGCCGGGAGGAGGCCCGCCGGGCCGTGAGCACGTGTGGGGCGGCTACGGCCCGGCGGGAGCAGGGGAGGCTGAGCGGGTCCGGCGAAGTCCGGTGCGGTTCGGCAGCGCCCCGAAGGGGCGCGGGGCTGTATCCATATGCGGCTCCGCCGCGTGGGCGCGACCAGCCACGACGGCGCCACAGACGGCAGACGGCAGACGGCACATCGCGGCACTTCCAGCGGAGCGCTTAGGCCAGCCGCCAGACCTGGTTGGCGCCGCCGGTGCAGGTCCAGATCTCCAGTGCCGTGCTGTTGGCCGTGCCGTGCGCGACCGCGTCCAGGCACTTGCCGGATGCGACGTTGACCACGGTGCCGTCGGAACGCACCCGCCACTGCTGGGCCGTGCTGCCGTTGCAGTCCCAGATCTCCACCGCGCTGCCGTCCGCGGTGGCACCGCCGGTGACCTCCAGGCACTTGGAGTCGTAGACGGTCAGCTGGTTGCCGGTGGTGGAGGTCCAGGTCTGGTTGGTGCCGCCGTTGCAGTCCCACAGGGCGGGCTGCGCGCCGTTGGTCTGGCTGAAGCCGGGGACGTCCACGCAGCGGCCCGACTCCTGGCCCTTGACGGCCCCCGAGACCGCGCCGCGGATCCAGTTCTGGTTCGTGCCGCCGGTGCAGGTCCAGATCTCCAGCGGGGTGCCGGGGGTTCTGCCGCCCGCGGTGGCGTCCAGGCACTTGCCCGAGGCGGGGTTGACCACCGTACCGTCGCTGCTGACGGTCCACTGCTGGGCCGCCGAGCCGTTGCAGTCGTAGATCTGCACCGCCGTACCGTCGGCCGTCGCGCCGCCCTTGACGTCCAGGCACTTCGCCCCGCCGTAGACGGTGAGTCGGCCGGCGGGCGTCAGGGTCCAGGACTGGTTGGCGCCGCCGTTGCAGTCCCACAGCGCGATCTGGACGCCGTTGGTCTGGCTCGCCCCGGGCACGTCCGCGCACAGTCCGGACTGGCGGCCCTTGAGGACGCCGCCGTGGTTGCCCGGGGGGTTGGCGGTGACGGAGAGGTTGTCGAACTGGTCGGTCCGGTAGCCGACCACACCGATGCCGATCTGGCCCGCGGCGAAGGAGTCGTCGGTCGCGGTGCCGAGGGCGGCGCCGTCCGCGGTGGCGGTGATCAGGTCGCCGGAGAAGCCGAGGGCGAGGGTGTGCCACGAGTTGGTACCCAGCACTGCCCGGGTGCCGGAGGCCAGCGTGGTCAGGTTGCCGGCCGCCGAGCTCTTGACGATGGACCAGGCGCCGGTGTCGCTCACCCGCAGCCGGTACGCGGCCTGGTGGCTCTGCGGACGGTTCTGGGTGTTGGCCCGGCCGAGGAGTTCGACGGTGCCGGCCTGCTGCAGGTCGACGTCGGCCTTGACGGTGTAGTCGCTCCAGGTCGGGTCGCCGGCCAGCGAGAAGGGATCGGAGTCGTCCTGCCACTCGATCGGTTTGACCGGGGTCACCTGCTGCACGCACTGCCCCGTCCGGCCGTCGGCGCACGGGCGCGCCTCGAACGAGCCCTGCATGTCGGACAGATAGGTCGCCTCGGTGCCCGTCGCGTCGCTGTCGAACGTGTCGCCGTAGGGCAGTGCGAGGGCGTGGGCGGCGGGCGCGGTGGCGGTGCCCCTGCCCTGGCCGGTGGTCGTGGTGACGCTGTAGATCCAGCCGGGTTGCAGCGTCAGCGAGTAGGAGCCCCCGGCCGGGGTGATGTCCTGGGTGTGCACGAAGTCCGTGGCCGGGCTCGGGCTGTTCACCCGGGTCGCCCACACGTGCACCGCTCCGGTGGACAGGCCGCCCTTCACCTGGACGTCGACGGTCTGCGCCGAGCCGGCGGTGGTGGTCTCCAGCACCGTGGAGTAGTCGGAGCCGTTCGGCGATTTCAGCGTCACATAGGAGCCGTTGGACTCGGCTCCGCCGAGGTAGCCGGACGCGGAGTCGACGAACGTCCAGCCAGGCGTGGCGAACTGGGTGACCTGGGCGGTCGCCCACGTGTTCTCGCCGATCGCGTAGTTGCCGGACCACGGCGAGTTCGCGGTGGCCAGGCCGACCGTGCCGAACGGCAGGTTGGGGTAGAGGGCCGCGACCAGCGGCCAGTTGAGGTAGGCGGTCATCCGCGCGTCCACGTATCCGCGCACGATCGAGCGGATCAGCGCCGGCGCCCCGGCGTCCATGTCCAGGGAGCCGTTCTCGGAGGCCCACAGGGGCTTTCCGTTGTTCTTCGCCGTGGTGGTGCTGGAACAGGAGTCGGCGCTGCCGCCGTCGCCGCCCGCGCAGGGGTAGTGGGCGCCGATGACCGAAACGGCGTTGTCGAACGCCGTGTTGCTCGCCATGTCGTCGGCGACGCTCCAGCCCGAGTCGTCGGCGACGATCTGAACGGCGCCGTATCCCGCGTTGTCCAGCGCGGACCGCAACCGGACGTACCAGTCGGCGTCATGGCCCTTCTCGTTCCAGCCGCCGAGGTAGCCGACGGTGAGCCCGTGCTGTCTCGCGCAGTCCAGCCAGGAGATCAGGTAGCCGATGGTGTCGGTGGACCAGAAACCGCCGTTGATCCAGCCCGGGGCCGCCCAGGCCAGACCGTAGAACTTGATGTCCGGGTTACGGGCCTTGGCCTGCTCGGCGAGCCAGAACTCGTATCCGGCGTCGCAGTTGATCTGTCCCTTGGTGTGCTCGACGGACGGTTCCGAGCCGTCCGTGGAGTTGGCGTCCCCGCCGATCTCCAGCTTCAGCAGCTGAAGGTCCGCGCCGTAACCCGGCTTGAACAGATAGTCGAGGATCTGCGACCGCTGGGCGGCCGGATAGTCACGCAGCAGCCGGGAGTTGCCCCCGCCGCCGCTGATCGCGCCGATTCCGTCGAACGTCCGGCCGCTCTGACCGCCGTCCACCGTGATCGTCGTGTCCGTCGCCGCGCGGGCCGGCGGCACACCGGCCACGAGGAGGGCGGCCACCAGAGCCGTGAGCCACAGGGGCAGGAGGCATTTCAGGGTTCGCTGCACAGCGTCGTCCTTCTCCAGTGGGGGGTGAGGACTGCTCTTGAGAGCGCTCTCACGTGAGCGCTCAACGTCGAACCGTGCGTGGAGGTTTGGGCGCCAGTGTGGAGTCCTGTTGAATTACCGTCAAGGTCTGTACCAGAGAACCTGTTTGAATCAGACGGAATGCGTTGAGCCTGCCAGGCCGCAGGCCGTCAACACTCACACACAGTCACACGGTCACCCACCTTGACGGGTGCATGATCGATAGCCAACACTGCCAAACAGGTCTACACCAATCGAGTACTCGTGCGTTGGGGGACACGTGTCCCGTCCTGCCAAGGAGTGCCTCTTGCTCTCACGACGCGCCTTCCTGTCCGTCGCCGCGACCGCACCCGTGGCCGTGGCCGCGCCTGCCGCCCCCGTCCTGATGCCCGGGCTCGCCCCGACCGCCTCGGCCGCGGCGTCGCTGCCGATCACCCTGCAGAACAACTCCGGCTCCAGCACCGTCTACGCCTACATCTCCGGTGCGGACAGCAGCGGCCGGCCCGGCTTCGTCACCGCGGACGGCGTCTTCCACAGACTGTCCAACCCCTCCACGACCCTGACGCCCGTGCCGGACTACGCCATCGTCCTGGGCGCGTCCGGCACTTCCACCACACTCACCGTCACCGACTACGTGATCGGCGGCCGCGTCTGGTTCTCCGTCGGGAAGAAGATCCAGTTCTTCGTCAACCCCGGCCCCGGGCTGGTGCAGCCCGGATTCACCAGCTCCGATCCCAACTGGCTGACGGACTGGACCTTCTGCGAGTTCACGTACAACAGCACCAACCTGTACGCGAACATCAGCTACGTGGACCTGGTCGCCGCGCCCGTCTCCATGCGGACCACCGGCAGTTCCGGGCAGCAGACGGTCAGCCCGCTGCCGGCCGGGGCACTGCCCTCGATCGCGTCGGGGCTGGTCACCCAGTACCAGACCGATGGCGCTCCCTGGAACTCCCTCGTGGTCACGAACAGCGGCGGCACCGTCCTGCGCGTCATGTCCCCCGTGCACTCACCGACTTCGGCAGCTACTGGAACTCCTACCTCGACCAGGTGTGGAGCCGCTTCTCCAGCTCAACGCTCACCGTGGACACCCAGTCCCTCGGCACGTACACCGGCAAGGTCTCGGGCGACACTCTCGTCTTCACCGGCCTGAACACGAACGGCGTACCCTTCACCCGCCCCGGCGCGAGCGACATCTTCAGCTGCGACAGCGGGCCGCTGTACAACTCCGGGGGCAACGCGCGGGGCGCCGTGGCCGCCCGCCTTGCCGCCGCGCTCAATCGGAGCACCCTTCTGCTGGCCGGCGGACAGAACCAGCCCGGCGGCGTCGCCGCTGCGCAGTACTACACCAACGCCGTGACCAACCACTACGCCCGGCTGGTCCACAAGTACGCGTCGATCGGCTATGCATTCCCGTACGACGACGTCGGGCCCACCGGCAGCACACCCGTCGACGGACATCTCCAGGACTACGCACCGACATCCTGGACAGTCGCCCTCGGCAGCAGTGCCGGCGGTTAGAGACAACGGCTCTCGGTGCTCAACTCCGAGGATCGTCCGGCCGTCATGCGGCTCACTTGGTGCCGTGGTCCGGCAGGGTGACGCTGACCGTCTTGAGCTGGGTGTACTCGTAGAGGGCCTCGATGCCCTTCTCCCGGCCGATGCCGCTCGTCTTGTAGCCGCCGAACGGTGTCTCGATGCCCATGACGCCGCCGTTGACAGCGACCTGGCCGGCCTCGATGCGATGGGCCAGTGCCATCCCTCGGGCGGTGTCCCCGCACCACACGGCGCCGGCCAGGCCGTACTCGGTGGCGTTGGCGAGCGTGACGGCTTCGTCCTCGGTGTCGAACGGGATGGCGACCAGCACCGGCCCGAAGATCTCCTCTCGGGCCACCCGCATGTCGGGCTTGACGTCGGTGAGCACGGTCGGCTGGATGTAGAGCCCCCGCTCGGGCACCCCGTCCTCGCACTTGTGCCCGCCGACGGCGGCGTCGGCGCCCTCCTGCCGTGCGGTGGCCAGCATCCCGAGCACCTTGTCGAACTGGGCGGGAGTGACGATCGGGCCGAAGTCCTCGCCGGGCCGCTTGTCGTTCAGGATCGCGCCGATACGACGTACCAGATCGTCCTGCACGCTGCGCTCGACCAGCAGCCGGGTGGTCGCCGAGCAGACCTGCCCCGAGTTGGTCAGGACGGACATCGCCGCTGCCCTCGCGGCAGCGTCGAGGTCGGCGTCGGCGAAGACCAGAATCGGGCTCTTGCCGCCCAGTTCGAGGGCGACCGGTATGACGCGCTCGGCGGCGATCCGACCGATGGCCCGGCCCGTGGCGACCGAGCCGGTGAAGCTGACCCGGCGGACGAGGGGGTGTGAGACCAGCGGGACGCCGACGGCGGGGCCGAGTCCGGTGACGACGTTGAGGACGCCGTCGGGCAGTCCGGCCTCGGTGGTGATCCGCCCCAGGGCCAGGGAGGTGGCGGAGGTGAACTCGCTCGGCTTGAGCACGACCGTGTTGCCGGCCGCCAGCGCGGGGGCGATGCCGCGACAGCCCTGGTTGAGGGGGCCGTTCCACGGGGTGATGACGGCGACGACGCCATAGGGCTCGTGCCGGGTGTAGGTCAGGTTCTGCGGGCCCTGGTCGATCGTGTCGCCGGCGAGGGTGCGCACGATGGAGCCGTAGTAGTCGAAGTAGTCGGCGGCGACGAGCAGTTCCATGCGGGCGGGAGCGGGTAGTTTGCCGCCTTCTGCGCATTCCAGCTCGACGAGCCGGTCGATGTCCTTCCGTATCCCGGCCGCGATGGAGGTGAGGACCCGGGAGCGTTCTGCGGTGGTGGTCCGCCCCCATGCCTGCTGGGCCTGGTGGGCGGCGATGACGGCCTGCTCGACGTCCTCGGCGGAGCCGTCGGCGATGCGGAACACGAGTCCGCCGTCGTGGGGGCTGGTGGAGTCCAGGTGGCGGCCCGAGGCCGGCGGCGCCGGGTGGCCGCCGATCCAGTGCTCGAACTGCGTGACGGTGTCCATGATGTTCTCCGTTCCTGTGGTGGCGGATCGCGCGGCCCTGGCGTTCGCTTCGGCGGGCTCATCGACGTGGCACGGCGGTCGGTGCAGGTGACGTCTCCATGGGCCGTCGGACACGTCCTAGTTCCAGCGGCCGAACTGCTCGACGTAGGCGTCGCCCGTCACCGGTCGCCCCTGGTAGGTGCCGCGCACCGATGAGTCGGCCTCGTCGATTCCCGGCGTGAACGGCTGGTTGGACTGGATCTCCTGGAGCACGGGCCGGGCGGTCACGACGAGCTTGGTGTTCAGACCGGGGATCGTGACGGTCCACTTGCCGGCGTAGCGCTGGCCGGTCGTGGGGCTGGTCTCGAAGCGGGTGGCCTGCGGGGCGAGCGGATCGACCGAGACGACGCGGTGCGTGCCGTCGGGACTGAGCACGGTGGCCCAGTGCTTTTCCCCGTTGTCGTCGAACATGTCCCACAGGTCGAGGACTTGACCGTTGTCGAGCCGTACGGCCATCCAGGTCCACTTGTGCAGCGTGTCCCAGTTCCAGTTGCCCCACTGGCGGTCGAGCCAGGACGTGCCGGTGACCTGCTCGGTCGAGCCGTCCAGCGTGAGGGTACCGGAGGTCTGCAGGTTGGGGAGCGAGTAGTAGTAGCTGGTGTCGTCCAGGAAGGGGAACAGGCCGGTGCCGTTGTTGTAGAGCGTGGGGCCGACGGCCTTCAGCCTGACGTCCAACGTCCCCTTTCCCTGGGGCAGTTCCGCCTTCAGGTGCATGGCGTCGAGCGGGCCGGACAGTGACGCGTTCGGCATCCGCACATCGAGCTTGTCGGCGGACGTGCTGAACTGGTCGGGCTTGAAGGCGTTCTGCTCCGAGGTGTACGCCCCGCTCTCCTCATCCGTGAGGGAGATCTGGGTGATGCCCTTGCGGCTGAGCTGCACCTCGTAGCCGTACTTGTGACCGCCGGCCCGGAGGTGACCGACGGTGTACCACCATTCCTGCTTGGCGTTCGGGTGTGCCGCCTGGTCGGCGGGCATGTGGACGAAGGTGGGGAAGCCCGGGTCGGCGCTCGGACCGGGCCGCGACACCTCCTGCGAAGCGGTGTGTGCGTGGCTGCGAGCGTCGTCGGCCGCCGCAGGCATTCCCAAGGAGCCTGCGGTGGCGACTCCGGCAAGGGCGACCGCCACCGCCCTGCGTCCGTGGACCCGGTTCAGGGTGCGCATCGGTTTTCTCCTCTCGTGACGAGTTCTCGACGGCGGCCGAAGTGCCGGCCGGGTACATCTAGCGCGTGCGTGACAAGGAGTTGCGCGACCGGCCGCGCACGATCTCGGCCAGCCGGGCAGCCTGCTCATCCACGGCCTGGGGTCCGTTGCCGGTCAGCAGGGAGTGGTCGGCGTCCCAGATCACCTTGACGGCCGAGGGATTGAGGGAGAGGTTGACGTCGTAACCGGCCTCCTTGAGTGCCACGTCGACGTAGTAGGTCAGGCGCGTGCGCTCGCCGGGCACCTTCGGGTACTGGAACCCGAGCATCGCCTTCTCGCCGTACTTCGGCACGGTGGTGATCCGTGCGCCCTTGAAGGCATGGTCGAGATCGGTCGTGACCTTCCCGTCGCCGTCGACCCGGTAGCGCGCCGAGGTGAGGGCCACCGGGGCATGGCAGATGAGCGAAATCGGGACGTCTGCTTCGCGCAGCGTGTGGAGCAACTCCCCCATCCACGGGTTGTCGTGGAAGTCGACCATCGGGGCATGTCCGCCGGGCATGTGGACGAAGGCCAGGTCTGCCAGCGAGAAGCCGGATGCGGGATCGCGGTGCCGTTCGATCAGCTGCTGGACGGACAGGTACTCGCGCAGCGGCGATGCCTCGAAGCCGGTGACGACTTCCTCTCGGACGGAGGTGGCCTCTGCGTCGGTCCTGGGAAGCGGCTCGGAGACCAGGATGCGGCCGAGAAGCCTGTGAGCGAGGGCGAGTTCGGTCTCACGACGCTTGAGGAGGTCCGGATTCCTCTCACGCAGCTTCTCGGGGCTGAACCGCTCGACTCCGCTCTGCATGGTGGTGCGGGCGGTGGCGAGACCGAGGTTTCCGCCCGCCTGGAAGTTGAGAGCGAGACCGTTGACGTCGAGCTGCGGCAGCCGGCCGTCCGGCGTGGCCAGGATGAAGTCGTAGTCGCTCTCGAACTTCGCCATCACGGCGGCGAGTTCGACGAGGAAGAAGCCGGTCGGTATCCCGGGGTGGCCGGCGGGCTCGCTCAGCGGGAGCACACGTGCCGACGACAGGACGATCAGAGCCTTGGGCCGAGGGGTGCTGGATTCGGTCACGGTCTTTCCTTCTCTTCGGAGTTGGTTTCGGAGCGGGGGCTTTCACGCCGGCACACCGGACGAGCGTTTGACGAGCGCGTCGAAGGTGCGGTCCGGCAACAGCCTGCTGAGGAGAATGAGCGGGCGCGCTCCGAAACCGACGCGGTAGCGGGTGCGCGGATGCCGGGCGGTCGCCGCCTTGGCCACGGTCTTGCCGATGACGGTGGCAGGTGAGGCCATGCGGGTGCCGGGCTGCGAGCTTCTCTCCAGGGACTGGGCCATCGCGTCGGCCTGCTCGGCGTACGGTCCGTGGCAGGAGGTGGCACGCAGTTTTTCGGCCGCGATCACACCCCAGTCGGTCTGGACGGAGCCGGGCTCGATGAGTACGACGTCGATGCCGAACCGCTTGAGTTCCAGGCGCAGCGCGTCGCTGAGGCCTTCGACGGCGTACTTGCTGGCGTGGTACCAGGCCCCCATGGGCGTGGCGAACCGGCCGCCCATGGAGCTGATGTTCACGATGGTGCCGCTGCGCCGGGCGCGCATGTGCGGCAGGACCAGCTGGGTCAGTCGCGCCAGGCCGAAGACGTTCACCTCGATCTGTGCGCGGGCCTCCTCCATGGGAACGTCCTCCAGCGCACCGTACGAGCCGTAGCCGGCGTTGTTGACGAGAACGTCGATGCGGCCCTGGGCCGCGATGATCTCGGCGACCGCGTTACTGACCGAGATCTCACTGGTGACGTCGAGCGAGAGCGTTCGCACGCCGGACGCCGCCAGGCCGCTCATCCGGTCGGTGCGCCGGGCCGCGCCGTAGACGATGAAGCCGGCCTTCTGCAGCTGTCGAGCGGCGGCTTCACCGATGCCCGAGGAAGCACCGGTGACCAGGGCTACCTTTTTCGTCATTGCCGTTCCTTGCGAGTCGTGCCCCAGCTCACCGGGGCTTTGAAGCAGTCAGGCTCGGGGCGGAGGCCGGTCCAGGGCGATCGGCGGCTTCCGTGGCTTTCAGCCGGTCCCACCTAACAGACCGGCGGCCTCTTCGACTATAAGAGACCTTCGGTCTCTACACAAGGGACCGCAGGTCTGTAACATGTGGGCATGAACTCGTTCCAGCGCGCCAGAAGCGAGGAGCAGCGCGAAGTACGCCGCCGGAGCATCCTGGAGACGGCGGCGACCATGCTCAGCGAGATGCCGGTCTCGGCCATGAGCCTCAATGAGCTCAGCCGCCGCGTGGGACTCGCGAAGTCCAACGTCATGCGCTATTTCGAGTCGCGCGAGGCAGTCCTGCTGGACCTCCTGGAGAGTCTCACCCGCGATTTCCTGACAGAGGTGGTCGATCAGCTGCCCGCCTGCGTCGACCGGTCGGGTTCCGCGGTCGCGAGGGCCGAGGCGGTGGCATCCGGTCTGGCCGCATCGTTCGCGTCCCGGAAGATGCTCTGCGAGTTGCTCAGCGCCCAGGCCGGCATCCTTGAGCACAACGTCTCCGCCGAGGTGGCCGCGAGATACAAGCGCGGGGCCCACGACGGTCTTGCCGGTCTGGCAGGCATGCTGCAGGAGATCCTGCCCGAGCTCGGCGACCGAGCGGCCGCCGAAGCGGCCAGCATGACGATCGTTCTCGTCGGAGCGTTGTGGACGCACAGCCATCCGGCGGCGGCCGTGCGTGCCGCCTATGCCACCGATCCGAGTCTCGTCTTCCTCCGTACACCCTTCGCCGCGACGCTCGAGCGTTCGATCACGATCTTCCTGATCGGCCTGCTGGCCGACTCCGACCGGTGATCCCAGCCGAACCGGCCGAACGCGGACTTGCCGTTGCTGACACACGTTCCAGCCGCCGCGCATGTGCTCAGTGCGGTGCGCGGCTCAGTGCCGTGCGCGGTTCAGTTCCGCGGCGGTGCGACTGAGCGGGCGTACTCGGTGGGTGTCCGGCCGTAGTGCTTCTTGAAGGCTCGGATGAAATGGCTGCTGTCCGCGAACTGCCAGTGGGCGGCGAGTTCCGAGACGCTCAGCCGCCCGGTGGGAGCGGTGAGGGCGAGTCGGGCCTCTTCCAGGCGTCGCCGGCGAATGTAGGCGGTCACCGGCTCTCCCGTCGCGGCGAATGCCCGTTGCAGGTTGCGCACGGAGACATTGAGTTCACGGGCCAGCATCGTGCCGGAGAGTTCGGGGTCGGCCAGGCGGCTGTCCGCGAGGTCCTTCGCTGCCTGGACCAGCGCGGGGGCCAGTTGGGGTTCCGCGTCGTCGATCCGGCGCCTGGCCACCGCCTTGGCCAGTTCGATGAGCGTGCTGTGGGCGGCTTGCACTCCGGCCGGCGCGAGGTCGGCGACGGTGTCGTACATCATGTTCGCGTGGGCCACCAGCAGGCGCACCTCGGCGGAGTCCGCCGGCCCGCTGACGCTCTGCCGTCGCCCCAGCAGTGGTTTCAGCATGGCCGCGGGCAGCACGAGGACCTTCGCCCTCGTGTCCGGCACCGTCTCGAAGTGCAGCGGCCGTCCGATGTGACGCAGGAGGAACTGCCCCGCCGCCACGGTCTGTTCGGCGCGGGCGAGCGGGGCTCCCAACGTCCAGGAGCCGTGTTGCACGACGTACATCCGCACCTGGTCCTCGACGCCGTCGAGGGGGCCCTCGGTCCGGATGGCCGACGCGCCGTGGAGATCGGTGACAGCCACGTCGCCCACCTTGGTGGCGCGGCTCCTGACCCTGAAGTCACGGGTCGTGGCCGGGCTGAACGTCGGCAGCGGGAAGCCGTCGCCGATCTCCGCCTCCCAGCCGCTGCGGAAGGCGTCGAAGCCCGAGCCGTCGGCCTTCGTTCCGCTGCCGCTCATCGACGGTGCCCTCCGCCTTCCTGACCCCGCGCTGTCTGGCGCCGATGTTCCGTCCGGCCGACGCCCTGGTTCAAGCCTGTTCCGGGTCGGTCTTCCTAGGGTTCGAGACAGGGCCAACCGCCCGCCCCGGCCCGGCGGATACACCGGCGGACGCACAGGAGGAGAGCCTCGTGAGCCAACAGTATTCCGGCCGCTCGGCTGTCGGCACGAGGGGTGCCGGCGTCAGAGCCGCTACCGCGTGCCAGTGCGCCGTGCATCGCCCCGTCGAGGTACGGACAGGCGATCGGCGACTTCGTCGACACCAGGTCATGCCCGGCGGCGGCTAGCCCGGCGACCGCCATGAAGCGGCGCCGTACCCCTTGCACGAGCCGCGCGCAGAGCACATCAGGACCGCCCGGAGCGGACGCGCGGGCGACACCACCACGTCACACATGAGGAGTTGGAGAATCTCGATGGCTGAGGACACGTTCACAGGCAAGGTCGTCATTGTCACCGGCGGCGGATCGGGCATCGGCGCGGCCACCGCTCACCGTTTCGCCGCCGGGGGTGCCACGGTGGTCATCATCGGTCGAACGCAGGCCAAGCTCGACAAGGTGATGTCCGACGCGCCGACGGGATCGACGCTGATCGCCCGGGTCGGTGACGTCTCGGACGAGGAGGAGATCACCGGGCTGGTGGACGCCGTGGCCCAGGAACACGGCCGGCTGGACACTCTGGTCAACAATGCCGCGACCTGCGAGCCGTTGGGCACCGTGTCCGACATCGACGCGACGGGCTGGCGACGTGTCATGTCCACCGATGTCGACGGAGTCTTCTTCGCCTCCAGGGCCGCACTTCCGCACCTGCGCGCCGTGGGCGGCAGCATCGTCAATGTCGGTTCGGCCTCCGGGCTCGGCGGTGACTGGGGTCTGGCCGCTTACGACGCCGCCAAGGGCGCGGTGACCAACCTGACCAACGCCATGGCGCTCGACCACGGTGCGGAAGGCGTCCGGGTCAACGCCGTCCACCCCAGCATGATCTCCACCGACATGACCGCGGGATTCCTGCAGAACGACGCGATCGTCGCCGCCGCCCTCAACCGTGTCCCCATGCAGCGCTTCGGCGAGCCCGCCGAGGCGGCTTCCGTCATCACGTTCCTGGCGAGTCCGGCGGCGAGTTACGTGAACGGGGCCCATATCCGCGTCGACGGCGGCCTCGGCGCATCGAACGGCAACCCGCACATCGCGTAACCCGGTGACATGCGAGGCGGATCGCCGCAGTCGGGGGTGCAGGTCGACCCCGCATGCCAAACCTCGCCGAACGAAAGGAAGTTGCGTGTCCGCTTTCCTCGACGACCTGCAGAAGGCGATCTCGACGCACGATCTCGAGGGTCTCGTCTCCTGCTTCACGGAGGACTACCGCTGCGACATGCCGACCCACCCGGCGCGCAGTTTCGTGGGGCAGGAAGTAGTACGCGAGAACTGGGCCGGCCTCTTCGCCCGCGTGCCGGACATCGAGGCACGCGTACTGCGGTCCGTCCGGGACGGCGATGCCATCTGGAGCGAGTGGGAGATGACCGGTACCACCGTCGAGGGCACGTCTCAGCTGCTGAGGGGCGTGGTCATCGTGCGCGTCGAGGGTGACCGGGCGGCGCAGGCGAACTTCTACCTGGATCCCGTCGAGTAGGACGTACCCCGGTCGCGTGGCCGGCCTACTGAGGTGAGCCCATGGCGATGCTCCACAGCATCGACCGCAGGAGCGCCTGCTGGGCGGCCGGGATGGTCACCAGCCGCTGCCGAACCGCCTCGTCGCGCGCCGCGGCCACCTTGTCCTGCAGGGCGAGCCCGGCCGCGGTCGCCTGGGAAAAGCGGCTCGTCACCGTGCTTCCAGCGGAGCGCTCGGCGTCGCGTCAGGCCTCCGGGGCCGCGACGAAGCGTTCCAGCAGGGTGCACAGCAGGTCCTGGTCGCCCTCGTCCATGTGGCCGAGGAGTCGTGCGGCCACGTCGTCGGCGACGACGGACGCCTCGGCGAACAGCGCCCTGCCCTGTTCGGTGATCTCGACGGCGTAGGCGCGCCGGTCGGTGGGCGAGGGACGGCGTACGGCCAGGCCACGGGTCTCCAGATCGTCGACCGTGCGCACCATCGAGGACTTGTCGCCGCCGGTGAGGTCGATGAGCCGGCGCTGGCTGAGCGCTCCGTGCAGGTTCAGGTTGAGCAGGACGCCGTAGTGGCGGCCCTCGATACCCAGGGGACGCAGGGCGTCGGCGAACGTATGGGCGGCGCGCCGCTGGGCGAGGCGGAGCAACGGGCCGACGCGGACACGGCCTGGGCCGGGGCGGGGGCCGGGTGGGCGCGGGGTGGAGTCAGGCGGGTTCATCGGCATCAGCATAGGGCAAGGTGAGATTGGTTCCAGTAAGACAGTTCCATATGGCACTATCTCGTGCATGCCTAAATCGACTGCGTCCACCTCGCCCCCGGTCCAGGTGCTGCCCCCACCCGCGAACGGCAGACGTCCTCCGGTGCGGCGCTGGGCCCTGATGCTCTTCCGAACGGTGGTGACCTGCGAGGCCGCCCTCGCTCTGGGGCAGGCGGTCCTCGCCGGAAGCTTCCTGTCCGGCCACTACGCGGCCCTCGACCTCCACGCGCTCAACGCCACCGCCACCGGGCTCACCGCCGTGGCGCAGACCGCGGCCGCGCTGCTGCTGTGGCGGCCGGGCGGCGGACCGGGCTGGCCGGCCCTGGCCTCCGTCGCGCTCTTCGGCGCGGAGGCCGGGCAGATAGCCATGGGGTACGGGCGGGTGCTCGTCGTTCATGTCCCGCTGGGCGTGGCCATCATCGCCTGTACGGTGCTGATGCTGGTCCGGGCCTGGCGCCCGGCGGCCGCATGGACCCCGTCCTCCCGTACCGAGGGCGCCGGGTCCACCGAGGGCTCGGCTGCCGAGGAGGGGTCCGCATGACCGGCGGCATCGCCAGGCGGCGCCTGCTCGCCGCGGCGGCCGTGGGCGGCGGCGCGCTCACCGCGGGCGGATGGGCCGTGGCCGGCGGGGCTCTGACGTCCGGTCAGCCGGGGCTGCTGCTGCGCAGCCGGGCCCCGCTGCCGAGGCCGTACGAGGTGCCGCTGCCCGTGCCGTCCCGGCTCGCACCGGTCAGCACGAGCGGCACGGCGGACGTCTACGAGATCACCCAGCGGCCGGCGCGGCTGCGGATCCTCCCGGGCCTGGAGACCGACGCCTGGACCTATGACGGGACGTTCCCGGGGCCGACCATCGTGTCCCGTTCCGGACGCCGGACGGTGGTGCGGCACCGCAACGAGCTGCCCCGTCCGACCGTGGTCCACCTGCACGGCGGGCACACCCCGTACGGCAGCGACGGCTATCCGACCGCGTTGATCCTGCCTCGGAACAGCACGGCGGGCACGGCGGGCACAGCAGGCGCAGCAGGCATGGCCGGGATGCCGGGCATGTCCGGGGCCGGTGACGCGCTGGACACCGCCGCCGGGCAGCGGACGTACACGTACCCGATGGAGCAGCGGGCCGCCACCCTCTGGTACCATGACCACCGCATGGGCTTCACCGGACCGAACGTCTGGCACGGGCTCGCCGGGTTCCATCTGGTCCACGACGACGAGGAGGAGGCCCTGCCCCTGCCCGCCGGGGAGCGCGACATACCGATGCTGATCGCCGACCGCTCCTTCGCGGCCGACGGCTCCTTCCAGTACCCGGCGCTCGATGCCGGACAGCGCACGGCGGGCGTCACCGACCGGTACATGGACGGCGTCCTGGGCGACGTCGTCCTGGTCAACGGGGCGCCCTGGCCGGTGCTCGAGACCCAGCGGCTGCGCTACCGGCTGCGGCTGCTCAACGGCTCCAACGCCCGCCGCTACCGACTGGCGCTCGACCCCGCACCGCCGGGCGGCGGCGCCCTGGTGCAGATCGGCGGCGACGGGGGCCTGCTGGAGCGGCCGCTCGCGCACGACACCCTGGACATCGCCCCGGCCGAACGCTTCGACGTGGTCGTCGACTTCGCCCGCTACCGGCCCGGCACCCGGGTACGGCTGGTCAACCGGCTGGGCAGCGGCGGCACCGCGACCGTCATGCGGTTCGACGTCTCCGGTGCCCGGCCGCCGGCCGACGACTCCCGTGTACCGGACCGGCTCTCGACGATTCCCGCACCACGGGCCGACCGGGCCGCGGCGACCCGTACCTTCCGCTTCCAGCGGCGGGCCGGATCCGGATGGACCATCAACGGCCGCCCCTACGAGCCCGGCAGGCCGCTGGCGACCGTCCGCCTCGGCACCACCGAGGTGTGGCGGTTCGTCACCGACTTCCACCACCCCGTGCACCTGCACCTGAACCACTTTCAGGTGACCGCCCGCAACGGCCGGTCGCCCGGCCCGTACGACGCGGGCTGGAAGGACACCGTGGATCTGCGTCCCGCCGAGTCCGTGGAGATCGTCACGCGCTTCACCGACTACCCCGGGCGGTTTCTGCTGCACTGCCACAACCTCGAACACGAGGACATGGGGATGATGGCCGACTTCGTCACAGAGTGAGCCGGCCCCTCCCGCCGATCGCACAGCCGAACGGCTGCGGACCGCTTGCAGACGCGGCCCGCAGCTGCGGCCCAGTGTGATGGCTGCGGCCCTGAACGTACTCGAAGGCCAACCGGTGGAGGGGCAGTATTCCGAGGGTGCGCTATTCACGGATGCCTACGGCCTCGATCGCACGCCCGCGGGTCGCACTCCACGTCGCGGCCGATGCGGTGGCCGGCGCGACGAGGGCGCAGGTCGCGACGGTGCCCCAGATCTGTGTCCACGGGATCACCGCCGGCGCCGCCGTCACGAGCCTGCTGAGCGAGGCGTGCTGGGTCACTGCGGCCAACACGGTCGCCACGGCGGCGAGCACGGTGCCGACGACGACCGCCACGGCGGCCTCAGCCGCGGCGACCTTGACGATCTGTCCGCGTACGGTGCCGGCGAGCCCGAGGAACGCGAACTCACGCCGCCGTCCGGCTGTCGCCATGATCAGCGTGTTGGCGACCCCGATCAGCGCGTAGGTCAGCGCGATTCCCAGAATCACCACTGCGGCGTTGTGCGTCTGCCGCGCGGCATGCGAACTCTGGGCCTTGAGGTAGGCGTCATACGTCATGACGTGGGCGCCGGAGTCCGCCAGCGCCCGGTTCACCGCGGCCGTCTGCCGTGCGTCGAGCTCCTTGCCGGCGCCCGCCGCGGACTGGACGTAGACCTGACTGGTCGCCAGGCCGTCGGCCAGCGAGGAGGAGACGTATGTGTCGTCCCCGCGCAGGCCGCGCGCGACGACAGCGGCGATGACAGTCGGGACTCGGCCGCCGCTCGGCAGCAGAGCGACAACGTGCATACCCACCGACAGGTCGTCGGATTCGGCCGCGTGCTCGTCGATGACCAGGAAATTCTCGTGCAGCGAGGCGAGAGAGCCTGAGAGCAGCGGCGGCCGGACGGTGTCGCCCATCGCCTTCGTGGGCACCGCGTTCGTGCTCAGCGAGTCGATCTGCTCGCCGTGGGCCGTACCGATCCGGACGTTCATGGCGGCCACGGGGGTGATCCGGATGCCGGGCAGGGCCTGGAGCCGGGCCAGTGTCCTCGCGTCGATCCCCAGGTCGCCACCGGGCACCACCACGGCCGCCGCGTGGATCTCCTGCCGCTGCCGGGCGAGCGCTGCGGCGTCGCCGGACTTCTGCACGGTCAGCAGCGTGCCGACGAGGCCGACGAGGCCGACGAGGCCGACGGCCACCACGATCGGCGCCACGGTGGCGGCAGTACGGCGCCGGGAGGTCAGGATGTTCTCGCGCACCAGCAGCGGGCCGGCCTTGGCCGAGCCGCGCAGCGGACCGATCAGCAGCCCGGTGACCGGACGCAGCAGGATCGGGGAGAGCAGGGTGACCGCGCCGACGTAGAGAACCGGCACCGCCTCGTACTTGCGTACGGTGGCCGCGAGGTACGGCGTGGTCCGGGCGATCTCGATGCCCGCGACGACCGCGCCCACCAGCATGCCGACCCCGAGCAGCCAGCGGATCGGCGTCATGCCGCGGCGTTCCACCGCGCTCTCGCGCAGCACCTCGACGGGCCGGATCAGCGACACACGCAGCAGGGTCGCTGCCGAGCCGGCCAGGGCCGCGGCCACGCCGATGACGAAGGAGATCAGCAGCGGCACGACGTCGAACGGGATGGTGAACCACGACGGAGCCACATCGTGGTCGAGCATCCAGGAGCGCAGCGGTACGGTCCCGAGCGGGGCGAGCACGCATCCGGTGACCGCCGCGGCCAGGCCGATCAGCAGGGCCTCGCCGAGCACCATGCGCCGCACCTGCCGGGGCGCGGCGCCCACCAACCGCAGCAGCGCCAGTTCCCGGCGACGCTGCTCGGCGGCGAAGGCGAAGGCCGCGGCGACGACGAACACCGCGACGCACACGGCGAGTCCGGTCGTGCTGCCCGCCATGGCCTGGGCGTTGGCCAACTCCGCGGATCCGCCGGTGTCGTCGGGGTCGATCCGGGTCAGGTCGCCGCCGGTGAGGACCACGGCCCGGCCGCCCACGAGCGAGGCGAGCCTGCCCGCGTCCTGGTCGGTGACGAGGGCGTTGATACCCGGGGACAGCCGCGCCGCCTCCGCGTCGCTGAAGAAGACCGCATGCTCGAACCAGAGCGCGCCGGTGACGCCCACCACCCGGTAGCGGCGCACGCCGTCGCGCGTCGCCACCTCGGCCTGATGGCCGATCAGCGCCTCGGAGCCACCGCTCACCACGACCTCGTCCGCGGCGGCGGGCGCGCGCCCGGCCACCAGGCGGTAGCCCGCGTAGCGGGCCGACGACCAGGGGTGGCCGGTGGCGTCCGAGGGGCCGGTGGCGAGCCGAGCGGGGAAGCTGCGGTCGGGCGTGGCGCGCCCCGCCGCGGTCACCTTCGCGACGAGGTCCGCGGGGAGGACCGCGGGCGCCTCCATCGGAGTCCCGTCGAATCCCCGGGGCGCCACCACGGCCGAGGCGTCCTTGAAGCGCTGCGGCCCCGGGTGCGGCGTCCCGAAGGTCGCCGCAAGGGTCAGCAGCATCATGCCGATCATCGTCGTACCAAGTGCGAGGGCGACGAAGGCGCCCACGAAGCCCGTCAGACGGTGGCGCAGGGTGGCTGCGGCGATCTTCAGCGCGGCTTCGTCTCGCTCCCACCGGGCTCCAGCCGGGCCATCCGCAGGGCAACGGACTCGGCCGTCGGCTCGGCCAGTTCACCGGTCCGCCGACCGTCGGCGAGGAAGACCACGCGCTGCGCGTACGAGGCGGCCACCGGGTCGTGCGTCACCATGACCACCGTCTGCCCGTGCTCCTCCACCACTCCGCGCAGCAGCGCCAGGACGTCACGCGCGGTGCGTGAGTCCAGCGCGCCGGTCGGCTCGTCAGCGAAGATCACCTTCGGCCTGGTCACCAGGGCACGGGCGATGGCGACCCGCTGCTGCTGACCGCCGGAGAGCTCGGCGGGCCGGTGCCCGCCGCGCTCGGCGAGGCCCACCTCGGCAAGGACCCGGTCGATCACCGCCGCGTCGATCTCCCGCCCGGCCAGCCGCAGCGGCAACTCCACGTTCTGCCGGGCGGTCAGCGCCGGGATCCTGGTCACCCGACCCTCCCCGACCCCGCGCCCAGTGCACAACCAGTGCACATTTCCGCGGGAAATCCCGGGAAATCGAGGGAACTCGCGGGAACTACTGACATGCCGCCAGAACATCCGCCCAGGTCAGCAGCAGTGCAGGTCAAGCCCAGGATGTCACCCGAACAAACGAGTTGTCTTGCCGGGACAGTCCACACGCTTCCGCATACCTCATCTGACCTGCGGGGCAGCACGCCGACCGAGAACCGCTTGCACATCCGTTGCACATTTTCTCCGCCCGTCTGATCCGCTATGGCAGAGGGCGAAGCATCCAACCCAGTCCTGATTTCCTCACACGTATTCGACGACGGACGACCTGCCGGGCCACACGCCCCCGCGGGGCGGTGGACTCGCCACTACGCGCCACACGAGTCCCGTGCCCCAGACGGATTCCGAACAACTCTTCAAACGAGGCGGGCGCGTTCTCCCGGTCCACTCGGCTGCTGCAGCCGACTGCCATGGCGGTACTCCGTAGCACTCGCCTGCGTGCCGCCAGTGTTGTCAGTGCTCCGGGATACGGTGCGGCGTGATGGGCCGGACGGAGATCGTGAGGGACTCGCGGCCATGGGGGGTGGGTCGGACAGGCCCCGGCAGCCAGCTCGGGACTGGAGATGTTTTGCCGTGCTCCACCCCCCACCTCCGCCATTCAAGGGCTGTTCCGCGCGGCTGTTCGCGGGTGAGACGATCTTGTGGTGTCTGGTGTGATCACGGCGTCGGAGCCGTCCTGGACAGCCCCGTTCGCCGGGCTGAGCCCGCGGCAGTTCGGCAAGCTGGTCACCGCCCTGCGGCGCGAAGGCGCGGACTCGTCCTGCAAGGCTC
Source organism: Streptomyces hyaluromycini (assembly GCF_002217755.1). GTDB lineage: Bacteria > Actinomycetota > Actinomycetes > Streptomycetales > Streptomycetaceae > Streptomyces > Streptomyces hyaluromycini. The sequence continues at coordinate 12,419 of NZ_BCFL01000031.1, read as the reverse complement.
GGCCGTGGAGCCTGCCGCTGCACGATCGGGTCCTGCTGGTCACCGCATAGTGGCGGACGAACCTGACGCTGCGACAGCTCGGCCCACTGTTCGGTGTGTCCAAGTCGGCTGCCGCCCGGATCATCGGTCATCTCGTGCCGTTACTCGCCCTGCGGCAGCGCAAACGGTTCCGCGAGGAGACCGTCCCGATCGTGGACGGCACCCTGGTCCCCACCCGCGACCACGCGGTCGCCGAGCAGTCGAAGAATTATCGGTACTCCACCAACCATCAGGTCGTCATCGACGCCGACACTCGACTCGTCGTCGCCGTCGGCCGGCCCCTGCCGGGCAACCGCAACGACTGCAAGGCATGGGAACTGTCCGGAGCCAAGGCCACTATCGGTAAGGCCGTTGTCATCGCCGACGGTGGATACCGGGGCACGGACCGGGTCATCCCGCACCGCCGCGAGCGTGGGCAGGACGCACTTCCCGCGTTGAAGGAGGAGCACAATGCCTCCCACCACAAGGTCCGAGCCCGTGTCGAGCACGTTTTCGCCCCCATGAAGACCTGGAAGATCCTTCACGACTGCCGCCTGAAGGACGACGGTGTCCACCGTGCCCTGCTCGGTATCGCCCGCCAGCACAATGTCGTCCTCACCGGCCGGGACCAGGTGGGACGCGCCTGGTCAGCCGGGCTTTGTCATCCCGCCCAAGGGAGTCCGGCGTGGCGAGACCCTGCGATGGCTGATCCTCCAGCCGTCAGCGGTACGCACGACGGTGTCGTCGTAGGAGACGGAACCGCAGGAGCCGTCCGCCTTGATACCCAGCCCCTTGGAACGGACCTGCACCCGGCCGTCCGCCCATGCCGTGACGACGACGTTGGTGACGTGATGGGCGACAGGGTTGGCCGCCCCCAGCGCCCATGCCGCATCTCGGATGGCCGCCACCCCGGACAGCGGCTCCTGGCCGAAGTCGGTCAGGTCGTAGACCACATCGGCGGTGAACAACTCCTCCAGCCGGTCAAGGCTTCCGTCGTCAACGAGATGACCGTGCAACGAGACCAGTTCGGTGATGGCCAAGCGATCTTCAAGAGCGAGCGACACACGCGTCCCCTCCGGCCCTACATGGAAAGCGCCAGGCCGAGCATCGATCCGACGCCAACACGGCACCACGCCACTCGACGCGTTTGGACGCGTCCGGCAAGAGAAGGGCCGTGCACGTCGTGATCGTCCCTTACCGGCGGTCAGCCTGCCACCGACTTCTCCACCTGCGCCCTGTCACGGCCAGCTGAAGCACGGCTTACGGGACAGCCCAGCTCTCGCACCCGATAGCGCCTTGCTGTTTCGCGACAACGTCGACCAGGCCCACCGTCACGGCGTTCAGTACATTGCAGAGCCAGGAGGATCCATCAGGTCCGACGAGGTTGAGGAAGCCTGCCGCGAGCATCGGATCATGCTGGCGCGCGCCGGGCTGAGGCTTCTTCACCACTAACAGCGAAGTTCAGCGCATTTGCGATCACGCGGGCGCGCGAAATGAGTATGTCGGCGGAGTCTCGAAACCGCAGTGACTTCCCAATGGAGAAGTCAAGCCGTGAGACATGGGCATTACTGACTTCGGCTCGTCAGGGCGAACTCTGTAGAAGTTCCTGATAGGGCCGGTGTGGCGGCTGTATCCGTGGTGTGTGAGGTATGCAGATGGGGGCGGGCTGACTCCTGCAGGACGTCAGCGCCGGGAGACCGTACGGATGCAGGCGGCTGAGTTGTTCGAGCAGAAGGTCAGGCCGCCGGAGGTGGCACGGTGTCTGCGGGTGAGCTCGAAGTCGGCTTATCAGTGGCACCAGTTGCGGCGGGAAGGCGGCGTGCAGGCGCTGGTGTCACGTGGCCCGAGCGGGTCGCGATGCCGTCTGTCCCCGCGCTGTCTGGAGAAGCTGGCTGCACACATCGACGAGCTCGGGACGCCTGTCCGTGGCCGGGCTGATCGCCGTGCGGCCCGGCTCGCGGACCCGGCTGTGCATCGCCTGCGCACCCACCGAGCAGGAAAAGACAGACGCCGCAGCATGGGCGAGCGGGACTTCATCGCGCTGATCGACGGCGTCCCCCAACTCGTCAAGGCGCCGATCGTGCTGGTCTGGGACCGGCTCGACACCACTGTCTCCCACGCCGTACGCGAGCTGATTGCCGAACGGACCTGGCTGATGGTGTTCCTACTGCCCGCCTACTCGCCGGACCTCAATCCCGTCGAGTGGGTATGGGCACACGTCAAGCGCAGCCTGGCCAACCTCGCCGTGGTCGCCCTCGACCGGCTTGAGGTCCTCGTCCGCAACCTGCTCACACGACTTCAGTACCGGTCCGCCACCCTCGATGGCTTCATAGCGGACACCGGCCTGGCCCTCGACGACCCAGCATCACCCTGACGGACCGAAGTCAGTAATCAAGCTGAGTCCGTGTCCTACTTGACCGGATCCCCCTCAGACGTGAAACCGCCGGCCCTCCAGACCGCTTGCTGAAAAACGGCCGTCGGCATGAGCGTGTCCGGGATAACCCCTTCGGGATATTCGCCCGGCGGGAAGAACACGCCGTCACACCGTCCGCAGTACCAGGCCGCCAGCCACATAGGCATCGCCGTGGCCATGCCGCTCTCAACGCGTGCAAGACGCGATCCGATCTTGCTGGCCACGGCGAGCAGCGCCACGACGGGGATCGCCATGACCGCCAGGAAACCGAGGGCAGCGGCCCGGGTCGCGCTCGGATGCTCTGTCGATGAACCTGACGCGTACAAACCTGCAGCGATGATGCCCCCGACGATGCCGATCAGGCAGGCCATCAGAACGGGCACACCGGGTGACGGCTGCAGTGTTGGACGCGGACTCAGCCTCTTCGCCAGCGCCGTCTGGATACCCCCCACCTGTCTGGCGGCACCGATGAAGACGTGGCCGCCGGCAGAACCGGCTACTGGGCCGAACGATTCCGTCCGGGCGGTTCCTTCGTCGTAGACGCTGGAGACCAGGCGGACCATGTCACCAGTCTGGTGGCGCGGGCATGCCGGAAACCATGCCGACACAGGTCCACCCGGCGTGCCTGTCGGCACTGCCGCGGGGCCTGGTGGAGCCGGCGGGGTGGGCGCGGGGCTTTGTGGCTGCTCGTCCTCGCGGGGCACATCGGCCCTTTCGCGGTTCACCTCGTCAAGTATCTGGGGGAGGGCGGTGCGCAGTCCGCTCAGAGTGGTGCCGAGGATCGCGCGTTGCAGTAAGTCGATCAATTCGAGGCGGCCCAATCCCTGGCCGAGTGCACGGGACGCTCCGCAGGTGTCGTCGGCGACCAGACCGAGCGCCAGCAGTCCAGGCGGCAGCGGCCACATGTCGTACCGCTTGGCGAGGCGTGCGGCGACCTCCAACGCGGTGACGCAGGCGCTGGTGAGCGGGATCGACTCCCACAGCCCGGCGGCTGCCCCGCCCGGGCCCTGCTCCGGGTCCTGGAAAGGCATTGCGGCGACGGCCTCGTCGTTGCCGCAATGCAGCCAGATGCGGTGCCACTCCCCAGCGTTGTCGGCGCGCATAAGAGCAACCAGCAGTTCGCGGGTGCCGACCGGCGGCCCTGTGGGGGCGGCGGCTCTCAGGGCCTGGGTCACCGAACTGTGCAGGGGCAAGTCCCGGAGGACTTCGCCGACGAGCATGAACCCGCGCAGTACCTGCTCGCGGGCGATGCCGTGGCGGGCGAGCAGTTCGCCGACCACTCCGGTGTCCTGCAGCAGGCCCAGCAGCAGGTGGAGAGAGGAGATATTTGCGTGCCGCAACTCATCCGCCGCAGCCGTGGTGGCCTCGATGACCTGCCTGGTCGAGGCGGCGAAGGGGACGTGCTCGTCGCGGGGGGCTCCGGTGCGTGCCGGGAGCACGCCGCTGTCCAGCTCCCCGCGGATCCGCGGGGAGCTGGACATGGCCAGTAGGCGTCCTGCCAGCCCATGGGTGTCGTCGATGATGGCGTAGAGCAGGTGCGCGGGAAGGATCTCCGCCCAGTTGCGGCGCTGTGCTTCGTGTTTCGCCTCGACCACCACGCGGCGGGCATCGTAGCTGTAGCGCTCGAAAACCACCCGGTACCCCCTCGTATGCAGCCGCGGGACGCTACAACAGGTCGCTAGTTGTTTGCGAGTACAGGTCACGACGCGGCACTGTGCCACAGGCCATTGATGCCCGGTTGTCAACCGATGCTCCAAACCAGCCTAACCGCCCCCAGACCCAGACGTCCTGGGCTGCCGACAGTGAGCTCGACTCTGTCGGCGATCTTGAGTGGTCGAGGTCAGTTGCCGAGGGTTCGCCAGGACTTCGACCGGGGGATGCCGTGCTGGTCCAGGAAGGTCTGAATGGCAGTCGGCGGCCGTGGTGAGGGCCTTTCCTCGATCGGTGGCAGGCCGCTGAGCCGCTCGATGTTCATGGCGATGGCCGTGAGTCCGTGTGTCAGATGGGCTCTCGGCTGACCTCGGTAGCGGCAGCGATGGATGCCGTGTCCGTGAGCGAACTCGTTGATGGTGCTCTCCACCCCGGAGCGGACCGCGTAGCGGGCCTGCCAGTCGGAGGTCTGCTGCTCGGCTCGGACGCGGACTTGCAGGTCGCGGAGTTCTCACGGGGGAAAGCCCAGGTTCCGAGCGCGCTCTCGCGGGAACTGGTGCACCGGGGCCGGTCCGGACACGGCTGGCACTGGCCCTTGGTGAACCGAGCCAGACACCTCGACAACTGCATTGGCCTTCGAAACAGCCACGAGCATGCCCGATGACCATGCTGGCGCACTGGCAAACTCCAAGATCGCCGACAGGGTTACTGACTTCGGCGTTTTAGGGACAGTTCGGTCTGCCGAGGGCGAGGCCCGTTCCGGCGAGGAACCCGGCGAGGATGCTGTGCCGGTACTGCAGCGCCTTGAGCTGGCTGCGCAGCAGAGTCTCCAGCTCGCTGAGGGTGCGGGCGGCAAGGTTGGCCAGGCTGCGCTTGATATGCGCCCACAGGCCCTCGACCGGGTTGAGTTCGGGCGCATACCCGGGCAGCAGGATGACGGTCAGCCATTCCCGCTCGGCCGCGAGTGCCTTCATCGTCTTGGAGATGTGGGTACTCAGTCGGTCCCACACCACGATCAGCGGGGCCTTGAGCAGCTGGTGGGCGCCATCCAGCAGGTGGATGTAGTCGCTCTCGCCGAGCGAGCGCCGCTCGCCCTTGCGGCCGGTGTGCCGGCGCAGCCGGTAGCACAGGCGGGCGGGCAGGCCGGGCCGGTAGCACAGCAGCCCGGCCGCCGGCAATCGTCCCCGGCTGCGGCCGGACACCTTGACCCTCGGGGTGCTGCCGCGTCGGCCCCAGGTGCGGCCCTTGGGCGGACGGCCGGTCACGCCCGCTTCGTCCTCGAAGCAGACGAACGCGCCGGTCGCCGCCCGGAGGAATTTACCTCCTGCCAGGTCGCCTCCCGCCATGAGGTGATCGCGTCCTCGTCACGTTCGGCGGCGGGCCGGGCGGGCATCTGCACGCTGAAGCCCATCCGGTGCAGCAGCCGGGTGACTCCGGAGACGCTGTAGGAGAGGTGGAACTTCCGCCCGATCAGCGTGCGTACCCGTGCGGCGGTCCACACCTGGTCGTCACTCCAGCCGTGCGCGGCCGGCCCTTCTTCCAGCCAGGCGGCGAGCTTGGCCTGCAGTTCGGGGCGGAGTCGGCAGTCGTAGCCCGGGGGTCCCTGAGATCGCAGCGCTTCCCGCCCGCCCGCCTTCCAGGCACGGCGCCACTGGTAGACCGACTTCTCGCTCACCCGTAACTCCCGGGCGATGCACGGGACTTTCACGCCCTCCTCGAAGAGGCCAGCAGCCCGTATGCGTACCTCTTCGCGGCGCTTGCGCTGCTCGGCGGTCAGCCCGCCCCCGTCCGGATACCGCATACTTCCGGGCTACCAGCCACGACGGACCCTGTCACCAGGTCCGACGAAGACCCAGACGCTATAACGCCAAGGTCAGTAAACCCCTTTGAGAGAGCTCGTGATCTCTCCTAGGTTGGCCCGCGTGACGATCGAGGTGCCCTACCAGCCGCTGCCGGTCGACCAGTCGGACGTCCGCTACGCCCACGGCCCCGACTCGGCTGTCCGGCCCGGCGTGCCTGTCGGCGAGACAATCGAGTTCGACTGGGACGACAGCGCGATCCACCCGGGCACCTCCCGGAAGTTCTGGGTTCACGTGCCCGCCCAGTACGACCCCGCACAGCCGGCGTCACTGATGGTGTTCCAGGACGGATGGTGGTACCTGGATCCCGAAGGAGAGGTCCGCGGCGCGATCGTCCTGGACAACCTCGTCCACCGCGGCGACATCCCAGTCACCATTGGCGTGTTCGTCGACCCCGGCGTCTTGCCCGAGGCTGCGGACCCGAAGAATCGCAACACCGAGTACGACGCATTCGACGACCGGTACGTCAGTTTCCTCCTGGACGAGATAATCCCCGAGGTCACACAGCGGTGCACGATCACCGAGGACCCTGATCGGTGGGGCATCTGCGGTGGCAGCAGCGGCGGCAACTGCGCCTTTACCGCAGCGTGGCTGCGCCCGTCGGGAGGCGGACAAGCAGCCGGCGTCCCGTGATGCGGCCAACCCGAAATCGCAGGTGCCGGTGTGGCGTGAGGAGGTCGCCTCTTCGGCGCTGTCGGTCGACTACCAGCGCATCCTTCAAGCCCTCGCGGACCGTGTCCGTCTCGGCCAGGGGCCGCTGACCTGCCAGGAAATGGCCGCAGTGTTCGGCATGGACGTGGTGCCGGCGCGGGTGGAGGCATTGCGGTCGAAGGCGAAACGCCTGGTCGCCCGAGGCTGGCTGGCCGAGCCCGCACCCGGCCGGTTCACCCTCGGCCCCGGTGTGGCCGGGCCAGGCGACGGGTCATGAGGGCGGCCATCGACCAGTAGATCATCGCCTCGGCACTGGTGATACGACGCTCGAAGTCGCGGGCCAGGCGGCGGCTTCGCATCAGGTGCGCGAAGAGACGCTCGACGATCCACCGCTTGGGCAGCACCACGAATCCCTTCATGTTGTCGCTGCGCTTGACGATCGCCAGGACCAGGGCGAACGCGGCCAGGCAGTGCTCGATCAGACTGCCGGTGTAGCCGCCGTCGGCCCAGACCAGGGCCAGGCGATGGTGAGCGGCAGCCACCTGTTCCAGCAGGATGTGGGCAGCGGCGCGATCGCCCGCATCCGCAGCGGTGACCATCACGCCCAGCAGCAGGCCGAGGGTGTCGACCACGACGTGCCGCTTGCGTCCGTTGACCAGCTTGCCGCCGTCGATGCCACGGGTGCCGGCGCCGACCACGGCATCCGCCTTGACCGACTGCGAATCAATCACCCCAGCCGTCGGCAGGGCATCGTGCCCTGCCCCCTCCCGGACCTGCCCGCGCACCCGGTCATGGAACTCCCGGACCAGGCCGCGATCGCGCCAGCGGCGGAAGAACGCATAGACCCGGTCCCACGGCGGGAAGTCGGCCAGCATCGCCCGGTGGCAGTACGCTTCCGGCTGCCCGCCCTGGCCCTGCATCCAACCCGGCACCGGCAGCAGCGGCCGCACCACCACCCACTCCGCGTCCGTCATGTCGCTCGGACACCGACGCTCTCGCAGGCGATTGTCGGCAGCGTTTCCGAACCGGTGAGCCAGACAGGCACACTCCCGAGTACCCGCGGTGGACTGCACGGGCATCGGCACGCAAGACTGCGACACCAGGGCCTCCTGATGCTCGGTGATTCGACACCAGCGAGCTGTTCAGGAGGCCCTTCTCGCATGCGCCGAGCACCCGACGACCACCCAATCGAGACGGCCGTTCGAGCACCAAGTCCCCAGAGCATTACGACAAAAGCCACTTACGCGTCGGGGTGCTCCGGCAGGGCGAGCCAGTCCGACCAGGAGATCTCGCGGCCGAGGAAGCGCGGCTGCTCGAACGGCCAGTCGGCGGCGATCCACTGCGGCACCAGCTCGTCGAGGGCCTGCTCGACCTTGCTGCCCACCAGCTCGTCCACCACCCACCAGGAGATCTCGCCGTCCGCGCCGGCCCTCTCCGGTGGGTCGATGTAGACGCAGCCGAGCAGAGCTGTCTCCGCCGCGTCGAACAGCGCGTAGTTGAAAGACTGGTGTGCGGCGATCTCCCTCTCGTGCCGCAACAGGTCGGCCTGGTCGGCCTCGTAGGTCATGGTGGCCGCGGGCCAGCCCCAGGCTGGGCCGAAGATGGTCCACAGCCGCTCGCGCGAACCCATCACAGCCGGATAGTCGAGCGGGGTGTCCGCCTCCCGGATCGGCCGCAGGTGATGACCACTGCCCGGCAGCGGTACCAGGACGGGATGGACGAAGTCATCGGGGAGCCAGCTCATAGCGCCCGACCGTAGCAGCGCGCGGCCGTCCGCTCCCCTGGATTTTCCCCGTATACCGCCAGGCCCTGCTCTCATGCCGGGCAGTGCCCGCGATCACCCGATCGAGACTCCCGTTCGATCGACAGACTCCATGATCGGTATGGCAACGGCTTCTAAGACCGTGTCCTACGTGGTGAGGCGGACGAGGCGCTTGTAGCAGCAGATGGCCGCGGCGAGTCCGAGAAATACCAGGTAGTTGCAGGGATGACGCTCGTAGCGGGGGCTGAGTCTGCGGTAGCCGGACAGCCACGACATCGTCCTCTCGATCACCCACCTGCGACGGCCCAATCGTTCGCTGGACTCGATGCCTTTGCGGGCGATCCGGACTCCAATGCGCTTGCCTCGTAACCATTTCCGCAGATCGGACCGGTCATACGCCTTGTCCGCGTGCAGGCGCTGGGGCTTGAAGTAGCGGCCGCGATGCGGGTCGTGTCTCGTTTGGTGACCCGTCACCATGGGCTTCAGTCCTTCGCTGTCGTGGGTGTTGCCGGCCGAGACGCCGACGAGGAGGGGCAGTCCGTTCGCGTCCGACAGGATGTGCATCTTGGAACCCGGCTTGCCCCGGTCCACGGGGCTCGGACCTGTGTGTTCGCCCCTTTTTTAGCGCGGACGTGGGCGGTGTCCAGGACGACGCGGGTGACGTCGATGAGGCTGGCGTCGTCGAGGCGGTGCAGGATGGCCTCGTGCAGGCGGCCCCAGACGCCGGCTCTGGACCAGATCAGGAACCGGCGGTGAGCGGTCGACTTCGATATCCCGAAGCACGGGGGCAACGCCCGCCAGGCGCAACCGCTCACCAGGACGTAGACGATCGCCGCGAACAGCGTCTCATCAGGCGTGTCCTGCGTTCCGCCGCCCTGCGGCCGTACCCTTGACGGTGTGATCAGCGGCTTCGCGATCTCCCACAGTCCGTCCGGCACGATCCAACTCCACGTTCCCCGCCCCATACCGAGTCAACGTCCGCCTCACCACGTAGGACACGGTCCAAGACGTCCTCTCATTTGGTGAGTCTGCGGTAGCAGATGAGGCTGCAGGCGATAGCGGTGAAGGCCAGGAAGTGCTCGGCCTTGCGTTCGTAGCGGCGGTGCAGACGGCGGCAGCCGCCCAGCCGGGACATCGTGCGTTCGATCGTCCAGCGGCGCCGGCCGAGCCGGGTGGAGGACTCTAGCCTTGCGGGCGATGCGGTGCGGGATGCCTCGCTTGCGCAGCCAGCTGCGCCTGGAGAGGGAGTGCAGGTCGTGGTTGCGCAACGGTTGCTGGCACTCGCGCCAGGCCTCGCGTGATCTTTCGTACCGATGCCGCGGCAGCGATCGCGGGTTGAGCTTTACGCGGCCTTCCGACGTGACGTTCCGCACCGGGACATCGAACCGTCGCGGAGACCCTGTGCCGACGAGGTGAAGCGCGGGCCTCGCGGCGTCGACTTCATCACGATTGACGGGAGCGCGCCCGAACACCCCAACCGCTCCAACGGCATTAGCCAGGACAGGGCCAGGCCGCCGGGCATTGCCGTCCGTTGCGGTGACCGCCATCTGGCGTTCATACCTGTCTCACCACTCCGGTCGACCGTGCTTCCTAGCGTCCGTGAGTGCGCGCACCGCTGACCTGCCGCAGCCCGCTGTCAGGTTCGGAGCGCTGCTGTCCGGTCGGTGTGCGACTGCACCCGACGACGCGAAAGGCCCCTGGAATGTCCGAAGAACCCAAGCAAACCAGAATCTCTCGTCGCAACGCGCTCGGCCTGTTCGGCGCGACGGTGTCCGGCGCCGCCGCCGGGCCACTGGTCCTCGGCGCCGGAACCGCCGAGGCGGTCCCGGCGGAGTCGGAGGTCACCGGTCTCACCACCGGCTCGGCCACCACCCCCGTCCAGGGCCTGCACCTGACCTTCGGCGCCGACCCACGCAGCCAGATGGTCGTCTCGTGGGTCACCGACGCGGTCGTCAAGAACCCCCGGGTCGTTTACGGCACGCTGAGTGGCGGCTTCGGCTCCACAGTGCATGCGACGACGAAGACCTACGTGGACGGCACCTCCGGGCGGACCGTCTGGGTCCATCACGCGCTGATCAGCAAGCTCAAGGCCGACACCGACTACCTGTACGCGGCCCAGCACGACGGCGCCACCCCCGACGCCGGCACCTTCCACACGGCGCCGTCCGGCCGAGCTCCGTTCACCTTCACCAGCTTCGGCGACCAGGGTGCGCCCAGTGTGACGTGGAAGACCGGAGCGAACCCGGCCGACGCCTCGGGCCGGGACTTCGAGCCCAACGCCACGCCCGCCGCTGCCGACATCGTCACCGGCATCGAGAAGGTCGGCCCGCTGTTCCACCTCCTCAACGGTGACCTCTGCTACGCCAACACCGGGCCCGACCGCATCCGCGTCTGGCACGACTTCCTCGCCAACAACAGCCGCTCAGCGCGATTCCGTCCGTGGATGCCGGCCGCGGGCAACCATGAGATCGAGCTGGGCAACGGCAAGCTCGGTCTCGACGCCTACCAGACCTACTTCGAGCTGCCCTCGACCGAGACCCAGCCCGAACTCGACAACCTCTGGTACTCCTTCACGGTCGGCGCGGTGAAGGTGATCTCCCTGCAGAACGACGACATCGCCCTGCAGGAGGGCGGCGACATCTACATCAACGGCTACTCCGGTGGTCGGCAGCTCGCCTGGCTGGAGCAGGAGCTCAAGTCGGCACGGGCTTCGAAGGCCATCGACTGGATCGTCATCTGCATGCACCAGGTGATGATCAGCTCGGCGACCGCCGCGAACGGCCCCGATGTCGCGCTGCGCGCGGCGTACGGCCCGCTGTTCGACAAGTACGGCGTCGACCTGGTGGTCTGTGGCCACGAGCACGACTACGAGCGCTCGTTGGCGGTGCGTGGCGTCGTCCCCGGCAGCGTCACCCTCACACCCAACCCGAGCCAGACCGCACTCGACGTGATCGAGAGCGAGCATGGCACCACTCACATGGTCCTCGGCGGTGGCGGCGTGTCCGGCATCACCAACAACAGCTTCACCACCGACGACGCCGATGGTCACGGGCATCACTCGGCATACGTCCAGATGGAGCACGTCGGCAAGTTCAACTCGGTCAAGGAGAAGGAGACGGCGGTCTGGATCGGCGTCCGCGACGCGGAGCATCCGTACGGCTTCGCCGAGTTCGCCGTCGACCCCGGCCGTCACCCCGGTGACATGACCCGCATCCACGTCACCTACTACAACATCATCACGCCCACAGGTGAGCTGTCGGTCTTCGAGAAGTTCACGCTCCAACGCCGTCGTAGTGACGGCGGCCACGGCCAGCCCTGACCCACCGCGATTAAACCTGCTCCTGTCCCGGTCCTGTAGTGCTGAGGTCCGTCGACGGTTGTACGCCGGGTGTGCGTCTGCGCGCCATACCCCGCGCGGTACGGCGCAGGCCGGGTAGGGCAGCATCTGCTCAGCCGTCGCCGTACCGTGAGGGGCCGTCATACTGTCCACCCGTCGTGCCATGCCGATCGTGGCGCTGTCCTGCCTGCTGGCCGCGGGCTGCAAGACCGGATCGCTGAGCGGCTTGTCGCCGTCCGGGAGCGCGAGCGCTTCGGCGGCGGCCGCCGGTACGAGCGGGGCGGGCGGCGCGGCGCGGGCGATCGCGGTGGGGGCCGCCGGTACGAGCGGGGCGGGCGGCGCGGCGCGGGCGATCGTGGTGGGGGCCGGCCCGCTGAAGAAGTACACGGTGCAGCAGCGGCCGGCCGCCGGCACGTGCCACTACCGCTACGAGAAGGGCGAGCCGCTGGAGGACCCGGCGTGCACCCCGGGCGCGATCTCCCCGGCCGTCACCCAGGCGAACCTGCCGTCGACGATCTGCCGCAAGGGCGGCACACCTCAGGGGTACGGCCCTCCACCTACGTCACCGGCAAGGAGAAGAAGCTCAACGCCGCCTCCTACGGCTACACCGGCGCGATGGGCGAGGCCGAGTACGACCACCTGCTCGACCGTCACGCCCGGACCGCGGTTCCTCGCGACCCGCACGACGTCCTCGCGGAACTCTTCCGGATAAGACGTCATTTCAGTTGG
>NZ_BCFL01000030.1:245785-267448 GCF_002217755.1 Streptomyces hyaluromycini | reverse complement strand
CAACTGAAATGGCGTCTTAGGGTTGTGTGCAGGAGGCTCGCAGGAGAAGTACCGCTATGTCGTCGGTGTGCTGACCCATCGGCCAGGTGTGGTGGATCAGGCCGTCGATCAGGTCCTCCAGGTCCTCGTCGTCGGTGCTGGCGAAGTGCCCGACGAGGCCGGCGGTTATCTGTGCAGTGTCGGTACCCGCGACCTCCACGAGACCGTCGGTATACAAGACCAGGGTCGCGTCCGCGGGCAGGGAGACCGTGGTGACGGGGTAGTGAGCGAGGGTGTCGATACCCAGCAGCGGCCCGGGTTCGATGTCATCAAGAACCCGGGCATGATGCCGGGCGATGCGCAGCAACGGGGGGACGTGTCCGGCGCTGGCGAAGGTGATTTCGCAGGCAGCCAGGTCGAGGTGAGCGTAGAGGCAGGAGACAAGCAGGTCGGAGTCCAGATCGGCCAGCAGTCGGTTCGTACGGGCCAGGATCTGGTCTGGCGGTGCACCGGCGGTAACGTGCGCGTGGATGGCGGTGCGGACCTGGCCCATGAGGGCGGCCGCGGCGATGCTGTGGCCCTCGACGTCACCGATGACCGCGGCGGCGCTCGTGTCGTCGAGCCGCAACAGATCGTAGAAGTCACCGCCGACCTCGATGCCATGGCTCGCCGGCAGGTAGCGGGCGGCCACGTCAAGCCCGGCCACGGCGGGCAGGTCGCGAGGCAGAAGCGCTTTCTGGAGGCCGTGAGCGAGGTGGTGCTGGGCGTCGTACATCCGGGCGCGGTCGAGTGCCTGGGCGATCAGACCCGCCAGAGCGGTCATCACGGCCCGTTCGTCGGCCGTGAAGGGGTGGGGTCGGTCGTAGGACAGAACGCAGCAGCCCACCACTCTCCCCGTGATGATCAGCGGGAGGAACGCCCAGGCCTGTTTGCCACCGATCTGAGGCGTCTCGGGGTAGCGTGCAGCCATCTCGGTCGGGCTGGCGGAAAACTCGGGGACGCCGCTGGTCAGGACCTGGCCAACTGGCGTGAGGTCGGCGTCCAGGGGCAGCCCGTCGAAGCGTGCGATGACATCTGCCGGGTGGCCGTGAAAACCACTTACCTTCAGACGGCCGGCCTCCGCAGCCCACAGCGCCAGGCCCTGGGCGCCGAAAGCGGGCAGAATCTCCCCGGCGATCAGATCGACGAGATCGCGGACGCTCACTGTTTCGGTGAGCGCAGCGGACAGATGGATCAGCTGGTACAGCCGGCCGGTCCGCGCCACCGGAGCCCGGTACACAGGTGCTTCCCGCGGGCCGGGCAGGGTCTGTTCCCTGCGGGAGGTGATGCGGACGCTGATGCCGCTGACGTCCGGATAGAGCCGGAATCTCAGCCGGTGCTCCGGCGGGCGAATAGCGGTGAAGGACAGCGGGGCCCGACTGAAGACCGCAGTGCGGTACCGGTCCTCGTACACGGGGTCGTCGAGCCAGGGCAGTGCCTGCCAGAGCCGGCACCCCAGCAGTCGGTTCACGCTGCGCCCGAGCAGGTGGCCAGCAGTGGCGGTAACGAAGGTGATCCTTCCCTCCAGGTCGAGGGACAGAGCTCCCTCGGGGAGGCGTTCGAGGTACTCGGCGGCAGCCAGTCCTGGCTGGGCGGACCCACCCGGAGCGCTGACAGGGATGAGGCGCGGGCGGTCGGGCAGGGTCGACGGGCGAGGTGCGTCGTCCAGGAGACGGGCCAGTCGGCGGGCACTGGAGATGATGCGGCAGCGTTCCCGGGGCGTGGCCTCACGCGGAAGATCAGCGGGCCACATCAGTATGATCCCGCCCCAACAGCGGCGCACCCCGGTCAGCGGGGTCGCGGCACAAGCGAACCGATAGGGCAGAACAGCGGCCAGGCGCGGGTAGCGGCAGGCCAGGTCGTCCTGACAGCCGACCCAGACGAAGTGGTCCTCGCGGATCGCGTCGGTGAGCGGCAGGGAAGCGGTGAGCGAGAGACGGTGCCATGGGGCGGCGAATTCGAGGGGAAGACCGCACAGCGCCACCAGACGCGTCGCCGATTCCTCTTCCTCGATCAGGTAGAGGGCACCCGAGGAAGCACCAGTGCGGCGAACGATGTCGGCCAACCCCGCATCGAGCGCATCGTCGAGTGCCCCATGACAGGCCGGTGGCCCAGAGATCCCGGACATGACGTCCTCCGGTCCGATGTCGTGGCGGTTGGCGGCTCGCCGGACAAGGCACGCGCATGATCGTCGCACCTAGGGGGCATATTTGCGCACACAGTATGCTATGTGTGGAAATAGGTACAGAGTGGACCTAAGGATGGGCGGGACGAAGGACTGCCCAGGGAGGGCGACCGGTCGGCGGCGGCCTAGTACTGCAACGGTGCTTGCCGTGGCTGCCGGCCAGTTCGGTCGTTGGTCTGGTTATAGGTGGGGACCTTGCTGATGTCAGGTTGTGGGCGCGTGAATTGGAAGTGGTGCATGAGCGGTTCGTGCATCGGTTCAACCGTTCGGAACCCCGCGAGTCGGCTCTCGCGTATACGAGAGGGCTGATCGCTCCGCTGCAGCGCAAGAACGGCTGGACCTTGGCGAGTTGGGCACGGACCTCATCCGGGATTCCTATACCGCATCAACGAGCCATGAGACTGGAAGCAACACCTTAATGATCTGCAAGCCCTTAGAACGCGTAACACGATCACGGGTTGCGACGACGGACGGCATCCGCTTGGCGAGGGGGCGTTGGGTGCTTCACAGCAAGCCGGGCTCCTGGCCAGCAGCGAGCGGGAAGTAAGCAAGGAAAGTCACGTTCTCGTCCAGCGCATCGAAGTGTGCGACAGGAACGCCGGCGGGCTCGAAGAACACATCGCCTGGACGCAGAATCACCTCGGCCTCGCCCTCGACCTGGAACAGCACCGAGCCCTTGACGATGCTCCCGAACACCGGCCCATTGTGTACATGCCGCCCTGCCGGGTGTCCCGCAAGAATATGGATGCGCCTCACCTCAACCCGCTCAGTGGTCAGTGCCATGGGCAGCCGCCCCTCCAGGCCCCGGTCTCCTAGCTCAGACACCAGCCGCAAAGTAGCGGGGCGATCACGTACTCGCCGCCGTGGCGGCCTGCTCGTCGTGTTCACGGAGCATTCGCATCACGGTGGCGGGTGAGGGGTGCTGGCCCTTCTTCGTGCCAGTGGTGATGACGAGCCGCTTGGCGATGTCGCGGAGGCTCATCTCCTGGTCGCGCAGGTGGAGAGCCATGGACAGCATGGACTCGTCGGTGACGCCCGCGCCGCCGATGGTCTTGCCGCGCTTGCGGGCGGATTCGTGGCCTTCGAGGGTGCGGTCGCGGATGTACTCGCGCTCCATGCCGGACATCGCGGCGAGCACGGTGAACACGATGCCGGAGGGGTCGTGCGAACCCTTCAGCTCTCCGGTGAGGAACTCCAGGCCGACGTCGCTGGCCTTCAGTTCCTCGGCGAGCATGGCGAGTTCGATGCCGCGGCCGAGGCGTTTGTGCTCGTGGACGACGAGGGTCACGGCGACGCCGGAGGAGCGGATCTCCCCGGCGAGTTTCACGGCGGACTCCAACTCGGGGCGCCGAGTGGCTCGGGTGGAGATCTTCTCCGAGAAGATGCGGGTGACCCCGGCCTTGGCGAGGGAGTCGAGCTGCGCGTCGAGGGACTGGCGGGCGGTTGAGGCGCGGGCGTAGCCGAGGCGGACGCGCCCGACTGGTTTGGCGCCGGCGCTCATTGGCCGGGGTAGCTCGGTCCAGGCCGAACCCGGCTTGCGTACGGCGGGGGTCGGCACGCTGAGCGTCTTGGCAAGTTGGGGCACGAGGCGGAAGCGGGCGGTGTGGTATTGGATGGCCACCTTGCCCTTGCCGGTCCGGCACGGGGAGCCCGCGGGGGCGGCGCAGGTGGACATCGGGCAGTCGTGCGATTCCACGCGCTTGAAGTCGTCGCTCACAGCTCCGGAGCGTTTCATGAGGGCGTTTCAGCCGTCCAGTTGTTTGCAACAACTCATGAAACATGATCGGCGCAGGTGGGCCGCCGGGCGGAGAGGTGTTTCACGAGCGACCACCTATGAAACAGGACACGGCCGAAAGCCGGTGCCATCTGCTGCGGTCGGACGCCGGGGTCCGACTGGCCGGCGGGCGCGGCCGATCGCCGCTCACGACCCGGGGTGGGTGGTCAGCAGTCGTGTGTGTGCGGTTGTTCGTTCCCTCTGTCGCCAGGTTCCTGGTGGTTCTCCGTGGTGTCGGCGGAAGGCTGCGGCGAACGCGAAGGGCGAGCCGTAGCCAATGGTGTCGGCGATCTGGGCCAGGCTGAGGTCGTCGGCGCGCAGGTGGTCGCGGGCGAGGGTCATGCGCCATTCGGTCAGGTACTGCACGGGGGCCTGGCCGAGTGCGTCCCGGAACGCCCGCGCGAACGCGGCGCGGGACAGGCCGCTGATCGCGGCGAGTTCAGGGACTGTCCACGGGTGGGCCGCGTTCTCGTGCATGGCTTGCAGCGCGGCGCCCAGCCGCGGGTCCGCGGACGCCCGGTACCAACGTGGTGCGGTCGTGCTGCGGCGGAACTCGCTGCGGATGGCCAGGACGAGCAGCAGGTCCAGGAGGCGGTCCAGAACTATCTGCTGGGCGAGTTCGCTGCGGACCAGCTCGCGGGACAGCAACGTGATCACGTCCCGCAGCGGGTCGTCGTCGGCCGCCGAGAGGGTCATCACCTGGGGCAGTGCGTCGAGCAGCCCGGCGCCGACATCGCCGGAGAACTGGTAGGCGCCGCACAGGAACACGGTGGCCTGCGGGTTGTCCCCGGGGCCCATCCGGGCGTGGTGTGCCCGGAACTCCTCCGGCTCCAGGCATGCGGCGCCCGGCTCGTGCCCGATGTAGTGGTCCGGGCCGCCGCGCACCAGCGTGACGGTCCCCGGTATCAGCTCCACGGTGCTGCCGGGGGTGTCGAGCCACAGGTAGCCCCGGCCGCGGACCACGGTGTGCACCGACAGCTGTATCGAACCGCCCAGCCGCAGTCCCCACGGCGGTTCGGCGACCGTCCGCGCGAACACCGCGCCGGCGGCGCGCGCCCGCACCAGGTGGTCGGTCAGCAAGTCCATGGGACCAGCTTGACCAGCACGGGCAGCCAGGGTCAAGGCGCGAGAGCTTCACGTAAAAAGACGAGCGGATCACGCATGGTTTGTCTTGCCTGGGGCCGCAAGCATGGAGTCATGAACAATGAAGCCTCCACCACGCTCATCCTTGGCGGCACGGGCCGGACCGGTTCGCTGCTGGCCGACGCGCTCGCCCGGCGGGGAAGCGCCACCCGTACAGCGGCGCGCAGCGGAGCGGACGTCCGGTTCGACTGGGACGACCCGGCCACCCACGCGGCCGCACTGGCCGGCGCCGACCGCCTCTACCTGGTCACGCCCACGATGCGCGTCCGCTACGCCGACCAGGTCGGCGCATTCCTCGACCTCGCCGAGGCGGCCGGCGTGCGGCACGTCACCTACCTCAGCGTCTACAACGCCGACCATGCGCCGCCGGAGATCGACATCGCAGCCGTCGAGGCCGATCTGGCTTCCCGCAGCACCATCACGCACGCGGTCCTGCGCCCTTCGTGGGTGATGCAGAACTTCGCCGACGGCCACATCCCGGTCATCGACGGAGTGATCACCGTCCCAAGCGGCGGCAACACGGAAGCCTTCGTCGACGCGGCTGACATCGCAGCGGTCGCGGCCGAGACGCTGCTGAACCCCGACACCCACGCCGGTGCCGCCTACGCGCTCACCGGCCCGCAGGCCCTCACCTTCGGTGACGTCGCGGACGCCCTCGCCGCCGTGAGCGGCCGCCCCATCGCCTACCGCGACATCGAACAGGAGACGTGGATCAGCGGCGCGGTCGCCGCAGGCGTCCCCGCCGACTACGCGGTGATGATGCGCTGGCTCACCGGCGCCATCGTCACCGGCAACGGCTCCACGCCCACCGGTGACATCGAGAAGGTCACCGGCCGGCCGGCCACTGCCTTCCGCGCGTTCGCCGAGCGCGACGCCCAGGCGTGGGCCTCGGAGGCGAAGTGAGCAAGACGGCCAGCGACGACACGCCCCTGGTCGGGGCGGACAGCCCGTTCTTCCGCATCATCAAGGAGGGCCTGAACGGCCTGGTCGACGGGGAGGACTTCTACGATCTGCTGGCCGAGGACGTGGTCTTCGAGTACGTGATCACCGTGCCGGGCTACCCCCGGCGGGTCGAGGGACGCCAGGGGATCATCGACCTGTACCGCGACTACGGCGACTACGTGAAGCTGCACGGTGCGGACAACCTCCGCGTGCACCGGGACCCCGAGACCTCCGTGGTCGTCCTGGAGTACGAAGTGCACGGCACGTCCGTCCCCACAGGGCGGCCCTACGACAACCGCTTCGTCTCCGTCGTGACCATCAAGGACCGCAAGGTGACCCACTGGCGCGACTACCTGGACCCCGTCGCCGTCTTCGACGCCCAGGGATGGCCCCAGGGCGGTCGCCCGTAAGAGCCGGCGAGCCCACCGAGCGCCCGCCACGCGGCTTCGTTCACGGGCGGGTCTGCGAGATCCTGGAAGTCTTTCATCGTGCCTCTGTGCCCGATCGGGCCCCGGCGTCTGCCGGGGCCCGGGGACGGGGAACGGCGGCGGGCCCCAGGTCGAGGCGCTTGCTCATGTCGAGGCGGAAGGTGCCGTACGGGTTGACGTTGGACCAGAACAGCGCGGTCAGACCGCGCCGGTCCTCATCGCTCAGCCTCGATGCCCATGCCGGTTCGGCCAGGACCTGCTGGACCAGCAGGGTGTTGATGTGCACGAGCGCGGACTGCAGCAGGTGCAGGGCGAGCATCGAGGTCTCGGCGTGCTCCTTGTCAGGCCCGGTCAGGGCCCCGTCCTTGCCATAGTGGAGCACGGTATTCGCGCTGTTCCAGTTCTCCACGACCTGGAGCCCGCCGTGGATCTCCCGGCGCAGGCCGGGGCCGGCGAGGTAGTCGCAGGCGAAGATGGTGCGCACGGCGCGGCCGAGTTCTTCGAGCGCGGCGTACGTGGGGTGCTTGGGGCCGCCGCGGGTGAAGCGCCGCAGGACCTGCTCCGCCTCCGCCGTCCCGAGTCTGAGCGCGGTGGCGTACTTCACCATCTGGTCGTACTGCTGCTCGATCAGCTCCCAGCGGATTGGCCGCGTCAGCGAGGCGCCGAGCGCCGGCCAGCCGGGCGGGATGTCGTCCGGGCGGTACAGGCGGATGCTGCCGATGTTCTTCAGCCGGGGCAGCAGGCGGAAGTTCAGCAACTCGGTGAAGGCGAACCCGACCACGCTCGCGCCGTGCGTGTCGACGTAGTTCGACTCGATCTCGGCGTCCGTGCAGTGCCGCAGCAGGCCCTCGATCATCGCCGCGACCTCGGACGACGAACAGCTCTTGAGCTGGGAGTAGATGCAGACGTTCTTCCGCTCGACGTGCCAGTAGATCATCACGCCGTTGCCGCCGTAGCGGGCGTGGTACTCGGTCATGAAGTTTGAGGACCAGGACCCGAACTTCTTCGAGTCCGACGCACACGCGGTGCCGCGGCCCCACCATGCGGTGTCGCGGGCGGCGAAGGTGGAGTTCACCAGCCTGCTGACGGCGGCCCGCAGGTTGTCGACGGTGATGAAGTGCCGCCGCACGTGCCGCAGCGCGGCCTCGCTCTCGCCGTGCTCGCCGGTCGCCACGATCGCCCGGATGCCCATATTCGTGCCCAGCGCGAAGAGGGCCAGCAACAGCCGGCGCTGGAGGACGTCACGCTCGATGCGCTCGTACGCGGCCACCGAGGAGAACTCCTCGGTGAAGCCGGTCAGGAAGTCGGCGTTCTTCAGCACGTCCAGGAGGTCCAGGACGCCCCATCGGCGTGCGACCTCGGCCTTGAGCGCCTGGAGGCCGGTGGGCTCGGCCAGCGGCTCCAGCTTCGGAACGGTAATCCACGGCTCGCCCTTGCGGGTGGTGACCTTTACACCGCCCGCTGAGCCGTCCGCGAGCGCGCCGGAGAGCCGGTCCAGGCCTGCGGTCATGCGCTTCTTCAGGTCCGCGATGAACGCCCTGGGGTTCAACGGCTGGCGGATCGCGGCGTAGTGCACGGCGCGGGTGGCCTCGAAGTCGCCCGGCAGGTCGTCCTCCGGATTGCGCCAGCGGGCGGCACCCTCGACGTAGATCTCCCGGCGGCGGACCGCGTCCCGCAGCGCGACCAGGACGCACAGCTCGTACGGGATGCGCTCGACCTTGCCCTTGTCGTCGACGACCGCCTCGCGCCAGTCCTTGCGCACCACGCCCTCCATCGGCACCACGTCCGTGGTGTCGTAGAAGCGGGTCTTGCCGTCGACATCGGCGTACTGCTTCAGCAGCGTCATCGCGTCCATCACCGGCCGGTAGGCGGTGTTGTTGCACTGGAAGCCCAAGGTGTTCAGCAGCGGCGGCAGCATCTGCCGGTAGTACGAGCTGTACGACGACCGGAGCGTGGTGCGGACCTTGGCCTTGAAGACCTTCTCGTTCGCCTTCGCCTCGGCCACCAGCTCACGCAGCGTCATCTCCCCGACCACCGGGAACAGGGCCCGGCGTACAACCTCGTCGGGCTTATCGACGGCGGCCGTCGCCAGCTTGAAGAGGATGCCCTCCTTGCCGCGGACCTTCTTCAACTCGGCGGTGAGCTGCTTCTCCACCCGCCGCTCGGCACGAGCGTTAATCTTGTGAACCAAAGCGACCAGCAGGTCGACCAGGGCGTCGGTGATCTCCGCCTGACGGGACGAGCACAGCGCCGCGAGCAGGGTGATCCGTACGTCCTCGCTCGTGTCGCGGAAGTCCGAGGGGTACATCTTGATCGCCCGCGCCCGCCAGGCGGCCACCAGCTTCTCCGAGCAGTCCGCGAACAACCCGTCGGGCAGCCCCAGCTTGCGCACGTCGTTCAGCTTGGTGATCTCCGTCAGCAGGGAGTCCAGGCCAACCGCGCCGGGGTCGCGCTTGAGCGCGGCCAGCAGGGCGGTCCCCGCCTCGTTGTCCTCAGCCACCAGCGACAGCAGCCGAGCCGTGCCCGCCTCGCCCAGGCGGCCGATCGTGCGGGCGCAGAACGTCTTCTCCCACTTGCCCCGCGCCGCGACGAGTACCTTCTCAACCCGGGTCCGGCCCGGCGGCTCGATCTTCCGGGCCTGGCACTCGACCAGCAGGGCCTCGCGCTGCCGGTCCTCCACCAGCTCGACCGGACAGACCTCAACGGCCAGCCACTCGGCCAGGGCCTTCTCGTCTGCGACTGTCGACGGCCGGAACCCCAGGGCCCCGCGGATCTGCTTGCGGTGGTACTCGGCGGTCCGGCCGATCAGCGTGTACTTCGCGAAGTCGGTGGCCGGGACCTTCACCAGTTCGGCGACGTACTCCACCGCAGATGGCGGGACCTCTCCCAGCACATCGGGGAACCGGCCTTCCAGCTCGAAGAACTTCAGCAACAGGCTGAAGCCGAGCCGGGTCGTCCCGCTCTTGTTCGCCACCAAGTCCCAGTCGCCGTCTACCAGCGTCCAGTTCGCCAGCAGCTCCTCTGGCGACCACTCTTGCCGCACGCCCGCCCCTTTGGCCTCGATCACTTGATCAGACCAACGACGGCGCCCGGGAACGGGAAACGGAACGCATCCGGCTACCCGCAACCTACTTTGCGGCTGGTGTCTGGGCTAGGACACCGGGGCCCTCCAGCAGCACCTCGCGGGTCATCGGTTGCTCAGGGGTCGGGGCACTTCCCATGATCGAATCCTCCTACGCCTCGTGATCACACCGAGCCTGAGTCTACGAAGCACACGTGTGGCTGTGCGATCAGTTCCAGCAGGAGAGAACCTTCTTCAGTCGCCTCCAACAGATGAGACTGCAGCCCAACGATAGGAAGGCGTCGTGGAGTTCGAGGCGCCGTTCCCATCGGACGGCGAGGCGTTTGAACTGATGGAGTAGGGCAAAGGTCTGCTCGACGACGTAGCGGAGCTTTCCCAGGCCCTTGATGTCCTGGGTGCCCCTGTGAGAGATCACCGGCATGATCCGGCGTTTGCGCAGTTCGCGACGGACGGCCAGGGAGTCGTACGCCTTGTCACCCAGCACTGCGTCGGGGCGTCGGCGGGGATGGCCTGGCCGCCCGGCCACTGGCGGGACGCCGTCGACGAGGGCCAGAGTCTGCGTGATGTCGTTGACGTTCGCCGCAGTGGTGATGACCTTGAGCGGGGTGCCCTTCCCGTCGCAGATTAGGTGGTGTTTGCTGCCCGTCTTGCGCCGGTCGACCGGCGACGGGCCGGTCGCG
Source organism: Streptomyces hyaluromycini (assembly GCF_002217755.1). Lineage (GTDB taxonomy): Bacteria > Actinomycetota > Actinomycetes > Streptomycetales > Streptomycetaceae > Streptomyces > Streptomyces hyaluromycini. Next base: position 257,196 of record NZ_BCFL01000030.1, on the reverse strand, counting down.
GCTCCCCCTTTTTCGCGCGGACGTGGGAACCGTCCACGCACGCGCGCGACCAGTCGAGTTCGCCGGCCGCGTTCAGTTCGGCGAGCAGGAGGCGGTGCAGCTGTTCGAAGACTCCGGCCTTCTGCCAGCGGTTCAGGCGCCTCCAGCACGTCTGTCCGGAGCCGAACCCCAGTTCCAGGGGCAGGAGTTGCCAGGCGATGTCCTGATGCAGGACGTACAGAATGCCCTGCAGGCATAGCCGGTCGTCCACCGGCTTCGGCCCCGGTGACCGCTCGGGCCAGGGCGGCAGCAGCGGTTCGATCCGTGCCCACAAGTCGTCGTCCACGGTCCACGGCCGAGTCGTCACACGACGTGAACGGTCGAATCATCACGTCAGTCACGCTCGACCAGGGCGCCTCAACAAGATCCTGTTACGAGCTCTTTGACGCCATTTCAGTTTGTGTGATCTTGCGGCAGTCTGGGGTGATGACTGCTGCGCTTGTCGAACGGCTGGCGCCGGAAGATCTGTGGGAGTTGTTCCAGCGGGTGGTCCCGCCGGCTCCGGAACGCCCGCAGGGTGGTGGACATCGTCGGCGAGGGGACCGTGAGGTGCTGGCCGCGATCATCTTCGTGGCCACCTCAGGCTGCACATGGAACCAGCTGCCGCCGGGCTTCGGACTGTCGCGTGACCGCCTTCCGCCGGTTCACCGAGTGGACCAAGGCCCGCGTGTGGGCCAAGCTCCACCGCCTGGTCCTGGACGAACCCGGTTCCCGGGGCGGGCTGGACTGGTCGCGATGCGCAATCGACTCCGTCAGCGTCCGGGCCCTCAAAGGGGGCAGCTGACAGGACCGAATCCGACCGACCGCGGCAAGAAGGGTTCGAAAATCCACCTCATCGTCGACCGCCGCGGCCTGCCCCTGTCGATCGGCATCTCCGCCGCCAACCTCCACGACAGCCAGGCCCTCATCCCGCTGGTCCGCGGCATCCCGCCCATCCGCTCACGCCGCGGCCCACGACGCCGCAGGCCCGACAAGCTGCACGGAGACAAGGGCTACGACTACCGCCACCTGCGACGCTGGCTGTCCTCCCGCGGCATCCGGCACCGCCTCGCCCGCAAAGGCATCGAGTCGTCCCGGCGCCTGGGCCGGCACCGCTGGGCCGTGGAACGAACAGTGTCCTGGCTGTCCGGCTGCCGACGCCTCCACCGCCGCTACGAACGCAAGCCGGAACACTTCCTCACCTTCACCGCCATCGCCGCAACCCTCATATGCCACCGCCGACTCACCCACTGAAATGACGTCTTATGTGGGGTCGTGACGGCTGTCGTGAGCCGCGCTATGCCGGAGGGATGAGGTATCCCGACGGCTCCGGGCGGCATGTCGCCTCGCCCGACGCGCGGTGGCGTTGGTGCCGGTGGTCTTCTCCTGGGTTCGCCGAGGCCACCACCGCCGTCCCGGGTCGGCATCTGTCGGGCCTCTTCCCGCGTCGTGCCGTCTCTGGGATGATCACCGGTCATGGCCGGGGCGAATGAACTTCACGGGTTGTTCGAAGCGTGGGTGCGGGAGACACCGGACCGGCCCGCGGTCATCACCGAGCGGGCCCGGCTCACATACGGGGAGTTGGGGGTGGGGGCCAACCGATTGGCCTGCCATCTGCTGCAGAGGGGGCTCGGGCCTGGGGAGACCGTGGTCGTGTGCACCGACCGGGTGCCGGATCTGCTGGTCGCCCTGGTGGGCGTACTCAAGGCGGGCGGGGCATACGCCGTGGTCGGTCCGCATCAACCGACAGGACACATCGGGCAGTTGCTGGAGGAGGCAGGGGCGAACACCGTCCTGACACATGAGAGGTTTCGGCCGAGCGTCGACGACGGTGCCGGCCGGATCGTCGTCTGTCTGGACACCGACGCCGACGTCATTGACGCCTACTCCCCAGAGCCCCCTGCCGCGCCCTGCGGGGCCACCGCCGCCGTGCTGTTCAGCGCGGGTACCACGGGGCGGCACCGGACCGTCCCCGCGGGACACGCACGGCTGCGCGCCGTATTCGGGTCCTGGGCCGAGGTGTTCGGTCTGAGGCCCTCCGACGTCCATCTGGTGACCGCGCCGGCCGACACGGCCGCTTTCACCTACGGCTGGATACGGGCGCTGTGCTCCGGGGGCACGCTGGTGCTGCCGGAGGGCGAGACCGGGCCGGCGCTGTGGGGTCGGCCCTTCTCCGAGGGCGTCACGGTGCTCGACACCGACCCGGTGACGGCCCGTTCACTGCTCGACGGCTCCGTGCCCGTGGGGCTGCGGCTGGTGGCGGTCGGCGGGGAACGGCTCGCTCTCGACGAGCAGGTACGGCTGCAGGGGCGGGCGGCGCCGGGGGCGCGACTGCTCAATGTCTACGGGCCCGTGGAGGTCACCGGCTGCGGCACCTGGTTCGAGACGGACCAACTCTCCGGTCCAGTGGCCGAACCCGGGCTGGTCAGCCTGCTCGGCCGCCCGTTTCCCGGCTGCCGGGCCGAGGTCCGCAAGGGCGAGATCTGGCTGACGCCCCCCGGCGGCCCCGACGATGACGGCGCCTTCCCCACCGGTGATGCGGGAACGCTGTGGGAGGACGGGCTGCTGGAGTTTGGCGGCCGGCTGGCGCACCGGGTTCGCGTCCGCGGCCGTACCGTAGATCCGCACCGCGCCGAAGCCGCGCTGGCCGCCCACCCCCGAATCCGGGAGTCCGTGATCACCGCCGTGGACGAGGATCGGCTGGTGGCCTACATCGTACCGACGGCTCCCGGTGCCTTTCCGGGCGCCGACGCGATCCGTATGCATCTGACGGGTGTGGTGCCGGACCAGGAGATCCCGGCGCAGGTGGTGACCCTGGGGGCCCTGCCGCGCAACCGGGCCGGAAAGGTCGACCGGCGTCTGCTGCCGCTGCCCGCACAGCGTGCCGCGTCCGGCGGGCTGAACGGCAAGGGGGGTGGCGCGACGGCCCCCGGCCCAGACGGGTTTCTGTACGGCATGGGGTGCGTGATGCTGGTCGTGGCCCTGCCGCTCGCCGTGCTCTTGACCGATGTGTTCTGGCCGGGCTCCACCGACCTCACCTACGTTCCCGCGCCGTGGTCGTGGCTCTTCCGAGGTCTGTACGCCGCCGAGTTGCTGGCCTTCAGCGTGGGCCTCGCTTTCCTGGTCGCCGGGCGCCCTCTGATGCGGCGCCAAGGTCGCTCACGCGGCCTGACGACGGCAGCTCATCTGGCCATCGTCTGGCTGTTGGTCTCCTGGTGGCCGCAGGACAACTTCTACCGGCTCGCCGCGAAGACGGACTGGGAGCGGCAGGCGGCACTGGTGTACGTCTTCAATGTGCCGTTGATGATCGCGGCGGTCGTGGTGGCGGTGTACGTGACGCGGCGTCCGGGCACCGCGGCAACGGAGTGAACCCCGGCCCTGGGGCTAGGGAGTGAACATCCGCCCGGTGTCCTGGGCGGCGGCACGCACCAACGCCTCGGCCGCGTCCAGGCGTTCACGGGTGTGCGCGGCCAGGACGACGCCGAGACGGGGGGCCGGTTCGAAGGCGGCGGTCGGGATCGAGGGCACGAGGACGGCGTCGATCCCGGCGCACCGCTTCGCCGTCTCCCGCAGCAGGGCGGACAGTTCGGGGCCGGGCAGCCGGGCGCCGAGCGGGATGTGGTCGACGGTGCGGACGAGGTGGTCGCCCCCTCGGATCTCGTCGAGCCGTGCCTTGACCATGAAGGCGACAGAGGGACCCGTCATCCGGAGGTTGATCTCGGTGGGCGCCGGGCGGCCCTCGGGGCCGGCCACGAAGTCGACGTCGAACCACCCTCGATAACCGCTTGCGGCGATCCGCTCGCCCACGGCCCGGCCGAAGCGCGCCAGGAGTTCGGCGAGCGATTGCGAGACGACTCCGGGGCCGACGGTGGCGCCCTGGTAGGCGGTGCCCTCGACGTCCATGACGGCGACTCCGGCCTCGTACACCCGTCCTTCCGCGTCCACGAGGCCGTCGAAGGTCAGGTCCCTGGGCCCGGATTCGCCGGCGACGAACTCCTCCAGGAGCAGGGGCCCATGGGGCAGCGGGGACCTCAATCCGTAGTTCCACAGTCCGTAGTTCCACAGTCTGTCGTCCCGGATCACCCAGGTACCGGATCCTCCGGCGCCGTGCTCGGTCTTCACCACGGTGGCCCGCCCCGCGCGGCTGCGCGCCCTGAGCAGTCGCACCGCCGCACGTCGGGTGGCCGTCTGCCACTGCTGCGGCACCCTGATCCCCGGGTGGGCGGGCTGGAGCTGTGTGAACAGTTCGTGCGCGGCCCGCTTGGACTCGTAGCGCAGAGCGTCCGGGCCCGGTGTCGAACCGGTGAGTTCGGCGAACGCGGGGGTGTGGCCCCACGGTACGAGGGGCAGGCCGAGGAACTTTAGTCGCTCGGCGAGTGCGGGGCGGGAGAGGACGGCGCGGCTGAGCCCGCCGGTCGGCCCCGCCGTCGGCGCCGAGGGGGCGGACGCCGTGCCGGGGAGCAGCCGGCGGACCGGGCCGGTACGGCGGCCCCGATCCGCGCTCGACGCCGTACCGGGCTCTGCCAGGCCGTCGTACACCTCCACCTGTCCCCAGCCCAGGACGCCGGCGACCATGTCGATCCAGTCACGCGGAACCGCCCGGGGCAGGATCAGGACGGCCGGGTGCGGAGAAATGAAGGCGGCCAGGCAGGAATAGTGCCCGGCCTCGGCGGAGGCGGGGCCGAACTGGGACTGGAACTCGGCGACGTTGCCAAGGTGCACCGCGCGACGGCCCCCGGTCCACGCGTGGGTCCAGCTGTCGCGCCGGGGCGCGAAAACCACTTCGAGGAGGGGCAGTTCACGCCCCGGGATCGAGCCGGAGGGGGTACGTCCGACGGGTCGGGCGCCCATCCGGCGGTAGAACGGTTCCGCGTTCGGGTCGGAGTCGATGGTGATCCGGGTGAACCCGAGTTCGCGGGCGGTTCCCCTCACATGGGCGTACAGGAGACGGCCCACCCCGCGGCCGATGGCACCGGGTTCGACGAAGCACAGGCCCACACAGCCCTGGGGCGCCGAGCCCTCCAGGGAGGCAACGCCGAGCACTCCAAGGTGCGCGGCCTCGGCGACGACGATCCGGCGGACGTCGATCTCGTCCGGCCGGATGGTGAGTTCCGCACGGCATGCCTCAAGGAACTCCGCGTCATACCCCCAGTGTGCCTTCGAGCGCAGGACGAGTTCGGTCAGCGCCGCCGCCTCTTCGGCACGCGCGGGTCGGATCCGCACCTCCACCCCCGTACCTCCTTGATACCGGATCCCGTGATCAGACCAGATCTTCGCCGAACGCCGCTCCAGAAGTGTCCCGGATCACGGGCGGACCAGTGTCCCGCGTGACGCCCGCTTCCGGACGGCTGAATCCGTCGCCCCAACCGGACTACTACGACGCAGTAATCCGGTCCGCTGTCTGCCGCATCCGCGGGCCCGCACCACCCAGGGCACGACGGTGAGGCGACCACTCGGGCCCGGCCGTCTCCGACTGCCGTCGCGGTGCGTGTGATCGGTGCGCGCGGAAGCCGTGACCCGGCTCGTTCCCGTACCGCCGCACCCAGGTCGGCGCGGTGGGAGCCCAGCATGGGCACTGGCCTGAACCGGCTGGCAGAGCATGTCCGCTCAACGGAACAGATTGTCGGCACCACCGCGTCCGCCCCCTCGACGCCGGAGCCACCGCCACCACTGAACCAGCCGCAATCCGGCACCTCTCACGGCCCTGCCCTCGGAAAACAGAGCAACTGAGACCGCCGGTCGAGTCCCCCATCTCAAGATCCGGACCATACCCGGGCCAACTGCTGCGCGCATCCCTTCACACCGCCCATCTGCACTGGCCAGAGCCATACAGGCGATGTACCACCAGTAGCCGAAGAATCTTCTGAGCACCTCCAGCAAGTAGAGGATTAAATTGATCTCAACCACCGCCAATTAGCTGACAATTTTCTTGCCCGGCCCCGATCTCATAGGAAACAGGGGAGGCGACACTCGGAACCGAGTTCCGCTGGGAGCTTGGCTCGCTGCGGCGGACGTCGAGCAAACGGCAGACCCCTCCCCCACTCACAGATCAATGCGTGCCGTCATCCAGGCCTGGTTCCCTCTCCGCCCTCCCCCTCTTCCAGCCGACCACGCACCCGCGCAGCCAACACCCTCGATCTCCTCGCTCCGACGTGCAGCTCCTTGCGCAGCGTCTCCGCCGAAGCCGGCCGCTGATGCAGCTCCCGATGCTGGAGATCGAGCCTCCTCGCGCGCGCCAGCAGCGGATCCTCATCCAGTTCCGCCCCGCCCGCATCCGCCCCATCCCGGTCAAGCCACGGCGCTGTCCCCTCCAGACGACGACCACCCGCCCGGTGGACCAAGAGTTCCACCGACAGCAACAAGGCAACCGGCGGCCAGCCGGCCACCAGCACCGACCGCCACTCCAGCCTCGGCGCCGCGGCGACATTCGCAGCCAAGGAGACGGCGATCCCCAGCAAGAAGGCCGCCCAGATTGCCCACTTGGCGCGACGGCCGACACCGTTCTCCTGCTTCAACAGACCCAGCGTGGCCAACAGCAGCAGCCCGTCCACCGACAACGGCCACAACGACGCGCTCACCCGGTCCGCCCCACCCTGCAAAGCGAAAGACCGCTGATGAACGTATGACGCATAAGCCGCGACTCCTGCCACAACCAGCGCACACAGAGGCCGCACCCACACCTCGGCGTCGAGGGCCCGGCGAGCATTCTCGTGCTCGCCGGGCGCTTCTTGCCTGCTCACCAGGCCCTCATCTGCCCCGCGCCCGTTGCACATCTATTGCACATCTCCACGGGAAATCCCGGGAAATCGAGGGAACTCGCGGGAACGACTGACGGGTCATCAAAACGTTTGCCCAGGTCAGCAGCAGTGCAGGTCAGGCCCAGGACGTCACCGGCACGAACGAACTGTCCTGGCGGAACAGGTCGGTGCCGTCCGAGACGGCCACGCGGAGTTGGTAGTTGTAGTGGCGCAGGTAGTAACCGGGGTAGTTGTACGACTCGAAGCGGACCGAGCCGGTGGTCGTGCCCGTGCGGGCGATGAACGTGGCGTCCTGGGCGAACATCGACGTGCCGTCGTTGGCGTCGAAGCGGCCCCGGAAGTCGTAGTGGCGCAGGTAGTTGCCAGAGGCGTCGCGGAAGGAGTAGCCGTTGGAGTCGGCGAGGCCCGCGACCACCGTGAAGGTGGCCGCCTGCTTGTCGGCGGTGGCGCTGGAGCTTGTCACCACCGGGAGGTTGAGGAGGGAGGACACCTCCTCCCAGTAGCGAGTGGCGTAGTTGACCGACTGGAAGGAGCGGGTCGCGTTCTTCGTCACCGAGGTGCCGCCCGACACCGTCTCCTTGATCACCGTGAAGTGCCGGGCCGTGCCGGAGAGCGTGGCCAGGGCGGTGGGAGTGCTCCAGGTCGCGAAGGTGTCGTAGCTGTCGCTGTAGTAGTAGTTGCCGTCGCCGTAGCCGTCGAAGAAGATCCGCCAGCCGCCGTTGTCGAGCTGGATCACCGAGGGGCCCTCGCGGTAGCTGCCCCAGCCTGCCCAGTCGCCGGTCCTGGAGATCGTGTAGGGGCCCTTGAGACTGGTGGCCGTGCCGTACTCGATGTACTTCGCCGTCTCGTTCTTCGTGAACGCGTGGTACGTGGAGCCGGCCTTCACGATGTACGTGTCGATGTGGTTGGAGCCGATGCCGGAGAGGGCGGTCGGTGAAGTCCACGCCGTGAGGGCGGAGTTGGTCGCCGCAAGGACATACGGGGTGAAGATCCACTCGTCGTCCGTCGTCGAGCAGGACACGATGACGTTGACGCTGCCGTCGCTGTCCACGAACCACTCGGGCGCCCAGGCCCGGGACAGATTGGTGATGGGGATCGTGTAGTCGTACAGGAAGGTCCAGTTGACCCGGTCGGCGCTGCGGGCGAAGCCGACCGTGGTGCTCTCGTCCTCCCAGGTGTGGGTGGTGTAGGTGAGGTAGTAGTAGCCGTCCGTGTGCTTGAAGATGCTCGCGTCGCGGATGCGGTTGCTGGGCGGGGTGTAGGCGGAGGACTGGAGGAGGCGGAAGTCCGTGGCGTCGTCGGACTGGTAGACGTTCACCGTGCCGTCGTCGCTGTTGAGGAACGGCACGATGGTGTAGCGGGTGGCGTAGCCGCTCGCGGGCGCGGCGGCGTCGGCCGTGCCGAGCAGGCCGGGCAGTTCGCCCAGGGCCAGGGCCGTAGCAGGCAGGGCGGCCAGGGCGCGCAGCAGGGTGCGACGGGAGGGGGTGGGGGGACGTGTGGTCACGGCGGCTCTCCGGGGCTCGTGCAGACGCGGACACAGCGGCGTGTCCGGTATTTCGAACTGAGTTCGACAAGTCGCGCAGAAACTAAGAGTCACGGCAGGTTCACGTCAATGCTTTCTGCAGGACTGGGGCGCAGCTGGACGCCGGCTGTGCGAAACCTGTCCTCCGGAACCCGGCTGGACGTTACTCTCCGGTAAACGCTGTGCCCCGGAGGTGGGTCCCCGCATGCCGTACGACCGTTCCGCAGGCCTCGCCGAGTCCGTACGTGCCCTGGCCACAGGTGAGTTGACGTCCCGTCGGCTGGTGGAGGAGTGTCTCGCGCGCATCGAGGCCACCCAGGGCTCCCTCAACGCCTTCCGGATCGTGCGCCGTACCGCGGCCCTCGCCGAAGCGGACGCCGTCGACCGGGAGTTGGCCGACGGAGCGCGCCGGCCGCTGCTCGGGGTGCCGGTCGCGGTGAAGGACGACACGGACGTGGCCGGCGAGCCGACCGCTTTCGGGTGCCGGGGCGAGTTCCCGGCCGCACAGGAGGACTCGGAGGCGGTGCGGCGGCTGCGCGCGGCCGGGGCGGTGATCGTCGGCAAGACCAACACCTGTGAGCTGGGGCAGTGGCCGTTCACGGAAGGGCCGGCCTTCGGCGCCACCCGCAATCCCTGGCAGCCGCGGCACACTCCGGGCGGGTCCTCGGGCGGGTCGGCGGCCGCCGTCGCGGCGGGTCTTGTGCCGGCCGCGCTCGGCTCGGACGGGGCCGGTTCGGTACGGATCCCGGCCGCGTGGACCCACCTCGTCGGCATCAAACCGCAGCGCGGCCGCATCTCCACCTGGCCGCGCGGCGAGTCGTTCCAGGGCATCACGGTCAACGGCACGCTGGCCCGCACGGTCGCCGACGCGGCCCTGCTGCTGGACGCGGCGAGCGGGAATCATCCGCAAGACCCCCATAAGCCACGCCAGTTGACACTCACCGACGCGGTCGGGCGCGACCCCGGACGGCTGCGCATCGCCCTCTCCCTGAACCCGCCGTTCACCGCACTGCCCGCCCGTCTCCAGCCGGAGATACGCAGCCGCGTAGTCGAACTCGCCGAAGAACTGGCCGCGTCGGGCCACACCGTCGAGGAGGCCGACCCGCCCTACGGCCAGATCGGGCTCACCTTCGTGCCGCGCGCCACGGTCGGGATCGCCGAACGCGTCCGCGAGGCACCGCACCCGGACCTCCTCGACCGGCGCACCCTGGAGGCGGCCCGCCTGGGCCGGCTGCTCGGCGGGGCCCCGCTGCGGGCCGCCCGGCGCGCGGAGGCCACACTGCGGGACAGGATCGGCGCCTTCTTCACGTCGTACGACCTGATCCTCGCGCCGACCACCGCCGCTCCCCCGCCCCGCGTCGGCGCGCTGCTCGGGCTGGGTCAGTTCGCCACCGACCGGGCGATGATCGCCGCCTGCCCCTACGCCTGGCCGTGGAACGTGCTGGGGTGGCCGGGGGTGAACGTGCCCGCCGGGTTCACCGGGGACGGACTGCCGGTGGGTGCCCAGTTGCTCGGACCGGCGGAAAGCGAGCCGCTGCTGGTCTCCGTCGCCGCCCAGCTGGAGGCCCGACTGCGCTGGCACGAGCTCTGGCCGCCGCAGCCCGCGGCCGCGGACTCCCCCGGGGCGTGAACACCGGCCGCTTTCCGATCGCTTGACCGCCCCGTAGCCTCTGGCCATGGACGATGCGTCGATGGTCGGGCTCATGGGGCGGGTCACTGGAACGGTCGGGCCCGGGCTCGTCGGCGAGGTGATCGTCCGGGTACGCGGGGGCGCCGAGCACTTCCTCGCGTACGCCGCCGACGGCACCGGCCGCTTCGAGCGGGGGACGGTGGTCATGGTGGTCGAGTACCTGCCGCCGCGGACGGTCTACGTCACACCCGCGTACGAGAGTTGAGCACCGTCAGCCCCAGGTGAGGGGCTTGTGCGTCAACATGGCAACAAGGGTCCGCCCGCGTCTTCAAACGGGGCTTGCGCGGGCGCACACTCCCTTCGTTCGGTGCCGAAAGGGCGCCATTCAAAGGGGGCGAATGCCGATGGTCGTCGGCGTCGTTGCGGGAGCGGCGGTTGTCGCCGTTCTCGCGCTGATCGGTGTGTTCAAGATGATGTGGCGGGTCGCCGAGCCGAACGAGGCGCTCATCATCTCCGGTTCGAAGCATCGCAACGAGGGCCTCGAAGAGGGCATGGGGTTCCGGATCGTCACGGGGCGCGGCACGCTGGTGATGCCGGGCGTGCAGGCGGTGCGCAAGCTCTCCCTGGACCTCAAGGAGACCGAGTTGTCGGTGGACTGCGTGACCTTCCAGGGCATTCCGTTGAAGGTGCGGGGTGTGGTCATCTTCAAGGTCGGCGACGACTTCGTGTCGATCGCCAACGCGGGCCGCCGATTCCTGGACCAGCAGAAGCTGGTGTCCGAGCGGGTGCACAACGTGTTCGCCGGTCATCTGCGGTCCATCGTGGGCGGGTTGACGGTCGAGGACATGATCCGCGACCGCGACAAGCTCACCGGGCAGACCCGGGCCGCCTGCGGCACGGAGATGGAGAAGCTGGGGCTCATCGTGGACTCCCTGCAGATCCATGAGATCGAGGACCCGACCGGGTACATCAAGAACCTGGCCATGCCGCACGCCGCCGCCGTCCAGCGGGACGCGCGGATCGCCCAGGCGGAGGCGAATCGTCTCGCCACCGAGGCGGAGCAGCAGTCGTTCGCCCGGATGGCGGAGGCCACCCGGGACAGCGAGATCCTCCAGGCCGGTTACCAGGCCGAGCGGGACAAGGCAGGGGCCCAGGCCCGCCAGGCCGGTCCGCTCGCCGACGCGGCCGCCCGGCAGGAGGTCGTCGTCCAGGAGACGCGGGTCGCCGAGCTGGAGGCGTACCGGCGCGAGCAGCAGCTCCAGGCGGACGTCCGCAAGCCGGCCGACGCCACGGCCTACGAGCAGCGCACGCTGGCCGAGGGCGAGCGTGACGCGCGCATCTCGGCGGCCCAGGCCAAGGCGAAGGAGACGGAACTGGCGGCCGCGGCCGACGCGACCCGGGTCAAGACCGCCGCGGGCGCCGAGGCCGAGGCGACCAGGGCCCGGGGTGAGGCGAACGCGGCCGCGACCCGGGCCACCGGGGA
>NZ_BCFL01000030.1:0-245365 GCF_002217755.1 Streptomyces hyaluromycini | reverse complement strand
GGCCGAGGCGGCCAAGGCCAAAGGTCTCGCCGAGGCCGCGGCCATCAAGGCCCGTGCGGCCGCGCTCGCCGAGAACCAGGAGGCGGTCGTCGCCCAGCAACTCGCCGAGAACTGGCCGGAGATCGTCAGGGCCGGCGCCTCCGCCTTCGGCAACGTCGACAACATGGTGCTGCTCAACGGCGCCGACGGCATGGCCGAGCTGTTCGCGAAGGCGCTCACGATGGGCGGCACCGGACTGGGGCTGGCCCGCCAGCTCCTTGCCTCGATGAACCAGAACGGTCAGACACCGGGCGGGACTTCACCGGCTCTCAACGGGGTCACGGAGCCGAAGACCCAGAAGGTGCCGGTGGAGCAGGACGGCGAGCAGCACCCGTAAAGGACGAGTGACAGCCGTAGAAGGCGAGTGACAGCCGAAGAGCAGGGGTCCCCGCCGGCCGCGCCGGGGGGGCACCCCTGTGGTCATTCCTGCGCGTTGAGCCGCCGCAGCAGCTCCAGCAGCGTCGCCCGCTCCGCCGCCGACAGCCCTGCGAAGCAGTCGGCGAGCACCTCGCCAGCGACCCCGTGCCCTGCCGCCAGCACCCGCTCCCCGTCGGGCGTCAGATGGTGCTCGATGCGCCGCCCGCGGCCCGGCCGCCGTTCCACCAGGCCCTGCGCGGCCAGCCGGCCGACCAGCGTGCCGAAGGCCTGCTCGCTCTGGAAGGTGGCCGCGGCCAGCTCGCGCGCCGAGGCGCCCGGCGACCGGTCGATGGCCCGCAGCGCGTCCCACTGCGCGAGGGTGGTGCCGACGGCCGAGAGCGCGCTGTCCATCGCCCTGTGCTGGCGGTACTGGGCCTGTTTCACCGCTCTTCCGAGAACTTGCAGGTCATCGTGCATGGCTCCACTGTAGCCGATGACTAAGCTTGTTTATATAAACATGCTTAGTTAGAGTGAGCGGCATGACGACGAATCGCATCGCCCAGGTGTACCCCGACCTCTCCGTCTCGCTGACCGAGGCCGGTTCCGGCCGCCCGGTGCTCGTGCTCCACGGAGGCGGCGGCCCCGCCACGGTCGCCGGCCTCGCCGCCCGCCTCGCCGGGTCGGCCCACACCATCACCCCGGTCCACCCCGGCTGGGACGGCACACCCCGCCCCGACTGGCTGACCAGCGTCGACGACCTCGCCGTCGCGTACCTCCACCTGCTCCAGGACGCCGAGTTGAGCGACGTCCTGGTCATCGGCTCCTCCCTGGGCGGCCAACTCGCCGCCGAGATGGCCGTACGCGACACGGCGGGGACGGTCACCGGCGTGGTCCTGGTCAACGCGGTCGGCGCGGACATCGAGGGCGAACAGGTCACCGACTTCTTCGCGCTGGATCCGCGCGCCCAGGCCGAGCACTCCTGGCACGACCCGGACCGCTTCTACGTCGACCCGGCCACCCTGCCCGCAGCCGAACTCGCCCGCCGCCAGGCCAACATGGCGACCATGCGGCTGCTCACCGACGGCGGCCGGATGACCGACCCGAAGCTGCTGCCCCGGCTGGGGCGGGTGCGGCAGCCCACGCTGGTGATCTGGGGCGAGAGCGACCGTATCGTCACGCCCGCGTACGGAGCCGCCTACGCGAAGGCCTTCCCGCAGGGCCGGTTCGCGCCGATCCCCGAGGCCGGACACCTTCCGCACATCGAACGCCCGGAGGTCACCGCCGAGTTGATCGAGGCCGAGCTGCACCGCACCGCCACCCCGCCGGTCCTCGCAGGGTGAGGCCCCTTAGGGTGCCCTCGTGACTGCGTATATCGACGACGAGAACATCCCCGGCCGGTACGGCCCCACCGCGACCGCCGAGGCCGACCCGCACGAGGTCGGCAAGGTGCGCACCGAGTACTCCCCCGCCCACGACGGCGACCCCGACCCCGGTGAGATCGTGTGGACCTGGGTGCCCTTCGAGGAGAACGACGGGCGGGGCAAGGACCGGCCGGTGCTGGTCGTCGCCCGGGAGGCGGCCGGCACCCTGCTCGCCGTCCAGCTGTCCAGCAAGCGGCACGACAACGACCGCGAGTGGGTGGCGATCGGCAGCGGGCCGTGGGACCGCTCCGGGCGCGACTCCTGGGTGGACGTGGACCGCGTACTGCGGCTGCACGAGGACGGCATGCGCCGCGAGGCCTGCGCACTCGACCGGGGCCGCTTCAACCTCGTACGCAACCGGCTGCACGAGCGGTACGGCTGGAAGTGAGCCGGGCGCTCCGCTGGTTGCGCGGTTCGTTCACCGCGGGCCGGTGGGGGCTGGTCGCGCCCACGCGGCGGTAGCCGCATATCGGATACGGCCCCGCTTAGGCGCCGGCGGTCCGGAACGCCTCGGTGAAGGCGGTTCGGGTGGTCGATCCCGGCGTGCGGTCCAGGATCCCGAACACCGCGTGTTCGAAGGTCCGCGCGAACCGTCCGCCGGGGCCCAGCAGGCCCCGGAAGGCGCCCGCGACCTGTGCGGGGTCGTTCTGGAACACCCCGCAGCCCCAGGCGCCGAGGACCAGCCGCCGGTAGCCGTGCGCCGCGGCGACCTCCAGCACCCGTTCGGCCCGTACGGCGAGGGCGCCCGGCAGCTCGCCGGCCCGCTCCGGGGCCGTACGGCGGATCACGCCGGCGTTGGGCGCGGCGGCCGTGAGGAACCCGGCGCGGTAGGGCTCGGCGAGGAGGCGGCCGCGGTCGTCGCGGAAGACCGGGACGGCCGGGGAGTGGATCGCCCGGTCCGTGTAGAAGGGGTCGCGGTGGGCGCGGTGGTGGTCGTAGTACTCGGCGGCCTCGCGCACACACGTGTAAAGCGCGGAGGCGCGGCACAGGGCCTCCTCCTGCGCCTGGGCGCCGTTCAGGTAGCCGCCGCCCGGATTGCGGGCCGAGGCGAAGTTCAGGACGGCCACCGGGGTGTCGGCGAGGCGGCGGGCGGCCTCCAGGCTGCTCTCGCCGGTGACCTCGAAGACGGTGTCCAGGTCCGGGGCGGACGGGACCGGCACCGGCTCCGGGCCGTACAGCCGCGTCCCGGCCCGTGCGGCGGCGATGCCGGCCGCCAGGACGACCTCCCGGCCGTCGGGCGTGCGGTAGCTCCCCGCCGCCACGATCTGTTCGGTCTGCTGAGCGACACCACGCAGGCGCGCGCTCATGGCGCCACCCCCGTGGGCGCCATGACCGCGGCCCGCGCGGCCTCCCCCGTCGTGCTCATGCACGCATCCTGGGCGATGCTGGTGGTGCCGTGCAACGGAGTTTCCATGGCCCGAAACAGTCGGAAACTCGCAAGGAAGCAGAGGTTACCGATCTAGAACGTCCCCATAGGTGCCCTTGTGCGAATGGACGCGACGGTCTTGGGTGGAACGGACGATGCCGCCCCGGACGCTTCCACGGCCGGGGCGGTGGCATGGTGGAATCTTCAGGAGGATCCCTACATGTCCGACTCGATATCCGACGACGGCGACTGTACCGACAGGTCCGTTAAGACCGACTTCTCGGACGACCGCACCGCTGTCACCGAGGCCGAGGTGGAGGCCCTGGTCAAGGGCATCTGCTTCAAGACCGGTCCGCCCCGCACGCTCGGGGTGGAAGTGGAATGGCTGGTCCACGAGCTGCGCCGGCCGCAGCTCCCCGTAACACCCGAACGGCTCGAAGCGGCCTATGCCGCACTGCGCACGGTGCCCCTGGGGTCGGCGCTCACCGTCGAACCCGGCGGCCAGCTGGAGCTCAGCTCGCCGCCCGCCGCCTCCCTCACGGAGTGCATCGGCACCGTCTCCGCCGACCTGGACGCCGTCCGCAAGGTCCTCGCCGAACAGGACCTCGGACTCGTGGGCGTCGGTCACGATCCCTGGCATTCACCCCGCCGCTTCCTGCGCGAACCGCGCTACGACGCGATGGAGAGCTGCCTGGACCGTACCGGCACGGCGGGCCGCCACATGATGTGCTCCTCGGCCTCCGTACAGGTCTGCCTGGACGCCGGCCACGAGGAGCCCGGACCGCTGGGCTACACCCGGCGCTGGTGGCTGGCCCATCAGCTGGGCCCGGTGCTGGTGGCGGCGTTCGCGAACTCCCCACTGGTCGGCCAGCGGCCCACCGGCTGGCTCTCCACCCGGCAGCTGCTGTGGATGGAGATCGGCGCGGGCCGTGCGGGCGCGCCCCCGCTGGACGGCGACCCGCGCACCGCCTGGGCCCGGCATGTGCTCGACGCACCGGTGATGTGCGTACGGCGGGACGGCGGCCCCTGGGAGGTTCCCGAGGGCCTGACCTTCCGGGCCTGGACCCGGTCGGGAGCGCCCACCGGCGCGGATCTGGCGTACCACCTCACCACGCTGTTCCCGCCGGTCAGGCCGCGCGGTCATCTGGAGCTGCGGATGATCGACGCACAGCCCGGCGACGACGGCTGGATCGTGCCGCTGGCGGTGACGGCGGCGCTGTTCGACGACTCGCAGGCCGCCGAGACCGCGTACCGGACGGTGAAACCGCTGACCGAGCGCGCGGGACCGCAGCCCGCCCCGAACAACCCGCTGTGGATCGACGCGGCCCGGACCGGGCTCCGCGACCCGGAGCTGCACGAGGCCGCCGTCGGCTGCTTCACGGCGGCCCTTGAGGCCCTGCCGAGGCTCGGCGCCACCTCCGAGGTCGTGGACGCCGTGGCGGCGTACCGGGACCGGTACGTCCTGCGGGGCCGCTGCCCGGCCGACGACCTGCTGGACCGACTCCGCGGCACGGCCGCTCGCGCCCATGGGAAGGACATCAGCGCATGACCGAGACCGACGTCGACATCGATATCGAGACCCTGCGGGACCGGGCGCTGAAGTCCCTGACCACGGCCCGCGACCGCACCACGCTGCTGACCAGCTGCGTGGAGGGCCCCGACCTCACCGCCCAGCACTCCCCGCTGATGTCCCCGCTGGTCTGGGACCTGGCGCACATCGGCAACCAGGAGGAGCTCTGGCTGCTGCGCAACGTCGGCGGCCGGGAGGCGATGCGCCCCGAGATCGACAGTCTCTACGACGCTTTCGAGCATCCGCGGTCCGAGCGGCCCTCGCTGCCGCTGCTGCCGCCCGCCGAGGCCCGGCAGTACGCGGCGGAGGTGCGCGGCCGGGCGCTGGACCTGCTGGACAGCGCGGCGTTCAGCGGTACCCGGCTGACCGAGGCGGGGTTCGCCTTCGGGATGATCGCGCAGCACGAACAGCAGCACGACGAGACGATGCTGATCACCCATCAGCTCCGCAAGGGCCCCCAGGCCCTGACCGCCCCGGACCCCGCCCCGGCGCCGCCGTTCACCGGCCCGGCCGAAGTCCTGGTCCCCGGCGGCCCGTTCACCATGGGCACCTCCACCGAGCCCTGGGCGCTGGACAACGAACGCCCCGCGCACCGGCGGGAGGTGGCGCCCTTCTGGATCGACACCACTCCGGTGACCAACGGCCGGTACCTGGAGTTCATCGAGGACGGCGGTTACGAGAACGAACGCTGGTGGACCCCGGAGGGCTGGGCGCACATCCGGCAGCACGCCATCACCGCTCCGCACTTCTGGCACCGGGAGGGCGGCCAGTGGCTGCGCCGCCGGTTCGGGGTCACGGAGGTCGTGCCGCCCGAGGAGCCGGTGCTGCACGTCTGCTGGTACGAGGCGGACGCCTTCGCCCGCTGGGCCGGGCGCCGGCTGCCCACCGAGGCCGAGTGGGAGAAGGCCGCCCGGCACCACCCCGGCGAGAGCCGGTCCCGGCGCTACCCGTGGGGCGACGCCGACCCGGCGCCGAACCACGCCAACCTGGGCCAGCGGCACCTGCGCCCGGCCCCGGCGGGCAGCTATCCGGAGGGCGAGTCCCCGCTGGGCGTACGGCAGTTGATCGGCGACGTGTGGGAGTGGACGGCCAGCGACTTCCTGCCCTACCCCGGCTTCACCGCCTTCCCGTACAAGGAGTACTCGGAGGTGTTCTTCGGCCCCGAGTACAAGGTGCTGCGCGGCGGTTCGTTCGCCGTGGACCAGGTGGCCTGCCGGGGGACGTTCCGCAACTGGGACTACCCGATCCGGCGGCAGATCTTCTCCGGCTTCCGCACCGCACGCTCGGCGGAGACCGCCTGATGTGCCGCCATCTGGCCTGTCTGGGACCCGAGGAGCCGCTCGGCCGGCTCCTCGTGGAGCCCGAGCACTCCCTCTACCGGCAGTCGTGGGCACCCCGGCGGCAGCGGTACGGGACGGTCAACGCGGACGGTTTCGGGGTGGGCTGGTACGCCCCGGCGGATCCGCAGCCGGCCCGCTACCGGCGGGCCGGGCCGATCTGGGCCGACCAGTCCTTCGCCGACCTGGCCCGGGTCGTCCGCACCGGCGCGCTGCTGGCCGCCGTACGGGACGCGACCCTGGCGGGCGCGGACGCGGAGGCCGCGGCGGCGCCGTTCGCCGCGGGCCGCTGGCTGTTCAGCCACAACGGGGCGATCCCCGGCTGGCCGCGGTCCGTGGCCTCCCTCGTCCCGCTGGTGCCCCCGGCCGACCTGCTGTCGATGGAGGCACGCACCGACTCGGCGTTCGTCTGGGCGCTGGCCCTCAACCGGCTGCGGTCGGGCACGGCACCGGGCCCAGCCCTCGCCGAAACGGTTCGGCAGGTGGCCGGGGCCGCCCCGGACGCCCGGCTGAACCTCCTGCTCACCGACGGCGAGACCATCGCCGCCACCACCTGGGGCGACAGCCTCTTCTACCTCTCGGAACCCGGCCACCGCACCGTCGTCGCCTCCGAGCCGTACGACGACGACCCGCGCTGGCGGGAGGTCCCCGACCGCACACTGCTCACCGCGAGCCGCGCAGGAGTCGCACTCGGCCCCGTCGAGAACGCGGTCGAGAAACCGGTCGAGGACCCGGCACCCTCCCCCACCCCCGGCTCGGTCCGGGCGGGGGCGCCCACATTCCCGAAGGAGCCCTGTACGTGAGTCCCTTCCGTGTCACCCGCACCCTTCCCGAGGACGCGACGGACGCCGCGCTGCGCGCCGATGTCCTGACCGGCCTCACCGCCACCCCCAAGACGCTGCCGCCGAAGTGGTTCTACGACGCCCGGGGCAGCGAGCTGTTCGAGCAGATCACCGAGCTGCCCGAGTACTACCCGACCCGGGCCGAGCGGGAGATCCTGCACACCCGGTCCGGCGAGATCGCCGCGGCCTGCGGCGCCCGCACCCTGGTGGAGCTGGGCTCGGGCTCCTCCGAGAAGACCCGCCTGCTCATCGACGCGCTCACCGGTCTCGAGGTGTACGTCCCGGTCGACGTCAGCGAGAGCGCGCTGACGCAGGCCGGCCAGGCGCTCGTCGCGGAGCGGCCGGGGCTGACCGTGCACGCGCTGATCGCCGACTTCACCGCCCGGCTGGAGCTGCCCGCGACGCCGGGGCCGCGGCTGGTGGCGTTCCTCGGCGGCACGATCGGCAACCTGCTGCCCGCCGAGCGGGCCGGGTTCCTGGCCTCGGTGCGCGGGCTGCTCGCGCCCGGCGACGCGCTGCTGCTCGGTACCGACCTGGTCAAGGACGAGGAGGTGCTGGTCCGGGCGTACGACGACGCGGCCGGGGTGACGGCCGAGTTCAACAAGAACGTCCTCGCCGTGGTCGACCGGGAGCTGGGCGCCGACTTCGACCCGGACACCTTCGACCACGTCGCTCTGTGGGACGCCGAGAACGAGTGGATCGAGATGCGGTTGCGCTCCCGGGTCGCGCAGACCGTGAAGGTGCCCGCGCTCGATCTGGCCGTGGACTTCACGGCGGGCGAGGAGCTGCACACCGAGGTGTCGGCGAAGTTCCGGCGGGACGGCGTGACCGCCGAACTGGCCACCGCGGGCCTTGAACTGACCGACTGGTGGACCGACTCACAGGGCCGCTTCGCGCTCTCCCTGAGCTTCGCCCGCTGAGCGCTCCGCCGGAGGTGCCGCGCCATGTCGTCGGTCGTCTGCGGCGCCGTCGTGGCTGGTCGCGCCCACGCGGCGGTAGCCGCACATGCAATACAGCCCCGCGCCCCTTCGGGGGCGCCTCACCCGAAGTCCGGCGCGAGTAGTTCGGTGATCCGCCGGGAGGCGCGGCGGGCCTCGGTCGCGGGGTCCGCTCCGCCGAGCACCTTGGTCATGTAGCCCTTGATCGGGT
Source organism: Streptomyces hyaluromycini (assembly GCF_002217755.1). GTDB lineage: Bacteria > Actinomycetota > Actinomycetes > Streptomycetales > Streptomycetaceae > Streptomyces > Streptomyces hyaluromycini. The sequence continues at coordinate 237,284 of NZ_BCFL01000030.1, read as the reverse complement.
TGTCGGCCTCGACGGCCGGCCAGTCCGGGGTGTGGGGGGTCGCCCTGCCGCGCGCGGCGCCCGCCGCCATGGCGGCGACCCCCTCCTCCTCGGCCACCGCGCCCGCCAGCGTGGTCTTGTTGGGCACGTAGTTCATGGTGCGGGCCAGTTCGGTGTCCCACTTGGCGCCGGCCAGCGCGCCGACGACGGCGGTCGCGTCGTAGGGCCGGTCGGTGTTCCGCGGTATGACGAGGTCGGACCCGCCGGTGAAGACGGCGCCGGGGTGGTCCGCGGTGAGTCCCGGCACCGGGAAGTAGCCGATCTGGTCCTTGAGTTCGGGGTTCTCCTGCACGACGGACTGGGCCAGGCCGGGCACCGCCACGATCTGCGCCACCTGCCCGCCCGCGAACACCTGCGCCTGGGGCGGGTGTTCCTCGTCGGCGTCGACGGGTCCCCTGCCCAGGGCCTGGAGTTGCCGGTAGAAGTCCATCCCGCGCAGCGCGGCCGGGCTGTCGAGGGTGCCCTTCCAGCCGGCGTCCGTCTCCTGGGCGAGGTCGCCGCCCTCGTCCCAGATGAACCCGGAGAGGGTGTACCAGTCCTGTCCGGCGAGGTAGATCCCTTGGTTCCCCCGGGAGTTGAGCTTCTCGGTGTCGGCCAGCCACTCCTCGCGGGTCTTCGGCGGGGAGGTGATCCCGGCCTTCCTGAACAGGTCCTTGCGGTAGATGACGACCCGGTTGGCGGCGTACCAGGGGATGCCGTACTGCTGGGAGTCGTCCCGGCCGGGCTCGGCGAGGCCGGGCAGCCAGTGCTCCTTGCCCCAGTCGCGCATCGACTCCAGGGTGAGGTCGGTGAGCCGGCCGCCCTCGACGTACTGCGGGACCTGGGTGTTGCCGACCTCGATGACGTCGGGCGCGTCGGCGGAGTCGCTCTTCAGGGCCGTCTGCACCTTGTCCACGATGCCGGTCCACTCCTGGATGCGGATGTCCAGGCGGATGTCCTTGTGGGTGTGCTCGAAGTCGTCGGTGAACCGACGCAGGAAGTCCGCGGAGGCGCTGTTGCGCATCAGCCACACCGTGACCGTGTGCCGCGCGCCCCCTCCGCCCGGCAGGACTCCACAGGCGCTCAGCAGGGCGGCGGACACACAGACGAGGGCGAGCGGGCGGAGATGTCTCACGGGGGGTCCTGTTCTGTCTGGCGGACAGCCGAAGGGGCCCGACGTGGGGGAACGAGCACCGGGGGCTCGTGCGGGTGTACGGGATTTTGGTATGGACCAATACGGAGGGTCAAGAGCCGGCTGCGTCCCGGAACCGACGCCTCGCGCTCCGCTTCCGGATGCGGCACCGTGGAGGGACGACGAGAGGAGCTTCCCGATGCCGAACCACACCTACCGGGTCACCGAGATCGTCGGCACCTCGCACGAGGGCATCGACCAGGCCATCCGCAACGGTGTCGCACGCGCCAACCAGACCCTGCGCAACCTCGACTGGTTCGAGGTGACGCAGGTCAGGGGCCAGATCGAGAATGGGCAGATCGAGCACTACCAGGTGGGCCTGAAGGTGGGCTTCCGCATCGACGACGAGGGCTGACGGCCTGCCGTCAGGTCCGCCCCTCACCCTCCTGGGCCTGCTCCAGCGCCGCCGAGCGGTCGGCCCAGCGGGCCCGCACGACGGTGAACCCGGCCCGTTCGGCGGCGTCGCACACCAGCTCGTCGTCGTCGACCAGGACGCGCACCTCCCGCCGTTCGGCGAGCCGGTGCAGGATCTCCAGCTTGGTGTGGCGGGCGGGCCTGCGGTCGGCGTTGCGCCGCATGTGCACGCGTCCCTCGGGCAGCCCGTGGGCGGCGAGCCAGTCCAGCGTGTCGCGCCGGCAGCGCTCGGGCCGCCCGGTCAGATAGACGAGCTCGCATTCCTCTGCGGTCGCCATGGCCAGCGCGATCCCCTCGGCGATCGGCGGATCGTGCGGTGCCGCCGCGAAGAACGCGTCCCAGTCCCTCGGCCTGCGCTCCAGGAACCGCTGCCGGTGCGCGGTGTCGGCGAGCGTGTTGTCGATGTCGAACACGGCGATCGGACGCTTGCTGCTCTCTGTCACGCGGCAACCCTAGAACGGGGAGGGACCGCGTGTGACGGCGGGAATCCTGGGGCCGCCCGGCTGTTGAACCCCTTGTGAACGCAACCATCGCCCGGACCCGGTTCTCCGTCCTCGACCGCTCCCGCACCCGGGAGGGGCACGCGCCCGGCGAGGCGCTGCGGGACACCGTGGCGCTGGCGCGGGAGGTGGAGACGCTCGGCTATCACCGCTTCTGGGTGTCGGAGCACCACGGGGTGCCCGGGGTCGCGGGTTCGGCGCCGACCGTGCTGGCCGCCGCCGTGGCCGCCGCCACCCGCGGCATCCGGGTCGGGACGGGCGGGGTCATGCTGCCCAACCACCGGCCGCTGGTCGTGGCCGAGCAGTTCGGGGTGCTGGAGTCGCTGTATCCGGGGCGGATCGACATGGGGCTGGGCCGGTCGGTGGGCTTCACCGACGGCGTGCGCAGGGCGCTGGGACGGGACAAGGACGACGCCGAGGACTTCGCGGCGCAGCTCGGCGAGTTGCTCGGCTGGTTCGAGGGCACCTCGCCGACGGGGGTGCGGGCCCGCCCGGCGGAGGGGCTGCGCGTGCCGCCGTTCGTGCTGGCGATGGGCGAGGGCGCGGACATCGCGGCCCGGGCCGGGCTGCCGATGGTCATCGGCGACCTGCGGAACCGCGAGAAGATGCGGCGCGGCATCGGCCACTACCGCGACCGCTTCCGCCCCTCCCCCTGGGCCGCCGAGCCGTACGTGGTGATCTCCGGGACGATCGCCGTCGCCGGGACCCCGGAGGCGGCGCACCGGCTGCTCGTCCCGGAGGCCTGGTCGATGGCGTACTCCCGCACCCACGGCACGTTCCCGCCGCTGCCCCCGGCCGAGGCCGCCGAGGCCCGGACGATGACCGCGAAGGAACGCGGCTTCTACGAGTCCGCTCTCACCGGGCACATCGCCGGCACCGAGGACCGGGTCGCGCACGAGCTGGAGACGGTCCTGAAGGAGACCGCCGCCGACGAGGTGCTGGTCACCACGAGTACCTACGACCGCACGGCCCTGCTGGACTCGTACCGGCGGCTGGCCGGGATCGTGACCTCCTGACCGGACCGGTCAGACCGTGGCCGGCTTGTCGGACCTGATCACGATCTCGCCGTTCGCCGCGTCCACCACCGCCCGTTCGCCCGCCACCAGCTGTCCGGACAGCAGCAGGTCGGCGAGGCGGTCGTCGACCTCGCGCTGGATGGTGCGGCGCAGCGGGCGGGCGCCGAAGTCGGGCTCGTGGCCGAGGTTGGCGAGCAACTCCGCGGCCGTGTCGGTGACTTCGAGACTGACGTCCTGGGCGTGCAGCCGGCGCCGGGTGTGTTCCAGCAACAGGTCGACGATCTCGCGCAGTTGGGTGCGGTCCAGGCCGCGGAAGACGATGATCTCGTCGATGCGGTTCAGGAACTCCGGCCGGAAGTGCTGCTGGAGGGCCGGCATCACGGCCTCGCGGACCTTGGTGTAGTCCTCCGTGCCCGCGGCCAGGATGCGGTCGGCGCCGATGTTCGACGTCATGATGACGACGGTGTTCTTGAAGTCGACGGTACGGCCCTGGGCGTCGGTGAGGCGGCCGTCGTCCAGCAGCTGGAGCAGGGTGTTGAAGACGTCCGGGTGCGCCTTCTCCACCTCGTCGAGGAGCAGCACGGCGTACGGCTGCCTGCGCACCGCCTCGGTGAGCTGGCCGGCCTCCTCGTGGCCGACGTATCCGGGCGGGGCGCCGACCAGCCGGGAGACCGTGTGGCGTTCCTGGAACTCGCTCATGTCGAGACGGATCATGCGGGTCTCGTCCCCGAAGAGGGCGGCGGCCAGGGCGCGGGCCAGTTCGGTCTTGCCGACGCCGGTCGGGCCGAGGAAGAGGAAGCTGCCGACGGGGCGGTTGGGGTCGCTCATGCCGGCGCGGGCGCGGCGGACCGCGCGGGCGACGGCGGTGATCGCCTCGTCCTGGCCGACGACCCGCTCGTGCAGGTGCTCCTCCAGCTTCATCAGCCGTTCCCGCTCCTCCTCGGTGAGCTCGGCGACCGGGATGCCGGTGGTGCGGGAGACGACCTCGGCGATGTCCTCGGCGGTGACCTTGGGAGCCTGTTCCTCGGCGCTGCCCGCCTGCTCCAGCTCGCCCTCGGTCGCCTTGATGCGGTCGCGGAGCTCCTTGGCCCGCTCGTACTCCTCGTCGGCGACGGCCTGGTCCTTCTCCCGGTTCAGGGCGGCGATCCGGTCCTCGATGTCCCGGGTGTCGGTGGGCGGGGTCTTCGAGCGCAGCCGTACCCGCGCGGCCGCCTGGTCCATCAGGTCGATCGCCTTGTCGGGCAGGAACCGGGAGGTGATGTACCGGTCGGACAGCTCGGCGGCCGCCACCACCGCCTCGTCGGTGATGCGGACCTGGTGGTGGGCCTCGTAGCGGTCGCGCAGGCCGCGCAGGATCTCGATGGTGTCGTCGACGGTGGGCTCGCCGACCAGGATGGGTGCGAACCGGCGCTCCAGGGCCGCGTCCTTCTCGATGTGCTTGCGGTACTCGTCCACCGTGGTCGCGCCGATCAGGTGCAACTCACCGCGGGCGAGGGCCGGTTTCAGGATGTTGCCCGCGTCCAGGGACCCGTCGCCGCCTCCGCCCGCGCCCACCACGGTGTGCAACTCGTCCAGGAACAGCACGAGTTCGTCGCTGTGCTCGCGGACCTCGTCGAGCAGCTTCTTCAGCCGCTCCTCGAACTCGCCCCGGTACTTGGTGCCGGCGACCATCCCGGCCAGGTCCAGGGAGACCAGCCGCTTGCCCTCCAGTGTCTTGGGCACGTCCCCGGAGACGATCCGCTGCGCGATGCCCTCGACGATGGCGGTCTTGCCGACCCCCGGGTCGCCGATCAGCACCGGGTTGTTCTTGCTGCGCCGGGAGAGCACCTCGATGGTCTGCTCGACCTCCTCGTCCCGCCCGATCACCGGGTCCAGGCGACCGGCCCGGGCGTCCTCGGTGAGATCACGGCCGTACTCGTCGACGGTCGGCGTGGTGCTGGGCTTCCTGCGCTCCGCCGCGCCCTCGGCCGGCATCCGGGTCGGCTCCCAGCCGCTGTCGCCGAGTGCCCGCCCGGCCGCCGACTCCGGGTTCGCGGCGAGCGCGCGCAGCAGGTGCTCGGGGCCGATGTAGGAGGCGCCCTCGGCGCGGGAGATCTGGTACGCGTCGAGCAGGGCGCGCTTGGCGGCCGGGGTGAGCGTGGTGGGCTCGGTCTTCTCGCCGCCGCCGTGGCCCGCGGTGAGCCGCTCGCGGAGCTGGTCGGGGTCCGCGCCCGCCTCGGCGAGCAGCCGCCGGGTGGAGTCGTGGGTGGTGGCGGCGGCCAGCAGATGCCGGGCGTCCAGCTCCTCGCTGCCCTCGACGGCGGCGAGGTCACGGGCCTCGGCGACCAGCTCCCGGGCTCGCTCGGACAGCAGGCTGCCGATGTCGACGCGCTGCGGGCGGCGGGCCGGGGTACCCGGTCCGGATCCGCCGAAGAAGCGGGACATCAGCTCGTCGAACTCCTCGAAGGGACTGCGTCCGAATCCGAAACCGGGAGTGGTCATGGGGCCGGGCCTTTCTGCGGACGGCTGTGCGGGCGGCTCTGCGGGGCGGCTGCGCGAGAGCCTCTCGGGAGGCCTCCGCGATCGGCGGAATTCCGCGTCTTCCAAGCTCGCACAGGCTCGCCGGGCCCGCACGGGGACGTCCGCCGAGATGCGGACGGCGCCCCGGCCGGTGACGCTGGGGGATGGAAGCCGCAACCAGCGAGGAGGGCTGCCATGTCCATGCTGGACAAGCTCAAGGGGATGCTCAAGGGCCACGAGGACCAGGCCAAAAAGGGCGTCGAAAAGGGCGGCGACATGATCGACCAGCGGACCGGCAACAAGTACCAGTCCCAGGTCGACGCGGCCCAGAAGCAGGCCGACGACTACATCGAGCGGGAGCGGAGGCAGGGCAACCCTCCGCAGTAGCGAACGGCCGCGCGGGCTAGGATCGCGGGGTTTGTCCCTGCCCCGCGAGCCGCCCGTCACGGAGTGTCCGCCCGATGCACAGCCCCCACGACCCGTACGTCCGCGTCCGCGGCGCCCGTGAGCACAACCTCAAGGGTGTCGACGTGGACATCCCCCGGGACGTGCTGGCCGTCTTCAGCGGGGTGTCCGGATCGGGCAAGTCGTCGCTGGCGTTCGGCACCATCTACGCCGAGGCCCAGCGGCGCTACTTCGAGTCGGTCGCCCCGTACGCGCGCCGTCTGATCCACCAGGTCGGGGCGCCCAAGGTCGCGGAGATCAGCGGGCTGCCGCCGGCGGTCTCGCTGCAGCAGCGCCGCTCGGCCCCCACCTCCCGCTCCTCGGTCGGCACGGTCACCAGCCTCTCCAACTCCCTGCGCATGCTGTTCTCGCGCGCCGGGGACTACCCGCCGGGCGCCGAGCGGCTGGATTCCGACGCGTTCTCCCCCAACACGGCGGCGGGCGCCTGCCCCGAGTGCCACGGCCTGGGCCGGGTGCACCGGACGACCGAGGAGTCCCTGGTCCCGGACCCGTCGCTGTCCATCCGCGAGGGCGCGATCGCGGCCTGGCCGGGCGCCTGGCAGGGCAAGAACCTGCGGGACATCCTGGACGCACTGGGCCATGACGTGGACCGGCCGTGGCGGGAACTGCCCGCCGGGCAGCGGGAGTGGATCCTCTTCACGGACGACCAGCCGGTGGTCACCGTGCACCCGGTCCGCGACGCCGACCGCATCCAACGGCCGTACCAGGGCACCTACATGAGCGCCCGCCGGTACGTGCTGAAGACCTTCTCGGACTCCCGGAGCCCGGCCCTGCGGGCGAAGGCGGAGCGGTTCCTGACCAGCGCGCCCTGTCCGGTGTGCGGCGGCAGCAGGCTCCGGCCGGAGGCCCTCGCCGTGACATTCGCCGGCCGGACGATCGCGGAACTCGTCGCGCTGCCGCTGACGGAGCTGGACCGGCTCCTGGGCGGCCGGGGCGGGTCGGAGACCGTGCGGGTCCTCACCGCGGACCTCGCCGCCCGCATCGCCCCCGTCGTCGAGCTGGGTCTCGGCTATCTCAGCCTCGACCGGGCGACGCCCACCCTCTCTGCGGGCGAGCTCCAACGCCTCCGCCTGGCCACCCAGTTGCGCTCCGGGCTGTTCGGTGTCGTCTACGTCCTGGACGAGCCGTCGGCCGGGCTGCACCCGGCGGACACCGAGGCGCTGCTCACGGTGCTGGAGCGGCTGAAGGCGGCCGGGAACTCGGTGTTCGTGGTGGAGCACCACCTGGACGTGGTGCGGGGCGCCGACTGGCTGGTGGACGTGGGCCCGCGGGCCGGTGAGCACGGCGGCGAGGTGCTGCACAGCGGACCGGTGGCGGAGCTGGAAGGGGTCGCGGAGTCGGCCACCGCCCGCTACCTGTTCGCACGGGAGTCGAAGCTGGGACGTCAACTCCGCTCTCCCACGGGTTGGTTGCAGGTCGGTCCGATCACCCGGCACAACCTGCGCGCGGTCACCGCCGAGTTCCCGCTCGGGGTCCTCACCGCCGTGACGGGCGTGTCCGGTTCCGGCAAGTCGACGCTGATCGGCGAGATCACCGAGGAGCCGGCCGGGGTCGGCCGTCTGGTCTCGGTCGACCAGAAGCCGATCGGCCGCACTCCGCGGTCCAACCTGGCCACCTACACCGGCCTGTTCGACGTCGTACGGAAGGTGTTCGCGGCCACCGGGCAGGCGCGGGAGCGCGGTTACGGCGTCGGACGGTTCTCCTTCAACGTGGCCGGAGGCCGGTGCGAGACCTGCCAGGGCGAGGGGTTCGTCAGCGTGGAGCTGCTGTTCCTGCCGAGCGCCTACGCGCCCTGCCCGGACTGCGGCGGGGCGCGCTACAACCCGGAGACGCTCGAAGTGACGTACCGGGGGCGGAACATCGCCGAGGTGCTGGATCTGACCGTGGAGGGCGCGGCGGAGTTCTTCGCGGACACCCCGGCCGTCGCGCGCAGCCTGGTCACACTCCTTGACGTGGGCCTCGGCTATCTGCGGCTCGGGCAGCCCGCCACGGAGTTGTCCGGCGGCGAGGCCCAGCGCATCAAGCTGGCCGGTGAGTTGCAGCGCGGGCGGCGCGGCCACACCCTCTACCTCCTCGACGAGCCGACGACGGGACTGCATCCGGCCGATGTCGAGGTGCTGATGCGGCAGTTGCACGGGCTGGTCGACGCCGGGCACACGGTCGTGGTGGTCGAGCACGACATGGCGGTCGTGGCCGACGCAGACTGGGTGATCGACCTGGGGCCGTGCGGCGGGGACCGGGGCGGCCGGATCGTCGCGGCGGGCCCACCGGCCGAGGTCGCCCGGGCCGAGGGCAGCGTCACCGCGCCCTATCTGTCCCGTTCCCTCACCTGAGGGCCTTCAGGAATGCTTCAGGTTGCCCCGGAACCTTGGGCGCATGCACGGACACCACCCCCGCACCCCCGAAGCCGAGCGCAGCCGCCGCTGGTTCATGAACAAGGCGCTGCTCGCCGGCGGTGCCGCCGCGCTGGCGACCATGACCGGCTGCTCCAACGGCTCGTCGAACGCGTCGAGTTCGCCCTCCGGGGCGCCGAGCGGCGGCATGCCCTCAGGCGGCCCCGGCGGAGCCGGCGGCATGGGCCCCGGCCAGACCGAGGTCAAGTACAAGGACTTCACGGGTCTCACCACGGACGGCAAGGTCGTCGACGACCTGTACTCGATCCACTCCACGGACGTCTCCACGGACAAGGTCGTCAAGGCCGCGCAGGCGTTCCTCGACGGCCTCGGCGCGAAGGAGCGCACGTCCTGCACCTTCGACGTGGCCGACGACGAGTGGCTGGCCTGGAGCAACGTCGACGGCTACGAGCGCAAGGGCGTCCGGATGGGTGACATCACGGACAAGAAGCGGGAGCTGGGCTACGCACTGCTCGGTGCCGCGCTGTCCGCGAAGGGCCTCACCCAGACCCGCAACATCATGAAGCTCAACCAGTTCCTGGGCGACTACAACGGCGGCAACCGGGACACCCTGACCGAGGGCGCCTACTTCTTCACCTTCATGGGCACCCCGTCGACCAGCAAGCCGTGGGGTTTCCAGTACGAGGGCCACCACGTGGCGATCAACTACTTCGTACTCGGCGACCAGGTCGTGATGACGCCGACCTTCATGGGCTCCGAGCCGACGTCGGCCACCTACAACGGCGAGAAGATCACCCTCTTCAAGCCGGAGACCAAGGCCGGTCTGGCGCTGCTGCGCTCCCTCACCTCGGCCCAGCGTGCCAAGGTGATCGACTCCAAGGTGAGCAAGTCCGGCACCGACATGAAGGCGGGCGCCGGCTCCGACAACCTGACCCTCGCCTACCAGGGCCTGCCCGGCTCCGAGCTCACCTCCGCCCAGCGGGACAAGCTCCTCGACCTGGTCCGCGTGTACGTCGGTTACATGGACGACGGCCATGCCGGGGTGAAGATGACGGAGGTGGAGAAGCACCTGGACCAGACGTACTTCTACTGGCTGGGCGCGACCAAGGACACCTCGGCCTTCTACTACCGGGTGCACAGCCCGGTCGTCCTCATCGAGTACGACGCCCAGTCCCCGCTCGCCTACGGGACGAAGACCGGCACCGGCGGCGGCCGGCCCTCGGGGCAGCCCACCGGCCAGATGACCGGGCAGCCCACCGGCGGTATGCCCTCCGGCGGGCCGGGCGGCGGTGGCATGGGCGGCCCCGACGGCACGCCCACCCAGCAGCACATCCACACCATCATCCGCACGCCCAACGGCGGCGACTACGGGGTCGACCTGCTCAAGCTCCACTTGGAGACCGACCACTGAGAAGCCCGCTCGGGGCTCACCAGAGCCGCGTGCGTCCAGGCCGGCTCGTGGGTCACCGGCTGGGCGGCGCGGGCGAGGGTACGACGGTCCGCGTGACTGCCGGCCGGTATCAGCGGACGTATGTCCACCTCGGCCACCAGTCCGCGGGTCGTCACCACTCGCCAGAGGGAGGCCAGCAGCGTGTCCTCGCCTACATAGGCGGGCACGGTGCTGGCCGCTCCCGCTTCCAGCCGGTAGTGCAGCCGCACCGGCTGGACGGGCGCGCCGGCGTCCAGTGCGGCCTGGAACACGGCCCGCCTGAAGCGCCCCTGGGCCCGGCCGCACCAGGTGCTGCCCTCCGGGAAGGCGACCACCGCGGCCCCCTCCCGCAGCGCCCCCGCGATCCGGCCGACGGTGTCCGGCAGGGCGCGCAGCCGGTCCCGGTCGATGAACAGCGCCCCGGCCCCGGCCACCAGCGCGCCGGCCACCGGCCACTCGCGGATCTCCTGCTTGGCGAGCATCCGCGCCGGCCGTACGGCGGCCAGCAGCGGGATGTCCATCCAGGAGATGTGGTTGGCGACGAGGAGCACCCCGCCGGTGCTCGGGGCACTGCCGGTGATCCGGACCTGGACCCCGGCGGCGCGGACGAGCGTCCGGGAGAACCGCCGCACCCACTCGGCGGGGATCCGCCCGCCGACCGGCAGCAGCGCGATGGCGACGAGCATCAGGGCCACGACCGCGGTGAACCGCAGCACGGCCCGGGGCAGGGCCGTGAGCGACCCCGCGCGCTCCACGCAGGCGCCCGGAGTGCAGGGCGCGCTGGGCAGCCAGACGCTCATCAGGCCGGGACGAGCGAGAGGAAGTGCCGCAGATAGCGCGCGTTGACCCGGCGCATCGACAGCAGCACGTACATGTCGGCGACCCCGAAGTCCGGGTCGTGCGCGGGCTCCCCGCACACCCAGGCGCCGAGGCGGAGGTAGCCGCGCAGCAGGGCGGGCAGTTCGGTGCGTCCCTCGGGGGCCGGGCCACTGGGCACCCAGGGCCGCAGCGGCCGTACCCGGAACTCCTCCGGCGCGAGGTGCTTGGCCTGGACCCGGTCCCAGGTGGCGGCGGCGAGGGCACCGCCGTCAGCGAGCGGGACGGAGCAGCAGCCGGCCAGCCACTCGTGGCCGCGGTCCACCATGTACCGGGCTATGCCGGCCCAGATCAGGCCGATCACGGCGCCGTCGCGGTGGGCGGGGTGCACGCAGGAGCGGCCGACCTCGACCAGGCCGGAGCGGATCCCGGCCAGCGGGCCGAGGTCGAACTCGCCCTCGGAGTACAGGCGACCGGCGACCGCGGCACGCTCCGGCGGCAGCAGCCGGTAGGTGCCGACGACCTCGCCGGTGAGGGCCTCGCGGATGAGCAGGTGGTCGCAGTACGCGTCGAAGGCGTCCACGTCCAGACCCGGCTCCGGCCCGTCGAGCCGGGCGCCCATCTCTCCGGCGAACACCTGGTAGCGCAGCCGCTGTGCGGCCCGGACGTCGTCCTCGTCACGGGCGAGCTGCACCAGATAGCCGGAGTCCCCGGGCGGGGCGGCGAGAGCGGGGGGTGAGGCGGGCATGGCGGTCATGGAGGTCTCCTGCGCCGAGCGGAAGCTGAGGAAATCTGCACCTGCTTTCTTCCGTGGCAGGCTGGACTCGGCGTGACGTGCGCGGGACCCGTGGATGTGGGACTGCTGAATGCCGGGGGTCGCAGGGCGTACGGTCACTGAGAGACGCGCCGGAGTAACGCTACCGTGGTCCGACGGCCACCCTGAAACGCGAGACGGGGCCGGAGAGCACCACCCCCGACCCCGCCCGTCCGCACCTTTCGGCGAACGACTTTCACTTTTCAGCGCCCCTCACAACAGCGCCCCCGAAAGGGGCGCGGGGAACTGCGCGACCAGCCCCCACGCACCCGCACTCCCCGACGGCGCTACCGCTTCCCCACCTTCCGGGTAGCCCGCAGCCACTCCTTGTTCATGCTCGTAATGGACACCAGCGGGATGCCCTTCGGACAAGCCGTAGCGCACTCCCCCGTCAGCGTGCACCCCCCGAACCCCTCCGAATCCATCTGCGCCACCATGTCCAGCACCCGCGTCTCCCGCTCGGGCGCCCCCTGCGGCAGCACGTTCAGATGGTTGATCTTGGCGGAGGTGAACAGCATCGCCGCCCCGTTGGGGCAGGCGGCGACACACGCCCCGCACCCGATGCACTCCGCGTGCTCGAACGCGAAGTCGGCGTCGGCCTTCGGCACCGCCGTGGCGTGGGCCTCCGGCGCGGCCCCGGTCGGCGCGGTGATGTACCCGCCGGCCTGGATGATCCGGTCGAACGCCGACCGGTCCACCACCAGGTCCTTGATCACCGGAAAGGCCGACGCCCGCCACGGCTCGATGTCGATCGTGTCGCCGTCCATGAAGGACCGCATGTGCAGCTGGCAGGTGGTGGTGCGCTCCGGCCCGTGCGCGTCCCCGTTGATCACGAGGGAGCACGCGCCGCAGATGCCCTCGCGGCAGTCGTGGTCGAAGGCGACCGGATCCTCGCCGCGCAGGATGAGTTCCTCGTTGAGGGTGTCCAGCATCTCCAGGAAGGACATGTCGGAGGAGATGCCGTCCACCTCGTACGTGGACATCGCGCCGTCGGCGTCGGCGTTCTGCTGCCGCCAGACGCGCAGGGTGAGCTTCATGCGTAGCTCCGCTGGGTGGGGTGGACGTACTCGAAGACCAGGTCTTCCTTGTGCAGGACCGGGGCGTCCCCGGTGCCGGTGAACTCCCAGGCGGCCGCGTACGCGAACTCGTCGTCCTTGCGGGCGGCCTCGCCGTCCGGCGTCTGGGACTCCTCCCGGAAGTGGCCGCCGCAGGACTCGGCGCGGTGCAGCGCGTCGAGGCACATCAGCTCGGCCAGTTCCAGGTAGTCGACGATGCGGTTGGCCTTCTCCAGGGACTGGTTGAACTCCTCGCCGGTCCCCGGCACCTTGATCCGCCGCCAGAACTCCTCACGGATCTGCGGGATGCGCTCAAGTGCCTTGCGCAGTCCGGCGTCCGTGCGGGCCATCCCGCAGAACTCCCACATCAGCTCGCCGAGTTCGCGGTGGAAGGAGTCGGGGGTGCGGTCGCCGTCGACGGACAGCAGCAGGTTCAGCCGGTCCTCCGTCTCGGCCAGCACCTCCTGGACCACGGGGTGTTCGGCCGTCACCGCCTCCTGGTGGGGGTGGCGGGCGAGGTAGTCGTTGATGGTGGCCGGGAGGACGAAGTAGCCGTCCGCCAGGCCCTGCATCAGCGCGGAGGCGCCGAGGCGGTTGGCCCCGTGGTCGGAGAAGTTGGCCTCGCCGACGGCGAACAGGCCGGGGACGGTGGTCTGGAGGTCGTAGTCGACCCAGAGCCCGCCCATCGTGTAGTGCACGGCGGGATAGATCCGCATCGGCACCTCGTACGGATCCTCGTCGGTGATCCGCTGGTACATGTCGAAGAGGTTGCCGTACTTCGCCTCGACGGCTCCCCGCCCCATCCGCTTGATGGCGTCGGCGAAGTCCAGATAGACACCCTGCCCGCCGGGGCCGACGCCCCGGCCCTCGTCGCAGACGTTCTTCGCGGCGCGGGAGGCGATGTCGCGCGGGACCAGGTTGCCGAAGGCCGGGTAGATGCGCTCCAGGTAGTAGTCGCGCTCGTCCTCGGGGATCCGGTTCGCGGGCCGGGTGTCGCCCTTGGCCTTGGGCACCCAGATCCGGCCGTCGTTGCGCAGCGACTCGCTCATCAGGGTGAGCTTGGACTGGTGGTCGCCGGTGCGCGGGATGCAGGTGGGGTGGATCTGCGTGAAGCAGGGGTTGGCGAAGTAGGCGCCGCGCCGGTGCGCCCGCCAGATCGCGGTGGCGTTGGAGTTCATGGCGTTCGTCGACAGGTAGAAGACGTTGCCGTAGCCGCCGCTGGCGAGGACGACGGCGTCCGCGAAGTACGTGTCGATACGGCCCGTGATCAGGTCCCGGGCCACGATCCCGCGGGCCCGCCCGTCGACGACGATCACGTCGAGCATCTCGGTACGCGGGTGCATTTCCACGTTCCCGGCGGCGATCTGCCTGCTCAGCGCCTGGTAGGCGCCGAGGAGCAGCTGCTGCCCGGTCTGCCCGCGGGCGTAGAAGGTCCGGGAGACCTGCACACCGCCGAAGGACCGGGTGTCGAGCAGACCGCCGTACTCACGCGCGAACGGCACGCCCTGCGCCACGCACTGGTCGATGATCTCCACGGAGATCTGCGCGAGGCGGTGGACGTTGGACTCGCGGGCCCGGAAGTCGCCGCCCTTGACGGTGTCGTAGAACAGCCGGTGGACGGAGTCGCCGTCGTTGCGGTAGTTCTTCGCCGCGTTGATCCCGCCCTGCGCGGCGATGGAGTGCGCGCGGCGCGGGGAGTCCTGGTAGCAGAACTGGACGACGTGGTAGCCCTGTTCGGCGAGGGTGGCCCCGGCGGAGCCGCCCGCGAGGCCGGTGCCGACGACGATCACGGTGTGCTTGCGCCGGTTGGCGGGGTTGACCAGCTTGGCCTCGAAACGGCGGGTGTCCCAGCGCTCGCTGACCGGGCCGTCGGGTGCCTTGCCGTCGGCGACGGCTTCACCTGTCGTGTAGTTCACGTAGTCGGTCATGTCAGCTCACCACTCCGGTCATGACGCCCACGGGTACGGCGATGAAGCCGGCCGTGAGCAGCAGTGCGAGGACGTCGGCCGTGGCCCTGAGGGCGCGTTCGCGGGTGCGGCTGCCGACGCCGAGGGTCTGGGCGGCGCTCCAGAAGCCGTGCCGGATGTGCAGGCCGAGCGCGAGCATCGCGACGATGTAGATGACGTCGCCGTACCAGGTGGAGAAGGTGTCCACGACGTTCTGGTACGGGTGGCCCTCCTGGAAGCCGCCGGAGTGCACGGTGCCGGTGGTCAGGTCGAGGATGTGCCAGACGATGAACAGGCCGAGGATGATCCCGCCCCAGCGCATGGTGCGGGTGGCGTAGGAAGCCCGCGGCTTCTTGTGCACGTACTTGCTCGGGCGTGCCCTGATGTCACGGCGGCTGAGCTGGTACGCGGACGTGGCGTGCGCGACCACCGCGACGACCAGGACGATCCGGATGAGCCAGAGCGTCCACTCGTAGTGCATGAACGGTTCACCGACGGTGCGCAGCCAGTGCGCGTAGTGGTTGAACTCGCCCGCCCCGAAGAAGATCTTCAGGTTCCCGATCACATGCGCGACCAGGTAGAGCAGCATGATCAGGCCACTGACGGCCATCACCGTCTTCTTGCCGACGGAGCTGTCCCACATCGTGCGCGCCATGGACGACCGTCGGTCCGTCCGCGTTGCCAGAGCCATGCTGAGGACGGTAGGGCCGAACGGCCCCATCGGTCCAAGACATGGTCCGGCTTGATTCGATAGGCAAGAGCTATCGTGTCACCATGCAGTTCCAGCAGCTTCAGTACTTCGTCGCCGTGGCCGAGACCCGGCACTTCACCCGGGCCGCCGAGCTGGTCCATGTCGCCCAGCCGTCGCTGTCCCAGCAGATCAAGGCGCTGGAGCGGGAGCTGGGGGCGGATCTGTTCCTGCGGGCGCGGGGCAACATCACCCTGACCGACGCGGGCGAGGCGCTGCTGCCGCTGGCCCGGCGGATCCTCGCGGACGCGGACACCGCCCGGTACGAGGTGCAGGAGCTGGTGCAGCTGCGCAGTGGCCGGGTGCGGCTGGGGGCGACGCCGAGTCTGTGCACCGGGTTGCTGCCGGACGTGCTGCGGGCGTTCCACGACCGGTATCCGGGGATCCAGCTGCTGATCGAGGAGAGCGGGTCCCATGATCTCGTACGGGAGCTGGCGCGTGGGGCGCTGGACCTGGCGCTGATCGTGCTGCCGCTGCCGCCGGGGTCGCCCGCGCTGACCACCGTGGAGCTGCTGCGGGAGGACCTGGTGGTGGTGTCCTCGCCCGAGGCGACGGTGCCCGGGCGGGGGCGGGGCGGGGTGCGGATCGCCGATCTGGAGGGGGAGCGGCTGGTGATGTTCCGGCACGGGTACGACCTGCGGGAGCTGACCGTCGCGGCGTGTCGCTCCGCTGGGTTCGAGCCGGGGTTTGCTGTCGAGGGGGGTGAGATGGACGCGGTGCTGGGGTTTGTGCGGGCGGGGTTGGGGATGGCCGTGGTGCCTCGGATGGTGGCCGCCCGGTCGGGGCGGGGGTTGCGGGTCACTCCGTTGGCTCGGCCGGGGTTGTACCGGACCATCGCGTTGGCTCACCGGAGTGATGTGGCGCCGCCTCGGGCTGCTCGGGAGTTGCAGAGGATGCTGTTGGAAAGGTGACAGAACGGGATCGCCGTACGACTGAGCACCGCGGCGGGCTGCGGGCTCGTTGTGGCTGGTCGCGCAGTTCCCCGCGCCCCTGAGGGGCGCGTTGCAGGCGGCGCGCCTTTCAAAGGACCGCTCACTCCTTCGTCGATCCCGCCAGCATTCCGGACACCAGCGTGCGCTGGGAGAAGAGGAACAGGACCAGGACCGGGAGGATCGCGATGATGATCGCCAATGCCAGTTCGGGGATGGTGATGTTCAGGCCTGCGCCTGCCACCGGGTTGAAGGACGGGGTGGAGGTGAGGAGTTGGTTCAGGCCTACCTGGACGGGGAACTCGTTGCTGTTCGGGAGGACCAGGTAGGGGAGGAAGAAGTTGTTCCAGTTGCCTACGAAGCTGAAGAACGCGACCAGGCCGATCACCGGCTTCGCCAGGGGCAGCGCGATGCGGGAGAAGAGCTGCCATTCGGTGCAGCCGTCGATCCTCGCGGCCGACAGCAGGTCTCTGGGGAGGCTGCTGCCGAAGTAGATGTACACGAGGTACACGCCGAACGGGTAGAAGGAGAAGGGCAGGATCACCGACCAGACCGTGCCGATCAGGTGGAAGCGGTTGAGCTCCAGGAAGACCGGCAGCACCAGAGTGGCCTGCGGCATGATCATGGTGACCAGGGTGATCACGAGGAGCGTCCTGCGGCCCCTGAACTTCGTCAGGGCCAGGGCGTAGCCGGCCGGGACGCTGACGGCGAGGGTCAGGACGAGGGAACCGCCGGAGTAGACCGCCGAGTTCTTCAGCCAGGTGAGCATCGCGCCGTCCTGGAAGGCGAAGAGATGGTGCCAGGCCGCGCCGATCTGCCCGAACGAGCCGAAGGACAGCGGGTTGTCGCGGACCACCTCCCCGGCCGTCTTGGAGGGGGCCAGCAGCAGCCAGATCACCGGCAGGACGAAGAACACCAGGAGGAAGGCCAGCAGGACGGCCACGATGAGGAAGGAGAGGGCTCGTGTCGGCCTGACGCGTCGGATCGGCGCTGCCGGAGCGAGAGTTGATTGCGTCATGACTCATCCAACCTGAACAGGTTCGAGCGGGCGACGAGCAGGCCCGCGGCCAGGAGCCCCACGGCGAGCAGGACGACGGAGATGGCGGCCGCGCCGTTGAAGTCGCCCTGCTGGAAGGCGTACACGTAGGCGAGCTGGTTGGGCGACCAGGTGGGGCTGACCCGGCCGAGGCTGGCCGTCTGGAGCAGCTGGGGCTCGACGAACAGCTGGGTGCCGGTCGCGAACGCCATGATGGTCATGTAGACGATCCACTGCCGGATCATCGGGATCTGGATGTGCCAGGCGGTCCGCCAGGGACCCGCACCGTCCATCCGGGCGGCTTCGATGACCTCGTCGGGGATGTTGTTGAGCGCCCCGTACATCACCACCATCCAGCCGCCGGCGCCGGTCCAGAAGGCGATGAGCATGAGGATCCACGGCAGGTTCGCGGGGGCGAGGACGGCCGCGAAGGTCTGCATGCCCATGCTCTTCAGCAGCCAGGACACCGGGCTGACGTCGGGATCCAGCATGAACAGCCAGACCAGGACGCTGGCCACGCCGGCGAGGGCGCCGGGGATGTAGTAGAGGAAGCGGAAGAGGGCGGAGGTGCCGGGGCGGACCCGGCTGCGCAGGATCACCGCGACCAGGACGACCAGGACGACGAGAGTGACCAGCCACAGCGCCAGGTAGATCAGCATGTGGGTGAAAGCCGGCCCGAAGCGGTAGTCCTGGACCACCTTGACGAACTGGTTCAGGCCGGTGAACTGGCCCCGGTCGTTGGTGAACGCCAGGTAGAAGGAGTACGCGGTCGGGACGATCCCGAAGGCGAGCAGGAGCAGTGCGTAGGCGGCGACGAAGTAGTGGCCCGCACGGCCGCGGGCCCTGCGCCGCGGCGGGGTGCCGCGGCGCAGGGGGGAGACGGCGACGTGCTCGGTCTCCAGCAGGGTCACTGGTTCTCCACCTTGTATCCGTGTGCCTTCGCCTCGTTGCTGATCTCCTTCTGCCAGGCCGGCAGCGTGTCGGTCAGGCTCTTCCCGGCGGTCAGCGCGGGCAGCACGACACTGGACCAGGCGGTGGCGTCGGAGAACTTGGTGTTCGACCAGCCGGTCCACACCTCGTCCGCGGCCTGCTGGAACGCCTCGCTGACGTCGTTGGCGAAGTAGCCGCTGTTGGCGGGGTTCTTCAGCCAGGCCTGCGCGGCCTCGGTGTAGGCGGGGTAGGTGGGCGCGGACGCCTGGTTCTCGTCGGAGGTGGTCAGCCAGGTGACCAGGTCCGTGGAGGCCTTGAGGTTGGCGCTGTGCGAGGACACCATCCAGACCCCGCCGCCGACGTTGCCGGTGGCCGCCTTCGTCTCCCCCTCCCAGGTGAGCGGGGGTGCCGCGGCGATCTGCTTGGCCGGGGCGTTGAAGGCCGCCTTGAAGAGGTACTGGCCGTACCAGGACGGGCCGTACGCCATCAGGACCTTGCTGCCGCTGTCCTTGGCGAAGCCCTGGCTGAAGAAGCCCTTGGTGGTGACGGCCTTGGCGTCGATCAGGCCGTCCAGGAGCTTCGCCGTGCGGGTGCAGTCCGGGTCCTGGAGGTCGGTGCGCAGGGTGTCCGGCTTCACCAGGTCGAAGGCCGGGCACTGGCCGGACCAGAAGTACGACTCGTGGGAGTTGGTGTCGCCGACCGAACCGACCAGGTAGCCGGGGTGTTCCTTGGCCACCTTCTTGCCGAGGGCCTCGTACTGCTCCCAGGTGGTGGGGACCTGGTAACCCCACTTGTCCATGAGGGACTTGTTGTACCAGAGGACGACCTGGGCGATGTCGTTGCGCAGGCAGTAGGTGTGGCCGTTGAACTGACAGGGCGTCAGAGAGCCCTTGGCGAAGCCGTCCAGGGTGTTCTGCGGGACGAGCTTGTCGTCCAGCGGGGCGGCGAACGGCTGCACGCCGGGCTTGGTGGGCTCCGAGGCCCAGGTGACGTCGGTGGGCGAGCCGAACACCACGTCGGGCCAGCCGCTGCCGGTCCGGTCGAAGAGCTGCACCTTGGACTGGAGGTAGGTCGAGCCGTCGGCCCCGCCGTCGTACGTGACGATGTCCATCTTCACGTCCGGGTGGGCCTTCTGGTACTTCTGCACCGACGGCAGGCGGGTGGAGTCCGTCCACACCGTGATCTGCGAGCCGTCCTTCTGCGTGGCCGGCTTGAAGGTCGCCTGGTCGGAGGAGGACTGGGCGGTGGTGTCGGCGCTGGCGCAGCCGGCCAGGAGCGCCGCGGTGGACAGGGAGAGCGCGGCGGCCGCGGTGCGCAGTGCGGTGCGGTGGCGGCCCGGTCTCGGGGCCCCGGTTCTCATGGACGTGGAAGACCTCATCGTCTTGCCTTTCTGTTCTTGCCGGTCAGCGCGGCTGTTCGACGAACGGCAGGAGTTCGCTGCCGTAGCCGAGGTCGAGGGGAAGGGCGATGCCGGGTCCCGTGGGGGCGTGGACCAGGCCCCGGTCGTCCACGTGGCGCTCGCGCACGACCGTGGTCGCGGTCACCAGGGACTCGTAGTAGGTGGTGTTGGAGATGGCCATGCACAGGTGGTGGTTCGGGATGTCCGAACCGTGCACCTCGGCGCGGAGCCGGTAGGCGTCGGCGAGGTGGGCGGTGCGCATGGCGCCGGTGATGCCGCCGCGGAGGGTGGTGCCGGCCCGGACGCCGAAGGTGGCGGCGCCGGCCCGGATGAAGTCGGCGGAGTTCATGTGAGCCCCGTCGGAGGTCTCGGCGACCAGCAGCGGGACGTCCACGGCCGCGGCGAGCTGCTGGTAGGCGGAGACGCTGAACTCGCGCATCGGCTCCTCGTACCAGAGGTAGTCCGCCTCGGAGAGGGCCCGCCCGAGGCGGATCGCGTCGGGCAGGTCGAAGCCGGCCGAGCCGTCGTACATCAGGGGCACGTCCGGGCCGACGTGCGCGCGCAGGGCGAGGCAGAGCTCGGCGTCGCGGCGGGCGTCGCCCCAGGCGTGCAGTTTGATGCCCCGGTAGCCGAGGTCCAGGCACTGGTCGGCGACGTCGAGGAACTCCTCGGTGGTGGCGAACGTCGACGTCGACGCGTAGGCGGGAATGGCTTCGCGGAAGCCGCCGAGCAGCCGCCAGACCGGCTGGCCGTGGTGGCGGCCGGCCAGGTCCCACAGGGCGATGTCGATCAGGCCCAGGGTGGGGAGCGGGAGTTCGTGGATACGGTCCAGCTCCCACACCCGGTGCCACAGCCACTCCCGCTGGAACGGGTCGGCCCCGACCAGTTCCTCGCGGAAGACCCGGTCCACCAGCTCGGTGAGGGTGGTGAAGGCTCCCGGGCGGGCGAACAGGGCCACTCCCTCGGCCCCCTCATCCGTGCCGATGCGCAGGACCGCGCCGTCGCCGACCGGAGCGCTGCCGCTCAGACCCTCCCGCCAGCGGAAGGGCGGGCTGGCCGCCGGAACGTCGATCCGGTGTACTTCGACATGGGTGATCTTCATCCTGGCTTTCGTTTCTGTGGGAAAGGGGATGGCGACGGCGGCCGGGAGCGAACGGCTCAGAAGCCGCCGTACGCCTGGAGTTCGTAGACGCTGCCGCCGTTCCAGCTGGAGCCGGTGACGGTCAGCCGCAGGTAGCGGGCGGTGACGGGCTGGTCGGCGAAGGAGTAGTTGGTCTGCGCGACGGTGTTGTCCGCGGTGTGGTCCTCGAAGGTCGACCAGTTGGCGCCGTCGGTCGAGTACTCCAGGCGGTACCTGTAGCCGCTCGGCTTCTCGAAGGTGGTGACCACGGCGGAGACGCCGGTGTCCTTGCCGAGGTCCACCTGGAGCCAGGACGGGTCGGGCAGCCCGAGGCCCTGCGCCCAGCGCGTCGACAGGTCGCCGTCGACCGCCTTCGCCGGTGCGTATCCCTCCGAGTCGGAGGAGGCCGTCGCGGTCTTGTCCAGGGCCAGGTCGTCGTCGGCCGGGGTGGTGACCTCCGCCGCGGGGCTGGGGTCGGAGGCGTTGAGCTCGGCGTCGCGGGCGACGACGGTGAAGGAGTACTTCGTCCCGGGCTTCAGGCCTGCAACCCGGTAGGTGGTGTCGCCGGTGACACCAATCCGCGTGCCGTCCTGGTAGACGACGTAACTGGTCACGCCGGTGTCGTCGGTGGCGGCCGGCCAGCTGACGTCCACCAGGCTGGGCAGCAGCGCCTTGGCGGTGGGCTGTCCGGGTGCCGTGGGGGCGGTGTGGTCGGTGCCGGGGGCGCGGGCGGTGCCGTAGACCTGGAAGTCGTAGATGCTGCCGCCGTTGCCGCTGGAGTCGGTCACGGTGAGCCGTACGAAGCGGCCGGTGACCGGGGTGCCGGCGTCGGCGTAGTCGGTCTGGGCGGTGGTGTTGTCGGCGGTGTGGTCCGCGAGGGTCTGCCAGTGGACCTCGTCGGGTGACACCTGGATGCGGTACTTGTAGCCGCTGCTCTTCTCGAAGGTGGTGATCGCGCCGGTCACGTCGTACGACGCGCCGAGGTCGACCTGGATCCAGGACGGGTCGGGCAGCCCGAGGCCCTGCGCCCAGCGCGTCGACAGGTCGCCGTCGACCGCCTTGGCCGGGACGTTGCCCTCGGAGTCGGAGGACGCGGTGACCGGCTTCTTCAGCGCCAGGTCCGAGCCGTCGGGCATCGTGACCTTCAGCGACCTGCTCGGCGCGGACTCGTTGCCGGCCGCGTCCCGGGCGGTGACGGTGAAGGTGTACGTCTGACCTGCCGTCAGGCCGGAGAGGCGGACCGAGGTCCTGCCGGAGGCGCTGACCAGCTTGCCGTCCCGGAAGACCGAGTAGCCGGTGACCCCGGTGTCGTCCGTGGCCGCCGTCCAGCTGAGGTCGGCGACGGTCGGGAAGTCGGTGACCGAGGTCAGGTCGCCGGGTGCGGTGGGTGCCTGGTGGTCGGTGACCGCGGGGCCCGGGTCGAGGTGCTGGTACGCCTTCTCCAGGCCCGCGTTGTCCACGATCGAGGCGGGCAGCTGGTCGCAGGAGCCGACCGTGGTGTTGCCGCTGACGTCGTTGTTCTGGCTCAGGTACTGGACGCTGAAGGCGGGCTGGGTGGTGTAGTTGCCCGTCGCCGCGTTGTCCTGGGCGTGGTTCATCAGCAGCCACTGGAAGGAGACGTCGCAGAACGCGTTGCCGGTGTTCTCCCAGTGCCGGCTGCCCTCGTCGTGGTAGACGGCGCCGTAGGCGGGGGCCGGGATGCCGTGGATGTAGTTGCCGGTGACCTTGCCGCCGGGGTCGCTGCTGAGCGTGTAGATCGCTCCGCCGTCGGCCTGCGACTGCATGATGTCGCTGATCTCGTTGTCGCTGACCACGTTGTCACGGCTGATCGTCGGGGTGTCCGAGACCGGGACGCCGGCGTTGTTCGGGTACGCCGAGTTGCCGCCCTGGTCGGTCAGGCCCCAGCCCCAGCCGACGGAGATGCCGCTGTAGGGCAGGTCGTGGACCTTGTTGTGGGTGATCACCGTGGAGTCGGTGTAGCCGGCCAGGATGCCCAGCGAGCCGTTGTACTGGTCGGCGACCTTGGTGACTACGTTGTCATCGACCAGGGTGTCCTTCGTGATGTCGCGGGGGTCGTCGGGATGGGCGTCGCCCCAGGTGACTCCGCCGATCTGGATGCCGGTCGCGGCGATCTGGCGGAAGACGTTGCCGGTGATCGTGGTGTGCTGGGTGCCGGTGTTCAGGTTCAGGCCGACGGCACCGAGGTGGGTGAAGGTGTTGCCGGTGAACTCGATGCCCTGCCCGTGGCTGACGTTGACGGCTCCCGGTGTCTTCTTCCAGTTCAGGCGCGTGGAGTCGAAGGTCGGGTTGTCGTCGCCGACCATCCGGAAGCCGGCCTGGCCCTCGATGAGGCCGTCGGACGAACTCGGTTCGAGCCAGGTGGAGTAGGAGAACGTGATCCCCTGGAAGGCCACGTCCGCGACGGGGTGGTCACGGGTGCCGTTCAGGTCGACCAGGTCCTGGACCACGGGCACGGTGACGTCCGCGGTCCTCATGTCCTCGCCCGGCTCGGGCATGTAGTAGACCTCGCCGGCGCTCTTGTCGAGGTACCACTCCCCCGGGCTGTCCAGCAGCTCGCGGGCGTTCTCCAGCCAGGTCGGGTTCTGGATCTCCTGGCCCTGCTGGAGGTTGGCGTTGTGCCAGCAGGGCTGCTGCATCGTCATCGAGTTGCCGGAGATGGACTCGACGGGGCAGCGCATCAGCTTCCAGCCCCAGGAGCTGACGACTTCGAGGTCCGAGGGGTTCTTGTAGCTGCTGATGCCGCTGTCGGTGAAGGTGTAGCCGGTGGACGTCTTGCTGAAGCCCGCGGGGTTCTTCCCGCTGCGGGCGCGCGTCCTCAACTCGCCGTTCACATACAGCTGGCGGGTGTCGAGGCCGGTCAGCTTCGCCTTGTAGACCTTGCCGTCGGCGTCGGCCCTGGTCCAGCCGGTGACCTGCTTGCCGCCGCTGATCACCGGGTGCGCGCCGGGTGCGGCCTCGTAGACGATCCGCTGCCCGTCCTTGCCGGAGTCCTGGGCGGTGAGGGCGAAGGTGCGGCTGAGCCGGTAGGTGCCGGACAGCAGCCGGACATGGACGTCGCCGTCGACCTTGCTCTTGGCGTCGCGCACGTAGTCCCGTGCGTGTTCCAGGGTCTTGAAGGGGTGGTCGGCGCTGCCCCGGCCGGTGTCCTTGCCGGTCGGGGAGACGTAGACGGTGAGCCCGGACGCTTTCGGGGCCGCCTGGGCCGGGGCGACGGCCAGGGGGGCCATCGCCAGGGCGACGGGCAGGGCGGCTATGAGGGTTCTCGGCAGGGGTACGGCTCTGCCCCTGCGCACAGACAGAAGAGACACGGAGATCCAATCGCCTGAGGGATGAAGCATCGGAACCGGGTCGTCCGCCCGGTTCCCGGGGTGCGGGCCTTCGTCGTACGGGTGCGGGCCCATGGGTGGTTGCTCGCGCCCACGCGGCGGAGCCGCACATTGATACAGCCCCGCGCCCCTTTCAGGGACGCTGGGTGCACGCCCCTGAAAGGGGCGCGCGGGGAACCGCGCGACCAGCCCCCACCGGGCCGCACCACGTCGACCGGCCTACGACACCGATGTCTGCGGCGGAAGGCCGGAGTCCCCGGGACCGCTGTCCGACGACGGCCGCGCGGGTGCCCCGGGGGCTGCGCGGTCGCCGAGGTTGAACAGCCGGTCGCGGATCTTCCGCTCGAACTGGCTCTGCGTGGTGGCGATGTGCTCCACCATCAACTCGCTCGCGAGATCGGCCTCCCCCGCGGCGACCGCCTCTGCGATGGCGAGATGCTGTCGTGCGGCGACCTCCAGCGAGCCCGGGGCGTCGCCGTGGAAGAGCAGCACGTCGGACTGGGACGCGAGGCGCCGTACGCCGGCGACGCTCGACCGCAGGAACACGTTGTGCGAGGCCGCGCCCACCGCGTCGTGGAACGCCTCGTCGGCCCGGGCGAAGGCGTGCCCGTCGTTCTGCTGGGCCGCCGTCAGGGAACTCTGCGCGCCCTCGCGGATGGTGCGCACCTCGATGGGGGTGGCGAGGCCGGCGGCCCGGCGGGCCGTCTCCGACTCGATCACCGTACGGTAGTCCAGCAGCATCAGGACGTCTTCCATGCTCGTCGGCCGGAAGTGCGACAGGTGGTCGTCCACCAGCCCGCCGGACGCCTCCGCGACGAAGATGCCGGCGCCCCGGCGCACGCTCAGCCGGCCGATGGCGGCCAGCACCTTGACGGCCTCACGCGTGACGTTGCGGGACGCCCCCAGGATCTCGGCCAGGCCCGCCTCCGTGGGGAGCCGGTCGCCCGGGCGCAGGTTCTGCTCGGCGATGTACTCCAGCAGTTGTTCGGCGACCAGTTCGTACCCCGGCCGGTAGGGACCGTCGGAGACCGCTGACGGATCGGCCACGGTGTACCCCCTCCTCCGCGTTCGGATTAATCAGGTTCATCGGCGGTGGTCACTATGACATCCGCGTTACGTGTAGGGAAGATGTTGAACAGAACCGGATTCAAGTGCCTGATGAGACAGGGCGATACGGCCTGTAAGCGACATCTCTCAGGGCCATTGCGCGGGAAGGATCTGATCCTTAGGGTCCTGCCCGACGGATGAAACTGATTCTTCGCCGTTCGTCCCTCAGGAGAGAGGTGAGCAAGGTGCAGCGCTTCGCCGCCGTCATCCGGCTGCGCCCGGAGAAGGAGTCCGAGTACCGCGCACTGCATGCGGCCGCCTGGCCGGGTGTGCTGGCGGCCCTCAAGCGGGCCCACATCGGCAACTACTCGATCTTCCTGCGGGACGGGCTGCTGTTCAGCTACCTGGAGTACTCGGGGAGCGACTACGCCGCCGACACCGCGGAGATCGCCGCCGACCCGGTGTCCCGCGAGTGGTGGGCCCTCACCGACCCCTGTCAGGAGCCGCTGGACACCGCTGCCGAGAACGAACGGTGGGCCCCCGCCGAGGAGATCTTCCACCTCGACTGAGGGCCCCCGAGGGGACGCCGGGTCAGCCCGTCGCGTCCACCAGTGCCAGCTCGTGCAGGCGTTCCGGCGGGCCCGGACGGGCGTAGTACCAGCCCTGGGCCGTGTCGCAGCCCAGTATCCGGAGCTGTTCCGCCTGGGCGCCCGTCTCCACGCCCTCCACCGTGACCGCGAGGTCCAGGCTGTGGGCCAGGGTGACGATGCCCTCCACGATCTTGAGGTCGACCGGATCCGCCGGGAACTGCTGCATGCTCTGGGTGAAGGAGCGGTCCAGCTTGAGGATGCTCACCGGCAGGCGGCGCAGGTTCGCGAGGTTCGAGTAACCGGTGCCGAAGTCGTCCAGGGCGATGTCCACGCCCATCTCGGCAAGGCGCCGCAGGGGTTTGAGGAGGTCGTCGTCGGCACCGATGAGGGCCGACTCGGTGACCTCCAGGCACAGGGCGTCGGGGGCCACCCCGGTCCGCTCCAGGATGTCCACCGTGTCCTGGACCAGGCCGGGGTGGCTGAGCTGGCACGGGGAGAGGTTGACGTTGATCCGCAGCGGACCGGCGGCGGTGTCCTCACCGTAGCGTTCTCGCCATTCGCGGGCCTGGCGGATCGACTCCTCCAGGACCCAGCGGCCCAACGGGACGATGAGACCGGTGTGTTCGGCGAGCGGGATGAACCGGTCGGGGCCGAGGACGCCGTGCTGCGGGTGCAGCCAGCGGACCAGGGCCTCGGCGCCGCGGACGCTGCCGTCGCCGAGGTGGACCAGCGGCTGGTACTCGATGAAGAACTCGTTCCGGTCCAGTGCGGCCGGCAGCGCCGTGGTCAGGCCGTGGCGGGTGATCGCGCGGGCGTCCGCCTCCGGGTCGGCGAGTTCGGAACGGTTGCCGCCCGCCGACTTGGCCCGGTAC
Organism: Streptomyces hyaluromycini; assembly: GCF_002217755.1. GTDB lineage: Bacteria > Actinomycetota > Actinomycetes > Streptomycetales > Streptomycetaceae > Streptomyces > Streptomyces hyaluromycini. Next base: position 210,748 of record NZ_BCFL01000030.1, on the reverse strand, counting down.
ATCGTGATGTCGGCGCTGCGCAGCACCTCGGCCGGGGTGCGCTCGCCCGCCGGGCCCTCGACGATGCCGATGGAGCCGCGGACCATGAGGTCGCGGCCGTCGATGCTGATCGGGGTGACCAGGGCGTTCATGATGCGGTCGGCCAGGTCGTCGACCTCGCGCTGGGTGGCCGGGCCGGTGGTCAGCGCCACGAACTCGTCGCCGCCGAGCCGGGCGACCATCTCGCCGGGCGCGGTCGCGCAGGACTGCAGCCGGTCGGCGACCTCGACGAGCAGCCGGTCGCCGGCCGAGTGGCCGAGGCTGTCGTTGACGGTCTTGAAGCCGTCCAGGTCGAGGTAGCACAGCCCGAACCGCTGGCCCTCGCCGGCCGACAGGGCCTTCTCCAGGCGCTCGAAGAACAGCGTGCGGTTGGGCAGGCCGGTGAGCGCGTCGTGGGTGGCCTCGTAGCGCAGCCGGAGGTTGAGCAGCCGGCGCTCGGTGGTGTCCTCCATGAGGGCCAGCTGGTACTGCGGGTCGCCGTCCGCGTCCCGGAGCAGGGAGACGGTCAGGTTGGTCCACAGGACCGTTCCGTCGGAGCGGTTGAAGGCCTTCTCGACGTGGTAGTGCTCGCGTTCGCCGCGCACCAGCTCCTCGTAGAGCCGCCACGTCTGCGGCGCGTCCTCGGGGTGCGTCCACTCCATGACGTTGCGGCCGCGCAGGGTCTGCTCGGAGCCGCCGAACATGCGCAGCAGCGCGCCGTTGACCTGGAGGACGTTGCCTTCGAGGTCGGCGATGCCGATTCCTATCGCCGCGCCCTCGAAGACGGCGCGGAAGCGGGCCTCGCTGGCGTGCAGCGCCTGTGCGACCACGCCCTGGGCGCGCAACGCGGCCTGGGCGATGGCCTCCTGCTCGGCCAGCGTGCGCTCGCGCAGCGCCTGGGCGAACCCGGCGGCCATCGCGTGCTGGATCCGTGAGGAGCGCATCCGCAGCTCGTCCTGGGGGCCGTCCTCGCCGCAGTACAGGACCAGATACGCGTCGACGCAGTCGAGGGTGCGGGTCAGCGCCTCGGGGTCGGTGCAGTGCGCGTCGATGAGCGCGGCGCCCACCTGCCGGGCCTCGTCGGCGTCGAAGCCGTGCGCCAGCAGGATCTCGCTCAGCCGGCGGGCCAGCGGCAGCAGCTGCTCCTCGAACTCCGGGCGGGTCAGGGACGTCGAGGTGACCGGGAACACCGCCCGGCTCCAGATCGTCGCGAACCTGCGCAGTCTGTCCTCCGGGCCGCCCGGCTCCGCGGTCACGCCGCGATCCCCACGCCGGCGAATCCGGCGAAGGCATACGGATCCTCGTCCTCCGGCGCCGACTCCGGCCGCCAGTGGGGCATCGGCACCAGTCCGGGTTCCACCATGTCGTACCCCTCGAAGAACCGCGCGACCTCGTCGCGCGAGCGCATGATCAGCGGGTTGCGAATGTCCTTGTATACGTCCACCGCGCCCTCGGCCCGCTCGGCAGGCAACGGGATTCCCTCGTACGAGGCATGCGTGAGAACAAGCAGGCTGCCGGGCGCGAGTGCGTCGCGCAGCTGTGCCACTGCCCCGTACGGGTCGTCCGCGTCTTCCACGAAGTGCAGTATGGCAACGAGAAGCAAGGCCACTGGCCGATTCAGGTCGATGAGGCGCTCCACCTGAGGGCTCGACAGGATCTCCTGGGGCTTGCGGAGATCGGCCGCCACGACGTCCGCGTCCTCGTTGCCCTCCAGGACGGCGTTGCTGTGCGCCACGGCCACCGGATCGTGGTCGACGTACACCACGCGGGCGCCGGGGTGCGCCGCCTGCGCGACCTCGTGGACGTTGCCGAAGGTGGGGATGCCGGAACCGATGTCCAGGAACTGGTCGATGCCGGTGCCCACCGCGTGGCGCACGGCGCGGCGCATGAAGGCCCGGTTGGCCTGCATGATCTTCGGGAGGCCGGGCAGGTGCGTCATCGCCTTGCGGGCCGCTTCCCGGTCGACCTCGAAATTGTGCGAACCGCCCAGGTAGTAGTCGTAGATACGCGAAACGCTCGGCACCGTGATGTCGATGCTTCGTGGGGCCCAGGCGGGACGCTCCATGTATCTCTCCAAGGCTGAGGCGATCCGGTGTTCGAGCAGAGGCTACTGATCGTCTGCGAACAGGGCGAGCCGAAACGGAAATTGACCGTCCGTTCCCGGTCATGGCCTGGGAATTCGGTGTTCGGTTTGGGGGCGTTCGGGCATTGCGTCGGGTGCGGGTGCGTTGTGGTTGCTCGCGCCCACGCGGCGGAGCCGCATATCGACACAGCCCCGCGCCCCTGACGGGGCGCTGGAGGCGGGGCGCGTCAAATAGCACCCGGATTGCATGCCAAAGAGCCCGCCCCCTCCGTTCGGTGTGGAGGGGGCGGGCGGTCGTGCGCCGTTGTGTCGGCGTGCGGCTGTTAGCTCGGCGCGCCGACCAGCTTTCCTTCGGGCGAGACGGCGTACCAAGTGCCGCCGACGCCCTGGCCGTTGGTGTCCCCGGCCTTCGAGTCCCCGGAGAAGGTGTAGATCGGCCAGCAGTTGACCGTCTGCTGCTTCGCGCCGTTGTCGGGCCGGGTGAAGCCCATCAGGCCCTTCTTCACGATGCCCTTGGTGTCACTGGAGGCGACCTCCGCGACGGCCGGCCACTTCGCGAGGCAGTCACCGGTGCAGTTGGAGACGACCTTGGGCCACGCCTTGTCCTTGATGAAGCGGTAGACCGTCATGCCGTTCTTGTCGACGATGATGTCGCCGAGCTTGGCGTCCTTGCGCACCGACAGACCGGGCAGGGAGGCCAGCGTGGCCTTCTTGCCGTCGGGGGCCGCCGCGAACCACTTGCCGCCCACACCCTGGCCGTTGACGTCACCGGCGTTGACGTCCTTGGCGTAGCGGTACACCGGCCAGCCGCCGACGGTCAGCTGCTTGGTGCCGTCGGTGCGGGTGACCTCGCCGAGCAGGGACTTGTCGATGCCCGAACCGGCCGTGGCGTCGTTGGCGGGCACCGGCGGCCAGGTGGTGGCGCAGTCGCCGTCGCAGTTCGACTTGGGGGGATTGGCGGTGTCGGCATCGAAACGGTAGAGGGTGAGGCCGCTGCTGTCGGTCAGCACCTTGCCCAGGTCGGGGTTGCTGGCCACGGTCAGCTCGCCGGCGGGCGCGACCGCGGCGGGGGAGCTGGAGGCCTGGCTGCCGTCGGCACCGTAGCCGTTGCCCGCGCCGGTCGAAGCGGAGGGGTTGGTGATGCTGCCGATGCCGGCCGGGGCCGTGGCACCGACGTTCTGGGCCGCCGAGGACGGAGTGGTCACGTTGTCCGAACCGCACGCCGTCGCGAACACCATCACCCCCGCGGCCGTAGCCACCAGCGAGGCGCTCCTCCACGAGGTCTTCATCGTCAACTCCCCATAATCGCCTGGTTATTGCAGCGCCTCTGTGCCGCCGCACGACACCAGGTACGGATGCCGGGGGCCGAAGTGTTCAACGGGCGCACAAATTTCTTTCGGCACACTGTGGCCGCGGCCCCCGTCCCGCACGGGCGTACGCTTCGAGCCATCCGCGGGACGGCATGATTCAAACCGGTTTACGCCGCATGTCCCCCGTTCGGGCCAATCACCCGGTACTCCGGCGTACGACGGCGCCCGACGCCCCATGATCTCCGTCGTGCATGCACCCGAAGCGACCAGACTCGCGCCCGTCCCGAGGGTGTTGGCCCTGCTGACGCTGACGTGGACCCTGGTGGGCTGCCCGGTCGGCACGGCGTCGGCCGACGCCTGCGCCTCCGCCTCGACGGGCCCCGACGGCATTCACGCGGTGGCCGTCGCCGGGGGCTCCTGGCCCACTCCCCCGCCGTGTCCGGCGCCCACCCCGCCGCCCTGCCCCACGCCCACCCCGACGCCCACGCCCACTCCGACGCCCACCCCGACACCGACGCCCTCACCGACTCCCGAACCCACCCCGACGCCGAAGCCGACGCACAGCCGCCCGCCGGCGCCGCGCCCGGCACCACCGCCACCACCCCGGCGGGCGCCGGCCCCGAAACCCACGCCCACTCCGCCCCCGCCGCCGGCTCCGCGGCCCCGGCCCAAGCCGACGCCGCCCCCCGCCCCGTCGCCGAAGCCCACCCCGCGGCCCTCGCCGACCCCGGTGACCTACCCGCCGTACCACGTCCAGTCGACCGGCGCGGCGGCCCCGAACCGCACCTCCCCGGTCACCTACGTCCTGCTCATCGCCGTACCCGCGATCATCGCCGTCGCCGCGTTCCGCGCGCGCTGACGGCCGGCCCACTGATTCCTGGAGGCTTCCGTTGCCGGATTGGCTTGTTCTCGTCCTCGCGATGCTCGCGGCCGTCGCCGTGGTCGTGATCATCACCCTCGTTCGCGACAAGAGGGCGGCGGAGGACGAGGATCCCTCCGAGACGCCGGACGTCATCGAGTACATGACCATGTGGATCGGCGTCATCTACGCCATCGTCCTCGGTCTGGCGGTGGCCGGGGTGTGGGAGGCCCGCAGCGCCGCCCAGGACCATGTGCAGGCGGAGGCGCAGGCGCTGCACGAGATCTACGAACGGGTGCGGGTGTATTCGCCCGACACGCGTGACCGGATCCGGGCGGACGTCGACGCCTATGCCGCCCAGGTCGTCGGCAAGGAATGGAAGGAGATGGCCGACCACGGCCGGCTCTCCCGGCGCGGTGCCGATCTGCTCGCGCAGATCCGTCAGGACGTCACCGACTACGAACCGCAGACCGACTTCCAGGCGCAGGCCTACCAGCCGCTGGTGGACCAGGTGGCCGCTCTCGACCAGGCGCGCAGCGCCCGGGCCGACTCGACCGGCGCGACCATGCCGAACGTGGTGTGGATCGGGCTGCTGACCGGAGCGGCGATCACCATCGGCATGGTCTTCGCGCTGCAGATCAGGCGCACCCGGCGCGAGCTGATCCTCGCCGGCCTGTTCTCCGCGACCATCACCTTCATGCTGTTCCTGATCTGGGACTTCGACGAACCGTACAGCCGCGGCATCACGGCGACGGCACAGCCGTTCCTGAACCTCTTCCCGCACATCAAGGGGTAGCGAGGTCCCGGAGCGCCCCGGGGGACGTCGCGCCACGCCGTCGAGGTCCCCCGGACGGCCCAGTCATCTCCCCCGTTCGCACTACTGCGATCGCGCGCGTGTGCGGATGTTTCTAGCGTTCCGATCATCGAGGTGCATTCCCGGCACTGGCGGAACAGGTCCGCATGCTGCTCCTCGGGGACCGGAGGAACCACCATGCGCGCGATACGCGTTGCTTCGGCCGCACTGCTGGGTGTCGGTGCTCTCGCCCTCTCCGCTCCGGCCATCCTCGCGAGCGACAGCGGCGACGGGGGCCGGGACGGCTCGTCCTTCGGCTTCCGGGTGACGCCCACCACCGTGACGGCGGGCGGCCGGGTGAGTCTGCATCTGGACCGCGGCAGCGGCTGCCGGGGCGCCGCGACGGTCACCTCGGGCGTGTTCGACACGGTCAGCATCCCGTCGGAGCGGGACTCGGTGACGGCCACGGTCGACCGGAACGCGAAGTCGCAGGCGTCGTACCGGGTGACGTTCAACTGCGACGGGTCCAGCGCCTCGACCGAACTGGCCATCGCGAGCGGCACGTCGGCCGGACACGGCGACGGGCATACGGACGGACGCACCGACGGGCACGGCAACGAGGACGGAAACGGGCGCGCCGACGACCAGAGCGGCGGGACCGACGGCGGACGTACGGACGGGCGCACCGACAGCAGTACGGGCGGGCACAGCGGCGATCGCACCGACGGGCGCACCGACAGCGGCACGGACAGCCGCGCCGACGCCGGTACCGACGGGCGCACGGACGACGGTTCCGGCAGCGGCCAGTCGCTCAACCCGCAGCCCATTCCGCCCGGGCGGGGGGTCCAGGCCGGTGAGGGCGGCAGCATCGGCGGGTTCGACCTCCAGGAGATCGGCCTCGGCGCGGCGCTCGTCGTCGGCTCGGTCGGTACGGCGTACCGGCGCTCGCGCAGGCACTCCGGCGAGGACCGCGCCTGACCAGGACGTGGCGGGGCGGGCCTGGGCCCGGGTCCGCCGAGGGACCGGGGCGCAGGCCCGCCGGGTCAGATCCGCTTCTCGCTCCGTCGGCGCACCCAGAACCCGCAGCCGGCGAGCACGGCAGCGCCCACCATGCCGCCGCCGATCGCCATGTCGGTCGGGGTGGCCCCGGTGGAGATGCTGCCGCCGAGTCCGCCGCGCACCCCGCCGAGCACGAAGAACGCGGACCGCCGGAGCAGGGTGCGCCCGTCGCAGCGGACGGTCAGGTCGTAGGGGCCCGGGCTGGCGTTCCGTTCGATGGTGGCGACACCACGCGCCATGTCGCCGCCGAACGGAAACAGCGGCGCCGTGTGGAAGGCACGGGAGGTCATGACGCCGTTGCGGCAGTTGTTGACGGTGACGGTGAGCCGCTGGCCGGTGGCGATCGACCGGGGCTGGGCGACGATGTCGCGCGCGCCGTCGCCCCGGCCGTCGAAGTCGTCGAAGCGCCCGTCACCCCTGCCGTCGAAGTCGTCGAAGCGCCCGTCTCCACCCCGTCCGTCGAAGCGGTTGTCGAAGCGCCCGTCCCCGCCCCGTCCGTCGAAGCGGTTGTCGAAGCGCCCCTCGCCGCCCCGTCCGCCGAAGCCGTTGTTGGACCGCCCGTCACCGCCGAACCCGCCCACGCCGAACCCGGGGACGCCCACTCCGGGAACCGCGACTCCAGGAACGACCCCGACACCGCCGACACCAGGGGCGACCCCGACACCACCGACGCCACCGACACCACCGACGCCGCCGATACCACCGACACCGGTCCCGGGGGCGACGCCCGTCCCACCGACGACCGGGGCCTGGGTGTTGGGCGGGCCGCCGGGGTTGCCCAGGCCGTCGGCGACGGCCACGGGGGCGGCGGCGCCGAGAACGGCGACCACTGTGCACGCGGCCGCCAGCGCACGTGAGTTTCGCATCTCTTCCTCCGCGGAAGGCGCCCCGGGAACGGTCCCCGGTGGATCGGCGAGAAAGCACCTCCCGACAAGACCCTCAGATGCCCAGAACACGCCCGCATTTCGAGAATGGTCCGTCCTGGTGAGGGGACACGCCGAGAGAAAAGCGCACAATCGGATATTGCCGCAGGTCACGGACCGTCAGAAAAATCCTGGGAACGGCAACTCGGATGGCTCACCGGAATACCCGCGGGCCACCCGTTCGCCCGTCGCCCCGTCGCCGCACACGCGTGGGGGACTTAGCTTTTTCCCATGCGCAATACGGACCTGAAGGCGGCCGCGTCGAGAGGGGATGGCGAATGTCTGCGTCCGAACTTTCCGAGCTGGCCGAAGAGGAGGAGCGGCGGAGGAAGCGTGCCCCCTGGGGCGTGATAGCGCTCGTTCTGCTGACCGGTCTGGCACTCATTCGGAACGGTTCGGGAGAGTTCGACATCGGTCCCCCGCAGCCGGCCTCGGCCGCCGCCCCGGACAGCCGTACCACGGTCCCGGGCACCTTCGCCACGGCTCCCGCCCCGCTGCCGTTCGCCACGGCGGACCGGATCAGGATCCCCGCGATCCGGGTCGACGCACCGGTGATGCCGGTGGGTCTGGACACGGACGGCTGGATCGCGGCACCGCCGCCGGAGGACCCCAATCTGGCCGGGTGGTTCACCGGGGGTGTCTCGCCCGGGGAGAACGGCACGTCCGTCGTCGTGGGCCATGTCGACAACACGAAGGGTCCGGCGGTCTTCTACGGACTCGGTTCCCTGAAGAAGGGAAACCGGATCGAGGTCGACCGCCAGGACGGCAGGACGGCCGTGTTCGAGATCTACGGAATCGAGGTCTTCGCGAAGGCCGGTTTCCCGGGCGACCGGGTCTACGGTTCCAAGGGCACACCGGAGTTGCGGGTCATCACCTGCGGCGGCGGTTTCTCGAAGCAGAACGGCTACGACGGGAACGTCGTGGTCTTCGCCCGCCTGGTCGAGGCCCGCTGAGGCCACCACCGGGCGGGCGCGGGCCCGTTCACATACGGCGGCGCGGCACGGTCAGGTGATAACCGTTGTCCAGCAGATAGGGCAGATACTCACGCAGGGCCTGGACGCTCTGCGAGCGGTCGCCCCCGGCGTCGTGGGAGAGGACCACGACACCGGGGGCGGCGCCGTTCTCGATCGTGTCGACGATGGTACGGGTGCCCGGGACGGTCCAGTCGGTGCTGTCCACGGTCCAGGCCATCGGCTCCATGCCCATCTCGGCGCCGAGTTGGAAGGCCGCGCGGTTCCAGGCGCCGTAGGGCGCGCGGAACCACTGCGGGCGTTCACCGTAGGTGTCCTCGATGACGTCGCTGGTGCTCGTCATCTCGTCGCGGATCTCACTTCGGTCGAGGGTGGTCAGCAGCGGATGCGTCCAGGTGTGGTTGCCCACCACATGCCCCTCCTCGGCCATCCGCGCGACCAGTTCCCGGTTCACGACGATGCACTCCCCGCACAGGAAGAACATCGCCCGCACGTCGTACTTGGCGAGGGTGTCCAGGATGTGCGGGGTGTAGTTCGGGTTGGGGCCGTCGTCGAAGGTGAGCATCATGCGTCTGCCGCTGCGGGAGATCTCCGTGATGGGTTCCTTGCGGACCTTGAGCTTGCCCGGCCCGGCGGGCGGCGGGCCGTATCCGGTGAGCGGCTGGAGCCGGAAGGCGGAGGACTTGAGCGCCGGGCGGGCCTGCGCCCCCGCGGCCGGGGCGACTCCGCCGGCCCCTTCCTCGGCGCTGCTCGCCAGCACGACTCCCGCGGTGGCCGCGGATCCCAGAGCGGCACCGCCGGCGAGCAGCAGCCGGCGTCGGGTGAACAACTGATCCTTCTCCATGAGTCATCAGTCGCCCGGCGGGGCTCCGGCGCACCACTTCGACACCGGTGCGGCGGCGGGAAAGCACCCGCACGGACCAGCATCGGGAGGTTTCGGTAAGAAAAGAACAAAAAGTATCAAAGGTGGCGGACCAGTGGGAAGGGGAGCGTCTCGCGGATGGTCAGGCCGGTGAGGAACATGACCATCCGGTCGACACCGATACCGAGCCCGCCGGTGGGCGGCATCGCGTATTCGAGGGCGTCGAGGAAGTCCTCGTCGAGCTCCATCGCCTCGGGGTCCCCGCCGGCCGCGAGCAGCGACTGGGCGGTGAGCCGGCGGCGCTGTTCCAGGGGGTCGGTCAGTTCGGAGTAGGCGGTGCCGAGTTCGGTGCCGAAGGCGACCAGGTCCCAGCGTTCGGCGAGCCGCGGGTCGGAGCGGTGCTGCCGGGTGAGCGGGGAGACGTCGATCGGGAAGTCCTTGTAGAAGGTGGGCAGCTGGGTGCGCTCCTCCACCAGGCGCTCGTACATCTCAAGGACCACGTCGCCGGGCCCGTCGTCGGCCGTGTACGGCACCCCGACGCGGTCGCAGTGCCGGTGCAGCCGCAGCAGCTCGGTGCCGGGGCCGATCTCCTCCCCCAGCACCTCGGAGATCGCCCCGTGGACGGTCTTGACCGGCCAGGTGCCGGAGATGTCGTACTCCCGGCCGTCCCTGCGGGCCACCGGCGCGCCGAGGGCGGCGGTCGCGGCGCCCTGGATCAGCTCACGGGCGAGGTCGAGCATCACGTCGTAGTCGGCGTACGCCTGGTAGGCCTCCAGCATCGTGAACTCGGGGTTGTGCTTGTGGGAGACGCCCTCGTTGCGGAAGGTCCGGCCCAGTTCGAAGACCTTCTCCAGACCGCCGACGCAGAGCCGTTTCAGGTAGAGCTCGGGGGCGATGCGGAGGTAGAGGTCGAGGTCGTAGGCGTTGATGTGGGTGGTGAAGGGGCGGGCGTTGGCGCCGCCGTGGATCTGCTGGAGCATCGGGGTCTCGACCTCCAGGTAGCCGCGGTCCAGGAGGCCCTGGCGCAGCGCCTGTACGGCGGTGGAGCGGGCGCGGACCAGGGCGCGGGCGGCGGGGCTGGTGGCGAGGTCGAGGTAGCGGCGGCGGACCCTGGCCTCGGGGTCGGCGAGGCCGCGGTACTTGTCGGGCAGCGGGCGCAGGCACTTGGCGGTGAGCTGCCAGTCGGTGACGAAGAGGGTCGGTTCGCCCGTGTCGCTGACGCCCGCCCGGCCGGTGGCGGTGATCTGGTCGCCGATGTCGGTGTCGGCGGTGAACCGGTCGAGGGCGGGTCCCGACCCGTCGCGGGTGAGGGCGAGTTGGCGGTCGCCGGACCAGTCGCGCAGCGTCACGAAGACGATCCCGCCGAAGTCGCGGACCAGCATGATCCGCCCGGCGACGGTGGCCGTCTCGCCGTCGCGCACGTCGGCGAGGGCGCGCAGCGGTGCACCGGCGGCCACCGGGTAGGGGTCGACGCCCGCCGCCCGCAGCCGGTCCAGCTTGCGGCGCCGGACCCGGAACTGGTCCGGCAGGCCGGCGTCCGGTGCGCCGGGCCCGGTCTCGTCCCCTGCGTCGGCACCGGCCACCGGCGCGGACGGCGGCGCCTCGACGGGCCGCGGTCCGGTCTGCGGGTGCCCCTTTCCCCAGAGTGTGCGCAGGGACGGTACGGAGACGAAGCCCTCGGCGATTCCGGAGGCCAGGCCGATCCGGGCCAGGGAGCCGGCGTCGCCGTAGCAGAGGAAGCGGGGGTACCACTCGGGGCGGTACTTGGCGTTGGAGCGGTACAGGGCCTCCAGCTGCCACCAGCGGGAGAAGAACAGCAGCAGCCCGCGCCACAGCCGCAGCACCGGTCCGGCGCCGATGCGGGCGCCCTCCTCGAAGACCGAGCGGAAGACGGCGAAGTTCAGCGAGATGCGGCGCACGCCCAGTTTGGGGGCGGCCGCGCACAGGTCGGCGACCATGAACTCCATCACCCCGTTGGGGGCGGTGCGGTCACGGCGCATCAGGTCGAGGGAGACGCCGTCGGCTCCCCAGGGCACGAAGGAGAGCAGGGCGAGCAGTCTGCCGTCCTCGGCCATGGCCTCGACGAGCAGGCAGTCGCCGTCGGCGGGGTCGCCGAGCCGGTCCAGGGCCATGGAGAAGCCGCGTTCGGTCTCGGTGTCGCGCCAGGCGTCGGCCCTGTCGACGACCTCCTCCATCTCCGTCTCGGTGAGGGTGGCGTGGCGGTGGATGCGGCAGCTGGCGCCGGTGCGCCGGACGCGGTTGACGGCCTGCCGGGTGACCCGCATCTCGCGGCCGCCCAGGTCGAAGCCGGCGACGTGCAGGATCGCCTCGTCGCCGAGCTGCAGGGCGCCGAGGCCGGCGCGGACATAGGCCCTGGCGCCGTCCTCGGAGGCGCCCATCACGGCAGGCGCCCAGGCGTGCCGGCGGGCCACGTCCAGCCAGGCGGCGATGGCGTGCGGCCAGGCCTCGGGATCGCCGACGGGGTCGCCGCTGGCCAGGCAGACGCCGGCCTCGACCCGGTAGGTGACGGCGGCCTTGCCGCTGGGCGAGAAGACGACGGCCTTGTCGCGGCGGGTGGCGAAGTAGCCGAGGGAGTCCCGGTCGCCGTAGGCCTTGAGAAGGGCGCGGATGCGGGCCTCCTCGTCGCCGTGCAGGGCCGCTTCCAGGCGCTGCGAACGGAACAGGGTGGCGGCGGCGTTGAGCAGGGCGAGGGCGCCGAAGAGGCCGAGCAGGAAGGCGACGAAGCGGGGCGGGCGGCCGCCGTAGCTGCGGACCGAGACCAGGCCGCCGCAGACCCGGTCGGCCGCCCAGACCAGGTGCTGGCCGTGCGGGAGCGAGCCGGGGAAGAGCGAGACCAGGCCCCAGCCGGCCAGGATCGCCACCAGCAGGCCGATCAGCAGGACGCCGAGGGCCCGGCGCACGGCGGCCCTTCGGGAGGCGGCGTAGAACTCCCGGCGGGCCACGATCAGCAGGGCCAGGGCGAGTCCGCAGACCACCAGTGAGCTGAACGGGTACCAGCCGAAGCCGAAGGCGATGGTCAGGATGTCGGCCAGCACCAGCAGGCCGAGGTAGATCACCACCAGCCACCAGGCGACCTTCTTGCGGGCGGCGGTGGCGCCGCCGAGCAGGAACAGGAAGACCGCGTAGGCCAGGTTGGGGCTGACGGGCACCACGACGGCGTCGATGAAGTGCACGGCCGGGTGGAGGAGCACGCGCAGCGGGGCGACGAAGGAGAGCAGGGCGCACAGCAGGGCGAGGGTGCCGAAGAAGGTCCCGAAGGCCTCCGGCACCCAGGTCAGCCGCCCGCCGCCGGGCGGACGTATCGGGCCCGCCGGCTCCCTGCCCGTGGCGGGCTCCACGGCGGCACTCATGTCTCCGACTGTAGGAAGGGCCCGCGGGGCCCGCCCGTCGAGCAGCCCGAGCCCGGCGAGCGGCTGCGGGCCGGTGGGGGCTGGTCGCGCAGTTCCCCGCGCCCCTGACGGGGCGCCGTGCAGCCCCCTGTTTTTTTGGGGGCGCGGGGCTGTATCAATATGCGGCTCCGCCGCGTGGGCGCGAGCAACCACCCCCAACCCGCACCCGCCCGACGGGCCCCGCGCACCCACCGGACCTGCGAATTCCGATAGCCTCGGATCGTGGCGGAACAACACCAGTTCGAGCGGGGCACGGACGGCCCCAAGGTCATCGTGGTCGGTGTGGACGGCTCGGACTCCTCGTGGCGCGCGGCGTCCTACGCGGGCGGTCTGGCCCGGCGGCAGCACGCGCTGCTGGCGGTCGTGTACGTCCAGCCGGTCCTGGCGGCCGGGGCGGCGCTCGGGGCACCGGTGGCGGAGACCACCGACGAGATCGCGGAGGACCTGGTCGCGCAGATCCGGGACGCGACCGAGCGCCTCAAGGGGATATTCGAGGTGCGCTGGGAGTTCCACACCTTCCGCGGCGACGCCTACAGCGGACTGGTGAAGGCGGCCGACGAGCTGAAGGCCGACGCGGTCGTGGTGGGCGCCTCCGAGCAGGCCGGCCACCGGTTCATCGGCTCGGTCGCGATCCGTCTGGTGAAGGCGGGACGGTGGCCGGTGACGGTGGTGCCGTAGCGGTTTCCCGCAGGAGCAGCAGCGGGGTCGCCAGGAGCAGGATCCCGGCGAGGGCGATCGCGGTGCGCGGGCCGGTGAGGCTCGCCAGCAGGCCCCACAGGGCGGTCATGGCGGCCGTGGTGGCCTTGCCGGTGACGGACCAGGCGGACAGGGTGCGGGCGATCCGGTCGTCCGGGGTGTGCTCCAGGCGGCGGGTGGCGCACACCGGGCTGTAGACGGCCGAGCAGGTGATCACGCCGAGCTCCAGGACCATCACCAGCAGCAGTCCGGGCAGCCCGGGCCCGACGAAGGCCAGCCCGAGAGGCCAGACGGCGCGCAGGGCGCTCGCGGCGCGCAGCACCCGCCACTGCCCGTACCGGGCGACCAGCGGCCGGGCCAGCCGGGCGCCGAGGAGGCCGCCCAGGCAGGGCACGGCGAAGGCGAGGCCGTACTGCCAGGGGGCGAAGCCGAGCGGGCCGAGCATGAGGACGGCCAGCGCGGGTGCGGCGACCATGATCAGGGCGTTGCCCGCGAGGCTGTTGTAGAAGAGGGGCCGCAGGGCCGGGCTGGCGAGGATGTACCGCCAGCCGTCGAGCAGGTCCCCGGCGCGCAGGCGCTGCGCGTCCCTGGGTGCGGGGCGGGGTTCGCCGCCGCCGACGGCCCGGATGCCCAGGGCCGACAGCAGGAAGCTGACCGCGTTCGCCGCGACGGTCGTCACCGGGCCGAACAGGCCGATCGCGGCGCCGCCGAGGGGCGGGCCGAGGACCAGCGCGGTCCAGTTGGTGGATTCGAAGCGGGCGTTCGCGGTGAGCAGCCGGTCGGCCGGGACGAGGGACTTCAGGAAGGCGCCGGAGGCCGCGCCGAAGGTGATGTCGGCGGCCGCGACGACCACCGAGACCAGCAGCAGCTGCCCCAGGCCGAGGGCGCCGAGGGCGTACGCGGCCGGGACGGTGAGCAGTGCGGCGAACCTGACGAGGTCCATCGCCATCATCACCGGCCGCTTGCGCCGGAACTCCACCCACGGCCCGAGCGGCACCGCCGCCACCGCGCCCACGGCGGGCCCGGTCGCGGCGAGCAGCGCCACCTCGGCGGACCCCGCGTGCAGCGCGATGACGGCGATCACCGAGAACGCGTCGAAGGCGAGATAGGTGCCGAGCGCACTCACCGAGTACGCGGCCCACAGCCACCCGAACCGCCGCCCCATGCACAACCTCCCGTTGACCCCGGGACATGAAAACGTGCAGGTGGCCGCCGAATCAAACAACCCCCGGGCCCGCTGCCACAACCGCCGGTTGTACGGTGTGGACGTGGACCTCACCGCAGTGCGCACCTTCGTCGCCGTGGCCGACTGCGGGCAGTTCCAGGAGGCCGCCGCCGTGCTGGCGGTCACCCAGCAGGCCGTGTCCAAGCGGATCGCGGCGCTGGAGAAGGATCTGGGGGTGCGGCTGTTCACCCGGACCGCGCGGGGCGCCGGGCCGACCGCCGACGGCCGGGCCTTCCTGCCGTACGCCCGGGAGCTGCTGCTGGCCGAGGAGCGGGCGGCGGCCTCCGTACGACGGGGCCGGCGCCCCCTGCGGGTCGACGTGGTCGGCGCCCGGCTCGCCCCTGCGGCCCTGCTGCGCGGCTTCCACGAGGCGCATCCGGACCTCCCGCTGGACGTCGTCACGCTCTTCGACGTGGACTCGGCGCTGACCGCGCTGCGCTCCGGTGCGGTCGACGCCTCCTTCCGGGCCGTCGCCATGCCCGGCCGGCCGCTGCCCAGGGGCGTCGAGGCCGTCCGGGTGTACGACGAGCCGGTCCAGCTGCTCACCGGCCCGGGGCACGCCCTGGCCGGCCGGGCCTCGGTCACGCCCGGGGAGCTGGCCGGGCACCGGCTCTGGATGCCCGGGATCGTGGAGGGCACCGAGTGGGCCGCGTACTACGCCTCCCTCGCCGCCGAGTTCGGGCTCGTGATCGACTCCTCCGGCCCCAACTTCTCCGGGGCGTTGCAGGACGCGCTCGCGGGCTCCGACACCCTGGCGACCCTGGTCAGCGAGCAGACCCGGCTGGCCTGGCCGGCCGGCCACGGTCTGCGCCGGATCCCGCTGCTGGACCCGACCCCGCTCTACCCGCACTCGCTGCTGTGGGCCGCCGCCAACCCGCATCCCGCGCTCACCGCCCTGCGCACCCATCTCGCGGACGCCCGGCCTCCGCGCACCGCCGCCCGCACCTGGACGCCGGGGTGGGCCGAGACCGTGCGTGGCGCCTTCCGTCCTTGAGGCCCCTGAGCCATCATGATCGGCCGTCAGCCGTTCGCGATCGGCGAAGAGGTGAGGCACATGGCCAGGCTCCGCATGGGTGCAGGAATTCTCCGTCGCAAACCCATCGAACACTTCGAGGAGACCGAGGTCAGCGAGGGACCCCGGCTGGACAGGTCGCCGGGGCTGTGGCAGCTGACCGCGATCGGCGTGGGCGGCATCATCGGCGCGGGTACCGGGGGTCTGGGGGTGTCCCCCAGACAAGCACAGCACCCTCGCCGGCACGGTGGCCAACGAGACGGCGGGGCCCGCCGTGCTGGTCTCGTTCCTCATCGCCGGTCTGGCGAGCGCCTTCGCCGCGCTGTCGTACGCCGAGTTCGCCGGGCTGATCCCGAAGGCGGGGTCGGCGTACACGTACGGCTATGCGGTGCTCGGCGAGTTCGCGGGCTGGTTCATCGGCTGGGACCTGCTGCTGGAGTACACGGCGATCGTGGCGGTGGTCGCGATCGGCATCTCGGGGTACTTCGGCTTCCTGGTCGAGGAGACGGGCGAGAACCTGCCGCACTGGATGCTCGGCGCGCCGGGCACCGGGTCCGGCCACCGGGTCGACCTGTTCGCCGCGATCCTCTGTCTGCCGATCGCCTACCTGCTCAACCTCGGCATCCGCAGCGCGGCCCGCTTCGAGACGATCGTGGTGGTGCTCAAGGTGCTGGTGGTACTGCTGGTGATCGGTGTCGGCGTCTTCCACATCAGTTCGGCGAACTACCACCCCTTCTTCCCGTTCGGCGTCAGCGGTGCGTTCACCGGGGCGGCGACCGTGTTCTTCGCCGTCTTCGGGTACGACGCGATGTCGACGGCGGCCGAGGAGTCGAAGGACGCGCAGCGGCACTTGCCGAAGGCGATCATCTACTCGCTGGCGATCTCGATGGTGCTGTACGTGGCTGCCTGTCTGGTCCTGACGGGCATGCAGGACTACAAGGAGATCGACCCGGAGAGCGGTTTCTCGACGGCGTTCAAGTCGGTGGGGCTGAGCGGTCTTGCGGACGTGATCGCGGTGGGCGCGATCATCCTGGCTGATCACGTTCCTGAAGTGGGAGACCTGGGTGCGGTTCGCGGTCTGGTTCGTGATCGGGTGCGTGATCTACTTCGGCTGCTCGTACAAGAGGTCGCGGCTGGCGGGGCGTCAGAGGGCCCGGAGGAAGTCGAGCAGGAGGGCGTTGAAGACCTCGGGCTTCTCCAGGTTCGGATAGTGGCCCACCCCTTCGACGACCTCGGCGCGACCGTCCGGGACCTCGCGGGCCAGGCGGTCGGCGGCGGCGAGCAGGGCGGTGGGTTCCAGGCCGCCGTTGATCGTGAGGACCGGCACGTCGATCTTGGGCACCCGGGGCCAGGAGCCGGTCACCGGGACATGCCGGTCCGGCTCGCCGGGGGTGTGCTTGGAGATCGTCCGCAGGGCCATCTCCCGCAGCCGGCGCGGGATGTCCGGGTCGAGGTCGGTGACGGCACGATGCTCGCCGGCCACGCCCCGCAGGAAGACGTCGGCCCAGCCTTCGAAGTCGCCGGCGCCCAGGGTGCGGGCGTACTCGTCCTGGAGTCCCTTGTGCCAGCAGTCCGTGTACCGGAAGTCGCCGGTCGCCGCACCGCAGGTGACCACCGCGCGGACCAGTTCGGGGTGTTCCAGCACCGTGTCGGTGGCGATCACCCCGCCCATGGACAGGCCGACCAGGACGGCGGGCCCCGCGTCCAGACGGCGCAGCAGCTCCGCGAGGTCGTCGGCCCAGCGGAAGGGCCTGCTCGCGTTGGCGGAAGAGCCGTGGCCGCGGACGTCCGGGGCGATCACCCGGTACTCGGCGGCGAGCGCCGGGATCTGCCGGTGCCAGAAGCGGTGGTCGACGTATCCGGAGTGGAGCAGGACCACCGGGTCGCCGGAGCCGGTGTCGAGGTAGGCGAGGTCGCCGTCGGAGGACGGGAAGAAGCGGACGTCCGCAGCACCATTCATGACAACCAAGGTGTCATCTTCGGGAGGGTTTGACAACCGGGTTGTCATGACGGGTTTGACACCCCGGTTGCCATGACGGCTCGGTGCATGATGGCCGGGTGAACGACATCGACAAGCCCCTCGCCCCCGACGAGCTGGGCGAGCGCATCACCGAGGTGTTCGATCTGATCGGCCCGCTGTACCGGCGCGCCTTCCGCAAGGTCGAGCAGGGCGAGCAGATCGAGGGGGCCTCGGTCGGGGTGCGCTCGGTGCTGGACCTGCTGCGCCGGTACGAGCCCATGACGGTGCCCCAGATGGGCCGGATCATGGCGCTGAGCCGGCAGTTCGTGCAGCGCATGGTGAACGACGCGGTGGCACACGGCTGGGCCGAGGTCACCCCCAACCCGGCGCACCAGCGCTCCTCCCTGATCCGCCTCACGGACGAGGGCCGGGCGACCATCACCGCGGTCCTCGCCCGCGAGCACGCCCTGAACCGGCAGGTCGGCGGCGACCTGACCGACACCGAGATCACCGCGTGCGTACGGGTGCTGAAGCAGCTGCTGGCCACGTTCGACCACGTCGACGTGGACTGACCGCCGCGTGACCACCGCTACTCCCCCATCACCAGCCCGTCCTTGGCGGCCCCGCGGCTGAGCACCACGTCCCGGATGGCGTCCCGGGCGCCGGTGAAGTCGGCACCCTGGCCGATGGCCGCGTTGAGGTCGACGACCCGGCCCGCGTCGAGGTCGTACAGCTGCGGGATGAACTCGGCCTTGGCCACCTCCCAGCGGCCGCCCGGACGGGCGGGCGGGGTGAAGGTGAAGCGGGCGAGGGTGGACTCGTTGCCGCGCGGGTCCTGCTGACGCTGACTGTTGTACATCTCGCCGGCCATCTGGTCGCCGAGGCCGTAGACCACCCAGGTGCCGTTGACCTTCTCGTACGCCTGCGGGATGTGCGCGTGGGTGCCGAGGAGCAGGTCGATGTCGGGGCGGCCGCCGGTGCGCGCGGCGGTGAGCCGCTTGGCGAGGGTGAGCTGCTGCTGGTCGGGGGCGTCGGTCCCCTCGGTGCCCCAGTGCAGGGAGACGACGACCACGTCGGCGCCGGCCTGCCGGGCGGCGCGGGCGTCGGCGAGGACGCGGTTCTCGTCGAGGAGGCCGACCGCCCAGGGCTGGCCGGGCGGCAGGGAGTTGCTGTTGACGTCGTAGGTGTACGAGAGCTGGGCGACCCGGGCCCGGCCCGCGTTCATCAGGGTGAGGGTGCCGGCCTCGGCATCGGTGCGGGCGGTGCCGGAGTGCCGCAGGCCCACCCGGTCCAGCGCGTCGAGGGTGCGCTGGATGCCCGCGGCACCGTCGTCGAGGGCGCGGTCGGAGGCGGTGGAGCAGCCGTCGTAGCCGGTGGCGGCGAGGGCCTCGGCGAGCTGCGGCGGGGAGGTGAGGCCGGCGCGGCCGCCGTCGCCGCCGGTGACGGTCGCCAGGTGACAGAGCGCCAGATCGGCTCGGGAGACGACGGGCGCGACGCCGGCGAGCATCGGGCGGAAGTCGTAGCCGTTGCCGCCGGCGTCGAAGTTCGCGTGGTCCACCGCGGACTTCTGCGGCATGACGTCACCGGCGGCGACGAGGGTGAAGCCGCCGGTGGCGGGCACCGCGGGCGCCGGGTGGCCGGGCGGGACGGCACGCTCCTCCCGCACATGGTTCTGACAGGCGGCTGCGGCGGCGAGAAGGGCGGTCAGGGCCAGGGCCGCCTGGCGTCTGCGATTGATCATCAGGAGCACCCCAGAGTCGCAAGCCTTGTCCGATTTACAGATCAATGGGTACGAAGGTGAGGGCGGCCGCAAACAACTCAGGCGCCCCGATTGACCCATCCGGGTCGGGTAAGGGGTATGACGGACCGTTCGTCGCACCGTTCGCCGACGCGATCGACCGTCCGTCGCACACCCCTGTGCACCCTCTGTCCCCCGGCCGGACCCTGCGATGCCATACGGCCATGACGGCCGGAACCACCCTTCCCGACGGGACGACGACCGCCGAGCACGAGCTCGTCGCACTCCAGCGCGACCACGGCCGGCCGCTCTTCGCGCTGCTGCTGCGGCTCAGCGACGGGGACCGGCAGCGGGCCGAGGACCTCGTCCAGGAGACCCTCGTGCGCGCCTGGCAGCACCCCGAGGCGCTGCGCACCGACGCCTTCGACTCCGTGCTGCCCTGGCTGCTGACCGTCGGCCGGCGGCTCGCCATCGACGCGCGGCGGGCCCGGCAGGCACGGCCCGCCGAGGTGCACGACGCCGTCCTGGAGAACACCCGGGCCATCGGCGACCACGCCGAACGCGCCGCCGCGACGCTCGACGTCCGGGAGGCTGTGAAGACTCTCACCCCGGAACACCGTGAAGTCCTGGTGCTGGTGTATTTCCAAGGGGCGAGTGTTGCGGAAGCCGCCGAGACCCTCGGGATTCCACCCGGTACCGTGAAGTCGCGGGCGTACTACGCGCTGCGCGCCCTGCGCCGGGTTCTGCCCGGTTATGCACCCGACCTGCGATGAAACCGTAAGCCAGGTCAAACCTCGGTAAAGCGCCTTGCTGAGGACCATGTTTGAGCAATCAGCTGTCTTCATCCGTGTTCCGCACCGGGAGAGGGACGGACCCGGGGTCGGGGCCACGCGCGCACCGGAGGAAGGCAGGACGGGATGCTGCACAGAGGTCAAGAGAGCACGGACGGGGCCGGAAGCGGGGAACTCGCGGTCCCGATGGCCTGGTTGTACGCCGAGTACATCGCCGACGAGCTGCTGCGCACCGGCGATCTCATGCCACCGACGTCCTTCGAGTTCCGGGCCGGCCGTGACGCGCTGGCGCTGACCATCTTCCTCTCCGACACGGACGGCGAACTGTCGGGCATCCGGGTCGTGTCCCAGTTGGAGACCTGGCTTTCGCTCACGGCGTACGACCAGCCGTGGCAGAACTGGGTGGGAGAACGTATGGCTGTAGTGACGGCCGAGGCGCTTGAGGCGGGCGGGCCGTCACCGGACCTGGATCTGGCCGCGGCCGCCTGGCGCTGGCTGGAGGAGACCGAGCTGCTCGCGCCCGACCTGGACGCGGTGCCGGGCGGTGGTTCGGTGTTCGGCGAGGACGACGGACCGAAGGTGTGGACCCCCGCCTGGCGGCTCGGTCTGCCCCTCGGGCATCTCGCCATCCATCTTTTTTGATTCAGGACCAATCCGCGGGCCCGGCCGCTCCGAATCCGTTGATTACGATTCTGTACGTGGCTTGAGTGAAACGGCTGCCGACTGCGTACGGGTGGGAGCAAGGAACAACGAGTAACCCCCACCCGCACCCTTCGGCACGAGGATTCGTCATGAGGTCCCTGGAAAGGCATCGCGACGTCGGCGCGTACGCGCTCGGCGTGCTGGACGAGGCGGAGGCCTTCCGCTTCGAGGACCATCTCATGGAGTGCCCCAGCTGCTCGGCACACGTGACCGAGTTCGGCCCCGCGGCACGGCAGTTGATGCTGTACCGCAGGGCCACGCCGCGCTTCGTGCACCCCATGGCACAGCCCGGCCCCCGGCTCCTCGACCGGCTGCTCGCCGAGGTCGCGACCCGGCACCGGGCCAAGCGCCGCAAGCTGCTGTACGGCCTCGCCGCCTCGGTGGTGTTCGCGGTCGCCGGCCCCGGCATCGCGACCTATGCCGGCCACGACACCGCCCCGGCCGTGCAGGTCACCGCGGCCACCGACGCGCAGTCCGGCATCTGGGCGCAGGTGAAGTCGCAGGACACCGACTCGGGCAGCACGATCGAGCTGGAGGTGAAGGACCCGGACGGGCCGCGCTCCTGCCGTCTGGTCGCCGTCGGCGACGACGGCTCCGAGCAGGTCGTGACCACCTGGGCGGAGCGGGACCACGACGACCGGGTGAGCACCATGACGGGCGGCTCCTCGATGCACCCGGACGAGATCGACCGCTACGAGGTGCGCGACGCGGACGGGCAGCGCCTGGTGACGCTGGACCCCAAGTGAGCGCCGGCTACCTGAGCAGCCGCGACATCCGGCGGTCCGCGAGCGGCTTGCCGCCGGTCTGGCAGGCCGGGCAGTACTGCAGCGAGGAGTCGCTGAAGGAGACCTCGCGGATGGTGTCGCCGCAGACCGGGCAGGGCTCGCCGGTCCGGCCGTGGACGCGCAGCCCGCTCTTCTTCTCCGACTTGAGCCGCCCTGCCGCCAGGCCGTGGGAGCGCTCCACCGCCTCGGTGAGGGTGGTGCGCAGCGCCTCGTACAGCCGGTGCGTCTCCTCGGGGGTCAGGGACGCGGCCAGCTTGAACGGGGACATCTTCGCCGCGTGCAGGATCTCGTCGCTGTAGGCGTTGCCCACCCCGGCGATCAGGCTCTGGTCGCGCAGGGCGCCCTTCAGCTGCCGTCGCTCGTCCCCCAGCAGGGCCGCCAGGCGCTCCTCGTCGAAGTCCGCGGCCAGCGGGTCGGGGCCGAGCCGGGCGATACCGGGGACGTCCTGCGGGTCGCGCACGATGTACACGGCCAGCTTCTTCTGGGTGCCGGCCTCGGTGAGGTCGAAGCCCGCACCGGTCTCCAGGGCCGCCCGCAGGGCCAGGGGGCCTTTCCCGGGGCGGGGCAGCCCGTCCGGCAGCCGGTCCTTCCACTGCAGCCAGCCCGCGCGGGCCAGGTGGGTGACGAACCGCAGCCCGCGGTCACCCTCGATGTCCAGGAACTTGCCGTGCCGGTGCACGGCGACGACCTCGCTGCCCTCGAAGGCGCCGACCGGCGGGTCGTACGTCTTCAGGACGCTGATGGCGACCGGCAGCACGCGCACGACCTGGCGGCCGACCAGGTTCTCGGTCAGGAAGTCCCTGAGCGCTTCGACCTCGGGCAGTTCGGGCATGCGTCCAGGGTGCCACCCGCTGCGCCTGCGCTCCGCCGGAAGTGCCGCATCGGGTCGTCCTACGGCTGCGGCGCCGTGGGGGCTGGTCGCGCCCACGCGGCGGAGCCGCACATGTCTCGGCCCCGCGCCCCTACGGGGCGCTGCCGTCGTCCTTCTCCGGCATCCGGAACTCGCACCAGACCGCCTTGCCGCCGCCGCGCGCCTCCACGCCCCACACGTCGGCGATCTCGTCGACGAGCAGCAGCCCCCGCCCGGACACCCCGTCCTCGCCCGCCTCGCGGCGGCGCGGCAGGGCGCTGGAGGAGTCCTCGACCTCGACGCGGAGCCGGCGGTCGCTGCCGC
The DNA here is from genome assembly GCF_002217755.1 of Streptomyces hyaluromycini. GTDB lineage: Bacteria > Actinomycetota > Actinomycetes > Streptomycetales > Streptomycetaceae > Streptomyces > Streptomyces hyaluromycini. The sequence goes on along the minus strand of NZ_BCFL01000030.1, from coordinate 188,377 downwards.
TGAGGACCCTGAGGGTGACGATCGCGGAGCCCTCGGTGTGCATCAGCGCGTTGGTGATCAGTTCGTCGGCGACCAGCTCGATCTCGTCGGCGCGGTCCCCGGCGCCCCAGGCGCGGACGGCGGCGCGGACCATGTGCCGGGCCAGGGCGAGCGCCTCGGGGTCGCCGGAGGCCACGTGCTGCTGGAGACGGCCGACGGCCTGTGCGGTGTCGGAGCCGCGGCGGCGCAGCAGGAGCAGGGCGACGTCGTCGTCACCGCCCCGCACCTCGGCGATCTCGATCAGCACGTCGGCGAGCGCGCGCACGTCCTCGGGTCCCTCCGTGACCTGCTCGATCAGGACCTGTATCCCGTCCCCGAGGTCCTTGCCGGGCTGCTCGACGAGCCCGTCGGTGCACAGCAGCAGCGTCTCGCCGGGATCGAGCTCCACGGTGGACACCGGGTATTCCAGGCTCTGGAACTCGGCGGACAGGCCGAGCGGCAGCCCGCCCTCGACGGGGACCCGGCGGCAGCCGCCGTCGGCGGCGCGGACCAGCGGGTCGATGTGCCCGGCGCGCACCACCTGGACGACACCGGTGGCCAGGTCGGCCTCGGCGTACAGGCAGGTGGCGAAGCGGTCGGTGTCGAGCTCGTCGAGGAAGACGGAGGCACGGGCCATCACGGTGGCCGGGGCGTGGCCCTCGGCGGCGTAGGCGCGCAGCACGATGCGCAGCTGGCCCATGACGGCCGCCGCGTGCGTGTCGTGCCCCTGGACGTCGCCGATGACCGCGCCGACCCGGCCGCCGGGCAGCGGGATCAGGTCGTACCAGTCGCCGCCGATGTCCCGGCCCAGGGAGCCGCCGGCGCTCGCCGAGCGGTAGCGGACGGCGACGTCGGCTCCGCGCACGCTGGGGATGGTGCGCGGCAGCATCGCCTGCTGGAGGCCCTGCGCGAGGTCCTTCTCCTGCTCGAAGAGCATGGCGCGCTGCAGGCTCTGCGCGATGCTGCTGCCGAGGGCGACCAGGACGGCGCGTTCCTCGCTGGAGAAGCCGAGCCGGTCGTTGTAGAGCAGGCCCATGGCGCCGATCGGGCGGGCCTGGGCGATCAGGGGCAGGTAGGCGGCCGAGGTGATGTGCAGGTCGGTGATGTGCGGCCACAGTATCGGGTAGCCGTCGGCGAACTCCTCCGGCGACTCGATGAAACGCGGGCTGAGGGTGCGCACCACCTCGCCCATCGGGTAGGGCTCCTCTATCCGGGTGATCCGGGTGCCGGGCACGAAGCTCCCGGCCGGCCCCTCGGCGACCAGCCGGATCCGGCCGGCCTCGACCAGGCCCATCACCAGACTGGTGGCGCCCAGGTTGGGGATGCCGTGGGTGTCCTTGAGGACGTCGATGACCTCCTGGACGCTGCTGGCGTGCGCGAGCGCCGCGGTGACCGCCTGGACGACGCCGGTCTGCCGGCGCAGCGCCTGCCCCTGGGCGTCCCGCAGGTTGCGGACCTCGCTGTCCTCCAGCTCCTGGGTGGCGTCCCGGACGATCCCGACGACCCGGCGCGGGCGGCCCGTCTCGTCGCGCCGGATGTAGCCCTGGGTGTGGGTCCAGCGCGCGGTGCCGTCGCGGCGCCGGATGCGGAAGTACGTTCCGTAGTTCTCGCTGCCGTCCTTGATGGCCCGGGACACCACCGCGTCCAGCCTGCTGGACTCCGCCGGGGGTACCCGGGCGGCGAGGGTCTCGGGGCGGCCGTCGTACTCCTCGGGGGTCAGGTCGAACACCTCGTGCGCCTGGGCGTCCATGTGGAAGAGGCCGGCGTCGAGGTCCCAGTCGAAGGTGCCCATGTGGTTGAGCGCGAGGATCGGGTGGTCCGGGTGGGCGGGCCAGTCGTCCGGGAGTGACGGAGCGCGCGCTCCCCGATCAGCCATGGGGCCACCATGCCAGGGGAACCCATATCGGGCAATTTCTCCCCTATTGTCTGCTTCACTCGCTCGGGTTACGCAAGCGGGCAGGCGCGGTACACAGGGTGACAGGACCCCGCCGATCCGGGGGCCGCACAATGGAGAGAGTCAGGAGCGCACGGCCGTGGACTGGTTCACCGCACCCGGGTACTGGTTGAGCCGGCTGGTCTTCCAGCGGGCTCTGGCCGGCGTGTACCTCGTCGCGTTCCTGGTGGCGGCGCGGCAGTTCCGGGCCCTGCTGGGCGAGCGCGGGATGCTGCCGATCCCGAGGTTCGTCGCCCGGGTCCCCTTCCGGCGGGCGCCGAGCCTCTTCTATCTGCACTACTCGGACCGCTTCTTCGCGGGCTGCGCCTGGGCGGGCTGCGCGGTGTCGGCGGCACTGCTGGCGGGAGCGGACTGCGAACTCCCGCTGTGGGCCGGGATGGTGCTGTGGCTGATCCCCTGGGCCCTGTACCTCTCGATCGTCAACGTCGGCCAGACGTGGTACGCGTTCGGCTGGGAGTCGCTGCTCCTGGAGACCGGCTTCCTCGCCGTCTTCCTGGGCAACGACGAGGTGGCCCCGCCGGTCGTCGTGCTCTTCCTGCTGCGCTGGATCCTGTTCCGGGTGGAGTTCGGGGCGGGCCTGATCAAGATGCGCGGGGACGCCTGCTGGCGCAAGCTGACCTGCCTCCACTACCACCACGAGACCCAGCCGATGCCGGGCCCGCTGAGCTGGTTCTTCCACCACCTGCCGGGGCCGGTGCACAAGGCGGAGGTGGCCGCGAACCACGTCACCCAGCTGCTGGTCCCCGTCCTGCTGTTCACCCCGCAGCCGATCGCGACGGCGGCCGCGTCCCTGATGATCCTCACCCAGCTCTGGCTGGTGGTCTCCGGCAACTTCTCCTGGCTGAACTGGATCGCCATCGTGCTGGCCCTGTCGGCGCTCCGCCTCCCCACGAACCGTCGTGCGGCACCACCCACCCCGCTCTGGTACGAGGTGGTCGTCCTCGCCGTGGCCGCGCTGCTCCTCTACCTGAGCTACCACCCGGTGCTGAACATGGTCTCCCGCCGGCAGGTCATGAACCGCTCCTTCGACCCGCTCCACCTGGTCAACACCTACGGCGCCTTCGGCACCGTCAGCCGGGTCCGCTACGAGGTGGTGGTCGAGGGCACGCTGGACGGCACACCGCGCGAGGACTCGGACTGGCGGGAGTACGAGTTCAAGGGCAAGCCGGGCGATCCTCGTTACTGGCCCCGCCAGTTCGCGCCCTACCACCTGCGCCTGGACTGGCTGATGTGGTTCGCCGCCCTCTCCCCCGCGTACGCCGGGGACTGGTTCGGCGGCCTGGTGGAACGCCTCCTGGAGAACGACCGCGACACGCTGCGGCTGCTGCGCCGCTCACCCTTCCCGCCCGACGAGCCCCCGCGCTTCGTCCGCGCCCGCCTCTTCCGCTACCGCTACACCAGCTGGCGGGAGCTTCGGGAGACGGGCGCGTGCTGGGAGCGGACGTACGTGCGGGAGTTCCTGCCGCCGACGCGGCTGGCGGCGGCCGCTCAGAGGCGGTAGACGCGGGCGGCGGTGGTCTCGAAGACGGCGGTGCGGTCGGCCGGAGCGATCAACCGGGTCGCCGCGTCGAAGACTTCGCCGTACGTCCCGGCCAGGACGCACACCGGCCAGTCCGAGCCGAACATCAGGCGGTCCGGGCCGAAGGCGTCCAGGACCGTGTCGGCGTACGGGCGCAGGTCGTCGACGGTCCAGGAGGCGGGGTCGGCCTCCGTGACCATGCCGGAGAGCTTGCACACGGTGTTGGGCAGGGCGGCGAGGGCGCGGACGGCGGAGGCCCAGGGTTCGCGGGTGCCGGCGGCGATGGGGGGCTTGCCCAGGTGGTCCAGGACGAAGGTGAGTCGCGGGTGGGTCTCGGCGGCCTTGACGGCGGCCGGGAGCTGGTGGGGCTGGACGATGAGGTCGTAGACCAGGCCGGCGTCGGCGAGCGCGGTCAGCCCCCGGCCGACGTCCGGGCGCAGCAGCCATTCCGGGTCGGGTTCGCCCTGGACCTGGTGGCGGATGCCCTTCAGGTAGGCGCCGCCGGGGAGTTCGCTCAGGCGGGCGAGTTCTTCGGCGATGTCGGGGCGGGTGAGATCGGTCCAGCCGACGACCCCGGCGACCAGGTCGTGGGTGTCGGCGAGGGCGAGGAACTCGGGGGTCTCCTCGGGGACGGTGATCGTCTGGACGAGGACCGTGCGGGTGACCCCGGCCGCCGCCGCCTCGGGTTCGAGGTCCTCGACGGTGAAGTTCCTTCGGAGCGGCTGGAGCTCGGGTCCGGTGATCCAGTCCTGGTCGCGTACCGAGAGGTCCCAGACGTGGTGGTGGGCGTCGATCGTCATGGCAGCTCCCATACGACGGGCAGGCCGGCCTCCGAGCCTGCCTCGGAGTAGTCGTGGACGACGTCGAGAAGCTCGGCCATCCGGGCCTGCCAGGCCACGTTGACCGGGAGCTTCGCCAGCTCGGCGAGGAGGCGGCCGTAGTCGGCGCAGTCCAGGACGTGGAAGAGGTCGGTGCCGCTGCGCCAGATGGTCCAGGAGGTGGCGCCGGCGGCCCGGATGGCGTCGGTGAGTTCGGTGGGGACCTCGCGGTGGGCGGCCTCGTACGCGGCGACGCGGTCCGCGTGGACCTTGGTGTGCAGGGCCACTCTCATGACGGGTCCGCCCCGGGTACGGGGGTGTCGGCGGGCAGCAGGCCGGTGGCGTGCAGCTCCTGCCAGAAGGCGGCGGGGACGTGGGTGGCGAACTGTCGTGCCCCGTCCGCGATCTCGGCCGCGGAGCGGGCACCGACCAGGACGCTGGCCACGGCCGGGTGGGCCGCGCAGAAGGCGAGGGCGGCGGCGCGCAGGGTGGTGCCGTGCTGTTCCGCGAGCGCCTTGAGACGCAGGGCACGGGACAGCAGCTCGTCGGACACCTGGGCGTAGTTGTAGGTGGCGTCGGGCTTCGGATCGGCCAACAGGCCGGAGTTGAAGGCGCCGCCGATCACCACCGAGGTGCCGCGCTCCTCGGCCGCGGGGAGGAGGTCGGCGAGGGCGCTCTGGTCGAGGAGGGTGTAGCGGCCCGCGCACAGCACCACGTCGACGTCGGTGTCGCGCACGAACCGGGTGAGCATGGCCGTCTGGTTCATGCCGGCGCCGATCGCGCCCACGACCCCCTCGGCGCGGAGCTTCTCCAGGGCCGGGTAGCCCTCGCGGAAGGCCTCTTCGGCGTGGTCGTCGGGGTCGTGCAGGTAGACGACGTCGACCCGGTCGAGGCCGAGCCGCTCCAGGCTGGCCTCCAGGGTGCGGCGGATGCCGTCGTCGGTGAAGTCCCAGACCCGGCGGAGGGTGTCGGGCACGGCGAAGCCGTGGGCGAGGTCGTCGCCGTCGCCGGGCCCCGGCTCCAGCCGGCGGCCGACCTTGGTGGAGAGGGTGTACGCATCCCGGTCGTACTGGCGCAGGGCCTCGCCCAGCCGCCGCTCGGACAGCCCCAGGCCGTAGTGCGGGGCGGTGTCGAAGTAGCGGATGCCCTGCTGCCAGGCGGCGGTGACCGTGTCGTGCGCCTGCTGGTCGGGGAGTTCGGTGTAGAGGTTGCCGATCACGGCGGCGCCGAGGCCCAGGGGGCTGACCCGGACGCCGCTGCGGCCGAGGGCGTTCACCGGCCCACCGGCCGCAGCCTGAGGCCCTGCATGCCGCCGTCGACGGCGAGGGAGGTGCCGGTGGTCGCGCCGGACAGCGGGCTCGCCAGGTAGGCGATGGCACCGGCGACCTCGGCGGCGGAGACCAGGCGCCCGGACGGCTGGCGGGCCTCCAGGGCGGCGCGTTCGGCAGCCGGGTCGGACGCCCGGTCGAGGAGCCGGCCGATCCACGGGGTGTCCGCCGTACCGGGGTTGACGCAGTTCACGCGGACGCCCTCGCGGACGTGGTCGGCGGCCATGGCCAGGGTGAGCGAGTAGACGGCGCCCTTGGTGGCGCTGTACAGGGCACGCTGCGGCAGGCCCGCGGTGGCCGCGATGGAGCAGGTGTTGACGATCGCGGCGTGCTCCGAGCGGCGCAGGTGCGGCAGGGCGGCGCGGGCGGCGCGGACCATGCCGAGGACGTTGACGTCGAAGACGCGGCGCCATTCGTCGTCGTCGTTGTCCTCGACCGTGCCCTGGGCGCCGATGCCGGCGTTGTTGACAAGGATGTCGAGGCCACCAAGAGCTTCCATCGCGCTCTCCACGGCCGTCCGGACCGAGGTGTCGTCGGTGACGTCGGCCCGGAAGCCGAGCAGCGGCTTCTCGACGGAGGACGGGTCGAGGTCGAGGACGGCGACCTGGGCGCCGCGCCCGGCGAGCAGCTCGGCGGTGGCCCGCCCGATCCCGGAGGCGCCGCCGGTGACCAGGGCCCTCAGACCCTCGAAGTCGGTCATGCCGCCTGTCCCTTCTGTGTTGCGGGGTCGGCGGCCCAGAAGGTGCCGCCGGGATAGGTGTACTCCGCGACGGACTCCGGTCGCATGGCGGCCGAGAAGCCCGGTGCGGTGGGTGCCGCGTAATGACCTTCCCGGATCACCACCGGATCGAGGAAGTGGTCGTGCAGATGATCGACGTACTCGATGACCCGGTCCTCGGTGGTGCCGGAGACGGCCAGGTAGTCGAACATCGAAAGGTGCTGGACGAGTTCGCACAGTCCCACGCCGCCCGCGTGCGGGCAGACCGGCACGCCGAACTTGGCGGCAAGCAGCAGGATGGCGAGGTTCTCGTTGACGCCGGCGACCCGGGCCGCGTCGATCTGGACGATGTCGAGGGCACCGGCCTGGAGCAGCTGTTTGAAGACGATCCGGTTCTGGACGTGTTCGCCGGTGGCGACCTTGACCGGGGCGACCGCCCGGCGGATCGCCGCGTGGCCGAGGATGTCGTCGGGGCTGGTGGGCTCCTCGATCCAGTACGGGTCGAACTCGGCGAGGGCCTTGGTCCAGCGGATCGCCTCGTCGACGTTCCAGCGCTGGTTGGCGTCGACGGCCATGCGGATGTCCGGTCCGACGACGGCGCGGGCGACCCGGCAGCGCCGGATGTCGTCGTCCAGGTCGGCGCCGACCTTCAGCTTGATCTGCCGGAAGCCGTCGGCGACCGCCTGGGCGGCGAGCCGGGTGAGTTTCTCGTCGTCGTAGCCGAGCCAGCCGGCCGAGGTGGTGTAGGCGGGGAAGCCGCGCTCAAGGAGGCGGGCCCGGCGTTCGTCCGCGCCCTCGCGGCCCCGGCGCAGGATGGCCAGGGCCTCCTCGGGGGTGAGGGCGTCGGTGAGGTAGCGGAAGTCGATCTGGCGGACGATCCACTCGGGCTCGGCGTCGGCCAGCAGCTGCCACAGCGGCTTTCCGGCGCGGCGGGCGGCGAGGTCCCAGACGGCGTTGACCACCGCGCCGATCGCCATGTGCATCACGCCCTTCTCGGGGCCGAGCCAGCGCAGCTGGCTGTCGCCGATCAGGTCCTGGTAGAGGGTTCCGGGGTCGTCGCAGAGATCGGCGACCGGGCGGCCGAGCACATGGTTCCGCAGCGCGTCGATCGCGGCGACCTGGACGTCGTTGCCCCGCCCGATGGTGAACGTGAACCCGTGCCCCTCGTGCCCGTCGCCCGCGTCGGTGCGCAGGACGACGTAGGCCGCCGAGTAGTCGGGGTCCGGGTTCATCGCGTCGGAGCCGTCGAGCTCGCGCGAGGTGGGGAAGCGGATGTCGTGGGTTTCGAGCGCGATGACGCGACTGGAGGGGCCGGGGCTCGGGGACACGGATTGCCTTTCCGTCGGGGGAGGTTCTGGACGCGGGTCGATCAGTCCTGGGCCCGTCCCGTGGTGACACGGGCGATCATGAGGGCGACGAGGATGATGCCGCCGTAGATGGCCTGGATCCAGAACGACGGCACCTGCGCCAGGGTGAGCAGGTTCTGTACGACACCCAGAAGGAGTACGCCGGTCAGGGCGCCGAACATGGTGCCCTTGCCGCCGTCCAGGCTGATGCCGCCGATCACCGCCGCGGCGAACACGGTGAAGATCATGTTGTTGCCCTGGTTGGCGCTGATCGCGCCCACGTAACCGGTCTGCATGATCCCGCCGACCGAGGCGAGGACACCGGCCACCACGAACACGCCGAGCATCACGCGGTCGACGCGGATGCCGGCGGCGCGGGCCGCGTCGGCGTTGCCGCCGATGGCGTAGAGGGCACGGCCGACCCGGTGGTACCTCAGCACGAGCCCGGTGACCGCGAAGGCGACCGCGGCCAGCCACACCGACATGGGGACGCTGAGGAAGGTGGAGGTGGCCAGGGTGAAGAAGCTGTCGGGCATGCCGAACAGGGTCTTGCCCTTGGTGGCGCCGACCAGCACGCCGCGCAGCACGATCAGCATCGCGAGCGTCACGATGAACGCGTTGAGCTTGAACTTGACGACCAGGATCCCGTTGAAGGCACCGACGGCCGCGCCGACGACCAGGATCGCCACCATGGCGAGGGCGGCGGGGAGTTCGGTGCCCCAGCCGGACTCGGCCGACGGGAGCACCAGGAGGGCGCCGACGGCGGGCGCGATGCCGACGACCGACTCCAGGGAGAGGTCGAACTTGCCGGTGATCAGGACCAGCGACTCGGCGAGCACCACCATCGCGAGGGCGGCGGAGGCGCCGAGGATGGAGATCAGGTTGCGCTCGGTGAGGAACGAGTCGTTGACCACCGCGCCGAGCACCATGAGCAGCAACAGCGCGGGGACGAGGGCGAGTTCACGGGCCCGGCGCAGCAGGACGGTACGGGCCGCGCGCGGGTCCGGGGAGCGCACCGGGGTGAACACCGGGGCCTTGGTCTCAGCCATGGTCCACTCCTTCGGGCATGGAGTCCACTCCTTCTATGGAGGCGATCAGCTCGTGGTCGTGCCAGCCGGCCGGGTGTTCGGCGACGATCCGGCCGTGGAAGAGGACGAGGACGCGGTCGCAGCGGCGCAGGTCGTCGAGTTCGTCGGAGACGACCAGCACGGCGGTGCCGTCCTCACGGGCGCTGTCCACGCGGGCCAGCAGGGACTCCTTGGACTTCACGTCGACGCCCGCGGTGGGGTTGACCAGGACGAGCAGCCGGGGGTCGGAGGCGAGGGCGCGGGCCATGACGACCTTCTGCGCGTTGCCGCCGGAGAGGTCGGAGACGGGCTGTTCGGGGCCCTCGGCGTGGATGTCGAGGCGTTCGATGAGCCCGGTGGCGAAGCCGCGCTTGCGGTCGGTGCCGACGAATCCGCCGCGGCCGAGCCGGTCAAGGACGGTCATGGTGGCGTTGTCGCCGATGCTCATGCCGGAGACCAGGCCCTGTTCGTGCCGGTCCCGGGGGACGAAGCCGACGCCGGCCCTGAGCGCGGCCCGCACGTCGCCGAACGGCAGCTGTTTCTGTTGCAGTTGTGCGGTTCCGCCGGTCGGGGTACGCAACCCGGCGATGGTCTCGGCGAGTTCGATCTTCCCGCTGCCGCTGGTCCCGGCGAGGCCGACGACCTCGCCGCTGCGGACGGTGAGATCGATGCCGTCGTACGACTCCGACGTGAGCCCGCTGGTGCTGAGGACGACGGGCGCCTCGGCGGCCACCGCGTCCCGCGGCCGCTGCTCCTGCCCGGTCACCGCCTCCCCCGCCATCGCCTCCACCAGGGCGGCCCTGGGCAGGTCGGCGACGGGGGCGGTGATGATCCAGCGGGCGTCCCGGAGCACGGTGACGGTCTGGCAGACCTCGTACACCTCCTGGAGGTGGTGCGAGATGAACAGGAAGGTCACACCCGAGTCCTGGAGGGCCCGCATCCGGCTGAACAGCCGCTCGATCTCCCGGTTGTCGAGCTGGGCGGTCGGCTCGTCGAGGACGATGAACCGGGCGCCGAAGCTCAACGCGCGGGCGATCTCGACCATCTGGCGGTCCTCGACCTTGAGGTCGGCGGTGCGCGCCTCGGGGTCGACGCGGACGTCCCAGGTGTCGAGAAGCGCGGCCGCCTCGCCGCGCAGCCGGCGCCAGCTGATGAAACCCCGGTGCAGGGGCTGCCGGTTGATGAAGAGGTTCTCGGCGACCGTCAGCTCCGGTACGACGGTCGGCTTCTGGTAGACGCAGGCCACCTTGCGCCGCCAGGCATCGCGGTCGGCGAGCGGGGGCGCGGGTTCGCCGTCGAAGCGGACCGTGCCCTCGTCCGGGGCCTGGAGGCCGGTGAGGACGTTGACCAGGGTGGACTTGCCGGCGCCGTTGCGGCCGACGAGGGCGTGGGACTCGCCCGGCAGGACGGTGAGCCGGCCGTCGGCGAGGGCGACGGTGGGGCCGTACCGCTTGACGATGTCCCGGGCCTCAACGAGTGGCGTGATCATTTGACCGTGTTGCCCCACAGCTTCGGGTCGTCCACGTTGTCCTTGGTGACCAGGGGCGCCGGGAGCTGGTCCTCCAGGATCCCGCTCGCCAGCTTGACGATCGTGGAGTCGTGGTCGGTCGGACCGGGCTTGAACGTCTTCCCCTCCATCGCCGCCTTGATGTAGTACATGCCGTACTTGGCGTAGGCGTCGGCGGGCTGGGAGACGGTCGCGTCGATCTGGCCCTTGCGGATGGCGTCGAACTCCTGCGGGATGCCGTCGTTGGAGACGATCACTATGTGCCCGCTCTGCCCGGCCGTCTTGAGCATGCCCTTGGACTTCAGGGTCTGCAGGGTCGGGGCGAGGTAGACACCGCCGGCCTGCATGTAGATGCCCTTGATGTCGGGGTTGGCGTTGAGGAGGGTGCTCAGCTGGGCGGCGGCCGTGTCGGACTCCCACTTGGCGGGGATCTCCAGGACCTTGAGCTTCGGGTACTTCTGCTTCACGCAGGAGCGGAACGCCTCGGAGCGGTCCCGGCCGTTGACCGAGGCCAGGTCGCCCATGATCTGCACGACCTTGCCGCTGGTGACGTGCTGGCCGAGGTAGTCGCAGGCCTTGGTGCCGTAGGCGACGTTGTCGGCGCGCACCACCATGGCGACCTTGCCCTTGTCGGGCGCCACGTCCACGGCGACCACCGGCACGCCCTTGCGCTGGGCCTGGTCCAGGCCCGCCTCGATGGCCGCGCTGTCCAGCGGCGCGACGACCAGGCCCTTCACGCCCTGGTTGAGCTCGTTGTTGATGTCGGTGATCTGCTGCGAGGGGTCGCTGTTGGAGTTGACCGTCTTCAGCGCGTCCACGCCTTCGGACTTCGCCATCTTGGGCACGTAGTCGTTGTACGACTGCCAGAACGGCGAGGTCAGCAGGGGCAGGATCACCCCGACCTTGCCGGTGCCACCGCCCCCGGCACTGCCGCTGCCGGTGTCGTTCGTACTGCCGCAGGCGGCGAGCACGAGCGAGGCGCCGACGGCCAGGGCCGTCGCACCGGTGATCCGGGACCTGTTCCGCTTCCTCAGTGTTCTGCCGGGCATCTTGGCAGCTCCTCATCGAGCGTGTTCGAGCAGATGACGGCATACTTATCAGACCACTCAGCGGATTCAACACCCTGCAGACGCTAATTTTCCGTCGATGAGCCGTCGAACGAGCCATAGTGGTCCGACCACCTCGCTGGTTAGACTTCGGCGCACCGGCGACAGGAGGAGTGGCGTGGCGGACACCGGGGAAGCACAGAACGGCGTTGGTGCTCCGCAGAAGGGCACGGTGACGCAGCGAGCCATCGAGCGGATCAAGGCGATGATCGCGGAGGGCCGGCTGGAGCCGGGCCAGCGGCTGCCGACGGAACGGGACCTCGCCGTCCAGCTGGGCATGTCCCGCAGCTCCATGCGCGAGGCGATCCGCGCGCTGACGGTCCTGGGCGTCCTGGAGGCCCGGCACGGCTCCGGTATCTACGTCACCCAGCTGGAGGCGGGTGACCTGCTGGAGACGTTCGGTGTGGTCGCCGATCTGTCACGCGGGCCGCAGGTGGTGGAGCTGCTGGAGGTGCGGCGGGTACTGGAGTCGACGGCGACGGCGCTGGCCGCGGCGCGGATCACGCCCGACCAGCTGGCCGAGGTGGAGAAGCACCTCACGGCCATGAACGCGACGGACGATCCCGAGGAGATCCTCGCGCACGACCTCGCGTTCCATCGGGTGATCGCGGGCGCCGCGGGGAACGACACGATGGCCGCGATCCTGGAGGGGCTGTCGTCGCGGACCTTCCGGGCCCGGGTGTGGCGCGGGTACGAGGAGGAGGGGGCGTTCGCGCGGACGCGCCGGGAGCATGCGGCGATCCACCGGGCCCTGGTCGCCCGGGACCCGGAGGCGGCGAGGGCCGCGGCGGCCGCGCATGTGGGTGAGGTGGAGGAATGGCTGCGGAGTCAGCTGGGCGCCTGACAGGCCGTCCCGTGCGGTGTGCCCGGCCGGCGTCCGCCGCTACGGACGACCGGCCCCGTCCGCCCATGCTGTCGGATTCTGACCATAGGGCGTCACGATTGCGTCACCTCCCTCGCCGACCTGGCTCCTAGGTTGGGAGCGCGGCGCGGCGCCCGGGGTGATGCGCCGCCTCCCACGCATTCACCGGCAGGAAGGCGCGACCATGACCGAGACGCGAGCAGCGGTGGTCCATCCCGGCTCGGGGAGGTTCGTCTGGCAGCAGGTCCTGCTGGAGGACCCCCGGCCGGACGAGGTCCTCGTGCGTGTCGTGGCCGCGGGAATCTGCCATACCGACCTCGCTGTCCGGGACGAGAAGCTCCACACCCCGCTGCCCGCCGTCCTCGGCCACGAGGGGGCCGGTGTCGTGGAAGCCGTCGGCTCCGGAGTGACCCGGGTCGGCGTCGGTGACAAGGTGCTGCTCTCCTTCAGTTCCTGCGGCCGGTGCGAGGCCTGCGAACACGGCCATCCCGGCTACTGCGACACCTTCGTCCCGCGCAATTTCGCCGGTGCCCGGCCCGACGGCAGTACGCCGATCCGCACCGCCGACGGCACCCCGCTGGGCGGGCGCTTCTTCGGCCAGTCCTCCTTCGCCCGCCATTGCGTGGTCGACGAGCGCAGTGTCGTACCGGTCGAGGCCGGTGACGAGGACGAGTTGGCGCTGCTCGCCCCCATCGGCTGCGGTGTGCAGACCGGCGCGGGCGCCGTGCTCAACGAACTGCGTCCCGGCCCCGGAGACGCGGTCGCCGTCTTCGGCGCGGGGGCGGTGGGGCTGTCCGCGGTCATGGCAGCCGCGCTGACCCCGGCTGCCCGGGTCATCGCCGTCGACATCGTGCCCTCGCGCCTCGACCTCGCCCGGGAGTTGGGGGCGACCGATGTCGTCGACGGCGCGGAGGAGGACGTTCCCGCGCGGCTGAAGGAGATCACGGCGGGCCGGGGCGTGACCCACGCGCTGGAGAGCAGCGGCGTTCCCGCCCTGCTGCGGCAGGCCACCGACTCGCTCGCCGTTCGGGGAACCGTGGCCGTGGTCGGGGCGCCCCCGGTCGGTACCGACGGCACCTTCGACGTCAACTTCCTGCTCAACGGGCGCATTGTCCGGGGCGTCACCGAGGGCGACAGCGACCTGCTCCGCTTCGTCCCGTCCCTCGTCGGCCTGTACCGGGCGGGGCGCCTGCCCTACGACCGGATGATCCGCTTCTACTCACCCGACGAGATCAACGACGCCGCAGCCGACGCGGCGAGCGGAAAAGTCGTCAAACCGGTGCTGCGCATCCCTGCCTGACGGCGCCGCGCGCCGCCCTGCCGTCTCCTCGCCCCCCGCCAGACAGCTGCGTTCTGCCGACGTCCGTTCCGGAGCCTGCCATGCCCCTCTCCCTGTTCCCGCCCGACGGCCTTGCCGAGCCGGGTGCCCCTCGCCCGGTGCTCCCCCTGGCCGCCTACCGGGAGGCGATAGGCCTCGACGAGCCGTTCCGTCCGGCGGCGGCCCCGGCACCCGCCGACCGGCTGGACGACCAGGTGCGTACCGTGCTGCGCATGCTCAGCGCGGACCCGGCCGTGTCCCGGCTCGGGTTGCGCGCCGGTTCCCTGCTCGACCCCGGCACGGCCGACGCGGCCACCGCCCGGCGACTCCTGCGCGCCCTGCTCACGGTCCGTCCTCCCGGTCCGCTGCCCGGCGCCGCCGCCGAGCTGCTCGACGCCGTCCTCGGTGCGGAACGCCGGCTGCGGCCCACCGTCGCGGTCCGGCGACTTCCCTCGATCGCCGAGGAGTTCCCCCGAACCTCGTACCGGGCGGCGCGGCACACCGCGCTGTGGCGGGGCGACCTCACCACGCTCGCGGCGGACGCGATCGTCAACGCCGCGAACAGCGCCCTGCTCGGCTGCTTCCGGCCGCTCCATCCCTGTATCGACAACGCCATCCACAGCGCCGCCGGCCCTCGGCTGCGGGACGACTGCGAGACCGTCATGGCGCTCCAGGGCACCGCCGAGCCCACGGGAACCGCCAAGATCACCCGGGGACACCACCTGCCCGCGCGTCACGTCCTGCACACCGTCGGCCCGATCACCGACGGCAGGCCCCGTACCGGGGACGCGGTGGCGCTGGCCGCTTCCTACCGAGCCTGCCTCGACCTCGCCGCCGAGGTGGGGACGATCCGCACCCTGGCCTTCTGCGCCGTGAGCACCGGCGTCTTCGGGTACCCCAAGGACGAGGCCGCCCGGGTCGCCCTGCGCACCGTCGCCGACTGGCTCGCCGCACACCCCGACCGGTTCGACCGGATCGTGTTCACCGTGTTCAAGGCCGACGACGAGACGGCCTACCGCAGAGCCCTCGGCACAGCCGCCTGACCCGCACCCCGGCCGGTCGTCGGCCGTCGGCCCCGGCCTGGGCTCCCCGGCCGCCCGTGGCTGCCGTGCACCTCCCGCACCCCCGTACCGAAGGAAACTCACCATGCCCGTCACCCGTGACATGCTGATCGACGGCAAGGACGTGCCAGCCCTCTCCGGCCGTACCACCCAGGACATGGACCCCTACACGGCCGAGGTCTACGCGACCGTTCCGGCGGCCGGCCCGGAGGACGTGACGCGGGCGGTGGACGCCGCGGACGCGGCCTTCGCGCAGTGGGCGGCGGGCACCCCGTTCGCCCGCAGGGCGGTCTTCCTCAAAGCCGCCGACCTGCTGGACTCCAGGACCGAGCAGGTCGTCGAGACCATGGCCCGCGAGGCGGGCGGAACGCGCCCCTGGGCGCACTTCAACGCGCGCCTCGGGGCCGACATCCTGCGCGAGGCGGCCGCCGCGGTCACCGCGCCGCGTGGCGAGGTCCTCAGTGCCCAGGAGGAGGGCGTGCTGGGGCTGGCCGTGCGCGAACCGCTGGGCGTGGTGGCGGCGTTCGCGCCGTGGAACGCTCCGGTCATCCTCGGTATGCGGGCCGTCGCGGGTCCTCTGGCGGCGGGCAACACGGTGGTCGTCAAGCCGAGCGAGGACGCGCCCATCGCCTGCGGACTGCTCATCGCCGACGTGCTGCGCGAAGCGGGTCTGCCCGACGGGGTTCTCAATGTGGTCACGAACGACCGCGAGGACGCCGCCCGGATCGCGGAGACGCTGATAGCGGATCCCCGGGTGCGTGCCGTGAACTTCACCGGCTCCACGAACGTCGGCCGCATCATCGGCATGCACGCGGCCGACCATGTGAAGCCGGCCGTCCTCGAACTGGGCGGCAAGAACGCGGTGATCGTCCTCGCCGACGCCGACGTGGACTACGCCGTCGACGCCGTGACGTTCAGCGTGTTCATGAACTCGGGCCAGATCTGCATGTCGGCCGACCGCGTCCTCGTGCACGCCTCGCTCGCCGAGGAGTTCAAGGAGAAGTTCACCGCGAAGGCCGCCGCGCTCCGGGCCGGTGACCCGGGCCACCCGCAGACGGTCGTGGGCCCGCTGGTCAGCCCGTCCGCGGCGAGGCGCGTCGCGGGTCTGGTCCGGGACGCGGTCGCCGCGGGTGCCACCGTGCTCACGGGCGGCGGCCGGCCGGAGGGCACCGTGCATCCGGCGACCGTGCTGACCGACGTGCCCAGGAGCGCCGAGCTCTACTACGCGGAGGCCTTCGGTCCGGTGTGTGTCGTCGAGACGTTCACCGACGACGACACCGCGATCGCTCTCGCCAACGACACCGAGAACGGTCTGACCTGCGGCATCATCACCGAGAACGCGACCCACGGCCTGGCCGTCGCGCGCCGCGTCCGCACCGGGATCGTGCACATCAACGACCAGTCCGTGGCGGACGAGCCGCACGCGCCCTTCGGCGGCGTCAAGGCCTCCGGATACGGCCGGTTCGGCGGGCGGTGGGGCATCGAGGCGTTCTCCAACACCCGTTGGGTGACCGTCGCGGCCCGGCAGGCCCGCTACCCGTTCTGACCGTCCGTCGGTTCATGAGGGGCCTGGCGACCGCGGACTGTGTCGCGGAAGTCGATCGGGGACCGGCCGACCCGGTGCAGGAAGTACTTGTTGAACTGGGAGGGGTTCACGAAACCGAGCTGGTCCGAGATCTGGGCGGCGGTCCGGTCGCTGTGCGCCAGCAGGCGCTTGGCCTCCAGTACGACGCGGCGGTCGACGAACTCCTTCGCGCTCAGCCCGGCGCTGTTCAGCGTGGCCCGGGCCAGCGTGCGTGCCGAATAGCCGAGGATCCGGGCGTAGTCCTCCACCCGCCGGGTGCGGGTGAAGTTCCGCTCGACGACGTCACGGAAGCGGAGATAGGTCTCGTCGGGCTCCGGTGCGGGGCCGCCGGCCGGAACCGTCAGATGGGCCAGCCGCAGCACCAGCACCGCCAGCAGGTGGCGCAGGGCCGCCGTGTGCGCCTCCAGCGGCAGCTGCCCGAACGCCTGGAACTCGTGCTTCAGATGCCCGGCGGCCAGCTCAAGCGCCTGTGCGTCGTCGGGGCCCGGGGTGGCGACGACGGGCGCGTACGGGTCGTCGACCCGGGCGGCCGCCGCGGTGGCGGCGTCCAGCATGTCCTGCTGGAACAGGATCAGCGCGCCGTCCGCGTTCGTGAGGTCCCCCCACTGCTGCACCCGCCCGGGACGGACCCACAGCCAGGAACCCGGCCGCAGGGTGTAGCCCGTGAAGTCCACGGTCTGCCGGTGTTCGCCCGAGGTGAGGGTGAGCAGTTGGTGGAAGTCGGGACGCTGGGGCCGGGCGAGGGCGGGCTGTGACACGCGGCTGCGCAGCTCGGCCAGCGACATGACCTCGGCACCCGCGGGAGTACCCACAGGTGCGGCGAACGGAAGCTCGGGGATCTCCCGCGGGGCGGCGTGTCGTTTTTTGACCATCAGGTCTTCAGGCTAACCGGAAGGAACCGAGGAATCGTGAGTTCCACGAGCAACACCCACACCTCCGCGCCGCACGCGGTCGGGACACTGCGTTCCTGGCTGGGAGAGGCCGACCGGGTCCTGGTCGCGGCGGGCGCCGGGCTCAGCGCGGCCGCCGGCTTCGACTACGGGGACGCCGAGCGTTTCCGCGAGTTGCTGCCGGCGCTGCACCGGCTGGGGCTGCGGTCGCGCTATCTGCTGGGCGTCCCGCTGCCTGCGGACATGATGTGGGGCTACTGGGCCGTCCACATCGACGACATCCGCCACGGTCCCGGCCCCAACGACCTCTACCAGCGGCTGCGGGCACTGGTCGGCGACCGCGACCACTGGGTCATGACGTCGAACGTCGACGCACTCTTCGCCCGCAACGGCTTCGCCGCGGACCGGGTCTTCACCCCCCAGGGCGACTACGGCCGCCTGCAGTGCACGGTTCCCTGCACACGTGAGACCTGGCCGAGCAAGCCGTACTTCGACCGGATCCTCGCGGTGTACGACCGTGAGAGCGGGCGAGTGACCGACCCGGCCGCGCTGCCGCAGTGCCCACGCTGCGGTGCCGCCGTCTTTCCCAATGTCCGGGTCGGCCCCGAGTTCGTCGACGACCCCTACCTTCCCGCGGGGCGACGGCTGTCCGAGTGGCTCGGCGCGGTGCCCGCGGACAGCAGGCTGCTCGTCCTGGAGACGGGCGCCGGCTTCAACACCCCGGGGGTGATCCGGCTGCCGATGGAGAACCTGGTGCGCCGTACCCCGCGGGCCCGGCTCGTGCGGGTGAACCCCGATCATCCCGAGGTGCCGTCCGACCTCGGCGACCGAGCGCTGTCCCTGCCCTGCGGAGCCGGCCCGGTCCTTGACGCACTCGTCCCCTGAGGTGCGGGGCCGCCGGGAAGGAGAGACCGGCGGCCGAAGGCGGGTTCGGAGCGCACGGCCGGCAGTCCCGGTCGGCCGTGCGCTCCGCCGCCTCAGGCCCGCCGGAACCGCAGGGTCATCAGCTCGAAGGGCCGCAGCCGCAGCGACACCGCGCCGCCCGTCCGGCCCGGGGCCGGTGTGCCGGACGGCCGCTCCAGGAGATCGGTCACCGTCACGTCCGCCACCTCGAAGCCCGCCGTCAGCGTGGCACGCGCCCGGCCGCCGTGGGCCTCGTGGAACCGGACCACCAGGTCGCCGCTGCCGTCGTCGGCCAGCTTCACCGCCGTGACGACGACCGCGTCGTTGTCGACCGTCACCAGCGGGGCGACCTCGTGGGCGCCGGTGACCCTCCGCTCCGGCAGATTGATCCGCCAGCCCTCGCGCACCGCGTCGCCGATCCCCGCGCCCGGTACGAGTGCGTGCCGGAAGCGGTGGATGCCCTGGTCGGTCTCGGGGTCGGGGAAGCGGGGCGCGCGCAGCAGCGAGACCCGGACCGTGGTCGTGGTACCCCGGTCGCCGTCCGTGCGGACCTTGCGGGTCACGTCGTGGCCGTACGTCGAGTCGTTGACGACCGCCACGCCCCAGCCCGGTTCCTCCAGTTGGACGAAGCGGTGGTTGCAGGCCTCGAACTTGGCCCACTCCCAGGAGGTGTTGGTGTGGGTGGGGCGGTGGAAGTGCCCGAACTGGGTCTCGGACGCGTACCGCTCGGCGTGCAGGTCGAGCGGGAAAGCCAGCTTCAGGAACTTCTCGGTCTCGTGCCAGTCGACCTCCGTGTCGATCAGCAGGCGGCGCTCCCCGGGCGGCAGCGACAGCACCTGGGTGACCCGGGAGGAGCCGAAGGACCGTACGACCCGCACGGACCGGCCGTCCGCGCCGGCCGTCAGCTCGTCGGTGTCCGTGAGGTCGGTGACCGCGTTGCGGTAGAAGGCGTCGACGTCCCAGGCGTCCCACATGTTGGGGAAGTCCGGGTGGAGCTGGAGCAGGTTGGCGGCCGTGCCGGGGGCGATGGTCTCGCGGTCGGCGTCGAGGTCGTAGGCGGACACGACAAGACCCCGGGCGTCGATCTCGATGCGCAGAAGGCCGTTGGCGAGGACGTGTCCGCCTTCGGGCCGGTCCGAGACCGTCACCTCTCCGAACGGCTGTTCCGGCCCCGCGCCCCCGGCGGGGACTCCGCCCCGGCCGTGCGGCGCCGCGTTGAACAGCAACGGCCGGTCGCCCTCCCCCGCCAGCGCCCGCTGGGCCGCGTCGACGATGCCGTCGAGTTCGGCCGCGATCCGCTGGTACGTCGCCCTGGCCTCCCGGTGCACCCAGGCGATCGACGAGCCCGGCAGGATGTCGTGGAACTGGTGGAGCAGGACCGTCTTCCAGATCCGGTCCAAGTCCTCGTAGGGGTACGGGAATCCGGTGCGCACCGCGGCCGTCGCGGCCCACAGTTCGGCCTCCCTCAGGAGGTGTTCGCTGCGCCGGTTGCCCTGCTTGGTCTTCGCCTGGCTGGTGAGGGTCGCCCTGTGCAGTTCGAGATAGAGCTCGCCGACCCACACGGGCGGGTCGGGGTATTCGGCCTCGGCCTTGGCGAAGAAGTCGGCCGGGGTCTCCCAGACGACGGCCGCCGAGCCCTCCAGACTGCGCAGCCGGGCCGCCTTGGCGACCATCTCGCGGGTCGTGCCGCCGCCGCCGTCGCCCCAGCCGGTCGGCGCGAGGGAGTGCCTGGCGCGGCCCTTGTCCTTGAAGTTGCGGGCCGCGTGGGCGAGTTCGCTGCCCGTCATGGAGCAGTTGTAGGTGTCGACGGGCGGGAAGTGGGTGAAGATCCGGGTGCCGTCGATGCCCTCCCACTGGAAGGTGTGGTGCGGGAACCTGTTCGTCTGGGACCAGGAGATCTTCTGGGTGAGGAGCCGTGTCGAGCCCGCCGCCCTGATGATCTGCGGGAGCCCGGCGGCGAAGCCGAAGGTGTCGGGCAGCCAGGCCTCGTCGTTCTCGATGCCGAACTCGTCGAGGAAGAACCGCTTGCCGTGCACGAACTGACGGGCCATCGCCTCCGAACCGGGCATGTTGGTGTCCGACTCCACCCACATCCCGCCCGCCGGCACGAACCGCCCCTCCGCGACGGCCTTCTTCACCCGCGCCCAGACCTCGGGCCGGTGCTCCTTCACCCACGCCCACTGCTGGGCCTGGGACATGGCGAACACGAAGTCGGGCTCGTCCTCGATGAGGGCGGTCATGTTGGCGGTGGTGCGGGCGACCTTGCGCACAGTCTCACGCAGCGGCCACAGCCACGCCGAGTCGATGTGCGCGTGCCCGACCGCGCTGATCCGGTGGGCGGAGTGCGCGGCGGGGACGGCGAGGACCTCGGCGAGACACGAACGCGCCCGGGCCGCCGTGCCGCCCACGTCCTGGAGGTCGACGGCGTCCAGGGCCCGCTCGACAGCGCGCAGGATCTCGTACCGGCGCTGTGCGTCGGCCGGCAGCTCCGCCATCAGCTCGCCGAGCACCTCCAGGTCGGTCACCAGCTGCCACACGGTCTCGTCGAAGACTGCGAGGTCCATCCGGGTGAGCGTGTACTGCGGCTCGTGTCCGGCGGTGTCCTTGTCACCGAGCCAGGTGGGCCGGAAGGGGTGGTAGTCGAGGATCACGGGGTTGGAGGCGGCCTCGACGTGCAGCCGTACCTCCTCGCCGCCCGCCACGGGGGCGCCGACGCGGACCCACTGGTTGCGCGGGTTGAGGCCCTTCACCGGCGTGCCGTCGGGCCGGTAGACGAGACCCTCGCACTGGAAGCCGGGCATGTTCTCGTCGAAGCCGAGGTCGAGGAGGGCCTCCACGGTCCGGCCGGCCCACTCGGCGGGCACGGTCCCGGTGACCCGGAACCAGCTGGTGCCCCACGGAGCACCCCACCGGGCGCCCACCGCGATCGGCTCGGGCTCGGCCGCGAGCCCCTCGGCGACCGGCACGGGCTCGCCGGGCGCGTGCCACACCGCGACGTCGAGCGGCACGGACTCGGGGTACACGGCGGGACGGATGCGCTCGTCGAGGACGCGCTTGAGGCGGGCTTCGATCAGGCTGCGGTCGTCATGCATGTGGGGTGCTCCGTTTGTTCGTTACCGGTTACCAGGTGTGCGTGACGGTCACGGGGTCCGACGAGGTGTACAGCTCCCCTACGGCACGCACTTCGAACCGTGCCGTCGCCTCACCCTGCTCCGGCTGGAGACCGGTCAGGAAATAGGCCTGCTGGCCGGTGGCGCCGAGGAAGCGCCGGGTGCCGTCCGCCAGCAGCCGGTGCAGGGTGTAGTACCGCACGGCGCCGGGCGCGGCGTCCCAGGCGAGGCGCAGGCTGCCGCCGTCGGCCGCGGTGATCTGAGGGTCGGCGGGAGCGGCGGGGGTGCTCGGCGCCTCCCGTACGGCGATCGCGCCGAGCCGCCACTGGACGGGCCCTTCGGTCACGGTGAGGCGGACGCCTAGGGCGTGGACGGTGCCGGAGAGACCGGTCAGCGGCACGGTCGCGGTCAACCAGCCGTCGCCCGGGTCCACCGGCAGATAGGTGTACGGCGGTGCCGCACCGGCGCCGGTCGGCTCGTCGGTGGCCACGGCCAGCTCGACGTCCACGCCTCCGGAGTCGGTCCGGTAGGTCAGCTCGACCACCGTCTGTGCCGTGATCGGGAGCTGGGTCGCGTAGAGGTCCAGGACCACGGGCTGGTCCAGCGCACCGTTGACCAGCACGCTGCTGCCGCCCCGCCAGGCATCCGCGAAGTCGAAGGTCACGGCCGGCCTGGTGCCCGCCGTCCGGACCGCCCACCGCCGCGACGGCAGCCGGTCCTGCAGGCCGAGGTGGTTCCAGGCCGTGTCCGAGGTGATCTCGCCGTCCTCGTACCAGCGCAGTCCGTGCCCGGTGTTGAAGACGCTCGCGAACGGCACCGCCGTCACCGTCGACCGGTCCGCCACCGACACCGCGGGCGCCCGCCAGGGGTCCGTGCTGTCGGGCTGGGACGGGTCCAGTGACCGCCCGGTCCAGAACCGGTCGTCGGCGGCGTGGAAGTCGCCGGGGGTACGGCTCGCGGGGAGGTGGTTGCGGGTCCACTCGGGCCGGTAGAAGCCGATGGACGTGATGTGCGCCGAGCCGCTGGGCACCATCGCGTCCCAGTTCACGGAGGTGTTGGAGCCGTTGGACTCGACGTCGACCCCGGCCCACAACTCGTAGCGGCTGCGCCCGAGTTGGACCGCCTTCGTGCCGGAGGAGGCGAGGGTCGAGGAGCTCCACCGGAAGTCGACGAACATGTCGTCGGCGGTCTGGAAGAAGGCCTGGTTCTGGCTGTTGAGCGCGCCCTGCCAGCTGACCGTGCCGTTGACGGTCATCGCGTCGTACCAGGTGACCCGCTGTCCCCGGGCCGCCGCGAGGGACTTGAGCTCGGTGACGAAGCCGAGCATGGCGGTGCCGAGGGCGGTGTTGCCGCCGCTGGTCTCGGCGTTCACGAACCAGCCGTCGAAGCCGTAGGCGGCGGCCAGGGCGACGAGCTGGGCCGCAAGGGGGTAGTGCCCGGTGGTGTCCGTCTGGGCCAGGTCGCGGGTCCACTGGAGCTGGCCGCCGTAGGCGGTGGGCGGCAGGAAGATGTTGCCGAGGACGGGGACGCCGTGCCGGTGGGCCGCGTCGACGATCGGCGCGTTCGGGGCGAGGATCAGCCCCTCTCCCGCCGAGCCGCCCCAGAAGACCAGTTCGTCGAGGTACGCCCAGTGGGTGAGGGCGTAGTAGTCGGCGGAGGCCGAGCCCTGGGAGGGGTTGCTCGACGTCGGCCCGAAGGACACCAGGGCCTGGACGCGGGCCTGCCCGGAGCGGGCGGTGGTGTTGGCGGGGGTCGGGGTGAAGCGGGCGGCGAGCGGCACGGAGGCGGCGTTGAAGGCGAGGTCGGTGTCGTCGGCCGCCGTCCAGGCCTTCAGGCTGCGCCAGGTGATGCCGGTGCCCGGGCTGCCGGAGGGGAACGAGTCCGGGTAGAAGTAGGACGCGTAGGGCGGGGTGGCCGTGGTGGCGGCCGCGGTGGCCTTCGAGGTGGCGGCCAGGGCGGGGGTGGGTAAAAAGGCGGCCGCGGTGGCGGCGATGAGGACGGTGCGTCTGCTGGGGTTCACGAGCGGGTGCCTCCTTGTGGGGTGGGGAGAACCTGGTCGGGGGTGACGACTTCGGTGATGCCGCGCGCGGTGAGATGGTCCCGGTCGGCCGCGCGCGTGTCGAGGACGGTGGTGGGGCGGGCGCCGTCGGCGGCGAGCCGGAACCAGGCGTCGAAGACGCGTCCGCCGGGCGCGCTTCGGGAGCGCAGGGCCGGGTCGGCGGGCACGACGAGCGCCGTGCTGCGCGTCGTCGCCGTCCTGGACTCGACCGCCGCGAGGACGTGGGCGATGTCCTTGGGCTTGCGGTCGTTGGTCAACAGGCCGAGCCCGTATTCGAGTTCGGGGAAGTCGGCGAGGCTCCGGCTGACGTCGTGGGAGCACCACCAGGTGATGCCCCACAGGTCGGGGCAGTCCAGTACGGCGGTGATCGTCGCCTCGGCGAAGGCGGCCGCGTGCTCGGCGGGGATCAGCGGCGCGGGCGCGCCCACCTCCTGGAGCCAGACGGGCCGGTGCGCGTCCTCGGCCCAGGCCTTGCTCAACTCCACCAGGTACGCGGCGTGTTGCTCGGTCTGGAGGGCGGTGCGGCCGTGGCGCTGGGCGGTGCCGTCGAACACCCAGGAGTGCACGGCGGTGACCTCGCCGAGACGGGCCGAGTGGGCGGGGGTGAAGGGCTGGTCGTCCTGGTACCAGGCGGCGTCGTAGGAGGCGTGCAGGTGCAGCCCGCCGGGGGCGCCCTCGGCGCAGGCGGCCAGCAGACGTACGAGCCACTGTCCGGCCTGCGCCTCGCTGATCCGGTCCGGATCGGGATGCGGTCCTGCGGCGAACTGGTTGACCTCGTTGCCGATGGTCATCCCGATGAAGTTGGGCCGGTCCGCCAGGGCCGCGGCGAGGGTGCGCAGATAGGCGGCCTCACCCTCGACGACCTGCGGGTCGGTGAAGAGGTTGCGCCGGTGCCAGGTGCGGGTCCAGGCGGGCAGGAAGTCGAAACTGCTCAGATGCCCCTGCAGACCGTCGACGTTGACGTCCAGGCCGCGTTCGGCGGCCGCGTCGGCGAGGGCGAGGAGCTGCTCGACGGCACGGGGGCGGATCAGGGTGCGGTCGGGCTGGAAGTAGGGCCACAGCGGGAAGACCCGGATGTGGTCCAGGCCGAGCGCGGCGATCGAGTCGAGGTCGGCACGTACGGAGTCGAGGTCGAAGTCGAGCCAGTGGTGGAACCACCCTTCGCTGGGGGTGTAGTTGACGCCGAAGCGCACGGCAGGAGGCATGCGGTCTCCTCGCGGGAACGGGGCGTTCAGCCTTTGACGGCGCCTTCGCCGACCCCGCGGAAGAAGTACCGCTGGAGGCAGGCGAACAGGGCGATGAGCGGGGCCACGGCGATCACGGTGCCGGCGGCGACGAGGCGTTCGTCGTTGGCGAAGGTGCCGTGCAGGTAGTTGAGGCCGATGGTGAGCGTGAACCTGGAGGGGTCGCT
This sequence comes from Streptomyces hyaluromycini, assembly GCF_002217755.1. Classification (GTDB taxonomy): domain Bacteria; phylum Actinomycetota; class Actinomycetes; order Streptomycetales; family Streptomycetaceae; genus Streptomyces; species Streptomyces hyaluromycini. The sequence goes on along the minus strand of NZ_BCFL01000030.1, from coordinate 163,797 downwards.
GAGCACGATGAGCGGCCACAGGAAGTCGTCCCAGGCGCCCATGAAGGCGAAGATCGCGACGACGGCGAGAGCGCCCTTCACCGACGGCAGGGCGATCCGCAGGAACCGCTGCCAGGCGTCGGCGCCGTCGACGTAGGCCGCCTCCTCGATCTCGTACGGCAGGTTGAGGAAGGCGTTGCGCATCAGCAGCACGTTCATGGCGCTGATCGAGCCGGGCAGGACGACGCCGATCAGGGTGTTGTTCAGGCCTAGTTCGCGCATGGTGGTGAACTGGGCGATGATGATGCCCTCCACCGGCACCAGCATCGCGAGGATGAACACGAGGGTGGCGATCCGGCGGCCGCGGTAGCGCAGCCGGGCCAGGGCGTATCCGGCGAGCGCCGAGCCGACGCAGTTGGTGACGACGTTCGCGCCCGCGACCTTCAGCGAGTTGAGGGCGTAGTCCCAGACGGGGATGGTGTCAGCGACCCGCCGGTAGTTGTGCAGGGTGGGGTGTTCCGGCAGGAGGCTGGGCGGCGAGCTGAAGATGTCCTCGGTCGGGCCCTTGAGCGAGGTGGACAGCTGCCACAGGAACGGCCCGACGGTGACGGCCAGGACGACCAGCAGCAGTACGTACCGCAGGGCCAGTTCGCCGAAGCGGATGCGGCGCCCGTGCTCGTCGGTGAACCGGGACTCCTTGGCCGCGCGCACGGGCGGGGCGGTGCTCATGGGCGGTCCCTGCGGTCGGCGCGCAGCACGAGGAGCATCAACGCGACGGTGACGACGAAGACGACGACGGAGAGCGCCGAGGCGTAGCCGACGCGGCCGGTGAGTCCGGTGCCGGTCTGCTGGACGAGCATCACGAGGGTGGTGTCCTCGCCGGCCGGGCCGCCGTCCGGGCCTGCCAGCAGGTAGACCTCGGAGAACGTCTTGAAGGCGGCGACCGAGGAGAGCGCGGCGACCAGGACCATCGTGGAGCGCACGGCGGGCACGGTGACGGTGAGGAAGCGGCGGACCGCTCCGGCACCGTCCACGGCGGCGGCCTCGTGCAGTTCGCGCGGCACGCCGGCGAGCGCCGCCAGATAGATGATCATGTAGTAGCCGAGGCCCTTCCAGACCGTGACCGCCATCGCGCTCAGCAGGAGCAGCCACTGGTCGCTGAGGAAGCCGACCCGGCCGATCCCGACGGTCTCCAGCAGCGAGTTGACCAGGCCGCGTTCGTCGAGGAGCCACACCCAGATGAGCCCCACCACGACGATCGAGGCGACGACCGGGGTGTAGAAGGCGGACCGGAAGAAGGTGATGCCGGGGATGTTCTTCTGCACCAGCAGGGCGAGCAGCAGGGGCAGGACGACGAGGGCGGGCACCACCCCGACGATGTACAGGGTGCTGTTGCGCAGGCCGGTCCAGAACATGTCGTCGTGGATCAGTTCACGGAAGTTGGCGAGGCCGACGAAGCGGCCCGGGATCAGGGTGCGGCGGTCGGTGAAGGAGTTGACCACCGTCGTCACGAACGGGTAGAGCACGAAGGCACCGACGACCAGCAGCCCGGGGGCGGCGAACAACCAGGGGCTGGTGGGCAGTTGGCGCCGCACGCGAGTCACGCCGGCCATCGGTTCGTCAGCCCTCCTGCCGGAGCAGCCGGTCGCAGGCCTTGACAGCGTTGTCGAGGGCCGTCTTGGGGCTCTCCCTGCCCTGCAGCGTCTTGGCCACCTCGTTGCGCAGCGCGGTCTTCATCTGGTCGCTGAACAGGACGGGCGTGTAGTTGACCGCGTTCTTCAGCGACTTGGCGGCGGCGATGCGCACCCGGGTCTCGTCGGTGCCGTCCTCCTTGGTGAAGTACGGGTCGTCGAGGGAGCCGGCGGTGCTCGGGAAGATGGCGACCTTCTTGGCGAAGGACATCTGGTTCTGCGCGTCGGTCACGAAGTGCGCGAAGGCGACGGACGCCGCGGTGTGCTTGGTCCGGGAGTTGACCATCACGCCCATCACGTACATGTTGACGTGCCCGGTGCTGGTGATCTGGTCGGTGATGCCGATGTTCTTGTACAGGCCCGGCGCCTGCTTCTTGAAGTTGTCGAGGTCGAGGGCGCTGCCGGGGTTCATGGCGACGGCCCCGGTGAGGAACTTCTTGCCGGTGGACTCGGGGGTGGCGGTCAGCGCCTGCGGGTCGAGCGCCTTGGCGTCGTACAACTCCTTGTACTTGGTGAGCAGTTCGACCCCCTTTGCATCGTTGAAGGCGAACCCGGTGCCCGCCTTGTTCATCAGCTGCGAGCCGTACCGCCCGAAGTCCTCGATGGTCGGCACGTTGGCGAGGGTGGCGACCTTCCCGTTGCTGTGCTGCGCCATCTTCAGGGCGTCGGCGAAGAGTTCGTCGTACGTCTTCGGCGGCTGGTCCGGGTCGAGCCCGGCCTGCTTGAACAGGGTCTTGTTGTAGAACAGCGGTCCGGTGTTCAGGTACCAGGGGAAGGCGTACGTCCCGCTCGTCCCCGGTATCTGATGGCTGGCCCACGCCCCCGCCAGGTACTCGGACCTGTACTTGCCCGCCGCCTTGTCGAGGTCGAGGGCGAGGCCCGCCTTGGCGAGCGGGGCGACCAGGTCCGGGGAGACGTTGACGACGTCGGGGAGCGTGCCGCCGGCCGCGTCCGCGCTGATCTTGTCGGCGTAGCCCTCGGCCGGCTGGTCGATCCACTTCACATGGGTGCCCGGGTACTTCTTCTCGAAGTCCGCGACCAGGCCGTCGAAGTACGACTTGAAGTTGGCGCGCAGGTTCCAGGTCTGGAAGGTGATGTCGCCCTCGACCTTGCCCGAGGCGTCGGTGGAACCGCCGTCGTCCCCGCCGGAACCGCAGGCGCTCAGCGGCAGGGCGAGGACGGCGGCAGCGGCGAGGGCGAAGGCTCTGCGGGAGATACGCATGGTCCGTTGCTCCTTTGCAGCGGGGTCGGCCGAAGGTGCCGCGCCAGACCTTGCACGCCGTGTCCGCACCACGTCAATGGATTCGGCGGAGCTAAAGTCATTAGTGACTCAAAGTCCCTGCTCAGAAGGGTGTTACGAGCGTATTGCGGTCGATCACTAATACGCTTTAGGGTGTTTGGACTCAAGCGCATTAGCAGATCACCGTCCAGACCGAATGAGGAAGTGAGTTGGCGGAGAAACGCGTCCCCGCGCGGCGGCCGACGATGAAAGACATCGCGCGTCGCGCCGGAGTCTCCGAGAGCGCGGTCTCCTTCGCGCTCAACGGCCGCCCCGGGGTCTCCGAGACGACCCGGGCCCGGGTCCACCGGGTCGCCGAGCAGCTCGGCTGGCGCCCCAGCACGGCCGCCCGCGCCCTCTCCGGCGAGGGCGCGGCCACGGTCGGCTTCGTCCTCGCCCGCCCCGCGCACTCCCTGGGCGTGGACTCCTTCTTCCTCCAACTGGTCTCGGGCATCCAGGAGGTGCTCGCCGAACGCCATCTCGGTCTGCTCTTCCAGATGGCGGAGGACGTCGCCGACGAGTGCGCGGTCTACCGCCGCTGGTGGGCGGAGCACCGCGTCGACGGCATCCTGATGGTGGACCCGCGGGCCGACGACCCGCGCCCCGACCTGCTCGACGAACTGGGCCTGCCCGCCGTGGTGATCGGCGGCGCACCCGACGACCGGCACCCGGGGCTGTCCACGGTGTGGGCGGACGACGCGGCCGCGATGGCGTCGGTGGTCGACGAGTTGACCGGTCTCGGCCACCGGCGCATCGTCCACATCGCCGGCCTGCCCGGCCTCGCGCACACCCAGCGCCGTATCCGCACCCTGCGCGCCGAGGCCGGCCGGCGCGGCCTGGGCGAGGTCAGCTCGGTCACCACCGACTACTCGGACGCCGCGGGCGCGGCCGTCACCCGCCGCGTCCTGCGCGCGACCCCGCCCCCGACGGCCCTGATCTACGACAACGACGTGATGGCGGTGGCCGGGGTCGCGGCGGCGGCCGAACTCGGCTACGCGGTGCCGGACGACGTCTCCGTCGTCTCCTGGGAGGACTCGGCCCTGTGCCGCATGGTCAAACCCTGGCTCTCCGCCCTCTCCCGCGACAGCACGGAGTTCGGCCGCACGGCGGCACGGGAACTGACCGTCCTGCTGGACGGGGGTGCCGCACGCGCGGTGCGGGTGCCGGTGCCCCGGCTGACGGTTCGGGGCAGCACGGCACCCGCCCGCGCCTGAGCGCTCCGCTGGGAGTGCCGCGATGTGCCGTCTGTCGACTGCGGCGCCGTCGTGGCTGGTCGCGCCCACGCGGCGGTAGCCGCATATCGGATACGGCCCCGCGCCCCTTCGGGGCGCTGCCGAACCGCAGCGGACTTCACCGGACCCGCCTAGACCGACGACCGGAGCAGCGCGAACTCCGCGAAGCGCACCGCGGCCCGGGCCGCCGTGACCCGCACTCGCCAGCGCCGTGCCCGTACCGGTTCCGCGAGTCGCAGGATTCTGCTCGCGCCGACCGTTCCGGCTGCGGCCACCTGGGTCCAGGAGCCCGCCGCGTACGCCTCGACCACGAACCCCTCCACCTGTTGCCCGTACCCGATGTCCTCCGCCAGTCGGACCCGGTCCACCTCCCGCTCCCGGCCCAGGTCCACGGTCACGCCGCCCGGTGTCACCGAGCGGCGCGCACCCCGCGCCAGGTCCGCGGGCAGTTCCCGGTCCACCCGTTCCCGGAACTCGCGCAGCCGGGTCACGTCCGTGGCGTGCAGCAGACCGTCCGTGTCCGGTGGGACGTTGAGCAGCAGGACGGCGTTGCGGCCGACCGAGCCGAAGTAGATCTCGGTCAACTCGTCGACGGATTTGGGATGTTGGTCCGGGTGGTAGAACCAGCCGTCCCTGATCGACACGTCGCACTCGGCCGGCCACCACTGGAGGTAGGCGGTCTTGGGCCGGGCCGCGACCAGCGCGGTCCGGCTGCCCTCGTCGGCGGTGTCGTAGGACAGGGCCCAGTCCGTGCGCCCGTACTGGTTCTCCTTGACCGGAATGACACTCCACTCGTCCTCGCGGGCGAGGCCGCCCTCGTTGCCGACCCAGCGCAGGTCGGGGCCGGTGACCGCGATCGCCGCGGCCGGGGCGAGCGAGCGCACCAGCGTGTACCAGCTGTCCCAGTCGTAGTCCTCCACCTTGTCCGGCGGGATGTGGCCCTGGGCGCCGTCGAACCAGACCTCGTCGACCGGGCCGTACTCGGTGAGCACCTCGTAGAGGGTGTTGAGCATGTGGGCGCCGTAGTCGGTGGCGTCGAGGGTGAGGAAGCGGGACGGGGAACGGTCGTCGCCGTCCGTCAGTGTCGGGATCGGGCGGGGAGCCCGTGCGCTGCCGTTGGCGTAAACGCCGTGCAGGTACTGGTTCTCGTCGGCCGGGGAGAGGTAGACGCCGACTTTCAGGCCGTACCGGCGCATGGAGTCCGCGAAGGAGCGCAGTACGTCGCCGCGCCCGCCCTGCCAACTGCTCGATGCCACGGTGTGGTCGGTGTACCGGGACGGGTAGAGGACGAAGCCGTCGTGGTGCTTGACGGTGAGGATCGCCAGCCGGAAGCCGCCGTCGCGCAGGGCGCGGGCCCACTGGTCGGTGTCGAGGCCGGTGGGCCGGAAGACGTCCGGGTCCTCGTCGCCGGTGCCCCACTCCAGGCCGGTGAAGGTGTTGACACCGAAGTGCAGGAAGGCGGTGCGTTCCAGGGCCTGCCAGGTGATCTGCCGTGCGGTGGGGCGGACTTGTGATGCCTTGCGGACCAGGTCGGCCTCGGTGTCGTCGGGGCCGACCGGGATGCGGGAGAGGTCGGTGTCCGCGGTCGCGGCGGCCGGGAGGGCCGGAAGTCCGGCCGTCATCGCCACGGCCGCCGCCGAGGCGACGAAGACGCGTCGTGAGAGGTCCATGCGGGTGCTCCTCGGGTCAGGTGAGGTGCCAGAGGGCGGGGGTGTGCTGGTCGGGCGGGTACTGGACCACTCGGCCGCCGTCCGTCACGGTCAGCGCCATGCGGGTGATCGCGTTGATCAGGTGGTAGCCGTTCGCCGTGGGGTCCAACTCCCAGCGCTGCACGGTGTTCTGGCCGTCGCACGGCTCCCAGGTCGCCGCCACTCCGGGCTGGAGCGGGGCGTTCAGCGTGAGCTTGCCGCCGCGTATCTCCAGGCAGCCGCCGGCGCCGCGCAGGGTCGCGTAGCCGTCGGCGGTGCGCAGGACCTCCGCCCGGTAGGACACCCCGTCCGCCCGGAAGGTGTACGTCCCGTCCGGTACCGGCACCTCGGTCAGGTCCCGCAGGCCGGGTGCGTGTCCGACGGCCGTGCCGCGTGCGGTGAACTCCGCGTAGGTGGCGTCGGGATGGGGGTCGCCCCAGGTGGCCTGGGCGATGTGGCGCAGGGCGGGCCACAGTTCGACGGCCACCTCGTTCTCGGTCTCGCCGCTGCCGTTGTCCGGCCAGAGGCTGATCTTCGCACCGGTGATGCCGTCGGCGGAGGTGAGTCTCTCGCCCTCGAAGGAGCGCGGGTCCCAACTCTGGTCGTACAGCGCCTCGGTGTCGCTGTGGAAGCCGCCGCGGACGAGGTAGAGGGAGTAGGACGCGTTCATCACCGCATAGCCCTGGGCGATCAGCCGGCTGGGTTTCACCGCCACGTTCAGCCAGTGTTCGACGGTGGTCCCGGCGGCCACCGGGACGGTGTTGGCGCCGGTGAGGCCGTCGTTCCAGATGCGCAGGTGCCGGCCCTTGCTCGCCGCGTAGGCCTGGACGCGGTTGACGAAGTCGACGTACGCGTCCTGCGGGGTGGCGTTCGGGCCGTACTTGTCCTGCGCGTACTTCAGCATCTGCGGGTACTTGGCGTAGTCGGAGCCGAGCATGTACTCGTCGGCGCCCATGTGCCAGGACCTCGCGGTGAAGACCTGGGCGTACTCGTCCATCAGGCTCGTGTAGTAGGCGAAGGCGGCCTGCTGGGTGACGTCGAGCCGGGCGGGCTGCTTGGCGCCGTCGGAGTCGGTGAGCTGGAGGTCCGGCCGGTTCTCGATCCACGGGTCCATGTGGCCCGGGGAGTTGATCTCGGGGATGATCTCGACGTGGTAGCGGTCACCGAGGGCGACGAGATGCCGTATCTCGTCCTTGGTGTAGTAACCCCAGGTGTTGGCCTCGGGATGGGCGTCGCTCTTCACCTTCAGCTCCAGGAGCAGCTGGTTGAGCTTGTGGTACGCCATCTCGCGGACCAGGTTCTCCAGCCAGGGCAGGGAGACGTGGATGTAGCAGGCGCAGACGCCGACGCCCCGCTCGCGGAAGCGCGGCACGTCGGTCGTGTGCCCGGCGGGGATCCGGTCGCCCTGGGCGAGCAGCTGGAGCAGGGTGCGGGTGCCGTAGAAGGCGCCGGTCTCCGTCGCGCCGGTGATCGACAGCCGACGGCCGGAGCCGAGTTCGTAGCCCTCGGTGCCCAGCGTGGGCCGCGTCGACGGGCGGACGTCGATGACGATGTCGCCGGGGCGGGAGGCGCCTGCGACGACCGGGACCACGCCGTGTCCGGCGGCCCGGAGGTCGCCGGCAAGGGTGTCGGCCACCTTGCGCTCGGCCGCGTCGGAGGCGACAAGACGCGTATCGAAGCCGAACACGTAACTCCCGTTCGAGGGAGTCCAGTTGGTCAGCGCGGGCACGGTGACCGGCGTGGCCGCCTGCCGCCCCTGCGGCACCGCCGCGGCCGGTGCCGCCGCCAGCAGGGTCAGCGCCGCCGCGGCCCCGAGGAGCCGCGGCAGCCGCTGTCCGACCTCACGCATGCCACTTCACCTTGAACACCCACACATGCTGTCCCGCCCTGCGGGCCGCCTCGGGCACGTCGATCACCAGGGCCCCGTCGGCGACGGTCCAGGTCAGCGGCCGGCCGTGGCCGAGCATGGTCACCTTGTCGCCGGTGCGGACCGGCACCGGGGCCTCGACGGTGAGCTTGGCGCCCGGCCGGGTCAGGGAGTGGATGTAGAAGGCCTCGTTCGGGCGGACCGTGAACCGCAGGTCGTCGCCGAGCTGGGCCATGCGCGACCAGTACGTGGTCCCGTAGATCGCCTCGCCGTTGACGGCGAGCCAGGCGCCGGTCTCGCGCAGCCGGGTCTGCATGATCTCCGGGATGGTGCCGTCGGCGCGCGGGCCGATGTCGAGCAGGAAGTTGCCGTTCTTGGAGACGATGTCGACGAGGCTGTGCACGACCTCCTCGGCGGTCATGTAGGAGCCGTCCGGGGTCGCCTGGTTGTAGCCGTAGCTGCGGGGGTCGAGGCCGCGGCTGGCCTCCCACTTGGCGACCACCGTGTCGGCGTACGTCGTGTACTCCGGCGTCGTGTAGTCGTGGAACCCGATGCCCGAGCGGTCGTTGACGGTCACGTCGATGGGGCGGGCCCGGTTCTTGGCGTGGTTGAAGTACTCGGCGAGGACATGGACGCTGTCGTTGTCGCCGCCGATGTCGCACCAGATGATCTCCGGGTCGTAGCCGTGGACCAGTTCCAGCATCTGCGGGGCCTGGTAGTCCCGCACGAAGTCCTTGCCCGCGGTGTATCCGGTGTACGGCAGCGGATCCAGGGTGTAGGGGTTGCGCGGGGCGTGGCCCATCCACGGGCTGTCGGGGTTGAACCACTCGGGCATGGAGAAGTAGAGGCCGCGGTGGAGTTCGGGGGTGTACCGCCGGGAGGCCTCGAACAACTCCCTGACCAGGTCCCGCTTCGGTCCCATCTTCACCGCGTTGCGGTCGGAGACCTTGGTGTCCCACAGGGCGAAGCCCTCGTGGTGCTTGGAGGTCAGCACGTGGTACTGGGCACCGGCGTCCCGGAACAGCTCCACCCAGGCACGCGGGTCGAACTTCTCCGCGGTGAAGCGCGGAATGAAGTCGTCGTAGGCGAAGTCCGTCCCGTAGGTGTCCCGGTGATAGGCGTACGTCGGGTTGTTCGGGTCCTGCATCTGGTCCCAGTACCACTCGGCGTACTGCACCCCGACCGGCGCCCACGCGGGCACCGCGTAGACGCCCCAGTGGATGAAGATGCCGAACTTGGCGTCGTTGAACCAGTACGGCGCCCGGTGGCCGGCCAACGAAGACTCGGCGGGCTGGTAGTCGGCGGTGCCGAGCGTCAACGTGCTCTTGTTCGCGGCGACTTGCGTGCCGCGACCGTGCACGCTCACCGTGCCGTCCTGCGCGGTGCCGGGGGCGGTGCCCGTGCGGTTGCGGACGCCGACGTGGACGCGTGCCTGTTCGCCGGGGTCGAGACGGCGGATGCGGGCGGGCTCGACGGTCCGGGCGCCGGGGACGTCGACGCGCACGGACACCGCGTCGCCCGCCAGGATCGCGACGGTGCCCGCGTTGACGACGGTGGCCTCGACGCTCTGGGCGCCGGAGGCGTCGAGCAGGGAGTTGGTGGAGCGGGCGTCGCGCAGGGTCAACGCCCGTCCCTGGGCGACCGGCTGGAGGGAGAGCGCGAAGACATGCAGGGCGGTCCTGCCGGCCTCGGCCGGGTTGGTGACCGGCAGGGTGAGGGCGACGGCCTCGCGCTGCGGGTCGATCCACACCTCGGAGGTGCCGATACCGACGCTGTGCGCGTCCTTGCCGCCGTCCGGCTGGTAGCGGTACGGCGCCGACAGCGATCCGCCCACCCCGTACCAGTCGCCGCCGCTCAGACCCGCGGTACTGGTCGTGCCGTCGGCGTAGTGGACGGTGGCCGTGCCGGAGGCGTTGCCGTAGCTGCCGGAGGTGAGGAAGACGGCCGACAGGTAGCGGCCCTGCGGAAGGTCGACGCGCTGGCCCAGCGCGACAACGTTGTTCTTGGCGCCCGCCGTCGCGGCGGGGAAGTCGAAGGGGACGCCGTCGACCTCGATCCGGCCGGCCGGGAGTTCCTCGCCCGGGAACGTGTAGCCGGAGCCGTCGAAGTCACCGCCCCGGGCGGCGGCGGTGTCGATGCCGTCGTTGTCGAACAGGGAGTCGAGCGGTACCGGGATCGGCACGGGGACCGGAACCCAGGACGACGCGGCCGCCGCACCGGCGGTTCGCCCACCGGCCGGATCGGCGGCGTGTGCCGCGGCCGTCGCGGCGTGCGCCTCGGCCGGCGCGGCGAGGGGCAGGGCGGCCGCTGCGACGGCTCCCGCCGCGACCTCCAGAACCTGACGTCTTGGGTAGGGAGACATGCTCATGAGCGGCTCCATTCATCGGATGTCTGATGATTGAGCGGGCCCAGGAGCCTGTCAATGGGGCGTGCACGGACGGGAGTTGAGCCAGTCGTCGGATGATCTGCGAAAGGAGCACGGACCTCGGCGAGCGGTCCGCAGCACACCGGTTCACCGTCTCCGGGTGCGGGGGCTCTCGACGCGAAGCCCGCGGCGGGGCAGAGTGCCCTTTCGTACCGACGAGTAAGCAGCTTTTCCGCACCCCGAGGAGCGCCCGTGACCAGCTGGGCCGGCCGGACCGCCGCCGAGATCGCCGCCGCCGTACGCGAGAAGCGGGTCACTCCCCGGGAGGTGGTCGCCGGGCATCTGGAGCGGATCGCCCGCCTCGACGGGCGGATAGGCGCGTTCCGCAAGGTCCGGGGGGACGCGGCGCTGGCGGAGGCGGACGAGCTCGCGGCCCGCGCCGACCTCGCCGAACTCCCCCTCGCCGGGGTGCCGTTGGCGGTGAAGGACAACCTGGCGGTGCGCGGCGAGGCGCACCTGGACGGTTCGGCCGCGATGCCGGACACGCCCGCCGACGCGGACCATGTCACCGTGGCGCGGCTGCGGGCGGCGGGCGCGGTGGTCATCGGGCTGACGAACGTGCCCGAGCTGTGTGTCTTCGGCACCACCGAGGGGATCAACGGCATCACCCGCAACCCCTGGGACACCGGCCGCAGCGCGGGCGGCTCCTCGGGCGGCAGCGCGGCCGCGGTCGCCGCCGGGCTGGCACCGATCGCCCTCGGCAACGACGGCATGGGCTCGCTGCGGATCCCGGCGGCCAACTGCGGTCTGGTCACCATCAAGCCGGGGTTCGGCGTGGTGCCGGCCGGGATCGGCAACGGCGACTGGTTCGGCATGTCGGAGAACGGCCCGCTGGCGACCACGGTGGCGGACGCCCGGCTGATGCTCGCGGTGCTGGCGGAGAAGGAGTTCGAGAGCGCCGGGCAGCGCACACCGCGGAAGATCGCCGTCTCGCTGCGCAGCCCGCTGGTCGGCGTGACCGTCAGCAAACCGTATACGAACGCGGTGACGGAGGCGGCCGGGCTGCTGGCGGGCACCGGGCACGAGCTGCGGCGCGCCGAGCCGCCGTACCCGGTGTCGATCGGTGTCACCGCGATCCGGCACTGGACCGCCGGGACGGCCGTGGACGCGGCCGGCCTGGACCCCGCCCTGCTGGCCCGGCGGACCCGGGTGCACGCGGCCATCGGGCGCCGCTTCCTGCGCGGGGTCCAGGCCGGCGACGCCCGCGAGCGGCTGCGCGCCCGGCTCGCCCCGTTCTTCGCCGAGCACGATGTGCTGCTCACCCCGGCCCTGGCCCGCCGCTCCCCCCGGGCGGCCCCCTGGCACGAGCGGGGCTGGCTGCGCAACGCCCTGGCCGGATCCAACTACTCCCCTCTGACCCCGGCCTGGAACCTCACCGGCTGGCCGGCCATGTCGGTCCCGTTCGGCACACTGCCCTCGGGCGCCCCCTGCGCCGTCCAGCTGGTGGGCCGGCCGGGCTCGGAGGCGGTCCTGCTGGAGGTGGCCCAGCAGCTGGAGACGCTGCGTCCGTGGCAGCGGACGGCGCCGGTCGACTGAACACTCACGTGGCAGCGCCGTCGTTCGTCCGCGGCGCCGTCGTGGCCGGTCGCGCCCACGCGACGGTAGCCGCACATTCAATGCAGCCTCGCGCCCCTACGGGGCGCTACTTCACCCGACCTCACGGCGTGAGTAGCTCGTCGAGTGCGCCGGAGCGGATCAGGTCCACCACGGCCGCGATGTCCGCGTCCATCCGCCGGTCCGTGTCGACGAACGGCGCGCGGGCCCGGATCAGCTCGTGGGCGGCCCGGGTCCGCGAAGCCATGAGCTCGGCCCCGCGCAGGTCCAGCGCCTGGCAGGCGGTGAGCAGACGGATCGCCGCGACCTCCTCCACCAGCCCGATGACCGTGCGCGCGTCACGGGCCGCGATCGGCGCCATGCTGACCTTGTCCTGGTTGTGGGCCTCGGTGGACCGGGAGAACACGCTGGCCGGGTTCGTGCCCTTCAGCGCCTCCGCCGTGACGGCCGAGCACGCCAGCTGCATCCCCTTGAAGCCGTGGTGCAGGCCGGCCTCCCAGGAGTCCTGCTCTGCGGGGACGATCAGGTTGGGGGTGAGCCCGTTGTTGAACTTCTCGTCCACGAGGAGCTCGACCTGGCGGTCCAGCAGGTCCGCGATGTTGGCCACGGCCGTCCTGAGCGAGTCCTTGGCCTGGACCACGTGTCCGCCGTAGAAGTTGCCGCCGCTGTGCACGGTGCCGCCGGCCACGTCGAACAGCGGGTTGCCGTTCGACGAGTTGATCTCGGTGCTCAGCCATCGGGTCACCCAGGTCGCGGTGTCGATCAGCACGCCGATGACATGGGGTGCGCAGCGGATCGAGTAACGGTCCTGGATGCTGCGGCGCAGGTGCTGGAAACCGGCCTCGTCGAGCGGGTCGTTGAGGTCCAGCACCTGGCTGTGCGGGAGGGCCAGCCGGGAGTCGGCGAGCAGCCGCGCGATCAGCTCGGCGCCGGCGAGTTGTCCGGGGTGCGGCTTCGCGTCGTGGACGAACGCGGCGAAGTGCCCCCGGTTGCCCAGCAGCGCCTCGGAGGCCATCGCCGTGCACAGGGCGGCGACCGAGGCGAGCCGTTCGGCGGCGACCGTGGCCAGGACGGCGAAGGCGGAGCTGAACGAAGCTCCGTTGATCACGGCCAGCCCGTCCTTCGCCTCCGGCACCAGCGGTTCGAGCCCGAGTTCACCGAAGACCTCGGAGGCCTCGCGCACCCCGCCGCGGAACCGGACCCGGCCGGATCCGGTCAGCACGGAGGCTATGTAGCACAGCGGGACCAGGTCGCCGCCGGCTCCCACCGAGCCGCGTTCGGGGACGACCGGCAGCACGTCGTGGCGGAGCAGGTCGAGCAGGCGCTCCACGACGACCGGGCTGACACCCGAGTTCCCGCGGCTCAGGCAGTTCGCCCGGATCAGGACGGTGGCCCTGACCACCTCGTCCGACGCCTCGGGCCGGTGCCGTTGAGGGGGTCGATGCGGCTGTGACCGGAGTACTACGGCAGCTTCGGCTCGGTCATCCGGCGGGCCGCCTCGACGACCGCCGCACGGTGCAGGGCCAGCCGCTCCTCGGGCCAGGACTCGCTGACCTCCTTGGGGTCGACGCCCTCGGCGGCCCAGAACCAGGCCTGGGCCGCGGCGAGCACCATGGTCAGGAGGTCGTCGGGGGCCATGGCCGGATCGAGGTCGCCGCGCTGCTGCGCCTCGGCCACCAGGGCCGCCTTGTTCCGGAAGGCGTCCTGTTCGAGTCCGGTGGCGGAGGGCCGCTCCAGCAGCTTCCACAGTCGCAGGCGCATCAGGTCCGGCCGTGCGACCAGGTGGTCGAAGATCGCGCCGGCGTATCCGGACAGGTTCTCGACGTCGAACGGCACGGACTCGGCGCCCGCCGTCATCGCCCGTCGCAGCACCTCGTCGAAGAGCTGTTCCTTGTTGCCGAAATAGACATAGATCAGTCGCTTGTTCGCCCCGGCGGCCTCGGCTATCCGGTCCACCCGGGCACCGGCGATGCCGTAGGCGGCAAACTCGCTGAAGGCCGCGTCGAGCAGCCGGGCCTTGGTGGCGCTGGAATCCCGTGACATGACCACCACCCTAGCAAGTAACTATCCAGTTATTGACATCGGCGACGGGCGGGCCTACGGTCTAGGTATCTATCCAGTTAGTTATGGAATTGAGGAACCTCATGGAACAGCGCGCACTGGGCGGCCAGGGCCTGACCGTCGGCGTCCAGGGCCTCGGCCTCATGGGTATGAGCGTCTTCTACGGCGCCACCGACGAGACCGAGTCGCTGGCCACCGTCGACCGGGCGCTGGAGCTCGGGGTCACCCTGCTGGACACCGCCGAGAGCTACGGCCCCTTCGTCAACGAGCAGCTGCTCGGCAAGGCGCTGGCCGGGCGCCGGGAGTCCGCCGTGGTCGCGACCAAGACCGGCGTGGAGATCACCGACGACGGCCGGGTCGTCGGCCTCAACGGCACGCCGGAGTACGTGCGCCACGCACTGGACCGGTCGCTGCGCCACCTCGGCACCGACCACGTCGACCTCTACTACCTGCACCGCATCGACCCCAAGGTGCCGATCGAGGAGACCGTCGGCGCCCTGGCCGAGTTGGTCGCCGAGGGCAAGATCGGGCACATCGGTCTCTCCGAGGCCTCCGCGCAGACCATCCGGCGCGCCCACGCGATCCACCCGGTCGCCGCCCTGCAGATCGAGTACTCCCTCTTCGAGCGCGGTATCGAGCACGACGGCGTCCTGGACACCCTCCGGGAGCTGAACATCGGCCTGGTCGCCTACTCCCCGCTGGGGCGCGGCTTCCTGTCCGGCGCGATCACCAGCCCCGACGACTTCGCCGCGGACGACTGGCGCCGTACCGACCCGCGCTTCCAGGGCGAGAACTTCCGGCGCAACCTCGATGTGGTCCGCGAGGTCCGCCGGCTCGCCGCCGACAAGGGCGTCACCCCCTCCCAGCTGGCCCTCGCCTGGGTCCAGCACCAGGGCGCGGTCGCCATCCCCGGCACCAAGCGCCGCCGTTACCTGGAGGAGAACGTCGCCGCCACCGAGGTCACCCTCACCGCGGACGACCTCGCCGCCATCGAGGCGGTCGCCCCGCACGGCGCGGTCACCGGCGAACGCTACGCGCCGGAGCACATGGGGACCCTGAACGGCTGACCGCCGGCGCCTCCCCCTGCCCTCCGAAAACCCGAAAGCCGCCACAGCACTTCCAGAGCACTCCAAGAGCACTTCACCAGCACTTCAAAAGGTCATCACCATGCCTCAGCCCGCCAAGCGGTCCCGCATCACCGTCGGCGACACGACGATCACCTACCTCCCCGACGGTTTCGGCGCCCACAACCCCGACACCCTGTTCCCCGGCGTGGACTGGACGACGCACCCGGGCCACCTGGAGGACGGGCAGCTCATCCTCACCTTCGGCTCGTTCCTGATCCAGGCCGGGGACCGGAAGATCCTCGTGGACCTGGCCGCCGGGAAGATCGACGTGGACGTCCCCGGAATCGCCCATCTCGAAGGCGGCGAGCTGCTCCGGAACCTCGCCGCCGAGGGGCTGTCCGCCGACGACATCGACACGGTCGTCTACACCCACCTGCACCTCGACCACGTCGGCTGGACCAGCGACGTCGCACCGCTCCCCGGCGCCCCGGCGACGGCCGCGCCCACCGGTCTCACCTTCGGCGGCGCCCGCCACCTCATGTCCGAGGCCGAGTGGCAGTACTGGACGACCAGGGAGGCCGCGCTGGGCGGACCGGACCCCGAGGCGGTGCTCAAGCCGCTCCAGGGCGTCGTCGAGTTCGTCGGCAGCGGCGACCTGCTCGCGCCCGGGGTCACCGTCGAGGCCACCTCCGGACACACCCCCGGCCACCTGGCGGTCGTCGTACGGGACCCGTCGGGCCGCGGCACCGAGGAGGTCTGGATCGTCGGCGACGTCCTGCACTCCCCCGCCCAGATCGCGGACCCCGATCTGGCCTTCGCCTCCGACGTCGCCCCCGACCAGGCCCGGGAGGTCCGCGACCGGCTGCTCGGGCGGCCGGACACGGTCATCGCGGCCGGGCACTTCACGGACGACGTGTTCGGCCGTGTCACCCGGGCCGGAGACACACACGTCTGGACCCCCGTCGGCGACTCGCCGGCTTCCTCCCGGTGATCCGGCCGGGGCGAGCCCCGGCCACAGCCCCCACCCATCCACAGGAGACACCCCTCATGTCCGTACCCCAGACCCCCGGCACCTTCGGTGCCACCACCATCGCCGCCGAGGTCGTCGACGGCGTCGACCTGCACGGCCGCCGGGCCGTGGTGACCGGAGCCAGCTCCGGAATCGGCGTGGAGACGGCCCGCGCGCTCGCCTCGGCCGGCGCCGACGTCACCCTGGCCGTGCGCAACACCGAGGCGGGCGACCACGTGGTCGCTCGTCTGGAGGCCGAACTTCCGCCCGGCTCGGGCAAGTTGACCGTGGGACTGCTGGACCTGGCCGACCGGTCGACGGTCGTGGCCTTCGCGGCCGACTGGCAGGGCCCGCTGCACATCCTGGTCAACAACGCCGGTGTGATGGCCCCGCAGGAGATCACCCGCACCCCCGACGGCCGCGAGCAGCAGTTCGCCGTCAACCACCTGGGCCACTTCGCCCTCACCACCGGCCTCCACCGGGCCCTGGCGGCGGCCGACGGCGCCCGGATCGTCTCGGTCAGCTCCACCGGCCACCTCTTCTCCCCCGTCGTCTTCGACGACCTGGACTACCGGTTCCGCCCCTACGACCCGTGGACCTCCTACGGCCAGTCGAAGACCGCCAACATCCTGTTCGCCGTCGCCGCGGCGGAGCGCTGGGCCGACGACGGCATCACGGCGAACGCCCTGATGCCGGGCAACATCGCGGACACCAACCTGGCCCGGCACATGGACCTGAAGCAGGTCGAGGAGTTCATCGCCTCGGGCGAGCTCGCCCTGCCGCCGCAGAAGACGGTGGAGCAGGGCGCCGCGACCTCGGCGCTGCTGGCCGCCTCGCCGACGGTGGCGGGCGTCAGCGGCCGCTACTTCGAGGACTGCGCGGAGGCGAAGCCCGTCACCGAGCGCGGCACCAACGTCGGCGGCGTCGCCCCGTACGCCCTGGACCGGGACAACGCGGGCCGGCTGTGGCAGGTGTCCGAGGCGCTGATCGGCTAGGGCCTGTCGTTCGGGTCAGGCCGGCCTGGCTCACGGCGCCTTGTCGGCCGACCCGAGCGGGGCGTGGTGCGTGCAGCTGCAAGGCGGAGGAGGCGTAGACGATCAGCCGCTGCCGCGGCGGGCGACGCGGTGGGGGCACCTCCCGGCCGAAGGCCGGGGGACGTCGACAACCGACGACAACGCCGCTGGGGGTCCCCCCACGCCTTTAGGGCAGTGGGGGAGTGCGTGCCACGCCCCGCGACGCCGGCATGCTCCAAACGACAGGCCCCAGGTCCCGGCGCCGACAGCCGGTCGGGTCACAGGGCGCGGTACATGATGTGCAGGCCGACCGGGCCGTGTTTCGGGTGGTCGAAGGCGCGCGGGACCGTGCCGAGGATCGTGAAGCCGAGCGAGGTCCACAGGGCCACGGCGGGGTTGGTCTCGACGACGGCGTTGAAGACCATCGCCCGGTAGCCGTGCGCCCGGGCCTCGGCGAGGACGTGCTCGGCGAGCGCGCGCCCGACGCCCCGGCCGCCCCGGTCGGGGTCGACCATGAAGCCGGCGTTGGCGACGCCTGCGGCGGGCCCGCCGTAGTTGGGGGTCAGGTAGGCGGAGCCGACGACGGCTCCGGTGGGGTCCTCGGCGACGTAGACATGTTTCGCCGGGCTCATCCACAGGGCGCGGGCCGCCTCCTGAGAGGTGTCGGGGTCCCAGCCGTAGGTCTCGGCGGCGGCGACGATCCGGTGCCAGAAGGGCCAGATCTGCGGCCAGTCGGCCGCGGTGGCTTCTCTGATCAGCATGGGCGTGAGTCTCGCACGCCCATGCGCGTCGGCGATCGCGACGGGACTGACCGGCCGGTCAGTCCACGCTCGGCAGGATGTGGGGCTCGGCGAGGTCCTCCTCGTAACCCGCGAGGCGGATCGGGGCGGACCTGGCCCACACGTCGAGGCTGCCGAGCTGTCCGGGCCGCGTGCCCGCGCGCTCCGTGCGTTCCTTGGGGCGCTGCTCGCGATTCGTCTTCTCAGGTGTCACCGCGCACTCCTTATGTGTCGGTCACCCTCGGGGCGTGCCGGACAGTCTGCGTTCCGGTGCTCGGCGCCCGCTCGGGTCTGGATGGAAGTCCGGTTCGGACGCGGTGGCGCCGGTGATTCACAAGAGAGCAGGCCGTTGTCGACCGGCTTGTCCCGGGACGGACCGTGGGTGTGGGTGGGACCCCTAGTTGCTGTCCGTCCTCTATAGATTAACCAAATGAGCAGGGGTCCGCTCGATAGGGAGTGCAAACAAGGTGTAACTATCGCGAGTCGTTGCGCACTTCGAGGACCCGGAAATGCGCCCGTTCGTAACATGATGCCCTGTTTACGATCCACTCGCTCGGCCTATCCATGCGAACAAGTCTTCGATCGCATAGGCCCCCGCTCCCTTCACAGGCTGTGCAGTTCAGGTTGCGTTGGCCGCGTCGAAAACTCGACATGATCCGATGGCGCAGGACAACGGCTGTCTCGCGGAAGGACTGACGCATGGAGCTGCGCAGCGTCGAGGAGCTGATGGATCTGCTGTACGCCTGCCGGCACCAGCGCGCCCTGCGCACCGCGGCCCTGCTGCGCCGCGGCCGCCCTGCCGACAAGGAACTCCAGGTGGCAGGCCTGGTGCACGGCGTCGAGGAGCTGCTCGGCCCCGCCGACGGCGCCGCACACGCGGTACGCCACCTGCTCGGGGAACGTGTCTACCACCTCGTCCGCGGGGACGGCGCCGCCACCGACGACGACGTGCTGCGACTGCGCCAGGCCGACGAGGAGAGCCGTACCGCGGGCTTCGACGCCGGCGTCCTGGAGGACTGGCGGACCGTCCTGGAACTGGTCGCCGCCCGCAACTCCCGCCTGGGGGCTGTCGACTGACGTTCCGTCATGAGACGGTACGGCGATGACGTCATCCTACGGGCCGTCGTACGGGCTCAGGGGCCGGGCGGCCGTGGTCACCGGCGGCACCCGCGGGATCGGGCGCGCGGTCGCCGAGGCGCTCGCGGCGGCCGGGGCGCTGGTGTGCGTGAGCGCGCGGGACGCGGACGAGGTGCGGCGTACGGCCGCGCAGCTGGGCGGGGTCGGCCTGGCCGGCAGCGTCGCCGAGCCGGAGCACGCCCGGGAGCTGACCCGGCTGGCGCTGACCGAGTTCGGACGGCTGGACGTCCTCGTCAACAACGCGGCGACCAACCGCCCGTACGGCCCGCTCATGGACGCCGACCTGGGCCTGTGGCGGGAGGCGTTCACGGTCAACGTGGAGGCACCGCTGCGGCTGACGCAGTGCGCGTGGCGCGGCTGGATGCGGGAGCACGGCGGCTCGGTGATCAACATCTGCACGGAGGGCGCGGCACACGTCGGCCCCCACGTGGGTGCGTACGGCACCAGCAAGGCCGCACTCCTGCACCTGACCCAGCAGCTGGCGGGCGAACTGGCCCCCCGGGTGCGGGTGAACTCGGTCTCACCGGGCCTGGTGCGCACGGAGATGGCCCGCTTCATGTGGGAGCCACGGGAGGACGAGATCGCCGCCGGCCTGCCACTGGGGCGCATCGGGGAACCGGAGGACGTGGCGGGGGCGGTGCTGTGGCTGGCCTCGGACGCCGCGAGGTGGGTGACTGGAGCGGACGTGCTGGTGGACGGCGGTACGAGGGTGAGAGCGGCGCGTATCCCTACGTAGACGCGAGACCGGCAGCATCTCGCGACGCCGCAGGCGCACCCCCCAGGGGCGCGGGACTGTTCCGATCTGCGGCTGCCGCCGCGCGGGCGCGACCAACAGCATCTCGCAACGCCGCAAGCGCAACCCCCTAGGGACGCGGGGAACTGCGCGACCAACCCCCACGCACCCGCACCCGCACGGTCAAGCGAGACTCACCACTTGCCCGGCGTGTAGTCCTTCAAAAAGACCCCGTACACGTCCTCGCCCTGCTCGCCGAGCACGATCGGGTCGTAGACGCGGGCCGCGCCGTCGATCAGGTCGAGGGGGGCGTGGAAGCCCTCCTCGGCCAGCCGCAGCTTGTCGAAGTGCGGCCGCTCGTCGGTGATCCATCCCGTGTCGACGGAGGTCATGAGGATGCCGTCGGTCTGGAACATCTCCGCCGCGCTGGTCCGCGTGACCATGTTCATGGCCGCCTTGGCGGCGTTGGTGTTGGGGTGCCCGGCGCCCTTGTAGCCGCGGCCGAAGACGCCCTCCATCGCCGAGACGTTGACGACGTAGGACCGGCCGCGCGCCGCCCTCTTCGCGGCCACCGCCATGGCCGGCCGGAGCGCGCTGATCAGGATGAACGGCGACGTGTAGTTGCAGAGCTGGGTCTCCAGGAGCTCCACCGGGGAGATCTGGTCGATGGTCTGCACCCAGGTGTTGGTGTCGACGACGTCCGGGACGAGGCCGCCCGCGTCGATGGCGGTGCCGTCGAGGTGCCGGGCCACGCTGGCGTTGCCCGCGACCAGGGCGAGGTCGGCGACCTTCTGGGCGTCGAGGCCGCTGGTGCCGACGGGCAGCGCGGCGATGCCGTCGACGGCTCCGGAGTTGAAGGCGCCGATGACGTGGTGGGCGGGGAGCTCGCCGGCGGGCAGCGCGGCGCTCTCGCCCTCGACCAGGGCCGCGTAGGCGGAGGGCAGCCGGCGGACCGTCTGGGTCGCGTTGTTGATCAGGATGTCGAGCGGGCCGGCCTCGGCGACCTGCTCCGCGAGGGCGACGGCCTGCGCCGGGTCGCGCAGGTCGATGCCGACGACCTCCAGCCGGTGCAGCCAGTCCGCGGAGTCCTCCATCGCCTTGAAGCGGCGGATGGCGTCCTTCGGGAAGCGCGTGGTGATCGTCGTGTGGGCGCCGTCGCGCAGCAGCCGCAGCGCGATGTACATGCCGATCTTGGCGCGGCCGCCGGTGAGCAGGGCGCGCTTGCCGGTCAGGTCGGCGCGGGCGTCGCGCTTGGCGCGGTTCAGCTCGGCGCAGTCCGGACAGAGCTGGTGGTAGAAGTAGTCGACCTCGACATAGCGGGTCTTGCAGGTGTAGCAGGAGCGCGGTCGCTGGAGTATCCCCGCGACCCTGCCCTCCTCGGTCCGGGACGAGGGCAGCAGGCCCTCGGTCTCGTCGTCGATGCGCTCGGCGGAGCCGGTCGCGGTGGCCTCGGTGACCGCCTTGTCGTGAGCGGTCTTGGCGGCCCGGCGCTCCTGGCGGCGGCGCTGCTTGACCGTGCGGTAGACACCGGCCGTGGCCCGGCGCACCGTGATGGCGTCCGGGTGGTCGACCTCCAGCTCGTCCAGCTCCGCGAGCACGCTGAGGCAGACGGCGAGCCGCTCGGGGTCGATGCCGGGGCCGTGGACGACGGTCTCCACCGCGTCCTCGGCCGTCGTGCCGTCCTGTGTCACCGTCATCGCGCTGCCGCTTCCCTGGTCCACCAGCGGCGCTCCGACTCGCGCCCGCTTTCGAACCGGGAATTTTACGGAGCGCCGGGCAATACCTCCAAACCCGACCGGATCATGGATCGCAGACCGCGATCAGCGAGTCCACCTCGTCGGTGACCGCGCGGGCCAGCACGTCGAGGTCGGGGACGGCGCTGGCGTCGGCGACCAGGCCGTAGTGGACGTGGTTGCGGTAGGTGGAGATGGCGACCGCCAGGGACTGGCCGGGCGCGAGCGGGGCCAGCGGGTAGACGGCGGTGAGCGGGTGTCCGCCGAGGCGCAGGCCGATGCCGGGCAGCGGCACGCTGGTGACCAGGATGTCGAACCAGAGCCGGGCGGCCTGGCCGACGAGCGGCCCGCCGAGCCGGTGCCCGAGCGCGGGCACGTGGTCGGCGAGCAGGGCGACGGCACCGGCGCCCCGGTTGGGTCCGGCGTCCTTGTTGCGGACCATCGCCTGGCGGACGCGGTCGAGGCGGGCGATCGGGTCGGGGTTGTCGACCGGGAGCCGTATCAGGTAACCGGAGAGCCGGTTGCCCTGTGGGGCCGCGGTGCGCGGGCGGCGCTTGGAGACGGGGATCAGGGCGCGCGGGGCGACGCCCTCGGTGCCGTCGCCGCGCTCGTCCAGCCAGCGGCGCAGGGCGCCGGCGACGACGGCGATCAGCACGTCGTTGACGGTGCCGCCGACGGCCTTGCGGACCCGGTGCACGTCGTCGATGTCGAGGTCGACCCCGGCGATGCTCCGGGTGCCGGTGGGCTCGGACGTCAGTGCGGCCGAGGAGCTCACCCCGAGGGCGGACAGGGCGACGGAGGCGCCGATGTCGAGGGCGCGGCCCACGTCCGAGAGGGCGCCGCGCACCAGCTCGGGCAGCCTGCGCACGTCGGGCAGCGCCAGCATCGGGCGCGGCGGTTCGATCGAGCGGGGGGCGCGCACGGGCAGGTCGAGCGGGTCCATGACACCGGCCGCCAGCTTGAGGGCGCGCAGCCCGTCGGCGAGGGCGTGGTGGAACTTGAACAGCACCGCGAAGGACACCCCGTCCTCGCCGGGCAGCACATGCGCCTCCCACGGCGGCCGATCGCGCTCCAGCGGACGCTCCATCAGCCGGCCCGCCACGGCCTGGAAGTCCGAGGTCGGGGCGTGCAGCCGGACGTGGTTGAGGGGGTCGAAGTCCGGGTCGGCCTCGCGGGCGGCGCCGCCGAACGCGAGCGGCTGCCAGACGTCGCGGATGCGCATGCGCAGTCCGGGCACGGCGGCGGCCCGGGCCGCGAGCAGGTCGGCCGCGTGCGCGCCGGCGGTCGGCGAGTGCGCCGAGAACACGCCGAGCGCACCGAGGTGCATCGGGTGCTGTTCGGACTCGATGTTCCAGAACGCCAGGTCGAGAGGAGCGAGCAGGTCAGCAGTCTCAGTCTTCAAAAGGGGTGCCTCGCGTCGACGGAGGGTGGATCAGCAGTCAAACGCCGACTCATGATTACGGTCAAGTACGATCACGCTACGCTCAGTTAACAGCAGATTAAGTCCCGCCTCCTCCGAAAGAGGCGGGACTCGTGCGACACCTGAGGTCACTTCAGGGCCGGTGGCCCCGCCTCGGGTGACGTACCCCACTCTGACGGGCGCGGGCCGACCGTGAACGCCAGCGACCGCAGGGAGCGCAGCGCACCGGTCGTCAGATAGGTACGGCCGTACTCCGATCCGTCGGTCCGGGCCGACTGTACGTAGCGGTCGGCGGCCGAGGTGCCCGGCGCGGTCACCGTGAACCCGCCGCTCGGCCAGAAACGGCGGTCGAGGCGGACGTCGGCCCGGTCGAAGACGGGCGTGGACAGGCCCCAGGTGCCGTAGCCGGGCTGCACCGGGAAGAGGCCGAGGGACGACAGGACGTTCCAGGCCGACATGGTGCCGAGGTCGTCGTTGCCGGTCATCCCGGTCGGTCCGTCGGTGAAGAGGGTGAGCGCCGCGTGCACCACGTCGGTGGTCTTCCAGGGCCGGCCGGTGGCGAGGTAGGTGTACGGGGCGGTCAGGTCGGGCTCGTTCATGGGGTTGTAGACGGCCGCGTTGTAGTAGGCGTACGCGTTGCCGTGCACCCACACCTCGCGCGCGGTCTTCGCGGGGTCGGCGAGCAGCCTGTCGTAGGCGAAGAAGGAGTCGAGCCGCGCGTTGGCGGCGCGCTCGCCGCCGATCAGGGAGATCACGCCGGGCAGGTCCTGCGGGACGAGCCACTGGTACTGCCAGGCGGTGCCCTCGTGGAAGCCGATGCCGCGGGCCGGGTCGGGGTTGCCGGTGAAGGCGCCGGAGGCGTCGCGGGCACGGAAGAAGCCGGTGGAGGGGTCGAAGACGTTGCGGTAGTTCTGCGCCCGGGTGGCGTAGCGGGCCGCGTCCGCGCCGTGGCCGAGGTCCCGGGCCATCTGCCCGAGCATCGCGTCCGACAGTGCGTACTCCAGGGTGACGGAGGCGCCGTGGTCGTAGTCGGAGTCGCCCACCTTGGTGTGCGGGCGGCCCTTGAGGTACGGCGCGAAGCCGTCGGCGAGGTACTCGGCGTTGGCCTCGCGGCCGACCCCGGCGTTGGCGGCCGGCGGCACCCCGTCGGCGTTCTTCTTCAACGCCCGGTAGGCCCGCTCCTCGTACCCCTTGAGCAGGCCCATCTGGTAGGCGGTGGTCAGGAACGGGGTGACCGGGTCGCCGGTCATGATGTTCGTCTCGACCGTGCCGTAGCCCCACTTGGGCAGCCAGCCGCCCTCCTCGTCGATCCTCAGCACCGACAGGGCCATGTCCCGGGCCTCGCGCGGGGCGAGCAGGGCGAGCGCCTGGGCCTGGGTGCGGTAGGTGTCCCAGAGGGACCAGTTCTGGTAGTAGGTGAACCCCTGGGCTCGGTGGATCCGGCGGTCCCAGCCGGCGTAGCGGCCGTCGGCGTCACCGCCGACGTTGGGCGCGAGGAAGGTGCGGTACAGGGACGAGTAGAAGGTACGGCGCAAGGTCGGGGAGCCGCCCTGGACGCGGACGTCGGCCAGCCTCCGCTCCCAGGCGTCCCGGGCCTGCCGCCGTACCGTGTCGAACGAACGTCCGCCCTCGGCGCGCAGATTGACCTCGGCGCCCTGCGCGTCGACGTACGACAGGGCGGTGGTCGCCTCGACCGTACGGTCCCGGGCGGTGTCGAAGCGGACGTAGGCGCCGTCGGCTCCGGTACGGGAGCCGGGGGTGACCGTGGTGCCGTTCCAGGTGCCGTACGCGGTGAAGGGGCGGCTGAAGCGGGTGACCGTGTAGACGGTGTAGGGGGCGGTGTCGCGGCAGAAGCCGTGGCCGGTGATCCGGGTGCGCACGGTGTGGTCGTCCAGGATCTCGACGTCGCTGCTGACCGGCTTGTGCAGCGCCTGGCGGGCGTTGAGCAGGACGTTCGCCCGGTCGGTGGCCGGGAAGGTGTAGCGCTGGACGCCGGTGCGGGCGGTCGCGGTGAGCTCGGCCGTCACGCCCGAGTCGAGGCCGACGCGGTAGTAACCGGGGCTCGCCTCCTCGTCGGCGTGCCGGAACCCGGCGGCGTACTCGGCGTAGTCCGTCCGCGTGACGTCCCCGGTGGTGGGCAGCACGGGCAGGTCGCCGCCGATGGCGCAGCCGACGCCGGAGAGGTGGACCAGGGAGAAGCCGCGGATCCGGTGCTGGGAGTAGTCGTACCCGGTGCTGTGCCCGGTGTCCGGGGAGAGCTGCACCATGCCGAAGGGCACGGCCGCGCCGGGGAACGTGTTGCCCTCGTCCTGGCTGCCGATGAAGGGGTTCACCAGGTCGGCGAGGTGGCCGTCGGCCGGTTCGGCGGCCCCTGCGGCGGGTGCGGTGAGCAGCGCGGACGCTGTCAGCACCCCGGCGAGGCACAGCCGTGTGCGCCGGGTCCCTCTCATGTCGGATGACCTCCGAAGCTCGACATTGCTGTCTGCATCGTGAGGGGAGCGGCCCGCAAAGTCCGGCAAATGAGGGTTTTTCACTCGCAGCGCGTCGCGCCCGAGTTGGCACGCACACGACTTGGGCCCGGCGCGGAAACGGCGCCGGGCCCATGGCGAGCGGGGGGCTAGGAGACCAGCTGTCCCTTCCCGAGGGCGATGATTCCGCCCTTGGACACGGTGTAAAGCTCCGCGTCACGGTCGGGGTTGACGCCTATCGTCGCGCCGGGCGGGACCTCGACGTTCTTGTCCAGGACCGCGCCGCGCACCACCGCGCCCCGGCCCACGATGACGTTGTCGTGCAGCACCGACCCCTGGACCACCGCGCCCGGGTCGACCCGCACGCCCGGGGACAGCACGGACCGGGTGACCTGGCCCCGGATCAGGCAGCCGGCGCTGATGATGGACTCGCTCGCCATGCCGCCCGCGTTGAAGCGGGCCGGGGAGAGCTGGTACGAGTGCGTGTAGATGGGCCAACTGCGGTTGAAGAGGTTGAAGGCGGGCCGCTCGGCGATCAGGTCCATGTGGGCGTCGTAGTACGCGTCGAGGGTGCCGACGTCCCGCCAGTAGCCGCGGTCGCGGGTGGTCTCGCCGGGGACGTGGTTGGTGCCGAAGTCGTAGAGCTGGGCCTCGCCGCGGGCGGTGAGCTGGGGCAGTATCGAGCCGCCCATGTCGTGCACCGAGTCGTCGTCCTCGGCGTCCCGCTGCAGGGACTCGACCAGGGCTTTGGTGGTGAAGATGTAGTTGCCCATGGAGGCGAAGACGGTGTCCGGGGCGTCCGGCAGCCCCGGCGGGTCGGCCGGCTTCTCCAGGAAGGTCTCTATCGTCTGCCCGTCCGAGCCCGGGGTGATCACGCCGAACGCCGAGGACTCGACGCGCGGGATGCGGATGCCCGCGACCGTGACTCCGGCGCCACCCTCGATGTGCTGCTGGAGCATCTGCCGCGGGTCCATGCGGTAGACGTGGTCGGCGCCGAACACCGCGACGTAGTCGGGCTGTTCGTCGTGGACGAGGTTGAGCGACTGCAGCAGGGCGTCGGCGCTGCCCAGGTACCAGCGCGGGCCGAGCCGCTGCTGCGCCGGGACCGGGGTGACGTAGTTGCCGAGCAGGCTGGACATCCGCCAGGTGGTGGTGATGTGCCGGTCCAGCGAGTGCGACTTGTACTGCGTCAGCACGCAGATGCGCAGCACGTCCGCGTTGACGAGATTGGACAGCACGAAGTCGACCAGGCGGTAGGTGCCGCCGAAGGTGACAGCTGGTTTGGCCCGGTCCGCGGTCAGCGGCATCAGGCGTTTGCCCTCCCCGCCGGCCAGCACGATCCCGAGTACCGAAGGTCCACCACGACGCATGGCCGCTCCCCTCACCCTGGTGCTCCATGCTTGCCCTGGGAGCACATCCGCTAAGCCTGCACCGGGATCACGTCGAACAGGCGGCCTGTTCGTTACGCCTGTCGTTACGCCTGCTTGAGGATCTCCTCGTAGAGCCGGACCGTGCGCCGGGCCACCGCGTCCCAGCCGAACTCCCCCACGGCCCGCTGCCGTCCGGCCTCGCCCATCCGCCGGGCCGTCTCCGGGTCGCCGACGACGGCGTCCAGCGCCCGCGCCAGACCCCCCTCGAAGTCGTCGTCCAGGTCGACCAGCAGGCCCGTCTTGCCGTCCTCGACGACCTCGGGGATACCGCCGACCCGGGACGCGACCACGGGCGTGCCACAGGCCATCGCCTCCAGGTTGACGATGCCGAGCGGTTCGTAGACCGAGGGGCAGGCGAACACGGCCGCGTGGGTGAGGAGTTGGATGACGTCGGCGCGCGGCAGCATCTGCGGGATCCAGTGCACGCCCTCGCGGACCCGGCTCAGCTCCGCGAACAGCTCGCGGAACTCCCGGTCGATCTCGGGAGTGTCGGGTGCCCCCGCACAGAGCACGACCTGCGCCGCCGGGACGATGTCCCGTACCGCGCGCAGCAGGTGGGGCACGCCCTTCTGCCGGGTGATACGTCCGACGAACAGCACGTACGGGCGGCCGGGGTCGATGCCGATCCGGGCCAGGACGTCGGTGGAGCGGTCCGGGCGGTAGAGGGCGGTGTCGATCCCGTTGTGCACGACGTGGACCTTCGCCGGGTCCAGGACGGGGTAGCAGCCGAGGATGTCCTCGCGCATCGCCCCGGACACCGCGATCACGGCGTCGGCGGCCTCGATCGCGCTGCGCTCGGCCCAGCTCGACAGCGCGTAGCCGCCGCCCAGTTGCTCGGCCTTCCAGGGCCGCAGCGGCTCCAGCGAGTGGGCGGTCACCACGTGCGGGACGCCGTAGAGCATCTTGGCGACGTGGCCGGCGAGGTTGGCGTACCAGGTGTGGGAGTGGACGAGTTCGCGGCCTTCGAGGCCTGCGGCCATCGCCAGGTCGACGGAGAAGGTGCGCAGCGCGTCGTTGGCGGTGTCCAGCGCGGACCAGGGGCGGTGCCGGACGACGCCGACCCCGCGGCCCTCGCCCCAGCAGTGCACCTCAAGGTCGACCAGGGGCCGCAACTCACGGGCGAGGAACTCCACATGAACACCCGCGCCGCCGTAGACGTCCGGGGGGTACTCCCGGGTCAGCAGTCCGACTCGCACCCGCAACCCCTCGCTCTCCACGGCCGGTTGTTCCATGGTCACCCAGATGCGGCGCGCGGGGAAGAGCGCGGTGGTTGTGTGAAACAACAGTCACCGCAGACCCCGCCGCCCGGTACCCGGTAGTAGAGACAGCAGCTGCGGCGCCGGAAGGCCAGGCCGGAGCGGGTGCCGGTGACGGTCAGCAGGGGGTGCGCGAAGAGGGCGTCGGCGAGGGCGCGGGTCCGGGCGGCCGCATCCGTACGGTTGTTCGCGCGCGCCCAGCGGTCCAGTTCCCGTACGGCACCGGCCAGCGCGGATCCGGCGTTGCCCCACAGCAGGCCGGCGGCGAGACCGTAGCGGGCCCGCAGGGCCTCCCCGAGGGGTTCGAGATGGCCGTGTACGACGGTCTGCACCACGGCGTCGGCGAGCGTGGCCGGGTCGGCGCCGCCGGGCCTGGCGCGTACCTCGGTGAGCCAGAGGTCGTCGGGCGCGGTGGCACCGGCGTCCCAGCGGAGCAGGCCCGGGTCGAGGTCGGGGAGGCGGCCGTAGCGGACGGCGCAGCCGAGGGCGACGGACCAGAGCCGGGCGGCCAGCGCCTGGTGGGCGATGGAGGCGGCGACCCGGGGCTCGGCGATGCCCAGACGCCCCGAAACCACATCAACACGGAAAGTCAGGGCGTTTTCGTAAACATCCGATGTGAGTTTTTCATAGGCCTTTGCAAGAGTCGCCGGCTCGTCGGCCCTCGCCGTGTCGGGGTCTCCGACCGCCGATCGGACCGTCCGCAGGACGAAGAAGCCGCCGAGCTCCCGAAGCGCGGCGAGATCGGGGTCCAGGTTCACGAACAGGTCCACGAACAGCAGTAGTACCAGGGTTCCCGGGATCCCCGCGCACGCCGTCTCCACCCGGCGGCCCCCACCCTGGGGATGATCGGGATCCCCTCGTACTCCATCGGTAGTAGGACCCATTGGGTGCTCAGGTACGACGACGGGAAGCACCCGGACCGGCAGAGTGTTGCTCATGGAAGCCGACCGATCACCGCGTGGGGCCACACGGTCCCGCCTGACGCAGAGGAGCCGAGTATGAGTGCCCTCGCGTTGTCCGTGCTGCTTTCCTTCGTCTCCGCCGTCGCCTACGCCGGCGGAGCGATCGTGCAGGAACAGGTGGCGGTCTCCTCCCCCGACGAGCAGTACGCGCCGCTGCGCCGCCCGAGCTGGTGGGGAGCGATGGCGCTCAACGGCCTCGGCGGGCTGCTGCACGTGGTGGCACTGGCCTACGGCCCGCTGAGCCTGGTCCAGCCGCTGGGCGCGCTCACCATCGTGTTCGCACTGCCCATGGCGGCCCTCTTCGTCGGCCGCAGGGCCGGGACGACGGCCTGGCGGGGCGCGATCATGGCCACCGTCGGTCTGGCCGGTCTGCTCTCCCTGGTCGGCTCCTCCGACTCGCACACCCTGGCCTCCACCGGGCGGATCGGAGTCGCGGTGGTCACCGGCGGGGCGGTCGTCGCCCTGATGATCGCGGGCCGGGCCGCGCACCGGCACCCGGCGGTGCGCAGCGTGCTGCTCGCCACCGCGTCCGGCATAGCCTTCGGCATGTCCTCGGTGTTCACCAAGGTCGTGGCGATCGACTGGGACGGCGGGATCGCCGCGGCCGACGTGCTCTGGCTGTCCGTGATCGGTGCCTACGCCGTCGCGGGCGTCCTGATCTCCCAGGCCGCCTACCGCGGCGGCGGTCTCGCCGCGCCGCTGGCCACGCTGACCGTGGTCAACCCGGTGCTGGCCGCCGCGGTCGGCATCACGATGTTCGGCGAGACGTTCCGCTACGGCGCGACGGGCACCCTGCTGGCGCTCGGCTGCGGTGTGGTGGCGGCGGGCGGCCTGATCCTGCTGACGACCGAGCGCATCGAGCGCACCCCGCACCCGGACCGGCCGGTGCCGGTGCCGGAGCCCGCGGTGGCCGAGGTGTCGCCCGAGCCGCTGGTCGAGGCACTGGTCGAGCTGGCCGAGGCGGGCCTGGCGCAGTCCGGTGCGGCCGAGGGCGGTGTGGCGCGCGGCGGCGCGGCGCAGCCGGAGACGGCGGGGGCCGGGGTGGCGGACATCGGGGCAGCGGAGGTTCGTTCGGCGGGAGTCCGGGCGGCGGGCGACGGCGAGGCGCGTCCCGCGCCGGGCTCACTGATCGGGATGCCCCAGCAGCGGTCGGGGTCCGCGGCGCCGGACGTGCTCCCGGACGTGCCCGACGTGCTGCTGCCCGCCACCGACTACGTGCACGGTCCGCTCCTGGACCGGCGCCGTTCGCGGGTCAGATCCTGACGCCGCCGGCCCGGAGATAGGCGACCGGGTCGATGTCCGTGCCGAATCCGGGCCCCGTCCGCACCTCGAAGTGCAGATGCGGGCCCGTGGCGTTTCCGGTGGAGCCCGAGCGGCCGATCCGCTGGCCGGTGGACACGCTCTGCCCGGCCCGCACGGAGATCGCCGACAGATGGGCGTACTGCGTGTACCGGCCGTCGGCGTGCCGTATCACCACCTGGTAGCCGTACGAGCCGCCCCAGCCCGCCGTGACGACCTGCCCGGCCTCGACCGCCTTGACGGAGGTGCCGGTGGGCGCGAGGAAGTCGACGCCGGTGTGGTAGCCCTTCGACCAGTGCGAGCCGGACGCGTGGTAGGGAGTGCCTATCGGGGCGTCGACGGGGGCGACGAGGGAGTGACCGGTGCGGGTGGCGGCCTTCGTCGTCTCGGCCTTGCTCTTGGTCTCGGCCTTGCTCTTGGTCTTGGCCTTGGCCTTCGTGTGAGGCTCGGTCCTGGCGGCCTGGCCCGTGAGGCTCAGCCGCTGTCCCGGCAGGATCAGATCGGGGTCGGAGCCGACCGTCGTACGGTTGGCCGCGTACAGCCGTTGCCAGCCCCCGGCCACCTCGTGGTCCTCGGCGATCCCGGAGAGCGTGTCGCCGCGCACCACGGTGTACATCTCGGCCTGGCCGGCCCGGGACTGCGGCGTGGTCTGCGGCTGTACGTCCCGTACGGAACTCTTCGCAGAGCCCTTCGTGGAGTTCTTCGCGGAGTTCGTCGCGGGGCGGGTGGCGGCGCTCTCGGTGTGCACGTCGGGGGTGTCGCCGCCGCGGGTGAGTCCGGCCCGTACCGAACAGACCGGCCAGGCGCCCGGTCCCTGGCCGTCGAGGACCTTCTCGGCGATGGCTATCTGCTGGTCCTTGGTGGCGAGGTCGGCGCGCGGCGCGTATCTCGTGCCTCCGTAGGCCTCCCAGGTGGACTGGGTGAACTGGAGCCCGCCGTAGAAGCCGTTGCCGGTGTTGATGCCCCAGTCGCCGCTGGACTCGCAGGCGGCGACCTTGTCCCAGGTGGACACGGAGGCCGCGTCGGCGCTTGCGGCGGCCGCGAGCGGGAGCGCGAGGCCGGCGCCGCCCGCCGTGACGGTGAGCGAGGCGCGGTTGATCCTGTTCGGCTGGTACCGGCGGTGCCGACCGCGTTCGGCCATGTCTGAAGCCCCCCTCGCCACACGCGTCAGGAAGGCCAAAAGTAAGCGGCCCGAACAGGCCATGACAAGACGGCAATCAGCCGCCTCTTGCCCCTCGCGGCCCGGCCGTCCCGCCCCGGAGGAGTTCCGAAGGGATGCGGAACGGACGCATGTTGACGTGCCGTCAGTCCCACGGGTCCCACGCCACCCGTGGGAAGCGTTTCACGAGGTTACTGAGCCGTCCGGCCCGTGTCGTCCGTATGTGCAAGTGCGGCCGGTCGAACGGCGGGTCAGGATGGCCTTTGGGCAATACTGGCGGGCATGAGCGGCGGCAGCATCCCTTGCACGTTTTACGGGATCGACTTGATTCTTGAGGAGCAGGCGGTATGAGCACTTCGGCGCAGATCGGCGTCACGGGTCTCGCGGTCATGGGCCGCAACCTCGCCCGGAACTTCGCACGCAACGGCTACACGGTGGCGTTGCACAACCGCACGGTGTCGAAGACACACGAGCTGGTGGAGAACTTCGGGGACGAGGGCGACTTCATCGCGGCCGAGACCGCCAAGGAGTTCGTCGAGGCGCTGGAGCGGCCGCGCCGGCTGGTCATCATGGTCAAGGCGGGCGGTCCGACGGACGCGGTGATCGAGGAGTTCGCACCGCTCCTGGAGCCCGGCGACATGATCATCGACGGCGGCAACGCGCACTTCGCGGACACCCGGCGCCGTGAGAAGGCACTGCGCGAGCAGGGCATCCACTTCGTGGGCATGGGCGTGTCCGGCGGCGAGGAGGGCGCGCTGCACGGGCCGAGCATCATGCCGGGCGGCCCTAAGGAGTCGTACGACTCGCTGGGCCCGATGCTGGAGAAGATCTCGGCGAAGGCGGCGGACGGCGCGCCCTGCGTGACGCATGTCGGGCCCGACGGGGCCGGGCACTTCGTGAAGATGGTGCACAACGGCATCGAGTACGCCGACATGCAGCTCATCGGTGAGGCGTACCAGCTGCTGCGGGACGTCGCCGGGTACTCCCCCGCGCAGATCGCGGACATCTTCCGTACGTGGAACACGGGCCGGCTGGACTCGTACCTGATCGAGATCACGGCGGAGGTGCTGGCGCACGTGGACGCCGCGACCGGGAAGCCGTTCGTGGACGTGGTCGTGGACCAGGCCGAGCAGAAGGGCACCGGCCGCTGGACGGTCCAGATCGCGCTCGACCTGGGTGTGCCGGTGTCGGGCATCGCCGAAGCGGTGTTCGCGCGGTCGCTGTCCGGTCACGCCGACCTGCGGGCCGCCTCGCGCGGGCTCGCCGGTCCGAAGCCGACGGCGCTGTCCGAGGCGGAGGCGGCGGCGTTCGCGGACCGGGTGGAGCAGGCGCTGTACGCGTCGAAGATCGTGTCGTACACGCAGGGCTTCCACGAGATCCAGGCGGGCAGCGACGAGTACGACTGGGACATCGACCTCGGGGCGGTGTCCTCGATCTGGCGGGGCGGCTGCATCATCCGGGCAGCGTTCCTGGACCGGATCCGCGCGGCGTACGACGCGCGGGCGGACCTGCCGAGCCTGCTGTCGGACGAGACGTTCGCGCGGGAGATCGCGGAGGCGCAGGACGACTGGCGTGAGGTGATCATCGCGGCGACGCGGGAGGGGGTCGCCGTGCCCGGCTTCTCGGCGGCGCTGGCGTACTACGACGCGCTGCGGGCCGAGCGGTTGCCTGCGGCGCTCACGCAGGGGCAGCGGGACTTCTTCGGGGCGCACACGTACCGGAGGGTGGACCGGGAGGGGGCGTTCCACACGCTGTGGGGCGGGGACCGCTCGGAGGTCACGGCGTAGTAGGGCCGGCCGTTGAGGGTGCGGGTGGGCTGCGGATTTCGCGCAGTTCCCCGCGCCCCTGGGATTGGCTGAGGTCGTGGGTCAGGTGCGGGCTCGTTGTGGATTTTTGCGCAGTTCCCCGCGCCCCTGGAGTCGGCTGAGCTTGTGGGTCGGGTGCGGGCTCGTTGTGGTTTTTTGCGCAGTTCCCCGCGCCCCTGGGATTGGCTGAGGTCGTGGGTCAGGTGTGGGTGCGTTGTGGATTTTTGCGCAGTTCCCCGCGCCCCTGGAGTCGGCTGGGCTCGTGGGTCAGGTTAGGGGTGGGCCTGGTTCTGGGGTGGGGGTGGGGTCTGGGATTGGGGTGGGGGGTGGTGGGGGTGGAGGTGGGGGGGTTGGTGCGGGGGCTGGGGATGGTTCGGGGGTGGGGACCGGGCTGGGGTAGGGGTCCGGAGGGTGGGGGGACGGTGCGGGGTCGGGGATCGGGTTTGTCATGGTGTCCTCCGGCCAGTGGCTCGATGTCGCCTCTGGGCGTCTACTGCCCCATTTACCCGACCGACGCTCGCACTATCCCCCGGTCGACCGCTGCCGCACCCGCCGCCAGGCCCGGGCGCGGGCTGGACAGGATCGGGACCGTCGTGGTCGTGAGGTTCGCGGCCGAGGTCATGGAGGCCTGGGCCAGGACGATCACGTCGGCGTCGGTCACGGCGTCCGCCGCGGCCGCCACCAAGTGGGCGCATCCTTCGATGTCACCGGCCTCGAAGCGGGTCCAGGCGTCCGGTACGACCTCGGCGCGGGCGTGGATCGGGCGGCCCGCGCGGCGGGCCTCGTCGTCCAGCAGGGCCAGGGTGGGCGGCAGGGTGCTCTCGACCGTCGCCAGTACGGCGATGCGGGGGCCCGCCGCCACTGCCGCGGCCGCCATCGGGCGGTCACCGCGGATGACCGGTACGCCGGCCTCCTCTGCGGCCCGCTCCGCCACCTCGCCGATCGTCGAGCAGGTGCACAGCACGGCCTGTACACCGTGTGCCGCTGCCTGCCGGAGGGCTGCGGTGACGTCCTCGGCCACCGCTTCGGGGCCCTCCCGGCGGGCCCGGGACAGAAGGTCCGGGGCCACGGAGTGGCGTAGCTCCAGGCCCGGGTGGTGCTCGTCGCGCAGGGCGTCGAAGACGGGGACGTGGAGGGGCGAGGTGTGCAGGAGGGCGAGCATGTGCGGCTCCGCCGTTCAGAAGCGGCCGGGGTGGGCGACCAGCCACTCCTTGGCCGCGCGCAGCAGCTCGGGGTCCGGTGTCGGTGCCACGTCGGGGTGGCGCTCGGCCCACCTGACGACGTACGGGCAGAGCGGGGCCACCGGGGTCTCCTCGCGCTCGGAGATCGCGTACAGCTCGCGGGCGAGAGAGCCCGCGATGCCCTTCCCCTCGTGCTGGGGTTCCACGATGGTGTGGACGGGCACGAGGGCCCGGGAGGGCGACTCCAGCACGAAGTACTCGATGTGGCCGACGACTTCGTCGCCGGTGACCGCTTCCAGACGGCCCGCCGCCCGGTCGTCGCGGATCTCGATGTCGCTCATGTCGCCCTCCTGGTCCGTCGGTCAGGCCGAGACGGCCTGCGGGCTGCGCTCCTGGTCCGAGCCCGGTACCGGCTCGGACGGGTCGGCGCCGAGGGCCACGACCCGGTTGTCGTGGTCGACGTGCACGACCCGC
This sequence comes from Streptomyces hyaluromycini, assembly GCF_002217755.1. Lineage (GTDB taxonomy): Bacteria > Actinomycetota > Actinomycetes > Streptomycetales > Streptomycetaceae > Streptomyces > Streptomyces hyaluromycini. The sequence goes on along the minus strand of NZ_BCFL01000030.1, from coordinate 129,096 downwards.
GGCCGAAGCGTACGCGCCTCGGCGTCGGTGACCTGAGCGTAGCTGATGATGATCACCAGGTCGCCGGGATGGACGAGATGGGCCGCCGCCCCGTTGATCCCGACGGCCCCGGAGCCCCGCTCGCCCTCGATGACATACGTCTCCAGCCGGGCGCCGTTGGTGATGTCGACGATGTGGACCAGCTCGCCCGGGAGCAGGTCGGCGGCGTCGAGGAGGTCGGCGTCGATGGTCACCGATCCCACGTAGTGCAGGTCGGCCTGGGTGACGGTGGCCCGATGGATCTTGGACTTGAATACTGTACGAAACACGAAGAAACTCCCGATTCGTCTGCTCCCTGCCCGCGTTTGCAGGTCAAGGGCGGTGTCCGGAGAGTACATCGCGTCACAGCTTTGATCAGCCGCGGTCAGGTGTCACATTCCGGGGCGCCCGGCAGCCGTCCAGGCGGCGTACGCCCGGCGGACGTAGAGGCGCCGGCTGTGGGCGAGCGTGATCGCGTCGGGGTGGTGCGGGCCGGTCACCAGGTCGGGATGACGACGGTCGTGCAGGACGAGCTGCTCGGCGGTTTCTGCGGCAGCCGCGACCGGGCCGGAGCCGGGGTCGTCGAGGGCCATCCGGTCCATGAGGGCGGCCCGCCGCAGCAGCCAGGCGCGTTCGGCGGCCCTTCCCCTGACCAGGGGGCCGGTGACGGGCCCGGCCTGGCGGCCGTCGCGTTCGGCCCCGAGAGCGAGCACCTGGTGCATCTCGCGGCGCAGTTCCGGAGCATTCGCGTACGCCTCGTGCGGGGGCGGGGCGCCGATCGCCTCGCCGTCGTTCGGGGTGACGTCCACGCTCACACCTCCGCCGGTCCGCAGGGGCCGGCGCCACAGCGTCGACACGGCGTGGCGTCCTGACCACGGTCGCCGGGGTCGCCGGGGTCGCCGTGATCGAGGGCCGGGGGGATCGCCGCGGACGGCATGGGCACCTGGGCCGGGCCCGGGCAGCCGTCGACGGGGCACCGCTTGTGGGTCGCGAAGGCCCACTCGGCAGCGCCGCCGGACGACCCGGCACCGGCAACGGGCCGCGGTTCGCGCGGAACGCCCGGCCCGGTCATGACGAGCACCTGAGGCAGGCGCGGACTTCGCGGCCGCCGCGCGTCTGGTGGACCTCGGTCGACTGGGCGAGGTACTGGACGATGCCGGTGCCGCGGCCGTGTTCGTCGGGGGCGATGTCGGGGCGATGGCGGTCCACCGCCACGCCGGAGTCGGTGACCACGATGTGCAGAGTGCCGTCGTCGAGGACGAGCAGCAGGCTCATGCGCTCGCGGCCGTACCGGGCGGCGTTGGCGGTGAGTTCGTCGACGATGAGAACGGCGGAGTCCCGCTCGCTCGCGGGCACACTCCAGGTCTCCAGCAGATCGGCCGCGAAGTGACGAGCGGCGGAGACGTGCGCCTCCTGCGCGGGCAGGGTGAGCAGTGCCTCGTGGCGGCAGGGCCGGCCGAGCGGTGAACTCGGGCTGAGGGAATCGGTCACAAACATGGTCCTGTGGCTCTTCTGTGAATGTGCGGAGAGCGGAACGGGGGGGGAAGTTCACCAGCAACTTCGGGGGCTGTCGGTAGGCCGGATCCTGAAGTGGCGCGCTCATTCAGTTCCACGGGTGACACATGCCGAACGGTTCAAGTTGTTCGCCCCTTTTTGCCCGATTTCTCGCCGGTCGCGTCAACACCGGCGGCCCGGCCGGACTCACTCGCCTCCACCAGGGGCCCGATGCCGAACTCGGCCGTACCGGGCACCGGCTCACGCCTGGATGGTGACCATCTTCTGACCGTTGCCGGCGAGAATCTCGAAGTGGTCAATGGCCCCCGGGGACATGGGAACCGCCCCGGGGATCGTGGTGCCGGGAGGGTACTCGCCCGCCCTCCAGGTAGCGCCGACAGTCCTGGCTCCGCCGGACTCGACCGCCTGCAGCCGGCAGGTGATTCCGGCGGGCGCCCCCTTGGCGGAGACCTGCAGGAGACTGCCCCAGGCAGAGGGCCAGACCTTCACCGAGGCGGAGACGCCGGTGGTGGAATCGCTTCCGGAGAAGGTGCGCCAGGCAGTCGGTGCGGTCGGCCCGGGCGGGGTCGCCTGGCTGCTCACGGATCCGACGGCCGCCAGCCATGTGCCGCCGACCGCTGCCGCGACGAACGTCAACGAGGCGGCCGCGCCGGCCAGTTGCAGACGCACCCGCCTGCGGCGCCGGCCCGCGGCCTGCTGGAGCAGCCTCTCCAGCACACCCCCTGCCGGCACCTTCGACACCGCGGGCGCGGCGGGCCGTTCGAGCAGGGAGCCCTGCGCGCTTTCGGCGGCCCGCGCCACCAGCCGGTCGGCCAGCTCCTCGTCGGCCGTCGGCACCGCCTGACCCGAGGCTTCGGCTTCGGTCACCGTCGCCAGCAGCGCGGGCAATCCCGCCAGCCGGACGTGTTCGGCCCGGCAGTCGGCGCATTCCGCGAGGTGAATGCGGACCCGTTCCATTTCCGCCGAGGGCAGCGTGCCCAGGACGTATCCCCCCAGCGCCAGCCGGAGGGCGTCGTGCTCCGCACTCATGGTCGCCACCTCCTGGCCGCCACGGTCATGGCTCGATGCCCCGCTCCTGCAACGCCAGCCGCAGGGCGTGCAGGGCGTAGTACGTCCGCGACTTCACGGTGCCCAGCGGGATTCCCAGCACCTTTGCGGCCTCCGCCATGGTCCGGCCCCGGTAGTAGGTCTCCAGCAGGACGGCGCGGTGGTCCGGGGACAGCGACCGGACGGCGTCGGCAACCGCCCAGCTCTGCAGTGCCTGCTCGATCTGGTCCTCGCCCGGCGCCTGCTCGGCGGCCCGCTGAAGGGCCTCGCCGCCGGCCTCGGCCGGTCTGGCCTGCCGGGCCCGGTGGGCGTCGATGACCAGGCGCCGGGCGACCGTACACAGCCATGCCCGGGCGGGGCCCCGTGCGGGGTCGAAGGCGGCGGGATGCTGCCACGCCCGCAGCAGGGTCTCCTGCACCACGTCCTCCGCCCATTGCCAGTCTCCTGAAGTCAGTCGCAGCACGTAGTGGAACAGGGCCCCTGCGTGCTCCGCGTACAGAGTGCGCAGCAGTTCCTCGTCTGCGGTCGAAAGCGTCCCTTTACCAGAGACACGGTGCGCGGAGCGATTCGGATCCGTCCTCGGACCACGTTTTCGGGAACTCCAGGGCATAGGCCGATCATCGCGCACATATACCGCTTTGTCCTGTAACGCTCAGCACGCCAGATGTGACGCTCTGATGGCATTTCTGGCGATACATCTCGCCTAGCTGTCTCACGACCCGGGAGAGTCAAGCGTGCGCGGCGCCCGGGAGGCGGGCCGGTCGACGGCGACGCCAAGAGGTTTCACAAAAAGTGCATATCCATCGAACCGCGGAACTCCCGCCATCCGTGGAACCGGACAAGAGCCGACTCGGTGGCCCGCAAGGGCGGATGTACAGCGCAGGGCACACGCCCGTGAACACGGCATCCACCACACATTCCTGCGGCTGCGGGCGCCGAGCCGGCGCAGTCCCCGTCTCCCCCGATCAGTGAGGACCGAACACCATGTACCTGCACCTTTCCACACCTGGCAGGCGGCCACGCGCTGCGGCCGGACTGGCCGTCGCCGTTCTCGCCACCGCCGGCACGGTGGGGCTCCTCAGTTCTTGCGGCCAGTCGTCGCATTCCCCGGCCGGCGGAGCCGGCGCCCTCACACCCGGCGCGGGCCAGCACCGGACGGCAGGGATGCCCGGCGCCACGGGGCCGGGGAAGGGCTCCGCTCCCGGCGCCCCGCCGATGCCCGGTATGAGCATGCCGATGAGCCCTTCGGGTGCGAGCACGCAGGCCGCGGCGGTGACCGGGAACGCGGTGGCGATCAGGAACTTCGCGTTCTTCCCCGCCACGCTGAAGGTCAAAGCGGGCACGAAGGTGACGTGGACCAATCAGGACACCGACGCCCACACCGTCACCAGCGCCGGATCGGGCGGCCCGCTGCAATCGGCCGCCCTGGCCACCCATGCCACCTACAGCTACACGTTCACCAAGCCCGGCACCTATGCCTATCTCTGCGCCATCCATCCGTTCATGACCGCCACCGTGGAGGTGTCCCGATGACCGGCTACTACGACAGTCACGACGGAGCACCGGCCGACAACGCCGGTGAGCCCGACACCGAACACGGCATGACTCGACGTCAACTCATGCGACACGCGGGGTGGTTCGGCGGCGCGGTGGTGCTGACCGTGGCCGCTGGAGAGGTCATGAGCCATATCGCCGACTCCCAGGACACCAACGCCGGGGGCGCGACCGGGGCCGCGGCCGCGGCCGCCGTGGTGGGAAGCGGCACGCTGCGGTTCGTGCAGGTCTCCGACAGCCACATCGGGTTCCAGGGCCCGGCGAACACGAACGTGGCCGGCTCCTTCGCCGAGGCGATCAAGCAGGTCAACTCGCTCGGATTCAGACCCGACTTCGTCATGCACAGCGGCGATCTGACCCACCTGTCCACGGCCGGGCAGTTCGACCAGGTCAAGCAGATGATGACCGGAATGAGGACGGACCGCGTCTTCACCGTGCCGGGCGAACACGACTCCATCGGCGATGCAGGCCGCGCCTACCGGCGCACCTTCGGCATGGGCACGCTCGGCGACGGCTGGTACAGCTTCGACACCCACGGCGTGCACTTCATCGCCCTGGTCAACACCCTGAGCCTGGAGAAGCTCGGCCACCTGGGCACCGACCAGATCGACTTCGTTCGCAAGGACCTCGCGGGGCTGTCGTCGGACACCCCCATCGTGGTCTTCAGCCACATCCCGCTGTTCGCCATGTACCCGAAGTGGGGCTGGAGCACCGACGACGCCCTCAAGGTCATCGCCCTGCTGCGCCGCTTCTCCTCCGTCACCTGCCTCAACGGGCACGTCCACCAGCTGTTCACCAAGACAGACGGCAACATCACCTTCCACTCCGCCACCACCACCGCCTACCCCCTGCCCAAACCGGGCCGCGCCCCCGCTCCCACCCCGCAGGTCGTCCCTGCCCGGCAGCTCCATGCGGCACTCGGCATCCGCAGCGTCGGCTACCGCCAAGGCGACCGCGAGCTGGCGATCAAGGACCAGAGGCTGGCATGAGCACCCGAAGATTCCTCGCCCCCGCCCTGCGGTCGATGACCGCCGCGACCCTCGCCGCCGGCGGATACATTCACGCCCAGCTCTACCTCGACGGGTATCGCTTCATCCACGTCGTCGGCCCCCTGTTCCTGCTCCAGGCCAGCGCGTCCTTCGCCCTCGCCGCCATTCTGCTGATCGGGACACCACCCCTGCCGCTGAGGGCCGCCGCGGCAGGTGCCGCGCTCGGCGCTCTGGGCGGTTTCACCGCTTCGCGCACCGTAGGAGTGTTCGGTTTCACCGAGCACGGTCTGCAGCCCGAGCCGCAAGCCGTCCTCAGCCTCCTCGCCGAAACCGGCACGCTGCTGCTCCTCGCCGCCTGGCAGGTGACCGTGACCAGACAACCCCGCGCCGCCCGCGCCTGAGTTCCGGAACCAAGGAGTGCCCCATGCGCCTGGAACCGCGCCCAGGAATCGCCTGGCCGAGCCCGCGCCTGCGCGAACTGAAGGATGCCGTACGCGCTCTGCTCGGCCTGGACGACGACACCGCCGTCATAGTCCGCCAGCTCGTCTGCGGCGAAGTCGGCCGCCCGGCACCGGAGACCGTCGTCGGGGTGCTGCCCATGGACGGCGAGACCCACCGCTGGACGCTCCACCGCCCCGCCGAGCAGATCACCGAGAACGAGCTGCGGACCGCTCTGCTCCACCACCGGCCGGGCTGACCGGAACCCATCGCCGGCGGCAGCACCCGTGGCCCGCCGGCGTCCGGGACGCGGGTCGGCACTGCCGCCCGGATTTACTGACGATTGGTTGATCAGTCCAGACTGATAAACCTACTGTTAGTACTTGTGAAGACAGATATAGCCGCTGGTGGCGGTCACATCCGTGAGCCGGGCGACACCACCCGCCTCGCATCCGGCCTCCGGCTCGCGGTGGGCCGTCTGACGCGGCGGCTGCGCCAGGCACACGCCGTGGGAGACGTGTCCCTGTCCGGGGTGTCCGTACTGGCGCGGCTCGCCACCGACGGGCCCGACTCGCCGACGTCCCTCGCCGAACTGGAACGGGTACGCCCGCAGGCCATGGCCAGCATCCTCGCCCAGCTCGAACAGCGCGCGCTGGTCCGCCGTACCCCCGACGCCGCGGACGGGCGGCGGAGCATCCTGGAGGTCACCGAGGAGGGGCGGGCCATGCTGGCCGAGCGGCGCTCGGAGTCGGTGCAGCGTCTCGCGGCCGTCCTCGACGACTTCACGCCCGAGGAGCGTGTCACCCTCACCTCCGCCGTGCCCCTCCTAGACCGGCTGGCGGAGCGGCTGTGAGCGGCCGCGGGTGGTCCGGCGCCCTGCGCTCGGCCCGCCGCAAGGAGACCCCGGCCGGGCCCGGCTACAAGTGGGTCGCGCTGTCGAACACCACGCTCGGCGTGCTGATCGCCACGATGGACGCGTCGATCGTGATCATCTCGCTGCCGGCGATCTTCCGCGGCATCGGGCTCGATCCGCTCGCGCCGGGCAACATCGGCTATCTGCTCTGGATGATCCTCGGCTATCTGCTGGTGTCCGCCGTGCTGGTCGTCGTGCTCGGGCGGCTCGGCGACATGTTCGGGCGGGTGAAGATCTACAACCTCGGGTTCCTGATCTTCGCGTGTGCCTCGGTCGCGCTGTCGCTCGATCCGTTCCGCGCCGGGGCCGGCGCCCTGTGGCTGATCCTGTGGCGGATCGTGCAGGCCTTCGGCGGGTCCATGCTCACCGCCAACTCGGCGGCCATCCTCACCGACGCCTTCCCGGCCCGGCAGCGCGGCATGGCCCTCGGCATCAACCAGATCACCGCGCTCGCGGGCCAGTTCCTCGGTCTGCTCGCGGGCGGGCTGCTCGCCGTCGTCGACTGGCGTGCCGTGTTCTGGGTGAGCGTCCCGGTCAGCATCACCGGCACGATCTGGTCGTACCTGAGCCTGCGCGAGACCTCGGCGGGCCGGCCCGGCCGCATCGACTGGCTGGGCAACCTCACCTTCGCGGCCGGCGCCGGCATCCTGCTGGCCGGGATCACCTACGGGATCCAGCCCTACGGCGACAGCGCCACCGGCTGGGGGAACCCCTGGGTGCTGACCGGCCTGATCGGTGGCGCCGCCCTGCTGCTGGCCTTCTGTGTCATCGAGACCCGGGTCGCCGAACCCATGTTCGACCTGGCGCTCTTCAGGAACAGGGCGTTCGCCGCGGGCAACGTGGCCGCCCTGCTCACCTCGATCGCGCGCGGCGGCCTGCAGTTCATGCTGATCATCTGGCTGCAGGGCATCTGGCTGCCGCTGCACGGCTACGACTTCGAGGACACCCCGCTGTGGGCCGGCATCTTCATGCTCCCGCTGACGCTGGGCTTCCTGATCGCAGGACCGGTGTCCGGCTACCTGTCGGACCGGTTCGGCGCCCGGTTCTTCTCCACCGCGGGGCTGGTGGTCGTCATGGCGTCCTTCCTGGGGCTGCTCGCGCTGCCCGTCGACTTCGACTACGGGCTGTTCGCGGCGCTGCTGCTGCTCAACGGCCTGGGTCAGGGCATGTTCTCGGCGCCCAACACCTCGTCGATCATGGGCAGTGTGCCGGCCGAGTACCGGGGTGTCGCCTCGGGCATGCGCTCGACCTTCCAGAACTCCGGTACGGCGCTGTCCATCGGCGTCTTCTTCTCGCTGATGGTGTCCGGGCTCGCCTCCTCGCTCCCGGCGACGCTGAAGAGCGGCCTGGTGGCGCACGGCGTGCCGGCCGCCTCCGCCGCGCACGCCGCGGCGCTGCCGCCGGTGAGCACGCTGTTCGCGACGTTCCTCGGCAACAACCCCATCGAGCACCTGCTCGCCTCCGAGGGCGTCCTGGACCATGTCACCAAGGCCCAGCGGTCGGCGCTGACCGGGCACACCTTCTTCCCGCAGCTGGTGTCGGGGCCCTTCCACCACGGCCTGGCCATCGTCTTCGGCGTGGCCGCCGGCATGGCCCTGGTCTCCGCGGTGGCCTCCGCACTGCGCGGCGGCCACCGGCCGGGACCGGACCAGCAGGAGCCCAAGGACCGGCCCGCGGCGCGTACGGCGCAGTCCCGGCACAACGCGCCGTCGTGAAAAGCGCGGGTGCCCCGGCGGAGATCCGCCGGGGCACCCGTTGTCCGCTCACCGGGCGACGGTCACGGATACGAGTTGAGGTTCGCGACGTTGGTCGACGAGTTCGACGGTCCTCCGCTGTTGTTGATGACGTGGGTGATGGTGCCGGTGCCGCCGAGGGAGACCGTCACCATGCTGGTGAACTTGACGTTCGAGTTGGTCGGCGCCTCGATCGCGTGATCGGCGACGACGCTTGAGTTGCTGCTGAAGTAGCAGTAGCTGCCGAGGCCGTACGCCTGGTGGCTGGTGACCGAGTCGGCGACCTTGTAGGCCGCGTAGCCCTTGGTCGAGCCGTTCATCCAGGACGACTGGTTCGGCGGGTCGTACGGCATCTCGTTCTGGTAGAAGTACGTCTTGCCGCCGTTGCCGTTCCAGATGGTCTGGTACTTCTGGAAGTGCTCGACGAACAGGCCGTACATGGTCACGTTGTCGCCGTTGACGACGAGTCCGGTGTCCGCGGTGTTGGTGGTCCAGCCGACGCCGGTGCCGTGGTCGGCGCGCCAGATCCACATGTGGTCGCCGATGACGTTGCCGCTGTTGACGACCAGGCTGGTGGTGGCCTTGCCGACGCCCGCGCCGCCGATGCGGAAGTACACGTCGTGCAGGGACGTCGGGTCGCTCGCGTGCGAGGCCGAGGAGCCGCTCGGGCCGACCTCCACCAGGGTGGAGGAGTTGGTGGTGCCGGCGTCGAAGAGCAGGCCCGCGATGTTGACGCCGTCGACGTCGGCGACCTTCATGGCGGTGATGCCGTTGTCCGGGACGAAGGTGGCGAGGCCGAGACCGAGGACGACGGTGTCGGCGCGGTTGATCTGCAGGGTCTGGTCGAGGTGGTAGACACCCGGGGTGACCAGGAGGTTCTTGCCCGCCGTGAGGGCCGCGTTGATCTGGGACGCGGTGGCGCCCGGCTTCACGACGTAGAAGCTGTCCAGCGAGAGCGAGGTACCGGCGGCGGAGCCGGAACTCCAGCTGGTGCCGGAGGTGTTGGTGCGCGTGGACGGCACGAACACCTGGTAGTTGCCGGAGCCGTCGACGTACAGGAACGGCTTCTCACGGGTCACCGGACTCTGCGCGACCGCGGTGTCCGGCGGGCTCGGGAAGGTGGTCGACGGGGCGCCCGTGCTGCCCACGAAGACCATGTTCCAGTTGGAGCCGGTCCAGCTGCCGAGCTGGGAGTTGCGGGTCAGCCACTGCTGCTGGGTACCGGAGTTGACCTGGCCGTTGATCTGGCTGTCGGCGATCAGGCCGCCGCTGGACCAGCCGCCGTCGTCCAGGGCGAGGTTGCCGCGCAGGTGCACCCGGCGGTAGGCGGACGCCTGCGAGACCGCCCAGCGGTCGCTGCCGCTGGTCGGGTTGACGGAGAGGTTCTCGGCGCCGCGCCAGAAGTTCTGGGTGGCGTTGCCCGAGAACCAGTCGGCCTCGGCGTGCACCGCGCCGTTGATCGAGACCGCGTCGGGCGACAGGCCCAGGCCGAGGACCTGGGTGTAGAAGCCGACGTTGACGTCCGCGCTGTAGGCGCCGGGCTTGAACATCACGGCGTAGCGCTGGGAGCCGAACTGGTTGGTCTGCTGCTGCGCGAAGATCGAGTCCAGCTTGCTCTGGATGGTCGACGCGGACATCGACGGGTCGAAGATGACCACGTTGGAGCCGAGGTCCGGGTTGCTCGACTGGGTCACCGGGACGACCTGGAAACGCTGGGCCGCCGTGCCGTTGCAGGTGTACTGCACGAACTGCACGCTGTCGGCGGTCGAGGCGGAGGGGTCGTCCAGGCACTTGCCGCTGTTGCGGTTGACGAAGTGGTAGGCGCCGCCGCCGTCGTCGACGGGCAGCCACTGCTGGTTGGTGCCGCCGCCGTAGGTCCACATCTGGACGAGCGCGTTGTCGGCCGTCGAGACGCCGGTGACGTCCAGGACCTCGTTGGCGTTGTTGCCGTTGTTGATACGGACGTAGCCGTCGCTGGTGGAGGTGAAACTCCACTGCTGGGCGGTGGAGTTGTTGCAGGCGTACTGCTGGACGACGGTGCCGTCGGCGGTGGCGGCCGCCTTGGCGTCCACGCACTTGCCGCTGGCCGCGTTGAGCAGGGTGGTGTTGCCGGTGGGCAGCGTGGCGGCGGACGCGGGCGAGGAGGCGCCCGCCGCGGTGAGCAGCGAGGCGGCGACAACGGCCACCGCTGCGGCGGCCGTTGATCTGCGGCGCCGGGGAAGGGAAAGCACTGGTTCTCCTTGAAGGCGGCTTGCGGAGGGGTCAGCCGGTGTATCCGGCGAAGACGCGCGTGTAGTCCCAGTTGGACTGGCTCACGCCGGAGCAGCTGTCGGCGGAGCCGCCGGTGCAGGGCCGGTCGCGGTTGGCGGACCAGAAGGTGAGCCGGGCCAGGTGGTGCTGCTGGGCGTAGGCGAGGATGGTCCGGAAGTCGGCCACCGTGACGGTCTCGCTGTTGTCGGTGATGCCGTTCATCGACGAGATGCCCATGTCCCGGTAGGCGGTGTCGTCGCTGTAGCCGTACGCGTTCTTCAGCGCGTTCTTGAGCCCCTCGGCCGCCTGGGTGGTGAGGTTGCCCATGTTCTGGCCCGCACCGCCGAAGTCGAACGGCATGATGGCCCAGGCGTCGACGGTCAGCCCGGAGGACGCGGCCCGGTTGATCAGGCTGGTGTCGGGGCCGCTCTGGCCGGTGCCGATGGTGATGTACACCTTCAGGCCGGAGTTGTTGGCCTTCACCGTCTTCAGCGCGTCGACGACCCGCTGCTGCACGGTCCCGTTGCTGTAGGCGTCGGCTTCGAGGTCGATGTCGATGGCCTTGAGACCGCCGTAGGCGTTGATGACCTTCTGGTAGGCCGCCGCCAGCTCGCTCGCGCTGGAGCAGGAGCTCTCCAGCTTGTTGCCGCTGTAGCCGCCGAACGACGGGATGACGTCACCGCCGTTGGCGCGCACGGTGTTGACGGTGCTCTGGTCGACGCCACCGGTCAGCGCCCGGCTGCCGTCCCACTGCGGGTTGCAGTAGCCGTTGCTGAGGACGAAGGCGAGCGTGTAGTACTTCACGCCGGTCGCGTTGGTGATCGTGGTCGGGCTCGGCGGGTCGCCCCAGCCGTTGTACAGGTACGGCGCCACGGCCATCGGCGAGGACGGGGTGGTGCCGCCGTCGGCCGCCGGGGCGGTCCACTTCTGGTTGGCGGTGCCCGCGCAGGTCCAGATCTGGGCGCGGGTGCCGTTGGCGGACGAGTTGCCCGTGGCGTCCAGGCACTTGTTGGCCTGCGGGTTGACGATGTCGTGGGCGGAGGTGACCGTCCACTGCTGGTTGGCGCCGCCGGAACAGGTCCACAGCTGGGCCTTGGCGCCGTCGGCGGTCGAATTGCCGGTCACGTCGAGACACTTGCCCAGGGCGCGTATGGTGCCGTCGCTGCCGACGGTCCACTGCTGGGCGGCGGTCCCGTTGCAGTCGTAGAGCTGGACGGCCGTGCCGTCGGCGGAGCTGGCGCCGGCGACGTCGAGGCACTTGCCGCCGAGGCCGGTGATGGTGCCGGTGGCCGCCTGCGCCGGAGCGGCGGTGAGCAGGCCTGCGGAGAGCGTCAGCGCGGCTATGGAGACAGCCGTGGGGAGTGGTCTGGCCATATGCGGGGGGTGGCCTTTCACGCGGGGGGTGGCAGCACGATGTGTCCCAACACCCTTTGGTCAGGTGGGTGTTGGCTACACACGTGAGCTTTATTTAAGGCGTGAAACTAAAGGTCCGGACCACAGTCGTCAAGTAGGGGAGCGCTCCCCTCCTCGACTCATAGGAAAACGTGACGGTGAGGTGAACGCTCTGTCAGGGCGTCGTCACTTCTGTGAACTGGGTGCGGTGCAGTTCCGCGTATCGGCCGTCCGCCAGCAGGAGTTCGTCGTGGGTACCGCGCTCCACGATCCGCCCCGCCTCGATCACCAGGATCTGGTCGGCGGCCCGGATCGTGGACAGCCGGTGGGCGATGACCACGGCCGTACGCCCCTCCAGCGCTTCGGCGAGGGCCTCCTGGACCGCCGCCTCCGAGGTGTTGTCGAGGTGGGCGGTGGCCTCGTCGAGGATGACCACGCGCTGGCGGGCCAGCAGCAGCCGGGCGATGGTCATCCGCTGCCGCTCGCCGCCGGAGAGCCGGTAGCCGCGTTCGCCGACCACCGTGTCCAGGCCGTCGGGCAGCGACCGTACGACCTCGCCGAGCCGGGCGCGGCCGAGGGCGTCCCACAACTCCTCGTCCGTGGCGGCGGGCCGGGCGAGCAGCAGGTTGGCGCGGACGGTGTCGTGGAAGAGGTGGCCGTCCTGGGTGACCATGCCGAGGGTGGCGCGCAGGGAGCCGGCGGTCAGGTCGCGGACGTCGGCGCCGCCGATGCGGACGGTGCCCTCGTCGACGTCGTACAGGCGCGGCAGCAGCTGGGCGATGGTGGACTTGCCGGCGCCGGAGGAGCCGACGAGGGCCACGGTCTGGCCGGGTTCGGCGCGGAAGGAGATGCCGTGCAGGACCTCGCTGCCACCGCGTGAGTCGAGGACCGCGACCTCTTCGAGGGAGGCGAGGGAGACCTGGTCGGCGGCCGGGTAGGCGAAGCGGACGTCCTCGAACTCGACGGCCACCGGTCCCTCGGGGACCTCGCGGGCGTCCGGTTTCTCCTCGATCAGGGGCTTCAGGTCGAGGACTTCGAAGACCCGCTCGAAGCTGACCAGCGCGCTCATCACCTCGACGCGGGCGCCGGCGAGCGCGGTGAGCGGGGCGTAGAGACGGGTCAGCAGCAGGGCCAGGGAGACCACCGCGCCCGGTTCCAGGGTGCCGCGCAGCGCGAACCAGCCGCCGAGGCCGTAGACCAGGGCGAGCGCCAGCGAGGAGACCAGGGTCAGCGCGGTCATGAACACCGACTGGGCGGTGGCGGTGCGCACGCCGATGTCCCGGACCCGGGCGGCTCGGGCGGTGAACTCCGCCGACTCCTCCTCGGGGCGGCCGAAGAGCTTGATCAGCGTGGCGCCCGGCGCGGAGAAGCGCTCGGTCATCCGGGTGCCCATGTCCGCGTTGAGCGCGGCGGCCTCCCGCTGCATCCGGGCCATCCGGCCGCCCATCCGGCGGGCGGGCACCACGAACACCGGCAGCAGCACCAGCGCGAGCAGGGTGATCTGCCAGGACAGGGTGAGCATGACCGCGAGCGTGAGCAGCAGCGTGACCAGGTTGCTGACCACACCGGAGAGGGTGCCGGCGAAGGCCCGCTGGGCACCGATCACATCGTTGTTGAGACGGCTGACCAGCGCTCCCGTACGGGTACGTGTGAAGAACGCGACGGGCATGCGCTGCACATGATCGAACACGGCCGTGCGCAGGTCGAGGATGAGGCCCTCCCCGAGCGTCGCCGAGAGCCGCCGCCCGAGCACCCCCAGCGCCGCCTCCACGACCGCGACCAGCGCGATCAGCAGCGACAGCCGTTCGACCGTGCCGGTGTCGTGCCCCGACACGATCGCGTCGACGACGTGGCCGGCGAGCACCGGGGTCGCGACGGCGAGCAGGGCGGTGACCACCCCGAGGAGGACGAAACGGATTATCCCGCCCCGGTACGGGCGGGCGAAGGCGGCGATGCGGCGCAGCGTGGCCCGGTCGAAGGGGCGCCGCTCCTGCTGGGCGGTCATCACGCTGTGCAGCTGCATCCAGGCGGTGGTCTCCATACTCATGAGGGAGAACGTAAGACCTCAAGCTTCATTGAGGTCAATGTCCGCTCGCCGTCCCCCGTACGAAGGACCAGATGAGCCCCCACCCGCTTCCCGTCTGTCATCCGGCGTCTCCTCTGCCGCCACCCGCAGTTGGGCCGGCGCGGAAAACCTCTCCCGATGTGACAGCGGTAAGAATCCCCGGCTTCCGTGAGAGCCGTCTCCCCCGGCTCGCCCGCCGCATCCCCTGGCGGCACATCCTCACTCTGATTCCGCTCGTGCTGGTCGCGGTCATCGCGGTGCAGCACTGGCCGGTCCTCGTCGAGGGCTTCGGCCACCTGCGCGACGCCTCCTGGCCCTGGCTGCTGGCGGCCGGCGGTGCCACCTGCCTGACCTGGGTGGCCGCCGCCTTCACCCGGCAGGGTGCCGTCGTCCAGCCGCTGCCCCGCTGGCGGCTGCTGGCCACCCAGCTCGCGGCGGGCTCGGCCAACCACCTGCTGCCGACGGGTCTCGGCTCCGGCGCGGTCAACCTGCGGTTCATGACCGTGTGCGGGGTGCCGCTCGCCACCTCCTCCGCCGCGCTGGCCCTCTATCTGCTCGCCGAGTCGATCGCCCGGGTGGGCCTGATGGCCGTGTTCTTCGTCGCCTTCCCCGACGCGCTCCGGCTCGACGGCCTGCTCCCCGACGGGGACGTCGGACCGGTCCTGGCCGTCGCCGGCGCACTGGTGGCCGTGGCGCTCGCCGCGCTGTTCCTCGTCCGTCGGGTGCGCGAGCCGGTGGTCCGCTTCGTGCGCAGCGCCCTGGGCGAGGCCCGCTCGGTGCACACCCGGCCGTCCCGGGCGCTGGCGCTGTGGGGCGGCTCGCTCGCCTTCCCCGCGCTCCAGGCGGCCGGTCTGGTGGCGGTGGGGCAGGCCCTGGGGCTCGATGTGCCGCCCGCGCACATGGCGCTGGCGTACCTGGCGGCCACGGTCGCCGTCGCCCTCATCCCCACACCGGGCGGCCTGGGTTCGGTGGAGGCGGCGCTGATCGTGGCGCTGGTGGCGGCCGGCGGCCCGGTGGCGGTGGCCACGGCCGTCGTCCTCGCGTACCGGATCATCACCGTGTGGGTGCCGTTGCTGCCGGGAGCCCTGACACTGGGAGCGCTGGTACGACTCAAGGTCATCTGACACGGGGTGGCCTTCCCAGGGAGGGAAACGCATGCCGGTCCGCCTCGAACGCAAGGGTCCTGTCACCACGGTCGTGCTCTCCCGGCCCGAGGTGCGCAACGCGGTGGACGGGCCGACGGCGGCCGAACTGGTCGCCGCCTTCCGGGAGTTCGAGGCGGACGACGAAGCCCGGGTGGCGGTGCTGTGGGGCGAGGGCGGCACGTTCTGCGCGGGTGCGGACCTCAAGGCGATGGGCGGCGAGCGCGGCAACCGGGTGGCGGAGGACGGCGACGGCCCGATGGGCCCGACCCGGCTGCGCCTGTCCAAGCCGGTGATCGCGGCGATCGCCGGGCACGCCGTGGCCGGGGGCCTGGAGCTGGCCCTGTGGTGCGATCTGCGGGTCGCCGAACAGGACGCGGTGTTCGGCGTCTTCTGCCGCCGCTGGGGCGTGCCGCTGATCGACGGCGGCACGGTCCGGCTGCCCCGGCTGATCGGGACCGGCCGGGCGATGGACCTGATCCTCACCGGCCGCCCGGTCCCGGCCCCCGAGGCGTACGAGATGGGCCTGGCCAACCGGGTCGTCCCCGTCGGCCGCTCCCGTGCGGCCGCCGAGGAACTCGCCGCGTCCATCGCGGGTTTCCCGCAGGCCTGCCTGCGCAGTGACCGCGCGTCGGTGCTGGACCAGGAGGGGCTGGCCGAGACGGCGGCGATGAGCGCCGAGATCCGTCACGGGATGGGCGTGCTGGCGGAAGGCCTGGACGGCGCGGCGCGGTTCGCGTCGGGGGCGGGCCGGCACGGGTCCTTCACGGGCGACTGACCAGCCACTCCAGCACCGCCCGCCCCGCCTCGACCCCCTCCCGGGTCGCCGCCCGGACGTCCAGTCCCGGGTGCCGCAGACCGCCGGCGGCGAAGACGCCCGGGCGGTCGGTGTACGGCCCGTGGGCGAGGGCGATCCGGGCCCGCCGGGCGAGTTCGTCCTCGGCGGCGAAGTCCCCGGTGAGGACGACGGTGTCGCAGGCGAGGACGCCGGTACGCCCGTCGCGGTGCCGGATCCGTACGCCGGACAGCCGTCCGTGCCCGAGGATCTCGGTGACCGTCGTGCCGGTGAGCAGCGGGACGCGGGAGCGGAGCCGGGCGTCCAGGGCACGGACGGACCCGGCGCGCGGCCGGTCGGTGACCATGGCGACCACCTCGGCGCCCGCCGCGCGTACGGTCCCGGCCGCCGCGTACGACACGTCCTCGGCCCCGACCACGACCGCCCGCTCGCCGATCGGCTGGCGGTAGCGGTGCACGGCCTGCAGAAGCTCTCCCCCGGTGTGGATCCCGGCGGGCCGGGTGCCCGGGATCAGCCGTGCCGCGCGCGGGCGTTCGTAGGCGCCGGTGGCGAGGACCACCGCCCGTGCGGTGACCGTCTCCGGGCCGCGCACGCCGATCGTGGCGAGGCCCAGGCGCTCCGCTTGCCGTGTGCCGACTGCGGCGCCGTCGTGGCTGGTCGCGCAGTTCCTCCCCCAGCCTTCGGCCGGGGGGACCCCCAGCGCCCGGAAGGGCGCCGTCGAACCGGCCCAGTCCAGCACGGTCACCCCCGTACGGACCACCGCTCCCGCCCGCGCGGCCGCCTCGACGAGCAGGCGGGCGTAGGCCGGACCGGTCAGCGGCCGGGTCCAGGTGCCGAATCCGCCGTGGGCGCAGTACCGGGGCACTCCCCCGGCCTCCTGTTCCCGCTCCAGCACCTCCACCCGGCCGGCTCCGGCGACGGCGAGCCGGGCGGCGGCCGCGAGACCGGCCGGACCGGCACCGACGACGAGTACGTCGACGTGGCGTTCGGCCGTCACGGTCTGCCCGCCCTCTCGAACAGCTCCCGCACCGTCGCCCCGCAGTGGAAGCCCTGGCAGCGGCCCGCCCCGGCCCGGGTGCGGCGGCGCAGGCCCGGCAGGCCGCGTGGCGGGATCGTGGCGGCGAGGGCGTCCCGGATCTCGCCGAGGGTGACGTGCTCGCAGTGGCAGACGACGACGTGAGAACCCTGCTGGTACGGACGGGGGAAGGCCGCGCCGAGGTTCGGCATGCGCACCGGTTCCAGGTCGACGGGGTTCTTCAGGTCCAGCCCCGCGTCCCCCAGCAGTCCGGTGACATGGGAGGCGATGGCGAGCGACGCGGTGAGGCCCGTGGAGCGGATGCCGCCGACGGTGACGTACGCCTGGCCGGGGTGGGCGGAGATGCGGTAGTCGTCGTGTTCGGTGGCGGCGCGCAGACCCGCGTAGACGGCGGTGACCTCCTCGTCGAGGAGCGCGGGCAGGATCCGGCGGCCCTTCTCGCGGAGCAGCGCGAGTCCCTGCGCGGTGGACTGGGTGGCGGTCCTGTCGTCCAGGTCCTCGGCGGTCGGGCCCAGCAGGACGTTGCCGTAGACCGTCGGGGCGACCAGGACGCCCTTGCCGAGAGCGGTGGGGACCGGCAGCAGGATGTGCCGGACGAGGGCGCCGGCGAGCCGGTCGTAGACGATCAGCTGGCCCCGGCGCGGGGTGACGGTGAAGGCGCGGTGGCCGAGGAGGCGGTCGAGGGTGTCGGCGTGCAGGCCGGCCGCGTTGACCAGGTGGCGGGTGTGCAGCGGCCCGCGCGAGGTGGTGAGGGTGTGGATGCCGTCGCGTCGGCTCACCGCCGTGACCTGGGTGTTGAGGTGGAGGTCGACGCCCCCTCGGACCGCCTGGGTGGCGTAGGCCAGGGTGGTGCTCCACGGGCAGACGATGCTCTCGCCGGGCACGTGCAGTGCGCCGAGCGCGCCGGGGCCGAGGTGGGGTTCGCGGGCGTACAGCTCGTCGGCGCCCAACTGCCCGGTGTCGTGGCAGTCGTTGCGTACGGCCTTGCGCGCGAGGTCCGGGAGGGCGGCCAGCTGCTCCCTGTCCCAGGCGACCAGCAGCGCGCCGACCGGCTCGACCGGGATGCCGGACTCGGCGGCGTACGCGGCGAGAAGGCGCGAGCCCTCGCGGACGAGGCGGGCCTCCAGGGTGCCGGGGTGGGCGTCGAACCCGGTGTGCAGGATGGCGGTGTTGGCCTTCGAGGTGCCCTGGCCGACGTCGTCCTGGGCCTCCACCAGAGCGACCCTGAGGTGCGGGTGGCGGGCGAGTTCGCGGGCGATCGCGCTGCCGACGACCCCGGCGCCGACGACCGTCACGTCGTACGGGGCGGAAGGCAGCGGCCCCTCGGCGGTGACCGTCACGCGGGTACTCCGGATCCGGCTCCGGAGCCGGATCCGGCCACCGGCCCGTCGAGCAGGGTGGCGACGGCGGCCCGGAAGACGCCCAGGCGGTCGGCGGCCTCGGCGGCGGAGATGCGCGGCTCGTAGACGGCGGACGGCCTGCTGTCCGGCAGGAAGTCGACGGGGTCGCTGCCGAGGTGGGCCAGCGCGCCCACGCCCAGGGCGGTGGCGTCGGGCACCGTGGACACCTCGACGGGGCGTTGCAGCAGGTCGGCCTGGGTCTGCATGAGCAGGGCCGAGCGGGTCAGCCCGCCGTCGACGCGCAGCGCGGTCAGCGGGGTGCCGAGGTCGGTCTCGGCGGCTTCGGCGAGCTCCGCCACCTGCGCGGCGAGGCCCTCGCACAGGGCCCGCGCCAGATGCCCGGGGCCGGTGTCCAGGCCGAGCCCGGTGAGGGAGCCGCGCAGGTCGCCGCGCCACCAGGGGGCGGCGAGCCCGGCCAGCGCGGGGACGAAGGTGACCCCGCCGGTGTCGGGGACGGTGCCGCCCACCCGGTCCAGGTCGGCGGGGCCGGAGATCACGCCGAGGTCGGTGAGCCAGCGCACGGCGGAGGCGGCGGTGTACACCTGGCCGTCCAGGCAGTAGCCGGGCTCTCCGGCGAGGCGCCAGGCGACGCAGCTGACCAGTCCGGAGGTGCTGTGCCGGGGTGTGTCGCCGGTGTGTGCGAGCAGGAAGGCCCCGGTGCCGTAGGTGCACTTGGCGCCGCCGGGCCCGGTGATGCGCTGGGCGAGAAGGGCGGCCTGCTGGTCCACGGCGAGGCCGGTGATCGGGATCTTGTCCCCGAACTCCTTCGTGGTGCCGACGAGCTGGGCGTTGTCGACGATCTCGGGAAGGTGTTCGGCGGACAGCCCGTAGAGGTCGAGGGCGCGGGACGACCACTGCACCCGGTCCAGGTCGAGGAGGTGGGTGCGGCCGGCGGTGGCGGCGTCGGTGACGTAGGCGCCGGTGAGCCGGTGGACCAGCCAGGCGTCGGTGGTGGTGACGACTCCCCCGGTGGTGAGGTGCCGGCGGATCCAGGCCATCTTCGGCGCGGCGAAGTAGGGGTCGAGCGGGAGGCCGGTGAGGGCGCGTAACTCCTCGGCGTGCTCGGTGAGTCCGGCGCAGACGGACTCGGCCCGGCGGTCCTGCCAGACGATGGCGTCGGTGAGCGGACGCCCGGTGCCGGGGTCCCAGGCGAGGACGGTCTCGCCCTGGTTGGCCAGGCCGAGCGCGGTCACCGGTTCGCCGGCCTCGGCGAGCGCCCGGCGGCCGGCGACGAGCACCGAGTCGTAGAGCTCCACGGGGTCGGCCTCCACCCGGCCGCCGGGCAGGTGCCGGGTCCGCACGGCGACGAATCCGGTGCCGATGACGCCCCGTTCGGGGCAGATCACCAGGGCCTTGGTGCCGGACGTGCCCTGGTCGACGGCGAGCACCGGACCTGTCATCGAGCCTCCCCTGACGATCACTGCGCGACAGCCTGCCGCAGTGGCGAGGGGCAGCACAAGCGCACACGGGTGCGGCCGGTACGAACCTCCGTGCGGATACGGCAGGATGAGCGGTTGCACAATCGAATGGAGGTAACCGGTGAACCGAGCGCTCACCGTCGATGACCTGGTCCTGGCCGGAATCGCCCTCGCGGCGGGTCTGTTGCTGGCCTTTCTGTCGCGCGGGATGCTGCGCTGGCTGGCCAAGCACGCCAAGCGGACCCGCTGGAGCGGTGACGACGTCGTCGTGGACGCGCTGCGCACGGTGGTCCCGTGGGCGGCGATCGCGGGCGGTGCGGCCGCCGCGGCGGCGGTGCTGCCGCTGACGAGGACGGTCCAGCACCACACCGACCAGTGCCTGAAGGTGCTGCTCATCTTCGCGGTGACGGTGTCGGCGGCGCGGGTGATCGCCGGGCTGGTGCAGTCGGTCACCCAGTCCCGCTCCGGGGTCGCCGGTTCGGCCACGATCTTCGTGAACATCACCCGGGTGCTGGTCCTGGCGATCGGCTTCCTGGTGATGCTCCAGACGCTGGGCATCTCCATAGCGCCCCTGCTCACCGCCCTGGGCGTGGGCGGTCTCGCGGTCGCGCTCGCCCTCCAGGACACCCTGGCCAACCTCTTCGCGGGCATCCACATCCTCGCCTCCAAGACCGTCCAGCCGGGCGACTACATCCAGCTGAGCAGCGGCGAGGAGGGCTATGTCGTGGACATCAACTGGCGCCAGACGACCGTCCGCCAGCTCTCCAACAACCTGGTGGTCATCCCCAACGGCCAGCTGGCGAAGACCAACATGACCAACTACACGCGTCCCGAGCAGCAGTTGACGGTCCTGGTACAGGTGGGGGTGGGCTACGACAGCGACCTCGACCACGTCGAGCGGGTCACGCACGAGGTCATCGCCGAGACCATGACCGAGATCACCGGCGCGGTCCCGGACCACGAGCCGGCCATCCGCTTCCACACCTTCGGGGACTCGCGGATCGGCTTCACGGTGATCCTGGGCGTCGGCGAGTTCAGCGACCAGTTCCGGATCAAGCACGAGTTCGTCAAGCGCCTGCACCGCCGCTACCGCGAGGAGGGCATCCGCATCCCGGCTCCGGCCCGCACGGTGGCGCTCCAGCAGGGGGCCATGGTGATCCCGCAGCAGCGCACCGCGGAAGCGCCGGTCACCGACTAGCCCCCTGCCCGCTGCTCAGAGCGTGGCCGAGTTGTCGTGGTGGTGGCCGCCGCGCAGGCTGTGCGGGGCGGCGAGGGCCGGGGTCACCGGGGTGACCGTCCAGTCGGGGTGGTTGGGCATGCGCGGGGTCGTCGTGCCGTAGAGCCAGTCGCGGAGGAAGCCGGACAGATCCTGGCCGGTGACCTCCGTGGCCACCGCGATGTAGTCCTCCGTCGAGGCCGAACGGCGCCGGAAGCGGTCCAGGAAGGTGCGCTCGACCGTGTGGAAGGCGTCCTCGCCGACCAGCTCGCGGAGGGCGTACAGGACCAGGACGCCGCCGAGGTAGCGCTGGCTGTCGAAGAGGTCGACCTCGTTCGGGGCGGCGACCGGGCCCGAGTCATGGCGCCACTGGTCGCCGCGGGCGTAGGTGTCCTTCATCCGGGCCTCCATGGTGGTCAGGCCAAGCGAGTCCGGCCAGCCGCGTTCGTAGCGGTAGAGCAGCCCGTAGAAGTCGGCGTGGCCCTCGTTCAGCCAGAGGTCGGCCCAGGTGGCGGGGGAGACCAGGTTGCCAAAGTACGAGTGGACCAGCTCGTGCATCATGTGCGAGCCGATCTTCGGCTCCGCCTGGAGCAGGAAGTTCGGCTTGTACAAGGTCAGAGTCTGGGTCTCCAGTCCTGTGAAGTCGAAGGCGTTCGGGTCGTCGGAGTCGCAGGGCAGCAGGCCGTACGTCTCGAACGGGAAGGCGGCGCCGAGCCGGTCCTCCAGCCAGGCGACCTGGCCCGGGGTGAGGGCGAGCGCCGGCTCCAGGGCGGCGGCGCGGGCGGTGGGGACGACGTCGCGCAGCGGCAGACCGTGCGGGCCCGGCCGGTCCTTGATCACGTAGTCGCCGACGGTGATCTGGACGAGTTCGGTGGCGATCGGCGAGCGGGAGCGGTACGCGTACGCGGTCCGGTCGCCGGGGAGGTCCTCGACGCAGGTGAGCAGGCCGTTCGCGACGCCGCGCAGGCCGCTCGGGACGGTGATGCGGAAGGTGAAGTCCGCCTTGTCCGACGGATGGTCGTTGCACGGGAAGACGGTGTGCGCGGAGTTCGGCTGCGGGCAGATCGCGAAGCCGTCCGGGGTGGGCACCCAGGCGGTGTGCGGGAGGGTGCGGCGCGGGTCGGCCGTGTAGGTCACGCACACGGTGACGTCGGCCCGCTCGCACAGCGGCCGGGCCGGGGTGATCCGCAGCTTCTCGTCCGCCTGCTCGAAGGCGGCGTCCCGGCCGTCCACCCGTACGGCGGACACGTCCAGGCCCAGGGCGTCCAGGGAGAAGCGGGACAGGTCCTGGGTGGTGCGGATGCGCAGGGTCGCGGTGGCGTCGACCAGCAGGGTCGTGGCGTCGTACGCGAGGTCGAGGTCGTAGGCGAGGACCC
Source organism: Streptomyces hyaluromycini (assembly GCF_002217755.1). Lineage (GTDB taxonomy): Bacteria > Actinomycetota > Actinomycetes > Streptomycetales > Streptomycetaceae > Streptomyces > Streptomyces hyaluromycini. The sequence continues at coordinate 106,798 of NZ_BCFL01000030.1, read as the reverse complement.
GGTAGCCGTCGTTGCCGAGGGCCGGGTAGACGGGGTCGCCGAGGGTCTCCGGGCCCGGGGCCGGTGTGCTGCCCCCGGCCCTCGCGGCGCCGCTTTTCTCCCCCGCGGAGAAGGGACGCGCGAGGGCCGGGGCCCCCGTGGCCAGGACGGTCGCCGTGCCGAGCAGGGCGGCCGCCGGGGCCGTCACTCTGGTCCGATATCTCATGGTCCGCTTTCGCTCGGGCGGCCGGGTGGTCGGTCCGGCCGCCGGGTCGGTGGTGGCTCGTGTGGTGGCTCGTTTGTCATGACCACCCTTTTGACCGATCCGGTTGCCCGTCGTATGACAACCGGACAACCGGATCTTCCGAGTCGCGGACCCCTGTCGAGCATGGGTCGATCACGAGATATCTTGATGTCGAGCAATGTTGCAGACGTGGAGCGGAGCACCCGGTGACTGACTCGACCATCATCTACACCTACACAGACGAGGCCCCGGCCCTCGCGACGCACTCGTTCCTGCCGGTGATCCAGGCGTATGCCTCGCAGGCCGGTGTCGCCGTGGAGACCCGCGACATCTCGCTGGCCGGCCGCATCATCGCCCACTTCCCGGAGTACCTGAACGAGGACCAGCGCATCGCCGACGCCCTGGCCGAGCTGGGCGACCTCGCCAAGACGCCCGAGGCCAACATCGTCAAGCTGCCGAACATCTCGGCGTCGATCCCGCAGCTGAAGGCCGCTGTCGCCGAGCTCCAGGGCAAGGGCTACGCGCTGCCGGACTACCCGGACGACCCGAAGACGGACGAGGAGCGCGAGATCCGCGCCCGCTACGACAAGATCAAGGGTTCCGCCGTGAACCCGGTCCTGCGTGAGGGCAACTCGGACCGCCGCGCCCCCGCCTCGGTCAAGAACTACGCCAAGACCCACCCGCACCGCATGGGCGCCTGGACCTCCGAGTCCAAGACCAACGTCGCGACCATGGGCGAGAACGACTTCCGCTCCACCGAGAAGTCCGCGGTGATCTCCGAGGCCGGCGCGCTGAAGATCGAGCTGGTCGCCGAGGACGGCACCACCACCGTCCTCAGGGAGTCCGTACCGGTCCTCGCGGGCGAGGTCGTCGACGCCTCCGTGCTGCACGTGGCGCAGCTCAACGACTTCCTGGCCGCGCAGATCGCCCGTGCCAAGCAGGAGGGCGTCCTGTTCTCCGTGCACCTGAAGGCCACGATGATGAAGGTCTCCGACCCGATCATCTTCGGTCACGTGGTGCGCGTCTTCTTCCCGAAGACGTTCGCGAAGCACGGCGAGACGCTCAAGGCGGCCGGCCTGTCCCCCAACGACGGTCTGGGCGGCATCCTCAAGGGCCTGGAGAACCTGCCCGAGGGCGCCGAGATCAAGGCCTCCTTCGACGCCGAGATCGCCGAGGGCCCGGCCCTCGCCATGGTCGACTCCGACAAGGGCATCACCAACCTGCACGTGCCGTCGGACGTCATCGTCGACGCCTCGATGCCGGCCATGATCCGCACCTCCGGCCACATGTGGGGCCCGGACGGCCAGGAGGCCGACACCCTCGCCGTCATCCCGGACTCCTCCTACGCCGGTGTCTACCAGGCCGTGATCGAGGACTGCCGGGCCAACGGCGCCTTCGACCCGTCCACCATGGGCTCGGTCCCGAACGTGGGCCTGATGGCGCAGAAGGCCGAGGAGTACGGCTCCCACGACAAGACCTTCGAGATCGCCGCCGCCGGCACGGTCCGCCTGGTCGACGCGGCCGGCAACGTCGTGATCGAGCAGCCGGTCGCCGCCGGTGACATCTTCCGCGCCTGCCAGACCAAGGACGCGCCGATCAGGGACTGGGTGAAGCTGGCCGTCACCCGTGCCCGCGCCACCGGCGACCCGGCCGTCTTCTGGCTGGACGAGGGCCGTGCGCACGACGCGCAGCTGATCGCCAAGGTCGAGCAGTACCTGGCGGAGCACGACACCGAGGGCCTGGACATCCGGATCCTCTCCCCCGTCGAGGCGACCAAGCTGTCCGTGGAGCGCATCCGCCGCGGCGAGAACACCATCTCCGTCACCGGCAACGTGCTCCGTGACTACCTGACCGACCTCTTCCCGATCCTGGAGCTGGGCACCAGCGCCAAGATGCTGTCGGTCGTCCCGCTGATGGCGGGCGGCGGCCTGTTCGAGACGGGCGCCGGCGGCTCCGCGCCGAAGCACGTCCAGCAGCTGGTCAAGGAGAACTACCTGCGCTGGGACTCCCTCGGCGAGTTCTTCGCCCTGGTGCCGTCCTTCGAGCAGTACGCCGACTTCACCGGCAACGCCCGCGCCAAGGTCCTCGCCGACACCCTCGACCGCGCCACGGCGACCTTCCTCAACGAGGACAAGTCCCCGACCCGTCGCGTCGGCGGCATCGACAACCGCGGCAGCCACTTCTACCTGTCCCTGTACTGGGCGCAGGAGCTGGCCGCCCAGACCGACGACGCCGACCTGGCCAAGGCGTTCGCGCCGTTCGCCGAGTCGCTCGCCGCCGACGAGCAGAAGATCGTCGACGAGCTGCTCGCCGTCCAGGGCTCCCCGGCCGACATCGGCGGCTACTACCAGCCCGAGAAGGCCAAGGCGGACGCGGTCATGCGCCCGTCGGCCACCTGGAACGCGGCGCTCGCGGCCCTCTGAGCCGAAGCCGCCTCTCGAAGTCTCCGCCCCGGCAGGCACCCCGCCCGCCGGGGCGGAGCTCTGTCCGGCAGCCTCACTCCGGCAGCGTCGGTTCCAGGTCCAGCCAGCAGGCCAGGTCCTGTATCTCCTGCCCGATCTCGGCGCTCATGGCCTTGGTGAACGGCACGTCCTGGTGGACGGCGTCGACCCGCAGCCGCCCCGCCGTCCGGTCGGCTGTGGCGTCGAGCTTTCCGACCAGCCGGTCGCCGTACAGGATCGGCAGTGCGAAGTACCCCCAGCGGCGTTTGGCGGCCGGTTTGTACATCTCCAGCTGGTACTCGTACTCGAACAGCTCGGTCGTGCGCCTGCGGTCGTGGACGAGCCGGTCGAAGGGTGACAGGAGCGCCGCGCGTCCCTCGAAGGGAACGCCCAACCGGGCCGGATCGACCCGCCAGGTGCCCCGCACGCCCTCGACGACGGCCGGCTCGCCCGCCTCGCCGACGCCCACCGGTTCGACCGGGCACTCCGGGCCGCGGGTGCGGGCGATGCCGAGCGCGCGCAGCCGACGCTCGTCGCGGACGCGCAGGGCCTCCTCGACCGGGACGGGCGGTACGCCGGGGTAGACCCGGTCGGCGAGATCCCAGAGCCGGTCGCCGCCGGCGCGTCCGGCGACGGCGACCTCGCCGCGCTGGACCATCAGTTCCAGGAGTTTGGTGACGTTGCGGTTGTTGCTCCAGCCGCTCGACCGCCACGGCTCGGCGCAGGTGTCCGGCAGGGCCCGCGAGGGCAGCGGCCCCTCGGCGCCGAGCCGGGCGAGGATGTCCCGGCGGCAGGCGTCGTTGGCCGCCGCCCACGTCCGGTGGTACTCCCGCCAGGACGCCGGTGTCCCGCGCTCCGGCCACTCGGTCATCTCGGCGCGGTAGAGCGCGAGATCCTCGCCGGGACGGATCATCGCCTGCAGCTCCAGCAGCGTCCGCTTCTCCAGTGCCGCGGTCAACTCGGCGGGCGTGTACGACGATCCGAGCCGGCTCCACGCCACCAGGTCGGCGTTGGGGGCGACGGCGGCGGTCGGGTCGATCTGCAGCAGCGTCAGTCCGCGCACCACGTCGAGCAGACCGTCCGGCCGGGCGGCGTCGAGGAGTTGCGCCCGGACGGCGATACGGCGGGCGTCGGCACGCGAGAGCTGGTGGGCGGTCATGGTTCCGAGACTAGGCGCAGGGTCTGACAGTGCGGATGTACGTGGCCTCGCTCGGGGGTCCGGCTCGGGGTCCGGCTCCGGGGCCGACCGGCGCTTCGGCCGCAACCACCGGACCGCGGTGATCGACTCGGCCGGCCGTCACCCGGTCACGCAGTCGTCCGGGACGACGCCGGCCGGCGATGCGCATCGTCGCGCCGTCACGTCGTCGCGTCGTCACGTCGTCACGTCGTCGCGCCGTCGCGCCGTCGCGTCGTCACGTCGTCACGTCGTCACGTCGGGAACCTCCTCGCGCTGCGCCCTCAACCGGGTCGGTCACATGAAGTAGTGGCCCTGCTCGATGTCCTCGATGAGGCCGGCGTGGGTGGGCTTCCAGCCCAGGAGCTCCTGGGTGATGGTGCTGGAGGCGGGCATGTCGGTGCCGAGCAGGTGCACGAGCATGCCCTCGTACTCCGCGGCGGGCAGAGACCTGGCCGGCACGTTCAGCTGCCGGCCGATGGCCTCGGCGATCTCGCGGACGGGCACGCCTTCGTCGCCGACGGCGTTGAGCACCGCACCGGCGGCGAGGACGTGCTGGCCGGGCTGTTCGGCGACGCCATCCGCGGCGCCTCGCCGGATGCGACGCTCGCCGAGTGCCTGCAGGCCGCGTTCGCGGCCGCCGAGGTCGCGATGACCCCGCAGCAGCGGGCCAAGGCCGCCCAGCGCGTGCTGGTGGTGGCGGCGAACACCGAACTGCAGGAGCGGGGACTGCTCAAGCACGCCAGGATCGCCGGGGCGGTCAGCGCCGCCCTGCGCGCACGCGGCACGGACGAGCTGACCGCCCGGCTGGGGGCGGAAGTGGGGATGCTCGCCTTCAGAATCGCCGTCGAGCGCTGGCTGAAGTCGGACGAGGGCGAACCGTTCGCGCTCCATGCCGTAGCGGCCTTGAGCGAGCTGCGGACACGCGCGGCCGAGCTCGACTCCCGTCCCCGCCCTGCAGTCTGACGTCGGGGGCTGGATCTCCCCTGTTCGACCCGGTGTCGTCGCACCGGCACGTCGAGGTCCTCGACGGTGAACCGGGCAACGGTCCCTCCTCACAGATGTGGAAGGTCTTTCCGGTCGGGAAGGCCGCCCGGGTACGCCGGTGCGGATGTCTGCCCCATCCCGGCCGGCGGTCTCCTCGGCCAGGAACGCTCGGACGGCTTCGGGCGCCGCGTCAGCACAGTCATCAGGGGTTCCGCGCTGCGGTTGGCTAGATTGATCGAGTGTTCGAACGAGTGGGTACTGAACAGTCCGCGGCCCTGGACGCGCTCGCCCGGAAGGTCCGCAACGAGCTGGCGGCCGCGGGCCTTCCCGTGGTCGCGCCGGGGCTGGACCCGGTCCTGGCCGGCGGTGCCGAGGTGGACATCGACGACGGTGCCGACGCGGCGGGCGGCGTATTCGTGGCCTGGCAGGCAAGCCCTCGCCTGCGGGCCCGCGCGATGCGCGCCTTCAGGCTGAAGCAACTGGACGAGCCTGTCCTGCGGCATGCCAGTGCGGTCGGAGCCGCGATGATGCAGGCGATGGCCGCGGTCTTGGCCTCGGCGGGCTTCCGCGTCGAGGACGCGCACGACGACTACCGGCCGCAGCAGCTGCGGGTCCTCGCCGACCCGCCGTCCGGCCACTCCCCGGCGTGGTCGCTTCGCGACGACGAACTCACCCTGCCCGGATGGCAGGACGCTCCGGCCGGCGGTGCCGACTGAGGCGTCGACGGTCGTGTTGAATCGGCTGATGGACATGTCCTCCCGAGAGATCCGCGTGCCCCTCAGCGAGGTCGTCGCAGTGCTGCAGGACCTGAACGAGTTCGTCGTCTCCCTCGACCGACTCGGATCCCGCCAGACATCCGGAACCGCCGACGAGCACACCGTCGGCAGATTCATCGCCGACTGGGATGTCGCTCGGCGATTGGCCCGCGCCCGACGCGTCCTCAGCGTCGCGCTGGATGCACAACTGAGCAAGGAAGAAAGCGCCGAGATCGACACCCTGTGCGACCAGGGCCACTTCTACGGCACGGACAGCGCCCTCCGCCCCCGCCGCGCAGAGCGAAGTCACCCGGGCGTCGCGATCCGCGGTGAGGAATAGAGGAACTGGTCCTTGCCCAGGGGTTGTTCCTCGACCTGGCCACGCCATAGGAATACGCCGTGGCGCCGCTCCCAGAAGAACACGTACGCGCCCTTGACGATCCGCTCCGGCACGAAGAAGACCGCCCAACCGATGGCCCAGGGACTCCAGAGCAGGCCGAAAACCAGGGACGGCAGTCCGACGAGGACAACGAAGACTCCGTCAAAACTGCGGCGCCAGGACTCACGCGAGGCGGGGAGTATCGCCTCGGGGTCGGCCAGGGGGACTGCGCTCTCGAAATCGCGCTTCTCTCCGCCCAGCCACCTTGACCCGGTCGAAACCGCCAGCAGGCCGAAGAACGCGCTGGCCCCTGCAAAGTACAGCAAGAGAGCCACCTTGAAGGTGTCGACCTGCGGCAGCCCGCGCACGCCCAGGACCACAGGCACGGTGACGGCCATGGCGACCCCCGCCTCGACGACGGTTATCAATTGATGGTGAACGTAGCGCACCACGGCTTTCCCCCTCCGCCCGCACCCGCCCGGGATGGACACAGCACTCACTATGCACACCGTGCGCACCTCGGCAAGCCGCCCGCCCCGGCCATGCGCCCCACCCCACTTGATCGTCCGTTGCCGGGCCGCGGATCGGGTATCCACGGGCGACAGACCAGGCCGATCGCAACGATCACGCCGGAGGGGCGGTACGCCCGGACCTCCGTTTCCCGACCGAACGTCAGGAACGCGTCCAAGGCCGGCAGCCCTTGTGCCCGACATCCTCGACGACATGGACGTGGACCTCGTGAGACGTCCTCGCCGCCGTCACACCGGCCACACGGGGCGCCCGGCGTGACACACGTATGTCGTTCGTGAAGTCTGCGTGTCACGCGTGTCGCGTGGCTGGTCCGCGGTGACCCGCTGTGGTTCGCTCGACCCATGACGGTGCTTGTGACCCGGCGTCATGTCGACCACGTGCGTGTCACCACCACAGGGTGTCGCGCCGAGAGCTGACGCCCCGCTCCGGTCCTTCCCACGCCCTGTCCCGTTCCCCTGTTCTGCCGACGCGTGCCCGTACGCGCACGCCGTCCTGCCTTCCCGCACGAGGAGCAGCACCATGAGCCAGCCCATCGACTCCGTCACCGCCGGTCACACGCCCGAGGAGGCACCCGCCGGGCCCGACACCTCGGCCTGGTCGTTCGAGACCCGGCAGGTCCACGCCGGGGCCGCGCCGGACCCGACGACCGGCGCCCGGGCGACGCCGATCTACCAGACGACGTCGTTCGTGTTCCGGGACACGCAGCACGCCGCGGACCTGTTCTCGCTCGCCGAGCCCGGGAACATCTACACCCGCATCCACAACCCCACCCAGGACGTCTTCGAGCAGCGGATCGCCGCCCTGGAAGGCGGGGTCGCGGCGGTCGCGCTGTCGTCCGGGCAGGCCGCGGAGACCCTGGCGATCCTGACGCTGGCGGGCGCGGGCGACCACATCGTGTCGAGCACGTCCCTCTACGGCGGCACGTACAACCTGTTCCGGCACACGCTGCCGAGGTTCGGCATCGAGGTGTCCTTCGTGGACGACCCGGACGACGCCGAGGCCTGGCGGGCGGCCGTCCGCCCGAACACCAAGGCGCTGTTCGCGGAGACGCTGGGCAACCCCCGCGGCAACGTGCTCGACGTGCGGGCGGTCACGGACGTGGCGCACACGGCGGGCGTACCGCTGATCGTGGACAACACGGTCCCGACTCCCCACCTGCTGCGGCCCCTTGAGCACGGTGCGGACATCGTGGTGCACTCGGCGACCAAGTTCCTCGGCGGGCACGGCACGGCGATCGCGGGCGTGGTCGTCGACGGCGGCAGCTTCGACTTCGGCGCGCACTCCGACCGCTTCCCCGACTTCACCGAGCCCGACCCCAGCTACCACGGCCTGCGCTACTGGCCGGCGCTCGGCCCGGGCGCGTACGCGATCAAGCTACGGGTGCAGCTGCTGCGCGACCTCGGCCCGGCGCTCTCCCCGCACTCGGCGTTCCTGCTGCTGCAGGGCGTGGAGACGCTGAGCCTGCGGCTGGAGCGGCACTCGGCCAACGCCCAGGCGCTGGCCGAGTGGCTGGAGCAGCGCGACGAGGTCGCCGCCGTCCACTACCCGGGCCTGCCGTCCAGCCGCTGGTACGAGGCGGGGCAGAAGTACCTGCCGCGCGGCGCCGGCGCGATCGTCTCCTTCGAACTGCGGGACGGCATCGAGGCGGGCAAGCGGTTCGTGGACGCGGTCGAGCTGTTCAGCCACCTCGCCAACATCGGTGACGTCCGGAGCCTGATCATCCACCCGGCGTCCACCACCCACAGCCAGCTGGACGAGGAGCAGCTGGCGGCGACCGGGACCTCGCCGGGCCTGGTGCGGCTGTCCGTCGGCATCGAGAACCTCGCCGATCTCAAGGCCGACCTGGAGGCCGGATTCCGCGCCGCCAAGGGCGCGGCGTCCTGAACGCCGTACCGCATCACGAGGTTCCCCTCCCCCTTCCGCCGGTCCGCGGGGCCTGGCGGGAGGGGGATCCGCCGGGGCGTCGGCAGTGGTACGCGGCGGAGAAGCCGCTGCCGCTGGAGGCGGGCGGTGAACTTCCCGGCGTACGGCTGGCGTTCGAGACCTGGGGCCGGCTCGCCCCCGACGCCGCCAACGCCGTGCTCGTGCTGCACGCGCTCACCGGGGACAGCCATGCCGCCGGGCCCGCCGGGCCGGGGCATCCGACCGCCGGCTGGTGGGAGGGCGTGATCGGGCCGGGGCTGGCGCTGGACACCGACCGCTGGTTCGTCGTCGCCCCGAACGTCCTGGGCGGCTGTCAGGGCAGCACCGGTCCGGCCACGGAGCGGGCCGACGGGCGCGGGCCCTGGGGCGGTGCCTTTCCCTTCCTGACCCAGCGCGACCAGGTCGCCGCCGAGGCCGGGCTGGCCGACGCCCTGGGCATCGAGCGGTGGGCGCTCGTCGTCGGCGGCTCGATGGGCGGGATGCGGGCCGTGGAGTGGGCGGTGACATACCCGGAGCGGGCCGGGGCCCTGCTGCTGCTCGCCACGACGGCGGCGGCGAGCGCGGAGCAGATCGCGTGGTCGGCCGTCCAGCTCACCGCGATCCGCTCCGACCCCGACTGGCAGGGCGGCGACTACCACGGCACCGGGCGCGCCCCGGACACCGGGCTGGGCCTGGCCCGCCGGATCGCCCATGTCACCTACCGCAGCGAACCCGAGCTCGCGATCCGCTTCGGCCGGACCCCGCAGGGCGCCGAGAACCCCTTCGACGGCGGCCGCTACCAGGTCGAGTCGTACCTCGACCACCATGCCGCCAAGCTGGTGCGGCGGTTCGACGCGGGCAGTTACGTGGTGCTGTCGGAGGCGATGAACGCCCATGACGTCGGCCGCGACCGGGGCGGGGTGCGCGCGGCCCTCGGCCGGGTCACGGCCCGCACGCTGGTGGCGGGCGTGGACTCCGACCGTCTCTATCCGCCGGCCCAGCAGGCCGGGTTGGCGGCGCTGATCCCGTCCGCGGACCGGCTCCGGGTGATCGGGTCGCCGTACGGCCACGACGGCTTCCTGATCGAGACGGAACAGGTGGGCGCGCTGGTGCGGGAACTGCTCGGCTGAGGGCTCACCCCGGGCCGGCCGGCGGGGCGGACCGCCTCGATGCGCTCGCGGAGCGGTACGAGAACCGCCCCGCCCCGTCCGGCGTCGATGTGACATCTTGATCCCGCATCCTGCCCCTGCCAACGCCCCGGGAGCCGCCCGTGTCCCAGCCGTCGTACGCACTCCTGCCCGGCGCCGCCGGGTCGCCCGTGATCCTGCACGTGCCGCACTCGGCGCGGACGATCCCGGCCGGCGTCAGGGCGGGCATCGTGCTCGACGACGCCGGCCTGGAGCGGGAGCTGGACCACATCACGGACGCGCACACGGCGGAGCTCGCACAGGCCGCGGCCGCGCTGGCCGGGGTGACCCCCTGGCGGTTCGTCAACCGGCTGTCGCGGCTGGTCGTCGATCCCGAGCGGTTCCCGGACGAGCGGGAGGAGATGCTCGCCGCCGGGATGGGGGCCGTGTACACGCGGACCACGCACCGGGGTGTGCTGCGGGACGAGTCGTCCGACCACGGGCCTTTGGTCGAGCGGTACTTCCGGCCGTACGCCCGGGCGATGACGGAGGCCGTCGCCGGGCGGCTGGCCGCGACCGGGCGGGCCGTGGTGATCGACGTGCACTCCTATCCGAGCCGGGCGCTGCCCTACGAGCTGCACGGGGCGGGGCCGCGGCCGCCGGTGTGCCTGGGCACGGACGCCTTCCACACCCCGGCCGGGCTGACGGAGGCGGCCCGCACGGCCTTCGCGGGGTGCGGCGAGACGGCGCTGGACAGCCCGTTCGGCGGGACCTACGTGCCGCTGGAGTTCTACGGGACGGACGCGCGGGTCGCCGCACTGATGGTGGAGATCCGGCGGGACCTCTACATGACCGAGCCCGGCGGTCCGGCGGGCCCGGGAGCGGACCGGCTCGCCGCCGCCCTCGCCGCGCTCGTGGACGCGGCCGGCGGCTGACCCTCCGGCTGGAGCATTCCGGCAGGACACGGGGTGAGGGCCGTACGACCGTGGAGACATGACCACGGAGATCACCGCGCCCACGACCACGGAGACGACCGCGCCCGCGGCGACCGGGCCGCTCGCGCCCGTCTGCGAGGCCGCGCCGCCGGTGCGCGACTGGCCCGCGCTCGAACTGGAGGGCACGGACTTCGACCCGGTCCTCGCCGCCCTGATGACGGAAGGGCCGGTGACCCGGATCCGGCTGCCGTACGGCGAGGGCTGGGCGTGGCTCGCCACCCGGTACGAGGACGTCAGGACCGTCACCAACGATCCGCGGTTCAGCCGCGCCGAGGTCACCCGGCGCCAGGTGACCCGGCTGGCCCCGCACTTCAAGCCCCGGCCGGGCTCGCTGGCGTGGGCGGACCAGCCCGACCACAACCGGCTGCGCAAGCCGCTCGCCGGCGCCTTCACGGTCGGTGCGATGAAGCGGCTGCGGCCCCGGGCACAGGAGATCCTCGACGAACTGGTCGACGGGGTCGTGCGGGACGGGCCGCCCGCCGATCTGGTCGAGCGGGTCCTTGAGCCGTTCCCGATCACCGTGGTCAGCGAGGTGATGGGGGTGCCGGAGGCGGACCGGGACCGGGTGCACGCCTGGACCCGGCAGATCATCTCCACCTCGGGCGGGGTCGAGGCCGCCGGCGCGGCGAAGCAGGGGCTGTACGGGTGGATCACCGAGGCGGTACGCGCGCGTGCCGGCAGTCCGGGTGACGACGTGTACTCGCTGCTCGGGGTCGCGGTGGCCCGCGGCGAGATCGGCGAGGAGGAGGCCGTCGGGCTGGCCGGCCCGCTGCAGATCGGCGGCGAGGCGGTCACCCACAACTGCGGGCAGATGCTGTTCCTGATGCTGACGCGGCCGGAGCTGATGGCGCGGATGCGGGAGCGGCCGGCGGAGCGCGGGCCGGTCCTGGACGAGCTGCTGCGCTGGATTCCGCACCGCAGCACGGTGGGGCTCGCCCGGATCGCCCTGGCGGACGTCGAGCTGGCCGACGGCACCCGGATCACGGCCGGCGATCCGGTCTACGTCTCCTACCTCGCCGCCAACCGCGACCCGGCCGTCTTCCCCGGCCCGGACCGCATCGACCCGGACCGCGACCCCAACCCGCACCTCGCCTTCGGCCACGGTGCGCACTACTGCACGGGCGCGGTGCTGGCCCGGCTGCAGACCGAACTGCTGGTCGACACCCTCCTCGACCGGCTGCCGGGGCTGCGGCTCGCGGTGCCGGCCGAGGGGGTGGAGTGGCGCCGCAAGACGATGATCCGGGGGCCGCGGATGCTGCCGGCCGCCTGGTGACCGGCGGCCGGACCGGACACAGACCGCCGAGCGCGTCGCACCGGCCGTCCGGCCGCTCCGCAACCGTGTGAAGTCCCGCTGCGGCCAGGAGGCCCGGGCGCGAGCCGCGGACCGGCAGCGGGGCTTCCCGTCGCCGGTTCAGGGCGAGGTTGCGCGCGGGCGAGGCTTCACGCCCGCAGCCACTCCGTCACGATCACGTCCCCGCCCGTGCGCAGCCGGAGCGCGAACGGCCCGGCGGGCGGGGTGTCGCCGGCGAAGCGGCCCATGCCGTCGACGGTGAGCGGGCGGGCCGCCCCGGGACCGCCGAGCACCTCGATCCGCGCAGACTGCGGGGGCAGCAGCTGGCCGAGCAGCCCGTCGCCGGTGACCTCGACGTCCACGGTCAGTTCGCCCGCCCGGAAGGTCAGCATCCGGGGCGGGTCCTCGACGCCTCTGACGGGGATGGCGTCGACCAGGGAGTCGAAGGTCAGCTCGGCGACCCGGGCCTCCAGGTCGTGCAGCGCGTAGGCGTCCATGGCCAGTTGGAGCAGCTCGGCCGGGAGCGGGTCGAGGACGGCGGCCGCGCGGCGCAGCTCCTCCTCCAGGAGGTCGGCGTCGAACTCGGCGTCGTCGAAACCCTCGCCGGCCGGGAAGTCGTGGTCGCTCACACCGCACCCCTCGCGTCGAGCCGGGCCCGCAGCCGGCGCAGACAGCGCTGGCGCAGCGGGCCGATGCTGCCCACGGCGATACCCAGCGCGACGGACACCTCGACATAGCTGGGCGGCGGCGAGGCCATCAGGACACGCAGCAACTGCCTGCAGCGGTCGCCGAGTTCCTCGAACTCCTGCCAGACGAGGCGGATCCGCTCCGCCTCGTCCGCCTCGTCCTCCGCGTCGATCAGGGACTGTTCGGGCGTACGGTCGTCGCTGACCCGGTCCAGCACCTGGGGATCGTCGGTCGGCAGCAGCCGGGTCAGTCCCCGGATCACCTTCAGGCACTCGTTGCGCGCCGTGCTGGCCAGCCAGGAGCCCGCCTTGTCGGGCTCCCGGATCCGGCCCAGGTGCTGGGCGAACCGGAACCACACGGTCTGGTACACCTCGTGCCCGTCGGCGTCGGAGAGCCGGTGCGCGCGCACCACGGACCACACCAGTGGGCTCAGCCCCTCCACGAGCGCCTTCCAGGCCGCCGCGTCGCCGTCGACGGCGGACTGGACCAACGCGCCGACCTCTGCTCGGTCCACGGTCCCACCCCTCGTGTACGGCAAGTCATCGTACGCCGTGGAGGGGAGTGTTCCGGAACTCAGGCCGTAGTAGCCAGCCTTACGACCGGTACCGGCTGCCAGCTGGCCGGGCGGAGCGCCGGTACATGGGCGCCGCGCACCTCGGCGTACTCCGTGATGTCCTCCAGGAGCCGGGTGCGCGCGATGCGCGGGTCGGGCTCCTTGCTGGTGTTCATCCGGTCGGCGACGAGGCCGGCCACGATGGGGGTGGCGAACGATGTTCCGCTCCACTGTGCGAACCCTTCGAACATCACTTGGTCCGGTTTGCCGGGGCCGGTCGTCCCGGTGTCGGTCAACACGCCGGTGTGGCGCGGGTACTGGCAGGTGCAGGCGTAGGTGAAGCCGAACCGGCAGGCGTCGTAGGTGGTGTGCTGGTACACGTACGGCACGGGTGCGTCGAACCCGGCCATGGCACCGATGAGTTGCTCGCCGGGGGCGTAGACCTTCACCCAGCTGCCGTGGTTGGTGAAGCAGGCGCCGTACTCGCCGTCGCTGCGCAGCGCGCCGACCGAGAGGACCGTGTTGTCGTAGCCGGGCAGGTCGGCGCAGGCGGCGGGCCAGAAGTTGGTGGCGCTGCCGTTGTTGCCGGCGGCGGCGACGAGCAGGGTGGACTGGTCGCGCAGGGCGTCCATGAAGGCCTCGACGGCGAGCAGCCCGTCGGCGCTGCCGTTCGAGGTGCCGGCGGAGAGACTGATGATGTCCGGCCAGCCGTGCTGGTCGACCGCCTCGAACAGCTTGGCGCCGAACTCGGACTCCAGGATGGCGCCCGCGTCGTTCAGGGTGTTGGTGACGGTGATGTCCGTGTTCGGGGCGAGGGCGGCGATGAGACCGGCGATGAACGTGCCGTGGCCGACGTACTGCTGGAGGATCCCCTCGGCGTCGGTCTCGGTGACCTGCAGGTCGCCCTGGACGCGGTCGAGAAGCGGGTAGGAGCGGTAGTCGTGCACCAGACCGGTGTCCATCACCAGCACGCTGACGGCGGTGTCCGGGTCGTAACCACCGACCACGGGCTGCGGGTTGGGGATCTGGGTGAGCAGGGCGGGCAGCGGTTCGCAGGGGTTGCAGGAGTTGGCGTTCCCCGTGGTGGACACGATGTGGTTGCGGCTGACCAGCCGGCGCCCGGTGCGGCCCTCCGCCTCCCGCAGGGCGCGCAGCGCGTGCCCGACGGCGCGGTCGCCGGTGCGGTCGCCGTGGTTCGGGTCGCCGACCTGGATGCGGGTGACCCCGGTGCGGTTCGCCTCCGGTCCTGCCCTGCGCACCTGGTCGGCGACCAGGCCGGTGGTGGCGGTGAAGTGGGCGCGCACGGTGTCCTCGACGACCCGTGCCTCCTCGCCGTCGCGGGCGAGGACGACCCCCTTCTCGTACAGGAACTCGGCGGCGTCGTCCGGCCCCATCGCCAGTGGAACGTCCGGCATGGAGCGCTGGATCTGTTCGAACTGCTCATGGAATCGCTGAGGTGCCATGGCCTGTCCTCCCCCGGTAACGGCGTTCTTCAGTCAGAGTCACGGGCCCGCCGCTTGATACAGCGCCAAACCAGTGGGGCATGTATGCCCAGGCCACTACCATCCGAGGGGTGACTGCGCGAAGCGATTCGGTTACGGAACTGCTGCCGATGGTGTTCGCCGCCCCCGGCGAGGCCCTGGCGCGGGCGGAGCAGGTCCTTCGGTCCGATCCGACGCCACTGGACGCGTCCGTCGCCCACCAGGTCATCGGCATCTGGCAGCGGGACTTCGGGGACCTTGCCGTGGCCCTCGACCATCTGCGGCGCGCCCGGGACTTCGCGGCCCGGGCGGACTCGGCGGACCGGGAGGCGGACGTCCTCGCCGCCCTCGGAGTCGCCCTGGTGCATGCGGGGCGCACCCGGCAGGGACTGGCCGCGCTGGACCGCGGGGTGGCCCGGGGCAACGGGCACACCCGGGCCCGGGTGCTGTACCGGCGGGCGTTCGCCTCGTGGGTGCTGGGCCGGCACCAGGAGGCCCTGGAGGACCTGCGGCGGGCGATACCGGTACTGCGCCAGGCCGACGACGTCATCTGGACCGCGCGGGCACTGAGCGTGCGGGCCACCGTGCATCTGGCGATGGGCGCGGTGGAGCGGGCGGACGCGGACTTCACGGCGGCGGAGCGCTTGTGGGAGACGACGGGCCAGGAGCACGACAAGGCGGTCGCCGTGGAGAACCGGGGCCTGGCCGCGTACCGGTCCGGCGACATCCCGGCGGCGCTGCGCCTGCTGGCCGAGGCCAAGGAGCGCTACGACGAGCTGGGCACCCCTCCGTTCATGCTGTACATCGCGCGCTGCGAGGTGCTGATGGCGGCCGGTCTTGCCCCGGAGGCGCTGGGCGAGGCGGACGCGGCGATCGCCGCCCTGGACCGGATCGGCGGGCAGTCCACCCGCAAGGCCGAACTGCTGCTGACCGCCGCCCGCTCCGCGCTGTCGACCGGGGACGCGCAGACCGCGATCGCCCGTGCCGCCGTCGCCGTACGGCTGTTCTCGGGGCAGCGGCGGAGCTGGTGGGAGACGCATGCGCGGCTGGTGCTGATCGAGGCGCGGGTGGCGGGCGGGGCCGCGTCCGGGCGGCTGGTGCAGGACGCGGCGGCGGTCGCCGAACAGCTGGCGTCCTTCGGCGCGCCGGCCGCGCCGGAGGCCTCGCTGCTCGCCGGGCGGATCGCGCTGGCGCTGGGCTGGACGGCGGACGCGGAGCGGCATCTCGCGGTGGCCGCGCGCAGCAGGCACGGCGGGCCGCCGCTGGCCCGGATGACCGGCTGGGCCGCGCAGGCGCTGCGGGCCCGGGCGGCCGGTTCGGGCCGGGGCGTCCTGGAGGCGTGCCGGCGCGGCCTCGACGTCCTGGACGACCACCGGATGACGCTGGGCGCCTCGGAGCTGCGGGCGCGGGCCACCGCGCAGGGCGCCGAACTGGCCGCGCTGGCCCAGCAGGCGAGCCTCGATCACGGCGGGCCGCGCCGTCTGCTGGAGTGGAGCGAGCGCTGGCGGGCCACGGTGCTGTCCACTCCCCCGACCCGGCCGCCCGCGGACCCGGCCCTGCTCGCCTCGCTCACCGCGTTCCGGGAGATCGCCTCGCGCGCGGAGGAGGCCCGCCGGGAGCGCCGTCCGGTGCCCGCCCTGGAGCGTGAACAGCGGCGCCTGGAACGGGAGATCCGCGCCCGCACGCACCACACCCGGGGTGACGCCCCCGGCGGCGGCGACCGCTTCGACCCGGCCCGGCTCCTGGACCGGCTGGGTGATGCCCGGCTGGTCGAACTCGCCGTCCTGGAGGGCCGGGTGCACATCCTGCTGTGCGGACAGGGCCGGGTACGGCGCTTCGCGGGCGGCCCGCTGGCGGAGGCGGTCGCCGAGGCCGAGCACGTCCAGGCGGGGCTGCGACGGCTCGCGCACCCGGGGGCGGAGGGGCGGCTGCCGGTGGTCGAGGCCGCCGGGAAGCGGCTGGAGGAGCTGCTGCTGGGGGCGGCGGCGGACCAGCTCGGCTCCGGGCCGGTGGTGATCGTCCCGCCGGGTTCACTGCACCGGGTGCCCTGGGCCTTGCTTCCCTCCCTGCGGGAGCGGGTGCTCAGCGTGTCGCCGTCGGCGGGGAGCTGGCTGCGGGCCCGGGAGACCGAGCCGCCGCCGGGCGGCCGCCATGTGCTGGTGCGGGGGCCGGGGCTGGCGACCGGGGGCGCGGAGGTGCCCGAGGTGGCGGGCCAGTACGCGACGGCGCGGATCCTGGAGCACGACGACGCCCAGGTCCCGCGCGTACTGGAGGAGTTGGACGGCGCCGCACTGGCCCACATCGCCGCGCACGGCACGTTCCGCGCGGACAGCCCGCTCTTCTCCTCGCTGCGGATGGCCGACGGCCCGCTGATCGTGCACGACTTCGAACGCCTCGCCCGCAGCCCCTACCGGATCATCCTCTCCAGCTGCGACACGGCCCGGCTGGCCTCGGTGGGCGCCGACGAACTCCTCGGCCTGGTCACGGCGTTGCTGCCGCTGGGGACGGCCGGGGTGGTGGCGAGCAGCGCGCCCGTCAACGACGCGGCCGTGGTCCCGCTGATGCTGGCCCTGCACAAGGGGCTGGGCGCCGGCCTGTCGCTGGCGGAGGCCCTGCGCGACGCCCGGACCGCCCTGCCGGGCGACGCGCTCCACCAGGCGACCGGATGGGCGTTCGCCGCATTCGGGGCGGCCTGAGCGGGGATCCGCTGCGGTTCGGCAGCGCCCCGAAGGGGCGCGGGGCCGTGTTGAATATGCGGCTGCCGCCGCGTGGGCGCGACAAGCCACGACGGCGCCGCAGACGACCGACGACATGACGCGGCCTTCCAGCGGAGCGCTTACGCCGACTGCCGGTCCGGCTGTTCCACCAGCCACGGCAGGGCCGCGCGGTCGCTCGCGCCGAGGCGGGTGTAGGCGCTGTAGAGGTGGTTGCCCACCGTCCTTACGGACAGGGTCAGTTGCTCGGCGATCTGCCGGTTGCTGAGGCCCGAGGCGGCGAGGGTGACGATCTGGCGCTGGCGGGCCGTGAGTTCGCCGAGCACCAGGCCGGCCAGGGCCGGGGGGCGGGCGCCCTGGCAGCGGCGCGCGAGGGCGACCGCGCGGGTGCGGGACATCCGGGCGGCGCGCGGGTCGCGGTGGGCGCGGACGGCCTGGGCGTGGGCCTCCGCCGCGAAGAGCAGCAGGCCGCGCTCCGCCAGCGCCTCGGCCGCCCGGTCCAGGGCGGGTCCGTCGCCGCGGGCGAGGGCCTCGGCGTGCCGCGCGAGCACGCCGTCCAGCCGCCGCACGGCTCCCGCGGCCCCCTCGGGCTCCCCGAGCCGTACGGTGCCGTAGTGCGCGAGACCCCCGTCCCCGCGCACTACGGCACCTTCCCCCGCCTCGGCGGCGGCCCGGGCGAGTTCGGTACGGCAGGAGGCGTCGCCCGGCGCCGCCCGCAGTCCCTCCCTCGCCCACGCCGCCGCCTCTCGCAGCTCCCCCCGAAGCCACGAGTACCGGGCACGCACGGCCGCGTACCCGGCCGGTACGGGCAGGCCTCCCGACGCCAGCCACTCCCCCACCGGGGCCGGCACCTCCCGTACGTCCAACAGCTCGATGCGTTCTTCCAGTTGCTTCTGTTCGTCCTTCAGGGCGGGCTCGCACTGGTCTGGGGTGCGGGCCAGCCGGCGGGCCCGCAGCCGCCCCGCCGAGGCGCGCAGCCCGGGGCCGTGCAGAGGGTGGGCGAGGCGGACCGCGCCCCGGTCGTCGACGTGGATCAGGCCGTCGGTCTCCAGCCGTTCGAGAACGGCCAGGTCGAGACCGTCGTCGAGGTGGAGCGGCAACGGCTCGGCGAAGGCGAGGCGTTCGAGGGTGTCGCACTCTCCCGGGCCCCGCCGGTCCAGCAGGGGTGCGATGCGGTCCCGTACGGTCGCGGTGAGCGGCAGCGGGCCGCGCCAGGCCCACTCGCCGGTGTCCGGGACCCGGGTCAGCGGACCGGACTCGCGCAGCGCGCCGAGCAGGTCGCGCAGCAGCCGCAGATCGCCCCGGCACACCCGGTGCAGCCTGCGCACGGTGAGCGGTTCCAGGCCGCCGCCGGCGAGCAGCCGGTCCGTCTCGTCGTACGGCAGCGGTTCCAGGGCGAGGTGGGTGAGGAGTTCGCCGGTCCACAGCCGGGAGACGGCGCCGGGCAGGGGTGCCGGGTCGGCGGCGGCCACCACGAGCCGGGTGCGGCCGTGCACGGCGAGCTGGTGGACGAGGGCGGCCGAGGCCTCGTCGAGGAGGTGGGCGTCGTCGACGACCAGGAGCCGTACCCCGGACAGGTGCCGGACCGCGCCGGGCAGTGAGACGCGGTCGGAGAGCAGGTGCGCGAACGCCGCGAACGGAAGGGTGCTGGTCTCGGGGGTGCCGGTCACCCGGACGCAGTCGGTGCCCCGGACGGCCTCGGTGATCAGCCGGGTCTTGCCGATGCCGGCCGGGCCGGTCACCACGACACCCTGCCGTCCTGTCACCGACGACCGCCTGACCAGCTCCAGTTCGTCCTCCCGGCCGGTGAACGGCCAGGGCAGTTCGAGGGTTCGCGCATCCCGTTCGTAAGTCGTCACGTGAGTATGAGTCGCGTTACTCAGCTCTGATACAGGGGGACTTGAGTAGCTTCCGACTCAGGCGTCCGGCCGGGTCGAACGGCAGTCTGGGCGCATGACCCGACGCTACTGCTCGCTTCCGCAGCAGTCGGCCCCCGCGTTCGCGCCGGGACTGGCCGCCGAGCGGCTCGGCACGCTCGTCGGCGGGCGGCGGATGTGGGTCAACGGCACGGCTCTGCACTACTACTTCTTCGACGCAGGCACCGACGCCTCGGTGATCCCGGTCCCGGGGACCGGGGAGACCCGCCGGGTGCCGTGGGCCGGTGCCGAGGAGCAGCGGGACGTGGTGCGCGAGTGCTTCCGGGAGTGGCAGGACCTGGGCATCGGGGTGATGTTCGCCGAGGTCTTCGACCGGCGCGAGGCGGAGCTGCGGATCGGCTTCCAGCTGGGTGACGGATCCTGGTCTGCGGTGGGCCGGGACGCGCTCTCGGTGGGCGCCAACGACCGCACGATGAACCTGGGCTGGGACCTGACCGAGTCCGGCGGGCGCTGGACGGCCCTGCACGAGATCGGGCACGCGCTCGGGATGCAGCACGAGCACCAGAGCCCGTTCGCGGGCGTCCACTGGGACGACGAGGCGCTCTACGCCGACCTCGCCGGACCGCCGAACCACTGGAGCCGGGACCGCACGGACTTCAACATCCTGCGCAGGCTGGACCCGGCCGAGTCCAACGGTTCGGTGTGGGACCCGCAGTCCGTGATGCAGTACCCCTTCGGCCCGGGGCTGATCCTGGAGCCGGAGCACTACCACAACGGTCTCTACCCGCCGGGGTCGCTGTCCCCGGCCGACAAGGAGTTCGTGCTCCGCTGGTACCCGCCCGCCGAGCCGCCGGCCGTGCTGGTGCCGTTCCGTTCGGCGCCGCTCAGCCTGGGGCCGGGCGGGCAGGCCGACTTCACCGTGGAGCCGCCGGAGACCCGCGTCTACAGCGTGGGCACCTTCGGAGAGAGCGACTCCGTCGTCGTGGTCTTCGAGGAGCGCGACGGGGAACCGCGCTACCTCGCCGGCCACGACGACGGGGGCACCCCGCACAACACCAGGATCAGGGTCCGGCTCGTCAAGGGCCGCCGCTACTTCGTCCGCGTCCGTCTCCACTCCACGTGGGGGTCGGGGGAGACAGCGGTCATGTGCTGGTGACACCGGCACACGACCGCGACGCGGAGGTCGGACCACTGTCCGGCGCCGGGGGAAGCGGTCGCGGCACGTAACCTTCGGGGGAGGGATACGTGCCGCGGCCACACCGGTGCGTTGGTCAGAGACCTTGCGGACGCCTGCCCAAGGGCGCGGGGCTGTATTTGATGTGCGGCTCCGCCGCGTGGGCGCGACCAGCCCCCACGCACCCGCACCCGGCAGCGCCCTCAAGGGGCGCGGGGAACTGTGCGACCAGCCCCCGTGCACCCGCACCCGGCAGCGCACAGGACCACCCTCCCACTAGCCGCCCAACTCCAGCGGTCGCGAAGGGTCCTTGGACCACTCCTCCAGTGAACCGTCGTACACGGACACGTCCTCACGGCCCAGCAGCGTGAGCGCCAGCGCCGCCCCCGCCGCCGAGATCCCCCCACCGCAGTAGAGGACGACAGGCGACGCGTCACCGAACTCCCGCACCCTTTCTTCGAGTTCGGCGGCCGGCAGCCCCCTCCCGGGCAGGCTGAGGCTCCCCGGTATGTGCCCCCGTCGGCTGTACCGCGTCGGCACGGACCCGGCGAACCCCCCGGAGGGCAACGCGCACACCAGCACCCCCGGCCGCTCCCCCCGGCTGATCGCCGCCACCTCCTCGATCCCCGACCAGAACTCGGGCCGCGGCACCGGCGCCACCGGCACCGCGGCGGGCTCGGCGACGCCGTCCCCCGTGGCCACCGGCCGCCCCGCCGCCTCCCATGCCGCCAGCCCGCCGTCCAGCACCGCCGCCGGTACCGAGATCGCGCGCAGCATCCACCACACCCGGGCGGCCCAGATCCCGCCTCCGGTGTCGTAGACGACGACCTCGGTCCCCTCCCCCACGCCGAGCCGGGCCAGCGCGGCGGCGAGCGCGTCCGGCGCCGGGACGGCGAAGTGGTACGGCGCGCCGGCGTCGGAGAGATCGCCGGTGAGGTCGGCGTGGCGGGAGCCGGGGATGTGGCGCTCGGCCCAGCCGGCCCGGCCGGAGGCGGAGCGGTGGTCGCCGTCGTGGCGGGGCGAGGGGAGCAACGCGGTGGCGTCGAGGACGGCCAGCCGGGGGTCGTCCAGGTGGGTCGCGAGCCAGGTGTGGTCGACCAGGGGGCCGGGCAGCAGGGTGGTCATGGCGGGCGATCGTACGCCCGCCACCTGGACGTCTCACCAGTCGGGCACGCGCATCCCACACCTCGGACACGGCTTGCACAGCAGGCAGGAGCTGCGGTTATGGTTTCGGCCATCTACGCGGGAGCCCCTCCCCGACCGGGCTGAGAGGGCGTCTGGGATCCGTGTGCCGCGGTGGCGGACACGGTCCCCATGGGGACGCCGACCGCACCAGCAGCGCCATGCGCCCCGCGTAGGAGTTCACGTGTCCACAGCAGTCGAGCCGCGGCCCCCGGTGTTCCACCACGCTGCCCGCTCCTGTTGTTGTCGCGCGTGCTGTCGCCGGTCCCGCTGACCGCCGCCTCCCTCACCCCGGCGCGCCCTCGCGCGCCGCTTTCGGAGTACTTCCATGCCGCACATCCGGGTCATGCTCGACTATTTCCATCCATGGCCGAATTCTGCCGGTCTGTACGTCGCCCGTGCCCGCCGCTGGTACGAGGCAGCGGGCCTGGACGTCGAGCTGGTGGTGCAGGATCCGGGGCGCGGGGACACGCTGGAGTACCTGGTCCGGGGCGAGGTGGACTTCGGGATCTTCCCGCCGAACCGGCTGCTCGCCCGGCGGGCGGCGCTCGGTCAGCCGCTGGTCGCGGTCGCCGCGGTCAACCACCGCGGGCTGGAGGCGATCCAGACCACGACGTCGACCGGCATCACCCGTCCCCGTGACCTGGCGGGCCGCCGTCTCGCCTACAACCCGACCCCGCGCGGGCGGGCCATGGTCCGCCATCTGGTGGCGGCGGACGGCGGCGACCCGGACGCGGTGATCACCGTCGACGCGGGCAGCCGCGAGCTCACGGTGGACGACATCGAGGCGGGCGAGGCGGACGCGACCTTCGGCAACTACTGGTCCTGGGACGCCCTGCGCGGCGACCTGCCCGAGCACAGCCGGCTGACCTGGCCGGTCGACGAGATAGGCGCACCCCGCTACCACAGCTACCTGCTGGGCACGAGCGAGCGGCTGCTCGGCGAACAGCCTTCTCTGGTGCGGGACTTCCTGGCCGTGACGGCCCGCGGATATGTCACCGCCGCCCACGAGCCCGACGCCACGCTGGAGATGCTGGAGCGGGTCATCCCCTACTTCCCGCGTCCGCTCATCGCCCGCTCCCTCGCCCTGATCGCGCCGACGTGGACGGACCCGCAGGGCCGTTGGGGTGTGATCGACGAGGGCCGGATGGGCCCCTACGCGCACTGGCTCGCCGAGAACGGCGCCATCGCGCACGACGATGACTGGAACAGGTCCTTCACCAACAGCCTGCTGGACGTGACCGCATGACCCTGCTCACCCGGCGGCTCGCCGTCGACTTCAAGCGGGTGGACAGCGCGCTGTGTCGGGCCTGACCGCTCCGCACCGCCGCCCGACTCCCCTCCCCCGTACGAAGGACCCTCCACCATGCTCCGCCGCACCGCGCTGCCGGCCCTCGCCGCCCTGACGCTGCTCGCCGTCACCACCGCCTGCTCGGCCGACGCCGACTCCACGGCGGCCGCCAAGAACGGCACCACCACCGTCACCCTGGCCCTGGACTGGACCCCCAACACCAACCACACCGGCATCTACGTCGCCCAGGCCAAGGGCTGGTTCAAGGACGCCGGGATCGACCTGAAGATCGTGCCCTACGGCTCGACCGCGCCCGAGACCCTGATCGCGAGCCACAAGGCCGACTTCGGCATCTCCTACCAGGAGGGCGTCACCACGGCCCGCGCGGCCGGCCAGGACATCACCTCCGTCTACGCCGTCACGCAGAAGACGGACGTGACCGTCTCGGTGCGCGCCGACCGCACCGACATCAGCTCGCCGAAGGACCTGGACGGCAAGACGTACGCCGGGTTCGGCGCCCCCTACGAGAAGCCGCTGCTCCAGAAGGTGATCAAGAACGCGGGCGGCACGGGCGACTTCAAGCAGGTCACCCTCAACACCTCGGCGTACGCGGCGCTGTACGCCGGCAGGGCGGACTTCGCGATGCCGATGCCGACCTGGGAGGGCCTGGAGGCGAAGCTCAGCGGGAAGCCGCTGAAGGACTTCCAGCTCTCCGACTACGGCTTCCCGGCGATCTACTCGACGCTGATCGCGTCCTCCGACCAGTTCCTGAAGAAGAACCCGGCGGTGGCGAAGAAGTTCCTGGCGGCCGTCGACAAGGGCTACCGCTACGCGGCCGAGAACCCCGACCAGGCCGCCGACCTGCTCATCGCCGCCAACAAGAGCGTGCTCACCAACACCAAGCTGGTGAAGGAGAGTTCGCAGCTGCTGGCCAAGGAGTACTACAAGGGCGCGGACGGCACGATCGGCACGCAGAGCGCCGCCCGCTGGAAGGCCTTCGCGGACTTCGAGTACGGCGCCGGGCTGCTCGTCGACGCGAACGGCAAGAAGCTGACGAAGGCGCCGGACACGTCGGCGTTCTTCACCGACGCCTACCTTCCGGACGCCAAGTGAAGCCGGTGCTGCGGTCGTTGTGGCCGCCCCTGCTGGTGCTCGCCGTGGTCGTCGGCGGCTGGCAGCTGTACGTGACGGCGGCCGGGGTCGATCCGACCACCCTGCCCTCCCCCGCCCGGGTGGTGGAGCAGGGCTGGGCCAACCGCCAGGACCTGTGGGACCAGACGCTGCCCACGCTCCAGGAGACGCTGCTCGGTTTCGCGCTGTCGTTCGCGGCGGCCTGGCTGGTGGCGGTGGTGCTGGACTTCTCGGCCGCCGCCCGCCGGGGCCTGTACCCGCTGCTGGTCGCCTCGCAGACGATCCCGATCGTGGCCGTCGCCCCGCTGCTGATCATCTGGTTCGGCTTCGGGCTGCTGCCCAAGATGCTGGTGGTGACGCTGACGACGTTCTTCCCGCTGGCCGCCAACCTGGCCGCGGGCTTCGCGGCGACCGACCGGGAGGCCATGCGGCTGCTGCGCTCGCTGGGCGCCGGACGGTGGCGGGCGTTCCGGCTGGTGCGGGTGCCGAGCGCGATGCCGTACTTCTTCGCGGGGCTGCGCGTGAGCATCACCTACGCCGTGGTCGGCGCGGTGTTCGCCGAGTACGCGGGCGCCGAGTCCGGGCTCGGGATCTACATGCAGGCGCAGAAGAGCGCGTTCCGGACCGACCTGGTGTTCGCGGCGGTGGCCGTGACCGCCGCGCTGAGCATCGCTCTGTTCGGGGCCACCTATCTGCTGCAGCGGCTGGTGCTGCCCTGGGAACGGAAGGCCGGGAAATGAGCAGTCTGCGCATCGCGGGCGTGGGCAAGTCCTTCGGTTCGCTGGAGGTCCTGCGGGACCTCGACCTCACCGTGGAACCAGGCGAGTTCGCCGCTGTCATCGGCCCCAGCGGCAGCGGCAAGAGCACCCTGTTCAACCTGGTGTCCGGGCTCGACCTGCCGACCTCGGGACGGGTACTCGTGGAGGGCGAGCCGGCCGGGGTGGCCTCCGGCAAGGTCGCCTACATGCCGCAGAAGGACCTGCTGTTCCCCTGGCGGACGGTCCTCGACAACACCGCCCTGGGCCTGGAGGCACAGGGGGTGCGGAAGAAGGAAGCGCGAGCGCGGGCCGGCGCGCTGTTCGCCGACTTCGGCCTCGACGGCTTCCAGAAGGCGTACCCCTCCCAGCTCAGCGGAGGCATGCGGCAGCGGGCCGCGCTGCTGCGCACGGTGGTCCTGGAGCGGCCGGTGCTGCTCCTTGACGAGCCGTTCGGTGCGCTGGACTCGCTGACCCGCACGGAGATGCAGCTGTGGCTGGCCGGCATGTGGCAGCGGCACCGCTGGACGGTCGTCCTGGTCACCCATGACATCCGGGAGGCGGTCCTGCTCGCGGACACCGTCCACGTCCTGTCGCCGCGCCCGGCCACGGTGGTGGACCGCATCGAGGTCCCGCTGCCCCGGCCGCGCGGCGCCGACGACTTCACGGCACCGGAGTTCGCGGCGACGGAACGCCGGATCCTGGACTCCCTGCGCGGCACGACGGCGGTGAGCACGCCGTGAGTTCACATCTCGCCCACGGCCTGGGCACCGAGCCGGTCGAGCCGGACTGGCCGCCGCTGACCGACGCCGAGGTCACGGCCGTGACCGGTCCGGCCCGGGTGGTGTGGCGCAGCCCGCGCCCGCTGTCGGCGGCGGCCGTCGTGGAGCGGGACGGACGGCGGCTGTTCGTGAAACGGCACCATGTCACCGTACGCACCCCGCGGGGTCTCGCGGAGGAGCATGCCTTCCTGCGCCATCTGCGGGAGCGCGGGGCGCCCGTGGTGGAGGTCCTGGACCTGGTGGAGCGCGGCGGGTGGACGTACGAGGTCCACTCGGCCGGGACCGGCACGGACCTGTACCGGGACGCGCTGTCCTGGTCGCCGTTCCTGGGTACGGCCCATGCCCGGGCGGCCGGCGAGGCGCTGGCCCGGCTGCACCTGGCGGCGGAGGACTTCGCCGCACCGCGCCGCTCGCCGCAGCCGCTGGTCGCCTCCTTCACGGTGTTCGCGGCCCCGGACCCCTGGCCGGCCCTGCGGACCTACCTGGCCGAACGCCCGCGGCTGGAAAGGGCGTTGGCGGACTTCCCCTGGCGGGAGGACACCCGTCGCGTGCTGCTCCCGCTCCACGAGCGCCTGGCCCCGCACCTCCCGGGTCTCGCTCCCCTGTGGACCCACAACGACTGGCACGCCTCCAACCTCCTCTGGGACGGGGACGGCCAGGTCGCCACGGTCCTGGACTTCGGGATGAGCGACCGCACCACCGCGGTGCACGACCTCGCCACGGCCCTGGAACGCAACACCGTGCAGTGGCTGGACCCCGACCGCCCGGTCCAGGAGAAGCACGCGATCGAACTGCTCCGCGGATACCAGTCGGTACGCCCGCTCACCGCCGCCGAATCGGCTGCCCTGCCCGTCCTCCTGCCCCTTGTGCACGCCGAGTTCGCCCTGTCCGAGCTGGACTACTTCCACGGGGTCACCCGGTCACGGGAGAACGCCCGGCTGGCGTACGAGTACTACGTCCGCCATGCCGAGTGGTTCTCGGGCGGGGCGGGCCACCGGCTGCTGGAGCTGGTGGCCGCGCAGGTGTGAGCCTCAGCGCCGACGCCATTCCTCGGCGAGGAGTTCGTACGAGCGGACCCGGTCGGCCTGGTCGTGGGTGATCGTCGTGATGAGCAACTCGTCGGCTCCGGTGGCCTCCTGCAGCTGTTCCAGACGGTCGGCGACGTGCTGCGGGCTGCCCACGAACTGGGTGTCGAGGCGGTCCTGGACCAGCTCCCGGTCCTCGTCCGTCCAGACGTGCGCCCGCGCCTCCTCGGGGGTGGGGAAGGGAATGGCCCCCTCGGCGGTACGGATGCTGCGGACCCAGGCGCCGTAGCCGGTGGCGAGTTCACGGGCGGTGGCGTCGTCCTCGGCGACCACGACGTCGGCCGAGACGCTGACGTACGGCTTGTCGAGGACGTCCGAGGGCTGGAAGTACGCGCGGTAGCCGTCCACCGCCTCCAGGACCGTGCCCGGGCTGACGTGGTAGTTGGCGGCGAAGCGCAGGCCCCGCTCGCCCGCGACCTGGGCGCTCTCGCCGCCGCTGCTGCCCAGGATCCACACCTCGACCTCGGCGCCCTCACCGGGGACGACATGGGCCTCGGCGCCGTCCTCCGTGCGGTAGGTCCCGGCGAGCAGCGCGAGGATGTCGTCGATCTGTTCGGCGTAGTCCTGGGACTCGGCGTTCGGCAGCAGGAGCAGCTTGCGGTGGAGCGCGATCCGCGGGGAGCCGAGAAGGCGGGCGAACGAGAAGCGGGGCGGGATGACCAGGCCGTTGGGCGCCCGGCCGTCGACCACCGGGGTCGCCGTCGGCGCGGCCGCCCTCTCCCCGGGCGGGCGGCCGCCGGAGCGGCCCAGGCCCAGGTCGAGGCGGCCCGGGTACAGGGCGTCGAGGAGGCCGAACTCCTCGACCGTGGACAGCGCGGTGCGGTGTCCGAGCTGTACTGCGCCGGAGCCGAGCCGGATCCCGGAGGTCGCGGCGGCGGTCAGCGCCAGGACCACCGCGGGGGAGGTGCCGGCCACCCCCGGGTTGAGGTGGTGCTCGGCGAACCAGTAGCGGGAGTAGCCGAACTCCTCGGTGCGCTGGGCGAGTTCGACGGAGTTGCGCAGGGCGTCGGCGGCGGTGGCCCCGCTCGGGACCGGCACCAGGTCGAGGACGCCGAGCGGGATGTCAGACATGTGCGGGCTCCTCGGCGGCCGGGTGCACGGGTGCCCACGGGAACGGCGGGTCGGGGATGTCCTTGCGCAGGACCGGGGCCACCGCCGACTGGAACAGCTCCAGCGAGTCGCGGTGCTGAGTGTCCGTCAGCCCGCTTGCGTCGGCGTGCAGATGCGTGACTGTGTGCCCCAACTGCTCGTGGTAGCGGTGCACTTTCTCGATGACCTGCTGCGGACTGCCGATCAGCGCCGAGCTGCGCTCCGCGAAGTCCTCCAGGGTCTCGAAGACGACCGGCAGTCCGGCCCGGCGGAAGAAGGCCAGGTTCGCCTCGAACACCGGGCGGTAGGCGGCCAGCGCCTGCTGGCTGGTGGGCGCCACCAGGACGCCCGCCGTGCCCGCGCCGACCGCGATGTCCGCCGGGTCGTGGCCGTGGTGCTCCCAGCGTTCCCGGTAGTACCGGACCAACTCGGCATACGGCTCTATGGGGTTGGTGACGTTCGCGGAGAACAGCGGGTCGCCGTAGCGGGCGGCGAGGTCGACGGACTCCTTGCTGGTGGCGCTGCCGTGCCAGACGCGGACCGGACGCTGGTAGGGGCGCGGCCAGACCTCGGCGTCCGTGAGCTCCGGCCGGAACCGGGTCTTCGCCGTCACCCTGTCCTGCCGCCACAGCTGCCGGAACACCTCGTAGCTCTCGGCGTTGCGGTCCCACTGGTCCTCGGGCGTGACATGGAACAGCTCGCGCTGGGCGGTGCCGTTCCCCTTGCCGATGATCAGGTCGAGGCGGCCCTCGGAGAGGTGGTCGAGGGTCGCGTAGTCCTCGTACGCCCGGACGGGGTCCAGCAGGCTCAGCGTGGTCACCGCGGTGAACAGCCGGATGCGCCGGGTGAGCGCGGCGACATGGCTGAGCACCACGGTGGGCGAGGAGGAGATGAACGGGCGCTCGTGCCGCTCCCCCACCCCGAAGCCGTCGAAGCCCAGGTCCTCGGCGAGCACGGCGTTGTCGAGGACCTCGCGGAACCGCTCGTGGGTGGACTTCTGTCTCCCCGTGACCGGATCCGGCCGGTGCACGATCAGGGTGATCGCCAGGAACTTCACGACGCCACCCGCTCGCTCCGCTTCTCGTCCGGGTGGGCGAGGCCCAGGTGGTCGCGCAGGGTGGTGCCCTCGTACTCGGTGCGGAAGACGCCCTGCTCCTGGAGCAGCGGGACGACCGTGTCGGCGAAGGCGTCGAGGCCGCCGGGGGTGATGTGCGGGACCAGGATGAAGCCGTCGGAGACGTCGGCCTGCACGAAGTCGTTGATGGTGCGGGCGACGGTGGCCGGGGAGCCGACGAAGGTCTGCCGGTTGCCGGTGTTGATCACGAGGTCGCGGATGGACCACTTGTTGGCCTCGGCGAGCTCGCGCCACTCGCGGGCGATGGCGACCGGGTCGCGGTACATCCTGACCTGGGCGCGGCCCCGGGAGATGTGCTCCTCGCCGACCAGCGGGTCGACGTCGGGCAGCGGTCCCTCCGGGTCGTACGACGACAGGTCCCGGTTCCAGACGAACTCCAGGTGCTTGAGGGCGGTCGCCCCGCTGACCTGCTGGCGGCGCACCTGGTGGGCGATCTCCTCGGCCTCCGCGTCGGTGTCGCCGAGGACGAAGCTGGCGGCGGGCAGGATCAGCAGTTCGTCGGGGCGGCGGCCGTACTTGGCGAGGCGGGACTTCACGTCGGTGTAGAAGGCCTGGCCGGCGTCGAGGGTGGCGTACCGGCTGAAGATCGCGTCGGCACCGGAGGCGGCGAACTCGCGGCCTTCGTCGGACTCGCCGGCCTGGAAGATCACCGGGCGGCCCTGCGGGGAGCGCGGCACGTTGAACTGGCCGTGGATGTCGAACTGGGGGCCCTTGTGCACGAAGGAGCCGGCCCGGGCGTCGCTCAGGAAGCTGCCGGTGGCCTGGTCGGCGAGGATCTCGTCGCCGTGCCAGGAGTCGAAGAGCTCGTTCGCGGTGGCGAGGAACTCCTTGGCGCGGGAGTAGCGCTCGTCCTGCGGCAGGAAGCCGCCGCGCCGGAAGTTCTCGCCGGTGAAGGCGTCCCAGGAGGTGACCACGTTCCAGGCGGCCCGGCCGCCGGAGAGGTGGTCGAGGCTGGCGAACTGGCGGGCCACCTCGTAGGGCTCGTTGAAGGTGGAGTTGATG
Source organism: Streptomyces hyaluromycini (assembly GCF_002217755.1). Lineage (GTDB taxonomy): Bacteria > Actinomycetota > Actinomycetes > Streptomycetales > Streptomycetaceae > Streptomyces > Streptomyces hyaluromycini. The sequence goes on along the minus strand of NZ_BCFL01000030.1, from coordinate 77,055 downwards.
GTGCCGGTCAGGCCGAGGTGCTCGGTGACGGCGGCCAGCGCGGCCAGGATGGTGAAGGTGTCGGGTCGCCCGACGACGTCCAGGTCGTATATCTTGCCGCCCTGTTCGCGCAGCCTCAGGCCCTCGGCGAGGAACAGGAAGTCGAACCTGGCGCGTTCGGCGGTCTTCGCGAAGTGTGTGAAGGAGCTGAACTCGATGTGGCTGCCGGCGGCCGGGTCGCTCCACACGGTGGTGTTGTTGACGCCGGGGAAGTGCGCGGCCAGGTGGATCTGCTTCAGGGGCTTGCTCATGGGAGTGCGGTCCTTCCGGCTCAGGCGAGGGCAGCGGCGTAGCGGTTGGCGGGGCGGGCGAGCCCGAGCAGGCCGCGCAGGGTGTCCGCCTCGTAGGCGGTGCGGAACCGGCCGCGGCGCTGGAGTTCGGGGACCAGGTCCCCGGTGATGCGCGGCAGGTCGTGGCCGAGCACGGCGGGCCGCAGCCGGAAGCCGGTGAGCCCCTCGGCGGCGAACTCCTCAAGAAGATCGGCGAGTTCGGCTGCCGTCCCGGTGAAGATGCGGGCGTCGCTGGTGTACGCGCCGCCGTCGAGTGCGTCGAGGCGCTCCTTGCGGGCGGCGGCCGTGACCTGGTCGTCGTCGAGGAAGACCACGAGGTCGCCGAAGACGTGCACGGTGTCGCCGGCCCGTCCGGCGGCCTCCTGCTCGGCGCGGATCTCGGCGACGATCGCGCGGGCGTCGGCGCTGTCCTGCGGGGTGACGTAGCCGACGTCGGCCTGGCGGGCGATCAGCCGGTAGGGGACGGTCTGGTGGCCGAGGGCGGTGACGAGCGGCTGGCCCTGCGGCGGGCGCGGGGTGATGGAGGGGCCCTTGACGCTGAAGTGCCGGCCCTCGAAGTCGATGTAGTGCAGCTTGTCGCGGTCGATGAAGCGGCCGGTGGCGGCGTCCCGGATCTCGGCGTCGTCCTCCCAGCTGTCCCAGAGCCGGCGCGCGGCCTCGACGTAGTCGGCGGCCTCGTCGAAGTGCTCGGTGAGCCGTTCCTGCCCGGCCGGGGACTGCAGTTCCGCCAGGTCGATCGGCGGGAAGGCGCGTCGGCCGAAGTGGTCCGCCTCGTGCGGGCGGGCGGAGATCTGCACGCGCAGCCCGGCGCGGCCGGTGCTGACGTAGTCCAGGGTGGCGATCGCCTTGGAGATGTGGAACGGCTCGGTGTGGGTGGCGATCACCGTCGGCACCAGGCCGATGTGGCTGGAGAGGGGCGCGATCCGGGACGCGATCAGGACGGCGTCCAGGCGGCCGCGGACCTGGTCGGTACGGCCGTCGAGCTCGCCGTAGTGCGAGGACTGCAGGCCGAGGCCGTCCTCGATGGTGACGAAGTCGACGAGACCGCGCTCGGCCTCGGCGACCAGGTCGGCCCAGTAGCCGCCGGTGAACAGCTCACGGGGGCGGGCGACCGGCTCGCGCCAGGACGCGGGGTGCCAGCCGGTGCCGTCCAGGGCGACGGCGAGGTGCAGGTGGGAAGCGGGAGATGAGGACACAGGGGTGCCTTCCTGAGGGGTCCGTGCGAGAGCGCGCCGAAGAGAAGGGCGCGGCGGGGACAACGGGTCAGGAACAACAGAGCGCGCCGGCCACGCGCTGGAGGTCGATGTGCGGCCGGGAGTACAGGACGGTACGGCGGCTGGGACTGAGGACACGTGTCATGTCCCACACCTCCCGGCCTGCTCCGCGTACATCTCGTCGTGAGTCACAACAGACCGGTTTCCGTGGTTGTTCCCGGGCTGCGCACCAGCAGGGTGCGGGTGCGCAGCCGCTCGGTGAAGCCGATCGACTCGTACAGCCGGATCGCGTTCGCGTTGCCCGGAGCCGCGTGCAGGAACGGGGTGTCGCCGCGCTCCCGGACACCGGCGGCGACCGCGCGGACCAGCCGGGTGGCCAGGCCCCGGCCCTGGTGTTCCGGGTCGGTGCAGACGGCGCTGATCTCCGTCCAGCCGGGGAGCCGCAGCCTCCCCCAGCCTTCGGCCGGGGGGACCCCCATCTCGCTACGCTCGCCCGCCATGGCGATCAGCCGGCCGCGGTGCCGGATGCCGAGATAGGAGCCCATCTCGACGGTCCGGGTGCGGAACGGGCCGGGCTCGGTGCGGGCGACCAGGTCCAGGATCTCGGGCACGTCGTCCGGCCCGAGCCGTACCGCCTCGGGGGCGGGCTCGGTCCGGAGTACCGTGTCCACGAACTGGACGCCGGTCCCGCCGCCGATCACCTCCCAGCCGGGCGGTGCCACCTCGACCGGCTTGATCTTCACGGTCGTTCCCGGGCCGACGAGCGTGCGCAGGTCGGCCCAGGCGGCCGGGTCGGTGGAGTCGGCGAGGGCCGCGTAGGCGTAGACGTCGTCGGGATAGCGGGCCGCCCGGCCGACCCTCCCCCAGCCTTCGGCCGGGGGGACCCCCATCTCGCTTCGCTCCGCGAGGTGGGCGTGCGGGCCGGTGAGGGCCGACCAGACGGCGTTGTCGAGCGGGGACGGGTCGGGTGCGAGCGGGGCCCCGCCTCCGTGGAGGTCGGTCTGAAGGGTCACGGAGGCGCGGTCCTTTCTCGCCTTGCGGTGGTGCTTCTTGACGGGTGCTCAGGAGTTGTCGAGCGGCAGTCCGGGCGGGTTGACCTCGGACTTGGCGACGGCCTCGTTGGAGAGGTTGTAGGCCTTGAGCCACTCGGCGTACTGACCGTTCTTGACCAGGTAGTTGATGGCGTCGGCGAGCGGCTTGGCGAGGCCGCTGTCCTTCTTGGCGGTGGCCGCGATCAGGCCCTGGAGGCTGGCGCCGGCGCCGGAATAGGTGCCCGCGGTACGGGTGGCGTTGGGCGTGTTCGCGGTCTGCTTGTTGTGGTACGCGATGCCGGGGTTGGGGCCGAGGTAGGCGTCGATCTTGCCGCTGGACAGGGCCAGGTAGACGCTGTTGCTGTCCTGGAAGTACTTGACGGTGAGCTTCTTGCCCTCGCTCTCCAGCTTCTTCTTCCACTCCAGGAGGATCTTCTCCTGGTTGGTGCCGGCGCTCACGGAGACGGTCTTGCCGGCGAGGTTCTCGTAGTTGCCGTCGAAGTTCCAGGTGCTCTTCTTCGGCACGGTGAAGGCGAGGTTGTCCTGCCGGTAGGAGGCGAACTCGTACTTCTTCTTGCGCTCCTCGGTGTCGGTGACGTTGGAGAAGGCCACGTCGACCTTGCCGCTGTCGATGCCGACGAACATGTTCTCCCAGGTGGCGTTGTCGATCTCGGGCTTGAGGCCGAAGACCGCGGCGACCAGCCGGCCGAGGTCGGGCTCGGAGCCGGTGAGGGTCTTCTGGTCGCTGCCCACGAAGGCCAGCGGCGGGAACCCGGCGGGCAGGGCGCCCTCGCCGATGACGAGCTTGCCGCTCTTCTTGACGGAGTCGGGCAGTTCGGCGCTGATGGACTTGACCTCGGAGACCTTGATCGTGGTCTGGGTGGCGGCGCCGTTGGAGACCTGTCCTACGACGACCTCGCCGGTCTTCGCGGCGGAGGTGGTGGTGGCCGCGTCGCTGTCGCCCCCGCAGGCGGCGAGCCCGGTGGCGAGGGAGGCGACGGCGGTCGCCGCGGTGATGCCTCTGAGCAGGCTGCGTCGGGTGAGGTGGGTGGGCATGGCCGTTCCTTGTCGCTGGGAGGGTGTGCGGAGATGAGGCGTGGGGGGAAGTCCGGGAGTACGGCGGCTCAGAGGACCTTGCTGAGGAAGTCCCTGGTCCGTTCGTGCTGCGGCTTGTCGAGGACCTCGGAGGGCGGGCCCTGCTCGACGATCCGGCCGCCGTCGATGAAGACGACCCGGTCGGCGATCTCGCGGGCGAAGCCGATCTCGTGGGTGACGATGACGAGGGTGGTGCCGCTGGTCGCCAGGTCCTTGATGACCGCGAGGACCTCACCGACGAGTTCGGGGTCCAGGGCGGAGGTGGGCTCGTCGAAGAGGATCACGCCGGGGCGCAGGGCCAGGGCGCGGGCGATGGCCACCCGCTGCTGCTGGCCGCCGGAGAGCTGCCGGGGGTAGGCGCCGACGCGCTCGCCGAGGCCGACCCGCTCCAGGAGTTCCTTGGCCAGGGCCTGGGCCTGGGGCTTGCCGAGCTTTCCGGTGGCGACCGGGGCGGCGGCCACGTTGTCCAGCACGGTCAGGTGCGGGAAGAGGTTGAAGTTCTGGAAGACGAAGCCGATCCGGCTGCGCTGGGCCAGGATGGCGCGCTCGCTCAGCTCCTTCAGCCTCCCCCGGCCTTCGGCCGGGGGCACCCCCATCCCCCTTCGGTCGCCCTGCCGCTTCACGCCGATCGGCTCGCCGTTGACGCTGACATGGCCGATCTCGGGCTTCTCCAGGTGGTTGATGACCCGCAGGAGGGTGGACTTGCCGGAGCCGGACGGGCCGAGGATGACGGTGACCTCGCCGGGGCGGATGGTCAGGTCGATGCCGTCGAGGACGCGGTGGGCGCCGTACCACTTGTGGACGCCGGATATCTCCAGGGCGACGGGGGCCGTCTCCAGGGTGTCGGTGATGGTCATACCGCGGCCTCCCGGCGGATGCGGGCGCGCAGGTCGGTGAGGCCGGTGCGCAGTTTCTGCAGGGGGGTCGGCGGCAGCGTGCGGGTGGCGCCGCGGGCGTAGTACCGCTCCACGTAGAACTGGACGACGGAGACGATGCTGGTCAGGATCAGGTACCAGACGGTCACCACCAGGAGCAGCGGCACGATGTCCCCGGGGTAGGTGGAGCCCATGCTCTGCGCGGAGCCGAAGAGGTCGAGCAGTGAGACGTAGAAGACCAGCGAGGTGCTCTTGATCAGGCCGATCAGCTGGTTGACGTAGTTCGGGGTGATCGACCTGAGCGCCTGCGGGAACACGATCTTCCGGAACTGGTAGCCCTTGGGCAGGCCGAGTGCGGCGGCCGCCTCGTGCTGGCCCTGGTCCACGGAGAGGATGCCGCCGCGGACCACCTCGGCCGCGTAGGCGGCCTCGTTGAGGCTGAGGCCGATCACGGCGACGACCATGTCGGTGGCGAGCTTCGACTCGTCGAAGGAGAAGAAGGCGGGCCCGAAGGGGACGCCGACGCTCAACGTCTTGTACAGGGCGCTGAAGTTGTAGAGGAACAGCAGGACCACGATGAGCGGGATGGAACGCAGCGCCCACACGTAGGTCCAGCTGACCGCGCGCAGCACCGGGCTCTTCGAGAGCCGGGCCAGGGCGAGCACGATGCCGCCGAGGAGGCCCAGCACCGCGCTGTAGGCGGTGACTTGGAGGGTGATGACCAGACCGTCGAGAATCGTCGGCCGCAGGAACCAGTAGCCGAAGCGGTCCCACTGGTAGAAGGGGTTGGTCACCAGTCCGTGCACGAACTGGACGGCCAGGACCAGGACGACGGCGGTGGCGATCCACCGTCCCGGCCTGCGCAGCGGCAGAACACGCTGTGCGGCGAAGGGTTTTGACGGTTCGTCGGCAGCGGGGGGCGCCTCGGAGGCGGCGATCGTGGCGCCTGGGGGTTCACTCATGGCGGGCTCCGGCGGAGTCGGGCACCCACGTGTCCCACGGCGGGGGCCGCGCACCCTGCCGTGTTCGGGCACGGCAGGGTGCGCGGAGGCGCGCGGGGCACGGGGCTGGGCGGACGGCAACACACCGGGCAGCCGGTGTTCTGACGGGAACGCTGGGGTGCGAAGCTGCGGGCAGCCGGCGGAAAAGCCTGGTCAGACCCGACAGCGGGCACAGCCCGGTGCGGTACACGCGCTACACAGGGCGCTGTTGACACGGAGCAGGTCGACGGCACGGTCGGCGACGAGCGGGCTCGGGTACGGGCGTACGCAGCCCACGGCGCGGCTCTGGGCCGTCCTGGAAGCTGCGTACATGTCCGTCACCTGTCACTGTCGTGCCGGCCCCGGGGGCCTCGCGCTTACCGAATCGTCGCTTGCCGAAACGTCGTCGGTCCGGTCGTCACCTGGGGCACCCCACCGCGATGCGAGGGTTGCCGGTCAGCAAGCCAGGGCTTGACGCTGACGCTCTTGACCGTTCTGGTCCGTAAGTAACGCAGTCGCCCGAACGAATGTCAACGCCTGTCCGACTGGCGAAACGGTTCGGGCCGCTCTCACCTGCGTGGAACGCCGGGAGCGTCCGCCGCGTGACCCGCCCAGTCCAGGATCTGGACGGCGGCGCCGGCGGCCTCCAGGCCCTGGCAACGGCCGTGGTGGCGGCGGGCGATGCCGTCGAGGTCGAGGTGGGCGCCGAAGGCCGGGTGGGCGGCCAGCCGCCGGGCGTAGGCCCACAGCACCGGGTGGCCGGCGATGGCGTGCACGGCGGCGGCGTCCAGGTGATTGCGGTGCACGGTGTCGAGTTGCACCAGGGCCACCCACAACTCGATGTCCGCGGCCGTGAGTTGTCCGCCGACCAGGAACTCCACGCCGGTCAGCCGGCGCTCCAGCCCGTCCAGGGCGGCGAGCAGCACCGCCAGCGCCTCGGGGTCGCCGCCCTCGCGGCCGGCCCGCTGTGCGGCCTGCTCGACGTCCTCGGTGCAGAGCCGCTCGACGGCCTCGATCTCGGCCTCGGCACCGCACGGGTAGAGCCGGGCGACGCCGTCACCGAAGTGCCGGTCCAGATCACGCAGGATGTCCCGGCTGTGGGTGCTGACGATGCGGCCGGACCAGTCGTCGCTGAACACCGGCGCGAGGGCCGGTCCCGAGTAGCGGTGGGCGCTGGCCTCGTACAGCGGGCGCAGCGCCGGGTGGCTGCCGTCGGGACAGTCCGGGACCGCGGGCAGGAAGGTGACCGGACAACAGTCGTCCAGGGCCAGCAGGCTGTGGCCGACGGCGATGCGGAGGCCGTCCGGACAGGCGGTGGACAGGTGGAGCCGGTAGCGGCGCGGCACGGCGTAGTGGCCGCTGCGTGCGTCGCGGCCGATGCGGCCCCGGAAGGCGGGGGCGGTACGGACGGCGGGCACGGCGGCGAGTGGAGCGATGGACATGCGTCTCCCCGGGGGCGGGCGGGCGCGCGGACGTACGCGCGGCGGAAGCGTTCGTCGGTGGGTTCAGTGGGCTCTGAGTGGGTTCCGGTGCGTCCTGGCGAGTCCCGGCGGGTGGACGCTCGGCCCGTACGGCCGGGAGCGGGCGCTCAGCCTCTGCGGCCGGTGGCGCCGCACATCCGTAGCAGGTCGATGTGGCGGCGGGAGGTGAGCAGGGGGCCGGCCCAGGGCGCGGGGCTCTCGCGGCGGTGTCTGCCGGTGAGCGTGCGCAGGCGACCCATCTTTCCCTACCTTTTCACTAGGATTCCCATCTGGAGTGTCGATCGGCCTCCGCCCGGCGTCAAGGGGGCGTCCACGCCTGGGACACCCGTCCCCGACTTGCCGCCGGGTGGGAGGGGCGGTGCGCTGGGTAACGAAGGCCTAGCGACAGGAGCCGGAACCGATGACCGAGCCCCCGGGTCCCGGGCCCGTGCCCGGCGCCGTGCCCGAGACCTTCGCGTTCCGCTGCGGGCGGTGCGGCCACGGCTGGGAGGCCACCTTCCAGGCGGTGTTCTTCACCGACCCGGTCGCCGACCCCGACCTGCAGAGCACCCTGGAGTACGTCGACGAGGCCGGCCGGGCCGTACCGTCGCCGCTCACGGACGCGGTGTGCCCGCGCTGCGGCAGCCGGCGGGTACGGATCACGGCGGCCTGATCATGACGCTCACCCGAATGGCACGTGCGAGTGGTCGGCGCTCAGGGGCGGTGGTGGCGTGGAGGGACGTACCGCGTTCCCGAGGAGGCAGTCGCGATGAACCGTCCGTCCCGACCCGCGCGTGTTCTCGCCACGGCCCTGACGGCGGGGACCCTGTTCGCCACGGCGGCGGCCTGTTCCGGCGGCAGCGGCACCCCCGAGGCCGCGGCCGTCTCCCCCGCCGCCGAGCGCCCCGCCTCCCCGTCGGCGACCCCCGCCCTCACCGGAGCGGGCGCGCAGGCGGCGCTGATCACGCCGGCCGACATCGAGGACGACTGGCAGCTGGCCAACGACGCCGCCACCTGGCGCAACCAGATGCTGGTCGGCAAGGTCGACGTCGCCGGATTCCTCAGGGCCAAGGCCGACGCCGCCGACTGCCAGCGGCTGCTGGACAGCCTCTACTCCGACACCCTGCTGGGCCGCGCCACCGGCGCCTCCGGGCTGCGCGGCTTCACCTCGCAGGACTCCCGGATGCTGTACCAGGTCGGGGACTACGGCCAGGCCCAGATGGACGCCACCGTCAACTGGCTGAAGGGCCTCCCGGAGAAGTGCAACCAGTTCACGGCCACCGGTTCGGACGGCAGCCAGCGGACCGTGCAGGTCGTCGAGTACAAGGAACCGCCCAAGGTGGCCGACGCACTGGCGGCGCTCACGGTCACCGTCCAGGGCACCTCGAACGGGCAGCCCGCCACGACCACCCTCGACGTCGCGGCGCTGCGCGTCGGCGCCTCCGGGGCGGCGGTCACCAACGGCGGCCTGTCCGGCGTCGACCACGACAGCACCGCCCTGGCCCTGCAGAACGGCGCCCAGCGCCTCAAGGACGTGCTGTCCGGGAAGACCCCGGCACCGCTGCCGAGCCAGTTCGACTAGGCAGCTTTCCGGCCCCCGCTCAGTGGGGCATCGGGTCCCCGGGGTTGCTCTGGGTGGTGCCCGGCTCCCCGTTGTCGCGGTGCCAGGCGACGACGAGTTCGTCACGGGTGCCGAAGCGGACCAGGTGCCGGCCGACCACACCTTCCAGGAGTTCGAGGTTCTCGGGGTCCGTCTCCACGGTGAGCAGCAAGGCGCCCTCGGCCGCGGTGAGGGTGCCGGTGCCGTTCTGGAAGACGATGCCGCCGGTGCCGGTCTCCTCGTCCCAGCTGGTCTGTGAGCGGCGGGAGAGATGCGAGGCGAGCTGCTTGGCGTAGCGGGCGGGGCGGTCGGTGGGGACGCGGGCTTCGGAGCGGGCCATCTGGGACTCCCGGTGCTGCTGCGGGGGCGGGCATACGGTGACGGGCTCACGCTACGTCCGGGCGGGGGGTGCGGCGCCGTACCGGGCACCGCAAGCTTTGCATTCCGATCGCGTCACCTGACGCCGTCAAGGCCCATAAACATCATTCACTCATCCGGGTGCATATCGTCACATGATCACCCCTACGGGTGAATTTGCACATTGATCTACATGTCGGACCGAGGCTACGGTCATCGCCCGGGGCGGACTCTCTTCACCTGGGCAGGAGCGGCTGGTGACCTCAACGAATCCCACTCCAGCACCCATCAGGCTGTTACGTACGGACGATCTGCTGGATCTGAGATTCAGCTTCCCGGGGTTGCGCCTCGACGCCTCCCCGTTCGGCAGGCGAACACTCCAGCGAGCCGATCCTGCGGTCGAGGGCCGGCTGGTGGTCGACTTCGGCCCGCAGCACCTCACCGAGCAGGCGTTCTTCGAGGCCGCCCCCGGACTGCCGGCCGAGGGCGAACCGGGAGCAGGCGAGCCGGGAGCGGGCGAGCCGGGAGCAGGTGAGCCGGGAGCGGGCGAACCCCACCCCGCCCCGCCCGTGCTCGCACGGATCGCCGGCCGCAGCGTCCTCGTCTTCGTCGTCGGTGCACAGGACCGGATCGACTACTCCGCCACCGGACTGCTGACCGCGATGCGCACCCTGCCGTTGCGCGTGGTCGACGCCGCGCTGGCACCGGCCGCGCCCGCCGCCACCGCCCGGCTCGCCGAGGCTCTGGCGGGCCGGAGCGCCGAGCACGTCCTGCGGGCGGTCCGCGCGCTGGCCGAACTCACCGCGCGGTACGGCGAGGAGACCGCGCTGGCCGCGGTGACCGGCCCCGCCGGCGCGCCGCACCCCGCCCCGCCGCGACCGGCGCACTCCGGCCCGCCACCGCCTCCGCAGGCCGGCCCGCCACCGCCACCGCCCGGCCCGCAGAACCCCTTCGCCGACCCCGCCGATCCGCGCACCGGCATCGAACTGCCGTACCGCCTGCTGCTGTCACCGACCCAGGACGCGCGCTGGACGCACACCACCGCGCTCGGCCCGCCGCAGCCGCAGGAGCGCGTCGCCCTCTGGCACACCCGGCTGCGGCAGGAGACGGCGCGGGTCGTGTGGACCCGGGACCCCGACTTCGTACCTGGCCGGATCAGCCTGCCCCCGGCCGGCCAGTACGAGTTCCGCATAGCGCTGGACTCCCGCGACCGCCACCAACTGGTCCACCTCACCTCGGACTTCGCCCTCACCGGCGACCGGCCGCCCGAGCCGGTGGACGTCCGGGGCCTGACCCTGTCCGGGCTCGGCGGCGGCCTGGACTCGCTCGGCCGCTGGCCGAAACCGCCCACCGGCCTGGACGTCACCCAGTGGCGGCACCGCGCGGCACTCGGCCGGGACCACTCTGTGCGGGTCATGTACGCCGGACGGCTGTGCCCCTTCGGGCACCGGGCCGAGCTGGTCAAGGTCACCGAGCGCAAGTTCGACCCCGGCCGCCCGGACCACGGCGCCTATCTCTGCCAGCGGATGTACGTCGTCGTACGCGAGCCGGTCATCGGCTACGACCGGGAGGTGCTCGGACCCGGCAGCCCGCCCCGGGACCGGCTGCACCTGCTGTTCCCCTTCACCAGCGTGCAGTTGCTCACCCAGGTGACCCCGGATCTCGCCGAGCCCGTCAACCTCGACGGCATCCTGCCCGGCGAGCACGCCTTCTTCCCGGTCGCGAGCGGCAAGGACCCGGCGCGTCCCGAGGACGCCTTCCGGTTCGCCGTCAGCGCCGTGGACCGGGACGGCAGACTGGTCGAGTTCCAGGTCCCGCTGCTGTTCCTGGGGAGGACGGCACACGAGTCCCCGGACGCCGTGACCGCCGTCGCCGACCACTACAACCGGCAGGACACCGGCCCCACCTCGGGCCCGCCGGACGGGACCACGAGCGTCGGACGCGTGACCGCGGCCCTGCGCGGCCAGTCGGTGGCGATGGCACCGAGCACCACCCCGGGCGACACCGCGCTCGAACTCGCCGAGGCCGTCTGGGGCATGGAGACCACCGACGAACTGCTCGCCGGGGACAGCGAGGAGGCCCCCCGTTTCGTCCCCCGGCTGCGCTGGGCGCGCGCGGTGCTGCCGCAGGTGAGATCGCTGAGCGGCTTCAGGTCCGCGCTGCCCCTGCGCTACCCGGCCCCCTACGCGCAGCACGCGTTCGAGGACGGCAACCGCGGTGAGCTGTTCGCGGAGCTCGTCCTCTACACCGCGCCCATGTCCTTCCACGGCTCCGCCGACCGGTCCGGCGCGCTGGTGACGCCCAGTTTCGACGTGGCCGGCGTCTCCCGGCTGACCGGACCGGTCGCCGCGCCCCAACTGCCCCGCGCGGCGGACGCCGACGCGTCGGACCTCCTGGAGCACGACTGGTCCGCGATCGCGGAGGGCCGCTTCGACCCGACGGCGTTCTTCGGCCGACTCCTCGGCGCCAACGCCAGGTTGTTCGGAGTCATCCCGCTGGTGGATCTGCTGGAGGCGACCGGCCTGGACAACCTCCAGGCGCCCAACTTCTTCTCCGAGACGGTCGACGCCGTCACCGGCTTCCTGGGAGACCTGCGCCGGGTGCGCGGGCTCACCGCCGCGCTGGAACGGCAGTTCCCGGAGACCGCCGATCTGGTGATCAGGTCGACCGACGCGGCGGCGATCTTCGCCGACACGCTGGTGGAGTTCGTCGTCGGCGCGCTCAAGGGCGACGACCAGGCGCCGGGACTGGAGGACGTGGAGAACGCCTTCCACGTCTTCTCGTCGGCGCTGACCGACCTCCGCGCCGCGCCGCCGGCCGCCACGGACCCCGGCGTCCGCGCCGTCCTGGAACGCGTCCAGCAGCAGGTGGCGACCTGGGACGACACGGTCGGCGGTGCCCTGGCCCTCAAGGACGCGGTCCAACTCGCCGCCAGGGGCGCCAAGCTGGCCGAGGTGGTGAACGCCAGGATGGAATGGGCACCCGACCTCAAGGACTGGCCGGACGCCCCGTACACCGTCTTCCGTCTGTCCGACGGGCAGCCCGCCGGACACCTCACCCTCGTCGTGGACCGGCGCGGCGCGCTGAGCGAGGGGGTCCCGCAGGGCGCCGACGTGACCTGCACACTGTCCGACTTCGATCTGCTGCTCGTGCCCGGTGTGCTCCAGGGCCTGGAACTCCACTTCGAGCTGATCCGTTTCACCATGCGGATCGGCAGGAAGCCGGACATCGAGGTGAAGTTCGGCCACGTCCGGTTCGTGGGCGAGCTGTCCTTCGTGGAGACCCTGAGGCAGCTGATCCCGCTGGACGGTTTCAGCGATCCGCCGGCCGTCGAGGTCACCGCCTCGGGCATCACGGCGAACTACTCGATGCCGCTGCCGAACCTGGCCGTCGGCGTGTTCAGCCTGGAGAACATCGCGCTCGGCGCCTCCCTCCAGGTGCCGTTCGTCGGCAGCGCGCTGGAGGTCGGCTTCGCGTTCTGCCGCCGCGAGGCGCCGTTCCGGCTGACCGTGTCCATGCTGGGCGGCGGCGGGTACTTCGGCATCGTGCTCTCCGCCCAGGAGATCACGGTGCTGGAGGCGGCCCTGGAGTTCGGTGCCGCGGTGTCCATGAACTTCGGGGTGGCCAGCGGAAGTCTCTCGGTGATGGCCGGGGTGTACTTCCGGCTGGACACCGCGAAGGGCGTGAAACTGGTCGGCTATCTGCGGGCCCGCGGCGAGGTCGACGTGCTCGGCCTGGTCTCCGCCTCGATCGAGCTGTATCTGGAGCTCGGCTACAGCGACGGCTACGCGATCGGCCGGGCCACCCTGTCGATCAGCATCGAGATCGGGTTCTTCTCCGAGTCGGTGGAGATCACCTGCGAGAAGCGGTTCGCCGGCTCGGGCACGGCCCCCGCGCCCCTGGCCGCGGCGTCGGGGCCGACGGCGGCCGCCGGTCCCCCGCCGGTCGTCCCGCCCTCGTTCGCCGACCTGATGTCCGTCTACCCCGACCCGGTGACCGGAGCGGAACGGGACCCCGTGTCCGAGTACTGCACCGCCTTCGCGGAGGTGACCCCGTGACCGCACAACGCGCCCTGCGCTGGACCGTGCTCCCCGACGGCATCGCCGGCCAGGACCCGGCCGGACACGACGTCCTGCGGGTCTCCGTCCTGGTCACCCCGCTGCTCACCGGATCCGCACGGCTCGGTGACTACGAGGGGATGCGCGACTGGCCGACGGCACTGCACGGCCTCCTCGGCCACCTGTCCCTCGACTTCTACGGCGGTCCGGGCGGCCCGGTGATCGCCACGGCCGGCTCCGTCACCCCCGCCGACAGGTTCCCGCCCGCGGACAGCGGGGCCTGGACCGCGCTGTTCCGCGACAGCACCCCGGTACGGCCGCCGGGGCAGAAGACCGCCAGGGCCGCCGCCGGTCCGGTCCAGCAGACCCTCCGCTCCTATCCGGCGGCCGCGGTGCACACCGAGGTCACCGGCCTGTACCGGGAGGTCGCGGTCGCCACCACCGCCCAGCGCCTGCGCCTGGAGGCCGCCGCCCAGGAGCTGAGCGAGTGCGGCCCGCCGGACCCGGACCTCGACCAGGGCTGGAAGTTCCCCGCACCCGGCGCGGTCCTGGACCTGATCGGACCGGGGGTGAAGGACTTCGCGCTCGACCCCGGCGAGGCCTACCGCGCTCTCGACACCCTGCTCGGCGCCGGGAGCGGCGAGGCGGCCGCCGGCCCGTCGCCGTACACCCCGCGCGTCATGCGGCGCACCGGCAACCCGGACTACGAGGCGCGGGCCAGGACCTTCGCGTTCGCCGAGGCCCACCGCTTCTTCGACCGCACGCCGGCCTCGGCGGCGCGGACGGCCGCTCCGCAGCCCGAACCGGAGCCGCACCGCGTCGACTTCCACGAGGCGTGCACCCTGCTCGCCGACTACCCCGAGCTGCAGCGCAGGTTCGGACTGGTCGTCGACCTCGTCTTGACCGCACCGCCCGGACTGGCCGACGAGGGCGCGGTCCAGGTCTCCTTCGCCGGTCACCCCGACCAGGACCGGCTGCACGCCCCCGGACTGCGCCCGGCCACCAGGCTGCGCTACCGGGCGGGGAGCCGGTTCGAGCCGCTGTCCGCCGACGAGGGCGTCCTGCGCGGCCGGATGCTGGACCTCGGCTCCGACGCCTTCCGGGTCACCGACCTCGACGTGGACGGCGCGGCCTTGAAACACGTCGACTACGCCCGGGCGCTCGACGCCCTGGCCCAGGGCCCGCTCGACGACACGGCCCCGGCCCGCAAGCAGCTGGGCACCGGCACCCCGGCGGCGCGCGGCAGCGGGCTCACCGTGCTGTGCGCCGACGGCGACCACCGGCTGGCGGCCCGGATCGGCGCCGACGGCGAGCGCACCGCGGGCGCCGCCGACCCCGTCCTGCACGCCGAGGACCTGGTGCGCGGCTACCGGGTGGACGTCGGTGTCGCCGACCCGACCGGAGAGGTGCACAGCTGGCACTCCCTGTGCCGGCGCCAGGGCACCTACACCGTCCGCCGCCCCGGCGAGGCGCCCGTGCCGCTCACCGTCCGGCCCGACGAGGGCCAGGTGAAGACCAGCGCGGTGACCAGGCAGTCGCCCGGGGCCGACGAACTCTACGGCCACCAGGCGCTGTTCGGCTGGGAGGGCTGGAGTCTGGTCGCCGCGCGCCCGGGCCGGACGATCGGCCTCAGCGACCAGCCGGAGGCGGTGGCGCCCGAGGTCTCCCCGGACGTACCGCTGGAGACCCGGTTCACCGCCCAGCCCGGCAGCCTGCCCGCGCTGCGCTACGGCCGGACCTACCGGCTGCGGGCGCGCGCCGTCGACCTGGCCGGCAACGGCCTCGACCACACCGCCGAGATCCCCGAGGAGACGGCCACCCCGGCGGTCACCTACCGGCGCTGGGAGCCCGTGCCGCAGCCGGTGGTCGTACCGTCGAAGCCCTTCAACGAAGGCGAGTCGGCAGAGCGGCTGGTCATCAGGAGCACCGTCGAGGACGACGGCACGGAGATCTCCGCGCTGTCGTACAGCGTGCGACGCTCGGACGTCCCTGACCATGGCACCGACACCGGCATCGACCACCTGGACCGCAGTTACGGCTACCGCGACGAGCGGCACATCGCGCCGCCCAAGTGCGCGCTGCGCATGGCCGAGGAACACGGCTGCTACGACCCGGCGTTCGGCCCGGACGTCACCGAGGAGGTGCGCCGGCGCTACTTCGCCTCCGCCGCCCGGGAGTCCGGGTCGTTCCTGGACACCGTGGTCAGCGACCCCGAGGACCCCGACTCCAGCACCGACCTGCTGCGGTTCGGCGAGATCCGGGTGGCCAAGCACAGCGTCCGGGACACCGAACCGCTCACCGGGTTGCCGCTGGCGCACCGGGGCGCGGGCCTGAAGACCGGCGAGTTCGTGATCCACGACCGCGATCAGCTGCTGCTGCCCTATCTGCCGGACCCGCTCGCCCGCGGTGTCTGTCTGCGCGGTCTGCCGGGCACCACCGGCGACTGTTTCTTCCCCTTCGCGGGCCCCTGGCCGCAGGCCAGGCCGTTCGTGCTGCGGATCGAGGAGGGCGACGACGCGCCGCGGGCCGAGGACAACCCGCTGTGGCGCCGGCTGACCGTGTACCTCACCAAGAGCGAGACCGCCCGGGTCTACCTCAGCTGCTACCTCGACCCCGCCGACCTGCCGCTGCTCAACCAGTGGGCGCTGCTGACCCGTTCCGAGTACTGGGCGGGGCTCCCGCAGCGGGACCGGGACCTGGTCGCACGGCTCAGCGCGGCGGGCGAGAACTGGCTGCTCACCCCGTGGGTGCGGCTGGACCTGGTGCACGCGGTGGAGAAGCCGCTGCGGCCGCCGGAGCTGGACCGGCCGCGGGTCGACCGGGGTGCGGAAGAGACGTCCGCGCTGCTGGAGAGCACCCTGCTGGTGCACGTGGAGAGCACCGCCACCGTGGCCGTGGAGGGCACCTGGAGCGAGTGGGTCGACGACGTCACCCAGGCGGGCCCGCAGCGCTTCACCCACCTCGCCCACCTGGAGGACACCACGATCCCGGCGGACGCCGACTTCGGATTCGCCTCCGTCTCCCACGAGTTCGGCGACACCCGGCACCGGAACCTCACCTACACGCCGACCGCGATGACCAGGTTCCGCGAGTACTTCCACCCGACCATCACCGACGACCCGCGACTCGTCACCCGGACCGGCCCGGGCGTCGCGGTGCCCGTGCCCAGCTCACGGCGCCCGGAGCCGCCCGACGTCAGCCACCTGGTGCCCACGTTCCGCTGGTCCACCGCGGTCGACCAGGACACCCGTACGGTGACCAGGACC
This sequence comes from Streptomyces hyaluromycini, assembly GCF_002217755.1. GTDB lineage: Bacteria > Actinomycetota > Actinomycetes > Streptomycetales > Streptomycetaceae > Streptomyces > Streptomyces hyaluromycini. The sequence goes on along the minus strand of NZ_BCFL01000030.1, from coordinate 60,790 downwards.
CGGCACCTCGCGGGCCTGCGGCTCTACCTGAACCGCCCGTGGTACTCCTCCGGCGACGACGAACTCCTCGCCGTACTCCTGGATCCGGCCGGCACGCTGCCCGACGAGTACGCCACCCGCTGGGGCATCGACCCGGTGTGGGCGGACACCACCCCCCTGCCCCCGCCGTCGACCGCGAACTTCCCCGGCCCCGCCGCCACGGCCACCGGCCTGCAGCTCGCCGAGTCCACCGGCGCCACTCCGCCGACCGTGTCCGTCGCCGCGTACACACCGGTGTACGACAGCGACCGCCGCCTCTGGTTCGTCGACATCGACGTGGACCCGGCCGAGGCCGCGGCCACCGCCTACTTCCCGTTCCTGCGGCCGGTCGTCGCCCGCTACCAGCCCTTCGCCCTGCCGGGTCTGGAGCTGTCGAAGGCGGTGGTCGCCGAGTTCGGCCAGCTGCCGCCGCCCCGGACCGTCACCGCCGCCACGGTCGACAACCGTGCGCGGCTGCGCCTGTCCGGCCCGACCACCTGGAACGACGTCGGCCGGCGGATCGGGACCGGCCTGGCCGCGGTGGCCGGAAGCCGACGGGTCCGGGCCACCCTGCAGAAGCTGACCAACGGCGACGAACTCGACTGGGCGCCGGTCGGCGACCCGGTCGAGCTCACCTGCCTGCCCGACGGCGCCGGCTTCGCCTGGACGGTCGACTTCCCGGACCGGCCCACCGAACTGCTCGTCCGCTACCGGTTCCTGGTCGAGGAACACGAGCTCCACCAGAGCGACCCGGACACCGCCACGGAGACCGTGACCGTGGGCGGCACGCCCGTCCCGGTGGCCCGCCGGCTGGTGCACGCCGACTATGTGCCCGCCAGGCGCGGACTGCTCGGCGGCATCGTCATCGACATCGAGCTGTGAGGCAGCCCATGCGCACGCGGACACCCACCGGTTACGCCGTCGCCCTTGCCGCCGTGGGCTGCCTCAGCCTGGTGCCGTCGGCGCTCGACACCCCACGCCCGCTGGCCGAACCGGCGCCGTACGGCCGGGCCAATGACGTGCAACCGCACTTCGGCGGCGCGGCCCTCTCCGTCTTCCCGACCGTGCAGGAGAGCGACTACCACTGCACCTCCGGATTCGCCGTGCGGTTCAACGCCGACCCCAGGAAGAAGGGCATGGTGACCGCCGGGCACTGCTTCAAGAAGGACACCGATCTCGGTTCCGGCCATGATCGGTCCGGCGGCGACATCGACTTCGGCACGGTCACGGTCGTGAAGTTCGAGGCGGGTGTTCCCGACGGACGCCACGACATGGAGCTGATCACCGGTGTGCGCGGGCAGTCCGGACCGCAGACGTATGCGGCCACGATCTGGGTCGATCCCCAGGTCCCCAGCGCGGTCAGGGTGGTCGGCAAGGGCTCCGTCGCGCAGGGCGACCTGGTCTGCTTCAGCGGGATGGTCACCAAGGCGAACTGCGGATTCGAGGTCCGGACCCCGGATCACGGCACGTTGTGCAGCACGGATCCGGGGCACACCGACGACTGCACGACCGGCCTCGCCGCCGCCACCAAGCCGGTCTCGTCCGGCCCCCGGAAGGGTGACTCCGGCTCGCCGGTGTACCGGCTCGACGACAAGGGCAACGCCGTCCTTCTCGGCATGCTCGTCGGCGGAGGTCCCACCGAGGAACAGCCCCGGCACAAGGACGCGGTGATGTACTTCCACACGCTCCGCCAGATCGAGTCGGCCGACGGCCTCGACGTCACCGCGCTCACGCAGAAGCCGTAGCCGCGTCACGTCGGGAGAGGTCAGCCGCTCGCCGGTCCACGGGCCGCCCGCGCCGCCTTCGCGAGGTCCAGGTCCGTGGTCTCCGGGGCCAGGAACTGGGAGACCAGGCCGCCGAGCGCGAGCACCCCGGCTCCGACGAGCAGGACGAACTCCACTCCGAACCGGTCGAGGCCCATCGGCAGCAGGAAGGTGCCGACGGCCGCGCCGACCCGGCTCATCGCGGTGGCGAAGCCGACGCCGGTGGCCCGCAGCGCGGTGGGGAACACCTCCAGCGGGTAGACCGCGGTGAGCGCGCTGGAGGCCGCGTTGAGGAAGATGAAGAAGAGGAAGCCGACCACGATGACGGGCGTCGAGTGCGGCCACACCGCGACCAGGGCCAGACAGGCCGCGGTGATCCAGAACGGCGGGATCAGCAGCCTGCGGCGGCCGATGCGGTCCACGACCAGGCAGCCGGCCGTGACCCCGGCGACCGCGGTGAACGAGTAGACGAGCAGCGCCGCGACCGCGTTGTCGCCCATGTGGAGGGCGTCGAAGACCTGCGTCCAGAACGTGCCGATGGCGAAGTACGGCAGCACCAGGGCCGCCCAGAAGACGCTCGCGAACACCGTGCTGCGCAGGTGGTCCTTGCTGAACAGCGCCCAGAACCCGGCCTGTCCGGTCGTGCTCCGCTCGTCGAGTTCCGCGTCGACGTCGATCTCGATGCCGTACCTCTCGATCAGCGCCTCGGCCTCCTCCCGGCGGCCCTTGCTCAGCAGCCAGCGGGCCGACTCCGGGATGCCGCCCCGCAACGACACGCACACGACGGCGATGACCGCGCTGCTGGCCAGGGACCAGCGCCAGCCGCCGTCGACGTCCGCGAACAGGGCGCCGACGACCGTGGCGAGCGCGTAGCCGACGTACCAGCTGATCTCCAGGCTGGCCAGCAGCCGGCCGCGCCCCTGTCTGGGGGCGTACTCGGAGAGCAGCGGGGCGCCGATGGCGTACTCGCCGCCGATCGCCACGCCCATCAGCAGCCGGATGAGGAAGAGTTGCAGCCCGTCGGTGACGAAGAACTGGAGCACCGAGCCGACCAGGAAGATCAGCATGTCGGCGAGGAACACCGGACGGCGGCCGAAGCGGTCGGCGAGGCGGCCGAAGAGCGGGCCGCCGACGAAGATGCCGATCAGCGGGGACGCCCCGACCAGGCCCTCCATGAGGGTGGAGAGGTGCAGATCGGCGGTGAGGGCGGTCATCGCCATCCCGATGCCGCCGATGATGTAGCCGTCGATGCCCTCGCCTATCTGGGTGGCGAGCTTCAGCTTCGTGTGCAGGCGGCGGCGTTCGCGGGCGCGGTCGGCGGGTACTTCCGGGGTGCCGGGCGGTTGCTGGGTCGCAGGCGTCATTGCCATGAGCGGTCCTTGGGGTGAGCGGGTGCGGGGACGGGGACGGGCAAAGGGTTCAGAGGCTGTCGAGGTTCAGAGGGGCCAGTCGAGGGCGATGTACTGCGTCTCCAGGAAGGCCTCGATGCCCTCGCGGCCGCCCTCCCGGCCCAGGCCGGACTGCTTGACGCCGCCGAAGGGCGCCGCGGGGTCGGAGAGCAGGCCGCGGTTGACGCCGACCATGCCGGCCTCCAGGCGTTCGGCGAGGCGCAGGGCGCGGCCGACGTCACGGGAGTAGACGTACGACGCCAGGCCGTGGACGGTGGCGTTGGCGCGGGCCAGCATCTCGTCCTCGTCGGTGAAGGTGGTGAGCGGCGCGACGGGGCCGAAGACCTCCTCGTGCAGGATGCGGGCGTCGTCGGGGACGTCGACGAGGACGGTCGCGGGGTGGAAGTGGCCCGGTCCGTCGGGCACTTCGCCCTGTGCGGCGATGCGCGCACCGCGCGCCAGGGCGTCGGCGACCAGGTCGCGGATCTTGTCCACGGCCGGCTGGTTGATCATCGGGCCGAGGGTGACGCCCTCCGCCAGACCGGATCCGGCGCGTACGGCGACCATGGCGGCACCGAACTTCTCGGTGAACTCCGCTGCGACGTCGGCGTGGACGTAGAACCGGTTGGCGGCGATGCAGACCTCGCCGCCGCCGCGCATCTTGGCGTCCATCGCGCCCCGTACGGCGGCGTCGACGTCGGCGTCGGCGCAGACCACGAAGGGGGCGTTGCCGCCCAGTTCCATGGTCACGTTGACGACGTTGGCGGCGGCCTGCTCCAGGAGGAGTCTGCCGGTGGCGGTGGAGCCGGTGAAGGAGAACTTGCGGACCCGTTCGTCGCCGAGCCAGGCCGAGCCGACCTCGGCGGCGCGGTCGGTGGGCAGCACGTTCAACAGGCCTTCGGGCAGGCCGGCTTCGGTGAGCAGGACAGCCACCGCCAGGGCGGTGAGCGGGGTCTCCGGGGCGGGCTTGAGCAGCACCGGGCAGCCGGCCGCGAGCGCCGGGGCGATCTTGCGGGTGGCCATGGCGGCCGGGAAGTTCCAGGGGGTCACGAACGCGGTGACCCCGACGGGGTGTCTGCGCACGACGTGCCGGTAGCCGCCGGCCGGGGCATCGCCGAAGGAGGAGTCGATCCGGACCGCCTCCTCGGCGAACCAGCGGAAGAACTCGGCGGCGTACCCGACCTCGGCCGCCGCGTCCCGGTAGGCCTTGCCGTTCTCCAGCACGATGAGCCGGGCGAGGGCGTCGGTGTGCTCGCGCATCAGCTCGAACGTGTCGTGCAGGATCTCCGAACGGCGCCGGGGCGGTGTCGCACGCCAGCCGGCCGCGGCCGACTCCGCGGCGCCGATCGCCGCGCGGGCGTCCTCCTCGCCCGCCGCGGAGACATGGCGGATCAGGTCGCCGGTGGCCGGGTCGTACACGGGGTAGGTGCGTCCGTCGGCGGCCGGGAGCCAGCGGCCGCCGAGGAACACATCGCCTTCCGCGTACGGCGCCTTGGCCAGGAGGTCGATGCCGGCGAGGTTCATGAGCTGCTCTTTTCTCCGTTCCGGACGGGGCTCGTCCGATGGGCGGTGAATTTACGAGCGCGTCATGGAGCCGACAAGGCACCCTCTGCGGATCGCAACGGGGGTTGCTGTGAGGGCAACTCGCCGATCATGCGGGGAGTCCGCGGGAGCGCCGCCGTCAGGTGAGCCTGGCCCGCGCCGACGGGGTGCGCCGGGGCTCCCAGCCGAGCAGCGCGGAGACCCGGGTCGCGGCCCGTGCCGTGGTGCGCCCCGCCTCGTCGAGCCGGTCGCCGAACCGGGACTTCGGGGCGGAGATGTTGATGGCGGCGACGACCCGGCCCCGGAAGTCCCGGATGGGCGCCGACACCCCGACCAGCCCTTCCTCGAACTCCTCGCTGACCCGCGCGTAGCCCTGCCGCCGGGCGTCCTGGATGAGCGCCCACAGGTCCTGCACCGGCATCTCGCCGCTGGTGCCGAAGCGGACGTACAGCTCGTCCGGGGTCGCGTCGGCGAGCAGCACGCGCCCCGCCGACAGCCGCCAGGCGGGCACCCCGCGCCCCTCCCAGCCGTGCACGCGGAAGGAGTGCCCCGAGACGGACAGCAGGGTGAGGACGTCACGGTCGCTGAGCACGCACAGGTGGCTGGTCTCCTCCAGGTCCGCCGACAGCGCGTGCATGACCGGCTCGGCCACCCGCACCAGCCGGCTCTCGGAGGTGCGGGCGACCAGGGAGAACAGCCGCCAGCCGAGGCGGTACTCCAGGGTGTCGGGGTCGCGCTCGACGATGCCCTCGGCGGCCAGCACCTTCAGGGCCCGGGAGATCTGGGTCTTCTCCCGGCCCACCAGCTGGGCGAGGCGTACGACGCCGAGGCCGCCGGCGTTCTGGGCCTCGTCGGAGGCGAGCGCTTCGAGGAGGTCGATGTCGCGGCGCAGGCCGTGGCCGCGCGAAGCCGCGGAGGAATCGGTCACGGAGTCATCGTAGGCACGGATACCGACAGCGGAACCCCAGGTCAAAGTGGAAGTTGTCAGCAGAGCAACCGGCATTTCGATTCCCGCCGGCGCCTTGCGAGGGGGTGGCCGCCGACCTAGATTCGCCGCATCGGGCCGAATGAACTGCGCCGAATACGAGGTTCGTCCTTGTACGGGGTTCGTCCTTCTGCGCCCGGTGAATCACGCTTCCCAGGCCCAGGAGATCCGATGCCCACGCCGGTTTCCCCCACCCGCCCGCCCGGTTTCGCGGCGACCGCGCTGATCGGCGAGTCCTTCGTCGGCGACGGCGTCGACGCCGCGCACACGAACATCGTGATCGGACGCAAGGGCGGTCCCGTCGAGACGGCGTGGGCCACGGCGCTGGCCACCCCGAGCGCCGGGCACGTCCCGTTCCTGACGGTCGTCCGGCCGTCGGTGCCGGTGAAGCCGCTGACCCTGTTCGTGACCAAGGCCGCCGCCGCGGGCGAGCTGCACGAGCGGGCGACCTGGGGTTCCGCCCAGGCCGGCCTCGCGCAGGGGGTCGCGGACGCGGTCGAGGAGGGGCTGATCCCGGCGGCGGAGGCGGACGAGCTGCTGATCATCGCCGCGGTGTGGGTCAACCCGGCCGTCGCCGACCTGGACGCCTCCTTCCGCAACCAGCGTGCCGCCGCGTACGGCGCGGTCCGGGCCGCCGTGACCGGCACGCCGACCGTGTCCGACGTGCTGGCGGCCGCCAAGGAGGGCCCGGCCAACCCGTTCTACACACCGACCGCCGAGGTGCTCGCCCGATGAAGATCACCGACATCGTCCTGGACCGGCTGCGGCTGGAGCTGGACCCGCCGTTCCGCGCCGCCTGGGACCCGGAGCCGCGCCGCGTCTTCGACGCGACGATCGTGCGCGTCCACACCGACGAGGGGATCACCGGCATCGGTTCCGGCGATCTCATGGACGGCTTCGAGACGTACAAGCACCTGTTCGTCGGCGAGGACCCGCTCGACATCACCCGGCATGTGCGGGCGATCGAGACCGCCAACTTCCACGGCGCCCACTACTGGCCGCTGGAGGCCGCGCTGTGGGACGTCATCGGCAAGGTGCACGGCCGCCCGGTGTCGGAGCTCTTCGGCAACGCGGCGAAGAAGCTGCCCGCCTACGCCTCCTCCGGCGAGTTGAAATCCCCCGAGGAGCGCGTCGAGACCGCCCTGAAGGTGCGCGAGGCCGGTTTCCGCGCCATGAAGATCCGCATCGACCGCAACCGCATCGACGAGGGCATCGCGGCGGTGCGGGCGGTACGCGAGGAACTGGGGCCCGGCTTCGAGATCATGGTCGACCTCAATCAGTCCTGGCGGATGGCCGGCGACACCGCGAACGCCTCCGACCTCGCCAGGACCCGCAAGACCGTCGCCCGGCTCGCCGAACTCGACGTGTTCTGGGTGGAGGAGCCGCTGCCGTACGCGGACCTGAACGGCTTCCGGCAACTGCGCGCCGAGAACCCGGGGGTGCGGATCGCCGCCGGCGAGATGCACCACTCCCCCACCGAGCTGCTGCGCTACCTCGAAGCGGACGCCCTCGACATCTACCAGATGGACGTGGTGCTGGCGATCGGCATGCACCGCGCCCGCACCCTGGCCGAACTGGCCCAGCTGAAGCACCGTCAGTTCACCCCGCACAGCTGGACCAACGGCATCGGTGTGCTCGCCAACCTCCATGTCGCGGCGGGCGTCGGCGGCGGCCCGTTCTTCGAGTTCCCGTACGACCCGCCCGGCTGGACCCCCGAGCGCCGCGACTTCATGCTCGCCGAGCCGGTGCGGGTGAACGCCGACGGCGATCTGGAGGTCCCGGACCTGCCCGGCCTCGGCGTCGAGCTGGACGAGGACGCGATCGACCGCTGGAGGATCAAGTGACGTACACCATCGCCGAGTTGCTGGCGCGCTCGTACGACGACTGGCTGGCCGCTGCGGACAAACTCGCCTTCGAGACACGCCCGTTCGTCGACGGCTCCTTCACCGACGCCACCTCCGGCGACTCCTTCACCAGCGTCTCGCCCCGCGACGGCGCGGTGCTGGCCCAGGTGCAGGCGGCGGGGGCCGAGGACGTCGACCGGGCGGTACGGTCCGCGCGGGCCGCCTTCGAGGACGGCCGCTGGCGTGACCTCGCGCCCAAGGAGCGCAAGCGGATCCTGCTGCACTGGGCCGGACTGATCCTCGCCAACGCCGAGGAACTGGCCCTGCTCGACACCCTGGAGATGGGCAAGCCCATCACCGAGTCGGTGCGCATCGACGTCGCCAAGGCGGCGGAGACCATCGCCTGGTACGCCGAGACGATCGACAAGACGTACGACGAGGTGGCCCCGACCCCCGGCGACGCACTGGCACTGATCACCCGCGAACCCCTCGGTGTCGTCGGCGCGGTCGTGCCGTGGAACTACGCGCTGCTGATCGCCAGTTGGAAGCTGGGCCCGGCGCTCGCCACCGGCAACAGCGTGGTCCTCAAGCCCGCCGAGCAGACCTCGCTCGCCGCGCTCCGCCTCGCGGCGCTGGCCACCGAGGCGGGGCTGCCCGACGGCGTGCTCAACGTGGTCCCCGGTCGCGGCGAGGTCGCCGGTCAGGCCCTCGGCCGCCACCCGGACGTCGACAAGATCGCCTTCACCGGTTCGGCCGAGGTCGCCCGTCTCTTCCAGGTGTACGCGGGCGAGTCCAACGGCAAGCAGGTCGCCGTGGAGGCGGGCGGCAAGTCGCCCCAACTCGTCCTGGCCGACGCCGACATCGAGGCCGCCGCGTCCGCCGTGGCGTGGGGGATCTTCTACAACGCGGGGCAGACCTGCAACGCCGGTTCCCGGGTCGTCGTGCACGCCTCGGTCAAGGACCGGCTCCTGGACGCCGTACGGCGGATCACCGCCGAGACCTTCCGCGTCGGCGACCCGCTCGACCCGGCCACCGTCATGGGACCCGTCGTGGACGAGGCCCAACTCGCCAAGGTCCTGGGCTACATCGAGCGCGGCAGGGCGGACGGAGCGCGGGTGCTGCTGGGCGGCGGGCGCACCCTCACCGGCACCGGCGGCAGCTTCGTCGAGCCGACCGTGCTCGACGGCGTGGCCAACACCTCCGTCGTGGGCCAGGAGGAGATCTTCGGCCCGGTGCTCGCCGTCGTGTCGTACGACGGTGACGTCGACGAGGGCGTACGGCTCGCGAACGAGAGCGACTTCGGGCTGGTCGCCGCCGTCTGGACCCGGGACGTGACGGTCGCCCACCGCACCGCGAAGCGGCTGCGGGCCGGCACGGTCTGGGTCAACACCTTCGACGCCAGTGACGTCATCACCCCGTTCGGCGGCTTCAAGGCCACCGGCGCGGGACGCGACAAGTCCCTGCACGCGCTGGACGCGTACACGGCGCTGAAGACCACCTGGATCAACCTGGCCTGAGCGGCCCCTCCCCGTACTCCACCATCACCTAGCGAGGACAACGATGAGGATCGGTTTCATCGGCCTGGGCAACATGGGACGCCACATGGCCCGCCACCTGATCCAGGCGGGACACCAGGTCACCGTGCACGACACCCGGCCCGAGGCCGCCGCCGACCATCTGGCGCTCGGCGCGAGCTGGGCCAGCACCCCTGCCGCATGCGTGGCCGACGCCGAACTGCTGATCACGATGCTGCCGAACCCGCGCATCGTCGAGGAGGTGCTGCTGCGCGGCGGGGCCGCCGAGGCGCTGCCCGAGGGCGCCCTGTGGATCGACATGTCGACCTCCACCCCGGCCGTCGCGGACCGGATCGCCGCAGACGTCCTGGACCGGCGCGGGGTGCGCCGCCTGGACGCCCCCGTCAGTGGCATGGCGCGCGGTGCCGAGGCCGGGCGGCTGCAGATATTCGTGGGCGGGGACGCGGACGACTTCCGGACCTGCCTGCCGGTCTTCGAGGCCATGGGCGACCCCGACAAGGTGCTGCACGTGGGCCCGCTGGGGGCCGGCTACACCGTCAAGCTGATGATCAACCTGCTCTGGTTCACCCACCTCGTCGCCACCTCCGAGGTGCTCGCCATGGGCACGAAGGCGGGCGTCGACCTGGGCGTGCTGCGCAGTTCGCTGCTGGCCAGCCCGGCCGCCTCGCACTTCCTGGCGCAGGACCTGCTGTCCGTGCTGGTCGACGGCGACTACGACGACTCGTTCGCCATGGTCCTCGCCTGCAAGGACCTGGGCCTCGCCGTGGACCTCGGCCGCGACCTGGGCGTCGCCACCGAGCTGTCCGCGCTCGTGGAGCAGATCTACCGCCGCTCCAAGGCACAACACGGCGACCTGGCCGGGGAAATGAGCCCGGTGCGGCTCTACGAGGCTCTGGCCGGGAGGGAGTTCCGGCTCCCCCACCCGCAGGAGGCCCTGCTGAACCCCGCCTGAGCCGATCCGCGTCCCCCTTCCCCTCGCGTCTCCAGGAGCCGTACGCCATGGGCGAGTCCCTCACCAGCCAGCTGACCGTCGACCCCACCTGCCGTATCGAGTTCGGCCCCGGCCGCCTCTCGCATCTCCCGGACCTGGTCTCCTCCCTCGGCATGAGCCGCGCGTTCGTGGTCACCGACCGCGGGCTGCGGGCCGCCGGGATCGCCGGCCAGGTGCTCAAGGTGCTGGACGCGGCGGGCGTCGAGCACGGGGTGTACGACGGGGTCGGCGCCAACCCCTCCACCGGCAACGTCGACGAAGGCGCCGCCCGGGCACGGGAGTTCGGCCCGGCGGTGGTCGTCGCCCTCGGCGGTGGCTCGGTCCTCGACGCGGCCAAGGGCATCTCGCTCCTGGTCGGCAACGCGGACGCGGCGGCGGCCGACGCGGACGCGCTGTGGGAGGCGCTGGACGGACTGCCGCTGATCGCGATCCCGACCACCTCGGGCACGGGTGCGGAGACCAACGGCTTCGGTGTCATCGAGGACACCGCCGCCCGCCGCAAGGTGTACCTCGGCCACCCCTCGGTGAAGCCGCGGATCGCGCTGCTCGACCCGGAGCTGACGCTCGGCCTGCCCGCCCGGATCACGGCGGCCACCGGCATCGACGCCCTCGTGCACGGCATCGAGTCGCTGGCCTCGCGGGGTGCGAACCCGGTCTCGGCGGCGTACGCGACGCAGGCGGTGGCGATGGTCGGCCGCTGGCTGCCCGCCGCCCACGCCGACGGCTCGGACCTGGAGGCCCGGGCGGGGCTGATGCTCGGCGCCCACCTGGCGGGCCAGGCCCTGACCATCTCCGGGCTCGGTCTCGTGCACGGCATCGGGCACGCCCTGACCGCCCACACCGGCACCCCGCACGGGGTCGCGCTCGCCGCCGTCCTGGAGGAGGTCCTGGAGTTCAGCGCCCCGGCCGCCCAGGAGGCGTACGAGCAGGCCGGTCGCGCCCTGCGCCTCGCCCCGCCCGCCGACGGCGACTGGGCCCGCGCCACGATCGACGCCGTCCGCGAGATCTCCGGCGCGCTCGGCATCAAGCAGCCCCTGCGCGACCTGGGCGCCCGCCCGGACCTGCTGCGCCCCGTCGCCGCGGGCGCCCTCGCCGACGCGGTCACCCGCAACGCGCCCCGGCAGCCCACCGAGGAGCAGATCCTCGGGATCCTGGAAGCCGTGTACTAAGCGGGTCCGGCGAAGTCCGCTGCACTTCGGCAGCGCCCCGAAGGGGCGCTGGGGGTACCCCCGGCCGAAGGCTGGGGGAGGAACTGCGCGACCAGCCCACGACGGCGCCGCAGACGGCAGACGGCAGACGGCAGACGGCAGACGGCAGACGGCACATCGCGGCACTTCCAGCGGAGCGCTTAGGCACGCCTCGGATCACCGATGCTTCGTCAGGTGCCGGGCCGTCGGCGGAGTTCCGTCTCGACGAAGTGGTTCAGGTGGCGGCGGGCGTCCTGGGTGGTGAGCGGCGGGGCCTGGCGCAGCCGCTGCAGGGCCAGGCCGTCGGCGAGGGCGGCGAACCGGACCGTGAAGCCGTCCAGGTCCTCGCAGCTGAACTCGCCGTCGGCGACGCCTCGCTCGGCCAGCGTGCGGATCTGCTGGTGCCAGCTCTCGTAGCGCCGGTCCTGGCCGCGGGCGAACGCCTGGTCGGGGTGGTGCTCGCCCGCGTTCCAGTACTCGAACCACATCCGCCAGTGCCGGTCGGTGTCCTCGGTGAACAGCGCGTCCACGAGCAGCCGCAGCCCCTCGGCACCGCTGGTCGCCCGGTCCGCGGCCTCGCTGAGGGCCGCGTAGTACCGCTCGATCTGCAGCACCATCGCCTCGGAGAGGATCTCCTGGACGCTGCCGAAGTGGTAGGTGACCGTGCCGACGGACACCCCGGCCGCGGCCGCGACGTCCCGCACGCCGACCGAGGCGTAGCCCCGCTCGGCGATCAGCGGTACCGCGGCCTCCACGATGAGGCGGCGGCGCACCTCGGTGGGCTGCCGGGTGCGGTCGGCGGCGGCGACGGCTCGGCGCGGGCTCCGCTCGGCCTTCATCCCGACGTCCTCGGGGTGGTGCGGTGCCATGCGCGCTTGGCCACTGTCTCTCCGTTCGCCCGTGCTTCGAGGTGACTGTCCATCACGAACTCCGAGGCCGTGGCCCGCAGTTCGGTCCGCGCGACGATCTCCGCGTCCCAGTCACCCTCGCGGGTCAGCCGGATCGTCCACGCGGAGACGGCCGAGGCGGACAGCGGGTCGTCGCTGCGGACACGGTACGTCTCCCGGGCGTTCTCCTCGTAGCGCAGCCCGTCCGGGTAGGTGCGGGATCCGCCGTAGCGGGGGTCGACCTCCAGGGTCCACTCCCCTGCCGCGACGTCGTGGGTGACGAGCCGCTCGGGACGCGGCTCGGCCGGGACGTCGTACGTGACCGGGAGCGGTGGCGCCTGTTCGGGCTCCTCGAAGCGGACCGGCGGCTCCTCGCCGGCCGCCCGCACGGGCAGCAGGAGGGTGCTGTCGGCGGGCAGCAGGGTCAGCTCCCCGCGTTCGCCGTGCGGCCACACCCACGGCCAGTAGGCGTCGGAGACGGCGAGGCGGATGCGGTGGCCGGGCGGGAAGGCGTACCCGATGGCGCTCAGCTCGAACTCGACGTCCTCGTACGTTCCCGGGCTCCACTCGACGGCCTTGTCCCGTCCGTGCCGGGCGAGCAGGTTCAGCACGCCCCGGGTGACGAGGGTGGACGAGCCGTCGGGGGCCACGTCGCACAGGCGGGCGATGACGTGGGCGCGCGGGGTGGCGCTGTCCAGGCGGAGCCGGACCCGTGGGCGGCCGAGGATCTCGACGCGCTCGGTCAGCGGGGCCGAGTCGAGGCACACCGAGCGGCCGTCCTCCTCGCGCTGGTCGGGCGGCAGGTCGCTCGCGTTGCCGAAGGGGAAGAAGCGGCCGGCGTCGATGCCGGTGTGGAGCGGGGAGCGGACCAGGACGGGCGGCGTGCCGTCCGTGCCCAGCGGGCGCTCCTGCCGGCTGACCCGCGGCGAGGGCCAGGCCGGGTCGCCGACCCAGCGGCCCGGCATGACGTCGTACGACGTGGCGGGCGGCACCGGGTCGTTGATCCAGGCGCGCAGCAGCGGCTCCCGCATCACGCCGGTGTCGGCGCCCTTGAGGTGCTGGTCCCACCAGCGCAGGGTCTCCTGGAGGAAGCCGATGGCGGGACCGGGGGGCAGCCCGCGGTCCGGGTACTGGTGGGACCACGGGCCGATCAGCCCCCGTACGCGGTCCTGCGGCAGGTGTTCGACCAGCCGCAGCACCGCGTCGCGGTACGGGTCGTGCCAGCCGCCGACCGCGAGCACCGCCGCGTCGATCGCGCCGTAGTCCTCGCACACGCTGCCGTGCCGCCAGTAGTCGTCCCGCTGCTGGTGGGCCAGCCAGGTGTGCAGGAACGGTTCGAGGGCGTCGAGGCGTTCGCGCCACATCGGCAGCCAGCGGTCGGCGCCGACGTTCGCCGGGTCCGGCGGGCGGGCGGCGAAGGCGAGCATGGTGCCGGCCCAGGCGAGCATGTCGATGCCGAGGACGGCGCCGCCGGTGTAGTGCACGTCGTTGTCGTAGCGGTCGTCGGTGGAGCAGACCGTCACGATCGCCTTGAGGGGTTCGGGGGCGAGGGCGGCGATCTGCAGGGAGTTGAAGCCGCCCCAGGAGATCCCGAACATGCCGACCCTGCCCGTGCACCAGGGCTGCGCGGCCAGCCAGTTGACGACGTCCACGCCGTCCGCGAGTTCGGTCGCGTCGTACTCGTCGCCGGGGACACCCTCGCTGTCGCCGTGGCCGCGGATGTCGACGCGGACGGAGGCGTAGCCGTGGCCCGCGTACCAGGGGTGGCGCTGGGCGTCGCGGGGTGCGGTCCAGTCGCTCTTGCGGTACGGGAGGTATTCGAGCAGCGCCGGCACCGGGTCGTGCTCGGCGTCGGCCGGACGCCAGACGCGTGCGTGCAGGCGGGTCCGGCCGCCCTGGACGGGGATCCAGACGTCCTCGCGCACGACCTGGCGGTCGAACCGCTCGCGGTACTTCACGAGACTCCTTCGCTGACGGAGGTGACGGCGGCGTCGGGGGTGTCGGAGGTGTCGGCGGGACGCCAGCGGCGTACGCGGTGACCGCCGCCGTGGTCGGTCCAGACGTCGCCCGGCTGCGCCGCGTCGGTCCAGTCGGGTACGTCCTCCACCAACGGGCGGGCGTCGGGGTCGGGTTCGAGGGCCGCCGCCATCAGCTCACGGGTGTAGGGGTGTGCCGGGTCGGCGAAGACGGCCTCGGTCGGGCCCTCCTCCACCACCACGCCGTGGCGCAGGACGAGCACGCGGTCGGCGATGCCCCGTACGACGGCCAGGTCGTGGCTGATGAACAGGCAGGCCAACTGCCGTTCCCTGCGCAGGTCGTCGAGGAGTCGCAGTACCTCGGCCTGCACCGAGACGTCCAGGGCGGTGGTGATCTCGTCGGCGATCAGCACGTCCGGCTCGCCGGCCAGTGCCCGTGCGATGCCGATGCGCTGCCGCTGGCCGCCCGAGAGCTGCGCGGGCAGCCGGTCGGCGAGCGCCGGGTCGAGCCGTACGTCCCGCACCAGGTCCAGGGCGCGGGCGTGGGCCGACCGCCGGTCGGGGGCGGTGCCGAAGAAGCGCAGGGGGCGGCGGATCGCGTCGCCGACCGTGCGGCGCGGGTTGAGCGAGGTGTCGGCGTTCTGGAACACCAGTTGCACCAGGCGGCGCAGCGCCGCGGGCCGGCGGCGGGCGGGCCGGGCCAGATCGCCGGAGCCGTGGGTCATCGTGCCGCCCGAGGGGGCGCGCAGCCCGGCGAGGGACCAGGCGAGGGTGGACTTCCCGCTGCCCGACTCGCCCACCAGGGCGACGATCTCGCCGCGGCGGACGTCGAAGGTGACGCCGTGCACGGCGCGGGCCGTCCCGTAGTCGACGGTGACGTCCTGCGCGGAGACGGCGACGGGGGCGTCCGCGTCCACCACGGCCCTGGCCCGCACCTCCCGCTCGCCGTTGTCCCCCACGAGCGCGAGCCCGTCGTCCGTCAGCCGCGGCACGCTCGCCAGCAGCCGCTTGGTGTAGGGCTGTTCGGCTCCGGCGAAGAGCGCCCGGGTGGGCGCCGACTCCACGACCCGGCCCGAGCGCAGCACGCTCACCTCGTCGGCCATCCGGGCGACGACCCCGAGGTCGTGGCTCACCAGCACGGCGGCCAGGCCGAGTTCGTCGCGCAGGGCGGCGACCAGGTCGAGGATGCCGCGCTGGGTGACGACGTCGAGGCCGGTCGTGGGCTCGTCGAGGACGAGGACCCTGGGGCGGGCCGCGAGGGCCATGGCGATGGCGACGCGCTGCTGCTGGCCGCCGGAGAGTTCGTGCGGGTAGCGGCGCGCGAGGTCGGCGGGGCGTGGCAGCCGGACCTGCTCCAGCAGGTCGAGCACCGGGACGTCGCTGCCGGCCTCGGCGATCTGCCGGCCGACGCGCATGGACGGGGTGAGCGCGTGGCCGGCGTTCTGCGCGACCATGGCCACGGTCCCGCCGCGCAGCCGCCGCAACTCCCGTGCCGGCAGGGCGAAGACGTCGTGTCCTGCCACCCGCACGGTCCCGCCGTCCAGGCGCGAGCCGTGCCGCAGGTGACCGAGCAGGGTGGCGGCGACGGTCGACTTGCCGCTGCCGGACTCGCCGACGAGGGCGAGCGTGCGGCCCTGGGCGAGTTCGAAGGACACGTCGTGCACGACCGGCAGGTCGCGCCCGCCCGAACGGTAGGAGACGGAAAGGGAGTCGACGGAGACGACGGGGGGCGCCGCGGGCTCTCCCTCGGTCGGGGTCATCGGCTGGGTCGAGGTCATCAGGAGCCCTCCCTGATCCGGTCCACGCCCCAGGCCTTGGACAGGCCGTCGGCCGCGAGGTTGAGCCCGACCACGAGGGTGGCCAGGGCGATGATCGGCGCGAGGCTCGCCATCGGGACGACGGTGATGGCGGTGCGGTTCTCGGCGACCATGAGCCCCCAGTCGGGGGTCGGCGGGTCGGCGCCGAAGCCGAGGAAGGACAGCGAGGAGATCAGCAGCACGACCCAGGAGGCGCGCATCGCGAACTCCACGCCGACCACGTCGGCGATGTTGGGCAGGACCTCCCGCCGCAGGATCGACCAGGTGCCTTCGCCGCGGGCGCGGGCCGCGGTGACGTAGTCGGCGGGCACGACGGCGAGTGCCGCACCGCGCACCACCCGGACGACCTGGGGCACGAACACGACGGCGACGGCGCAGACGATGACCGCGGAACCGGTGCCCAGCGCGGTCACGACGACGAGCAGCGCGAGGATGGACGGCACCGCGAGCACCGCGTCGAGCACCCGGCCCAGGACGTCGTCGAACCAGCCTCCGCGCAGGGCCGCCGCGCAGCCGATGACCGTGCCGAGGGCGACCGCCAGGACGGTGGCGACGACGGACACGCCGAGCGCGTACCGGCCGCCGTACAGCACCCGGGTCAGGACGTCCCGGCCGTACTGGTCGGTGCCCGCCCAGTGCTCCCAGCTCGGTCCGAGGAGTACGTGCGAGGGGTCGTTGGCAATGGGGTCGTACGAGGTGAGCAGCGGGGCGAGCAGGGCGAGCAGCACGTGGACGCCGACGACGGCGAGGCCGACGAGCGCGGTGCGCGAGGAGCGCAGGGTGCGCCAGGCGCGGGCGGTGCGGGCCCGGACGTCCGCGGCCGCGGGTGCGGCGGGCGGGGCGGTGTCGAGGGTGGTCATCAAGTCCTCCCGCGCGTACGGAGCTTGGGGTTGAGGGCCATGGCGCCGAGGTCGGCGGCGAGGTTGCAGACGACGTAGACGACGGCGCTGATCAGTGCGACGGCCTGGACCACGGGCAGGTCGCGGTTCTGCACGGAGGTGAGCATCAGCTTGCCGATGCCCGGGTAGTTGAAGACGTTCTCGACGACGGCGACGCCGCCGACGAGCCAGGCCACGTTCAGTGCGATCACGTGCAGGGTGGGCAGCAGGGCGCTGGGCAGTGCGTGGCGGGTGACGACCCGCCAGGTGGACAGGCCCTTGAGCCGGGCGGTGGTGACGTACTCGCCGGCCATCACGTCGATGACCGACGTACGGGCCATGCGGACGATGTAGGCGGCCATGACGATGGCGAGGGCGAGTGCGGGCAGCCAGACGGCGGGCAGCAGTTGGCCCACGCTCGCGTCGGGGCCGTACAGGACGACGGCGGGGAACCATGGCAGCGCGACCGAGAAGCACAGCACCAGCACGGTGGCGACCACGAACTCGGGGACGCTCATGCCGACGAGGCTGACGGTGGAGATCAGGTGGTCGGCCCAGCGGTCGCGGTACAGGCCGGCGAGAATGCCCAGCACCAGCGACCCGGTCACCGCGAACAGGATGGTGACGACGGCGATGAGCGCGGAGTTGGCGAGGTACTGCGCCACCTCGCCGCCCACGGGCTTCCCGGAGACCAGCGAGGTGCCGAAGTCCCCGTGCAGGGCGCCCTTGATCCAGTCGAAGTAGCGTTCCCAGGCGGGCTGGTCGAGTCCCAGCTGCTTGCGCAGGGTGGCCACGGCGTCGGGCGTGGCGTCCTTGCCGAGGATCTGGGTGGCCACGTCGCCGGGCAGGGCCTGGAGGGCGAGGAAGACGAGCACGGACGACAGGAACAGGGTGCCGATGGCCGCCGCGACGCGGCGGGCGACGAACGCGAGCATGCTCAGGCTCCCTTCAGGCCGATGCCGAGGTAGTCGAACTCGAAGCCGTGTTCGGCGTATCCGCGGACCTTGCGGGAGAGCCCGACCAGCCGGTCGGCGAACATCGGGGTCATCGCCCCGCCCTTCTCGATCACCAGGTTCTGTGCCTGGCCGTAGAGCTCGCGGCGCCGCGTCGCGTCGGTCTCGGCGCGGGCGCGGTCGAGGACGGCGTCGAAGTCCTTGTCGGACCACGCGGTCTCGTTGTAGGAGGAGCCGCTGCGGAAGATCTGGGTGAAGAGCTGGTCGACGGGCCGACCCGTGTACCAGTAGGTCGCCATCAGCGGTTTCTTCATCCAGATCTGCGTGTAGTACGAGTCCGCGGCGGCCGTCTTGACCCGGATGCGGATGCCGGCCCGTTTGGCGGACTCCTGGTAGGCGAGCGCCATGGGGGTGAGCAGCGGGTCGTAGGCGGAGGTGTAGAGGTCGACGGCCAGCCCCTCCTGCCCCGCCTGCTTCAGCAGGTGGCGGGCCTGGTCGGGGTCGTGCGCGGGGTGGGCGGAGATGTGCAGCGGGTCGTCGGGCGGCACCGGGTTGTCCCAGCCGGGGGTGCCGGCGCCCTGGAGGGCGACCTTCACCACGTGCTCGGGGTCGTAGGCGAGCTTCATCGCCTGCCGCACGCGTACGTCGGTGAAGGGCTTGTCGGTGGTGAGCATCGGCAGCACGTACCACTGGGCGTTCTTCACCCGGGCGACGGTGGCGCGGGCCGAGGCGGCGACCACCCGGGCCGTCGCGAAGTCGAGGTTGGTCTGCGAGAGCAGGTCGACCTGGCCGGCCAGCAGGGCGTTGGCGCGGGCCGACATGTCGGCCACGGAGTAGAAGGAGATCGCGTCGAGCACGGGACGCCCGGCCCAGTGGTCGGCGTAGGCGGTGACGCGCCCTGGACCGGCGGGCGCGAACGACTCCAGCTTGAAGGGGCCGGTGCCGATGCCGGTGCGGCCGACGGACTTCGCGCTGCCGTCCGGGACGACGTAGCAGTTGTAGTGCGTGAGGAGGCTGGGGAACTCGGCGTTCGGGGACTTGAGCGGGACGACGAGCGTGTGGGCGTCCGGCGTGCGCAGGGTCTTCGGGTCGACGAGCGGGGCGAGGACGGCCGCCTGCGGGGACGCGGTCGCCTTGTCGAGGATGTGCCGCAGGGTGTAGGCGGCGTCGGCGGAGGTGAAGGCGCGGCCGTCGTGGAAGGTGACGCCCTTGCGCAGGCGGAAGGTCCAGGTGCGGGCCTTGGTGTCGGTCTCCCAGGACTCGGCGAGATCGGGGGCGAGGTCGCCGTCGCTGCCGACGCGGACCAGGCGGTTGTAGAGGGCGCCGAGGTACTCGTACGCCGACAGGGAGCTCGCGGGGTCGAGGGTCTCGGCGTCCGACGCGGGCGGGCGGGCGATCCGGAGAGTGCCGCCGCGGTCGGGCGTGCCCTTCGGCGCCGCCGCGGGCAGCACCGTGCCGGACGCCGCGCCCGAGCATCCGGACAGCAGCCAGGACGCACCGAGACAGGCGGCACCGGCGGCGAGGAAAGACCGCCGTCCTGGGTGGTGGGTGTCGGTCATGGGCCGACCGTCCTTCTCGCTATTCGTTCAGCGGAACGATTGAGTGGAGTGCGTGAACGATAGCCATACGGCGGATTCCCGCCAAGACTCGGGCGCGGAAATTAACCGCGGAAACGGATCCGTAACCGGTCCGGCGGGGGCGCCGGGCCCCGGGAGGGCGGCCGTCCGGCTGGCTATCCTTGCGCCATGACCGGCAACGGGAGGCCTCGCGACACCTCGGTGCAGTCCGTCGACCGCGCGGTGTCGATCCTCCAGTCGCTGTCCCGGCGCGGCCCGTCCGGCGTCACCGAGATCGCCGAGACGCTGGGCCTGCACAAGGCGACGGTCTTCCGGCTCCTCGCCACGCTGGAGTCGCGCGGCCTGGTCGAGCAGGACGCCGAGCGCGGCCGCTACCGCCTGGGCTTCGGCATGGTCGAACTGGCCGCGGGCGCCGGCCGGCAGAGCGACCTGTCGCTGCTGAGCAGGCCGGTCTGCCGGGAGCTGGCCGCCGCCGTCGGCGAGACGGTGAACCTCGCGATCCACGACGGCATCGAAGTGATCACCATCGACCAGGAGATCGGCGGCGCGACCATCGCCAGCATCGACTGGGTCGGCAAGCGCAGCCCCCTGCACGCCACCGCCGCGGGCAAGGTCTTCCTGGCGCACCTGCCCGAGAAGGAGACCGACGAGGTGCTGGGGCGAGGGCTCGCGCGGTACACCCCGCACACGATCGTCGAACCGGCGCTCCTGAAGGAGCAGTTGGCGACGGTCCGCGAGCTCGGGTACGCCACCACGTCGGAGGAGCACGAGATCGGGCTGGCCGCCGTCGCCGCGCCGGTCCGCTCCCCGGACGGCCGGGTCGTCGCCGCCGTCACCGTCTCCGGTCCTGCCTTCCGCGTCAACGACGACACCGTGCCGGCCCTCGCGGAGCGGGTGCGGGAGGCGGGCGCCCGGATCTCCTGGCGCCAGGGCCACCACAAGCACGACTGACCTACGACACCTGGACCGGCTCTCGACGGCCGCGGGCCGACAGCCCCCGGACCGGCTCTTGACGGCCGCGGGCCGACACCCTCACCATTTGTCTCGCATCGCGAGTCTGTTTCGCAATGCGATACGTACGACGCTGCCGCGCAGTCACCGAAGCTCTGCCGCGGCCGTCGGCACCCCGCTTCCCGAGGAGTGGTCATGCCCTCCCAGAGTGTCGATCCCCTGCTCCAGCCCTTCCGTCTCAAGCACCTCACCCTGCGCAACCGGGTGGTCAGCACCTCTCACGAGCCGGCCTTCGGCGAGGGCGGTCTGCCCAAGGACCGCTACCGCGCCTACCACGTCGAGAAGGCACGCGGCGGCGTCGGCCTGACCATGATCGGCGGCTCCGCCGTGGTCTCGCCGGACAGCCCGCCCGCCTTCGGCAACCTGCTGCTGTACCGGGACGACATCGTGCCGTGGCTGCGCCGGCTCGCCGACGAGGTGCACGACGCCGGGGCGGCGGTCATGTGCCAGGTCACCCACCTGGGCCGCCGTACCAGCAACTACTCCGGCGACTGGCTGCCGGTGCTCTCCGCGTCCCCGTTGCGCGAGCCGGCGCACCGGGCGTTCCCGAAGGCCGCCGAGGCCTGGGACCTCGACCGCGTCACGGCCGACTACGTCGCCGCGGCCCAGCGCTGCCGGGAGGCCGGCCTCGACGGCATCGAGCTGGAGGCCTACGGCCACTTCCTGGACAGCTTCCTCTCCCCCACCACCAACCACCGCGACGACGACCTCGGCGGCAGCCTGGAACACCGCATGTCCTTCCCGCGACGGGTGATCCGCGCGGTGCGCGAGGCGGTCGGCCCGGACTTCGTGGTCGGGATCCGGCTGATGCTGGACGAGGACCGCCCGGGGGGACTGGCCTTCGACGACGCCCTGGTGGCCGCGGAGCGTTTCACCGACGACGGCATCGACTTCGTCAGCACCATCCGCGGCTCCATCGAGAGCGACGCCTCCCTGGTCCGCACGATCCCGCCGATCGGCACCCCGCTGGGCCCGTTCCTGGAGTTCACCGGCGAGGTCCGGCGCCGGCTGCGGGTGCCCGTGATGCACGCGGCCCGGATCGCCGATCCCGCCACCGCGCGGTACGCCCTGCGCGAGGGTCTGCTCGACCTGGTCGGCATGACGCGCGCCCAGATCGCCGATCCCCATCTGGTCGCCAAGATCGCAGGCGGCCGTGAGGACCGCATCCGCCCCTGTGTCGGGGCGAGTTACTGCCTGGACGCGATCTACGACTCGGGCGACACCAAGTGCGTCCACAACCCTGCTACCGGCCGGGAGCTCCAACTGCCCCACACCGTCCCGGCCACCACCGGCCGCCGGCGGAAGGCGGTCGTCGTCGGCGCCGGGCCGGCCGGCCTGGAGGCCGCCCGGGTGCTCGGCGAACGCGGCCACGACGTCGTGCTGTTCGAGGCCGGCGACCTCCCCGGCGGGCAGATCCGGCTCGCCGCGGCCAACCCGCGCCGCCGCGACCTGCTCGGCATCGTCGACTGGCGGGTCGCCGAGTGCAAGCAGCACGGCGTCGACCTCCGCTTCGGCCGGTACGCCGAGTCCCGCGACGTGCTCGCCGAACACCCCGACCTCGTCGTCCTCGCCACCGGCGGCATGCCCGACCGGTCCTTCCTCGACGCGGGCGAGGATCTGGTCGCCGACACCTGGGACGTGCTGACCGGCTCACTGCGCCCACGGGGCGAGGTACTGGTCTACGACGACCACGGCGGCTATCCCGCACTCGACGCCGTCGAAGTCCTCGCCCCGTCCGGCGCCCGCCTGCACTTCGTGACACCGGAACGCACCCTCGCGCCCGACGTCGGCAGCATGAACTCCCCCGCCTACCTCAAGGTCTTCGCGGAACACGGCGTGACCACCACCCTCGCCCGGCGGCTGCGCGCCGTACGCCGCACCCTCGACGGCCGCCTGGCCGCCACCCTCCACAGCGACTACACCGGCACCGGCACCGAACTGGCCGTCGACCACGTGATCGTGGAACACGGCACCCTGCCCGCGGACGAGCTGTACCGCGAACTGCTGCCCGGATCCAGCAATCTCGGCGAGATCGACCACCGCGCCCTGCTCGACCACCGGGAGCAGACGGTGGTCCGCAACGACGCCGGACGCTACCGGCTGTTCCGCATCGGCGACGCGGTCACCAGCCGCAACATCCACGCCGCCGTCTACGACGCGCTGCGCCTGTGCCTGCCGGTCTGACCCGCACCGACCTTATGGAGACATCGAGTTGAGCACACTCGCCCCCGCGACGGACCTGGCCGGCCTGGTGGCCCGCCGTCCCGTCGGCCAAAGCCTGGAAGCCCCCTTCTACACGAGCCGGGAGTTCTTCGACCTCGACATCGAGGCGGTCTTCGCCCGGCACTGGCTGTTCGTCGCCGCGGAGGCCGAACTCCCCGAGCCCGGCGACTACGTGACCGTGGCCCTCGGGCCGTACTCGGTCGTCGTCGTCCGGGACGACGACGAGGAGGTACGCGCCTTCCACAACGTCTGCCGCCACCGCGGCGCCCGCATACTCAACGACGAACGCGGCTCGGTGGGCAACATCGTCTGCGGCTACCACCGCTGGACCTATGGCGTGGACGGCCGCCTGCTGCACGCGGAGTCCCAGCCGGCCGACTTCGACCCGTCCTGCTTCGGTCTGCGGAGTGTGCACGCCCGCACGGTCGCCGGCCTGGTCTTCATCTGCCTCGCCGAGGACCCGCCCGCCGACTTCGACGAGGTGGCCGCCCGCATCGAGCCGTACATCCTGCCGCACGGCCTGCGCCGGGCGAAGGTGGCCGCGCAGATCGACCTGGTGGAGAACGGCAACTGGAAACTCACCATGGAGAACAACCGGGAGTGCTACCACTGCGGCGGCCACCCCGAGCTGCAGTCTTCCCTCTTCCCCGTGTACGGCTACGCCGAACAGGACGTGCCGCCGGTGCTGCGGCCGGCGTACGAACGCTACCTTCAGGCCGACGCCGAGTCCCGCACGACGTACGAGTCACTGGGCCTGCCGTACGAGGCGATCGAGGAACTGGACACCCGCACCACCGGCTTCCGCATCCAGCGCGAACCGCTGGACGGCGCGGGCGAATCCTTCACCGAGGACGGTACGGCTGCCTGCAAACGCCTGCTGGCCGACTTCCGCACGCCCCGCCTGGGCCGCCTCTCGATGCACATGCAGCCCAACGCCTGGTTCCACTTCCTCTCCGACCACGCGATCACCTTCTCCGTGATCCCGCTCGCACCGGACCGCACCCTGGTCCGCACCACCTGGCTGGTGCACCCCGACGCGGTCGAGGGGGTCGACTACGACCTCGACAGCCTGACGCGGGTGTGGACGGCGACGAACGACCAGGACGCGCTCCTCGTCGCCCGCGCCCAGCAGGGCATCGGCAGCCCCGCCTACCGGCCCGGCCCCTACGGCCCGACCGAGTACCAGGTCGAGGCGTTCGTCAACTGGTACGCGACCCGGCTGAAGGCGCACCTGGCACGATGACCGACACGCTCCCGGCCTGGGCCGGCACCCGTTCCTGGACCGACGAGGACACCGGCGGCGACACCAGTGGCGACACCGGCGGCCTGCTGGTCTGCAAGCAGGTCCACGCCCTGACCCCCGACGTCAGGACCTTCGTCCTCCAGCCCCCGCAGCCCCGCCTCTTCCACCACGACCCCGGACAGTTCCTCACCCTCACCGTCGACATCGACGGCCGGTCCGTCGAGCGGTGTTACACCATCTCCTCGCCGCCGACCCGCCCCCACTCCGTCGCGATCACCGTGAAGAGGGTGCCGGGCGGCCTGGTCTCCAACTGGCTGCACGACCGGCTGCGGCCAGGCCACACCGTGCGGGCGAGGGGGCCGCTCGGGGAGTTCACCCTCGCCCGGCACCCCGCGCCGAAGTACCTGTTCCTGTCCGGCGGCAGTGGCGCGACACCGGTGATGTCCATGACGAGGGCCCTGTACGACCTCGCGCACCCGGCCGACGTGGTGTTCGTCCACAGCGCCCGCACCCCCGCCGACATCCTCTTCCGCCGGGAACTGGACCTCATCGCCGCCACCGCCCCCACCGTGCGGGTGGTGCACGTCTGCGAGGAGGACGGCCCGACCGAACCCTGGGGCGGCCACCGCGGCCGACTGACCCTCGACATGCTCCGGCAGATCGCCCCCGACTTCCGGCAGCGGGAGATCTTCACTTGCGGTCCGACCGGCTACATGGCCGCCGTGCGCGACCTGCTCGCGACGGCAGGGTTCGCCATGGACCGCTACCACGAGGAGAGCTTCACCTTCGACGCGCCACCGGCCGCCGAAGCCGTCGCCGGCACCGCCCCCGGCAGCGGGGACACCGCCGAAGGACACGTCTTCACCGTCGAGTTCGCCCGCAGCCGGCGTACCCTCACCTGCGACGCGGACACCTCCCTCCTCGCGGCCGCCGCCCGGGCCGGCCTGAGCCTGCCCGCCTCCTGCGCCCAGGGGATGTGCGGCACCTGCAAGACCACCCTGCTGGCCGGATCCGTCGACATGCGGCACAACGGAGGCATCCGGCCGCGCGAGATCGCCCAGAACAAGATCCTCCTCTGCTGCTCCCGGCCCCGGGAGAACCTCGTCGTCGACGCCTGACCGTCCGGCGACGACTCGACCCTGCCGACGACCGCCGGCAGCTACCGCCACCTCACCCGGCAGACGCGGCCACGGAACGCGGAAAGCCGCCTGGGGCTCACGCTGTTGACACGCACGCCCGGTCACACCGACGGGGCGATCGCCTGCGCCGGTTTGGCGTGGCGTCCTTGCGCCATGCTGTGCAGGGCGAAGTCGGCCCGCGCCGTCATCCCGGTCTGCAGCAGCGTCTGATGCACCATCGGATGCCGTCCGGGTGCCGAGACCACGATGCTGAGGTACCCCTCGGGAAGTCCGGTCGCGGCGTACTCACCGGTCTCGTCGGTCACGCTGCGCACGAGCTGACGTCCCCGCGCGTCGATGACGGTCACCGCGGCGCCGCGGACCGGGCGGCCCTCGCGATCCTGGACCCGGCCGGTGAGCACCGGCACCTGCTCCCCGAAGTGGTGCGCGTGCACCGGGAGCGCCGCCGGCCTGGGCGTCTCCAGCGCCGGGTCCTCGACCGGGGGTTCCCCGACGAGCTCGCCCTGCCCGTCGCCGTCGTCCACCTCGCCGGCCCGCACGGCCGGCGCCCCGGCTCTGCGCCTGTGCAGCCGGAGGTCGAGCCCGAGCAGGGCGACGCCACCCGCGAACCAGGCACACAGCACCAGGACCGGCTTGAGCACTCCGGCGCCGTCGAAGTAGAGGACGCCCCGCAGCGCGTCCAGACCGTTGGCCAGCGGCATCGCCTCCCGGACGTGCTGGAAGAACATCGGCAGCATCGGCGCGGGCACGGCGCCGCCGCTGGTCGGGATGCTCATCACG
This sequence comes from Streptomyces hyaluromycini, assembly GCF_002217755.1. Classification (GTDB taxonomy): domain Bacteria; phylum Actinomycetota; class Actinomycetes; order Streptomycetales; family Streptomycetaceae; genus Streptomyces; species Streptomyces hyaluromycini. The sequence goes on along the minus strand of NZ_BCFL01000030.1, from coordinate 35,053 downwards.
ATGAACAGGCCCTTCGCCACGGCCGGGAAGAACTGCCGGACGAACGGGGCGAGCCCCGAGGCGGCCGTCGCCACCGCCGTGGTGAGCAGGAAGGACACCCCCATGGCCAGGGGTTTGTCGGGCAGGTAGCCCAGCCACACGCCGGCGTAGAAGCCGATGACGCTGTACCCGGCGGCCACCCCGGCGATGGTGCGGAGCTTCCTGCGCCGGCTGAAGGTCACCGCACGCAGCAGCGTGGTCGCCAGCACGTAGGCCGGGATGCTCCAGGCCAGTGAGAAGTACAGCAAGGTGGTGCCCAGCTCGTCCTTCCGTTCGGTGGGCGCCACGTCGGTGACGGTCAGGTGCCGGTGGCTCTCGGCGGCGACCTGGGTGAACACCTGGGTCAGGGTCTGCTCGAGGGAAGCGCCGTTGGCCTTCGCCACGTACAGCACCGCATGCCCCCGGTCTTCGCGGAAGCCCGCCACCGTGTCCCGGTCGAGCACCGACTGCCTAGCCGCTCGCCCGTCCGGGACCGCGGTGACGTCGAACCCGCCGGGCACCCTGGTGCCCAGCGCGCTGTCGACCCGCCGGGCCGGCGCCGACTCGGCCACCGCGACCTTCACATGGTGCGGCTGCGGTGCATGCAGAGCGGGCGCGAAGAAGAACAGCATGCCCAGGAACAGGGACACCGGGAACCACAGGGCTTCGGCCAGGGTCATGGCCACGGACTGGCCCCTGGATCGTTCCGTCCGTTCCGCCACGGGAACTCCCATTCGCCGGGGACGACCGGAGCGGGTCCCGTCCGGCGTACGACTGAGCGCGGTCATCGTCCTAGATACTTGCAGTACTGCATTTTTGCAGTACTGTAGCAATTGCTGGGGCGCCGGCCCACAAGGGTCCGACGAGCAGATGGAGAGCAACGGGCAGATGGCGAGCGACCGCCCCGACGGGCTGCGCGAACGCAAGAAGCGAGCGACGCACCGAGCACTGCAGAGCGCCGCGGTGGCCCTCTTCCGCCGCCATGGCCCGGAAGCCGTCACGGTGGAGAGCATCTGCGCCGAGGCCGGAGTCTCTCCGCGCACCTTCTTCAACTACTTCGCCACCAAGGACGAGGCCGCCTTCATGCTGGAGGAGGGGGCACCCGCGCTGATCGAGCAGCGGATCACCGCCCGCCCTCCGGAGGAAACCCCGCCGGAGGCGATCAGGGCCGTGTTCGTGGATCGCCTCAGCGAGCTCGCCACCGGCAGGATCTGGCTGGAGCGCGTGCTGCTGCTGCGCGAGCGTCCCGAGCTGCTGCCACGGATCATGCTGACCAATCGCACCGTGGAGGACGCGGTGACGCGGGCGGTGGCGGCCCGCACCGGCCTGCCGGAGTGCCACCTCTACGTACGGACGACCGCGGCCGCGGTCTTCGCGGCACTGCAGGCCGCCATCAGCTGCTGGCAACCGGACTCCGGACCGGAGGTGGTCACCCTGGTGTCCGAGGCCGTGGACCTGGTCAGCCGCGGGCTGCCCGCTCCCTCACGGCCGGCCGAACCGGCGATGTGAAGCACCGGTCCGACCGGCCGCGCCTCGCAGTCATGCGACGCGAGCGCGGATGCCACGCGGCCGAGGAACATGGGACATGAAAGCCCCGCAAAGAGAGGGGAACGCTGCGAACAGCTCCTGACACCCGATCATCTTGATCCACAGCCTCCGCGCTCCACCGAGCGCTCCGCCGGGACGGCTCGGTGCCGGCAGCCGCCATCGCTTTCCTACTCTCCGAGAACGCGGGTTTCATCACCGGCCGGATCCTCCGCGTCGACGGCGGCGCGAGCCTCGGCCGCAACAGCACCTGAGAGGCCACCATGCGTCTGGAATACGACCCTGAGGCGATGAGCAGCGCGGATTTCTACAGGTTCCTGACGTCGGTCGTCATCCCGCGGCCGATCGCCTGGGTCTCCACGATCACACCGGACGGACGTACCGAGAACCTGGCCCCGCACTCCTTCTTCAGCATCGCCAGCACCGATCCCCCGATCGTCCAGTTCACCTCGATCGGCCGGAAGGACTCCCTGCGGAACGTCGAGGACACCGGGGAGTTCGTCGTCAACTTCTCGTCCGAACCGCTGCTGCGGCTGATCAACGCGACCGCCACCGACTTCCCCCGTTCGGTGAGCGAATTCGACACCGCGGGCATCGATCGCGAGCCCAGCAAGTGTGTGCGTCCCTCCAGAGTCGCCGCCTCCCATGTGGTTCTGGAGTGCCGTTCCCACACCACGCTGCGCATGGGCAACTCCACGCTGGTCTTCGGGCGGGTACTGCATGCCGCCGTCGACGAGAACTGCCTCGCCGACGGGCGGCCCGGCAGCGAGTTGCTGCGTCCGCTGACCAAACTCGGCGCCGACGAATGGGGCACCCTGGGCGAGGTTCTGCACCTGAACCGCATCCCCTACGAGGAGCCCGGCACTCACTGACCGGAGCCGGGTGCCGACGTGCCCGGGAACGGGATGGAGGGGGAGGGTGTCAGTCGCTGATCACGGGGCTGCGGTGGGTCCACTCGCCGCCGCGGACCACCTTGTGCATGAATGCCGCCACGTCCGCCCGGCTGATCGTCGGGTTGCCCTTCATCGGCAGTCTGTCGCCCACGCCGTACGTGCCCTTGGCGGGGTCGTTGGTCAGCCGGGTCGGGAGGACGATGGTCCAGTCCAGCCCGCTGGAGCGTATGCTTTCGTCGGCTATTGCCTTGTTGGCGTAGATGTTTCGCAGGAGCGTGCGGTAGATCACCTTCTGCGGGATGCTCGACCAGGCGAGGGTGTGGCCCACGCCGAACGACGACAGCCAGACCAGGCGCGAGACACCGGTTTCCTCGGCCGCGGCGACAAGGGCCGTGGAGGAGCGCGTGAAGAGGTCGTCGGCGCGTACCGAAGTCAGGGAGTTGCCTGCGCCGAGGGCGGAGATGACTGCGTCATGACCAGGCAGGGCGGCGGAGAGATCCTGGAGCGAGGTGGCGTCTCCGGTGGCGAGCGTGACGCGGTCGGCCAGATCGGCCAGTGCCGCCGGGTTGCGGACGAACGCCGTGACCGAGTCGCCGGACCGCAGGGCCGCGTCGACGACATGGCGACCGGTGAGTCCGGTCGCTCCAAGGACGAGCAGCTTCATGGCAGAGAGACCTTTCGTGGTGCGTGATCGGCACGCTGGGCGTCGTGTTGGTCAGGCAAGGTCGGCGAGGTCCTCGTCCGAGAGCGCGACCGATCCGGTGGCCATGTTCTCCTCCAGATGACGGACCGAGCCGGTGCCGGGAATGGCGAGAGTGACCGGCGAGGAGGCCAGCAGCCAGGCCAGTCCGATTTGGGCGACGGTGGCCCGGTGCCGGGCGGCGACCTTGGCCAGGCGGTCGTCGTCGGGCTCGCGTCCGCCGCCGAGGGGGAAGAAGGGCGCGAAGGCGATGCCCGCCTCCTCGCAGGCGGCCAGCATCTCCACGTCGGCGCGGTGCGCGGCGTGGTACTGGTTCTGGACTGCCGCGACCGGGGCGATGGCGCGGGCCTCGGCGAGGTGCCGGATGTCGACGTTGCTCAGCCCGAGGTGACGGATGAGGCCCTCTTCGCGCAGTTCGGCGAGCGCCTCGAAACGGGCCGCGACGGACTCGCCGTGCGGGGGCTCCATGTGCCCCACGCGCAGGTAGACCAGGTCGAGACGGTCGATGCCGAGACCGGTGAGGTTCTCTTCCACCAGGGCACGCATGTCGCCGGGCGCGCCGGCGGAAGAGCCGTCGGGCCTGATGAGCGGGCCGACCTTGGTCGCGATGACCAGGCCGTCCGGGTAGGGGTGAAGGGCCTCGCGGATGAGCGTGTTGGCGTGCGCCGTATGGTCGCCGCTGCGGTAGAAGTCGGCGGTGTCGATGTGGTCGACGCCGAGCTCAAGGGCACGGCGGAGCACCGCACGGCCGGTTTCGAGGTCGCGGGGCTCGCCGCCCATGCCGCTCCGGGACGGCAGGCGCATCGCACCGAACCCCAGACGGTTGACGGGGAGGTCGCCGCCGAGGCGGAATTCGCTGGTCATGCAGTCCCTTCGGTTCCCTACAGGGGGAGGGTTTCGGACGGCCGAGCCGCCGGCGAGGCCGCCGGTGTATCAGGTGATCCGCGCGCTCGCGGTGGGAGCCTTGCGACGGTCCGCCGCCGCGACGGCCGCGATCGCACCTCAGTCACATAAGATGCACGTGTGCACTCTATGCAGAGAGGGCACCCTCGTCAATTAGATGCATCGATGGATCTTATGGAGGGGTCGTGACCGACCGGCAGACCCGTCGCCGCGGAGCAGCACTCGAAAGTGCGCTACTCGCAGCCGCGTGGGACGAGTTGATGGAGAACGGCTACGAAAGGCTGACCATGGAAGCGGTGGCCGAACGCGCCCGGACCAGCCGCCCCGTGATCGCCCGGCGCTGGGGAAGCCGGCAGGAGCTGTTTGCTGCGGCCGTCCTGCACTGGATCGACCACAACAGGCCGCCCGTCCCTGACACTGGCACGCTGCGCGGAGACCTCCTGGCCTACCTGGTGAGCAAGTCCGACAAGAGAGCGGAGATTCTGGCCGTCTTCGGGTCGCGTTTCGGCGGACCGGCCGAGGAGAACCAAGATCTCGCGCAGCAGTTGCGACAGCGGATCTACCAGGCCCTCGGCACCCAGGACATCTGGGACCGCGCCGCCGCGCGGGGAGAAGTCGACCCGGCCGCCCTCACGCCGCGCATCCGGGACCTGCCGCTCGATCTCGTCAGCCTCGAACTCACACAGACCCATGAGGCGGTGCCCCCCAGCGTGATCGAGGAGATCCTGGACACCATCGTCCTGCCTCTCGTCGCCCCGCGCGGCTAAGGCCGTCCCTCACAGATGATCCCGGTTCCCGACCGCCTTCGCGTGCCCCGGCCGGACCGTCTCAGCGGCGACGAAGCGCACTCGCCACGCGCAACCGCCGTTACCTGCCGCATCGACAGCTCAAGCACACCGTCCGTCCCCGGACGCCGTGATCAGCGGGCCCACCGCCTACGCCGTGGCAGCAGCGGCGGCAGGCCCACCGGCTGGCGCAAGCCGAGGAACTCGATCGCCCGCCGGGGCAGGAGCTTGGCAGCGTCCGGGTCGTAGGACGACAACGAATGGTCCGCGAACAGGTGCTGGTCTCCGGGATACAGGAACATCTCCGCATCAGCGCAGTCGGAGACGAGCGCGCGGGCTGCGTCGATGTCCTCGGCGAAGAACGGATCGGCTTCCTTCGCATGCACCTGCACCGGCACACCGTCAGGCCATGCCGCACCGAACTCCGAGACGGGGATGCAGGCATGGAACAGGAGCGCGCCCCGCGCGCCCGCCCACGGCTGAATCTGCGGCCACGGACGCGGACTGACCTGTACCGCAGATCGCGGCATCCGCAACCGCAACCGCAACCTACAGCACCCGAACCTTCACCGCCCTGACCCCGAAAACCCGCCAACTCGCGTGATCCGTCGGACAGGCCCGAGTCCTGATCCGGTAGATCGTTTTCCGTGACGTGAGGGCAACTGACGAACGAGGAGCGGGAGTTCATCGGGCCGTGTCTGCCGATCCGGATCAAAGACCTCACCAGGGGCGACCCGCTGATCAGGACTCGCTCCGCACACTAGCGCCGTCGTCCGCGTCGGCCCTGCCGCCTGCCCTTGTCCCTGCCGGGGCGGCTGACCTTGGCCTTGCCCTGCGCCTGCCCGGAGGCCTGCACCGGGCGCCCCTGCCAGTCGATGCTGTCGTCCTCCGACAGACTCGCCGCATACGAGAGCGCATGCTGGACCAGAAGCGACAACAGGCGCTGGGACTCCGTCGAGGGAAGCTCGCTCTGCCAGGGGCAGACCGAGTACCAACCCTGGCCCGGATCCGTCAGGGGCGGGCAGGGCCCCGCGGGCTCCAGGGGCTCGGCCGGCGCTTCGGGAAGGCGCACCAGCAGCATGCGCGTGCCCAAGGCGACGACCGCGGCGATGCCCTTGGCTGCAAGCACCGGCACCCCGAACGTCGCCAGGACGGGCCACTGGGGAGCAAGGTCCCCAAGTCTCTCGACCAGATCGGGGTGGGTATGCAGCTCCCACCCCTCGTAGGCGTAGGCACGGCTCTCCCGCGGAACGCCCTGCCGCCGCAGCAGGTCGAGCAGCGCCGTGTTCTGCGGCAGGTCCGGCAGCAGCGTCATGCCTCGACACGCTACGCGCCGTTCAGCAGTGGGGGCAGTGGTGGTGCTGCTCTCCAGCAGGCTCTCCGGGCCCGCACCGTCCGGCGGTACTCGTACGGCCCGACGGTGTCAGGGCCGCTCCCGTCCGTCGACAGTCACCTCACCCGGCAAGCCGCCCGCGAAGCCGTCGACAGCATCGAGCACACCCTCACGCGGGCCGAGGTGCAGCCCTTACGGAAGGCGAACTCATCCACCCCCAGCACTCGCGGCGCACGATCCGGAACCGCCGGCGCCGTCAACAGCCTGAGCAGCCGGGTCCGGCCCGCGACCAGCCGCAGTCGGCGGCACAACCGCGCGGCCGGACGGCCGCCCAGTTCCACCGCGATCGACCGCAGCCGCCCTGTCAGCCCGGTGCTGGAGTGGCGGTGCCGCTCGGACAATCCCGGCACCTGCTCGACGAACGTCTTGCGGTAACAACTCTTCCGATCACAGAAGTACCGGCGGACCCACAGCCGGACTATGACCCGGCGAGGCCCCAACGGCCTTTCATTCAGGGCTCGTTGATACGTGCTATGTATGCGCCACGCCTGTTTCCCGCAGCCCGGGCACCGGCCCGGGCGAGCCGTGGACACAGCCTCCACCACGAGGACGTCAGAGGAGTCGCTGACGCGCTCCACTCTCACATCGATACCGGGAAACAGCACAGCCCCGACCGTCTTGCTCGCCATGCCGGGACATACTATGCCGAAACGATCCCTCGCTCACCTCCCTGACCTGGGGATTCACGAAACTGCGGACAGAGCCGTGGAAACGACCGGTATTGCTCCTCGCCTCACTTGATCCAGTTCTCAACGACCGGGGAGGGCTGGCAGGTATCACGCCGGCGACAAGCCGGTGCCGCGAGGCTGGTCAGGTGCAGCCCGTGCTCGCGGCCCTGCTCAAGGCCGTACGAGGCTCTTACGGGCGGACTTACGCCTCTTCCGCGGGAATGGCAGGCCGTGCCGCGTAGCGGCTGCGCATCGCGTCGCTGGCTGCGGGGCCCGCGGTGAAGACGTAGGCGGCGCTGTCGTCGAGTCGGCGGCCGGTTTTGGCGTCGACGACGACGGGCTCGACCTCCTCGCCGCTGTGCGCGTCGACAAGGATCATGCTGCGCTCTGTCGGCGTGAGGCGGGCATTGCCCCACGCGGCCAGGGCGACGATCACCGGGCGCAGCGAGCGCCCGAGTTCGGTGAGTACGTACTCGTGCCGGACGGGGCTGGTCTGGTAGGGCCGGCGCTCCAGCAGACCGTCCGCGACCAGGGTCTTCAGCCGGGTGGTGAGCATGCTGGAGGAGATGCCCAGGCTCTCCTGGAACTGGTCGAAGCGGGTGTAGCCGTCGAAGGCGTCGTGGAGGATCAGCAGTGTCCACCACTCGCCGACGTGTTCCACCGTCGTGGACAGCGGGCACTCCCGGTCCTCCAGCCTGATCCGGCTTGCCACGGCGACCATCCCCTCAGTTACTGCTAAAGTCGAAGTTAGTAGGTTCTATTTTAGCAGTCAGGACGGGAGCGGCGCCCCGCATACCTGCCCCCGGAAACGGAGCACAACGTGACCACATCCATCAGCGAATCCCTCGAAGGCCGACGCGCTCTGGTCACCGGCGGCACCAAGGGCACCGGAGCCGCGATCGCCCGACGGCTCGCCCAGGCCGGCGCGACCGTGCTGGTCACCGCCCGCAGCCGCCCCGACGACGTCGAGGAGAAGACGTTCATCACCGCCGACCTGTCCACCGCCCAGGGCGCCGCCCACGTCGCCTCCGAGGTGGACGCCCGCGTGGGAGGCGTCGATATCCTGGTCAACACCCTCGGCGGCTCCGAGGCACCGGCAGGAGGATTCGCCGCGCTCGGCGAGGACGACTGGGCCAGGGAGCTGAACACGAACCTGCTGGCCGCCGTCCGCCTGGACCGCGCACTCCTCCCGCACATGATCGCCACGGGCAAGGGCGTGGTCGTGCACGTCACCTCGATCCAGCGCCGCATGCCGCTGTGGAACGGCACCCTGGCCTACGCCGCCGCCAAGGCCGCTCTGACCACGTACAGCAAGGGCCTGGCCAACCAGGTCGCCCCGCACGGCGTCCGCGTCAACACCGTCTCGCCCGGCTTCGTCCAGACCTCGGCCGCCGACAACCTCGTCGCCCGGATCGCCCACGACGCCGGCATCAGCCAGGAAGCAGCGCTGGGCCGGCTCATGGACTCCCTGGGAGGCATCCCGCTCGGCCGTCCCAACCGGCCCGAGGAGGTCGCCGAACTCGTCGCCTTCCTCGTTTCCGACCGCGCCTCGGCCATCGTCGGCGCCGAACACGTCATCGACGGCGGCACCACCCCCACCGTCTGAACCCGCCGCCACCATCAGGAGCGTCATGCACGACAACCAGCCCCGGACCATCACCCCGGACGACCTGCCCGAGGTGATCACCCGCTACCTCACAGCGCACCGCGCCCACGACACCGCCACCGCGGTCACGACGTTCACCGACGACGCCACAGTGATCGACGACGGCAACACCTACCAGGGCAGCGCCGCGATCGAGCGATGGCTGGACCGATCCGCCACCGAATTCACCTACACCATCCACCTCACCAACGCCCAGGAGACCGACCCGGCCCACTACATCGCCACACACCACCTCGAAGGCAACTTCCCCGGCGGCACCATCGATCTCCGCTATCAATTCACGCTGCGCGACGACCTCATCGAACACCTCGCCATCGAGCCCTGAGCCTGCTCCCACACCACCTGTTCCCGCCCACGAGAGAGACCCCACCCACCCCAGACCGCCCCGTCCCAGCCCTCGTGCCCACCCAGACACCCAACCAAGAGCCAGCCCTCAAGTTGCGCAGCCACCCGCAGGTCAGCACTTGCACGCCTGAGACGTCATCCGCTTTCCGAACGTGGTCGTTTAGTTCGGGTGGGTGGGCATGAACTCCGGTCGGCGGCGGGACAGATGGACGTGGTTCGTCTGCTCGTCTGGCTCGTGGAGGTGGCCGATGCCGTCGGTGCTCGGTTTGTTGGAGGCCCGGGAGAAGAGGGTCCGGGAGGAGATCGCGCGGTTGCGGGAGGAGGCCGAGCGGGTGCAGGCCGCGCTCAGCGGGGCCGAAGCTGCGCTTCAGCGGTTGGTTGATGCCCGTGCGACAGTGGCCGAGGTGTTGGCCGGGCCGCCTTCCGCGGTCGTGGAGCCGGTGCAGAGCGCGGTGACGGGCTCGCCGGTGCCGCGGCGGGCGGAGGGCATGGCGGCGTCGGTCCTCGCACCGGATTACCGGCGGATCGTGTCGGTGCTGGAGTCGGAAGCCGGCCGGGAGGGCATGCGCTGCCGGCAACTGGCCGCAGCCCTGGGTCTGGAGGTCGTCCCGGCGAAGGTGGAGGGGGTGCGTCCGAAGGCGAAACGCCTGGTGGAGCGGGGGTGGGTGCTCCATGTGCGGCCGGGGGTGTTCACCGCGCCAACGGTTGCCCTGCTGAAGGCACCAGGGCGACGTCCGGCCAGCCGACCGCTCATGAGCATGGTCATCGACCACAGCACCATGGTGTCGGCGTACATGTGAACGTACATAGCCGCGTACGGATGAACGTGCAGAGTTCTTGATGTGCTGAGGGCTGAGATTCGCCACTCTGCTGCCTGTTGTTCGAGGTCGCAGAGAGGAGTGGGCCGTGGTCTTGGATCCACAGCGCTGGCTGGAACTGCGGCGCTTTCGCGGCCTGGTCGAGTCCGGAGCCATGAGCCTGACCGAGGTCGCCAAAGAGACTGGGCTTAACTGGCGGACGGTCAGCAAGTACTTGTCCGCTGACGGGCCTGCGTCGCCTCCACGCCGGGCGGCGAACGGGCGGCCTCGCGCCAGGATGATCGACGAGTTCGCGCCGCTGATCGACTCGATGCTGCGGGCGGAGATCCTGATGAAGGCTGCCGTCATCCACGAACGGCTGGCGAACGAGTACGGGTTTACCGGCAACTACCAGCGGACCAAGCTCTACGTCCAGGAAGCACGCCCCAGGATCGCCAGGGAACTCGGCATCACGCCGAAGGAACTAGCGGGCATACACCGGCGTTTCGAGGTGATTCCCGGGGCCCAAGCCCAGGTGGACTGGGGTGACGAAGGAAAGATCCTCGCCCACATGGGCATCCCGAAGATCTACTCCTTCCATATGACGCTGTCGTACTCCCGCGACCCGTTCTGCTGCTTCACCCCCAGCCAGGACCTGCAGACCTTCTTCGACTGCCACCGAAGGGCCTTCGCCCACTTCGGTGGGGTGCCGATGACGATCGTCTACGACCGGACCAAGACCGTCGTGCGCCGCCACGTCGCCCCCGGTGAGGCCGTCCCCCTGCACCCCGAAGCGGTCGGCTTCGCGGGCCACTACGACTTCGACATCGATGTGCTGGCCGCCTACCGGCCCACCGGCAAGGGCCGCGTCGAACGCCAGGTGCTGATCATCCGCGACCACGTCCTGTCCGGACGGGCGTTTTCCTCCATAGAGGAGATGAACGCCGCCTTCGCAGCCTGGGTGCCGCAACGGCGAGCCCAGATCCACAAGACGCACCGGGAGGTCATCGGCGAGCGGGCGGCCCGCGACCACGCAGCCCTCAAGCCGCAGCCGCCGACCCCGTATCTGGTGGCCGAACGGCATCTGCAGCCGGTCGGCAAGGACTGCCTGGTCGCCTTCGGTGGCAACCTCTACTCGGTCCCCGCCCGCAAGGTCCGTCCTCGCCAGCTGGTCGAGGTCCGGGCCACGAAGTCCCAGGTCATGCTCCACTCGACCGATGTTGACACCGGCGGGGAGACGCTGCTGGCCGTTCATGAACGCGCGGTTGGCCGCGGTGTCCGCATCGTCGAGGAAACGCATGGGGACGGCCTGCCCACCGGCAAGGGCCGCCGGACCACCACCGGCGACGTCCCGGCTCAGCCCCGGGGCGAGCCGACCCTGGGACGGGAGGCCGGGCCGCTGCAGGCCCTGCTGAACCGGGCCGCGGCAACCCGCGTCGTGGTCGGCCGCCGTCCGCTGTCGGTCTATGACGAGCTGACCGGCACCCGCCCCTTCACCGTCCACCCGAGCACGAGGGAAACGTCTTGAGCGAGCTGGTCAGCACCCGCATCCGCAGCACGGCCGGCAAGCTTGGCCTGCCCCACCTGGCCGAAGCCATCAACGAGTACATCCGGCGGGCCGGCGAAGGGAAGATGGGCTACCTCGACTTCCTCGACCTGGTGCTGTCCGAGGAACTCGCCGTCCGCGACGACCGCCGCATTCGACAGGGCCTGCGGCTGTCGAAGCTACCGCACCACAAAACGCTCGATGAGTACGACTTCTCTTTCCAGCCGGACCTCGACCCGCACAAGGTCAAGGACCTTGCCACCCTCTCCTTCGTCGAGGCCAAGGCCAACGCCGCCCTGCTCGGCCCGCCCGGGGTCGGCAAGACGCACGTCACCGTCGCTCTCGCGGTTGCTGCCTGCCGGGCTGGCTACTCGATCTACTTCACCAGCCTCGACGACATGGTCCGCAACCTCAGAGCCGCCGAGGCTGCCGGACGGCTCCTCAACAAGCTAGGTACCTACCTGCGGCCCAGCGTTCTTGTTGTCGATGAGGTCGGCTACCAGCCTCTCGAACGGGCCGAGGCGAACCTGGTCTTCCAGGTGATCTCAAAGCGATACGAGAAGGGCTCGATCATCCTGACCTCGAACAAGACTTTCAGTGAATGGGGCCAGGTCTTCGGCGACGAGGTGATCGCCATCAACGGCCCCAGCTACCGGCTCAAGAACCGACTCGCCGTCATCGAGCGGAACACCAACGTGGCGTGACCGCCCGCTCCTCCACGACTGGCCGATCAGTAGCTCTACTCGTCGAGGTACTGATACTGCCCGTTCGCGCGGCTGGTCACTACATCCCCATCGCGGACCTGCCACTCGCTCATGCCCTCAACCTCATGGCTGACGAAGAAGAGTCCAGTGACCAGGTCGTTGTCATCGTCCGAGGCAGGAATCCGCGCCACGAGATATAGCTGTTCCCGGAACCAGTCGATGGACTCTGCGCGCATTTCAGCGCCGAAGAAGGCCCAGTTGGTGAAGTTGTACTGCCTCGCCGGGAAGCCCCAGCCGCCGCTATAAGTTCGATCCTGGTCCTCGGAGCTGACGATCTCCTTGACCTGGGCAAGCTGGCGGTCGTCGCACTCCAGCCAGCCTCTAATTCGAACAAAAACACCCATGACGATCGCTTTCCCGTGCCCTGGGCACTGTCCTGTTCCGCGTCCGCGGTGACGCCAAGTCGAACGATAGAAGGAATGAGCTCGACCCCGCAAAGGGCTCGGCCGACTCCAACATGCTGAGCACGTTCATCCGTACTCGGCCAAGCACTTCAACGAGTACGCCGACACATGGCTTCGTGCATGGCCGGCAGCGTCTCGTAGTCACGCACCAGGCGACGCGAGCGCATCAGCCAGCTCAGCGTTCTCTCCACCACCCACCTGCGCGGCAGCACCACGAACCCCGTGGCGTCGTCGGTGCGTTTGACAATGTCGAGGGTGAGGCGGAGATTCTGGCGGGCCCGGTCGACCAGACTGCCGGCATATCCGCCGTCCGCCCACACGAGGCGGATGGAGAAGTACATGGTGCGCAGCCGCTCGACCAGCGGGACGGCGGTGTCGCGGTCCCGGGTGCCTCTCGGCTGAGAAGGCATGGTGACGCACGGGGTCTTGGCGGCTTCGGGCGCTAAGACCCCGTGCTTCAAGGTGGCTTAGAATCCGTGCACGTGGCATACATTCTGACGAATTGATCAAGCTCAAGGGTGTTGCATTTCGGGTGGAGGGGCGGGCCCGTTCGCGGCGGTTACTTGCCGCCGGCTCCCATCAGGCCCGTGACCAGGGCCCGGCGGGCGAAGAGGCAGACGCCCAGGACGGGGGCCGCGGACAGAAGCACCGCGGGCAGCAGGGCCGGGAAGTTGGCACCGTATTGGGAGACGAAGTTGTACAGGCCCATCGTCACCAGCTTGTCGTCCTCCGACTGAGTCATGATCAGCGGGCAAAGGAAGACGCTCCACGCCTGTAGGGCGGTGAAGACGGACACCGTCGCGATGGCGGACATGATGGCCGTCGCCGCCCCGGACAGCGGCAGCGGCAGCGGCAGCGGCAGCGGCAGCGGCAGGAAGAGACCGTCGACAGCCCCGCAAGGTTGTGCTGCCGGCCGGCCGCCCACACACCGAGCAGGATGCTGATCGGCGCTTGGACGGCGATGTTCCCGATCAGCAGGGCTCCCGTGATCAGGGTGGACTGCCAGACCTGGCCGTAGCCGAAGAAGCGCGACCGGTTCTCCGTCCCCGTGAACTGCTGAGTGTTCAGGCCGTCCCAGTGGGTGCAGGAGAGGAACAGCCCCCCATCGGCGCGACGGCGAAAAACAGCAGCCCCGGCAACGCCCGGGCCACTCCGGGCCGCTCCAGGGTGGGCGAAGCGGCCCGGGCACGAACCCGTTTCCTTGTTCACGGGCCGCGAAGTCACTGCGGAGGCCACGTGGACGTGCCCTCAATAGACCTGCATCGCCAGCACCGCGTCGACGAACTGCTGCGGCGAACTCTGTCCGTTGAACAGTTTCTGGATCTCGGTCAGCAGCGGGGTGCCCAGGGTGAAACCGAGCGCCTGGTCCCAGGACTGGGTGAAGGTGGGGGCCTTCTGCACCAAGTCGTACTGGAACTTCGCGTACGCGGGGTCGGCCGCCTCGTCGAGGAACTTCGCCGCGTTCACGGTGACCGGCACCTCGCCCTTCGCGACCAGGCCCTGAACGTAGCTGTCGCTATAGGTGGTCTTGAGGAACGCGTCCGCGGTCTGCTCGGCCGCGCTGGTAGTCACCGAGATGTAGTTCGTGGGGTTGCCGACCACGTTCGCACCATCGCCCTTGCCTCCCTCGACGCTCGGGAAGGGCACATATCCGAGGTACTTCTTGGTGAACTCCGGGGCCTCGCTCTGCTGCGTGGCGTACTCCCAGGAACCCATCAGCACCATCGCCGCCTTGCCCTTGTTGAGCAGAGTGGAGGTGCCGCCGGAGCCGTAGTTCACCGAGCCGAAGTTCTTGCCGAAGGCGCCGCTGTCCACCAGATCCTTGATCATCTCGGCGGTCTTCAGGATCGCGGGGTCCTTCCACTGCGCCCAGTTGCCGGCCGCGATCTTCGCGAACAGCTCGGGGCCCGCGAGGCGGTCGACGAGGTACTCGACCCACATCAGCTCCGTCCACGCAGAACTGGCGTTGCCGGCCAGGGCGAACGGCATGACACCCATGCTCGTGAACACCCTCACCAGGTCCTGCAGGTCGGCGTAGGTCTTCGGCGGCTCGACGCCCGCGTCGGAGAACACCTTCTTGTTGTAGAAGATGAACACCGGCTGGGTACCGCGGTACGGGACACCGACGAACCTGCCCTCGACCTTGCCCGCGGCCAGCGAGGATGCGAGGAAGTGCGACTCCATGGCCGGATCGAGCGGCACCAGCTTGCCAGCCGTGACGTAGTTGTCGAGGCTGCCGCCTCCCCAGTTGAAGAACATCCCGGGCATCTTCGACGAGCCCATCGCAGTCCGCAGCTTGTCCTTGTAGCCGTCCGTGGCGATCACGGAGATGGTGACCTTGCCCTGGCCGCCGGAGTTGAAGGAGTCCACTGCCGTCTTCGACACCGAGTTGGTCGGGTCCTGCGGCATCCAGAAGTCCGCGTTGCCCGAGGCTGACGAAGCGCCGCTGCCGAACTTGCCGCAGCCGGCCACGGTGACGCTCAGCGTGGTCGCCGCCGTGGCCGTGAGGAACCACCGCCGGGACACTCCGTTCATCGTTGAACACCTTTCGAGTCGGCATGATCCCTGCGCTGGGTATGCGTCTCCCCAAGGCCGTCCCGGGCCCTTCTGCGCTGGGGATATGAATCGAGGCCATGCCCGTCAGGTGCTGTCGCGCAAGATGTGCGTGCCGTTGCTCCTGCGGTTGAGCTGGCGTCGGTCACGCTAGGCGCCGCAATTCGGCCGCTGCAATATCGGCGGGCGACAAGTTCCGAAAGGCTTTCGCGATCAGGGGCTGCGAGTTGGGTTCAAGCTCGCCGGTGCTCACCGGGTCTCGGGTCGCACCGTGGGCATGCGCACGACCAGTTCGGTCGCGGGTTCCTAACGCTTCGTGGCGGGCGGCCGCCCCTCGGCGAGGTGGAGCACGACGCGCGTGGCCTCGTGACCGGAGTCCTGGAACGGCTGCCGCATGGCACTCAGGGGTGGCGAAGCCATTGGCGGCCACCAGGGTGTCGTCGAACGACATGACCGACAGCCCGCTCGGCATGACAATGCCCAGCTGGCGCGCGGCCTCCAGGGCACCAAGGGCCTGCACGTCGCTCGCAACGAAGAGGGCCGTCCGTCTCTCCGACGATCATGTCCCCGGGTTGAGGGTGATCACGGTGGACACGCAGGTGACGAGGTCGGCAGCGTCAAACAGCAGGTCGCTGATGGTGGACTTCTGTGCCACCTTGTCGTCGATGGTGCAGCTGATCTCGGCGTCGGCGGGCAGTTCGTCCGGCGTGACCAGGACGGGGCCGAGAGGCGTCGTGGCTTCCCAGGTCCTGCCCTGGAGCCACTCCCTGGTGCGGTGCTGCCAGTCACGCAGGGTCACGTCATTCAGCACGGTGTATCCGGCGCTGGCCGCCTCGGCCTCGGCCCGGTCGGCGCGCCGGACACTGCGGCCTACGATCACGACGAGTTCGGCCTCCCAGTCCACCGCGTCGGACTCGGGCGGCAGCGTCAGCGCGTCGTGCGGGCCGATGAGCGCCTCAGGGAACTTGGCGAACTGAACTGTCGGCGTCGCCACCCCCTGCATCGGCGTCGGCCGGGGCCTCGCCCTCGTCCTCGATCACCAAGCCGCCAGGAAACCAGCATCTCGCACGCCGCCTTGAAGATCATCGCTGACGGACACCTCTCCACCAAGCAGCCCGAGGTCCTGCGGGCCGTGCCCACGGCGCATCTGTGTGCGTCCGGCGCGGTGGACGGAATGCGGACTCCACTCGCGGGGAGCCGCCCAACCCACAGGACCGCAGTTCAACCGAATGACCGCCGCAGGCCACTGCGTGCGCCGGTGACACCACTGTGCGTACGGGGCCAGGTCCACTCTGTCCCGGGCTCCGAAGCATCGCGCCTAGCGGCAGCGCGCTCACCAGGACCTGACGCTCAGCCCGTGCGAGCCCGTGCCCCCTCCGTGCTTGTGAGGACCGCGGGAAGGGAGCAAGCTAGGAAAAAGCGGTGGGCGACCTCGCCCGGGACCGCGGGGTCCTGCCGCCGCAGGGTGAGAGTGGTACGCATGGACAGAGACTCCGCGGCGGCACTCTGTCCGGGCCGGACAGCGCAGTCGCCGGTGGAATCAGCCTCGGTCCCCGTTGACGAACGCGGTCTGGTGACCGCATGGAGCGCTGGGGCCCACCTGCGTGGACCTGCTGGAGAGTGTGTTCCAAGGGCAGGACGCGGAGACGCCACCGCTGGACGACGTGCTGCTCTTCCGCCGCACCGCTCAACGCTCCGTGCTCAAGGGCTGCCCCGAGACGGTGATACCGCTCGGAGCGACCCATGCCTACCCCAGGGATTCGCCCCCGGGCTGCGCCCTGGCAACCGGCCGAGCATCACGAGACCGGATCGACTCCACCACGCTGCGGTGGTGGGCGGGAGGCACCAAGGAGCGGGCCCGGTGCATCACCGCGTACGGCATGCACTCGATCATGGTGGTGCCCCTTCGGGCCCGCGGCGTGACGCTAGGGATGGTGTTCCTCGCCCGGCACCGCCGGACAGACCCGTTCGACGACGATCTCTTTCTCGCGGAGGAGCTGGCGGCGCGTGCCGCCTTGTGCGTCGACAACGCCCGCCGCTACACCCGCGAACGCTCTGTAGCGCTCGCCCTCCAGCGGAGTCTTCTGCCCCACCACGCACCCCGGCAGGCCGCTGTCGAGGTGGCCTCCCGATACCTGCCCGCCCACTCCCGCGCCGGAATCGGAGGAGACTGGTTCGACGTCATCCCCCTGTCCGGAGCCAGAGTGGCCCTGGTGGCGGGGGACGTCGTCGGCCACGGCATCCGCGCCTCCGCCACGATGGGCCGACTGCGTACGGCGGTGCGCACTCTGGCAGACATTGACCTCACCCCCGACGAACTGCTGACCCAACTCGACGACATCGTGCTGCGCATGGACCGTGAGGCTTCGACGGACAACGGCAGCGATCCAGTCGACGAGAACGCCGGCGAAGTGGGGGCCACCTGTCTGTACGCCGTGTACGACCCGGTCTCCCGTCACTGCTCCATGGCCCGAGCCGGCCACCCACCGCCGGCACTGGCCACACCGGACGGGAGGGTCGACCTCCTCGACGTACCGGCCGGGCCTCCGCTCGGGGTCGGTGGCCTGCCGTTCGAAGACGCGGAGTTCGACCTCCAGGAAGGCAGCGTTCTCGCCCTCTACACAGACGGTCTCGTCGAAGCGCGAGACCGCGATCCGGACGTCGGATACACCCTGCTCCGTGAGACTCTCACCAGTCCTGGGGACTCCTTGGAGGAGACCTGTGACACGGTGGTGCGCCGCCTGCTGACGGACGGCCACGCCGACGACGCCGCCCTCCTCCTGGCACGGACCCGGGCACTGGGCCCCGACCGGGTCGCCACCTGGGACCTGGCCTCCGATCCCACCGTCGTCGCCAGCGCACGCGAACTGGCCAGCGCCCAGGTGTCCGCCTGGGACTTGGGCGACGCCGCCTTCGTCACCGAGCTCGTAGTCAGCGAACTGGTGACGAACGCCATCCGCTACGGTGCTCCGCCCGTCCGGCTGCGGCTGATCCGCGACACCACTCTCATCTGCGAGGTCTCGGACGGCAGCAATACCGCTCCCCATCTGCGCCGCGCCCGGATCTTCGATGAGGGAGGCCGCGGCCTCCTCATCATCGCCCAGCTCACCGAGCGATGGGGCAGCCGTCACACGGGTACCGGAAAGACCATCTGGACCGAACAGCCTCTGCCCGTCCCCGCATAGCACTCAACGGGGCTGGCTCCATGCGGGTGACAGTAGGCCTGGCGGGTGGCGGCGCGGGCACCGCACCACCACCCGCGACACCTCAGCGTCAGCCGAGGCTGATCTGCTGGCAGAAGTTCTGGTTGTCGCAGAACAGGAACTCCTCGTCCATGGTGCCGCGCCGGTTCCGGATACCGACGGTGGCCATGTTGATCGAGTACTTCTTGCCCGTGGGCTGATGAAGCCGCCCTTCCCGTCCGGCATCGGGCGGGTGAAGGTGCCCTGCATGACACCGGTCACGGCGGTCAGTTCGTTCTTGGCCACGCGCAGGGGGCGGGAGCGGATCCGTGTGTCAGGTGCCCATACGAACATCGCCGCGAGGTCGTCTATGTTCTCGCCCAGGCGAGCCCAGTCGGCGTGGGAGAAGACCTCGAAGTCCAGCTCGTCGAAGGTCTCCAGGTGCTTCCGCTCAGTGTGGGTGAGGTTGCGGAGGGAAGGGCGGGTTCGACACCGGGGTCGTGGCGGGGTCCGGCATCAGCCCCGGGTACGACTGCGCGGCTTCCGCCATGCTGGTGCCGCCGGCGACGGCGGTGATGGCGGTGATGGCGAGCGCGCGCCGAACGCGGCGGCTCCGCCCGTGAGAATCGAAGGACGTTCCATGATGGCTCCTTGATGGGTTCTGTCGGTGGTGCTGGCGCGCATTCATGCGGCGATCCGGGCGAAATCCCCGGCCGCCCAGGCGTGGCCGGTGGCCACGACGGCAGCGACGATGTCGAGTTCGGCCTCGTCGTGGGCGCCGTGGACGAGCGCCATGCCGGGGGTGAGACGGACGCCCGCGAGCGGCTGGGCCACGGCCCAGCCGCCTTGCAGGTGGGCGAACTCGCCGACCTGCGGTACGAGAGACGCCTCCGCGGGGCCGACGCTCAGTCCCCCCGCCTGAATCCGCATGCCCCCGGAGCGGACTGCCGGCTGTGCACACCGGGCAGCGCGCTCAGGCGGGCGAAGAGCTTCTCCTGCTGCTCCAGCGGCACGTTGTCGATGTGACCAGCGGGGGAACAGCCAACGGATCGAAGGTCCAGCTGTGTACGGCACTCGGCAACGCCACTCAGGCGGCTCACGCCAGATCGCCTCACGTGCATCCCCGCAGCCTGTTGTGAGTCGCTGGAGATGGGATGCAAAGGAGGCTCCCCGGGACCTGACGCGGGGAGCCTCCTGGCCGGAGGAGTACCTGAGGTCAGCCCGGGAGCACCCTGACGGGCGTGGTCATGGTGCGAGTGCGATCGACGATGCGCTCGTCTCCTTGCAGGGTCACCTGGACGGGGACGCCGGGGTCGCCCGCCGACCGGGCGACGGTGAGCGTGAGGTCGCCGGGTTCGACACGTCGGCGAAGGTCTGTCCCCGTGAAGGCCGCCATGTCCGCGTGGACCTGGAACTCGACGACACGGGTCTCACCGGCGGCGAGGTCGACGCGGGTGAACGCGATGAGCTGGCGGACCGGGCGGGTGACCGAGGCGACCGGATCGGTGAGGTACAGCTGGGGCACGAAAGTGCCCGCTCGCTCACCGGTGTTGGACACCCTGGCCCGCAGCGTGATCGTCGCGTCGACGGAGACGACGGCTTCATCGACGGACGCGCTCTCGATCTCGAAGGTCGTGTACGACAGGCCGTGCCCGAACGGGAACGCGGGTGTGGGGTCGATGTTGCTCACGCCATCGCTCTTGAGGGCGAGCGGAGGCGCCAGGTAGGTGCCCGGCTGTCCCGCCTCGTCGCCCGGGATCTGGACCGGCAGGCGCCCGGAGGGGTTGATCCGGCCCGAGAGTACACCGGCGATGGCCGCCGCCCCGTCTTCGCCGGGGAAGAACGCCTGGACGGTGGCGCCCGCCCGCCGGGCGTGCCGGCCGATGGCGTACGGGCGGCCCGAGAGGACGACGAGGACGACTTGGTTCGCCGCGTCGAGGACGGCCTCCACCAGTTCGTCCTGGACTCCGGGGAGTGTCAGTACGCTGACGTCGCAGCCCTCGCCGGAGGTTCCGTGTCCGAACATTCCGGAGCGGTCGCCGACGACGAGGACCGTCACGTCGGCCGCGGTGGCCGCGGCCACCGCGGCGGCGATGCCGCTGCGGTCGTCTCCGGTGACCGGGCAACCGGTCTCGTGGCGCACCTCGGCGCCGGGGAACTCCTGCCGCAGGGCGTCGAGCACCGTGGGCGCCTCGACGCCCAGGGGCGTGTCGGGGTGGTGGGGCAGTACGTGGTTGGGGAACGAGTAGCAGCCGAACAGGCACCTGACGTCGTCGGCCGCGGGACCGATGACGGCGATTGAGCGCGCGCCGGCGAGTGGCAGCAGGTCCGAGGGGTTGTCGAGCAGGACGACGGACTCTTCGGCCAGCGCGCGGGCGATGGAGCGGTTTCGGACCGAGTCGAAGTCCGCAGGGGCGGTGTACTGCCCCGGATTCCAGCCGGGGTCGAGCAGGCCGAGTTCCGCCTTCTGGGTCAGGACCCGCAGTACCGCGCGGTCGACGAGCTCCGCCGATATGCCGTCGTCCAGGAGCGGCTCCCCGTATGCGGTGGTGTGGGGCAGTTCGACGTCGATTCCGGCCCGGAGCGCGGCACGTGCCGCGTCCGGGATGTCGGCCGCGACGTGGTGCAGGGAGGCGAGGAACGCGATCGCCCAGTAGTCGGACACCACCGTGCCCTCGAATCCCCAGCTCCCGCGCAGCAGCCGGGTCAGGAGTTCCTCGTTGGCGCCACAGGGCACGCCGTCTATGTCGTTGTAGGCGTTCATGACCGAGCCGACCCGGCCCTTCACCACGGCCTTCTCGAACGGCACGAGGATCAGGTCGGCGAGTTCGCGGGGGCCGACGGCGGCGGGCGCGTGGTTGCGGGCGGCCCTGGACGCGGAGTAACCGGCGAAGTGCTTCAGCGTGGCGACGACGCCGGCCGACTGCAGCCCCTGCACGTAGGACAGGCCGAGTTCGGACACGAGGTAGGGGTCCTCGCCGAGGGTCTCCTCGACGCGGCCCCAGCGGTAGTCGCGGACGACGTCCACGACGGGTGACAGTCCCTGATGGATACCGACGGCCGCCATGTCCGAGCCGATGGCCGCGGCCATACGGTGGACGAGGGCAGGGTTGAAGGTGGCCGCCCAGGCGAGCGGTGTGGGATAGACCGTGGCCTGCCAGGTGGTGAACCCGGTGAGGCACTCCTCGTGGGCGATGGCCGGGATGCCGAAGCGGTTCGCCGCCGTCACCCGCTCCTGGAACTCCGCGAGGCGCCTGCGGCCCGCCTCCGGGTCGACCGGCGCCGTACCGAACACCCGCGTCAGATGCCCAAGACCGTCGACGATCGCTTCTTCGAAACTCTCGGCGCCGCGGAAGGTGTCCTGCATCGGGGCCACGTCGCCGGACTCGTCGTGGCCGGGCCAGGTGCTGCCGAGCTGTGCGACCTTCTCGGCCTCGGTCATGGCGTCGAGGAGGGCACGCGCGCGAACGGACGCCGGCAGAGCGGGATCGTTCCACAGCCCGGTCGTCGGGCGCTCGTCGCTGATAGTCAAGGTCTCATCCGTTCTGTTGCGGGTGCGCGAGAACCGCGCGAGTGGTCGAAGAGGTCGCGGAGGCACCGCCGACCGGGAAGGGAGTGGGCCCGGACGCCCGTCCGGCGGTCACGGGGAGGCGGACACGCCGGACCGCGTCGCACGGGGGAGTCGGCGCCTTTCGGCGTCCGGGCCCAGAACGGGGTGGCGTCCCGGTTCGGCGAACCCGGCGGGACGCGGCACCGTTACTTGCCGCCGGCTCCCATCAGACCCGCGACGAGGGCCCGGCGGGCGAAGAGGTAGACGACGAGGATGGGGACCGCGGACATCAGCACCGCGGCCAGCAGGGCCGGCACGTTCGCCCCGTACTCGGAGACGAAGTTGTACAGGCCCAGCGTCACCAGCTTGTTGTCGTTCGACTGGGTCATGATCAGCGGGAACAGGAAGCCGTTCCACGCCTGGAGGGCCGTGAAGACGCACGTGGTCGCGATGGCCGACCTCGACATCGGGACGACCAGCGTCAGCAGGGTCCGCGCCGGGCTCGCGCCGTCCAGGGCCATGGCCTCGTACAGCTCGTTGGAGATGTCCCGCATTCCGCCGCTGAGGACCAGCACGCTCACCGGCAGCGCGAACGCGGCGGTGGGCAGGATGATGCCCCACAGGGTGTCGTAGAGGCCGAGGTTGTTGATGATCAGGAAGAGCGGGATGATCACCGCCTGCGAGGGGATCGCCAGGCCCAGCAGGAACAGGCGGAAGACACCCTTGGTCATCCAGCCCCGTCCGCGCACCACGGCGTAGCTGATCGGGACCGCGAGCGCCAGCACGATGGCGACCGTGGCCACCGCGACGACGACGGTGTTCCAGATGTACTGCAGGAAGCCGCTGTCCAGGACCGTGCGGAAGTTGTCCAGGGTCACGGCATCAGGGATCGAGACGGGGCCCTTGTCTGTGTACTTCGTCTGCGGCTGTACCGCCGTGTTCACCAGCGCGTACAGCGGGACGCCGATGATCAGCAGCCAGACGAGGGCGGCGGCGCCGGCGAGGTAGTTCGGGCGCGTCCTCACAGCCCCTCCATCGTGCTCGTCATCTTGTCGTACCCGCTGAGCTTCGTGAGGAGGACGGAGGCGCCGGTGGCGAGCACCAGCAGGAAGCTGGCGATGGCGCTCGCGTAGCCGTAGTCGTATGTCCGGAAGGCCGTCTGGTACATGGAGAACGGCAGGATCGCCGTGTCGGTGCCGGGGCCGCCGTTGGTCAGCAGCAGGACGATGTCGAAGGCCGTGAGGCCGCCGACGACCATGAAGATGGTCGAGGTGATCATCGTGTTCCGCAGCTGCGGCAGTGTGATGTGGACGAACTGCCTGACCCGCCCCGCGCCGTCGATCGAGGCCGCCTGGTAGAGCGTGTGCGGGATGGCCCGGGCGGCGCCCTGGTAGAGCAGGCTGTGGAAGGGGACGAACTGCCAGGTGGTCACAAGGACCAGGCAGGCGATCGCACCCTGCTGGGTGCCCATCGGATTGCTACCGAACAGCCACTCGAACTTGGCCGGCAGGCCGAAGTTCGGGTCCAGCAGCTGGCGCCACATGATGGCCGTGGCCGCCGTGGACAGCAGCAGCGGCAGGAAGAACACCGCCGACAGGATCGCCCGGTTGCGCTGGTGGCCGGCCGCCCAGACGCCCAGCAGGATGCTGACCGGCGCCTGTACCACGATGTTCCCGATCAGCAGGACCCCCGTGACCGTGGTGGACTGCCAGACCTGGCTGTCGCCGAAGAACCGCGACCAGTTCGCCGCGCCGGTGAACTGCGGTGGGTTCAGGCCGTCCCAGTGCGTGAAGGAGAGGTAGAGCACGCCCACCATCGGGGCGACGGCGAAGACTAGGAAGAACAGCAGCCCGGGAACCGCCCAGGCCACGCCGGGCCGCTCCAGGGTGGGCGGAGCGGCCCGGTCACGTACCCGCTGCTTGCGCATGGGCCGTGAAGTCGTTGCGGAGACCACGTGGACGCGCCTTCCTACTTCTTGATCGCCAGAACCGCGCTGACGAACTGCTCCGGCGAGCTCTGCCCGTTGAACAGCTTCTGGATCTCCGTCAGCAGCGGCGTGCCGAGGGTGAGGCCGAGCGCCTGGTCCCAGGACTGGGTGAAGGAGGGAGCCTTCTGCACCAGGTCGTACTGGAACTTGGCGTACGCCGGGTCGGCCGCCTTGGCGAGGTACTGCGCGGCGTTGGAGGTGACCGGCACCTCGCCCTTCTCGACCAGTCCCTGCACGTAGCTGTCGCTGTAGGTGGTCTTCAGGAACTCCGTCGCGGTCTGCTTGGCGGCGGAGGTGGTCACCGAGAGGTAGTTCGTGGGGTTGCCGACCACGTTGCCGGCATCGCCCTTGCCCCCCTCCACAGAGGGGAAGGCCACATATCCCAGGCCGTTCTTCGCGAAGTCGGGGGCCTCGGCCTGCTGGGTCGCGTACTCCCACGAGCCCATCAGCACCATCGCGGCCTTGCCCTTGTTGAGCAGGGTGGTGGTGCCGCCGGGGCCGTAGGCGACCGATCCGAACTTCTTGCCGAAGGCGCCGCTGTCCACCAGCTCCTTGATCATCTGTGCGGTCTTGAGGATGGCCGGGTCCTTCCACTGCGACCAGTCGCCGCCCTGGATCTTGTCGAACAGCTCCGGCCCCGCGAGGCGGTCGACGAGGTACTCGACCCACATCAGCTCGGTCCACGAGGAGCTGGCGTTGCCGGCGAGCGCGAAGGGCGTGATCCCCTTGCCCTTGAAGACCTTGACCAGGTTCTGCAGCTCGGCGTAGGTCGTCGGCGGCTCGACGCCGGCGTCGGCGAAGAGCTTCTTGTTGTAGAAGAGGAACACCGGCTGGGTGCCCCGGCAGGGGATGCCGACCAGCTTGCCGCCGACCTTGCCCGCGGCCAGGGCGGACGGCAGGAAGTGCGACTCCAGGGCCGTGTCCAGCGTGACCAGCTTGCCGGCCGTGACGTAGTCGTTCAGGCTGCCGCCGCCCCAGCTGAAGAACAGTCCGGGCATCTTGGCGGAGCCCATTGCGGTCCGCAGCTTGTCCTTGTACCCGTCCGTGGCGATCACGGTCATGGTGACCTTGCCCTTGCCGGCGGAGTTGAAGGTGTCCACCGCCGTCTTCTGGACCGAGTTGGTCGGGTCCTGCAGCGTCCAGAAGTCCACGTTGCCCGTGGGCGAGGACGTGGAGCTGCCGGACGAGCCACAGCCGGCCACGGTGACGCTCAGCGTGGTCGCCGCCGTCGCGGTGAGAAACCATCTCCGGGACACACTGTTCATCGTTGAACACCTTTCGAGTCGGCAGGATCCCCTTCACGGATGTGCCGCACCCGGCAGGCCGTCCCGGGCCTGCCCGCGGTGGGGGATCTGAGTCGATGGCCACGACCGTCAGGTGCTGTTGCGCAAGTGTTGCGGTTCCGTTGCTCCTGCGGTTGAGCTGGCGTCGGTCACGTTAAGCGGCGCAATTCGGCCGCGGCAATATCGGAGCGAAATCAGTTCCGAAAGACTTTCGAAGTGCGAGGGCTTGCGGAACCGGGCTCACGTTCGCCCCTAATTCCCGGTTTCGGGCGACGCCGTCGACATGCGCACGACCAGTTCCGTCGCGAGTTCCCTGCGCATCGTCGCCGGAGGCCTGCCGTCGGCGAGGTGCAGCAGCACACGCGTGGCCTCCTGCCCCAGTTCCCGGAACGGCTGCCTCACGGCACTCAGCGGCGGCGAGGCCATGGCGGCCACGAGGGTGTCGTCGAACGACATCACCGACAGCTCGCGCGGCACGGCGATGCGCAGCTGCCGGGCGGCCTCCAGAGCGCCGAGCGCCTGGACGTCACTCGCGGCGAAGAGGGCCGTCGGCCTCTCATCCCGCACCAGCACGCTACGGGCGGCACCAAGGGCCTCGCCGTAGTCGAAGTCCGTCGGCCGCACGAGCGCGGCGTCGTAGGGAATCCCGGCCTCCGCCAGGGCGGCCCGGTAGCCGTGCAGGCGCGCGGACCCGGCCAGGGAGTGCGCCCGTCCGGCCAGCATGCCGATCCGGCGGTGCCCGAGGTCGATCAGGTGCTGGACGGCGGTGGTCGCGCCGTGCCAGTTCGTCACCCCGACGCTCGGTATGTCCGCCGACGGCGCGTTGAGGGGATCGACGAGCACCACCGGCAGCCGCTGGTCCAGGATCCGGCGCTCGTCCCGCTCGGCGAGAGCGGAGATGACGATGACGACCCCGAGGGCGCCCAGCTTCGGGCACTCTTCCAGCCACTGTGCGATGGAGCGCCGGCCCGTCGTGCCGACGGTCGTGTGGACACCGATGTCGGCCGCCGACTCCACGATGCCGCGGACCACTTCCAGGGTGTACGGTCCGGCCAGGTCCCGGAACACCGCCAGGATCTGCCGCGGCCGACGGGCCTCGGTCTCCCATGTGCGGACATAGCCGCGTTCGGTCAGCAGCGCTTCGATGCGGGCCCGCGTCGCCTCGGACACGTCGCGTCGTCTGTGGACGACCTTCGACACGGTCGCGGCCGAGACGCCTACCTCTTCGGCTATCGAGGCGAGAAGCCCGTACTGGGTGTTCCGGCGAGACCTGGCTGGGCCCGTCACTGCGGCGTGGACCTCCCCTTCGGCCTCCGTTGGCCTGCTCTGAGTGTGTGCTGAGTGAACGTACACGCCGGTTCGATCACGGCAGGCCCGGGCAGAGCGCCGAGAGCCCCGGACACCTGCGGAAATGCGAGAACTCAAGGGGTGCGAAAGTCTTTCGCGACCCGAGCGGCCACCTCTTGTAGGCTCCCCCGCAGCCTGTTCGAGCCGCTCAGGCACGTTACGTCCGGGAGGCCGGGAATGCCGGTGCACAGCATCCACGACACACAACCCGCCGACCGCTGGGAGGACGCCTTCCTCTCCGGCAACGGCGAGTACGGAATCATGCTGTTCGGGCATCCCCACCGGGAGCGGATCGTCCACAACCACCACCGTTACGTGCTGCCCAACGAGTCCCTCGGGATGCGGCCGCCGGCCGTCGCCGACCGCCTTGAGCACGTCCGCGACCTGATGTTGGCCGGGGAACGGGAGCGTGCGCAGCGGGAGTTCTCGGACGGCAGGGCGATGGCCTGGACGCAGTCCTTCCACCCGGGGCACGTGCTTCATCTGGACGCGGCAGCCGGGGAAGGCCCGGTGGAGCACTACCGCAGGGTCACCGACTTCGCCACCGGTGAGGTGCGGGTCACCTGGTCCGACGGGGAACGGGAGTGGGCGCGGCGGGCGTTCGTGTCGCGCAGCGATGCCGTCGCCGTCGTCGAGATCACCGGTCCGCGACTCGACCTGGTCATACGGCTGTCCGGAGAGTTGTCGGGCCGCCCGGCCGAGGTCACCTTCACGACGTCCGCCGAGGTCACCGGGGACGGCGAGGCGTCACTTGCCGTCGTGGGAGAGTATCCGCCCGGTCCCGGCGCGGCGGGATTCACCGGTGTGACCCGCACGGTCGTCACGGGCGGCCGGGTCGCGGCGGAAGGGGACACCGTCCGTGTCGAAGGAGCGACGCGCATCGTTCTGCTGACCCGGATGGACCGGTCGGCGCCCCTCCCCCGCATCGACGCGCTCCGTGCGGTCCTGGCTGAACTGCCCACCGATTACGACGAGTTGCTCTCCCGCCATGCGCCCGTCCACGGCGAGCTCTACGGCCGCACCGAACTCGACCTGGGTGTTCCCGACAGCGACCGCGGCCTCCCGGTGGGCGAGCTGATCGCCCGTGCCGACACCAAGACGCTGGACGGCGCGCTGGTCGAGGCGCTGTTCCACTCCGGCCGCTACCTGCTGCTCAGCTCCAGCGGGGTACTGCCGCCCCGGCTGACCGGCCTGTGGCTGGGGGAATGGGGCGCCGCCTGGTCCGGCGACTACACCACCGACGCCAACATCAACCTCCAGATGGCCGGGGCGGTCCTCACCGGTATGCCCGAACTCATCGCGCCGTATGCCGCGCTGATCGGCGGGCAGATCGACGACTGGCGCACCAACGCCCGCACGATCTACGGCACCCGAGGGATCCTTGCCCCCAGCCGGACGGACGGCGAACACGGGCTGCTCTTCCACCTGAACGACGACTGGCCCTGGACCATGTGGCTGGCGGGCGCCGACTGGCTGCTGTTCCCGCTGTACGAGTACTGGCAGGCGACCGGCGACGACGGCTTCCTCGCCCGCACCCTCGCCCCCTGGCTCGTCGAAGCCGCCGTCTTCTTCGAGGACTTCCTCACCCGCGAGGACGACGACGGACACGTCGTCCTGGTCCCCTCCTACTCCCCCGAGGTCGGCCCTCGCGACGGGCGGGGCATGTCCGGGGTGAATGCCACCATGGACCTGGCCGCGGCCCGGCACGCCCTCACCACCGCCGCCGACGTCTGCACCCGCCTCGGCATCGAGGAGGCCGCGGTCGGCCGCTGGCGCGCGCTGGCGGAGCGGCTGCCGCCCTACCGCGTCGACGGGCAGGGGGCGCTCGCCGAGTGGGCGTGGCCGGGACTGGAGACCGCCGATGACCACCGGCACGTCAGCCACCTCTACCCGGTGTGGCCGCTGCACGACATCACCCCGGACGACACCCCCGACCTGGCGGCCGCCGCTCGCGAAGCCCTGCTGCGACGTGGTGACGAGAACCTCTCCGCGCACGGCAGCCTGCACCGCGCCCTGGTCGCCGCACGCCTGAAGGACAACGAGACCGCGAAGGAGAACGTCCTCAAGATCGTGGGCCGCAACATGGTCTTCCGGTCGCTGATGACCTCGCACAACCCCGATCTGGAGACCTACAACGCGGACGCCGCCCACTGTCTGCCGGCCGTGGTCATGGAGATGCTGCTCGACTCCCGGCCGGGGATCGTGGAACTCCTGCCCGCCCGGCCCCCGGAGTGGCGGTCCGGCAGCCTGCGCGGCCTCGCCACACGTGCCGGGGTCAGCGTCGACGAGCTGACGTGGGATGTGTCCGAGGGCCTCGCGAAGGTGGTTGTCACATCGCCACTTGAGCGGGACATCGTCCTCGTGTGCCGTGACGGCTCGGACCAGCGGCAGACCGTACACCTGCTGCCGCACGTCCCCACCACGGTGACCGTCCCGCTCGCCTGACGCCTCAGGGGCGGGCAGGCGCGGGAAGCCCGCCCTCGGGGCATCCGCAACGGTGCAACGTGTGCACCCGTCGATCACTCACTGTGTTTCGACTCGACTGCGCACCGACGTCGATGTGCGCAGCACCAGCTCCGTCGCCAGCTCGATCCGGGACGACGCGGGCGGTCGACCCGCTGCGAGTTGCACGAGCACCCTGGTGGCCTCGGCGCCCAGCTCCTCGAACGGCTGGCGCACCGCGCTCAGTGGCGGACAGGCCATGGCCGCCACGAGGGTGTCGTCGAAGGACATGACCGCCAGGTCCCCGGGAACGCTGAGCCCGCACTGACGGGCCGCTTCCAGGACACCGAGCGCCTGCGCGTCACTTGCCGCGAAGACGGCGGTGGGCGGATTGCCGGAGCGCAGGATATGCAGGCTGGCGACCAGCCCTTCTTCGAAGTCGAAGTCGGTCGAGCGCACGATCGCCGAGTCGTACGCAATCCCCGCCTCCGCCAGAGCGGCCCGGTAGCCATGCAGCCGCGCTGCCCCGGCCAGTGAGTGCGAACGGCCCGCGACCATGCCGATCCTGGTGTGTCCGAGGCCCAGCAGGTGTTGCACCGCCTCCCTGGCCCCGTTCCAGTTCGTCACCCCGATGCTCGGGATGTCGTGGCCCGGCGCGCTGAGCGGGTCGATCAGCACGACCGGCAGCCGCTGTTCGACGATGCGTCGCTGATCCTCCTCGGCCAGCATGGAGATCACGATGATCAGCCCGGCCGCGTCGAGCGCCACGCACTCCTCCAGCCACTGGGAGATCGAACGATGACTGGTCGTCCCGGTCACCACGTCCAGGCCCAGTTCGTCCGCCGCGTCCACGATCCCACGGACGACTTCCAGTGTGTACGGCCCCGACAGGTCACGGAACACCGCGATGATCTGACGCGGCGCCGCGGGATCGGGTTCTCCCGGGCGGACGTACCCGTGGCGTGCCAGCAGGTCCTCGACCCGGGCGCGCGTCGCCGCCCCCACGTCGGCACGCCGGTGCACCACCTTCGACACGGTGCTGAGCGACACCCCCGCCTCGCTGGCGATGCTGGTCAGCAAACCGTACTGCGCATCCCCGCGCGCGCTGCCCCGACCTGTCACTCGTACGCCTCGCCTTTGAGCTGCCACACGAAACTTCGCCGCCAGCCAACAGGACGAAAGGCCCGGTGGCAAGGCTGCTGCATGGACTGTGGCCATCGCACCGCGTGGCTCTCGCTCGCCGTGGACCAGCGCCCCGGACGCCGCGCAGCCGGGCTCCGACGTTCCACGCGCACGG
This sequence comes from Streptomyces hyaluromycini, assembly GCF_002217755.1. GTDB lineage: Bacteria > Actinomycetota > Actinomycetes > Streptomycetales > Streptomycetaceae > Streptomyces > Streptomyces hyaluromycini. Next base: position 4,985 of record NZ_BCFL01000030.1, on the reverse strand, counting down.
GCCGCCGCCCTGCCCCGCGGGCGGAGCCGACCGGGGCGGAACTGCCCCGGCCGGTCCGCTCTCACCGGTTCAGCCGAGGCCGATCTGGGAGTAGAAGGTCTGGTTGTCCCAGAACAGGAACTCCTCGTCCATGGTCCCCCGGCGGTTCCAGATACCGACCGTGGCCATGTTGATGGCGTACTTCTTGCCTGTCGGCTGGATGAAGCCGCCGTTCCCGTCCGGCATGGGGCGGGTGAAGGTGCCCTCCATCACGCCGGTGACGCAGGTCAGTTCGTTCTTCGCGACCCGCAGCGGGTGCGAGTGGATACGGGTGTCGGGTGCCCACACGAACATCGCAGCGAGGTCGGCGATGTGCTTGTCGATGCCGTCGGTGTAATGCCCGTCGGGCCAGTGCACGCGGATGTTCTGCGCGTGGCTCTCCCCCAGGCGCGACCAGTCGGCGTGGGTGAACACCTCGAAGTCCAGCTCGTCGAAGGTCTCCAGGTGGCTGCGTTCGGCACGGGTCAGGTTGTGCGGGTAGGGCGGGTTCGGCACCGGCGTGGTGGCCGGGTCCGGCAGCAGACCCGGGTACTGCGTGGCCGCCTGCGCCAGACTTTCCCCGCTCGTGACGGCGGTGATGGCGAGCGCGCCGAACGCGGCGGCGGCTCCACCCTTGAGCATGGAACGACGCTCCATGGTGTGTCCTCGAATCTCGTGATGAACGCTCGTGCGAGCGCTGATGGTGAACCTGCGGATACAGGACCCAGGCCGTGACGGCCCGGTCGGAATGTGGCTGTGTGCGGGAAACCCCGGCGCTCTGCTAGGCGGCGGCCGGGGCGAACTCCCCGGTGGCCCAGGCGTGGCTGGTGCTCACGATCACGGTGACGACGCCGAGTTCACGCTCGTCACGAGGTCCGTAGACCAGCACCATGCCCGGAGTGAGCCTGATCCCGGCGAGTGGATGGGCCACGGCCCAGCCGTGCCGGATCACGTCGGCTGCCAGGCCGACCGGCAGCGCCACGTGGAGTGAGCCGTCGTGTCCGGGGTGCAGGTGAGCGAACTCCCTGGCCCTTGGCACGAGGAATGCCTGCGCAGGACCGGTGGTGGGGGCTTGCGTGAGCATGAAGCCTCGCGCACCCGGCACGGAGATCGCCGACTGTCCGGTTTCGACGCCGACGAGGGCGCTCAGCCGGGCGAACAGCTTCTCCTGCAGTTCCGGTGGCGAGTTGTCCGAGATCTGCTGTTGGGGAATCGTCACAGTGACGCGCGGCCGCGGCCCGTCCCGGTCGGGAAGCCCCTCGGAGAAAGTCGGCCAGCGCGCCGGCTCTCTGCCGGGAAATCCATGACGGGCCAGGTAGTCGGCCCGCTCCGCGAGCCAGCCGGCCAGGCCGGCCAGGGCGCCGGGGGCCATGGCGTGCCCCACGGGATCCCGCCGGGCGACCGTCGGCGCCCCGGACTCCTCGGTCAGGTAGCGCCAGGTGCGGTCGAGGAGTTCCCGCGGGATGACATGGTCGTGCTCACCCTGGGCGACGAACACCGGCACCCCGGTCAGCCGCGCCGAAGCCGTGGGCACCGCCGCGTCGAACGGCAACGCGCCGTAAAGGATCGCGGCTCCGGCGAAGCGCTCCGGGTTGTCCAGCACGAGGCCGCCCGCGAACGCGGCGCCGCCGCTGAAGCCGACGAGCACAACGGGGCGGCCGGGTGGGGCGATCTCGTCGAGCCAGGCGTTGAACCAGTCCATGGCCGCCCGCAGGGAATCCGGAACCGGGCGGCCGATACCGCGGTTGGCGAACCAGGCGAATCCCGGCCCCTCGGCGATGGGTGCACGGACCGCGGCGTACGACAACTCCGGAGGCAGTGCGTCGGCGAGCATCATGATCTCGGTCTCGCGCGAGCCGCGGCCGTGCAGCAGTACGACGAGCGGAGCCACTGCGTCGCCTCGGGTCACCGCGATCGGCGCCCCGAACGGGGAGTTCGATATGTAGGTGTCAGTGGTCATCATGGGCACCCTTCAGCCGGTCGGGCCGAGCAGTGCCCACCCGGACTGCCATGCCCAGCCCTGGGTCGCGTTCAGGGAGATGTTCAGAAAGGCCATCTCCTCCAGGGCGCGGGCCATGCGCAGCCCACCCGCGTCGATCGGCTCGAAGCCGAGCGAGGACGCGAACTCCGCGACGTTCTTCTTCGCGTCGACATCGTCACCGGCGTAGAAGAGGTGCAACGGGATGCCCTGCTCGACGGGGTTGCCGAGGCGTCCGGCGAAGACGGTGTTGAAGGCCTTGACCACGGGCGTGTTCGGCAGGTGCCGTTGAAGGGTCTGCGCGGCTGTGGTCTCCTCGATGTCGAGGTCGGTGAAGGTCGCGTTCAGTGGGTTGGTGGCGTCGACGACGACCTTGCCGCTCACCGCCGGCGCCAGTTCGTCCGCGACGGAGGCCACCGCGCCGCCAGGTACGGCCAGCACCACGAGGTCGGCGCCGGTCACGGCGTCCACGTTGTTCGCCGCGGGACGCGCTCCCGTTTCGGCCGCCACAGCGGCGGACTTCTCCGGACTGGTCGCCGACACGGACACCGTGTGCCCGGCGGCGACTGCGGCCTTGCTCAGAGCGGAGCCCACGTTGCCCGCTCCGATGATCGCGACATGCACGACAGCCTCCAGTTACTTGACTAGTCAGATATTGACACAGTAACTATCGATGCTTGATGGCGCAATATCTGACTGAGCAATCTTTTACGGGTAGGATTGTCAACATGCCTTCCGCGACGCCCATCGACGATCCCCTGATCACCACGTTCGGCCGCCTGGCCGAGGCGTACAGCAGGCTGGAGCAGTGGCTCGGATCCGCCATGGAGTCCGAGGCCGGGCTGCCACACGTGTGGTTCGAGGTGCTCATCCGGCTGGCCCGCTCGGAGGGAGAACAGCTGACGATGAGCTCCCTGGCCGACCAGATCGCCCTCACCACCAGCGGCGTGACTCGGCTGGTGGACCGCATGCAGGTGGCCGGATACGTCGAGCGGCGCCCATGCCCCACCGACCGGCGCGTCTCCTACGCGGGCATCACCGCCGCCGGGCACGACGTGCTCGACCGAGCGGCCGTCGTGCACGCCCGCAACCTGCGAAAGGCCTTCGGCAGCTTCACCCCGCAGGACCTGACCGCACTGGACACGGCACTGGACCGCGTCCGGGAGGCGGCGTCCAGGCTGCCCCGGCAGCCATGACATGCGCGCCCGGCCGCCGGGACACCGGGACACCGGGACAAGATGAACCCGGCGCGAGCACCGAGGGCTTCCTGAACCGCCTCGGTCACCTGGTACCTGATGTTCACGTGCGTCATGCCCAGGCCTTGGTTTCCTGGAGGATCACTTGCTGGGCACATTGCACTCAGCGGAGTCCTGTCTCGCGGTGAATGCTCCACGGCGCTCCCCCGACCGACCGGACAGGCGGTTTCCGAAGGTCAGAAGACGACCACCGGCTTGACCGTGACGCCGGAGGCGGAGTCCGCGAAAGCGGTGTTGATGTCGTCGACCTTGTAGTGCTGGATGAGCTTGTCGAGGGGGAAGCGCCCCTGCTCGTACAGCTCGACCAGCCGTGGGATGAACAGCTGGGGTACGGAGCTCCCCTGGACGACGGTCTTGAACGTCCACCCCTTCACCAGGGACTGTCCGATCTCGAACGGCGCCTCAGTGCCGGGAGCGGCGGCTCCCACCAGGGCCAGCGTGCCCCGGATGGACAGTGCGCCGACCAGCGGAGCCAGCACTCCGGGGATGCCCGTGGTGTCGAGGATGTTGTTGACGCCCCTGCCGCCCGTGATCCGCATCAGTTCGTCGGCGACGTCGGCATTGCGGCCGTTGATCGTATGGGTGGCGCCGAGCTCCTTCGCCAGTTCGAGGCGGGAGTCGTGGACGTCCACCGCGACGATCGTGGTGCAGCGGCCGAGGTTGCACGCCGCCCTATTGTCCGAGTTGCGCCGCGCGGACCGGCTGGACCTGGACGACTGTGCCGTGGACGGCTCGCACGTCCGAGCTCTGAAAGGGGGGATCACGTCGGGCCCTCGCCTGTCGACCGCGCACGTCCCGGCTCGAAACACCATCTGATCGTCGACCGGCACGGCACCCCACTCGCCATCACGCTCACCGGTGGCAACCGCCACGGCGTCACCCAGCTCCTCCCGCTGTTGGAGGCTGTGCCGCCGATCCGGGGCCTGCGAGGACGGCCTCGCCACAAGCCCCAACGGGTGTATGCCGACCGGGGCTACGACATCGACAAGTACCGCCGCTTGCTGTGGAAGCGCGGCGTCAAACCGTTGATCGCCCGACGCGGTGCCGCTCACGGCTCCGGCCTGGGCAAGGTCCGCTGGGTGGTCGAGCGCACCTTCGCCTGGCTGCACCAGTTCAAGCGCATCCGTGTCCGCTACGAACGGCGCGCTGACCTCCACGTCGGCCTGCTTCAACTCGCGTGCAGCATCATCTGTCTGCGTCGACTCCGCGCATCATGTTGAGGCAGGCGTCAGGGTGGTGGGCTCGGAAGGCCAGTCGAGCACGGTCAGCTCGGGCCACTGCTGCCGCCAGCGGGCGGTTTTCGTCTCGTACACCTCGCGCGGAGCAAGCACTGGATTGGGTCGGACGACGAGATTGAACACGTCGGCAAGCCCATGCGGTGCATAGACGCGCCACTGCCCATCCACTTCCAGGCGAACGCCCAAGCAGCAGGTAGTAGCAGCGAAGCTGTCGATGGCAGCCTCGGTGGAGGCATAGGGAGCACACGCGACGCCGAACTTCTGCTGGTACCACAGGTGGACGCGGGCCTCGTTACGGACCTCGACCTCTGCCGGCAAGCCGGCGAAGGCATCGTCGGCGGCCTTGATCACAGCGTCCTCCGCCTCCCACGACAGATCGTGATCGTCGAAGTAGAAGACGTCGTAGTCCTTGATCCCGCTGGTGGGGTGCCTGTCCGTGGCCACGTTCCAGACGGTTTGGAACAGGCAGCCTGCCGTCAGGTACCAGCCCGGCAG
>NZ_BCFL01000029.1 GCF_002217755.1 Streptomyces hyaluromycini | reverse complement strand
GAGACTCCCATCCTGACAAGAGAGGAGTTTGACAACGTCGGTGCGCTCCTCGACGCCAGGAAACGTGACACGGCTCCGGTGACGAGGAGCGACACAAACGCCCTCCTCCTTCGGGTTATCCACTGTGCCGAGTGCGGCGGACGCATGTACTACACGAAGGCATCCGGGAAGAGGAGACAAACGTCTACGGTTGCCGAGCTCCCTCGCAGGGGCGCAAGTGCGACAAGCCATCCACGATCAAGGCGGAGTGGGCTGAAGAGTACGTTGCCCGGAAGTTCCTGGGCATGGTCGGCTCGTGGGAGGTCATCGAAACCCGCAAAGTCGCTGGCTACGACCCTGGGCCGGAGATCAACGAAGTATCAGCCGAGTTGGAAGAGCACATGAAACAGTCCGGGCGGTTCCGGTCTGAGGCCGGACGTCGGATCTGGGAAGAGAAGGCGACCGCGTTGGAGACACGACTCGCTGAGCTGGAGGCGACTCCTCGACGCCCTCCGTCAACCGAGGTAGTGCGTACTGGGCGAACGTACGCGGACACGTGGCACGCCAAGGACGACGCTGGCAGACGTCGGATGCTGCTAGACGCGGGCGCGCTGCTGACGGTGGGTCAGGGCCGGAAGGGCAGTCGCTACGCCGTCGATGAGGCGCGCTTCGACTTTCAGATCGGCGAACACGGTGACCCCGAGGCGGAACAGCTGGCCGACATCCTCGCGCAGGAGCGTGAGTCCTAGCGAGAAGTAGAGCCCCCGCCGGATCATCCCGACGGGGGCTCTTCTACGTCTGGGGGGTGTACTCCGCAAGCCGGCGGAGACGGAGGACGGCGAAGATGATTACAAGTTCATCACGGCTTGACGGGTGCTCGTGGCGACCCTTCGGGGTCTGGCGACCGTTGAGCCACCCTCCTCGACGTCGCGCAACCTCCGCCTCATCCATAGGGCCCTGTGGATAACTCCACAGCGTGACGAATTTCTGTGGATTCGTTACTGGGTGTTGCCTCTTGGGTCAGTCTCGGTGCCAAATGGCCAAACAAACCCCTGTTTTCATTTTCTCTCTACACGCGTTAGAGAAGTTTAGAAATAGGGGGTTTGTTTGACACTTTGGCCCTCGGTCTGTCCAGGCCCTGCGGAGGACGTACAAAGATCGCTAAGACCTAACGCTTCCCCCATAACCATAGTAGGAGGGGGAGGACGTGCGACGCCGGCGACTGGCGCGGCGACCGCTCCCCACTCCTTGACGGCCGGCGCCGCTCCTGCGCTCCCCGCTCTCTCCTCCGGGTTGAGGCGCGGTTGCAGCGGCTCCGGCCGTCCCGAGGTTTCCGCTCGACGTCCAGGGGCTAGCCACCGAGTCTGATGGTCACCTTGTTGATGTCGATGGTCTCGGACTCGACTTCACCGTTCGCTGTGTGCCCAACCCAGCTCTCGCCGTTGTTCAGTGCGGCCCAAGCTTCCGCGGGGATGTAGATCTCCAGGTTCACGGCGTTCTCAAGTCCTGGCGTCGAGTCGATGCTGAATGCGTTCGTCATGGTGGCGGACTCTACTGCCTCGCTGTGACGTCACGCCTCCGTAGCTCAGTTGGTCAGAGCGCCGTCCTCGTAAGACGGAAGTCGCGCGTTCGACTCGCGCCGGGGGCTCTGGCGAGTGTGGGCGGCATGCTTCGCGAGCATGCCGCCCATGGCGGGCTAGTTGCGAACTGCTACGACGAGCAGAAGCACCATCGCCAGTGTGAAGGCCAAAATCTCCACCTCTCCACCTCCTCTCTGGGGGAATCCGGGTCCGGCCACGCAACCGCGCGGCGGCAGGAGGCCCGGCCCGTCCCCCCGATCAACCGGAGGTGGCACCAGAGCGAGTATCTATTAACTGGCGTGCGAGTGCACGTCGTTCGGGACGTAGTTCAGCGGTCAGAGCACCCGCTTTGGGAGCGGGGAGTCGGAGGTTCGAATCCTTCCGTCCCGACAACAGCCCCACCCTGGGAGGAGAGATCCCCGGGGACGGGGCTGCACGACGTTACGCGGACGGCAGCTTCACCTTGAACACAGCCTCCGCGTCCGGGTCTTCGGTGTAGGTGTAGCTCAAGACTCCGCCCTTCCGGGCGACGTCGAGCACAAGCTTTCCGGTCACCGACTGGCCAGGCTTGTACTCCGTGTCGAGACTCGCGCCCGTACCGACGCCTTCGAGCGTCGTGACGTCCTGCGCGGCCGTCGACGAGTCCTCCCACTTGAGGTTGCCGTACGTCATCACCCGTGCCGGCGACTTGCCTGTGTCCTTCATCGTGAGCGTCAGCTCGACGTATTGCCCCTGCGGCTTGTTGGTCGTTCCGACCTCCGCTGGCGTCACGTACTTCGCGCTGACGACCGTGACGGACATCGTCGATGTCGCCTTGAAGGCGCCCGAATCGTCGGTCTCGCCAACGGCGTACGTGCCCGTCTGGCCAACGCTCAGAACCGGCGCGGGGGCTGCGGAGGAGGGCGTACTGGACGGCTCCTGCGGGGCGTCCTGGACGGCCGCGTGAGTCGCACTGGCATCACTGCCATCCCCACGAGTAATGCTCAAGACCTGTGGATCGACTCCGGGAAGGAACGCGGAGGGCGTACCTTCCCGATGATCCTTTGATGGTCTCCGAGTAGGCCCGCGTTCGCAGCGCGGGTCGGGAAGGCACGCCCGTGCTCAGCGTAGTCACCGATGATGGCTCCACCCAGTCCGGCTCCCTGATCGACGAGATCGTGCGAGAAGGCGCCCGGCGAATGCTGGCCGCCGCGTTGGAGGCGGAAGTCAACCAGTACATAGCCGAGTTGGCTGCCGAGACCGACGAGCGCGGGCACCGTCTGGTGGTCCGCAACGGCCACCACCGGCCCCGCACCGTGGTCACCGCGGCCGGCCCGGTCGAAGTCCGGGCCCCGCGGGTCAACGACCGACGCGTCGACGACGCCACCGGCGAACGCAAGCGGTTCTCCTCCAAGATCCTCGCGCCGTGGTGCCGCAAATCCCCGAAGATCTCCGAGGTGCTGCCACTTCTCTACCTGCACGGATTGTCGTCCGGAGACTTCGTGCCCGCCCTGGAGCAGTTCCTCGGCGGCACAGCCGGCCTGTCGCCCGCCACGGTCACCCGGCTGACCAGGCAGTGGAGCGACGACCACGCTGCCTTCCAGGTCCGTGACCTGTCCGATCGAGACTTCGTCTACGTGTGGGCCGACGGGGTCCATCCGAAGGTCCGCCTCGGCCAGGCGCACTCGTGCGTGCTGGTCCTCCTGGGCGTGCGACTGGACGGCACGAAGGAGCTGATCGCTCTGGCCGAGGGCCTGCGCGAGTCCACGGAGTCGTGGGCCGACCTGCTGCGCGACTGCCGCCGACGCGGCATGCGGGACCCCGAGCTGGTGGTCGGCGACGGCGCCATGGGCCTGTGGCGGGCGCTCGTCGAGGTGTTCCCGGCCGCGCGGCCGCAGAGGTGCTGGGTCCACAAATCCCGTAATGTCAACAACTGCCTGCCCAAGTCCGCGCAGCCCGGCGCGACGAAGGCAATGCAGGAGATCTACAACGCCGAGGGCCGAGACCACGCCGAGAAGGCGATCGACGCGTTCGCGAAGACCTACGGCGCCAAGTTCCCCAAGGCAGTCGCGAAGATCACCGACGACCGCGACGAACTGCTCGCGTTCTACGACTTCCCCGCCGAGCACTGGATCCACCTGCGAACCACGAACCCGATCGAGTCGACATTCTCCACCGTCAAACTGCGAACGAAGGTCACCCGCGGGGCCGGCAGCCAAGCAGCGGCACTCGCGATGGTCTTCAAACTCGTCGAGTCCGCCCAGGCTCGTTGGCGAGCGATCACGGGAGCCCACCTCGTTGCACTCGTCCGCTCCGGCGCCCGATTCGAGAACGGCGTCTTGGCCGAACGGACAGACACGCGAGCCGCGTGATCTTACGGTTCATCTCGCATGCTGTCCCCGTCAGGAGCAAAGGAGAACCCGATGGACGCGCAAGCGGCCCCCTCCCACCACGTCGTGCAGCGGTACTTCCAGATGTGGAACACGGGCGACACCTCGATCGCTCCGGAAGTACTGAGCCCGGACTGGACCGACCACGCACACCCAGAGGTGACCGGGCCCACCGACGTTCAACGCGCCGTCACGCAGACCCACGCCAGCCGACCAGGACTCCGATTCCACATCGACACCATCCTCGGCACCGACGACTTGCTGTCCGTGGTCGGCGGCGTCGGCCACGAAAGTCGCCCAGGCGCCATCGACAGCCATCTCATCTGGCTGATCCAACTCCGCGCCGGTCAGATGGCCGAGATGTGGACCTACCGCCGGAACACTCCCTGACGCTGCCGATCCACAACTCTTGACGATTGCTCCATCCCCCCACCTGACGAGCACCCTGCCAGCACTGCCGCACACAGCAGAGCTGCGGCCGGCACACGGGCCCGACGAACGTACCTGCGCATAGCGCACCCCCATGAAGCGGTGGCCTCCCCTGGCCACACGGAGCCACAGCGTAAGACACAGGCGTGCGAGGAGGAGGCGCAATGGTGTGGCAGAGCAGCACACGCAGAGCGCGCCTTCCACGGAACTGGGCACGGCTCAGAGCACGGGTGCTGAGGCGGGACAACTACCAGTGTCAGGAGCGGTTCAGCACAGGCGAGATGTGCGCAGCACCAGCCACTGACGTGGACCACATAGCGCCCGGTGACGATCACAGCATGGCCAACCTGAGGGCGCTGTGCGCGTGGTGCCACCGACAGAAGAGCAGCAGTGAGGGAGGTCATGCAGCAGCCCTCACGCGCGTGTGTACAGAGCGACCAAAGCAGACCCACCCAGCGCTAGAGGGCTAGCCCGCGAGTGACGTCTACCGCCTCCGCCAGAAGTGCATCAGTTCTGCAAGCGCCCTGATGATTTCCGGGCGCTCCGAAGCGTCTGTGTTGCGCAGTGAAATGAGGAGTGACAGAAGGATCGCCTGGGTGGTCAGCCCGACGACGCAAAGCAGCAACCAAGGCGCACCGACGGAGACTTGTTCTATTACGGCCCACACGGGTGGAACCCCTTCGAGACGGTGGACGCCGCATGCGAGGGGAATTGAAGCCCACAGGAACGACAACCCCGACGACGCAGGCGGCTGCCTGCAATCCCAAGCGGTGTCCGCGCACACCGGGTCCGTCTCCCGAGACGGGTCATCGAGGCCCTATCAGGCCGCCTGCTACTGCTCGTTGCTCCACAGAGCGCGGTCAGCTAGGCGTACGGAGCACGCCTCAACTCAGGCACCTTGGTCTCAGCGGCCAGCCTTCCAACTGGCGATGCCGTGGGCAGTAGATAAGACCATACAACGACACGAGAGGCACGGTCCGCGCCATGTGCGAAAGACAGCGGCTTGCCCCGCAACCGCACACTCAGCGCTGGAGGACTAGCCCATGAGCGGAGCCCATGTGGTGCTGGAGGAGGCGGACGACACAGGCGCGGACGGCGTGGTCGTCACCCGCGTCTCCGTGAACGGTGTCGACGTTGGCAGGCTTGCGGAGGCCCCGAAGATCGTGGTCGGCACGAAGGATGACGTCACGAAGATCACGCTGACGCTGATCCCGAGTCGCCTGGAGATCCGCGGCGAGCACGCTGACGGCGAGCGTCGAGAACCTCGCGCAGGCTTCGCAGCGAAGATCGACTAGCCCAGAACCAGGGGGTGATCCCCCACCGGCCCGGTATGAAGACCGTACAGGTGCTGGGCGTCGCTGTCTGTACGGGTCTGGGGGAAGTGGACGAGGACGCCACAGGCGCCCGCTGGCGGCTCGAACGTCGGCTCCCTGGACTGATTTGGCCCCCGAGGCGGCACTCGGGCGCACAGAGCTTCGGTTGCGCAACATGTTAGAAAGTCCCTGGTCAGACATTGTTTTACCGTTACCGGCCGCACTAGAATGGGACCCATGAACACACGGAAATGCGAATGGTGCCCGGAGCACCTCGGCGCGAGGCACTCGCACCGGGCGCGCTTCTGCTCCACGCGTTGCCGTGTCGCCGCTCACCGCGCGGCGAAGAACGACGCGACTCCCCGAGAGCTGACGACCTGCGACAGGTGGGTCCGGCGCTCCGCGGACAAGAGGCCGCTGACGATCGGCGGCATGCCGGCGTCCTCGACCGACCCGCGGACGTGGAGCACGCACAAGGACGCCACTGCCTCGACGGCCGGCGTCGGTCTGGGCTTCGTCCTGAGCGACGAGGACGACATCGTCTGTCTCGACCTGGACCACTGCGTGAACCCGCTTACCGGGCAACTCGCTCCGTGGGCCGCAGCAATCGTCCGCGACGCGGGAGCCACCTACGTAGAGGTTTCCCCGTCCGGCGACGGGCTGCACATCTGGGGCCGCGCGTACGTCCGACAGGGACGGAAGCTGCGTCGCCCCGACGGTACGGCCGTGGAGGTCTACGGGACTGGCCGGTACATCGCAATGACGGGGCGCCGACATGGCAACGCACCGTTGACTCTGGCGAACGTGTCGGCTGCTGTGTCGGCGCTCTTGAGGTAGCCCCGAGCGGAGGCCTGGACCCCCGCCGGGTCGGGGCACACCGCTCTTCTTCCGGCACACCCCGGTGTCCGGCACTTACTTACGGCCGCACTTGGAACAGCGCTTCTTCTTTCTCCCATCAGCCTGATTTGCGCTGTGAGACTCGCTGCGACGTACGTGTACGTCTATCGCAACTCGCCACGTGAGACCGCTGCTTACGGCAATCGCCAGCATCAGTTGGAGCATCTCCACTGTTCATCCTCCCTTCGATCACTCACCGCCCCCATCGGGAGGACGTGCCGCCATCTCGGGTAGTCCGTGAATGGTAGGGACTCCCGAAGGCGGGCGACTAAGGAGAGATCTAGAAGAGGTTGACAGTCCGAACACTTCAATTGTCCTAGTAGACCTGATCAAATTCAAGGTGCAAGCACTGAACATTACTGCGGAACCCTAATAGTCGGTAGTCCAAGTTTCGCGGTATCCGGTTTTGGAGTAGTGAAAAGGAGGATCGATGGCAGGCCGCGGACCCGCCCCGAAAGACCCCGCAAAGCGGCGCCGACGCAACGCCTCGGAGCCGGACACGGTCCTCACCCCTGACGACGAACTCCGCGGTCCGGAACTGCCGGAGGGCGTGCTCGGTGTCGACGAGGACACGGGCCTGTTGGTCGAGTGGCACCCCCGAACCGTGGCGTGGTGGAACTCCTGGCGCACGTCGCCAGTTGCACAGACCTTCGTCGCAACCGACTGGGACTTCCTTATCGACACCGCGCTCATGCACCACACGATGTGGGCCAAGGGCCGGTGGGAGTTCGCTTCTGAAGTACGGCTGAGAGCTGCCAAGTTCGGCGCCACGCCGGAGGACAGAGCCCGGTTGAAGCTGAAGGTCGACGACCCCACGAGCGCCCCTCAGCGGCCCGCTCAGCGCTCCGACGGAGTGACTGACATCAACTCGCGCAGGGCGCGTCTCACAGGCTAGGAGACCGCGTGCCGCACGTAACCGTGCGCGCCCCCGGTCACGACCGTTCCCGCTCGCTCGGGTGGATGGCGGTCGCGTGGATGGAATTTATGGTCGTGCACGGTCCTGGCGACGTCCAGGGCGAACCCGTGCGCCACGGTGACGAGTACACCGGATTCGTAGTCGACTGCTACGCGGTCGACGAGCCCGCCGGAAAGATGCTGTACGACTCAGCGTTCTTCTCCCGCCCGAAGGGCTGCGACAAGTCTGGTCTCGGCGCCCGCATCGGCCTCTTCGAGGCGTTCGGCCCCTGTCGCTTCGCCGGCTGGGCTGAGGGCGGGGAGGTCTACCGCGACCCGTGGGGCTTTGGCTTCGAGTACGTCTACGAGCCAGGCGAGCCGATGGGCCGGCCGGTTCGCGTCCCCTACCTCCGCATCATGGCGACGGAGGAAGGCCAGACCGGAAACGTCTATGACACCATCTATTTCAACCTGACCGACGAGGCGTCACCCCTTTCCCAAATCCCGGGCGTAGACCCCGGATTGACGAAGATCAATCTCCCTGACGGCGGAGAGATAACTCCGTCGACCGCGTCGTCCTCGTCGAAGGATGGTGGTAAGGAAACGTGGGTGTGTTTTGACGAAACACACCTGTACAACACCCCGGAACTTCGGCGCATGTACGCCACGGTTACCCGTAACCTCCGCAAGAGGAAGAAGGGCGCCGGAACGTGGTACTTGGAAACAACGACCATGTTCGCCCCGGGGCAGGATTCCGTAGCGGAACGCACCTACGAAGAGGCTGAGGCCATTCGTGAGGGGAAGAAGAAGCGCGGTCGCGCTCGACTCCTCTACGACCACCGGTACGGCATCTGCAAGAACCTCAAGGACGAGGATGAACTCCGCGCGGCCGACGAGGCGGAGGGACGAGAGCCCGTTGGTGCGGAGCGGGATCTCTTGGACTTCTTCGAGCGGGCTGGCTGGGACGGTACTGCCCTCGTCGCCGCGCACCGTCAGCACGTCCGCGACGAGGTGGCCCGGGACCTGGAGCAGATGGACGGCACGAACCTAGGCATGAGCCTCTACCGCCAACAGGCCGTGAACGTTGCCAGAGCGGGACTGACACCGAAGGACGCCCAGCACGGTCGTACGCTGAGGGCATGAGTTCCCAGACCGGCCCCTGTGCAAGATGCCACCAGCCCACCATCCGCTATGCCCACGGAGCCAACCCGCTGTGCCCGGAGTGCCTGGAGATCGTCCGGGCCGCGCGAGGCGGCAAGTACTGAGGAGACAGCCCCCGTCGGACGTGCCGACGGGGGCTGTCTTGTATCCATATATTCGAACACTGTTGCGAATACCTGACCCGCCCGCGTACAGTCAGCGATGTCGCCAGGTGTGACTGAGTGCTTCAGTTGGCCGCTCCGTGCTCAAGAGTCGGGTGGCGGTCTGGCCTCAGGTGCTGGAGATGATGACGGCCAGGAGCTCGTGATGGATGGCGGGCTTGGCGAACAACGCTGCTCCTGTGTCGGTGCGCTGTTGACCTGCGAGGTCGCTGAATGCGCCGCCGGCTTCTTGGACGATGGGGATCAGAGCGGCGATGTCCCAGGGGCCGGCCCCGAGCAGGAGGAAGGCGTCCAGCTGGCCGGTGGCGACGAGGAGGCCGCCGTGGCAGGTGCCGGATCCTGTGGACGGTTTCCGGGGTGGTGGCGTGCTGGTTTCTGCTGCGGACCAGTCGAGCGCGGGACGGGTCCGTGCCGTGTGTCCGGCCAGTTTCGCGGCGATGGCTCGGTGCGGCTCGCTCAGTCGGTGAGGGGGCGGCCAGATGCCGAGAACGGCGTCGTGACCATGGCCACCAGGGGTGATCGTCAGCCTGCGTGAGTGTGCTGGTGAGCGGGAGGGGCTGGGTCCTGTCCATGCGCCGGCACCTGGCGCGGCCCACCAACGGCTGCCCAAGGCGGGCGCGGAGACCATGCCCAAGGTGATGGTGCCGTGGTCTTCGAGGGCGATCAGGGTGCTCCATTCTGGTTCGCCCGCGACGAAACTCGCGGTTCCGTCGATGCCGTCGATGATCCAACGGCGGCGAGCTTTCCCTCGCTCTCCGTACTCCTCGCCGATGAACGCGTCATGGGGACGCCGTCGGCGGATCTCGGAGCGCAGGGAGTGTTCGATCTCCCAGTCGGCGTCGGTGACCGGGCTTCCGTCGTTCTTGGTGTGGACGGTGAGACCGGCTGCCGTGAAGTAGCGGCGGGCGATGCCGTCGGCCAGGTCAGCCAGATGGTGAGCCAGGGCCAGATCCGTCGCGTTTGCCATACCCATGGCCTTCCCATCGAGCCTTGTGCGATCACCTTGCTTGCCGAGCCGACACGTCCATGCGCGGTGCAGCGAGATCCACCGCCAGCCTGCGATGCCAGAGCAGATGCACCACGTGCACCCGGGCGACCGGCGGGACCGCGGTGGCCTCGACGAGTTCACCCAGGCGTCGGGGACGCTCCGCGACAAGCTCCCGCACCTGGTCGCCAAGCCCCAGCGGGTCCGTCAACGGCCGCCGCCGGCCGACAGCGTCTCCAGGCCCGTCATGACCTCACGGCGCCAGCCGGTCACCACCGAATACCGCCAGCCCGCAGCCTGCGCGGCCTGCCGGGCGGCGGCGAACCGGAGCACATCCCGCTCCTTGACCAGGTGGGCGGGGCGGACGTCCAGCAGCCAGCCGCCCTCGCCGCTGACCAGCAGGAAGTCCGGGATGTGCTCCCCCTTGCCGTCCTTCGAGGAGAACCGCGGACGAAACGGCTGCGACAACACTTCGTCCCCGCTCGCCACGAAGTCGACGGCCAGCAGCAGCCGACGCTCAGCCAGGCTCTCGAAGCCGTGCATCCGGCCCGTGGCCTGCAGGTACTTCAACCCAGGACGGTGACGCTGATCAGCCCGCCACGTGAATCGGCGTACCGGCACTGTGATGCTGGTCGGAACGGCAGCCAGCTCTCGTACCGCACAGACGACATCGGCGTCCGACGACTTCCACACCGCACTCCACCGCCGAGACCAGCCCTCGCCGACCTCCAGATGCTCAGCAACCTGCTCATCCAGCACGTACGGCGCGATCAGATCATCCAGCCCGCACGTATGCGACCACACCGGCCCGCAGGGCCCCGTAGAGACCTCCACCAGCCCAGCACAGCCGATGAACCCGACATAGCGGTCGACTTAATCGAAACCGGCATCAGCTACCTGAATCCATCGCTGTCCTCCGGCCAACTGTGACGCTCAGAGTGGCCAACAGAAGCGCTCAGTCACACCAGGGCACACCTGGAGACCCAGCGTTCTGTGTCTTCCGCCCCTCGCAGGACGTTGCGCCCGATGTACGAAGCCCCTGCCGGTCGCTCGTCCGGTAGGGGCTTCGTGCGTTGTACGAGACGGCGGTAGGCACTCTTGACGCTTCGGCCCCGTGGGCGTGACTCTCGTAGAACATTGCGCAATCCGCGTGACAACGGAGGTCATCATGACGCTACGGTTCTTCGGGAAAGACCCCGAGACCAACGGCGACCACTGCCCGACGGTGTGGCTCGACGAGGAGAAGCAAGAGTTCGTAGTCCAGGGGTGGAAGGCCGACGAGGCACTTCAGGCAGAATGCCTTGTCACGGGGCCGATCCCCGACACGGAGGCGGTCGTCAGGCTGCCCGTCCGCATGGCGGAGCAGATCAGGGAGGCGCTCGATGCCGCGGAACGTTCCCCCGTTCGCTGAGTTGCTTGCAGGCTGTCGCTTCTCTGCCGTCCACCTGGAGACGCATGACGTCTACGGGGTCGCCGAAGAAGACGAGGACTTCGCGGCCTGGCGTGCAGGGAGTCGGTACGTTCTCGACGACCGGCCGACGTGGTGGAACTCCTTCCACAGCGCCGTGTCGGACGCGGTTGGTCGCGGCGTCGTGGTGCGTCGCGCTCGCGTCGTCTCCGAGCCGGTGGGGGAGTACATCCGGTACGAGCACTCGTGCACGCCGCAGAACGTTGCGGCCGGCGAGGACGTCAGATGGCTCCCTCGACGTCTGGCGTCCGATCTGCTCATCCCTGGCAACGACCTGTGGATCTTCGACAACCGCCTGATCCGTTTCAGCCTGTTCGCTGGAGACGGACGGTTCGTCGAGGACGTCATGGAGGACGCACCCGACGTCGTGAAGCGTCACGCTGAGGCGTTCGAAGCCGTGTGGGAGCGTGCCATCCCTCACGCGGACTTCGAGGTCTGAGCGTCCCTGGCCATGCAATCTCCCTACCCGTCTGCTGCCCTCGACGAGGCCCGCCGCGCCATCGCGGAGAAGCTCCGAGAGATCCGGCGTGATGCCGGCCTGACGGGTAGGGAGGTCGCGGACCGAACGGGATGGCTGCCCTCGAAGGTGTCCCGACTGCAGAGCGCCACAACACCCCCGTCCGACGCCGACATTCGCGCCTGGTGTGTCGCCTGCGATGCAGAGGACAGGATCCCGGATCTCCTTGCCGCGAACCGCACGGCTGACTCGATGTATCTGGAGTGGCGTCGTGTCCAGCGGAGCGGATTGCGACGGCTCCAGGAGTCCCGCATCCCGCTGTACGAGCAGACGCGGACTTTCCGCGTCTACAGCTCCAGCGTCATCCCCGGCTTTGTCCAGACGTACGAGTACGCCGCCGCACTCCTCGGGAACATCGCGCGCGTGCACGGAACGCCGGAGGACGTCGACGAGGCTGCGGCCGCACGCATTGATCGCTCGCACATCATCCGTGACGGACGTCGACGGTTCGGTCTCCTCCTGGAGGAGTCGGTCCTCCGCCACGTCGTCGGTGACTCCGTAGTCATGGCTGGACAGTTGGGCTATCTCCTCTCCGTCATGGCGTTGCCGGCCGTCTCTGTCGGCATCATCCCTGCCGGACGGGAGCGGCCCATGTGGACGCTGGAGACGTTCACGCTCTTCGACGAGGAGCGCGTGTCCGTCGAACTCCTCACGGCCGGTATCACCGTGACAGCCCCTGGGGAAATTGCGATGTACGCACGCGCCTTCGAGGAGATGACCGCACTTGCGGTCTACGGTGCCGACGCCCGCGGGCTGATCTCGTCGGCGATTGACTCGCTCGACTGAAGTTGCATAGAACTTCGTAGAACTCCGTGGAACTGCGCCCCCTTGCGCGCCTACCGTCGAAGGACAGAAGCACTTAGGCGGAGGCGCGAGGATGACGATTCAATCACTGGGAGGACAGGGGGCTCGTCTTCTGCCCTGGTCCGAAGACGGCAAGTGGTGCTTACTGAAGACTGACGACCCCAACGGCCTCATCTCTCGACTTGCTGACGGCCTGGAGGAGGAGCAACTCGGTTCCGGGGAGGCAGTCCTCAAAGCGGCCCGCAAGGTGCTGGACAACCCCCTGTCAACGCACGCCGAAGTCAGGTACGCACTACTGCGCGCGACGGAGTCTCTGACGTCTGTACTCCGGATTGCCGAGAGTCGCGGGATGCGTCTTGAGGACGTGGACGAGGTGGCGGTATGACGTCGCCCGACCCGTACCCCGAAGTCAAGTCCCGGCTTGAAATAGGCGCACTGCCAGGGCGTAGCTGGATCGAGTGCGTCAACTGCATCGAGCACCAGTGGATGAACGCCAAGGGCGCCGTTGAGGGCCCTGGAGAGGATCCGGTGACGCAGGATCCCGATGAGTGGGCGCTTGAGCACAACGCCAAGTACCCCACCCATACGCGGTACCGCACTGTCAGCCAGACCAACTTCCGCGTCGTACCGAGCGTGCAGCCGGAGCGGACGACATGACGAGCGCGGATGTCTGCGGCATGTCGAGGACACTGCCCTACTGGTTCGTCCGGCGGGAGCGGCAAGTCACCGGACTCAACTGGGAGGGCGTGACGGTCTCCTGCCGTCTGGAGCCGCACGAAGGCGACGACCACGTGGCCAACCTGATGCTCGACGGCGAGCGGCACGGTGAGTACCACTGGAACGCATCGCCCACCCCCTAGACCCGCAGCCGGCGCCCGTTCGTCGACTGCGGAGGGCGCGGCGGGGGCCGGGTGAGGTCGGCAAAATCTCGCTCGGTACCCCGCCAGCGTCCGAGCCTCCTACGCGGTGTGCTGAGCCATCCAAGGCCGCGAAAGAGGCTGCTGCACGGTTGGTCGGCCTTCGTGGCTGTGCAGCGTCCGGAAGGCCTCCCCTGCCTCCGCCGTAGGGCAGGGGAGGTGTCCGGCCAACGCTTCTCGTCCTGCCTTTTGGTTAGCGCCTCTCTGGAGGACGAGGCG
This sequence comes from Streptomyces hyaluromycini, assembly GCF_002217755.1. Lineage (GTDB taxonomy): Bacteria > Actinomycetota > Actinomycetes > Streptomycetales > Streptomycetaceae > Streptomyces > Streptomyces hyaluromycini. Next base: position 264,579 of record NZ_BCFL01000029.1, on the reverse strand, counting down.
CCGCCCGTCGGAGGAGTCCGTTCCCACATGCGGACTGCCCGGGGCGGTACTGCCCCGCTCACAGGTCCCGCCTGGCCCCGTGAGCGGGGCTTTAAAATCTGCGTCCGCCCTTCGGACTGGGGTCCGGGGAACAGCGTGGCGGACGTGGCGCCTGGGTGCCGCACTTCTCTTTCAGAGCCTGCCGGAGGAGTGAACCAGGCGTCAGAGCCCCGTCCTGCCTGGTCCACGGAGCCAGGGAGGGCGGGGTTTCTTCGTTTCCGCAGGTCAGATGCCCGGACGGTATCGGATGGGATGATCTTCAGGCACCTCTACGATAACAATTTTCCATCCGTCCGGATCGGCGATCCACATCTCGACCAGGCCCCACGGCTCCTTCACGGGCGGGCGCACGATCTCGACGCCCTTCGCCGCCAGCTCGTCGTGCGCCGCCGCGACGTCGGCGACCTGGAGCCACAGTTGTACGGCCGGCGGGGCTGGGGTGCCCGACCGCCCGGAGACCTCCAGGAACCCGCCGCCGAGGAAGTAGACCGTGCCGCGCTCGGGACCCTCACCGAACTCGCGGTAGACGGCGAGGCCGAGCTGCTCGCCGTAGAAGGCGCGGGACCGCTCGGGGTCGGCGGGGTGGATCAGCGTACGGCTGCTCAGTACATGCACCATGCGACCGGAGCGTAGCGGCAGGGGCCATATCGGGACGAGCGGGGCGCTGGGCGCCGGGAGTCGCGAGCCGGGATGTGGCGGGAGCCGACGGCCGGGGGCGGGAGTCGTCGCGGGCACCGGCGGATGCGCGTCCAGGAGGCCGGGCGGCGGGCATCGGCAGCCAGGGGGCGAAAGCCTCGGGCGGCGGCCGGCGGCGGCACCCGGTGGCCCGGGAGCCGGGAAGCGGAGCCGGGCCGCGGGGATAGGGTCGTGCCCGGCTCAGTCGTGCTTGAGATCGGAGAACCCGCCCATGGAGAACACCGCCACCGGACTGACCTTCCGCGACGCCACCGGCGCCGACGTGGACGTCCTGGTCGCGTTGGTCGAGTCGGCCTACCGGGGCGACGACAGCCGGGTCGGCTGGACCACCGAGGCGGACATCCTGGAGGGGCAGCGCACCGACCCGGAGGGCGTCCTCGAAGTGATCAAGGCGCCGGACGGCAAGCTGCTCGTCGTCGAGCGGGACGGCGCGGTCGTCGCCTGCTGCCAGCTCGAACACCGTGGTGACCACGCGTACTTCGGCATGTTCGCGGTGAGCCCCGCCCTCCAGGGCGGCGGCCTCGGCAAGGTCGTCATCGCCGAGGCCGAGCGTCAGGCGAGCGAGGACTGGGGCGTCACGGAGATGCACATGACGGTGATCTCGGTGCGCGACGACCTGATCGCCTGGTACGAGCGGCGCGGCTACCGCCGTACGGGAAAGATGACGCCGTTCCCGTACGGCGAGGAGCGCTTCGGCATTCCGCAGCGGGACGACCTGCAGTTCGAGCTGCTGGTCAAGCCGCTGGTGTGAGGTGCGGGCCGGCGTTCACGCGGTGAAGCGGGCGGTGCGCTTGATCTCCGGGTAGTCGGTCGTCGCGCCGTCCAGCTGCAGGGCCCGCACCAGCCGCAGATCGTCCTGGGTGTTCACCACCCAGCCGAGCACCCGCAGGTCCGCCTTGCGGGCGTGCTCGACGACCTCCAGGGTCAGCCGCCGGATGTTCAGGCAGAGGGTCGCCGCCCCCGCCTCCCGGGCCCGCTCCACCACGTCGGTGCCGTAGCGGCTGGCGATCAGCGCGGTGCGCACCCCCGGCACCAGCCGGGCGATCTCGGCGACCGCCTCGTCGTGGAACGAGGAGACCTCCACCCGGGAGACCAGGTCCCGGCGCTGCATGACCTCGGCCAGCGCGCGGGCCGCCGCCACGTCCTTGATCTCGGCCTGCAACGGGGTCCGCACCGAGTCCAGGACCTCCTCGAACACCGGCACCCGCTCGCCCCGGCCGGCGTCCAGCGCCCGCAGCTCCTCCAGGGTCTTCTCGGCGATCGGGCCGGTGCCGTCGGTCGTGCGGTCCACCTCCGCGTCGTGCATGACGACCAGGGCGCCGTCCTTGCTGAGGTGGAGATCGAGTTCGATCAGGTCGAGGCCGGCCTGCTGGGCGGCGGCGAAGGAACGGAGGGTGTTCTCGGGCTCGACGCCCATGACTCCGCGGTGACCGATGGTAAGGAAGTTCAAGATTCAACTCGCTTCCGTCGACGGCGGCGGTGGGGCAGGCGCGCGAACCGTACGACGGACGTCGCTGTCCACGCGGCTGGGCGCAGCCTAATGGCCGCCCGTCGCGATGAACCCGTACGTACACGGGGGGATTGGCGCGCCGGGTGTGCGATACCTGGCCCGTGCCCCGGTCGGCGGTCACCCGGTGGTGGGCGCGTCCCGCCGCGCATTGACCGGCCGGATCCATACGGCCCCCCCGGAGCTGACACCTCGTCACCGGCCGTAGTGAATGTGAGCGCCTTCGCGGTTTCGCACAGGAAAAAGCGCGGTGAAGAAGGGGTGCCGCAGGATAATTTCCCGAGTGCCCCCTTGCTGGGAGAAACCCCGTATGCATACGGTGTCCTTACGGAAGCTTCTCCCGTGGAGGATGGGACATGACGGAAATTCTTGTGCAGGTGGGTTCGGAGGAGCAGGTTCCTCCCGTGACCAGGGTGGTCGAGCACCCGGCGTGGCCCGTCCTCAAGGACTCCGTGGAGCGGATCCGGCCATGGCAGTCGAAGGACGGGGCGATCGACTTCGACGCCGAGGGCGCGCCCGCGCCGGCCGACGCCGAGGCTGCCGTACGGCGTGTCGTCGAGGCCGTGGAAGAGCTGTCCCCGCTGCTCCCGCACGACGCCGCCTACCACCGGGCGCTCGTGGCGGACCTGCGGCGCTGGGCCGACGGCGGCTTCCGGGTGCCCGACTTCCTCGACTCCCTGCTGGCCTTCCAGCCCGCCGCGGGCCGCGCGGACGGCCTCCAGCACCTGGTCGTCTTCCCGATGTACACGCAGAACGGCAACCCGGACCGCAACCTGGAGGCGGTCGTGCTGCGCATGGTCTGGCCGGACTGGCTGGCCGAGCTGGAGCGCACCCGGTACGACAACCCGCTGTTCTGCGGCATCAAGTTCGAGGACTTCACGGCCGGCTACGACACCAACTCCGCCGTCCTCTTCCCCGAGACCATCGCCGTACGCGAGGCGCCGGAACGATTCTCCTGGGGCGGTATCTTCTGCGACCGCGAGGCCGCCCGCTTCCGCCGGGTCACCGACGCGGCCGTCGGTATCCTCGGCCTGAACCTGCCCGAGGACATCGCCGCCATGGTCCACGACCAGAAGCGCTGCGAGGAGGCCTTCGTGCTGTGGGACATGGTCCACGACCGCACCCACAGCCACGGCGACCTGCCCTTCGACCCGTTCATGATCAAGCAGCGCCAGCCGTTCTGGATGTACGGCCTGGAGGAGCTGCGCTGCGACCTCACCGCCTTCAAGGAGGCCGTGAAGCTGGCCGCCGACGGCGTTCCGCAGGCCCGTGACGTGCAGTACGCGGTGCTCTTCGACCGCATGTTCCGCTTCCCGGTCACCGGCGACCGGGTCCGCAACTACGACGGGCTCGGCGGCCAGCTGCTCTTCGCCTACCTGCACAAGCACGACGTGGTCCGATGGACCGACAACAAGCTCGCCATCGACTGGGCGCGCGCCCCGCAGGTCACCAACCAGCTGTGCGCCGAGATCGAGAAGCTCTACAAGGACGGCATCGACCGCCCGAAGCTCGTCCACTGGTTCGCCGGGTACGAGCTGGTCGCCACCTACCTCGCCCCGCACCCCGGCTCCAAGTGGGCCAAGGGTCCCGACGCCCTGGACCTGACGCTGCCGCCGCGCAAGCTCGTGGACGACGTGCTTCCGGACGAGTTTCCGCTGAGCATGTTCTACGAGGCCCTGTCCAAGAAACTGAAGAACGTGATCGCCGAGACCAAGGGCATCACGGCGGACAGCGCCGAGCCGGTCGCCGCGTGAGCGACCGGCACCGGAACACGGCTCAAGAGGGGAACGACATGGTGGGCAACGGTGCTCTCAGCGGTGCGGTGATCGCGGTGGCGGGCGCGGGCGGACCCGCAGGGCGTGCGACGCTGGTGCGGCTGGCCGAGGCCGGCGCGACCGTCGTCGGGGCGGACAACGATCCACAGCGCCTGTCGGAGGCCGTGGACGCGGCCCGCTACGCCTCCGGTGGCGCGAGCGTCACGGGTGACACGGTGGATCTGCTCGACCTCCAGTCCACCCGGGACTGGGCCACCCACGTCGAGAAGGACTTCGGCCGCGTCGACGGTCTCGTGCACCTCGTCGGCGGCTGGCGCGGCAGCGAGACCTTCACCAAGACCAGCCTGGACGACTGGGACTTCCTGGAGCTGCTGCTCGTCAAGACCGTGCAGCACACCTCGCTGGCCTTCCACGAGGCGCTGCAGCGCAGCGAGCGCGGCCGGTACGTCCTGATCAGCGCCTCCGCCGCGAGCAGGCCCACCGCGGGCAACGCCGCGTACGCCGCGGGCAAGGCCGCCGCCGAGGCGTGGACGCTCGCCCTGGCCGACTACTTCCGCAAGGCCGGGGGCCCCGAGGGCCCGACCTCCGCCGCTGCCATCCTGGTGGTGAAGGCGTTGGTGCACGACGCGATGCGCGCCGAGCGGCCCAACGCGAAGTTCGCGGGCTTCACCGACGTCAAGGACCTGGCCGAGGCCATCGAGGGCGTCTGGCACCAGCCCGCCGCCGAAGTGAACGGAAACCGTCTGTGGCTGACCGAGAAGCCGTGAACCCTCCCAGGACCGACGCGCGTCGCCACCACGACCCGCAGGTCCGCGGTTTCGCCAGTGACAACTACGCCGGAGCCCACCCCGAGGTACTGGCCGCGCTGGCCCTCGCCAACGGCGGCCATCAGGTCGCGTACGGCGAGGACGAGTACACCGAGAACCTCCAGCGGATCGTCCGCAGCCACTTCGGGGGCACGGCGGAGGCCTTCCCGGTCTTCAACGGCACCGGCGCCAACGTCGTCGCGCTCCAGGCGGTCACCGACCGCTGGGGCGCGGTGATCTGCGCCGAGAGCGCGCACATCAACGTCGACGAGGGCGGCGCCCCCGAGCGCATGGGCGGACTCAAGCTGCTCACCGTGCCCACCCCCGACGGCAAGCTCACCCCGGAGCTCATCGACCGGCAGGCGTACGGCTGGGACGACGAGCACCGTGCGATGCCGCAGGTGGTGTCGATCACCCAGAGCACCGAGCTGGGCACCCTCTACACGCCGGACGAGATCCGCGCGATCTGCGAGCACGCGCACGCGCACGGCATGAAGGTGCACCTGGACGGCTCCCGGATAGCCAACGCGGCGGCCTCCCTGGACGTCCCGATGCGCACGTTCACCAACGCCGTGGGCGTCGACATCCTCTCCCTGGGCGGCACCAAGAACGGTGCCGTGTTCGGCGAGGCGGTCGTGGTGATCAACCAGGACGCCGTCAGCCACATGAAGCACCTGCGCAAGCTGTCCATGCAGCTCGCCTCCAAGATGCGCTTCGTGTCCGTGCAGCTGGAGGCCCTGCTCGCCAAGGACCTGTGGCTGCGCAACGCCCGGCACGCCAACGAGATGGCCCAGCGGCTCGCCGAGGGCGTCCGGGCCGTGGACGGCGTGGAGATCCTCCACCCGGTGCAGGCCAACGGCGTCTTCGCCAGGCTCCCGCACGACGTGAGCCTGCGCCTGCAGAAGCGCTTCCGGTTCTACTTCTGGGACGAGGCGGCCGGGGACGTGCGCTGGATGTGCGCCTTCGACACGACCGAGGACGACGTGGACGCGTTCGTGGCGGCGCTCAAGGACGAGATGGCGCGCTGAGTGCTGCGCGGGGAGCGCCGCGATCTGCCGACCGCAGCTCCGTCGTGGCTGGTCGCGCAGTTCCCCGCGCCCCTTACGGGGCGCTGCAGAGCCGCCTGCTGCATAGATATGCGGTCACCTGAAAAGTCATTGACGCCCGGGTGGCCGCATTCCTATGCTCTGCGGGCATGGAGCTGATCCAGAACACCGCCGACCTGTCCGCCTACCTGGCCGCTGACGAGGTCATCGACTATCATCATCCTGTGGTCCGGGAGACCGCTGCCCGACTGGCGGCGGGGGTCGGCGATTCGTATGCCTATGCGCGGGCCGCTTATGAATTCGTGCGGGACGCCATCCCGCACTCCCAGGACTCCGGCGACCTGCGCGTGACCTGGCGTGCCTCGGACGTGCTGGAGCAGGGCACCGGCATCTGCTACGCCAAGGCCCACGCCCTGGCCGCCCTGCTGCGGGCCGAGGACATCCCCGCGGCCCTGTGCTACCAGCGGCTGGCGGACGACGACGGTCACGGCCATGTCGTGCACGGCCTGATCGCCGTCCGCTTCCACGGCGCCTGGCACCGGCAGGATCCGCGCGGCAACAAGCCGGGCGTGGCCGCCCGGTTCTCCCTCGACGGCGAGCGGCTGGCCTGGGTCCCCGACCCTCGGTCCAATGAGATGGACTACCCGGTCCTGTACGCTGAACCCCACCCGGTCGTGCTCGGCGTGCTCAAAGCGGCGTCCGACCGCCCGTACCTCTGGAAGACGCTCCCCACCGCACTCTGAGGCAAGGCAGATGACTCTCACGCTCACCGTGTCCGACGAGGTGCGCGCCCTCGCGCCCGGCTTCACGCACCTCGTGATCGAGGCCCACGGCCTGGTCAACGGGCCCAGCACCGAGGCGAGTTCGGCGCTCCTCGACGACGCGGCCCGCCGTCTGGCCGTACGCCTCGACGGGCGCGCCCCGCACGAGGACCCGCACATGGCCGCCTGGCGGACGGCCTACACGGCCTTCGGCTCCAAGCCGTCCCGCACCCGCAACTCGGCCGAGGCGCTGGCCAGACGGGCCCTCGCGGACGGCGGCCTGCCCCGCATCAACCTGCTCGTCGACCTCTACAACGCGATCAGCGTGGCCCACCTGATCCCGGTCGGGGGAGAGGATCTCGACCTCGTCCAGGGCGGGATGCGCCTCGTACGTGCCACGGGGGAGGAGGACTTCGTGACCGTGGCCGGGGGCGAGGAGGCGGTCGAGCACCCCGACGCCGGCGAGGTCGTGTGGTGCGACGACACCGGTGTCACCTGCCGCCGCTGGAACTGGCGCCAGGGCCCCCGCACCCGTCTCACCGAACGGACGACCTCGGCCGTCTTCCTGCTGGAGAGCCTCGCCCCGATGCCGGTGCCGGAGGTGGCGTCGGCGGGCACCGAACTCACCGAACTGCTGGAGAAGTTCAGCCCGGGCGCCCGCGTCGAGGTGCGTGCGCCGGAGCCGGCGGGCTGAGGCTCAAGGCCGAGGCCCGGGGCCGAAGCCCGGGGTGAGTGAGGCTCAGATCGCCTCGGCGGCCTTCAGCTGGTCCAGCGTGGGGGCCGTGCCGCCCAGGTGGGCCGGGAGCCACCAGGTGTCGGACGCGTCCTTCGGGCGGGCCGGGTAGGCGCGCTGGGCGGCGTCGAGGAGCTCCTGGACGCGCTCGCGCAGCCGGCGGGTGATGGCGCCCGCGTACTGGTCCCGGGGCGCCTCGACCGGCTCGCCGACCCGGATGGTGACGGGCAGGTGGTCCCGCTTGAAGTTGCGCGGCTGGCCCTTGGTCCAGATGCGCTGGGTGCCCCACAGCGCCATCGGGACGAGCGGGACGCCGGCCTCCTGGGCGAGGCGCGCGGCGCCCGACTTGAAGCTCTTCAGCGTGAAGGACTGGGAGATCGTGGCCTCCGGGAAGACGCCCACGATCTCACCGGACTTCAGCGAGTCCAGCGCGTGCTGGTAGGCGGCCTCGCCCTGCTTGCGGTCCACCGGGATGTGCTTCATCCCGCGCATCAGCGGGCCGGAGATCCGGTGCCGGAACACCGACTCCTTCGCCATGAACCGCACCAGGCGCTTCTGCGGCAGGGCCGCCAGGCCGTCGAAGACGAAGTCCAGGTAGCTGATGTGATTGCTCACCAGCACGGCGCCGCCCGAGCGCGGGATGTTCTCCGAACCCTGGCAGTCGATCTTGAGGTCCCAGACCTTGAACAGCGTCTTGGCGAAACCGATGACGGGACGGTAGACCAGCTCTGCCATGGGCGGGACGGACCCTTTCTGCTCTGCCTGGGAAAGGGGCTCCCGGCGGGAAAGTTACGCAGCCGTAGGTTTACGGCGTCTCGCAGATCGTGCCCGAAGAACGGACGGGGAGCCAGCCCTGGTGCCCGGGCGCGGCGAGATTCTCGTCACGTTCTTCCCTTGATCCACCTCGCGCTTTTAACCTGCCTTTACTCCGGGCGTGCCGCCGACCGCCGGATGAGCAGGAACATCTCGCAGCCCAGGCAGTACCCGAATGCCGCATTGAGGAAGGCCGCGGCGAGCGCGGCCCCGGTCGCCGCGAGGCCCAACCAGGCGGGCCCCAGCGTGAATCCGACCAGACCGAGCCCCGCGAAGACCAGTCCCACCGCCTGTGCGAACCGCGGGGGCTCCGGCGACTCGAACTCCGTCGGCGGGCCGAGCCGCGGTCGTACGGCCGTCCGGAACACCCAGCCGTACGGTGACCGGGTCACGCCCCCGGCCGCGCCGAGTGCGAACGCCAGTGTCTGCCAGGCGAGGATCCAGGGGCTGCGGGTGATCAGTGCGGCGGCCAGTACGGCCGTCGTCACGGCCGCCGCGAACCGCGGCCCACGTGCGTCGATGTCCATGAACCAAGGATTCCGCCCCGCGGGCCGGTAGGGGAGCCGGGAATCTTTGCAGTCTCGTGAACGCTTTTCCGGGTGATGGGCGGTCTCGTGGATCCTTGTCCGGTGATGACCGGACTGGTGGTGTGCGTGGCGGTGCTCGCGGCGGCGAGCGTCTACGGAGTGCTGCACAGGCGGCGGAGCGGGAGGGTACGGGTGCGGGGGCGGGACGACGGCAAGCGGCTCGGGGCGGCCGAACTCGGCGGCGAACTGGGCGAACGGGCCACGCTGGTGCAGTTCTCCAGCGCCTTCTGCGCCCCCTGCCGGGCCACCCGGCGGGTGCTGGGCGAAGTCGCCGGGATGGTCCCGGGCGTCACCCACGTCGAGATCGACGCGGAGGCCCGCCTGGATCTCGTACGCGAGCTGGAGATCCTCAAGACCCCCACCGTGCTGGTGCTCGACGCGGACGGCCGGGTGGTGCGCCGCGCCACCGGACAGCCCCGCAAGGCGGACGTCATCGCGGCGCTGGGAGAGGCGGTCTGACGGACATGCCGATGACGGTGAGGCACCTCCCATATGCCGGAACGTACTTGACCGGGCGCACCACCTATCGTCAGCCTGACCGTATGGCTCAGGAACTCCTTCTCTACGGGCGGGTCCACGTGGACCTGGCCCGCACCGCGAGCGCGCGCTGTCCGGGCTGTTGAGCAGCCACGGACCCGAACGCCGCCTCTCGCAGAAGGACAACTCCATGACGGCCACGCCCGACCTCGGCACTCCTCAGCTCGCCTCGCCCGACCTGCTCCGCTCCGCCTTCCGGCGGCACGCGGCCGGTGTGGCGGTGATCACCGCGCGCGGCGCCGACGGCCCGGTCGGCTTCACCGCCACCTCCCTCACCTCCGTCTCCGCCGAGCCCCCGATGCTCTCCTTCGGCGTCGGCACGGGTGCCTCCAGCTGGCCCGCGATATCCACCGCCGAGCACATAGGCGTCCACGTCCTCGGCGAGCACCAGGCGGAGCTCGCGGCCACCTTCGCGCGCAGTGGCGCCGACCGGTTCGGGGCGCCCACCGGCTGGCGCGACGGTCATGCCGGTGTCCCGGTCCTCGACGACGTCCTGGTGTGGCTGGTGTGCCGGGTCGTCGCGCGCGTGCCGGCCGGTGACCACCGCATCGTGCTGGCCGAGGTGCTCGTCGGCGATCCCTCCCGCGCGGGCCGGCCGCTCCTGTACCACCAGGGCGGCTTCAACGGTCTGCGGGACTGATCACGCGCCCCTGGTTCCGCGGATCACACGCCCCTCGTTCTGCGAACGCGTCGAGTTCCGGTTACGCTGCGTTGCGAAGGTCACAGTTCAAAGCGCTTGCTTAGCGGGAATGAACTGGCTGTACTGGTGAGTAATATTTCGTTCGGAGCGCGCGGCCGCCCCGACCGGGATGAGCCGCTTGAGGCGCCTATGCTGCCTGCAAGAGGCAGCCCAGAAGAGACGATGCAGTAGGAGAGCCGGCGTGAGCCTGAGGATCGTTGTCACTGTGAAGTACGTGCCCGACGCCACTGGCGACCGGCACTTCGCCGATGACCTGACCGTCGACCGTGACGACGTGGACGGTCTGCTCTCCGAGCTCGACGAGTACGCGGTCGAACAGGCGCTGCAGATCTCGGAGAACTCGGACGACGACGTCGAGGTCACCGTTCTGACGGTGGGTCCGGAGGACGCCAAGGACGCGCTGCGCAAGGCGCTGTCGATGGGCGCGGACAAGGCGATCCACGTCGAGGACGACGACCTGCACGGCACCGACGCCATCGGCACCTCCCTGGTGCTGGCCAAGGCGATCGAGAAGGCCGGCTTCGACCTGGTGGTCTCCGGCATGGCCTCCACCGACGGCACCGCCGGCATCGTGCCGGCCCTGCTCGCCGAGCGGCTGGGCGTCCCGCAGGTCACCCTGCTCTCCGAGGTCTCGGTCGAGGACGGCACGGTCAAGGGCCGCCGCGACGGCGACGCCGCCAGCGAGCAGCTGGAGGCCTCCCTGCCGGCCGTGGTCTCGGTGACCGACCAGTCGGGCGAGGCGCGTTACCCGTCCTTCAAGGGCATCATGGCCGCCAAGAAGAAGCCGGTTCAGTCCTGGGACCTGTCCGACCTCGACATCGAGGCGGAGGAGGTCGGCCTGGAGGGTGCCTGGACCGCGGTCGAGGACGCCACCCCGCGTCCGGTCCGCACCGCAGGCACGATCGTCAAGGACGAGGGCGAGGGCGGCAAGCAGCTCGCCGAGTTCCTCGCGGGCCAGAAGTTCATCTGAGCCCCGCACTCGCTGACCGCCCCTCAACTGATCCAAGCAGGAGAGCATTCCCATGGCTGAAGTCCTCGTCTACGTCGACCACGTGGACGGTGCCGTCCGCAAGCCCACCCTGGAGCTGCTGACCCTGGCCCGCCGCATCGGCGAGCCCGTCGCCGTCGCGCTCGGCAACGGCGCCGCCGACACCGCCGCCGCGCTGGCCGAGCACGGTGCGGTGAAGGTCCTCACCCACGACGCGTCCGAGTACGCCGACTACCTGGTCGTCCCGAAGGTCGACGCCCTGCAGGCCGCCGTCGAGGCCGTCTCCCCGGCCGCCGTCCTGGTCCCCTCCTCCGCCGAGGGCAAGGAGATCGCCGCCCGCCTCGCGCTGCGCATCGGCTCGGGCATCATCACCGACGCCGTCGACCTGGAGGCCGGCGACGAGGGCCCGGTGGCCACCCAGTCGGTGTTCGCCGCGTCCTTCACCACCAAGTCCCGCGTCGCCAAGGGCACCCCGGTCATCACGGTCAAGCCCAACAGCGCCGCCGTCGAGGCAGCCCCGGCCGCCGGTGCGGTCGAGGCCCTCGCGGTGACCTTCTCGGCGGCGGCGACCGGCACCAAGGTGACCGGCCGTACCGCGCGTGAGTCGACCGGGCGTCCGGAGCTGACCGAGGCCGCGATCGTGGTCTCCGGCGGCCGCGGCGTCAACGGCGCCGAGAACTTCGCGATCATCGAGGCCCTCGCCGACTCCCTCGGCGCGGCTGTCGGTGCCTCGCGTGCCGCCGTCGACGCCGGCTGGTACCCGCACACCAACCAGGTCGGCCAGACCGGCAAGTCGGTGTCCCCGCAGCTGTACATCGCCAACGGCATCTCCGGCGCGATCCAGCACCGCGCGGGCATGCAGACCTCGAAGACCATCGTGGCCGTCAACAAGGACGCCGAGGCCCCGATCTTCGAGCTGGTCGACTTCGGTGTGGTCGGCGACCTCTTCGACGTCGTCCCGCAGCTGACCGAGGAGGTCAAGGCCCGCAAGGGCTGATCGCCGCCGCAGGGCTGTCCGAGGCCCCCGTGACCGACACCGGTCGCGGGGGCCTCGTCGTGTCGTTGCGCAGGCTCAGTTCATCGCGGGCCCGGCTCAGCGCAGGCTCAGCGAGACCTGCACGGGCAGGTGGTCGCTCGGGAACTGGCCCTGCCACGAATAGGTGTCCATCGTCGCCCGGTGCGTGGTCACCCCCGGCGAGGTCAGGATCCAGTCGATACGGTCGCCGTCCGGCTTGAGGCGGTGGTAGCCGTGGAAGGTCGCGTACTGGGGGCCGCGGTGCTCCGCCGCGTCCCAGGTGTCGACGAGCCCCGAGTCCACCAGGGTGTCGTAGGCCCGGTTCTTGTGCGCGTAGGCGTTGAAGTCGCCGGTCACCACGACCGGCAGCCTCCGGTCGAACTCCGCGATCCGCCGCACCAGGAGCGTGGCGCTGCGCTCGCGGGCGTACTGGCTCTTCTGGTCGAAGTGGGTGTTGGCGACGTAGAACTCCCGTCCGCCGTCGGCGAGATCGCGGAAGCGGACCCAGGTGACGATACGGGGGAAGGCGGCGCTCCAGGTGTTGGAGCGGATCACCTCCGGGGTGTCGGAGAGCCAGAAGGTGTAGTGCTCCAGCGGCTCCAGGCGGCGGATGTCGTAGTAGATGGCGGTGGACTCGTCGCGGCTGCCGCCCTCGCGGCCGGTGCCGACCCAGTCGTAGTGCGGTCCGAGGTCGCTGTCGATGTCGCGCAACTGCTGGTAGAGACCCTCCTGGGTGCCCATGACCTGGGGCTGTGCGCGGCGCAGCAGTTCGGCCATCACCGGGCGGCGGTCGGCCCAGCTGTTGGGTTCGGCGGTACTGGCATACCGCAGGTTGAAGGTCATGACGTCGAGGCGGGGCGCCGGCCGGGGCGGTGCCGCGAGGGCGCTGACCCTGCGGACCCGCGAGACGGAGGAGGCGGAGGAGGCGGTGATCGCGGCACTGGAGAGGGGCACGGTGACCGCTGCGGCCAGTAAGGCCTGCAGTCCCAGCCGGCGGGTGACTCGGCGCTGGTTCGGCACGACGGCTCCTTAGGGGGCACAAGCCGGACGGGCGGGCGTTGAGCAGTGTGATACCCAGGTGCGTGATGAGCGTGAACATGTCCAGATGGGGGCGTGTCGTCTCGTGGACACGGTGTTGACCACGCCGAAGGCGCCCGGATACCTTCATTCAACGGATTGTTGATTCCGTACAGTGGAAATCAGGAGGGTGCGGGATGGGCCAGAGTCGGCAGGAGAAGGTGGCGACGAGCCTCGCGGGCGCCGTCAGCGAGGAGATCAGCGCCTCCCTCGCACCCGTCGACGCCGAACTGGAGCGCCGCTATCCGGGTGATCCGGGGACCCGCCAGCCCGTCCACACCGTGTACGTCCCCGGCGACGCCTTCACGGCCGGCACCGTCCGCTCCTGGGGTGACCAGGCCCTCGCCGCCCTCGACGAACACGCCCCCGACGCCGCCGCCTTCGCCGCCGTACTCGGCCTGCCGGACGACCTCGCCGAGCCCGTGCACTCCCGGGTCCGAGCCAAGCTGGAGCAGGAACCCGTCGAGGACCTGCGCGTCGACTTCGAGGACGGCTACGGCCCCCGCCCCGACGCCGAGGAGGACGAGACGGCCGCCCGCGCCGCCCGGCTGATCGCCGAGGCGTACGCCGAGGGCACGGCCGCGCCGTACATGGGCATCCGGATGAAGTGCATGGAGGCCGCGGTGCGCCACCGGGGCATCCGCACCCTCGACATCTTCCTCACCGGGCTGATGCAGGCGGGTGGCCTGCCCGACGGCCTTGTGCTGACCCTGCCCAAGGTCACCTACCCCGAACAGGTCACCGCGATGGTCCGGCTCCTGGAGGCCTTCGAGAAGGCGCACGGACTGGAGCCCGGCCGGATCGGGTTCGAGATCCAGATCGAGACCAGCCAGTCCATCCTCGCCACCGACGGCACCGCCACCGTCGCCCGGATGATCCAGGCCGCCGAGGGCCGCGCCACCGGACTGCACTACGGCACCTTCGACTACAGCGCCTGCCTCGGGGTCTCCGCCGCCCACCAGGCCAGCGACCACCCGGCCGCCGACCACGCCAAGGCGATCATGCAGGTCGCCGCCGCCGGCACGGGCGTACGCGTGTCGGACGGCTCCACCAACGTCCTGCCGGTCGGCCCTACGGCCAAGGTGCACGACGCCTGGCGGCTGCACTACGGTCTCACCCGGCGCGCCCTGGCCCGCGCCTACTACCAGGGCTGGGACATGCACCCCGGCCACCTCCCGACCCGGTACGCGGCCGTGTTCGCCTTCTACCGCGAGGGCCTGGAGCAGGCGGCCGCCCGGCTCGCCCGGTACGCCAACCGCGCCGGCGGCGACGTCATGGACGAGCCCGCAACCGCCAAGGCGCTCAGCGGTTACCTGTTGCGCGGCCTGGACTGCGGTGCCCTCGACAACGGCGAGGTGGCCCGGCTGACCGGCCTGACCCGGGCAGATCTGGAGGGCTTCGCGATGCCCCGGCGCGGAGATCTGACGGCCTCCGGCAAGTAGCGCGTACCGGTCAAGTCACAGCTTTTCCAGCCTACTTGAACCGACCCTGTCATCTCCCCGTACTCTGGTGCGCCATTCACGGACGGGTTTCAGGAACGGGGCTTTGGTGTCGGGTTCGTACGGACAGGCTGACGGGACCGGTCGCCTGCTGGCAGGGCGGTACCGGGTGGTGGCCCGGCTCGGGCGCGGTGGTATGGGCGTGGTGTGGCGCGCCGTCGACGAGGTCCTCGGCCGCGAGGTCGCCGTCAAGGAGCTGCGTGCCTACACCGACAGCGCCGGACCCGAACTGGCCGACCTGCGGCTGCGGATGCAGCGCGAGGCGCGGGCCGCCGCCCGGGTGCGCCATCGCGGGGTGGTCGTCGTGCACGACATCGCCGAGGTCGATGGCCGCCCGCTGATCGTCATGGAACTGGTCGACGGCCCCTCCCTGGACGACCTGCTGCGCGAGCGCGGCACGCTCGGGGCGCAGGAGGCCGCCCGCGTCGGCGCCGAGGTCATGGACGCCCTGGCCGCGGCCCACCGGGTCGGCGTCCTGCACCGCGACGTCAAGCCCGGCAACATCCTCCTCGACCGCTCGGGCCGGGTCGTCCTCACCGACTTCGGGATCGCCACCATGGCCGATCCCGGCGACGGCTCCGCCACTCACCTGACCGGCAGCGGCGAACTCGTCGGTTCCCTCGACTACCTGGCGCCCGAGCGGGCCAAGGGCGCCGCCCCCGGCCCGGCCTCCGACGTGTGGGCGCTCGGTGCCGCCCTGTACGCGGCCGTGGAGGGGGCCTCGCCCTTCTGCCGTACGTCCACGTTCTCGACGCTCACCGCGATCGTGGACGAGCCCCTCCCGGAGCCCCGTAGGGCCGGTCCCCTCGCCCCCGTCCTCCGGCGCCTGATGGACAAGCGGCCCGACGCCCGCCCGGACGCCGAGGAGGCCTGCGGGCTGCTGCGGACCGTGGCGCGGGAACCGGTCGCGGACACCCCGACGACGGCCCTGCGGGAGCCCGCGCGGCCGCAGACCGGAACCGGTGCGCCGGCGGTGTCTCCGGAACGCGGAGCCGCCAAGGGGGCCGATGCGGGGCCCGGCGACGGGCCGGCCCAGGGGGCGGCCCGCCAGGGGACTGACGACGAGCGCGTCCAAGGGGCTGTCGAGGGGCTTGTCCAGGGGCCTGTGGCCGGATCTGCTCGCAAGTCCGTTCAAGCGTCTGCCGAGGGACCTGCTCCGGAGCCCGTCGGGCAGCTCGCCCCGGTGCCCGCCGCCGGACTCGCCCAGGGAGCCGGAACTCCGGGGCCCGGTCTCGTGGCCGCCCGAAGATTAGATTCCGCGCCCCGGCCGGGCGCACCCGACAGCCCGATGAGCCCCACCGGACCGATCCGCACCCGCCGTCGGGTCCGGACGCTCGTCGTGGTGGCCGTCGCCGTCGTCCTCACGGCGACGGGGCTGACCGTCGCCTTGCTCAACGACAGCGGACAGACGGCGAAGACGGACGCGGGGCCGTCCGCCCCGACCGTGGCCGGCGCCTCGGAGAGCGTCCGCGGCACCGGGGCCAGACGCACCGCCGACGCGGATCCCGTGGGGCAGGGCGCGGAGACGGGCGCCGTACCGGCCACCGGTTCCACGCACACTGCCGGGGGCGAGCCGGCGAACCCGGCCGAACAGGCCTCCGCCACACCGTCCTCGGCGCAGACCGCCGGCCCCGGCCCCTCCGGCGGTTCGGGCACCGCCGGTGCCACCGCCCCCGCGACCGCCACGGCCGACGCCCCCACCACCCCCGCCCCGGTCTGCCAGTCCGCGGGCGACGGCACGTACACCTGCCTGGTCCGCAACGGCGGCGCCAAGTCCTACACCGCCGACGGCGTCAAGGCCGGCAAGGTCCGCCAGGGCGCCCACGCCTTCTACTGCCAGGCCGACCTGGGCCGCCGGGAGACCCACGGCAAGCGGACCAACGTCTGGTGGGCCGAGACCGACGACGACAAGGGCAACACCGGCGTGTACATCAGCGATGTCTACGTCAAGGGCGGCACCAACGACGAGCCGCTCCCCGGACTCCCCGTCTGCTGAGCACGCACGTACCGCTCCAGCCCCGACGCGACCGCCCACTTCCGCTCCGCGAACAGCCGGGTGCCCCGCCCGCACAGCGCGGAGTCGGCCCGCGCCCGCGCGCAGAACTGCTCCGGAGTGACACCGAACAGCTCCCTCAACTCAGCCGACTCCGTGAGGAGTTCGGTGAGGAGGGCGCGCTCGCCGGGATGGCGGCGGGGCGTGCCGGTGCCGTCGTGCAGCACGCCGTGCCGGTTGACGTAGGCGTGTACGCCGGGGAGGGTCGTACCGTCCGCGAGAGCGGCGCGCACGACCGGAGCGGGCAGCCAGGCCCGGTCGAAGTTGCCGTTCGGCAGCGGTACGCCCTCGCTCGCGTCTATCACCTCCAGCTGCCGTCCGTCCAGCCAGAGGACGAACAACTCCCGCACCGCCGACGGGGACGCGACCGGGGACGCCGACACATAACCGAGCCGGCTGACGTGCGCGGAGACGCCCACGTCGAGGCCGGTCACCCGGGCGCGCACCATGGGGATCTGCCCGGTGGCGCCGGACTCGGCCATCTTGTGCCGGAGTTGGGCGGGGGAGGCGTTGGAGCCGACCGCGAGCACCGGTACCCGGCCGTCGTCGTGCACCAGACGGCCGAGCGGCAGCAGCCGGTCACCGTCGAGGAGCCCGGAGTCGGCCGGCCAGACGCCGGGGTAGGCCAGCGGCCGGTCACGCGGTGCCTCGTCGAGGCCCAGCTCGGCGAGGGTACGGCCGGTCATGTGCGGCTCGGTTCGACGGGCGTGCGGCCGGCCGACGTACGGCTCGGTTCCGTGAGCGCCGGCAGGCGGCCGGATTCCGCGTGCGCGGGGCCGTTCATCCGGCGGCCGGCTCCCGTGAGCGTCCGGTCCGTCATGTGCGGCTCAGTCCGCCGGGGGCAGTTCGCCCGAGCCGCGGGTGATCAGCCGGGTCGGCAGCTCGATCCGCTCCGGCGCCAGGAGGGTGCCGTCCAGCTGGCGGAAGAGCCGCTCGGCGGCCGTGCGGCCGAGCAGGGCCGAGTCCTGGGCGACGACCGTGAGTCCGGGGTGCAGCAGATCGGCGAGTTCGATGTCGTCGAAGCCGACGAGCGCGACCGGGCGGGCCTGTTCGGCGAGGACGCGGATCACGGTGACGGTGACACGGTTGTTGCCCGCGAAGATCGCGGTGACCGGGTCGGGACCGGACAGCATCTCCTCGGCGGCCCGGCGCACCCGCTCCGGGTCCGTCACCCCGAGGGAGGTCCACGCCCCCTCGACGACTATCCCGGCGTCCTCCATCGCCGCCCGGTAGCCGCGCAACCGCTCGGCCGCCGTGTGGATCCGGGGCATGTCGCCGATGAACCCGATCCGGCGGTGGCCGTGCGCGATCAGGTGGGCGACCCCGTCCCGGGCGCCCCCGTAGCTGTCGGACAGCACGACGTCTGCGTCGATCTTCCCGGCCGGACGGTCCACGAACACCGTCGCCACGCCCGCCCTGATCTCCGGCTCCAGATAGCGGTGGTCGTCCCCGGCCGGGATCACCACCAGACCGTCCACCCGCCGCGCGCACAGCGCCAGCGCCAGCTCCTGCTCCCGGTCCGGGTCCTCGGCGCTGGAGCCGTTGATGAGCAACGCCCCGTGCGCCCGGGCCACTTCCTCCACCGCGCGGCTCAGGGGGCCGTAGAACGGGTCGGCGAGGTCCTCCAGGACGAGGCCGATACTCGCGGTACGGCCCTTGCGCAGCACCCGCGCGCTGTCGTTGCGGCGGAAGCCCAGCGCGTCGATCGCCTCCTGGACCCGGCGCTCGGTGTCCGGGGTCACCCCGGGCTCGCCGTTGACCACCCGGGACACCGTCTTGAGGCCCACACCGGCCCGTGCCGCCACGTCCTTCATCGTCGGCCGGGTCCCGTAACGGGAGCCGGGGAGACGGTCTGCGCGGCGGGAGGTGTCGGGCACGATGCGGCGTCCTGTCCTGTCGTCCACGGGATGCATGGGCTCACGGGTTGTGTCTGGGCTCATGGGTTTGTATCAGGGATACACAGGCTCGTGGGTTTGTATGAGGATGTGGCGTCGAGCATAGAGCCTGGACAACGTTGTCAGATGCGAGGGAGACTGTCCACCGCAATCTCCGGCCTGCGCCCCCACCGCTTGACCGGCCTGTTGTTTCACTCGGCTACTCATGGTTGACGGGGAGAACTGACTCTGATGCACACCGACCTCGTGGCGGCCCTCGACATCGGCGGCACCAAGATCGCCGGCGCGCTGGTGGACGGCCACGGACGGATCCAGGCGCGCGCCCAGCGCGCGACACCCGCCCAGCAGGACGGCGAGACGGTCATGGGGGCCGTCGAGGAGGTGGTCGGCGAGCTCGCCGGTTCACCTCTGTGGGGGCGTGCCCGCTCGCTCGGGATCGGCAGCGCGGGCCCGGTGGACGCCTCCGCCGGCACCGTGAGTCCGGTCAACGTGCCCGGCTGGCGGGACTATCCGCTCGTCGAGCGGGTGCGGGCGGCCGCCGGCGGGCTGCCGGTCGAGCTGATCGGCGACGGCGTCGCCATCACGGCCGCCGAACACTGGCAGGGCGCGGCCCGCGGCCACGACAACGCGCTGTGCATGGTGGTGTCGACGGGCGTCGGCGGCGGATTGGTGCTCGGCGGCAAGCTGCACCCAGGCCCCACCGGCAACGCGGGCCACATCGGCCACATCAGCGTCGACCTCGACGGGGATCCCTGCCCGTGCGGGTCGCGCGGCTGTGTCGAGCGCATCGCGAGCGGCCCGAACATCGCCCGGCGCGCGCTGGAGGGCGGCTGGCAGCCGGGTCCCGACGGCGACACCTCGGCGGCGGCGGTGGCGGCCGCGGCCCGGGCCGGCGACCCGGTCGCGGTGGCCTCCTTCGAACGGGCCGCGCAGGCGCTCGCGGCCGGGATCGCGGCCACCGCGACCCTGGTCGAGATCGACATCGCGGTGATCGGCGGGGGCGTCGGCAAGGCGGGGGACATCCTCTTCACGCCCCTGCGCAAGGCCCTCACCGACTACGCCACCCTCTCCTTCGTCCAGCGGCTGACGGTCGTGCCGGCCCAGATGGGCACGGACGCGGGCCTGGTGGGCGCCGCGGCGGCCGCGCTGGCCGCCAGGCCGGACGCGGAGGCGGCGGGGGTCTCGGGAGGCTCGGGGGTCTGACGGCGGTCGCAGGGCTGCGCAGGAACGTTCAGGCCCGGTCGGCCGGTGTTCAGGGCCGTCCGACCGGGCCGGGGGCGAACCCGTGGGACCTCAGCAGGTGATCCGCGCGTCCGCCCAGTCCCCGTGGTCGGAGGTGATGCCGTCACCGCCGTCGGTGACGACGAGCCTGATCACCTCGGCGCCGGTCACGTCGGCGGTGAGCGGCTGGGCGGGCATGTCCGTGGTCAGCACGCCGGTCGAGGCGACCTCCGTGCCGTCCGCCCAGACCTCGAAGGAGACGGTGCCGTTGGCGGCTTCCTCGTCGTCCACCCCGACGTCCGCGGTGACCCTCTCGCACGCCTCCCCGGTGTAGTAGTCGACCTCGCTCTGGGCGTGGGTGCCGAGCCCCTTGGCGTACACCACCCCGCCGATGGTGATCGGATGTCCGTCGCCCGCGGCGGTCTCCCCGTTGCTGGTGTCGCGCTCCACCGGTCCCCAGCCGTTGCCGGCCGACAGCCAGGGCAGGTCACTGAGGTAGGAGCCGCCGGTGGGCGGCGGGTCCACGACGGCCATCGTGACCGTCGTCGCGCTCTCCGCGCGCACTCCGGCCGGCGACCGGTAACTCGCCTTGAGCTGCAGGTCGTACGACCCCCTCGGCGTCCCCGCGGGAGCGGTCACCCGCCAACGGGTGCGCAGAGCACGGCCGGTCGGCAGGGCGGGTGTCTTCGTCGGCGAGGCCGCCCTGACGGTCCAGCCTTCCGGGCCGGTGAGCGACACGGAGACCTTCCCGGCCGTGGTGCGGCCCAGGTCGGTGACCGACGTGCTGAGCTCGGACGTCTTTCCCGGCTCGCTGAACCGGCTCCCGTCCGGACCGAGTTCGACGGCCGGCGGGTTGGCCGCCCAGCGCCGGTCGGCGG
The DNA here is from genome assembly GCF_002217755.1 of Streptomyces hyaluromycini. Taxonomy (GTDB): domain Bacteria; phylum Actinomycetota; class Actinomycetes; order Streptomycetales; family Streptomycetaceae; genus Streptomyces; species Streptomyces hyaluromycini. The sequence continues at coordinate 243,953 of NZ_BCFL01000029.1, read as the reverse complement.
CGACCCGCACCAGGACCGTGCCGTGCGCCGGGACGATCGCGGAGACGGTGCCCGCGGTGTTGTAGCTCCGGTGCTGCCACAGGTCCCGCAGGGTGTAGGCGGGGGCGTTCGGCAGGCCGACGGCCGTCGCCGAGGTCGCGATGCGCTGCGGCGAGCCGGACTCGTTGAACAGGGCGATCGCTCGGCTGCCGTCCGCCATCTCCTTGGCGACGACCCAGCCGCCGCCCTCCGAGGAGACCACCGTGCCCTGCTTGCCCAGCGGGTCCTGGTCGACGGCGATGACCTCCTTGTTGTCCAGGATGCCGAAGGTCGCCGGGGATGCCTTGCGCAGGTCGGTGCCGATGAGCAGCGGGGCGGCCATGACCGACCACATCGAGAAGTGCGAGCGGTACTCGGTGTCGGTCATGCCGCCGTTGCCGACCTCCAGCATGTCCGGGTCGTTCCAGTGCCCCGGTCCGGCGTACTGGGCGAGGGGTAGGTTCTGCTTCAGGATCGACACCATCGAGCCCCAGCTGTCGCTGATGTCCCCGGTGGTGCGCCACAGTTGGCCGACGCCGGCGGCCCACTCCCAGGGCTTGTTCTCGCCCCATTCGCAGATGCTGAGGACGATGGGCCGACCGGTCGCCTCCAGCGCGTCGCGCATGGTGGTGTACCGCTGCCTGGCGTCCCACCCTGGTTGTTGCAGTTGTCGTACTTGAGATAGTCGACGCCCCAGTCGGCGAACTGCCGGGCGTCGCTGTACTCGTGGCCGAGGGCGCCCGGGAAGCCCGCGTCGTTGCAGGTCTTGGTGCCGGCGCTGGTGTAGATGCCGAGCTTCAGGCCCTTGGCGTGCACGTAGTCGGCGACGGCCTTGATCCCGCCCGGGAACCGGGCCGGGTCGGGGACCAGCTTGCCGTCCGCGTCCCGATCGGGCAGGGCCCAGCAGTCGTCGAGATTGACGTACCGGTAGCCGGCGTCCTTGAGGCCCTTCGCCACGAAGAGGTCGGCGATGCCCTTGACCATCGCCTCGTTGAAGTCCGCGCCGCAGTGCGTGGAGTTCCAGTTGTTGAAGCCCATCGGCGGGGTCGGCGCGAGACCGTCGGCCAGGGCGGGGGAGGCGGTCCTCGCGTCGGCGACGGCGGGTGCGGCGAGGCCCGCCGTACACAACAGGGCCGCGGCCAGTGCTCCGACCACTCTTCGGCGGATCGTGCGGGTCGTGCGGGTGTGAGGGTGACGCATCGTTACGTTCCTCCGACTCGCGAAAGGTGCGATGACGGCATGTACGCGTCATCGCTCTGTGCGATTACGTTAGAACCCGTCGGAGTGTGTTGAATAGAGAGCGGTGATGATGGTTCGACGCTTCGTTCGAGATCTGTTTGGTCCAGACCGGAATGAATCGGGTCATCCGATGTTCTGGTCGACCGATGCCGGCGACGTCGTGATCGCCCGGCCCCGGTTTCCGCTCCGACGTGTCCCGTTGCTCTCCTCGCGGGTACGCCCGTGACCCCCGGCCGTCCGCGTAGTTGAAACGGGCATGAAGAAGCGCAGCATGCTCGCCATCGCCAGCCTGGCCACCGGTTTCGTCGTGGCCGCCATCACCCCGTCGCATGCGGCCCACGAAGGCCCGCTCGGCGACCTGAACGTCTCGGACACCCTGGAGCACGTCGACCACATCGTCAGCCAGGACAGCTTCCAGGGCGATCAGAACCTCCTGGGCCAGGAGTAGCCCGGCGGAGCGGGGGCGGGCAACGGTGCCGGTGTTCCAGGCAGGGGACGCCGGCACTCCGTTTGCGCGCCCTCAACGGGAGCTGGTTTCCGTGGCAGTGTGGAGCGGGCAAGCCACAGGGGCCAACAGAAGAGGGGGAGTCCGTGATCGTCTGGGTCAACGGGGCGTTCGGTGCGGGTAAGACGACCACCGCACGTGAACTCATCGAACTGATCCCGAACAGCACGCTCTTCGACCCCGAGGTCATCGGCGGGGCACTGACAGACCTGCTGCCGGCCAAGCACCTCGCCGACGTCGGCGACTTCCAGGATCTGCCGATCTGGCGACGACTGGTGATCGACACCGCGGCCGCGATGCTCGCCGAACTGGGCGGAACCCTGGTGGTTCCGATGACGTTGCTGCGCCAGGAGTACCGGGACGAGATCTTCGGCGGCCTCGCCGCCCGCCGGATCGCAGTCCGGCACCTGTGCCTCACCCCGGCGGAAACGATCCTGCGCGAGCGAATAGCCGGGCGGGAGATCCCGCCCGACCTGCCCGACGGCGAGATGCGGATCCGGCAGTGGTCGTACGACCGCATCGAGCCCTACCGTGCCGCCCTCGCCTCCTGGATCAGCGCCGACGCCCATCTCGTCGACACCAGCGCGCTCAGTCCTTACGAGGCGGCGGTGCGGATCGCGGGGGCGGTCGGGAATGGCGAAGCCGCGGTATGTGACATAGTACAAACCCCTGAACCCACCGCCGAAACCGTCGCCGCAGGCGTCCTCCTCTTCGACGAACAGGACCGCGTCCTCCTCGTGGACCCCACCTACAAGGCCGGCTGGGAGTTCCCGGGCGGTGTCGTCGAGCAAGGTGAGGCCCCCGCCCAGGCGGGCGTACGGGAGGTCGAGGAGGAGACCGGGATACGGCTGGCGGAGCTGCCGGGGCTGCTCGTCGTCGACTGGGAACAGCCCGCGCCGCCCCGCTACGGCGGCCTGCGGCTGCTCTTCGACGGCGGCCGGCTGGACTCCGCCGAGGCCGGGCGGCTGGTGCTGCCGGGCCCGGAGTTGCGTGACTGGCGGTTCGTCACCGAGCAGGAGGCCGCCGAACTGCTTCCGCCGGTGCGCTACGAACGGCTCCGCTGGGCCCTGCGCGCCCGCGAGCGCGGTGCCGCGCTCTATCTGGAAGCCGGTGTCCCGGTCGGCTGACATTCTCTGACGGATTGTCAAGTCCCCGCCGTGTGCTCGATGTTGGCGGGGACTTTGGCATTTCCGGGGTGTGTGTAGGGGACTTTGCGCGGGGCGGAAGGTTCCTAGGGGAAAGCGAGGGTGAATTGTCGCCGTCCCGGTATGAACAAGAACGTGAAGGAGGTACACAGACGTTCTACCGTCGGTGCGCAGCTCAACTTCCTCGCGGCCGCTGGCCGCCGTGCACAGGCCGGACAACAGCCGGCTGAAGGAGGGACATGCGCGCGCACTCTTCGGCCCTCACAAGGGGACTCGCACTGACCGCCGGGCTCGTTCTGGCGCTCACTGCCTGCAGCAGCGGGGGAGGTGGCGGGGGCAGCGGCGGCAAGGGCACCTCGGCCGGCCTCACGTCCTGCTCCACTCAGGGCAAGGCGGACACCTGCAACTCCGGCACCACCAAGGCCGGCGGCACGTTCACCTACGTCATCGAGAAGAACATCCAGCAGTGGAACGTGCAGGACACCAACGGCAACACCTTCGAGAACGCCGAGGCGCTGAGCCCGGTGCTGCCCCAGGTCTATGTCCCGCAGCCGGACTTCAGCGTCAAGCTCAACACCGACCTGGTGACCTCGGCGACCCAGACCAGCGCCGGCCCGCAGACCATCGTCTACAAGATCAACCCCAAGGCGTCCTGGAACGACGGGACCGCCATCACCGCCGACGACTTCATCTACTACTGGCGTACCAACGACGGCAAGGACTGCCCGCCACCGCCCGCCAGCGACGCCACCCAGACCAAGGGCTGTCTGCCGGAGACCACCGCCGGCTACGACCGCATCAAGTCGGTCACGGGCTCGGACAACGGCAAGACCGTCACCGTGGTGATGGCCAAGCCCTACGCCGACTGGAAGTCCCTGTTCGGCGCCGGCTACCCGTTCTACCCGGCGCACGTCGCCGAGAAGGTCTCCGGCGCGAAGGCGGGCGACGCGGCCCACATGACGGCCGCCCAGATGACCCAGGGCTGGCAGTACTTCCAGAAGAACCCGCCCACCAAGTACGCGACCGCGGGCCCCTACAAGATGACCGAGTGGGTGGACAACGACCACGCCACCTACGAGCCCGACCCGAAGTGGACGGGCACGAAGGCCACCCTGCAGCGGCTGATCTTCAAGGTGATCTCGGACGCCACTCAGGAGCCGATCGCGCTGCGCAACAACGAGGTCCAGGGCATCTACCCGCAGCCCGAGGTGGACCTCGTCAACCAGGTGAAGGCCATCCCCAACGTCACCTACACCATCGGCAGCGGGCTGACCTGGGAGCACTTCGACCTCAACCTGCACAACCCGGTGATCGGCAAGTACCTGGCCCTGAGGCAGGCGATGTTCACGGCGATCAGCGTCAAGGACATCATGGCCAAGACGGTCGCCCAGTTCGACCCCGGCGTGAAGCAGCTCTACAACCACAACTTCGTCCCGGGGACGGCAGGTTACAAGGACGTGGTCAGCGCCAGCGGCCAGGGGTCGGGTGACCTCGCCAAGGCCAAGAAGTACCTCACCGACGCCAAGTTCACCGGAGTCGGCACCGCCCTGAAGACCCCGGACGGCACGGCCGTCGGACCCTTCAACTGCCGCTACACCACCGGCAACCAGATCCGGCAGAGCGAGTGCCAGATCCTGCAGAGCGACCTCGCCAACCTCGGGATCAAGGTCACGATCAAGCCCATCGGCGCCGCCGACCTCGGCACGGTCCTGGCCGGTCACCAGTACGACATCATCGTCTTCGCCTGGGTCGCCTCACCGTTCGCCATCAGCGGCGCCCAGCAGCTGTGGACCACCGGAGCCGGCGGCAACTACGGCGGCTACAGCAACAAGCAGGTCGACTCCCTGATCAGCACGGCCATCGGGGAGACGGACCAGACCAAGGCCGCCGCCCTGCTCAACCAGGCCGACCAGCTGATGGTGAACGACGCCTACGTGCTGCCGCTCTACCAGAAGCCCACCTTCCTCGCGGTGCAGACCCGGTTCGTCAACATGCGCAACAACTCCACCAACGTCGGACCGCCGTACAACGTCGGCGCGTGGGGCCTCAAGAAGTAGCCCCGGCGACCAGTCGGATCCGAATCCCGGCCCCGGCGACCCCGGGGCCGGGCCTCCGCGAGAGAAGACCGCATGCTCGCCTACACCGTGCGCCGCATCCTCGTCTCCGTACCCGTCCTGATCGTCTCGACGTTCATCGTCTTCCTGGTCGTCGTCAACTCCGGCGACCCCGTGGCCAACTTCGCCACCTCCCGGCAACCGCCGCCCAGCAAGGCCGCCGTGACCGCCTTCGCCCGGCACATCCACGCCAACGAACCGGTCGTGGAACGCTACTGGAACTGGATCACCGGGGTCCTGCACGGCGACTGGGGCCCGTCCGTCCAGACCAACCTCGACATCGGCCACGACCTGTTCACCCGCTTCCGGGTCACCGTCACCCTGGTCGCCGCCGCCATGCTGCTCGCCCTCGTGATGGCCGTCGTCTTCGGGGTGTTCAGCGCGATCCGCCAGTACAGCGCCGCCGACTACACCATCACCTTCCTCGGCTTCCTGTTCCTCGCCATGCCCGTGTTCTGGTTCGCGGTGCTGCTCAAACAGGCCGGGATCTGGTTCAACCAGGAGACCGGCAGCCAGTTCCTCGGCACCATCGGCGAGAAGTCCCCGTATCTCGAAGTCGACACCACCTGGAACGAGTTCACCGACCGCGTCGGCCATCTCATCCTGCCCACCATCACCCTGGCCCTGGTTTCCTTCGCCTCCTGGACCCGCTACACCCGCGCCTCCATGCTCGAAGTCCTGGACAGCGACTACGTCCGGCTCGCCCGTGCCAAGGGGCTGCGCCGCGGCCGGGTGCTCACCCGGCACGCCCTGCGCACCGCCCTGATCCCGCTGGCCACCGTCACCGCCCTCGACATCGCGATCATCCTCGGCGGGGCGGTCATCACCGAGACGATCTTCCAGTGGCACGGCATGGGCGAGATGCTCGTCCAGGCCGCCACCACCCTCGACGTCTACCGGACCATGGCCTGGCTGCTGCTGTCCGCCGTCGTCGTCATCGTCTTCAACCTCTTCGCCGACCTCCTCTACGCCGTTCTCGACCCGAGGATCCGTTATGACTGACATCGGGGCACTCGGGCCGGCCGGCACCCGGACGCCGAACGACGACCACGAGTTCACCGTCGTGCAGCGCAGCCAGACCCAGCTCGTCCTGCGCCGCTTCCTGCGCCACCGGGCCGCGATGATCAGCCTGGTCGTCTTCGTGCTGATCGTGCTGTGGGCCTTCGCCGGCCCGCACTTCTGGCACTACTCGTACGCCAAGTACACCCCGGACAACTCCCAGCCACCCTCCTGGAAGCATCCGTTCGGCACCGACTCCTCGGGGTACGACGCCTACGCCCAGGTGATGCGCGGCACCCAGACCTCGCTGAAGATCGCCATCCTGATCGCGCTCGGCTCGACTCTGGTCGGAGCCGTGTGGGGAGCCGTCGCCGGCTTCTACCGGGGGTTCGTCGACGCGCTGATGATGCGCATCGCCGATCTCGTGCTGACCCTCCCGCTGTTCGCGATCGCGCTGGTCATCTCCTCGCGCAGCGGCGGCTCCTGGTACTGGATCGCCGCGGTGATCGCCGGACTCACCTGGGCGTACGTGTCCCGCGTGGTGCGCTCCTCGGTACTGTCCCTGCGCGAGAAGGAGTTCGTGGAGGCCGCCCGGGCGCTCGGCGCCTCCGACACCCGGATCATCTTCCGGCACCTGCTGCCCAACGCGCTCGGCCCGATCATCGTGAACGCCACGATCCTGGTCGCCACCGGCATCCTCACCGAGACCGCCCTGTCCTTCCTCGGGTTCGGCGTCCAACCGCCCGACACCTCCCTCGGGTTGCTGGTCGCCCAGGCACAGACCGCGGTCGACACCCGGCCCTGGCTCTTCTACATCCCCGGCGCCTTCATCATCGCCATCGCCCTCACCATCAACTTCATCGGCGACGGGCTGCGTGACGCCTTCGACCCCCGGCAGCAAAGGGTGCGACAGTGACCGACCCCGGCAACGGCAACGGCAAGGGCAAGGGCAAGGGCATCGACAGGGTCGTGGCAAAGGGCGAGGAGTCCGGCGCCGTCCTCGAAGTCGACGACCTGCGCGTGGAGTTCCCCACCGAGGACGGGACCGTACGGGCGGTGCGCGGCGTCGGCTACCGGCTGGAGCGGGGCGAGGCGCTGGGCATCGTCGGCGAGTCGGGGTCGGGCAAGTCGGTCACCGCCCTTGCCGTGATGGGCCTGCTGCCAGGCTCGGCCCGGGTGCGCGGCTCGGTGCGGTTCGAGGGCACGGAACTGCTCGGGATGTCCGACGCCCGCCTCTCGGACGTACGGGGCAGCGGCATCGCCATGGTCTTCCAGGACCCGATGACCTCCCTCAACCCCGTCTACACGATCGGCTACCAGATCGCCGAAACCCTGCTCAGACACAACCCCGGACTCGGCAGACGCCCCGCCCGCGCCCGCGCCGTGGAACTCCTCGGCACAGTCGGCATCCCGAGCCCCGAACGGCGCGTCGACAGCTACCCGCACGAACTCTCCGGCGGCATGCGCCAGCGGGTCGTCATCGCCATCGCGATCGCCAACGACCCGGACGTGATCATCGCCGACGAGCCCACCACCGCCCTCGACGTCACCGTCCAGGCCCAGATCCTGGAGGCCCTGGAGACCGCCCGCGCCGAGACCGGCGCCGCCCTCGTCCTGATCACCCACGACCTGGGCGTGGTCGCCGGCCACACCGACCGGGTCGCCGTCATGTACGCCGGGCGGATCGTCGAGACCGGCTCGGTCGAGGACATCTTCTACACCCCGCGCATGCCCTACACCCTGGGCCTGCTCGGCTCCCTGCCCCGCCTCGACCACGAGGAGGACCGCCTGACCCCCATCACCGGCTCCCCGCCCTCGCTGCTCAACCTGCCCCCGGGCTGCCCCTTCGCCCCGCGCTGCCCGATGCGCCGGGAGCCCTGCGACAGCACGGAACCCGCCCTGCGCCCCGTCGGATCCGACGCCCACCGCAGCGCCTGCCACTTCGCCGACGAACTCGTGGACACGGCCGCCGGCGAGGTCTTCGACGCCGTCGGCGCCGACACCGAGGCCCTGGCCCGGTTCGCGGACCTGGAGGACGATGCCCGATGACCGATCCGCTGCCCCCGCTGCCCGGTCACGGCGGCACCGGCGACCCCGTCCTCCAGGTCCGCGACCTCGTCAAACACTTCCCGGTGATGTCCAAGGGCGTGGTCCGCCGCCGGATCGGCGACGTGCACGCCGTCTGCGGGGTCTCCTTCGACCTGTACGAGAACGAGACGCTCGGCCTGGTCGGCGAGTCCGGCTCCGGCAAGACGACCGTGTCCCGGACCCTGCTCAACCTGGAAACGGCCACCTCGGGCTCCGTCCACTACCGGGGCCGGCTGCTGACCGACCTGAGCAGACGTCAGATGCGGCCGCTGCGACGCGAGTTGCAGATCGTGTTCCAGGACCCGTACGCCTCCCTGGACCCCAGGATCTCGGTCCACGAGATCGTCGCCGAACCCCTGCGCATCCACGGCCGCTACGGCCCCGGCGCCGCCGACGAGGTACGCGAACTGCTGCGCCTGGTCGGCCTCAACCCTGAGCACGGCAACCGCTTCGCGCACGAGTTCTCCGGCGGACAACGCCAACGCATCGGCATCGCAAGGGCATTGGCACTGCGCCCCAAGGTGATCGTGCTGGACGAGCCGGTCTCCGCGCTGGACGTGTCGATCCAGGCCGGCGTCCTCAACCTGCTGATGGACCTCCAGAGCGAACTGGGCCTGTCCTTCCTCTTCGTGGCCCACGACCTCTCCGTGATGCGCCATGTCGCCGGCCGGGTCGCGGTGATGTACCTGGGCCGCCTGGTGGAGATCGCCCCCGCCCGGCAGCTCTTCGCCCGCCCCGCCCACCCCTACACCCAGGCCCTGGTCTCCGCGATCCCGCTGCCCGACCCGCGCAAGGAACGCGCCCGGAAACGGATCACCGTCCAGGGCGACGTCCCGAGCCCGGTCCGCCCGCCCAGCGGCTGCCGCTTCCGCACCCGCTGCCCCAAGTTCGCGAACCAGCTCACCGACAGCGAGCGCACGGCCTGTGTCGAGCAGGTGCCGGACCTGGTCGACCGGGGCGGCGGCAACCCGGTCGCCTGCCACTACGCGGAGAGCGTGCAGTTGCTGTGACCGTCCGGGTACGGAAACGGTGTCAGCCGGCTCTCCCGCTCCAGCCGCCGGCAGAAGACCTCCATGCCGACGGCGAGCGGGGCGTGCCGTGACAGCAGTTCGGCGGCGACCCGGGGGATGCCCTCGGGCCGTACCCCGCCGGCACAGGCCCGCACGAACTCCGCGCGTTCCTCGCCCCGGTAGCCGTACAGCGCGGTGACCAGCCAGATCACCAAATAGTAGACGGTGTACACACGGTCGTAGTGCCGGTGCCGGTCGAAGAACTCCCCTTCGTCGGAGGCCAGTCGGAAGCCGGAGCTGAGGGAGAGCCCGAAGTCGGTGAGGTACAGCTGCCGGCCGTCGGTGAGGATGTTGCCGAAGTGGGCGTCGAGGTGCAGGAGATCGGTGCCCGAGAGGAACGCGGTGATGTCCTCCAGCCCTCGGGCCGTGAGGGCACAGGCCGAGTCCGCCCGGTCCGTGCGCAGTTCGGCGTCCAGCCAGTCGTGCAGGGTGTACGGGATGTGCTCCAGGAACAGGGTGAGGCTCGCGGAGGCGTCCCGCAGTGCGTCGATGCGCTCCCGTACGCCCGCGGAGTCGCCCCAGTAGGCCACCGCCCTTTCGGCGTCCCCCAGTTCGCCGGGCAGCGGGACGGACACGTCGGGCAGCACCCGCCAGTGGTGCAGCAGCGGGAAACCGGGGAACCGGCCCGCCAGCACCCAGTCGGTCGTCACCTGGTGCGCGGCCAGCTCCCGCCAGCCGCCGAACCCCGGGCTGCCGATCGCGCCGATGCCGTAGTGGCAGTACGCCGGCAGGCCGAAGAGGTTCTCGGTGGAGCGGGCGTGGCGAGGCTCCCGTTCCCGGTCGGTCAGGGGGATCCGCTTCACGAACACCGGCCTGCCGTCCACCGCGAGCCGCACCGCTCTCCCGCCGATCCCGGCATCGAGCGGCTCACCGCCCGCGACCAGTTCGGCCAGCCCGACGTCGCTCAGCAGGGACAGGGAGTTCGCGATGCCGGTGTGGGCGGCGATACGCCGCGCGGTGTCGCTCATACCCCCATGGTCACCGCCGCGGTCCGTAGGTGTCCGCGGATTCCCGCAGCGCCTGTGGCGCGTCGACGGTCACCGAATCACCGTGACCGAAGCACGCCGTCCGCGTCTCCAGGGCGGCCAGCCGCCGGAAGGACGCGACGGCTCGGCCGCCCCGCCCACGTGGTCCTCGTGGAAATGGGTGAGGACGATCCGTCGTACCGCCGAGGGGGACCGCCCCAGTGCGGTGAGCGCGTCGGCGATCGGCCGGCCCGAGCCGGGCGGTCCCGTGTCGACCAGGGTCGAGTCACCGGTGTCCGGATCGTGCCAGAGGTAGGCCTGACCCACCGGGAAGCGCAGCAGGTGCAGCCGGGGGAGCAACTCGATGACGTCCATGTCCCGACCCCGGGAAGGACCCTCGTCCACGGACGAGGGTCCTCCGCTGTGGGCAGAGCGATTCAGCCCACCGCGTACGCCGGCCGGGCCGAGGGCGTCAGCCCGCCGCGTAGTTCTGCAGGAACAGCGCCTCCGCCACCGACAGGCGCTCCAGCTCCTGCGGCGACACGCTCTCGTTGGCGGCGTGGATCTGCGCCTCCGGCTCACTCAGGCCGATCAGCAGGAACTCGGCCTGCGGGTAGAGGCCGGCGAGGGTGTTGCACAGCGGGATGGAGCCGCCCTGACCGGCGAACTGCATCGTCTCGTCCGGGTAGGCGACCGCCATCGCGTCGGCCATCGCCCGGTACGCCGGGCTGGTGGTGTCCGCGCGGAACGGCTGGCCCTGCCCGACCGTCTCGGTCCGCACCCGGGCACCCCACGGCGTGTGCGCCTCCAGATGGGCCTGGAGCAGCTTGCCCGCCTCGGCCGCGTCCACGCCCGGCGGCACCCGGAGGCTGACCAGGGCGCGGGCGGCGGCCTGCACCGACGGGGTGGCGCCGACCACCGGCGGGCAGTCGATGCCGAGCACCGTGACCGCCGGACGGGCCCAGATGCGGTCCGCGACCGAACCGTCACCGATCAGCCCGACACCGTCCAGCACCTTCGCGTCGGTACGGAACTGCTCCTCGTCGTACTCCAGACCCTCCCAGCGCGTCTCCGGCGCGAGCCCGTCGACCGTCGTGGAACCGTCCTCGGCGCGCAGCGAGTCCAGGACGCGGATCAGCGCGGCCAGGGCGTCGGGGGCGGCGCCGCCGAACTGGCCCGAGTGCAGATTGCCCCGCAGCGTGTCGATCTGGATGCGGACCATGGTCATGCCCCGCAGAGTCGTGGTCACCGTCGGCAGCCCCACCCGGAAGTTGCCCGCGTCACCGATGACGATCACGTCCGCGGCCAGCAGCTCGGGGTGCTGCTCGGCGTACCGCTCCAGACCGCCGGTGCCCATCTCCTCCGAGCCCTCGGCGATCACCTTGACGTTGACCGGGACGCCGCCGTTCGCCTTCAGCGCACGCAACGCCAGCAGGTGCATGATCACGCCGCCCTTGCAGTCGGCGGCACCGCGCCCGTACCAGCGGCCGTCCCGCTCGGTCAGCTCGAACGGCGGGGTGGTCCAGGCGGCCTCGTCCAGCGGCGGCTGCACATCGTAGTGCGCGTACAGCAGGACCGTCTTGGCACCCGCCGGGCCCGGCAAGTAGCCGTACACCGACTGCGTGCCGTCCGGGGTGTCCAGTACGGCGACGTCCGTGAAGTCCTCGGCGCGCAGCGCGTCGGCCACCCAGTTCGCGGCGCCCTCGCTCTCGCTCTTCGGGAACTGCGCGAAGTCCGCCACCGACTTGAAGGCCACCAGCTCGGCGAGCTCCGCCTTGGCCCTGGGCAGCAGGGCGGCGACGGTCTCGGCGACCGGATTGGACGACATGGGCACGCTCCTCGTGGGTGCGACGTTGAACTGGTGAGTGGACCGATCCTCCCACAGTGGCCTGCGGCGATCTCCGCCGTAGGATGCGGGGGGACAGGTGACAGGTGTCGGCCTACGGACGGACGGGGCCTGCCCCACGGCTTGACAGCTTGACGGCTTGATACGGCTTCTACGGCTTGATCGGAGCAGCGGACCATCGTGAGCGGCGAGAATTCTTCGGCGGACGACGTGCAGGCGGACGACGTGCAGCGGGTGTGGGACGTCGTCGTGGTGGGCGCGGGACCCGCGGGGGCCTCGGCCGCCTACGCGGCGGCGGTCGCGGGACGGCGCGTGCTGTTGCTGGAGAAAGCCGAGCTACCCCGCTACAAGACCTGCGGCGGCGGCATCATCGGCCCGTCCCGCGACGCGCTGCCGCCCGGCTTCGAGCTGCCCCTCAAGGACCGGGTGCACGCGGTCACCTTCTCCAACAACGGACGGTTCACCCGCACCCGGCGCTCCAAGCAGATGATGTTCGGGCTGATCAACCGCCCCGAGTTCGACCAGCAGCTGGTCGAGCACGCCCAGAAGGCGGGTGCCGAGCTGCGCACGGGCGCGGCCGTGCAGCGCGTCGAGCAGCACGGCTCGGCGGTCCCGGACCGGCGGACGGTCGCGGTCGTGCTCCAGGGCGGCGAGACCCTGCTGGCCCGCGCGGTGGTCGGCGCCGACGGCAGCGCCAGCCGCATAGGCGCCCACGTCGGGGTGAAGGTCGACCAGGTGGACCTCGGCCTGGAGGCGGAGATCCCGGTGCCGGAGACGGTCGCCGAGGACTGGAAGGGCCGGGTCCTCATCGACTGGGGCCCGATGCCGGGCAGTTACGGCTGGGTCTTCCCCAAGGGCGACACGCTGACGGTCGGCGTGATCTCGGCGCGCGGCGAAGGCGCCGCCACCAAGCGGTACCTGGAGGACTTCATCGCCCGGCTCGGCCTCGCCGGCTTCGAACCGAGCATCTCCTCCGGCCACTTGACCCGCTGCCGCGCCGACGACTCACCGCTGTCCCGGGGCCGGGTGCTGGTCTGCGGTGACGCGGCGGGCCTGCTCGAACCCTGGACCCGCGAGGGCATCTCCTTCGCGCTGCGTTCGGGGCGCCTCGCCGGGGAGTGGGCGGTGCGGATCGCCGAGGCCCACGACGCCGTCGACACCCGCCGCCAGGCGCTGAACTACGCCTTCGCCATCAAGGCGGGCCTCGGCGTCGAGATGAGCGTCGGCAAGCGGATGCTCGCGGTGTTCGAGCGCCGTCCCGGGCTCTTCCACGCGGTCCTGACCGGGTTCCGTCCCGCCTGGCGGGCGTTCAAGGAGATCACCCAGGGCCGGACCTCCCTCGGTGAACTCATCCGCTCGCACCCGCTCGCCCAGCGCGCCCTCACCGCCTTCGGCCCGGAGCCGGCGGCGAAGGAGACCGCGCCCACGGAGGACCAGGCCGACGAGGAAACCGTCACTTCGTGACGGTGACCCGGAAGACGGGGTGGTCGGCGCCGGCCGCGACGAGTTCGTCGTCGGAGGACCTGGCCGTCACCCCGGGGAAGTACTGCTTGACCTCCCAGCCCCACTTCTCCAGGTAGGTCCGCAGCACCGGGAGCTTCTCGGCATCGGGAAGCTCCACCACGGTGAACTCCCGTACCTTGCGGCCCACCCGCAGTTCCCCGCCGCCGGCCACGCGCATGTTCCGCACCCACTGGGAGTTGCCGCGCGCCGAGACCAGGTACTGGGTGCCGTCGTACGTGTGCGGGTTGACCGGGACGCGCTGCATCCTGCCGCTCTTGCGGCCGGGCACGGACAGCTCCGCGCTGCCCGCGAGGCTGATCCCGCGCCGGGCGAGCCACCCGACGAGGCCGTTCATCCGGACGGCCACCGGGTTGGCCTTGGCGTAGTACGGCTCGGGCGACGGCTGCGGCTCTGAGTGCGACTGTGACGACGACATGATGACCCCCACCTGCTTGGGAGAGCAGTGCTCTCGCTTGAGGAACAGTGTGGGGGAGATCGGTGATCCACTGCAAGAGCGGTGCTCTCCTTTTTGAGCGGTGCACTTGTGCGCGTGCATCGCTCTCATCTGTGATCGCTGATCCGAATCAAGTGCACTGCTCCAAAGCGTGTGCACCGCTCTGCAAACATGGCAAACTGCTCCCCATGACCACCCCGCAGGGCGCCCGCGCGCGAGCCAGGATGGAAGTCACCACGGCCATCAAGGACGAGGCGCGCAGACAGCTCGCGGCCGAGGGCGCGGCCAAGCTGTCGCTGCGGGCCGTCGCGCGCGAACTCGGCATGGTCTCCTCCGCGCTCTACCGCTACTTCCCCAGCCGCGACGACCTGCTCACCGCGCTGATCATCGACGCCTACGACTCCCTCGGCGAGGCCGCCGAGACCGCGCACGCCGCTGCCGCCGGCGCGGCCCCGGCGCAGCGCTGGGTCGTGGTGTGCGAGGCGGTGCGCGGCTGGGCGCTGACCCATCCCCACGAGTACGCGCTGATCTACGGCTCGCCGGTGCCCGGCTACTCGGCGCCGGACACGACCATTCCGCCGGCGGCCCGGGTGGCCCTGGTCCTCATCGGGATCCTGCGCGAGGCGTTCGAACGGCGTGGTCTGGCCCGTACCCCCGTACCCGCCGAGCTCGCCCCCGAGGCCCGCCGGATGGCCGACGAGCTGGTGCCCGGCCTCCCGCCGGAGGTGGCGGTGGCCATGGTCGCGGCCTGGGCGCAGCTGTTCGGGCTGGTGGGGTTCGAACTGTTCGGCCAGTTCAAGGGGGTCGTGGAGGAACGGGAGCGGTTCTTCCGGCACGCGGCCGCGCAGCTCGCCCACGGGGTGGGGCTGGTTTTCCCCTAGCGGAGCCCTTCGGGTGAGGCGGCAAAGGCGCCGCCGCCTCGGCTCACGCCGTGACCTTGTCCAGGAACGCGGCGAGGTTCGTCACGGTCCGCCGTGTCTTCTCCTCCAGCGTGAGCGACTCCGGCATGCGCCCGCCCACGCCCGCGTCCCGCTTGCCCCGTACGTACAGCGAGCAGGCGAGGTCGCTGCAGAGGTAGGCGCCCACGGAGTTGCCCTGCTGCCCGGCCTTCCCCGCCTTGGCGGCGACCATCAGGGAGACGCCTCCGGTGTGTGTGGTCAGGCAGATCGAACACATGCTGCGCCGGGTCTGCCAGGAGGAGGGGCTCGGGCAGCGCAGTGCCACCGCCCGCGCGCGGCCGTCCTCCAGCTCGGCCACCAGGTAGGCGCGATCGGGTGCCTGGGGGTCGCGCCAGCCGAAGTAGTCCAGGTCGGCCCATGGTCGTTCGTCCAGGTCGTGGGGGATGTTCAGGCGTTTCGCCGCGCCTTTGGTGCAGTTCACGAACGCGGCACGGATCTCTTGCTCGGTCAGCTGTCGCATGCTCTGCACGCTAATTTGCCTAAAGGTTTTAGGCAAACGCATAATCGATTCAGGTTAGAGGTGAAGGCGAGGAGCGGGTGTGGCGCGAGCGGGACTGAGCACGGGACGACTGGTCCGGGCCGGAGCCGAGCTGGCCGACGAGGTCGGCTTCGACCAGGTGACCGTCTCGGCGCTGGCCAGACGGTTCGACGTGAAGGTCGCGAGCCTGTACTCGCACGTCAAGAGCTCCCAGGACCTGAAGACGAGGATCGCGCTGCTGGCGCTGGAGGAGCTCGCCGACCGGGCCGCCGACGCGCTGGCCGGACGGGCCGGCAAGGACGCCCTCATCGCGTTCGCCGACGTCTACCGCGACTACGCCCGCGCCCACCCCGGCCGCTACGCGGCGGCCCGGCTGCGCCTCGACCCGCAGACGGCGGCAGGCAGCGCAGGCGTGCGGCACTCCCAGATGACCCGGGCGATCCTGCGCGGCTACGACCTGTCCGAACCGGACGAGACCCATGCCGTCCGGATGCTCGGCAGCGTCTTCCACGGCTACGTCGACCTCGAACTGAGCGGCGGCTTCAGCCACAGCGCCCCCGACAGCCAGCAGTCCTGGACCCGCGTCCTTGATGCCCTCGATGCACTCCTGCGCAACTGGCCAGCCCCGACCTGAACCCCCTTCTTTTCATTCCTCGTACGGAACGCAGAGGCCATGAACACCCACCCCCGCCGGATCCGGATCACCACTCCGATCACCGCCGATCTCCTGCGCGGCGCCCTCGACCTGGAGCAGACGGAGCACGGCATCCTGCCGCACCGGCTCCCGGCCCGGGCCCGCGCCCAGTGCGCCGACCCACAGCTCGCCATGGTCGAGTCCCAGCCCTCCGGCGTACGGCTGGTGTTCCGCACCCGCGCCACCGCCGTGGAACTGGACACCCTGCCCACCAAGCGCCTCTACGCCGGCGCGCCACCTCGCCCGGACGGCGTCTACGACCTGCTCGTCGACGGCGCCCTGGCCGGCCGGGGCAGTGTGTCCGGCGGCCGGGTGCAGGTCGTCGACATGGGCGCCGGGACCATGGAGCTGCTCCCCGGACCGGTAGGCACCCTCCGCTTCGCCGGCCTCCCCGAGCGCGAGAAGGTCGTCGAGATCTGGCTGCCGCACAACGAGACCACGGAACTGGTCGCGCTGCGCACCGACGCCCCGCTCGCGGCCGCACCCGACCACGGCCGCAAGGTCTGGCTGCACCACGGCAGTTCCATCAGTCACGGGTCCGACGCCGCGAGCCCCACCGCCATCTGGCCGGCACGCGCGGCCGCGCTCGCCGGCGTGGAGCTGGTCAACCTGGGGCTGGGCGGCAGCGCCCTGCTCGACCCGTTCACCGCCCGCGCCGTCCGGGACGCCCCCGCCGACCTGATCAGCCTCAAGCTCGGCATCAACGTCGTCAACACCGACCTGATGCGGCTGCGGGCCTTCGGTCCCGCCGTGCACGGCTTCCTCGACACCGTCCGCGAGGGGCACCCCGCCACCCCGCTGCTGGTCGTGTCGCCGATCCTGTGCCCGATGCACGAGGACACACCGGGCCCCACCGCCATGGACCTGAGCGCCCTCGGCGAGGGCCGGCTCGCCTTCACGGCCGCGGGCGACCCGGCCGAGCGCGCGAGCGGCAAGCTCACCCTGAACGTCATCCGGGACGAGCTGTCCCGGATCGTCGCCCAGCGCGCGGCCGAGGATCCGCACCTCCACTACCTCGACGGCCGCGTCCTCTACGGCGAAGCCGACTCCGCCGAGCTGCCGCTGCCCGACGGACTCCACCCGGACGCGGCCACCCACCGCCGTATCGGCGAACGCTTCGCCGGACTGGCCTTCGCGGACGACGGCGCGTTCGCGTTCGCGGGGAGCGGCGGCGACCGCTGAGCCGGCGGTCCTCATCGTGCCGAGTCGGACGGCGCCTCGTCGCCGCCGTCCGGGACCAGTACGACCTTCCCCGCGACCGTCCCCGACTCGGCGAGCCGCAGGGCCTCGGCGGCCTGGGTCAGCGGCAGCCGGGCGGCGATGCGTGCGGTGACCTCGCCGCGCTGGAGCGCCTGGAACACCTGGGTGAGGTCGGTGCTCAGCCGGGCCCGGAAGCGGTCCCTGCCGAGGGCGCGGCCCTCCCAGACGTTGAAGAAGTAGGCGTGCCGGCCGTTGGGCAGCGCGTTCCACGTCCACACCCGGCCGAGGATCTTCAGCACGGGGAGCTGCTTGGAGCCGGAGTCGTCCCGGGTGGTGGCGCTGCCGTAGGCGACGAGGGTGCCGCCCGGGGCGAGGAGCCGCCAGGAGTCGATGACGCTGCGGCCGCCGAGGTGGTCGAAGACGGCGTCCACACCGCCGGGGGCCAGTTCCCGGACCCGGGCCGGGACGTCCTCGGTGCGGTAGTCGACCGGGGTCACGCCCAGCTCCCGCAGCGCGTCGTGGTGACGGGCGGAAGCCGTGCCGATCACCTGCAGGCCGGCCGCCCGTGCCAGCTGGACGAGGACCGTGCCGACGCCGCCGTTGGCACCGTGCACCAGGATCGTGCCGCCGCTGCGCACCCTGGCCTTGCGGTGCAGCATCTGCCAGGCCGTGATGCCGTTGACGACCAGCGTCTCCGCCTCCGCCGCGCCGACACCGGCGGGCACCTGCACGGCGTCGGCCGCGTCGAGCACGACATGACTGGCCCAGCCGCCGACCTTCACCAGTGATGCCACCCGCTTGCCGACGAGTCCGGGCTCGACGCCCGCACCGGCCGTGAGCACCGTGCCGACCAGGTCGTAGCCGGGGACGAAGGGGAAGGGCGGCTGGTCGTAGTAGCGGCCGCGGCGCATCTGCTGCTCCGCGAAGGAGACGCCGGTCGCCTCCACGCGGACGACGATCTGGCCGGCCGCCGGGGCCGGGATCTCCCGGCGCTCGATGCGGAGGCCCTCCGGCTCCACGACGCCCGGCAGGACGACCTCGATGAGCTGGGTGTTTCCGGCGGTTCCGGCGGTTCCTGCAGTTCCCATGGCGACGGCCTCCGTGTGCAGACGGGTGTGTAGACGTGCTCGCATTCGAGATATGTTCTCGCTTGCGTTAGAAGCTATAACAAACATGACTGGTGCTCGCTTGAGTGTCAAGCCCTCACCTTGGATGTGGTCATCGCTCCTGTTAGATCCACTGCCGAAAGTGATAGGTTGAAACAAAGATGAGAACCCGAAGCTGGCGAACCCTGAGGTGCCGAGACGACGACGTGCCGAGGCGCCCGGGCATCGAAAGCGAGAGAGGAGCGTGACGGCCATGGCCGCAGACGCAGACGCGGACGCGGTGAGCCCCCGCGAGCGGTACCGGAGCCAGGTGCGGGCGGACATCAAGGCGCGTGCGTGGGAGCAGATCGCCAAGGCGGGCGCGTCGGGCCTGTCCCTGAACGCGATCGCCAAGGAACTGGGCATGAGCGGTCCGGCCCTCTACCGCTACTTCGGCAGTCGCGACGAGCTGATCACCGAGCTGATCCGGGACGCGTACCGCAGCCTGGCCGACACCTTCCGTGCCGCCGCGGACTCCGGGGCCGGTATCGGCGGCCTGGCCCACGCCCTGCGCCGCTGGGCGCTCGACGACCCCCAGCGGTACTTCCTCGTCTACGGCACGCCGGTCCCCGGCTACCAGGCGCCCGACGACATCACCGGAATCGCCCAGGAGATCATGGCGGCCCTGCTCGACGTCTGCGCGGCGGCCGAGCCCGAGGCGCCCGCGCCGGCCTCCGCCGGTTTCACCGCGCACCTCTCCCAGCACCGCGACTGGGCCGGCGGCCACCCCGCGCCGCCGGGAGTGCTACGGCGGGCGCTGGCGTTCTGGACCCGGATGCACGGAGTGCTCTCCCTCGAACTCGCCGGTCACTTCACGGGCATGGGCTTCGAACCGGACCGGCTGTTCGACGCCGAGGTGGCGGAGCTGACGCCCGGCCGCTGACCAGGCCCGGCGGCCTACTTCCCGGGGAGTACGCGTGATCACCTCGCCGGGCTGACGCTCGTGCGCTCCGGCTGCGTCTAGCGTGGCGGTCATGGACGAACGGCGGGTACGGGAGCGAGGTCCCGCGCAGTGGTGGCACTACGGACCCCCGTGGTGGAACCTCCCCGACGCCACCGGCACCAGAGCCGATGCCGATGCCGATGCCGATGCCGGCACCGGCGCCGGCGCCGGCGCCGGGACCCACCGCCCCCGCCTGCCGTGGCGCTCCACCGTGCTGCTGACCGTCCTCGTGCTGGTGGTCTCGAACTTCGCCGCCCATGCGCAACCCCACCGCGAGCCTCTCGACCCGTACGCCCGCCTGCTGCTCCTCGCCACCTGTGCCCTGCTGCTGTGGCGGCACCGGCACCCGGTGATCGTGGCGTTCGGCACGGCGGCGCTCGCGCTGGTCTACCTCGGTGCCGGCTACCCGTACGGACCGGTCTTCGCGGCCGTCGCCGTGGCCTGCTTCAGTGCCGTCGTCGCCGGGCACCGCCGGGCCGCCTGGGCGGCGATCGGGATGCTGTGGGCAGGGCATCTGCTGATCTCGCTCTGGCTGTACCGGTGGCTGCCGCCGCCGGGCGACACCGGCGCGAACCCCGGCCAGGAGGTGATCATCGCCACCTGGGTGCTGATCATCGTCGCTGTCGCCGAGCTGGTCCGGCTGCGGCGCGAGCAGTGGGCGCGTGAGCGGGCCGACCGGGCCCAGGCGGCCCGGCGGCGCGCGGACGAGGAACGGCTGCGGATCGCCCGGGAGTTGCACGACGTCCTCGCGCACAGCATCTCCGTCATCAACGTCCAGGCGGGCATGGGTCTCGCGCTCCTCGACTCCGACCCCGAGCAGGCCAGGGCCGCGCTCACCACCATCAAGGCGGCCAGCAAGGAGGCGCTCGGCGAGGTGCGTCAGGTGCTCGACACCCTGCGCGCCCCGGGCCACGCACCGCGGGCGCCGGCGCCAGGGCTCGGGCGGCTGCCGGAGCTGGTGGAACAGGCGGCGGGCGCCGGACTCGCCGTGGCCGTGACGGGGGAGTCGCCGGCCCTTTCGCCCGGCGCCGACCTGGCCGCCTTCCGCATCGTGCAGGAGGCTCTCACCAACGTCGTACGGCACTCGGGTTCGCGGCAGGCGCGCGTGCGGTTCGAACACGGCGGAGGGGAGCTGCGGTTGCGGATCGACGACGACGGACCGGCGACCGGGGCGGACGCGGGCGGCAGTGGGAACGGGCTGGCCGGGATGCGGGAGCGGGCGGCCGCCCTGGGTGGCACGATCGAGGCGGGACCGCGCGCCGACGGCGGCTTCCGGGTGCTGGCCGTACTCCCCTTGGACGACAGGGACGACAGGGACGACAGGGAGGACCGATGATCCGGGTGCTGCTCGCCGACGACCAGTCGCTGGTGCGGGCCGGTTTCCGGGCGTTGCTCGACGCGCAGCCGGACATCGAGGTGACCGGTGAGGCGGCGGACGGCGAGGAGGCGCTGCGCAAAGTGCGTGAACTGCGCCCGGACGTCGTCCTGATGGACATCCGCATGCCCCGTCTGGACGGCCTGGCCGCGACCCGCCGGATCACCGGGGAGGAGGAGCTGAAGGACGTCAGGGTGGTCATGCTGACGACGTTCGAGCTCGACGAGTACGTCTTCGAGGCGATCCGTTCCGGCGCCTCGGGTTTCCTGGTCAAGGACACCGAGCCGGACGAACTGGTGCGGGCGGTCAGGGCGGTGGTGGCCGGGGACGCGCTGCTGTCGCCGGGGGTGACGCGCCGGCTGATCGCGGAGTTCGCGGCCCGTTCCAAGGAGCCGGCCGCCGCCGACGCCCTCGCCCGGCTCACCGAGCGGGAGAGGGAGGTGATGGCCCTGGTCGGTATCGGCCTGTCCAACGAGGAGATCGCCCGCCGCCTGGTCGTCAGCCCCCTCACCGCCAAGACCCACGTGAGCCGCACCATGATCAAGCTGGGCGCCCGCGACCGCGCCCAACTGGTCGTCCTGGCCTACGAGTCGGGGCTGGTGCGACCGGGCTGGCTGGGCTGAGCCGAGCGCTGGAAACGGACCAGCACGCTGACGACCCGGGCGAGGAACAGCACGGCCGCGAGCACCGTGCCCACGACGGGCAGCGCACGCTCCAGGCCGCGGGGCAGGTCGAACAGGAGCGCCGGACCGGCCACCGCCCCGAAGCCGAGCAAGGCCGCGAACACCGCGCTGCACAGCGCGTATCCGATCTCGACGGTGATCGCGTCCCGCTCGGCCTGACCGCGCCGTCCCCCGTGCATCGTCATCCGGGCAGTCTCACAGCCGTGCGCCCGGCGGGGCAACAGGCCCCGCCGGGCGCACGTTCGGAGGCGTCCCCGTTCAGTCGCGCGCGGACACGCGCTCCGCCTCCAGGGAGGTGGACTTGGCGATCACGACGGTCTCCTGCGGACGTTGGGCCCGCAGCCCCGTGAGCGTGATCAGCAGCCCGGCGAGGGCCACACCCGTGACCACCACGAACCCGGGACGGTAGCTGTCGAGCACCGCCTGCGGAGTGGCGTGGGCGGGCGCGCCCGCGGTGACCACGGCCGTGACGATCGCCAGGAAGATCGCACCGCCCACCTGCACCGAGGTGTTGAGGAGCCCGGAGACCATGCCCTGCTCGTGGTCGTCGACGCCGTTGGTGGCCTGGATGTTGAGGGAGGGGAAGACCAGGGCGCAGGCCGCGCCGATCAGCAGCATCGACGGCAGGATGACCGCCGCGTAGACCGGGTCCAGGTCGACGCGCAGGAACAGGGCGTATCCGAGAGCCATGAACGCGAAGCCGGCCGCTATCAGCCGCGGGGTGCCGAAGCGGTCCACGACCGCTCCGACCCTGGTCGACGACACCGCCACCAGCGCGCCCGCCGGCAGGAAGGCCAGGGCGGTGTGCAGCGCCGACCAGCCGAGCACGGACTGCATGTACAGGGTGGTCAGGAACTGGAAGCCGACGTACGAGCCGAAGAAGGCGATCGCGCCGAGCTGGGCACGGACCTGGTTGCCCGAGCGGAGCACGCCGAGGCGGATGAGCGGGCCGGGGGAGCGGCGTTCTACCTGGACGAAGACGGTGAGCAGGACGGCGACCGCGAGGAAGGAGAGGAGGGTGCGGGCCGACGCCCAGCCGACCTGCGGGGCCTCCACGACGGTGAACACCAGGAGCAGCATGGAGGCGGTGCCGAGGATCGCGCCGGGGATGTCGTAGCCGTTGTGGTCGCGTTCGCGGGAGCTGCGCGGCAGCAGCCTGAGGCCGGCGAGGAGCGCGATCAGGGCGATGGGGGCGGGCAGCAGCATGGTGAAGCGCCAGCTCGCCTCGGTGAGCAGGCCGGACAGCACCAGGCCCATGGAGAAGCCGGTGGCCGCGCAGGTGGTGTAGATGGAGAGGGCGCGGTTGCGCAGCGGGCCCTCGGGGAAGGTGGTCGTGATGATCGAGAGCCCGGCCGGCGCGGTGAAGGCCGCGCTGAGTCCCTTGATGAAGCGGCTGGCGATCAGCAGCGGGCCCGAGTCGACCAGGCCGCCGAGGAGCGAGGCGAGCGCGAAGATGCCGAGGGCCACGAGGAACACCTGGCGTCGGCCGAGGAGGTCGGCGGTGCGGCCGCCGAGCAGGAGCAGGCCGCCGTACCCCAGGATGTAGCCGCTGACGATCCATTGCAGCGTCGAGGTGGAGAGGTGCAGGTCGGAGCCGATCGACGGCAGGGCGACGCCGACCATCGACACATCCAGCGCGTCCAGGAACATGGCGGCGCAGAGCACCAGCAGCGTGCCCCAGAGCCGGGGAGTCCAGCGTCCCTCGGAAGCGGGGGCGGTGAGCGGAGAGGTCATGACCCCAGACACTACATGCACATGCATCGGATGCAAACGCATTTAATTACGGTGCAACAATCCGCTTTCTCTGCTACGGTGCCGGGATGGCGGCGACGAAGCCCGAGCAGGCGCTCGTGGAGCAATGGCGGGGCATCCTGGCCCTGCACGCCCGCACCCAGTGCGAGCTCGACCGTGTCCTGCACGGCCACGGCCTGTGCGCCAGTGACTTCGAGGTCCTCGACCTGCTCTCCGACGGTCCGGCCGCGGACGGCGCCTGCAGCTTCCGCGTACAGGAGATCGCCGAGCGGGTGCATCTCAGCCAGAGCGCGCTGTCCCGGCTGATCGCCCGCCTGGAGAAGGACGGCCTGGTCGAGCGGGCCATGTGCCCGGAGGACCGGCGGGGCGTGCGGGTGGCGCTCACCGGCAAGGGGCGCGCGCTGCACGGCGAGGTGCTGCCGGTGCAGCGCGCGGTGCTCACCCGGATGCTGGCCGCCGAAGCCCGCTGAGCCCGGCCGGTCGCCGCGGAGCGCCGGGCGGTTGCTGAACCAGACGGTCAGATACCGGAGTTCGTCAGCCAGAGCTCGGCCAGTTCCGGGTCGCCGGTCACCGTCGGCACCGGCACCCGGTTCCACAGGGCCAGGTACAACTGATCTGCGGGGCCGGAGAGTTCGGCCGTCGCGCCATCGGGTGCGCCGGCATGGGGTGTGCCGGCATGGGGTGTGCCGAGTTCCGTGACCGGCGGTCGTGCCGACAGCCGTACCGTCCATACCCCGTCCGCGTCCACCGTGCGCACCCGCAGCACCCGCGGGTGCTCGCTGCGGACCCGGCTGCGGGCGCGGGCGTGGAAGCCGCGCAGCAGTTCGTCGATGCCGTCGACCGCGAAGCCCGTGCCGACCGGGGACACCGGGCCACCCCGTGCGGTCTCGGCGTCGTACCGGTGGACGGTCGTCTCATGGGCCTGCCGGCGGAGCCAGAAGGCCAGCGGTGAGGAGACCGGGGCGGGGTGGAAGGTCCAGCACGTCATGTCCTGCGGTGCGCCGTCCAGGGTGTCGACGAGCAGGCGGTGGCCCTCCCGGTACCAGGTGACCAGCTCGGTGTCGTCGATGTCCGGCGGGTCCGGGAAGGCGCGGGGCGAGGTTTCGGCGTCGGCCACGACACCGGCGGCCCACCGGTGGACGGTACCGGTGTGCCGCAGCAGGTCGCGTACCTGCCAGTCCGGGCAGGTGGGCACCGGGGCGTCGAGCCCCGCCTCCAGCGCGGCCGCGGCCAGCAACCGGCCCTCCCGGTCGAGGATCTCGAGGAAATCGGCAGTCTTCATGCCGCGAGTCTGCCGGATGCGCCGCCGATCCCGGAGCTAGCGCAACAGGAACCCCACGGCGTACCCCAGAGCGTTGACCGCCCAGTGCAGGGCCATCGGCGCCAGCAGGGAGCCGCTGCGGTCACGCAGCCAGCACAGCAGACAGCCCGCCACGGCCGTGAACAGCACGGCGCCGATGTCCACCAGGACCGCCCCGGCCACCGAGTGCCCGAAGAGCGAACCCAGCGTCGGCTTGTCCTTGTTGAGGTTCAGCGAGGGCAGGATGTGCCAGAGGCCGAAGAGCACGGAGGAGAGGACGGCCGCCGTCGTGGCCGAGCGCAGGCGGCACAGCAGCGCGAACAGCACCCCGCGGAAGGCCGTCTCCTCCAGCAGCACCGTCCCCACGGGCACCGCGACCAGTGCCTTGAAGGCGATCTCCGAGCCGCTCAGCGCGTCCGTACGCTGGTCCGCGAACAGCCCGCGGGTGACCGGCAGCAGGGCCGCGCACAGATAGACCGCCGCGACGATCCCGATCAGGGCCGCCGCCCAACGCACCCCGTCCGCAAGGGTGTTCCGGCCCAGCCCGAGCTCCGACCAGCTGCCCCCGGCCCAGAACAGCAGCCCCACCAGAACGGCCGAGGCGACGACCGCGGTGAGCAGGATCCAGGACCCGGCCCAGCGGTTGTCCAGCAGATTCGCCGGCACCAGGACGGCCACCACCGCCGCCACGGCGGTACGGGTGGGGAGCCGGGGGATCGGCATGCCGGGCAGGGTGTCAGGACCCGGCCGGGTCGCGCGGCGGCGGGCAGCTCGTACAGTGCCCGCCGCCGCGCCCCCGGCCCGGTCCGGCGCCGACGACGGTGACGACCTCGACGCCCGGCTTCCGCGGCAGGGTGCCGGCTCGGGTGGTGCGGTCGTGGGTGACGACCGCGTCCGGATCCGGCCCGGGGAAGGCGAACACCCCGGCACCGGCCGCCGACCCGGCCACCGGCGCGGTCCGCGTGGGCGGCCTCGGCCTGGTCGCGGGCGGTGCGGAGCGGGGATTCTCGGTCGTCCGGGCCTCGGCCATGTCCACCACGATGGGATACCCCGCGAGGCTCTGCACCTTTTCCCGGACGGAGTGCGGTGCTGAAGGATCTTCCGGATGCGGCGGCGGGTGCGGTGGCCGATCGTGGTCCCGAGGTGGCCAAGTGAGTGGTGCGGGCAGGGCTCTGAATCGTACGAAGGAATGGACCCGGCGGACGGCGGAGCGGGTGCGCCGGTACACGGGCCCCGACCGGGTGGTCCGGCGGCGGCCGTGCTGGGGCGGAACCGGGGTGGCGGTCCTGTGCTACTGCCTGTCCCTCACCCCGTCCCTGCTCCCACGGGCCTGGTGGCTCCAGGGACTCGCGGCCGGCGTCTCGGCGGCCGTCGGCTACGCCGTCGGTGCGGTACTGGAGACCGTCGCCCGGCTGCTGCTCCGCTGGGCCGGCGCCCGCATCCGCCCGCGGGTCCGCCGTACCCTCTGGGCCGCCCTGGGCGTGCTCGGCGCCGCCGCGGTGGTCACCGTCACCGCCTGGAGCGTCCGCTGGGAGGGCCAGGTCCGCCGGGCGGTCACCCTGCCCCCGCACATCGTCTGGTGGCAGTGGGCGCTCGTCCCGGTGGTGGCCGCGGTGGTCGGGACGCTGCTGCTGCTGGCCGGCCGTACGGTACGGCTCGGCACCCGCCTCGCCGCCCGCGCGTTCGGCGCCCACCTGCCACGCCCCGTCGCGTACGCCACCGGGGTCGCCCTCGCCGCGTTCGTGATCGTCGGAGTCGTCCAGGGCTTCCTGCTGCGCGGGGCACTGGACGCGATCGAGAGCGCCGCGTCCCTCGCGGACCAGGGCACCGCCGAGGGCGTCCACCAGCCCGGCCTGCCCACCCTGTCCGGCAGCCCGGAGTCCGCGGCGCCCTGGGACACGCTGGGCGCCAAGGGCCGCGACTTCGTCGGCACGGCCACACCCCGCACCGACATCGCGGCCTTCACCGGCCGCCCGGCCGAGGATCCGGTACGGGTCTACGTCGGCCTGCGCTCCGCCGACAGCCTCGACGAACGCGCCGCCCTCGCCGTACGCGAACTCGAACGCACCGGCGGCTTCTCCCGCAGCATCCTCGCCGTCATGGGCACCACCGGCACCGGCTGGATCAACGACCAGGGCAGCAAGCCCCTGGAGTACATGTGGGGCGGCGACACCGCGCAGGTCGCCATGCAGTACTCCTACCTCCCGAGCTGGGTCTCCGCGCTCACCGAGGACGAGGCCGCCGACACCGGACGTGCCCTCTTCGACGCCGTCTACGCCAAGTGGCGAACGCTCCCCGCCGGCTCCCGCCCCCGGCTCCTCGTCTACGGGGAGAGCCTCGGCTCCTTCTCCATGGAGTCCGCCCTGAACGGCTCCCTGTCCACGCTCGTCGCGGAGACCGGGGGCGCACTGTTCGTCGGGCCGACCTACGACAACCCGCTGTGGAAGACGGTCACCGCCCAGCGGCAGCCGGGCAGCCCCGAATGGCGTCCGGTGGTCGACGACGGGGCGCACGTGCGCTTCGCACAGGTGCCCGCCGACTACGGCATCCCGGCCGCGCCCTGGGGCGAGCCCCGCGCGGTCTACCTCCAGAACGGCTCCGACCCGGTCGTCTGGTGGTCGCCCGACCTCGCCTTCCGCAAGCCGGACTGGCTGGACCGGCCGCGGGCCCGGGACGTCTCACCGGCGATGCAGTGGTATCCGCTGCTGACGTTCTGGCAGGTGGCGTGCGACCTGGCCGGCGCCGACAGCGTGCCGGACGGATTCGGCCACCGGTACGGGACCCTGCCGACGAGCGCGTGGGCGGAGATCACGAGTCCACCGGGATGGACCGCCGCCGACACGGCGAGACTCGCCGGGGTACTGGAGTCGGTACGGGAGCCGGGGCTGCTGGACTGAGGCGGCACGGCGGAGCGGGCGGAGACCTCGGTCAGTGCCCTGCCGTGCGCCGGGTCAGGAGTGCGATGGCCGCGGCGGTGGCGGCGAGTGCGGCGACGGTGGTGAGGGCGGTGGGCAGCGAGATCCAGTCCGCCATGAAACCGATGGCGGGCGGCCCCAGGAGCATGCCGCCGTAGCCGAAGGTGGAGGCGACGGCGACTCCTTCGGGGCCGGCCAGCCTGCCCGCGCGCTCGACGGCGACGGGGAAGAGGTTGGCGAGGCCGAGTCCGGTGATCGCGAATCCGAGGAGGGCCGCCCACAGGGCCGGGGCGAGTGCGCCGAGCAGCATGCCGATCGCGGCGGTCGTGCCGCCGAACACCAGGGTCCGTGTCTGTCCCAGGACCTCGAGCAGTCTGGTGCCGCTGAGCCGGCCGACGGTCATGGCGAGGGCGAAGCAGGAGTAGCCGATGGCCGCCGTGCCGGGTGCGGCGCCGAGGTCCTGCTCCAGGTGCAGGGCGCTCCAGTCGGCCATGGCCCCCTCGCCGTAGGCCGTGCACAGGGCGATCAGACCGAAGGTGACGACGAGCAGACGGGTGCGGGGTGCCGGGCGGTGGGGTGCGGACGCCGCCTGCGGTGCGTTGTCCTCGGGCGTGCCGGGAGGGGGAGTGCGAAGGAGAGTGCGGCCCGCGAGGAGGGTGACCAGCAGGCCGATCGCGGTGAGGCAGAGCAGGTGCTGGGTGGGGGACAGCACTCCGGCGATCAGCGAACCCAGGCCGGCGCCGATCATGCCGCCCAGGCTGAAAGCGGCGTGGAAACTGGGCATGACCGGGCGGCGGAGGGCGCGTACCAGGTCGACCGCGGCGCTGTTGAACGCCACGTTGATGCCGCCGTAGGCGCTGCCGAAGACGAGCAGTACGGCGCCGAGGGCCAGGACCGAGTGGGTCAGCGGGGGCAGGGCGATGCTGAGGGAGAGCAGGACGGCGCAGACGACGGTCACGGGGTGGGCGCCGTAGCGGCGGCACAGCCGTCCGGTGAACATCATCGTGATCACTGCTCCGGCCGAGACGCCGAGCAGGGCGAGTCCCAGGGCGCTGGCCGAGGCGCCGGTCTGTTCCTTGATGGCCGGGATGCGGACGACCCATCCGGCGAAGACGAAGCCGTCCATGGCGAAGAAGACGGTCAGCGCGATGCGGAGCCGGGTGAGGGCGTTGCCGGGCACGGCGTTGTACGTCCGGGTTTTGTTTATCAGCGGCACAAACTCAGGCTAGGTGAGGGCCGGCGACTCGGGCAAGGGCGCTGACCCGGGTTGAGGTGAGCCGGACCGGCCGCACATCTGGGCCCGTATCCCAATCGAGGTGCCGTGCCCCGGCTTGCTTCAGCGGCTGGCAGGGGTGGCACGAGGTAGTTGACGAAGCCCGCGGTGTCGCAGGGGGGCGAGCCAGGGCCTGGGACTGCAGCCGTCGATGCAGCGGTCCAGGCCGTCCTGACCGACCCTGCCCAGGTCGACTCGGGTCCTCGTCGGGTTTCGCGACCGCAGTCACATGTGCATGTCGGAACAAGGTGGCAACAGCTCCCGAACGTTCCCGGCAGGACAGTTCGTTCGCCGGCGTCCATACCGTGTGTGTAAGCAGAGGATGCCTCGGCGCGTGTTCTTGAGCGATCTGGGTCGTTGGAGGGATCATGGAGACCAACTGGGTGACGCGGCCGGCCGACAGCCCGGGTTGTCGCAAGAGCCCTGATGCCGGACGCAGCCCCCACGATCACCTCCCTCCGTCCCGCCCGAGCCTGAACCTGCCCGGTCGGGAGTGGTGAACCGGTGACTTCGGGTGTGGTCGACGCGCAAGCGATGGATTTGCGCGAGGTGCAGCGCCGGGTCGATGCAGCGCTTGAGGATTTCCTTGCCGAAAAGGCCCGTGCGGCGGTCGGCCGGGGGTATCCGCCGGAGGTGGTGCAGACCGTGCGGGACTTCTTGGCGGCAGGCGGGAAGCGGATCCGGGCGCTGCTGTGTGTGGTGGGCTGGCATGCCGCAGGCGGACACGGGGAGGCGGCGTCGGCGTTGCGTGTGGCGGCGTCGCTGGAGCTGTTCGTGGCCTTTGCCCTCATCCACGACGACATCATGGACGACTCGGTCAGCCGCCGGGGCCGCCCTGCTGTCCATCGGGTGATGCGTGCCCGGCTGGGCGAGGACGAGCGGGCCGAGCGGCTGGGGGCGGGCGGCGCGCTGCTGGTGGGCAACCTCGCGTTGATGTGGGCGCAGGAGTTGCTGCACACCGCCCGGTTGGAGCCGGGGCGGCAGCGGCTGGTGCACGGGTTGAACGACGCGATGCTGGAAGAGGTGATGTACGGCCAGTATCTGGATGTGATGGGTACCGGCTGTGGCGCCGACGATGTCGAGGCAGCCTTGCGGATCATCCGCTGCAAGACCGCCACCGCGACCATCGAGCGGCCGCTTCAACTGGGGGCTGCGGTAGCCGGGGCCGGTGGGGCCACGATGGATGTCTTCACGCGGCTGGGTCTGCCGTTGGGCGAGGCGTTCCAACTGAGGGATGACCTGCTGGACGTGTTCGGCAGCCCGGACGGCGCGTGTGCGCCGGGTCTGAGCGATCTGCGGGAGGGCAAGCGGACCGTTCTGCTCGCGCTGGGTCTGCAGCGCGCCGACCGGGTCCAGCGTGAGCGGCTCGGCCACCTCGTGGGCCGGGCCGACCTGGGGGAGCGTGAAGCGGCCGAGGCGCGGACGATCCTGCAGGACACCGGGGCACGGGAGCACACCGAACGGATGATCGCCGACCGCTACGAACAAGTGCTGCGGGTCCTGGACGGGGCCGGCTTCCCGCAGGCCGCGGACCGTGCGCTGCGCGGGCTGGCGGTCACCGCCACCCAGTACACCTCCTGACATCGCACCGCGTGCCTCGGGCACCAGTCCTCACCGCCGCGCGTCTACAGCTGTGTCACCCGACCCGAGCAGGAGGAACTCGTCATGATCCAGCAGGTGTTCGATCGTGTCGCCGGATACGAGCGCCGGTTCAACACGCTTTTCGAGGAGTACTTCGACACGTTGAGCGCCGGGGTGGATGCGCCGTCGTTCAGCCGTTTCACTCCGGACTGCCTGCAGTTGCTGCGGGAACTGTCCTTGCGGGGCGGCAAGCGGATGCGGGTCGCTCTCCTGCACGAGGCAGCTCGTCTGGTGACCGGCGAGCCGGTCGAAGGACTGGACGCCGCGGCACTGAGCGTCGAACTGCTGCAGACCCACGGCCTGGTGCACGACGATCTCATCGACGACAGCCCCACCCGCCGCGGCGGCCCTTCCACTTACTACGCCTACCGTGAACGGTTCCCCGGCCACCCGCAGACCGCCCTCGGTCTCACCGTACTTGCAGGCGACCTCGCCCTCGCCCTGTCCCTGCGGGTACTGCTGGACGCCAAGCTGCCGGTCGCGGTGCGGCATGCCATGGTCGAGGTGCAGACGCGGGCGGCGGCCGACACGTTCGTGGGCCAGATCATCGACCTGGAGCGCGATTTCACCGCCACCGCCGACGAGCAGATCCTGCACTGTGTGGCCGACTACAAGTCCGCCCGCTACTCGATCCTCGCGCCCATGCAACTCGGACTTCTGGCCGCGGGCGAGGAACCGGACCTCTTCGAGCAGGACCTGCGCGAGTACGCGCGGCTGGTGGGGATCTGCGGGCAGATGCGTGATGACTACCTGGACCTGTTCGGGGACGCGGCCACCATGGGCAAGCCGACCGGCACCGACATCCGCGACGGGAAACAGAGCTACACCGTCAGTGCCCTGCTGTCCGCCGTCGACGGCTCCGAGCGTGCGGTGGTGCGGGCCGCGCTGGGTGACCCGTCCTGCACGCCCGAAACCATCGCCGCCGTCCGGGAGATCGGTGAGAACCGTGGTGTGACGGTGCGGATGCAGGCGGACATGCGGCGCTGTGCCGAGCAGGCTTCCGCGGTGGCCGCGGACTGGCGGTCACGGTGGCGTGAGGAGGCGGTCACCTTCTTCGAGTATCTGCCGCTGTGGGGCGTTGAGCGAGCCATGTGAGCAGCGCACGCACGACAGGCGTGGCGCGCCCGTCGGGTGTGCGCCCCGCGGGTGTGTGCCCCGCGGGTGCGGGACCGCACCCTGGGACCGGCGAGGCTGTGGCCACCAGGTCCGCGAGGGCCTGGCGCCAGCGTGCGGGAAGGCTGTCGGCGCCGGGAAGGGCTCGGTCGATACGGAAGCACGCGCTGGTCGTGCCCTCGTAGCTGACCGCCGCGATGGCCATGGGGACGCCAGGCGGGCAGCAGATGACGGGGTCGATGCGGCGCACTGCCGCCTCGCCGTAGTGCAGGCGCCGGCGCACCACGAGATAGGAGGCGCAGACGGTGAGTCGGCCCGGGACGGTGCCGACGGCCACGAGGCGCCGGAGCAGCGGCTGGGGAAGGCGAGTGAGAGCAGCTCGGAGAACCGTCTTGTGTCCGGCCGACTTCAGGGGAGTGGTGACCGCTTGCGCACGCGCCAGCCGCCGGCCCATCGGCATGGTGCCGCCGGGCAGGTCGATCCGGGCCAGGAACAGCCGGTTGCCGGGCGCCCCTGCTTCATCGGGCGTGCGCAGATTGACGGGCACCATCACGGGAATCGACACGCCGGCTGCGCGAGGCCAGGCGTCGTAGGCCCACTGGGTGATCGCGTGAGCCACGGCGGTGAGGTAGACGTCGTTGGTGCTGGCTCCGGCGGCGCGGGCCGCGGTGCGCAGGCCGGCGGAGGGCACTTGAGTCCACATCGTGTGACGGCGGCTGGACAGCGGATGCGAGGCGGATTGCCACAGACGGTGCCGGCGCGCGTGGCGCAGCAGGGTCACGGTGCTGCGCAGGACCTGGCACAGGCGGGGCCTGGGGATTGGGCAGATGTCCCGGGTGGGCACTGAGAACTGTTCCGGCAGGAGTCGCGGCCCGAACAGCGCCTCCATGACCGTGACGACGTTCGCGCCGTCCTGGACGGCATGATGGGTGAGATACAGCAGAGCGAACCCGTCGGGCGTGTGACCGTGCAGGAGGATCATGCGCCAGGCCGGGGCCCCCTCGGCCCACGGCTCTTGCAGGAGGAGCCGCACGGTCGCCTCAAGAGCCTCCGGCGCACTGGCCACCTGCCGATCGCGAACGTGCCGGGCCATGTCCGGGGCGGCAGGCGTCCACTGTGCCGTCGGCCCGTCGCCGGTCAGGACATGCGTCAAACAGGGAAGATCGGCAAGACGCGCGGTCACGTGCTCGCGCAGAGCGGCCAGATCGGGCACGTCGCCGGTCAGGTGCAGCACCGCCCCGACCGTCGAGTTGGCGTCCGGGTGCTCCGCGAGCTGTTCGGCCTTCACCATGACGAGATCGGCGGGGCTCGGATCCGGGAACCGGTTCATGTCCATTACCCCAGGAGTGTGTAGACAGGTGCGCCGACTGCCGCGCCGATCAGCACCCCGACGGTGACCTGGCCGACGGTGTGGCAACGCAGCCGGATACGGGACCAGCCGATCAGCACCACCAAGGGAGTCAGCAGGAGCATCCAGGGGCCGAAGACCGAGCTGAGGATGGCAAGAGCACCGGAAGCGACCGCGGAGTGAACCGACACCTTCCAGAAGAAGGTGATCACCAGCAAGGTGAGCAGGACGGCGAGCATCGCCGTCACCAGGGCCGTCACCTCGGAAGGAGCTTTGAGCCCGTACAGCAGCGCGGTGCCGGTGACGACCGAGGCCATCACCCCGGGGGCGGCCACGATACGGTCCTGCCGCCGCCGCACATGTCGGTCGCCCCAGTACTGCCGGCGCTCACCGAACCCCAGGATCAGCGTGGGCAGCACCGCGGTGAACACGGCCGCGAACACGCCCCATCCGATGCCGGCCCATCCGGCGGCGTGCCAGCCCAGCAGCGGAGCCAGGACCAGTATCCAGTTCCGGGGCTCACCGCCGTCGCTGAGCAGCCAGGCCCAGCGTGCCGCGGAGCGAGGCACCACCTCGCCCGCGGCTGGGTGGGAAGAGCCGGGCGGCGGGGCTGATACGGCAGGTGAAGCTGCCGAAGCCGCAGTGTTGTGTTGCGTCACCTCTGAAAGCCCCGCTCCTCACGTGGTGTTGCCGCCGTGCGGCCGTTCGTCATCGAAACGACGCTCTCAAGGGGCCGGTCCCGGCACCCGCACGGTCTGCTCGATTTCAGTCGGCGTTGCCTGGGCCGTGCGCGAACGCTGGGTGCGGGTGCGGGTGCGGGTGCGGGTGCGGGTGCGGGTGCGGGTGCGGGTGCGGACGGCGAAGGCAGCCATGCCCAGCGCCGCCATGCCCACTGCCCACCCCGTCCCCAGCAGCAGGCAACTGGTCGGCACCACCTGCAGACCGCCGGCGGCCACCGAGGTCTGCACCGCCCCGTAAGCAGGCAGGAAGCGCACCACGGGACTGTCCGCATCCGGGTTGATCAGGGGATTCTGCAGCACCAGATCGATGGAACTGATCATGATGGCGAGGAACATGCCGGCCAGCTCGCTGCGCAGCACGGCCGCCAGCACGATGCCGATGCCCCCGTAGGTCAGAGCACCGGTGCACATCCCCGCAACGAGCACCAGGAGCTGCTCGGGGCGCCAGAACAGCTGCATCCACGCAGTGGTGTAGCCGGCGACCAGGGCCGCGACCAGAAGGAGCGCGGTGCACTTCGCGAGCGCGAGGCACGAGCGGGGATAGCCGGCCCGCACCAGTCGCTGGTCGAACAGCGCGGAGCGGGCTGTGGCGACGAACATCATGAACGCGATGACCAGTGACAGGGCCTGCAGTGCGCCGTTGATCTGCACCAGGACATTGCCGTCCATGACCACCGTGCGTCCCACCGCACGGATCCGGAACCGCAAGGGCGTACGGGCTACCACCGTGAACGCCAGCGTGGTCCACAGCGGGACGAACAGGACCACGATGAGCAGCGCCAGCCTGTTACGGGCCTGCTCGATCAGCGCGAACCGCAAGGCTGTACGGAAGCAGGGCCACCACCGCGTCATACCGGCACCACCTCCGGTCCCGTCTGCTCCGTCTCGTGCAGCACTCCGGCCTGGAGGCGGTACAGGGTGTCCAGGCGGGATGCGTCGTAGGCGAGGTGCGAGACCACCAGCACTGCGCAGCCCCGGTCCCGCAAGGCCGCCGCCAAGTCCCAGAACCGCAGATAGGTCTCCCAGTCGAAGCCCTGATACGGCTCGTCCAGGAGCAGCACCTGGGGATCGTGCATCAGAGCGAGGACCAGGTTGAGCTTCTGGCGCGTGCCGCCGCTGAGTGCCTGCACCCGCTCGTTCCGGTAGCCGCTGACATGCAACTGCTCCAGCAGTTCGAAAGCTCTGTCCAGGTTGTCCAGGCCGTAAGCGGCCTGAAAGAACCTCAGATGCTGGTCGACGGAGAAGGCCTGGTGGAGCACCGAGTCCTGCGGGCAGCTGCCCAGCACCCCCACCCGCTCCACCACGCCGCTGTCCGCGGCGAGATCCCCGGCCAGAATGCGCAGCAGAGTGCTCTTGCCGGACCCGTTCTCCCCGACGATGCCCACCAGCTGGCCCGCGCGGAGATCCAGCGACACCCCCCGCAGGACCGGGCCGCGCCGGTAGCCCTTGCACACATCCCGGATCCGCAACACCCGCTCACCGGCCAACACCACTGCACCCCCCCATGCAGACGCTCCACGGCCTGCGTCCCGAACGCACCACCTACTGGAAGGCAGTCCCGATGCCCCACACCGAATGACAACCCCGCGTGAGCACCAACGACACGAAGCGACAGCGGTGACGGGCAACGCCTCAACTGCGCCAGTCCCCCGACGAAATACACGGACGCGGTACGGGGAAGGCGGTCCGCCGCCGGTGCCGTGAGCGCAGGCAATCACGTGTTTGTGAGGAGGCCGGGACGCCGCCGCTCGTGACGGTGAACGGCGTGACGCATATGTGACGCACGTAGGCCGGGAGAGCCTGGTCGGCAAGCCGGAAACCTGCAGACCAGGGCCACTGATCCACCCTTACGCGCCTCGTCACGCCGCTGGGGATGGTCTTCGAACACCCCGATTCCGACGCCTTCCAGGCCCAGTTGCACCATGTCCCGGACGCGCTGAAGGCGAAGTTCACCACCACCGCTTTCGGGCTTGACGCCGCTCCGCGGACAGCTCCGCCACCCGAATCCTCCGTCCCACGCGCCCCTTCGGCCCCGCGTCAAGATTCCGATGACGAGGCGCCAAGGGCGCGACAAGACAGGACTACTCCGTGTTCGAAACGCAAGAGTGGCCCTCGCGGAAGGCGCGGCGCAGGCCGCTCCGCAGCGCGAAGGGGACTCAACGCAATGCCGGACACCAGCGCCACGGAACAGCGCCCCGCGGCACCGCCCCAGGCGTCGGCTCCGACGGGGGCCGACTCCCCCCGGCCGTCCAGGGGCCGGCACCGCGAACCGCGTGTTTCCCCTGACAGTTGGATACGCCGACCGCTGCGCAGGATACAACGGCCGCGCCTCGGACCACCGCAACTGTGGCGCGGCCGTCTCCCCGCGACCGTCCCCCAGTGGTTGAGACTGCTGCGCGGTGCCGCGTTGAGCGTTTCGGCGCTGCTCGTCATCGCGCTCGTCCTGACCGGACTGTTCACACGCTCCGCCTGGTCGGACATCCGGCACCACTCCGCACCCCAGATCACCAGCGCCACCGGTCTGTACTTCACGCTCAACGCCATGGACGCCCAGCTGGCCAACCAGCTGATGTTCGGCACCGACAAAGACCTCGCCGACGACCGGAGCACCGCCGCCCAGGCCATCGCCGACTTCGGCAGTTACGAGGAGGGCGCCTCCCACGCGCTGATCCTCAGCAAGCAGCACGCCTACGCCGCGGGGAAGACCGACGCCGACACGCTGGCCGCCTACCGGTCCACCACCGATCTGATGCGCACCCGCCTTCTGGACCGACGACATGGCGGCCTCCACCCATATCAACCCCCAGGTCGCCCACTACACCGTGCAGGCCGAACTCGCCCAGGCTATCCAGGAGGGCCTGGAAGCGCGTAAGCAGGGCGAGTTCGACTCCGCGACCGCCAAACTGGGCCGCGCCGTCCAGCTCGCCGGCACCTCCGGCAACGACGACACCGCCAGGCTGCTGGCCAAGGTGGTGGATGTCGTCGACGCCGCGAGCGGCACGGTGCGGCTCAAGGCCAAGGTGGCCGGCGTGGACGAAATGACCTTGGAAACACGCTCGACGAAAACCGTACGTGTGAAGAAGAAGTAGCGCACTCGGTGCGCAGAGGGGCGAAGAGAGAAAGAACGAACATGCCGACCTGCCCGAACGGCCATCAGTCCGGAACAGACGACTGGTGCGAGGTGTGCGGTCACCGCATGACCTCCGCAGCGGCACCCTCCGCCGCCGAACTCTGCCCCGACTGCGGCGCGCCCCGCGGCGACCTCGCCCGGTTCTGCGAGGAGTGCCGCTACGACGTCACCACTCGGTCCGGCGCCCCCGAGGAGGAGGTTACCGCCGGCTCGTCGACCTGGACCGCCGCATTCCCCTCACCCACGTCCTGGTCACCATCGGCCGCCGCCGGTCCACGGGCCACACCCCCTTCATCGACCTATGCGGTGACCCCGAAGACCCGGGCGTCTCCCACGAACACGCCATCCTCATCCAGCAGCCCGACTCCACCTGGTCCCTCATCGACAAGGGCTCGACCAACGGCACGACGGTCAACGGCACCGAGGACCCCATCGCCCCCTACAAGCCGGTGCCGCTGACGGACGGCGACCGGGTACACGTCGGACTCTGGACAACGATCACCGTCCCCCGGAACTGAGCCGCCCTGGCGTGTGCAAGCGCCTCGTGCTCGGTCCGATCCCGAGCCCTCACGAGGCGGGGTGTCGTGATCCGCCGACAGCCTGACGAACCCTCACAGATGAAGGACAATGAGCGGATGAGTGGCATACGCAGGGCTCTGGGGCCGTTGGAGCGAGTCAATGGCCGCTGGATCCTGGGCGATCACCTACGGCCGGGCGGCACGTGGCTGGAGTTGCGCCCCGAGGGGCTGTATCAAATCTCGGGGGAGTCCGAGGGGCAGTCGATTCCTTGGCCCAGGGTCATGCTGGTCGGGTTCACGCTGGGCGCCAGGTATCCCCAGAAGGGCTCGTACGGTGTGCTGGCATTGCTGGGCGGGTTGCCGGGCCCCTGGAAGGGGCGTGGACGTGGATATCTGCACCTGACACTGCGGCACCCGTACGAGAACTGGTTGGCCTCCTTCGACCGCCACCCCCGTTGGTACGACTCGACGGAGCTGGTGCTGTTCGGGGAGCTGCTCAGGCAGACCGTCGACGAAGGCGAGGCCAACAGGCTCGCCGACTCGGATTGGTTGGGCCGGGCGGTCGAACTGCTGGTAACGCAGCGGCCACGGACGCCCGGTGGAGTACGCGAGGCGGTGGCCAGGGCCCGCCAATTGTGACGCGCCGCGCCTCGGCACAGGTGTGACGCGTGGACCTCTCAGTCATCGTGCCGAGTCCGGTACCGGTGTGCGGGGTGTGCTGTCGGGAGGTGTGCAACGGACCTGTATCGTCCCGCACGACATGCCCGGCAGCCGGCCTGCGCCGAGGAGGATCGACATGACCAGCCATCGGCACCCGACCGGCTCGGACGAAGGACCAGCAGCGGGGCTGTCAGGGCCGCATGCTCCGGACCCGCGGGCCGCAGTCCGCCTCTCGCTGATGGTCGGGGCGCTCGGTGTGGTGTTCGGCGACATCGGGACCAGCCCGATCTACACCCTCCAGACGGTGTTCAACCCGGGCGACCCGCACCCCGTCCCGGTGAGCACGGAGAACGTGTACGGGGTGGTGTCCCTGGTGTTCTGGTCGGTGATGATCATCGTCACGGTCACCTATGTGCTGCTCGCGATGCGCGCCGACAACGACGGTGAGGGCGGCATCATGGCGCTGATCACCCTGCTGCGTCGCTGGAGCGGGCAGCGCGGCGCGCGGGCCGCCGGCATCCTGGCGGCCCTGGGTATCTTCGGCGCGTCCCTTTTCTTCGGCGACAGCATGATCACCCCGGCGATCTCGGTGCTGTCCGCGGTCGAGGGCCTGAAGGTCGTCGAGCCGTCACTGGGCGGCGCGGTCGTGCCGATCACCGCAGTGATCATCGTGGTGCTGTTCCTCGTCCAGCGCAGAGGAACCGCGGCGGTGGGCCGGGTGTTCGGGCCGATCATGATCGCCTGGTTCCTGGCCATCGGCGCCTGTGGTGTCGTCGGCATCGCCGACCACCCGGAGATCCTCAAGGCACTGTCGCCGACCTATGCGGCGGGCTTCCTGTACGGCCACTTCGGCAGGGCCTTCTTCGCCCTGGCCGCGGTCGTGCTCGCGGTCACCGGCGCCGAGGCGCTCTACGCCGACATGGGGCACTTCGGGCGCCGCCCGATCACGCGTGCCTGGCTGTTCCTCGTCTTCCCGGCGTGCGTCCTCAGCTACCTCGGCCAGGGCGCGCTGATCCTCGCCGACCCCGGCAACATCAGCAGCCCGTTCTTCCTGCTCGTGCCGGGCTGGGGACGCTGGCCGATGGTCCTGCTGGCCACGGCCGCCACGGTGATCGCCTCCCAGGCGGTGATCACCGGCGCGTACTCGGTGACCTCCCAGGCGGCACAGCTGGGCTATCTGCCGAGGCTGCGGATCGCGCACACCTCCGAGTCCGCCGTGGGCCAGGTCTACGTCCCCTGGATCAACTGGCTGCTGATGGTCTCGGTCCTCACCCTCGTCTTCGCGTTCCGCAGCTCCGCGGCACTGGCCTTCGCCTTCGGCATGGCGGTCACCGGCACCATCACCATCACCACCCTGCTGTTCTTCTACGTCGCCCGCGCCAAGTGGGGCACACCGCGCTGGCTCATCGCTACCGGTGCCGCGCTGCTGCTGACGGTGGACCTGCTGTTCGTCGCTGCCAACCTGACCAAGCTGGTCCACGGCGCCTGGCTGCCGCTCCTGATCGGCCTCACCGTCTTCACCGTCATGACGACCTGGCAGCGCGGCCGCGAGGTCGTCACCGCCGAACGGGCGCGGCGCGAGGGCCCGCTGGAGGAGTTCATCGAGGAACTCCGCGCCAAGGAGGCGACGACGCTCCGCGTGCCCGGCACGGCCGTCTTCCTCAACCGCGGCAAGCAGACCGCGCCCCTGGCGATGCGGGCCAACCTCGAACACAACCACGTACGGCACGACCACGTCGTGATCCTGGCCATCACGACCGAACCCGTTCCCCGCGTCCCGGCGGACCAGCGGATCACCGTCGACGGCCTCGGCTACTCCGACGACGGAATCGTCCACGTCACCGCCCACGTCGGCTACATGGAGACACCGGACGTGCCCGGCGTCCTGGCGGCGCTGGACCCGGCCTCGACCGAGGGACCGCTGCAACTCGACGAGGCTTCCTACTTCCTGTCCACGATCGAGCTCCGCCGCGGAAAGGCGCCGACGATGGCGCCCTGGCGCAAGCGTCTGTTCATCGCCACGTCCTACATCACCGCGGACGCCGCCGAGTACTTCGGCCTGCCCCGCGACCGGACGGTCATCATGGGCTCGCACATCGAGGTGTAGACGACCGCCGACTTCCACACCGAGACCGGACCGACCCCTCCCGGCCAGGCAGTCACCACGCCGTACGGCCCGGGCTCCTCGACGTATGCGCCCCTTTCCAGCAGTGGCCGGAGTTCGACGAGACAGAGTGTGAGGCCCTGGCCGAGGCCGTCAACAGCAGGCGTTGATGTATCGCCGCCGAGGGACCCCACTCGCGAGGCCCGCGAGCAGACCACGCTCCGCGACTCGCGCCGTCCTTCTTCGCCCTCGCCGCGCACGTCACCGTCGGCTCCGTACGCGCCGCGACCGGCACGGGCGATGCCCGGCACCCGGCCCCGGGCATCTCTGAAACGAGGCGGGCCTGAGTCAGGGCGAGGGCTCGGGGCCGAGGGCGATGAGTACGACGATGGTCGTGATCCAGACGAGCAGGGCCATGCCTACCAGGTAGGGGCCGTACTTCTTCATGGTGGGACTCCCTTGCGGGGTGGTGATCAGGCGAGGCCGAACCAGCCGAGGACGGTCTGGACGAGCAGGATGGTGGACATGCTCGCGACGCCGACGACCACGGCGGTGGCGGCGACGCGGTAGCGCGGGCC
Source organism: Streptomyces hyaluromycini (assembly GCF_002217755.1). Taxonomy (GTDB): domain Bacteria; phylum Actinomycetota; class Actinomycetes; order Streptomycetales; family Streptomycetaceae; genus Streptomyces; species Streptomyces hyaluromycini. Next base: position 203,458 of record NZ_BCFL01000029.1, on the reverse strand, counting down.
GTTGACGGCCGGGCCGAGGACGGAGCGGCGGTTGGTCAGGACCAGCAGGTAGACCAGGACGATCGGGCTGATGAGGCCCTGCAGGACCTGCGTGCCGATGAGGAGCTGGATGACGTCGACCGGGGTCATCGCCACCGTCGCGCCCAGCACGATCTGGGCGGTGAACAGGCCCAGGAACAGCGGGGCGTCGCGGAAGCTGCGGGAGACGGAGCGTTCGACGCCGGCCGCCTCTCCTATGGCGTAGCTGGCCGAGAGCGGGACGACCGCGCCGGCCAGGGCGGAGGCGCCGATCAGGCCGAGGGCGAAGAGGAGTTCGGCGTTCTGGCCGGCGACCGGTTTGAGGGCTTCGGCGGCCTGGGCGGCGGAGTTGAGCGGGCCGGTGCCGCCGATCGCGGCGGCGGTGGCGATGATGATGGTCAGGCTGATGACGCAGGCGAAGACCGCGCCGAGCATGGCGTCCAGTTTGATCAGCCGGTAGTCCTCGGGCCTGGCTCCGCGGTCCACGACGCCGGCGGCGGCGTAGAACTGCATGTACGGGCTGACCGTGGTGCCGATGAGGGCGACGGCGAGCAGGATGAAGTCCTTGCTCGGCTCGATGTGGGGGACGACGAGGTGTTTGCCGACGTCGGCCCAGTCGGGGTGGCCGAGGAGCATCGCGATCGGGTAGGCGAAGAACGCCAACGACATGATCAGGAAGATCCGTTCGGCCCATCGGTAGGAGCCGAACAGGACGAGTGACCACAGCAGGATCGCGGCCGGCGGGATGACCGCCCACTTGGGGACGCCGAGGAGTTCGAAGGCGGCGCCGATGCCGGCGAACTCCGACACGACCAGGCCGGTGTTGGCCAGCAGCAGGCAGAACACCGCGAGTCCGGTCAGACGGAGGCTGAACTGCTCGCGGATCAGCGCCCCGAGGCCCTTGCCGGTGTGCGCGCCGAGCCGTACGGCCATCTCCTGGACCATCACCAGGGCCATGGTGACCAGCACCATGAAGAACAGCGTGCCGTAGGTGAATTGGGAGCCCGCCGAGGCGTAGGTGGCGATGCCTGCGGCGTCGTTGCCGGCGTTCGCGGCGACCAGGCCGGGGCCGGCGATCGCCGCGACCATGGTGATGCGGCGCCAGCCGGTGCGGCGGACGGGGCCCGTCGTGACCGCCGGTGCTGCGGTGGCGGTGTCGAGGTCGCGGGTCACTGCAGGAACCTCCGGAAGTGCAGGCGCCCGCGCTCGGGCAGCAGGGCGTCGAGCAGGTCGTCGGCCAGGATCCGGCCGAGCGGTCGGTCGGTGTCGTCGACCACCAGCAGCGAGGAGGCGCGGGCGGCGACCAACTCGTCGGCGGCCTCGGCCACAGCGGTGTCCGGACGGACCGTGACGGGTGGACCGAACTGCGCCCGCCAGGCGACCAGGTCGGCCAACGGGGTGGTGTCCTCGGCCACGGCGAGGTCGAACAGCGCGATGTCGGTGACCAGACGCCCCTCCTCGTCCACGACCGCGACGGCGTCGATCTCGGTGCGGTGCTCGGCCTGCTCGGCCAGCTGCGCCCGTACCTGGGCGACGGTCTGATCCCGGTCGGCGGTGATCAGCAGGGTGGTCATGGCGCCGCCCGCGGTGCCCTCCCGGTGTTTCAGGAGCCGACGAAGCTCCGCCGCTTCCCCGGACGGCATACGGGTCAGGAGCGCCTCGCGCTCCTCGGGGGTCAGGTCGCGCAGGGCGTCGGTGGCCTCGTCCGGCTCCATCTCGTCCACCAGCCGGGCGGCGTGTTCCGGCTGAGCTTCGCGCAGGAGGTTCTCCAGCTCGTGCGGTTCCATCTCCTCCAGTGCGTCCGCCGCCTGCTCCGGCTCCAGCCAGCCCAGCAGCTGCTGCCGCTCGGCGCGGCCGAGGTCTTCGAGGATGTCGGCCAGGTCGGCCGGGCGCAGCCGGTGCAGCGCGGCCCGGGAGGCCCGCAGCCGTACCTCGGGCGGTCCTTCGGTGGCCTGTTCGGCGAACGGGGCGACCGCCTGCCAGTCCAGCACCCGTTCCGGGGTCGGCCTGGCCTGCCACCGGCGGGGGCCGAGCCGGCGCAGCAGAGTCGGCAGACTCACATCCACGCCGACCAGCACCACGCGGTCGACCAGCGGAGCCAGGTACAGGTCGGCGGCCCGGGTGACCTGGACCCCGTCCACGTCGACCAGTTGATGGTCGAGTACGTCCTTGGCCAGCAGGACCTCGCCGGGGCGGCGGGCGAAGTCGCGCAGGTCGACGCGAGCGGTGGACAGGCGTACGTGCCCGGCGTGCACCTTGCCGATGGCGTCCGAAGCCAGGAAGGCGCGCCGTCGTCCGATGCGCAGGATCAGGCCGGTGACCGGCGGGTATGCGTCCGCGCCGTAGAGCCGGGCGACCACGTCCACGACGCGGCCGACCTCCTCGCCGGCCTGGTTGGTGACGGGGCCGCCGATCAGACCGGCGAGCGAGACCAGCGAGGTGCGGACCGCCTTGGTGGCGGTGGCCCGGCGTTCCAGGTGAACCCTGCGGTCGCGCAGGCGGGCGGTGGTGGACATGAGCAGAGTGTGGGAAGCCAAGGTGAACACCCTCTTGCCCCGGTATGGCGGGGCATCGGGCGGCCCACGACAGCGCATTCCCTCCCCGGACCGGCGGCGGCAGGCACGCCGGGCACACCCCGGTAGACGACCTGACAAGGCCGGTGAGCAGGGCGAACCGCCCACTGAGGAGCCGGGCGGATCAGGGAAGAGCGGGCTGCTTCGGGCCGCGGAAGGACGGCGCGGACAACACGAAGAGGGGCCGACTATGGCCCGGACTACTGTCCATGTCGCCTCCTCCCGGTCGTGGCCGCGCACAGGGCGTCGCGGTCAAGCGGCAAGGGAAGCCGGGCAGCACACGGCCCGGCACACCCCATCTCGTCAGAGCTTTGGCACTCCACGGCGTAATCCCCTACGGGGAAGCCACTTGGGGTCACCCCTTGGGCCGGGGAGACCTGTCCTGATCCGGAGCGTCTCTCGACGGGTGGGATCAGTGGCCTGTGTCCGTGAAGACGCCTCACCGAACGAGGTGTCTGGTCAAACCGCGCAAAGCCTACGCCCGCGCCGACCCGGCCTCCTAATCCATGACCAGATCATGACCTTCGCGGGCCGAGACTTCATCGTCGTCGCCCGCCAAGCCCCCTCCGAGCCGCTCATCGGCATCCGCAGCCGCCTGGAGGCCGACCCCGAGCGCCCCGCCCATGGACCGATCGCCGTCCTGCACGCCATCGCCGACTCCGTCGTGGACCAGTACCTCGACGTCCTCACCACCCTGGAGACCGACGCCGACGAGATAGGGAACGACGCCTTCTCCCCGGACGCCGGCCATGCGCCGCATCAGCGCCGGCGCCGCGTTGATCGCCGTACCCGTCGCAGGCGTGAGGCTGAGGCCGGCCGCCTGGGCGGAGCGGATGAAGCCGACCCGGGCCTGGGCCGGGTAGTCGCGGTATCCGCCCGAGGTGCGCGGCGGCTCTCCCAGCAGCCCGGCCTGCTCGTAGAAGCGCAGGATCTTGGTGGTGGTGCCGGTGGCGGAGGCGAGGGCTCCGATGCGCATGGCTTCACGGCAGCCCTTGACCTTCCAGAGCGGTGGAAGGTCTAGCGTGGGCCACGTGACCTGGAGGTGCCGCCGATGCGCGTGGAGATGCTGACGGTCCCGGACTGCCCGAACGGCCCGGTGCTCAAGGAGCGGCTTGTGCTCGCACTGGCCGGCCGTACGGACGTGGAGCTGACCGAGCACGTGGTCGACGTCCAAGCCGAGGCCGAACGCCGGAACATGCACGGCTCGCCGACGCTGCTGGTCGACGGGTGCGACCCGTTCGCCGTTCCGGGCACCGCGGCCGGCCTGTCCTGCCGCCTCTACCGCATGGCGGACGGCCGGATCGGCGGGGCGCCCTCCGTCGAGGAGCTGCGCCAGGTCCTCGACGTCAACGCCACCATCGGGGCGGAGCGGGCTGCCGGCCGGGCCGGGCGGGGCCGTCTCGCGCCGGTCGAGCGGGGCCTGCGGGCCGTGCAGCAGGCCGTCCTGCGCTCCTTCGCCACAACTGGCGCCCCGCCCGGTGACGCGGAGCTGGAGTCGGTGGCCGAACCCTTCGGCGTCCCCGCCGTCCGGGTGCTCGCCGAGCTGGCCGCCGAGGACTTCCTCACGCTGGACGACACCGGTCGCATCCAGGCTGCTTACCCGTTCTCCGCCATCCCCACCGAGCACGTCGTGCAGATCGCCGACGGGCCGACGGTGTGGTCGATGTGCGCGATCGACGCGCTGGGCATCCCGGTCATGCTGGGGACAGACGCCGTCATCACCTCCACGGACCCGGTCACCGGCGGCTCCGTCCGCGTGGAGTTCACCGACGGAAGGACCGTCTGGCAGCCGGCCACCGCGGTGGTCTATTACGGCGCCCGCCCCGGGGACGGACCGGCCGCTGCGGTGTGCTGCGGCTACCTGCGGTTCTTCACCACACGCGCCACCGCCGAGCAGTGGACCGGCCGGCAGGCCGACCTCGGCGGCGCCGTCCTGGACCAGGCCGAGGCCGAGCGCCTTGGCGCTGACATCTTCGGCCCGCTCCTGACCGCATCGCCCCGATAGCCGCACCGTCATGACCCGACCCGGCGCCGCGATCCGACCACTCCGAGGGAAACCTTCGGTCAGCCCATATCCGTCGCTGTCGCGGCCATCGTCTGCTGCGTGGGGCCCGCCTTGATCGTCGCCGCGCTGCTGACCGCCGGGGCCGTGGCTTGGTGGCTACGGCGCCGTCGGCGGTCCTGCCGCCCATCACGTCGCTCTCGATGATCGGAGTGTTCGGGCCCTGGCCCACCGGCTTACCGGATCCGGGCGTCGGGCTCGTTCAGCGCGCCGGCCGGGCACTTCACGCGGACTCCCGCACCCTGAAACAGGGCGCCTTCGGCATGTCGGGCGAAGACGATCCCTCGGAACGCATCGCGCCCATCGGTAAGCGGCTGATCGTCCTGTGCTGGACGAGGTAGGACAGCATGCCGCCGAGGACAACGCCTCCCAGCGATATGAGTGACACCAAGACCTGACCTGCCATGGTGGTCATCGTGCCATGCGGTCGATCTTTGGGACGACCACGCTGTGACTGGTGTGATCACGGCGTCCGAGCCGTCCCGGACAGCCCCGTTCACCGGGCAGAGCCCGCGCTGTTTCGGCAAGCCGGTGACCGTGATGCGCCGCGAGAGCGCGAACGAGACACGGCGCGGGCGCCCATGGAGCCTGCCGCTGAAGGACCGGTTGCTGCTCGTCGCGGCCTGCTGGCGCACGAACCTGACGATGCGCCGGCTTGCTCCGCTGTTCGGCATCCCCACGTCGGCGGCCGACCGGATCATCGACCATCTCGGCCCCGAACTCGCGCTCCGGCCTCGCAAGCGGTTCGCGAAGCTCCCGGCATAGAAGGTTGTTCGTGTTTGACAACCCGTCTGCCAGGAGCTTCGCCGTTCTGATACGCCAACCCGCTGGCTTCACAATCAGGTTGAAAATCCTCATTGATTCGGCACTGGGGAGGCGGCTATTCGGTTGGTGAGAAGGGTGGATGGTTGGTCGGGCGTTCCCATGGGTGTGGTCAGCAGGTGAGGTTGGAGCCTGCGGGGACGCCGAGGATGGAGGTGAAGGAGAGGTAGTCGTTGACGCGGTCCTGCATCTCGGCGGTGTTGCCGCCGTTGCACTCGATGCTGCCGTTGATGCTGCGAATGGTCTCGCCGAAGCCCGCGCCGTTGACCATGGCGTTGTGTCCGGTCATCGTGCCGGGGCCGGTCTGGGTGTTCCAGTACCACAGGCCGGTCTTCCAGGAGATCGCCGAGTCGGAGGCAACCAGGCCGGGGTTGTCCAGCAGGTCGACGCCGAGGGCGTCGCCGGCGGCCTTGTAGTTGAAGTTCCAGCTGAGCTGCATCGGGCCGCGTCCGTAGTAGGCGTAGGTGCCGGCGGGGCAGCCGTAGGGCTCGCTCGCGCAGTAGTTCCCGGACTGGTCGACCTCGTTGATGTAGACGAGGCCGCCGGTCTCGTGGTCGACGTTGGCCAGGAACGCCGCGGCCTCCTGCTTCTGCACCGTGGCGCTGCCGGTGGTGGCGAAGCCGGGGTAGGCGCTGAGCGCGGTCACCAGGCCGCTGTAGGTGTAGAAGGAGTTCCGGTTCGGGAACATCTGGTTGAACTGGGCTTCGCTGACCACGAATCCGCTGGTGCCGCCGCCCGTGCCTCCTCCACCGGAGCCTCCGGTGCAGGTGTAGGGGGACCAGTACCAGGTGCTGATGGTGGGGTCGTATCCGGGGTTGTCGTGGGTGGCGATGTAGTACTGGCCATTGGGGGTGTACCGCACGATGGCGCCGGTCGCATAGGACTGTCCGGCCACCCAGGCGGGGTAGTTGCAGCTGCCGCCGGTGCCTCCTCCGCTGGATCCACCGCAGGCTCCTTGGTCGGCCCAGACTGCGGCGACGCCGGGCGTCTCGCCCTGTGTCCACCACTTGGCCTGCCAGTTGTCGCCGTTGTAGGAGGCGGTCATGCCGCCGGTGTAGACCGCGGTGGAGCTCCAGGCCGAGGCGCAGTCCGCCGCCGCCGCAGGGCTCGCGGCGCCGAGGACGGTGAACGTGCCGAGGAGACAGGCCAGGACGGCCAGCAGCACTGTCATGCACCTGCCATAGACAGATCTGCGAGGCCCGCCGGGCATGGTTGTGCTCATGTGCCACTCCAGTGGTAGGGGGTGAGTGGTAACCCCAGCAGCAAAGCGTGATTGGTCCAGACCAGTCAAGGGTCAGTCGGGACTTTTGTCAGGACAGACCACCGTGTGGCGCTCCGATGTCGTCCTCGTCGTCGGCGACCAGGAAAAGGTCGTCCGGGACCACCCGCATGCCCTGGCCGACGGTTTCGCCCGGCCCGCCGCGGTTGAGGGAGGGGGCACCGCCGCCGAACCCCTGGGCTGGGCCGGGCACCAAAGGAACAGGGTTGCCCGCACGGTTACGGCAACGTCCGCGGCTACGTCGGCAGGGCTCTTCGCGGCAAGCCGCGGCCGGTCGGGCCCTGGCCGCCGTCGGCCAAGGCCGTCACGCGCTGGATCCTGACCCGCCCTGGCGCCCTGACACCCTGACACCCTGAACGAGAACGACCGACTACGCCTCAAGGCCGTCCTGGTCAACTGTCCCGAACTGGCGGCGCTCACCGTGCACGTGCGCTCCTTCGCCCACATGCTCACTCAACTGCAAGGCGACCAGCTGTCCGAATGGATCGCAGCGGACACCGCCACCGCTGAGCTGCGCAGACTCCGCCGGTTCGCCCAACACCTCGAACGCGACCTCGACGCCGTCATCGCCGGCCTCTCGCATCCGCGGAACCCTGGTGTCGTGGAGGGCCATGTCAACCGGATCATTCTGAGGAATCAGATTGATCAGGCTTGCAAAGCTTCGCCCTGCCGCGTGTCGACGATCGGCTGGAGGGCCGCGCTCGGCGGAACGAGGTGCTCCCCGTCGCGGACCAGCCGTCGTCCCGGGGGCGATCCGGCTGTCGGCGGCAGCGCGTTGCCCCCGGGATCCGGGGCCCGGCTCCAGGCCGTCCACTCCCGGTGACGGGGTGTCAGTGCTGCTGGCTGTGGGGGGTCTTCTCGCCGGCCTCGACGGCGAACGGCAGCCGGTTCTCGGCGGGAGCGACGGGGCAGACGGGCATGCCGCTGAACGCGCAGGGCAGGTTGAGCGCGCGGTTGAAGTCCAGCACGACGGTGCCGTCCTGGTCGGGCTCGGGGACCGAGAGCGAGCGGCAGGCGCCGTAGGTGGTGACGCCGCTGGTCGCGTCGGTGAAGACCACGACCGTGGCTGGTGCGTGCCTCGCGGGCGACGAAGCCGGCCAGCAGTACCAGGGCGGTGACGACCCACTGTCGGTTGTCGGGCGAGATGTGCAGATCGGTCTGTGCGTGTGGCAGCGCGATGGTCACGATGGACGAGTCGAGGACGATCATCAAGGTCGCGACGGAGACGAGGGCAAGGGCGAACCACCTGCGGGGGTCTGCGGCCAGTGGTTCCGGCTCGGCGGCGGACCGGACGGGAGCCGGCGTGGCCGTGGTCGGATCGGGGGCGTGGGGCATGGCGATCTCTCATCGCTGGCGGTGAGTGGGCCGGCGGCGGTGCTCCGGGGACTGCGGGCGTTTGTCCGTGAGCGTGTGCGGCGCGGGCCGCTTGGCCTGCGCGGTGTCCGCTTCGGTCCCTTCGGGTCTTGGAGGGACTACTTCTGTGCGGCGAGCGCGAGGGCGGTGTCCTCAAGGGCGCGTGGAGCTTGGCGGGTCTGCGCCGTCTGGGACCTCGACGAGAACGGATCGGAGGTATGCCGCGGCCCCGCGTGCGGTTCAGCGGCCTGGACAGGGAGGCGATCTTGGCGCTTCAGCTGGTTTTGGCGTGGACCGGTCGGCGGGAGCGCAGGATGAGCGCTGCCATGGTGGAAGCCGGCAGCGTGAATGCTGCGGTGGTCGGGAATGCGGCGCGGACGCCGGGGACGAACTGGCCGGGGGCGGCCCCGGCGGCGTAGACCGAGACGGCAACGGCGAGTCCGACGGCGCCGCCCGGCTGCTGGACTCTCTGGAGCAGACCGGAGGCCGATCCGGCGTGCTGCTGCTCGACCCCACCCATCACCAGGGAGGCGGCCGGTATGCAGGTCAATCCGGCCGAGACGCCGGTGATCAGCAGGGGACCGAGGACCGCGGTGACGTAGCCGCTGGTCGTGTCGATGCCGCTGAGCCAGGAGCGCGGGCCGGCCGCGAGCGAGCCGATGGTCTGCGATGCCGAGCTGGACGACCCGGTCCGGCGGCTGAGGTCGGCTGCGCCGGCCTCGTTCCCCTTCGGCCTGGCGCTGCTGTAGGGCCGCGTATCTTGCGGTCGATCTGTGCGAGGTGCCGGGCCGTCCAGACGCGCATTCCGAGGAATCAGGTTTGTCAAGGCGCATGTCCTCACGTGGATAGGTCTGTATCAGCGTCGCGGTCACGAGGTAGCCACCTCCGAGCAGATCGCGACGAGCGTCAACACCAATCCGGTGGTGATCCGTCGCCTCCTGGGCGAGCTGCGCAAGGCCGGCCTCGCCGACTCGCGGCGAGGTGCAGGAGCAGGCTGGATGCTCGCCCGGGACCTGACTCGATCACCCTGCTCGACGTCCATGAGGCGATCGGCGCCGGGCCGATTTTCGCTCTGCACCGCTCGACGCCTGACCCCGAGTGCGTCGTGGGCCACGGCATAGGACCGGCGCTGACCTCTGTCTACGGCGAGATCGAGGCCGTCCTTCGTGGGGAGTTGGCGAGAACCACACTGGAGGACGTCCTGCGGGACGTACTCAGAACCGCCTAGCCCACCCCTGGTCTCGGTGGTGGCCCGTTTCCGCGCCCGTAAATGTAACAAAAATGGTTACCTCAAAGATTCGGAGAACCCCATGGCAACAGATGCCCAGACCTCACGGGCAGTGGCCGAGCAGTTCGTGGAGCGCCTCGGCGGGCAGGACCAGGACGGCATCCAGGAACTGTTCGCGGCGGACATCGACTGGTACGTCCCCGGCAACGACGAACTGTCCTGGACCGGCCGCCGTACCCACCGGGAGGAAGTCGCGCCGTACTTCACCACGATGTGGCCGCACTTCGTACCCGGCAAGAGCAAGGTCGTGCTGGAGCGGGTCATCGTCGACGGCGGTGACGTGATGCTGCTGGGGGTCTTCACGCACACCGTCGCGTCCACCGGCAAGGAGTTCACCACCCCGTCGGCCATGCACCTGGTGGTCGAAGACGGCGAGATCGTCCGCATGCACCTCTACGAGGACACACTGAGCGTCGACCAGGCGTTCGACACTGCCTGAGAGCGAAAAGGGTTCATGGGCGTCTCCCGCAACCCGCCCCAGGCAACACCGGACACGGGGTGTACATCGTCCTGATGTTGCCGGCCGCGTACTTCGCCGCCGGACCCATCGTCTCGTCGACGGCTCCCCTACGGGGTGCGACGCCGACGCCTTCTTTCCTGACGACGGCTCTGCACCCGTCGTTGCTGACAGTGGGCGGTAGCGAGTCTCATCGGACGCCCAGAACCCGGCCGGCTCGACTTCTCGGGCGACCTTGACCGCCGTCACACGAAGATCGACGGTGACGCTGCTTGCGTGACCACAAGAAGTGGACCAGATCCTCAGCGCGGGAGTCGTTTGGAGGTGATGGCGGGAGTCACCTTCCGAGGATTGATCAGCACACAGCGATCCGCCGTGACCATCAAGGAGGCGTGTCGCAGCAGGCGTTGCAGCGCAAGCACAACATCACGCGGCGGCTGGCATCTCTGGAGCGTCTGGTGATCACGGGCGTCTCTGTCTCGCTCTGGGCCCGCCGACTACCGTGAGCAGGGCACTTGCATGGCCCTGGGCGACGGCCTCACTCAGAGTGGCGCGGGGCTGCGCCCGTTGCGCGGCCGGGCCTGTCGCAGGGGCCGCGGACTGTCCGGCGGGGGCTGTTCGTCGGCCGCCTACTGGCCGCCGAGCAGCCCCAGGATCCGGTTCACCGCCTCCAGCGCCGGCTGGCCCACCGCGCCGACCGTCGCCGCGATTCCCGCGACGGCCATCAGCGCGCGGTGCCGTTCCTGCGGGGCGGTGCCCGGGTCCGTGGTGAGGGCCGGCAGTGAGTCGTCGATGGCCTGCGCACTCGCGGCCGGGACCTGCTCACGCAGCGTCCCCACCAGTCGGCGAAGTTCCTCGACGGCGGCTTGGAGGGCGGGGTCGACGGTGGGCGGCCCGGCCGGTGTCTGGTGCTTGGCGATGCCGGTGTTCCCGGTGCCGCCGTGCATCGTCACGTTGTCGCCGAAGTAGAAGTTGTTGCCGCTCATGTCGCTCATGCGTGTCCCACTCCCACGTTGCCCGTACCGCCGTACATGTTGACGTTGTCGCCGAAGTAGTAGTTCTTCGGGTTGACCATGAGACGGTCCACCGTGACGTGGAACTCCGTCTCCGGGTGCTCGATCGCGTGCACGAGGGAGCCCACCAGCTGGTCGAGTTGGCGCGGGTCCGCGCTCGTCACCACGGCCATGGGCGGGCCGGACGTCTCCACGGCCAGGACGTACAGCGGCGTCGCCGACAGCACCTGCAGCCACTCCACCGTGCACAGGAGCAGCGCGGCCGTCGAGCCCAGCCACACCCACACTATGAGCGTGCTCGCCGTGTCCTGGCTGGCGATCCCGGTGATGCCGCCGAGGATGGTCAGTGCGAACGCCACCGACAGGATGATCCCGAGACGTTTCAGGAAGAGCCTCGTGGCCTCCCAGCGCTTCGGCATGAGCATGTACGTGTGCACCCGGGCGATGTTCTCCAGCGGGTATGCAGCCCCGCCGACCCACAACAGCCGCTTTCCGACCCGCAGGTCGATCCCGCGGAACGTCTGCGGCGGGGTGGCGGGCGGCGGCGGGATGTCCGGGAACCCGGACGCTTCGGTTCTCTCCACGAGTCCCCCTGAGATCACTGACCGGTGGTCATTAACTACGCCAAGTGGCCTCCTGCGCAAGTCGATATGCGGGATCAACTGTGCTGCTGTTGTGGAAAGTTGATGGCGGTCGGCCAGACCGTTCGGCCAGCGGCGGGGTTACGGCGACGATCGGGGATCGGGCCCGGCACGAGGGACTCGATGAGTGACAGTGAGAGACGGCGGGCGGCAGCGGCCATCGGTGCTCAGGTGGACTTTGGTGGTGAACCCGCCGCGGGAGCGCCCCAGGGCCTCGCCTGTGGCGCCACCGCCACCAAGTGGCCGAGCAGCCTCAACCAGGGCCTCCCGCTCAGGTGTTCCGCCACGGCGGCCCCTCTTGGACAACTCGGCGCCGCTGGTGGGGTGTTACGGGCCCTGGCGGCGTGCTGGTGGGCTCGCATCACGGTGGAGTCCGCCGAGATGTCCCAGTCGATCGCGCCGTCCGCGTCGGCAGCGCCCTGGACCCGCTGGAGCCGCCGCTCCCAGGTGCCGTCGGCCGGCCAGAGCCGATGGCGTTCATACGCGGTCTTCCACGGGCCGAACCGTCTGACCAGCACACCGGCTCCCCCCGACTCCACTACAAGATCGGCCGGACACGGCCTGGCTTCGCCCGCCCGTTGCAGGGGGTGTCAGTGGGCGGTGCGATGCTGACGCCGACAACTCCGCTCACGGTGATCAAAGGGGGGCCGATGCCCGGTGAACGATCAGGGCCTGACTTGTCCCCGGTCGGCTTCGACTCTGCGTGGTGTGCCACCGACCTGGGTGCATACCGACCCTGCCGCTACACCTACGAGTACTACCCGTACGAGAGTCTGCCACCTCTCGACTCCACCCAGTTCACGGGTGCTTTTCAATGGCTCGGCGGTACCGGCGAACCTGTTCCCGAGCAGGTCACGGTGCTCAATCGCCTGGCAGAGGACCTGTCGGCCAGAGGCTTGACGCTGCCGCGGGACTTCGCCGCCTTCCAGGCCGACTCGAAGCTGCACTACTCACTGGACGAGGTTTCGGTGACCTGCTGCTGGACCGATATCTCAGAGCCCCTGCCCAGTCCGGTCGAGCCCGGTGCCTTCCTCGTGCGATTCCTGCGGGATCAACAGGACTGCGTCATCTGGTACCTCTACCTCCGCTCGTCGGGTGAGGCGTTCGTGGTGCACTCCTATCTCGACTACGAATACGAGTACGAGGCACGGCGCGATGGCGAAGAGACGGAGACCAATCTCGACGATCCGGAAGAGCAAAGAGCCGCAATCCTCTGGTGTGCACCTTCGTTCGAGGAATTCGCCCATCGGTTCTGGATCGAGAACCGTCTCTGGCATGCCCTCAACGGAAATGACCTGTCCGGGCTCGACGAGCCTCAGGCGCGTGACTACTTGCGCCACTACGGGCCGCCCGGGATACCCGCATGACCGTGCACTGCCCGTGGTGAAGATCGCCAAGTCCCAGCCGGCCGAGCACGGCCTGCTGTTTTCGACCTGGAGCCTGCCCAAGCCGGCCGACGTCCTCGTCCCGCACATGGGCCTGACCACCAAGGGCACCATCGGCGCCGACACCGCGCTCACCCTCGACGAGTGCGTCACGCACATCCAGGCGATGCGGGATGCCGCGGTCTCGGTCGCCCCGGACATCCTCGTGCTGTGCCACGGCGGCTCCGTCGCGGAACCCCGGGACGCGCAGTACGTCCTTTCGCGGACGGAGGGAGTCGTGGGCTTCTTCGGCGCGAGCTCGATCGAACGCCTGCCCACGGAGACCGGCATCCGCCGGCAGACCGAGGACTTCAAGTCGATCAGCTTCCGATGAGTCTGGTGGAACGAGAACGAGAACGAGAACGAGGCGAGCAACCGTGAGCCGATTCGAGGCTGGGACCCGCACCGGGCCCTCCGAACTGCCGACCGAGGTCTTCGACTGGGGAAGCATCAAGTGGGGAGTGAGCGCCGGTCTGTTCCCCGCGCTGACTCCGGGCGTCCAGCCGGTCTGGGAGCGGGCTCGCTGACCGGAGCGGTGCCCATCGCAGCGCCGTCCCGCTGCCCCCGCCTCCCGGCCAGTGCCGTGAGGTAGCCGCGCAGCATGACCTTCGCCTCGTCGAGGAGGGCCGTGTCGCCCTCGGCGTCGCGGCGGAAGGCCTCCTGGGCGAGCGCGTCGGCGGCGAGGACGGCGGCATGGCAGGCCCGGCCGAGCCCCTCCGTGTCGGCGGCGATGCCGAGCGCGAGCAGCACCCGGCGCACCCCGTCGGCCATCCGGCGCTTGTGCTCCCGGTCCGCCGCCCGGGTCCGGTCGGTCAGACCGCTGCCGAACCACAGGGCCCGGAAGCCCTGTTCGGTGCGGTAGAGCCCGGCGTAGGTGTCGATCAGCACACCGACCGGGTCGGACCAGCGTTCGGTCGCCGCGCTGCGCACGAACTCCTCCATCACCGCTTCGAGCTGGGAGAAGTACGTCGCCGCCAGCGCGTCGATGATCGCGTCCCGGTCGGGCAGGTACTGGTACAGCGAGCCGACCGACACCCCGGCCTCCGCCGCGACCCTGGTGGTGGTCAGGGCCGGCACGCCCTCGGCGATCAGCACGCGCTCCGCCGCTTTCAGTACCCGCGCCAACCGGGCTTTGCTGCGGGCCTGTTGGGGAGTCCGGCGCAGCACGGCCCCGGTCTCCTCGGCGGTCGGCTCGGTCACCCGCGGCTCCTGAATCTGAACGTGACTTTGTTTCAGGTTTACGTTAGCGTCGCGGCCATGACGGACTCAAGCTCCGCGCTGGTTCAGGAACGGGCCGCGGTGGCGGACGTCTGCCGTCGCCTGGGAGCCGCGGGCCTGCTCATCGGTACGGCGGGAAACGTCAGCGTGCGGGTGGGGGACCGGGTCGCGGTCACCGCCACCGGTGCGGTGCTCGCCCAGCTCACCGCGGGACAGGTGACGGTGGTCGACCTGGACGGCAAGGTCGTCGCCGGCACCCTGCAGCCGACCTCCGAACTCGACCTGCACCTCGGGGTCTACCGGCGCTACGGCGCCGGCGCGGTCGTCCACACGCACGCTCCGATGGCTACCGCGCTCTCCTGCGTCCTCGACGAACTGCCGTGCATCCACTACCAGTTGCTCGCCCTCGGCGGCACCGTGCGGGTGGCGCCGTACGCCACCTTCGGCACCCCGGAACTCGCCGAGTCGGTGCTCGCCGCGCTCGACGGCCGCAGCGCCGCCCTGCTGGCCAACCACGGCTCGGTGACCGTCGGCCCGACCCTCGACAAGGCCGTCGAGAACGCCCTGTTGCTCGAATGGGCCTGTGGTGTCTACCAGCACGCGGCTGCCCTCGGGACGCCCCGCGTCCTGGACGAGCGGCAGCAACTCGCGGTGATCGAGGCCGCGATCGCCCGGAACTACGGCACCACCCAAACCCTGCAGGAGGGCAAGCCATGAGAGTCGTCACGATGGGCGTGCATGTGCTGGACGTGCTGGTCCGGCCGGTGGACGCGATACCCGAGGGCCAGGGCGCCACCCTGGTCGAGGACATCAGGATGACCGCGGCAGGGACCGCCGGCGGGACCGCGCTCAGCCTCGCCAAGCTCGGCGCCACCGTGCGCAGCGCCGGGGCCATCGGCGACGACGCGACCGGTGACATGCTGGTGCAGCTGCTCGGCAAGGCCGGGATCGACACCGGCTTCCTCGTCCGTCGCACCGACACCGCCACCTCGGCGAGCGTGCTGCCCATCCGTCCCAACGGCGACCGGCCCTCCCTGCACCTGCTCGGCGCCAACATCACCTACGGCGTCGACGACGTGCCCTGGGACGCCCTCGCCGAGGCCACCCATCTCCACCTCGGCGGACCGGAGTTGATCGGAGTCGACGTCGCCGCGCGCATCCTGCACTTCGCCAAGGAGCACGGCGTGACGACCTCCGTGGACCTGCTCGCGCCCGGAGTGCTCGGCAGCTTCGAGCAGATCGCGGCGGCGCTGCCGTACGTCGACCACCTCCTCCCCAACGACGACCAGGTACTGGGCTTCTCCGGCGAGGACGACCTGGTGGCCGGCGCGAAGAAGCTGGTCGGTGCCGGCGCCGGGCTGGTCGCGGTCACCCGGGGCGGCGACGGCGCGCTGCTGGTCACCGCCGAGGGTGCCGAGCCGGTGCCCGCCTTCGAGATCGACGTCGTGGACACCACCGGCTGCGGCGACGCCTTCTCGGCCGGATTCGTCTTCGGCATCGGGCTGGGCCGTACCCCGCACGACTCCGCCGTCCTCGGCAACGCCGTGGCGGCACTGGTCGCCCAGGGCCTCGGCAGCGATCACGGGGACTTCGACCTCGCCGCCGCCGACGCGTTCGCGGCGACGGCTGTCAGGCGTGCGTAGGGCAGGTGCCGGACCTGTGTGGAACGTGATGTCCGCCACGGTCGTACCGAACACCCGAGAAGTACCTTCCGTCCCTTGAACCACTGAAATCCTGCGGATATTCACTCGTCCCAGGCGTATGTGTTCGGACAGAGTCCGGCAACAGCTCGGTTAATAACTGCTCGCTGGTTGGTTACCGGAGGGTGAGCGGGCCATGATGGCCCCATGACGTTGGCCTCGCGCGCTCTGGCGCAACTGGCGACCTGGCCCGACCTGACCCAGGCCGTACCGAGCTGCGGTCTGGGCCAGGCCGTGAGTTCGGCGGAGGGTGAGATCGCGCACTTCCACTCCGAGCGCGATGTAGACCTGCGTCTGACCGCCCACGCCATCCGGCACTTCGCCAAGGACCTCAAGAGCACGGGGGCGATCCGGATCGTCCCGGGCTCGCAGTGGGTGACCATACGCCTCGACGCCGCGAGCGACGTCGACCTGCTGCTCACCCTGGTGAGCGTCGCCCTCCAGGCCCGCCAGAGCTGGCCCGACCCGGCCGACCGGCCCGTGTTCGGCTGCAACGACCAGCGGGGCGCCGGATTCGTCAGCGCGGACACCAGCGGGATGTGACAGGAAGCCCAGTCACCGGGGCACACCGCGTCACACGGTCACGACCCGGATCCCCGCCTCCTCGAACCGGCGCACCTCCTCCGGCTCCGCCGCCGCGTCCGTGACGAGCGTGTCCACCAGCTCCGCCGCGCAGATCCGGGCGAACGCCCGCCCGCCCAGCTTGCTGGAGTCGGCGGCGACGATCACGCGGGCCGCACGCTCGCACAGCAGCCGGTTGACCGCGGCCTCCGCCTCGTCATGGGCGGCCGCCCCGTGCGTGACGTCGAAGCCGACCACCCCGAGCACCGTCACATCAAGGGTGATCTGACTCAGCACCCCGTCCGCGAGCGGGCCGATGAGCTCGTACGACTGCGGCCGCGCCACCCCGCCCGTCACCACGATCTTGAACTGGGGCCGCACCGCGAGCTCGTTGGCGATGTTGAGCGCGTTCGTGACGATCGTCAGCGCCGGCGCACCGGCGGCCAGGTCGCCCCGCACCGCCAGAGCGCGGGCCACCTCCGTGGTGGTCGTACCGCCCGTCAGCCCCACCGCCTCGCCCGGCGCGATCAGGTCCGCCACCGCCTTGGCGATCCGCTGCTTCTCCGAGGCCTGCCGGGCCGTCTTGTAGCGCAACGGCAGTTCGTACGACACCCCGTGCACCACCGCCCCGCCCCGGGTGCGCACCAGCATCTGCTGCTCGGCGAGCTGGTCGAGGTCCCGGCGGATGGTGGCCGCCGAGACCGCCAGCTCGGCCGCCGCCTCCTCGACCTCAAGGCGACCGCGCTCGACCAGCAGCTCAAGCAGTGCCTTCCAGCGTGCGTCGCGCGACATCCGCCGCCTCCGTTCCTTGATCTTCCGGTGACCCTAGCGCACCTGAATTCGGGTGGGATGCTTGATTGTGATTGAAAACTGGCTCTATCTTGCAAGAACAATCATGATGCCACTCAGGGGAGGGACAGTGGTATGTCACATACCACCGAAGAGCTGAACAGCCAGCCCGACTGCTGGATACAAGCCGCCACCGAGGCCACCCGCCAAGCACACGCGCTCCCCGCCCCGGGCGAGCGGGTGGCGATCGTCGGCTGCGGCACCTCCTACTTCATGGCCCAGGCCGCCGCCGTACTGCGCGAGTCCGCGGGGCACGGTGAGACGGACGCCTTCGCCGCCTCGGAGTTCCCGCACGGACGGTCGTACGACCGGGTACTGGCCCTCACCCGCTCCGGCACCACCACCGAAGTGCTGGACCTGCTGGGCGAGTTGAAGGGGCGTGTGCGCACCGCGGCGATCACCGCCGACCCCGGCACCCCGGTCACGGAGGCCGCCGACGAGCTCGTCGTCCTGGACTTCGCCGACGAACGCTCCGTCGTCCAGACCCGGTTCGCGACCAGCGCGCTCACCCTGCTCCGCGCCCACCTCGGACTGCACACCGACGCCGTGGTCGCCGACGCCCGCACCGCACTGTCGACCCCCCTGCCGGCGGGACTGGTCGAGTGCGCCCAGTTCACCTTCCTCGGGCGCGGCTGGACCGTCGGACTCGCGAGCGAGGCCGGACTCAAGATGCGCGAGGCCTCGCTGTCCTGGACCGAGGCCTACCCGGCGATGGAGTACCGGCACGGCCCGATCAGCATCACCACCCGCGCCACGGCCACCTGGATGTTCGGCCGGGCCCCCGCCGGACTCGCCGAACAGGTCGGCGCCACTGGGGGATTGTGGATCCAGGGCACCCTCGACCCGCTCGCCGAACTCGTCCGCGCCCAGCGCCTCGCGGTCGCCGTCGCCGCCGCCCGGGGCCTCGACCCGGACCGGCCGCGCCATCTCACCCGCTCGGTGATCCTCACCCCGTCCGGCGAGGAGTGAGCGTGCCCCTGGCAGCCACCGGCGCACTGCTGACCCGGGCCGCCGAAGTCCGGTCCGCCGTCGCCGCGTTCAACGTGATCGGCCTGGAACACGTGGAGGCCGTCATCGCCGGCGCCGAGGCCGCCGGTTCGCCCGTCGTGCTCCAAGTCAGCGAGAACGCCGTCAAGTTCCGCCACGGACGGCTCCTCCCGCTGGCCTGCGCCGCCACCGCAGCCGCCGAACGCGCCCAGGTGCCCGTCGCGCTGCACCTCGACCATGTCCTCAGCGACGACCTGCTCCGCCAGGCCCCCGCCGCCGGGTTCAGCTCGGTGATGTACGACGCGTCCCGGCTGCCGTACGCCGAGAACCTCGCCGCGACCGCGGCCGCCGTCGACTGGGCACACGCCCAAGGCCTCTGGATCGAGGCGGAGTTGGGTGAGGTCGGCGGCAAGGACGGCCGGCCGGCACTGGACGCGCACGCACCCGGAGCGCGTACCGACCCCGCCGAGGCACGGGACTTCGTCGCCGCCACCGGTGTCGACGCGCTGGCCGTGGCGATCGGCAGCGCGCACGCCATGACCACCCGCACCGCCGCCCTCGACCACGACCTGCTCGGACGCCTCTCGGCCGCCGTGCCGGTCCCGCTCGTCCTGCACGGCTCCTCCGGGGTGCCCGACGAGGGTCTGGTCGCCGCGGTGTCCGGCGGCATCGCCAAGGTCAACGTCGGCACGGCACTCAACATGGCGATGACCGCGTCCGTACGCCGTTACCTCGCGGACCGTCCCGAGGCCGTCGACACCCGTACCTACCTTGGTGCCGGCCGGGAGGCGATGGCCCGGGAGGTGACCCGGATCATCGGCGTGCTGGACGGCGGGACTACCCGCGCCTGACCGCTTTCAGCACTACGAACTTCGGGTCGCTCGCGACCAGTTGACTGTTGCCGAACAGGCGGCGCAGCGTCACGTGGTAGCCCAGGTGCCGGTTGCCGATCACCCACAGCTCGCCGCCCGGCCGCAGCGCCTGCTTCGCCCCGGTGAACATCCGCCACGCCGTCGCGTCGGTGGTCGCCTGGTGGGAGTGGAACGGCGGGTTGTTCAGCACCACGTCCACGCTCCCGGCCGCGACCCCGGCCAGCCCGTCCCCGACCCGGAACTCGGCATGCCCGGGAACTCCGTTGGCCTTGTAGGTGGCCTCCGCCGAGGCGACCGCCTGGAACGACTCGTCCACGAACAGCACCTCGGCCGTCGGATCGGCCAGCGCCACCGCCGTACCCACGACCCCGTTCCCGCATCCCAGGTCCACGATCCGCCGGCCCCCCTCGGGCAGATGCGCCAGGAAGAACCGGGTACCGATGTCGAGCCGGTCGGCGCAGAAGACCCCCGCGTGGTTGACGACCGTACGCCCGGAGACCGCGCCGATGCCGTCGGGGAGCGCGTAGCTGTACGGCCATGGATTCTCCGGGCGCGCAAGCGCCGGATCCGGCGTGCAGTGGATCAGCCGGGCCTTCTGCTCGGCCAGCGAGGTCCGGGTCGGCCCGATGATCCGCTCGATCAGCCGGAGCGTCGAGGTATGGATCTCCTTGACCATGCCGGTGCCGATCACGACCGTGCCCGCGTGCAGGGCGGGCGCCAGCCGCAGCAGCTGGTCCTCAAGGAGCGCAAGGCTCTTCGGCAACCGCACCAGCAGCACGTCCACCCGCTCGGGCGGCGGATCCTGGGTGGTCAGCAACTGCACCGCGCCCGGCTCGACGCCCGCGCGCGCCAGGTTCGCGCGGGTCGCCTCCTGGCTCAGGTACGAGTCGGTGATCTGCACCGGCCGGTGCTCGGCCAGCGCCGTGACCAGCGCCCCCCAGCGGTCGCCGAGCACCACGACCGTGCCGGACAGCCCGATCCGCTCCCGGTCGAGATACCGCAGCAGGTACGCGTCGGAGGCGTCCCAGGCACGCAGCCGGTCGCGCGGATCCTCCGGGAAGCGGGACAGCTCGAACTCGCCCCAGGCAGTCGTCATACGGTCGCTCATCGTGCGTCCAGGCTAGCCGAACCGCAGCTCAGGCCCGGTCGGGCAGGATGGGGGCATGGAGGATGAGCTGTTCCCGAGGGCGCGCGCCCGCATCGCACCGGGCGCCGTGCACGTCCCCGACTGGCTGGACACGGACCGCCAGCGTGCGCTGCTCGCCGCCTGCCGCGACTGGGCCCGGCCCCCGGCGGGCCTGCGCACGGTCCGCACGCCCGAGGGCGGCACGATGACCGCCCGCCAGGTCTGCCTGGGCTGGCACTGGTACCCGTACGCCTACGCCCGCACAGTCGTCGACGGCGACGGCGGCCCCGTGAAGCCGTTCCCGGCCTGGCTCGGCGAACTGGGCCGCCGCGCGGTGACCGACGCCCTGGGTCCGGAGGCGGTCGGAGGATTGTCGTACGACATCGCCCTGATCAACTTCTACGACGCCGACGCCCGCATGGGCATGCACCGCGACGCCGACGAGAAGTCGGCCGCGCCGGTGGTGTCGCTGAGCCTGGGGGACGCGTGCGTGTTCCGCTTCGGGAACACGGAGAGCAGGACCAGGCCGTACACGGACGTGGAGCTGCGGTCGGGTGACCTGTTCGTGTTCGGGGGCGAGTCGCGGCTCGCCTATCACGGGGTGCCGAGGGTGTACCCGGGCACGGGACCGGCAGAGCTGGGCCTGACCGGCCGCCTCAACATCACGCTGAGAGTGAGCGGCTTTGGACGCGCCCCGACTGAAGCGCCCCTGTAGGGGCGCGGGGCTGTATCGACATGCGGCTACCGCCGCGCGGGCGCGACCAGCCCCAACGGCGCCGCACTTTCGATACGGCCCCTCCTACGGATCATGGCAGACTCCCTCTCATGAGCGGAAAGGCGGCCCCCGGCCCGACGGGGAACGGAACCTCGAAACCCCGGTTGGACCGAGGACGCGGCGCACTCGGCCCCGCACTGGAACTCGTGCACACCGGCCGCGCCCCCACCCGCGCGGTGCTCACCTCGGAGCTCGGCGTCACCCGGGCCACGGCCGGCGCCGTCGCCGCCGAACTGGAGGCGCTCGGCCTGATCAGCGTCGATGCCCACCCGGGCGCGGCCGCCGGGTCGCAGGGCCGCCCCTCGCATCGGCTCGAGGTCGCCGAGAACGGCCCCGTCGCGCTCGCCGCGCAGGTCCACGCCGACGGGTTCCGTGCGGCGCTGGTCGGTCTGGGCGGCCGGATCGTCGCGACCGCGCCCGGCTGCGAGGCGGTCGACGCCGACCCGGCGAAGGTGCTCGGCTCGGTGGTCGAGGCCGGTGCCGACCTTCTGCGCACTACCGGCCTCCGCTGTGTCGGCGCCGGTCTCGCCGTGCCGTCCGCCGTCGCGGAACCGGACGGCCTGGCCCTCAACCCCCTCCACCTGGCCTGGCCGGTGGGGGCGCCCGTACGCCGGATCTTCGCGGAGTGCGTGCGGGCGGCCGGGATCACCGGCCCGGCGTTCGCGGGCAACGACGTGAACCTGGCCGCGCTGGCCGAGCACCGGCACGGCGCGGGCCGGGGCGCGCGGGACCTGCTGTGCGTGGCCACCGGGCACCGGGGCGTCGGCGGCGCGCTGGTCCTGGACGGCCGTCTGCACACCGGGAGTTCGGGCCTCGCCCTGGAGGTCGGCCACCTCGCCGTGAACCCCGAGGGCCGCCCCTGCCACTGCGGCAGCCGGGGCTGCCTGGACGTGGAGGCCGATCCGCTGGCCCTGCTGATCGAGGCGGGCCGCGAGCCAGGACCCGAGGTGTCGTTGCTCCGGCAGGCCGAGGACCTGATCCGCGACCACTACGCCGACCCGACCGTCCGCAGGGCCACCGAGGCCCTGATCGACCGGCTCGGCCTCGGCCTCGCGGGGCTCGTCAACATCCTCAACCCCGACCGCATCATCCTCGGCGGCCTGCACCGCACCCTCCTGGACGCCGATCCGGAGCGGCTGCGTGCCGTGGTGGCCGACCGGAGTCTGTGGGGCCAGAGCGGCAGTGTGCCGATCCTGCCGTGCACGCTGAGCCACAACAGCCTGGTGGGAGCGGCCGAGTTGGCCTGGCAGCCGGTGCTGGACGACCCGCTGGCCGCGCTTCGGTAACGGCCTGCCACCGCAACGGCTCAGCACGCCCGCCTACCACTGCGCCGTCAGGCTCCACAGCGCCGCCACCAGCGGCCGCCTGAGGTCGGACCGGCGCACGCACAGTCCGATCGGGAACGGCTCCGGCGCGGGGGCGGCCGGCAGCACCGAGATCCGGTCCCGCACCCCGCTGTGTTCCAGCACCAGCCGGGGGACCACCCCCGTGCCGCAGCCCAGGGCGACCAGGGCCAACAGGGCCTCGTGACCGTCCGGTTCGCAGGCGACGTCCACGGGGCGCCCCCGTGCCCGCAACCAGCGGTCGGCCGCCTCGCGCACCAGACCGCGCTGGGGAAGGACGAACGGGCCGTCCAGGCCGGGGTCCGGGCGGTCGCGCGCGGTGACCAGGACCAGGTCGGTGACCGTGACCGTCCGGCCGGCCAGCGGTTCCGGCAGCCGCGCCGGGATCCCGGCCACGGTCACGTCGGCCTCGCCCTCGTCGAGCCGGGCCAGCGCGGCCGCCGCGTCCCCGGTGCGCAGATCCAGCCGCACCTGGGGGTGCGCCGTACGGAACGGCGCCAACAGGTCGGGCAGCAGGGCCTGGCAGGCGGTCACGGTGGCGAACACCGTCAGGCTGCCCGTGAGTTCGGCCGGGTAGGGGTGTTCGTCGCGGTAGGCCTGCCACAACTCCAGGGCCTGTACGGCGTATTCGCGGAAGCGCTGGCCCTCCGCCGTCAGGGACACCCCGCGCGGTCCCCGGTCGAACAGCCGGTGGCCCAGCTCCGCCTCCAGCCGCTGCACGGTCCGGGTCAGCGTCGCCGGGCTGACGTGGCAGTCCAGGCTGGTCCGCCCGAAGTTCAGGGACTGCGTGAGATGGAGGAAGAGCCGCAGCCCCCGATGATCGTCCCGCACCCGGTGACCAGTCCCTTTCATGATCCGCAACAGACCGCTGCGAAAGTTGCGCTTGCCGCAACGTCCGCCCGGAGCCTACAACTCGACCATGACCTCGACGACCACCTACACCTCCGGTGTCTTCGCACTCGAAACCATGGACGTGCCCGGCGGCACGGAGACCATCCTGCGCGGCGGACGGCACCTCTTCCCCCTGCTGCCCCAGGCGTTCGCCGGGGTCGGCCGGATCGGCGTCCTCGGCTGGGGCCCGCAGGGCCGCGCCCAGGCCCGGAACCTGCGCGACTCCCTCGCCGGCACCGACATCACCGTCACCGTGGGCCTGCGTCCCGGCTCCGCCTCGGCCGCCGACGCCCGCGAGCACGGCTTCACCGAGGAGAACGGCACCCTCGGCGACTGGCTCGCCGTCGCCGCGGACAGCGACCTGCTCCTCCTGCTGATCGCCGACGCGGCCCTCGCCGCCCACCACCAGGAGATCTTCGCCGTCCTCAAGCCCGGCGCGGTCATCGGTCTCTCGCACGGCTTCCTGCTCGGCCATCTCCGGGAGACCGGCGGCGACTTCCCGGCCGGCCACGGCGTGGTCGCCGTCTGCCCCAAGGGCATGGGCGACTCCGTGCGCCGCCTCTACGAACAGGGCGCGGAGATCAACGGCGCCGGGATCAACAGCAGTTTCGCCGTGCACGCCGACCCGGACGGCCGCGCCACCGACCTCGCCCTCGGCTGGTCGGTCGCGCTCGGCGCGCCGTACACCTTCCGCACCACGCTGGAGAGCGAGTACCGATCCGACATCGTCGGCGAACGCGCCATCCTGCTGGGCGCCGTGCACGGGATCGTGGAGAGCCTGTACAGCCACCACCGGCTTGCCGGGGACGACGAGGTGACGGCGTACGAGCGGTCCTGCGAGAACGTGACCGGGCCCATCGCCCGGACCATCTCCCGGGCGGGGCTGCGGGCCGTCCGCGAGGACCTCGACCCGGCCGGACGGGAGGTCTTCGACCGGGCGTACACGGCGACGTACGGGCCGGCCCGCGAGCTCGTCGCCGAGATCTACGACGAGGTCGCCGACGGCACCGAGCTGCGCAGTGTGATCCTGGCCGAACGGCGGCTCGG
This sequence comes from Streptomyces hyaluromycini, assembly GCF_002217755.1. Classification (GTDB taxonomy): domain Bacteria; phylum Actinomycetota; class Actinomycetes; order Streptomycetales; family Streptomycetaceae; genus Streptomyces; species Streptomyces hyaluromycini. The sequence continues at coordinate 179,159 of NZ_BCFL01000029.1, read as the reverse complement.
GAAGCGGGAGATGAGCCGGATCGGCGGTTCGCCGATGTGGGCGGCGGGGGAGCGGGTGCGGGCCCGGCGGGCCGAACGGGAGCTGCCCGTCGAGCCGTTCACCGCCGGGGTGTTCGTGGCCACGATGATGGCCCAGGTCGACGAGTTCGCCGAGCGCGGCCACCCCTGGTCGGAGATCGTCAACGAGTCCGTCATCGAGGCGGTCGACTCGCTGCTGCCCTACATGCACGCCCGCGACGTGGCGTTCATGGTCGACAACTGCTCCCGCACGGCCCGTCTCGGCACCCGCCGCTGGGGCCCGCGCTTCCTGGCGGCCTTCGAGCAGATCGCCTACCCGGCGGCGGAACTCCCTGCGGATCAGGACCTGTTGACCGCCTTCGGCACCCACCCGGCCCATGAGGCGCTGGCTGCCGCCGCGAAGCTCCGCCCGTCGGTGGACATCTCGGTGGTCTGAGCGGGTCAGCGCCAGTCGACGGCGAAGGCCCGGGCCGGGTTGCCGGTGAGGATACGTTCGACGTGCTCCGCACCCAGCTCGGCCACCAGCCGCGGCCGCACCCGCCGCAGCAGGTACGGCATCCCGGGCCCGCCGTCCACCGACCGGGCCCCCGCCACCGCCGTGTCCCCGCCGAGCAGCAGCCGGTCCCCGAACCCGGCCTCGGCCAGGGCCAGTACGGCCTGCGGCATCCGCCAGTCGGTGGCGTGGTTGGCCCGGGACGGTCCGTCGAAGGCCAGCCAGCAGCCGGCGGCGGCGGCCTGCCGCTGCACGACGAGGTCGGGGGAGCGGTTGAGGTGGCCGAGGATCACCCGGTCGCCGGGGACGCCCAACTCACCGCAGAGCAGGTCGAGTACGTCGAGCGCGCCGGTGCCCAGCTCCAGATGGACGGCGATCGGCGCGCCCGTCGCGTGGTGGGCCTCGGCCGCCGCGGTCATCGTCCGGCGGGCGTGTGCGTCGAGGTGGTGGAAACCGCCCGCCACCTTGACCAGACCGGCGCGCACCCCGGATGTGCCGATGCCCTCGGTCAGTTCGGAGACGAAGACCTCGGCGAGCCGCTCGCGCAGCCCGTCGAGCGACTCCGGGGCGTAGTGCGCCGCCTGGTGCAGTCCCGTCGCGCAGACCACGTGCACACCGGCGGCCCGGGACAGCAGCGGCAGATCGGCGGCCCGCCGTCCCATCCCGTACGGCGTCCACTGCACGACGGCCGAACCGCCCGCAGCCCGGAACGCCTCCAGCTCGGCCCGTGCGGCGCTCGCGTCGTTCAGCTCCTGCCCCGGCAGCCGGGGGCTGCGGAGGAAGAGGTGGTCGTGCGCGTCGCAGACACCCAGGTCCGCGGGGTGGATGTCACCGAGGACCGTACGGATGCCGCTCACCACTGCCGCCCGCGCGGCAGCGCCCCGCGCCCCGGCTCCGACAGGTGCAGTACCTGGAAGACATCGCCCTCGGCCTTGGGCGCGCCGTGCTCCCAGAGCGAGAAGTGGACCAGCTCCCAAGCGCCGGTGTCCACGGCGGACGCCGCCAGCACCGCACCGTCCGCGGCGGCCAGCCGCGCTGTTTCGGCCGCTGCGTCCGCCATGAAGGCGGCCAACTCGACACCGTCCGGCACCGGTTGCCGCCGTCGCACCGCGAACGCGGCAGGGGAGCCGGCGGCGGTGCCCTCCTCGAAGGCCAGGCCCGTCCACTGCCGTATCCGCGGCCGTCCGAAGTCGTCGACCGGTCCCTGGAAGGCGCCTCCCCAGAGGAAGCCGTTCATGCCGGCCACGGTGTGCCAGAGATAGAACGGCCCGTACTGGTTCACCGGCGAGCCGTGAAGTCCCCGCTCGCGCATGAGGTAGGTCTTGACCCCGAGGCCGTCCCAGTCGTCCAGCAGATGCCCGACGCGGGCGACGCGGGAGCGGATGACGCCCATGTCGTAGTCCGCGGGCAGGGTGAACTCGTACTGCATGGCGTGCATGGCGCTCGTCCCTTCTCAGGCCGGGTAGTCGGTCACGTGCTCATGCCACTCGATGGTCGTACCGTCCTCGGCGGCCTCCACGACCGCGAGATGCGTCATGAAGCTGCGCGGCGCGGCGCCGTGCCAGTGCCATTCGCCCGGCTCGATCCACACCGTGTCGCCCGCGCGGATCGTCTCCGCCTCGCCACCCCTGCGCTGCACCAGCCCCTCACCCTCAAGGACGTGCAGCACCTGGCCGTGCGGATGCCGGTGCCAGGCGGTGTGGGCGCCGGGCGCGAAATGGACGTTGAACATGCGCAGCCGGGACGGCGCCGCGGGCGCGGCGATCTCGTCCAGCCACACCGTGCCGGTGAAGTTCTCCGCCGGGCCCCGCAGGGTGTCCGGGCGCTTCCTGGTGATGTGCACGTACGTCAGCTCCTCAGCAGGGACAGCAGTCCGCGTACGCCGGCGTCGAACGCGGCCGGGGAACCGGACGCCCGGGCGAGCACATAGCCGCCCTGTACGGTCGCGAGGACGGTCGCGGCGATCTCCTCGCCGTCCACCCGGGGCCCGAACTGCCCCAGCTCCTTGCCCTCTTCGACGATCCCGGCGATCAGTTCCTGGATCCGGTCGAGCGTCTCGTCGACCGGCGCGCGCAGTTCGTCGCTCGCGATGATGTCCGGGTCCATCGTCAGCCGCCCGACCGGGCAGCCGCGCAGCACGTCGCGCTCGCGCCGCAGGTACGCCTCGATCCGCTCGTACGGTGTGCCCGGCCCGGTGAGCACGGCCTCGGCGGCGGCCAGCAGTTCCTCGGCGGTCCGCCGGATCGCGGCCAGCGCGAGGTCCGGCTTGCCCTTGAAGTGGTGGTACATGCTGCCCTGGCCGGCGCCCGCGCGCTCCAGGATGGCCTTGGGGCTGGTGCCGACGTAACCGCGCTCCCACAGCAGCTCACGGGTGGACTCGATCAACCGCTCCGACGTGCTCATGCGACGACTGTACATACTAGTAGTTACAGAACGCCAGTGATTTCGGGAGCAGGGCGCCAACCGCTCTGTACTCCCCGGGAGGTACGGCCACTGCCGTCGGCCGCACGACGACCCGGACCCCCTCCGGCGGTCAGTCTCGATGCATCACAACGAGACCCTGGGGAGTTGAACCGATATGCAGACCCTGGCGAACTGGGACGGCGGGCCCGGCCCGTGGATCCTGTTCTTCCCGCTGATCTGGGCGGCCGTCGTGATCGGCGCCGTCACGTTCCTGCGCCGCACCGCATGGCGCGGCCGCGGCGGACCCTGGCGCCCGATGGACGCCGGTCGTCCGTCCGGCGACTCGCCGCTCGCGGTCCTCGGCCGCCGCTTCGCCTCCGGCGAGATCGACGAGGACGAGTACTGGCGCAGGCTGTCCGTCCTGGAGGAGCAGTTCGGCCGCATCGGCAAGGGCGGTGCGGTATGAAGAAGCGGTAATGCCGGGGAGAGGCTCGGCGAGGAGACTCACCGCCCGGTCAACTGGCGACAGCCGAGCGGGCGGGAGCGTGTGCGGCACCGGGGACAGCCGCGGTCGCGTGTGCGGTGGTCGGGGCGCCGGCGGTCGCATGCGCGGGCGTGGGCGCCCCGGCGGCCGCGGGTTCCGGTTCGGCGATCCGGCGGGGTGCCGGTTCGGCGGTGCGGCGCTGCGGGCGGGCCGCCTTCGGCGTGGCCGTCGGTGCGGGCAGGGTGAACCACACGACCTTGCCGTCGTCGTGCGGCCGCACTCCCCAGCTCTCGCTGACCGCGGCCACCATCGCGAGCCCCCGGCCGCAGGTGGCCATGGGCGCGATCTCCGTGCCGTCCTCGACCACCGGCAGGCGCGGATCGTGGTCACGGACGGACACCGTGAGGCGGTCGAGCTGGAGCTCGATCTCCACGGTGCAGTTCTTGTCGGGCTGGGCGTGCCGGTGGACGTTGGTCAGCAACTCCGTCACACCGAGCGCGGCCCGGTCGATCAACGGGTCGAGATGCCAGTAGCGCAACTGCGCAGATACGATTCTGCGGACCTGGCCTATCCGCGAGGGCAATGCTTGGAGCTCCACCGAGCAGTGTCTGCTTGGGTGTTTGATCACGGCTGCGACTCCCCGACGTGAGGTCCGGAAGAACACGGAGAACGGATCCAGCAGGGCGCCGCCGTTCACGGGGCCGCCTGCTGTCGTGGCCGGCGGGCTGGTTCGCAGCGTTATCGCCGGTAAACCCAGAGTGACGTGAGACAAGCGTGGCCCAGTGCGTACGGTCCCGCAACTCGCCGTGGCCCGGCGGTCGCGCCCCGCAGGCCCGTGCGGCTCAGTGGTCCCGCTCGGCGGCCCGCCGTACCGCCTCGATGAAGCGACGCGCCGCCGGCGGACCGGGCTCGCCCGGCGCCGGATCGTGGTCACCCAGAGTGAGTGAGTAGCGCTGGCCGTTGAGGTCGGCCAGGGCCCGGTCCTCCGATGCGAACCACGGCTTCGAGGCCCGTACCGCCTGCACGGGTGCGCTGTCGATCTCGCTGCCGTAGCTCGTCAGCAGCTGCAGCCTGCCGTCCCTTATCCGGACCTGCCCGGCCCGGGTGAGCGAACGCAGCCGCTTGTCGATCCGCACGCCCGTCGCCGTGAACTCCGGCTCCGCCATCCCGCCCCGCCCCTTTTCGAGTACCTCGGGCACCGGTCCGGAAGCTTGTGGCCCCGGCCGGCGCGCTCCGGCTCGTGTTGTGATCCAGTGTGCGCCCCCGTTCGAGACGTTCGTCCCGTCCGGTGGCAGTCTGCCCGCCCTCGGCGCGGAGCACCAGTACGCACGGACCGCCGGTCGGGGGGCGCTCGGAGCACTCGCGGCAATGCGCCCCCCGAAGGGTTCACGCCACTGTCCGCCACTGTTCCCCAGGGACGCCTTTGAGGCGCCCAAAGATGCGTTTATGCAGGTGAGAAGCGTGCGGAAGGTGTTTATGATCGGTGCGTCGGCCGCGTTCGGACGCCGTCGGCGCGAAGCGTAAGGAGTCCCGCCGTGAGCACCACCCCGCAGATCCGGACCGGCGCCACCCTCGACGTCGACCGCAGCGACGCCGCCGGTCGCGACTGGCTCAAAGAAGCAGTCCGCAAGGTCCAGGCGGACGCGAACCGTTCGGCGGACACGCACCTGCTGCGCTTCCCGCTGCCCGAGGCCTGGGGCATCGACCTGTACCTCAAGGACGAGTCGACGCATCCGACAGGCAGCCTCAAGCACCGCCTGGCCCGCTCGCTCTTCCTCTACGGCCTGTGCAATGGCTGGATCCGGCCGGGCCGCCCGGTGATCGAGGCGTCCAGCGGCTCGACGGCCGTCTCCGAGGCGTACTTCGCCAAGCTGATCGGCGTGCCGTTCATCGCCGTCATGCCGCGCACCACCAGCGCCGAGAAGTGCCGGCTCATCGAATTCCACGGCGGGCAGTGCCACTTCGTGGACGACTCCCGGAAAATGTACGAGGAGTCCGCGCGCCTCGCGGTGGAGACCGGCGGCCACTACATGGACCAGTTCACCTACGCCGAACGGGCCACGGACTGGCGCGGCAACAACAACATCGCCGAATCGATCTTCCGCCAGCTGGAGTTGGAGCGGTACGCCGAGCCGGCCTGGATCGTCGCCACCGCGGGGACCGGCGGTACGTCCGCGACGCTCGCGCGCTATGTCCACTACACCCAGCGCGACACCCGGATCTGTGTCGCCGACCCCGAGAACTCCTGTTTCTTCGAGGGCTGGACCACCGGCGATCCGGACGTCACGTGCGACTGCGGGTCCCGGATCGAGGGCATCGGGCGGCCGCGGATGGAGCCGAGCTTCGTGCCCGGGGCCGTCGACCGCATGATGAAGGTGCCGGACGCGGCCAGCGTGGCCGCGGTGCGGGCGCTGGAGGGGGCGATCGGCCGGAAGGCGGGGGGTTCCACCGGGACCGGGCTGTGGAGCGCCCTGAAGATCGTCTCGGAGATGGTGGCCGAGGGGCGGCAGGGGAGCGTGGTGACACTGCTGTGCGACCCGGGCGACCGCTACCTCGACAAGTACTACTCGGACACCTGGCTCGCCGAGCAGGGCCTGGACATCGCGCCGTACACGGCGGCGATCGAGGCGCTGCTGGAGACGGGAGTGTGGCGCGGCTGAGCCGCTACCGCGAAAGGCGCCGGTCCAGTTCGGTGACCGCGCCCCGGAAGGCCCGGCCAAGGCCCGCGCGTGCCACCCTCACTGCCAGACGGAACGGCGCCGTGCCGTCCACGGCGAAGGTCCACTGCACCCGGGTGCCGCTGCCGGACGGCACGAGCCGCCACTCCTCGGCGATGGCGTGCGCGCCGGGCGCGTTGGTCAGGTCCACCCGGTAGGCGTACACCTCGGACTCCTTGGCCGCGATGATCGTCTCGCGGAAACGCCCGCCGCCCTTGAGCCGGATGTCGCGCCCGGCACCGTCGTCGACGGACTCGGCGTGGGTCACCGCGGCGAACCACTCCGCCCAGCCGGGCACGTCGTCGTTGAGCGCGTGGAAGACCCGCTCGGGTGGCGAGGACATCTCCTGCGCGAAGACCAGACGTACGGGTGCGGTCTCGACGAAGTCGAGCCCGACGGGGCGCAGACGACGCGGCATGGACGAGAACCCCCTTGGCCGAGAAGGCAGTTGACCGGCCTCGCCACGATAACTGGCGGCCTGTCAGATGTCTGTACCGCCGTCGCGATCAGGCCTCCGTCTCGCCCGCCACCACCAGCCGGCGCAGATGCTCCGAGATCTCCGCACGCGCCGCGGACGGCAGGCCCGCATCGGTGACCAGCGTGTCGACCTGCTCCAGCTTGGCGAACGAACTCAGGCCCACCGTGCCCCACTTGGTGTGGTCGGCGACCACCACGACCCGCCGGGCCGACTGCACCAGGCGGCGGTTGGTCTCCGCCTCCGCGAGGTTGGGTGTGGACAGGCCGGCCTCGACCGATATGCCGTGCACACCGAGGAAGAGCAGGTCGAAGTGGAGCGCCGCGATCGCCTGGTCGGCCACCGGGCCCACGAGGGAGTCGGACGGGGTGCGCACCCCGCCGGTCAGCACCACTGTCGCCGCGCCCTGGCGCTGCCCCGAGACGCGCTGGGCGGCATGGAAGACGTCCGCGACCCGCACCGAGTTCGTCACCACGGTCAGGTCGGGGACCTCCAGGAGATGATGGGCCAGCGCGTACGTCGTCGTACCGCCGGACAGCGCTATCGCCGTACCCGGTACGACAAGTTCGGCGGCGGCCCGCGCGATGTCCTCCTTGGCGGTCAGCTCCAGCCCCGACTTGGCCTCGAACCCCGGCTCGTGCGTGCTCGCCTCGACCACCGGCACCGCGCCGCCGTGCACCTTCTCCAGCACACCCTGCCGGGCCAGCGCGTCCAGGTCCCGGCGCACGGTCATGTCCGACACACCGAGCTTGCGGGTCAGCTCGTTGACCCGCACGCCGCCCCGGCGCCGGACCTCGTCCAGGATCAGGGCGCGGCGCTGCTCCGCGAGGAGGTTCTGGTTCTCGCTCACGTACGCTCCGGTCCTCTCGCCTCAAGCCGTCCGACACGCCCTGCGTACCAGCCCCGACCAGGACATTCCATCCGGCTTCGGTGCGCGGGCGCCCTATCCTTTCACGGGACCACACAGGTTGCGCCACTCCCTGTGTCGGTGCACACACGTCATTTGGTCACCACGTGTTGCACTGGGTTTCACACACAACGGGGAGATTCGGTGCCGAGTGGTGTGCGTCACACCGGAATCGGCGATCCTGAAACCCGCACGGACACAGACCATCGGCGCGTCACGGGGGAAGTGCGAGAAGAGTGGAACGCGCGCAGGAACGCACCGCCGGCGGCCCCGCCGAGCGGCCGACGGCGACGGAGACCGCGCCCGCCGACCGGACCGGGACCGCGCAGTCCGATCCCGCGGACCGGACCACGACCGCGAAGCCCGACCCGGCCGAGCGGCCCGCCGCACCGGAGATCGACCTGGAGCTTCTGGTCCACGGTGTAGGCGGCACCACGCCGGCGAAGATGCTCGACGATCCGCGCACGGTCCGGATCACCGGCGACGACACCGCGGCCGTCTTCCGCCGTGCCGAGGACGTCGACGCCGAGTCCCGGCCCGGCGACTACCGCGACCGGCCGGTGCCCGAGGCGTACGTCTGGTGCAACCTCACCTCCGGCAACGCCTCCCGCGCGCTGTGGCTGCTGCTCCTGCCGTTCATGGTGGTCAACCTCGCCCACTGGATGCGTCCCGCCGCCCAGGACCGGCCGCGCACCGTGCGCTTCTACGGCCTGCTGGTGCGGCTCGCCGGACTCACCCTCACGGTGCTGCTGGTCGCCGCCGCCTGCGAGGTCGCCCTGGACCTCGCCGCCTGGCAGTGCGCGGGCGTCTCCGCCTGCGCCGGCCGGCACTCCTGGCTCGGCTTCCTGTCACCCGCAGGCGACGCAGGCGGCTGGTGGAGCGCACCCGGACGCCGGCTCGCGCTGGCCGCCCCGATGCCCACCGCGCTGACCGGCCTGCTCTGGTATCTCTCGCACCGCACCTGGAGTGCCTACGAGTCCACCCGGCCGCCGGCCCACGACCCCGAGCCCGGCCACACCGCCCTCGGCAGCCCCGGCTTCTGGTACGGGCGCCGGCTGGTCGCCCGGCTGCGCGCCGCCCACACCGCGGCGGGCCTGCTCACCGTCGCCGCCGCGCTCCTCGCACCGGCGGCCTCCTTCGACCGCAGGCGGGGCGGAGCCGCCGTACTGGACACGATCGGGTGGCTGCTGACCGGTGCGCTGACCGCCGGGGCCCTCGCCGCGGTGTGGGTGGTCTGCCGCCGGGGCCGCAGCGAGAACCGCCTCGACCAGGCACTCGACCGGCGTCTCGTACGACGCCTGCCGCTCGGCGCGCTGGCCCTGCTGCTGCTCGTGGCGGTGTACGCCGGCTGGTCCCGCCCGGGGTGGCACTCCGTGGGCCGGCTCGCCGGGGACACCACCTTCGGCGGTCTGGAGCTGGCCCAGGGCGTGCTGGTGATCGTCCTCGCGGTCGTCGCCCACGACCTGCACCGCCGGCTGCCCGATCCGCGCGCCGCGATCCGCGGCCTCGGCGGGCCCGCGGTCGCGCTGCTCGCCTGCGCGCTGGGCGGGGTGATCTCGGGCGGGGTCGCCCAGCGGGTCTCCGACTGGCTGGACGGCACCGGCACCTCCATCGCCGGACCTCCGGTACTGCTGACCTGGCAGGCGTCGGCGATCCCGCCGGTTCTCGTCGTGCTGCTCGCCGCGGTCGCCTGGCTGTCCTGGCGCACCTCGCGGCTCAGCCGCCTGGAACGCACCGCCGTCGGCCTCGGCCACCCCGGGGAGCCGGAGGACACGGCCCGCAGCCGCCGTATCGCCCGGGTCCGGGCCATGGCCGTCCTAACCGACCGGACGCCGCTGGTCGTCACCGTGCTGTGCGCCGCCACGCTGGTGCTGGGCGCCGGAGCGCTGGTGGGCGCGCTGGCCACCGGCGAGACCCCGGACGCGGCGGCCGGCCGGACCCACACCCTGGTGCACGGTGCGGCCGAGGCCTCCCAAGGGCTCGGCTCCTGGCTGGTCGGGCTCGGCTTCATACTCTTTGTCACCTGGGGCCGGCGCGCCTACAAGGACGCGTCCGCGCGCCGCACCATCGGCATCCTCTGGGACGTCGGCACCTTCTGGCCGCGCGCCGCCCACCCCTTCGCCCCGCCCTGCTACGCCGAGCGCGCGGTCCCCGACCTGACCTGGCGGATGGACACCTGGACCCGCCGCACCGGCGGCCGGCTGGTCATCTCCGGCCACTCCCAGGGCAGCGTCCTCGCGGCCGCGGCCGCCTGGCAGCTGACCCCGGCGGTCCGCAAACGGGTCGCCCTGCTGACGTACGGCTCCCCGCTGGAGCGGCTGTACGGCCGTTGGTTCCCGGCCCACTTCGGGCCCGCCGAACTCGGCTCCCTGCACCGCGAGGTCGCCTGCTGGCGCAACCTCTACCGCCTCACCGACCCCATCGGCGGCCCCGTGCGGATCCCCGACGGCGCCGGCCCGCCGGTCGACCACACGCCGCTGAAGGACCCGCTCGCCTACGGGCGCACCCCGGGCCACCCGCTCCCCGCACCCATCCTGGGCCACTCCGACTACCAGGCGGACCCGGTCTTCGCCGAGGAACGGAAGCGGCTGCTGGCCCGGCTGCGCCCGGAGCTGCCCGGACAGCGGCCGCAACAGGCCGAATGATCAGGCGACTTCGGGGAGGTCCTGCGCGTACAGCAGGGTGAGGTCGTCGGTGGTCGGGTCGGCGAGCTGGGCGACCCGGCTCGCGTGCCGCTCCACCATCGCCTCGAAAGTCTGGCGGGCGGTACGGCCGTTGCCGAACGCCGGGCCTTTCGGGAGCACCGTGAAGTACGTCAGCAGCGCCTCGGACGCGCCCGGCGCCAGCCGGTACTCGTGCTCGTCGGCCTGCTGCTCCACGATCCGCAGCAGCTCCTCCGGGCCGTAGTCGCTGAAGGTGATGGTCCGCGAGAAACGCGACGCCACACCAGGGTTGACCGAAAGGAAGCGCTCCATCTCCTCCGTGTAGCCCGCGACGATCACCACCACGGCGTCCCGCTGGTCCTCCATCAGCTTCACCAGCGTGTCGATGGCCTCCTTGCCGAAGTCCCGCCCGGCGTCCTCCGGCGACAGCGCGTACGCCTCGTCGATGAACAGCACCCCGCCGTGGGCCCGCTGGAAGGCCTCCTGGGTGCGGATCGCCGTGGAACCGATGTGCTCGCCGACCAGGTCGACCCGGGACACCTCGACCAGATGGCCCTTCTCCAGCACCCCGAGGGAGGCGAGGATCTCGCCGTAGAGCCGGGCGACGGTCGTCTTGCCGGTGCCGGGGGAGCCCGTGAACACCAGGTGCCGCTTGACCGAGGCGGCCTTCAGACCGGCCCGCTGACGGCGCCTGCCGACCTCGATCATGTCGGTCAGCGCACGGACCTCGCGCTTGACGCTGTCCAGGCCGACCAGCGCGTCGAGTTCACCGAGCACGGCCTTGGAGGTCCGGGCCGGCTCCTCGGGCGCGGTGGGAGCGAGGAGGGGCTCCTGTTCGGTGCTGCGCTGGCCGGGGATCGCGCCCAGCAGCCCGGGCGACTGGTACGAGGTCTGTACGGCCGTCTCGCGGGCCTCGGGCGGCCGCAGGCTGCCGCTCTCGTCACTGGTGCAGTCCTCCACCACCGGTCCGGTGCCCGAGCCCGCGTCCGGGCCGCCGTCCGCGAACTCGTAACCACCGCGCGCGCACCGCTCCGTGCGGCACTTGCGCAGCGTCGTACGGCAGCCGTCGATCACATGGAAGCCGTAGCCGCCGCTGCCGGTGACCCGGCAGTTCTGGAAGGTGCCGCGGCCGCCCGCCGACACGTAGAAGCCCGCCTCGGCCGGGGAGTCCACGGTGCAGCGCTCGATGGTGGGGTCGGCGCCCTTGGTGACGATCACACCGGTCTGGGTGCCGTCCACCGTGCAGTTGTTGAGGGTGCCGCCGCTGCCGTGGTCGCGGAACCAGGCCCCGGTGGCCGCGTCCCGGATCCGGCAGTCGTCGAGCTGCGCGGTGGCGCCGTCGCTCACCGACACCGCCGTGTTGCGCACCTGGGAGAGATCGCTGTCGACGACGTCCGCGCGCGAGCCGCGGTCCAGCACGAACAGGGCGTCCGGCACGTCGTGCACCCGGCAGGAGTCCAGGACCACGGTGGCGCCGTCGCTGACCCACACCGCCGGGTAGTCGCCCGTGCTGTCGAAGATCTCGCACTGGTTGGCGTCCACCCGGGTGCCCGGGTCCCACACCGACAGCCCGTTGCGCCCGAACTGACGCACGGTCGTCCGCGTCAGCGTGAGCACCGAACGCGAGCGCAGGTCGACCGCGTTCTCCGGGATGTCATGGATACGGCAGTCCGCGAGGGTCAGCACCGCGTCGGTGTCCAGCGTGATCCCGTCGGCGGTGGTGCGGTGCACATCGCAGTCGGTGAGGTGCGCCGTCGCCCGCGCGGTGACCTGCACACCGGAGCCGCGCACCTCGTAGATCTCGCAACCCACCGCTTCCAGCGCGGAGTTCTCCCCGGTCGCCGTCATGCCCGTGCCCGAGGCGTGGTGCACCCGGCAGCGCTCGAGCCGGGGGTGACCGCCGCCGCGCACCGCCACGCCCGCCTGACCGGCCGCCACGACCTCGCACTCCTCGAACACCCCGCCGCCGCCGTCGAGTACGGCGATGCCGATGCCGGCCGGGTTGTCCACGGTGCACCGCCGCACGGTGGGCCGGGCTCCGCCGCGCACTTCGATCCCGGCGGCGGACCGGGTGACGATCCGCACGTCCAGCAGCTCGGGGGTGCCCTCCTCGACGAGCAGCGCGGGCGCGGCCGCGTCCTGGCCCTCGACATGCAGGTCCTGTACGACCGCCGAGGCGCGCACGGTCAGCGGGACCCCGTCCGCTGGGGCGATGCGCACCGAGCCGGGCGAGCCCTCGGGCCCGCGCAGCGTCACCGCGCGCTGGACGACGAGGTTCTCCCGGTAGGTGCCGGGCGCGACCGTGAGGACGTCGCCGTCGGCGGCGGCCTCCAGGGCGGCGGCGAGCGAGGCGTACTCACCTGTGCGGCGCCGCCACCTCGATGTGCCGGTGTGCGTCACCTGGACCGTGCCCTGTGCCATGGCGTTGCCGTGCCCCCACCTCGTCGTACAGATCGCTCGCTCGCCTTCGGGGCGCCACCGCGGACGGTGCCCGGCCCCTGTGGTTCGCTCGCGCGCGGGTCGATGCCGAATGCGCTTCGGCCGGTCCACCGTAGCGTGCGCCGAGGTGGTGGGTTGACCAGAGACGGAAGGCCGTCAGCTGCCCGTGCCGGCCTTGCCCCAGTCCGGGCCCGCCCGGTCCCAGGCCTGGTCCCAACGTGCGTACCTGCGACGGACCATACGCCAGACGATCATGCGCCTGCCGCTGTCGACCAGTCCCGCGGTGAGCAGGGCCGCGCCGAACCCGGCCAGCACCGCGTGGGTCGTCGCCGTCACGGCGTCCAGCGGGCGGGCCGTTATGACGCCGTGCCGGTCCGTCCAGACGTCGAAGTGGTCGCCCTTGTGCGGGGATCTGAGAGTCGTCAGGACCGGGCCGTGCTGCCGGGTGCCGTCCGGCGCGGTCCAGTCGGCGAGGACGCGGCTGCGGTTGTCGTGGGCGCTCGTGGCGTCGGGGTCGGGCTCCACCGGGGCGCCGCCCAGCTTGCGCACCACCGTGGCCATGACGAGATGCCGGTCGTGCTGCTGCTGCCGGACCGACCGCTGCAGGGTGCTCTGGGCGGCGGCGCCGACGAACGCGCCGAGCACCGGCGCGGCCACCACGATCAGCACCAGTGCCACCAGGGCCACCCAGGCCTCGACCAGGTCGGTCGCGCGGCGCAGCGGATTGCGCCGCCACCGCCACAGGCCGCGGATCGCTCGCACCGACCACCACCCCCTTCCCGCTCCGTGATAACCCCCGCCCGGTCCGTTCACCCGGGACCCGGGCCGAAGAGAGAGCGAAATCACCCCCGGCCGGGACTCTCATGCACTTCTCACGACCCCAACGACCGGGCCGCGGGCTCGGGTTCCCGCCGGGCGGTGGAGATCGCTCGATACGCGGGATGCGGACGAGGCCCGGACAAGGACGGGTGGGGCGAACCGCTTCGGGCGGCCGGGGGCGGATCGCGTGGTGGCCGCTCGACGGCAGAGGCGCTGGGCGGGGTTGGCCGGAGTGCGGGTGGCTCGGGCCGGGCACGCCGGGTCGGCGGTACCGTTCGGCCGCCCGGACCGCGAGGTCACCGGCACGGTCCGGCCCCCGAGATCTCAGTCGAGGACCCGGACCGGGTCCCCCACCCGGATCGTGCCGGGGGCGCGCGGTACCAGGTTCTGGCCGAAGACGAGCTGGTTGCCGAACCTGCGGTGCCGTGCAAGCGTCCGCAGCGGCTCTCTGCCGCGTTCGGCGGTGACCTGGTCGGTCGTGGTCACCACGCACCGCCCGCACATCTTCGCGACCCGGAACTCGACCTCGCCGACGGCGATCCGTCTCCAGTCGTCCTCGGCCCAGGCACGCGTGCCGCGCACGACCACGTTCGGCCGGAACCGGTTCATCGGCAGCGGGCCCTCGTCGGCATGCTCGCCCTGCGCGATCAGGGAGTTGAGGGCGTCCAGTGAGGCCTGCGTGGTGACCAGCAGGGGATAGCCGTCGGCGAAGCTCACGGTCTCGCCCGGCAGCGCGTGGTCCGGGTCGATCGGGCGGCGGGTCGCGGGGGCGTCCATGTGGGCGAGGCGGACGTCGGCCTCCAGATACGCGCCGCACCACGCATGGGCCGCCTCCGCGGCGAGGACCGCCTCCACCTTCGTGCCGAAGATGTCCACGGGCACCATGACCCCCGGATCCGGGACCGGCACCGTCAGGGGCGTGCGCCCGGGCGCGCACAGACGTACGCCGCCACCGGGCAGCAGCTCGGCAGCGGCCAGCGCGAGGCGTGGTTCTGCACGCTGGGTGACGACCTTTCCCCCGTCGTCGATCAGAACCCAGCGTCGGTCACCGGCCAGCCCCCAGGGCTCCACGACGGCCTCCCGGGGCGAGAAGCCCCGGAGCGCCTTGACCGGGTGAACGTGAATCGACTGCAGTTCGGCCATCCCCATGACGCCATCGTGCCAGGCCGCACGGACATCGGGGGGTGCCGATCAGTAGCCGCGGTACTGCTGCTGTTGCTGGTTGTTGTACGGGTCCTGGTACGGAGCCGTCGGCGCGGGGCGCGGAGCCGCCGGGCGCATCGCCTCGTAGCCCGTGCCGCCCATCATCGGACGGGGCGGCTGAGGCTGCTGCGCGGGGTAGGCGCGCGGTCCCGTCGCCTGCTGGGGGATGTACGCCGTGGGCGCCTGCTGCAGCGGCGCGGGCTGCTGCATCTGCTGCGGGTAGCCGTAGCCCGGGGCAGGCTGGGAGGGGCCCGCCGGGAGGGCGGGCAGTGCCGACGGCAGCGCGGGCAGGTTGCTGAAGCTGCTGCCCGTGTCGTAGGCGGGAGGGACCCGGATCGGGGCGATCTGCGGGGTGCCCCGTTCGGCCACGAGCGAGTCGTAGATCGGAGTGTCCGGGAAGGAGGCGGAGTAGTAGCCGCCGCCATAGGTGGAGCGGGGGGAGGTCATGGCACATAAGTTAAGCCCACGATGTGCTGGTTGGGGAGACCGATAAGAGGGTTGTTTTCCGTGTCGGCAGTGACGCCGGATCCCCAATCCGAGCGAACTCGGCAAAAAAGGACGGCAATCAGCGTTCTGATCGTGTAAAGGCCGAGTTCCGAGCCGGTTACCTGCAGTTGGCCAGGGATCTTCCTGTGCTGCTCATGGGAGATCCCTGTCCCCGGGAATAGGTTGTGAGGGTAGGGATGACCTGGGACCGCCGGGGCGCGCCCGGCATGCCGACACATGATGGGGGCGGACATGTCAATGCCGAAAGGATCGAATACGCCGGTGCCGACCACGGCACTGCGGGTCGAATTGGGCTGGCGCCCCGGTCCGGGTGCCCCCGACGCGGACGCCTCGGCGCTGCTGCTGGTCGCCGGGAAAGTGCGCTCCGACGGCGACTTCGTCTTCTACAACCAGCCGGTGCACGCCTCGGGCGCGGTCCGGCACGAGGGCAAGCGGCGCTCCGGTGACCTGGTCACCGACACCCTTTTCGTCGACCTCGCGCGCGTGGAAGCCCCGATCGAGCGGATCGTCCTCGCGGCCTCGGCCGACGGCGGAACGTTTGGGCAGGTCCCCGGCCTCTATGCCGAGGTCCGGAACGCGGCGGACGGAACTGTGGTCGCCCGGTTCGACAGCACGGACGCCACGGTGGAGACCGCTTTCGTGCTCGGCGAGCTGTACCGCCGCCAGGGCGGCTGGAAGTTCCGTGCGGTGGGGCAGGGGTACAGCAGCGGGCTGGAAGGGCTCGCCACCGATTTCGGGATCACGGTGGACGAGCCGCAGCACCCGGCGCAGCCGCCCACGCCGCAGGTCACCCCGCCCGTCGCCGGTCCGCTCACGCCGCCGGCCCCGGCTCCGGTCTCCCCGCCGGTCCCCGCTCCGGTCTCCCCGCCGCGGCCCGGCGGCCCGCCCTTCCCGCAGCACCCGGCGCCGGCCTCCGCCGGTCTGCCCGTCCCGCCGCCCCCGCCGACGGCGCCGTCCGCCCCCGTACGGCTGTCCAAGGTGACGCTCACCAAGGCGGCCCCCTCCGTCTCCCTGGCCAAACAGGGCGGCACCTCGGGCGCGCTGCGGGTCAACCTCAACTGGCAGGTCAGCAAACAGCTCCCCGGCTGGGGCGGCCGGCGCGGCGGAGCGGACACCCTCGACCTCGACCTGTGCGCCCTGTACGAGCTCGCCGACGGCCGCAAGGGCGTCGTCCAGGCGCTGGGCAACGCCTTCGGCTCCGTGAACCGGCCGCCGTACATCCACCTCGACGGCGACGACCGCACCGGCGCCGTGTCCAGCGGGGAGAACCTCACGGTCAACCTCGATCACAAGCAGGACTTCCGGCGCATCCTGGTCTTCGTGACGATCTACCAGGGCGCCACGTCCTTCGCCGACCTGCATGCCACGGTCACGCTCCAGCCCCAGCACGGCGCCCCGGTCGACTTCTCCCTGGACGAGTGCACGGTTCCCTCGACCGTGTGCGCGCTCGCGCTGCTCACCAACACCGGCGGCGACCTGGTCGTGCAGCGCGAGGCGCGCTATCTGGTCCCGGAGCGCGGGGTGAGCCCCCAGCGGACCGTCGACCGCGCCTACGGCTGGGGCATGAACTGGACGCCCGGCCGCAAGTGACGCGCAGGACGGTCAGCCTTCGTCGGCGACCGTGTCGGGACGCGCGTACGTACGGCCCTTCCATGCCGCCCCGCGCCCCCGGTAGTGCTGCACCGCCGAGTCGACCGTCATGAGGAGGTAGAGGAACGCCGTGAACGGCAGCAGCGGGGCGAGCCACAGCGGCTGCCGGTAGTACCGGAGCATCGGTACGTACGTCGCGGTCATCACCAGCCAGGCCGCGGCGCCGAGGAGCAGCGCCGTCGCGCTGCCGGTGACCGCCCCCGCCAGCACCGCCGCCGGCGGCACCAGGTACACCAGCGCGAGGCCGGCGACCGTACCGAGGAGCAGCAGCGGGTTGTGCCGCAACTGCGCGTACGCGCTGCGGGAGACCATCCGCCACAGGTCGTGCAGGCGCGGATAGGGGCGCACGCTGTCCACCCGGTCGGCGAGCCCCAGCCAGATGTGCCCTCCGGTGCCCTTCACCGCGCGGGCGAGCGCCACGTCGTCGATCACGGCGTGCCGGATGGAGTCCGGGATGCGCGCCCTCTCCGCCGTGCCGGCGCGCAGCAGGACACAGCCGCCCGCCGCCGCCGTCGTGCGCGAGCCCCTCCGGCCGATCCGGCGGAACGGGTACAGCTGAGCGAAGAAATAGACGAAGGCGGGTACCACGAGCCGCTCCCACAGGCTCGCCACCCGCAGCCGGGCCATCTGCGAGACCACGTCGAAGCCCCCGGTGTCGGCGGCCGCCACCAGCAGCCGCAGGCTGTCCCGTTCGTGCGCGATGTCGGCGTCCGTGAGCAGCAGGTACTCGGGGCCGCGCGCGCGTGCCAGACCGATGCCGTGCCGTACCGCCCACAGCTTGCCCGTCCAGCCCGCCGGCGGCTCACCGGGCGAGGTCACGGTCAGCGGCAGCCCGCCATGGCGCGCGGCCAGCTCCCGGGCCAGTTCCCCGGTGCCGTCCGTACTGCCGTCGTCGACCAGGAACACCTCCGCCCGCCCCGGATAGTCCTGCGCCAGCAGCGACGGCAGACTCAGGGGCAGCACCGCGGCCTCGTCCCGGGCCGGGACGACCACGCACACGTCCGGCCACCGAGCGGGGTCGCGCCGGGGCGGCAGCCGGACGTCGGTGCGCCAGAAGAAGCCCTGGCAGAGCAGCAGCCACAGCCAGGCGGCGAGAGATACGGCGGTGGTCCACGCGATGGCGCTCACCCGCGCAGTCTGCCCCATCGGACCCGCCCCCAACGGCCCATCGTCTATCGTGGCCGGGTGAAGATCGCGCTCATCGACTCCGGAATCGGCCTGCTGGCAGCCACCGCAGCGGTACGGCGGCTGCGCCCCGACGCCGATCTCGTCCTCTCGTTCGACCCCGAGGGCATGCCCTGGGGGCCGCGTACCCCCGAGGGCATCACCGAGCGCGCCATGGCCGTCGCGGAGGCCGCCGCCGCCCGCCGGCCCGACGCGCTGATCATCGGCTGCAACACGGCGACCGTGAACTCCCTGTCGGCGCTGCGCGCGCGCCTGGAACCCCGCATCCCGGTCATCGGCACGGTCCCGGCGATCAAGCCGGCCGCCGCCGGCGGCGGCCCCGTCGCGATCTGGGCGACCCCTGCGACCACGGGCAGCGCGTATCAGCGGGGCCTCATCGAGGACTTCGCCGGCGGTGTGCCGGTCACCGAGGTGCCCTGCTGGGGACTGGCCGAGGCCGTGGAGCACGCCGACCAGGCCGCCGTCGACGCCGCCGTGACCGCGGCGGCCGAGCTCACCCCCGACGACGTGACGACCGTTGTCCTGGGCTGCACTCATTACGAACTCCTGGCGGAACGTATCCGCGCCGCCGTCCAGCGCCCGGGCGCCGCACCCCTCGCCCTGCACGGCTCCGCCGGTGCGGTGGCCGCCCAGGCACTGCGCCGGATCGGTGCGCAGCCGGCCCCCGGCGCACCGGCCACCGGCACGGTGACGGTGCTGCTCAACGGCCGGGAGGGCGAGCTGCCCGAGGCCGCGCTCAGCTACGCCGAGGCCCGCCTGCTGCGCACGGCCAGTCCTGCCGCGTCCCAGTGACCCCCCGGGGCCGGGGATACCGCCCGATGTGAGCAGTCACCCTCCGCAACGCGGTACCCGCGCAGCGAAACGTGAGTAATCTCGTAGACATGAGGGACCACCTCCGCGACCACTCTGCGGACAAGGACGCCCCGAACCCGGATGTCTGGACCGGGCGCGCCACGAACCGGGTCCAGTGGCTTCTGGCGCTGGTCGGCGCGGCGTGCATGGCGCTCGGTATCGAACTGGCCGTGGACTCCGCCTGGAACTCGGGGATCGCGCCGCTGGTGATGTCGGTCGTCGGGTGCATCGCGGCCGGGCTGCTGGTCCTCTTCGGCACCCTCGCCTTCGTGCACGTCGACCTGAAGCTCGACAGGGAGTGCCTCGAAATCCGTTGCGGTCATATAGGAGTACCGCGGCGTCGTATTCCGCTCTCCCATGTGGCCGGCGCCGACTTCTCCCCGCAGATCACTCCGCGGCACTGGGGCGGCTGGGGCTACCGCTGGCGCCCCGAGAAGGGCACGGCCGTCGTCGTCCGCCGCGGCGAGGGCATCGTCCTGCGGCTGTGGGACGGCCACACCTTCACCATCACGGTGGACAACGCCGAGTCCGCGGTGCGGGTCATCAGGGAACGCCTGCGGACGATCACACCGGGTACGGCTCACTGACGCAGGTCGCACGTAGGGCTGGACCACATGGGGCTGGACCGCACAGGGCGGCATCACATGTGGCTGGATCACAGGTGTCCGGGCCATACACCCGTACGGCTCAACCGCCCGGCACCGCCGCCACCCCCGACACCCACGGGCGTGCCGTCGCCAGGCCCGCCAGCAGGCCCGCGCCCGCCGACACCGTCGTGAAGCTCAGCGCGTTGCCGACCGCGGCGATCGCGGCCAGGGCGGTGAGTGCCGCGCCCGCGGTCAGGGTGACCGGTGTGGAGCGGGGGGACCGCCACAGGGCGTAGAGGATCCAGCAGAACGCGGTGGCCAGCAGCAGGACACCGACCAGGCCCTGTTCGGCGGCCTGCTGGAGCGGTGCGGAGTGTGGTTTGCCGTCGGGCAGCAGGGCCGCGGGCGCGGTGCCGCTCAACTCGCCGAAGCGCCCCGGGCCGACGCCCAGGGCGGTGTTCCGGTGCGCGAGGCGCACGGCGTCCCGCCACAACTGCACGCGGTGCTCGGCGAGGGGGCCCGCCAGGGCGGAGGTGAGGCCGGCGGGCAGGACGTTCGCGGCGACCGCCCAGACCGTGCCCGTCACCAGGGCGGCCGCCAGAGCCAGCCCGGCGATGCCCGGCCCCCGCCGCCGCACCCGGCCGGCGGCGAGGGAGCACAGCAGGACGACGGCACTGGCCGCACAGCCGGTCGCCGAGCCGACGGCCGCCCCGGCCACCACGATGCCGGCGGCCAGCATCCGCAGTCCGAACCGCAGCGCCGGAACCGGCGTCGCCCAAGCGGCACAGCACGCGCCGCCCGTCGCGAGAGCCAGCAGCGCCGCGACTGCGCCGGCATGACCGAGCGGGGTCGTGAACTGGGGGCCCGGGGCCACCTGGGGCATCGCCACCGCGAGCGCCAGCCCGGCCAGTGCGCCCGCACACGGCGCGGCGACCGGCAGCAGCGACCCGGACATCCGGCCCGCGGCATAGCCCGCGGCCACCGCGAGCACCGCCAGCAGCACACCCTCGGGCCGCCCGTCGCGACCGGCCGCGGAGATCAGCGGCCACACTGCGCAGGCCCCGAGCACCACGACGCCCACCGCGTCAGAAACGTTTCGTCTGTCGTTGTCCGCAGCCGTCTCGGCAGCGGACGTCATCCCGGTCGACCCCACCGTCGCCCCCCGTACCCCGGTCCCCCGACCTGCGGCAGGCCCCGCCGCCCGCCTCGGCACACCGTAACCGCTGATGCCCGCTTTGTGGACGACTTGCGCGGGAACGGTGTGATTCCTGCATGCCGAGACCGTGCTGTCGGCCGCAAGGTCAACCGCCGTACACTCCCCGAGTGACCGTCACCGCAACTTCCGTGGACCAGTCGGACCAGCTCATGCCGCGTCCCGCCCCCCGCGCACGCGCCCTCCGGCTGCTCCGCCGCCTGGTCCCGGCCGCCGCCTCCGCCCTCAGCGGAGTGCTGCTGTACGTCAGCTTCCCGCCGCGCACCCTGTGGTGGCTGGCGCTGCCCGCCTTCGCCGGATTCGCATGGGTGCTGCGCGGCCGCACCTGGAAGGCGGCCCTCGGTCTCGGCTATGTCTTCGGGCTCGGCTTCCTGCTGCCGCTGCTGGTGTGGACCGGCGTCGAGGTCGGCCCCGGGCCGTGGGTCGCGCTGGTGGCCATCGAGGCGATCTTCATCGCACTGGTCGGTGTG
Source organism: Streptomyces hyaluromycini (assembly GCF_002217755.1). GTDB lineage: Bacteria > Actinomycetota > Actinomycetes > Streptomycetales > Streptomycetaceae > Streptomyces > Streptomyces hyaluromycini. The sequence goes on along the minus strand of NZ_BCFL01000029.1, from coordinate 158,074 downwards.
GGCGTGGCCGCGGTCTCCAAGCTCCCGGCCTGGCCCCTGTGGGCGGCCGCCATATGGATCGCGGGCGAGGCGGTACGCGCGCGTGTACCCTTCCGCGGCTTCCCCTGGGGCAAGATCGCCTTCGGCCAGGCGGACGGCGTCTTCCTGCCGCTCGCCGCGCTGGGCGGCACCCCGGTGCTCGGCTTCGCCGTCGTCCTGTGCGGGTTCGGTCTCTACGAGGCGGGGCGACTGGCCGTCGAGGGCCGGCGCACCCGCGAGATCTGCCGCGGGGCGGCGGCCGCGGCCCTGCTGAGCGTGGCCGTGCCGGTGGTGGGTGCGGTCGCCGCGCGGACGCTGGTGAGCGACAAGGCCGAGGACGGCGCCGTCACCGTCGCGGTCATCCAGGGCAACGTGCCGCGCGCCGGCCTGGAGTTCGCGGCCCAGCGGCAGGCCGTACTCGACTACCACGTGAAGGAGACGCTCAAGCTCGCCGCGGACATCAAGGCGGGCAAGGCCGCCAAGCCCGACTTCGTGCTGTGGCCGGAGAACTCCTCCGACGTCGACCCGTTCGCCGACGCCGACGGGGCCGCCGTGATCGACGAGGCGGCCAAGGCGGTGGGCGTCCCCATTTCGGTGGGCGGGGTCGTCGAGCGGGACGGCAAGCTGCTCAACGAGCAGATCCTGTGGGACCCGGTCAAGGGCCCGACGTCGACGTACGACAAGCGGCAGATCCAGCCCTTCGGCGAGTACCTCCCGCTGCGCGGTCTGGTCGGCGCCATCAACAAGAACTGGACCAGCATGGTCCGCCAGGACTTCAGCCGGGGCACGAAGCCCGGTGTGTTCGACATCGACGGCACCAAGGTCGGCCTCGCCACCTGCTACGAGGCGGCCTTCGACTGGGACGTGCGGGACACCGTCACGCACGGCGCCGAGATGATCTCCGTGCCGAGCAACAACGCCACCTTCGACCGCAGCGAGATGACCTACCAGCAGCTCGCCATGTCCCGGATCCGCGCGGTCGAGCACAGCCGGACCGTCACCGTGCCGGTGACCAGCGGCGTCAGCGCGATCATCATGCCGGACGGGAAGATCACCCAGAAGACCGGCATGTTCGTGCCCGCCTACCTGGTCCAGAAGGTGCCGCTGCGCACCTCCGAGACGCCCGCGACCAGGGTGGGCATCCTGCCCGAGATCGCGCTGGTGCTGGTCGCCGCGGGTGGGGTCGGCTGGGCGATCGGGTCCGGAATGCGCGGTCGGCGCGCCGGTGACGTGTAGCCGTACACCCGCTGTACGCCCCGTGGTTCCGGCCGGGTGCGAGGAACCGGGCGGTTAGGGTCGCCTCATGGCTACTCCTGACTTCATCCGCGCGATTCGCGCCTCCGCGGGCCACCAGCTGCTCTGGCTGCCCGGGATCACCGCCATCGTCTTCGACGACGAGGGCCGAGTGCTCCTGGGCCGCCGCACCGACACCCGCAAGTGGTCGGTCATCGGCGGCATTCCGGAGCCGGGGGAGCAGCCCGCGGCCTGCGCTGTGCGGGAGGTCTTCGAGGAGACGGCGGTGCGCTGTGTCGCCGAACGGGTGGTCCTCGTCCAGGCACTGGAGCGCGTCACCTACCCGAACAGTGATGTCTGCCAGTACATGGACATCACCTTCCGCTGCCGGGCCGTCGGCGGCGAGGCCCGCGTGAACGACGACGAGTCGCTGGAAGTGGCCTGGTTCGACGTGGACGCCCTGCCGGAGCTGAACGAGTTCGGTGTGTTCCGGATCAAGCAGGCCCTGTCCGAGGCACCCACATGGTTCGACGCTACGGCTTTCAGCTGAAGTATGTGCGCTGACACTATGTGGGAGCGGGTGGACGCCGCCTAGGGTCGCCCCATGAGCTCGCCCAGCACCCGCACCGCCCCCGCCCTCGACCTGCACGGCCGCACCGCCCTGGTCACCGGCGCCGCCGGAGGCATCGGCCGCGCCTGCACCCTGCGTCTCGCGGCGGCCGGCGCCCGGGTCAGAGCCGTCGACCGGGACGCGACGGGGCTGGCCGAGCTCGTGGACTGTGCCGGGCGGGCCCTGGGCACGGCGGGCGGCGGTGCCGTCGAGCCGTACGTCCTCGATCTCACCGACCTGGACGCGGCCGAACGCGCCGCCGCCGGCACCGACGTCCTCGTCAACAACGCGGGTCTTCAACTGGTGCGCCCCATCGAGGAGTTCCCGCCGGCCGTCTTCCACACCGTACTGACCGTGATGCTGGAGGCGCCGTTCCGGCTGATCCGGGGCGCGCTGCCGCACATGTACGCGCAGGGCTGGGGACGGATCGTGAACGTGTCCTCCGTCCACGGCCTGCGCGCCTCCGCCTACAAGTCCGCCTATGTGGCCGCCAAACACGGTCTGGAGGGGCTGTCGAAGACGGCCGCTCTGGAGGGCGCGCCCCATGGGGTGACCTCGAACTGTGTGAACCCCGGCTATGTGCGCACCCCACTGGTCGAGAAGCAGCTCGCCGACCAGGCCCGGGCGCACGGCATCCCCGAGGAGCGGGTGCTGTCCGAGGTGCTCCTGACCGACAGCGCCGTCAAGCGGCTCGTGGAACCGGAGGAGGTCGCCGAGGCCGTGGCCTACCTCTGCGCTCCCCAGGCGTCCTTCGTCACGGGCACCTCGCTGGTGCTCGACGGCGGCTGGACGGCCCACTGACGGAACGGGCCGGAATCCCGCCGGCCCGCGAGTTTTCCACAGGCCCGACGGGCCGGAGCGGCGATGCGGAATCCTGTGACCATGTCTCGCAATCACGTGCAGTCCGCCAGGCGGCCGGCCCCGGCCCCGGCGGCCGGTGCCCTCGACCTGGGCGCCGAAGCGCCCGGGGGTGCCGAGCCGGCGTACCTCGAACTGCTGGCCAGGGGTGCCTCGGCGGAGGCGTACGAGCAGCCGGTGCTGCTCGCCCGCGCGGAGAACCGGTCACCGGAGCGGATCGCCGCCCTGGAGCGGGCCAAGCTGCTCGCGCTGCGGGTCCGCGGCGAGCTGGAGGGCAGACGCCGGCGCGAGGCCGAGCTGTCCGCCCTGTTCGAGACCGCGCACGACCTGGCGGGACTGCGGGACGTGGACGCCGTACTCCAGGCGATCGTCCAGCGCGCCCGCTCCCTGCTCGGCACGGACGTCGCCTATCTGAGCCTGAACGACCCGGCGCGCGGCGACACCTACATGCGGGTCACCGAGGGTTCGGTCGCGGCCCGCTTCCAGCAGCTGCGGCTCGGCATGGGGGAGGGGCTCGGCGGACTCGTCGCGCAGACCGCGCGGCCGTACGTCACCGACGACTACTTCAAGGACGACCGCTTCCAGCACACGCTGACCATCGACGCGGGGGTGCGCGACGAGGGCCTGGTCGCCATCCTCGGCGTCCCGCTCATGCTGGGGCCGCACGTCATCGGGGTGCTGTTCGCCGCGGACCGGCGGGCACGTGTCTTCGAACGGGAGCAGATCGCCCTGCTCGGCTCCTTCGCCGCGCTCGCCGCGGCCGCCATCGACACGGCGAACCTGCTCACCGAGACCCGTTCGGCCATGGCCGGCCTGGAGCGGGCCAACGAGATCATCAAGGACCGCAGCGCGGTCATCGAACGCGCCTCGGACGTCCACGACCGGCTCGCCGAGCTCGTGCTGCGCGGCGGCCAGGTCCGTGACGTGGCCGCCGCCGTCTCCCAGATCCTGGGCGGCACGGTCGAGTTCACCGACACGGCCGACACCCGGTCGCTGGAGACGTCGCGCACGGAGGGGCGCGCGGTACGGCACGGCGACGACTGGATCGCCGCGGTCGCCGCGGGCGGCGAACTCCTCGGCGCGCTGGTGCTGCGCGGCCGTCCCGGCCTGGACCCCGTCGACCAGCGCACCCTGGAGCGCGCCGCGATGGTCACCTCACTGCTCCTGCTGGCCCGCCGCTCCGCCGCCGAGGCCGAACAGCGGGTGCGCGGCGAACTGCTGGACGACCTCCTCGACGCCCGCGACCGGGAGCCGCGCCAACTGCGCGACCGCGCCTCCCGGTTGCACGCCGACCTCGACGCCACCCACGTCGTGCTCGCCGCCCGCCTGGACGGCCCTGCGGCGGACGCCGAGGAGGCGGCGGCAGCGCGCCGCCGGCTGTGGTCGGCCGCCTCCCGCCTCGCCACCACCCGGCACGGACTGGCCGCCGCCCGCGACGGCGGCACCGTCCTGCTGCTGCCCCTCGACCCCGGTGAGACCGCCACCGACCTCGCCCGGCGCACCGCGCGGCAGCTCGGCACCGCCGTCCACCAGCCGGTGACCGTGGGCGCCTCCGCCCCCGTCGCCGACCTCGCCACCCGCCCCGACACCGTGGCCGCCGGGTATGCCGAGGGCCGCCGCTGCCTCGACGCGCTGAACCTCCTCGGCCGGGGCGGGGACGGTGCCGCCGCCGAGGACTTCGGCTTCCTCGGCCTGCTCCTCGCCGGCGAACGGGACGTCACCGCATTCGTCACGCGCACCATCGGCCCGGTCGTCGCCTACGACACACGGCGCGGCACGGAACTGCTGCGCACCCTCGACGCGTACTTCGCCTGCGGGATGAGCCCGGCCCGCACCAAGGACGAACTCCACGTCCACGTGAACACGGTGGCCCAGCGGCTGGAGCGGGTGGCCCGCCTCCTCGGCGAGGACTGGCAGCAGCCGGCCCGCGCCCTGGAGATCCAACTGGCCCTGCGCCTGCACCGGTTGGGGGCGGCACCGGAGCGCCGCTGATCCCGGGGGCCAGGGACCGGGACCGGGGGCCGGGGGACCTGCTGTGCGGGCTCAGCGGGTGGGTACGTCTTCGCCGCCGGCGGCAGCGGTGTCCGGGTGGGCGTCCTGATCGAGGGTGGCGGCCCAGCTGGCCAGGAGTTTGAGGCTGTCGTGGGACGGGGTGCCGGGTTCGGCGCTGAGGGCGGTGAGGGTGAGGCCGGGGTCCGTCGGGATGGGCATGGCCTCGAAGGGGAGGACGAGTTCGCCGACCGCGGGGTGGCGGAAGTGCTTGACGCCGGTCTGGTGCAGGCGCACGTCGTGCGCGGCCCACAGCGTGCGGAACTTCTCGCTGCGGGTGGAGAGTTCGCCGACGAGGTCGGTCAGGTCCCGGTTGTACGGGTCGCGTCCCGCTTCGGTGCGCAGGAGCGCCACCGCGCCGGCCGCCTGGGCCTCCAGGTGGGGCAGGAAGTCGGCCGCGCCGGGGTTGAGGAACTCGTACCGGGCGAGGTTCACGGGCCGGGCCGGGTCGGCGAAGACCGGGTCGTACAGGGCGCGGCCGAGCCGGTTGGTGGCCAGGATGTCCAGGCGGCCGTTGCGGATGAAGGCCGGGGCTTCGGTCATCGCGTCGAGCAGGTGCTGCAGGCTCGCACGGATCGGCTGCGGCGCCCGTCGGCGGGGCGGGCGGCGGGTGGTGTTGGCGGTGCGCGCGAGGTCGTCGAGGTGGGCGCGCTCGGCCTCGTCGAGCTGGAGGGCGCGGGCGAGGGAGTCGATGACGGTCTCGGAGACGCCGGAGAGGTTGCCGCGCTCCAGGCGGGCGTAGTACTCGGCGCTGACGCCGGCGAGCAGCGCGACCTCTTCCCTGCGCAGCCCCTTGACACGCCGGTTGCCGGTGTAGGCGGGCAGCCCCGCCTGCTGGGGCGTGATCTTGGCACGGCGGCTGGTCAGGAACTCGCGTACCTCGCTCCGGTTGTCCATGGCTTCGAGGCTACGTCGGCTTGTCCGGACGTGTCTCCGGCCGTGGGGTGTACTGCCAGTACACGTATCAACGAGTCCTTCCCCGCGCGTGTGACCTGCGGTTCCATCGGTTGTGGCGGGATCGGCGCCAGGCCGGTCGGCCGGGTCGGCGGGAGCCTCGTCCGGCTGTCGGCGGCGTCGGCGCGCGGGCGGAGCGAAACCCCGGCGCGGTGTCGCCCGCCCGTATGACGGCGGGCTGATGAGCACCGGCGCGCCACGTGGAAAGGACACGAACAATGACGGAGAAGACACAGCCGGGGCCGCGGGACCTGTTCGGGGACGTCGCTCCCGCACTGGCCGGCTACAGCGAGGACGTGCTGTTCGGACAGGCGTGGAAGAGCCCGGAGCTGTCCCCGAGAGACCGCAGCCTGGTGACCGTGGCAAGCCTCATCACCAGCGGCAGCAGCGAGCAGCTCGGCTTCCACATCCCCTTGGCCCGGCAGAACGGCGTGACCGAGGCGGAACTCATCGAGACCATCACGCACATGGCGTTCTACGCCGGCTGGCCCAAGGCCATGTCCGCGCTGACCGTGGCCCGCGAACTGTTCCGCTCGGCCTGACCCGTCCCGAACACCGGTTCACCCCCTACGGCCGCCCGGCGACGGCCGACGCAAGGAGTACGTACCACCATGGAGATCCTCAAGAAGCCCGCGACGATGAGGCTGCCCGCCCAGTGGTTCACCGGTGACGCCTGGGCGGATGTGATCCTCCGGGGCGAGGAGCCCTCCCGGGCGCGGGCCAACATGGTCCGCTTCGCCCCCGGCGCCCGCACCGCCTGGCACAGCCACGGCCTGGGCCAGACGCTGCACGTGGTGTCCGGAGTCGCCCTGATCGGCACCCGGGACGGCGTGATCATCGAGGCCCACCCGGGCGACACCATCGGCTGCCCGCCCGGCGAGGAGCACTGGCACGGCGCGAGTCCGGACCAGTTCATGGAGCACCTCGCCCTGTGGGAGGGCGACGAGGTCGACTGGCTGGAGCACGTCACCGACGCCGAGTACGGCGGCCCGCGCACCAGCACCCGTACCTCCCGCTGATCACAGCCGACAGGAGCTTGAGCGTCAGCCGGGACCGGGGACGGCACACCCCGCAGGGCGGCGGTGACCACGCACGCGGGGGATCGCCGAGCGGAACCGCCACGCGCCTCCTCGGCGACGCAGTGACGGCCAAGTCGACGCTGAGCGCCGCCGACCGGATGACGCCGGCCGTCGCCTTCGGGGCCACCGACATCGTCGCCGAGCGCGGCGAGGCGGGCGTCGCCCGTGTCAGGGAACTCACCGGCGGCATCGGTGCGGACTCCGTCCTGGAGTGCGTCGGCACGCAGGAGTCGATGCGGCAGGCCGTCCGGGCCACCCGTCCCGGTGGCAACGTCGGCTTCGTGGGTGTCCCGCACGATGTGGCCGTCGACGGCCAGGAGCTGTTCTTCTCCCACGTCGGCCTGCGCGGCGGCCCCGCGCCGGTACGCCGTTTCCTGCCCGACCTGATCGAGCGCGTCCTGGACGGCCGTATCGAGCCGGGGAAGGTCTTCGACCTGGCTCTGCCGCTGGACGAGGCCGCCGAGGGCTACCGGGCCATGGACGAGCGTCGCGCCATCAAGACGCTGCTGCGCCCCTGACCCGCCGCCCGGCCGTTCGTCGTCCCGGCACACCGCGGCGGCGCATGCCCACGGAGTCCGGCCCGGTCGGCACGCACACCGAACCCCGATGGGAACTGCATCTCATGAACCCGACGTACGGTTTCGAGCACCCGGCCGGCACTCAGGCTGCTCGAAACCCCCGACTCCACAGCCCGGCACCGCACTTGACCGTGAAGGAGCGTCACCATGGAGTACACCCGTCTGGGCATCACCGGGCTGAAGGTGAGCCGGCTCGCCCTCGGCTGCATGAGCTACGGTGACCCGGCCGTCCCCGGCGCCCACCCCTGGGCGCTGACCGAGGACAAGGCCGCGCCGTTCTTCCGGCAGGCCGTCGAGCTGGGCATCACCTTCTGGGACACCGCCAACGTCTACCAGGCCGGAACCTCGGAGGAGATCGTCGGCCGCGCCGTCAAGAAGTACTCCCGGCGCGAGGACATCGTCCTCGCCACCAAGGTCCGCGGCCCCATGCACGACGGTCCCGGCGGGGCGGGACTGTCCCGCAAGGCGATCCTGGAACAGGTCGACGCCTCCCTGGTACGGCTGGGCACGGACTACATCGACCTCTACCAGATCCACCGCTTCGACGACGATGTACCGGTCGAGGAGACGATGGAGGCGCTGCACGACGTCGTCAAGGCCGGAAAGGTCCGCTACCTCGGCGCCTCGTCGATGTACGCCTGGCAGTTCGCCAAGCTTCAGCACGCCGCCGACCTGGGCGGATGGACCCGGTTCGGGTCCATGCAGAACCAGTACAACCTGCTGCGCCGCCAGGACGAACCCGAACTCATGGCCATGTGCGGCGACATGGGCGTGGGACTGGTCCCCTACTCCCCGAACGGCAAGGGCCGCCTCGCCCGCCCCGTCGGCGAACAGAGCACCCGCTCCCGCACCGACCACGTCGTGCAGTCCTTCGACAGCGAGTACGACGAGCCGGTCATCAACGCCGTGCAGCAGCTCGCCGAAGCCCGACGCGTGCCCATGGCACAGATCGCCCTCGCCTGGGTGCTGCGCAACCCGCTGGTCTCGGCGCCCATCGTCGGAGCCACCCGGCCCCACCACCTTCGGCAGGCGGTCGACGCCTTCGCCCTACGGCTGTCCGACGAGGAAGCGGCAGCCCTGGAGAAGCCGTACACCAACGTCGGGCCTTCCTGGTTCTGACCACGAGAACACGACCGAACTCCGCAGCAACGGGAAGGCGTTCAGAACGTCATGCAATACCGCACCCTCGGCAACTCCGGTCTTGCCGTGTCCGAACTGGCGCTCGGCACCATGTACTTCGGCAGCGAGAACACCCAAGACGAGGCATTCGCCCTGCTCGATGCCTTCACCGAGGCCGGCGGCACCCTGCTCGACACATCCGACGTCTACGCCGGCGGCCTCTCCGAACAGATCGTCGGCCGCTGGCTGGCCGCCCGCCCGAGCGAGGTCACCGACCGCGTCGTCCTCGCCACCAGGGGCCGTTTCACCACCGGTCCCGACGTCAACGACCTGGGCCTGTCCCGCCGCCACCTGCACCGCGCGCTGGACGCCTCGCTGCGCCGGCTCGGCGTGGAGACCGTCGACCTCTACCAGATGCACGGCTGGGACGCGCACACCCCCGTCGAGGAGACCCTCTCCTTCCTCGACGACGCCGTCCGCGCTGGGAAGATCCACTACACCGGACTGTCGAACTTCACCGGCTGGCAGCTCCAGCTGACCGTCTCCACCGCCAGGGCGATGGGCGTCCAGGTCCCGCTCACCCTTCAGCAGCAGTACAGCCTGCTGTCCCGGGAGAGCGAGTACGAGATGGTCCCCGCCGCGCTGCACAACGAGGTCGGCCTGCTGCCGTGGTCGCCGCTGGCCGGCGGCTTCCTCACCGGGAAGTACGAGCGCGGTACGACCCCGGAGTCCGGCACCCGCGCCGGGTCCGCGAACGAGCTGTACCAGTGGGTGTCGGCCGAGTACGCCGCTGCCGACCGCAACTGGGCCACCATCGACGAGGTCGTCCGCATCGCCGAGGAGACCGGCGCCACCCCCGCCCAGGTCGCCCTGAGCTGGATCGCCGACCGCCCCGGTGTCATCGCCCCCGTCTTCGGTGCCCGCACCCCGCAACAACTCCACGACGGCCTCGGCGCCGTCGCCCTCACCCTGGACGACGAGGCCACCGCAGCCCTCGACAAGGTCAGCGCACCCACGCCGGGCGGCTACCCCTACGGAGCGTTCGGCACCAGCCAGCGCGACCGCCGGCTCCAGGGCGGCACCCAGGCCCTCGGCGACCTCGTCGGCAGCGGCTCCGGCCACCCCACCGGCCGCCTGTAGAGAGAATCTCTGATTCGAGGACGACCGGCCCGCCGGGCCTGGAACTGCTGCCCGGCGATCAACTGCTGTGGTCGACGAGGGTCTTGAGGTCGGTCACGGTGTAGGCGAGGTCGAAGTGGAATCCCTTGCCCACGCGCCGGATGGCCAGGTCGGCGAGTTCCTCGCCGCGTGCGGGGAGGAAGGCGAGGTCGGCGGTGCCGACCCAGGCGTCGCTGACCGCGGTGTTGTCCAGGACGGACATGACCAGTTCGTGGACGGCCGGCTTGTCGTGCAGTCCGGCGGCCAGGCGGGGGAAGTGCCGCAGGTTGACCACGGGGCGTTTCATCAGGGCGGTGGGGTCGGGGACCGCCTGCTCAAGGGTGATCTCGGCTTCGGCGATGCGCTGCCCGGCGGAGGACGCGGTGGCGCCGAACCGTCCGCCCGGACCGAGGACCGGGGTGCCGGGTCCGCCTACGGAGTAGGCACGCGTCTGGTGGACGGTGCCGAGCTTCTTGGGGAAGCCCTGGACCCAGCCGCGGGCCATGGCGGAGTCGTTGTCGACGTAGATGTACGGGCACCAGGCCACCGGCGTGTCGTGGTGGCGGGCGTCCAGGGTGACCAGGAACTCGCGGTACTGCGAGCGTGCGGGGTCCAGGTACTCCAGGTCCACGGCGGAGTACTGCCAGTCGATGAACATGGCGACGCCGCGGCCGGCGGAGTCGGGGTCGGGAGTCAGGCCCTCGGGCAGGGTCGCCGCGGCGGCCGCGGGGTCGGCGAAGAACTCCACGCCCGCCACGGTGCCGGCGTAGTGCCACGGCGGAGCGGGCGCCAGGTTCGCGATGCCGCGGGGAGAGAGGGGGACGGTGTAGCCCTTCATGTCACGTCCTTGGGGGGGAGACGGATGGAAACGATACGTATCGTTTCATTGACGTCCACGACCGTAGCATGCCTTGACCCCGAAGTGAAACGATACGTATCGTTCGGTCCATGGCCTCTGTCTTCTCCTCGCCCCAGGCGGCCGGCGGGCCGCGCTCTCTCGCGAAGATCCTCGACGCGGCACGGGGCGTCCTGTCGGAGCACGGATATCCGGCGCTGACCATCGAGGCCGTCGCGGCGGCCGCGGGCGTCGGCAAGTCCACCATCTACCGTTGGTGGCCCAACAAGGAGGCGCTCGTGGCCGACGCGCTCGCCGAGGTCTTTCGCGCCGACGACATCCCCGACCTGGGCGACACCCACGCCGAGCTCCGCTACGCCGTCGACATGACCATCGACAACTACGCGAACGAGGACATCGCCGCCTCGCTGCCCGCGCTCGCCGCCGGTCTGCTTCCGCACCCCGAACTCATGACCCGGTTCCGCGAGGCCTTCCTGTTCCGCAAGCGGGAGAACATCGCCGTCGCGCTGCGCCGCGCCGTCGGGCGGGGCGATCTGCCCGACGACCTCGACACCGACCTGGTCCAGGACATCTGGGCCGGCACCATCCTCTACCGGCGGCTCATGACCGGCTCCCCCCTCGACGCCGACCTCGCGGAACACCTCGTCCGCCTCGTCACCGGCACACCGGGACGGCGAAACGGCGAGAGTGACCGCGAGAGCGCCTGAGCCGGTGCGGCCGAGAGAACCCCGCGTCTTGCCCGTACCGGACGGTGGGCGCACGCTTGTGGCATGAGCGTTCATGAGAGCCCCACGCTCATCATGTCCGTGCAGCGTGCCTTCCGGCTGCTGGAAGCGGTGAGCGCGCACGAGAACGGCGCGCCCGCGAAGCAGCTGGCACGTGAGACGGGGCTGCCTCTGGCCACCGCCTACCACCTGCTGCGGACGATGGTCCACGACGGGTACCTGCGGAAGCTGGCCGACGGCGGCTTCATCCTCGGTGAGAAGCTGCAGACGCTGCACACCACGGGTCACACCCAGGCGCTGCTCAGCCGGGTCCGGCCGACGCTCGCCGCGCTCCGTGACGAGCTGGTCACCGCCACCTACCTCACCTTCTACGAAGAGGGCGAGATCAGCGTCGCCGAGATCGTCGACGGGCCCCGCGCGCCCCGGGTCGACCTCTGGGTGGGATTCGAGGACGCCGGGCACGCCACCGCGCTGGGCAAGTCCGTACTGCGCGAACTGGACGAGGAGTCCCGCCGTGACTACCTCTCCCGGCACGATCTCGCCGACCTGACGCCACGGACCATCACCAGCCTCCCGGAGCTGCTCCGGAACCTCGACGCCTCCCCCATGGCACCGGCCGTCACGGATCTCGAGGAGTACTCACTGGGCACGGTGTGTGTCGCCGTGCCCATCTACCGGGGCGACGTCCTCGGCTCCCTGGGCGTCTCCCTCCCGGCGGAACGGCTCTCCCGGCTCCCGGAGGTCCGGGCCCGGCTGATCCCGGTCGCGGACCGTGTGACCAGAGGCCTGTCGCTCACTATCTGAAATCCCGCTCCTTGTGGCTTGTTGGCCGAACCTCTTTCCTGGATGAAACGGATAAGTCGGGCTTAAGGCTCGTACGGCTTACGGCTGAGGATTGCGGAAGAGACATGAGGCAGGCGCGAGACCACGGTGGCAACCACTGGCCGTTGCGGCCGCTCCGGAAACCGGTGACAGGTTTCGGGGCGCCCGTCCCCAGGCGCGCCGCCTCACAGCTGGCCGCCGGAATGCCCGTGGTGCCGGTTCTGATCGTCTCCGGCATCGCGCTCGTCGACGTCTTCGCCGGGTCGGGGATGTTCTGGCTGCCGCTGCTGGCGGCCGGGCCGGCGCTGGCCGCCAGCACCAACGGCCCCCGAGGCGTCCTGTTCGTGGGACTCCTCGCCGCGGTGCTGGGCGCGACCCTGGGCGTCAGCGAGGCGGGTCCGGGGCGCGAACTGGCGGCCGTACTCTCGGCACTGCTCGCCGTCACCCTGGCGAGCGCCCTGGCCAGCGCGCTGCGCGGTCGCCGGGAACGGGTGCTCGCCGCCGTCCGCTCGGTCGCGGAGGCCGCCCAGCACGCCGTGCTCAAGCCCATCCCGGAGACCGTCGGCCCGTTCCGGGTCGCGGTCCGCTACAGCGCGGCGGCGGCGGAGGCCCGTATCGGCGGTGATCTCTACGCACTGGTGCCCACCCCGCACGGGGTCAGGCTGATCGTCGGCGACGTACGCGGCAAGGGGTTGCCGGCCGTGGAGATCGCCGCGCTCGTCCTCGGTGTCTTTCGCGAGGCCGCCTATGACGAGCCCGACCTCCTCGCCGTCGTCGGCAGGATCGAGCGGAGCCTGGCCCGCAACCTCGGGCCCGACGACTTCGTCACCGCGGTGGTCGTCGGACACCCGTGCGCCGGGCAGCTCGAGATGGTCAACTGCGGACACGCGTCGCCCCTGCTCATACCCGCGTCAGGGGAAGTCGTCGCGGTCGAGGCCAGCCGTCCGGCTCCGCCCCTCGGCCTGCGTGCCCTCGTCGGCGAGCCCCCCTGTCTGGAGATCCTGCCCTTCTCCGAAGGCGATCAGCTGCTGCTCTACACCGACGGGGTCATCGAGGCCCGCGACCGCGACCGCGAGTTCTACCCGCTGGCCGAAAGGGTGGCCCGGCATGTGTCCGGCGAACCGGAGCACATCCTCTCCGCGGTCCACGACGAACTGCTGACACACGTGGGCGGCCGGCTGCACGACGACGCGGCGCTGCTCCTGCTCCAGATGCAGGCCGTGGGCGAACCGGTGCCGTCCGCGTCGGAGGCACAGGGAACCGCCGTCCCGGAACCGGCATCGGAATCCGGCCCCGGACCGGAGGGGGAGCCTGGCCCCGGACCTGGACCGGAAGGACATGACGGCCGCGGGACCGTCTCCGTGGTGTCGCGCAGCCGGTCCGACACCGTCGGCCCGGACGCTGGAAGGCGCTGGTCGGCCCGGCGCACGGACGCCGCGTTCTCCACGGGACCCGGCCGCTGACGGCCAGGGGAACCTACGCAGGCCCCGCCCTCTCACACCGCGACGAGATCCGCCCACCGGGTGACCGCGCCGGGACGCACATGGATGCCGTACCGAGTAGCGAGCGCGTGCACGATCCCCTCGCCCCGGCCGTGCTCGTCCGGGTCGATCCCCGCGGGCGGCTGTCCCGCCGTACGCGCGGGACCCGCGTCGGTGACCTCGATGCGCAGGGTGCCGAGTCCGGCGTCCCGCATCCACGAAAGCCGCAGCACCGCCGGGGGCAGGGCATGCACCATCGCGTTGGTGAGCAGTTCCGATATCACCAGCAGCGCGTCCTCGACGACGTCCGGGGACACCCTCCAGGCGGCCAGGACCGCGGCCGACCGTCGACGTACGTCCGGGACGGCACCGGCGACGGGCGGCATCGGGAAGACGTATTCGCTTGCCCCCCGCACCCGCGTGTTGAGCTGTACCGCCATCTCGTGTCTCCAGGGGTGAGGGCCACAGGCCCCGCATCACGAGCCTCGGCACGTTGCCGGGCCTGATAGCACGCTAAGGAGCCGCGCCGGGTCGGTCAATGAACGTGGGTCGGCATTACCGAACGGGGCCTCCCGCGCCGGCGCCGCGGCGCCCTGCGCACGTACGGCAGACCTTCCCAGACGGTAATAGGCTCGATTCATGACCGGTCCGGTCCAGTCCATCGAACGGGCGGCCGCGATTCTGCGCCTGCTCGCCGGTGGGCCCCGTCGACTCGGGCTCGGAGAGGTGGCGGCCTCCCTCGGGCTGGCCAAGGGCACCGCCCACGGCATTCTGCGCACGCTCCAGCACGTGGATTTCGTGGAGCAGGACGCGGCGACCGGCAAGTACCAGCTCGGAGCCGCCCTGCTGCATCTGGGCACGAGTTATCTCGACGTGAACGAGTTGCGGTCCCGATCCATCAACTGGGCCGACGCCCTGGCCGCCCGCAGCGGGGAGGCGGTGCGCCTGGGCACGCCCCTGGAAGGCATGGTCCTGGTCGTCCACCACGTGTTCCGGCCGGACGACACGCTCCAGACCCTGGACGTGGGCTCGCTGCTGCCGCTGCACGCCTCCTCGCTGGGCAAGGTGCTGCTGGCGTACGGGACCGCGCCCCTGGAGTCCGCCCTGGATTCGGGCCTCGAGGCGTACACCAGGCACACCCTGGTCACCCGGGAGCAGCTCACCCGGGCACTCGCCGAGGTCCGGGAGGTGGGCTGGGCCGCCGAAATACAGGAAATGAGCATGGGCGAGGCCGGGCTCGCCGTGCCGATCCGCGGGCACGGCGGCCTTGTCGTCGGTGCCATCGGACTGTCCGGCCCGGTAGAGCGGGTCTGTGACAGCCAGGGCCACCCCCGGCCCGCCCTGATCACACTGATCCGGGAGGCGGCACGGGCGATCTCCAGAGACCTCGGCGCCGCCCGCTGGTGAACCCCCTGGCCCCGCGCTCGCTCCGCGACCCATCGGAAGGCGGACCCGATCATGGTGGAACGGTATGTGATGTCCATCGATCAGGGCACCAATTCCACACGATGCATCCTGTTCGACCGGGGCGGCCGGCTGGTGTCCGTCGCGCAGCGCGAGCACCAGCAGCACTTCCCCAGGCCCGGCTGGGTCGAGCACGACGCCGTCGAGATCTGGCAGAACCTGCGACGTGTGGTGTCCGAGGCCCTGTCCGGATCCGGTACGGCCGTCGACACGGCGCAGGTCGCCGCCATCGGTCTGGCCAACCAGCGGGAGACGACGGTGCTCTGGGACCGCCGCACGGGCACCCCGCTGGGCCGGGCGCTCGTCTGGCAGGACACGCGCACGGCGCCGCTGGTCGAGGAGCTCAGGGAACGGCCCGGAGAGGAGTTCTTCCTCGACCGGTGCGGGCTGCCGCCCTCCACCTACTTCTCGGCACTGCGGCTCCGCTGGCTGTTCGACCACGTCAAGGGCCTGGAACAGCGCGCGAAGGACGGCGAGGTGCTGTTCGGCACGATGGAGAGCTGGCTGATCTGGAACCTCACCGGCGGTGCCGACGGCGGTCTGCACGTCACCGACGCCACCAACGCCAGCCGCACCATGCTGATGAACATCCGCACGCTCACCTGGGACGAGGAACTCCTGGCGTTCTTCGGCGTCCCCCGCCCGATGCTGCCCCAGATCCGGTCCAACGCGGAGACCTACGGCGAGGCCGTCGCGCTGCTTCCCGGCGTGCCCATCACGGCCGCACTCGGCGACCAGCAGGCGGCACTCTTCGGCCAGACCTGCTTCTCCCCGGGCGAGGCCAAGTGCACGTACGGAACGGGCAGCTTTCTGCTGCTCAACACCGGCACCGACGTCATCCGGTCCCGGCACGGACTGCTCACGACGGTCGCCTACAAGATCGGGGACCGGGCACCCGTCTACGCCCTGGAAGGGTCGATAGCCGTCACCGGCGCACTGGTCCAGTGGTTCCGCGACCGACTGGGACTGATCAACAGCGCGCCGGAGATCGAAACACTGGCGCGTACCGTCGAGGACAACGGCGGCTGCTACATCGTCCCCGCCTTCTCCGGCCTGTTCGCCCCGCGCTGGCGCAGCGACGCGCGCGGCGTCATCGTCGGCCTCACCTCCTACATCACCAGCGGGCACCTGGCCCGGGCCGTCCTGGAGGCCACGGGCTGGCAGACGCGTGAGGTCGTCGACGCCATGAACGCCGACTCCTCGGTGCCCCTGAAGGAGCTGAAGGTCGACGGCGGCATGACGGCGGACAACCTGCTCATGCAGTTCGTCGCCGATGTGCTCGGCGTGCCCGTCGTACGGCCCATGGTCTCCGAGACGGTCTCCCTGGGCGCCGGGTACGCCGCCGGGCTCGCCGCAGGCTACTGGCCGGACCTCGAGGTCCTGCGCCGCAACTGGCACCCGGCCGCCCGATGGCTGCCGGGAATGGACCCCGGCCACCGGGAGTCGGAGTACGACAACTGGCAGCGGGCCGTCGAGCGGTCGCTGGGCTGGATAAGACGGCCCGGGTCTCCCTGAGCACCGACTTCGGTGGGGACCGCGGGGTCGGAGACGCGGCGTGTTGCGGTTGGTGCGCACGGAAACCCGCGAAGGTCTTTGGGGTGAATTTCCTTTCCGGTATCTGTTTTTCACCGCCCGGTTGTCTCGTCTCCTTTCCGTGTCCTGTCCGCTTCCCTTCGGTCTTATGTTGGCACGGTGGAAGCCGGTCGTGACGGCCCCTAACGTTTCTTTCGTGAGCGCTTTCGTGCAGGAGAAGCGCACGAAGAGCGAAGGGGGGAACATGTCAGTATTTCCGTCCAGTGAAATGGCCGTGAAGGTCTTCAGCAGTCTGTTCGCCGTATTGCTGGAGGATGACGATTTCGTGGCGCGGGCCCGGCAGGAGGGCCTGTCCGTCCGGCTCGTCCACACGAAGCCCGACTGCGAGATCTTCGTGGCACCGCAGGGCCTCCGCATCGGCGAGGAGCAGGCGGGCCCGGCGGCGATCACGCTCCGGATGTCCTGCGACACGGCCCACGCCCTGTGGATGGGACAGCTCATGGTGCCCGTCGCCATCGCCACGGGCCGGCTCCGGATCCGCGGCAAGGTCGCCAAGGTGCTGGAACTGGTGCCGATGCTGCGCCCCGCGTTCGACCGGTACCCCGAGATCGCGGCCGCCGCCGGCATCGCCGCGTGAACCGCTGCCGGGCGACCCGTCCCGAACACCGAACCGACGCACAAGGAGTGACACCGCACGTGAACACCGCTCTCTCCGAATCCGTGTCCGAGGCCGCGCTCAACTTCGACGTACTGCCGAACGGCGTCGAGCAGTTCAGGGAGGCCGCCAAGGAATTCGCCCGGAACGTCGTCAAACCCCGCGTCCAGGAACTGGACCAGAAACCGGCGGCGCATTTCGACTGGGACCTCGTCGGTCACGGCCACCGGGTCGGTCTCACCCGCGCGGCGATTCCGAAGGAATACGGCGGCCTGGGGGTGGGGATGCTGGGCGTCGCCACCGCGCTGGAGGAGGTCGCCGCGGTCTGCCCGGGCACGGCACTGATCTTCGGGGCCACCCTGCTCGGCCAGGCGCCGGTCCTGCTCTCCGGCGATCCGCGCCTCCAGGCCCGCTTCCTGCCCCTGTTCTCGGGCGACGAACCGGTCCTCGCCTGCAACGCCGTCACCGAGGAGGACGCGGGCTGCGACCTCATCGTCCCCTCCCAGGCCGAACACGCGCGCAACGTCACGACCGCCCGCAGGGACGGCGACGAGTACGTGCTGACGGGCCGCAAGCGGTTCATCACCAACGCGAAGGTCGCCGCGTTCGCCTCCGTGTTCGCCAACATGGCGGGCAGCCCGGGGGCGACCGGGCTCACCTCCTTCATCGTCCCTCTCGACCTTCCCGGTGTGGTCCGCGGGCCTGTGGCGGACAAGATGGGATACCGCGCCTGCCTCGGCAGCGAGCTGGAGTTCCACGACGTCCGGGTGCCCGCCGAGTACATGATCGGCGCGGAGGGCGAGGGCATGGCCATCAACATGGCGCAGAGCAACATGGCGCGCGCCGCGGTGGCCGGCATCTCCACGGGCGTGGCGCGCAGCGCCCTGGAACAGGCGATCGCCTGGTGCGGTGAACGGGTCCAGGGCGGGCGTCACCTCAAGGACCAGCAGTTCACGGCGGCGAAGCTGGCCGGCATGGCCGCCAAGGTCGACGCCGCCCGCCTGCTGTACCTGCGGGCGGCGGACAAGGTCGACAACGAACTGCCGCCGCCGGTCTACGAACCGGCCGCGGCCAAGCTGTTCGCGGACCGGACCGCGATCGACGTGGCGGAGACGGCCCTCTCCCTGCTCGGCGCACGCGGCTATCTGCGCTCCTACGGCGTGGAGAAGATGATGCGGGACGCGTTGGGCACCCGGATCTACGAGGGCACCCCCGAGGTCCTGGCACTCGCCGTCACCGACAGCCTCTACGCCGAGAAGGACGAGTGGTGAGCGCCGCCGGCCCCGCCTTACGCGGCACCCCGCCCCCGGAGCCCGCGGGCAACGGGGACCCCCGCGCCCGGCGCTACGCCCGGGACATCATCAGGCTCCACGACCTGCTCAGCTACCGGCGGCTGCCCGCGGAGTTCAGGGGCGACCCGCTCTCCCTCGTCGAGGACCCGCACGGCGCACTGGTCACCGTCACGGGCCGGGACAGCCAGTTCCCCTCCCGCTACCTCAAGGGGATGCTGGGGTTCCGGCTGGCCCAGTACCTCCGGCTGGACTGGATCTCCGCCGCCGCGGTCCACCGCACCGCCGCGTTCCACGAACCACTGCCGCACTCGCCCGTGGAGAACATCCACACCGTCACCCTGTGCGCCCGCTCCGGGAAGATCCGCGGCTATGTGGGACTGGCCTGCTCGGCCGACACCGAGAGCCTGCCCCTGGACTCCGCGTGCCGTACCCCGTTCCCGACCGAGGCGGCGCACGGCATCGACCTGCTGGGCCGGTACGCACGGCCCGGCCTGGGCACCCACCAGGCCTTCGAGTTCAAACGGTTCCTGCGGGACCAGACGATGCCACGGGACGAGCAGCACACCCGTGTCCCCTGGCACCTCATGCTCGGCATCGGCGAGGCGCTGCTCCGGCTGGGCGACGACGTGCGCGTCGTGCTGGGCGACGCCAAGGAGCACGTCGCCCTGCGCCATCTGCGGCTGGTCGGCTTCGACCTGCACGTCGTCGAGGGCACGTCGCCCTGCCTCGCCGAATCGGATCCCATGGCGCCGATCTACCGGCAGACGGTCGTGGCCAAGCCGTTCGCCGCCCCGGTGCCCGCGGACATGACCTGGTACCGCGACGTGGTCCGCTCCTACCTCGACGGGACGAGCGACCTGGCCTCGTGGCAGGCCGTGATCACCACGCTGGCCGCACACAGGAGGCGTACGGGACACCGTCCCGATCCCGCACGAGGAGGGGTTCGCAGGTGACGAACGGCGACAGGGATCCGCTGTCCGAGACGGCCAAAGGGCCCGCGGCGAAAGCCGGGTTCTACGCCGAACTGACCGCCCGCAACGCCGGGGTGGTGCCCGGGGCCGACCAGTGGGCGCTGCGCACGGCCACCGTCCTGGTGGCCGGCTGCGGGTCGATCGGGGGCGCCGCCGTCGAACCGCTGACACGGCTCGGCCTGCAGAAATTCGTGCTCGCCGACCCGGGGACGTACGAACTCAACAATCTCAACCGGCAGTCGGCGACCGTCGCCGACCTCGACCGGAACAAGGCCTCGCTGGCCGGGGACCGGGTACGGGCGATCAACCCGCACGCCTCGGTCGAGGTCTTCACCGAAGGGGTCACCCCGCAGACCGTCGAGAAGCTGACGGCCTCCTGCCAGGTGATCATCGACGGGGTGGACGTCACCACCCCCGAAGGGTGGCGGGCCAAACTCCTGCTGCACCGCCACGCCGTGCGGCGGCGGCTGCCCCTGATCACCGGCTGGGACATGGCAGGCACCCAGTACGTCCGCTGCTACGACTACCGCCACATCCGCGAACCGTTCGCGGGAGCCATCGGCCCGCACGACGCGGACCGTCACGACATGTGGGAACTGCTGCGCCGGGCCGTGCCGTTGCGGCACGTGCCGACCGACATGCTGGCCGAGATCCGGGCCAACCACGCCCGGACCGACTACAGCTTTCCGCAGGTCGCCTACACGGCCATGGCGTTCGGCGTGATCAGCTCCCACATGGTGGTACGGCTGCTGGCCGGGCAGCGGGTGCGGCCCGAGGTCCGTCTCGACGTGCACCAGAAGACCAGGCCGCTCGGGGAGCAGTGGCGCACCCGGGCGCGATGGCCGGTGGAACTGGGGGCACTGCTGCCGGAACTCCTGCGGCTGGCCCGTCGTGCCGGCGCGGACCGGACCCCGCCGGCCGCGGTGGACCGCGACGCGACCCCATGACGCAGGCCGGGCGAGGTCATGCCGCCCGCACCCGCGCAGCCATTCCGACCACGGAGGTGGACATGAGTGTTCGGCAACGCAACGTGCTGTGGACGTTCCTCTGCTGTGGCCTGGGCGTGGCCATGGTGTCGCTCGACAACCTCGTCGTCATCACGGCCCTGCCGTCGATCCGCGAGGACCTCGGCGGGAGCATCCAGCAGCTGGAGTGGACCGTCAACGCCTACACCCTCACCTACTCGGTGCTGATGCTGACCGGTGCGGCCCTCGGGGACAGGTTCGGCCGGCGGCGGATGTTCGGCATCGGGATGGGCGTCTTCGTCATCGCGTCGGCCGCCGCCGCGCTCGCCCCCGGCATCGGTGCCCTGATCGCCGCACGCGCCGTGCAGGGCCTGGGCGCCGCGCTGCTGATGCCGCTGAACCTGACGATCCTCACGGACGCGGCGCCCGTCCGGCGCCGCGGTGCCCTGCTGGGCGCGATGAGCGCCGTGGAGGGCGTCGCGATCGCCATGGGCCCGCTCCTCGGCGGAGCCGTGGTGGAGCACCTGAGCTGGCAGTGGATCTTCTGGATCAACGTGCCGATCGGCGCGGTGGTGCTGCCGGTCGCCCGGTGGAAGCTCGCCGAGAGCCACGGCCCCAGCCCCCGCCTGGACCTGGTGGGCACGGTCCTGGCCAGTGCCGGGCTCTTCGGGATCGTCTTCGGCATCATCAACGGTCACGCGGACCACTGGACCAGCGTTCGCGTCCTGCTGTCGCTGGCGGGCGGCGCGGCCCTCCTGATCGCCTTCGTCCGCTGGGAGCGGCGTGCCGAACACCCCATGTTCCCGATGAAGTTGTTCCGCCACCGGACGTTCAGTGCGATGAACGTCGCCGGGCTGCTGATGTTCGCCGGCATGTTCGGGTCGGTCTTCCTGCTCACCCAGTTCCTCCAGGGGCCACGCGGCTACACGCCCCTGGAGGCGGGTCTGCGGATCCTCCCGTGGACCGCGGTGCCCGTGTTCGTGGCCCCCCTGGTGGGCCTGGTCTCCGACCGCGTCGGCGGCCGGACCATCGTCGCGCTCGGCCTGGCCTTCCAGGCCCTCGGACTGGGGTGGATCGCCGCCCGTGTCTCGCCCGGGGTCCCCTACCCGTCGCTGATTCCCGCACTGGTCCTGTGCGGACTGGGAATGACCTTCTACTTCTCGCCCACCGCGAACATGGTGATGAGCGCGGTCGAGGCGGGGGAGCGCGGCATGGCCTCCGGGGCGATCAGCGCGCTGCGCGAACTCGGCGGTGTGCTCGGTATCGCGGTGCTCGCCTCGGTGTTCTCCGCGCACGGGGACCTGACGACGGCGGACCGGTTCACGGACGGCATGGTTCCGGCGGTGTGGACCGGCGTGGCCCTGATCGCCTGCGGAGCGCTGGCGGTCCTGCTGGTACCGCGGCGCCCCCGCGACGGCCGCTCCGCCGGCCCCGAACCGGCCGTGCCGGGGTGCGTGGGTGACCTGGTGTGAGGGGACGGCGATGAACTCACCGATCAGGATCCTGCTGGTGGACGACCGGTCCATCGCCCGCACCGGAATCCGGTCCGTCCTCGACGAGGACGGCGGTATCGAGGTAGTCGGCGAGGTGGCCGACCGTGCGAGCGCGGTGGGCAAGGCCCGTGAACTCCGACCGCATCTGCTGCTCGCCGGCGCCCCAGCGGGCCCCGCCGACGCGGTGGAACTGGTCGACGAACTGTCCGAGTGCTGCGGCGGCAGAGGGCCCGGCGTCCTGCTCATGGCCCACGAGGGGGGCCCGGGTGCCCGGCGGGCCCTGCGGGCCGGAGTGCACGGAGTCGTACTCCACCGCGTCACCCCGGAACAGCTGCTGTCCGCGATTCACGTCGTGGCGGCCGGATACCGGATCTTCTTCGACGACGAGGGGCCCGCGGCGGGCGGCGACGGTCCGTATCCCGAGGCCGGGGAATTCCCTGGCGTCCCGGCGGCGGGAGCGGCGGGAATCGAGTTGCTGACCCGACGGGAGCGGGAGGTGTTCCGGCTGCTGGCCCAGGGGCTGAGCAATACGGAGATCTCCGCCGTGCTGGTGCTGAGCGAAAACACCGTGAAATCCCATGTGCAACGACTGCTGGAAAAACTGAAGCTGCGCAACCGGGTGCACGCGGTCATCCACGCCTATCGGATGGGCCTGATGGCACCGTCCTGCCGGGAGCCCGTACGGCAGCGGACCGGCTCCAGCGCTCCGGGGGCGCTCCAGTGAGCCTTCGGCGCTCCGCGCGAGCCCTGTTGAGCGCACGGCGCTCAACAGGGCTCGTTTCGTTGGCTGTTGTGAAGATCAGTCGCTGGATTCGAGGAGATATCCCCGTCCGTTGGCGGTCCTGATACGCAGTCCGAGGGCGACCACCTTGCGGCGGATTCTCATGATGTGCAGGTCCAGGGCGTTCTGGCTGGCCGTGCCGCGCCGCGCGTGGAGCAGGGCGATCAGCTCGTGCCGGGCCACGAGGGTGCCGTACCGCTCGACCAGCGGCTGCAGCAGGTTCATCTGGGTCGCCGACACGGGCACCATCCGGCTGCCGTACCGGAGCAGCCCGTCCTGGTCGAGGACGGGGATCCGGTGCGTGCCGGCTCTGGCCCGGAGCGCCGCGATCCGGGCGGCGAAGTCGGCCCGGCTGACCGGCGCCCGGATCCAGTCCTCCCGCGAGTCGCTCGGGACCGGCGGAGTCGCGCCGTTCTCCACCACGAGGAGCCGGAGGGTTCCCCGGCGCCGCAACTGCTCCAGTTCCTGCCCCTCGACCGGCCAGCGCAGGACACGAACGTCCTGGGCGGCTGAGAATAACTGCCCCTCACTGTATTGAGGCACGAATTGACTTCCCCTTTCGGATGGATGGAATAATGCGGGGTCCTGTGGCTTCGCTTCCCCTGCGGCATTACTACCTCACTATGCAGTGGGTCCAAGCATCGCTGCAACAACTGCATTAGAGGGCATGCTGCCGAGCTATCTGCATAAAATAGGACAGGTGGCAGGCTGTTAATCATCCTAATAGTCCTTTGTGGGGCCTCCCTGACCTGCCCCGATCTCGTGAAAAAGAGTGAAGCGCCGGACCGTTCCGAGCGAGTAGATTTCTCCGGGCGGATACGTCGAAAATTACGGTCGATATTCGAAGGTGCCGGGAAAGGCATGGAAAACGCCGAAGACATTCTCACTGCCGGGGAATTGCTGATCGCCATCATGGCGCTGGTGACGGCCGGGCTTCCCCGAGCGTCCTGGGAGACGCCGGAGGACCTGCCGCCGGCGACGCAAGGCAAGAGACAGGAACACCGCGCGGAAGGAACCCGCCATGCTGCCCGCGACCACTGAAGCGAACCGGCCCCGTGCCGGCCGGCGTACACCCCCGGGTACCGATGTGCTGGTGACGGGTCTCGGAGTGACCACCCCGCTCGGCGGTGACGTCCCGTCCAGTTGGGCGGCGCTGCTGTCCGGCCGGTCCGGCGTGTCCCGGCTGGACGCCCCCTGGGCCGAACAGCTGCCGGTCCGTATCGCCGGAGGCATGTGCGAGGACCCCGCCGCACGGCTGGACCGGATCCAGCGGCGGCGGCTGGACCGCAGTCAGGCGGCCGCGGTGGTGGCGGCCCGGGAGGCGTGGGCCGACGCCGGCCGGCCGCAGGTCGAGGCCGAACGGCTCGCGGTGGTCGTGGGGACCGGCATCGGCGGCGGCCTCACCCTCCTCGAACAGGACGACCGGCTGGAGAAACGGGGTCCACGCGCCATCTCCCCGTACACGGTGCCCATGCTGATGCCCAACGGCAGTGCCGCGGCGGTCGGCCTGCTGCTGGGAGCCCGGGCGGGCACGCACGCCCCGACCAGCGCCTGTGCGTCCGGTGCGGAGGCGCTGGCGGTCGGCACGCTGCTGATCCGCTCCGGCCGTGCCGACGTGGTCGTCGCGGGCGGTACGGACGCCTGCCTGCACCCGCTCGCACTCGGCGCGTTCGCCCGGATGCGCGCCCTCTCCCTGCGCAACGACGCCCCTGACCTGGCGTCCCGGCCGTTCGACCAGGAACGCGACGGGTTCGTCATGTCCGAGGGCGCCGGCATGGTCGTACTGGAACGCGCCGACTTCGCGCGGGCCCGCGGCGCGCACGTGTACGCGACCCTGTCGGGTGCGGGAGTCACGTCCGACGCGTACGACGTGACGCTCCCCGCCGTGGAGGGCCAGACGCGGGCCATCGGGGCGGCGCTGCGGGACGCGGGTCTCACCGGGGCCGACATCGACCATGTGAACGCGCATGCCACCGGTACGCCCGTGGGTGATGTCACCGAGGCGAGGGCCGTATCGGAGGCCGTGGGCCCGCATCCTGCGGTCACCGCCTGCAAGTCCGCCACCGGCCACCTCCTGGGCGCCTCCGGAGCGGTCGAGGCCGTCTTCACCGTCCTCACCCTGGTGCACGGGCTGATCCCGCCGGTCCGCAACCTGGAGAAGGCGTCGGACGGGATCGAGCTGGACCTGGTGTCCGGCGGGCCGCGGCGGGCATCCGCCCGGGCGGCCCTGTCCACCTCGTTCGGATTCGGGGGACACAACGTGGTCCTCGCCTTCACGAGGTAGCACCCGGGGGAGCCCGCCGCGGACGCCCGGGCCGGGTGTCCGCGGCTATCGGGCGGCGGCCCGGTCCCGGCAGGACGTCAGAAGCCGTGCGACGGCGGCCGGATGGGTGAGCTGGGGACAGTGCCCGGCGGCCTCGATCACCGTGACCGGCGTCTCCACGGGCTCGGCCAGCGGATCCGCCGACCCGACGACGATGTCCACGGGCATCCGCAACTCCCGCAGTACACGGCGCAGTTCCGCACGCTGCCGGTGGGCGTCGCGCACGGCGGCGACCACCCGGCGCGACGTCCCCGCACGCCGCAGGTCCAGCGCGAGGGCGTCCGGACCGGGACCCTCGGGCAGACCGAGCGAACGGGCCAGGCGGGCGGCGGGAGCCGCCCGCAGCAGTGGTACGGCCAGGGGTGAGCGCAGCGACGCGGCGGACGGCCGCTGGAGGAAGGCCGGCGCGACCAGCACGAGGGCCGCGAACCGGTCGGGCCGGGCCGCGGCGCAGCGCAGTGCGGGGCCGCACGCGAGCGAGTGCGCCACGAGCACCGGCCGGGTCTCCACCGGGCGTAGCAGGTCGCCGAGCCAGTCGTCGAGAGATGCCTCGCCCGCTCCCGACCTGCCGAAGCCGGGCAGGTCGGGAGCGAGGACGGGCGCGTCCAAGTGGTCCGCCGCCCCCGCCCAGGCGTCGGCGCTCAGCAGGAGTCCGTGCAGCAGCACGTATCCGGGGCGCCGACGCTCTCCCGTCACCCAGGTACGGGTACCCGCCACGCTGTGGAAGCCGTAGGGCCCGCGGGACCGGGCGGAGCGGCCGAAGCGGGTGGCGACCAGGTCGTCGGCCCACTGGCGCAGCGCCGCCTGCACCGGCGCCATGGACAGTCCGTGCGCCGCGGACAGGGCGCGGGCGGCGGCCGTGTCGTAGCGGTCGGCCGACAGGAACGACAGGGTCTCGGGATCCGCCCGGGTGATGGCGCGGGGCAGCCTGCGCAGCAGGCCCACCGGGATCGAGCGGCGAGGCGGGCGCACCCCCATGTGCTCCGCGAGCAGGCCGACCAGCGCCGGCAGTTCGGGGGTCGAGTCGTCCAGCACCCAGTAGGTGCCGCCCGCGCTGCCGGGGTCCTGCGGAAGAGCGGCCAGGAACCGGACGAAGTGGTCCAGGGTCACCACCGGAAGGAAGATGCCGGGACCGCCGGGCAGGGCCCGCAGCCGGCCCTGCCACAGACCGGAGACCACCTCGGCCAGGCCGAGGTACTGTCCCGGCCCGATCACCGTACTGGGATTGGCGATGCTCAGCGGTACCCTCAGCTCGCGGGCGCGCTCCCGCACCGCGGTGTCGCCTTCCTGCTTCGACGCCTCGTACGCACCCTGCCGCCGGTAGTCCGGCGGCCGCCCGTCCGCGGCGGCTGCCATGCGGTAGCCGCTGATGTGGACCACCCGGCGCAGCTCCGGCAGGCCCGCCGCCCACGAGACCACGTGTACGGCGCCCGTCACGTTGACCGCCCGCGCCTCGGCCGCCGCGATGCCGAACGCGAAGCGCGCGGCGGTGTTGTAGACATCGCGGATCCCGGACAGCCCGCCCTCGGGCAGACCGAGACCGGGGGCGGTGATGTCGGCCCTGACCACCGTCAGAGCGGTACGGTCGATCCCTTGTCCGTCGAGCCACGCCGTCAGCTCGTCGCCGGAACCGCGTACGGCGGCCGCCACCCGGTGGCCCCCGCGCAGGAGTTCCGCCACGAGGGAGCGGCCGATGAAGCCCCCGGCGCCGAAGACGATCGAGTCCGAGAGCATGCTGTCTCCTTGCCCGGGCCGCAATGCCGTGTCAGCGCTCCGGGGACCGGACCAGGGGCCCCGCCCGCGGAGCGGCTCCCACCGTACCGAAACACGGGGGGCGAAGCGGACGAACCATGCCCGCACCGCACGATCGGGACGATGTGCTCATGTGTGCAAGCCGTTCTTGCGGCACGTGAGCTCGGCATGTGTGTTGAGCACGTGTGTGGAGCGCATATGTTCAGGCGGCCGGTTCGGCCGGCGCCGTGGCAGCCGCCCGGGCGGCGATCACGACGCGTCCACGGTCGGACTCCGGGAAACGGTCCAGCATGGCACGCAGTTCCTCGGCGCCGACGTACGCGCCGAACGGCTCGGTGCCCGGCTCCAGCCGTACCCCTTCCGCTAGCGGGCCCGCCACGACGGGGTCGAAGCCGAGCGCGTCGACCAGGTGTGCGACGGTGGCGAGGCCGTCCGCATCGTCGCCGGCGATCGCGATCGCCCTGCGCCCCGGCGTGCCCGCGGGCCGCGCCCCGTCCTCCAGGTCGTGATAGCCCATGTGGTTGAACGCCTTGATCACCCGCGCTCCGGGCAGGTACGCCTGCACGGTCTGACTGGAGGAGGTCAGCGGGTCGGTGAGGTCCTCGCGGTCGCCGTCGACCTCCCACCAGTAGTTCATCGCGTCGACGACGAGCTTGCCCCGCAGTGCTTCGGCGGGAATGCCGCGGTACTTGCCGAGCGGCAGGGCCAGGACGACCACGTCCGCCTCCGCCGCGGCCTGCGCGGCGCCGACCGCGACGGCACCGGGGGTGAGGACCTCGACGGTGAGGGCGATCGCGGCGGGGTCGCCGGATCCGGCGATCAGCACGCGGAAACCGGCCGCCACGGCCAGCCGCGCCAGCACCGTGCCGACCTTGCCGGCGCCCAGGATCCCGACCGTACGCACGCCGCCGGCCTTCGGCTCCGTCTTCTCTGCTCCGTTCACGGCGTCAGCCGGCGAGGAGGTCGCGGACCATCGGGATCACCTTGCTGCCGTACAGTTCGACGGCGCGCAGGCGGGCGCTGACCGACTGTGCCCCACCGGTGTAGATGAGGTCGAACCGGCCGACACCGAGCGCCTTGACGGCGCCCGCCATCTTGCGGGCGACCGTCTCCGGGGAGCCGATGTAGAGGGAGCCGTGCTCGATCTCGGCCTCGTACTCCTCCCTGCGGATCGGGGGCCAGCCCCGCAGCGCGCCGATGCGGTCACGGATGACCCGGTAGTGCGGCCAGTGCTGTTCGCGGGCCGCCTCGTCGGTGTCGGCGACGAAGCCCGGCGAGTGCATCCCGACGGGGTGCGCGGTCGTGCCGAACTGGTCGGCGGCGCGCCGGTAGAGGTCGATGTACGGCGCGAAGCGCTCCGGGTTGCCGCCGATGATGGCGATCATGAGCGGGAAGCCGTAGCGGGCGGTGCGGATGACCGACTGGGGGGTGCCCCCGACCCCGACCCAGGTGCTGAGCCGGCCCGACTCGGTCTTGGGGAAGACGTCGGCGGCTTCGAGCGGTGCCCGTTTGGTGCCGCTCCAGGTGACGGGCTTCTCCTCCAGCAGCTTGGCGAACAGCTCGATCTTCTCTTCGAACAGCACGTCGTAGTCGCTCAGGTCGTACCCGAAGAGCGGGAACGACTCGGTGAAGGAGCCGCGCCCGAGGATGACCTCGGCCCGGCCGTTCGAGAGTGCGTCCACGGTGGCGAAGCGCTGGAAGACGCGGACCGGGTCGTCGGAGCTCAGCACGGTCACGCCGGAGGCCAGCCGGATGCGGTGGGTACGCGTGGCGATGCCGGCGAGGACGGTCTCCGGGGTCGAGATCGCGTACTCCGGGCGGTGGTGCTCGCCGAGGGCGATGACGTCGACGCCGGTCTCCTCCGCGAGCACGGCCTCCTCGACGACCTGCCGGATGGCCCGCGCGCCGGACACCAGGGCTCCCGAGTCGTTCTGTGGCACATCGCCGAAGGTGTCGAGGCCGAAGACGAGATCGGGTACGGGGTCGGGTGCGGGATCGGACACGGGGGCGGACATGACGGGGCTCCTTCGAGTAGTTGACGTGTCAATCATCGCTCGCATATGATTGACGTGTCAACAAGAAGGAGTGGCGGCACGATGACGGCGCGACGGAAGGAATTCCCCACCGCTGAGGAACTGCGGATCTGGCGGGACTTCATCGAGACGACGGAAGCGCTCCGCGCCGAGCTCGCGGCACGTCTGCAGCGCGAGAGCTCCCTGTCGCCGGGTGACTACGCCGTGCTCCTCGCCCTCCGCGAGGCGGAGGGGCGGCGGCTGCGCTCCTCCGAACTGGCGGCCCGCGTCGGCTGGGAGCGCAGCCGCCTCTCGCACCAGATCGGCCGCATGGAACGGCGCGGGCTGATCCGGCGCGAGGAGTGCGTCACCGACAGCCGGGGCGCCGAGGTGGTGCTCACACCGGAGGGCGCGCAGGCGTTCCGGAACGCGTCCCTGCCCCATCTGCGCGCCGTGCGGGAGCTGTTCGTGGCCGCCCTCACCCCGGACCAGCTCGTCGCGGCGCAGCAGATCACCACGGCGCTGCGGAACCACCTGACGGCGCTCGACACCTGAGGCCCGCTGAGCGCTCTGCTGGAACGCCGCCGTGTGTCGTCTGCGGCGCCGTCGTGGCTGGTCGCGCCCGCGCGGCGGTAGCCGCATATCGGATACGGCCCCGCGCCCCTTCGGGGCGCCGGGCCTCCGTGCCCAGCTCGGCCGCCCGGCGCACGAAGGTCTCGTACAGGTCCTGCGCGGCCTGCGGCACCGACTCGGCCCGTCGGCGCTGCAGCATCAGCACCACCTCGGTGGCGTCCCCGGCCAGCGGCCGGCACACGATCGTCCCGTCGCGCTCCAGCGGGTCCCCGACCACGCTGAAGTCCGGCAGCACCGTCGCTCCCAGCCCCTCCGCGACCATCAGCTTGCCCATCTCCGCACCGTCCGTCGAGTACGAGAAGACGGGGGTGCGGTCCGCCAGCAGCCGGTGCACATAGCGGTGCATCACATAGCCGGTGCGCATGGCGATCAGGGGCACCGTGAGCAGATCGTCGGCCGACACCTCGGCCCGGCCGGCGAGCGGACTGTCCGGCCGGACGCACACCACCGGCCGCCCGCGCAGCAGTTCGGTGGCCTCGAAACCGGCGGGCACGTCGTCGCCGGCGAGATGGTTCACCAGCCCCAGGTCGAAGCCGCCCTCGGCGAGAGCCCGGTGGATCTCCGTCTGCTGGGCGCCCACCACCTCGACCTGGGTGACCGGTTGCGTGGCCCTGAAGTCCCGAAGCACCGGGATGAGCAGTGACACGGTCGCCGCGTTGACTGTGCCGACGCGCACCATCCGGCTGATCCGGTGCTGCTCGCCCGCCGCGACCCGCAGCCGGTCCACCGCCTCCAGCACCTGGACGATGTGCGGCAGCAGCTCCTGCCCCGCCGCGCTCATCGTCGCGCCGGTGCGCTTGCGCTACAGCAGGTCGACGCCCAGCTCCCGCTCCAGGTTCCGCACGGTCTCGCTCAACGCGGGCTGCGACAGGCGCAGTTCGTCGGCCGCCCGGCGCAGCGAGCCGAGCCGGGTCACGGCCGCTATGTATTCCAGCTGTTCGGTCCGCACCCCGGCAGAATGCGCCGCTATTCGGGGCGTGTTCAAGGGTTTCCCTGTCACACGTTCGTGAAATTCAATGGTCCGCGATGCGAGAACGGTCGGGTTTTCCTTGACGCCCGTCGGCACCGACTGCGACCATCGACGGCATGAAGATGCGACTGGACCTCACGCGGCGACGCCACGTCGACCTCGCGCGCGTCTCCAGCGCCTCCTGTTGCGCCGCGGCCTGATCACCCCGCCGAGATCCGCCGCGCCTCCTCTTCTCCTTCTCCCTTTTCCCGCCCGAATTCCACCGTGCTCGCGCGCGCACCGCGCCGGGCACCCCTGAATTCCGGCGTGCCCGAGAACCCGCAACAGGAGTTCCGCATGCCCGCCGCACCCGTGAAATTCGCCTACTGGGTCCCCAACGTCAGCGGAGGACTCGTCACCAGCAGGATCGAGCAACGCACCGACTGGGGGTACGACTACAACCGCGAACTCGCCGTCCTCGCCGAGAACAACGGCTTCGAGTACGCGCTCAGCCAGGTCCGCTACATGGCCGGCTACGGCGCCGAGTACCAGCACGAGTCGACCAGCTTCAGCCTCGCCCTGTTGCTCGCCACCGAGCGCCTGAAGGTCATCGCCGCCGTCCACCCCGGTCTGTGGCACCCCGGTGTCCTCGCCAAGCTCGGCGCCACCGCCGACCATCTCTCGAACGGCCGGTTCGCCGTGAACGTCGTCTCCGGCTGGTTCAAGGGGGAGTTCACCGCGCTCGGCGAGCCCTGGCTGGAGCACGACGAACTCCCCCAGTTCTCGGCTTCGCTCGAACCGGGGGGACCCCCATCCGCCGCGCCGAGGAGTTCATCCGCGCGCTGCGCCAGATCTGGACCGAGGACCACACCGAACTCGCCGGTGACTTCTACCGGCTGCGGGACTTCTCCCTCAGGCCCAAGCCGCTGAACACCCCCGAGCGCCCGCACCCGGAGATCTTCCAGGGCGGCAACTCCACCGCAGCCCGCGCCATGGCGGGCCGCGTCTCCGACTGGTACTTCTCCAACGGCAAGGACTTCGACGGCGTCGTCGAACAGATCGACGACGTCCGCAAGTCCGCCGCCGAAGCAGGGCGTACGGCACCGAAGTTCGGCCTCAACGGCTTCCTCATCGCCCGCGACACCGAGGCCGAGGCCCGCGACACCCTCCGCGAGATCATCGCCAAGGCCGACAGCGAGGCCGTCGAGGGCTTCGGCGCCGCCGTCAAGCAGGCCGGGCAGTCCGCCGCCGACGGCAAGGGCATGTGGCAGGACTCCACCTTCGAGGACCTCGTCCAGTACAACGACGGCTTCCGAACCGGCCTCATCGGCACCCCGGAACAGATCGCCTGGGGGTCCCTCCCGGCCGAAGGCTGGGGGAGCGTCGTCGCCTGCAAGAAGCTCGGCGTCGACCTCTTCCTGCTCGGCTTCCTGCACTACCACGAGGAGGTCGAGTACTTCGGCAGGCGTGTACTGCCCCTGGTCCGCGAGCTGGAGGCCCAGCTCCCGGCCACCGAGCCCGAGTCCGCCCGAGCCCACGCCTGACCCTCCCCCCAGACGAGGCGTTCCGCGCCGCCCCGGCCACCAGAAAGAGGCAGCTCCATGGCCACCGTCCTCTCCGTCTCCGGCAGTCCCTCCGCCTCCTCCCGCACCGGCCGCCTGCTGCGTCACCTGGACCAGCGGCTGACCGCCCAGGGCCACGAGGTTGTCCCGCTCGACGTCCGCACCATCCCCGCCGAGGCCCTGCTCGGCGCGGACTTCCGGCACCCGGCGATCGTCGAGGCGACCGAGCTGTTCGCCCGCGCCGACGGGGTCGTGGTCGGCACCCCGGTCTACAAGGCGTCGTACTCCGGTGTCCTCAAGGCCCTCCTCGACCTGCTCCCGCAGTACGCGCTCACCGGCAAGACCGTGCTGCCACTGGCCACCGGCGGCTCCGTCGCACATGTCCTCGCCATCGACTACGCGCTGCGTCCGGTCCTCAACTCCATGGGTGCCGCCCACATAGTCCAGGGTTGGTTCACCCTCGACAAGGACATCACCGTGGGGGAGGACGGCACCCTGGTCCTCGCGCCGGCCGCCGCCGAGGCCCTCGTCCCGGTCGTCGACCAGTTCTCGGCCGCACTCCTCGGCCGCACGCCCGTCCTCGCCGCGGCGAGCTGATCCGATGACCGCCCACGTCATCGCCGACGACACCGAGGCCCTCGCCGTGGCGAAGGTCCTGGCCGACGCGTTCCGGGCCGGGGCCGCCGAACGGGACGCCGAACGCAGGCTGCCGCGAGCCGAGTTGGACCAGCTGTCGGCATCGGGTCTGCTGGGCGTCACCGTGCCCGCCGAGCACGGCGGCGCCGACGTCGGCGCCCTGACCCTCGCGGAGATCTTCCGGCTCCTCGGCTCGGCCGACGGCAGCCTCGCCCAGATCCCGCAGAGCCACTTCGCGTACGTCAACGTGATCCGCCGTCAGGGAACCGAGGAACAGCGGAAGTTCTTCTTCGCCGAACTGCTCGCCGGCAGCCGCTTCGGCAACGCCCAGTCCGAGGCCGGGACGAAACACGTCCAGGACATCCGGACCCGGCTGGAACCCCAGAGCGACGGCACTTATCTGCTGACAGGGGTCAAGCACTACTCCACCGGGGCCCTCTTCGCCGACTGGATCCCCGTCCTGGCCCGCGCCGAGGACGACAACCTGCACGTGGCGTACGTCCCCCGGGACGCACCCGGCCTCACCGTAGTCGACGACTGGGACGGCATGGGGCAGCGTACGACCGCCAGCGGAACCGTCCGGCTGGACGGAGTCCCCGTGCCCGCCGACCGTGTGCTGCCGCACCACCTGACCTTCCAGGGACCCCAACTCCACGGCGCGGTCGCACAGTTGTTGCACGCCGCCATCGACGTGGGGATCGCCGGTGGAGCGCTGGCCGAGGCCGCGGAGTTCGTGCGGAGCAGAAGCCGGCCCTGGTTCGAGAGCGGGGTCGAGACCGCCGCCGAGGACCCGCTGCTGATCCAGCGGTTCGGTGAACTCGCCGTCCAGGTGCGGGCGTCCGAGGCTCTGCTGCGAGGGGCCGCCCGTGCGGTCGACGCGGCCGGCGCCCGGCTCACCGACGCGTCGGCCGCCGAGGCGTCCATCGCCGTGGCCGCCGCGAAGGTGCAGGCGGCCGAGACGGCCGTGGCCGTCGCCGGGGCGCTCTTCGAGCTGTCCGGAACCCGCTCGGCCCTCAACTCGCTCAATCTGCACCGGCATTGGCGGGACGCCCGGACCCACACCCTGCACGATCCGACCCGCTGGAAGATCCAGCACATCGGCCGGTACGTCCTCAACGGCACCCCGCCGCCCCGTCACGGCCTGCTCTAGCCGCCCCGTCACGGCCTGCTCTAGCCGCCTCGCCGTGTGCCTCGCTCGCCCCGACGGACACTCGTGATCGGAGAAAGCCTCGTGTCCCTCACCTTCCACTGGTTCCTGCCCACCAACGGGGACAGCCGGCATGTCGTCGGCGGCGGTCACGGCACCCCGGCGACCGCCTCCGGACGCGACCGGCCGCCGACGGTCGCCTATCTGAGCCAGATCGCCAGGGCCGCGGAGGACCTCGGTTTCGTGGGGGCGCTCACTCCGACCGGCGCCTGGTGCGAGGACGCCTGGCTGACCACGGCGATGGTCAGCCAGCACACCGAGCGGCTGAAGTTCCTGGTCGCCTTCCGGCCGGGGTTCGTCTCGCCGACGCTCGCCGCGCAGATGGCCTCCACCTTCCAGCGGCAGACCGGCGGACGGCTGCTGCTCAACATGGTGACCGGGGGCGAGAGCCATGAACAGCGGGCCTACGGGGACTTTCTCGACAAGGACGCGCGGTATCGCCGTACCGGTGAGTTCCTGGAAGTCGTACGGGGGCTGTGGGAGGGCCGGACGGTCGATCTGGACGGGGAGCACCTCCGGGTCGAGGACGCCAGGCTGGCCCGGGTGCCGGAGCCGGTGCCCGAGGTGTACTTCGGGGGGTCCTCGCCGGTCGCGGGCGAGGTCGCGGCCCGCTACGTGGACGTGTACCTGACCTGGGGGGAACCGCCGGCGCAGGTCGCCGAGAAGATCGCCTGGATCCGGGGGCTCGCGGCGGAGCAGGGGCGCACCCTGCGGTTCGGGATACGGCTGCATGTCATCACCCGGGACACGTCCGAGCAGGCGTGGGCCGAGGCCGGCCGGCTGCTCGACGGGTTCGACCCGGAGACCGTGCGGTCGGTGCAGTCGGGGCTGGCCCGCAGCGAGTCCGAGGGGCAGCAGCGGATGCTGGCCCTGCACGGCGGCCGGCGGGACGCGCTGGAGATCCACCCCAACCTGTGGGCGGGCATCGGGCTGGTACGCGGCGGCGCCGGCACCGCCCTGGTCGGCTCGCACGACGAGGTGGCCGAGCGGATCAAGGAGTACGCGGCGCTGGGCATCGAGGAGTTCGTGCTGTCCGGGTACCCGCATCTGGAGGAGGCGTACTGGTTCGGGGAGGGGGTGCTGCCCCGGCTGGCCGCGGACGGGGTGTGGCGGCACCCCGCCGGGAAGGGCGCGGCGCCCTCGGCCCAGGTGCCGTTCGCGTCCTGAGGGTTCGCGCTCGTCAGGGTGCTGCCAGGCCGGATTCGATGCTGCGGTGCCGGGCGGCGCCGTGCGCGAAATCGGGTACGACCGGCGTGCCGTCGCCGCACAGGTCGTCCAGGAACCGCCGGTAGGCGTGGGCGACCGCGTAGGCCGGCGCATCGGCCCGGGCGTCCAGGCCGGGGACGCGGACGAGGGATTCGGGCACCGGCAGCGGAGCGAGGCCGGCGGACGTGGAGCGGCCGCCTTCGACGGTGACCGGGCCGAGCTGGAGATGGCCGACGGGAGCGGTGAGGACGAGGTCGCCCTCGGTGCCGTTGATCTCCCAGCGGAAGCCGGTGCCCCGGGACATGCCGCCGCGGTAGTGGACGGCGGCCACCGCGCCGCCCGGCAGCCGTCCCGTGGCCACCACCTGGTCCGCGGCCGTCATGGGCACGCGCTGCCCGGTCTCGCGGTCCATGGACCACGTACGGCGCGAGGCCGTCCGGATCCGCAGTTCCTCGGGCTCTCCCAGGACCGATGCGAGCCCGTCGAGCAGGTGGCCGAAGGGGATGGTCAGCATCGTCGCGCCGTTCGCGGCGTCGAGGACGTAGTGGTCGCGGGGGCCCACGGTCGCGCCCCAGGCCCCGCCGGAGCCCACGACCGTCGTGGACAGCACCTCCCCGACGTAGCCGTCGGCCACGAGACGGCGTGCGTGGACGACGGCCGGGTGCGAGCGCGCCTGGAGTCCGACCACCGTCGGCACGGCCCGGCTCCGCGCCTGCCGGGCCATGTCCTCCGCCTCCGCGAGCCCGTTGCCCAGCGGCCACTCGCACAGCACGCTCTTGCCGGCGCTCAGCGCCGTCCGCACCAGTTCCCGGTGGTGCGGCACCTTCACCGCCACGACCACGAGGTCCACTTCGTCGCAGGCGGCCAGCTCGGCGGCCGACCCGAAGACGCGGGGCACCCCGTGCACCTGTCCGGAGCGCTCCGCCGATTCCTTCGAACTCGTGCTCAGCGCGCTCAGCTCGTATCCCGGGACGGCGCGCAGGGCCGGCAGGTGCGAGCGCTCGGCCCAGCTTCCGTGCGCGCCGAGTCCGATGATCCCGACGCCGAGCGGCTTACCGGACCGGGCCCGCTCGGCGAGGAGTGACGCGGATGCGGATGCGTTCATGATGCGGAGACCTCTCCTTGCGGCCACGGGCCGCGCTCGCTGTCCAGCAGGCCGTCGGGGGCGTGGCGCAGCGGGTTCCGGCCGCCTGGCGCAGGCGTGGCCGCCACCGCCACCTGCTAGCGTTGACATCTCAACACTAGGAAGAGGCTTGTTGATATGTCAACTCCCGGGAGCGGGGCCGGTGAGTCGGCGGGCGGCGTCGTGCCGGAGCCCGTCGAGCTCTGGTCCGCCTTCAAGCGCGCCCATGAACTCGTCCGGACCCGGGTGGTCGCGGACACCGCCGAGGCGGCGGGCCTGTCCGAGCCGGACCTGACCATCCTCGTCAACCTCGACAAGGCGGGCGGCGCCCTGCGGCAGAGCGAGCTCGCCGCGTCGCTCGGCTGGGACCGCACTCGCATCTCCCATCAGCTCACCCGCATGGGCAAGCGCGGACTCGTCGCCCGCGAACGCGGCGACGGCGTCACCGTCACCCTCACCGACGCCGGGCGCCGGACCGTCACCGCCGTGCACCCCGGCCTGGAAGCCGCGGTGCGCCGCCACTTCACGGACCGGCTCTCCGCGGAGGAGGCCGAGATGCTGAGTTCCGTGCTCCGCCGGCTCTAGGCCCTGTCGTTTGGATCATCCCGGCGTCGCGGGGGCTGGCACGCACTCCCCCACTGCCTTAAAAGGCGTGGGGGGACCCCCAGCGGCGTTGTCGTCACTCGCCGACGTCCCCCAGCCTTCGGCCGGGAGGTGCCCCCACCGCGTCGACTCCCTCCTCCGCCTTGCAGCTGCACGCACCAGCCCCCGCTCGGGTCTGTCGCAAGGTGCCGCACCTCATGGCCAGGCTGATCCAAACGACAGGGCCCAGTCGGGGCCTCGTCGCCCGAAGAGAGCAGCAGAAGTTGCGTCACTCGTCCGGCGGGCCTGGCGTGCGGTCGCTTCGCACAGCCGGGAGCCTAGGATCCATCACCGGACAAACGGGGCATCTACTGCCTTGTCGGCATGGGCGGGTCCACCTCACGAGCGAAGGAGACGGGATGTCGCACCGCGCCGGAAGAACCCGTTGGAGACGCTTCGCGGTTGTCCTGGTGCCCGGCGTCGCGGCCTGTGCGACCGTCGGCATCGCCATGGCGCAGGGCGTGCTCGCCGCCTCGTTCTTCATCTCCGGCCAGCAGTTCCAGGTCTCCGCCGACACCCTGACCGCCCGCGGGTTCAGCCTTTACGGCATGGTCGACGTCACGAGGAAGCACGAACTCGTACCCGTCGTGGTCTCCGGTTTCCGGCACGCCACCCTCAAGGGGCTGTGCCAGTCCGTCGTCGTCGACGTCCCGGTGCTGGGCACACAGACTCTGCGGCTCACCGGTGGTGGCGGCCGGCCGGCCGAGGCCTCGAACCTGTTCATCGACGCGACGAGCGAGTCGGTCGGGGAGGCGGATTTCGGCGGCCTCGACATCGGCGTCGCTCAGGGAGCCGTCACCAAGGGCCCGATCAGGTCCGGGGACCGGAACTCGCGCTTCTTCGACCCCGACGGCGTCGCCCAGCAGTCGCTGTCGACCACCCTGAACGACGTGCGGGTGACCGCGGTCGCGGTCTCGGCCGGCACCTTCAACATTCCGGGCCTGCGACTGCGGGTCGAACAGGGCAACCACGCATGCTTCTGACCCGGGCGGCCGCTGTGCACGGGCGCCGCACGCCCGGGCCCACCACCTCCTCGCGGGACCGCAACCCCACTCATCAGGACAGGACGCGTGATCACCAACCCTTTCGGCAGAGGACGTGAACTGCTCGCCAGGGCACCGCAGTTCCGGCGCGGGTTCCGCACCTGGCGTGGTGAACGTCCTTTCTGGGCCGGGCTGTTCACCTTCGCCGCCGGTCTGCCCATCCTCTACTGGCCCTACGCGAACCTGAACCTGGGCGGAATTCCGCTCGCCCTGTCGACCACGTCCGGCGCCGGGTCGCTGGTGATCGGAACCCTGCTCCTGGTCCTGGGCGTCGCGCTCTGCTGTCGCCCCCATCTCCGTGTGTTCGCCGGGATCGCCACCCTCCTGCTCGCCGTCATCTCCTTCCCCGTCGCGAACTTCGGCGGCCTGTTCCTCGGCGTGGGCTCCGGTCTGATCGGCGGTTCCCTGGCCTGTGCCTGGCTGCCGCCCCCGGCCGGCGAGCCGTCGACCGCGCCCGGCGACGAGACGGCCGCGACGGCCACGACTGGCGCGACTGCCACGACGGCTGCGACTGCCACGACGGCTGCGGCGGGAGAGGGGCGCAGTGGCTCCTGACCCGCGCACCGGCAGCATCGCGCACTCCCGCGAGCGCGTCCGAGGGCGGACTCACGGTCACCGTCACCCGCACCGCCCGCGTCCGGCCGGTCTCCTGCTCCGCCGTGTGGCCCGGCCGCTCGCGGGTGCGCTGGCCGTGGTCGGCGTGGCCGTGTTCCTGCACCTCGACGTACCGCGGCCGGCCGGCAGCGCTTCCGGCGCGCGGCTCGGTTCGTCGCCCCCGGTTCGTCCCGCGAAGGGCCCCTGCGTGCTCCGTGCCGACCGGCTCGTACTCCGCGGCGCGCGGTTCCGCGGGGTGGTCTCGGTGCGCACCGGCGCCGGGACCGTCCGGGCCCTGAAGTTCACCGTACGGTCGCTGGACGCCGTCAACCTCGATCTGACGGCGGGCCGGGGCCGAGCGGCGATGCGTCTGCGGGCGAGGCCGGCGACCACCGCCACGCTCAAGGGGCAGGGGGCCGGCGGGGTGGCGACCCTCTACGTCCGCAGGCTGACCGGCAGGGTCACGGGCCTCGGCGGCGGACCGCTCCCGGCGGACCGCACCGTCGCCGTCACCCCCGACGCCGTACCCCACTGGCTCTCGCACCCACGCGCCCGCACCCGCACCATCACCCTCGCCGGGGCGACCGCCTCCCAGATCACCCAGTTCGGCGGGCGGCTGTCCATCAAGGGCCCGCAGCTGCGGACGACGGAACGGGGGCCGCACCGCGCATGACGCCGGGCGGGCCAGGTGCCCCGGCGGCGGAGCCGGGGCGGGCGGAGCTCAGGCGCCGTCGCCGGGTCCTGGTGGCCGTGTGCCGTGCGGGGACTCGGGCGGGAGTTCGGCCACGCTGCGCAGAGCCGCCTTGAAGGCGGCGTACTCCCGCTCGCCCAGTGCCCTCGCGTGGCGTTCCTCGATGGAGCGCATGATGGCGGCGGCCGCCGCCATCTGCAGCAGGCCGCGCTCGGTCGGACAGACCAGTTTGGCGCGGCGGTCCGCGGGGTCGGGCCTGCGTTCGACGTATCCCAGGTGTTCCAGGTCGTCGACGAGGGAGCCGACGACCTGCTTGTGCTGGCCGGAGGCGCGGGCGAGCTCGCTGGCCCGGATGCCGTCGGCGCGCAGGTGGGCGAGGACGGCGCCGGCGCGGGGCGCGATGTCGTCGAAGCCCTGCTCGGCGAGCGCGGTGAACAGCTCGCGCTGAACGGACATGAGGATCCGGGCGGCGAGCACGCCGAGGTCCGGTTGCGTGGCCGGGTGCCCGGTCAATGCCTCACTCCTCTCGTCGGTCGCCCAGCGCCGTGCTGGATCACCGGCGATTTTATGGGCCTGGCGCGCGGCGCACCGAGAAGGCCGCCCGGAGGCGGGGGCAGGGCCGGCCGGGGCGCGCTTGCGTTGCGGGTGAGACGGGTATAGCGTCGAAAGCAAATGGTCACCAAAATTGACTATCAAGGTCAGTGACCAAAAAGGCGGTGGCCCGACGCCGCCGACCCTGAAGGAGCGGAACATGAGTGAGCGCAGCAAGTTCCTGGAGCCGATCACCCGGGACAACGCCGCTGTGGTGCTGGTCGACCACCAGGTGGGCCTGTTGTCCGGCGTTCGGGACATCACGGTCGGCGAACTCAAGCACAACGTGGTGGCCATGGCGCGGGCGGCGGCGGTGCTGGGGATCCCGGTGGTCGCCACCACCACTGCGGCCGACAGCATGTGGGGACCGACCACCCCCGAGCTGGTCGAGGCCCTGCCGGCCGGACAGAAGATCATCGACCGCAGTACGGTCAACGCCTGGCACGACGATCGCGTCCGCGAAGCCGTGGAGGCCACCGGCCGACGGAAGCTGATCTTCGCCGGGGTGTCGCTGGAGGTGTGCGCGGCACTGCCCGCGATCGCCGCGACGGCCGCCGGGTACGACGCCTATGTCGCCGTGGACGCCTCCGGCACCTTCAGCCAGGCCAAGCGCGAGGCGGGACTGCTGCGCATGCAGCAGGCGGGCGTCGTCGTCAGTGACTACGCCACCCTCCTGGTCGAGGCACTGGCCGACAACGCACTGCCCGAGGCCGGGGCCTTCTACGCCGCACTCGACATGCCCTTCGCGGTCCTGGTCGGCCAGATCTCGGCGGCGCACCAGGCCTAGCCCGGGAACGTCCCGCGGGAAATCTCCGGGCACGGTTCTCACCCTTCGTGCAGAACGGCGTGGGCGATGCCCGTGAGGTTGCCCTGTGCGACGAGGATCTCCCGCCGGTCCGATCCGTCGAGGCCGGCCGCGTAGACGGTCCCGGCCAGGTCGGTCACGTACATGCGGTCACCGTCCGGGTCGAGGGCGATGCCGATGCCCTCCATGAGGTGGGTCACGAGGATCTCGTACGTCCACCGGCCGTCCGGCGGGTCGAGCGAGGCCCGGTTGACGGTGTTGCCCCTCGGCGGGTCCCCGCGGTCCGTCCAGTACAACGCCCGTGCCCTGACGTCGAGTTCGAGGTCGATCGGTTCCGGTAGGCCCTCGAAGAGCACCTCCACGTCGTCGCGCCGGTCCGGTGTCCGCCCGGCGGGCAGGGCGATGCCGGCGCGCAGGATCCTGCCGAGTCCCGCGTCGCTCGGACCCTTCTGGGACCAGTAGAGGTGTCCGCCCACGGGGTCGACGGCGACGCCCACGCACCACTTGGTCTCGTCCCGGCGGTCGTCCTCGCCCTCGCCGGTCCGGACGAGGGTCTCGACGTTCGAGCCGTCCAGGTCGCAGCGCATCACGCGCATGCCTTCGCGGTCACTCCAGTACAGCTTCCGGTCGGCCGCTTCGAGGTGGAGCTGCTTCGGGGTGTGCGTGGCACCGTCGGGGACGATCGTCGTCCGGTTGCCGCCGTCCAGGTCCACGCGCTCGACGGAGCCGTCGTTCTCCGTCGGGACGCCCATGTTCGTCCAGTACACGTACCCGGCGCCGGCGTCGACGGCGACACCGTCGGGGATCCGGCACCCGGTGACGAGGACCGTCTTGCCGGAGCCGTCGGGGAGCACGGAGAACAGGCGGCCGCCGCCGCTGGCCTCCAGCACGAACAGTGTGTCCCGGTCGTCCATCACGTCGCTTCCTTCGCGTCCGGCCCGGACGGGTCGTGCTGCGCGCGCACGGCCAGCAGGGCCGCGAGCATGGCGTCACGGCGGGCGGACAGCTCGTCGACCGAGTGGCCGTCCGCCTCCTTGAGGACACCGTTCACGATGGTGTCCCGGAGCTCGGGGGTGAACTCGGGGGTGCCCAACTGCTCCCAGAACCCGACCATGCGCGGCATGAGGGTGTCCATGAAGTGCTGGATGCCGCCCTCGCCGCCGCCGAGGTGCC
The DNA here is from genome assembly GCF_002217755.1 of Streptomyces hyaluromycini. Lineage (GTDB taxonomy): Bacteria > Actinomycetota > Actinomycetes > Streptomycetales > Streptomycetaceae > Streptomyces > Streptomyces hyaluromycini. The sequence continues at coordinate 116,438 of NZ_BCFL01000029.1, read as the reverse complement.
ACAGCAGGTGCGGGCCCATGACACCCCAGCGCAGCCCGGGGCCCCAGGACACCGCGTCGTCGGAGTCGGCCACGTCGAGCACGCCCTCCTGGACCAGGTACACGACCTCGCGGTACAGCGCGGCCTGGATGCGGTTGGCGACGTGTCCGGGGAGCTCCTTCTTCAGGTGGATCGGCTTCTTGCCGATCGCGGCGTAGAACGACATGGCGTCCCGGACCGTCTCCGGGGCGGTCCGCGTGCCGCCGACGACCTCCACCAGGGGGACGACGTGCGGAGGGTTGAAGGGGTGGCCGATGACGGTCCGCTCCGGGTGCCGGCAGTCGACCTGGATGTCACTCATCGTGATGCCCGACGAGCTCGACGCGATGATCGAGTCGGGTGGCGTGGCGTCGTCGAGGTCGGCGAACAGCTTCACCTTGAGCTCCGGGCGCTCGGGCGCGTTCTCCTGGACGAAGTCGGCGTCCGCGACGGCCTGCGGCAGGTCCGGGGTGAAACCCAGGCGGTCGGGCGAGGCGCCGGGCGCGAGCCCGATCGCGGCGGCCGCGTCCCACGCGCCCGCCACGTACGACCGCAGGGCCTTTTCCGCGGCGGGCGCGGGGTCGGTGGCCGTGACGTCGAAGCCACGGACGAGATAGTGCGTCGCCCAGCTGGCACCGATGGTGCCGGTCCCGACGATCGCCACGCGGTGAACGGGCCTGTGCGATGTCATGGCTGATCACTGCTCCTGGTCGTTGGCCACGGAAGGTGCGTGGTGGCGCCGTGCGGCGGCCATGGGACAACCCTCGGCCCGGGCGGGCACCGGCGCATCGGGCTGCGCGCCCAGGATTCGGGCGGGTTCTTGGTACCGCGGTACAGGGCCCCGGCCGGCGGCCCGCCGCGGTGCCCGGGACTCCCCGGTCGGCAACGCCTGCGCCGTTTCGGGTACTTGAGGGCCGGCACGGCCGGGTCGGAAGTGCCGGCGCCGGGTCCGCCTGCTGCGGGCTCGCCGCCCGATTTGGTGCAAGAGCACCAAATCGGGCAGCAATGTGGTGTTCCGCGCCCAGTGGCTGTGACTCCGCTGCCTCCTAGCGTCGTTCGTACTGACCCCATCGGATTCCCCATGGATCCCCTCTCGGATTCCCGATCGGAAGGAACGGCAGATGAAGGCGACACACGGCGCGGCAGCCGATCAGGGACACGCTCTCGCGAGCCCCAACGGGAACTCGTCCGGGGTGGAGCCGCCCGTTCTGGGCGGATCGGAGTTCTCCGACTACTTCCTTCTGGACAACCTGCTCACCGACGAGCAGCGGGCCCTGAAGAAGAAGGTCCGCGAGTTCATGGACCAGGAGGTCATCCCGGTCATCAACCCGTACTGGGAGCGGGCGGAGTTCCCCTTCGAGCTGGTGCCCAAGCTGGCGCAGCTGGACATCGCGGGCTTCCAGATCTCCGGGTACGGCTGCCCGGGGATGAGCAACGTGACGGCGGGCCTGGTGATCCTCGAACTGGCCCGGGGCGATCTGAGCATGTCGACCATGATGGGGGTCCACTCGGCCCTGGCCATGATGTCGGTCGCGCTGCTGGGCTCCGAGGAGCAGAAGCAGCGCTTCCTGCCGCCGATGGCGCGCATGGAGAAGCTCGGCGCCTTCGGTCTGACCGAGCCCACGCACGGCTCGGACGTGGTCAAGCTGGAGACGACCGCGCGGCGGGACGGCGACTCGTACGTCATCAACGGCCACAAGAGGTGGATCGGCAACGCGACCTTCGCCGACTACTCGATCATCTGGGCCCGCGGCGACGACGGGCATGTGGGCGGCTATGTCGTCGAGAAGGGCACGCCCGGGTTCGACGCCCAGGTCATCAAGGGCAAGACGGCCCTGCGCTGTGTCCAGAACGCACAGATCTCCCTCACCGACGTCCGGGTGCCGGCCGCGAACCGGCTGGCCAACGTCCACACCTTCCGCGACACCGAGAAGGTCCTGCTGGCCTCGCGCTTCTGCGTCGCCTGGGAGTCGATCGGGGCCGCGATCGCGGGCTACGAGACGGCCCTGGCCTACGCCAAGCAGCGCAAGCAGTTCGGGATGCCGCTGGCCGCCTTCCAGCTCATCCAGTACCGGCTCTCCCGGATGCTCGCGGACATCACCGACATGCTCTGCATGCAGCACCGCCTGAGCCAGCTCCTGGACGAGGGCGAGTACTCGATGCCCCGGGTCGCGCTGGCAAAGATGCACTACACCGAACGGGCCCGGGCCATCCTCGCCGACGCCCGCGACATGCTCGGCGGCAACGGGATCCTGCTCGACTACCACGTGGCCCGGCATCTGTGCGACATCGAGGCGATCGACACCTACGAGGGCACCGACACCGTGCAGGCGCTGATCGTCGGCCGTGACATCACCGGCTACAGCGCCTTCGTGCCCGCGGTGCCGAGCCACCACTGAACCGGCGCCCCATCGAGGACAAGGAGTCGTCATGAGCAGTACCCCCCTCCTTGAGGGACTGCACGTCGTCGATCTCGCGAGCTTCATCGCAGGGCCCGCCGCGGCCACCATCCTCGGCGACTTCGGCGCCGACGTCGTCAAGGTGGAACCCCCGGGCGCGGGCGACGCGTACCGTTCGCTCAGCCGCATGCCGCCGAACCCCCGCGTCGAGGGGGTCAACTACCCCTGGCAGCTGGACAACCGCAACAAGCGCAGCATCGCGCTCAACCTGAAGGCACCCGGCGCGCGGGCCGTGGTCGAACGCCTGGTGACCTGGGCGGACGTGCTGGTGACCAACTTCCCGCCGCACACCCGGGCCAAGCTGGGCCTGGACTACGACGACCTGGCCCCGCTGAACCCCCGGCTGATCTACGCCGATGTCACCGGCTTCGGCGAGGAGGGGCCGGACGCGAACCTGCCCGGGTTCGACGTGACCGCGTTCTGGGCCCGCAGCGGCCTCATGGACGTCACACGCCAGCACGAGGCGCCGCCGGCGATCAACGCGTTCGGGTCGGGCGACCACCCGACGGCGATCACCCTGTTCGCCGGGATCATGACCGCGTTGTACCGGCGGGAGAAGACCGGCGAGGGCGCACGCGTCACCGCCTCGCTGGTCGCCGAGGGCGCCTGGGCGGCCGGCATGTGGCTGCAGGCCGTACTGGTCGGCGGGAAGGCCCCCCGCCCGGTCGACAGGACCGACCCGCCGAACGCGCTCGCCAACGCCTACCGCACCGCGGACGACCGCTGGCTGCTGCTGGCCTTCGCCAACGAGGACAAGCAGGTCCCCCTCTTCCTCCATGCGATCGGCCACCCCGAGGCCGCCGAGAACCCGCACTACGCCGACTCGCAGAGCCGCCGCGCCCACGCCGCCGAGATCGCCGGCGTGCTGGACAAGACGTTCGCGGCCCGTCCGCTGGCCGAGTGGCGTCAGGTGCTCGACGCCGCTGGCCTCACCTACGGGGTCGCGCAGACCATCGAGGAGTTCGCCCACGACCCGCAGCTCGTGGCCAACGGGATCCTCGTACCGATCGACGACGGCGGCACCGATCCGCACCTGACCGTCGACAGCCCCGTACGGCTGGACCAGGAACCCAAGGTCCGTCCGCGTCCGGCCCCCGACCTGGGCGAACACACCGACGCGGTGCTCCGTGACATCGGCTTCGACGCCGCCGGGATCGGCGAACTGCACAAGGCCGAGGCCGTCGCCTGAGGCCAATGGCCCGACGGCACGAGACAAGGGCGCGGGGGACCGGCGCCAGGGAGAGAAGGGAAACCACGTCATGACCACGGCCACGAACGCACCGACCGTACGGACCGAGGAGGTCGACGGCATCTTCGTGATCACCATCGACCGGCCCCGGGCCCGCAACGCCATCGACGGGGCCACCGCACGGGCCCTCGCCGCCGCCCTCGACGAGCTGGAGTCCCGCGACGACCTCAGGGTCGGCATCCTCACCGGGGCCGGCGGCGTCTTCAGCGCGGGCATGGACCTCAAGGCCTTCGCGGCCGGCGACAAGCCCATCGTCGGCGGACGGGGCTTCGCGGGGATCACCCGCGCCCGGATCAGGACCCCGCTCATCGCCGCCGTCGAGGGCTATGCGCTGGGCGGCGGCACCGAGATGGCGCTCGCCTGCGACATGATCGTGGCCGCGCGGAACGCCACCTTCGGCCAGACCGAGGTCCGCTACGGCATCGTGCCGCCCGAGGGCGGCATGGTGCGCCTGCCCGAGCGCATCCCGCACAACATCGCGCTCGAACTGCTGCTCACCGGCGAGCCCCTGCCCGCCGAGCGCGCCGAGCGCTTCGGCCTGGTCAACGAGCTCACGGAACCGGGTCAGGCGCTCCAGCGGGCCCTGGAACTGGCCAGCAGCATCACGCTCAACGCGCCCTTGGCCGTGGAGGCCGTGAAGCGGGTCGTCAACGAGCGGCGGGCCTTCAGCGACGAGGACGCCTTCGCCGACCAGGACCTCATCGCCGACCCGGTGCTGGCCTCCCACGACGCCCAGGAGGGCGCCCACGCCTTCGCGGAGCGGCGTCAGCCGCACTGGGAAGGCCGCTGACCCGGGACGCCGACAGATGTCGCGCGTGTCATGCGTGCCGTTCGGCGTTCGTGCGCAGCAGTGTGGAGCCGAGGTACTGGACGGCGCGCAGCGCGATCTCCAGATCGGTGTGTTCCTTCTGGACCGGGTGCCCCATGATCTCCTCGGCTTTGCGGATGCGGTACTGCACGGTGTTCTTGTGCAGGATCTGGGTACTCGCGGTGGCCGTGTAGCTGCAGCCGCTGTCCAGGAATATCTGCGCGGTCTCGCGAAGGCGGGCGCTGTTCTCGTCGTCGAGGGCCAGCGGGCCGAGGACGTCCCACACCCAGGCACGGATGTCGTCGATGTTCGTCGCCATCAGGGCGATGGGAGCCACGGTGGAGAACTGCGTGAACCGGGGGACCGGATCGGCGACGGCCGCGAGTTCCTGGACGCGCAGCGCCTGCCGGTGGGTGGCGCGGAAGCCCTCGATGTCGTATCCGACGCCCCCGGCGCACATGCGGACGGAGGGATCGCCGCGCTCCAGCACGCTCGACACCTCGTGCCAGGGGACGTCGCTGTCCGGGCCCAGCGGCAGCCAGGCCCAGGACACGATCGCGTCCCGGGGGACGAACAGCGGGCGTGCGGCGCAGCCGAGTCTCCGGGCGAGCTCGTCGGTGATCCGGTGCAGCCGGGAGAGCCCCTCGCCCCCGTCCTTCGGCGTGGGCAGCCAGGCCACCAGCCCGAGGTGATGCTGGCGGAGCCGGTAACCGAGGGCCGGTTCGATCCGGTTGAGGTCGACGTCGCTCGCGGCGAGGATGTCGCGCACCCGGGCGGCGCGCGCCGCGGTCTGGCTGAGCAGCCAGTTGTCGCGTTCGTGCTGGTACTCCGCGATGACGTGCTCGGTGATCCGGTCGATGTAGCCGAAGCTCGTGTGCAGCATGCGCCGGTTGGTCGCGACGGCCAGATCCTCGGCTGCGTTCTGCCGGTTGAGTTCGTCCAGACACCACTGCAGAAAGCGCCAGTGCCCGATCCGGTAGGCCCTGATCAACGCGCTCAGGGGAATTCCCCGCTGTGCCAGTCTCCGCGCGTATTCGAGGGCGGCCGCGGGCCCCTCGACCTTTTCCAGGGGAATGTCGTTCTCGAAGACGTGCAGCAGTGTGCCGACGTTTTCCGTGATGCTCGCCCGCAGGATTTTCACGATGGTCGCGTCGCCCCTGAGCTCCGGTATCTCGGCAAGAACGTAGTCCCCGATGTCGCGGCCGACCTCCGGAAGATGTGACCCTACGTTCTCCGCGACCACGGACAGTTGTTTCACGGCCTCTGGGTGCTCCGCAGCCATGCCTCAAAGCTAACCGCAGAATGGTCCAACGGCACCAATTCGGGCCCCGGGGTCGTATCGCGAGCCCAGTGATTTGCCTGCCTTCCGGGCCTAGCCTCTGCTCATTCGAGCCCTTGAGAAGCGCTTGAGAAGGACGCGACATGAACCTCGCCCACCACGTGCCCGACAGTGCCCGGGCGCACCCGGACCGCCCCGCGCTCCGCATCGAGGACACCGCGGTCTCCTACCGCGCGCTCGACCGGAGCACCGCCCGCATGGCCGGACTGCTCCGCGACCGTGGCGTGAAGCCCGGCGACCGGGTCGCGCTCATGCTGCCCAACGTTCCCGAGTTCGCCGTCGTCTACTACGGCGTACTCCGGGCCGGCGGCATCGTCGTCCCGATGAACCCCCTGCTCAAGTCCCGTGAAGTCGCCTACTACCTCGGCGACTCGGGGGCCGGGCTGCTGTTCGCCTGGCACGACTTCGCCGACGAGGCGCACGCCGGTGCGCGGCAGACGGACGCGGAGGCCGTCGTCGTCCGTCCCGGCGCCCTCGACGAGCTGCTGGAATCGGCGTCTCCCCTCGACGAACTGACGGAGCGTCACGACGACGACACCGCGGTCATTCTCTACACCTCGGGGACCACCGGCCGGCCGAAGGGCGCCGAACTGACCCACGCCAACCTGGCCCGCAACTGCGACGTCGTGGCCGGTGAGCTGTTCCAGCTCACCGCCGACGACGTGATCTTCGGCGGACTGCCCCTGTTCCACGCCTTCGGGCAGACCTGCACCCTCAACGCCGCCGTGGCCTCGGGCGCGTGCCTCACCCTGCTGCCGCGCTTCGACGCGGCGCAGGCCCTCGGCATCCTCGACGCCCACGGGGTGACCGTCTTCGCCGGGGTGCCCACGGTGTACAGCAGGCTCGTACGGCAGCCCGGCAAGGAGAGCCACGACGTCTCCCGGCTGCGCGTGTGCCTCGCCGGCGGCGCCGAACTGCCCGTCCAGGTGCTGTACGACTTCCAGGCCGCGTTCGACTGCGTCGTGCTCGAAGGCTACGGACTGTCGGAGACCTCGCCCGTCGTCTCGGTCAACACCCTGCGGGCCGGACCCAAGCCCGGGTCGGTCGGCACCCCGATCCCGGGTGTCCGGGTGCGGGTGGTCGAGCAGGGCGCGGAGGTGCCGCGGGGCGAGACCGGCGAGATCGCGGTGCGCGGGCACAACGTGATGAAGCGGTACTGGCAGCGCCCCGAGGAGACCGCCGCCACGATCCGGGACGGCTGGCTGTACACCGGTGACCTCGGCCGGGTGGACCAGGACGGGTACCTCTGGATCGTCGGCCGGAAGAAGGACGTGATCATCCGCGGCGGGTACAACGTGTACCCCCGCGAGGTCGAGGACGTGCTCTACGAGCACCCGGCCGTCGCCGACGCCGCGGTCATCGGCCTTCCCGACCCCGACCTCGGCGAGGAGGTCGGTGCGGCGGTCGTGCTCCGGCCGGAGGCGCGGACGACGGCCGAGGAACTGCGCGCGTACGTCAAGGGCCAGGTCGCCGCCTACAAGTACCCGCGGAAGGTGTGGATCGCGGACACCCTGCCCAAGGGACCCACCGGGAAGATCCTCAAGAAGGAGATCGTGCCGCCGGCCGGTCGATGAGCCGGGTGTCAGGCGCCGGGGCACCCGCGGGCGGCTCCCCCGATGTGCCGGCCGCCGGGGAGCGTGACCGTCACCGGCTCGGGTTCGGCACCGGGGTCGGCTATCCGCTGCGCCGCGTCGGCAGTGCAGGCGAGCTGTGCGGCGGCGAGGCCGGGATCGCTCAACTCACCGGCGACGGCGGACAGTTCGACGGAGATCCGGTCCTGCCGAGCGGTCACCCGCAGGAAGTGCGCCCCGTCGGGAGCCTCCGGTACGGCGGTGCCACCCCCGCCCGGCGCCGGGGCGGCGGGGACCGCCGACGGCAGGCCCGTGAGCAGGGGCAGCCGTGTCGTCAGTCCCTTGCCGCGCTCCGCACCGGTCGGGCCCAGGAGCAGTTCCCGCAGCGCCGACTCGACGTCGCCCGGCGCGTCGGTCTCGCGCCGGACGGCGACCAGAGCGCCGTCCCGCACGAAGTACAGCCGCGTCTTCGGCACGACGCCACCGGCGGGACCGCCCGCCTGCACCACACCGGTCGTGGGGATGCCGCAGGAGGCCAGGACGCACACCGCCGCGGGGACCAGGAGCGCGAGACGGGCCCGCCGCCGGAGGCTCGTCACCGGTCCTCCCGGGCCGGTTCGCCGGCCGGCAGGGGGAGCCGTACGGTGAAGACGGCGCCGCCCCCGGGCCGGTTCGCGGCGCGGACCGTGCCGCCGTGCACCCGGACGTTCTCCGCGGTGATCGCGAGGCCGAGGCCGCTGCCCTCGGTGCGGGCGCGGGCGGCGTCCGACTTGTAGAACCGCTCGAAGACCTGCGGCAGCACGTCGTCCGGGATCCCGGGCCCGCTGTCCAGCACCTCGATCACCGCGAGCCGCGCCCCGCCGGGCTCCCCGCCGTCGTACAGGCGCAGGGCGACCGGCCGGGCGCCGTGCCGCAGTGCGTTGCCGACCAGGTTGGCCACGACGACGTCGAGGCGGCGCGGGTCCACGCGGCCGCGCAGGGTGCCGGGCGGCGGCAGGTCGCAGTCCACCAGGCCGGTCCAGGCACGGGCGTCCAGGGTGCGCCGCAGGGACTCGGCGAGGTCGATCTCGTCCAGGTGCAGCACCGCGGCGCCCGCGTCGAAACGGGAGATCTCCATCAGGTCGTCCACCAGCCGGGCCAGCTTCACGGTCTCCTCGCTGATCAGGCGGACGGCGGTGGCGGTGTCCGGATCCAGGCGGGCGGCGTCCTCGTCGAGGAGGTCGGTGACGGCGGACATGGCGGCGAGCGGGGTGCGCAGTTCGTGCGAGACGTCCGCGGCGAACCGGCGGGCCCGGGCCTCCATGCCACGCAGTTCGGCCACCGACTTCTCCAGTGCGGCGGCCGTCTCGTTGAACGTGTGGGAGAGATCGGCGAGTTCGTCGGATCCGTCCACGGCGAGCCGGGTGTCCAGGCGTCCCTCGGCGATGCTGCGGGTGGCGTGGCGCAGGGCCCGGACCGGGCGCAGCACCCCGCGGGCGGCGAGCAGCGCCAGCAGCACGGCGAGCGTCAGCGCGGGCACCGCGGCGCGTTCGGCGGCGGTGACCAGGGCGTCGACGTAGGCGCGTTCGGTGGTCTGCGGCACCGTCAGGAAGACATGGACACCGGAGGTGTACACGCCCTTGGCGGGCGCCCGGTCGAAGGTGACCGACATGCCGACGACGAGTGCGGTGCGGTCGCCGTCGGCCACCCGCTGGAAGACCGTGGCCATGCTGGAGCCGACGGCCTCGCGCACGGCGGGCGTCAGCTCCTCGAAGCGGTCGCCCGCGGCGGAGGTGGCGCTCAGGCTGCCGTAGGCGGCCAGCACCCGCCAGATCCCGGAGGGCTCCGAGCGGGCCACGTCCGACGCGAACCGGGCCAGTGCGGCCTCGTCCGGCGGGAAGGCGAGGCCCGGGGCGAGGCGGCCGACCTGCGTGCGCAGCTGCTGGATCACGGCGTCCTGGCTCTGCTGGAGGACGCCGGTACGGGCCTCGCGGAAGGTCAGGGCGCCGGTGGTGGCCGCGGTGACGGCGGCGACCAGCGTGAAGGCGAGCACCAGCCGGGTCCGCAGGCCGCGCAGCTGCGGGAGACGGGGGCGCCTCACCGGGCCGCGAACCGGTAGCCGAAGCCGCGCACGGTCTGGATGTGGCGCGGCTCGCGCGGCGGCTCGCCCATCTTGGCGCGCAGCCGCCGTACGCAGGCGTCCACCAGCCGGGCGTCCCCGTGGTAGCTGTGCTCCCAGACCGCCTCCAGGAGCTGCTGCCGGCTGAACACCTGACCGGGCGAAGCGGACAGGGTGAGCAGCAGCCGGAGTTCGGAGGGGGCGAGCGGGATCGGCACACCGCCGCGGGCGACCGAGAGGCCGGCCCGGTCGACGGACAGGTCCCCGTAGGTGTCGATCTTCGGTATGCCGCCCTCGGCGGGCGGGCCGCCCGCCCGGCGCAGCACCGCGCGCAGGCGGGCCTCAAGGACCCGCGCCCGCACGGGTTTGACCACGTAGTCGTCGGCGCCCGCCTCCAGGCCCACCACGATGTCCTCGTCGTCGCCGCGCGCGGTCGCCATGACGATCGGCAGGGTCTGGTCGAGGCCGCGGATCCGGCAGCACACGTCGAGTCCGGGCATCCCCGGCAGCATGAGGTCCAGCACCACGACGTCCGGCCGGAAGGACCGCACCCGCTCCAGCCCGTCCTCCCCGGTCGCCACGGCGGCGACCTCGTGGCCCTGGCGGCGCAGGGCGAGGGCCACCCCCTCCCGCACGGCGCGGTCGTCTTCGATCAGCAGAACGCGTGGCATGCGCTCAGTATCCGCATCGCATCCGCACAGCTGTGCGCTTGTTACGGGATGATCATATAAGCCCGCAACGCCGTGCCCGTTATCTCTTCGATATCGCTTGCGCCAGGTCCGATCACATTCCGATCACAGCCTGACGGTCATGACCACGCGCACAGCAGCTTCGCCCCGGGGCAGCCGCCGGAGCGGTCCCTCGCATGCCTCGCCCCGCAGAGGGAAGCGGAAGGGGCCCGTCTGGGGAGCCGTGGCCGCGCTGGCGGTCCTGGGCGCCGCCGGGTTCGCGGCCGTCGACGGGGGTTCGTCCGGCACGGGCGCGGCCCACGCCGGCGACCGGACCGGGCCCACCGAGCGGGCGCGCCCCGGGGGCCTCGGCGCCACCGGTCCGGCGCACGGCTCCCGGTCCCCGTCGCCCGGTCCGGCCGCCACCTCCGCCTCGCCCGGCCCCGGCACCTCGTCCACCCCGGAGATCCCGGCCACGGGACCGGGCACGTTCGTCACCGCGGCCGGCGGCAGCACCAGGGTCGGGTCCGGGACGGTCCTGCGCTACCGGGTCGACGTCGAGAAGGGCATCGACCTGTCCACGGCGGACGTCGCCCGGCAGGTCGAGCGGATCCTGGCCGACCGGCGCGGCTGGACCGCCGACGGCCGCTCGGCGTTCGAACGGGTGTCGGGCGGTCCGACCGACTTCGTCGTCCGGGTCGCGACGCCCGGGACGGTGGACAGGATCTGCGGGGAGTACGGGCTGGACACCGGCGGCGAGGTCAACTGCGACGTGGGCCGGCAGGTCATGGTGAACCTCAGGCGCTGGCTCCTCGCGACCCCCGTCTACGCCCGGCGCGTCAAGGACTACCGGGCGCTGATCATCAACCACGAGGTCGGCCACTTCCTCGGCCACGGCCATGTCGGCTGCCCGGGTGCCGGACAGCCGGCTCCCGTGATGATGCAGCAGATCAAGGGCATGCACGGGTGCCTGCCCAACGTCTGGCCGTACGACGAGAAGGGGCGGTACCTGACCGGACCGGCGGTGTCCTGACCCGGCCGCCGACGCGGTGCGCCCCGCGGCGGGCATGACGTGAAGGCTCAAGTGAGCTGGTACGCTCCCGGCGTGACCGCCCCCGACCAGCCCCGACCGGACGACGAGCATGCCGACCGGTGGCTCGCGCCCGCCGAACTGGCCTCGTGGATGTCGGTGGTCCGTCTGGTCAACCGGCTGCCCTGGGCGCTGGACGCCCAGCTGCAGCGGGACGCGGACCTGAGCATGGTCGAGTACATGGCCATGGCGATGCTGGCCGAGACACCCGACCGGACCCTGCGGATGAGTGTGCTGGCCGAGGAGACCAACTCGTCGCTGTCCCGGCTGTCGCACCTGGTGAAGCGCCTGGAGAAGCGTGGTTACGTCCGGCGGGAACCGGACCCGGCCGACGGGCGCTTCACCAACGCCATCCTGCTGCCCGACGGCATGCGCAAGCTGGAGTCGGCCGCGCCCGCCCATGTGGCCAACGTCCGGCACCTCGTCGTGGACAACCTCTCGCCCGAGCGCCTTCGCCGGCTCGGCCAGGACGCCGAACGCATCCTCGGGCGGATCGACTCGCCGGTGCGCTGAGCGCACCACGATGACTTGAGCGTTAAGGCAACCGTACGACCACTGTCTACTGCTCGCGGCCCGCGTCCCCGAGTTCCCTGAGCAGCAGGGTCAGGGTCGCCAGCCGGTCGGGGCCGAGCAGTTCCTCTATCCAGCGGCTGGTCTCCTGGGCCTGCTCGCGGCCCAGGGCCGTGCGTTCCCGCCCGACGGGAGTCAGGGCGATCAGCTGGCGGCGGCGGTTGCCGGGGTCCGTGTTCTTGGTGACCAGACCACGCGCCACGAGCCGGTCGAGCAGGGGAGTGAGCGTCGAGCGGTCGACCGCGGCGAGGGCGCCGAGCGTCTTCTGGTCCAGGCTCCCGCGTTCGTCCAGGATCTGAAGCACGGCGAACTGCGGCGGCGTCAGGTCGCCGCTGCGCAGCTGCCACGAGGCGTTCACCGCCTGCGAGGCCCGTCGCAGCTGGTGGGCCATGCCGTCTTCCAGCGTTCCGTCGTATCGCGCACCACTCGTCATGGGCCCAGATTACCTCCGTGCACTGTCATTCCGCACACGGAGCGTTTGCCATCGCAAGGCGGGTGGTCTAGATTGATCCGTGTACGGACTTACCGCGTACGGAAGGTGTTTCCCATGCCGCGACGAGTGATCTTGGGGATGACGGGGGCGACCGGCGCCGTCTTCGGTGTCGAACTGCTGCGCAGGCTGCGGGAGCAGCCGGACGTGGAGACCCGTCTCGTGCTGTCCCAGTGGGCCAGGGCGACCATCCATCTGGAGACCGACCTCTCGGTGCGCGACGTCACCGACCTGGCCGACGTGACGTACGCGTGGAACGACCAGGGCGCGGCGATCTCGTCCGGCTCGTTCCCGGTCGACGCCATGATCATCGCGCCGTGCAGCATGAAGACCCTCGCCGGGATCCGCACCGGATACGCCGACGGCCTCATCCCGCGCGCCGCCGACGTCACGCTGAAGGAACGGCGGCCCCTGGTGCTCGTGCCGAGGGAGACCCCGCTCAGCGAGATCCATCTGGAGAACATGCTCGCGCTCTCCCGCATGGGAGCGCGGATCGTGCCGCCGATGCCGGCCTTCTACAACCGCCCGCAGACCATCGACGACCTCGTCGGGCACATCGCCGTCCGCGTGCTGGACCAGATCGGCATCCAGGTGCCGTCGGCCCGGCGCTGGGACGGAATGCCCCGCCAGTCCGAACCGAAAGGAGCGACCAACTGATGGCCGCCACCGATGACTTCCGGTCCTACCTCGCCGCGCTCGAAGAGCTGGGCGACCTCCAGCGCATCTCCCGGGTGATCGATCCCGACCTGGAGGCGTCCGCCGTCACCCGGCGCTCCACCGAGAACGGCCGCCCCGCCCCGTTCTTCGAGCACCTCAAGGGGGTCGCCGAGGGCTTCCGCATGGTCGGCGCTCCCGGCGCCCTGTCCAGCATCCCCGGGCATCCGCTGGCCCGGATCTCCCTCTCGCTCGGCCTGCCCCACACCACGACCGCCGCCGAACTGGTCGAAAGGCTCGCGCGGGCGGGCACCGGGGAACTGCTCCCGCCTCGGCGGGTGGCGTCCGCCGGCGCGCCCTGCAAGCAGCACGTCCTGACCGGCGAGGACGCCCGGCTCGACCGGTTCCCGATCCCGTTCGTCCATCAGGCCGACGGCGGTCCCTACGTCAACACCTGGGGCGTCGTCGTCGCCAGGACGCCGGACGGCCGCTGGACCAACTGGGCCATCTCCCGGATCATGCAGATCGACGACCGGCACATGACCGGACTGGTCCTGCCGGGCCAGCACCTCGGCATGATCTGGCGGGAGTGGGAGGCACTCGGCCAGCCGATGCCGTACGCGCTCTTCCAGGGCGGTGACCCGGGTGCCGCCGTCGTCGGCGGTATGACCGTCCCGACCGAGGTCGACGAGGGTGCGTACCTCGGAGCGCTGCTCGGCAGGCCGGTCGACGTGGTGAAGTGCGAGACCAACGACCTGGAGGTGCCGGCCTCCGCCGAGGTCGTCATCGAGGGCCACCTGTCCGCGACCCGCGACGCCGTCGAGGGGCCGTTCGCCGAGTTCCACGGCTGGGCGCTGCCCGAGACCTCGCCGCAGCCGCTGTTCGGCATCGAGGCGATCACCTACCGGGACGACCCGATCTGGCCGCTCGCCCCCGCCGGACGGCCCGTCGACGACTCGCACGTCGCACCCGCCGCCGGCATCTCCGGCGAGGTCGTCGCGGAACTGCGCAAGGCCGGGCTGCCCGTCACCACCGCCTGGCTGCCGTTGCGCGCCGCCTGCTTCTGGACGGTGATCACGGTCCCGTCGAACTGGCGCGACCTGCTGCCCGGCATGGACACCGCGCGGTTCGTGCACCGCATCGGCGAGGTGCTCAACGGCACCCGCGTCGGCCGGCTCTCCCCGGTCGTCTACGTCCTCGACGACGACGTGGACCCGGCGAACGACTCGGACCTGCTGTGGGCACTGGCCACCCGGGTGCACCCGACGCTGCGTCAGGAGCAGTGGCACGGGCCGATCATGCCGTGGTACCCGTGCTTCACCGAGGAGGAACTGCACAGCGGCTGGGGAGCCGTCGTCGTCCATGACGCGCTGCTTCCTGCGGAGGGCCACGGACGGGCCCCGCAGGCCAACTTCGAGGGCGTCTTCCCGGCGGACCTGCGCGCCAGGGTCCTCGCCGCCGAGGCCGAGCCGGCCGAGGCCGGCCCCGGCGCCTGACGGGTCACAGCACCGGGAGCCGCTCCATCGCCCGGAGCGGCCGCGGATGGAACAGGCGCAGCCGGTGCACCCGGCCGGCCTCGTCCAGGGTCATCAGCCAGGCCACGGTGGGCGGGCAGTGCCCGGGGTCGTCGGACGGGTTGACGATGTCCATCTCCCAGACGGCCAGCGACCGTCCGGCGACGGCATGCGCGAGGCGCTGCCGCACCCCGGCGGCGATGTCACCGTCCATGGCACGCACCAGCAGCTCCCCGCCCCCGACCCGGTCACCGCCCCTGAGCAGGGCGACCTCGGGGGACCAGCGTTCCGTGAGCAGCGCGCCGAAGTCCCCGCTCTCGGCGGCGGCGAGGGTCTCCCGGGCCTGGGTACGGCTGTCCCGGGTGCGCCGCGCGGTGTCGCCGTGCGCGGCGTCCGCCGTGCCGGCCAGGGCCGCCGCGAGCTTGGCCCGGCCCTGGCTGAGCCGGCTGCGGACCGTGCCGACGGGGATCCCGCAGACGTCGGCTATCCCCTCGTACGAGGTGACACTCGTGGTGAAGTGGCGCAGTACCAGCGGCAGCCGCAGCGTCGGGGAGAGTTCCTCCAGCGCCGCCCAGATCCAGTCCCGCAGCGCGCTCTGTTCCAGCCACTGCTCCGGACCCGCCTCCGCGGACGGCAGGTGCAGGCCCTCCTCCACCGGCCGGACCGGAACCGCGTCCCGCAGCAGGGAGCGCGCGGCGTTGCGCACGATCATCCGCAGCCACGCGCCCACCGCCCCCGGATCACGGACGTCGCCGATCCGCCGCAGCGCAGTCAGCGCCGCGTCCTGCAGGACGTCCTCGGTGTCCGGGCCCGGCCCGAGCAGGCTCAGCGCCACCGCGCGCATACCCGCGCGGTGGCGTTCGAGCAGCAGCCCCAGGGCGACGACCTCGCCCGCCTGCGCGGCCCGGGTGAGCACCGCGTCCTCGACGCGCGCGGCCTCGGCCGTCTCCCGGATCATGAGGCCGCACCGGCGAAGGAGGGGGTGGAGGCGGATGCGGCTGCGGGACCGGGTGCCGAACCGGCATCAGGTGGTGTGTCCTTCCGGTGCCCGGACCGGAGCAACCGCATCTTCTCGGCCTCCCTCTTCTCGCGGGTTCCGGCTAGTCCTCGTCGCCGAGTTCCGGCAGCCAGCTGCCGTGGAAACCCGCCGGGACAGCGTAGGGGAGTTCCACCACCGCCTGCTCGGACAGGTCCGTGGCGTCGAGGACGAGCAGTTCCCCGGCCTTGCCGTCGTCGTCGGAGACGAGCGACAGCAGCCAGCCCTCGTCCTCGCTCCGGCCCTTCACGGCCGGGACGAACACCGCCTCACCCGCGTAGCGGGCGCCGGGCGTCGCATGGACCCGGGTGGTCCCGCCGGTGAGGTCGTGCTTGGCTATGCCGTCACCGGAGACCGTGTACAGGTAGCGGTTCTCGCGTCCGGTGAGGGTCTCGTTGTGGGTGGGGAACTCGGCGTCCCGGTCGTCCAGCCGGCGCTCGGCGGCCTTGCCGGTGGCCGGGTCCAGCGTCCAGCGGTACAGCACCGCGGGCGCCTGGAGGAGGCCCGGTTCCGGTACGACGGCCACGCCGGTGGGCCCGCCGATGTCGCCCCAGGCGTGCTCGAACCGGTCGTGGTCGTAGCGCACCGCGTCGAGGACGATCCGTCCCTCGGCGTCCTCGTAGGCGTTGCCGACGTGGAAGACGTAGCAGGGGTCGACGTCGAACCAGCGCACCTCGGTGCTGCCGGGCGTGCGGGACATGATGCCGAGCCGGGCGCCGTAGCCGTCGTCCCACTGGTAGGGCATGCCGCCGTGGCCTGCGAGTTCGGGCCGGAAGACGACGGGCAGGTCCATCCAGACGATGTGGTGCTCGGTGATGGCGAAGTCGTGCATCATCGTCGGGCCCGGCACCTCGACCGGGCGGCTGTCGACCAGCTCCCCCTGCGCGGTGACCCGGTGGTAGGTGAGATACGGCGGGGCGAACCCGGTGCCGAACAGGTGGAGTTCGCCGGTGACCGGATCCTCCTTGGGGTGCGCGGTCATCGACGTGGTCAGCTTGCCGCCGAAGTCGTACGGCCCGACGGTCTCCAGCGCCGGGGTGACCCAGTAGGGGAAGCCGACCTCGCACAGCGCCAGCACCGTGTCCGCGTGCCGGATGACATGGGTGTTGCCGGGTGTCGCGGTCAGGTCGAAGGTGCCGTCCTCGCGGACGAACGGGTGGCCCTCCAGCTCGCGGGTGCGGATCCACCGGTTGCGGTACCACTCGGCGTGTCCGTCGCGCAGCCGGAGGCCGTGGAGCATGCCGGGGCCGGTGAACCAGTGGCCGTTGTCCTCGTCGGGCAGCGGGTTGGGGCCGTTGCGCAGGTAGCGGCCGTCCAGTTCGGGCGGGAGCGTGCCGCGCACGGTGAGGTTGAAGGCGCTGTGCTCCTCGGGGACCGGGGCGAACCGGCCCCGGAGGTAGAGGGGCGTGGTGGTCTCTTCGGTCATGGTGCTTTCCTTGTCCGGGCCGGCAGGGCGGTGCCGGCCCCGTGCTGGATCAGGTCCGGAGCGGTCGGGCGGTGGCCGGGCGGAAACCCGGCCTGCTGCTCGGCGTTCGGGATCCCGGACGCCGTGCGGAGCCGTGGCGACGGGTCACCGGGGTGCGGACGACAGACCCTGGGACGCCAGCAGGCGCCGCTGCACCCGCTCGGGGTAGACCTTCGTGAAGACGATCGGGGCGGCCAGGCCGATGACGTGGGCGGTGATGCCCACCCAGGCCGGGGCGTCCACCGCGTTGCCGATGGCCAGGGCGACGGCGATGAAGGTGAAGCCGGCGCCCCAGGAGCTGGTGATGTAGTTGTTGACCTGGAGGAACTCGGGCATGTCCCAGTACTCGCGCGGCGTCTGGCGCTTGGCGATGCCCAGCGTGAAGGGGCGGCGGATCGCCATGGAGCCCCACGCGGTGGCGGCCAGCCAGGCGAACGAGAGGACGTCCGTGTGGTCCTTCAGCCCCGAGTCCGGGTTGCTGATGGAGACGCCGCCGATCACGAGGAAGTACAGGATGGTGCTGGCCTCCAGGATCAGCGCGTCGAGGTCGACCCCCCGACGGCGGTCCTGGAGCAGCAGCACCAGCCCCGAGAGGACACCGGCGACAGCGCCCCAGCGCCAGTCGACGAAGCCCGACACGACGCCGGCGACGATCCAGGGGACGAAGCCGCGCAGATAAGCCATGAAACCCATTGAATGTTCCTTGCTGAATCAATTGGACGGCGCTGGAGGGGGGTTGCTCCGCGGCCGTTCGAGAACCGACGCGGACAAGATGCAGGACGAGCGCCAAAGTTCGACCGCGCGAGTGTGACCCTCGTCACGATGATGTTTGGATGGCCGGACACGCCCGCTGTCGTGCTGACCGGCGTGATGCGTGCGGGGGCACCGCGGGACACCTGGTGGCGTCGGCTGCGCCGCCGGACCGCCCAACGGCCGTACCCCTACGCGGTGTTGCACGGGTGCCTCGCGGTCGCCGAGTCCCTCGCGGACCTCGTCGCCGGCCACGGCTCGGTCCCGCGGACGCCGCCTCCGGCACCGGCTACGTGCAACTCGCTCTGGTCATAGGGCCGTTCTGATGTCGGCGGGCATCCCTTCCGGGTAGACGTAGGCGCCGTGGCCGTCGAAAAGGCGGGAACGGCGGAGCGCCGGATTCTCGGGACCCAGGTACGGTTCAGCGTCCGTCGCTGCCGCGACCCACGAGCGGTCGGGGCGCGCACCTGGAACCATGCCTTGGTCGGAGTCACCGACAAGCCGGTCCGCGAGCAGGGTGTGCAGCTGGAAGTTGTCCCCGACACCGCTCATCGTGAGGGCATACCCCCTACGCGCACGCGGGTTGAGGACGACCAGAGGCTCGTCGTCGAGGACGGCAGCCAGGTCTCTGACCCAGGCGGCGTTCTGCGACCGGTCGGCGACCGCTGCGGCGTGCTCCCGCAGCTCGGCCTTGACCTCAGTGGGTACCGCTGCCCGGAAGAGACCGTGCCCCAAGACGGTGATCAGCGCCTTGAGCCAGTCCTCCATGTCGAACCAGGACATGGCGATCCGGGTCATGTCCCCCTTGTCCGGACGCCCTTGCGGTCTGGCCAGGGTGACAAGAGCCTGCACCAGCTGCTTCGTACTGGCGCTCACCTGTTCCGGCAGCGGCCGCCCGGGAGCCGCTTCGGCCCAGCACCCCGGGACCAGAAGCCGGCCGCGGCCCGCAGGGTGGGCCCGTCGGTCAACGACAGGGCCGCCCTTGCGGCGGGCGGCCGGGTGCTCCGCATGCGCGATGCGTGAACGCGACACGTGGACGCGACGTGTGAACCGGCCGTCCGCCGCGGGCGGGTCAGCCCTCGATCCAGCCGTGGTTCTTGGCGAACTGGGCCAGCGCGCCCCGGACCCGCACGATCTCCTCCGCGGTGAGCGTGGGCGCCGACGCCAGCAGCGTCTCGGTGACCTCGCGGGTGAACTCGTCCGCGCTGAGCAGATCGCACAGCGAGTCGTCGTCCGGCCCGAGCGTGCGGACGTCGGCTCCCCGGGCGAGCCGGACACCGGACGCCTTCGGACCGCGTTCGCCGGCCTCGATCTCGAACTCCACGGCCACGCCGGGGCGGACGTACGACTCCGACATCTGCATGTCGTTCACATGCAGGAAGACGTCCTCTCCGCCACCGTCCGGAGCGATGAACCCGTACCCGCGCGAGCTGTCGAACCGCACCACACGACCAGAAACCATGTGAAACCCCCAACCAAAACCAAACCGGGCCACCTGCCCGGACACCTGGGCCCGATGGTAGTCAAGTCCGGCCCGGTCGGTCGACCGGGCCCGTCGGCCGGTGCCGCGGGCGCGCTCCGCACGATGTCCGGGAGGGCGGACGGAGGGGGAACTCGGTGCGCCGGAACAGAAGTTGATATGGAAAGCTGTCGCCAGCCGTCGGTGGGCCAAGGGGAGCCGGGACGGTCGTTGAGAGGAGCGCACGTGACGCAGGACGGCAACGGGTCCGTGGAGATCGACACCAGCAGGCCGCATCCGGCGCGGATCTACGACTACCTGCTGGGCGGCAAGGACAACTACGAGGTGGACCGCAAGGCCGCCGACCAGCTCGCCGCCGTCGCGCCCGAGGTGTGGATCTCCGTACGGGCCAACCGCGGCTTCCTGCAGCGCGCGGTCCGGCACGTCATCGACAGCGGCGTCCGCCAGATCCTCGACATCGGCACCGGGCTGCCCACCTCACCGAACGTGCACGAGATAGCCCAGGAGCTGGCGCCGGGCGTCCGCGTCGCCTACGTCGACAACGACCCGATCGTGAAGGCCCACGGCGACGCGCTGCTCAGCCGGGCCGGCACCACCAGCATCGTCCTCGCCGACCTGCGCGACCCGCAGTCCGTCATCGACCACCCCGAGGTGCGCCGGATCATCGACTTCGACGAGCCGGTCGCCCTGTTCCTCGTCGCCATCCTCCACTTCGTCCGCGACGAGGAGGAGCCCGAGCGGATCGTGGCCACCCTGCGCGACGCGCTCCCGGCCGGCAGCTTCCTGGTGCTCTCGCACGCCACCGACGACTTCGCCGACGACCGCAGCGAGGCCCAGGCCGTCTACAACAACGCGACCGCCTCCATGAACCTGCGCCCCCGGGCCCGGGTCGAGGGTTTCTTCGAAGGGTTCGAGCTGGTCGAACCCGGCGTCGCCCAGGTCCCGTTCTGGCGCCCGGAGACCACCCCGCCGGCCGGCTCCGAGGAGATCGGCTTCTACGGCGGAGTGGCCGTCAAGAAGGCCTGAGCCGTGGTCGAGCGGGACTGAGCTGTCGTCAGGGCACTCCGAGCTCGAACAGGGCGTAGCCCGCGTACGAGCCGGAGGCCAGCGCCGCGATGCCCAGCAGAACGCAGAGGCAGGGCAGGCTGATCCGGCGCAGTGCGACCGCCAGGGGGACGAACAGCGGGAAGGCGGGCAGCAGATAGCGCGAGACGTTCGCGAAGTACTGCTGACTGCCCAGCACCAGGGCGAGGGTGAGCACCGTGTGGACGACCAGCACCGCCGGCGGCCGCAGCCGGAACAGCAGCGGCAGCAGTGCCAGGTCCAGCAGGACCACCGCGACCCCGATGACGTCCGCGAAGGGGAGCGCGAAGAGATAGCCGAAGTGGCCCACAGGGACGGACGTCAGGACGTCCAGGGTCTGTGCGCCGTAGTCGAACTCGTGCCCCCACGCCCCTGACTGGAGCTCGAAGTAGCCGCCGTAGTCGCCCATGCGGTGGCCCACCCAGCCCAGGTAGCCGAGCAGACCCAGCGGGGCCACGAGCATCGCGGTCAACGGACGGGCGACGCCGTCCGCGCGTCGGCGCAGCGCGAGGAGCGCGGCCACGGCGAGCGCGGCGATCAGGGCGGCGGCGGTGGGCCGGTTGAGGCCGGCCGTGAAGGTCAGCGCCCCCGCCGTCAGCCAGCGGCGGGTCAGCAGGGCGTACAGGGCCCAGGCGGCCAGGGCCACGTACAGCGAGTCGGAGTAGACCGCCCACTCCACGCCGGAACCCGGCCACACGGCCCACAGCCCGGCCGCCGCAAGTCCTGCCCGCCGGCCGCCGAACCACGCGGCGACGGCGGAGATCCCCAGCGCCGCCGCGAACGACGCCACGACCGACACCAGCAGCCCCGCTCCGAACGGGCCGAGCCCGGTGACCTCCATCGCCGTCCGCATCAGCGCCGGGTAGAGCGGGAAGAACGCGGCCGAGTTGCCCTGGAGGGTGATCAGGCCGGTGGCGCCGGGGACCGGTACCAGCGCGGGGTGATAGCCGTGCAGGGCGATCTGCTGGTACCACCAGCCGTCCCAGGTGCCCAGCACGTCCCAGGTGTGCGCGCCACCCCCGAACCGCGGATGCTTCCTGCGGAAGTCCCCGGCCGAGTCCAGCAGATACATGAAGGAGCCGAAGCCGACGAGCTTCAGCACGCCGTACAGCGCGAGGACCGGGCCGTGGCGGCGGACCGTGTCGCGCAGGTGCCGGCCGAGGCCCGGTGCGGCGGTTCCGGGGGCGGCGGCGCGGTGCGGCGCGCTGCTCTTCAGGGTCGTGGTCATGAGGCCGTGGACTCCGTCCGGCGACCCCGCCGGCCGAAGGCCGACCGGGCGAGGACGAGGGACAGGTGGGCGGTGGCGAGTGCGGCCAGTTCCGCGCGGAGTCCGGCGGCGGGGACCGTGTGCCGCAGGACGGCGAGCGAACCGGCGGTGAGTGCCAGACGAGCGGCCAGGGCGGGCGGGGCGGGCCGCGGGAGCCGGCCGCGAACCGGCAGGGCGAGCGTCCAGCAGGCCAGCAGGGACAGCGCGTTGGCCACCTGCGCGGCGGCGGCCGGGCGCAGCGCCGCGTACAGGAGCAGATGGGCGAGAGCCATGACGGCCGCGGGGACGACGTACGGCCGTGGCGGCCGCCCCGACGGCAGCGCGCCTCGCCCTGACGGGAGCGCGCCCGGCCCCGCCGGCTTGGCGCCCCGCGCCGGCGACAGCGCGACCCTCGCGATGCCGCGCAGATCGGCGAGCGCCGTGGACACCAGCGCGACCCGGCTGTCGGGGTCGTCCACCCAGTCGACCGGCACCTCGTGGATCCGCAGCCCGGCCCGCTCCGCGACCACCAGCAGCTCGGTGTCGAAGAACCACGCGGAGTCCCGCACCAGCGGCAGCAGCCGCGCGGCGGCGTCCCGTCGTACGGCCTTGAACCCGCACTGCGCGTCCGAGAACCCCACCGACAGCGTGCAGCGCAGCAGGACGTTGTAACAGCGGGAGATGGCCTCCCGCTTGGGGCCCCGCACCACCCGGGCGCCGGGCGCCAGCCGGGTGCCGATGGCCAGGTCGGAGTGGCCCGAGAGCAGCGGGGCGACGAGCGGCAGCAGCGCCGCGAGCCCGGTCGACAGGTCCACGTCGAGATAGCCGACGACGGGCGCCGTCGACGCCGACCAGACGGCCCGCAGGGCGCGGCCGCGGCCCTTCTCGGCCAGCCGTATCCACTCCACCTCGGGCAGCTCGGCGGCGAGCCGGGCCGCGATGAGCGGGGTGGCGTCGGTGCTGGCGTTGTCCGCGACGGTGATCCGGAAGGGGTATGGGAACGTCTCCCGCAGATAGGCGTGGAGCCGCCGCACACTCGGCTCCAGGTCCGCCTCCTCGTTGAACACCGGTACGGCCAGGTCGAGGACCGGCTCGTCATGGTGCGTCGGAGACGGCGGCGCAGGCACCGGGAGCGTGGCCCGAGGATGATTCATGGCGTTTTTTCGCATTCGCTCTCGTTCTCGGGGCGTGCCGAGGACACACCCGGTGGTGGGGCGGTGGGGTGGTGGGTAAGGGGTGCGGCCCGCCGGCCGTCGGCTATCCGGCCGAGCCGACCGTGGCCGACGAGCCGTCCGACGGGTCGGGACTCTCGGTCGCGGGCGCCGACGGCGGTGACGTGGTGGCGGTCGAACCCCCGGACGCGCCCTCCGTCGCGCTCCGGGTCGTGCCCGCGTCCGGGGTGGCTGTCGACGTCGCGGTCGGCGTGGACGAGGCGGTGCTCCCGCTCGTGGCCGACGGGGTGTCCTCGGGCGCGGTGGTGTCCGTGGGCGGCGGGGCCGAGGTCGTGGCGCCGGAGGGCGGCGCGCTGGGGGAGACACCCGGCGTCGGTGCCGCAGGGCCGGTGGGGCTGGTCGCGGGCCGGGGATGCGGCGCGCTCGGCTCGTCACGGACATCGGCGTGGGGCCACAGGAACAGACCGAGGCCGAGCCCCGCGGCCGCGAGGACACCGCCCGCCGCCCGCCGGGCCGCCCGGATCCGCCGCCGCGTCTGCACACCGGCCCGCAGCCGCTCCCGGTGCCGGGGCTCGAACGCCGCCGGTTCCCGGTCGCCGTGCATCAACTGAGTCAACTGCCGCTCGAAGTGATCCATGGCCTCTCCCTCACCCCACCGGCTCGATGGCGTCCGCCAGCAGCTCCCGCAGCCGGGCCACCCCGCGCGCCGCGTGCGACCTGGCGGTGCCCACCGGGCACCCCAGCACCTCGGCGACCTGCCGGTCGGGCAGGTCCTGGTAGTAGCGCAGGACGACCGCGGCCCGCTGGCGCGGGGTCAGCAGCGCCAGCGCGGCCTCCAGCCGGGAACGCTCGGCGACGAGCGCCGACATGTCGCCGGCCGCCGCCACCTCGGGCAGCTCCTCGACGGGGCGCTCGCCCCACCAGCGGCGCCGCGCCGAGCGGGCCGCCGCGCGCGCCAGGACCTTCCGGACGTACGCCTCCGGCGCCTCGTCGGCGATCTTCGGCCAGACGAACCACAACCGGACCAAGGACTCCTGCAACAGATCCTCGGCCCGATGCCGATCGCCACCGGTGAGCAGACGGGCCAGATGGAACAGCCCCGACCAGCGGGCTGCCACGAACTCGTCGTACTCACCGGCCCGAGCCTGCTCCATTCCCACGGTCCCCGCTCTCCCCGGCTGCCTACACCTGGGAAAAGACCCTGGGGGCGGCAGAACGCTGCACCCGGCCGGGGTGATCCGCGTCACGTGCGGGCCCGGGGCGTAATTGCCTGGCGGACCTCGGTGACGGCGCCGTATGCTCCCCGCGATGACCACTCACTCTGCTGTCAGATTGGGGGTCCCGTCCGCGTCTGGTGGGTGCTGATGGCCACTCACTTCGCGAACGGGGACACCCGCCTCTCCCTGTGGCGGCGCGTGCGCGAGTTCGCCGTGCCGCCCGCCATGATCGAGACCGCGACCGCCCGCCGGAACGCCGGCGACTGGGCGGGGGCCTGTGCCGCCGCCGGTTTCGACCTCGACCTCGACCTGCGCGCACTGTCCCGTGCCTGGGGCCGGGACGTCCGGGAACGGATCCGTGCCGACCTGCGGCGGCTCGCGCCCGACCTGCTGCGCTGGCATCTGCCGAGGATCGCGCCCGACGGGCTGCTGCGGCCGGGGCTGACCATGCCGCTCGCTCATTACGACGCCGGGGAAGGCTCCCTGTGCCTCGTGGTCCGGACACCGCCCGCCTGGGCGGACGGCGGGCAGCGGATCAGCCTCGCGCTGTGGGACGGCACGCTGAGCGAACCCGTCGCCCGGGCGCATCCGCATCCGCGCCCCAGCCGCCGGTTCCGCTTCGACCTGCACCGCCATCTGTGGGACGCGGGCGCCTCCGGCGAACTGCGGACCCGCTCGGGCGCCGACCGTTCTGCGGGCGGCGAGCTGCCTGCGGGCGGCGAACGGCCCGCGTACGCCGACTGGTTCACGTTCACCGGCCAACTCCCCGACCACGAAGGGGCCTTGTGTGCCACGGAGCGGTGGGCGGACGAGGCGCGGATCGTGCTGGGTACCGCGGGGCGGGACAGCGGGACCGTCGTCGTACGCCTGGGCGGCCGGCAGCGGCTCGCGCTGCACCTCGCGGCCGACGGGACCGTGACCGCGGTCCGGGACGGCGGTGGCCAAGGGACCGCAGGCCGGGACGGCGGTGGCCAGGGGACCGCAGGCCGGGATTCCGCGGGCCGGGATGCCGGCTCCGGCGCACCGCTCGTCCTGCCCGACGCGGCGACCTGGACGCTTCCCGATCTGGAGCTGCTGCGTGCCGGGTTGGTCGATGCCGGGCGGCTGCACCCGCTGGTCGCCGGCGCCCTCGTCCCCGGGCACGCACCGGCCGCCCGGGACCCGCACCCCGACCCGGCCCGGCAGTCACGTCTCGTGGAGTGCCGGGGCGCCCGGCACCGGATCGGCCTGGTCGACGGGGTGCTGTCCCCGCTGGACCACTCCCCGGACGAACTGCGGCGCGAGGAACTGCTGGTGGCGCTGGGCGGCCCGCCGCTGCCCTGTCTGCGGGTCATCGACGAGGCGCACTGCCGCCCCGACTGCCTCACCGGCGTCCGTGAACGCCTCGACCACGGGGACATCGCCGGCGCGCTCGCCGTCGTAGAAGGACTGCTGGGGCCCGAAGCCGTCCTGCGCGACGGCCCGTTGAAGGACGAACTGGAGGCGGCCGCGCGACGGCGGATCACGTACGGCCTCTACCGGGCGGGCCTCACCGGATCCCGCACCGGCCCCGTCCGCACCCGGCGACGCCGGTCCGTCCGCGACCCGCGCCTCGGCCCGCGCCCCGCCGGCCGGCGCTGACACCCGTCCACTTGTCTTCCCACACCCCTAGGTGATCTCTCATGCCCCTTCATGCTCCTGACCAACTCGTCGTCGCCGACACCCTGTCGGGGCTGCTCGGCGACTCCACCACCGAGCCCCGGCCCGACACCCAGCTGGAGGCGCTCACCCTCGCCGTCGCCGCCGACCTGCCCGTCCTCCTGTGGGGCGAGCCAGGCATCGGCAAGACCGCCGCCCTGAACCGGCTGGCCGAGGCGCTCGACCTGCCGCTGACCACGGTGATCGCCAGCGTGCACGAGCCGTCCGACTTCTCCGGCCTGCCCGTCGTCGGCGACGACCCGGCCGTCCAGGGCGTCCCGATGGCCCCGCCGGACTGGGCGGTACGGCTGGTACAGGCCGGCCGGGGCCTGCTGTTCCTCGACGAACTGTCCACCGCGCCCCCTGCCGTCCAGGCCGCCCTGCTCCGGCTGGTCCTGGAACGTCGCGTGGGCGCCCTCCGGCTCCCGCCCGGCGTACGGATCGTGGCCGCCGCCAACCCGCGTTCCTCGGCGGCCGACGGCTGGGAGCTCAGCCCGCCGCTGGCCAACCGGTTCGTGCACCTGCAGTGGGCCCACGACCACGAGGTCGTCGTCCGCGGTCTCGGCGGCACCTGGCCCCGGGCGACCCTGCCCCGGCTCGACCCGGACCGGCTGCCCGCCGCCGTGGACTTCGCGCGCCGCGCGGTGTGCGGCCTGCTCGCCACCCGCCCCACGCTCGTCCACCGGCTGCCGAGCGGCGAGATGCGCCGGGGCGGCGCCTGGCCGTCGCCCCGCAGCTGGGACATGACCCTGCGCCTGGTCGCCTTCGCACACGCCGCCGGCTCGTCCCGGGACGTGCTCTCCCTGCTGGTCAGGGGAACGGTCGGGGACGGCCCGGGGCTCGAACTGCTGGCGAGCGTCGACCGGATGGAGCTCCCGGACCCCGAGACGCTGCTCGCCGACCCGGACGCGGCCGACCTGCCCGAGCGCGGCGACCTGCGCCAGGCCGTGCTGGACGGCGTGGTCGCGGCGGTCCGCGAACGGCCGGACCGGGCCCGCTGGGACGCGGCCTGGGCCCTGCTGGTGCGGGCGCTGGACACCGGAGCCCCCGACCTGGTGGTGGTCCCCGCCACCACCCTGGCCTCGCTGCGCCGGGACGACTGGGACGTCCCGGCGGCGATCGAACGGCTCGCCGGCGCGGTCTCCGTCTCCCGGCGCGCCGACCGGGCCGCCGAACGCGTCGCCGAACGCGTCGCCGCGAAGGCGAGCCGATGACCGCGGAACCGGCCGGGGCGCCGGACCTGGACCTGGACAAGCTCTACGCCGCCCGGCTGCAGGCCGCCCGGGCCCGGCCCTACCTTGCGACGGCCCTGTTCGCCCTGCACGTCGTGGAGTCCCGGCAGGTGCCGACGATGGCCGTCGACAAGCACTGGCGCTGCTATGTCTCGCCCGCGTTCGTGGACCGGATGCCGGAGGAGGACCTGGCCGGGGTGTGGGTGCACGAGGTGTCGCACCTGCTGCGCGAGCACCACGGGCGCAGCGACCGGGTCGCCCGGGAACGCGGACTGACCGGGGCCGGCGAGCGGCTGCGGATGAACATCGCGGCGGACCTGGAGATCAACGACGACGCGTACGGCGACGGGCTGGCACAGCCCCGCGGAGCCGTCCGGCCGTACATGCTGCGGCTGGACGAGGGCCAGTTGATGGAGGACTACCTGCGTCAGTTCCGGCTCGGGCCGCTGACCCAGGACCTCACCTGGCTGGACTGCGGCAGCGGCGCCGACGGCCGCGACCGGGAGTGGGACCTGGGGGCGGAGGGCGCGCACGGTCTGAGCGAGCAGGAGCGGGACGGGGTCCGGTTCCGGGTGGCACAGGCCATCACCGGCCGGCCGGGCAGCACCCCGGAGGGCTGGCGGCGCTGGGCGGATGAGGCCTTCCATCCGCCGCAGCCCTGGCGGGAGCTGCTGGGCGCGGCGGTCCGCTCGGCCGCCTCCGCCGCGGGCGCCGGCGACGACTACAGCTACGGCCGCCCCTCGCGCCGGTCGGCCGGCCTGCCCGGCGTGGTCCTCCCCAGCCTGCGCCGCCGCCCGCCCCGGGTCTCGGTCGTCATCGACACCTCCGGCTCGGTCAGCGACGCCGAACTGGGCAGCGCCCTGCTGGAGGTGGCCGCGATCGCCCGCGCCGTCGGGGGCCGCCGGGACCTGGTCTCCGTGCTGTCCTGCGACGCGGCCGCCCGGACCGTGCAGCCGCTGTGCCGCGCGGAGGGCATCGCGCTCGTCGGCGGCGGCGGTACGGACCTGCGCGCGGGCTTCGCCAGGGCACTGCGGACCCGGCCGGCCCCGGACGTCGTGGTGGCCCTCACCGACGGGCAGACACCCTGGCCGAAGACGCAGCCGGCCTGCCGTACGGTGGTGGGCCTCTTCCCCCGGCAGTACAGCGGCACGTCGTGGGACGAGGACGACCCCGACCACGTACCGGACGCACCGCCCGCCTGGGCACGGGTCGTCGAGCTCGGCTAGCGCGGCCGGCCCGCGCCGGGCAGACGGTCAGCCGGCGCGGGTCGCGGACAGGTAGGTGTAGGCGGAGGCCCGGGAGATGCCGAGGCGGGCGGCGACCTGCTGGACCGCACCGCGCACCGCGAAGACGCCCTGCCGGTCGAGGTCGCGGAACAGCTCCAGCCGTTCCTCGCGGGTGAGTTGGGGCCACGGCTTGGGCCGGCGGAGCTGGCGGGCGTCGACGATCGAGTCCAGTACGGCGGTGATGTCGTCGCCGAAGGTGGTGGTCGGCGGCGCCACGGTGTCCGCGGTGACCCCGGCGAGGCCGCCGACCAGTTCGTGCACCTGGTGGACGGCCGTGACGTCGAGGTTCACGCACAGCGCCCCGAACGCCGTACCGCGCGAGTCGCGCAGCACCATCGTGGACGACTTGACCAGCTTCCCGTCCCGGGTGCGGGTCAGGTAGTTCAGCTCGTCGCGTGCCTCGTCGCCGGCCGCCAGCAGCTTCATGCCGATCTCGCTCATCGACCCGCCGACGCCCCTGCCGGTGACCGACCCGGCGAGGGCGACGACGGAGTGTTCCGGACGGCGGAAGTCGTGGACGACGACCTCGCAGAAGGAGCCGAAGGTCGCCGCGATCCCCTCGACGACCGGGGACAGCGCGCCGATGATCGCGTCCTGCTCGGCTCGCGCCGCGGCCTCGCCGCTCGGTGCCGCCGGTCCGTGTGTCATCGGTACCCCCGTCAGGGTCGGGTCAGGGCAGGGTCTGGACTTCCTGTCCAGATGATAGACAATAAGTCCATGTGATCGGCGCCCAACGCCCATGCGGCGCCCGGCGGCGCCCGGAACGGAGGACGAACATGCCCGACACCCCGCCCGTGACCCTCCAGGACGTGCACGACGCGGCGGCGCGGATCAAGGGGGTGGCCCACCGCACCCCCGTGCTGCGCTCGCGCACCCTGGACGCGCTGGTCGGTGCCGAGGTCTTCCTGAAGTGCGAGAACCTGCAGCGCATCGGCGCGTTCAAGTTCCGGGGCGCCTACAACGCCGCGTCCCGGCTGTCGCCCGCGCAGCTCGCCCAGGGCATCGCCGCCTACTCCTCCGGCAACCACGCCCAGGCCGTCGCCCTCGCCGCCCGTGAACTCGGCACCACCGCCGTCATCGTGATGCCCGAGGACACCCCGCGCGCCAAGCTGGAGGCGACCGCCGGATACGGCGCGGAGATCGTGACGTACGACCGCTACACCGGCGACCGGGTCGCCATCGGCGAGGCCCTCGCCGCCGAACGCGGGCTCGCGCTCATCCCGCCGTACGAGCACCCGCACGTCATCGCCGGTCAGGGCACGGCCGCTCTCGAACTCATCGAGGAGGTCGGCGACCTGGACGCCCTGGTGGTGCCCGTCGGGGGCGGCGGGCTGATCGCGGGCAGCGCCACCGCCGCCAAGGGGCTGCTGCCCGGGATCCGGGTCGTCGGGGTCGAGCCGGAGGCCGGCGACGACACCAGGCGGTCCCTGGCGGCCGGGCACCGGGTGTCGATCCCGGTGCCCCGCACCATCGCCGACGGCCAGGCCGCGGACATCCCCGGCGAGCTGACCTTCTCCCTCAACCAGCGCCTGGTGGACGACATCTCCCTGGTCTCCGACGGCCAGATCGGGGACGCGATGCGGTTCGCCTTCGAGCGTCTGAAGACCGTCCTGGAGCCGAGTGGTGCCAGCGGTCTGGCCGCGCTGCTCGCCCACCGGGTGGCGCCGCTGCCGCGCCGGATCGGGGTCGTCCTGTCCGGCGGCAACGTGGGGGCGGAGCGGTTCGCGGAGATCGTCGCCGGCTGAACGCGAAAAGGCGGAGGCACCCGTCGGGGTGCCTCCGCCCGGAGCGGGGCTCAGGCCTGCTCGTCCGCCGGCCGCGGCCGGCGCGGGATCCCCAGCGCGCACAGGGCGCCGAAGAAGACGACCGCGACACCGACCCAGACGGCCGGGTGGAGTCCGTCGACGAACTGCTGCGGGCCCTCGGTGCTGCCGTACGTCACGAACACCGTGCTCAGGACGGCGATGCCGAGCGCGCCGCCGATCTCGCGGACGGTGGTGTTGGCGCCGGACGCCTTGCCCGCGTGCTCCTTGGCCACCGAGCCGAGGACCACCGCCGCCGTCGGCGCGAACACGAAGCCCATGCCGATGCCGGCCACGATCATCGGGCCGGCCAGCGAGGGGTACGCGGTGTCGGTGCCGGCGACCAGGTTGATCCAGCCGAGGCCGACGCCCTGCAGGAAGAGGCCCAGGGCCATCAGCCGGCCGCCGCCGACCTTGTCCGTGATCAGACCGGCCACCGGGGCCACGAACATCGGCATCAGCGTCCAGGCGAGGGTGCGGACACCGGCCTCCAGCGGGGAGCGCGGGGGCACGATCTGGAGGTACTGCGCGAGCAGGAACAGCGAGCCGAAGACACCGAAGTACATGGTCGCCGACACGATGTTGGTGAGGGTGAAGGCCCGCACCCGGTAGAAGGACAGCGGCAGCATCGGCTCGTCGGTCCGGGACTCCCAGACCACGAACGCGGCGAGCAGCACCGCGCCGCCCGCGAACGCGCCGAGCACCTTGGCGGACGTCCAGCCGTCCGGCTCGCCGTGCACGATCGCCCACACCACCGCGCACAGCCCGGCCGCCGCCAGCACCATGCCGACCAGGTCGAGGCGGACGCCCGGCAGCGAGCTCTCCTTCAGGGCGAACAGCACCAGCGGTATCGCGATCACGCACACCGGCACGTTGATCCAGAAGATCCAGCGCCAGTCCAGGCCGTCGACCACCGCGCCGCCGACCACCGGGCCCATGGCCACGGCGAGCCCGCTCACCCCGGACCAGACGCCCAGCGCCAGCCCGCGCAGCTTCTCCGGCACCGCCTGCGAGAGCAGGGTCAGCGACAGCGGCATCACGGCCGCCGCACCGAAGCCCTGGACGGCCCGGAAGGTGATCAACTGGGCGCTGGTGTCGGACAGTCCGCAGCCGATGGAGGCCAGCGTGAACACGGCGATGCCGATGACGAACACCGTACGGCGGCCGAACCGGTCACCGAGCGCGGCACCCGTCATCAGCAGGCAGGCGAAGCTCAGCACGTACGCGTTGACGAACCACTGGAGTTCCTGGGTGTTCGCCTCCAGGTCGACGGCGAGGGTGTGCAGGGCGGTCGACACGACGAGGTTGTCGAGCGCGACCATGAACATCGGCACGCTGCACGCGACGATCGCGAGCCACAGAGGCACCCGGCGCCCCGCGGCGGCGACCGCGGCGGCCGGCTCCTCGTCGAGGACCGGGCTCTCTTCGGACAGGGTCATGGCAGGGGGCTCCTAGCGAAGGGGCTCGTGGGGGAGGGGCTCGTGTGTGCGGAGGGCCGGGCGGGGCGGGTGTCAGGAGTCGGCGCGTTCCTGCTCGGCGAGCCGGCGCCGGGCGTCCGTCCAGTCGATGGGCAGTTCGGCCGCCGGGACCTGCCAGAACGTGAAGACCGAGCCCTTCATGGTGGGGCGCAGTCCGGTCATCACCGACTTGTGCGGCTCGGTCCTCGCGTACCGGTAGAGGGCGTCCTTGTCCTCCCAGGCGGACAGCGTCCAGAAGGTCCGCTTCAGGGGCTCGGCGATCAGCGAGGCGCCGTACGCGCCGGGCGCCCCGGTGACCTGCTTCCACGCCACCAGCGACTTGGCGAAGAAGCGCGGCACGTCCTTGAGGGAGCGGACCTCCAGACGGGACGCCATGACGAAGGCCTCGGCGTCGGCTGCGGGGGTGTTGACGGTGGTCCAGCGCAGGGTGGGCATGGCGCGGCCTTCTCCCGTGGGAAGAAATTGGATACCTCTACTATCCATGTTAGACAGTAGGGGTATCCAATTTCCAGTGCCGAGGTGTCGTCCGGTGGAACGGGGCCGATACCGACGCGAGAGCGGAGCCGAACCCGATGCGCATGTCCGAGCTGAGCCGCCGCAGCGGCGTCTCCGTCACGACGATCAAGTACTACCTCCGCGAGGGCCTGCTCCCGACGGGCCGTCAGACCGCCGCGACCCAGGCCGAGTACGACGAACAGCACCTGCGGCGGCTCCGGCTGATCCGCGCCCTGACCGGCGTGCGCGGCCTCTCGGTCAGCGGGACCCGCGAGGTCCTGGACGCGCTCGGCGAGCACGACGGCGACACCCACCGGCTCCTCGGCCTCGCCCTGGGCACGATCCGGCTGCCCGCCGACACCGCCCGGGACGAACCCGAGACCGCCGAAGTCGACGCGCTGGTCAAGGAGCTCGGCTGGCAGGTGCACCAGAACGCACCCGCCCGTGGCACGCTCGCGGAGACGATCACCTCGCTCCGCTCGCTCGGCGTCCCGCTGGACTGGCACACCCTCCTGCCCTACGCCCGCCTCGCCGAACGCACCGCGGCCCTCGACCTCGACCAACTCGACGGCATCGAGGACCCGTTGGAGGCCGCCGAGCGCGCCCTGCTGCTGACCGTCCTCCTGGAGCCCGCGCTGATGGCGCTGCGCCGCATGGCCCAGGAGAACGAGTCCGCGCACCGGCACGCGGGCTAGCCGAGGGCTACGCCGTACGTGCTGCGAAGTGCCGTCTGCCGCGCCGTCGTGGCTGGTCGCGCAGTTCCTCCCCCAGCCTTCGGCTGGGGGTACCCCCAGCGCCCCTTCGGGGCGCCTCGCTCAGGCGCCGAGTTCCCGCAGCAGCTGGGCCGCCGCCTCCTTTCCGGAGGAGAACGCGGCCTCGTGGGAGCCGATCTGGTCCCAGTACTGCTGCTTGGAGTGGAACCAGGAGCCGCAGAGCTTCACCCGCGGGCCCTCGTTGACCGCGTAGATGGTCTGCTGCGCGGTGCGCATCGCCATGTCGATCATCGGGTGCTCGTAGTGGAACCGCCGGATGACTGCCGCCTCGTCGACCTCCAGCGGGTAGTCCAGGGTGACGAAGTAGTCCGTCTCCGACTCGAAGCCGTGCAGCTTGTTCATGTAGTACGCCACGTAGGTGCGCGGCTGCCCGTCGACGGTCACCTTGCCGTAGTTCCAGGCCTCCCAGCGGTCCCGGCCGGCCGGCATCACGGACGGGTCGGTGTGCAGGATCACGGTCGAGGCGTTGTAGCGCAGGGGCGCGAGCAGGTCGCGCTGGGCCGGGGTCGGGTTCTCAAGGAGCGAGCGGGTCACATCGGCGTGGGTGGCGAGCACGGCGTGGTCGAAGCGCTCCTCGCCGTTCGCGGTGCGGATCACGACCCCGTCGGCCTCCTGGCGGACGCCGGTGACCGGCTCCGAGAGCCGCGTCTTCGGGTCGATCGCGGCGAGCACCTTGCGCACGTACGAGATCGAACCCCCTTCCACGGTCCGCCAGTCGACCCGGCGGCCGCCGAGGCCGCTCTCGTCGTGCGCCATGAAGAACGCGATGACCGTGGTGGCCGGCATCTCCCAGATCAGCTCGGCCGGCACCGACCACACCGCACTGCACAGCAGGATGAAGTAGCCGTACCGGAACTCCTCACTGTAGCCGCCCCGGTCCAGGTACTCGCCCATCGGCAGGTCGGTGCGCTTGCGGAAGAAGTCGTGCCGGCCCTCCTGGTGGAACCGCCGCGCCTCCCGCCAGATGGTCTGGAAGTACTCCGGATAGCGGGCCCGGACCTCCTCCTCCGGCAGGTCCATCTCGTCGCTGCCGTACTGCAGACCGTTGCTCAGGTCGAAGAAGTTGAAGCCGCTGAGCAGTTGCTTGTCGGCCACCCCCAACTCCTCGAAGAACGCGGAGAGGTTGGGATAGGCGGGCCGGTTGAAGACGACGAACGCGGTGTCGATGCCCAGGACGCGGCCGGCGTCCTCGACCTCCACGGAGTTGGCGTGGCCGCCGAAGCGGTCCTCGCGTTCGAACAGGGTGATCTGGGCGTGCTCGCGCAGCGCGTAGGCGGCGGAGAGGCCGGCCACGCCACCGCCCACGACGGCGATGCTGGGCTTGACGGACATCGGTGCTCCTCGGTCTTCAAGCAGGACAGGCTTCAGCAGGACAGGACGGTGGTGGTCAGGCCGTCGGCACGGGACCGCTCGCTGGCGACGGCCAGCACGTGCCCCGGGGTCGGGTGGACCAGGTCGAAGTGCCAGTGCCGGGCGGCCGACCGGGAGTCGTGCACGGCGATGTGCGGGGCGCCGGCCGGGTGTGTGAAGGCGATGGTGGACAGCTCGCGGCGCAGCCCCGTGCCGAGCGCCTTCAGGTACGCCTCCTTCAGCACCCAGTACGCGGCGACCAGCGCCGCCCGCTCCTCCCGCGGCGCCCGCTCCAGCTCGGCCCGCTCGGCCGGGGCGAAGAACCGGGGCAGGTGCGCGAGCGCGTCCGTACCCGCCGGTGACGGCTCGGCGTCGACCCCGCAGGCGCGGCCCGCGTCGGTCACCACACAGGCGATCAGGCCGTCGGTGTGGGTGAGGTTGAACCGCAGCCCGTCGTACGCCGGCTCGGGCTCCGGGCGGCCGTCCCCGGTGGTACGGAACCACCACGCGCCGGGCGGCCGTCCGGACCGCTCGGCGAGCGCGTGCCGGGCCAGCAGCCGCGCGGCCAGCCGGCGCCGCCGCAGCTCCGGCGAGAGCGCGCGCTCGCAGCGCGCCCGTTCCTCCCCGGAGAGCAGCGCCGTACCGCCCAGCCGCGCCACGAACGCGTCGGCGGCGGCCTCCGGCAGCAGCCACAGATGACGGTCGGACATGTCAGCGGCGCGCCGCGGCCAGGTCGCCGCGCTCGGCGAGCGGGAACTGCCAGTACGAGAACAGCCGGTTCTCCCGGTACAGCACCCGCAGCACCCGCATCACCTCGTCGACCACGGCCGCGTCGGTGACGGCCTCGTGCGGCCGCAGGTGCCGCCGGATCCGCTCCAGCTGGAGCAGCAGCAGGGCACCGCTGGGCAGCGGCTCGTCGAGAGCGGCGGCCGAGTGGACGTACGTGTGCAGGCAGGCGGCGGTGGCGTGCAGCAGGCAGTACTCCTTGGCCAGGTCGAAGAGTTCGGCCGACTGGCCGTACGCCCGGCCGAGCCCGGCCCTGAGCCCCGCGGTGCGCTCCCGCAACGAGTCGGCGTGCGCGAGGAGTTCGGCGGCGACGGCCGCGGACCGCGCCAGCCAGCCGTGCTCGTCGCCCGCCTGGGCCAGAGCGCGCAGCCGGGCGAGCGCGGCGGGTGCGGCCCGCAGCGCGTCGTCCTGGCCCCGGCTGAACAGCTCCTGGTCCCACGGCCGGTACAGCGGCAGCTCCTGGTCGATGCCGAAGAGCACGGCCGCCCGCTCCTCCGCCGCCGCGCTCGGCCCGGCGGCGAGCAGGCCCTCCAGCTGAAGGGCGATGTTCTTCAGGTTCACCACCGTGTTGCCGTCGGCGAAGTTCGCCACCGGCAGGTCGCGCATCATCTTCTGGTGGATGGCGTAGTGCGGGTGGCCACGGAGGTAGAAACGGGCCCCGAGGACGACGTTGAGCCGGGCGAACGTCCGCTCCAGCAGCGTCGGCACGAAGTACTTCACCACCGACGACCACACACTGGTCTGCTCCGGCACGACCTGCAGCGCCCGGACCGCGCCCAGACTGACCGCGTCCGCCACCATCAGGTCCGCGAAGCACTCCGTCAACTGCCGCCGGGAGTACGGGATGTCGCTGACGGTACGGCCGAACACCTGCCGTCCCTCGGTGAAGTCGAGTGTCACCCGCAGTCCCGTGTCGACCGCCGACAGCGCGATCCCGCTGATCAGCGCACGCGCCGTCTGCGACGTCTTGAGCGCGATCTCCAGCCCCTGTCCCTCCCGGCCGAGCAGCGCCGAGTCGGGTACGAAGACGCGGTTCAGCCGGAAGCCGCTCATGTCCAGGCCGCGCAGCCCGTGCATGCGTTCCCGCGGCAGCTCGTCCACCGCGCCGGCGGGGGTACGGCGTTTGTCCAGCACGAACACGGAGTAGCCGGCGGGGCCGCCGCGCGGGTCGGTGCGGGCGTGGATGCTCAGGCCGTCCGCGACCCGGCCGTTGCCGATCAGCCACTTCTCGCCGGTGAGGAGATAGCCGCCGAAGGTCTTCTCGGCGGTCATCTCGTTGGCGGTGAGATCACTGCCGTGGTTGCGCTCCGACAGGCCCCAGGCGTAGCGGGTGCCCTGCTGGATCGCCTGGACGAGGGCCCGCTTCTGCTCGTCGGTGCCGGCCACCCAGGCCGGCATGAAGCTGAGACTGGTGATGATGAACGCGGTGGCGGTGGTCGGGTCGCGGCGGGCGATCAGCCGCATCAGATTGAAACCGATCTCCACGTCCCCGGCCTTGCCGCCCTGGGCACGGGGCAGGGAGTGGTCGAGCGCGCCCCAGCGCTGGAGCAGGTTGACGAACTCGTAGGGGTAGTCCTCCCGTTCGTCGTACTCCAGGACTTTGGCGTACGGCATCCGGCTCGCGGGGTCGTGTGGATCGCCGAGGTGGTTCTCCAGCCGGACCGCGAGTTCTGTGAGGTCCTTCTTCGGCACGGGTGTCTCCGACGGTCAGGCCAAGTGGACAGGGAGGGCGCTGAAGAGCTGGTCGTGGTCGTGCAGGTCGGTGGTGATGTCCAGCGCGGGGAGCTGGGCGTCGCCCTCTCGGCGGAGATCGGTGCCGGTCGCTCTCGCGAGGAGGTGGGCGAGGGTGGCGTGCAGCCAGCCGGTGGTGAAGAAGGGGTTGCTTTCGTTGGCCCACCAGAGGTGGAGGCAGGACGCTGCCGCGTGGAGCCAGGTGAAGCGTTCGGCCACGTCTATGAGGCCGGTGTCCCGGTCGGCGGCGGCGAGTTCTGCGGGGAGATCGCCCACGGCTGCGACCAGTTGGGTGACGAGGTGTGCGGTGGGGTGGTCCGCTGCGGCGGTGAGTCTGGCGAGGGCTTCGGGGGCGATGAGGGGGAGTGCGGCGGTGACCGGGTCGTAGCCGCGGGCGTTGAGGTCGAGACGGTCGGGGGCGTATGGGGGGAGGGGCTCTTCGAGGTTGAAGACGGCTTGGATTTGATCTCTGGCTGCGGGTGCGTGGGGGCTGGTCGCGCAGTTCCCCGCGCCCCTAAGCGTCTGCTGCAGTTGACTTGCGAACGAGCGGAGGTTCGCCAGGGGACTTGTGTCCACCACCCTCACGATCTGCGCGTCTCTCTGGAGCTTCTGGAATATGCCGTCGCGGAGCACCGCTCTCGATGCCAGTACGCCCCCGCAGCGCCGCAGGATCTCCTCCGTGCTCTCCGCCACCACGTGCTTCGCCGCGCAGCCCCAGACGCTGAAGGTCTCGGGGACCACATGGATGCCCCTCGACGCCGCTAGCGCCGTTGCGTCCGCCGCCAGCAGGGCCGCCGATGCGATGGCCAGCTCGCGTCTGGGATAGGGGGATCGCAGGACCGTCGTCCGGCCCACCCTTCGGTCCGCCGCGAAGTCCAGCGTCTGGCGGAGTGCCGTGTCGGCGATGCCCAGGCTGCCCGCCATGCTCATCACGCGGACCACCTGCTGCGCCTTCATCACCGACTCCAGCGCCTCGCCCTCCCGGCCCACCAGGGCCTCGCGCGGGACCGGGAAGCGGTCGAAGCCCAGGTCGGCGAAGTCGATGCCGCGCATGCCGGCGGCCGGGACCAGCGGGCCGCGGTCCAGGCCGGTGCCGGTGGTGAGGTCGACGAAGACCGCGGAGTAGGCGGCCGGGCCGCGCTCGCCCGTCTTGGCGACCACATAGGCCGCCTCGCAGCGGTGGCCGAGGCCGACCAGCCACTTGTCGCCCGTCAACTCCCAGCCGTCAGCGGTCGGTTCGAGGCGGGCCGTGTTCGCCAGCAGGTCGCTGCCGTGCCGTGCCTCGGAGAGGGCGAAGCCGATCGCGCCGCCCTCGGTGAGGATCTGGCCCGCCCGCTTGCGCTGCTCGGGCGAGCCGTGCAGGGCGAGGCAGGTGGCGGCGGTGATGCCGAACATCGTGCCGGGCATCACGTTGAGGTCCCGGCGGGCGGCCGTGCGGACCAGGAGCATGCTGCGGTCGAAGGACTCGAAGCGGCCGCCCCACTCGCGCGGGAGGTAGTTCAGGTGGAAGCCGGCCTCGCGCAGCTTCGCGCACAACTCCTCGGGGAACGCGTCCTGTTCGTCGCGGGCGACCGCCGCCGCGAACCCGTACGGATTGAGCGGGTCGTACGGGTCGCCCAGCAGGCGTTCCAGTTCGTCGGGGGTCATCGGGCGCCCTCCAGTGCGGGGGACTCCAGCGGGACCGGGCGGTAGTCCGCCGCCGAGGGCGGGATGCGGACGCCCGCGACGCGCAGCTGGGCCAGTCGGGTGTGGAAGGCCGCGCCGCGCATCAGGTGGTGGGCGACGTCGGCCACGCGGCGGTTGCCGGGGGCCTTGAGGTAGCTGGCGGTGACCCAGTCGTTGAAGGCGCCCATCGCCGGGCCGCACCACACCTGGTAGTCCAGGACGCGGTCCGGGTCGCCGGTCGTGGACCAGCGCGAGGCCATGCCCAGGTACCAGCGGAAGACCAGCGCCATCCGCCGCTTCGGGTTGCCGGCGGCGCGGGCCAGCTGCTCGGGGTCGCGGCGGGTGAAGTAGCCGACGCACTCCTGCCAGACGTCCTCCAGCGGACGGCGGAAGACCTGCGTCTCCAGCTTGGTGCGCTCGGCCGCCGGGAGGGCCTCCAGGCCGTCGTACGACTGGTACAGCTCGTACAGGCGCTTGGCGCGCATCGGGAACAGGGTGCCCTTCTTCAGCACCTGGAGTTCCACGCCCATCTCGAACATGTCGGCCGCCGGTGCCATCTCGCAGTCCGCGATACCGGCGTCGCCGAGCAGCGCCTTGGTGGCCTTCGAGGCGCCGGACTCCACGCACGACTGGTTGACCGAGCCGGTCACGACGTACGCGGCGCCCATCGCGAAGGCACCCGCGACCGAGACCGGACAGCCCAGGCCGCCGGCCGCGCCGACCCGGATGGGCACCGGGTAGCGGTGCTCGTGCTGGACCGTGTCGCGCAGCCGCAGGATCGTCGGGAGGAGGGCCGGGAGCGGGCGGCGGTCGGTGTGGCCGCCGGAGTCGCCCTCGACCGTGATGTCGTCGGCCATCGGCACGTACTTGGCCAGGTCGGCCTGTTCGGCGGTGATCAGGCCCTGGCCGAGCAGCGCACTGATGATGGTGGCCGGGGCGGGGCGCATGAAGCGCTCGGCGGTCTCCGGGCGGGAGATCTTCGCGATGAGCCGGTGGTCCGACACCACGGCACCGGACTGCGGCTCGCGGCGCAGGCCGGCCAGGCGGTAGCGCACCACGTGCGGGCTGAGGCTCATGAAGGCCGACGCCTCCACGCACCGCACCCCGTGCCGCAGGAACAGCTCCACGGCCTCGCGCTCCAGGCGCTCCTCGCTCGGGCTGTGGATCAGGTTGACGGCGTACGGAAGACCGGGGATCTCCTGTGCGAAGCGGGTGAGCGCCTTCGCGATGGTCTCCGGGAGCAGTCCGGCCGCGCCGTAGGAGGCGAGGAAGCCCTCGCGGGCCAGTGCGATCACCATGTCGGCGGAGGCGATGCCGCCGGCCATCGCGCCGGCCATGTAGGCGTTCCGGACGCCGTGCGCGGCCAGGAAGGCCGGCGAGCCGAGGGTGCGGGGCGGCAGGGGAGCGGCGGCGGCCAGCAGGGGGAGGCCCTGCGGGCCCGCCGTGGCGGTGCCGCCGGCCGCCGCCCCGATGCCGTGCGGAGTGCGGACCACGAAGCAGGGGCGGTCCAGATCGGCGAGGGCCCCGTAGATGCCCGCCGGGTCGGTGTGCGGGGCGCTCGCTCCCTGCCAGCGCAGCGGAGTGGGCTGGGCGTGCATGACTCGGACGTCTCCTCGAAGCATCAGGCGTGGGTGTCGTCGGGACGGACCTCGATGGCCACGTCGGTGAGTTCGTAGATGCGCAGCCCCGGCTTCCACAGGTCGGCGTCGGCGACCACGACGAGCCGGTCGCCGTCCCGGCGGACCTCCTTGACGTGCACGTCGAAGCTCAGCTCGCCGTCGTGGCGCAGGATCTGGCCGCGGTACTTCCAGCTCATGGCGATGCCGGTGCCGAGCGCGAACCGGGGGCGCTCGATGCCGTCCGCCAGGCCCCGCTCCAGCACGTACAGGCGCATGGCCTGGAGGATCGCCTCCACACCGAGCGAGCCGGGCATCACCGGGTCGCGGTGGAAGTGGCAGTCGAAGTACCACTCGTCGGGCCGGATCGCGCGGTGGCCGTGGAGATACCCCTTGCCGTGCCGGCCGCCGTCCTCGACCAGGTCGACGTGGTCCACGAGGTGGAAGTGACCGGCGGGGAGGCGGAGCTCGCCGCCGAACTGCGGGGCGTCGTCCGAGAGTTCGATGCGGCGGACGTTCTCCGGCTTCGCCTGCTCGATCCAGGGTGCCACGTACGTGCCGCTGTCCAGGCCCAGCTGGTTGGCGAGCGCGGCCTCGCTGAAGTAGCCGAAGAGGGACTCGCCGGTGTAGAACACCTCGCCGTCGGCGGAGAGTTCGTAGCGGAAGTTCTGGAGCACGGCGCCCGAGACCGCGCTGGTCATCAGGAGCGTGGAGTGGTGCCGGATCGTCTTGCCGCGCAGGTCCACGTCCTTGACGAGGGTGGCACTGCCGTCGAGGTTGCGGATGGAGTACTCGGTCTCCGGCTGCTTGAGGGTGGCCCCCAGGTAGTAGCCGAGCAGGATCGCCGCCTGCAACGACGTCTCCATGTAGACGCAGTTGGGCAGGTGCGGGTGGGAGTTCTCGCGGTAGTACCAGGCGTCGGCGGGGGAGTCGTACTCCGTGACCATCTCGGCGCCCGGCTTCAACTCACCGCGCGTACCCTTGAGTCGCATGATCCGGTCGACGAACTGGAAGTCCCCGTTGGGGATGTACGGCGCCCGGCTCTCCTTGTAGACGTCGAACTCGGGGCCCATCGCCGTCCCCAGGTCGCCCTTCGCGGCGTGCGCCAGGTGCAGTTCGTTGATCATCGCGGGCTCGCCGGAGCGGTTGCGGCGGCCGAGGAACCCGGGGACACCGCCGAGCGGCGGACGGTACGCGGTGCCGTCCTTCTCGCGGACCTGGATGCCGAAGTTCCGCATCCGGATCACCGCCTTGTCGCCGAGGTACACCAGGACGTCCGCGATCACGGAGGGCCGTGGCAGCAGCGTCAGTTCCATGACCTCGATCTCGTACCGGATCTCCCGGTGCTCCGGGGTGATCTGGCCGCGCACCTGCACCTCGGTCTCCAGGCCGATGACGGTCTGGAAGCGGGCGTCCGGCAGCACCAGGTGCATGCCCTGGTGGAGGAGGTAGGCCTGGAGGGTCTGCACCGCGCCCTCCGCGACCATCGAGCCGGCCAGCACCGGGTCGTCGGGGAAGTGGCACTCGAAGTACCAGGCGTCCGGCACCAGACGCTTGTACGCCGTGATCGCACCGAGCCCGCGCGGACCGCCCGTGCGGTCGATGCGGATCTCGTCGACCATCCGCAGGCGGGCGTCGGGCAGCCGCAGCGCCGGGTTGAGGCCGGGGTCCTGGGCGTGGTGCGGTCCGAAGACCTCGCCCGGCTTCCCCTCGGCGAGCAACTCCAGGTCGGCGGCGGTGAGATGGTTCCGGTCGGTGTCCGCCAGCGGCTTGAACCAGGTCTTCGTCAGCGCCTCCCGCCGCTGCTTCTCCTTCGCCGTGATGACCACGCCGAGCGGGGTGGCCAGTTCCGCCGCGGAGAAGAACCCGGCGCAGGCGTCCTTGAGTTCGAGGATCAGCTCGCCGTCCGCGTAGCAGAGGTAGCTGAAGAAGAAGAGGGTCGTGTCGCCCTGCCGGACGAACCGGTTGATCGAGATGTCGTAACGCAGGGTCTGGCCGGTGCGCGGCAGGTCGCCGTGGAAGACCAGCTTGCTGTCGAGCAGCCGGTAGACGCGCTCGCCCTTGTTGCGGAAGTCGATGCCCAGGTAGCTGATCAGGAGCAGGTCGCACTGGCCGGCCTCGATGGCCACGGCCGGCGGCACTCCGCCGTCCACCGCGTACCAGGCGTCCTCGGGCACGTCGTACTCGGTGCGGATGAACGACGGCTCGTACACCCCGGTCTCGGCCTGGAGCGCGGTGACGCGGGTGACGAAGTGGTACGGCGGCGCGGGCAGCCGGACGCGCTTGGCGTAGCCGTCGATCTCGGTGAACTCGGGGCCGAAGACGTCGGTGAGGCGGCCGGTGGCGAAGGCGAGGAGCTGCTGCTCGTCCCAGATGACGCCGGGGGTGCGCGGGGAGCGCGGCGAGCCGGCCGGCAGCGCGGGGGGCTCGGCGGGGGGCAGCACGGCCGTGGGCTCGACGACCACGGGCTCGACGGCCACGGGCCCGGCGACCACGGGCCCGGTGGTCGCGTGCCCGGCGGGCCGGGCCGGTGCGGGGGCCGGTGCGCCGGCGTCCAGCAGCGCTTCCGTCCGGGTGAGGGTGTGCTCCTGGAGGACGCGCTGGGTCTCCATGACCACCGAGTGCGTGGCCACCATCTGCTGCCGTATGTCACGGAGCAGGTCGGCGGCGGAGCCGCCGGGCGCGGCAGCCGGCTGCGGGGCCGTGGCCGGGCGCGGGGCCGAGGCCGGGCGTGGCCGGGGTGTCTCGGGCCGTACGGGCTCTTCCGTCTGTTCCGTCCACGGCAGGAACGCGAGGGGTTCGCCGTCGAAGGTGATGACCTCGGTGTCTTCGAGTGTCGGGTCGGCGGGCATCAGGTCGGTTACCTCCAGCGAGACGGCGGCCACGGGGGCGGGCCGCGCGTCCTCGGCGTCGACGGGGGCGGCCACCGGTGCCGGTACGGCCGTACGGACGGACGGCGCGCGTTCTTCCGCACGGGCGCCGTGGACAGAGGTGGGGGCCGGGACGGGCACGGCGGGCTTCGTACGCTCCGCGATCCCGGCCAGGATGGACGGGCCGCCGCCGACCGGCACCCGCAGCAGCGGGGCGCGCCCGGCGGTCACCGGGTCCGGGCCGAGCAGGCCCGCCATGTCGAGCGGCAGGCCGTGGGCGACCAGCCGGGCGGCGAGCTGGGCCACCGAACGGGCGGCCGGCACGCCCCGGCGGTCCACCGGCATCGCGACGTGCGCGGCGTCGCCGAGGGTGTCGTGCA
Source organism: Streptomyces hyaluromycini (assembly GCF_002217755.1). Lineage (GTDB taxonomy): Bacteria > Actinomycetota > Actinomycetes > Streptomycetales > Streptomycetaceae > Streptomyces > Streptomyces hyaluromycini. The sequence continues at coordinate 73,320 of NZ_BCFL01000029.1, read as the reverse complement.
CCCAGCGCGTGCAGGTGGCCCCGGGGCCGGTCTCGACGAAGTAGCGGAACCCCCGGTCGTAGGCGGTGCGCACGAGCCTCGGGAAGTCGATGGTGGAGCGCAGGGTCCGGGCGATGCGTCGGGCCACCTCCGCCGAGTCGAGGTCGCCGACGGGCTCGTAGTCGTAGGCGCTGAACAGTTCGAGGCCGCCCACGGAGCCCGTCGGATGGTTGTTGAGCTCGGCCAGGCCGGCCAGCTCGCCGTCCACGACCGGGCAGTGCATCACCGAGCCGACGGGGGAGCGGGCCGACGGGCAGCCCAACTCCTCGATCAGCGCCCGGCACTGGACCGGATCGCCCGCGATGACCGCCTCGGTGGGGGTGTTGACGTGGGTGAGGAAGACCCGGTCGTGGCGGGCCAGGGCCTCGGTGACCCGGTCCGCCGACTCCAGGAGGACGAAGCTGCCCCACACGGCCTCGTCCGGGGTGTCGTCGGGCAGGTTCCACAGCTCCCGGACCGTGCGCCGGGGGCCGGTCAGCCGGCCCCGGAACAGCGGGGTGGCGCTGATCCGGTCGTCGCGGCGGGCGGATCGCCGCCAGCCGCCGGTGGCGAACAGCATGCTGGACTCGCCGAGGCTGTAGCCGAACGCGCCGTGCGCCGTGACGCCGAGCCGCTCGCGGACCAGGTCCGTGTAGAGGATGGCGAAGGTGGTGCCGGTGGCGAGCATGAACGGGATGTCCTCGCCGAGTTCGCCCTCAAGGCGCATCAGGTCCCGTCGCTCCGGGGCGGTCTGGGTCCGCGGATACAGCTGGGCGGCACGGAACATCCGGTCCGGGTCGCCCGCCTCCGACTCGAAGCCGCCGAGAAGGGAGGGGAAGATGCGGAACAGGTCGCGGCCCAGCCCGGGATAGGAGTTGAAGGCACCCGGGTACACCAGGGCCACCTTGCCGTCCGGGCCGATCGGGCGGGGTGCGAAGCAACTGCCCGCCGGAGTGGTCCACTCCTCGCCCGTGGCGTACGCGTCGCGCAGGCCGCGGGCGGCCGACTCCAGCTGCTGGAGCAGCTGTTCACGGTCCCGGCCGACCAGCACCACCCGCAGGGCGCTGCCCGGCAGCCGCTCGGCAGCGGCCCGGCCGAGATGGTACGGGTCGGCGCCCGCGTCCAGCAGCTCCGTGTGGCGCGCGACCTCGGCCAGCAGCCCGTCGATGTCCGCCGCGCCCAGCGGCAGCAGCGCCGGAGCACCGGCCCGCCGCCAGTCGACAGGGGCGACGTCGCCGCGGGTGCCCTCCGCGGACAGCACCAGATGGCCGTGGGCGCCGTCGGAGCCGATGACGTTCACGGCGGCGTACCGGCGCCGCGTGTGGTCGGTGCGCAGCCAGGGCCGGGACGCGTCCGGCACGTGCAGGGCCGACGCCGCGAACCGCTCCGCCAGCTCCGGCGCGGGCCTGCGCCAGCCCGGTACGCCGGGCAGGTAGCCGTGGTGCAGGCACAGCACCGCCCGCAACAGTCCGGCCAGCGCGGACGCGCCCACCGTGTCGCCGACCTGCGCCTTCGCGCTGCCGAGGGCCACGGTGCCCGAACCGGCGGGGTAGACCCGCGCCAGGGCGTCCACCTCGGCTGCGTCCCGCACCGCCGTACCGCCCGCGTGCGCCTCCAGGTAGCCGATGTCGCCGGGGCCGATCCCGGCGGCGGCCAGCGCCTGCCCCGCGGCCTCCGCGAGGGCGTCCGCGTCGGCCTCGGGCAGCCGGCCGTCGACGGGAGCGGAGTGCCGTACGGCGACGGAGTCGACGCGCGCATAGACCCGCTGGGCCCGCCGGGCCCCCGGGCGGGTCACCACGACCGCGCCCGCGCCCTCGCCGATCCGGACGCCGCGCTGCCCGTCGCCGAAGGTCAGGCCCGCGCCCGGGACCGGTGCCGTGCCGCGCAGCAGCAGGCTCTCGGGCGAGCCGGCCAGGTCGACCGCGCCGACCAGGACGGCCTCCACGGTCTCGTCAAGGAGCAGGAGCCGGGCGATCTGGAGGGCCTCGGCGGCGCCGGCCGCGTCGGAGGAGACGGTGAACGACGGGCCGGTCAGGTTCCACAGGGACGAGATGCGGCTGGCCATGATGTTGCCGATGTAGCTGAGCACCTCGTTGGCGACGATCGGCCGGTGGATCGCCTCCCGGGCGGCCTGCGCGAGATCGCCGGGCAGCTCCAACCCGGCCTCGGCGTAAGCCCGTTGAAGGAAGTCGCCGATGCCGTGCCGGGCCAGGTGCAGATGGGCGCTGGGCTCGATCTCCATCGCCACCACGACCGCGATCCGGCGTGCCTGCGGCGCCTTCGCGCCCGGCGGCACGGTCCGGTCGTACCCGGCGTCGCGCAGCGCCTCGTCGGCGACCTTGGACATCAGGGCGTGCTGGAGGTTGTAGTTGCGCAGGTCGGCCGGGGGGATGCGGTGGCCGGCGGGGTCCATCTCGATCCGGTCGACGAAACCGCCCTCGGGCAGGTGCGCCCGGTCGAGTCCGGCCCGTTCCAGGGTGCCGCCCGCGGTCTCCTCCAGGCCGCGCCAGCGGTGTTCGGGGAGCGGCCGGAAGGCGTCGGTGCCGTCGTGCAGGGCGCGTTCGAAGGCGGCGGCCGAGTCGAGGGTGCCGAAGTGCGCGCCGAGGCCCACGATGTCGAGGGTCGGCGGCACGGCGGGCTCCGACTCCCCTTCGTCCACGGCCTCCTGGGAGAGGACGACGTGGGCGTTCGTACCGCCGAAGCCGAACGCCGAGACAGCCGCCCGGCGCGGACCCGGACGCCCGTCCGGCCAGGAGCGGGCCTCGCGGACCAACGGGAGGGCGTCGGTGAGGGGTTGGCCGACCCCGATGGTCGGCGGCAGTTCGCCGTGGCCCATCGCCAGGATCACCTTCAGCAGGCTGCTCAGGCCGGCCACGGTCAGCAGATGGCCGAGGTTGCCCTTCACCGAGCCCAGCGGCGGCACCGTACCGCCGTGCGCGCCGAACCAGCCGACGACCGACTCTGCCTCCGTGCCGTCGCCGACCGGCGTGCCGGTGGCGTGGCACTCCAGGTAGTCGACCTCGTCGGGGCCGAACCCGGCGCGGGCGTAGGCGAGTTCGTACGACGCGAGCTGACCTGACGGGTTCGGGACCAGCAGATGGCGGCCGGCACCGTCGTTGGACAGGCCGATGCCGTCGACGACCGCGTAGATCCGGTCGCCGTCCGCCAGCGCGTCCGTGAGCCGCCGGACCGCGACCATGCCCGCGCCCTGGCCGGTGAGGATGCCGGTGGAGCGGGCGTCGAAGGGCTGGCTGATCCCGTTCTCGGGATAGGCGTGCAGGTCGGAGAAGGACAGGTGGATGAGGGTCGGGTCGGGTGCGCAGACCCCGCCCGCCAGCACCAGGTCGGCCTGCCCGGCCGCCAGGTGGTCGCAGGCCAGCTTCAGCGCGTACAGGGCCGAGGAGCAGGCCGCGTCCAGGGCGTAGCGGGGGCCGCCCAGGCCGAGGGCGGCGGCCGCGATCCGGGCGGGCGCGCCGCTCACCCGGGCGTCCGCCGGGTGCACGGCGGCCGGGTCGAGCAGCGCGGCCGGTGCCGGTGCCGGGTGCCCGGAGCGCCGTACGCCGTCCAGGACCGCCTCGTGGACCAGGGGCAGGCTGATGCGGGCCGAGGCCGGGGTGGGGAAGGAGTAGTCGCCGACCACCAGGCCGGTGCGGGCGAGGAGTTCGGGGCGGTCCGCGTGGCCGCTGTCGCGCAGGGCCTCGCGGGCGGTGTGCAGGGACCAGTGGAAGACACGGTCCAGACGGGTCAGGTCCTCGGGGCGGAGCCGGTAGCCGGTCGGGTCGAACTCGAAACCGGTCACGAAGCCGCCGCGCACACAGGTGATGGCGTGCTCCCGGTCCGCGACACGCGGGTCGGGGGCCGGGCCGAAGACGTCCGGGCCGCCCTCGGTGCGGCTGTCGACGCCGTCGCGCAGGTTCCTCCAGAACGCGTCGGGAGTCTCTGCCCCGGGGAACAGGCAGGAGATGCCGACGATCGCGTACTTGCTCATAGCGCTGTTTCCTCCAGGAGGCCGGCCCGGCGGGCGGTGACACAGGTCCGCCCGCCGGGACCGGCGGTCCACAGGTCGGCGTCGGCTCAGCGGCGGGCGAACGAGGCGGCCAGCTGCGGGGTGGACACCAGCGACACACCCGTGAGCCGGGTCAGCACCCGGCCGTCGGGAGCGCAGGCCGTCACCGTGAGGGTCGCGCCGGTGCCGCCCGCCTGGAGCGGCTCGACCACGACCAGGAACGGCTCGCCGTCGGGCAGCGCCTCGAACAGCTCGGCCCGGGCCACCCCGACCGGCAGCGTCGCCGTGTCACGGTTGACCCGCATCCACACCAGCGCGGCCTGCAGCAGCAGGTCGGCGGTGCCGGGCGCGTACCGCGCGGACCCGAACGCCCCGCCCGCGGGCCGGTGTTCGGCCAGCGCGCACTCCAGGACCAGCCGCGCCTCGGCCGACTCCAGCACCCGGCGCAGCCCGCGCAGCGACGGACCGTGGAACAGCGTGCCGTCGGCGTAGAAGACCTGCGCGTCGCTGCCGCCGCCCGGCGCCGGGAGCCCGCCGATCCGGGGAGCCGGCGCCGCACCGGCGCCGAACAGCACCCGTGCCGCGTACCGCGGCCGTACGGTCCCGTCCGCGCCGACCGAGCGGATCGCCACGTCGGCCTCGGTGCCGTCCGGCACCGGGTCGGCGGTCAGCTGGAAGCGCCCGGCGTCGGCCTCGCCGTCGAAGACGACGCCCTTGTGCACCGCGAAGTCCCGGACCTCGGCGACCTCGGCGCCGGTCAGCCGCTCGACCGAGCCGATCGCCCAGCCCAGCGCCGCCGTGGCCGGCAGCACCGGCGCGTCGCCGATCACATGGTCGGCGATCAGCGGTTCGCCGGCCAGCGCGGACAGGTCCCGCTCCAGCACGACGGGCGCCGCCGGCGCGGTGCGCCCGGGCACCGACAGGGGCGTGGTCGGACCGAGCACCACGACCGTGTCCCCGGCCCGCTCGGGCGCGAACTGCCCGGCGAACAGCCGGGTTCCGGTCTCCTCCGGGATCAGCGCGATGCCGCGCTCCTCGAAGACCGCCTTGATCTGCGGCGAGACCATCCCGCTGTCCCAGGCGCCCCAGTTGAGCGAAGTGACATGCGCCTGCGGGTGGTTGGCGCGGAAGGCGCCGGCCCAGGCGTTGAGGACCTCGTTGGCCATCGCGTAGTCGGACTGGCCCCGGTTGCCGAAGAACCCGGCGACCGACGAGAACAGCAGGACGTGGCGCAGCCGTTCGGCGGGCAGCGCGGCCACCACCGAGCGCAGCCCGCCCAGCTTGACGGCGAAGACCCGCTCGATCTCGGCGGCCTTCTTCGCGGCGATCAGCTGGTCCGCGAGCACACCCGCGCCGTGCACCAGTCCCGTGATCCGCTTCCGGTACGGCGCGAGGGCGGCGGCGGTCGCGGCCGCGTCGGTGATGTCCACGGCAAGGTACTCGGCCTCGGCGCCGGCCGCGCGGATCTCGGCCAGGGTCTGCCGGACCTCCCGCTCGCCGGCCACGGACCGGTAGAGCTGCTCGACCCGCTTGGGGGTGGGCTTCTCACCGGCCGCCTTGAGCTGCTCGACGGCCGCCGCCTTCAGCGCGCCCGCGTCGGTCAGCCCGTTCGCCCACGCGGGCTCGGTGCCGAGCGCGGTTCGGCCGAGGAGCAGCAGACCCGGCCGGTGCGCGGCCGCCAGGGCCACGGCACAGCGGGCGGTGATGCCGCGGCCGCCGCCGGTGACGACCAGGAGGTCGTCGGCGCAGAGCGGGGCGCCGGTGCGGCCGGCGGCCGGGTCCTGCTCGCCGAGTGTCAGCGCGACCCGCCGGACCCCGTCACGGCCCACCTGGACCGGGCTCGTCCCGGCGTCGGACAGCTCCTCCAGGACCAGGTCGGCCGCCGCGTCGGCGCCCAGCCCCGGAGCCAGGTCCAGCGCGCGGCAGAACAGCTCCGGCGCCTCCACGGCGAGGGTCTTCACCAGACCGCCCACGCCGCCGGCCGGAGCCGCGTCCTCGGCGACACCGGTGAGCCCGAAGGCGCCGTCCAGCCGGGTGACGGTCACGAAGGCGGCACGGTGGCCCGTCGCGGCGGCCGCGGTGAGCGGGGCGACCAGGTGCCGGGCGGTGAGCAGCGTGTGCGCGAGGCGGCGGACGCCCTCGGCCCACGGCAGCCCGTCCGCCGCCGCGAACGTGACGGCCAGGTGCAGCGGATCGGCACCCAACTCCTCCACCCTGGCGGCGAGTTCGGTTGCACCCCAGCCGGTCAGCGGCAGGTCGGCGGCCCCGGCGACGCGCTGCGGGACACCGGGCAGCCGCAGCACACGCACCAGCCAGCCACTTCCGCCGAGCCGCGCGGCGACGGCCTGGGCGATCTCACTGCCGTCGTCCACGACCAGCGCCGTCGCCCCCTGCGGGTAGGCGCCGACCAGGCGGTCCGGGAGCGGCAGGTCCAGCAGGGCGGCGTGGCCGCGGCCGATGGGCGAAGGGGCCGAGGCCGTGGTGGCGGTGGTGGTGGTCGGCTGGGTGGCCGCCGCGGGGGCGGGTTCGGCACCTGCGCCGTCTGAGAGCCCGGTCACGAAGCCCACGATGTCGCCCAACGTTCGCAGCTCGGCCAGCTGCTCGGGACCGACCGGGGTGGGACTGGGGAACTGCTCCTGCAGAACGCCCATGATCTCGACGCGTTTGATGGAGTCGATGCCGAGGTCGGCTTCGACGTCCATGGTGAGGTCGAGCATGTCGGCGGGGTAGCCGGTCTTCTGGGCCACGACACCGAGCAGGGCGGCGCGCACGTCGTCGGCGGAGACGGCCGTGGCAGGGGCGGCCTGCGCAGGGGCCGCGGCCGGGCGCTCGCCGCCGAGCTCCAGCACGAAGCCGACGATCTCGTTCAGCGTGCGGAGTTCGGCGAGTTGTTCGGGGCCGACGGGGGTGGGACTGGGGAACTGCTCCTGCAGAACGCCCATGATCTCGACGCGTTTGATGGAGTCGATGCCGAGGTCGGCTTCGACGTCCATGGTGAGGTCGAGCATGTCGGCGGGGTAGCCGGTCTTCTGCGCCACGACACCGAGCAGAGCCGCCGTCACGGCCTCGGTGCTGAACGCGGTGCCGGGCACGGACGTCTCGGCCGGCGCCGGGGCGCTCGCACCGCCGAGGCTGAGCACGAAGCCGACGATCTCGCTCAACGTGCGCAGCTCCGCCAGCTGTTCGGGGCCGACCGGGGTGGGGCTGGGGAACTGCTCCTGGAGGACGCCCATGATCTCGACGCGCTTGATGGAGTCGATGCCCAAGTCCGCCTCCACGTCCATGCCGAGTTCGAGCATTTCCGCCGGGTAACCGGTCTTCTGCGACACGACGTCGAGCAGGGCCGCGGCCACATCGTCGGCGGAGGCCCCGGCCATGGGCGCGGGGGCAACGGGGGCGGGGACGGGCGCGGCGGGGGCGGGCGCGGCGGCCGGCGGCGCGGGCGGGAGCGGTGCGGCGGACGCGGCCGGTGCCTGGGGGAGCGCCGCCGGGGCGGGAGGCGCCTGCACGGGCGCGGCGGGCGCGGCTGCCAGGGGCGGTACGGCGGCCGGGGCGGGGGCCGGCGGTGCCACGGGCGTCCCGGCCTGCCCGAACTCCATCGACGCCAGGTCCCGCAGGATCTCGTTGGCCCGCAGATGCGTACGCCCGATGGCCAGCCCGTGCTCCTTGACGGAGGCCACACCCGGGATCACGTCGTCCACGCGGCCCTGTTCGTCGGCCCGCTCCAGCAGGCCCATCATGCGCTGGGCGTTGCTGAGCTGCCCGTTGAGATAGTCGTCGTGCAGTGCCAGGTGGTCGGCGATCAGCTCGGAGAGCCGGTCGTCGGCGGGGGCGGGTACCGGGGCGGGGTGCGCTTCTTCCACGAGCTCGCTCTCCAGGACGTCTGCGGGGCGGGGCAGGGCGACGGCGGGCAGCTGTTCCGCTGCCGCCTCGGGCGCCGGCACCGGGTGCTGCACGGCCGTCTCGACGACCGACAGCGGGGCCTCCACGGCGGACACGGCGACCGGCACCGGCGCGGCAGCGACGGCCGGGGCGGAGACAGGGGCGGCGGCCGGGGTGACCGCGGCGGCAGCTGCCGCCGCGTGCGCGGCCACGGGTGCCGCGGCCGTCGGCAGCGCCACCCGGTACCCGTGCTCCAGCGCCTCGCGATACGCGGCCCGGCGTGCCTCGGGCACATGGTTGATTCCGTTCAGGGGCACGGTCATCCCCTTGACCGGCTCGACATCCGGCAGCTCCGCGACATAGTCGTCGGCGGTCGCCAACGGCAGCCCCAGCACGGCCAGTTGAGCCACGGCCCGCTTCAGGGTGAGGTCGGCGTCGCCGCCGCTGCCCGGGTCCAGCTGCACCGCGAAGTGCTCGCGCTCCCCGAGGATCCGGTCCACCAGCCGGGTCAGCACACCCTTCGGCCCGAACTCCACGAACGTACGGAAGCCCGCCGCGTACATCTCCTCGACCCGGTCGGCGAACTCGACCGGCTTGACCAGCTGGTCCACCAGGGTCCGCCGGTTGGCGTCGGCGTCCGGACCGTAGGCCGCGCCGGGCGAGTTGGCGAACACCGGACGGTCCGGCTCGCCGATCGCCGCGTCCGCGACCGCCCGCCCGAACTCCGTCACCGCGTGCGCCACGAACGGCGTGTGGAAGGCCGCCGACACCGGCAGCCGAACCGCCCGTACCCCGGCCGCCTCCGCCGCCGTCACGAAGCGCTCCACCGCCTCGGTGGCACCGCCGACCACGATCTGGTCGGCCGCGTTGCGGTTGCAGACGGTCAACTCTCCGAACTGCGCGAGCAGTTCGTCCACCCGCTCCGCGGAGGCGGTGACGGCCGCCATCGCCCCGGCGTCCGCGTCGCCCTGCGGGGCCATCGCCGCACCGCGGGCCCGGGCCAGCGTGAAGTAGGTGTCGTCGTCGATCGCGCCGGCCGCCCACAGCGCGGCCAGCTCGCCGAAGCTGTGCCCGAGGAACCCGTCTGCCGTGAAGCCGAGTCCGGTCAGGTACCGGTACTGTCCGGCCGCCAGGGCGCCGATCGCGGGCTGGGCGTACTCGGTGCGGCGCAGCTCGGTCTCCTGGGCCGCGCGGGTCACCTCGTCGAAGGCGGGCGGCGGGAACGCCACCCGGGACAGCGGGAGTTCGTGGTCGCCGAAGGCCGCGTTGGCCCGGTCGAAGGCCGTCCGCAGCGGAGGCAGCGCGAGCACCGCGGTCCGGCCGGGCTCGACGTACTGGCTGCCCTGGCCGGCGAAGAGCGCGCCGACCCTGCCGAGGTCGGCGCCGGAGCGGCGGAAGTAGATGCCTTTGGGGTGCGACCAGGCCTCGGCGTCCGGCTCGGCCCGCAGCCGCTCGGCGGCCAGGGCGCGCAGTTCGGCGAGTTCGGCCGCGGAGCGGGCGACGAGGGCGAGCCGGGGGTGGCCGTGCGGTGCGGGGCCGGTGCGGGGCTCGGCCCCGCCGTCCACCGCCCGCACCAGACCATTCATGTCAGGTTCATGCCATACATAGGTCCGGCTCACGGGGAACATCACCCGCAGGTCGTCCCCGTCGCCGTGCTCCTCCAGCACCAGGTGGAAGTTGGTGCCGCCGAAGCCGAACGAGGACATGGCCGCCCGGCGCCGCGGCCGACGCGGGTCCCGGATCCAGGGGCGGGTGCGGGTGCCGACGTAGAACGGGCTCTCGGACCAGTCGATGGCCGGGTTGGGCCGGTCCACGTTGATGGTCGGCGGCAGCAGCCTGTGGTGCAGGGCCAGCGACAGCTTGATCATGCCGGCCGCGCCGGCGGCCGCCTTGGTATGCCCGATCTGCGACTTCACACTGCCGACGGCCGCGAACTGCCGTTCCCCGGTGTACTCCGAGACCACCGCGGACAGCGCCGAGAGCTCGGTCGCCTCGCCGACCGCCGTGCCCGTGCCGTGCGCCTCGAACAGCTCGATCGAGTCCGGGGTGACGTCCGCGTCCTCGTACGCCCGGCGCAGCGCCGCCATCTGCCCCTCCTTGCGCGGGGCGTAGATGGACTTGAAGCGGCCGTCGCTGGAGGAGCCGATGCCGCGCAGGACCGCGTAGATCCGGTTGCCGTCGCGCTCGGCGTCGGCGAGGCGGCGCAGCGCCAGCATGCCGATGCCCTCGCCGATCAGGGTGCCGTCGGCGTCCGCGTCGAACGGGCGGATCCGCCCGGCCTTGGAGAACGCGGGCGTCTTGGAGAAGCACAGGTACATGAAGATGGTGTTCTCGGCGTCGCAGCCGCCCACCAGCATCATGTCCGAGCGGCGCTCCAGCAGGTCGCTGACCGCCGACTTGACCGCGCCGAGCGAGCTGGCACAGGCCGCGTCGATCGTCATGTTGGTGCCGCCGAGGTCGAGCCGGTTGGCGATCCGGCCCGCGACCACGTTGCCCAGCATGCCGGGGAAGGAGTTCTCCTCCCAGGGCGCGAAGGCCAGCTTGAACTTCTCCGCGATCTCCTCCGCGTCCCGGTCGGAGAGCCCGCAGGAGCGGACCACCTCCTTGAGCACCGGTGTCTGCAGCCGGGCGGACAGCGGCTGGGTGAGCTGGTTGGCGCCGGTCACCCCGAGGACCACCCCGGTGCGCGAGGCGTCGTACCAGTCCTGGTCGGCGCCCGCGTCCTTGAGCAGGTCACGTGCCACGACGAGGCTCAACAGCTGGAGCACGTCGGTGACTTCGAGGGTGTTGGGCGGCAGCCCGAACTCCAGCGGGTTGAACGGGACGTCGGGGATGAAGCCGCCGCGCCGGGAGTACGTCTTGTCGGGGGCGGCGGGGTCGGAGTCGTAGTGCTCCGACACGTCCCAGTGGGTCGCGGGGACGTCCTCGATGCAGTCGGCGGCGGAGACCACGTTCGCCCAGAACTCGCGCAGGTCACGCGACTTGGGGTAGAGGGCGGACAGGCCGACGACGGCGATGGGATCGCGGGCCAGCCGGCGATCGAGGTCGGACGAGCGGTGCGAAGCGTTCACGGCGAGGCTCTCTTGGTCGGACGGGGCCTGGACAGCCCGGGTCGGTACGGGGCCCTGGGGGTGACACGCGAAAGGGGGGAAAGAGAAAGGGAGTTACGCGGCGTGCAGCAGCGGTGCGAGCACGGCGAGCGCGTCGGGACGGGCGAGCATCGTGTAGTGGTCGCCCGGGCAGGGGCGCACGGTCAGCCCGCGCGCGGCGAGGGACTCCCAGCCGAGGGAGGCGTCCTCGGGGAGCAGTCCGCGCTCGGCCTTGACCAGCACCAGCGGGAGCGGGGCGGGTCCGGGCCGGTACGGCGCGGTGAGGCGGTTGTTGCGCAGCAGCCCGTCGACGTAGGTGTCGTAGAGCTTGCGCAGTCCGGGCAGCGGGGTGTCCGCGGCGAGCGCCCCGGCCGCGACGGCCGCGTCGAGCACCAGGGGGAGCCCCTCGTCGGTGCCGCGCCCGGCGAGCGCCGCCGGGTCGACGCCGACGGCACGGTCGCGCTTCGCGCCCAGGTACATGGCGAACCAGCCAAGGAGCAGGGCGGGTTCGAGCGCGTCGTCGGGCTGTTTGTACGCGTCGACGGGCGCGATGCTGTCCAGCAGGACCAGGGACCCGGGGAGCCGGCCGGCGGGCAGGGAGCGGGTCATGGCGTGGGCGAGGACCCCGCCGAAGGACCAGCCCGCCAGGGTGTACGGGCCCTGCTCCGGCTCCAGGTGCGCGGCCAGGCCGTCGGCCAGGTCCTGCACGGTGGTCGCGGCCCGGCCGCCGTTCAGCGCCGCCTGCGCGTACTCGGCGACGCCCGACAGATCGAGCACGGTCAGTCCGTCGCCCTCCGGCAGGGCGTCCGCCAGCCCCCGGTAGACCTGCGCCGCCAGCGCGCCGGGGTGCACCACGTACACCGTCCGGCCGCCGGGCCCGGCCTGCCGGAACGGGCGGACGACCGGCGGCGTCAGCTCACGCGGCGGCCGCACGCTGGGAACTCTCCTCCGCGATATAGGCGGCCAGGTCCTTGACAGTCGGGTGGTACCACAGCGTCGTGGTGCTCAGCTCGAAACCGAGCCAGTTCTCCATCTCGCCGGCGAGGATGAGCGCCTCGGTGGAGTCGAGGTCCAGTTCGTCGAAGTACACCTCGCGGGAGACCTCGTCGTCTGCCACGCCCAGGCGGTGTGCGATCTTCCCGATGAGCCAGTCCTCGGCCTCACGAGCGGTCACTGCGGCCATGATGGTCGTCCTTCCCTGAGGGTGGGTGGGGCGCGCGGGCAATGGGCGCACGTCTGCCATAGACGGCCGTAAAGCCCGCGGAATCGTCGGGCGCGTCACATTTCCCGGAACGCCTTCGGGCACTGCGAATTACTTGTCAGTAAGTCTTCGGCGCGCTCCGCTTCGGTGGGGTGCTGCGTCGCGTGGGCGGGGGTACGGTCCCGCGAGCCCGGCGAAGACTTCGGAGTGGCCGCCCGAAGCACGCAGGCCACAGTCTTGCCAGCTATCGGAATCCTGAACAACAGCTCTTCCGGAGAGTGGAAAGAAATCCGGGTTGACAGGCGTCTACCTGGTGGCGGATCAAGTGACTGGAAGGTGAAATGCCGCTTCGCGACGGCACCTTACGGTTGACTGCGGGCCTTTGCCTCACGACGGAACGCGCCCGGTGTCATATCCACCCGCCGGGTGAAGAACTTCCCGAAATTGGTCACCTCGGAGAAGCCGAGCTGTCGGGCGATGGCGCTGATCGGCAGGTCCGTGTGGACCAGGAGCCGGCGGGCCTCCAGCGCGACCCGGGCGTCGATGAGGTCCTTGGTGGAGGTGCCGGCGAAGGCGCGGCAGGCCCGGGCGAGGGCACGGGGACTGCAGTTCAGGGCGTCCGCGTAGTCCTCGACCAGCCGGGTGGAGCCGTAGGAACGGTCCAGTTCGCGGCGGAACCGCATGAACAGTTCGCCGGCCTCCCCGCTCGGGGCGCCGTCCTCGCCGTCCGGGTGACGATGGCGGCACACCTGGTCGACATGGAGCAGGACGACGGCCAGCAGATGCTTCAGCAATTCCTCGCCGAAGCCCCGGTCGGGCCGCTGGAACTCCTCCTGAAGCAGGCTCAGAACTTGTTGGAACGCCGCGAGTTCCTGCTCGGTGAGCACCCAGTGCGAGGGGCGCAGCACATCGTCGAGCAGCCCCATCCGGGGGCCCATCTGGAGCGGGAACGCCTCGGTGAACATGATGACGTCGCCGTCCGCCCCGGCTGCCGGACAGGCCTGCACCACCTGATCGGGCCGGGTCCAGAGCAGGGTGCCCGGGCCGCAGGGGAAGCGGGTGGAATCGACACCGTAGGAGCCCGACTTCTCCGTGAACAGCACGATCTGGTGGAAGGCCAGCCGGTGCGGCCGGGTGAGCAGCTCCGGGGGAGCCTTGGCGTGCAGCTCGCGCACGGTCGTCAACGCGATACCGAGGCCCGGGCGGCAGACAGGGGTGTACGCGATGACGGGGATCGGTAACGATGCGAAATCGACCATGAACGTTCCGGAATCGACCTTTCACTGGCCACTTGACGCTTCAATGATAGAGGCGGCCGCCCGATGTCAGATCACCCTTGGTGCACGCAGGAGTCAGCAAGCACCCACGACGTGAAGGGAACTGATCGGGATGACCACTCCCCACTCCGCCGTACCGGAGCGCTCGGTCGTCGACCGGACGCTCAGCATCCTCGGCGCCTTCGACAAGGACAACCGGACCCTGTCGCTGAGCGACATCAGCCGCAGGGCCGGGCTGCCCGTCGCCACCGTTCACCGCATCGTCAACAAGCTCCAGCTCTGGGGCGCTCTCGAACGGTCCGCCGACGGCGCGTACAGCATCGGACTGCGCCTGTGGGAGACGGGCTCCCTGGCGCCGCGCGCCGCGACCCTGGCCGAGCGGGCACTCCCGCACCTGGTCACCCTGCAGGCGCAGTCCTCGGCCGCCGCCATCCTCGCGATCCGGGAGGGAGCCGAGGGCGTCTGCCTCGGCTTCGTCTCCTGCGACGCGGAGTTCTCCGGCCGTTGGGGCGACACCGGCCGGCGCCTGCCGCTGCACGCCACCGCGGTCGGCCTGGTCCTGCTCGCCCACGCGAGCGAATCCGTACAGAAGGAGGTCTGCTCCGGTCCGCTGAAGGCCTACACGCCGCACACCGTCACCGACGGTGCCCTGCTGGAGCGCTCCCTGACCAAGGTGCGCCGGGAGGGACACGCCGTCATGCGCGGCACACTCACCGAGGAGCGCGACGGTTTCGGGATGGCGGTGCGCGACTCCCGCGGGGCCGTGATCGCCGCCGTGGGCGTGTTCGGTCCGGTCGAGGTCGTCCAGCCGCTCAGACTCGCCCCGCAGGTCCGGGCGGCGGCCGACGCCGTCGCCCGGAGCCTGCGGGCCGACGGCTCGCGCGCCACCGAGGTCGGTGCGTGAAGCGGTCGACCGCGGTGCCGGGCGGCCTTCGTGGGGCCGCCCGGCGGGAACTCAGCAGTCGCGGAACTCCGGCGACTGGTTGAGGATCTGCGCGCGCGTCGAGGTGAAGCGGGTGTGCGTCTCGCCGCCCCGCGCGCCGGGCGGGAACACCGCGACCCGGTGGCAGTTCTGGAAGGCGAGGGCGACCTCGAAGTGCCGTTCCAGGCTGCCCCGGATCGCGTCGGAGGACAGCGCCCGCAGCAGCTGCCCGCGCTCCCTCTCCGAGGGCGGCGGGGTCTGGTTGTCGGCGAACTCGGCCGTGCCGCCGCGTAGTTCGGCGGCCAGCCGGGCGACGAGGCCGTACGCGTACGGCAGTGACGTACGGACGGTCTCGATGAAGTCCTCCTCCCGTACCGCGCCGTTCTCGGCTTCGGCGAGCAACTGCGGGGAGACGTCGAGCGACATGTGGCGGTGTCCTGTTCTTTCAAAGGGGTTACGGAAAGGGGGTGTTCAGGAGGGTCTGTGCAGAAGGGATCCGCGCGACGGGAGACCGGCGTCTCAGGCGAAGGCGGGCAGTGCCGCCGGGCCGTGCCGGAAGTCCGGATCGACCTGCGTGGCCAGATCCTGGCCCGTCGCCGCGTCGGCCCAGGCGGCGGCGTTGCGCAGATGGAACTCCACGGCGTGCCGCTGGAAGGCGTCCCAGTCCTTGTGCCGCGCGTCCACCGCCGCCCGCAGCCGGTCCAGGGCCCGGGAGTTGTGCGGCTCCAGCCCGCCGCCGTCACGTCCCTGTTCCTGGGCGCGGACGTGCGGCGACAGCTCGCAGTGGGCCAGCAGGTCCTCGCCCACCCGCTCGCGCAGGAAGGCGAGGTCGTCCGCGCCGGTCACCTTGTTGCCGACCACGGCGACCGGGATCCCGAACTCGGCCGCGTGATCCCGGTACTGGTGGTACACGGACAGGCTCTTGCGGGTCGGTTCGACCACCAGGAAGGTCATGTCGAAGCGGGTGAACAGACCGGAGGCGAAGGCGTCGGCGCCCGCCGTCATGTCGACGACCACGTACTCGCCGGGGCCGTCCACCAGGTGGTTGAGGTACAGCTCCACCGCGCCGAGCTTGGAGTGGTAGCAGGCCACCCCGAGGTCGCTCCCGGCGAACGCCCCGGTGACCATCAGCGGCACCCCGCCGACCTCCTGGACGTGACGGGAGTGCACCTCGTCGTCGCCCAGCAGCCGCAGCAGCCGCGAGCCGTGCCCCGGCGGTGTCGTCTTGACCATGGCCTCCCGGGACGCGATCCGGGGATTGGTGCCGCGCAGGTAGTCCTTGATCTCACCGGTCCGCGCGCTCAGCGGCGGCGCCGTGAACAGCTCGTCCTCGTCCAGGCCGAGGGCGTGGGCCAGGTGCTGGTTGATGTCACCGTCGATCGCGACGACGGGCGCGCCGGACCGTGCCAGATGACGGGTGAAGAGGGCCGACAGCGTCGTCTTGCCGCTGCCGCCCTTGCCGACGAAGGCAACACGCATGGCTAACCGTCGCTCCTTTTGAAAATGGATTTCATGAGCATAGGTTGGAATGGATCATGGGCGGTGTCAAATCGGGGTGGTCCAAGCGGGTTGCGGAGCCGCGCGGTCGACGGAGCCGCAGGTCCGGCGGGGTGCGGAAGGCTGCCGTCCGGGGCCGCTGTGCCGATCCCGGCTGATCATTCGTCCTTGACCCCCGCCGACGGCCGACCTAGCCTCCAGCCAACACACCTGGACAGATGGGCCGACGATGGCGGACACACGGGAACCCGGCAGACAGCTCCAGGTCGAGACGCACGGGCTCGACGTGATCGGCGACGCCGACCGCAAGGGCACCCCGCGCACCCTGTTCTGGCCCTGGTTCGGCGCGAACGTCTCCGTCCTCGGCTTGAGTTACGGCGCCTTCGCGCTCGGCTTCGGCATCTCCTTCTGGCAGGCGCTGGCCGCCGGCGTCCTCGGCATCCTCGTCTCCTTCCTGCTCTGCGGCTTCATCGCGGTCGCCGGAAAGCGGGGCTCGGCACCGACCATGGTGCTCAGCCGGGCCGCGTACGGCGTGCGGGGCAACCGGCTGCCGTCGGTGGTCTCCTGGGTGCTCACCGTCGGCTGGGAGACCGTCCTGACCGCCCTGGCCACCATGGCCACCGCGACCGTCTTCACCCGGCTCGGCTGGGGCGGCGGCACCGAGACCGAGGTGGTCGCGCTGATCGTGGTCTGCGCGCTGACCGTGGCCGGCGGTGTGATGGGCTTCGACCTGATCATGCGGCTGCAGACCGTGATCACGGTGGTGACCGGCGTCCTCACCGTCGTCTACGTCGTCCTCGTCGCCGACCACATCCACTGGGCGACGGTGAACGCGATCCCGTCCGGCTCCGCCCAGGAGTTCATCGGCGCGCTGGTGTTCATGATGACCGGCTTCGGCCTCGGCTGGGTCAACGCGGCCGCCGACTACTCGCGTTACCTGCCGCGCGCCTCCTCCGGCCGGGGCGTGATCGGCTGGACCACCTTCGGCGGCTCCGTCGCCCCGCTCCTCCTGCTGGTCTTCGGCCTGCTGCTGGCGGGCTCCTCCGAGAGCCTGAACAAGGCGATCGCCGCCGACCCCATCGGTGCGCTGACCACCATCCTCCCCACCTGGTTCCTGGTCCCGTTCGCCGTCGTCGCCGTCCTCGGCCTGGTCGGCGGCGCGGTCCTGGACATCTACTCCTCCGGGCTGGCCCTCCTCTCCGCGGGTCTGCCCGTGCCCCGCTACCTCGCCGCCCTGGTCGACGGGGTCCTGATGATCGCCGGCTCGGTCTACATCGTCTTCTTCGCCGACGACTTCCTCGGCCAGTTCATGGGCTTCCTCACCACCCTCGGCGTGCCGATCTCCGCCTGGTGCGGGATCATGCTCGCCGACCTGGCGCTGCGCCGCCGCGACTACGACGAGGCCGACCTCTACCGCCCCGCCGGCCGCTACGGCGACGTCCCCCTCCTGCCCCTGCTCCTCACCCTGGCCGCCACCGCCCTCGGCTGGGGCCTGGTCACCAACACCGCCGCGAGCTGGCTGACCTGGCAGGGCTATCTGCTCGGACCGCTCGGCCTCGGCGGCAAGTCCGGCGCCTGGGCGTACGCCAACCTCGGCGTCCTGGCCGCCCTGGCGCTCGGCTTCCTCGGCACCCTGGCCCTGGGCCGCGGCCGGGTCCGGACCCAGGAGAGCCTGCCCGCCATCGCCTCGGCATCAACCGTATGACCACCCCACCCGGCCTCCTGGCCGTCATCGACATGCAGCACGTCTTCGCCGACTCCGCAAGCCCCTGGGCCGCCCCGCGCTACGCCGAGGCGGCCGCGGGCGTACGACGCCTGCTCCCGGCGTTCGGGAACCGCACGGTCTTCACCCGCTTCGTCGCCCCCGCACACCCCACCGGGGCCTGGCGGGCCTACTACGACCGGTGGCCCTTCGCGCTCCAGCCCCCGGAGGCCGAACTCTGGCGCCTGACCGACGAGTTCGAGCAGCAGGCCGAAGTCGTCCTGGACGCCCCCACGTTCGGCAAATGGACCCCCGAACTCGCCGCCCTGGCCACCCCGCACGGCCGCCTGGTCCTGGCCGGCGTCAGCACCGACTGCTGCGTCCTGTCCACCGCACTGCCGGCGGCCGACGCCGGCATCGAGGTCCTGGTCGTCGCGGACGCCTGCGCGGGCGCCGACGACGACTCCCACGCGAAGGCGCTGCACCTGCTGGACCTCTACCGCCCGCTGATCCGGGTGACGACGACCGCCGAACTGCTGGGCTGAGCGCGCCGAATGAAGTCAACCGCGCTGCTGCAGCGCCCCGTAAGGGGCGCTGGGGGTACCCCCGGCCGAAGGCTGGGGGAGGAACTGCGCGACCAGCCACGACGGCGCCCCAGACGACCGACGACGCGGCCCCCCCAGCGGAGCGCCTGGCGGAGCGCCTAGCCCCAGCGGGACACCTCCACGTTCTCCAGGATGCCGAGGGCGTCCGGGACCAGGACGGCGGCCGAGTAGTACGCGGTGACCAGGTAGGAGGCGACCGCCTGTTCGTTGATCCCCATGAAACGGACGGTCAGGCCCGGTTCCTTCTCGCCCGGCAGGCCCGTCTGGAGGAGGCCGATCACCCCCTGGTTCTGCTCGCCGGCCCGCAGCGCGATGATGGAGGAGGTGCGAGCCCCGGTGACCGGGATCTTCCCGCAGGGGAGCAGCGGGACGCCCCGCCAGGCCGGGAGGTGGTGGCCGCCGACCTCCACGCTCCCGAAGTACAGGCCGCGCCTGTTGCACTCCCGGCCGAACGCGGCGATCGCCCGGGGGTGGGCGAACAGGTGCGTGGTGTCGTGCCGCATGGCGAGGAGCTCGTCGAGGTCGTCGGGGGTGGGCGGGCCCGCGTGCGTGGAGATCCGCTGGCCGTGGTCGGCGTTGTGCAGCAGGCCGAAGTCCCGGTTGTTGACCAGCTCGTGCTCCTGGCGCTCCCGCAACACCTGCACGGTGAGCTTCAGTTGCTGCTCGGTCTGGTCCATCGGCCGGCTGTAGAGGTCGGCCACCCGGGTGTGGACGCGCAACACGGTCTGGGCGACGCTCAGTTCGTACTCGCGCGGCGCCGGTTCGTAGTCCACGAAGGTGTGCGGGATGTCCGGCTCGCCGGCATGGCCCGCACTGAGCGCGATCCCGGCCTCGCCGAAGGCGTTCGTCTCCCGGTGCCCGTCCAGCCCCGCCAGTTCCACGTGCGCCCGCAGGTCGGCGTGCCGGTCCGCCACCTCCCGGTACGCCGTGTGCGGCAACGCCAGCACGGTGGTGGCCGTCGCCGCGCGGGCCGTGAACTCCCAGGCGCCGTCGAGTCCGGCCAGCACCCGGCCGCCGAAGGTGTCGCCGTCCGCAAGCAGTCCGACGACCGCCTCGTCGCCGTAGGGCCCCGACCCGACCTGCTCCACCTTGCCGTGCGCGATCAGATACACATGGTCGGCCTGGCGGCCGGCCGCCACGATCACCTGCCCCGGCGCGTACTCCCGCTGCTCGAACCGCGCTGCCAGCGCCTGCAGCGCGGCGCCGTCCTCGAAGCCGCGCAGCAACGGCAGTTCGCCCAGCTCGGCGGGGATCACCGCGACCTGCGCACCGGTCTGCACGAAGGTCACCCGGCCGTCGCCGACCCGGTAGGACAGTCTGCGGTTGACGCGGTAGGTGCCGCCGGGCACGTCCACCCACGGCAGCGTCCGGGTCAGCCACCGTGAGCTGATCTCCTGCATCTGGGGTGCGGACTTGGTCGTCGTGGTGAGATTCCGTGCCGCGGCGGTACCGAGGCTCTGCTGCTCCCGCTCCTCGGCGCCCGCCTCGGGCGTCGTACCGGTCTCGACCGACATCGCATTCCTTCTCTCGCGTCGCAGGGGTGACAGGTCGGACACGGACCGTCACCTTCCGCGGCTACCCCTACCCCGGTGCCCGCGCCGCGAGTGACGCCGGGGGACGGAGCGCGAGGCACGTGCCACCGGGAACTGCCCCCGCACCACCCCTCGCTCCGCCCCCGCCACCCCCGGCCGGTGGTTTCCGGCCGGGAGCCGCCGGGATCGCGGCGCGGCATCACCGGGCAGGGCGAAAGCCCTGCCGGTCCCGGCGCATGTCCCGGCCCCGACCGGGTACGCGTGGCGTGGCCGCCCGGTGCCCTGCCGGTCCTGCGGCCCGTACCACCACCGCTACCTGGGGATCTGCCATGGAGACACCCGCACACGACTTCCCGACGCCGGCCCAGCGGGCGCTCGACACGCTGGCCGTGAACGCCGAGGACCCCACCGCCCTGGACACGCTCGCGCACAGCGACGTGCTGGTCCCGGTGCCGGACGACGCCGCGGAGGCGGCCGACCCCGCGATGATCGCCCTGCCCGTCCTGGAACGCCCCGACGGCGACCCCGTCGTCCCCGTGTTCACCTCGGAGGGGGAGCTGACCGGCCTGCTGCCGACGGTCTCCCGCTACCGCGTGGTGCCGCTCGGCGCGCTCGCCTCGCAGTGGCCCGAGGACAACCTCTCGCTCGCCATAGACGGCAGCTCGGCGCACGCGCTGACGCTCACCTCGGAGGGAGTGCGCACCCTGCTGGCCCGGCCGGCGGGCTGAACGAACGGCTCCGGTCACCGGGAGGCCGCCGCCCGGGCCAGAATGGCGCCATGGAATGGATCTCCGGGGTGGCCGGAGGACTGGTACTGATCCTGGTCCTGCGCAGCATCCTGCGCACGCTCGTGGTCCCCCGGGGCCTGTACTCCGTACTGGTGTACCGGCTGTGGTGGGGTCTGCGCCGCATGCTCTGCTTCACCGCGCACCGCGGCGGCTACCGGGCCATCGACCGCGCCCAGACCTGGCTCGCCCCGCTCATGCTGGTCGGCATGCTCGCCGCCTGGCTCGGCGGGGCGTTCCTCGGCTTCGGCCTGCTGCTCTACGCGTTCTCCCCGCTGTCCTGGAGCATCGCGTTCCGGGAGGCGGGCTCCAGCCTGTTCACCCTCGGGTTCGCCAGCGGCGCCCGGCTGCGGCTGTCCGCGCTCGACTTCGTCGCCGCCGCCACCGGCCCGGTCGTCATCGCGCTCCAGATCGCCTACCTGCCCACGCTGTACGCCGCCTACAACCGCCGTGAACTGGAGGTCACCCTCCTCCAGTCCAGGGCGGGCGAGCCCGCCTGGGGCCCGGAGATCCTCGCCCGGCAGTGGCTGGTCGACACCGAGACCGCGCTGCCCGAGCTGTACCGGTCCTGGGAGCGGCTGGCCGCCGACATGGGCGAGAGCCACGCCACCTACCCGGTGCTGCTGGCGTTCCGCTCGCCCCGCCCCTACCGCAGCTGGCTGGTCGGCCTGATCGCCGTCATGGACGCGGCGGCCCTGCAGCTCGCGCTCGCCCCGCGCACCGCCCCGCCGGAGGCCCGGCTGGTGCTGCGCGCCGGGTTCACCGCACTGCGTGACATCGCCGCCTCCGTCCGGGCGACCTTCGACACCGACCCGGCCCCGGACGCCCCCATCGAGCTGACGTACGGCGAGTTCGAGGAGGCCGTGACCATGCTGGAGAAGACCGGCTTCCGTGCCGAACGCGGCACCGACGAGGCCTGGCCGCACTTCCACGGCTGGCGGGTCAACTACGAGGCGGTCGCCTACGAGCTGTGCCGCCGCTGCGACGCCGTACCCGCGCTGTGGACCGGTGGCCGCGACTTCCCGTCGGAACCGATTCCGCCGCGCCGCCCGGTGGACCGGCGGCCTTCCGAAGGACGGCCGGAAGTTCCCCCTTCCCGCGGGTAGCGCGGCGCATCCTGAGGGAAGATCCCAGCAGGGGCCGGGGAGAGCGAGAGGGGCGGATCGTCGTGAGGGTCGTCCTGCTGGGCACCGCCGCGGGCGGCGGATTCCCGCAGTGGAACTGCGCCTGCGCGCTGTGCGCCGCCGCCCGGGACGGCAAGCTGCCCTCCCGGACCCAGGAGTGCGTCGCCCTGACCGGCAACGGCCGGGACTGGTGGCTGCTCAACGCCTCCCCGGACATCCGCGCCCAGCTCACGGCCACGGCCGCGCTGTGGCCGGGACCGGGCCCCCGGGACACCCCGGTGCGCGGCGTGCTGCTCACCGACGCCGAGGCCGACCACGTCTCCGGCCTGACCGTGCTGCGCGGGGCGCCGGACCTCAAGGTGTACGCGGCCCCGCCGGTGCGGACGGTGCTGGCCCCGGCCCGGGGCGCCCTCGACCGCTACGCCCCCTGGGAGTGGGCCGACAGCCTGGCCGACGGCGGCTTCGTGCTGGCCGGCGGCCTGGTGGTCACCGCCCACCCGGTCGGCGCCAAGGTCCCGGCGTACGTCCCGGCCGCGCTCGCCGAGGCCGACGGCCGCTGGGTCACGGCGTACCGGGTCGAGGACCTGGCCACCGGGGGAGTGCTGCTCTACGCCCCCTGCGTGGGCGCCTGGAGCGAGGTCCTGGACGAGCTGTGCGCGGAGGCCGACTGCGTCCTGCTCGACGGCACCTTCTTCACCGCCCGCGAGATGGGCACCACGGTCCGCTCAGGTCCCCGGCAGGCGGCGATGGGCCATCTCCCGGTCTCCGGCGCGCACGGCAGCCTCGCCGCCCTGGCCCGCCATCCCCGCACCCGCCGGATCTACACCCACCTCAACAACACCAACCCCCTGGTCGACCCGGCGTCCCGGGCCCGCGCCCAGGTGGCCGCGGAGGGCGTCGAGGTCCTCCCCGACGGGATCGAGTTCGCGCTCTAGCGCCGTGACGGGCAAAGGCGTGCTGGGATAGCCGCTTCAATCTCCGAGATTGTGACCGCGAGGTCTGAGCCGGTTCGAGTCCGGTAGCCCGCGGCGGCACGCTTCAGGCTGACACCAGGCGCGCCGCGGGCCATGCGGTTCGTTCGCCGCGGGCCGGTGGGGGCTGGTCGCGCAGTTCCCCGCGCCCCTTCGGGGCGCGGTCCCCGCGAACTGCTCAGGCGTCGGTGCCTTCGAGCATCCGCTCCAGCACCGCCCGCTGCAGCGGCCGTACCTCGGCGTGCAGGGCGCGGCCCCTGGCGGTGAGCGCGACCCACACGCCCCGCCGGTCCTCGACGCAGACCGACCGCTCCACCAGACCGTCCTTCTCCAGCCGCCCGATCAGCCGGGAGAGCGCGCTCTGGCTCAGATGGACCCGCCCCACCAGGTTCTGCACCCGGCAGTGGTCACCCTCGGCGGGGGTCTCGGTGGCGAGCAGGTCGAGCACCTCGAAGTCGCTCGCGCCCAGCCCGTGCGGATGCAGCACCCGGTCGATCTCGCACATCGTGCGCGCGTGCACCGAGAGGATGTCCCGCCACTGTTCCTCGAGCCGGGCCTCGGCCGTCTTCACTGCCATACCCGCACCGTAACACCGATCCGGCCAATTGTTGAGTGCGCAACTAGTGCGGGTGCAAGCAGTCGTCCGAGGAGTACGACGGTCAGGCCACCGGGTCCTGGAGCAGGCCCACCATGTTGCCGTCGGCGTCCTTCACCGAGGCGACCAGCCGGCCGTTGCCGACGTCCCGCGCGTCCTGGACCAGTTCCGCTCCCGCCGCCAGCAGTGCCGCCAGCCGCTCCCGCAGATCGGTGACGTGCCAGAACGGCGTCGGCCCGGTCAGCCCCTGGGCGTGCCCGTTCGGGTCGAGGCCGACGTCCTGCCCCTCGGCTTTGAACCCGATGTAGTACGGCTCGTCGGCATACGGCTCGACGCCGAGCAGCGCGCTGAACAGGGCCTTGGCCTGCGCCGCGTCCTTGACGGGGTAGATGATCGTCTGTACGCCTGCGGTCATGGCGTTCTCACTCCTGGCGGTAAGGGAACCGGCGCTTTTCGGCCGGTGATCCCACGCTAGGACAGGGGCGCCCACCGCAGCTTCTCCAATCCTGACCGCTTGCCGCCCTCGCCGATAGCGCCCTGAAGGGGCGCGGGGCTCTGCCTGATATGCGGCTGCCGCCGCGTGGGCGCGCTCAGCCCCCACTCGGCCGCAGCCGCCCGACAACGCGCCCCGGCACCCCGGACCGCGCCCGGTCTCACGTAGAGTCGCGCCGCACCAGCTCCGTCGGCAGGATCACCGCCGCCGGGTCCTCGCCCCCGATCTGGGCGAGCAGCACCCGGACCATCTCGGTACTGATCCGGTCCCAGGGCTGACGGATGGTGGTGAGCTGCGGGGTCACCGCGGTGGCCGCCGGGGAGTCGTCGAAACCGCCGACAGCGATGTCATCCGGCACCCGCCGGCCGGCCCGCTGCAGCACCGCCAGCACGCCCTGCGCCATCAGGTCGGAGGCCACGAACACGGCGTCCAGGTCCGGCGCCTGCGCGAGCAGCCGCTCCGCCCCCGCCTCGCCGCTCGCCTTGCTGTAGTCCCCCGGCACGACGAGCGCCTCGTCGACTGCGATGCCCGCCTCGGTGAGGACCTCCTTGTACCCGGCGAGCCGCTCGACACCGCCCGGGGTGTCGAGCGGGCCGGTGATCATGCCGATCCGGCGGCGCCCCACGTCCAGCAGGTGCCGGACCATGTCCCGGGCGCCGTCCCGGTCGTCGGCGGCCACGTAACTCACCTTCGAGCCGAGCCCGATCGGCTTGCCGCAGGCCACCAGCGGCACGCCCGCCTCGCGCAGTTCCTGCGCGACCGGGTCACCGGAGTGACTCGACACCAGCAGCACCCCGTCCACGTGCCCGGCCGTGATGTACCGGGTGATCCGCCGCCGCTCGTCCTTCGTGCCCGCCAGCATCAGCAGCACCGGGATGTCGTGGCTCGCCAGCGCCTGGGTGCAACCGCTCAGCAGGACGTTGAAGTTGGGGTCCTCGAAGAACCGCTCCTGCGGCTCGGTCAGCAGGAAGCCGACCGAGTCCGAACGCCCGGTGATCAGCGAGCGGGCGTGCCGGTTCACGACGTAACCCGTCCTGCGGATGGCGTCGTTGACCGCTTCCGCGGCGGCGGGGCTGACGTAGTGCCCGCCGTTGAGCACCCGCGAGACGGTGCCCCGTGAGACACCGGCCTCGCGCGCCACATCATGGATCGTCGGCGGTTTGCGCCGGCCCCCCGCACTGCTGCTCATGGTCATGACTTTACGGCCCCGGACAGCAGGTCAAGGCTCCAGAAGCGCTGAATGACCAGGAAGAGCGCGATCAGCGGCAGCACGGCCAGGAACGCGCCGGTGATCACCAGGGTGTACAGGGCCGGCGTGTTGGCGCCCTGCTCCAGGAGCGTGTACAGACCGACCGTGAGCGGGAACTTCTCGTCGTCGCTGAGCATGATGTACGGCAGCAGGAAGTTGTTCCACACGGCCACGAACTGGAACAGGAACACCGTCACCATGCCGGGGATCATCATCGGCAGCGCGATCCGCGTGAAGATCCGCCACTCGCTCGCCCCGTCCATCCGCCCGGCCTCCACCACGTCGGAGGGCACGGCCGCGGCCGCGTAGATGCGGGAGAGATAGACGCCGTACGGGGAGAGGATCTGCGGCAGCAGCACGGACAGGTAGGAGTCCGTGAGGTTCGCCTTGGCGAGCAGCAGGTACTGCGGGATGGCGAGGATGACCGGGGGCATCAGCACACCGGCGAGCAGCACGTTGAAGAACGCCTCGCGGCCCTTGAAGCGGTAGGTCGCCAGGGCGTAGCCGCTGAACGCCGACACACCCGTCGAGACCACGGCACCGAGACCGGCGTACAGGGCGGAGTTGCCCATCCACTTCCAGTAGATGCCGTCGCGGTAGGCGTTGAGGTCCTTCAGGTTGTCGGCGAAGCCGGAGCCGGGCAGGAAGGTGAACGTGGAGAACAACTCGCTGCCGGACTTGGTGGACGCGATCACCACCCAGGCCACCGGCAGCAGCGTGTAGACCGCGCCGAGCAGCAGGGTGATCGTCGGGATCAGGGCGATACGGCGGCGCAGCGGCGGTCCCTGCGCGGTCCCGGGCGTCGTACCGGCCGCCGGGGCGGCCTTGCGGACGGCAAGAGAACTCACTGTGCCCCCCCTTGACTGACGTCCCGCCTGTTTCGGCGGTTCGCGGCCCGCAGAAACCCGAACGACAGCACCAGCGTGGCGATGGCGATCAGGGTCGCCTCTGCGGCTGCCGAGTAGATGTCACCCCGGCGGAAGGCGTCCTGGTACACCTTCATCAGGGGGCTCCAGCTCAGGTTGACGGAGTTGGTGAACGGCTTGATGGTCATCGGCTCGTTGAAGACCTGGAGCGTCGCGATGATCGAGAAGAAGAAGGTCAGCACCAGCGAGGGCGCCACCATCGGGATCTTGATCCGCAGGGCGGTCTGCAGCGGGGAGGCGCCGTCCAGCTTGGCCGCCTCGTGGACCTCGGCCGGGATGGACCGGAGCGAGGTGTAGATGACGATCATGTTGAAGCCGGTGCCGCCCCAGACCGCGATGTTGGACAGGGCCAGGTACAGCGGACCGCCGTCCAGCAGGTTCGGCTGCGGCAGGTGCAGCTTGGCGAGCACGTAGTAGAAGGGGCTGACGTCCGGCAGGTACAGGAAGCCCCACAGCAGCGCGGCCACCACGCCGGGGATGGCGTACGGCAGGAAGATCGCCAGCCGGGTGAACGGGGCGAGCCGGACCCGCTCGGAGTCGAGCATCAGGGCGAACAGGAGGGCGAGACCGAGCATCACCGGGACGACGATGCAGCCGTAGCCGAGGACGCGCAGCGCGCCGGCCCAGAACTCGTTGTCGGTGAGGGCGTCCTTGTAGTTCTCCAGGCCGGCCCAGACCTCGGTGCGGGCGCCGGCGCCCAGGCCGAGGCCGGAGACGTGCACCTTGCGGAAGCTGAGCCAGACCGCGTACCCGATGGGCAGCGCGAAGAACAGCGCGAAGAGGGTGGTGGCGGGGAGGAGGAAGGCGTACGGGGCCCCCTTGACCCCGTACGACCTCCGGCCGGTGGGGCTGGTCACTGAGAGACCTCGAAGCCCTGCTTCTTCATGTCGGCGACCGTGTCGTCCTGCATCTTCTGCAGGGCGGCGGTGAAGTCCGACTTGTTCTTCGCGGCGGCGCCGAACGCGTCGTTGAAGGACGAGTAGGCGACGTTCACGTTCGGGCCCCAGGCGGAGGGCGCCGTGGTCTTCGCGATCTCGGCGGCCTTGGTGTAGAAGTCCGACTGGTTCGAGAAGTAGTCGGGCGAGGTGGCGAAGGCGCCGCTGGTCTGGGCGTTCGTGGCGGCCGGGTAGATGCCGCTCTCCTTGGCCAGCGCGTTGAGCGCCTCGCCGTCGGTGTTCAGCCAGGCCGCGAACTTGGCGGCGGCCGCCTGGTGCTTGGAGTCCGTGGTCACGGCGGTGGAGGAGCCGCCCCAGCTGCCGGTGACGTTCTCGGACGCGGACCACTGGGGGAGCGGGGCCATCGCCCACTTGCCCTTGGTGTCGGGCGCGGCCGTGGTCAGCGTGCCCGGTGCCCACACGGCGGAGACCCAGGCGATCTGCTTGCCGGTGTCCAGCGCCTTGTTCCAGGCCGGCGTGTACATCGGCTGGTTGTCGATGACGCCCTCCTTGACCAGGCCGCCCCAGAACGAGGCGACCTTCTGGGTGGCCGCGTCGTCGATGGCGACCTTCCACTTGTCGCCGGAGGTGGTCCACCACTTGGCGCCGGCCTGCTGGGCGAGGCCCGCGAAGAGGCCGGAGTCGTTGGCGGAGAACGTCGTCAGGTCGAGGCCGGGTGCCTTCTTCTTCAGCTGACGGGCGTCCTGGGCGAACTCGTCCCAGGTGGTCGGCACCTTGAGGCCGTACTTCTTGAAGAGGTCCGCACGGTAGTAGAACATCATCGGGCCGATGTCCTGCGGCACCGCGTACACCGCGTCCGTGCCCAGCGTGACCTGCTGCCAGACCCCGTCGGCGAACTTGGACTTGGCGTCGCCGACGCTCTTCGATATGTCGGCGACCGCGTCGTTGCTGACCAGCGTGGGCAGCGCCTGGTACTCGGCCTGCACCAGGTCGGGGCCGTTCTTCGCCTTGTGCGCGGTGAGGATCTTGGTGACCAGCGTGTCGCCGGACGCCTGCTTCTTCACCGTGACGGTGATCTGGTCCTTCTTGCCCTCGCCCTTGTTCCACAGGTCGACGACCTTGTCCATACCGGGCGCCCAGGCCCAGTACGTCAGCGAGACCGGACCGGAGTCGGCCTTGCTGTCGTCGGACGAGCCGCAGGCGGCGAGGGCGGTGGCGCCGAGCGAGACGGCGACGGCGGTTGTCACGAGGCGGCGGCGCTTCGTGTGCGGCATGGATCTCTCCCCTGACCTGGGTCCCCGCCCGTCGCGGGGACCTGCCATGCAGATGTGTGAGCGTTCTCAGACCCGGATCATCACCCGTCGCGAGTCCGTGTCATGCTCTGTGAGCGTTCACAGTAGAGAAACATCCCGGACACTTGTCAATGGTTGTTGCTGTGCGGTTATGTTGGGCTCACGCCACGATCGTTGTGTGTGAACGTTCCCAAATGATCGATTAAACGGGAGAGATCCATGCCGGACACCACCCCCAGGGGCCTGACCAGGCTCGCCTTCGGCGGTGACTACAACCCCGAGCAGTGGCCGGAAAGCGTCTGGCACGAGGACGTCCGGCTGATGCGCGAGGCCGGGGTCACGATGGTGAGCGTCGGGATATTCTCCTGGGCCCTGCTGGAGCCGGCCCCGGGGGAGTACGACTTCGGCTGGCTGGACCGGGTCCTCGACCTGCTGCACGAGAACGGCATCCGCGTCGACCTGGGCACCCCCACCGTGGCGCCGCCCGCCTGGTTCTACCGCGCCCACCCCGAGGCCCTGCCGGTGACCGCGGAGGGCGTGCGTTACGAGTTCGGCTCCCGCGGTGCCATCTGCCACTCCGACGCCGACTACCGCGCGGCGGCGGCGAACATCACCACCCGCCTCGCCGAGCGCTACGGCCACCACCCGGCCCTCGCCATGTGGCACGTCCACAACGAGTACGGCGTCCCCGTCTCGGCCTGCTACTGCGACTCCTGCGCCGCCCACTTCCGCCGCTGGCTCGCCGACGCCTACGGCACCGTGGACGCGGTCAACGAGGCCTGGGGCACGGCCTTCTGGGGCCAGCACTACACGGACCTGGCACAGATCAACCCGCCGCGCGTCACCCCGACCGTCGGCAACCCGGGCCAGGCTCTCGACTACAAGCGGTTCACCGACGCCACCATCCGCGAGAACTTCCGCATGGAGCGGGACATCCTGCACCGCCTCTCGCCCGGCGTCCCGGTGACCACCAACTTCATGACCGCCCTCAGCCAGTGCGACTCCATGGACTACTGGGCCTGGGGCCGTGAGGTCGACCTGGTCACCAACGACCACTACCTGATCACCGACGGCCGCCGCACCCACGTCAACCTCGCGATGGCCGCCGACCTCACCCGCTCGGTCGCCGCCGGCGCCCCCTGGCTGCTGCTCGAACACTCCACCTCGGGCGTCAACTGGCAGCCCCGCAACCCCGCCAAGGCCCCCGGCCAGATGGCCCGCAACTCCCTCGCCCACGTGGCCCGCGGCTCCGACGGCGCGCTGTTCTTCCAGTGGCGGCAGTCCCGGCGCGGCGCCGAGAAGTTCCACTCCGCGATGCTCCCGCACGGCGGCACCGAGACCCGGGTGTGGCGCGAGGTCGTCGAACTCGGCGCTTCCCTCGACTCGTTGAGCCAGATCAAGGGCACCCGCACCCGGGCCGACGTGGCCGTCCTGTGGGACTGGCAGTCCTGGTGGGCGCAGAACCTCCAGTGGCGCCCCAGCGAGGACCACGACCCGCGCGAACGCGCCGACGCCTTCTACGAGGCCCTCTACGACCGCCACCTCACGGTCGACTTCGCCCACCCCGAAAGCGACGTGTCGGCCTATCCCCTTGTCGTCGTACCGGCCCTCTACCTGATGACGGAGGCGGCCGGGAACAACCTCCGCGAGTACGTCGAGAACGGCGGCACCCTCGTCGTCTCGTACTTCTCCGGGATCGTCGACGAGCACGACGCCGTGCACGAGGGCGCCTACCCGGGCACCCTGCGCGAGACCCTCGGCCTCACCGTCGAGGAGTTCTCGCCCCTGCTCAAGGACCAGCGGGTGCGACTGACCGGCCCCGACGGCTCCGAGCTGACCGGCGACGTGTGGACCGAGTTCGTCGTCCCGGGCGCCGCCGAGACCGTCTGGAGCTACGCCGACGGCCTCACCGCCGGCCACCCGGCCGTCACCCGCCACCAGCTGGGGGAGGGCACCGCCTGGTACGTGTCGACGCGCCTGGACGCGCACGGCCTGGACGCCCTGCTCGGCTGGGCCGCCGAGGACGCCCGGATCGCGCCCCGCGCCGAACTGCCCCGCGATGTCGAGGTCGTCCGCCGCACCGGCGAGTCCGGCACCTTCCTGTTCGCGATCAACCACACCGCCACCGACGCCAAGGTGCCCCTGGAGGCGCACGGCACCGAACTGCTGACGGGCGAACGCGCCGCGGGCCGCCTCGCGGTCCCGGCCGGCACCGTGCGGGTCGTACGACTCGACGGCTGAGCCGCGGCGCGGGCCCCGGGGCCGCCGCGTCCGCGCCCACCGAGACCCCCCTCCGTCCGCGAGTGCCACGAGAGCCGCGGGCGGAGGGGCCTCCTCCGGCCCCGCCGGAGGACATCCCCACCCCAGTCACGTCGAAGGGACGACGGACGATGATGTTCCATCCCAGACGCACCATCAGAGCCCTGCTGCTGCCGCTCCTGGCCGGACTCGCCCTCACCGCCCTCCCCGCGCAGACCGCCCAGGCGGCGAGCACCCTCACCAACGGCGGCTTCGAGTCCGACGGTGCGGGCGTGGCCACGCCCACCGGCTGGTCGGAGTACGGCGACACGGGCGCCTCGTACACCGAGTCCGGCGGCCACAGCGGCAGTTACCGCCTGAGCCACTACTCGGCCTCCGCCTACAAGGTGGAGACGTACCAGTACCTGTCGGGGCTGACCAACGGCACCTACACCCTCACCGCCTGGACCCGCTCCAGCGGCGGGCAGAACTCCGCCTACATATCCCTGAAGAACTGCGGCAGTTCGGACCAGAAGACCGACCTGCCGGTCTCCACCAGCAGCTGGGTCCGGATCGTCACCTCGATCGCGGTCACCAACAACCAGTGCACGATCAGCGTCTACTCCGACGCCAACGCCGGCAACTGGATCAACGTCGACGACCTGACCTTCGCCTCCGGGTCGACCGGCCTGTCCATCAAGGGTGCTGACATCTCGTCACTCGCCAAGAGCGAGGCCAAGGGCGGGGTCTACAAGACCAGCTCCGGCACCACCGGGGACGCGGTCACCATCCTCAAGGGCGCCGGGATGAACTACGCGCGCCTGAAGGTCTGGGTCAACCCGGCCGACGGCTACAACGACAAGGCGCATGTCCTGGCCATGGCCAAGCGGATCAAGGCGGCCGGCATGAAGCTGCTGGTCGACTTCCACTACTCGGACAGCTGGGCCGACCCGGGCAAGCAGACCAAGCCCGCCGCCTGGTCCGGCCACTCCTACAGCCAGCTCAAGACCGACGTCTACAACCACACCTATGACGTCCTCAACGCGCTGAAGGCGCAGGGCACCACCGCCGACATGGTGCAGATCGGCAACGAGATCAACGGCGGCATGCTCTGGTCCGAGGGCTCCACCGACAACTGGTCCCAGCTCGCCGGCCTCATCAACTCCGGCTACAGCGCGGCCAAGGCGGTCTCCTCCGGCACCCAGGTCGCCCTGCACCTGGCCAACGCGGGCGACGACGCCACGGTCCGCTGGTGGTTCGACAACGCCAAGACCTACGGCATCAACTACGACGTGATCGGGCTGTCGTACTACGGCTACTGGCACGGCTCGCTGGCCGCCGCCCAGACCACCCTGGACGACGTGGCCTCCCGCTACGCCAAGCCGGTCTTCATCGCCGAGACCGCCTACCCGTTCACCCTCGCCCAGGACGACTCGCTGGAGAACCAGATCGACACCAGCAGCGAACTGGTCACCGGCTACCCGGCCACCGCCGCCGGCCAGCTGGCCTGGATGAACGCCGTCGCGAGCATCGTCGAGGCCGTCCCGAACGGCCGAGGCCTCGGCGTCTTCTACTGGGAGGCGACCTGGACCGCCGTCACCGGCAATGGCTGGGACCCGACCGACGCCACCTCCGGCAACGGCTGGGAGAACCAGGCCCTGTTCGGCTACGACGACAAGGCGCTCTCCTCCATGGCGTGGTTCAGCCACCGCTGAACCACCACCGACCGGGGCCCGGCCGTAAGGGGACGGCCGGGCCCCTCCGCCCTGCCCCGGGCATGTTGCTCAGGCAACTTCCCAACCGGTCGATCTCGTACCGCCGTTCGGTCTCGGACAACGCTCACCGAGTCCCTGACGTGGGGGCTTCGGCTGCGGTTCAGTGGGAACACACACTGCGAGGAGGCAGGACGGAGGCTGGTGGATGCTGAGGAACTCCAACGGCGTAAGCCGCCTGGACATTCTGGACTGGCTCAAGGATCCGGCGGCCCACTTCCCGCCCCAGCGCCACGCCGACCTCACCGAGGACGGCGTCACGGTCCGGGCCGTCGCCGCCAAGCTCGGGGTCTCCCGCAAGGTCGCCGGCACCCATCTGGGGCTGCTGGCCCGTCTCGGCCTGCTGCGCACCAAGCGCATCCGGTACCGCGTCTACTACCGGCGCGACGAGATCCGGATCGCCGAAGTGGCCCGGATGTTCGAGAAGGGCTGGTGAGACCGGCTCCGCCTGCCACCATGGGACTCATGGACCGACCCACGCGCCTGGTACCCCTCCACTACGTCGCCATCGGCGGCCGGGGCCCGGAGGACGTGGTGACCGATCCGGACGGCCGGGTCCTGACCGGCGTCGAGGACGGCCGCATCCTGCGCCTGGACGGACTCGGCGACCCGGACACCGCCCGGGTCCGCACGCTCGCCCGGACCGGCGGCCGCCCGCTCGGGCTCGACCTCCTCCCCGACGGCGACCTGCTGGTCTGCGACGCGGAACGCGGCCTGCTGCGCGTCGGCCTCGCCGACGGCGCCGTCCACGTCCTCGCCGACACGGTCGAGGGGGAGCCGCTGCGGTTCGCGAGCAACGTCACCGCCCTGCCCGACGGCACCGTGTACTTCACCGCCTCAAGCCGCCGTTTCCCCCTCGGCCAGTGGATCGGCGACATCGTCGAGCACAGCGGCACCGGCCGCCTGCTGCGCCTCGCGCCGGGTGCCCGCACGGCCGAAGTGGCCTGGGAGGGCTTCCAGTTCGCCAACGGCCTGACCGTGAGCGGCGACGGCACCTTCCTGATCGTCGCCGAGACCGGCGGGTACCGCCTCACCCGCTACTGGCTCACCGGCCCCCGGACCGGCCACGCGGAGTTCTTCGCCGAGCTGCCCGGCATGCCCGACAACATCTGGCGCGAGGACGACCTCATCTGGGTCGCCCTCGCGGGCCCGCGCAACCCCCCGCTCGACCTCTTCCACCGCGCCCCGCCCGCCGTCCGCCGAGCGGCCGCCCGGGCCGCCGTGCACGCCCCCTACCGCCCCGCCGGCACCGTCGCCGTGGTGGCGCTCGACGACCACGGCCGGGTCGTCCACCACCTGGCCCGCCGCAACTCCGGCTTCCGCATGGTCACCAGCGTCTGCCGGACCGGCCGCCACCTGGTCCTCGGCAGCGTGTGGGAGCCCGGCGTCGCGGTCTGCGCGGCCCCCACCGCGAAGTGACCGCCGGGTACGCCCGGCGGTACCCTGAGGCACCCGTCAGGGGCGGTGCCGAACAGGAGACGTACGACCATGACAGCCCCGGAAGCCGAGAGCCTCCGAGTCCAGCCGAGCCCCCAGCGGCGGCCCGAGTGGCGTGCCCAGGCACCGGTCGTCGCGGTGGTCGCGGCCGGCGGCGCGATCGGCGCCGTGGCCCGCTACGCCCTCGCCCTGGCCCTGCCCACGGCCGCCGGGGGATTCCCCTGGGCGACCTTCTGGACGAACGTCATCGGCTGCGCGGTGATCGGCGCGTTCCTGGTCCTGATCACCGAAGGACTTCCGGCGCACCGCCTCGTCCGCCCCTTCTTCGGCACCGGCGTCCTCGGCGGCTTCACCACCTTCTCCACCTACGCCGTCGACATCCAGAAACTGGTCGACCACGGTCGGCCCGCCGTCGGCCTTGCCTATCTCGCCGCCACCCTGTGCGCGGCCCTCGCGGCGGTGTGGTGCGCGGCCACCGCGACCCGCCGTGTCCTCACCCGGAGGCAGCGATGACGAGACTGACCGGCCGCGCCCTGCGCCTGACCGTCTACATCGGCGAGGACGACACCTGGCACCACAAGCCCCTCTACACGGAGATCGTGCACCGCGCCCACCGGGCCGGACTCGCCGGAGCCAGCGTCTTCCGGGGCATCGAGGGCTTCGGCGCCTCCTCCCGCATCCACACCTCCCGGCTGCTGTCCCTGAGCGAGGACCTGCCGGTGGCGGTCGTCGTCGTGGACACCGAGGAACGGGTCCGGGCGTTCCTGCCGCAGCTCGACGAACTGGTGACCGAGGGACTCGTGACCTTGGACGACTGCGAGGTCATCAGGTATGTCGGCCGCACGCGCGAAACAGGCAACACGGGCAAAACGGACGAGAAGGGTAAGAAGTCGTTGTGAACTGGCTGTTGGTGGTCCTCGGCGCCATGGTCGGTGCTCCGCTCCGCTACCTCACCGACCGCGCCGTCCAGGCCAGGCACGACTCCGTCTTCCCCTGGGGCACCTTCGTGGTGAACGTCACCGGCTGCCTGATCCTGGGCCTGCTGACCGGCGCCGCGACGACGGGTGCGGCGAGCCCGCACCTCCAGTTGCTGCTCGGCACCGGGCTGTGCGGAGCGCTGACGACGTACTCGACGTTCTCCTACGAGACCCTCCGGCTTACCGAGACCGGCGCGGGGCTCTACGCTGCCGCCAACACCGTCGCGAGTCTCGTGGCCGGCCTCGGGGCGGCCTTCGCCGGGGTGGCGATCGCCCAGGCCGTCTGGGCCTAGGACTTGCCTCACACCCGCCCGTTGTAAGACTGTCTACAGCACTGTCGACCAAACTCTGCAGAACTGGATCCCATGAGCGCCATCTCAGTCGGTCAGGCCGCCGTCCTCGGGGTAGTCGAGGGGGTGACCGAGTTCCTTCCCGTGTCCTCCACCGGCCACCTCAAGATCACCGAGGGGCTCATGAACATCCCCGTCGACGACCAGTCCGTCGTCGGGTTCTCCGCCGTCATCCAGGTCGGCGCCATCGCCGCCGTGCTCGTGTACTTCTTCAAGGACATCAAGCGGATCGTCTCCGCCTGGGGCCGGGGGCTGGTCAACAAGAACGAGCGCTACCACCACGACTACAAGTTCGCCTGGTGGGTGATCGCCGCGACCATCCCGATCGTCGTGGTCGGCCTCGCCGCCAAGAAGCTCGTCGAGGGGCCACTGGGGTCGCTGTGGGTGGTCGCCGGCTCGCTGATCGTCGGCTCCGGTGTGATGTGGTGCGCGGACCAGATGGGCCGCCACAAGCGCGGTGAGGACGACACCTCCTTCAAGGACGCGATGCTGGTCGGCTGCTCGCAGATCCTCGCCCTGCTCTTCCCCGGCTTCTCCCGCTCCGGCGCCACCATGTCCACCGCGCTCATCCTGGACCTGGACCGGGTCGCCGCCACCCGCCTCTCCTTCTTCCTCGGCATCCCGGCCCTGACCGGCGCCGGCATCTACGAGCTCAAGGACGCGCTCGGCGCGGGCGTGGGCGCCGCCCCGCTGGTCGTCGGTACGGTCGTCTCCTTCGTGGTCGCCTACGCCTCCATCGCCTGGCTGCTCAAGTTCGTCGCCAAGCACTCCTTCAACGCGTTCGTGATCTACCGGATCGTGATCGGCCTGGCGCTCTTCGGCCTCCTCGCCGCGGGCACCATCAACGCCTGACGGCCGCCGTCCCACGAGTCACCGCTCCGCCACGGGGTGTGATGCCTGCATTCAGGCGTCGCACCCCGTGAATGTTTCCTTTCCGGAAACCTTGACAGCGTCCACACGCAACCCGGAACATCTCACGCGTGAACCTGTCAGACAGCCCGACAGCCGGACAGCCTCCGCGGCGCGTGAGCGCCATGGAAGCGGTACTGGCGCACCTGCGCGCCGCCATCGAGCGCGGCGAGTACGCCGTGGGCGACAAGCTCCCCTCCGAGGCGGAGCTCTGCCGCACCCTGGAGATCAGCAGGCCCGTCCTGCGCGAGGCCCTGCGGGCCCTGCAGACGATGGGCCTGACCGTCTCCAAGACCGGCAAGGGCACCTTCGTGGTCGCCAACGCCGTCGAGGACCCCACCTTCGGCGACTATGCGGCCAGCGACCTGCTCGAAGTGCGCAGGCACATCGAGATCCCGGTCGCCGGGTACGCGGCGCTGCGCCGTACCCCGGAGAACCTGGACCACCTGGCCCATCTGCTCGACCGCATGGAGCGGGAGACGGACACCACCGCGTGGGTCGCGATGGACACCCTCTTCCACCTGGCCGTGGCCGAGGCCGCCCAGAACCCGGTCTTCCGCCGGGTCATCGAGGAGATCCGGGACGCACTGGCGCGTCAGTCGGCCTTCCTCAACGAGCTGGGCGGCCGCCGCGAGCAGTCCAACCGGGAGCACCGGGCCATCGTCGAAGCGCTGATCGACGGTTCCGAGATCGACGCCGTGGACGCCATGAGCCACCACCTCGACCGCGTCGAGACCACCCTCACCCACATCGTGCGCCCCGCGCGCACGGACCAGCACCAGGAAGGCGGAACCGAGGCGTGAGCGAACAGCACCTCAAAGACGAGACGCGCCCCTCGTCCCGTCACGTCGACGCCGGAGACCACGGCTACAGCAAGTCGCTGAAGCACCGGCACGTCAACATGATCGCCATCGGCGGCGCCATCGGCACCGGCCTCTTCCTCGGCGCCGGCGGCCGGCTCGCCGACGCCGGCCCCTCCCTGTTCGTCGCGTACGCGGTCTGCGGCATCTTCGCGTTCCTCGTCGTGCGCGCCCTCGGCGAACTCGTCCTGTACCGCCCGTCCTCCGGCGCCTTCGTCTCGTACGCCCGGGAGTTCCTGGGCGAGAAGGGCGCCTACACCGCGGGCTGGATGTACTTCCTGAACTGGGCGACCACCGGCATCGCCGACATCACCGCGGTCGCCACCTACACCCACTACTGGGGGATGTTCTCCGACATACCCCAGTGGGTGATCGCCCTGATAGCCCTGGCGGTGGTCCTCACCGTGAACCTGATCTCGGTCAAGATCTTCGGCGAACTGGAGTTCTGGTTCGCGATCGTCAAGGTCAGCGCCCTGGTGATCTTCATGGTCATCGGCATCTTCCTGCTGGTCACCCAGCACCCCGTGGACGGCGCGACCCCCGGCCCGTCCCTGATCACCGACAACGGCGGCGTCTTCCCCAACGGCCTGCTGCCGATGCTGCTGATCATCCAGGGCGTCGTCTTCGCCTACGCCTCGGTCGAACTGGTCGGCGTCGCCGCCGGCGAGACCGAGAACCCCGAGAAGATCATGCCGAAGGCGATCAACTCGATCATGTGGCGGGTGGGCCTCTTCTACGTCGGCTCGGTGATCCTGCTGTCGATGCTGCTGCCCTGGAACAAGTACACGGCGGGACAGAGCCCCTTCGTCACCGTGCTCTCGCACATCGGCGTCCCGGCGGCCGGCGGCGTGATGAACCTCGTCGTCCTCACCGCGGCCATGTCCTCGCTCAACTCCGGCCTCTACTCCACCGGCCGCATCCTGCGCTCCATGGCCGTCAACGGCTCCGCCCCCAAGTTCACCGCGAAGATGAGCCGCACCCAGGTGCCGTACGGCGGCATCCTGCTCACCAGCGGCATCTGTGTCCTCGGCGTCGGCCTCAACTTCGTCGTCCCCGCCGACGCGTTCGAGATCGTCCTCAACTTCGCGGCGATCGGCATCATCTCCACCTGGGGCATGATCATGCTCTGCCACCTGCTCTTCTGGCGGAAGACCCAGAACGGCGAACTCACCCGCCCCGGCTACCGGCTGCCGGGCTCCCCCTGGACCGAGATCGTGACGCTGGCGTTCCTCGCCTCCGTCCTGGTCCTCATGTACGCCGACGGCGGCGCCGGACGCACCACCGTGCTGTGCGTGCCGCTGATCGTCGCCGCGCTGGTCGCCGGCTGGTACGCCATCCGGCGCCGGCGCCCGCGCACGTCCACCGGAACCGACGCGTGAACCGCGCACCGGTCCGTCCCACCTCACCCGAGACCAGGCAGTGATGCACAGCAGTTCCCCCGCGGACGCACCCATCGTCCGTGAACCCCTCCACGCCCCCGTCGCCCACCTCATCCGCGGCGGGGTCGTCGAGGGCATCCACTACGGCTCCGTCGTCGTCCTCGGCGCCGACGGGGAAGTCCGGTTCCAGCTCGGCGACATCGAGGCCGCGTTCTACCCGCGCTCGGCCCTCAAGCCCGTCCAGGCCGTGGCCATGCTGCGGGCCGGGCTGTCCCTCGACGGCGACCTGCTCTCGCTGGCCGCCGCCAGCCACTCCGGCGAGGAGCGCCACCTCGCCGGCACCCGGCGGATCCTCGACCTCGCCGGACTGACCGAGGCCGACCTGCGCAACGTGCCCGACATGCCGTACGACCCCGCCGTGCGGGACACCTGGATCCGCGAGGGCCGGGAGCCGTCGCGGCTCGCCCAGAACTGCTCCGGCAAGCATGCGGCGATGCTCTGGACCGCGAAGCTGAACGGCTGGTCGCTGGACGACTATCTCGATCCGGCCCATCCGCTCCAGCAGGCGATCGCCGAGATCGTCGAGGACCTGACCGGGCAGCGGGTGGCGGCGACCACCGTGGACGGGTGCGGGGCGCCGCTGTTCTCCGTCTCCCTGCACGGGCTGGCGCGTGCGGTGTCGCGGATCGTCACCGCCGCGCCGGGTACGCCCGAGGCGCGGGTGGCCGACGCGATGCGGGAGCACGCGGAGATGGCGTCCGGCGCGGGGCGCGACGTGGCCGCGCTGATGGCGGCCGTGCCGGGGCTGCTGGCCAAGGACGGCTTCGAGGGCGTCGAGGTCGCGGCGCTGCCCGACGGGCGGGCCGTGGCCGTGAAGATCGCCGACGGGGCGAACCGGGCGCGGGTGCCGGTCGCTGCGGCCGCACTGGAGAGGGCCGGGGTTGATCCGGAGCTGCTTACCCAGTTCGCTGGTGAGGCGCTGCTCGGTGGTGGGCGAGCGGTCGGGTGCGTGCGGCCCGTTCGATCGCTGGAGCCGGTTGAGGCGGTTGTGTGCGCCTAGTGGGGCGGGCCGGCTGTCGGTCGGCGGCTGCGGGTCCGTTGTGGCTGGTCGCGCAGTTCCCCGCGCCCCTATCGGGGCGACTCAGTCACGGTCCTGAAAAATCACTCCCTCCGAAAGAGGAATTCCTACCCTCATGACCACCACCGTCGTCACCCGAAGCGAACACGATCTGCTCGGCGACCGTGACATCCCCGCCGACGTCTACTGGGGTGTGCACACCCTGCGTGCCACCGAGAACTTCCCGATCACCGGTACGCCGATCTCCGCCTATCCGCACCTGATCGACGCCCTCGCCGCCGTCAAGGAGGCCGCCGCCCTCGCCAACGAGGAGCTGGGGCTGCTGGCGCCGGAGAAGGCCGCCGCGATCGTCGCCGCCTGCCGGGAGATACGGGCCGGCAAGCTGCACGACCAGTTCGTGGTCGACGTCATCCAGGGCGGGGCGGGCACCTCGACGAACATGAACGCCAACGAGGTCGTCGCCAACCGGGCGCTGGAGCTGATGGGGCACGGGAAGGGTGAGTACCAGTTCCTGCACCCCAACGAGGACGTCAACCTCGGTCAGTCGACCAACGACGTCTACCCGACCGCCGTCAAGGTCGCCACGGTCTTCGCGGTGCGCGGGCTGCTGAGGGCGATGGCCGTGCTGCAGGACTCCTTCGGCCGCAAGGCCGTCGAGTTCCGTGACGTGCTGAAGATGGGCCGTACGCAGTTGCAGGACGCGGTTCCCATGACGCTCGGGCAGGAGTTCTCCACCTTCGCCGTCATGCTCGACGAGGACCGCAGCCGGCTCGCCGAGGCCGTGGAGCTGATCCACGAGATCAACCTCGGGGCGACCGCCATCGGGACCGGCCTCAACGCGCCCGCCGGTTACGCCGAGTCCGCCCGCCGGCACCTCGCCGAGATCACCGGGCTGCCCCTGGTCACCGCCGCCAACCTGGTCGAGGCGACCCAGGACTGCGGGGCCTTCGTCCAGATGTCCGGCGTGCTCAAGCGGATCGCGGTCAAGCTCTCCAAGAGCTGCAACGACCTGCGGCTGCTGTCGTCCGGACCGCGTGCCGGGCTCGGCGAGATCAACCTGCCGCCCGTGCAGGCCGGTTCGTCGATCATGCCGGGCAAGGTCAACCCGGTGATCCCCGAGGTCGTCAACCAGGTCGCCTTCGAGGTCATCGGCAACGACGTCGCCGTCACCATGGCCGCCGAGGCCGGGCAGCTCCAGCTCAACGCCTTCGAGCCGATCATCCTGCACTCCCTGTCGGAGGGCATCACACACCTGCGCAACGCCTGCCTCACACTGGCCGAGCGCTGCGTGGACGGGATCACCGCCAACACCGAGGTGCTGCGGGCGACGGTCGAGAACTCCATCGGCCTGGTCACCGCCCTCAACCCGTACATCGGGTACACGGCGGCCACCGACATCGCCAAGGAGGCCCTCGTCACCGGCCGCGGGGTCGCCGAACTCGTCCTGGAGAAGGGCCTGTTGCCCGCCGGGCGGCTCGCCGACCTGCTGCGTCCCGAGGTCGTCGCCGGCAGTGGCTCACCCCTCGCCTGACCTGCGAGTACGCACCAGGACCGGCCCGGAGGCACAATAGTGATCATGACAATGACGTCGTCCCAAGCCTTCCTGCCGGTCCTGGAGCGCATCGCCGAGGAGATTGAGCGCACGCCGGGCCGCGGCCGCCCCGCCGACTACATCCCGGCGCTCGCCGCCTGCGACCCCCGCAGCTTCGGCATGGCCGTGGCCGAGCTGGACGGCACGGTCTACGGCGTCGGCGACTGGCGGCAGCCGTTCTCCGCGCAGTCCATCACCAAGGTCTTCACCCTCGCCCTCGACCTGGCCCGCGAGGGCGACGAACTCTGGGAGCACGTCGGCCGCGAGCCCTCCGGCAACCCGTTCAACTCCCTGGTCCAGCTGGAGTACGAGCAGGGCATCCCGCGCAACCCGTTCATCAACGCGGGCGCCCTCGTCGTCACCGACCGCCTCCAGACCCGTACCGGGGACGCGGCCGGCGAGCTGCTGGCCTTCCTGCGCGCCGAGAGCGGCAACGCCTCCCTGGACTTCGACAAGGAGGTCGCCGCCTCCGAGTCCCAGCACGGCGACCGCAACGCCGCCCTGGCCCACTTCATGGCGTCCTACGGCAACATCGACAACGAGATCCCGGTCCTCCTCGACCAGTACTTCCGCCAGTGCTCCGTGGCCGCCTCCTGCGCCGACCTGGCCCTGGCCACCACCTTCCTGGCCCGCCACGGCATACGTGCCGACGGCACCCGCCTGCTGACCAGAAGCCAGGCGAAGCAGGTCAACGCGGTGATGCTGACCTGTGGCACGTACGACGCGGCAGGCGACTTCGCCTACCGGGTCGGCCTGCCGGGGAAGAGCGGGGTCGGGGGCGGCATCATCGCCGTGGTGCCGGGCCGCTGTGCGATCTGTGTGTGGAGCCCGGGACTGGACGAGCGGGGCAACTCGGTGGCGGGCGTGGCGGCGCTGGACCGGTTCACGACACTCACGGGTCTGTCGGTGTTCTAGGACACTGTTTCCTTTGGAGCCGGTGGTGTACCGGCCGGGAGCAGATCACGCGCGATCGACGCGGTGGCGAGGTCACAGGAGAGAGGCGAGCCCGTCGAGGAAGCGGTCCACCTCGTCGGCGGTGTTGTAGGGGGCCAGGCCCGCGCGCAGGGCGGGGTCTTCGAGCTTGAGCGCGGCGAATGGTTCGCAGGCGTAGAACGACCCGGCCGGAGCCACCACGCCGCGCGCGGCCAGATGCGCCTGGGCCTCGCGCGCGTCGCGGCCTTCGAGGGTCATCAGGAGCGTCGGGGTGCGGTCGGGGGCCTTCGAGTG
The DNA here is from genome assembly GCF_002217755.1 of Streptomyces hyaluromycini. Taxonomy (GTDB): domain Bacteria; phylum Actinomycetota; class Actinomycetes; order Streptomycetales; family Streptomycetaceae; genus Streptomyces; species Streptomyces hyaluromycini. Next base: position 31,440 of record NZ_BCFL01000029.1, on the reverse strand, counting down.
CACGGTGACGGTGTCACCCAGGGAGCCCAGGCCCTCCTCCAGCCGCGCCCGCAGACTCAGTTCGTGTTTGTGCACGGACTCCAGGGAGCGGGTGAGCCGCTCCCTGCGTGAGACCCCCGTGCCCGGGTCCAGTTCGGCGAGGAAGTCCACGGCGGCGGTGGCGCCCGCCAGCACCTCGTACGGCAGCGTGCCGAACTCGAAGCGTTCGGGCACCGTGTCGGGGGAGGGCAGGAGCTTGTCGGGACGCAGGGTCTCGAGGAACTCGGGCGCCGCCGCCAGCACCCCGCAGTGCGGTCCGAGGAACTTGTACGGCGAGCAGACGAACAGGTCGGCCCCGAGGGCGGGCACGTCCACGAGGTGGTGCGCGGCGTAGTGGACGCCGTCCACGTACACCAGGGCGCCGGCCTCATGGGCGCGGTCGGCGATCCGGCGGACGGGGGGCTTGGTGCCCAGCACGTTCGAGGCCGCCGTGACCGCGACCAGCCGGGTGCGGGGCGTCAGGGCCTGCTCGTACGAGTCGAGATCGAGCTCCGTGGTCTCCGGGTCGATCTCGATCCAGCGGACCCGCACTCCGGCGCGCTCGGCGGCCTGGACCCAGGGGCGGACGTTGGCGTCGTGGTCGAGGCGGCTGAGGACGATCTCGTCGCCCGCGTTCCAGGTCCTGGCCAGGTGGCGGGAGAAGTCGTAGGTGAGCTGCGTGGCGCTGCGGCCGTGGACGACGCCGTGCGCGGGCACGTTCAGCAGGTCGGAGCAGGCGGCGCGGAACTCCGCGACGGCGCGCTCGGCGTTCAGCTCGGACGGGGTGACGGTGCCCCGGTTGGACAGGGGGCCGGTCAGAGTCGCGGTGATGGCGTCGGCCACCGGGCGGGGGGTCTGCGTTCCCCCCGGACCGTCGAAGAAGGCGAGCCCGGTGGCGAGGGAGGGGAAGTGGGCCCGCAGGGCGGTGAGGTCGATGGCCATCTCTCTGCTTTCTGTCGGGCGGAGTGCCTGGCGTCGCGCTGCCTTTACTCTGGGTGCCGACCCCGAGACACGTAAAGCGATGGATCCCGAAGAGAAAGTTCATGAACCGTGAAGTCTCAGCCGGATCTGAAGCTCCTGGCCACTTTCCTGGCCGTCGTGCACCGGGGCTCGATGGCCGAGGCCGCGGCCGAGCTCGGCTATGTGCCCTCGGCGGTGTCCCAGCACATCGCCGTACTCGAACGCGACATGGGCCTCGAACTGATCACCCGCCGCCCCGGCAGCCGACTGATCCTCACCGCGGCCGGCCGCGCTCTCGCCCAGGCTGCGCAGCCGCTCTTCGACGCGAGCGCTCGTTTCCAGGACGCCGCCCGCGGCATCGCGAACCGCGAGATCGCCGAACTGCGCGTCGGGGTCTACCCCAGCGCCATGACCTACCTCCTCCCTCAGGTCCTGTCCACGCTCAGGGCTCGCCGCCCAGGTCCCCGGATCCGGCTGGTCGTCGTGGAGACGGAGGAGGGCCTGCCGAGGGTGACGTCGGGAGACATCGACCTGCTCGTCGCCTACCGCTACCTGCCCGAGGACCCGCCGGCCCCGTCCGACGCGTTGACGATCACTCTTCTGGGGCGTGAGCCGCTGGTCCTGGTCACAGGTGCCGAGCCCGGGCGCCGACGGCCGGTGGAGCTGGCCGAGTGCCTGGAACGGGAATGGGTCTCAGGCCACGCCCACAACCCCGACCGGCGGCTGCTGCACCGCTGGGCCGGAGAGACCGGGATCGCGCCGCAGGTGACGTTGGAGACCGACGACCTGCACAGCATGCTCGCCATGATCCGGGCGGGTCTCGCAGTGGGCCTGATCCCGGCCACGCTCCTCGGAGCAGGACACGACGCCGGGGTCGAGAGAGTGGTCCTCCAGCCGGGCGTCGCGCCGCTCTACCGCGAGATCCTCGCCGTCAGCAGACCCAGTGCCCGCTTTCCGCTCATCGACGAGCTGGTCACGCTCCTGGCCGGTGCCGTGGACAGCGCACAGTCGGCAGAGGGGCCCCCACTACGGTGAACACGGGGGCGACCTGATGCATCCGACCACGGTCCACCACCCACAGGTAACAACCAGGCCCCTCCCAAGAAAACACCTCGTCGCTTTCCGGCCACCCGCAATTGACACGCTGACCCAGTGTTGGCCATGGCTTTCCCCGTCGATCTCCGCCGCTGCCAGGTACTCGGCCTGGCCGGCACCGCGTTCCTTGCCCTGGGAGGTGAGACAGCCGGCGCCCTCCCCGTGGAGGACCTGCTCGCACCGAGCTCGGTGCAGGCGGCGTTCGGTCTGGTGGGCGTCTACTTCGGCGTCGTACTGCTGATCGCGGCGTGGCTGCTGCTCGGCCGCCTGGTGCGCGGCGCCGAGCCGCCAAGCCCGCGGCAGCTGCTGCTGGTCCTCGCCGTCTGGGCGGCCCCGCTGCTGCTCGCGCCCCCGCTGTTCAGCCGGGACGTGTACAGCTATCTCGCGCAGGGCGCGATGGTCGACGCGCACATGGACGTCTACACGTCGGGACCCGCGCAGCTCGGCGGCCCGCTGGCCGACGAGGTCGCGCCGGTGTGGCAGAACACCGCCGCCCCGTACGGTCCCGCGTTCATGGGCGTGGCCTCGCTGCTGTCCGGGCTGACCCGGGGCGAACTCCCGGCCGGGCTCTTCGGGATGCGGCTGGTCGCCCTGTTCGGGGTCGGCCTGATGGCGGCCGCGCTGCCCCGGCTCGCCCGGCACAGCGGCGCCGACCCGGCCGCCGCGCTCTGGCTCGGCGCCCTCAACCCGTTGGTGCTGCTGCACCTGGTCGCGGGCGCCCACAACGACGCGATCATGCTCGGTCTGCTGGGCCTCGGCCTGGTCGCGGCGCTCGGCCGCTGGCCGTTCCTGGGGGCCGTACTGGTCACGCTCGCGGCGCTGGTGAAGGCGCCCGCGGCGCTCGGTCTGCTCGCGGTGATCGTCGTACAGGCGCGCAAGGGCCGCAGTCCCGTGCGGGCCACCCTGACGACGGCGGTCGCGTCGGGGGCCACGACCGTGGTGGCGACCGCGGTCGCCGGGACGGGGTACGGGTGGATAAGGGCGCTCGACACGCCCGTCTCCCCGCACAACTGGGCGCTCAGCAGCCTGCTCGGCCGGGCCACCGGCGCGCTCCTCGAACACCTTGGCAGTGATCTGGCGCCGCTGGCCGTCCCGGCCTGGCATCTGCTCGGGCTCGCGCTCACCGCGGTGACCGTGCTGCTGATATGGGTCCGGCTGCGGCCCCGCCCGGTCTACGCCCTCGGCCTGAGCCTGGCCGCGGTCGCCGCCTTCGGGCCCGCGATCCGCCCCTGGTACGCCATCTGGGGCCTGTTCCTGATAGCGGCGGCGGCACCCAGCACCTCGGTACGGCACCGGGTGGCGGCCGTCACCGGAGTGCTCGCCCTCGCCGTGCTGCCCAGCGGCGGTCCCGCCGACATCGGCCAGCTGGTCCTCGCCGTCTCCGGCGGGGTGCTCGGCGTGGTCGTGCTGTGGCAGGCCCACCAGGCCGCGCAGGCCCCGGCCGTGGGACGTACGGCATGAGAGGCCCGAGAGGACCACGGACCGACCGGGGGAGGCTGCTGCTCGTCCTGGTCCTCGTCGCCGCCGTGACCGCGTTCACGGCCACCGTGCCGCTGCTGCGCGACTGGTTCGACCTGCGCGTGTACTACGGCACCGTGCACACCTGGGTGCATCACGGCGGGCGGATCTACGACTACCGGGTACCCGGTACGACGTACGGGTTCACGTACCCGCCGTTCGCCGCCGTCGGCATGCTGCCCATGGCGCTGGTGGGGCTGCACCTGGCCATCGCGGCCTCGCTGCTGCTGAACCTGGCCGCGCTGGCGTTCGTGCTGCGCGTCCTGGCCGGGCCGGGCTGGCGGCGCTGGGGCTGGTACCGCTGGGCGCTGGCGCTGTGCGCGCTGGCGCTGTTCGAGCCGTTGCGGGACACCTTCAGCTTCGGCCAGGTGAACCTGATACTGCTCGCCCTGGTGCTCGGCGACTGCTGTCTGCTGCGCAGCGGGCGGGGCCGCTGGGCCGGGGTCGGCATCGGGCTCGCCGCCGCGATCAAGCTCACGCCCGCGCTGTTCATCGGCATGCTGCTGATCGGCCGCAGGTGGCGGGCGGCCGGTGTCGCCACGGCCGTGGCGCTCGCCGCGACCGCTCTGGCGGCCTGGGCCGACCCGAAGGCCTCCCGCTTCTACTGGACGGACGCGCTCTGGGACACCAGCAGGGTCGGCCGGCTCGACTACGTCTCGAACCAGTCGCTGCAGGGCGTGCTGGCCCGGCTGGGCCATCCGGACAAGCCGCTGTGGGCGATCGTGGTGCTGCTCACGCTGGCCGTGTGGGCGTGGCGGACCCGCCGGGCACTGACGGCCGGCGACTGGACGGCGGCCTTCGCGCTCACCGGTCTCGCGGCCTGCCTGGTCAGCCCGATCACCTGGGTGCACCACCTGGTGTGGGTGCTGCCGTCGTTCGCGCTGCTGGCCCGCGCCGGGCACCCGCGGATCACGGGCGCCCTGTACGCGGTGATGTGCACCAGCGTGGTGTGGCTGTGGTTCGACGACGCGTCCGGCATCGACGGGTTCTTCGGCAGCAACCTCTACACCTGGATCACGCTGGGCCTGCTGCTGGGCCTGCCGGTCGGTCAGCCCCGCCCGGAGCGTTCGCCCCTGAGCCGGATCGCCAGGCTCACGGCGCCCGCGCCGAGTACCGCGAAGCCCGCGGCGATGGCGGTGTCCGACCAGCCGGAGTCGTCCTCGGGCGCGGTGGCCGCCGCCATCGGTACGGTGCTCGGGCCCGGCCGGGGCCGCGGCTTGGCCCGCAGACCGTCCAGCGAGCCCACCGGGTCGACCCGTCCGGCCGCCGCGAAACCCCAGTCGAGCAGCTGACGGGCCTCGTCGTACACGCCGCCGTCCTGAGGGTTCAGCACCGTCACGAGGAGGGTGCGGCCGCCGCGCCGGGCGGCGGCCACGAGGGTGTTGCCGGCGTTGCTGGTGTAGCCGTTCTTGATCCCGATCAGGCCGGGGTACCGCCCCACACCGTCCTCGCCGGTCAGCAGCCGGTTGGTGTTCTCGATGCCGAACGACCAGCCGGCGCCGTCGGGGAAGCGGGCCTCGGCGGTGGAGCAGTACCGCGCGAAGTCGGGGTTGCGCAGCCCCTCCCGGCCGAACACGGCCAGGTCGAACGCGGAGGAGACCTGCCCCGGTGCGTCGTAGCCGTCGGGGGACTCGACGTGCGTGTCGAGGGCGCCCAGCGAGCGGGCGTTGGCCTGCATCCGGGTGACGGTGCGGTCCCAGCCGCCGTCGAGAGCGGCCAGGACGTGCACGGCGTCGTTGCCGGAGCTGAGGAAGACCCCGCGCCACAGGTCGGACACCCGGTAGGTGTGCCCCTCCTCGACGCCGACCAGGCTGCTGCCCTCGGCGACGTCCGCCAGCTCCTCGGACGTCACCCGGTGCTGGAGGTCCGCGGGCAGGACGGGCAGCACCGTGAGCGCGAACAGGGTCTTCAGAGTGCTGGCCGGCGGTAGTTTGCGGTGCGCGTGGTTGGCCGCCAGCACCTGGCCGGTGCCCGCGTCGGCGACCAGCCAGGAGAGCGCGGAGACGTCCGGGAGCTCCGGGGCCCCGAGGTGCGGCCGCACCTGCGGGCCGGACCGGTAGAGCAGCGACGGGCCGGGCACCACCGCCCTCGGGGGCGGGGCCGGGTCCAGCGCCCGGGTGCCGGCGGCGGCCGTGCCGGGTGCCAGCGCCAGCAGGCCCGCCAGGCACAGGGCGCAGGTCGACGCCGCCGCTCGCCGAGGGAATCGGTCAGGGAATCCGATCGTCATATGATCAACGTAGGAATGGGGGCGGTGTCCCGCGCGCTGCGTGGGCCGGTCGGATGCCGTGAGCAACCCGGATGCCGCACGCCCGGGCCCGGTCCCGGCCCGCCGGGAGGGGTGTCCGGTGTCAGCCCGTCGGCAGGGTCGGCTGCACGCGCCGCAGGAACGTCGCGTTGTCCGGGGTCTCCCGCATCCGCTCCAGGAGCGTCTCCAGGCCGCTCGGGGTGCCCTCCCGGCTCTGGAGGGCCCGGCGCAGTCCGCGAACGGCGGTCAACTCGGCCGGGGTGAGCAGGAGTTCCTCGCGGCGGGTGCCGGAGGGGGCGATGTCCAGGGCCGGGAAGACCCGCCGGGAGGCCAGCTCGCGGTCCAGGCGCAGCTCCATGTTGCCGGTGCTCTTCAGCTCTTCGAAGAAGTAGCCGTCGGCCCGGGAGCCGGTGTCCACCAGGACGGTGGCCAGGATGGTGAGCGAGCCGCCCTCCTCGGCCTTGCGGGCGGCGCCGAAGAACCGCTTGGGGCCGAGCAGCGCGGCGGCGTCGACACCGCCGCTGAGGGTACGGCCGTTGGAGGCGGCCGCGTTGTTGTGGGCCCGGCACAGCCGGGTCAGGGAGTCCAGGAGGATGACGACGTCCTGGCCGTCCTCGACGAGCCGCTTGGCGCGCTCGACGACGAGTTCGGCCAGGGCGATGTGCTCCTTCGCGGGCCGGTCGAAGGTGGAGGCGTAGACCTCGCCGCGCACCGAGCGCCGCATGTCGGTGACCTCCTCGGGGCGCTCGTCGAGCAGCAGCACCATCAGGTGGCACTCCGGGTGGTTGCCGGCGACGGCGGCCGCGAACTGCTGGAGCAGCACGGTCTTGCCGGTCTTCGGCGGGGCCACGATCAGCCCGCGCTGCCCCTTGCCGACCGGCGCGAGCAGGTCGGCGACCCGTCCGGCGAGCCCGGCGGCGGGGTGTTCGAGGCGGATCCGCTCGTGCGGGTGCAGCGGGGTCAGATCGCGGAAGTGACGTCGCTCGCGCGACTCCTCGGGCGTACGGCCGTTGACGCGCGTGATCTCGGTCAGCGTGCGCCGGTCGCCGCGGACGCCCTCGACGAGGTCGCCCTTGCGCAGGCCGTGACGGCGGATCAGCGCCGGGGAGACCTGCGGGTCGGCGGGGGAGGGCTGGCAGTCGGGGGCCCGCAGCTGGCCCTTCCCGCCCTGGTCGATGTCGAGGACACCGGTGACGGACCGGCCCGCGGGCCGGTCCTGCTGCTGTACGGGGGGTTCGAGTGTGGTGGTCATGAGAGGTGGTCCTTTCGCGGACGGAAGACATGAACGAAGGGGGGAGTGGGCCGCGAGCGGGAGGGCGCATGTGCGCAGGTCTCCGTGCGGCGGGGAACAACACCTCGGGAACGGCGGAAAGGCCCTGGTCACGAGGTGGTGCTGAGAAGCCGGCGGCCGGTCGGGAAACGACGGGCGACACGGCTGGAGGAGTGGAACCGGCACGGGGCACCCGATAGAGGGGCGCTCACACGTGCTGATCGCACTATACCCGGGGTTCCGCGATCGTCAACATGGCACCGGTCACCGATATTCCCGGACCCGGTGCCGGACGTGCCTGCCCGGGGAGCGTCCCTTCCCGGGGACTCGCGGCCGAGCACGAGCGGCCGTGTCCGCGCCCTCCCGATGCGGCCGCGTCCTCGGCCCGGCGGCTGCGGCGCATACCAGCCATACGAACCCCCGATGGCGTTTCACTGACGCATTTCTTGTTCTGGCCATAGGCCCTACCTACGCTGCCACCACCGCACTTCGGCGGCATGGACAAGGGACTTGGCAATCATGGGTCGACTGGCCGGAAAAATCGCTTTCATCAGTGGAACGGGGGCTGGAATCGGCCGGGCCGCGGCACAGGTGTTCGCGGCGGAGGGCGCCACCGTATTCGGCTGCGACATCGACGAGAAGAGCGCCGCGGAAACCGTGGAACTCGTCGAGAAGGCCGACGGTGTCATGCGTTCCCTGGCACCGGTCGACCTTTCCACCGAGGCCGGCGCGCGGGAGTGGATCGAGGCCGGGATCGCGGAATTCGGCGGGATCGACATCCTCTACAACAACGCCTCCGCCCTGCGGAACGGCCCCTTCGAGACGATGCCCGCCGAAGACTGGTACTTCACCATCAGGAACGAGCTGGACATCCCCTACTTCTGCACGCAGGCGGCCTGGCCGCACCTGATCGCACGCGGCGGCGGAGCCGTCCTGAACGTCGCGTCCGTGGCCGCCGTGCGCGGCGCGCCGTTCATGCCGATGGTGCCGCACGGCGCCGCCAAGGGCGGGGTGCTGGCGATGAGCAAGCACCTGTGCGCGGCCGGCGCCCCGCACCACATCCGGGTCAACACCATCGCCCCGGGCATGACCCGCACCTCGGCCACCGCGCCCTTCCTCGACGACCCGAACGGCCCCAAGGCCCAGCTGGAGGCACGGATCCCGGTCGGCCGGGTCGGGCAGCCCGAGGACATCGCCCGCGCGGCGGCCTTCCTCTGCTCCGACGAGGCGGCCTTCGTCAACGGCGCCAACCTCATGGTCGACGGCGGCGACAGCGCGATGGCGGGCTGAGCGCGGATGCACGCACGACTCGACCACGTCGGCGTCAACGTACGCGACCTGCCCGCTCAACTCGCCTGGTACCAAACGGTCTTCGGACTGAAGACCGTCTTCGAGTTCCGTCTCGACGGCCCCGGACTCACCGGCGTCGTCCTGGAACACCCGCACGGCTGGCGGCTCGAACTGCTCGCCAGGCCCGGGTCCGTACCCGGCCTCAGGGCCCCGGACCCGATGACCGCAGCCCTCACCGAGGGGTACGGGCACTTCGCGGTCACCACCCCCGAACTCGACCCCGTGTACGCCGCATTGGTGGCGCACGGAGCGAGCGAGGTCCTCGCCCCCGGTCCGTCCCCCGAACCCGGGGTGCGGATGGCCTGGGTCAAGGACCCCGAGGGAAATCTCATCGAACTCATAGAACGCGGCGGACTCGGCGAGCACGGCGAACTCGCCGAAGCCGAAGAGCGCGGCACCACCGATAACCCGTGAGATGGAGTGCGGAATGACCAACGCTGTGAAAAAACTGGACGTGGGCACGCTCATAGCCTGTTGTCTGGCAGTTGCCGCCGCGCAGCTGTGCATTACCGTCCCCTCGCCCATCAACGGGGAGATCCAGAGCGCATTCGGAGCCTCGGGATCGCAAGTCGCCTGGGTCACCTCCGCGTTCATTCTGCCCACCGCGATTCTGGAACTGAATTTCGGTGTGGTGGGCGACCTGTTCGGCCGTAAGCGGCTGCTGATCCTCGGCGGATTCGTGCTGGCGATCGGGGAACTCCTCAACGCCACCTCCCAGAACATCACCATGCTCTGGATCGGCCAGGCCCTCGCCGGCATCGGTGCGGCCGCCCTCTTCCCGAGCTCCCTCGCCGTGATCGCGGCCGCGACGCCCGAGGAGAAGGACCGCGCCAAGGCGGTCTCCACCTGGGCGCTGAGCATCTCCCTCGCCTCCGCCGTGGGCCCGCTCTCCTCCGGCATCCTGGCCACGGTCGCCGACTTCCGCTGGGCGTTCGTGCCGCCGGTTGTCCTCGGTGTCGCGGTCGGCATCGCCTGCTGGGCGCTGGTCACCGACTCCAAGGCGCCCGAGGGCCGCGCCCTGGACTGGCCGGGCCAGATCAGCATCGCCGTCGGCCTCACCGCCCTGCTGTGGGGCATCATCGAGGGCGGCGACCGCGGCTGGAGCAGCCCCTCGATCGTCTTCGCGCTGACCCTCGCCGCCGTGGCCCTCGTCGGTTTCGTGATGGCGGAGCGGCGCGCCGCGTCCCCGATGTTCAACCTGGAGCTGCTGAGGATCCCGTCGTTCGCGGCGGCCGCGGTGGTCGCGCTGACCGGCATGTTCGGCTTCATCGGCACCGCCTACTGCGTCTCCATCCGGCTCGGCGCGGTGATGCACCTCAGCGCCCTGCGCGCCGGTATGCCGTTCGTGATCCTCCAGCTGATCCCGCTGCTCCTCGCACCGGTGCTCAGCAAGATGCTCACCCGCGTCGAGCCGCGCTGGCTCCTGATGGGCGGCCTGCTGCCGATGGCCGCCGGCCAGTTCTGGATCGCCGCACTGCCCATCACCACCACCTCCCTGGCGGCCTTCATCGGCCCGGTGCTGCTGCTCGGCATCGGCTTCATCTGCGTGGTCTCCTCGCTGACGTCGGCTGCCGTCAACGCGGTGCCGATCGAGATGACCGGCATGGCGAGCGGTGCCACCAGCCTGGTCCGCGAGTTCGGCCAGGGCCTGGGCCCGGCCGTGATCAGCACCATCGCGATGAGCGCGGCCTCCTCCGCGCTGGTCGGCAAGCTGTCCGGCGCCGACGCCGGCATGGAGGCCGCGGCCGGACCGCTCGCCGTGGTCAACGCGGGCAGCGACAGCGCCAGGGCCGCCGCGCAGGACGCGCTCGCGCACGGCATGGCCCTGGGCGTGGTGATCTGCGGCTGCGCGTCGCTGCTCGGCGCGCTGGTCACCCTGCTGCTGGTCCGCAGGAACACCGCACGGGCGACGGCCCAGGCGCCGGTGCAGCCGGCATCCGCCTGACCGCCGACGTGACAAGAAGGCCGGGGCTCGTGCCCCGGCCTTCCGGCATGCAGTCCAACTGGCCTGTAACAAACGGGCCTTGGCCGGTAACGGATGTCCCCGGACCATAACGATCCCGGTCCTGACGGGGACTTGACGTCCGGTTATGCCGTATCTTCACGACATGTCCACGCCACCGCAGCAGCCGCCGTCCTCTCCGCAGCAGCAGCCGTCGTCGGCTCCGCAGCAGTCCTCGCCGCCTCCGCAGCAGCCGGACCAGCCCCCGGCGGTATCGCCGCAGCCCCAGCAGCCCCAGCCGACCGCGTACCCGTATCCGAACCCGCAGTCGCCGCTCCCGCAGAACCCCTACGCCCAGCCCACCCTCGCGGGCCAGCCCGCTCCGCCGCAGCAGGCCAACCCCTATGCCGTGCAGCCCGGTTACGGCTACCCGCCGCCGGCCGCACCGCCGGCAACCGGTGGGAACGCGGCCGGGAGAGCCGTGCTGTGGGCCGTCGTGGGCGCGGTCGTGGCATCCGCCGGCTGGGCGGCCGGACTCTTCCTGACCGGCGGCTTCGGGAGCAGTGCGGACCTGCGCGGCTACCGGGCGCCCGCGAACCTCTGCTCCAGCGCCGACTACTCGTCGTTCAAGGACGAGTACCCCGTGGACGACTCGGCCCCCACGAAGACCGCGATGAAGGACCCGGCGCTGGACGAGAGCTACTGCAGCCTCAGCCTCAGGAAGACCAGCTCCAGCTACGGTGACGCCTATCTCTCCGTCCAGGTCGACCTGCACAAGGAGACCGACCCGGCACCGGAGTTCACGGCCACCTGGAAGAACTACGGCGACAGCCACACCGACTACGACGTGACGCCCGTGCAGGGCATCGGCGACGAGGCCTACCTGGTCACCCAGGACACCAGCAACGGCTCCACCACCAGCGGCTCGCGCTATGCCACGCTCGCGGTACGGGACGGCTGGATGACGTACACCATGTACTACAGCGCGTACTTCTCCTCGTACGACAGCGACACCGACCCGCCGTCCCTCGACGACGTGACCGGCTGGCTGAAGACCGACACCAAGTCCACGCTGGAGCAGCTCAAGGGCTGACGCTCAGTCCTGGTCGAGGGCGTTGGTGATCGCCTTCACCGGGCCGTGCGCCGCGTAGCCGCCGTCGACGGTGATCTCCGCACCGTTGACGTAGGAGGCCTCGTCGGAGAGGAGATAGACGACCAGCGGCGCCACCTCGTCGACCGTGCCCGGGCGGCCCTGGGGCGTCATGGCGAGGTGGGCGGCGACGAACACCGGGTTGGCGGTGGCCATCAGCGGGGTCTCGATGTACCCCGGGTGGATGATGTTCGTGCGGATGCCGCGCGGCGCCAGCTCCAGGGCCGCCACCTTGGACAGACCCCGCAGCGCCCACTTGCTGGTCGTGTACGCGACCGCGTGATGGGCGGTGAGCCCGGCGACCGAGCCGACGTTCACGATCGAGGAGCCGGCCGGCATCAGCGGCGCGAGGGCCTGGATGCCGAGCAGGGCGCCGGTGGTGTTCACGGCGAAGGCCCGGTTCCAGTCGGCGAGCTCGACATGGCCGAGCCGGGCCCGCATCGGGATGCCCGCGTTGTTCACGAGGCCGTGCACGGTCTCCAGGGAGGCCGCCAGGGCCGCCCAGTCGTCCGGCGAGGTCACGTCCAGGTGGACGTACCGGACGTCGAGTCCGTCGGCGCGCAGGGCCGCGGCGAGCTTCTCGCCGGCCTCGTCCAGCACGTCGGTCACGATCACCGCCGCGCCCTCCCGGGCGGCCGCGGCCGCCTCCGCGGCCCCCTGGCCCTGTGCGGCTCCGGTGACGACGACGGTACGGCCCGCCAGGCGCGTGCGGCTCACGGCTTCCTCCAAGAGGGGTACGGGAGAGGTCCTCCCGTCCACGCTAGGAAGCCGCGGACAGCTCCGGAAACACGCTCTCGGAATGGGTGGCATCCGCCTCGGCGATCTCCGGCGGGGCCTCCTCGCCCAGCGCCGCCCCGACCTTGCGCACGGTGTCCCGCAGCCAGCGGTGCGCCGGATCCGCGTGCCGGTTGTGGTGCCAGTACATGGCCTCCACCAGCGGCACGTCCGGGAACGGCGCCGGTACGACCGCACAGCGCGCGAAGCCCTCGTAGCGGCGGGCCAGCCGCTCCGGGACCATGGCCACCAGGTCCGTACCGCTCACCAGGAACGGCAGCACACTGAAGCCCGGCGTGCTGACCTGCACCTTCGGGGTGATCCCGAGGGTCTCCAGCTGGCGCTCGGCGGGGGTGTGGCTCTTGCCGATGGCGCAGGCCGCGTGCGGCATCTCCGCGAGGTCGCGGAGGGTGAGCCGGCCGTCCACCAGGCGCGGGTTGTCCGGGTCGACGATGCACACGAACCGGTCGTGCATCACGGCCTCGCTGACCCCGGGGAGCTGGTAGCCGAGCGGCACGATCATCAGGTCGTGGCAGCGCAGATGCGTCTCCGTCTCCAGCTGCCCGTCCACGATCGGATGGAAGTCGATCCGCACACCCGGCGCCTCGGCCGCGATCACCCGCAGCAGCGGCTCCACGAACACCGTCATCACGTAGTCCGACATGACCACGGAGAACCGCTGGCGGCTGCGGGCCGGGTCGAAGTGCCGGGTCAGCGACAGCGCCTCCTCGGCCTTCTGCAGCGAGCCCTGGACGACCGGCAGCAGCCGCTCCGCGAGCGGCGTCAGCTCGTACTCGCGGCCCACCCGGATCAGCAGCTCGTCGTTGAAGTGCCGGCGCAGCCGGGCCAGCGAGCCGCTCATCGCCGACTGGCTGGTGGACAGCCGTACACCGGCGTGGGTGACGTTCTTCTCCTCCAGGAGCGCTTCCAGTGCCACCAGAAGATTGAGATCGATCGCTCCGAGACCCACGAGTGTCCCCTTCCGGCCGGCCACGTCCTTGAAGCTTCGGTGAAACGCGAGGTTAACCAGCGGACGGCCGTCGAGGAAGGGGGTCGGGGCGACTCTCAGGAAGATGCGATGCCAGGCATCCCGTCGCCGGATACCCGCAGGTGGGGGGCCCGCGCGCACCACAGGCCCCCCACAGCTTCGGGTGCTAGGGGCGTGGTGTGCGGCCCCTCTTGCGGGCTCGCGGGAGGTACGCGTCCGCCCGCCCGGGCACGATCCGGTTGGACACCGTGCCCAGCCCCTCGACGGTCAGCGTCACCTCGTCACCGGGCTGCAGCGGGGGCGGGGTGCGCTCCCCGAGCCGGCCCCAGAACTCCGCGAGCGCGCCCCAGCCGCAGGTTCCGGAGCCGAGGATGTCACCGGGGCGCACCCAGGCGTCCCGGCTGGCGTAGGCGATCATCTCCTCGAAGGTCCAGGAGACGTTGGCGAGGGTGTCCCGGCCGATCAGCTCGTCGTTCAGGGTGACCGTCATCTCCAGGTCCAGGAAGCCGTCCGCATCGCGCCGGTCCTCGACCTCGTCGGCGGTGACCAGGTAGGGGCCGAGCGTGTTGGCGAAGTCCTTGCCCTTGGAGAAGCCCAGGCCGAGGTTCTTCTCCGGCTTCTGCAGATCACGGGCCGACCAGTCGTTGAAGACCAGGTAGCCGATGATGTGGTCCCTCGCCTGCTCGGGGGTCAGGTCGCGGCCGCTGCGGCCGATGACCGCACCGACCTCCAGCTCGAAGTCCAGCACCGAACACCCCGCCGGGACCGGCACGTCGTCATGGGCGCCGTAGGCGGCATGGGGGTTGGTGAAGTAGAAGTTGGGCGCCCGGTACCACTCCTCCGGGACGTGCTCCAGGCCGTCCAGCGACTTCGACACGCCCTCGATGTGCGCCTCGAACCCCACGAAGTCCCGGATGGACGGCGGTTTCAGCGGTGGCAGCAGCCGTACCTGATCCACCGTCAACCCGCCCGGTGTATCGAGGGCTTCGGTCCCGGCCGCGTACAGCACGCCCGCCTCGACGAGGGTGAGGACGCTCACCCCGTCGGGCAGCGGGTGGATCACCCCGTCCCGCACCACACCGGCGCGCTCCTCGCCGTCGTGCTCGTATGTCGCGAAACGCATGGCTGCTCACTGCTCCCAGTGGTTGGTGTTGGTGACGGTCCCGGCGCTCAGATGGCCGGCGAACACGCCCTTGGGGTCACGGGCGGCCCGGATCTCGTTCAGCCGCCGCCACTGCTCGTCGCCCATGAACCGCAACTGCCGTACCGTGAAGTCGGAGTCACCGAGGTACTGGCCCGCGGTCACCGGCTGCATCGCCGCCATCGCCTCGTCCAGCCAGCCGCGCAGCTCCGCGTCCCGGCCGGGGTCGTCGTACACGACATAACTGGCGCAGTAGATCTCCGACTGCAACGAGAAGGCCATGTCCGGGAGTTGCCGCAGCGGCGCCATGGAGAACCAGATGGTGAAGGTCTGCCGGGTCGGGTGCTCGGTGAACGCCTTGCGGATCGCCGGGACGACCTCCTCGGCGCTGCCGGTCAGCCAGGCGTTGTCGACGAAGTAGCGGTGGCCTTCGGGGTTGGCGGTGCGCTGCCCGGTCAACTGCTCGGCGATCGTGGTGGGTTGCGCCTCGATGCGGAACAGGGCCCGGTCGGCGTACGGATTGGCGTGCAGCGGCGCGAGCGCCTCGGCCGCCTCCTGCGGGCTGTCGGTCATCGAGACCCCGGTGACCAGCAGCACCGGCCCGTCGAGGCCGGGCGGGGTCTGGGTGAGGGCGACGATCTCCACCAGGTCGGAAACCGTGTGGTGGATGCCGTGCAGCCAGGTCATGACCTCGTCGAAGAGGTCGAGCGGATAGGCGTGCACGGTGTGGGCGAGATGCCGGGGGAGGGGGCGGGTACGCAGGTGGAAGCGGGTGACGACGCCGAAGAAGCCGGGGCCCGCCCCGCGCGCCGCCCAGAACAGGTCGCTGTGCCGCGTCTCGTCGGCACGGACCAGCTCGCCGTCGGCCGTCACGACGTCGATCGCCACGATGTTCTCGGCCGCCCAGCCCCAGCCGCGCGCGTTCCAGCCCTGCCCGCCCTGGAGCAGAAAGCCGCCGATGCCGACCGACGGGCAGTGCCCGCCGTTGAAGAAGCGCCCGAACTCACCCAGATACGGGTTGAGTTCGTCACCGCCCTGGACGCTGGGGGTGGCCGTGACGATCCCGGTGGCCTCGTCGTACGCCATCTCGCGGAAGCCCCCGAGGTCGATCAGCAGCGCGTCCCGGCGCACCGACCAGGCGGCCCAGCTGTGCCCGCCGGAACGGACGGCGACCTGCCAGCCGCGCTCCAGGGCGAGCCGTACGCCCTCGACGACGTCCTGTTCGGTGACGGCCCTCAGCACGGCGGCGGGGGTGCGGTCGGCGGGGCGGCGGGCGTTGAAGACCCTGCCGTACACGGCCTCCTCGAAGTCCTCGTCACCGGGGAGGTGGAGGGTGCCGGAGAATCGGTTCGTGTTCACGGGCGGCTCACTTGACTGCGATGGGGTTGACGGGGGCACCGACCGCGCCGGTGACCGGGAGGGGCGCGGCGACCAGCAGGAACTCGTACACGCCGTCGGCCGCGCAGTCCTCCGCCAGGGTCTCCAGGTCCCACATCTCGCCCAGCGGCAGGCCCATGTGGGGGATGGCGATCCGGTGCAGCGGCGCGGCCGCCGGCTCGGCGAACTCGTACGGCCGCACCTCCAGGCCCCAGGTGTCGGTGGCGACGGCCGCGATCTCGGTGCGGTGCAGCCGGCCGAGGGTGGTGAAGGACAGGCCGGGCGCGTCCCCGGCCGCGTACCCGTCCCACGCGCCGAGCCGCCGTACCCGGCCGAGCTGTCCGGTGCGGACGAGAACGATGTCACCCCGGCGCACACTGGAGGTGGCACCCTGCGCCTCGACGGTGTCCTGGAGGTGCTCCTCCGATATCGCGAAGCCGTCCGGGAGTTCACCGAGCGCGTCGCCGACCGCCCGGCCGACGTCGAGCAGCACCCCGCGGCCGGTGAAGGCGCCCCGCAGGTGCCCGAAGCCGGTCACGCAGTCGCCGCCGTGGCCGTCGACGGCGGTGCACGAACGGCCGTTCCACGCCTGCTCGGTGGCGTGGCCGCGGCCCAACCCCTCCCATCGCGTGACGGCTTGGCGGCCGGGCCACGGACCGGACCCCTCGAACCCCTGGGCCAGCGAGAAGGAGCGGCCGCGCCGGACCAGACTCGCGGCGTGCGCGCGGATCGCGTCGTCGATGAAGTTGAGCGTGCCCAGCACGTCGTCCTCGCCCCAGCGCCCCCGGTTGCGGTAGGCGGCGCGGGCCTTGGCCAGCTCTTCCTCCAGGGGACCCAGGGTCATCGGGTGTGTCCTTTCAGCAGCAGATCGAGGGCGTTGCCCCCGGCGATCGCGTCCCGTGCGGCCGGGGCGAGGCCGGCCGCGTCCAGACGGGCCACCGGGTCCGTCACCCCCATGTCGAACGGGTGGTCGGTGCCGAGCACCACCCGGTCCGCGCCCACCTCCTCGACCAGATGGCGCAGCGCGCGAGGCGTGTAGACGAGGGCGTCGAACCACATCCGCCGCAGATAGGAGCTGGGCGGCTCGGCGCAGCCGCGGGCGTCCGGCCGGACCCGCCAGGCGTGGTCGGAGCGGCCGATGTACGTCGGCAGATAGCCGCCGCCGTGCGCGGCCACCAGCTTCAGGCGCGGGAACCGGTCCAGGACCCCCGTGAAGATCAGGTGGGAGAGCGCGACCGCGGTCTCGGCGGGCTGGCCGACCGTGTTGCCGAGATACTGCGAGGCGAGCCGCTCGCCGAGCGAGCAGCCCCAGGGGTGGACGAAGACGACCGCACCCAGCTCCTCGGCCTTCAGCCAGACGTCGTCGTGCACGGGGTCGGCCAGCTCGCGGCCCTCGACGGTGGTGGAGACGCTGATGCCGTACAGGCCCAGCTCGGTGACCGCCTTGTCCAGCAGGGCGACCGCGAGGTCCGGGTGCTGGAGCGGTACCGTGCCGAGGCCGTAGAGCCGGCCGGGCGCGGCCGCGCAGTGCGCGGCCACCGCCTCGTTGACGGTACGGGCCAGTTGCACCGCGAGACCGGGGCCGGCCCAGTAGTGGTGCATGGGCATCGGGCCGACCACCTGCAGGTCGACGCCCATCGCGTCGAGGTCGGCGAGCCGCATGTCCACATCCGTCAGCCTTCCGGCCAGACGCTGGAGCTGGGCCCGGTTGGCGGCCAGCGACTCGGCGGAGTGGGCGCGCTGCTCGGCGGCCAGCTCGGCCGCGAAGCCCGCGGTGCCGGCCACCAGGGCGTCGGCCCCGGGGACCGCGAGATGGCCGTGGAAGTCGACGACGGGCGTGCTCATGCGGCCACCGTCAGGGAGGAGAGCGTCTCCGACATGATCCGGGCCGGGTCCGCGCCCGGGGTGTCCGGGTGGATCTCCCACTCGGCGAGCTGGAGAGAGTTGTCCAGCACCATGCGGACGCGGGGCAGCCGCCGGGCCATGAACCGTGCCAGGGCCCTGTCCACCGGCTCGTCGGCGGTGACCAGCTCGGCCAGCAGCACCGCGTCCTCCATGCACATCGCGGCACCCTGCGCGATCAGCGGCGGACAGGCGTGCGCCGCGTCCCCGACCACCATGGCCCGGCCCCGGTGCCAGTCCTCGTCGACCAGTACCGCCTCGATCCAGCGGTAGTCCACCGCCGTGTCGTCCGGCAGCGAGGCAAGTATCTTCCCCCAGGTGCCGCCGTACCCGGCGCCGCGCTCGCGCAGCAGGTCCAGCGAGGCCCGTGGGCCGATGAGGGCGGCGTCCAGGTTCTCGTCGAGGAGGTAGGCGTAGCACTGGTCGTCGGAGATCGGGCTGTAGCCGGCCTTGTAGCGCGGACCGCCGTAGTACACCTCGGCGCAGTCCATCTCGGCGGGGCGCCGGGCCACCACCCGGAAGATCGACATGCCGACGGGGCGCGGCTTCGCCGAGATCCCGATGAGCGCGCGCATCGCCGAGTTGATGCCGTCCGCACCGACCACCAGGTCGTAGCGGCCGGCGGAGCCGTCGGTGAACGTCACGTCCACATGGTCGGCGGACTGGTCGAGGCCGCGCACGCTCAGGCCCAGGCGGACCGTGACGCCGTGCGCGTACACCGCGTCGCACAGCGCGTTCTGCAGGTCCGAGCGGAGTGCACCCGCCGTGGACGGCAGGTCGGCGCCGCCGGTGTGCGGGGTCTCCAGCTCGGTGATCAGACCGCCGTCCGCCCGGCGCAGCCGCATGAGGTCGAACGGCACCGCCCGGGCCAGCACCCGGTCCAGCACGCCGACCGAACGCAGCGCCTTGAGCGCGTTGCCCTGGATGGTGATGCCATGGCCCACCCCGAACCACTGGGGCGAGACCTCGACGAGCTCCACCCCGACCCCGCGCTGGGCGAGGGCGAGACACAGCACGCTTCCGGTGATGCCGCCGCCGACGACGAGCACCTTGTTCACGGGCATGGGCGATCCTTGCGAAAGTAGAAAGACAGATGGTGGGGGTCAGCAGCTTTCAGCCGGTGAAGCGGGGACCCAGCTCGTGGTAGTGCTCGACGGCCGGCGGGGCGGCGAAGAACGGGCCGGCCAGGGCCCGCCAGCGCGCGAACCGCTCCGAGTCCCGGAAGCCGACCGTGTGCGCCTCGACCGAGGCCCAGCCGACGAGCAGCAGGAAGGTCCGAGGCCGCTCCGCGCAGCGCGGCAGCTCGGCCCAGCGGAACCCGTCCGCCTCGGCGAGCACCTCGCGGGCCTTGCCGAAGACCTCCTCGAATTCCGCTTCCCGGCCTTCCTGGACGGTCAGCTCGGCGTGCTCGACTACCACGGTGCGCTCCTCGGTTCGGGGTGGCATCGAGCCTGATCGGCGGTAGGTGCAGGGTCAACGGATCGAGGCATCGACAAGGGGGACGTCATCCATCCCCGACGGCGATGGCGGTCCCCGCCGCGGAGCCGCACATCGGCGCAGGCCGCGGCGGAGTGCGCGGGCGATGGCAGCCATCGTGAACGGCCATTTCCGCCGACCGGGCGCGATGCCTAGCGTCGAAGGCGAGCCCCCACCCGTACGAGGAGAGCCGCCCGTGCCCGAACCTTCCCCCTCCCACGCCGGACCCTTCGCGCTCGGCACCTTCAGCGACGGAGCGGCCGCCTTCCCCGGCCTGGTCGCCGGCACGCGGGTCCGCGACCTCTCCGGCGCCGCCCCGTCGGTACGCGCGCTGGTCGAGGACTGGGACACCTGGCTGCCCCGGCTGCACGAGCTGGCCGCGGCCACCGACGGCGCCTGGCACAACCTGTCCGACCTGCGGGTCCTGACGCCGATCGAACCGGGCCAGATCCTGCAGAGCGGTGCCAACTACCGCAAGCACGTGGCCGACCTGGTCGCCGCCGAGAAGGAGAGCGTGCACGGCGCCACCCCCGAGGAGGCCCGCGCCGACGCCGAGAAGATGATGGACGAGCGGATCCGCGACGGCGTCCCCTACATCTTCCTCGGCTCACCGCGCGCGCTGTGCGGACCGTACGACGACGTCGTGCTGCCCGCGCTCGGCGAACAGCACGACTGGGAGCTCGAACTCGCCCTGGTCATCGGCAGATCCGGGAAGAACATTCCGGTCGAGGACGCGATGTCGTACGTCGCCGGCTACACGATCAGCAACGACCTCACCACCCGTGACCGGCTCTACCGGCCCGACCTGAAGGCCATCGGCACCGACTGGTTCACCGCCAAGAACGCCGACACCTTCCTGCCGACCGGGCCGTTCCTGGTCCCCGCGGACTTCGTCGGCGACCCGGGCGACCTGCGGATCACACTCCGGCACAACGGGGTGGTCCGGCAGGACGAGTCCACCAAGGACATGATCTTCGACATTCCCCGGCTGATCGCCTACGCCTCCACGACCACCACCCTGCGCCCCGGCGACCTGCTGCTCACCGGCTCCCCGGCCGGCAACGGTGCGCACTGGGGGGTCTTCCTCAGGTCCGGAGACGTGATCGACGCGGAGATCACCGGCCTCGGCCGCCAGCGCAACACCGTCAGGAGCCACGCATGAGCTTCCAGCCCATCACCCATCTGCGCCATGTCGACCTGGCCGTACCGGACTTCGCCACCCAGCGCGCCTTCTACGGCACCACCTGGGGCCTGACCGAGGTCGCGAACGACAGCGGCATCGCGTTCTTCGCCGCCGAGGGCAGCCCCGAGCAGTACATCGTGCGCATCCGCGAGGACGAGCGGAAGCGGATGGACCTCGTCGCCTTCGGCGCGGTGTCACCGGCGGCGGTGGACGAACTCGCGGTGCGGCTGGGACGGGCCGGGGTGCAGACCGTCCACGAGCCGCGGGCGCTGGACACCCCCGGCGGCGGCTACGGGCTGCGGTTCTTCGACCCCGACGGGCGGGTCGTCGAGGTCTCGGCCGACGTGGCCACCCGCACCCACCGGAAGATCGAGGAGCGGGAGGCCATTCCGGTACGACTCTCGCACTGTGTGGTCAACTCCCAGGACCCGGAGGGGCTGCGGGACTTCTACATCCAGAACCTCGGGTTCCGGCTCACCGACACCCTGTACTCCACGCACATGGGCGACCTCATGTACTTCCTGCGGTGCAGTCCGCTGCACCACTCCTTCGCCATCGCGCGCGGGCCCCATGTGTCGCTGCACCATGCCTCCTTCGAGATGCGGGGGGTGGAGGAGTACATGCGCGGCACCGGGCGTGCGCTGCGCGCCGGAACCCGGCTCACCTGGGGCCCGGGACGGCACCTGGCCGGCGACAACACCTTCTCCTACTTCCACGACCCGCACGGCAACACCGTCGAGTACACCACCGAGCTCGCCGTCCTCGAAGAGGACCTGTGGCACCCCGGCCGGCATGACGTGGACGACCCGATCACCCAGGACCAGTGGGGCACCGCCGACCCGATGAGCGAGTCGGTCGCCAAGGAGCAGTTCAACGACCCGGACGTGCTCTTCGAAGCGCCCCCGGTGTGACCCCCTCCGAGCCGAAATCCTTTGAGAAAGGCCGCAGTTGTGGCAGAGATCCTGAAGCACGCCGTGCCCGAGGCCGAGGTGGCCGCCTCCCTCGACCAGGTGCGCGAGACGGTCGCCGGTGTCATCGCGAATATCCGCGAGCGCGGTGACGCGGCCGTCCGCGAGTACTCCGAGAAGTTCGACAAGTGGAGCCCCGACTCCTTCCGGCTGAGCGCGGAGGAGGTCGACAAGATCGTCGCCTCGGTGCCGCAGCAGGTCATCGACGACATCAGGTTCGTGCAGGAGCAGGTCCGCACCTTCGCCCGCCACCAGCTGGACTCGATGGGCGAGTTCGAGGTGGAGACCCTGCCGGGCGTGAAGCTCGGCCAGAAGCACATCCCGGTACAGGCGGCCGGCGCCTACATCCCCGGCGGCCGCTACCCGCTCACCGCCTCCGCCCACATGACCATCGTCACCGCCAAGGTGGCGGGTGTACCGCGGGTGGTCGCCTGCACCCCGCCGATCCACGGCGAGATCCCCGCCGCCACCGTCGCCGCCATGCACCTCGCGGGCGCCGACGAGATCTGGCTGCTCGGCGGCGTCCAGGCGGTGGCCGCGATGGCCGTGGGCACCGACACCATGGAACCGGTCAACCTGATCGCGGGCCCCGGCAACGCCTATGTCGCCGAGGCCAAGCGCCAGCTGTTCGGCGAGATCGGCATCGACCTGTTCGCCGGACCCACCGAGATCCTGGTCCTCGCCGACGACCAGGCGGACCCGTTCGTCTGCGCGGTCGACCTGCTCTCCCAGGCCGAGCACGGCCCGGACTCCCCGGCGGTCCTGATCACCACCTCCCGCGAGGTCGCCGAGCGGACCATCGCCGAGGTGGAGCGTCTCCTGCCCGGCATGCCCACCCGCGACTACGCGGAGCCCGCCTGGCGCAACCACGGCCAGGTGCACGTCGTCGGCTCGGTCGACGAACTGTACGAACTCGCCGACGCGTTCGCCTTCGAACACGTCGAGGTGCTGACCGCGGAGCCGCGCCTCGCGCTGGAGCGGATGACCCAGTACGGCGCCCTGTTCCTCGGCGAGGGCACCTGTGTGTCGTTCGGCGACAAGGTCATCGGCACCAACCATGTGCTGCCCACACGTGGTGCCGCCCGCTACACCGGCGGCCTGTGGGTGGGCAAGTACCTCAAGACGGTCACCTACCAGGAGGTCACCGACACCGCCTCGCAGGCCCTGCTCGGGCGGCTGTGCGGGCGCGCGTCCCGGGTCGAGCTGTTCGAGGGCCACGCCCGCTCGGGTGACGTACGGGCCGCGAGGGCCGCGGGCGACGCGCTGCCGTGGAACGAAGCGTGAGCCTGGACGGCCGTACGGCCCTGGTCACCGGCGGGGGAGGGCCGCTGGGCCGGGCTTTCGCGCCGGCGCTCGCCGACGCCGGGGCCCGGGTGATCCTCGTCGGCCGGAACGAGCAGGCCCTCGCGGAGGCGGCGGCCAAGGCCGGGGAAGCGGCCCGCACGGCGGTGTGCGACGTCTCCGACCCCGCCGCCGTGCGCGCGCTGGCCGCGGAACTCGCCGACGAGGAGGTGTCGTTGCTCGTCAACAACGCCGGCGTCGCGGGACCGGTGCGGCCGCTCGTCGACATCGAACCCGACGAGTGGGACGACGTGTTCGCCGCCAACGTACGCGGTGTCTACCTCATGTGCCGGGCGTTCCTGCCGCCCATGCTCGCCGCCGGACGGGGCGACATCGTCAACGTCGCCTCGGTCAGCGGCAAGCGCCCGCTGCTCAACCGCACGCCCTACACCGCCTCCAAGATGGCGCTGATCGGCCTCACCCGGACCCTGGCGGGCGAGGTGGGCCCGCACGGCGTCGCGGTCAACTCCCTCTCCCCGGGCCCGGTCCGGGGACCCCGCATGGACCGCAACTTCCGGCTCACCGCAGAACTCACCGGCTGCTCCGTCGAGGAGGCGGAACGGGACTTCGCCTCCCGGGCCGCGCTCGGCCGGCTGGTGGAGGAGGACGAGGTCGCGCGGGCGCTGGTCGCCATGCTGGCGATGCCGGGACTGTGCGGGGCCGACATCGACCTGTCGGCGGGGATGATCGCACCGGCGTAGATCAGCTGCAGGGACCCGGCGAGGTGGACGGCGCGCGGGCCGTCCACCTCGCCGTCGTGCGTGCCCGGCGCCGGGGACTGTGGCCACTCTGTGTGAGCGCCATGAAGTGGGCGGCACGATCCGAGGCATCGGGTTCCGGGATGCGTATGTGCAAGCCCTGTCCCGGGTTTACCGAGGCTGATTCACTCCCACCCGTGCACCTCTGGTGCCTTCGTCGCCCTGGTTCCGACCGGCGACCCGTGACTCTGCGCGACGGCGCACTCCACCCGTGGAAAGGCCTGCAATGACGCTGACATCCCGACGCTCGTTCCTGATCGCCGGTTCCGCCGCGACAGCGGCTGTGCTCGTCCCGGTCGCCTCCGGCACCGCCACCGCAGCGCCGAAGGCGCCGGGCAGGACGATCTCCGTCGCCGCGGGGGAGACCTACGAACTCGCCGCGACCACCAAGGTCAGTGAGTTGACCATCGGCGACGGCGGCAGGATCGTCGCCCCGGACGGGTACGACATCAGCCTCACCGTCGACGGGGTGGAGACCGGCCAGCTGCTCACCGCGACCGGCGCCACCGGGACCCTCGTCCAGGCCGGCACCTACCGCGGTGACGTCGTCCTCACGGTCGCCGAGTCCAACGACGTCACCTACCAGACGCTGACCTTCCCGTTCCGGCAGGCCCTGTACGTCGGTTCGGACGGGGTCGACTCCGCCAAGTCCGTGCTGTCCGCCGTACGCGGCGGCAAGGTCACCGACACGGCCGCCCGCAACGTGTCGATCGCGTCCACCGGCGAGTGCTTCACCGGCGTCTACGTCGAGAGCGGCAGCTACACCCTCCAGAGCCCCACCATCACCCTCGACGGCAACGGCCGTTCGGACTTCGCCGGGTACGGCGCGGCCGTGGTCGGCGACGGCTCCGCGACCAGGCTGGTCGTGGACGGCGCCCGGATCAGCAACAAGGGCGTGGTCCGCACCACCGTCATCGCCGACAACGGCGCCAACGTCCTCGTCAAGGACTCCTTCCTGCGCGCCCGCAACGGCGTCCTGCCCGCCGACTACCAGGCCACCGTCGAGACCCCGTACATGGAGTCGGTGCCCTGGATGCTGGGCCTGGACGGCAACGTCCGCGCCACCAACCTGATCGGCAAGAACAGCATCGCCACCTACCTCAACTCGACCGTGTTCTCCGAGACCTGGGGCGCGCTGTCGGTCGAGGGCGGCAGCGGCCTGAAGCTGACCGCGATCAACAGCCATGTCGGCAACACCGGCGACTACGGCTACGGCACCTACGCCATCGGCGACGCCACCGTCCGCGTCCTCGGCTCCCGCTTCGACGTCGGCTCCTACGCGACGATCATCGCCGGGCCGGCCGCCGTCGTGCACTACGGCGACAGCACCCGCGAGGCCGTCGCCGCCCTCAACACCGAGCTGGAACTCGGCCTGTCCAACGCCGAGTTGCGGGGGATCCCGGAGCGGAGCACGGAGGTGAACTCCGGCCACTTCGGCTACATGTTCTTCGGCGCCGGTCAACTCACCCTGGACGGCGGCACCGTCATCAACTCCGAGCGGGCCACCTTCCTCAACAAGGGCCAGCAGACCACCATTTCGGTCGACGGCTCCAAGGGGGCCCGGCTCAACCCGCGCGACGGCGTCATCCTGCAGATGATCGAGCTGGACGACCCGGGTCCGGTTCCCGTCAACGGCAAGATGATGAACGTCGGCGTCTACACCGAGCCCACCACCGACCCGGTGAAGAACTCCTCCTTCGACGTCACCGCCGTCCACTCCACCGACGGCGCCGCCACCTTCAGCTCCATCAGGCTGAAGGGCGACTTCTACAACGGCATGCGCAACGGCAAGAACATGGTCCTCACTTTCGAGGACTCGTCCGTCGAGGGCGTCATCTCGGCGACCAGGGCCAAGCACCGGGTGTCCTCCATCGACTCGTCCGCCTTCTACGAACTGGGCATCGTCATCAACACCACGCAGGCCGCCGTCAACAACGGCGTCGTGGTGAAGCTGGACAGCGGCTCCACCTGGACGGTCACCGGGACGTCGTACCTGACCAGCCTCACCCTCGCGGCCGACGCGGCCGTGAACGCACCGCGCGGCAAGGCCGTGAAGCTGACGGTCGACGGCACCGAGACGGCGATCACCGCGGGCACCACCTACACGGGCGCCCTCACACTCACCGTGGCCTGATGCCCGGCGCCGTAGCGTGACACCAGACAGGAGGCGCGGTCTCTTCCACGGTCCGCGCCTCCTCCGCGCCCGGCAGCGGGAGCTCCCGTAAGCTGGCCGGATGTTCAGCCCCGAAGGCCCGAGCCTCCGTGAACTCACCGTCCAGGCCCTGTCCTCCGTCGAGCGCGGTTACGACCTGCTGGCCCCGAAGTTCGACCACACCCCCTTCAGGACACCCGACTCGGTCCTTGAGGCGGTCGCGAAGGCGCTCATGCCGCTCGGTCCGTTCGAGGACGGCCTCGACCTGTGCTGCGGGACCGGAGCCGGTACCGACGTGCTGGCCCGGGTGTGCCGGCACAGCGTCACCGGGGTCGACTTCAGCGCCGGCATGCTGGAGGTCGCCCGCAGGCAGACCCCGCCCGAGGGCCCGGACGTCACCTATGTGCGCGGCGACGCCCGGGCCCTGCCGTTCGGGCCCGCCTTCGACCTGGTCGTCAGCTTCGGGGCGTTCGGGCACTTCCTGCCCCGGGAGCTGCCCGGCCTCTTCGACCAGGTGCACGCGGTGCTGCGGCCGGGCGGCACCTTCGCCTTCCCGGTGCTCGCGCCGCCGCGGCCCACCAGCCCCGGGTTCTGGATGCTGCTGGGCTTCGACGCCGTGATGCGGGTGCGCAACGCCCTGTGGCGGCCGCCGTTCGTCATGTACTACCGGGCCTTCCGACTCGGGTCCGTACTGGGGGAGTTGGCGCGGGCGGGGTTCTCCGTGGAACTGTCCGTGCTGCCCGAGTTCGGCGAGCGCGACGACGGCAGCCCACGTGCCCGGCTGGTCGTGGCCCGGCGCGGTCAGCCTGAGGCAGGGACCGTGAACTCGTAGACCAGAGTGTCCTGCTGGGCGTCCACCACCAGGTCGGTGATCTCCAGCGGGCGGGCGTACTGGTCGTGCACCCGGCGGGTCACCCGGACCGAGGACGCGTCCGCGACCTGGGTGATGGAGTCCCGGTGGTGCAGGGTGAGGCCGGCCTTGCGCATCCAGTCGTAGGCCCGGCGCAGCTGCGCGGCGGTACAGCCGTCGGCCCGGTCCCGGTAGCGTCCGAGTTCCTCGACCTCGGTCAGGGCCACGGTCGAGAACGAGGTCACGGCGGTGCGCAGGGCGTGTCCGTCGGGGGAGGCGGACTCGTAGCGGTGCACCAGGGTCGGCCGGTGCGGGGCCAGCCCCAGCGCCGCCGCGTGCTCGGGCGGCGGCTCCTCCCAGGTGACCGTGGCCCGGTCGACCGCGCCGTGTTCCGTGGTCCCGGCGCCCACCGGGAAGGCCAGCGAGACCGCGCTCTCCACCGGACGGCCGTGCAGCGTCGCGTGGCTGCCGCGCCGGTCGGTGGCCACCAGTCCGCTGTGCCGCAGCACCTCCAGCGCCTGCCGGACGGTCTCCCGGCTGACCCCGAAGTGCTGTGCCAACTGCCGTTCCGCGGGCAGCCGTTCACCCGGGGGCAGGGTGCCGTCGCGCAGTTCGCCGAGGAGTTGTGTCGCGATCCGCCAGTACAGGGGCTGCCCTTCGCTCTCGGAGTGGTCGTGCGGGGTGGTGCGGGCCATGCCGCGCCTCCTGTGGGTGACAGGGCTTGGTCACCGGGCACGCGGACAGGCGTGCTGACGCCTGCCGACGGGCCCGATGACAAGACGTAGCCGTGCGGGTTCGTTCCGCGACCACATCTAGCATTGGTCTAAACCATCAGGGAAGAGCGGCCGCCGGGTTCGGCCGAAACCGAACGGGCCTCACAGACTCGCGTAAACGGCGTTGACCAGGGCTGTCTTGCGGGGGTCGTCGGCGATCCGCGGCCCCATGCGGTTCATGACGTATCCGAGGGAGACGCCTGCTTCCGGGTCGGCCAACCCGCAGGAGCCGCCGAACCCGTCGTGCCCGCAGGCGCGTGGGTTCGGCCCGTACGAGCCGTTCGACCCGCTCAGCCAGAGCCCGAGGCCGACCTCGGTCTCGTCCTCGAAACCCGCGCCCAGCACCAGGTCACGGCAGCTGCCCTGGCCCTCCCGCACCCGCTCGGCCGCCTCCGGCGACAGCACGCGCCGGCCGCCGAACTCGCCCCGGCCGGCGAACACCCCGTACAGCGCCGCGACCGCCCGGGCCGTGCCGTGCCCGTTGGCCGCCGGGATCTCGGCCG
This sequence comes from Streptomyces hyaluromycini, assembly GCF_002217755.1. GTDB lineage: Bacteria > Actinomycetota > Actinomycetes > Streptomycetales > Streptomycetaceae > Streptomyces > Streptomyces hyaluromycini. The sequence goes on along the minus strand of NZ_BCFL01000029.1, from coordinate 3,706 downwards.
CCCGCCACTCGGGGGTGTTCGCCGCACTCGCGCCCACCCCCGGGTTGGCCAGGGCGGCGACGGCGGCCGGCGCCAACTGGCTGAAGATCGCAGCCTGTTCGCTGTCCGGCAGGACCCGGGGATGCATCAGTTCGGCCGCCCGGCCCGATTCCTTCTCCGGCAGCCCGACGGTGAAGTCGATCCCCAGCGGACCGGTGACCTCCCGCTCCAGGAATGCCCCCGGCAGCAGCCCCGACACCCGCCGCACCACCTCGCCGACCAGGAAGCCGTAGGTCAGCGCGTGATACCCGGACCTGGTCCCCGGGTCCCACCAGGGCTCCGTCGCCGCCAGCCGCGCGGTCGTCAGCTCCCAGTCGTACAGCTGCTGGAGCGAGTGCGGCTCGCGCAGCCCGGACAGTCCCGCGCGGTGCGACAGCAGATGGCGGACCAGGACCCGCTCCTTGCCGGCCGCCGCGAACTCGGGCCAGTAGGCGGCCACCGGCGCGTCGAGGTCGAGCAGCCCCCGGTCGGCCAGGATGTGCGCGCACAGGGCCACCGGGCCCTTGGTGGTGGACCAGACGTTGACCAGGGTGTCGCGCTCCCACGGCAGGGTGCGAGCCGGATCCGCCCAGCCGCCCCAGAGATCCACCACGGTCTCGCCGCCGACCGTCACCGCGACGGCGGCACCCAGCTCCTCCTGGTCCCGGAAGTTCTCCTCGAACGCCTCCCGCACCGCCGCGAAACGCGTTTCGCACTGGCCGTGGACGTGTGGCTGTGGCTCGTGCTCGGACATGCGTCCTCCGTCGTACGCCGGAAAACCCGGACCGCGACGCTGCGGCCCGGGCATCCCGAACGTACCGACTGGTCGGACTGGAGGGAAGGTCAGAGGAGGAAGAGCCGCCCGGCCGGCTCCTGGTGCCCCTCGGCGGTGTGCCAGTAGTCGCGGGTCTCCACCGCGAGTCCCCGCGCGTCGAAGCGCACGAACACGCACCCCGCCAGCGTGGCCGCCGTACCCCCTTCTTCCGACCGCACCCGGAACTCCGCCGCCGCGACCCCGTCCGGGCCCACCAGCGGCGCCGAGAAGCGGACGTCCGTCACCCGCTCCGCCTCGAACGACCAGCGCAGATAGGCGGCGAGTTCGTCCCGCCCCCGGTGCGGGGCGCGGAACGGCATCGAGCGGTGCACACAGTCCTCGCTGTACAGGGCGAGCAGCGCGTCCACGTCGTGCGCGGCCCAGCTCCGCTCCCAGACCCGGACGAACCGCTCGGCGGCCTCGCGCGTGTCCATCTCCGCCGCCTCCTCAGACGTACGAGCGCAGCCAGCGCACCTTCGCCGCCTCGTGGTACGGGCCGCCGCCCTCGTGGTCGTTGTAGTCGTACACCTCGATCGTCTTGTCCTCGTGCGCCCAGGAGTTGAAGGCCGCGTAGACCGTGGAGGGCGGGCAGGTCTGGTCCTCCAGGGCCGCCGAGAACAGCGCCGGGGCCCGGCCGCGCGCCGCGAAGTGCACACCGTCGAAGTAGGAGAGGGTTCGCTGCACGTCCGCCGACCGGCCGCGGTGGGTCTTGAGGAACAGAGCGATCTCCCGGTAAGGGTGACGGTCCGTCAGCGTGGTGGCGCGCGGGAAGTCGCACAGGAACGGCACGTCGGGGGCGACCGCGACCAGGTCCGGGACCAGACCGCCGACGGCGAGGGTGATCCCGCCGCCCTGGCTGGCCCCGAGCGCCACGGTCCGCGTCGCGTCGGTCAGCGGGTGCGAACGGGCCGCCTCCACGGCCCGCACCGCGTCCGTGAACACCCGCCGGTAGTAGTAGTTCTCCGGCGCGTCGATGCCCCGCGTCATGAACCCGGGATACGCCGGCGCGCCGCCCACCGGGTCGGCCGTGGCGCCCCCGCCGCCCCAGGCGCTGCCCTGGCCCCGGGTGTCCATCGTGAAGTGCGCCCGTCCCGTCGACGCCCAGAGCAGGTTCTCGTGCGGCAGCCCGCGCCCGCCGCCGTACCCGACGAACTCCACGACCAGCGGCAGCGGTCCGGTGGCGCCGGCCGGCAGCCGCAGCCAGCCCTTGACCGGGTGGCCGCCGAACCCGGCGAACGTCACGTCGTGGACGTCGACCGTGGACAGCCCGGTGTCGACCGGCTCGAAGCGGGCGTCGAGATCGTGCTCGCGGGCCTCCTGGAGCGTCCTGGACCAGAAGGCGTCGAAGTCGTCGGGTGCCACCGACTCGCTGCGGTGTTCCCGGAGCTCGTCGAGGGGAAGGTCGAACAGGGCCATCAACAACCGCCTTGGCGAAGGGAAGGTGCGGATGATCACACCGTACGTGGGTGGTCCGACGAATCACCAGGCCTCTGCGCTGCCCGGCACCTACGATGAGCCCATGCCGTCTGCTGTTGATCTGCTGGTCAGGGACGCCGGACTGCTCGTCGTGGACGGCGGGCAGGAGATCCCGGGCGGCTGGGTGGCCCTAGCCGGTGGTCGGGTCACCGCGGTCGGAACGGCCGGCAGCGAGCCCGAGGCCCGTACGGTCCTGTCCGCGTCCGGACGGCTCGTCACCCCCGGCCTCGTCAACACCCACCACCACATCTACCAGAACCTCACCCGCTCCTACGCCCCTGCCGTGGGCGGCTCCCTCTTCGACTGGCTGACCACCCTCTACCCCCTGTGGGCCGCCCTCGACGAGGAGGCCGCCTACATCTCCGCGTACGTCGGTATGGCGGAACTCCTCATGGGCGGCTGCACCACCTCCTCCGACCACCTCTATGTGCATCCGCGCCCCGGCCTGGTCGACGCCGAGATCCGCGCGGCCCGCGACATCGGCTTCCGCTTCCACGCCACCCGCGGCTCGATGACCCGCTCCGTCGAGGACGGCGGACTGCCGCCCCGGAGCGTCACGCAGACCACCGACGAGGTCCTCGCCGACAGCGAACGGCTGATCAAGGCCCACCACGATCCCGCACCGGGTGCCCTGATCCGGGTCGCGCTCGCCCCCTGCTCGCCCTTCTCGGTGACCCAGGAGGTGATGACGGCGACCGCCGAGCTCGCCGAGCGGTACGACGTCCGGCTGCACACCCACCTCGCCGAGGACCGTGACGAGGACACCTACTGCCTGGCGACCTACGGCTGCCGTCCCGTCGAGTACTTCGAGGACTGCGGCTGGATGAGCGACCGCACCTGGGTCGCCCACTGCATCTACCCCGACGACGGCGAACTGCGCCGGCTCGCAGCCGCGGGCGTCGGCGTCGCGCACTGCCCCAGCTCCAACATGCTCATCGGCGGCGGCACCGCCCGGGTGCGGGAGATGCGCGACCTCGGACTGCCCGTGGGCCTCGGCTGCGACGGCTCGGCCTCCACGGACCACGCCTCCCTCTGGATGGAGACGCGCAACGCCCTGCTGCTCGGCCGCTACCGGGGCGGACCCGCCGCCATGACCGCCCGGGACGCCCTGGACATCGCCACCCGCGGTTCGGCCCGCTGCCTGGGCCGCGCCGACGAGCTCGGCCATCTGCGCCCCGGCGCCTGCGCCGACCTGGTCGTCTGGGACCTCCACGAGGTCGCCCTGGCCGGTGCCCTCACCGACCCCGTCGAGGCCTGGCTGCGCTGCGGACCCGCGCGGGCGTGGACGACGGTGGTCGGCGGGCGGGTGCTGGTCGACGCGGGCGAGCCCGTCCTGCCCGGGCTCGCGGACGCGCTGCGCACGCACGCGCGCGTGGCCCGCCGCCTGCAGACGACCGG
>NZ_BCFL01000028.1:88062-335156 GCF_002217755.1 Streptomyces hyaluromycini | reverse complement strand
TCCTTTTAGAGCTCTGGCTCTTGGGCACCTGCCCAAGAGCCAGAGCTTTTTTGCGTTGAGGTAGGGTCAGGGGGAAAAGTTGGCTCGTTTCCCACCACAGGAGGCCCCCGGGTGGAGGTCCAGGAGACGCGTGTCCAAACGGACCGTGTCCTCACCATCCCGAACATCCTCAGCATGGCGCGCCTCGTCGGCGTGCCCGTCTTCCTGTGGTTGATCCTCAGGCCCGAGTTCGGCGGGCCCAAGAGCGACGGCTGGGCCCTGCTGGTACTCCTCTTCAGCGGCGTCAGCGACTACCTGGACGGCAAGCTCGCCCGGCGCTGGAACCAGATCAGCAGCCTCGGCCGGCTGCTGGACCCCGCCGCAGACCGGCTGTACGTGCTGTCGACGCTGGTCGGACTCACCTGGCGGGAGATCCTGCCGCTCTGGCTGACGGCCGTACTACTGCTGCGTGAGCTGGTTCTGCTGGTGATGGTGGGGATCCTCCGGCGGCACGGCTATCCGCCGCCGCAGGTGAACTTCCTCGGGAAGGCCGCGACGTTCAATCTGATGTACGCGTTCCCGCTCCTCCTGCTCAGTGACGGAAGCGGTTGGATCTCGTCACTCGCTGCTATTTTCGGATGGGCGTTCGCAGGTTGGGGTACAACCCTGTACTGGTGGGCAGGAGTGCTCTACGTGGTGCAGGTCCGTCGCCTGGTTCGTGCGGACGCCACAGCCGATTGAGCTCGGCGATTGTCCGGACGTGGTGGCCCCTCGAAAGCTCTCGATGGCCCGCGGCGGAAAAGTGCGGGACAATCTTGACGGGTGAAGTCGGCTAGACCGTCATCTCTTAGAGGAGGACGCTTCCGACATGAAGGCCGTCGTGATGGCCGGTGGTGAAGGCACTCGCCTTCGCCCCATGACCTCCAGCATGCCCAAGCCACTCCTTCCGGTCGTCAACCGGCCGATCATGGAGCACGTGCTACGGCTGCTCAAAAGGCATGGGCTCACCGAGACCGTCGTCACTGTGCAGTTCCTGGCATCGCTGGTCAAGAACTACTTCGGGGACGGCGAGGAGCTCGGTATGGAGCTCACCTATGCCAACGAGGAGAAGCCACTCGGTACCGCCGGAAGCGTCAAGAACGCCGAAGAGGCGTTGAAGGACGATGCTTTCCTCGTCATATCCGGCGATGCGCTGACCGACTTCGACCTCACCGAACTGATCAACTTCCACAAGGCAAAGGGCGCGCTCGTCACGGTCTGCCTGACGCGTGTGCCCAATCCGCTGGAATTCGGCATCACCATCGTTGACGAGGAAGGCAAGGTCGAGCGCTTCCTCGAGAAGCCGACCTGGGGTCAGGTCTTCTCCGACACGGTGAACACGGGCATCTATGTCATGGAGCCCGAAGTATTCGACTACGTCGAGGCCGACGTTCCCGTCGACTGGTCCGGTGATGTCTTCCCGCAACTGATGAAGGAAGGCAAGCCGATCTACGGCTATATCGCCGAGGGCTACTGGGAGGACGTCGGCACCCACGAGTCGTACGTGAAGGCGCAGGCCGACGTCCTGGAGGGCAAGGTCGACGTCGACATCGACGGCTTCGAGATATCCCCCGGTGTCTGGGTCGCCGAGGGGGCCGAGGTGCATGCGGACGCCGTCCTGCGGGGCCCGTTGTACATCGGTGACTACGCCAAGGTCGAGGCCGGCGCGGAAATCCGGGAGCACACCGTCGTCGGCTCCAATGTCGTCGTGAAGAGCGGAGCCTTCCTGCACCGGGCCGTCGTCCACGACAACGTGTACGTCGGGCAGCACAGCAATCTGCGGGGCTGCGTCGTCGGGAAGAACACCGACATCATGCGGGCCGCGCGGATCGAGGACGGGGCGGTCATCGGTGACGAGTGCCTGATCGGTGAAGAATCGATCGTTCAGGGCAATGTCCGGGTCTATCCCTTCAAGACCATCGAGGCCGGCGCCTTCGTCAACACCTCGGTGATCTGGGAGTCGCGGGGCCAGGCTCATCTGTTCGGCGCCCGAGGCGTGTCGGGGATCCTGAACGTCGAGATCACCCCGGAGCTGGCCGTGCGGCTGGCCGGCGCGTATGCCACCACCCTGAAGAAGGGGTCCACCGTCACGACGGCCCGCGACCACTCCCGCGGTGCCCGTGCGCTCAAGCGGGCGGTGATCTCCGCGCTCCAGGCCAGTGCCATCGAGGTACGCGACCTGGAGAACGTGCCGCTGCCCGTGGCACGGCAGCAGACCGGGCGGGGCAGTGCCGGCGGGATCATGATCCGGACCTCGCCCGGGGTGCCGGACTCCGTCGACATCATGTTCTTCGACGGACAGGGCGCCGACCTCTCCCAGGCCAGCCAGCGCAAGCTGGACCGGATCTTCGCGCGGCAGGAGTACCGGCGTGCGTTCCCCGGTGAGATCGGTGACCTGTACTTCCCGGCCAGCGTCTTCGACTCGTACACCGGGTCGCTGCTGCGGAACGTGGACACGACCGGGATCGCCGAAGCGGGTCTGAAGGTCGTCGTGGACGCCTCGAACGGCAGCGCCGGGCTTGTGCTGCCCAGCCTGCTCGGCAAACTCGGTGTGGACTCGCTGACCATCAACCCCGGCCTGAACGAGGCCAGGCCCACGGAGACGGCCGACCAGCGGCGAGCGGGGCTGGTGCGTCTCGGTGAGATCGTGGCGTCCTCGGGGGCCGCGTTCGGTGTGCGGTTCGACCCGGTCGGTGAGCGGCTGTCCCTGGTGGACGAGAAGGGCCGCATCATCGAGGACGACCGGGCGCTGCTGGTGATGCTCGACCTGGTCGCCGCCGAGCGGCGCAGCGGGCGGGTGGCGCTTCCGGTCACCACGACCAGGATCGCCGAGCAGGTGGCGGCGTACCACGGCACCCAGGTCGAGTGGACGACCACCTCTCCCGACGACCTCACGCGCGTGGGGCGCGAGGAAGGCACCATCTTCGGCGGTGACGGCAAGGGCGGGTTCATCGTTCCGGAGTTCAGCAGCGTCTACGACGGTACGGCGGCCTTCGTGCGCCTGATCGGTCTGGTGGCGCGGACGCAGCTCACCCTCAGCCAGATCGACGCTCGGATCCCGAAGGCGCATGTCCTCAAGCGGGACCTGGCCACCCCGTGGGCTGTCAAGGGACTGGTCATGCGGCGTGTCGTCGAGGCGGCCGGGGATCGCTTTGTCGACACCACGGACGGTGTGCGGGTCGTCGAGACCGACGGGCGCTGGGTGATGGTGCTGCCCGACCCGGCCGAGGCGGTCACCCATCTGTGGGCCGAGGGGCCCGACGACGCCTCCGCTCAGGCCCTGTTGGACGAGTGGTCGGCGACCGTGGACAGCGCCGGACGGTAAAACCGCTGCACGCGTGCGTGCCGGACACGTGTCCCCACGGGGGCCGGTCCGGCACGCCGGTGGGGCCGTTCGGAGGTACCGGTCGCAACGTGCGACGATGTGCGGCATGCCGCAGCAACCCCCCGTTCGGAGCAGCGCCGCCAGGCCGCCGCGCCCGGACGCCTCCATGTCGTTGATCACCAACGTCATGGACCACAGCCTCGACGACGGGTATGCCGAGGCGGCCGCCCGGAAGCGGGCTCAGGGGCAGGACGGCGGCATGCCGAAGACGCTCCGGGCCAGGCTGGGCCTCGCCGGTGGTCTGGTGCTTGCGGCACTCGTGGTGACCGTGGGAGCGGCGCAGGCGCGCGTGACGGCGCCCGTCGTGGCCAAGGAGCGTCAGGAGCTCATCGACCGGGTCGACCGGGAGACGGCGGCCGCGGACAAGCTGGAGACCAATGTCGACAAGCTGCGGGACGACGTCAGCGCCCGTCAGCGCGCCGCACTGAAGGAGAGCGGCGGCAGTGGGCAGGCGGACCTGGTGGACGTCCTGTCGGGCGCCACGGCGGTGCACGGTCCCGGCGTGAAGCTGGTGGTGAACGACGCCAAGGCGGCCTCCTCGGGCGGCGATGCCGGCAATCCCCGGGAGACCTCGGGATTCTCCGACACCGGCCGGGTGCGGGACCATGACATGCAGCGCGTCGTGAACGGGCTGTGGGCCTCGGGCGCCGAGGCGATCTCCATCAACGGGCAGCGGCTGACCGCCCTGTCCGCGATCAGGGCCGCGGGGGACGCGATACTGGTCGACAACAGGCCGCTGGTACCGCCGTACACGGTGTTGGCGGTGGGGGACGGGGCGAGGCTCGGCTCCAGGTTCCAGGACAGTCCCGACGGGCTGTATCTGCACGCGCTGGAGGAGAACTTCGACATCCGGGCGACCATCTCCACGGAGAGTGACGTCCGGTTGCCCGCCGCTCCCAGCGTGATCGTACGTACAGCACAGCCGTACACCGAGAAGACTGAGAAGGGCACATCGTGATCGCCGTACTTGGCCTCGTCGTGGGCGTCGTGGCCGGACTGTTGGTCCGGCCTGAGGTTCCGGCGGTCGTCGAGCCGTATCTGCCGATCGCCGTCGTCGCGGCGCTCGACGCCGTCTTCGGCGGTCTGCGGGCCATGCTGGACGGGATCTTCGACGACAAGGTCTTCGTGGTGTCGTTCCTGTCGAACGTGGTGGTGGCCGCGCTGATCGTCTTCCTCGGCGACAAGTTGGGTGTGGGCTCGCAGCTGTCCACGGGCGTCGTGGTGGTCCTCGGTATCCGCATCTTCTCCAACGCCGCGGCGATCCGGCGACACGTGTTCAGGGCGTGAGCGGCATGAGCGAGCACGAGGAGCGGCCGGAGCACCGGCTGCGCAGAGAACTCCCGGCCGAGGTGCCGGCCGCCGCGCCGGAGGCCGAGTCCGGCGCCGAACCGAAGCCGGGGGCCGGGCTGACCGGCCGCCGGCGGCTGGTCCAGGGGCTGTGGCCACCCCGCGTGAGCAGGGCCCAACTGATCGTCGCCGTGCTGCTGTTCGGGCTCGGATTCGGGCTCGCCGTTCAGGTGGCGTCGAACAGCGACAGCGACAGTGCGCTGCGCGGGGCCCGTCAGGAAGATCTTGTTCGCATCCTCGATGAACTGGACGACCGTACTCAGCGTCTTGAGGACGAGAAGACAGGACTCGAGAAGCAGCGCGAGGAGTTGCAGAGCAGTTCCGACCAGGCGGCGGAGGCCCGCAGGCAGACGGCCGAGAAGGAGAGGCAACTCGGTATTCTCGCGGGCACCGTGGCGGCGCAGGGTCCTGGCATCACGATGACGGTCGACGACCCGAAGGGGACGGTGCAGGCGGACATGCTGCTCGACGCGATCCAGGAGCTGCGCGCGGCCGGTGCGGAGGCGATCCAGGTCAACGGGGTACGGGTGATCGCCGGCACCTACCTCACCGACTCCGGGAAGAGTGTGAGCGTCGATGGGAACAAGATCACCCAGCCCTACGTTTTCAGGGTGATCGGCAAGCCGCAGGACCTCGAACCGGCTCTCAACATCCCCGGAGGCGTGGTGCAGACCCTGGAGAAGGAACAGGCGACTGTGACCGTCGAGCGGTCCACCAGGATCGTCGTGGATGCCTTGCGACCGGCGAAGCAGCCTGACTACGCTCGGTCGTCCTCACAGTGAACCGGCGGTGCATGGGGGACGTCGGGCGGGGGCATGAGGATGCGGGGGGTCGGCGCACCGGGGAACCGGAGCGTGGTGGAAACTGTCTGGTGGATACGGACGTTGTGTGGTTGTCCGGGTCGGCCGGTTTATTCAGTCAGGGTTCGTCCTGCCCCACGGGCGGGTCTGTTTCGGTCAAGGGGAATCGCCCGTGAAGTTGTTTGCGAAGTTGTTCGGCAAGAGCGCGCGAGAGGGTAGCGACAACGCGACCGCTCGCCATCGGGCACAGCCCGACGCGGAGGGCCAGCGCCCGCTGTTCCGGGACCAGGTGGCTGGTCCGGGGGGTGACATTTCGGGAGGTCAGGGCGCGCCGTCAGTTGACCCGTCCCAGTCCGGCGGCATAGGTTTCGGGCAACCGTCAACCTCAGGTGCGGGTGGAGGGTTTGCCTCCGGCCCGTACGCGTCCAACGCCCCGGCGGGGCAGCCGCGGCAGGAGGATCCGTCCATGTCGGCCCTGGTTTGTACGAGGTGCGGTAACCGCAACGCGGAGAACGCCCGCTTCTGTTCCAACTGCGGAGCCCCGCTGCGCGCGGGATCCGTCCCCGAGCGTGCGTCGGAGACGACGTCCACGATCTCGATCTCCGGTCTGGAGGCCTACGACGCCGAGGTCACCGGCCAGACCCAGATGCCGTCGCTCTCGCCCGAGGCGCAGGCGGCGGTCGACGCGCTGCCGCTCGGCTCCGCGCTGCTGGTCGTGCGTCGTGGCCCCAACTCGGGCAGCCGCTTCCTGCTGGACAGCGACCTGACCACGGCCGGCCGCCACCCGCAGAGCGACATCTTCCTGGACGACGTGACGGTCTCGCGCCGGCACGTGGAGTTCCGCCGCCAGCCGGACGGCTCGTTCACGGTGGCCGACGTCGGCAGCCTCAACGGTACGTACGTCAACCGGGAGCGCATCGACCAGGTCGCTCTGTCGAACGGCGACGAGGTCCAGATCGGCAAGTACCGGCTGGTCTTCTACGCGAGCCGACAGGGCATCTGACCCCGCCGGACCTCGTCCGGGGGACCCCAGGGAAGAAGGTCCATGCTGCACACACCGAGCGGCGGTACCGGTCACGGCACCGCCGCCACGGAACCCGGGCTGATGAGCATCGGCACCGTGCTGAACGTGCTGCGCGACGAGTTCCCCGAAGTCACCATCTCCAAGATCCGTTTCCTGGAGTCGGAGGGGCTCATCGAGCCGCGCCGGACCCCTTCCGGGTACCGGAAGTTCAGCGCCGGGGACGTGGAGCGTCTGGGACACGTGCTGCGGATGCAGCGGGACCACTATCTGCCGCTCAAGGTCATCCGGGAGTACCTGGACGCCATGGAGCGCGGCGAGGCGGTGCAGCTGCCCGTGCTGGGGCGCCAGCGCGACGGTGAGGCGGTGCCGACGGTTTCCGAGGCGCCCACGGTGGCCCGGATCGGCCGGGACGAGCTGCTCGCGGCTGCCGACATCGACGAGAACTGCCTCACGGAGTGGGAGTCGTACGGACTGATCGCTCCGCTGGAGAGCGGTGTGTACGACGCCGAGACGGTCACCGTGGCCTCGCTCGTGGCCGAGCTGGGCCGGTTCGGGATCGAGCCGCGTCATCTTCGGGTGATGAAGGCCGCCGCCGACCGCGAGGCCGGTCTGGTGGACCAGGTGGTGGCCCCGCTCAAGCGCCACCGCAACCCGCAGACCAGGGCCCATGCGGAGGCCCGTACGAAGGAGCTGGCGGCGCTCACGGTGAAGCTGCACGCCGCACTGGTGCAGATCGCGCTCGGGGTGCGGCTGCCGTGAGTACCACGACAGGACCCGGGCTGAGGCCGGATCGGGCGTGCGTTCCCGGCCCGACTACCCAAACGTCCCGGGCACGGCCTAGGGTTGCTGTGTGAACGAGCTCGATGTCGTAGGTGTCCGGGTGGAAATGCCCTCCAACCAACCGATCGTGCTCCTGCGCGAAGTGGGAGGCGACCGTTACCTCCCCATCTGGATCGGGCCGGGGGAGGCGACGGCGATCGCGTTCGCCCAGCAGGGCATGGCGCCTGCCAGGCCGCTGACCCACGACCTGTTCAAGGACGTGCTGGAGGCCGTCGGCCAGGAGCTCACCGAGGTGCGCATCACGGACCTGCGTGAGGGCGTCTTCTACGCGGAGCTGGTCTTCGCCAGCGGGGTCGAGGTGAGCGCCCGTCCGTCCGACGCCATAGCGCTGGCGCTGCGCACCGGGACGCCGATCTACGGCAGCGACACGGTGCTGGACGACGCGGGCATCGCGATCCCGGACGAGCAGGAGGACGAGGTGGAGAAGTTCCGCGAGTTCCTCGACCAGATCTCGCCCGAGGACTTCGGCACCAGCAGCCAGTGAGAGACCCGAGCGGCCCGTCACCCACCGGAAGGTCGGTGACGGGCCGGTTCGCGGCTGGTCACAGCCGAAACTCATGGGCAATTGCCAGCGGCCATTGAGAGCGTCCTACGGCTTGCCGCCAGAGCATTCGGCTAGCCTTTCCCCGCGGTGGAGCACGGGAAACCACTCCTAGGGTGATTATCACTCGGCGTGCCGAGTGTGGCGATCGTTGACGCACCCCTGGTGACTGCCTACCGTCGAGAAGGCAGGTCAAGGACGGAGGTCGGCGTGAGAAGCAGCGGCGACGGTACGGCTGGGGGTGCCCCGGAACGCGGTTTCGGGGAGAGTGGTCGGTACCCGCACGCCCCGCAGCGGCCGATCGCAGTGCCGAGCGGCGGAGGGGCGGCGTCCATGGCGACCGAGGAGATCGGCTACCGCGGGCCCACGGCCTGCGCGGCGGCCGGCATCACCTACCGGCAGCTCGACTACTGGGCCCGTACCGGCCTGGTCGAGCCCAGCGTGCGGCCCGCCCACGGGTCGGGCACCCAGCGTCTGTACAGCTTCCGGGACGTCGTCGTCCTGAAGATCGTCAAGCGGTTCCTGGACACCGGGGTGTCCCTCCAGAACATCCGCACCGCCGTCCAGCACCTCAGGGAACGCGGTTTCCGTGACCTGGAGCGCATGACCCTGATGAGCGACGGCGCCACGGTCTACGAGTGCAGCTCGCCGGACGAGGTCCACGCCCTGCTCCAGGGCGGTCAGGGCGTCTTCGGGATCGCGGTCGGTGTGGTGTGGCGGGACGTGGAGAGCGCGCTCTCCCAGCTGCACGGGGAGCGCGTCGACACCGGCGAGACGCTCGTCGGGCACAACCCCGCCGACGAACTCGCCCGGCGGCGCAACCGGGCCGTCTGAAGTACTGGCCCGAGGGCCCCTGGACTCCTTCTGATGCCCCGGCACGGATCCGTGCCGGGGCATTGTCAGTGGTGTGGTGCAGCATCGGAGATGTGAGAAACGCGCCCACGATCCTGCATCTCGACATGGATGCCTTCTTCGCCTCGGTGGAGCAGGCGTCCAAGCCGAGCCTGCGCGGGAAGGCCGTGGTCGTGGGCGGCCTCGGACCACGCGGTGTGGTGGCCACCGCGTCGTACGAGGCCCGGGTGTTCGGGGTGCACTCCGCGATGCCGATGGGGCAGGCACGGCGGCTGGCACCGAACGCCGCGTATCTGGTGCCGCGCTTCGGGCTGTACCGGTCGATCAGTGAGCAGGTGATGGGGCTGCTACGCGGGCTGTCGCCGCTGGTGGAGCCGCTCAGCCTGGACGAGGCGTTCGTGGATCTGGAGGCCGGTGAGGTGGCCTGGGACGCGGGGTCGGCGCGGCTGACGGGGGAGAGGCTGCGCGCGGACATACGGGCCGTCACGGGGCTCTCCGGGTCCGTCGGGCTCGCCGCCTCCAAGATGCTCGCGAAGATCGCCTCCGAGCAGGCCAAGCCCGACGGCCTGGTGCTGATCGAGCCGGGCACGGAGCGGTCCATGCTGGGGCCGATGCCGGTGCGGATCCTGCCGGGGGTGGGGCCGGCGACCGGGGACCATCTGCGGCGGGCCGGGATCACCACGGTCGACGAGATCGCCGAGGCGGGGGAGGACGAGCTCGTACGGCTGCTCGGCAAGGCCCACGGGCACGCGCTGTACGCGATGGCGCTGGCACACGACGAGCGGCCCGTGGTGGCCGAGCGGGAGACCAAGTCGGTGTCCGTCGAGGACACCTACGACGTGGACATCCACGACCGGCTGCGGGTGGGTCTTGAGGTGCAGCGGCTGGCCGACCGGTGCGTGCGGCGGCTGCGGGGGGCCGGGCTGTCGGGGCGGACCATCGTGCTGAAGGTACGGCGGTACGACTTCTCGACGCTCACCCGGTCGGAGACGTTGCGGGGGCCGACCGACGATCCGGCGGTGGTGCGGGAGGCGGCCGCGCGGTTGCTGGACTCGGTGGACACGACGGGGGGTGTGCGGTTGCTGGGGGTGGGGGTCTCGGGGCTGGCCGACTACACCCAGGAGGATCTGTTCGCGCAGGCGGCGGCCGTGGAGGGGGCGGCGGAGTCCGCGGCGGAGGAGGAGGCGGCGGAGCCGGTCGCCGAGCAGGAGGTGGTCGCCGAGCGGCGGTGGCCCGCGGGGCACGATGTGCGGCATGCCGAGTACGGGCACGGGTGGGTGCAGGGAAGCGGGCTGGGGCGGGTGACGGTGCGGTTCGAGACGCCGGGGGCGGTGGGGCCGGGGAGGGTGCGGACGTTTCGGGTCGAGGATCCCGAGCTGGAGCCTGCGGAGCCGTTGCCGTTGGTGCCGGGGATTTCGGTGGACGGGGTGCGTATGTGACTGGCGTCGGGGCCGGGCGGGGGTGGGGACGCTCACCGGCGCTGGCAGGGTGCCGCTGCGCCCACCCGTGCCGCCCTGCGGCACGCCTGCCCGCAGCTGGGTAGCCCCGTAAGGGGCGCGGGGACCCGGCGTCGGCCTCAAGCACCCGCGTCCTCCGTTCCGGCCAGTTTGCCGAAGTCGTGGTCCGGGTGGTCGTGGGGCGGGGGAGTCGTGTCGAGGCCGTAGTGGTGGTAGAGCTGGAGTTCCTGTTCCGGGGAGAGGTGGCGGCCCACGCCGAAGTCGGGCGCGTCCTTGATCAGGGCGCGGTCGAAGGGGACGTGCAGGGTGCCCTCGACCAGTTCGCTGGGCTCCAGGGGCACGAAGGCGTCCCGGGAGAACAGGCCGGTACGTATGGCCGCCCACTCCGGCACGCCCGTCGCGTCGTCGAGGTACACCTCGTCGATCGTGCCGATCTTCGTGCCGTTGCGGTCGAACGCCTTGCGGCCGATCAGGTTGCGCGGATCGATGTCGGTCTGCACGGGCCCTCCACTTGGTCGCAACTCATCCGTAAGCACTACAAAAGAGCACATTGAAGGAGGCGGCCACTCGAAGGCCCTGGTGTTGCCCTCGCTGGTAGGCTGGCAGGCGGCTGCTGACCCCGTGCGGGAGAGTCCTCCGGGCAACCGGAGGCGCCGAAGGAGCAAATCCTCCCCGGAATCTCTCAGGCTCACGTACCGCACGGACGAGGTCACTCTGGAAAGCAGGGCGGACGTCGACGGTGTCCGCCCTCACCGACGGTGAAAGCCGGGAGACCGCAGGGGCGGCCCCGGTGAAGCTCTCAGGTTGAGATGACAGAGGGGGAGGCCGTCGGGGTACCCGCGCCGGGGTACCCCTCGAAGGTCGCGTCAGACCAGGAGGCCTCCGCCATGACCGCCCAGCGTATTCCGCTCTCAGAGCTTGAGCAGGGTATCCCCTTCGAGCAGCGCCATATCGGGCCCGATCACGAGGCTCGGGCCAAGATGCTCGCCCAGGTCGGATACGGCTCGCTCGACGAGCTAACCGCCGCCGCCGTGCCGGACGTGATCAAGAACGCCGACCGCCTGGAGCTGCCGGGCGCCCGGACCGAGGCCGAGGTGCTGGCCGAGCTGCGGTCGCTGGCCGACCGGAACCAGGTGCTCGACTCGATGATCGGGATCGGGTACTACGGGACCTTCACGCCGCCCGTGATCCTGCGCAACGTGATGGAGAATCCCGCCTGGTACACGGCCTACACCCCCTACCAGCCGGAGATCTCCCAGGGCCGGCTGGAAGCGCTGCTGAACTTCCAGACCGTGGTCGCCGACCTCACCGGGCTGCCCACCTCCGGTGCCTCGCTGCTCGACGAGGGCACGGCCGCCGCCGAGGCCATGGCCCTGTCGCTGCGCATGGGGAAGAACAAGAAGGGCGTCTTCGTCGTCGACGCGGACGCCCTGCCGCAGACCATCGCCGTGATCCAGACCCGGGCCGAGCCGACGGGTGTGGAGGTCGTGGTCGCCGACCTCGCCGACGGCATTCCGGCGGACCTGGCCGCGCGTGAGATCAACGGGGTGCTCGTCCAGTACCCCGGTGCCTCCGGTGCCGTACGCGACATCAAGGCCGTCGTCGAGCAGGCGCACGAGGTCGGCGCGCTCGTCACCGTCGCCGCCGACCTGCTCGCGCTGACCCTGCTGACCTCGCCGGGCGAGCTCGGGGCCGACATCGCCGTCGGCACCACCCAGCGCTTCGGCGTGCCCATGGGCTTCGGCGGGCCGCACGCCGGTTACATGGCGGTCCGCGAGAAGTTCGCGCGCAGCCTGCCCGGACGGCTCGTGGGCGTCTCCGTGGACGCGGACGGGAACAAGGCGTACCGGCTGGCGCTGCAGACCCGCGAGCAGCACATCCGGCGGGAGAAGGCCACCAGCAACATCTGCACCGCGCAGGTGCTGCTCGCCGTGATGGCCGGTATGTACGCCGTCTACCACGGGCCCGAGGGGCTCAAGGCCATCGCCCAGCGGACGCACCGGTACGCCACGATCCTCGCCGCGGGGCTCAAGGCCGGCGGTGTCGGGATCGTGCACGGCGCCTACTTCGACACCCTCACCGCGCGCGTGCCCGGCAAGGCCGCCGAGATCGTCGCCGCCGCCCGGCAGGGGGGCGTCAACCTGCGGCTCGTCGACGCCGACCACGTCTCCATGGCCTGTGACGAGACCACCACCCGCGCCCAGCTGAGCGCCGTCTGGGCGGCCTTCGGCGTCGAGGGCGACGTCGAGGCGCTGGACGCCGTCGCCGAGGACACGCTGCCCGAGGCGCTGCTGCGCGCCGACGGCTACCTGACCCACCCCGTCTTCCAGCAGCACCGCTCCGAGACCGCGATGCTGCGCTACCTGCGCCGGCTCGCCGACCGGGACTACGCGCTGGACCGCGGCATGATCCCGCTGGGCTCCTGCACGATGAAGCTCAACGCGACCACCGAGATGGAACCGGTCACCTGGCCCGAGTTCGGCCAGCTGCACCCGTTCGCGCCCGCCGAGCAGGCGCAGGGCTACCTGACCCTGATCCGGGAGCTGGAGGAGCGGCTCGCCGAGGTCACCGGGTACGACAAGGTGTCCCTGCAGCCCAACGCCGGATCGCAGGGCGAGCTGGCCGGGCTGCTCGCCGTACGCGCGTACCACCGCGCCAACGGCGACCCGCAGCGGACCGTGTGCCTGATTCCGTCGTCGGCCCATGGGACCAATGCCGCGAGTGCCGTGATGGCGGGCATGAAGGTCGTCGTCGTGAAGACCGCCGAGGACGGCGAGATCGACGTCCAGGATCTGCGGGCGAAGATCGAGCAGCACCGCGACGAGCTCGCCGTGCTGATGATCACCTACCCGTCCACGCACGGTGTGTTCGAGGAGCACGTCGCCGACATCTGCGCGCAGGTGCACGAGGCCGGCGGACAGGTGTACGTCGACGGCGCCAACCTCAACGCCCTGGTCGGGGTCGCCAAGCCCGGCCACTTCGGCGGGGACGTCTCGCACCTCAACCTGCACAAGACCTTCTGCATCCCGCACGGCGGCGGCGGTCCCGGTGTCGGTCCCGTGGCGGTGCGCGCGCACCTCGCCCCATACCTGCCCAACCACCCGCTGCAGCCCGCCGCCGGGCCGGAGACGGGCGTCGGGCCGATCTCGGCCGCGCCGTGGGGCTCGGCGGGGATCCTGCCGATCTCGTGGGCGTACGTCCGGCTCATGGGCGGCGAGGGCCTGAAGCGGGCCACGCAGGTGGCCGTGCTCAGCGCCAACTACGTCGCCAAGCGGCTGGAGCCGCACTTCCCCGTGCTCTACACCGGGCCCGGCGGGCTCGTCGCGCACGAGTGCATCATCGACCTGCGGCCGCTGACCAAGGCGACCGGAGTGAGCGTCGACGACGTCGCCAAGCGGCTCATCGACTACGGCTTCCACGCGCCGACGATGTCCTTCCCGGTGGCCGGCACGCTGATGATCGAGCCGACCGAGTCCGAGGACCTCGGCGAGCTGGACCGGTTCTGCGAGGCGATGATCGCCATTCGGGCGGAGATCGACAAGGTCGGGGCCGGGGAGTGGCCCGCCGACGACAACCCGCTGCGCGGTGCTCCGCACACCGCCGGCGCGCTGGGCGGCGAGTGGAAGCACGCGTACGGCCGGGAGGAGGCCGTCTTCCCCGCCGGGGTGTCCGCCGCCGACAAGTACTGGCCGCCGGTGCGCCGGATCGACCAGGCCTTCGGTGACCGCAACCTGGTGTGCTCGTGCCCGCCGTTGGACGCGTACGAGGACTGACGCACCGGGTTCGAACCGGATTTGACAGAGGCCCCGCTTCGGCGGGGCCTCCCGTTTTCTACGCCGGGTACGCGTGCGTCTGGGTCGCCTTCACCGTCGCCCAGACGGGGGCACCGGGGTGCAGGTCGAGTTCGGCGGCGGCGACCGTGGTGAGGTCGGCGGCGAGGGGGAGTTCGCCCGTCAGGTCGGCGCGGATCTGGTCGCCGTGGGTCTCCAGGCCGGAGACCTCGCAGCGCCAGAGGTTGCGGGCGCTGGCGCCCGTGGGGCGGTCCCGGAAGAGGGTGACGGCGCTCGGCGGGAACGCGACGAAGACGTCACCGGCGAGGTCCTCGGTGGTGGTGATCGCGGGGCCCGTGTCCAACTTGACCATGTGGCCCTCGGCGCGGCCCCGGTAGAGGTTGAGGCCGACCAGGTGGGCGATGTAGTCGGTGCGGGGGCGGCGGGCGATGTCGGCGGGGGTGCCCTCCTGGACGACCTTCCCGTGTTCGATGACGATCAGGCGGTCGGCCAGCACCATGGCGTCCAGCGGGTCGTGCGTGACCAGGACCGCGACCGCCTCGAACTCGGCCAGGTGGCGGCGGAGTTGGGAACGTACGTCCAGGCGGGTGCGGGCGTCGAGGGCGGCGAGCGGCTCGTCCAGGAGCAGCAGGCGGGGGCGGGTGGCCAGGGCGCGGGCCAGCGCGACGCGCTGGGCCTGGCCGCCGGAGAGGCGGCGGGGTTTGACACCGGCGTGTTCGGCGAGGCCCATGCGGTCGAGCCAGGCGGCCGCCTGGGTGCGGGCCTCGGCCTTTGTCGCGCCGTGGCAGCGGGGGCCGAAGGCGACGTTGTCGAGGGCCGTGAGGTGGGGGAAGAGGAGGTAGTCCTGGAAGACGACGCCCACCGGGCGGGATTCGGGGGGTGTGCGGTCCAACTCCGTGCCGTCGAGGCGGAGGTGGCCGGCGGTGAGGGGGGTGAGGCCGGCGAGGGCGCGGAGGGCGGTGGTCTTTCCGGCGCCGTTGGGGCCCAGGAGGGCTACGACCTCGCCGGGGGCGGCGGTGAGGGTGATGTCCAGGTGGAAGGTGGGGCGGGTGACGACGAGGTGGGTGTGGAGGCCGTGCGTGGTCGGGTGCGGGTGCGTGGTGGGTACCCGGCCTTCGGCCGGGTTGGGGTTCCCACCCGCACCACCCGTGCGGCTATCAGTGTCGGGTGCGGGTGGCCCCTGCGGGGGCTGAGCGCCGTCGGCGGCTGCGGGCGGTTCGTGGGGAGGCTGGGCGGGGTCGGCGGGCGCGGGCGGTTCGTGGGGAGGCTGTGGGCCGTCTGCTGCTGTGGGGTGGGAGTTGGTCATCGGGGTGTCGTCCAGCGGGTTGGCCTCATGATGCCGTCATCCAACGGTCCCGCAACGCCGCCAGCACCGCGATCGACACCGTCAGCAGCACCAGGCTGAGCGCGATCGCCGCGTCGGGGTCGTTCTGCAGGGCGAGGTAGACGGCGAGCGGCATGGTCTGGGTGCGGCCGGGGAAGTTGCCGGCGAACGTGATCGTCGCTCCGAACTCGCCGAGCGCGCGCGCCCACGCCAGGACCGAGCCCGCCGCGATGCCCGGGGCGATGAGCGGGAGCGTGACCCGGCGGAACGCCGTGAAGCGGGAGGCGCCCAGGGTGGTGGCCGCCTCCTCGTAGCGGGGGTCGGCGGCGCGGAGCGTGCCCTCGACGCTGATCACCAGGAACGGCATGGCCACGAAGGACTCGGCGACCACCACGCCCGCGGTGGTGAAGGGGAGAGTGATGCCGAACCAGGCGTCCAGCCACTGGCCGACCACCCCGTTGCGGCCGAGGGCGAGCAGCAGGGCCACACCGCCGACCACCGGGGGGAGGACGAGGGGGAGGGTGACCAGCGCGCGGACGAAGCCCCGGCCGGGGAACTCCGTGCGGGCCAGCAGCCAGGCCAGGGGGACGCCCAGGACGAGGCTGACGGCCGTCGCCGCCGTGGCGCAGACCAGGGAGAGCTGGAGGGCCTGCCAGACCTCCGTGCTGGTCAGCAGGGACGGGAGGCTGCTCCAGGGGGCACGCACCAGCAGGGCGACCAGCGGCAGGAGCAGGAAGACCAGAGCTACCGCTCCGGGGAGGAGGAGCGGTAGCGGTACGGCTGCCCGAACGCGCCGCCGCCGCGGACCGCCCGTGAGGGTGCCGGCCGCGGCCCCGGACGCGTCGGCCTTCGTCACGGCTTGAGGAACCCGGCGTCGTTCAGGACCTGCTGGCCCTCGGCGGACTGCACCAGGGCGATGAACGCCTTGGCCACCGTGGGGTTCGGGGCGTTCTTGAGGAGGGCGATCGGGTAGTCGTTGATCGCGTTCGCGGACTCGGGGAACTCCACGCCCTGGACCTTGCTGCCGGCGGCCTTCACGTCGGTCTTGTAGACGACCGCCGCGTCGGCCTCCTTCAGCACCACCTTGTTGAGGGCGGACTTCACGTCCTCCTCGTAGGAGACCGGGGTGAGCTTGAGCTTGCTGGCGTCCAGGGCCTTCTGCGCGGCGGCGCCGCACGGCACCGTCTTGTCGCAGAGGACCACCTTCAGCGAGGACTTGGTGAGGTCCTTGAGCGAGGCGATCTTGTCGGGATTGCCCGGCAGGGTGGCGATCTCCAGCTGGTTGCGGACGAAGGTGGCCGGCGTGGTGGCGGTGTCCTTCTTGTCCGTCACGATCGCCATGGTCTTGGGGCTCGCGGCGGCGAAGACGTCGGCCGGCGCACCGCTGGTGATCTGCGCGGCCAGGGTGTCGCTGCCGCCGAAGCTGAAGTTCACCTTGGTGCCCGGGTGAGCCTTCTCGAAGTCGGCCTTCAGGGTCGTGAAGCTCTCCTGGAGCGAGGCCGCCGCGAACACGGTGATCGAGCCCGACAGCTTGGGCGTCGCCGCCGCCGACGTGTCCGACTTCGTCGTCGCCGACGAGCTGTCGTCGGAGGAGGAACAGGCGCTGAGGGCCAGCAGGGCCGCGACCGAGGCGCCGGCCACCTGGAGCGTCCGCCGGGTCCGGCGCACGGAACGGGTCATCACGAGTGAACTCCTCTGATTTCAATGAGAAAACTGTCGCGCCCTGCTACGACCTGTGTATCAGCCGCCTGGCGATGATACTGCCGCATTTGCCAGGCGTAAGTCTTCTGTCACATCGCATGAGCTGCATACTTACGACTTGTATCTGGCATGTGCGTTTGTACGGTGAGGTGCTGCGGGTACCGTCATCCGGGAGGTGGCCGCACATGACGCTCGCCGAACTCGTCCTCACCGGAGACCTCGCACGACCGGCCCGGCTGACCGTGCCCGACCTCCTGCGCTGGCCCCAGCACCGGGTGCGGGTCAGCTTCGAGTGCGCCACCAGCGGCGTCCAGCACCACGCCTTCACCGGCCCACGGCTGTACGACGTCCTCACCGCCGCCGGACCCGGATTCGACCCCGGCCGGCGCAAGGACCGGCTGCGCTTCCTCATCGCCGTCTCCGGCGCCGACGGGCACCACGCGCTGCTCTCCTGGGCCGAGATCGACCCCGATTTCGCCCATGCCCCTGTTCTGCTCGGTGCCACCATCGACGACACCCCGCTGGACCGGGCGGGTCCGCAACTGGTGCTGCCACAGGACCGTTGCGGGGCCCGGCACATCAGCGGCATCAGGGAGATACGGGTGGACGGGGCGTACGGCGGCTGGCATCCAGTGCCCGCCACACCCGGTCGCGCGTCAGCGGCAACTCCGTGAACCGCACGCCCGTCGCGTCCCGCAGCGCGTTGGCCAGTGCCGGGGCGACCGGGTTGAACGGGCTCTCGCTCATCGACTTGGCGCCCAGCGGCCCGATGGCGTCGGCGGTCTCCATGAAGTGCACCTCGGTGCGCGGGATGTCGGCGTACTGCGGCAGCCGGTAGCGGCGGAAGGCGGCCGTGGCCACCTCGCCGCGCGCGTCCAGCCGTACGTTCTCGAAGAGGGTCGCGCCGAGTGCCTGGGCCACCCCGCCCTCCACCTGGCCGCGGCACTGCATCGGGTTCATCACCCTGCCCGCGTCGGCGGCGTGCACGCTGCGCAGGATGCGGATCTCCCCGGTGCCCGGGTCCACGGCCACCCTGAACCACTGCGCGTTGAAGGCGACCGAGCGCGGGGTGCCGCCGAAGTGGCCGTCGGCGGCGCACTCGATGCCGACCGCGCGGGCGGCCGCGTACAGCTCCTTGAGCGGCAGCCGCCCTCCGGGGTGCAGGACGGCCTCCTCCGCCAGCCGGCAGTCGGCGCGCGCCACCCGCAGGTGGGCCGCGGCGAAGTCCAGGAGCAGGTCGGCGAGGGCGCGGGCGGCACGCAGGGTGGCCTTGCCCGCGACCACGGTGCCGGTGGAGGCGAAGGCGCCCGTGTCATGCCGTACGACGTCCGTGTCGGACTGGCGGACGGTGATCCGGTCGACGGTGGTGGTGAGTTCACCGGCCGCGATCTGCCGGTGGACGGTCGTGGTGCCGTTGCCGAACTCGGCCGTGCCGACCGCCAGGTCGAAGCCGCCGTCGGGGAGCAGGGCGGCCCTGGCATCGGCGATGTGGCCGCCGGGCGGGCCCGTCGCGATCATCGCCAGTGCCGAGCCCTCGCCGACCAGCCAGCCGTCGGGGGCGGCGGCGCCGGGTTCCGCCTGGGCCCGGCGGACGATGGAGATGCACTGGTCGAAGCCGTAGCTCGCGATGTGCAGGTCCTCCTCGTGGCCGCCGGGGGTGAGCATCGCATCGCCCGGGCCGATGATGTTGCGGGCCTTGAGGTCGACGGGGTCCAGGCCGAGCCGGCGGGCCAGTTCGTCCAGGGCGGACTCGACCGCGAACAGCACCTGGCCCAGGCCGTAGCCGCGGAAGGCGCCCGCCGGGACGGTGTGGGTGTAGACGGAGTAGGCGTCGACCTTCTTGTGCGGGGCCCGGTACATCGCCGTCGACTCGCCCACGCTGTGGAACATCACGGCGGGGCCGTGGTTTCCGTACGCCCCGGTGTTCGAGACCACCCGGAGCTGGAGCGCGGTCAGGATGCCGTCGTGGCGGGCGCCCGCCTTCACGCGGATGGTGAAGGGGTGCCGGGTGGTGGCGCCGTAGAACTGCTCGGCGCGGGTGTACTCCAGCTTCACCGGGCGGCGCAGCCGCAGCACGGCAAGGGCCACGATGTCCTCGACGAGCATCTCCTGCTTGCCGCCGAAACCGCCGCCGACCCGGCCCGCGACCACCCGGACCTGCTCCGGCGGCAGGTCGTAGAGCGTGCACAGGGCGCGACGGGTGAGGAACGGGGTCTGGGAGCTGGTGCGGACGGTGAGACGGCCGTCGTCGTCGATCCAGGCGACCGCTCCGTGCGTCTCCAGGCTTGCGTGCTGGACCCGTTGGGTGCGGAAGGTCGCCTCGTAGACGGCGTCGGCCCCGGCGAAACCCGCTTCGACGTCACCGATCTCGCCGTGCGCCTCGCCGACGACGTTGGCGTGCGGGCGGGAGATGCGGGCGGCCGACGGGTCCTTGTCGTGGACGACGGGGGCGCCGGGGTGCATCGCCTCCTCCGGGTCCAGGACCGCGGGTGCGATGTCATATTGCACTGTGATGCGCCGGCAGCCCTCCTCCGCCGCCGCCTCGCTGTCCGCGACCACCGCCGCGACCCGCTGGCCGATGTAGCGGACCGTGTCGTCGAGGAGGCGGGTGTCGGCGGGGTCCTCCTCCGGGTGCTCGTGGCGGGCGGTGGAGTAGTGGCGTTCGGGGGCGTCGTGGTGGGTGAAGACCGCGTGGACGCCGGGGACGCGCAGGGCGGCCGAGGTGTCGATCGCCGTGATGCGGGCGTGGGCGTGCGGGGAGCGCAGCAGCTTCATGTGGAGCAGGCCGGGCACGTCGATGTCGAAGGTGTAGCGGGCGGTGCCGGTGACGAGCTGGGGTCCGGCGGGCGCGGGCAGGTTGCGGCCGACGGACTCGCCGGCGGACGGCTCCTCGACGTGCCTGATCCCGCGTACGGCGTCCTCGATGGCCCGGTAGCCGGTGCAGCGGCACAGGTTGCCCTTGAACGCCCGGGGAAGGTCGGTGAGTTGGTCGTCGGAGAGGGCTGCCGTGGTCATCAGGAAGCCCGCCGTGCAGAAGCCGCACTGGAAGCCCTGGGCATCCAGGAACTTCCGCTGTACGGGGTGGAGTTCACCGTCGGGGGCGGCCAGGCCCTCGACGGTGGTGACCGTACGGCCGTCGGCGCGGAAGGCCGGGTAGAGGCAGCTGTGCACCGGTTCGCCGTCGACGTGGACCGTACAGGCTCCGCAGTCGCCCGCGTCGCAGCCCTTCTTCACCCCGAACCAGCCGCGCTCGCGCAGATAGGTGCGCAGACACTGGCCGGGCCGCGGCTCGTCGTCGTGGCACTTCCCGTTGACCTCGATCCTCACGGGGTCACCTCCCGGCGGATCTCCTCCGCGTACCGGAACGTCATGTGCCGTCGCCACTCGGGCAGGCCGTGGATGCCGTCGAACCACTCGTCGTCGGCGACGGCCCCGCCGATCGCCGTCCGCAGGGCCTCGGCCGTCGGCGGCAGCGGGAACCACAGCCGTACCGGCCGCACGGTCGACGCGGTGACCGTCAGGGCGAAGGAGCCGTCGACGGGGTCCAGGGTGCCGATCACCAGGACGCCGGAGCGGCCCAGGCCGTAGAGGGAGGCCTGGCGGAAGGCGGTACGGCAGGCGAGCGCGCGGGCCGGGACGGTGACCGAGCGCAGCAGCTCGCCCTCGGCCAGGTCCTTGCGGCCCGCGCCGGTCACGAAGCCGGTGACCGGGACCCGTCGTCGCACCCCGTCCTGGGCGATCAGCAGGCACTCCCCGTCGAGGGCGGCCGTGAGGGAGATCATCGGGCCGGCCGGGAGGGCGTTGCAGAGATTGCCGCCGATCGTGGCCATGTTCCAGATCTTGAAGGAGGCGAGGAAGGCCCGGCAGCACTGCTCGACGAGGGGAGCCGCCGCCGTCGGCAAGGTCCGTGCGTAACGGGACAGCTGGGCGACGGTGCAGGTGGCGGCGATCTCCAGGGCGCCGTCCGGGGTGCGGTGCAGGGGTGTCCAGCCGGTGCGGCTCAGGTCGACCAGGCGGCGCAGGTGCGGCTGCGGCTCGGAGAAGAGGTACGTCCCGCCGCCGAGCCAGGCGTCGCCGGGCCGCCAGGGGGCCGGGTCCCGGGCGTCGCGGATCTCCACCACCGTGTTCAGGTCCATGCCGGTCAGTGAAGCAACGCGCGAGGGGCCCGCACGACTGGTGCGGGGCACGGAAAAAACGAGCCGGGCGGGGCCGGTCCTGGATGATTCACCAAGAGGCGTTCCGTGCAGAAAGACTTGCATTTACGATGCTGTAACTCGCACTCACCTGGTGGATGCGAGGCTGGCCCAAGGAGTCTGAGTACATGCACGTCGAACACCTCCTGACAGACCACTCCCTCGGGCTGCGTCCCCTGTGGGCGCAGGACGCCGCCCTGCTGGCACGGGAGATCAGCGGGGTGACGGTCACCGACCTGGAGGACCCGGCCCGTTTCGTGCGGCCGGGGGAGGTGGTGCTCAGCGGGCTGGTGTGGTGGGCGCCGGGCAGGGCGGAGCGGTTCGTGTCGGCCCTCAAGGAGGCCGGGGCCGCGGCGCTGTTCGCGGGGGAGGAGACCCACGGGGGTGTGCCCGAGGAACTGGTGGAGGCCTGTGCACGGCACGGCGTCCCGGTCGCCGGGGTGCCGGCGCACATCATGTTCCGGGCGATCACGGACACCGTGTACCTGCGGCAGTGGGGCGAGCTGAGCCGCAGGCAGGCGCTGCCGGAGACCGCCCGGGTCCGGCTGAGCAGGCTGCTCGCGCAGGAGGCCGGGCCCGTGGAGATCCTCGCGGCGGCCTTCGCGCATCTGGACCGGACCGCCGCGTACGTCTTCACGCCGTCGGGGCGGACCGTCGCGGCCACGGCCGCCGCCCCGGGCGTGCCGGCGCGGGAGGCCGCGGCGCTGGTCGCGGACGGACGCGGGATGACGGTGTCCGTCGCCGCCGACAGCGTCTCGCCGTACGAGCGCTGGCTGCTGTACCTGCCCGAGCCGGACAGCGCGCCGGCCGGGATGCTCCACGAGGTCGCCGCCGCGCTGGGCCGCTGCCAGGAGACGGCGGTCCGGCGCCGGTCGGCCGACCGGCAGACGGCCGACGAACTGGGCGCGCTGCTGGCCGGGGCGGGGGCCGGGGCGGTGGAGGCGGTCCTGCGGGCCGCGGTGCAGGAGTGCGGGCTGCCCGCCGACGGGCCCTACCGGGTGGTCGTCGCCGACACCGGGGCACGGCGGCCGGGGCTCGCCGAGGGCGCGCTGGCGGAGGTCGCCGGGCATGTCGCGCCGCAGGCACCGCAGGCGGCGGTGGGGCGGCTGCCGGACGGGACCGCGTTTGCCGTGCTGCCCGCGGAGAGCATCGGCGAGGCCTGGGAACTGGTCGCCGGCTGCGAACCGGGTGTCCCGCTGCACGGCGGGACCGGGTCGGTGGCGGCGGGGCCGGGCGAGCTGGCCGGGGCGCTGGCGCAGGCGCGCTACGCGCTCACCTCGGCCCGCGCCACCGCCCCGGACGCCTCCGTCCTCACCGACACCGCCACGCTCACCAGCCTCGAAGCGCTTCTCACCGGGGTGCCGGCCGAGGTCCGTGCGGCCTACCGCCGTACCGTCCTCGGCTCGCTGCTCAACGGAGAACGGGCCGCCTCCGCCGTGCTGTTGAGCACGCTGGAGACCTTCCTGGCCTGCGACGGCTCCTGGGCGCGCACGGCGGAGGCGCTGCATCTGCACGTCAACACCGTGCACTACCGGATGCAGCGGGTGGAGCACTTCACCGGCCGGGACCTGTCCCGGCTGAGCGACCGGCTGGACCTGTGGGCGGCGCTGCTGTGCAGGTGAGCGGTTGACCGGATGGACAGTCGACCGGATGAGCGCTTACCCGGCTACCCGGTCAGCGGTTGAGCGGATGACCGCATGAACGGATGACCGCATGAACGGATGAGCGGTCAGACGCGGTCGATGTGGACGTTCGTGGACTTCACCCGGGCGGTGGCCTCCATGCCGACCTCCAGGCCGAGTTCCTCGACCGCCTCCCGGGTCAGGAGGGAGACCAGCCGGTGCGGTCCGGCCTGGATCTCGACCTGGGCGGCGACATCGCCCAGCTTGATCGCGGTGACGATGCCGGGGAAGGCGTTGCGGACCGAGGTGTAGGAGGCGTCCTCCTCGCCGGTGCCGGCCCTGGCCAGTTCGACGGAGAACGCGGCGAGGTCCGCGCCCTCGATGAGCCGCCGGCCGCCCTCGTCACGATGGGTGGCCATCCGGCCCGCGTCGGCCCAGCGGCGGGCGGTGTCCGGGCTGACGCCGAGCAGCCGTGCCGCCTGGCCGATCGTGTAGGAAGGCATGCGCTCACGATAGGGCCAGGTGGCGGGGGAGCAGGACGTGGGGCGGCGGTCAGGTGAGTCCGGACGCGTCGAGGACCGCGCGCGCGTTCGTGTCGTCGATCTCGTGGCCGAGCTGCGCCAGCACATCGGCGCCCCGGCGCAGGGTGCCGCGCTCCACGGAGCGGCGGACGCCGGTGTCCAGCTCGTGCCAGAGCAGGGGATTGGCGTGCAGTACGCCCGGGTCGAGTTCCAGGCGGCTGCCGTGGGTGTCGCGCAGGACCAGATGCGCCGCGACGTCCCCGTACCGGCCGACGTAGACCAGCGAGTCGGTGCGGACGGTACGGCGGCGCAGCGGGCTGCGGACGGCCAGCCAGCCGGGGCCCGCCGTGACGCGGGCCGGCAGCAGCATGGTCAGAATCATGGCCGACAGGGCGACCCAGAGCAGGGCGCGGGCCGGGGTGAGGGTGCCGGCGTCCCAGTCCACCAGGAGCGTCAGCCCGCCGTAGCCGAGGGCGCAGCCGACGGCCAGATGTGCGCTGCCCCGCCAGGTGCGATCGCCCGCCGCCAGGCTTCTGCGTCTTATGTCCTCCATGAGGCCGACGGTAGGGGCCGGTGGGCGCGTACGACCGGCCGCTGACACGGTTCTTATGCGGACCGACCGGTTATTGACGGGATTCTTACGACGAGGACGCGCCCGGGGCGGGCGCTCAGCCGGTGTGGACGCGCGGTCGCCGGGCGCGGTCCGGTTCCGCCTCGCGCAGCACCTCGCGGGTGACCGGGGCGACCTCGCCCTGGCCGAAGAGGAAGAAGCGCAGGAAGTTGGCGAACGGGTTGCCCTCGGTCCACTCGAAGTAGATGTGCGGGATGGAGCCGGTCTCGTCCCGGACGTCCAGCAGCAGTGCGGCCAGGGCGTTGGGGATGGAAGCCGACTCCAGGGTCAGCACGCGGTAGCGGTTGTGCAGGACCTCGCCGCGGACGGTCAGGCCCGCCTCGAACTCGGAGGGGTCGGTGAGCGTGACCTCGACGAAGACGAAGTCCTCCTGTTCGGGCATGTCGTTGTCGGCCCGGATCTGCTCGATCTTGTCGCGGTACTCGGCCTTGTCGCGGCGGTCCGGCTCGTTGGCGATGAACCGCATCTTGCGGCTGGCCATGTCGCGGATGAATCGTTCCGCCATGTCGTCGAGGGTCACGCTGGTCACGCGCAGCTCGAAGGCGCGGGCGAGACGGGAGAGCAGCGAGACGAGGATGATGCCGACGATGAAGCAGGCACCGATCTTCACACCGTCCGGCCGCTCGATGACGTTCACGACGGTCGTGTAGAGGAACACCACCGAGATGACCGCGAAGGCGATGGTCCAGTTGCGCTGCCCGGCCTTGCGGGCGGCGATGGTCACCGCGACCGCGGCGGAGCTGATCAGCACCAGCACGCCGGTGGCGTAGGCGCCGCCCTGCGCGTCGACGTCGGCGTCGAAGATCCAGGTCACCAAGAAGGCGACCAGAGTGAAGACGATGACCATCGGGCGCACGGCACGGGCCCAGTGCGGGGCCATGCCGTAGCGGGGCAGGTAGCGGGGCATCAGGTTGAGCAGGCCGGCCATCGCGGAGGCGCCGGCGAACCACAGGATGCAGATGGTCGAGACGTCGTAGACCGTGCCGAAGGCGTTGCCGAGGTACTCGTGCGCCAGGTAGGCGAGCGCACGGCCGTTGGCGTCGCCGCCCGACTTGAACGCCTGCTCCGGGATCAGCAGCGTCGTGATGAAGCTGGTCGCGATCAGGAAGCAGCTCATGATCAGGGCGGCCGTGGTGAGCAGCTTCTTGGTGTCGCGGATCCGGCCGGTGGGCCGCTCCTCGGTGTCGCCCGGATCGCCCTCGACGTGCGGCATGACCGCGACGCCGGTCTCGAAGCCGGACAGGCCCAGGGCGAGTTTCGGGAACACGATCAGGGCCACGCCGATCATGACGAAGACGTTGCCGTGTTCCGTGGTGAGGGCGCTGGTCCAGTCGGTGACGACGTGCTCGGCGGTGATGACGTGGTAGAAGCCGACGATCACGACGACGACGTTGAGCGCGAGGTAGATGCCCACGAGGGCGACCGCGACGCCGATCGCCTCCAGGAAGCCCTTGAGGAAGACCGCGCCGAGCAGAGCCACCAGGACCAGCGTGATGATCATCTGCTTGCCGTGCAGGGCGTCGGTGAGATGCGGGTTCTCCACCAGGTGGGTGGAGGCGTCGGCGGCCGACAGGGTGATGGTGATGAGGAAGTCGGTGGCGGCGAAGCCGAGCAGGGTCAGCACGAACAACTTGCCCTGCCAGAAGGAGAGCAGCCGCTCCAGCATGGCGATGGAGCCCTCGCCGTGCGGGCTCTCCTCGGCGACGCGCCGGTAGACCGGCAGGGCGCCGGCCAGGGTGACTATGACGAGGACGATGGTCGCGATCGGCGACAGCAGGCCTGCCGCCAGGGCGGCGATGCCCGGCTGGTAGCCGAGGGTCGAGAAGTAGTCCACACCGGTCAGGCACATCACCCGCCACCAGCGCTGGCCCTTGTGCGCGGCCTCGGGCTGCGTGTGCGGGCCACTTTGGCCGGCGCCCTTGCCCATGTCGGACAGTCCCTCCAGCATCCAGGCGCGCAGGCGACTGGGAGGGGGATGTTCGGTCGTGGCCATGGGGTGGGCTCCTGGTGTCCGGCGCGGGGTGTGCGGCGCAGTTCGATTCCGGCCATCACGCAGACGGCGGCACCAGCGTAAGCAGAGAGTGACGCGTGGGCCCACGGATCAGCGGGCCCCAGGCGTCAAGCTTGCGTTAAGAATCGCCTGACAGGAGGCGTCGGAGCATCAAGAAACGGTGTCTTGGAGGCCGGGGCCGGGCGTTCGGCTGTACGGGGGACGGCGGGCGGGTGCCGGGCGCCGGACACCGAGCGTTATCCCGTACGACATCCCGCACCAGGTTCTGCCCGCGCTCTCGCACGCGCTCGGCGGGTCGTCAGTGGGATGTCCGGCCCTGTCGCCGTGGTCGGACCTCGTCCTGCGGGCTCGCTCGGACATGCACGTCAACTCCGTCACTGCGAGGGGGGTGCGCCGTCCTCGGACGGAAGGGGACCGTGACCATCACGGCCGGCGCAGTACACAGACCTCCCGGGGGAGGCTGTGGAAGAGCCCCGGCAGGCCACGGTGGTCCCGCCGCCCGTACCCGCCCCGGGGCCGCGGACAAGGCGCCCGGGGGCGGCGGATCGTGGCCGCGCGGGCCGCTCTGCGCCGCCGTCTCCGGGCGACCGTTCCGGCTCGGCTGCGCCTTCTGCGCGCGGCCACGGTCCTGCTCGCCGTCGCCCTGGGGATCCTGCTTCTCGTCGCCGGCCTTGCCGCGAACGGCACCTGGGACGACGTGGCCGACCGCGACGCCCCCCGCACCACCAGCGCGGCCGGCCTCAACCTGGCCCACTTCGACGCCCCGGTGGCGGCGGGGCGGGCCGGGCCGGGCCGGGATCACCGGTCAACTGCCCTGGGCGTGCGCGCTGTTGCTGCCGGCGGTAGGGCTGACCGGACTCGGGCTGCGGCCCCGGCCGGCCGAGTTCCGCTGAACGCCGTCAGGCGTCCGCCAGCCGCGCCTCCTCAAGGTCCAGCGACCGCTGGAGCCGCCGTCGGGTCGTGTCGCTGATCGTGTGCTCGTCGTACAGGCGGCGCAGCTCCGCCGCCTCCACCGCTATCAGGTCGCGGCGCAGCTGCCGGTAGACCAGGTCGGCCGACTCGACGGTGCTGTCGGTCAGCCGGTCGCGGGCGTCGTCGAGGCGGGCGTTGAGGCCGCGCCGCAGCCGGTCGAGGACCACGTCCGGCACGGCCTCCAGCTCGGACAGCTCCTCCAGCCGCCGGATGCCCGCGTCGGCCAGCCGGCAGCGGGCGGCGGCCTCCTCGCGCTCGGTGTGGTCGGGCTCCAGGGCGATGCCCGAGCGGCGCACCACCGAGGCCAGCGAGAAACCCTGCACGACCAGGGTGACCACGACCACCGAGGTGGTCAGGACCAGGACCAGCGGGCGCTCGGTCAGCGCCGAGCCGTCCTTCGCCGTCACCGGGATCGACAGCGCCGCCGCCAGCGGCACCACACCCCGGGTGCCGGCCCAGGTCAGCACCACCGGCAGCCGCCAGTTCGGCCGCTGTATGCCGCCCTTGCGCTGCACCACCGCCGACAGCGGAGCCAGCCACAGCAGCCGCACCGCGATCAGCGTGCCGGCCACCGCCAGTGCGTACAGCGGCCACGCCCGGTCACCGTCGGACAGCGCCCGCACCTGGGCGGGCAGCGCGAGCCCTATCAGGCTGAAGACCACGCTCTCCAGCAGGAAGACCACCGTGCCGTAGACGGCGTGCAGCTGGAGCCTTATGCGGGCGTTGGTGAGCCGGTCGCCGCGGCCGCCCAGGACCACGCCCGCCACGACCACCGAGGTGACCCCGGAGGTATGGGCGGCCTCTGCGAGGACGTACGCCGCGTACGGTGTGACCAGGGAGATCACCGTCTCCAGGACCGGGTCCTCGGTGCGCCGCCTGATCACCACGACGACGCCGGCGACCAGCGCGCCGATCAGCGTGCCGCCGCCCGCCAGCAGCAGGAACTCACCGCCCGCCGCCCCCCAGTTCGCCGCCGCCGAGGCCACCGCGACGCTCACCGCGACCCGGTAGAGGACCAGCGAGGTCGCGTCGTTGAAGAGGCTCTCCGCCTGGACCAGCATCTGCACCTTCGGCGGCAGGGCGAGCCGGCGGCCGAGCGCGGTCACCGCGACCGGGTCGGTGCTGGCCAGGATCGCGCCCAGCACCAGTGCCATCTGCCAGGACAGCGGGGTGACCATCGAGGCGACGGCACCCACGGCCGCCGCCGAGGCCAGCACCAGACCGACCGCGAGCACGCCGACCGGCTTCCACACCGCCCGCAGCTCGCGCCAGGAGAGCTCTTCCGCGCTGGCGTAGAGGAGCGGCGGGAGGACGACCAGACCGATGACCTCCGGGCTGACCCGGATCGTCGGGGTGCCCGGCAGCAGGGCCACGGCGAGGCCCGCGACCACGAGGAGGGAGGGGGCGGGAATCCGCCATCGGCGGGCGAAGGTCGCCACCACCGTGGCCAGTACCACGAGTGCGAGAACCGTACCCACGCCGCGCATGCCGTCCCCCTGGGGCCCAGGGCCTGTCTCCAGGGACGGGCCCGACAGGAGCCACCGTGACTCCCGGCCGACCAGACTTCCCGGCACACCGCCTTCACCCTATCCGGCCAAGGGCCGTCAAGACAGTGTCAACGTCCTCGTCAGCGGCGCCAGAGACACGTCAAGACGCCGCTCCCCGGGCCTTCCGGCGCGCTTCTCTTTGAGGTGATGAACGAGGTACCGCGCGGACGACTGAAGGTCTACCTCGGGGCCGCCCCAGGGGTCGGCAAGACCTACCGCATGCTCGACGAGGCTCAGCGCCGCGCGTCCCGGGGCGCGGACGTGGCGGTGGGGTACGTGGAGTGCCACGGGCGCCCCTGGACCGAGTCCATGATCGACGGCCTGGAGGTCGTGGCACCGCTGCGACTACCGGGGCGGCGAGTTCGAGGAGATGGACGTCGCGGCCGTGCTGGCGCGTCGCCCCAAGGTGGCGATCGTCGACGAGTTCGCGCACACCAACATCCCGGGCGGCGGCCGGCACCCCAAACGCTGGCAGGACGTAGAGGACCTGCTAGCGGCGGGCATAGACGTGATCACCGCCGTCAACATCCAGCACCTCGAATCACTCAAAGACGTCGTCGAGAAGATCACCGGGGTGCCGCAGCACGAGACGGTGCCCGACGACGTGGTCCGCAAGGCGGAACAGATCGAGTTCGTCGACATCCCGCCCGGGGGCCTGCGCCGCCGCATGGCGCACGGCAACATCTACGCCCCCGAGAAGGTCGACGCGGCCCTCGCCAACTACTTCCGCCCCGGCAACCTCACCGCCCTGCGCCAGCTGGCCCTGCTCTGGGTCGCCGACCGGGTCGACGAGGCGCTCCAGTCGTACCGCGCCGAGCACGCCATCGGCGGGGTGTGGGAGACCCGCGAGCGGGTGGTGGTCGCGCTGACCGGCGGCCCGGAGGGCGACACGCTGGTACGACGGGCCGCGCGCATCGCCGACCGGTCGGCGGGCGGCGACCTGCTCGCCGTGCACGTGGCCCGCAGCGACGGCCTGGCCGCCGGAGTCTCGCACGCCTCGCTGGCCCGGCAGCGCCGGCTGGTCGAGGACCTCGGCGGCAGCTACCACTCCGTGGTCGGCGACGACGTGGCCACCGCCCTGGTGGACTTCGCGCGTGCCGAGAACGCCACCCAGCTGGTCCTCGGCACCAGCCGCCGGGGCCGCCTGGAACGCTTCCTCACCGGACCCGGCACGGGGGAGACGGTCACCGCGCTCTCCGGCGACATCGACGTCCACCGGGTGACCCACGAGCGGGCCGGCCGCGGCACCCTGCTGCCCTCCCGCCGCCGCACCCTGTCCACCCGCAGGCTCATCGCCGGACCGGTCGCGGGGCTCGTCCTGCCCGTGCTGCTGACCGTCGCCCTCGCCCAGGTGCGCGGCACCGTCAACCTCACGAGCGAGGCCCTGCTCTTCCTGCTCGCGGTGGTCGGCGTGGCCTGCATAGGCGGGGTGACCTCCGCCGTGATCGCCTCCGTCACCGCGTCCCTGCTGCTCAACTACTGGTTCATCCCGCCCATCGGCCGGTTCACCCTGGACGACCCCAACGCCCTGCTGGCACTGGGGGTGTTCGCGGTCGTGGCCGCCACCGTCGCCGCGGTCGTCGACCGCTCGCTGCGGCTGTCCAGACGCGCGGCCCGGGCCACCGCGGAGGCGGAGACGATGTCGTCGCTGGCCGGCAGCATCGTGCGCGGCGGCCAGACCATCCCGGCGCTGCTGGAACGCACCCGCGAGACCTTCGGCATGGACTCCGCCGAACTCGTCGACGAACCGCCGGACGGAGCCGACGCCACCGCCGTACCCGCGGGCCCCGGCAACTACCTGGTCCTGCGCGGCCGTACGCCCTCCTCGTCCGAGCGGCGGGTGCTCGCCGCCTTCGCCGCGCACGTCGGCTCGGCGGTCGAACGGGCCCGGCTCGCCCAGGTCGCCGCCGAGGTCGAACCCGTACGCGCCGCCGACCGGATGCGCACCGCGCTGCTGCGGGCCGTCGGCCACGACCTGCGCACCCCGCTCGCGGCCGGCTGGGCGGCGGTCACCTCGCTGCGCAGCCGGGAGGTGGAGTTCACCCCGGAGGACCGCGACGAACTCCTCGCCACCGCCGAGGAGTCCATGGCCCGGCTCAGCCGCCTCGTCGACAACCTCCTCGACCTCAGCCGCCTGGAGGCCAGCGTCCTCACGCTGAACCTGCGGGCCACCGCACTGGAGGAGGTGCTCCCGACGGCCCTGGCGGACACTCCGGCGGTCGAGGTGCACGGCGAGCTGGAGAACATGCCTCCGCTGCTGGCCGACCCGCCGTTGCTGGAGCGCGTGATCGCCAACCTGGTCGGCAACGCGGCCCGCTACAGCCCGCCCGGCAAGCGGGTGCTGGTGACGGCGAGCGCGCTGGCGGGGCGGGCCGAACTCCGGATCATCGACCGGGGCCCCGGCCTGCCGGCCAACGGCCGCGACCGCCTCTTCGAGCCCTTCCAGCGGCTCGGCGACACCGACAACACCACCGGCCTCGGCCTCGGACTCGCCCTCGCCCGGGGGCTCACCGAGGCGATGGACGGCACCCTGACCCCCGAGGACACCCCGGGCGGCGGACTGACCATGGTCGTCTCGCTGCCCCTGGCCGACCGGACCCAACCCTTCCGGACGCCGCAGCGCGTAGGAGGTGCACCATGAGCAGCACGCACGCCGGCTTTGGAGCGAGCTTCGGACGGCCCGTCGCGGCCCTGCCGGCCCGGGACCGGGCCGCCCTCGCCGCAGGTCTCGTCGCCCCCTTCCTGGTCACCCTCGTTCTGGTCCCCTTCCGCACCGACCTGTCCCACACCAACGCGGCGCTGATCCTCGTCGTGGTGGTCGTCGCGGTGGCCGCGCTGGGCAGCCGACTCGCCGGAGCGGTGGCGGCGCTTTCTGCGGCGGCCTGGTTCGACTTCTTCCTGACCCGGCCGTACGGGACCTTCGACATCAGCGCCGGCGCCGACATCGAGACGGCCGTCCTGCTGCTCGTCGTCGGCCTGATCGTGGCCCGGCTCGCGGCCCACGCCCGCAAGCTGGAGGTCATCACGGTGACCGACGAGGGCTACCTCGCCCGGATCCACACCACCGCCGACCTGGTCCGGTCCGCCACGTCCGCCGACACCGTCGTCGACCACGTCCGCGGCGAGCTGACCGCGCTGCTCGGCCTGTCCGGCTGCCGTTTCGAGTACGGCACCCTGCTGGGACAGCCGGCCCGGCTGGGCAAGGACGGCGGGATCACCGTCGGGCGCCGGGCCTGGGACCTGGAGCGGAGCGGCTGGCCGGAGGGCGAGACCGAACTGCGCGCGTACGGCAACGGGCACTACCTCGGCCGGTTCATGCTCACCCCGGGACCCGGGCCGGTGCCTCCGCTTCAGGCCCGGCTGGTCGCGGTGACGCTGGCCGACCAGACCGGGGCCGCGCTGGACACGGCGGGGCCGGTGGGCGCGGGCTGACCAGAGGGGGGAGGGCCGGGCCCAGGACCCTCCGAACCGACATTGTTGGCATGCTCTTGACGAACTCTTGGGCGGAGGTCACGGCCTGGCCGGAACCAGGCGCGCCGCCCGTGCCGTTCTGGCTGATGTGACGTCAACTCTGCTCGTACCAGCGACATCCGGAGAGAGAACCGGGCACATGGTGATCTGCGGCGACGACGGTCTCGCGCACCGGCTCGCCGTCGAACTGGACGCCGTGTGCGGCGAGGTCGTCACCGTGGTCCTGCCGGCCGCCGACGACGAGCACGGCGCCCGGGTCGCCGCCCTGCACCGCGACCCGGCGTCCGCCGTCCACCTGCACATCTCGGCCCGCCCGGACGAGGCCACCCTGCGCGCGGCCGGTGTCGAACGCGCCGCCGCGCTCGCCCTGATCTACCGCGACGACCAGGTCAACGTCACCGCGGCCCTGCTCGCCCGCGCGGTCAACCCCTCCGTGCGGCTGGTCGTGCGGATGTTTGACCGGGAGCGCGGCAGCCATCTGGAACGGCTCCTCGACCGGGCGGCGGGCCTGTGCGACGCCCCGGCGCCGGACACCTCCACCACCGTGCTCTCCGACGCCGACACCGCCGTACCGGAGCTGGTCGCGGCGGCCGCCGTGGGCCACGGCCACACCCTGGAGGTAGAGGGGAAGGTCTTCCGTGGCGTCGTACGGCCCGCGGGCACCCCGACGCACGTCACCGACCTCGCCACCCTGGCCGTGCTCTCCGGAGCCCACGAGGACGACCCGGCCAGCCAGGACAGCGCCGAGACGGCCGGCGAGGACGGCACCCAGCTGCTGCCGGACGACCGGACCGCGTACCACCGGCAGTTCACGCACGGGCGGCTGACGCTGGAGGAGGTCGTCCACCTCGACACGGGCGAACCGGCCCGCCGCGCCTGGCGGTTCCGGCCGGTGCGCTGGCTGCGGGCCCGGTTCGCCCATCTGCCGTGGCGGGTCTTCCGCTCCCGGCAACTGGCCGCCGTCTACGGCTCGTTGGCCGCCGTGGTGATCGCCCTGTCCACCGCCACCGCGCTCTTCGCGGACGAGCACCCCTGGTGGAAGAACTTCTATCTGCCCCTGCTGGACATCTTCACGATGGGGGATCCGGCGACCGAGGAGTCGCCCGCCCGCCGCATACTCCAGCTCCTCGCCGGCTTCGTCGGGCTCGCCGTGCTGCCGCTCGTGGTCGCGGCGACCATGAACGCCACCGAGGCGTTCCGCACCGCCTCCGTGAACCATCCGCCCGACGACGACGTCACCGGTCACATCGTGCTGGTCGGCCTCGGGATGGTCGGCACCCGGGTGCTGGACCGGCTGCGCACCACCGGCCACCAGGTCGTGGCCATCGAGCGGGACCCGCGCGCCAGGGGTGTCGCGCTCGCCCGGGAACTCGGTGTCCCGCTGGTCCTGGAGGACGCGACCGCCCCCGGCGTCCTCGAACTCGCCCGGGTCCGGCAGTGCCGCTCCCTGCTCGTCCTCACCCGCGACGACGGCCAGAACCTCGACATCGTCATGGCCGTCCGGGAGGCCAACCCCGAGGTACGGGTGGTCACCCGGCTGTACGACGACGCCTTCGCCGCGACCGTCCAGCGCACGCTGCGGGCGTCCTACCCGGACGCGCTCACCCGGAGCAGAAGCGTTTCCGCGCTGGCCGCGCCGTCGTTCGCGGCGGCCATGATGGGGCGCCATGTGCTGGGGGTGATGCCGGTGGAGCGGGGGTCGCTGCTGTTCACCTGCGTGGACGTGGCCGGGCATCCGGAGCTGGAGGGGCGCTCGGTGCACCAGGCGTTCCGGCGGCGGGAGTGGCGGGTGCTGGCGGTGGGACCGGTCGGCGGGGCCGCCCCGGGACAGCCGGCCTTCGACTGGCGGCCGGCGCAGGGGCGGGTGCTGGCGGCGGGGGACCGGGTGGTGATGGCCACCACCCGGCGGGGGCTCGATGTGCTGATGACTGGGGTGCGGAGAGGGTGAGACGGGGGCGGCGGGGGAGCGGGGCTACTCCAGGCCCGAGGCCTTGAAGACGCCCAACGCGTTCTCGCGCTCGACCTGTTCGCCGAGGCGGCTGAGCGCCGTCGAGCCGCACGTGAGGGTGCCGGCCGTGGCGGCCTTGCGTGCGCCTTGGTCCACGCGCAGCCAGAGGTCGGGGTTCGCGACGAAGACCTGGGGGTCGATCTCCAGCCGGTCGCCGAAGGCGTCGCGGAGCAGCAGCCGGGGGGACATGCCGTCGAGGCGGCGGACGGAGACCAGGAGGTCGGTGCGGACCCTGCGGGTGCGCAGCAGCCTGCGTGAGGTGAGCCAGCCGTCGCCGGCGCGGACCCTGGCGGGGCAGACGAGGCCGAAGAGGAGCAGGGCTAGGGCCTGTCTGACAATTCCCGTCGTCGCCCGGAGGGCGGCCTCGCGGCGTCAGGTGCGTGTTCTCGGCGTGCCGGGCGTAGGCCCTCGTACTGGACGTACTTGGGTCTGCGCCCGGTGCGGCGAGAGTGCGTGCATGGCGTCGCGAGGCAGACGGGAATTGTCAGACAGGCCCTAGGGCGGTCCAGAGGGTGCCGCGCCACCAGGTGAGCGTGCCCGATCCGCAGTCGATCAGGAGGAGCAGGGCGAGGAGGGCGCCTGCGCAACGGGCCGATGCGTAGACGTCTTTGGACCAGCGGTGGTCCTCGGAGTGCTGCATGGGGTGAAGGTAGGGAGTCGCGGGCGACGGCGTCAGGAGGAGCTGCGGGTCTTTGACGGGACTCTGACGGTTGTGGGTCCGTGCGGGCCGGTGGGGGTTGAGCGCGCCCACGCGGCGGTAGCCGCAAACCGATACAGCCCCGCGCCCCTTACGGGGCGCCGTAGTCACTCACGTCAAGAAGTCATCAAAGTCGAACCCTCCCGCGCGAAGAACGCGCAAGGGATTGTCGGACCTGGTCGGGGCGGGACAGAACCTAATCGCATCGCGCGCGGTGTCTCCGTGCGCGAAACGTATGTCCCGTTCGTTAAGGAGCACCCGCCCATGTCCGTACTGACCGCCGAACCGGGCGCAGTGCCCGCCGGCGAGGAGCCGCCCGATACCGGGGAACGGTATCGCCTCACCGCCGTCACCGGCCTCGCCGCGCTGTCGCTGGACGCGATGGCGTCGGTGGCGTACGGACCGGAGGCCATCGTGCTCGTGCTGGCCGCCGCCGGAGCGCACGGGCTCGGCTACACGCTGCCCGTCACCCTCGCCATCGCGGCCCTCCTTGCGGTGCTCGTCGCCTCGTACCGGCAGGTCATCGCGGCCTTCCCGGACGGGGGCGGGTCCTATGCGGTGGCCCGGACCCACCTCGGCGCCCGGACCAGCCTGGTGGCCGCCGCCTCCCTGGTGCTCGACTACGTGCTCAACGTCGCCGTCGCCGTCACCGCCGGTGTCGCCGCCCTCACCTCGGCCTTCCCGGCGCTGTACCCGCACCGGCTGTCGCTGTGCCTGGCCGTGCTGGTGCTGATCACGGCCGTGAACCTGCGCGGCATCGTGGAGTCGGCGAAGGCGTTCATCGTGCCGACGGTCGTGTTCGTGGGGTCGATCTTCGTGCTGATCGTCGTGGGGCTCTTCCGGTCCTCGCCGGCCAGCACGGCCACCGCCGCCGGACATGCCTCCGTGCTCGCCGACAACGCCTCCAGCGTGGGCGCCCTGCTCCTGCTGAAAGCCTTCGCCTCCGGTTGTGCCGCCCTCACCGGTGTGGAGGCCATCGCCAACGCCGTGCCCTCCTTCCGGGTGCCCCGCGCGAAGCGGGCCCAGCACGCCGAGGTCGTCCTGGGGGCGGTGCTGGGCGCGATGCTGATCGGGCTCTCGGTGCTGATCTCCCGGTTCCACCTCCAGCCCGTGGCGGGCGTGACCGTCCTCGCCCAGCTCGCCGACGCCTCCCTCGGCCACAACTGGGGCTTCTACGTCATCCAGTTCGCCACGATGATCCTGCTGGCGTTGTCCGCCAACACGTCGTTCGGCGGGCTGCCGGTGCTGCTCAAGCTGCTCGCCCGGGACAACTACCTGCCGCATGTCTTCGCGCTCAAGGCCGACCGGCAGGTGCACCGGCACGGTGTGCTCGCCCTGGCCGTCGTCTCGGCCGCGCTGCTGGTGTTCTCCGGCGGCGACACCAACACCCTGGTGCCGATGTTCGCCATCGGGGTCTTCGTCGGGTTCACCGTGGCCCAGGTGGGGATGGTGCGGCACTGGCTGCTGGAGCGGGGGCCCGGCTGGCGGGGGAAGGCACTGCTCAACGGGTTCGGGGCGGTCCTGACCGGGGTCGCGACCGTCGTCGTGACCATCAGTAAGTTCACCGAGGGCGCCTGGCTCGTCGTGGTCATGCTGCCGTTGCTCGTCGCCGCCTTC
The DNA here is from genome assembly GCF_002217755.1 of Streptomyces hyaluromycini. Taxonomy (GTDB): domain Bacteria; phylum Actinomycetota; class Actinomycetes; order Streptomycetales; family Streptomycetaceae; genus Streptomyces; species Streptomyces hyaluromycini. The sequence goes on along the minus strand of NZ_BCFL01000028.1, from coordinate 298,786 downwards.
GTCGCCGTGCACCGTGCCTACGGGCGGATCGGGGAGCGGCTCGGGCTCGGGCGGATCCCGGAGCCGCCGCACCGGGAGCGGTCGGTCGTGATCGTGCCGGTGTCGTCCCTGTCCCGGCTCACCTCCGCGGCGCTCTCCGCGGCCGCCTCCCTCGGCGACGAGGTACGTGCCGTCACCGTCTGCCACCCCGCCCCCGAGGACCGGGCCCAGCTGCACGCCCTGGAGCGGGCCTGGGCCGAGTGGGACCCCGGGGTGCCGCTGGTGCGGCTGAGCTGTGAGCGGCGCACCCTTGGCCGGCCCATCGCCGCGTACGTCCGCGAGGTGGCCGCCGCCGAGCCGGCCACCCAGGTGACCGTGCTGATCCCGGAGGCCGAGCCCGAGCGGCTCTGGCAGCGGCTCCTGCAGAACCAGCGCGGTGCCGTCGTCGCGCACGCCGTGCGGCGGGAGACCGACGCGGTGATCTGCCGGCTGCGGTTCCGCCTGTGCTGACCCGTCTGATGTGCCTGCGGCTGGCGTTCCCCCAGTTCAGGCGGGTTCGGCCGCCGAACGGCGGCCTCCGGTCGCGGGTTGGCCGTGGCCGCGTAAGAGTCCCGTCAAAGGCGTGAACGCCGCCGTAAGGGACCCGTCAACGGCAGCTGAATCCGGCCAGAAAGACGCTTTCCTCTAACAGTCCAAGTCCGTGCCCGAACCTCATCCAGGAGTTCACGATGGCCGATCTGGCCTTCGTCGTCACCGTGCTCGCGGGTTTCGCGCTGGTGGCCCTCGTCGCCAAGGGGGTGACCAAGCTGTGACCGCCGAGAACATCGTCGGCCTCGTCGTGGCCGTCGCCCTGCTGGGCTATCTCGTCCTCGCCCTGATCTTCCCGGAGAGGTTCTGAGACACACATGGGTCCCGAAACCGCCGCCGTGCTCCAGCTCGTCGCGCTCATAGGCGCGCTGGCGCTCTGCTACATCCCCTTCGGCAACCACATGGCCAGGGTCTACTCCTCCGACAAGCACTGGCGGGTCGAGAAGTGGATCTACAAGGGCATCGGCGCCAACCCCGACACCGAGATGCGCTGGCCCGCCTATCTGCGCGGAGTCCTCGCCTTCTCCCTCGTCGGCGTCCTCTTCCTCTACGTGCTGCAGCGGATCCAGGGCATCCTGCCCGGCTCGCTCGGCTTCTCCTCGGTCAACCCGGCGCAGTCGTTCAACACGGCCGTCTCCTTCGTGACCAACACGAACTGGCAGTCGTACTACGGCGAGCAGACCATGGGGCACGTCGTGCAGACCGCCGGTCTGGCCGTGCAGAACTTCGTCTCCGCCGCCGTCGGTATCGCGGTCGCGGTGGCTCTGGTGCGCGGGTTCGCGCGCTCCCGCACCGGTGAGATCGGCAACTTCTGGGCCGACCTGGTGCGCGGCACCGTCCGCATCCTGGTGCCGTTCGCCGCGATCGCGGCGGTGATCCTGGTCGCCTGCGGTGCCATCCAGAACTTCTCAGGTATCCACGAGGTCGGCCAGTTCATGGGTGGCTCGCAGCAGTGGAACGGCGGCGCGGTCGCCTCCCAGGAGGCCATCAAGGAGCTGGGCACCAACGGCGGCGGCTACTTCAACGCCAACTCCGCCCACCCCTTCGAGAACCCGACGCCCTTCACCAACCTCTTCGAGATCTTCCTGATCCTGCTGATCCCGTTCGCGCTGACCCGCACCTTCGGTGTCATGGTCGGCTCGGTCCGGCAGGGTTACGCGATCCTCGCCACCATGGGCACCATCTGGCTCGGCTTCACCGCACTGATGATGTGGACCGAGTTCGCCCACCACGGGCCGGCGCTCCAGCTCGCGGGCGGTGCCTACGAGGGCAAGGAGGTCCGCTTCGGGGTCGGCGGCTCGTCGATCTTCGCGGTGTCGACCACGCTCACCTCGACCGGCGCGGTGAACTCCTTCCATTCCTCCTTCACCGGCCTCGGCGGCGGCATCACCCTGCTCAGCATGATGCTGGGCGAGATCGCCCCCGGCGGTACCGGCTCCGGTCTCTACGGCATCCTGATCATGGCGATCATCGCGGTGTTCATCGCCGGTCTGATGGTCGGCCGTACGCCCGAGTACCTGGGCAAGAAGATCGGCGCGCGTGAGATCAAGCTGTCGGCGATCTACATCCTGATCACCCCGGCGCTGGCGCTCGTGTTCGCCGCGGCCTCCATGGCCCTGCCGACCCCGCCGCACTCCATGCTCAACCCGGGCGCGCACGGCTTCTCCGAGGTGCTGTACGCCTTCACCTCGGCGGCCAACAACAACGGCTCGGCCTTCGCAGGCCTGAACGCGAACACCGACTGGTACAACACCATGACCGGGCTCGCGATGCTGTTCGGCCGCTTCCTGCCCATGGTGTTCGTGCTGGCGCTGGCCGGCTCGCTCGCCGAGCAGAAGCCCGTCCCGGCCACGGCCGGCACCCTGCGCACCGAGAAGCCGCTGTTCACCGGCCTGCTGGTGGGCGCGATCATCATCATCACCGGTCTGACCTACTTCCCGGCCCTGGCGCTGGGCCCGCTGGCCGAGGGGCTGGCGTCGTGACCACCCGAACGGAAGCCCACGAGGACACCATGTCCACACCCACCCTTGCGCCCCACCAGGACGCGCCGACCGGGCACAAGCCCGCCGAAGGCCGCGTCGGCGCGGGCCTGTTCGACCCCAAGCAGCTGATCAGGTCCCTCCCCGAGGCCTGCCGCAAGCTCGACCCGCGGGTGATGGTCAAGTCGCCCGTGATGTTCGTGGTGTGGGTCGGCTCGATCCTGACCACGGTCTTCTCCTTCAAGGACCCGGGCGACTGGTTCGGCTGGACCATCAGCGCCTGGCTGTGGCTGACCGTGATCTTCGCCAACCTCGCGGAGGCGGTCGCCGAGGGCCGCGGCAAGGCCCAGGCGGACACCCTGCGCAAGGCCAAGACCGACACCGTCGCCCGGCGCCTGGTGGGTGACACCGAGGAGCAGGTGCCCGGCACCGAGCTGAAGATCGGTGACCTCGTCGTCTGCGAGGCCGGCGACATCATCCCCGGTGACGGTGATGTCATCGAGGGTGTCGCCTCGGTCGACGAGTCGGCGATCACCGGTGAGTCGGCCCCGGTCATCCGTGAGTCCGGCGGTGACCGCAGCGCCGTCACGGGCGGTACGAAGGTGCTGTCCGACCGGATCGTCATCAAGATCACGACGAAGCCGGGCGAGACCTTCATCGACCGGATGATCAGCCTCGTCGAGGGCGCGGCCCGGCAGAAGACGCCGAACGAGATCGCGCTGAACATCCTGCTCGCCTCGCTGACGATCGTCTTCCTGCTGGCCGTCGCCACCCTGCCGCCGTTCGCGGACTACGCGGGCACCCACCTCACGATGGTCGTGCTGGTCGCCCTCCTCGTCTGTCTGATCCCGACGACGATCGGCGCGCTGCTCTCCGCGATCGGTATCGCGGGCATGGACCGGCTGGTCCAGCGCAACGTCCTGGCCATGTCGGGCCGTGCGGTCGAGGCCGCCGGTGACGTCTCCACCCTGCTGCTGGACAAGACCGGCACCATCACCCTCGGCAACCGCCAGGCCTCCGAGTTCGTGCCGGTGCGCGGGGTCACCGAGGCCGAGGTGGCCGACGCGGCCCAGTTGTCCTCGCTGGCCGACGAGACCCCCGAGGGCCGCTCCATCGTCGTCCTTGCCAAGGAGAAGTACGGGCTGCGCGAGCGGCACCAGGGCGAGCTGGCGCACGCCGACTGGATCGCCTTCACCGCCCAGACCCGGATGTCGGGCGTGGACGTCGACGGACGCAGGATCCGCAAGGGCGCGGCCGGTTCGGTCATCGCCTGGGTCCGCGAGCAGGGCGGCACCGTCGCCGAGGACGCGGACACCCTCGCCAGCGTCATCTCGGAGGCCGGTGGCACCCCGCTCCTCGTCGCGGTCGAGGACGCCGAGGGCGCCCGGATCCTGGGTGTCATCCACCTCAAGGACGTCGTCAAGGAGGGTATGCGCGAGCGGTTCGAGGAACTGCGCCGGATGGGCATCAAGACCGTCATGATCACGGGTGACAACCCGCTGACCGCCAAGGCGATCGCCGAGGAGGCGGGCGTCGACGACTTCCTCGCCGAGGCGACCCCCGAGGACAAGATGGCGCTCATCAAGCGCGAGCAGGCCGGCGGCAAGCTGGTCGCGATGACCGGTGACGGCACCAACGACGCGCCGGCGCTCGCGCAGGCCGACGTCGGCGTGGCGATGAACACGGGTACGTCGGCCGCCAAGGAGGCCGGCAACATGGTCGACCTCGACTCCAACCCGACCAAGCTCATCGAGATCGTCGAGATCGGCAAGCAGCTCCTCATCACCCGCGGTGCGCTGACCACGTTCTCCATCGCCAACGACGTCGCGAAGTACTTCGCGATCATCCCGGCCATGTTCGCCGTGGTCTACCCGGGCCTGGACAAGCTCAACATCATGCACCTGTCCTCGCCCAGCTCCGCGATCCTGTCCGCGGTCGTCTTCAACGCGCTGATCATCATCGCGCTGGTGCCGCTCTCCCTGAAGGGCGTGCAGTACCGGCCGGTCAGCGCCGACAAGATGCTCCGCCGCAACCTCGGGATCTACGGCCTCGGCGGTCTGATCGCCCCCTTCATTGGCATCAAGATCATCGACCTGCTCATCTCCCTCATCCCCGGGCTGTAATTTCTTGAAAGCGTGCTGAAGGCCATGAACAACTCCGTTACGAACACCGCCCGGTTGCTCTGGGCGGGCCTGCGGGCCCTCCTCGTGCTGACCCTGGTGACGGGCGTCGTCTACCCGCTGGTCGTCACCGGCATCGCCCAGGCCGCGTTCCACAGCAAGGCGAACGGCTCCGAGATCACGTCGGACGGCAAGGTCGTCGGCTCGTCCCTGATCGGGCAGTCGTACAACCTGCCGCTGAAGAAGGGCCAGCAGACCCCGGACGCCGCCCTGCAGTGGTTCCAGGGCCGCCCGGCCAACGGGCTCGGCAGCAACAGCATCAACACCCAGTACAAGCTGATCCTTTCGGGTGCGACCAACCTCGCCGCCGACAACAAGGTGCTGATCCAGCAGGTGAAGGACGCCAAGACCGCGGTCGTCAAGGACAACTCGGTGCCCGGCTACACGGTCTCGCCCTCCCAGGTGCCGGCCGACGCCGTCACCTCCTCGGGCTCCGGCCTGGACCCGGACATCTCCCCGGCCTACGCCGAACTCCAGGTCCACCGGGTCGCGGAGAAGAACAACCTCTCCGTCGCCCAGGTGGAGAAGCTGGTCAAGGACCACACCACGGGCCGCACGCTCGGCTTCATCGGTGAGCCCCGGGTGAACGTCCTCGAACTCAACATCGCGCTGAAGGACCTGACCAAGGGCAGTTGAGAGAACCGATGACCCGAGTGCTGGTCGTGGAAGACGACCCCCAGCTCGTACGGGCACTCGTGATCAACATGCAGGCACGCCAGTACGGAGTGGACGCGGCGCCCGACGGCGCCACGGCCCTCCGGCTGGCGGCCGCGCGTCAGCCGGACGTGGTGATGCTCGACCTCGGACTGCCCGACATGGACGGGGTCGACGTCATCAAGGCGCTGCGTGGCTGGACCCGCGTGCCGATCCTGGTGCTGTCCGCGCGGCAGGCCTCCGACGAGAAGGTCGCCGCGCTGGACGCGGGCGCCGACGACTACATCACCAAGCCGTTCAGCATGAACGAACTCCTCGCCCGGCTGCGGGCCGCGGTCCGCCGCACCGAGGACGTGCCGCTCACCCCCGAGACCACCCGGGTGGAGACGGCCGACTTCACCATCGACCTGCTCGCCAAGAAGGCGGTGCGGGCCGGTCACGACGTACGGCTCACCCCCACCGAGTGGCATCTGCTGGAGATACTGGTCACCAACCCCGGCCGGCTCGTCACGCAGAAGCACCTGCTGCGCGAGGTGTGGGGGGTGTCGCAGAGCAACAAGACCAACTACCTGCGGGTCTACATGGCCCAGCTCCGCCGCAAGCTGGAGGCGGACCCCTCGCATCCCCGGTACCTGATCACCGAGCCCGGCATGGGCTACCGCTTCGAAGGATGACATGGCACGCGGCAGGCTTCGGATCTACCTCGGTGCGGCTCCCGGCGTGGGCAAGACCTACGCCATGCTCTCCGAGGCCCACCGCCGGATCGAACGCGGCACGGACTGTGTCGTCGCGTTCGTCGAGCACCACGACCGGCCGCGCACCGAGGTGATGCTGCACGGACTGGAGGAGATCCCGCGCCGCGAACTGGAGTACCGGGGCGGGGTGTTCACCGAGATGGACGTCGACGCCGTCCTCGCGCGCCGCCCCCAGGTCGCCCTCGTCGACGAACTCCCGCACACCAACATCCCGGGCTCCCGCAACGCCAAGCGCTGGCAGGACGTCGAGGAACTGCTGGCCGCAGGCATCGACGTCGTCTCCACCGTCAACATCCAGCACCTGGAGTCCCTCGGCGACGTGGTGGAGTCCATCACCGGGGTACGGCAGCAGGAGACCGTGCCCGACGAGGTCGTCCGGCGCGCCGACCAGATCGAGCTGGTCGACATGTCACCGCAGGCCCTGCGCCGCCGGATGGCGCACGGCAACATCTACCAGCCGGACAAGGTCGACGCGGCCCTCTCCAACTACTTCCGGCCCGGCAACCTCACCGCCCTGCGCGAACTGGCCCTGCTCTGGGTCGCGGACCGGGTCGACGAGTACCTGAACGAGTACCGCAGCGAGCACCGGGTCTCGAAGATCTGGGGCTCGCGCGAGCGGATCGTGGTCGGCCTCACCGGCGGGCCGGAGGGCCGGACGCTGATCCGGCGGGCCGTACGGCTCGCGGAGAAGGGCGCCGGCGGCGAGGTGCTCGCCGTCTACATCTCCCGCAGCGACGGCCTCAACTCCGCCTCCCCGAAGGAACTCGCCGTCCAGCGCACCCTTGTCGAGGACCTCGGCGGCACCTATCACCACGTCGTCGGCGACGACGTCCCGGCCGCGCTCCTCGACTTCGCGCGCGGGGTCAACGCCACCCAGATCGTCCTCGGCGTCTCCCGGCGCAGAAGCTGGCAGTACGTCCTCGGGCCGGGCGTCGGCGCCACGGTCGCCCGGGACTCGGGACCCGACCTGGACGTGCACCTCATCACGCACGACGAGGCCGGCAAGGGGCGGCTCCCGCTGGGCCGTTCGGCGCGGCTCGGCCGGTCCCGGCTCATCTGGGGCTGGCTGACCGGTGTGCTCGGGCCAGTCCTGCTCACCTGGCTGCTGACCTCGGTCGCACCGGAGGTGGGCCTGGCCAACGACATGCTGCTCTACCTCGCCCTGACGGTCGCCGCGGCTTTGCTCGGCGGTCTGCTCCCGGCGCTCACCTCGGCGGTGGCCGGCTCCCTGCTGCTCAACTGGTTCTTCACCCCGCCCGTCCACACCCTCACCATCGCCGACCCGAAGAACATCGTCGCCATCGCGATCTTCGTCGGGGTCGCGGTGTCCGTGGCCTCGGTGGTGGACCTGGCCGCCCGGCGCACCCAGCAGGCGATCCGGCTGCGCGCCGAGTCGGAGATCCTGTCCTTCCTCGCGGGCAGCGTGCTGCGCGGCGAGACCAGCCTGGAGGCACTCCTGGAACGGGTGCGGGAGACCTTCGGCATGGAGTCGGTGGCACTGCTGGAACGGGCGGACGACGTGACGCCGTGGACCTGCGCCGGCAGCGTCGGGCCCCGGCCCTGCCGGACGCCGGAGCGCGCGGACGTCGACGTGCCGGTCGGCGACCACATGACCCTCGCCCTGTCCGGCCGGGTGCTGCCGGCCTCCGACCGGCGGGTGCTGGCCGCGTTCGCCGCCCAGGCGGCCGTCGTGCTCGACCGGCAGCGGCTCCAGCAGGAGGCGGACCAGGCGAAGGAGCTGGCGGAGGGCAACCGCATCCGCACCGCCCTGCTGGCCGCGGTCAGCCATGACCTGCGTACCCCGCTGGCCGGCATAAAGGCCTCGGTGTCGTCGCTGCGTTCGGACGACGTGGAGTGGTCCGAGCAGGACCGGGCGGAGCTCCTGGAGGCCATCGAGGCGGGCGCCGACCGGCTCGACCACCTCGTCGGCAACCTCCTCGACATGTCCCGCCTGCAGACAGGCACCGTCACGCCCATCGTCCGCGAGGCCGACCTGGACGAGGTGGTGCCGATGGCGCTCGGCGGGGTCCCCGATGACAGCGTCGAGCTGGACATCCCGGAGACGCTGCCCATGGTCCACGTCGACAAGGGGCTGCTGGAACGGGTCGTCGCCAACGTGGTCGAGAACGCCGTCAAGTACAGCCCCGCGGACACCCCCGTGCTGGTGAAGGCCAGCTCCATGGCCGACCGGGTCGAGGTGCGGGTCGTGGACCGCGGCCCCGGCGTCCCGGACGAGGTCAAGGAGCGCATCTTCGAGCCGTTCCAGCGGTACGGCGACTCACCGCGCGGTGCGGGGGTGGGGCTCGGCCTGGCCGTGGCCCGGGGCTTCGCCGAGGCGATGGGCGGCACGCTGGCCGCCGAGGACACCCCGGGCGGCGGCCTCACCATGGTGCTGAGCCTGCCGACGGCACCGGGCCGCAGACCGGGCCGGCCGGACCTCTCGGCCGCGGTGACCCCATAGCGCCGATGCCGCGCGGCTCAGCAGGGCAACTTCCTTACGTCCAGCGGTAGATGCCAGGCATTGCGGCGATGCGCGGACGCCAGTTCCTCCTCCAGCGGGGACGGCGGTATCGCGAGGACCGGGCAGTGCGCGTGGGTCACGCAGTAGCGGGTGACGCGACCCGAGAAGGCCCGGTGCCAGCCGCGCCGGCCCGCGCCGACGACCAGGATGTCATCGTCCCGGTCGGCCGTCTCCACCAGGGCCAGGCCGGGGCTGGCGCGCACCACCGTGCCGTGCAGCTGGACGCCGGGGCCGGTGTCCCCGAAGACCTCGTCGAGCAGGCCGAGCAGCCGCTCCCGGGCCGTCCGCTGCCACTCCTCGACCAGCGGTGGCGGGACCGGGGAGCGCCGCGCCGCCAGTTCACCGCCCGGCGGCTCCCAGGCCAGCACCGGCCACAGCTCGGCTTCCCGCCGCCGGGCCTCCACCGCCGCCCGGCGCAGGGCCGTGACGCTGCCCAGCGAACCGCTCACCCCGACGACGACCCGACCGGATGTGCAGGTGTCGTAACCAGACATGTATCCACCGTACTTCGGCAGCGGGCCCCGGGCGTGTCCCAGGGACGGACAACGTCCATGACACTCCTCCCGGCCGGGCGCGGGCCAGCCCCGCAGTCTCTTCTTGGCACGCCTCTGACACCCGCGACCAGCAGTGAAGAGCCCGCCGTCAGCGTCCCGTCAACGTCGCCGCGATCACCGTCAGCGTCCCGTCATGAGGCATCGGAGAGGTGCCGGAAGCGGGCATAGCGTCTGGGGCGAGCCCCGGCCGGCCTGCCCGGGTCCGGGGCACCAGCTCCTTCCTGTGCCAGGAGGCATGCCATGCCAGAACTCTTGTGCGGTGACGACCCGGAGCCTTCCGATCGCTCCCCGGCCGGACCCCTGTTCGTACCGGTCCGGCCGGGACCCGCGGGGTACGCGGCCCGGCTCTTCCGCACCCCGCTCGGCGAGCGCACCGCCGTCGGTTTCACCTCGGCCCGCGCACTCGCCGTCACGCTCGGCCCCGACCAGGCCTGGATCCGGCTCGCCGAACCCGCCCTGCGTGCCCTGGCGGCACCGCTCGGCGTCACCACCGTCACGGTCGACCCGCAGCTGTCGGCCCCGGCCCCCGCGCCGGTGGCGCCGCTCGTGCCCGTCGCCTTGTCCCTGCGGATCGCCCGCACCGCCTGAACCGCGTGAATCGCCTGAGAGGGGAGCGGTCGATGACCACCCTGCACGAACCCGTCGTCACCACCACACCCGACGACCTGTCGGTGTGGCCCGCCTCCACCACCGAGCCCCGGCCCGGCGACCTGGCCGTCGGCGGAGTCCCACTGGCCGAGGTCGCCGACCGCTTCGGCACGCCCGTCTACGTCCTCGACGAGAACGAGGTCCGCGCGCGCTGCCGCACCTACCGGCACGCCTTCCCCGACACCGAAGTCCTCTACGCGGCCAAGGCGTTCCTGTGCCGGGCGATGGTCCACTGGACCGAGGAGGAGGGGCTCGGCCTGGACGTCTGCTCGGCCGGCGAGCTGGAACTGGCGGTCACCACCGGGTTCCCGCCGGAGCGGATCGTGCTGCACGGCAACGCCAAGTCGCCGCGCGACCTGGAGACCGCGCTGCGGCTGGGCGTCGGGCGGATCGTCATCGACAGTCCGTCGGAGATCGCCCGGCTGGCCGCCGCGGTCGGACCCGGCGGGCATCAGAAGGTCATGGTCCGGGTGGTGCCCGGGATCAGCGCGGGCGGCCACGAGAAGATCCGCACCGGCACCGACGACCAGAAGTTCGGCCTGTCCATCGCCGACGGCTACGCCCAGCACGCCATCGCCCGGATACTGGACCAGCCGCAACTCGAACTCACCGGCCTGCACTGCCACCTGGGCTCCCAGATCACCAGCGTCAAGCCGTACCTCGCCGCCGTGCGCCGGGTGGTCGGGCTCATGGCCCGGCTGCACGAACAGCACGGACTGGTCCTGCCCGAGCTGGACCTGGGCGGCGGCCACGGCATCGCCTACCGGCCCGGCGAGGCGGCCCTCGACCTCACCGCCCTGGCCCGCAGGGTGCGCGCCGAACTGTCCGACGCCTGCGCGGCGGCCGGGCTCCCGGTGCCCCGCCTGATCATCGAGCCGGGACGGGCCGTCGTGGGCCCGGCCGGGATCTCCGTGTACCGCGTCCTCGCCGTCAAGAGGACCGGCGACCACACCTTCGTCGCCGTCGACGGCGGCATGAGCGACAACCCGCGGCCCGCGCTGTACGGCGTCCGCTACGCGCCCCGGCTCATCGGCCGCGCGAGCGGCGAGCCGTCGGCCCCGGTGACCGTCGTCGGCCGGCACTGCGAGGCGGGCGACGTCCTGGCCGCCGACGTCCGACTCCCCTCCGACCTGCGCCCCGGCGACCTGCTCGCGGTTCCGGTGGCCGGCGCCTACCACCTCTCCATGGCCTCCGGCTACAACCTGGTCGGCCGCCCGCCGGTCACCGCCGTCCGCGACGGCCACGCCCGCCTGCTGGTCCGGCGCGAGTCCCTGGACGACATCCGGAGGCGGGACGTGGGGCTGTAGGCCGACGGGGCCGAGGCGGGGTGGGGCCGCTGACCGGCACCGGCGGAGGGCCGCCCGCACCCACCCGTGCCGCGTGACGGGGCACATCCGGCCCGCAAGGCGTGCGGCGGGCACGACCACCTGCGGGCTCAGCCGGACCGGACGCTCGCGGGCTGCGCCCGACCGGTCGTCCGCCGACACTGGTGGCGACCCGTCCCACCCGGCCCCGATGAGGTCCCGATGGCGTATGGCCTGGCTCGTCGTGAACTGAGACCGCGCGTCCCGCTGCGCCCCGGTGAGGGCGACAAGCACCGTCTGACCAGCCTGGAAGGGCTGGCCGCGCTCTCCCTGGACGCGCTCAGCTCGGTGGCGTACGGACCCGAGGCGATCGTGCTGGCCCTGGTGGTCGCCGGTACCGGCGCGCTCACCGCGACCCTGCCCATCACCCTCGCGATCACCTTCCTGCTCGCCGCGCTCGTCGTGTCGTACGGCCAGGTCATCGCCGTACACCCGGACGGCGGTGGCGCCTACGCCGTCGCGAAGGCGGACCTCGGCGCCACCGCGAGCCTGCTGGCCGCCGCCAGCCTGGTCGTCGACTACGTGCTCACCGTCGCCGTGAGTCTCGCCGCGGGCGCCGACGCGCTCGTCTCCGCCTTCCCGGCCCTCGCCCACGACAAGCCGGCCGTCTGCCTGGTCGGCCTGGCCCTGCTGACTGCCGTCAACCTGCGGGGCGTCACCGAGAGCGCCCGGGTGCTGATGCTGCCGACCCTCCTGTTCATCGCGGCGATGCTCGGTGTGATCGTCCTCGGCCTGCTGCGCTCGCACCCGGCCGCCGTCGTCGGCGCCGCCCAGCCCGTGCACGTGACCGAGGCGCTGACCGCGCTGGTGATCCTCAAGGCGTTCTCGTCCGGCTGCTCGGCCCTGACCGGTGTCGAGGCCATCGCCAACGCCGTGCCGACCTTCCGCACCCCCAGCGTCAGGCGCGCCCAGCGCACCGAACTGATGCTCGGCGCGCTGCTCGGGACCATGCTGATCGGGCTGGCCGTCCTGATCCGCCGCGACCATGTGGCCCCGCGCGGCGGGGTGACCGTCCTCGCCCAGCTCACCGCGGGCGCCTACGGCACCGGCTGGCCCTACTACGCCACCAAACTCGTCGTCACCCTCGTCCTCGGGCTGGCCGCCAACACCAGCTTCGGCGGGCTGCCGGTGCTGATGAGCCTGCTCGCCCGCGACCACCGGCTGCCCCACCTCTTCGGCCTGCGCGCCGAACGCCCGGTCTACCGCTACGGCGTGGTCGCCCTCGCCCTGCTCGCCGCGCTCCTCCTGCTCGCCACCGACGCCGACACCCACCGGCTGCTGCCGCTCTTCGCCATCGGCGTCTTCATCGGCTTCACCCTCAGCCAGGCCGGTCTGGTCAGGCACTGGGCGACCCAGCGGCCGGCACGCTGGAAACGCCGCGCGCTCATCAACGGCACCGGCGCCGTGCTCACCACCCTGGCCGGTGTCATCCTGCTGTTCACCAAGTTCCTCTCCGGCGCCTGGGTGGTCGTGCTCGCCGTACCGCTGATGATGCTGCTGTTCGCCCGCATCCAGCGCTACTACACCGAGGTGGGCGAGGAGCTGGGCCTCGGCCGGATCCCGGAACCGCCGGTCCGGCGCACCGCCAGCCTGGTGATCGTGCCGATCGGCGAGGTCAGCAAGCTCGCCCGGCACGCCCTCGGCGCCGCCCTCGCCCTCGGCGACGAGGTGGTCGCGGTCGCGGTGCACGGTGACCCGGCCAGGTCCCGGGCGCTGGAGGAGGCCTGGGAGCGCTGGAACCCGGGCGTGCGCCTCGACATCGTCGACAGCCCGCACCGCTCGCTGGTGCAGCCGATCGTCGAGTACGTGCAGCAGGCGGCGGCGGACGGCCGCCAGGTCGCCGTCCTCATCCCCGAGGTGGAGCCGAGGCACCGGCGCTACGAGATCCTCCAGAACCAGCGCGGCCTGCTGCTCGCCACCGTTCTGCGGGCCCGCACCGACGTCGTGGTGTGCATGCTGCCCTACCGGTTGAAGCTGTGACGGCCGCCTTGTCGGGTCACGGACCGGCTCCTACAGTGCGCCCCGTAATGTTCGCCGACCTCGCCGAAACTTTCGGCGCGGCCTGGGGAGGGGCACACACATGCGGACGTACGGCAACCCGGTCATCCCCGGCTTCCATCCCGACCCGAGCGTGTGCCGGGTCGGGGCGGACTACTACCTCGTCTGTTCCAGCTTCGAGTACTTCCCCGGCGTCCCGCTCTTCCACAGCCGGGACCTGGTGCACTGGCGGCAGCTCGGCAACGTCCTCGACCGGCCGGGGCAGTTGACGCTGCCGGACGACACGCCGGCCTCGGGCGGTGTGTACGCCCCGACGATCCGGCAACACGACGGGCTCTTCCACGTCATCACCACCAATGTCAGCGGCGGGGGCAACTTCCTCGTCACCGCCGAGCGGCCCGAGGGCCCCTGGTCCGACCCGGTGTGGATCGACGTCCCCGGCATCGACCCCGACCTCGCCTGGGACGAGAACGGCGACTGCTGGTGTGCGGTGGCCGGCGTCGCGGTCGCCCGGATCGACACCCGCAGCGGGAAGGTGCTGGAGGGACCGCTGCCGATGTGGTCCGGGACGGGGCTGCGCGACCCGGAGGCGCCGCACCTCTATCGGGTCGGCGGGTGGTGGTACCTGCTGGTCGCCGAGGGCGGCACCGCGCTCGGGCACGGGGTGTCCGTGGCCCGCGCCCGCTCGCCGCGCGGCCCCTGGGAGCCGGCGCCCGGCAATCCGCTGGTCTCGCACCGGGGCACCCGGGAGACGGTCCAGTGCACCGGGCACGCCGACCTCGTCCGGGCGGCCGACGGCAGCTGGTGGGCGGTGCTGCTCGGCACCCGGCCGCGCGGCTGGTTCCCCGAGTTCCATGTGCTCGGCCGGGAGACCTTCCTGGCCCCGGTGACATGGGTGGACGGCTGGCCGCGCATGGGCCCGGTGCGGGAGCGGCACGAGGCGCCTGCCGCCTGGCAGCCGGTCGAACCGCCGCCCGTACGGGACGACTTCACGGCCCCCGCCCTCGCGCCGTACTGGATCTCCCCGCGCAGCCGGCCGGCCGGGTCCTGGTCGCTGGCCGAACGGCCCGGCTGGCTGACGCTCGCGGCCACCGGGGACAGCCTCGACCGCGCCGGGCACACCTTCGTCGGCCGGCGCCAGCAGCATGCCGACTGCCGGGCCGCCGCACTGCTCGACCCGGGCCCGGGCCGCGCGGGTCTGACGGTCCGCATCGACGAGGCCCACCACTACGACCTGGAGGTGAGCGGGGGAGTGGTGAGCGCGGTCGCGCGGATCGGGCCGGTGCGGCAGCGGCTCGCCGAACGGGTGGTGCCGCCGGGGCCGTTGACCCTCGTCGTCGAGATCCGCACCACCCGGGTGCCGCCGCCCACCGCGACCGCGCCCGGGCAGGACGACGGCACCGGTGTCCGCCCCGCCGGGCCCGATGCCGTGGCCCTTTCGATCGAAACGTCCGACGGTGTCGTTCGGCTGGCCGAACTCGACGGCCGCTATCTCTCCACCCAGGTGGCCGGCGGGTTCACCGGCAGGGTCGTCGGCATGTACGTCACCGAGGGCCGGGCCGCCTTCGACTGGTTCGAATACGTGCCCATCAGCTGATGCGCGACACCTTGACGCTCCTGATCCGCCTTTCTAGAGTCGCCGTTCGTAACGTTCGATAAAAACGCCGAATGTTTCGAACGGCGGCCCCGGAGCACCACCGAACCAGGACGGCGTCGGTCGTCCCGTACCCCAAGGAGCGCATCATGGGCGACCCGGCACTGTCCCGTCGCGGATTCCTGGCGGCCACCGCGGCCGCCGGTCTGGGCATGACCGCCCTCAGCGGCTGCGGCGGCTCGGACTCGGGGACGTCGGGGGGAATCACCACCGTCGAGTGGTGGAACATCTCCACGACCGAGCCGGCGAAGGGCGTGTGGGCGTCCCTCGCCAAGAAGTTCGAGGCGCAGAACCCCAAGGTCAAGCTGAAGATCGTCCAGCTGGAGAACGACGCCTACAAGACGAAGATGACGGCCCTGACCGCCTCCGGGAAGCTCCCCGACATCTTCCACACCTGGGGCGGCGGCGTCCTCCAGCAGCAGGTCGACGCCGGCCTCGTCAAGGACCTCACCGACTCCACCAAGCCCGGGGCCGACGGCCTGCTCCCGGTGGCCAAGCAGGCGTACATCCTGGACAACAAGACGTACGGCATCCCCTTCGACATCGGCATGGTCGGCTTCTGGTACAACAAGGCGCTCTTCAAGAGGGCCGGCATCAGCGCACCCCCGGCCACCTGGAGCGGCTTCCTCGACGCCGTGAAGAAGCTGAAGGCCGCCGGTGTCACCCCCCTCGCCCTGGCCGGCAAGGAGAGCTGGACCGGCATGTACTACTGGGCGTACCTCGCGATGCGCACCGCCGGCATCGACGCCCTCAAGAAGGCGAACGACGACAAGGACTTCACCGGTGCCGGGTTCGTCGAGGCCGGACAGCACCTGAAGGACCTCGTCGCCCTCCAGCCGTTCCAGAAGGGGTTCCTGGGCGCCGCCTACTCCACCCCGACCGGCCAGGCCGCCTCCGTCGGCAACGCCAAGGCCGCGATGGAGCTGATGGGCCAGTGGGCCCCGAGCGTCGAGGCCGACGCGGGCAAGGGCATCGGCGCCGACCTCGGCTTCTTCCCGTTCCCGGCCGTCGAGGGCGGCAAGGGCACCGTCACCGAGGTCTTCGGAGGCGGCGGCGGACACGCGCTGCGCGCCGACGCCCCGCAGGCCGCGGTCGACTTCCTGAAGTTCTTCGCCTCCGAGACGACGGACGCGGAACTGGTGAAGAAGACCAGCGTGCTGCCCGTCGTACCCGCCGCCGAGAGCGCCCTGACCGACGCCAACCTCAAGCTCGTCCAGGCCCAGTTGAAGGCCGCCACCGGTTTCCAGCTCTACCTCGACCAGGCGTACGCGCCCGCCGTCGGCCAGCAGGTCAACGACAGCGTCGCCGGGCTGATCGCCGGGTCCAAGTCGCCCGCGGACGTCACCCAGGCGATCACCAAGACCGCGAAGGAAGAGCAGTAGGCCGCCCGATGACCTCGACCTACCTGCCCGGCACGCGGTCGGGACCGGACGCCGCGCCGCAGCCGCTCCCGCGCGCGGGCCGGGCGCGCACCAGGCGCCGGCTGCTGCACTGGCTCACCGCGATGGGCTTCCAGCTGCCCGCCCTCGTCCTGTTCGGCGTCCTCGTCCTGCTGCCGATCCTGTTCGCGCTGTACGCCTCGTTCTTCCGCTGGGGCGGCTTCGGCATGCCCTCCGACTACACCGGCACCGACAACTTCACCCGGCTCTTCCAGGACGACGTCTTCCTCGGCGACCTGTGGCGCTGCCTGCTCCTGGTCGTGCTGTCGCTGGCACTGCAACTGCCGTTCGCCCTCGCCATGGCGGTCCTGCTCAACCAGCGGATCCGCGGCCGGGCCGTCTACCGGATGCTGTTCTTCGCGCCGTACGTGCTCTCCGAGGCGATCACCGGTGTGCTCTTCGGCATGATCTTCGCGCCCGGCGACGGGCTCGCCGACCACCTCCTGAGCGACATCGGCCTCGGCGCGCTCGGCGGGAAGTGGTTCTCCGACCCCTCCACCGTCATGGCCACCCTCTTCCTGGTCATGACCTGGAAGTACTTCGGCTTCCACATGATGCTCTACCTGGCCGGACTCCAGTCCATCCCGGCCGAGTTGACGGAGGCCGCGACCGTCGACGGCGCCTCGCCCTGGCAGCGCTTCCGGCACGTCACGCTGCCGCTGCTCGCCCCCACCCTGCGCATCAGCGTCTTCCTGTCGGTGATCGGCTCCATCCAGCTCTTCGACCTGGTGTGGGTGGTCACCGCGGGCGGCCCCGACCACCACTCGGAGACCATGGCCGTGACCATGTTCCAGTACGGCTTCAAGCGCTACCAGGTCGGCTACGCCAGCGCGATCAGCGTGGCCATGTTCGCCGTCAGCCTCGTCTTCGCCCTCGCCTACCAGCGGTTCGTGCTCCGCCGCGACCTGGCGGGCGCCACCACGAACATGCGGGGGGACGGCGCATGAGCGGCGACCGCAAGACCGTACGGACACTTCCGCTGCACCTGGTCCTCGTCGTCGTCGGCGCGCTGATGGTCGTACCCCTGCTGTACGCCCTGCTGTCCGGGTTCAAGACGACCGGCGAGCTGTCCCGCAACCCGGTCGGGCTGCCCGAGTCCTGGGTGACCTCCAACTACACCGGCATCCTCGGCACCGGCACGTTCTGGCGGCTGGTCGGCAACAGCACGCTGATCGCGATCGCCACCACCGTCCTGGTGGTCGCGGTCTCGGCACTCGCCGCCTTCTCCTTCGCGCGGTTCGCGTTCCGCGGGCGGGAAGTCCTGTTCACCGTGTTCACGATGGGCCTGATGTTCCCCTTCGCGGTGGCCGCCCTGCCCCTCTTCCTGCTGCTGCGCTCGATGAACCTGCTGGACAACCCGCTGGGCGTGATCCTTCCGCAGGCCGCGTTCGGGCTGCCGATGACCATCATCATCCTGCGCGGCTTCTTCCGGGAGATTCCAGGGGAGCTGGAGGAGGCGGCCACGCTCGACGGCTGCGGGCCGTTCGCCTTCTTCTGGCGGATCCTGCTGCCCATGGCCCGGCCGGCGCTCGGCACGGTCTCCGTGCTCGCGGTCGTCACCAGCTGGAACAACTTCTTCCTGCCGCTGCTGGTCTTCACCGATCCGAAGTGGTGGACGATCCCGGTCGGCGTGCAGCAGTTCCAGGGCCAGTACTCCACCGACACCGCCCGGGTCTTCGCCTACCTGGTCCTCGCCATGGTTCCCGCCCTGGCCTTCTACTCGGTCGCCGAGCGCCAGCTCGTCGGCGGCCTCACCGCAGGCGCCACCAAGGGCTGAACACCCCTTCCACGGACAGGAGTCGCACCATGTCCCGTACCCGGCTCAGACTCGCCGGCGCCCTCGCGGCCGTACTCGTGGCGGCCGGAGTGGCCACCGGCCCTGCCGCCCAGGCCCACGACCGGCCGCCCACGCTCGCCGAACTCGCCCAGCGCCACGGCCGCTACTTCGGCAGTGCCACCGACAACCCCGAACTCACCGACACTGCCTACACGAAGCTGCTCGGCACCGAGTTCGACATGATCACGCCCGGCAACGGCATGAAGTGGTACGCCACCGAGCCCCAGCAGGGCGTCTTCGACTGGACCAACGGCGACCAGATCGTGAACCTCGCCCGCAGGAACCACCAGCAGGTCCGCGCCCACACCCTGGTCTGGCACAGCCAGCTGCCCGGCTGGCTCACCTCCCGCGACTGGACGGCCGCCGAACTGCGGGCGGTACTGAAGAAGCACATCCAGACCGAGGTACGGCACTACCGGGGCAGGGTCTACTCCTGGGACGTCGTCAACGAGGCCTTCAACGAGGACGGCAGCTACCGCGAGACCCTCTGGTACAAGACGCTCGGCCCCGGCTACATCGCGGACGCGCTGCGCTGGGCCCACCAGGCCGACCCGCACGCCAGGCTCTACCTGAACGACTACAACATCGAGGGCCTCGGCGCGAAGAGCGACGCCTACTACGCGCTCGCCCAGCAGCTGAAGGCGCAGCACGTCCCGCTGGACGGCATCGGCTTCCAGGCCCACCTGGCCCTCCAGTACGGCTATCCCGCCACCCTGGAGGACAACCTCCGCCGCTTCTCCCGCCTCGGCCTGGACACCGCGCTCACCGAGGTGGACGTACGGATGCAGCTGCCGGCCACCGACGAGAAGCTGGCCGAGCAGGCCGCCTGGTACGCCGATCTGACCAAGGCCTGCCTGGCGGTACGGCACTGCGTGGGCATCACGGTCTGGGACTACACGGACAAGTACTCGTGGATCCCGGCGTTCTTCCCCGGTGAGGGTGCGGCCCTGCCCTGGGACGAGCAACTCGCCCCCAAACCGGCCTACTTCGCACTGCGCACAACCCTCGGCTACACGCAGTGACCAACCCCGGACGCACATCGGGGCCGGTGCGCACCATGTGTGTGCGTCCGGCCCCTGCGGGTCACCGGGCGGAGCGGCGGGGCCGCCCGGGGGTGATGCGGTGGTCTCTCAGGCGGCGGTCACCACGCGGCCGGCACCGAGCGGGCGGTGCGGCGCGATGATCTGGCCGTCGGGCAGGAGCTCACCGGTGTCCTCGAAGAGCAGAACGCCGTTGCACAGCAGGCTCCAGCCCTGCTCCGGGTGGTGCGCCGTGAGGCGGGCGGACTCCCGGTCGGCGGATTCGGCTGTCGGACACGGCGGCTGGTGCTGGCACATGGATAGGGTCTCTCGCTCGGTCGTGATCATTCGGGCCCCCGTACTGATGAGTCGGTCGGAATCCAGTGTTGCCTTTCGGGCGTTGCTCCGCAGGGATTTCGCTGCACCGCTTCTCACAGATTGGAGACGCGTCACCCGCGCGGACGGTTCATCCCGGCCGGGTTGCCGATTCGGATGGTTTCGCATGGCCGGATGGGGCTAGTCCGGACGGCGGGCCATCGCGAGGCGAGGGCTATTCCGGCTCTTAGGAGCGGTGAATTGCTCGTACGAGCGGAATCCGGTGCCTCGGACCATGACACCGGTGTCCTGGGCTGTGCCCTACAAAAATACGCCCGTACCCCGCAACGCGCGCGTACCCCGCCGCTGGACGGGTAGCGGCGGGGTACGGAGGCGACGGCGTCAGGCGGGCGTGATCAGCAGGGGGGCCGGGGTGATCCTGTCGGTCAGCACCGGGAGCAGCTCGGCGACCAGGTGCGGCCGGTGGGCCGCGATACCGGGCGGGGCGGGCGCCAGCGGCACCAGCAGGTCGGTGGCGGCCGGGTGTCCCTCGGCGCCGTCCGCCGTGCAGTCGCCGTGCAGCCACAGGGTGAGCATGTAGAGGCCGGGCAGGGACAACAGGCGTGGCTGGTACGTCTGTTGCAGGGCCTCGGCCTGGTGCAGGGCGCGCTCGGTGGAGGTGATGTACGGGCCCTCGAAGAAGTGCGAGAAGGCCCAGCCGTCCGGGGTGAGCATCGTGTCGGCCGCGGCCACCGCCCGGTCGCCGCAGCGGATCAGGAAGCGCCAGCCGGCCAGCCGGGTGGCGGACACGCCCTCCGGGGTGATCCGGTCCATGACGTGCACGGGAAGGGGGAGTTCGGGGGTCGCGGGTCCCTGGGCGGTGCGCAGGGAGGGGGTCCGGGCCTCGCGGACCGCGGTGGGGGAACCGAGGGCGGTGAGGACGGAACGCAGTGCGGGCGCGGGGGCAGGAGGGACTTGCAGCGGCATGGTGGGTCGCCTCTCATTCGACAGGCGCGGTGGCGCGAGGGCGGGGGCGGACGGCGCTGTCAGCTCACAGGGGTCAGAGAGGCGGGGGCCCGGTTCGGTGAAGAGAGATGCGGGCGTTGCCTGCCGCACGTCGCTCAGACGGCAGGAACCAGGACCGTGGGCGCCAGCCTTCTGCCTTGTCCGCGGAGTTTATACGACGCCTGTTCAGGTGGTGTTTCACCGGGCTGTTTCATACAACCGAACAAGGCGCAATTCGGCCGTAGATTCGTGCGGAATCCTCCCGATTTCCTGCCCGTCGAAACCCTGCTGACCTCGGATTACGAGGCTGTCGCGGTAGGCCGGATGTAGTCGGCGTTTTTCACGAGGGGAACGGGGAACCCGAAGTTGCATGCTGCTCCATGCCTCGTGAATGTGCCGCGGGACACATTCCAACAGAGTAGCGGGTGCCGGTGCCCCGCGCGACGTTATCGATCGCCTCCGCTGGGCATCATCCCACCTGGACTCGGGACACCGGCGGCCGGAAGCCCGGCCCGCCCATTCGAGGAGGGACGCTTCGATGGGGGAGAAGGTCGCGGCGGGCCGGTTCGACCTGTCCGATCGCCGGCACTACCGCGAAAAGCTCCACGACTGTCTGGCGGGGCTGGAACGGCTGCTGGTGGAGAAGCGGTTCGACCGCCCCAAGAACCTCATGGGCGTCGAGATCGAATTGAATCTGGCCGGCGCCGACGGCTTGCCGAGAATGTTGAACGGTCAGGTTCTGGAACGTATCGCGAGCCGTGATTTCCAAACAGAACTCGCCATGTTCAATCTGGAAGTGAACATAGCTCCACACCGGCTTGGCGGCCGGGTTTTCGACCGGCTCGCGGAGGAACTCCGGACCTCGCTGGCCTACGCCGACCGGAAGGCGGGCGAGGTGGACGCCGGGATCGTGATGACCGGCATCCTGCCCACGCTGGAGCGGGACGACCTGGTCTCCGCGAACCTCTCCGAGGTGGACCGGTACACCCTGCTGAACGACCAGATCGTGGCCGCCCGCGGCGAGGACTTCCTGCTCGACATCGAGGGCGTCGAGCACCTCGTGTGCACCTCGAAGTCGATCGTCCCGGAGGCCGCCTGCACCTCCGTGCAGCTGCACCTCCAGGTCACCCCGGCCCGCTTCGCCGACGTGTGGAACGCGGCACAGGCGGCGGTCGCCGCGCAGATCGCCGTGGGCGCGAACTCCCCGTTCCTCTTCGGCCGTGAACTGTGGCGGGAGTCCCGCCCCCCGCTGTTCCTCCAGGCCACCGACACCCGCCCGCCGGAGCTCCAGGCCCAGGGCGTACGGCCGCGCACCTGGTTCGGCGAACGCTGGATCAGCTCGGCCTTCGAGCTGTTCGAGGAGAACCTGCGCTTCTTCCCGGCCCTCCTCCCGATCTGCGACGAGGAGGACCCGCTGGCCGTCCTCGACGCGGGCGGAGTGCCGAAGCTCGCGGAACTCGTCCTGCACAACGGCACGGTGTACCGCTGGAACCGGCCGGTCTACGGCATCGCCGACGGCGTCCCCCACCTGCGCGTCGAGAACCGCGTGCTGCCGGCCGGGCCCACCGTCACCGACGTCGTCGCCAACGCGGCGTTCTACTACGGCCTGGTCCGCGCCCTCGCGGAGGAGTCCCGCCCGGTGTGGACGCGGCTGCCGTTCGCCACGGCCGAGGCGAACTTCGACGCGGCGTGCCGGCACGGGATCGACGCACGGCTGGTCTGGCCGAGGCGGGCGCGGTACGGCGGCGGTACGGCGGAGGTGGACGCGGTCACCCTGGTCCGCGACGAGCTGCTGCCGCTGGCGGAGGCCGGGCTGGACGCGTGGGGGGTGGAGCCCGCCGACCGGGACTTCTACCTCGGCGTGATCGAGGAGCGGTGCCGCAGGCGGGTCAACGGGGCGTCCTGGCAGGCGGCGACGTTCCACCGGGCACTGGAGCGGGGGCTGCCGAGGGATGCGGCGCTGGCCGCGATGACGCGGCGCTATGCGGAGCTGATGAACGAGGGGGAGCCGGTGCACACCTGGCCGGTGGGGTTATTGGAGCCGGTGCCGCTGGGGTGAGGGCCGACGGGGTCGCGCCGTGGGAGGGGCGGTGGGATGCCGGGTGCGGCGCCGTTGGGGGGCGTGGGTTGCCGGGTGCGGCGCCGTGGGGGCTGGTCGCGCAGTTCCCCGCGCCCCTTTCGGGGCGCTGTAGTGGGCCTTCCTCTTCCACGGGGGTCGGTCGTGCCTGCTTCAGGTTGATCGGGCAAGCTGGGACGTCCCATGGGGCGGCGGGATTGCTCGGCTGGAGGCAGGAGTGCAGGTGGAGGCGGATCAGGTGGCCGGTGCTTACCCACTGGAGCGGCCCTCGCAACGCATGTTCAGGGACGAGACGCTGCTCGTCCTGGGGCTTTCGCTCGGTGCGAGCGGAGTGTCCGCCCTGATCAGCTTTGTCGGCTCGGTCACCAAACCGGGCGGCCTCAAGGACCAGGCGGCGACCCTCAACGCGTCGGCCGCGCCGGGCCGCCCCTGGCTGGATCTGGCCTGGCAGCTCTTCGGTATCGCGACGGCACTCGTCCCCGTCCTCCTCGTCGCCCACCTCCTCCTGCGCGAGGGCGCGAGCCTGCGCACGCTCGGCTTCGACCGCACCCGCCCCTGGCCCGACCTCGGGCGCGGCGCGGCCGTCGCCTCGGTGATCGGCAGCACCGGAATCGCCTTCTACCTGGCCGCACGCGGCCTCGGTTTCAACCTCACGGTGGTCCCGGAGGCGCTGCCGGAGGTGTGGTGGAAGTACCCCGTGCTGATCCTCTCCGCGATGCAGAACGCGATCCTCGAAGAGGTCATCGTGGTCGGCTATCTGCTGCGCCGCCTTGACCAGTTGGGCTGGACCGCCGGCACGGCGCTGGTGGCCAGTTCCGTCCTGCGCGGCTCGTACCACCTCTACCAGGGGATCGGCGGCTTCGTCGGCAACATGGTGATGGGCGTCGTCTTCGTCTACCTGTACCGGCGGTGGGGCCGGGTCGGTCCCCTGGTGGTCGCGCATTCCCTGCTCGACATCGGCGCCTTCGTCGGCTACGCGCTGCTCGCCGGCAAGGTGGGCTGGCTGCCTACGGCGTGAGCAGTTCGCCGTCGATGACGGTGACCGCGCGCCCGGTCAGCAGGACGCGGTCGCCGCGCAGCGAGGTACGCACGAGCCCGGTACGACGGGAGGCCTGGAGCCCCGTCAGATCGTCGCTCCCCAGCCGCCCGGACCAGTGCGGCGCGAGGGCGGTGTGCGCACTCCCGGTCACCGGATCCTCGTCGATGCCGACGTTCGGGAAGAAGCAGCGGGAGACGTAGTCGTACCCCTTGGCAGGGTCCTCGGCGCGGGCGGTGGCGATGATCCCGCGCGCGGAGTAGGCGCCGAGGGCCTTGTGGTCGGGGGAGAGGCCGAGGACGGTCTTCTCGTCGGCGAGTTCGAGGAGCAGGTCCCCGATGTTCGGCCCGGTGTCGAAGACGGCGACGGGCTCGGCCCCGAGCGCCTCGGTGACCCCGTCGGGCACGTCGACGCGGGTGAGCGGGGCGGTGGGGAAGTCGAGGGTGATCGACCCGTCCGCGTTCGGCGTCGCGATCAACACGCCGCTGCGGGTGGCAAACCGCGTGGGTCCCGCCTGCGCCTGCGTCGTGCTCAGCACATGGGCGGTGGCAAGGGTGGCATGCCCGCACATGGCGACCTCCGTGACCGGGGTGAACCACCGCAACGCCCAGTCGGCGTCCCCGCCCTCGGGCAGGGGGTGGGCGAACGCGGTCTCGGCGTGGTTCACCTCCATGGCGACGCTCTGCATCCACGCGTCACCGGGAAAGGCATCGAGCAGCACGACTCCGGCGGGGTTCCCGGCAAAGGCCCGCTCGGCAAAGGCATCGACGATTCGAATCCGCATGCACCAGACGCTAGAGCTTCCGCACCGCGGCCGACCAAGGCCAATCCCGGAGCCCTGGCCCGATTTCCACCAGGTGCGGCCAGCCGGGGGCCGGGGTGTCGCTCACCGGCGCCGGCAGGGTGCCGCTGCGCCCACCGATTGCCCGCAGCTATGTGGCTGACGCGACTGCAGCGCCCCGTCAGGGGCGCGGGGAACTGCGCGAGCAACCACGACGGTGCCGCACCGGCTCCCTGACGGTGGCCCACCACGGCGCGCCCCTCAGGGGCGCGGGGAACTGCGCGAGAACGCACGACGGCGTCGCACTGGCCGCTCAACCGGCCGTAACCACGGCGCGGACGCCCAAGCGCACCCCGCCAAGACGAGAAGGGCCGACCCGTCACCAGGTCGGCCCCCCTGAGCGGAACGCTCAGTCCGTGCCCAGTTCCATCGCCGCCCGGTCCAGCAGCTCGTCGGCGTCCGGCGCAGCCTCCCCGCGGGACGCGATCGCCTCGGCGCCCCCCTCCGGCATGGTGCCGATCAGCCCGGTCGCCGCAGCCTGCGCCGCACCGATCGCCGGGTTGGCGGAACCGATCAGACCCAGCCCCGCGTACTGCTCCAGCTTCGCGCGGGAGTCGGCGATGTCGAGGTTGCGCATCGTGAGCTGCCCGATCCGGTCCACCGGACCGAACGCGGCGTCCTCGGTGCGCTCCATCGACAGCTTGTCCGGGTGGTAACTGAACGCCGGCCCCGTCGTGTCGAGGATCGAGTAGTCCTCGCCACGCCGCAGCCGCAGCGTCACCTCACCGGTGACGGCCGCGCCGACCCACCGCTGCAGCGACTCGCGGATCATCAGCGCCTGCGGGTCCAGCCACCGGCCCTCGTACATCAGCCGGCCGAGCCGCCGACCCTCGTTGTGGTACTGCGCGACCGTGTCCTCGTTGTGGATCGCGTTGACGAGGCGCTCGTACGCCGCGTGCAGCAGCGCCATGCCCGGCGCCTCGTAGATGCCCCGGCTCTTGGCCTCGATGATCCGGTTCTCGATCTGGTCGGACATGCCGAGCCCGTGCCGGCCGCCGATCGCGTTGGCCTCCATGACCAGCTCGACGGCGGTCTCGAACTCCTTGCCGTTGACGGTGACAGGGCGGCCCTGGTCGAAGCCGATGGTGACGTCCTCGGGGAGGATCTCGACCTCGGGGTCCCAGAACCGCACACCCATGATCGGCTCGACGGTCTCGATGCCGTTGTCCAGGTGCTCCAGGGTCTTCGCCTCGTGCGTGGCACCCCAGATGTTGGCGTCGGTGGAGTACGCCTTCTCCGTGCTGTCCCGGTACGGCAGCCCGTGGGCCACCAGCCACTCGGACATCTCCTTGCGGCCGCCGAGCTCGGTCACGAAGTCCGCGTCCAGCCACGGCTTGTAGATCCGCAGGTGCGGGTTGGCGAGCAGCCCGTACCGGTAGAACCGCTCGATGTCGTTGCCCTTGAAGGTCGACCCGTCGCCCCAGATCTGGACGTCGTCCTCCAGCATGGCCCGCACCAGCAGCGTGCCGGTGACGGCACGGCCGAGCGGCGTGGTGTTGAAGTACGACCGTCCGCCCGAGCGGATGTGGAACGCACCGCAGGTGAGCGCGGCCAGGCCCTCCTCGACCAGCGCGGCGCGGCAGTCGACCAGGCGCGCGATCTCGGCACCGTAGGTGTGCGCACGGCCGGGCACCGAGGCGATGTCGGGCTCGTCGTACTGGCCGATGTCGGCGGTGTAGGTGCACGGGACGGCGCCCTTGTCGCGCATCCACGCGACCGCCACCGAGGTGTCGAGCCCGCCGGAGAAGGCGATGCCGACGCGCTCGCCGGCGGGAAGGGAGGTGAGGACCTTGGACATAGGAAGATTATGCATGAGAACGCATGGTCATGCAACGCCCCTGTTGAGGGCGCCCCGATCCGGCCGCCGCGACGAGGCCTCCGGTCACGGGGAGGCGCACAGAGCGTGGTCGATCAGGGCGCTCGCCGCGTTCTCCTGGCCCAGGATGTGCTCCAGGGTGTCGCCGCGTGCCTCGGACATGGAGACCACGGCGCTTCGCCGGCCGTCGTCGGTGACGCCGTTGAGCGTGATGTAGCCGCCGTCCCCGCCCTCGTGGCTCCAGTAGGTTCCGCCGCAGCTCAGCGGGCGTTCGGACAGGCCGAGCCCGTACCGGCCGCCGGGCCACAGCTGCTGGACCTCCGCGCTCACGGGGACGGTCCGCTTCATCTCGGCCAGCTGCCGCGCCGGTAGCAGGCGGCCGGCGAGCAGGGCGCGGAGGAGGCCGTTCTCGTCCCGTGTGGTCGTGACCCACGAGAGGTTCTCGTGGTCGACCGGTATCTGGTCGGTGACGTCCACCACGGAACCGGGGCCGAAGAGCTGGTAGGCCTCGGCATGCGGGCGGGGCAGGGTGGGCGAGGTGCCGGCCCACCGGGTCCGGTCGAGGCCGAGCGGGCGCAGGACGCGGTCTTCGATCGCCCGGTGGGCGGGTTGGCCGGTGACCTTCTGGATGATCATGCCGAGCAGGACGTAGCCGGTGTTGGAGTACTCCCAGCCCTCGCCGGGCGGGAAGTCCGGCGCGTGCGCCATGGCCCGGGCGACCAGCTGCTCGGGACCGTAGACGTCGTGGCGCTGCTGGTAGTACTCCTCCGGCGTGGTGTATCCGGGCAGGTCGTCGTGGATGCCGCTGGTGTGCTGGAGGAGTTGGCGGAGGGTGATCCGGCCGCCGTCGTTGCCGTTGCCCCGCACCACTCCGGGCAGCCAGTGGTCGACCGTGTCGTCCAGGGACAGCCGGCCCTCGGCCTCCAGCTGGAGGACCACGGTGGCGACCAGCGTCTTGGACGTGCTGGCCATGCGGAAGTAGCCGTCGGAGGAGACCGGGCGGCCGGTGGCCAGGTCGGCGGTGCCGCTGGTGGCGACCGACTGCCGGCCGTCGGGCCCGATCACGCGAGCCTGCACACCGCTGACCCCGAGGGCCTGGATCGCCGCGGTGTCCCGGCGCAGCCGCTCCACGGTGGAGGGACCGGCGGACTGGGCGACGGCGCCGGCCGCCTCGGCGGCGAGCAGCGTGGTGACCGCGAGCGCCATGGCGAGGTGCTTCCGAAGTGTCGACGTCATGGCCGAACGCTAATTTTCGCCCTCGCCGGGTCGCGATCCGAGGCACCCCCGGATGGGGAAGGGGGTTTCCCCCCGGATCGGCTGTCCCTTCTCACTCATTCGAGTCGCCACCGGCCACGTCACCTGGCTCGTCGAGCAGCATTTCTCCGCCGACGCCGAAACACGGTGGAGAACGGTTGAGACACCTGAGTGGCCGAAAATCTCGGTTGATCTGGTCTGCTTCCGGCGTTTCGAATGGGACCAGTGGAAGGGACTGCGAGAGATGACCATGCACGACGACCAAGTGGACGTGACCATCGAAATCGTTGCGACCTTGATCCAAGAACAGTTCCCTCAGTGGAGCGGCAAGGCGGTCCGACTCCAGTCGTCGACCGGGACGGTCCACGCCATCTTCCGCATCGGGAACGACCTCTCTGCGCGTTTCCCGCTGCGCCTGGCCGATGCTGCCGAGGCGCTGGCGGTTCTGGAACGGGAGGCCCGGGCGAGCGCGGAGCTGGCACAGGTGTCTCGGTTCCCCGTCCCGGAACCCGTCGCCTTGGGAGAGCCTGGCGCGGGTTACCCCATGCCGTGGTCGGTCCAGACATGGCTGCCGGGAACGGTCGCCCTTGATGCCGACCCGAGTGGGTCGGACGCTTTTGCCGAGGACCTTGCGGCCTTCATCGCAGCCCTCCGGGACGCCGAGACGCGGGGGCGGCTTTTCAACGGCGAAAATCGTGGCGGCGTTCTCGCTCACCACGACGATTGGATGGCGAAGTGCTTCGAGGAGAGTGAGGGGCTGCTCGACGTGCCCCGGCTGCGCCAGGTGTGGAGCCACCTCCGGGAGTTGCCACGCACGGGTGCCGACGTGATGAGCCATGGTGACTTGATTCCCGGCAATGTACTGGTCGCGGGAGACCGGCTCGGTGGCGTACTCGACACCGGCGGCTTCGGCCCGGCCGACCCCGCGCTCGATCTGGTCAGTGCCTGGCACCTGTTGCAGCCAGGTCCGCGGGAAGTGCTTCGGCGGACACTGGGCTGTGCCGATCTGGAGTGGGAGCGCGGCAAGGCATGGGCGTTCGAACAGGCGATGGGTGTTGTCTGGTACTACGTCGAGAGCAATCCGACGA
Source organism: Streptomyces hyaluromycini (assembly GCF_002217755.1). Taxonomy (GTDB): domain Bacteria; phylum Actinomycetota; class Actinomycetes; order Streptomycetales; family Streptomycetaceae; genus Streptomyces; species Streptomyces hyaluromycini. The sequence continues at coordinate 270,185 of NZ_BCFL01000028.1, read as the reverse complement.
TGAGCAGGATGGGGCGCCGGACACTCGACCGCATCCTGGAGTCGATGGAGTGACGGCGCCCCGATCGCAGGCCGTGACAGAGATCGCTGGTCTGGCCTTCATCCTCGTGGCGTGTCGGCAAGCCTGCTGAAGTCGACCTGCTCGGTCAGGCGGTGACCGTGAAGCCGTGCCGCCGGCCGAGCTTGGCCAGGGACAGATGATCGGGAACACCGTCCGCGGCGGCGCCTTCGTAGCCGAGGCGCCGCTGCCACGCCGCATACGCCGTGATGGTGAGGCACTCGAAGTCGCCGTCGGTACTGATGTTGTCGAGCAGGCCTTCGGCGTGCAGCGCCCCCTCGACGAGGCGGGCGCCGTCGGGGTAGGCCGGGTGGCCTTGCGTGGTGCCCGGGTTCGAGCGGGTCAGGGTGATAAGGCGGTCGAGGTCGATGCAGGGCTCGCCGTCTGTTTCGAGCGCCAGGATCTCTGTCGCGCGGGCGATGATCTGGCCGCGCTGTGCTTTGCGCTTGTCACCGGGGCAGTGCGGGTGCCCGCCCCAGGCGTCGCCGCCCACGCCGTGCCAGGTCAGGCCGGGCTGGGTCGTGCTGTCCACGACGTGCAGCGGCCAGCCGAAGGTGGAGTTCCCCCAGGCGTAGATGTGCGCCACCCCCTCCACCTGGGTGGCGGTGAGCGCGATGTCCGGGTGGCCTTCGGTCTCCACGCTGGCGTAGTACGGGTTGCCCAGATGCTGCGCGAAGGCGTAGTCGACGCCGGTCTCGACGTACTGCTCGATCCGGCCCGTCGTGCTGACCCAGAAGTCGGAGCTGACCTGCTTGGCGGGATTGTTGAAGTAGCCGTAGGGGCTGTGGTTGCCGTCCTGGACGTGCAGGACCAGGCCTCGGTGTTCAAGGACGCCGTTCTTGTGGGCGTTGACGACGGGCCGCCAGACGGCGCCGGGCATGCGTGGCATGGGTGCTCCAGGGCATGGCCGAGGCTCCGGCCGGGACGGCACCGGAGCGGAAAGGGGCGGGACGGCTCGGCCATGACGGTCCGAGCGTCCAGCGGGGTGCAGCTCAGAATCTGCACGCCCTGACCGCGGACCCTGTGGACGACACGGACCGCATTCGGGTGGATGAAGCCAGGCCCGTCACACGGTCCTGCAGGTGAAGCAGGGGCTTGCCATCCGAACGCTTCCGATATATCGTTGAGGCATCGCGAACGGTACGCGACAGATCAACGATGAATGGAGTGATTGCCATGCGTTCCCACGGATTCGAGCGTGGACATGGTCAGGGCGGCTCTCACCCGCACGGGCGGGGCGGCTTCGGTGGACGTGACGGCCGGCGTGCGGCGTTCGGGCCCTTCGGTCCGGGTGGCCCCGGCTTCGGTCCCGGCGGGCCCGGTTTCGGACCGGGGCACTGGGGGCCGCGAGGACGCGGTGGTCCCAGGGGGAGGGCGCGGCGCGGTGACGTACGGGCCTCGATCCTGGCCCTGCTGAAGGACCGCCCGATGCACGGTTACGAGATGATCCAGGAGATCGCCGAGCGCAGCGGCGGTGCGTGGAAGCCCAGCCCCGGCTCGGTCTACCCCACCCTCCAGCTGCTGGAGGACGAGGGCCTGATCACCAGCGAGAGCGAGGGCGGCAAGAAGCTGTTCTCCCTCACCGACAGCGGCCGCACCGCCGCCGACGAGGGGCCGGACGCCCCCTGGGAAGAGGCTTCCCGAGGGGTCGACTTCGAGGCCCTGAGCGAGATCCGCCAGGCCGGCTTCGGTCTGATGGAGGCCTTCGGGCAGGTCTGGAAGACCGGCAGCAAGGAACAGCGCGAGAAGGCGCTGGCCGTCATCAACGAGACCCGCAAGAAGCTGTACCTCATCCTCGCCGACGAGGACTGATCCTCGGGGCCCTCGGGGCCCTCGGGCACGAGGTGAGACCGGGCGCCCCGTGGAGTGATCCACGGGGCGCCCCGGCGTGTCCGGCGAGCCGGGCGCCTCAGGCCACCAGCCCGCCCAGCTTGCGCAGCGACTCGTTCAGGGCCGCCGTCGCCGAGTCCTTGAGCTTGCCCGCCATCAGCGACACGGCCGCGCCCGTGAACTCGCCGTCGATCCGCACCCCCGTCGCGTCCCCGTCCGGGGTCAGCGTGTAGCGGGTGGCGACGGTCACCGCCATCGGGCCCTTGCCGCGGATCGCCAGCACCCGCGCCGGCTCCAGTTCCTCGATGGTCCACTCGACCTCCGCCGGGAAGCCCATCAGCTTCATGTTCTCCTGGAAGGTGCCGCCCACCGCCAGGGTCTCGGGGCCGCCCTTGGGAAAGTTGGTGTGGGTCGCGTTCCACTCGCCGTACGCCGACCAGTCGGTGAGCTGTGCCCACACCTTCTCGGCCGGTGCCTGGATGCGTGCCTCCGCGCTGACTTCGGCCATCGGGCCACCCCTTCGTGTCGGGCTACGGTGTCGCGGAACGTAGCCGCAGGGCCTCGAACATTCAATACTGATGAACCGTCAGGAAATGTGCGGATCCGGGGCCGCGGCGGCCGCCGTGGTCGCTCAGCCGACCCGCCGTATCAGCGCCGCGTCGAACAGGTCCCACGCGCGCGGGAACGCGCTCTCGTCATGGCAGTGCCAGGCGTCCCAGAACAGGTCCGCGAGCAGCGCGTCCGGCGGGGCGTACACCCGGTACACGTACTGCCTGCCGTCGACCGCCGGCAGGGCGACCAGCCAGCAACAGCACCCGCTCTCCATGTCGGTGAGAGACGTACGACGGGTGTGCGACGGTTGCGCGTGGGGCGCGCGGCAAGACGGCGCGCGCCGCTGTGGCCGGAATCGGTCTGATCTCATCCGTAAGGAGGAGATTCCGGCCATCCGCGTCCACTCTGCGTGGGACGCGAAAATGCTTCCCCTCGCCGATGACTCGGAGCCCTGGGATTGATGAGGTAGGGGATGTGCAACCCCGTATTCCCCGCCAGCCCGCCCAGGACCAGGGCAGTATCCACGCGGACGACGATGCCGGGCTCGGTGCCGAGCCGGCAGCGGTGGTCGCCGGTGCCCGGCGCCGGGCCGTACGGGACGGGGACCGCCAGGTCGACACCGCCCATCTGCTGCACTCGCTGATCGAGTACGACCCCGAGGTGCGCGCCGCCATCGGTGACGCCCCGCAGCTCGCCCGCCTGCTCGGCTACCTCGTGCAGCGCAGCATCGGCTACGGCCTGCGCTGGCAGAGCGGGGTGGAGGACTCCGGCGCGCTGCCGGCCCTTCCGCAGCCAGGCGGCAGAGCCGAGGGCCGGGGCGACGGTGCCTGGTCGCCGGTGGCCGCGGCCGCCCTGGAGTACGCCCGCAGCCGCGCCCGGCGCCGCGGCGAGAACCACGCCGGCGGCATCGACCTGCTCGCGGGCCTCGTCCTGGACCCGGAGTCCCGGGCCGTGCAGGTGCTGGAGCGGGCCGGGGTGGCCGCTCGTGAGCTGGCCGTACGGATAGACGGGGACGGGGCGGTCGGCGCGGTCGTGGACGCCGAGGCGGAGCGCCGCACGTCCGGCCGCTGAGACAGGTGCCATAAGAGGTGACGCTCATGTCGTCCGCTGGCATCATGTCCCGGTGCACACCACTGACAGCAGCCATGGAAAGGGCCTCGGGCTCTCCCTCGCCGTCGGGTCGGCGCTCGCCTTCGGCGGCTCCGGCGTCGCGGCCAAGCCCCTGATCGAGGCCGGGCTCGCGCCGCTGGACGTGGTGTGGCTGCGCGTGGCGGGCGCCGCCCTGGTGATGCTGCCGCTCGCCGTCCGCCACCGTGACCTGCCGCGCCGCCGGCCGGCGCTGCTCGCCGGGTTCGGCCTGCTGGCCGTGGCCGGCGTCCAGGCCTGCTACTTCGCCGCCATCTCCCGGATACCGGTGGGCGTGGCGCTGCTCGTGGAGTACCTCGCTCCCGCGCTGGTGCTCGGCTGGGTCCGGTTCGTACAGCGACGGCCGGTCACCCGCGCCGCCGCGCTCGGTGTGGTCCTCGCGGCGGGCGGTCTCGCGTGTGTGGTGGAGGTGTGGTCGGGGCTGCGGTTCGACGCGCTGGGGCTGGTGCTGGCGCTGTCGGCGGCCTGCTGCCAGGTGGGGTACTTCGTGCTCGCCGACCACGGCGGCGGCGAGGGGGCGGATCCGCTGGGGGTGATCGCGTACGGGCTGCTGGTCGGGGCGGGCCTGCTCACCGTGGTGGCCCGGCCGTGGGAGATGGACTGGTCGGTGCTGGGCGGCTCCGCGCGGATGAACGGGGCGGCCGTGCCGGCGGTGGTCCTGCTGGGGTGGATCGTGCTGGTCGCGACGGTCGTCGCGTACGTCACGGGTGTGGTGTCGGTACGGCGGTTGTCTCCGCAGGTGGCGGGGGTGGTGGCCTGTCTGGAGGCGGTGGTGGCGACCGTGCTGGCGTGGGTGCTGCTGGGGGAGCGGCTGGGGGCGCCGCAGGTGGTGGGCGGGGTTGTCGTACTGGCCGGGGCGTTCATCGCGCAGTCCTCTGCGCCTGCCAAGGGCTCCGCCGAGCCCTTGGCGCGTGGTGAGGGTGTGGTGCGGGAGCCGGCGGTCTGAGCGTTGTCGGCCGCCGGTCGGTGGTGGCCGGCCGCGCCCCCGAGGGGGCGCTGCATATCAGCGGGTCTTCAAGTACTGCGGCACCGCGACGTCCGCCGCCAGGTCCTCGTTCGCGACCGGGGTGTCGTACCCCTTGCGCAGCGGCAGCACGCCCGCCCAGTGCGGGAGGTCCAGGTCCTCCGGCTCGTCGTTCGCGCCGCCTGTGCGGGTCTTGGCGGAGACCTCGTTGAGGTCGAGGCGGATCACCGCGGTCGCGGCCAGTTCCTTCTTGTTGGCCGGGCGGGAGTCGGCGGCCCGGCCCGGCACCACGTGGTCGACCAGGGCGTCCAGCGCGCAGCACTTCTCCTCGGGGTCGGTGACCTGGTGGGCGATGCCGTGCACCACCACGGAGCGGTAGTTGACCGAGTGGTGGAAGGCCGAGCGGGCCAGCACGAGGCCGTCGACATGGGTGACCGTCACGCACACCGCGAGTCCGGGGTCGGCCTGGCCGGTCATCCGCAGCGGCCGCGAGCCCGTCGAGCCGTGCAGGTAGAGGACCTCGCCGACCCGGCCGTACAGCGTCGGCAGCACCACGGGCGCGCCGTCGCGCACGAAGCCGAGGTGGCAGAGGTAGCCCTCGTCGAGGATGGCGTGCACCAGTTCCCTGTCGTACGACGCCCGCTCGGCGGAACGGGTGGGAACGGTGCGGTCGGTCTTTTCGTACGCGGCGGGCTGGGCCGGCACGGTTCCCTGTACGGCTGTCTCCATTGCGTTTCTCCATTGCACTAGTGCATAATGTTGTTTGTGCTAGGAGAATATCGGATCGAAGGGCGTGGCGCAGCGGAGATTGCGGCCAGCGTCGAGCGCGCGGTGGGTTCCGGGGAGCTGGCGCCGGGGCAACTGCTCCCCCCGATGCGGGAGTTGGCGAGCGCGCTCGGGGTGAATCCCAATACGGTCGCGGCCGCGTACCGCACCCTGCGCGAGCGCGGGGTCATCGAGACCGCCGGCCGGCGGGGCAGCCGGGTCCGGCCGAAGCCGGCCACCACCGGGCGGGACCAGCTCCCCGACGTCCCGGCCGGGGTGCGTGACCTGTCCTCCGGCAACCCCGACCCCGCACTGCTCCCCGCCCTCGCGCCGGCCCTGGCGGCGGTGGCCGCCGAGTGCGACCGTGACCCGGTCCTCTACGGCGCGGACCCCGTCGAGCCGGAGCTGGAGCGGATGGCGCGCGCCGAACTGGCCGCGGGCGGTGTGCCCGACGGGCCGCTCACCGTCACCTCGGGCTCCCTGGACGCCGCCGAACGCGTCCTGCTGGCGCACCTCAAGCCCGGCGACCCGGTCGCCGTCGAGGATCCCGGCTGGGGCCGCACCCTCGACCTGATCCCCGCGCTGGGACTGCGCACCGTCCCGGTGGCGGTCGACGACGAGGGGCCGCGGGCCGACGCCCTGCGCCGGGCGCTGGAGTCCGGGGCGCGCGCCCTGATCGTCACGGCCCGGGCACACAACCCCACCGGCGCCGTGGTGAGCGCGGCACGCGCGCGTGCCCTGCGGGCCGTCCTGCGCGCACACCCCCACACGCTGTTGATCGAGGACGACCACGGCCACGGCATCGTCGACCTCCCCCTGCACCCCCTGGCGGGCGTCACCCGGCACTGGGCCTTCGTCCGCTCGGTCGCCAAGGCCTACGGCCCCGACCTGCGCCTGGCCACCCTGACCGGCGACGAGGTCACGGTCGACCGGGTACGGGGGCGCCAGCGCCTGGGCCCCGGCTGGGTGAGCCGGCTGCTGCAGCGCACGGTGGTCCGCATGTGGGCCGACGGCGCGGTGAACGGACCGGAGGTGGCGGCGGCCTACCGGGCCCGCCGTGAACTCCTCATCGACGCGCTGGCGGACCACGGTGTCCAGGCCCACGGCCGCTGCGGCATGAACGTCTGGGTCCCGGTTCCGGACGAGACGGCCGCGGTGTCCCGGCTGCTGCACGAGGGATGGGCGGTGGCCCCGGGCGCGCGCTACCGCCTGGCGACCCCACCGGGCATCCGCATCACCGTCTCGACACTGACGCCCGAGGAGACCGGTCCGCTGGCGGAGGCGGTGGCGACGGCGGTGAGGCCGGCGAAAGGACGCGTCCAGGCTTAGCCAAGCGCTCCGCTGGAAGTGCCGCGATCTGCCGTCTGCCGTCTGCGGCGCCGTCGTGACTGGTCGCGCCCACGCGGCGGAGCCGCATATGGATACAGCCCCGCGCCCCTTCGGGGCGCTGCCGGAGGCGCGGCCTCACCTGGGTGAGGGCCGCGCCCGCGAGTACGATCACCGCTCCCGCCGGCGTGCTCCAGCGCAACGACTCGCCCAGCACCGCGACCCCCGCCGCGGCGGCGATGACCGGGATGAAGTACGTGACCATCTGGGCGGTGGTCGGGCCGACCTCCGCCACCAGCCCGTACTGGACGAGCACCGCCAGCCCCGTCCCCAGCGCGCCGAGCGCGGCGATCGCCAGCAGCGGGACCAGTGCGAAGTGCGCCGGGAGGGACGTGAACAGCGGTGTCACCACGGCCAGTTGAACCGTCGCGAGCAACAGCTGCGCCCCGGTCGTCGCCAGATGGGAGTCACCCGTCCCGGCCAGCGTCCGCCGGACGTAGATCCACCCCACCGGATAGCTCAGCGAGGCCAGCAGCGCCATCGCGGTCCCCGTGACGTCCAGGCCGTGGAACCCCTCCCAGGCACCCAGCACCGTCAGCACGCCGATGAACCCCAGGCCGAGCCCGGCGAACCGAACCCTCGTCGGCCGGTCCTCCGACAGGGCCACCAGCGACAGCGCCATCCCCCACAGCGGCGAGGTCGCGTTGCAGATCCCGGCCAGCGTGGACGGGATCGTCAGCTCCGAGTAGGCGAAGAGGGAGAACGGCAGCGCGTTGAGCAGGAACGCCGCGACCGCCAGATGCCCCCAGGTACGGGCCCCGCGCGGCAGCCGCTGCCGCTTCACGGCCATCGCCGCCGCAAGGACCGCCGTACCGAACGCCAGCCTGCCCAGGGTGACCTGGAACGGTGCGTAGCCCTCCGTCCCCACCTTGATGAAGAGGAAGCTGAAACCCCAGATCAGCGACAGGGCGCCGAAGCGCAGTCGCCAGTCGAGGCGGGGGCGGGAGGGGCCGGCGGCCAGTGTCGGCTCGCTGGTCGCGGCGGTGGTCACGGTGCTCATGGCCTCCACCATGCGGGAGCCGATCTCGTAGCACAATCGAGATCTGTCACCCGGTACCTCTTAGAATCACTTACATGTTGAACCTGGAGCGCCTGCGCACCCTGGACGCCCTCGCCCGGCACGGCTCGGTCAGCGGGGCCGCCGAGGCCCTGCACGTCACGACGTCGGCGGTGTCGCAGCAGATGGGCAAGCTGGAGCGCGAGGTGGACCAGCAGCTCCTCGCGAAGAACGGCCGGGGCATCCGGCTCACCGACGCCGGGCGGCTGCTCGCCGAGCACGCGGCCCGGATCCTCTCCCAGGTCGAGCTGGCCCAGTCCGACCTGGAGGCGCACCGGGGCCAGGTCGTCGGCGAGCTGCGGCTCTCCGCGTTCCCGACGGCCGCCCGCGGCCTGTTCCCGACCGCACTGGCCGCCCTGCGCGCCCGGCACCCGGCGCTGCGCGTCCGCTCCAGTGAACTGGAGCCGGAGAAGGGCATCGCCGGGGTGGTCCGCGGCGACCTCGACCTCGCCGTCGTCCTGGACTGGTACAACAAGCCGATGCCGCTGCCCGACGGGCTGGTCAAGGCACCCCTGCTGGACGACCCCGCCGACGTGGCGCTGCCGGCCGGGCACCGGCTCGCCGGCCGTGCGGAGGTGGACCTGGGGGAGTTCGCCGAGGACGAGTGGATCACCTGGGGCGAGGGCGAGTTCTGCCACGAATGGCTGATGTTCACGCTCCGCTCGCGCGGCATCGAGCCCATCGTCGGGCACCGCGCGGCCGAGACGCACACACAGCTCAACCTGGTGGCGGCCGGGCTGGGGGTCTGCATCGCCCCGCTGCTGGGGCGTCACCCGGTGCCGGAGGGCGTTCTCATGGTGCCCCTGAAGCAGCGGGTGCGCCGCCATGTGTACGTCGTCTGGCGGGCCGACGCCGACCGCCGCCCGTCGATCCGGGCGGCGGTGCAGGCTCTGCGCGGCGCGGCCGAGGCGATCGCCTGAACCGGCTCTTCCGAACCGCCTTACGCCGAGCCCAGCTTGCGGAAGTCCCAGGAGGCGATCTTCGTCGGGGTCAGCCGCGCCCAGGCATGCCGGCCGTCGTGCGGCATCTCGTCCAGGCCGAAGTTCTTACGGGCGAACACCGTCTCGATGTAGTCGAGTTCGGCGACCAGTTCGCCGGTGCGCGGGACCTCGCCCACGAACTCGACGGTCCCCCTCAGCTCGACGCCCCGCAACTGGTCGTACTCCTCGCCGGAGTCGACCACGACGGCCACCCGCGGATCGCGGCTGAGGTCCTTCCAGCGCTGGCTGCGCACCACCGAGTAGAGCCACAGGGACTTGCCGTCCCAGGCGAACCACAGGGCGCTGACGTGCGGGGCGCCGGACGCCGAGACGGTCGCGACCCGGCAGGTGCGTTGTGTGGTGAGGAACTCGTCCAGCTCCCCGGGCGTCATCATGATCTTCCGACCCCGGCGCTGAGTGACGGTCATGCGGCCCCCTCTTCTTCCGTTCCCGCGCAATGCTGGTTAGTCTCGCCCGCCCCGCACCAAGGCGGAAGGGGGCGTCACATGCCGTCGTACGAACGGCTCTCGGAACTCCTCGATCCCGTGAGCACCGTGCTGCTCACCGTCGAGTGCCAGCAGGGTGTGGTGGGCCCGGAGAGCGCGCTGCCCGAACTCGCCCGTGAGGCGCGGACGTCCGGGGCTCTCAACAACATCGCCCGCCTTGTCGCCGCCGCCCACGACACCGGTGTCCAGGTGATCCACGCGATCGCCGAACGCCGCCCGGACGGCCGGGGCGCGAACCGCAACGCCCGCCTGTTCCGCGCCGCCGAACGGCTGCCCGTCCAGCAGCTGTCCGGCACGGCGGCGGTCCGCGTCGCGCCCCCCATCGAGGTCTCGGAGGAGGATCTCGTCGTACGACGGCTGCACGGCCTGTCGCCGATCCAGGGCACCGACGTCGACGCTCTGCTGCGCAACCTCGGCTGCCGCACTCTGGTCGTCACCGGTGTCTCGGCCAACGTGGCCATCCCGAACACGGTGTTCGACGCGGTCAACCGGGGCTACACGGCCGTCGTCCCGGCCGACGCCATCGCGGGAGTGCCCTCCGAGTACACCCCCGCGATGGTCCGCAACACCCTCGCGTTGGTCGCCACGGTCGCGACCACGGACGAGGTGCTCGGCTGCCTCAAACAACCGCGCCGGCGGTCCTGAGGGTCAGGCCAGCGATATCTGGTCGCTGGCGACCGTGATGTTCGCGGCCGTCAGACCCGTGGTCGCCGGGCCCTGCTTCACGCTGCCGTCCGCGATGGCGAACTTGCTGCCGTGGCAGGGACAGACGATCTCGCCGTTGGCGATGCTCGTCACCGCGCAGCCGGCGTGCGGGCACTTGGTCGAGAACGCCTTGTACGTACCCGACGTCGGCTGGGTCACGACCACGGACTGGTCCTTGTAGATCGTGCCGCCGCCCTCGGGGATGTCCGTGGTCTTGGCGAGCGCGGTGCCGCCGGCCGCGGCCGTGGAGCCGCCGGCCGAGCCGTTGCTGTCCTGGGTGGTGGAGCCACCGCCCGCGTTGTTGGTCGTGGTGGTCGTGCTCGACGAGCCGTCGTCCGACGACCCGCACGCGGTCAGCGCGGCGGCGAGCCCCGCCGCTCCGGCCGCCGCCATGACGGTACGGCGGCCCGGTCCGGCTGAGGGGGTGAGCGGTGCGCTGGTCATGTGAGGGGTTCCCTTCCGCGGAGCTTCTCGTGGATCTGTCCAGGGGTACGGTCTTCGGGCACCACCTGTTCAGACGGCATCCAGATAGTGACCACCCGGACATGAGGCTTCGGTAAAACGGCGCTGTCGGTTCGCTGTCGGTCTTGACCTGCGCCGCAGCCGAGCGGGCGACGCACGGCACCGTCACGCAGGTCGGAAGGGCACCGCGACCGGGCCCGCCGCGGAGGGCCCGGTCCGCGGAGCGGCTCAGATCCCGGTCGAAGACCCGGCCGACCGCGTTTCCCGCGACGTCCTCCAGCGCGGGGTCCACCCGGAGCAGATGCGGTGTCCCCGCCCAGGGCCGGTGGGGTGTCAGCTCCCGGGACTCCTCGCCGTCCCCGGTCCCGGAGGCGGCGACGGGCAGGCCGTCGGCGTCGGCGACCAGCAGACTGCGTGCCGGCAGGCCGTGGTCGAGCGGACGGCCGAAGCGGACGGTCAGGCGGTCCCGGGAGCCCGCGCGGGGCACCCCGAGGCTCCACCGGGCGGGGTCGACCGGCCGTCGTGTTCGGTTACTCGGAGCCGCTTTCCTGGGCGGGCAGGAAGACTGTCAGGGAAAGCTTTTCGTCATGGGCGTCCGACAGCTTCAGATGGTCCAGGGCGATGCGGCCGAGCCGTGGATGCCGTAGCTCCTTGCGGGCGGCGGTGAATCCGCTGACGCTCCGCTCGTCCCACAGCTCGCGGAACGCCTCGGAGGAATTCAGCAGCGACTTGAGGAGCGCGGGGCCGCGCGGATCGTCGGGATACCGGGCGAGGGCCACCCGCAACTGGCCGACGAGGGAACGCGCCTCGCCGAGCCAGTCGACGAACAGTCCCGAACCGCGCGACTCGGCAAAGGTGATCCAGAGGATGTTCCGCTCGTCCGCCGACCGCTGGTCGAGGCCGCCGAGGAGCTCGGCGTACGCGTCGTTGTACGCCAGCAGGTCCCACCACGGGTTCATCACGTAGGCGGGCTTCGGGAACAGCTCCCGAACCAGCCGCTCAAGGAGCGGATCGACCTTCGCGGGCGCCGGTCCCGCCGACGGCGGTACCAGAGCGGCCAGCGTGAACAGATGCGCGCGCTGCGGCCCGGAGAGCCGCAGCGCACGGGCCAGGCTTTCGATGACCTGCCTGCTCACACTGATGTCGCGGCCCTGTTCGAGCCATGTGTACCAGGTGACGCTCAGCCCGGCGAGCTGCGCCAGCTCCTCGCGGCGCAGCCCCGGGGTGCGGCGCCGCGGCCCGGACCGGAAGCCTGCCGCCGCCGGGTCGGTCGCCTCCCGCCGGGCGCGGAGGAAGGCGCCGAGTTCGTCGCGCTGGACCAGGTCGGTCATGAGGCACCGGCGGCGTCGGCGAGCAGGGCCTCGGAGACGTCCCACAGCCGGCGGGCGTTGTCCGGATCCACGGCGTACCGGGCGACGCCGTGCAGCGTGCCCGTGCGCCGGTCGACCACCTCGGCCTCGTTGCAGTCGTTGAAGTAACGCCCGCCCACCCCGTCCAGCAGCGGTGAGACTGCGAGGAGCACCGAGGTGGCGGCGCCCTGCTCCACCGTCTTCATCTGATCGGCCGCCCCCCGTCCGCTGCTGCCCCCGATGTGCCGCTGGAGGTTGGTCACGACGGCCCCCGGCATGAGGGCGTTGGCGGTGATGCCGTCGGCCGCCCAGCGCCGGGTGGCCTCGACCGCGAAGAGCACGTTCGCGGTCTTGGACTGCGCGTACGCGGCCCACGGTTCGTAGGCCCGGAAGCCGAAGTGCAGGTCGTCGAGGACGACGGGGGAGCGCTGGTGGCCGGTCGAGCTCACGACGACGATGCGGGCGGCCTGCGCCGCGGCCAGCGCCCCGTGCAGACCGGTCGCCAGGGCGAAGTGGCCGAGGTGGTTGGTGGCGAACTGCAGCTCCCACCCCTGCGGCGTGTACTGCTCCGGGCAGGCCATGACGCCCGCGTTGTTGACCAGGATGTCCAGCGGGCCGTGCCAGGCCGCGGTGAACGCGGCCACGGACGCGGGGTCGGCCAGGTCCAGACGGGCGACACGAAGCGCCTCGTCGCCGGCGGAGCCGATGTCCTTGGCCACCCGCTCACCGGCCGCCGTGTCCCGCACGGCGAGGGTGACCTCCGCACCCCGCGAGGCCAGTACCCGCGCCGTCTCCGCGCCGAGCCCGGAGGACGCCCCGGTGACCAGTGCGCGGCGCCCGGAGAGGTCGATGCCGGCGGCCACCTCGGCCGCGGTGCTGGAGAAGCCGAAGGGGGTGGTGATCATGCCGAACTCCTCTTGAAACGGTGGTTCCACCCACTCACCGTAGGAGCCCCGGTGACCATGACGCCAACGAGACTTGGGAACAGGTGGTATGCGTCGAAGTCATGGATGTCGCGAGGCGGCACCACCGGGCACGGACCGGTCGGGCAGGCGTCGGCCGCCGCCCGTGGATCCGGCGGATCACGCCGTCGGCCTGCGGTGCGGAGAGCCGGCGCGGACTGCGGACCGGCAGGTGGTGCCGGCCGGCGGGGAACACCCGTTGCTCGGCGGTGAGCTGACGGTCACTCGGCGATCTCGTTCCGAGGACGTGCGGCGGTGTGCTGACGGTCGCTAGGTGCTCTCGTTCCGAGGCCGTGCGGCGACTCGGGCGCGTGGGCCGGGGGTTCCTGGCGTGCTGTCACGCTCGGTTACTATGCTCACTTCATGCCGGAGGCCGGAAGCGAGGGGCGCAGCGCCGCCGACGGGCTGCCGGGGAGGACCCGCCCGTCTTGCTCCCGACAACCCCGGTCGTCGATTGCATGGTTGAGAAGCTGGATGGCCTGGGAAAATGCTGCGAGAAGTGACCGCGACCCGCTACATCACGCCCCTGCGTGAGGGGGGCTCGCTGCCGGGGCTCGTCGAGGCCGACGACTTCGGGACGTACGTCATGAAGTTCACGGGTGCGGGGCAGGGCCGGAAGACGCTGGTCGCCGAGGTCGTCTGCGGTGAGCTCGCGCGCCGGCTCGGGTTCCGGATGCCCCGGCTGGTCACCGTCGCACTGGATCCCGTTCTGGGGCTCGGCGAGCCCGAGCAGCAGGTGCAGGACCTGTTGCGGGGCAGCGGCGGCACCAACCTCGGCATGGACTTCCTGTCCGGTGCCCTGGGCTTCGACCCGCTCGCCTTCGCGGTGAGCCCCGAGGAGGCCGGGCGGATCGTCTGGTTCGACGCGCTGATCAACAACGTCGACCGCTCCTGGCGCAACCCCAACCTGCTGGTCCACCACGGCGACCTGTGGCTCATCGACCACGGCGCCACCATGATCTGGCAGCACAACTGGCCCTCGGCCGAGGCGTCCGCCGCCCGCCCCTACGACGCCGCCGACCACGCGCTGAGCGGGTTCGGCCCCGACGTCCGGGCGGCCGCCGCCGAGTTGGCGCCCCTGGTCACCGAGGACCTGCTCGCCGAGGTCACCGCCGAGATCCCGGACGTCTGGCTCGCCGCCGAGCCCGGCTTCGACACCCCCGACGAACTGCGGCGCACCTATGCGCGGCCGCTGCTCGCCCGGGCCGCCGTCATCCACGAACGCATCACCGGCATCGAGGGGACCAAGTGAGCGAGACCCATATCTACATGGCCGGACATGTGACCGAGCGCCACATCACCCGGGCCGGTCAGGGCGGCGACCGCGACGTCTTCGAGTACGCCCTGCTGCGCGTCGTGCCCCGCGTGGAGCGCGGCGAGTACATCAACGCCGGCGTGATCGTGTACTGCCGGGCCAAGACCTACGTCGGCGCCCGCACCCATCTCGACGAGGCCCGGCTGCTGGCCCTGGATCCGGACGCGGACGCGGCCGGGGTGCGGGCCGCGCTCGGGGCGGTGGAGGGCGTGTGCGCGGGCGGGGCGGCGGCGGGGCACGCGGCCGGCGACGACCCGGGGCGGCGCTTCCGCTGGCTGGTCGCGCCCCGCTCCACCGTCGTACAGCCGGGCCCTGTGCACACGGGGCTCACCCTCGACCCGGCCGCCGAGACGGAGCGGTTGCTGGACCTCCTGGTGAGGTAATGGATCACACCGCGCGGTGCGGCGTTGACACCGCGTGCCAGGGCTTCTAGCGTCACGTCTGTCGAAGGTACTAAGCGGTCGCTCACTGTTCGGCCGGGTTCTCGATCAGGTGTTCTCAAGGGCGAGGAGAAACAGCAATGTCCAGCACTGAGCAGCGGGTGGCCGTCGTCACCGGTGCCGCGCGCGGTATCGGCGCCGCCACCGCCGTACGACTGGCCGCCGAGGGCCGCGCGGTGGCCGTGATCGATCTCGACGAGGCCGCCTGCAAGGACACCGTCGAGAAGATCACCGCGGCCGGCGGCAAGGCGATCGCGGTCGGCGCCGACGTCTCCGACGAGGCCCAGGTGGCCGCCGCGATCGCGCGGGTCGTCGAGGAGCTGGGCGCCCCGACCATCCTGGTCAACAACGCCGGCGTGCTCCGCGACAACCTGCTGTTCAAGATGTCCGCGTCGGACTGGGACACGGTCCTGAACGTGCACCTGCGCGGCTCCTTCCTGATGACCAAGGCCGTCCAGCAGCACATGGTCGAGGCCGGCTGGGGGCGCGTGGTCAACCTGTCCTCCTCCTCCGCGCTCGGCAACCGCGGCCAGGCCAACTACTCCGCCGCCAAGGCCGGTCTGCAGGGCTTCACCAAGACCCTCGCCATCGAGCTCGGCAAGTTCGGCATCACCGCCAACGCCGTCGCCCCCGGCTTCATCGCCACCGAGATGACCAAGGCCACCGCCGAGCGCGTCAAGATGGGCTTCGAGGAGTTCAAGGCCGCTGCCGCCACCCAGATCCCCGTGCAGCGCGTCGGCGAGCCCGAGGACATCGCCAACGCCATCGCCTTCTTCACGAACGAGGCCGCCGGCTTCGTCTCCGGCCAGGTGCTGTACGTGGCCGGCGGACCGCTCGACTAGAAGACCACCGGGGAACCTGAGGAACACCGACATGACTGAACTGCCCGAGCTGTCCGGCAAGGTCGCCGTCATCACCGGCGCGAGCCGCGGCATCGGCTACGGCGTCGCCGAGGCGCTGGTCGCCCGCGGCGACCGCGTCGCCATCACCGGCCGCAACGAGGACGCCCTCAAGGAGGCCGTCGAGAGCCTCGGCGCCGAGCGCGTCATCGGCATCGCAGGCAAGGCGCACGACCTGGCCCACCAGCGCGAGGTCGTCGAGCGCACCATGGCGGCCTTCGGCCGCGTCGACTACCTGGTCAACAACGCCGGTACCAACCCGGTGTTCGGCCCGATCGCCGACGTCGACCTGGACGTGGCCCGCAAGGTGTTCGAGACCAACGTGGTCTCGGCCCTCGGTTTCGCCCAGAAGACCTGGCACGCCTGGCAGAAGGACAACGGCGGCGCCATCGTCAACATCGCCTCCGTCGCCGGGCTGTCGGCCTCGCCGTTCATCGGCGCGTACGGCATCAGCAAGGCCGCGATGATCAACCTGACCCAGCAGCTGGCCCACGAGTTCGCCCCCGGCGTCCGGGTCAACGCGATCGCCCCCGCGGTCGTCAAGACCAAGTTCGCCGAGGCCCTGTACGAGGGCCGGGAGGCGGAGGCCTCCGCGGGCTACCCGCTCAAGCGGCTCGGCGTGCCCTCCGACATCGGCGGCGCCGCCGCGTTCCTCACCTCGGAGCAGTCCGACTGGATCACCGGCCAGACGCTCGTCGTCGACGGCGGCATCTTCCTGAACGCGGGCATGGCCTGACGGATCCTCGGGCGTCGTTTTCGTCACAGATATTTGCCACATGTGTGAGGAAAACGGCGCCCCGGCGGTCGTACAGGATTTGCACAGCCACATGACAACGTCGTCATAGCGCATTCGATCAACGCCCGTGTTTCCGGGGTGCTTCAAGGCGCGCAACGCTGCGGTATGGTCTGCCGCCGACCCCTGGTACGGCGGATCGAGGAGTGTGCGCGTGTTCAACCGGAACCGAGGTCTGCGAAGAGCTGCCGCGCTCGCGTCCATATCCCTGGTGGCCGGGTGCGGTGTGTTCTCCGGCAGTACGGGCAACAGCGGCCCGATCGTCGTCGGGACGACCAGCGCCCCCAGCACCCTCGACCCGGCGGGATCGTGGGACGGCTCCTGGGAGCTGTTCCGGAACGTCTACCAGACACTGCTCGCCTACCCCGACGGCGCCACCACCCCCCAGCCGGACGCCGCGCGCAACTGCGCCTTCACCGACTCCGGCGACCGCACCTACCGCTGCGAACTGCGCTCCGGCCTGAAGTTCGCCGACGGCGACAAGCTCGACGCCGAGGCCGTCAAGTACTCCATCGACCGGATCCGGAGCATCAACGCGCCCAGCGGCCCCGCCGGACTGCTCGGCAGCCTCGACCGGGTGCAGGCGATCGGCGAACGCGAGGTGGTCTTCCACCTCAACAAGGCCGACACCACCTTCCCGTTCGTCCTCGCCACCCCGGCCATGTCGATCGTCGACCCCGACGACTACCCCGCCCACGCGCTGCGCAAGGACGACTCCGTGCACGGCTCCGGGCCGTACACCCTCAAGTCCTACGACGAGGGCAAGCGGGCCGAGCTGGTCCGCAACGACACCTACCAGGGATTCGCCGACCGGCAGAACGACGCGGTGACCATCCGCTACTTCCAGGACTCGGCCACCATGGTCAAGGCCCTGCGGTCCGGGGACATCGACGTCACCTACCGCGGACTCGCCGCCTCCGACATCGTCGCCCTGGAGGCGCACCGCAGCACCGACCTGCAGCTCATCGACGGCAGCGGCACCGACATCAGCTACCTGGTGTTCAACCCCGCGGACCCGTGGGCCAAGCAGCCGGCCGTGCGCAAGGCCGTCGCCCAGCTCGTCGACCGCTCCGCGATCGCCCACACGGTCTACAAGGACACCGTCGACCCGCTGTACTCGATGGTCCCGGCGGGCCTGACCGGCCACGCCACCGACTTCTTCGACGACTACGGCGACCCCAGCACCTCCAAGGCCCGCAAGATCCTCGCCGACGCCGGCATCACCCGGCGCGTCCCGCTCACCTTCTGGTACACCACCGACCGCTACGGCTCCGAGACCGGCCAGATGTTCCAGGAGCTAAAGCAGCAGCTGGACGACTCCGGGCTGTTCACGATCACCCTCAGAAGCCGCCCCTGGAAGACCTATGTCGTCGGCTACCAGAAGGGCGAGTACCCGGTGTTCGGCCGCGGCTGGTTCCCGGACTTCCCCGACGCCGACAACTTCATCGCCCCCTTCGTCGGCGAGCAGAACGCCCTCGGCACGCCCTACGCGTCACCCGTGATCACCGGCAAGCTGCTGCCGGAGTCGCGCCGCGAGAGCAACCGCGGCGAGGTCGTCAAGGAGTTCGAGGAGGCGCAGCAGATCCTCGTCGACGACGCCCGGCTGATCCCGCTGTGGCAGGGGCGGCAGTACGTCGCGGCCAGCGACGACATCTCCGGCGGCGAACGGGCGCTCGACCCGTCGACGATCATGATGATGTGGGAGCTGCACCGCAAGACCAGCTGGTGAAACGGCCGTCCGGCACCGGTTGTCAGTGGTCGCCTGTAGGTTTTTCGGTATCAGCAGGATCTGCAAGTGACCGCAATTCGTGAGGACGTTGACGTGACCGACATCGCCATGCTGCCCGAGTCCTGGCGCGGGGTTCTGGGTGACGAGCTTCAGCAGCCCTACTTCAAGGAGCTGACCGAGTTCGTCGAGGAGGAGCGGGCGAAGGGCCCCGTCTATCCGCCGCGCGAGGAGGTCTTCGCCGCGCTGGAGGCGACGCCGTACGACCAGGTCAAGGTGTTCGTCCTCGGCCAGGACCCGTACCACGGCGAGGGCCAGGGCCACGGCCTGTGCTTCTCCGTCCGTCCCGGGGTGCGGATCCCGCCGTCCCTGCGGAACATCTACAAGGAGATGCACGAGGAGCTCGGCTGGGAGTCGGCGCCGGACAACGGCTATCTGATGCCGTGGGCCCGGCAGGGCGTGCTGCTGCTCAACGCGGTCCTCACGGTCCGCGCCGGTGAGGCCAACTCGCACAAGAACAAGGGCTGGGAGAAGTTCACGGACGCGGTGATCCGGGCCGTCGCCGAGCGGCCCGACCCGGCGGTCTTCGTCCTCTGGGGCGGCTACGCGCAGAAGAAGGCCAAGCTGATCGACGAGACCCGGCACGTGGTGATCCAGAGCGCGCACCCGTCCCCGCTCTCCGCCGCGAAGTTCTTCGGCACCCGCCCGTTCACCCAGATCAACGAGGCGGTCGCGGCCCAGGGGCACGAGCCGATCGACTGGCGGATTCCCGACCTGGGCTGAGCAAGTACAGAGGGCGCCTCGAAGCCGACCGGGGGCAACCCCTTAGGGGCGCGGGGCTGTGCCGATGTGCGGCTCCGCCGCGTTGGCGTGACCAGCCACCGCCGGCCCGCGGTCCCACGGCGCCGCCTGACGATGAAAACAGGCGGCGCCGTCTAGCGTCGGCAGCACACAACGGCTTACAGCCCGGAGGGCCCCGTGGCGGAGCGACAGGAGCGTACGGCGCCCGATGCCGTGCTCTCGCGGATCGGGCAGGTCGTGATGCTGCACCACGCCGGGGACCGTGAGGAGGCCCGCCGGCGCCTGCTCGACCTGTGGACGGAGATCGGCGAGCACGGCCAGCCGCTGCACCGCTGCACCCTGGCCCACTACCTGGCCGACACCCAGGACGACCCGTCCGACGAACTCGCCTGGGATCTGCGGGCGTTGTCGGCGGCGGACGAGGCGGAGGGAGCCGTGGGGCTGCGCGGCTTCTACCCCTCCCTGCATCTGAACCTCGCCGCCGACTACGTGAAGCTCGGCCGTACCGAGGCCGCCCGCAGCCACCTGCACCGGGCCCGCGGCGCGGCCGCCGCACTCGGCGACGACGGGTACGGCAACGGGGTCCGGGCCGCGATCACCCGCCTGGAGCTGCGACTCGGCGACGACGGCGGTCCGGGCGGCGAATCCTGGGGCCCGCCGCGACAGCGGCCGATGTAGGGCCCGGACCGGCCCAGGCACCCCGGTCCGTCCCCGGCCGGCGTCTCACCGCCCGTACGTCTGCTCGCAGATCCGGGCCTGCGGGCTGTCCGCGGTCCAGCCGCCGTACTGCTTGCCGAGGGCGCACACGTCCGGGGCCTTCGGGACGGAGCGGGAGAGGTCCGGGAGGTCGGCCTCCGATCGGTGCGACCGGTGTGCGGTGCGGGGGTGCGGGGTGGCGGCGCGCGGGGCCGCCGGGGGGCGCTGGCGGGCCGGCGGAGGAGGCGCCGGGGCGTGGGAGCCGGCCGGTGCGGACCGGTGGGCCGGACGGGACGGGCCGACCATCTCCAGGGCCTCCTTGGCCGGCGCCTGCACCACCCTCGGCTCGGCGCTGCCGTCCGGGCGGGGCACCGACGGCAGCGAGGGAGCCGTACCCGGAGGGGGGCCGGGCGCCGCCGGGCGCTGGACCGTCACACAGCCGGAGAGGGCCGAGACGGTCACGGTGACCAGGAGCGCTGCGGTGGTCGTCGTTCGATGCACCCGCGCAACTCTGCTGGGTCGGCGCGGAGGTTGACACCGTCGACGACACTTTGGTGCCCCGCACGGGTGATCTCGCGCCCCGTACGAGGGGCGGGTGGTTGCGATGCTGACGTCAGTCGCCGGTCGCGCCGTCGATCCGCTCCCGGATCAGGTCGGCGTGGCCGTTGTGCCGGGCGTACTCCTCGATCATGTGGGTGTGGATCCAGCGCAGGCTGATCCGCTCGCCGGTGCGGCGGTGGCGGCCCTTGGAGAGGTCGTCAAGACCGAGACCGGCCGCGGCCTGCCGGGCGGCCTCGATCTCGGCCTGCCAGGTCGCGTACGCCTCCTGCCAGGTGTCCGCCTCGGTGAGGTGGAACTCGCCGTCCGGGTCCGCGTCGCCGAAGTACAGCGGCGGCGCCTCCTCCTCGGCGAGGACCCTGCGGTACCAGGACCGCTCCACGTCGGCCATGTGGCGCACCAGCCCCATCAGGGACAGCGCGGACGGCTCCACCGCGGCGGTCCTGAGCTGGGCGTCGGTCAGCCCTTCGCACTTCACCGCGAGGGTCTGCCGGTGGAAGTCCAACCAGCCCTCCAGCATGGTGCGTTCGTCGGCGTCGAAGGCGGGCATACGGCGTTCGGTCGTCATACCCGGCATCCTGGCCCACTCCAGCCCGGCCCCACCACGGATTATCGGCCCGTATGCTTCCGCTCAGGCACGCACAGGCAACCGCTAGGGGAGCGTCAGTGAAGGTCGGCTGCATCGGACTCGGCGACATCGCGCAGAAGGCGTACCTGCCGGTGCTGGCCACGCAGCCGGGGCTCGAACTCCACCTGCAGACCCGCACCCCGGCCACCCTCGCCCGGGTCGCCGACAGCCTCCGCCTGCCCGCCGGCCACCGGCACGCGACCCTCGACGGCCTCCTCGCCCAGGATCTCGACGCCGCCTTCGTGCACGCGGCCACCGTCGCCCACCCCGAGATCGTCACCCGGCTCCTGGAGGCGGGCGTACCGACGTACGTCGACAAGCCCCTCGCTTACCGACTGGAAGACTCCGCGCGCCTTGTGACCCTGGCCGAGGCGCGGAACGTGTCGCTTTTCGTCGGCTTCAACCGGCGCCACGCCCCCGGCTACGTGCAGTGCGCCGACCACCCGCGCGAGCTGATCCTGATGCAGAAGAACCGCATCGGGCTGCCCGAGGAACCCCGCACGATGATCCTCGACGACTTCATCCACGTCGTCGACACCCTGCGCTTCCTCGCCCCCGGCCCGGTCGAGGACGTGACCGTCCGCGCCCGGGTCGCCGACGGCCTGCTGCACCACGTCGTCCTCCAGCTCGCCGGCGACGGCTTCACCGCGCTCGGCGTGATGAACAGGCTCAGCGGCTCGGCCGAGGAGATCCTGGAGGTCTCCGGGCAGGACACCAAGCGCCAGGTCCTGAACCTCGCCGAGGTGATCGACCACAAGGGGCAGCCGACGGTCCGGCGACGCGGCGACTGGGTGCCGGTCGCCCGGCAGCGCGGCATCGAACAGGCCGTCCTCGCCTTCCTCGACGCGGTCCGCGCCGGGAAGGTGCTCAGTGCCCGGGACGCACTGGCGACTCATGAACTGTGCGAGCAGGTGGTACGAGAGGTTCTGCGGCACCCCGGCGCAGCCTGACCGTCCGCAGCCCCTCGGCCAGGCAGTAGGCGGCCAGTACCAGCAGCGCGCCGTCCACCGGCCAGTCGCCGTACCGCACGAACGGGGTGACCCCGCGGGCGATCGGCACCTCGTAGACCCGGGCGGTGCTCGCGTCGGTGCCGAGCCAGGGGCCGATGCGCTCGCCGCCCGGGCCGTACACGGCGGAGACCCCGGTGAGCGTGGCGTGGACCATCGTGCGGCCGGTCTCGGCGGCCCGGAGCGCGGCCAGCGAGGCGTGCTGCTCGGGGGCCCAGCTGTCCTGGAAGGTGGAGGTCGACGACTGGCCGATCAGCACCTGCGCGCCGTCCTGGGCGAGATGCCGGCTCATGTCGGGGAACGCGGTCTCGAAGCAGATCATCGGGCCGACCCGCAGCCCGTGCCCGACGTTCATCACCACCTGCTCGGTGCCGCGCCGCCGGTCCTCGCCGGCCGCCTTGCCGACCGAGGTGGCCCAGCCGAGCAGGGAGCGGGCCGGTATGTACTCGCCGAACGGGACCAGGCGCATCTTGTCGTACCGCTCCGCGGTCGGGCCGCCGGCGCCGACCAGTATGGAGCTCTTGTAGATGCCGGGCCGGTCGGAGCGCCGGGCGTCGACGTTGACCAGGATGTCCGCGCCGGTCTCCCGGGAGAGGGCCGCGATCCGCCGCGCGAGATCGGGCCGGTCCCCGAGGTCGTACCCGACACTGCTCTCGCCCCAGACGATCAGGTCCGGATGCTGCCCGGACAGCTGCCGGGTCAGCTGCTCCTCCCTGTCGAACCGCCGGTCGCCGCTGTCGGTGCCGCCGACGATGCCGGGCTGTACGACGGCGATGCGGACGTGACCGTCGACGTCCGGGCGCGGCGACCACACCCAGGCCGCGGAGGTCGCGGCGGCCGTGGCCACCAGCGAGGCCACCGCGGGCACGCGTGCCTCCCGCACGGATATGAGCACGGCGACCGCGACGTTGACGGCCACCACCAGGAAGCTCAGCAGCCACACCCCGCCGACCGAGGCCAGCCGCAGCGCCGGCGTCACCTGCCACTGGGTCGCGCCGAGCATGCCCCACGGCCCGCCGAGCCCCTGCCAGGACCGCGCCAGCTCCACCATCAGCCAGCCCGACGGCAGCACCAGCACCGCGACCGCGGCCCGCCCCGACGACGGCACCCCGCCCAGCAGCCGGCGGGTCACCCAGCCCCAGGGCGCCCAGAGCACGCTCAGCAGTCCGGCGATCAGGAAGATGAAGACGCTCAGGCTCGGCAGCAGCCAGTGGTGCACGGCGACCATGAAGCCGAACCCGCCGCACCAGCCGTCGTACGCCGCCCGCCGCCCGGTCGGCGCCGAGCGGGCCAGCAGCAGCCAGGGGACCAGCGCGACATAGGCGAACCACCACAGCGACGGCGCCGGGAAGGCCAGCACCGGCAGGGCGCCCGCCAGCGCCCCGACGCAGGAACGCCGCCACGGGGAGGTGAGCCAGCGCTCGACGGTCCTCATCCATCGCCTCCTGCCTGCGGGTCCTTCCAGTGTGCGGGACCGGGTGGGACCTCCGACAGGGGGCATGGGAGCGGGCTCAGTCGGACACGGTCACAGCACGCGGGTCGGGCAGCCTGCGCCACTTCTCCTCGACGACCACCTGGCGCAGCCGCCAGCCGTCCCCGGTGCGCACGAAAGCGAAGGAGTAGCGGCCGCCGCACACGAAGTCCGGGGCGGTGGAGGCGCCGTCGCCGCCTGCGAAACGCATGGGGTTGACGTAGTCGGCCCGCACATGGGCGGTGTCGCCGGTGTCGTTGTCCAGGATCCCGAACGTCACCCGGCGGTTGACGATCAGATGCTGCCGCATCGAGAAGAGGGTCAGGTTCTCCGCGAGCCACTCGGCGACCTGCCCGGCATCGCCCTCGATCCCGCCGGCGGAGCGGTAGTCGGCCCGCCCGTCCGCCGCGAACAGCCTCCGGTACGCCGTCCAGTCACCGTCGTCGACGGCCGCCGCGTACTCGGTGACCATCTCGTCCACGGCCAGCCGGTCCATCACGGTCGCGAGCTCCACACGCTGCGTCATCGGCTCAGTGTTGGGCACGGGACGGGCAGAACCAAGGGGCACGGGCGATATTCGGTGGTGTTCGAACCGAACCACCCTCGACCCAGGGCATATGAACGGCCAGTCAGTCGAACAAGAATCCAGGTCCCGTATCCGCGCCCGCCACACGGACCCCACCACCACCGTTTACCAGCCCGCGAGTCCCTCGCGACTCTGTGGTTCAGCCGATGCCGTCGCCGCACTTCGGCTCGGCCGGCCTGTCCTGCCGGGCCGTTCGTGTCCGCGGGGACGGCTGGGTGCCGTTCTTGGCGACCGGCCGGAAGTAGTGGTCCAGCGCCCAGGCGGCCACCCGGGCGCCGGCCCGGCAGCCGGCCACGTCCGCCGTGCGGGAGTGGACGCCGCCCCACACACGGGCGTCGACGACGTCCCGGTCGAGGGCGTCGGCGGACCCGTAGAACCGCGTCGTGCCGGTGACCTGGGAGGGGACGTGGAGGTCGATGCGCGAGGTGCCGAGAACTCCGGTCAGGGCGCGTGCCACGGCACCGACGACGGTCGTGTGGCCGGCGACGTAGTCCGGGTGCGGCGGGGTGACGAGCAGCGGTTCCCAGGCCGGGTCCGCCGTCGTCGCGGGGTTGCCGTCGGTGTCGGCGAGGCGGATGGCGGTGATCGGCCGCCAGGAGCCGTAGTGGAGCTTGGCGTCCCATGCCGTGACGACGGCGTCGGTCGCCGACGCGTTGACCGCGGCGAACAGCCGGGCCGTCTCGACGATGCCGAGTCGGTGCCGGGCGGCGTGGTCTCGTACGGCTGTCTGGACCTGTTCGACCAGGTTGCCGCTGAAGAAGAGCGCGGTCTCGGTCTGCTGCGCGCTCCTGCCCGAGCCGGTCTTCGCGCCCATGGCCTTCAGCTCCTGGATGTCCTTGGCGTAGGCGGCCGAGGAGAGGGCGGGTGGTCCGCCGGGGCGGAACTGCTGCGGAGAGGCGAGCAGGAGGGGGCGGAGCCTGGCGAGCCAGGTGTCGATGAAGGGCTGGAACGCGGGCGGGGTGGGCCGCCAGACCCCCGGTGCCGGGGAGGCGGTGAACGGAACGTCCGCGAACCTTCCGTCTCCTTCCCGGAGTTCGATGATGCGGGCGGCGGCGCGCCTTCCGTAGTCAACGCCCCGGTCTCTGGCCTGACCGGCCGGCAGAGCGGCGAGCGAGTCCGCGTAGGCGGTGTCGAGCCGCTCCTCGAAGGCGGGGAAGCAGGTGAGCAGCACGTCGTGGGCCGCGGTGGCGGCGGCCGCCGCGGAGGATGCCTCGGCCGGACCGCGCTCGCGCCATTTGTAGAGGGTGTAGCCACCTTCGATGCCTACCACGGCGTTGTACACGGCGACGGAGACGAACCCCTCCCAGATCGCCGCCTGCCCGGAGGGGCGTGGGCCGAGGCTGGTCTTGATCGTGTCGGTGGCGACGGAGTTCCACTCGCGGACCACGGCTGCCGGGTCCGCCACGGTCCGGGTGCCCGCGTCGGACGGACTTGTCGCGGCGGTGAGCGTCACGAGGGCGGTGGCCGCGACGGCGCAGACGAATCCCCGGACACGTGAACGCGGAGGAACGGGAAGAGGGGGCTCTTGATACACGGCGTCCTCGCTTGAGTTGAGTGCCCAAGGCTTAGCAACGGCCTCCTTCACGATCAAGACAACTCGCCGCGAACCGGACAGGTCTGGGGTGCCCTCGCACGCCTCACCAGCCGGATCGCGGTGGGTGGCCTGGAGTGCTTCGAGGAGGCGATGTCCCTGTACAACCACGTGGCCCACAAGGAGGACCTGCCCACGCCGGGGGACGACTGGCGGCAGGCGATGCGGCAGCGGGCCTTCTCCACGCGCCACGCGCTGTCCCGTCACCGCTGGGCGATCGGACTGATGGAGTCACGGTCCGCCCCGGGGCCCGGCCACCCTGCGTCACCACGAAGCCGTTCTCCGCCCTGCCTGTGTCAGGGCGGGTTCTCCCTGACCGAGATCGCGACCGCTCACGTCGTGCGTCCCGGGTACGCCTACGGCGACGAGTTCGAATTCGGCCTGGACCTCATCCTCGACGGCCTCCAGCGGGCAGCGGGCTGACGAGCCGGTACGGAGCGGAGCGGGGGCGCGCCGTCTCGGCGTCACGACCTGACCGCCCAGGTGCTGAAGCGGTGAGCCGGGGCTGATCAGAGGCTGATCATGTGGCGGGGGACCGCGAGATCCTCGTTGGCGAACAGAGCGGTCAGGGCGGCCGGATCCTCGCCGAGGCAGGCCTCGGCGACCGTGTCGACGAGCTGGTCGTAGTCGGGGCCGGTCCTGCCCTCGTAGGCCTCGGTCATCAGGCCCCACTCGTCCCAGGGCAGCATCTCCAGCTTGCAGAGGGCCGCGAGGTCGCGGACGGCGTTGCCGCTGATCTCCGCGGGTCCCCAGGCGTGATCAGTGCCGAATACCCCGAACAGCTGTGGATCGATCAGCCCCTTGCGGTACTGGATCCACGCTTCGCCGCCGGTCAGGAACTCGCCCGGTGCGAGGTCCTCCGGGCGCTCGACGTAGCCGTGGCCCAGATGTTCCGTGTCGACGCGTATCCAGCGCCGTTCACCGGCGTTCCAGTACTCGGTGATCCAGTGGTCGAGGCCGCGTCCCGCCAGGAAGCAGGTGCCGAAGCCGCACCTGGCCCTGGCGGGGACGCCCCGTGCCCGCAGGATCGCGCAGGCGATGGTGGCGAAGTGGCGGCACGTGCCCACCACCCTTCTCTCCGGGGGCCGCGGGTGGTGCAGAGGGGAGGGGTCCAGCGCGGTCAGCGTGGCGACCAACTCGTTCACCGGCCGGATGTTCTTCTCCCCGAGCCGCTCTTCGGGAACGCCGAGCGCGGCGGCATCGGTCGGCTGGATGACCAGGCTCTGTACGACAGCACACATACCGACCGGGTCGGCCGGCAGGCCCTCGATGAGCCACAACTGGTCGGTGGCAAAGCGGGTGATCGGACCGGGCCGGGAGTGGTCGAGCGCGTCATCGGTCATGACCGGGGATCGTAGACGGCCCAGGCGAGCCCTGGTCCTTGGCCACGGCATCGAGCCGGGTGCCGGCCGCTGTGCAAGGGGGACGACACGACGCCGCCTTCCCACGTGACGACGTCGCCTGAAGGCGGTGTCCCAGGAGGTCTGCGAACGAGGCTTGACTACCTTTGTGAGCCGGCCAGTCCGTCGTCCGACGGGGCGTGAGGGATCGCGGAGCCGGGGACGAAGCCCGCGAAGGCCATGCCTATGACGAAACCCGCCACCTCCTCCAGCTGGCGAGCGCGATCCAGCGTCCCCGTAGTCGCCGGGACTCCGCCGACGTCACGGATCAGTTCGCCGACGACGCGCAGTGCCGCCGCATCGTCACCGCACATCGCCACCGTCACACGGGACCGGCCGTCACCGGACGGCCTCGTCCACTGGTCGGCGGGAAAGAGATGGAACGCCTTCACCACCCCGGCTCCGGGAGCAAGGCCGGCGATCCGCTGCGCCATCGACTCACCGGGTTCGACCAGCAGAGTGCCGACGCCGTGCGTGACGGCGTTCGTGGGATCCATCAACGGCATCCCCGCGAGCGCGCCGTCGGCGGCGCCCACCGATCCCAGCATGTCCTCGACGCCGTCCCAGGACACGGCGAGGAGCACCGCGTCGCACCCGGTGACCGCTTCACGCGGCGGGACAGCGAGCACTTCGTGGCGCAGACGCTCGGCGAGCCTCTCCGCCTTGACCTGTGACCGTCCGCCGATCGCCACCTCATGCCCCGCACGTGCCCAGCCCTCACCCAGGGCCGCCGCCAGTGTCCCCGTTCCCAGGATCCCGATACGCATCTGATCCGTGCCTTTCCCATAGCCGTCGGTCGGGTGATTACGGTAGGCACAGCGTTACGCACCAATCAGTGCGTGCCGGACACACGATGACGGGCGGCGAGATGACTGAAGACGACGCCCACCGCCACGAGTGGGTCGCCGACTGCTGGCTGCGCGCGGCCACCGATCTCTTCGCTCATACCTGGGATCCCGTTGTACTGGCGGCCCTTCGCCTGGGACCGCGCCGACGCCGCGAGCTGCGCGCTGCAATCGGAGGCATCAGCGACAAGGTGCTGACCGACTCTCTGCATCGTCTGCTCGCGGGCGGGCTGGTGGAGCGCCACGCACATGCCGAGGCGCCACCGCGTGTCGACTACGCGCTGACCGGCTTGGGACAGAGTCTGGTCGACGGTCCGATGACGGCACTTGGGCGCTGGGTGACCGAGCACGGCGATGAACTTCTCGAAGCGCAGGAGAGCGGTACGGCAGAAGGTCTGTGAGCGGGGCTTGACGTGGATCAAGCCATCCTGCGATTGGATGATGTACCGCCGCGGCTGGGGCGCCAGGGAGGGGCAGGAGGCGTCTTCGGGCTGCACGAGAAACAGGCCGCCTGGCAACGGGAGTTTGGGCGTGCGCCCGCGCGGGTGCAGTGGGATCCCGAGCGGGACCTGCACTTCAACGCGCTGCCGCACCGCTCCCGCCCATTGGGCCTCTCGGGTGAGGCCAGGTCCACGCGCTGTCCGGGCCGGTGAACTCGACGCGGTGGATGGGCTGTTGCCCGAGGAGGGGCCGTACCCCGTGGCCGACGGGATGCTTGCGCAGTTGCGGTCGTAAGATCGCTGTCCGGTCGGATCGAGGAGGTTGGCGATGGCACGTCCCGTCACGGTGGTCACCGGTGGCAGCCGGGGTATCGGCGCCGCGACCTGTCTGCGGCTCGCGGCCGACGGGCACGATGTGGTGATCGGTTACGTCCGGGACGCGGATGCCGCCGAGGCGGTCGCGGAGGGGGTGCGCAAGGGCGGGGCGCGGTGTGCCGTCGTCCGGGTGGACACGTCCGTGGAGGCCGATGTGGAGCGGCTGTTCGACACGGCTGAGCGGGAGCTGGGTGCCGTCACCGGGCTGGTGAACAACGCCGCGGTGACCGGGCCGTTCGGGCGGCTGGCCGACGCGGAGACCGCGGACCTGCGCCGGGTCGTGGAAGTCAACCTGCTGGGTACGCTGCTGTGTTCACGCCGGGCGGCCCGGCTGATGGGACCGCGCGGCAGCGGTGCGATCGTGAACGTGTCCTCGGCGGCGGCAACCCTCGGCAGCCCCGGCGAATACGTCCACTACGCGGCGACCAAGGCGGCCGTCGACGCCCTCACCGTGGGCCTCGCCAAGGAACTCGGCCCGGACGGCGTGCGGGTCAACGCGGTGGCGCCCGGTGTGATCGACACGGAGATCCACGCGGCGATGGGCGCCCCCGGCCGGGCCGGCCGGGTCGGTGCCACCACGCCGTTGGGCCGCGCCGGTGAGCCCGAGGAGATCGCCGCCGCGATCGCCTGGCTGCTGTCGACCGAGGCCTCCTATACGACGGGCACGGTGCTGCGGGTCTCCGGCGGCCGCTGACCCCTCAGCCGGTCAGGCCGCCTCGATGATCTGCTCGCGGATCGCCGCGGCCCACTCGACCACCAGCAGCTCGTACTCCGTCCGCTCCTGGGCCGACAGTGTTCCGCCCGCACGCAGCCACAGCGCGCGGATGTGCTCGTTGACCTCGGCAGCAGACCGCACGGAACCAGGGGTTCGGGAATCGGGGGACATACCGAACAGCGTAGGGGCAAGAACTGACCCTGCGCCACCGGGCCACTACGCAGACCGTATGGGGTTGGTCACGGGCGATACGGCGGACGGGCGGCCACGCCTTGGCATTTGCCAGGACGCCGGCCGTGACTCCGACCGGGCCGTACGCCCCTGTGCAGGCCTTCGTCCTCGCCGGAGCCGGTGCGGCGATCCCAAACCCCTTGAAAACAAAGGTAGTCGGGGGTTGGCCGAGATGCGGCGCCCGGCCGTCCTCACGCCGTCGGCAGCACCGAGGCGAGCAGCGCGAGCTTCTCGGCGCTGTCGCTGCCCGGGTCCGGGTGGTAGACGACGAGCGTCTGCCCCGCCGTGCCGCTGACGCTCAGCCGCTCCCGGTTCAGCCGCAGACGGCCGACCTGGGGGTGGTCGATGACCTTGGCCGCGCCGTCGCAGGACGCCACGTCGTGCCGGGCCCAGAGCCGGCTGAAGTGCGGGCTGGCGAGGGAGAGTTCGCCGACGAGCTCGATGACCCGGGGGTCGTCCGTGTCCGTCCCGACGGAGCTGCGGAAGCCGGCGACCATACCGGCACCGGCCTCCTCCCAGCCGGGGTGAAGGGCCTGCTCGGCGGGGTCGAGGAAGGTGTCCCGCAGCCGGTTGGCGCCGACCGAGAAGCGCGGTGACAGCGCCGTCGCCAGGGCGTTGACGGCGAGGACGTCGAAGTAGCGGCCCTCGACGAGGGCGGGGAGCGGCAGGGCGGCGACGAGCTGGGCGACGCCCAGCGAAGCGGTCTCCCGCCGGGCCCGGCGCCGGCGCCGGCGGGGCCGGCCGGCGCCGAGGCGGAGCAGATACGCCGTCGCGTCCTCGTCGAGCCGCAGGACGCGGGCGAGGGACTCCAGGACCTGTACGGAGGGGTTGCGGTCGCGGCCCTGCTCCAGGCGCAGGTAGTAGTCGGAGCTGATGCCGGCCAGCATCGCGACCTCCTCCCGGCGCAGGCCCGGCACCCGCCGTACCCCCAGCACGGGAATGCCGACCTGCTCCGGCGTGACCAGCTCGCGGCGGGCGCGCACGTAGGCGCCCAGCAGGTTCGGTTCGTCGGTCATCCCGCCACCGTAATGCGGTCCCCGTGCCCGTGCCTGGTCCTGTCACCCCCAGGATCACCGGGGCACTGCCCCGGCCGGAGCCGGGCCGCGAACGTGGCCGGTGACAGCGACTTGCAACGAAGGAGCACGATCATGTCGACCTATCTGCTGGTACATGGCGCCTGGCACAGCGGGGAGTGCTGGGAGCGGGTGGTTCCCCTGCTGGCGGCGGCCGGGCACCGGGTGTACGCGCCCTCTCTGACCGGTCAGGGCGAGAAGGCCCGTCTGCTCGGCCCGGACGTCGGCCTCGACACCCATGTGGCCGACGTCGTCGGGCTGATCAGGGACGAGGACCTCACCGACGTCGTCCTCGTCGGACACAGCTACGCGGGGCTGGTCGTCTCGTCGGCGGCCAACGAAGTCCCGGAACGCATAGGGCACTTGGTCTACCTCGACGCGATGGTCCCGGAGCACGGCGAGACCGCGGCCGACATCCAGCCCGTGACCCGGGCCCTGATCGACCGGGCCCTCGCGTCCGACAGCGGCTGGCGGGTCCCGCCGCTGCCCGAACTGCCGTCGCCCTACGGGCTGTTCGGGGTGACCGAGGCGGCGGACGTGGCGTGGCTGCGCAGCACGCTGTCCGACCAGTCGGTGCGCAGCTTCCAGCAGCCGGTGCGCCTGGACGATCCGGCCGTTCGCGCCGTCCCCCGGACCCACATCCACTGCGTGGCGAACGTCCCGGAGGGCGTCGTGCGCCGTCCGGTCCCCGAGACGGAGCAGGTGTGGGAGCTGCCCACCGGCCACGACTGCATGATCACCATGCCGGCCGAACTCGCGGATCTGCTGCTCAAGCTGGGCTGATCCCGAGCGGATATCCGCTGTCCGCGGCGACGGAGTGTCCGTAGGGTCGGCGTATGAGTGACGACGAGAACCATCGGGCGGTGCAGGCGGCCGTCGACGCGGAGCTGCGGCTTCTCGATCCCGAGGTGCGCGCCCGCCCGGACCTCGTCCTGGAACTGCTCGATCCGGACTTCACCGAGGTCGGGGTGTCCGGCCGCCGCTGGGACGCGACGTCGATCCTGACGGTGACCAGCGGCGGATCGGTGTCCCCCGAGTCACCGGTCGAGGTGACCGAGATGTCCGGGACCGTACTGGCCCCGGGCATCGTGCACCTGACCTACTGCGCCGACAACCAGGGCCGCCGGGCCTGGCGCAGCTCCCTGTGGCGCCTCACGGAGACGGGCTGGCGCATGTACTACCACCAGGGCACGCCGGCCGCCGACCGCTGAGCGCTCGGCCGGAAGCGCCGCGCTGTGCCGTCGTTCCTCCGCGGCGCCGTGGGGGCTCGGCGCGCCCACGCGGCGGTGGCCGCACATTCATTACAGCCCCGCGCCCCTTCGGGGCGCTGCTCGGCCTGCTCAGCTTGCCGACTCCGCCGCGTGCGGGCTGAGGACGTCCGCCGAGACCAGGGCGATGATGACGATGCCGAGGGCGATGCGGTACCAGACGAACGGCATGAAGCTCTTGTTGGAGATCCACTTCATGAACCACGCGATCACCGCATAGCCGGACGCGAACGCGATCACCGTGGCGAACAGGGTCGGGCCCCAGGCCACCTCGCCGTCGCCCACCGAGTCCTTGACCTCGAAGGCGCCGGAGGCCAGCACCGCCGGGATGGCGAGCAGGAAGGAGTAGCGGGCCGCCGCCTCGCGCCGGTAGCCCACGAACAGGCCGCCGCTGATGGTGGCACCGGAGCGGGAGACGCCGGGGATTAGGGCGCAGGCCTGGCAGAGGCCGTAGATCAGGCCGTCCTTGACCCCGAGGTTCTCCAGCGTCTTGCGCTGCTTGGGCGTCCGGTGCTTGCCGCCCGTCTCGTCGCGGGCGGCGAGCCGGTCGGCGACGCCGATGACTATGCCGACGACGATGAGCATGGTCGCGGTGATCCGGAGATCGCGGAACGGGCCCTCGATCTGGTCCTTGAGCGTCACGCCCAGCACACCGATCGGGATCGAGCCGACGATCACCAGCCAGCCCGTCTGGGCGTCGTGGTCGCGCCGCATCGCCTTGGTGTACAGCGACCGGAACCAGGCCGAGACGATCCGCCCGATGTCCTTGCGGAAGTAGATCAGCACCGCGGTCTCCGTGCCGATCTGGGTGATCGCGGTGAAGGCGGCTCCCGGGTCCTCCCAGCCGGAGAAGGCCGCGGTCAGCCGCAGATGCGCGCTGGAGGAGACGGGCAAGAACTCGGTCAGCCCCTGGACGAGGCCGAGGACCAGCGATTCAAACCAAGACATGAAGGTACGGCGTCCCAGGGGTGTGGAAGGGGCTGGCGGTGGTGTGGAAGGGGCTGGCGGTCGCGCGGGCGCACGTGCATCGGACGGGCGCACGTGATCACGCGCGTGCAACGGCAGCGTAGCGGGCCGCAGTGACAGCGAGGACACAGGGGGTTCGGCAGACGGACGGCCGGCCACGGGGTGTTGACCGGTCAAGGTGCCGCCGCTTACGTTTCTGCAGGAGAAAGCGCTTGCTCCCGCACGTCAGGGTGCGGGTGCGGCGCGACTCGGGCGGGAGTTCGCCCACCGCAGGTACACGCCCGAGGAGTGCTGATCACGTCCATGCCCCGCTCCCCCCGCTCGACACCCCCCTTCGCCGGGCGGCGCATCCGAGCCGCCGTCGTCGGCGCCGGCGCCATCGGGCGCGGCTCCCATCTGCCCGCCCTCGCCCGGCTGGCCGCGGAGGGTGAGACCGAGGTCGTCGCCGCCGTCGACATCGATGCCACCGCCGTCGAGGAGTTCTGCGCCGAGGCCGGCATCCCGCACGCCTACACCGACCTGGACCGGATGCTCGCCGAGCAGCGGCCCGACCTGGTGACCATCGGCACCCCGCCGACCCTGCACCGGGACCAGACGGTGGCCGCGCTGCGGGCCGGCGCCTGGGTGTGGTGCGAGAAGCCGCCGGTGCCGAGTCTCGCCGACTTCGACGCGGTCGAGGCGGAGGAGGGCACGGACGGCGGGCCGTACGCGTCCATCGTCTTCCAGCACCGGTTCGGCTCCGGGGCCGCCCATGTCCGGCGGCTGCTGGCCGAGGGGGCGCTGGGCCGTCCGCTGGTCGCCCACTGCCAGACCACCTGGTACCGGGACACCGCTTACTACGCGGTGCCCTGGCGGGGCCGCTGGGCGACCGAGGGCGGCGGTCCGGCGATGGGCCACGGCATCCATCAGACGGATCTGCTCCTCGACCTGCTCGGGCCGTGGGGCGAGGTGCGGGCGATGGCCGGCCGGCTGGTGCACGACGTGGAGACCGAGGACGTCTCCACCGCCCTGGTCCGGTTCGCGAACGGCGCCCTGGCCACCGTCGTGAACAGCGTGCTCAGCCCCGACGAGGTCAGCCGCATCCGCATCGACTGCGAGCGCGCGACGGTCGAACTGACCCATCTGTACGGGCACGGCAACGAGAACTGGCGCATCACCCCGGCCCCGGGCGTCCCCGCCGACGAGGCGGCGGTCTGGCGGGACTTCGGTCCCGACGTGCCCAGCTCGCACCTGGCCCAGCTGCGCGAACTGGTCGCCGCCATGCGGGCGGGGGAGCGGCCGCGCAGCAGCGGCGCGGACGGGCGCACCAGCCTGGAGCTGGTCACCGCGCTGTACAAGGCGGCGTTCACCGGCACGACCGTCCGCGCGGGCGAGATCGGTCCGGGTGATCCTTACTACACGGCCCTGCACGGCGGCGCCCCGGGCTGGGCGCCGGCCGAGCGCGAGGAGGTGTCCGCATGAGCGGCGAGCTGCGGATCACGCACACCCACGGCGACCGGATCACCGTGACCGAGCCGGTCACCGGGGTACAGCTCTTCTCGTACGTCTACCGGCCCGAGGCGGCCTGGGAGGCGCCGAGGCCCTACCTGCACCCGATCCGTACCCTCGCCGGGGACGTCGTCACCGACTACCGCCCCAACGACCACCGCTGGCACAAGGGCCTCTCCCTGACCGCCTCGCACCTGTCGGGCGCGAACCTGTGGGGCGGCAACTCCTATGTCCACGGCCAGGGTTACCTCGCCATCCCGGAGCGTGTCGGCTCGATGCGGCACGCCGGCTTCGACGAGCTGTCCTCGGCCGACGGCCGTCTGGTCGTCGCGGAGCGGCTGACCTGGCATCCGTACGACGGGACCCTGTGGGCGGAGGAGCGGCGCCGCGTCGAGGTCCACGACGTGGACCCCGGGGCGGGTTCCTGGGCGCTCACCTGGACCAGCGCGATCACCAACCGCCGTGCCGAACCGCTGCTGTTCGGCAGCCCGACCACGGCCGGGCGCGAACAGGCGGGCTACACCGGCCTGTTCTGGCGCGGCCCGCGCGCCTTCCGGGACGGCCGGATCATCGGCCCCGAGGGGGAGGGGCCGGAGCTCATGGGCTCCCGGTCCGCCTGGCTGGCCCTGTCCGGCGAGCACGACGGCGCCGACGGCCATGCCACCGTCGTCTTCGAACACGCCCCGGAGAACGACCACTCGGGCACCCACGGCAGCCACCCCGCCCACTGGTTCGTGCGCAACGACCCGTTCGCCGGCATCGCCCCCTCCTGGGCCTTCCACGACGAGCTGGAACTGGCCCCCGGCGACACCCTCCGGCGCCGCTACCGGGTCGTCATCGGCGACGGCGCCTGGGAGCGCGCGGACATCGCCAAATACCTGGAGTCGCATCCCTGGTGAGTGACGTGGCGGTCGTGTTCGCGGCGCCGCGGGGCGGTGTCGCGGTGTTGCCCCGGGTGTCTACGGCCGGACCGCCGCCGACGGCATGCGCGGCGGAACTCCCCATCTGCCGGGGTGGACCGTCGTCACGGTCAACCCCGGGCGGTTCAGGCGCCGGAGCCGCGCTCCCGGGCTGTTCGACCAGGTTCCCCGGACACGGCGGAGCGTCCCGGGGGATGCGCCGGGGAAGTGCCGGGCGTCGCGTCGACGTGCCGGTCGATGGTGTCGAAGAGAGCGGTGACCTCCCGGCTCACGTCAAAGAGCGCGGGTGGCAACTGGGCGCGCGCCACCGTCCAGGTCCGGCGGTGCTCCTGGGAAAAGGCCGACAGCGCCTCGATCGCCGCTTGCGCATCCTCCTCGCGAGCGGACTCGCCGGGAGCGATCAGGAGCAGACGCACTCCCTCGGAGGTGTCGTACCGCAAGCCGGTCACCGCCACCCGGAGCTCGGCCGTGCTCCGCGCGTCGGCAGCTGCGCCGTTCTGCCGGACCAGCAGGCCCTGCACTTCCAGCAGCCTGGTCGAGGCCTGGTCGAGGTAGGTCTGGCCGCGCTGGTCGTCACCGTCGGCCAGACAGTCGAGCTTGAAGTCCTCGATGCCGCGTTTGAGGCCGTACAGCGAGTCGCCGGGCAGGGCGTCGGAGCTGGCGGCGGCTACCCCGCCGAAGGCTCCGGCGGCCACGCCGACGCTCAGGCCGCCCGCGGTGAGTGCCTTGACGAGCCGGGAACGCGGCCGCAGCTTGCCCAGCGGGCCGGCCCGGTGTGCGCCCTTGGAACGGGGCGCACGCTGCTCGGGAACCGAAGCGTCCGCCGCCCCGCCCAGGGTGCCCTCCGCCGGCATGGCCTCCATCGCGGCCACCAACTGGGCCCGCTGGACGACTTTCACCTTCGGGTCGAGCTCCGGCTTGGGCAGCGCGGTGAGACCCGTCGCCAGGGCCAACAGCGCACCCTGCTCGGTCCGTTCGACTTCGGCGGCCGTGGGCCGAGCAGTCTCCGCCTGCGCCCGGTCATCCTCTTCGAGCGCCATGGCGAAGGCGGTCGCGCGGCGGTGCCTGGTGAGGGTGGCGAGACCTGCCCGCCTCCCCGGAGACACCGCGGCGGAGCCCTCGTGCCGGTACGGAGATGACATGGCCGTCGGCGGGGGCGCGGCGGCCGGCTCCGGGGCGGGGGAGAGTTGTGCGGCGGTCTCCCGCACCCACGCGAGCATGGCCGCCTGGGCCTCGGCGGTGAGCAGCGGGTGCTGCTCGTCCACATAGTCTGCCGCCACTTTGAATCGGTCGGTGATGGAGGGATCCGGGAAGAGACCGGGCTCGGCGTCATGGCTCTCGCTGGTCATCGCTCCTCCTTTCCCGTCCCACGCCCTGTCGCCGTGGTGCCGAAGAGCTTCTGCAACCGCCTGGCGGCCTCGGTCAGATGGGTCGTCACGGTGCTGCGGCGGATACCGAGCGCCTCGGCGATCAGAGAGTCCGGCTGGTCCAGCATCCACTTCATGACGGCTACTTGACGCATTTTCGGGGGCAGTTGCTGCAAGGCGGCGATGACATCGTCGTAGGCGATCTTTCCTTCGAGGGGATCGGGGGAGTCGACCTGGGACGTCCGGGAGGGCGTGAGCCTCTCCAGCAGCAGGGCGTTGCGAACCGAGGTTCGGTGGTGCCCTCTGATGCCGTTCCGCAATGTCTGGAACAGATAGGCTCCGGGGTTCGCGATCTCGTCCCAACGGGTGTAGGTCGACAGGAAGGCCTGGCTGACGATCTCGCGCACGTCGTGGTAGGGCATCGCGGGCTCCAGCGAGACGACGTACCGCACGGCCTTGGGCTGGTAGTCGGCGAAGAACGGTGCGAAATCCGCGTCGTATGCCCGCGCGGCCTCGTTGGCCGGAGGCTGCGAGGTCACTGGCCCCCGCCCGCTCCGCCGGTGCGGGAAGACCGCCCTGCCGCGGGGACGGCGGTGCACCTGCGGCGGCGGGGCCGGTGAGTGCGGGCCGCGGTCCGGGCCGCCATGGGACTCCGCTCCGGTTCGACACGCCGTTCGGGCAGCTGGAGTTCCCAGATCAGTACGGTGCCGCCACGCCCCCGGTGCTCTTCCCGGACGGTGCCGCCGGTCCGGGCGAGTTCCCGCAGGACGGAACGGTGAAGTCGTTCCCGGGAGCGGTCGCGGACCCACCTGGCGATCGTCCTGGCGTGGGCCAGCGTGCCGATCGCCAGGACCGCGCTCTGGGCGAGTTGGTGCACGAGTCGTGTCCTTCAGTACGTGAGGAGGTTTCAACCCTGACGTAGAGAAGAGGCGCCAAGCACCCGGAATGACGAGGCCGCCCCGGTCGCAAAAGTGACCGAGGTTTCACTCGATGACCGGCAGGGCCCCGAGCGGTTTCCGGCGGGCTCAGGCCGTCATCGGCCCGGTGACCGTCCAGCCCGGTGCCTGCGGGTGGGCCGTCGAGTCCCCGTGCCGCACCGGGTCGCCGCAGGCCGCGCAGGTGACGACCGGGGTGAGGGTCTTCCCGCAGCCGTGCTCGATCACCATGGGGCGGTCGCCGTCCGGGTGGAGGTGGCGGTCGCCCCAGGCCATCAGGGTCAACAGGACCGGCTGCAGTTCGAGGCCCGCCTGCGTGGCCAGGTACTCGAAGCGCTGCGGCCGCTCGCTGTAGACCCGCTTGGTGAGGATCCCGGCGTCCACGAGCCGGCGCAGCCGGGTGGCCAGGATGTCGCGCGGGGCGCCGATGTTGCGCACCAGCTGGTCGAAGCGACCGTTGCCCAGGCACACCTCCCGCAGGACCAGCAGGGAGTACTTCTCGCCGACGAGCGCGAGGGCGTCGGCGATCGAACACGGGCGGGGGTCCTTGGGGGCGGCCATAGGGCCAGTCTAGTGGAGGGTTGGATTTTCAAACTCGTGGAGTTATGGTGGGTTCGGATTTCCTACTCACCGGTAATCGAGACTGGCAATCGAGGTCCCCGTGATGCGTGACGCAGTCATCGTCGAAGCCGTACGCACCCCCGTCGGGAAGGGCAAGCCGAACGGGTCCCTGGCGCACGTCCACCCCGTAGAACTCCTCGCCCACACCCTGCGCACCCTCGTCGAGCGCTCCGGCATCGACCCCGCCCTCGTCGACGACGTGATCGGCGGCACCGTCGACCAGGTCGGCGAGCAGGCCATGAACACCACCCGGTACGCCGTCCTGTCCGCCGGTTTCCCCGAGACGGTCCCGGCGACCACGGTGGACCGCCAGTGCGGCTCCTCCCAGCAGGCCGTGCACTTCGCCGCGCAGGGGGTCATGTCCGGCGCCTACGACGTCGTCGTCGCCTGTGGCGTCGAGTCGATGAGCCGGGTGCCGATGTGGTCCAACGTGCCGGCCGGCAAGGACCCCTTCGGTCCCGGAGTCGCCGCGCGCTACCCGGAGGGCCTGGTCCCGCAGGGCATCAGCGCCGAGCTCATCGCCGCCAAGTGGTCGCTCGGCCGCGCGGAGATGGACGCCTTCGCCGCCTCCTCGCACCAGAAGGCGGCGGCCGCGTGGGAGGCGGGGCTCTTCGACGCGCAGGTGGCTCCGCTGGACGGCGTCGCCCGTGACGAGTCGGTACGGCCCGGTACCACCGCCGAGATCCTCGCCGGGCTCAAGCCCGCCTACTACGACCCCGGGTTCGCCGAGCGGTTCCCGCAGATCGAGTGGAACGTCACGGCGGGCAACGCGAGCCCGATCAACGACGGGGCGTCCGCGGTGCTCATCACCTCCGGTGAGACCGCGGCGAGGCTCGGGTTGCGGCCGCTGGCCCGGCTGCACGCGTTCGCCGTGACCGGCTCCGACCCGTTGCTCATGCTGACCGGTGTGATCCCGGCGACGGAGAAGGTGCTGCGGCGGGCCGGGCTCGGCATCGAGGACATCGACCTGTTCGAGGTGAACGAGGCGTTCTCCAGCGTGGTGCTGGCCTGGCGGCAGGAGACCGGGGCGGACCTCGCCAAGGTGAACGTGAACGGCGGGGCGATCGCCCTGGGGCATCCGCTGGGGGCGAGCGGGACCCGGCTGACCACGACGCTGGTGCATGCGATGCGGGAGCGTGGGGCTCGGTACGGGTTGCAGACCATGTGTGAGGCGGGTGGGCTGGCGAACGCGATGATTTTGGAAGCGGTTCGGTAGGGGGCGGTGCGCCTAGGGGGGGTGCCGCGTGGTGTCGTTGGGCGGCTGGCGCGCCGTGGGGGCTGGTCGTGCAGTTCCCCGCGCCCCTGAAGGGGCGCTTCGCGCCCACGCGGCGGTAGCCGCATATCGCATACAGCCCCGCGCCCCTGAAGGGGCGCTTCGCGCCCACGCGGCGGTAGCCGCATATCGGGGCGCTATGGCTTGGGGCGTAGGTGGTGGCGTTTTCTCCAGGCCAGTACTGCTCCTGCCACCGCCGGTACGACGATTGCTGCCACCGAGATCAGGAAGGCCGGGGACGTCGGTGTCGAGGCTCGGGCGCCTGCGACGACGTACGCGGCCACGTTCGGGATCGAGCCCAGGGCGGTGGCGACCAGGAACGGGGTGTACCGCATGCGGGAGACGGCGGCCGCGTAGTTCGCGGCCCAGAACGGTACGCCTGGGAACAGGCGTACCGCCAGCATCGAGCGGAAGCCGTGCCTGCTGAACTGGTTGTCCGCCGCCTTCAGGAGCCGGCCGCGCAGCAGCGGGCGCAGTGCCTCCTGGCCGAGCATCCGGCCGAGCGCGAAGGAGATCCACGCCCCGAGCACGGTGCCCGCCATGGCCGCGCCCATGCCCGTCACCGAGCCGAACAGCGCACCGGCCGCGAGGTTCAGGATCGGCCGGGGCACGAACGCCACCGTGATCAGCCCGTACGCCACGGCGAAGATCACCACCGCGGTGGCGCCCGCCACCTGGGGCGGCCAGCCCTGCGTCATCAGTTTCTGGGGCTCGAAGAGCAGCACCGACGACGCGGCGGCCGCCAGCAGGGCGACGAGCAGGGACAGCCGGGACCACGGCGACAGCAGCACGCGCGTGCAGCGCGCGCCGAAGCTCACCGGAACGGGCACGGCGATGGTCAGCTCCTTGGCGGCGACCCGGGGAGGGGCCGTGGCGGTGCCAGAGCGGTTGGCATCGAGCATTCGGCGACACTAACCGAAGCGGATGTGTGATCGCCGTATGGATGCGGTCCATTGGGCGAAATCGGCGTCGCGGAAAACCGTTCGACGTGGGGCGACGCGTCGGACATGATCTGTGTCATGTTCCGGTTCGCCTTCCTCGTCGCAGCATCCGCAGTCGCGGATGCGCCGAAGGCTGCCGTCCCCGTTCTCGCGGCCGCTGTCGACGGCGCCCGAAGCTGACCCTCCCCGGAAAGTCCGGCGGACCCCGCAGGGGGAGGGTCGGCCGGTTCCCCGGGGTCCCCGCGTCTCGCCCTGACGAGACTCATCATCGCTGACCAGGCTTCGAGGTACAGCCATGCCCAAGACGGCATACGTCCGCACCAAACCGCATCTCAACATCGGCACGATGGGCCATGTCGACCACGGCAAGACCACCCTGACCGCCGCCATCACCAAGGTCCTCGCCGAGCGCGGCACCGGCACGTTCGTGCCGTTCGACCGTATCGACCGGGCCCCCGAGGAGGCCGCCCGCGGCATCACCATCAACATCGCGCACGTCGAGTACGAGACCGACACCCGGCACTACGCCCACGTGGACATGCCGGGCCATGCCGACTACGTCAAGAACATGGTCACCGGGGCCGCGCAGCTGGACGGGGCGATCCTCGTCGTCTCCGCGCTCGACGGGATCATGCCGCAGACCGCCGAACACGTGCTGCTCGCCCGGCAGGTGGGCGTCGACCACGTGGTGGTGGCGCTGAACAAGGCGGACGCGGCCGACGAGGAACTGGTCGAGCTCGTGGAGCTGGAGGTGCGGGAGCTGCTCAGCGCGCACGGCTACGGCGGCGACTCCGTGCCCGTCGTACGGGTCTCCGGGCTGAAGGCCCTGGAGGGGGACCCGCGGTGGGCGGCGTCGATCGAGGCGCTGCTCGACGCGGTGGACACGTACGTGCCGATGCCGGAGCGGTATCTGGACGCGCCGTTCCTGCTGCCGGTGGAGAACGTGCTCACCATCACCGGGCGCGGGACCGTCGTGACCGGTGCCGTGGAGAGGGGGACCGTGCGGGTCGGGGACCGGGTGGAGGTACTCGGCGCGGACGTCGAGACCGTCGTCACCGGCCTGGAGACCTTCGGGAAGCCGATGGACGAGGCGCAGGCCGGGGACAACGTGGCGCTGTTGTTGCGGGGCGTGCCCCGGGACGCGGTGCGGCGGGGGCATGTGGTGGCGGCGCCGGGGAGTGTGGTGCCGGCGCGGCGGTTCTCGGCGCGGGTGTACGTCCTGTCGGGGCGCGAAGGGGGTCGTACGACTCCCGTCTCGACGGGGTACCGGCCGCAGTTCTACATCCGTACGGCGGATGTGGTCGGGGACGTCGACCTCGGTGAGACGGCGGTCGCCCGGCCCGGGGACACGGTCGAGATGACCGTGGAGCTGGGACGGGAGGTTCCGCTGGAGGCGGGGCTGGGGTTCGCCATCCGTGAGGGCGGCCGGACGGTGGGGGCGGGGACCGTGACCTCGGTGGAGTGAGGTTGCGGTGTGCGGGGGACTGCGGGCCGGCGGGGGCCGGTCGCGCAGTCCCCCGCGCCCCTGAGCCGGCACGGGCACCGCACAATGGAGAAGTGAACGAATCCATACCCGTCGTCCGGGTCACCGAGCACGGGACCGCCAAGCTGATGCCCGACGTCGATCGGGAGCGGGCCTGGTTGTTGACCGTCGACGGGGCGCCGCAGTCGTATGTGGATCTCGACGAGCCGACGCATCTCGAGTTCGAGTACGCCCGGCGGCTGGGGTATGTGCTGGACGCCGTGGCGGAGGCCGGCGCGCCCCTGGACGTGCTGCATCTCGGCGGGGGCGCCTGCACGCTGCCCCGGTACGTGGCGGCGACCCGGCCGGGGTCCCGGCAGGATGTCGTGGACGCCGACCGGGAGCTGCTGGAGCTGGTCACCGAGCATCTGCCGTTGACGGACGGCGCCGGGATCGCCCTGCACGCCGCCGACGCGCGGCGCTGGCTGGAAGCGGCGCCCGCGGACTCCGCCGACGTGATCGTCGCCGATGTCTTCGGGGGGTCCCGGATTCCCGCGCACCTGACCTCGCTGGGCTACGCGCGGGAGGCCGAGCGGGTGCTGAGGGGTGACGGGGTCTACCTGGCCAACCTCGCGGACTCCGCCCCCTTCGGCTTCCTGCGTGCTCAACTCGCCACGTTCGCCGCCGTCTTCGAGGAACTGGCGCTCATCGCCGAGCCGGGCGTGCTGCGCGGGCGGCGGTTCGGGAACGCGGTGCTCATCGCCTCGCACCGGCCGATCGACGCCGGCACGCTGGCCCGTCGTACGGCCGCCGACGCCTTTCCGGCGCGGGTCGAACACGGGCCCGCCCTGCGGGAGTTCGTCGGCGCGGCCCGGCCGGTCGGGGACGCCGACGCCGTACCGTCACCCGAGCCCCCCGGCGGAACGTTCGGGATCGGGTGAGACGGCCGACGGCTGCGCGGTGACCGGGACCGTGCGCCGGGTGAGGTTGCGTACGTCCGGGACGAGCAGCACCGCGGCCGTCACGGCGACGACCACGCCCGCGCAGCCCCACAGGGCCGGGCCCCGGCCGAAGGCCTGCTCGGCGGGGC
Organism: Streptomyces hyaluromycini; assembly: GCF_002217755.1. GTDB lineage: Bacteria > Actinomycetota > Actinomycetes > Streptomycetales > Streptomycetaceae > Streptomyces > Streptomyces hyaluromycini. Next base: position 227,543 of record NZ_BCFL01000028.1, on the reverse strand, counting down.
CCGCCAGCGCGGTCGCCAGGGGCAGCAGGGAGACGGAGCCGAACCAGTCGTACGCCGAGACCCGGGAGAGCTTCTCCTCGGGGATCTCCTGGTTCAGCGCGGTCATCCAGGAGACGCCGAAGACCTCGACCGTCGTGCCCGCCACGAACATCACCGCGTAGAGGACTCCCACGGAGACGGGTACCGCCAGCGCAGCCGAGGGGAGCGCGAGCGGGAAGATGCAGAGGGTGCCGACGAAGAGGAGCCGGCGGGGTTTCCAGCGGGTCATCAGGAGGGCGCCGGCCACCGTGCCCGCGCCGAAGCAGGCGAGGGCGAGACCCCACGGTCCCGGGCCGCCGAGGCTGTCCTGGGCGACCAGCGGGCCGTACACCGCGTCGGCGGCGCCCACCATCGCGTTCGCGACCGAGAACTGGACGACGATCCCCCACAGCCAGGGGCGGCCCGCGAACTCCCGCCAGCCCTCCCGGAGATCGGCCAGCATCCCCTCGCCCGGCGCGCGCGGCGGGACATGGCTGACGTCGAGGAACGAGCGCAGCGCACCGGCGACCGCAAACGCCGCCGCGTCCACCGCCAGCACCCAGCCGGGGCCCACCGCCGCCACCAGCGCGCCGCCCAGGGCCGCACCGCCGAGGGCGGCGCTCTGCATCGCCATCCGGAACACGGCGAACGCACGGCCCGCCTGTTCGCCGCTCACCGAGGACATCAGCATGCCCTCCGCGGCCGGGCTGAAGAACGCCTGGCCGGTACCTCCCAGCGCGGTGAGCAGCATCATCTGCCACAGGCGGGGTTCGCCGGTGAGCACGAGGACGGCGAAGGCGCCCTGGGAGAGGAAGTTGAGGGCGTTGGCCGCGACCATCACGCGATGACGGGGGAGGCGGTCCGCCACCGCGCCGCCGACGAGCAGGAACAGCACCAGCGGGAAGGTGCGGGCGGCGGCCACCAGGCCGACGTCCCCGCCGTCGCCGCCCGCGTCCAGCACCGCGAACGCGGCGGCGATCAGAGAGCCGTTGGCGCCCAGGCTCGTCACGATCGTCGCCGCGGTCAGCAGGCTGTAGTTGCGGCCCGCCCAGGCGGGTCTGCGCAGGCGGACAGGGGTGCCGGGGGAGTCGGAGGCGGAGGTCACCGCCCGACTATCCCCGTCGGAAGCCCGCCTTGCCAATCCGATTCCTGGGCATCCGATTCCCGGGCATCCGACTCCCGGGCATCCGATGCCCGGGCGGGCGGTCCCCGGGCGGGCGGTCCCCGGGCGGGCGGTCCGCGGGCGGGCGGTCCGCGGCCGGCGTCAGCCCCCGGTCGGGGTGCCGTGCAGCCGGACCGTGCTGAGGATCTTCATGACCGTCGCCGTCGGGACCTCGCCGTTTACTCCCCTGGCACCGTAGAAGTCCCAGGACACCAGGTCGCCGGCCGAGTTCTCGAAGCCGAACGTGATCGCCTTGCCGTCGCTCGCGCACTTGCCCTTCTGCGGGGTGTTCGTCGAACGCGCCCAGGCGTAGGCGCCCTTGAGGCCCGACGCGGTGGTGTAGGCGGTGGCCTTCTTGTCCCAGGTGATGGTCTTCTTGTCCGGGTACGTGTAGCCGCCGTACACCCACCAGGGGACCTCCCGGACGGCCGCGTCGCCCCCGGTCTTCGCGCCGCTCTCGCCCTTGGTGCCCACCGCCGCCAGGGCCGTGTCCTCGGTCCTGCCGTCCTTGTCGTCGTCGCTCGTGCACCACTTCGACTTGTACTGGGCGGGCGCCGACATCGTGATGAGCGGCTTGCCGTCCTTGTCCTCGAAGCCGACGGACGTCCCCGAGGTCAGGACCTCCCAGTCGGCCGGCACGTCGAAGGCCGTGCCCCACTTGGGGTTCACGACGGTCTTCCAGCCCGCGACCGTCGGCTTCTCGGTCCCGTCGTCACCGCGCGGATCGTCGTCCGCCGACGCGGAGGCGGAGGCGGAGGCGGAGGCCGAGGCGGAGACGGCCGGTGCATGGGTCGCCTGCCGGTTCCTGCCGGTGTCCGCCTGGTCGTCCTTCTTGCTGCCGAGGACCAGGAACCCGGTCACCCCGGCCGCCACCACGACGGCCGTCGCCGCGATGATCGCGACCAGTTTCGTGCGGTCGCCTCCTCCGCCTCCGCCCCCGCCCCCGCCCCCGCCGGATGGTGCCTGCGGAGCGCCGGCGGGCCCGGGCGGGCCCCACTGCGGCTGCTGCCCGTACCCGCCCTGCTGCGGATACTGCTGGTAGCCGGGCTGCTGATACGGATTCGGCTGCTGGTAACCCGGTTGCTGATACGGGTTGTTCTGCGGGTACTGCTCGCCCCCTGGCGGCTGCTGTTCTGGCCACATGGCTCGTAACCCTAGTGCCGCCCGTGACACGTCCCGGTCACCGGCCGTCGCCGGAACCGTACCGGCGCCTCGGCCGGCCGGGACGTCGTACAGCCGTACCGCGGAGAGGATCTCGCGGACCGTGGCGTCAACGCTGACAACGATCACCGCATCGGCTCTGGTCAGGCTGTTCTACCCGTGAGTAACATGACCGTCATGAGCACTGACCAGATGTCGATCGGCGAGATGCTCGCCGCCACGGTCCCGATGGTGCGGACCCTCAACCTGGAGTACCTGGAGACCACTCCGGAGCGGGCCGTGCTGTCCCTGCCGGACCAGGGCGACTTCCACAACCACATCGGCGGCCCGCACGCGGGCGCGATGTTCACCCTCGCCGAGTCCGCGAGCGGCGCGATCGTGCTGGCCGCCTTCGGCGACCAGCTCTCCCGGGCCGTGCCGCTCGCCGTCAGCGCCGAGATCGCGTACAAGAAGGTCGCCCTCGGCCCGGTCAAGGCCACCGCGACGCTGGGCCGCCCGATCGCCGACGTCGTCGCCGAACTCGACGAGGGCAAGCGCCCCGAGTTCCCGGTCGCCGTCGCCATCACGCGCGAGGACGGGGCTGTCACGGGTGAGATGACGGTCGTCTGGACGCTGCGTCCCAACGGCTGACCGGATCCGCGAACGCCGGACGGGGTGAGGGGCGCAGGACCCTCACCCCGTCCTTCACCGGGGCCGCTCAGGCGGCGCGGCTTTCCTCGCGCTCCGCCCCGTCCTCTTCCAGGCCCGCCACGAACTCCTTGAGCCACGCCGTGAACTCGGGCCCCAGGTCCGGGCGTTCGCAGGCGAGCCGGACCACCGTGCGCAGGTAGTCGGCCTTGTCGCCGGTGTCGTAGCGCAGTCCGTCGAAGACCACCCCGTGCACCGTGCCGGCCGCGGCCAGGTCCTGCAGCGCGTCGGTCAGCTGGATCTCGCCGCCGCGGCCGGGCGCGGTCCGTTCCAGGACGTCGAACACCTCCGGGTCCAGGACGTAGCGGCCGATGACCGCGTAGTTGCTGGGCGCCTTCTCCGGGGACGGCTTCTCCACCAGGCCGGTCACCCTCACCACGCCGTCCTCGGCGGTCGGCTCGACGGCGGCGCAGCCGTAGAGGTGGACCTGGGACGGGTCGACCTCCATCAGCGCGACGACACTGCCCTGGTGGCGGTCGCGGACGTCCAGCATCCGGCTGAGCAGGGTCTCGCGGGCGTCGATCAGGTCGTCGCCGAGGAGCACCGCGAAGGGCTGGTCGCCCACGTGGTGCTTGGCGCACAGCACCGCGTGGCCGAGGCCGAGCGGGTCGCCCTGGCGGATGTGGTGGATGTCGGCGAGCCGCGCGGGATCGCGTACGGCGTCCAGGCGCACGGTGTCGCCCTTGGCAGCCAGCGCCTGTTCCAGCTCGAAGGCGTTGTCGAAGTGGTCCTCGATGGCCCGCTTGTGCCGGCCGGTGACCATGAGGATGTCGTCGAGCCCGGCCTTGGCGGCCTCCTCGACGACGTACTGGATGGCGGGCTTGTCGACGACCGGCAGCATCTCCTTCGGCGTCGCCTTGGTGGCGGGCAGGAACCGGGTACCGAGCCCGGCGGCCGGGACGACGGCCTTGCGGACCGGCCGGGGAGACGTGGGGGCGGGGGAGGAGTGGGGGGCGGTCATGCCGCACATGGTGGCCCGCCGGGATGAGAGAGGGCCGGGAGAAACATGGGAGGCGGCTGTGGAACTCCACGTTCCGCCGCGGGTGACCCCCGCCGTCCGGGAGTTGAAGATTTCGTGTGCCATCGGGTCCGTGACGCACACAAGTTGAACCTGTGCGACCGCTGAATCCCGGCGGAGCTTGCATACCGCCGGTAACTTATCTGAATTCCCGTGTCTTTGAACTTCGGTCACCTCAACTTCTTGTTTCCTGTGAGGCCTGTGTGCGAAGGTGAGCCACCCCGCGGGAGGGTCCATGGAACGGTACGGCCGTCAGGCCGGCCGTTATGGATCCTAAAGGTACGCACCAATCAGCACTGCATTCCGTCAGGGCGCCATTTCGCATGCCGTCCTGCGGCCCGGAAGGAAATGGTTCAGTGCAATCCCCCTACCCCCCACGCCCGCCTTACCCGCCTCGCCCCGGTTCGACCCCGGGGGAGTCCGACCGCAATCTCATCGCCCAGCTCACCGGGACCCCCGCGGCCAGGCATCATGCCGTCGCCCTGCTGCTCGCCCGCCACTGGCGCGCCACCTGCGACTACGCCGTCGTCTGTCTCGCCTCCGCCACGCCCACCGCCCAGCTCGTCGCCAGCGCCGCCTTCGAGCGGGTCCTCGGCAGACTGGCCGGCGGCGCGGTGGGCGGCGCCCTGCGCCCCCAGCTCCTCGTGGCGGTACGGGAGACGGTCCGCGCCTGGGCCGCCGACGAAGCCATTTCGGTGGTCGCACCGGAACTGCGCAAGACCACCGGCGGCCGCGGACTCGGCGCCGCGAGACCCGGCACCCCCGAAAGACGGCAACTCGCGGAGCGCGCTTTCCAAGCCCTTCCGGGAGCCTCGCAATGCCTCCTCTGGCACTCCGAGGCCGAAGCCGAACCGATAAACATACCCGCCGGTCTGCTGGGTGTCGACACCGCAACCGCGACGGCCGCCCTCGACCAGGCCCGTGAACAATTCAGGACCGGATTGGTGCGCGCCCACCGGGAACTCGCGCCCTCGAAGGAATGCCGCTTCTACAACCGGCTCCTCGACGTCCCCATTCGCAGGGGCGGCTCTCTGCTCCCCGATGTGCAACGGCATCTGACCGACTGCCGGTACTGCCGGTACGCGGCCGAACAGCTCAGCCATTTCGACGGCGGCCTGGAGGTGCTGCTCGCCGAGACCGTGCTCGGCTGGGGCGCCCGCCGCTACCTCGACACGCGGCCCGGCCACGGCGCGGTCGTCGAGGCCTGGCCGGCCGGAGGCCGACCCGCACCTGCGGTGGTGCCCGCCGGACGGCACCGCATCGGGTCCGAGAGCGGACGGCGCAAGGTCATGCTGGCCGGTGCCGGCCTGGTCTCCCTCGCGCTGCTCGCCACCGTGCTCGTGGCCAAGGGCTGGTCCGATGACAACGGTGTCCCGCACCCCGGCGCCACCACCTGGGGAGCCCCCGGCGGCGCCACCACCCGGCCCGGCCCCGCCGCGAACCCGCCCTCCGCGGCCTCCCCGTCCCCGGCCTCGGTGGGCGAGCCCGTCGAGATCGCCCACGGCAGGCTGCGCAGCCTCGACGCCGGGCTCTGCCTGGACGTGCGCGGGGGCCGGGTGCGGACCGGAGCGGAACTACGGCTCGGCCTCTGCTCGGACAACGGGGCCCAGCAGTGGTCGTACCAGGACGACGGCCTGCTGCGCAGCGCGCTCGACCCCACCCTCTGCCTCGCCGCCGACCCCGGTGCGCGCAGCGTTGTGGTCTCCGGCTGTCTGGTGCACGCGGGGGAGGTGTCGTACGACCTCACGGTGCGTGGCGAACTCCTGCTGCGCTGGGACAAGGACCTCGCGCTGGCCGCGGACGGCACGCGGGTGGTCGTGGCCCGGCGGAGCGGGGCGGTGCGGCAGCGGTGGGACCTGGAGTCGGGGAGCGGCGCTGCGGCGGTGACGCCGGAGGCCACGCACTCCGCACCGCCCGCGCCGGGGAAGGCCGGGCCCGGGGGAATCCCCGCACCCCCGCCCGTTCCGGAGGAACAGACGGGTGAACCGCGGGAGCCGTACGGCACGCGGGTCGCACAGGCCGGCTCCCGTGAGCGTCCCGTCGCGGTCACCCCGACCGCGCCGAACGAGCCCGTGGGCCCGCTCACCGAGGCGGTCGGCGATGCCCTGGACTCGGTACCGGCCACCGTGACGGACGCCCTGGGCTCCGTTCCGGACGCCGTGACCGGGGCGGGCGGCCTGCTCGGCTAGCCCCCACACCGGGCCCCGCCTCGCCTCCGGGCCCGACCGGCCCGGGGGGCTTGGAGCGCTGGGGGGTACCGCGAAGGCTGGAACTCGCGGTGAGGTACTGCAAGGTGACGCTCGACTTCACGGAAGCGGTCATCACGCACGACACCCTGCGGATCGACGTGGCGATGACGCTGACGCTGATCACGCGGCCGGGCGTCGTGGTGGACGCCGACGGTCTGCTACTGGTGCACACCAAGGCCAAGTACCGCCAGGAACCGACGAGTTCCGGTCTGCCGCCCACGCTGCGCGTGGAACTGGTCGGTGCGAAGAGTCTCGGCTGTCTGGTGGTACGGCCCGCACGTCGGACGTTCGCACAGTGGCTGCTGCGCAGCCGTTTGCACGGTGCGGACCGTCATTCCTGAGGAGGCGAGGCCGGCCGGCGCTCGTCGCGGAACTCGGCGGGGACCTCGTCCGCCCACGGATCGATCCCGCGGCGTTCCAGTTCGTCGAACCAGCTGTCCCGTTGCGACTCGGGGAGCCTTCGCCCGCACCAGGGGCAGAACGCGATGGTGATGCTCGATGCGCCGCCGTCATGGATGATCAGGCCGTACTCCTGGAACTCGGCGCTGAACGTGACCAACGCGTCCGGGCACGCGAAGGGGTCGTCGTGCCGGTCGCAGGGCACGTTGACGCGGCTGTTCATCGCCTCGCAGCAGTGGGTGGTCATGACCTCGGCTCTTCGTCGATCGGTGTTCTGAACAGAAGTAGATCAAACGCGCCCTACGCGTTGCGAGGAACTTCCTGTGCCGTCGGCCCGAGCCCCCTCGCTCTCGTGTCGGGGGACCGCTGCATGCAGTGGCTCTCCGTCTTCGGCTCTTGTCGGCTTCGGTCCGTCTTCTGTTCAGATCGTTGACACGAGTCACCACCGGATCTACGTTTCCGGAGCGCCGGTGGTGCGGCTGACTGGTCGTCAAGGTCCTGTGGCCGTTGACGCGTTCACAGGCCGAACGCGGTCCGGCGGCCCCGGCGCCTTCGCGGTCCACATCGTCGTGCCCGCACACCGAAGGAGTGACGGCTCATGTCCGAAACCGTCTCCCGACGATCCGCCCTGCGACTGACGGCCGGCGCCGTCGCGGTCGCCGCCGCGGCCACCGGCGGACTCGTCCCCCTCACCTCCGCCGCGGCGGCGGACAGACCCGAGGCCGGGGCCGGCCCCCGCGTCGAGGGGCTGCTCGCCAGGCTCACGCTGGACGAGAAGATCTCCCTGCTGCACGGGGCCGACGACCCCGGCTCGCTCGGCCAGGCCGGCTACGTGCCCGGCGTCCCCCGGCTGGACATCCCGCCCCTCAGACTCGCCGACGGCCCGGCCGGTGTCCGCATCACCGAGCACGCCACCGCCCTGCCCGCCCCCGTCCTGCTCGCCTCCGCCTTCGACCCCGAACTGGCCCGCCGCTACGGCCAGGTGATCGGCCGCGAGGGCCGCGCCCTCGGCCAGGATGTGCTGCTCTCCCCGATGGTCAACCTCATCCGCACCCCCTACGCGGGCCGCAACTTCGAGACGTTCAGCGAGGACCCGCTGCTCACCGCCGACCTGGTCGCCGCCGAGATCAGAGGGATCCAGGGCGAGGGCCTGATCGCGACCGTCAAGCACTTCGCCCTCAACAACCAGGAGCAGGACCGCAGTTCGATCGACGTGCACGCCGACGAACAGACCATGCACGAACTCGAACTGCGCGGCTTCGAGGCCGCGGTGGGTGCCGGCACCGGCGCGGTCATGGGCTCCTACAACAAGGTCAACGGCACTTTCGCCTGCGAGAACCGGACCCTGCTCACCGACATCCTCCGCGACCGGTGGGGCTTCGGCGGCTGGGTGATGACCGACTGGTTCGCCGCCCACAGCACCGCCGCCGCGCTCACCGCCGGCCTCGACATGGAGATACCCGACGGCACCTACTTCGGGACGGCCCTCAAGTCGGCGGTGCAGAACGGCAGTGTGCCCGAGAAGTACGTCGACCGGGCGGTACGGCGGATCCTCGCGGTCATGGACCGCTTCGGCCTCCTCGACGGCAGCGCCCCGCCCCGGCCCGGCCGCGACGCCCGGGCGGGCGCGGCCGTGGCCCTGGAGGTCGCGAAGGCCGGCGCGACGCTGCTGCGCAACGAGCACCGCACCCTGCCGCTGGACGGCGGCAGCGTCGCGGTGATCGGACCGACCGGCTCACTGCCCTTCGTCAGCGGCGGCGGCAGCGCCCATGTCGTCCCCGACCACGCCGAAAGCCCCCTCGACGCCATCAGGGCCCGGACCCGCTCCACGGTCGGCTACGCCCTCGGCGCGGACCTGTTCGGCAAGGCCCTGCCGGCCGGCGCCCTCAGCCCCGGCTTCACGAGCGAGGGACAGCAGGTGGGCGCCGGAAAGGCATGGGCGTACGACGGCACGCTCACCGTCGCCGAGGACGACGAGTGGACCTTCGTGCTGCACTTCTCCTCCGCGGCCACCGCCCGCCCCCAGGTCCTGCTCGACGGCGAGGAGCTCTTCCCGCTCGCGGCCGGATACGGCGAGTACTTCTCGGGCGGCCTGGTCGCCGTCGCCCCCGACGGCCTCGGCGTCCGCCGTAAGACGCTTCAACTCGCCCGGGGCGCGCACACGTTGAAGATCACGGCGGACGGCGGAGACTCGGGTCTGCTGTTCCGGCTGCGGCGCAGCACCGGCGCGACCCGCGGGCAGGACGTCGCCGACGCCGTGGCCGCCGCCCGGGCCGCCCGGCACGCCGTGCTGTTCGCCTACGAGGACGCCACCGAGGGCCTCGACCGCACGACCGTCGCCCTGCCCGGCCACCAGGAAGAGCTGATCCGTGCGGTGACCGCGGCCAACCCGCGCACCACCGTCGTCCTCAACACCTCGTCGTGCACCTCGATGCCGTGGCTGGCGGAGACCGGGGCCGTGCTCCAGATGTACTACCCCGGCCAGGAGGGCGCGGCCGCCACCGCCGCCGTCCTCTTCGGCGACAGCGACCCGGGCGGCCGCCTCACCCAGTCCTTCCCGGCCGACGACGAGCACCACCCGGTCGCCGGCGACCCGCGCCGCTACCCCGGCGTCGACGGTGTGGAGGAGTACTCCGAGGGCATCCACGCCGGCTACCGCTGGTACGACGCGCAGGGCGTGCGGCCCCTCTTCCCCTTCGGGCACGGACTGTCCTACACCTCTTTCGCGTACTCCGACCCCCGGGCACGCTGGACGCACGACGGGCTGGAGGTGACGTTCACCGTGCACAACACCGGGCGCCGCGCCGGGACCGACGTGCCGCAGGTGTACGTCGGACCCTCCCCGGACCTCCGGCTCGACCAGGCGGTACGGGTGCTGGGCGGCTACCGGCGACTGGCCCTGCGGGCCGGGGAGCGGCAACGGGTGACCGTGCGGGTGGCCGCGGGCACCCTGTCGTCCTGGGACGCGCGGCACCACCGCTGGACACTCGGCACCGGACGGCGGACCGTCTGGATCGGTGCCTCCTCGGGCGACCTGAGGCTGCGCACCGGCGCCCGGGTGGGCGGCGGCCACCGCTGAATTCCTGTCAATGAGCGGCCGGGGAGCCAGCGGCTCTCCGGCCCTTTACTTCAAGGGTTTACAAGAATTTTCCCCGCCGTGTGTTTCATTTGAAGCCGTGCGGTTGACGGCAGGTTTTTGTCAGGATTGGGTGAGGGTTGACGCGGAGGTGTTCGGCGTGGCTTTCCGGTGTGTCACGATCGAGCCAGCGGACCGAAGTCATCCCGAATTTACAGAGCTCGGCGCAGCCACACGCCGCGTTGCGCCGCGATGAGTGCCCGGTGAATGGCCAGGGTGCTTTGACGGGCTTGTGGCGGTGTGCCGCCAGGGATCCCGGTGCCGTACGACGGCCGCCCCGAAGTGGATTGCTCGGATTTTCGGCTCTTGCGGTGAATTCCTCCTGCTGGCCGAATCAATGCTACCGGACGCGATAGGCACGCTCCGTTATTGACCCGCGAGTAACGAACTCGCTAGTTTCCGGTGGCCTCACCACGAGCTTTCCGCCGCACACATCCCCCACCGTGCTGTCCTCCCGATTATTCGGAGCGTCATGACGTCCCCTGTGCGTGCCGTCGACCTGATCATGTGCATCACCCCTTTCGGAGAACCCGATGCCAGGCTCGCCACAGCGGTCTGCGCCGCCGGCGGACTCGGCGTCCTCGACCTGGGCCGCGGCGACCGAAGAACCCGGGAGGCGCTGGCCCGGCTGAGACGAGCGGCTCCGGGACCGTACGGCGTGCGGATCGCCGCCGGCTGCGCCCTGACCCCGGACGATCTCATCTCGGACGGTCTCGGCCCGGACGGTCTCGGCCCGGCCCCCGACACCGTGGTCCGGGCCGCTGACGCACCCTGGACCGTCGCCGAACTCGCCCCGCACACCCGGGTGCTGGCCGAGGTGACCGACCTCGCCGGGGCGCGTGCGGCGGTCGCGGCCGGCGCGCACGGACTGATCGCCCGGGGCGCCGAGAGCGGCGGCCGGGTCGGCGAGCTCAGCACCTTCGTCCTCCTCCAACAGCTGCTCTCCGCAACCGAGTTGGCGGTACCGGTCTGGGCCGCCGGCGGCATCGGACCGCACACCGCGGCGGCCGCGGTGGCCGGTGGCGCGGCCGGGGTGGTCCTGGACAGCCAGCTGGCCCTGCTCGCCGAGTCCCGGCTGCCCGAGGCGACGGCGGCCGCACTGCGCTCCCTGGACGGCTCCGAGACCGCCGTCGTGGCCGGATACCGGGTCCTGCACCGCCGCGGCCCGGACGCCGTGCGCCCGCCCGCCGACGACCCGGCCGCGGTCGCCGCGCTGCTCGGCGCCGAGGACCTGCGCACCCAACTGCTCCCGGTGGGCCAGGACGGCTTCCTCGCCGCCCGGTTCGCCGAGCGGTGGGGGGACGTACGGCGGACCGTACGGGAACTGACGGCGGCCATCCGCGGGAACGGTGCCGCCGCTGCCGCCGACGCACTGCGGCCGACCGACCCGGCTGCCGGTGCCGCGTCCGACGCGCTGCCGACCGCCGTGCCGGTCGTCGGCCCGGCCGTCGACGCGCTGCCGACCGCCGTGCCGGTCGTCGGCCCGGCCGTCGACGCGCTGCCGACCGCCGTGCCGGTCGCCGGCCCGGCCGTCGACGCGCTGCGGCCCGCCACCTCCGCCATGAGCCGGGCCCTCGGCACCCGGCTGCCCGTCGCCCAGGGCCCGATGACCCGGGTCAGCGACCGGGCCGCCTTCGCCGCGGCCGTCGCCGACGACGGGGCGCTGCCCTTCCTGGCGCTGGCCCTCGCCGACGGCACCCGCACCCGGGAGATGCTGACCGAGGCCAAGGCCGCGCTCGACGGACGTCCCTGGGGTGTCGGCGTGCTGGGCTTCGCGCCCGAGGAACTCAGGAACGCCCAGCTCGAAGCGGTACGCGAGCTGCGGCCCAGCCACGCGATCGTCGCGGGCGGCCGCCCCGCCCAGGCGGAGGCGCTGGAGCGGGCCGGGATCAGCACCTTCCTGCACGTGCCCTCGCCGGGGCTGCTGCGGCAGTTCCTGGACGCCGGGGCCCGGAAGTTCGTGTTCGAGGGCTCCGAGTGCGGCGGCCACGTCGGACCGCGCGCGAGCTTCCCGCTCTGGGAGGCCCAGCTCGCCGTACTGGAGGACTTCCCGGACGCGGCGAACGTGGAGGTGTTCTTCGCGGGCGGCATCCACGACGAACGCTCGGCGGCGATGGTCGCCACGCTCGCCGCGCCGCTCACCGCCCGGGGTGCGGCCGTCGGCCTGCTCATGGGCACCGCCTACCTCTTCACCGAGGAGGCCGTGGACCGGGGCGCGATCCAGCCCCTGTTCCAGCGCCAGGTCATGGCGGCCGCCTCGACCGCCCTGCTGGAGACCGCACCCGGCCACGCCACCCGTTGTGTCCCCAGCCCGTTCACCTTCAACTACCGAGAGCGCGAAGCGGAGTTGCGGGACAGCGGGGTGCCCGACCGGCGGGTGTGGGAGGAGCTGGAGCGCCTCAACGTCGGCCGGCTGCGCATCGCCAGCAAGGGCGTCGACCGGTCGGCCGACGGCGAGTTGACGGCCGTGGACGAGCAACGGCAGCTCTCCGACGGGATGTTCATGGCCGGGGAGGTCGCCGTCCTGCGCTCGGCGACCACCACCGTGGCCGCGCTGCACCACGCCGTGACCGACGGGGCCGCCGACTTCCTGGCGCGGCGCACGGCGACGGCGCGGCCGGCACAGCCTTCCGTCCCCGCCCCGCTCGACATCGCGATCGTCGGCATGGCCTGCATGTTCCCGCAGGCCCCCGACCTCGCCGCCTTCTGGGCGAACGTGGTCGCCGGACACGACGCGGTCACCGAGGTACCGGCGGAGCGCTGGGATCCCGCCGTGCACCACGCCGACGGCAGTACGACGTCCAAGTGGGGCGGCTTCCTGCCGCCGATCCCCTTCGACCCGCTGGGCTACGGCATCCCGCCCGCCTCCCTCGGCCACATCGAGCCCGTCCAGCTGCTCGCCCTGGAGGCCGCCCGGCGCGCCCTGGACAACGCCGGATACGGCGAGCGGGGGCGGGAGTTCGACCGCTCGCGCACCTCCGTCGTCTTCGGCGCCGAGGCCGGCAGCGACCTCTCCAACGCGGCCACCCTGCGCGCCGTCCTGCCCTCCTACTACGGCAAGGTGCCCGACGGCCTCGAAGAGCAGCTGCCCCGGCTCACCGAGGACTCCTTCCCGGGCATGCTCGCCAACGTCATCTCCGGCCGCATCGCCAACCGCCTCGACCTGGGCGGCGCCAACTACACCGTCGACGCCGCCTGCGCCTCCTCGCTGGCCGCCGTCGACGTCGCCTGCAAGGAACTCACCGCCGGCACCAGCGACGTCGTGCTGTGCGGCGGCGCCGACCTGCACAACGGCATCAACGACTACGTCCTGTTCTCCTCCGTCCATGCGCTGTCCCCGACCGGCCGCTCCCGCGCCTTCGACGGCTCCGCCGACGGCATCGCGCTCGGCGAGGGCGTGGCCTGCGTGGTCCTGAAGCGGCTGGCGGACGCCGAGCGCGACGGCGACCGGATCTACGGCGTGATCAAGGGCCTTGGCTCGTCCAGCGACGGCCGCTCCCTGGGCCTGACCGCCCCGCGCCCCGAGGGCCAGCGGGCCGCGCTGCTGCGGGCGTACCGCAGCGCCGGGATCTCCCCGGCGCGGGTCGGCCTGGTCGAGGCGCACGGCACCGGGACCGTCGTCGGCGACCGCACCGAACTCGGCATCCTCAGCGAGGTGTTCGCGGAAGCGGGTGCGGAGAACGGCAGTTGCGCGCTCGGGTCGGTCAAGTCCCAGATCGGGCACACCAAGTGCGCCGCCGGTCTCGCCGGGCTGATCAAGACCACCCTCGCCCTGCACACCGGCGTCAAGCCGCCCACCCTGCACCTCGACCACCCCAACCCGGCCTGGCGGGAGGACGGCAGCCCGTTCGCCTTCCACACCGAGGCCCGGCCCTGGGCCACCCCGCCCGCCGAACGGGTCGCCGGGGTCAGCGCGTTCGGCTTCGGCGGCACCAACTTCCATGTGGTGCTGGCCGCGTACGACAGCGCGGTACCGCCGGAGCAGGGACTGGACGCCTGGCCCGCCGAGCTCCTCGTGTTCCGGGGACGGGACGAGCAGGCCGCCCACCGGGGCGTCGAGGAGATCCTGCGGGCCGCCGGGGCCGGTTCCTGGCGGCTGCGCGACCTGGCGCTCGCCGCCGCCCGCCGCGCGGACGCCTCGCACGAGCCGGTACGGGCCGCGGTGGTCGCCGGCGACGTGGCCGGGCTGGCCGGACAACTGCGCCGCGTCCTCGCCGGGGAGCACGACCCGGCCGCCGGCATCCACCTGGCCGCCCCGCAGCAGGACGCCGATGCCGGCACCGTTGCAGGCGCCGGGACCGACGCCAAGGTCGCCTTCCTCTTCCCCGGCCAGGGCAGCCAGCGCCCCGGCATGCTCGCCGACATCCTCATCGCATTCCCCGAGCTCCAGCACTACCTCCAGCTCGGCCGCGCCCACGCCGACGCCCTCTACCCGCCCACCGCGTTCGACGACGACACCCGCGAGCGCCGCCGGGCCGCCCTCACCGACACCCGGGCCGCCCAGCCCGCCCTCGGCATCACCGGCCTCGCCGCCCACGCCTTCCTGACGGCCGCCGGCGTCCGCCCCGACATGGCCGCCGGACACAGCTACGGCGAACTCGTCGCCCTCAGCGCAGCCGGTGCCCTCACTCCCGAGACCCTCCTGGAACTGAGCGCCGAACGCGCGGCCGCGATCCTGGCCGCCGCGGGCGACGAACCCGGCACCATGGCCGCCGTGTCCGGCGCAGCGGACGACGTCGAGCGGGCGCTGCGGACGGCCGGGGCCCCGGCCTCCGTGGTCGTGGCCAACCACAACTCGCCCCGGCAGACGGTCGTCTCCGGCCCGACCGAGGAAGTGACCGAAGCCGTACGGCTGTTGCGCGAGGCCGGCCTCGGCGCCAAGCGGATCCCGGTGGCCTGCGCCTTCCACAGCCCGGTCGTCGCCGGGGCGGGCGACCGGTTCGCCGAAGTCCTCGCGGACACGGCCGTACGACCGCCCGAGTTCCCGGTGTGGTCCAACCGCACCGCGGCCCCCTACCGGCCCGACGCCGACGCCGTACGCGCCGAACTCGCCGCCCAGATCGGCTCGCCCGTCGCCTTCGCCGCCCAGATCGAGGCGATGTACGAGGCCGGGGCCCGCGTCTTCGTGGAGGCCGGGCCCGGAACCGTCCTCACCCGGCTCGTCGGGCAGATCCTCGGCGACCGCCCGCACACCACCGTGGCCTGCGAGCCGCGAGCCGGCAGCGGACTGCCCGGCTGGCTCGACGCGCTCGCCCGGCTGGCCGTGGCCGGGGCCCCGGTACGCACCGCCTGGCTGCTGCGCGGCCGTGACGCCGTGGACGCGGTCCGGACCCCGGCGCCGAAGCGGCCGGGCTGGACGGTCGACGGACAGCTCGTGCGCACCGCCGCCGGAGACCTCCTGCCCGGTGCCCTCGCACCGGCCCGACGAGTCGTGGAGACGACGACCGTGACGACGAACCAGCCGCATGGCGCCCCGGCCGACCGGGACGCGCTGATCTCCGAGTTCCTGCGCACCAGCCGGGAGATGGTCGCCGCCCAGCGCGACGTACTGCTCACCTACTTCGGGGCGACCCAGGTGCAGGTGCCGGGCGCGCCGGTGCTCCAGCAGCTGCCGACCGCCGAAGTGGTCGTGGCGCAGCCGCAGTCGGCGGAGCCCGCACTCGCACTCGCACCTGCGCCCGCGCCCGCTCCGGCGGCCGAGCCAGAGACGGCGGCCGACGTCGAGCGGGTCGTCCTGGAGATCATCAGCGAGCGCACCGGCTATCCCGTCGACATGATCGAGCCCGACCTCGATCTGGAGGCGGACCTGAGCATCGACTCGATCAAGCGGGCCGAGATCGCGGGGGAGTTGGCCAAGCGACTCGGCATCGCGGGCGGTGCGGAGACCCTGGACGACGCCGAGCTGGAGGACCTGGCCAAGGCGCGAACGGCGGCGGCCGTCACCGGATGGCTGAGGGCCCGGGTCGGCTCCGGCGAGCAGGAGACGGCCACGGCTCCGACGGGACCGGCCCCGGCCACCACCGACCCGACGGCCGACGCGCCCGAACCGGTGGCCGCGACCGTCGCCGTGTCGGAGCCGGCGCCCGGCGCGGGCGTACCGGCGCCCCGGCCCGCCGCGGCCGACGAGGTCCCCTCGGGCGAGGCGCCGAAGCGGTTCGAGATGCGGCCCGTGGCCCTGCCGCAGCCGGATGCCGCGGCCGACCCGGCCGCCGTGCTGGCCGGCAGGCGGTTCCTCGTCCTCGGGGACGGCGCACAGGTGGCGGCACGGCTCACCGGGTACGGCGCCGAGGCCGTCACCGTCGACGCGGACCACCTGCTCGGGGAGGCGGACGGCGCCGTGGACGGCGTGCTGTACCTGGGCGCGCTGCCCGGCAGCGACGCCCCCGTGCTGCCCGACGCCTTCCCGGTCCTGCGGGCGGCCCTGGCCAAGGGCCCGCGCTGGCTGCTGGCCGTCCGCCCCGCCGACGGCGCGGACGCGGCACGCTCGGCCGGGCTGCACGGGCTGTTCCGTACCGTCGCCCGGGAGTACCCGGACACCGTCGCCCGGGTCGTGACCCTCGGGGACACCGCACCCGAGGCGGTCGCCGACGCACTGCTCGCCGAGCTGCTCGCACCGGAACCGGCCCCGGTCGTACTGCGCACGGCCGCCGGCCGGCAGGGCCTCGAACTGGTCGAGGTGCCACCCGGCGCGCTCGCCGGAACCGGGGCCGGACCGGCCGGGGATGGGGCCGCCGAGGCAGCCGCCCTCGGCCTCGACCGGGACTCGGTGGTGCTGCTGGTCGGCGGGGCCCGGGGCATCACCGCGAAGTTCGCGGCCACCCTCGCCGCCGCCTGCCGCTGCCGGATCGAGCTGCTCGGCCGGACGCCCGCGCCGAACGGTCCCGAGGCCTCGGACACCGCCGCCGCCCGCACCCCCGCCGAACTCCGCGCCGCCCTCGCCGCCCGGGGCGGCCTGAAGCCCGCCGAGATCAACCGCGAGGCCGAACTGATCCTGGCCCAGCGGGAGATCACCGCCACCCTGGACGAACTCGCCGCGCTCGGCAGCGAGGCGCGCTACCACGCCGTCGACTTCCGCGAGCGCGACGCCGCGCTCCAGGCCGTCAAGGAGATCCACGCCGACCACGGCCGCCTGGACGGAGTCGTGTTCGCGGCCGGGGTGATCGAGGACCGGCTGATCGCGGAGAAGTCCCCGGAGTCCTTCCAGCGGGTGTACGGGACCAAGACGACCGGCGCCGCCACCCTGCTCGCCGCCCTGGAGGAGCTGCCCAACGGGCCCGGTTTCGCCGTGCTGTTCGGCAGCATCTCGGCCGTCCTCGGCAACCGCGGCCAGGCCGACTACGCCGCCGCCAACGACGCCCTGGAGAGCCTCGGCGCCGGCTGGGCGGAGCGCACCGGGAACCGCGCGCTGACCGTGCACTGGGGGCCGTGGGCGCCCGTCGGCGGCCACACCGGCATGGTCAGCCCGGAACTCGGGCGCGAGTACGCCCGGCGCGGGGTCACGCTGATCGACCCCGACGAGGGCACCGCCGCCCTGCTGCGCGAGCTCGCCTGGGGCGAGGAGTCCGTGCGGGCCGTCGTCTACACCGCCTCGGGCTGGTGACATGACCGACGACCGTCAGACACCGGTCGCGATCGTGGGCATGGCGGTGCTGCTGCCCGGCGCCGCAGGGCTCGACGCGTACTGGGAGAACCTCCGCGACGGCGTGGACGCGATCGGCGAGGTGCCCGAGGGACGCTGGGACCCGGACTACTACCGGCCGGGCTCGGCCACCGGGCCCGCCGTCCCCGATCAGGTGTACTGCCGGCGCGGCGGCTTCGTGGACGGGCTGGCCGAGGTGGAGGTCACCCGGTACGGGATCATGCCGAACTCCGTGTCCGGCACCGAACCCGACCAGCTGATCGCCCTCGACGTGGCCGCCGCCGCGATCGCCGACGCGGGCGGCGAGGACCGGCTGCCCGACCGGCACCGGATCGGGGTGGTCCTGGGCCGGGGCGGCTATCTCACGCCCGGCCTGGTCCGGCTCGACCAGCGGGTCCGGACGGCGGGGCAACTCGTGCGTACCCTCGGCGAGCTGGTGCCCGACCTCAGCCCCGGCCAACTGGCCCGGGTGCGCGAGGCGTTCACCGAGCGGCTCGGCCCCGCCGGCCCGGAGCACGCGATCGGCCTGGTGCCCAACCTCGCCGCCTCCCGGATCGCCAACCGCCTCGACCTGCGCGGTCCCGCCTACACCGTGGACGCGGCCTGCGCCTCCTCCCTGGTCGCAGTCGACCAGGCCGTCACCGAACTCTCCGCCGGGCGCTGCGACCTGATGCTCGCCGGGGGAGTGCACCACTGCCACGACATCACCCTGTGGAGCGTCTTCTCCCAGCTGCGCGCGCTCTCCCCGAGCGAGCGCATCCGCCCCTTCCACCGCGACGCCGACGGCATCCTCATCGGCGAGGGCACCGGCGTCGTCGTCCTCAAACGCCTCGCCGACGCCGAACGTGACGGCGACCGCGTCTACGCCGTGATCCGCGGCACCGGCGTGGCCAGCGACGGCCGTACCGCCGGGCTCGTCAACCCCGACCCCGGCGGCCAGACCCACGCCGTACGCCAGGCCTGGCGGGCCGCAGGACTCGACCCCGCCGCACCGCACTCGGTCGGCCTCCTGGAGGCGCACGGCACCGCCACCCCGGCCGGTGACGCGGCCGAACTGACCACGCTGGCCGAGGTGTTCGGACCCAGCGGGCTCAGCGACGAGCGGGCCGTGCTGGGTTCGGTGAAGTCGATGATCGGCCACACCATGCCGGCCGCCGGAGTGGCCGGGCTGGTCAAGGCCGCCCTCGCGCTGCACCACGCCACCCTGCTGCCCACCCTGCACTGCGACGACCCGCACCCGGCGCTCGCCGCCACCCGCTTCCGCACCCTGGACCGGGCCGCGCCCTGGGAGACCGCTCCCGGACAGCCGGTCCGCAGAGCCGGCGTGAACGCCTTCGGGTTCGGCGGGATCAACGCGCACGTGGTGCTGGAGGAGGCCCCGGGCAACCGCGCGGCCGCCGTCAGCCGCAGCACCGGGGGCGCCGAACCCCGCGGCACGGAAGTCGCCGAACCCCGCATCACCGAAGTCACCGAACCCGAGCGCATCCTCCTGCTCGCCGCCGACACACCCGAGCAGCTGACCGCGATCCTCGCCGCCGACGACTCCGCCGTCCTCGCCGCCGGTCTCGCCCCCGAGGGGACCCATCCGCAGGCGGGCCCGGTCCGTCTGGGCATCGTCGACCCCACCGCCAAACGGCTCGCCCTCGCCCGGCGCGCGGTCGGCAGGGGCCGCGCCTGGCAGGGCCGCAACGACGTGTGGTTCCGGCCCGCCGAACTGCTGCGCACCGGCCGGCTGGCCTTCGTCTTCCCCGGTCTGGAAGGCGAGTTCACTCCCCGCGTCGACGACATCGCCGCGCATTTCGGCCTCCCCACCGTCACCGGCCCGGCCACGGACGCCGTGCGGGTCGGGGACGTAGGCCGTCATGGGTTCGGTGTCGTCGGCGTGGGGCGGCTGCTCGACTCGGCGCTGCGCCGGATGGGCGTGGTGCCGGACGCGGTCGCCGGGCACAGCGTCGGCGAGTGGACGGCGATGACGGCCGCCGGGCTCTACTCGGGGGACCAGGTCGACGCGTTCATGGCCGACTTCGACCCCGACGCGGTCACCGTCCCGGGCCTCGCCTTCGCCGCGGTCGGCGCCCCCGCCGACCGGGTCCTCGACGTGCTCCACGAGGACTGGACGGACGCCGGGATCGTCCTCTCCCACGACAACGCGCCGAACCAGTCGATGGTCTGCGGCCCGGACCGGGCGGTGGCGGACTTCGTCCGTGCCTTCCGGGCCGACGGCGTGCTGTGCCAGGTGCTGCCGTTCCGGTCCGGGTTCCACACCCCGATGCTGGAGCCGTACCTGACCCCGATCAAGGAGGCCGCCGAGCGCTTCCGGCTGCACCGGCCGACGGTCCCGGTCTGGTCGGGCACCACCGCGGCCCCCTTCCCCGCGGCCGAGGCGGAGGTGCGCGAGCTGTTCGTCCGGCACCTGCTGGAGCCGGTCCGGTTCCGGCAGCTGGTCGAGGGCCTGTACGCCGCGGGGCACCGGGTCTTCGTCCAGACCGGACCCGGCCAGCTGGCCTCCCTGATCGGCGACACCCTCGGCGACCGCGACCACCTCGCCGTCGCCGCCAACTCCCCGCACCGCTCCGGCCTGGCCCAACTCCGGCGCGTGGCCACCGCGTTGTGGACGGCCGGCGCCTCCGTCGCACCGGCTGTCCCGAGGACGGGCGGCACGACCGCGCCCGCTCGGCAGCGGCCGCCCGTCCGGCTCGACCTGGGCGGCGCACTGGTGTCCCTGGACGGCCCGGAACTGCTTGAACTCCGCGCGGCGCTGGGCAGTCGGCGGACGTCCGCCGGACCGTCCCCACTGGACGACCTCGCCACCCGCATCCCGGCCGCCGCCGAACTCGACGCACTGCTCCGGGAGACCGCCGACACGGCAGCGGCCGTCCTCACCGCGATCCGCACCCCGTCCGGCAGCACCACGGCCCCCACCGCCGCCCGTGCCCTGCCCCGTATCCCGGCTCCCGCGGCACCTCAGCCCACCGCACCCCGGCCCGCGCCGCCCGTCCCCGCCGCCGCGACACCGCCGCCCCCCACCTCCCGCACCACCATCATCCAGGTGTCCCCCGAGGCGATGCCCCACCTCCTCGACCACTGCTTCTTCCCGCAACGCCCCGACTGGCCCGACACCGAGGACCGCTGGCCGGTGGTCCCCGCCACCACGATCGTCCAGCACATGATGGACGCGGCCGAGGACGCCACCGGACTGCGGGCGGTCGCCGTGCACGGAGCCCGCTTCGACCGCTGGCTCACCGCCACACCCCCCGTCGACGTCCCGGTCACCGTCACCCCCGAGGGGCCGGGCCGCGTCTCGGTCACCTTCGGCCCCACCGCCCGCGCGGTGATCGAACTCGCCCCCCACCACTCCGCACCCCCCGCCGCCCCCGCGCACCCCCCGGCCCCCGGACGCACCCCCGACCACACCGCTGCCGAGCTGTACTCGGAACGCTGGATGTTCCACGGCCCGGCCTTCCAGGGCGTCACCGAGCTCACCGCGATCGGCGACCGGCACGTCCGCGGCGTGATCACCACGCCCACCGCCCCGGGCGCCCTCCTCGACAACGTCGGCCAGATCCTCGGCTACTGGATCATGGCCACCCGCACCGAGCGGACCGTCGTCTTCCCGGTGCAGATGCGGGAGATGCGCTTCCACGGCCCGCATCCCGCCCCCGGCACCGAGGTCGGCTGCCTGGTGCGGATCACTTCGCTCACCGACACCGTCCTGGAGGCGGACGTGGAGCTGACCGTCGACGGCCGGGTCTGGGCCCGGATCGACGGCTGGCAGGACCGCCGCTTCGACAACGACCCGCACACCCGCCCCGTCGAGCGCTTCCCGGAGCGCAACACCCTCTCCGAGGCCCGGCCCGGCGGCTGGACCCTGCTCCACGAACGCTGGCCGGACCTGGCCTCCCGGGAGCTGATCATGCGCAACTCCCTGGGCGGAGCGGAGCGTTCGGAGTACGGCGCGCGTCCGCCGCGCGGCCGCCGGCAGTGGCTGCTGGGCCGGATCGCCGCCAAGGACGCGGTACGCCAGTGGCTCTGGCAGCACGGCGAGGGGCCGGTCTTCCCGGCCGAACTCCGGGTCCACAACGACGCGTTGGGCCGCCCCTACGTGGTCGGCGTGCACGGCCGCACGCTGCCCGCGCTGGACGTCTCCCTCGCCCACCGGGCGGAGGCGGCGGTGGCGATCGTACGCCCGCACACCCCCGGACCCGGGCCGGGCATCGACCTCGAAGAGGTCGCCGACCGCGACCCGGCCACCCTGCAGGCCGCGCTCGGCGCGGACGAACTCCGGCTGCTGCACGCCCTCTCCGAAGACGGCCCAGACGGCTCCCGGTCCCTGTGGTTCACCCGGTTCTGGGCGGCCAAGGAGGCCGTCGCCAAGGCGGAGGGCACCGGATTCGACGGCCGGCCACGGGACTTCACCGTTCTGGAGGCGGCCCCGGACGGCAGCCGGCTGCTGGTCTCCGGCCGGCTGGAACGCGCCTACCCGGTGCACTGCGCGCCGGTCCGCAATCCCCCCGCACTGCCGGACCGCGACTACGTCGTGGCCTGGACGACCGGACCGGCAGCAGCAGACCCCGAGGAGGACCCGCGATGAATCCCACCGAGCCCGAGATCCGTGCCGACGAGGAGGCGGTGCTCGCCGACCTCGCGCGGATGCTCCGTACCCTCCTGGAGGAGTACGGCGACGACGACGCCGAGATCGGCATGAGCACCACCTTCAACCGCGACCTGGAGCTGGAGAGCATCGACCTGGTCACCCTGGCCGGACTGCTGGAGGAGCGGTACGGGAAGCGGGTCAACTTCGCGGAGTTCCTGGCCGGGATGGAGTTCGACGAGATCATCGAGCTGACCGTCGGCCGGCTCGTCGAGTACGTCGTGTGGAGCCTGAAGGCCACGGAGGCGGGCTGAGCCATGGCGATCATCGACACCGGAGACGTCTCGCTGCACGTGCAGAGAATGGGCCCGGGGGAGGACCGGATCCCGGTCGCCACCGTGGTCCTCGTCCACGGGCTGCTCACCGACAGCCTCGCCAGCTACTACTTCACCGTGGCCCCCGCCTTCGCGGCCTCCGGCCTCGACGTGGTCATGTACGACCTGCGCGGCCACGGCCGCAGCGGCCGCCCCGCCGGCGGCTACACCCTCGACCACAACATCGACGACCTGGAGGCCCTCCTCGACCGGCTGTCGGTCACCGGCCCGGTCCACCTCGTCGGCAACTCCTACGGCGGCACCATCGCCTTCGGCTACGCGGCCCGGCACCCCGAGCGCACGGCCAGCCTGACCCTCATCGAGTCCGAACCGGCGACCGCCGCCTGGGCGGCGAAACTCGGCGGCATCCTGCACCGGGTCGTCACCGAACTCGCCCACAACGAGTCGGACGCGATCGCCTGGATCACCGCCAACCGCAGCCACAACACCGCCCGCCTGGCCAAGGGCGCGGCCCGCCTCGCCCGCGAGACCAGCCTCGGCCGGGACATCCCGGCCAGCCGGGTCCTGACCGAGGACCAGATCAGCGCCGTACGCTGCCCGGTCCTCGGGGTGTACGGCGGTGACTCCGACCTGGTCGGGGTGGTCCCGCTGAAGGAGGCCCTGCTGGCGGACTACCGGTCGGTGGTGCTGCCGGGGCACGAGCACTCCGTGCTGGTCGAGGCGGCCGGCACGGTCGGCGGACACATCCTGGAGCTGATCCACTCGGTCGGCGGGGCGCGGGCGGCCGGGGTCCGGTGAGCGGATTCCTGTTCGTCGTACCGCCCCTGGTCGGGCACATCAACCCGGCCGTCGGCGTCGCGGCCGAACTCGCCGCGCGCGGGCACCGGGTGGCCTGGGTCTGTGCGGACGCCGGGCTGCTGCGCCGGCTGGCGGGGCCGCAGGCGCGGGTGTTCCCGTGCGCGGGGACGGCCGAGGGGGAGCGGCCCGCCGACCTGCGCGGCGCGGAGGCGCTGAAGTTCCTCTGGGAGTGGTTCCTGGTGCCCCTGGCGGACGCCATGGCGCCCGGCGTACGGGCGGCCGTCGACGACTTCCGCCCCGATGTGGTGGTCGCCGACCAACAGGCCTTCGCCGGGGCCCTGGTGGCCGAGCGGCTCGGTCTGCCCTGGGCCACCTCCGCGACCACCTCGGCCGAGTTCGGCGGCGCCTACGACGGCATCCCCAAGGTCGCCGAGTGGCTCCGGGACCGGCTCACGGAACTGCGGGAGCGCATCGGCGACCCGGCGGGCACCGCCGACCCGCGCTTCTCGCCGTATCTCACCCTGGCCTTCACCACACCCGAACTGGCGGGCCCCACCGACCGGCCGGCGGTCCGCTACGTGGGCCCGTCGATCTCCGAGCGGCCGGTCGCCGACGGCTTTCCCTGGGAGTGGCTGGACCCGAGCCGCGAGCGGGTCCTCGTCTCCCTCGGCACCGCCAACGCGGACGTGGGCGGGCGGTTCCTCGCCGAGTGCGTGGCCGCCGTACGCGAACGGGCCCACCGCGTGCAGGCGTTGGTGGCCGACCCCGGCTCCACCCTGCCCCCGGCGGCCGACGACAAGGACCTGCTGATCCTGCCCTCGCTGCCCCAACTCCCGCTCCTGGAAAGGGTCGACGCGGTCGTCTGCCACGCCGGACACAACACGGTGTGCGAGTCCCTGTGGCACGGCGTCCCGCTGGTCGTCGCCCCCATCCGTGACGACCAGCCGGTGATCGCCGGGCAGGTCGTCGACGCCGGCGCGGGCGTCCGGGTCAGGTTCGGCCGGGTCACCGCCCCGCGGCTGGGCGAGGCCCTCGACACCGTCCTGTACGAACCCGGCCCGCGCACGGCGGCGGCCCGGATCCGCACCGCGTTCCGCGCGGCCGGCGGCGCGCCGGCCGCCGCAACCCACCTGGAACGCCTCGCAGCCGACCCGCACGCAAGGAGAGCCGATGAGCAAGCAGACTGAGATCGAGGCACTGCGCTCCGCCTACCGGCGGGACCTCGCCGAGGGCACCGACCGCTTCTTCGAACCCCCGCGGACCACCTGTCCCTGGTGCGGCTCCGGCCGGCTGACCACCCGGCTGCGCACCACCGACCTGCTTCAGCACAAGCCCGGCGCCTTCGTGCTCGACCGCTGCGAGGAGTGCGGACACACCTTCCAGAACCCGCGCCTGAACGACACCGGCCTGGAGTTCTACTACCGCGACTTCTACGACGGCCTCGGCGAGCAGAAGATGAGCGGCACCTTCGGCGGCCGGACCAAGATGTACCAGGGCCGCGCCCAGGCCATGGTCCCGCACGACCCGACCCCCAAGAACTGGCTCGACGTCGGCACCGGCCACGGCCACTTCTGCGAGGCCGCCCGCGAGGTATTGCCCGGCACCGCCTTCGACGGCCTCGACTTCACCGACGGCGTCGAACTCGCCGCCCGCGAGGGCCGCGTGGAGCGCGCCTACCGCGGCGCCTTCCCCGACCTGGCCCCCGACCTCGCCGCCCGCTACGACGTCGTCAGCATGTTCCACTACCTGGAACACAGCACCGACCCCGACCGCGAACTGCGCGCCGCCCACGAGACGGTACGCCCCGGCGGCCACCTCCTCATCGAGGTCCCCGACCCCGAGAGCCGCTACGCCCGCCTCCTTGGCCGCTGGTGGCTGCCCTGGCTCCAGCCGCAGCACCTGCACTTCATCCCGGTCGCCAACCTGCGCGCACGCCTCACCGAGCTGGGCTTCACGGTCGTCGCCGAACAGCACGCCGAGGCCCACGACCCGGTCGACCTGCTGGCCGCCGTCTGGCTCGCCCTGGACCACACCGCCCCGCGCGAGGACGCCCCCTGGCTGCCGACACCGCCCGGCACGCTCCGCAAGACGCTCCGCGCCGCCCTGCTCCTCGCGGGCATCCCGGCGCTGATCGCCGGCACCCTCCTGGACCGCTTCGCCGTACGGCCGTTCTCGCACCGCCTCCGCGTCTCCAACGCCTACCGCATCGTCGCCCGACGCGACTGACGCCTCGTCTCACAGCACCTTCGCGCGGATCATCGCCGACAGCACCAGGGCGCCCGGCAGCAGCGGTATCCAGTCGGTCAGGACGCGGTAGCCGATCACGGTGGCGGTGGCCACCGCCACCGGGGAGCCGAACGCGACCAGCGTGATCACCAGCGCCGCGTCCACCGCGACCCCGCCGGGTACCGGTACGGCACCCCCCGCGGTGCCCGCAGCCAGGTACGCGAAGATCACGGTGCCCCACGACAGCCCGAGCCCGAGCGCCTCCCCGGTGCAGGCCAGCACGCACGCCTGCACCAGCGGCATCGCGGTGGCCCCGCCCCACAGGGCCAGCACCCGGGAGGGTTGCGCGTGCACCGTCCGGGCGTCGGTGAGCGCGGAGCGCACCAGCCCGGTGACCGGCCGCCGCAGCGGTCGTACGACGGCCGTCGCCACGCCCACCAGGGTGAGCACCGCGGCGACCGGGATCAGCACCACGCCGTCCGGGACCAGCTCGCCCAGCCGCCGCCAGGCGGACGAGGAGAGCAGGAACACGATCAGCACGACCGTCTTCGCGCCCGACTTGGCCACCGAGTACAGCGCGATGGAGGAGGTGGCCCGCTCCAGGGGAACGCCGCGGGTGCGCAGGAAGCGGACGGTGACGGCGTGTGCGCCCAGTCCGGCGGGCAGGGCGTGGTTGGCGGCGCCGGCGGCGAACTGCGAGGCCAGCAGCAGCCCCGGCGGCAGCCGGTCGGGCACGGCGCCCTGCCGCATGCAGGAGGCCACCACCCAGGTCAGGCAGGTGAAACCGCCCGCGGCCAGCAGCCACACCGGTTCGGCGCGGGCGAGCCGGGTGACGCCCTCGTACAGCAGTGACTGGTTGGTCAGCCCCCAGACCGCGGCGATGAGCAGCGGGGACAGGCACAGGGCGAGCCGGAGCGGACGGCCTGCCATCGAGGGCGCCGGTAGCGGGCGCACAGGGGCGTCGGAGCAGGACGAGGACAGTGACGACAGTGAGGACACGGGGACGTTGTCCTTCCACGGCGGGCCGGCGGTGGGGAGCCGCCGGTGAGCGGAGACGCCGGGAGCCTTCCCCGCCCGTATGACACCTGGATGTCCGATAACCGAAGGCGGGAGGGCGGGCCGGTGCCACGGGCGCGGTGGTACCCGGCCGACCCGGTAGCCTTCCTGGGGAAGGAGCACACGACAGGGGAGGATCCGGCCGTGCACGTCCAGGAATGGCTCGACTCGGTACCGGCGGTCGCCGTCTACGCCGTGGTGGCGCTGGTCATCGGGGTGGAGAGCCTGGGCATCCCGCTGCCGGGCGAGATCGTCCTGGTCTCCGCAGCGCTGCTCTCCTCCCAGCACTCGGGCGTCAACCCGTTCGTCCTCGGCGCCTGCGCGACCGCGGGCGCGGTGATCGGCGACTCGATCGGCTACGCGATCGGCCGCAAGGGCGGCCGCCCCCTGCTGGCCTGGCTGGGCAGGAAGTTCCCGAGCCATTTCAGCGAGGGCCACGTCGCCACCGCCGAGCGCTCCTTCGAGAAGTGGGGCATGTGGGCGGTCTTCGTCGGCCGCTTCATCGCCCTGCTCCGCATCTTCGCGGGCCCGCTGGCCGGCGTCCTCCAGATGCCCTACTGGAAGTTCCTGATCGCCAACCTCCTCGGCGGCATCTGCTGGGCGGGCGGCACCACGGCGGTCGTCTACTACGTCGGCATCGTCGCGGAGGACTGGCTGAAGCGGTTCTCCTACGTGGGCCTGGCGGCGGCGGTCCTCTTCGGCCTGGCGTCGATGCTGATCGTCCGCCGCAAGGCGAAGAAGGTCCAGCTCACTCAGAAGGAAGCGGAACCTGTGAGCGCCGGCGACTGAAGCGCCCCTTAGGGGCGCGGGGAACTGCGCGACAAGCCCCCACCGCGCCGCACCCGTTATGAGTCCTGCTCATGCACCCCGCGATGCGCCTTGGCCAACTCCGCATACAAGGTCCCGTTGAGGGTCACCCCCTCCCGCTCCTCACGGCTAAGCTCGCGCCGCACCTTCGCCGGCACCCCCGCCACCAACGACCCCGGCGGCACCACCATCCCCTGCGGCACCAACGCCTGCGCGGCCACCAGCGACCCCGCCCCGATCACGGCCCCGTTCAGCACGGTCGCCCCCATCCCGATCAGGCAGTCGTCCTCCACGGTCGCCCCGTGCACCACCGCGTTGTGACCGATGGACACCCGCTCCCCGACGGTCACGGGGAACCCCGGATCCGCGTGCAATGTCACATTGTCCTGGACGTTCGCCCGCGCTCCCACGGTGATCTTCTCCACGTCCCCCCGCACCACCGCGCCGTACCAGACACTGGCCCCGGCCTTCAGCGTCACGTCCCCGATCACCGAGGCCGTCGGCGCCACGAACACGTCGGCCTCGACCTTCGGCTCACGCCCCCCGATCCCCACGATCAGCGCCTGCTGCGTCATCACCGTCTCCCGTCGTCGTCGATTCCCCGGAAACCTACGCCACCGCTTGGGGCGAAGATCACAGCAGCCCACCCTCTGTAAGTCGGCGCCCGCTGAGTAGCGTGACTGCGTGCCGAAGCCCAAGAACACGTTCTCGTCCTGGCGCCGCCGCCTCGCCCAACGCGCAGTGCACGCGGCCTGGGCCTGGGCGCAGCGCACGGGATCCGTCACGGCCGACCACCCCGGCCGCTTCCACTTCGGCGCCCTCGGCGAAGCCACCCGCCTCGCCTTCCCGCTCGGCACGGTCTTCGGCGAACCGTGGATCCACCTCGGCTCGCACTGCATCGTCGGCGAACAGGTCACCCTCACCGCGGGCCTGATGCCCGACCTCGACCTCGGCCCCGACCCGATCCTGCGCATCGGCGACGGCGTCGTCCTCGGCCGCGGCAGCCACGTCATCGCGGACACGACGGTCACCATCGGCAGCGACTGCTACTTCGGCCCCTACGTCTACGTCACCTCCACCAACCACTCCTACGACGACCCGCACGAGCCCATCGGCAGGCAGTGGCCCCGCATGGAGCCCGTGGAGATCGGCCCGGGCTGCTGGATCGGCACCGGCGCGGTGATCCTGCCGGGTGCGCGGATCGGCCGGAACGTGGTGGTGGCCGCCGGTGCGGTGGTCCGGGGCACGGTGCCCGACCACGCCGTGGTGGCCGGCGCGCCCGCCCGGGTCGTACGCCGCTGGACGCCCGAGACCGGCTGGCAGCCGCCGCTGCGCACGCCCCCGCCGGTACCGATCCCGGCCGGCACCACGCCGGAGCAGCTGCGCGCGCTGGCGGAGCTGGACCAGGAGGACGTGGCCCGGCTCGCCGAACTGGAGCCCGAGAGCTGAGCGGGTCCCGGCCGGGTCGCCGGCCGTCGGTTCAGCCGGTGGCCAGCAGCAGCGTCCCCACCAGCGCCAGCCCGGCGCCGGCCGCCTGGATCGCGCGCAGCCGTTCGCTGAGGAAGCCGCGGGCCGCGAGCGCGGTGACCACCGGGTAGAGCGAGGCGAGCACCGCGGCGACGGTGACCGGGCCGTGCTGGGCGGCGACCGAGTACGTGCCGTTGGCCGCGACGTCGGCGAGACCGACGAAGCCCAGCGCCGGGAGCGCGGCGAGGGCGAAGCCGCCCTCCGGCAACGCGGGCGCGCCCCGCCGCACGGACCGCCACAGGGCGGCGCCGCCGGTCGCGACACTGGTCAGCCGCTGCACGAAGAGGGCCAGGAACAGGCCGGTGACCGTGGTGGACGCCTCCGTGATCAGTGCGAACACGGTGCCGAAGCCGGCCGCCGCGACCAGGGTGAGCAGGATGGTCCGGCGCTGGACGGGCGCGCCGCGCAGTTGCGGGCCGCCGGCCAGGACGACTCCGGTGACGGCGACCGCGATGCCGGCGACCTGGAGCAGCCCCGGACGCTCACCGAGGAACAGTCCGACCCCGACCGGGACGGCGACGCTCAGCGTGGCCAGCGGGGAGACCACCCCCATCGGGCCGAGGGCCAGGGCCTTGTAGAAGGAGAACAGCGCGACCGGCCCGACCAGACCCGCCGCCACCGCGAACCACAGCCGCGGCCCGGCCTCGCTCCAGCCGCCGGTGGCGACCACGATCACGCCCAGGACCGCCGCCGCCAGGCCCTGCGACACGACGACCACCGTGAGCGCCGGGGCGCGTCGCGTGAGCAGCCCGCCACCGAAGTCGGCCAGCCCCCACAGGAGACTGGTGGTCAGGGCGAAGAATGCTGTCACGACCCGCCTCGCAGTACAGTTCGGTGAACATCAGGTACACCCCACCGTAGTTCACCAAGATGAACTGTGTCATCTAAAATATTGGACCTCAATGCTCCCCACGATGGACGGAACGTGTCGGACCTCGACCTGCTGACCCAGTCCCTGGCCCGCAACGTCAAGCACTGGCGGGCGGTGCGCGGCTTCACCCTGGACGTGCTCGCGGCCCGGGCCGGGGTCAGCCGCGGCATGCTGATCCAGATCGAGCAGGCCCGCACCAACCCGAGCATCGGCACGGTCGTCAAGATCGGTGACGCGCTCGGCATCAGCATCACCACCCTCCTCGACTACGAGCAGGGCCCGAAGGTGCAGATCGTCCCCGAGGACAAGGCCGTACGGTTGTGGCACACCGAGGCTGGCAGCTTCAACCGGCTGCTGGCCGGCACCGAGGCGCCCGGCCCGCTGGAGATGTGGGACTGGCACCTCATGCCGGGCGAGAGCAGCCCGTCGGAACCCCACCCGACCGGCACGGTGGAGATCGTCCATGTCACCGCCGGTGAACTGACCCTCACCGTCGACGGGACCGAGTACCGCGTGCCGACGGGCGCCAGCGCCTCCTTCGAGGCCAACACCGCCCATGTGTACGGCAACACCGGGGACGTGCCGATGGAGATGGTGATGACGGTCTCCGTTCCGCCCGTGCCCTGAGCCTCCCGCGCCGGGCTGTTAGCGTGCGGACATGCGCGCACCCATCGGAGACTTCGACACCGCCGTCCCCGCCCCCGACTGCCTCGACGAGCTGACCGCGCCGGTGGCCGACGCCGTACGCCGCTGGACCGGCGCCGTGCCCGCCGACCGGATCGTCTACGTCGAGACCGACCCGCAGTGGGCGGACACCGCGGTCTTCGTCGAGCACTACGGGCGCGACCTGCTGGAGCGGTCGGCCAACTGCGTGGTGGTGGCGGGCAAGCGCGGCGGCGAGACCACCCTGGCGGCCTGTCTGGTGCCGTCCACGACCAAGGTGGACGTCAACGGCGTGGTGCGCCGCCAACTCGGCGCCCGCAAGGCCTCGTTCGCCTCGATGGACACCGCGACCGGCGCGACCGGCATGGAGTACGGCGGCATCACCCCGATCGGACTCCCGCACGACTGGCCGCTGTTGGTGGACTCGGCCGTCGTCGACCTGCCCTACGTCCTGGTCGGCAGCGGCCGCCGGCGCGGCAAACTCCTCGTCCCCGGCAAGGCGTTCGCCGAGCTGCCGGGCGCGGTGGTGCTGGAGGGGCTGGGCGTCTAGGAGTGGGCGTGCGTGTGGTGCGCCAGCGCCAGATGCGGGTCCGCCTGGCCCGGCGCCGGCGCCGGATCGGCGTGCACCAGGGCCGCCGTCAGCCTCGGTACGGCGTGCAGCAGCGCGTGCTCGGCCCCGACGGCGATCGCGTGGGCCTGCCGTACGGTCGTCTCGCCGTCTACCACGACCGCCACCTCGGCGCGCAGCCGGTGCCCGATCCACCGCAGCCGCAGCTCACCCACCGCACGCACCCCGGGCACCTCGTGCAGCGCCCGCTCGGCCCGGTCCGTCAGCTCCGGGTCCACGGCGTCCATCACCCGCCGGAACACCTCGCGCGCCGCGTCCCGCAGCACCAGCACGATCGCCGCGGTGATCGCCAACCCCACCAGCGGATCGGCGAGTTGCCAGCCGAGGGCCGAGCCGCCGGCCCCCAGTAGCACGGCCAGTGAGGTGAATCCGTCGGTACGGGCGTGCAGCCCGTCGGCCACCAGCGCGGCCGAGCCGATCTCCCGGCCCACCCGGATCCGGTACCGGGCCACCCACTCGTTCCCGGCGAACCCGGCCAGCGCGGCCACCGCGACCGCCGGGAGGTGCGTGACCGGGCGCGGATCCAGCAGCCGGTCGACCGCGGTCCACGCGGCGAAGGCGGCCGACGCGGTGATCGTCAGCACGATCGCGATCCCCGCGAGATCCTCGGCCCGCCCGTAGCCGTAGGTGAAGCGGCGGTTCGCCGCGCGGCGCCCGAGCACGAAGGCGATGCCCAGCGGTACGGCGGTCAGCGCGTCCGCCGCGTTGTGCACCGTGTCCCCGAGCAGGGCGACGGAGCCGGACAGGACGACCACGACCGCCTGCACGAGCGCCGTGGCGCCGAGCACGGCCAGCGAGACCCAGAGCGCCCGCATACCCCGTGCCGAGGACTCCAGCGCGGGGTCGAGCTTGTCCGCCGTCTCGTGGGAGTGGGGCGTCAGAAGGTGGGTGAGGCGGTGGCGGAGACCGGCGGACGCGGGGTGGGAGTGGGGCTCGGAGTGCGGGTGGCCGTGGCCCTGGCCGTCGTCGTGGTCATGGGCATGGCTGTGGGCGGGCTCGCCGTGCCGGTCGGGGGTGTGGGCGTGTTCGTGGTGGTGCCGGTCGCTCATGCGGCTCCCCTCTCCGGTGCGCGGGACGTGGACATCCGACGCCCACGACGCCATTATGTGCGTATGAGCGCACGCTTGCACCTATCACCTGCGCATCATGCGCATCCGCGCACTCCCGGCGAGGAGCAGTTCGCGCTGGCAGCCGAGGTCCTCGCCCTGCTCGGCGACCGCACCCGGCTCACCCTGCTGCACGCCCTGACGACGGGGGAGGCCGACGTCAGCACGCTCACCGAGGTGTGCGGCGCCGCACGGCCCGCCGTCAGCCAGCATCTGGCCCGGCTGCGGCTCGCGGGTCTGGTCGGCACGCGCAAGGAGGGGCGCCGGGTGGTGTACGCGCTGCGCCACGGTCATCTGCGGCGGCTGGTCGAGGAGGCGCTGAAGGTGGCGGACCACCGGCTGACCGAGACCGCTGCCGCAACAGACGCCTGAGCTTCGCCGGCAGGGCGAGCGCCTCGTCCGGACGGCCGCCGGCATCCGCCCGGCGGCCGTCCCCGCGTGGTGCTCAGTAGGCCGTGGCCGCACCGAGGTACTGCTCGGCGAAGGCCGTCGCCGCCGCGCGTGAGGTGAACAGCCTGCGCAGCCGGGCCAGGCTGGTACCCGCGAGGAACGGATCGCCGGAGGCCGTGCCGTGGTAGATGCCGGACAGGAACTGCGAGAACTCCTGGTAGTCCCAGACCCGGCGCAGGCAGGCGTGGGAGTAGCCCTCCAGACCGGTGTCGTCGCCCTTGGTGACGTGCGCGGCGAGCGCGTCGCCCAGCAGGAAGGCGTCGTGCAGGGCGAGGTTCATGCCCTTGGCGGCGATCGGCGCGGTCAGGTGCCCGGCGTCACCGGCGAGGAAGAGGCGGCCG
The DNA here is from genome assembly GCF_002217755.1 of Streptomyces hyaluromycini. Classification (GTDB taxonomy): domain Bacteria; phylum Actinomycetota; class Actinomycetes; order Streptomycetales; family Streptomycetaceae; genus Streptomyces; species Streptomyces hyaluromycini. The sequence continues at coordinate 194,675 of NZ_BCFL01000028.1, read as the reverse complement.
TACACCAGCGGTTCGACCACGTAGTCGTGCATGTCCAGCAGGCGCTTCTCGATCAGCCGTCCCTCGGTGAGCGGCGGCGCTCCGGCCGCGCCGAGGCGCTCGCGCAGCTCGTCCCAGATCCGGTCGTGCGACCAGTTCTCCGGATCGTCGCCCGGCGGGCACTGCAGGTAGTAGCGGGTGATCTCGGGGCTGCGTGCCATGTGCCCGGCGAAACCGTTCGGATGGACGCCGAACAGCACGCAGTCCGAGGACGGCGGCGCCTCGGCGAGCAGGGCCAGCCACGCTATGCCGTAGTCCTGCCGGGCGATCCGCACCCGCCCGTCCGGTATCGCGTCCCGCGTCACCCCGCGCGCCCCGTCGCAGCCCGCCACGAACTCGCAGTGCAGAAAGTGCCGTTCGCCGGTCGCGGGGTCGAGGTATGACACGGCGGGCCGGTCCGTCTCCAGGCCGTGCAGGGTGACGTCCCGCACCCCGAACCTGATGTCCCCGCCGCGTACGTCGGCGTACTCCCGCACCAGGTCCGTCACCAGCAACGGCTGCGGATAGACGTAGTGGTGATGGTCCGTCAGTTCGCGGTAGTCGAACCGGAACCGGTCGCCGGCGAACCGGAACTCGCACTCGCTGTGCACCTGGGCCCGGGCCACCAGATTGTCGGCCAGGCCGCGCTGTCGAAGCCCGCGCACCGCCCATTCCTCGATGACCCCGGCCCGTGGCCGCGTCTCGATGAACTGCCTGCTCTCGGTCTCCAGGACCACACAGTCGACGTCGGCGGCCCGCAGGATGTTGCCGACGGTCAGCCCGGCGGGCCCGGCGCCCACGACGACGACCGTACGGCGTTCTTCGGAGGGGGAGTTGGTGTGGGGGGAGGGGTGAGTCACCCCCGCATTATGACGGTGTCCCGTCAGCCACGGCACTGCCGCCGTGGCTGACGGGACACAGGTGAGGAGGAGAGGTCAGTGCGCCGGGGCGTCCGTGACCACGACCTCGTCGATGCTGCGCTCGATGTCCTCGGCCGTGGAAGCGGTCGCCTTGGCCCAGTAGTAGATGCCGATCGAGAAGGCGGCGATGACCAGGATGTCCCACCACAGCGCGATGTTGTTCTGGCCTCCGAAGCTGCCCTGCCAGGAGATCAGGCCCATGCCGATCAGGTAGACCGGCAGCCACTGCGCGGCCCGGAAGTCCAGCCGGGGCGCGTCCGGCAGGTTCTTGCTGTGGGCGTAGAAGGCGTAGCCGCCGAGGAGCAGGTAGCCGAGGATGATCGCGAGGCCGAGCCGCCACAGGGTGCCCCAGCCGGACCAGTAGATGATCAGGTTGGCGACCACGAACGACAGCGGGGAGACCAGCTTGCCGAGAGGCAGCCGGTACGGGCGCTCGTGCTGCGGCAGCTTGTCGGCGAAGACGCCGTACGCCAGTGGAGCGCCGGCGTACATCAGCACGCTCGCCGAGGTGATGAAGGTGACCAGCTGCTGCCAGCTCGGGAACGGCAGGAAGCAGACCACGCCGGTCACGAAGGACATGATGAGACCGAACCACGGCACACCGCGGGAGTCGGTCCGGGTGAAGATTTTCGGCGCGTAGCCGTTCTTCGCCAGACCGTAGGAGACGCGGGAGGTGGCGGTGGTGTAGATCAGGCCGGTGCCGCCGGGGGAGATGATCGCGTCCAGGTAGAGGACCCAGGCCAGCCAGCCGAGGCCCACCAGGGTGGCGAGGCCCGCCCACGGGCCTTCGATGCCCTTGTAGTGCAGGTGGCCCCAGCCGTGCGCGAAGGTGCTGTGCGGCAGCGCGGCGATGAACACGACCTGGAGCAGGACGTAGATGACGGCGCCGATCGCGACCGAGCCGAGCGTGGCGCGCGGCAGGTCCTTCTTCGGGTTGCGGCTCTCGCCGGCCAGCTGGATGGCCTGCTCGAAGCCGAGCAGCGCGAAGATGATGCCGCTGGTGCTGATCGCGGTCAGGACACCCTTGGCGCCGAAGGGTGCGAAGCCCTCCGAGTGGAAGTTGCCCGGGTGGAAGTTGCCGATCGCGATGATGAAGATCGCGGCCAGCGGCACGGCGATCTTCCACCAGGTCGCGGCGCTGTTGGTGTGCGCGAGCACCCGGACGCCGAAGAAGTTGACGCCGACGAACAGGGCCATGAGCACGACGGCCACCAGCAGGCCGCTCGCGGTCAGGGTGCCGTCGGCGTGCTGGAGGTGCTGGGCCCACTTCCAGTGACCGGCGTAACCGATCATGGCCTCGACCTCGATCGGGGCCACGGTCGCGGCCTGCAGCCAGGAGAACCAGCCGAAGGACATGCCGGCCAGGCCGCCGAACGCGTAGTGCGGGTAGCGGGCCGTACCGCCGGCCACCGGGAACATGCCGCCGAGTTCGGCGTGCACCAGTGCCAGGAGCACGATCGCGATCGCGCCGATCACCCACGAGATGATCGCCGCGGGGCCGGCCACGCCGACCGCCTTCTCGGCGCCGTACAGCCATCCGGAGCCGATGATCGAGCCCACAGAGGCCCACATCAGGCCGATGAGCCCGACGTCCCGCCTCAGACCGCCCGAAGGTGTGATGTCCTCCGTCGCGGCATTCTCGACACTCACCATGTCAAGTGGCCTCTCAGTTTCTGAACGCAGATTTAACGAGCAAGACGGCACAACTTAAGGGCGCATGCCGCAAGCGGTGAAGAGTGTTTCCGAAGATTTGACCCTCGATCTTTCTTGTCTTGGTCAAAGCTTTTGCACTGGTCAGCACGGGTTACGGAATGTCCGTATTCAGTGGCGATATGTGAGAAGAGGGTGAGACAGGCAAGCTCAGATTTTCCTCAAATCTGTCTCAGGTCCTGGCCCGGGTGGGGGATTTCGATGGCCGGGCAGCGGTCCGTGATCATGTCAAGACCCGCGGCCCGCGCCCGCTCGTATGCCGCCTTGTCCGGTGTCCACAGGCGCGGTTCCGTCGTGTGTGGAGGTGGGTCAGTGAGCTGGGCTGGTCAGCCGAGCAGTGGGATCTCGATGGCCGGGCAGCGGTCCATGACCATGGCGAGGCCGGCGTCACGGGTGCGCTGGTACGCGGCCTCGTCGATCACGCCGAGCTGGAACCAGACGGCCTTGGCTCCGATGGAGACCGCCTCGTCGGCGACGGCGCCGGCGAGGCCACTGTTGACGAAAACGTCGACAACATCGATTTCGAAGGGGATCGCGTCAAGCGAGGGGTACCCCACCTCGCCGTGGACCGTCTCCGCCTTCGGGTGCACCGGCACGATGCGCTTGCCGAAGCGCTGGAGCACCGCGGCGACGCCGTATGCCGGACGCTGCTGGTTCGTCGACAGGCCGACGACCGCCCAGGTGTCGCCGAGCTCGGTGAGGATCTTGCGGACTGTACCTTCGTCGGCGTACACGCACGGGCTCCTTGAGGTCGATGCAGAGACTGTTGCGTCCGACAACAGCCGGTGGACCGTGACGATTCCTCTCGGCCGTAACCGGACATCCGGGCCGGCCGGCTCCGACGGCGACGCCAGGTGCCTCGCGACAGCAGCCGGCTACGCCGGGCTCACCTTCGAGGTGGCTTCACTCGTGTGCGGATGCGGCCTTTGCGCCGTGATTTTCGGGTGCCGGCAAGGGATGTGCTTCGCGATGTTCGCCAGCGGTCCCGCCCCCCTGACCGAGGCGTCGCGATGCGACGCGCGACAGCGTGTGTCCGTCGCGGTCGTTCAGGGCCGGTAGACCATCCCCGGCTGTGGCTTGGCGGGGGCGAGGAGCTGGGACACCGTGACGATGGTGTAGCCGCGCTGCTTCAGCGCCTTGAGGATCCCCGGGACGGCGGGCACGGTCCCCTTGTGCAGGTCGTGCAGCAGGATGATGCCGTCGCGGTGGGTCTGGTCGAGCACCCGCTCGGTGATCAGGGCCGAGTCGGTCGTCTCGTAGTCCTTGGCGGTGACGCTCCACAGCACCTGCGCCAGCCCCAGGTTCCGGCAGACCTTGGCCACTTTGCGGTTGGTGCGGCCCTCCGGCGGACGCATCAGGACGGGCTTGGTACCGGTGATCCTCTCGATGGCGTTCTGCGTCCGGGCCAGTTCCTGACGGGCGTCGTCCTCGTCGAGGTCCGTCAACCTCTTGTGGTTCCAGGTGTGATTGCCGATTTCGTTCCCCTCTTCCGCGATGCGACGCAGGATGTCGGGGTACTTCGATATGTGGCCCTTGCCCTGCACGAAGAACGTGGCGTGCAGACCCCGCTGCTTGAGGATGTCCAGCAGCCTGGGAGTCGTCGGGCTGGGGCCGCCGTCGAAGCTGAGGGCCACGCACTTCGCCCTGCGGCAGTCGACGGGCCCGGCCACCGATCCCGTTGCCTTGGCGCGGGCGGCGCGTGGCGAGGTGTGATCGTAGGTGGTGACCGTCAGGGCCAGAGTCACGGCGACGGCCAGGACGGCGGCCGCCGCTGTCGCGACGGCGATGAGTATGCGTGATCGTCTTGTACGAGTGCTGAAGAGCATGGGAGCCCTTTCTTCGGTGGAGTTCCGGGGTTACCGCGTGCGGGTGAGAGCCGGCTTCGCGGGTGTGAGGTCCCGCAGCCGTATGTCGAGCGTCAGGTGATGTCTCAGGAGGCGTCCGAGCCCACGCTCCACCAGGGTGTGGACGAGCAGGGACAGCCCCAGCATGCAGAGGACGGACGTGCCATCGAGGGCAGTGGCCCCAGCCTCGGGAACGCCCGGATCAAGCCTTTGGCCAGGGGAATTCCGAGGCTCTGGTGGACGAGGTAGAAGGGGTAGGTGAGCGCCCCGGCGGTCACCGGCCAACGCCGTCGCAGTCCGGCGAGCGGGCCGATTCCGGCGAGGGCCAGCAGCCCGAGGCAGAGGGTGAGTACGACCGCGCAGGCGGCCCAGGAAGGCCGGCCCTCGCCAGGGGGTACGGCAGCGTGGTCGGCCACCCGCAGTTCGAGCACGGTGAGTTGGTAGCACCAGGCGAAACCGAGCAGCAGCCAGAGCAGGAGGTTCTGTCCGAACCTGTGCATGAGGCAGAGCACGATCCCGGCGACGAAGAGGCCGGTGTACCGGGTCAGTACGAATTCGTCGAGCAGCGGTGAGCGGAGTTCAAGGGCGGTGACACCGGCCAGGAGCCATACTCCGCAGAAGGCCACCACCCTCCGGTAGGACAGGCCGAAGACCAGCAACGCGGCCATCAGCAGGTAGAAACGCGCCTCCACCCAGAGCGTCCAGCTGACTCCGTCGACCGGATCGAGCCCCAGCGGTCCTGGGGCCATCGTCAGGTTCCCCAGGACCGTACGGGGGTCGATGCGCGTGGCGGCGGGACGATGGCCCGGCCGCGAGACCAGGACGAGCAGGACGACCGGGAGGACCGCGCACCAGTAGGCCGGGAAGAGCCGTGAGACTCGGGAGACGGCGAACTGCGCGGGAGTCCGCCCCCAGCAGCTCATGCAGATCACGAATCCGCTGATGAGGAAGAAGAACTCGACGCCGAGCCAGCCGTAGCGGCTGATCTCGTGCAGGAGCGGGGCGGAATCCCGGAGCTCGGCCCTGCCCCAGAAGTGCGGGGTGGGCGTGCCCAGGAAGTGGTAGGCGGCCACCATCACCGCTGCCACCAGGCGGAGCCCGTCTATCGCGGTCAGGCGAGACTGCCCGCTGTGAGGTTCGGGGGACGGCATGTCGGAATCAGGACCGTCTCAGGCGATGGGCAGGGGCGAGTGGCTGACGCGTATCTTCGACTGGCCGTGCGGGCGCTTCTCCCAGTCCTCCATGAACCGCGCGTGCAGGCCGTGCCGCTGTGCCAGGCCCAGGAGGGTCTCGGTGCGGTAGTAGAAGTCCTAGCGCAGTACCTGGTGTTCGGTGCCCTCGGTGCGGCCGGGGCGGCGCAGGGCGTAACCGGTCTTATGGGTGAGTGCGGCGCGGTTGTTGCGCAGTTTCTTCGGTGACTTGGCGTCGGCGGGCATGATGAAGCGGCCTCCGTGCAGAAGAGGGGGAGTCCCGGTGCGGAATGAAGGCGATGACGTGGTGAGGCGGATGTGCCTCGATGCGGTCGCCGTGGTCAGACGCGGCGGCGCAGGAGCAGCACGGTGACGACCGTGAGCAGGACGGCCAGGCCGCCGAGGACGGCGGTGTCGGTCCACTGGAAGGTCCAGTAGTCACCGGCCGGGTCGGCTTCGTAGAAGCGGACGACGTACCCGTGCGCCGTCATGCACTCCTTGAGCTGGGAACCTGACGGGAAGGGGCAGTTGAACACGGAGTCGTGGCGGCCGGAGGCGGTGATCAGGCCGTAGTCGCCGGTCGACCACTTCTCGCCCATCGGCGCTTTGGGGATGATGCCGGCGCTGACGTAGGTGTGCGGCGGGACCAGCAGCCGGGTCCAGTGGGTCCACTCCAGCAGGAGGAGCTGGCCGGTGCCGGACCGGGTGCAGTACAGCGGCCCGGTGGCGCAGTGGTCGAACAGCCCGCTGCGCAGGGCGTCCAGCATGCCCGAGCGGCAGTAGGCGGCGATGACGGCGGCCAGGACCAGGGCGGCCGCACCGATGCCGGCGATGCGACCGCCGGGCACGGTGAACTCGCAGTCCCGCAGGGCCCAGCCGCCCCGCCTTCGGTACCGGAATCCGAGACCCGTGGCGCACAGCGCGGCCGGCGCGTCAGGCTCGGTCATGCGTCCTCCTTCTTCCGCTGCCGGTCGCCCGGGGTGCGGCTGGCGTGCTCGTCGTCGTAGACGTCCAGGACCGCGGTGACCATGGCGAGGACATCGGCCCGCTCCAGGCCCGCGGCCCGCGCGCGTGCCACCCAGTCGGTGACCTCCCGGCGCAGCGGCGAGTCGTCCTCCGCGCCGGGTCGGGCGAGTGATCGCGTCACGAAGGTTCCGAGGCCGCGGCGCAGTTCGACCAGGCCGGCCTGCTCCAGGTCGCGGTAGGCCCGGAGCACGGTGTTGGGGTTGATGGCGGTCGCCGCCACCACCTCCTTGGCCGTGGGCAGCTTGTCCCCGACCTTCAGAAAGCCCATCCGGAGCGCCCGTTCGGTCTGCTCGACGATCTGCACATAGGCCGGTACGCCGCTGCCACGGTCGATCCGGTAGTCGATCACGTCGCCTTCCTCGGTTCCATCATCATTGTGCTAATGAATTAATGGAAGCATGGTGGAAGCAAGGCGAAGCTGTCAAACGCCGATGAGCGCGCGAGCACGATGGGAGCACCGCTGCTGGGTCATGCCGCATATGTGAGATATGAGGGCTGGGAGCCCACGCATGACGCAGGGCGGCGTCGGCACCCGTTCTCGCCGGACACGGCTCGCCCGGCGCCGCGCAAACGTCTTCCGGATGTTCCTACGCGATGGGCGATGCCACGAGGTCGTCCGGCCCAGTGCAGGGTGGTGTGTGAACGGCACTCCAAAGCCACATGAGCGGCTGCCGCTCTGGAGGGCGAGCGCGGGGAGTCCTTCCGGCCGAGCGAGGTGAACTGGACGATCGGGGGATCGGTGCCGGCGATGCTGAAGAAGGAGTGCGGGGCCAGGTTCTCGGTACGTCCGTCGGGTGCCGACTAGTCATCGACGAACGTGACCGTCTCGTCGAGCGGTGCTCGGCCTGTACGGGTGTAGGGCACTGCGGCGTCTTCGAATCCGATCGACATGCCGCAGAAGAGGATGAGGTCGTCCGGGGGTGACAGGACCTCCGCGACGGTCTTGCGATACACCGACCACGCCATCTGCGGGCAGCTGTGCAGGCCTTCGGCGCGGAGCAGCAGCATCACGGTCTGCAGATACATGCCCACGTCGGACCACTGGGGCCGGCCCAGACCTCGGTCGATGTAGCAGAACAGGGCGGCGGGCGCGCCGAAGCAGTTCCAGTTCGCGGAAGCGGCCCGCTGGCGCGCCTCCCAGTCCTCGCGCGCGATGCCCAGTGCGCTGTAACGCTCCGCGCCGAAGGCGGATCGGCGCTCGCGGTACGGGGACTGCAGTGCAGGCGGGTACATCTCGTACTCCCGCTCGTCCCAGGGGTCGCATGCGGTCACGCGCTCGCCGGCGAGCTCCTTGAGTTCGCCCAGTGGCCGGCCGGTCAGCACGTAGACGCGCCAGGGCTGGAGGTTCGACCCGGACGGCGCCCAAGCCGCAGCGGACAGCACCCGCTCCAGTACCTCCCTCGAGACGGGCCTGTCGGTGAATCCACGTACCGCTCGTCGGCTCCTGACTGCCTCGTAGACGTCCAAGATCACCCATCTCCCTTGTCCGCTCTCCATGCCTCCCCTTGACGGCCGGAGGGTCGCAAAACGTAACAATATGCTCCAAATGGCATGGTGGGCAGTAGTACTGGGACGCGCCTCGCACGGCCGACGACGCGGAAGTGCATCGCGCGGCGCTGCGATCGTCGCGAGCCGTGACTCCCGCTCGCATCCCGGAAAGGGACGCAGCGGTGGCGGCGAGGCAGGAAAGTCATGACGGAGCCGGAGGCCGGCTGCACAGAGGTGTTCCGGGCCCTCCCCGGGGCGGTGGCGTCGGGCCCCCGAAGCTGATCTTCGTGCACGTCGACGGGGGTGCGCCGGTGAACCCGGCGCACTACTTCCGCGTGCTCGGTCAGATCCCGTCGACGACAGCGAAGTCACCGCCGTTCCTCGCCCTGCGGCAGTCGAGAACGGCGCTCCCCTCCATCCCGGTGTCGGTCGATCCCCGCCGGAGGCATGTGCCCAGCTCCAGCCCCCTGCCGGGGCGGACAGGGGGTCAGTGGCCTGGCGGTGCCGGTTGATCCGACGCCGACGAGCTGCTCGCCGGGAGGTGATCCTCCGCCCACAAGAACAAAACGGCCAGGGGGATGAGGAAGGCCTTGCCGTGGGCGGAGAGCGCGTAACGGGTTCGCGATGACGGCATGGGCCGGACGTCCTGGGCGACCAGGCCGATCGCGGTCAGTTCCTGGAGGCGCCGGGCGAGCATGCGGTCGCTGATGCCGGGGACGCGCTCGCGAATCTGTGCGAAGTCGGCCGGGCCTTTGGCCAGGGCCATGAGGACCAGGCCGTTCCAGCGTCTGCTGAGCAGAGTGAAGGCCCGGGCGATGGCCGGAGAGGTGTCGGCCGACTGCGGATGCCCGGACCGGCGTGCCGGCTGAGGGTGTTGTGGGGTGGGCATGGTGTGTGTCCGCTCTGGTGCGGCGCGAGGCATCGCGGTACAACACCTCGCGCAGTACTCCGTGGTCGTGGTCGTACCGAAGGCCGGCCCGCGCTGACGGCCAGGACCGCGATCCGTCCCGGCAGGGAACATGGCGCCAGAGGCGATGTAGGCCGGGAGCAGCCCTACGTCAGCGCCTCATTCGCCTTCGGCGCCGAGCTGAAGTCCTTGGCTGCCGGGCCTGATTGCACGCATGAAGCGCTCAGTGTCAGCCGTCACCGTCGTGGCGACGGGCGTGCGCGTGCGCGTGACGCCGAACCGACAAGGCAGCGCCGGACCCCGGCAGGGCCGGGAGCAACTCCCCGGAAGCCGTCGCACTGGTCTTCGTGGCGCGGGGTTCCCTGATGACCCAGTGGCCGAACATGACTGCTGTGAGCCCGCAGACGGTCCACAGAACGAGGACGGCGAGGTGGCCTGCGTCGGCGTTGCCGTCGAAATACGTGGTGTCGCGAAGCAGGCTGGCTCCGGCGCCGGGGGGCAGCCACTGGCCGACGTAGTCCACGCCCTTGGGGAGCATCTCCGGAGCGGAGGTGGCGCCGGAGAAGGCGTTTCCCACGAAGACCATGAGCGCGGCGCTGAGCCCAAGGCCGGCCGGCCCGAGGAGTCGGACCACGCCGGCGGCGGTGGCGCTGATGGAGAGCAGGTCGAGCGACAACATCGCCCACGTGGCCACGTGGTTGTGGGGCAGCGCCCCGAGGAAACCCTGGGCCACGAGATAGATGCCCAGGGCCGCGACGGCGCACGCGACGAGAAGTGTCAGCACTCGGTGCCGCGGGCGTGCCAGGCCGCGAGCCATCGTGACAAACGCTCCGATCAGGATGCCGCAGATCGTGAGCGGGAAGACCGATGAGCTGAACACCACGCCCCGGGGGTCCTCCGTGGCGACGGGCACCACGTCGACCGCCTTCACGAGGACCCTCGCCGAGGAGTCGGCACCGGCGGCCCCCTGCTTGGCGGCTGCTTGCTTGTGGGCCTTCGCCGGGGGCTGCGTACCGTCCGCCTTTTGCCGGGCGGCCTTCTGCTGGGCGATCTGCCGGGTGGCCCTGTCGGCCAACTGCTGTCCGACATCGGTCAGAAGCTGGGCCACGGAGGGGCTGGCGGCGGTGGCCTTCAGCACGGTGATGCTGTGGCCGGAGACGGCGAAGGCGCCGTAGACATCCCGGCTCTTGATCGCCGACCGCGCGGCCTGCTGGTCGGGGTAGAGGCGGAAGTCGAACGCGCCGGGCTTCCCACGGGTCAGTCCCTCCACCGCGTGCTGGCTGGCCGGCCCGGTGCCCACGATCCCGACCGGGACGTCGCGTGGCGAGATCCGCCCCGCCGGCCAGGCGAACGCCATCACCGCCAGAGTGATCACTATGGGCAGCGCGATGGCGGCAATGGCTACTTCCCGCCATGCCCGGTGTCCTGACAGGGGGTTCCTCACAGCTCGCCCTTCTCGTAAAAAAGAATGATCGTTTTTCTTGAATCTCATTCTGGCCTGCGCGTTGACGAACGTCAACACGAATGTTCGTTTTCTTTGCTAGACTGGCCTCATGCCCAAGGTCACCCAGCAGCACATGGACGCCCGCCGCGAGCAGATCCTGGACGCGGCACGCCGCTGTTTCCTCCGCGACGGGTTCCACTCCACGTCCATGCAGGATCTGTTCGCGGAGGCGGGGCTGTCCGCGGGCGCGGTGTACCGACACTTCACCAGCAAGGACGAGGTGATCCTCGCGATCGCCGAGGAGAACATGCGCGATGTCCTCGACATCACGCTCGCCGTCGCCACGAACCGGCAGGGCCAATCCATGGGGGCGGTCATGGCGGAACTGCTCGATGTGATTCGGGCGAAGTCCGTCGAGGAGGGCGTGGCCGGCCTCGCGGTTCTGGTCTGGGGAGAGGCCATGCGCAACCGCTCGCTGGCGCGAAAGCTCGACCATCTCATGGGCCGCATCCGCGCCAATCTGGTCACCTCGGTCCGTGACCACCAGGAACGCGGTGGTCTGCCGGCGAACGCGACGGCCGAGGCGATCGCTTCAACGATGCTTTCCATCCTCCCCGGCTACATCCTCCAAGTGGCTCTGCTCGATCCGGTTGTTGTGGCCGAGGTGCCTGACGCGGTGCGGGCGTTGTGGCCGGGTCCGGCCGGTGAGTGCTGAGCGGTCTCGCAACTTACGGGGCTGCGCGGAGCGGTTCGTGGCCGTCTGAGGGTGTGGGGTGCGGTCGGAGGTCGTGGGTCCGTGGTCCGGCGTCTGCTGGGGTGGGCGGGGTGAGTGAACCCAAGCCGTGTTCCGGCGACTTACCGGATGAGCAGAGGTCGGCCACCGTGCCGGGATGGGAGACCAGGGAGAGGTGCGAGGAGTTGATCTCCCTCACCTTGGTGTTCGCGACCTTTGCCGTCGCCTCCTGCGCGGCTGCCGGAATGATCCTGTCCCGTCGCCCGATCAGGGCCCACGAAGGGATTGATTTCCACGCCGGGTCACCCGACGGCTCGGTGACCGCGGAAGCTTCCGGCGGGCACTGGGTCGCAATGATCTGGCAGCCTTGCGCCGACGCCAGGGACAGAGCCTGCTTCGTCGCGTGCCCAGTGGACTGCGCCGAATACGTCCAGGTGTCCTCGGGGCAGGAGGGCGAGACGTTCGTCCTCAATGGCGATCGCCGCGTGAACGCCGACTTGATACCGCAGGGTTCACACAGGACGGACACAGCTGCCTTCAGCATGCGCAAGGAAGAGACCGCTGACGCCGATCCGTGGTTGCCCTGCTGACAGGACACCCGGTTGGCGTCGGCCGGCAGTACACCGAGGCCTTCCGCGACGGGGCGCCTCCATGGCGAAGCACACGTGCAGCGAACGAGGCGGCCACTCGGGTGAGTACGGTAGCCGCCGCCCGCTCTTGCCCTGGACCGAGTGCACGAACCTTGTCCCACAAGGGCGACCACCGCAGCGTCGTCACCGACCCCGGCGCCGGGATGTTCGCCGTCGTCAAGGGCGACGTCCTCACCGACAAGAACGCCCACCTCGCCTGTCCTGCTGCGCTCGACCGAGGGGGCGCCCTGCGCCTCCGGACAGGGCGATCGGCTTGCTGCGGCCGATGGAGCTCTGCCCGCCCCCGACGTCGGCCGCATCCTGCGTGGTCCGGGTGCACGGCGGTCAGGGGTGTACGAGCAGCATGATGACCGTTCCCAAAGCCATCGATCCGTCCCAGAAGCCGCCGTAAGGCCCCCTCGTGCCGGTGGGGATGGCTACGGCGTCCGAAACGCCGCGTAGCGTGGGCATGCCACGGGTGAGTGACCGAAGAGCGCTCACAAGCAGGTACAGCGCCAGCACTCCGGTGACCACGGTGCCGGCCTTCGATTCCCCCGCGGAGTGACCGAGGTTCACGGCCTGGCGCTCCGACGGGAGACCTTCGGCCACGGGCTCGTGCGACGGGCTCGCCATGGAGAGCGTCATCCAGGCCATCGCGGCCATGCCGACCGCGTACGGCAGCCGCCGTGCGGTCGCGGTCGGTCTCGACCGCTGAGGGCAGCCGGCAGCGGTCAGCGGGAACCACAGAGCAGCGGCTGCAAAGAAGACCGTCTGCGGCAGCTCCGGCAGCCCGGGACCGCAGTTCCACGGCATCACCGCCATGGCCAGAGCCATGGCGGTGTGCAGGAGATGGTCGACTCGGCTGCGCCATCCAAGACTCCGTGACACGAGGGCATGCCGCAGTGCGCGGACGGCCGCGGCCGTGAACAGCGCTGTCAGCATGCAGTACACGACATCGGTGGCGCTCATGCCTTACCGCGTCCTCCCACGGACCGAACGGGCTCCGTCCGGAACCGGTCTGTGCACAGGCGGGAGGTCAGTCGGTGGGCCGCGGGGCGCGCAGATGGGCCCGCTTCTCCAGTTCCTCGTCGTCGACCAGCGTGAGCATCGGCTGGCCCGGCGCGCACATCATGAACACGATGTACTTGGCCGGCGCATCCGACGAGGCGTTGCCGTTCTGATAGTGGATCACATCACCGCCCGGCTCCCAGAACGTCTCACCGGCCTTGATCACGTGCTCCGGCTCACCCTCAAGCTCCCACCGGACGGCTCCCTCGAGCACGTAGCCGAAACACGGCCCCGAGTGGCGGTGCGGGGGAGTCCCAGGGTTACCGGGGGCCCACTCGACAAGGACCGTCATCCCCGAGGCGCCCTCGGGAATGAAAGGCGGCTTGACGTCCGCCAGCATCTTGGGTCCGAAGCCGTCCTCTGAGTGCATTTCGTGCATTGTGCTACACCTCCGTAGATCTGCCCGGAACGGACGATCTCGCGTCGGCCATTCCGGGTCCACAAAAAACTTGCTTTACAGTGAAGACAAAGCGCGGCCCGCATCTGTGACACGCCGCGCGCCTCTTGCCTGGCGGGCAGCGAGCCCGTATATCACCCGGCCCCCTGCCGGCGGTCTGCATAATTCGGCTGGCTGCAGCATCGAGAGCGCAACGCGCCGTGGAAATCGAGCCATGAGTGCGCCGACAGAGGGGTCGGGTATACGGTGGGCCGGCCCTTGCCGACCGAAGGTCGCCTGCACCCGATACCGGGCCGCGAGGAAACCGGCTCAGCCGAACATGCCGACCTTGTAGCTGCCGGCCGGCTGCTGGGTGATGATGTTGATGCGGTTGTAGGCGTTGATCACGGCAATGAGGGTCGTCAGCGCGGCGAGCTGGTCCTCATCGAAGTGCTTGGCGGCGTTCGCCCAGGCCTCGTCGGTGACCCCACCGGCCGCGTCCGCGACGCGGGTGCCCTGTTCGGCCAGCTCCAGCGCGGCGCGCTCGGCCTCGGTGAAGACGGTTGCCTCCCGCCAGGCCGCGATCAGGTTGAGCCGCACCGAGGTCTCGCCTGCGTGGGCAGCCTCCTTGGTGTGCATGTCGGTGCAGAAGCCGCAGCCGTTGATCTGGCTGGCGCGGACCTCCACCAGATACTGAATGGTGGCCGGCAGCGTCGAGTCCGACAGCACCTTGCTGGCGGAGAGGAGGTGCTTCAGCACCTTGCCTGCGAGGGGATTGCCGTAGTAGTTGAGGCGTGCGTCCATTGGCCCTCCTAGCCAGAACTGCTGGTACGCACTACTGACCGGACAGCCCGGCAAGGTGTGACACCGAGGCCGTGCCCGGAAGGATTTCAGCGATCTCAGCGTAGGCGTAACCGAACGCTTCACGCAGCACGTACGCAGCGTGCTCGGTGGGCTCAGCGGACACATCGGCGCAGTGTTGAGGACTGTCACAAGAGTGGCACCGGCGCGGTTCTAGGTGTGGTGAGCGGCTGACTTCACCCACCGTCACCCACGCGCACCTCTGGCCGGCCGGCACCGGAAGCACCTCCGCGCCGGCAGTCCGGTCTCTTCCCCTATCCACGCTCGCGCTCGCTCCCAGTCGTCCGTAGCGGCAGGCAGTGACCGTCAGGCCGCCAGGACGGGAGCGTGGGCATGGCGCCGACCGAGAGCCCGCAGGACGTGTCCCGCACCTCAGCCGGTTGGACTGTCCCGGAGCGGATCACCTGCGCCCCCCCGTACGCCGCCTGCCCCCGGTTGGCTGACGGCCCGACCACCGTCCAGGTGTCACCCGTCCCGGTCAGAATCCTGCGGATCGTCGCTTCGTCGCCGTACACCGTCGGCCTCCTGGGCTCGGGGAACATCCGCCGTGGCCGACAGCGGCCGCCGGACCCTGATTCCCTGGCCCGGACCGGGCCCGCGCAGTACCGTCGGGACAGTCCGCGCGGCAGGAGGGTCGCATGTCCCGCATGTCCCGCCACGGTGACCTGAATCGTCGCAAGGTGCCTCCGTGCAGTCCTTCGCCCGCCTACGCTCAGCCCGTGCTGCGCATCCTCGACGCCAAGACCGGTGAGACCGTCCCCGCCGTCTCCGCCCGCCGTGCCCTGACCCGGGTCGAGGTCCATGCCTCCGGGTACGACCTGACGGCCCTGCGGGTCCTGCTCACCACCGACCTCCTGCTGCGCGCGCTGGAACTCGGCGGCACCCCGGTCCTGCCCCTGCTCACCGCCGACCACCACCAGGCCGAACTGCACGCCGCCGCCACCACCCTCGGCATCCGACCCTTCGAGGACGGCCGCGACCTCGCCGCGGGGCTGGGCGAGGCACAGGTCGTCCACGTCACGGCCGCGGGCGGAACCGTGGACGGCGCCGGCGTGACCGTCGCCGTCGCCCCCGCCGACGGCCCCGACGCCGGTGTCCTCAGCACGCTCGACGACCCCGCCGCACTCCGGCTCGCCCTCCTCGACGCCCCGCGCGGCACGGCCGTCCACCTCGGCGCCGGCGCCCTCGACGCGGCCGGACGACGGCTCGGCAGGCTGCGGCAGTCGGTGGCGCACTGGGCGCGCAGCCCCTCGCGGCCGGTGCCCGAGAAGGTCCGGGGCCGGCTGCGGGACGCCTGGGAGGACGACCTCGACGTGCCGGGGGTGCTCGGCGTGCTGCGCTGGATGGAGGACCAGCCCGAGATCCCGCCCGGCGCCCGCTTCGAGACCTGCGCCTACGCCGACCGGCTGCTCGCCCTGGAGCTCACCCGCGACCTCGGGCGGGCGGCGTGATCACCCGGGCGGGCGTGGGCCCGCTGCGCCGCCTGGTCGTCCTGCGGCACGCCAAGTCGGCCTGGCCCGAGGGCGTCCCGGACCGGCTGCGCCCGCTCGCGGACCGCGGCCGCCGCGACGCCCCCGCCGCCGGCCGTGCCCTCGCCGAGTCCGACTGCCTGCCCGACCTCGCGGTGTGCTCCACCGCGGTACGCGCCCGGCAGACCTGGGAGCTGGCCGCCGGCCAGTGGGGCACGCCCCCGCCGGTCCGCTACGACCGGCGGGTGTACGCGGCCGACGTGCCCGACCTGCTGGCGGTCGTACGCGAGGTGCCGGCCGAGGTGGAGACGCTGCTGCTGGTCGGGCACAACCCCGGCCTGGAGGAACTCGTCCTCGACCTCGCGGGCGACGGCCTCGACGACACTCTGGAGCAGGTGCGCAAGAAGTTCCCGACGTCCGCGATCGCCGTCCTGGCCTGGCACGGCACCGCGTGGTCGGCCCTGGCCCCGGGGACGGCGCTGCTGACGGAGGTGACGGTGGCCCGGGGGCGGAAGGAGTAGCGGACGTGTCCGCATAGGCTGGGCGGATGCAGGACGAGTACCGCACTGTCGCCCGCGCGGGCACGCACGAGACCGAGGTCAACCGCTCCCGCTTCCTGTGCGCCCTCGCCCCGGCGGCCACCGAGCAGGAGGCCCAGGACTTCGTCGCGGCGGTCCGCAAGGAGCACGCCGACGCCACCCACAACTGCTGGGCCTACGTCATCGGCGCCGACGCCGCCACCCAGCGGGCCAGCGACGACGGCGAACCGGGCGGCACCGCCGGCGTCCCCATGCTCCAGATGCTGCTGCGCCGCGACATGCGGTACGTCGTCGCCGTCGTCACCCGCTACTACGGCGGCGTCAAGCTCGGCGCCGGCGGGCTCATCCGCGCCTACGGCGGTGCGGTCGGCGAGGCCCTCGACACCCTCGGCACCCTCACCCGGCGCCGCTTCCGGCTGGCCACCGTGA
The DNA here is from genome assembly GCF_002217755.1 of Streptomyces hyaluromycini. Classification (GTDB taxonomy): domain Bacteria; phylum Actinomycetota; class Actinomycetes; order Streptomycetales; family Streptomycetaceae; genus Streptomyces; species Streptomyces hyaluromycini. Next base: position 178,024 of record NZ_BCFL01000028.1, on the reverse strand, counting down.
CCGTCGACCACCAGCGCGCCGGGAAGGTCCAGAACGACCTGCGCGCCACCGGCCGCGAGGTCCGCGACGTCCGCTACGCCGAGGCCGTCACCATCGAGATCGGCCTGCCGGACGCCGACGTGGCCGCCTTCCGAGCCTGGCTCGCCGACGCGACGGCGGGCACGGCCGGCCTCGAACTGGGCGGAGAGGCGTACGGAGACGCGTGAGCCGGGGGTGAAATGCGTTAGCGTGGCAGGTGTTGACGGGGGAGTCCTCGTACCGGTTCATGCCATTTCATGCCGGTTTGTTCGGGTCAAATGCGTGAAATAGGGGCAAGCGTGCAGGTCGGGGTGGTTTCGTGAGAATCCTGCACACTTCCGACTGGCATCTGGGCCGGACGTTCCACCGCGTGAACATGCTCGGCGCGCAGGCCGAGTTCATCGGCCACCTCGTGGCGACCGTGCGCGAGCACTCCGTCGACGCCGTGGTGGTGGCGGGGGACGTGTACGACCGCGCGGTGCCGCCGCTCGCCGCGGTGGAACTCTTCGACGACGCTCTGCACCGGCTCGCCGGTCTCGGCGTGCCCACGGTGATGATCTCCGGCAACCACGACTCCGCCCGCCGCCTCGGCGTCGGCGCCGGTCTCATCGACCGCGCGGGCATCCATCTGCGCACCGAGCCGTCGGCCGTCGGCACGCCCGTCGTGCTCCCCGACGCCTTCGGGGGCGTCGCGTTCTACGGTCTGCCGTATCTCGAACCCGCCCTGGTGAAGGACGAGTTCGCCGTCGAGAAGGCAGGGCACGAGACGGTGCTGGCCGCCGCCATGGACCGGGTCCGCGCCGACCTCGCCGCCCGCGCGCCCGGCACCCGCTCCGTCGTCCTCGCACACGCCTTCGTCACCGGCGGCGAGCCCAGCGACAGCGAACGGGACATCACGGTGGGCGGAGTGGCCGCCGTCCCGGCCGGCGTCTTCGACGGCGTCGACTACGTGGCCCTCGGCCACCTGCACGGCTGCCAGACCCTCACCGAACGCGTCCGCTACTCCGGCTCCCCGCTGGCCTACTCCTTCTCCGAGACCGGCCACCGCAAGAGCATGTGGCTCGTCGACCTCGACGCCGACGGGGCGGTCACCGCCGAGCGCCTCGACTGCCCGGTCCCGCGCCCGCTGGCCCGCATCCGCGGCACCCTGGACGACCTGCTCGCCGACCCCGCACTCACCCCGCACGAGGACGCCTGGATCGAGGCCACCCTCACCGACCCGGTCCGCCCCGCCGACCCCATGGCCCGCCTCACCGACCGCTTCCCGCACACCCTCAGCCTGGTCTTCGCCCCCGACCGGGCCCCGGACGACCCCGACGTCTCCTACGCCCGCCGCCTCGCCGGCCGCAGCGACCGGCAGATCGCCGAGGACTTCGTCGCCCATGTACGCGGCGCGGGCCCCGACGAACGCGAACTGGCCGTCCTGGGCGAGGCGTTCGACACGGTGCGCGCGGACGGCGCGGTACGCGAGGTGGCCCGGTGACCGACCACGACCACGTGCGCGGCCCGGTGACGGCACACTCGCGCCGCCTCACGGAGGTGGCCGCATGAGACTCCACCGGCTCGACATCACCGCCTTCGGCCCCTTCGGCGGCTCGCAGGGCGTCGACTTCGACGCGCTCTCCGCCGCCGGACTCTTCCTCCTGCACGGCCCCACCGGCGCCGGAAAGACCTCCGTCCTGGACGCCGTCTGCTACGCCCTCTACGGCACCGTCCCCGGAGCCCGCCAGAGCGGCCAGGGCCTCACCCTGCGCAGCGACCACGCCGACCCGGCCACCCGCACCGAGGTCCGCCTCGAACTCACCGTCGCCGGACGCCGGTTGGAGATCACCCGGCAGCCGCCCTGGGAGCGCCCCAAGAAGCGCGGCGCGGGCACCACTTTGGACAAGGCCCAGACCTGGCTGCGCGAGTACGACGCGACGGCCGGCGCCTGGAAGGACCTCAGCCGCTCGCACCAGGAGATCGGCGAGGAGATCACCCAGCTGCTCGGCATGAGCCGCGAGCAGTTCTGCCAGGTCGTGCTGTTGCCCCAGGGCGACTTCGCCCGCTTCCTGCGCGCCGACGCCGGCGCACGCGGCCAGCTGCTCGGCCGGCTCTTCGACACCCAGCGCTTCGCCGACGTCGAGAAGCGCCTTGCCGAGCGCCGGAAGACGACCGAGGCCCGGGTCCGGGAGGGCGACTCGGCGCTGCTGGCCGATGCGCACCGCATGCAGCAGGAAGCCGGCGACGCGATGGAGCTGCCGGACCTGGCCCCGGGCGAGCCGGGCCTGGCCTCGGCCGTCCTCGCCGCCGCGGCCGTGGCCCGCAGCACCGCACGGGAGCGCCTCACCGTCGCCCGCTGCCGGCTCACCGCCGCCGAGTCGGCCCAGTTCGCGGCCGACCGCGCACTGGCCGACGTACGCGAACTGGCGCGGTTGCAGGCCCGGTTCGCCGAGGCGCGGCAGCGGGCCGTACGGCTGGAGGAGCGGGCCGGGGAGCACCGGGCGGCGCAGGCGCGGATGGAGCGGGCCCGGAAGGCGGCGGCGGTGGCGCCGGCGCTGGAGCTGCGGGAGGCCGCCGAGGCGGGGCACCGCGGTGCGGCCGCCGCCGAGGTGCGCGCGCGTGGCCTGCTGCCGGAGACCTTCGCGGGAGCCGGTGCGGCGGGGCTCGCCGGTGCCGCCCGCCGGGCCGCCGAGGAGCTGGGCGGGCTGGAGGCCGCGCGCCGGGCCGAGCGACGGCTCGCCGAGGTCGTCGACGAGCGGGGCCGCCTCGACCGGCAGGAACGGGACGACGAGGACGTCCTGCGCGAGGCCGCGGGCTGGCTTGCCGGCTGGGACGCCAGGCGCGCGGGACTCCAGTCCGGTATCGACGCCGCCCAGGAGGCCGCGACCCGCGCCGAGCGGCTCGCCGTACAGCGCGACCCCGCCCGCCGGCGGCTGGCGGCGGCGCGGCTGCGGGACGAGCTGGGCCGGGACACCGACGAGGCCCAGCGCGCCGCCCTCGCCTCCGCGCAACTGGCGGTGGAGGCGCGGATGCACTGGCTCGACCTCAAGGAACAGCGGCTGAACGGCATCGCCGCCGAGCTGGCCGCGCAACTCGCCGAGGGAGAGCCGTGCGCCGTCTGCGGGGCCACCGAACACCCGGCGCCGGCCGAGAAGTTCGCGGGCCACGTCGACCGCGAGGCCGAGGAACGCGCGCTCGCCGCCCAGCAGCGCGCCGACGAGCAGCGCGACCGGGACGAGCGGCGGCTCGCCACCGCACGCGAGGCACTGGCCGCCGCCACCGCCGAGGCGGGGGACACCCCGACCGGGCAACTTGCCTCCCAGGCTGACGAGTTGGAGCGGGAGTACACCCAGGCCCGACGGGCCGGCTCCGCCCTGCACGCGGCGCACGAGGAACTGCGGCTGGCCGAGCAGGAACGCGAGCGGCGGCTGACCGAGCGGCAGCAGGCCGAGGTCCGGGCCACCGCACGGCTGACCAGGCGCGAGGGCCTCGACGCGGAACAGACCGCCCTGGAAGACGAGTTGACCCAGGCCCGGGGGAGCGCCGCCAGCGTGTCCGCACGGGCCGCGCAACTGGAACGGCAGCTGGCGCTGCTCACCGACGCCGCCGACACCGCACGCGCCGCCGAGGACACCGCCCGGCATCTGAAGGACACCGACGCCCGGCTCGCCGACGCCGCCTACCGGGCCGGTTTCGACACCCCGCAGGCCGCGGCCGCCGCCCTCCTCGACGACACCGCCCACCGCGAACTCCAACGGCGCCTGGACGCATGGCAGTCCGAGGAGGCCGCGGTGCGTGCCGCACTGGCGGAGGCCGACACCGCGGCCGCCGCCCAGCAGCCGCCCGCCGACCTCGAAGAGGCCGAGCGCGCCGCCGCCCTGGCCGCCCGGCGCCTGCGCGACGCCGCCTCCGCCCGCGACCGGGCCGCCCGCTGCTGCGCCGAACTCGACCGGCTGTCCGCCCGCGCCACCGAGGGCGTACGCCGACTCGCCCCGCTGCGCGAGGAGTACGACCGGGTCGCCCGCCTGGCCGGGCTCACCGCCGGCACCTCCGCCGACAACGAGCGCCGGATGCGCCTGGAGTCGTACGTCCTGGCCGCACGCCTGGAACAGGTCGCCGCCGCCGCGACCGTACGCCTGCAGCGCATGTCGTCCGGCCGCTACACCCTGGTGCACTCCGACGACCGCACCGGACGCGGCCGCAGCGGCCTCGGACTGCACGTCGTCGACGCCTGGACCGGACGCGAGCGGGACACCGCCACCCTCTCCGGCGGCGAGACCTTCTTCGCCTCCCTCGCACTCGCCCTCGGCCTCGCGGACGTCGTCACCGACGAGGCGGGCGGCGTCAGCCTCGACACCCTCTTCATCGACGAGGGCTTCGGCAGCCTCGACGACCAGACCCTGGACGAGGTCCTCGACGTCCTCGACTCCCTGCGCGAACGCGACCGCAGCGTCGGTATCGTCAGCCACGTCGCCGACCTGCGCCGCCGCGTCCACGCCCAACTGGAGGTGGTGAAGGGGAGATCGGGCTCGACGCTGCTGCAGCACGGGGTCTGAGTGCGCCGCTGGAAGTGCCGCGATCTGCCGTCTGGCGACTGCGGCGCCGTCGTGGCTGGTCGCGCAGTTCCCCGCGCCCCTACGGGGCGCGGTTCAGGTGCTGACCGCCCGGCGGGGGAGTGGCGAGGAGTAGACGACACTCGTCGTCACCGAGCCCAGGGTGCCGATCCGGCCGGAGATCTCCTCCAGGTGGCGCATGGAGCGAGCGGTGACCTTGATGACGAAGCAGTCGTCGCCCGTGACGTGGTGCGCCTCCAGGATCTCCGGGGTGGCGGCGACCAGGTCGTGGAAGGGCTTGTAGTTGCCGTTGGGGTAGCGCAGCCGGACGAAGGCGAGGATCGGCAGGCCGAGGCGCTCCGGGTCGACCACCGCCGCGTACCCCTGGATCACGCCCGCCTCCTCCAACCGGCGCACCCGCTCGGTCACCGCGCTCGGGGACATCGCGACGGCCCGCGCCAGCTCGGCGAAGCTGGCCCGGCCCTCGCGCTGGAGGACGTCGAGAATGCGCCGGTCGGTGGCGTCCGGGGAAAAGTCGGTCATGGGGGATGGATAACAGGGAATCCCCGGCCGGACAAGGGCGGAGCCGGGGGTCGCACCTTCAGGGAGCGGTATCACCGGCCGTAGATTTCCGGGCATGGAGATCCGCCGCCCAGGCGGTGAGCGAAAGGCCCGACATGACCGCCAGCACCGTCAGCCCCGTCCTGCGGGTCGCACCCGCCGCACCCGCCGAGGCCGCCGCCCACTTCCGGGCGAGCCTCGCCTTCCACGCCGACGTCTCCGACGTGGCCGCAGCCCTGGCGGCCGGCGGCGACCCCGGCTTCGCCGTCCTGGACTCCCGCTCGACCGAGTCCTGGGACCAGGGCCACATCCCCGGCGCCGTACACCTGCCCACCGCGCTCATCCCCGAGCAGGCGGCCGAACTCCTCGACAAGGCCGTGCCCGTGGTGACGTACTGCTGGGGTCCCGGCTGCAACGGCGCGACCCGCGCCGCCCTCGCACTGGCCGAACTCGGCTACCAGGTCAAGGAGATGCTCGGCGGATTCGAGTACTGGGTGCGTGAGGGCTTCGAGTTCGCGACCTGGCAGGGGCGTGAGCGGCGCGCCCCGGACCCGCTCACGGCACCCGTCGCGGGCGACTGCGGTTGCTGATTCCCGGAGGCGAACCTGTGCCATCGCTGTCCGTGTAGGTTCACCCCATGACTCGATATGCGGATCCAGGCGCGGTGGAGTGGGTGGAGTCGGGCGGCGGCCCGCTGGTGGCGGTCCCGGAGACGGTCCTGCCGTTCTGGGCCGGCGCCGACAGCGAGGACCTGGCCACCGACTACGACCGGGCCTGCGAGGTCGACGGCTATGTCGGACTGCTCCCGGTCGGGGACAGCACGGCCCTGGTACTCGGCGACGAACCCGCCTCGACGTCCTTCCTGCCGGACCACGGCACCTTCGTACGGTGGTCGGCCGCCAACTCGGAGGAGGAACTCCTGGCGCAGGTGCCCGCCGCCCTCGACGGCGCCGTGTGGGAGAACGAGATCCGCTGGCATGTTCCGGGCCCCGTCGTCCTGTTCGACTCGGCCTGGCCGGGCGGCGAGGCCGAGGGCGGCGACCATCTGCGGGTCCCGCTGGAGCCCGGCACCTACGCGGTACGCGCCGCCTACACCAGGCCCGGCCCGGAAACCTGGCTGGGCCTGGTGCAGTTGCGCCGCCTCCAGTCCTGACCGACCGTCACTTGATGCCGTCGACCGAGATGTTGAGGTGCCGCGGACCGCGCAGCACCGCGTTCGGACGGTACGGCGGCGGGTCCTCGACGAGCCGCGGGTTGTCGAGCCGGCCGGCCAGCCGGGCCAGCGCGATCTGGGCTTCGAGGCGGGCCAGCGGGGCACCGAAGCAGCTGTGGATGCCGCTGCCGAAGCCGAGATGCTGGATGTCCTGGCGGTCCGGGTCGAAGCGGTCGGGATCCGTGAACCGGTGCGGGTCCCGGTTGCCCGCGGCCAGCACGAACCAGATGCGCGAACCCTTGGGGATCGTCACCCCGTGCACCTCCAGGTCGGCGATGCAGGTGCGCTGCGGCAGCAGCTGCACCGGAGGCTCGTAGCGCAGCAGCTCCTCCACGATCCGCACCGACAGCCCCGGGTCGTCGCGCAGCCGCTCCAGGTACTGCGGGTACCGCAGCAGCGTCAGCATGCCGTTGGTGATGAGGTTGACGGTCGTCTCGTGCCCGGCGATGAGCAGCAGCACCGCCGTGCTGAGCACTTCCATGGTCGTCATGGCGCCGTCCGGACCGCTGCTGTGCACCAGGTCGGACAGCATGTCCTCGCGCGGCTCCTTGGTGCGCTGCTCCACCAGCCCGTTCAGGTACATGCCGAGCTGCAGCCGGGCCTCCTGCGCGGTCCGCTGGGATTCGGCGGCCGTGCGGGAGTCGGGATCCAGCCCGGCGACGATCGGGTCGACCCAGGCCCGGAACCGGGGCTCGTCCTCGCGCGGCACACCGAGCAGCCGGCAGATCACGGTGACCGGGAAGGGGTAGGCGACCTGGTCGACCAGGTCGATCTCCCGCGCGTCCCCGAGGCCGTCGATCAGCTCGGTGATGATCTCCTCCAGCTGGCCGCGCATGTCGTCGATCCGGTGCGGCCGGTGCGGCGGCCCGAAGGAGCTGTTGGCGATCCGGCGCAGCCGGTCGTGCTCCGGCGGGTCGAGCCGGATGAAGCTCGGCGGCAGCCCCGTCGCCTCCGGACCGGACAGCTCGTCGTCCCCGCCGACGGTCACGTTGGACTCGTCGGAGCTGATCCGGGGATCATGGAGCAGAGCCTCGATGTCGTGGTAGGTGCTGATGATGTAGGGGCCGTCCTCCTCCTCGTGCAGCACCGGAGTCTTGCGGAGTTCCTCGTACAGCGGGTACGGGTTGGCGCGGTTCGCGAAGTCGGTGATCTGGCGCAACATCGAGGTCTGCGTCATGACAGTTCCTTGCAGCGTCGGGGCCGGGGCGCGGTCAGTGGCGGGCGGGGTGGAAGACCAGCTGCTGGTCGGTCGGCGAGTAGCCGCTGAGGGTCACCATGGGGCCGTGCGTCGGCAGGGCGGGGTCCGGGAAGTCGGAGTCGACCGGCACCCGGCCCTCGGGACGGCGGTCCACCGTCGGGAACTCCACCGGGAACGGCGCGCCCCGCTCGATCTCCCGCTGGTAGAATTCCAGCCACCGCGTGTTGTCGAAGCTCACCGCGGCGATCGTCCGGCCGTTGTGGCCGTACACCCCGACGAACCTGCGTTCGGCCAGCGAACCCTGCGTGATCATGATCTGCTCGCCCATCGGCGGAACCCCGACCGACTTGATGTTCACGCCGAACTGCGACGACCAGAACGCCGGCACCCACAGGTGCGGCCTGCGCTCGGCGCTCGGGCTGATCATGTTGTGCGCGGCGATCTCGGCCTGGGCGACCGCGTTGCCCCAGTGCTCCAGGGACAGGAACTGGTAGCCGAACAGCGCGTGCGGGGACCGGGCGACATCGCCGGCGACGAAGATGTCGTCGGTGACGATCCCCCGGAAGTCGAAGGCACGGCAGCCCGCGTCGCAGGCGATGCCCCGCGGGCCCGCGCCGAGACCGGAACCGGTCAGCCAGTCGGTGTTGCGGGTCGCGCCGAGCGAGACGATCACCACGTCCGCCTCGACGATGGACTCGTCGGACAGATGGACCGCCCGCACCCGCCCGACCGGATCACCCTCCAGCGCGGTGACCATGACTCCGGTGCGCAGGTCCACCCCGTTCTCGCGGTGCATCTCGGCCGCGACCGCGCCGATCACCCCGCCGAGGGCGCCCACGAGCGGTGCGCCCGCGCGTTCCGCGACGGTGACCGGGATGCCCTGCTCGCGGCAGGCCGAGGCGATCTCCGACCCGGTGAACCCGGCGCCGATCACGAACACCCGGCGCGGCCCGGCCTTGAGCCGGCGCAGCAGCGCGGCCGCGTCGTCCCGGGTGCGCAGCGTGAACACGCCCTCCAGGCGGGCCTCGTCCTCCTTGGGCCAGGGCCGGGCCCGCACCCCGGTCGCGATCAGCAGCCGGTCGTACTCGACCTCGTCGCCGTCGGCCAGCCGGACCCGCCTGGCCTCGATGTCGAGACCGGTGGCCGCGACACCGAGCCGCCACTTCGCGTCGATCTCCCGGCGGTGCGGCAGCTCGGTGTGGTGCGGGGCCGCCCTGCCGAGCAGCACCGCCTTGGACAGCGGCGGCCGGTCGTAGGGCTCGTACGGCTCGTCGCCGATCATGGTGAGTTCGCCGCCGAACCCCTCGGCGCGCAGCGTCTCGGCGCCCCGCAGTCCGGCCAGCGAGGCACCCACGACCACGATCCGGCCCTCGCGCCGCAGCCAGTCGAGATAGTCAGTGGGCGGCATCGGAGGTCCCTCCCGCGCATCCGTCCAGGCCGTCGGCGGTGATCGCCTGCACCGGGCAGGCGGCGACGGCGCGCGCCACCCGCTCCCGCTGCTCCTGCTCGGCCTGCGGGTTGTAGACGAGCGACTCCTCGCCGTGCATGGCGAAGACGTCCGGAGCGAGGAACGCGCACTGCGCGTATCCCTGACATCTGTTGAGGTCGACGACAAGGCGCATCATGGCTCCGCCCTTCCGGTGGCCAGGTCCGGTGCGTACCGCGATCCGTCGTTCAGGTCTCGGACGGCGGAGAACTCCCCGCACGCCAGCATGGGAGCCAGGACCCGCGGTCGCGCGCCGGGGCCCGCCGATCGGGTGAGCCGTCAGGCTGCCGGGGGCGCCGGTGTCACCGGGGCCGCGGCGGAGCGGCGGAAGCTCTCCATGACGATGTACGCGCTGAGCAGCAGCGACCAGGCCGGGAACACCAGCTCGGCCCAGGGCACCGCGGCCGACACGAACAGCAGGACCAGGGTGGTCAGGAAGCCCAGCCGCGTGAGCCAGCGCGGCAGGATGCCCAGGCGGTGCCCGATCACCGACGCGGAACAGGCGAAGACGGCCGCCATCCGCATCGCGTACCCGGTCATCAGCGTGTACGCGAGGTGCTGGCCGAAGTTCCAGGTGGGCCGGGACGGCGAGGTGCCCGCCGGGTGAGCGGTGTCGAGCACGGCCGCGGCCGCCGCGGCGGCGCCGAACATGGTGGCCGTGAAGACCAGGCCGCTGCCGAGGAACACGGTGGCCATGAACCGGTCCTCGGCGTCGCCGACGTGCGAGCGGACGGCGCCGACGAACCACAGGAAGAAGATGCCGGCGAACGGCACCAGCATCAGGGCCGCGCGGACGGCGCTCAGCTGGGCGGGATCCGGCTGCTGGGCGGTGACCGCGTCGGCGCCCTGCGGGATGCCCAGCCGGATCAGCACCATGGCGGCCGCGAGCAGCAGCGCGAAGACGATCCCGGCGACGCCGGCGGCGCGCGGGGTCTGCAACGGCTGCCGTGGGGGCGTGGAGGTCTGCATGCGCGGCTCGCTTCCTGTGTCCGGTGACCCCCGGCACCAGCAAGCCCGCTGCCACCGGCCACCGCCACCGGAGCACCCCCGAACGGCAGACCTGCGCCGCCCCGGCCGCGGCCGCCGCCGGGCACCCACACGCGGTGGGCGCCCGTCGGGTCCTGCCGCTCCTCGGGCGCAGGCCCGTACCGTCAGAGCTGCGACAGCTCGTCCACCAGGTCGTCCAGGCCCAGCGAACCCTGGGACAGGGCCGCCATGTGCCAGGACTTGAGGTCGAAGCCGGCGCCCTGCCGCTCCCGGGCCCGCTCCCGGCCCAGCAGCCAGGCCCGCTCGCCCAGCTTGTAGCCGATGGCCTGCCCCGGCATGGACAGGTAGCGGGTCAGCTCGCTCTCCACGAAGTCCGCGGGCCGGCTGCTGTGCGAGCCGAAGAACTCCTGCGCCAGCGCGGGCGTCCAGCGCTCCCCGGGGTGGAAGGGGGAGTCGTCCGGGATCGTCAGCTCCAGGTGCATGCCGATGTCGATGATGACCCGCGCGGCCCGCATCATCTGCGCGTCCAGGTAGCCGAGGCGGCGCTCCGGGTCCGTGAGGAAGCCCAGTTCGTCCATCAGCCGCTCCGCGTACAGCGCCCAGCCCTCGGCGTTGGCGCTGACCATGCCCACGCTGGCCTGGTAGCGGGAGAGGTTCTCGGCGATGTGCTTCCACTGCGCCAGCTGGAGGTGGTGGCCGGGCACGCCCTCGTGGTACCAGGTCGAGACCAGGTCGTAGACCGGGAACCGGGTCTGGCCCATGGTCGGCAGCCAGGTGATGCCCGGGCGCGAGAAGTCGTCCGACGGCGGCGTGTAGTACGGCGCCGCCGCGCTGCCGGGCGGAGCGATCCGGGACTCGACCCGGCGCACCCGCTCGGCCAGGTCGAAGTGGGTGCCGTCCAGCTTCTCGATGGCCTCGTCCATCACCGACTGCAGCCAGCTCCGCACCTCGTCGACACCCTCGATGTGGGTGCCCTGCTCGTCCAGGTGCGCCAGCGCCACCCACGGCGTGGCCGCGCCGGGCAGGATCTTCTCGGCCTCGGCCTTCATCTCGCCGAGCAGCCGGTGGTATTCGGACCAGCCGTACGCGTACGCCTCGTCCAGATCGAGGTCGGTGCCGTTGAAGTAGCGCACCCAGCGGGCGTACCGCTCCCGGCCCACCACGTCCGGCGCGCCCTCGACCGCCGGCGCGTACACGTCCCGCATCCAGTCGCGCAGCGCCAGCACCGCCTCGGTGGCGGAGCGGGCCGCCTCGTCCAGCTCGGCGCGCAGCGCCTCGGGACCGGACGCCGCGAACTGCTCGAACCAGCCCTTGCCGTCGCCCGTGTCGGCCCATTCGCCGAGCTGTCCGACGAAGGTCGCGGTGGCGCGCGGACCGCCGTACAGCTTGCGGTCCAGGCCGAGTTCGAGGGACTGCCGGTAGCCCTCCAGCGCGGCCGGCACCGCGCGCAGCCGTTCGGCGACCGCCGACCAGTCCTCCTCGGTGGCGGTGGGCGTCACCGTGAACACCTGGCGCACCGCGTGCGCGACGGAGCTCAGGTTGCTGACGGAACGCAGGCTCTCGTCGGCCTCGTGCACGGCGAGGGAGGCACTGAGCCGCTCGCGCAGCAGGCGCGCGCAGCGACGCTCGATGTCACTGTCCGCACCGGGCTGCCGCTCTGCCTCGTCGAGCTTGGCGAGCGTGTCGCGCTGGAGCCGGGCGAGCGCCTCCGCGCCGGCCGGCGAGGTGTCGGGCAGCCGGCTCGAACTCTCCTTGACGCCGAGGAAAGTACCGGTGATCGGATCGAGGGCGATGAGCTCGTCGACGAAGGTGTCGGCGACCTGACGGGGCAGCGGGCTGTTGGTCTGTGACATGCGGTCCATCCTCGTACGGCGGACCACCGCGCGTCACGGGGATTGGGCCGACGACACCGGCGGAAGCAGCGGCCCGCACTCCCACTGCTGGAATATCAGCCGGGTCTCCACCCGGGCGACCTCCCGATGCGCCGTGAACTCGTCCAGGACCAGCCGTTGCAGGTCCGCCATGTCCGCCACGGCCACATGCACCAGGTAGTCGTCAGGACCGGTCAGATGGAACACCGTCCGCGACTCCGGCAGCGCCCGGATCCGCTCCACGAACGGTCCCACCAACTCCCGCCGGTGCGGCCTGACCTGCACCGACAGCAGCGCCTCCAGACCGCGCCCGAGCTTGGCCGGATCCAGCTCAAGGCGGTGCCCGAGGATCACCCCGGAGCGGCGCAGCCGGGTCACCCGGTCCAGACAGGTCGACGGCGCCACGCCCACCTGGGCGGCGAGATCGCGGTAGGTGGTCCGGGCGTCGTTCTGAAGCAGCCGCAGCAGATGCAGATCGACCGGATCCAGTACGACAGAATCGGTCATGGGCCGAACGTAGCACGGCGTTCGCGCCAACTGTTCCGTCGGATGTTCACCCTACGGCCATGGACTCAGCGAGCACCTACGACGACCCGGCGCCCGTCCGCGGCCACGCCTCCCGCGCACCGCGCGCCCTGGCCACCGAGGCCGTGCACGCCGGCCGCGACGACCTCGCCCGCCAGGGCCTGCACGCCCCGCCGATCGACCTGTCCACCACCTACCCGTCGTACGACAGCCGTGCCGAGGCCGCCCGCATCGACGCCTTCGCCACCGACGGCGCGGACCCGGCGGGACCGCCGGTCTACGGACGCCTGGGCAACCCGACGGTCGCCCGCTTCGAGACCGCCCTGGCCCGCCTGGAGGGCACCGGGTCCGCGGTCGCCTTCGCCAGCGGCATGGCCGCCCTGTCCGCCGTCCTCCTCGCCCGCGCGGCCACCGGCCTGCGCCATGTCGTCGCCGTACGGCCCCTGTACGGCTGCAGCGACCACCTCCTCACCGCCGGTCTCCTCGGCACCGAGGTCACCTGGACCGACCCGGCCGGGATCACCGACGCGCTGCGTCCCGACACCGGCCTTGTGCTGGTCGAGTCCCCGGCCAACCCGACCCTCGCCGAACTCGACCTGCGGGCCGTCGCCCACGCCTGCGGCACGGTGCCGCTGCTCGCCGACAACACCTTCGCCACCCCCGTGCTGCAACGCCCCGCCGAACTCGGCGCACGGCTCGTGCTGCACAGCGCCACGAAGTACCTCGGCGGCCACGGAGACGTGCTCGGCGGAGTGGTCGCCTGCAACGAGGAGTTCGCCGGGCAGCTGAGGAAGATACGGTTCGCCACCGGCGGCGTCCTGCACCCGCTCGCCGGCTACCTGCTGCTGCGCGGCCTCTCCACACTCCCGGTCCGGGTCCGCGCCGCGTCCGCCACCGCAGCCGAACTGGCCCACCGCCTCACCGCCGACCCGCGCGTCGCCCGCGTCCACTACCCGCGGCTGGGCGGTGCGATGATCGCCTTCGAGGCGTACGACGACCCGCACGAGGTCGTCTCCCGGGTACGCCTGATCACCCCCGCCGTCAGCCTCGGCAGCGTCGACACCCTCATCCAGCACCCGGCGTCCATCAGCCACCGAGTCGTCGACGAGGGAGACCGCCGCAGAGCCGGAGTGAGCGACCGACTGCTGCGGCTGTCGGTGGGCCTGGAGGACGTGGACGATCTGTGGGCGGACCTGGACCGGGCACTGGGGGTGCTGTAGCACCCCGTCAGCGGTAGCGCCCCGTAAGGGGCGCGGGGCTGTATTCATGTGCGGCCCCGCCGCGCGGGCGCGACCAGCCCCCACGCACCCGCACTCGCCGGACGGCCGTGAGTACTACGGCGCTTCGGCCCTCCCCGACTCGCCCGCACTCGAAAGCCACCCCGCGGCAGTCACGGCGTCCCCCGGCTCCGCCGCCAGCCGGGCCGTGATGACCAGCGTCCCCTCCTCGATCTGATAATCCAACGGCAGCCCCAGCGCCCGCATCGCCGCCACCATCCCCGTGTTGGACGCCTGCGTCACCGCGTACACGCTCTCGCAGCCCGCCTCCACGGCCATCCCCACCAGCCGGGTCAGCAGTTCGCCGCCGATGCCGCGCCGCTGCCAGGCGTCCTCCACGAGCAGCGCCACCTCCGTCTCGTCCCCGTCCCACAGCAGATGCCCGAGACCGACGATCCGGCCCGACGCGGTCTGCACGGCCAGCGTGCGGCCGAAGCGCGGGCTGAGCAGGTGGTTCAGGTACCGGTCCGCGTCCCCGACCGGGCCGTGGTAGCGCAGCCCGAGGGTCCGCGGCGAGCAGCGCTCGTGCATCGCCTTCGCCGCTTCCAGGTCACCGGTGTCGGCCCGGCGCACGGTGATCGCGTCGCCCGCGGGCAACGCGATCACGTCCTGGCTGCGCGGGATGCGCGGTCCGAGCCGGGCGTCCAGTTCCACCAATGCCCGCGCCCGCGCGAACTCCGTCGGCGTGAACGGGAGATACGGCCGCTCCACGGTGATCACTCCCCCCTCCGGCGCACGCAGCCGCATCACGGTGTCCTCCAGCGCACCCTCGACGGGAACCGTCTCGGGGCTCCGGGCCCCGCCGACCGGGTGGGCGGGGAGCGAGCGGATCGTGCACCTCCCCAACAACTGCCGGAGGGCCAGCGGAAGTTCCGCCGCGTCCAGCGCGGTGCGGGTGGCCAGGCCCAGGACCCGGGTCGGGGCGTCCACCAGATCATGGGCGTCGGCCCGCTCGATCCAGGTGTCCGTGCCCCCGGCCAGCGCGACCGCCCGCGTGATCTCGCCGGCGATCAGCTCGCCGGGGGCCCGCAGCAGGAACTCGTCCACCGTGCCGTCGCCCAGCGGATGCGTCTGCAGGCTCAGGATGTCCACGCGGTGCCCGGCGAGCGCGCTGCACAGCGCCGCCAGCGAACCGGGCTCGTCCCGCACCGTCGTCCGCAGCCGCCACAGCGTGCTCGCCCGGTCCCCGGCCCCCGAGGTGTCCGCGCCGGTCCCGGCCTGCCGTGTCTCGGTGACGGCCGGCCGGGTGCCGGTATCGGTATCGGTCACCGGCGGTGCGTGACCTGGGCGCCTCGCCCACCAGACGTGGAAGCCCGCCGTGGCCGCCAGCACCAGCGCCGAGATCACCAGCAGCGCCGGACCGTCGGGCCCGTGCCCGATCAGGTTGGCCACCGCCTCCGCCACCGCGACGGCCGTGAACAGGGCGGCGAGTTCGACGAGGTCCCGTCGCCAGTGGTGCACGGGGCGTCCGTCCCGTGCGCGTGTCACATCAGACATGTCTCGATTCATGCAGCCACTGTGAAGCAACGGTGTTGCGTGATCACAAACGCTCTGTGACCGATGGGTAAAGCATGCTTACGTTCTTTTCGTGGCTGTTTGTCCGGTTGTCGAGGTCTGAGAAATGACCGATTCCTTCCCCTCTCAGGCGGCCGCCGCCACGCCCAGTGCGTCCCGCAGCCGACGGGCCTGGACCACCAGCCGCGCCGAACCGGGCCGGGCAGCCGTCCCCGAGAGATGAGGCAGCTCGCCACGGGCCCCGGACCGCTCGGCACAGTCCGCGGCGATCGAGAGCAGCTCCCCGAGCCCACGGGTCGCGCCCGCGGCACCCGCGGCACCCGCGGTCCCCCCAGTCGCGAGGTCCGCGAGCAGTACGGGCAGGGTGTGCCGGAGCATCTCCCATATCGTGGTGTTGGCCCCCGTGGCCGCCGCCGTCCGGGCCGACTCCGCCAGCCGCAGCGGCTTCACCGCACCGAGCCGGACCAGCCAGCCGAGGTCGGCACCCAGCCGCTCCGTGTCGAGCTGTCCGCGCCCGGCGAGCACCAGCAGCGCGTCCACCGCGGCCAGCCGGTCCTCCGGATGCCGGGCGCCCAGCCCGTACGCCACGCACAGGTGCGTGCTCTCGCCCGCGACCCCGCCGGACTCGGCGAGCAGCGGAAGGGCGGCGGCCCCGCCCCTCTCATCGTCCAGGGCGGCCTCGGAGACGTCGTGCACCAGCCGTACGGCGACGAGTTCGCGCAGCTCCGGGAGCGTGGCCAGCCAGTGCCGGTGGTTCTCCTGGCCCCAGTGGTAGCAGTACCGGACCGCGTCGGACGCCGTGAACGGCCGGCCCAGCCGCCGGAACGCCTCGGGGAAGTCCGTCTGGAGTTCCCGGACCTCGCCGGACTCGATCAGGATGCGCGGACCCGATGTCCGAAGGCCGGAGCCGGGCAGGGCGGGCTCCCCGGCGGACAGCCAGCGCGCCAGCCGCTCGCCTTCCGGCGTGCCGAGGCCGCTCGCGCGCCCGGCGGCGGCCAGGGCCGCCGTACGGTCCTCGCGCCGGACCCGCAGGAGGGCCTGGGCGAAGTCGGCCTCGCCCACCCGGGCGCCGAGGCGACGGCAGGTGTCGAGCCGGTCGACGAGCTCGCCCGGCTCCAGGAGTCCGGTGCTCCACGACGGCGTGGCCAGCAGCAGCGGCTGCGGGTCCGTCCGGATCCGGTAGGCCAGTTCACGCAGCCGGACGTCGAGGACCCGGGAGAACCCGTGGCGCGCGCACTCGTGGTCGGCCGGACCGTGCTGCAGCCCGGCGAGCAGGGTGGCCGTGCTCACGGCCCCGTACAGCGTCGCCAGGATCAGTTCGAGGCCGCCCTCGGGGCCGAGGAGGCCGCGTCGGGTATGGGCGAAGTGCTCCTCGGCGTCCCGTCGGCCGTGCCACTCGGGCTGCCGCCACCAGCGGGTGGCCGCCACCGGTTCGAGCGCCTCCCGCAGCGCGTCCTGGTCGCGGTGGGCGTGCCGGGCCAGACCGTCCAGCGCCCGCTCGAACGCGGCCACGTCCCCGTCCCCGTCGGCCGCCAGCAGGGCCGAGACCTCCTCGGCGAGTTCCACGGCCGAATCCGGCGGGGCCGTGAGCCGGAGCGGCTCCGGGGGCAGCGGCAGCACCTCCTCGTACGCCTCGGGCTCCGCCCCGGGCGCGATGCCCAGGACAGCGGCCGCCCGAACACGCAGGGCCGGGCTCAACTGCTCGGCCGCGACGGTGACTTCGGACCGAACCGCAGGTTCGCCGTCGAGCCGCGCCGCATGCCGCTCCACCAGCTTCAGCGCCCGCTCCTGCATCTGGGTGTCCTCGTGCCCGAACGCCTGGGCCACGGCCGGCAGCAGCTCCGCCGCCGCGGTCGCGTCGCGCGCGAGCACCTTGCCGAGCAGCACCAGCTGGGCGCGCACCAGCTTCTTCTCGGCGCGGAACAGCAGCCCTTCGGAGGCCTCGGCGAGCTGCCGCGGGGTGAGGTCGCCGTCGAGGGCGAGGGCGGCGAGGACCGACTGGGCGTGCGCGGCCACCGGGGAGGCGGCGTCCCGGGCCAGGGCCGTCCAGTCGGCGACCCGCTCGCGCACCTCCTCCCGGGTGAGGGCGAGCAGGCCCAGCAGCGGCAGGAAGACCCGGTGGTCGGTCGGGCCGCCGCCGCGCAGCAGACGGGCCACACAGGCGTCGACCACGGCCTTGCGCTCCAGCACGCCCGCGCCGGTCAGCTCCGCGAGGGCGTTCTGCCAGGAACCGGGCCCCTCGCCGAACAGCCAGCGGACCTCGCCGAGATCGGAGAGCTCGAACAGGCCGTTCACCAGCGGCGCGAGGTCCGGCTCGGCGCGCAGCCGGTCGACGAGGGGGACACGCCCCCAGGTGCGGCCTATGTGGCGGACCCAGCCGACCACATAGGCGTCCGTCACCGGCACCTCGCATCCCGAGCGGCGTACCAGTCCCGCCATCAGCAGGAACGGCACGTCCGCGGAGACCGGCCGCGCGGCCAGCCGGCGGGCCACATCGGCCTGCCAGCCGGTGTCCCGGTCCGCCAACACCTTCAGCAGCATGTCCGCCGGCGCCTGCCGCCAGCGCATGTCGGCCCCGGCGATCCAGGTCGCGGCCGCCGCGGCTCCCGAGTGGCACATCGCCCCGGCCACCTGGAGCGCCGGATAGCTGCGCTCGGACCGGGTCTCCCAAGGCGCGGCCCGCAGCTCCTTGCGCAGGGCCTGCAGCCCGGGCAGCAGCGCGCGTCGTTCGGCATCCGTCAACTTCGTCACCAGGAGGGCCGTCTCCCCGACGCGCCCCGCCCGTACCGCCTCCAGCACCGCGCTCATCACGCACCCCCGCCGATCTCCGCCATGTCCTGTGCCAGGTCCTGATTCATCTCGTGCTCCACCGCGGCCCCCCGCCGCACCATCCGCACCGCCAGCGCGTGCTTGCACGGCCCGCGCCCGCCCCGGTACTTCGCCCACCACAGACAACTGCAGCTCAGCACCCCCGCCGCATCCCGTATCCGGTGCACATGACCGTCCTCGGCCGTCACCGTGCCCAGCTCGCCGTCCAGGGCCACCGCGCCCGCGGCCACCAGCGCCCGGGCCGACCGCAGCCGGGGGTTGTGCCGCTCCACGCGCCCCGCGTCGTACGGCAGTTCGCGATGGAAGTAGGCGGCCTCCGCCGTGTCGTAGCCGACGCGTCCCGAGGTGCCGAGGCGGATCAGGGCCGCGCGGACCCGCTCCGGGGTGAGCCCGGCGGAGGCGGCCAGGTCGGCAACGTCGACGCGGGGCTCCCAGGCCAGCAGGACCGCGATCAGCTCCGCGTCCTCGGCGGCCTCGTCGGTGGCCAGCGCGTCCAGGACGCCGCCCTCGCCGGAGAACCCCCGGGCCGGGTCCGGCGACAGGGTCAGCGTGAGCCGCATGCCGGGCAGCACCACCTCCCAGGCCGCGGCCGTACCGGAGGCGGCGAGCGCGCCCTGCGGGCCGTAGACGCGCAGGGCCGTCGCATGGCGCAGCACCCGCTGCAGCGCGGCCAGCCGCTCCGGTCCCGGCAGGCACGCCGCGCCCGGCACCGGACGGGTCGTCGGCCGCAGCCCCCGGCCCGCCGGCACCACCCAGCAGGGACCCGCCGAGCCCCGGCGCGCGGTGCCGCCGCGGGGGAGCGAGCGCAGGAACCGCACTGCCTCGTCCGCCGGGAGCTCGGCCCGCAGCTCGAACCCGGCCGCTATGACCTGTGCCTCGACGAAGCCGCGCAGCCAGCGGTCCGGGAGCGGGACCTTCTTCTCCACCACCGGGCCGTCCAGCGTGGTGACCGCCAACTCCTCGGGACCGACCCGCAGATGGAGCGGGTCGTCCGAGCCGAGCCGGGAAAGGGCCTCCCGCAGCGCGTTGTTGACGTCGACGTTCGTCGTGCCGTGGCCCACCTCGCCGCCGTCCAGTCCCGGGCCGAGGACGTCCAGCCTGGCGTACACCCCGCCGCAGCCGGAGAAGGACTCGAAGCGCAGCCGGTCGCCGTTGCCCGTCACCACCGGGTCCAGCGAGGCGCGCAGCTGCGGCTGGTAGTACCGCGCGGCCGCCACGTCGGCCACCGCGAGCAGCCCGGCCGCGGCCACCTGAGGCGAGGTCAGAAAGCCCGCGAAGAACCGCGGATGGTCCTCGACCCCGGTGGGCGTCGCCCCTCGGGAGGTCTCCAGACCGAGATGGCGGCCGTCGGCGGCGGAGCGCAGCACGGAGGGTTGGCGATAGGCCACGGCCTGTGAGGATCGCGTCATGGGAAAACCGTAGAGGCGGCCACTGACAATCGGCCTGACCTGCGAAAACGCGCTGCGGGAGGGTGAGTTCGAGGATGCGGAAGAACCCGCGCCGGGAGCTGCGACAGGGCCGCGCACCGGGGGATGACGCCGGTGCGCGGCCCTGTGAAAAGCGTACGGGAGTTACTGGCCGACCCGGCCCGGCTGCAGGGTCTGCGTGAACAGCACGGTGCCGTCGTACTCGCGCAGACGCACCGTCAGTTCGCCGCTGTCGCCGTCGATGTCGACCTCGCCGAAGAACTGGTAACCCTCCGCGGGTGACACGTTCGAGGCGGTCGGCGCCTTGACGAACACCCGGTCGGGGCCGAACGTGCCGTCCAGCGCGTTCGCCGGGAAGGCACCGGCGTTGAGCGGGCCGGAGACGAACTCCCAGAACGGCGCGAAGTCCTTGAACGCGGCCCGCGACGGGTCGTAGTGCTGGGCCGAGGTGTGGTGGACGTCGGCCGTCAGCCAGACGGTGCCGGTGATCTTCCGGTGCTTGATGTACCGCAGCAGCTCCGCGATCTGCAGCTCACGGCCGAGCGGCGCGCCCGGGTCGCCCTGGGCCACGGCCTCGAAGTTCGCCTTGCCCTCGACCGGGTCGGGGACGACCAGCCCGAGCGGCATGTCCGCGGCGATCACCTTCCACAGCGCACGCGACCGGGACAGCTCGTGCTTGAGCCACTTCAGCTGCTCGGCGCCGAGGATGCCCTGCGGGTCGGTCGTCTGGTCGTCGGGAGAGTTGGCGTTGCGGTAGGTCCGCATGTCGAGGACGAACACGTCCAGGAGCGGGCCGTGGTGGTGGACGCGGTAGATCCGGCCGTCCGGCCGGCCGCTGATCGTGGAGATCGGGAAGTACTCGGAGAACGCCTGCCGGGAGCGCAGCGCCATGTCGTCCAGCCTGGTGCCGGCCGGGTAGGCGGTACCGGTGCCGATGACCTCGCCCGGGTACCAGTTGTTGCGGACCTCGTGGTCGTCCCACTGGATGACGTTCGGCACCTGGGCGTTGAACCGGCGCAGCGCCTGGTCGAGCAGGTTGTAGCGGAAGTTGCCCCGGAAGTCGTCCAGCGTGACCGCGACATGCGACTTCGCCTCGGAGGTGACATTGCGGTACAGGCTGCCGTCGGGCAGCGCCTGGGTCGCCGAGATCACGCCGTCGGCGTAGATGTTGTCACCGCTGCACAAGAAGAAGTCCGGGTCCAGCTTCGCCATCGCGTCGAAGATGCGGTAGCCGCCGATGGACTCGTTGATGCCCCAGCCCTGCCCGGCCAGGTCGCCGGACCACACGAACTTCACGCCCTGGCGCCGGCGGGCGGACGCCGTACGGAAGGTGCCGGTGACCGGCTCGCCGGTGCGGCGCGGATCGTCGGGGTCGGCGAGCAGCACCCGGTAGTGGATCTGCTCGCCGGACGGCAGCCCGTGCAGCCGCGTGGTGCCGGTGAAGTCGCTGTCCGCGCCGAGCAGCGGGCCGCGCCAGCTGCGGGCGTTGCGGAACGACTCGGTGGCCGAGGTTTCCACGATCATCCGGGCCGGCCGGTCCGAACGGACCCACACCAGGCCGGAGTCGGCGGTCACGTCACCCGCCTGCACGCCCCACTCCGCGCGGGGGCGCCCGGACAGCGCGAACGCCGGTGCCGAACCGAGGGCCGTGGGCAGGGTCAGGGCCGCCGACGCGGCGAGCGAGCCGCGCAGCACGCTGCGGCGGCCGGGGAGCGAAAGGGACATGGAAGGGCCTCCAGAACGGGATCCGGCCAGTTGTGCACAGCCACAACTACTGGGGCGCCGCAGCGCACACGGAAACCGCAAGTGAACAACTGCCCGACCCCGCAGAAGTCGTCCCTGCGGGACCCGGCGGTGTCGTCATCGGTCCGGGTCCGGCGGTGTCGTCATCGGTCCGGGTCCGGCGGTGTTGTGATCGGTCCGGGTCCGGCGGTGTTGTGATCGGTCCGGGTCCGGCGGTGTTGTGATCGGTCCGGGTCCGGCGGTGTTGTGATCGGTCCGGGTCCGGCGGTGTCGTCATCGGTCCGAGTCCGGCCGTGTCGTGATCGGTCCGGGTCCGGCCGTGTCGCCGTCACCCGTCGAGTGCCGCCGCCATCAACCGCACCCCTTCCCGGATCCGTGCCGCCGGCAGATGCGCGTACCCCAGCACCAGCCGTACCGCGGACTCGTCGCCCCGCGCGTGTGTGCACGCGCTCAGCGGACGCACCGCGACCCCGGCCGCAGCCGCCCGCCCTACGAAGCGGCTCTCCGGCCCGTATCGTCCGGGCAGTTCGGCGATGGCGTGCAGCCCTGCCGCGATCCCCGACACGCGCGCGTGCGAGAAGTGCTCGGCCAGGGCGGCGACCAGGACGTCCCGCCGCTCCCGGTAGGCGCGCTGGCAGCGGCGCAGCTGCCGGTCGTAGTCGCCGCGCTCCAGGAACCGGGCGAACACCGCCTGGTCGACGGAAGGATGCCCCAGGTCCATGGTCCGCTTCCGGTCGACGACGTCGTCCGCCAGGAACTCCGGCACCAGCAGCCAGCCCAGCCGCAGTCCGGGGGCGAGGGACTTGCTGACCGACCCCATGTAGGCCACCCGCTCCGGATCGAGGCCCTGGAGCGCACCGACCGGGGCCCGGTCGTAACGGAAGTCGCCGTCGTAGTCGTCCTCCAGGAGCAGCCCGTCCACCGACCGGGCCCAGTCCAGCAGCCGGGTGCGGCGCCCGGCGGAGCAGGCGATCCCGGTCGGGTACTGGTGGGCGGGCGTCGTCACCGCCGCGCGGACGCCCGACGCGTGCAGGGGGCCCGGCGCCAGACCCTCGTCGTCCAGGGGCAGCGGTACGGTCCGCAGCCCGGCCGCCGCGTACAGGCCGTCGTGCTGCGGGCTGCCGGGGTCCTCCACGCCGATCTCGCGCATCCCGCGCGCGTGCAGCACGGAACCGACCAGCGCCGCCGCCTGTGCCACCCCGGAGACGACCACGATCCGCTCCGGGTCGCCGACCACGCCCCGGCGCCGGGCCAGCAGTTCGGCGAGGGCCGAGCGCAGCCGGGGCAGTCCGCGCGGGTCCGGATAGCCGAGGTCGCGGTGCGGCAGCTCCGCCAGCACCTCGCGCTGTGCGGCGGCCCAGGCGGCGCGCGGGAACAGCGAGAGATCCGGTGATCCCGGCAGGAAGTCCACCCGGACGCCGTGCGGGCCCGGCGCGAGATCACGCGCGCGTGGCGTCGCCGCCCGCACGGCACCGCCCACCCAGGTGCCCGCCCCGCGGCCGCTGCGCAGGTAGCCC
The DNA here is from genome assembly GCF_002217755.1 of Streptomyces hyaluromycini. Lineage (GTDB taxonomy): Bacteria > Actinomycetota > Actinomycetes > Streptomycetales > Streptomycetaceae > Streptomyces > Streptomyces hyaluromycini. The sequence continues at coordinate 155,322 of NZ_BCFL01000028.1, read as the reverse complement.
TCCGCCGTCAGCTGCTCGTACGCCTCCGTGACCAGCCCCCGCGACACCCCGAGGTCCTTGGCCAGCTCGCGGCTGGACGGCAGCCGGGTGCCGGGCGCGAGCCGCCCCGCGCGGATCGCCTCCCGCAGCGCTGCCTGGAGGAAACGGCCACGCGCGCGTGCCGGCGCGGAGGCGGCCGGCAGCAGCAGCTCCCACGCGGCGGAACCCGGCAGGGCGCCCGGATTGGTCCCCGATGACGTCATGGAAGTGGACCTTAATCCGGGCCGCCGAGGTTCCTAGCGTCGTCCTCATGAACGCGACCACCACGCGCGGCGCCCTGCTGACCGCGCTCGCCTACGTCCTCGTCGGCGGCTCCTTCACCGCCAACAGCGTGCTGGGCCACTACCCCTACGCGGGCGGCCAGTTCCTCCGCTACGGACTGGCCTGCCTGCTGCTCGTGCCGTTCGTGGGGCGGGGTGCGGCCGGGCGGCTGCGCGGGCTGGGGGCGCGTGCGTGGCTGCGGCCGGCCCTGCTCGCCGCGGTCGGGATGGTCGGCTTCAACCTGGCGATCCTCGCCGCCGAGCGCACCGCGGAACCGGCGGTCCCGGGCGTCCTCGTCGGCTGTGCCCCGGTGGTGGTCGCGGTCCTGGTCCCGCTTCTGGACGGCCGTCGGCCACAACGCCTCGTCCTCCACGGGGCGCTGCTGGTCGCGGCCGGCGCCTTCGTGGTCCAGGGCTGGGGGCGGACGGATGGCGGCGGTCTCGCCTTCTCGGTGTGCGCCCTGGCCGGTGAGGTCGGCTTCGCGGTGCTCGCCGGACCGGTGCTGCGGGCGCTCGGTCCACGGCTGCTGACCGCCACGGTGTGCGCCCTCGCCGCGGCCGAGGCGGCGGTGACCGGGGCCGTGCTCGACGGCGGGGCGTGGCTGCGCCGGCCCGACGCCACGGAGACGGCCGCGCTGCTGTGGCAGGCGGCCGTGGTGACCGTCGTCGGTTTCGTGTGCTGGTACATGGGCGTGCAGCGGATCGGCACGGAGCGCGCGACGCTCTTCACCGGCCTCGTCCCGCTCACCGCCGTGTGCACCGCCCCGCTCGTCGGAACGGGTTCCTACGGCCCCGCCCAGGCCGTCGGCGGCGTCCTGGTGGGTGCCGGGGTCGCCCTGGGCTCCGGCGCCCTGCCCCACCTCGGCCGCAAACCAGCACCGGCCGCCCGTCGGCCCCACCGCGCCGACCTCCGGGCGGCGCCCGGCCGCACTCCGCCCCCCTCCGCTGACCGCCGTTCAACCTGACCAGGTGCTCTTCGGCGTCATGCCGACCGCTGGTCGGTGAGGGGTGTTGTGCGGCCGTCCTGTCGACCGCTGGTCGGTGATGTCCGGTGGACCGTCCCTGCCGACCGCCGGTCACCGATGCCCGTGCCTTGTGCCGTTGCGTCGACCGCTGGTCGGTGTTCGGCTGCTCCCTACCGTCATGCCGACCGTCAGTCACCGATGCCACGCTGTTCTGCCCCCACCCCGATGACCGTCGGTCGGCGACGGCCCGCGCTCTGCCCGACCCTGCCAGCCGGGGGACCGCGTTCGCCCCAGCCCCACGTCGCACCGTGCCGTCGGCCGACAGCCGCCCGTCGGCCGGTGCCCACGCCGCGTCGGCGCTCGGTCGTGCGTCAGCGGCTGCCGTCGAGGATGACGCGGGCGACCAGCGCCGGGTCGTCGTTCATCGGGCAGTGTCCGCAGCCGGGCAGCCGGACCAGCCGGGCCTTGGGGATGATCTGCTTGGCCCGGACCCCCTGGCGGCGCACCAGCAGCATGTCCCGGGTGCCCCAGCCCACGGTGACCGGGATGCCGGGGACGTCGTCGGTGAACTGGACGGCGGAGCCCGCCCGCAGGGTCTCGGCGAATCCGCTGGCCTGCGCGAGGGCCAGCGTCTCCGCGACCACGGCCTCGGGTGAACGGCGCGCCGGGCGGGCGTAGATGGTGCTGGTCAGGGCCGTCCGCCCGGCGGCCGACCGGGACAGCCGCTCGATCAGGGGGAGCGGCAGCCGCTCCGCGATCCGCCGCATGGCGATGAGCACGCCGAAGGCATAGCGCCGCTCCGCCTGCGACCAGAAGCCGGCGGGGGAGAGGGCGGTGACGGACCGTACGAGCTTCTCGCGGCCCAGTTCCAGCGCCAGCAGCCCGCCGAGCGAGTTGCCCGCCACGTGCGGCCGGTCCAGCTCCAGGGTCTCGAACAGGGCGCCGAGCACGGTGCCGGTGGTCGGCAGGTCGTAGGCGAGGCCGTCGGGAAGGGCCGGGGAGGCGCCGAAGCCGGGCAGGTCCACGGCGATCACGTCCCGCTCGGTCGCGAGGATGTCCACCACGGGGTCCCAGGCCTGCCGGTGATGCCCTATGCCGTGGATGAGGACCAGCGGCTCGCCGCGGCCCACGCGCGCGTACGAGACGGTCACATCCTGCCGGCCGTGCGCGGCCGGGACTTTGAAGGAGACGGTGGCGGACATGGGGGCTCCTCGTCTGGGACTTCGGCGGACGCCGTAGACAGCTTGTCAGCAATTGCTACTCGCGGGTAGTCCCCGACGGGGTGTGTCGCACGTCGGCCCGACCCGTCAACGCACCCTGCGTGACTTCAGGTTGAAAACGGGGTGCCGTGCCGTCCTGCGGATCATTCTGGGTCGGGGGCGCGGAGCGCGGCGTGATTCCGCCGGACATGCGGGAGCGTGTCGGGCAGGACGGGGTGGCGCCGTCTGCGGCCGTTCGGGTGAACACCCCGTTCCGGGCGGTTCTCGCGGTGCGACGGGAGCTTTGCTGCCATGTCACGAAAACGCCCCCACGCGAACGCCTCGTGAACGGTGTATGGCACCGCTTTCTATGCGTTGGCCAAGGGATCGACGATTGGTCTTGACCAAGGGTGTGCGCCGCCCTATGGTCGCAGATAAGTACAACAACCTTTAATAAACAAGGGCGCTAAAACGCCGCCGGACCACGGCGATTGCGGAGGACAGGGTGGGGACCACGCAGCTGGAATCGGTGCCGGAACCGAAGTACTGGCATCTCAAGACCGTGCTCAGTGAGGCACTGGACTCGGAGTTCTCGGTCGGCGAGATCCTGCCCAACGAGCGTGACCTCGCCGCCCGCTTCGGCGTGGCCCGGGCCACCCTCCGCCAGGCCCTCGAACAGCTCGAACTGGAGGGCCGGCTGCAGCGCCGCCGCGGTGTCGGTACGACGGTCGCGCCCCCGCGCATGGGCGTGGCGGTGGGCTCCGACGAGCACGCCTGGCCGGGCGCCTCCGGCGACGCCTGGCAGCCCGCGGACTGCATCCTCGCGGTGCCGCCCGCCGCCGTCGCGACCGCCCTGGAGACCGGCGCGGAGGAGCCCGTGCACATCGTGCGCCGTTCCCGCGTCTCGCACGGCCAGCCCGTCGCCGCCGAGCTGCTCTACATCCCGGCGGACTCGGTTCCGGAGCTGACGGCGATCGACGCGCCGTCCGGAGCGCCCCGCGCGCGTGCGGTCCTGCGTGAGCTGCAGCGCCTGGAGCTGGAGGGCCAGGACCAGGCCGTGGAGCTCGGCTCGGCCCGCGCGGACGACGCCAAGGAGCTCGACCGTCTCCCCGGCGCCCCGGTGCTGGTCGTCACCACCCGCTTCCTCGCCGCCGGCCGCACCGCCGCGCTCTCCGTCGCCACCTACCGCGCGGACACCTGCCGGCTGACCTTCGGCGACACCGGCGGCGTGGAGATCCACCACGGCCCCGAGCGGCAGGCCTCCTAGCCGCCGCGCCGCACGACCAGGTCGCGCCCCGGATCTCTTCCGGGGCGCGACGCATGTGCCCAGGTCAGCCGGTCAGCGGCGTGCGGTGACCGTCCTGTCCACCGCGAACAGCTGCTCCTCCACATGATCGAGGGCGAGCCGCAGCGCGCCCGTCGCCACCGCCGCCTCGCCGAGCAGGGAGAGAGCCACCCGGGGCGGCCGCAGACAGTAACGGGCGAGTTCACGGCGCAGCGGCTCCAGGACGCCGTCCAGGCCCGCCGCCCAGCCGCCGATCACCACCAGCTCCGGGTCCAGTGCCAGCACCAGCGCGGCCACGTCGTGGACCAGCCGCTGGATGAACCGGTCGACGGCCGCCCGGGCACGCGCGTCCCCCTTGCGGGCCAGCGCGAACACCTCGGCGACCGCCTGCTCGTCCAGCGGGTGCAGCGGCTCGTCGGTGGTGGACAGCAGCGTCTCCGGGGTCACCTCCCGGCCCAGCAGGTGCAGCGCGCCGATCTCCCCGGCCGCCCCGCCGTACCCCCGGTGCAGCCGCCCGCCGATCAGTGAACCGGCGCCCGGACTCAGCCCGGCCAGCACCATCACCACGTCGTCGGACTCGGTGGCGGCGCCCTTCCAGTGCTCGGCGACGGCCGCGGCGTTGGCGTCGTTCTCCACCAGGACCGGGCACTTGAAGGACCGGCTCAGCCGCTCGCCCAGCCGCAGCCCCGTCCACTCGGGCAGCGCGGTGCCCAGCCGCACCCGGCCGTCCGCCTCCACGATGCCGGGTGTGCCGACCCCGACGGCCCGCAGCGAACTGCGCGCCACCCCGGCCCGGCGGAGCAGGTCGGCGACGGCGGTGCGCAGCCGCTCCAGCCGCTCGTCCGCGTCGGCCGTCTCGTCCACCTCCTTGGCCTGCGCCCCCAGTATTCGGCCGTCCAGGTCGGCCAGGAGCGCGGCGACGCGGTGCGGGCCGATCTCCAGGCCCAGCAGATGCCCGGCCTCGGCCCGGAACCGGAACCGCCGCGCCGGCCGACCCTGCCGCCGGGTGGCGCCCTCCTCGGCCGCCTTCTCGACGACCAGGCCGGCTTCGATGAGCCCTTCGACGACTCCTTCGACGGTCGGCCGGGACAGCCCGGTGACCCGGGTGATCTCGGTGAGAGTCGCGCAGTCGGTGGCCCGCAGCGCGTGCAGCACCACTGCGGAATTGATCCTTCGCAGCAGAGACGGATCACCGCCGGTCAACCCCGCCAACGTCCGTCCTCCCAGCTAACCCTGCACGTTGGCCGGATCGTACTTCGGTGCCGAGGGCCCCGGCGAGTGCCGGACGCCTCCGATCTGCCGGAGATCCGCGATCAGCGGGGCGTGACGAAGCCTGATTCGTACGCCGCGATCACCGCCTGAGTGCGGTCCCGCACCCCGAGCTTGGCCAGCACGGCCCCCACATGGGACTTCACGGTCTCGGTTCCGACGACGAGCCGCCCGGCGATCTCGGCATTGGCCAGCCCCTGCGTCATGAGCCGCAGCACCTCGGCCTCCCGCTCGGTCAGCCGCGCCCACTCCAGGCCGTCTCGTCCTTGGCCCTGGCCGTATCGGCCGGCGAGCTGCCGCACCGATGCCGGGAAGAGCAAGGACTCGCCCTCGGCGACCAGCCGCACCGCGTGCACGATCTCGGCCGGCCGGGCCCGCTTCAGCAGAAACCCGTCGGCGCCCGCGCGCAGCGCCTCGTACACGTACTCGTCGTCCTCGAACGTCGTCACCACGAGGATCTTCGGTGGCTCGGCGACCGTGCGCAGCACCGCGCGGGTGGCCTCGATCCCGTCCAGCAGCGGCATGCGTACGTCCATCGCGACCACGTCCGGCCGCAGTTGCCGCACCAGTGGGATCACCGCCGCCCCGTCCGCCGCCTCCCCGACCACCTCGATGTCGGGCTGTGCCTCCAGCACGGCCCGCAGGCCCGCGCGTACGAGGGGTTCGTCGTCGACGAGCAGGACGGTGACCGGCATCCGGTCAGCGTAGATCAACCGACCGGCAGTTCGGCGTGCACCTGCCAGTCGCCCTCGTCCGGTCCGGTACGCGCGCGGCCCCCGAGCAGAGCCACCCGCTCGCGGATCCCGCGCAGTCCGCTGCCCCGCCCGGGCCTGGGTATCGCGCCCGGAAGCGGATTGCGGACTTCGAGGTCCAGCATTCCGTGGGCCACGGTCATCCGGACCCGCACGGGCACGGCCCCCGCGTGCCGCAGCACATTGGTGAGTGCCTCCTGCAGGATGCGGTAGCCCTCCCGGGAGACCGGCCCCGGTACAGCTTCCAGGGGGCCGGTGACCTCGGCGTCCACCTTGGCGCCCGAGGCGCGCGCGGACTCCAGGAGCCGGTCGGCGTCGGCGAGCGTGGGCCGCCCGCTCACCGGCTGCCGGGACTCGCGCAGCACGCCCAGCACCCGCTCCAGATCCTCCAGCGCGCTCCGGCCGGTCTCCTCGATGGCGGCCAGCGCCCGGTCGGTGAACTCGGGGTCGCCCGCCGCCCGGGCCGCGCCCGCCTGCACCACCGCCACCGTCAGCGCGTGTCCGATGGAGTCGTGCAGCTCGCGCGCGATACGCGTGCGTTCCAGCAGCTGCTCGGTGCGTTCCTCCAGCGCCGCGAGCCGCTCGGCGGCGGACGGCCCGAGCAACCGCCGGGCCAGCCCTGTGACCAGCTCCCCGAAGCTGACGACGGCCCCGTAGAGGGCGATCAGCGGGACCGGGATCAGCAGGGCGTAGGCCCAGTGCGGCCGCGCTGTGTCGAGGAACGGGACGCCGCCGGGTACCTGCCCGGCGGCGAGTCTGCCGAGGTCGAAGGCGATGGCCGGAAGCCACACCGAAGCCAGCGCGCCCGCCGAGCCGAGGAGCATCCGCGCCTCCAGCCACAGCACCGTGCGCCCTCGGTCCCGCCAGGTCGCCGACGGCGTCTCCGAGATCCCCGACTCCTCCTCGCCCGGGGTGAGCAGCAGCCGCGCCTGCACGCCCTCGCCCCGGCGCACGGCGGGGATCAGCCCGACCGGGATCAGCAGCAGCGCGGGCACCCACGGCGTCGACGGGTCGATGAAGAGCCACAGAGCGACGACGAGCAACGGCACCCACAGATGCAGCAGGCGCGTGTAGGTCGTCCCCCGTAGCAGCGGGCGGAGAAAGCGGGCCATGCGGACATCGTGGCAGGCCCCACTGACAACGGCCCTCCCCCGAGCGGGGGAGGCGATCTCCACCGGCGGGGGAGGATCCCAACCCCCTTGCCCGGCGAGGCTGTCGGCATGACCAGCATCGAGGTGCACGACCTCACCAAGGAGTACGGGGGCCGCCGGGCCGTGGACCACCTCACCTTCGCCGTCCGCCCCGGCCTCGTCACCGGCTTCCTGGGCCCCAACGGCGCCGGCAAGTCCACCACCCTGCGGCTCCTCCTCGGCCTCGACCACGCCACCTCCGGAACAGCCACGATCGGCGGGCGGCCGTACTCCGAACTCCGCGCGCCCCTGCGCCGGGTGGGCGCCCTGCTCGACGCCGACGCCGCGCACGGCTCGCGCACCGGACGCGACCACCTGCGCGTCCTCGCGGCGAGCAACCGCATCCCGGCCGGCCGGATCGACGAACTGCTGGCGGAGACGGGACTGGCGCCCGTCGCCCGGCGCCGGGTGCGCACGTATTCCCTGGGCATGCGCCAGCGGCTCGGGATCGCCGCCGCCCTGCTCGGCGATCCCGAGGTGGTGCTGCTCGACGAACCCTCCAACGGCCTCGATCCCGAAGGCATCGTCTGGATCCGCGGTCTGCTGCGCCGACTTGCGGCGGAAGGCCGCACGGTGCTGGTCTCCAGCCATCTCATGAACGAGACGGCGACTTTCGCGGACCACCTGATCGTCCTCGGCCGCGGCCGGCTCCTGGCCGACACCCCGGTGCGGGACTTCATCCACGCGCGCGTGCGGCCCGCGGCGAGGGTCCGCACCACCGACGACGAACGGCTCGCCGAACTGCTCGCCCGGCACGGTCAGGACGCGGCGCGTGACGCGGACGGGGTCTGGACGGTACGGCACGCGCGCGTGGAGGACCTCGGTCGCCTGCTGGCCGACGCGGCTGTCCCCGTCCTCGAACTCACCCAGGAGGAGGCCACCCTGGAAGAGGCCTACCTCGATCTGACTGCGGCGGAGGCCGAGTTCACCGCACAGCACCACCAGGAGGCCTGACCGTGCCGTTCCAGCCCGTGCTCCACGCCGAGTGGATCAAGATCCGTACGCTCCGCTCGCTCGTCGGCACTCTGTGCGCCGTCCTGCCCGCCACCGTCGCGTGCTCCGCGCTCTCGGCGGCCGGCTCCGGCGGCTCCGACCCGCTTTTCTCCGCTTTCGCCGGCGTGTCCCTCGGACAGATCGCGGCGGTCACCTTCGGCGCGACGGCCGTCTCGTCAGAGTTCCGGGGCGCCGCCCTGCGCCTCACCCTCTCCGCGGTGCCCGACCGACGGCGCTGGTTCGCGGCGAAGGCCACGGCGATCGCGCTGCCCGTACTCGCCGTAGGACTGGTCACCGGGCTCGTCACCCTCGTGCTGGGCAGGTTCCTGCTCGGAACAGCCGGGCCGAGCTGGCCGGAAGGGCTGCGCGCCGCGCTGGGCTGTGGCGCCTACCTGACGCTGATGGCCCTGTTCGCGGCGGGGCTCACGGCCGTGCTGCGGAGCGGGACCGCGACCCTCGGCATCCTGATCCCGCTCCTGCTGATCGTGTCGTTCGTGATCGGCGACGTGTTCGGCTCCGTGGCGGATGTTCTGCCGGGCAGAGCAGGCCAGGTGGTGTTCCAGGAGACGTGGGACGGCCCCCTGGGGCCGTGGAGCGGGCTTGCGGTGACGGCACTGTGGGCGGGCGCCGCGCTGCTGGCGGGAGCGTGGAGCATCCGGCGCCGGGACGCCTGACGCCCGCGCTAACCCTCCGCCGCCACCCGCAGCCGTCCGAACTCCTCCGCCATCGTTGCCGGCGTCCAGTGCGCGTTCAGCCCGCTGGGGTTCGGCAGCACCCACACCCGGGTGTCCCCGATCGTCCGCTCCTGTGGCCCCACTTGGGCCTTGCGGTCGGCGAAGGCGGCCCGGTAGGCCGTGACGCCCACCACCGCCAGCCAGCTCGGCCGGGCCCGCCCGACCTTCGCTGTCAGCAGCCGGCCGCCCTCCGCGTACTCCTCGGCCGTCAGTTCGTCGGCCCGCGCGGTCGCCCGCGCCACCACGTTCGTGATGCCGAGCCCGTACGACAGCAACTCACCCTGTTCCGCGGGCTTCAGCAGCCTCGGGGTGAAGCCGGACAGGTGCAGGACCGGCCAGAAGCGGTTGCCGGGACGGGCGAAGTGGTGGCCGGTGGCCGCCGTCATCAGGCCGGGGTTGATCCCGCAGAACAGGACGTCGAGGCCGTCCGCGAGCACGTCCGGGACGAGACGATCGCGGGCGGCCTCCAGTTCCGCCGCCGTGAAGCGGCTCAGAGGATCGCTCCGGGGGTGTAACCGGCGGCCTCCGGGTACTGCTTGACGAGCTCCTCGATCCGGCCGGCGACGACACCGACCTGGGCGGCGGCCGCGCCCGTGAAGGACAGCTTGTCGGCCATCAGTGCCGCCAGCTGCTCGCGGTCCAGCGGCAGCCGCTCGTCGGCGGCGAGCTTGTCGAGCAGGTCGTTGCGCTCGGCACCCTGCTCGCGCATCGCGAGCGCGGTGGCGACGGCGTTCTCCTTGATCGCCTCATGGGCGACCTCACGGCCGACACCCGCGCGCACCGCGCCCATCAGCACCTTGGTGGTGGCGAGGAACGGGAGGTAGCGGTCCAGCTCCCGGGCGATGACGGCCGGGAAGGCGCCGAACTCGTCGAGGACCGTCAGGAAGGTCTCCAGGAGGCCGTCGAGCGCGAAGAAGGCGTCCGGCAGGGCCACCCGGCGCACCACCGAGCAGGACACGTCGCCCTCGTTCCACTGGTCGCCCGCCAGCTCGCCGGTCATCGAGGCGTAGCCGCGCAGGATCACCATGAGGCCGTTGACGCGCTCGCAGGACCGCGTGTTCATCTTGTGCGGCATCGCCGAGGAGCCGACCTGACCCGGCTTGAAGCCCTCGGTGACCAGCTCGTGCCCGGCCATCAGCCGGATCGTCTTGGCCAGGGAGGAGGGGGCGGCCGCCAGCTGTACGAGCGCGGTCACCACCTCGTAGTCCAGCGAGCGCGGGTAGACCTGGCCGACCGAGGTGAACGCCTGCGAGAAGCCGAGGTGCCGCGCGATCCGGTTCTCCAGCTCGGCCAGCTTCGCCGCGTCCCCGCCCAGCAGGTCCAGCATGTCCTGGGCGGTGCCGACCGGGCCCTTGATGCCGCGCAGCGGGTAGCGCCCGAGCAGTTCCTCGACCCGGCCGTGGGCGACCAGCAGCTCGTCGGCGGCGGTCGCGAAGCGCTTGCCGAGGGTGGTGGCCTGCGCGGCCACGTTGTGGGAGCGGCCGGCCATGACCAGCTCGGCGTACTCGCCGGCCAGCTTGCCCAGCCGCGCCAGCACGGCCACCGTGCGGTCCCGCATCAGCTCCAGCGAGAGCCGGATCTGCAGCTGCTCGACGTTCTCCGTCAGGTCCCGGGAGGTCATGCCCTTGTGCACGTGCTCGTGCCCGGCGAGGGCGTTGAACTCCTCGATCCGCGCCTTCACGTCGTGCCGGGTGACCTTCTCGCGCTCGGCGATGGAGGCCAGGTCCACGGTGTCGAGGACCCGCTCGTAGTCGGCGATCGCCGCGTCCGGCACCTCGATCCCGAGGTCCTTCTGGGCCCGCAGCACGGCGAGCCAGAGCTGCCGTTCGAGCTTCACCTTCTGCTCGGGCGACCAGAGCGTGGCGAGCTCGGCGGAGGCGTAGCGTCCGGCGAGGACGTTCGGAATGCGGGGCTTGGCGGGCGCGGCTGAAGTCACGTGTACGGAGTTTACCCGGCGTCCATGAGGGGTCCGAGCCGTCGGTACAGTCCAGAGAGCGCAGGTCGCGTGCACTCCGACCTGCGCTCTTCCGCGAGTCCGTGAGACGAATGTGAGATGGCCGCCGTCTCGTCAGGATTCGGCGGCCGTCTCGGCGTCCTGGGCCCCTTCGCCGGCGAGCACGATGCGACGCACCTGCTGCCGGGTGTAGCCGGTCGCCTCGCAGATGTCCTTCTGGGCGACCCCGTCGGTGTCTGCCTGGCGGATGGCAGCGGCCAGCTCCTGCCGAAGGATGTCGGTCCGCCGCTCGGCGTCCCGGAATCGCTCCGCCACCTGCGTCAGTGATCGCTTGTCCATGGCACATAGTGTTCCATCCATCGTCATGGAACATGAAGTTACTCAGACTTGCAGCAATGTCCATGGGTGTGGCTATTGACGATGGAACATGATGTTCCCTAGAGTGGAGTTGTCGGCAAGGAAACCCGCCCACAACACAAGCGGCCCCGCCCGGTGCGTCAACACCGGAACGGGGCCTGACGGAACCACCTGATCGCAACAGGAGTCCGCTGTGACGCACTCTCTCGTTCGCCGTGAGCGCCGCGCCAACCGCCGCACGCTTCGCGCCCCCTCCGCCAGCGCGCCGCCAGCCGCCTCGCCTCCAGCTGCCACCGCCGCCCCGAGGGGGATTGACACCCATGCTGGTTGCGATGGCAGGCCTTGTCGTCTGGCTCAGCGGCCAGGCAGTGCTGTGCGCCGTGAAGCCGTTCGGGAAGTGCCGGCGGTGCCAGGGCACGGGCGAGGTCGAGCGGTTCGGGAAGCCGCGGACGTGCCCGCGCTGCCACGGTCACCGGCTCCGGCTGCGCCTCGGCCGACGCGCGCACAACTCGTGGCGGCGGACTTACGACAACGGCGCCCGCTGACCCGCCCTCGCCTGCTGCCCTTGAACAGCACCGTGCAGCGCGCATCGACACGAAGGAGCACACCGCATGGCCCAGCAGCCTGCCATCCCCTACGGTCACATCGCCGTGCCCAGCGACATCCTGGCGACTGCCTTGCACGGCCTCGGCCAGTACGAGGCCGCCGAGATTGAGCACAGGGCCGACGGATTCCGCCCCAGCACCAAGGTGTGCGAGGCGGTGGGGTGGCTGTGGGAGAACGGGCACTAGGACGACGTGACCAACCTGATCGGCACCGTGTGCGCCGTCCTGTGCGGCCGGCCAGTGCCGGGAGGCGTCGGCCGGATCACCCACGTCGACATCATCGACGCGTTCGGCGCGGAGCTCGCCAAACTCGGGTTCACCCCGGAGGGTGGCTGGGAGCCTGTCGCCGCACACCTCAACCGGGAGGTGCCGCGCGGTTTCTGACCGCGGCCTCCCAGCACGATGGCCCCCGCCTCGGCCGCCGAGGACGGGGGCTTTCTGCATCGTTCATGCGACCGAGGTACCTCCCTGTACCCAGCGCGACGGCGCCTAGAGTTCGCACAGCACCCGCACACCCTTGGGGGGACCATGAGAGCCCGCACCACCATCGCTGCCATCACGGCCGCGCTCGCCATCACCCTCGTCGGCTGCAGCAGCGACAGCAAAACCGACGCTGCCGAGCCGAAGACCAGCGCGCCCAGCAAGCCCAGCGCCGACATCAGCGCCGCCGAGAAGGCCGTCGGTATCCCGCCCGAGCCGAGCGCGGTCATGCGCGCCGAACTCCTACGCGCCCTTGCCGCAGCCAACCCGGGCATCGTGAAGTACGAGGACAAGGCCATCGACGCCGCGCGTAACCAGTGCAGCGCACTCGACAGCGACAAGGCTGACTGGGCCGCTTCCCAGCGCTTCACCTACAAGGACGTCACGACCACCGAGGCGCAGGGCAAGCAGATCAACGAGGCGCTCAAGGGCCTCAACTTCTGCAAGGTCTGACCACACCGCACCATCGGCCCGGCCCTCTCCGACGTCGGCAAGGACGTCGCCGATCACGAGTCCCGCCTCCGCACGCTGGAGCACACCATCTGGCGTGCGGCCGGTGGCGCTGTCGTCCTCGGCGCGGGTGCCTGAGTGCCCGCCCAGTTCCCCATGCGATGACCGCGGCCCTACTCCCCCTCGGGAGGGCAGCGCCCGGGGTGTTGGCCTCCCCTTCGCCGCCTCCCTCCCTAACTCTCGAAAGGACATCGCGACCGCCCGGGTGGCGGCCCGCATGTTCCGGTCTCAGTGACCATGCGGTCGACACCGCCCGCATCGCACCATGCGATGGTGAGGATGTATTGCCACCGAGGGCGGCGAAGCTGGCGGGGCTTCGAGGTCAAGAGGGCCGCCTCGGTCCTCGTCGAGGGTGCCGCGGTTCCGGTGGTCGGGCGTCGTACTCGTGCTGCGGGTCGGGCTTAATGGCCGCCTGATACTGGCATTCGATGTACGCGTCCAGGTCGGCGATGCGGGAGACGATCCGGCGGGCGACCTGGAAAGACGTTGGCCCTTTGCCCGCCTGCCTCCACTTGTAGAGCGTGGCCTTCCTTACGCCCATGCGATTGGCTGCCTCGTCGATCCACATGCATCCGGGCGGAGGTGGTGGTTGATCAGCTGGGCTACCAGGCATGGATGCATGCTGCCCAGGACGCCGCACACCAAGATCACTCGATGTAGGGGTTCGAGACCGGGTAGATCAGGGGCGTGAGCGGAGATCCAGCTGTAGCTATGGCCGTCATCCTCGACGGGGGCCGTCTCCTCCTGATCCGCCGCAGCAACCCCGAGGGTGACCTCCTCTGGGCATTGCCCGGCGGCACCGTCGAGACTGGCGAGACCGCCGAGCAGGCGGCGGTCCGGGAGACGCTCGAAGAGACAGGCCTCACCGTGAAGGCCGCACGCGTCCTCGGCGAGCGAATCCACCCGGACACCGGCCGGCTCATCGTGTACGTGGCATGCACAGTTCTTGAGGGAACCGCGTATCCCGCCTCGCCTCGGGAGGTGTTCGCCGCCACCTGGGCAGCCCGCGACGAGGTCCCCCAGTATGTGCCGCGCGGCCTGTACCGGCCCGTGCAGGCCTACCTCGACGGCGCTGGCTGAAGAAGCCTCCGTGCGCGGTTCTTACAACCGCTCCGCGAAGGGTTTCTGCGATGTCGCGAAGCCCTACCGTGGGTTCACTCGCGCCCACTTCACAGCATCGGCGGAGAAGTCCTGGAAATGCACCCACGGTTTCCGGTCGCGGTTGGCGGCGCGGTTCCCGATGAAGATGGTTGCGTTGCCGTCAAGGTCGGCAAGCACGTGACCCCATTCTTCAAGGACGAGGTCCTTCTCCACGAAGCCTTTGTCGACGTACAAGCTCAGCATGTCGAGCATGGCCAAGGCGCCTGCTGCGGCTTGTCCGTCAGGATGACCGGACGCTCGCAACTGCTCCGCTTCCTGTGGGCTATTGATCTTCTCCCTGATGACCCGTCGGCCCCACAGTTGGTCCGCCGTGCAGAGCTTCTCGTGCAGTGTCAGGAACAGGTCTCGCTTATTTAGGTTCAGCGTCTCCTCGCGCGCCTTCTCGCTGAAGCCGAAGGCCTTCTGCGCAACGATCAACGACCCGAGGGCACCGAGCGCAGACGCTATAGAGACGATCAAAGCGGCCATAGCCATGCCTAAACGACAGCATGCGTCCACTGCGGCAACCACCTGGACTACTCCGGACCAGTGAGGTTGTCCGTTGTTTACCGGCAGGCTCTGCGCCCAAGTGTAGACGGGTCTGCCTTGAGGCAAGCGCTGTGCCAAGCACGTGCCATCGGGGCGCATCACTGCACGTCAGAGCAACCAAACTGCACCCCTTATGCGGTTAGACCCCTGCCCGATTTCAGTGAATCGCTCTCGCCACGCCCCGCCGGGGGCGATGATCCCAGCGTGAACAGACAAGACTCCGCCGTCCTCGCCGGTTCGGTCGCCGTCACCGTCGCGGCGGCCGCCTTCGTGGCGTGGCCACCGCACGGCTGGCAAAGAGGGGATGCCGCTGGCGTAGCCCAGTCCGTCGCCGCCATCATCGCCGTCGCCGTCGCTCTTCTGATCGCCACACAGGACCGGCGCGGCTCTGACGCAGCTGCCGCCGAAGCGCAAGCCACGGAGCGACGCGCCTTTGCCCGGCGCTGGCTATACGACCAGTGCATGCGGCTGCTGCAACTCATCGAGGATGATCGCCGCGGCGGCACGAAGTCTCGGAGGCCACAGCACTCGTACTGACCATGCGTCGTTACGGCTGGCTCGGCCTGCCGGTGGACTACTACGTGCAGGCGGACCGGGATCGGAACAATCGCTTCGCCCGCGCCGAGCCCACCCAAGAGGAGTTCCGGAGCATGCTGCAGGAAGTCGTCAATGTGATCGAGCGTCTTGAGGACGAGGACCGCCTGTAGCTGCGATTGCACGCAATGCCCCGGACCAGCAATAGGTTCGCAATCTGTCGCAATCCTTCGGCGTCTTCGCGCCATCCCGCGCATCCTGAACACCCAACCACCAGGCGACGGAGGCGTGATGACGCTCAGGTTCCTTGGCACGACCAGCGACGGCGGCGACTGCCCGACCCTGTACGAGATCGAGGGCACCGACGAGATCCTCGTCCAGGGCGACCGCGAGACCGACCCCGCACACCTCGTACAGCTGCGGGACGTCAAGCCGTCCGAGACGTTCGTCCGCGTCCCCCGTGACCTGCTCACCCGGTTCGCGCCGCGCCACGAGCCCACGGGCGTGATCCCGTTCGTCCAGGTCGCCCACGTCTTCTCCGACTTCAAGCACACCGCCTGGCGGCTGGAGACCCGTCGCGGTTACGCCACCGACCGGCGCAGCGAGGCGTGGGCACGCTGGCACGCCGGCGAGGACGTCGCCCACGACGAGCCGGACGCGTGGCGCCGGAACGTCGCCGAACAGACCGCCCAGGGAAAGACGTTCGGCCGTGTCCGCCTCGTCGACGACCCGCCCACCGAGGGGCAGCGTTTCCTGCTGACCCGGGCACCGAGCAACGTGGCCGTCGGCGACGAGATCCGCTATCTGTGGCGCAGCGACGCCGAACGGCTCGGCCTGCCCGACTTCGACTTCTGGCTCATCGACTCCCGCACCCTGCTCCGGTTCGTGTTCGACGGGGACGACGCCACCCTCGGCGTGATCCGGTCCGAAGACCCCGCCGAGGTGCTCGCCGCATGTCAGGCACGGGATGCCGCCTGGCATCACGCGATCCCTGCCGTCGACTTCGCCGAGCAGGTACGTTCCATGGTGTGAGCACGGACTACCAATCCGGGCGCGTGTCCCTCGGGGCACGCATGCGGGAGCTACGCACCGAGGCCGGCTACGACGGCAAGGGGATCGCCGAACGGCTCGGCTGGCAGCGCTCGAAGGTCTCGCGGCTGGAGAACGGCAAACAGACTCCCAGCCGCGACGACCTCCAGCTGTGGGCCGAAGCCGTCGGCCGCCCCGAGGCGACCGCCGAGCTCGCCGGACGTCTTGCTGGGCTGGAGACCCGGTACCGGTCGCTGCGCCGGCAGTACGCCAACGGGCATCGCGCCCGCCAGGAGCAGGGCCTCGTCGAGACCGAGCAGACCACGCTGCTCCGCGCCGTCGAGGTCATCCGGGTCCCGGGCTTGCTCCAGACCCCGGAGTACGCGCGGGCCGTGTTCACGGCGAACGCCCGCTTCCGCGACGTCCCGGACGTGGACATCGAGGACGCGGTACGGGCGCGCATGCGCCGCCAGCAGGCCCTGTACGAGCCCGAGCGGTCCTTCCGGATCCTGCTGTGGGAGGGCGCCCTGTACGCGCTGAATGCCCCGCGGGAGGTCATGGCCGCTCAACTGGACCGGCTCCGCTCGATGATCGGCATCGACACCGTGGAACTCGGGATCATCCCGTTCGCCGCTGAGCTGAAGCGCTCCCCGTCCCACGGCTTTTGGATCTATGACCAGCGCCTCGTCATCGTCGAGACCTTGTCGACGGAGATGTGGCTGGACGACGAGGAGTCCATCGCCCTGTACGAGAAGGCGTGGAACTGGCTCGCCGAGTCCGCGGTCTACGGGCCGACGGCACACCGGCTGATCGGCCGCGCGAGCGCCGCTCTGCACCTGTCGTAGCAACCGGCGGCAACCGCCATTCCGGCGCGCGCAATCCGGCGCAATCGCTCTGCGGCTGCGCAATCGCCCTACCTACGGTCCTGGGCATGGCCCAACCCACCAGCACCGCCCTGCGGTACGAGGCCGGGGACACGTGGCTGTCCAACTGCGCCCCGCACCCCGAACTTGTCCGTGAAGCCTGGGCGAAAGACATCCTGGCCCCCATAGCGTCCGGCGCGCACTGGCTCGTCGCCACCGCTCGGCTCATCGACACCATGCCGGCCCTCACCCGCATCACGGAAGGGAAGCGTGGGCCCGTCCTCGCTGACGGCCAGGGCGACAGCGCATGGTGGCTGGTCCCCCTCGATGCCGCCGAGGAACTCGCGGACGTCCGTGCGGTGTCCGTCAAGCCGTCTGGCTGGACTCTGGACTGTCCGCCAGCCGGCCGGATGCTGTTCGGGCACCTGTGGCTGAACCACCCGGACGGGTCCGGTGTCCTCACGGATCCGGCCGTCCTCGCCGCGGCGCTCGGCCCGGGCGGCTACCGCTTCCGCGCGGGGGTGCAGGAATGACCGCGGACGCGTCCATGACTGAGACACAGCAGCAGCTCGCGCCGGGCATCGAGACCATGCGTAGAACCGCGCACCGGTTTCTCGCACCGGACGCCCGCCCCATTCCCGCCGACCAGGTGAAGACGCTGAGCAGCGCACTGCGCGGGCAGATCGAGGAACTCATCCCCACCATCGAGGCCAAGACCCGCTCGTTCCCGGCCGGTGACATCCCGAGCGCGTGCGCCCTGGCCTGCACCCGGGAGGCCCGCATGCGCCTGGGGTTGGTCCCTGGCTACAACAGCCCCGGACAGATGACGGTGGCGATGAAACTCGCCTGGTCAGTGAAAGCCCTGTGCGACCACTACGAGAACCTCGGCGGCGCGTGATGCCGGCGTTCGGGTTCTGCGCCTAGTGCCGGGGCTACACCGCGAACGTGCGGCTGATCCACGTGGAGGATCAGGGCTCGGGGAGCCGTCAGGTCAGTCGGTACGCCTGCCCGGTGCACATTCGGCTGCGCGGCCTCAGGCCGCTCTCGGACGGCCTGGTTGATTCGCCGTCCGGCGAGGTCCCGGCCGTCGGCGGCAAGAGATAGCCGCCATTCGGTCGCCGCCTGTCCGGCCGGCGTGCCATCACGCCGGCTTCTGAGTCCCCTCCCGCTCCGTGACGCGGGAGGTCCGGCGCCCCGAGCGAGGACGCCACATCCAAAACGGGAGGAATACGCGCTATGACGATCGCCCCCGAACACCCCGCCCGTGTGGGAACCCCTGAGTTCCTCGAACTGGAAATCACGGGCCGCTGCCAACTCACGTGCGGGTCCCACTGCTACGCGGAGGCTGGTCCGACGCGGGACCATGGCAGCATGACCGCCGACGACTGGAAGCGCGTCCTCGACCAGGCCGCCGCCGGCGGGACGAAGACCGTGCAGTTCATCGGCGGCGAACCCACCCTTCACCCCGCCTTCGGCGACCTCGTCGAACACGCCCTGGGCGCAGGCTTGCGGGTGCAGGTGTTCAGCAACCTCTACCGGGTCCGGCGCGAGCACTGGGCGCTGTTCTCCCGCCCGCAGGTGAGCCTCGGGACGTCGTACTACTCCGACGACCCCGCCGAGCACGACGCGATCACCGGCCGGGTGGGCTCCCACGACTCGACCCGGGCCAACATCGTCGAGGCCGCTCGCCGAGGGATCCTGGTGAAGGTCGGCATCATCCACATGCGGGACGGCCAGCGCTCCCAGGAGGCCCTCGCCGAGATGCAGGCGCTCGGCGTGCACCGGGTGCACGTCGACAACGTGCGCGCCGTCGGCAACGCGGCCAAGACAGGCATCCCGATCCCGTCCACGTCGGAGCTGTGCGGACGCTGCGCGGACGGCAAGGCCGCGATCCTGCCGGACGGCACGGTCACGCCCTGCGTACTCGGCCGTTTCCTGCCCGCCGGCGACGCCAAGGCTGGCCCCCTGGCCGCGGTGTTCAGCAGCGCCCGGTGGGCGGAGGTCGCCGCGACCATCCCGCGGCGGCACCGGGCCGCGTGCACGCCCGACGAGGACTCGTGCATGCCGTCGCCCGGAAGGCAGGTCACGGCGTGCAACCCCGACCAGGACGGTTCGGACTGCTCCCCGGCCGAGACGCCCGCCTGCGAACCGTCATACGACGACTAGGAGACCCCGATGGACTGGCAGACTTACGCACGGCGCCTGGCGGCTGACGTGGTCCGGCCCGACTCACACTGGCACGAACCCCTCGCCAGCACCCCGCGGCACGTGTTCGTACCGCACTGGTGGGAGAACAGCGACGGAGCCTGGGAGTTACACGACGGCGAGGCCGATCCCGAGGCATGGATGCGGGCGGCCTACGCGAACCGGACCCTGGTGACCCGCATCGGCCCGGTGCACGCCGACGTCGCCGAACCGGGAGCCATCACGGAGGGGAAGCCCACCTCGTCGTCGACGCTGCCCGGCCTGGTCGTCTCGATGTACCGGCACGCGATGATCACCGATGAGTCGCGGGTCCTGGTGACTACAGGTACCGGCTACGGCACCGCGCTGCTGTGCAGGCGGCTCGGCGACCAGATGGTGACCAGCGTGGACGTGGACCCGCACCTCGTCGACGTGGCCGCCGAACGGCTCACGTCGATCGGCCTGAACCCGCAGATGGCCGCCGCGGACATCACAGGCCCGCTACCCGGTGCGTTCGACCGGATCGTGTCCACGGTGTCCGTGCGACCGATCCCAGCCTCGTGGCTGGCAGCCCTCCGCCCCGGCGGGCGCCTCGTCACCACGATCGCGGGGACCGGTCTGGTCCTCGTCGCGGACAAGACAGGCGACGGCGGAGCGAAGGGCCGGATCGCTCCGGACGCGGCCGGCTTCATGCGCACCCGCCACGGTGACGACTACGAACACACCACCGGGGAGGTGTGGGAGAAGGCGCTGGCCGCCGACGGCGACCAGGTGAGCACCAGCCGGTACCCGCTGCTGTACGTGCCGGACTCCTGGGAGGTGATGTCGATGCTCGAACTCCTGGCCCCCGGCATCGACCACCGCGTCACCCAGGAAGGAGACGAGCGCACCGTATGGCTGCTCCACCAGGACGGGTCGTGGGCCCGCGCTACCGCGTCCGGCTTCCTCGACTCACCAACCGTGCATCAGGGCGGCCCGCGCCGACTGTGGGACGTCCTGGAGAAGATCCGGCACCGCCTCAACCGTGAGGGCGGACTGCCGGTGTACGGGGCCCAGGTGGCCATCAACACGGACGGCACGACCACTTTCTCCCGCGGGTCCTGGACGACCACCCTGTAGCCCCAGCCGTCACTCGATCGCCCGCCCGTCCCTGCACCCCATGTACCAGGGGGCGGGCGGGTCCCAGGCCCCGGCCGTAGGTGCATCCGGCCGGGGCCGACCCGTGGGCTGGTGTACGGATCGGCGTAGTTTTATGACACGGTCAGCTACACCCGGTCGGGGACCTGGACGTTTATAACGTCCGTCCAGCCTTCTGACCAGCGGTTACGAGATCCCGCAACCAGGACGACCTGCAACTTCCTGGGATCGCAGGAAGCTTCCCGCTGCCGGGACCTTCTTCCCGGCGCCGCGAACATGGTCCCCAGGTCCCCGCCCGTTGGACATCACCAGGGCGGGGCGTTGCCACGTCTAGGCCCTCGCCATGGAGCACATGGAGTTCGACGAAGTGATGAAGCGCGTCGTGGGCGTGCTGACCCAAGCACAAGAACATGTGCGCAACCCAGAAGCAGACGACCAGTCCGGCATCATGGGGGAACTTCTAACAGATTGCTTGCCGCCGCTTCGGATTGAGCGGAACTGGACAGATGAGCAGTTCTCCACCGAGTTGAACCGACAGCTCAGTGTGCCTCTTCAGTACATTGCAGCAGCCTTCGCCTCAGCGTTTCTCCAACTCGCCGAGTACCACGACGCCGGAGAAACCGACATCACGTCGGCAGACGTGCTGCGGGAACTGGCCCTCCGGTCGGAGCAGTCGGAGACCGACCACGAAGACGGCCCGACACCGTAGCTGAGCGGGCCCGCAACCGTTGCCGTCCGAGCAACGGTTCGCCCAGGGTTACACGATCGCGCAATCAAGACGGGCGGCTCGTGGGCAAGACACCCACAGCCGACGAGGGGGGAGCTTTACCCCTACGTCAGCCGCTGG
Organism: Streptomyces hyaluromycini; assembly: GCF_002217755.1. Classification (GTDB taxonomy): domain Bacteria; phylum Actinomycetota; class Actinomycetes; order Streptomycetales; family Streptomycetaceae; genus Streptomyces; species Streptomyces hyaluromycini. The sequence continues at coordinate 134,447 of NZ_BCFL01000028.1, read as the reverse complement.
GCTCGCTGCTCCGTGTAAACGCTGTACTCGTCTTGGTCCAGAACGCGGACCGGAAACTTTCTGACAAGCGGTGCGACGCCATCCGCCACGATGGTGACGACGAGGGCAGTGCCACCAGGCACGAGCTCAAGGACGTTACTGAAATCGAGTGTTGGCAGTGCCCGCGACCACTGCCCGTGAACGATGCTGTCGGTTCCGCCGTCCCACTGAATCGCCGTGATCCCCACGGAGGACACAAAGGTGACCGTTTGCCAGCCCTCTTGCGGTCCGAGGCTGCCCAGTCCCTCTAGCTGAATCCGGACACCCGGGTTCTTGCCAGCGTACTCGCTCGCGTTGTTCAGCGTCACCGTCGCCCATGTCTGCTTGAAGCTCTGCAGTTTTCGCCACGCCGTGACCTCGTCCTCGTCGCGTTCCGCTACGAAGACGGGCTCGTTCGGGAAGCTGAAGTTGAACGTGATCTCGATGTCTAGGGCGGGGCGGCCGGTGGCGGACCGGTAGGCCCACAGTGCCACGATGGCGGCTACGGCGGTCAGAAGACAGGTGTAGATCACCAGGGCCGTGTTCACGGTGACCGCCCGGTCACGAGTTCCAAGCCCCAGCGTCCAGCCATCGAAGGCGGCGCCTACGACGAGAGCAGCTCCGGCGGCTATGACCGCGAGCGTCACCAGGGTGATCCAGTAGCGGGGGTCGCGAGGGAGTTTCACGAAGGGAGTGTTCCACGGCCAGGGTTGCGCCCGGTCCGGCATCACTCCGAGGGCTGTGGTCCCATCCGGCCAGCGATCCGCGTGGCTTCCTCCGGGGTCACCAGCTGCACCTTGCTGCGGAACGTGCCCTTGACCACGAAGAAGCACGAGAACTTGCCATACGGGCCGATCTCCCGACACTCGTACAAGCCGTTGCCAGGCAGCGGCCAACCGTAAGGCTGATTACGGCTTCGGTTGAGGAACGTGCGCGCGTACACGTACTCCTCGTTCGTGCCACGGATCTTGGCCGCCCACCCCCTCATGACTTCGCAGATGAGCCGTTGCGGCGTGATGGACACCCCGGGAAACACCGCAGCGGGGTCAGCGCGAGCGATGTCGACAGGGATGTCTAGCGCCGCCGTTGACGCGGCCTTCTGTTCCGGGGTGGCGTGGCGCTCGCAGACTAGGGGGTGAGGACCGATGCCGTACCAAACCATGAGTGGATTTCGGCACGGAATACCCTTCGCGGTCGTGCACGTGTTCACACGCCTCCCTATCTCCCCTGGTCAGATTTACTGAGTCGCAGCTCGGCAGGACAGTACACGCAGGCCCCTCGGCGGCCCGTCGGCGGGCGGCCGGGCTGAGATGACGAGCGATAGGCCGCGCCCTACGCCTCGTCCCCCTCGTACCGGCCGCCAACCAGGTCGCTGATCGTCATCGGCCGGCTGTGGTTCGGCAGCCGGTCGGCCCAGTACGCCTGACGGTGCGCGTCCCACTCCTCGGCCGTCATCTCGTGCAACGGCTTCTCCGGGACCTGGGGAGCTGCTTGCGCGGGCACCGCAGCCTGGGCGAGCTGGCCGAGGGACTCGGCGAACCCGGGCGCCGCCAGCGTCTCGCGCACAGCCTTGTCGACCGCGGCCTTGATCCGCGCCTCCGACAGGGCCGCCGCCCGGCGAGCACGCGCCGCCTTCACGCGAGCGATCTGGGTCTGCCGGTCTGCGCCATCGCGGCCGGCTTCTTCCCACTCCTCGGCGATCCGGCGGGCCTGCGCCCACGGGTTCGGGTACGGGGAACGCGGTTGGTTGGTCATGGTCGGCTCCTCGGCTGCTCGAAAGGCAGTGGGGAAGTTGAGGGCGTGAGGGTGTTGGGCCGCGCGCCGCCGATGGCGCAGGACAGGTCACAGCAGGTGAAAGGAGGAAAGACCCGCTCTCTGCCCTTGGCTCCACAGCAGTGAGCACCACGACATCCGCTGCGGCGACTTTGACGCCCGTATGACGCGCGGCCCCGGCGGTCAGTCGATGTGCCGGAAGATGTCCGTGAGCAGCCGGGACTCATCCACACCGGCCTGTACGTAGTTCGGCCGTGAGATGCCGTACATGCTGGGCGCCTCCAGTCCGACATCCACACGGGCCTGGTAGGCGGTCTGCCGGTGGTGGCCGGCCTGCTGTTCGACGAGGAGAGCCTGCTTCAGTAGGTCGCGGAGCTTGCCGACACCGGCCTTCGCCTCGTCGAACAGGCGCGCCGACTCCTCCAGCGCCTGCTGTTCCGCTGCCCTGGCCTCCGCCTGGATGGCCTGTGCGCGCTCCTGGCGTTCCTTCTCCGCCGCCGCCGCGTTCTCCTGCCGCTGGTGCTCGGCGAGCGCGGCCACCGTCGACTGCACAGCCGACACCTGCGCCTCCGCCAGCAGCACGTGCGGGCGGACATCGTCGGCCTTCCGCTTCAGGGCCGCCGCGGCCTCGTAGTCCTTGGCTTCGAGGGCCTGGGCGAGTTCGCCCTCCGCCCGGTCCAGCTCGATACGCAGGTCGCGCGCTTCACGCTGCGCCTCGGCGAGCTGCTGCCCGATGTTCGGTGCGTTCCTGGTGGCCATGCCGGTTACCCCTTGCATCGCGGTCGGCACGCACGCTCTCCGGGGTCAGAAGCCACACATTCCGGCTCGTCTTACGGCCCTCGACCGCCCCAGCTGCTGCCAGCTGACGCACACGGGCCTCAGTCACCCGGAGGATCGTCGCGGCCTGCTCGGTCGTGAGTTCCTCTGGACGCGACTGTGATCTTGGTTGCGCAGGCGCAAGAACCGCGACCACCGGGCCGGTTGCGGCCGCGGTAGCCGCATGGGCTTCCTGCTGCGCCCGGAACTGCACAGCAGCCGCCCTCACCACATCCCGCACCGCCCACGTCCCTCGCGTGAGCCCACCCAGGCGCCGAGGAGGCGGCGTACCACGCTCATACGCCTCCAATCGATCCAAGGCGGCCGTGAGTTCCTCGCAGAGCGCCCCCGGCACCCCCACGCCGTCCCATAGCGGCACCGGGGCCGGGCGGTCATCCCGCGCCGCACGACCGCCCGGGAACGGCGCCCCCATCACTCCACCGTGCCTTCCGTCTCGAACCGGGCAGCAAGGCCACCAACGGACCGCAGAGCCTCCCAAGGCGCCCCCGGTGCGAGCCCCAGGAAAGCGGCCGCAAGGCCCGTCAACGCCCGCAACGCCTCCTCCGGCGGGGTATCGCCCAACAGCTGCTCCTGCGGAACCTCCAGCCCCGCCTGCGCCGCCGACACCAACGCGATCGCACCCTGCAAACCCCGCAACGTGATCCCATCACCCGGCATCACGCACCTCGCCCTCGGTCGACCGCACCACACGCAGCTGCCGCGCGATCTCCGCATGGGCCAACTCCCGCTGCTGCGGAGTCACCCCCGCCGCATTCAGACCCGCCTTGATCACAGAAACCAGGATGTTCGCCTGCTCCTCGGAAAGCCGGACTAGACGCTCATCAATGTTCAATTTCGCGTAGGACGACAACACCGCATTCGCCCGATCCATCGCCCGCTCATACAGCAGCACCTCACCCCGGATCTGCTCCGCCGTCGCCCCCCGATACCGCGGCGACTCCAGATCCGTCAGCAACTGCTCCATCAGCGCAAGCCACGCCATTACCCGGCCAGCGAACATCTGATACGCCTCAAGCGGGTTGTCCACCGGCACAACCTCCGGCGCCACCCTCTCGAACAACGTCCGCGCCTGCGCCTCCAACACCTCCCGCTCCGCCCCAACCGACTGCGTCCGCGTCGACCCGCCATGCAACCTGCAGCGCCCCGTCCCCGGATGCGACGTCCCCCGCCCGGCCGGCCGCTCGCACAGCCCTTCCGCCTGCCGCTTCTTCGCGCCGCACTTCGGATGGTCATGACCGGCGCTCCTCGTCGGAATGGTCATGACTGATCCCCCGGCTTCGGCAGACCGGACACCTCGGCGATGTGCTGCTGCTCCATCTCGTCGAGGTCGTTCTCGGTGAGGACGCCGAGCGCGGTCACGGCGGCCTCCAAGATCCGGGTGTGGGCCTCGGCTGTCTCGCCGCTGCGTTCGGGTTCGGTCGACGCCGACAGTTCGGATTCTACTGGCGATTCGTGCAGGCCAGCGCCGCAGGCCCGCTCGTGTGAACCTACGAGAGCCGCGTCACCGCTCCGGAACGCCGGCCAGTTCCGCCAGCACGTCCGCGTGGCACGGCTCCGGTGCACACCAGCAGGCCAGGGTCTTCCCGCGCAGCTCCGCCACCAGCTCCAGCAGCTCGGGCCGCTCCAGCAGATAGGACCGGTACATCGCCATCACCTCGGCCCGGGTGCCGTCCCGCTTCTTCTTCGGGGTGTCGTAGGCGAAGGGGTTGTACAGCGGGTGGCGGGGCAGGTCCCAGCCGCCCATCGTCCAGCGGCGGCCCACGTAGACGACGTCCGCGGGGGCGTGTTCCAGCCGGGGGCCGAACTCGTGGATCCGGCCCCTGACATTGATCACCCGGGTGGGCACCGGAGCGCCCTACGCCTCGTACGGCAGCAGCTCCGGCCGCTTGGGCGCGCGGCCGTCCCCGGAGGAGCGGCCGGTGAGGCGGCGGCCTATCCACGGCAGGAGGTACTCCCTGGTGAAGCGGGCGTCCGCGACCCGGCGCGCGACCCAGCCGGGCGGCGCCGTGGCCGGGATCGGCGTGCGCCACTCGGGGTCCTCGGGCTCGTAGCCGAGGGTCTGCCAGACCGCCTCGGCGACCCTTCGGTGCCCCTCGGCTGTCAGGTGCAGCCGGTCCACGTCCCACAGCCGGGGGTCGGCCAGCGAAGGCGCGCCGTACAGGTCGACGACGAGGGCGCCGTGCCGCTGGGCCAGCTCGTCGACGACGGCGAACAGCTCCTCCATCCGGGGCCGGAACCGCTCCAGGACCGGGCCGTGGCGGCCGGGGCTGCGCATCAGCACCAGCTGTTCGCAGGCCGGCGTCAGCCGCTCCACCGCCTCGGTGAGCAGGTCCCGGACCCGCCCCATGTCGCACTTGGGGCGCAGCGTGTCGTTGAGGCCGCCGACCAGGGTGATCACGTCGGGCCGCATCGCGACCGCCACGTCCACCTGCTCCTCGACGATCTGCCCGATCAGCTTGCCGCGCACCGCGAGGTTCGCGTAGCGGAAGCCGGGGGTGCGGGCGGCCATCCGGGTGGCGAGGACGTCCGCCCAGCCGCGGTAGGAGCCGTCGGGCTGGAGGTCCGACATGCCCTCGGTGAAGGAGTCGCCTATCGCGACCAGGCTGGAGTGTGCGGGAAGCACCGGGTTCTTCTGCATGGCGACAGAGATGGTATCCCGGGGCGCATACCCGCCAGTCGGTCACTCCCCCCGGCGACGGCACCTCCGCCGGTGCGGCCTACGCGTGCTGCCCGAACAGCTCCCGCAGCACGTCCTCCATCGTCACCAGCCCCGCCAGCCGCCCGTCGTCGCCGAGTAGGCCCGCCAGGTGGGTGCGGCTGCCGCGCATCGCGGTGAGCACGTCGTCCAGCGGTGTGCTCTCCCGTACCCGGGCGATCGGCCGCATGTCCCGCAGCCGGAACGCCTCGTCCCGGGGCGAGGCGTCCAGCGCGTCCTTGACGTGCAGATAGCCGACGATCCGCCGTCCCTCGTCCACCACCGGGAAGCGGGAGAACCCCGACTCCGCCGACAGCCGCTCCAGCTCCTCCGGGGTGACGCCCACGCGCGCGTAGACGACGCGTTCCAGCGGCACCACCACGTCCCGCACCGGCCGGCGGCCCAGCTCCAGGGCGTCGCGCAGCCGCTCCTGCGCCCGGTCGTCGATCAGGCCCGCCTCACTGGCGTCCCTGACGATCTCGGCGAGTTCGGTGTCCGTGAAGGTCGCCGAGACCTCGTCCCTGGTCTCCACCCGGAGCAGCCTGAGCAGGCCGTTCGCGAAGGCGTTGATCGTGAAGATCACCGGGCGCAGCGCCCGGGACAGCGCGACCAGGGGAGGGCCGAGGAGCAGCGCGCTGCGCACCGGCTCGGCCAGTGCCACGTTCTTCGGCACCATCTCGCCCAGCAGCATGTGCAGATAGGTCGCGAGGGCCAGCGCGATCACGAAGGACACGGCATGGCCGACGCCGGCGGGCACGCCGAGCGCGTGGAACACCGGCTCCAGGAGGTGCGCGATCGCGGGCTCCGCGACCACACCCAGCACCAGCGTGCACAGCGTGATGCCGAGCTGGGCAGCGGCCAGGAGCGCGGACACGTGCTCCAGCCCCCACAGCACGTTCTTGGCCCGCCGGTCGCCCGCCTCGGCGTGCGGCTCGATCTGGGAGCGGCGCACGGAGATCAGCGCGAACTCGGCGCCGACGAAGAACGCGTTCACGACCAGCGTCGCAAGACCGATCAGCAGTTGTACGACGGTCACCGCTGCCCCTCCTGCTCCGTCTCGTCGGCGAGCGGCGCGTGCAGCAGCACCCGGGCCGCCCGGCGCCCCGACGCGTCCACCACGTCCAGCCGCCAGCCGGCGACCTCGACGCCGTCCCCGGCCTCGGGTATCCGGCCCAGCTCGGCCGCGACCAGCCCGGCCAGCGTCTCGTAGGGCCCCTCGGGCGCCCGCAGGCCCACGCGCGCGAGCTGGTCCATGCGGGCCGCGCCGTCGGCCGAGTAGAGCGAGCGGCCCGTCGCGTCGGCGCCGGCGGGGGCCAGGTCGGGCGTCTCGTGCGGGTCGTGCTCGTCGCGGACCTCGCCGACGACCTCCTCGACGATGTCCTCCAGGGTGGCGACCCCGGCCGTACCGCCGTACTCGTCGATCACGACGGCCATGGTGCGCCGGCCGCCGAGGCGGTCCAGGAGGCGGTCGACGGTGAGGGACTCGGGGACCAGCAGGGGTTCGCGCATCACCTGGGCGACCCGGACCCGGGACCGCTCCTCGGCGGGCATGGTCAGGATGTCCTTGATGTGGGCGGTGCCGACGACTGAGTCCAGGCTGTCCTCGTAGACCGGGAAGCGGGACAGGCCGGTCGCCCGGGTCGCGTTCGCCACGTCCTCGCAGGTCGCCCGGACCTCCAGGGCGACGACCTGGACGCGCGGGGTCATCACGTTCTCGGCCGTGAGATCGGCGAGGTTGAGCGTGCGCACGAACAGCTCGGCGGTGTCCGCCTCCAGCGCGCCCTGCTTGGCCGAGTGCCGGGCCAGGGCGGCCAGCTCCTGGGGCCCGCGCGCGGAGGCCAGCTCCTCGGCGGGCTCGATGCCCAGCCGTCGTACCAGCCGGTTCGCGGTGTTGTTGAGATGTGTGATGAACGGACGGAAGGCCGCGCTGAACCAGCGTTGGGCGTTGCCCACCCGCTTGGCCACGGCCAGCGGCGCGGAGATCGCCCAGTTCTTGGGCACCAGCTCGCCGACGACCATCAGGAACACCGTGGACAGCGCGGTGCCGATCACCAGCGCGAGCGAGCTCGCCGCCGACGCGCCGACGCCCACCGCCTCCAGCGGGCCGGCCAGCAGCTTGGCGATCGAGGGCTCGGCGAGCATGCCGACCACCAGATTGGTGACCGTGATGCCGAGCTGCGCCCCCGAGAGCTGGAACGTCAGGCTCCGTACGGCCTTGAGGGCCCCCGCCGCCCCGCGCTCGCCGCGCTCCACGGCGCGCTCCAGCTCGCCGCGCTCGACCGTGGTCAGCGAGAACTCGGCCGCGACGAAGGCACCGCAGGCGAGCGACAGCAGGATCGCCACCAGCAGGAGGAGCACTTCGGTCATCGGGTCACCTCCGTCCCATGATCGGACAGGGCGGACGGGACCGCGCGGTGTCGGCGGGGGGCAGGACTGGGAGGCTCGCCCATGGGGAGACGCTCACGCACCTTTCGAGGATCGACGGCTCCCTCAATGGTAAAGGATCGGCAAAGTTACCTCAGTGATCGCCGTCCGTCAGCGGCTTCACCCACCGCCGCCACTGCTCCTGGGGCTGGTACCCCGCTCCCCGCCAGGCATGGTGCGCGGTCTCGTTGCGCACCAGCACCATCGCGTCCCCGCGCCGCCCGCCGAGCCGTACGAAGCGCTCCTCCGCGGCTGTCAGCAGGGCCGACCCGATGCCCCGGCGGCGTCGCTCGGGATGCACGGCCAGCCGGTACAGATGGCAGCGCCAGCCGTCGAAGCCCGCTATCACCGTGCCGACGAGTTCACCGTCCAGTTCGGCGAGGAGCAGGGCCGCGGGGTCCGTGGCGAGGAGGCGGTCCACCCCGCCGCGGTCGTCGCTGATGCTCGTTCCTTCGGCGGCGTCGCGCCAGAACCGCAGCACGATGTCGACGTCTGAGAGGGCGGCGCAGCGGATGCGAAGTTCACTCATGGGGTGAGCCAAGCAGTGTGCTTGCAGCTCTGGCGAGCGGGTTTTCCCGGCCCGGGAGCCGAGGGGGGGGGCGAGCTGCGCGCCCGTCTGCCGGACCCTTGTGCATCGCCCACTCCGGCGGATGCCGGACGCGGTGTGTATCCGGCGGACCCTGCGCCGGTCCAACGCAAGGGGGGTGTCCGGCCGTGCTGACGTACGGGCCCAGCCGCTGCGGGGAATCCGCGCCGGTCCGTGGCGGTGGTCTTCCCGTCGCTGCTGCTCATCGTGCCTGGTCGTATCGCCCCAGGAACCGGAAATTCCCGTCCCTGGCCTGGTAGAGGAAGCTCGCCTTCTCCGCGTTCAGCGTGTGCGTGGCGTCCTGCGTGAAGCGGATCGGCTTGGCCACGCCGTCGTAGGCAGTGCGGAAGAGGCGTTCGGCGACCTGGCCGGGCTCGATTCCCGCGCCGCCCCCGAGTGCGTCGAGGACGCGGGCGATCAGGCCGACGGCGTCGTAGGCCTCGGCGGCCCAGGTTCCGGGTGCCTGGCCGTAGCGTTTGCGGTACGCGGCGGTGAACGCCTTGGACGCCTTGGTGCCGGCCGACTGCGGTTCGGTGTACGGGGCTTCGCATATCCAGCCCTCGGCCGCATCGCCCGCCGCGGCGAGGAAGGCCGGACGCATGACGGGCTCGAATCCCATGCGGGGACCGGTGAATCCGGCCGCGGCCAGGGCGCGGGCGCAGGCTGCGGCCCGGCTCGGGGAGACACCGGCGTGGATGACGGCCTGCGGGTCGGTGGCCAGGGCCTTGGCGACGGCCGGGCGGAAGTCGTCGGTGCCGGCTGCCACGGGATGGACGGTGACCGTGCCCTCGCCGGGCGGTGCCTCGCGGATGTACTGGCTGGTGTCCCAGGCCGTCTGTCCCGCGGCCTGGTCCTCGATGACGGCGGTGCGGCGCGTGGCGTGCACCCGGGTCAGGTAGAGGATGACCGGCAGGGCGCGCTCGGAACCCGATGTCCTGGTCTCGCACAGTGTGCGCCGTAGGGAGTCCCCGGACAGCCCGGCCTCGTCGGCGTCGACCGACACGAGCACGAATGGTGTCGACGCGGCCGCGTAGAGCGTACCCGCGGCGCGTGCGGCGGCGGTCGTGGTGGGGCCGACGACCGCACGGAGGGCGGACCGGGCGAGCAGGCTGCGGGCCGCGTCCTTCGCCCGCGCGGTCTCGCCTCGGTCGTCGTACCTGGCCAGGGCGAGGCGGAAGGAGGCGTCGGCGCGTGCGTTGTGGGTGGTGACGGCGAGGGCGGCCCCGCGTTCCTGCGCTGTTCCGGAGTCCTTCTGAAGCCCTGTCAGGTCGGCCTGGAAGCCGATGGTGTGCGTCGGCACGGTGCGGGGCGTGCCGGCCGGCGCCGCGGTGTTCCGTCGGCTCAGCAGTACGGCGGCGCCGGTGCCCGAGGCGGCGACCGCCAAGCCGCCGATCGCGATAATGCGGCGCCGGGGCAGCCTCTGGACCGGCTCCGGGGGAGACGGGTCCGGGGCGGCCGGCGGGCGCGGCGGCGGGTTGAGGGCGCGGGAGGAACGGTCGGCCACCAGCCGCAGCACCTCGGGAGGCAGCCAGTCGCCCTGCCCGTGGGGTCCGGCACCCCGGCTCGTGCCGTGCCCCTCCGCTCCGCCCGGCGCCCGGCCGGCGTCCGGTGCCCGGACGGTCACCGCCTCGAACGCGTCACGGAGTTCGGCGGCCGTGGGCCGGTGCCGGGGGTCTTTGGCGAGGCAACCGGTGATCGCCTCGTGCACCGGTGGCGGCAGGAGACGGTCCAGGCCGGTGAGGTCGGGGTTCTCGTGGACGGTGCGGTACAGGACCGCGGCCGCGTCGCCGGTGCCGAACGGCCGTCGGCCCGTGGCCGCGTACGCCAGCACGCAGCCGAGGGAGAAGACGTCGCCGGGCGGGCCCACCTCGCCCTCATGGGGCCGGGCCTGTTCGGGGGAGAGGTAGCCGGGGGTGCCGATGATCACGTCGGGGGCGGTCAGCGCGGTGGTGCCGGTGCCTTGGGCGATGCCGAAGTCGATCAGCCGGGGCCCGTCGTGGGCGAGCAGGATGTTGCCGGGTTTGACGTCGCGGTGGACCAGGCCCGCCGCGTGCACCTCGGCCAGTGCGTGCGCCAGACGCGCGCCGAGTACGACGACGGTGTGCGCGGGCAGCGGGCCGTGTCCGTCGACCGTCTCGGCCAGTGACGGGCCGGGCACGAAGGCGGTGGCGAGCCATGGCTCGCGCGCCTCGGTGTCGGCGGCCGTCACCGGCACCACCCAGCGGCCGTCGAGCCCGGTGGCGAGCCGTACCTCGCGGCGGAAGCGGGCCCGGAAGGCGGGATCCGCGGCGTACTCGGCGCGGATCATCTTCACGGCGACGAGTGCCCCGTCGGCGGCGCGGGCCAGATAGACCGTGCCCATGCCGCCGGCTCCGAGCCGGGCGAGCAGCCGGTGCCCGCCGAGTGTCTCGGGGTCCTCGGCCCGCAGCGCACGCATCGCCTGCTCCCGCCGCCGTCAGGACGCGGGCAGCGTGCCGACGTAGGCGAACCGGCCGCCGTCGACCCGGTAGTGGTACGTGTGCTGCGTGGTGAGCTCCTTGTTCTTGTTGAACGCGTACGTCGTGGTCAGCCCTTTGAACCGGGCCTTGGCGAGGGCCTTGGTGACCTGGGCGCGGCTGGGGCGTCCGACGCCCTCCCGGGCCAGGGCGGTGAGCCGGTCGGCGACGAGGCGGGCGGTGTCGTAGGCCTCCGGCGCCCAGACACCCGGTGCGCTGCCGTAGCGCTTGCGGTAGGCGGTGGCGAAGGCACGTACGGGTGTGGCGTCCGGGCTGCTGTACGGGGTCAGGGTCTGCCAGCCGTCGGCCGCGTCCCCCGCCGCGGTGATGAAGGCCGCGGTGGCCGTGGGCGCGTCCAGGAAACGTGGCCCCGTGAAGCCCCGGTCGGCCAGGGCGCGGGCGACCTTGGCGGCGCGCTCGGGGGTGCCGGTGCAGAAGAAGCCGTCGATGTCGTGGGCGAGCATGTCGGCGACCACCACGGACGCGTCCGGCGCGGCGGCGGGCACGACCCTGGCGTACAGGCCGGTTCCGTGGGCGCGGGAGGTGTCGCGGACGATCTGCGCGGACTCCAGGCCGGTGATCCGCCCCGCGCGGTCGATCAGCAGGCCCGGGCGGCGGGAACCCAGGGCGGCCAGGGTGAAGACGGCGTTGTAGACGGCGAAGGCGGCCATGGGCGCGGTCCGGAAATACGCCTTCGGTTCAGCCAGCAGGGCCGACTCCGCGGCGGTGAGGGAGAGTTCGGACACGGTCAGCACCGGGAGCCCGGCTCCCTCGTAGACCTCCAGGGCGGCCTCGGCCGAGGCGTAGCCGGTGGGGCCGAGGACGGCGAGCACATCGTCCTCGCCGGTCAGCTGCCTGGCCACCTGCTCCGCCCGGGCCGCCTCACCCCGGTCATCCGCCACCCGGAGAGCGAGGGTGAACGGCTTGTCCTCGCGGGAATTGAACTGCTCCACGGCCAGCCGGGCGGCGCGCTCCTGTGCCGTCCCGGCCTCCTTCTGCGGTCCGCTCAGGTCCGCGTGGACGCCCAGGACCCAGCGCCGGCCGGTGGACCGCGCCGCCGCATCCTGCTTGTCGTCGCCGCGCAGCGCCGCCCAGAGGGCAGCGCCGCCGCCCGCCGCGAGCAGGGCCGCGCCGCCTGCGGCCAGTGCCAGGACCCGGCGGCGCCCCGGCGCCCCGGCACCGGTGTCCGGCCCGTCGCCCGCGGAGACCTCGGTCGGTTCGACGCCGGGCAGGGCCAGCATCTCGGCGGACCGGTCCGCGACCATGGTGACCACCGCGTCCGGCAGCCAGTCGATGGAGTCGGCCGGGGCGTCCTCCACCAGTTCCGTGTCCGCCTCGGCCGCCGTGGGCCGGGCCGCGGGCTCCTTGTCCAGGCAGCGCTGAAGCAGCGTGCGCAGTTCGGCGTCGTCGATGCCGTCCAGGTCCGGCGTGTCATGGACGGTCCGGTAAAGCAACGCGTCCGCCGTGCCGGTGCCGAACGGAGGCCGGCCGGTGGCCGCGTACGCCAGCACGCAGCCGAAGGAGAACACATCGCTCGCCGGGCCGACCTCCAGGGCCCGCGCCTGCTCGGGGGAGAGGAAACCGGGCGTGCCCACCACCACGCTGTCCGAGGTCAGTTCCGTCTCCTCGGCAGCCGTGGGCCGCGCGATGCCGAAGTCGATCAGCCGGGGCCCGTCGAGGGCGAGCAGGATGTTGCCGGGTTTGACGTCCCGGTGCACCAGAGCGGCGTCGTGCACCGCGGCCAGCGCCCGCGCCAGCACCTTGCCCAGTATCCGCACCGCGCGCGTCGGCAGCGGCCCGCAGGCCACGACCGCCTCGGCCAGCGACGGACCCGGCACGAACGCCGTGGCCAGCCACGGTGCCCCGGCCTCGGTGTCGGCGCCCACCACCGGCACCACCCACGGGCTGTCCACCCGCCGGGCGGAGACCACCTCCCGGCGGAACCGGGCCCGGAACTCCGCCTGGTCGGCGTACTCCGGCTGGATCACCTTCACCGCGGCCAGGTCCCCGGCCTCGGTACGGGCCAGGTAGACCACGCCCATGCCGCCGGCGCCCAGCCGTCCCAGCAGCCGGTGGCCGCCGAGGCGGGACGGATCGGAGGGAAGCAGACGCTCCATCACGCACCCTCCTCCGGGTCCGACGTCGCCTTCGGCGTCGACGTGCCCGCACCGGCCGAGGTCTCCGGCTCCGGCGAGGCGGCTCCCAACGCGGCGGGGCTCCCGATCTCGTACTTCACGTTCAGCAGCATCCTGGGCAGGGCTCTCTGGACAAGGGTCCACAGTTCGTCCACTGCGCGTCCCCGGCCCCCGCACACGGAGGTGCTGACCACCACGGGGCCCAGCGCGGCCTGGTCGTACTTGTACGGATACGGGCCGCCGCGGGAGTCACTCACGCACAGGCCCGTCTCCTCCAGCGATTCGTCGCTGTAGTCGTTGTGTCCCTCACCCCGCGCGTACACGGTCGAGCTCAGTTCCGTGAGTTGCTCACCCGGCCGCAGAAGCTCCTTCTGGCAGCCGAAGGACTCCTCCACCATTCCGGCCTGCTCCCAGGCCGCGTCCAGCGTCGTACGGTGCACGGTGATCGTGGCCGACAGCCGCACCGGCCCCTTGCCGCCCCCGGCGGGCACTTCGAAGTGCCGGGTCAGCGTGGCCAGTACGCCAGCGGGCAGGTTCTCCGACTGCCAGGCGCAGCCGTCGCCCAGCAGTGCCCAGCGGCTCGGGTCGCTCTCGTACGGGGTCGTCCGCACCACTCCCTGCCCGAACAGCTCCGGGCCGGCGATCACTTTCCTGATCAGCGTCCGGGCCTGGGCCGCGGTCCTCGGCTGCTTCGCGGGATCCGTTTCGAAGGTCGGCGAGGCCGTCGGCGAGGCCCCGCCCGTGCGCGCGTCCGCAGCCGCCCCGGCCTTCGTGTCGCCGCCGTTTTCGCCAGCTGTGCAGCCGACCAGCAGTAACCCGCACATCACCAGGGCACCGCACATGTGCAGGCCTCTCGCATTCGCCACGATCCCGCCCCTCGTCGCGTGCTCGTCCAGTGCGATGCCCCGCGCCGCGGGGGGAACTGCCGAGTCGACGTGTGCCTCGCCCCTGTACCGATGCCACTCGGGCATCCGGCGGTTCCCGGACTTCTGATTCCGGTTTCGCGGGTGACGACGACTTGCGGAGCCGATCGGATCGTAGCCGGTGCACGAACGCGCCCGGCTCAACACGCAATGATTCCAAGCTAGTTGGAGACGACCGGAGGGAACCCGCGCCGTCTGCCGTGTCGGGTCCCGCGGAGTACCAGCGGTTCCTGACGCTGATCGCTGCGCCGCCGCGGGCGGTGGCCTGTCGGGACGTGTGCGAACAGCTCGGCGTGCCGATCGCCGCCAAGAACATCGAGGGCGTGCGTAGCAAGCTCAAGCGCCTGGTGGAACGGGGCTGACTGATCCAGACGCAGCCGGTCAGGTTCACGCCCCGTCCCTGACCGGGCCGGCGGCGGTAACACAGAAGGCTGACATCCCGTGTCGTGGAGGCCTCGACGGTGCGCCGCTGGGTCCTGGAGGCCATCGGGCTGCCGGCGGCCAAGACCCGGAGACTGGACCAGGTACAGATGAACGCCCGGCACGCCACCGAGTTGCCGCGCGCCCTGCGCGTCCTGACCAGCGGCGAGTTCACCCGCTGACAGAGGACGAGGAGGTCCGGCCTTATCCCATCCGGCTGGTGAACTGGTTCATGTCGAAATAGTCGCGCCAGGCGTTGATCTTGCCATCAGTGACCTCGAAGGTCCCCATGACCGGCAGTTCGAACGATTTGTCAGGGAGCTTGAAGACGTCCACCCGCTCGGTCATCACGATCGGTCCGTCGGCTGCGATGTTGACGACGCGGAACTCGATGTGCTCAATGCCTGGCGGGCCAGGGCGGATGAACGAGGTGATGGTGTCAGCGATGGCCTCCCGGCCGGTGATCGGCGCCAGCGGGATGTTGTGGTAGACGGCGTCGTCGCTGAAAAATGCTGCCAGTTCGGCGGCCCCGGCGTTGTCCGACCACGCCGCGCAGAACCTGCGCACGACCTCGATTGGGCTCTCCATCCGGCTCCCCTTGCGGTTGATCTTGACAGTACGCTGCGACAGGCCGCTAAGCGGTGAGGATGAGCTTTTCGTGCGCTGCGCCCCCTTCGAGGAGGGCGTGCGCCTGCGCCGCGTCCCGCATCGGCAGCAGCCGCTGGGCACGCAGGCGGAGTCGCCCGGAAGCGAGGAGCGGCATGGTCTGCTCGACCGCGTCGGGGGCACGGTCCGGGGTGGGGGCGGAGAGGGCGACGCCGAAGTCGGCCGCGTGCTCGTCCGCGAGGGTGATCACGCGCGCGGGGCCGCCGGCGAGTTCGACAGCGTCGCGGAGACCGCCCTTGCCTCCGGCGTCGAAGACGGCGTCCACCGTGCCGACGTGCGCGCGCATCTGCGCACGGAGCGCCGGTCCGTAGCGGACCGGGATCGCGCCGAGATCCTTGGCGAACTGCTCGTCGCCCGGGCCGGTGGCGCTGAAGACCGTGAGGCCCTGGGACACGGCCAGCTGGGTGGCGATCACGCCGACCGAGCCTCCGCCTCCGAGGACGAGCAGAGTCTCGCCGGAGGTGACGCCGAGCTGACGCAGGACGCCGACGGCGGCTTCGGCCGAGGCGGGCAGCGCTGCGGCGTCGGCCCAGCTGACGGTCGCCGGTTTGACGGTCCAGGCCGAGGCGAGGGCGTATTCGCCGTACCCGCCGAGCGCGGGCAGCTGGGCGGCGACCTCGTCACCCGGCGACACGCCGGTCACGCCCGGACCGAGGGCGTCGACGGTGCCGGCGGCCTCGAAGCCGAGAACGGCGGGGTCGGGCAGCGGGAAGACCTCTCGGAGCCCGCCGCGCCGGATCTTCAGGTCGGTCGGGCCGACTCCCGCCGCGTGTACGCGCATCCTGATCTGGCCGGGCCCGGGTGCGGGCAGGGCGACTTCCGACCACACGAGCGTCTCGGGCGATCCGTATCCGGTGAGCACTGCTGCGTACGGCATCGGTACCTCCTGCTCCTGGCGGTCCGCGCGAGATGATGTGGGAGCGGGCACGCCTCGACGGTGTGCTGGACAGAAAGCATAGGTGATATGTCACGCAATGCCAACGGCGGCGCGCCGGTGCCCGAGGGCGGGTGGCTCGACGGCGAACAGCAACGAGCCTGGCTGGCGTACATCCGGGTTCAGCTGCGGCTGACCTACGAGATGAATCGCCAGCTGCAGTCCGACAGCGATCTGTCCCTGCCGGACTACGACGTCCTGACGGCCCTGAGCGTCGCCGACGGGGGCCCGATGCCGATCACGGTGCTGGCCGCGCAGATCGGCTGGGAGCGCAGCCGGGTCTCGCACCACGTGCGGCGGATGGCCAAGCGGGAACTGGTGAGCTGCGGCCTGTCCGCGAACGACCGGCGCGTGACCGAGGTGAGTCTGACCCGACACGGCCAGCAGGTGCTGGAGGCCGCGGCTCTGGGACACGTGGAACTCGTGCGTCGCCTGTTCTTCGACGGCTTGCCGCGCGAGCTCGTCGGGCCGCTGAGCCAGGCGCTGGAGAGCGTCTACGCGAACATCATCGCGCAGGGCACGCTGCCGCCGCCGGTGGACTGGCATCCGCCCGGGGCGAGTGACCGGCGGCGGGCGCCGGGCCTGACTTAGAGACCACCCGATGGATCCCCGCGCGACCGCGCACGCCCACCGGCCGATTCCGCTACGCGGACAGTTCCGTGATCGCCGGAGCGAACGCCTCCATGTACGGCTCCAGCACGGTCAGATACGAGAACCCGTACCGCTCGCGCAGCCCCCGCACCTGCCGCACGACCTCCTCCAGTGTGCCGACGAGGACGGTCGGCAGGGCGAGGGCCTGTTCCAGGGTCAGCTCCGGCCGCCGTTCCAGCAGCGGGCCGAGCGCGGATGACGGGTCGTCGGTGATCGCCACGATCTGGATGAGCAGGTTCCGTTCGGCGGGTTCCTCGCGGCCGGCCTCCAGCCGGGCGTAGCGGGCCACCCGTTCGTCGAGTTCCTCCGCCGTGACCGGCTCCAGGCGGCCCGCCGCGTTTCCCGGCGTCAGGCGGGCCCCGGCGAAGGCCGCGACGTCCGCGTGCTCGGCGGTCAGCCGCAGCATCCGGTCGCCGTTGCCGCCGATCAGCAACGGCACCCCGCACCCCTCGGACTTCGACAACTCCTCGACCGTGCGCCGCAGATGGTCCACCCGCTCGCCCGGCGAGCCGAACGGCAGCCCGGCCCGGTCGTGCTCCGCCCGCACATAGCCGGTGCCGAGCCCGAGTTCGAGACGGCCGCCGGTCAGCGCGGCGGTCGTCGCCACCTCGCGGGCCAGCAGCGTCGGGTTCCAGAAGGCCGCGTTGAGCACGAAGGTGCCGAGCCGGGGCCGCTCGGTGGCCCCGGCCGCCGCGACCAGTGCGGGGAACGGCGCCGGCATGCCGAGATGGTCGGGGACGAGGAGCACGTCGTACCCGAGTTCCTCGGCGCGCCGGCACTTCGCGCGCCACTCGCCGGCCGACGCGGGCGTGAGCAGGTTGACCCCGAAGCGGAACGGACGCGGCATGAACTCTCCTCAGAAGCCGATGACTTGAGTCACTCGTGTGCGATGGCCGCCAGCACGTTCATGCGCGAGGCACGCAACGCGGGCAGCAGCGCGGCCACGATGCCCACGACCGCCGAGCCGATCACGACCGCGACGATCGTGCCCCACGGAACGGCGAGCGCCTTCATGCCCTGGAGCGCCAGGACCTGCTGGACGCACACGCCCCACACCAGGCCGAGCGCGAGCCCCAGCACCGCGCCGAACACCGCGATCACCACCGACTCCAGCCGGATCATCCGGCGCAGCTGCCGGCGGGCCAGCCCGATCGCGCGCAGCAGCCCGATCTCCCGGGTGCGCTCCACGACCGACAGGGCCAGGGTGTTGACCACGCCGAGCACCGCGATCACGATCGCCAGGCCCAGCAGCGCGTAGACGAGGTAGAGCAGCACGGCGATCTGGTCGTGCACCAGCTTCTTGTAGTCGGCCTGGTCGCGGACCTGCACCTGCGGGTACGGCGCCAGTGTCTTCTCCAGCCGCGAGCGCAACTGGTCGGCACTGGTGGCCGGGGCCCGGTTGACGTACAGCGAGGAGTCCTGGCCGCCGGGGACGTACTTCTCCACGGTGGCGATGCCGAAGAACAGCCCGCCCTGCGTGCCGAAGCCGCCGCTGCTGTCCTGGTCGGTGAGGGCGCCCACCTTCATCTCGGCCCGCTTCCCGCCCTGGAACTCGACCGGGAGCACGCTGCCGAGGCGCACCTTGTGGTCCTTCGCGAAGGTGACGTCCATGCCGAGGCTGCCGGCGGCCAGCGCGGCCGCGGTGTCGCCGCCCTTGTAGGCGACATGGGCGACCTCGTCGACCTGGGCGTCGTACCCGGCGGCGGTCGTGGTGACCCGCTTGCCGTCCGGGAGCCGTACCGCCACCGGCGCGAACCGCTGCCGTACGACGAGACCCACGCCTTCGGTGCCTCGCACCTTGTCGGTGATCTCCCGGGTGAACGGCAGGAAGTTGCTGTTCTGGACGACGAAGTCGGCGCCCAGCGTCTTGTCGATCTGCTGGTCGAAGGACTTGGACATGGAGGCGCTGGCCACCGACATCCCGCCGACCAGGGCGAGCCCCACCATGAGCGCGGCGGCGGTGGCACCGGTGCGGCGCGGGTTGCGCAGGGCGTTGCGCTGGCTCATCCGGCCGACCGGGCCGAAGAGGGCGGGGAACGCCCCGCCGAGGACCCGGATCACCGGCCGGACCAGCAGCGGTCCGGCGATGACCGTCGCGATCAGGGTCAGCACGACCCCGAGGCCGAGCAGCGAGGCGGCGGAGGCGGTCTTCGAGGCCGCGGCACAGCCCGCGAGGGCCGCCGCCCCGATCGCCCCGACGGCCCCGCCCACGATCGCCCGCGTCCTGAGCGGCCTGCCCACCCCGGCGATCTCGGCGTCCGCGAGCGCCGCCATCGGCGACACCGTGGCCGCGCGCCGGGCGGGCAGATACGCGGCGACGAAGGTGACGCCGACCCCCACGACGTACGCCGCGACCGGCGTGCCCCAGCCGATGACCATCTCGGTGGCCTTGAGGTTCATCCCGAACGCGCTCATCAGTTTGATCAGCCCGAACGCCAGCCCGACCCCGGCGCCCAGGCCCAGCGTCGAACCGACAAGACCCAGCAGCACCGCCTCGGTGAGCACGGACCGCCGCACCTGCCGCCGGTCGGCGCCCAGGGCGCGCAGCAGCCCCAGTTCCCGGGTGCGCTGGGCGATCAGCATGGAGAAGGTGTTGACGATGAGGAAGACGCCCACCAGGGTGGCGATCCCGGCGAATCCCAGCATCACGTACTTGATGACGTCGAGGAAGCCGCCGAGGTCCGCGGCCGACGACTTGGCCTGCTCGTCGGCGGTCTTCAGGTCGTACGTCCCGGTCCCGATCGCCGCGCCGATACGGCCCTTCAGCTCGGCGTCGGTCACCCCCTGCGCCGCGTCCACCGAGATGCTGGTGGCCCGGCCGGTGGCGCCGAGCAGTTCCTTCGCGGCGACCGCCGGGTCGAGGAAGACCAGGGCCGCGCCGGGGTTGGTGGTGGTGAAGGTGGCGATCCCGACGATCTCGACCTTGAAGGTGCCGGGCTGGGCCTGCACGGTCAGCGTGTCGCCGATCCGGACGTGCTTCTTGTCGGCGGTGTCGGCGTCGAGGAGGGCCTGGCCGGCGCCCTGCGGGGCGTGCCCGGAGGTGAGCTTCACGGGGCTGCGACGGGTCAGGTACCAGTCGGTGGCGATGGTCGGGGCGCCGGTGGTCGGACCGACCGACTTGTTGTGGCTGTCGACCACCACGATGTTCTGCACGGAGACGTCCGCGTGGGTGTCCGCGACCCCGTCGACCTTCGCGACCTCGCCCGCCAGCGCGGCCGGCACGGTCTGGACGGCGCCGGTCGGCACCGACGACTTGAGGTCCTGCTTCGGCTCCACCGTGACGTCGGCGGAGGTGGAGGCGAACAGCCGGTCGAAGGTGCGGGTGACGGTGTCGGAGAAGATCAGGCTGCCCGCGACGAACGCCACGGACAGGACGATGGCCAGCGCGGACAGCATCAGCCGTCCCTTGTGCGCGAGGAAGCTGCGCAGGGTTGCCTTCAGCACCGGGTCAGTCCTCCTCGGGCCCAGCGGACCCGCGTCCGACGTCGAATCGCTTCATTCGTTCGAGTACCGCGTCCGCGGTCGGCCCCTCCATCCGGTCCACGATCCGGCCGTCCGCGAGGAAGAGCACCAGGTCGGAGTGGGCGGCGGCGCCCGGGTCATGGGTCACCATGACGACCGTCTGGCCCAGCTGGTCGACCGCCTCCCGCAGGAAGCCCAGCACCTCCAGACCGGCCCGTGAGTCCAGGTTCCCGGTCGGCTCGTCGGCGAAGATCAGCTCCGGGCGGGAGACCAGCGCCCGCGCGCAGGCCACCCGCTGCTGCTGGCCGCCGGAGAGCTGCGTCGGCCGGTGCCCCAGCCGGTCCCGCAGCCCGAGCGTGTCGATGACCTGGTTCAGCCACTTCTCGTCGGGCTTCTTGCCCGCGATGTCCATGGGCAGGGTGATGTTCTCGGCGGCGTTCAGCGTCGGGATCAGGTTGAACGACTGGAACATGAACCCGATCCGGTCCCGGCGCAGCCGCGTCAGCTCGCGCTCCCGCAGCCCGGTTATCTCGGTGCCGCCGAGCCAGACCTGACCGGCCGACACGGTGTCCAGCCCCGCCAGGCAGTGCATCAACGTGGACTTGCCGGAGCCCGACGGGCCCATGACCGCGGTGAAGCGGCCGCGGGCGATGTCCACGTCCACCGAGTCCAGTGCGAGCACCGCCGTCTCGCCCGCGCCGTACGCCTTGGTCAGCCCGCGCGCACGGGCCGCGACCCCGTCGGCGGCGGGTGCCTCCGCAGCTGCTGTGGACAAGACTGCCTCCCCGTTTCATGCGTCGGTCACCCGACCTCTTTGTCCGGGTCGAGCGTAGTGTGACCCGTCCCACAGCCGGTATCACTTTTCGATTCCGATGCGCGCTGGCATTGCTAGCGCATCCGCGCTAGCTTCGAGATATGGCGAAGACCCAGCTGAACGTGCGCGTGGACGAGGGCACCGCCAAGGCGGCCCGCGAACGCGCTCTCGCGCGCGGTGTGAGCGTCAACCGCTACATAGAGGAACTGGTCATGCAGGACACGGGTGAAGCGGGCCGTACGTTCGTCGAGGCCGCCGCCGATTTCATGAAGCAGTACGAGTCCGTCTTCGCCGAGGAGTTCGGCGAGACGCGCGATGTCGACATCACTGACAAGACCGAAGGTCGTCACTGATCCCTTGAGCGACCTGACGATCGACCTCGCCTGGCTTCTCATGCTCGCCGAACAGAAGACCCCGGGTGACCCGCAGGTCACCGACTGGGGTGCGCTGATCGCCGCCGTCGCCAGGCATCAGGCCGAGATATTCGACGTCCCCGTCTACGACACCCCGCACGCCCGGGCCGCCGCCCTGCTCCAGCTTCTGATCCACGTCCCGGCCCTTGAGCGCTCCAACGCCCTGTTCGCGTCCTCGGTCGCCTACGCCTACCTGGTCGCCAGCGGCCTCAAGGTCGCCACCTCGCCCGAGCAGGTCCGCGACCTCGCCCGGCTGGTCAAGAACGGCCAGGCGGGCGTTGCCGACATCGCGGAGGAACTGCGCCGCTGGAGCCTGTGAGCGGTCCGGCGGAGCCCGTGACCAGGCTTTTCAGGCTTCCGGGGGCCTGCGGGCGACGCCCAGCGCGCAGTACGAGGAGGGCAGCCGCGGGCCGTTCTCCGGCAGGAACACCCGGCGGTAGGGCCCGAGTTCGAAGCCGGCCGCGCGCAGCTCGGCGACCGGGTCCCGGGACAGATGGCAGTTGCCGCTCAGCAGCGGCCACACCGTCCGGTCCAGGGCCCGCTGGGTGAGCCTCATCGCCGGGCCGCCGCCCGCGCCGTGCTCGAAGAACCGCAGCTCACCGCCCGGCCGCAGGACCCGCCGCACCTCCGCGAGCGCCCGCCGCACGTCCCGGACACTGCACAGCACCAGCGAGAGCACCGCCGCGTCGAAGGCCTCGCTCTTCACCGGCAGCGCCTCCGCCGCGCCCGGCACCACGTCCACCGGGACATCGGCGCGGACGGCGGCCTCCGCCGCCAACTGCCGCAGCGTGCGCTCCGGTTCGATCGCGACGACCTCCGCGACCGAACCGGGATACCGCGCGAAATTGAGCCCGTTGCCGGCCCCGATCTCGATCACGCGCCCGGACAGCCCGGAGAGCAGCCGCTCCCGGATCGCGGCCATGCCGAGTCCGGTCTCGGCGGTCACGCTGCAACGGGCGTAGAAACGGGCGAACAGCGGGTGGTGGACGGGATCCCGCACCGGTGTCCCGGCGCCGGCGGACAGCAGCCGCATGACGGACCTCCCTACGGAAGCAGGCCTACGGTGATTGTCCCCCGCACGGGCCCGCCGCACCCCCGCAGTAGGTCCTACGAGATGAAGTCGCGCACCTGTTCGTACACCCCGTAGTTGTCGTTCATGTCGGTGTGCGAGATGCAGCCGACGTCGACGTTGGTCGCCCCGCTCAGCTCCGCCGAGGTGTCCGGGTCGATCGCCGCGTCGCAGTCCGACCAGTACGCCGCGTACGAGACGCTGCCGGGCGTCTCGTCACCGGAGTTCAGGGCGGTCAGGAACGAGCTGCCGGTCGTCATCTCCTTGCAGGACGTGTACAGCCACCCGCACAGCGAGGCGACGCTCGTCCCGTGGTTCACCCCGGCGACCGAGACGAAGTGGTCCACGTACGAGGTCCCGCCGAGGTTCTTGAGGTAGTAGCGGCTGTTGAGCGCGCCCATGGAGTGGACCACCAGGTCGACCTTGGAGGCGCCGGTCGTGGAGAGGACGGACTGGATGTAGGCGGACAGCGTCGAGGCGGTGGTGACGTTCGACTTGGTCCAGTCGTACGAGATCGCGTACAGCTCGGAGGACGAGTAGCCGTCCGCCTCGAAGTCCGAGATCCAGGTGTTCCAGCTGCTGGAGTCGCTGCTCAGACCGTGGACGAACACGATCGGTTCGTGACTCGCCGCGTGCGCGGTACCGGCGGTCAGGGGGAGGGACAGAAGGAGCGAACCGGCTATCGCCGACAGAGCGGTTGCGATGCGACGCTTGGCGCGCTGCATGATGCCTCCTGAAACGGGTGGGGTTGTTCAGGAGTGTCGGGACGGGTCTACGCGCGCCGCATCGGCGAAGTCGCCAGTCTTTACGAGTCAACTAACTCGCCAGTAACGTCTTTGGTGTGGTGATACCGGTGAACCCCCCACCTCTCGACCGCACTTCGCCACCGCAGCCGACCGACGCGGGGCCGTGCCCGGCTTCCGCACTCCCCGAGGGCGTCCGCGCCCGGGTGCTCCGCGTCGTATACGAAGATCAGCGCGCCGTGGCCGAACTCGTGCCGCGTCTCACCGAACGGCAGGCGGCCGGCGCCGACCCGCTGCCGGTCGAACCGGCCGAACTGGCGCCGGGGTTGCTCCATGCCCTGCGCCGGGAGATCCGTGTCCTGCCCGACGAGACCCGGCTGCTGTTGCTGCTCGCCGCCGCCGACCAGTACCCGGTGGCCACCCACGCCTTCCTGCGGGCGGTCACCGCCGGCCGGCTCGACACCCGCCCGCTGGAGGCGGCCGAGGCGGCCGGGGTCGCCCACGCCAGTGCCGGCGGGGTGTTCTTCCGGGACGCCTGGACCCGGATCGCCGCCTACGGGACCGCCTCACCGGCCGACCGGCGCGAGGCCCACCTGCTGCTCGCCCGGGTGCTCGGCGGCAAGGACGAGACGACCCGCCGCTCCTGGCACCGGGGCGCCGCCGCGCTCGGCCCCAGCACCCGGCTCGCGGCGGAATTGCGCACCGCCGCCGACCGGGCCCGCGCCGAAGGGCGGCCCGCCCTGGCCCGCGCCCTCGCCGAACGCGCCGCCGACCTCTGCCCCGACCCGGCCGAGGAGGCCCGGCTGCTCGCCCGGGCCGCCGCCGACGCCTGGTGCTCCGGGGAGCCCGACCGGGCCAGACGGCTCGCCGCCCGTACCGACAACTCCGCCCTCAACGGCGTCCTCGCCCTCAGAGCCGGCAACGCGGCCGAGGCCTTCGACGCCCTGCTCACCGCCGCCGTACGGCAGGAACGTTCCGCCGACGCCGTCGAACTCCTCGCCCTCGCCACCGAGGCCGCCGTCTACACCGGTGACCTGAGACGCTGCCGCGAGGCCCATGTCCTCGCCCAGTGGCTGGACCTCCCGCCGTCCGGCATCCTCGCCGCACTCGCCTGCGCCGTCGAAGGCCGCTACGCCGACGCCCGCGTCCTCCTCAAGGCCACCGCGGGCCGCTGCGGGCCCGGCGGCGCCCCCGGTCCGCTGATCCACTCCGGCATCGCCGCGCTGATGCTCGGCGACCACACCCGGACCGTCACCGCGACCCTCCGGGCCGCCGCCTCCGCCCGGGCCCGCGGCATCCCCGGGACGGAAGCGCAGGCCATGGAGTTCCGTGCCTACGCCGACTTCTGGACCGGCCGCCCGCGGGCCGCCGAGGCCGCCGCCCAGGAGGCCCTGCGCCAGGCGCACGCCACCGGGCAGGACAACGGGGCCTGCCATCTCCAGGCCGCGCTCGCCATGTTCGCCGCCGTCACCGGCGACGAACAGGCCTGCCGGGAGCGCGCTGCGGCCGCCCGCTCGCACGCCCTGGCGCACGGACTGGGCCTGCCCGCCGCCCTCGCGCAGTGGGCGCTCGCCTTCCTCGACCTGACCAACGGCCGCTTCCCGGCGGCCGCCGCGCGGCTGCGCGCCCTCGCCGGGTTCGGTCCCGGACACGGCCACCGGGCCATCCGGCACCTGGCCACCCCGCACTACGTCGAGGCCGCGGTCCGCACCGGCGACACCCG
The DNA here is from genome assembly GCF_002217755.1 of Streptomyces hyaluromycini. Classification (GTDB taxonomy): domain Bacteria; phylum Actinomycetota; class Actinomycetes; order Streptomycetales; family Streptomycetaceae; genus Streptomyces; species Streptomyces hyaluromycini. The sequence goes on along the minus strand of NZ_BCFL01000028.1, from coordinate 109,666 downwards.
GGTCGCCCGCGCCGCGCACGCCGACTACCACCGCTGGGCCACCGCCGTCCGCAGCACCGACGACCTCGCGCTCAGCGCCCGCTGCCGGGCCCTGCTCGCCCCCGGCGCCGAGGCGGTCCAGCACTACCGTGCCGCCCTTGACCTGCACGCCCGCGGCACCCGGGACTTCGAACGCGCCCGCACCGAGCTGCTGTTCGGCGGTGCGCTGCGCCGGCTGCGGCAGCGCACCGAGGCCCGTGACCGGCTGCACAGCGCCCTGGAGGCCTTCGAGTCCTTCGGCGCCCCGCACTGCGCCGCCCAGGCCCGCGCCGAACTCCGCGCCCTGGGCACCCCGTTGACCCCGCACACCGGGACCGACCCGGCCGCCGTGCTCACCGCCCAGCAGCTGATGGTCGCCCGGATGGCGGCCGAGGGCGCCACCAACCGAGAGATCGCCGACCGGCTCAACCTCAGCCCCCGCACCATCGACCACCATCTGCGGGGGGTCTTCAGCCGGTTGGGGATTCGATCCCGGATCGAACTGGTACGGCTACTTGGGGAGTCGCCGTAGCAGGCCGTCGGTCGGGGGCGCCGGTGGAGCGCCCCTTCAGGGGCGCGGGGAACTGCGCGACCAGCCACGATGGCGCCGCACTCGACCGACGCGGCCTGCCCCTAAGGCGCTACCCGCCCCCGAAACGCCTCCGCGTCCCAGCTCCCGTCCAGCCGCGCCGACAGCCAACTCGGCGCCATCGCACGGAAGTCGGCGGGCGCCAGCGCCCCGGCCCCGGCCGGCACCGCACCCAGCAGCGGCGCCCCGGCCACTTCCGGAAGGTCAGCGACATTGCAACGCGACGCCAGATCCGGGGAACCGGGCCAGCTGCCGATCACCACACCCAGCAACTCCAGCTCCCGGGCCCGCAGTTCACGGGCCGTCAGCTCGGTCGTGTTCAGCGTGCCAAGACCGGCCGACGCCACCACCAGCACCGGCGCGTTCAGCAGTCGGGCCGCGTCCGCCAGCGTGCCGCCCGCCGCGTCGAACCGCACGAGCAGGCCGCCCGCGCCCTCGACCAGCACCAGCTCGTGCTCGGTGGCCAGCTTCGCGGCGGCCTCCGCCACGTCCTGCGGATGCACGGGGGCCATCCCCGCCCTGCGGGCCGCCGTGCCCGGCGCCAACGGCTCGGGGAAGCGGGCCACTTCGGACGCCGTCACGGCACCCGCGAGCCGCGCGACCTCCTCGGCGTCCCCGCGCTCGTCCGGTCGTACCCCCGTCTGCGCGGCTTTCAGGACCGCCACCGAACGGCCCGCCGCGACCGCGGCGGCGGCGACCGCGGCCGTGGTGACCGTCTTGCCGACCTCCGTGCCCGTCCCCGTGATCACCAGGATCGGCATGCTCATCCCTCCCGCGCGGCGGCGCACACCGCACGCGCGATCCGTGCCACGTCCGCGTCACCCGTGACGTACGGCGGCATCGTGTACACCAGGTCGCGGAACGGCCGCAGCCACACGCCCTGGCGCACCGCGGCGGCCGTCGCGGCCTTCATGTCGACTTCGTGGTCGAGCTGGACGACCCCGATGGCGCCGAGGATCCGCACGTCCCGCACGCCGGGGATCTCCCGGGCGGGCGCCAGGCCCTCCCGCAGCCCCGCCTCGATCCGCTTGACCTCCGCGAGCCAGTCCTGGCCCAGCAGCAGCCCGAGCGAGGCGCAGGCCACCGAGGCCGCGAGCGGGTTGGCCATGAACGTCGGCCCGTGGGCCAGCACCGGCACCTCGCCCCGCGAGATCCCCTCGGCCACCCCGGGCGTGCACAGGGTCGCCGCCATCGTCAGATAGCCGCCGGTCAGCGCCTTGCCCACGCACATCACGTCCGGGGTGACGGCCGCGTGGTCCGCCGCGAACAGCGCGCCGGTACGCCCGAAGCCGGTCGCGATCTCGTCGAACACCAGCAGCACGTCGTGCGCGTCGCAGGCCTCGCGCAGCACCCGCAGGTAGGCGGGGGAGTGGAAGCGCATCCCGCCGGCGCCCTGCACCACCGGCTCCACGATCACCGCGGCCAGCTCGTGCGCGTGCCGCTCGATCATCGACCGCAGATGCCCGGCGTACGACTCCTCGTACTCCGCCGGCGGCGCGTCGGCGAACACCTGCCGGGGCAGCACCCCGGACCAGAGCTCGTGCATCCCGCCCTCGGGGTCGCAGACCGACATCGGCTGCCAGGTGTCCCCGTGGTAGCCGCCGCGCCAGGTCAGCAGGCGCTGCTTGGCGGGGCGGCCGAGGGAGCGCCAGTACTGCAGGCACATCTTCACCGCGACCTCGACCGACACGGACCCCGAGTCGGCGAGGAAGACATGCTCCAGGCCGGCGGGCGTGATGTCGACGAGGAGCTTCGCCAGGCGGACGGCGGGCTCGTGGGTGAGCCCGCCGAACATCACATGACTCATCCGGCCGAGCTGGTCGTGCGCGGCCTCGTTGAGCACCGGGTGGTTGTAGCCGTGGATCGCCGACCACCACGACGACATGCCGTCGACCAACTCGCCCGAGCCGTCCGCGAGCCGCAGCCGGACCCCGCTCGCCGATTCCACGACGAGCGGCTCGGCCCGGCCGGGCATCGGACCGTACGGATGCCAGACGTGCCGGCGGTCGAGGTCCAGCAGCTCCGGGACGCTCAGGTCAGGCATTGGGCGCGAGGTCCGTTCCGGCACCCCGGCGGCGGACGGCGACCAGGTCGGTGCGCGGCTCGTTGGCGGGGACGGTCACCGCCTCGGCCGCACCTTCGTGGGAACCGCACACCGACCCGCACCCGGCACCCTCGCCCGCGTGCGCCCCGCAGCCCGCGCCCTCCGCCCCGTGCGACCCGCACCCGGCACCCTCGGCCCCGTGCGATCCGCAGCCGCCCCCCTGGACCTCGGCCCGGTGCTGCGGCAGCGTCACCTCGTCGGCGCCCTCCACCACGAACCCGGCGTCCGCGATCATCTCCAGGTCGGCCTGGCCGGCCTGGCCCTCGGTGGTCAGGTAGTCGCCGAGGAAGATCGAGTTGGCCAGGTGCAGCGCGAGCGGCTGCATGGTGCGCAGATGGACCTCGCGGCCGCCCGCGATCCGCACCTCCACGTCGGGGCAGACGAACCGCACCATCGCCAGGATGCGCAGGCAGCGCTGCGGGGTGAGGTTCCACTCCTTGGCCAGCGGGGTGCCCTCGACCGGGATCAGGAAGTTCACCGGAACGGAGTCCGGGTCCAGCTCGCGCAGCGAGAAGACCACGTCGACCAGGTCCTCGTCGGTCTCGCCCATGCCGGCGATCAGGCCGGAGCAGGCCGACAGCCCCGCCGCGTGCGCCTTGTTGACCGTGTCCACCCGGTCGGCGTACGTGTGCGTGGTCGTGATGTCCCCGTACGTTCCCTCGGACATGTTGAGGTTGTGGTTGTAGGCGTCCGCACCCGCCTCGCGCAGCCGCTCCGCCTGGCCGTCGGAGAGCAGGCCGAGGCAGGCGCACACCTCGACGCCCTCGTTCTGCTCCTTGATGGCCTTGATGGTGCCCGCGACCCGGTCCACGTCCCGGTCGGTCGGACCGCGTCCGCTGGCCACCAGGCAGACCCGCTTGGCGCCCCCGGCCAGGCCCGCGGCGGCCGCCTTCGAGGCCTCGTCGGGCTTCAGCCAGCTGTACTTCAGGATCCCGGTGGAGGAGCCGAGCCGCTGCGAGCAGTAGGAGCAGTCCTCCGGACACAGGCCCGACTTGAGGTTGACCAGGTAGTTGAGTTTCACGCGCCGTCCGAACCAGTGCCGGCGCACCTTGCCGGCCGCGGCCACCACGTCGAGCACGTCGTCGTCGGAGGTCGCCAGTACGGCGAGCGCTTCCTCGCGGGTCGGCAGCTCGCGCCGAAGCCCCTTGTCCACCAGCGTGTTCAGCAGGTCCATGAGAGCCGATCCTGTACTACGAGGCTGCTCCGGGCCAAGGAGAGTTTGCACAACCCTGTCAGTTCAACGTGTGGGTATTGCCACACGGTGGGTGCCTGATGGTCCCGCTAGGGTCTGTCCACTGCCTACAAAATCACCGGAGGGGCCATGGCGTTCGGCTGGATCGACGATCAGGCGGAGCAGCGCCGCCGCGCCGGACTCGTACGGACCCTGCGCCCCCGCCCCGCCGACTCGCCGCTGCTGGACCTGGCGAGCAACGACTACCTGGGCCTCGCCCGCCATCCGGAGGTCGCCGAGGGCGCGGCCGCGGCGGCCCGGACCTGGGGCGGCGGCTCCACCGGCTCCCGGCTGGTGACCGGCACCACCGAACTCCACACCGAACTGGAGCGGGAGCTGGCCGGATTCTGCGGGTTCGAGGCCGCCCTGGTCTTCTCCTCCGGCTACGCGGCCAACCTGGCCGCCGTCACCGTGCTCGGCCCGCACGGCTCCCTGATCGTCTCCGACGCGCTCAACCACGCCTCCCTGATCGACGGCTGCCGGCTGGCCCGGGGCACCACCCAGGTCGTCGGGCACGCCGACCCGGACGCCGTGCGCAAGGCGCTCGGGACCCACGAGGGGCCCGCGGTGGCCGTCTCCGACACGGTGTTCTCGGTCGACGGGGACGCGGCACCGCTGGCCGCGCTGGCCGAGGCGTGCCGGGAGCACGGCGCCGGGCTGCTGGTCGACGACGCGCACGGGCTCGGGGTCCTCGGGGACGGCGGGCGGGGCGCGCCGTACGCGGCCGGGCTCTCCGGGGCCGACGACGTGGTGGTCACGGCGACCCTGTCGAAGTCGCTGGGCAGCCAGGGCGGGGTGGTGCTGGGCCCGGCCCGGGTGATCGACCATCTGGTCAACGCGGCCCGGACCTTCATCTTCGACACCGGCCTGGCCCCGGCCGCGGCGGGCGCGGCGCTGGCGGCCCTGCGGCTGCTGCGCCGTGAGCCCGGGCGCGCGGCCCGGGCCCGCGAGGTGGCCGCGGAACTGCACGCACGGCTGACCGCCGCGGGTCTGGAAGCGGTGCGTCCGGACGCCGCGGTGGTCTCCGTGCGGGCCCCGTCCCCGGAGCAGGCCGTGCAGTGGGCGGCCGACTGCCGGACGGCAGGCCTGACCGTGGGCTGTTTCCGTCCGCCGTCGGTGCCGGACGGCATCTCACGGCTCAGGCTGACCGCCCGTGCGGACCTCTCCGGGGCCGAGATCGAACGCGCTGTACGTGTGATCGGCGAGACACGACCATGAGTCGGCGTGACACGGCCGGGCCTGGCTCGCAAGCGGATACGGAGTCGGTCATGGAACGGCTTGGCGTCTGATCAGTTTCATTCTGATCGATTTCGTTCGAATCTGATCAGACTCTTCTTGGGCTGATCAGTCGGCGAGCGCGGTCACGAAACCCGTCCAGCTCTCGGGGGAGAAGAGCAGGGCGGGTCCGGCCGGAGCCTTGGAGTCGCGCACGGCGAGCAGTCCGGCCGACGGGCCGGAGCGCGGCCGTGCCGTCTCCACACAGTTGTTCGCTCCGGTGCTGTAGCTGCTGCGCAGCCACCGCAATCCGTGCAGATCAGCACTTGAAGGTACGTTCCGAGGCAGTGCGGTCATGGTGCCTCCTTACGTGCCGTCAGCTATCACGGCGATGTAATCCAGCGAGTCCTCGGGCGAAAGGGCGTGGATCCGAAGCGTGTCGAAGGCCTCTGTGTAGGCCTGGAGGTCTTCTTTCCGCTCCAGGTAGAGGCTACTCGTCAGCTGGTCGATAACAACCACGTCCAGATCAGAAGTGCTCGGAAATGAGAAGATTACGAAAGGTCCGGTGATGCCGACATGCGCCCCGGCCGCGAACGGCAGCACCTGGAGCCGTACTTGGGGCAACCGGGCGGCCTCCATCAGCCGCGCCAGCTGCCGCGCCATCACACCGGGACCGCCCACCTCCCGGCGCAGTACCGCCTCGTCCAGGACCGCGCTCAGCTCCAGCGGCGGATCGTTGTGCAGCACGTCCTGCCTGGCCAGACGCACCTCCACCAGGGCGTCCAGGGCCTCGTCGTCCCGCCCGTCCACGGCGGCCCGGGTCACCGCACGCGCGTACTCCGGGGTCTGCAGCAGCCCCGGCACGACCGAGGTCTCCAGTGTGCGCATGGCGCTGGCCTGCGACTCCAGGCTGATGAAATCCCGGTAGGCGGGCGGCAGTACCCCGCGGTAGGCGTGCCACCAGTGGTGCCGTCCCGCCGTGTCCTCCGACCCCGCCAACACCAGGAGCAACTCGCGCAGTTGCCCCTCGACCACACCGTAGGCGTCCAGGAGTAACCGCACATCGGCCGGTTTCACACCGCTGGCGCCGGTCTCGATCCGGCTCACTTTCGACTGATGCCAGCCCACCAGACGGGCGGCCTCACCGCTCGTGAGGCCGGCGCCGGTGCGCAGTGTGCGCAGTTCGGCGCCCAGTTTCCGGCGGCGTACCGCGGGACCGTTCTGCATGGGCTACTCCTTACTCCTTCCGAGCCGCCCAAATACGGTCTGAGGTAGCAGAGTTCACCGCTTCGAGCGACAGATATATGCATATCTTGGTGGATCGCTCCCCTGACCGGCCCGGTAATGGCAGTCTGGCGAAGAAGCACCAGTCCGGGACCGTACTCGAACCATCCGCACTGTGTCGGACTCCGGTCCCGAGGAAAGGGACGACGTCGCCATGGCAGACCACCTGGAAGCATCCGTCACCCTGCCGAGCGATCCCGCCTCGGTCTCCACGGCCCGCTCCTATGTGCTGGACATCCTCGCGGAGTGGGGACTGCCACCGGAGACGGAGACCGCGGACACCATCCGGCTCATCGTCTCCGAACTCGCCACCAACGCCGTGCAGCACACCTTCGGGCAGTCACCCACCTTCACGGTGGACCTCGTGCTCGACCGTGACGAACAGCTGCGCATCGGCGTCACGGACAGTCATCCGCGCTTCCCCAAGAGACTTCCCGCCGCGGTCCAGCAGGACAACGGGCGCGGCATGGTCATCATCCGCTGGCTGACCGCCGAGTGCGGCGGCAAGCTCAGGGTGCGCCCCACCCGGGAGGGTGGCAAGACCGTCTCCATCGAACTTCCCTGGACGGTCCCGACCCCGACCGTCACCGCGGCCGGCCAGCAGGAGCCTTAGGGCCTGTCCAGCGGACCCAGCCGCAGACGCGGAGTGTGCCACGCACTCCCCCAGAGGGGGGTACCCCCAGCCGCGTTGTCGTCGGTCGCCGACATCCCCCAGCCTTCGGCCGGGAGGTGCCCCCACCGTGTCGACTCCCTCCTCCGCCTTGCAGCTGCACGCACCACACCCCGCTCACCGGCACTGATAGCCGCCGCCGATTTTCTGCGGCTTGGCCCGCCGGACAGGCCCTAGCCCTGGACCCCTGCCGGCCGGTCGCTGGAGCGGGTCAGCTGACCCGGCCGTACCAGACGCTCCGGGTCCAGATCTTCTGGAGCCTCACCACGTCCCCGGTCTTCGGGGCGTGCCAGATCTTTCCCTTCCCGGCGTAGATGCCGACGTGGTACACGCTGGATCCCGAGTGGAAGAAGACCAGGTCCCCGGCCTTGCGGTTGCCGGCCGAGATGTGACGGGTCTTGTTGTACTGCTGGGCCGCCGTACGGGGCAGGCTCTTGCCGGCCTTCTTGAACGAGTACAGCGTGAGCCCGGAGCAGTCGAACCTGTTCGGCCCGGTGGCGCCCCACCTGTAGGGCGCGCCCTTCTTCGAGGCGGCGACCTGAAGTGCCTTCGTCGCCATCGTGGCGGCCGAGGCGTCGGAGGCGACACCCGGGATCACGATCGAGCCGCCCACGGCGGCGATGGTCAGCGCCGAGGCCGTGCCGGCCCGGGCCATCAGCGACGGAACACGATTGAGCGCATTCATGCGCAACCCTTCGTCAGCCGCCTGTGAAGGATGACCTGTCGGATTCGGGCTGGCGAAGTTGCCCGGCCGTGTTGCCACGGCTTCACCCCAAGGGCTGCTCGGTCCGGTCGTGGTGTGACCGTTCCGGCGACCCGTCGTGCTTGGGTCCTCCACTCCTGCCGATGCACTTCTGTCGACGGGTCAATCCGGGCGGCGGCAGGACTCGGCGTCCGCCCGGACCGCCCCGCCGCTGTGGCGGGGGCTTGTCGTCAGACAGGGATCTTCACTCACTCGTGTCCGAAAATCCCAACGGAATCGGGGATTTGTGGGGTTACTCACCACCCACCCGTTCGGGTGGACAACTCTGTGTTCGATTCTCCGTCAACTGCCCTGCGTAGCCCCGGACCTGCGCGGAAGCCGCTCAAGGGCACCCCCGCACGGGCGGGTTGAGCGGCCTGTGCGGGAAGGTAAAACCACGCCACACTCCGCCGAACGGCGGTAACTCCTTTGGATCGTTTCGACTCGGGCCCGGTCGCGCCGTCGACGCACGGGACCGGAGTCCGCCGGGTGTCACCGTACGCAGTCCGGCGGGAGTGCGACGCGAGCGGTCCGGCGCTCACCGTCGAGCACCCGCAACGCCCGTGCCAGCGTGTCCCCGTGAAGCTCCGTCTCGCCCCGGCGATGCATCAGGGCCAGCGCGTCGCGCAGCTCGGACGCCGCGCGCACCAGCGCCTGCGCGGCGCGCAGCCCGCGGTAGGTGTCCTCGTTCTGCGCCGGATTGATCCGGCCCAGCAGGTCCACCACGTCCAGGTAACGGTCGATCAGCTCGCCCTCGGCGCGGGTCAGTGCGGGCAGCGGCGGGAGTTCCGGCGGCAGCATCGGCGGCTCACCCCGCGTCCGGCAGACCGAGCGAGGCCCGGCGGCTGGGCACGACCCGGTCCACCAGCCCGTAGGCCAGTGCTTCTTGCGCGTCCAGGACCAGGTCCCGCTCCAGATCCCGGTGCACCTGCTCCGGGGTGCGCCCGGTGTGCCGGGCGAGCATCCCTTCGAGCAGTGTCCGGACCCGGTCCAACTCCTCGGCCCGGATGATCAGATCACTCGGCTGGCCCTGCACCGGCTCCGGCAGCGACGGCTGCTGGAGCACGATGCGTGCGCCGGGCAGCACGGACCGCTTGCCCGGTGTGCCGGCCGCGAGCAGTACCGCCGCCGAGGCCCCGGCCTGCCCGAGGCAGATCGTCTCCACGTCACAGCTCACGTACTGGACCGTGTCGTAGATCGCGGCCATCGCGCTGAACGACCCGCCCGGGGAGTTGATGTACAGCGAGATGTCCCGCTCCGGAGCCGCGTGCTCCAGATGCATGAACTGCGCCATCACGTCGTTGGCCGAGGTCTCGTCGACGGGCGTGCCGAGAAAGACGATCCGCTCCTCCAGGAGCTTCGAGTACGGATCCAGGGTGCGCTGCCCCGTGGCCGTGCGTTCCGTGAACTCGGGCAGAACATAGCGGGCGGACGGTCGGGTCATGGCGTACCCCTCCTCGTGGCTGGGCGTCTCGACGGCCGAGCTCTCTGTAAAAAATGTACAGGACGTACATACGCTGGGACAGGGATTCCGCTGTCGCCGAACACGAGGCGTTGTCCGGGGTGCCCCTTAAGCTGGGTTCATGGCCTACGAGATTCCGGTGACCCAAGCCAGGGCTGAGCTCGCCGAACTGATCAACCGGGTGGTGTACGGCGGTGAGCGCGTCGTCGTGACGCGCCACGGCAAGCCCCTGGTCGCCCTCGTCTCCGCCGCCGACCTCGAACGCCTCGAAGGGCTCCCGGAACCCGCCGAGGAGCACGTGGACCACGTGGTCAGCGCGGTCTCCGCGGTCCGCGAGCCCGCCGCCGCCGCACGCCCCGAACGCGGCCGCTTCGGCATCGCGGCGGAGCACCGGGGGGCTGCGGGCTCCTGACCGCCGGCATGACGTCGGCCCTCCCCCGGAGCGTCCGGAGGAGGGCCGATCGGGTGTCACGGGACGTCGTCAGGCGACGGTGAATCCTCCGTCGACCGGCAGGACCGAGCCGGTCACGTAGGTGGCGTCCACGAGATAGCGGATGGCGGCGGCGACATCCTCGGGGCGCCCCACCCGTCCGGCCGGCACCGTCTCCGCGGCCGCCGCGAACTGCGCCTGCCGCTGCTCCCGGGGCAGGAAGTCCCACCAGGGCGTGTCGACGGCGCCCGGCGACACCGCGTTCACCCGAACGGGCGCGAGCTCGGCCGCCAGTGGTGAAACCATCCGCTCTATCGCACCGTTGACCGCCGCCAGGGCCACCGTCCCGGCCAGCGCCGAGCGCGCCGTGGAGGCCGAGACCAGCGTGATCGAGCCGGTCACCCGTGCGCGCTGGACGGCGAACAGGTAGGGGAAGAGCTTCCCGTCGAACGCCGCCCTGACGTCCGCGAGCCCGATGTCCGCCAGCGGGCCGAGGCCCGCCGCCCCCGGGCTGAACGCGAGCACCAGATGGTCGAAGGGCCCGGTCCGGTCGAAGAACGCCGCGACCGCCTCCTCCGACGTGCTGTCCACCTGTTCCGCCGCCACGACCTCTTTGACGGCGGCCAGCCTCTCCGGATTGCGCCCGGTGACGATCACCTCGGCGCCGTCGTCCGCCAGCCTCCGGGCGGTGGCCAGACCGATGCCGGAAGTCCCACCCATGATCACAACGCGCATGCTCGACCTCTTTTCGGAACGCCACGTCTCGTTATTAGATTATCGAGACGTGGCGTCTTGTAAAGTGGGTTCCATGACGAGTGAGCGACGGCAGGGCCGGCCGCGCAGCGAGGAGTCGCGGCGCGCGATCCTCGCTGCGGCCATGGACGGCTTGCAGGAGCACGGCTATGCCGGGCTGACCATCGAGGGCATCGCCGCCCGCGCGGGCGTGGGCAAGCAGACGATCTACCGCTGGTGGCCGTCCAAGGCCGACGTCGTGCTCGACGCCATGCTCGACCTGGCGGAGACCGAGATCGCCGTCCCGGACGAGGGGTCGCTCCCCGCCGACCTCACGGCTTTCCTGACCGCCACGTTCCGGCAGCGCGGCCGGCGGCCGGTCCTGATCGGGCTGATGGCCCAGGCCCTGCTCGACCCGGTCTTCGCGGTGGCGTTCCGGGAACGGTTCCTGTTCAGCCGCCGCGCCGCCCTCGGCGAACTCCTCGAACGGGCCAAGGCGCGCGGCGAGATCGCCGCCGGCCTGGACCCCGAACTGCTCACCGACGTCGTCTACGGCGTGCTCTGGTACCGCCTGCTCCTCGACCACGCACCCCTCGACGAGGCGGCGGGCCGGCAGCTGGCGGATCTGGTGGTCCGCGCGGTGCGCTGAACGCCGTTCCAGCGGCCGCTCGGCGCGACCACGGCCCGGTTAACGTCGTTGAAACTCCGGCGAACTAGCCTGCCCATCCACGCCACCAGCGGTTTTGTGTCCGGACGGGTGGCTGCGGCAACCGGACCCCGCACGGTCCGGAGCGAGGACTGTGAGGTGGGACGTGCAACTGACCCCGCACGAGCAAGAGAGGCTGCTGATCCATGTGGCCGCCGACGTCGCCGAGAAGCGCCGGGCCCGCGGGCTCCGCCTGAACCACCCCGAGGCGGTCGCCCTCATCACGTCGCACATCCTCGAAGGGGCCCGTGACGGCCGTACCGTCGCCGAACTCATGGCCTCCGGGCGCAAGCTGCTCACCAGGGACGACGTCATGGAGGGCATCCCCGAGATGATCCACGACGTCCAGGTCGAGGCGACCTTCCCGGACGGCACCAAGCTCGTCACCGTCCACGACCCGATCGTCTGAGGGGGCCGCCGATGATTCCCGGAGAGATTCTCTTCGCCGATGAGCCCGTCGTATTCAATGCGGGCCGCGAGGTCACCCGGATGACCGTCCTCAACGCCGCCGACCGGCCCGTCCAGGTCGGCTCCCACTACCACTTCGCCGAGGCCAACCCCGGACTGGAGTTCGACCGGGACGCGGCGCGCGGCAAGCGGCTGAACGTCGCCGCCGGCACCGCCGTCCGCTTCGAGCCCGGCATCCCCGTCGACGTCGAACTCGTCCCGCTCACCGGCGCCCGTGTGGTCCCCGGGCTGCGCGGCGAGACCGGAGGTGCCCTCGATGCCTGAGATCTCCCGCGCCGCCTACGCCGACCTGTTCGGGCCGACCACCGGTGACCGGATCCGGCTCGCCGACACCGACCTGATCGTCGAGATCGAGGAGGACCGCTCCGGCGGGCCCGGACTCGCCGGGGACGAGGCGGTCTTCGGCGGCGGCAAGGTCATCCGCGAGTCCATGGGCCAGTCGCGCGCTACGCGCGCAGACGGCACCCCCGACACGGTCATCACGGGTGCCGTGATCATCGACCACTGGGGCGTCGTCAAGGCCGACATCGGCATCCGCGACGGCCGGATCACCGGCATCGGCAAGGCCGGCAACCCCGACACCATGGACGGCGTCCACCCCGATCTGGTGATCGGCCCCGAGACCGAGGTCATCGCCGGCAACGGGCGCATCCTCACCGCGGGCGGCGTCGACGCGCACGTCCACTTCATCTGCCCGCAGATCGCCGACGAGGCGCTGACGGCGGGCATCACCACGCTGGTGGGCGGCGGCACCGGCCCCGCCGAGGGGTCCAAGGCGACCACCGTCACCCCCGGCCCCTGGCACCTCGCCCGGATGCTGGAGGCGATGGAGCAGTACCCCCTCAACATCGGCTTCCTCGGCAAGGGCAACACCGTCTCGCACGAGGCCATGCTCTCCCAGATCCGGGGCGGGGCACTGGGCCTGAAGCTGCACGAGGACTGGGGCTCCACCCCGGCCGTCATCGACGCCTCCCTGACCGTCGCCGACCGGACGGGCATCCAGGTCGCCATCCACACGGACACGCTGAACGAAGCGGGATTCGTCGCGGACACCCTCGCCGCGATCGGCGGGCGGGGGATCCACGCGTACCACACCGAGGGCGCGGGCGGCGGGCACGCCCCCGACATCATGACCGTCGTCTCCGAACCGCATGTGCTGCCGAGTTCGACGAACCCGACCCGGCCGTACACGGTGAACACCGCCGAGGAACACCTCGACATGCTGATGGTGTGCCACCACCTCAACCCGGCGGTGCCCGAGGACCTGGCCTTCGCCGAGTCGCGGATCCGGCCGTCGACCATCGGCGCGGAGGACATACTCCACGACCTCGGCGCGATCTCCATCATCTCCTCCGACGCACAGGCCATGGGCCGCGTGGGCGAGGTGATCCTGCGGACCTGGCAGACCGCGCACGTGATGAAGCGGCGCCGGGGCGCGCTGCCGGGCGACGGGCGGGCCGACAACCACCGGGTACGGCGGTACGTCGCCAAGTACACGATCAACCCGGCCCTCGCGCAGGGGCTGGCCAGGGAGATCGGCTCGGTGGAGACCGGGAAGCTCGCCGACCTCGTGCTCTGGGAGCCCGCGTTCTTCGGGGTCAAGCCGCACCTCGTCCTCAAGGGCGGGCAGATCGCCTACGCCCAGATGGGCGACGCCAACGCGTCGATCCCGACGCCCCAGCCGATCCTGCCGCGCCCGATGTACGGGGCGATCGGGCGGGCACCGGCCGCCAACTCCTTCAACTTCGTCGCCCCGTTGGCGATCGAGGACGGGCTGCCGGAGCGGCTGCAGCTCGGGAAGCGGTTCGTCGCCATCGAGTCGACCCGTGGGGTGACCAAGGCGGACATGCGGGAGAACGACGCGCGTCCCGGCGTCCGGGTCGATCCCGACAGCTTCGCCGTGTACATCGACGGGGAACTGGTCGAGGCGACACCTGCCGCGGAACTGCCCATGGCCCAGCGCTACTTCCTGTTCTGAGAGCCGAGGTCTGTGATGTCCCGGGCAGCGTTGTTGGTGCTGGCCGACGGCCGCTTCCCCGCCGGAGGGCATGCGCACTCCGGCGGGGCGGAGGCGGCCGTCAAGGCCGGGCGGATCACGGGGACCGCGAGCCTGGAGGAGTACTGCCGGGGGCGGCTGCACACGGCCGGGCTGGTGGCCGCGGCGTTCGCCGCGGCTGCGGTACTCGGCGCGGAGGTACGGGAGCTGGACTCGGCGGCCGATGCGCGGACGCCGTCGGCCGCGCTGCGGGGTGCGGCGCGCAGGCTCGGACGGCAGCTGCTGCGGGCCGCGCGGGTGGCCTGGCCGACGGCCGAACTCGACGCCCTGGCACGGGAGTTCCCCAAGGGGGCCCATCAGCCGGTGGTGTTGGGGGTGGTGGCCAGGGCGGCGGGGCTCTCGGCGCAGGACGCGGCCTACTGCGCGGCGTACGAGTGCGTGAGCGGGCCGGCCACGGCGGTGGTGCGGTTGCTGAGTCTGGATCCGTTCGAGGCGACGGGGGTGCTCGCCCGGTTGACGACGGAGGTGGACCGGGTGGCCGACCGGGCGGTGGAGGCGGCGCGGGAGGTGGTCGCGGGGGCGGGGGTCGATGCGTTGCCTGCGGCTTCGGCGCCGTTGATGGAGATCGGGGCGGAGTGGCATGCGGGGTGGGCGGTGCGGTTGTTCGCGTCGTAGGGGGCCCGGGGCGGAGCCGCTGCCGGATGCAGCGCCCCCGCCGCCCCTGCCCGTCCCGTCCCGGGGGCTGCCGCCCCCGGACCCCCGCTTCGGCCTGAACGGCCTCGTCCTCAAACGCCGGACGGGCTGGGAGTTGCAGGACAGGCCGATCGGAAGGCCAAGTATTACTAAGGAGCCGTACATGCATCTCGACCGCGACCACCATCACGGTCCCGTCGCCCTCAGTGCCGACGCCCACCGGGCCGACGGGTCCCGCCGCGCCCTCCGTATCGGGCTCGGCGGTCCTGTCGGGTCCGGTAAGACCGCCACCGTCGCCGCCCTGTGCCGGGCCCTGCGCGACAAGCTGTCCCTCGCCGTCGTCACCAATGACATCTACACCCGCGAGGACGCCGAATTCCTGCTCAGGGAGGCCGTGTTGCCGCCGGAGCGGATCACCGCCGTGGAGACGGGGGCCTGTCCGCACACCGCGATCCGGGACGACATCTCGGCCAATCTGGAAGCCGTGGAGGACCTGGAGGACGAGGTCGGGCCACTGGACCTCATCCTCGTCGAGTCCGGCGGGGACAATCTCACCGCCACCTTCTCCAAGGGGCTCGTGGACGCGCAGATCTTCGTGATCGACGTGGCGGGAGGCGACGACATCCCGCGGAAGGGCGGCCCGGGGGTCACCACCGCCGACCTGCTCGTCGTCAACAAGACCGACCTCGCCCCCTACGTCGGGTCGGATCTGGCGCGGATGGCCGCCGACGCCAAGGCGCAGCGGGCCGAACTGCCGGTCGTCTTCCAGTCGTTGCGTAGCGAGACCGGCGTCACGGACGTGGCCGCGTGGGTGCGGGAGCGGCTCGCCGCATGGACCGCATGACGCTCACCGGGGTACACGCGACCGCTCGGATCGTCGCCCGGGACGACGGGCGGGGCGGCACCTCGCTCCCGGTGCTGGAGGGCGAGGGGCCGCTCGCGCTGCGGCGCACCCGGGGGAGCGGGGCCGAGGCGCGGGTGATGGTCGTCGGGGCGATGAGCGGGCCGCTCGGCGGGGACCGGTTCGGGATCGAGGCCCGGGTCGAGGACGGGGCCCGGCTCGGTGTCGGGTCGGCCGCCGCGACCATCGCCCTGCCGGGGCAGGGGAAGGAGGAGGCCCGGTACGACGTCCGGCTCGATGTCGCCGACGGCGGTGAACTGCGGTGGCTGCCCGAGCAGTTGATCTCGGCCAGGGGGAGTGATCTGCGCGTCTCCACGCGTGTCGACGTCGGGGCCCGGGGGCGGCTCGTGCTGCGGGAGGAGCAGGTGCTCGGGCGGGTCGGGGAGGAGCCCGGCCGGCTCGGCAGCCGGCTCACCGTGCGCGTGGCGGGAAGAGCCGTACTGGATCAGGAACTGGCCTGCGGGCCCGGGGCACTCGGCGGCTGGGACGGGCCCGCGGTGCTGGCGGGACATCGCGCGGTGGGGCAACTCGTCGTCGTGCGGCCGGAGTTCGCGGTGGAGCCGATGGCGGCGCGGATGCTGGGGGAGTGCGCCGCGCTCACTCCGCTCGCCGGGCCCGCCGTGTTGGTGAGTGCGGTGGCGGGCGATGCGCTGCGCCTGCGCCGGGTACTGGACGAGGCGTTGGCCCAGTTGGGCGGGTGATCCGCTCAGCGGGACGCGGGAGTCCGGTTATCGGATTGGTAAAGACGCCTGTCAGGCCCTGTCCTCAGGGACCTCACAGCCGGAAGGATCCCCCCTGACCATTCGTAACCATGTACGGGGAGGGGCCCACTTGAGGGACAACTTCAGATCGAGGAGCCGGGTGCTGGCGCTCGGCTCGGCCGGAGCGCTCGTCACGGCCAGCCTGATCACCGGAGCGCTCGCGGCACCCGCCGCCGGCGCCGAGGCCCGGCACGGCGGCCAGGACCGCGCACAGCAGGGCGCGGCGATCGCGGCCGAACGGGCCGCGAAGGCCGGGATCGACTGGGCCGACTGCCCGGCCGACTGGGCTCTGACCAAGCCCGTCCAGTGCGGTTGGGTCAGCGTGCCGCTCGACTACACGAACCCCTACGGCAAGCAGATCAGGCTCGCCGTCGACCGAATAGGCAGCACGGGGACGTCGGCCGAGCGCCAGGGCGCGCTCGTCTACAACCCCGGCGGCCCCGGCGGCTCGGGGATGCGCTTCCCGCTGCGGGTCACCAACAAGAACCCCCTGTGGGTCAACGCCTCCAAGGCGTACGACTTCGTGGGCTTCGACCCGCGCGGTGTCGGCCACTCGGCGCCCATCTCCTGCGAGGACCCGCAGGAGTTCGTGAAGGCCCCCAAGGCCGACCCGGTGCCGGACACCGAGGCCGACAAGACCGCGCAGCGCAAGCTCGCCGAGCAGTACGCGGACGGCTGCGCCGAGCGCACCGGCCGCGCGATGCTCCAGCAGATGACCACCGCGAACACCGCCCGCGACCTGGACGTCATCCGGGCCGCGCTCGGCGAGAAGAAGCTCAACTACCTCGGTGTCTCCTACGGCACCTACCTCGGCGCGGTGTACGGGACGCTGTTCCCGGGGCACGTCCGCCGGATGATCGTCGACAGCGTCGTCAACCCGTCGCGGAAGAACATCTGGTACCAGGCCAACCTGGACCAGGACGTCGCCTTCGAGGGCCGCTGGAAGGACTGGGAGGACTGGGTCGCCGCGCACGACTCCGCCTTCCACCTGGGGACCACGCGGGACGCCGTCCAGGCGAAGTGGCTCCGGCTGCGTGCCACCGCCAAGGCGAACCCGATCGGCGGGGTCGTCGGACCGGCCGAGCTGATCGGCTTCTTCCAGAGCGCGCCGTACTACGACTCCTCGTGGGTCCCGGTCGCCACGGTGTTCAGCAAGTACTTCGCCGGTGACACCCAGGCCCTGGTCGACGCGGCCGCCCCGGACCTGACCGACACCGCCGGCAACATCACCTCGGAGAACGGCAACGCCGTCTACACCGCCGTCGAGTGCACCGACGCCAAGTGGCCCACCAGCTGGAAGAAGTGGGACCGCGACAACACCGAGCTCAACACGCAGTACCCGTTCATGACCTGGGCCAACGCATGGCTGAACCTGCCGTGCGCCACCTGGCCGGTCAAGCAGCAGACCCCGGTGAACGTCAAGACCCACAAGGGTCTGCCGCCGGTGCTGATCGTGCAGTCCACGCGTGACGCCGCCACCCCGTACCCCGGCGCCGTCGAACTGCACCAGCGCTTCAAGGGCTCCCGTCTCATCACCGAGCAGGGCGCCGGTTCGCACGGCGTGACCGGCCTGGTCAACCCGTGCATCAACAGCCGCGTCGACACCTACCTGCTCACCGGCCAGCTGGACAGCGCGGACGTCACCTGCGGCCCGCACGCCACCCCGCAGCCGTAACGCTCCCGTACGACGGCGAGGGGCGGCCGGAAAACTCCGGCCGCCCCTCGCCCCACCTGGGGGACCTCAACGCCCGTACGGCCTCAACTGAGCGGCGCACGCGGGAACTTGCGCTCCTTCTCGCCCTTCGCCGCCGCCTGCCCGGCCTTGACGACGGCCGCGTACTCGTCGACGTACTCCTGCTCGGACAGGGTCAGGATGGCGTACATGATCTCGTCGGTGATGGCACGCAGGACGGCCTTCTCGTGCTCCATCCCGGCGTAGCGGGAGAACTCGAGGGGCTTGCCGAAGCGGATCACGACGGGGTGGATGTTCGGGATGACCTTGCCGGGCGGCTGTGCCTCGAACGTGCCGATCATCGCGCAGGGGATCACCGGGACACCGGCCCGCAGCGCCATCACGGCGACCCCGACCTTGCCCTTGTACAGGCGGCCGTCGTGTGAGCGTGTGCCCTCCGGATAGATGCCGAGCAACTCGCCCTTGCTCAGGACCCCGAGCCCTTCCCGGATCGCGGCCTGGCCCGCCTCCTTGCCGGAGCGGTCCACGGGGATCTGCCCGGCGCTGCGGAAGAAGAAGGCGGTCAGCCGGCCCTTCACCCCGGGCCCCGTGAAGTACTCGGCCTTGGCCAGGAAGGTGATGCGCCGTTTGAGGACGGCCGGCATCAGGAAGTGGTCGGCGAAGGAGAGATGGTTGCCGGCGACGATGGCCGGTCCCGACGGCGGCACATGTTCCAGGCCCTCGATCCGCGGCCGGAACACCACTCTCAGCAGCGGCCCCAGCAGTACGTACTTGAGCAGGTAGTAGAACACGGCTCGCCCCTCACTTCACCAGCTCCCCTGCGAGCTGGTGTTATCCCAGGTCAGTATTTGTTGCACGGCAGTTGGCCCATGCGCGCCCGTGGTCATCTGCCGCCACGTTCAGCCGGCCTGGACCGCCGTTCTGCGGGAGCGACTCCTTCTTGCGTGCCACGTGGCTCTCGTATCCTTACGCCATTGGCCGGCTGATGCGTGGGACTTCGGCGGCGGCTGTGCTCGGGGGCTTCAATGTACCGGGGGACATGCGCGGTCGAGTATTTCTGGATCTTCGGTCAGTGTCCCAGCGATACGAGGGCGAGTCACTACGAGCGGACACCCGGGCCTGCCGCGCATCGTCCGCGGCCCACGTAGGAGAACCGCCCCTACGTCGCCGAGGTCACCGCGTGAGCAAGCCGAAGGAGAGCTGGTCATGAGCACGTTCCCCACGGCACAGGCCGTGCGGACCACGCCCGAGAGGCTGCTGTGGGAGCCGGGTGTTCGCTCGGTGCACGCGCGTCGGCGGAGCGGTCTTGTCCTCAGGTTCTGGGTCACGCCCGGTCAAGTTCGAGAACAGGGATGGTGCGGACTCCCGCGGTTCGGCGTGCGTACTCGGCGAAGCCCGGGTAGCGCCGCGCTTGCTCGGCGTAGACGCGGTCGCGTTCAGCGCCGGGCAATTCGCGGACCGTCACCCGGTATGTCTCGGTTCCGCGTTCGACAGTGCCGCCACCGGCGGCAGCCAAGTTGTAGTACCAGTCCGGGTTGGCGGGTGCTCCGCCCCTGGTCGCGAAGACGTAGATGATGCCCGGCTCGGTCTCGTGCGGAAGGTACATCACCGGGCTGACGTACTCTCGCCCGCTCCTGCGGCCGTGGTGGTGCAACAGGACGATCGGAGCGCCCTCGAAAACCCCGCCGACCTTGCCCTCGTTCGCTCGGAACTCCGCGATGGTCCTCGCGTTCCGGTCGAGCGCGTCGCTCATGTCGAACTCCTGTTGTTCGCGATACCGGGGCATGCGCTTGCGCGATTTTTGTTTCCATGTAAACAAGTCCAGGCTATTTCGGCGGTGAGTTACATGTCAACGAAAGTGGGAGAGGGCAGGTGGGAGCGGCATCGGCCGGCGGTACGTGTCGGCGCCCCGGGTAGGCTCGGCCGTATGGATCAGGAGCGGCTGGACGAGCGGGAGACCCGGGCCTGGATCGCGTTCCAACGCATGCGCATCGAGGTCAACGAGGTGCTCGCCCGGCGGTTGGCGCGCGACTTCGGGCTGACCGAGGCGGACTTCGTGATCCTGTTGAGGTTGTCCAGAACTCCGGAGTACAGGCTGCGCGCCCGCGACATGGCGGTCGCGCTGCACTGGGAACGCAGCCGTCTCTCGCGCCAGGTCTCTCGGATGGAGGCTCGCGGCACGGTCACGCGCGCACCGAGTGAGGGTGACGCCCGTGGCTACGACGTCGTGCTGACCGATGCGGGCCGGGTCGCGTTCCAGGCCGCCTGGCCGGCTTGGGTGGAGGGAATCCGCCACTGCTTCGCCGATGTGCTCTCCCGGGAACAACTCGACGCCCTCACCGGCATCGCCGAGGCGATCGACGCCCACTACAGCGCGCAGCACTGCTCCGGCGCCGAGACGATCGACAGTCACTACAGCTCGGCCCTGCCCGGGAACGCTGAACGCCCCGGCGCGGGCTGACGGTGTCGGCGCGGTAGCGGTAGCGGTAGCGGTAGCGGTAGCGGCAGCGGCTGGTGCTGAGCGCTGCGCGGAGGGGGATTCGCTCGAATCGGCCTGCCTGGGACGCGGCGAAGCCACTGATGCATTGAACTGAGGCCGGACCGGGCCGGAACACGCGGCGGCGACGGCAACGGCCGGGACGGCCCCGGTGGCCGGAACGGGGTCCTGATCGCGTGCCCCGACGTGCATGGGCATGCGGCTGCCGATATCCGAGCCCCGGCGCCGCCGACTGCCATGTCGCGGGCCCGCGGCCGGTACTCCGGGCTTCCGGACAACCTCGACAGGATCACGCAGGCCGCCTCGGTCGGCCCGAAGTCGCGCGCCGCCCGCAGGGCCATCCGGGTTTGTTGACATGTAACCCTTTGCCTCCTAGGGTGAAACTGGTTTGTTTACATGGCAACGAATGGGAGCGGCGGAGACCCGGGCGTGGCAGGACGAGACCGCCTGGGGTGCTGCCGGGCGGGTGCCAGTCGAATGGAGATGCGGAGATCATGCCAAAGGCGGTCAGGTACGACGAGTTCGGCGGAATCGACGTGTTGCGGGTCGACGACGTGGAACGCCCGGTGCCCGCGGACGGACAGGTCCTCGTGCGGGTCAAGGCGGCCGGCATCAACCCCAGCGAGGCGGCCATCCGCACCGGAGCGGTGGCGCGGATATTCCCGTCGACGTTCCCGTCCGGGCAGGGCAGCGACCTCGCCGGGGTCATCGAGGAGGTCGGCACCGGGGTCGGCGGATTCTCGCCCGGCGACGAGGTGATCGGGTTCAGCAACAAGCGGGCCTCCCAGGCCGAGCTGGTCCTGGTCGAGGCCGGCGACCTCACGCGCAAGCCGGAGAAGGTCTCATGGGAGGTGGCCGGCAGCCTGTACGTCGTCGGCGTGACCGCGTGGGGGGCGGTGCACGCCGTTCGGCCCGAGGAGGGCGAGACCGTCGTCATCTCCGGAGCCGCCGGGGGCGTCGGCTCGCTGGCCGTTCAGATCGCGCGCCGGACCGGGGCCACGGTCATCGGCCTGGCCGGTCAGGGCAACCACGAGTGGCTGAAGAGCCACGGCGTGATCCCGGTCGCCTACGGTGACGGAGTCGCGGACCGGATCAGGGCCGCCGCGCCGAGCGGCGTCGACGCCTTCGTCGACACCTTCGGCCAGGGGTACGTCGAGTTGGCCCTCGCCCTCGGTGTCGCGGCCGAGCGGATCGATACCATCGCCGATTTCGCGGCCGCGGCGAAGTACGGGGTGAAGACCGACGGGGGGAGCGCAGCCGGGCCCGGCGCCGAGGTGCTCGCCGAACTGGCCGGCCTGATCGCCGACGGACATCTTGAGGTGCCCATCGCGAACGTCTACCCGCTGGCGCAGGTCCGAGAGGCCTACACCGAGCTCGAACGCCGCCACACCCACGGCAAGATCGTCCTCAGG
>NZ_BCFL01000028.1:0-87563 GCF_002217755.1 Streptomyces hyaluromycini | reverse complement strand
CCCTAGCACTGGACCGACGGGCGCGCCTGGTGCAGGCAGCGTTCGAGTCTCTGCAGGAAGCCGTCGAAGGCCTCGTCCTCCGGCCAGGTCTGGTACGCCGTGTTGATTGCGGCCAGTGCGATGTTCAGCTGCAAGGTCACGGTCAGCCGGTCGGACCGGGTGGTGCGGGAGAACACCCACTCCCTGAGGTCGGCGAAGAACTGCTCGCCGAAGCTCTGGGCGGTCTGGGCGAAGGCCGGCGACTCCGCTTTGAGGCGACGTTGCAGCGGCATGCGCTCGCGCAGGCTTGTACACCACCCCGTCAGGATCGCGGTCAGCGCATCCCACAACGGCTCGTCCGCAGGACGCTCGTGCATCGCGTCCCGCCACTCCTGTCGCTCCTCGGGGTCCGGGTCGAGGACCGCGGCCTCCTTGCTGGCGAAATAGTTGAAGAAGGTGGCGCGCGACACGTTCGCGGCGGCGGCGATCTGCTCGACCGTCGTCGCGTCGTAGCCCTGTTCCGCGAGCAGCTCCATGGCGGCGTTCCGGACGGCGCGCCAGGTCGCGAGCTTCTTGCGTTCCCGCAGGTTCATGGTTCTTCGTTCCTCCCCTCACGCCATTCTACGTCCCGTCACCACGATTCCTGGACGAGTCTTATTTTGGACGAGTCTAAGTTTCGGGTTACGGTGGCGGCAGACCCGGAGGGAGAAAAACATGAGCAAGGTCTGGTTCATCACCGGCACGTCCCGCGGCATCGGCCGCGCGTTCGCCGAGTCCGCCCTGGAGCGTGGCGACAAGGTCGCCGCGACTGTCCGGAACATCGCCACCCTGGACGACCTGGCCGTCAAGTACGGTGACGCGCTGCTGCCGCTGCTGCTCGATGTCACCGACAAGGCCGCCGTCGACGGCGCCGTCGCGGCCGCGCACGAGAAGTTCGGCCGTCTCGACGTCGTCGTCAACAACGCCGGCTACGGCCTGTTCGGCACGATCGAGGAGACCGCCGAGGACCAGGCGCGTGCTCAGATGGAGACGAACTTCTTCGGCGCGCTGTGGGTGACGCAGGCCGTCCTGCCGATCCTGCGTGCTCAGGGCAGCGGCCACATCGTCCAGATCTCCTCGGTCGGCGGCATCGCCGCGTTCCCGACCATCGGCGTGTACAACGCGTCCAAGTGGGCGCTTGAGGCGCTGAGCGAGTCCCTCTCGCACGAGCTCGCCATCGCCGGCACCGGCATCAAGATCACGATCGTGGAGCCGGGCGGCTTCACCACCGACTGGGCCGGTTCGTCCGCCAAGCACGCCGAGCGGATCCCCGTGTACGACGCGGTCCGTGAGGCCATCGCGGCTCAGATGGGTGACGCCAGCTACGCCGACCCGAGCGACGCGGGCGCCGCCCTGCTGCAGATCGTCGACGCGGAGAACCCGCCGCTGCGCGTCTTCTTCGGCACGGACGGCCTGGAGATCGCCAAGAACGTCTACGCCGACCGCCTGAAGACCTGGGACGACTGGGCACACGTCTCCCGGCGGGCGCAGGGCGTCAAGGAGTAACCCCCCTCGGGCCCCCTCGGAGCGGCTCGTGTCGCAGGCGGCGTCAGTGGTCACGTCCGCGTCGCTCCGCCAAGGGCCCTTTCCCGGACCGGCACCGATGGTGCCGTCGTGTCCGGGCTCATGGCGGCGGCCGAGTGCGCCCTCCCGTCGCCCGCGACCGGCCGGTCCGCCGCGGACAGCGCCTGCGGCACCGGTGCGCGGAAACGGCCGTCCGGGGTGTGCCCGTGCCGGCCGGCTCTCAGGGCATGCATAGGATGGTCCCGATGCGCCCCACCGAGCAGCCCACCCCGCGACCGCCGTACCGGCGTTGGCGCGCCCTGCTCGTGCTGGGGCTGCTGACCGGGCTGCTCGGCATGCACGCGCTGGCACCCGGCGGCGTCATGGGAATGCACGGCGGGCACGAGCGGGCCGTCTCCCCTGCGGCGGTCATGGCCACCGCGTACGACGGCTGTTCCGGCGACGACGGCCACTGCGGCGACCATCACGCGCACCACGCCGACGCGACCTGCGCCTCCGGCGCGGTGAGCGGCGGACCGGCGCTGCCCGCGCTGGTCCCGGACCCGGTCCCCGTGCTCGCGACCGCCTGCCCGGTGCCCGCCGGCCCGGTCACGGCACCGGACGGCGCACGGGCACCCCCCGACCTGGCCGAACTCCAGCTCCTGCGGATCTAGAGGCACCCGAGCCGGCCGCGCGCGGACAGCGCAGCGGTCGTGCTCCCGCGTGCCCACTCACATCCATTCGCAGGAGATCCAGCATGACCACCACGCGTACCCGTGCCGTCCTCGTCGCGCTCACCGCGACCGCCGCCCTCGCCCTCACCGCGTGCGGCAGCGGCGACGACAGCACCGACACCGCCGGCACCGCACACGCCTCGCACTCGGCGGCGGCCGGTGCCACCGCCACCGCCGGTGCGCACAACGCGCAGGACGTGTCCTTCGCGCAGAGCATGATCCCGCACCACCAGCAGGCCGTGGAGATGGCCGGGCTCGCCGCCGACCGCGCCTCCTCCGCCCAGGTGAAGGACCTCGCCGCCCGGATCGAGAAGGCCCAGGACCCGGAGATCAGGACCATGACCGGCTGGCTGAAGGCCTGGGGCGAGGACGTGCCCATGGCGGGCATGGACCACAGCGGCCACGCCGGCATGGCCGGGATGATGTCCGACAAGGACATGACCATGCTGAAGCAGGCCAAGGGGACGGACTTCGACACGATGTTCCTGACCATGATGGTCCAGCACCACCAGGGCGCGGTCGAGATGGCCGGCACCGAGAAGGCCAAGGGTGACTACGCCCCGGCCACGAGCATGGCCGACGGCATCGTCACCGCCCAGAACGCCGAGATCAAGGAGATGAACAAGCTCCTCGGCAAGAGCTGATCACCGATCGGGGCGGGGCGGCCGCGCTCCCGGGCACGGCCGCCCCGCCCCCCCGGCTCCTCCCCGGCCTACGCCGCGAGCACCTTCTCCAACGACCCCAGCGCCGACCGCAGTTCCTCCGCCGTGACGGTCAGCGGCGGGGCCAGCCGGATCGTGGAGCCGTGGGTGTCCTTGACCAGGACGCCCTCGCGCATCAGGCGTTCGCCGATCTCCCGCCCGGTGCCGATCGCCGGGTCCACGTCGACGCCCGCCCACAGTCCGCGCGAGCGGAAGCCGACCACGCCCCTGCCGACCAGCTCCGTCAGGCCGTCCCGCAGAACCACGCCCAGCTCGGCGGCCCGGCGCTGGAAGTCGCCGCTCTCCAGCAGCTCGACCACCGCCGTGCCGACCGCCGCCGCGAGCGGGTTGCCGCCGAACGTCGAGCCGTGCTCGCCGGGGTGCAGCACCCCCAGCACCTCCCGCCGGGCCACCACCGCCGACACCGGCACGATCCCGCCGCCCAGCGCCTTGCCGAGCAGCAGCACGTCCGGCACCACGTCCTCGTGGTCGACGGCGAGGGTGCGGCCGGTGCGGCCGAGGCCGGACTGGATCTCGTCGGCGACGAAGAGGCACCCCTTGCGGCGGGTCAGCTCGCGGACCCCGGTCAGATAGCCGTCGTCGGGGATGAGCACCCCGGCCTCGCCCTGGATCGGCTCGATCAGCACGGCCGCCGTGGTCTCGTCGACCGCCGCCTCCAGCGCGGCCAGGTCGTTGTACGGCACGATCCGGAAGCCCGGCGTGAACGGGCCGAAGCCCGCCCGGGCGGTCTCGTCGGTGGAGAAGCTGACGATCGTGGTCGTACGGCCGTGGAAGTTGTCCGCGGCGACCACGATCGTGGCCTGGTCGGCCGGGACGCCCTTCACGTCGTAGGCCCATTTGCGGGCCACCTTGATGCCGGACTCGACCGCCTCGGCGCCGGTGTTCATCGGCAGCACCATGTCCAGGCCCGTCAGCGCCGCCAGCCGCTCGGCGAATTCGGCGAGCCTGTCGTTGTGGAAGGCGCGCGAGGTGAGGGTGAGGCGGTCCAGCTGGCGGTGTGCGGCCTCGATCAGCGCCGGGTGGCGGTGGCCGAAGTTGAGGGCCGAGTAGCCGGCCAGCATGTCGAGGTAACGGCGGCCCTCGACGTCCTCCACCCAGACGCCCTCGGCGCGGGCGACGACGACGGGCAGCGGGTGGTAGTTGTGCGCGAGGACCGGTCCCTCCGCCTCGATCAGCTCGGCGGAGGTGCGTGCGCGTGCGGGTGCGGTCATCAGAGGGATCTCCTGGTCCTCAGCGGATTTCCTGGGTGCAGCACTTGATGCCGCCGCCTGCCTTGTGGAACTCCGACAGGTCGACGGGGACGGGCTCGTAGCCCTGGTCGGCGAGCCGGGCGGCGAGCGTCTCGGCCTGCGGCGCGATGAAGACGTGGCGGCCGTCGGAGACGGAGTTCAGGCCCCATGCCATGGCGTCGTCCCGGGTGGCGAGCACCGCGTCAGGGAACAGCCGGCCCAGCACGTCCCGGCTGCCGGGGGAGAAGGCCTCGGGGTAGTAGACGATGTTCTCCTCGTCGAGGACGAACAGCGCCGTGTCCAGGTGGTAGAAGTACGGGTCCACCAGGGTCAGGCTGATCACCGGGTGGCCGAAGAACTCCTGCGCCTCACGGTGCGCCTCGCGGCTGGTGCGGAAGCCGGTGCCGGCGAGCAGGTACCGGCCCGTCCAGACCAGGTCGCCCTCGCCCTCGACCACCGAGCCCGGTCGGTGCACCTCGTAGCCCGCGGTCTTGAACCAGAGGTCGTAGTGGGTGGACTCGGGGCGCCGCTCGGGCGCATGGAAGAGCGAGCCGAAGACGCGGCCGCCGACGACGACCGCCGAGTTCGCGGCGAACACCATGTCGGGCAGGCCGGGCACCGGCTCCAGCCGGTCGACGCTGTGCCCGTGCGTGCGGTAGGCGCTGATCAGCGCGGTCCACTGCTCCTGGGCCAGGTCGACGTCGACCCTGGTGTCGGGGTTCATCCAGGGATTGATCGCGTACTGCACGCCGAAATATCTGGGTTCGCAGACAAGAAAGCGCCGGGGGCGCTGCACACGGTTTTCGGACACAGAGGGGTTCCTCCGCTTTCCCGCGGTGTCGACTGAGGGTTGACACCAAGGTAGAAAGCGTCGGATACGGGCGACAAGAAACAAATGTTGCGCGTCTGCGCAGGAACGCTGCGTCTCCGGTCGTACAAACGCAGCATCGATGCGTTTACTCCGGTACGGGGTGCGTGGCACCGGCCTCCGGGCTCTCCGGAAGCAGATGCGACAGCACCATCACGCTGATCGTCTTCCGGATGAACGGCTCCACACGGATCCGCTCCAGCACCTCCTCGAAGTGCCCCACATCCCGGGCCCGCACATGCAGCAGCGCGTCCGCGCCGCCGGTCACCGTCATGGCCGCGGTGATCTCCGGATGGTTGCGGACCACCTCCGCGAGCCGCCGGGGCGGGGCCGCGCCCTCGCAGTACACCTCGACGTACGCCTCCGTGCGCCAGCCGAGGGCCGACGGGGTGACGGTGGCCGTGAACCCGGTGATCACACCCGTCTCGCGCAACCGGTCGACCCTCCGTTTGACGGCCGTCGCGGAGAGCCCGACGGCCGCGCCGATCTCGGCGAAACTGGTCCGCGCGTTCGCCATCAGCGCGGTGGTGATCTTCCGGTCGAGGTCGTCGAAGGAGGCGGTGCCGCTGTTCATGCCCGCACTGTAACCACGGGCGAAGACAGTTCGGGAGCACCACTGCTTCCGGCGCGAACGTCCACGTCCGGTACATGTCCAGCGCCGCGTTCCGCCGCCTACACTCCGTTCATGCTGCGCGCCCTCGCCGTCGACGACGAACGCCCTTCGCTGGAGGAGCTGCTCTATCTGCTGCACGCCGATCCGCGCATCGGAAGCGTCGAGGGCGCCGGGGACGCCACCGAGGCGCTGCGCCGCATCACCCGCGCCCTGGAGTCCGGACCGCAGGGCCCCGAGGCCATCGACGTCGTCTTCCTCGACGTCCAGATGCCCGGCCTGGACGGCCTGGACCTGGCCCGGCTGCTCACCGGCTTCGCCCGGCCGCCGCTGGTCGTCTTCGTCACCGCCCACGAGGACTTCGCGGTAAGGGCCTTCGACCTCAAGGCAGTTGACTACGTCCTGAAGCCGGTACGCAAGGAACGCCTGGCGGAGGCGGTACGCCGGGCCGCCGAACTGCGCGGCGCCGCACCCCGGATACCCGTGCACGAACCCGACCCCGACCACATACCCGTCGAACTCGGCGGCGTGACAAGGTTCGTGGCGGTGGACGACATCACGCACGTCGAGGCCCAGGGCGACTACGCCCGCCTGCACACCGACCGCGGCAGTCACCTGGTCCGCATTCCGCTCTCCACCCTGGAGGACCGCTGGCGCTCCCGCGGCTTCGTCCGCATCCACCGCCGTCACCTGGTCGCCCTCCGCCACATCGGCGAACTCCGCCTGGACGCGGGCACGGTGAGCGTCCTGGTCGGCTCCGAGGAGCTCCAGGTCAGCCGGCGCCACGCCCGCGAGCTGCGGGACCTGCTGATGAGGAGGGCCTGACGGTGGCCGCGGACCCCGCCGAGCGCCGGGTCACCGTCACCGGCCCGCCCCGCCGCAGCCGCCGTACCTCCGGCTACTACCGGCCGCGCACCGAGATCGACGAACAGACCACCCTCGGCCACACCTACGTCCGCTCCCTCATGCGCAGCCAACTGCGCGTCGCCCTCGTCGTGTTCGCCGTCCTGGTGCTGCTCGTCGGCCCGCTCCCGCTGGTCTTCGCCGCCGCCCCCCAGGCGCGCCGCCTGGAGTGGCTGGTGCTCGGCTTCTGCCTGTACGCCCCGCTGATCCTGCTCGCCCGCTGGTACGTGCGCCGCGCCGAACGCAACGAGGAGGACTTCGTCCGCCTCGTCGAGGACCGATGAACTCCAGCCCCGACGAGGCCAGATGAACTCCGGCTATGCCGTCCCGGCGGTCGCCCTCGTCGTCGTCGCGACCGTCCTCGTCGGCGCCTTCGGCCTGCGCATCTCCCGGACCACCTCCGACTTCTACGTCGCCTCACGCACCGTCGGCCCCCGCCTCAACGCGGCCGCGATCAGCGGCGAGTACCTCTCCGCCGCCTCCTTCCTGGGCATCGCGGGACTTGTCCTCGTCCAGGGCCCCGACATGCTCTGGTACCCGGTCGGCTACACCGCCGGCTACCTCGTGCTGCTGCTCTTCGTCGCCGCCCCGCTGCGCCGCTCCGGCGCCTACACCCTCCCCGACTTCGCCGAGGCCAGGCTCGCCTCGCAGCCGGTACGGCGGCTGGCCGGGGCGTTCGTCGTCGGCGTCGGCTGGCTCTACCTGCTGCCCCAACTCCAGGGCGCCGGGCTGACGCTGGCGGTCCTCACCGGCGCCCCCGACGCACTGGGCGGGCTCATCGTCGCCGTGGTCGTGGTGGCCACCGTGGCCGCCGGCGGCATGCGCAGCATCACCTTCGTACAGGCCTTCCAGTACTGGCTGAAGCTCACCGCCCTGCTCGTCCCCGCCCTCTTCCTGGTCCTCGCCTGGCAGCGCGCCGGCGCCCCCGTCCACGCCTTCGACGAGCCGGCCACCTTCCGCACCCAGCGTGTCGTCGACGTCCAGGACACCCTCTCCCTGAGGCTCGACCGCCCGCTCACGGTCACCGTCACCGGCACCGTCGACGGCCACCCGCACGAGGACACCAGGGTCACCCTCCCCGAGGGCACCCACCGCATCACCGCGGGCACCCGCCTGACCTTCGCCGAGGGCACCCGCGTCCCCGCCACCGACCGGGGCACCAACGGCGGCATGTCCACCTCGCTCGCCGAGAGCCGCGAGGAACGCCCGCTGTACGCCACGTACGGACTGATCCTCGCCACCTTCCTCGGCACCATGGGCCTGCCGCACGTCGTCGTCCGCTTCTACACCAGCCCGCACGGCGTCGCCGCCCGCCGCACCACGGTCGCCGTCCTCGCCCTGATCGGCCTCTTCTACCTCCTGCCGCCCGTCTACGGCGCCCTCGGCCGCCTCTACACCCCCGAACTCACCCTCACCGGCGAGACGGACGCCGCCGTCCTGCTGCTGCCCGACCGGGTCGTCGGCGGCCTCGGCGGCGACCTGCTGGGCGCGCTGGTGGCGGGCGGCGCCTTCGCCGCGTTCCTCTCCACCGCCTCCGGCCTCACCATGGCGGTCGCCGGCGTCCTCACCCAGGACGTCCTCCCGTCGCGCGGAGTACGGCACTTCAGACTGGGGACGGTCCTCGCCATGGCCGTGCCGCTCGCCGCGAGCGTGCTGGTGGGCGGTCTGCCGGTGGCCGACGCCGTCGGGCTGGCCTTCGCCGTGTCCGCCTCCTCCTTCTGCCCGCTGCTGGTCCTCGGCATCTGGTGGCGGCGGCTGACCCCGCCCGGCGCGGCCGCCGGGATGCTGGCCGGGGGCGGCTCGGCGTTCTGCGCGGTGGCCGCGACGATGGCCGACCTGCCCGGCACCGGTGCCCTGCACGCCCTGCTCGCCTGGCCCGCGCTCTGGTCGGTCCCGCTGGGCTTCCTCACCATGATCCTGGTCTCCCTGGCGACCCCCGGCCGGGTACCGCCGGGAACGGCCGCGATCCTGGCCCGCTTCCACCTGCCCGAAGAGCTGCGCACGGAGGTGAAGGCGTGACCGGGTTCCTGGCCGGCCTCTGCGTGGCCGTACTCCCGCTCCTCGCCGCCGGCTTCTGGCTCGGCCGGCGCACCGCACGCCCCGAGAGCCTCGGCGGTCTCGGCACCCCGGTCGAGCACGCCACCTTCGAGACCCTGCACACCGCCTCCCTCGCCGCACCCCCGCTGCGCGCGGGCCTGACCGAGGAGACCGCCCGCCGCTCGGCCCGCCGGCTGCGCACCCTGCTCGGCACCGACGCGCTCTGCCTCACCGACCACGAGAACCTGCTGGTCTGGGACGGCGTCGGCGACCACCACCGCGCCGAGCTCATGGAACGGCTCGCCGGGCCGCTGGAGTCCGGTCGCGGCGAGGCCTTCCGGCTGCACTGCGAGACCCCCGACTGCCCGGTCCGCTGGGCCGTGATCACCCCGCTCACCGTCGACGACCGCGTCCACGGCACCCTGGTCGCCTGCGCCCCGCGCGAGTCCGCCGTCCTGGTCCGGGCGGCCGGTGAGGTCGCCCGCTGGGTCAGCGTCCAGCTGGAGCTGGCCGACCTGGACCGCTCCCGGACCCGGCTCATCGAGGCCGAGATCCGCGCCCTGCGCGCCCAGATCTCCCCCCACTTCATCTTCAACTCGCTCGCCGTGATCGCCTCGTTCGTCCGCACCGACCCCGAGCGCGCCCGCGAACTGCTGCTGGAGTTCGCCGACTTCACCCGTTACTCGTTCCGCAGGCACGGCGACTTCACCACCCTCGCCGACGAACTCCACGCCATCGACCACTACCTGGCGCTGGTCCGGGCCCGCTTCGGCGACCGCCTCACGGTCACCCTGCAGATCGCCCCCGAGGTACTGCCGGTCACCCTGCCCTTCCTCTGCCTCCAGCCCCTGGTCGAGAACGCCGTGAAACACGGCCTTGAGGGCAAGACCGGCACCTGCCACATCCAGATCACCGCCCAGGACGAGGGCGCCCAGGCCCTGGTCGTCATCGAGGACGACGGCGCCGGCATGGACCCGGTCCTGCTGCGCCGCATCCTCGCCGGCGAGACCAGCCCCAGCGGCGGCATCGGCCTGTCCAACGTCGACGACCGGCTCCGCCAGGTCTACGGCGACGACCACGGCCTCGTGATCGAGACGGCGCCCGGGGCGGGGATGCGGATCACCGCGCGGTTGCCCAAGTACCAGCCCGGGGTGCACTAGGCGCTCCGCGAGCGCCGTTGTTCGGCTGCGGCGCCGTTGTGGCTGGTCGCGCCCACGCGGCGGTAGCCGCACATTCAATACAGCCCCGCGCCCCTTACCGGGCGCTGCAGGCGGGGGCGCTGGGTCAGTTGCTCTGAGTGGCCACCATCGCCAGGGTCAGCAGGCCCAGCACCACCCATCCGAACCAGAGCCAGCCGTTGCTGCCGAGCGCCACCGTGTAGGCCGTCACCACCACCAGCCCCCCGACGGTGAGCACCCCCATCGCCTTGGTGGCACCGTTCGAGCCGTTCGCAGAACCGGGCATCGCGACACCCTCCTCATGGTCCGACTCCCTCCATGGTGCCCCCGTTCTGCTTCCTGACGGTGCACACGACGAAATGAGCGCCGGTCTTCCACATCAGGTCGCCTACCAAGGAGGCCGCCCGATAGACGGAGGGATCGAATCCGTAGTCCCCGGGCGGCACGTCCCGCGCACAGGCCTCGTCCTGCTGCTTCGCGGCCTGCGCGAGCGTCAGCCCGGCTCCCAGCCGCGTGAACCCGAGCACCTCCTGGTCGTGCGGCCCCGAGCACGCGACGAGCAGGGCGGTCCGCGCGGGCGGCACCCGCAGACAGTCCCGCTTCTGCATGGTCCCCACGTCCGTGAACGCGGCCCCCTCCTTGCGGAACCCGTCCAACGGCCCGTACAGCGGTCCGTGCGCCCCCAGCACCAGACACGCGACCCGCCCCCCGGCCGCCTCGAACCCCGCCTCGCTCGGTACGACGGCGACGGCCCGCACGTCCGCCAGCTTCCCGCGCAGCGCCCTCGTCCGCTCCTCGCACCCGGCGGTCCCCTGCGCACGAGCCTCGGCAGCCGACGCCAGCGGCACGAACGTCATCACCTGACCGTCCGGCGCCCGGTCCGCACAGGTCGGGTCGAGAGTAAGCGTCGGGGTTCCGGCGAAGCGCGTCCCGCTGCCCCACTCGGCGACGACACAGTCACCCGCCTTGAGGGGGTGCGCGAGCCCCACCCTGCCGCCGTAGGGCTCGGCCGTGGAGCTACCGGCCGGCGACGACCCGGCCCCCTCCCGACGTCGGTGTTCCTCGGTACATCCGGTCACTCCCGGGTCAGGTGTCACGCCGTCCCCGTGCCGTCCCCGTCGTCCGGCACGGGGACCTCACTCGTGGGCCCGCTGCCGGCGGTCCGGGTGACGGGCGGCGGCTCCGCGGGCACCGCCGGACTCGAAGAGGGTGCCGCGGCGGCGCCGGACGGTGTGGCGGGCTCCGACGAGGTGTCCGGCGGGACGGACGAAGGCGACACGAAGGACGAGAACGAGCTTGAGGGAACGTCCGAACCCTCGCCGTCCCCGGACCCGGAGGGTGCCCCTCCGCCGTCGGTACTTCCACCGCTGTCCTCGGCCACGCGCAGCGTCACGTACTCCCCGAACGCCAGCCGTGTCCCCGCCACCGGATCCGAACCCAGCACCCGGGCGTCGTCGGGCGGCAGCTCCGGACCGTCGGACGCGGCCCCCAGCCCCGCGTCCGCGAGCAGCCGGCTCGCCTCCTCGAAGGAGGTCCCGGCGACCTCGGGCACCGCGTGCCGGTCACCGGTGCGGAACACGGTGTCCCGCGCGCCCTCCGTCCCCACCGGCCGCTCGACGCCCCGCGCGGGGTCGGTGACATCCACGAGCGCGAGCTGCTCCAGCGGCCGTGCGGTGGGCCGTACGGTCGTCACCTCGTCACCTCGTCGCGGTCGTAGCCGGGCCACTTCTTGTTGCGATGGCGGAACTCGACCTTGATATGCCCCGGGTCGCCCCTGAACGGCAGGAGCGGATTTCCGCACGAGCATTTCACGGTGGGCTGTCCCTGCCTGTCGACGAGCACGGCTATTCCGGCCTGGAGCAGGGAATTGAAGGGGGTGGCGGTGCCGTCCTTGTAGTCGTGGTTTTCCACGAGAGTGTCGTGACGCAGGAGAACAGGGGTGAGGCGGTCGAGATAATCCGGAATCTGTCCGGTGGTGATGTGGAGGACGCCGGCCCATGCCTGTGCCTTGCGGTGATTCGCGGGATCGGTGAGGAATTCCTTGAGTTTCTCGACGTCACAGATCGTCGGCTCCCGGGTGCCGCCGTAGAGCCCGGGCGAGTCACCCTGCTGGATATGCCCGCGCACCGGCAGCGAACGGACCTGGACGTCGTGCCCGACTCCCTGGTGCTCGTCGACGAACGGGTTCGGCGTGGAAACACCGGCGGCCACCGCTTCGACCACGGACCGGGGCGAAGCCCGCCCGCATCCGCCGAGCAGCAGGAGCGGAACCAGAACCACGAGCACGCACGCCCTGTGCAGAAAAGCGCGAAGTGTCATCACCGCTCCCCCCGGCGGTTTTGGCCTGTCGCGCTTTATGCTACTGAATGAGAAGCCTTTCAGCCCTTGCGTGCGTGCAGTGAGGCCAAATAGGCGTTGTACGCCTCGAGTTCCTTGTCACCATCCCGGTCGGCGGCCCGGTCCTGGCGCCGCGCCTGGCGCTGTTCGGAGCCGTACCACTGGAACAGCAGGGCGATCAGCACGAGTACGGACGGGACCTCGCTGAATGCCCAGGCGATTCCGCCGGCGGCGCTCTGGTCGGAGAGCGCGTCGATACCGAGCGAGGCGGGCGGATTCTTGAACGTCTCGACCATCGGCTCCGACGCCATCATCAACGCGATGCCGAAGAACGCGTGGAACGGCATGCCGGCGAACAGCTCCAGCATGCGCATGAGATACCCCGGCCGGTGCGGTCCCGGGTCGACGCCGATGATCGGCCAGAAGAAGACGACACCGACGGCGAAGAAGTGCACCATCATCGCGACATGCCCGGCCCTCGAGCCCATCAGGAAGTCGAACAGCGGGGTGAAGTAGAGCGCGTACAGGCTCGCGATGAACAGCGGGATGGTGAAGGCGGGATGGGTGACGATCCGCATGTACCGGCTGTGCAGCAGGGCCAGCAGCAGCTCACGCGGCCCCTTCCGGCCCCTCCCGGCGACGGGCAGCGCGCGCAGCGCCAGGGTCACCGGGGCGCCCAGCAGGATCAGGATGGGCGACAGCATGCTGATGATCATGTGCTGCACCATGTGCACGCTGAACATGACCATCCCGTAGTCGTTCAGCCCGGTGCACATCACGAGCATGACGGTCAGCACCCCGACGACGAACGACACGCTCCGGCCCACGGACCAGGCGTCCCCGCGCCGCCGCAGCCGCACCACACCCCACCCGTACAGCGCGAGCCCCGCGAGACAGGCGACGAGAAAGAAGGGATCCGCCGACCACTCCAGTCCGCGCCCCAGCGTGAACGGCGGCAGATCCATGGTCATGCCGTGCCCGGTGTGATCCATCCGGCGGCTCCTGATTCGTGGGGGGTTGTACGTTTACAGCCGACCCCAGAGTAGAACCGCCGCCGACGGCACTTGTGAGCGGGGGCGAGTGTCCCTACCTCCAGGGGCGCGGGGAACTGCGCGAGCAACCACGCACGACCCGCACCCGGCGACGAATCAGCACCCCCTACGGCGCTGCCCCTAAAGCACGGTCTCCGCCTCTTCGTACCGCTCCGCAGGAACCGTCTTCAACGTCTCCACCGCCTCGGCCAGCGGCACCATCACGACATCGGTCCCCCGCAGCGCGGTCATGTTGCCGAACTCCCCCCGGTGCACCGCCTCCACCGCATGCCACCCGAACCGCGTCGCCAGGACGCGGTCGTACGCGGTCGGCGTGCCACCCCGCTGCACGTGCCCGAGGATGACCGGCCGCGCCTCCTTGCCGAGCCGCTGCTCCAGCTCGATGGAGAGCTGCCGGGCGATCCCGGCGAACCGCTCATGGCCGTAGATGTCCTTGCCGCCCTCGTCGAAGGCCATCGTGCCCGCCTTCGGCTTGGCCCCCTCCGCCGCGACGACGATCGCGAACCGCTTGCCCGCCTCGAACCGCTCGCCGACCCGGCGGGCCAACTCCTCGATGTCGAAGGGCCGTTCCGGTACGACGATGGCGTGGGCGCCGGCCGCCATGCCGGAGTGCAGGGCGATCCAGCCGGTGTGCCGGCCCATGACCTCGACGACGAGCACCCGCTGGTGGGACTCGGCGGTGGTCTTCAGCCGGTCGAGCGCCTCGGTGGCGACCCCCACGGCCGTGTCGAAGCCGAAGGTCACGTCGGTGACGGCGATGTCGTTGTCGATGGTCTTCGGCACGCCCACGATCGGCAGCCCGGCGTCGGACATCAGCCGGGCCGCCTTCAGGGTGCCCTCACCGCCGATCGGGATGATCGCGTCGAGCCCGAGCTCGGCGACATGCCCCCTGGCCCGCTCCACGCCGTCCCGCAGATGCGAGGGCTGGACCCGGGACGATCCGAGAATGGTGCCGCCGCGGGCCAGGATGCCGGCCACGGCGTCGAGGTCGAGCTTGAGGTAGTCGCACTCCAGGAGGCCCTTCCAGCCGTCCCGGAAGCCGATGACCTCGTCGCCGTGGTCGGCGACGGCACGGTGCACGACGGACCGGATGACGGCGTTCAGGCCGGGGCAGTCGCCGCCGGACGTGAGGACACCAATGCGCATAGCCCGAAACAACCTTCTCCACGTGGGCCGGAGACCGGACCACGCTGTCCGGCTGACATCGCCGTCACCCTACCCGCGCGAGGGGGTCGTTCCGCACCGGGCGTCCGCCTGCTGGACGTGCCCGCACATGTGAGCGGACACCCTGTCAGGCGGGCCCCGGAACCGGCCGTTCCAGAAGGGTTACGCGGGCTGCTGAGCGGCCGCGATGCGCTCGTTGCGGAGCGCCTCGTACCAGCGGTCGTCGATCGGCGGCAGCGCGTTCACGTCGAGCGCCAGCTTCAGCAGCAGGTCCGCGATGAGCGGGTTGCGGGCGAGCACCGGCCCGTGCATGTACGTGCCGAAGACGGTGTCGTTGTACGCGCCCTCCGTGCCGTCCCCGGTGCCGTTGCCCTTGCCCAGCTGGACCCGGGCGAGGGGGCGGGCGGTGGGGCCGAGCTGGGTGACGCCCTGGTGGTTCTCGAACCCGGTGAGCGGGGGCAGCCCGAGGCGCGGGTCGATGTCGGCGAGGACGTCACCGACACACCGCTCGCCGGTGCCGCGCACGGTCGTCACGTCGAGCAGGCCGAGGCCCGGCTCCCGCTGCCCGAGGTCGTTGATGAACTCGTGCCCGAGGATCTGGTAGCCGGCGCACACGGAGAACACGATCGCGCCGTTCTCCACCGCCCGGTACAGGTGCCCGTCACGGCGCAGCCGCTCGGCGGCGAGCCGCTGCGGACGGTCCTCACCGCCGCCGATCAGGTAGATGTCGCCGGAGGTCGGGATCGGCTGGTCGCTGCGCACGTCGAGCCGGGCCACGTCGAGACCGCGCTGCCGGGCCCGCCGCTCCACGACGAGCGCGTTGCCCTGGTCGCCGTAGGTGCTGAGCAGGTCGGGGTAGATCCACACCAGCCGCAGTTGGTTGTCTGTCATGAAGTGATCGTCCTTCGTGTTCAGTTGCCGACGCGGCGGCGCAGGTCCTGGAACGCGGTGTAGTTCGCGATGACCTCGATCCGGCCGGGCGGGCACATCTGCACGGCCTGGTCGAGGGAGTCGCAGACCTGGAAGTGCTGGTTCGCGACCTCCAGGCGCACCGCGAGGTCGAGCTTGCGGTCGCCGAGCACGAAGATCGGGTGGCCGGTCAGGCGCGTGTAGTCCACGTCCCACAGCCAGGAGGTGTCGGTGCCGTCGGCGCCGCGCGCGTTCACGGAGAGGATGACCGGAGCCGGCGGCGGGTCGATGAGCGAGAACGTCTCCAGCCAGCCGGCCGGGTTCTTGGCCAGCAGCAGACGCAGGTCGCGCCCCTGGAACTGCACGACGTCGTAGCGTCCCGCGACGGCCTGCACCTGGTACATCCGCTCCAGGGCGACCTGCGGCGGCACCCCGAAGACGGCGGCGACGGCGGCCGAGGAGGCGGCGTTCGCCTTGTTGGCGCGCCCCGGCAGCTGCAGGTGGATCGGCCAGGCGGACCCGTGCGGGTCGAGGACGTGGTCGCCGGAGAGCACCCAGCTCGGCGTCGGCCGCCGGAACCCGCACTCACCGCAGAACCAGTCGTCGCCGGGCCGCTGCATCACGCCGCCGCAGGACGGGCAGGACCAGGCGTCGTCCTTCCACATCTGCCCGGCGGCGACCCAGATCACGTTGGGGGAGGAGGACGCGGCCCACACCACCAGCGGGTCGTCGCAGTTCGCCACGATGACGGCCTTGGTGCCGGCCAGGCCCTCCCGCCAGTTCTCGGCGAGCATCCGGGTCTCGGCGGCCCGGTCGAGCTGGTCGCGGGAGAGGTTGAGCAGCGCGATGCACTTGGGGTCGGTGTCCCGGGCCACCCCGGCGAGGTACTTCTCGTCGACCTCGATGACGCCGAACTTGGACTCCGAGCCACCCGCCAGCGCCGACGTGATGCCGGCCGGCATGTTGGCCCCGAGCGCGTTGGACACGACCGGCCCGGCGGCCTTCAGCGCCTCGGCGATGAGGCGCGTGGTCGTCGTCTTGCCGTTCGTCGCCGAGACCAGGGTGACGTCCAGGTTCTGGGCGAGCCGGGCGAGAAGGTCGGGGTCGAGTTTGAGCGCGACCCGGCCACCGATCACGGATCCGCTGCCGCGCCCCGCGGCACGGGACGCCGCCGCGACCGCCTTGCCCGCGGTCACGGCCAGCTTGGCCCGCGGCGTGAGCGGGTCCGAGTTGCCTGCCATCAGTTCTCGATCCTCCTTGCGTACGCGCCGCGCCTGAGCCATCCGGCAACGTGGTGTGAGGTCAGCCTATCGAGATCCATTCGCACACCCGAATTCCGGCCCGTGCCTGCGCGGCGAGCAGGGGCCGATCCGAACCGTACCCTTGCGGCCATGCGACACGGTTCCATTCCGGGCGCCCATGGGCGGGTCCGGCCTCTCACCCTGCTCGGCGACCCCGTTCTGCACGCCCGCTGCGCGGAGGTCACCGAGTTCGGCCCCGAACTCTCCCGGCTGGTGGAGGACTTGTTCGCCACGATGTACGCGGCGGAGGGCGTGGGTCTGGCGGCGAACCAGGTGGGGGAGCCGCTGCGGGTGTTCGTCTTCGACTGCCCCGACGACGAGGACGTCCGTCACCTGGGCCATGTGGTGAACCCGCGCCTGGTGGCGGCGGACGGTGTGACCCTGCGCGGCCCCGAGGGCTGCCTGTCCCTGCCGGGCCTGGAGGCGGGCACGGAGCGGTACGACCACACGGTGGTCGAGGGCTTCACGGCGACGGGGGAGCCGATCACGATCCACGGCACGGGCTTCTTCGCGAGGTGCCTCCAGCACGAGACCGACCACCTGGAGGGCCGCGTCTACGCCGACCACGTCACAGGCTGGCGCAAGCGCAAGCTGATGCGCCAGGTGGCCAAATCTTCTTGGCGCCGGTGAGGAGATGTTTTTAGGGGCGCGGGGAACTGCGCGACCAGCCCCCACCGGCGGTGAGCCGAAACTCGACCCTCAGAACCCCGGCCCTCCCACCTTGTCCCCCGCAGCCGCCAGCCGCCCCCACAGCAGATCAGCCAAACTCTTCACCAATTCCGCACGAGTACACGGCCGCTCCCCGAGCCACCAGTCCCCTGCCGCATGCATCATCCCGACGATTCCGTGCCCCCACACCCGCGCCAGCTGCTGACTCCCGGGCCCGAGATCCAGCCGCTCCTCGATGACCTGCGCCAGCTCCTCACCCATCCGCCGCAACAGCGGAGCCGAGTGCTTGCCGACATCGAACCCCTGGTCGGGCCCGGTGCTGCCCTCCGCGGGATGCATCAGGAACCGGTACACCTGAGGCCGCGCCTCGATCGCCGCGAGGTACGTGTCCAAGGTCGCCTCGACGCGTTCACGGCGCTCCGCGGGAGCGTCCAGCGCGTCCCGGAGCGAGTTCAGCAACGCGTCCGTGTGCCGCGTGGCCAGCGCCGCGTACAGCCCGCCCTTGTCGCCGAAGTGGCGGTAGAGGATCGGCTTGGTGATGCCGGCCTCCGCCGCGATGGCGTTCATGGAGGCCTGTGGGCCGTCGCGCAGCACCACCCGGTCGGCGGCCTCCAGCAGCTCGCGCCGTCGGCGGTCGGCGGACCGCTGCTGTTCGGTCCGCTGTGTGGTGTCCATGTGCTCTCCCCACCCCGTGCTGTTTCGGTGACGCCTGCGCAAACTAACACCTGACGGCCATCCGCTCTCGAACTGGCTGCCGAGGTGACCTTGGGAGTTGACTTTTCCTACCGACGAGTAACAGACTCGGGTTACCGCTAGTAACACATTATGCGCCGCCGCTGGAGGAGTCATGGCCGAGTTCACCATGGAACTCAACGACGAACAGAAGGAGGTCCGGGACTGGCTGCACGGTTTCGCCGCCGACGTGATCCGTCCCGCGGCCGCCGAATGGGACGAGCGTGAGGAGACTCCCTGGCCGGTCATCCAGGAGGCCGCGAAGGTCGGCATCTACTCCCTCGACTTCTACGCCCAGCAGTACTTCGACCCCACCGGCCTCGGCATCCCGATGGCCATGGAGGAGCTGTTCTGGGGCGACGCGGGCATCGCCCTGTCGATCGTGGGCACGGGCCTCGCCGCCGTCGGCGTCCTCGCCAACGGCACCGAGGAGCAGATCGGCACCTGGATCCCCCAGATGTACGGCGACGCCAACGACGTCAAGGTCGCCGCGTTCTGCTCCTCCGAGCCCGACGCCGGCTCCGACGTGGCCTCCATGCGCACCCGGGCCGTCTACGACGAGGCCAAGGACGAGTGGGTGATCAACGGCACGAAGACCTGGGCGACCAACGGCGGCATCGCCAACGTCCACGTCGTCGTGGCGGTCGTCGACCCGGAGCTCGGCTCCAAGGGCCACGCGTCCTTCATCGTCCCGCCGGGGACGCCCGGGCTCTCCCAGGGCCAGAAGTTCAAGAAGCACGGGATCCGTGCCTCGCACACCGCCGAGGTCGTCCTCGACAACGTCCGGGTGCCCGGTTCCTGTCTGCTCGGCGGCAAGCAGAAGCTGGACGAGCGCCTGGCCCGTGCGCGGGAGCGGGCGAAGTCGGGCGGCGTGGGGGTCCCCCCGGCCGAAGGCTGGGGGAGGGTGAAGAACGCGGCGATGGCCACGTTCGAGGCCTCGCGGCCCGCCGTCGGTGCGATGGCCGTCGGTACGGCACGCGCGGCGTACGAGGTCGCCCTCGACTACGCCATGACCCGTGAGCAGTTCGGGCGGCCGATCATCGACAACCAGGGGGTGGCCTTCCAGCTCGCGGACATGCGGACGGCCATCGACGCGGCCCGGCTGCTGGTGTGGCGGGCGTCCTGGATGGCGATCAACGGCAAGCCGTTCAACGCGGCCGAGGGGTCGATGTCGAAGCTGTTCGCGAGCGAGACGGCGAAGAAGGTGACCGCCCAGGCGATCCAGATCCTGGGCGGCAACGGGTACACGCGGGAGTATCCGGTGGAGCGGATGCACCGGGATGCGGCCATCTACACGATCTTCGAGGGGACCAGTGAGATCCAGCGGCTGGTGATTGCTCGTACCTTGTCGGGGATGCCGATTCGGTAGCGCCGTGGGGGTGCGGGTGCGTCGCGGGCCCACGGCGCGTCGTGGTTGCTCGCGCCCACGCGGCGGAGCCGCATATCGATAACGCCCCGCGCCCCCAAACAGGTGGGCACAGTCACCGGTGTTTCAACGGTGTGAGTTGCTCGATGTCGTAGCGGCTCCGGAGTTCCTCGATCGCCTTGTGGTCCGGGGGGCCGTCGCTGCCCAGGATCTCCAGGAGTTCCTCGAAGTAGCGCTCGTGATCCGGCGGCGGCGATGCCTGGAAGAACATCTTCGCCGGAGTCTCCGTCGGGTTGGCGAAAGCGTGCGGGCACCCCGGTGGTACGACGATGACCGTACCCGGAGTCGCCCGCACCACCCTCGTGCCCGAACTCGACTCCCACCTCTGCCAGTTGTCGGGGGTGCGGATCCGGGGCTCGAAGGCGAGGACGTCCAGCTCGCCTTCGAGCACGTAGAACAACTCCTCGCTCCGGGTGTGCACATGAGCGCCCACGTCGAACCCCGGCGGGACCTCCACCTCGAAGGTGGAGGCGATCCGCGAGTGCGTACCCGTCACCTTGAAGGTGACACGCTGGGCCGTCGTGTGGACCACGCGTCCCTGGCCCGGTGGCACGAGGAGTCCCTCAGCGAGTCCCTCAGCGAGTCCCTCGGTCGTCGTCATGGGCCACTCACCACGTCACCGGAAGCGCTTCGGGTCCCCGGATCAACGCGCCCTTTCTGAACGGGACCTGCTCCGGGGGCACGGCGAGCCGCAGCCCGGGGAGCCGGTCCAGGAGGGCGTCGACCAGCAGCTCCTCCTCCAGCCCGCCCAGCTGTCCGCCGGGACAGTAGTGCGGGCCGAACCCGAAGGAGACGTGCGGGTTGGGGCTGCGGGTGAAGTCGATCGTCTCGGGGTCCGGGAAGACGTCCGGGTCGCGGTTGGCGGCCAGGTACGAGACGTAGATCGCGTCGCCCGTGCGGATCCGTACGCCCTTCATGTCCACGTCCTCCCTGGCGATCCGGGACAGCCCGACCGCGCTGCGGTGCGGGATGTAGCGCAGGAGCTCGTCGATCGCCCGGGGGCGGATCTCCGGCTCGGTGCGCAGCCGGTCGAGGAGGTCGGGGCGGGTCAGCAGCAGGTAGAACATCTGCCCGCTGTTGTTGGTGACCGCCTCCCCGCCGATCTGGAGGAGGACGGCGAGACCGACGGCCTCCTCCAGAGCCACCTCGCCGCGGCCCACGGCCGCGCCCAGCAGGGAGGCCACGTCCTCGCCCGTGCTGCCGTCGCGCAGCGCGACGAGGTCGGCGAAGTAGGCGCTCATCTCGCGCTTGGCCCTCTCGCTGACCTCCTTGCCGCGGTTGGAGGACAGGATCAGCTGGGTCCAGATGTGCATGGTGTGCCGGTCGGCGGCCGGCACGCCCATCACCTCGCAGATCACCGCGATGGGGAACGGGCTGAGGATCGTCGCCGTGAGATCGGCGGGCGGGCCGTCCTGGACGAGCTCGTCGACAAGCTCGTCCAGCATCCGGCGGGCCTTCTCCCGGACCCGCTCCACGCCCTTGGAGGTGAGCGCGGAGGCCACCGAGCGGCGCAGCCGCGTGTGGTCGGGCGGGTCCAGGAAGCCGACCGCGCCGCGGTCCGGGATGAAGTGCGGGGCCACCCGGGTGACCGGCTGCTCCATCACCGCCTCACGGCTGAACCGGGGGTCGTTGGCCACCATCCGTACGTCGTCGTACCGGGTGACCAGCCACGCCCAGCCCTCGCCGTTCGGAAGCTGGATCCGGGTGACCGGACCCTCCCGCATCAGCTCGGCCAGGGTGGGGTCGAAGTCCACCCCCGTCAGGTCCGACACCTTCCAGTGCCGGACCGGACAGGCGGCCTCGCCGGGGGCCTCGTCGGCGGGGTCGAGCGGTTCGGTGAGTGTCATCTCTATCGAGCCGCCTCTTCGTCCGAACGCCGCCAGCGACCCAGCGACATTTCCGCGGTGATGCCGGGACCGAACCCGGCCAGCAGGCCGCGCGCCTGGTGCTCGGCACCGCCCTCGTCGAACATCCGGCGCAGCGCGTCCAGGACGACGGCGCTGGCGATGTTGCCGTACTCGGTGAGCGTGGCCCGGCTGAACCGGAAGGCGTGCGGTTCGACCTGGAGGAACTTGCTCAGGTCGTCCAGGATGCGCGGCCCGCCCGCGTGGACTATGTAGAAGTCCAGGTCGGACGCGTTCCAGCCGTGCAGTCCTGCCAGGTCCTGGAGAGCCGGCGCCAGCGGCTCCATGGTCGCCGGGACCCGCTTGTCCAGCAGGAAGTGGAACCCGGTGGCCCGCACGTCGTACATGATCCACTCCTCGGTCTTCGGGATCAGGTACGAGCCGTTGCGTTCGAGTTCGACGCCCGTGCCGCCCTTGCCGCGGACCACGGCGGCGGCGATGCCGTCACCGAAGAGGCCGTTCGAGAGCAGCGAGCCGACGCCGAGGTCGGTCGGCTGGTAGCACAGCGAGCAGAACTCGCAGGCCACGATGAGGGCGTTGGCGTCCGGGTACGCCGAGCAGAAGTCGTGCGCCCGGTTGATCGCCGCTCCGCCGGCCGCGCAGCCGAGCTGCGCGATGGGGATCTGGCGGGTCGTGGAGCCGAAGTCCATCTCGTTGATCAG
Organism: Streptomyces hyaluromycini; assembly: GCF_002217755.1. GTDB lineage: Bacteria > Actinomycetota > Actinomycetes > Streptomycetales > Streptomycetaceae > Streptomyces > Streptomyces hyaluromycini. The sequence goes on along the minus strand of NZ_BCFL01000028.1, from coordinate 65,605 downwards.
CCACGCCGTGAGCGAGGGCATCATGAAGCCCGTGCACGAGACGTAGATGATCACGTCGATGTCGGTGGTGAGCAGTTCGGCGTCGTCGAGTGCCCGCTGGATGACTGCGGGGACCCGGGACTTGGCCTCGACCTCGTAGAGCTTGTTGCGCTCCTCGAAGCCGGGGTGCTTCAGGGTTTCCTCGATCGGCTGCACGATGTGCCGGGTGCGAACGCCCGTGTTCTCGATCAGTCTCAGCGCCAGCGGCAGCTGCGGGTGGTTCTCGTGGTGGGAGCGCGCCAGTTCCAGCGTCTCCTCCATCGTGATCACGTACTCCGGGACCGACACTGAGGGTTTGCACAAAGTCGCCATGAACCGTGCCTGCTTTCAGCCTTCCGGTGGGTTTGGGCCCGACCGGTCAGAGAGGTGGTTCACCTCAGGAGGTGGTTCCCTCACGATCACCCGTGAGGGCGATGATCTCTCGCCGGACTACTCCGAACCGGTGACCCCGTGTCAGGGTCGGAGCAGCACAGAGCTATCCGGACGAGGAGGACGCGATGCCCGGCACGGCCGCGGAAATGCTGAAAACGACCAGGTCAGAGCTAGCCCCGAACCCGAACGCCAAACCATTGGTCCCCCTCGTCGCCAGCGGCCGGGCGAGTCTGGAGACACTCGCCGCACTTGCCCTGGAACAACACCAAGTGATCCCCGCCGACCGACGCGCGTTCCTGCACCTGGCGCAGCGCGCCTCCGAGGAGCCGGCGGCCGCCGGGTTCTTCACCATGCTGGCCGAGGGCGAGGAACTGGCGGCAGAGCGGCTGGGCGCGTTCACCGAGGCGTGCGAAGTGGATGAAGAGCGCATGCAAGCGTACGAGCCCCTACCGGGCTGCCAGGCGTACCCGGCGTACATCTCCTGGCTCGCCCTCAACGCAACCCCGACGGACGCCGTGCTCGCCATCACGGCCAACTTCGCGACGTGGGGCACGTATTGCGCGACCATCGCACAGGGCCTGCGCGAGCACTACGCCTTCCCGAACGAGGCCTGCGCCTTCTGACTTCTTCGCGACCCCGTCCCCGGCGCTGGACGTACAGGCCACGGCTGCGGTGCAGGCGGGACTGGAATCAGGCCGCCTGGACGAGAAGCGTGTGTACAAGTACGGCCGCTTGCTCCAGGCCTACGAGGAGATGTTCTGGTCGACGTTGGGCGACACTCCCTAGGGGCGCGGGGCTGTATCGATTTGCGGCTGCCGCCGCGTGGGCGCGACAAGCCCCCACCGGCCCGCACTCGCCGAACGACCGTCACTCCCCACTGCTGTGGGCGATACAAGCCACGTCGATCCGATCAGCGAGCTTCGCCAGCTCGATGGTCAGCGCAGCCACCGTGTCCTCGTCCAGCCCACCCTCGTCGGCCTCCACCAGACGCAGCCACCGTGCCCCCAACGTCCGCAACAACTTACTCACGTCGGCCGCGGCCACCTGCAAGGTACCGCGGTCGTCGACGATCAGAGGCAGGGTCACTTCGCGGTTCACACCCGGGATCGTAGCCGTGCAACCGTCACGCACCCTGCCAAACGGTGGTGATGTTGCAGAACTCCCGGATTCCGTGCCCGGACAGCTCACGGCCGTACCCGGAACGCTTCACCCCGCCGAAGGGGAACGCCGGGTGGGAGGCGGTCATGCCGTTGACGAACACGCCACCGGCCTCCAGATCGCGTACGAACCGGTCCACCTCGGCCTCGTCCCGCGTCCACACGTTCGAACTCAGCCCGAAGGGCGAGTCGTTGGCGATGAGGATCGCCTCGTCCAGGTCCCCGGCCCGGTACAGCGTGGCCACCGGCCCGAACGCCTCCTCGCGGTGGATGCGCATGTCGCGGTGGATCCCGGCGAGTACGGTCGGCGGGTAGTACCAGCCGGGCCCGTCCGGCCGCTGCCCGCCGCACAGCACCTGCGCTCCCGACCGCTTGGCGTCCTCGACCAGCTCCTCCAGGTCCTTGCGCCCCTGCTCGCTCGCGAGCGGCCCGACGTCCGTCTCCTCCTCCATCGGGTCGCCCGTCCGCAGCGCCGCCATCCCCGCCACGAACCGCTCGGCGAACGCGTCGTAGACGTCCGCGTGCACGATGAACCGCTTCGCGGCGATGCACGACTGTCCGTTGTTCTGCACCCGCGCCGTCACCGCGATCTTCGCCGCCCGGTCGATGTCCGCCGAGGGCATCACCACGTAGGGGTCGCTGCCGCCCAGTTCCAGGACCGTCTTCTTGATCATCTCGCCGGCGGTGGCGGCGACCGCGCGGCCCGCGGGCTCGCTGCCGGTGAGCGTCGCCGCCTTCACCCGCTCGTCGCGCAGGACGTCGTCGACCGCGCCGGAGCCGATCAGCAGGGTCTGGAAGCAGCCCTCGGAGAAGCCCGCCCGGTGGAACAGCTCCTCCAGATACAGCGCGGTCTGCGGGACGTTGGACGCGTGCTTGAGCAGGCCCACGTTGCCCGCCATCAGCGCCGGCGCGGCGAAGCGGACCACCTGCCAGAGCGGGAAGTTCCACGGCATCACCGCGAGCACCGGCCCGATCGGGCGGTAGCGCACCCGGACCCGGGACGCGCCCGAGTCCTTCACGTCCGTCTCCGCCGGCTCCTCGTCGGCCAGCAGCTCCGCCGCGTGGTCGGCGTACCAGCGCATCGCCCTCGCGCACTTGGCGGCCTCCGCACGGGCCTGCTTCAGCGGCTTGCCCATCTCGGTGGTCATGGTGCGCGCGATGTCGTCCAGGTCCGCGTCCAGCAGGTCGGCGGCGGCGTGCAGCAGCCGGGCGCGCTCGGCGAAGGTGCTCGTGCGGTACGTGCGGAACGTCGCCTCGGCGAGTTCGAGCCGGCGTTCGAGCTCGTCCTCGTCCATGGCCTCGAACGTTTCGAGCGTCTCGCCGTTCGCCGGGTTGACCGTCGCGATGGGCATGGCTGACCTCCCTGGGAGCGGGCTTGCTACGACCTTCCCGCGCGGCCGGGCCGACCGCAACGTAGGAGGCTCCGTTCAGCCCGAGCGCTCCGCCAGCCGGTCCAGAAACGCGGCCTGGGCCTTGACGATCACCTCGCGGGCCCGGTCGGGGGTCAGCCAGGCCACCCGGTCCAGCTCCGGGAACTCCTGGATCCGGCCCGACCGCGGCGGCCACTCCATCACGAAGACGCCGGGTTCGATCGCGGCCGGGTCCAGGTCCGCCTCGATCGCCCACGCCGTCACGATCTTGCCGTTGGTCTGCCGGACCTCGCCCAGCTCGATCGCCTCGCCGTCCGGCGGCGGCAGGCCCAGCTCCTCCTGGAACTCGCGCCGGGCCGCCTCCCAGGCCGGCTCCTCAGGCTCGTACTCGCCCTTGGGGACGGTCCAGGCGCCCGCGTCCTTCTTCGCGAAGTACGGCCCGCCCATATGGCCGAGCAACACCTCAAGGCCCTCGCCGGTATGCCGGAACAACAGCAGTCCGGCGCTTCGCTTCGGCTCGGTCAACGCCGTACCTCCGGGTGCGCGGCCAGCAGGGTCTCCACCGTATCGGCCTCCTCCGGCCGCTTGTCCTCGCGGTAGCGGACCACCCGGGCGAAGCGCAGGGTGACGCCGGCCGGGTAGCGGGTGGACCGCTGCAGGCCGTCGTAGGCGATCTCGACGACGAGTTCGGGGCGTACGGTCACCACCCAGCCGTCGTCCGAGACCTCCAGCTCCTTGAGCCGTGCGGTCTGCCACTCCAGCATCGCGTCGGTCATGCCCTTGAACGTCTTGCCGAGCATGGCGAAGGTGCCGTCCGTGTCGCGGGCGCCGAGGTGGAGGTTGGAGAGCTTGCCGGTGCGGCGGCCGTGGCCCCATTCGGCGGCCAGGACCACCAGGTCGAGGGTGTGGACGGGCTTGACCTTCAGCCAGGAGGCGCCCCGGCGGCCGGCGCTGTAGGGGGCGTCGAGGGCCTTGACGACCACGCCCTCGTGGCCGCGGGCGAGGGTGGCCGCGAGGAACTCCTCGGCGGCCGTCGTGTCGTCCGGCCCGGACACCAGTGCCCGGCGCACCCGCATCGGCTCGGGGACCAGCCGGGCCAGCTCCGCGTGGCGGTCGGCGAACGGAAGGTCGAGCAGGTTGTGGCCGTCGACCGAGAGCACGTCGAAGAAGACGGGGGAGACCGGGACCTCCCGCGCCGCCTTCGCCACGTCCGTCCGGGAGCCGACCCGTCCCGCCGTCTCCTGGAAGGAGCGGGGCCGGCCGTCCGCGTCGAAGGAGATCACCTCGCCGTCCAGGATGAAGCGATCACCTCTCAACTCCCTTGCCGCCGAGGTCACTTCGGGCAGACGGTCGGTGATGTCGTCCAGCGTGCGGGTGAAGATCCGTACCGTGTCGCCGTCCCGGTGGACCTGGACCCGGATGCCGTCCAGCTTCTCCTCGACAGCGCAGCCGCCCAGCTTCTGCACCGCCTCGGCGACCGAGGAGGCGGTGTGCGCCAGCATGGGCAGCACCGGGCGGCCGACGGTGAGACGGAAGCGGTCCAGGGCCGCCGGGCCGTCCGCGAGCAGCGCCTCGGCCACCGTCTGGAGGGACCCGGCGAGCATCACCGCCCGGCGGACGGCGGCCGGGTCCGCGCCGGTCGCCTGCGCGAGCCCTTCGACGGCGACCGCGTCGAGGGCGCCCTGCCGCACCTCCCCGGTGATCAGCCCCAGCAGGAAGCGCTGCTCGTCCGCGGTCGCCGCGCCCATCAACTCGCCGACGATCCGGGCGCGTTCGGCCTGCGAGCCGGGACCTGAGACCTTGCCCAGCTCGGTCAGCCGGGCGTCGACCCCGCGGACGGTGAGGGACGGCGCGGCGGCCGGTGCGACGGGCCGGCTCAGCACCTTCCAGCCGACGCCCAGCCTGCCCTGCGGGAGCCGGCCGGCCAGGTAGGGGATGACGACCGGTACGTCGTCGGGATCCGTCTCCCGGAAGAGCTCGGCGAGCAGCGCCGTCTTGCGGGACCTGGCCGCGGTGGCGGCGACCTCCCGGGACACTTCGGCGAGCCGGGTCAGCAACATGCAGCCATGGTGCAACGGACACGCCCGGACTACACCCGCACGGCCGCGTCCAGGTTGGTGCGGCGCCGGGTCCTGCCCAGGACCAGCGCGGCGGACAGCCCGGCCGCGGCGCCGCCGACGACGACCACCTCGTACGTATCGGTCATGGTGACCACCTCCGCGGCCGAGGGTCGCCCCGCCGCTGCCGGATTGACAAACGTCTTTGCCGAAACTGCAATGCAGGCATGACTACGGACGACGTCCTCGCAGGCGTGGGACCCCGGCTGCGCCGGCTCCGCAAGGAGCGGGAGGTCACCCTCGCCGCCCTCTCCGAGACCACCGGCATCTCGGTCAGCACCCTCTCCCGGCTGGAGTCCGGGCTGCGCAAGCCCAGCCTGGAGCTGCTGCTGCCGATCGCCCAGGCCCACCAGGTGCCCCTGGACGAACTGGTCGGCGCCCCGCCGGCCGGCGACCCCCGGGTGCGGGCCAAGCCGATGGAGCGGTACGGCCGCACCTTCCTGCCGCTCACCCGGCAGCCCGGCGGCCTGCAGGCCTTCAAGGTGGTCGAACCGAAACGGAAACTCGAACCCGAGCCGCGTACCCATGAGGGCTACGAGTGGCTGTACGTGCTGTCCGGGAAGCTGCGGCTGGTGCTCGGTGACCATGACGTGGTGCTGGGGGCGGGGGAGGCGGCCGAGTTCGACACCCGGGTGCCGCACTGGTTCGGGTCGACGGGGGAGGGGCCGGTGGAGTTCCTCAGCCTGTTCGGGCCGCAGGGAGAGCGGATGCACGTGCGGGCGCGGCCGAAGAGGACGTGACGAATCCGGCGTTCCCCCGGGCGGCTGTTCCCTGGATGGCAAGCGACCGCTTAGTATGCGGTGGACCCCGGTCAGACGACGCAGTCGACGCAGTCCCGTGGAGGCACCGCATGCAGGCATGGCAAGTGCACGAGAACGGCGAGCCGAGCGAGGTGATGCGGCTCCAGGAGGTGGAGCTGCCCACGCCCGGCGACGGCCAGGTGCTGCTCAGGGTGCGTGCCGCCAACATCAACTTCCCCGATGTCCTGATGTGCCGGGGGCACTACCAGGTACGCCCGCCGCTGCCGTTCACCCCTGGGGTGGAGATCTGCGGAGAGACCGAGGACGGACGCCGGGTGATCGCCAACCCCGCGCTGCCGCACGGCGGCTTCGCCGAGTACGCGGTCGCGGACGCCGCCGCGCTGCTGCCCGCCCCGGACGCGCTGGACGACGCCGAGGCCGCCGCGCTGCACATCGGCTACCAGACGGGCTGGTTCGGACTGCACCGCCGGGCGGCCCTCCAGGCCGGCGAGACCCTGCTCGTGCACGCCGCCGCCGGCGGGGTCGGCAGCGCGGCCGTCCAGCTCGGCAAGGCGGCCGGCGCGAGGGTGATCGGCGTGGTCGGCGGCGCCGACAAGGCCGCCGTGGCCCGGGAACAGGGCTGTGACGTCGTCATCGACCGGCGCACCGAGGACGTCGTCGCCGCCGTCAAGGAGGCCACCGGTGGCCGCGGCGCCGACGTGATCTACGACCCGGTCGGCGGCGAGGCCTACACCCAGTCCACCAAGGTGGTCGCCTTCGAGGGCCGGATCGTGGTCGTCGGCTTCGCCAGCGGCATCATCCCGAGCCCGGCGCTCAACCACGCCCTGGTGAAGAACTACTCCATCCAGGGCCTGCACTGGGGCCTGTACGCCACCAAGAACCCCAAGCTGATCCTGCACTGCCACCAGCAGCTCACCGAGCTGGCCGCCAAGGGCGCCATCAAGCCCCTGGTGAGCGAGCGGGTCCCGCTGTCCGAGGCCGCGGCGGCCGTGCAGCGGGTCGGCGACGGCGTCACCACCGGCCGGGTCACCGTCGTACCGAAGGGAGCCGCAGCATGACCGACGCTGCCGAACTGGAGCGCCGCACAGCCGAGTTGCTGGCCGCACACCCGCCCGCCACGACCGGGAAGCTCGACTTCCTCAAGGCCCGCTTCGACGCGGGACTCGCCTGGGTGCACTACCCGGAGGGCCTCGGCGGCCTCGGCGCCCCGCGCTCCCTCCAGGTCGTCGTGGACGCGGCGCTGGAGGCCGCGGGCGCCCCCGACAACGACTCGCGCCGCAACGGCATCGGGCTCGGCATGGCCGCGCCGACCATCCTCAAGTACGGCACGGAGGAGCAGAAGCAGCGCTATCTGCGACCGCTGTGGATCGGGGAGGAGGTCTGGTGCCAGCTGTTCAGCGAGCCGGGCGCCGGCTCCGACCTGGCCGCGCTGGGCACCCGGGCCGTCCGGGAGGGCGACGACTGGGTCGTCAACGGGCAGAAGGTGTGGACCTCCGGCGCGCACAACTCCCGCTGGGCCATCCTCATCGCCCGCACCGACCCGAACGTGCCCAAGCACGCGGGCATCACCTACTTCATCTGCGACATGACCGACCCGGGCGTGGACGTCCGGCCGCTGCGGCAGGTCACCGGCGAGGCCGAGTTCAACGAGGTCTTCCTCACCGACGTCCGCATCCCCGACTCCCGCCGCCTCGGCGCGATCGGCGACGGCTGGCGGGTCGCGCAGACCACCCTCAACAACGAGCGCGTCGCCATCGGCGGCATGCGGCTGCCCCGCGAGGGCGGCATGATCGGCCCGGTCGTGAAGACCTGGCGCGAACGCCCCGAACTGCGCACCCACGACCTGCACCAGCGGCTGCTGAAGCTGTGGGTCGAGTCCGAGGTCGCCCGGCTCACCGCCGAACGGCTGCGCCAGCAGCTCGTCGCCGGCCAGCCCGGCCCCGAGGGCGCCGGCATGAAGCTCGCCTTCGCCCGCCTCAACCAGGAGATCAGCGGCCTTGAGATCGAACTCCGCGGCGAGGAAGGCCTGTTGTACGACGACTGGACCATGCGCCGGCCCGAACTGGTGGACTTCGTCGGCCGCGACGCCGGCTACCGCTACCTCCGTGCCAAGGGCAACAGCATCGAGGGCGGGACCAGCGAGGTCCTGCTGAACATCGTCGCCGAGCGCGTCCTGGGCCTGCCCTCGGAGCCGCGCACCGACAAGGACGTCGCATGGAAGGACCTCGCCCGATGACAACGCAGAGCACCCAGCCCGACCTTCTGTACTCGGAGGAGGAAGAGGCGCTGCGGGCCGCGGTGCGGGATCTGCTCGCCGACCACTGCGACGCGCCGGGCGTCATCGCCCGCACCGAGTCGGACGTCCCGCACGACGCGGCCGCCTGGAAGGCCCTCACCGAGGACATGGGGCTGGCCGGGCTGCTGGTGCCGGAGAAGCTGGGCGGCCAGGGTGCCTCGCACCGCGAAGTCGCCGTCGTCCTGGAGGAGCTGGGGCGGGCGGTGGCGCCCGTGCCGTATCTGACCAGCGCCGTGGTGGCGACCGAAGCGCTGCTGGCCTGCGGTGACCAGGAGCTGCTCGGGAAGCTGGCGTCCGGGCGGACCGTCGGGGCACTGGCTGTGGGCCTGCACCTGGCCCCGGGGGCCGCGTTCACCGCCGTACGCGTCGAAGACGGTCGCCTGCACGGTGAGCTGACCGGGATCGCGGACGCGGTCGCCGCGGACGTGCTGCTGGTGCCCGGGGACGACGGCGGGCTGTACGCGGTCGAGGCGGGCGCCGTGACCGTCACCCCGCAGGTGTCCTTCGACCTGACCCGGCCGCTCGCCACGGTGACCCTGGACGGGGCGGCGGGGCGCCGCGTGGGCGACGCGGAGCCCGCGGTACGGCGTGCGCTGCGGGCCGGGGCCGGGCTGCTGGCCTCCGAGCAGTTCGGCGTCGCCGAGTGGGCGTTGACCGAGACCGTGCGGTATCTCAAGGAGCGCAAGCAGTTCAACCGGCCGGTGGGCGGGTTCCAGGCGATCAAGCACCGGCTGGCGCAGCTGTGGCTGGAGGTCGTCAACCTGCGGGCCGCTGCGCGGGGCGCCGCCGACGCGCTGGCCTCCGGTGAGGATGCCGAGGTGTTGGTGGCCGTTGCGCAGGCCTATGCGGCGCCGGTTGCCGTGCATGCTGCCGAGGAGGCGCTGCAGTTGCATGCGGGGATCGGGATGACCTGGGAACATCCGATTCACCTTTATCTGAAGCGGGCCAAGGCTGATTCGATCGCCTTCGGTACGGCGGGGGTGCATCGGGAGGCCCTGGGCGTACTGGTGGATCTTCAGGCGCCGTGAATTTCGGTCGTCGACTGCGGGTGCGTGGGGGCTGGTCGCGCAGTTCCCCGCGCCCCTTTCGGGGCGCCTGTGTCGGGGTCTCGATGAAATGAACCGGGGGTGGCAGTCCAGCCAACTCCCTGCGCAGATGCATCAATTGGGCTCTGTTCGAACGCATACTCCCTTCGGTCCCTCATGGCCCTACAAGGGAGGCAGAGCATGGCCCTCACCACCCGTCGCAGAGCCCTCACCACCCTCGGTGCCGCCCTCGCCGGTGCCGTCGTGCTGCCCGGCGCGCAAGCGTGGGCGGGCGGCGGTCACCGAAGCCGGCGGCCGCTGTGGCGTGCCCACGCCCACAACGACTACGAGCACACCCACCCCCTCCACGACGCCCTGGACCACCGTTTCGGCAGTGTCGAGGCCGACATCTTCCTCGTCGACGACCAGTTGCTGATCGGTCACACCGCGGACGACCTCGACCCGAGCCGCACCCTCGAATCCCTCTACCTCGACCCGCTGGCCGCGATCGTCGAGGCCAACCACGGCTCCGTGTACCGCGGTTGGCGCAGGCCGCTGCAACTGCTGATCGACATCAAGACCGAGGGCTCCTCGACGTACCTGGAGCTCGACCGGCATCTGCGGCGCTACCCGCACCTGTTCACGACGTACCGCCACGGCCGGGTCGTCCCCGGTGCGGTCACCAACGTCATCTCCGGTGACCGTGCCGCCCGCACACCGATGGAGGCACAGAGCGTGCGCCGGGCCTTCTACGACGGCCGGCTCACCGACCTCGGCACCTCGGCGCCCGCCTCCTTCGTCCCGCTGATCAGCGACAACTGGCAGCTCAACTTCACCTGGCTCGGCGAGGGCGCGTTCCCCGACGCCGAGCGGCAGAAGCTGCGCGACATCATCGGCCAGGCGCACGCGCACGGTCAGACGGTGCGCTTCTGGAACACCCCCGACCTGGCCGGCCCCGCCCGTGACGCGCTGTGGGGCGAGCTGTTCACCGCCGGTATCGACTACTTCAACACCGACGACCTGGCCGGCCTGGAGACCTTCCTGGACGCCCGCGCGGCGTCGTAACACCACTCGAACGGGGGTCGTGTCAACCGCACGGGCCAACCCTCCGCTACGCCACACTTGCGGCCGAACGCCCTGAAACGGGCGTGGCGGAGGAGGTTCGCGATGGCCGTTTCCATCTCTGTGGTGCTGCTGCTCCTGTTGCTGGCCGTGATCTTCATGCGCCAGGGCGCGCTGAAGATCTCGCACGCCCTGGTCTGCATGCTGTTCGGGTTCTTTCTGGCCAGTACCAGCATGGCGCCGACCATCACCAGCGGGCTCACCGCGACCGCCGATCTGGTCAGCAGTCTGAAACCCTGAGCCGTCCGCTCAGGGTTTCCAGAAGACCCCGACCCCGTTCGCCACCGCGCGCTCCGGGCTGTCGGTCGGGTGGTTGAGCACGCTCACCGTCTTCGCCCCCGCGGTGCGGGCCACCATCGTCGTGGAGCCGCCGCCGTCCAGGCTGAACGCGTCGACCGCTCCCAACTGCCGCATCTCGTCCGCCACTTCGGCAATGGTCATGCCGCTGCGGTAGGCCACCGCGCCGTCCAGCGCCAGCAGCAGAAGCCTGCGCCCGCCGTTCGCGTAGCCGACGGCCGTGCGCACGGCCGAGGTGGTGCCGTTCAGCCCGGCCAGCGGTTGGCCGTCGCGCAGCACCGGGTAGCCGCCGACCGCGAAGCGGTACCGGATCCAGGAGGCGGACGCCATCATGCGCTCGCGCACCGCGACCCGTTCGCCCTTGGTGAGGGCGCGCAGCCTGTCCGCGCCCGCCTCCCGGCCCAGCAGGACGGTCGTACCCGCGGCGATCGCACCGCTGCCCGGGGTGGCGGACGCGGCGACGACCCTGCCGGCGCGGATCTGCACCTCGTAGGTGTCCGTGCTGCACCCGGCGGCCCGGTCGGTGTCCGAGCCGCAGGTGGCGCGCTTGCGGGAGGCCGGGCCCCAGGCGGCGGTGTAGGCCCCGACGGACCCCTGCGCCAGCGCGTACTGGTTGAGGCCCCGCAGCGCCAGGGTGGCGTCGGGGGTGCGGACCGTGCCGACGAGCGTCAGCCGGTCGAGCCGGGCCCGGCGGTCCACGCCGACGCCGAAGACGTCGGTGGTGTCGGTACCCGGCGGCAGCGACGGGCCGAACCGCTGGGCCGTCGGCACCGCCGCCTTGAGCACCTTGCCGTGCGCGATCGCCGGACCCACGCTCGCGCCGGTCGCCTCGACGCCCGGGTGCTGGGTCTCGTTGATGTTGAAGAAGTCGCCGTTCACGCCCGCGACCGCGCCCGCCGCGTCCGCCATCGCGGACACCGGCGACCGTGCGGCCACCGCACCCGGGGAGAGCAGGTCCACGTGGACGTGCGGATCGGTCAGGTCGACGGTCAGCAGATGGGCGTGGACCGTGCCCTTGGCCGCCGGGACGTCGAACTGCCGGTAGGCGACACCGGACGCGATCTGCCGGGCGGCGCCCGACACGGCGCCGGCCGGTGCCGCCCCCGCGAGGGCCGCACCGGCCAGCATGCCGGACGTGGTGAGAATCGTGCACAGAGTTCGGGTCGTCGCTGCAAGTCGTCTCTGACGATGCGTCACCGCACCCCCTGATGTCTCGTCAAGTTCCTCAGGACTCGGGGGAAGTGCAGCAGACGAGAGTGACCGGCGGGGCTGCTAGGCGTCGACTACGCGAGAACGGGTGAGGAAACGCACCCCCTCGGGTGCCTCCAGGGAGAAGCCGCTCCCCCGTCCGGGTACCACGTCCACGATCAGCCGGGTGTGGCTCCACACCTCGTACTGGCTGCGGGACATCCAGAAGGTGACCGGCTGCTCGACACCGTCCACCGCCAGCTCGGCCAGCAGTACGTCCGAGCCGCCGGTGCGGAACTCGCCGTCCGGATAGCACATGGGCGCGCTGCCGTCGCAGCAGCCGCCGGACTGGTGGAACATCAGCGGGCCGTGCTCGGCGTGCAGCCGGCGCACCAGTTCGGCGGCCTGCGGGGTGAGTTCGACGCGCGGCGGCGTCCCTGTCGTGTCGGCCATGGTCACCCTCCTGGGGCCGGGGCGGCGGACCCCCTCAGTCTCATGCCTTGTCACCGGCGCGTCCAGAACCGGTCGTTGGGCTACTCGGCGCGCAGTGCCGTCGCCGTCCGGACGCGGACCGCCCAGCCCGCCGGGAGCAGCGCGCCGAGGACCGCGATCGCCGTGCCGCTCAGGGCGAGGAGGAGCAGTTCGGGTGTCCGGTAGACGTCGAGGACCACGTCGGGCAGGCGCAGTCCGGCGCTGTCGCCGATGGCGGGCATCACGACGCGGTGCACGGCGAGGCCCAGCGGGACGCCGAGCGCGCCGCCCGCGAGGCCGGGCAGGACGACCGAGGCGATCACCAGTGTCACCGTCTGCCGGGGTGTCATCCCGAGCGCCTTGTGGATGCCCAGGTCGCGGATGCGCTCATGGGTGTCGAGGACGACCCCGCCGAGCACGCCGAGTCCGGCCACCGCCACCAGGATCAGGGTGAGTGCGGCCGCCAGCGTGTCGAGGGCGAGCGCACCGTCGCTGCCGTTGACCGACTTGGTGTCGGTGGCCGTGACGCCGAGCGGCTTCAGGGCCGCGTTCAGGTGTTTCACGTACGCGTCGGCGTCGGTGCCCCGGGTGAGCCGCACGGAATGGTCGGTCGGGTGCAGGTCCGGGGCGGCGGTCCGGAGCGTCGCGAGGTCCGTGAACACCCGCAGGCCCTGCTCGCCGACGTCGAAGACCTCGCCGACGATCCGGGTCCGCACCGGGGAGCCGTTCACGGTGAGGGTGACGGTGTCGCCCACCTCGGCTCCGCTCGCGGTCAGGAACGGGGCGGCCACCACCGCCTCACCGGCCGCCCGGACCCAGCGCCCGGACACCATCACGAACCCGCCCCAGGAGGCGTCGCCGTCGTAGGCGATCACCGGCACGCTGCCCGTCACGCCGGCGACCTTGTCGGTCTCCGGAACGGTCCGGCCGCTGCCGGGCGGGGTCGAGCTGACCGCCTACCGTGTGGTCCAGGAAGCACGGACCAACACCCTGAAGCACGCGGCCGGTTCGCGTGCCGTCGTGCGCGTCCACTACGGCGAGGACGAACTGCGCGTCGAGGTCACCGACTCCGGCGGCACCCCCGGACCGGCCGCCGCGACGGGCAACGGACGCGGACTGCTCGGGCTGCGCGAGCGGCTCGCCGTGCACGGCGGCACCCTGAGCAACGGGCCGCGTCCGCTGGGCGGTTACCGGGTCCGGGCCCTGATACCCCTGGAGGGCACGTGAGTTCGCAGGTGGGTGCGCCGCGCGTCGTCGTCGCGGACGACCAGGCACTGGTGCGCACCGGCTTCCGGCTGATCCTCGCCGCCGACGGCATCGAGGTCGTCGCCGAGGCCACCGACGGCCACGAGGCCGTGGACGCGGTACGGCGCACCCGGCCGGACGTCGTCCTGATGGACATCCGGATGCCCGAACTGGACGGCCTGGAGGCGGCCCGCCGCATCCTCGCCGCCCCCGACCCGCCGCGTATCCTCATGCTGACCACCCTCGACCTCGACCGGTACGTGTACGCGGCGCTGTCCGCCGGGGCCAGCGGCTTTCTGCTCAAGGACGTCACACCCGAGCACCTGACGGCCGCCGTCCGCACGGTCCGCTCCGGGGACGCGCTGCTGGCGCCCGCCATCACCCGCCGTCTCGTCGAACGGTTCGCCCGGGCCGGTACCGACAGCGCCGCCCTGCACCGCGACCTCGCCCACCTCACCCCGCGTGAACTCGACGTCCTGCGCCTGCTGGCCCAGGGCCTGTCCAACGCCGGCCTGGCCGCCCGCCTCCACCTCTCCGAGGCCACCGTCAAGACCCATGTCTCCCGCGTCCTCGGCAAACTCTCCCTGCGCGACCGCGCCCAGGCGGTGGTCGTCGCCTACGAGACGGGACTGGTCACTCCGGGCGGCAGGTGAGAGGCCTGTCCGGCAGGCCCCCATCCCTGGTGCGCGTCTTCATATGTAGATACTGTCTCCGTATGAGACAGCCCTTCGTCACTCGCTTCTCCGTGTACCCGGTAGCAGGCCGGGACTCCATGCTCCTCAACCTCTCCGGTGCGCACGCCCCGTACTTCACCCGCAACGTGGTGGTCGTCGAGGACTCCGAGGGCCGGACCGGGCTCGGCGAGGTGCCCGGCGGGGAGGCGATCACCCGGACCCTGCGGGATGCCGAGCCGCTGGTCGTCGGCTCCCGGCTGGGCGACTACCAACGGGTGCTGCGGGCCATGGGGGAGGAGTTCGCCGGGCGGGACGCCGGCGGCCGCGGGGAACAGACCTTCGACCTGCGCACCACCGTGCACGCCGTCACCGCCGTCGAGTCCGCCCTGCTCGACCTGCTCGGCCAGCACCTGGAGGTGCCCGTCGCCGCTCTGCTCGGCGACGGCAAGCAGCGCGACTCGGTACGCGTCCTCGGCTACCTCTTCTACGTCGGCGACCCCGACCGCACCGACCTGGACTACCTCCGCGAACCCGGCTCCGACGTGCCCTGGTACCGGATCCGCCGCGAGGAGGCCCTCACCCCGGAGTCGATCGTCCGGCAGGCCGAGGCGGCCTACGACCACTACGGCTTCCGTGACTTCAAGCTCAAGGGCGGCGTGCTGGAGGGGGCCGAGGAGGTCAAGGCCGTACAGGCGCTCAAGCAACGCTTCCCCGAGGCCCGGATCACCCTCGACCCCAACGGCGCCTGGTCCCTGCGCGAGGCCGTCGAGCTGTGCCGCCCGCTGCTCGGCACACTCGCCTACGCCGAGGATCCCTGCGGGGCCGAGGGCGGCTACTCCGGGCGCGAGATCCTCGCCGAGTTCCGCCGGGCCACCGGGCTGCCCACCGCGACCAACATGATCGCCACCGACTGGCGGCAGCTCACCCACGCCCTCGCCCTGCAGTCGGTGTCGATCCCGCTCGCGGACCCGCACTTCTGGACCATGCGGGGGTCGGTGCGGGTGGCGCAGCTCTGCCACGAGACGGGGCTGACCTGGGGCTGCCACTCCAACAACCACTTCGACATCTCGCTGGCCATGATGGCCCACTGCGGAGCCGCGGCCCCCGGCGACTACAACGCCCTGGACACGCACTGGATCTGGCAGGAGGGACAGGAGCGCCTCACCGTGGAACCGCCGAGGATCACGGGCGGCGAGGTCGCCGTCACCGACGCCCCCGGCCTGGGCGTCCGGCTCGACATGGACCGGCTGCTCGCGGCCCACGCCCTCCACCAGGAGCAGCGGCTCGGCGCGGGCCGGGACGACGCGACCGGGATGCGCTACCTGGTGGAGGGCTGGACCTTCGACGCCAAACGGCCCTGCCTGGTGCGGTGAGCCGTCAGGCGCCCTGCGCCGCCGGGGCCTGCTCGGCCGAGGCCGTGGTGTGCCCCGCCGCCCTGAGCGTCCCCTGCTGCCGGGGTGCGCGCAGCAGGACCACCGCGACCAGGGCGGCCAGCAGCGTCAGGCTCCCCGCCGTGATCAGGCACAGGCGCATTCCGTCCAGGAAGGAGTCGCCGAGCGCGCCCATGGCCGGTCCGGTACGGGCGCCCAGGTCCAGCCCGGCGACCGCGCCGAGGCCGTCCGACTGCGCGGTCGTGACGATGCGGTCCTGCGCCGCGCCGGTGACCCCCGCCTCGGTGAGGTGACCCGGCAGCGCGTCGAGGGCCCGGGTGGTGAGCAGCGCGCCCAGGACGGCCGGGCCGAGGGCGCCGCCGACCTGCCGGAAGGCGTTGTTGCCGGCGGCGGCCATGCCGGCCAGGTGGTACGGCACGGAGGCCACCGCGGTCGCGGTCATCGGCGTCATGACGAAGCCCATGCCGAGGCCCAGCAGGGCGAGCCGCCAGGCGGCCGAGCCGAACGAGGTGTCGGCGGCCAGACCGGTCAGCGCGAACTGGGCGGCGGCGACCACCAGCAGACCGCCGGTGATCATCACCCGTGCCGATATCCGGTGCATCAGCCGCCCGGCCGGCCCGCCGACCAGCAGGGCCGCCCCGGTGACCGTCAGCAGCCGCCAGGCCGCATCCATGGTGTCGAGCCGCTGCACCATGCCGAAGTAGAGGCTGAGCACGAAGAAGAACCCGATGAGCGCCAGGAAGCTGGTCATCGCGACCAGCGTGGTGGCGGTGAAGGCGGGGCTGCGGAACAGGCTCAGGTCCAGCATCGGGCTGTCGCTGCGCCGTTCCGCCAGCACGAACGCGGCACCGGCGACCACGGCCGTGAACAGCGCCACCATCACCTTGACGTCGGTGAACGAGTCCGCCCCGCCCTCGATCACGCCGTACACCAGCGCGGTGACCGCGAGCGTGGCGGTGAGCTGGCCGGGCCAGTCCAGGCGGCGCCCGTGCGGCGCCCGGGAGTCGGGCAGCTGCCGAGCCGCGACGACGACGGCCAGGAGTGCGACGGGAACGCTCGGCAGGTAGACCCAGCGCCAGGAGAAGTGCTGGACGACCACACCGGCGATCAGCGGGCCGACGGCCAGGGCCGCCATCAGGCAGGTGGCCCAGATGCCGATGAACTTGCCGCGCTCCCGGTGGTCCGGCACCGCATGGCTGATCAGCGCCAGCGTGGTCGGCAGCAGCGCGGCCGCGCCGACGCCGGCCAGGGCCTGTCCGGCCCAGACGACCCCGATCGAGTGCGCGCACAGGGCGGTGACCGCGCCCGCGGCCGAGAACAGCAGGCCGGCCTGGAACACCTTCTTGCGCCCGTGGACGTCCCCGAAGACGCCCGCGGTCAGGATGAACGCGGCCATCGGCAGCACGAACGCGTCCTGCACCCACGACAGCTGCGCGGTCGAGGCGTTCAGCGCGGCCTGCAGGGCGGGCAGGCTCACGGCGACGGTGGTGACCGGAAGGTAGGCGACGAAGACGCCCAGGCAGGCCATGACGATGGTGGCCGCCCGTCGCTCGACCGGCCCACTCGCCGGTGTCGTGACGTTCACGGAGATACTCCTTCGCGGCGCACCGCACCGCGGTCGAAGGCCACCGGCGTGTCCGGCGGCCTGTGTCGTACGGGTGTCCGAGGGGAAACCCGCCGCCACAGCATCCGATCCCGCTCACGCAACCGCCAACCAGGTCCCTCCGAGGCCGCAGAATCCTCCAGATTGCTGATTCGCGTGGCACACTTCCACCATGCTCGACGAGGTAGACCGAAAGATCCTCCGCGCCCTGCAGTGCGCGCCCCGGCTGCCCTTCCGTCGGATCGGCGAGGTGGCCGGGGTGTCCGAGCAGACCGCGGCCCGCCGCTACCAGGCGCTGCGCCGCAGCGGAGCGTTGCGGGTGGTGGGGCTGGTCAACCCGCGGGTGTACGGCGCCGCGCAGTGGGTCACCCGTATCCGCTGCCGCCCCGACCGGGTCGCCCCGCTCGCCGAGGCCCTCGCCCGGCGCCCCGACATCTCCTGGGCCCACCTGGCCTCGGGCGGTTCGGAGATCATCTGCGTCATGCGCTCGCCGCTCGACATGCCGCGCGAGGACGTGCTGCTCCGGCAACTGCCCCGGTCCGCCTCGGTCCTGGACGTCAGCATCGACCTGATCATCCACAACTACGACGAGCCCGGCACCGCCGGGTGGACCGGCTACGGCGACAGCCTCGACCCCGAGCAGGTCCGGCTGCTGACCTCGGAACGGCCGACCCTCACCCCCGGGCCCCCGCCCCCGCCGGCCGACGAGGACGCCCCGCTGCTCGACGCCCTCGCCCAGGACGGCCGCACCACCCACACCCGGCTCGCCGAACTCACCGGCTGGTCGCTGTCCCGGGTGGCTCGCCGGCTGGAGTCGCTGGAGAGCTCCGGAACCCTTGAGTACGAGGTCGAACTGCTCCCCGAGCGGCTGGGCCACCGGCTCAACGCCATCCTCTGGCTGCGGGTCGCCCCCGCTCACCTGGAGCGGGTCGGCGCGGAGGCCGCCCGGCACGACGAGGTCCCCTTCGTCGGTGCCATCAGCGGGGAGCACAACCTGATGGTCACCGTCGTCGCCCGCGATCCCGAGGACTTCTACCGCTTCCTGACCACGCGCATCGCCGCGACCCCGGGCATCGACGGCTACGGCGTCAGCATCAGCGTCCACCACCTCAAGAAGGCGGCGTCCCTCATCTCCCGGGGCCGCCTGGTGCCACCAGCGTCCCTCTAGACGGAATCCCCGGTGTCCCCGGTGTCCCCGGTGTCCCCGGTGTCCTCGGTGTCCTCGGTGTCCCCGGTGTCCCCGGTGTCCTCGGCGGCCACGACCGACACCGGCAGCCGCCGTACCCCGTGCATCAACAGGCCCGGCGCCCACTCCAGGTCCGCCTCGGCCACGGCCAGGCTCAGGCCCGCCACGCGCCGTACGAACGCGGCGACCGCGACCTCGGCCTCCATCCGGGCCAGCGGAGCGCCCAGGCAGTGGTGGACGCCGTGCCCGAAGGCGAGATGGCCGCCGGCCGGGCGCTCCGGGCGGAAGGTGTCCGGGTCCTCGAACCGGGCCGGGTCCCGGTTGGCCGCGGCCAGGGACACCAGCAGCATGTCGCCGCGCCGCACCGCCACCTCGCCCACCCGCAGGTCCTCGGTCGCGAAGCGCTCGGTCGCCGTCACCACCGGCCCGTCCAGCCGCAGGAACTCCTCGATCACCCCTGGGATCAGCCCCGGATCGGCGCGCAGCGCCTTGAGGAGGTCCGGCTGCCGGGCGAGGCCGAGGAGCACCGCGCCGATGAGGTTCGCGGTCGTCTCGTACCCGGCGATCAGCAGCAGGAAGGCCATGCCGACCAGCTCCGGGTCGGTGAGCCGGTCGTCACCGGTGTCAGCGGCCAGCGCGCTCAGCAGGTCCGGTCCGGGCTCGGCCCGCTTGCCGGTGATCAGCTCCGCCAGATACCCGCTCATCCATACGTAGGCCTCCTCCCGGTCCGAACCGGCGACCGGGGCCACGATCTGCTCCGAGGCCCAGCGGAACCGGTCCCAGTCGTCCAGCGGCACACCGAGCAGTTCGCAGATCACCGCGATGGGGACGCGGGCGGCGAAGCCGTCGACCAGGTCCGGAGTCTCCACGGCCAGTACGCCGTCCGCCAGCCGGGACGCGATCTCCCGGGTCCGCGGCCGCAGCGCCTCGACCCGCTGCGGGGTGAAGGCACGCGCCACCACCTTGCGCAGCCGGGTGTGGTCGGGCGGGTCCATGGTCAGCATGTAGTCGACCCCGACCTCGTCCCGGACCCCGCTCATCAGCCAGCCGGGCTCCAGCCCCGCGCGCTCGCTGCGCTTGGACACCCGCGGATCGGTGAGCACCCGGCGTGCCGCCTCGTATCCCGTGACCAGCAACTGCGGCGGCGCACCGGCCGGTTCACAGCGGTGCGCGGCCCCCGACTCCGTCAGCGGCCGCAGTACCGCATGCGGGTCCGCCTGGAACGCGGACCCCTCCAGTACGGCCCGCAGTGCGGTGCCCTCGCCGCCCGGGGTGTGTGTGGTCATCGAGGTCTCCCGCCTGAACATATTGCTTTCTTCGGCAAGCATTATGGTCAAGTAGGGGACTGTCAAGGAGAGTTCGGACGTGGTGAATGCTAGAAACTGGCCCGTGTTCCGCCGTCGACCGTCACCATCGAGCCGGTGACGTAGGCCGCGGCCGGCGACAGCAGGAACGCGGCGGTGCGGCCGAACTCCTCCGGAGTTCCGAGGCGGCGCAGCGGGATGCCGGCGGCGGTGGTGCCGGCGTCGCCGGTGATCGACTGGAGTTCGAGCGTCCGGTCGGTCGCGATGTGGGCCGGGACCAGCCCGACCACGCGGATGCCCCGCGGGCCCACCTCCCCGGCGAGGGTCTTCGCGTAGCCGGCCAGTGCGGGCCGCAGGGCGTTGGAGACGGCGAGGCCGGGGATCGGCTCGTACACCGAGGTCGACAGGACGAAACCGATCACCCCGCCCTCGCCGAGCCGCGCGGCGACGGCCCGCGACAACCGCACCGCGCCCAGGAAGCCCGATTCGAAGGAGGCCCGCCACTGTTCGTCGTCGATGCTGTCCGTGGTGCCCGTCGGCGGGCCGCCGACGCTGATGAGCACGCCGTCCAGCCCCTTGAACGCCTCGTGCGCCGCAGCCATCAGCCGGTCCGGAGTCCCGGCGTCGGCGTTGTCGGCGACGACCCCGACGGCCTGCCCGGGGCCGCCCAGCTCCGCCTCGGCCGCGGCCAGCGAGTGCGTGCTGCGCCCGCTGACCACCACCTTGGCACCGCCGGAGGTCAGTTCGCGGGCGGCGGCCAGGCCCAGGCCACGGGTGCCGCCGGTGACGATGTAGACGCGGTCCTTCAGTCCGAGATCCATCTCTGCTCCCCAGCTCCCGATCTACTCCCGTACGCCGCCCGTCACAGCATGGCCTTCTGCGGCTGGGTGGCCACCACGATGACGGTGGTGGTGTCGGCGGCCAGGGCCGCCTTGAACTCGCGCTGCAGGTCCTCGGTCGTGTCGACGTCGACCGCGCGGCAGCCGAAACCGCGGGCCACACCGGCGATGTCGAGCCCGGGCAGGTCGAGGCCGGGCACGCCCGGCGTCTCCTCCAGGACCGCGAACGACTTGAGGATCGAGTACTCCTGGTTGCGCATCACGACGTAGACGATCGGCAGCCGGTGCTGCGCCGCCGTCCACACGGACTGCACGGAGTACTGGAAGGAGCCGTCGCCGATCAGCCCGACGACCGGCCGGGGCACACCCCGCTGCCGGTCGGCCAGGGCCACTCCGACGGCCGCCGGCGCACCCCATCCGATGCCGCCGCTGGCGGTGGCGAAGAAGGATCCGGTCCGGGTGGTGGGCAGCCACTCGACCTGCTGGGCCATCGTGGAGGTCGACTCGTTGACGATGACCGCGTCGGCCGGCTTGACGCTGCTCAGGGCGGCGTACACCTCCGGCGGGGTCAGCGGGCTGTTCGGTGCCTCCGGGAGCACCCGGGGGCGCTCCATCGGCTGCGGGGCGGTCCGGGCGGAACCGTCCTCGACCGTGGCCAGGAGCAGTTCGATCGCCGTCTTGGGGTCGCCCAGCAGGCTGTCGCCCACCCGGGCCGAGGCGGCCACGTCGGGGTTGCCGGTGATCTGGAGGAGTTCGGTGCCGTCGGGCAGGTAGGGGCCCGGCACGTAGGGGTAGTAGCGGAAGACCTCCGCGCCGATCACGACCACCAGGTCGTGCCCCGCCAGGCGGTCGCTGATGGTCTTGACCGACATGCCGAGGGGGCCGCGGAAGAGCGGGTGGTTCTCGGGGAAGGAAGCGCGGTCCAGGAGCGGGGAGCCGTAGACGGCCGCGCGCAGTTTCTCCGCGAGCGCGACGGCCACGTCCCAGCCGCCGGCCTTGTCGACCTCAGGACCGAAGACCAGCGCCGGACTGCTGCTGGCGGAGATGCGGTCGGCGAAGGCGCGCAGCCGGTCCGGGTCGGGCACCACCCGGTTGCTGAAGGTCCGCATACGGGTGAAGCCGGACAGCGGCCGCTTCCAGTCGTCCATCGGCACGGACAGGTAGACGGGACCGGCGGGCGGTTGCAGGGCCATCGCGTAGGCCCGCAGGAACGCCTCGGGCACGTCCTCGGCGCGGGCGGGTTCGTACGACCACTTCACCCACGGCTTGGGCAGCGTGGTGGCCTCCCGGTTGCCCAGGTAGGGCTCGCCGATCAGCAGTTCCCGGTGCTGCTGGCCGGAGGTGACGATCAGCGGGGTGTTCCCGTGGTAGGCGGCGACCAGGTTGCCGACGGCGTTGCCCAGCCCGGCCGAGGAGTGCACGTTGACCAGCGCGGGCCGGCCGGTGACCTGGGCGAAGGTGTCCGCCATCGCGATGACGGAGGCCTCCTGCAGGGCGAGTACGTAGGTGAAGTCCTCCGGGAACTCCTGCAGGAACGGCTGTTCGGTGGAGCCCGGATTCCCGAAGACGGTGGTGAGTCCGAGGGAACGCAGCAGATCGTAGGTCACGCTTCGGACGGTGGCTTGTGCGGTCATGGCGGCCTGCCAGCTGTCGTGCCGGGCCCGATATCGGGATGATCCGTCCCATCCTGACCCGGGCACGGCCGCCATGCCTTCCGTCCGATGACTGAAGGGTCTGCTGAAACGACGGGTCCGGGCCGCGCACGGCCGGGTGACCGTACATCCCGGTTCCGGGGTCAGTCGGATGACCGAAGCCGGGACACCTTGGGCCGTCGGAGTGTGGTGTCAGCCGTTGGGTGCGACGAACACCTTCATGACCTCGGCGGAGCGCAGCGCGTCGATGGCCCGCAGGGCCTCGTCGACCGGGACGATCTCCGTGGTGAGGTCGTCCACACGGATGTCGCCGCGGGCGAGCAGGCCGACGGCGTCGTCGAACTCGGAGCCGTACACGAACGACCCACGGATGGTGATCTCCTTGAGCAGGACGACATCGGGGTCGAAGCCGCCGCCGGGCCCCGCCCCCACGTTGACCAGCACCCCGCCGGGGGTCAGCAGCCGCAGGGCCTCCGCCCGGGCCGCCGCGTTGCCCGAGCACTCGAACACCACGTCCACCGTGGACTCGGCGAGCTCGGCGCCCGACTCGGCGGGGCTCAGGGTCAGATCGGCGCCGGAGGCCGGGCCGAAGCGGCGGCGCTCCGGGGCCGGCTCCACCAGGACGACCCGGCCCGCGCCCCGGTGGGCGGCGATACGGCAGGCCAGCTGGCCGATAGGGCCGCCGCCGAACACCGCCACGGTGGCGCCCCCGAGGTCACCGGCCAGAACCGCGGCCCGCAGCGCGGTGCCCGTCGGCTCGACCCAGGCGGCCTCCAGGCGCCCCATCGACGCGGGCAGCGCCCGCAGGGTGCCCGGGAAGACGGCCATCCGCCGGGCGAGGGCGCCGTCCATCTGGAGCCCGAGCGCGGTCTCCATGGTCGCCTGCCGGCAGAAGTTGGGCCGTCCCGAGAGGCAGTACGTGCACTGGCCGCACACGTTGCCGTTCGGGTTGACGGCGACCCGCTGGCCCACCTTCCAGTCCCCGGCCTCGTCGCCCACGCGGGTGATACGGCCCGAGGGTTCGTGGCCCATGACGAAACCGCCGCGGTACACCTGAGGGAGCTGCGGCGCGTGCAGGTCACTGCCGCAGATGCCGCACAGGTCGACCTCCACGATCACCTGATCGGGACGGAGTCCGGGCTCGGGCCTCGACTCCAGCACGATCTTCCGGTCCCTGCCCAGGACCACCGCTTCCATCACGGCCCTCGCCGCCCTTCCGTCGTCGCCGTGAGCGATTCCGATTCCGCCCGTGTCCGATGAGGAGCCGAAATGCCCGTCTACACCTGCACCGCAGCGCAGGGAACGCTGACCGGTGAGTCGAAGGCCGCGCTGGCCGCCGAGATCACCCGGATCCATGTGGCGATCAACCATGTGCCGCCGGCCTACGTCAACGTGATCTTCTCCGAGCCGCCGCCGGACAGCGTCTTCGCCGGCGGGGAGCCCGGAGCCCCGCTGATCGTCTCCGGCTGGGTCCGGCGGGGACACCCCCAGGAGGAGGCGACGCGGCTGGCGCTGGAGCTGTCCTCGGCCGCCGCCCGCGTCACGGGCGTACCGGAGGGCCACGTCATGGTCGTGCTCCAGGACGGCCCCGCGCGCTCCGCCGTGGAAGGCGGCCTGGTCCTGCCCGAACCGGGCGAGGAGAAGGAGTGGCTGGCCCGGAGGGGCGAGTCCTGACGGCCCCGACGGGGCGCCCCGGGCCGACGCCCTGGGCCCCGGGCGAGCGTCCCGGGCCCGGACCGGCGCGTTGAGACCCTGCCGGTGCGAGGGCCACCCGCCGACCCTGTCGGTACGACGGCCCTCCGCCTACGGTGCCAGGCGGTCGGCCGTCTGCCCCGGACGGGCGGCTCCCCGCCACCCCTGGGGAAAGCCGCCCGCTCGCCGCCCGGAGCGATGGTCGCGTCCTCTCACCAACGGCCCCGGCCACGGCCGGGCTCCCGGCCCTCGTGCCAGGACCGTGTGCCCGGCGGCAGCCCCCTGCCGCCGGGCACACGGCCGTCCGGTCGGCCGCCGGTCGCGCGGCCTTCGCCGGCCGTCCGCTACGCGGCGTTGAAGCGGGCGGCGATCGCGGCCACCCGCTTGCCCTGGTAGACGGCGGCGGCGCGGGCGGTGTCGTCGACGGGGATCGCGCCCTGTCCGTTGACGTGGCTGGTGCCGTAGGGGTTGCCGTCCACGAACTTCACCGGGTCGGTGTAGCCCGGGGTGACGAGGATGCCGCCGAAGTGGTGGACGGAGTTGTAGAGCGCGAGCAGCGTGGACTCCTGGCCGCCGTGCGCGGTGGCCGTGGCGGTGAAGCCGCTGTAGACCTTGTCGGCCAGCTTGCCCTGGGCCCACAGCCCGCCGAGCGTGTCGATGAACTGCTTCAGCTGGCTGGCGATGTTGCCGAACCGGGTGGGGGTGCCGAAGACGACGGCGTCGGCCCACTCGATGTCGGCCGGGGTGGCGATCGGGATGTCCTTGGTGGCCGCGGCATGCGCCGACCAGGCGTCGTTGCTCGCGATGGCCTCCTCGGGCGCGAGCTCGGACACGCGCAGCAGCCGTACCTCCGCACCCTCCTTGCGGGCGCCGTCGGCCACGGCCTCCGCCAGCTCGTGGACGGTACCGGTCGACGAGTAGTAGATGACCGCGATCTTGGGAGACATGGGGAGTTCCTCTCGCTGTTCTGCGCTTTCGGCGGCGGACGCCGCCTCGGTCTTCTGGACGGATGACGCCGCGGGGTCGGCGGTGGCGGACAGGGTGAGCCGCAGCAGACGCGCCGCGAGGCCCTTCGCCGCGGTCAGCCCGTGGCGGTAGCGGTCGACGGTCGCCGAGGCCGAGATCTTGAGTGAGCCGTTCTCGACGGACAGGGAGTCCACCGTCAGCTCGACCGGTGCGCGGTGCCCGCGGATCGTGAGGTGCCCCTCGACGACCCAGACGCCGCCCGCACCGCGGCTCACCCCGGTCGACTCGAACCGGATCTCGGGGTGGCGCTCCGCGTGGAGGAACGCGGCGGAGCGCACGTGCTCGTCACGGCGTGGCGTCCCGGTGTGGAAACTGCCCGCCCCGATCACGGCGTGTGCGGTCGACCGGGTGACCGGCTCGGCGACCGTGATGCTCGCCGACTCCACCCGGAAGGTGCCGTTCACCTTGCCCAGACCGAACATGTGCCGCGTGGTGAAGCTGATGGACGACCGCTCCGGATCGACCGTGTAGGTCCCCGCGGGGGGCAATTCGACGCTCATGCCTTTCTGGCCTCTCGGTTGGCGTCGCGCGGCTGGTCCGCTGCGGCGCTGTTGCTTGCCTTGGCAAGTATCTTGGCGTCGTCGAAATGCTTTGTCAAGCAAGTAACACTGTGCTTCAGTGGTAAGGGCCGGACAACGAAGGGAGGTCAGCACGTGTCATCGCAGTCACCGGAGCCCACGTATCCGCTGAACAACGACGAGGAACGCCTCTGGCGTGCGCTGCAGCGGATGCTGGTGGCTCTGCCCCGGGCACTCGACGAGGATCTGCTCTGCGCCACGGGCCTGTCGCTCACGCAGTACATCGTCCTGGCCAACCTCTCCGAGGCCGACGGAAACAGCCTGCGCATGACCGAACTGGCCACGGCGGCGGCGCTGTCCGCGAGCCGCATCACCAGGGTGGTGGAGCACCTGCGGGACCAGGGCCTGGTGACCAAGCGGCGGCACTGCACGGACGCCCGCGGGTACGTCGCCGAGCTGACCGAGGCCGGTCTGCTGCGGCTGGCCGGTGCCTATCCGGCGCATCTCGCCAGCGCGCGCAGACGCGTCATGGACCAGCTCGACCCCGCCCTGGTCCAACGGCTGGCCGGGCAGATGCAGTTGGTGGCCGACCCGCTCGCCTCCCCCTGCGAACGCGGCGCCGGACACCGGGAGCGCCCCATGCGGCAGGAGCGGCCCGCGGCCGGGGACGGCGACGGGTGCGGCGAGGAGCCCCCGCGCTACCCGGACGTCTCCAGCTACCGCGAGGCAGTCATTTGACCCAAGCCGGGGAGCGGTGTCCGTGCGGAACATGGTCCCTTCCGGCGCGCCCACCCTCTCTGGAGGCCCCCATGCTGCAGGGCTACACCTACCCGCTGTCGCCGCGCGGAGAGGCGAACCTCGCCTCGGCTCCGCCGTGGCACTACGCCGGGGACATCGTCGGCGTCGAGTTCTGGACCGACCCGGCGGCCGCCGCGGCGACCCTCCCGGAGGGGCTCACCCCCGACACCGGGTCGGACGGGCGGGTGGTCGCGCTCTTCGTCGACTGGCAGTTCTCCGCGGAGCACGACGAGTACCTCGACCCGGTGCGCAGCCAGTACCGCGAGTTCATGCTGCTGGTGGACGCCCGGTTCCGGGGCGAGCCGGTCTCCTGGTGCCCGTACATCTACGTCGACAACGACCTCGCCATGGCCCGCGGCTGGGTGCAGGGCTTCCCCAAGAAGCTGGGCTCGGTGCACCAGACCCGGGTCTTCGCCTCGCCCGGCAAGGCCTCGCCGTCCCTCGCCGCCGGCGGGAGGTTCGGCGCGTCCCTGTCGGCGGCCGGGCACACCCTCGCCGAGGCGCGGGTCACCCTGGAGCAGCCGGCGAGCGACCCCGCGGCCCTGTTCCGGCCCACGGTCAACCTGCGGCACTTCCCGACGCTGGCCGTCGGACAGTACGACAAGCCCGCGGTGCACGAGCTGGTGATGGCCGAGTTCTCCGACCAGGCCCTCGCCGACGTCTGGGTCGGCTCCGGCGACATCAGCCTGTTCCCGGCCCGCGGCGAGGAGCTGGCGGACCTGGCCCCGGTGCGCACCGGCACCGGCTTCCGCGCCTCGATGTCCTACACCGTGACGGCCGTCCGCCTGCTGAGCGAATAGCGGAACAGGACCGGGACCGCCCGCACGACCCTCCGAGCCTCCGCACGACCGCCGTACCGAAAGGAAGCTGATGCACACCATCGCCGACCTCATAGTCGACGGCCTGCGGGACGCGGGCGTCTCCCGGATCCACGGACTGCCCGGTGACTCGCTCAACGGACTGACCGACGCCCTGCGCAGGAATCCCTCGGTGACCTGGGAGCACTACCGGCACGAGGAGGCGGCGGCGTTCGCCGCCGCGGGCGAGGCCGCGGTCACCGGCTCGCTCGCGGTCTGCGCCGGCAGCTGCGGACCGGGCAACCTGCACCTGGTCAACGGGCTGTTCGAGGCCCAGCGCAG
The DNA here is from genome assembly GCF_002217755.1 of Streptomyces hyaluromycini. Lineage (GTDB taxonomy): Bacteria > Actinomycetota > Actinomycetes > Streptomycetales > Streptomycetaceae > Streptomyces > Streptomyces hyaluromycini. Next base: position 38,323 of record NZ_BCFL01000028.1, on the reverse strand, counting down.
CCGCCTCCCGGTGCTCGCGATCGCCGCGCACATCCCGGGCCCGGAGATCGGCACCGGCTACTTCCAGGAGACCCACCCCCAGGAGCTGTTCCGGGAGTGCAGCGACTTCTGCGAACTGGCCGCCACGCCCGAGCAGTTCCCCCGCCTCCTCGACATCGCCCTGCGCACGGCCGTCGAGCGCAACGGGGTGTCCGTCCTCGTGGTCCCGGGCGACGTGCTGCTGCACCGGCTCGACCACCCGCGCAAGGCGGCCACCGTGCGGCCCACCTCGCCGGTGGTGCGGCCCGCCGACGAGGAGATCGAGCGCGCCGCGGCCCTCCTGAACGACTCGGAACGGATCACCATCCTGGCCGGCGCGGGCTGTGCCGGCGCCCACGACCAACTGGTCCGCCTCGCCGGGGCGTTGCGCGCTCCGGTCGTCCACACCATGCGCGGCAAGGAGCACGTCGAGTACGACAACCCGTACGACGTCGGCATGACCGGACTGCTCGGCTTCACCTCCGGCTACCGTGCGATGGAGCAGTGCGACACGCTCCTGATGCTCGGCACCGACTTCCCCTACCGGCAGTTCCTGCCCGAGCACGCCACCACCGTGCAGGTGGACGTGCGCGGCGAGCAGATCGGCAGGCGCACCCGGGTGGACCTGCCGCTCGTCGGCACCGTGCGGGACACCGCCGAGGCCCTGCTCCCCAAGCTCGCCCCGAGGACCGGCTCCCGGCACCTCGACGCGGCCCGCGACCACTACACCGGCGCCCGCGCCGCCCTGGACCGGCTCGCCGTCGACGACCACGACCGCACCCCGGTCCACCCGCAGTACCTGGCCCGGGTCGTCGACGAACTCGCCGCCGACGACGCGGTGTTCGTGCCGGACGTGGGCTCCCCGGTGATCTGGTCGGCGCGCTATCTGACCATGAACGGCCGCCGCAGGCTGATCGGTTCGTTCACCCACGGCAGCATGGCGAACGCACTGCCCCAGGCGATCGGCGCCCAGTCGGCGTTCCCGGACCGGCAGGTGATCGCGCTGTCCGGGGACGGCGGGCTGGCCATGCTGCTCGGCGACCTGATCACCCTGAAACAGCAGCGGCACCCGGTGAAGATCGTGGTCTTCAACAACGGAGCCCTGAGCTTCGTGGAGCTGGAGATGAAGGCCGAGGGCATGGTGAACTTCGGGACCGACCTCGACAACCCGAACTTCGCCGACGTCGCGACCGCCCTGGGCATCCACGGCCGCAGGGTGGAGCACCCGGCCGACCTGGGCGAGGCGCTGCGCACCGCGTTCGCCCACCCGGGCCCCGCCCTGGTGGAGGTGATGACGGCCCGGCAGGAGCTGTCCGTCCCGCCCGCCATCAAGTTCGACCAGGTCAGGGGCTTCGCTCTCTACGCCGCCCGGACCGTGCTGTCCGGACGCGGTGACGAACTCCTCGAACTGGCCCGCACGAACGTCGTGCGCCACCTGCCCTGAACGGCCCCGGGGGTCCTAGGGCCTGTCTGACAATTCCCGTCTGCCTCGCGACGCCATGCACGCACTCTCGCCGCACCGGGCGCAGACCCAGGTACGTCCAGTACGAGGGCCTACGCCCGGCACGCCGAGAGCACGCACCTGACGCCGCGAGGCCGCCCTCCGGGCGACGACGGGAATGGTCAGACAGGCCCTAGCCGGCGTCGGGGGAGTCGGGGCCGGTGAGCCCGATCAGGCTCATCACGGCCTCCCGGACGCCCTCCAGGTCGTACTCGCCCAGCGGGACCCCCGAGGCGCGTGAGTGCTTGGTGACCCCGACGAACGCGCCGAACGCCATCGAGAGCAGCACCTGCGGATCACCGGCGCGGACGGCGCCGGCCGCCTGCGCCGCCCGCAGGATCTCCACCAGCTCGGCGTCGAGCCGGTGGACGACCTCGTACGCCTGCGGCCGCAGATACGAGCCGTGCACCTGGTGTTCGAGGAACGAGAACGCCTGGGGATAGGCCAGGGCGAACGCGACCTGGTGGTGCCAGACGAGGCCGATCGCGGTCACCGGATCGGCCGCGCGCACCGCGTCGGTGACCACGGCGTCGGCGAACGCCGCCTTCGCCTCGGTGAAGACCGCCTCGCCCAGCGCCTGCTTGTTGGGGAAGTAGCGGTAGATCGTGCCCACCGCGACCCCGGCCCGGGCCGCGATCTCGGGCACGTTCGTGCCGTCCCAGGTGCGCTCGTCGAACAGCTCCAGCGCGGCGTCCATCAACTTGCGGCGCAGGGGCGTCTCGTCGGCCGTCGCGGAGGGGGGCATGGTCACCAGTGAAACTTCGTTCAGTCACTCGATCTTGTCAAGGCGGGAAGGTAGGGTACGCGGTGAATGAAAATTCATTCACCCCCATTGCTCATCCCCATTGCCCACCCCCATAACTCGTCATGAGGAGCGCGCCGATGAAGCGCTACGGCCACTGGATCGCAGGCGTGGAAGTCGACCCGGCATCCGATCGCTGGCTGCCGTCCACCTCTCCCGGAAGAGACGAGGTCGTGCACGAGATCGCCCTCGGTGACGCCGCCGACGTGGCGCGTGCCGTCTCGGCGGCGGCCGGGGCGGTCGACGGCTGGTGGAACCGGCAGCCGGTGGAACGGGGGCGGGTGCTGGCCGCCGTCGCGGAGCGGCTGCGCGACGAGGCCGCCGTTCTGGCGGAACTGGAGTCGGCCGAGACCGGCAAGCCCGCCTGGCAGTCCCCGTTGGAGGTGGAGGGCGCCGCCCGCTACTTCGAGTTCTACGCCGGCCTGGTCGGCCTGCCCGGCGGTGAGGTGGTGAACATAGGGCCGGGCTTCCACGCGTACACCCGGCGTGAGCCGCTCGGCGTGGTCGGTGTCATCACTCCGTGGAACGCGCCCCTGAACCAGGCGGCCCGCTCCATCGCCCCGGCCCTCGCGGCCGGCAACACCGTGGTGGCCAAGCCGTCCGAGTTCACCTCGGCCACCACGCTCCGGCTGGCCCGCATCGCCACCGAATGCGGTCTGCCCGACGGCGTGCTGAACGTCGTCACCGGTACGGGAGACACCGTGGGTGCGGCGGTCGTCGGCCATCCCGGGGTCCGCAAGGTGGCGTTCACCGGGTCGGTCCGCGCCGCCCGCGAGATCGGCCGGACCGCCGCGGACCGCATCATCCCGCTCACGCTGGAGCTGGGCGGCAAGTCGGCCAACGTCGTCTTCGCGGACGCCGACCTCGCCAAGGCCGCCCAGGGGGCCGTCGAGGCGTTCCTGCCCAACGGCGGCCAGTCCTGCATGGCCGGCACCCGGCTGCTGGTCGACGCGCGGATCCACGACGAGTTCGTGGCGGCCGTACGGACCGTGCTGACCCACATCACGCCGGGGGAGACCTACGGGCCGGCGATCACCCGCGCCCAGTACGACAAGGTCAACGAGTATTTCAAGATTGCCGAGCAGGACGGGGCCACCCTCCTCACCGGCGGCCGGCCGACCGGGGACGGCTGGACCTTCGAGCCGACCGTCTACACGGACGTCACCCCGGACATGCGCATCGCCCGCGAGGAGATCTTCGGCCCGGTGCTCGCCGTCCTGCGCTTCGAGGACGAGGAGGAGGCGGTGGCCCTCGCCAACGACTCCGACTACGGCCTGGTCGCGGCCGTCTGGACCGGTGACGTGACCCGCGCCCACCGGGTGGCCGCCCGTCTGCAGGCCGGGCAGGTCTACGTCAACGCCTACCCGCCCGGCATGATGGTCGAGGGCCCGTTCGGCGGCTACAAGAACAGCGGGTACGGCCGCGAGAAGGGGCTGGAGGCGCTGCACCACTACACCCAGACCAAGTTCGTCGCCGTCCGTCTCCAGGACGACCAGCAGGTGTGGTGACGCGGTCGCCGGGCGGTCGCACCCGTCTGGAACCATCCTTTCGGAATTCGACGAAAGGCAGACACTGATGGTCACGGCCCAAGACGCGGAGTACAGCCGGAGCCCGGCCTTCGCGCAGCTTCTGCTGTCCAGTCACGAGCGGCTGACCGGTACCCCGCTGTGCCCCACCGCGTTCCAGGACGCCGGTGAGGCGGCCCGCTGGCTCTACGGGGACGCGCCCTTCGGGCTGCTCGCGCACGGCGCCGGGCCGGATCCGGTCTTCATCTACGCGAACACCACCGCCCAGAAGTGCTTCGAGTACCCGTGGGAGGAGTTCGTACAGCTCCCGTCCCGGCTGTCCGCCGACCCGGACGCGCAGGGCGACCGGGACGCCTTCGTGCGCTCGGTGGCGACCCGCGGATACGCCTCCGGCTACCGGGGTGTGCGAATAGCCGGGTCCGGCCGGAGGTTCTGGATAGAGGACGTCACCATGTGGAACCTCCTTGAGTCAGACGGTACTTGGCACGGCCAGGCGGCGGTTTTCCGTTCCTGGAGCGAGATCTGATGTTGCATCAGGGACAACTGCGCGCGACACGCGCAGGGTTCCGCGAAATGTTCGACAGCCCGAAGGCTGCCTCTCTATATTGCTTGTTGAAGCAAATAGATACTGCCGGACTGCGGTCCGGCCTGCCCAGAAACGAGACCATGGCGAAGATCCTTGTCACAGCGACCCCGGTGCCGGGCCATGTCCTGCCCCTCGCGGCGATCGCAGCCGACCTGACCCGGCGCGGGCACGAGGTGCTCTTCTACACGGGTACCCGGTTCGAGGACCGGGTCCGCAGGACCGGTGCGCGCTTCGTCCCGTACCCGGCCGAGGCGGACGTCGACGGCGCCGACCTCAGCGCCACCTTCCCCGAGCGCGACGCACTCGCCCCCTTCGAGCGCATATCCTTCGACCTCAAGCACTTCGCCGCCGACCCCGCGCCACTGCACGACCGGCGCCTGCAGGAACTGCTCGCGGAGTTCCCCGCGACCGTGGTGATCAGCGAACTCCTGTCCCTGTGGACGCTGGCGACGGTCCTGCGCGCCCCGCGGGAACAGCGCCCGCTCCTGATGACCATCGGCATCGCGCCGCCCCCCTTCGCCAGCGCCGACACCGCGCCCTTCGGGCCGGGGCTGCTCCCGCCCACCACCGACGAGGAGCGCGCCGCCTACGACGCCATGCGCGCCCAGGTCGCGGCGATGTTCGCCGACGCGCAGCAGTACGTGGAGGGCGTCTTCACCTCGATGGGCGTCACCTTCCCCGGACCGATCTTCGACGCCATGTGCACGGTCCCCGACCTCCTGCTCCAGCTGACCGTGCCCGCCTTCGAGTACCCGCGCAGCGACGCTTCGGAGAGCTTCCGCTTCATCGGCCCCCTCCCGGCCGCCTCCGACAGCGAATTCGAACGCCCCGGCTGGTGGGCAGAGCTGTCGTCCGGACGGCCGGTGGTCGTGGTCACCCAGGGCACCGTGGAGAACGGCGACCTGTCCCAGCTCGTCGTCCCCACGCTGCGCGCGCTGGCCGACGCCGACGTCACCGTCGTCGCCGCCACGGCCCGCCCCGACGGTCCCGACCTGGTGCGCGAGGAGATGGGCGGCCAGGTCCCCGGCAACGTCCGCCTCGCCGGGTTCGTGCCCTTCGAGGAACTGCTGCCGCTCGCCGACGTCCTCGTCACCAACGCCGGTTACGGCGGGGTCCAGACCGCGCTGCGGCACGGTGTCCCGCTCGTCGTCGGCGGTGAGACGGAGGACAAGCCCGAGGTCGCCGCCCGGGTCGAGTGGTCCGGCACCGGCGTCAACCTGCGCACCGCCCGCCCGGAGGTGTCCGCCCTGCGCGCCGCCGTCGACGAGGTGCTCGACGACCCCCGGTACCGCAAGCGGGCGGCCGAGATCCAGGGCCAGTACGCCGAGTACCACCCCTTCGACGTCATCGCGGAGATCGTCGAGCAGGCCTGAGCGGCTCGGTCAGGGGCTGTCCGGCCGGCCGCCGGACAGCCCCTGACGTGGACCGGAAGGTCGAGATCGGGTTGAGATTCCTTGCTTGAGCACGCTATTCTGCTCAAATGAGCGCAGAAGACCCACTGACCGCCCAGGAAGAACGCTTCTGGCGCGCCCTGATGCGCGTCATCGTCGCGCTGCCCCGTTCGCTCGACGACGACCTGCTGCGGTCCACAGGGCTCACGCTCACCGAGTACGTCGTCCTGATGAACCTCTCCGAGGCTGAGAACCAGGAACTCCGGATGACGGACCTCGCCTCGGCCACCGCCCTCTCCGCCAGCCGCATCACCCGTGTCGTGGACGCGCTGCAGAGCCGCGGCCAGGTCGTCAAGCGGCGCTACGAGGGGGACGCCCGCGGCAACGTCGCGACCCTCACCCCCGAGGGGCTGAAGCGGCTCCGGGACGCCTACCCCGTGCACCTGGCGAGCGCCCGCAAGCGGGTCATGGACCTGCTCGACGGCCGGTCGGTGCCCGCCATGGTCCGGCAGTTCGAAGCGGTGGTCGAGAAGCTCGACTGAGCCGCCCTGCCGAAGCCTCCCGCTAATATACAAACGTCAAACAGACGTTCCTGTGCGGCTCCGGCCGGACCACGACCCCGGGGAGAAGCCATGCAGGAGCGATCTCGGCCGAGACCGCCGGCATGACCTCGCGACCGGAGGGGCGGGAGACCTGGGCCCGGCTGCGCCGGCAGCTGTGGCGGCCGCCGCGCGCCCACGGGGAACAGCCGCGGCACCGGGTGGTCGGCCCGCTGGAACTGTTCTACGACCTGATCGTGGTCGTCCTGGTGGCCCAGGCCGCGCACCATCTGGCGGACCATCTCACCTGGCACGGGCTCGGCGAGTTCGCGGTCGTGTTCGCCCTGGTGTGGACCGCCTGGCTGAACGGCACCCTCCACCACGACCTGCACGGCCACGACGACGCCCGGGGCCGCAGCCTCTTCCTCCTGCAGATCCTCGTCCTCGTCCCGCTGGGCGCGTTCATCCCCAAGGCCGGCGGCGCGGAGGGCGCCCATTTCGCGGTCAACGCCGGGATCCTGTTCGCGGTCCTGGCCGTGCTCTGGTTCCTTGCCGGACGCGGCAGCTCCGCGGAGTTCCGCAAGCCCACCCGGCTGTACGTCATCGGGACGGCGGCCTGCGCGGCCGTCCTCCTCGGGAGCGCCGGACTGCCCGCCGGCACCCGGCTGTTGACCTGGGGCCTGCTGGTCCTCGCCTACCTCGGCGGGTTCGCGTGGATGACCCTGGCGGCCGCTCCGGCCCAGGAGTCGGCGCTCGCCCTCACCGAGGCGCTCGTCGAGCGGTTCGGGCTGCTCATCATCATCGTGCTCGGCGAGACCGTGACGGGCGTCGTGGACGGCCTCGCGGGCGAGCCGACCACCGCCATGAGCCTCGCGGTCGGACTGGTGGCCGTGGTGGTCGGCTTCGGCGCCTGGTGGACGTACTTCGACTTCGCCGGCCACCGGCCGCCCCGGCGCACGCGTACGGTGACCGCCGGGTGGATGCTCACCCATCTGCCGCTCACGGCGGCCGTGACCGCCATGGGCGCCGCGATGGTGGGCCTGGTCGAGCACGCCCACGCCGGCCGGACGCCCGCCGCCACCGCCTGGGTGCTGTGCGGGGGCGTGGCCGTCGTCCTCACCGGGACGATGCTGCTCGCCACCGGGCTGCAGGCCTGGCGGGACGAGCGGGACCTCTACCGGCCGCTCGCCCGCACCAGCCTGGCCGTCGCCGTCGTGGTCGTGGCCCTGGGCGCCGCACGTCCCGCCCCCCTGCTCCTCGGACTCGCGCTCGTCGCCCTCCTCGGCATCCCCTGGGGCCTCGCCGTGACCCACCGACTGAGCCGGGACGAGACAGCGGTCCTCTGAACCCACAAGGCCAGAGGCCGGATCACCGGATCACCGGCACCCCGCCGGATCACCGGCACCTGGCCGGGTTGCCGGTACCTCGGCGGGGTTGCCGGTACCTCGGCGGGGTTGCCGGTACCTCGGCGGGGTTGCCGGTACCTCGGCGGGGTCGCCGGTACCTCGGAGGATCGGCGGTACCTCGCCGGGTCGCCCTTACCCCCGGCGGGTCGTCGGTATCTCGCCGGATCCCCAAGACCTCGGCGGGTCGTCGCCACCCCGCCGAGTCGTCGGCACCCCGGCGGGCCGGCGGTGGATCTAACTTCCGTACACGCGCCGGGCGATGAGCTCGGCGATCATGATGGTGGTGGCGTTGGTCACCGTCGACGGCACCTCGGGCATGATCGAGGCGTCCACCACCCGCAGCCCCGACAGCCCCTTGACCGCACCGGACTCGTCCACGACGGCCCACCGGTCCTCGGGCCCGCCCATCGGCACCGTCGACGTCGGATGCCCGTAGGTGGCGATGCCGCTCTCGATCGCCGCCGCCAGCTCGTCGTCGCCCACGGCCGTGCCCGGCACCAGTTCCGCCGCCACCGCACCGGCGAGCGGCGCGCTGCCCGCGAGGCGGCGCACCAGCCGCACGGCCTCCAGCATGCGGCGACGGTCCCGGTCCGTCGCCAGGTAGTTGTCGTCGATGACCGGGGCGTCGTACGGGTCACGACCGGCCAGCCGCACCGAGCCGCGCGACTCCGGCCGGGTGACGGCCGCCGCGAGGACCATCGCCCCGCCGGTCGGGCTGAAGGAGCCGTCCAGCAGCTGGGTGCCGACGACCGCGAGGTCCAGTTCACCGGGGCCCGCCTCGCGCGAGGCGAGCCAGAGGTGGGCGGCGAAGGCGGACGTCATGGTCTGGTGCTCGGGCGCGAGCGCGAACAGCGAGTGAAAGAACGGGTGGTCCTGGAGCCGGCGGCCGACGGGCAGGTCGGCGACCACCTCGATGCCGAGGCCGCGCAGGTCCGCGGCCGGGCCGACGCCGGAGCGCAGCAGGATGGCCGGGCTGCCGTACGAGCCCGCGCTCAGCACCACCTCACCGGCCCGGAAGACCGTGCCCGACGCGCTGACGACACCCCGCGCCCTGCCGTCCTCGACCAGCACCCGGTCGACCGTGACGTCGCTGAACACGGTCAGGTTGGGACGGTTGCGCACCTGCGGCGTCAGATACGCCAGGGCGGTGCTCTGGCGCACCCCGTCCACGATGTTCACCGGGTAGGCGCCGGTGCCGTCCTGCCGCTCGCCGTTGAAGTCGTCGTTGCGCCGGAAGCCCAGGCACGCCGCGCTGTCCACGAACGCCCGCATCGGGGAGGTGAGTTCCGCGTAGGTCCACTGCCGGATCGGGAAGGGGCCGGTGCGGCCGTGGCGGGCGGGGTCGCCGGCGGGGGTGTTCTCCATGTCCCGGAAGACCGGCAGGACCTCGTCGTACGACCAGCCCTTGATCCCGTAGCGGTCCGCCCAGGCGGCGAAGTCGGCGGCGCGCGCCCGGATCGCCACACCGGCGTTCACCGCGGAACTGCCGCCCATGGTCCGGCCGCGCGGGGCCGCGATGCTCGGGGCGCGGTCGGTGGCGCGCGCGGTGTAGCCCCAGTCGTGGTCGGGGTCGGCCAGGAGGTGCGGGGTCAGCAGTCCCTCGGGGACGCGGTCGGCGGGGTAGTCGGGGCCCGCCTCGACCAGCAGGACCGTGCGCCCTGGATCCTCGCTGAGCCGGGCGGCGAGTACGGCGCCCGCGGAACCGCCGCCGACGATGACGACATCGGCCTCGTGCGCTGCGGGGTGTTCGCTCGGGGTGCTCATCTGCGTCTCTCCTTCAGAATTGAACCGTGCTTTGGCAAGCAAATAAATTGGTCGGAATCGGTGTTGGTGTCGGTGCCGGTGTCGTCATGGCGGGCCCGGTCAGATCCGCATCGCTTCCGGTACGACGCGCTCGCCCAGCAGCCGCAGCGCGGCATGCTGGTCGGCGCCGCGGACCGGGCCGATGACGTGGTCGATGCCGATGCGGTCCAGTCGCCGCAACTCCGCGAGCAGGGCGGGGATCCGCTCGCCGCGCGCTCCGGGGTCGAGGGGGAGCAGGACCGTCTTCTCGATCTCGTCGTAGTCGCGTCCGGCCCGGTCGCAGTGCCGGCGGAGCACGTCGAGCTTGTGCGGCAGGTCCGGGCCGTGGAAGAGGTTGCAGGCGTTCGCGTACTCCGCGACGAGCCGCAGCGTCTTGCGCTCGCCGGAGCCGCCGATCAGGATCGGCGGGTGCGGACGCCGCACCGTGCGGGGGGAGTTGAGGGTGCGTTCGAGGCGGTAGTGGCGGCCGTCGAAGGGTTTCTCGTCGTCGCTCCACATCTGCAGGCAGATCTGCAGCGTCTCCTCCAGTCGCTCGAACCGCTCCGCGACGGGCGGGAACGGCAGTCCGAGCCCGCGTGCCTCGGCGAGGTTGAAGCCGGCGCCGATCCCGATGCCCAGGGCGGCGCGGCCCTCCGAGAGCACGTCGAGCGTGGTGATCATCTTGGCCAGCAGCCCGGGTTCCCGGTATCCGGCCGAGGTCACCAGCGCGAGCAGCTCCGCCCGCTCGGTGGCCGCGGCCAGATAGCCCAGGGTCGTGTACGCCTCCAGCATCTCCTGCTCGGAGGCGCCCACGATCCCGATCTGGAACAGGTGGTCCATGACGGCGATCCGGCGGAAGCCGAACTCCTCCGCGCTCCGGGCGAGCCGGGCCACATGGCGTGCGATGCCCGCCGGGCCGCCGGGCTGGGTGAAATCCGCGATGGCGATGCCGAGGTTCATGCGGGCCTTCCGTGATCCGAACCTGTCGCCATCGAGTATGCCGGGACCCATATGTGCTTTGTCAAGCAAGGAAATTGGGCGATCGGTCAGCCGCCGAGCGGCTGCGGCCGGCGCCGGCGGCGCACCTCCGACGAGGCGAAGACCGCCGAGATGCCGTGCACGATGCTGAAGAGACCGAAGACGGTGGCGAGCGAGACGGCACCGATGTCCGGCCGCACGAACAGGACGAACCCGAGCGCGACCGACACGAGGCCGGTCAGCAGGAACAGGGCGCGCTCACCCGCCGTCTCACCGCGCAGGAAGGCCAGGCCCACCTCCGTGGCACCCGTCGCCAGGGCCCACGCGGCGACCCAGAGGGTGAGCACCAGGGCCGTGATGCCCGGCCACGCCAGGGAGCTGACGCCGGCCACGACCGACAGCACGGCCAGCAGCAGCCACCCCAGCACCGGACCCACCCGGTCGCTGCTGAAGGCGCGGACCCCGTCCATCACCGCGTACATGAACGCGTATACGGCGAAGAGGACGACGAACGCGCCGACGGTGATGCCCGGCCAGGAGACGGAGACGATGCCGATGACGACGGCCAGCAGGCCGCGCCAGAGCAGTGCGTTGGGCGAACTGAGCAAGGTGACCTCCGTGAACGAGGGTGCCGCGGCGCCGACTTCCACCCCGGCCCGGAATACCGCGATGACGGGCACGAAGGCTAGCGGCGCGACGGCCCCGTGTGATCGGTCATTCGACTCATTCCGTTACTGCCCGATCGGCAGGCTTTCGTCTGGCCGGCGCTCGTCCGGCTAAGCGGGTCCGGCGAAGTCCGCTGCGGTTCTTGAGCGCCCCGAAGGGGCGCTGGGGGTACCCCCGGCCGAAGGCTGGGGGAGGAACTGCGCGACCAGCCACGACGGCGCCGCAGTCGACCGACGGCACATCGCGGCCCTTCCAGCGGAGCGCTCAGCGCTCGTCCGACGGTTGCCCGTCCGTGTCGGCGGGTGCCCGGCCGGCCTCCTCGGCGGCGGGCATCGCCTGCAGCGCGCCACGGAGAGCGGCCCGCGAGGTGATCCCCAGCTTGGGATACACGCGGTACAGATGCGAGCCGACCGTGCGGTGCGACAGGAACAGCCGCTCGCCGATCTGCTTGTTGCTCAGGCCCGTTGCCGCGAGTTCGGCGATCTGCCGCTCCTGGGCGGTCAGCGGCTCGGGCGCCGCGTCGGACCGGGCGGTGACGGAGACGCCGGTCGCGCGCAGTTCGGCCGCGGCCCGCTGTGCCATCATCGCGGCGCCGATCAGGTCGAACGTCTCCAGGGCCGCGCTCAGCTGCACCCGCGCCCCGGCCATGTTGTGGGTACGGCGCAGCCATTGGCCGTACGCGAACCGGATGCGCGCGAAGTCCCAGGGCCAGCGGGAGGCGTCCGGAAGGGCCAGGGCGGCCTCGAACAGCCCGGCGGCCTGCGCGTCGTCGGCGGCCACGGCGGCGGCCCCCGCGGTGATCAGCTCGATGCGGGGCCCGATCCGGGGCAGGCCGGCCTCCTGGGCGGCGCGGACATGCGCCCGGGCGTCCTCCAGACGGCCGGTGCGGACCGCCGCCTCCACGAAGTCCAGCACCATCCACCGGCCCGGCACCCCGGGGGTGGGGGCACCGGGCGGGCCGATCCGCGCCGCCTGGGCGAGCGCCTCCTCGTAGTCGCCCTGCCCGATGGCCGCGAGGTTGCGCGCCGACCGCGCGTACCCCTCCGTCACCTCCATGCCGCGGGGCGCCGCCCAGGAGGTGGTCTCCTCGCTACGGCTGCGGGCGAGGTCGGCGTTGCCGCGCAGCGCCGCGCCCGAGGCCAGCACGGCCCGCAGCTGCCGCTCCCAGAACTGGTAGCCGTAGGCCGTCGCCAGGTCCAGCCCCTCCTGCGCGAGCCGTTCCGCCTCGTCCCACTGTCCGTGCACATAGGAGTCCTGGCAGAGCAGCAGCAGCGCCGGGATCACCATGCCGATCGCGCCGCCGTCGCGTTCCCGTTCGGTCATGCGCACCAGCAGGCAGCGGTGGTCGGCGAGGGCGTCCATGGCGACGGCGGCGAACCCCAGCGGCACGATCTGCCAGGGGGCCGCGTCCGTGGGCAGCTCCGCGAACGCGTCCGCGAGCCCCTCCCGGATCGCCTCGGACTTGCGGGTGGGGTCGACGTACGCGTCGTAACACAGCCGGAAGGGCGTGACCGCCTCCGGGGGGAACCGGGCCATCGCGGTGTCGAGCAGCTTCCACGGCTCGGGTCTGAGGGTGTAGAGGCTGACCAGCAGCAGGGTGTACAGGATCCCGAGCCGGTCCCAGTCGCCCTTCGTGGCCTTGCCGGTGACGTCGTCCAGGGCCCGCGCCAGCAGCCGGTAGGCGGCGTCGACGTCGCCGTCGTCGTGGGTGAGGAGGTGGGCGGTGGCGGCGAAGACCAGCCCGGTCGGGGTGTCCGGGGTCTGGCCGGCGTCGGCCAGCAGCCGGTTCACCTGGTCGAGTTGACCGGTCATGGTGGCGAGGAAGGCGGCCTCGACCAGGCGGCGGGAGCGGTCGACCGGGTGCGGGCTGAGCTCACCGGCGCGCACCAGCGCCGTGACCGCGGTGGACGCGGCGGTCCGGCGCCGGTCGGAGACCAGCGCGCCGACCGGCGCCGGCAGCTCGGCGGGGACGGCCCCGCCGCGCCGCCAGGCGGTCAGTGCCGCCTCGTCCAGCGCCCGTGCCACCGACTCGTCGGGCCCGGTGGCGGCCTCCGCGAGGTGCCAGGCGCGACGCTCGGGATCGTCGGCAAGGGCGGCGGCCAGCGCCTCGTGCGCGGCCCGGCGGTCGCTCGGCGGGGCCAGGTCCACCACGGCCGTGCCGATCAGCGGGTGGCAGAAGGAGAGGCCGCGGCCGGCCGCGGGCGCGAGGACCAGACCGGCCCGCTCGGCCGGGACGAGGTCGTCGATGTCGGCCGACCCCCGCGCCGCGATGCGCAGGGTGGTGACCCCGGCGTCGGCGTCCAGGGCCGCCAGCAGCATCAGCGTGCGGGTGGGGGCGGGCAGCTCCGCGAGCAGTCCGGCGCAGGTGGCCGCCAGCCGCCGGGACAGCGGCAGCCGGTCGGGGAGCGGGTCCTGGCCGCTCAGCTGCCGGTCGGTCAGCGCCGCGGGCAACTCCCGGAGTGCGAGCGGGTTGCCGTCGGCCTCCGCCAGCAGCCGCCGGCGCACGGCGGGCGCCAGCCCGGGCGCGTGCGCGTCCAGGACGGCGCCCGCCCCTCCGGTGTCCAGCGACTCGACCTTGCGCTCGGGCAGCCCGGACCGCCGGAAGAGGTCCTCGGTGCCGGTCCGCGAGGCGGCCAGGAAGACGATCGGGGCGTCCGCGATGCGCCGTACGACGAATCCCACGACGGCCGCGCTGGCCTCGTCGAACCACGCCACGTCGTCGGTGATCATCAGCAGGCCGCGCTCGGCGGTGGTCAGCTCCAGGAGGGCGAGCACCGCCGTCGACACCAGCGGCTCCGGGGCCGGGGGCCGGGTGAGGTCGAAGACCTGGTGGAGGGCGTCCCGGTGGTGCCCGTCGAGCCGGTCCACGTCATGCCGCACCGGGTACAGCAGCTGGTGCAGCGCCGAGTACGGGATCCGGGTCTCGGACTGGACGCCGGCGGCGCGCAGCACCCGCATTCCGAGAGCCGTGGCCCGGGTCGCGGCGGCGTCGAGGAGCGCGGTCTTGCCCACCCCCGGCTCGCCGTGCAGCAGGAGACCGGAGCTGCCCTGACCGAGACCGGCGAGCAGGGAGTCGATCAGTTCCAGCTCGGCCTTGCGTCCCGGCAGCCGGCCCTCGCCCGAGGGGGATCGGGGCGGCTCCTCGGTCTGACGACGCCTCTCGGAGGTGCTCACAGATCTGAATATAGCCTCCCCAAAATGCTTGACGGCGCAAACAGTTGCGCAAAGGGCGAGGTGAGCGCTGGGTATGGTGGGCGGATGACGAGTGACCCAAGCCCCGAGGCCGAGGTCGCCGCCGAGTTGATGAAGGCGATGACCCGGCTGCGTGCCCGGCTGCGCACCGAGTCGGCGCCCAGTGACCGGCGGTGGAGCTGGTCGCAGCTGACCACGCTGGCCCGCATCGTCGAGGAGGGTCCGGTCACGGCCACCGAGCTGGCGCAGGCCGAGCACGTACGCCGCCAGTCGATGGCCGAGACACTCGCCGCCCTGCGCGCCGAAGGCCTGGTCGGCACCAGCAAGGATCCCGGCGACGCCCGCAAGACCCTCGTCCACGCGACGCCCGAGGGACACGCGCTGATCGGGACGATCCCGGTGGCCAGGGCGACCTGGCTCGGCGCGGCGATCGAGGCGCACCTGCGGGCGGACGAGCGCGAGACCCTGCTGAAGGCAGCCGCGATCATGAACAGGATCGCGGACAGCGGCAGCTGACGGGGCCCCCGGGTGTCCGGGGGCGAGGCCGTCGGGGGCGGCCGGGGATCAGGCCGACTTGGTCAGGCCGGGCAGTTCGTCGGTGTCGATGACGTGGGCCTGGTGCGGGAAGACCTTCTCCGTCAGGACGCGGTGGACCTCGGGGTCGGGGTCGGCGGTCGCGTCCTTGAGGAGGTAGAGCGCGAAGTCGTCGTCGGCCGCCTGCCGAAGGGTCGTCAGGACCACGCCGCCGGTGGACAGTCCGGCGAGCACGAGCGTGTCGACGCCCTGCTCGCGCAGCAGCCCGCGCACGTCGGTGGCGGAGGCGAAGGCGCTGAAACGGGTCTTGCGCACGGTGATGTCCCGCTCCGACACCTCGAACGACTCGTGCAGGTCGGCCTCCGGGCTGCCGTCGGGAAGGAACTTGTTCTCGGCGACCGCGGCGAACGCCTTGTTCAGCGCGGGTATGGCGGAGAAGTCCTCCGGGGCGAAGGCGACGCGGACGTGGACGACCTGGACGTCGTGCGACCGGGCCCAGGACAGGGCCGCGTGGGCCCGGGAGAGCGCCTGGTCCGGGTCGGCCACGGCGGCGAGGACGGCCGGCTGGAAGTCCATCAGGAACAGGGCGGTGCGGGCGGGGTCGAGATACGGGACGGTGCTGGTCATGACCTGAACTTTCTTGTCTTGCCGGATGGTTCCGGACGGTCGGGGTGGCGCCGGATGGCGGGGGAGAGGGTCAGGGGGCGGGCCGCCGGTCGGCGTGCGCCAGCTGCCGGTCGAGGACCGTCATCACGAGGACGACGGCGGCGATGCCGACCAGCGCCCAGGAGATGTGCCTGAGGCCGGTGTCGTCGACGTGGGTGTGGAAGGCGGTGCCCGTGATGGCCGCCGAGGCGATGGAGCCGATGTAGCCGAAGGTGCGCAGCAGCCCCGAGGCGGTGCCGACGCTGTCCGCGGGCGCCTCCTGGTACAGGACCGTCTGGTTAGCCACGGTGCCGGCACCCGAGGTGAGGCCGAACACCGCGGTGATCACGACCACCACGGCCACCGGCGTGCCGCCGTCCAGGAACAGCGTGGCGACGGCGCCCACCAACAGGAGCAGCGCCGAGACCACCAGCGGCGCGCGGACCCGGCTGCGCCGGGACACGACCCGGGCGGAGACCGCCGACAGGACACCCATCGGGACGAGCGCCAGGCCGGACTGGTAGGCGGTGAGCCCCCGGGACGCCTCCAGCCACTGGGTGAGCCCGTAGAGGATCACGTAAGTACCCAGCAGCGTGAGGCCGTTGCGCAGGTAGGTGCGGGTGAGCGCGAGGTTCGAGGCGAGCAGCCGGACGTTCAGGAAGGGGTTGGCGGCGCGCAGCTCCCAGGCCACGAGAACGGCGGCGATCAGGACGGAGACGCCGAGGGCCGGCCACTCGGGGCCGGGCAGCGAGGACAGGAACACCAGGAGTGCGGTGAGCGCCCCGCCGAAGCCGGCGATACCGGCCAGGTCGAGGCGGGAGACGAGCTCGCGCGGCGAGCGTCCGCGCACCCGGTCGGTGTCCCTGGGGATCCAGACCGCGGCCATGACGAAGGCGACGACCGCGACGGGGATGTTGATCCAGAAGGCGGTCTGCCAGCCGAGCCGGCCGATGAGCAGGCCGCCGACGGCGGGGCCGACGGCGACGGTGGCGGCGCCCGCGATCGCGAGGCCGCCGAGGACGCTGCCGGGCGGTTCCGACCGGCCCGCGTCCCGGGCCCGGCGGCGGATCAGCAGCATCGCGGAGGGGTAGCCGGTGGAGGTGCCGGCGCCGATGAGCACGCGGGCCGCGACCAGCAGTGACATGTCACGTGCCACCGCACCGAGGATCCCGCCCGCCAGCACCAGGAAGATGCCGGCGAAGAACACCCGTCGGGGCCCGAACTCCTCGGCGAGCCGCCCGGCCGCCGGCTGGGCTATCGCGCTGGTCAGATAGAGGCTCGATATGAGGATCGCGGTGCCGCCGACGGACGTGTGCATCGCGGCGGCGATCGCCACCAGGGCGGGTGCGATCACCGAGCTGTTGATCGGGTTGAGTACGGCGCCCATGTACAGCGGGGTCACGAAGGCCGCTCCGAACGGGTTGCCCGGTGGAGCCTTCTCCTGCTGTACGGAGGTGGTGTCGGCGGTGGTTTCCAAGGTGCTGCTCCTCCCTTCCCGCACTGCTGCTGGGCCTGCGTACGGCCGGTCGGGCAATTTACGCAGGCTGCCTGACAAACAATAGCAGGCAGCCTGCCTATTCCTGCAGGGTGATCCGGGGGAGCGGGAGGGGTTGCCGCGCAAGGCGCCGTATCGGCGGGAAATACCTTGTCGGACGGGGTGTGGGCGGGGGAGACGGAGCTGCCGGCCGGCTTTCGACCTCGGTGTCCGGCTCTCCGTCAGATCCCGGATTTCCTTCCGCCACCCCCCGGTCGCACCGGTTAACAGTCGGGAACCGGACCGGCCGCGGCCCCCGGAGCCCTGACCGGGGTCAGCGGTCGCGGCGGGCCCGGCGGGCCTCGACCAGCAGCGGCAGCAGGGACAGTACGACGATCGCGCCGACCAGCGGCAGCAGATAGCGGTCGATGTGGGAGACCGAGGAGCCCAGGGCGTACCCGGCGAGGACGAAGCTCTGCGACCAGAGGAGTCCGCCGACGGCCTGCCAGACGGTGAACGGCCGCACCGGCACCCCGAGCGCCCCGGCCGCCGGATGCAGCACCGACCGGAGCATCGGCACGAAACGGCCGATCACCAGCGCCTTGCCGTATCCGTAGCGGGCGAGCAGCCGCTCCGCCCGGGCCGTACCCTCCCGCACCCGCGGCCGGGAGGTACGGGCCAGCAGCGGCCGCCCGCCGTGCCGGCCGATCAGATAGCCGACCTGTCCGCCCGCCACCGCACCGACGGCCGCGCACAGCAGCACCTGCCACAGCTCCAGCCGGGGCGGCCGGTCCGCGGTCGCCGCGCACAGCACACCGGCCGGGAAGAGCAGCGTGTCACCCGGCAGGAAGAAGCCGACGACCAGCAGCCCGGACTCGGCGAAGATCACCGCCAGGACGCCCAGCGCACCGAAGGCGGCGAGCAGCGAGCCGCTGTCCGTCGGATTGACGGCGATCACCACGCTCGCCTCCCCGCCCCGTTCGCCGGCCGTCTCACTCAAGTGTCGCGTGACGGCGGCCGGGGACCCGCCTTCAACACCGCGCTTCCGGGACGACCCGCCGGTGGATCCCGCGTGAGTCAGGCAACTCGACGCTCCGCGGGGCACGGTGAGCGTCTTGGACGCGATCCTCGGCGGACGCCCGCCACCCGCCGCCGAGGAAGCGGGAAGGGAAGGGCGTCACCGATGCGGGTCCGGGTCGGCCGCCGCGGTCGGGGACCTGTGATCCGTACGGTCCGGTGGGGCACGCCCCGGATCACCGTGCAGAACTCGTCGATGTGTTCGCGGTGGCAGAACCACCGGCCCGCGCGGCACCGGCGCGGTCGGCCGCGGGCCCACGGCGGCTCATCTGCCCCAGATCCTCCGGTAGGCCTCCCGGTAGCCCGGTGGGTCCCAGGAGGTGGCTCCGGCGCTGTTGGCGGCCGTCGAGACATGGGTGGGGGCGACATAGCCGCTGGCGGGACGGCCGGAGAAGGCGCGGTTGAACTCGTCGACGATCTGCCAGCCCTGCTGTGACAGCGGCTCGGGAACGGTGGCGGACTGGTACTGCCCGCTGTTGATGCGCTGGAAGGCGGACGGGTCGCCGTCCCCGGCACCGATGTTGAAGGGCGGGCCCGTCCCCTTCCGGCCGGCCGCGCGGAAGGCGGGGGCCGCGTCGGCGAAGTACAGGTCGTTGATGGCGACCGAGTGCGTCCACGTGCCCGGGAACCGGGCGAGCAGGGAGGCGACCTCGCGCGGGGTGCGGCTGCTCGCGTCCGGGATCGGGATGTTCTCGTACGCGAGCAGCCGCACCCCGGCGCAGGTGGCGAGTTTCGCCCTGATCAGGTCGGACTTCCGCTTCGCGAAGGGCACCGAGGCGTCGGTGAACAGGACGACCCCGGCCCGGCCGCCGGAGTGCGCGATGATCCACTGGGCGCTGATGCCGGCCACGTCCTCGACCCGGGTGGTGACGTTGGTGAAGAGCGGCGGCCGCCTGCTCGGGCCGGGGGCGGCGACCGCGTGCCAGCCGACGAGCGGGATGCCCGCCGCACCGGCCGCGGCCACCTGCTGGGACGTCGAGCCGGGGTCGAAGCCGCCGATGACGATGCCCGAGGGCCGCAGGGCCACGGCCTCGCCCATGGCCGCCTGGATGCCCGCGGGGCTGCCGCCGCCGTCGATCACCCGCACCTGCCACCCGATGACGCGTGCGGCCTCCCGCAGGCCGTGTGCGACGCCCGCGACTCCGGGGTTGGTCATGGTCTGCGCGACGAAGACGACCGTCCTGCCGGACACCGCCGCGGGGCCGGTGGTCGGCCCGGTCCAGGCGGTTGCGGACTGCTCCGCCCGTGCGACGGCGGCCCGGGCTTCGGCCTGGACGGCGGGGCAGCCGCCGGGGCCGGTGGTGGCGGGCGCGGGGGCGTTCGACGAGCCGCGCTGACAGCCGGTCAGGGCGACCGCCGCGGCCAGCAGCGCGAGGGAGAGAGACCTGGCGGCCCGGCCGGTCCGGGAGGCGGTGGCGTTGCGGGTGCGGTGCACGGGAGCCCCTCGCCGAGGCGCGAGCGGCAAGGCACGCCGGGGGCGGGGGCCGGGGTCGGCGACCCTGGCGTCGGTCATGGCGCGGTGTCCGCGGTTCCGTCCCCGGACCCCGCCGGCGGCCACCGCGCAGCGGCCGGTGCGTCGCGGGCCGTGTCGGCCCCGGTGCGCAGCCGGCGGGCGGAGTAGCCGGCCAGACCGACGGCGAGCAGCAGCGTGCCGCCGTAGAACAGGGGGACCGTCCAGAAGTCGGCGCCGAGTTGTCCGATGCCGGTGAGGCCGACGGCGAGCACGGCGACGGCGACGAGCGTGCCCAGGGCGTTGGGACGGCCGGGTCTGATCGCGGTGGAGCCGAGCAGGGCGCCGACGAACGCGGGCAGCAGATAGTCGAGACCGACGCTGGGATTGCCGATCTGCTGCTGGGCCGCCAGCAGAACCCCGGCGAAGCCGACGATCAGCCCCGACGCGGCGAACGCGTAGACGGTGTATCTGCGGGTCGGGATGCCGACCAGTTCGGCGGCGCGCGGATTGGCCCCGATGACGTAGAGGCACCGGCCGAGCGGCAGCCGCTCCAGCACCACCCAGAGGACGACGGCGAGGGCGAGGACGTAGAACGCGGGCAGCGGCAGGCCGAGGAACGTGGAGTCGTAGAGGTCGGTGAAGGCGACCGGCAGACCGTTCGGGCCCGGGACGATCCTGCCGCCGCCGGTGACCCAGCCGGTCACGGCGTAGAGCATGCTGCCGGTCCCGAGGGTGGCGATGAAGGAGTCGATCCGGCCGAACTCGACGACCACACCGTTGAGGACACCCACCACCCCGCCGCCGGCGACCACCACGAGGCAGGCCCAGGGCCAGGGCCATCCGGCGTCGACGACGAGCTGCAGCACCATGACGTGGGCCAGGCCGAGGCCGTAGCCGAGGGAGAGATCGAAGGAGCCGGTCACTACGGGGACCATGGCGGCGAGCGCGAGGACGGCCGGGATCGACTGGTTGGACAGGATCGCGTCGACGGTGTCCCGGGTGGGGAACGTGCGCGGCAGCGCGAGGGAGAAGACCAGGACGAGCAGCGCGGTGAGGACCAGAAGACCGTAGGCGCCCGCGAGGTGCCCGGCCGCTCCCCGCCGCAGCGGCCGGGAACGGGGCGGGGCGGGCGGGGGCGCGGCCGTCATGAGTCCGTGGTCGTTCCGGGGGCCGGCAGGGCCGAGGCCGCCCGGGCGAGCCCCGTGACCGTGAGGTCCGTACCGCTCAGCTCGGCGGCCACGTGGCCGCGGACGAACACCAGGGCACGCCGGCACACGCCCGTCACCTCCTCGAAGTCGGTCGAGACGAGCACGACCGCGAGACCGCCGGCCAGCGCCTCGTCGAGCAGGCGGTGGACCGCGGCCTTGGCGCCGACGTCCACGCTCGCGGTCGGCTCCTCCAGGATCAACAGGCGCAGATCCGCCCTGAACCACCGGCCGATCAGGACCTTCTGCTGGTTGCCGCCGGACAGGGCGGCGAGCGGTGCCTCGCCGTCGCGGGGACGCACCGCGAACCGTTCGATCAGCTCCGCGGCCCGGGCCCGCTCACGGCGGGGGCCGATCCAGCGCGGTGCGCGCGGACCGCCCGCCCGGGGATTGGCCAGCAGGTTCTCGCGCACGGTCAGCCCCATGGCACAGCCCTCCCGCTGCCGGTCCCCGGGCACGAAGCCGACCCCGGCGGCGACGGCGTCGGTGACCGTGCGGGGCCGGTAGGGCCGGCCGCCCAGCAGGACCCGGCCGCCGAGGAACGGCCGGGCGCCGGCCAGCGCGCGGCCCAGCTCCACCTGCCCCGCGCCCGACAGCCCGACCAGGCCAAGCGCCTCCCCGGCCCTCAGTTCCAGGGTCACCGCCGCCGTGCCGGCGGTCCGTGCGCCGTCGAGGGCCAGGACGGCCGGGCCGCCCACGGGGGCGGTCACGGGGAGCGGGCGGGCCGGCTGTTCCTCGCCGACGATGTCGTGGACCAGCCGGGCGGGACTGAGGCCCGCCAGCGGGCCCTGGCTGACGAGCCGGCCGTCGCGCAGCACGGCGAAGGTGTCGGCCACCTGGTACACCTCGTCCATGCGGTGGGTGACGTAGAGGATGCCGTGCCCCCGGTCCCGCAGGACGTGCAGCACCCGGAAGAGCCGGGCGCAGTCCGCGGCGGGCAGGCGGGCGGTCGGCTCGTCGAGTACGAGGAGTCGCGCGCGGGTCGCAAGGGCCCGGCCGACGGCGACCAGCGAACGCTCGGCGGGACCGAGCCGGGCGACCGGCGTGTCCGGGTCGAGGTGCCCGGCGACCGTTTCCAGGGCCTCGGCGCAGCGCTCCCGGGTCCGCCGCCAGGAGATCAGCCCCGCGCGGCGCGGATATCCGGCGGTCAGGGCGATGTTCTCGGCGACGGTCATCCACTCCACGAGCCCGAGGTCCTGGTGGATGAAGGACATGCTGCGGGCGGCGGCGCTACTGCCGAGCGAGTGCCCGGCCACCGTGATCCGGCCCGCGTCGGCACGATGGACCCCCGCGAGCACCTTGATGAGCGTGGACTTTCCGGCACCGTTGGGACCGAGGAGGGCGAGGACGCTGCCGGCCCGGACGTCGAGGTCGACCCCGTCCAGCGCGCGCGTCCCGCCGAACCGCTTGGCGAGCCCGCGGATCCGTACCAGGGGGTCGGCCCCCAGGGCTCCGAAGGTGGTGACCGCCTGCTCGGGGGTGTCGGGAGGGTCGTGCACGGACATCTCCGGGGGTCGGCCTGGCGATTTCTTCCCGACTCTCGCCGCGATACTAGTGCGACACGTCATGTCATTACGGATTTGAGGCATGTATTCCGGATTCGGTGCGCCCGATGACACCAACGGGTCAGCGTGACGCCCGCGTCAGCCGTGACGCCCGTGGGCGGCCGCGTCGGCTGTTGTCGGGCCGTGTCGGCCGTGTCCCTGGCCTCAGGCGGCGTCGAGCCCGCACTCGGCCCAGATGACCTTGCCCTGCCGGAGGTAGCGGGTGCCCCAGCTCCGTGCCAGCTGGGCCACCAGGAACAGGCCGCGGCCGCCCTCGTCGGTGGTGGCCGCCCGGCGCAGGTGCGGGGCGGTGTTGCTGCAGTCGGAGACCTCGCAGATCAGGGTGCGGCTGTGCAGCAGACGTACCCGGACGGGACCGGAGCCGTGGCGGATGGCGTTGGTGACCAGCTCGCTCAGCACCAACTCCGCGGCGAACCCGGCCTCTTCCAGTCCCCAGTCGGCCAGCCGGCGCAGAGCCGACGCGCGGACTTCGCTGACGAGCGAAGGGTCGGCGGGCAGGTCCCAGGTGGCCATCCGCTGGGGGGCCAGGGCGTGGGTACGGGCGACGAGAAGGGCGATGTCGTCACGGGGGTGGACCGGCGCCACGGTGTCCAGGACCGTCTCGCAGATCTCCTCGGGCGTGCGGTCCGGGTGGGCGAGGGCGCCCCGCAACCGGTCGAGGACCATGTCGGCGTCTCGGGTCCGGCTCTCGATGAGCCCGTCGGTGTAGAGGACCAGCCGGCTGTCCTCGGGGAGGTCGATGTCGACGGCTTCGAAGGGCAGGCCGCCGAGGCCCAGCGGGGGCCCGGCGGGTATGTCGGGGAAGGAGACCGTGCCGTCGGGGTGGACGAGGGCGGGCGGCGGATGCCCGGCGCGGGCCATGGTGCACTGCTGCGTGGTCGGGTCGTAGACGGCGTACAGGCAGGTCGCCCCGAAGATGCCCGCCTCGCCCGCGTCGGGGGTCGCCTCCCGGTCGAGGCGTCCCACCAGGTTGTCGAGGTGGGTGAGGACCTCGTCCGGGGAGAAGTCGAGTTCGGCGTAGCTGCGTGCGGCGGTGCACAGCCGTCCCATGGTGGCGGCCGAGAGCATGCCGTGGCCCACGACGTCACCGACCAGGAGGCCGACCCGGGTGCCGGAGAGGGGGATGACGTCGTACCAGTCGCCGCCCACGTCGGACTCCGCGGGCAGGTAGCGATGCGCCACGTCGACGGCGTCCTGGTCCGGCAGCCCCTGCGGGAGCAGGCTGCGCTGCAGCGCCAGGACCATGCTGCGCTCCCGGGTGTAGCGCCGGGCGTTGTCGATGGACAGGGCCGCGCGGCCGGCGAGTTCCTGGACGAGTGAACGGTCGTCGTCGTCGAAGGGCGCGGGATGCCGCCCGCGGTAGAACGCGGCCACGCCGAGGGTGACGCCGCGGGCCACGAGGGGGACGGCGATGAGCGAGTGGACGTGGGTCAGCATCACCTCGGTGCGCTGCGGGTCGTGGGCGCGCCAGCCCACGGCGGTCCTCAGGTCCGGTTCCAGCACCGCCTGCCCGCTGGTCAGGCAGCGCAGGTGCGGGGTGGCCGGGTTGTAGTCGATACGTTTGCCGACCGGGTGGAACGGACAGTCGTCGTCGATGCCGTGGACCACCGTGCGGTACAGGTCGGAGAAGGGGTCGGCGGCCTCCTCGCCCCGCAGCACGGCCTCGGGCAGGTCGATCGTGACGTAGTCGGCGAGCCGTGGCACCGCCGTCTCGGCGAGTTCCTCGGCGGTACGGCGCACGTCGAGGGTGGTCCCGATGCGGGTGCTGGCGTCGGTCAGCAGTTCCAGACGGCGACGCGCGGCGAGGGCGTACCGCCCCACGTGCGGCTCTCCTACCAGCACGAGCCCCCTTGCCGGGGGCGGCGAGCCGCGACTGCCGCCCGTCGGCGCGTCGGTGCCGCGCGCATCGGCTCGGAGGGGTACGAGGCCGGGTGCCGCCGTGCCGGGTGCCGGGCCGGGCGCCGCGGCGAGGGGAACGGCCGCGGACGACGGGATGACGGGGACCGCCGGGATGACGGGGACCGCGGGGACGGCGGGTTCGGCGGCTGCGCCGGCTTCGGCGGGCGCGGCGGTGTCGCGGGCGGACTCGGCGGGGACCAGGGTGAGGCGCGGCGGCTGCTCGGCAGCCCACGGGACGAGGAGGGGCTCGTGCCGTGCGGGGCCGGGCAGGATGGC
Source organism: Streptomyces hyaluromycini (assembly GCF_002217755.1). Classification (GTDB taxonomy): domain Bacteria; phylum Actinomycetota; class Actinomycetes; order Streptomycetales; family Streptomycetaceae; genus Streptomyces; species Streptomyces hyaluromycini. The sequence goes on along the minus strand of NZ_BCFL01000028.1, from coordinate 13,808 downwards.
CTCGGTGACGAAGCCTTCCACCCCGGTGGCGGTCGTCATCGGACGGCTCACCAGCGTGACCCGCCGGCCGTCGGAGAGGGTCACGTGGACCGCGGCCCGCTGTGCGCAGGAGATCAGCTCGGCGGCCTTTTCCATCAGGACCGCCCGGTCGCTGGGGCGCATCCCGGGGGTCAGCTCGCCGACCCCGACGCTGCGGTGAGGTCCGGCGGTGGTCTCGGCGCCGGTGTCGAGGTATGCGCGGAGCAGGGCGCGCTCACGTTCGGAACTCTGTCCGAGCAGCCGCTTCTCGATGGCGTGGGCGGCCCGGCGTATCAGGGTGGCCAGCGCCGGGTCCTCGGCGTTGCGCGGGTAGCCGAGGCACAGGACGCCCTCGATGCGGCCGCTGATCGGGTCGCGGACGGGCAGTGCCCGGCAGGCGTTGCCCTGCGCGCGCTCGGCGAAGTGCTCGGCGCCGTAGACCTGGACGAGTTGCCGCTCCGCCAGGGCGAGCCCGATCCCGTTGGTGCCGGCGTACCGCTCGGCGAACACGAACCCGGGGACGCGCTGGAACGCCGGGAGGCTGCCGGCCAGGGACGTCTCCCCGAAGCGGCGCAGCAGGACGGTCCCGTTGGCATCGGCCACGGAGATGTTCATCCTGCTGCCGGCGAACACGGACTGCAGCCAGTCGAGCACCGGCACGGCCGCGCGGATGATCCGGGCGTCCCGTTCGAAGTCGTCCCGGAAGGGCAGTCCGGGCTGGTCGGGGGAGAGTCCCAGGGCCCGGCAGCGCTGCCACGAGTTCGAGATGGGGGCGCGTACGCCGGCTTCGACCGCCTCGCCCTGCAGGAAGCGCTCACGCGAACGTGCGGGCCCTTTGCCGTCTGTCGCACGCCCCGTCGGTATCGTTTTCCCGCCGCCCCGAACCACGCTTCGCCTCACTCGCGCCTGCAGAGTTCGTCCCTTCTAAGTCATTTCCCCCGAAGCGATGAGACATATGCAAAATTAGGGACATTTGGCATCTGGAGTCACAGAACAGCGACCGGGTTGACCGGCGAGCCCGTTCCGCCCGGGATGTTCAGCGGCGCCACGACGAGCAGGAACGCGTGCCGCCCCGCACGGGCCGTCGCTGCCGACAGGGCCTCCAGATCGAGGTTGTCCAGCAGCGGCACCCCCATCGCGGCCACGACCAGGGCATGGACGGGCGAGTGCACCCCGTCCACGGGGGAGGGCCGTACGTCACTGTCGCCGTCACCGCCGAGCAGCGCGATGCCGCGCTCGGCCAGCAGCGGTACGGCGTCCACGTGGAGGCCCGCGGCGGCCGCGCCCGGGTCCCAGGCGCCGAGGTCCGCCCGGCGGCGGGTCTGCCCGGAGCGCAGGAGCAGCGCGTCGCCCTCGCCGATCCGCACGCCAAATGCCTCTTCCGCGGCGAGGATGTCCTCCGCGTGCACCGCCAGCCCCGGCTCCAGCCAGCGGATCCCCAGGACGGCGGGGAGGTCGAGGAGCACGCCCCGCGTGACGAGGGGGCCGAGCGCCGACACCGCTCCGAAGCGGGCCCCCGCCGCGCCGACGACGTCCTTCGCCGTCCGGCCGTCGTACAGCTGCCCCCGGTAGGCGACATGGCACAGGGCGTCGAGGTGGGTGACGGCCTTGCCGTGGTAGTCGGCGGCGATGAAGTCCTTGTGGGTGGCGGGCTCCGGGCTCTCCACGTCACCGAGATCGGTCATGTGGTGCAGGGCGGGCCTGGGGTTGTCGGGGCCGGGCACGGTGTTCCAGGGCAGCGCCAGCGGCACGACCTGACCGGACCGCACGGCGTCCGTGGCCCGTCGTACCCGCTCCGCGGTCACCCGGTTCCAGGCGCCGCGGTCGGCCGGGGTCCAGCGGCCCCAGGTGCGGACCGCCTCGAAGAGCGCGTCGAACTCCCCGCGGGAGACGGCGGGTCCGTTCGCGGCCTCGGCGGGACCGGGATCCGGGCCGTCCGCAGAGCTCGTGCTCATCCGTACTCACCGTCCCCAGCGTCGACACACGGCCCCGGCGGACGTGATCGCCGCGCGGGCCCGTCGGCACCTCGCGGGCCCGGCGGCACCTCGGGGGCCGGTGCCACCTCGCTGGTCCGGTGCCACCTCGCGGGTCCGCCGGCCGGATTCCCAGCCTGGCACGGCCCGCGCCGGCTCGCCGGGTTCACGCGCCCGGCCCCGCTGGGCCGCGCCCCGGCAGGCCCGCTGGGCCGCGCCCCGGCAGGCCCGCGGGCCCGCCCCCCCCGGCAGGCCCGCGGGGCCGCGCCCGCCGATGCCGCACGGCGGGCAGAGCCGCAGGACCGACCGTAGATTGAGGATGAAGCCGTTGAGGCGGGAAGGAGCGTCAGCGGTGGCATCGCGGGTTGATCACACGGCGCTGTTCGCCGCGACACCGAGCCCGTATCTGGTACTGGGTCCGGACCTGGTCATCGTCGATGTGAACCGGGCCTATCTGGCGGCCACCGGACGCACCCGGGAGGACCTGCTCGGTCGGCACATCTTCACCGCGTTCCCGGACAACCCCGCCGACCCGGACGCCGACGGGGTCAAGAATCTCGGTGCCTCCCTGCACCGGGTCCTCGCCACCGGCCGGTCCGACACGATGGCGCTGCAGAAGTACGACATCCCCGTCATGGGCCGGCCCGGAGTCTTCGTGGAGCGCTGGTGGTCCCCGGTGAACACCCCCGTGCTCGGCCCGGAAGGGCAGGTGACCTACATCATCCACCGGGTGGAGGACGTCACCGCGTTCGTCAAGGAGTACCGGGCCGCCCACCCCGACGGCATCCGGGCGACGGAGCATCCGCAGGAAACACAGGCGCTGGAGGCGGAACTGTATGTACGGGCCCGGGAGCTGCAACGCCTGAACGAGGAACTCCGGCAGGCCCACACCCGCGAACGCGAGGTCGCCGTCGCCCTCCAGGAAGCCATGCTGCACGCCCCCGACCTGGCCCACCACCGCGACATCGCGGTGCGCTACCTGCCCGCCACCGGCTCCCTCAACGTCTGCGGCGACTGGTACGACGTCGTCGACATCCCGCCCGACCGGCTCGCCGTCGCGGTCGGTGACGTCATCGGCCACGGCCTTGAGGCAGCGGCCGTCATGGGCATGCTCCGCAGCGCCCTGTCCGCCGCCATCCGGGCGCTGGAACGCCCCGCCCAGGCCCTGGAGGTCCTCGGCCTGTACGCCAGGTCCGTCGAGGGGGCGCTGGGCACCACCGCCGTCAAGGCGGTCGTCGACATGCGCAGCCGTCTGATCACCTACAGCAGTGCGGGCCATCCGCCGCCGATGCTCGTCCACCCCGACGGCAGCTGCGAACTGCTGGACCAGGCCACCGACCCGCCGCTCGGCGCCCGCCCGCAGCACGTCCCCCGCCCGCAGGCGATCCTGCCGTACAAGCCCGGTGACACCCTCGTCCTGTACACCGACGGGCTCATCGAGCGGCGGGACCAGGACATCGACGTCGGCCTGGGGCAACTGGCCGCCGTTCTGGGAGCGTTCATCCACCTGGGCGCCGAACAGCTCGCCGACACCGTGCTGGCCCGCCTGGGCGTCGCCAGCGGCGGCCGGGACGACGTCGCGCTCATCGTCGTGAAACTCTGAAAGCTCTGCAGGCTCTGAAAGCTCTGCGGGCTCGGAAGCCTCTGGCGGGTGGCCGGAGGTCCGGCCGGCCGCGGGACTCCCTACCGGCCGGCGCGCACCCCGTCCAGGGCGATGCCGAGGACGCGGTTGCGCTGGGCGTCGTCGTCGAAGGCCGTCGCCGTGATGCCGGAGACCATGCGGAGCAGGTCGCCGATCTCCATGTCGGTGCGGACCGCGCCCGCCTTCTGGGCCCGCTCCATCAGCGGGCCGCCGGCCGCGTACATCGAGTCACGGCAGGCCTGGAAGATCTCCGACTCGTCGTTCAGGGCCTCGCGGACGGCCCGCTTGGTGACCATGTAGCCGGTGAAACGGTCCAGCCACGACGTCAGCGCCTCCCACGGCTCCAGCCCGGCCAGGTCCACCGCGGCCCGGCACAGCGCGTTGACCTCGTCCGCGTAGACGCTCTCGAAGAGGTCGCGGCGGGTGGGGAAGTTCCGGTACAGGGTGCCGATCCCGACCCCCGCGCGGCGGGCGACGTCCTCCAGGGAGACGTCCGCGCCGCGCTCGGCGAACGCCTCGCGGGCGGCCGTCACCAGCGCGTCGTAGTTGCGGGCCGCGTCCTTACGGTGCGGTCTGCGGGACGCGACGATCTCACTGACGGGGAACGGGCTGTCCGTCACTGCTGCCTCCCGCGTGACAAGGGTGAACCGGAGGTGTTCCTCGACTTCGGTTGAAGCGGAGGGTTGCCTCCAGTAGAGTGGAGGGGTACCTCCACTTTAGCAGTGCGGAGCGGTACCGCCATGGCCGGACGCGGCCCGGTGTCCCCTTCCCGCACGCTCACGGACGTCTCCCTCACCCTTTCCCTCCGTTCCGATATCGGAGAGGCCTTTCATGCCCCGGAAGTCCACCCGCCTCACCTTCGCGGTCCTCGCGACCGGTGCCGGCGTGTTCTCCATGCTCCAGTCGCTGGTCGCGCCGGCCCTGCCGACCGTCCAGCACGCCCTGCACACCTCCCAGTCCACCGCGACCTGGGTGATGACGGCCTATCTGCTGTCCGCCTCGGTCTTCACCCCGATACTCGGCCGGGTCGGCGACCTGGTCGGCAAGAAGCGCACCCTCGTCGCCGTCCTGCTGGCCGTCCTGGCCGGCTGTCTCGTCGCCGCGCTCGCGCCGAACATCGGCGTCCTGATCATCGCCCGGGTCGTCCAGGGCATCGGCGGCGCCCTGTTCCCGCTCTCCTTCGGCATCATCCGGGACGAGTTCACCCCGGCCGAGGTCAGCGGCAGCATCAGCAACCTGTCCGCGGTGATCGCGGCCGGCGGCGGCGTCGGCATCGTGGCCGCCGGACCGATCGTCTCGGCGCTCGACTACCGCTGGCTGTTCTGGATCCCGGTCGGCGTGGTCGCGGCGACCGTCCTGATCGCCGCCCGTTATGTTCCCGAGTCGCCCAAGCGGGCCGGGGGCAGCGTCAGCTGGCTCGGCGCCGGACTGCTCTCCGCCTGGCTGGTGGCGCTGCTGCTGCCGCTGAGCCAGGCCGGGCAGTGGGGCTGGGGCTCGGCCAAGGTGCTCGGCCTGTTCGGTACGGCCGTCGTCCTGTTCGCCGTCTGGCTGCTCACCGAGTCCCGCTCCGCCAGCCCGCTCATCGACCTGCGCGTGATGCGGCTGCCCGCCGTCTGGACCACCAACACGGCCGCCCTCCTCTTCGGCGCCGGCATGTACGCGATCTGGTCCTTCCTGCCCGGCTTCGTCCAGACCCCCGCCTCGGCCGGCTACGGCTTCGGCGCCACCGTCACCGAGTCCGGCCTGCTCATGCTGCCGATGCTCATCGCCATGTTCCTCTCGGGCGTCATCGGCGGCCGCCTGGAACCCCGCGTCGGCGCCAAGGCCCAGCTCACCGCGGGAGCCGCGCTCGGCGCGCTGGCCTGCGGCTTCCTCACCCTCTGGCACGACAAGGAGTGGCAGATCGGCGTCGTCGCGGGCCTGTTCGGCCTCGGCATCGGCCTGGCCTTCGCCTCGATGGCCAACCTCATCGTCGGCAGCGTCCCGCCCGAGCAGACCGGCGCCGCGACCGGCATGAACGCCAACATCCGCACCATCGGCGGCTCCATCGGCGCCGCGCTCACCAGCGTCCTGGTCACCGGCCGGCTCCAGCCCTCCGGACTGCCGTACGCCTCCGGCTACACCCACGCCTGGGCCCTGCTCGCGCTGTTCTGCCTGACCGCCGCCGGGGCCGCCCTCCTCGTCCCGGTCCGCCGCGCGACCCGCACCGCCGACCCGGTCACGGAGCGGCCGGCGGCAGCACCCGTACGCGTGCGGTAGTGTTGACCTGCGTGATCACGCGGAAACCACCGCGTGACTCCGCAGCGGGACGTGGCGCAGCTTGGTAGCGCACTTGACTGGGGGTCAAGGGGTCGCAGGTTCAAATCCTGTCGTCCCGACGGTGCGAAGGGTCTTCGCAGGCGAGAGCCTGCGGGGGCCCTTTTTCGCGTGGGGTGTTTCCGGCTTCGGGGTTGAGCATGCCGCTCATCGGCACCTTTACTCGGAGGCTGGCGAAGATGCCCTTGCTGGACCTGGAGAAAATGACCACGGGTCTGTCGAAGACCTGATCGGGGTTCCTGCGGGACTGGGACCGCTCGCTGCGGTCGGGGAACTACCCGGAGACCACGCGCTACAACTATCTGCTGGCGGCCGTGCAGCTGGCGCGGTACTTGGGAGAATACGGGGCCGGATCCGGAGGCCGGCGCGGCGGCCGAGGATCCGGTCGAGGTCACGCGAGCGCACGTGGAGGCGTTCCAGGCGTGGATGATCGAGACGCGGTCGGCGTCGACGGCGCTGAACAAACACAAGGGGCTGCAGCAGTTCTTCAAGTGGCTGATGCTCGACGAGGGCGAGATCGTCAGGTCGCCGATGGAGCGGGTCCGTCAGCCGAAGCTGCCGCAGAAGCCGGTCCCGGTGATCCGTGACGAGGAGACCTCTAACCTCGCCGTTTCACTTGGGTATGGCGGATGTTGAGGCGGAAACACGAAAGTGCCTTCCTGACCTGGGACGATGAACCTTGCTGAGGGGTTCTGTCGGTCCAAGCGGAGGGCACTTCTGCGTGCAGGGTATCGGGTTGGTCCCAAGGTCCATGTCAGCGCCGATGGATCGGGGGTGGTCGGGCATGCCGGGACACGGTTACTGGCGGATCTTGCCGACGCCACCGGGCTGACCGCAACGTACTCCGCCGCTCTCGGGCCGCTTCGGCCGCGCGGGACCGGGCATGATCCGGGACGGATCGCCATGGATCTGGCGGTGATGCCCGCCGACGGCGGCGAGGCAATTGCGGACCTGGCCGTGCTGCGGCACCAGACAGGGATGTTCGGCCCGATCGCTTCGACACCGACGGCCTGACGGCTGCGGTCCTGCCCTTGCAGGAATAGCAACTCCACGGCCGAGTCGACCACATGCAGTTCGCGGTGGTAAGCGCCAAAGGTGGTGGCCGCGGCGCCTGTCGCGGGGTCCTGCACGACACCGCCCGCCGGGATCGGTTCGCGGACGTGAAAGACGCGAGCGTCCTCCGGCTCGTGCCACACCAGGTGCACCGTGGCCAGGTCGAGGGAGCGGCACAGGGCGGCCAGGCCGGTGGCATTCGGCAGGTGGCGGGCGAAGAACCGGGAGAGTTCCGAGTCCGCGTCCTGTAGTTCCGACGTCAAGCTCACACAACGTATTGTGCCGACCTGTATTACGTCCGGTGGCCACCAGCCGGTCGCAGTGTCGTATGCGGGCAGTGTGGTCGGCGGAGTGTTGAGCATCGGAGTCGCTTTACAAGTTGCGGCACGTCGCGTCCGGAGGGACTGTGGAAACGGGCGCTCTTGTCAGCGTTCAGACGACTTCCCACCCAGCAGCACTGTGAGCATCACGCAAGTCATTGGTGGGTCCCAGTTGTTGACGGGCTGCCCGACTGCCAAGTGGGGGCTGATCAGGTCCCTCAAGGGTGCCTCCGGCGGTGCTCCGTGCTGGCCATCTGGCCTTTTGGCTGCCCGGAGCAGCCCTGAGGATGGTCACCCCTGGGCACGCCGCTGGGCCTGACGTCCGGGGGATGACGGACCAACTTCGTCGTCTGGATGAGCGTGACGAAGGCGACTCCGTGATCGATGGACGCGACCTTCAGCGGGGGAAGTACACGACGCCCCACACTCCCCTCGCTTAGCCAGAGGAGCCGAGGCAGCGCCGTTCGATCGACTCCCGAAGGAAGGGGGACGTCGTGCCTGGCGTACCCACACAATTCACCGTCGCGGACATCGTTCTGGACTCCCTGCGCGCCGCCGGCGAGCCGGTCCCCGATGACGCCGATCTGCCGTTCTTCTACCTCGGCGCCCTTGGGCCTACGCTGGGCGACTTTTTGCCCACGCGAGTCGAGCCGGGCGCCGGAGGTTCCAACGCGCCCCTGTTCGACGTCTGGTCGCCCATCCTCGACTTGCTCGCGGGCACCCCCGGCATGCCGCCCACCCCCGGGGTGGCCGCAAACCTGCAAAAGCTGAAGAACACCCTTCAGCGACTACGCGATGCCATCCGCGACGAGGACAAGTTGGCCCTGCTGGACATGAAGTCAGAACTCGATGCGCTACCCGCTCTGATCTCCGCCCTCACGGCCCAGGTCAAGACCGTGAGCGGGCTGCGGTCGACGATAGCGAAGGCCGTCTTCGGCGCCCGGCCCCGCCCCAAGAAGCCACCGGCCACCGACCGCCACCCGCGGGACGTCCTCCACGGCCACCGAACCGGTGCCTTCTGGGACCAACTCCACCGACGCGCTACGGCCTCCGCCGACCCGCGGCTGCGAGCCTTCGGCCTCGGCGCCTGCACCGGCTACGCGGGCGCGCTGTGCGGCAACCCCTTCATCAACGGCGTCGTGGGCGCCCCATACCGCAACCACTGGTGGCGCCACCGCTGGGTGTCGCAGCACGTCGACTCCTGGGTGTGGGGCTACGACCGCACCCGCAGGCAGCTTCGTCCTGCAGGGCAGGAGATCGTATTCCCGCCTCCCCCTACAACAACCACGGCAGGCCGAGTCCCCGTACCGCCGTACGCCGCCTGGCACAACATTGCAGGAGCGGAACTGCAGAACCGGTTCGCCATAGGCGGTATCACACCGGACTCCGTCCTCGACGCCATCCGCGACCGCACCGCACTCCCGCCGCGCCTGCCCGACGAACTCGTCACCCTCTGGCTGGACTGCTACCGCGACACCCACGGCAACCCGGCCGGTGCCGGAGTCAACGCTGCGGGCCTTGAGGGCGCCTACGCACTCACCTGGCTGACCACGTGGATCACCACCTCGTCCGCTCTCTTCGGCGCCACCCCGCCCAACCAGATCAATGACCCTGACGGTTGCGGTGAACGCCCCCAGTGGGTCAACGTGGACGGCAGCGTCGTCGTCGGCGGGACCGTGGTCCCGCCACCGGATCCCAGGCCCTTCGATCCGTCGGTGGCTGAGCTCGTCAGCGCCCTCGTGGCCGCGGTCCTGGGAGCGGCCGCCTTCGTTGTCGGCGGCGCCGCCGCCGGAATCGCCCTGATCGCTGCCGCTGTCGCCCTCGTCGATGACGCCACTGACCCTGACTGGCCAGAGTTGCGCTGCCACGCAGGGTGGGTGGACTCCTACCTCGCACAACTCGACATCGCTTTCCGCGATCTGTTGCGCGTCGCCGGCCTTGGCCCCCCGTACGCGATACAGCTTGCCCACAACGAGATCCAGTTCCAGACCGATCCCACGGATCCGAACAGCATCGTCCCGCCGGACGCCGCGCTGACCACGTGCCGCAGCCCGTCGGCCTCCGAAGGCGAGAGGTATCCGGCAAGCGCCTGGGCGGCGACTGCGAGCGACTGGGCCCGCTATCCCACCGAACCGCCCGAGCAGCCAAGCCAGATCTCGTACCCAGACCGCCCATGGGACCCGCGGCACTTCCTCGACGGGCTCTCCTTCATCGACAACGGAACGACAGCCGTCCCCCGGTACACCTCCACCCAGATCAACCCGCTCGACACCCCACAGGGCAGGCCCAGCGTCCTCTCCCAGGAGGACTGGAAGCAGCGGATGGAAGGGGCGGAACAGGGCGACAGCCCCCAGGTGCCCTTCGGCAATGCCGTGGACGTGGCGCTGACCTTGCTCCACCGAGCACCGGACCAGCCGCTCCTGGACTGGGACCTGGACGGCGACCGCGGCGTCGGCTGGCCTACATGGGTGTGGAAGACCGGCCAACCCGGGCCTGTAGTCCGCGAGTGAAGGAGAACCACCATGGCGCATCAGACAGAAGGCCAAAGAGAGAAGGGCGAGGGCCCGCCCCCAACGTATACGCCGTGGCTCGTCGTCCGCGCCACCCCCTCAGACAAGGGCGCGCGGCCGGCAAAGCTCGGGACAGTGTTTTACGCGTCCCCCGACATCGGTGCAGCCCCGGCCGACCCGTGGGGGCGAGTGCGTCCCGAGGAGGAAGTGACCGTCTCGGTGACCGTGCAGAACCTTGGCTTCGCGACAGCGGCGGGAGTACGCGCCACGTTCTGGTGGGCCGAGGCAACGGGCGGCATCGTTCCCTCGAATGCAAAGCGTATCGGCACCTCGCCGCGCGTCTCGATCGCGGCGGGGCAGGCGGAAACCCTGATCTGCGGGGACCCCTGGACACCGCACTACATCGCCGGCAGCCACGAGTGCCTCGTGGTGGAAGTCTCCTGCCTTTCAGACCCATTGCAGCAGAGCTTCCGGCCCGACCTGGACCGGCACGTCGGCCAGCGCAACATGACAATCCTCGAACCGGAGGGCCACCCGCATTCCTCGATGCTGATTCTCACCAACCCGTTCTCCGAGGAGGTCACGACCACGCTTCACCTCCGCTCCTTTGCGGTCCAAAGTGCCGAGCGCCTACTGGGATTCGGACTGCACGTCCGTCCGGTCGACGCCCTGGTGCACGCAGGCGACCGCACTCTCACCGACGCTTTCGCCGCGTTGGGGCTGGAGGTCGGCGACGTAGAGACCGGCACGGGTCTCCAGGTGGGGGAGCCGGATGTCAAAGAAGGAGAGGCATACGGCTTCAGCGAGGAGACGCAGCGTCAGATACGGCTGCGAGGTCACGCACAACACGACTTCGGACCGGAGGTCGCCCGCATTATCCTGCCCCCGGCGGCAGTCGCGCAGGTGGAGGTGACCACCGATCTTGGCGGCCTGAACGGGAGAGCCCTCATCCACCGGCTCACGCAGGTGGCCGACGGGGTTGATGTCGGCGGCTACGCCCTGCTGTCACTGCCTTAGCGATGCCGCCTCCTGGGTTCAGACTGAATGCACCGCCCGATCCTTGACCGGCGCGTCGCGAGCCCGCCTGGTGGCCCTCTAACCCCGCGGTTCACATAGGGATGGCTAACCCTTGGGCGGAAAGTACGAAAGTGCCTTCCTGACCTGGGACGATGAACCTTGCTGAGGGGTTCTGTCGGTCCAGGCGGAGGGCATTTTCTACGTGCAGGCTATCGGGTTGCGTCCCAAGGTTCAGGTCAGTGCCGATGGTTCGGGGGTGGTCGGGCAAGCCGGGGCACGGTTGCTGACGGATCTCGCTGATGCCACCAGGCTGACCGCCGCGTACTCCGCCGCTCTCAGGCCGCTTCGGCCGCGCGGGACCGGACATGATCCAGGCCGGATCGCCACCGACCTGGCGGTAATGCTCGCCGACGGCGGCGAGGCTATCGCGGACCTGGCCGTACTGCGGGACCAGACAGGGGTCTTCGGCCCTGTCGCCTCGACACCAACGGCCTGGCGGCTGCTCGCCGACATCGACGAGAGGACACTGGCTTCTCTGCGCTCGGCCCGTGCCCGGGCCCGGGAAGTCGCCTGGCTGCAGGCCGCTGAGCACGGTGAAGGCGTACCCGCAGTCCGCGCCGCAGGGCGCGAAGTGCCCGGTCTGGTCCTGGACCTCGACGCCACGCTGATCACCTGCCACTCCGAGAAAGCGCAGGCCGCTCCCACCTATAAGGGCGGCTTCGGCTTCCACCCGCTGCTGTGTTTCCTGGCCAACACCGGTGAAGGGATGTCCGGCCGACTGCGGCCCGGAAACGCCGGCGCCAACACCGCGAGCGACCACATCACCGTGCTCGATCAGGCGCTCGCGCAGATCCCCGATGCCCACCGGCACGGCACCGACGTCCTTGTCCGCACCGACAGCGCCGGATCCGCGAAAGCCTTCCTTGCCCACGTTCGTGACCTGCGGAAACGCGGAATCCGCAGCTTCTTCTCCGTCGGATACGCCATCGCTGAGCCGGTCCGCCGCGCCATTCGGGCCATGCCCGGCCGCCTCTGGCATCCCGCCCTCGACCAGGACGGGTCGCTGCGTGATGGCGCCGAGGTCGCCGAGCTGACCGGCATGGTCGATCTGGACGGCTATCCGGCCGCCACCCGCATCATCGTGCGCCGGGAGCGGCCGCACCCCGGAGCCCAGCTGTCCCTGTTCGACCAGGACGAAGGTCTGCGGCATCAGGTGTTCCTCACCGACACACCGCACTCCGGTGGCGGCTCCGCCCAGTTCCTGGAAGTCCGTCACCGCGGGCACGCCACGGTCGAAGACCACATCCGGTGCGGCAAGGCCACCGGCTTCGGCCGCTTCCCCTCTCCCGACTTCAACATCAACTCCGCCTGGCTCGAACTCAGCCTCACGGCGATCGATCTGCTGGCCTGGATGCGCGTCCTGCTACTGGACGGCGAACTCGCAGCTGCGGAGCCGAAGAAGCTCCGCTACCGGCTGCTGCACGTTGCCGCACTCCTCACCCGCGGCGGCCGCCGCCTGCGCTTGCGGATATCGGCGACCTGGCCCTGGAGAGACGAACTCACCACGGCCTTCCATCGCCTCACGTGCTGCCCCGCCCGGCCAGCTGACCGGAAACCCCCTGACCACCGCGACCTGAAGGACCCTGGAGAACCCGACCACCGCGCCGGGACTCAGCCATGCCCAAGCACCGAAGTCGCCTCGGCCACACAACAGTCGCCCCTCAGCGACGCCTCACCACCCCAACCGAAACGGCGAGGTTAGTACTCGGTGGAGAAGTGGGCGAGGTCTGCCGCTTCCGCGCGGCGCAGACCTGGTGTGCGGCGTCGCGGGCCGGAGGGGAGGCCGACCTCCTGGGGGTGGAGCCGCTCGCGGTGGCTGCGGAGGAACGCCCCGAGCTCCTGTTTGTTCATACGCCCAGTGTGCGCGCGGCGCGGTGGCGGATCCTGGTACAGCCTGTGCCTGTATCCGGTCCGGGTGCGGCCTGACGCTGTTTGGCATGACGAACAACACGAACACCACCGACAGCGCACCCGTCGGCCTGCTCACCGGCAAGGTCATCTTCATCACCGGGGCCAGCCGCGGCATCGGGGCGGCCGCGGCCCGGCTCTTCGCCTCCGAGGGCGCCGCCGTCGTGCTCGCCGCCCGCAGCACCGACGCCCTCGAGACCATCGTGAAGGAGATCCGAGCCGTCGGGGGCGCCGCCGACGCCGTCACCCTGGACCTGGCAGACCCCGCGAGCATCCGCGCCGCTGTCGATCACGTCGAAAAGCTGCACGGACGGCTCGACGGCGCCTTCAACAACGGCGCGGTCCCTCAGCAGCAGTTCGGCCCGGTCGAGACCACCAGCGACGAGGACATCGACGAGCAGTTCGCCGTGAACTTCCGTTCGCACTGGACCGCCATGACCGCCGAGGCCGCGCTCATGCGGCGGGGCGGCGGCGGGGCGATCGTCAATACGTCAAGCATCGGCAGCCGCCGCGCGAACCCCGCCCTGCCCGCCTACGGCGCCATGAAGCGCGCGCTCAACAGTCTTACCGAGACCGCCGCGGTGAACTGGGCCGGTGACCGTGTCCGGGTCAACGGCATCACCCCCGGCGGGACCGCCACGGAGATGATCGACACCTGGGAGGCGGCGACTCCCGGCATCGTCGAGCAGATGACCGCGACGATCCCGCTTGGTCGGATGGCTGAGCCCCGGCAGATCGCCGAGGCGGCCGCGTGGCTGCTCAGCGACCGGGCCTCGTACGTGACCGGCGCGATCGTCCCGGTCGACGGCGGCGCCGGCGCCTGAATTCGGTGACCGGTCGCTGCGGCCACGCCAGCCGTCGGTCGTGTCCGTGGTTCTCGGGCGCGAACTCCCCCCACTGCTGGCCTCCCCGACCCGGATCGAGGCGCGCCTGCGACCTGGGCGGCCTCTGAAGCGACAGCGGACACGCTTCGTGCCGTACGCCCGGCGTC
>NZ_BCFL01000027.1:87208-358738 GCF_002217755.1 Streptomyces hyaluromycini | reverse complement strand
GGGCCTTCTTCCTGTCCGCGTTCGCGGCTCTGGCCGACCCGGTCTCCCGGACCTACTACGACAAGAAGATCAGCCAGGGAAAGCACCACACCCAAGCCCTCCTCTGCCTCGCGAGACGACGAGCCGACGTGCTCTTCGCAATGCTCCGCGACGGCACCTTCTACGACCCACAGCCCGCCCCATCAGCTTGACGAACCCCATAGGGGCACCCCCCCCCGCAGTAGGAGTGGGGAAGTGGGCGACCAGCCCCCACCGAGCCCTCACCCCGAAACGTCACCGCACCACCCCCTTCACCACCGGCAGTGCACCTCCCCCACCCCTCCGGAACCGAACCGATTCCCCCGGCGTATTCATGGGCAGGGGTTCCGCTGCGATCCGATCAAGATCGAGTGAAGGCCGGTGCCGAATGTCAGTCCGGGCGGCGATACTGGGCGGCGACCGGATGACCATGGGGGAGGTCAAGTGACACACCCGCCGACGAAGAGCGCGGCACCGCCAGGAGCAGGCACCGCCCTGCCCGCACAGCGGACCGGCTCCCCCGCGCCCGAGGCGGCACCCCCGCGCCGCCGCTCCGCGTTCGCGGAAGGCGTCGAGCAGGTGCGCGCCGCCGCCACCACCGAGCCCGGCCGGCTCCGGATCATCGGCGCCGTCCTGGCCGTGCTGATCGTCGCCTTCGGTGCCGTCACCGCCTGGCAGATGACCGACCGCGCGGCCGCCGCCGACGACGTGCTGCACCGCAGCCAGCCGCTCAGTTCGGGCGCCGCCGACATCTACCGCTCGCTGGCGGACGCCAACACCACGGCCTCCAGCGGCTTCCTGGCGGGCGGCCAGGAGACGGCCGCCTCCCGCACGCGGTACGAGACGGACGTCCAGACCGCCGCCGCCAAGCTGGTCACCGCCGCCGCCAACTCCGAGCCCGGCTCGCCCTCCGAGGCGGCCGTGGCAAAGCTGAACAAGCTGCTGCCGGAGTACGAGGGGCTGGTGGAGCGGGCCCGCGTGTACAACCGGCAGGGTTACCCGGTCGGCGGCGCGTATCTGCGGTACGCGAACGAGAAGATGCAGCAGGAGATGCTCCCGGCCGCGGAGGATCTCTACACGAAGGAGAACGCCCGCCTCGCCTCCGACTACTCGGACGCGACGCCGTACCCGTGGGCGGCGATCGTCCTCGGCCTCCTCGCGCTCGCCGCGCTCGCCTGGGCCCAGCTGCGCCACTACCGCCGGACGAACCGCCTGCTGAACCACGGCCTGGTAGCGGCCTCGGCGGCCACCGTCGTGACGCTGCTGTGGCTGGTCGTCGGCCACACCGTCGCCCGGTCCGGCCTGGACGGCTCCTACGACCACGGCGTCCGCTCGCTGAACGTGCTGCACGACGCGCGGATCGCCTCCCTGAAGGCCCGCGGGAACGAGAACCTGAGCCTGGTGGCGCGCGGCGCCGAGACGGTCACGGTCGGCGGGCAGACGTACGACGCGTACTACTACGACTTCGACAAGGACATGACGGCGCTGGGCAAGGGCCTCACCGAGGCCGCGGCGCTGGCGCACGGCACGGCCGGCGGCAAGCCTGTCGTGGCGGCCGAGGGGAACATGAAGGTGTGGAAGGAGCGGCACACCGCCGCCCGCACCGAGGACGAGAACGGCGACTACCAGGCGGCGCTGGACAAGGTGATAGGCACCAAGGACGCGACCGCCGAGTGCTTCGACAGCGTCGACACCAACCTGAAGAGCGCGCTGGCGTACGAGGAGACCGAGTTCAAGGAGCAGGCCACCGACGGCCGGAACGCGATGTCCGGACTGCCGATCGGAGCCGCCATGCTGGGGGTCGCGGCGGCGTCCGGCGCGCTGTTCGGCATCGGGCGCAGGCTTTCGGAGTACCGGTGAGAGGGGGCGTGGCGATGTTCGTGCGGCGGATGAGGGCCTCCCTGCGCGGCTGGGGCGGAGTGGGTGCGATGGCGGTCGGCTGCGCGCTGGCGCTGGCGTTCGTCCTGCTGCTGCCGCTCACCCAGTCCCGTGGTGAGGGCGGCCGGGGCGAGGGGCTCGGCGGCCCGGGGCTGGCGACCGGCAGCCCGGCGAAGGCCGACGACTGCACCGACTCCCAGGCGCAGAACGAGACCTGGTCGCCGTCGGGCGCGGACGGGTCCACCATCGACGCCATCAAGGCCCGTACCGGCGCCAAGCGGAAGCTGATCGTCGGCGTCGACCAGAACAGCTACCGCTGGGGCTACCGCAACCCGAACAACTCGGATGCGGAGCTGGAGGGTTTCGACATCGACCTGGTGCACCGGATCGCCCAGGACATCCTCGGCGACCCGAACGCGGTGCAGTTCAAGGCGATTCCGACGAGCCAGCGGATACCGGCGATCCAGGACGGCCGCGTCGACATGGTGGTGCGCACGATGACCATCAACTGCGACCGGCTGAAGGACGTCGCGTTCTCCGCGCCGTACTTCAAGACCGGGCAGCAGGTCCTCGCCCCCAAGTCGTCCTCGATCACCGGCTACAACGGCACGCTGGCGCACAAGAAGATCTGCACGGCGGCCGGTTCGACGGCGTACGCCAAGCTGGACGCCGACCGGAAGTCCGGGAAGCTGGTCGCCTCGGCGGACATCTCCACCACCGTCCCCAACCAACTCGACTGCCTGGTGCGGCTGCAGCTCGGCGAGGTCGACGCGGTGGTCACCGACGGCGCGCTGGCCGCCAGCCAGGCCGCCCAGGACCCGACGGTCGAGCTGAAGGGTGCCCCGTTCACCACCGAGTACTACGGCGTGGCGATGAAGAAGGACGCGACCGATCTGGTACGCCGGGTCAACCAGATCCTGGTGGAGTACCGGGCCGACGGCTGGCAGGCGTCGTACGACAAGTGGCTGTCGGCGACACTGGGAGGGGACTCGGCGGCGTCGAAACCGGCCGCGCCGCAGTACCTGCGCAGCAGCTGACCCGCATCCGCGAGGCCCAGCCCCGACAAGCAAGCGAGAGGTGATCGATGGGCGTCACGGACCCCGCCGGGCCGGTGATGGACCGGGACGAGGTGGACCGTGCGCTGGCGCGGCTCGGCGCGGAGCACGAGGCGATCGAGACCTCGCTGCTCGCCCTGCAGGACCACGCGGGCCGCAGGCTCCTCGAAGGCGCCGAGCTGACCGGGACGACCCGGGAGCGGTGGGCGGCCGCGGACGCGTCGATCACCCTGCTGTGGGCCTACTTCGACGCCTACACGGACGCGCTGCGCTCCGCCCGGGAGATCAGGGCCCGGCGCCGCTGGTCCAGCCGTGAGGACCTGGTGGAGCTGACCGAGCTGCTGCGCGGCGAGTCCGTGACGGTGGCGGGCAGCGCCACGGCGACGGCGAACGCGCCGACCCTGCTGTCGGCGGCCGGCCGGCTCAGCGAGCGGTTCTCGCTGGCGGCCCTGGTCGACCGGATGAACGAGCTGTACGCGACCTCGCTGGACATGGTCGTCACCGCCGACGCGGTGTGGTCGGCGCTGCCCGCACGGATCGATTTACTCGCCGCGGAGCTGCAGCGCACCCGCAAGCTGGCACACTCCGTCGGGGTGCGCCCCGGCGAGCACCCGGCGGGCGACGACCTGGAGCGGATCACCCGGACGCTGACGAGGCTCCGGGAGGACGTCGTGTCGGATCCGCTGACGTTCTGGGTTCCCACGCAGGGGAGTTCGGCACCGGGCGGCGGCCGTCCCGACACCACGGTGTACGACCGGGAGGCGCAGGCGCTGGAGGAGGTGCGGCGGGAGATCGACGCCGTGCTGACCGTACGGCAGGACGCCGAGGCCCGGCTGATCAAGCTGCGGGACGTGCTGTCCCGCGCGGACCGCACCCTCGCCGAGGCGCGCACCGCGCGCGGTGAGGTGCTGGCGAAGATCGCGGCGACCGAGGTGCCGGTGGTCAGCGGCCCGCCGACCGTGCTGCAGGAGCAGCTGGCGACGGCCGCCGAGTACCGCAGACAGGCCCAGTGGCACCGCCTGTCACCGCTGCTCGAATCGCTGGAGCAGAAGGCGGAGGACGAACTGCTGCGCGCCCGCGAGTCGTTGACGGCGGTCACCGCGCCGCTCGCGGTGCGCGCGGAGCTGCGCGGCCGGCTGGACGCGTACAAGGCGAAGGTGGCCCGGCACGGGCTGGCGGAGGACCCGTTCCTGATCGAGCGGTACGACGCGGCCCGGCGGATGCTGTGGAGTGCGCCCTGTGATCTCAGGGTCGCGGAGCAGGCGGTGCTGCGCTACCAGCAGGCGACGGCCGAGGCGCTGGGGGCGCCGCGGGTGCCGCGGGTGCCGCAGCAGGGCGGGCCAGAGGACCGGAGGGGAGAGTAGTCGTGAGTCAGGCGGGAGAGGCCTGCCAGCGGCCGGGCTGCGAGGGGTCGTACGAGGACGTGGGCGGCGGTGAGCTGTACTGCGACACCTGCGGTCTGGCGCCGGTCGTCTCGGCGACCGGAATGGTCGAGTCGCCGCACACCGGGATCACGGCCGGCGGCAAGGGCTCGACGGACAGCGGGAGTTCGCGCTCCAGCAGCCGCGGCAGCACGCGTACGTCGTCGCAGTCGTCGAAGTCGCGGCGCTCGGTCTCCGGGCGGCTGTCGCGGTCCCTGTCGGGCAATGCGACGGGCCGTTCGGTGTCGGTGCGCAGCTCCGGTTCGTCGACGAGCGCGTCCGGGCGCAGCCGGCTGGGCGCCGGTCTGGTCACGGTGCCGCAGGTGCCGAAGCCGGACCCGCGCGAGATGGTCCTGGAGAACCCCGAGGTGCCGGAGCGGAAGCGGTTCTGCTCGCGCTCGGACTGCGGGGCGCCGGTGGGCCGGGCCCGCGGGGAGCGGCCGGGGCGGACCGAGGGGTTCTGCACCAAGTGCGGCAACCCGTACTCGTTCGTGCCCAAGCTCAAGGGCGGCGACGTGGTGCACGGCCAGTACGAGGTCGCGGGCTGCATCGCGCACGGCGGCCTGGGCTGGATCTACCTCGCCGTGGACCGGGCCGTCGCCGACCGCTGGGTGGTCCTCAAGGGCCTCCTGGACACCGGCGACCAGGACGCGATGGCCGCCGCGATCTCCGAGCGACGGTTCCTCGCGGAGATCGAGCACGCCAACATCGTGCGGATCTACAACTTCGTCGAGCACCTCGACCAGCGCACCGGCTCCCTCGACGGCTACATCGTCATGGAGTACGTCGGCGGCAAGTCCCTCAAGGAGATCGCCAACGACCGCCGTACCCCGGAGGGCCGCCGGGACCCGCTGCCGGTGGAGCAGGCCTGTGCCTACGGCATCGAGGCCCTGGAGGCCCTCGGCCACCTGCACAGCCGCAACCTCCTGTACTGCGACTTCAAGGTCGACAACGCCATCCAGACCGAGGACCAGCTCAAGCTGATCGACATGGGCGCGGTGCGCAGGATGGACGACGAGGAGTCGGCCATCTACGGCACGGTCGGCTACCAGGCGCCCGAGGTCGCCGAGGTCGGCCCGTCCGTCGCCTCCGACCTGTACACGGTCGGCCGTACCCTCGCCGTCCTCACCTTCGACTTCCAGGGCTACACGACCGTCTTCGTGGACTCGCTGCCCGACCCGGACAACATCGAGGTCTTCCGGCAGTACGAGTCGTTCTACCGGCTGCTGGTCCGGGCCACCGACCCCGACCCGGCGCGCCGGTTCGCCTCCGCGCAGGAGATGGCCGAGCAGCTGACCGGCGTGCTGCGCGAGGTCGTGTCGGTGCAGTCCGGCACCGCGCGGCCCGCGCTGTCGACGCTGTTCGGGCCCGAGGTGAAGGTCACGGACACCGAGCTGTTCCCCAAGCTGGACGGGGACGTGTCCCGGCTGGGGGCGCGGGCGGTGGCCTCCAGGACGCTCGCGCTGGACCCGTCGGGAGCGGCCCCGGATCCGGCCGACCCCGCGCTGGTCAGGCCGATCGCCACCCCGGCCGCCGCGCTCGCCCTGCCGGTCCCGCTGGTCGACCAGAACGACCCGAACGCCGGCTTCCTGGCGGGCCTGTCGACCTCGCTGGTGGGCGAGGTCAGCCTGCTCAGCGCGCTGGCCGCGGTCCCGGCGCAGACGGTCGAGACCGAGCTGCGGCAGATCCGCGCGCGGCTGGAGAACGGCGACTTCGAGGCCGCGCTGGTGAGCCTCGGCCGGCTGGAGGACGAGCAGCCCGACGACTGGCGGGTGGTCTGGTACCGGGGCGTGGCCGCCCTGGTCACCGGCGACTTCGAGGGCGCGGCGCTGTCCTTCGACGCGATCTACGACGCCTTCCCCGGCGAGACCGCGCCGAAGCTGGCGCTCGGCCTGTGCGCCGAGGTGCTCGGCCAGCTGGACAACGCGGCCGAGTACTACCGGCTGGTGTGGGCGACCGACCCGGGCTTCGTCAGCTCCGCGTTCGGCCTGGCCCGGGTGCAGTTGGCGGCCGGGGACCGGCGGGGTGCCGTACGGACGCTGGAGTCGGTGCCGGAGGCCTCGATCCACTACACGGCGGCCCGGGTGGCGGCCGTACGGGCGCGGCTGCGGCACCGGACCGCGGCGGCCGACGACACGCCGTTCCTGGACGATCTGACGGCCGCCGCCGGGCAGATCGAGGGACTGGACGCATACGGTCTGGATCCGGCCCGGCGTGAGCAGTTGTCGGCGGAAGTCCTCGGCTGCGCGCTGGACTGGATACTCTCCGGGGGCCAGGACTCCCAGCCCGCCGTCGGCGGCCGGGTGCTGCTCGGCAGCGGTCTGGACGAGCGGGGCCTCCGCTTCGGCCTGGAACGCTCGTACCGCACGCTGGCCAGACTGGCGACCGGCGGTGAGGAGAGGATCGACCTGGTGGAACGGGCCAACCGTTACCGCCCCCGGACGTGGGTGTAGTTGATGTCGCAGATGCCCCAGCAGGCCGCACCGGCGAAGTGCCCGAGCTGCGCGGAGCCGCTCGAATCGGGTGACCTGTTCTGCGGTGCGTGCGGGTACGACCTGTCGGTCGTACCCGCCGCGCCGCAGGACCACCCGACCCTCACCATGGGCGCCGCCGGTGTGGGATCCTCGGGCGTGGACTGGCCCCCGCCCGAGCCGGAGAGCTCCGGAACGCCCGCGGCACCGCATCTGCCGACCGACCTGCCCGGCACCGACTCGGGCGGCAAGCAGCTGCCGGCGTCGCCGCACGGTTCGCCGGCGTCGCCGCCCCCGCACGGATCGCCGCCCCCGCACGGATCGCCGGTGTCGCCGGCCTCCGGGGTGCGGTTCGACCGGCCGCCGGAGCCCGACGAGTACCCGCTGCAGGCGCCGGACCCGCGGGTGGCCGCCTCCGCCGCCGAGACCACCGAGCTGCCGAAGGTCTGCGTGGCCTGCCGTGCGGGCCGGGTCGACGACGACGGCTACTGCGAGAACTGCGGGCACGCCCAGCCCCGCGAGCGCGACCACATGGAGCAGGAGGCGGGCCCGGTGGCCGCCGTCAGCGACCGCGGGCTGCGCCACCACCGCAACGAGGACGCGTTCGCCGTCGGCCACACCGCGCTGCCCGACGGCACCCCGGCCTCGGTGGCGGTCGTCTGCGACGGCGTCTCCTCGGCGACCCGTCCCGACGAGGCGTCCATGGCCGCCTCCCGGGCCGCGATCGAGGCGCTGCTGGCCGCGCTGCAGCAGGGCACCCATCCGCAGCAGGCGCTGCACGACGCGATCGTCGCGGCCTCCCAGGCGGTCAACGCCCTCGCGGAGGAGCCCCCGTCGGCCCGTGAGCACACCCCGCACCAGAACGCCCCGGCGTGCACGATCGTCGCCTCGATCGTGGCCTCGGGCCTGCTGGTGGTCGGCTGGGTGGGCGACAGCCGCGTCTACTGGGTGCCGGTGGACCGGGGCGCACCGGCGGCCCGGCTCACCGAGGACGACTCCTGGGCGGCGCAGATGGTCGCCGCGGGCCTGATGAGCGAGGCGGAGGCGTACGCCGACGAGCGTGCCCACGCGATCACCGGCTGGCTCGGCGCGGACGCCTACGAGGTGGAGCCGCACACCGCTTCCTTCAAGCCGGACCGGCCCGGTGTGGTGGTGGTGTGCAGCGACGGCCTGTGGAACTACGCGGAGACGGCCGAGGAGATGTCCGAGATCGTCCCCGCGGACGCGGCCGTACGACCGCTGCACGCGGCCCGGGTACTGGTCGGCCACGCCCTGGACGGCGGGGGCCACGACAACGTAACAGTGGCGCTGCTGCCGTTCCCGGAACCGCCACAGGGGGCAGGATCCGCCTGAGGCCACCGCAAAACGGCCGCAAACGGGGAAGAGACGCACAGGGAAGCATCGGCGGACCGGAGGGGACCGGTCCGCACAGTGTCAGCAGCACCCACCACGCGTGGGGTGGAGGGGGACCAGAGCAGTCATGGCCAATTTCTCGAAGTCGAACGTGCCGCAGTTCTCGGTGGACGTGTACCAGAACGAGTACCTGCCGGAGGGCGGCCGCGAGGTCAACGCGATCGTCACGGTGACGGCGACCGGCGGCGGCACCGTCGGGACCGCGGTCGGGGCCTCGTACGCACCCGGGCAGGGGCCCTCCGCCGGGGTGGCGATCATGGTCGACTGCTCGGGTTCGATGGACTACCCGCCCACCAAGATGCGCAACGCCAGGGACGCCACCGCGGCCGCGATCGACACCCTGCGCGACGGCACCCACTTCGCGGTGATCGGCGGCACGCACGTCGCCAAGGAGGTCTACCCGGGCGGCGGCCGGCTCGCGGTGGCCGACCGCACCTCGCGCGAGCAGGCCAAGCAGGCGCTGCGCAGGCTGAGCGCGGGCGGCGGTACGGCGATCGGAACCTGGCTCCGGCTCGCCGACCGTCTCCTCTCCTCCGCGGACATCACCATCCGGCACGGCATCCTGCTCACCGACGGCCGCAACGAGCACGAGGCGCCGGAGGACCTCAGGGCCGCCCTGGACTCCTGCGCCGGACGGTTCACCTGTGACGCGCGCGGTGTCGGCACCGACTGGGAAGTGAAAGAAGTCACAGGCATCGCCTCCGCGCTGCTCGGCACCGCCGACATAGTCGCCGACCCCACGGGCCTGGCCGCCGACTTCACGCAGATGATGGAGACGGCGATGGGCAAGGAGGTCGCGGACGTCGCGCTGCGGCTGTGGACCCCGGTCGGCACGACCATCAAGTTCGTCAAGCAAGTGGCACCCACGGTCGAGGCGTTGACCGACCGGCGCACCGAGGCGGGGCCGCGCGCCGGGGACTACCCGACCGGTTCCTGGGGCGACGAGTCGCGTGACTACCACGTGTGCGTGGAGGTCCCCACGGCCGGGCTCGGCCGGGAAATGCTCGCCGCACGGGTGTCGTTGGTCGTCCCGCAGCCCGACGGCAGCATCCAGAACCTGGGCGCGCAGGGCCTGATCAGGGCGGTGTGGACGGACGACATGGTCGCCTCGACCTCCATCAACCCCCAAGTCGCCCACTACACCGGCCAGGCCGAACTGGCACAAGCCATCCAGCAGGGTCTCGATCTTCGCAAAGCAGGCGATATGGACGGGGCAACGGCCAAACTGGGTCGGGCCGTTCAGTTGGCAAGCGCTTCCGGGAACGCGGATACTGCGAAACTGCTTGCGAAGGTGGTGGACGTGGTCGACGCCACGACAGGTACTGTGCGACTGAAGGCGAAGGTCGAGGAGGCCGACGAGATGACTCTCGAGACAAGGTCCACAAAGACTGTTCGTGTAAAGAAGTGACCTGACAGTCCACACGCAGGACCACCCAGACAGGCTCAGGACGATCCTGACAGAGAGGGAAGCCCGCCATGCCGACCTGCCCGAACGGACACCAGTCGGGTTCCGACGACTGGTGCGAGGTGTGCGGTCACCGCATGGCCGGTGCCGTACCTCCGCCGCCCCCGCCGACCGCCGGCGGCTACGGCTTCCCGCCGCCCGCGCCCGGCGCCCCGGCCGGTGGCCCGATGGGCGGCGGCCGCCATCTGTCCGCGGTGCCGAACGCACACGAGCCGGAGCTCTGCCCGCAGTGCCGTACGCCCCGTGAGGGCGGTGCGCCGTTCTGCGAGGAGTGCCGCTGGAACTTCCTGACCAACACGGCCACCTCGTACACCCCGGCCGCCCCGCGCCCGCCGGCGGGCGGTCCCGGTCCGGCCGCGCCCACCTTCCGGCCGCCGGCCCCGCCGACGTTCGGCGGCGGCGACTCGTACGAGTACCAGGGCTCGCGCCCCTCGCAGATGAACCGTCCGGCCGAGCCGATCCCGTCCTTCGGCAGCGAGCCCTCGGGCCCGACGCCGTTCGCGGGCGAGCGCGGCGGCGGCCCGTCGGCGTTCGGCGGCGACCGCGGCCAGCCGCCCGGCCCGTCGGGCCCGCCTGGTCAGCAGGGGTTCGGCGCCGACCGCGGCCAGTCCGGCCCTCCGGCCTTCGGCGGCGGCGACCGGGGCCAGTCCGGTCCTCCGGCCTTCGGCGGCGATCGCGGTCAGTCGGGTCCGCCCGCCTTCGGCGGCGGCGACCGGGGCCAGTCCGGTCCCCCGCCCTTCGGCGGCGAGCGCGGCCCCTCGGCGCCGCCCCCGCCCTACGGCGGCGCCCCGGGCCAGAACGCCGGCGGTCCGTCTGCGTTCGGTGCCCCTCCCGGCCCCGGCCAGGCCTCCGGCCCCTTCACCCGCGACCCCTCCGGCGGCCCCGCCGGGCCCTTCGGTGGCGCGGACCCGTCCCGGCCGCCGGTTCCGCCGCCGCCCGGCGGCCCCGGTGGCGCTCCCGGAGCGTTCCAGCAGTCGGCCCCGCCCGCGCCGCCCGGCTTCCCGCAGGAGACCAGGCCGCCGGCCGGCGGCCCGTCCTTCGGCGGCGGTGACGACGACTGGGTGATCTCCCCGCCGGGACCGGCCGCGGGCCCCGGCGCGCCCGCCCGTCCGGGCGGCTACGGCTACCCGCAGCCCGGCGCCACCCAGGCCCCGCCCGGCCCCGCCTTCCCGCAGGCCCCGCAGGGCCCGGCGACCTGGATGGCGACGATCGGCCCGGACCGCGAGTACTTCATGGCGATGATGCAGCGCTCGGGCCCCGAGGCGGCCGGCCTCAACCTGCCCGCGTACTCCCCGGAGCAGCAGCGCACGCTCACCGGCAACCAGGTCACCATCGGCCGCCGCCGGCACTCCACCGGCGACACCCCCGACATCGACCTGTCGGTGCCGCCGGAGGACCCGGGCGTCTCGCACCAGCACGCGGTCCTGGTCCAGCAGCCCGACGGCAGCTGGGCGGTCGTCGACCAGAACTCGACGAACGGGACCACGGTCAACGGCGGCGAGGAGCCGATCCAGCCCTTCGTCCCGGTACCGCTGCAGGACGGGGACCGGGTGCACGTCGGGGCCTGGACGACGATCACTGTCAGGCGGGGCTGAGCTGCAGCGCGCCCCTTTTAGGGGCGCGGGGCTGTGTTGAATTTGCGGCTGCCGCCGCGTGGGCGCGGCCAGCCTCCACCGGCCCGCAGCCGAAGAACCGTGCTCAGACCGGGAGCGGCCAGACAAACGGCCCCTCCCGGTCGTCCAGCCACACCCACTCCCCGTCTTTCCCGACGCTCACCCCGAACCGCTCCCGCCCCGGCCTCCCCTCCCGCACCCACACCTCGTAGGCCTCCCGCGGACTGAGCACCCCCTGGGTCAGCTCCGCCAGGAACTGGAACAGCTCGTCCTCCCGAGCCCGTGGCGGCACCTCACCCATGTCTCCCGCCCGCGCCCTCGCCACGCCCCGCAACGGCACGAAGAACGCCCCCGACGGCAGGAACCTCCCCTCGGCGCACCCGCCCCGCACGGTCAGGGCCAGCAACCCCGTGGCCACCGGCGTGAGAATCCGCGCCCCCTCCCCGCACTGCGCCACCCACGCGCGCGGCACGCTCGGCAGCGCACACGTCGCAATGATCCGGTCGTACGGCGCCCGTTCCGGCAGCCCCCGCGCCCCGTCCCCCGTGACCACGGCCGGCCGGTACCCCGCCGCGGCCAGGTGCCGCCGCGCGGACTCGCTGATCTCCGGCTCCACGTCGACGGTGGTGACCAGGTCGTCGTCGCCCAGCCGATGCGCCAGCAGTGCCGCGTTGTACCCGGTGCCGGCACCGATCTCCAGCACCCGGTCACCGTCGGCCACCCGCAGGGCGACCAGCATCCGCGCCATCAGCGAGGGCTGGCTGCTGGAGGAGAGCAGCTCGCCGTCGCGCAGCCGGGTGGCCAGCGGTACGTCCTCGTAGGCGCCGCGCACCCACCGTTCCCGGGCCGCCGGATCCGGGCTCTCGCCCCACCGGCGCTCATAGCCGTGCGCCCCGGCGACGTAGTAGTAGGGCACGAACAGATGCCGGGGCACCACCGCGAACGCCTCCCGCCACACCGGCTCCGCCGCCCAGACCCCCTCGGCCTCGATCTCCCGCACCAGCGCGGCCCGGGCCGTGGCGGCGAGCCCCTCGGTCCCGCTGTCGTAGGCGCCCATGTCTCCACCCTAGGCGCGTGCCCCTGCCCCGGGTCCTAAGCCTTGAGTCCTGGGTCACCCTGTCTGAGACCATGTACGGGTGAGAGAGATTCGGCGCGGCACGCTTCAGGAGAAGACCTTCTACGAGCAGGTCGGCGGGGAGGAGACCTTCCGCCGACTGGTCCACCGTTTCTACGAGGGCGTCGCCGGGGACCCGATCCTGCGGCCGATGTACCCGGAGGAGGACCTGGGACCGGCCGAGGAGCGGCTCGTCCTGTTCCTCATGCAGTACTGGGGCGGACCCACGACGTACAGCGACAACCGCGGCCACCCGCGGCTGCGGATGCGGCACGCGCCGTTCACCGTGGACCGGGCGGCGCACGACGCCTGGCTGCAGCACATGCGGGTGGCCGTGGACGAGCTCGGTCTCTCCGAGGAGCACCGCGAACAGCTCTGGAACTACCTCGCCTACGCGGCCGCCTCGATGGTCAACACACCCGACTGACCGCCGCCCGGCCTCGGCGGGCGGCTGTTCAGCGGACGCTGAACGCTCTGACTCCGTTGGCCTCGAAGTCGAAGACGGTCCGGTTGATCCGCAGGCCGTCGACGGCCCCGATCCACATGAAGTCGCGGCCCTTGCTCACCCCCGCGGTGTAGATGACGGGCGCCGCACCGCCGTCGTCGAGCCTCGACATCAGGGTCTGGAAGTCGCAGTTGTCGGCCAGCGCGCAGTGGATCGCGGGCCCGGCGCTGCCCGTGAGCCACCACGTGCCGGTCGTGGTGGCGTCCAGGTAGCCGCTCCACCGGTTCGTCACCGGCGAGGCGGGCGGATTCCACACCATCGAGGAGTAGATGGCGGGCGAGTTGCCGAGGTTCGGATTGATCTCGAACCTGATGTTCGGCATGTTCACGTTGGCGCCGCCGTAGCCGACGTTCTCACCGGTCTGGAAGACGTGGAAGCCGACCTGATGCAGTTGCAGGACCGGGTCGCCGTAGAAGTCGACCTCGTTGCCGAAGTGGACGGCCTCACTGGGCGGGCTGAGGGAGGTGGAGTGGTCCGCCACCTCGATGCCGAGGCTGCCGTGGCCGCAGGGCGGCGACGGGAGAGCCGATCGTGTTGCGGGTGATGACGCCCCAGTGGGCCGATCGTCCGTGGCTTCCTCCGTCCGGGACGGCGGAGGCCGCTCCCGGTACGGCCGAGGCTGCGACGATCGCGACCAGCGCCGTGACCGTGACCCCGAGCGCCGATCTCCGTTTCGTTCCGAAGCGGGTTCTCACACTGACACCTCGCGTGGTCGGAACACGCCACGGTAGATACTCTACGTAACGGCACCGCCACGACGCACCAGTTATATGTACCGATCAATCCCCATGATGGAACAGCTCCGCCGAAGGCTCCCGGCGGCTCTCAGCGGACGCTGACGTCCAGTGCCCCGAGTCCCGCCCGCCGTACGGCGATCGACCCGAACGGCGTCCGCAGCCGCAGCCACGCGCCCGCCGAGAGCAGCACGGCCTCGTCGTCCGGCCGCAGGAAGCCCAGTGACTGCGCCGCGTGCACGGCCCGGACCGGCAGCAGAGTGCCGCCGACCGTCCGGGACCAGATGTCCCGCCCGATCCGGTCGAGTGCGGCCCGGGTACGACCGTCCGGGGCCAGTTCCTCGGTGCGGGACCGGAATTCACCGACCGCGGCGGCGACCGTGGCCCGCAGCGCCTGCGGCGCGGGCAGCCCCGGCTCGGCCCGCCAGCCGCCCCGCGGCGGCAGCACCCCGGCCCACGGCGGCCCGGTCACCGCCCCCGGCACGGCGGCCGTGGCGGCCTGTTCGTCGACCGACTCCAGCAGTTCCCCCGCCGACACGGTCACGTCGAGGGTGACGTCCAGGCCGTCCTCGTACGGCTTGGCGAGCCGCACCGCGCGGATCGCCAGCACCTCGAAGGACGGCGGCCGCCCGAAGACGGCGAGCGCGGTGCCGGCCGCCTGCAACCGCACCGCGGCCGAGCGGTCGTAGCGCAGCAGCCGGGAGAGGAAGGCCGCGAGGTCCGCCGCCTCCCCGTCGTCAGCGAGGTGGAGCACCGTCATGCGGCGACGGCCTCCTCCTTGTCGTCGTCGCGGTACTCCTCCAGGAAGTCCCGCTCCTCGGCGGTGATCCGGCGCGGCCGTCCGGCGTCGAAGTCGAACGGCACGACGACCGTCGAGGCCCGTACGTAGAGCAGGTCGTCGTCCTTCACCTCGTAGGTGATGGTGAAGGACGCGGCCCTGATCTCGGTGATCCACAGCTCGATGTCGACCGGGTGGTGCCGGTGGACGAGCTGCCGCTTGTAGTCGATCTCGTGGCGCGCCACCACCGATCCCTGCTTGAACTCCTTGTCCGGGCGGAAAAGGAAGTCGATCCGGGCCTCCTCCAGATAGCGGATGAAGACCGCGTTGTTGACATGGCCGTACGCGTCCATGTCGGACCAGCGCAGGGGGCAGCGGTAGAGATGACGCAAGTTCGATCAGCCCCGGGTCAGCTTCTTGTAGGTGGCACGGTGCGGACGCGCGGCGTCCGCGCCGAGCCGCTCGATCTTGTTCTTCTCGTACGACTCGAAGTTGCCCTCGAACCAGAACCACTTGGACTCGCCCTCGTAGGCGAGGATGTGGGTGGCGACCCGGTCGAGGAACCAGCGGTCGTGGGAGACGACCACGGCCGCGCCGGGGAACTCCAGGAGCGCGTTCTCGAGGCTGCTGAGGGTCTCGACGTCGAGGTCGTTGGTCGGCTCGTCGAGGAGCAGCAGGTTGCCGCCCTGCTTGAGGGTGAGGGCGAGGTTCAGCCGGTTGCGCTCACCGCCGGAGAGGACGCCGGCGGGCTTCTGCTGGTCGGGCCCCTTGAAGCCGAAGGCGGAGACGTAGGCCCGGGACGGCATCTCGACCTGTCCGACGTTGATGTAGTCGAGCTCGTCGGAGACGACCGCCCACAGGGTCTTCTTGGGGTCGATGTTGGCTCGGCTCTGGTCGACGTACGAGATCTTGACGGTCTCGCCGACCTTGATGTCGCCGGAGTCCGGGGTCTCGAGGCCCTGGATCATCTTGAAGAGGGTGGTCTTGCCTGCGCCGTTCGGACCGATGACGCCGACGATGCCGTTACGGGGCAGCGTGAAGCTCAGATCGTCGATGAGGACCTTGTCGCCGAAGCCCTTGGTGAGGTTGGTGACCTCGACGACGATGCTGCCGAGCCGCGGGCCCGGCGGGATCTGGATCTCCTCGAAGTCCAGCTTCCGCATCTTGTCGGCCTCGGCGGCCATCTCCTCGTAGCGGGCGAGACGCGCCTTGGACTTGGCCTGACGCCCCTTGGCGTTGGACCGCACCCACTCCAGCTCTTCCTTGAGCCGCTTCTGCCGCTTGGCGTCCTTCTGCCCCTCGACCTTGAGACGGGTCGTCTTGGTCTCCAGGTACTTGGAGTAGTTGCCCTCGTAGCCGTGGAGGCGGCCGCGGTCGACCTCGCAGATCCAGCCGGCCACGTTGTCCAGGAAGTACCGGTCGTGGGTGACGGCGACGATGGTGCCGTCGTACTTGGCGAGGTGCTGCTCCAGCCAGTTCACCGACTCGGCGTCGAGGTGGTTGGTGGGCTCGTCGAGAAGCAGCAGGTCGGGGGCTTCGAGCAGCAGCTTGCAGAGCGCGACCCGGCGCTTCTCACCACCGGAGAGAGTGGTGACGGGCCAGTCGCCGGGCGGGCACCCGAGGGCGTCCATGGCCTGCTCCAGCTGGGCGTCGAGGTCCCACGCGTTGGCGTGGTCGAGCTCTTCCTGGAGCTTGCCCATCTCGTCGAGCAGGGCGTCGGAGTAGTCCGTGGCCATCAGCTCGGCGATCTCGTTGAACCGGTCGAGCTTGCCCTTGACCTCGGCGACACCCTCCTGGACGTTCTCCAGGACGGTCTTGTCCTCGTTGAGCGGCGGCTCCTGGAGCAGGATGCCGACGGTGTATCCCGGCGAGAGGAAGGCATCGCCGTTGGACGGCTGGTCAAGCCCCGCCATGATCTTCAGAATGGTCGACTTACCGGCTCCGTTCGGGCCGACCACACCGATCTTCGCGCCGGGCAGGAAGTTCAGCGAAACGTCGTCAAGGATCACCTTGTCGCCGATTGCCTTACGCGTCTTGCGCATGGTGTAGATGTACTCAGCCAAGAGAAACCGTCCGGCAGCTTGAAATCTGGCAGTGGGCAGATACACCCCATCTTGCCTGACGTCCAGCCTCGGGTGTTAACCCGTTTGGTCCGGGGGCTGTGACCTGGCGTTTCGCCGGCGGTCACGGTGACCCGTCCGTCACTGCCGGTCGCTGTCGAGTGCCCTCGGGCGGCCCAGGAGCCGGCCGACCCGTGATATCAGGTGACTGGGCCTGCTCGGTATCGTCGGGACCGCGGCGGTCCCCGGCGAGGATGCCCTGCGCCTCCGGCTGGCGCCTCCCCACGGAGGCGGACATCGGGCACGGTGTCGTGGATGCGGGGAAGTCGGGGACCGCCGGCGTGGGCGCTGCCCTGGGCTTGAGGAATGGCCTGAGGGGGCTGCCCAGCCGCGCGGCGATGCCGGCGGGTACGGGGACCTTGGCGTCGGCCGTTCGTGGCCGTTGCCATCCGCCGTTGTTGATGTCAGACGTGGATGTCAGACATGGATGTCAGAACGGGAGGTTGTCCGGGTCCTCGGAGATGCGCCTGGCGAACTCGTCGATGACCTGGGGTACGACTCGCGGGGCGTCTTCGTCCTCCAGCGCCTGTCGGAGGGCCGGCCGGACCACCGCGTACGCCCGTCCGGCGTGAGAGGACCGGGTCCGGCCGACTGCCCGCTCGATCTTCGCCAAGTGGGCCGCCACGATCGGGATCGCCTCGTCGTAGTCGCTGGGGTCCGTGGCCATGGGACCAGCCGATCAGGGCGAAGCGAGGAGGTCAAGGCCGACGATGTGCCCTCGGCTCGGGAAGCTGAGGCATTTTGGCAGCAGTTGGTGCGCCGACATGGCCGAACCCTTTGTGCGTCACCTCGTTGGGCTGAGCCGCTCTCCCTGTCTCGGCAGGGAGAGAGCGCGGCCAAGGGGGTGGCTGTCCCTCATGCTCCTTGAGAACCAGGGCCAATGGTCAGTGACGCACTGACCGGCGGGCACGGGCGGTGAGGCGTTCCAGGGGGCCGGCTGTGAGTTCCTCGGCTTCCTGGGGTGGGCCTTCGCGCCAACTCGTCGTCGGTCGCCCGGCCTTGGGCCGGACCGTACAGCGCGGATCTGGCAGCGAGCCGCGCTCGACGCCGTGGTGCGTGGCGTATGCGGTCTCGCTGCCAGATGCGCGCCTTCCAACTGTGGCGGTGGGGAGTTCAGCCGTGACCGGGACGGCCCGTACTCCTCACCGCAGCACCTCGGACAGCCCGCGGGCAGCCGTGGAAACCACCGCTAGGCGGCCTGGGACCGCGCCACTCGCGGGTCCGAGGCGGGCTCCTGTGCGTCCTCGGACCAGGAGCTCTCGTCTTCTCCGAAGTCCGGGGCCTGGAAGGGCTTTGTCGTCGGAGGCGGTGATACTGCGGTGGAACTGCGGGGTTGCCCTTCCAGGGCGGAGAACAGCGACGTCGAGTCGATGGGAGGTCTGCCTTTCGTTACAGGCCCCTGATGGGGCCTGGCGTGCCGTGACCGGGCACAGGGGGTCCTACAGCTTGGTCATCTTGGTGTACGGGCTCAGGATCCGCATTTGTGCCGAGCCGAAATCTACGAGCGCCGCGATTCCGTCCTCGATGCCGACTACCCGGCCGAGGCCGTGCACGTCATGTGTGACCTGGTCGCCTATGGCGAACTGCTCGGGAGCCCGGGTGACCGGGGCCTTGAAGGGGCTGGTAGGCAGGTGACGCTTCGGTGCCGCAGGCTTTGTCATGGGTCAGTATGCGCCTTCGTGTGTCCTGCTCGCTGTGGCCGTCGGCACAGATCCCGACGGAAACAACCTCATCATGTCACTGACCTGGCGTTTCGAGACCGGTGCGGCCGCGACATCCGGCGCGGCTGTGGCACGGACCCCGGCTGACGGCAGTCCGCCACGAGTGTGCCGATCGATGATGCGCACATACGTTTGAGGTTGTCCACCGTCGATGTCGCCGGCGACGCTGCGCCGGCGGCTGTCCGCGGAACGCTTCGGTGCGTGCCATCTGCGCGACGAGGGTCGTCGGGAATAGCCTGGAGAGGAGTGGCACCGGGACGGAACGGAGCCTCCCGATGCATTCCCTCAGCCGAGGGGGACGTGGAAGAGGGAGGCGGAAAGCCGTGCCCTGGAATCTGAACGGCACCTATCTGGAGAGCTGCAACTGCGACGTGGTGTGCCCCTGCACCACCTCGGGCCTCACCGCACCGGCCGACCACGAGCGCTGCCGGGTGACCTTCGCGTTCCACGTGGACAGCGGGAACGTGGACGGCGTGGACGTCTCCGACCGCAGCGTCGCCGTCTTCATCGACGCGCCCCAAGTGATGGCCGAAGGCGGCTGGCAGGTGGCGATGTACGTGGACGCCTCGGCCGACGACGGCCAGGCGGAGGCGCTGGGCAAGGTCTTCTCCGGTCAGGCCGGCGGGCCGATGGCGGCGCTCACTCCGCTCATCGGCGAGGTGCTCGGCGTGGCGCGCGTTCCCATCGACTACCGCGACGACGGCCGCCGCCACAGCGCACGGGTGGGCGACGCCATCGACATCGAGATCGAGGACCAGGTCGCCCCGCAGTTCGGTGCGGACGGTCCGGTCATGGGCCTGACCGGCATCTTCCACCCGGTGAACAGCACGCTGACCATTGCCCGGTCCACCCGGGCGACGGGCGACGGCGTGTACGGCCGGTCCTGGGACTTCTCCGGCGGCAACGGACACTCGGCGCCCTTCACGTGGTCCGCGTGACCGGTCGGCCGGTCGCCGTCCGCCGCAGGGCGGGTCCGGCGGGACTGCTGCTGGCCGCGGCGGCCGCCGCCTGGGTCTGGGTGGTGACACGCTGGGGCGGCATGCAGGCGATGCCGGGCACCATGGGCCTCGGCCTGCCCTCGTTCCTGGCCGTGTGGACGCTGATGACGGCCGCGATGATGCTGCCCGCCACGGCGCCCGTAGGCGCGCTGTACGCACGCACCATCACCGTGCACCGGGCACCTCGCATGGTCGTCTTCGCGGTCGCCTACCTGCTGGTCTGGGCCGCGGCCGGGCTGCCCGCGTACGGGCTGGCCGCCGGCCTGGGCCGGGCGGCGGGCCTCCCGGCCCTGGCGGGGACCGCGGTGGCCGCGGCCGTGTTCGCGGCCAACGGCGTCTACCAGCTCACGCCGCTCAAGGACCGCTGCCTGGCGAGGTGCCGCTCACCGATCGGGCTGATGCTGCGCTACGCCTCGTACCCGGGGCCCTCGCGCGATCTGCGTGCCGGAGCCCACCACGGGGCCTTCTGTCTGGGCTGCTGCTGGTCGCTGATGGTCCTGCTGGCGGCGTTCGGTGTGATGAACCTCTGGGCCATGGTGGTCCTGACCGCCGTGATCACCGCCGAGAAGCTGGCGCCGGCCGGCCGGCTGGTGGCCCGTGCTGTGGGAATCGCCTCGATCGCCCTGGCCGGCGCCGTCTTCTGGGTCCCGGCACTGGCGCCGGGCCTCACCGGTGGCGGCATGGCCGGGATGTGAGGACGCGGCAGCCGGAGGGTGGTGTCCGGCTCGGTTCCTTTCGACGTGACAGCGCTCGGGGAGGGGCGCAGGCTGAAGGGAGTGCCCGGAACATCCGGGAGTCCGTCGGGTGCCGGGAGACGGAAGGCCGCTCATGCCGCGATCCATGCGCGCACTCGTAGCCGTCGAGGTCGGCGAGCCGGACGAGGTGCTGCGGCTGGAGTCCCGGCCTGTTCCCACGGCAGGTGCCGGCCAGGCGTTGATCCGTGTGCAGGCGACTCCGGTTCACGCCAGTGACCTGCACGTGGTGCGTGGTCGCTACGGTTTCTCCCCCGGGTTTCCCGCTGTCGGGGGGTACATGGAATGCGTGGGTCGTATCGAGGCCCTGGGGCCGCAGACCGGGGGACGACTGAGGATCGGCGAGCGTGTGGTGGTCGCTGCCGTCCCGGCCGTACCCGGGCCGCGGGTGGCCGGTACCTGGCAGGAATACCTCGTTGCCGACACGCACAGGCTGCTGCCGGTTCCCGGCCGTCTGAGTGATTCCAGCGCCTGTCAACTCGCCGTCAACCCGTTGACCGCGCTGCTCCTGGTGAATCGCGAACTCGATGTACAGCCGGGCGAATGGCTGTTGCAGACGGCGGCGGGTTCCACCGTCGGCCGGCTCGTCGTCCAGCTGGCCGGGCATCTGGGTATTCGCACGATCAATGTGGTGCGGCGGCGCGATGCCGTTGCGGAGATCAAGGCGCTCGGCGGCGACGAGGTCATCTGCACCGAGGACGAGGACCTGCTGCAGCGTGTGACCGAGATCGCGGGACCGGCCGGCGTACGCAAGGCCGTCGACTGTGTCGCGGGGCATCTGGGTGCCCAGGTGTCCCAGGCGCTGGCTCCGGGAGGAGAGGCCGTGGTCTACGGCGCGCTCTCCACCCATCGGCAGACCGACCCGGCGGCGCTGACGATCCCGCTGTCGGCGCGCTCGCTCATCTACGAGACCAAAGTGGTCCGCGGCTTCTGGCTGAACCGCTGGTTCGGCGCTGCCTCGCCCGCGGATGTGCTGGACGCGCTGTGCGAGGTGCGCACCCTCGTCACTGACGGAGTGCTGAGCATCCCCCAGGGCCGGCCGTTCCCGCTCGAAGACTTCGCCGAGGCCGTCTCGTTCGCCGAAGCACCCGCCCATGGCGCCAAACCGCTCTTCGTCTTCGACGACGGCCGGGACCGGGACGAAGAAGGGTCTGTCTAGCGCCGGGCTCTGTGCAGGAGGAGGGCGGTCGCCGCCACCGCCGCCACCGCGCCGGCGGTGCGGAAGGTGCGGTCGGAGTGCCAGGAGAGAGCCGACCAGCGGGAGTTGGCCGAGAGGACGGAGCCCGTGCTCAGCCAGGAGCCGGCCGAGACGAAGGACAGCGCCGAGCCGATCGAGCCCACCGAGAGGGCGCTGCCGATCGAGCCGACGGAGAGGGCCGAGCCGACCGACCCGATGGAGAGCACGGAGCCCACCGAGCCGATCGACAGCACCGAGTCGTGCGACCACAGGGACAGGACGGAGTCCGGGGGCGACGACGCGCCGGGTGACTTGGTCATGACGCCATAGTGCCCGGCGGGTCGCCCGCGCGTCCCGGACTCAGTCGGTCTGCTGGTTCTCCCGCTGGCGCAGGATCACCAGGACCGCGCCGCCGATCACCACCAGGCCGATGGCCACGCCCGTGATCACGCCGGTCGCGGAGTCACCGCCGGTCGCCGCGAGGTTGACGTCGGCCGCGGTGCCGCCGACCGAGGCGGGGCTGGGCTCGCTGAGGGTCTGGGTGGTGAGGCCGGCGTCGGTGCCCTGGGTCTTGCAGTCGAGGACACCGGTGAACCGGCGTTCGAGGCCGTTCGGCCCGGTGATCGTGAAGTCGTAGGACTGGTCCTCCTGGAGCGGGACGGTCACCGTCCGGGAGGTGCGGGCGGGGATGCTGTACTCGGTGCTCACCAGCTCGAAGGTGAACGGCTTGTCCCCGGTGTTGGCCGCGGTGATGTCCACGCCGCCGCGGGCGCAGTTCTTCTCGGCCGACAGCGCCGGTATCGCGCCCTGGCCCGCCCAGGTCGCGTTCGCGGTCGCGGTGACCGTCGACTCGCTGGAGCCCGCCAGGATCTGCGTCTGGCTGCGGCTCTCGGAGGCGAAGGCCCGGCCGACGGGGACCGTCGTCGACGCCTGGACGGCCAACTCGGCGGAGCTGTCCGCGGCGTCGTCGGGAACCTTGAAGTACAGCTCGCTGCCGTCCTGCGCGGCGGTGACCGGCTTGCCGGTCTTGTCGGTGATCCGTACGCCGCTGAGCGCCGCGTCGGACGGCGGGACCACGGTGACCGTGCCCGCGTTGGTGTGGACCGTCACCGGGCCGAGCAGGCCGCCCGGGCGGCCGGAGACGGCCGGCGGGGAGAGGGTCAGCGAGGCCTGCGGCTCGTTCTGGCCGCGGGCGTTCTTCTCCAGGTAGTCGGCGAGCTTCTCGGCCTGCGGGTCGACGGCGTCGACGTCCGCGCCGTCCGAGAAACGCCAGATCGCCACCTGCGTGCCGGCCGCCGCGTCCTGCTCGGTGAGGTTGCCGACGCCTGCCTTGCGGGCCAGCGCGGCAAGGTCGTTGACCTGTGGGTAGGAGTTCTGCAGGATCCAGCGGATGTTGCCGGCGTTCTTGTTGGCGCCGAGCGAGGTGCCGCTCCACGCCGTCTCGTGGTACTTGGCGTCCCGCTGGGTGGGGTTGTGGAGGTCGACGCAGTACGTCTGGAGGGTGCCGCCGCCGTCCACGGACATCTCGAACAGGCCCGCGGCCACCTGCTCGTCGCCGCTGTCGCCGTGCACCACGGCCTCGCCGTAGGTCTTCAGGCCGCTCATGGTCGCGGTCGCCCCGCTCTGGCTCGCGGCGGTCCCGTCGTCGGCGGCGGCCCGGCCGGCGCCGGTCAGCGCGGCGGCGGCCACCAGCCCGGACACCAGTGCCGCGGCGGCGAGGCGGGCCATGCCTCTCGCGGCCGCGGCCGGGCCGTAGTGCCTGGCGGACGCACGGGGCGCCGAGGAACCAGAGAACGCAGCGAGCACAGAATTCCCCTTCGAGCAGGACCCGTTGGACGCGGGGGGGGTGGTCCCACCAGCAGAATCAGCGACCCCAGAGGCCACGCCCGGCATCCTATGGATCAGCCGGACCGGCCTTTCCCGATGAGATGGTCGGATGAGCGATCCGATCCGTAATCGTTATCGCGGGGGCACCTGCGAGCAGGGCTTGTCGACAAATCCACCCGATCGTCCTGGCGGGTACTTCCGAGCACACCGAACACAGTCGCCGGTGCGCCGATTCACCGATGAGCCGATGCGCCGTCACGGGTCGCCGGCGGGTCGCCAGTTGGAGGCGGCTCGGGTGGTCCATAGCGAACAGGCCGCTGTGCGGGCCGACTTCACGTCACGGCACGGCCACCGGTTCCGCGATGGCGGCCGGGGACTCCGCCGGCGGCTCCGGCGGTGTCTCCCAGTTCGGCTCGGGGCGTGGTGGTGCCGATGGTGCCGGTGTCGCCGTGTCCGGCTTGCCGGTGCGCCGGAAGGCCGCCGTGCCGCGGGCGAGGTCGTGGCCGATCACCACCGCGTCGATGTCGGCGGAGGCCCACTGCTGGCCCTCCCGGGTCTCGGTGCGCACCTTCAGCCTGCCCTGCACGACGACCGGGTCACCGACCGTCAGCGAGGTCGCCGCGTTGGTGGCGAGCTGCCGGTTGGCCCACACCGTGAAGAAGTTGGTGTGGCCGTCCGTCCAGGTGTTCTTCTCCCGGTCCCAGTAGCGCGAGGTCACCGCCAGCCGGAACCGCGCCGACGGTCCCGCCGCCAGCTCCCGGTACACCGGCTGCGTCGCCACATTGCCCACCGCGCAGACCAACGTCTCGTTCATCACGAACCCCTCCCTCGCCCGGCCGCCGCGGCCGGGCGGATCCGCGTACGGGTCCGTCCCGTACGGCGGTGTCCACCGCGGCGACCGCATGGTTGGGATGCGTGGGATGCGTTCACGCTCGTGTTCGTCGAGCGTGTGCGTCCGTGTGCGTCGCGATCGCCGCGGGACCAGACTGCCGCCGTCGGCCCGGGCCCGCCGAGCGCTGTGGACCACCGCAGGCCTGTGGAAAACTCCACCACCCTGAGGAGTGACCCGCGTCCTCCGGACGAAGCCTCACCCAGACCGAGCCCCACCCGGACCGGGCGCCTGCCCCGGCCCGGCCACGTCACACCGCTCCGGCGCCCGTCCGCGTCACACCACTCCGGCGTTCGCCTGTGTCACCCTCCCGTACTGCTCCCGCACCTCCTGGTACCGCAGCAGCTCCGCCGCCACCGGGTCCAGCACCCGGGCCCGGCCGCAGCCGGCCGCCGCCTCCCGCAGCCGGCGTTCCGCCTCCAGGCCGTAGCGGCGGGCCGGTCCGCGGGCCGCCATCCGGCAGCCCCACTCGACCAGCGGTCCGCCGACGATCCCGGCGACCATCAGCAGCACCGGAACGCCCAGGTTGGGCGCCATCACCCCGGCGATCTGCCCCACCAGCCACAGCCCGCCGACCACCTGAAGGAGCGTCATGGCGGCCTGGGCGAGCACCGCCACCGGCCACCAGCCCGGCCGAGGTGGCCGCCCCGGCGGCAGCCCGGCCCGCGCGGCCAGGTCGTCGAGCGCCTCCGGAAGGCCCTGCGCGCCGCGTACGGCCGCCTCGCGCACCGCCTGCGCCCAGGGCGCGGGCAGCCCGGCCGAGGCCCGCTCGGAGACCGTACGGACCGCCTGCTCGACGCGCTGCCGCGCGGTGGCCTCCACCTCCGGCTGGGCCTGCTGCAGGCGCCCGGTGGGCAGCTCGCCGCGCTTCTGGCGCCAGCGCCACAGCCGCAGCCAGGGCGTGCCGCAGGCCCGGTTGGCATTGCGCCGCCAGGCCCGTTCGGCGGCCTCGCCGGCGGCGGTGGCGCCGACCGCGTCCGCGAGCCGCGCGGCGAAATCGTCGCGCGCCTCCTCGCTGAGCCCGGCACGCCGCCCGGTGGCGTAGACGGGCCGCAGCCGGGCCGCGGCGGCGTCCACGTCGGCGGCGACACGGCGGACCGCCGCGCCCCGCTCGGACACGAACTGGCCGAGCACCTCGCGCAGTTCTCCGATGCCGTCGCCGGTGAGCGCGGACAGCGCGAGCACGGTCGCGCCCGGGTCGCCGTATTCGCCGAGCGCGATGCCGTCCTCGTCGAGCAGCCGGCGCAGATCGTCCAGGACCTGGTCGGTGGCCTCGCCGGGCAGCCGGTCGGTCTGGTTGAGGACGATGAACATGACCTCGGCGTGGCCGGCCATGGGCCGCAGATAGCGCTCGTGGAGGACCGCGTCGGCGTACTTCTCCGGGTCGACGACCCAGATCACGGCGTCGACCAGCTTCAGGATCCGGTCGACGTGCTCGCGGTGCTGGACGGCCGCCGAGTCGTGGTCGGGCAGGTCGATGAGGATCAGTCCGCGCAGCTGCGCGTCCGCCTCCGGGTTGTGCACAGGGCGCCGGCGCAGCCGGCCGGGGATGCCGAGCCGGTCGATGAGGGCCGCGCCGCCGTCGCTCCAGGTGCACGCGATGGGGGCGGCGGTGGTGGGGCGCCGTACGCCGGTCTCCGAGATGGCGACTCCGGCGAGCGCGTTGAACAGCTGGGACTTGCCGCTGCCGGTGGCGCCGGCGATGGCGACGACGGTGTGCTGGCCGGAGAGCCGGCGCCGGGCGGCCGCCTCGTCCAGGACCCGGCCGGCCTCGGCGAGGGCGGTGCTGTCGAGGCGGGTGCGGGAGAGGCCGACGAGCTCGCGCAGGGCGTCGAGGCGGGAGCGCAGCGGGCCGTCGTACGCGAGCGGGGCGGGGGGCGGGGCGCCCGGGCCGCGGGTCTCCACGGGTACGGCGGCCTTGGCGGTCTCGGTGACGCGGCGGGCGATGAGGCCGTCGTCCCAGGCGTCGTCGTCGGCGGCCGCATCGCCCTCGGCGGCCGGGTCGTCGTCTGCCGGCTCCCGCTGCTCCCGCACGCGCGCGTGCGGCACGTTCTCGGTTCCGGCGGAGCCCTGGGCGGCTTCGCCCGCCTCGGGGGCCTCCGGGGCTTCGGGACGCCCGG
Source organism: Streptomyces hyaluromycini (assembly GCF_002217755.1). Classification (GTDB taxonomy): domain Bacteria; phylum Actinomycetota; class Actinomycetes; order Streptomycetales; family Streptomycetaceae; genus Streptomyces; species Streptomyces hyaluromycini. The sequence goes on along the minus strand of NZ_BCFL01000027.1, from coordinate 332,669 downwards.
CGGTGCCCGCGGGCTCCTTCCCGGTCGCGTCCCGGCGTGGGGCGGCGTCCGGTACGGAGTCCGGGACACGTTCCCGCGCGGGCTCTCGTACAGCTTCTCGTCCGGCTTCTCGTCCGGCTTCTCGTCCGGGCTGCCGTGCGGCGTCCGGTGTCGGGTCCGCCGCGGTCAGGCCGGTTTCGAAGTCGCTGGTGTAGTCACCGGTGTAGTCACTGGTGTGATCCATGCGTTCCATGTGATCCGTGTGGTCGTGGTCAGTGACGGCGGTCACCGGTCACCTCTCCTTCTGCAGGACGGACAGGGCGGCGATGAGTTCGGCCTGGGGCTCGGGGTGCACGTCGAGGGCGTCGAGCGGGGCGATGCGGCGTTCGCGTTCGGCGTGCAGGACGCGGTCCACGTGCTCGGTGAGCAGCCGTCCCGCGCGGTCGCGCAGCCGCAGCGCGCCGTGGGCGCCGATGCGCTCGGCGAGCCGCTCCCCCGCCGCCTTGGTGCGGCGTCCGCCGAGCAGCGCGGTGGCCACCAGGGCGGCGACGGCCTCGGGGTCCGGTGCGACGCTGCGGTCGAGCTCGCGCACCTCGTCCTCGGCGTACTCCTCCAGCTCGCGCCGCCAGCGCCGTACGGCGAGGCCGATGCGGTGCTCGGCGCTCTCCAGGGAGGGGTCCCGGTCGGTGAGTCCGGGAGCGGCGGAGGCCGGCTCGCGGCGCCAGGCGTCGTCGACGCGTTCGTCGGCGGCGGTGACGGAGCACAGCAGCAGGGCGGCGAGGCTCTCCACCAGGGCGTCCAGGAGTTCACCGGGGGAGCAGTCGAGGGGGTAGGCGCGCCAGCGCTTGAGGGCGTCGCCGGCGATGACGGCTCCGCTCTGGAGGCGTCCGCGCACGCGCGCGTGCTCGCTGTCGTAGGCCGTCTCGACGGCGGAGGTCAGGCGCAGGGCGGCGGCGTACTGGGCGGCGGCGGCGCCGGCCAGTTCGGGCATGCGGGCCTTGAGGGAGTCGAGGAGGCCGTGGGCAGTGCGGGCCAGGGTGTGGGTGCGGGCGCCGGGGTCCTGGGCCTGGTGCAGGAGCCAGGCGCGCAGCGGGGCGACCGCGGTGGCCGGGAGCAGGCCGCCGCCCCAGGCCGACTCGGGCAGTTCGGGCACCGTGAACCGGGGTACGTCGCCGAGTCCGGCCTTGGTGAGGAGGGCGCCGTACTGCCGGGAGACCTCGGAGACGACCGTGTGCGGGACCCGGTCGAGGACGGTCACCAGGGTGGCGCCGTACTCCTTGGCGGCGCGCAGCAGGTGCCAGGGGACGGCGTCGGCGTAGCGGGCGGCGGTGGTCACCATCACCCAGACGTCGGCGGCACAGATGAGCTCTGCGGCGAGGACGCGGTTGTCGACGACCAGGGAGTCGATGTCGGGGGCGTCGAGCAGGGCGAGGCCGCGCGGGATGCTGTCGGCGGTCTCGACGCGCAGCACGCGCGCGCGGTTCTCGTCGGGGAGGAAGGGGGCGTCGCGGGGTTCCTGGTGCGGTACCCACTCACGGGTGAGGTCGGGCAGCACGCGCATGCCGCTGAACCAGTGATGGTCCTGCGGATGGCAGACCAGGACCGGCGTGCGGGTGGTCGGCCGCAGCACGCCCGCCTCACTGACCCGGCGGCCCACGAGTGAGTTGACGAGGGTCGACTTGCCGGCGCCCGTCGATCCGCCCACGACGGCCAGAAGTGGCGCTTCGGGCTCTCTGAGGCGGGGCACCAGGTAGTCGTCGAGCTGTGCGAGCAGTTCGTCGCGGTTGGCACGCGCGCGTGGAGCCCCCGCCAGGGGCAGCGGAAAGCGTGCGGCAGCGACACGGTCGCGCAGGGCGGAGAGTGTGTCGAGCAGCTGGGGCCGTACGTCCAAGGTCACCACATGCGAAGAATGCCCAATTTTAGGGGAATTATGAAGCATATAGACATGTCTGCGCGCCGACAGGACACAACGGGCGGAAGGGGCGACTGGGACGGAGGCACAGTCCAGGCATAACGAGTGCACAACACCCGGTGCGCCAGGCGCCAAAAGCGATGCACGATTCGTACCTGCCTGCGATTATCAGGACCGCTTCACTGAACCTCCACATCGAGCCACGGAGGCGAAGCAGCAGGGAGAAGGATCGGGGAGTTCTATCCTTGTCCCCGGCAGCGTCACGGACCCGCCCCCACCAGGGCAGTACGTACGAGGCCAGCACAGCCGGCCCCCGTAGCTCAGTGGATAGAGCAGGCGCCTTCTAAGCGCTTGGCCGCAGGTTCGAGTCCTGCCGGGGGCGCGCATTTTTGCAGGTCAGAGCCGCTTTCCAGCCCTTCACAAGATCAGTCGTGGAGGGTTTTTTCGGTGCCCGAGAGGCAGCTTTGCCCCGATTCACACCCCTGACTCAGGCTCCCCGTCCCACATACGTCCCCCGATTCGGGAGTCGCTCCACGGCCAGTCGCCACCTGCGGGCGAGTAATGCCTGGTCAGAGCCATCCTGGCGGCCCATTGGGAAAACACAGAGCAGGCGACAAAGTGGCACCCGCCCTGTTCTCCCCATCTCAGCGAACTGGCTTGAGATCACCCAAGAGGTCGTCAAGGACAGTCTCCTCTTCGATGCGGACGCCTAGTTCGGCAAGCGACTGCGCGAGAGACGGGTCCCAGGGCGCGTCGGTCGGTATTCCAGTCAGGTCCAGCGAACTGAGACCTGAAGCGACCGCAGCACGGTAGTGGGCGGTCGTGAAACGCCAGGGAGACCACGGAACGCTCCGCAGCAGTGTCGAGGCGATACGCAGGCCGCCCCAGTCGAAGTCTCCGTGGTACAGGAAGGCTGTTCCCTGGTCGTGCATCCGGCGCAGCAGGGTGAGCGCCGCGGCGGACGGTTGACCCTGGACGCAGACCAAGGGCGGGCATTCCGGCCCATACGCTTCCGCCGCTGCCGCGAGGACGGCCGGGTTCTCACAGACGCGAATCAGCTGTGGGCCGGTCCACTCTCCGGCAGCTGTCGGTGCCATCGGCTGACGAACCAATTGGCGCAGGGTCAGGACCACGGGTTCCCCCATGTCCGCCATCCAGTCCAGAGCCGGTGTTCCACGAAGGTTGAGGGTGAGAACAGTCGACGACACGTCGTCCTTCAGGAGCCCCACCGCGGCCCAGACCTCTCTCTGCCGACGAGTCCCCTTCTCCTCCTCAAGCCCGGTCCACGCGTGAACTGCGGACCGGACAACGGTCGTCAACGGCCTTCCGTCGTCCAGAGCATGGGCGTCTCCGAGGATCTGTGCCGCGAAAGCCGTGACGGACACGGCGGGGTCGGCAGGCAGAGCGTCAAGCGCCTTGACGGCGTTCTCCAAAAGGACACGCGCGGATTGCGGAGTACGGGCGAGCCGTCGTACCTGACCGTTGCCGGTCACCCTGGCCGCCCATTCGGCAAGGTCAGATCTGAGAAGCCGGAGCGGAGCGTATGCCTGCTCCCATGCCCAGGCCTCCCTGGCTCTCTGTTCGCCGATCGGATCCACCGGGCCGGTCAGGGTGACGATGGCGGCGGCGAGACCGTCCGGGCTCACCCCGGAACGCCGCAACACCGCGTCCACGTCCTCCAGCCGTACCGTGAGTGACCCACCCTCGCGTGGACCGCGTCCCAGCAGGCGTTCGGCCGCGCGCCGTTGGGCATCTGTAGGAGCGGTGAGCGTGGCCGCGCCAGTGAGCGGCTTCTCGCGGGCCATACGGTGTCGAACACGCTGGACGAGCCAGGACAGCTCCGGACTGCCCAAGAGGCGCCGCAGACGCTCCTCGTCGACACCTGCCGGTAGCCGCTCGGCGTCTTCTGTCATGGCCACCGCTTCATGCCCACGGCTTCAGTCATGTCCACAGCGATTCCTGAGTCTGCCCGCCGACAGCCGCCCACCGCTGGCCGTCGTCCACCGCCGCCATCGCCTCTGATCCGGCACTGTCCGGCTCCGTCCCACGCGTACGCTCGGTCCCGTCCCACTCCCAGCGGGTGACCAGGACCGCCTCGATCCCGTCGACTCGCGAGAGCTGGGCGATGGCGATGCCCGGAACCTGCGGATAGCAGGCCCACTCGCGTTCGCTGGTCATGACGACGTCGAGGTCGAAGGCGTGGAGCAGGCCGAGGCACTTGGCGCGGGAGTCGTCGTCCACTCCGGCGAACGCCTCGTCGAGCGTGACCAGCCTGGGAGCATACGGTGCCCGCGCGCTCGCGTAGTGCGAGGACGCCGCCGCGAACAGGGGTACGGACACGGCGAGTACACGTTCCCCACCCGAGGCCGGTCCGGTGGCGGAGACCCACTTGCCGTGCTGCTGCCGCTCGATGCCGAACTCGTGCCAGGCACGGTAGTCGAGCGCGGCGGTCAGGTCCTCCAGCCAGCTGCCGGAACTGTCGTGGGCCTGCTGGCGAGCGATCTGGGCCTGGAGGAACTCACCGACCGCCGCCCGGTCTTCGGGAGACCAGGCGTCCGCGGACTGCCGCAGCCGCTCACGGGCCTGTGCGAGCCCCTGAGGCGCCTTGCGGGAGCCCCGCCAGACCAGCCGCAGTCTCATCCCGGTCGAGGTGGGCCGCTCCTCCAGCTCCGAGTTCATGGCCCGCACCTGCCGTTCGGCGGCGCCGATCAGCTCCTGGAGGGTGCCGGCGACCTCGGTGATCAGGTGGGTTTCGAGGACCTCGCGCTCATGCGCGGACAGGATCCGGGTCAGCTCCTCGACCTCCGCTGCGAGCGCCTCGGTGATCTCGGGAACGGCTCGCCGTCGTCCCTGGTAGACGATGTCGACGCGCATCCCGTCCTCGCTCGGATACGCGGAGGCGCTGTGCCCGTTGCGGGACAGCGCGTCCTGAAGCCTGGCGAACTCCTCGCTCAGCCGCTTCTGTACACGCTCCCAGGCACCGTCCGAGTCGTCGACGCCGGAGAGTTCCGCCTCGACGGCTCGGGCCAGGGCGATCGCGGGTGTGGCCGCCCAGACCCCGGCCTCGTTGTCCGTCTCGGGGACTTCGGTACCCGGCAGGGCCACGTCCAACAGTCCGGTCGCGGCGAAACGACGCAGGGCGGCGATGGCCCGTTCCCGGGCCGCGATCGCCTCGGTCAGGTCCTTGCCGAGTTGTTCGGTGCGGCCCTCGGCGTGACTGGCGAGCCGGTCGGCATCGGTCCAGTCCTGCCGGGCGGCCTTCAGGCCGTCCGCGCAGGTCCGCGTCTCCGCGGCGGTCTCGGCGAGACGTCGCTGGAGTTCGGCGACCGCCGCGCCCACGGTGGAGAGCAGGGTCGTATGGCGTTCGTCGGCCGTGTTCGCGGCGCGGGCGGCCTCACCGGCGCGCGCCGCGAGTTCGGCGGTCCGTTCCGCGGCCCGATCGCTCTCCACTCGCTCGGCGGCGACGGCCCCCTCGACTTCAGCACGCTCCCGCAGCGCGGGCCAGAACGTGGCCAACAGCGTGGCGAGTTCGGTGAGGGATCGTCGTACGGCGGCCAGGGCCTCCCGGTCGGCGGGGAGCCCGACTTCGGCGGCGGTGGCGGTCAGTTCCGCCGTCGCCGCGTCGGCGCCGCGGATCGCCTCAGCCAAGTCCCGGGTCCGTTCCTCGTGCCGCGCGCGTGCCCGGTGCGTGGCATCCACGGCCGCCGCGACGAGCGCGTGGGCGGTGCGCAGGGCGTCGTCGTCGGGGAAGGACGCCAGTTCGTCGTCCAGGGTGTGGCGGAGCAGGTCCATCGCCCGCAGTGCGTCCTGCACCGCCTCCGTCCGCTCGCCCAGAGCAGTCAGTTCCGCGTGCAGTTCCTCGATGCGTGACCGTCGGGCCGCTTCTCGCGCACCCTCGCCCACGTACTCGGCGGCGGGCTTGGTCCAGCTTCCGGTCAGCGCGCCGGACCGGAAGCGGCCGTCGCCGGACACCCAGGTTCCCGCGACGCGGGCTTCGGGTGGTTCGCCACCGCTCGGCACAAGGCCGATCGCGGCGAGCAGGCGTCCCACCACCGGCTCGCCGACGGTGGCCGTCGGCCCCTCGCCGTGGTCCACCGCCGGACGCAGCGCATCCGCGAGACTCGGTCCGAAGACGGCCGCGTTCGGCTGCAGGAGAACGTCGTGGCCGTCCACCGCCACCGCCGTACCGTCCGGCCGGACCCAGGCGTCGAGCAGGCCGGACGCCTCCAACGCGGCTTCCAAACCCGCTCGTTCGCGGTCTTCGACGGTGTGGTGGAACTCGACGAGCCGCCACAGCGGCGCTCCGTCCAGCCGGTCCCGCACACCGGGTGTGCGGGTGTGAGGCGGTTCGGGAACAGGCTGTCCGCCCTGCTCAAGGGAGGCCAGCTCGCGCTCCAACAGTGCCTGCTGGTCTGCCAGTTCGGCACGTTGGCGGCTCAGTTCGGCGCTGTGGTCGGCCAGTTCCCCGGCACGGGCCCGGTGCGCTCCGGCCGCGGTGGCACGGGCGGGGTTGGGCCCGTCCAGGGTGACCACCCAGTCCTGGAGGCCGTCGAGCAGTCCGAAGAGATCAGGGACCGGCAGTTCCCGGCAACCGGCGAGGTGGGCGCGGACACGGTCGATCAGTGACTGTCCCTGGTTGACGGCGTTCTCCTCGGCCTCTGCCTGCCGGAAGCCACTGTGCACGACCTCCTCCTGCGCCTCGTCGGCCCGGCGCGACGCCGCCCGGCGCTCGGCCTCCGCCCGGCCCACACGGTCCGTGAGCTGCTCCAGGTGTTCGACCGTGCGGCGCCGGCGGTCGGTCGATTCCCCGGTCGTGCGGCGCAGTTCGGCCTCGGTGGCACCCTCCGGCACGAGCGGGCCGGCGATGCGGGCGGCCTGGGCGGTCTCCTCGATCAGGTCCCGCAGGCCGGTCAGCGCCCGCTCGGCGGCGGCCTGCCGATTCCCTGCGGCGGCCAGCCTGGCCGCGGCACGACGATGCGTGGCCTCGGCCTGCCCGAGGTCCTCGTCGGCCCGGACTCGCTCGGCGGCGGTACGAGAGGCGTCGGCCGCCGCCTGTTCCAGTGCCCGCGCGTCACGCATCTCCGGTCCGGCGCGCAGTGCCGCTTCCTGCGCGGCAAGGCGGGCGATGCGCTCCTCCAGTGTCCCGGACCTCTCCTCGGCCGCCGCCCGGTCCGCTACGGCACGTTCATGGTCGGCGTGCGCGTGCGTAAGGTCGCGCTGCAGTTGCTCGTACCGGGCGTGCTCGCTGCGGGGCAGCCGGGCCCGTCGGCGGGCGGCGACGCGCGCGTAACGCCGGTAGTGGTCGAGGAAGGCGGTGGCCGCCCGCTCCGCCTCACTCGCCGCCCGCAGCTCCTCCTTCTCCTCGTCCAGGGACCGGAACGCCTCGGCCACGTCGGCGATCACCGCATGGTCCATGGGCGGGAGCGCCTCCGTGAGCGCGCGGGAGAGCGCCGCCTCGTTGGGCCGCTTGGACAGCTGCGGCTGACGCAGCTGGATCAGCAGGTCCACCAGTGCGCCGTAACGCCGCTCGCCCAGGCCGAAGAGGGTCTCGTCGACGGCCCTGCGGTACGCCTTGGCCGTGTCGTAGACCATCCCGTGCGCGCCGATGGCCTCGGCGAGCCGGTCCCGGGACAGCGCGGTTCCCGTGGCGTCCAGGAGGCCGAGCCCGGGGCCCACGCGCTGGTCGGTGACGGCAAACCAGTGCCGGGCGATGCCCCGCCCGCTCACCGCCTTCATTCCGCACAGCAGGGTGCAGAAGTGTTCCTCTCCGGTCGTCTCGTCCCGGCGGCCGAACTCGATCCAGGTGTAACCGAGCCGCTCGGGGTGCGGGTGTTCCCCGCCGAGCAGTAGGTTCCACTCCATGCGTTTGCCTGGATCGCCGTCGGGTTCCACCCGGCGGGCCGAGAGGTCGCCGTCGAGGAGGAAGGGGAGGGTCAGGGCCAGCACCTTCGACTTGCCGGTGCCGTTGTTGCCGCGCAGCAGGAGTCTGCCGTCGTGGAACCAGAACTCCTCGACGTCGTAGTGGAAGAGGTCGACGAGTCCGATGCGCAGGGGGCGCCACCGGCCGGGGGCGGGGGTGGGCAGTGCGGTCACCGGCGGGCCTTTCGTTGTAGGGGGACGGGGTGGGCGGTCGGCTGGAAAGTCACCGGCGGCCTCCGCCATCGCGGCTTCCGCTCTCCCTGACCTGCGGGACGCCGACCGCGTAGCGGGCCAGAGCGGGCCGGGCCATGATTCCGTCGGCCGTCCGGGTCGCCAGCCCGAGGGCCACGAGCCGTTCGACGGCCCACGCGACCGACTCGGCCTCGGACCCGGGCTCCTTGGCCGACTTCGACCAGAAACTCCCGTACTCCACGGCCAGTTCACGCACCTTGCGCTCCAGTTCCTCCAGGCCGACGCGTCCCTCGCCTGCGGCCAGGTGTCCGGCGAGCAGCAGGGTGATGTGACCGCGGGTGCCCTGTTCCGGCATGCGTACGTCGGTGAGGTCGTCCAGCGGGTCGACCATGGCGATGCCCTCGGCGCGCACCTCGGGGACGAGTCCGGTCATCTGGGTGATGCGTGCGGTGAGGAACCCGCGCTGCCGGGTGAGGTAGGACATCTCGTCCTCGGTCAGCTCGTCGTAGTAGACCACGGGGTCGTCGAGCAGGCGGCGGGTCAGCTTCCAGCGGATCGCCCGGAACCGGAGTTCGTCACTGTCCAGCGCGGCCTCGGCGGTCAGTTCCGTCAGCCGCTCGTCGAGGCCGGTGGCGGTCACCATGGACGGCCCCCGGCGGGTCGAGAGCAGCCCGGCCAGCACCCTGCGCTGCACGTCGTAGAGCACGTCACCCGCCCCGTTGACGTACGCCTCCTCGTCGCCGGCCACCCGGCGCAGTACTCCGAACCGCAGCAGCAGCCGTACGACGGCCGCCAGGTCGAGGCGTTCGTCCCGGCGCTCCAGGGTGAACGTGATGCCCGCGGCTGCCAGATGAGGGTCGGCGGCGGCCAGCACCACCTGCTCGGCGAGCCTGCCCAGGGCCACCTGTGTCTCGCCACGTTCGAGGGAGGCCAGAGTGAGGCAGAGCAGCACATAGCGGCGGCGGGTGAAGGGCAGAGCCGCACGGCTCGGCTCGCGGGCCGGGTGGGTGGCGTCGGTGAGGGTACCCGGATTCTTGCGCAGCCGGGCGGCCTCCGCGTCCACACGCAGGGACCAGCCGACGTTACGATCGAACCACTCGCGCAGCTCCGTCTCGTACCGGCGGACCAGACGGAACTCGTCCGGGTACGGGCCGTCGACGGTCAGCAGCGGTTCCTTCAGCAGGGCGCGGGCCGCCTTCTGGAGGTCGGCGGCGCGCTGGCCTTCCAGTACCTCGCCGAGCTGCTCAGCCATGGAAACCCTCCGAGTCTTCCGGGTCGTCGGGCGGGGTGCGGTCCACGGGGCCGTCGCGCCGGCGGACCTCGGCCAGGTCGATGATCTCCACGAGATGGTCCGGCCCCCGGAACACCCCGACCGGGGTGCGGATCTCGGCCCGGCTCCCGTCGTCGAGGGCGGTCAGCCGGATCTCCATCGAGCCGTCGCCGCTGGTGGCCACCGTCCGGGTCATGCCGGGACGCCAGGTCGAGAGCGCGTCGCCGAGCAGCCGCAGGAAGAGGGCGAAGGCCGTCGGGTCCAGTTGGCCGAGCCGGGACAGCCGGGTTTCGCCGCCGGTGGCGAGCGCCGCGCGGGCCTCGGCCGTCTGCCGGGCCTGCCGCGCGGCGAGTTCGGCCAGTTGCCGACGGGCCTCGGTCCGGTCTGCCACCCGGCGCGGCTTGCCACGGCGTTCATAACTGCCGGTGCGGCGCAACTGCGGGCTGATGCGGAGTGGTTCGGCCTCCCGCCAAGGGATGGCGGCGGGCACCGGCTCGGCCTGGCGGGCCGCCAGGGTGTCGCCGTCCACGGTCAGGTGCCGCGCGGGATGCAGTCCGAAAGCGACCCGCCACAGACGGTGCCGCGCCTCGTCGTCAGGGGCTTCGGCGAACCAGCGGGCCAGCTCCCGGAAGTCCGCCGAACGGTCCGTCCGTCCCGCCCGCCGGTCGTTCAACTGGCGTACGACGGACAGGAGCTGTGGAATCGACCCGAGCGCCCGTCTGCGCAGCAGGCCGGCCTGCGACTCCCTGCCCTCCTCCGACACGAACCAGTCGGCGAGCCCGCGCCAGCGAGCCCGCCAGCGCCGGTACGCCTCCTCCTCGGCCGCCTCGGTCTCGCCGGGAGCCGCGTCGACGGCCTCCCGGGCTGCCGCGAGGCGCAACAGCGGCTCCACACCGCCCTGTTCGGCGAGCGTCCCGATGAGCGAGGCAATCCGGCCGCCCAGCGTGATCAGGTCCTGGATGAACCGCTCCAGGTACTGGATCAGGCGGTCCTTGTAGGCGAGGAAGGCGTCCACCTCGACACCGTGCAGGTCGATGGTGCGTTGCAGGGAGCCCATGAAGGCGCGCGCGTTGTCGGCGAGGGCGGTGAAACGCTCCGTGAGTGCCACCAGCGTGAGGTGGGTCTTCGCCGGATCGGGTTCGTCCTGCGCGGCGATGACGAGTAGGGCGTGCAGCTGGCTGACGATATCGTGCAGCGCCACGGCCTGGAGTTCACCCCGCCTGCCGAGCGTCGTCTCGTACGTTCCCAGCGCGACCTCGGCGGCCTCCCCTGCCTGGGTGAGCTGGTAGATGAAGCGTTTGCGGTAGAAGTCCTCAGGGGTTGTGACCCGGGCCGTGTCCGGGTCGGCGCGGAGGTTGCCCCAGTCGTCCAGGCTGTCCAGTGCCTTGGCCAGGGCGTCGATGTCCGACGGCCGCTCGGGCACCGCCAGCGCCGCGTACACGTCCTCCGGCCGCAGGTGCACCGCGAAGCGTTCCTTGGCCTCCGTGAACACACGCATCACACTGCGGTAGAGGGCGGTGTTGGGGACGGTGAGGTGCGCGAAGGGACCGTAGTCGGCGCGCGCGGCGCCGTCCGCGCGATCGGCGTATCCTTCGGGACCGGCTGCTGGGGACGTCATGGCGCGTCCATGGTCCTCGCGGCCCGGGTACAGCCACGCCCGAATGGCCGGATCCCGCGGGTGGTTACCGGCGAACTGTCCTGATTACGACCCCTACGCACACCTACGCCGGTCATGTCGCTGCCCTCGCCCGGGGCCGCGGGGTGGTCGTCCGGGCCGCGGCGATCGTCCGGGCCAGTTCGTCGACTCTGGCGGCGAGTTCGGTGTACGGCAGCCTCAGGTCCAGGACGTGCCGGTGGAGCGTGACAGCGCCCCCGGGGACGGGGACACGTACGGGCGTGCCGTCGGTGTCGCCCGCTGCGGACACGAGGTGCCCCTCGGCCAGCCCGAAGCAGGTGCAGTACGCCAGCATCTGGTAGAGGTTCTCGCGCTTGACTCCTTCCTGGTACTTCGCGTCCACGACGATCGCGGGGTGGAGACCGCCGTCTGCTCCGGGAAGCCGGTGCACCAGGTCGGGCAGCAGGATGTGTTCGCTCGCGTCGTCGAGGTGGTGAGTGCGTGGATGAGGCTGGCTGCGTCCACCGATGTGCCGTTCGAGGGCCACGCCGAGGGTGTTCGCGAGGAAGTCCTCGAAGACCTTCTCCATGTTGAACAGCAGCCCGTCCACGCTGACGTGCCGACCGTCCTCGTATTCGAACGAGGCCCCTCGCAGAACGATCTCCGCGAGCCGCAGCGCGGGAACGTAGTGGGCGTTGAGCCGGTTCGGTGTCCAGGCGGCCACGGGGGCGCCGGGTGGCGGCGCGGTGACGCCTTCGAGCCGGGCGTCGATCCGGCGCAGCTTGGCACGCAGGCCGGGCGGAACGTCCGCCCGGCGGGCGAGCCGACGGGCGGCGCCGAGCAGGAGCTGGTTCTCGGGTATGTCGGGGGTGTGTTCGTCGTAGGCGATCTCCAGTGGCAGGGCGAGGCCGGGGCGACGACGGAGCTGGGCGGCGGCACGGAGTCGGCCGCGCAGCATCATCGCGGTGTCCTCTCGGCCGCTGTAGCCGGAGAGCGGACCGGCACGCAGGGCCCGTTCGGCGGCGCGGATGAAGAGTGTCGCGATCGCGGGGAACAGATCCCTCCGGACAGAGGCGTCGACGGGGTCGGGCTGCCAGCGCAGTCGTCTGTCCTGGGCGTGGGCCAGCAGGTACAGCAGCCGGTCAACAGTGATCTTCGGGGCGATGCGCAGTACGACGATGCCGTCGCCCTCGCCGAGTCTGACGGCGCCGACGGTTCGTCTGGCCTGGACTTCCCAGCGTGCGCCGCCCCGGCGGTCCCGAGCGGGACGGACGTCGACGAGTTTCCGGGCTTCCGTCGTGTTCAGGGTGTCCACCTGGGCGTCGGTCAGCGGCCAGGCATGCCAGCCCGCGCCCTCCCTGACGTCGACGGGCTGGAGGGCACGTCTTTCTGCCGGCCACCCGGTACCCGCTGGACGGGTCGGAGGCGAAGGGCTCGCCGACGGCACCGGGGATGCGCGACGCGACGCACCCCGAGGACGGCGTGGGTCCGGTACGGCCGGGGTCCCGGAAGCGAGCGGAGGCCTCGTGGGCAGCGGGGCGCCCGGTCGGACGACCGCCGCCGTCTCCGCGACCACGAGGGCGGCTTGCGCGTCGTCTCCCGCAGCAGTCACTCCGCCGCCCCCGGCGCTGACGGGACGCCGTTCAGCGTCGCGGCCTGCACCGCGCCGTCCGTGTCACCTGTCTCCGTGGTCAGACCAGTCGCTTCCCGGAGCACGTCCAGGCCGTACTCGGCCTTCACGTCCACGTCATCGTCGCCCCAGTGGAGCTCCGTGAGGAGCGGGAGGATCTGGTGCTTCCAGACCCGCTCCAGCCCCTTCGGGTTGGTGTACACGGCGGGCCGCATGAAGTAGGAGGGGCCGATCCGGAAGTCCCGGTCGTCCAGCCGGACCTGCTCGATACGGGCGTTGAGGGCGTCGAGCAGAACGGCGGCGTCGGGCGGGAGCTGCTTCTGCTTCAGCCACTCCGCCAGGAAGAGGCTGACCGGCTCCCGGGCCGGGTGGAGTTCCATGAAAGAGAAACGCCGACGCATGGCCGCGTCCATGAGAGCGATGGAGCGGTCGGTGGTGTTCATCGTGCCGATGATGACGAGATTGGGAGGCAGCCGGAACCGGTGGCCCTCGTCCGAGCCGTAGAGCAGGTGCACGAACTCCTTGCGGTATTCGAGCAGGAAGTACAGCTCACCGAAGACCTTGGCGAGGTGTCCACGATTGATCTCGTCGATGACCAGGACGAACGTCTCGCCCTTGCTGTCCTCGGCGTTCTCGGCGAGCGTCTTCAGCGGTCCCGGTACCAGGTCGAACACGATGCCCGAACCGGCGTCGGACAGGCCCCGGCCGTCAGCCGACCCGCCAGGTGAACGGTCGTGCCCGGTGCGCGAACCGGCCGCCCCTTTCCTGCCCTCCTTTCCTTCCTTCGCCGCGAGGGGAACGGCACGCGGCCGGAAGCCTTCGAAGAAGTCCTCGTAGGAATAGGCCGGGTGGAACTGCACCAACCGGATGTTGGCCTCACGTCCGCCGGTGAGATGGCGGGCCAGCGCGAGGGCGGTGTACGTCTTGCCGGTGCCGGGCGGGCCGTGGAGGATCAACTGGGGCCGGTCACGCAGCAGTTCGACGCACTCCTGGAGCCACTCGGTATCCGGCATGGTCAGCTTGTCGGCCAGCTCCTGTGTGGCGTCCGGGAGTTCGGCGTCGGCAACCGCGCCGCTCGGGGTTCGGCTGGGGTCCTCGTCGAGGAGTACTTCCAGGTCCGCGGTGAACTCGGAGATTTCCAGCAGGCCCGCGTTCGGATTGCCCAGGGGGCCGGTGAGGTGCCGGGGCAGGTCGTCGAGGGTGAGCGGCTTGTCGTCAAGGTTGGCCCACTTCACGGGACGTTGCAGTACCGTCCCGTCGCCGGTGGCCGTCTGCGTCATCTCGCCCTCCCCGACCTCGCCGAGGTAGATGCGGTCGCCGTCGGTCGTGATGACGATGTCGTTCGGCCGCATCCGCGAGAGGAACGCCTGGAAGGAGGCGGCGGTCTCACTACGGCGGGCCTGGCTCAGATCGGTGTAGTACGTGTCGACGATCTCGCGGACCTCGCCCGGATCCGTCATCGGTGCGAGGGTGGGGAGGCGGTCCGCGGCAAGAGTGCAGACGCCCTTGTCCCGCCAGAGGGAGCGGATCAGGGGTGCCCCGGCGAGGTCCATGCCACGGATCAGCCAGGCACGACGGGGCGGTTCGGTCTTCGCGGGTGCGGTGCCCTGCTCGGCCACCAGCTCGGCCAGCTGCTCGGTCGGCAGCCTGCGATCGAGCTTCGCTCGCACCGCCCGGCCGCCGGAGGCCGCGAGGTCGTAGACACGGCTCTCCTCCAGCAGAATGCGCCACTCGTCGTATTCGCCCTCCGTCAGCTCAAGCTGCTCAGGCACCTCTCCGTCCTGTCCCAAGGCGAGATGCCAGCCGAGTGTCCGGCCGGCCTGGATCCAGGCCCGCAGCGGTTCCTCTTCCAGCCCAACGGCCGCCGCGAGGTCGGCGGTCGCGACCCACTGATTGCGATCGGGCAGCATTTCCAGCAACTCCGCTGCCTGATTGAAGGCCGCGCGCTCGGTGCTCCAGTACCCGTACCGCGCAAAGGCGCGCGCCAGAAGCGCGTCCTTGTCCCCCTCGTACGCGGTGAACGCCTGGCGCCCCGGGCCGGTCAGCCGCCACTTCCGACCCGTCTTGCGGAGCCAGCCCGCCTTCACGAGGTTGATGCTGTCGTACTGCAACTTAGTCCGGGCGTTGGTGGCGATGTCCGGGAACTCCTCGTCCCACTCCGTCTTCACGGTGGGATCGATCTCCTGCACGCGCTCCCACACCTCGGTGAACGCCAGCCCGTGCCTGGCCGGCAGCTTGTGCAGGACCTTCATGGCGGCGTGTACCGACCGCGCGCTCAACTCCGTGACGGCACTCATGAAATCCCCCTCCCCGTGGGCTACGACCGACCACCCACGCGGCTCCCCGAACAGATCGGCTCCAGCGCCTCCAACATAACCGCCACCACTGACAACGCACGTCCGGTGTCATTGCCGCCCCGGAGGAGCGGTGCGCTGCCGGACACGGCGTCGCGGGTCGGCCGGTTCCGGTCAAGGCTCCTCGGCAGGAACCCTGCACCGCACCTGCTTGCCGATCGCCGAGCACCGCACATGCCACCCCGGCGCGAGCAGGTCGACCAGCCCGAGCCCCCGCCCGCCCTCCGCCTCCGCGCTGTCGAGCGGGATCGCACGCCGCCTCGGCAGCACACCGGGGTCCGGATCGTGCACGTTCAGCGCGATGCCGTACGACGTCACGTACACCTCGACCACGAGCGGGACGTGGTCCCGCAGGCCCGTACGGAGTTACCGACCAGCTCGTACAGGACCAGCTGCGCGGCGTCGATGACGCCGGGGACAAGGCCCTGCGCGAGGAGTTCGGTGCGGGTCAACTCCCTGACGGCGCAAAGGTTCGAGGGCGAGGCGGAGATGTGGGCGGCTTCACCCTCACCACGTTCCCCCGGCCGATGCCACCGGTGGTGCTCCTGGAAAACCTCAGCGGCGCCGCGTACGTTGAGGGCGACGATGCGGCGCCCTTCGCCAAAGCCTTCGAACGCATTCGTGCGACGGCACTTCCTGTGGAGGACTCGCTCGCGAGAATCACCGAGTTGGAGAAGCGGCACCGGAAGTGACCCACCGGCAAAGCCGAGTTGCACGCGTATGACCTCAACACTGCGATTTGGCGGAAGGCATCCGCCAGCGGTGCGGAGCACGACTGCGTCGAGGTCGCCGAACTCCCCAACGGCGCAAGGGCCGTCCGGGACTCCAAGAACCCCGGTGGTGAACCCCTGCGCTTCACCGCCTCGGAGTGGTCCGCCTTCCAGAATGCGGGGAGAGCCAGACCTCGACCGGAAGGTCGTCCTTGCGGGCTTTCACGACGGTGCGCCGACCCTTGTCGTCGGTCTCCATCCAGCTGGCGGGAAGACGGTCGAGAACTTCTTCGGGATCGCTGGGCCAGGGTCTTTCCTCGTCCACGAAGAGGTACCCGTCGCCCGCCTCCGCCGGGGCCTCGGGGTCCTTGCGGGCGAAATAGCGTTCCTGTCGGCTGTCGTAGGTGACGGCCGGGTAGTCGTGGCCACATTCGCGGCAGAAGCAGGATGTCCGGCTTGCTCGCCAGCACCGACTGCTTGTCCTTGAGCTTTTCCTGCCCCGTGTAGCGGGCGAAGGTGACCTTGCGGTCCGCGGCCAGCACACCGTCCTCAAGGTAACGTTTGAGCTCCTCCATCTGGCTGTTGGCCAGCGCATTCATGGGATAGACGATGATCGCGGAAATGGTGCCCGGCCGCGGATGCTTGAGGACCTCGTTCACGATGGGCAGCAGGTACGACAGGCTCTTGCCTGACCCTGTTCCCGTCGTGAGCACATATGAGCTGTTGGACGCCGCGATCTCGACGGCCTGTTTCTGGTGGTAGTGGAGCGTGAGGGTGACGTCCTCCCGGCCGTCCACGTCCTCTACCGCTTGCTTGTCCCGGAAGTACTGGGCGCACAGTGGGGCCAGTACCGGAGGCTCGCCGTCCCGCGGCTCGGTGAGTTCCGCCACTGTGCCGCCCTTGCGGAACATCGGATTGAGCGAGATCCAGGGGTCGGGCCAGCGGGTCTTGCGGTCGCGCTCCTCTTTGAGATGAGCACGGATGGCGGGGTCGCGCACCCAGACCAGCGAACGCGTGAACTCGTCGTAATCCTCGATGAGCTGTTCATGCGCTCTGAATACGTCCACGGTGCCCCCGCCCCCTTGTCATGCCATGTATGGAGACCCATGCCCGCGTGCCGAACCACTTCGTGACGCCTCCAGCCGATCAACCCACCTACCCTCACCATGCTGCTGCCGCAACACCCGATTAGCGGTCGCTCACCCTGCCTATCCTCGCGCACCTCCTCCGCTGACTTGACTCAATGACACAATTATCGTGTCATTGAGTGATGCTGTACGTGACACCCTCCCTGGACCCCGACGATCTGCGCGTCCTCGACGAGCTCGAGGCCATGCGCCGAGCCCTGCGACACATGCTCCGGGCCACTCCTCGCTGGACCCGCCAGCTGCGCCGTAACCTCACCGCCCGCGCGATCGCCGGGTCGAACACCATCGAGGGCTACGCCGCGACCGTGGACGACGTGGAAGCCCTCATGTCCGGCGAGGAACCATTGGAGACCGGAGAGAAGACGCGTGCCGAGTTGGAGGGCTACCAGCGCGGCATGACCTACATCCAGGCCCTCGCCGACGCGGGCGACGACTTCCGCTACGACGCCGGCCTGCTCAACGGCCTGCACTTCATGCTGCAAGGCCACCACCTCGACAAGCGCCCCGGCCGCTGGCGCGACGGCCCCGTCTACGTCACGAGCCCTGACGACCCCCTGGTCCCCGCCTACACCGCGCCTGACCACGGAGACGTCCCCGCGCTGATGCGGGAATTCATCGACTGGCTCAACGAAGGCGACCTCGACGTCCCCGTACACGTCCGCGCCTCCATGGCCCACCTCAACCTCGTCAAGATCCACCCGTGGAAGGACGGCAACGGACGCATGTCCCGTGCCCTGTCCACGTTGGTGTTCTCCCGCGAGGCTCTGGTGCCACCCGAGTTCTCCTCCATCGAGGAATGGCTCGGCCGGGGACAGAACACGTACGCCTACTACCAGGTCCTGGAGGACGTAGGCGGCCCGCATTGGAGCCCCGAACGGGACACCCGCCCTTGGATCCGGTTCTGTCTTACCGCCCACCACCGCCAGGCACAGCAAGCCCAGCGGCGCTTCGACGTGATGTCCCGCGCCTGGACCCGCCTGGTCGATGCTGTCGAAGCAACGGGCTTGGACGAGCGCGTCGTCTACGCCCTCCTGCCCGCCTTCTCGGACGCGAAGGTCCGCCGCACGGTCTACCAGCAGGACGCGGACCTGAGCGACCAACAGGCCATCCGCGACATCCGAGAGCTCGTCATCCGCGGCTGGCTCGTCCCCCACGGAAAGGCCCGCGCCCGCTACTACGCCCCCGGGCCCCTCATGGACCCGGTCCGGGACGAAGTCCGTCAGTCCATGGAGCCGTACACGGATCCCTACCGCCCGCAGTCCTGAACCCGCCACAGATAACGAAGGCCCCATCGTCACGCCGCCGCGTCAGGGGACGTAGTGTCCCACACCGCCTCGATACGGCGCTGAAGCTCCTTGGTCTGACCGCTGATGCAGTGCGCGTACACCGCGAAGAGCATGGCTACGCTGGTGCCCACCCACTCGGCGACCTGCGCCGGCGGCACCCCGCTGTCCAGCGACGTCGTCAGACAGGTGTGCCGCAGGTCGTAGATGCGCTTCCCGGTCGGCGTCGCGTACACGTGCGGTGGCAGAACTTTTTGCCGAGCCTGCCGCCACGCACGTCGGTAGACGGAACCGGCGAGGACGCCGCCCTGCTCCCCAGCGAACAGACGGTCTTCAGGGCGCAGTTGCTGGGCAGCGACGTAGTCTCGCAACACACGGGTAAGGGCTGGGTGGCACGGCACGCACCGCGTCTCCCGCTCATCCCGTCCTTTGAGTCCACGCTGCTCGTGGGCGGTTCCGGTCTGCGTCCACTGCCGTCCCACCTCGGGCTCCGCGCCGTGGACGGTTACCTCGCCCCACTGGTCATCTTCCTCCGACTGCGGCAGAACGAAATCACTCGCTCTCAGAGCGACGGCCTCCTCCGGTCGCATACCCGCGTAATAGAGCGTGGCGAAGAACGCGTGCAGCCGGGCGCCGCCGCGCGGGCGACGACGCACCCGGTCCAGCAGTCCCGCAGCCTGTCGGGGATTGAGCAGGCAACGGCGGTCGACTGCGATAGTCCCCTTGCTTTTGCCGCCCCGCCCTCTGGGCAGCGGGTTCTCCGGTAGGACACGGCGACGGACCGCATACCGCATGACCAGATTGAGTACCCGCCGATGCCGCTGCACTGAGGAAGCCGCGGCCGGGGTGCCGTCCAATAGCGTGCCCAGCACGAACAGCACGTCCTCGACCGCAGCGGGATCGTTCCAGACTTCCATCGTCGGCGTGTGCCGGCGCACCCAGCCCAGGAGCGCCACCACGTCATCCGGCGCGCTGTCGCGACGGCCGGTGTTGAAGGCCCACTACTGCAAGGCGATACGGACTCTGCGCGGGGCCACACCTGGCGGATCCCGGGTCAACAGTGCTGTAGTCACGATCATGAGCGTGCGGGCCGTGTTCCTGCGATGATTCGCCGATACGCGAGGCCACTGGCAGTCCACGAACTGCAGGGCGAAGTCGTACCAGCCGACCGTGGACGCCCGGGGTCCATGGGACGCGGGCAGTCCGGTCGATACATCGAACGGGTCACCCCGGTGTGTCGCGGCCAACAACTCCGCGCGGAACCCGTCCGCAAGCGCGTACGTCTGGAACGTCCTGCCTCGCCTGCGACCGGCCACCGACCAGTGCACCCCGTAGGAATCCCGCCGCTGGCTCTGTCGGGTGTCGATCTGCCACACCCGCACGTCGTAGGAGATCTCCATCGTGATCATCTCTCCCCGGCGCCCTCGCCAGAGGCCCATACGCATCAAGGCGCCAACAAAGCCGTTCCGGGCCCCGCAGGCACGGATACCCCTCCGCCCCGCACTCACGGCAGGGCTCACACGTGCCCTGCCCCCTCACTCGAACCCCGCGCGAGAACACGCCGCTCCCGAAGACACACCGGCACCACAAGCCCCGAGTGCACCATCCGGCTGCCACCGACCAACCCCGACTACCCACCCCTACATCCGGCTGCCTCCCTTCCTCACCTGTCCCCCATGCGTCCCCCAAAACGCCTGACGGGTCATCATTTTGACATGAAAGTGCAGGTCAGAAGCGTTTACAGAATGATGGGGTCTGTGTCTTCTAAGCGCTTGGCCGCAGGTTCGAGTCCTGCCGGGGGCGCCAACCTGTGGTCAGCGCTGCCTGGGCATCGTCGCAGGTCAGGGACGCGTTTCGCTCAGCCGCGGTGCTCGTGGTTGTGCGCCCCTGGGAAAGCCAGGAAAGGCCGAGCGGGCGGAATCCCGCCCAAACCGGGGAAAAAAGCAGGTCACGGCCCCGCGACCATGGCTCGAAATTGTGAGCGGTCAGCCACAGGTTCGAGCCCTATGGGGCACCCAAAACATGGCTGGTTCCCCCTGCTCAAGAGCCATGGCCCAGCGGTCGTCGCGAGCGGGGAGCCTGTGCCTGATCAGCGCCGTGCAGTCGGCGGGCTCCTCGGCGCCAACCCGCGATGGGTAACTGGGGAGTTGGTCCGTGCTGCCAGGCAGCACGCCTGCCCTCGGGGCGGGAGGAACGACCGTCGTCGCTCAGGGCGGAGCTCTCGGCGGTTGACCGAGGAAGGGGAACTGCGGGCACCGCCGGTACCGTGTTCCCTGTGGACGGGCAGTTGAGTGACGCGGATCTCGATGAGCTGGTCGAGCAGGCCACCGTCGACGCCTACGACGACGGGGAGCAGCTCACGGGCCTCTACACGATGCTGGCAGAGCATCTGGCCGTCCCGTTCAAGACGGTCGTCCTCGGGGTCGAGGTCACCGTGAAGAAGGTGAACCTGCTGCCCGGCAGCCAGATCGTGGCGGTCTGTACACGAGGAAGGCACCGGCAGGCGATCGGCATTCTCGACCTTCCGCTGCCGGATCCGGCACCCGAGGGAGCTGAGTGGATCGAGGCCTACCGGCACTGGGGACCGTGATGGCGCCCGGGTCAGTGGCCGCCCGACAGCGTCGGCCGGTAGC
Organism: Streptomyces hyaluromycini; assembly: GCF_002217755.1. Lineage (GTDB taxonomy): Bacteria > Actinomycetota > Actinomycetes > Streptomycetales > Streptomycetaceae > Streptomyces > Streptomyces hyaluromycini. The sequence goes on along the minus strand of NZ_BCFL01000027.1, from coordinate 312,024 downwards.
CGTGATCGGCGAGCCAGGCCCGGGCCCGGGCCTGCTGCCGTTCCGCGGAGAACAACCAGTACCTCTGGAGCTCCGTCGGTGAGGTGGCCAGCATGTCCTTGAAGCGGCGGAACACTCCTGGACCTTGGATCGCGATGCCGAGGTAGTGGGCGAGGTCCGGGTCGTCGAGGGTGGTGATGAAGTCCCCCATGTCGCGGTAGGCGTCCCGCGATCCCTCGCACGGGACGTCGAGCCACCGCTCAGTGCCTTCCGGTTCGTCCTCGTCCCAGGACTCCTCCGTGTCCGCGAGGGCAGGCCGGCACTCACCGGTGTCCAGGTCGATACGGCCACCACTCCAGGCCGGATCGCCTTCAAGCAGACTGGAGAGTTCCTCCAGGTCAACCGGCAGCGGCCGCAGTACCAAGACGGCACCACCGGCCACCATGTCGAGCTGTTCGGCGAGGATCTCGTCTCCGGGCCAGCCCCGTTCGCGCAGGGCGGATGCGCACGTGGACGCCGCCTCCTGGGCGCCGGGCAGGCCCCGGGAAACTGCTGCGGTGAGTGCGTCTCCACACTGCTGCAGCACGCCGGCGGGGTCATGCGTACGCAGCAGGGCGAGCAGGGACGGGCCGTCCGCGGTGTGGCAGGCGGCGCGGAGCGCCTTCAGCGCGTGGTCGGTCCATGCCCCGGTCATGGCCGCGAGGCTACTCCCCCAAGTTCTCGGCTGTGCTCGAACAGGGGGACCTCCGTCGTACGCTGCGAGTGCCGTCGTCTCCGGTGCGACAATGCGCTGGTGAGCACAGCGGACAAGGCCACAAGCAGGCGCAGGCCGCCGACGTTCGGCCCGGAACCGTGGCCTCATCCGGCACCCTCTGGCGAGTGGTCGTACTGGGACGTGTGGTTCGCCGTGGCGTGCGTGGTGGACTGCGGCGGCGACTGGGAGGCCTTCGATGTTCGCCTGACGCGGGAGCGGTCGGGTGGGGTGATGCGCGGGACGTATCTGGAACCGTTGTGGAGCCATCTGCTGGATCTACGGGAGCGCCTTATGGCGGCCGGACTCGGCGCGGCCGAGCTGGCCGGAGGCGCGGCGCGTGATCCGAAGGTCGTCGCCCGGGCCCGTTCCAAGGTGTGGAAGCAGCCGCTGGACGGGCGGGCGAAGACGGCGCCCATGCGCCGGACTCCGAGTCGGCGCCTGTCCGAGCGGGCTCTGACCGGAGCATGGCCGCGCTTCCCAGTGTCGCCGCAGGGTCCCTACAAAGCATTCGCCGAGGTTGTAGATCTGGATCGGCATCATGGCCAGTGGGCGACGATGGCGGTGGCAGAGGCTCTGGCGGAAACCACCGTCGCCCAGGTGGGGGAACCAGACGGGAACACGGCGAAGCTGCTGGCCGTCCGCCGGGCCGCGTTGACGTGCGGGGTGCGGGCGCTGCGGGTGTGCGACGACTCGTGCGGCACACTGGGCGAATGGCTGCGCCGGGCGGTGGCCGAGTACGCCGCCGTCCCCTGGCGCCGGACGGCGATGCCCGCCAACGTGTTCTGGCAGGACTTCCTTGAACTCCTCGGTGAGGTCGGCGATTTCGGCGGGACGTACCAGCAGGAGGCCGAGCTGTTCCTGCACGCCGGGGTCCGCAGCGATGTGGACCTGGTGGAGACTCTGACCCGCACACTGCACAGCGAGTACGCCGCCGCCCGCTGGGACTTCCGCGCCCGCGAGATCCTGGGCCTTCGCGTCTACGCCCAGGTCGCGGCCGGAGCGGTGGACCGGTTCACCGCCACCGCGACCGTGCTGGGCTCGGAGGACTGGCAACCGCTGGAGGCCATGGTCTCCAGCGCCCTGCAGCTCGGTGACCGCGCGAGCGCCCGCGCCGTGCTACGGGCTGCGGACCGGCCGGGGTTCCATCGGGACTGGGTACGGTGCCGGTCCATCGAACTCGACGGGGAAGGCCTCACATGACGCGGACAGGCGACGAAAGGGAAGTGAGGGACCGGCTGCTCGGCTGGCTACTGCCGGACGGCGGCGGCCCGGCCAGCTCGCTCGCCCAGGAGGACGTGGAGCGGTTCTGCTGGTACGAGCTGCCGGTCAAGTGGATGGCGGAGCCCGCCGAATATCCGCACATCCTCACCTCCCTGGCCGAGCTCCTCCAGGACGCCGGCCGGCCCAGGGCCGCGGCCGTCTGCACCTCGGAGGCCACCCGCGAGATCCTCGACGCATGGCAACACTCGCCTGATCAGGGGCGGGCCACCTACCGGCGGGCCGTGGACGCCTCCCCGGTGACCCCGCCGGACACCGACCTGCTCAGCTGGGGGCCGGTGATGGGTATCGACGAGGCCGTCGTCCGCAGCAACGCCTCCCGGCTGCTGGAGCAGGCACTGGACGACGGCGCGCTGGTGCCCGGCGCCCGCGGCTACACCACCGCCCGTATCCAGCACGTGGAGCGCTGGCTCACCACCCCGCACCCAGCGCACGACGGCCGCACCCCGCTTGACGCCGTCCACAGCGAGCGCCGCCGCACCTGGGCCGAGGCCCCACCCTCCCCCACTGCCTTAAGGGCGTGGGAGGTGCCCCCAGCCCGGCAACGCATGCGCGGCACGGTGATGGACCTGTTGAGCGTGGCGCCCGAGACGCCCGCCGACACGGCCGAACCCCTTCGCTGGCTGCTGGAGGCGGTAGGCGACGGGGTAACGCTGACCCAGGCCGGCTACCTGCCGCGGACTCTGGTCATCGAGGCCGCCGAGCGTTACAACTGGTACCTACCTGGCATGGTGCCGCGCACCGAGTACGACGTCGTTCGCCTCGCCGAACTGCACGAACTGGCCCGCGCGGCCCGACTGCTCGCCAAGCGGCACCGCAAACTCGCACTGACCACCCGCGGCCGACAGCACCTCGCCGACCCGGCCCTGCTACAGGCCACCGCCGCCCGCGCCTGGTTCGGCGACGGAGTCCGAGCCGACCTCGCCGAGGCCGCCGCGGCGGCCCTGCTCGGCGGAGAACTCACACTCGACGACCTCACCGCCGCCGTGCACACCCTGGCCGCCGAGGCGTTCACCCTCACCGACGGCAGCACCCCACGCTCCGACGACACCCGCCACTTTCTGTGGCAGTGGCTCCGTCCTGGCGAGGCCCTCGAATTCCTGGCATACCGTGACCGCCGGCGCTCCACAATCTCCCTCACCCCCACCGGCCGAGCCGCCGCCCTGACCGCACTCCGAGCACACGCCCACGCCCCACGGACCACACCCTGGATGTGATCCTCCCGCTCAGGGCCGGGCGGGCAGTACGCAACCGAGTTTCAGCAACGCGGTGCGCAAGGCCAACAGGTCGCCGGGGGCCACCATGAGGTGCCTGGGGCCGATCCGGGAGCACAGCGCGCCCGCCTTGCGGTCTTTCGCGATCATCACGGCCTGCGCCTCGTCCACGCACTCCAGCAGGTGGCACGTACCCAGATCCCGTACCCTCTCGGTGCGCGAGGCGGCGTCAGCCAGCAAGGCCGCGACGGTCTGCGGCAGTTCCTCTCCTGCGCTGCTCTCCGCCAGGAAGCGGCGCAGCTCCTCCATGCCGCGGCCTGCGTGGAGGGCCTTCAGCAGGGAGGCCGTGGACAGCGTCCAGACGTGGTCGGCGGACCGGGTGGCAAAGGCCTCAAGCAGCAGCGCCTCGGCGGGGGCCAGGCCGTCGAGTGCCACGATGTCGAAGTTCGGCAGCACCTTGACCGCATGCCGCGCCGCACCGGCCGGTGCCGGGCCCGGCCGGTAGTCGTCGGCGTGCTCCGTCGCGTACGCGCCGAGGGGATTGAGCCGGACGGCGAGCAGCCCGTCATAGCGGCTGAGCCGCTCCAGCCAGTCGGCGCCCCACATGTGGCGGAAATCGTCCCGGGCACCTTCGGGGTCGATGTACTGGACATCGACGAGGCCGAGCGTGGCCGCGTACTCGAACAGCACGCACAACGTGTAACGGCCCTGCAGCACCGGCCAGTCGTGATAACCGTCGTAACCGAGGCTGCCGTACTGCGCGTCCTCCAGATACAGCTCCCACAGCGCCCGCTCGGAACGGACCGGATACGGGTCATGCCCCGCGGCGCGCATCGCCTTGAACAACTCATCCACCGTCACCCACTCCCCCGGCGGACAGCACTCGGCCAGCGCCGCACCCACCGCCCTGCGGCGCAGACCGGCCGCACTGAGGACGTTCGCCGCGCGCTGGCCCTTGATCTCCTCGATCCGGCTGAACTCATCCAGCACCCCATGGCCCAGCCAACGCCGCCACAGGTGGCGGATCGTCTCGTGCGCCGACGCGGCCAGCGCCTTGCCACCCCGCGCTGTCAACTCCAGGCGGCCACCGGACAGTTCGGCGAGACCGCCGGCCTGGAGCAGCAGCGGCCAGGCGAAGGCCCTGACCGCCTCGCCCTCGTAGAAGTCACCACCGACGAGAACCTCGCCCAGCGCTCGGAGGGTGGCCGCGGAGGGGCGCTTCGTCTTGTCGCTGCACCGCAGCCTGCCCGCGGCGGCCAGCTGCAGCACGGCCGCGAGCTCCGTTCTCGCATCGTGCTCCATCGCCCGCTCGATCCACACCGCCACAGCACGCTCCTCCCCGCTACGGCTCGCCTCGGCTCACCCTCCGGCGTTCGAGCGCGGCGTCCGGTCGGCTCCGCTGCCGTGGTCCCTCCGTGTCCGAGCCCACCTGCGGCGGCGATAGGGTCCGCCGTGTGAGCGAGTACCAGTACTACGAGTTCCAGGCCCTCGACCGTCCGCTCACCCGCGAGGAGCAGGAGCAACTGCGGGCCATCTCCACCCGGGCGAGAATCACCGCGACCAGCTTCACCAACACCTACAACTGGGGTGACCTGAGCGGCAATCCGCGCCGCATGGTCGAGCGCCACTTCGACGCCCACCTGTACGTCACCAACTGGGGCACCCACCGCCTGATGTTCCGCCTGCCGAGGCAAGCCCTGGCCCTGCCCACAGCGAAGCCGTACTGCCTCGACCACCACGTCGACGCCTGGACCACCCGCACCCACCTCCTGCTCGACCTCACCAGCGAGGACGAAGGCGGCGACTGGATCGAAGGCGCCGACGACTCACTGGCCGCCCTCATCGGCGTACGCGACGAACTCGCCACAGGCGACCTGCGCCCCCTCTACCTCGCCTGGCTCTCCGCGCTCGCCGCCTGGGAACTCGAAGACGACGAAGAAGAGAAGTACCGGACCTGCCCCGAACCGCCCGTCCCGGCCGGGCTCAGCGAACTGACCGCCCCGCAGCGCGCGCTCGTGGACTTCCTGCGCGTGGATGGCGACCTGCTGGCAGTCGCGGCCCAGGCCAGTCCCGCCGCACCCGAGAAGTCGGCCGGGCCCACGAAGAAGGAACTCGCTCCGCTCATCGCCGCTCTGCCCCAGGGGGAGAAGGACGCACTGCTGCTACGGCTCGCCCTCGGCCCGGAGCCCCGGTTTCGCACCGAACTCCTGTACCGCCTGCGCGGCACCGCTGCCCCGGCCACCGTCCCGGGGCGCCGCTCCGCCGCCCAGCTCCTGGACGCCGCCCACTCACGGCGCACCGAGCGCCGACAGCGCGTCGAACACGAACGAGCCGCAGCCCGCGCCCAGCACCTGACGAGCCTCGCGAGCGAGGCCGAGTCCGCCTGGCAGCAGATCGAGGCGCACATCGCCACCAAGAAGACCAACGCCTACGACCAGGCCGTCGCCCTCATCGCGGAGCTGCGTGACGCGTACGCCCACACTGGACGGAGCACAGACTTCCAAAAACGCCTCGTCAACCTGCGTGAGCGCTACCAGCGCCGCCCCGGCCTCATTCACCGTCTCGACCTTCACGGCCTCCGGTGACACCCCACCGCTGGCACGCCGGGAGAACCTGGGCAGGCGCGCCCTCAGGGAAGGAGCGTGAAGGCGGGAACGTGATCGGGCGCGATCGCCCGGAAATGCCGGTGGTCGAGCGTCGCGACGCTGGTCAGCTTCAGTCGCTCCGCCACAGCGACCACCGAAGCGTCCGCGACGCCCAGCGGAAAGCCCCGGTAGCGGTTCATGAGGTCAGAAATCCGGGCCATGTCCCGTTCTTCGGGGAACACCTGTACCAGGTCGCCACCGACGACGGACTCCACCAGGTTGATCTCGGCCTCGGCGCCGAGATACTTCCCGATCAGGTAGCAGCATTCGGTCAGCACGTACGGTGTGACCAGCAGGTCGCCGTCGAACGACTCCAGGAGCTCTGCACAGCGCTCGTGATCGGGATCGTTGCGGTTGAGGAAGGCGACGAGCGGACCGGAGTCAACGATCAGCATCGCCCTCGCCGATCTCCGCCCGTACGATGTCCCTCGCCCGGGCGCCGAGATCGGTTGCCGGACCTTCAAAGGTCCGCAGTATCCGGAATCTGCTCGGCGCGGGCTTCACCAGACGCAGAGCATGACGCCGCAGTTCCTCAGCCTGCTCGGGCTCCAGGCGATCAATGAGCTCATGGAGTTCGCTGTAGTCGTACGCCGAGGTCATGACCGCTTCCTCTCCACCGCGCCGTACATCCACGATAGCGTCGCCACGCCCGCCACGGTGACCGTGACTGTCACGGCCAGAACCCCTGCCCGCGAGCCTCCCCGTCACAGAACAACCACGCGGCTGAACTCCGGAGCGATCCCGCCCCCGAGACGCCGTGCCGCGTCAGGACCCTCACCGGCACCATCGGCGATCGCTGGTCGTGTGACCCATGCCAGACGCTGAACACTCATGGTCGCCCCGACGTCACTGCTCGCTGTCTCCGGGGCGACACGCGCTTTGCTCTTGATCCGCCAGGATTTTCAGGATGTCGCGGATCACGTTCAATTGACGCCGTCCCAACTCCTCGCCCTCCGGCCCGTCGACAACGACGTACCGGACATGAACGGTGGGTGGGGGTCCCCATCTGCCACCCCCTGGAGAGGGAATCGACTGCGCACGATCTGCATTCGTCATGCCTCCCACCATCTCGCCGACGCACCAGTTGTCCGTCCTACCCGCCGAACCCGGGAAAGTCTCAGCCCAGACCGGTATCCTCCCCCGCCACCCTCGCGGGTTCGACATCCGTCAAGGTCATCCCTTCCGGGAACCCGGAACGACACTGTTAACGTTTCTGCTGGTCAGCCCACTTATTCTTTGATCACTCAAGGCAGTGAATCAGCCTGAATCCAGCAACCGACCAACGGCGGACGCGGTTGTCCCAGGTACTCATCGAAAGATCACAGAAGGGGACAAGCTTCGTCATGCCCTACATCACGCGCCTCGCCACAGCTCTGACCGCCGCAGGAGCCCTCGTTCTCACCGCGCCGACGGGTGCGCACGCCACCGCGCTCGGGTCGACTGCCGTGCAGACCTTCGAGTACAGCGTGGGCGGCGTGACGATGAAGGTCCCGACCGGCTGCATGTTCACACACATCATCCGAGGCAGCGGCAGGAAGATCACGTACCAGAACGCCGGCGTCGACTGCGCCTTCGTGGGAGCGCTCAGCAGCGGTTTCTGCAACTGGCGCATCGACTTCACGTACGCCGACACCAACAACCGGACCTACCGCACGTCACAGGGCCGGACCCACAGCGAATGCAAGATCGACCCGATGAGGAACAACTCTCCCCAGAGGCTGCCTCGTTATGGCAAAGCGTGTGCCCATCTCTACGTCAACGGGGTGCGCCGTGTGAGCCAGTGCCACCACATCACGAAGTGAGTCGTTTCATGACCGAGCAGCAAGAGGGGCAGAACTCGGACCAGGCGTGGGAAACACGCCGACGCCGGGTCGGGATCACCTCGTTCCTCGTCGGCCTCGTCGTCACGCTCGCCTTCTTCGCCTTCTTCCCCGGACTCCCGCACATCGTCGACTGGGGCGCCCTTCTCGTGTCCCTCGCCGTGGGCGGCCTTGCCCGATGGGCCTGTCAGTCCTGGATGACGAAGACGGCGGAAAAGAAGCCCGGACGCAAGTAGTCGCCTCGGTGGAGCCCTTGGGCTCCACCGAGCGCCTTTTCGAGCCACCCATGCCCAAGCGTCGACGTCCCCGTCTTCCGGCATGTCAACCGAACTCATCGAAGGCGTCAGCCGGGGCTCGTCTTCAGCGCCGCACTCGGGGGTTCATCCACCGCCGAGACCGCCCGCAGCGGGACCGGCACCAGCCGAGACCGCCCCTCAACCACCACCGTGGCGCAAATGCGCAGGTCAGCGCCGTGCGCACGACCAGCCATGTTTTGGGGCTCCCGCCGGGGGCGCCACCCGCGGTTCGCACCTCTCTGGACATCGTCGCAGGTCAGCACCGCGTTTCGGCGATACGCCGCCCTCCCGGCCGGGCGCCCCGGGCGCCTGTGGCTCGAAATGGGAGGGCGCCCTCCATTCCACCGGGGCTCTCGCTACCGGATTCCGAACGTCTCGTCCGTGCGGTTGCGGTGGGCGTTGACCAGCTGGACGCGGGAGTTGACGTCGAGCTTGGCGAACACCGAACGCAGGTGGGTGCCCACGGTGTTGGGCGAGACGCCGAGTTCGGCGGCCGCCGACCGGTTGGTGTGGCCGGCGCTGATGAGGGCCGCGACCCGGGTCTCGGCGTCGGTGAGGGCGGCCCAGCCGTGGGTCGGGCGGGCGTTCCCGGCCCCGGCGGACCACTCGGGGCGCCGGATGCCCGCCTTGCGGGCCGCGCGGTGCAGTGAGTCCTGTGCCGGGCGGGCGCCCATCCGCTCGTAGACGGCCCAGGCCCGGTCGAAGTGGACGGCGGCCTCCGCGCGCCGCCCCCGGGCCGCGAGCAGCTTCCCGTAGTCGGCGGCCCCGCCGGCCTGGAGTTCGGGGCGGGGGCTGCGGCCGAGCGTGTCGGCGGCCCGTTCCAGCAGGGTGAGGTCCGCACGGGCCAGGCCCTGGGTCTGGTAGGCGATCCCCTCGTAGCTGGCGATGCCCGGATTGCGCGCGGCGCCCTCCTCGGCGAGGGTGAGCGCCTCCTTGGCGAAGCGCTCGTCGCCCGCGGCCGTGCCGATCGCCAGCAGCAACCGCGTCCAGCCGGGCCACCAGGGCCAGCAGGTCCTCGACTCGCGGGCGGTGTACAGGACCGGGGCCAGGATGTCCACGGCGTCCGCGGGCCGCCCCTCGGCCGCGGCGAACCAGCCGCGCATCAGCCTCAGGCTGGGCTTGCGGATGCCGTCGTCGGCCTTGCTCCGGCTCTCCCGGTCCGCGACCAGCCGCTTGGCCTGCTCCCATTCGCCGCGCAGCGCGCACACCGAGGCGTGCACCACGACGGCGTCCAACTCGTAGACGTGGCCGCCCAGTTCCTGGCTCATGGAGATCAGCGCCCGGGCCCCCGACTCGGCGTCGTCCAGCCTGCTGAGGTTGAAGTCGTGCCACATCTGGGCGGACAGCAGGGAGGGCCGGACCGCCTCGACCTCGTCCCGGGCGTCCGCGAGGGCCGCGGCGATGAGTGCCTCGGACTCCTCGTAGCGGTCGAGGAGTTGCAGTTCGATGATCTCGCCGGCGACGTGGTTCACGCCCTCCAGCTGCCGCAGTTCGCGGAACGCGGTCATGGCGTCGACGTGGTGCCCGGAGTTGCGGCCGACCTCCCCGACCGCCTGGAGCGCCAGCACCATGGCCTCCCGGTCGTCCACCGCCCGCGCCTGCTGGAGCGCGGCCGGCGCCACGGCCCGGGCGGCGGTGGCGTCGTGGCCGGTCAGCGCCAGCGCCCGGGCCGCCTCCAGCCTGGCCCGCAGCGCCGGTGAGATGCCGGGCAGCGCCAGGACCCTGCCGATCCGCTCCACGGAGTCGCCGAGGCTGCCGGTCAGCCACAGCGCGCGGGACATCAGCACCTGGATCCGGGCCGTCGCCTCGGGCTCGCTCGTGCGCCGCAGCAGCGTCTGAGCGAGGTGCACCGCGTCGGCCGCCCGCTGCACCCGGCCCAGCACGTCCACGCAGTGCTCCCCCGTCTCGCGCCACGTCCGGCTGCCCGGCCGCAGCGGCCGGAACGCCTCGGTGATCAGCTTCCCGGCGGTCTCGGGCAGAGCCGGTACGGCTTCCTCGGCGGCGTCCCGCAGGATCCGGACGCAGGCCTCGTCGTCCGGGGTGACGCTGAGCCGAGCGTGCGGGGCCGCCTCCAGGGGGCTGTGGCCGCCGTCGATCAGGAACGCCGCGCAGCCGCGGTGGAAGCGGCGCCGGGCGCCGTCGGAGAGGGCGCCGTAGACGGTCTCGCGGACCAGGTCGTGGCGGAAGCCGATCCGGTGCCCGACGGTGCCGAGCAGTCCGGAGGCGAGGGCCGCCTCCACGCCGGTGGCGACCGACGCGTGGTCGTGCCGGGGGGCGAGGAGTTCGGCCATCTCGTCCACGGCGAACGTCCGGCCCAGCACCGAGGCCATCCGCACCACGTCGGCGGCGGCCGGGTCGAGACCGGCCAGCGACCGGCGGACGCCCGCGATGAACTCGTCGGGAACGCGGTCGGCGGGCTCGCCGCGCGCCGCGGCCCGCAGCAGCCCTTCGAGGAGCTGGACCGCCAGGAAGGGGCTGCCGCCGACGCCGTCGAGCATCCGGCGGACCGGCTCCGAGGGCGGGCGGCCGAGCCGGTCCCGGGCGATCTGCAGGACGTCGTCCCGGCCGAGGGCCGCCAGCGGGACGACGGTGACGGGTGTCGAGGGGGTGGTGCGGGCCGTCAGGTCACGGAAGACCGGGCAGTCGGCGTCCCTGCTGGTGAACACCCACACCAGCGGATGCCCCGCGAGCCAGCCGGGCAGCGCGGACAGCGCCGTACGGCTCAGCTGGTCGGCCCACTGCACGTCGTCCACGGCGATCAGGACGGGGGTGTCCGCCGCGGCGCGCTCCAGGATCTCGCCGATCCGGTCCATGAAGGTGAGGGGCCGCGCCGACAGCCCGTCGAGCTCGGCGATCTCCCCGGTCCCGGTCCTGGTCCCGGTCCCGGCCCCGGCCGAGGCCGAGGCCAGCGGCCCCGACCTGAGCGCCATCAGCAGGGGCGCACCGGGCGTGGTCCGCGCTATCTCGTCCACCGAACTCCGCCCGACCACGAAGCCGAGCGGGGCGGCCTCGCAGGTCAGGGCGTCCAGCAGCGCGCTCTTGCCCATCCCGGGCTCGCCGGTGACGAGTACGATCCCGCTCTGGCCGGACCGCACCGTACGGCGTAATACGGCGAGCCCCAGCGACAGCTGGTCGGAACGACCCCGCAGCGGTGTGCTACGACCCAAGACCACTCAACTCCCACGCTCGTCGTCCGGTGCCCGAGTGCGCTCCCCGGGCCGTGGAAGAGAGGGCGAGCGGTCGCCACGCGATCGGAGCTCTCCAGGTACCCGGACAGCACGCCCCCAGCTTTCTTCCGCGCCCGACGGCATCGCATCCCGTGAACCACGTAGTCCCGCCGGCCACGCGACCACGCGACCACGCACCACTGCGGAACCCGTACGACGGCTCGTTCACCCGGCGGGAAGGGCGGCGCCCGCACCCGGACCGCTCCCGGCGTGCGGCGCCCAGCCGGGCGTGGTGGCCGAGCAGGTCGGGCGCGTCCACGGCGGACGGGTCGGCTGGGTGGAGCCGAGGTTCGCCCGCCCCGAGGCGGACGGCGACGAGGCCGCGGCAGACCTCGCCGAGATGGCCCTGCGCATGCCGGGCGTACCGCCGGACGACGCCCGCGAGGTGGCCCGGCGCCTCTACGGCGGACGGGTCGGCTGGTGGAGCCGAGGTTCGCCCGCCCCGAGGCGGACGGCGACGAGGCCGCGGCAGACCTCGCCGAGATGGCCCTGCGCATGCCGGGCGTACCGCCGGACGACGCCCGCGAGGTGGCCCGGCGCCCCCTGCCCGACATCGGCTGACGGCTCCGCCGACGCCCCCGGCGGCCGCCCCGTGCGCCGCCGGGAGAGGGGAAGGCCCCGGGGCCGCCCGGTTCAGGTCCCGGCGGGGTTCTCCGGCGCGGCCTCGGCGGCGACCTCGTCGACCACGGTGTGCGCCTGCTTCTCGGGGACCCCGGCCGCGATGAGCGTGGCGACGGCCGTGCGGGTGCCGTCGTCCTCGAACGCTCCGGTGTTGACCTCTTCCAGCAGGGCGATCGACATGCCCTCCAGGGCGGCACTGAGCACCGCAGGCGGCAGATGGGGATGGAAGACGCCGTCCCGCTGCCCGCGCTCCACGATGGCCGTGGCCCGGACCCGGGCCGGTGCGAGGACCTCGGCGACCCGCTCCGCGCCCAGGTCCCGGTGGGCGAGGGCCAGCAGCATCCGGTAGCGGTCGCCCACCGGCCACAGCGACAGGGAGAAGCGCGCGAGGGCCCGGTCGGCCGGCTCCGCCGGCTCCGCCTCCCGCGCCAGGGCGGCCTGGAGCGCCTCGGCGGCCTCCTCGGCCAGGGCTTCCAGCAGCGCGGCCCGCCCCGGGAAGTGCCCGAAGAGCGTGCGCCGTACGACACCGGAGGCGCGGGCCAGCTCCTCCAGGGTGATGTCGGGGTTCCGGCCGAGTTCCTGGCGGGCGGTGGCGAGGATCCGCGCCCGGTTGGACCGTGCGTTGCTACGCTGCGGCACTCGGCCGACGGGCTGGGACACGGACAACCTCGATGAAGACCGGACGAACGGCGGGCGCCCTCATTCTGACATGACCGCCCCGGTGCGGACCTTGAGCGAGGGCCCGGAAACCCTTCTGGACAACGTTGACACACCACTTCGTCGAGTTCGTCGTCCAGGTCGTCGAAGACCCCGGTCTGCGTTGTCTGGTCCATGGTCATTCCCCGTGGTGGAGTGAGGAGGGAGGGGTGCGGATCAGGCCGGTGAGGCCGACGAACAGGCCCAGGAGGCCGAGGGCAGCGACCAGGGCCAGTGCCGGCCGGCAGGCGACGGCCGGACCGGTGCCGGGCGCCGGCGTGTGGGCGGCGAGCAGGGCGGCGACGAGCGCGACCGCGAGGACCCCGGCGAGCTGAAACGGCCGTCTGGCAGAGGCCGTTGCCGGTGAGCCGGTCGGCGGGGGCGAGGCGGGACATCGCCTGCATGTTGAGTGCGGCGCAGGAGAGATCCGCATGAAAAAAGGCCCCTCGTGGCCCTTCCGGAGAACAACCGGAAGGGCGCTGCGAAGAGCCTGGAAAAGGGCGCGGTGAATCCGCCGAATTAAGCGGGACAGCCTTTGGCCAGAGGGTCAACCCCTGGCGGGGACAGATGGCTTGGTGTTCTCCGCGAATGCCGGGCCGGAATGCGTCGGGGCGAGGAGTTTCAGCAGCAGTCCGCGCAGTTCGTCCTCGCCGCCGGGACCGAGCATGGCGGAGACGTCCGCGGCGAGTCCCGCGACGGCTCCGGCCACGACCCCGAGCTGCTCTCGGCCGAGGTCGGTCACCTCCAGGGCGTACCGGCGCCGGTCGTGCGGGTCGCGGCCCCGGCGCACCAGGCCCAGTCTGACGAGTTCGTCGACGAGCTGGGAGGCGGCGGGCCCGGTGATGGCGAGCAGTTCGGCGAGCCGCTGCTGGGCGATGGGCCCGAGCACGTCGAGAGCGGACAGCGGGCCGTAGTGCCGCACCCTCAGACCGGTGCCTGCCAGCTGGTCGTCACCGAGCTTGCGCAGCCGGTGGTGGGCCTGCGCGACCAGGTACTCGGTGCCCTGCACGAGCGGCTGCGCCGACTCGGGCAGCAGCCGGCCGAGCAGCTCGTCGAGCCGGGCGGTCTCCTCGTCCGTCAGTACGGCGGTGAGCCGGGCGTCCCGCTCGGCGACCGCCCGCCGGCTGGCCTCCACGGCCTCGCGTCCCGTGTCGGTCAGGGAGAGCACGTACTGGCGCCGGTTGTCGGGGTTGCGGGTGCGCCGGACCTCGTCGCGGGCCTCAAGGCGGTCGATGACGCCGACCATGATGGTGCGGTTGATGCCGAGCCGCTCCGCGAGGTCGAGCTGGGACTCCCAGTCGCGGCCGGTGAGCGCGTCGAGGACCAGGAAGTCGCGGGAGTCGCTGTCGCCGCCGTCGTCGGTGGCGGAGAACTGCGCGTAGACGCGGCGCAGGAGATAGCCGATGAAGTCGGTGAGGGCGTCCGGGAGGACTCCGGGGACCTCCGCGGTCTGCTCGGTCCGGGTCACCGGGCCGCGCTCGTCGTCGCTCTCGTACCGCAAGGCAGCACCTCCTGCCCGAGTATATCGACGGCTTCCCGGCCGGCACCGGTACCGGCACCGGGGAACCGGCGAACCCGCCCGGAGTGGTCGGGGCGGGGCCGCCGGGGTCGGTCACAGGGCGACGGGCGGGTGTTCGGCGTCCTGCTGCTGGGGGCGGGTACCCGGGAGGGTGGCCAGGGCCACGATCAGGGCCAGCAGGTAGCAGCCGCCGCCGAGCAGGAACCCGTACGAGTAGCCGGTGGTGAGGGCGTGCGGGACGCTGCCCGGCAGCTCGTGGTCGGTGATGGCGGTGGCCGCCGCGGCGAGGGCGGCCAGGCCGATGGCGCCGCCGATCTGCTGGGCGGTGTTGACCAGTCCCGAGGCCGCGCCGGTGGCCTGCGGGGCGACCCCGCGGACGCTGACGACGGTGACGGCCACGAAGACCATGCCGAGGCCGAGACCGGCGACCAGCTGGGCCGGCAGCAGCGCGGCCCACGGGTTCTGGCCGGGCTCGATGAAGCTGAACCAGACCATGCCCGCGGTGCCGATCAGCAGACCGAGGGCGATCACGTTGCGCTCGGGCAGCTTGGCGAGCAGCTGCGGGCCGAGACCGCCGGCCGCGATGCCCATGCCGAGGGCGAAGGGCAGGTAGGCGACGCCGGTGACCATAGGGGCGTAGCCCTTGACCAGCTGCATGTAGAGGGTCAGGAAGTAGAAGGTGGCGAGCATGCCCGCACCGACCAGGAACATGATCAGGTCGGCGCCGACCCGGCTCCTGTCGGCGAGCACGCCGCGCGGGATCATCGGCGCCCTGCTCGCACGCTGGACGAGGACGAAGGCGAGGATCAGGACGAGCGCGGCGCCCAGGCCGATCAGGGTGACACTGTCACCGAAGCCCTTGTCGCCGGCGCGGTTGATGGCGTAGACGAGCGAGCCGAAGCCCAGGGTGGCGGTGAGTGCGCCGGGCACGTCGACCTTGCCGCGCTCGCGCTCGCCCTCGACGAGAACGCCGGTGCCGAACAGGACGGCCAGGGCGATCGGGATGTTCACGAACATCACCCAGCGCCAGCTCAGGTACTCGGTGAGCGCGCCGCCGAGCAGCAGGCCGACGACCGAGCCGAGGCCGCCCATCGCGCCGTAGACACCGAGCGCCTTGTTGCGGGCGGGGCCCGCCGGGAAGGTGGTGGCCAGCAGGGACAGGGCGGTGGGGGCGGCGATGGCGGCGCCCGCGCCCTGGATCACGCGGGCGGCGATGAGCAGTTCGCCGCTCTGGGCGAGGCCGCCGAGCAGCGAGGCGGCGGTGAACAGGACCAGGCCGGTGCGGAAGACCCGGCGGCGGCCGAAGAGGTCACCGGCGCGGCCGCCGGCCAGCAGCAGACCGCCGAAGGCCAGGGCGTAGGCGGTGACGATCCAGCCGAGGCCGGACTCGCTGAGCCCGAGGGCGCTCTGCATGCTCGGCAGGGCGACGGCGACGATCGTGTTGTCGAGGACGAGCATGAGCTGGGCCGCGGCGATCACGAGTAACGCGAGTCCGGGCCTGCCGTCCTGCTGCGGCGGGGCCGCGGCCTTGGGGACGGCCTGAGTGCGGTCTTGCAGCGACATGGGATGTCTCCGTGTCTGTCTCAGGGTTGGGGGGTGTCGAGCGGAACCCTCGGGGTCCGGTCAGCGGCTGGCGGAGGCGGTCTTCGGGGTCCAGATGTCGAGGTCCTGGTAGGCCTTGCGCCAGTCGTTCTCGTAGGCGTTGCGCAGCGGTTCGGGCATGCTGCCGAGGAGCTTGGCGGCCTTCGCGGCGTCGATGTCGTCGAGCAGCCAGGGCAGGTAGCGGGCGGAGTCGTCGCCGACCCGGGTGCGCTGCTCGGCGGCGAAGTCCGCCCACTGCTCCTGGGAGAGTGTGATGTCCATCAGCCGCAGGGCGTCCCGCTCCTCGTGGTCGAGGTGGCCGCCGAGCTTGGTGCAGAGGGTGTCGGTCAGGCCGGTCAGGCGCTCCAGGCCGGAGTCGCGGTCGGCCAGGGCCGCGTCGATGTCGGCGAGCAGCGGGTCGATGACGCCGTGCTCGGCCTCCATGTCGGCGAGCAGGGCCAGTTCGGAGCTCCGGCCGGCCAGGGCCGCCTCCATGACCGGCCAGATCTTCACGTCCTCGGAGGTGTGGTGGATGGTCAGGAACTTCTTGAACAGCTCCCAGCCGACCGCCGCGCTCAGTACGTGCCGGGGGTCCTCGTCGACCCGCGCGGTGATCCGGGCGATCCGCTCCAGCTCGCGGCGGAGCGCGTCGTGGATCACGAACATCATCGTCATGTCGAGGTTCTTGAAGTCCTGGCTCATCGTTCTCTCCCTCACTGCTTCGTCGTCGCACTGCGAGAGTATCGTCAACCTACTTATCTATCAATCTCCCAACTAGCAATCTACCAACCATCAGGGCTTGAACTATTCGCCGGTCGGCGGCTGACGCCACTGCGGCACCCGAAGGCGCAGGTCAGCGGGTTCTCGCGATCTCCAGAACGGGCTCGTCCTGGCCGATTCCGGCCGGTTCCCGCTCAAGGTCCTCGTCGATCCCCTTGCGGATCCGGGTCAGCGCGGGGCTGGTCATGGCCGTGGTGAGCAGGGCCATCAGCACCAGGACGGTGAACAGCTCGGGCCCGATGACACCGGGTCCGAGCCCGATGTTGAGCACGATCAGCTCGGTCAGACCCCGGCAGTTCATCGGTGGCTGCCCACCGGGAACGTCATCTCGATGTCCTCGGTGAACAGGGACCTCGCCCAGGTCGCGTCGAAACCGCCCTCGTCGAGGCCGGCCGGATAGCGTCCGGCGAGGTCCCGCAGGCTCAGCACATCGGTGAGCCGGGCGACTTCGTCCGTCATGACACCCGGCGCGCTTCGGTGCGGGCACCCGTCGCGTAGATCACGACGTCGTCGGGGCCGTGCACGACGGCCTTGCCCTCGCCGGTGAGCGCGTCGCCGTCGTGCCGCGCGGTGATGTCGATCTGTATGTACGCGGCCCGGTGGCCGTTGGGGCTGATCTGGGTGACGTCGAGGTTGAAGTCCCCGCGCAGGGAGAACTCCAGGGAGTCGTCGCCGGTGACGGTCCAGGAGCCGGTGCCGGTGCTCTTGCGCGTGGTGACCGAGAGCGAGCCGTCCGGGGCGAAGGCGACGGTGTATTCGTCCACCTCGCCGTCGTGCGTGACCGTACCCGTCCATCGACCGACGGGTGTCCGGGTGGAAACAGGCATCGACCACACTTCCTCAAGTCGGGGCGGAAGGAAAACAAAAAATCCGCGCCCCCGGTGGGGACACGGATTTCGAGACTCGTCCTGCGGCCACGTGTCCGCTGACCCCGACCGCTCCCCGGGAGAGTCCCCGTGCCCGTCCTTCTCATCACCGGCGCGTCCGGGTTCGTCGGCGCCCACGTGACGCGCGAGGCACAGCGCCGGCGGGCCGACCTCAGGCTCATGAGCCACCGCCGGTCCCTGCCCCGGTCCTGCCCCGGGGCGCGGACCGTGCACGCCGACCTCACCGACCCCGGCTCGCTGCGCGGGGTGTGCGACGGGGTCGACGTACTCCTGCACTGCGCGGCGCAGATCGGCGGCAGCACCGCGGCCAACGAGGCGGTCAACGCGCGTGGCACGGCTGCTGGTCGCCACGGCGCCGGCCCCGGACGGGGTCCTGACCTCGCGGGTGTACCACGCCGCGGATCCGACGCCGGTGACCGTCGGCAGCGCGCTGCGGGCGGTCGCCGACTGCGCCGGGATCCCCTGGCCGAGTGACAACCTCACCGTCGAGGGGGCCAAGGCGATCCTCGCGGCCAAGGGGGTCCCGCCGGCCACGCTCGACATCCTGACGACGGACCACTTCTTCGAGGCCGACGCCCTCTGGGCGGATCTCGGTCGGTGTCCGGGCGGTGGCTTCGCCACGTGGTTCGGCCGTGCCGAACAGTGGTACCGCTCGACGCTTGTGACGAACTGAATCTCCGCCCGGCACCCGCTGCGCCCGGTACCGGGTCCGGTGGCCCCGCACCGGACCCTTCCGGGTCCTTCGACACCGGAACCATGTCACGGCCAACCCCCGGCCACGCGGCGCCCGAACGGGCTACGCGTACCGGTAGATCCCGCCGTGGTCCTCCATCTGCTGCGGTGTCACGTCCCAGGGTGGCAGCTTCTCCCGCCGTGCGACGATCCTGCCGTGCTGGGTGTCGCCGGGGGCGGGCGGCTTCGCGGGGAGGTAGCGGGCAGATGGATGGCGCTGCCGCCAGCGGGACCACTGGAGATCGACGAAGGCGTGATGCAGCCAGAACACAGGGTCATTGACGGACGCGCCGCTGACCATGTGACCGCCCACCCAACGGTGAACCCTGTTGTGGTTGCGCCACGAAGCCGGAGGGTGTCCCGGCCCCCACCCTTCCAGCTTGTTGCGGAATCCCTTGGGGGAGGTGGAGTTCCAGGGAGCCGTGTCGTACAGGGGATCGGCGACGGCCGACTCCACGTCCCGGGACGTCGGCAGGGCGATCGGATCGTGGGAACGGCCGAGATCACGCATGAGGTACTCGGTGTCGGTCACCCCTACCGTGATGGTCCACCGGCCGTTACGGAACGCGAAGGGGCCGGATCTGACCTGCCGGTCGGAACGCCGCCCGTCGCCTCCGAGCAGATCCTCGGTCCACGGTACGGCGGTCGGGCCGCGATTGCGGGTCCAGTCCCAGTACGGCACGGTCACCGACGCGTCCACGCGGCGCAGTGCCCGCTCGAAGTCCACCAGGAACTTCCGGTGCCACGGCAGGAAGGAGGGTGTCATGTGGGCGGCACGCAGACCCCTCTCGCCGTCGGGCGTGTAGTACGCGATGTGCATGCGCACGAACTCGTCGTATTCACCGCTGCGTTTGAGCTCAAGCACCGCGTTGACGAACCGGCGCCGCTCGGAACGGGTGAGCGTGCTGACATCCTTACGCGTGTACACCATGGACATGGTCCTTCGGGGATCTCGGCTGCTCACTCCGCTCGCCGCTGTGGTCCATGCGGCCGTCGTTCCCGTCCGGCGCCGCCGGCCGCGCGGTGGGGCCCAGTTCGTCCACGGCGGCGCGGGCGGCTAAGAGCGGGGTCGGGTACGACTGGTAGTGGTCGACCATGGTCATCCAGCTGCCGTCCGCCCGGCGCATCAGGGGCAGCGGGCGTCCGTCCACCGTGACGTGCCACATTTCGCAGCAGGGGTCCCCGGACGGGCCGACGCCGTGCCTCACTCCGGTGATGCGCCGCCCACGGTATGTCTCGACGAACCGCGCCTTCTCCGGAGCGGACCGCCCCGGCGCCGGCGGGGCCGGTGCCATAGCCGCCATGGTGCCCGTGGCCAGCAGCCCCCACAGCACCCAACGCCGCTCCGTGGGCTTCGCGGAGCCCACGGGTTCCGCGGGGTTCGACGCGGTGTTCACCGGTATGGTCAATGCTCCTCCGAACTTCCCGTCGAGTGTCGTTCCGGCACCGGCGGCAGGACGGGAATCCCCGGCCGTCCGTGGGCACCGGCCGGTTCTACAGTCCGCCGACCACCCGGCCGACCGTGCGCTGGTGCACGGTGTGCCCCTCGTCCTTGAGGGGGCCGGGGAGAGCCCCTTCCCCGTTCGCGGCGAGCGTGTGCAGGGTCTGCAGCGGTTGCACGCTGACAGGCCCCCCGGTGACCTGCTTCACCACTCCGGCGAGATCCGCGTCCTTGGCCCCGGTGCCGCCGTGGGCTACGGCGGGCGCGGCCGCACCGGCAACGGTCAGGGCGCCGATGACGAGCGCGGCAGCCTTCATGGGCTTCAAGGGCTTCATGGTGGTTTCCTTTCATCAGCGAAACATGCGGGTCTGCGAAGAGCATGGCCCCACCACGGTCAACGAGCCACGAGGACGCCGGAAACCCCCTCACCGGAAAATTCCCCATACGCATTCAAAGCTCAATCGCGGGAACGGCCTCTGCCGTATGGTTTCTTCCCACCCTCCTGCGAAAGCCGGTGAGGAGCGCCGAAGAGACCGAAGGCCGACTCCGCACGCTACGGAATCGGCCTGTTCGAAACGTCACCGATACGCCGGTGAGCGCCGGTCAAGAAACAGCGGCCAGCGGAGATCGCGGCATCGTCAGCCGCCCAGGGGCAGACCGCCGACAAGCGGCTTCTGACCGTTCAAAGCGCCGGTGGCGCCCTGCAGAGTGTGGCTCACCGGGCCGTTCTTCGTGACGCCGAGCCCGTCCACTCCCTGGGTCACGGTCTTCACCGTGCCATTCAGGCCGGACGGCACGTCCACCGCGAACGCGGGTGCGGCGGCACCGGCCACGACGAGGGACCCGGCAACAACGGCGGCAGCCTTCAGAGACTTCATTGGTGTTCCTTTCTTCGATGGGTAAACAGCCAGCGGTAATGCTGTCGTCGTAATCAACGAGCCCCGGACGATCCGGAAACCAGGTGGGCCGAAATTACCGAGTCCTCATATGAGATCCATGACTCACGAAGCTCTTTCAGCACTGCCGCTCCAGAGTGAGGACGGCCGCGGAGACTGACGACATTCGATTCGGACTGCACCGGGACCGCGGAAGATCCGCCAGGACTTCATACGTGCGACGCCGCACTCGACCGGCGCCCGTGCTGCGGACAGCGCCCGGTTGACGGTGTGCAGGGTCGGCGTCAGATCACGGCCCGGCGGGCGTCCGAGGGGCGTCGCCCCCAAGGGACCGGCCCAGGGTGCCGTCCAGCAGGACGTACTCGGCGTCGGCCTCGCGCAGGGCGCGCAGCAGGCCGGGTGCGCCACGCCAAAAGGGCTCACGGATTCCGCACGGCCCGGACCGGTACCGGAAAGGGCGGGACCGTCCGCCTCCGGGAACCGCTGTCCCCCGCGAGGACACGAACCGGCCTGTTCCGGCATGACCTCACGATGCCCGACCAACATTCACAATTACGACACTTTCGTCGGTTTCGCCAGATAAGTACCACCGGCGTCTAGAGTTGCTCACCTCCGGCGTGCCCCGCGCGGCGCACGCATCGTCTCCATGGCGTCCTCCCCTCCTTTCACAACCTTTCCGGAAGGCCCAAAACCGGTCATGCGCGACTCCTTGCTCCCCCCGCTGCGCCATGGGGCGGTCACCGCCCTTGCCCTGGCCGGGATCCTGGCACCCGCTGCCCTGGCCGCCGCCTCCGCGGCGCCACCGTCACCGGAGGCGGACCGTATCCCGTTCACCGAGCGGTACCAGGCCCTGCAGCACGGCGGCATCGTGCGCGCCGCCAACACCTCCATCACCTGCCGTGCGGACCAACCGGTTCCCGCGACGACGACGGCGGCCGCCTGTCCGGCGGTGCGAACCGGGGAAACCGGGGTGAACGGCGCCTTCGACATGACGTACATCGACGTCGACCGGGACCCGAACACATACAACTCCTCGCGCGCGGAGGTCCGTCTTCCCGAAGGATCACGGGTCAGCTACGCACGGCTGTACTGGGGCGGCAACCTCCGGGTCGGTGAGCAGAAGCCGCCGAAGGACAACGGGCGCGTACTGATCGCCGAACCCGGCGGAGAGTACAAGGAGGTCCTCGCGGACACGGTCGTCGGCCACCGCGTGGCGAACGGCGCCGATGCCTTCCAGGCCTCCGCCGACGTCACGGAAATGGTGCGGGACAGCAAGCCGGGCCTGTACACGGTGGCCCAGGTCAACGTGGCGAAGGGAACGTCCGCGGCCGGCGCGTGGGGCGGCTGGACGCTGGTGGTGGCGTACGAGAACCCGGCGGATCCACTGCGGCGTCTTTCTCTCTGGGACGGCTTCGAAGCGCTGACGCCGACCGGGGAGGTCGGCCTCGGGAAAATCGCGCGGCGTCTCCCCACGGGCGCCGGCGGCCGCGCGGGCCTGGTGGCGTACGACGGTGACCGCGGCGTGAGCGGTGACACGCTCCGCCTCACCACCACCCGCGCGACCGCGCACGGTGAGCGCACCGCCGTCACCGTGCTCACCGATCCGGCCGACCCGGTCGACGACGTCCTCAACTCGACGATCAGCCAGCCCGGTAAGACCCCGCCGGACCGTGTGCCCGCCTACGCCAACACCCTCGGCTACGACTCGGACGTGTTCGACCTCGCACGAGCGCTGCGGGACGGCGGCGACCGGCTGGCCTTCCGGCTGACGTCCCGTCAGGACACGGCCTGGGCAGGCGCGTTCTTCGTCGCCGTCGACGCCCAGCGGTGAGACGTACTCCCCCGTGCCGAACCGAGCGCCACTGTGAGCGAGGACATCGCGTATGCATCTGTCAGCAACCGGCCCTCGACCCCGTGTCCTTCACGTCACGCAGCCCGTGGACGGCGGAGTCGCGCGGGTCGTGACGGACCTGGTACGGGCTCAGCGCGCCGCCGGAGCCGCCGTCACGGTCGCCTGCCCCGACGGCGCGCTCACCGCCGAACTGGGGACGCTGGGCGCGGACGTACGGCGCTGGCACGCGACACGGTCGCCCGGTGCGCCACTCGTCCGGGAGGTACGTGACCTGGCCCGCATCGTCGGTGAGGTACGCCCCGATCTGGTGCACCTGCACAGCGCGAAGGCCGGGATCGCCGGACGGCTCGCCGTCCGCAAGCGCCTCCCCACCGTCTTCCAGCCGCACGCGTGGTCGTTCCAGGCCGTGGGCGGGTTCACCTCGGCGCTCGCCCTGCGGTGGGAGCGGTGGGGAGCGCGTTGGGCCTCGCGCGTCGTGTGTGTCAGCGAGGCGGAACGAGCAGCCGGTGTGCGCGCCGGGATCGAGGCACAGTGGAGCGTCATTCCCAACGGCGTCGATCCGCAGCGGTACCGGCCCGCCCCCGGCGGTGCCGAGAACATCCGACCGGCACCGCTACGAGGACTCGACCCCGCCACGCCGCTCGTCGTCTGCGTGGGACGCCTGTGCCGGCAGAAGGGCCAGGACGTCCTGCTGGAGGCGTGGAACGCGGTCGCCGGCCGGGTCCGCGGTGCACGTCTCGCCCTGGTCGGCGACGGACCGGACCGCGATCTCCTGCTCCGCCGGGCGCCCGCCTCGGTGCTGTTCGCAGGAGGCGTGGCCGACGTCGTCCCCTGGTACCAGGCGGCGGATCTGGTCGTTCTGCCGTCGCGCTGGGAGGGCATGGCACTGGCCCCGCTGGAGGCGATGGCCTGCGGGCGGCCGGTGGTGGTCACGGATGTCGACGGCGCCCGCGAAAGCCTGCCACCCTCACTGGGCCCGCGCTGCCTGGTCCCGGCCGGGAACCCGACAGCGCTGGCCGAGGCGCTCGCCGCACTCCTGCTCGACCCACCGCTGCGCGAGTCGCTCGGTCACCAGGGACGCAGGCACGTACTCACCGGGCACGACGTGCGGCACGCCACCGGGGCGGTGGCGGACCTCTACCGCGACCTGATCGGTCCGTGGGCGGCGCCCCCCTCCGCGCCCACCTCGCACAGGGAGTCCATCCACTCGTGACCGCGGAAAGCACCGTTCCCCTCCCCGGCGCACAGCCTCGGAGCCACGGATTCTCGCCCGTCTCGGTCATGCCGCCGCGCGGCGGCACCGCCCCTGGGTTCCGGTCCCCCGTCCGCAGGGCCCCGGCCCGGTTCGCCTCGCCGGTGCCGCTGCTCGTCGCCGATGGTGCGGCCGCCGTGCTGGCCGGCCTGACGCCGTTCGGAGCGGCGCTTCCCGCGCTGTCCGTGAGCGTGCTCGTGGCCGCGTCGCTGTTGCTGCGTCCGGACCGGGCACGATCGCCGGAAGAGGGGTTCCTGGAGCAACTGCCCGCCGTGTGCGGGCGGATCGCGGTCGCCTGGCTGGCGCTCGCGGCACTCGTGGCGATGTACCGGCCGCAACACACGTTGTCCCTCCGCGTGCTCTTGGCGGGCCTCGCCGTGCAGATCGCGGCGAGCTGTGCCCTGCGCGGAGCCGTGGACGCGAGGCGACGCGCGGCGCTGCTGCGCCACCCGCACACCGCGCTCGTCATCGGCCCGGCGGCCACCGCCCAGCGCGTGGCCGCGGCCGTGCTGCGGCATCCGGGGTGCGGGGTGCGCCCGGTGGGCGTCGTAGCCGACCGTCCGGACGGCACCGGGAGTCTGCCGGTGCTGACGACGGGCGAGGAGGTCCAGCGGGCGGCCATCCAGAACGGAGTGCGCGCGGTGCTGGCCGTCCACCCTTCCGCGCGGACCGAGCACGGTCCGCTGCTGCGGGCTCTGGCCAAGTCGGGCTGCCTGATCTGGGAGCTCGACGCGGAGACACCGTCGTACGGGCCGAGGGGCCGGCTGGCCGGATTCCCGTGCCGGCGCCTGGAGATGGCCGCGCAGCGCCGCGGCGGTTTCGGCAAGCGCGTGCTCGACGTCGTCCTGTCCGGGTCGCTGTTGCTGCTGGTCAGCCCGCTGCTTCTGGCCTGTGCGGTGGTGCTGCGGATCTGTGACGGGCCGGGCGTGGTGTTCCGGCAGGAGCGGATCGGAAAGGACGGCAGGCCGTTCACGCTGCTCAAGTTCCGCACGCACCGCCCGGCCGACGAACACGAGGCGGCGACCCGGTGGAGCGTGGCGAACGAGCACGAGATGCGCCGGTTCTGCCGCATTCTGCGGCGCACCTCGCTCGACGAGCTGCTCCAGTTGTGGAATGTGCTCCGGGGGGACATGAGCCTGGTCGGACCGCGCCCCGAACGTCCTTATTTCGTCGCGCAGTTCAGCCAGAAACACCCGGGTTACGCGGCACGTCACCGGGTGCGGACCGGCCTTACCGGCCTCGCCCAGGTCCACGGGCTGCGCGGTGACACCTCGATCGAGGACCGCTGCCGGTTCGACAACGCCTACATCGACAACTGGTCGCTGTGGCAGGACGTCTGCATCCTGCTGCGCACCGCCGCCGCGCTCGTACGCCCGACGGGAAGCTGACCGCCGTGAGTCATGTTCCGGCCCCGCCGTCCCGTCGTATCGCCGCGCTGCCGCCGGTACTGCCCGCGGTCGCCGTGCTCGGCCTGCTGGCACTGCCGCCCTCCTCGGCCGGCGCGGACGGCCCTGGGCCGGCCGACGTGGCGTCCGGGCTGGTCGTGCTGGTCTGCGTGTTCCGTCTCGTACGGGACCGGCGGCGCCCCCTGTCGCGTACCGCCGCGGTGGTGCTGGGCCTGCCGGTCGTCGGGGTCACGGTCGCCGCGCTGGGGGCGCCCTCGGCCGAAGGCGGGATCATCGGCCTGGCCCGCTATCTGCAGATCTTCGTCCTGGTGCCGGCGGCCGTGCTGCTGCTGGTCCGGGGCCGGGCGGACGTCCGGCTGCTGGCCTGGTCGTTCGTGGGGCTCGCGCTGTGGCAGGGCGCCGTCGGCGTGCACCAGTACGTCACCGGGTCCGGTGCCTCCTACCAGGGCGAGGACATCCGGGCCGTGGGCACGTTCGGGCCGCAGGACGTGATGGGCATGGCGACGGTGGTCGCCGTGGGCATGGTGTGCGCGGTCGGTCTCGCGCTCGGGCACTCCTCCGTACGGCAGCGGGCCGGTGCCGCCGGGTGCGCGCTGGCGCTGCTGCTGCCGCTCGCACTGTCCTTCAGCCGGGGTGCGTGGATCGCGACGGCCGTGGCCTGCACGCTGCAGCTGGTGCTGGCCGGACTGCGGCGCGCGCTCAAGGTCGCCGCGGCCACGGCTGCGGCGTGCGTGGTCCTGGTGGGCGGCCTGGGGGTCGGCACCCAGATGCTGCAGGAACGGATCGACAGCATCACGCAGGTCGCCGACGCCCCCGACCAGTCCGTCGCCGACCGGTACGCGATGTGGTCGGCCTCGACCGCCATGTGGCGCGAACGTCCGGTGGCCGGCGTCGGGCTGAAGGGCTTCCCCGAGTACCGGGACGGCTACGCCTCGGTGGCGCTGTCGTCGGCCAGCGACACCGAGGGCGCGGGCTCCGCGTACCTGAGGCAGCCGCTGTTGTCACCGCACAACATGTATCTGCTGGTCCTCGGTGAGCAGGGTCTGATCGGGCTGCTCTGTCTCGTCGGAAGCTGGCTGGCCCTGCTGGTGTGCGCGCTGCGCCGCCTGCGGCGGACGCGGACCACGCCGCGACACGGCATGGACTGCGCGCTCGTCGCCTGCGGACTGCTGGTATGGCAGCTGACCGACTTCGCCTACAGCGACATCGGTGGACACTCCACGGTGGTGACCTCCGTGGTCTTCGGGCTGGTGGCGTGGTGCGCACTGGGCGGGACCGACGAGGAGGAGGCCGGAGCACCGGTCGCGATGCCGGGGACGGCGAAGGAGGCCGTCGGGCTATGGCGATGACGACTCCGCGCACCCGGCGTGCTGCCGACGCTCCCTGCGAGGGTACGGCCGGCCCCTCGGCGCCGGCCGCCGCGCGGGCCGGGGAACATACCGGACCCGCCGCGGTCACCGGGGACTTTCTCGCCAAGGCCACGCTCATCACCGCGTCACTCTCGATCCTCGGGGCACTGCTCGGACTGGTGCGCGACCAGGCGCTGGCCCGCCTGTTCGGGGCGGGCAGTGAGACAGACGCCTTCCTGATCGCGTGGACCGTGCCGGAGTTCGCCGCCACACTGCTCATCGAGGACGGACTGGCCTTCGCGCTGATCCCGGCATTCAGCATGGCGCTGGCACGGCGCACGCAAGGAGCTCCGGGGGATCCGGTCCGCAGCCTGGTCGCCACCACCCTGCCCCGCCTGTCCCTCGGCTTCGTCGCCGTGTCCGCGTTGATCGCCGGCGGAGCCCCCTACCTGGTCGAGGCGCTGGCCCCCGGCCTGCCCGACCCCCGCCTCGCCGTCGACTGCACCCGGCTGACGGCGACCTGCGCACTGACCTTCGGCCTGGCCGGGTACTGCAGCGCGGCCCTACGGGCGCACCGGCGCTTCCTGCCGCCCGCGACCATCTACGTCGTCTACAACGCCGGCATCATCGCCTCGATGCTGCTGCTCGGCCCGGGCTGGGGCGTGCGATCCGCGGCGGCCGGAGTCGCGGTGGGCGGCTGCCTGATGGCGATGGTGCAGCTTCCCTCCCTGTGGCGGCAGTTGCGCAGACGCACCCGCGCCGCCGTCGGTGCCCCGGCCGAGGTACGGCCGATGAGCCTCGCCCTCGTCGCCACGGTTCTCCTGTTCGCGCTGTGCCGTCAGTCCCAGGTCCTGATCGAACGCTTCCTCGCCTCCACGCTGCCCGCCGGGGCCATCTCGCACCTCAACTACGCGCAGAAGGTCGCCCAGATCCCCATGACGCTGTCCCTGATGCTGTGCACCGTCACCTTCCCGCTGGTGGCGCGGGCCATCGCCGACGGCGCCCTCGAACGGGCCCGGGACCGGGTGGAGCGGGACCTCGCCCTGGCCTCCTGCCTGGTACTCCTCGGCACGGCCGGAGTGATCGCCTGTGCCCCACAGATCATCCAACTCCTTTTCCAGCGGGGCGCGTTCACCGCGCACGACACGGCCGCTACGGCGGGCGTGCTGCGGGTGTACGCCCTCGGTCTGCTCGGCCAGACCCTGGTGGGAGTCCTGATCCGCTCCTATTTCTCGACCGGACGGGCCACCTGGTACCCGTTCTTCACCATGGCCGCGGGCGTCGTCACCACCACCTGGATCGGTGTGGGGACCGTGGGCTCCTGGGGCGTGTCGGGGATCGCCGCCGCCAACGCGGCCGGCATCACCGTCACGGCAGCGCTGCTGCTCGTCGGTTTTGCGGGTGAGCCGAACGCCTCAGCCAAGGTCCCAAACGCCGGGCCCTCCTGCGGTGCGGAGGACGCCGGAAGCGGTGAGCGGCCCCACGCCCCGGGCACGGTCGCGGTCCCGGCACCGGCCGCGGCACCCCGAGGAGGAGTCATGCCGCACACCGGCGCCCGCGGAGTCCCGATCCGTGTCCGGCAGGTACTGACCGAGCTGAGCAGGCCCGCCCTGGCGGCCGCGGTCGCGACGCTGGCGGGAACGCTCGCCGCGCGCGGGCCGGGCTCCCCTGTGGCGGGTCTCGCGGCCGGGAGCCTGACCGTGACCGCCGTCTTCGTTCTGCTCGGCCGGGCCCTGGGCGCTCAGGGCTGCACGGCCGTGCTCCAGTCCGCACACACCGTCACACGAAGGCTGACTCATGGCCGCTCCAACTGACTCCGCCGGCATCAGCAGTCGACCGGCGGTGCGCGCCGGCACGGTGCCGTGGGTGGCGATGTACCACTCCGTCGGCGACTGCTCGGACGACCCGTACCGCATCACCGTCACCCCCGGGCGGCTGGAGCAGCAGCTGGCCTGGCTGCACCGGCGCGGACTGCGCGGCGTGACGCTGCGCGAGCTGTTCTCCGCCCGTGCCCGAGGCGAGGGGCGCGGCCTGGTCGCTCTCACTTTCGACGACGGATACGCCGACTTCCTCACCCACGCCCTTCCGGTGCTGCACCGTTGGAACTGCGGTGCCACCCTCTTCGTGCTGCCCGGGCGGTTCGGCGGCGTCAACTCCTGGGATCCGCTCGGCCCGCGCAAGGCGCTGCTCACCGCGGAAGGCGTCCGGCACGCGGCCGCCGCGGGGGTGGAGATCGGCTCGCACGGGCTGACACACGTCGATCTCACCCGGGTCGACGACATCACCCTCGGAGCCGAGGCCGCCCACAGCAGGGCGCTGCTGGAGGAGCTGACCGGCGCCCCGGTCGACGGCTTCTGCTACCCGTACGGCACGGTCGACCGGCGCGTGGTCTCCGCCGTGCGCGACGCGGGCTACGCCTACGCCTGCGCCATCGATCCCGGTCCGCTGACCGGCCGGCACGCCCTGCCCCGCCTGCACGTCGGCCAGAACGACACCTCCTGGCGGCTCCACCTCAAGTACCGGCTCCACCGGCTGCGTCGGCGTCCGGTGGGGGGTGTCTGACATGAGGGTGCTGCACATCATCACCGGCCTCGGCATCGGCGGCGCCGAACAGCAACTCCGCCTGCTGCTGCGGCATCTTCCCGTGGAGGGCGAAGTGGTGGCCCTCACCAATCCGGGTGCCGTCGCCACCGGGCTGGTCTCCGACGGTATCCGCGTGCACCACCTCGGCATGCGCGGCAACCGCGACCTCTCCGCACTTCCGCGGCTGGTCCGCCTGATCCGCGCGGGCGGCTACGACCTGGTGCACACCCATCTGTACCGCGCCTGCGTCTACGGCCGGCCGGCCGCCCGGCTCGCCGGTGTCAGAGCCGTCGTGGCGACGGAACACTCCCTCGGCGACTCCCAGATGGAGGGCCGAAGGCTGACCGCGGGCGTCCGAGCGCTGTACCTGGCCGCCGAGCGGCTCGGCTCCACCACGGTCGCCGTCTCTCCCACGGTCGCCGACCGTCTCAGGCGCTGGGGAGTGCCCGCCCCACGCATCGAGGTCGTCCCGAACGGCATCGACCTGGCCCGCTTCCGCTTCGACCCGGTACGACGTCACCGCGCCCGCCGGCATCTGGGACTGCCGGACGAGGCGTACGTCGTCGGCTGTATCGGCCGACTCGCCGAGGGCAAGCACTTCGACGTCCTGGTCCGGGCGATCTCCCGGCTTCCCGACGATCACTGGCTGTTGCTGGTCGGTGGCGGTCCTCAGGAGAGCGTCCTGCACCGCACGGCCCACGAGGCCGGCGTGGCCGGCCGCGTCGTGTTCGCCGGCGAGCGCCCCTACCTGTCCGACGATTCCAGCGGCCTCGACCTGCCCGCCCTCACCTGCGCGATGGACCTGCTCGCGTCGCCGTCGCCGGAGGAGTCCTTCGGGCTGGCTGTCGTGGAAGCCCTGGCGTCCGGACTGCCCGTGCTCTACGCCTCCTGCCCGGCGATCGAGGACCTGCCCCCGCAGGCCGCCCCCGACGCCCGGCGCGTGCGCGGCGGACCCGAGGCGTACGCACGTGCCGTCGCCGAGGTCCGCGCAGCCGGCCCCGGCCCTCGAACGGCCCCGGACGCCGCCCGCCGCTACAGCATCGCCCGCAATGCCGCCCGGCTCATGGACGTGTACGCGGCGGCGGTGTCCAGTTCGTCGTCCCCCTCACCTCAGGGAGTCACTTCGCCATGACCGACAACCTCACGCGGCGCCGGTGGCTGGGCCACTCGGCCCGTCGGGCCCTCCTGTCCTGGTCGATGCTCGCGGGCTGCACCCTCGTGGGCGGTGCGCTGGGCGGTGGCTACGCCGTGTACCGGGGCCCCGTGTACACGGCCACCAGCTACGTGGTCGTCGTCCCGACCGACCGCTCCGACCCGGGCACCGCGCTCGGCTTCGCCCAGGCATACGGCCGAGCCGCCACCCAGCTCGCGGTCCTCCTGGACGCCCAGGCAGAGGCGCGCGTGCCGGTCCGGACACTGCAGCGGAGTGTGCGGACGGCGGCCTCTCCGGACGCGCCGGTGGTCGCGGTCTCGGCGACCTCTTCGCGGCCCCGCCTCGCCTCCGGCATGGCCAACGGGGTCACCCGTGCGCTGGTCCGGCACGCGAACGGCACCAAGGACAGCACCCACATCCAGCTCCTCGAATTCTCCCCGGCGGTGCGGCCGACTCTGCCGACGTCCGCGTCGCCGGTGGTGACCGGTGCCGTCGGCGCGAGCGCGGGCGGGCTGCTCGGCGGCCTGTTCCTGCTCGCGCGGCCCCGGAGGTCCAAGGAGGATGCCGTGCCCACGGCGCTCGTTCCGGGGCCGGCCGTCGCCGCCGACGCCCACTGACACCGCTTGGGTCGATCGTGTATGCGACCGACACGCGCCGGGTTGGCACCAACCCGGATTCCTCGCAAAGGAGGTAACTGTGCAGGATCGGTTCCCACGCAGCACACACCGCCGGCATCCGGAGCGCGAACGGAGCACCCGGTGAGGCCCGCGTTCTCCACCGAACTCGTGACCGAAGGGTCCGCCTTCGCCGAACTGGCGACGGACTGGGAACGGCTGTACGCGCGGTGCGGCACGGCGACCCCGTTCCAGAGCCACGCCTGGCTGCACTCGTGGTGGCTGTCCTACGGCCGGGAAGGCCGGCTCCGGCTGCTCCTGGTACGGGAGGGCGGCGACCTGGTCGCCGCCGCTCCCCTGATGCTCCGGCGCCGCCCGCTGCCGGTGCTGATCCCGCTGGGCGGCAGCATCTCCGACCACTCGGACGTACTGATCGACGACGAGCGCGCCGACCGTGCGACCGCCGCCCTCGCGGACGGCCTGTCGGCCGCCGCCCGCACCGCGCTGATCGACTTCCGCGAAGTACGCCCAGGCAGCGCTGTCGAGCAGGTGTACGACCGTTGGGGCGGCCCCAGGCTGCGGATGCAGGATTCCCTGTGCCTGGAACTGCCCGCCCTGCCCATGGACGAACTGCTCTCCCGGCTGCCCTCGGGCAGGGCCCAGCGGGTCCGGGCCAAGCTCCGCAGGCTCCAGGCGCTCGGCGTGGAGCGGAACGTCGTACGGCCGGACGAGGTGGACGCGGCGCTGCGCAGACTGCTGGAGCTGCACCGGCTCCAGTGGCAGGAACGAAAGGTGACGCCGGAGCATCTGCGCAGCCGGTTCTGCGAACACCTGGTGCGGTCGGTGGGGCCGATGGTGCGCTCGGGAAGCGCGATGGTCACCGAGTTCCGGATCGACGACGACGTGGTGGCCGTGGATCTGACCCTGCTGTCGCGGCGGCTCGCCGGTGCCTATCTGTACGGCGCCCATCCGCGCCTGCGCGAACGCAAGGCGGACGTGGCGGTCATGCTGCTCGATGCGTGCACCCGGCACATGCGTGCGGACGGGCCGGCCACGCTGAGCCTCCTGCGTGGCGACGAGCCGTACAAGCACCACTGGCGGCCACGGGCGGTCCCCAACCATCGGCTGCTTCTGGCCCGGCGGCCCACCGCTCCGCTGATGTCGGCGGTCGCCTGGGACGTGGTCGCGCGCCGGCGCGGCAAGGAGGTGCTGCGCCGCCTGGCCGCGCGTGCCGGTGACGGCGGACCGGCCCCGGCGCCCGCCGCCGACGCGGACCGTCACCGGGCGCACAACCACGACTCGGGGCGCAGCCACGGCAGCACGCCGAGCGAGTGCCGGAGCCAGTCGCCGAGGGCCGACGGCGGGCAACCAATCGCGGCCGGCTGCGGGGCGGATGCCGTGGATGCGGCCGACGCGACGGGCCGGCTCGCCGAAGAGAAGAGGAACGACCGGTAGACCAGAGACGAGAGGGAATGGGAGGTGCACTCCCAGACACCGTGAGGGCAGTAGTCGGTCAGCGTGTTGTACAGCGGCTTGTGCTGGTCCATCCACTCAAGCATGCGCCGCATGTACACGGGGTTGTCGCCGTTTCGGAAGAGACCCCACTCGGGATAGGAAATGGGCTTGCCGTGAGCTTTCGCGAAATCCACCTGCGCCTGCAGTCCGTAGGGCTCCTTCACCTGCTCGTCGAAAGAAAGACCGCGCGGCTGGTCGTACGCGTCCATTCCGATGATGTCGACCGTGTCGTCCCCCGGATAACACCGGGTCCAGGCGACGGCGTCCAGACCGCGGCTCGGTGCGAAGTCGAACCGGAACCTCTGGCCCGGCACCGAACGCATGACGGTGACGATTCTTCTCCAGTACTTTTTCCAGGCCTCCGGATCCGGCCCGCAGCGGTGGGTGTACGTCGTGCCGTTCATCTCCCACCCCAGCACCAGGACCGTGTCCGGCACCTTCGCGGCGACCAGCCGCTCGGCGAGGACACGGAAGTGCTGATCGAACTCTCCGGCCGCGCCCTGCCGCAACAGCGCCCGGACGGTGGTGTCGGAGAGGCCCTCCTCGTTGTGTTCCTGCAGGGGCACGTTGAGGACGAGCATCCGGTCGTCCTTCTCCCTGCGCCAACGCACCCACGTGTCGAGGAAGCGGGGATCGCCCTCGATGTCCTGCCAGTGGTCGCCCGGCAAATACGTGTGGCCGACGCGCACGTCTGCACCGCCCAGCCAGCGGCTGAAGGACTCGATGCGAGCCATCCCCAGGGAACCGGAACCGAGAAAGGCACCGTACGCGGGAGTCTCCTCCCGGGGCGTCGGCATCGTCGCGGCGGTCGGCTTCGTCGCGGTGGCGGGCTTCGTCGCGGCGGTGGGCTTCGTTTCGGTGGCGGGCTTCGTTGCGGTGGTCGGCTTCGTTTCGGTGGCGGGCTTCGTTGCGGTGGTCGGCTTCGTTTCGGTGGTCGGCTTCGTTGCGGTGGCGGGCTTCGTTTCGGTGGTCGGCTTCGTCGCGGTGGTCGGCTTCGTCGCGGTGGCGGGCCTGGACGGGACCGGCTTCTGCGGCTCGGGGACGGACGGGACCGGCGTGGTCGCGGGCACGGCCGGCGCCACCGATGCGGACGGCGCGGACGGTGCGGTCACCGCGGGCGGCGTCGTGACCGGGGTCGGAACGGGGCTGCCGGCCGGGCGCACCGTCCCCGCCGCGAGGCCGGTGCCGGACGCCAGCGCGACCGAGGCGACGACTGTCGCGGCCACGACTGCCAGCCGCCCCGTCCGGACCCGGCTCTGCTGTGGGGCCATTCCTGTTCCTCTCCACTGCCGCATTGTCTGCGCCCTGTCCATCCGCATTGCTGACGCCCTGTCATATGAAGTCAGTCACATGAAATGAAAAAACGCCACCGCCCCATGGCTTTCGAGTGCCTTGCTCGCCCGAACGGGTCAACCGACGCGAAGGAACAAAGCCCGTGTCACTTCTCGACATCCGCGTCCCCGCAGTTGTGCTGCGCGTGGACCGGAATCCCTTTCACCACGGAACGCTGGGGGCCGTGCGCTCACTCGGCAGAGCCGGTGTGGAGGTACACGTGGTCGCCGATTCCGCAGGAAGTCCCGTATCCCGATCGCGTTTCGTGCACCGGATGCATCCTCCGCCACCGTTCGGGGCCTCCCCCCGCGAGATCGCCGACGTGCTGCGTCAGGTGGCCGCCCGGATCGCGCATCCCGCCGTTCTGATCCCCATGGACGACGCGAGCGCGATCGCCGTGGGTCGCATGGGCGAGGCGCTGGCGCCCTTCTATCTGCTGCCGGCCGCTTCCGGTGTGCTGCCCGAACGCCTCGCCGACAAGGCGGAACTGGCCGCCCTGTGTGCGTCCGTGGGCGTTCCGCATCCGGTGACCCTGGTCCCGGACAGTCCGGCCCAGGCCGTCGGCGCCGTCCTTCGACTGGGTCTGCCGGCGGTCGCGAAATGGAGCCGGCCCTGGCTGCTGCCGGCCGGCGGCGGACTGCGCAGCACGACGGTGGTGACATCCACTCAGCAGGCGCGGGAGCTGTATGCACGCGCCGATGAGGCGGGCAGCCCGCTCCTGCTGCAGCAGCGTCTGCCACCGGGGCCGGGCCGCGACTGGTTCTTCCACGGGTACGCCGACCGCTTCGGCATCGTCCGCGCGGGCGGAGTCGGATGCAAACAGCGAGCCTGGCCGCGCGGGGCCGGGCTGACCGCGGTCGGTTACTGGGCCCCCAACGCGGAGGTACGGGCGCTGGCCGAGCGGTTCACTTCCGAACTGGGCTACCGCGGCGTCCTCGACATGGACTTCCGGCAGTGCGGCGCGACGGGACGCTACCACCTGCTGGACTTCAACCCACGTCCCGGTGCCCAGTTCCGGCTGTTCTCCGACACCGCCGGCCTGGACGTCGTACGAGCCCTGCACCTCGACCTGACACACCGTCCGCTGCCGGAGGGCGCACCGAGGGCGGGGCGGGTCTTCGTGGTGGAGAACTACGCGCCGCTCGCCGCGCTGCAGCCGGCCCCGGGTGGGCGTGAACTGGCCTGGCACGCCCGGGACGACTCCGCACCCGGCCGCGCGATGTGGGCGCTGTGGTGCCGTCATGTGCCACGCAGACTGCATCAGCGACTGGGCGCTGCCGCGTCGGCGCCCGCTCCGGTGCGCCTGACCCCTCAGAGAGCCACATCGACTTCGACCGACGACGAGAAAGCGAGCAGCTCCTGATGTACGACCTTCTGGTGGTGGGCGCCGGCCCGTACGGCCTGTCCATCGCGTCCCACGCGGCGGCCGCCGGGCTGAACCTGCGCGTGCTGGGACGGCCGATGGCCTCCTGGCGGGACCACATGCCACCCGGTATGTTCCTGAAGTCCGAGCCGTGGGCCTCCAACCTCACGGATCCCGAGGGCCGCTGGCGGCTGGACGCGTACTGCGCCACACAGGGGATGACGGCCCGTCACGCCGAGCCGATCCCGGTGGCGACGTTCGCCGCATACGGTCTGTGGTTCGCGTCCAACGCCGTCCCCCCGGTGGACGAGCGCATGGTGAGCCGGGTGGCGACCCATCCGGCCGGGTTCGAGGCGGTCACCGAGGACGGAGAGGTGCTGCACGCGAAGACGGTGGCGCTGGCGGTCGGTGTCATGCCCTTCACACAGATGCCGGCTCCGCTGCGCCGTCTGCATCCCTCGCTCGTCTCGCACAGCAGCCATCACAGTGACCTCGAACAATTCCGTGGCAGGGACGTCACGGTGATCGGCGGCGGCCAGGCGGCCCTGGAGACCGCGGCGCTGCTCGCCCAACAGGGAACTCGGGTAAGGGTGATGGCCCGGGCCGACCGACTGCACTGGAACGATGTGCCACCTGCCTGGCAGCGTCCCTGGTGGCAGTCGGCCCGCTTGCCGCACAGCGGCCTGGGCTGCGGCTGGCGCAACTGGTTCTACGCCGAGCGCCCGGGCCTCTTCCGACACCTCCCCGAGTCGGTCCGCACCCGCGTCGCGGCCACCGCGCTGGGCCCGGCGGGAGCCTGGTGGGTGCGGGACCGGGTGGAGTCGGCGGTGGAGGTGCTGCTCGACCGGGACATCACCGCGGCTCGTGCGGTGCCGGGCGGGGTGCGGCTGGACACGGTCAGCCTGACCGGGGGGCCGCTGACACTGGAGACCGAACACGTCATCGCCGCAACGGGGTTCCGGGCGACCCTGGACCGGCTCGGCCTGCTCTCCGACGAGCTGCGCGGCGGCCTCGCGACGGCGGCCGACGGCTCCCCGGTCGCCGGGCGGGACCTGGAGTCCTCGCACCCGGGGCTTTTCCTGGCAGGCCTGCTGACCGCTTCATCGTTCGGCCCCGCCATGCGTTTCGTCCACGGAGCCACGTTCACGGCCACGGCACTGGTACGAGGGGTGCGCCGCCGCCTGCGCGGCACACCGCTCAGCGACGCGTCGCCCGTGCGGGTGGGATGGAGCACCGCGGAAGCACCGTCGCGGGCCCGCTGCTGACGGTAGGCCTCGGGGGTCGGACGTGCCAGGTCCGGCCCCCTGCCGCAGAGCACTACCGACGGGACGCGGCCCGGCCCCGTCGATAGAAGATGACCCCGCTCGCCATCAGGAACGCGGCAACGCCCGAGGCAGCCGTGGTCTCGCTGCCGACCCCGGTCTCTGCGAGGGACGGTGGCTGCTCGGGGCGTGCTGCGGGCGGCGCCGTCGACGGCCCGGAGGACGGGGTGTGCACGTGCGGAGCCGGCTTGGGCGGTGTCGCCACCCGGGGCGGCGAGGACGGCAGCGGTGCGGGGGGAGTCGTGGGCGGAGTTTCGTCGTCACCGTAGTCGCCGGTGACGTCGTCGCCCCGGCCGCTGTCGACACCGTGCCCGGTGATCCAGTCGGAGCCGCTCACATCGCCGAGTCCGGTGATCCAGTCGGAGCCGCCGGAGTCACCGCGTCCGGCGATCCCCCCGGAGCCACCCGAATCACCGTGTCCGGCGATCCCCCCGGAGCCACCCGAATCACCCTGCCCGGCGATCCCCCCGGAGCCACCCGAATCACCCTGCCCGACCACGCGGCCGGAGCCGCTGTCGTCGCCGTAACCGTCGACGTCGCGCTGACCACCGGTGCGACCGTGATCACTCGTCCTGCCGGCGTCACCGCCTTCGGCTCCCCGGTCGGCACCCCGGTCGGCCCCCTGCGCCCCGTAGGCCGGCACGTCGTCGGTCTTCGCTGGAGCGTCCACCGGGACGTCGGCGGCGCTGTGGCCGGACAGGGTGCCGAGTGTCTCGGCCGTGGCCGCGTCGGTCCGCGAGTCCGCGAGCGCCGGGATGCCCCACAGCGACAGGAGGGTCGTCGCGCAACCGGCCACGATCATTCCCTTGCTCAGGTTCTGTCGCATTCTGGTCGTCTTTCTGGTCGAAGAAGAAGCTGGAAGAGGAAATCGGGCGGCTGCGGCAGGTGAGTGGTCAGTTCTTCTTCCGCCGTCCGCTGTGGCGCCGGGACGCGGCCTCACGTCTGCCGTAGTTTCGCTGCCATCCGATTTTCTGACTGGTCCAGTGATGGGACCCGGTGAAATGCCAATAGCGACATTCCGAGCAGAGGTAGATGCGGTCCGGGATTCTCTCCAGCAGCGGCTGCTTGATCAGCCAGCATCTCGCCTCGGATTCGGTGCGGAACGACGCTTTCCCCGTCTCCGGACAGCGCGGCATGATGATCGAATTACCCATGTCCCCTCCGAGGCGTGGACCGGCTCACACCCTCTTCAGCAGAAGGATGAACCCGATGGTGCCTCAGCGGGAAAACCCGTATCAAGCGGTAACCCCTCTTTCGGCCGAGCCGCGGCCGGTTTTCATCCGCATGGCGCCATAGGACGATTGAGGTTAATTGCGATTGACGGTCGGCGCTTTGATGTGAAAAAAGGTCAGCGGCCGCCGTGCGCGGCCGCTGACCCCATTGGTACATCTCTGCGAACAGCCCAGGCCCTCTTCCCCCACCAGCCGCCGGACCGTCAGCCGATCATTTTCCCGGCGCGATCGCGGTGCAGAAATTGCCGATGTTCTGGGTAAGGTCTCCGCCGACAGTGATCGGCGCGTTGATGGTGACAAGAGAGGACTGGAACGCCTGGTCACAGTCCAGAAGCTGGGCGTTCTTGACGGTGGTGTGGGGCGGCTCGTCGCCGCAGTCCGCCGCCTGGGCGGTACCGGCCGCCGCAAGGCCGACGCCACCGAGAACACTGGTCACCAGCATGACCTTCTTGAACCTGCGCACGTAAACCTCCGTGTATTGACTCTCGACCGCCGCGACGGCGGGATACGACTGACACGGCAAGGGGACGCCGAGTTCTCACTACCTCGACATCCCCTTGTTCCGCCTATGGGACCCGACTGCCGCCGGCGTCCCGAGATCAGTGCCCCAGGTTGACGTTCGAGCAGAAGTTGCCGATGTTCTGGTGCACGTCGCCGAGGGTCGCACCGTTGGCAGGGGCGAAGGCGGCGCCCGCGTCGAAGTCCTGGTGGCAGCGCGCGACCTGCAGGTTGTCGACGAAGACCTCCGGACCGTCATTGGCGCTGGCGATACCACTGCCGGCGATGCCGATGCCGCTGACCATGAGTGCTACGGCAGCGGCCTTCTTGAGCTTCTGCATGATGTCTCCGATTTCTTCACGCACACGACCCTCGTTACGGACCGTGCCTGACTCGTGACAGACGATAACACGCACTTCGCCTAACACCACATTCCAGACACACCCGATCGAGTGTCTTCAATGGATACATGAGTCCTATAACGGATATAACTCATCGGATAGGCAGGTCACGGAGCCGGTCACCGCGCGGGCCAGGAGCAGGCACGGTCGGCCCGTTTCACCGAGCTCCCGTTCGGCCCACAGCACACCGGAGACCCGACACCCTCGGAACACAACGAGAAGCCGGCCTCGCGCAACAGCACGAGACCGGCTCCCCGTAGCGCCCTCGAATCAGTCGACGTCGACGATGTGGGCGTTGCTGTTCACGCAGGCGTTGCCGATGTTCTGGTTCAGGTCGCCGGTGGTCGCACCGTTGACAGGAGCGAAGGCAACGCCGCCGTCGAACGACTGCCGGCAGTCCGCAAGCTGCAGGTTGTTGATGGCGACGCCATCGGGGCGCGGGTCGTTGCAGTGCGCCGCGCCGGCGTTGGCGACCCCTCCACCGACAAGCCCGATGCCGCCGGCCATGAGTGCTACGGCAGCGACCTTCTTGAGCTTCTGCATGATGTCTCCGCTTTCTTCACGCACACGGTCCTCCTTGCGGACCGTGCCCGACTCGCCACAGACGGTAACACGCACTTCGCTTAATGCTGCATTCAAGACACACCCGATCGAGTGCACCTAATAGCGCCATAAAGCCCATAAATTATCGAAGTCACCGGGCCGGCAGACCACAGAGCCGGCCCACCACCTGGACCAGAAGCAGGCACGGCCGGCCCGTTCACCGACCCCGCCATTCGGCGCACCAGGCCGCACGCGACAAAGGGCCTCCGACGGGCACTTGAACGAGGGCCTCACGCACCCCACCCTCACCCACCGGAGGCGCTCCCCGGCAGCGCACCGGAGACCCGACACCCTCGGCACGCAACGAGAAGCCGGCCTCGCGCAACAGCACGAGACCGGCTCTCCGTAGCGCCCTTGAATCAGTGCAGGCCGAGGACGGCGATGTTATTGCAGTTGTTGACGACGTTCTGGTTCAGGTCGCCGGTGGTCGCACCGTTGACAGGAGCGAAGGCGGCGCCCGCGTCGAAGTCCTGGTGGCATTGCGCAACCTGCAGGTTGCGGATGGCAACCTCCGGACCGTCATTGGCGCTGGCGATACCGCCACCGGCAACGCCGATGCCGCTGACCATGAGCGCTACGGCAGCGGCCTTCTTGAGCTTCTGCATGATGTCTCCGATTTCTTCACGCACACGGTCCCTTACGGACCGTGCCCGACTCGTCACAGAAGATAACACGCGCCTCACTTAATGCCATATTCCAGACACACCCCATCGAGCACCGCCAATAGATCGATAAATCCCATAACGGATATAAATCATCGGGCGGGCAGGCCGCAAAGCCGGCCGCCGCAACCCGACACCTCGGCACACAGCGAGGAGCCGACCTCGCGCAGCAGCACGAGACCGGCTCTCCACGGCGCCCTTGAAATCAGTGGCCCAGGTTGACGTTCGAGCAGAAGTTGCCGATGTTCTGGTTCAGGTCGCCGGTGGTCGCAACGTTGGCAGGAGCGAAGACGGCGCCGGTGTCGAACGTCTGGTGGCAGCGCGCAACCTGCAGGTTGTCGATGGCAACCTCCGGACCGTCATTGGCGCTGGCGATACCACCGCCGGCGATGCCGATGCCGCTGACCATGAGTGCTACGGCAGCGGCCTTCTTGAGCTTCTGCATGATGTCTCCGTTTTCTTCACGCACACGACCCCCTTACGGACCGTGCCAAACTCGTCACAGAAGATAACACACACCTCACTTAACGCCACACTTCAGACACGCCCCCATCAAGTATCTCTAATCGATCTATAAATCCCATAACGGATATAAATCATCGGGCGGGCAGGCCGCAAAGCCGGCCGCCGCAACCCGACACCTCGGCACACGGCGAGGAGCCGACCTCGCGCAGCAGCACGAGACCGGCTCTCCACGGCGCCCTTGAAATCAGTGCCCCAGGTTGACGTTCGAGCAGAAGTTGCCGATGTTCTGGTTCAGGTCGCCGGTGACCGCGCCATTGGCAGGAACGAAGGCGGCGCCGCCGTCGAACGACTGCTGGCAGTCCGCGAGCTGCAGGTTGTTGACGGCGAAGCCGCCAGGGTACGGGTCGCTGTAGTGCCCCTCACCGGCACTGGCGACCCCTCCCCCGACAAGCCCGATGCCGCCGACCATGACCGCCACGGCAGCGGCCTTCTTGAGCTTCTGCATGATGTCTCCGATTTCTTCACGCACACGACCCTCTTCACGGACCGTGTCCGACTCGTCACAGACGATAACATGCACCTCACTTATCTCCACATTCCAGACACGGCCAACCGAGTGTAACTAATCGAACTATTAACTTTTTTCGGACGACCGACTGTCTTCGGGGGTGCACACCGAGGTGCTCACACCGCCGGTCCGCAGCGTGGCGCAGACCTGCGGAACCTTGGGCACGGTGAGGCTGACGGTCCGTTGGACGCCGGCCTGGACGGTCTCCTGAAGACTCGCGAGCTCGGCGCCACCCGCCGCGATGCTCACGTCGACGGTCTGCGTCCGACCGCAGAAAAGGGTGAGGCTGACCCCGCTGGTCGTCGAGGAGCTGATCTTCTGGATGGCGACGGCGCAGGGAAAGTCCCCCGACGCTGCCCGTGCGTGCGCGGCAGTGAAGAGCGGTGCGGAAACCACCAGCACGGTGGCCGCGGAGCGGAGCATACGGCGGGGCAATGGTCCTCCCGGGAGTTCGCCGGGCCCGCCGCCGACGGCGATCGAGCCCTTGACCACGGCGCCTGAATGTCCTTCATGCGCCTTTCGGGGAGACATGACCACGAGCAGATCCAGCCCGCAAGGCGAGCACGGCCGATCGAGTGAGTGACCGCGGGGAATCCGGACGGCGCAACGGCAAATGCCGCGTCAGCCGCGGTACAGCGCCTCGATCTCGTCGGCATAGCGGGCCGTCACCGCGTGCCGTTTGAGCTTGAGCGACGGGGTGAGCAGCCCGTTGTCCTCGCTGAACTCACCCTCGACCAGGGCGAAGGAACGGATCGACTCGGCGCGGGAGACGGCCTCGTTGGTGTAGTCGACCGCCTTCTGCACCTCGGCACGCATCCGCTCGTCGCGCACCAGCTCGGACAGCGGGGTGTCCGGGGGCAGCTTCCGTACGGACAGCCAGTGGGCGACCGCCTCCGGGTCGAGAGTGATCAGCGCGGCGACGAACGGCCGGTTGTCACCGACCACCAGGCACTGGCCGACGGGCGACCGGCTGCGCAGCCGGTCCTCCAGGACGGCCGGGGAGACGTTCTTGCCGCCGGAGGTGACCAGGAGGTCCTTCTTCCGGCCGGTGATGGTGAGATAGCCGCCCTCGTCGAGCGCCCCGAGGTCACCGGTCGCGAACCAGCCGTCGTCCGGGAGGACTTCGGCGGTCGCCTCCGGGTTCTTCCAGTACGACCCGAAGACCACCAGCCCCTTGATCAGCACCTCGCCGTCGTCGGCGATCCGGACCGCCGTCCCCGGGATGGGCTGCCCGACCGTGCCGGGGCGGGGCGCCAGCGGCGGCACGATGGTGGCGGCCGCGCTGGTCTCGGTCAGGCCGTAGCCCTCGTAGACGACGATCCCGGCCGCGTGGAAGAACAGGTTGAGGTCGCGGTCGAGCGGTGAGCCGCCGCTGATGGCGTACCGCATCCGGCCGCCGAGTTCCCTGCGGATACGGCGGTATACCAGTAGGTCGTACAACGCCCAGGCGGCGTAAAGGCCCGGCCCGGGTCCCTTCCCCGTGCCGAGGAACTTGCTGAGATACGCCTCGGCGAACCGCACCCCGATCCGCTCGGCGCGGTCGAAGGAGGCGGCGCGCCCGATCCTCTCGGCCGTCGCCCGTCCGGTGTCGTGGATCTTCTCGAAGAGGTAGGGCACCCCGACCAGGAACGTCGGCCGGAACTCCCGCAGCGCGGGCCGGAGTTCGTCCGGTCTCACGCTCGGGAAGTGGCCCATCTCGATACGGCCCATCAGGCACGCGATCTGGAGGGTGCGGCCCAGGATGTGGGCGAGCGGGAGGAACAGCAGGGTGGAGGCGGTCTGGCCGGTGACCGCCTGGAAGACCGGGTGCAGCAGCTCGACCGTGTTGGCGGCCTCGGCGTGCAGGTTGGCGTGGGTGAGGACACAGCCCTTGGGGCGGCCGGTGGTGCCGGAGGTGTAGCAGACCGTGGCGGTCGTGTCGGGGGTGAGGGTGCTACGGCGCTTGGTCACCTCCTCGTCCGGGATCTCCCGGCCGAGGACGGTGAGATCGGTGACTGCGCCGGCGTCCAGCTCCCAGATGCGCGGGGGTTCGGGGTGGGCGGCGGTGCCGGTGGTGACGGTCGCGGTGTTCTCCGGGGTCTCGGTGACGATGTGACGGGCGCCGGAGTCCCGGACGATCCACTCCACCTGGTTCGCGGAGGAGGTGGGGTAGATCGGGACGGTCACACCACCGGCCGCCCAGACGGCGAAGTCGAGGACCGTCCACTCGTAGCGGGTGCGGGACATCACGGCGACGCGGTCGCCTGCGGCGAGGCCGGCGCCGATCAACCCCTTGGCTATGGAGGTCACTTGGACGGCGAACGCGGCCGCCGTGACGGTGCCCTCGCTGCGGCGGATCGCTGTGGCGTGGGGTTCCTCGGCCGCGTTGGTGTACGGAAGGTCGGCGAGGGAGCCGGTGGTGAGCGGGGCGGCGAGGGGCGGTCGGCGCGCCTCCCGGACGACACCGGCCTCGTCCTTGATGACCTCGACCTTGCCCCGGTCGGCCAGATCCGTCCGCCGGCGTGCTCGTCTGAGGTCGCTGCGTACGCTCATGGGGCGTCAACTTACTCGGAAGTAAGGGGAGGTCAATGGGTTTCGCCGCAGGGGGTGCGGTGGTGCGCCGGGTGCGTTGTGCTGATCGCGCCCACGCGGCGGTAGCCGCATGTTGATACAGCCCCGCGCCCCTGAAGGGGCGCGTCAGCCCTCGGTGTGGGAATGGACTGCCTCTCGAATGGCTGTCGCGAGGTCGGAGACGTCCTTGTCCTCAGTCGTCCTTGCCAGAGTCGCGGCGCGGGCCTGGAGCTTGCCGAGGTCCGAACTTCCCGGCATGTCGTAGTCCCCGCCCGCCAGCGCGTCCGCGAAGTACGCCGCCACCGCCGTTACCTGGAAGCGCGGGGACGCCGTCCATACCGAGTCGTGCAGGGCGCCGGTCTCCATCGAGCCCGTGTTCTCGTGCGGGGAGCGGGTGTTGGGGTCGAGCCAGCGGACCGTGGCGGTGGCGAGGTGGCCGTCCGTGCCGGGGTTGGTGCGGACGGCGTAGAGGGCGGTGACCGTGTGGCCGGGGCCGATCTCGCCGCCGTCGACCTGGTCGTTGCGGAAGTCCTTGTCGGCGACCTTGCGGTCCCGGTAGCCGATCAGGCGGAACTCGGCGACCGTGTGCGGGTCGAAGGCCACCTGGGCCTTGGCGTCGCGGGCCACCAGGTCGATGTTCTGCGGGAGTTGGCGGCAGAAGACGTCGTCGGCGGTCGCGGTGTCGGCGACGTACACCGTGTGGCCGTCGCCCTTGTCCGCCAGGCGTTCCATGAGGGCGTCGCCGTAGTCGCTGCCCACTCCCACGCCGAACAGGGTGATGCCGTACTCGCGGCGGTCGCCGTCGATGCG
Source organism: Streptomyces hyaluromycini (assembly GCF_002217755.1). GTDB lineage: Bacteria > Actinomycetota > Actinomycetes > Streptomycetales > Streptomycetaceae > Streptomyces > Streptomyces hyaluromycini. The sequence continues at coordinate 268,128 of NZ_BCFL01000027.1, read as the reverse complement.
CTTGAGGATGGCGTTCGGGTCGGTCTCGCCGTCGTTGGCGAGGCCGTCGGAGATGAGGACGACGCGGTTGGTGGCGTTCCTGCGCAGGCCCTCGACGGCGGTGGCGTAGCCGGTCTCGACGCCCTCGCCGAGGTTGGTGGAGGAGAGGGCCGCGAGGCCGTCGACCGCGTCGTGGATCTCGGCGCGGTGGCCGCCGAGGCGGGTCATCGGCAGGACCGTCTCGGCGTGTTCGCTGAAGGTGACGAGCGCGACCGAGTCGTCGTCGCGCAGCCGGTCGGTCATCGTGTCCAGGGACTTCTTGGCGAGGTCGAGGCGGCCCGGTTGGTCCATGGAGCCGGAGACGTCGATGACGAAGGTGAGGGCGGCCGGCGGGCGGGCGTCGGGGTCGTCGGCGATGGGGGTTCCCCCGGTCGAGCGAAGCCGAGACTGGGGGCGGGTGGAGAGGCCGACGCGGACCAGGGACCAGTTCGGCTCGCTGGTGCGGGCGCCGTCGACGGTGACCGTGAAGCCGTTGTGCTCGGGGGTCCGGTAGTCCTGGCGGAAGCTGTTGACGAACTCCTCGGGCCGGATGGTCGAGGGGTCGGGGCGGCCGCCGTCGGCGAGGGTGCGGCGGGCGTAGCCGTAGGAGGCGGTGTCGACGTCGAGGGCGAAGGTGGAGAGGTGGTCGGAGGGCGCGGCGGCCTCGTCGCCCTGTGCCTGGGAGGGGGCGGGGGCCCGGGTGGCGGTCGTGCGGTTCGGGCCGTTCGCATGGTTCTCGTCCGCGCTGCAGCCCGTCAGCAGCAGGGCGCCCGCGGTGGTGAGGGCGAGCAGCGCCCCGCACGTCTGCCGTCGTGTCCGGTGTCGGTCCATCGCGTGTGCCCCCTGTGCCGGTCGGAGTCGACTTCCTGACTTGTCGTCGACTCTGACGGCGCAGGGGGCCGGAACGTGCGCCCCGATGCGTTGCGGATGGATCTCGAAGAGGCCACGGACCGGGGGTGCCGAGGCCGGAGGGAGATCGTCCGGTGACCTAGGGCCTGTCGTTTGGATCATGCCGGCGTCGCGAGGCGTGGCACGCACTCCCCCACTGCCTTAAAGGCGTGGGGGGACCCCCAGCGGCGTTGTCGTCGGTTGTCGACGTCCCCCAGCCTTCGGCCGGGAGGTGCCCCCACCGCGTCGCCGCCCTCCTCCGCCTTGCAGCTGCACGCACCACGCCCCGCTCGGGTCGGCCGACAAGGCACCGTGAGCCAGGCCGGCCTGATCCAAACGACAGGCCCTAGGAGACCACGTCCTTGCGGGCGAAACCGCGGAAGGCCAGGGCGAACAGCACCAGGGCGTACGTTATCGAGACCGCGGTGCCCTGGATCATGCCGGACCACTCCAGGTGCGGTTGTACGGCGTCGGCCCAGGCGAACTGCCAGTGCGCGGGCAGGAAGTCGCGCCAGTGGCCGAGGGCGGTGACCGCGTCCAGGACGTTGCCGACGATGGTCAGGCCGACCGCGCCGCCGACCGCGCCGAGCGGGGCGTCGGTCTTCGTGGAGAGCCAGAACGCCAGGCCGGCGGTGACCAGTTGGGACAGGAAGATGTACGCGATCACGACCGTGAGGCGCTGGGTGGCGGTGGTGGTGTCGAGTGCGCCGCCGGTGGGGATCTGGAGCGGGCCCCAGCCGTAGGCGGCCGTGCCGACGGCCAGGGCGACCAGCGGCAGCAGGATCATCGCGGCCAGGCTGAGGCCGAGCGCGACGACCAGCTTGGACCACAGCAGGCGGGCCCTCGGCACGGGTGCCGCGAGCAGGTAGCGCAGCGAGGACCAGCTGGCCTCCGAGGCGACCGTGTCCCCGCAGAACAGGGCGACCGGGATGACCAGCAGGAAGCCCGCCGACACGAACAGGTTGACCGCGGCGAAGTTGGCGCCCGACGCGGTGGCCGTGTCCAGGAGGGTGACCTGGCCGTTCCGCTCGCTCGGATCGCCGCCGATCGCGAACGCGATCAGCAGCACGAAGGGCAGTACGGCGAGGATGCCGCCCATCACCAGCGTGCGGCGCCGCTTGAGCTGGCGGACCAGCTCGACGCGGAGCGGCAGGGTGCGGCCCGCCCGGTAGCCGGAGGCCACCGCGGCCTTCTCGGTGAGCGTGCTCATGCGGAACCTCCGATCAGGGTCAGGAAGGCGTCTTCCAGACGGCGGTGCGGGCCGACCGACGCCACCGGCACGTCGAGCCGGACGAGTTCGGCGACCAGGCGAGGGGCGCCGGCGCCGGGCTCCAGGCGGACGAGCAGGCCGTCGTCCGTGCTGGTCACGGATGCCACGCCGGGCAGCGCGGCCACCTTCTCCACGACCGGCTCCTCCACGGGGGTGCCGGTGCCGACGAGAAGGGTGTCGCCGGAGCCGATGATCTCGGCGACGGGACCGGCCTGGACGAGCCGGCCTCGGTCCATCACCACGAGGTGGGTGCAGGACTGCTCGACCTCGGCCAGGAGATGGCTGGAGACGATCACCGTGCGGCCGGCGGCCGCGTAGCGGATCATCACCTCGCGCATCTCGCGGATCTGCGGCGGGTCGAGGCCGTTGGTGGGTTCGTCGAGGATGAGCAGGTCCGGCAGGCCGAGCATGGCCTGGGCGATGGCGAGGCGCTGGCGCATGCCCTGCGAGTACGTGCGGACCGCGCGGGCCAGCGCGTCGCCGAGGCCGGCGATCTGCAGCGCCTCGTCGAGGTGGGCGTCCTCGGGCGGGCGGCCGGTGGCCTGCCAGTACAGCTCCAGGTTCTCCCGGCCGGACAGGTGCGGCAGGAAGCCGGCGCCCTCCACGAAGGCGCCGACCCGGGAGAGGACGGGCGCGCCCGGGCGGATGGCGTGGCCGAAGACCCGGACCTCGCCGCCGTCCGGCTTGATCAGGCCCATCAGCATGCGCAGGGTCGTGGTCTTGCCCGCGCCGTTGGGGCCGAGGAGGCCGAGGACCTGGCCCTTCTCCACGTGGAAGGACAGCTCCCGGACCGCGTACCGGTCGGTGGCGCCCGCGTACCGCTTGCTCAGGTCCGTTATCTGGAGCGGGACTTCGGCGAGCGCCGGGGCGGGGGCCGGGCCGGCGGTGCGGCGGCGGCCGGTGAGCAGCAGGGCCAGGGCGGCCAGCGCGCCGGCCAGCGGCAGCCACCACACCCAGGAGGGCAGCGGCGCGGCGGCCGTGTCCACCCGGGGTGCCGTCGGCACGCTCAGGGGGCTCTGGAGGGAGACGGTGTAAGTGGCCGGGGCGGTCGGGGAGGCGTAGCCGAGGTCGGTGGAGGCGAGGACCAGGCGCAGCCGATGGCCCTTCTGCACCTCGTGGTCGATGGCCGGGAGGGTGATCGAGACGTCCTTGCCGGCCTTGGCGCCCTCGACGCGGATCGGGGCGACCAGCTGGGAGGGCAGCACCTGCTGGGTGCCGTCCGGGCCGACGTCGTACACCTTGCCGAAGAGCACGGCGTCGTCGGTGGTGGAGGTGAGGTGGACGGTGGCCGTGGGGGTGCCGGTGATCTGCACGGTGTCGGCCATCGGTGCCGAGTCGAAGCGGGCGTACTGGCCCGGGAAGTCGAGGGAGATGCCGACGCCGAGGGAGGAGAGCTGGGAGAGGCCGCCACCGCCGAGGCCGGGCAGCGCGGAGACGCCGGGCGGGCTGGCGCCGGCCGGGTTGTCGACGCGCTGGGTGCCGCCCTTCAGGGTGATGGACCTGCGGTCGCTCTCCAGGCCGGGGTAGCTGTCCGAGGTCGCGCCGCGCAGCTGGGCGGCGCCGTCGGTGGAGTCGACGCCTCCGGTGCGGGTGATCCGGAAGGCCGGGCCGGTGTCGGTGGCCTTGTCGCCCTTCAGGTACCGGTCGAACCAGGAGGTCACCCGTCCCTCGACACGGCTGGTCTCCAGGTCGCCGCCGTCATGGCCGCCGGCGATCCAGTCGACGTCGACGGGGGCGCCGTTGGCCTTGATCGCCTTCGCCGCCGCGTCCGACTGGGAGAGCGTGAAGAGGGAGTCGGTCTGGCCCTGGAAGAGGAGGGTGGGCACCTTGATGCGGTCGCCGACCGCCGACGGCGAGCGCTCTTCGAGGAGCTTGACCGCGGCCGCGTCCGGCTTGCCCGACTCGGCGACCCGGTTGTACATCGCGCACAGCTCGGGCTGGAAGTTGGCGCAGCCGCCGCCGGTGTTGAAGAAGATCCCGGCCCACAGCTTCTTGAAGACGCCGTCCGGGAACAGGGCGTCCGCGAGGTTCCAGTACGTGATGGAGGGGGCGATGGCGTCGACCCGGTGGTCGTAGGCGGCGGTGAGGAGGGAGATCGCGCCGCCGTAGGAGCCGCCCGCCATGCCGACGCGGGGGTCGCCGGCCTTGTCGAGCTGGACCTGGGGCTGCTTCGCCAGCCAGTCGATGAGCCGGGAGACGTCGGCGACCTCGCCCTTCGGGTCGTTGAGACCGATCTTCCCGGTGGATCTGCCGAAGCCGCGGGCGGACCAGGTGAGGACCGCGTAGCCGTCGCGGGCGAGGTCCTCGGCCTCGGCGCGCATGTCGTCCTTGCTGCCGCCGAAGCCGTGGGCGAGGAGGACCGCGGGGCGTCGGCCGGTGCCGGCCGTGGTGAAGAACGAGGTGTCGAGACGCACCCCGTCCACTGCCATGACCTTGTCGGTCTGCTGCACCGGGGGCGGGCCGTCGGAGGCCACGGCCGTCCACGTGCCGGCGCCGACGAGCACGACGACGGCGGCCGCGGCGGCCAGAAGCCGCCGCGGCCGCCGAAGCAGGGCTCGTAGGCCGGGGGGTCGAAGATCCATGCTTCAACGGTACGGGGCGGGACCGACATCCGATGCCGACGGTGGGGTGAACCCCCGGCCATCCCCGAGGAGTACGAGCACGTCGCCGTGTACTTCGGCCGCGGTACACCGGGTTGACACCGGGGCGCTTCCAGCGCCCCGGATCCCGCCGCAACGGCGATCGGCCACAGCGGCGGAACTCGGCGGTGCCGGACCGGACGGTGGGTCCCCGCGGGCCCGGTGGGGGCTGATCGCGCCCACGCGGCGGAGCCGCACATCGACACAGCCCCGCGCCCCTGGGGCGACTGCTCTCGCCGGCGCCTACAACCCACCGCCGCCCCACCCCCATCCCGCCGCAACGGCGATCAGCCACAGCGGCGGACTACGGCGGTGCCGGACCGGGCGGTGGGTCCCCTTATGCCTGGGTGTCCTCCGGGAGGGAGACCACCCAGTGGGTGTCCTTGCGGGGGCGGAGGTAGAAGGCCCAGTAGAGGGTGGCCACCGCCGTGATGCCGCCGGTCCAGAGGAGGTAGGTCGTCTCCTGCTGGGTGAGGATGTAGGCGAGGACCGCGATGAGGAGGATCGGCATCGCCGGCCAGAGCGGCATCCGCCAGGCGGGGGTGTGCTTGTGGTGGCCCCGGCGGGAGAGCAGGGCCGCTACGGCGACCAGGAGGTACATGCCCGTCACCGAGACGCCCGTCACGCCGTACAGGGTGTCCAGGTTGACGAAGCAGAGCAGCGCGCCGGGGACGCCGACCGCGAGGGTGGCGACCCAGGGGGAGCCGAAGCGGCCCAGGCGGGAGAGGGCGCTGTTGACCGGGGCCGGCCAGGCCTTGTCGCGGGCCGAGGCGAACAGCACGCGGGAGTTCTGGATGACCATGACGATGCCCGCGTTGATGATCGCGAGGGCCACGCAGAGGCTGACGAAGGTGCCGACCGCGGAGTTGGACCAGGCGGTGACCATGGCGCTGATGTCGCCGCCGGTGAGGGCCTTGAGGTCGGTGGCGCCCATGGTGATCGCGGCCACCGGGACCAGGATGACCACCGTGGAGATCGCGAGGGTGGCGAGGACCGTGCGGGCGACGTTGCGGCGCGGGTCCTCCAGCTCCTCGGAGAGGTAGACCGCCGTGGAGAAGCCCTGGGTGACGAAGAGGGCGATGGCCAGGCCGGAGACGACGAGCATGGCGGTGACCGTGGTGGTGTGGCCGCCCGTGTCCGCCACCTGCATGGAGGTCAGGCTGTCGACCCCGCGGTGGCTGTGGGAGAAGCCCAGCACGGCCACCACGCCCGCCGCGATGACCTCCAGGACCAGGAAGATGCCGGTGATCCAGGCGTTCGCCCGCAGGTCGAGCAGGCCCGCGAGGGTGGCGAGGAGCATCACGCCGGCGCCGGTCATGGCCGGGTCCAGGTGGACGATCGGGGACAGGTAGTCGGCCGTGCCCATCGCGATCACCGGGGGCACGATCATCACGACCAGGAGCGAGAGGACGAAGACCAGCCAGCCGGCGAGGCGGCCCGCCATCGTCGAGACCATGGCGTACTCGCCGCCCGCGCTGGGGATGAGCGTGCCCAGCTCCGAGTAGCAGAAGGCCACGGCGATACAGAGGAGGGAGCCGATGGCGATCGTGAGGGCGGTGGCGGTCCCGAGGGAGCCGAAAAGGTCGGGGACGACCACGAAGAGCGTGGAGGCCGGTGTGACGCAGGAGAGGGTGAGGAGGGTGCCGCCTACCACTCCGATGGAGCGCTTGAGCGTCTTGGGGCTGTCGGACGCCTCTGTGACGGCGTTCTCGACAGGGCGGAGCGTGTCGGTCATGCGGCGGTTCCGATCGACTCGTGCGGATGCCTCCGGCGGTTGGGCTGTGCTGCATGGAACCCCGACGAAAACCGTGGCGTCAATGGCCGTTTACCTTCGGATTCCGCACTCTTAAGGCGATGGACCTCACATAACTTTCGTAGGGTCGAGTGCCCAAGCGAGGCAATCATCAAGACCCTGCGTCACATGACCTTGCTTTTGAAGGTCATGAACGCAAAGAACTTAAGTCACCCGTTTCATCCCGTCGAAACGAGAACCGCAGCTCCGCTGACAAAAAAAGTTGAGGCCGTCCGATATCCGGACGGCCTCAACGGGGTCAAGCGGTCACTCTCAGTGGTTGCGCGGGAAGCCCAGGTCGACGCCCGCGGGGGCCTCGGACGGGTCGGGCCAGCGGGTGGTGACGACCTTGCCGCGGGTGTAGAAGTGCGTGCCGTCGTTGCCGTAGATGTGGTGGTCGCCGAAGAGCGAGTCCTTCCAGCCACCGAAGGAGTGGTAGCCGACGGGGACCGGGATCGGGACGTTCACGCCGACCATGCCGGCCTCGATCTCCAGCTGGAAGCGGCGGGCCGCGCCGCCGTCCCGCGTGAAGATCGCGGTGCCGTTGCCGAACGGGGAGGCGTTGATCAGCGCCACACCCTCCTCGTACGACTCCACCCGCAGGACGCACAGGACCGGGCCGAAGATCTCGTCCTGGTAGGCCTTCGCGGACGTGGGCACCTTGTCCAGCAGCGAGATGCCGATCCAGTGACCGTCCTCGAAGCCCTCGACCGTGTAGCCGGTGCCGTCCAGGACGACCTCGCAGCCCTCGGCGGCGGCACCGGAGACGTAGGAGGCGACCTTGTCGCGGTGCACGGCCGTGATCAGCGGGCCCATCTCCGACGTCGGGTCGTTGCCGGGACCGATCTTGATCTTCTCGGCGCGCTCGCGGATCTTCTCCACCAGCTCGTCGCCGATCGCACCCACCGCGACGACCGCGGAGATGGCCATGCAGCGCTCGCCGGCCGACCCGTAGGCGGCGGAGACGGCCGCGTCGGCCGCCGCGTCCAGGTCCGCGTCCGGCAGCACCAGCATGTGGTTCTTCGCGCCGCCCAGCGCCTGGACGCGCTTGTGGTTGGCGGCGGCGGTGGTGTGGATGTAGCGGGCGATCGGGGTCGAGCCGACGAAGGAGACCGCCTTGACGTCCGGGTGCTCCAGGAGCCGGTCCACGGCCACCTTGTCACCGTGCACGACGTTGAAGACACCGTCCGGCAGCCCGGCCTCGGCCAGCAGCTCGGCGATCTTGATGGACGCGGAGGGGTCCTTCTCGGACGGCTTGAGGACGAAGGTGTTGCCGGTCGCGATGGCGATCGGGAACATCCACATCGGGACCATCGCCGGGAAGTTGAACGGCGTGATACCCGCGACCACGCCCAGCGGCTGGCGGATCGAGGAGACGTCGACGCGGCTGGCGACCTGCGTGGACAGCTCGCCCTTCAGCTGCACGTTGATGCCGCACGCCAGGTCCACGATCTCCAGACCGCGCGCGACCTCGCCCAGGGCGTCGGAGTGCACCTTGCCGTGCTCGGCGGTGATCAGCTCCGCGATCGCGTCCCGGTTCGCGTCCAGCAGGGCACGGAAGCGGAACAGGATCTCCGTGCGCTTGGCCAGCGAGGACTGGCCCCAGCTCAGGTACGCGTCCTTGGCGGTGGCGACCGCGGCGTCGACCTCGTCGACCGAGGCGAACGCGACCTTCGTGGTGACCGCGCCGGTGGCCGGGTCGGTGACCGGCCCGAAGTTGCCCGACGTGCCTTCGACGGACTTGCCGCCGATCCAGTGGTTGACGATCTTCGTCATGACCGGTTACTCCTTCACAGATGGCGGCGTCGGGTGGAGACGTGCCGTTCGTAGAGCTCACGTGCCTTGACCGCGGAGGATCGGGTCGCGGTCTCGGCCACAGGTACATCCCACCAGGCCTGCGCGGGAGGCGGGCCCGACACAGTGTCGGCCGTTTCGGTCTCCACGTAGACACATGTGGGAGTGTCGGCGGCCCGCGCCTCGGCGAGCGCCGTGCGCAGGTCGCGGACAGTCTTCGCGCGCAGGACGCGCATGCCGAGGCTCGCCGCGTTGGCGGCCAGGTCGACGGGGAGCGGGGCACCCGTGAAGGTGCCGTCGTCCGAGGGGTAGCGGTACGCGGTGCCGAACCGCTCGCCGCCCACCGACTCGGAGAGGCCGCCGATGGAGGCGTAGCCGTGATTCTGCACCAGCAGCACCTTGATGGCTGTCCCCTCCTGGACGGCGGTGACGATCTCGGTCGGCATCATCAGATACGTGCCGTCGCCGACCAGCGCCCACACGTTCCGCTCCGGCGCCGCGAGTTTCACCCCGATGGCGGCCGGTATCTCGTAGCCCATGCACGAGTAGCCGTACTCCAGGTGGTACTGGTCGTGCGAGCGCGTCCGCCACATCCTGTGCAGGTCGCCGGGGAGCGAGCCGGCCGCGTTGATCAGTACGTCCGTCTCGTCGACCAGCGCGTCGAGGGCGCCGAGGACCTGCGGCTGGGTCGGCCGGACATCGGGCTCGTCGGCCTCATAGCAGGCGTCGACGCGCTGCTCCCAGCGCTCCTTGTCCTCGGTGTACTCGGTGACGTACGAGTCGGCGGTGCGGTGGCCGTCCAGGGCCTTCTTCAGCTCACCGAGACCGCTGCGGGCGTCGGCGACCAGGGGCAGGCCGGCGAGCTTGTGGCCGTCGTAAGGGGCGATGTTGAGGTTGACGAAGCGGACGTCCGGGTTCTCGAAGAGGGTGCCGGAGGCCGTGGTGAAGTCGGTGTAGCGGGTGCCGACGCCGATCACCAGGTCGGCGGTGCGGGCGAGCTCGTCGGCGGTGGCGGTGCCGGTGTGGCCGACGCCGCCGACGTCCTGCGGGTGGTCCCAGCGCAGGGAGCCCTTGCCCGCCTGGGTCGAGGCGACCGGGATGCGGGTGGCCTCGGCGAACTCGGCGAGGACGGCCTCGGCGCGGCTGTGGCGGACCCCGCCGCCGGCGATGACGAGAGGCCTGCGTGCATTCCTGATCGCCCGTGCGGCCGCGGCGAGTTCGACGGGGTCGGCGCCGGGCCGTCGTACGGTCCACACCCGCTCGGCGAAGAACTCCTCCGGCCAGTCGTACGCCTCGGCCTGCACGTCCTGCGGGAGGGCGAGGGTGACGGCGCCGGTCTCGACGGGGTCGGTGAGCACCCGCATGGCGGCCAGCGCGGAGGGGATCAGCTGCTCGGGGCGGTTGATCCGGTCGAAGAACCGCGACACCGGGCGCAGGCAGTCGTTGACGGACACGTCGGCCGCGAACGGGACTTCGAGCTGCTGGAGGACCGGGTCGGCGGGGCGGGTGGCGAAGACGTCGCCGGGCAGCAGCAGGACCGGGAGGTGGTTGATCGTGGCGAGGGCGGCGCCGGTGACGAGGTTGGTCGCGCCGGGGCCGATCGAGGTGGTGACCGCGTGCGTGGCGAGGCGGTTCGATTGACGCGCGTAGCCGACCGCCGCGTGCACCATGGCCTGTTCGTTACGGCCCTGGTGGTAGGGCATCTCGTCCGCGTACTCGACGAGTGCCTGGCCGAGGCCGGCCACGTTGCCGTGGCCGAAGATGCCCCAGGTGGCGCCGATCAGGCGGCGGCGCTCGCCGTCCCGCTCGGTGAACTGGACGGCGAGGAAGCGGACAAGCGCTTGCGCGACGGTCGACCGAATCGTCATCGGTAACCCTCCGTATGGTCCGGGTGGAAGCAGATCCGCCACTCCCGCGTCGCTCCGGGCCCCGCCATGACGTTCAGGTAGTACATGTCGTGCCCGGGCTGAGCGATCGACGGGCCGTGCCATCCGTCGGGGACCAGCACGACGTCGCCGGAGCGGACCTCGGCGAGGACGTCCGTACCGCCCTCACGGGAGGGGAATACGCGCTGGTACCCGAAACCGTTCGGTCCGTCGATCTCGAAGTAGTAGACCTCCTCCAGCTCCGACTCCTCGCCGGGCCGGTACTCGTCGTGCTTGTGCGCCGGGTACGAGGACCAGTTGCCGCCGGGGGTGATGACTTCCACGGCGATGAGCTTGTCGCAGTCGAAGGAGTCCGCGGAGGCGAAGTTGCGCACCTGGCGGGCGCTGGTGCCGCTGCCGCGGTCTTCGACGGGGACCTCCGGCGCGGGGCCGTAGCGGGCGGGGAGTTGTCGCTCGCACTTCGCTCCTGCCAGGGCGAAGCGGCCTCCCGCGCCGGAGGCGATCTGGACCTGGGCGTCCCGGGGCACGTACACGAAGTCCGAGACTCCGCTGAACACGCTCTCCCGGCCCAGGATCTGGAACTCGTTTCCCTCTGTTTGCACCGTACAACCGCCCTGCAGCGGAAGCACGATCCACTCACTGTCCCCGGTGGTGAACAAGTGGGTACCACCAGGCGGCAGTTCGACGATCCGGAGGCTGCTGTGCGCCCAACCGGCCCGCTTGGGGTCGATGTCGAGCACGTACTGGGCGTTCGCGGTGGAACCCTTGCTCAGGTGCAGCTCGTTCGTCGTCATCAGGGCCTCACAGCAGTCCTACGGCGGTGTCCACGGCGGCGGCCACGTCGCCGTCCGCCGGGTACAGCAGCGAGCGGCCGACCACCAGGCCGCGCACGGTGGGGAGTTGCAGGGCGCTGCGCCACTTCTCGTAGGCGCCGTCCTGATCGTCGCCCACTTCGCCGCCGAGCAGCACGGCGGGCAGCGTGGACGTCGCCATGACCTGGGCCATGTCGTCGGGGTTGTCGGTGACCGGCACCTTCAGCCAGGTGTAGGCCGAACTCCCGCCGAGGCCCGAGGCGATGGCGATGGACCTGGTGACCGCCTCGGCGGAGAGGTCGTTCTTGACCTTGCCCTCCGGCGTGCGGCGGCTGATGAACGGCTCGACGAAGACCGGCAGCCGGCGCGCGGCCATGTCGTCGATGGCGCGGGCGGTGGACTCCAGGGTGGTCAGCGAGCCCGGGTCGTCGTAGTCGATGCGCAGGAGCAGCTTGCCGGCGTCGAACCCGAGGCGCTGTATGTCCTCGGCGCGATGGCCGGTGAACCGGTCGTCGAGCTCGAAGGAGGCGCCCTGAAGTCCGCCGCGGTTCATCGAGCCCATGACGACCTTGCCGTCGAGGGCGCCGAGGAGGAGCAGGTCGTCCAGGATGTCGGCGGTGGCGAGGACGCCGTCGACGCCGGGCCGGGACAGTGCCAGGCAGAGCCGCTCCAGCAACTCCGCCCGGTTGGCCATGGCGAGCTTGTCGCCGCCCACGCCGAGCGCACCGCGGGCCGGATGGTCGGCGGCGACGATCATCAGCTTGCCGTCCTCGTTGAGGAGCGGACGGCGGGCTCTTCTCGTGGCCGCCTCGGCGATCGCCTCGGGGTGGTGGGTGCGGGTGTGGACGAGGGCGGAGATGTCCACGGACGTCTGCCCGGCGGGGGCGCCGGCGCCGCCCTCGTGGTGTGCGCCTGCGCCCGCGACGCGGCCGGCCCTCACAGCACCGCTCCGGCGGCGAGTGCGGCGTCGATCTCTTCGGTCGTCGGCATCGCGGAGGAGCACTCCAGTCGCGAGGCGACGATGGCACCGGCCGCGTTGGCGTGCCGCATGATCTTCTCCAGGTCCCAGCCTTCGAGGAGGCCGTGGCAGAGGGAACCGCCGAAGGCGTCACCGGCGCCGAGGCCGTTCAGGACGTTGACGGGCAGCGGCGGGACCTCGGCGGAGTCGCCGTCGCGGTTGACCGCGAGGACGCCCTTGGGTCCCTGCTTGACGACGGCGATCTCGACACCGGCGTCGAGGAGGGCCTGGGCGGCGGCCTGCGGCTCCCGTACGCCGGTCGCGACCTCCACCTCGTCGAGGTTGCCGACGGCGACGGTGACGTGCTTGAGCGCCTCGGCGTAGAAGGGCCGGGCGGCATCCGGGTCCTTCCAGAACATCGGCCGCCAGTCGAGGTCGAAGACGGTGGTCCCAGCCTTGGCGCGGTGGGCGAGGGCCGCGAGGGTCGCCGTACGGCTGGGCTCCTCACTCAGGCCGGTGCCGGTGATCCAGAAGATGCGGGCCGCACGGACGGCGTCGAGGTCCAGCTCGTGGGCGTCGATCTCCAGGTCCGGGGCCTTGGGCTGCCGGTAGAAGTACAGCGGGAAGTCGTCCGGCGGGAAGATCTCGCAGAACGTGACGGGGGTGTTCAGGCCGGGGACCGAGGTGACCCAGCGGTCGTCCACGCCGAAGCCCTGGAGTGCCTCGTGCAGGTAGGCGCCGAAGGCGTCCTCGCCGGTGCGGGTGATGACGGCGGTGTTCCGGCCGAGGCGGGCGGCCGCCACGGCCACGTTCGTCGCCGACCCGCCGAGGAACTTGCCGAAGGACGACACCTGGGCGAGCGGGACACCGGTCTGGAGCGGATAGAGGTCCACCCCGATCCGCCCCATGGTGATCAGGTCGTACGCCATCGACTTCCCTTCGTCACGTCTCTCCCGTGGTTTGTAGTCCGGGACGGGAGGTCGTGTCAATGGTTTGTCCGGACATTCGGACGAGAGAGTGGGGCCTAGGGGGCCCATGGGGGTGGTGGGATCGGTGTGTGCGGCGGGTGCGGGCTGGTCGTGGCTGGTCGCGCCCACGCGGCAGAGCCGCACATCGATACAGCCCCGCGCCCCTTACGGGGCACTGCCCAGCCGTAGGACGATAAGCCGATGGCGAGCTGGGAGATCGTGGCTGGACGACCGCACCCGGCGTTGCGGCCGGGAATACTGAGCTACCGGGGGATCCGGATCGCGCTCGATCGGCCCCGGCGGCGCCTGGAGACGCCCATCGGGGCCGCCACGCTGCTTCTCGGGTTCGAGCAGCCGATACGGATCTCGCGCGACGGGCGGCCGCCCGCCACCCTCGTCTGCGTCTGCAACGGGCTCACCACCACGCCCGCCATCGGTGAGCACGGTGGCCGGATCTCGGGGATCGAGGTGCTGCTGACGCCCTGGGCCGCCTTCTCCCTCTTCGGCACTCCGCAGTACGAGTTGGCCAACAGGTCCGTGGATCCCGACGAGTTGCCGCACACGCTGGGCCACGGGGTGGGCGAACTCGCCGCCGCGCTCGGTGCCCTGCCGCGCTGGGCGGATCGATTCCGGCTGCTGGACGACGTGTTGCTGCGGTGGAGCCGGGCCGGTGTTCCGGGGTCGCCCCAGGTGGAGCGCGCGTGGGCGCTGCTGCGGCGCGACTGGGGTGCCGCACCCGTGCCGCGGCTGGCCGACGAAGTGGGCTGGAGCGTACGGCACTTGGAGAACCGCTTCCGGGAGCGGATCGGGCTCGGGCCGAAGGCGGCGGCCCGGGTGCTGCGGTTGCAGCGGGCGCGGCGGATGCTGGCCGCGGGACGGGGGCAGGCGGAGACGGCGGCGGTGTGCGGGTTCTACGACCAGGCGCATCTCAGCGGGGAGTTCAAGGCGATGACCGGTTGCACGCCCGGGGAGTTCGTGGCGGCGCGGGCGGCCGCCGCCTCGGCGTCGGTGGACCGGATGTCGGGGCAGGCGACCAGCCTGGTGCTGGGGCCCGGCGCGGGGAGTGCGGATTTCTCCAAGACCGGCGCGGGCCGGGTTGGGCACGCTGATCACCAGAGCCTTTGAGTGGGGGGAAGCCGACGGGCCGGACCTGGCGCAGCGGGTCCGGCCCGTCCTGCTTGCTCCCCGGTCGCGCATCGCCGTTCACACGGATGTCAACCCGCCCCGCCGACGATGCGGCGTGCACCTGCGCCCCGGCTTTGTCACAAACATCCCCCTTGTGTCACACATGTCGCGCATACGCGGCTTCTCGGTCACACCAGGTCGACAGCCGCTTGCCCATAGTCACTCTCCGTCGTTCACCGGGCACAGGCTTTGTGATCGCCAGCGCAGCGCCCGGCTCCCCCGACGACCGCCTCCGGTCGCCCCCGCGGTGCGCGCAGGGAGGTGCATCCCATGACCGACCGACGGCTCTGGTCCTACAAGGAGATCGCGGCGCACATCCGGGTGCAGCCGGACACCGTCCGCTCCTACCGCAAGCACGGACTGCTTCCCCCGCCGGACCACGTCGAGGGCGGCAAGCCCTACTGGTACGCCGACACGGTCCGCGCCTGGGTAGCCTCCCGGCCGGGCAACCGAGGGCGCAGAGACTTCTGAGCCCTGTCGCAGGATGCCCCGCCCGCCGGGGGGGCGCGGGGCGTGCACGCGTCAGGCCCACGGTTCGATGACCGTCACCCCCGCCGCCGGTGCCCCGCCCATCGCCGCCAGGGCTGCCGGGGCCGCGTCCAGGGTGATCGTCGAGGTGACCAGGAGGTCGGGGCGGAGGATGCCCGCGCGGACCAGTTCGAGCATGGCGGGGTAGGTGTGGGCCGCCATGCCGTGGCTGCCGAGGAGTTCCAGCTCCAGGGCGATCGCGCGGGCCAGTGGCACGGGGGTGTTGCCGTCCGGGGACGGCAGCAGGCCCACCTGGACGTGCCGGCCGCGGCGGCGCAGGGAGTTGACCGAGGCTGCCGAGGTGGCGGGGGAGCCGAGGGCGTCCAGGGAGAGGTGGGCGCCGCCGGAGGTCAGGTCGCGGACCGCCGCGGCCGGGTCGTCGGTGTCCGTGGCGTCCACGCCGTGGGCCGCGCCGAACTTCCGGGCCAGGTCCAGGGCTTGGGGCGACACGTCGACCGCCACCACCCGCGCTCCGGACGCCGCCGCGATCATCACCGCCGACAGGCCCACGCCCCCGCAGCCGTACACCGACACCCACTCCCCCGCCCTGGCCCTGCCCTGCTGCACCACCGCGCGGAAGGCGGTGGCGAAGCGGCAGCCGAGGGAGGCCGCCGTCGCGTACGACATGTCGTCCGGGATCGCCACCAGGTTCACGTCGGCGTGGTCCAGCGCCACGTACTGGGCGAAGGAGCCCCAGTGGGTGAAGCCGGGCTGGGTCTGGCGTTCGCAGACCTGCTGGTCGCCGGCCGCGCAGGACGGGCAGCCGCCGCAGGCGCAGACGAAGGGGACGGTGACCCGGTCGCCGGGGTGCCAGGCGGTCACCCCGGCGCCGGCCGACTCCACGACACCGGCCAGCTCGTGGCCGGGGACGTGCGGGAGCGTGATGTCCGGGTCGTGGCCCGTCCAGCCGTGCCAGTCGCTTCGGCAGAGGCCGGTGGCTTCCACGCGGACGACCACTCCGTGCGGGGCCGGGCGGGGGTCGGGGACGTCCCGGACCTCGGCGGGGGTGGCGTAGTGGTCGAAGACGACGGCTCGCATCGCGGGTGCTCCTTTCGGGGGCTGCGCGAAGGCTAAGCGCCGTGGGGGTCCGGTTGCAGCGCCGGTTCCGGCTCGTCGTGGCTGGTCGCGCCGTTCCCCGCGCCCCTTTCGGGCGCGTCCGGCTGAGGCGCGTCCGGCTCGGGTGCCGCCTGCTCGCCCTCGCTCAGGCCGAAGCGGTCGTGGAAGCGGCGCAGCGGGGCCGGTGCCCACCAGGTCGCCTTGCCCGTCAGGCGCATGATGGCCGGGACCAGGAGGCTGCGGACGACCATCGCGTCCATCAGGACCGCCAGGGCGATACCGAGGCCGAGCATCTTGGTGTTGGTGACCCGGGACGTGCCGATCGCCACCATCACCACCGCCAGGATGATCGCCGCCGCGGTGATCAGGCCCCCGGTGCGCTGCAGGCCGAGGCGGACCGCCCGCTCGTGGTCGCCCGTCCTGTCGTACTCCTCCTTGATGCGCGAGAGCAGGAACACCCCGTAGTCCATCGAGAGGCCGAAGGCGACGCAGAACATCAGGACCGGGAGTGTGGTCTCGATCGAACCGGAGCTGGTGAAGCCCAGCAGGTTCGAGAGGTGGCCGTCCTGGAAGACCCAGACCACCGCGCCGAACATCGCCGTGAGGCTGAGCGCGTTGAGCAGGACCGCCTGCACGGGGATGAGAACGCTGCCCGTGAGGAGGAAGACCAGCAGCAGGGTGACGATCGCTATGATCGCCGCCGCCCAGGGCAGGCGCTCCGCGATGGCGTGCTTGGAGTCGACCAGGACCGCCGCCGTGCCCGTCACCTTCGTGTCGAAGGGGGTCTTCAGCGCGCGCAGCTCGCCCACCAGACGCTGGGCGCCGTCGTCCACCGACTCGCCCTGCGGCTGCACCGTGAAGTACGCCTCGTCGCCCTTGACCAGGGGGCCGGCCACCCCGGCCACCTCGGGCAGGGCCGCCACCCGCTCCTTGTAGGCGGTGTACTGCGCCCGGGTCGCCCCGCCCTCGGCCAGGACTTCGAGGTCGCCGCCGGGGTTGCCCGGGAAGCCGTCCCGGATGTGCTGCTGGACGACGTGGGACTCGGCGCCGGCCGGGAGCTGGCGGTCGTCCGCGGTGCCGAACTTCACGCCCAGGAACGGCAGTCCGAGGACGATCAGGAAGGCCGTGGTGGCGACGGCGAAGAGCGGGGCCCTGCGCATCACCAGGGTCGCGGCGCGGGCCCAGGCCGTGCCCTCGGCGCCGGAGGGCCAGGCTTCCCGGCCCCTGCGGAACACCCGGCGCAGGTCCAGCGAGTTGACCCGGTGGCCCAGCAGGACCAGCGCCGCCGGAAGCAGGATCAGGGCGGCCGCCGCGGCCAGCAGGACCACCGCTATGCCGGCGTAGGCGAACGAGCGGAGGAAGTACTGGGGGAAGACGAGCATCGCCGCCAGGGAGACGGCCACCGTCAGGGCCGAGAACAGCACCGTGCGGCCGGCGGTGCGCAGCGTCGTGGCCACCGCGGTCAGCGGGTCGGCGCCGGTGGCCAGCTCCTCGCGGAAGCGGCGGACGATGAAGAGCGCGTAGTCGATGGCCAGGCCGAGGCCGAGGGCCGTGGTGAGGTTCATCGCGAAGACCGAGACGTCCGTGAAGGACGTGATGCCGCGCAGCACCGCGTTCGTGCCGAGGATGGCGACGATGCCGATGCCGAGCGGGAGCAGGGCCGCGATCGCGCTGCCGAACACCATCACCAGCAGGACCAGCGTGATGGGCAGGGCGATCAGCTCGGCGCGGGCCAGGTCCTCCTTGATGATCGTCTGCATGTCGCTGCGGACCGCCACCATGCCGCCGACCTTGACGGTCACAGGGCCGTGCGTGCCCCGGTAGTGCGGGGCGATGCGGTCCAGGGTGTCGGCCGCCGCCTTCTCGTCACCCGTGATGCGGGCCGCGATCAGGGCTTCGTGGCCGTCCTCGGCGCGCAGGGACGGCGACTTGGTCTGCCAGTACGAGCCGACCCCTGTGACGCCCTTCTCGGCGGACAGGCGGGTGACGAGGGCCTTCGCCTCCGCCGCCACCGCCGGGGTGTCCACCGAGCCGCCCCGCGCGTCCACCAGGAGGAGCAGGTTCGGCTGGGAGTCCGGGAACTCGCGCTCCAGCGCCTTCGTCGCGTACGTCGACTCGGCTGCCGGGTCCTCCCAGCCGCCACTGCCCAGCCGGTCGGCGACCCCGCTGCCGGCCAGCACGGCGAGCGCGGTGATCACCAGGGCGAGCAGCAGGGAGAGCCGGGGCCGGGCGGTCACGAACCGGGTCCAGCCCCCTGGGCGGGCCCCGCCTGCGGCCTGCGACGGCTTGTTGACTTCGGTCATCCTGCGGTGTCCCCTTCAGCGTGACCACTGCCTGCCGGTACGCATCCGCTTCGTGCGCAGGGCAGCATGGGTCGGCCATTGCCACTTAGACTGGCAAACACGAGAGATCGCTCGCGTTCCATCAGAATGCGAGCGACCGCTCGCGTTTGTCAATCGCGTTCGAAGAGCTGGGGATAACGCGTGCCCGACAAGCCCGAGAAGCCAGAGCAGCCCGAGGACACGGCCACGGGCAGGGAGCAGCCGCGCCGGCGGCAGGCTCGCGGCGAGCGGCGCATCCAGCAGCTGCTCGAAGCCGCCGCCTCGGTCTTCTGCGCCACGGGCTACACCGCAGCCAGCACCAACGCCATCGCCCGCGAGGCCGGCGTCTCCCCCGGCACGCTCTACCAGTTCTTCCCGAACAAGGAGGCGATCGCGATCGAGCTGGGCGACCGGCTCATGCACGATCTGCGGGACACCTACGGCGAGGCGCTCGCGCCGGTCGACCCCGCCACCCCGCTGGCGGACGCGGTCGCCGCCGTCGTGGACCGCCTCACCGCCTTCAACACCGACCACCCCGTGTTCTTCGCGCTGATGCACGGCCCCGACATGCCCGGCGGCATCACCGAGGCCCACGACGCCCTGCACACCAGCCTGCTCGGCCGCATCGAGACCCTGCTCGCCTCGCTCCTCGCGCCGGGCACCGACAAGGCCGACGTCACACGGACGGCACACGTCTGCCTCGGCATCTACAAGGCGGGACTGGAGCTGGTGCTCAGCCACGAGGGCACCGAGCAACAGGCGTACATCCAGGAGATCAAGAACGCGCTCACCCGCTACCTGGACCCCCTGGTGGGCCACCACCTCGACCAACCCGCCGGCTGACCGGCGGCCACTCCCCCGAACTCCCCGGACTGCGGCACACGGCACATCTGCCTAAGGTGCGGATAAATCGTCCCAATCTCCAGAAGACGAGCTCTGGCAGACGAGCGCCACCCGCACCCGCAGGAGCACAAGGGGACCCGCCGTGACCCACTCTCCGCCGCCCGGCCGGCCGCAGGCCCGTATCCCCGGTCCGCTGCAGCCGCCACCGCCGTACCCCCGTATCCGCACCGGCCTGTGGAAGCGCTGCCTCGGCGGCGGGCTCGCCCTGTGGGCGCTGACCGCGGCGGTCACGTACGCGACGAAGAACACCACCCTGCTGCCGACGCTGATCCTGCTCGGCAGCTTTCTCGTGCCGGTCGCCTTCGTGCTGTGGGCCTACGAGCGGCACGGCCGCGACCTCGGGGTCAGCGCGGTCCTCGGCTGCTTCCTGACCGGCGGCACGCTCGGCGTGCTGGGCACCTCGGTGATGGAGTCCTACCTCGTCCGCCCCTCCTGGGGGATGTTCGTCGCCGTCGGCCTGATCGAGGAGAGCGCGAAGCTCGGTGCGCTGGTGTTCGCACTGCGCCGGATGCCCGGGATCCGGGGCATGCGGGCCGGGCTGGTGCTCGGCGCCGCGGTCGGCTTCGGCTTCGCGGCCCTGGAGAGCGCCGGGTACGCGTTCGACGCGGCCGTCTCCACCGAGGGCATCGACCTGCGCGCGCTGATCGAGACGGAGATCCTGCGCGGCGCGCTGGCCCCCTTCGGGCACGGCCTGTGGACGGCGATCGCCGGTGGCGCCCTGCTCTCCTGCCGCCGCCCGAACGGCCGTTTCCGCCTCACCGCCCAGGTTCTCGCCGCCTGCCTCGGGGTCACCCTGCTGCACGCCCTGTGGGACTCCACGCACGGCATCGCGATCTGGCTGGTGGCACGTCTGGCGGGTACCGGGCTGGACCGGCAGCTGTTCGCCGAGGGGTACATCCCGCGCCCCAGCGCGGCACAGGAGCACCTCTTCACGGTGTTCTCGGTCGGCCTGCTGGTACTGGTCGCGCTGCTCGGCGTCGCCTGGACGCACTCGCTGGCGCGCCGGGACCCCTCTTGGAGAAATACCCCCTAGGGGTATAGTGTGACGAAAGTGGGGTTCCCTCGTGGGCCCCACCGGCCCCACACGCCTCGACGAGGAGAACGACATGACCGCGCAGACCGACACCCCGGGCTCCGTGACCGCCGTCTACAAGGTGACCGGCATGAGCTGCGGACACTGTGAGGGTTCCGTCTCCGCCGAGCTCTCCGGGCTCCCCGGCGTCAGCTCGGTGCAGGCCGTCGCGGCCAGCGGCGAGGTCACGGTCGTCTCCGCGGCCCCGCTCGACGACGAGGCGGTCCGCGCCGCCGTCGACGAGGCGGGCTTCGAGCTCGCCGGCCGCGCCTGACACCCCGGGAACGCACCCGGGGAACGCACCCGGGGAACACGCCCCGGCGACACGCCCCGGGAACAAGCGAGAACCGGCGCCACGAGCCGTACGTACGACGGAAACGTATCTCTCCGCCGGGCCGTGCCGACCAGCTGATACTGGCTCCGTACGGTCCGGTCCGTTGTCTGGAGTCCGGACATGACCAGCACCACCACCGCACAGACACCGATAGCCCCGCCGCGCCCGGCCGGTGATTCCGAGGTCGAGCTGCTCATCGGGGGCATGACCTGCGCCTCCTGCGCCGCCCGGGTCGAGAAGAAGCTCAACCGGATGGACGGCGTCACCGCCACCGTGAACTACGCGACCGAGAAGGCGAAGGTCACATACCCCCAGGGGGTTCAGGTGGCCGATCTGATCGCCACGGTCGTGAAGACCGGGTACACGGCCGAGGAGCCCGCGCCCCCGCAGCCGGAGCCGGAACAGGAGGCCGAGGCCGCGCGGGATCCCGAGCTCGCCGCCCTCCGCCACCGCCTCCTGGTCTCCGCCCTGCTGGCCGCACCGGTCGTGCTGCTCGCGATGGTCCCGGCGCTCCAGTTCGACAACTGGCAGTGGCTGTCGCTGACGCTCGCCGCTCCGGTGGTCGTCTGGGGCGGCTCGCCGTTCCACCGGGCCGCCTGGACCAACGCCCGGCACGGCGCCGCCACCATGGACACCCTGGTCTCGGTCGGCACGCTGGCCGCGTTCGGCTGGTCGCTGTGGGCGCTGTTCTTCGGCGACGCGGGCATGCCGGGGATGCACGACGAGTTCCGGTTCACCGTCTCCCGCATGGACAGCGCGTCCACGATCTACCTGGAGGTCGCCTCCGGGGTCGTCGCGCTGATCCTGCTCGGCCGCTACCTGGAGGCGCGTTCCAAGCGGCGCGCCGGGGCGGCTCTACGTGCCTTGCTGGAGCTGGGCGCCAGGGACGTGGCGGTGCTGCGATACGAGGAGGGCGAGCGCGAAGCGCTCTCGGTTGAGGGCGGTGGCGGGCGACGGGTGGGCGGGCGCGAGGTGTGGGTTCCGGTGGCGTCGCTGGCGGTCGGCGACCGGTTCGTCGTACGGCCCGGGGAGAAGGTCGCCACCGACGGGACCGTGGTCGAAGGGGCGTCCGCGGTGGACGCGTCGATGCTGACCGGCGAGTCCGTGCCGGTGGACGTGACCGTCGGGGACGCCGTCACGGGCGCGACCGTGAACGCGGGCGGGCGGCTGGTCGTCGAGGCGACCCGGGTCGGCGCCGACACCCAGCTCGCGCGGATGGCGAGGCTGGTGGAGGACGCACAGAACGGCAAGGCCGAGGTGCAGCGCCTCGCCGACCGGATCTCCGCCGTCTTCGTCCCGGCCGTCATCGTCGTCGCGCTCGGCACCTTCGGGGTCTGGCTCGGCGTCACCGGGGACACGGCCGCCGCGTTCACGGCCGCCGTCGCCGTCCTGATCATCGCCTGCCCGTGCGCCCTGGGCCTGGCCACGCCGACCGCACTGATGGTGGGCACCGGCCGCGGTGCCCAGCTGGGCATCCTCATCAAGGGCCCCGAGGTGCTGGAGTCCACGCGCCGGGTCGACACCGTCGTCCTCGACAAGACCGGGACGGTGACCACCGGGCGGATGCGCCTCCAGGAGGTGTACACCGTCCAGGGCGCCAACCAGGACGAAGAGGACGAGGTGCTGCGGCTCGCGGGCGCCCTCGAACACGCCTCCGAGCATCCGGTCGCCAGGGCGATCGCCGCGGGGGCGCGGGAGCGGGTCGGGACGCTGCCCGCGGTCGAGGACTTCGAGAACGTCCCGGGGCGGGGCGTACGCGGGCGCGTGGACGGCCGCCAGGTGGCCGTGGGGCGCCTCTTCGACGTGGTGCCGAAGGAGTTGGCCCTGGCGCGCTCGCGGGCCGAGCAGGAGGGGCGTACGGCCGTCCTGGCCGGGTGGGACGGGCAGGCCCGGGGTGTCCTCGCCGTCGCCGACGCGGTCAAGGACACCAGCGCCGAGGCGGTCCGCGAGCTGCGCGCGCTCGGGCTGACGCCGGTGCTGCTGACCGGGGACAACCGGGCGGTGGCCGAATCGGTCGCCCGGGCGGTCGGCATCACCGAGGTCGTCGCCGAGGTGCTGCCCGAGGACAAGGTGGACGTCGTACGACGGCTGCAGCGCGAGGGGCGGACGGTCGCCATGGTCGGCGACGGCGTCAACGACGCGGCCGCGCTGGCCACCGCGGACCTGGGCCTTGCGATGGGCACGGGGACGGACGCGGCGATCGAGGCCGGTGATCTGACCCTGGTGCGCGGGGACCTGCGGGTGGCGGCGGACGCGATCCGGCTGTCCCGCCGGACCCTCGCGACCATCAAGGGCAACCTCGCGTGGGCCTTCGGCTACAACGTGGCCGCGCTCCCACTGGCCGCCGCCGGACTCCTGAACCCGATGATCGCGGGCGCCGCGATGGCCTTCTCCTCGGTGTTCGTGGTGACCAACAGTCTGCGACTGCGTACCTTCCGCTGAAAGTTACCGGCGGTTCGGCACAGTGGATGTATGAGTCCCCCTAGAGTCCAACGCGCACCTCACATAAGCTCTTCACAAGGCTCGCGCATCATCCTTACGCTTGAGCTCCGATCACCGTATCGGGGCTCTTGCGCATCTATCGGACGGATGCAAGAGACGCAGATCACAGTGGTGTGAACGTAACCATCGAAGGGCTTCGAAGGTCTAAGTTGGCGATGTCAGAGAGGCGTCTTGGGGGGCGCTGACCTGGCATCTGGGGATGTCTTGGGGGACTTCCTCAGAGATGCGTTGCCGGGGCACGTACGACGGGAAGCTTTGAGCGGCCCTCCCGTGCCGTACGGGTCCCGGCAGATCGCACCGCATCACTGGATCAAGTACGGCGAGTTCTGCTCGTTGTGCTCAACGCAGCGATTCAGGCGCTGCCGTACCGAGCGCCCGGCCGGATCCCGTGGGGGGAATCCGCACCGGGACACGGGAAGGCGCCCTGGTCGCCGGCCCGTGGGGGGACCGGCGCTCCAGGGCGCCTTCTGCTGCATTTTTTAGGGCTCGGTTCTCCCCCAACCTTCGGCCGGGGGGACCCCCACCGGGGCGCCACAGTCGGTGTCGAGAACACGACCGTGCTCGACCCTTCGGGCCTCCGCGCGCTCGCGCTCTCGACACCGACGCGCCCCTTCGGCTCACTCGCCACAGGCCTGCTGCAGTGGCCGTGGGAAGTCGGCGGCGTCGAAAAGTCAGCGCTCCTCGACCGGCACGAAGTCGCGCTCGACGACGCCCGTGTAGATCTGGCGCGGGCGGCCGATGCGGGAACCCGGCTCCTTGATCATTTCCTGCCACTGGGCGATCCAGCCGGGCAGCCGGCCGAGGGCGAACAGGACCGTGAACATCTCGGTCGGGAAGCCCATGGCGCGGTAGATCAGGCCGGTGTAGAAGTCGACGTTCGGGTAGAGGTTGCGCGAGACGAAGTAGTCGTCGGAGAGCGCGTGCTCCTCCAGCTTCAGCGCGATGTCCAGCAGCTCGTCGGACTTGCCGAGGGCCGAGAGGACGTCGTGCGCGGCAGACTTGATGATCTTCGCGCGCGGGTCGAAGGACTTGTACACCCGGTGGCCGAAGCCCATCAGGCGGACGCCGTCCTCCTTGTTCTTCACCTTGCGGATGAAGGAGTCGACGTCACCGCCGTTGGCCTGGATGCCCTCCAGCATCTCCAGGACCGACTGGTTGGCGCCGCCGTGCAGCGGGCCCCACAGCGCGGAGATACCGGCGGAGATCGACGCGAACATGTTCGCCTGCGACGAGCCGACCAGGCGGACCGTCGAGGTCGAACAGTTCTGCTCGTGGTCCGCGTGCAGGATCAGCAGCTTGTCCAGGGCCGCGACGACGACCGGGTCGAGCTCGTAGTCCTGCGCCGGCACCGAGAACGTCATGCGCAGGAAGTTCTCCACGTAGGAGAGGTCGTTGCGCGGGTAGATGAACGGGTGGCCGACCGACTTCTTGTACGCGTACGCGGCGATCGTCGGAAGCTTGGCGAGCAGCCGGATGGTGGAAAGGTCGCGCTGCTTCGCGTCGAACGGGTTGTGGCTGTCCTGGTAGAAGGTGGACAGCGCGGAGACGACCGACGACAGCATGGCCATCGGGTGGGCGTCACGCGGGAAGCCCCGGTAGAAGTTCTTGACGTCCTCGTGCAGCAGCGTGTGCCGCGTGATCTCGTTCTTGAACGTGGTGAGCTCGTCCACGGTCGGCAGCTCACCGTTGATCAGCAGGTAGGCCACCTCCAGGAAGGTGGAGCGCTCCGCCAGCTGCTCGATCGGGTAACCGCGGTAGCGGAGGATGCCCGCCTCGCCGTCGAGGTAGGTGATGGCGGATTTGTACGCAGCGGTGTTGCCGTAGCCGCTGTCCAAAGTCACGAGACCGGTCTGGGTGCGGAGCTTCCCGATGTCGAAGCCCTTGTCGCCGACGGTGCTGTCGACCACCGGGTAGGTGTACTCGCCGTCGCCGTACCGCAGTACTACAGAGTTGTCGCTCACGTCTTCCCTCACCGACGTAGTGCCTCATCTTCGAGGTGCCCTGACTGTCTCTACCATCCCCCATTTGGCTCAGGAGAGTGCACTCGGGGTCGACCATTGGGCCCATCGGCGGCACTCAGTGCCGCCAACCTGCTCATCCTGCCCCCTTGTTTCCCAATCGGAAAGGGCTCTGTGACCTTCACGACTCATTTGATCGATCATTTTTCCGGAGATCGCCCCCGACCGAGCCGGAAGTCCAGTGCCGTACAGCGCCGGCCTGCCGAGACCGTGCGCACCGCCTGGCCGATCGCCTTGCGCGAACCGACGAGCACGACCAGCTTCCGGGCCCGGGTGACCGCCGTGTAGAGCAGGTTCCGCTGGAGCATCATCCACGCTCCGGTGGTGACCGGGATCACCACGGCGGGATATTCACTCCCCTGTGAACGGTGGATGGTCACCGCGTAGGCATGGGCCAGTTCGTCCAGTTCGTCGAATTCGTACGGCACCTCCTCGTCCTCGTCCGTCAGCACGGTGAGGCGCTGGTCGACCGGGTCGAGCGCGGTGACCACGCCCACGGTGCCGTTGAAGACGCCGTTCTCGCCCTTCTCGTAGTTGTTGCGGATCTGGGTGACCTTGTCGCCGACCCGGAACACCCGTCCGCCGAACCGCTTCTCGGGCAGGTCGGGGCGGGCCGGGGTGATGGCCTGCTGCAGCAGGCCGTTGAGCGCACCGGCGCCGGCCGGCCCGCGGTGCATCGGCGCCAGCACCTGCACGTCACGCCGCGGGTCCAGCCCGAACTTGGCCGGAATGCGCCGGGCGGCGACGTCCACGGCGAGTCTGCCCGCCTCCTCCGTCTCGTCCTCCACGAAGAGGAAGAAGTCCTTCATGCCGTCGGTGACGGGCTGCTGCCCGGCGTTGATCCGGTGTGCGTTGGTCACCACCCCCGACTGCTGGGCCTGCCGGAAGACCTGGGTGAGCCGGACGGCGGGGACGGGACTGCCGTCGGCGAGCAGGTCCCGGAGCACCTCCCCCGCCCCGACGCTGGGCAGTTGGTCCACATCCCCCACGAAGAGCAGATGCGCACCGGGCGGCACGGCTTTCACCAGCTTGTTGGCGAGGAGGAGATCCAGCATCGACGCCTCGTCGACCACCACCAGGTCGGCGTCGAGCGGGCGGTCCCGGTCGTAGGCCGCGTCCCCGCCCGGCTTCAGCTCCAGCAGGCGGTGCACGGTCGACGCCTCCGCGCCGGTCAGCTCGGCGAGCCGCTTGGCCGCACGGCCGGTCGGGGCGGCGAGCACCACCTTCGCCCGCTTCGCCCGCGCCAGCTCGACAATGGACCGGACGGTGAACGACTTGCCGCAGCCGGGCCCGCCGGTCAGCACCGCGACCTTCTCCGTCAGCGCCAGCCTGACGGCGGCCTCCTGCTCGGGCGCCAGGTCGGCGCCGGTGCGGTCCTTCAGCCAGGCGAGCGCCTTGTCCCAGGCGACGTCCCGGAACGACGGCATCCGGTCGTCACCGGTGCCCAGCAGCCGCAACAGCTGCGAGGCGAGCGCGACTTCGGCCCTGTGGAACGGGACCAGGTAGATGGCGGTGACCGGTTCGGCGTCCGGGGTGGCACCGGGCAGTTTCTCCCGTACGACCCCCGGGTCCTCCCCGTCCTCGGGCGGCGCCGCCAGCTCGGCGAGGCAGTCGATGACGAGCCCGGTGTCGACCTGGAGGAGCTTCACGGCGTCCGCGATGAGCCGCTCCTCCGGAAGGTAGCAGTGCCCCTGGTCGGCGGACTGGGACAGCGCGTACTGGAGCCCCGCCTTCACCCGCTCCGGACTGTCGTGCGGAATCCCCACCGACTGGGCGATCTTGTCGGCGGTCAGGAACCCGATGCCCCACACATCGGCCGCGAGCCGGTACGGCTGGTTCTTCACGACGGAGATCGACGCGTCCCCGTACTTCTTGTAGATCCGCACGGCGATCGACGTGGACACCTCGACGGTCTGGAGGAAGAGCATGACCTCCTTGATCGCCTTCTGCTCCTCCCAGGCATCGGCGATCTTCTTCGTCCGCTTCGGCCCCAGCCCCGGCACCTCGATCAGCCGCTTCGGCTCCTCCTCGATGATCCGCAGGGTGTCCACCCCGAAGTGCTGGGTGATCCGGTCGGCGAACACCGGTCCGATGCCCTTGACCAGCCCCGACCCGAGATAACGCCGTATCCCCTGCACCGTGGCCGGCAGCACGGTCGTGTAGTTCTCGACGGTGAACTGCTTGCCGTACTGGGGGTGCGAGCCCCAGCGCCCCTCCAACCGCAGCGACTCCCCCACCTGGGCACCGAGCAGCGCGCCCACGACCGTGAGCAGATCGCCGGCGCCTCTGCCGGTGTCGACCCGCGCAACCGTGTAGCCGTTCTCCTCGTTGGCGTACGTGATGCGTTCGAGCACGCCTTCGACGGTGGCGAGTCGGTGTTCGCCGGTGGGGGTCCCCGTCTGCTGAGCCATGATCCGACGGTACTGGTGGGGACCGACAGTCAGCGGGGAGGCTGTGGATTTCAGGGCGCCGTACATCACGATTCCGAGAGGTGCTTCATGCGATGGTTCCGGCCCGGTGAGACCGCTGTTCGACGTGACGTGTTCCGCCGGAAGGTGTGGAGCGCCCACGCGCTCCATGTCGTCGACGACAGCGCCGAGGCGCTTGTCGTGGGGTGCTCGCCCGGGGCGGACGTGCTGGCTCCGACGACCTGGATCGAGTGGCTGCTGACCGGAAACGAGGAGGTCAGGATCAGGGCCCTGCCGGCCCTGGCCGACGGCGACTGGCAGCTCGGTCGCTGGTCGTGGCGCGACACGGCGCATCTGCAGTGGGTGCCGCCGGACACCTGGTTCAGCGTGAACGCGTTCTACGACGTCTCGGACGGTCACCGACTGACGAGCTGGTACGTCAACTTCCAGCGGCCGATGCGCCGTACGGACCTGGGCTTCGACACCTTCGACCTCCTCCTGGACCTGGTGGTGGCGCCCGACCTGTCGCGGTGGGACTGGAAGGACGAGGGCGAGTACGCCCACGGCCGCCGGCTCGGCGTCGTGAGCGAGGCGGATCACCGGGCGGTCGAGCAGGCCCGTGCGCAGGCGATGGCCATGGTCGAGGAGCGGGGCGGACCGTTCGCAACGGGGGCGAACCGGCGGGCCTGGCGCCCCGAGCCCGACCGGCCGGCTCCGTCCTTGCCCGACGACGTCCTGACTTTCGGCCTCGACCAGACCCTATGATCGCTCCGCCCCGGCGTCCGCTACGGCGACGCGCGCCTCCGAGACAGGCCGAAAACGATGACGACTGCCGCCCGCACGGCTCCCAGGCTCCTTGCCCGTTCCGCGCAGGCGGTGATCGCGGCGGCGGCCGTGGCGGACGTGTTCCGCGCGGTGGCGCTGCGGGACCACTACCTGCACCCCACGGATGCGTCACTGAACAGGTCCGGGTTCATCTCCATGATCTTCGTGTATCTGATGACTCTCGCGACCGTGCTGTTCCTCGTGTGGCTCGCCCGGTCCCGGCGCAACGCCCATGAGTTGTCCCCCGAAGCCACGGTCCCGAGTCCGGGCTGGACGATCGGCGCGTGGTTCATACCGGTGGTCAACCTCGTCGTCCCTCGCCGGCTCGTCCTCGACATCGGGCGCGCCGGCTCCGCGTCGTGGGAGAAGCGGGACACGACGCTGGTGAATCTGTGGTGGGCCGCCTGGGTCGCACACGCGCTGGGTCTCACGGCGGCAAACATGGCGGCTCCCGGCTCGATGGCCTTCCTCGTGCTGACGGAGGCACTCATGATTGCGGCGGCCGTGCTGGTGGGGCTGGTCATCGAGCGCGTCACGGCGCGGTAGGGCGCCGCCCGGGCAGGCCGACAGCCGTGATCCCCTCGACGAAGGCGGCGAAGGCTCCCGCCGGGAAGGTGAGGGTGCGGGCGGCGGGGGCTTTGGAGTCGCGGACGGCTGTGCGGGTGGGGGTGGTGGCTATCTCCACGCATTCGTTGCCGTCGCCGCCCTCCGAGTAGGACGACTTACGCCAGTGGTCAGAAGTGGTCATGAGTTGCCTACAGCTCTTTCGTCAGCCTGTGGATGAAGTCGCGAGACCGTTCCGGTGTGAGTGCCGCGGCTTTCACATCCTGGAAGCGCAGTCGGTACATGGCCAGTTGAGCCGCTTCATCAAAGTAGATCGCGCCGTGGGGGTGATCGCGAACCACGGTGTCCAGCGTGGGCACGCTACCGCCCACGTAGGTCATCGTGCTGCTGGCCATGGAGAAGCCGTCCAGATCAAAGGGGATGACACGCACGGTGATGTGGTCTGCCTCGGAGAGCTCCAGGATGCGGAGGAGCTGGGCTCGTGACCCAGCCCGGTCGCTGACCCGGATTCGCAGTGCCGACTCATGGATCACCGAATCACAGGAGAGCGGCGAGGGGCCCTCGATGACTGCGCTGCGCGCCATGCGGTGACGTACCCGCAACTCAAGTTCATCCTCCGTGAGTCTGGGGACTCTGCTGGAGAAGACGGCACGAGCGTAGTCCTCCGTCTGAAGCAGGCCCGGCACGAACAGGATGGCCACGTTGTGCTGGTACCGAGCGTGATGGTCCAACTCGGCGAGATCCAGGAACGACGCAGGAAGCAGGCCTCGGTATTCCTCCCACCAGCCTCGGGTTCGGTCGGTGGCCATCGCGACCAGGGCGTCGATGAACTCCTCGTCCGCGCACATGTAGTGACCCACGAGAAGGCGGAGCCGCTTCTCGCTCACACCCGTGAGGCCCGACTCGATCTGGCTGATCTGCGCAGAGCCCACCCCGAGCCTAGCCGCCGCCTCACGGGCCGTCAGGCCGGCCGCGTCGCGGAGCCTGCGCAACTCGACCGCCAACCGCATCTGACGTGCCGTCGGCTGCTGCCTCAGCGCCATCGCATGCTCCTCCCAACGCACCCGTAGGCGCGACTCGTTCGGGGGTCAGATTACGCGACCGACTTGCGAAACATAAAAATCTAGGTCTACCGTCAGTCACACACCGCTCACGCAGCGGAAGTGCACCGCTCCGCCCTGCCACGGCGGCCGCGGCAACGCCACCGTGCGTGAAACTCCCCCACGATCACCGGAGTTGATGACGCATGTCCGAAGCCTGGGAGTACACGCTCACCATCCCCAACGACCTCCGTGCCGTCACTGTCAGCCGACACGCGCTCAGACTCATCCTCACCGCGCACGGACTCGTCCCCTTCCTCGATGTCGCCGAGCTGCTCGCGACCGAGCTGGTCTCCAACGCCGTACGGCATACGAAAGGCCCCGCCGCCCTGCGCATCCGCTGGTCGCCGCCCGGGACGCTGCGGATCGGGGCGTGGGACGCGGACCCGGAACCGCCCGAGCCGCCCGTGCCGTTGGAGCGGATCGGGGAGGTGGAGGAGGGGCGGGGGCTGGCGCTGGTGCGGGCCTGTTCGGATCTGTGGGGCTGGCAGCCGCTGTCGAGGTTCGGCAACCGGGGGAAGTACGTGTGGTGCGAGTTGGCCGCGGCGTAGGTCAGGCCCCAGTCCACTTTGTTGTGACTGGCCATGTCCCGACCGTACGTGCGCCCGTTGTGATGGGGCTGATTCCGTCACCGAGAGGCTGTGATGACCATGCCGTCGCGCACCCGTTCCTTCGTCCAGGTCGACGTGTTCTCGACGAGCCCCTATCGCGGCAACCCGGTCGCGGTCGTCCTCGACGGGGCGGACCTGACCGACGAGGCGATGCAGCTCGTGGCGCAGTGGACGAACCTGTCCGAGACCACGTTCGTGGTGGCCCCCAGCGTCCCGGAGGCGGACTACCGGCTGCGGATCTTCACGCCCGACGGCGAGCTGCCGTTCGCCGGGCACCCCACCCTCGGCTCCGCGCGCGCCTGGCTGGACGGCGGCGGTGTGCCGCGGCAGGCCGACCGGATCGTGCAGGAGTGCGGCGCCGGCCTGGTCACCGTGCGCCGCGGTGACGGCGTGCTGTCCTTCGCCGCCCCGCCGCTGATCCGGGACGGCGCGCTCGACGACGCGTACCTGGAGCAGATCGTGGCCGCGTTCGGCATCGGACGTGACCGGGTCCTCGCCCACCAGTGGGCCGACAACGGGCCGGGCTGGGCCGTACTCCGGCTGGCCACGGCCGAGGAGGTGCTCGCCCTCGAACCCGACCTCTCCCGCATCCCGGACGCGATGGTCGGCGCGATCGGGGCCTACCCCGACGGTTCCCCGTACGACTTCGAGATGCGGACCTTCGCTCCGCGCTGCGGGGTGCCCGAGGACCCCGCCTGCGGCAGCATGAACGCCGCCGTCGGGCAGTGGCTCACCGCCACCGGCGCGGCCCCCGCCGCCTACCGGGTCTCCCAGGGCGCACGGGTGGGACGGGCCGCGACCATCGAGGTCGGCACCGACGCGGACGGCACGGTCTGGGTGAGCGGCGCCACGACCGTCTGCATC
This sequence comes from Streptomyces hyaluromycini, assembly GCF_002217755.1. Taxonomy (GTDB): domain Bacteria; phylum Actinomycetota; class Actinomycetes; order Streptomycetales; family Streptomycetaceae; genus Streptomyces; species Streptomyces hyaluromycini. Next base: position 236,812 of record NZ_BCFL01000027.1, on the reverse strand, counting down.
CGCGGCACCATCATCGCGTGAGCACAGAATTGCGCGAATGCGTGCTCTAGCACAATCCAGCGCCCCGTTACCTGCGCAATATGCTGCCAATATTGCCGAGATTCGGTCACTTCCGGGTATCCGTCGGTCACGCTTGACGGCGTCACACCGACGGACCACGGAAGGGCACGCAACCATGCCGGGCAGCAGCACAGTCACCGTCCACGCCGATCGCGAGGTCCTCCCCGACCGTGCCGTGGCGCCGCCCATCTACCAGACGGCGGCCTTCTCGGCCCCGGACGGCGAGACGTTCGCGCGGGGCGCCGTCGAACCGCGGGGCAAGGCCTTCTACACCCGCTTCGGCAACCCGAACCACGCCCAGGTCGCGGCCGTCGTCGCGGAACTGGAGGGCACCGAGGCGGCCATGGTCACCGCGTCCGGGATGGCCGCGCTCACCACCGCCGTACTGGCCCTGGTGTCCGCCGGTGACCATGTCATCGGGCAGCGGTCCACCTACGGCGGTACGGCGTCGGTCCTGCTGAACCTGCTGCCCCGGTTCGGCGTGGCGACCACCCTGGTCGACCAGACCGACCCGGAGGCGTTCGCGCGGGCGCTGACCCCGCAGACCCGCCTGATCCTGGTGGAGACCCCCAGCAACCCGCTGCTCCAGATCACCGACCTGCGCGCCGTCTCGGACCTGGCCCGCGCGCACGACGTCCTGACCATGGCCGACAACACCTTCGCCACCCCGCTGAACCAGCGCCCGGCGGACTTCGGCATCGACCTGGTCTGGCACAGCGCGACCAAGTACCTCAACGGCCACACCGACGTGTCCGCCGGGGTGCTGGCCGGCCCGGCCGAACTCCTCGACAAGGTCTGGGACACCGGCCTGCTCACCGGTGCCGTACTCGGCCCGTTCGACGCGTGGCTGCTGCTGCGGGGCATGCGCACCCTGCCGCTGCGCGTCCCCCGGCACAACGCCAACGGCCAGGCGCTCGCGGAGGCGCTGCACGCCCACCCCGCCGTGCGCCGGGTGCACTATCCCGGCCTGGCCTCCCATCCGCAGCACAAGCTGGCCGCCGACCAGATGAGCGGGTTCGGCGGGGTGCTCGGCGTCGAGTTCACCGACGGCTTCGAGGCGGCCGACGCGTTCCTCGGCCGGCTGCGCTACGCCCGCCGGTCGGCCAGCCTCGGCGGCGTGGAGTCGCTGGCCGTGCACCCGGCGTCCATGTGGCGGGGCATGCTCGACGACGAGCAGATCGCCGCCTCGGTTCCACCGGGCCTGGTCCGGCTGGCGGCCGGTACGGAGGACACGGAGGACCTGGTGGCCGACGTGGTCGCGGCGGCCGACGCGAGCATGGGCGACTGAACTGCCCGTACCTCAGGGGGCGGAGAGCGTCTTCATGGTGACGTAGCTGCTGACGGTGGCGACGCCGGGCAGGTCGGCCAGCCGGTTGGCGTGGAAGTCCTCGTAGGCCGGCAGGTCGGCGACCTCGACCTGGAGCAGGTAGTCGTAATTGCCGGTGACGTGGTGGACGTGGACCACCTCGGACAGCTGGACGACCGCGCGTTCGAACGCGGCCACGTCACCGCGGTTGTGCCGCATCAGCCGGACACCCGCGAACACGCGCAGGCTGCGGCCGACGGCCGCGGGGTCGATCTCCGCCCGGTAGCCGCGGATCACCCCGGTCTCCTCAAGCCGGTGCACGCGCCGCAGGCAGGGCGAGGGCGACAGGCCGACCCGCGCGGCGAGCTCGGCGTTGCTGATCCGCCCGTGCTTTTCGAGCACGGCGAGGATGGCCCGATCCACATCATCCATGGGGGCAGATTATTGCGCGCCAAGCCTCGCCTACCACCATCCGATGCCCCGCTGCGGCGCAATTTCCTGCCGACGTTGCCGGAACCGGCTTACACCGACACGCGGCCCGGGAAGACTTGCCCGCGTCGCCAACACGCACAAACAACCACTTTTCGCAGAGTTTCGTAGAGGAGTTTTCTGATGAGGATCCTGCTTACCGGCGGCACCGTGGTCAGCATGGACCCGGCCGTCGGCGATCTCGAACGCGGTGACGTGCTGATCGAGGACGGTGTGATCGTCGAGGTCGCCGAGGCGATCGACGCCCCGGACGCCGAGGTGATCGACGCGACCGACCGGATCGTCATGCCCGGCTTCGTCGACACCCACCGGCACACCTGGCAGACCGCGTTCCGCGGCATCGGCGCGGACTGGACGTTCCCCGAGTGGGCGCAGGCGATGCACCGGACGCTGAAGCCCCGATACCGGCCCGAGGACGTCTACGCGGGCACCCTGCTCGGCCGTCTTGAGGCCCTGCACTCCGGGGTGACCACGATGCTCGACTGGTTCCACTGCGCGCAGAGCCCCGAGCACGCGGACGCCGGTGTCGCGGCGCTGCGGGACGCGCCCGGGCGGTCCGTCTTCTGCCACGGCGCCGGGTGGGGCACCGCCGACCCGGTCGAGGCCGAGATCCGCCGCGTACGGTCCGCGCTGCCCGGCGACGACGGCCTGCTCACCATGTCGTTCGGGCTGCGCGGCGCGGAGGACACCTCCTTCGAGACCGTCGCCGAGGAGCTGCAGCTCGCGGCCGAGCTCGGCCTGCGGACCAGCCTGCACGTCGAGTCCGAAGGGATCCGGCGCCCGGTCGCCGACCTGCACGAGCACGGCCTGCTGCGGGACACCACGACGTTCGTGCACGCCAACGGGATCGGCGACGACGAGCTGCGGATGCTCGCCGACGCCGGCGCCTCGGTGTCCGTCAGCCCGGACGTCGAGCTGAAGATGGGGTTCGGCCGGCCGATGACCGGCCGGATGCTGGCCGCCGGCCTGCGCCCGACCCTCTCGATCGACGACGTCCCGTCGGTCGGCGGCGACATGTTCTCCACCATGCGCACCGCCTTTGTGGTGCAGCGCGGCCTGGACGGCGGCCTCAACTCCCGTGACCTGCTGGCGTTCGCCACCGTCGACGGCGCCCACGCCCTGGGGCTCGCCGACCGTACGGGCAGCCTCACGCCCGGCAAGGACGCCGACGTGATCCTGCTGCGCACCGACGACATCACCGTCTTCCCGGTCACCGACCCCGCCGGCACGATCGTCGCCGCCGGTCACCCCGGCCTGGTCGACACGGTCCTCGTCGCGGGCCGCGTCGTGAAGCGGGACGGCGTACTGGTCGACGTGGACCTGCGGGCACTGCGCACCCGCCTGCTGGAGTCCCGCGACCGGGTCGCAGCGGCCGCCGGCATCCCGCTGGACGGCACCTGGCACCCGCAGCCGAAGACGGCGTGACCCTGCCCCCTCCGCACAGCTCAACCGATCTCAGAGCGAAGGAGATCGACCCCCTACCCCGGGGCGGAGCGCGAGCCGGTGAACGCCTGCCGGCTGTGCAGGAGCAGTTCGCGCACCGCCGGGGTGTGCGCGTTCTTCCAGATCAGGGCCGGCAGTGCCGGTGTCTCGACGTCGTCGATGGTGCGGGCGACGGTTCAGCATGACTTCTTCTTCGTCTCCACGGTCAGGCCCATCACGTTGTGCCATACATACGTGGAGTCGCCTACGTGATAGTGGACCAGGACTCCGGACGCGTGCGCCTTGGAGGCGGTGACCTGGATGTGCAGGACCAGGTTGTTCGCGACCTTCGCGTTGTCCGGTTGGGGAGAGATGGTCGCCCCCACAGCCTTGCGGCGGTGGGCCCAGTCGATGCCGGGCTGGTTGCGGGCCTCCGGGACGGGAGGGTATCCGGTGCTGACACCCATGAAAGCGGTCGAAGTGGACACGATGACCGCCTCGACCAGCCGCAGACCGCTAGCCTCGCGCAGCGTGACCTTGTCGACGACGACAGTCTTGCCGCCGTAGTTGTGCAACTCGTCCATACCAAAGGTGACGCTGCCACCCTCCTTTTCCGGGATGCACTCCTCGCCCGTTCCGGCATCGGCATAGTCGGGCCCGTTCAATGGCCCGTCGGCGGAATCCTGGTGATGGACCGCGGAGCAGCCCGTCACCAGGGCCGCGAGCAGGGTCAGGGCCAGCAGCGACCGCCGTACGCTCATCAGGTGCGCCCGCTCCTTGTGGTGGTGGCGACGGAGTTGCAGGGATGTCTGTCGCACGGCGGTCCGCCCATGCCGCAGTTCATCAGGTACTTGCCCCAGCCGTACTCGGTCCACCCGGCCCAAAAGCCCGTGAATGACTGGCGGTTGTGCTGCGGGGACTCCCCTGGTTCTCCGTCCGAGCACCAGGCCACCGGCGATGACTCCCCGGTACAGCCTGCTGTACCGGGAATCGGGGCGCACGTGGCAGTGATCGCGGGGCTCGGTGTTGGTGTGCTTGAGGCATCGCAGGCACACCTCCCGAACGCCCCGAAGGGACCCCCGGTGACCGTCACCACCAGCCCCCCGCAGCCGCAGGCCGGCACACCCCTGCGGACCCGGGTCCGCCGCCGTCCGCTGACCTGGTTCTTCGCCCTGGCCTTGAGCATGAGCTGGCTGGCCTGGACGCCGTACATCCTGTCCGGGAACGGGCTGGGGGTGTGGCACTGGGCCTTCCCCGGCGGCGCGGCCGGGAGTCAGCTGCTCGGGGTGCTGCCCGGCGCCTACCTCGGTCCCATCGGGTCGGCGCTGTTCGTCACCGGGATGACGGAGGGGCGCGCCGGGCTGCGGGAGTGGCGGGGGCGGATGACCAGGCTCGGGGTGCGGTGGCGGTGGTTCCTCGTGGTCGCCGTCTCCGTGCCCGCCGCGCTGACCCTCGCCTCGGCCGCACTGACCGGCCGGGCCCCCGCGCTGCCCCCGGCGGCCGTACTCGCCGCGTACCTCCCGGGCCTGGTCGTCCAGATGGTGACCACCGGGCTCGCGGAGGAGCCGGGCTGGCGCGAGTTCGCGATGCCGCGGATGCAGCGGCGGTACGGTCCGCCGGTCGCCGCCCTCGTCGTCGGGCTGCTGTGGGGTGCCTGGCACCTGCCGCTGTTCCTCACCGAGTGGGGCGGCGGGCCCGGCGTGAGCCCGGTGCGGCCGCTGGAGTTCATGGTCACCACGCTCGCCTTCAGTTACGTGATGACCTGGGTCTTCAACCGCTCCGGCGAGAGCATGCCACTGGTCATGCTGCTGCACACCAGCGTCAACAACTACTTCTCCGTGGCCTGGACGGACCTGTTCCCGCACGGCACGGTCGAGGACACCACCCGCGCCCTCCTGCTCGCCTCGGTACTGGCGGCGGCCGTCGTCCTGGCGGTGACCCGGGGGCGGCTGGGGCTCGCGGCCACTCCTGGGTGAGCCGAGCGTAAAACTCCGGCCGTTCCGGTGGCGGGAACGGCCGGGGGCCGTGAGGGTGGGCGGCGGGGAACTTCTTCGCGCGCAGGGAGAAATGCACATGCCCGAGATCACCACTCCGTACCCGACCGGCACCCCGTGCTGGGTCGATCTTATGGCGCAGGACCAGCAGGCGGCGCTGGACTTCTACCGTGACCTGTTCGGCTGGCAGGGCGAGGTCGGCGGGGCCGACTTCGGCGGGTACGCGGTCTGTACGCTGCAGGGCAAGCCGGTGGCCGGCATCGGCTCGGCCATGGCGCCCGAGGGGCAGCCGGAGCCGCCGACGGTGTGGACCACCTACCTGGCCAGCACCGACGCGCAGGCCACCCAGGACACCATCGTCTCGGCCGGCGGCACGCTGATCGCCCCGGTGATGGACGTCGGCGACATCGGCCGGATGCTGATCGCCGCCGACCCGCAGGGCGCGGTGTTCGGGGTGTGGCAGCCGGGCGAGTTCCACGGCGCCGGGATCGTCAACGAGCCGGGCGCACTGATCTGGAACGAGCTGAACACCACCGACGTACCCGCCGCCACCGGCTTCTACGGCGAGTGCTTCGGGATCGAGATCCAGCCGATGGAGGGCGCCGACGGGACCTACTGGTCGCTGAACGTCGGCAACCGCGGCGTCGGCGGTGCCGCCCGGCTCGGCGACGACCGCCCCGGCGTCCCGCCGCACTGGCTCACCTACTTCGCGGTCGACGACGTCGACTCCACGGTGGACGCCCTGGTCAAGCGCAACGGCACGGTCTTCGCACCGCCGTTCGAGATGATGGCCGGCCGCATGTCCGTGGTCGCCGACCCGCAGGGCGCGACCTTCGCGGTGTTCAAGCCCAAGGAGATGTGAGCCGCCGACGGCAGAGCAGCGCCTCGCCGTAACCACCAGGTCCTGACCCCCTTCCGCTTTCCGCGCGGCCCGCGATACCCCTGAAGCGACCGGCGGTACGGAAGGGGACGGGGGCATGGTCATGGGAAGCGGAGACGCCGAGCACGGCTGGCGGGTGGACGGGCGCTGCACGAACTGCGATGTCGCGCGGCAGCTCGCCCCGGGGCTCATCGGGGAGGTGGCGGGACACTCGGCCGTACTGCGCCAGCCGCGCGACGCAGTGGAGGCGGAGCGGTTGCACGCGGCGGCGCACGCCTGCCCCACCCGGTCCGTCCGGCCCCCGGGCGGGCGGCTGGACCCGGCACGGGATCCGTTCCCGATGGCCCTCGACGACACCGGCACCGTGCAGCTGTGCGGGCACAACTCCCCGCACACCGCGGGCGCCAACTCCTACCTCCTGCGCCGCCCCGACGGCACGTCGATGATGGTGGACACCCCGCGGTGGAGCCCGGCGCTCGCCGCCCGCCACGAGGCGCCGGGGCCCGTCACCGACGTACTGCTCACCCACCGCGACCACGCCGCGCACGGCCGCCGGTACGCCGCCCCCCCACTCTCGACTTCGCCTGAGCGGGGGGACCCCCATCGGCGCCCGGCTCTGGATCCACGAGGGCGATCTCGACGCCGCCCCGGACGCCGACCGGGTGCTGCGCGGTACCGGGCCGGCCGAGATCGCCGAGGGGGTGGTCGCCCTCCCCTTCCCCGGACACACCCGGGGCAGCGTGCTCTACCTGGCCGACGAGCGGTACTGCTTCAGCGGCGACAGCTTCTACTGGTCGCGTACGACGGCGGACATCGAGGTGGTCGAGAGCATCACCTGGTACTCCGTCCACGAACTGGCCGCCTCGCTGACCCGGGCCGCCGGCCGGCTGCGCTTCGAGTGGCTGCTGCCGGGCCACGGCGACCGCCGCCGCCTGTCCCCGGACGACATGGCCGCCCGGATCCGGCGACTGGCCGCCCGTACCCGCGCACTGCGGCCCCGGCCGGTGGACTTCACGGCGGTGCGGTGGTGAGGGCGGGGCGTCAGCCGACGGCCCGCCTGCGGCGCACCAGGCCCCGGACGTAGGCCGGCAGGAACACCAGGTGGACGACGGCGACCGTGAGGGCCCAGGCGGTGGAGAGGCCGCCGCCCGTGATCACGGCCGCTTCCAGTACGGCGACGAACAGCAGCAGCGTGCCGTCTCGTATCTCCGTTCGTGTCATGCCGGAATTCCACAGGTCGGGCCGTGCGTGAGTCGGCCCCTTCCGGCCCCCCCTCGGTCACGATTGGATTTCGGCCGCCTCCGGGCCCTTGCCCGGCACTCGTGTAATCGATTCCAATCCTCGGTACACGCAGTCGTGTAATCGATTCCACGAGGAGGTGGAGCGGCGATGGCGAGCATCAAGGACGTCGCCGCCGAGGCAGGCGTCTCCGTCGCCACGGTGTCCCGGGTCCTGAACGACCATCCGTCGGTCAGCGACGACGCCCGTACCCGCGTACGGGCCGCGGTCGCGACGCTGGGCTACCGCCCGAACGCCGTCGCCCGCTCCCTGCGCACCGACCAGACCCGCACCCTCGGCCTGGTCATCAGCGACGTGATGAACCCCTACTTCACCGAGCTGGCCCGCTCGGTGGAGGAGGCGGCCCGCGCCCTCGGCTACAGCGTCATCATCGGCAACGCCGACGAGCGGCCGGAGCTGCAGGACCACCACGTACGGACGCTGCTCGACCGGCGGATCGACGGGCTGCTCGTCTCCCCCACCGACGGCGGCTCGCCGCTGATGCTGGAGGCGGCGCGGGCCGGGACGCCCATGGTGTTCGTCGACCGGTGGATCCCGGGCGTCGACGTGCCGGTGGTGCGGGCGGACGGGCGGGCCGCGATCCGTGATCTCGTCGCCCATCTGTGCGGGCTCGGGCACCGTCGGGTCGCGATCATCGCCGGGCCGGCGGCCACCACCACCGGCAGCGAGCGTGTCCAGGCCTTCCGCGAGGCCCTCGCCGAGTACGGCGTCCCCCTCCCCGACGCCTACATCGGCCAGGGCGACTTCCAGGCCGAGAGCGGGCGGCGGGTCACCGAGGGGTTCCTCGACCTGCCCGAGCCGCCCGAGGTCGTGTTCGCCACGGACAACCTGATGGCGCTGGGCGCGCTGGACGCGGTGCGGGCGCGGGGGCTCCGAGTGCCATGTGACATAGCACTCGCAGCCTTCGACGACATCCCCTGGTTCGTGCACACCGACCCGCCCATCACCGCCATCGCCCAGCCCACCGGCGAGCTCGGCCGCGCCGCCGTACGCGCGCTGATCGACCGCATCGAGGGCCGGCCTCCGCAGTCCGTCACCCTCCCCGCCCGGCTCGTCGTCCGCCGCTCGTGCGGCGAGCACCCCGACCCCCCACACCCCCTCTCCCCTGTGCAAAGGAGCACGTCGTGAGCAACCCGGACGAGTTGCTGCGCATCGAGGGCATACGCAAGTCCTTCCCCGGCGTGGTCGCGCTCGACGGCGTCGACTTCGATCTGCGCCGGGGCGAGGTGCACGTACTCCTCGGTGAGAACGGCGCGGGCAAGAGCACCCTCATCAAGATGCTCTCCGGCGCCTACACCCCCGACGCGGGGCGGATCCTGGCCGGCGGCGAGGAGGTGCGCATCCATGGTGCGCAGGACTCCGAGCGGCTCGGGATCGCCACCATCTACCAGGAGTTCAACCTCGTACCCGATCTCACGGTCGCCGAGAACATCTTCCTGGGGCGGCAGCCGCGCCGTTTCGGGATGATCGACCGGAAGAAGACGGAGGCCGACGCCGAGGTCCTGCTGGAGCGGGTCGGCGTGCACGTGTCGCCACGCGCACGGGTCCGTGAACTCGGCATCGCCCGCCTCCAGATGGTGGAGATCGCCAAGGCGCTCAGCCTGGACGCGCGCGTGCTCATCATGGACGAGCCGACCGCCGTCCTCACCTCGGAGGAGGTGGAGAAGCTCTTCGCCATCGTGCGGCAGTTGCGGGCCGACGGGGTGGGGATCGTCTTCATCACGCACCACCTGGAGGAGATCGCCGCTCTCGGGGACCGGGTGACGGTCATCCGGGACGGGAAGAGCGTGGGCCAGGTGCCCGCCGGCACGCCCGAGGACGAGCTCGTCCGTCTTATGGTCGGGCGCTCCATCGAGCAGCAGTACCCGAGGGAGCGGGGAGAGACCGGCGGTGCGCTGCTCTCCGTCCACGGACTGACCCGGGACGGGGTCTTCCACGACGTGAGCTTCGAGGTGCGTGCCGGGGAGGTCGTCGGGATCGCGGGCCTTGTGGGTGCGGGTCGTACGGAGGTCGTACGGGCCGTCTTCGGGGCCGATCCGTACGACAAGGGGGCCGTGAAGGTCTCCGGTACGGCGCTCCGGCGGTCCGACGTCAACGCCGCCATGGCCGCCGGGATCGGGCTGGTCCCGGAGGACCGCAAGGGGCAGGGGCTGGTGCTCGACGCCTCCGTGGAGGAGAACCTCGGCCTGGTGACGCTGCGGAAGGCGACCCGGGCCGGGATCGTCGACCTCAAGGGGCAGCATGCCGCCGCCGGGCGGATCGCCGGGCAGCTGGGCGTACGGATGGCCGGGCTCGGTCAGCACGTGCGCACGCTCTCCGGCGGCAACCAGCAGAAGGTCGTCATCGGCAAGTGGCTGCTCGCCGACACCAAGGTGCTGATCCTCGACGAGCCGACGCGTGGCATCGACGTCGGCGCCAAGGTCGAGATCTACCAGCTGATCAATGAGCTGACGGCCGCCGGAGCCGCGGTGCTGATGATCTCCAGCGATCTGCCCGAGGTCCTCGGGATGAGCGACCGGGTGCTGGTGATGGCCCAGGGCCGGATCGCCGGCGAACTGGCCGCGGACGAGGCCACCCAGGACTCCGTGATGGCACTCGCCGTCAGCACCCCCGGTACCCCCGCCGCCCCCGCCCCCGCCACCCCCACCACAACCGACAAGGAGGCCGGACGTGGCCACTGACACGCTCAAGAACAGCAGCACGGGCGCCGCGGGCGTGCGCCGGCTGCTCCTCGACAACGGCGCGCTCACCGCGCTGATCGTCCTGGTCATCGCCATGTCGGCGCTGTCGGGGGACTTCCTCACCACCGACAACCTGCTCAACGTCGGCGTCCAGGCGGCCGTGACGGCCATCCTCGCCTTCGGCGCGACCTTCGTGATCGTCGCGGCGGGCATCGACCTGTCGGTCGGCTCGGTGGCGGCCCTGTCGGCCACCGTGCTGGCGTGGAGCGCCACTTCGCACGGGGTGCCGGTGTTCCTCGCCGTCGTGCTGGCCGTCGCCACGGGCATCGCGGCCGGTCTCGTCAACGGCTTCCTCATCGCGTACGGCAAGCTGCCGCCGTTCATCGCGACGCTGGCGATGCTGTCGGTGGGGCGCGGTCTGGCGCTGGTCATCTCCGGCGGCTCCCCCATCGCCTTCCCCGACTCGGTCTCGCACCTCGGTGACACCCTCGGCGGCTGGCTGCCGGTGCCGGTGCTGGTCATGGTCCTGATGGGCCTGATCGCGGCCTTCGTCCTCGGCCGGACCTACATCGGGCGCTCGATGTACGCGATCGGCGGCAACGAGGAGGCCGCCCGGCTCTCCGGGCTGCGGGTGCAGAAGCAGAAGCTCGCCATCTACGCGCTGTCCGGGCTGTTCGCGGCGGTCGGGGGCATTGTGCTGGCCGCCCGGCTCTCCTCGGCGCAGCCGCAGGCCGCCAACGGCTACGAACTGGACGCCATCGCGGCCGTCGTGATCGGCGGCGCCTCGCTGGCCGGCGGCACCGGCAAGGCGTCCGGCACGCTGATCGGCGCGCTGATCCTCGCGGTGCTGCGCAACGGCCTCAACCTGCTCAACGTGTCCGCGTTCTGGCAGCAGGTCGTCATCGGTGTCGTCATCGCGCTCGCCGTGCTCCTGGACACCGTGCGCCGCAAGGCCGGGGCCGCCCCGGTGGTCACCGGCGCGGGCGGCGGCAAGGGCAGGCAGGCCGGGACGTACGCGCTCGCGGCCGTCGTCACCGTGGCGCTCGTCGCCGCGACCTCCCTCCTGCACACGGGATCCTCCTCGGCCAACCCGAAGATCGGCCTGTCCCTGTCCACCCTCAACAACCCCTTCTTCGTGCAGATCCGCTCCGGCGCCCAGGCCGAGGCGAAGAAGCTGGGCGTGGACCTGACCGTCACGGACGCCCAGAACGACGCCTCGCAGCAGGCCAACCAGCTGCAGAACTTCACGAGTTCCGGCCTCGGCGCGATCATCGTCAACCCGGTCGACTCGGACGCGGCGAGCAACTCCGTGAAGACCGCCGGCAAGGCCGGCATCCCGGTGATCGCCGTCGACCGCGGCGTCAACAACGCCACGACGGCGACCCTGGTCGCCTCCGACAACGTCGCCGGCGGCGAGCTGGCCGCCAAGACGATCGCCGAGAAGCTGGGCGGCCAGGGCAGGATCGTGATCCTGCAGGGCCAGGCCGGTACCTCCGCCGCCCGCGAGCGTGCGCAGGGCTTCGCCAACGGCCTCAAGGCCTACCCCGGCATCCAGGTGGTGGCCCAGCAGCCCGCCGACTTCGACCGCACCAAGGGCCTCGACGTGATGTCGAACCTGCTCCAGGCGCACCCGGACGTCCAGGGCGTCATCGCCGCCAACGACGAGATGGCCCTCGGCGCGATCAAGGCGCTGGGTTCCAAGGCCGGTTCGTCGGTCTCGGTGGTCGGCTTCGACGGCACCCCGGACGGCCTGACCGCGGTCAGGAACGGCACGCTGTACGCGTCGGTGGCCCAGCAGCCCAGCCAGCTCGGGAAGATCGCCGTGGACAACGCCCTCAAGGCCGTCAAGGACCAGAAGATCCCGTCGGCGATCAAGGTGCCGGTGAAGGTGGTCACGAAGGACAACGTGGCCGGCTTCACGGGCTGAGCCACCAAGGAGGCGGCCGGGCGGTTGAATTGAGCCCCGGCCGCCTCGACCCGTTTCTCTAGGGAGTCATGTGATGTACGACTACGACCTCCTGGTCGTGGGCTCCGCCAACGCCGACCTGGTGATCGGCGTCGAGCGGCGGCCGGGCGCGGGTGAGACCGTGCTCGGCGGCGACCTCGCCACGCATCCCGGCGGCAAGGGCGCCAACCAGGCGGTCGCGGCCGCCCGGCTCGGTGCCCGTACCGCCCTGCTGGCCCGGGTCGGCGACGACGCGCACGGCAGGCTGCTGCTCGACTCGCAGCGGGCGGCCGGTGTGGACACGGTGGGCGTGCTGGTGGGCGGGGCGCCGACGGGGGTCGCCCTCATCACCGTGGACCCCTCCGGCGACAACAGCATCGTGGTCTCGCCGGGCGCGAACGGCCGTCTCGCACCGGCGGACGTGCGGGCCGCGGCCTGCCTCTTCCACGCCTCCCGGGTGGTCTCCACGCAGTTGGAGATCCCGCTGGAGACGGTCGTGGAGGTGGTACGGAACCTGGCCCCCGGCAGCCGTTTCGTGCTCAACCCCTCCCCGCCGCGGCCTCTCCCCGGTGAGGTCCTGGCGGCCTGCGATCCGCTGATCGTGAACGAGCACGAGGCGCGGGTGATCCTCGGCGAGGCGTGTGTGAGCGAGGAACCGGCCGACTGGGCGCGGCTCCTGCTGGCCAAGGGCCCGAAGTCGGTGGTCGTGACCCTGGGTGCGGAGGGTGCGCTGGTGGCCGACGGCCACGGGGTTGCGTCGGTGCCGTCCGTGAAGGTGGACGCGGTGGACACCACGGGCGCCGGGGACGCGTTCACGGCGGCCCTCGCGGTACGGCTCGGCGGGGGCGCCGCCCTCGCCGAGGCGGCGGCGTACGCGGCCCGGGTCGGGGCGGCGGCGGTGACGAGGCGGGGTGCCCAGGGGTCGTACCCGACGGCGGCGGAGGTCGACGCACTGTGCTGTGCTGTCCCGGGGGACGTGGTGTCCGACAGCGGCTCCGCCGCGGGCCGGACCCCCGGCCGGGGGTCGGGCAGCGCACCCGGGTCTGGTGGGCAAGGCGGGATGCTGTGAGGCGGGCGGGGATCCTCAACCGTCATCTCTCCGGCGCGCTCGCCGAGTTGGGGCACGGGCACGGGGTGCTGGTGTGCGATGCCGGGATGCCGATCCCGCAGGGGCCGCGGGTCGTGGACCTGGCCTTCCGGGCCGGGGTGCCGTCCTTCGCGGAGGTGCTGGACGGGCTGCTGGCGGAGCTGGTCGTGGAGGGCGCGACGGCGGCGACGGAGGTACGCGAGGCCAACCCGGCCGCCGCCGAGCTGCTGGACGGGCACTTTCCCGGCCTGGCCCTGGTCCCGCACGAGCGGCTGAAGGACCTGTCGGCGGACGCGCGGCTGGTCGTACGCACGGGCGAGGCCCGGCCGTACGCGAACGTGCTGCTGCGGTGCGGGGTGTTCTTCTAGGAGTCCGCCCCCGTGGGGAGCAGCACGGATTGGCGGGTCCCGGCGTTCCGGTGCCCGTCAATCCGTCATCCGCCGATCAGCAGGAACCCGAAGCAGACCAGCGGTGCGAGCGGAACCAGTGGTTGAGGTTCGGCAAGGTACCGCCGTGCTGCGCGATGGCGTAGCAGACACCGGTGTAGTTCGCACGCATGTAGAGAATGACCCAGTTGTACGAGGATGACGTGCCGCTGTTCTTGGCAGACCCGACGACTTGGTCGTCGGCCCACGAACACACGGTGGGAGCGTAGTACCAGTCCGCGTCGGCGTTCGACCACGTGCACCGGCTGCCCGTGCCGCCGATACCGGTCCAGACGCACAGATCGCCGCTCGGACAGTCCCACGCCGCTTGCGTCGAGGCACTCGCGGCACTCGGTGCGATCAGGCCCAGCGCGGCCGTGGCGAAGGTGAGCGCCGCGGCGACGAGGGCCCTGCGGCCCCGATGCGGTGTGCGGCTGGACTTCCGGTCGTGCTCCTGCTCGTACGAGGACGTTCCGTGCCCTTTCTCGTGGACAGCGCCAACGTGCCTATGGCTGGCGAAAATCCATGTTTCCGACCGGGCATGTCACTGTCATCCTCATGCGAGCGCACTGACATGTCGCAGGTCGGCAACGGGGGCTCACGGGGATACGGATGCTCCGCTTTCATTTCACGTCCGAGGACCTCACCAAGGTCAGAGCGGCGACCGAGCCGCACGCGCTGTGGGAGATCGCGGTCAGTCTGCACCGGCTCCAGACCCGCGACGGCCGCTGGGCCTACGCGCCCTGGTTCCGTACCGCGCGTGCCGCGTTGCGCCAGGACGGGCTCGAACGGACGGTGCGGACCTTCCTGCTGCCGCTCTTCCCGCGCGCCAGCTACTTCCCCGACTTCCTGACGCCGCCGGAGGGCGCCCACGGGCTGGACGCCGGGCTGGAGGCCGTTCTGACGACGCCGTACGAGCGGGTCGCGAGCGAAGTCGACGTACTCACCCGGGGCGTCGGTGCCCCGGCCTGGGCAGGACGGCTCACCGAGCGGGACATGCGCGAACAACTCGTGGGCGCCCTGCGCGCCTACCACCGTGCCGTGATCGCGCCGCACGAGGAGGTCATCCAGGAACGGCTGCACGCCGAGCGGGCCCGGCACGCCCACACCCTGTTCCACGCCGGGACCGAGGGCCTGCTCACCGGACTCGGCCCCACGATCCGCTGGCGGCCACCGGTCCTGGAGATCGATCCGTATCCGGCCCACCGCGACGTCCACCTCGACGGGCAGGGGCTGCTCCTGATCCCCTCCCACTTCTGCTGGCACGCCCCCATCGCCCTGGCCGACCCCGGCCTCCCGCCCGTGCTGCTCTACCCCCTCCACCACCTGCCGGCGATGACCCCGCAGACCGACTCCCCACCGCTGAACGCGCTGCTCGGCCCCACCCGCGCCGCCATCCTGAGGGCCAGCGCGACCGGCTCCACCACCACCGAGGCCGCCCGTCGGGCCGGGGTGACCCCTACGACGGCAAGCCATCACACGGCCGTACTGCGGGACGCGGGCCTGATCACCAGCCACCGCCACGCCAACACCGTGCTGCACACCCTGACCCCACTCGGAGCCGCCCTGCTGCGAACCGGACCCGGCGGCCACTGACCTTCGTGCGGCGACCGCCGCCGGGTCCGGCCGCACCACGCTGGGCGAGGCATGCTTCGAGGGGGCCCGATCCGTCGATCGAACCCCCTCGGCTTTTCCCCCTCCGTATCAGAACCCCCGTGATCCCCCCGGATCCCCCTCCGAAAGCCCTGACGCCAAGTGAGACCGCCGAGGTGGGGGGAGGGTTGTACGCCGGTACAAGATTTTTTCGAGCCGGGCCGGGCCGGTCCGCATCACGCCGGTCCGAGCCGGGCCCGGCTGCCGTGAGCGCGCCAATTAAGGACAATCTAAGGCAGCGGCAAAGACAGGTGACCCATAGGATCCATAGGATTCGGCTGCGCGCATGCGCCCTGACGACACCTGCCCCACCCCGGATCGGACGGGGTGGGGCAGGATCTCAGGGCAGTCGGTCAGGGGAAACCGACGTATTCAGCCGTGGCGCGCCGCGGACGTGTTCAGCGGACCGTGACGGACACGTTCTTGGAGACGGTGCTGCCGTCCTTGACCCGCAGGACCTCGACACCCTTCTTGTCGAACTTGTCGGTGAGCTTGTAGGCCGCCTTGGAGACCTTCGCCGTCGCGGGCAGCGAGACCCACTTCGAGCCGTCCTTGACCTGGAGGGTCACCTTGCTGCCCTCCTTGAGGTTGTCGACCTTGCCGGTGAAGGTGACGACATCGCCCGGCTTGACGGTGCTCTTGCTCGCCTTGAGGGTGATCGAGGAGGCCGGGGCCGGGGCGGCGACGGCGGCGGTGGCACCGGCGGCGACGAGCGCGGCGGAGGCCACGACAACGGCGGCGATACGCATGTTCACAGAGAACTCCTTGGTTTTTAATTACCTTTTCTAACCGCAATGTTGGGCCATTTGCTCGCCCCTTGCGGCCGACTCGAATCCTATAGACACGGCCTGGCCGGGCCCGGTTCCAGGCGATCGGGAAAAACCTGAACTGACAGGTGAGCCACAGCAAATGTGAAACATCGAAATCGCTGAGCAGCGGATATAAAGAAAACCTGTGTGAAGAACTCCTCACACAGGTTCTGACTGCCCCACAGCGTGAACGTACCGTCAGTTCTCCAGCCGGACCGGCATGAGGAGCGAGAAGGCGCCCTCGTCCTCGGGCCGGCGGATCGCGATCGGCGCCGTGGACGTGCCGAACTCCAGAATCAGCCGGTCACGGGCCCCGGCGGCCAGCGCGGCCAGCAGGAACTCACGGTTGACGGCGACACGGTTCGGGTCTTCGTCGACATCGGCGCAGAGGGTCACCGCCCCGCCGTCCTCCACCCCGAGCACGCTGAGGTCGGGCTCCCCGGCCTCCCCGGAGCGGACCGGACCCGTCTCCAGAGCATGCCGGAAGGCCGCCACCTCGACGACGGTGCGGCGTCCGCCGGCCCGGGGCAGGAGACGACGGTAGTCGGGGAAGTCGTGGTCGAGGCACCGGCCGGCCGCCTGCCGGTCCCCGGCCTCCAGGGTCACACGGTCACCGTCGAGAGAGAGCCGCACAGGTCCCTCACCGTCCAACAGCGCACGCATCGCGTCGGCAAGCGGAGTAGGCACGATGACCTGCACCCGACCCCCGTCGTGCCCGGCGGCACCGGCCCGCGCGCACGCCATCCGGTACCGGTCGGTGGCCACGGCACGAAGACTCTCGCCCTCGATGTCGAACAGAATCCCGCCGAGCATCGGCAGCTCGGGGTCGGTGCTCGCCGCGAAACGGACCGCGTCCAGCGCGGCTGCCAGCTCCGGTGCGGCAACGGACAGGCGGACGGGGGCGCTGCGGAACGAGGTCATGGCATTCTCCCGGTGATCGAGTAGCGCACGGAGTGCGGAGAACTCGGCGCGGGCCTCGGACAGCCCCTGTTCGAGACGGCGCAGGTGTGCCTTGAGTAGCTTCCGGACCAGATCGGTGTCCGGGCCGGACCAGCCTGCCAGCACCAGCCGGATGTCCGCCAGCGGCATCCCTGCCCGGCGCAGGCGGGCCAGCACCCGGGCCTCCTCCACCTGCCCAGGGTCGTACCAGCGGTATCCGCTCACCGGATCCACCCAGGCAGGCACCAGCACACCGGCCCGGTCGTAGAACCGCAGGGCACTCACCCCCAGCCCGCTATCGCGGGCCGTCTCCCCGATGCTGCGCATGTCGTTCTCCACACCGGCACTCTGGGCCCTGCACAAGGTCGAGGGTCAACCCGGCAACCGCACGCCCCCGCTCTCGAAACTCAGGAGGCTTTCTCGCAGGCAACTTGATGAAGAGCCCGGAGCTGGTGGAAACCGTCTTCGGATGGCACAAGTCCAGTTGCAGCGGCGGTGTTGAGAACGACCGCCTGGAGATCACCCCTGGCCACGCCACCGCACCGTCCGCGACAGCAAGGCCGGAGCCGCCGGCCCGGCGTTGGTCTTCTCGGCGGGCGGCTGGGCCGCGTTCGTAGGGGCCGTACGAGACGGGCGTTTCAGCAGCTGACCTCCGAAGTCGGCTTCCGCGATGGAGTGGCACGAGCAACTCGTCACCGCCCTCGGATACCGCAGGACGGATGAAGTCGCCTGAATGCGGAATATGAGATTCGGCCCGCCGAATATTCATGCCTCCGCTCGCCACAAAAGGCCCCGTCACGCCGTATGGTGATCTTCGTTCGAGCCGCTCGGGATGTAATTCGCCGACTTCCCCGGCGACCGTCCCCACGCAAGTGGATTCAGAGAGCGGTGACCGATCCAGGGGACACGGACGCCATATCGAGCGCAACAAAGAACGATTAAAGACTGACTATCGATCTTCCCTGGTCCGGGCAGTCGGAATGGGCCGTGAGGACGCTCTCTTCGACCGCGAACGCAATTACCAGGGTGCCGACAACCAGAAGGGCCGCTCTGTGGATCAGATGGTTCTCAAGGCGCAGCAATGGGTCAACGCAACGTATGCGGGCGTATCGGGATACAACCCGTGCACCGAGAACGGAATGACCGGCTGGGAGACGATCTACTGCCTCACCCGGGCACTCCAGCACGAACTCGGCATCACCACGCTGTCCGACAACTTCGGGCCGACGACATGGGCGGACCTGAACGCGTACGGTCCGGTTGGGCGGGACTCCGGCAACATCAACATGCGGACGATCGCGGAGGCCGCCCTCTACTGCAAGGGCTACAGCGGCGGCGACATCGACGGCGGCTTCAACGTGTCCACCGGCGCCGGCCTGACCGCGCTGGTGGCCGACATGGGCCTGCCCGGCCCGGAAGTTCCCGGCTCACAGCTCTACAACGTGGAGCCGAAGGCCTTCAAGGCGCTGCTGACCATGGACGCGTACGTGCTCACGGCCGGCGGCTCCAGCATGATCCAGACCTGTCAGCGATGGCTCAACGACGCGTACTACGGAAAGGGCCAGTTCTTCATCGGCCCGTGCGACGGGCACTTCTCCCGCAACGTCCAGCAGGCCCTGGTCCTGGGTATCCAGTACCAGATGGGCCTGACGGACAGCCAGGTGACGGGCTCCATCGGTCCGACCACCGAAGGGGCGCTCAAGACGACGGCGTACGTCGCCGACGGCTCGCAGGACTCGGGCTCGGCCGGCTGGGTGCGGCTGTTCCAGTGCGCCGTCGCGTTCAACGGCTACGACGCCCACTGGGGCGACGGCGGCGGGACGTTCGGCTCCGATCTGGAGGCCACGGTGAAGGCCTTCCAGCGGTTCAGCTCGCTCTCGGCTTCCGGCGCCGGCGACTACGCAACCTGGATGTCGCTGCTGGTGTCCACCGGTGACCCGGACCGCAAGGGCACCGCGTTCGACTGCATGTACCCGCTGAACGCGACCACCATCCAGACGGTGAAGGACAACGGCTACTCCATAGTGGGCCGTTATCTCACGGGCGGCACGAACAAGGTCCTCACGAATTCCGAGATCGCGCTGATCTTCGACAGCGGTCTTTCCCTCTTCCCGATCTGGCAGGAAGAGGGGAACACGATCAGTGATTTCAGCGGACCGCTGGGGACCGAGGCCGGAAACGACGCGGCCGAAGCTGCGATCACCTTCGGTATACCGTACGGCACGGTCATCTATTTCTCGGTCGATTTCGACGCGACCGACGACGACATCACGAGTGCGATCATTCCGCACTTCCGGGGAATCAACAACGGCATCAGCGCGATGGGCAGCCAGTACGCGATCGGTGTGTACGGATGTCGCAACACCTGCCTCCGCCTCGAGGCTGAGGGCCTCACCACCCGGAGTTTCGTCAGCGGCATGTCCACCGGTTACAGCGGAAATCTCGGATACCCGCTCCCGGACAACTGGGCCTTCGACCAGATCAAGGACTTCACCCTGGCCACCGGCACCAGTGGGGCCGTCGAGATCGACAACGACATCGCCTCCGGGATGGACCCGGGCATCAACAGCGTCACCCGGCCGCGCGACCCCAACGACGCCTTCTACACGTACATGATCTGGGTGGAGGCCAGAGCGGGCCAGTGGATCGATCAGGGAAACACCTCGCGCTCCGCGCAGGAACTGGTCGCGCAGTACCTTCGGGCCCGCACGTCGAAGTACGTGTTCACCGGTTCCGACACGGTTTTCGGCGAACTCGACCAGGGTTTCGTCGACTTCGTGAACACCTATCCCGACGAGCCGTACGCGGGCCCGCTCCGCGACCCGGGCCTGCTGTGGGACGCCGACATCGACCACTTCGGCGCGTCCTGCGGCGCGGTCATCACCAGTGGAGTGCCGGGCGACCTCACATCGGCCAACCTGACGGACTTCGGGAGTTGGGGCGGCGACCTCGTCAGCGTGTTGGCGCAGTTCTACCTGAGCGGGCTCTCCGACGACCAGGCGTACCTCTACGCCGCGGACCAGATCGCCGGAAAGGGCGACAGCACGTACTTCTCGCTCGACGACCTCCTCGCCGACATGGACTCCTACGTCCTGGGGCTTGCCGTCAGGCAGGGTTCCGGCCAACCGCTGTCGACGGGTTTCAAGGCGGGCTACGCGTCGGCCGACGCGGCTGCGGCACGCCGGGCCTCGTTCTACTCGATCCGCTTCGGCAGTTCCCCCGACACGGTGGCGGCCGCCGCCCTCAGCGCCATGACCAGCAACACCGCCGACCCGCAAATGGCCGGTATCCGGGATGCCTTCTGGCTCAAGACGACCCAGTCCGTGACCTGCCCGACTCCCGGGTTCATGTCCGACGCCGCGCTGTCCGGTGTGGCGACCGCCTTCAAGGACGCCGTCGTCCAGTACTGCTCATGAGGAATGGGGAATTCGACATGACCGACTCGAACGTCACCCGTCGGCGCGTGCTGGTACTGGGAGGTCTGACGCTGGGCGTCGGCGCCGTCACGTTCGCCGGTCCGGGCCCGGCGTGGGCCGGCACCGCGGCCGCCGGTGTGGAACTGGTCCCGGTCGCCGCGAGCCCGGTCGCCGTCCTCGCGAAAGTCGGCACCGAACCGGCCGCGTTCCCCAGACAACTCGCGGTCCAGGTGCAGCACTCCGGTACGGATCTGCCTGCCGGGACGCAGGTCGCCATCAGCTACGACCCCCGGGTCTACGCCCCGCTGCCCAGCGCGGTGGCCACCGTCGGCACCCGGCGGCTGCGCACGACGAGCACCATCGCCACCGACCCCAAGACCCTGGTCACCACCTGCACGATCACTCTGGCCGAGGCGCTCCCGGCGGGCAGCGACCCGGTGGTCGTCGTGGGGACCGCGTCTCCCGTGCTGTACCCCCGCGACCTCGTCGCCGGACCTGCGGACGCCACTGCGGCCGTGGGCCACAAGGACACGAAGCCGGGCGGTCGGCGGAGCCTCCGGCCCAGTCGTCCGCACGCCTTCGGCGGAGCCGCCACACCGTGGGGCCTGGAGGTGAGCGGCGTGTGGAACCGCTACGAGTGGGCCGACGGCAAGCGTTGGTACTACTACCCCACGCGGATCACGCTGAGCAGCGTCGGACCGGGCACGACCCCGGTGGCCGCGTCCTTCTCCGTCGCGCTGGACCCCCAGGTCGTCTCGGACGTCGAAATCGTCGGCGCCCGGCTCAACGACAAGAGGCACGACGCGGGAGTGCGGCTCCTCTCGGACACCCGGACCGCGTCGCTGTTCGAGACCCGGTGGGTCACGAGAGTGAAGCTCAAGGCCGGCGACCGGCTCGACCTGGAACTGGAGGTGAAGACCCGCAGGCCGACGGGCGACCTGCCGACCGTCAAGCACCCGACGGTAAACTTGATTGACATGGGCAACCACGTTTCCCAGCGGCTGACCGGCCGCACCACGATGTCGCGGAGCGATTCCACATGGGCGTAGTCCCCGACTATGTGTTCATCCTGCCGGCGGTGATCCTCGTGGGATGGATCGCGTCCTGGTGGGCAACCCGGCGCATCCGGTGGGTCGGGTTGTCCAGCGCGGCCGTGGTCTCCGTGCTCTGCCTCGTCATCGGCTGGAACGCGATGGGGCCACGGACGGACCCGCGGACCCTCGGCTGTTCACCGGCCTTCGAGTGCACGGACCTGCGCTCGGTCTATGTCATCGCGGCCGGCCTGCTCGGCGTCCTGTGCTGCCTGGCGTTGGTGGTCCTGACGCTCGTGGGTGAGCTCGTCGTCCATGTCAGCCGGAAGGCCTCGGCCTGACCAGGAGTGAGGAGTGGCCTGGCCGGACGGGTGCGTGGCCCAGGGCAGGGCAGAGAGGGACCGAGGTACGACCGGCGGCCGGAGAGCAGGTTCGCTTCTTCGGCCGCCGGGCCGGACTACGCCGTGTACGCCACGAACCGGTTCGCCGTCTCCGCCAGCACCTCGCGGCCGTCCCTCGCCCACAGCCCGTCGTTGAACAGCTCGACCTCGATGGGACCGGTGTAGCCGGCCGCCTCCACGTACCCCTTCCACTCGCGCATGTCGATCGCGCCGTCGCCGATCTGGCCGCGGCCGTTGAGGACGCCCTCCGGCAACGGGGTGGTCCAGTCGGCGAGTTGGAAGGTGTGGATACGGCCGCCCGCACCGGCCCGGGCGATCTGCTCGGGCGCCCGGTCGTCCCACCAGATGTGATACGTGTCGACCGTGACGCCGACCTGGTGGGCCGGGAAGCGTTCCGCGAGGTCCAGCGCCTGGGCGAGGGTGGAGACCACGCAGCGGTCGGAGGCGAACATCGGGTGCAGGGGCTCGATGGCCAGGCGGACGCCGTGCTGTTCGGCGTAGGGGCCGAGTTCGGCGAGGGCGTCGGCGATCCGCTCCCGGGCGCCGTGCAGGTCCTTGGAGCCGGCCGGCAGGCCGCCGGAGACCAGGACCAGGGTGTCCGTGCCGAGGGTCGCGGCCTCCTCGACCGCCCGCCGGTTGTCGGCGAGCGCGGCGGCGCGCTCGTCCGGGTCGATGGCCGTGAAGAAGCCGCCGCGGCACAGGGTGGTGACGGTCAGGCCCGCCTCGCGGACCAGCTTGGCGGTCGCGTCGACGCCGTAGGACTGCACCGGCTCGCGCCACAGGCCGACGCCCGGCACGCCCAGTTCCAGGCAGGCGTCGGCCAGTTCGGGCAGCGACAGCTGTTTGACGGTCATCTGGTTGATGGAGAAACGGGACAGGTCGCCGGTCACTGGTTCACTCCGTACAGGGCGAGGAGGGTCTTCATACGGTCCTCGGCCAGCTTCGGGTCGGGGAACAGGCCCAGGCCGTCGGCGAGTTCGTAGGCGCGCGCGAAGTGCGGCAGGGAGCGCGCCGACTGCAGGCCGCCGACCATCGTGAAGTGGGACTGGTGGCCGGCCAGCCAGGCCAGGAAGACCACGCCCGTCTTGTAGAAGCGGGTGGGGGTCTGGAAGAGGTGCCGGGAGAGCTCCACGGTGGGGTCCAGGAGGCCGCGGAAGCCCGCCGTGTCACCGGTGTCCAGGACCCGGACCGCCTCCGCCGCCAGCGGCCCCAGCGGGTCGAAGATGCCGAGCAGGGCGTGGCTGAAGCCCTGCTCGTCGCCCGCGATCAGCTCGGGGTAGTTGAAGTCGTCGCCGGTGTAGCAGCGGACGCCCTGCGGGAGGCGGCGGCGCAGGTCGACCTCGCGCTGCGCGTCCAGCAGGGAGACCTTGATGCCGTCGACCTTGTCGGGGTGGGCGGCGATGACCTCCAGGAAGGTGTCGGTGGCCGTGTCGAGGTCGGCCGAGCCCCAGTAGCCCGCCAGCGCCGGGTCGAACATCGGGCCCAGCCAGTGCAGGACCACCGGCTCGGCGGACTGGCGCAGCAGGTGGCCGTAGACGTCGAGGTAGTCCTCGGGGCCGGAGGCGGCCGCCGCGAGCGCCCGGGAGGCCATCAGGATGGCCTGGGCGCCCGACTCCTCGACGAGCGCGAGCTGCTCCTCGTACGCGGCCCGGATCTCGGCCAGGGAGCCGCCGGTGATCTGGTCCGTCCCCACACCGCAGGCGATCGCGCCGCCGACGGCGCGGGCCTCGGCGGCGCTGCGGCGGATCAGCTCGGCCGCGCCCGCCCAGTCCAGGCCCATGCCGCGCTGGGCGGTGTCCATCGCCTCGGCGACACCCAGGCCGTGCGACCACAGGTGGCGGCGGAAGGCGAGGGTGGCGTCCCAGTCGACGGCGGCGGGCGCGTCGGGGTTCGTGTCCGCGAAGGGGTCGGCGACGACGTGCGCCGCCGAGAAGACCGTACGGGAGGTGAAGGGGGTGCCCGGGGTGAGGGCGGACGGCTCGGTGCGGGGTTCGTACGCCCGCACCGACCCGTCCGCGGCGGGAAGGTGGATGGTCACAGTTCGATCTCCGGTACGTCGATGCGGCGGCCCTCCGTCGACGACCTCAGGCCCAGCTCGGCGAGCTGGACGCCGCGGGCGCCGGCCAGCAGGTCCCAGTGGTAGGGGGCGTCGGCGTAGACGTGCTTGAGGAACAGCTCCCACTGGGCCTTGAAGCCGTTGTCGAACTCGGTGTTGTCGGGGATCTCCTGCCACTGCTCGCGGAAGGCGTAGGTGGCCGGGATGTCCGGGTTCCAGACCGGCTTGGGAGTCGCGCTGCGGTGCTGGACACGGCAGTTCCGCAGGCCGGCGACCGCTGAGCCTTCGGTGCCGTCCACCTGGAACTCGACCAGTTCGTCACGGTTGACGCGGACCGCCCAGGAGGAGTTGATCTGGGCGACGGCGCCGCCGTCGAGCTCGAAGACGCCGTACGCGGCGTCGTCCGCCGTCGCGTCGTAGGGCTTGCCGTTCTCGTCCCAGCGCTGCGGGATGTGGGTGGCGGTGAGGGCCTGGACGGACTTCACGCGGCCGAACAGCTCGTGCAGGACGTACTCCCAGTGCGGGAACATGTCGACGACGATGCCGCCGCCGTCCTCCGCTCGGTAGTTCCAGGACGGGCGCTGCGCCTCCTGCCAGTCGCCCTCGAAGACCCAGTAGCCGAACTCGCCGCGGACCGACAGGATCCGGCCGAAGAAGCCGCCGTCGATGAGCCGCTTCAGCTTCAGCAGGCCGGGCAGGAAGATCTTGTCCTGGACGACGCCGGACTTGACGCCCTTGGCCTGCGCGAGCCGGGCCAGCTCCAGGGCGCCCTCCAGGGAGGTGGCCGTCGGCTTCTCGGTGTAGATGTGCTTCCCGGCCGCGATGGCCTGCTGGAGGGCCTCCTCGCGGGCCGAGGTGACCTGGGAGTCGAAGTAGATGTCGATGGTGGGGTCGGCGAGCACGGCCGACAGGTCCGTCGAGATGTGCTCGGCGGACAGACCGTGGCGGTCGGCGATCTCGCGGAGCGCGTGCTCGCGGCGGCCGACGAGGACCGGTTCCGGCCACAGCACCGTGCCGTCGCCGAGGTCGAGTCCGCCCTGCTCGCGCAGGGCGAGGATCGAGCGGACGAGGTGCTGGCGGTAGCCCATGCGCCCGGTGACGCCGTTCATGGCGATACGCACCGTCTTGCGGTTCACGTGTTTCCCTTCGTCCGCGTGCGTCTCAGCAACGCAGCAAGCGCTTTCTATACGGTCAGAAGCTAGCCTTTGAACCCAGGTCTGTACAAGACCGTGATGGGGTCGAGTTGTTCGAGGGGGCGAACGACAGGAGTGAATGGCCTTATGGTCTGCACGGCAAGGGGGCTTCCTGTGAGCTGGCTGTTGATCGGCCTGTGTACAACGGCGTACGACGAGATGCGCGACCGGAGGACGACGAGATGACGGTGACCCTGGCGGACGTGGCGGCCCGCGCCCAGGTCTCGCCCGCGACGGTGTCGCGCGTACTGAACGGCAACTACCCCGTGGCGGCGACCACCCGGGAACGGGTGCTGCGGGCGGTGGACGAGCTGGACTACGTCCTCAACGGGCCGGCGAGCGCGCTCGCGGCGGCCACCTCCGACCTGGTCGGCATCCTCGTCAACGACATCGCCGACCCGTTCTTCGGGATCATGGCGAGCGCGATCCAGGCCGAGATCGGCGGTCCGGGCGGGCGCGCGGGCGGCGAGCGGCTGGCGGTGACCTGCAACACCGGGGGGTCGCCGGAGCGGGAGCTGACGTACCTGACCCTGCTGCAGCGGCAGCGGGCGGCGGCGGTGATCCTGACCGGCGGCGCGATGGAGAACGCGCCGCACGCGGCGGCGGTGGCGGCGAAGCTGCGCAAGCTGGCAGATGCCGGGACCCGGGTGGTGCTGTGCGGGCGGCCGCCGGCGCCGGACACCGACGCGGTGGCGCTGACCTTCGACAACCGCGGGGGCGGCAAGCAGCTGACCGAGCATCTCATCGGGCTCGGCCACCGGCGGCTCGGCTACATCGCGGGACCCGAGGAGCGCACGACCACCCGGCACCGCCTGGAGGGCCACCGGGCCGCGCTGGCCGAGGCCGGCATCGAGGAGGACCCGCGCTGGACCGTGCACGGGCGGTACGACCGCAGGGCGGGGTACGAGGCGACGCTGGAGCTGCTGCGCCGGGACCCGACGCTCACCGCGGTGGTGGCGGCGAACGACTCGGTCGCGCTGGGCGCGTGCGCGGCGCTGCGGGAGTCGGGGCTGCGGATCCCGGCGGACGTGTCGGTGGCCGGCTTCGACGACCTGCCGTTCAGCATCGACGCGGTGCCGTCGCTGACGACGGTGCGGCTGCCGCTGGCGGAGGCGGGGGCACGGGCCGGCCGCATCGCCATGGGCCGCGAGGAGCCGCCGCCGGGCGGGATCGCGACGGTTCGGGGGGAGCTGATGGTGCGGGGGTCCTCGGGAGTGCCGCGCACCTGACCACCCACCGGCGACGAGAACCCCGACAGCGGGGGGCGCGGCTCAGGTGCCCCCGACCAGTCCTCGCCCTCGTCCCGACTGTCGTGTTTCGGCTGCGGGTGTTCGGGGGGTGCTCGCGCAGTTCCCCGCGCCCCTTAGGGGCGCTGGGGGTACCCCCGGCCGAAGGCTGGGGGAGGAACTGCGCGACAAGCCCCCACCGGCCCGCAGCCGACCGACCACCGTCAGGCCCCTGTGCCTCTTCGCCCCAGCAGCGGCTCAGCTGGATCACGAGGCGTGTCTGGTAGCGCCAGGAGGGCTGGTGGCCGCCCCGACGGACCGCCATAAGTGCAGTCCGGCCGGGCCCCGCCAGGGTCTGGACGCAGTTGATGCAGAGGTTTCGATACGGGGGTTTTCGACGCACGGATCCGGGTGCCCGAGAGTCGGGCACCCGGATCCGTCCTTTGCTGTCAGGGAGTGTCACTCACCGGCCGCCGCCACCGCCGCCGTGGCCACCGCCACCGCCGCCGCCGTGACCGCCGCCGCCATAGCCGCCGCCACCGTCACCGCCGCCACCGTGACCACCGTCACCGCCGCCACCGTGACCGCCGCCGCCATAGCCGCCGCCACCGTCACCGCCGCCACCGTGACCGCCGTAGCCGCCGCCGTAGCCGTTGTCGCCCCAGCCGCCCCAGCCGCCCCAGCCGCCATGGCCGTAGCCGTCGTCGCCCCAGCCGCCGTAGCCGCCGCCCCCGTGACCGCCGCCGTAGCCGCCGCCACCGTGACCGCCGCCGTAGCCGCCGCCACCGTGACCGCCGCCGCCGTAGCCTCCGCCGCCATGGCCGCCACCGCCGCCGCCGTGGCCACCGCCACCGCCGCCGTGACCGCCGCCGCCACCGCCGTTGTCCTGGTAGGAGACGACGTGGCCAGGCGCCGCGTGGGTGGCCGCGCTGGCAACTCCGGCTCCGGCGGCGAGCGCCAGAATGGGTGCCGAAATCGCAGCGATGGCGACCCTCTTCATACGTGTGGTGTGCGCGCGCATGGTTTCGCCCCTCTCCGAGGGTGTGGTTGTCTTACCGACGGCCGCCGCCTCAAGGGGGCCGCCCTGCGTGCGCTCCAGAGCCTGCGCGCAGCCCTGAGCGCGTCCGCCGCCCGCGATGCCGCTTCTCCGCACCCGTCCGGGCTCTCCGGCGGACCACGTCACGTCCTCGTTGAAACGGACATAAGTGACGTTCGTGTATAAACCTACGGCGCTGGCGCGACGAAGTCAAAAGCAGGACCTGGCCCAGGCAAAAAGAACAAGTAAAGCCTGTGAAGCCGCCGTTCAGGCCGACGCCTTCCGACCGGGCGGGGTGGCGGGATAGCCTCGGAGGCGCGGTATCTCTGACTCAGTCAACCATCAGGGGCCAGCCATGACCGTCCAGGACATCCGCGCCTTCAACCGCTTCTACACCAACCTCATCGGCGCCCTCGACTACGGCCGCCACCTCTACGCCCCGTACACCCTCACCGAGGCCCGCGTGCTGTACGAGCTCGCGCACTCCGCCGACACCGACGCGGCCGACCTGCGGTCCGATCTCGCACTGGACGCCGGGTACTTGAGCCGGATCCTCAACAAGTTCGAGGAGGCCGGGCTGATCGAGCGCGCCCCCTCGGAGAAGGACCCGCGGCGGCGGCGCGTCTCGCTCACCCCGGGCGGCCGGGCCGCCGCCGGGCTGCTGGACGAGCGGGCCCGGGAATCGGTCGGCTCGCTGCTGAGCGCCGTGGACCCCGGCGAGCGGCCGCGCCTCGCCGAGGCCATGCGCACCATCCGCACGATCCTCGGCGACGGGCACGCCCCCGAGGGCTCCGGCGAGGTCGTGCTGCGCGAGCCGCACCCCGGCGACCTGGGCTGGATCGTGCAGCGCAACGCCGCCCTGTACGCCGCCGAGTACGGCTGGAACGCCGACTACGAGGGCCTCGTCGCCCGGATCGTCGCCGACTACGCCGGGGACCACGACCCGCACCTGGAGCGGACCTGGATCGCCGAGTGGGCCGGGCGGCCGGTGGGCTGCGTGATGTGCGTACGGGACGACGCCCCGGGCACCGCACGGCTGCGGCTGCTGCTCGTCGAACCGGAGGCCCGCGGGCTCGGCGTCGGCGACCGGCTGGTCACCGCCGTGACCGACTTCGCGCGCGGGGTCGGCTACCGGGAGCTGGTGCTGTGGACCAACGACGTCCTGTCCGCCGCCCGCCGCATCTACCAGCGGCACGGCTTCGTCCTCACCGCCGAGAAACCGCACCGCTCCTTCGGCAAGGACCTGGTCGGCCAGGACTGGCGACTGGACCTGCACGGAACCGGTGAGTGAGAAGTAGGTTGGTGGGTATGAGGTTCGCCTTCTCCACCCTCGGAGTTCCCGGTCTGCCGGTGCCGGACGTGCTGGCGCTCGCCACGGACCACGGCTACCACGGCGTGGAGCTGCGCGCCCATCCCGAGGAGCCCGTGCACCCCGGCCTCGGCCCGGCCGCGCGGGCCGATGTGGCCGCCGAGTTCAAGGCGGCCGGGGTGGAGGTGCTGGGCGTCGCCGGGTACGCGCGGGTCGCGGCGCCCGGCGAGGACGCCCCGGTCCTCGACGAGACGCGCCGACTCCTCCAGCTCGCCCATGACTTGGGCGCCTCCTACGTGCGGGTCTTCCCGGGCGCCGACCCTGACCTGCCGGCCGCCGAGTCCGACGCGATCGCCGCCCGGCGGCTCGGCACGGTCGCCGAGGACGCCTCCGCGCTCGGCGTGCGGGTCCTGCTGGAGACCCATGACTCGCACCGCACCGGCGCCGCCGCGATCCGGGTCCTCGGCCCGGTCGGTCACCGCATGGTCGGCTCGCTCTGGGACGTCATGCACACCTGGCTGGGCGGCGAGCAGCCCGCCGAGAGCTACGCGGCGCTCGCCCCGTACCTCGGCTATGTCCAGGTCAAGGACATCGCGTCGGCCGACGACACCACCCCGCTGGCGCTGGGCGCCGGGATCCTGCCCCTGTCCGAGTGCGTGGAGGTGCTCTCCCGGCACGGCTGGGACGGCTGGCTGTGCTGGGAGTACGAGAAACGCTGGTACGAGGCGGCGGCCCCGCTGCCCGGACTGCTGGCGGCGGGGCGGGAACACCTGGCCCGGCTGCTCAACGACTCGGCGTGAGCGGGATTCCCCACCCAGCGGCCAGCTCCCCGAACGCCTCGTGGAAGCCCGGGAACGTCTTCTTCACGCATCCCGGGTCGTCGAAGGAGATCCCCGGTGTGCGCAGGCCGGTCACCGCGAACGACATCACGACGCGGTGATCGCCGAAGGTCTTGATCTCGGCCGGGGCGGGGGTGCCGGGCCGGATCTCGATCCAGTCCTCGCCCGTGGCGACCTCGATGCCCAGCCGGCGCAGGTTCTCCGCGCAGGCGTCGAGCCGGTCGCACTCCTTCACGCGGGTGTTGGCCACGTCCTCGATGCGGACGGGACCGTTCGCGAAGGGGGCGATGGCCGCGAGGGTCGGCATGGTGTCGGAGATGTCCCGCATGGCGACGGTCAGACCGCGCAGTGAGCCGGTGCCGCGCACGGTCGTACCGGCTTCGGCGATCTCCACCTCCGCGCCCATCCGCCGCAGCACGTCCACGAACCCCAGGTCGCCCTGGAGCGCGCCCCGCCCGAGCCCCGGCACGGTGACCTCACGGCCCGTCACGGCCGCCGCGGCGAAGAAGTAACTGGCCGTGGAGGCGTCGGGCTCGACGGCGTAGGTGGTGGCCCGGTAGCCGCCGGCGGGGACCACGAAGACCTCGCCCTCCCTGGCCACCTCCACCCCGAACGACCGCATCATCGCGATCGTGATCTCCACGTACGGCGCGGACACCAGGTCCGTCACCCGGATCCGCAGGCCCTTGCGGGTGAGCGGGCCGAGCAGCAGCAGGGCGGTGAGGTACTGCGAGGACTGCCCGGCGTCGAGCGTCACCTCGCCGCCCTCGACCCCGGCCGCCTCGATGCGCAGCGGGTGGTGGCCCTCCGCCGCCTCGTGGCGCAGGTCGACACCGAGGTCGCGCAGGGCGCGGGTGAGCGGGGCGAGGGGGCGGCGGCGCATCTGCTCGGAGGCGTCGAAGCGGTAGCTGCCGTGGCCGGCCGCGGCGAGGGTGGGCAGGAAGCGGGCGGTGGTGGCGCCGTCCCGGCAGTAGACCTCGGCCTCGGGCAGCGCGGGGCCCTGCGGGCGGCCGTCCACCTGCCAGGTGTCGGGGGTACGGCCGACGCGGTAGCCGAGCCGGGCCAGGCCCTCGGCGAAGCCCTCGGTGTCGTCGGAGCGGAGGGGGCGGACGAGGGTGGTGACTCCGTCGGCGGCGGCCGCGAGGAAGAGGGCGCGGGCGGTGACGGACTTGGAACCGGGGATGTCGACGAGGGGCATGCCGCCATGATCGCCGGTCGGGGGTTTCGGGTGGGGCGTGTTTCCAATGGGTGGAACAGGTGGATCGGTGTGTGCGGGCCGGTGGGGGTTGCTCGCGCAGTTCCCCGCGCCCCTTACAGGGCGCTCCTGACGGGGCGCTCCTCCTGACGGGGCGCGTCACATTCGTCCCGTCAGTCCGTCTTCTCTCGACTTCCGGGAATTCCCGTCCGTACGGGAACCCGCTCTCTCCCCCGCCCGTCCAACACGCAGGCTGCCGGAAGAGTCTCCGTGGTGTGGTGTCGGCCCTCGCTGCTGGCTGCGATCGCTGACCTACCCTCTCCGCCGCACCACGGCCGTCGGCCCGCCGCCATCGACGTGCCCCCCTCCAATGCGCCGATGGCGGCCCCTTTCTGGTTACTGTGCATTCCCCACCAAAAGGAGTGCACATGCCCTCCAGACGCACCGTTCTCACCGCGACCGCGGGCGTCACCGCGGGACTCGCTGTCGGCACCGGCGCGCACGCCCTCGGCTCCGACGACACGAACTCCGAGGACAAGAACGCCGACGACAAGAAGCTCCGGGCGCTCATCGCGCGCATGACGCTCGCGGAGAAGGTCGGTCAGCTGTTCGTGATGCGGGTCTACGGGCACTCGGCCACCGACCCCGACCAGGCCGACATCGACGCCAACCTCAAGGAGATCGGCGTCCGCACCGCCGCCGAGCTGATCGCGAAGTACCGCGTCGGCGGGATCATCTACTTCACCTGGACGCACAACACCCGGGACCCGCGGCAGATCGCCGAGCTGTCGAACGGGATCCAGCGCGCCTCGCTGGCGCAGCCGCGCGGTCTGCCCGTCCTGATCGCCACCGACCAGGAGCACGGCGCCGTCTGCCGGATCGGCAGGCCCGCCGCCCTCTTCCCGGGCGCCATGGCCATGGGGGCGGGCGGCTCCCGGACCGACGCCCGCACCCTCGGCCGGATCTCCGGCGCGGAGCTGCGCGCGATGGGCGTCCGGCAGGACTACTCCCCCGACGCCGACGTCAACGTGAACCCGGCCAACCCGATCATCGGCGTACGGTCCTTCGGGGCCGGTCCGGACGCGGTCGGGGCCCTGGTCGCCGCCGAGGTGCAGGGGTACCGGGACGCGGGCGTGGCGGCCACCGTCAAGCACTTCCCGGGACACGGCGACACCGCGGTCGACAGCCACACCGGCTTCCCGGTGATCACGCACAGCCGGGAGCTGTGGGAGAAGCTGGACGCGGTCCCGTTCCGGGCGGCGATCGCGGCCGGCGTCGACTCGGTCATGACCGCGCACATCCAGTTCCCGGCCCTGGACGGCGCCGGCGACCCGGCCACCCTCTCGCACCCCGTCCTCACCGGCATCCTGCGCGGCGAACTCGGCTACGACGGGGTCGTGGTGACCGACTCCCTGGGCATGGCGGGGGTCCGCACGAAGTACGGCGACGACCGGGTCCCCGTGCTCGCGCTGAAGGCCGGCGCCGACCAGCTCCTCGACCCGCCCGCCCCGGACGTCGCCTGGAACGCCGTTCTGAAGGCCGTGCAGGGCGGCGAGCTGACCGAGTCCCGGCTGGACGAGTCGATCCTCCGGATCCTGCGGCTGAAGTCCCGGCTGGGGCTGCTCGACCGGCCGTACGTGCAGACGAAGGACGTCGGCCGGGTGGTCGGCACGGCGCAGCACCTCGCCGCCGCCGACCGGATCGCCGAGCGCACCACCACCCTGCTGGTCAACGAGGGCGGACTGCTCCCGCTGTCCCGCCGTACGCACGGCAAGGTGCTGGTCGTCGGCGCCGACCCGGCCTCCCCGTCCGGTACGACGGGACCGCCGACCGGCGTGCTCGCCACCGCCCTCACCGAACTCGGCTTCACCGCGACCGCGTTGTCCACGGGTACGGACCCCTCCGCCGCCGACGTCGGCAAGGCGGTCGCGGCGGCGCAGGGGGCGGACGCGGTGGTGGTCGGGACGTACAACGTGACGGCGGGCGGCGGACAGCAGCAACTGGTGGAACGGCTGGTCGCGACCGGCCGCCCGGTGGTGGCGGTGGCGGTGCGCAATCCGTACGATGTCGCCCAACTCCCCACCGTGAAAGCCTGCTTGGCGACCTACTCGTGGACCGACGTCGAACTGCGGGCCGCGGCGCGGGTGATCGCGGGCACGGCGGCACCGCACGGCAGGCTCCCGGTGCCGGTGCAGCGGGCGGACGATCCGGCACAGGTGCTGTATCCGATCGGCCACGGGCTGACGTACTAGACGTACGTCACGGAACGGGGCGTAACACCCACATCAGGCGGAAAGCCTCCCGGACAGCTGGCATGGACCGTGATCGCGGGCCACGCTGGCAGGGGGGTCGGTATGCGCAGCAGGCGTTTTGCGGGGGTTCTGGTGACGCTGGCCGTCGTGCTGCTGCCGGCCGGCTGCCGGACGTCCTCGTCCGGGGCGCCGGCGGGCAGCGCCCGGTCGACGGCGAGCCCGACGCCGTCCGGGTACGGCACGCAGTTCCTCGCGGTCGGTGAGTGCAGCTCGTTCGGGACCGCCAGCTTCACCGAGGTGCCCTGCACCGGCGAACGGGCGGCGGCCCGGGTGATCGCCCGGTACGACGGTGCCGTGGCCGACGGTCCGCTGTGCCCGGCCACCACCGACTTCGTGCTGCACATAGGCGCCCAGCGCACCACCGGCGACGAGGACGGCGACGGAACGATCCCGCAGGGCTACGCCTGCATGCGCAACCTGGAGCCGCCGCACCCCGGTGACCCCGGCGGGGGCGGCGGGCCGCGCACGATCGTCGGCGACTGCGTCTACGGCTCGGGCCGCGGCCAGGTCCGGGAGACCGCCTGCGACGGCTCGGGGAAGCAGCAGCCGCAGTACCGGGTGGTGCGGGCGGTGACCTCGCGGGACGCGTGCCCGGCGGCCACCGCCCTGTACGTCCAGCTCGGCGGGGAGCACCCGGTGGGCTGCGCCCGCCGCGTGTGAACGCTCCATGTCGGCGGCGGCCGGAGCCGGGTTTCCGGCCCTAAGGTGGGCCGATGCGTGCGGAGATCGGGCTCAAGGAGGTGGCCGAGCGGGCCGGGGTGTCCATGCGGACCGTGTCCAACGTGGTCCGGGACACCGGGCGCTTCTCGGAGGCCACCCGCGCCCGGGTGCTGCGCGCGTCGGGTTCGACGACGTCGAGGCGACCCGGTACACCGCGCCCCCGCTGACCACGGTGGCGCCGGACAAACGGGAGCTGGCGCGGGTGGCGGTGCGGGCGTTGCTGCGGCGGATAGAGGGCGCGGCGGACCGGGAGCCGACGGTGCTCACGGTGGGGCACCGGCTGGTCGTACGGGACAGCGGCTGACGGCCCGGGGACCGGCGGGACCGGGCACGGCCCACGCGCGGTTCACCAGAAGCGCGGCTGGGCGGGGATGGTCTCCAGGTCGCTGAGGAGCAGTTCGCGGTCCTCGTCCTCGGCGATGTCCTCCGCGGCGGCCAGCGCCTGCTCGGTCCAGCCGCGGGCCTGCTCCCGGTCGCCGGCCACCGCGTGGGCGCGGGCCAGGGACTCGTAGGCGTAGGCGAGGTCCCAGTCCCCGATGCCGTGCGCCCGGCACAGCTCCAGGCCGCGCCGGGCGTGGTGGAGAGCGGGTTCGGCGCGTCCCAGCACCGAGTAGACGCGCGAGCACTGCCACTCGCCGCGGCTGAGGTTCACCGGGGCGCCGACCTGGCCCCAGTGGTGGCGCGAGGCGTGCGCCATGTGCAGCATCCGGTCGTCGTCCTCGACGCCGCGGTCCTCCTTCTCCAGCAGCCGCCAGACCCCGTTGAACAGGTCGACGGCCAGCCGCCGCTCGTCGGCCACGGCACCTTCGGTGCGCTGCTGCGCGTCCTCGTCGGTCATCGCCGGGATGACTCCTTCCTCGATGAGATGTCCGGTGCGGTGCAGGTCCCCGCGGACCCGGTCCAGGCGGGCCTGGAGCCGTCCCCGGTGCCGGATCAGGACCTGCCGGATCGCGGCCGTGTCGTCCGGCGCGGCGAGGCAGGCGCGGATCTGCTCCAGCGGTACGTCGACCGAGCGCAGCACCCGCACCAGCCGTGCGGCCGCGACCTGCTCGGTGCCGTAGCGCCGGTAACCGGTGCCGGGATCGACCGCGGCGGGCACCAGCAGCCCGATCCGGTCGTAGTGCCGCAGCGCCTTCGCGGTCAGGCCGGCACGGCGTGCCAGCTGACCGACCGTGATCAGCTCAGGTCCGTCCGCCATGCTCCGAACCTAGATCCTTGCCCCGCGGGAACCTCAAGCGCAGCGCCGGGGACCAGGGCCCGGGTGCCGCGGTCCGGACCCCTCAGCCCCGGACCGCCCCCGCCGTCAGGCCCGAGACGAAATGCTTCTGCAGCAGCACGTACACGATCACCACCGGCGCCGACGCGATCACCACGCCCGCGAACAGCAGCGGGTACTGCGTCAGGAACTCCCCCTGGAAGTTCAGCAGCGCCAGGGGCAGCGTGCGGTGCTCCTGGGAGCGGATGAACAGCAGCGGATACAGCAGGCCGTTCCAGTCCATGACGAAGAGGAAGATGGCCGTCGTCGCCAGCGCCGGGCGGGTCAGCGGGACGGCGATCGAGCGGAAGGCCCGCAGCGGGCCCGCGCCGTCCAGTTCGGCCGCCTCGTACAACTCCCTTGGTATCGACTGGAGTCCGGCGATGAAGACGACCATCATCTGGCCGGCTGCAACCACACCTGGGTCAGCGCCGGCCAGAAGACCGCCGTGCGCGGGTTGCCGAGGTAGACGGACGGGGGTCTCGCAGGGTGGGACGAGGGTGCACAAGTCCCCGACGTCCGGCGAATTCTGATGCAGGATCAGATGTGCACGGGGAAGGCCGCCTGGAAGGCCAGGCGAGGGGCGGCGGCCGCCCCGATCCGGGTGAGCAGGTCGTCGAGCGCGAGGTACTCCTCCCAGGGCTCCCGTCGCGTCGCGTCCGCCAGTGCCCTGACGACCCTGTCCTCAAGGCCGGCGACGCGCTTGTCCTTCCACACCTTGTCGGCCGTGCTGACCAGGAGGTCCTCGATCGTCACCGCGGGGTTGTCCCAGTCCGCGTGGGTGGCGGCGAACCGGGCCAGTGCGGGCCGGAAGCCGCGGCTCAGCAACAGGTCACGACCGGCGGCCTCGTGGGCCGAGCCGGGCCCGGCGAGTTCCTCGGGATGGCGGACCTTGCCCACGTCGTGGGTGGCCGCGCCGAAGAGGACGGCGTCGCGGTCCACGGCCAGGTCCGGGTACCGGTCCCGCACCCAGTCGACCAGGTCGACCGCGACGTCGTGAACCGCCCGCAGGTGCGCCGCCAGCCGAGGCGGGGCGCTCAGCGAACGCAGCAGTTCCGCCACCACGGGCGGCAGCGGCCGCAGCGGGGGCTCGCCCGGCGCGTCCAGGGCACGCGTCAACAAATCCGCAGGCGTCGCGGTCATCCGGCGGACATCACCCGCACCATGCCCGCGTCACCATGACTCGGCCTGCCGGAACAGCATGATCGCCTCGGCGAAGAACCAGACACAGAACACCAGACACGCACCCCACAGCCCCCACAGGACCCAGCGGACCTCTCGTCGTATGCGCACAGGCGGTTCATCCCCCCTCAGCAGAGGATCCAGCCCGAGCTCACCGAGCTCCGCCCCACCGCGCCCTTCACCCACACGCACCGGTGACCCGCGTGGACCGTGACCGGGCCCGCGCGGTGGCTGTACTTGCCCTTGTCGACGACCGGGCGGTTGCCGCGGGCCTGGACGCTGACGGACATCATCCGTCTGCCGCCGGACTCCTTGGGGAGGGTGATCGCGCAGACGTAGCCGCCCTGCCGGTAGACGTGCACGGTGCCGGTGTCGAAGGACAGGGTCCGCACCTCGCGTCCGGCGCAGTTCGCGGCCGTCACGGCCTGGGCCTCGGCCGGTGCCACGAGGGCGAGCGCCCCGGAGGCGGCCAGCACGGCCACACCGAGCGCCAGCCGCCGCCGTATCGCACCACTGTCCACAGTCGTCCCCTCCCGTACCGCAGCTGTGCACCAGCCATGACCGTACTGATGTACGGACGCCCGACGTATGTCGGATGGTTGCACGGCCGTCAGGTACGCGAATCCACCGCCCCTATGCGACGGCGTCGGCGAAGACCGCGCTCGCCGCGTGAATTCAGGGACGGGCTCACCGTGATGAGCCCAGGGGGCTGCCGCGGGCCCGCGGCCGTGCCCTCTTCGCACGGTCGTATCGGATCAGGACGCGGCGAGGCGGGCCATGACGGCGTCGAGGGCGAGGCCGAGGGTGAACTCGAACTCCGCGTCGCTGTCGAAGCGAGCGAGGTCGGCGGCGGCTTCGGCGACGCGGGGAAGGCCTGACCGCTCCAGCACGGCCTGGCGCTGTGCGATGCCGGAAGCGTCGGTCACGCCGTACGTGGGCCCCGCGTGCACCTCGCGGAGCAGGGTGCCGATCAGCGTGGCGACCAGGCTGCGCAGTATCGAGACGGCCTCGCGCCGCGGACAGCCCGTGGCGCGGAGGGCGGCGAGGACGGCGTCGACCGGGGCGAGCCCCTCGAACGACGCGAGCTGGCGGGTGAGGACGAGCTGCGCCGCCTGGGGGTGGGCGAGGGCGCGGTCGCGGAAGGCGTGCCCGATGGCACGCAGGTCGCCGCGCACGTCTCCGGTGGGCTCGGGCAGGCGCATCGACCCGAGGATCTGTTCGGCCACCGCGTCGAGAAGGCCGTCCTTGCCGGCGACGTGGTTGTAGAGGCTCTTCGGGTCGACGCCGAGGACGCGGGCGACCGAGCGCATGGAGACCGCGTCGATGCCGTCCAGGTCGATGACCTCAAGGGTGGCCTTGACGATCACGTCGCGGTTCAGCAGCGGCGCCCCCTTGGGCGGGCGACCCCGTCGGGGCTCTCGTGTCTCGGTCATCACACCATGATGCCCGCCGTTGAATTAATCCACGCCGTGGGTATATTTGCCTCAGCCCAGTTAATACCCACGGCGTGGGTAAAGAGGGAAGGAGCGGCGATGCGATTTCCGTGGGGCCCCGGTGACGTGGCCGACCTGCCGACGGTCGGCGCCGGCATCGACACCCTGTCCGACCTGTCGAGGTCGGCCGAGCC
Organism: Streptomyces hyaluromycini; assembly: GCF_002217755.1. GTDB lineage: Bacteria > Actinomycetota > Actinomycetes > Streptomycetales > Streptomycetaceae > Streptomyces > Streptomyces hyaluromycini. The sequence goes on along the minus strand of NZ_BCFL01000027.1, from coordinate 199,025 downwards.
GCCGGGCGTCCGGTTGCGGACGGCTCGTGCCCAGGCCAGGGCGTTCCGTGCCGAGTTCGCCCTGACAGGTACGCCGGACACCGTCGTCACCTGCGATCTGGTCACGTTGCCCTACCCCACGCGGTTCGGCCTGTTCCGCGCGTCGCGCGCGATCGCCCCGTTCCTGTCGATCACCAACCGCATGCTCGTCATCCGGTGGCGGGACAGCGACGGTCGCCCGCGGGTGCTGCTCTTCGAGCCGAGCGACGTCGAACTGGGCCGCTACACGCCCTACTTCGACAACCTCGCCCGGAAGACGCCGGGCGTCCTCGAACGGCGGATGGTCCGGGAGCACGGCACGGTGCTGGGGCACCTCGCCCGGCTCGGCATCCGGCCGGGCGACGTCGACTACCTGATGTTCGACCACCTGCACACGCAGGACCTGCGCCGCTGGGTGGGTACGACCGCCCACCAGGACGATCTCGACGCCCGCCCGCGGGCCGCGTTTCCCCGCGCCAAGGTCGTCGTCCAGCGGGACGAGCTCGCCGGCATGGCCGAGCTGCACCCGCTACAGAGGCCCTGGTACCAGCCGGACACCTACCGCGACGTCCCGCCCGAGGCGTTCCTGCCGATCGACGGTTCGATCGTCCTCGGTCCGGGCGTGGCCGTGGTCAAGACGCCGGGCCACGTCTTCGGCAACCAGAGCCTCGTCGTCAACACGTCGACCGGCATCTGGGTCAGCAGCGAGAACGTCATCGCCGCCGAGGCCCTCACCCCCGAGCACTCCCGGCTGCCGGGCCTCGCCAAGTGGGCGCGGGGGTGGCAGCAGGAGGTGGTGCTCAACGCCAACACGATCGAGACCACCGCCGACCAGTACAACTCGACCGTCCTGGAGAAGACGTTGGCCGACCGCAGCCAGGCCGACCCGCGCTTCCTGCAGTTCTTCCCCTCCAGCGAGCTGACCGGCGCCTGGACGAACCCCGGCACGACGCCGACGTTCAGCCACGGTCACATCACCCACGGCGTCCAGCCGGTCTGAGGAAGCCACCATGTCGCGATTCACCCTGCCGTCCGAGCCCGTGCTGCGCGCCCGCGAGAAGCTCGTGCTCGACCACTTCCAGGACGAGGTCCGCCAGGACTGGGACGCCACGCTGTCGACGTTCCCGCATCCGCACTACGAACTGATCGCCCAGATGACCGTCCACGACGGCGACGGAGAGGTGCGCGAGTACTACCAGGACACCCGCGTGGCCTTCCCCGACCAGGATCACGAGATCATCGCGTTCCGGCACAGCGTCGACGCCGTGATCGTGGAGTTCTGGCTGCTGGGCACCCACGACGGGCCGCTCGGCAGGATCCCCCGGACCGGATCGAAGCACCGCACCCGTATGACGGCGTACTTCATCTTCGACGAGCACGAGAACCTCGTCACCGAGCGGATCTACTTCGACCGGCTCACCATTCTCAGGCAGCTGATCGGCGGCGTCGACAAGCGCAGCCCGGGTGGCCTGCTCACGCTTCTCCGCATCCTCAGGGGACTCCTCTCGATGTCCGGTGCCGCCCCCGACCCGCGGCTGCTCACGACCACGCCGCCCGACTTCGTCCGTTGACGACCACCGACCAGAGGAGATCTCCGATGACCTCGACGACCACCATGACGACTCCGGCCACCATGCGCGCACTCATCGGCGGCAAGGGAGCCGACTGGAGCCTCGAAGAGACCGAACTGCCCGCACAACTGGGAGCCCTCCGGATCCAGGTCCACGCGGCCGGTCTGAACCGGGCCGACCTCTACGCTCTCGAAGGCACCTACGCCGCCAACTCACAGGGCGAGGGGCCGTTCACCGCCGGCATGGAGGTCGCGGGCGTCGTCGAGACCGGGAGCCTGCTGGCACCCCACCTGCCCGCCGGAACCCGGGTCATGGGCATCACGGTCGGCGCGTTCGCCGACTACGCCCTGTGCCATCCACGACTGGTCGTCCCGATCCCGGACCGGCTCGGGTTCGAGGAGGCCGCGACCCTCCCCGTCGGTCTCGTCACCGAGCACGACGCACTGGTCACCCAGGCCGGGTTCACCGCGGGCAAGTCCGTTCTGGTCGTCGGCGGCACCAGCTCGATCGGCCTGATCGGCATCCAGCTCGCCAAGGCGCTCGGAGCGGGCACCGTCGTCGCCACGACGACCAGCGACGCCAAGCGGGCCGCCCTGCTGGACGTCGGCGCGGACGTCGCCGTGAACACCGCGACCGAGGACCTCGCCGCCGCGGTCCTCGCCGCCACGGACGGGCGGGGCGCCGACGTCACCCTCGACCACGTCGGCGGAGCCCTGTTCGCCGTGCTCCCGGCGGCCACCGCGGTCGGCGGCACCATCATGAGCATCGGGCGGCTCGCCGGACCCGCGACCGCCCTCGATCTGGACACCGTCGCCTTCCGCCGCCAGAAGCTGATCGGCACCACCTTCAGCATCCGTACCCGTGCCGAACTCGGCGAGGTGGTCGCGGCGTTGGGCGAGCACGTGCTGCCCGCGGTCGCCGACGGAAGGATCGCCCCCTGCCTGGACACCGTCCACCCGGTGTCCAGGGCCCACGAGGCTGCCCGCCGGCTGCGCGCCGGCGACGCCACCGGAAAGATCGTGCTCTCCTTCGCCGACGCCCACACCGGACCGGCGCCCGCCCCCGGCACGGTGGCGAACATGTTCGGCAGCATCGCGCAGATCGGCTACGTCGTCCGCGACATCCACGCGTCGATGGAGAACTTCACCAGGGCGGGCATCGGCCCGTGGTTCCACCTCAAGGGCGTCAGGCCCGGAGACTTCACCTACCAGGGCAAGCTCTCCGACCTGGTCATGGACGTGGCCGTCGCCAACAGCGGCGACATCCAGATCGAGCTCATCACCCCGGTCAACGACGCGCCCTCGATGTACCGGGACTTCCTCGCCGCCGGCAACGAAGGTGTGCAGCACATCGCCTACTGGAGCGAGAACTACCAGGACCTCTACGACCGTGCCCGCGCCGCCGGATTCACCGTCGGGCAGGAGGGCCGGATCGGCGGAGCCGACGGACGGTTCGCCTATCTGCAGACCGAGCACCACCCCGGCACCGTCATCGAGATCTCCGATGCCGGCGGCACCAAGAAGTTCGTCTTCGACCTGATCAGGCTGGCCGCCGCCCACTGGGACGGCACCAACCCGGTCCAGGAGATCGACGCCGGCCTCATCGGCGGCGATCCCGCTGCCATGACCGCGATGATGGAGGCGTTCGGATGAAGGTCCACCACCTGAACTGCGGCACCATGCGTCCCTGGGGCGCACCCGAGGGGCTGGTCTGCCACGTTCTGCTCGTCGAGACCGGCACCGGACTGGCCCTCGTCGACACCGGTCTCGGTCTTCTCGACAGGGCCGCACCCGGCCGGCGGTTCGGACCGGCCCGGCACTTCGTGCGCCCCGCGTTCGAGGAGTCCGAGACGGCCGTACGGCAGGTCGAGAGGCTCGGCCTCGACCCGAAGGACGTCCGCGACATCGTGCTCACCCACTTCGACGCCGACCACGTCGGCGGGCTGGCCGACTTCCCCTGGGCACGCGTCCACCTCACCGACGCCGAGGCCACCGCGGCGCTCCACCCGGCCACCCGCGTCGAGAAAGGGCGGTACAGGCCCGCGCAGCGCGCCCATGCTCCGACGCTCGTCCGCCACCACCCCGAGACGGGCGAGGCCTGGCGCGGGTTCGCGGCCGCCACCGAGCTCACCGGGATCTCGCCCGGCATCGTGCTGATCGGCCTGCCCGGACACACCCGCGGGCACGCCGCGATCGCCGTCGACACCGGCGACCACTGGGTGCTCCACGCCGGCGACGCGTTCTACCACCACGGCCAGGTCGACGGCGTAGGCAAGGTGCCGAAGTCGCTGCTCGCCATGGAACGTGCCGTCGCCCACGACTGGCGCAGAGTGCGGGCCAACCACGAGCGGCTCGCCGAACTGCGGCAGGCCGCCGACCACGACCTCCTGCTCGTCAACGCCCACGACCCGGGCCTCCTCGCCTCGGCCCGGGCCCGTGCGGGCTCCTCGTGACGGTGGCCGTCAGGGGCCGGTCCGGGGAACGGGGTACTGAGCGACCGACGCGAGAGGTCAGCGGGTCGCGCCCACCGGCTCCTCCGGTTCCTCGGGCTGGCCGATGAAGGTGCGCCACAGCTCGGCGTACCGGCCGTCGAGGGCCAGCAGTTCGTCGTGGGTGCCGTCCTCGGCGACCCGGCCGTGGTCCATGACCACCACCCGGTCGGCGCGGGCCGCGGTGGTCAGCCGGTGGGCGACAATCAAGGTGGTGCGCGCGTAAGCGCTCGTTGAGGGGTGGTGGTCGGGCGACGGGTGGGCGGTACGACGGCCCGTCAGCCGGTCGGTGGCCATGTTGACCTGGGCCTCCGTCGCCAGGTCCAGGGCCGCCGTCGCCTCGTCGAGGAGCAGCACGTCGGGGTCGACCAGCTCGGCGCGGGCGAGGGCGATCAGCTGGCGCTGGCCCGCGGAGAGGTTGCGGCCGCGCTCGGCCACCTCGTGGAGGTAGCCGCCGTCGAGGGTGGCGATCATCTCGTGGGCGCCGACCGCGCGGGCCGCCGCCTCCACCTCGGCGTCGGTCGCGTCCGGGCGGCCGTAGGCGATGGCGTCCCGGACGGTCCCCTGGAAGAGGTAGGCCTCCTGCGGGACGACCCCGAGGCGATGACGGTACGAGGTGAGGTCCAGGGCGCGCAGATCCGTGCCGTCGACCGTCACCCGGCCGCCCGTCGGGTCGTAGAACCGCGCCACCAGCTTGACGAGGGTCGACTTGCCGGCGCCGGTCTCGCCGACGAAGGCGACGGTCTGCCCGGCGGGGATGGTCAGGTCGATCCCGCTCAGGGCCGCGTCACCCTCGTCGGCAGCGCCGTACGCGAAGTGCACGTTCTCGAAGGCGATGTCGCCGTGCAGGGAACCGACTTCGCGAGGCCGGTCCGCCGCCGCCGTGGACGTCGGCTCGCGCAGGAGTTCCTGGATGCGGCCGAGGGAGACGGTCGCCTGCTGGTAGCCGTCGAAGACCTGGGAGAGCTGCTGGACGGGGGCGAAGAACAGGTCGATGTAGAGCAGGTACGCGACCAGGGCGCCGGTGGTGAGGGTCGCCGCCTCCACCCGGTGGGCGCCCGCCATCAGCACGCACGCCGCGGCCACCGACGACAGCAGCTGGACGAAGGGGAAGTAGACCGATATCAGCCACTGGCCGCGGATACGGGCGCGGCGGTAGCTCTCGCTGCGCTCGGTGAAGCGGCGGCCGCTGTCCCGCTCGCGCCGGAAGGCCTGCACGATCCGCAGCCCCGACACCGACTCCTGGAGGTCGGCGTTGACCACCGACACCCGCTCCCGGGCCAGTTCGTACGCCTTCACGCTCGCCCGGCGGAAGAAGAAGGTCGCGATGATCAGCGGGGGCAGGGTGGTGAAAACGACGAGCGCGAGCTGTACGTCGATCACCAGCAGGACGACCATGATGCCGAAGAAGGTGACGACGGAGACGAAGGCGGTGACCAGGCCCGTCTGCAGGAAGGTGGACAGCGCGTCCACGTCCGTGGTCATCCTCGTCATGATCCGGCCGGTCAGCTCACGCTCGTAGTAGTCGAGTCCGAGCCGCTGGAGCTGGGCGAAGATCTTCAGGCGGAGGGAGTAGAGGACCCGCTCGCCGGTACGGCCGGTCATCCGGGTCTCGCCGATCTGCGCCGCCCACTGGGCGAGCACCGCGAACAGGCCGAGCAGCGAGGCCGCCCAGACCGCGCCGAGCGCCATCCTGCTGACGCCCTGGTCGATGCCGTGCCGGATCAGGACCGGGAGCAGCAGCCCCATACCGGCGTCCACGGCGACGAGCCCGAGACTGACCAGCAGGGGCGCCCCGAAGCCGCGCAGCAGGCGGCGCAGGCCGTAGGAGTCCTCGGGGCGTACGGCGCCGGCCTCGTCGATGTCGGGGACGTCGGTCGCCGGGGGCAGCGCCTCGACCTGGGCGAGGAGCTCGGGGGTGGCCGGGGTGCCGGCGAGGGCGAGGTCGCGGGGCGTGCGGTCGCCGGTCCACAGCCTCGGGGTCACGCCCCGCTCGGCGTCGAACTCGGCGTCCAGCTCGTCCCGTACGGACGTGTCCTCGCGCGGTTCGAGGGGCAGCGCGTGCCCCGGGGAGACCCCGCCCAGCTCGTCGGGGTCGGTGAGGAGCCTGCGGTACAGGGCGGACCGCTGCTGGAGCTCCTCGTCGGTGCCGATGTCGGCGAGCCGGCCGCCGTCGAGGACGGCGATGCGGTCGGCGAGGTTGAGGGTGGAGCGGCGGTGCGCGATGAGGAGCGTGGTGCGGCCGCGCATCACGTGGCCGAGGGCCTCGTGGATCTCGTGCTCCACGCGGGCGTCGACGGCCGAGGTGGCGTCGTCGAGGACGAGGAGGCGGGGGTCGGTGAGCAGGGCGCGGGCGAGGGCGATGCGCTGGCGCTGGCCGCCGGAGAGAGTGAGGCCCTGTTCGCCGACCTTGGTGTCGTAGCCGTCGGGCAGCTCGGCGATGAACCGGTCGGCCTGGGCGGCGCGGGAGGCGGCGAGGATCTCGTCCTCGGTCGCGTCGGGACGGCCGTACGCGATGTTGTTGCGGACCGTGTCGGAGAAGAGGAACGAGTCCTCGGGGACCAGGCCGATCGCGGCCCGGAGCGAGTCGTGGGTCAGCTCGCGGACGTCGTGGCCGCCGATCAGGACGGCGCCGTGGGTGACGTCGTAGAAGCGCGGCAGGAGGAGGGAGACCGTGGACTTGCCGGAGCCGGAGGAGCCGACGACGGCGAGGGTCTCGCCCGGCCGGATCTCGAAGCTGAGCCCTTGGAGGACCGGGCGCTCATGGTCGTACCCGAACGACACGTCGTCGAACTCGACGGTGGCGGGCGCGTCGGCGGGGAGGGTCTTGGTGCCCTCCTTCATGGTCGGGCGGGTGTCGATCAGTTCCAGGACGCGTTCGGTGCCGGCGCGGGCCTGCTGGCCGACGGTGAGGACCACGGCGAGCATCCGGACCGGGCCGACCAGCTGGGCGAGGTAGGAGGAGAAGGCGACGAAGGTGCCGAGGGTGATGTGACCGCGGACGGCCAGCCAGCCGCCGACCGCCAGCATGGCGACCTGCCCGAGGGCCGGGACCGCCTGCAGGGCCGGGGTGAACCTGCTGTTCAGCCGTATGGTGCGCAGCCGTCCCGCGAAGAGCCGGCGCCCGACCTCCCGCAGCTTCCCGGTCTCCTGGTCCTCCTGCCCGAACCCCTTCACCACGCGCACGCCGCTCACCGCGCCGTCGACCACGCCGGCCACCGCGGCGGCCTGGGCCTGGGCGTACCAGGTGGCGGGGTGGAGCTTGCTGCGGCTGCGCTTGGCGATCCAGTACAGGGCCGGGGCGACGGCGAGGGCGACCAGGGTGAGCGGCGGCGACAGCCAGGCCATGATCGCGAGGGAGATCAGGAAGAGGAGGACGTTGCCGATGGTCATCGGCAGCATGAAGAGGAGGCCCTGGATCAGCTGGAGGTCGCTGGTGGCCCTGCCCACCACCTGGCCGGTGGACAGCTCGTCCTGCCGCCGTCCGTCGAGCCGGGTGATGGTCTCGTACATCTCGGTCCGCAGGTCGTGCTGGACGTCGAGGGCGAGGCGGCCGCCGTAGTAGCGGCGGACGAAGGTGGCCGCGTAGACGAGGACGGCGGCGCCGATCAGGGCACCGGCCCAGGGGCCCATGGACCGGCTGTGACCGCCGATCACGTCATCGATGATCACCTTGGTGATCAGCGGGACGACGGCCAGCACCGCCATGCCGGCCAGCGAGGACCCGAGCGCGAGCACGACGTCCCGGGGATGCCGCCAGGCGTACCCCGCCAGCCTGCGCGCCCAGCCGCCGCCCTGCTGCCGCTCCCCCTGTTGCGCTGCCACGCGGGTGCCCTTCGTTCGCCCTGTTCTTCCTCATGGCCACAACACGAAAGGAAGCGGATTTCATCCCTCCGCAACAATTCACGGGCGTTGCCCGGCGGGCCGCGTGAAGAAGTTGACGAGGTTGCCGTCGGGGTCGCGGAACAGCAGGGAGCGGTTGCCCCAGGGCATCGTGGTGGGCTCGGTGACGAAGTCGGTGACGAAGCCGGTCAGGTCCCGGTACACGCGGTCCACGTCGTCGACGAGGAACTCGGTGATCACGCTGTGGTTGTCCGCCGGGCGGGCGGAGCCCGGGGCGAACAGCGGGACGGTGCGGGTACCCGCGATCGCGAGGGTCGCGCCCGCGGACCTGAGCTCGGCGAAGTCCTCGGTGGCCCAGGCCGCCCGCACCCCCGTGGCCCGCTCGTAGAACTCGACGAGGCGCGCCACGTCGCCGGTGATGATGCGGATCGAGACGAAGTCCATGGGATCTCCCTGGCAGTGCTGGAAGCGTGCGTGCACTGCGCAGGCTAGGAGAGATAGTGGACAGAATCGGTCCGGTATTTCGCGCTGAGCGGGTCCGTCGAAGTCCGCTGCGGTTGGGCAGCGCCCCGTACGGGGCGCTGGGGGTAGAACTGCGCGACCAGCCACGACGGCGCCGCAGTCGGCAGACGGCCGCACATCGCGGCACTTCCAGCGGAGCGCTTAGGTTGTGCCCATGTCCCGACCCACCGGCCGCGTGCTGACCCTCCTGGAACTGCTCCAGTCGGGCGGTACCCGGACCATGGCCGAACTCGCCGACCGGCTCGGCGTCGAAGGGCGCACCGTGCGGCGGTACGTGGACCAGCTGATCGACCTGGACGTACCCGTGGAGTCGGTGCGCGGCCGCTACGGCGGCTACCGGCTCGCCCCCGGGTACCGCCTGCCTCCGCTCATGCTCAGCGACGACGAGGCGCTGGCCGTGCTGCTCGGCCTGGTCGCCGGCCGCCGGACCGGGCTGACGACGACGGAGCACACGGCGGGCGAGACGGCATCGGCGAAGATCCGGCGGGTACTGCCCAGGCACCTCGCCCGTCGGCTCGACACCCTCCTGGAGGCCCTCGCCTTCACGGATCGGCCCGGCGGGTTCGACACCCCGGACGCCGGTGTCCTGCTCACCGTCGCCGATGCGGTGCGCCACCGCCGGCCGGTCTCGATCCGCTACACCGACCGCGACGGACGGCACAGCGAACGCACCCTGCACGCGTACGGGATCGTCGCCCACTCGGGCCGCTGGTACGTCACCGGCACGGACGCCCGGATCGGCGAGGACCGGACCTTCCGGCTCGACCGCATCGCGGACGCGAGGACCCTGCCCGGCTCCTTCGAAGCGCCCGCGGGGCCCGATCCGGCCCAGCGTGTGCTGTCGGGGTTCGCGGCGGCCGAGTACCGGCACGAGGTGACCCTGCGGATCCACGGGACGGCCGAGCAGATCCGCGCCCGCCTGCCCGCCGGCGTCGCGACCCTGGAGGAACACGAGCCCGCGGCGGACCGGGACCGGGCCGCCGAGCGCTGGCTGCGCGTCGAGCTGCGGGCGGAGCGGCTCGACTGGCTGCCTCCGCTGCTCGCCGCACTCGACCGGCCGTTCGTCATCGAGCGCCCCGCCGAGCTGCGCACCCTCGTCACCGCATTCGCCGACCGCCTCGCGTCCCGCGCCCGCCAGGTCTGACGGCGCGGAACCGGTGTCCGGGACCGGCCCGCCCGCCCCCTGTTCCTCCGTTCGCGGATTCCCCGCCAAGGCACCAGGATGCGTGGCAGGGGAGCGTGGCGGCACCGGCCGCCGCAGGAGGTCCGCATGGCGACGTTGCTGTCCGTCAACGTGGGGATGCCCGAGGACGTCTCCTGGCAGGGCAGGACCGTGCGCACCGGGGCGTGGAAGTCTCCCGTGCACGACCGCCGTATGGTGCGGCGGCTGAACGTCGACGGGGACGGTCAGGGCGACCTGGCCGGGCACGGCGGTGAGATCCGGGCCGTCCTCGTCTACCAGCTGGAGTCGTACCGGTACTGGCGGAAGCAGCTGGGTCGCGACGACCTGGCCTTCGGGATGTTCGGGGAGAACTTCACCGTCGACGGCCTGCCCGACGACGAGGTGTGCATCGGCGACCGGTACCGCATCGGCGAAGCCGAGTTCGAGGTGACCCAGCCCCGCGTCACCTGCTACCGCGTCGGCATGCGCCTCGGCGAGCCCGCCATGGCCTCGCTCCTGGTCGCCCACCACCGTCCGGGCTTCTACCTGCGGGTGATCACCGAGGGCCGGGTCCAGGCCGGTGACGGCATCACCCGCACCCGCCGGGGCCCGGGGGAACTCAGCGTCGCCGACACCGACGCGCTGCTCTACCTGCCCGGCCGCGACCCCGCGAAGCTGCGCACCGCCCTGGCCGTCCCCGCCCTCAGCCCCGGCTGGCAGCAGTCCTTCCGCGAACTCGCCGCCGCCGAGCGGTCCGGTCAGTCCGGTCAGTCCGGTCAGTCCGGCGGTCCCGAGCCGGCACCGCCGGGTTTCAGGCCCCTGCGTGTCGCCCGCATCGTCCCCGAGACCGCCGACGTCTCCTCGGTCCACCTCGGCACCACCGACGGCACGTCCCTGCCCGAGGCCCGCCCCGGCCAGTACCTCTCCCTCCGCCTCGCCGTCGACGGCACCGCCCGCGCCGTACGCAGCTACTCCCTGTCCTGCGCGCCCACGGCCGGCACCTACCGCATCAGCGTCAAGCACGAGCCGCACGGGAAGGTCAGCGGCTACATCCACGCCCGGCTCCGCGCCGGGGACCTCGTGGACGTCGCCGGCCCGCGCGGAACGTTCGTGCTCGAAGAGGGCACCGGTCCGGTCGTGCTCCTCTCGGCGGGCATCGGCGTCACTCCCGTGCTGGCCATGCTCCACCGGCTGGCAGCCGTACGGGACCCACGCCCCGTCTGGTGGATCCACACCGCCCGCGACCGCGCCCACCACGCCTTCGCGGACGAGGCCCACGCCCTCCTGGCACGGCTCCCGCACGCCCGCGAGCACGTCCACTACACCGCCGCGGCCCCCCGCCCCGACGAGAACCACATCACCCGGGGCCGCCCGACCGCCGCCTCGCTCACCGCCCTGGGCATCCCCGCCGACGCCGACGCCTACCTCTGCGGCCCGACCGCCTTCATGGACGACCTCTCCAGCCACCTGCGCGAGCTCGGCCTGCGCCCCGAGCGGATCCGCACGGAGCGGTTCGGCGCGCTCGCCGCCGTCAACCCCGGCGTCACCCCCACCGCCGCGGTGCACCCGCACCAGCCACCCGGCCCACCGGGCACGGGCCCCCTCGTCACGTTCACCCGCACCGGCGTCACCACCCCGTGGTCACCCGCCCACGCCTCGCTCCTCGAACTCGCCGAGGCCTGCGACATCCCCACCCGCTGGTCCTGCCGCACCGGCGTCTGCCACACCTGCGTCACCCCCCTGCTGACAGGCGACGTCACCTACACCACCCCGCCCCTCGAACTCCCCGAGCCCGGCACGACCCTGGTCTGCTGCACCACACCGGCCACCGAGGTCGTCCTCGACCTCTAGGGCCTGTCTGACAATTCCCGTCGTCGCCCGGAGGGCGGCCTCGCGGCGTCAGGTGCGTGCTCTCGGCGTGCCGGGCGTAGGCCCTCGTACTGGACGTACTTGGGTCTGCGCCCGGTGCGGCGAGAGTGCGTGCATGGCGTCGCGAGGCAGACGGGAATGGTCAGACAGGCCCTAGGGGGTTGCCTTGACCGCCGCGACGAACGGGAGCCAGGCGCCGGACGCGAAGATCACGGCGGGGCCGTGGGGGTGCTTGGAGTCCCGGACGGGGATGCCGGAGGGGTGGGTGTCGAGGACTTCCAGACAGTTGTCGGCGTTGGGGCTGCTGTAAGTGGACTTGCGCCAGCCGTGCAGTGCGGAAGCATCGGATATGGCCCGGTCAGTCATGGTGCCTGTACTCCTTCGCCGTAGCCCTGAGCAGAGCCAGTGACTCCTTCAACGGCCTTGCATCGCTCAGCGCAAGATCGTAGCGATGCTGCAACTCGCGGACCGTGGACGGGGAATCGTGCACCTTTCCCGTCCCGTACCCCTCGGTGTACGCCAGGGGCGGCTGGTCGTCGAACCACATGAGCCTGAGCGTGCCGTCCAGCAGGGGATGAAGCCCCACCGCAAACGGCAGCACATGGACGCGGATACGTCCAGCCTCGGCGAGGCCGACCAGGTGCATGATCTGCTCCGCCATGACGTCCTCGGCGCACACGGGACGCCGCAGCAACGCCTCGTCGAGCAGCACCCACAGTACGGGCGCAACCGGCTCTTCGAGGATCCTCGCGCGTTCAAGGCGTGTGACAACGCGCCTGTCACATTCCTCTTCACTCACCGGAGGGAACACCGAACTCAGAACCGCACGCGCGTACCTTTCCGTCTGGAGAAGGCCGGGGAAGTACGCCTGGGCGAACTCCCTGATCATCACCGCCTGTTGTTCAAGCTGGCGTACCGACTCGAAGTAGTCGGCGACCGCCGGCTCCTCCGTCGGCAGGAAACTGCTCAGCACATCCCCCGTGTTCAGAGCCTTGTCCAGCCGTCGCGCGTCCTCCTTCGACGGGATCCGCCGCCCCGCTTCGATGTGCGCGATGTGCGAACGCGTCATCACCGCGATGTCGGCCAGCTCCTGCTGCGTCAGCCCGGCGGTCTCCCGCTGCTGCCTGAGCCAGTCACCGTAAGTGTTCGCCATGGCCAACTTCCTTGTGACAAATGCCTGGTCACACTCCACCCCCTGGTCAGGCTAGCCGCGCCCGCCCCACTCTGTGAGCGGATCGCTACAGAATGGAGTCGCCCCCCATGGGTCACCGCATCACCCGTCTCCTCCGGTCGCTGTTCCGGCGCCCGCGTGTGCACGGCCCGACCGTCCACCACACCGGGCACCGGCCCCCGGTCGACCCGGTCGGCGTGTACGGGATCGGCATGGGTTCGTGCGGCATGCTCACGAAGGACGCGAGGGTCACCCGGTGAGCACACCGCGCCTGCTCCCCTGGACGGGCCCCGAGGGCAAGCCCTGTTTCCTTGTCACCGACGGAGACGGCTATCTCTCCCGGACCGCGGACGCCGTCGAGTCCGTGCAGCTGGGGATGGCCACCCAACTCCTCGACCACTCGGCCGCCATGCTCAAGGAGCGGCAGGTCACGAGGGCCGAACTCCGTTTCCTGGTGGCCCGGATGCGGGAGGCGCTGACCGACGTACTGCGGATCGCCGAGAGCCGACGCCTGTAGCCCGGCGGCGTGTCAGGGCAGCCGCCCGGCTCATGAACCCGTCCTCTTCGTGGGGCGCGCGACAGTGATCGCCCACCGCACCCCCGCCGACGCCGTCACCCGCACCGTGCCCGGCGTGTGGGGGCGCTTCAGGTCGAACCCGTTCGCGATGCCGTCGGCCTGACCGGCGGTGCAGGCGAACGGGAAGCTCACGCCGAGCGGTTCGACGGCGACGGTCAGCTCGCCCTTGCCCTCGCAGTTCACCAGGACGTCGAGGGGGATGTCCCCGACGCCGCCCTTGATGTCCATCTCCCGGCTCCCGGTGGCGTTCGCCGCCTGGGCGACGACCTCCCCGCCGGGGTATGCGGGAGCCTTGGTGACGGAGAAGGACGTCCCGGCGACGGAGGCCGGCCGCGTCGTCGCGGAAGCGGGCGGCGACGAGGTCCCGCGGGCGGGTGCGGCACGGCCGGGGCCTCCGCTGCCGCACCCGACGGCGAGCAGCGCAACCGTGCCCGCGGACACCGCCGTTGCCAGCACTCTCAGCTTTCCCATGGGCGCCATCATCACCCGGCGGCGTTGGTCGGCGCAGGTGACGTTTGGTTAAAGCCCTGAACGCTCGTACAACCATTCGCGCGAACCCGTGTGTCAACGTGGGTATGACTCACAGACGAAGGAGAGGGCTGGTCGCCACCGCACTCGGCACCGGGTTTCTCATAGCCGGCGCGGCCGTGGCCGCGCCCGCCTCGGCCGCCACGCCCACCGTCAGCTGCACGTCGGCCAAGGCGGCCCTCGCCACGAAGCTGAAGAAGGACATCACCACGGCCATCGCGAACCGCAAGGGGACGATCGCCGTCGGGCTGTACGACCGCTCGACGAAGACGACCTGCACCCTCCGCTCCACCACGCACTACGACTCGGCCAGCACGGTCAAGGTGACCGTCCTCGCCACGCTGCTGTGGGACGCGAAGAAGCACAACCGGTATCTGACCGCCACCGAGCAGTCGCTCGCCAAGGCCATGATCACGCAGTCGGACAACGACGCGACCACCAAGCTGTGGAAGCAGCTCGGCCTGACGAAGATCAAGGGCTTCCTGAGCGCCGCCGGGATGACGCAGACCACCCCGGGTGCCAACGGCTACTGGGGCCTGACCCAGATCGACGTGCACGACGAGCAGCGGCTGCTCGCGCTGGTCACCGCCACGAACACCGTGCTCAGCGACAGTTCGCGCGCCTACATCCTGAAGCTGATGGGGCAGGTCATCTCGTCCCAGCGGTGGGGCACTCCGTACGGCGCCCCGTCCGGTGTCTCCGTGCACGTCAAGAACGGCTGGCTGCAGCGCGCCACGCACGGCTGGCGGGTGCACAGCCTCGGCACGTTCACCGGCGGCGGCCACGACTACCAGATGACCGTGCTGACCCAGGACAACAGCACCATGAGCTACGGCATCAACACCATCCAGGCCGTCGCGAAGGTCGTCCACAAGGACCTCGCGGCCTCCTGAGGCGGGGCTGCGGCTCGCGTACCGAAGTGCGGCCCCGGCGGCCGGAAATCGACCCTTTCCTTCACGGGGCGGTCTCCACCCCGTCACCGGTTCCCCCTACGGTGACCGCCATGCGCCTGAGAACCGTACTCGCCACCGTCACCGCCGGCCTGGCGGCGGCCACCTGTCTGTCCGCCGCCGGGTCCGCCAACGCCGTCGCGCCCGCCACCGGCGCGGCCGACACCGCCGCCGCCCACGCGTGTTCGTCCTCGGTCTCCCTCGACGGCTTCTCCGACGCCCTCGACAAGACGACCTTCGGCGGCTACTTCGTCGGCAACCTCTCCGCGCTCGCCGTGGACAAGGACGGCTCCCTGGCCGCCCTCGCCGACCGGTCCTACCTCTTCGACCTGGACGCGAAGACACTCGCGCCGAAGTCGGTCGTCGGGCTCGCCGACGAGAACGGCGCCGCGCTCGACTCCGAGGGCCTGGTCGTGGACCGGGACGGCACCCGCCTGATCACCTCCGAGACCGAGCCCTCCGTCCGCCGCTACTCGGTGGACGGCAAGATCCTGGACCGCCTCCCCGTGCCGTCGTCGCTGCTCGTGTCCCCGGCCGGGCGGGCCACCTCCAACCAGACCTTCGAGGGCCTGACCCTCCTCAACGGCGGCCGCACCCTGCTGGCCTCGATGGAGTACGCCATCTCCGGCGACACCGCCGGGATCGTCCGCTTCCAGACCTGGCAGCGCACCAAGGGCGACCACTTCGAGCTGTCGGCCCAGTACGCCTACCGCACCGACGCCCCGATCCTCGGCGTCCCCGAGGTGCAGGCGCTGCCCGACGGCCGTCTCCTCGTCCTGGAGCGCGGCTTCACCTCCGGCGTCGGCAACACCGTCCGCCTCTACCTGGCCGACCCGCGGCACGCCACGGACACCAGCGGCACAGCGAACCTCACCGGGCAGGCCGGCGTCCGGCTGATCAAGAAGACCCTGCTCACGGACATCGCGAGCTGCCCGTCGCTGGGCGCCACGGCCAAGCAGCCGCAGCCCAACCCGCTCCTCGACAACATCGAGGGCATGGTCGTCACCGGCCGCGCGAAGGGCGCGTACAAGGTCCTCCTGGTCAGCGACGACAACCAGAACGCCGTACAGACGACGCGGTTCTACCGGCTGTCGGTCCGCGCGCACTGACCCCCTCGTGGAGGGCGGCCGCGCCGGCCGCCCTCTTACCGACATCTCATCCACCCACAGGCTGCACCCAGGATCGGCACAGCCCGCGCCCATCGGCCCTCTGCATGGTGGGATGGTGACATCTGCCACCGATCCCGTCCCCCACACGCCCGTGTCCCCCGACTGGGGCCCGCCCACGGCGTCCCCCACGCCCGCCCCCGCGGCTCCCCAGCCGGACAAGGCGCCACGCTGGTCGCTGCCCGCGTTGATCGCGATCCTGGTCCTGGCGGCGGTGCTCTACTCCTGGAACCTCTCCGGTTCCGACATGAACACCTTCTACAGCGGAGCGATCTGGGCCGGCACGAAGAGCTGGAAGGCCTGGTTCTTCGGTTCGCTGGACCCCGGCAACTTCCTGACCGTCGACAAACCGCCGTTCGCGCTCATGGTCATGGGCCTGTCCTGCCGCATCTTCGGCTTCGGCACCTGGCAGATGATGGCGCCCGAGGTCGTGGTCGCGCTCGCCACGATCTGGATCCTGCACTCCACCGTGAAGCGGGTGTGGGGTCACGGGGCGGCGACCGTCGCCGCGCTGGTGCTGGCACTGACCCCGATCACCGTCGCCATCAACCGCGACAACAACCCGGACACCATCCTCGTCTTCCTCATGGTGTCGGGTGCGGCGCTCGCCTTCCGCGCCACCCGTGACGAGAAGCTGCTGCCGCTGCTCGGCTCGGCGGCCTGCTTCGGTCTCGCCTTCAACACCAAGCTGCTCGCGGGCTGGATCGCGCTCCCGGCCGTCTTCGCGCTCTACCTCTACGCGTCGAAGGCCACCTGGGCCAAGCGGGCCGTCAACCTGGCCCTTGCAGCGGTCGTCCTGGCCGTCTCCAGCTTCTGGTGGGCGATCGCCGTCTCCCTGGTCCCGGCCTCCGATCGGCCGTACATCGGCGGTTCCACGGACGGCTCCGCCTGGAACCTGATCATGGGCTACGACGGTCTCGGCCGCGTCTTCGGCGGCGAGGGCAACGGCGCGGGCGGCGGTGGCGGAGGCGGCGGCTTCTCCGGCTCCGCGGGCCTCGGCCGCATGTTCAACTCCATCCTCGGCGGCCAGATCTCCTGGCTGCTCCCCTTCTCCGCGATCGCCCTGATCGGCGGCCTGGTGCTGTGCGGCCGCGCCCCGCGCACCGACCTGAAGCGGATGGCGCTGGTCCTGTGGGGCGGCTGGACCCTCCTGCACTACGTGATCTTCGCGACCGCCCAGGGCACCATGCACCCCTACTACACGACCGCGCTCGCCCCCGGCATCGCGGTGCTGTGCGGCGGCGGTGGCGTGATGCTGCTGGAGGCGTTCCGCACCGACAAGCGGTGGATCTGGGTCCTCCCGGCCGCCTTCGGCGTCACCGGCATCTGGGCGATCGTGCTGCTGCGCCGCGCCTCCGGCTGGAACACCTGGCTGTGGCCGGCGATCGGCGTGCTGACCGTGGCCGGCATCGTGGGCATGATCCTCTTCCGCTCCGGCAACAAGGCCCGGCTGCTGGCGGCCTCCCTGGCGGCGGCCGTGATCGCGGCGCTCGCGGGTCCGACGGCGTACGCGGCGACCCTGCCGTTCGGCAGCAGCAGCGGCGGCGGCATGCGCGGCGGCACGAACCCGACCGCGGGCCCCTCGACGGGCAGCGGCTTCGGCGGCGGACCCGGCGGCGGTGGCGGCACCCGGGGCGGCTTCCCGGGCGGCGGCGAGCTGCCGGGCGGCACCCAGCAGGGCGGCCAGGGCGGGCAGAACACCGAGGCCGGCGGCGGCTTCCCCGGCGGCATGAACGGCGAGGCCCCGACCGGCGGCACGAACGGCCAGGCTCCCGGCGGCGGCAACGGCCAGGTGACGCCCGGCGGCGGCACCGGTGAACTGCCGAGCGGCGGCTTCGGCGGCGGCGAGGCTCCCGGCGGAACCGGAACGGGCAGCGGCACCGGCACCGGCACCGGTCGTGCGGCGGGCGGCGGCTTCGGCGGCGGCGGTGGCATGGGCGGCAGCGTGAGCAGCGACCTGATCGCCTACCTCAAGAAGCACATGGACGGCGCCACCTGGCTGCTGGCCGTCTCCAACTCGCAGTCCGCGTCGCAGATCGAGCTGAGCTCGAACGAGCCCGTCATCTCCATGTGGGGCTTCACCGGGTCCGACAACGCGATGACCGTCGCCAAGCTGAAGGAACTGGTGAAGGCGGGCAAGCTGCACTACATCCAGGTCGGCAGCGGCGGCATGGGCATGGGCGGCAACAACACCCTCAGCTCCCAGGTGACCGCGTGGGTGGAGAAGAACGGCACGGCGGTGAAGGAGAGCGCGTACAGCAAGAGCACGACGAGCAGCTCCGGTTCGGGCTCCAGCTCCTCGTCCTCTTCTTCTTCCTCTTCCTCGTCCTCCTCCTCTTCCTCGCAGAGCACCACCTCCACGCTCTACCGGCTGGACCCGTCGGACGTCAGCTGACGCACCGGCAGCACCGAGGCCCCCGACCACACGGTCGGGGGCCTCTTTTTACGTCCCGTTTACCTGTACGTCCTCATGTTCATGTCACCCTCCTTCTTGCCGCCTCATCAACCCGCGTAGATGGGAAACTCTTTATGCTGGCGACACACATCCGGCGCTGGAAGTCGGTGGCCCTGACGACCGCAGCCGTCCTGGTGGGCCTCACCGCCCCCGCGCTGACGGCGACTCCGGCCTCCGCCACCACGACCGCGTACGACTCGACGTACTACAAGAACGCGATCGGCAAGACGGGTACGAGCCTCAAGTCGTCCCTGCACACGATCATCAGCGCCAACGTCACCAAGCTGTCGTACTCGGCCCTCTGGGACGCCCTGAAGAAGACCGACCAGGACCCGAACAACAGCAGCAACGTGATCCTGCTGTACTCGGGCATCTCGCGCAGCAAGTCCCTCAACGGCGGTGACAGCGGCGACTGGAACCGTGAGCACGTGTGGGCGATCTCGCACGGCGACCTCACCACGTCCACCGGTCCGGGCACGGACCTGCACCACATCCGTCCCGAGGACGTGGCGGTCAACGGCAAGCGCGGCAACCTCGACTTCGACGAGGGCGGCTCCACCTTCACCAACAGCGGCGGCAGCAAGGTCGACTCGGACTCCTTCGAGCCGCGCGACGCGGTCAAGGGCGACGTGGCCCGCATGATCCTCTACATGGCCGTCCGCTACGAGGGCGACGACGGGTTCGCGGACCTGGAGCCGGACGACAAGGTCGGCAACGGCTCCAACCCGTACATCGGCAAGCTCTCGGTCCTCAAGCAGTGGAACGACGAGGACCCGCCGGACTCCTTCGAGGAGAACCGCAACCAGGTCATCTACGACACCTACCAGCACAACCGGAACCCGTTCATCGACCACCCGGAGTGGGTGGACGCGATCTGGTAGAGGAGCCGGTCGTACTACTTACCTCACACAGGTGAAGTCGATCTTGGGCTCGGGCGTGTCCGAGTGACCGCCCAGCAGCATGGGGGCGCCCCGGCAGTTCCGCCGGGGCGTCCCCAACTCCCTTCTCCGGAGAGTCCCGTGAAGCTTCGTTCCTGGTCCCTCGCCGCCGCCCTCGCCCTGACCGCCCTGGTGGCGCCCGCGCAGAGCGCCTCCGCACACGCGGCCGCCGCCCCCTCCTGTCCCGACGGCTCGGTGTGCTTCTGGAGCGGCGAGGGCTTCGGCGGCGACTACTGGGAGTGGACGGCCCGCAGCGGCTACCGCGACATGCCGCCGAACCTCCACGACCACGTCGGCTCCTTCGTCGCCTCCACCCGCGCCTGCCTCGTCAACTGGTCCCCGACCGAGAAGCGCGACGTCTTCAACGGCGACTGGCGCTCCCAGTACCTCGGCGACTTCGGCGGCCGGATCGACGGGGTGGGGGCGGGCGGCTGCTGAGTCCGTCGCCCTACCGGGCCGGGCGCCTCGGCGGCATCTCCCCTGTCACCCGAGGACCTCTCTCGCGACCCTGTCCTGACGTTGCATCAGGGACCGCCAGGTCGCGAGAACCGCGGGGTGCGCGTCGAGCCAGGCGCGCTGGACGACGGCCAGTCTGGTGTAGGCCGTACGCAGGTAGTCGGTGTCGGACTTGCAGCGGATGTCGGCCTTGGCGACCGGGCTGGTGGCGAAGTCGGTGTCGCGGGGGAGGCTGTTGAGCAGGCGGACCGGGTCGTCCGTCTCGACTCCGGCGGCCCGCATGCAGCGCGCCCAGCGGGCGTCGGCCGCGCGGAAGGCCGGGTCCTTGTCCAGGTTCTTGCGAGCCTGCTGCTCGCCCTCGCCGAGCTGGATGGTCACCTGGAGCCAGCGCAGGCGCTGGGAGCCCAGCAGCCGCTTCTCGGCCAGTGCCTGGCAGCCGGTGGCCGGCCAGGACACCTTGATGGTCTTGCCCCGGGCGGAGATACGACGGTCGTCGGAACCGTAGAGCGCGGCGAAGAACGCCTTGCTCTCCTGCTTTTCCGAGGCGGCGGGCCCGGGGGCGGCCGCGGCGGTGGCGAGCGACTCCAGGCCGAACGGCAGCGGATGGTCGACGGTCGCCTCGCTCGGCCGGGAAATGGCGGCCGGCGCGTACCGGTAGCCGCGGTCGGCCATGCACGTGATGGCCAGCTGCCGTTCCGCCTCGTCGATCCTCCACTGCCGCTCGCTGGGCGCGTGCAGGAGCGGGTAGAAGGGCAGGCGGGCGCTCAGGCGGGCCATGTCCGGCCCCGGCTGCCGGCCGGCGGGCCCAGACGGACCGGACCGGCCGGCGTACACCCAGGCGGCACAGGCGACGACGACCACCACGGCGGTCGTGAGTACAGCGATCTTGCGCGTGACCAAGGTTTTCCTCCTCCCGGCACGGAGGATCCGGCGGCGCGCCGCCGGATCCACGACATGGCCCAGGTCAGTAGCAGCCGCCCGGGTTCGAGGTCGTCAGCGAGAGAGAGCTGGACGGCACCGCGGCGGCCAGGTCTTCGATCTCGCTGCCGGGCTTGACGCAGAAGAGCATGCCGCCGGTGTAGTTGATGTTCAGGTAGTACCTCGAGTAGTAGCTGGTGCTGGTGTGGTTGCTGGCGGAATAGATGTTGTCGTTGACGTACTGGTTTTGGCCGCTGGTGCCGTACCGAACGTTGTCGAACTGGTCGTTCGTGAAGTTGGGGTCGCTGTTGTAGTACAGGTGCCTGGCGCTGTCGTAGCCGAGGTAGAACACACAGTGATAGCCGAGCTCGCAGTTGGTGTCGGCCGACGCCGGGGACGCCGTGACGACTCCGCCGACGGCGAGCGCGGCGGCCAGGCCGGCGGTCGCCGCCAACGCCCTGCGTGACCGGGTCCACCTGGGCCGTAGTGCCATAGACATGACATTCCTTCCTGTCGGTCTCGGGCTGACCCGCACCACACTGGCAGCGGTCCGCCCGATTTCCCATGCTTTGCGGCCACGGCCGAAAAGCCCAGGTCAGCGACATAAATCCGGCACATCATGTGATCCACGGACGCACGAGCACATGTCCGAATAACATCTGTGACGGGTGTTGTCAGCCGTGTCCGGCGGCGGCCATGATGACTCGCGCGGCCACAACGGGGGGCCGGACGGGGGGGCCGTCATGCTGCGCATCCATTTCACCGAGGCCGATCTGGCCCGCACCCGGCTGGCGTCCGAGCCTGATCCGCTCTGGGAGATCACCCTGAGCCTGCACCGGTTCCAGACCCAGCAGGGGCGCAGCGCACACGCGGAGTGGTACCGGACCACCCGCGTCCGGCTGGCGGACGAGGGTCTGGAGGGGGTCTTACGCCACCTCCTGCTGCCCCTCTTCCCGAGATCCGCCTACTTCCCGGACTTCCTGACCCCGCCGGAAGGCGCCCAGGGCCTCACGGCCGGACTGGCGGCGATCGTGGACACCCCCGTCGACCGGGTACGCCACGAGATGGTGCGCTTCGCGGAGGTCGCGGCGCCGCCCTGGGCACCGCGGCTCCTGGAACGCGAGACACGTCAGGACGTGGCGGCGGCCATGCGGCGGTACTACGACGTCGCCGTGGCGCCCTTCCGGGAGCGCGTGCTGGCCAGGGTGGAGGCGGACCGGTCGGTCCGGGGGCGGACACTCCTGGCCGACGGGACGGACGGGCTGCTCGACGGGCTGGGACCGCACCTGCGCTGGGAGGCGCCGGTGCTCCATGTGCACTATCCGGTGGACCGCGACCTCAGGCTGGACGGGCGGGGACTGACCCTGGTGCCGTCGTACTTCTGCTGGGGCTGTCCGATCGCGCTGGCCGACTCGACGCTGCCGCCCGTGCTGGTCTATCCCCTGCTGCGCGAGGCGCGGCCGCCCGCCGTCGACCGGCCGCTCGGCGCGCTGCTGGGCCGGACCCGGGCCCGGGTGCTGCGCGGTATCGTGCCGGGCGCGACCACCGGCGAACTGGCCCGGCTGGCCGGGGTGTCGGCGCCCACGGTGAGCCAGCACATCGCGGCCCTGCGGGACGCCGGACTCATCAGCAGCCTCCGCTACGGCACCAGCGTCCTGCACACGCTCACCCCGCTCGGAGCTGCGCTGCTGCAGGGCGCCAAGCGGCCGGCGGCCCCGGTTCCCTGAGCCGCCGTCAGCCCAGGTGCGTCGGCGCGAACATCCGCAGCAGGGCCGGGAGCACGACCACCGAGGGGCCCGGCGCGGCGAGCGCCTTCGCCAGGTCGGTCTCCAGGGTCTCGGGGGACGTCCGTACGCCCGGCACGCCGAAGGACTCGGCCAGCGCCACGTAGTCGGGGCGGGACAGTTCCGTCGCCGTGGCCTCGCCGAAGGCGCCGGTCATGTACTCGCGCAGGATGCCGTAGCCGCCGTCGTCGACGATCAGCCAGGTGACCGGGAGGTCGTGCTGTCGTGCCGTCGCCAGTTCGGCGACGGAGTAGAGGGCGCCGCCGTCGCCCGACACCGCGAGCACCGGGCGGGTCGGGTCGGCGGCCGCCGCGCCCAGCGCCGCCGGGAAGCCGTAGCCGAGGCCGCCCGCCCCCTGGGCGGAGTGCATCAGGTTCGGCGCCTGGGCGTCGAACGCCGACCAGGCCCAGTACGCCAGGATCGTCATGTCCCAGAACGACGGGGAGCCGGCGGGCAGGGCGCGCCGGACCGACGCCAGCACCTCCTGTTCCAGGGTGAGTTCCTGGGCGGCGATGCGGCCGGCGACCTGGTCGAGCACGGCCCGCACCCGGCCCGCCGCCTCGTCGTCCTCGCGCGGGGTCACCGTCTCCAGGAGCGCCTGGAGCGCGAGGCGGGCGTCCGCGTGGATGCCGAGGGCGGGGTGGTTGGACTCCAGTTTGCCGAGGTCGGCCTCGATCTGGACGACCCGGCCGCGTGGCTTGAACGTGTGGTAGTTCGAGGAGAGTTCGCCGAGGCCCGAGCCGACGACCAGCAGGACGTCCGCGTCCTCCAGGAAGTCCGTGGTGTGGCGGTCCTCCAGCCAGGACTGGAGGGAGAGGGGGTGGTGCCAGGGGAACGCGCCCTTGCCGCCGAAGGTGGTGACGACCGGGGCGTTCAGCTTCTCGGCCAGCTGCCGCAGCTTGCCGGAGGCGTCCGCCCGTACCACCCCGCCGCCCGCGATGACCGCCGGGCGGGTCGCATGCGACAGCAGGTCGGCTGCCACCGCGGTCAGTTCGGGGCGCGGGGGGAGTTCGTCCGGGGTCGCGTCCACCGCCGTCACCACGGGCAGCGCGGTCTCCGCGAGGAGTACGTCCTGCGGGATCTCCACCCACACCGGGCCGTGCGGGGCGGTCAGCGCCGACTTCCAGGCGGCAGCGAGCGCGGACGGGATCTGCGACTGGGTGCGGACGGTGTGCACCGACTTCACCACGCCCCGGAAGGAGGCCGCCTGGTCCGGGAGTTCGTGCAGGTAGCCGTGGCGTCCGCCGCCGAGGCCGGCGGTCGGGATCTGGCTGCTGATGGCCAGGACGGGGGCGGAGGCGGAGGCCGCCTCGTGCAGCGCGGCCAGCGAGGTCAGCGCGCCGGGGCCGGTCGAGAGGAGCAGCGGGGCCGCCTCGCCGGTGATCCTGCCGTAGGCGTCCGCCGCGAAGCCCGCGTTGTTCTCCACCCGCAGGCCGACGTAGCGCAGCGAGGAGCGGCGCAGGGCGTCGAACATGCCGAGGGCGTGCTGGCCGGGCAGCCCGAAGACGGTGGTCGCGCCGAGCCCGGCCAGGGTCTCCACGACCAGGTCCCCGCCGTTGCGGCCGGCGGGCGGGTTCAGGGCTGCGGCCGTCTGCGCCTGAGTCGGGCGGAGCACCAGGTCGTGGTCGTGGGTCACTTCGAACGAGCCTCGGCAATCTGTCGGGTCATGATCGTGGTCAGTTCGTACGCCGTGTGCGAGGCCGCCACCGAGGTGATCTCGGCGTGGTCGTACGCGGGGGCCACCTCGACGACGTCCGCCGAGACGAGGTTGCATGCGGAGAGACCGCGCAGGATCTCCAGCAGTTCCCTGGACGTCATACCACCGGCCTCGGGCGTGCCGGTGCCCGGGGCGTGTGCGGGGTCCAGGCAGTCGATGTCGATCGATATGTAGAGGGGCCGGTCGCCGATGCGCTGCCGCAGCTGGTCGGCCACCTCGTCGGCGCCCCGGCGGTAGATGTCCGCCGAGGTCACGATGCCGAAGCCCATCTTCTCGTCGTCGGTCAGGTCCTGCTTGCCGTACAGCGGCCCGCGGGTGCCCACGTGCGAGAGGGCGGAGGTGTCCAGGATCCCCTCCTCCACCGCCCGGCGGAACGGGGTGCCGTGCGTGTACTCGGCGCCGAAGTAGGTGTCCCAGGTGTCGAGGTGGGCGTCGAAGTGGAGGAGCGCGACCGGGCCGTGCTTCTTGGCGACCGAGCGCAGCAGGGGCAGCGCGATGGTGTGGTCGCCGCCGAGGGTCATCAGCCGGGCGCCCGTACCGAGGAGATCGTCCGCGGCCGCCTCGATCGTCTCGACCGCCTCGTTGATGTCGAAGGGGTTCACCGCGATGTCGCCGCCGTCCGCCACCTGCGCCAGCGCGAAGGGGGAGGCGTCCTGCGCCGGGTTGTAGGGGCGCAGCAGCCGGGACGCCTCGCGGATGGCGTTGCCGCCGAAGCGGGCGCCCGGCCGGTACGAGACGCCCGAGTCGAACGGCACGCCCACCACCGCGACGTCGGCGCGGCCGACCTCGTCGAGACGGGGCAGCCGGGCGAAGGTCGCGGGACCGGCGTACCGCGGGATGCGGGAGGAGTCGACGGGGCCGCGGGGCGTCTCGTTACCGCTCATGGTGGAATGCCTTCTTCCTTAGGCTTTCTTACGCTTCATCGCGTATGTACTGCTTCTGGCTACGACTCTACTGGTGGGCCGGGACCGGTTCGGACACGAGTTCGGGGGTGCCCCGGCCCGCGAGCCGCTCGCGCCAGTTCGCCAGCACGGTCGCGTCGGTCGGCCTCGTCGCCAGGGAGACGGCGACGTAGGCGACGAGGGAGGAGAGGAGGCCGTAGTAGACCGGCTCGTTGGCGAGGATGCCGTAGCCCGCCATCAGGCCGATCACCGCGAGGCCGCCGACGATCACGGCGGATAGGGCGCCCTGGACCGTGCCGCGCTTCCACAGCAGCCCGCCGAGGATCGGCACGAGGAGACCGCCGACGAGCAGGTTGTACGCCACGGTCAGCGCCTCGACGACGTCGCTGAGGGCGATGGCCGTGCCGATCACCCCGATCCCCATGACCAGGATGAAGACCCGGTTGCCCCGCACCTCGTCGTGGTCCCGATCAGCGGCCCCGGCCCGCCCCCGCAGCCTCGACCAGATGTCGTTGTTGGCGACGGTCGCGCAGGCGATCAGCGCGCCGGAGGACGTCGACATCACCGCGGCCAGCGCGGCCGCCAGCACCAGCCCCCGCACACCGACCGGGAGTTCGTCCTTGACGATGGTCGCGAAGGCGTCGTCCGGGCTGCCCAGCTTCGGGTACAGCACCTTGGCCGCCGTACCGATCACCGCCCCGGCGAGGGCGTAGACCAGGCAGTACGTGCCGGCCACCGTGCCGCCCCACTTCGCCGTCCGGTCGCCGCGCGCCGTGAAGACCCGCTGCCAGATGTCCTGCCCGATGAGCATGCCGAAGGTGTAGATCAGCACGTACGTGAAGATCGTCTCGCCGCCGATGCCGAGCGGGTCGAAGTACGTCGTCGGCAGCTTCGCCTTCATCTCGCCGAAGCCGCCGGCCTTCACCACGGCGACGGGGAGCAGGAGCAGCAGCACGCCGATGGTCTTCACCACGAACTGGACCATGTCCGTCAGCGTGATCGACCACATGCCGCCGAGCGTCGAGTAGGCGACGACGATCGAGCCGCCGAGGATGATCGCGACGGTCCGGTTCATGTCGAAGAGGACGTCGAAGATCGTGGCGTACGCGATGGTCGAGGTGACGGCGAGCATGAGGGTGTACGCCCACATGACCACGCCCGAGATGACCCCGGCCCGGCCGCCGTACCTCAGATCGAGCATCTCGGAGACGGTGTACACCTTGAGGCGGGCGATCCGGGCCGAGAAGAAGACGGAGAGGGCCAGCAGGCCCAGTCCGATGGTGAACACCATCCAGGCACCGGACAGCCCGTACTGGTACCCCAGCCCGACCCCGCCGATGGTGGACGCGCCGCCGAGGACGATCGCGGCCATGGTGCCGGAGTACATGACGGGCCCGAGGCGGCGCCCGGCCACCAGGAACTCGCTCTTCGACCTGGCGCGGCGCATGCCCCACCAGCCCATGGCCAGCATGCCTGCCAGATAGATCACGATCACTGCGTAGTCGACGGCCACAGGGCCCTCCTTCACTGGGGGTCTCGCCGGCGGGTGACGGTCACCGACACTAGGTGGCCGGAAAGCGGCTGCGAAGTGTACGTTTCATCCATTCGAGCCGTACGGGATGAAGGAAACGCACACCATGCCGGACCCCGCGGTTCCCCCCACGCCTCCCACCCCCGCCGTGCCCCTCGCCGCCCTCCTGGCCCGCGAGGACCTGGCCCTGCGCCAGATCGCCGGGCCGTCCGACCCGCCCCCGGTCGTCCACGCGGCGCACACCTCGGAGATGGCCGACCCGTACCCGTACCTGCTGGGCGGCGAGCTGCTGCTGACGGCCGGGGTGCACATCCCGGACGCGGCGGGCTCGGGGACCTACTTCGACGACTACGTCTCCCGGATCGTCGCGGCGGGCGGCGCCGCCCTCGGCTTCGGCCTGGTGCCCGTGCACGACACGGTCCCGCGCGCGCTGGTCGAGGCCTGCGACACCTACGGCCTCCCGCTCGTCGAGGTCCCGCCGCAGACCCCGTTCACCGCCGTCGCCCGCGCGGTCTGGCAGCTCCTGGCCCAGGCCCGCCTGGCCGAGCTGCGCCGCGTCACGGAGGCCCAGCAGAGCCTCGCCACCGCGGCGGCCCGCCCGGACCCGGTGCCGTCGGTGCTGCGGCAGCTGGCCCAGCGGGTCGGCGGCTGGACGGCCCTGTACGGCCCGGAGGGTGCGGAGATCGCGTCGGCGGGCCGGCGACCGGAGGCTCCGCAGACCGCCTCCCTGGCCGAGCTCGCGGAGGTCGTACGCCCGTCGGGCCCCGGCACCCCCGCCTCCGCCACCCACGCCACGGCCGGCACCCACCTCGCGGCCTACACCCTCGGCACCGGCTTCGTACTCGGCGTGGCCACCCCGGCCCGCGAACCCGGCGACCACACCATCGCCTCCGTCGCCGCGGTCCTCCTCACCCTCCTCACCGGCGAACAGCAGAGCGGCTCGGGCGCGGCCCGCACCTCGGCACTCGTGAGACTCCTGCTGGGAGGCACGGCTGAGGAGGTGGCCCCGCTGCTGGGCAGGGGGGACACCTGGTTCGTCGTCCACGCCTCACCGAACGACCAACGCGACCGTGCCAACCTTCTTGTAGGGGCGCGGGGAACTGCGCGACCAGCCACAACCCACCCGCAGCCGCCGGACCTCCTGGCCGCCACCGCACTAGGCGCCTCACTCGGCTCGACTCTCATCGACCCGGTAGGGGACATCGTCCAAGTCCTCGTCCCCGCCGACCTCGCACCCCAGCCACAGCCCGGCTGGACCCTAGGTGTCAGCGCCCCCGCACCCCCACAGCACCTGTCGGCCGCAGCCGCGCAAGCGACCCGCGCACTGGCCCGCGCCCGAGCGACCCGCACCCCCCTCGTCCGGCACCGCACCCGTCCGGCTCTCGACGACCTCGTCCCGAGGGAAGCGGCCCAGGCCCACGCACGTGAACTGCTCGAACCCCTCGCCGAACACCCCGCTCTCGTCGAGACGCTGCGCACCTGGCTCTCCCTGCACGGCAGTTGGGACCGTACGGCGGTCGCCCTGTCCGTCCACCGCAACACCGTGCGGCAGCGCATCGCCCGCTCCGCGGAGCTCCTCCGCGTCGAACTCGACGATCCGGACGTACGGATGGAGCTGTGGTTCGCCCTGCGGCAGGAGTGAGTGACGCACGTCCCAGCGGGCGATACGCAGGGAAACCGCACAGTGCGCTGCCCCACAATGAGGCTATGCCGATACCCGGGACGCCCAGCCGCGCCGAGCTCGTAGAGCACCTTGTGAAGACCCGTATCGCGGGCGATGTCGCCACCCCCCGCGAGAACAACCTGCTCCATTACCGCAAGCTGGCCAACGGCGAGCGCAACTGGTGGCTGGGACTGGAACTCGGCGACCGCTGGACCGACGAGCAGGACGTGCTGGCCGTGATGGCCGAGCGGGTCGGGGTGAACGACGACCCCGAGTACCGGTACGGCCAGGACACCATCGACCCCGAGCTGACCGTGGACGGCCTGAACCGGCTGGCGGCGCGGCTGCGCAAGGCGGCCGAGGGGCGGCAGCGGGTGCTGTTCGCGACCGGCCACCCGGGCGGTCTGCTGGATGTGCACCGGGCGACGGCTGCCGCGCTGCGCACCGCCGGCTGCGAGATCGTGGTCATCCCGGACGGGCTGCAGACGGACGAGGGATACGTCATGCAGTTCGCCGACGTGGCGGTGCTTGAGCACGGCGCGACGCTGTGGCACACGCATTCCGGTGAGCCGATGAAGGCCATCCTGGGCGGTCTGGAGCGCGAGGGCAGGCCGCAGCCGGACCTGGTCGTCGCCGACCACGGCTGGGCGGGGTACGCGGCGCAGGTCGGCCTGGACTCGGTCGGATACGCGGACTGCAACGACCCGGCGCTGTTCCTCGCCGAGTCGGAGGGCACCCTCCAGGTGGCCGTACCGCTGGACGACCATGTGCTCAGCCCGCGGTACTACGACCCGATGACCGCGTATCTGCTGGCCGAGGCGGGACTGGCCTGACATCCGGAAGAGCGATGTGCGGCCCCCTCACGCGGGAGCCGCACATCGTGGCCTGACCTAGACCCTCGGTTCCTGGGCCGGTTGTGCCCGGTCGGTTCAGCCGAAACCGAAACCGTTGAAGCCACCGAAGCCGCCGAAACCGTTGAAGCCGCCGAACCCGCCGAAGCCGCCGAACCCGACGGTGGGGACGACCACTACGGGGACGACCGGGACGACGGGGACGAACCCGAAGTTGCTGAATCGGCAGCCGTTGTTGAACCCGCCGCCGAACCGGGAGTTGTTGCAGCCGAAGCCGCCGGTGACCACGTTCTGGTGAGTGGAGGCGGGGGCCGCCGAGGCGGTACCCGCGGCGCCGACCGCGGCTCCACCGGCCAGCAGCAGGCCGGCGGCAGACATCGCGGCGAGACGCCTCGCGCGCTGTACTCGCATGGGAAATACCTTTCTGCCGGACTTACGTCCGCTACGCGGCACGTCCGCTATGCGGCACATGCACTGTGCGGCATTTCACTCATAGAGCTTAATTCCGGACAAGGCGGACGGCACGTCGGACGATCACCGACCGTGATCCCCCGAGCTCACCGGCCCCGGGGTCGACTCCGGAGCCAACCCCGGAGCCGACCCCGGAGCCGACCCTGCGGTCGGTCCCGGAGTGGGGTCCAGGTACACCCGGCCGATCGCCGGGAACGCGGCCCGCAGCCGCTGTTCGGCCCGCTCGCAGGCCCACTCGATCTCGGCCGCCGTCGACACGTCCCGGAAGTCCACCTTGGCGGCGACCAGCGCCTCGTCCGGGCCCTGCACCAGCGTGGTCAGCTCCAGTACGGCCACGATGTGCTCGGACTCCAGCAGCTCCGCCCGGATCTGCTCCCGCACGGACCTCGGCAGCGGCCGCCCGATGAGCAGCTCGGCGTTGGACCGGCCCAGCACCCAGGCGACGTACAGCAGGAGCAGGCCGATGAGGAGGGAGGCGAGGCCGTCCCAGACGCCGGAGCCGGTCAGCTGGCCGCCCAGCAGCCCGCCGGCCGCGAGCACCAGCCCGACGAGCGCGGCCGAGTCCTCCATCACCACGGCCTTCACGGCGGTGTCCGGGGTGTTCCGGAGGTACAGCTTGAACGGCGCCTTGAAGCGGGCCGCCTCCCCGCGCGCCTGCCTGAGCCCCGTGCGCAGCGAGAAACCCTCCAGCGCGAAGGCGACGGCGAGCACGATGTACGACACCAGCGGGTCGCCCGGCTTCTCCCCCACGGCCAGGGTGTGGATGCCGTCGTAGAGGGAGAACACGGCGCCGCCGACGAAGGTGGCGACGGCGGCGAGCATGGCCCAGATGTACCGCTCGGGGCCGTAGCCGAGGGGGTGCTCCTCGTCGGCGGGCTTCTCGCTGCGTTTGAGCGCGGTGAGCAGCAGCAGCTCGGTGACGGTGTCGGCGACCGAGTGCGCCGCCTCGGAGAGCATCGCGCTGGAGCCGCTGATGACTCCGGCGACCGCCTTGGCGAGCGCGATCCCGAGATTGGCGACGGCGGCGACGATCACCGTGCCGGTGCTCTCGCCGCCGTCCTGCCGGGTCTGTTCGAGGTGTTCGGCTTGGGCCATGCCCCAGTTCTACCTGGGGACGCGGACCACACCCTCCTGGATCACGGAAATGGCGAGTGAACCGTCCTGGGTGTAGATCCGGGCCTGGCCGAGCCCGCGGCCACCGTGCGCGGACGGGGACTCCTGGTCGTAGAGCAGCCACTCGTCGGCGCGGAACGGCCGGTGGAACCACATGGCGTGGTCGAGGGAGGCGCCCACCACGTCCCCGACCGCCCAGCCGCCGCGGCCGTGCGCGAGCAGGACGGAGTCGAGGAGGGTCATGTCGGAGACGTACGTCGCGAGGACGACGTGCAGCAGGGGGTCGTCGTCGAGCTTGCCGTTGGTGCGGAACCACACCTGGCTGTGCGGCTCGCGCGGCTCGCCGTACTTGCCGAACGGCGGCTCCTCGACGTAGCGCAGGTCGATGGCCTCGCGGGCCTCAATGAACTTCTCCACGACGGCCGGATCGAGGTGGTCGTAGCCGCGGAGGCGTTCCGCCGAGGTGGGCAGGGTCGCCGGGTCGGGCGCGGGCGGCATCGGGGTCTGGTGTTCGAGACCCTCCTCGTCCAGCTGGAAGGAGGCCGACAGGGCGAAGATCGGCCGGCCGTGCTGGACGGCGACCGCGCGCCGGGTGGTGAAGGAGCGGCCGTCGCGGAGGCGCTCGACCGTGTAGACGATGGGCGCGCCCGGGTCGCCGGGGCGCAGGAAGTACGCGTGCAGCGAGTGGGCGTGCCGGTCCGCCGGGACGGTGCGTCCGGCGGCGACCAGCGCCTGGGCCGCCACCTGCCCGCCGAAGACGCGCGGGACGACGGCGGACCGGGACTGGCCGCGGAAGATGTTCTCCTCGATCTGCTCCAGGTCGAGCAGATCGAGAAGATCACTTAGTGCCTCGTCCATGGCACCTTTTCTACTGGCCGGTAATTGCGGGGACCTTACAGGCCCATGTCCTTCGCGATGATCGTCTTCATGATCTCGCTGGTGCCACCGTAGATCCGGTTGACGCGGTTGTCCGCGTACAGGCGAGCGATCGGGTACTCGTTCATGAAGCCGTAGCCGCCGTGCAGCTGGAGGCAGCGGTCGATCACGCGGTGGGCGACCTCGGTGGTGAACAGCTTGGCGCTGGCGGCCTCGGCGGGGGTCAGCTCACCGGCGTCCAGGGCCTCGGTGGCGCGGTCCACGACGGCCTCGGCGGCGTCCACCTCGGCCTGGCAGGCGGCCAGCTCGAACTTGGTGTTCTGGAAGGCGGCGACGGGCTGGCCGAAGACGACGCGCTCCTGCACGTACTGCTTGGCGAACCGGACGGCGGCCTTGGCCTGCGCGTAGGCGCCGAAGGCGATGCCCCAGCGCTCGGAGGCGAGGTTGTGGCCGAGGTAGTAGAAGCCCTTGTTCTCCTCGCCGAGGAGGTCCTCGGCCGGGACCTTGACGTCGACGAACGCGAGCTCGGCGGTGTCGGAGGTCTTCAGGCCGAGCTTGTCGAGCTTGCGGCCGACCGAGTAGCCCTCCGCCTTGGTGTCCACGACGAAGAGGGAGATGCCGTGCCGGCGGTCCTCCTTGGTGGGCGCCGCGGTACGGGCGCAGACGATCATGCGGTCGGCGTGCACACCGCCGGTGATGAAGGTCTTGGCGCCGTTGAGGACGTAGTGCGTGCCGTCCTCGCTGAGCTTGGCGGTGGTCTTCATGCCCGCGAGGTCGGAGCCGGTGCCCGGCTCGGTCATCGCGATCGCCCACATCTCCTCGCCGGAGACGAACTTCGGCAGGTACCGCTTCTTCTGCTCGTCGGTCGCCAGCAGCTTTATGTAGGGCAGGCCGAGCAGGACGTGCACGCCGGAGCCGCCGAAGGCGACGCCCGCACGGGCGGTCTCCTCGTACAGGACGGCCTCGAACTTGTAGGAGTCGATGCCGGCGCCGCCGTACTCCTCGTCGACGCGGATACCGAAGACGCCGAGCTCGGCGAGCTTGTAGTAGAAGTCCCGGGGGGCCTGGCCTGCCGCGAACCACTCGTCGTACACCGGTACGACCTCGGCCTCGATGAAGGCGCGGATGGTCTCCCGGAACGCCTCGTGATCCTCGTTGAACAACGTACGGCGCACGGCCGCCACCTCCACGGACTCCGGCATGTCTAAGCGCTTGCTCAGACCCCAAGGTACCGGCGGGTAGCCGACGGGTCCAGGGCGGAAAGGGGAGCGAGGGGGGTAACGCTCGTCACGCCGCCACGCACGGGGCGATCCGCCGCGCCCCGACTCGCCGCGCACGAACCGGTCGGCCGCACCCCTCAACTCACCGCCCACCAAAATCCCGCCGCGACGGCGATCGGCCACGGCGGCGCAGTCCGGCGGTGCCGAACCGGCCCGAGGCGGTTCGGCACCGCCGAGCACCCTCGTCGCGGCCGATCGCCGTCGCGGCGGATTCAAGCGGTTCGGCACCGCCGAGCACCCTCGTCGCGGCCGATCGCCGTCGCGGCGGATTCAAGCGGTTCGGCACCGCCGAGCACCCTCGTCGCGGCCGATCGCCGTCGCGGCGGATTCAAGGGGCGGCCCCTCACCCTCGCTCCTCCGCCGCCGCCCCGAACGCGCCCCTCGCCATCCGGTGCAGCAGCACTGCCGTCGCCCCCCGCCCCGGCAGGGAACCCGGTCGGCCCAAATGCGGGGTCGAGTTGAGGAGGCCGAAGACCGAGTGGACCGCCGAGCGGGCCGCGGGCTCCGCGAGCGCCGGGTAGACGCCGCGGACCACCTCCACCCACAGCTCGACGTACTGCCGCTGCAGCTGCCGCACCAGTTTCCGGTCGCTGTCGCGCAAGCGGTCCAGCTCCCGGTCGTGCAGGGTGATCAGTGGACGGTCGTCGAGGGCGAAGTCGATGTGGCCCTCGATGAGGGAGTCCAGGACCGCCGCGGGCGCGGTACCCCCGTCGGCCTCCGCCAGGCGGCGCTTGGCCCCGGTCAGCAGCTGCCCGCTGATCCCCACCAGCAGCTCCGCGAGCATCGCGTCCTTGCCCGCGAAGTGCCGGTAGAGACCGGGCCCGCTGATGCCGACCGCGGCCCCTATCTCGTCCACACCGACACCATGGAAGCCGCGCTCGGCGAACAGCCGGGCAGCCTCCTTGAGGATCTGCTCGCGGCGGGTCGGGGCGTCGGTTCTCGTGACCATGAAGGCAATTCTAGACAGGGAGGTTAGCGGTCGTTAACCTGAGGGAAATGCGTTAACGCTCATTAACAAAGTGAGGGGATCGCGGCATGGACCAGGCACCGGAGCTGACGAGCGCGGCGGACCCCGCGTCGGAGGCCTTTCGGGCCAACGAGGAGGCGCACCGCGTCCTCGTGGACGAGCTGCGCGCCAAGCTCGCCGCGGCCGCCCTGGGCGGCGGCGAGAAGGCGCGGGCCCGGCACACCGCGCGGGGCAAGCTGCTGCCCCGGGACCGGGTGGACACCCTCCTCGACCCCGGCTCCCCCTTCCTGGAGCTGGCCCCCCTGGCGGCCGACGGCATGTACGACGGGGCGGCCCCGGCGGCCGGCGTGATCGCCGGGATCGGGCGGGTCGGCGGGCGCGAGTGCGTGATCGTCGCCAACGACGCCACGGTCAAGGGCGGCACCTACTACCCGATGACCGTGAAGAAGCACCTGCGGGCGCAGGAGGTGGCCCTCGACAACCGCCTGCCGTGCGTGTACCTCGTCGACTCCGGCGGCGCCTTCCTGCCCATGCAGGACGAGGTCTTCCCGGACCGCGACCACTTCGGGCGGATCTTCTACAACCAGGCCCGGATGTCGGGGGCGGGCATCCCGCAGATCGCCGCCGTCCTCGGCTCCTGCACGGCCGGCGGCGCCTACGTCCCGGCGATGAGCGACGAGGCGGTCATCGTCCGCAACCAGGGCACGATCTTCCTCGGCGGCCCCCCGCTGGTGAAGGCGGCCACCGGCGAGGTCGTGACCGCCGAGGAGCTGGGCGGCGGCGAGGTCCACTCCCGCGTCTCCGGTGTCACCGACCACCTCGCCGAGAACGACGCGCACGCGCTCAGGATCGTCCGGAACATCGTCGCCACCCTCCCGGCCCGGCGCTCCCTGCCCTGGGAGGTCACCCCGGCCGCCGAGCCGAAGGCCGACCCCTACGGCCTCTACGGCGCCGTCCCCGTCGACTCCCGCACCCCCTACGACGTCCGCGAGATCATCGCCCGGGTCGTCGACGGCTCCCGGTTCGCCGAGTTCAAGGCCGAGTTCGGGCAGACCCTCGTCACCGGCTTCGCCCGCATCCACGGCCACCCGGTCGGCATCGTCGCCAACAACGGCATCCTGTTCTCCGAGTCCGCCCAGAAGGGCGCCCACTTCATCGAGCTGTGCGACCAGCGCGGCATCCCCCTGGTGTTCCTGCAGAACATCTCCGGCTTCATGGTCGGCAAGGACTACGAGGCCGGCGGCATCGCCAAGCACGGCGCGAAGATGGTCACGGCAGTGGCCTGCACGAGGGTCCCGAAGCTGACCGTCGTCGTCGGCGGTTCGTACGGTGCGGGCAACTACTCCATGTGCGGCAGGGCCTACTCCCCCCGCTTCCTGTGGATGTGGCCCAACGCCAAGATCTCGGTGATGGGCGGCGAGCAGGCCGCGTCCGTGCTGGCGACCGTCAAGCGGGACCAGCTGGAGTCCCGCGGCGAGGACTGGCCGGCCGAGGACGAGGAGGCCTTCAAGGCGCCCGTCCGCGCCCAGTACGAACGCCAGGGCAACGCCTACTACGCGACCGCCCGCCTCTGGGACGACGGGGTCATCGACCCCCTCGACACCCGGCAGGTGCTCGGCCTGGCACTGACGGCCTGTGGCAACGCGCCCCTGGGTGAGCCCCAGTTCGGCGTCTTCCGGATGTGAGGAGGGGACTCGTGTTCGACACCGTACTCGTGGCCAACCGGGGCGAGATCGCCGTCCGGGTCATCCGTACGCTGCGCTCGCTGGGCGTGCGCTCGGTGGCCGTGTACTCGGACGCCGACGCGGACGCCCGGCACGTCCGGGAGGCCGACACCGCGGTCCGGATCGGTCCGGCGCCGGCGGGCGAGAGCTATCTGTCGGTGCAGCGGCTGCTGGAGGCGGCCGCGGTGAGCGGTGCCCAGGCGGTCCACCCGGGGTACGGCTTCCTCGCCGAGAACGCCGCCTTCGCGCGGGCCTGCGAGGAGGCCGGGCTGGTCTTCATCGGCCCGCCTGCGGATGCGATCGCGCTGATGGGCGACAAGATCCGGGCCAAGGAGACGGTGGCGGCGGCCGGGGTGCCGGTGGTGCCCGGCGGCCGTGACCCCGAACTGGCCGACGCGGCCCGCCGATTGGGTGCCCCGGTGCTCCTCAAGCCGTCCGCCGGCGGCGGTGGCAAGGGCATGCGGCTGGTGCGGGACCTGAGCCTCCTGGACGAGGAGATCGCGGCCGCACGCCGCGAGGCCCGTGCCTCCTTCGGCGATGACACCCTCCTCGTCGAGCGGTGGGTCGACCGGCCCCGGCACATCGAGATCCAGGTGCTGGCCGACGGCCACGGGAACGTCGTCCACCTCGGCGAGCGCGAGTGCTCGCTCCAGCGCCGGCACCAGAAGGTGATCGAGGAGGCGCCCAGCGTGCTCCTCGACGAGGAGACCCGGGCGGCGATGGGCGAGGCCGCGGTGCAGGCGGCGCGCTCGTGCGGGTACGTCGGCGCGGGCACGGTGGAGTTCATCGTGCCGGGCGGCGACCCTTCGTCGTACTACTTCATGGAGATGAACACCCGCCTCCAGGTGGAACACCCGGTCACCGAGCTGGTCACGGGTCTTGACCTGGTGGAGTGGCAGCTGCGGGTGGCGGCCGGAGAGCGACTGCCCTTCGCCCAGGCCGACGTCACGCTCACCGGGCACGCGGTCGAGGCCCGGATCTGCGCCGAGGACCCGGCGCGCGGCTTCCTGCCCACCGGTGGCACGGTGCTGCTGTTGCGGGAACCGCACGGCGACGGCGTCCGCACCGACTCCGGGCTCAGCGAGGGCACCGAGGTCGGCAGCCTGTACGACCCGATGCTGTCCAAGGTGATCGCGTACGGCCCGGACCGCGCGACGGCGCTCAGGAAGCTCCGCCGGGCCCTCGCGGAGACGGTCACGCTGGGCGTGCAGACCAACGCGGGTTTCCTGCGCCGCCTCCTCGCCCATCCGGCCGTGGTGGCGGGCGAGTTGGACACGGGCCTGGTCGAGCGGGTGGTGGCCGACCTGGTCTCCACGGACGTCCCGGACGAGGTGTACGAGGCGGCGGCGGCCGTACGGCTGGAGGCGCTGAAGCCGGTCGCGGCGGACGGGCGCTGGACGGACCCCTTCTCCGTGCCCAGCGGCTGGCGCCTCGGCGGTACGCCCAAGCCGGTCGGCTTCCACCTCCGGGTGCAGGACCCGGTGGAGTACGCCCCGCACGGCACGCACACCGTCACCGCCGACCGCGTGTCGGTGACCGTGGACGGCGTCCGCCACACCTTCCACCGCGCCGCCGACTGGATCGGCCGCGACGGCGACGCCTGGCAGGTCCGCGACCACGACCCCGTCGCGGCCTCGCTGAGCCGCACCGCGCACGCCGGCGCCGACTCCCTCACCGCGCCGATGCCCGGCACGGTGACCGTCGTGAAGGTCGCCGTAGGGGACGAGGTGACCGCCGGGCAGAGCCTGCTGGTGGTGGAGGCGATGAAGATGGAGCACGTCATCTCCGCCCCGCACGCCGGCACGGTCGCCGAACTCGACGTGAAGCCCGGCGCCACGGTCGCCATGGACCAGGTGCTGGCCGTGATCGCCCCGCACGAGGAGGAGACGGCATGACCACCCCGGAGAGCGCCCTCCCCATGGTCGTACCGGCCACCGATCTGCCCGCCCGGGTCCGGATCCACGAGGTCGGCGCGCGCGACGGCCTGCAGAACGAGAAGACGGCCGTACCGACGTCGGTGAAGGCCGAGTTCGTCCACCGCCTGGCCGACGCGGGCCTGACCACGATCGAGGCGACCAGCTTCGTGCACCCGAAGTGGGTGCCCCAACTGGCCGACGCGGAGGACCTGTTCCCGCAACTCTCCGATCTGCGGGGCATCGCCCTGCCCGTCCTCGTCCCCAACCAGCGCGGCCTGGACCGCGCCCTCGCCCTCGGCGCCCGCCGGGTCGCCGTCTTCGCCAGCGCCACCGAGTCCTTCGCCAAGGCCAACCTCAACCGCTCGCTGGACGAGTCCCTGGCCGTCTTCGACCCGGTCGTCCGGCAGGCGAAGGACGCGGACGTGCATGTCCGCGGCTACGTCTCGATGTGCTTCGGCGACCCCTGGGAGGGCGCCGTCCCGTTCCACCAGGTGGTCAGGGTCTGCAAGGCGCTGCGCGACATGGGCTGCGACGAGCTGAGCCTCGGCGACACGATCGGCGTGGCCACCCCCGGCCACGTCCTCGAACTGCTCTCCCTGCTCAACGAGGAGGGCGTGCCGACGAACGTCATCGGCGTGCACTTCCACGACACCTACGGCCAGGCGCTCGCCAACACCTACGCGGCCCTGGAACACGGCGTGACGACGGTCGACGCGTCCGCCGGCGGGCTCGGCGGCTGCCCGTACGCCAAGTCCGCCACCGGCAACCTCGCCACCGAGGACCTGGTCTGGATGCTCCAGGGCCTCGGCATCGAGACCGGAGTCGACCTCGGCAAACTCACCGCCACCAGCGTGTGGATGGCCGAACAACTGGGCCGACCCAGCCCGTCCCGTACCGTCCGCGCCCTCTCCCACCAGGAGTGACGACCATGGACCACCGCCTCTCCCCCGAACTGGAAGAACTCCGCCGTACGGTGGAGGAGTTCGCGCACGACGTCGTGGCGCCGAAGATCGGCGACTTCTACGAGCGGCACGAGTTCCCGTACGAGATCGTCCGCGAGATGGGCCGCATGGGCCTGTTCGGCCTGCCGTTCCCCGAGGAGTACGGCGGCATGGGCGGCGACTACCTGGCGCTCGGCATCGCCTTGGAGGAGCTGGCCCGCGTCGACTCGTCGGTGGCGATCACCCTGGAGGCCGGAGTCTCCCTCGGCGCGATGCCGATCCACCTCTTCGGCACCGACGACCAGAAGCGCGAATGGCTCCCGCGCCTCTGCTCCGGCGAACTCCTGGGCGCCTTCGGCCTCACCGAGCCGGACGGCGGCAGCGACGCGGGCGCCACGCGTACGACCGCCCGCCTGGACCCCGCCACCGACGAATGGGTGATCAACGGCAGCAAGTGCTTCATCACCAACTCGGGGACGGACATCACGGGGTTGGTGACGGTCACCGCGGTCACCGGCCGCAAGCCCGACGGCAAGCCGCTGATCTCGTCCATCATCGTCCCCTCGGGCACGCCCGGATTCACGGTCGCCGCCCCCTACTCCAAGGTCGGCTGGAACGCCTCCGACACCCGCGAGCTGTCCTTCGCCGACGTCCGGGTCCCCGCCGCCAACCTGCTGGGCGAGGAGGGCCGCGGCTACGCCCAGTTCCTCCGCATTCTCGACGAGGGCCGCATCGCCATCGCCGCCCTCGCCACCGGCCTGGCCCAGGGCTGTGTGGACGAGTCCGTCAAGTACGCGAAGGAACGGCACGCCTTCGGCCGCCCGATCGGCGCCAACCAGGCCATCCAGTTCAAGATCGCGGACATGGAGATGAAGGCCCACACGGCCCGTCTGGCCTGGCGCGACGCGGCCTCCCGCCTGGTCTCCGGCGAGCCCTTCAAGAAGGAGGCGGCCCTCGCCAAGCTGTACTCCTCCACCATCGCCGTCGACAACGCCCGCGACGCCACCCAGGTCCACGGCGGCTACGGCTTCATGAACGAGTACCCGGTGGCCCGCATGTGGCGCGACTCCAAGATCCTGGAGATCGGGGAGGGCACGAGCGAGGTGCAGCGGATGCTGATCGCGCGGGAGTTGGGGCTGGTGAGCTGAGGCCGGCCCGCGGCGGCGCGGGCTCCGGCCGGCCTCGGTGCCGGAGCACGCCCGCGGGCGGGTCCGCGTCGCGCGTCAGTTCGTCGTGGCGGTGGCGGTGCCGCTGATGTGGTGCGGCCGGTTGCGTACCAGCAGGGCCGAGACCAGGGCCGCGCACAGGAACACGGCGGCGACGACGGTCATGCCGACGTGGACGCCGGAGGTGAAGGCGTCGCCGACCGCGGCAGTCACGTTCGGCGGGGTCGCCCCGTGACCGCCGGTGCCCGTGGAGACGGCGTGCTCGACGGCGGGCCAGGCCGCCCGGGGGACGTGGTGGGCGTCGAGCCGGTCGGGCAGCCGGGACTGGAGCCGGCTCGCGAGCAGAGCGCCGAGCAGGGCGGAGCCGGTGACGGAGCCGATCTGCCGGAAGGCGTTGACGGCTCCGGAGGCCATGCCGGCGCGCTCGTGGGAGACGCTGACCAGCGCGGCGGCGGTGCTCGGCGCGGCCACCATCCCGGATGCGGCGCCGAAGAGCACGTACAGCCACCACACCCGGGCATAGGGCGTGGTCGGCTCCAGCGTGGTGAATCCGGCCGTGGCGGCGGCTCCGACGAGGAAGCCCAGGGTGAGCGGGAGCTTGAAGCCGGTACGGCGGATCACGCGTCCGGTCGCGTAGGCGACGACGACGTAGACGCCGAAGAAGGCCAGCAGCCGACAGCCGACGTCCAGGGCGGAGAGCTGCTGGACGCGCTCGTAGAAGAGCACCGAGAGGATGGCCACCCCGGTGAAGCCGAACAGGGAGACGGCCGCGACGAACATGACGGCGCTGAACGACGCCGACCGGAACAGGCTCATGTCCAGCATGGGGGTGCGGGCGGCCCGCTCGACGAGGACGAAACCGCTCAGGGCCGCGGCCGCGACGAACCAGGCGACGAGGATCCGGGGGCTGGTGTAGCCGTCGTGTCCGCCTTCGATGAGGGCGTAGACGAGGACGGCGATACCGAGGGCGGCCAGCACCTGGCCCGGTATGTCCAGCTTGCCGGCGGGGCCGCGTGACTCGGCGACGAAGACGGCGGCGGCCATGGTGACGACCGCGAGGGCGGCGGTCGACAGGAAGACCGTGTTCCAGTGGAAGTGGTCCAGCAGGGTGCCCGCGATCAGCGGGCCGGCGGCGAGTCCGATGCCGGAGGCGGCCGCCCAGGCCGTGACGACCTCGGTGCGCCGGTGGGGGTCAGGGAAGGCGGCCCCCAGGATGGCCAGGCTGTTGGGCAGGATGAGGGCGCCGCCGAGGCCGGAGACGAGCTGGCCGGCGATGACGCCTCCGGTCGAACCCGCGGTGTAGACGGTGAGGGACCCGATGATCATGACCGCGGCGCCGGCGAGGAAGGCGCGCTTGCGGCCGTAGAGGTTGCCGATGGTGCCCGCGGACATCACCAGGCTGGCCACGAGCAGGGTGTACGCGGAGGGGATCCAGACGAGGCCGGTCGGGGAGACGTGCAGGTCGTCCTGGATGGCCGACAGCGCCGACACCGATGCGGTGATCAGCAGAAAGGTCGTCATGGCGCCCAGGCACATCGCGACGAGGGTGACGGCCGCCGCACGCCGGGAGGGCTGGCGGGAGGGGAGCCGGTCGCCGGATTGCCGGTCGGTCGGCTTGAGCCGGCCCGGGGCGGGGGAAGGGGTGGAAACCATCGTGTCCTCGTCTCGGCCGAGCTGCGGGCAGCGGGCGGCAGCGCCCTCGACGACCCGAGCTGACTTATGATTGCAGAAGTCAGCGGTGACGCTATAGGCTGGCTTCGCACGAGGCAAGTCAGGCGGAGGGTGAAGAGATGACGGACCTGCTGCAGGAGCGCGACGCCTGGTCCATGGCCAACTGCTCCGTCGCCCGGACGCTGGAGATCGCGGGCACCAGGACGGCGCTGCTGATCATGCGCGAGGCGTTCCTGGGCACCCGCCGGTTCGACGACTTCGCCAAGCGCGTGGGCATCGGCGAACCCGCCGCCTCGGCGCGCCTGAAGGAACTGACCGCAGCCGGGCTCCTGGAGCGCGTGCCGTACCAGGAACCAGGCCAGCGGACCCGGTACGCCTACCAACTGACCGAGAAGGGCCGGGACTTCCTGCCCGTCCTCACGGCGTTGCGGCAGTGGGGCGACACCTGGGCCACGGACGAACAGGGGCCCCCGCTGGTCGTACGCCACCGGGACTGCGGCGCCGCGGTGCACGCGGTGCTGCGCTGCGACGACGGCCACGACGTACGGCTCAGGGAGTCGTACGTCGACGCCGGCCCGGGTCTCATCCGCGTCGGCCCGGACGCCCCCGAACCCGACGGCGCCTGAGACGCCCTGCGCAACGACCACGGCGGGGCGCCCACAGCGGGATGCCCACAGCGGGATGCCCACAGCGAGACGCCCACAGCGGGACGCCCACGGCGGGCGCGGATCACCCACTACGAGGAGTTGTCTTGACACTCGACTTCCACCCCGGGCAGGGGTCCAGATCACGTACGTTCGGCTGGGAGGACCCCGCGGTTTCCGCCGACGCCGTCCCGCACCACAGCGGTCTCGGCTTCCTCCGCGAGATCCTGGCCGGGCGCCTGCCCGCACCGCCGATCACGGCCGCCCTGGGTATCACCCTGGAGGAGGCCGAGTACGGCCGGGCGGTCTTCGCGCTGGTGCCGGGCGAGGAGCACTACAACCCGATAGGCAGCGTCCACGGCGGCGTCTACGCCACGCTCCTCGACTCGGCGGCCGGCTGCGCGGTGCAGTCCGTGCTGCCCCAGGGCACCGGGTACACCTCGATCGACCTGACCCTGAAGTTCCTGCGCCCGATCACCGTCGACACCGGCAAGGTCCGCGCCATCGGCACCGTCCTCAACAGCGGCCGCCGCACCGCCCTCGCCCAGGCCCAGCTCCTGGACTCCGAGGACCGACTGCTGGCCCATGCCACCAGCAGCTGCATGCTCTTTCCGGTGCGGGGGCGCCAGGACACGTGAGCCCGGGAAACGGTGCTGAGCCGCGGGAACCACCGAGCGGAGTTCCCGCGGGCCGACGCGCATCCCACCGCGAACCTCCGCGGCAGCCGCCCAGCCGCTACGGCAACGGAAACGGGCGAGCGCCCAGGAGAAAAGGCGCGGCGCCGGGCCGGTGAACTGCCCCTTCGGGCGGCCGAGACGGCGGACACGGATGCACCCGCCGGCCTGGTACGGCGGTGGCACGGCGGCCTCTTCGTCCCGAAGCTGCCGGGACCTGTCATCAGTCCGGCAGGCAGGCGCGGAATCGGTGGAGCAGTTCAAGTGCGGCCGGGCTCTCTGCGTCGAAGGTCTGGCCTTGTTGCTCGACAGGAAGACCCGGCCCCCAGAGACGGGCACCGTGACAGCGGAAGCAGAAGGCGATCTCGAAGAGCAAACCGGTGGAGCCGTGCGCCCGGATTCCCCAGCCCGGGAGGAAGCAGCGGTACGGCTCGCTTCCCGGCAGGTCGGCGATCAGGGACAGGGCCTGCCGGGCCTGGTCTCCCTCCCAGACCGCGGCAGTGTCGCCGGCCAGGTCCTCCGAACCGAGGTGCCTGACGGGGTCGGTGATGCGGACGACCTCGATGAGTTCGGCCTTCCCATGCGTTGGCGGCAGCAGCATGCCCCCAGCCTCTCAACGACGGCGCCTGGACGTCAGCGGAACAGCTCGGGCATCACCCCGTACCGACTAACGGCTGAGGCAGTAGACGCCGGCAGCAGCCACACCGGTGCCGCCGAGGATCTGAAAGAATCCGATCACTCTGAGGTACGACGGCCCCGCCGGAGGGCCGCCATAGACACGGGCCGCCTTGTTCCGCTGCGTACTCGTCGCCTTCGCGTAGAGGCGGGACGCCGCCTTCTTGTAGTCGGTGGCGATGACAGTCCCTCTGCACAGCAGGCCGACTCCCACCAGGATGAGGAAGACGGCACCGGCCGTGCCGGTAGAAGCACTTGCCGGAGCGGAGCCTGCAAGATCGACGGTGCACGTCACGCGGATCAACGTGAGGCGACGCGACGGACCGGTCAATGCCATGAGCGGGGCTGGGATCGCCGTCAACGCGATCTTTACTCGCGGGCTTGCGGCCATCAGCTTGGGAAGCTTGGGTGCTTCAGGGGCGAGAAACTTGCTGACCTGCGGCGCAGCGGTGTCGACGCCTGACGTCCGCAGCTTGCGCTCCCCGGTGTTCCCCGTGGCTTCCCGCACGAACTGGCACGGTTCTGGCACGTCTGCCAGGGCGCCGGCCACAGAGACAAGGGCGTTGTCAGTGGGGGCTGTTAGCTTCCGTGGCAGAGATGAGCCGGTTCGATGTTCTCGCTGAAGACCACGGCGGCCAAGGGGGTGGCCAGATAGGGGCCCCGGACCACTGGGTCCCGGGATGCCGAACGGCTCCGCCCCCCTCACAACCTTCTGATCCGTAGCTCTGCAGAGATCAGTCATTGAGGGCCATAGAGGCAGCGGGGATGGACATGGCGGCCGGTGGGGGCTGCTTGCGGTTGCTATACCTGGTTGCTGTACCACACGATCGTGGCCGGGGGTGAGGGCGTGGAGCGGGACCGACTCGAACAACTGCTGGGCAGTGACGACGAAGCGTCGGTGGCTGACCTAGCTGTTCTCTGTGCTGGCGCATCTCATGTTGTGTGGGACGGCACAACTTCCGCCGAGTCACTCGCCAGGATCTACGGCCGCCGACTCAGGCTCACCCTGCGGAAGGGCATTGAGACGACGGGGCTGGAGCAGGCCGTGCAACGCCTCAGCCGCTACGGCGGACCGGTCCGGCTGGGCCAGATCAGGGAAGCCGATGGGGCCTGGACGTTCGTGCTGTTCCTCAATCAGGACGGCAGCGCACTGGTGGCATGCACCGGCGTACGGCGAACCCCAACCGAGCCCTGACATCCGCACGGTCCGACGCCTGCCGAAGCTCGGGCCTCCACCACGCTTTTCAACGTGGCGCTCGAGCAGGAGTGTTCACCTGCGTTCATGGGCGGTTGGCTACCAGTTCACAGCCTGTGGCCCCGGTTGATCGTCGGTGAACCGTGCTGAATGAGAAGGCAACTGAGACGGTGCCGTCAGGTCGGGCGCTTCACCCACCGTCAGGTGGCTGGTCGTTGCGGCCCGGTC
Organism: Streptomyces hyaluromycini; assembly: GCF_002217755.1. Lineage (GTDB taxonomy): Bacteria > Actinomycetota > Actinomycetes > Streptomycetales > Streptomycetaceae > Streptomyces > Streptomyces hyaluromycini. The sequence goes on along the minus strand of NZ_BCFL01000027.1, from coordinate 154,404 downwards.
GCACTACGTTCCGAGGCGTCGGCGGATCAAGGTCTCCCTTTCGATCCTCACGTGGAACGGCCAAGCATGCGACTGGTGTGACACGTGCACTCTTGATCGCTACCCATGGGTAGCGACGAGGAGTTTAGGCGCTCATCTCCCATTTGGCACGTAGCTGTGCATAGAATTTAACGCAGGGGCCCATGCCCCATTGGCGAGGACAACCAGGGGGCGCCATGAGCTCTACGGCTACGCGTTTGACGTCTTTCGCGCTGCTCGCAGCCATTGAAGAAGATCTACGTAACGCGATTCTGACCGCCACCGACGAGAGCGACGACCCTCTGGGACTGTTTCATGTAGAGCGTTACGAAAAGGCCCAGAAACGGCGCGCTCGTGATGTTCCTGGTTCATCGTCGCCTACCGTTTCAGCTCTAGTCCCCCATCTAGATTTCGCGGAATCTTACGAAGTGCTGAGCGGAATCAAGAATCGACTTCCAGATAGCCTTCAGCAGTCTCTGAGACTCTTTGCACCTCATTTGTCTAAGGTCACGCAGATTCGCAACCGAGTCGCCCACACGAGGCCGATGGAAATCGACGACTTGGCAACTGTGTATGACGTCGCCAAGGATATCTGTGTCGATTCACGGGGGGACTGGCCACAGGTTTGCGAGACGCTTCAGCGACTGGAAGACGATCCGTCCTACGTGCTCGGGCTAACCATCAGTCTCGTTTCAGACCCAGACGAGGCCCCCCTGCACAATCTGCCAGCACCTGAGTTTGATGAAACTGGATTTTTCGGTCGGCGAAAGGAAGTAGATCGAATCAAGAAGGCCATCAAAGGGGCCTATCCAGTTGTCTCTATTCTCGGAGATGGAGGCATTGGTAAAACCTCCGTCGCCTTGAAAGCGGCTTATGAGCTGCTTGACGATCCAAAGAGCAAGTTCGATGCCTTCGTTTGGGTTACCGCAAAGGCTACGATTCTCACAGTCAATGAAATTCAGCGCATTAGTGGGGCAATCGAGAACTCTTTGGGTCTCTTCGCTTCCGCAGCAGAACAACTAGGAGGAGAGGGCGCGGGACAATCAGGCGATCCGATGGAAGAGGTCCTATCTTATTTGGAACATTTTCGAGTCCTCCTAATTCTCGATAACCTAGAGACCGTTCTGGATCAGCGCCTGCGACAGTTTCTGCTTGATCTCCCCATGGGGAGCAAAGTCATCATTACGAGCAGGATCGGCCTCGGCATTGAGAATCCCGTTTCTCTGGAACCATTGTCGGACGAGGACTCGGCGCGGCTTCTTCGCGCTTTGGCGCGCGTACGTGGTGTGCAGGCCTTGCAAGGTATCCCCGCTCCCGCCATCACGCAGATGGTGAAATCAATGAAAGGGCACCCCGCCTATATTAGATGGTTCGTTGCGGGAGTGCAGGCCGGCAGGCGCCCTGAAGAACTACTACATAAGAATGATCTCGTCCTAGACTTTTGCATGTCCAATGTTTATGAGTATCTAGGTGATGAAGCAAAATCAGTATTGCGCTCGATGCAGGTGCTCCCGGGGCGTCGCAGTCAGGCAGAGTTGGCTTTCCTTAACGACTATTCAGCCAGTTTAATTCAGTCAAGCCTACTTGAGCTGATGACAACAAATTTCGTACAAATGCAGGGAGCTTCTATCGGGCAGACTTCTGAGACGACTTACGAGCTTACCGACTTTGGTAAGCAGTATCTCAACAAGCGTCATGCAGTGAAAGCCGACGAACGTCAATGGTTCGAGAATCGTAGTAAGCTGCTGAAATTGCTTGGTGTGACTCTTCAAGCTGAAAGCACTGCTTCACCATACGACCCGAACACGATCGACATTAGGGGTCCCGGCGACTTCAGTGTTGCCCGTATTCTGCGAGAGGCTCTTCGGCGATATGAGCGTGGTCACTTCGATGCAGCCTTGTTGAGTTGTCGTGAAGGCCAGAAGCTCGCTCCCGGATATCATGAATCTTGGCGAGTCGAGGCATTTATTCAGACAGCACGGGGAGACATGCTTTCGGCACGCGCGGCCTATGAGCGTGCTCACGAACTTGCGCCGGATTCGCCAACTCTCAACTATCTTTACGGTGCATTTCTCGTGGACGAGGGGATGGATCTCGATCTGGGGCTCAACCTTCTCCAAAAGGCTGTGCACACGGAACAGGTTCCTCCTGCCGTAATCATTCAGATCGCCTGGGCGCACATCCAGCTGCACGACTTCGGTTCTGCTATCGCTAGTGCAGCGCATGCCCTCACCCTCCGACCCGCTAATTCCGATGGCTCGGTGGCGCTTGTGATGGGCCTAAGAGCTGCCGTATACGGAGCTAAAAGGAGCCTGGAATGCGCTGAGGTCGGTGCCGCGGTCGAGATGATCGAAGCAGCCGTTGACCTGGCGGAAACCGGAAGAGTGGAGATGCTGACAGGGGAATCCACAGATCGCCTTCTGCAGCTCAGTGAGCTTAGTGCCGACCTAAGAGAGAAGGTAGACGATGATTACATTGTTTCCAGTTGCGACAACTTTTCTGCACGTTTGAAAGACCGTCTTCGGTCTATTGATCCGGACCTCCTCAAAAGGCGAATTGGGGTGGTTAAGAACCTAGTCCAGGAGAGAGCGTTCGGATTCGTCCAGTCGTGGGGGAGGGACTACTTTTTTCACTTGAGAGATCTTCAAGTGGAGGAAGATTGGAGCTACTTGGCTCCGGGGGTCGATATTGCATTTACTCCGGACGATGCAAATGTTCGCGGGCCGAGAGCAACGCATATGTGCTGGTTGGGGTAGATGTGTTGCAGGTATATCTTTGATGTGAAGCCACGGAGCGATTTTGACCCGTAGGTCGGTGGAGTCTTAATGACTCAGTCAAGCATGGTTGCCCACGTCGAGGAGCACCACCTGGTCCAGAGCTGACTGACGTCGATGGTCCGCCGAGGTCGGCTCGACTAGCCTGCGCGTGTGCGTGCTGAAGAGGTCTCCCGCTGGATCGCGGATCACGATGCATCGATCAGCACGGTCGAGCTTGCTTCAGCGTTCGATGCCTACCTCTGCACCCTCCCGTGGGCGGGCCATGGCATCGACTGGCGAGACCTGCCGTGTCGATCCCTCGGGCTTCATGGCGTCTCAGATGATGAGGCAGTGGAGTGGGCAAGAATGACTCCTATGGGCGCCCACGATCACGTCCTGTTGATCGACTCCGCGTCCGAGCCGGGCGTCATCTGTGCTTTCGACGATGCGCTGCGCGAATTCGAGCTGCTATCGAATCGTCCAGAGCTCTACATGTGCGGAGTGGACCTCTTGAGCGGGCTGCCCGAACCGACCTTTGGACACTTCATCGAGCGCCGCGCGTTCATGACCCTCAACGCGCGACTGTGATGCACAGCCGGCGGGCTCAACCTTCCGCGGAGGCAACCGCCCTCGCCGGTGGTGTGGTTGTAAAGGGCCGGTTGTCGCGGAGCAGGGCCCATAGAACATCGACTCGCCGGCGGGCGAGGGCGATGACGGCGGGGATGTGCTTGTGGCCTTCGGCTCGTTTCTTGAGGTAGTAGGTGCGGTTGGGGCCGTCGCGGATGATGCTGGTCTGGGCGGAGAGAGAGAAGACGCGGCGAAGGCGGCGGCTGTAGCGCTGGGGGCGCTGCAGGTTGCCGGTGCGACGACCGGAGTCTTTGGCGACCGGGACCAGGCCGGCGGCGGAGGCGAGATGGCCGGCGTCGGGGTAGCTCGTCAGGTCGCCCGCGGCAACGAGGAACTCAGCTCCCAGGATCGGCCCCATGCCGGGCACCGACTCGATGACAGCTGCCTGCGGATGGGTGTGGAAAGCGTCCCTGATCCTCCGGTCGAGCTGCTTGAGCTGTTCGTCCAGGGCCAGTATCTGCGCGGCGAGGTCTGCGGTGATGCCCGTGGCCGTGTCCTGGCGGGGCAGTTGGATGTGCTGGGCGTGCGCAGCGGTGAGGGCGGTGGCGGCGACCGTTTCGGGGTGGCGCACGTTTCGGGCGGTGAGCCAGCGGGTTAGGCGGGTCTGGCCGCAGCGTCGTAGGGCGGCGGGGGTCTGGTAGCCGGTGAGCAGGACGAGGGCGCCCTTGTGGTCGGCGTAGTCGAAGGCCGCTTCCAGGGCGGGACTGATGCCGGTGAGCACGTCGTGGAGGCGGTTGAGTAGCCGGACCCGGTCGGCGATCAAGTCGGAGCGATGGGTAGTGAGCAGTGCCAGGTCAGCGGCGAGGTTCGTGGGGACCTCGACGCGGGCGAAGTCCCGTCGCATGCGGGCGGCATCGGCGATGACGTAGGCGTCGCGGGCGTCGGTCTTGGCCTCGCCCCGGTAGGAGGCGGACATGCGGTTGACCGTCCGACCGGGCACGTAGACGACCGGCTGGCCGTGGTCAGCGAGCATGGCCAGCAGCAGGGCCGGTGCGGTGCCAGTGAGGTCCACTGCCCATCGAACCTCGCTGGACAGTGCGAGCACCTCGCTCAGGCCGGCCAGGATGGCGGCCTCGTCGTTGCTGACTTTCCGGCTCCAGACGGTGGTGCCCATGTCGTCGATGGCGACCCACCAGTGGTGGGCCTTGCTGGCGTCGATACCGACCAATAAACGGGGCCTCTGTGTCGTCATGTGGGGTCTCCTCGGGCTGCAGACAGCGTGCTGTTGGTCCGAGGACACCCCGCCGTCAGCTCCGTAAGCAGCGACCGTTTCGCACATCTCAATCAGCGGCCTGGGCGTCCAGAAGAGCGGGGCGGCCACTCCACCGGAGCCACCGGGGGCAAGCGACTTTAGAGCCACACCCCACTCTTCCGGACCGCCAAACAACTTACGGAGCGGCTTTGGGGTGGCGCTGCTTTGGCGCGAGTGATCATGGCCCCGTAAACTTCTGGCGCGTAGGGCAGTCTGTGGACCTGCCCGGTAAAGCACGACGTTGGGGCCATGATCTTCGAGGCTCGCGCCAAAGTGGCTCCGTAAAGCCGTGGAGCCGGCCGCCCCAGCCACGACGAACCCCTTCTTTGACGTCAAGCGGCTGACTGCTGTGCGCGCGGCACGGACGCTGGCCGGGCTAGAGCGGGGCGGAGACAGACAGGAGCGCAGGCTCGGCCGGGGGCCGGGCCGCGCGCGGGGAGCGGAGTGAGCCGCCTTGAACCTGTAGAGAAAGGTGTAACTCACCGGCTGACGACCTTGTGGATCTTGGGCGGGGTGAGTTCAGAACGGCAGGTTTCTGCGTCAGGCTCGGAGCTGCTTGACCATGACGGCGTACACCGGTGAGTCGGCGAAGGGTTGTTGCTCGCCGGCCTTGGCGTAGCCCCATGTCTCGTAGAGGGCCTGCACCTTGGGGTGGGTTACGTCGACCAGGAGTACGGCGAGGTCTTCCGTTCGCTCCTTCAGCAGCGCCTCGTGGAGTCGTTCGGAGATTCCCTGCTTGCGCCAGTGGGGGCGGACCATGACCTCGGACACGGCGTAGGTGGCGGAGTAGCCGTTGTTCGGCTGGTATCCGGTGGAGCGCCACCATTCGCGGCCGGGCGTGAGCGGGGCGCCGTAGGCGAAGCCGACTGGTTCATCTCCGTCGTAGGCCACGACGCAAGAGAAGCCGTCCATACCGGACCAGTGGTCGGCGAACCAGGCGAAGCGCTGGTGGAAGGGGTCGTCCATCTGGTCTGCGTAGGCGTCGGCGTGTACGTCGATGAGCATCTGACGGAAGCCTTCGGGGAGGTTTCCGTTCTGGAAATGACGCAGGTCGGTCACGCTCGACTCCATTCGGTGCGCATGCGGTCTGCCCAGTCTCGGGCGTAGGAGGCGGAGGAGGCCCGGACGAACAGGCCCCGGTGGAAGTCGCCGATGAGGGTGCGCATGCGGCCGGGCAGGGGGTCGCCGTCCATGATCGTGAACACGTCGGCGGCGGTGGCCGTTCCCTGCTCGGCGTCGCCCTGGTGGAGCTGGGCGAGTGCGAGTTGGGCAGTTGCGAGTGCCCTGTTGCGCCGGAAGGGACCCGGGATTTTGGCCAGGGCACGGTGGGCCATGGCCTCGGCGTGAGCGGGGCGTCCGCTGTTGAACTGCACGACGGCGGCGAGGTGGTCGAGATCGGCCTGGCCGTAGAAGGCCGTCCAGCGCGGACGTTCGCGCTCCGCCACCTTGGTATAGGTGTTCTGGGCGGAGCCGAGGGATCGCAGGCCGGCCCGTCCGTCACCGAGTGCCGCGTAGGCGAGGGCGACGCGGACCCGGCCCAGTGAGTCGAAGAACGGGTCCCGGCGAGCTGCGTAGGAAGCTTGCGCGGCTTGTGCTGCCGCGAGTGCTTCGGGCCAGTTGTGGCGCTGGTAGGCGAGCATGGAGAGGTTGACCCAGACGCGCATCTCGGTGGGGCCGTCCTGGGAGAGGCCGGCGTACGTCGCGGATTCGTTCAGGTACTTCTGCGCCTGGTCGAGGTTGCGGGCGTCGATGCAGGACCAGGCCGCGATGGTGGTGTATTCGGCGGCCAGTGCGTACAAGGCTCGGCGGACGCGTTCACTGGCGTTGCGCTGCTGCAATTCCAGGACGCCATTGCGGCCCGTGGCGGCCGCCTTTTCCAGTTCCGAGTGGCCGCCTTGGCGGTCGTCGGCTTCGACGAGCGCGTTCATTCCGGCAGCGGCGCGTGCCACGTCCGACATGCCGACCGTACGGCGCTGGGCGACCAGAGGGACGGCGGCGGCTGCGGTCCCGGTGGCCGAGGCGATGAAGGTGCGACGCCGCACGGGATCCTCCTCCTGCGGATGGTGCATGGTGCGTGGTGCGCTGAACCCTAAGTCCTCGACCGGACAGCCGAACACCCGCTCCAGAGCGACGCACGTACGTCCGATGGGCCGGCGTGAGGTTCCGCTCAGCAGGTTCCGGACCGTCCGGGCGGAGATATCGCCGGGTCGGCCGGTGATCTCCGCCAGTGCGGTGTTCATCCGGCCGGCCAATTCCTCCTGTGTGAGCCCGAGTTCGTCCATCCGGCTCTTCAGGATGGCGTTCGCTGCCATGTCACCGACGGTAGACCCGTGGCATCGAGTGAACCAGCCCTCAGGTCACGGGACCGTAAAGTCTTCCGGTTCGAGGCGACCTGCGAGGGAGCGACCTTTCCTGTTCCCCTCCTGCTCCAGGTCGTTGACTGGTCATCGCCCGTCGGGAGGTCCCGATTCCCCCTTCCTCCCGGCGGCGTGGAGGAGAGCCCGCTCCGTCGTCACCCCGTCGACGGGGCGGGCGGCCCACCCTCGGAGGGATGTTCTCGTGACCATGACCGCAGCCCGACCGACAGCGACCGGTGCCCCCGGCTACACCGAGACGATGCCGTGCGAGCCGGAATCCGCTCGCCGAGCGCGCTTGCTCGTTTCCGCCGCTCTGAACACCTGGGGCATAGGCGAGTTGGCCGAGGACGGGGTTCAGGTCGTCGCCGAGCTCGTCAACAACGCCGTCCGTCATACGCGGTGTCGTGTCGTCCGGGTCCGGGTCACGCGTCCGGCCGAGGGCGTGGTGCGCATCGGTGTCGCAGACAGCTGCCGGGACACTCCCGAGTTGGGCAACCCCGACGACGAATCGGAGGGCGGGCGCGGGCTGTTCCTGGTCGAGGCCCTCAGCCGGCGGTGGGGCTACGACCGAAAGCGCTGGGGCAAGGTCGTATGGGCCGAGCTGGAGGCGCCGGCCACGGAAACACCGGTCGCATGCTGAGGCCCCGTATTTCGTTGCGTCTGATGCAGTCCGACGAACTGGTGGACGATCCGAGCCCGGACGCCTGCGTGGAAGTCACCCTCAGTCCCCTCAGACCGGCGGGCGATCCCGATTCGGCGGTGTTCGCCGAGCCACTGCGCATCACACCTGCCGATCTCCTCCGGCTGCACATGGAGTCCGACCTGGCGCTCGGGGAGATCCGCGCCGAGGCCCATCGAGCGGACATCGCATGGCAGCGGCGTCTCGGCCGCTGGTACGAGGAGGGCCGAGCCGCAGTCGAAGCCGGAGAGCCGGAAGTAACTCTGCTCAGACGCGTGCTCGATGGCCTACGGCGGCAAGTTCTGACGCCGGTCTGATCTCGCCTGACGCCGACCGGCGCTCACCGCCCCCGCTGGGCAGACCGAGGTCGCAGGCGTCCGGCGGGCATGCAAGGCAGTCACCACTCAGCCACTTCCCACACTGAAAGGAAGACCGTGTTCAACCACATGGATCGCTTCCCCACGGGCAGCCCGCTGCCGCAGGGACACCTGACCGTCGCCCCATGGGGCCTGCGTCGGATCGCCCCGTACCCGCCCGTCGAGGACTCCGGCTACGCGACGGTGAAGCTGGACCCGGCGACGCAGACCGCCCGGTATTTCGACGCATCCGGCGCCCCCACGATGTCCCCTGGCCACGGCACGTCCTCCGGTACGAACCCCAAGACCGGCACGACCGGCCAGGGGGACCGCAACAGCGACTCCCCGGACAGCGACACGGGAAACGACACCGACCAGTGACTCCGGAGCCGAACAACGATCGTCCGGTCATGGTCGTCACCAACCTCGACGACCCGACCGCGGACTTCGTGATCGCCGAGCTGCACGACCGGGGTGTCCCGGTCGTGCGGTTCGACTCCGGTGACTTCCCGGCCACCCTCACGTGCTCGGCCGCCATCGGCGACGACACTGACAGCTGGCGAGGAAGCGTGCAGACCCCGAGCCGACAAGCCGAGCTGGGCGCCGTGCGTTCGATGTACTACCGGCGTCCCTCCGGGTTCGCGTTCCCCCACCTCGACAAGCAGGACGAACGGTTCGCCGTGGCCCAGGCCCGCTACGGGCTCGGCGGCATCCTGACCTCCCTGCCGGGCTGCCTCTACGTCAACCACCCCAACCGCATCGGCGACGCCGAATACAAACCGGCGGGACTTGCCGCAGCGGCAGCAGCCGGGTTCATGGTGCCGCCGACATTGATCACCAATGTTCCCGACGACGCACGGGCCTTCATCAAGGAACACGAGCAGGCCATCTTCAAGCCGATCTCGGTACCGCTCTACCTGGTCGACGGCCAGGCCCAGACCGTCCCAGTGACGGAGGTGAGCGCCGACGAGATCGACGACTCCATCGCCGGCACCCTGCACCTCTTCCAGAAGCGCGTGGACAAGGTCGCCGACATCCGGGTCACCGTGATCGGCGAGCAGATCTTCGCCGTGCGGATCGACTCCGGCCTACTCGACTGGCGGACGGACTACAGCACTCACACGTACACCCCACTTCCCGCACCGCTTGCGGTGCAGCGATCGATGCGTGCCTACCTGAGGCACTTCGGGCTCGTCTTCGGGGCGTTCGACTTCGCTCTGACCGACTCCGGCGAATGGGTCTTCATCGAGTGCAATCCTTCCGGGCAGTGGGCATGGATGGAGCCGCCGACCGGTCTGCCCATGACCGCCGCACTCGCCGATCTGCTGGAAGGAGGCATCTGTGGCCGGTGAGCCCGACATCGAGACAACCGCAGCCGGTCTACGGCTTCGGCTCGCCCGGCAACTGGAGAAGGACGGCCGGCTGCGGTCGCCGGGCTGGCGAGCCGCCGTCGAAGCGGTGCCCCGCCACCTGTTCATCCCGCACTTCTACCGGGAGAGCGACGCACCCGGCGTCACCACCTGGGAACCCGTGACGCCGCAGAACATCGGTCAGGACGAGTGGCTCCGGCTCGTCTACACCGACGAGACATGGATGACCCAGTTCGACGGCCACGACATCGACTGGACCGACCCGAAACCGATCAGCAACGCGACCCCGACCTCCTCGTCGACCCTGCCGGGCCTCGTGGTGCGGATGCTCGAAGACCTGGACGCGGAGCAGGGCATGAACGTGCTGGAGATCGGCACGGGCACCGGCTACTCGACCGCCCTGATGTGCCACCGCCTCGGCAGCGACAGCGTGACCTCGATCGAGACGGACGAAGGCGTGGCACGGCGCGCCCGCCAGGCTCTCGCCGGCTCCGGTTACACCCCTCATCTGCTGGTGGGGGACGGCCGCGCCGGCCACCGGGACGGAGCGCCGTACGACCGGCTGATCGCCACCTGCGGCTTCCGCAACATCCCGCCCGCCTGGCTTGAGCAGGTACTGCCGGGCGGCGTCATCCTCACCACCTTGCGTGGCTGGATGCGCTCACTCGGCCTAGTCAAGCTCATCGTCACCGGGGACAGCGCGAGCGGCTGGTTCAGCGAGGACGATCCGAGCTTCATGATCGCCAGACAGCAGGAGGCGCCGGAGAGCCTCGGAACGGTCCCGGGCCCCGCCGACGGAACGAGGCGGAAGGCCATGTACGGGCCGGCAGTACTCACCGAGGCAGGACCGGCGTTCATGGCCCAGCTGGCCGCGCCGGGCGCCCGCTTCTTCTCCATGGCGGTCGACGGCGGCCCGGTCAGCACCTTCGTACTCGACAGCGTCACCGATTCCTTCGCCGTACTCACCGCCACCGATAGCGGCTGGCAGGTCCGTCAAGGCGGCCCCGACGCCTCTGGGACGCAATCGAGTCGGCGGTCGCCACCTGGGAGGAGTACGGCGCACCAAGCACCGCCGCGTTCGGTGTGACCGTCTCCCGCGGCGAACAGGTCGTCTGGCTCGGGAATCCGAGCGGCCCGCAGTGGCCGCTACCCTCCTGACACAACCACCCACCCCCCGACTGAGGAACACCGGATGGACGACGAGCCGCTGAAGGACTGGGCGGAACGCCGTGACGCGAAGATCGGCCGGCTCCGTGCCGTACCCGTCGTCCCCGGCGACGGTCCCAGGGCGTCCCACCTGAACCCGGACGCGCCCCGAGCCATCGAGCGCTGGAACGGGCACGTGTGGGAGCCGTACGGCTTCGCCGCCAACCTGGCCGAGGCCAAGGCCATCCTGTACCCCGAGGCCGATGAGCCGACGCCGACCGGGCCGGTGTCGAAGCCGCTCGGCTCCGGCACCGGCAGGCACCGCAAACCTCAGTCACCCACTTCGGACGGCGGGGGCCCGACGACGAGGTGATCAGCGCCGACGCGTCCGAGGCTGCTCTGCGGGTGGAGCGGTAGAACGCACTGTGGCTGAGACAGCTCAGCTGGCCGTCGATACGGTTCCGTAGCTCGTTATGGTGCTGCCGTTACATGGGAGTATGCGGGCGTGGAGACCGCGGCGGACCTGCGAGTGATGCTTGAGTCGTTGGCCAAGGAGGACGGTGTCTTCGGCCGGGTCGGGAGCGGGGATGCGGGCTCCGTTGAAGAGCACGTGTACGGCTTGGTCCTTGATGCCCAGAAGGCTTGGGCGCCCTGTGCGATCGAGGGTTCTCGGGGGCCGACCCGCCCCGCCGACATCGCCGATGCCCTGACGGCCATCGACAGGGAAGAGGCGGGAACCGTCATGGCCTACCTGTCTGCGGGTGACCTGGTCTTTCCCGGCCGGCTGCGTCGTGATCGTGAGCACGCCCATCGAGCGGCGCAGCGAGTGGTGAAGCTGCTGGGACGGGACTCCACGTGGTGGACGAACACCGAACTGTCGGATGCAGGCCATGGGTTGAACCCGGTATCTCGGTTCTCCTTCGACGGAGTGGTCGCAGGCACGGGCAACGGGTTTGTCGTGGCTCTGCTCCAAGTCGGAGAAGACTGACGCGTGGCGCGTCGCGGTTCTGAACACCGCTTTAGGAGTTCGATCCGAACTCACGCCAGCAGTTGCTGTCAGCTGAGGCGACGGCCGGACGTAGACGTTGGTGTACGCCTCTGTCCGGTGTCAGCAGTCGTGACGCTCAGCGCCATCCCGGCGGCCGTTCATCCGCTCGCTGTGGCTGCCGCTGCCCGGCACGGACCTTCTCTCGCCACCGGGCAGCCAAGCCGGCCTCAAAGCTCGCCAGTCGAAGATCGAGGTCTGTCACGACCTGGCAGAAGGCGTCTCCGACATCGCCGCTGTCGGCGTCGGCAAGCAACTCGCACACCGCGCACAGGGCGGGGTCACGGTAGAGGAGCGTTCCGTCTTCTGCCCAGCTGTCGAACTGGATCACCGATCCGGGCCGCCCGCACCAGTCGCAGGACTGCGGAGAACCAACCGTCGCCTCATTCACCGCCGCAGGCTACAGCCGCACCGTTCCGCCCAGCAGACAGGCAAGCATGCCTGGGGACGGGCTCCTGCCCCAGGGTGCAGCAATCCAACGAGAGTCGCCCGCGCGGGAGTTGACTTCGGTGAGCCGGTCCCGGGTGTCATCCCCCGAGAGCCGGACCTGGACAAGATCTGAGGTTAGGCTAACCTAAGCTCCATCCCGTCCGGCGGTGTTCCCGCACGTCCGAAAGCAGCCACACCTATGTCCAACGTCAGAGCAGCCCACCTCACCCGCCGTGGCATCCTCACCGCCGGTGGCGCCCTCGGTCTCGGCGCCGCGCTTGCCGCTTGCGGTGACGACAAAAGCGGTGGCTCCTCCGACAAGGAGACGACGGCCGCCGCCAAGTCCGGTCCCTGGACGTTCAAGGACGACCGCGGGACCACGGTGAAGCTGGACAAGGTCCCGGCGAACATCGTCGCGTTCGTCGGCGTCGCCGCCGCGCTCCACGACTACGGCGTCAGCGTGAAGGGCGTCTTCGGCCCGACGAAGACCAAGGCCGGCAAGGCCGACGTCCAGGCCGGCGACATGGACATCAGCAAGCTGACCGTCCTCGGCAACGAGTGGGGGCAGTTCAACGTCGAGAAGTACGCGGCCCTGGCGCCGGACGTACTGATCACCACGCTGTTCGACGCCGCCGGCACCCTCTGGTACGTCCCGGACGAGTCCAAGGACAAGATCGCCAAGCTCGCCCCGAGCGTCGGCATCTCGGCCTACGACCGTCAGCTCACCGTCCCGCTCCAGCGCATCTGGGCCCTTGCGGAGTCGCTCGGCGCGGACATGACGGCGAGCAAGGTGACCGACGCGAAGAAGCGGTTCGAGGAGGCGTCCTCCCGGCTGCGCGCAGCCGCCAAGGCACACCCGGACATCACGGTGATGGCCGGTTCCGCCGCCCAGGACCTGTTCTACGTCTCCGGCTCCGACCTCTCCGTGGACCTGGAGTACTTCAAGGCCCTCGGCGTGAACTTCGTCGAGCCGTCGGCGTCCGTGCTGAAGGCGAGCGGCGGCTGGTACGAGAGCCTGAGCTGGGAGAACGTCGACAAGTACAAGGCCGACATCATCATGATGGACGACCGTACGGCGACCATCCAGCCCGCCGACATCACCCAGGCCACCTGGAAGAAGCTCCCCGCGGTCAAGGCCGGCCAGGTCATCGCCCGCTCCCCCGAGCCGATCTTCTCCTACGACAAGTGCGTCGCGATGGTGGAGAACCTCGCCAAGGCGCTGGAGACGGCGAAGAAGGTCAGCTGACCTCGCCCAGGCAACCCACACAACTTCCTGAGTCTCAGGAGCACATATGACGACGGCCGTAGCCGCCCCGTTCCGTTTCTTCTCCCTCCAGGTCGTACGGACGAGGCGGCTCGGTCCGTCTCTGGTCCGGGTCACCTTCGCCGGCGCCGACCTGGCGCACTTCCACTCCGACGGACGCGACCAGTCCCTCTCCCTGTTCCTCCCGGCCGAGGGGCACACCGAGCCCGCGGTCCCGACAGAGCTGGGCGACGGCTGGTGGCAGGGCTGGCGCGAACTCCCCGACGACGTACGGGCCGTGATGCGGTCGTACACGCTGCGGGAACTGCGCCGGGACCCGGACGAGATCGACATCGACTTCGTGCTGCACGGGATCGAGCCGGGGGCCGCCACCCCGGCGGGGCCCGCCTCCCGGTGGGCGTCGCGGGCCGCCTCCGGTGACCGGGTGGTCCTGCTCGGGCCGGCGATCGCCGACAACCGGGCGATCCGTTTCCGGCCGCCCGAGGACACCGACCTGGTGCTGATCTGGGGCGACGAGACCGCCGTACCCGCCGCGACCGCCGTCCTCGAATCGCTCCCCGCCGGCACGCGCGTCCGCGCCTGGCTGGAGGTGCCGTGCGCCGGGGACGTCCAGGACGTGGCCACCGAGGCGGACGCGGAGATCACCTGGCTGGTGGGCGGCCGCGATGCCACGGAGGAGATCCGCGCCGCACAACTCCCCTCCCACGCACACCCGTACGCCTGGATCGCCGGGGAGTCGGGGCGGGTGAAGGAACTGCGCCGGCACCTCGTGGGCGAGCGCGGGATCGACCGGCGGCGGGTCACCTTCGTCGGGTACTGGCGGCAGGGTCTGACGGAGGAACAACTCCGGGCGGCCGGCGAGTAGTCCGAGGCCGGCGAGTAATTACGGCCGCCGACGTGACGGCTGTCACGGGAGGGGCAGCGCTTCGCTCGCGTTACTTAGGTTAGGCTAACCTAAGTGGAGCCGATCGCTCCCCTCCCCCGCACGGATCGTCCCGGAGGACCCCCTCATGCGCTCGCACCTGCTCAATGACCTCACCGCGGAGCAGTACCGCCGCTCCGTGACCGAAGGAGTAGAGCGGGTGGCGGCCAAACTCGCCACCACCGACCGTCCGTTCACCGGTGTCACCGTCGACGCCCTCTCCCCCCTCATCGACGGCATCGACCTCGACCGGCCGCTGCACGACACCACCGCGGCCCTGGACGAGCTGGAGGACGTCTACCTCCGGGACGCCGTCTACTTCCACCACCCCCGCTACCTCGCCCACCTCAACTGCCCTGTGGTCATCCCGGCGGTGCTCGGCGAGGCGGTGCTCTCCGCCGTCAACTCCTCCCTGGACACCTGGGACCAGTCGGCCGGCGGCACCCTCATCGAGCGGAAACTGATCGACTGGACGGCCGAGCGGGTCGGCCTCGGCCCGGCCGCCGACGGCGTGTTCACCTCCGGCGGCACCCAGTCCAACCTCCAGGCGCTGCTGCTGGCGCGGGAGGAGTCGAAGAGCGACAGCCTCGACAGACTGCGGATCTTCGCCTCCGAGGTCAGCCACTTCAGCGTGAAGAAGTCGGCGAAACTGCTCGGCCTGGGCCAGGACGCGGTGGTCTCCGTGCCCGTCGGCGCCGACAAGCGGATGCAGACCGTCGCCCTCGCCCGCGAGCTGGAGCGCTGCAAGCAGGACGGCCTGGTGCCCATGGCGGTCGTCGCCACCGCCGGCACCACCGACTTCGGCTCCATCGACCCGCTGCCCGAGATCGCCGAACTGTGCGAGCAGTACGGCGTGTGGATGCACGTCGACGCGGCCTACGGCTGCGGCCTGCTCGCCTCCCTGAAGAACCGGGACCGGATCGCCGGCATCGAACGCGCCGACTCGGTCACCGTCGACTACCACAAGTCCTTCTTCCAGCCGGTGAGTTCGTCCGCCGTGCTGGTCCGGGACGCCTCGACCCTGTGCCATGTCACCTACCACGCGGACTACCTCAACCCCCGCCGCATGGTCACCGAACGCATCCCCAACCAGGTCGACAAGTCCCTCCAGACCACCCGCCGCTTCGACGCCCTCAAGCTGTGGCTGACCCTGCGCACCATGGGCGCCGACGGCATCGGCGAACTCTTCGACGAGGTCTGCGAGCTGGCGGAGGAGGGCTGGAGGCTGCTGGCGGCCGACCCGCGCTACGACGTCGTCGTCGAGCCGTCGCTCTCCACTCTCGTCTTCCGTTACATCCCGGCGGCCGTCACCGACCCGGCCGAGATCGACCGCGCCAACCTGTACGCCCGCAAGGCCCTGTTCGCCTCCGGCGACGCCGTGGTCGCGGGCACCAAGGTCGGCGGCCGCCACTACCTCAAGTTCACCCTGCTCAACCCCGAGACCACGACGGCCGACATCACCGCCGTCCTCGACCTGATCGCCGGCCACGCCGAGCAGTACCTGGGAGAGTCCCTTGACCGCGCGTCCTGACAACCCGACCACAACCTATGACTTCGTGGGGATCGGGCTCGGGCCCTTCAACCTCGGCCTCGCCTGCCTCACCGAGCCGATCGCCGAACTGGACGGCGTCTTCCTGGACTCGAAGCCCGACTTCGAGTGGCACGCCGGCATGTTCCTGGACGGCGCCCACCTCCAGACCCCGTTCATGTCGGACCTGGTCACCCTCGCCGACCCCACCTCGCCGTACTCCTTCCTCAACTACCTGAAGGAGAAGGGCCGGCTGTACTCGTTCTACATCCGCGAGAACTTCTACCCGCTGCGCGTCGAGTACGACGACTACTGCCGCTGGGCGGCGCACCGGCTGACCAACGTCCGCTTCGGCACGACGGTGACGGAGGTCCGGTACGACGACACGGACGAGGTCTACGTCGTCACGACGGCCGCCGGCGAGACGTACCGCGCCCGTCGCCTGGTCCTGGGCACCGGCACCCCGCCCCACATCCCCGAGGCCTGCCGGGAATTGGGCGGCGACTTCATCCACAACTCGCGCTACCTGCGGCACAAGCAGGAACTCCAGTCCAAGGAGTCGATCACGCTGGTCGGCAGCGGCCAGTCCGCCGCCGAGATCTACCACGACCTGCTCAGCGAGATCGACGTCCACGGCTACCGCCTGAACTGGGTGACCCGCTCCCCGCGTTTCTTCCCGCTCGAATACACCAAGCTCACGCTGGAGATGACCAGCCCCGAGTACATCGACTACTACCACGCCCTGCCCGAGGCGACCCGCTACCGGCTCACCGCCGAGCAGAAGGGCCTCTTCAAGGGCATCGACGGCGACCTGATCAACGAGATCTTCGACCTGCTCTACCAGAAGAACCTCGGCGGCCCGGTGCCGACCAGACTGCTGACCAACTCCTCCTTGAACGCGGCCGCCTACGACAACGGCACCTACACCCTCTCCCTCCGCCAGGAGGAGCAGGGGAAGGAGTACGAGATCGAGACCCAGGGCCTGGTCCTGGCCACCGGCTACAGGTACACCGAGCCCGAGTTCCTGAAGCCCGTCCGCGACCGGCTGCGCTACGACACGCACGGCAACTTCGACGTGGCCCGCAACTACGCCGTCGACATCACCGGCCGGGGCGTCTTCCTGCAGAACGCCGGCGTCCACACCCACAGCATCACCAGCCCCGACCTGGGCATGGGCCCCTACCGGAACGCGTACATCATCCGCGAGCTGCTCGGCTCCGAGTACTACCCGGTGGAGAAGACGATCGCCTTCCAGGAGTTCGCCGTATGACCACGATGACGATGGCCTTCACCTTCCGTCCCCTCGCCCCCCTCACGGACGCCGAGTTGCTGCACCGCTGGGTCACCCACCCCAAGGCGGCCTACTGGATGATGCAGGACGCCCGGCTGGAGGACGTCGAGCGGGCGTACATGGAGATCGCGGCCGACGAGCACCACCACGCCCTGCTGGGCCTCGGCGAGGACGGCGAGCCGGCCTTCCTCATGGAGTACTACGACCCGGCCCACCGCGAGCTGGTCGGGCTGTACGAGCCCGAGCCGGGGGATGTCGGGATGCACTTCCTGACCCCGGCCACCGAGACGCCCGTGCACGGGTTCACCAAGGCCGTCATCACAGCCGTGGTGGCGCATCTCTTCGAGGACCCGGCGGTCCGCCGGATCGTCGTCGAGCCGGACGTCGGCAACACGGCCGTGCACGCACTCAACGAGGCCGTCGGGTTCGTGCCCGTACGGGAGATCCAGAAGCCGGAGAAGAAGGCGTTGCTGAGCTACTGCACCCGGGAGCGGTTCGAGAAGGCGGTGGCCGCCGTATGACCCTCGCCGACTCCGTGGCCCACCTCTCCCCCGAGCGCTGGGAGAAGGCCAACCGGCTGCTCATACGCAAGGCCCTCGCGGAGTTCGCCCACGAGCGCCTGATCACCCCGGAGGCGGACGGGCCGTCGTACGTCGTCCGCAGCGACGACGGGCTCACCCGCTACCGCTTCACCGCCGTCCGCCGCGCCCTCGACCACTGGCAGGTGGACGCCGACTCGATCACCCGTACCCGGGACGGCGCCGAACTCCCTCTCGCCGCCCTGGACTTCTTCATCGAGCTGAAGGACGCCCTGGGGCTCGGCGACGAGGTCCTGCCGGTCTACCTGGAGGAGATCTCCTCCACCCTCTCCGGCACCTGCTACAAGCTCACCAAGCCGCAGGTCCCGGTCGCCGAGCTCGCCAGGAGCGGTTTCCAGGCGATCGAGACCGGGATGACCGAGGGCCACCCCTGCTTCGTCGCCAACAACGGGCGGCTCGGTTTCGGCGTCCACGAGTACCTGTCGTACGCCCCGGAGACCGCGAACCCGGTCCGGCTGGTGTGGCTGGCGGCGCACAGGTCGCGGGCCGCGTTCACGGCGGGGGTCGGGATCGAGTACGAGACCTTCGTGCGGGACGAGTTGGGCGCGGCGGCCGTCGAGCGCTTCGACGGCGTGCTGCGCGACCGGAGCCTGGACCCCGCCGACTACCTGCTCATCCCGATCCACCCCTGGCAGTGGTGGAACAAGCTCACCGTCACCTTCGCCGCCGAGGTCGCCCGCGGGTACCTCGTCTGCCTGGGCGAGGGCGACGACGAGTACCTGGCCCAGCAGTCCATCCGGACCTTCTTCAACAGCTCCAGCCCCGAGAAGCACTACGTCAAGACCGCTCTCTCGGTCCTCAACATGGGCTTCATGCGCGGCCTTTCCGCCGCCTACATGGAGGCCACCCCGGCCATCAACGACTGGCTGGCCCAGCTCATCGACAACGACCCGGTGCTCAAGTCCACCGGCCTGTCGATCATCCGGGAGCGGGCGGCCGTCGGCTACCGGCACCTGGAGTACGAGAAGGCGACCGACCGCTACTCGCCGTACCGGAAGATGCTGGCCGCGCTGTGGCGGGAGAGCCCGGTGCCGTCCCTCCAGGAGGGCGAGTCGCTCGCGACCATGGCCTCCCTGCTGCACGTGGACCACGAGGGCGCCTCCTTCGCGGCCGCGCTGGTCGAGCAGAGCGGGCTGCCGGCGCGGGAGTGGCTGCGCGCCTACCTGCGGGCCTACTTCACGCCCCTCCTGCACAGCTTCTACGCCTACGACCTGGTCTTCATGCCGCACGGCGAGAACGTCATCCTGGTCCTGGAGGACGGTGTGGTGCGGCGGGCGGTCTACAAGGACATCGCCGAGGAGATCGCGGTCATGGACCCGGACGCGGTGCTGCCGCCGACGGTGGAGCGGCTGCGCGTCGAGGTCCCCGAGGACAAGAAGCTGCTCTCCATCTTCACGGACGTCTTCGACTGCTTCTTCCGCTTCCTCGCCGCGAACCTCGCGACCGAGGGGGTCCTGACGGAGGACGACTTCTGGCGGACGGTCGCCGAGGTCACCCGTGAGTACCAGGAGTCGGCGCCCGAACTCGCGGAGAAGTTCGCGCGGTACGACATGTTCGCGCCCGAGTTCGCACTGTCCTGCCTCAACCGGCTCCAGCTGCGCGACAACCGGCAGATGGTGGACCTGGCGGACCCGTCGGGCGCCCTCCAGCTGGTCGGAACCCTGGAAAATCCCGTCGCGGGGTTCTGATCCGGGCGGACGGGCTCCCCCGAGTACGGTCCTCGGGGGAGCCCGTCGGTCGTTTCACCCTAGATTCACCCTGGTTTCACCCTAGTGCGCGGGCCAGGGCACCTGCGGCGAGCGGTAGTAGGCGATGCCGAGGGCGTCCCAGCGCGGGGCCTGGGCGGCGAGCCGCACCTTGTAGGCGTCCCAGGAGTGGGTGGCGGCCGGGGACCAGCCGAGCTCGGCCACGCCCGGCAGCCGCGGGAAGGCCATGTAGTCGATGTCGGCGTTCGTCACGATGGTCTCCGTCCACAGCGGTGCCTCGACGCCCCTGACCGCCGAACCGGGCACACCGGCGAGGTAGTTGCCCGGGTCCCAGTCGTAGGACCGCTTCACCTCCACCAGGCCCGCCCAGTCCTGGCCCAGCGGGGTGTCCTCGGTGTACTTCATGTCCAGGTACACCCGGTCGGCGGGCGAGAGGATCAGCCCGGTGCCGTTCCGGGCGGCCTTGACCACCTGGGCCTTCTCGTCGGCGCTCGTGTCGTCCAGGCCCCAGTACTGGGCGAGGGCCCCGGGCGCCGGGTGGGCGCCGGTCAGCTGGTGCCAGCCGATCACCGTCTTGCCGTACTTCGCGACGATCGGCTGCACCCGGTCCATGAACGTGACGTAGTCCTCGTGGCTGGTGGAGTGCGCCTCGTCGCCGCCGATGTGGAGGTAGCGGCCGGGGGTGAGGGCGGCCAGTTCGCGGATGACGTCGTCGGCGAAGTCGTACGTCACCTGCTTGCCGGCGCACAGTGAGCTGAAGCCGACCTCCGTGCCCGTGTACAGCGGCGGTGCGGTGCCGTCGCAGTTGAGGTCGGCGTAGGAGGCGAGGGCGGCGTTGGTGTGGCCCGGCATGTCGATCTCGGGGACGACTTCCAGGTAGCGGGAGGCCGCGTACCGGACGATCTCCTCGTACTGGGCCTTGGTGTAGTGACCGCCCCGGCCGCCGCCGACCTGGGTCGAGCCGCCGTAGGCCGCAAGGCGCGGCCAGGAGTCGATCGCGATGCGCCAGCCCTGGTCGTCGCTGAGGTGCAGATGCAGCTCGTTGATCTTGTAGAGGGCCAGCTGGTCGATGTAGCGCTTGACCTGGGCCACGGTGAAGAAGTGCCGGGAAACGTCGAGCATCGCGCCGCGGTAGGCGTAGCGGGGGCGGTCGGTGACGGTGCCGCCGGCGACCAGCCAGGGGCCGGGCTGCACGGTGTCCTTCTCGACGGCCGCGGGGAGCAGCTGGCGCAGGGTCTGGACGCCGTGGAAGAGGCCGGCGGGCTCGGCGGCGGTGACGGTGACGCCGTCGCGGCCGCTGTCGAGCCGGTAGCCCTCGGCGCCGAACGGGCCGGGGGCCAGGCGCAGCCGGATGCCCGCCGTGCCGTGGGTGGTCAGGGGCAGCGGGTAGCCGGTCGACGGGCGCAGCAGGTCCGCGAGGTACTCGGCGACCCGGCGGGCCTCCCCGGAGCCGTCGACGCGGATGGCGGTGTCCCGGGTGATGCGGTACGGCGCTCCGCCGGGCGTGACCGAGGCGGGCGCCGGGACGACCCGGCCGAGCGGCACCGGCGCGGGCGCGGATGCCGTCGGGGTGGCGCCGACCGTGAAGGCACCGGCGGCCGCGACGAGCAGCAGGGATCCGAGGACGCGGGCCATGCGGGGAGTTCGGGAAGTCCGGAGAGTTCGGGGAGTTCGGGGAGTCGTTCTGTGGTGCGTTCGCACATGCGCTCCCTTCAGCGGGGGGTGAGACCGAACCAGGATTGGTCGAGACCACTCTCCCGCACTTCCGGTGGAACAATCCCCGCATGGCGGAAATCATCCAGAAGGACGGCATCTGGGTCTTCGACGGAGACGCCCTGCGGCTGATTCCCGGGCGGGACCGGAACGTGAGTGTGCTGCGCCGGGCGCTGGGTGAACTGGAGCTTCCGCTGGGCGCGTTGGCGGGCATCTCGTTCGAGCAGGGCCGCAGGCAGGGGCGGCTGAGGCTGCGGCTGCGGGACGGCGCCGATCCGCTGCTGCACGCCACCGGGGGCCGCCTGGCCGAACCCCACGACCCCTATCGGCTGACCGTCGAGTCGGACCGGTACGGGGTCGCCGAGTACTTCACGGACGAGGTGCGCGACGCGCTGCTGCTCGCGCAGGTGCCGGGCACGCCGGTGGGCGAGTACCTGCTGCCGGGGCCGCCGCTGCCGCTGTCGGTCTCCGCCGGGGACGGCACGGCGTCGTTCGACGGGGAGCGGGTGCGCCTGGAGTGGAACTGGAAGACGGAGGACGTCAAGGCCGCCGCGGGTCCGCGCACGCTGGCCCTGGCGGACATCCTCGGCGTGGAGTGGCAGCCGTCCGCCGGTCTGGAGAACGGCCATCTGCGGTTCCGGGTGGCCGGCGCGCCGGCCCGGGAGCGGGCCAAGTACGACCCGAACGCGGTGGAGTTGTGGGGGTTCAAGCGGGATCCGCTGATGGCGCTGGTCGCGGCGGCGGTCCAGGCACGGCTGCCGCATCCGTCGGCGGCCGGCGTACCGGAGGTGTCCCGGGCGCCGGGGGTGTCCCGGGCGCCGGAGGCGGCCGAGGCGGATCACGACGCGTTGCTGCGCAGGCTGCGCGAGCTGGGTGAGCTGCACCGCGAGGGGGTGCTCACGGACGAGGAGTTCACGATGGCCAAACAGGCGGTCCTCAAACGCATGTGAGGACCGCCTGCGGGTGCCTTGCTGCCTTGCGCCCTGCCTTCGGGGCGTACGGCCTTACGGACCTGCCGGGCCCTGCGTGGGCCCGCCGGGCCTTACTTGGCCTTGCGGGCCACCGTGAAGTGGTCGATGCGGTCGCCGGTCTCGGCGATGCCCGACACCTTCAGCTTGGCGTACTGGCCGCGCGGGGCGGGCTCGACGTCCACGCGCAGGAAGGAGTAGTTGAGGTAGCGCACCCGGGACCAGGCGACGGTCTCGTTGACCTTGCCGTCCTTGGTGTTGATGAAGGAGGCGACGGAGTCGACCTCGTTCAGGTGGCCCTCGTAGGAGTCCGGGGCGGTGAACGCGTAGAGGCTGCGGCCGGCCGCGCCCGCGGTGACGTAGACGACACCCTCGGTCTCGGAGTAGGCCGTCTCGCCGATCGGGAGCTTCTTGACGACCGTGTTGCCCTTGATGACGTCGGTGCGCTCGTACTGGTGGTTGTGGCCGTTGATGACCAGGTCCACCGTGTACTTCTCGAACAGCGGCACCCACTCCTGTCGCACGCCCCCCTCCGAGGCGTGCGCCGTGGAGGTGCAGTAGGCGCAGTGGTGGAAGAACACGACGATGAAGTCGATGTCCTTCGCGGCGCGGAACTTCTTCAGCTGCGCCTCGAACCACGTGGTCTGGGTGCCGCCCGAGATGCCGAGGTTGGCCGGGATCTCGAAGGAGACGTCGTTCGGGTCGAGCGAGATGATCGCCGTGTTGCCGTGGACGAAGGAGTAGACGCCCGGCAGGTTCTTCTTGTCCGGCCCGTTGTCGGGCAGGGAGAAGCGGGCCTCCTCGCCGCCGTAGCCGTTGGGCGAGTACCAGGCCTCCATGTCGTGGTTGCCGTACGACACCATCCACGGCACGGACTTGGCGACGGTCTCGGTCTGGGCGAGGAACTGGTCCCAGGTGCGCGAGTCGAAGGTGTCGGCGGTCTTGCCGGCGCCGGACGGGTCGGCGTAGGCGATGTCACCGGCGTGCAGGTGGAAGCTGGGGTTCTGGCCGAGGATCAGAGCGTCGTTGGCCAGGCCGTGGTAGCTGACGCCCTGGTCGCCGAAGGCCGTGAAGGTGAACGGCTCCTTGTGCGCGGGCGCGGTGGTGAAGGTGCCGATGGTGCTCGCGAACTTCGGCGCGGCCGGGTCGAAGCCGTCGTGACCGACGCCGTAGAAGTAGGTGCGGCCCGGCTTGAGGTTGGCCAGCTTGGCGTGCACGTAGTACTGGGTGTGGTCGCCGCTGGCGCCGATGCCGGCCGGGGTGTAGAGGGCGCGTATCTCGGCGTCGATCTTGACCGAGAGGTGCGAGGCGTGGGTGCCGATGCGGACGAAGGGCTTCTTCACCGCGACCGGGACCTGCCAGGAGATCGTCATCTCCGTGCTGGCGTCGTTGCCGAAGGCCAGGTGGCGGCCGAACGGGGCGACGAAGGCGCCGTCGACGTACTGGGTGGCGGGAGCGGAGGACTGGGTGGGGACGGCCGCCTGGGCGGTGCCGCCCATGACGAGGGTGCCGCCCGTGACGGCGCCGAGGGTCACGGCGCCGCCTCTGATCATGGAGCGCCGGGAGAACTTGGCGCGGAGGTACTCGTGCTGCTCGGCCATGCTCATGCGCTCGGCGAGCTCATCGGGTACGCCCATACGAGGAATGTCCATGGCGTCTGAAAATCGTCTCCACAAGCGACGTGGCGCAAGACACAGGATGGACAGCTTACGAACAGAGCCCCATAAGCGATTGAACAGTCTGCTGCCCGGAATCGGGCAGGATTCTTGCGAAACCGGCCTTCGTACTTCAGGATCATCCGGGTGCACGATGAACTCGTCGATCACCTGACGCGATCCACGCCCCTCAGCCGGGGCGAGGCGCTGCGGGTGATCCAGGACGTGCTCGCCTACTTCGACGAGACGGCCGGGGACTACGTCCGGCGCCGCCACCGCGAACTCCAGGCGGAAGGCCTGGTGAACGCGGAGATCTTCGAACGGATCGCGGCGGATCTGAAGTACAGGGCGGTCGCCCCGCCGGAGCTCACCCTCCGGCAGCTGCGCCGCATGGTCTACGGCTGAGGGATACGGAACACCTATATATGTGCGGAATTGTCGGATACATCGGTAGGCGCGACGTCGCCCCCCTTCTCCTCGAAGGTCTGCAGCGGCTGGAATACCGCGGTTACGACTCGGCGGGCATCGTCGTCTCGGCCCCGAAGACGGCCGGCCTGAAGATGGTGAAGGCCAAGGGCCGGGTCCGCGACCTGGAGGCCAAGGTCCCGGCGCGCTTCAAGGGCACCACCGGCATCGCCCACACCCGCTGGGCCACCCACGGCGCCCCCTCCGACGTGAACGCCCACCCGCACATGTCGGCCGACCAGAAGGTCGCCGTCGTGCACAACGGCATCATCGACAACGCCTCCGAACTGCGCCGCAAGCTGGAGGCGGACGGCGTCGTCTTCCTCTCGGAGACCGACACCGAGGTCCTCACCCACCTGATCGCCCGCTCCCAGGCGGAGACCCTGGAGGAGAAGGTCCGTCAGGCGCTGCGCCTGATCGAGGGCACCTACGGCATCGCGGTGATGCACGCCGACTTCCCCGAGCGGATCGTGGTGGCCCGCAACGGCTCCCCGGTGGTCCTCGGCATCGGCGACAAGGAGATGTTCGTCGCCTCGGACATCGCGGCCCTGGTCACCCACACCCGCCAGATAGTGACCCTCGACGACGGCGAGATGGCCACCCTCAAGGCCGACGACTTCCGCACCTACACCACCGAGGGCACCCGCACGACGGCCGAGCCGACCACCGTGGAGTGGGAGGCCGAGTCGTACGACATGGGCGGCCACGACACGTACATGCACAAGGAGATCTTCGAGCAGCCCGACGCGGTCGACCGCGTGCTGCGCGGCCGGATCGACGACCGCTTCTCCACCGTGCACCTGGGCGGCCTCAACCTGGACGCCCGCGACGCGCGTGCCGTGCGCCGGGTGAAGATCCTCGGCTGCGGCACCTCGTACCACGCCGGCATGATCGGCGCCCAGATGATCGAGGAGCTGGCCCGCATCCCCGCGGACGCCGAGCCGGCCTCCGAGTTCCGCTACCGCAACCCGGTCGTCGACCCCGACACCCTGTACATCGCGGTCTCCCAGTCCGGTGAGACGTACGACGTCCTCGCCGCCGTCCAGGAGCTGAAGCGCAAGGGCGCGCGGGTGCTGGGCGTGGTGAACGTGGTGGGCTCGGCGATCGCGCGGGAGGCGGACGGCGGCACGTACGTGCACGCGGGTCCGGAGGTCTGCGTGGTCTCGACGAAGTGCTTCACGAACACGACGGTCGCCTTCGCCCTCCTCGCCCTGCACCTGGGCCGCATCCGCGACCTCTCGGTCCGCGACGGCAAGCGGATCATCGACGGTCTGCGCAAGCTGCCGGCCCAGATCTCGGAGATCCTCGCGCAGGAGGCGGAGATCGAGAAGATGGCCGCGGAGTACGCCGAGGCCCGCTCGATGCTCTTCATCGGCCGCGTGCGGGGCTACCCGGTGGCCCGTGAGGCCTCCCTGAAGCTCAAGGAGGTCTCCTACATCCACGCGGAGGCCTACCCGGCGTCCGAACTGAAGCACGGCCCGCTGGCGTTGATCGAGCCGGCCCTTCCCACGGTGGCGATCGTCCCCGACGACGACCTCCTGGAGAAGAACCGTGCGGCCCTGGAGGAGATCAAGGCCCGCAGCGGCAAGATCCTGGCGGTGGCCCACCAGCCCCAGGAGAAGGCGGACCGCACGATCGTCGTCCCGAAGAACGAGGACGAACTGGACCCCATCCTGATGGGCATCCCCCTCCAGCTCCTCGCCTACCACACGGCGAAGGCCCTGGGCCGCGACATCGACAAGCCCCGGAACCTGGCGAAGTCGGTGACGGTGGAGTAGGAGTCCCGGGAACGCCGGAACCGAGACTCTCCGCCGGGTCGCCTCCCGGGCTCAGAAGTCACCGGCGCCGTCGTGCGGGTGCTGGTCGTCGTCGGGCTGGTCCACCTCGTACTGGTCGACGTCGTACTGGTCGACGGTGGACCGGTCGGCTTCGTACCCGGTGTCGGGGTGGGCGAGGTGGTCGCTGACCAGGCTCACGGCGGCCTCGGCCAGCGACGCCGACTGCGCGATCTTCAACGCGGCGGAGACGCGAGAGGGCACCCCGGTTCCGGCGGCCTTTCCGTCCCGCCAGGGAAAACCGGTGCTCGACAGCAGGATCACGAGGTATTCCACCGCGTTGCGCACCGCATAGCGGCGCCACGCGTTCCGCTCGCGGACCGCGCCATGTCCCGCGTCCCGCGCCTTCTTGTGCTCGTCGGCATGATCCGAGATCCCCCGGATGACGAGAAGGTCCGCCGACTCGTTGCGGTACGCCGCGAGTGCCGCTCCCCCGGCCTCCATGTCGAGCGCGACGAACTTGCGGTTCGCCTCGCGGATCCATCTCGCGAACGTACCCGCGGCCACCACCACATCGCCGGTGGCCACCGGTCCGACGTGTACGCGCGGCGGCGTCGGCCCCGCGCCGCCGCCCGGCCAGCGGCCTGCCGCGCTCTGCCGCCAGCGGGCGAGCGCGGCCTCGCCGGAGCTCAGCCAGCCGAAGTTGCGCACATGGTCGAGGAGTCGGGCGTTGGCGCGCCAGGACTCGGCGGCCCGCTCGAAGGTGACGCCGGATCCGTCGCCGCCCGGGACGACCTTGGCCTTGCGCAGGTGTTCCTGGATCTGATCGGCCACCGCCACGTCGCCCAGCCGGACGTCACCGTCCAGGCCGGCGCCGGTCCCGATCACCACGACCAGCGACACGCCCAGCCGGTTGATCATCCGGTCCGCGGTCAGGGCGGCCTGAGCCTGGCCCATGTCCGACAGCACGCGGATGACCCCGGTGACGGAGCTCGCCGGCAGGTCGAAGCCGTGGTACTGCTCGCCGTCCACGACCTCGGCCCGGGAAGGCTTCAGCACGTCGCGGACGTACTCGAACTCCTCGCCCAGGGGCACGATCACCCCGACGCGGCGCACTTTCGTCATGGCACGCTCCTGAAAAGATCGTCAGAGGGTACGAACCGGACGGCCGACAGGCCGGCCAGGCCCGGTCCGCCGGCGCGGATCAGCCGAGCCGGCCACGCAGGACGGCCGCCGCCTGCATGACCTCCTCCGCGTCGCGCAGTTCCCCTTCCGCCTCGGCCAGCCGCTCCCGCCGTTCCTGAGGCGTCAGCCCTTCGGTCCGGAGCAGGTCCTCCTGGTCCCGCCGGATCTGCGCCGCCAGCTCGGTGAGCCCCCCGTCGATCAGCTTGACCAGGGTCGCCTTCGTTTCCCCGGCGCTCTTCAGCACAGCGGGGGCCGCGGTGTTCCGGATCTCGTCGCAGACGATCCCGAGCGTGTCGAGTGCGCCCTGCAGGGTGCGTTTCTGCTGCCGGGACTTCCGGTTGAACAGGTGGAACGCCCCGGCGCCGATGAGGAACGGCACCACGATGGGTGCGACCAGGGCGACGGCCGCCGCGTTCGCCAGTGCCGCGGCGCCGAGCGCGGTGACACTGACCGCGACGACCCCGCCGGCCAGGACCCCGCGGAGGTCGTTGGGATCGGTCGGCCCGGTGAGCGCCGCGAAGTCGGCCGGCAGCCGGCTGAACACCGCCTGGGTCTCGGTCAGATGACTCAGCGGGCCGTCGAGTTCGTCGTCGACGAACAACTGGCGTATGCGAGCGATGCCGTTGGTCATCCCGTCCGCGGAGATGCGGCTCAGTTCGGCGAGCACGGAGTCGGGCAGCGTGAGCATCCCCTTGGTCTCCTCGACGATCTCCGCGGTCTTCATGTCCCGCAGTCGGCGCCGGTAGTCGTCGCCGATCTCCTCGGCCCGCTTCCTCGCGTGTCGTGTGACGTCCTCGACGATTTCGCGGTGGATTCCGTCCAGCACGGTCCGCCAGTGCGCTCCGTCGTTCGTCGTCCATTTCGCGACGCGCTCCGCCCGCTCGTCGAGCAGCCGCTGCCCGGCGTCGCTCCCGGCGAGCATCTCGACCCGGTCACGCAGGTGGTTGCGGGACTCCCGGGCCACGGACTCGACCAGACGGAGCAGGTTCCTGCGGTGCACGGTGCGGCCGCGGGCGACCACGTCGTCCAGGATCTCCAGCAGTTCCGGGACACCGGAGTTCTGGTGGAGTCGCGCGCCGGCCGGGTCCGCGGGGTCGGCAGCGGCCCGCAGGGCGTTCAACGCGGAGACGGAGACGGCTTTCGTCCTGCTGAAGTAGGCAGCCAGTTCCCGGGCCTGGTCCGGGTCCTGCAGCAGTTTCTCCCAGGCGTCCGCGGAGCGGAGCCTTTCCACGTCGTCGGCCAGGTGCTTGTCCGGGTCCGCCGCCAGGTCCCGTTGGGACTGCACGACGACGCAGGTGTCGAGGTGTGCGACGGCCTCGGCGAGGAAGGTGCGCTCGGTGGCGCTGATCGGCTCGCCGGGCTTGATCACGAACATCAGGACATCGGCCTCGCCGAGCGCGGCCAGGGTCGCGTAGCGGTGCGACGCCGACAGCCCGCCGACGCCGGGAGTGTCGATGAGTTCGAGGCCACCGGCCAACGCCGGTGCGTCGATCCTGATCTCGACGGACGCGACCCGCGCCTGCGCACCGTGGCGCCGACGTACGAGGCGCTCGCCGACCACCGTCATGTAGGCGTCGATGTCCGGGCCTTCCAGCATGATCTGTTCGAGCCCGGAGTCGGTGGCGACGTGGGCCCTGGCGATCAGGCGGCTGCCGTGGCTGAGGACCGTCCAGGTCGCGGTGAGCGCGGCCGCCGCATCGGGCAGCAGGCGCCGCCCGATCAGGGCGTTGATGAGGGTGGACTTCCCCCGGGACACCTCGCCGACCACGACGGCCCGGACCGCCGGAGTCTCCCGGCGGCGGACCAGCCTGTCGAGGGCGTCCAGGGTGGGCGGCGCGGTGAGGCCGTCGGCGAGCGAACGGACGCGCCCCACCAGATAGGTGATCTTCTCGTCGATCGGGTCGGGGCCGGTCGCGGTCGTGCTCATGACTCCTCCGGGGGTTCGAAGACGACGACGTACGCGGCACGCAGCAGCCGTCCCGACGCGGACGCACCGGGAGAGCGGACCTCGGCCACGGTGTCCCAGCGGCTGCTGTCGTCCGTGGCCCGGCTCCCCACCCACTCGTGCTTGAGCGGCTCGAACGCGTCGCCGGGCAGGGGACGTATCGCGACCACACCGGGGAGCAGCACGACGGCCTCGGCCAGTCGACGGCTCAGCTCCGGGTTGGTGACGAGATCGGCCACGTCCAGTACTTCGGCGGCGGTGCGCAGGGCATCTCCGGGAGCCGACCGACCAGCCGGGGCGTCCGACCCGGCCGGCCGGTCGGCGCTCTCCGACCGCTCGGCGCCTTCCAGCCGCTCGGCGCTCTCCGGACGTCGCGGCTCCGGTGACACCCTGCTGTCCGGAGGCGGAGGCGGAGGCGGAGGCGGGGGCGGAGACACCGGGGGTTCGGGTGTCACGGCGCTCTCCGCCGTGGGCGGTTCACCGGCTGCCGGGGCGAGGCCGTCCCGAACCGGCGCCCGAGGTCCCCGGGCCAGGTATCCGGCCCAGAAGCCCACCAGGGCGCCGCCGACGCACAACACGATGTCGAACATGGTGTCGTTCCTCATCATCCGGTCAGCTGCCGCACCGCAGCGGTGACGACTGTCTGGGCCACGTCGGCTGCCAGCACTCCCCGGGTTCCGGAACCGGTCCGGCGCCGCCAGCGCTGAATCACCGCCGTCAAGGGCTCGGGGATTTCATAGGGCTTGCCGCGCAGCAGGGCGATCGCCCAGTCCCGGTCGGCGACCGGGATGTCGGCCAGCAGCGAGGTGCTGAGCAGAAGCGCGGCCCGGCGTCGGGGGAACGCCTCGAACTCCTCCCCACTCCACATGCGGTCGAGCTGTTCACGAACCTTGGCCGCACGCAACCGCCCGCGCTGGTCCACCCATCGCCGCAGCCGCTCGGTCGCGGCCGTCACGGTCAGCAGGTCGGCGTCGTCGGCCAGTTCGGCAAGAACCTGCTCCAGGCGCGACAGCCGGGAAACCCGTTCGCAGCAGGCCGACAGCGACGCCACGTCGAGCTCACCGGCGGCCGGAAGCTCCGACACCAGCCATCCGAGACTCGGTATCAGGGCACGCAGGGGAGCCAGAGCCTCGGCGGCCCGGCCGCGCGCGCTCCACACCAGGCCCAGCTGAGCCCATCCGTTCTCCGCGAACCGGCGCAGCTCGGGATCACCGACGATCACGCGGACGAGGTCCACGTGCTCCTGCCGCACCCGCCCGCACCGGGCCACCATCGCGAGCTGCTGGCTCACCGCGACGCTGCGCACGCACGCCTTCCGGATCAGCAGCCGCCGCTCGGTCTTCGCGGCGGATTCCTCGACGGTCTCCCGCCGCTCGACCGAGTCCTTGATCGAGGTCTCCGAGACGGTCTCCGCCTTGCCGCCGACCAGGACCACGTTGCCCAGATCGCCCGAGCCCAGGGCGATGAAGTCCGCCAGCCGTTCGACATCCCCGGCAGCCGGCTCACCGACGACCAGGTAGACCAGCGCGGCAGCGGTGCCGGCCTCCTCGTGAGACGCGGACAGCAGGTTCAGCGTGGCCTGCTGTGATCCCGAATCCGTGTTGAGACCGGGGCTGTCGATCAGGACGAGCCGGTCGGCGAGCGGGAAGCCGGTCTCGACCGCGCGGTGCCCGCCCCCGAGCGGCGGCTGCCCCGCGAGATCCGGGTGGCGGTACCAGGTCACCTCGGCCGTGGTCTCGCGGCGGTTCACGCCGGCCAGCTCCCGCCCGAGCAGGGCGTTGACGAGTGTCGACTTGCCCGAGGAGACATAGCCCGCGACCATCACCCGTAACGGCTGCCGGCACTGTGCGGCGACGTCGGCCAGGAATCCCTCGCCGCGCAGGTCCTCCCGCACCGCCAGCTCCTCGGCCAGAACGGCCAGCGCCTCGGAGGCCGGGCCCGGCCCGGCGATCACGGCAGCGCCCCGGCGAACGTCAGGACGGACACCTCGCCGCGCTCGTGCCGGGCATAGGCCACCCCGGTCGTCCCGTCGGCCAGCAACTCGGCCGGGGCGGCGGCGTGTTCGGCATCCTTCAGGGCCTTCTGCACCCCGGTGCGCGCGTCCAGGGCCCGGTACAGCCGGATCTTCGTGTCATATGCGATGAGCACGGGGTGGGATTCCACCCGGACCACGGCGAGGGCCGACGCGACGAAGGCATCGCGCTTCCAGACCGGGGTGAAGCGTTCGCGCGAGCAGTCGTAGCACTGTATGTCCCGGTCCGAGGCCGTGAACACGAGCGATGCCTCCCCGGCGAGTGCGACAGCGGTGCGCGGAGCCGGCCCGGGGAGCTGGAGCACGTCCAGGGTCTCGGCCGTTCCGGGATCGATCAGGGTGATCCGGTCGGCTCCCACGGCCAGCAGGTACGGAACCGCCGTGAAAGCCAGCCGGTGCGGAGGGTGGCCGAGCCGCAGGGATGTCCGGTCGGAGCCGACGATCGACACCACTGCGTCGGAGTCGGCCCACGCGACCTGCCGTCCGCGCGCGGCGACTGCCACGACGCTGCTCGACGGCTTGGCTGAGCCGCTCTGCCAATACGCGCGGTACGACCGAAGGGGGCGGTCCTCGCCGATGTCCCAGACACACGCGCTGCGGTCCTGCGCGACCGTGACCAGCCTGTCGCCGGAGGGGTCGTAGCCCAGGGCCGCCACACCGTGCGGCCGGAGAAGCAGCCTGTCGTCACGCGGGCGCCGTGTGCTGCGGCGGACCAGTTCCACCGGGGCGTTGGCCGACTGCTCGCGCAGGCCGAGCATCGGCGTGCCGACGACGAGCCCGTCCGGGACCGCGACCGCTTGCGCCGCCCCCGCGGAGAGCACCGCGTGCTCAAGGGTCACCGGCCGCCGCGCCCTGGCGGTGTTCCCTCCCCACGGCCGCGGCATGCTTGCCGCACCGAGCGACACCGCCGTCGTGGCGGTGCCCGGTAAGCCCGACTCGTCCCAGGCGAGACAGGCGACGCCTGCCTCGTCGGCCAGTTCGGCAAGCGCGTCGTGGATGCTGGACAGGCGTGCCGCGCCGCCCGAGACGACCATCGCCTCCGGCCGTGTGGTGCCGCCCTCGATCGCGCGCCGCACCCGGCCGACGATCCGGTCGACCAGGTGTGCCGTGGCGTCGAAGAACTCGTCGCGGGCCACTTCGACCGCGATGTCGCCACGCGCGAAGACGGCCGCCCCGGTCTCGGCCGCCATCCGTTTCACCCGTTCCGCCTCGCGGGCCGCGAGGTGCGGCAACGCGTCGCAGAACTCGGTGAACTCCGTCAGGAGCGCCGCGTCCCGGGGGTCGTCGGACAGCGCCGCCGCCACGAGCGCGAGGACCTCCCGGTCGAAGTCGTCCCCGCCGAGGTAGTTGTCGCCGTCGGTGTACCGGACGGTGATCCTGTCGGACGGTTCGAGGTCGAGGACGGCGACGTCGAGCGTGGATGCCCCTACGTCCGCCACGAGCAAGGTGCCCGTTAACTGCCGGGCAGCCCGTATGTGCCACCCGACGGCCTCCGCCTCGCTCAGCAGACCGGCGGGCCGGACCCCCGCCAGGGCCGCTGCTTCGAGGAGGGCCGCACGCTGGATCTCGTTCCAGCCCACGGGGTGGGTCAGCAACAGCGGCACCTCCACGCCGCCGGTCTCCTGGAGCACGGCCTGCCAGGCATGGCCGATCACCGCCGCCACGCAGCGCACGAGCGGGCGCAGGACCACCGTGTCGAACTCGACCTCCTGGTGGACGGGCTCGATCTCGTCGGGACGGTTGATCCGTCTCTTCAACGCGGCCTGCATGCGGTGCGGGCGGCGTTGGGCGCTGGCGAGCGCACCGACACCGGAGAGGAGCCGGCCGTCCCGGTGGAGGAACACCGCGCTGGAGGATTCATGTGCTGCGTCGATGAGTACCGGCCTGGAGGAGCCCTCCTCGAAGAGGGCAGCCTTCGTCGCCGAGGCCCCGAAGTCGATGGCGGCGATCACTCAACACCCCCGGTCACGGACGGACTTGAGCCGGACCGAGCCCCCCCGGCGGCGTTTTTCGTCAGG
Organism: Streptomyces hyaluromycini; assembly: GCF_002217755.1. Classification (GTDB taxonomy): domain Bacteria; phylum Actinomycetota; class Actinomycetes; order Streptomycetales; family Streptomycetaceae; genus Streptomyces; species Streptomyces hyaluromycini. The sequence goes on along the minus strand of NZ_BCFL01000027.1, from coordinate 121,303 downwards.
CTGACGAACACAGCGGATTTCAGGCTAGCCACGAGGGCAAGTTTCGGTCAATACGACTAAATGGGGATTGCTGCCATGCGGAGCAAGAGCCACTGAAGCACCGCGCCGTCGGCACGCAGCCCGGACGACCGAACGGACCCCCACGTGCGCCACCGGCCACGGGGGGTCCGCTCATTGGATCGCCGGGGACGCCCAACTCCCCGGCGCCGGCTGCCATATCAGCCGTGGGCCGTCACCCCCCGACCGGCAGCCCGCCCCGGAAGCACCGTCGGCCAGTGCGCCAGCGCGGCCGTCGCGGCGTACCAGGCCACCGCCCCCGCCGCCACCGCAACCCAGCCGCCGGCCTTGGTCAGTGACGAGCTGTCGGCGAACTGCGCGACGGCGAGCACGAGCATCGCCAGGAACAGCAGCCCGTGCATGGCCTGTCCGAGCTGGTCGCCGCCCGCGAGGGTCAGCGACAGGGCCACGAGGGCGAAGAGGAGCAGGAAGAGCCCGGCCCCGTTGGCCGAGGAGTGGCCGCCGGAGGAGACGGCCCAGGTGAACCAGAGGGCACCGAGGGCCACATAGCCCGTGCCGTTTGCGGTGTCACGGTCGCGGAAGGCCAGCAGGCCGACCAGGAAGAGGGCGACTCCGCCCACGTAGTGGGCGATTGACACGGCGTCGGACGTGGTCACGTTGTCGATGACACCGGTGGTGCCGAGGCCGAACGCCAACAGGGTGATCCCCAGGGCGAGTCGGCCGGCCACGGTGGTGGTTCCGATTCCCGCAGAGACGTCATTGTCCACGGCGGGCTCCCTTCATGCCTGTGCAGTTGTGCGCGGTGACCGATATATGCCCTTCACAAGGGCACAAACACCTCTGCACGCCAGGAATTTCAGGCACTGCACGAAGAGAGCCGGACCGTTCCCATGGCACATCTCACCTGGGAGAACGTGGAGTTACGGAATGACAACGACAGGGCGCTTGGCCCGCTTGGCGAGTCGCCCGGCGACGGAGCCGAAGATCCGCCCGACGATCCCGTGGGTCGACCCCACGACGATCGCGTCGGCCTCGTACTCCCGCCCCACCTCTTCGAGTTCGTGGCAGATGTCGCCGCCGCGCTCGACGAGGATCCAGGGCACCTCGGCCAGGTACTCGGCGCAGGCGAGTTCGAGCCCGAGCACCTCCGTCCGGTGATCCGGCACGTCGACGAAGACGGGTGGCTCGCAGCCGGCCCACACGGTGGTCGGCAGTCGGTTGGCTACGTGGACGATGATCAGCCCTGCGCGGGAGCGGTGTGCCATCCCGATCGCATAGGCGAGGGCGCGTTCACTGGAGGTGGAGCCGTCGAAGCCGACGACCACCCCGTGTTTGAAGGCGGGATCGCAGGAAGGGCGTGACTCTTCCGCCGCCAGCGCATCGGCCGCCGTGGGGTCGGCGACCGGCCGCTTGCGGTCCGCTGGATCGAAGAATTCGTGACCGGCCATGGCTGTCTCGGCGTTGTGATCCTTGTGTGGAGGGGACGACAGTGTGCGGCGGAGCTGTGTCCGGGAAACATCTTCCCAACCCCATACCCCCAAGGGTACGGCGGCACGCCTCCTCAGCCCAGATCCCGCGCACTCTCCGTAGGGGACCTTCCCCGGAGTCGGTTAGGGGTTCCAGGGAGCATGCACGAGCCGCGCCCGTAACGCAATGGTTGCTGCCCCGTACAGGCGGTTTGCACAGGATTCGGACAGCACCGGAGCTCCACGCACGGTGACCGACCGCCCGAACGCGCGTTGATCCCGGTACGAGTGCGTCACAAGGGAGCACAAGGGAGTACGTCGAGGGAGTACGACCATGTCCGGACCGCGCCCCACCACCCCCGATCCGCGCCCCGCACCGCACCGGGCCCCACGCCCCGCACCGCACCGGGCCCCACGCCCCGCCCCACGCCCGGCCCCGCGCCCAGCCCCGGACACCGCCGGCGACGTGGTCCGCTGGGCCGTGTTCTCCTGCGTCCTCGTCCCCGTGGTGCTCCTCTGGTACGGCACCGCACCGGCCGGCGCGGCCGGCACCGCCCTCGGCCTCGCCGCCGTCACCGCCGCCTGCCGCTTCCTGCTGCGCCGCTCGGAGCGCGGGACGGCGCCCCGGGGAGGCGGACGTCACACCCGGAGCACTACACCGGTCGACTGACCGGTTTCCGTGCACGCGAACGCTTCTTTTCAGCCAACTTCCCGGACCCGTACAGGAGGGGCACCAACTACCCCCCAACCCCCGTTCCACCTGCACGGAAAGGGTCCGCAGGACCCTCCGCACCCTACGCGGTTTGGCCACTGCCACGAGGCGCACTTCCCTGCACGGCCCGTGAGTGCAACCCTTCGTGATCGAATGCTTCACGCCAAGTTGTCATGTCGACAATCGACGGCGTGTCGAACTGGTCAACGCGACACTGCGGAAACCAGTAGATTCGATCTTGACGTCTTACGGCGGGGGACTCGTGCAGGACCGAGGGGAAACGTGCAGGAGCGACACAACCGAGGAGCCGCGACCACCGAGGGGGGCTTAGCAGGATGAGCCACGACTCCACTGCCGCGCCGGAAGCCGCGGCCCGGAAACTCTCCGGGCGACGCCGCAAGGAGATTGTCGCGGTGCTGCTGTTCAGCGGCGGCCCCATCTTCGAGAGTTCCATACCGCTGTCGGTGTTCGGGATAGACCGCCAGGACGCCGGCGTACCGCGCTACCGACTGCTGGTGTGCGGTGGCGAGGAAGGCCCGCTGCGGACCACAGGGGGCCTGGAACTCACCGCGCCGCATGGCCTGGAAGCGATCTCGCGCGCCGGCACGGTCGTCGTACCGGCCTGGCGTTCGATCACCGCGCCGCCGCCGGAAGATGCGCTGGACGCGCTGCGCCGCGCCCACGAAGAAGGGGCCCGCATAGTCGGGCTGTGCACGGGCGCGTTCGTGCTGGCCGCCGCAGGCCTGCTGGACGGCCGCCCGGCCACCACCCACTGGATGTACGCACCGACGCTGGCCAAGCGCTACCCGTCGGTACACGTCGACCCGCGAGAGCTCTTCGTGGACGACGGCGACGTCCTCACGTCCGCCGGTACGGCGGCCGGAATCGATCTCTGTCTCCACATCGTGCGGACGGACCACGGCAACGAGGCGGCCGGTGCGCTCGCCCGCCGCCTGGTGGTCCCGCCGCGCCGCTCGGGCGGTCAGGAGCGCTACCTCGATCGATCTTTACCAGAGGAGATCGGCGCCGACCCGCTCGCCGAGGTCGTCGCCTGGGCGCTGGAGCACCTCCACGAGCAGTTCGACGTGGAGACGCTGGCGGCTCGCGCGTACATGAGCCGCCGCACCTTCGACCGCCGGTTCCGCTCACTGACGGGCAGCGCGCCCTTGCAGTGGCTGATCACGCAGCGGGTACTGCAGGCGCAGCGTCTCCTGGAAACGTCGGACTACTCGGTGGACGAGGTGGCGGGCCGCTGCGGCTTCCGCTCCCCCGTCGCCCTGCGCGGCCACTTCCGCCGCCAGCTGGGTTCGTCCCCGGCGGCGTACCGGGCGGCGTACCGGGCGAGGCGGCCGCAGGCCGAACGGGCCGACGCGCCGGAACCGGCACCGCTGCCGCCGACGGGCCCGCTCGCGGTCCCGTACCCCGAGGGCGTACTGCCGATGCAGACCCGCAGGACAGCGGCGGTGGGCCTCTCACCCAGCCTCCCGGGCCCCCGCACAGGCAGCTGACCCACCCCGGCCCACCCGACACCCTCGGGTGGGCCGGAACCACCCCCTCGCCCACCCACCACCCGACTCGGCGGGACAAAGAGGCGAGGCAGAGGCATGCCCCGACTCAGCCGGTCCGGCGCGAGGCCGTAGCGGGGGCGGCCCCTATAAAGACAACGACGCGCAGCCGTCCTCCCCAGCCCGTCGGGCGCTCGGGGACAAGGCCATAGCGTGAGCCGCAGCCCTCGAAGACCACGGCGCTCGGCCGCCCTCCCAGCCCGTCCGGCCCTCGAAGACCACGGCGCTCGGCCGCCCTCCCAGCCCGTCCGGCGCTCGAAGACCACGGCGCTCGGCCGCCCTCCCAGCCCGTCCGGCGTTTGAGGACGAGGCCGTAGGCCGATGATGCGGGGGTACGGGGGCGGCAGCCCACGGAGACGTCGGCCTTGCACCGGGGGCACCCAAACGCCGACGTCAGCTTTAGGGTGGTCGCATGAACGATCGCATGGTGTGGATCGACTGCGAGATGACCGGCCTCTCGCTGTCCGACGACGCGCTCATCGAGGTGGCCGCACTGGTCACCGACTCCGAGCTGAACGTGCTCGGCGAGGGCGTGGACATCGTCATCCGTCCGCCGGCCAAGGCACTGGAGACGATGCCGGAGGTGGTGCGGCAGATGCACACCACGTCCGGCCTGCTCGACGAGCTGGCGGGCGGCACGACGCTCGCCGAGGCCGAGGAGCAGGTCCTGGCCTATGTACGGGAACACGTGAAGGAACCCGGCAAGGCCCCGCTGTGCGGCAACTCCGTCGGCACCGACCGCGGCTTCCTCGCCAGGGACATGGCGGCCCTGGAGGGCTGGCTGCACTACCGGATCGTCGACGTGTCCAGCGTCAAGGAGCTGGCCAGGCGCTGGTACCCGCGGGCCTACTTCAACAGCCCGGAGAAGAACGGCAACCACCGCGCCCTCGCCGACATCCGCGAGTCGATCGCCGAACTGCGCTACTACCGCGAGGCCATCTTCGTACCGCAGCCCGGCCCCGACTCGGACACCGCGCGGACGATCGCGGCCAAGCACGTCCTGCCTGCGGAATAGGAGTCCAGGGGGCGTCCAGGAGGTCTCCGGAGGGGCGCCGGGAAAGCCGTGCGCGAGCACCCCTTCGGACCCTGTACACTTTTTCTCGGCCGGTCGGAGAACCACAAAGTCACCGCCGGTCGTGGTGGGTGTAGCTCAGCTGGTAGAGCACCTGGTTGTGGTCCAGGATGTCGCGGGTTCGAGTCCCGTCACTCACCCTTACATGAAAGGCCCCTGGTCTGCGGAAACGCAGGCCAGGGGCCTTTTCGGTCATCCGGTTCGGCCAGACCGCGCGGAACCCATGGCTGCCTCAATTCCCGCCCGCATCATGCGGGTTGTGAGCTTCTTCGACGTGCTCTGCCCGTACCCAGCCGTGGCCGACATCGTGGATCAGACGCTCGGCGGTTCCGCCGGCGGTGCCGCCGGCGGTGGGTGCGTCCTGCTGGGGTGGAGCCCCCGTGCGAATGCCGCTTCCCCGGTGCTGTCCTGACGTGGTCGGCGATCACGGTTCGCGCGGCCAGGAGCGCTGGGGCCGTCGGCCGCCATCCCGAGGGAGGGACCATGACATCCATGCCGATGGCCGGCATCCGCCCAGGTGCCCCCCGCACAGCCCGCGGATCTCGTCCTGCGCACGCGAAGATCTTCACCGGCGCCCCGAAGCGGCCGGCCGCGACCGCGCTCGCCGTGCGCAACGGTTCGGTGACCGTCGTCGGCGGGGACCGGGAAGTCGCTCCGCTGGCAGGTCCGCAGACTCGGGTGATCGACGCCTGGGGGCACCGCGTCGTGCCGGGCCTGAACGACTCGCACAACCACGTCGTCCGCGGCGGCCTGCATTTCGTCCTCGAACTCCGGTGGGACGGCGTGCGGATCGCCCGCCGCCCCCATCCCGGCCTGCCTGGTCCGGGCCGGCACGAACGCCGACGGCCTGCCCGCGTTCGTCGACCTCAGCCGCCTGGACGGCGCCCTCAGCGTGACCGGCGAGAAGGCTGTGGCCCGCGATGTCGCACAGAACCTGCTGGCGGAGATCGCCCGTACCCGTCCCGGCACTCCGGTGACCGTACTGCGGGGAACGGCCGACGCTCCGCCGCTCGCCGTACCGCCGAGCCTCCAGCACTTGCCGCAGGTCACCCCGCAGGCCGTGACCGCTCCGGTCCCCGCACAAGGCACGGCGCGCGGCGCCGCCTCGCGCCGGCCGGTCAGGGGCCTGGTCGTGGTGGCGGGGACGCCGAACGGGCGGGAGGCCGCCGAACTGGCAGCCCTGTGCGGCCCGGGCGGTGCGGGCTGGACCGGACTCGTCTACGGGGAGGCCCAGGACGCACACTGACGCTGGTACACCGACAGTGACGGCCGCGTCGACATCCCTGTGCTGGACCTGAAGCTCACGGTGCCCGCCTGAGCGAGGTGCCGGCCCGTCACCGGTGGACGTCGTGATCTTCCGGCAGCGGACTCCCAGCGCACACGCCCTCACCTGCATGGATACCGTCGAGCGAGCCAAGCCCTTCATTGTGGATTGACTATTCCACAAAGCGCGCTACGCTGTCCCCATGGCACGCATCAGGGAATTCGACACGGACCAGGCGGTAGACCGCGCCATGGACCTGTTCTGGCGCCGGGGCTATGCCGAGACCTCCCTGCAGGACCTGTTGAAGGAACTGTCGATAGGCAGCGGCAGCTTCTACGCGGCCTTCGGCTCGAAGGAGCAGCTCTACATCCGCTCCCTCGACCGCTACATCTCCCTCCAGGGCGGCGACCTGGAGACGACCCTCGGCGAGACGCCCGGGATCCGGCCCGCGGTCCGCAGGGTGCTCACCTCCATGATCGAGGCGGACCTGGCCGACCCCACGCGTGGCTGCCTCGTGGTCAACACCGCCACGGAGTGCGGCGACCAGCCCTTGGCCGCGGACCGCGTCAACACCGCGATCCGGCAGGTCGAGTCCTCGCTCGCCGGCGCCCTGGAGCGGGCACAAGCGCGCGGGGAGATCTCCCCCGAGAAGAACCCGGGTGAACTGGCCAGGTTCCTGACCACGTTCATCCAGGGGATCCGCATCGTCGGCGGAGCACGCGTGGGGAGGGAGTTCATAGAGGACGCCCTGTCCACGGCGATGCGCGTACTGGACTGAACACCGCGGAAAACCCGCACAGCACACCACGGAAAACGCGCACAGCGCCCACATCCGCGGTTAGTCCTACCTTAATTATGTATTGATCAATCCAGAAAGGGATCGTCATGGAACTGCACCTCAAGGACAAGGTCGCCGTCGTCACCGGAGCCAGCAAGGGCATCGGCCTGGCCGTGGTCGAGAAGCTGGCCCACGAGGGCGTCAAGGTGGTGGCCGGCAGCCGCTCCTCCACTCCCGAGCTGGACGCCCTGGCAGCCGACCACGACATCTTGATCGTGCCGGTGGACCTGTCCACCACACAGGGCGCGGAGACCCTGATCCAGCAGGCCGTCGAGCGCCACCAGCGCCTGGACATCCTGGTCAACAACGTCGGCGCCGCCGAACCCCGCGAGTCGTTCCTCAAGGTCGACGACGCCGACTGGCAGCGGATCTTCGACCTGACCTTCTTCAGCGCCGTCCGCGCCAGCCGCGCCGCCCTCCCCCATCTGATCGCAGCGGGTGACGCGGCCATCGTGAACATCAGCTCGATCAACGCCCGGCTGCCCTTCCCCATGGTGGTCGACTACTCGGCGGCCAAGGCCGCACTGACCAACCTCAACAAGTCCCTGTCCGAGGAGTTCGCGCCTCAGGGCGTGCGCGTCAACGCCATCGCCCCGGGCCCGGTCCGCACGCCGTTCTGGACCGCGCCGGGCGGCTTCGCCGACGCCACCGCCGCGGCCGCCGGGACCACCGCACAGGAAGCGCTGGACGTCGTCGTGCCGCAGAGCATGGGCATCACGTCCGGACGAATCAGCGAGGCACACGAAGTCGCCGACCTCACCCTGTTCCTCGCCTCGCCCCTCGCCGCGAACATCACCGGAACGGAGACCCTCATCGACGGCGGCCAGACCAAGACGCTCTGAGACCGACGGACGACACCCACACCTCAAGGCCGCCGGACAGGAGACGGGCCGCACTCCGCGACCGCCCCGCCATCGCCGGCCGTCCGGGAACGAGACGGCCGGCCCCTCCCCGCGCCGCGACGAGGCCGGCCCGGGCCACAGGACCGCGCCCGAAAGGGCGACTCGGGCGGCCAGAAGGGCGCTCCCCCGCCGTTCACTCCGGCATCACACCCACACCAGTCCCCCCACCTGGCCACGAACCGACAACTGTTCGCCATTCAACTTTCAACAAATGGAGAGAAATGTCGGTCACCGACCCGATCACCCCTGAGCCGCTTCTTCAACTCGGCCTGGGCTTCATGGCTTCCAAGACTCTTCTGAGCGCAGTGGAGTTGGGAATCTTCACCGCGCTGGCCGAACCGGAGCCGTCTTCGAGCTTCCCCCCGTCGGCCCGGTGTTCGAGGAGTTCGTCGCCGCCCACGGCCTGACCGACCGCCTCGCCTTCCACGGCGGGGACTTCTTCTCCGACCCGCTGCCCGAGGCCGACGTCTACGTCATGGGGCAGATCCTCCACGACTGGAACCTGGAGCAGCGCCAGTTCCTGCTCAAGAAGGCCTACGACGCCCTGCCCGAGGGCGGCACCCTCATCGTCTACGACGCCATGATCGACGACGAGCGCCGCCACAACACCTACGGCCTGATGCTGTCGCTCAACATGCTCATCGACACGGAGGGCGGATCGGAGTACACGGTCGCGGATGCCACCCAGTGGCTCCGGGCCGCCGGCTTCGCCAAGGTGGAGGCCCGTCACCTCATCGGCGGCTGCACCGCCGTCTACGCCACCAAGTGAGCGTCGACCTCGCCCCTGAACGTTGACGAGCAGCCGGCGGCACTCCAGCCGTTCGCAAGCCGGGCACCGCGTCCGCGGCGCGGGCGGCCAGGACCTGTTGCGAAAGTGGCGCCTGCCGCGCTTCGGCCGACGACGCCACTTTCGCGACAGGCCCTAGGAAGACGCGCGCACCACCAGCTCCGTAGGCAGCACCGCATGCCGTCGCTCCAGCCCCCGGGACGCGGCCGGGCGGCGGTCGGCGATCTCCGCGAGGAGGAGGTCGATCATCGCGCGGCCCATCTCCACTATGGGCTGGCGAACGCTGGTGAGCGGCGGGTCCATGTGGCGGGCGATGGCCGAGTCGTCGTACCCGACCAGCGCCACGTCGTCGGGGATCCGGCGGCCCACCTCGCGCAGCACCTGGCGGGCGCCCGCCGCCATCACGTCCGAGCCGGCGAAGACGGCGTCGAGGGTGGGGTGCCGGTCCAGCAGCACGGACATCGCCCGCCGGCCGCCCTCCTCGGTGAAGTCGCCCGGCTCGATGAGGAGTTCGTCGGCCTTGTGGCCGGCGTCGCGCAGGGCGTCGCGGTAGCCGTCGACGCGGCGCTGGGCGCCGTACACGTCCAGGCGGCCGGTGATGTGCGCGATCGTCCGGCGGCCGGAGGCGAGCAGGTGCTCCACGGCCGAGCGGCCGCCGCCGTAGTTGTCGGAGTCGACGGAGGTCAGCGTCTCTGCGGCGGAGCGCGGGCCGCTGATCACGGCCGGGATCTCCAGCTGGACGAGGAGGTCCGGCAGCGGGTCGTCGGCGTGCACGGAGACCAGCAGGACACCGTCGACGCGGTGCGCGGCGAGGTACTGGGCGAGCCGCTGCCGCTCCCGGTCGCTGCCCGCGAAGATCAGCAGCAACTGCATCTCGGTGTCGGAGAGTTCGGCGCCGACACCGCGGAGCATGTCCGAGAAGTACGGCTCCGCGAAGAACCGGGTCTCCGGCTCGGGGACGACCAGGGCGATGGCGTCGGTGCGGTTGGCGGCGAGGGCGCGGGCGGCCGTGTTCGGGACATAACCGAGCTCCGCGACGGCGGCCTCGACGGCGGCCCGGGTGGCGTCACTGACCCGCGGCGACCCGTTGATCACCCGGGACACGGTGCCGCGCCCCACCCCGGCCCGGGCCGCCACCTCTTCGAGGGTGGGCCGACCACCGCTACGCCCCCGCGCTCCGTGGCTTGCCATGGGCTCCGCCCTCCTCGCCGACGTACAACTCGCTGGCCTGGAATCTAACAGTGCCGCCCGTCGGCGCAGCCGCGGCCGTTTTGTCAGGACATATGCGGTTTTCTCGGGTGCCGATCCGCGTTAGCTAACAGCCGGATAACTGAACGCGGTTCGCCGCGCCCGCTCCCTTGACACCCCGCTCCGAACCGACGACTCTTCAACACATCACTGGTGGGAGCGCTCCCACAGTACCTGACACATACACATCCCGCACGTTCCCCGCCCGAGCCGCAGCGAGAACTAACGGGCCCAACAATGCAGTTGGCCGGGGGGTCGGCACGTCAGGGCAACAGGAGGACGTAATGCGAGCACGTACCCGAACCGCCTCGCGCAAGGCGGTGGTCCTGGCGGCCGTAGTGTCGTTGGGAGGAGCACTGCTGGCCGGCTGCGCGAACGACAGCGGTGGCAGCAGCGACGGCACCAGTGGCGGCGGCAAGGGCAAGACGACGATCACGCTCGGCCTGTTCGGCACCTTCGGCTTCAAGGAGGCCGGGCTCTACAAGGAGTACGAGAAGCTCCACCCGAACATCGTCATCAAGGACACCTCGGTCGAGCAGAACGCGAACTACTACCCGGCGCTCGTCAACCACCTGACCACCAACAGCGGCCTGATGGACATCCAGGCCGTCGAGGTCAGCAACATCGCCGAGGTCACCAGCACGTTCGCCGACAAGCTGGAGGACCTGTCCAAGGTCGACGGCGTCTCGGAGAGCAACTGGCTGGACTCGAAGTGGAAGCAGGCCACCACCAGCGGCGGCCAGACCATCGGGCTCGGCACCGACGTCGGTCCGCTCGCCATCTGCTACCGCAAGGACCTCTTCCAGCAGGCCGGCCTGCCCACCGACCGCGACGCGGTGAGCAAGCTGTGGGCCGGCAGCTGGGACAAGTTCCTCCAGGTCGGCGAGAACTACAAGAAGAAGGCGCCCTCCGGCACCACCTTCATGGACTCCCCCGGTGGCCTCCTGAACGCGATCCTGTCCGGTGAGAGCACCAAGTTCTACGACTCCTCCGGCAAGATCATCTACAAGACGAACCCCGCCGTGAAGACCGCGTTCGACACGACCGCGAAGGCCGCGCAGGAGGGGCTGGTCCAGGCGCAGACCCAGTTCCAGCCGTCCTGGAACAGCACGATCGCCAACAACAAGTTCGCCGCGATCTCCTGCCCGCCGTGGATGCTCGGCTACATCAAGGGCCAGTCCAAGGCGGACGCGGCCGGCAAGTGGGACGTCGCCCAGGCGCCGAAGGCCGGCAACTGGGGCGGTTCCTTCCTGACCGTGCCCAAGAGCGGCAAGAACGTCGCGGAGGCCGAGAAGCTGGCCGCCTGGCTGACCGCACCCGACCAGCAGGCCAAGCTCTTCAGCGTGCAGGGCTCCTTCCCGAGCGCGCCGTCGACGTACACCTCGGCGGCGGTGACCGGCGCCAAGAACGACATGACCGGTGACGCCCCGATCGGCACGATCTTCGCCGCGGCCGCCAAGAGCAGCCCGGTGCAGGTCATCGGCCCGAAGGACCAGATCATCCAGGACGGTCTGGCCAACAACGGCGTCATCCTCGTCACCAAGGGCAAGACGCCCGCGGAGGCCTGGGCGACGGCCACCAAGACCATCGACAACAGCCTGGACAAGTGACCGCCATGGCCACCCGGCACGACACCGCCGCCCCCCTCGCGCAGGAGGGGGGCGCGGCCCCGGTCCGCCCGCCCGCCGCTCCCACGGAGGCGGAGCGGCGGCGCCGCGCCCGTCTCTCGCGCCGCTGGCAGCGGGACATCAAGTGGAGCCCGTACGGCTTCATCTCGCCGTTCTTCGTGCTCTTCCTCGCCTTCGGGCTCTTCCCGCTCGTCTACACGGGCTGGGCCTCGCTGCACACGGTGGAGCTGACCGCGCCCACCGACATGCAGTGGGCGGGGCTGCACAACTACACCCGGATCTTCGGCGACGACTTCTTCTGGAACGCGGCGAAGAACACCCTGACCATCGGGATCATCTCGACGGTCCCGCAGCTGCTGATGGCGATGGGGCTCGCCCACATCCTCAACTACCGGCTGCGCGCCTCGACCTTCTACCGGGTCGTGATGCTGGCGCCGTACGCCACCTCGATCGCCGCCGCCTCCCTCGTCTTCGTCCTGCTCTTCGGCCGCGACTACGGCATGATCAACTGGGCGCTGCACTTCGTGGGTGTCGGTCACATCGACTGGCAGAACGACAAGTGGCCGTCCCAGATAGCCGTGTCGTCGATCGTGATCTGGCGGTGGACCGGCTACAACGCGCTGATCTACCTGGCGGCGATGCAGGCGATCCCGCAGGACCTGTACGAGTCGGCGGCGCTGGACGGCGCCTCGCGCTGGCGGCAGTTCGTCCATGTGACGCTGCCGCAGCTGCGGCCGACGATCCTGTTCACCTGCGTGGTGTCGACCATCGGCGCGAGCCAGCTGTTCGGCGAGCCGCTGATCTTCGACGCCAACAAGGGCGCGTCGGGCGGTGCGGAGCACCAGTTCCAGACGCTCGGCCTGTACCTGTACGAGCAGGGCTGGGTGAACCAGCACCTGGGCCGGGCCTCCGCCATCGCCTGGACGATGTTCCTGATCCTCATCGTGATCGGGATCGTCAACTACGTCATCTCGCGCCGGCTGCGCGCCAGTAGTTAGGAGACCGGCCGTGACGACGACCCTGACCAAACCCTCCGAGGCGGTCGAGCCCAAGCGGGCCCGGCGCTCGAAGTCGGCGCGCGCCGGCGGCACCATGCACGCGGGCCCGATCGCGTACACGATCCTCGTCCTCTTCTCCATCGGCTCGCTGTTCCCGCTGGTGTGGACGGCGATCGCCGCGTCCCGGAACAACAACCGGCTGGCCGAGACCCCGCCGCCGTTCTGGTTCGGCGGGAACCTCTTCCACAACCTGGACGTGGCGTGGAACGAGGCCAACCTCGGGCAGGCCTTCCTCAACACCACGATCGTGGCGGGGATCTCGGCGATCACCATCGTCGTGCTGTCCACGATCGCCGGGTTCGCCTTCGCCAAGCTGCGCTTCAGAGGCCGCAACATCCTGATGCTGACGGTGATCGGCACGATGATGGTGCCGCCGCAGCTGAGCATCATCCCGCTGTACATGATGGTCGCCAAGCTGAACTGGGCGGACCAGCTCCAGGCGGTCATCTTCCCGTCCCTGGTGAGCGCGTTCGGCGTGTTCTTCATGCGGCAGTACCTGATCCAGGCGCTGCCGGACGAGCTGATCGAGGCGGCCCGGGTGGACGGCGCGAGCAGCTGGCGGGTGGTGTGGCACATCGTGTTCCCCGCGGCGCGCCCGGCCATGGCCGTGCTCGGCATGCTGATGTTCGTGCAGGCCTGGAACGACTTCCTGTGGCCGTTCCTGGTCCTCACGCAGACCGGCAACCCGACCGTGCAGGTCGCCCTGGCGGGCCTGGGCCGCGGCTACACCCCGGACCAGTCCCTGATCATGGCGGGCGCGCTGCTCGGCACGCTGCCGCTGCTGCTCGTCTTCGCGATCTTCGGCAAGCAGATCGTGGGCGGCATCATGCAGGGCGCCGTGAAGGGCTGACCGCCGTCCAGACGGGGGGCCGGGTCACCGCCGTCCCGGCCCCCTCTCCTCCCCTTCCTCCTCACCTACCCGTCGGTCTCCACGACCTCCTATGGGAGCGCTTCCATGCCTGAACCCATGACCTCCGTGACCTTTCCTCCCGCCTTCCTCTGGGGCGCCGCCACCTCCGCGTACCAGATCGAGGGGGCGGTGCGGGAGGACGGCCGCACCCCCTCGATCTGGGACACCTTCAGCCATACGCCGGGCAAGACGGCTGGCGGCGAGACCGGTGACATCGCTGTCGACCATTACCACCGCTACCGTGACGACGTGGCCATGATGGCCGACCTCGGCCTGAACGCCTACCGGTTCTCGGTCTCCTGGTCGCGCGTCCAGCCGACCGGCCGCGGCCCGGCGGTCCAGGTCGGTCTCGACTTCTACCGCGGCCTGGTGGACGAACTGCTGGCGAAGGGCATCAAGCCGGCCGTCACCCTCTACCACTGGGACCTGCCGCAGGAGCTGGAGGACGCGGGCGGCTGGCCGGAGCGGGACACCGCGTACCGGTTCGCCGAGTACGCGCAGATCCTCGGCGAGGCGCTCGGCGACCGGGTGGAGCAGTGGATCACCCTCAACGAGCCCTGGTGCAGCGCCTTCCTGGGCTACGGCTCCGGCGTGCACGCCCCCGGCCGTACCGACCCGGCGGCCACCCTGCGCGCCGCGCACCACCTCAACCTCGCGCACGGCCTGGGCACTTCGGCGCTGCGCTCGGTGATGCCGGCCCGCAACCAGGTCGCGATCAGCCTCAACTCCTCGGTGGTACGGCCGCTGTCGCAGGACCCGGCCGACCTGGTCGCGGTCCGCACCATCGACGACCTGGCCAACGGGGTCTTCCACGGCCCGATCCTGCACGGCTCCTACCCCCGGTCGCTGTTCGCGGCGACGGCGTCGGTGACGGACTGGTCGTATGTCCGGGACGGCGACCTCGCCGCCATCCACCAGCCGCTGGACGCCCTCGGCCTGAACTACTACACGCCCACCCTGGTGTCGGCCGCGTCCGGCACGGCCGGCGGCCCCCGGGCGGACGGCCACGGCGCCAGCACCCACTCCCCCTGGCCGGGCGCCGACGACGTCGCCTTCCACCAGACGCCGGGTGAGCGCACGGAGATGGGCTGGACGATCGACCCGACGGGCCTGCACGAGCTGATCATGCGGTACACCGCCGAGGCCCCGGGCCTTCCCCTCTACGTCACCGAGAACGGCGCGGCCTACGACGACAAGCCCGACCCCGACGGCAACGTCCACGACCCGGAGCGCATCGCCTACCTGCACGGCCATCTCTCGGCGGTGCGCCGCGCCATCACCGACGGCGCGGACGTGCGCGGCTACTACCTGTGGTCCCTGATGGACAACTTCGAGTGGGCGTACGGCTACGGGAAGCGGTTCGGCGCGGTGTACGTCGACTACGCGACCCTCGCCCGGACCCCGAAGTCGAGCGCCCGCTGGTACGCGGAGGCGGCCCGCACGGGAACGCTGCCGCCGGCGGCCGCCTGACAGAGTCGCCCTATGCCGTCGTTCGTCTGCGGCTCCGCTGTGGCTGGTCGCGCAGTTCCCCGCGCCCCTTCGGGGGCGCTGTCGAGCGGGGCGCAGTGCTCGGAGGGAAGTGCCGCGCCCGGCTCACAGGGAGCGCTCAGCCGTCGATCAGCGGTCTCTCAACTGCCGGGCGTCTCATGGTCGGTACGAGGTGATCGAGCGATCCTCGTGGACGTGGACACCGGAGGACGTCATGGGATTCATCGCGCTGGTGCTGCTGGCGCTGGTCATCGGCTCTGTGGTGGCCTTCGTCGGCCGGAACCGGCAGCAGGCCGCGGACGGCGCCGGGCAGCTGTCGCAGCAGGACCTCGCCGCCGACGCGGGGGCGGAGGCCACCCGCTGGGTGGACCGGCTCGGCGGCGGCATCGCGACCCTGGCCGCGGGTGACGACCGGGCGGCCCGCCAGTCCCTGGCCGACGCGACGGAACGCCACCGCGCGGCCCAGGCCCAGCTGGCGACGGCGTACACCCCGGCGCAGTACGCCCTGGTCACCCAGACCGCCGTCGAGGGCCTGCACTACGTGCGGGCGGCCCGCACCGCCCTGGGCCTCGACCCCGGCCCGGCCCTGCCCCCGACGGGCTCGGCCGCGGCGGGCCGCCAGGTGACGGTGGGCGGCCAGACGTACACGTCCTCGGACCGCCCGGGCGCCGGCACTCCCTACTACTACCCGGGCGGAACGGTCGCCGGCCGTACCGTCCCCGGCGGCTGGTACAGCACGCCCTGGTGGAAGACGGCCCTGGTCGCGGGCGCGGCAGGGGTCGGCGGCATGCTCCTGGCGGACGCCCTTCTGGACGGCTTCCACCACCACGGCCCGCCGATGGGCGGGCCGGGCGGGTTCGGGGGCTTCGGGGGGCCCGGCGGCCCGGGCGGTTTCTGAGCCGGCAGCCACGCGAAGACCGCGCGACCGCCGGGCTCCTCAGCGGGCCAGTCCGAGATGAGCGACGACCACGTCCCGTACCCGAAGGACGGCCGCAGGGTCGAGGACCGCGAGGACCGGGAGGGCAGGCACCCAGGCTCCGAGAGTGAGCGCTTCGGCGACAAGGGCACGTGCTCGGGGGAGGTCGGGGGTGGGAGTGGCCGGGATGAGACAGACGGCGAGGCGTGTGGAGACGGGCAGGGACTGGCGGGGGGATTCAAGGAGCGGTACGGCCATGGCGAGGCCTGGCATTCCGGCGAGGTGGGCGGCCAGGCAGAGGAGACGAAGAGCGCGCTCGTGATTCTGCGTCTCGCCTCGGGCGCATTCCTCCGCCGCGTCGGGATCTCCCAGTGCGGCAAGGGCGACGGTCGCCACGGCACCTGGTCCACCGCCGGTGAGACTTCCCCGTTGCCTCCCCAGCACATCCTTGAGCCGCTGTCGTGCAGCCGCCGGGTCGCTGCCGGCCTCCAGAAGCGCGTACAGGGAGACGTCCTCGTCCTCGTGGAACAGCCTCCGAGACCCAGCGCCGTCAAGAACCTCCTCAACCCGCGGGAGGTTGCCGCGCCCGTCCGGGCCCACCTCGACGAGGAGCCGAGAGGCACGCACGTCGTCCCCGGTGCTCTTGCGGAGCCGCACCTCGCCGAGTAGCCGGCGTGCCGCCTCCGGAGCGTGCGGCCACAGGCCCGCAGCCGCATGGACGGCGGCTCTGCCACGGTAGTCGGACAGAAAACCGTCAGTCGTGGGCCACTGCCCGAGAAAGTCCTCGGTACGTTCCCCGATCTCTGTGCGGGCCATTGCCTGGGCGACAGCCGCCACCATGCCTTCGGGCAAGGGGTAGTAGGACAACCGGGGTGAGGCCACCGCTGCCTTTTCGCACAGACCGAGTGCCCGGGCCTCGTCGCGTTCGGCCACGGCCAGGGACGCGACAGCGCAGCCCCAGACATATACGTCGCGGTCCTCTATTTCGGCGAGAACGCGTTCCGCGTCGTCCAGTCGGTCGACCGCGGCCAAGGCTCCGGCAAGGACAGCGAGACTCGCGGGATCGGCCTGGGTGGAGCTGCCCCCTCCCTGGCGCCGCCGGTTCACCTCGCCGACCAGATATCGTGCGCGGTCCGGTTGTCCGGCAGCGAAGTGAGCGGCGAGTTCCACCAGGGCGTCGATGCCGATCCCATTGCCCAGGGCATGCCGGGCGAGCAGGAATGACTCCAACTCCTCGATGGCATCTTCACCTGCCTTCAGCAGGAGTTGGACAACATCCTGCTGTCCACGTCTGTTGAGACTCGGCCTGCTACGGGATTTGGCGAGAGCTTCCCAGGCCGGTTTCGCTCTGCCATCGCGTGCCCACGCCCGCGCGATCATGGTCCAGGCATCGCCGAGCAGTAGTTCCTTCTGCTCTACTGCGGAGACGCCCGTATACCAAGAAGAAGGCTCTCGTTCCCGGTGCCAAGGAGAGCGCCCTCGTCCCGGGCGCTGTGGCAAAGGCCCGTAGTTCAGGAGCCGTTCAGCGTCTTCCAGTCGGTTGTCGGCGATGAGTGCGTACACGTCGTCATAGGTCCCCACCCCCAGCCTGTAGCGCGCAGGCCCGTGAACTGCCCCGGTCAGTCGCTGCGCGTCCCTTGGGCGCACCTCCCGCAGAGCCTCGGCGGCGATCGCGGAGACGTGGGGTCGGTCGATTCCGTGCTGCCGGACCCAGCGGACCACCGCATCGTAGAGGCGGTCGGCTTCGTCGGGCGAACCCAGGGCCGACCATGTCTGCCCGACGGTCACCAGAGAGCGGACACGGTCCGGATCGAACTCGCACCGCTCGGCGATCTCTTCGGCCATGCGGCACAGTTCGTCCGCATGAGCGGGGACACGGACCTGGCGAGCGGTCGCGGTCAGCGCCTTGACGAGTTCGCTGTACGCGACCTTCAACCGCCAGGGCCAGCCGAAGGCCAGGCGTACGGCTTCGTGTTCCTTGCCGAGCCTCGCGAACACGCCCGCGGCAGCGCTCTGCACCGCGAGGACCGCCGTGACAGCTCCCGTGGGGTGCGAAGGAAGTGTCACAAGTCGGTCTAATGTGGTTCGCGCCACCGGCGTCGCCAGTTCCACCCCTTCCTCCGCCAACCGAACGGCGCGCAGGTCGTCCCGGTCCGCCAGTACCCCTGCCACTCCGGCCAGCGCCCGCGCGCGGCTGAGACGGTCGGGGACGCTTCGGGCCAGCCCGATCGCCTCGCGGGTCCGGCCGAGGCGAGCAAGGACGGCCGGGACGCCGGGATGGAGTGTCCGGTTACGTCGGGTGACGAGGTCACCCACGGCCGCGAGTACGACCCGTGTCGGCAGGTCGTCCTCGCGCGCCGTCGTGCGGGCAGCCGCCACCTCCGAGAGGAACGCAGCGTCGCTTCCCGTCGCCTGGCGCAGCCGCTCGCGTCGGCGGACGTCAGTGGCGTGGGCGAGCAGACGGTCCGCGTCACGGAGCAGGGCGAGCCTCCGGCCGTAGGGCTGGAGAAGATAGTTCGGGGTGTCCGGCGGCCAGCCCCGGCCCGAGAAGTGCTCGGCCCAGGCGTGCAGCATTTCCAGGTACGGGGCCACGTCCGGCCCGAGTTCCTCCTGGGCGGCGGCGAACAGCGTCTCGTGGGTGAAGACACAACCACGGCCGGACACGTACAGGTTCAGGTCGTCACTGTGGTCGTCCTCGCCGTCGGCGCCGTCGCTCTGGTGTGCCTCGCGTACCCGCACGGTGCGTCCGAAGGCACTGTCGAGCAGCCGTCGTAGCGCGTCGTTGGGCTCGCCGGTCAGGACACGGAGGTCGTCGGTGGTGAGAGGTCCCCGGGCGGCGACGAGGAGGCCGACCAGGTCACGCGGCAGCCGGTCTCCGGTGAGCACCCGGCGCAGCTCGCCCTTGGCCTCGTGCTCGTCGTGCTGTGCGGCTTCGTTGGCGGACAGCCGCAGCTCGCGGCAACGGCGAAGCGGATGGCTGCCCTTGACGTCGACGGGGAGACCCGGGCTGGTACGGCTGGTGACCAGGACACGCACGTTCGGCGGGGGCCGGTCGGGCAGCAGGGAGGCGATGCTCGTGCCGATGCCACCGCTGCGCAAGGACTGATCCTCGTCGAGACCGTCCACCACGAGGAGCAGTGTGCCACCGCCCCGTCCGACGCGCTCCGCGGCCTCCTCCAGCAGCAGCCGGCGCACTCCGTCACGGGCCGTGGGGGTGGCGACGACAGCCGGATCACGGCCGACGATCGCGGCGAGCTGGTCGATGACCGTCGCCGTATAGACGGAGCTGTCCGACTGATCGGTGGAGCCTGCTGTGACGAAGAACCAGACCGGCACGATGCCCTGTGGCGGGTGCAGGGCGAACCAGGCGGCGAGCGCGCTCTTTCCGGCCCAGGGCGGCCCCTGGACCCACAGATAGGGATCGGGGCCGGCGCAGAACGAGACGAGTTCGCCGAGCTCCGCTTCCCGGGCCTTCAGCTCGGCGGGCGCCATACCGGCGAGGTGGGCGCGGTAGACCTCCCGAGTCCACTCCGGCACTGCAGGGGGAATGGCGTCGGACAGCGCCTCGGGGCCCAGAGAGCAGCCCAGACACTTCGCCAGTTCTTCCGTCTCCACCGGGTTCAGCTCCTCGGACCACCGGTCGACCCGGACCGCCGCTATGCGTCCCGGACCGTCCGTGCGGTGGTGCCGGGTGACGACTGCGACAAGGTGGCCGCCAGCGAAGACGGCCGCGCCGGACATGCCCTCCCAGGCGTCGCGGTCGGGATCGGGGTCGTCGGCGGGAGAGGAGGCGACAGCGAGGTCGAGGGTGCCTTCGCGGCGGTTGGAGAGCACGGCGCAGGTCGCGTGCACGTGCTCCGCGTCCCGGAAACGTGAACCGTCGTCGTCCGTACGCAGTTTGAAACGCGGGAAACCCAGCGCGGTACAGCGCAGCACCGCGTCCCGCTCTCCCACCCGACCGTACGAGACGGGCGGGGTCTCCGGCATCTGCACCTCGCTGTCCAGGGCGAGGACTGCGATATCGATGCCCGCGTGCCGCCAGCACACGGTCGCCCCGACGACCTGTTCTCCCGGCCGGTCGGCCTGAAAGCGGACCGTGACGGCCTGTGCGTCCTCCACGGTCTCGACGAGGTGTGCGGCCGTCAACACCTTGCGTGCCGCGACGAGGTACCCGGTGCCCCGGCGGGCCTGCCTGCCGGGAGGCCCGACGCGGATCTCCGCGACCCGCTCCGCCCTCAGCCCCCGGTCAGCGCTCGCCATCGACCTCGTCCCCCGCGAGCATGGCGGGTTGCGGCGATCCCCCGCCCGCGGGTACGGCTTTGGGTATGAGTGTCAGCTTGACCCGCTGGGTCTGCGCCTGGGCGTACCTGCCGTTCGAGTCCAGGTCTACGACCCAAACCCGCACCTTGGCGCCGGCACCCGCCTCCCGGTTGACGGCGACGGTGGCCTCGACCTCGATGGGCCCGAGTTCGAACCGTACAGCCTGGCCGCCGCCGTCGGCCGCGGCGGCGATCAGCTGCCGCCTCAGCTCACGAATCATGTCGTACAGCTCGATCATTCGTCCCCCTTGTTCTCCGGCGCCCTGATAAAGAAGTTTGTACGTCCCGGCCGGGAAGGGGAAGACCGGGCGGGACGTATCGGACGGTGCTCGCGGGTCAGCCGATCGCCGCGAAGGCCTTCGAGAAGGCGTACTTGTCCTGGGTTATCGAGCTGCAGGTGGCGTCGGCGGTGGACTTGGCGCCGCCGGCGCACTGCTGGTCGCGGGTGGCCGACCACATCGAGAGCCAGCCGAGGCCCTTGGACTTGGCGAAGTCGACCAGCTGACTGGCGTCGTCCACCTTGAAGACCTCGGAGGAGACGTCGTTGACACCGATCATCGGGGTGACGCCGACCGCCTTCCAGGCGGCGGAGTCGGAGAGGCCGAGGACGCTCTTGATCTGGGCCTGGGTGGCGGTGGCGGCCTGGGTGGCATAGGTGCCCATGTCGCCGTTGTACGAGGCGCCGTAGTCCATCGCCATGATGTTGACGGTGCTGATCTTCACGCCGTTGGCCTTGGCGTTGGAGACGAGGTTCACGCCGTCCTGGGTGAGGCCCTCCGGCATCACCGGGAGGGTGAAGGAGACGTCCAGGTTCGGGTGGCTCGCCTGGAGCTTGGCGATGGCCTTGGCGCGGTTGGTGTTCGCCGTGGTGTTGGGCAGCGCGCCGCCCTCCACGTCGAAGTCGACCTTGGTCAGGCTGTACGCGTCCACGACCTTGCCGTACGCCGCCGCCAGCGCGTCCGCCGAGGAGCAGGTGGTGGCGAGTTCGGAACCGGACGCGCCGCCGAAGGAGACCCGGACGTCACCGCCCTTGGCGCGCAGGGCGCCGATCTGGGACGCCACACCGTCGCTCGCCAGGTCCGTCACCCCGCCCCACTTGGGCGTGCAGCCGCCGCCGTCGGTGACGAACGCGAGGTTGTAGTTCTTCACGCCGGTCGCGTTCGCCGCCGCGAGGAGGTCGAACGCCGGGTAGAGGGAGGTGTCGACGTACGGGGCGAAACCGGCGGAGACGGTGGTACCGGTGCCGCTGCTCTGGGTCGGGGAGGCGGTGGGGGTGGCCGTCGCGGTGGGGGTGGCGGTGGCCGTGGGCTTGGGGGTCGCGGTGGCCGTCGGGGTCGGGGTGACGGACTGCGTCGGGCGGCCGCTCGGCTCCGGGGTCGTCGTACCGTCCGCCGAACAGCTCGCGTTGTCGATACGGCAGCCGGTCGGGTCCCCGCTGCCGTCGACCACGAAGCCGACGGTGTCCGACTCGCCGGCCGCGAGGCCGTCCGTGTCCCACTTCGGCGGCTTCACGGTGACGTGCTGCCCGCTCACGGTGTACTCGGCGTTCCACAGCGAGCTGAGCTTCGCGCCGGCCGGCAGGTCGAACTCCAGCGTCCAGTCCTGCTCCCTGGCACCGCTGTTGTTCGTGACGACGTACTGCGCGGTGTACCCGGTCGACCAGTCGCTCGTCTTCGTGTACGCGGCGCCGACTCCGGCCGCCTGCGCGATCCCGGTGAACAGGATCGCCCCGCCACCGACCACGGCCGCGGCGACCAGACCGCCTGTCACCTTGTTCCTGCCACTGATTCTGCGCCGGTGCGTACTCATGCCGTGCCTGCCTTCGCCTGCCGGAGGGGGTGGGGTGCGGCAGCACGCTAGCGGTCAGGAACCGGACAAACGGCCTGATCGGGACGGCCATTGAGGATCTTAGGGTGCGCTTAAGGAAGGCATCGGGAGCGATTAAAGGTCGAGACCAATTCTTCCGGTGGTTCCCCCGGTTCCCCTCCGGCCCGGATCCCCCGGCTGCCTGCGCGAACGGCGCCGGCGCACCGCTCCCCGGTGCCCCTTGCGCTCCGGCTTCCGGCCGTCCAGCTGGATCCAGACCCGCACCTCGGTCCCGCCGAGCACCGACGACCCGATCCGCACATCGCCACCGGTCGACTCGGCGAGCCGGCGCACGATGTCCAGGCCGAGCCCGGTCGACCCGGCCGCCCCGGAACCCCGCCCCCGGGCCATCGCCGCCTCCGGATCCCGGATGCCGTGTCCCGCGTCCGAGACCAGCACGATCACCGCGTCCTCCGCGTTGTGCACGTCGACCGCGAAGGCGGTGCCCTCCGCGGTGTGCCGGAAGACGTTGCCCAGCAGCGCGTCGAGCGCGGCGGCCAGGTCGGCGCGGGCGACGGGTATGCGCACCGGCCGGTCCACGCCGGCCACCCGCCACTTGCGGCCCTCGTCCTCCGCGAGCGCCGACCAGAACCCCATCCGCTCCCGCACCACCTCGGCCGCGTCGCAGCCGGCCCCCGGCCCGGCGGCCGCCGTCTGCGGCTTGGCCTCCCGGGCGGTCCGGATGATGGTGTCGACCTCGTGCTCCAACTGCGCGACGGCGGCCCTGGTCTGCTCGGCGGCGGTCCCGTCCCCGAGCGAGGCCGCGTTCAGCCGCAGCACGGTGAGCGGAGTGCGCAGCCGGTGCGACAGATCCGCCGCCAGCTCCCGTTCGTTCGCCAGCAGTTGGACGACCTGGTCGGCCATCGAGTTGAACGCGACCGCCGCCAGCCGCAGTTCGTTCGGCCCTTCCTCGGGCACCCGCGCGCCCAGCTTGCCCTCCCCCAGTTCGTGTGCGCCCTCCACCAGCCGCTGGGCGGGCTGCACCATCCGTACGCCCAGCCGGTCGGCCACCGCGACCGAGCCGACGATCAGCGCCAGGCCGACGGCGGCGAGCACCGCCCAGGCCGTGCCGACGCCGTTGTTCACCTCGGACTCGGGCACGTACACCTCGACGACCGCGATGGCACCGGAGCTCAGCGCGACGGGCTGCAGCAGGGTCGACCCGCCGGCCACCCCGGTCGTGGAGGCCCGCCCCAGCTTCCGTACGGCCGCGATGTCCCGGTCGGCGGCGCGCTGCCGGCCGATGTCGACGGCGGCCTGACCACCGGCCGCCGGTATGTGCACGGCCATGCCCCGGTCGGCGCCGGCCGAGGCCACCACCCGCTCCAGCTTGTCCCGGTCGGTGGTGATGGACAGGGCCGGGGCGACGGCGGCGGCCTCCCGCTCGGCGTTGGAGAACGCCCGGTCCCGGGCCAGCTCCTTGACGACCAGGCCGAGCGGAACGGCGAAGGCGACCACGACCATCGCGGTGACCGCCAGACAGACCTTGACCAGAGCCCATCTCATCCGACCGGCCTCGCTTCCCCGCCCGGCGGCTCCAGCTTCACGCCGACCCCCCGCAGTGTGTGCAGATACCGCGGCCGGGCCGCCGTCTCCCCCAACTTCCGCCGCAGCCAGGACAGATGCACATCGATGGTCTGGTCGTCCCCGTACGACTGCTGCCACACCTCCGCCAGCAGCTCCTTGCGCGGCACCACGACCCCCGGCCGCCCGGCGAGGAAGGCCAGCAGATCGAACTCCCGGCGGGTGAGATCGAGCCGCACTCCGTCCAACTCGGCCTGCCGGCGCAGCGGGTCGACGGCCAGCCCGCCGACCCTCAGCACGCTCGACGGCGCCGCCTCGCCCCCGCCCGACCGCGCCCGGCGCAGCACGGCGGCCATCCGTGCCGACAGGTGCTCGACGGAGAACGGCTTGGTCAGATAGTCGTCCGCGCCGGCGTTGAGCAGCCGGACGATCTCCGTCTCGTCGTCCCGGGCGGTGGCGATGATGACGGGCACGTCGGTGATGCCGCGCAGCATCTTCAGCGCCTCGGAGCCGTCCAGGTCCGGCAGTCCGAGGTCCAGCACGACCACGTCGAAGCGGAAATGGGCGACCTCGCGCAGCGCCTCCAGTGCCGTGCCGACGCTGCGCACGGTGTGCGAGGCGTCGGTGAGATGCCGGATGAGCGCCGAGCGTACGAACTGGTCGTCCTCGACCACGAGCACACTTGCCATGCGCCGCACCGTACGCCATGCCGCCGACGCCGGCCGGAGCCTGTGGATAACTCGGGTCGAGTGCGCACGGCGGTACCCCTGGGGCAGTATGGCCCGCGATGCGCAGAGGACTCGTACACATACTGGCTTGGCTGCTCGCCACGGGCGCGGCGGTCACGCTGTCGTGGTGGGGTGTCCACACGGTGATCGCGGCCACGGCCTACGACCCGCCCCGCGCCCTGCCCGTCACGGCGGCGGACGACGACCCGACGACCCAGGGCTCCAAGCCGCTGACGCCGGCCACGTCCCGCGCGCCGAGCCCTTCGCACACGGCCGCGGCGCGCCCGTCGGCGACTCCCACGCCGACGCCGTCCCGGACTCCGACGACGACTCCGAGCCCCTCGGCCACAGCGACCGCCACCGGTCAGGTCAAGGCCTACGACACGGACGGCGGCCGGGCGGTCTTCGACCTGGGCGACACCAGCGCGACGCTGGTGTCGGCGACGCCGGGCACGGGCTGGTCGATGCAGGTCTGGAAGACGGAGACGTGGATCCGCATCGAGTTCAGCAAGAGCACGGACCGCGTGTCGGTGTTCTGCACCTGGCACGACGGGCCGCCGCAGGTGCAGGTGGAGACGTACTGAGAGTGTCCGGTCGGCCGGGCCGGGGGGTGGGGACGCTCACCGGCGCTTGCCGGGCACCGCCCGTGCCCACCCGTGCCGCCTGGGGGCACCTCCCAGGCCCTTAAGGCACTGGGGAGGCACGACTGCCCGCGGCTGGGGAGAAACGGCGGGCGAAGCGCCCCTTCAGGGGCGCGGGGAACTGCGCGACCAGCCCCCACCGGCCCGCGGACTCAGCGAAACACCGAAGGCGGCGGCGAGGGCGAAGCCACGGCCACCGCATCCGTCACGGCGACCGCCCCGCCGGTGAAGTCCCGCAGCGCCCGCCCGTGTTCGACCCGCCCAGGGTGCGGATCGGATGCGCAACGCCGGGTCAGCTCTCCCACCGGCAGCTGTACGTCGGCCGCCACCAGCACCGCGTTGCCGAACCGCTTCCCCCGCCACACCCCCGCGTCCGCGACCACCGCGACCTCCGCGAACCGCGCCCCCGCCGTCGCTATCTGCCCCCTGAGGTGCGCGAGCGGCGGCCCGTCCGCGAGGTTGGCGGCGTACACACCGCCCGGCCGCAGCACCCTCCGCACCTCGTCCAGGAACTCCGTGGACGTCAAATGCGCCGGAGTGCGCGCCCCGCTGAACACATCCGCTATGACCAGGTCCGCCCACGCCTCCGGGACCTTGCCCAGACCCTCCCGGGCGTCCACGGACCGCACCCGTATCCGCGCGCCGGGATCCAACGGCAACTCCCGCCGCACCAGTTGCACGAGGGCCGCGTCCCGCTCCACCACCTGCTGCGTGGACCGGGGCCGGGTCGCCGCGACGTACCGTGCCAGCGTGAACGCGCCGCCCCCCAGGTGCACGACCTGCACGGGCCTGCCCGGCGGTGCGACCAGGTCGATCACATGGCCGAGCCGGCGCTGGTACTCGAAGGAGAGGTACCCCGGGTCGTCGAGGTCGACGTGCGACTGCGGGGCGCCGTCGATGAGCAGCGTCCAGGCCCGGCCGCGGTCGGGGTCGGGAATGAGCTGGGCGAGGCCGCCGTCGACGGCCTCGACAACGGCGTCGGCGGCGGTCGCCCTGCGCCGCGAGTTTCTGGACTTGCCCATTCCGTCATTTTCCCAGGCGCCGGCCGTCCGGGAAATTCAGCGGCAGCTGTCCGCGGCCTCGATCAGCCGGGCCGCCTCCCCGAGCGCCCGGCGCAGCACCGTCGGGTCGGTCGCGAGGTCGGCCTCGCCGGGCGGCAGCAGCCAGTCGGAGCCCTCGACCGGCGGCTCGGGGCTGAGCCGCAGCCCGCGCCCGTCGGTCTCCGTGCAGGTGCTGCCCGGAACGTCCCAGCCCGCCGCCGTACCGGCCGGCACCACGAAGCCGAGGGTGTCGCCCCCGTCGTCGTGGAGTACGGGCCCCACCGCGTCCCCGGCCCCCCGGCGCAGGATGTCGACCGCCTCCAGACCCTGCCGGGCCGGCACCGTCACAAGATCGCACCCCGCATCGTCTGCCGCCGAAGTCAACGAAGTCACCGGCGGCGTACAAGGATCGTTGCTCTGGCTGGTCTCCATCCCGGCCTCCACCACGCAGCCCTCTTGCAGTCCATGACGTCCAACGCGCCACCGCGTCAACGGCTACGGCGGAAGTCAGCCGCAAAGGATGGCAGTTCATGGCAGATCGTGGATGAGATATCCGGTTTGTAGCCAAACGCAGCGTCACGAGCCCGACACAGCAGGTACGTTCTTGCCCGCCGGAATCAAGGGTCCACTCGGACAACTCACCACGAGTCCGGCATGGTTCGACGGTTCGCACGAGAGGACCCGGCCATGACGTCGTCAACCACGAGCTCGCCACAGCCCGATCGGCCGGTACGGCCGAACCTCGCCTTCCGGCAGGTGCGCGGCCGGCACTCGCCGGCCGAGTTCGCCGCGCTGGTACGGCGTGCCGCCCGCGAGATCGGCGAGCGGGTGAGCTGTGACGCGCGCTACATCGGCCGGGTCGAGGCGGGCGAGATCCGCTGCCCGAACTACGCGTACGAACGGGTGTTCCTGCACATGTTCCCCGGTCGCACGCTCGCCGACCTCGGCTTCGCGCCCCGCTCGTCCGTCCGCGGACGCGCGACGCGGCCGCCGGAGGACGTGCCCCTGGCTCTCGCCAGTGGTGAGACGCAAGGGGCCATCGAGCCGTATGACCCGCAGGACCCGTACGAGACGCACGACAACTACGAGGAGAGCGACGTGCTGCGTCGCCTATTCATGACCGGCGGGGGCGCCACAGTGGCCGCCGCCACGCTGGGCCCCCTGGGGTTCACGATCGACGCCGTGGCGGCGGACCGGCCGGTGCGCCGTGCCGGGTCCTCGCACGCGGCCGCCCTGGAGGAGGCCGTACGCCGGATCCGGCTGCTGGACGACCGGCACGGCGCGGACGGGCTGTACCGGCGCGCGGCGGCTCCGCTGCGCGCGGCGTACGCGTTGCTGGACGCGGGCGCGACCCGGCAGACGACCGCCGAGCGGTTGCACTCGGGCGCCGGTGAACTGGCCATCTCGGTGGGCTGGCTGGCCCATGACTCCGGCCGCTTCGACGATGCCCGCTCGCACTACGCGGAGGCGCTGGCGACCGCGCGGATGACCGGGGACCCGGGGCTGGAGGCGCACGCCTTCTGCAACACGGCCTTCCTGGCGCGGGACTCCGGGCGGCCCCGGGAGGCGGTGCGGGCGGCGCAGGCCGCGCAACGCGTAGGCAGGCCCCTGGGCTCGGCCCGCCTCATGTCCCTGCTCGCGCTGCGCGAGGCGGGCGGCTGGGCCGGGCTCGCCGACCGCACCGGCACCGAGCAGGCGCTGGCCCGTGCGCAGGCCCTCTTCGAGCGAGGCCACTCGGACGCCGACCCCGAGTGGATGAGCTTCTACGGAGAGGCCGAGCTGGAGGGCCTGGAGGCGCAGTGCTGGTCCATGCTGGGCGACTGGCCGCGGGCCGCACGGCACGCACGCCGGGCCGCCGACCTGCAGGACCCGCACTTCACCAGG
Source organism: Streptomyces hyaluromycini (assembly GCF_002217755.1). Classification (GTDB taxonomy): domain Bacteria; phylum Actinomycetota; class Actinomycetes; order Streptomycetales; family Streptomycetaceae; genus Streptomyces; species Streptomyces hyaluromycini. The sequence goes on along the minus strand of NZ_BCFL01000027.1, from coordinate 93,429 downwards.
AACATCGCGCTGTACACGGCGGAACTCGCCGACGACCTCGCGCGCGGGGGGCGGCCCGACGAGGCGGCGACGGCGGGCATGCGGGTCCTGGACCTGCTGGGCCAGGTCCAGTCGTCCCGGATCCAGGGGATGCTGGCGGGCACGGCACGGGTATTGCTCCCGCACCGCCGGGCCAGTGGGGTCCAGGAGTTCCTGGACCGGCACGCGTCCACGCCGAGGGTCGTGTAGGGCCGGTTGTCGGCTGCCGGCCGGTGGGGGCTGATCGCGCCCACGCGGCGGAGCCGCAAATCAGATACAGCCCCGCGCCCCTAAAGGGGCGCCTCAGCTGCGGGCAGTCGTGCCTCCCCCAGTGCCTTAAGGGCCTGGGAGGTGCCCCCAGGCGGCACGGGTGGGCGCTGGGGGTCCCCCCTCTGGGGGAGGCACCCTGCAAGCGCCGGTAAGCGTGCCCACCCCCGCCGTCAGCCGACCAAGTGCCCCAGATCGTTCCAGCTCTCGATGGCAGGCTCCCCATAGGCCCAGCCCAGTACCGACAACGACGTCGGGTTCAGGCGGATCCGTGCCGCGAAGTCCAGCGGCAGGCCCAGCCAGCGCGCCCCGATCGACCGCAGGATGTGCCCGTGGGCGAACACCAGTACGTCCCGGTCGGCCGACCGCGCCCAGGACACCACCTCGTCCGCCCGCGCGGTCACCTCCGCCAGGGACTCGCCCCCGGGCACCCCGTCCCGCCAGATCAGCCAGCCGGGGCGGACGGACTGGATCTCGGCGGGGGTCAGGCCCTCGTACGCCCCGTAGTCCCACTCCATCAGCGTGTCCCACCGCTCGGCCCGCTCGCCGAACCCGGCGAGTTCGCACGTCTCACGCGCGCGTGCCAGCGGGCTGGTGCGTATCTCGGCGTCGGCGAGGCCGTCGAACGGCGGCCGGTGCAGGCGCTCGCCGAGCGACTTGGCCCCCCGCCGGCCCTCCTCCAGGAGCGGTACGTCGGTCCTGCCGGTGTGCTTGCCGGACAGTGACCACTCCGTCTGTCCGTGCCGGGCCAGCAGGATGCGCGGTGCCATGGAGAGGGAACCTTTCGGGAGAAATTCGGAGGCGGGACACCTCCATCATCACCCACGCTGGGAACACGCCGGGAACGAGCCGGGAGCGGGCAACCCGGGGCGCGTCCCCGGCGTCTTTGAGGTCTGAGCGCCCCGCATGGGCGCTAATGCGCGCAACGTAAAGTGTCACGGTCGGCCCGCCGGGTGCCGCGCGGACAGGGACGAGAAGGGGGAGGCAGTCGGATGCCGCAGACCGAGAAACCAGGCACCGAGGCGGCTGCGCGAACCCGGTTGCGCTGGTGGACCGAGCTGCCCCTGATCCTGCTGGTGTACGCCTGCTACTCGGCCGGCCGCCTGCTGGCGCGCGGGGACACGGCCACCGCCGTCGACCACGGCCTGGCGATCCTGCGCATCGAGAAGGCCCTGCACCTCAACGCCGAGCACCCGCTCAACCGCCTCTTCACCCGGGAGGCCTGGCTCGGCATACCCGCGGACTTCTGGTACGCCTCACTGCACTACCTGATCACCCCGGTGATCCTGGTCTTCCTGTTCCGCAAGCGCGCCGAGGTCTACCGGCGGGCCCGCACCTGGCTGATGACGTCCACGTTCATCGGCCTGATCGGCTTCACCCTGCTGCCCACCTGCCCGCCCCGGCTGCTGGACGTGAAGTACGGCTTCGTCGACACGATGGCCCAGTACAGCTCGTACGGCTGGTGGGGCGGCGACGCCAGTGCGCCGCGCGGTCTCGGCGGCATGACCAACCAGTACGCGGCGATGCCGAGCCTGCACTGCGGCTGGGCGCTGTGGTGCGGGGTGATGCTCTGGCGCCACGGCGGCAACCGCCTGACCAAGGTGCTCGGTGTGGCCTACCCGCTGCTGACCGCGATCGTGGTCATGGGCACCGCCAACCACTACTTCCTGGACGCGGTCGCGGGCGCGGCCGTGATGGGCGCGGGCTACCTGCTGGCACCGTACGTGATGCGGGCCGCGGAACTCGTCAGGGTGCGGATCACCCCGGGCGCCTCCCTCGTCGCAGCGCGCTCGGACGGCGCAGGCACCCCGATTGTCAGTGGCGGATGCCAGACTTCGGCGGGTGAGCGAATTCCTTCGCAGCGCGAGTCCCGGCTCGCCGCCGCAGCCGAACCCGACGCCTCCCCCACAGACGCGGGGGACGGCGCTCCGGCACCGGCTCGCTGAGCTGCGCGGCCCCGCCGTCCCGGCCAAGGCCCTCGACGCGCGCGCCCTGGCGGCGCTCGCCGCGAACCCGGGGTGCAGGCGGCGGGCGATCCTGGACGGCGCCGGGGTGGACAAGACCGCGCTGGCGGGCGCCCTCGGCTCACCGTCGGCCTTCGGCCAGTCGCAGTTCGCACTGACCCGGGGCAACGCCTTCGAGGCGAAGGTGAAGGCGGACGGCGGCGCCGAGTTGCTGCGGCTGGTGCGCACCCACCTCGACCCGGGGGCCGAGCCGGCCGAGCGGGCCGCCGTGCCGGGCCTCTCCGCGATCGGGCCCGAGGGGCGTACGGCCCGTACGGCGCTGGCGCTGCGCGAGGCCGTCGAGGCGGGCGGCTGGGCGCTGTTCGACCACCCGATGCTGGCCCTGGAGGTGGCGGGCTCCCCCGCCTTCCTGGAGCCGGACGCGGTGGTCGTGCACCCGGACGGCAGCTGGACGGTCGTGGAGATCAAGTCCTTCCCGATGCTGGACGGTTCCGCCGACCCGGCGAAGGTGGGCGCGGCCGCCCGGCAGGCCGCGGTGTACGTGCTGGCCCTGGAGCAGGTCGCGGCCCGGCTCGCCCCGGCCCCGCGCGTCCGCCACGACGTACTCCTCGTCTGCCCCAAGGACTTCGCCAACCTGCCCACCGCCGCCGCCGTGGACGTCCGCAAGCAGCGCGCGGTCACCGCCCGCCAGCTGGCCCGGCTCACCCGCATCCAGGACATCGCCGACACCCTCCCGGAGGGCACCTGTTTCGCCCCGGACCTGCCGGCGGAGCAGCTCACGGCGGCCGTGGACGCCGTCCCCGCGGCCTACGCGCCGGAGTGCCTGTCCGCCTGTGAACTGGCCTTCCACTGCCGGCAGCGCTCCCGCGCGGCCGACGAGGTGACCGCGCTGGGCCGCGCGGCCCGCGCCGAGCTGGGCGGGCTGTCCACCGTCGAGGACGTGCTGTCGGCGGCGCGCGGCGAGAGCGGCGACCCGGCCGACCCGGCGGTGGCGGCCCTGCGCCGGGCGGCGGCCCTGCGCGCCGAAGCCCTGAGCGCCAGTGCCAGTGCCGACGCCGATGCCCAGGGGGCCTTGTGTCCCTGATCACCACCCTCGCCCGCCTCGAAGCGGTGAGCACGGGCACCGCGCAGCCCGCCGCGACCGTCCGCCACCGGCACCTCTCCGACCACCCGCTGGTGTTCGTGCCGCTCACCACCGCCGGTGAGGCCGGTGCCCCGCTCGGCGCCCTGGTCGGCACCGACCGGGACGCCCCGCGCCTGCTGGTCGTACCCCAGCCGCGCGACCGGGACCTGCGGTTCGCCTTCCTCGCCGAGCTCGCCGACGTCGTCCTGCCGTACCTGGACTCCTACGCGGACAGCGTCGAGGCCGCCGAGCGCACCGAGACCGACCCGGAGACCGGCAAGCGGGTCAAGGTCGAGGTCGAACTGTGCGCGGACGCACCCCAGTTGATCGTCCCGGGCCGCGCGGGCGTCGAGTTCGTACGGCTGCTGGGGCGGTCGATGCGGTTCCGGCGCACGGCGGAGCAGGACCCGGAGGCGCCCTACCCGGCCCCGCCCCGGGTGCCGTTGCTCGGCCGCTGGCTCACCCACTTCGGCGAGCGCGCCCGGGTCCCCGGCTCCGCCCTGCTCCTCGCCATGACGGACCTGCTGTCCCGGCACTGGGCGACCGGCCAGTCCGGCATCGAGGACCAGCACCTGGGCGCGCTGCTCGCCTGGATCGCCCCTCCCCCAGTCTCGGCTTCGCTCGACCGGGGGGACCCCCAGTCGGGCAGCACGGGCGCGGCGGCCGCGCTCACGGCCGAGCTGGCGCGGGACGGCGACGGGCAGTTGCTGTGCCCGCCGGCCGGCCCCGCCACCGACCCGGCCTTCGACAACAAGCTGCTGGCCCCCGCCTTCGAGCGCTACGACCGGGCCCGCACCGCCCTCGCCGCGGCCGAGGACGGCCTGCAGGCCGACGACCGGCTGGCGATCCTCACTGCGGCCGAGCGGGAGATCCGCGCACTGGTGGAGAGCCGTACCCGGCCCACCTGGGACGCGGTCTGGCAGGGCCTCGACCTGCTGCGCGGGCTGCCGGAGGGCGCCCGGGCCGAGGAGCGCTGGACGCGTGACCGCTGGTCGTTCACCGGTCACCGCGACCGGGTGCTGGCCGGCGAACCCCCGCAGCCGCGCCGCGACGACGCGGTGACCGCGGCGAACAAGCTGGCCACGCGCGAGCGGGAGCAGGCCCGGCTGGACGCCCAGGAGGCCCTCGACGACCCGCTGGTGATGGCGGGGCGGCGGCTGTCCGGGGAGGCGTTCGCGGGCGAGGTCCTCGATGTCGTCATGGCGTACAGCGAGGGCAGGCGGCCCAGCCCGCGCCCGCTGCTGACCGTGCGCACGGAGGACCGGCCGCAGCTGGGCGAGCGCGCCAAGGCGTACCGCTCGCTGGGCGGCAGGCCGCAGTCGACGGAGTTCGTGGGGTACGAGGGCGAGGGGGTCCTGGTGCTGCGCGTCCTGGACAAGATGGGCCGCGGCAAGGAACCCGAGGAGGGCTCCGTGCCGGAGAAGGGCGACCGGCTCGTCTTCACCCTGTTCGAACACGAGCAGCGCGGCGGCGCCAAGCTGCCCGACCCGGAGGACACCCCGTGGACGCACGGCGGCCCGCCGGGCGAGGCGGCACCCGAGGCGGCCGACACCGCGACGCCGGAGGACATCCTGTGACGACCACGGACTTCGATCCCGGGGCGGCCGCCGCACAGGCCACGGCCGCGATCCTGCACGACACCCTGCACGGTACCGACCGGGGCGTGGTCGTGGACTCCCCGCCGGGTGCCGGCAAGTCCACGCTGGTGGTCCGCGCCGCGCTGGAACTCGCCGGCGCGGGCCGCCCGCTGATGGTGGTCGCGCAGACGAACGCCCAGGTCGACGACCTCGTCCTGCGGCTCGCCGAGAAGAACCCGGAGCTCCCCGTCGGCCGCCTCCACAGCAGTGACGCCGACCCGTACGACAAGGCGCTGGACGACCTGCCGAGCGTCCGCAAGTCGGCGAAGGCGGCCGACCTCAGGGAAGCGCAGGTCGTGCTGTCCACCGCCGCGAAGTGGGCGCACGTGAAGGTGGACGAGCCCTGGCGGCACGCGATCGTCGACGAGGCGTACCAGATGCGCTCGGACTCGCTGCTCGCCGTGGCCGGCCTGTTCGAACGGGCGCTGTTCGTGGGCGACCCCGGCCAGCTGGACCCGTTCGCGATCGTGGGCAGCGAGCAGTGGGCGGGCCTGTCGTACGACCCGTCGGCCTCCGCCGTCTCCACCCTCCTCGCCCACAACCCGGGGCTCCCCCAGCACCGCCTCCCGGTCTCCTGGCGCCTGCCGGCCTCCGCGGCCCCTCTCGTCTCCGGCGCGTTCTACCCGTACACCCCCTTCCGCAGCGGCACCGACCACGGCGACCGGCGCCTCGCCTTCGCCGTCCCCTCCGACGGCTCCGGGCCCGACCGGGTGATCGACGAGGCGGCGGAGTCCGGCTGGGGCCTGCTGGAGCTGCCCGCCCGGCACACCCCGCGCACCGACCCGGAGGCGGTCCGGGCGGTGGCGGCGGTGGTACGGCGCCTGCTCGACCGGGGCGGCTCGTCCCTCTCCGAACGCTCGCCCGACCCCGCGCCGCTCACCGCCGACCGCATCGCCGTCGGCACCGCCCACCGCGACCAGGCGGCGGCCGTCCGCGCGGCCCTGGCGGAGCTGGGCGCGGCGGACGTCACCGTCGACACGGCGAACCGCCTCCAGGGCCGTGAGTACGACGTGACGGTCGTCCTCCACCCGCTCTCCGGCCGCCCCGACGCCACCGCCTTCCACCTGGAGACGGGCCGCCTCTGCGTCCTCGCCTCCCGCCACCGCCAGGCCTGCATCATGATCTGCCGCGCCGGCGTGACCGACCTCCTGGACGACTACCCGTCGACAGAACCGGTCCAGCTGGGAACCCTCGTGAAGTTCCCCGACGGCT
>NZ_BCFL01000027.1:0-86556 GCF_002217755.1 Streptomyces hyaluromycini | reverse complement strand
TGCCTGGCACCACCCACCTGGCCGAGCGCAGAGTCAGCCATCGGCCTGAGGGTCCCCTTGCGCGGGCGCGGGAGAATGGACGGTGGTCATCGGACCTCAGTCATCGACACCGTACGAGGAGGACCAGACATGGCGGAGCCCACGCCGCGTCGGAACGAACCGCGGCTACGCCCCGCGCCCCTGCTCTTCGAGCCTGTGGAAGCGGTCGCCGACCCGGAGCACTTCTTCGGCCTGGAGTCGGTCGACGACCCCGGGGTGCTGCTGGCCCGTGCGACGGAGCTGACGCAGGCGTTCCGGGTGGCCACCGACCGGGCGGTGGAGTTCCAGGCCATGGCGGCCGCCCAGCTCGCCGACCCGCGCCGCTTCGACCGTCTGACCCCGGCGGACATCGCCGAGCGCGCCGGGTGGACCGAGGACTACGCGAAGAAGATGGTCGAGTTCGGCCGGGATCTGCTGACGGGGAGGGAAGGCCAGGGGCCCGAGCAGATCTAGCGGATGGCATATGCCGGGCGGGCAAGATACGCCCTTCCGCCCCGCCCCGTCCCGGTTTCCCGCAACTCAGGGAGAGCGGGTGCTCACCCGGGGTATCAATGCCCCATGAGCAGCACACCGTACGAGACCCTCCCCGGCGGCCCGGGCGACGCGGCCGGGGTCACCTCCGACGGAGCCGCCTGGCTGGCCTCGGCAGGAACGTATCCGCGCAGCACGCTCGCCCTCTGGGCGGAGCGGCCGGACGCCCCGGTCGTCCTGCCCTGCGGCACCGCGTTCGACGTGGTGAACGCCCCGGCGCTGTTCGGCCGCCGCATGCTGGACCGGCTGTGGGACGAGGGGCCGGGGTCCGGGCCGGTCGCGGTGTACCGGGGCCGGATGCTCCTGTTCGCCGCCCCCGGCACCGCCGCCCGGCTGCCGTCGCTGCTGGGCTGGGAGGAGTGGGGCGGTCGCGGCCAGGCCGTACCGCCGCTGCTGTGCCACGGCACCGGCGACGCGGTGACCGTCCCGGCGCCGGGCGCCGCCCCCTCCCCCGCCCCGGCCGGCGCCCGCTGGATGGTCGCCCCGGACACCCGGCACCCGTGGCTCCCCGGCCCGGAAATCCTGCTCTGGGCGGCCGTCCGCGCGGCCCGCTCGACCGTTCGCATATCGATTTTTCCTCCCGCCGATCAGGATGCTAAGGTCTACGACGTCAGCAGGCGCCGCTAGCTCAGTTGGTTAGAGCAGCTGACTCTTAATCAGCGGGTCCGGGGTTCGAGTCCCTGGCGGCGCACGCGAAGTAGGTGAAAGGCCAAGCTCCTGTGAGCTTGGCCTTTCGCCTTTCCGTCAGTGGCGCCCCGGCAGGGTTCAGTCCGGCTGCCCCGGCGTGATCTTCACGTTCCAGGCGCCGGACGCCGTCCGCCCCTCCACCGCCACCTGCACACCGTCCCCCGGCACGGTGAAACTCTCGCCGAGGGCGACCGGGGCGTCGGCCAGCGGCGGGTAGACCGAGTTCTCCCAGCAGGCCTCGGTGCGCGGGTGGGCGTCGATCACCTCGATCGGGCCGCTGCCGGAGGCCGTCTCGTCGCGGATCCGGTAGACGAGGATGCCCTGCCGGCAGGCCGCGATGTCGTTGCCGGACGCGCCGCGCGCCTCGAAGGCCAGCACGGCGTCGGGCCCGGTGCGCACCAGCGCCAGCTTGGTGCCGTCGCCGAGCCCGAAGGCCGGGGCGCCCGCGGCACCCTGTGCCGGCACCCCCGGCCCGGCGGACAGCGGCTCCAGGGTCAGCCGGGTCGGCCCGGCCCCCCGGACGCACACCACCTGGCGCGGATCCAGCCATCCCAGCTTCCACTTGTGCCAGGCGAAGAAGTCCGGGGACAGCCCGAACTGGCTGCCCATCAGGTCCCAGTCGCCGACGTACGTGTCCCAGTCGCCCTTGCCGTCCACGGGGCGGTGGTAGAGGTCGGGGAGGTCGAAGACATGCCCGGTCTCATGGGCGAGAACCAGCCGGTCCGGCGGGTGCTTCTCGAAGACGGTGACGACCCGGCGGACGTCGGTGCCGTCGACGTGCACCGGGGTGTCGAGGTTCACCACCTTCGTGGCGTCGGAGTCCACGCCGGGCGCGTCCGGGTCGGCCACGAAGTACACGACGTCGTAGCGCGCGAAGTCGACCTCGGGATCGGCCGCCGCGAAGGCGTCCCGCAGGTAGGCGGCCCGCAGCGTGACGCTCCAGTCGCGCCTTATGCCGTAGGCGACCGAGGGCCGGGGCATCCGCAGCCAGTGGGCCAGCGGGTGCGGACGGATGGTGAACTTCCCGTAGGAGGCCTGCTCGTAGTAGCGGCTGGTGGCCGGGAAGTGGTCGGCGGCGAGCTCCGCGGGCGTGGTCTGCGGGGCGGCGTCCGGGAAGGAGAGGAACACCATCACGGCCGAAAGCGGGTGGGTGGGGCGGGTGTAGTCGGCGTTCCAGGTGTCGACGCCCTCGGAGTGGTGCGCGTCGGTGCGGTGCAGGGCGCAGGGGGCCGTGGAGAACGGCTGGGCGGCCGACGGTCCGGTCAGGATCGTCGTTGCGACGAGCGCCGACATCGTGGTGAACACGGCGGCGGAGCTGCGCAGCGGAAGACGCGGCACGGAAGGACCTCCGGGGGCGGTTCGCGGGACACCGCACCCAGCCTGTGTGACTTTTTCGTCATATGACCTGTTTATCTGCACCAGAAGGGTGAGGAACCCCCTGCTCACCACGCACAGACCCGAACGGCCGACACCCCGAGTCACTCACGGAACGTCACATGCGGTCGGACGGCCCAAGAACCCGTCCAGGTGCGGGCAGAAACGATCTGTCAGAATCGCCGCTTCATCAGGGACACTGGACAGTGGCTGGAAGGCCCTCGGGCCAGCATCTATGATCGGCACACTTTCCTGCACGGACAGAGATCGAGTGCACTGCGGGAGCGAGCGGTGAGCGGAACGTCCGAAGGGCCGACGCCCGCGGCAGACCTCGACCGGTCCGCCGTCACAGAGAGTGACAATACCTACCGGAAGTCGTACGAGAAGACAGAACCGAAGACCTACGAGTACGCGTTCGCGGCGGCCGCACTGCCCATGGCCGTCGTGGACCGCGAAGGGCATGTCACCTCCGCCAACGAGGCGTTCGCCACGCTGATCGGCGCCGATCCGGCCGGGCTGCCCGGGCGGGTCGCCGCGGACCTGGTGGACCTGGCCTCCGACGCCCGTACCTGGCACGCCTATCGCGAGGTGCTGCGCGGCCGGCAGGCCAAGCTGCGCTGCACCCGCCGGCTGAAGCACCCCGACGGGCACTCGGTATGGGTCCAGGTGACCATCTCCCCGCTGGCCAGGGAGGCGCCCGGGGTGCTGATCTCGGTCTCCGACATCAGCGAGCGCCGCGAACTGCAGGCCCGGCTGCGGCACTTGCAGATGCACGACCCGGTGACCCGGCTGCCCAACCGCACGCTGTTCTTCGAGCGGCTGTCGGCCGCGCTGGAGGCGGAGTCGTACGAGCAGAGCGGTACCGGCCGGATCGGCCTGTGCTACCTGGACCTCGACGGCTTCAAGGCGGTCAACGACACCCTCGGCCACCGGGTCGGCGACCGTCTGCTGGCCGCCGTCGCCGAACGGCTGACCCGGGTCGCCGACGAGGCCGGCTTCGCACGGGCCGGCGCCCCGCTGGTGGCCCGGCTCGGCGGGGACGAGTTCGCCCTGCTGGTCGAGGACTCGACGGGCACGGAACAGCTGGCCGACCTGGCCGAGTCGGCGCTGGCCGCCCTTCAGGCGCCGTTCGACCTGGCCGGCCAGCGGCTGTCGCTGTCGGCGTCGATCGGGGTGGTCGAGCGGCACGCCGCCGGCACCACGGCCACCGGCCTGATGCAGGCCGCCGACACGACGCTCTACTGGGCGAAGGCCGACGGCAAGTCCCGCTGGACGCTCTTCGACCCGGAGCGCAACGCCCACCTGGTGACCCGGCAGGCGCTCTCCTCCACCCTCCGCCCGGCCATCGAACGCGGCGAGTTCGTGCTTGAGTACCAGCCGCTGGTGGGCATGGGGGACGGCCGGCTCAGCGGTGTCGAGGCCCTGGTCCGCTGGCACCACCCGCAGTTCGGCACACTGACGCCGAATCGGTTCATCGGATTGGCGGAGGAGGACGGCTCGATCGTCCCGCTCGGCCGCTGGGCCCTGACGACCGCCTGCCGGCAGGCCCGCCGCTGGCAGCTGGACCACCCCGGCGAGCCGCCGATCTTCGTCAGCGTGAACGTGGCCGTCCGCCAGGTCTGGGACTCCGACCTGGTCGCGGACGTGGCCGAGACCCTGGCGGAGACGGGCCTGGCCCCGCACCTGCTCCAGCTGGAGCTGACGGAGTCGGCGGTCATGGGTTCGGCGGGGCGTCCGCTCCAGGCCCTCCAGGCCCTCAGCGACATGGGCGTCCGCATCGCCATCGACGACTTCGGCACCGGCTACTCGAACCTCGCCTACCTCAGCCGGCTCCCGGTCTCCGTGCTCAAGCTGGACGGCTCCTTCGTCCGGGGCTTCCAGTACGACGACCCGGGCGACCGGCCGAACCCGGCGGACGAGGTCGTCGTCGAGGCGATGATCCAGCTGGCCCACCGCCTCGGCCTCACCGTCACCGCCGAGTGCGTCGAGACCTCGGCGCAGGCCTCCCGCCTGCGCCACATCGGCTGCGACACCGGCCAGGGGTGGCTCTACTCCCGGCCGGTGACGCCGGATCGTATCTCCGAGCTGCTGGACACCCGGACCTACGCGGACACCCCGGTCGGCAAACCGTAGGCGTCGGCGACCAGTTCGTAGGAGCGCAGGCGCAGCTCGCCGCGGTGGGCGTGCGTGGTGAGCATCAGCTCGTCGGCGCCGGTGCGCTTCTGCAGGTCATCGAGGCCCGCGCGGACCTCTTCGGCGGTGCCGTGCACGATGTTGGCGGTCCAGGAGTGCACGAACTCCTCCTCCATCGGGGAGAACTCGTGCTGCTCGACGTCGTCGGGGTCGGGGAACAGACCCGGCCGCCCGGTGCGCAGGCGCAGCATGTTCACCGCGCCGGCCCGCACCTGCCGCCGCGCCTCGCGCTCCTCGTCCACGGCGAGCACGGAGACGCCGATCAGGGCGTAGGGCTCGTCGAGCACGGCGGACGGGCTGAAGGACTCCCGGTACAGGTCGAGGGCCGGGACGGTGTTCTGCGCGGAGAAGTGGTGCGCGAAGGCGAACGGCAGCCCGAGCATGCCGGCGAGCCGGGCGCTGAAGCCGGAGGAACCGAGCAGCCAGACCGGCGGCCGGTGCGGCGACTGCACACCGCCGGGGGTGGTGGCCTGGATCGGCCCGGGGATGGCATGGATTCGCCGGTACGGATGCCCGTCCGGGAAGTCGTCGTCCAGGAACCGGGTCAGCTCGGCGAGCTGCTGCGGGAAGTCGTCGGCGCCCTCGTTGAGGGTCGGGGTGCGACGGAGGGCGGCGGCGGTGGCCCCGTCGGTCCCCGGCGCCCGGCCGAGGCCGAGGTCGACCCGCCCGGGAGCCAGGGCCTCCAGGGTGCCGAACTGCTCCGCGATCACGAGCGGGGCGTGGTTGGGCAGCATGACGCCGCCCGACCCGAGCCGGATCCGCTCCGTGTGGGCCGCGAGGTTGGCGAGGATCACGGCGGGCGAGGAGGAGGCCACGCCGGGCATCGAGTGGTGCTCGGCGACCCAGTACCGGTGGAACCCGCGCGCCTCGGTGAGCCGCGCGAGCGAGGCGCTGGTGCGCAGGGCGTCGGTGGCGGTACTGCCGGTGCCGACGGTCACCAGGTCCAGTACGGAGAGGGGGACGGGGGCGGTCCCGTGGGTGATGCCCCGGATCTCGTCTGCCGACACGGTGAGAGCCTCCTGATGTACGACCGTTAGCTGTCTGGGGCGGTAACAGGAGGAGGTCTCCGGTTATTCCGGCCGCCCCGTTCCCGGCATGCCCGGCCCTTGATCCCCGGGCGATTCCCGCCTACTTTCGGGTAACCACTACGGATCAGGAGCGCTGCTGACATGCCTGACCCCAGCGGCGACCGGCGGCCGCGGATCGCGGTGTTCGGCGCGGGCAGCATCGGCTGCTACCTCGGCGGCCACCTCGCGCGGCACGCGGACGTGACACTCATAGGGCGGCCCTCGGTGCTGGACGGGCTGCACGAGGGGGTCACGCTCAGCGGCGGAGGCCGCCCGGCGGTCCGCGTCCCCCGGGACCGACTGACGCTCACGACGGATCCGGACGCGGTCGCCGACGCCGACTGCGTCCTGGTCACCGTCAAGTCCGCCGGCACGGTGCCGGCCGGACGGGAACTGGCCGGCCGGCTCCGCCCGGACGCCGTCGTGGTCAGCTTCCAGAACGGGCTGCGCAACGCCGGCCTGCTGCGGGACGAGCTTCCGGGCGTCACCGTGCTCGCGGGGATGGTGCCGTACAACGTCGCGCGGATCGCCCCCGACACCTTCCACCAGGGCACGGGCGGGGCTCTGATGCTCGACGCCGGCGCCGCCTCGGCACCGCTCGTGGCGGCACTGACGGCCGCCGGGCTGCCGGTCGAGCCGCGCGCCGACATGCGGCAGGTGCAGCACGCCAAGCTGCTGATGAACCTCAACAACGCGGTGAACGCGCTGTCCGGCCTGCCGCTGCGGGACCAGCTGGGCGCCCGCCCGTACCGGACGTGTCTCGCGCTGTGCCAGGAGGAGGCACTGGCGGCCTTCGCCGCGGCGGGAGTCCGGCCGGCCCGGCTCGGCCCCGTCCCGGCCGGGCTCATGCCCCGGATACTGCGCCTGCCCGACGCCCTGTTCCGCCGCATCGCCGGGGCCGGTCTCCGGGTGGACGCCCACGCGCGGTCCTCGATGTGGGACGACCTGGAACACGGGCGGGCGACGGAGATAGGCAGCCTCCAGGGCGAGGTCGTCGCCCTGGCGGAGCGGCACGGCCTGACGGCACCGGTGAACGCACGGCTCACGGCCCTGGTCCACGAGGCCGAACGCCCGGGCGGCCGCCGCTCGTGGTCCGGCCCGGAGCTGCTGGACGCGGTCCGTCAGCCATAAGGCGGCCGTGAGACAGCCGCGTGCCGGCCGTGAGCCGGCCGTGAGCCTGCGCGGTCCGCCGCGCCCGGTCAGGCCTGCACGATCGGCTCGCGGGTGAACAGGGTGCCCAGTACGGGAGCGTTCACCCGGCGGTCCGCCAGCCTCAGCCCCTCCCACACGGTCACCTGGTTCGCCGTGAGCACCGGCTTCGACAGCGCCTTCTCCAGCAGGGACAGGTGCGCCGCCGTGTGCAGCGCCGTGTCCGGAAGGAGCACCGCCTCGGCCTCCCCGGCGTCGGCCGCCCGCGCCAGGGTCAGGACCTCCTCCTCCCCCCACGTCCCCACCTCCGCCGCCGTGACGATCCCCGAGGACCGCACGCCGGTCACCTCCAGGCCCGCGGCCCGCAGGAAGTCCGCGAAGAGGGCGGCCACGTCGTCGGGGTAGGTCGCGCCGATCGCCACCCGCCGTACCCCGAGCTCCCGCGCCGCGTGCACGAACCCGAAGGACGTGGACGACGCCGGCAGCCCGGCCGCCCGGGCGAGCGCGCGGACCTGCTGCTGGGCGCCCTCCCAGCCGTACACGAAGCTCCCGCTGGTGCACGCCCACACCACCGCGTCGGCGCCCGCGAGCCGCAGCTCCGCCACCCCGGCCGCCAGCCGTTCCTCGGTCCCCATCTCCCGCAGCGCGTCCACCCGGTGCGCGTCCTCGCCGATGTCGGTGTGGACGACGTCCACCCGGATGTCGCTGCCGAGGAGCTGTTCGATACGGGGGTAGTCGTCCTCCGCGGAGTGCCCGGGGTAGAGGAGTCCGAGCGATGTCATGTCCACCCTTCCTGCTGTTCTTCCGGCAGTACGGGCCACTCATGCGCCGATATGTCCATCTTATTGACCAGCGCCTGATAAGGCCCGACGGCCCGGGTACCCAGCCTGCGCAGCGCCGCCCACATCGTGACCTGGTTGGCGGACAGGACGGGGATGCGCAGCTCGGCCTCCAGCTGGGGGATGACGTCATAGGTGGGGAGGTTGGTGCAGGAGATGAACAGGGCGTCGGCGGCCCCGGGCCGTACCGCCTGCCGGGCCATGGCGACCACGTCCCGGTACGGCACCTGCCAGATGTGCCTGGTCAGCCCCATGAACGCGCAGCCGGCGACCTGTACGCCCGCCTCCGCGACGTACTCCTCAAGGACCCGGGTGACCGAGACGGTGTACGGCGTGACCAGCGCCAGGCGTCGTACGCCCAGCTCGGTCAGCGCGTCGAGGAGCGCCCCGGAGGTGGTGAGGGAGGGCACCGCGCCCGAGCGGGTCATCGCCTCGCACATCGCGCGCTCGCCCGCGATGCCGCCGACGAAGCTGCCGGAGGTGCAGGCGTAGGCGACGACCTCGGGCGCGACCGCGGTCAGCGCGCGTACCGCCTCGCCGAGGGTCTCGTGCTCGCTGACCAGCCGGGCGAGGTCGAGGCCGACCTCGACCGGCACGTACGGCGTCCTGGTCAGGTGCAGCGACACGTCGTCCGGCACCCAGCGCCACAGCTCGCGGTCGAGCGCGAAGTCGAAGGGCGCCACCACGCCGATGCCGCGCTGGGGGCGAGGTCCGCCCAGAAAGGAGACGTCCATGGGAAGCCACCGGCCTCACGCTGGAGATCGAGGGGGCAACGGTCGACGGATACGCCCGTGTTGACGAAGGTAGGTTCGGGTGCCAGCGTGGTCAATCCGTGCCTCTGAGACGTTCCGTCCGCCCATGTCAGACGCTGTCGGACACCGGGAGACCACCCCGAATGACACCGCCCGTGCCCACTCTGCTGGTCCTCGACGCCGACCCGCCCCCGCGGCTGGGCCGGCTCACCGGCCGCGCCCGGATCGTGCACACGGACGCGGCGGGCCTGGCGGCCCGGCTGCCGGCCGCCGACGTGCTCCTGGTCTGGGACTTCGCCTCGCAGGCCGTCCGCGAGGCCTGGCCGGGCGAGGGACGGCGGCCGCGCTGGGTGCACACGGCGAGCGCGGGCGTCGACCATCTGATGTGCCCGGAGCTGGCCGCGTCCGACACGGTCGTCACCAACGCGCGCGGGGTCTTCGACGCGCCGATCGCCGAGTACGTGGCCGCGCTGGTCCTCGCGATCGCCAAGGACCTGCCCCGGACCCTCGACCTCCAGCGGGAGCGGACCTGGCGGCACCGCGAGGGGCGCCGGGTGGCCGGCACGCGCGCGTGCGTGGTCGGGTCGGGACCGATCGGCCGGGCGATCGTCCGCACTCTCAAGGCGCTCGGCATCACCACGGCCCTGGTCGGCCGGGTGCCGCGCACCGGTATCCACGGCCCGGACGACCTGGACCGGCTGATGTCCCGCGCGGACTGGGTGATCGCGGCCGCCCCGCTGACCGAGCAGACGTACGGCATGTTCGACGCGCACCGCTTCGGCGTGATGCAGCCGTCGGCCTGCTTCATCAACGTCGGCCGGGGCCAGCTGGTCGACGAGGAGGCTCTGGTCCGGGCGCTGAACCGGCGCTGGATCGCGGCCGCGGCCCTGGACGTCTTCGCGACCGAGCCGCTGCCCGCCGACAGCCCCTTGTGGGAGGTGCCGGGTCTCGTCGTCTCCCCGCACATGAGCGGGGACACGGTCGGCTGGCGGGACGAACTGAGCACTCAGTTCGTGGAGTTGTACGAGCGGTGGGCAGCGGGCAGATCTCTGCTGAACGTGGTCGACAAGAAGCGCGGATACGTGCCCGGTCACTGACCCTTCGGGAGGGACCCATGAAGCCCACCGACCGCACCGATCTCATCGGCTTCACCGCCCGGCGGCTCCTCGACGGCTATCGCAAGGGTGAGTTCGGCCCGGTGGAGGCGGTGCGGGCGGTCCTGGAGCGGGCGGCGCGGATCCAGCCGGAGGTCAACGCCTTCGTCCGGCTCACCGAGGAGGACGCGCTGGCGCAGGCGCGGGCGGCGCAGGAGCGGTGGCGGCGGGGCGAGCCGAAGGGCCTGCTCGACGGTGTCCCGGTGACGGTCAAGGACATCCTCCTGATGCGCGGCCACCCGACCCTGCGCGGCTCGAAGACGATCTCGGCGGCGGGGAGTTGGGACGAGGACGCCCCCTCGGTCGGCCGGCTCCGCGAGCACGGCGCGGTGTTCGTCGGGAAGACGACCACCCCCGAGTACGGCTGGAAGGGCGTGACCGACTCCCCGCTCACCGGGGTCACCCGCAACCCGTACGACCCCTCGCGCACCGCCGGCGGATCGAGCGGCGGCAGCGCGGCGGCCGTCGCCCTGGGGGCCGGGCCGCTGTCCCTGGGCACGGACGGCGGCGGCAGCGTGCGCATCCCGGCCGCGTTCTGCGGGATCTTCGGCCTGAAACCGACGTACGGCCGTGTCCCCCTCTATCCGGCGAGCGCCTTCGGCACGCTGTCCCACGTCGGCCCGATGGCCCGGGACGCGGCCGACGCGGCGCTGATGCTGGACGTGATCGGGGCCCCGGACGCCCGGGACTGGTCGGCCCTCGGTCCCGCCCCGGGCTCCTTCGCGGCGGCCCTGACCGCAGGCGTGCGCGGCCTCCGGGTGGCCTTCTCGCCCTCCCTGGGCGGCCAGGTGGCGGTACGTCCGGCGGTCGCGGCGGCGGTACGGGGGGCGGTGAGCGGGCTGGCCGGGCTGGGGGCCCGCGTCGAGGAGACCGACCCGGACTTCAGCGACCCGGTGGACGCGTTCCACGCGCTGTGGTTCGCGGGCGCCGCCCGGGTGACGCAGCGTTTCTCCCCCGGGCAGCGGGAGTTGCTGGACCCGGGGCTGCGGGAGATCTGCGGGCAGGGGGCCCGGCTGAGCGCGCTGGAGTATCTGGCGGCGGTGGACGTCCGGATGGACCTGGGCCGCCGGATGGGCCTCTTCCACGAGCGCTACGACCTGCTGGTGACACCGACCCTGCCGCTCACGGCGTTCGAGGCGGGGCCGGAGGTGCCGACGGGGTCCGGCCACCGGCGCTGGACAGGCTGGACCCCCTTCACCTACCCGTTCAACCTCACCCAGCAGCCGGCGGCGACGGTCCCGGTGGGGAGAGACACCGACGGACTGCCGGTGGGCCTCCAGATCGTGGCCGCCCGCCACCGCGACGACCTGGTCCTGCGGGCGGCCCACGCACTGTACGAGGCGGGCGTGGCAACGGCACCGCCGAACAGCACCACCGTGGCTTAGCACCGCTGCGGCGGAAAACAAGAACCGGCAGCGCGGCGACCACGACGAACTCGGCACCGCCGAACAGCACCACCGTGGCTTGGCGCCGTCGCGGCGGAAAACAAGAACCGGCAGCGCGGCGGCCACGACGAACTCGGCACCGCCGAACAGCACCACCGTGGCTTGGCGCCGTCGCGGCGGAAAACAAGAACCGGCAGCGCGGCAACCACGGCAAACTCGGCACCGCCGAACAGCACCACCGTGGCTTAGCACCGCTGCGGCGGAAAACAAGAACCGGCAGCGCGGCGGCCACGACGAACTCGGCACCGCCGAAGAGCACCGCCGTGGCTTGGCGCCGTCGCGGCGGAACAACGCAGGGAAGTACGGGCTCAGGCAGCGCGGAACGCCAGTCGCTCCCCCGCCGCGCCGTTGCGCCACAGGTCGTTGCAGGCCTCGGCCAGTTCCGGCAGGCCCGCCACCACCTGCCCCCACACGATCCCGGGCACCCACCCCACATCCCCGTTGAGCAGCAGGTTGTTGCGCTCGTAGAAGAGGGCCAGGTCGACCACCGTCGTACCGGCGCGCACCTCGCGGTCGTAGCCGTAGGCCTTCGTGGCCAACTCCGTGCCGGCGAAGGAGAAGTAGCAGAGGTCGCCGGGGACGGGCGTGACGGTCGGGTTCTCCAGGGGCGGTTCCGTCGCCGCGAACGGCGGGAAGAGCGCGTAGATCTCGTTGCGTGCGTACTTCGCGTGGTAGACGTCGCCGGACAGCGGCAGGGCGTCCCAGACGGCGGCGCAGGTGACCGGTGCGCGGTCGTCCAGGAGCCGGGCCGTGGCCGTGACCCCGCGGCTGATCAGCGAGACTTCGATGCATCGATTGCCCATGCAATCCATGGTGCATAAGTCGGTTGGGGCCGGGTAGCCGCGCCGCCATGGCTCCACCACATGGGAACGAGACAGCCACATCAAGGCGCGAATCCAGACAAACTCGGCGCGCGGTGCTCGCGGGTGTCGCCGCCGTCGGCGCACTGGCCGCCGCCGGCTGCACGCGGGTGGCCACCGCCACCGCGGCCCGCACCGACGGCGGTGACCTGCTGCAACGGCTGCGCGCCCAGGGTGTCGTACGGCTCGGGATCGCCGGTGAGATCCCCTTCGGATACATCGACAAGGACGGTCGTCTGACCGGTGAGGCACCGGAGTTGGCCAAGGCGGTCTTCAGGCGGCTCGGGGTCCGCGAGGTGCAGCCGGTGCCCACCGAGTTCGGTTCGCTGATTCCCGGACTGAATTCGCAGCAGTTCGACGTCGTGGCCGCCGGGATGTACGTCAATCCGGAGCGGTGCGCGCAGGTGATCTTCGCGGATCCGGACTACCAGATGCTCGATTCGTTCATCGTGCGCAAGGGGAATCCCAAGGGGCTGCACGACTACCGGGACGTCGTCGCGAAGAAGGCGAAGTTCGCCACCGGGACCGGGTACGCGGAGATCCAGTACGCGGTCGAGGCCGGGTACAAGGAGAGCGACATCCTGATCGTTCCCGACCAGGTCGCCGGACTGAACGCCGTGGAGGCGGGGCGGGTCGACGTCTTCGCCGGTACGGCGCTCACCACGCGTGCGGTCGTCAGGAAGTCGGCCAAGGCGGAGGCGACCAGGGCGTTCGCGCCGCTCGTGGCCGGGAAACCGCACGTGGACGGGGGCGCGTTCGCGTTCCGGTCGGCGGAGACGAGGCTGCGGGACGCCTTCAACGTGGAGCTGCGCAAGCTGAAGAAGAGCGGCGAGCTGTTCCGGATCCTGCGGCCGTTCGGCTTCACCGAGGCCGAGATGACCGGCCTGACGGCGAAGGAGCTGTGCGGCGGAGGGCAGAGCGGATGACCCCGGGACTGTGGGACCTCGTGTTCAAGGGCGCCTGGACGACCGTTCAGCTGCTGGTGCTCAGCGGGCTGCTGATGACGGCCGTGGCCCTGGTGGTGGGCGTGGCGCGGACGAACCGGCACTGGATCGTGCGGTTCCTCGCCGGTCTCTACACCGAGGTGTTCCGCGGCACCTCGGCGCTGGTGATGATCTTCTGGGTGTTCTTCGTGCTGCCGGTCGCCTTCGGCTGGCAGCTGGTGCCGCTGTGGGCGGGCACGCTCGCGCTCGGGCTGACGTACGGCGCGTACGGCGCGGAGATCGTGCGCGGGGCACTGGGCGCGGTCGACCCGGCGCAGCGGGAGGGCGGGATCGCGCTCGGCTTCACGCCCTGGCAGCGGCTGCGGCTGGTCCTGCTGCCGCAGGCGGTGCCGGAGATGATCCCCTCCTACTGCAACCTGCTGGTGGAGCTGCTCAAGGGCACCGCCCTGGTGTCCGTCACCGGCATGGGCGACCTGGCGTTCAGCGGGAACCTGGTGCGGCTGGCACTGCAGGAGAGCGCGCACATCTACACGTATCTGCTCGCCATCTACTTCGTGATCGCGTTCGTCATCACCCGGCTGATGCGCGGTCTGGAGAAGCGGCTGAAGGCCGGTATCGGCAAGGACCCGGGCGACGAACGGGCGGCGCGGGCAGTCAAGCGCAGGGAGACGACCGGGGTCGGTGGTGTCGCATGACGTGGGACTGGAGTGCCGTACGCGAGTTCATGCCGCACTTCTGGGACGGCCTGTGGGTCACCCTGGAGGCGCTGGCCCTCGGCTCGCTGATCTCGTTCTCGCTGGGGCTGGTCTGGACGCTGCTGATGCGCACGCCGACCAGGTGGGTGCGCTGGCCGGTCGGGGTGGTCACGGAATTCGTGCGGAACACCCCGCTGCTGGTGCAGCTGTTCTTCCTCTTCTACGTGCTGCCCGAGTGGGGGCTGGCGTTCTCCGCGCTGACCACCGGGGTCTTCGCCATCGGCCTGCACTACTCGACGTACACCATGCAGGTCTACCGGGCCGGCATCGAGGCGGTGCCGGCCGGGCAGTGGGAGGCGGCCACGGCGCTCAGCCTGCCCGCGCGGCGGACCTGGTTCGCGGTCGTCCTGCCGCAGGCGGTGCGCCGGGTCGTGCCGCCGCTCGGCAACTACGTGATCTCGATGCTCAAGGACACACCGGTCCTGATGTCGATCACCGTGCTGGAGATGCTCGGCCAGGCCCGGCTCTTCTCCCAGCAGCACTTCCAGTTCACCGAGCCGGTGACGGTGATCGGCGTGGCCTTCATCGTCGTCTCCTACCTCGCCTCCCTTCTCCTGCGCACCCTGGAGCGTCGCCTTGTCCGTTGAGACCAGCAAGCAGCCGGGTACCGCCGGTACGACGTCCGACGAGCTGATCCGTATCGAGGGGGTGACCAAGCGGTTCGGGGACAACACCGTCCTCGACGGCCTCGGCCTCACCGTGCAGACGGGCCGGCACGTCACCCTGATCGGGCCCTCCGGCTCCGGCAAGACCACGATCCTGCGGCTGCTGATGACCCTGACCAAGCCGGACGCGGGCACCATCACGGTCGACGGGCAGCGGCTCTTCCCGGCGCCCGAGAAGGAGCTGCGGGAGGTCCGCAAGCAGATCGGGATGGTGTTCCAGCAGTTCAACCTGTTCCCCAACATGAGCGTGCTGCGCAACATCACCGAGGCCCCGGTGACCGTGCTCGGCCTGCCGAAGGAGGAGGCGCAGGCGCGGGCCCGGGAGCTGCTCGACCTGGTGGGCCTCGCCGACAAGGCCGACGCCCGGCCGACCCGGCTCTCCGGCGGGCAGCAGCAGCGCGTCGCGATCGCACGGGCGCTGGCCATGCGGCCGAAGGTGCTGCTCCTCGACGAGGTGACCTCGGCGCTCGACCCGGAGCTGGTCGCAGGCGTCCTCGACCTGCTCAGGGACATCGCGCGCACCACCGACATCACGATGCTCTGTGTGACCCACGAGATGAACTTCGCCCGGGACATCTCCGACCAGGTCCTGATGTTCGACGCGGGCCGGGTCATCGAGGCGGGCCCGCCGGAGCGGATCTTCGGCGAGCCCGAGCACGAGCGGACCCGGGAGTTCCTCGGCGCGGTGCTGTAGATAATTCCACCGCCGACACCGTAAAAGTTTCCCCGCGCAGCGGCATGATTACAGGAAGTGAATGCTCGATCATCCGAGGTCCGGCGCACGGGTCATTCCGCTGACATATGCCAGAGGGTCTTAGCCGCAGTTCGGAGGGCCGGAATCTCGCCAACACCCCCTCCGTTTCCGGCGCTTGCCCGTTACTGTGGAGAGGATCCGCTGTCCGGATCGCGGCCCAAGCAGTGCTGCCGAAGCAGTACCGCCGAGCGAGCGCAGGGGGACCACCGTGGCGCTGATGCACGAGCCGACCGCCCCGTACCACTCCGCCCAGGAAGCCCTGCGGGTCCTGGAGACGGTGGCGGGGCACCCCAGTGGCGTCACCGACACCGAACTGGCCCGCCGCACCGGCCTGGACCCCGACCGGCTGACCGCACTGCTGCGCATGCTGCGCCGCGAGGGCTACGTCGAGCAGGTCACCGACGGCGCGTACGTGACCGGCGAGACCCTGCGCCGGCTCGGCTCCGCGCAGGAGCGGGAGCAGGCCCTCGGCGAGCAGCTCCAGCAGACCCTCGACCGGCTGCGCGACTCGGTCGGCGCCGCCGTCTATCTCAGCCGGTACGTCGACGGCGAGGTGCGGATCGGCCAGTACGCGGCCGGGCCGGCCACCCCCGCGGTCAACGAGTGGGTGGACTTCCGCTCCTCCGCGCACGCCACCGCGATCGGCAAGAGCCTGCTCACCCAGCTCGACCACAACGCCCGCCGCGACCACCTCTCCCGGCACAAGATGGCCCGCCTCACCTCGCGCACCATCACCAGCGACAAGCTGCTGCTCTCCCGGCTGGCGGCACAGCCGCCGACGGTCCCCGTCCTGGACCTCCAGGAGTACGCGATCGGCACGGTGTGCGCGGCGGTGCCGATCACCGCCGGCTCGGCCGTGGGCTGCCTGGCCCTGTCCCTGCCGGTCGAGCACGCACACCGGCTCCGCCAGGCCGCCGACGCCCTGAACCGCAGCGCGGCTCCGGTGCTGCTGTCCCTAGCCATCTAGGCCCGGTCGGAAGCACCCCGTCGGACCGGGTAGTATTTTCTTCGTCGCCAGCCGCGCGAGGCAGTCGAAAGACGATTCGAACGGTCGGCGTGAGTCATGCGCCGCTAGCTCAGTTGGTTAGAGCAGCTGACTCTTAATCAGCGGGTCCGGGGTTCGAGTCCCTGGCGGCGCACCTGTGATGACCTGGGGTTTTTATCACCCCAGGTCATTTTTTATGCCCTAGTGCGGGTCCCCCAGGAAGGGGAACTCGGAGCTGAGGTCGTCATGGGGCCGCAGCCCGTCGTGGGGCGCGGCGCCCTTGGTCAGCAGGGCGATCCCCTCGTTGATGACGTCGTCGGTGAGATTGCGGCCGTTCGGGGACCCCGCGGCGCTCAAGTAGTCATACGTCACGAGGTCGGGGAGCAGGCCCTCCGCGAGAGTGACCGCCTCGTCCTTGGGGTAGCCCCCGTGCTCGAAGATGTGCGCGAACTTGTCGAGGAAGAGCTCGCGGTCCTTGACCGGCTCCTGCTGGTTCCATACGCGCTTGTCGTCGTCACTGTGGTTGAAGTTGTTGTCGATCCCGGGCCGTCCCGCCCGGTCGCCCTGGACCAGGCGGCCGTCGTGCGGAACCAGGACCCGGGCCCAGACGCCGACCTGCGGATCCGGGCCGAGGACGCTGTTCGGGACCTCCAGCACGATGCCGAACACGTTCTTGTCGGCGAAGAAGTCCTGACCGGTCCACTGGAAGTTGTTCCCGGCCCCTATCGGGTCGGCGAAGAACGGGTCACTGCGGAGCCCGGCGAAGAACCTGAAGTCGCCGACCGCGGTGATCTCCGGCTTCGCGCCGAAGGTGACCGGGGCATCCGCGATGATCGTCTCGCCCGCCTCGACGTCGGCCGCGGGGCCCCGGCCGGTCGCCAGTTGCACACTGGCGCTCTGCGAGTCCCCCGCCACCGGCGAGAAGCGCACCCGGAAGGCGACGTCGTTCACCGCGTCGCCGTCGTTGTCCACACCGAACTCGTAGACCGACTCGGAGTCGACGGCGTCGGCGGTGATCGGCGAGTGCGGATTGATGCACATCACCAGGATCGTCCTGTCCGCGTCACCGGGACTCTGAAAGACAAAGATGTCGGTGATGTGGCTCCTGGGGTCCATGCTCGTGGGACTGATGCCCAGGCCGGAGACGTGATGTGCCATGTCGATGATCCTCTCGGGTAGCCGTCCAGGTCGACTTCGGCGCACGCTAACACGGGGTCAATTGCCCAAGTGTGCACGCATGTACGGGCCTTCGGGCATACGGTCGCCGGACGGACGCCACGTCCCGGCGTCCTCCGGCGTCAGCCTCCGGTACGCCTGCTCCCCCGGCGGCCGCCACCACACCGGGTCGGCACACCGCACGCCCTCCCTGCGCAGCGCGGCCCGCTGGATCTTGTTGGTCGCCGTCACCGGCATCCGCTCCACCACCCGCACGAACCGGGGCGCCATCTTCGTCCCCAGATCCGGCTGGGCCAGCAGGAACTCGGCGAAGTCCAGCGGCTCGAACCGCCCTGCGATCGTCGCCATCACCTGGTCCCCGGTCACCGGATCCGGCACCCCGTACACGGCGACGGCCTCCGCGCCCTCGTACCGGGCCAGGATGTTCTCGATCATCGCGGCGGCCAGGTTCTCCCCGTCGACCCGGATCCGGTCGTCGGTGCGCCCCGCGAAGTACAGGTATCCCTCCCCGTCCCGGTAGAAGAGATCCCCGGTCCAATACCACCCGCCCCGCCGCCGCTCCGCCTCCGCGGCCGGGTTCCGCCAGTACCCCTCGAACGGATTCGGCGCCCGGTTCACCAGCTCCCCTATCGCCTGCTCCCCGTTCAGCAGCCGCCCGCCGGAGTCGAAGACGGCGGGCGGGCACTCCTGCCCCGACTCCCGGTCGAGCACGACGAGCCCCGGCGCCGCCCGCCCCACCGCCCCGGCCGGCGTCCCCGGCGACCACTGGATCGCCGCCCCGCCCTCCGAGGACCCGTACCCCTCCACCAGCCGCACCCCGAACCGCTCCTCGAAGGCCGCCGCGTCCACGGCCCCGGCCTCCGTCCCGAACCCGAGCCGCAGCGGGTTGTCCCGGTCGTCGGGGCGCGGTTCGGTGGCGAGGACGTACTGCACGGCCCGGCCGACATAGGTGAAGTAGGTCGCCCGGTAGCGCCGTACGTCGCCCAGGAACCCGGACGCCGAGAACCGCCGCCGTAACGCCACCCCGGCGCCCGCCACCAGCGCGGGCGCCCAGTCGGCGATCACGGCGTTGCCGTGGAACATCGGCATGCAGATGTAGTGCACGTCGTCCGGGCCGACGTGGAACTGCCCGGCGAGCGAACGCCCGGCCGCGGCCAGCCTGCCCTGGGAGCAGAGCGCGGCCTTCGGAGCACCGGTGGAGCCGGACGTGAAGTAGAGCAGGATCCGGTCGGCGGGGGTGGCCCGGGAGGCGTCCGGGAAGGCGCCGAGGTAGGGGGAGAGGAGGGAGGCGTACTCCGGTTCGTCGGTGACGAGGACGCGGACGCCGGGCAGGTCGAGCCCGGCGAGCAGCGGAAGACGGGCCCGCTCGGTGACGAGAACCGGGCACTCGGTGTGCAGGATGTCCCGCGCCAGCTCGGCCCCCCGACGGGTCGGATTGACCCCGGCCACGGCGGCCCCGGCAAGCGCCGCGGCCCCCAGCCAGAGCGGGAACTCGGGGGTGTTGTCGAGAAGGACGCCTATGTGGGGCACGGCGCCGGCAGGCAGCAGGTCGGCAAACAGCGCCGCCCTGGCCGCAGCCCCACCGGCCACCTCGTGATGCGTCAGCACCCGCTCCTCGAACCACAACCCCGGCCGGTGATCACCCCATCGGGCGGCGACGGCTTCAGCAACGGTGCGCCCATTGGACTCCATGGAGAAGCAGGGTAATTGACACACCGTCAGATGTGCAGCGCCCCGTAAGGGGCGCGGGGCTGTATCGATGTGCGGCTGCCGCCGCGCGGGCGCGACACACAGCACCTCGCAGCGCCGGAGGCGCAACCCCCAAGGGGCGCGGGGCTGTATCAATGTGCGGCTGCCGCCGCGCGGGCGCGACCAGCCCCCACCGGCCCGCAGAGGCCCACGGCCTCACCGGCACTCACGGCCCGAAACTGTCCGCCGCCGAAAAAATGAAGTGCGCCACCCCCATGAAGGCCAGCGCGAACCCGATGAACACCGCGAAGAACGCCACCGTGCACCCGGTCCCCACGGCCAGCTTCCCCTGCGCGGGCGGCTGTGCCGTGCCGCCCTCCGGGTTCTCCGGCAGGTAGTACACCGTCACGAAGTCACCCTCGACGACCGTGGACCGCCCGTTCCGCTCGTCGATGCGGACGGTGCGCCCCTCGGCCGTCGTGAACTCGAACACATGATGCAGCGTGGTCGTCACGGCCGTGTCCCCGCCGCCGCCGCTGGTCGTCGTGTACGACCTCAGACAGCGTGCCTCGGCGGTACGCCCGTGACGCCACGCCCGGCTGATCTCGCTCGACCGCCTCAGCGTCCTGACCAACCCGAGGACACCGACGACGACGAAGATGCCGGGAAGGACATAGAAGAACACTTCCATCAGGCCCATGGGGTCCCCCGTTTCCGAACACCGGTCGAACTGACCGGTGTGGCGGGAACGTACCCCCGCGGCCCGCGGCGGGTCCTCAAGCGAAGCTCAGATCAGCCCGGTGTTACCCAGTCGTCGAACGACACCGGTCAGAACGTGACGTCCGAGCAGGCATAGAACGCGTTGCCCGTGTCGGCGATCGTCCAGACCGCCACGATCACGTGGTGACCGCTCAGCCCCGTCGGCAGGGTGCCGCTGTGGCTGAGGGTGGCCGGCGGGCGCTGGCCGTTGTAGGGGACGGTGAGGAACGGGGTGGTGTTGAGGTCCGAACGGGCGAGGGCGTGGTTCTGGTTCCAGCCCTGCTTGGTGGCGTAGTACTTGAAGTCGGTCGTGGCGTGCATCGCCGTGAACTGCCAGCGGAACGTGTACGTCTGGCCGCCCGTCACCTTGGTCGTCGGCCAGGCGCCGCCCGACGGCGTGGTGGGCGAGCTGAGCTGGGCGAACCTGCTCAGCCCGCCGTTGCAGATCTGGCCGTCGGCGGGACCGGCCGCCGGGAAGCCCTTCGGGCCCTCGACGCTCTGCGGCTCGTACTGGATGTCGCCGCAGTTCGTCACCGTGCCGTTGGCGCAGAGCTTCTGCCGGCTGATGGGGAGGTCGGTGTAGCCGTGCCCGCTGGCGCCGCCGGTGGAGAGTGCGAAGGCTCCGGCGGTCGCCACACCGAGCACGACGGCCGACACCTTGGTCCGTTTACGCATGCTGCCGCTCCTGGAGAACGTGGGGGAAGTTCGGTGAGCCGTGCAGGTCTAGACCAAGTCCCAGATTATTGCCGCGAATTGACTGTGTCTATATCAAAGACATGTCCATACCAATCACGGCGCGGACCCGGTGCGCCCCGAACAGAACGCCACCGTCAGGTCCCGCACCAGCACCTTGCGCTCGTAGTCGTCGAGTTCGACGAGTCCGCGCATGGTCAGCCGGGTCACCGTGTCCTCGACCGAGTCCACGACGGAGGTGAGCACGGTGGCCCGCTGCTGCGCGTCGAGCGCGGCGATCCGGCGGCGGTGCATGGCCCCGGCGACCTCCGGGGCGTACTCCACCCGGACCGGCTGCACGGAGAACACCTCCAGGCCGATGCCCGCCGCGTCCGCCGTGACCAGCCGGGTCAGCGCGTCCGTGGCCATCTCCACCGAACCCCGGGCGGTACCCGGCGGCTCCACCGGCACCCGGGCCAGCGCGGCCTCCACGCACTCGCGCAGATACCTCTCGTGGTCCTCGACGCCGAGCGCCGCCCGCGCGGTGTCCCGCACCCGCCACACCACCAGGACGACGACCCGGAGCGCGACCCCGTTGCCGTCCGCCGCCGGCATCTCCTCGCTGCGCCAGTGCCGCAGCCGGACGTCGACCCGGCGGCGCAGCAGCAGCGGGTTGACCCAGAGCAGCCCGGTGCGCCGCACCGTCCCCCGGTACCGGCCGAACAGGCCGAGCACCCAGGCCCGGCCGGTCACCCCGCGCGCGAGCCCCGCGAAGCCGAACAGGCCGAGCGCGCCGGCTCCGGCGTACGCGGCCCACTGCGCCGGGCCGAGCCCCGCGCTCCCGTACGCCGGCAGGTGCAGCGCGTGCGCCGCGAGCGGCGGCAGCACCCCCGCCCACCAGGAGGTGGCGAAGCCCCCGGCCACTCCGCCGAGCCCCGCGGCCACCCCGGCCGCGCCGGGCAGCACCCGGGCCGGGCACTCCGTCAGTTCGGGGTCGACGGCGGCGACCGGCCGGGGCTTGTGCATGGCCGGGCGGCGCAGCCGGGGCTGCTCGCCGGTGCCCTGGCGGCGGGCGACCACGGCGGGCCGCAGCGGCACCGACACCGGGTCGGGGTCGTCGCGGAACAGCAGATGGACGGGGATCTCGGTGGTGATCTCGTTCTGGATCAGCCGGGGAACCGGACGGGCCGGCGTTCCGCCGTCCGGGGGCCCGTCCGAATCAGGGGTGTGTGCGGTCGTCGTACTCATGCCTGCCTCCAGCCTCCGCGCCAGATGCTTCAGGTGATCGTCGGGGTCGTTACAGGAACAGGCGGCGCCAGGTCTCCGGACCCGGGTAGCCGTCGGCCGCGCCGCCGCGCCAGCCCTGGGCGCGCTGGAACGCCTCGACGGCCCTGCGGTCCGCCTCGCCCCAGGCGGGACCGGGGCCTTGGGCGTAGAAACGGCCGTAGCCCTTCTTGACCAGCTGCCTGCCGAGCCGGGTGACGTGGTCGTTGACGGCACCCGGGCGGAACCAGTTCTTGCCGGGATAGCCCGGGACCCCGTGCGAGGCGGGGGCGGACGAGGCCGCTGCGGGCTTGATGTTCTTGCCCTTGCCGGTGGCGAGGAGTTCCCAGGTGTGCGGCCCCGGCAGGCCGTCGGCGGCGGCGCCGGTCCAGCCCTGGGCCTTCTGGAAGGCCTGGACGGCCCGCTGGTCCGCCGGGCCCCAGACCGGCCCCGGACCCTTGGTGTAGTGGGCACCCGCGCCCCGGGCGACCAGCAGCTGCCCGAGGAGGGTGACGTACTTGTTGTCGGCGCCGGGCCCGAAGTAGGCCGCCCCCGGGAACGGCACCGACGTCTTCCCGGCCTGGGCGCCCGCCGTGCCCGGGTCCGCGATCAGGCCGTTGTAGCGGTAGGGGACGTACTTGGCGGAGTTGGTCCAGTAGGCGTAGGGCGTGGGCTGGCTGCGGGCCTTCGGGGGTGTCTGCTCGTACACCGTGTAGGAGGTGTGGGTGTAGTCCGTCCAGCCGCCGAAGATCACGACGTGAGAGCCCTTCTCGGGGTTGTCCGGGTTGTGGAAGAGCAGGATGTCGCCGGGCTCCAGCTCCTCCTTGGTGATCTTCGTGCCGAACTGGTCGAGGCTCCCGGTCCACTCGTTCCCGGTGAGCCCCCAGGCCATGGAGACATAGCCCGAGCAGTCCTGCCGGTACCCGTCCGTCCAGTAGAGGGACATGCTGTACGGCACCTGGGCGGCGATCCAGGTCTTGGCCCGGTTGATGATCTGCGTACGGGTGATGGGGGGTGTGGTGACCGGGCCGCGGGCGGGCTTGCCGCCCGGCCCGTGCAGGGGGGACTTGGTGCCCTGCGGGGTCTCGGGCACCGGATCCACGGGGGCGGCGGACCGGTGCGGGGCGGGCGGGGTGCTGTGGGCGGCGGCCGTCGGGGCGCTCGCGGCGAGGGCGGCGGACGCGGCGGCGGCCACGACCAGGACGCCCCGGGCGGCCGGGTGCCCGCCGAAGCGGCCGGGCAGCGGGGACCCGCCCACCCGCCGCCAGTGGACGCATCCGGGGCATTCGCAGTTGTTCGCGGGGTCGAATTCCTCGAATACCGGGGCCGGCATGCGATTCCCCTCACACTTCGGGCTGATATGTCCGGGACTGTGCACATTAACCACTTTCCCAACTGTCTTCCCGGTGCGCATGCTGACGGTCCGAATGATGTACAGCAGGGGGCGGACGAGGGTCGCCCTGGTGGCCGATGGTCGGGAGCACGCTCCCCTGTCGGGTAGAGTTCTCGATGTCAGCACGCGCCGCTAGCTCAGTTGGTTAGAGCAGCTGACTCTTAATCAGCGGGTCCGGGGTTCGAGTCCCTGGCGGCGCACATGACCGAAGGCCCCGGCCGCACCTCGTGCGGCCGGGGCCTTCGCGTGTTCCCGGCCGATGCCGCGCCGGATCAGGACCAGGACCCCTTCACCGGCCTCACACCGCCCCCGGAAGAAGCACCGGCGGTCCCGCATCCACACCATCCCCACATGCTCCACAATGAACGCGTATGCGCGGTAAACACCGTGTTTCGCTCTTGCGATCATGATGAGCACCGTAGAACCCTGGATGTCCAAAGTGCCGGTGTTTCGCGGCACTTGGGGGGTAGATAGCCGGTTGCCAGATCTGCGGGGTGAGGGGCCCCGGTCATGAATCGGTGCCGAGGGGGGCATCATGCAACCGGACGGTCACGGTCCGTGTCCATATTCTGTGGGACGACTGTGCCCCGTCATTGACGCGCCCGGCAGGGTCGAGGGGGATCCGAGCGGGCGGTGGGACCGATGACATGCGCTTACATGCGTGTGGGGGGATGACTCATGACGTCGACGCCGATGGGCGCCCGGCAGGAACAGGAATACGATCCGTCACAGACCGCACAGCTCCGGGTGCCCGCGCACCGCACCACCGCCGGCGCCCTGGGCCGCATCAAGAAGACACTGCCCAGATACGACTACGAGCACTACAGCCGGCTCGCGGGCCCCCTCACCCAGCCCGACCCGAGCAGGCCGTACAAGGTCCGGTACCGCTCGCTGCTCTCCCAGGAACCGCACCGCGTCCGTGCCGCGCTGATGCTGGGCGCGGCCCCGCTGCTCTCACTGGTGCTGCTGACCTGGCTGATGCAGCCCGAGCACTGGACCCAGCGGGACTACCCGGCGTACGACTTCCTGCCGGCCCTCGACATCGTGATGCTGGTGTCGATCGGCCTGATCGAGTTCTTCCGCTGCATGAACGTGCTGTCCAACGCGCACGCGACCCTGGTCGCCCGCGACCCGGTCCCGGTGATCCCGGAGACGGGCACCCGGGTCGCCTTCATCACCACGTTCGTGCCCGGCAAGGAACCGCTGGACATGGTCACCCGGACCCTGGAGGCGGCGGTCCGGCTGCGCCATCGCGGACTGCTGCACGTCTGGCTGCTCGACGAGGGCGACGACCCGGAGGTGAAGGAGGTCTGCGCGCGCCTGGGCGTGCACCACTTCACCCGCAAGGGCGTCGAGCGGTGGAACCAGCCCAAGGGCCCGCACCGCGCGAAGACCAAGCACGGCAACTACAACGCCTGGCTGGAGGCGCACGGCGACGAGTACGACATCTTCGCCTCCGTCGACACCGACCACGTACCGCTGCCCAACTACCTGGAGCGGATGCTGGGGTACTTCCGCGACCCGGACGTCGGCTTCGTCATCGGCCCGCAGGTGTACGGCAACTACGACACGTTCGTCACCAAGGCCGCCGAGTCCCAGCAGTTCCTCTTCCACGCCCTGATCCAGCGCGCCGGCAACCGCTACGGCGCCCCCATGTTCGTCGGCACCTCCAACGCCGTACGGATCAGGGCGATCAAGCAGATCGGCGGCCTGTACGACTCGATCACCGAGGACATGGCGACGGGCTTCGAGATGCACCGCACCAGGAACCCGGCGACCGGCCGCAAGTGGCGCTCGGTCTACACCCCGGACGTGCTCGCGGTCGGCGAGGGCCCGAACGCCTGGACCGACTTCTTCACCCAGCAGCTCCGCTGGTCCCGGGGCACGTACGAGACGATCCTCAAGCAGTACTGGAAGGGCCTGTTCAGCCTGGGTCCCGGCAAGCTCTTCAACTACACGATGATGATCATCTTCTACCCGATGTCGGCCGTCAACTGGATCCTGGCGGCGCTGAGCTGCGCACTGTTCCTGGGCCTGGGCGCCTCGGGTGTGAACATCGACCCGACCGTGTGGCTGATGCTCTACGGCAACGCCTCCGCGCTCCAGATCGGCCTCTACATCTGGAACCGCCGCCACAACGTCTCCCCGCACGAACCGGAGGGCTCCGGCGGGGTCGCCGGCATGGTGATGTCGGCCCTGTCCGCGCCGATCTACGCCCGCTCCCTCATGGACGCGGTGCTGCGCCGCAAGAGCAGGTTCGTGGTCACGCCCAAGGGCGAGTCGGCCAGCCCGGACACCCTCTTCGGGACGTTCCGGATCCACTGGTTCTTCATCCTGGTCTTCGGCGGCTCGCTGGCCGCCGGCTTCGTCAAGGGCCACTCGCAGCCCGCGATGCTCACCTGGGCCACGCTGGCGCTGCTGATCACGGCCGCGCCGATCTTCGCCTGGCAGTACACGCTGCGCAAGGAACGCAGGGCGCCCATGGCGGTGGCCGAGCCCGAGGACGCGGTACCGGCGGGATACGCACCCGCGGCACACGCGCCCCAGCAGCGGCCGACCTGGACGCCGCCCACCGGCACCCCCGCAGAACAGACCATGCGGATCGCGCTCGGCGGACTGGGCGGCAGCAGCGGACTGGGCGGCAGCAGCGGACTGGGGGGACGTAAGGAATGAACGACAGTGCCGGCCGCCGCCGGGCTCGTCGTCTCGCGATCAGTACGGTGGTCGTGCTCGCCCTGGCCGGGATGAACGGGCCGTGGCTGTACCGCTTCGGGACGGAGCGCTACCACCAGTACAAGATCAACAGACCGGAGTACAAGGCCGAGAACGGCCACTGGGACATCATCGAGTTCCCGAAGGAGTACCGCCAGGACACCATCCACGCGGTGCTCCTGCACACCGGGAAGGTGCTGCTGGTCGCGGGCTCGGGCAACAACCAGGACAACTTCGACGCCAAGATCTACGACAGCCGGATCTGGGACCCGGTCAAGGGCACGATCAAGAAGGTGCCCACCCCGGCCGACCTGTTCTGCACCGGGCACACCCAGCTCGCCAACGGCAACATCCTGATCGCGGGCGGCACCAAGCAGTACGAGAAGCTCAAGGGCGACGTCAAGAAGGCCGGCGGCGTCATGATCCTCTACAACGAGAACCCGGACAAACCGATGACCCTGCCCAAGGGCACCCGGTTCACCGGCAAGCAGAACGGCAAGACGTTCGTCTCCGACGACTCGGCGCTGATCCCCCGCGCGACGAAGGTCTTCGACAAGAAGACCGGCAGGTTCCTGCGGAACAACCCCGGTTACGCGCGGGTCGTCGTGGAGGCACCCAAGCAGGGCACCCAGTACGAGACCGGCACCCAGGACAACTACAGCATCGCGGGACTGACCGGCGCCGACGCCCGCAACACCTACGGCATCGCCAACAAACTCGGCATGGACAAGCGGGACTTCGAGGGCATCAAGAACGCCTACGAGTTCGACCCGGTCGCCGAGAAGTACATCAAGGTCGACCCGATGAACGAGGCACGCTGGTATCCGACGCTCACCACCCTGTCGGACGGGAAGGTGCTCAGCGTCTCGGGACTCGACGACATCGGGCAGCTGGTACCCGGCAAGAACGAGGTCTTCGACCCGAAGACGAAGACCTGGACGTACACGAAGTACAAGCGGCAATTCCCCACCTATCCGGCGTTGTTCCTGCTCCAGAACGGCAAGCTCTTCTACTCGGGCTCCAACGCCGGGTACGGCCCGGACGACGTGGGGCGCGACCCGGGGATCTGGGACGTCGACACCAATCAGTTCACCAAGCTGTCCGGGCTCAGCGACCCGAACATGCTGGAGACGTCCGGGACCGTGCTGCTGCCGCCGGCGCAGGCCGAGAAGTACATGGTGGTCGGGGGCGGCGGGGTCGGCGAGTCCGCGCTGTCCACGAACAAGACGCGGCTGATCGACCTGAAGGACCCCGACCCGAAGTTCACGGACGGACCCTCGCTGGAGAAGGGGACACGGTATCCGCAGATCTCCGTTCTGCCGGACGACTCCGTCCTGGTGTCGGGCGGGTCCGAGGACTACCGGGGGCGCGGCGACTCCGACATCAGGCAGGCGCGGATCTACGACACCGCCACCAACTCCTTCCGGAGGGTGGCCGATCCGCTGGTCGGGCGGAACTACCACTCCGGGTCGATCCTGCTGCCGGACGGGCGCGTGATGTTCTTCGGCTCCAACCCGCTGTTCGCGGACAAGGCGAACACCAAGCCGGGGGTCTTCGAGCAGCGCATCGAGATCTACACGCCGCCGTATCTGTACCGGGACTCACGGCCGTCGCTGAGCGGGGGGCCGCAGACCATCGCCCGGGGCGGGTCGGGGACGTTCACGTCACAGCACGCTTCGGCCATCAAGAAGGTGCGGCTGATCCGGCCGAGTGCCACCACCCATGTGACGGATGTGGATCAGCGGAGCATTGCGCTGGACTTCAAGACGTCGGGGAATCGGGTGACGGTGACTGTGCCGGGGAATCGGAATCTGGTGCCGTCGGGGTGGTACATGATTTTTGTGGATGACGATCAGGGGACGCCGAGCGTGGCGCAGTGGGTGAAGGTGCCGTAGCGCTCCGCGCTGCCGCCGCGCTCCCGCATGTAAGCCTTTGGCTGCGGGAGCGTGGTGGCTGGTCGCGCTCGCGCGGCGGAGCCGCAAATTGACTCCGCCCCGCGCCCCTAGGTATCCGACCCTTGGGCGAGTTTCAAGGCGTAGGTCGGCCACCAATTCCCCGCCTGCGGGCCGCCCTTGCAGGTGCCGTCCGATTCTCCCGGGCGCTTGACCCACAGGTAGGCATCCACCAAGGGGTCGGCCGTCTTCGTCGTCGGGGTTTCTCCCAGGGCCCGGCCCGGGGGGTTGCACCAGCGTTCGTCCGGGTTGCCGCCCGCGTACGGGCCGTTGCCGTTTCTGCTGGTGTCGATGACGAAGTGTTTGTTGCCGACCTTCTCCGACAGCTGCTTGCCGTAGGTGATGGAGTCCTGGGTGGAGTAGAAGTTGGAGACGTTGACCGCGAAGCCGTCGGCCTGGGTGACGCCCGCCTCCTGGAGGGGCTGGTAGATCTGGTCGGGGTGGCCCCAGCCGGCGTTGCCCGCGTCCAGGTAGACCTTGGTGTTCTTCAGGGACTTGAGTTTCGTGATCGCGCCGCGTAACAGGTCGTAGCGCTCCTCTGCGAACCGGGCCGGGGTGCAGCCGTCCACCAGGTGCAGTACCGCGTCCGGTTCCAGGACGATGGTGGCCGGGCGGTCCTGGATGCCGTTCGCGACGCCGTCGATCCACGCCCGGTACGCGTCGCCGTCGGCCGCGCCGCCCTGGCTGTACTGGCCGCAGTCGCGGTGCGGGATGTTGTAGAGGACCAGGAGGGCCGTGCGGTCGGACTTCTGGGCGGCCTCGGTGAAGCCGCGCGCCTCCTGCTCCGGGTTCTCCGGGCCGATCCACTCGCCCGTCGGCTGTGCCGCTATCTTGCGGATCTGCTCGGCGTCGCCGTCCTTGCCGGCCTTCGCGTAGGCCTTCACCTGGCGGGCCGCGTTGGAGTCCGGGTTCACCCAGAACGGGTCGGCCTCCTTGGGCTGTTGGGTGATCGCCGCCTGTGGACTCGCGGCCGGCTTGTCCCCGCCTCCGCCGCCGCCCGAGGAGCAGCCGGCGAGCAGCAGCGCCGCTCCCAGTGCCCCGGCCCGGGCCGCCGAGCGGGCTCCCCTGCTGTCGTACATCCAATTCCCCCCTGGGTGCACTTGGCCAGAGCCCAATCGTGACATACCAGCCGCACTCGCCACGAGATCGCCCAACCCTTGTCGGTGAGCTGTTACAGCCCGGATTGACGGGCGGGTTTACGGGCGAGTCGACGAGTGGGGGGAGGCTTGGCGGGCACGAACCTAGGCCCGGGCGCCTGTTGCCCTCTAGAGTCGCTTGCGGGCGGCCCGCGCCCCGGCCGCCTTCCCAGCCTCCCGCGCCTGACGCCGGGTTACTCCCGCGGCCCGAGCGCGCGGTCGAGGACCGGCCCGGTCGGCGGTCTCAGGGGAGCAGGCCGTCGACCGGGCGACAGGTGACCGCGGTGTTCCGGCCCTATACGGCGGTGCCGGTGAGGTACGCCGAGACGATCACGTTCGCCGTGTAGCTGTGGGTGGTCCGGTCGAAGGTGCCGCCGCAGGTGATCAGGCGGAGCTCGGCACGGCCGGACTCCCGCGTGCCGTAGGCCTGTTGGGCGTCGAAGTGGTCGCGGGGCAGGACCCGGACGTCGTCGACGGTGAACTCGGCGACCGTGTTGTCGGCGCGGACCACGCGGATCGTCTCGCCGGGGCGCATCGCGCTGATCTTGTAGAAGACGGCCGGCCGGGTCTCGGTGTCGACGTGCCCGACCAGGACCGCGGTGCCGGCCGCGCCGGGGTCGGTCCCGGAGCCGTACCAGCCGACCACGCCGGGCTGGTCGAAGGGCGGCGGGTCGACCCCGCCGTCCCGGTCGAGACCGCGGGCGACCACGGGGGCCTGCACGCCCAGTTCCGGTATGTCGACGCGCTCGGGCACGGCCGAGGTCAACGGCTTGGCGGCGGGCGGGAGTTCGGGGTCGGACGGGGGGCGGCCGACGGCGGCCACGTCACCCGTGGTCGGACCCGTCATCCCGTCGGGCACCTCGGTCACCCCGCGGCCCCACAGCCACAGCCCGAGCAGCAGGATCGCCCAGGCCACCCCGGTCAGCAGCCGTCCGGTGCCGGGGAATCGTTCGGTGTCGTCGGACATGCGGTCCCGTCCTCAGCGCGAACCGCGGCCGCGACGGACCCTCAGCAGTCCGACGGCGGCCGCGGCGAAAGCGGCGAGGAGCAGGCCGGTCACCGCCTGTGCGGTGTCGGGACCGGCCGAGCGGGACTCCACCGAGGCGAGCGGAGCGGTGCCCCCGCCGCCCGCGTGCACGGGCGCGACCGGCGAGGCGGGCAGCAAGCCGGGCACGTCCGGCCCGGACGACGACTGCGCCACGACGGCGACGCTGCCGGTGACGGCGGTGCCGGCGCAGCTGACCCGCACGTCGTAGGTGCCGGCGCCGATCGTGGAGCGGACCTGGGCCTGGCCGGTCAGGTCGCCGCCGGTGCCGCCGAGGCGGGCGTCCGAGACGAAGGCCGTCGAGACGGCGGTGCCGGTCGTACCCGAGCAGCCGCTCACCCGCAGCGCCACGACGGACCCGGCGGACGGGGAAGCCGGGGTCACGGTGACGCCCTGGCCGTCCGCCGCACGGGCGGCCGCCGGGGAGAGGCCGGAGAGACCGGCGGCGCAGACCAGGAGTCCGGTACAGAGAGTGAGGCGAAGTGAGCCCATCGTGAACCTCCAGATATCTGGAGGCTCCCCCGCACCGGGCGCCCCCGCATCCTCGGGGGGCGCTTTCTTGCTCCGTACGGGTGGCGACAGGTTTGGTGCTGCCCGCCGGTCCTCGCCGGTCGGAGGCCGTTCGGCGGCGGTTCAGATCCGCTCGACGAGGTCCGCGATCGAGTCCACGACCTCGGAGGGCCGGAAGGGGTGGCGGTCGACGTCGGCCGGCTGGGTGACGCCGGACAGCACCAGGAAGGTGCGCATCCCGGCCTCCAGGCCCGCGAGGACGTCGGTGTCCATGCGGTCGCCGATCATCGCCGAGGTCTCCGAGTGGGCGCCGATGGCGTTCAGGCCCGCCCGCATCATCAGCGGGTTGGGCTTGCCGACGAAGTACGGCTGCTTGCCGGTCGCGGCGGTGATCAGCGCGGCGACCGAGCCGGTGGCGGGCAGGTCGCCCTCCACGGACGGGCCGACGTTGTCGGGGTTGGTGGCGATGAACCGGGCGCCGTCGTTGATCAGCCGCACGGCCTTGGTCAGCGCCTCGAACGAGTAGGTGCGGGTCTCGCCGAGAATGACGAAGTCGGGCTCGTGGTCGGTGAGGATGTACCCGATGTCGTGCAGCGCGGTGGTCAGGCCGGCCTCGCCGATGACGTAGGCGCTGCCGCCGGGCCGCTGGTCGTCCAGGAACTGGGCGGTGGCCAGCGCCGAGGTCCAGATGTTGTCCACCGGCACGTCAAGACCCATCCGGCGCAGCCGTGCGTGCAGGTCACGGGCGGTGTAGATGGAGTTGTTCGTGAGCACCAGGAAGGGCCGCCCGGACTCCCGCAGCTTCTTCAGGAAGGCGTCCGCTCCGGGGATCGGAACGCCCTCGTGGATGAGAACCCCGTCCATGTCGGTGAGCCACGACTCGATGGGCTTGCGCTCTGCCATGTGGTGCGTCTCCTGGCGTACGTACGGGTCATGCGTGAGCTGGGGCGCCGGAACCACGGCGTACCGACGCCCCCAGACTAGACACACACGGGATCACCCGGGAACGCCCGGCTCACCTGCCGGTCAGCTGCCGGTCGCCGACTTCCACGCCGCCACGTACGACGTGAGGTTCTTGTCGATGTCGTTCCAGTCCGGCGTGAACACGTCGACGCCGTCCATCAGCTTCGTCAGCGCGGCCGCGTTGGCGTCGGTGGCCTTGACGTCGGTACGGGCGCTGAAGCCGCCGCCGATCGAGCTGACCTCCTCCTGCTGCTTCTGCGCGAGCATGAAGTCGAGGAGCTTCCGGCCGTTCTCGGTGTGCGGGGCGCCGGTGAGCAGGCCGGCCGCGTAGGGCAGCGCGAAGGTGGTGGGCTTGCCGCCCTCGGCCGCCGGGAACCAGATGCCCAGGTTGGGCATGGTCTTGGACTGGGCGTAGTTCATCTGGACGTCGCCGTTGGCGACCAGCAGTTCGCCCTTGTCGACCTTGGGGGCGAGCTTGCCGGTGGAGGCGGACGGCCCGACGTTGTTGGCCTGGAGCCTGCCGAGGTACTCCAGTGCCTGCTTCTCCCCGCCGAAGTCGTGGATCGCCTTGATCAGCACGGCGGTTCCGTCGCCGGCGACACCGGGCGTGGAGTACTGCAGCCTGTTCTTGTACGTGCCGTCGAGCAGTTCCTCCCAGGTCGTCGGCGCCTGCTTCAGCTCCTTCTTGTCGTAGACGAAGGCGAAGTAGTTGTTGACGACGGAGGTCCAGGTGCCGTCGGCGGCCTTGTCGGCGGCGCCGACCCGCGCCGAGCCCTCGGGCTCGTACTTCTGCAGCAGCCCCTTGCTGTCGGCCTGCTGGACGAACGGCGGGAGCGTGACCAGCACATCGGCCTGCGGGTTGCTCTTCTCCCGCAGGGCGCGCTGCACCACCTCACCGGAACCGCCCTCGACGTACTTGACCTTGATGCCGGTCTGCCGGGTGAAGTCGGCGAAGACCTTGTCGTACCAGCCGTCGTTGTTCTCGCCCTTGAGGCCGTCGGCGCTGTAGACGGTGACGGCCTTCTCGTCGGCGGCGGCCGAGGAGCCGCCGCAGGCGGAGAGCAGCGGGGTGGCGAGGAGCGAGACGGCTACGGCGATCTTGAACGTGTTTCTGGGCATGGCGAGGCGAACTCCTTGCACGGATGAGGGAAATCGGATCAGCGGTACGAGGCTCTGTTGCGGACGCGGGAGACGGCGAACAGGACGATCAGGGTCGCCGCCATCAGGACCACCGCCAGGGCGGAGCCGGCGAACAGGGCGCCGCGGTCGGTGGCCGAGTAGATCAGGACCGGAAGCGGGGTCCAGTCGGGCGGATAGAGCATCATCGTGGCGCTCAGCTCGCCCATGGAGAGGGCGAAGCAGAGCCCCGCGGCGGCGGTGAGCGAGGGCAGCAGCAGGGGCAGCCGGACCCGCCACAGCACATACGCCGGCCGGGCGCCGAGGGAGGCGGCGGCCTGCTCGTAGGCGGGGTCGAGGCGGGTGATCGCGGCCGACACGGACTGGTGGGCGAAGGCCGTCACCAGCACGGTGTGCGCGAGGATCACGATCCACCGGGTGCCGTTGAGCAGCATCGGCGGCTTGGAGAAGGCCACCAGCAGCGACAGCCCGACCACCACCGACGGCACGGCGACCGGCAGCACGAACAGGGCGTCGACGATCCGCCGGTACCGCTTCTTCAGCCCGGCCGCGGCGAGCGCGGCCCAGGTGCCGACGGCCAGTGCGAGCAGGCTCGCGGTGACGGCCGTGACGAGGCTGGTGGTGAGGGCCTGCAGGGCGTCGCCGCGGGTGGCGGACCGGAAGTTGGCCACGGTCGGCCCCGAGGGCAGCACGCCGGACCAGTGGGTGGCGGAGGAGGCGCCGAGGACGACGAGGAGAGGGAGGGCGAAGAGCGGCAGGAACAGCACGGCGAACACCGCCCACACCGCCCACCTGGCCCCGCGGCTATGCACCAGCACGACGGCTCACCACCCGGTAGAGGCCGTAGAGACCCACGGAGATCAGGACGTTGACGACGGCGACCACGCAGGCGCCCGGGTAGTCGGACTCCAGGATCGCCTTGCTGTAGACGAGCATCGGCAGGGTCGTGACCCCCTTGGCGCCGGTGAACAGCACGATCCCGAACTCGTTCAGACAGAGCACCAGCACCAGACTCCCGCCGGCCGCGAGCGCGGGCAGCGCCTCGGGAAGGATCACCTGCCGCACGATCCGCGGAGCCCGCGCCCCCAGACTCGACGCCGCCTCGATCTGCGCGGCGTCCACCTGGGAGAAGGCGGCGAGCACCGGCCGCATCACGAACGGCGTGAAGTAGGTGACCTCGGCGAGCAGCACCCCCCAGGGCGTGGTCAGGAACTGGAACGACCCGATGATCCCGGTCGTGCCGTAGATGAAGAGCAGGGCGAGCGTGATGAGAAAGGACGGAAAGGAGAGATAGACGTCGATGAACCGGGCGACGGCCTTGGCTCCGGGAAAGGGAACGAAGGCGATGACGAGGGCGAGCAGAAACCCGAGCACCAGACAGCCGGCGGTGGAGGCGGCGGCGATCCAGACGGTGGTCCAGAGAGCGTTGCGAAACGACTCGGAGGCGAACACGTCGGCGTACGGCTGGAGGGAAGTACCGCCGGTGTCGG
Organism: Streptomyces hyaluromycini; assembly: GCF_002217755.1. Lineage (GTDB taxonomy): Bacteria > Actinomycetota > Actinomycetes > Streptomycetales > Streptomycetaceae > Streptomyces > Streptomyces hyaluromycini. Next base: position 52,466 of record NZ_BCFL01000027.1, on the reverse strand, counting down.
GGTGAACGGACTGCTGGACGACGAGGGCGAGCGGATAGAGGAAGAAGAGGGCGAGCAATGCAACGGGCGGCAGGACCAACGCGCCCCGAAAGGGGCGCGGGGCTGTATCTGATTTGCGGCTGCCGCCGCGTGGGCGCGACCAGCCCCCACCGGCCCGCAGCCGAGCCACAACCTCACCCACGGCCGACTCCGACCGGCAGCAACACCGCATCCTCCGCCGCGAAATGCAGACTCACGGAATCCCCGAACCCCGGCGGATCCCGCAACTCCCTCAGATCGGCCATCACCACTTCCCCACCCACCTCGACACACAGCCGATGCGTGGCCCCCCGCCACTGCACATCGGTCACCGTGCCGACCAGCCTGTTCGGCCCTTCGCCGAGCCCCACCAGGTGCGGCCGCACGCACAACGTCGCCCTAGCCCCGGCCGCAACACCCCCCGTGTCGACCTTCACCGCGACCCCCGCGAAGTCCACTCCCCCGGCCCCCACGGTCACCGGCAGCAGATTCGCCCCGCCGACGAAGGACGCCGTGAACTCGTCGGCCGGCGCCCGGTAGAGCTCTGTCGGCGTCCCGCACGCCCGTAGCCGCGCCCTGTCCATGACCGCGATCCGGTCGGCCAGCGTCAACGCCTCGACCTGGTCATGGGTGACGTAGAGGATCGACACGTCCGGCAACTCCCGGTGCAGCCGGCCGAGTTCGGCCAGCATCCCGGACCGCAGCTGCGCGTCGAGCGCGGACAGTGGTTCGTCGAGGAGCAGCACCTCCGGCCGGATGGCCAACGCCCGTGCGATCGCGACCCGTTGCTGCTGGCCGCCGGACAGCTCCCGCGGATGGCGGCGGGCGTACGCCGCCATCCCGGTCATCTCCAGCGCCTCGGCGACCCGCTCCCGGACCTCGGCCTTGGGTGTCCTGCGTGCCCGCAGCCCGAAGGCCACGTTGTCGGCGACCCGCAGGTGCGGGAAGAGCGCGTACTGCTGCACCACCATCCCGATTCCGCGCCGGTGGGGCGGCAGGTCGGTGACGTCCCGGTCCCCGAGGAACACCCGCCCGGAGACGGGCCGTACGAACCCGGCGACCGCCCGCAGCGCGGTCGTCTTGCCGGAGCCGGACGGCCCGAGCAGGGCCATCACCTCGCCGGGCCCGACGGTCAGGTCGAGGGAGTCCAGCACCACGTTCCCGTCGTAGGCGACGCTCACCGAGTCGAAGCGGATGCCGCTGCTGATCCCGCTGCTCATGCGAGCGCTCCCGGCAGGTCGGCCACCGAGTCCAGCACCAGGGTCGCCCCGGCCGCCCGCAGGGCGTCCGCGTCGTGCGCCCCGGTCAGGACGCCGGCCACCAGCCCCGCCCCGGCGCGCACCCCGCTGAGCATGTCGTACGAGGTGTCGCCCACGACGGCGATCTGCCCGACCCCGTCGGCGGCCCGCGTCCGCAGGAAGGCCGTGAGGACCATGTCGGGGCAGGGCCGCCCGCGGCCCCCGGCGTCGGCGGGGCACAGGGTGAGCGGCACCAGGTCCTGCCAGCCGAGGGCGGCGAGGATCGCGTCCTGGGTGGCGCGGGCGAAACCGGTGGTCAGCACGACCGTACGGCCCCGCCCCTGAAGTTCCTCGATGGTCTCGCGCGCCCCGGGCAGCGCCTCGACCCTGCCCGCGTCGACGAGTTCGGCGTACGCCGCCTCGAAGGCCCTGTTGGCCTCCTGGGCCCTGGCCTCCTCGCCGAACAGGTGCCGGAAGACGGAGATCTTGGACTCGCCCATCGTGGCGCGGACGTAGTCGATCATCCGGTCGGGGTCGGCGCCCAGGTGGCGGGCGGCCGCGGTGAACGCCTGCTCGACGAGCCCGCCGTCCGCGACGGTCGTACCGGCCATGTCGAGCACGACGAGCCGGATGTCTTCGGTCGAGGTCGGGGTCCAGGTCGGGGTCGGGGTCATCTCTCTCACCAGTCCAGCTCGTCGGCGGTTGTCTCGGCTATCGCGGGCGAGCAGGTCATGCCGCGCCCGCCGGGCCCGGTGACCAGCCACACCCCGTCGGCCACCTGCTGCCGGTGGACGACCCGCGAGGGGTCGGTGCACTGGGCGTACACCCCGGCCCAGCGGCGCCGGACGCGCGGCAGCGGCCGGCCGAGGAGGGACTCGACGACGCCGGCGAGGTGCTCGTACGGCTCTTCGACGGTGTCGAAGGCGAAGGGGTGTTCGTACTCGTGGGTGTCGCCGATGGTGAGGCCGCCGTCGACGCGCTGCACCATGAGCAGCTGCATGCGGTGGGTCGCCGCCGTCTCCGGCTGCGGCGAGCGGGCGTTGAGCTCGTCCAGGGCCGGGGAGGCGTACGCGGGGTAGTAGCGGAAGCTGTCGGCGTCGGCGACCGAGGTGGGGAGGGGTTCGCCGAGCGGGTCGGTCTGCATCATCTGGAGGCGGACGCGGCGCACCGGCAGGTCGGGGCCGGCCAGCTCGCGCACCAGGCCGCCGAGCCAGGCGCCGGTGCACAGGACGACGGCGTCGGCGGCATGCACCTCGCCGTGGTCGTCCCGGACCGTCCCCGCTCCGGTCACCTCGCGCACCTCACGGCCCGGCAGGAAGGTGTAGTTCGGGGACTTCAGCAGTTCGGCGCGGAGGGCGAGCTGGGCGGTGCGGGGTTCGACGGCCGCGTCCCGTTCGCAGTAGAGGGCGGCGTCGAACGCTCCGCGCAGGGCGGGGTTCAGGGCACGGGCCTCGGCGGGGGTGAGCAGCTTGTGGCCGCGGGCGGCCGCGTCGCCGCGGGCCACGGCGGCCTCGGCGACGGCGAGTTCGTATGCGCCGCGCACCGGGGTCAGCGACCCGTTGGCACGGAAGCCGAGCGCGGGCACCCGGCCGCCGATCTCCTCCCACAACTCCCTGGCCCGCAGGGCAGTTTCGAGTTCCGCTCCGCCCGCGCGCCCGCTCACCCAGATCTGCCCGAAGTTGCGCAGCGAGGCGCCGCGGGCCTCGGCCTCGCGCTCGATCTGCACGACCTCGTGGCCGCGTTCCACTGCCTGCCAGGCGTGCATGGTGCCCACCACGCCTGCTCCGACGACTGTCACTCTCACGACCGCCACGCTCCTCGCGACTGGGGAACCGGAAAGGTCCGGCTGCCAACGAGAGCGTGAACCGGCCATCACATTTGGGCTAGACCCGTTATCTTTTCGTGATAATCAAGAGAGGGCAGAAGTATCCCGAATCGGTGCTTTTCAGCCGCGCAGACGGGTCGTGAACGAGAACCGGTCCCCCCGGTACAGCGACCGCACCCGCTCCAGCGGCCGCCCCTCGGTGTCCCGTGACACCCGGTGGATCAGCAGCATCGGAAGGGCCGGCGGGGTGCCGATGAGGAGGGCCTCGCGCGGGGTGGCCAGCACGGTCTCGATGCGTTCGTCGGCGTCCCCGAAGGCGATGCCCTGCTCGTGCAGGTAGCCGTAGAAGGACGAGTCGGGGTGGAAGTCGGAGTCGAGGCGCGGGACCCGGGCGACGGCGACGTACGTGCTCTCCAGGCCGACCCGCTCGTCGTCGGCGAGCAGCACGCGCTCCAGGTGCCAGACGGGTTCGCCGCGCTCCAGGCCGGTCTCGGCGGCGAGGGCCGCCGGGCACGGGAAGCGGTCGAGGGTGACCAGGCTGCGGCCGGGGGTGCGGCCCTGGCGCCGTACGCCTTCCGTGTAGCTGGCGAGGGAGAGCGGCTGCTCCAGCTTGGGCCCCGCGACGACCGTGCCCCGGCCCTGCCGGCGCAGCTTGCCCTCAAGCACCAGTTCGCGCAGCGCCTGCCGGACGGTCTCGCGGGCGACCCCGTACTCCTCCGAGAGATCACGCTCGGTGGGGATGAGACCGCCCTCCCCCAGTTCGCCGACGAGCCGGTCGATCCGCGCCTTGACCGCGTAGTACTTCGGGATGCGGCCGTGCTCGGGGATGCCGGAGCGGACGGGGGCGCCGGGGGCCTGGTCGTTCGGGTAGTCCACGCAGGGATGGTCGCAGACGGCGCCTCCCGCACCGGACGAGGGTCACCGCCGTCGGCGTGCCAGCAGGAACGCGCCGACTCCTACGGTGAGCAGGGCGAGGGCGGCCGTGAACAGGCCGTGGGCCAGGCCGAGGCCGGTGCGGGCCAGTTCGCGGGCGCGTTCCCCGGCCGCCCAGGCACCCTCGGCGTCCCAGGCCCCCGTGCCGCCGTCCCCGCCTCCCCGGGCCTCGTCGGTGAAGGGTCGGGCGCTGCCGCCGGGCGAGGCGGTGGGGGTGCCCCCGGGAGTGGCTCCGGGGCTGGCCCCCGGGCTGGTGTCGGGGTCGGCGGGACTTTCGGGACCTCCGGGGGTTTCCGTGCCTTCGGGGGTTTCCGTGCCTTCGGGGCTTTCGGGGCTGGTCCCCCGGGGCGTCTGCGGGCCGACCTGCGCGCCGCCGGAAGGGACGGCTGGGGCGATGCTCGCGGGCGGGGGCGGCGGTTCGCCGCCGATGCCGAAGCGGTAGTCGTTCGACTCCCCCACCCACTCGCCGTCCGACCCCTGCCGCTGGACGACGGCCGCGTTGGCCGTGACCCCGTTGCGTACGGCGTCGGAGGTGACGGCGAGTCTGACCTTGACCGAGACGGTCGCCCCGGGTGCCACGGTGAACCCGGGGAAGCCGGTCCCGTCGAACACGCCGACCAGCTCGGACTCGTCGGTCACCGTCAGCGGGACCGGGCGGGTGCGCGGGCCGTCGTAGAACTCCAGCTCGGTCTGGGACGGCTTGAGGGCACGCTTGTCGTCGACGAGGACGACGACCGGGTGGACGTCGGTGCAGGTGCGGCCCGTGGTGTTGGTGAGGTCGAGGTACCAGGTGCCGAAGCCGCCGCCGGCTTCGTAGGACGAGGGGCCGTCGTGGAGGCGGGTGGTGAGGGGGAAGCCCGGCTCGTCGGCACCCGCGCAGGACGTCCCGGCGACGGCGGGGGCTGCCGTCGCCGACGGCGCGGGGGCGAGTACGGCGGCTGCGGCGGCCAGGCAGAGGGACAGGGGAGTGCTCAGTCGCATGCGCATGGACAGGTGACTCTGCCGGGCACGGGCCGAGATCACCGGACGCCACTCCACGGGAACGGACACACTCCGCCCGATCAGCCGTCGCCGGTACCCCGTTCGCCGCCGCCTGTTCGCCGCCCCCTGTTCGCCGCCGCCGCTCTTCCCCACCCAGCCGCCGCTCTTCCTCACCCCGCCGCGACGGCGATCAACCACAACGGCGGATTTCGGCGGTGCCGAACAGCGGTCAGCCGTCCGCGCGTCCGAACAGCGGAGCGAGGAGCAGCTGGGCCGCGCCCTCCGCGACACCCCGGCCGCCGCCGGGGGCGAGGCGGACGGGGACCGTCGTACGCAGGCTCCCCTCCCGCCGGGTGTGGTCGTCGAGGACGGCGGCGACCCCCTGCACGAACGGCTCCGGCGCGGCCGCGATGGTCCGGCCGCCGAGCAGCACGAGGTCGATGTCGAGCAGGCCGGCCAGGTTCGCGGCGCCGACGCCGAGGACCCGCGCCGCCTCGGCCACGTCACCGCGGGCCACCGCCGCCAGGCACAGCGCCTCGATGCAGCCGCGGTTGCCGCAGTGGCAGGGCGGCCCGTCGAGCTGGACGACCTGGTGCCCGAACTCCCCGGCCCCGGTACGCGCCCCCCGGTGCACGGTGTCGCCGATCACCAGACCGGCGCCCAGCCCCGTACCGAGGAGCAGGCAGGCGAAGGACCCGCTCTCGCCGCCGACGGCGAGTCCGAGGGCCGCCGCGTTGCTGTCCTTGTCGACGACGACCGGCACCCCGAGCCGCGCCGCGAGCGCGTCCCGCAGCGGGAAGCCGTCCCACTCGGGGAACCCGGTGACCCGGTGCAGCACCCCGTGGATGTGGTCGAGCGGACCGGGCGCCCCGACCCCGACCCCGAGCAGGGTGTCGCCGCCGCGCTCGACCAGCTCCCCGGCCAGCTCCACGACCGCGCCGAGGACGGCCTCCGCCCCGGCCCCCAGGTCCACCTCCGCCTGCCGCGCCGCCACCACCGTGCCGTCGAGGTCGACGAGCACCGCGCGCAGCTCGTCCCGGTCGAGCTGGATCCCCACCGCGTGCCCGGCGTCCGGCACCAGCCGCAGTACGGTGGCCGGCTTGCCGCCCGTGGACGCGCGCCGCCCGGCCTCCGCGGCGAGACCCTCCTCCCGCAGCCGGGCGGTGATCTTGCTGACCGCCTGCGGGGTGAGCCCGGTCCGCTCGGCCAGTTCGAGCCGGCTGATGCCGCCCTCGCCCGCCGTGCGCAGCAGATCCAGCACCAGCGCGGTGTTGTGACTGCGCATGGCCGGCAGATTCGCTCCGACCGCACCCGGTCGCCCGCCGGCCGTACCCGGTCGTCCGCTCCTCGTCGTGTTCACGGCACTCATTCTCCCTGCCACTTGCACTTTGGCAACAGCGTTGCGAAAGTAGGACGCATGACAGCTGCCACTCCCCTGCGCGTCGGCCTCGTCGGCTACGGCCTCGCCGGATCCGTCTTCCACGCCCCCCTGATCGCCGCCGCCGAGGGCCTCGGCCTGGACACGGTGGTCACCTCGAACCCCGAGCGGCAGGCGCAGGCGAAGGCCGAGTTCCCCGACGTCCGGACGGTCGCCACCCCCGACGAGCTGTTCGACCGGGCTGCGGAACTCGACCTCCTCGTCATCGCGTCCCCGAACAAGACGCACGTGCCGCTGGCGACGACCGCCCTCAAGGCGGGCCTGCCGGTCGTGGTCGACAAGCCGGTCGCCGGCACCGCCGCCGAGGCGCGCGGGCTGGCCGCCCTGGCCGAGGAGCGCGGTCTGCTGCTCTCGGTCTTCCAGAACCGCCGCTGGGACAACGACTTCCTCACCCTGCGCAAGCTTCTTGAGGACGGTTCGCTGGGCGATCCCTGGCGCTTCGAGTCCCGCTTCGAACGCTGGCGTCCGCAGCCCAAGGGCGGCTGGCGCGAGTCCGGCGACCCGGCAGAGATCGGAGGTCTCCTCTACGACCTCGGCAGCCATGTCGTCGACCAGGCCCTGGTGCTCTTCGGCCCCGCCACCGAGGTGTACGCCGAGTCGGTGATCCGCCGGTCCGGCGCCGAGACCGACGACGACACGTTCATCGCGCTCACCCACGCGAACGGTGTCCGCTCCCACCTCTACGTCTCGGCGACGACGGCCCAGCTCGGCCCGCGTTTCCGGGTGCTGGGCTCGAAGGCCGGTTACGTCAAGTACGGCCTGGACCCGCAGGAGGACGCCCTGCGCACGGGCGAGCGCCCCGGCGCCGCGGACGCGTGGGGCCACGAACCGGAGTCGCTGTACGGTCGTATCGGCGCCGGCGAGTCCCCGGTCACCGGCGGCCGGGCCGTCCCCACCCTCCCCGGTGACTACCCCGCGTACTACGCGGCCGTGGCCCGGGCCCTGCGGGGCGAGGGCCCCAACCCGGTGACCGCACTGGAGGCGGCCGCCGCCCTGGACGTACTGGAAGCAGCCCGCCGCTCGGCGCGAGACAAGGTGACGGTGACCCTCTGATGCAGCACCCGCAGATCACCCCGCGGTTCGCCCCCCGAACTCACCCCTTCGCTGGAAGAGCTGGAGAAGCAGGAGCGACTCCTGGTCTTCCGGCAGTTCACGTACGACGACGCGTGGGCCCTCGGTTCCCTGCTGGTGGAGATGGCCCGGGAGCGCCAGGCCCCCGTGGCCGTCGACATCCACCGCGCGGGCCAGCAGCTCTTCCACGCGGCCCTGCCCGGATCCACCCCCGACAACGACGCCTGGATCACCCGCAAGCGCCGGGTGGTGGAGCGCTACGGCTCGGCGTCCTACCTGGTCGGCGCCCGCTTCCGGGCCAAGGGCACGACCTTCGAGGAGTCCTCCCGCCTGGACCCGGACGAGTACGCGGCCCACGGCGGCTCGTTCCCGATCACCGTCGAGAACGCCGGCGTGATCGGATCGGTGACGGTCTCAGGCCTGCCCCAACTGGAGGACCACCGCTTCGTGGTGGAGGCCCTGGAAAGCTTCCTCAAGCTGTAGCGCCCCTTTAGGGGCGCGGGGAACTGCGCGAGCAACCACGACGAAGCCGCACCCGCCCGCGCAGAGCACCCCCCCCCGCCCCTTAGGCGTCTTTGAGCTCCTGCCGCTGACGCCCGAGCCCCCCGATCTCCAGCTCCACCACATCCCCGGCCCGCAGGAACGGCTTCGGCTCCGGCGCCCCCAACGCGACCCCCGCCGGAGTCCCGGTGTTGATGACATCCCCGGGGTACAGCACCATGAACCGGCTGACATACCGCACCACTTCGGCGACCGAAAAGATCTGCTCGGCCGTGGTCCCGTCCTGCTTCAGCTCACCGTTCACCCAGAGCTTCAGCGACAGCCCCTGCGGATCGCCGACCTCGTCCGCGGTCACCAGCCACGGCCCTAGCGGGTTGAACGTCTCGCAGTTCTTCCCCTTGTCCCAGGTCCCGCCCCGCTCGATCTGGAACTCCCGCTCGGACACGTCGTGCGCGACGGCGTACCCGGCGACATAGGCCAGCGGGTCCTCGTCGTCGGCCACATAACGGGCCGTACGCCCGATGACGACCGCCAGCTCCACCTCCCAGTCGGTCTTCACGGACCCGCGGGGCACCAGCACGGTGTCGTACGGCCCGACGACCGTGTCCGCGGCCTTGAAGAAGACGACCGGCTCGGCCGGCGGCTCGGCCCCCGTCTCGCGGGCGTGGTCGTGGTAGTTGAGCCCGATGCACACGACCTTGCCGATCCGCCCCAGCGGCGGCCCGATCCGCAGCCCGGTCGCGTCGAGCGCGGGCAGCTCCCCCGCGTCGGCGGCGGCGCGGACGCGCCCGAGCGCCGCGTCGTCGGCGAGCAGCGCCCCGTCGATGTCGTCGACGATCCCCGTCAGGTCCCGCAGGACACCCTCGGCGTCGAGCAGCGCGGGCCGCTCCGCCCCCGCCGTACCGACTCGCAGCAGCTTCATGGTCGTCACCATCTCCTTTGACAGCAGTCGCCCGACCGATGGGTGCAGCCATCGGAGGACTGGTCGATCCTCCAAGATGAGCGTGCAACGGGCAAGAGCCTGTTCACGTACTGGACCGTAGGCAGCGGCTCACGCGTGATCCGTTTCCAGCGGCTCCAGGAGCCTCTTGGGCTTGAGGAGCGCCCGGCTGACCGGGTCCGCCGGGTCGGGGTCGAGTCCGGGCCCCGGCGTGAGGAGAACGTCCGCGGCGGGTACGACGGTTCCGCAGGCGGGACATTCGCCGTACGAGCCGAGTTCGGTCCCGCAGTCCACGTGCCGGAAGTAGCGCAGCCGGCGTTCCGTGAAGTGCTCGCGCCCCCAGACGGCGAGGGCGCGCAGGGCGGGCCACAGCTCGATCCCGCGCTCGGTGACGACGTACTCGTCCCGGGGCGGTGAGTCCTGGTACCGGCGCTTCTCCAGGATCCCCTCCTCGGTGAGCGTCCTGAGGCGGGCCGACAGGACCGCGCGCGGGATGCCGAGGTGGACGAGGAAGTCGTTGTAGCGCCGGACGCCGTAGAGCGCGTCGCGGATGACGAGCAGGGTCCAGCGCTCGCCGACGACCTCCAGCGCGCTGGCGAGCGAGCACTCCTGTGTCGCGTAGTCCTTGCCCAGTGCCATGGGGACCACCTTAGTCAGTTTCCCTCTCGCAGGTTCAATGAACGAACCAACGGTGCTACGGTACCCCCATGACTAGGTTCAATGAAAGAACCATGAAGCGTGCAAGCCCTGCACCGGTCACGGAAGCCACCCCGGCCCCCGTCCGGAGCGGCCGCCCCACCCTGGCCCTCACCAGCGCCGCGACCGCCGTGGCCCTGATGACGTACACCGCCCCGATGGTCACGCTCCCGGACACGGTCGCCGCCCTGCACACCCCGCTCTCCGCCCAGGCCTGGCTGCTGAACGGCACCCCGCTCGGCCTCGCCGCCCTCCTGCTGGTGGTCGGCAGCCTGGCCGACGACTACGGCCGCCGCCGGGTCTTCGTCGCCGGCACCCTCGCCCTCGGCCTGACCACCGCCCTCGGCGGCCTGACGACCTCCACCTGGGCCTTCACCCTGGCCCGGGTGGCACAGGGCGCGGCGAGCGCGGCGATCCTGGCGAGCAGCCTGGGCCTGCTGGTGGCCGCGTTCCCGAGCCCGCGCGGCCGGCTGCACGCGACGGGCGTGTGGGGCGCGTTCGTGAGCGGCGGCATCGCACTCGGTCCGCTGGTCGCCGGCGCGATGCCCAGCTGGCGGGTGGCGTACGCCGTCCTGGGCGCGGCCGCGCTGCTGGTGGCCGGAGTCTCCTTCCGCACGCTGACGGAGTCCCGCTCACCGCGCGGCGGCCGCCCGGACGTCGCCGGGGCCCTCACCTTCGGGCTGGCGCTGGTGTCCCTGGTGGCGGCACTGACCCTGGGCCGGGACGGGTGGCTGCGCGCACCGGTGGCCCTGCTGCTGGCGGCCACGGTCGTCCTGCTGGCGGCCTTCACCCTCGTCGAGCGCCGCTTCTCGTCGACCCCGATGATCGACCTGGCCCTCTTCCGCACCCCCCGCTTCCTGGCCTCCTCCCTCAGCGGCCTGGTCACGGGCCTGACGGTGATAGGCCTGTTCAGCTATCTGCCGGCGCTGCTCCAGCAGACGCTGGGAATGTCCGCGATGGACACGGCGTGGCTGTTCCTGCTCTGGTCCGGCCTGTCCTTCACGGTGGCGCTGCAGGCGAAGCGCCTCGCGGGCCGGGTCTCACCCCGCTGGCAACTCGCCGCCGGTTTCCTCCTCCACGCGGGCGGCGCGCTGGCCATGCTGGGCGCCCTGGACGCGGGTTCCTGGCCCCGGCTGCTGCCGGGCCTGGTCCTGGGCGGGGTGGGCAGCGGCCTCCTCAACGCCGCGCTCCCCCTCCTGGCGGTGGAGTCGGTCCCCGCCGCCCGGGCCGCGATGGGCTCGGGCGCCCAGCAGACCTTCCGCTACATCGGCTCCTGCGCGGGCGTGGCCCTGACCATCGCCCTGGCCACGTCGTCCGGCACCGGCCTGGCACACGGGGCGGACGTGGCGATGGCGGTCTCCGCGGGGGTGGCGGTACTGGGGGCGGCGGGGGTGGTGGCGCTGCGGGAGCGGGCGCGGTAGCGGATCCGGCATCCGGCATGAGCGGATCCGGCGCCGGAAGTGCCTCGATCGACCGTACGTTCCTTCACCAGCGCGGAAGTGCCCGACGCGCCTTCGCAGACGCGCCGGGCACTTCCCCGAAGTGAGCTCAGAGCGATCCCCGAGTGAGCTCAAAGTGCTTCCTGCTCCCGCCCGTTACCGGGCGGCCCGGGCCGCCGGCCGGACAGCGGGCGGCTTGACGTGCGGAGCGGGAGCGGAACTGTTCGCGGGCTGCCACATGCGGGCAACTCCCGCGGGCGTGGCCTTTTCGAACCCCGACCAGACACTGCCCCCTCGCCATGCGGACCCGTCCCAGACGAAGGCCGCGGCCTGCGTTCCGTAGAAGCCCGCCCCGCACGAAGCCCACCCGCCCCAGTCGATGCCCTGCTCCGGCCCCCACGGACCCCATCGGTTCACGCCGGTGGCACCGAACTTCCAGTCACTGCTGCGGCACACGTCCCAGGCGGACCCGTTCCACTTGAAGACGATGGCTCGCGTGGCGGCCCAGCCGTCGGGCTCGTTCAGACCCGTACCGCATCCCTGCTTCAGCGCGTAGGTCACCGAGTAGGCGAGGTTGCCGGAGAACGCGCCGGGCCTCTGGTGGTCGATTCCTGCGTCTCCCTGGACGCACAGACCGGAAGCGTTGTACACGGTGACCCTTCGGGCCCAGGTGTACGCGTTCGCCGGCTGCGTCCACAGCGCTGCCATCAGCAACGCGACGAACATGCACAGCGTGGCTTTCAGAGACAGGCGGGACATGGTCATGATCCCTCCGGTGCTTGAGTCTCCTGCGACTCGGCGACCGCCGTGCCGTTTCGAGGAGGCACCACAGGCGGGGAGATGCCGAACTCCTCACCCGGAGTGGCACCACCCGTCTCGACGGCACCTGTCAAGGCGGCACCGACCAGCAGGAAGCGCCGCAGACACATCATGTCCTCGGCATACGTGACTCCCAGAACCCCCATGAGGTCCTGGGCCTGGGCCAAGGGCGAGACAGCGGGGCGGCCGGTATCTTCCCGGCCCCACCAGATGTGTCCGCGACTGCGGACGTGAGTGCTCCGAGGTCGAGGACCCCGGGCTCACCGAACCTCTTCACGGTAGGCGATGCGGTCGACCGTCGCCTGCCGGGAGCCACAGGGAGCCGAACCGGGCCTCGGCGCTTCCTCACCCGTCGGCCTTCGCCAGCTCCTCAACTCCCGTGAATATCACCGGAACCCGACCCCCGGCCCTTCGCCCCCCGCACCCGACGGTCACCCGGTCCCCGCCCGCGGCCGCATCGACACCAGCTTCCCCCACACCACCATCCGGTACCGCGAGGTGAACTCGGGCGTACAGGTGGTGAGCGTGATGTAGTAGCCGGGCTCCTTGTACCCGTACGACGGCTTCACGATCGAACGCGGTACGGCCCTGACGACCCCCGAGTCCCGGGACGACGTCTGCGGCAGGATCTGGTCCACGGCATACGTGTACGTCGCCGACTCCGTCTCGACCTCGATCGTGTCCTTGCGCCTGAGCCGCGGCAGATAGCGGAACGGCTCGCCGTGGGTGTTGCGGTGCCCGGCGAGCGCGAAGTTCCCGGCCTGGCCCGGCTGCTGGGTACCGGGGTAGTGGCCGACGTACCCGTGGTTGAGCACCTTCGGCTTGCTGACGCCCTCGGCGATCGGGACGCGCAGCCCGAGCCGCGGGATGACGAGGACGGCGTACGCCTGGGATGCGACGACCCGGGTGGTGTACGACGTCTGCCGCCGCCCGGCGCCGGACGACCCGGCGGACGAACCGGAACCGGCCGCACCGGAGCCGCCCGTTCCTCCACCGCCATCGCCTCCGGAGCCGTTCGACTGCCCGCTGCCCCACTCCCGCTCCAGTGCCGCCACCTTCCGCTCGGCCCCCTGCCTGGCCTCCCGGTTGGTCCACCACAGCTGGTGCACGACAAGGAGCATGAGCACCACGCCCACCGTGACGAGGAGTTCACCCCCGGTCCACAGCACCCGCCGGCGCCGGGCCCGCCACCGCCGCTCACCGTGCCCCACGACCCGCACCGCGCACCTCCCGCCGACCCCCGGTCGGTCCCGCACGATAAGGCGCCCGCCGCCAACTCACCAGAGCTGCACGGCTCCCCGTCACCGGACCTCCCCACGACGGTTTCCCCACCGCTTCCTTCACGGGTTTTAGAAACCACTGTCAGAAAGCACTGTCACAACCCTCGACAACCTCGCACGCCACACCTGATGCTTCCTGTTGGCATGCGGGGGGACGAGTCAACGCCGGTCCGGGAACCGGTGTTTGAGCCGCACGGAGAGGTTGAGAAACAGCCATGATCCGACGCAGAACACTTCTGGCCGCCGCGGGAGGCGGCCTCCTGGGCAGCGCCCTGGCCACCGGCACGGCCCGCGCCGACGCCACGATCGCCGTCAGCCCATCCACCTCGTACGGCACCTGGGAGGGCTGGGGCACCTCGCTGGCCTGGTGGGGCAACGTCTTCGGCACCCGGGACGACTTCGCCGACATCTTCTTCACCACCAAGTCGACGACGTACAACAGCACGTCGCTCCCCGGCCTGGGCCTGAACATCGCCCGCTACAACCTGGGCGCGTCCAGCTGGAACAGCGTGAACGGCGAGAGCATGGTGGCCTCCGCCAACATCCCCGCGTTCAAGCAGATCGAGGGCTACTGGCAGGACTGGAACAACGAGGACCCCACCTCCTCGGCCTGGGACTGGACCGCCGACGCCACCCAACGAGCCATGCTCGTCAAGGCGGTGAACCGCGGCGCGACGGCCGAGCTCTTCGCCAACTCCCCCATGTGGTGGATGTGCCTGAACCACAACCCGTCCGGCGCCTCCGACGGCGGCAACAACCTGCAGTCCTGGAACTACCGCCAGCACGCCTCCCACCTCGCCTCCGTGGCCCTGTACGCCAAGAACAACTGGGGCGTGAACTTCGCGACGGTGGAGGCCTTCAACGAACCGTCGTCCTCCTGGTGGACGGCCACGGGCACCCAAGAGGGCTGCCACATGGACTCGACCGTCCAGTCAGCCGTACTCCCCTATCTCCGCAGCGAGTTGAACAGCCGAGGCCTGACCAGCACCAAGATCTCGGCCTCGGACGAGACGAGCTACGACCTGGCCCGCACCACCTGGAGCGCCTTCTCCTCCACCACCAAGGGCTATGTGGACCGCGTGAACGTCCACGGCTACCAGGGCTCGGGCGGCCGCCGCGACCTGCTCTACACCGACGTCGTGACGACGGCCGGCAAGGCCCTCTGGAACTCCGAGACCGGCGACAACGACGGCACCGGCTACACCATGGCCTTCAACCTGCTCTACGACTTCCGCTGGCTGCACCCCACGGCCTGGGTCTACTGGCAGGTCATGGACCCGTCCACGAACTGGGCGATGATCGCGTACGACGCGAGCACCCTGGCGGCCGGCGCGGTCACCACCAAGTACTACGTGATGGCGCAGTTCAGCCGCCACATCCGCCCCGGCATGAAGATCCTGGACACGGGCGTGAGCAACGCAGTGGCCGCCTACGACTCCTCGGCGAAGCGCCTGGTGATAGTGGCCCTCAACACCGCCACCTCCGCCCAGACCTTCACCTTCAACCTCTCCGGCTTCACCACGGTGACGGGCGGCACGGGCGGCCTGGTCCCCCGCTGGAACACGGTGACGACGGGCGGCGACGCGTACAAGTCGTACTCGGACACCTACCTGTCCGGGAAGACGGTCGCGGTGTCGGTGGCGGCGAAGGCGGTCCAGACCCTCCAGATCGACGGCGTGACGATCTGACCCGAACCGTCCCGGACCAGACCGGACCGGCGGCGGGGCCAAGCAGCTCACCGTGCCCCGCCGCCACCCCACCCCCTACCCCAGCCGAACCCGCATCTCCACCCGCACCTCGTCCCCCGCCTCCAGTCCCTGCGGCTTCCGCACCGCGCTCTTGAGCGGCAGCAGATACCCCCCGTCCTTGGGAAACAAGGACGTCTCGAACACCACCCCGCCCAAGGTCACCTCGACCGGAATGACCCCCCACCCGTAGGAGGCCATGGCGGCCACGGCCCGCACCTCCTCGCACTCCTCCTCCGGCACAGGCACGAAGTAGTACGGAGCAGGCCCCCGCCACTCCACGACACACCCACCGAACTCAAACCGCACCGAACGACTCCCCTCGCTACCGACTGCCCCCTATCCCTATCTCTTCTTTGTCACCGCCGGGCAGTACGGTGTCGTTCATGCGCCCCGACACGCCTGCCGAGAACGTCGACCACACCGCCGAAGCGGCACGCCTGGAGCGGACCGCCGACCGCTACCCCGAGGACGCCGAGGCCCTGCTGCTCCAGGCCGCGGCCCACCTGGAACTGGCCGACGCCCGCCCCGCCGCGACCGCGCTCTACGACCGCCTCCTCTCCACCCCGGACACCCTGGAGAACGCGCCCCTCGTCCGCGCCCTCAAGGCGTCGAACCTGTGGGAGTACGACCACGAGGCCGAGGCGCGGGCGATCATCGACGGCATCCGCACCACGGCCCCCCGGGACCCGGCCCCCTGGGTCATCGTCGCCGAATCCCTGGAATCCCACGACGAGCTGGAAGCGGCGCACGACACGTTCACGGAGGCAGCGACCCTCCTCCTCACGGACGTAGCCGAACCCCCCTACGCCACCCACCCCGTCCTCTTCGGCCGCCACCGGGTCCGCCGCATGCTCGGCCTCCCCCACGACGACTGGGACGCCCTGGCCGACACCCTCCACTCCTCCCCGATCTCCCTGGACGAACTCCACGACCCCAAGCGCGTCTGGTCCCTGGGCTCGGACAACCCGGAGGAACTGGAAGCCGAGATCTCCCGCCTCCGAGCAGAACTCGGCACCTACCGCGAGGCCCTCTCCCGCCCCTTCCCGGTAGCGGTCCTGCACTGGCCGGCGACCGAACTGACAGAACTCCTGTCGGCGTACCCGGACCTGGCCACGGAGTACCCGTCCCACCCCGAACACCTCGCGACCATAGAATCCTCCCTCCGCGAACTCTCCACCTCCGGCACCCCGAACCTCGGCATCGTCACAGCCACAGTCCCCTCCTACGAGGCCTTCGCAGCCTCAGAGGGCTCCTCCCCGGCCGACACCACCCTCCTCCCCCAGTACGCAACGACCCTGGCGGCCCGGGGACGAGCGGTGGCTTGGCCTCCGCAGCGCACTTCGGACTGCTGGTGCGGCCAAACCCAGCCGTACGACGCCTGCCACGGCTCATAAGCACCTCGGTTCTGAGCCCGCCGCCCGCCGCCAAACCCACGCGGCGTGCCCGGACCACCCGACGCGCCCCCAACCCCGGCCACGACCGCAGCCGCCCCGAGGGCACACCCCGGGAAGCCGCCCACTTTCCCCGGGCCGCCCGCTCGCTTCCACCCCGTGCTGGAGCGGCCCGGGTCAAGGGTGGCCCGGAGGGCCATCGGCGCAGCCGACGCGGACGCGGAGCGCAGCGGAGCGGGAGCGCCCTTGATGCGGGGCGCGGAGGCACGACACTGACAAAGAAGCGGGCGGCCCCTCCGCCGACGATGCCCACTCCAGTGCGGCGAGTCCTTCCCTCGCTACACGCCGATCCACCTACGCCGGCAGGATAATCCCGTGCCCAATGTCGTCCCCTCCTCTCTTGCCGTTTCCGCCCGCATGAGCAAGCAGGTGAGCAAAGACACGGAGGCTGAGCTGGCTGTAAGACGGCTGTTGCACGCAGCCGGCCTGCGTTATCGCGTGGAGTACCCCGTGCCGGGCATGCCCCGGCGACGGATCGACGTGGCCTTCACTCGGGCCAAGGTCGCGGTCCTCATCGACGGCTGCTTCTGGCACGGCTGTCCCCAGCACGCCACTCACCCGAAGGCCAACGCGGACTGGTGGCGTCGCAAGCTTGATCGGAACATGGCCCGCGACCGGGAGACGACCGAGCATCTGATCGCGGAAGGCTGGACGGTGCTGCGATTCTGGGAGCACGAGGCTCCTGGGGAAGTGGCCGTACGGGTGGTGGCGGCTGTGGAGCAACGCCGGACGGAAGCGACCCGGGGGAGCAGAGAATGAGTGGACTGACTTTCGTCGACGTGTGCTCCGGGGCCGGTGGGCTCGCCCTCGGACTGGAGCAGGCAGGATTCGAGCCGCGCCTGCTGCTGGACGACGACGAACTCGCCGTCAGCACTCTGCGGGCGAACCGACCGCACTGGAACGTACTTCACGCCGACCTGGTGGACTTCGACCCAGCGGAACATCCCGAGAGCCTCGATGTGGATCTCCTCTCGGCCGGCCTGCCGCGGGTGAAGTCGAGTGCGACCGTCGGACGTGCGGATTCGCGTGCGGAGGAGCAATTACTGAAGGCCACGGTCTATCTAGTCCATGCGATCAGGCCTCGTGCGGTGCTCATCGAGAACGTTCCGGGGCTCGCGCACTCGAACGCCTACCAACAGTTTCGTGATTTTGCCAGAGCCGAACTGGCCCACTTGGGATATGAGTTCAGTTGGTTCGTGGTGAACGCCGTCGACTTCGGCGTGCCCCAGAACCGCAAGCAGGGCGTCCTCGTCGCCATCGAGCAGCAATGGGCCTCGAAATTCCGGCCACCGGTACCGACCGTGCAGCAGCCCACGACGGTCGGTGCCGTTCTGGGACCGACCATGGCCTCACGGGGGTGGCCGGACGCCGCCCGTTGGGTCGCGCAGGCCGATCGACCGGCACCGACTCTGGTCGGCGGCTCGAAGAACCGGGGCGGCGCGGACCTGGGACCGACGGGAGCCAAGCGGACCTGGGCGACCATGGGTGTCAACGGTCACACCGTGGGCGACGATGTGCCCGACGCGGACTTCGTATGGAACCCCGAGCTCGGCAGGGACAACATGGTGAAGATCACGGTCGAGCAGGCCGCGCTGTTGCAGGGGTTTCCCGAGACTTGGGAGATCACCGGGCGCAAGACCGCCCGATACCGCCAGGTCGGGCACGCGACACCACCGCCGGTGGGGGAGGCGCTAGGGAGGGCTGTCGCCGCAGCGCTGATTCTGGATCCAGCAGTCCCCGCTGCCGGCTAGACTTCGGCCACATGACCAGCACGGCGTCCCACAAGCCCATCCTCGACCAGCCCTTCGTCCTCGACCTCTTCGCAGGTCCCGGAGGGCTGGACGTCGCCGGTCACTCGCTCGACATCCCGAGTCTCGGTATCGAGTGGGACAGAAGCGCGTGCCTGACCCGGTACGCTGCCGGGCTGGACACCCTGCACGCGGATGTGAGCGCGGTACGCAGGGACGCCTTCGAGTCGCTGCCTCCGGAGATCAACGTGCTCGCCGGCGGCCCTCCGTGCCAGACGTACTCGGTGGCCGGGCATGGCGCCGGGCGCCAGGCCTTGGACAGGGTCAAGAAGTACATCGACAGGCTGATGCCAGGTGACTCCGACAAGAAGATCGACGAAGAGCTCAAGGATCTCCCCGATCCACGTACCGCACTGGTCCTCGAACCTCTGCGGTACGCGATTCAGGCAACGCGGAGCCCCAACCGTGAGAACCGACCGTACGATGTGATCGTCCTGGAGCAGGTCCCAGCAGTGGCCCCACTCTGGGAGCACTACGCCAAGGTGCTGGCCGAGACAGGGCTCCCCGACGGGACCAGATACAAGGTTGTCGTCGGCGTTCTGGACACCGAGACCTACGGGGTACCACAGACCCGATCTCGCGCGGTGTTGATCGCTCGACGCGAAGGGCTCGGTCAGCCCTCGCTTCCCTCCCCTACACACCGTTCCTATGATGCGAAGGAATGGAACCGGAACAACGGGACGAGCGCACCTGACCAGGCCCGTCAGCCGACCCTTGACGAGGGCGGCACAACAGGGAGCGACGACGACAGGCTCCCCTGGAGGTCGATGCGTGATGTCCTCTCGGACTCGGTGGGCTCGCATCCCGGGCGTGTCACTCCCTTCTTGGTCCGCTCGAACTACGGCAGTTCGGGGAACCCGGGGAGGCGTGGAGTGCGGACCGACCAGCAGCCCGCCACCACCGTCACCGGCCGCATCTCCCGTTTCGTGGTCTTCGAGCACCTGAACGAGAACATCGTCTACGAGGGTCCACGGTTCAGCATGAACGAGGCGGGGATG
The DNA here is from genome assembly GCF_002217755.1 of Streptomyces hyaluromycini. GTDB lineage: Bacteria > Actinomycetota > Actinomycetes > Streptomycetales > Streptomycetaceae > Streptomyces > Streptomyces hyaluromycini. The sequence continues at coordinate 33,282 of NZ_BCFL01000027.1, read as the reverse complement.
CTGCAGAGCTTCCCGCCGGACTATCCGTGGTCCGGAACGGCGCAGGCCCAGCAGGTGGGCAACGCCGTACCGCCCCTGTTCGGTGCGCACCTGCTGAGTTCCGCTCTCGGACTCCCCAAGCCGACTCCAGGGGCACTGGCAAAGCCCTGGCAGCCGGCCACGGAGGAGCAGCGAGCCAAGCTGCGAAGCAATGGCTGCGGGGCCCCCGACAACTGCACCGACAAGTGCCCGCAGGCAAAGGACCAAGTGCCACCGCCCTCATCCATGCGCCCGCGCAAGGGCAAGAAGGCGTCGGCCAAGTAGTCCGAGCCCGGCGCCAGGTCAATCCCCGGGCTTCCTGCCTCTGACCGGCGCAGTCTCGAACAGTTCTGCAAAGTAGCTGGTGAGCGCGGCCACGGCCTCCTCCGGGACAGGGTCCTCGTCGGGCCCCTTCGGGAGTTCGTACCGCTCGACCGGTGGCGCCGATTCCGCCTCCGCGATCCAGTCGCGCAGATGGACGGGATCACGGGGCCGGTCCTGCCCGAGGATGTCGTAGATCAGGGTCGCACCGGCCGCGTTGATCGCGACGCTGAGGCCATCGACCTCTCGCCCCGTGGTGACCAGTCCGCTCTTCAGCAGGCGGATCATGGCCTGAGCAGTGGGACGGTGGTCGATCATCTCCTTCTTCAGAACGCTGTGGATGAGGTCCTGGTTTCCGCAGGCTGCCTCGACCGGCTCGTAGTCCGCCCCATTCCTGAACAGCTCCGCTGCCCACCACAGGCGTGAGAAACACTGCCGGTCGGCAGGTCCCCGGAAGCGCTCCGCGGCGACACGCCTTTCCGGCTTCTTCACCGTCGGTTCCGAAAGGTGACGCCAGACCACGTAGTCGGGAGCCACCGCCAGTGCGAGGTGGTTCCACAGACGCTTGTCCGCCGCTTCTCGTCGCGTCAGGCGCAGCGTGGCATGGAGCCGAGGCGCGAGCCATGCGTCGGCTCGCGTGCGGTCCTCCCGGAACTCGAACATGGCGTCTTCCACCAGGCTTCGGATCGGCTCGACCCACCATCTGGCGTCGTCCTCGGGAAGCGGTTCGACGACCTTGGCGAGGTCGATGCCGCCGTGGACCTGTTCGCCTCTGAGCAGCTCTTCGGTAAGGAACGGATCGACGGCCGAGGTGGCGAGCAGCGCCAGCCGCTCCGGTACATGGTTCGGTTGGGTGATCACGTCTCACTCTCGCGGTTCATCTGTTCCAGACTGCGGATCACATAGGCAAGCGCCTTGGCGGCATCGGCACGGCGGACCGCCGCGTAGTGGATACGGGTCTGCAGCTCGACCCAGCCCGATTCACCGGTACGCCGGCGGTGGACCTGTCGTAGGGCCTCCTCGACATGGACGCCGGGAAAGACGTCCGGGAGCATCTCCCGGAGCACCTCGCCCTGCCAGTCGGTCGGGAAGACCGGGGCGCCGCCGGGTTCCACCTCCAGATCGCCGATGGCACCGTGGAACACCGCAGTCCAGACGTCGGTGGCCATCTGGGCGACCAAGAGGTCACGTACCTTGCTGTCCACTCCCGAGCCGTTACTGTCCAGCAGGCCGATGACACCCTCGACGTCGGTGTTCACGAACACGGTGGGGACTCTGGCCGAGGCGTCCACGATCCAGGGCGCGTCGGCGTAGGCCTGGAGCCACTCCCGGGAGCTTCTCTTGAACGATGCTGTCTGGACGTCCAGTTGGAGCCCACGGACGGGCTCGTCGGAGACCGTGTCGACGATCCAGCTCCGGTCGGTCTCAGCAATCGACCGTCCGCGCACTCCGTCCACCGTCCCGACGGCGTACACAGCGAGGGAGGCTCGACCCAAGTGGTCGTCGCGGAGCACCTCCAGCGACCCCGACCAGTCCCGCCCGCCCTCCGCGTCAAGCGTGAGATCCGCAGAGGTGCGGACATTGGTCTCGCCGTCGGTCAGCACTGCGAGGACACTCAGATCGGACCAGGCCGCGTCCGGCGCGTTCGCCCCGGGTGGCAGCGTCGCCGACAGGCCGATCGTGGCGCTCACCCAGTCGATGTGGCCGGCGATGCCGAGCGCGACGGACTGCTGTTGGGTCGAGTACGCCGTGGTCTCCAGCTGGTCGCGGGTACCGTCCGAGAGCTTGAGGGAGACCGACGTCACTCTGAGAGCGACCGGCCGGTTGAGTCGCTTGTACGGATAGATCTTCACGCGTCACTCCCCCTTTCCGGCACGGAGTTCGAGGACGAGGCGGGTGAGCGTGGTCCTGACCGGGTGACTGGTGACATCGGTGGATCCTCGGAACTTCGCGCGACGCACGCCGGGAGTGAAGCGCAGGGTCTCGTCCTCCACCTCGCAGCCCTCGACAGCCACGAGTTCCGCCCACTCCAACTTCGGACGGCCTCCGGAACGCACATCCAGTTGCGCGACCGGCACCATCGGGACGATCTCGTCGCCCCGCGGGATGCTCACCTCTGCGGTGATCCGCCATTCCCCGTCGTCGCCGACTGTCGCGTCGAGCTTGTCCAGCACCGGAACCACCGGCCCGGCGGGCGCCTTGGCCTTTGGCCTAGTTCTCACGGTCAACGCCTTGCGTACGGCCTCGCCGCCCTCGCGGTTGGTGCGCTTCGGCCGTGCGACAAGTTCCCTGACCGCATTGTTGACCTCGGCGGTCAGCGCGCTGATCCGGCGATACGCGGACGGGGACCAGCGCAGAGTCAGCTCCTCCGTCTGCCCCCAGCGGTCGTGCTCAGGCGGTTCCGCCGCACGTAGGAATTCCTCAGCCTCCATCGCGAAGGGAGCCGTTTCTCCGACTGCCTCGCCCACCAGCAGAACGGCCTGGAAGGGGTTGGTCCCAAGCGGCAGCCTCTGAACCCCGGCCCTCTTGACGGTCATCCGGTTGCCGCGCAGCGAGTGCACCTGGTTCTTCCCCCCGTCCCCGTCTCTGTCGCCCTCGGCCTCGGTGACCAGCAGGACCGCCTGGTGCGTGCCGAGCGTCCCATGGGCGCCGCCGGAGAGCGGCAGCTTCAGCGGGACGTTCCGCGCCGCGACCTGCCCGGCCTCGGTGAGACGGTCCACTGTGGTGCCCTCGTAGTGCGCCCTGAGAGCACGAGTCCGGGCAGGCTGCTCGACAGATGGGTCCACCTGCTTCTCCGGCACGACCTCCTTACCGTTCTGAAAGGCCCGGACAGAGACCTCCAGGAGGGGGAGCCTGCTGCCGCCGCCGGTCATCGCGGCCCAGAAGTCACGTCCCAGCGCCTCTACCAGACGGCCGTGCATCTTGCGGATGTCACGCGTGTCCTCATCGCCGTCCTCGACACCGCCGGACTCGTCGTCGGCGTCGGACCTGCTCTCAAGGCTGGCAACGTCGTGCGCGCCGACGATGAGGAAGGAGGTACCGGGTTCGTCGCTCTCCCTGGTCAGATACAGACGTGCGACGGTCTCCTCGTCCGCCCACCAGGAACGGGCGACCATGGCACCGGGCGAATCGGGATCGGGGCGCCCGAACCAGGCCGGCCCCGCGTACGGCTCGCCGTCCACTTCGCGCCACGGCAGTTCGAGACGGCCGATGACCCGTCGCTCGGTACGTCCCTCGTGAGGCACGGACAGAGTGGAGTTGATGAGCACGAGTCCGAGGGCGCTGGTGGCCCACAGCGTCGCCTTGCCCAGGCCGTACGAACCACCCGCGCCGGGGCCGGACTTGAGGCTCTCCAGCTGACGCCTGACCACGGCGGCGAACTTGCCGTCCGCGTAGTCGTCGCCGATGAGCCCGGAAGCGTTGTAGTCGTCGACACGCAGCAGGACCAGACGGCCCTTCTCGTACATGTCCCGTACCCCGGCGTCCACGACCCGACCAACCTTCTGGTTACCGGCGGCCTCCGAGACGGCGGAGTAGTGCGGGAAGAGATCGTTCCAGAGGATCGCCTCGCGGAAGGAGTCCAGGGCCTCACCGGTGAGCTCGTGCAGGGTGTAACGGACCCGGACCGGGCGGCCGTTCTCTGTAAGGCGCTCGTCCAAGCTGTTCTGGCAGGTCTCGCGGGCGAGGACCTGCACGTCGGCGTCGAAGGCGAAGGCTGCCGCATTGCCCAGGTCACGGCCACCGTCGGAGTAGCCGGGGCGGTGGTACCAGGTGACCGGGAGGCCGGCCTGGGTGTCGGTGGTGCGGGTGTGCACCGTACCCACGTCCGTGCCGAGCGCCTTGGCGATGTCCGTCATTACGGTAGGGCGAGGCGTCGACCGGCCCGTGATCCACGCGGACACGGCGGCCCGAGTCAGCTGGAGTTCGTCGGCCAGTTCGGCCTGCGTCTTCCCCGCGAGCTTGAGCTGTCGGGCCAGCCAAGGCCCGAACTCCTCACCTGTCTCCACGCGTCGCCTGCTCTTTCTTCGGTCCCATGCTGATCGCATGTCGTGGACCACGAGGTTAATTTGACACGTACAGCAGCGTCAACCAACAGTTGATCGAGCTCGACCATCCAGTCACTTCGATCCAGTGTCCAACTTGCCTCGAATGATCAACTTTCGCCCGCTATATGCCACTTCCTCAAACGGAGCGATCAACTCCCTCCAGGGGAGCGGAAGTTGTGCTTGCGCATTCAGGTGACGATCGATACCGTGTTTGACGATGGGGATTCCATCTCGCTCACGAAACCCGAAACGGGAGGGCCGGGCGACAAGGGGAGAAGTGCGCCCAAAATTCAGCCATACACACCGCCGAAACCTCACACAGAAGTACCTTCCGAAAAGGACTGGCCACACGAGGCTCCACCCCCTAGCTTGATTCATCGGAAGAAAGTCTCACTCGAAGTTCCAACTTATCAATTTTATTTCACACGGGGGACGTGTGCTCGAATACACCCCTGTGCAACTGCAGGATGCGACCTTAGGGGTGGATCACTCGATGAATGAGCAGGACGACGACGAATCGTTGGATTCGCAGCGGGACTCCAATTCATTTCGGTTGGACATGGAGATGGCAAGCAGCATGGCCGATGTCCGGGGTATTCTTCACCGTTTCGACGTGCTCGAAGAGGAATTCGCCAACCGGTTCCCCTCCTTGGCCAAGCTGGTCCAGGGGCTGCCGGACGAGACCGCTCCCCCGGCCTGATTCAGCACGTCGCGGGCCCGAAGTATCAGTCTCGCAACAACCAACACCTTCCCCATGAGCCCGCCGCTTCACGAAGGCACTGTGGAAATCACGCCCAGCGCCACGACGAACACGGGCCGGCCGACGACGCCGGTGGTCGGCCCGCCGTTCGATTTTTCGCCCGGACCTTTGACACCCCAGGAGCGCAGTAGCAGTGCTGTCTTCGTCCTCACCGGTAATCCAAACCGTTCTCGAACAGTCCTCTCGTGTCCTGCAGACTTACGCCGTGGACCCCGGTCTCGTGGCCGAGCATGCCAATGGCGAGCGTCGTATCACCCAGGGGGGATATGGCGATCGCCAGCTTTTCGAGCTCGTTCAGAACGCGGCGGACGAAATGGCCGACGAGCAGGGCGGGCGAGTTTACGTCGTCCTCACGGACACCCACTTGTACTGCGCGAACGAGGGTAATCCGGTGACCCCGGAGGGCGCGGAGACAATTCTTCGAATGAGTATGTCAAAGAAGCGTGGGGGCCAGATCGGGCGTTTCGGGGTGGGCGTCAAATCGGTTCTCGTGGTCACCGACGCACCCGAATTCTTCAGCAGCACCGGAAGTTTCGGATTCGACCGCACCTGGTCGTACGAGCAGATCAAGGCCGTGCCCGGCGTGACGGCACGCTACGGCCCGGAGTTCGACGCCCCCGTGCTGCGGATGGCCCGGCCTCTGGACGTGCAGGCCGAGCGTGCCTCCGATCACGTCCTGAACGAGCTGCTGAGCTGGGCCACCACCGTTGTTCGCCTGCCCCTGCTCCCGAAGGCCGACGATCGGCTGGGCCGGGACATGCATGGTGGTCGCGCCAAGGACCACGGCGAGCCCCGCGAGGAGTTCCCGGCCGGCTTCCAGCTCTTCTCCCCGCACGTCGCAAAGGTCGTGCTGGAGGACCGCCGGTCTCGGCCCATGGCCCGTCGGACGCTGACCGCCCAGCAGACCGGCGACCTGCACACCGTGATCGAGGAGCGAACCGGTAAGGCCGTCACCACCGATCGGTGGCGCGTGTTCACCACCACCCACGAGCCCGGTCCGGCGGCCCGCAACGACGCCGGAGAGTTGCACGACCGGCTCTCGCTCGACCTCGCCTGGGGTGTCCCGACCCTGGAGAAGGATCAGGAGAGCGGCCTGTACGTCAGCCCGCGCTCGCGCGGGCGCGGCAAGTTCTGGTCCTTCTTCCCGACCAAGTACGAGATGTCGCTGAGCGGCATCCTCAACGGCGCCTGGAAGACGAACGAGGACCGGCAGAATCTCCTCGACTCCTCCCCCTTCAACCAGGAGATGATCCGAGCAGCGGCACAACTGGTCGTCGACTCGCTCCCGGCTTTGGCGCCCGACGAGGACCCGGCCGCCTATCTCCCGCTGCTGCCCGGTCGTGCGAAGGAGGCGATCAGTTGGGCGGACGAGTTCCTGACCGAAGAGATCTGGACGCGTACCGCGGTGAACGCGTCGCTTCCTGACCAGAACGGCGTGCTGCGCGTGCCGACCGAGCTGCGGGTGCACCCTCGCCCCAAGGACCCGAAGAAGGAATCGAAGTCTCTGGTCCGTTGGCTGCGGTTGTGGCACGAGTGCCCGGACCGTCCGTCGAACTGGCTGCATCCGAGCGCCGAAGTGGATGCTCTGCGCTCCGGCAAGGTCGAACACATCCTTGGTGCGGCCAAGCACCAACGAGCGGATGTTCGCGACTGGTTGGAGGCCCTCGTCGAGAGCGGCACCGCTCAGGCGTCCGCGACGGCGGTCCGCATTCTCGCCGACATGATCGAGGTCGGTTCCCCGTTCGTCGAGGAGGCCCGCAAGGCCCACATCGTCCTCACCGAGGAGCATGGTCTCGTCGCCCCTGTGCACGGCAAGGTGTACCGCCGCGCCGACCAGGGCGGACTGCGCGAGTCTCTGGTGTACGTGGTCGACGAGCTCGCCCAGGACCCCTCGCTGGCGCACTCGCTCGACGTCCTGGGCATTCGGGAGGCCGATGTCGAGGGCCGGTTCGACAGCGTTCTCGATCAGGGCTTCGATCATTACAGCGAATCGGACTGGGAACGGTTCTGGGAGCTGTTCCGTCAGGCGGGGGTCCGTAGGCTGGCCCACAAGGTCCTGGAGCGGGTGCCCGCGCCGCGCTCGACGCTGCGTGTGCGGACTGCCGACGGCCGGTTCCGGCCGGTCGAGGACTGCATGCTGCCGGGTGAAGTGGTCGATGGGAAGCGCGACCCGAGCATCGCCGTCGACATGGCGTTCCACTCCGACGACACGCCCTTCTTCTCCCAGGTCGGTCTGCGGGAACGACCGTCCGGCGGGGTCCGGCCCCAGGAGGGCGAGGCGTGGTTCGAGGAGTACCGCGAAACCCTCCACGCCGCCTATCTGCGCGGTCTGGACAGTCGTGCCCCGCGCCCGGCACTGAACCGGATGAAGGTCGAGGGCGCCGCGATCGGTGGCCCGCTCCACCTCTTCCGTGCCCTATCCGAGGAATCCCGCGCCGCCTTCCTGAAGGTACTGCCCGACGACGCCGTGGTGGACAACTGGACGCGCCAGATCGGCGCGCAGACCAACACCCGCCAGGCGGTGCCCTCGCCGATCCGGTGGATGTTGAGGAAGTTCGGCACGATCGCCACCTCCCAGGGGATCAAGCCGCTGAGGGAAGCCGTCGGCCCCCAGCTGGCCAGTTACCGAGACGTGCTGCCGGTCGCCGACATCTCCCCCGAGAAGGCCCGCAGGCTACGACTCCCGACCACCGTCGACGAGGTCCCCCCCGACCGTTGGGACGCTCTCCTGGACGAGGTGACCCGCAGCGAGGACGACTCCTTCGTGGGTGCCACGTACGTGATGCTGACCCGGTTCGGCGCGGACTTCCCCGAGGACTCCCTGACCCGTTGCCGGATCGGCGACGTCTGGGGCACCCGTCCCGACGACGAGATCACGATCGCCGTCGGGTCCGCTCAGTACCGCGCGCTGCGCGGTGAGCAGCTGCCGGCGTTGCTCGTGGCGACCGCCGAGGACGCCGAGCTGATGATCGAGAAGTGGGGCATGCTCCGCTACTCCGACGTGATCAGCCGGGAGACCCGCGAAGTACCGGAGGGCGACCCCGTACCGCTGGTCGAGCTGTTCCCTGCCCTGCGGCAGCGCCTGAACAGCGGGAACCGGAACAGCATGGTGCAACGGTGCAGCGAACTGGAGGAGGTCACCCGTACGCCCAACGGCACGCACGCCTCCCCTCTGGACGCCGTACGCCAGGACGGCACCGTCAAGGTCCGCGTTCCTCTGGACCCCGAGCCGATGCTGCGCCTGATCGACCGCGAGCTCGGCCTCGGCCTCGGTGCCGCCGGCTGTCGCACGGTCCTGGACCACCAGGACCGCATGGCCCGGGACAGCGAGCTGAAGGCGGCGCAGAAGGCGGTGCGCGAGGCCACGGACGTGGTGGCCAAGATCGAGCTGCTCATCGGTGCCGACGCACTCCGGACCGGCCTCCCCGAGGGATTGATGGAGGCCGAACTGCAGGCGACAGACGGCGTGGAGCCGACCGGGCGCCGGATCGCGCAGATGGCGTTCAACGCGCACGGTGACGGAGTGCTCCAGCAGCATGCCCGGGACATCCAGGCACGCTTCCCCAACGCCCCGGTCGCATACGGAGGTTCGTCGGCAGCCATCGCGTTCGTCTCGGAACTGAGGCTGCCTGTCGCGTTCGCCGGTTCGAGGACCCCTTCCCCGCCCCCGTTCGAGACCGTCGAGGGCCCTCGGGACTTCCCGAGCCTCCACGGCTACCAGGAGGACCTGGTCCGGAACATCTCCACCATGCTCGACCGACTGGCGCCTCAGCGCGGCATGCTGTCGCTTCCGACCGGCGCCGGCAAGACCCGGGTCACCGCCGAGGCCGTGATCCGCTGGGTGAAGCGGGTCGGCGACCTCAAGGGTCCGCTGCTGTGGATCGCACAGACCGAGGAGCTGTGCGAACAGGCCGTCCAGAGCTGGAAGTTCGTCTGGAGCAAGGTCGGCGCGGAACGCCCGCTCACCATCAGCCGACTGTGGAGCACTAACGAGGTCGGTGACGTCGTCGACCACCCGCATCTGGTGGTCGCCACCGACGCCAAGCTGGAGCGGTGCCTGGGCACCGACCAGTACTCCTGGTTGCGCCAGGCCGCGCTGGTGATCGTGGACGAGGCGCATACCGCCATCTCCAAGCGATACACCGAGATCCTGAGCCAGTTGGGACTCACCCAGTACGAGACCGGCCGGCATCTGCTCGGCCTGACCGCCACCCCGTTCCGGAACACCAACGAGGAGGAGACCCGCCGCCTGGTCAACCGCTTCGGCAACCGGCGACTCGATCAAGGAGTCTTCCCCTCGGGCGACCCGTATCGCGACCTCCAGGACTGGGGCATGCTCGCCCAGGTCGAGCACCGCACCCTTGAGGGCGGTCGTATCGAACTCACCCGGGACGAGAAGACGCACGCCGATCGCATGGCCACGCTCTCCCGCTCCGCCGAACAGCGGCTCGCCGACGACCACGCGCGCAGTCGACGCATCGTCGACTCCGTGGCCGAACTTCCGGACGACTGGCCGACGTTGCTCTTCGCCACCTCCGTCGACCACGCCAAGTACCTGGCGGCCATGCTCAACGACCGGGGTGTCCCGTCCGCCGCCGTGGACTCGACGACCAGTGCGCAGGACCGTCGTACTCGCATCGAGAACTTCCGAAGCGGACGTATCCGGGTACTCACCAACTACGGTGTGCTCACCCAGGGATTCGACGCTCCGGCCACTCGTGCCGTGGTCGTGGCCCGGCCGGTCTACAGCACCAACGTGTACCAGCAGATGATCGGTCGCGGACTGCGCGGCCCGCTGAACGGCGGCAAGGACAGCTGTCTGATCCTCAACATCAGCGACAACATCACCAACTTCGACACCGACCTCGCCTTCGCCGAGTTCGAGCATCTCTGGAGCCGGAAGTGACCGACGTCTACCAGGACAGCCCTCCGCTCACCGACGAGCAGCTGGCCGTGGTCGAGCAGCCCTGGGACGCCCGGGTCCTGGTCACCGCGGGCGCCGGGGCGGGAAAAACCCACACCCTGGTGCGCCGACTCGACGCGCTGTGCGGTCACGAGGATCCCGAACAGGCGCTGGAGGCCGCCGAGATCCTCGTGCTCACCTTCTCCCGGGCCGCCGCCCGCGAACTGCGCGAGCGGATCTCCCGGCACGGGGAACGAGCCCACCGGGTTCGCGCCCGTACCTTCGACGCATGGGCCTACGAGGTGCTCCTCCAGGCGCACCCGGACGGCGAGTGGGGAGCGGTCGGCTTCGACGAGCGGATCGCCGCCGCGACCCGCGCGGTCGAGAAGGGCGCGCTGGAGGTCGGCGACGCGGTCCCGCCGGCCCATGTCGTGATTGACGAGGTGCAGGACCTGCTGGGCGGGCGCCGCGAGCTGGTGGAGACGCTTCTCGACCGGTACCAGGACAGCTGCGGCTTCACCGTCGTCGGCGACGCGGCCCAGTCCGTGTACGGCTTCCAGATCGAGGACCTGGTCGAACGCGCCGACGAGACCGGCCGGTTCTTCGACTGGCTGCGCTGTTCCTACCCCGACGACCTGGTGGAGCTGCACCTCACCCGGAACTTCCGGGCCACCACCCCCGAGGCGCGGGTCGCGTTGCCGCTCGGTCCCCTGCTCCAACGTCTCAGCGATCCGGACCAGGCGGGAACGCTCTACGACGAACTGCGCGACCTCCTCCTGGACCCGGCGAACGACATGGGCAGCCTGAACGACGAGTACACCCTGGACAGCCTGCGGGACCTCTCCGACACATGCGCCGTCCTCACCCGCGACAACCAGCAGGCCCTCGTGGTCTCCGGCCTGCTGCACGCGCACGGCATCGACCACCGGCTGCGGCGCCCGCTGGAGGAGCGCCCGGTGCCGTACTGGGTGGCGGAGTTGCTGCGCCGTACCGAGGCGAACGCCCTCACCGAGGACCGGTTCCGTACGCTCCTCGCGGAGATCCCCCTCCCATACGAACCCGATGCCGACGCCCTGTGGTCGGTGCTGCGTCGGATCGCGCGCGGAGCGGGGCGCGGGGCACTCGATCTGGACCGGTTGCGCCGCGCGGTCGCTGACGGCAGGTTCCCCGACGAGGCGGCCGACCCGGAGACGGCCCGTATCGTCGTCTCCACGGTGCACCGGGCCAAGGGCCTGGAGTTCGACCGGGTGATCGTCCTGGCGCCACCGCCCCTCGCCGAACTCCAGAAGCGGTACCAGGACGAGCTGGACCTTCCCGCCGAGGCGCGCGCCCTGTACGTGGCTATGACGCGTGCCCGCCAGGACCTCTACCACCTGTCCCCTCCCGAACTGCCGCTCTTCAGGCGGACGGGGAGCCGGGGTCACGGCCGGCGCTACCTCGGGTCGTGGCGGTCGTACGACAGGTACGGGATCGTCGCCGAGGCGGGCGACGTGAGCCGGGACGACCCGCCCGGCCAAGAGACGGGCGCCGTCGCAACCCAGGCCTATCTTCTGGAGCACATCCGTCCCGGCCAGGAGGTGCTGCTGCGCAGGCTCCACGACCTGCCGATGGGCGAGACGGAGAGCCCGCCGTACGCCCTGGTACACGAAGGCCAGGAGATCGGCGAGGCCTCGCGGAGGTTTCGCGAGGGGCTGTTCCAGGTGCAGAAGGTGAACCGCACCTGGGACCCTTGGTGGCCCGACGAGATCCACGACCTGCGGATCGACACCCTGGAGACCGTGACGGGCAGCGCCGCCGCCGGCGCCAACGCCGGTCTCGGTGACCGAGGCGTGTGGATCGTCCCGCGCATCACCGGCATCGGCCGGTACCGGAGAGCCGACAACGACGAGGAGCAGCACGCATGACGCAGGTGGCAGGCCGACACTCCGAGCACTACCGGGTCCGGGACGAGGAACTCCTCGTGGGACTCCGCCGTGAGCTCCTCGGCCCCGCCGAGGACGCCGTGCCGGACGATCGGGACGAGGTACTCACCCAGGACGCGCCGATCGACCGTTACTTGACCGGTGTGCTGTATCCGCGTGCCACGAAAGAACGGCAGGAGGAAGAGGCCGCCAAGCAGGACGGTCCGGACGACACTCCCGTCAACACCCGTGGCGACGGCGAGGATTCCGGCACCCCGCCGGAGGTCGGTGCCTCGGGGGACAGGCGGCCCTCCTCGATGGGCCTGACCTTCGCGGTCAAGCCGGATATAAACGACACGATCGTGGTCTCGGCGTGTGCGGCCGTCTACGAGCCCACGGACGCCGACGGCAAGCGGATCCCGGCCCGTCGCGCCGAGGCCCGTACCGTCGCCGACCAGCGTGAACGGTGGCGCCGGCGGGAGCTCTCCTTCCCCGACCAGCGCTTCGTCGTGACCAAGGCCGCTCCGAAAGATCCGATCCCGCTCAGCGACGAAGCCTCACTGCACGTCAACATCCGTCGCCTTGACAAGACCACCGGCACGGTCACGATCACGGTCACTCTGATCAACACGCAGAAGATCGGCGAGTGGGATCTACAGGACGCGTTCTCCCTCTTCCAGTGCGGGCTGACGGTCCGGGCTGCCGACGGCTCCGACGCGTTCGTCGAACGCCCGGCTCCGGACGCCGCCCACGACCCGGAGGTCGCCACGAGTCGGCTGCTGCACCGCCACGCCCCGACCTTCGCCGTCGGGCACGGTTGTGCCGCCGAATGGGACTGGAATCCCTGGCCTATCGGCATGACCGAAACCGCCCCGGAGATCGCCGTCCCTGAGGTGCGGACCCAGTTCGTGCCGACGGTGGAGGTGCTGCTCACCGACTCAAACCCCGAGATCGACAGCTCGGCGCTGTCCATGCTGGGGCTGGCGGAGAATTCCGACGCCGAGATCCTGACCGCTCTGGAAGGGCTCGCCGACGGGTACGAACGCTGGATCGACCGCAAGGCGGCCGAGACGGAGGATCTGGCTGCCGGAACGCACGAGGAACCCGCGCGGGAACAGGTCAAGGCCTGCCGCCAGGCACTCGGCCGAGTCCGCGAGGGCATCGAGCTGTTGCGGACCAAGCCCGATCTGATGAAGGCTTTCCGACTGGCCAATCGCGCCATGGCCGACCAGCGTGCCCGCAGCGCCTGGGTGAAGGGCGGACGCGTCGGCGTCCCCGACCCGACCGCCGGACGCTGGCGTCCCTTTCAGATCGCCTTCGTACTCCTGTGCCTGGCAGGCATCGACGACCCCGAGCATCGTGATCGGCAGATCTCCGATCTGCTGTGGTTCCCCACCGGTGGTGGCAAGACCGAGGCCTACCTCGGTCTGATCGCCTTCACCTCGTTCCTGCGCCGTATCCGCAAGGGCGTGGACGGCGGCGGTGTCACCGTCCTCATGCGCTACACGCTGCGGCTGCTCACCCTCCAGCAGTTCGAGCGCGCCGCGATCCTTCTCTGTGCCATGGAACACATGCGGCGCCGAACACCCGAGTTGGGACACGAAGAGTTCTCCGTCGGTATGTGGGTGGGACGCTCGGCCACCCCCAACACGCTGACCGAGGCAGGCCTGAAGCTCGACGAGCTCCGCGCGAACCTCGACAAGCGCCTCGCCACCGAGAATCCCGTCCAGCTGCACGCCTGTCCTTGGTGCGGAACCCGCCTCGACGCACGGAACTACGAAGCCGACGAGGACGCGAAGCGGATGCACGTCCGATGCCCCGGCGCAAACTGCGACTTCGCCGACGGCCTGCCCGTCCACCTGATCGACGAGGCGGTGTACGACGCGCGGCCGACACTGGTGATCGCCACTGTGGACAAGTTCGCGTCGATGCCGTGGCGTCCGGCGACCGCGGCACTCTTCAACCGCGACGACGACCCGGACGGCGGCACCCCACCCCCGGAACTGATTGTCCAGGACGAACTCCACCTGATCTCCGGCCCGTTGGGAACACTCACCGGCCTCTACGAGACCGCCGTGGACGCACTCGCCGGCCGACCCAAGGTGATCGCCTCCACAGCCACCATCCGTCGCGCAGCCGACCAGGGACGCCACCTCTTCGCCCGCGAAGTGCGGCAGTTCCCGCCCGCCGGCCTCGACGCCCGCGACTCGTGGTTCGCCGTGGAGACACCGCGCGAGGAAAAGGCGAGCCGCCGCTACGTCGGCCTCCTGGCCCCCGGCACCAGCCAGGCCACCCTCCTGATCCGCACGTACGCCACCCTTCTGCACCGGGCCAAGCAGGCGAAGACCGAGGACGAGGTACGCGACGCCTACTGGAGTCTCGTCGGCTACTTCAACAGCCTCCGACTGCTGTCCGCTGCCGAACTCCAGGTCCACGACGACGTGGTGGCCTATCTGGAGGTGCTCGCTGAGCGCGAGGGGGTGGAAGTCCGCTCGGTCGTCAACTACTCGGAGCTGACGAGCCGTATCGACGCCAGCGAGATCCCCACCCGCCTCAAAGGCATCGAGAAGCGGCTGCCCGACGAGGACACCGTGGACGTCCTCCTGGCCACCAACATGATCGCGGTCGGCGTGGACGTGGACCGACTCGGTCTCATGGCCGTGATGGGCCAGCCACAGACGACCGCCGAGTACATCCAGGCGACCAGCCGCGTCGGTCGCGCGCACCCCGGTCTGGTCGCGATCATGCTCAACTCAACGCGCTCCCGGGACCGTTCCCACTACGAGAGCTTCCAACATTTCCACTCGGCCCTGTACCGAGAGGTCGAGTCCACCTCCGTCACACCGTTCTCCGCCCGCGCCCGCTACCGAGGCCTACACGCGGTGATTGTCGCCCTCGCCCGCATCATGATCCCCGCCGCCCGACCCAACGATGGCGCCGGCAGGGTCGAGTCCTACGAAGACGTGCTCCGTGGCCCCATCAAGACGATCCTCCTGGAACGCGTGGACGCGGTCACCCGGGAGGAGACCAACGCCGTGTCCCGGGCCTTCGACGAGTTCGTCGAGTGGTGGTGCGCCGAGGCCGACATCCATAACGGCCTGTTGTTCGAGCCTCAGAGGGGCAGTCGCGCACCGTCGCTCCTCAAGGCCTATGACGACGAGTCCGAGGGCACCGGGGCATATCCCACGTTGTGGAGCCTGCGTGACGTCGACGCCGAGACCGCCCTGTTCATGGAGGGAACCCGATGACCCCGCCCCCCGCCCGCCGTCGCCGAACCGGCGCGGACGGCGCCGCACCCGCCCACAACTTTCCGCGGCGCGGTGCGGTCCGCCGCGCCCAGGCGATCACCACGTACGGCGTCGGGTCGCTCATCGCCGTCGACCATGAGTCCTTCATCGTCTCGGGACTCGACGAGGCCGAGCAGAGCTGGAGCCGTGATGAGTCCCCGCAGATCCACGAACGGCGGCTGGCCCGAGTGCTCGGCGTCGACTACTTCCGGCTGCCGCCCGCTTCCGACGACACCAGCAAAGACGGTATCCGGGTCCGACGCTTTCCCTTGATGCACTCCTGCCCCGAGTGCAACGACCTGCAACGACATCGCGACTTCAACCCGCCGGCCGGTCGAAGCGTCTGCGGCACGTGCGAGGTCGACCTGGTCCCCTCCCGTTTCGTCGTCGCCTGCGAGGCCGGGCACCTCGACGAGTTCCCGTACTGGCAGTGGGTGCACCGTTCCACGGATCGTGGTGCCTCGACGGCGGCACAGTGCGGAGGGAAGCTCAAGATGCGCACGTCCGGGCGTACTTCCTCGCTGCGCTCCATCCTCGTCTCCTGCACCTGTGGGCAGGCGCCCGAGGTCTCGATGGAGGGCTCCTTCCGGAGGAGAGCGCTCAAGGACCTGGGCCTCAAGTGCCGAGGCTCCCGTCCGTGGCTCGGTACGTCCGCCGCCACGGGCGGATGCGGACTCCCTCTGCGCACCCTGCAGCGCGGTTCGTCGGCAGTCTGGCAGCCGGTGTTGAAGTCTGCGCTCTCCATCCCGCCGTGGAGCAATGGCCGCGCGGATCCGCTCGCCGAACACTGGGAGCAACTGCGCGAGCTGAACAGCCGCGCAGAGGTCGAGATGTGCCTCAAGTTCGTCTTCAAGGGTGAGAGCCCGGTTCCGATCGACGAAGTCATGGCCTTCCTCGATGCCGAGCGAGAGGAAGACCCCACTGGCGACGAGGCGCCCTCCTTCGACCATCGTTATCGCGCCCTGCGCAACAAGGAATACGAGCGTCTCCGCTCCGGCAACGACGAGAGCGAGCACTCCCGCGACGAGGAGTTCGTCTGCGAGACCCCGCTGGGCGACCAGAGCTTGCTCGACCCGCTCGGCGTCACCGGCCCGATGCTGGTCAAGAAGCTCCGCGAGGTGCGCGCACTGAAGGCGTTCACCCGGCTCGGCGACGCCGAGTCGACGACCGATCCCAAGGAGATGCCGCTGTCCGAACGCTCCCTGCGTTGGCTCCCGGCCATGGAGGTTCGGGGCGAGGGAGTCTTTCTCCGTCTGAACGAGGATCGACTCGGCGCCTGGGAGAAAGCCACAGCGGTGGCGGCCCGGATCGAACGGATGCGCACCGCCCACCAGCGGGTGTTGGAGCAGCGGGCCGACGACCCGAGCCGCGTCGTCCTCTCCCCCGCCACCCCTCGCATGGTGCTGCTGCACACCTTGGCCCACATTCTCATCAACGAGTGGAGCCTGGAGGCGGGATACCCGGCGGCGTCCCTGCGCGAGCGCCTGTACACCGCCGAGGACATGGCCGGGGTGCTCGTCTACACGGCGACGAGCGACTCCGCAGGCAGTCTGGGTGGCCTGGTCGCTCAAGGTGAGCCGGAGATTCTCGCTCGCACGGTCCGTTCGGCCGTCCGCCGTGCCGAGTGGTGTTCCTCGGACCCGCTCTGCATGGAGACCGAGGCGTCCGGCGCCGGCGGAATCAACCTGGCGGCCTGCCATGCCTGCGTGATGCTCCCGGAGACGAGTTGTGAGCACAACAACGTCCTCTTGGACCGCGCCCTCCTTGTCGGAACCCCTGACGATCCCGAGGTGGGCTTTTTCGCCGACACCCTGAACCCATGACGTCCGCCCCGCCTTGGCGAAGGCGCCGACACTGATCGGCGCCTTCGCCGCGCTTCCCGAGTCAGGGAGCCTTCCGTCACCATGCCGGTCGTCGCGTGTCCGCCTCGAACTGCATCTGGGCGCGGTCCAGAGCCCCATCTGCGTCATGGCCATGGGCTCGAAGCCAGTGAAGAAGATCGGCGATGACGTCGATCGCCACCTCCTCCGCGGCGATGGCGCTCAGCCTGCTCGGTCCCCCCAGGTGGGTCGGCAACGCCGCGTTGTAGAGGTGCAGGCAACTCGTGGCTCTGGACACCCGGACGTCCTTGCTGTGGCCGTTCGCCTCCGTCAGTCCCGACGCGAGTTCAACCCACGTGATCTTGCGGTCGGGCAGGAGTTGGACGCCCCAGCGCTCGGACATCGCGGCTACTAGGGCCATACCGCGCCCCGCCTCGGCATCGCCAGCCGAGTCGATCAGACGCGGTAAGGCCCGAGTGTCGGGATCATGGACTTCGATACGCAGGCGCGTACCGCTGATGGAGACGGCGAGCGTCGTCGGGGTACCGGGGCCCACGTGAGTGATCACGTTGGAGACGAGTTCGCTCAGGCAGAGCTGGGCCGACTCCGTCAGCTCCGCCAGCCCCCAGAGGCCCAGATGAGCGCGAAGCAAGCGCCGCAGCGCCGCCATTTCCGCCGGCTCGGCGGGGAAAGAAAGATCCCAAGGCCTTCTCGGCGTACATCCACCGCAATCCATGTCCCAACTCCTTCGTCCACCTGACTCGTTGCGCTGCTCGTGAAGCAGTGGCCTGTCGCCCTGGCGCAGGCCACCCCTCCCAGGGCAGGAGAGAACAGGGGGCATACGCGATGCGCTTCTGCTCGCTGTGCGTGAGCGGCGCGATGTCCAAGCTAGAAGACGGCTTGGTAAATTTGCCACACTCTTCGGCAAATTAGCTCGATCGTGGCTCGCGAGCCGCCCAGCACGGCAGACTGCCGTCCGAGTCCGAAACGGAAGGATCGACATGGCCCCGAGGGCAGTACCGACGCAACGTCAGAAGCGCCTCGGTCACGAGTTGCGCAGGATGCGGATGGCCGCAGGAGTGTCCGCGGAGCAGGCCGCGAATCTCCTCGGTGTCGACCGGGGAAAGATCTCCAACATGGAGTCCGGGGTCCGGAGCATCAGCGAGGAACGTCTGCGCACCCTGGCTCACCACTGCCGTTGCGACGACGAGGAGTACGTAGCCGCCCTGGTCGAAATGGCCTCACCCACCACCTCGGGCTGGTGGGAGCGGTATCGCGGAACCCTTCCTCAAGGTCTGCTGGACATCGCCGAGTTGGAGTGGCAGGCCATTCGCATGCGCACCGCATGCACAGTGCACATTCCTGGCCTGTTTCAGACGACCGACTATGCCCTCGCGGTCTTCCGTGCCGTCCTTCCGGAACTACCCGAGCACGAAGTGGCGTTGAGAGCAGCCCACCGCAACAACCGTCAGGAGGTGCTCGCCTCCGAGGCCGCACCCACTTTCACCGGAATCGTGCACGAGGCGGCGTTGCGGATGCAGTTCGGAGGCTCCCGGGTCAGCCGCGCGCAACTCGAACACCTACTGGACCAGTCCGAGCGGGACGGCCGAACGGTTCTGGTCGTCCCGTTCAGCAGTGGAGCCTTTCCAGGTGCAGGACAGACCGTTCTGTACGCGGAAGGACCGACGGAACAACTGGACACCGTGCAGATCGACAACTCCCACGGCCCGGACTTCCTATACGGCGAGGCAGAATTGACCAAGTACCGCGCTCATTTGAACCGGATGGAGGAGCTGGCACTGTCCCCCGACGACTCAAGAGCCTTCATCCACGCCATCGCACGTGAACTCTAGGAGACGTCATGCCTGAGATTCAGTGGGAAGATCCGTTCTGCGGGGAAGGCAACTCGTGCTTCCGGATAGGCGTGGACAGCTCCGGCAATGCGTTCATAGCGGTGAACGGCCAGGAGGACCGTTTCATCACGGACAGTCGGGACGCTCTGCGGACCATGATCCTCGACATCAAGGCCGGCAAGGCGGACCACCTGTTGAGGTGAGTCCCGGAGCGAGCGCCGGCTCGTTGACGCCTGGAATGACTCGTGACTTCGGGCACTGGCACGCTGTTGGCAACACCCTTACTCCCTGGGACAGTTGGTCACGACGGGCGAGCCGCAGGGGATGAGCGGGGGCTGTGGTGCAGAGGCGTCGGCAGGTCGTGCTGTGCGTGTGTGCTGTCGTACTCGCGGTCGTAGCAGTCCTGTATCCACGCAGCGCCGATGACGTCGTGGCCGCCACCCAGTTCAGCATCGCCTTCTTCGCCACGCTGCTGACCGGCGAAGCCGTGATCTTCGCGCTCACCTTCTCCGCGGCCAGTTCCTGGCCCTCCTTACAGGCGATAGACAGTCACATCGCCTTCCGGGAGTGGGTGCTCATCGGCTGGTTCGCCGCCCTCTTCACCGCCTGTGGCCTGCTGGGCGACAACAGAATCAGCGCAACCTACGGCGCGCTGCTGTTCCTGCTGGCCAACATCTTCGGGATCTTCTCCTTCATACGGCTCTTCGGTCTGGCCAGCGTCGGCGGCCGTAACCGGCTGCTGTGCCGGACGCTCGCCGAGTCGCTCAGTCAGCCGGGCGGCAGGGTCTCTGGCCACGACTTCGAGAACAGCTCGGTCGTCAACGCCTACCTCGGCGCCATCAATCAGGCCGTAACGAGCAACGATCCGACCGCTGTCAGAAACCTCGTGGACCAACTGGTCGAGGTCGAAGTGGGAGTGGAGGCGGCCGAGGGGGCGATCACCCTCCATATCGACGTCCTGCACCGGCTCGCCCGAGCCGCCCTGGTCAGCGGGGCCGATCCGATCCAGGCAACCGCCTGTGCTCACGCCCTCGTCGACTCCGTCGTCCGCCTGTGCCGGAACCTGCCCGAGCCGGCTCTGCCGCTCGGAGCCCTCAGCCGCTATCTCGCCTGGCTGGCCAACACCTCACTGCTGATGTCGGTGCGCGGTGTCGCGTCCAATCGGTCCGCCCGTGAGCTGGTCGCCCTGAGCACCGATGCCCGGCTCAAGATCCTGCGCTGTGTCGACCCGGATCCGAAGTCCGCCACTGCCCGCGACGAACTCGGCACTCTTCTCGCGCAGCCGCACCAAGTCCTTATGTGGAGCTCCGACTTCGCCGAGTTCCACGGTGCGCACCAGGCCAGTGCCATGTACGGCGTGTACGAGATCCTCACCGGCACGAAGTTCATGGGGAACTACTGGGACGGCGCGTCCATCCTCACCCAGCTGCGTCAGGCTCTCTTCGGCGCCGACGACGCCGTGACCGGCCCGGCGGCGGACGCGGCTCGTGCGGCTTTCGGTGACGTCGAGGAGTACGACCACTTCTGGGCCCTCACCTCGGTGACCGCGCTCGCCACCCTGCGGGACTGCCGCGTCGTCCACCCGCCGGAGCTCGTACGTCCCGAATTCACGTCAGACCACCAGCTGCTGGGCGCTTACCTGCGGACATTCGCCACTCACCGGTACTTCGCCACGGCCGACGAGGCACGTACGGCCCTGCTCGGACTCCTTTCCCGTACAGCTCCGGTCGGGTCGGCCAGTGACCGCGTGCACCACAGTCGGGTCGGCCGTACGTACCGCGTGCCCGCCCCGCACGTGGTGCCGCAGCAGCGGCCCGCCGCGATGATCCTCGCCGTAGCGTGCCGTCTGGCTCCGCTCACGCCCCGCGGGGACGGCATGGAGCTGCGTACCTTCCTCGCCACACTTCCCTCCGCCGGCCTGAAGGCCACCGCCGTTCTGGCCGCCCGTGTTCTTCCCGGGGCGGCCGAGGAGACCGAACCGATCGAAGCCGTCGTCGCAGGTCTCAAGGTCCTGACGCTGGTCGGGGCACACACCCGGGAGGGAGCATGACGGACCCGGTCATAGACACGACCGCCTGGCGCGAGCGCGTCGCCGCTCTCCAGGCGAGCGAGGTGACAGCCGCCGTCCTGGTGCAGTGCGATCTGACGTGGCTCCAACCCGGTCTTGTCGGCATCCGCAATGAGATCGATCAAGCCGTCATGAACGCCCAGTTGCGTCGCGGTGCCGACCTCACCGTCGACCGCGTGATCCTGCACAATCTGCCCGTCGTGGCCGGTGCCGTGGCCCGACCCGCCTCCGTCGACCGGGCGTTCGAGGAATGGCACCAGCGGCTGTCGGCCACCAGCCTGCTGCTCTGCACCTCCGACCGGCCGGCGCCCAGAATCCACCGTCTCATCCTCGGCGGCGACCAGTCGTCCGCGCCCATCCCGGATATGGTCGAAGTGCTGGACAACGGCGACTGGACCGACCACCAGCGGGCCGGGCTGGCGCTGGACATCATCCATACGGTCGGCGCCACCACGCCTCTCACGGGCTACGACATGAACCTGGACGGCCCCTTCGGCGACGCCGATCCCTCCATCTACATGTGAGCGTGGCCGCGAGTGGCCCACAGAGACTTGGAGACCAGGTGCCCTTCTCCCCAGAGATTCCCGAGGACCACGCCTTCCTCGCCCAGGCCATCGAGTTGTCCCGCCATGCTCTGGAGGACGAGGGCAAGACTCCGTTCGGCGCCCTGGTCGTCATCGACGGAGAGGTCATCGCCACCGGCACCAGCTCGGTCATCGAACTGCGGGATCCGACCGCGCACGCCGAAGTCATGGCTCTCCGTGCCGCCGGCAGCAAACTCGGTCGCCACCTCTTGGAGGGCGCCGTGATGTACTCAAGCAGTGAGCCGTGCCCCATGTGCCTGGTCGCCTGCTACTGGGCCCACGTCTCGCGTCTCGTCTATGCCGCCACCAGCCATGACGTCGCGGTCAACGGCTTCGAGGACTTTCAGTACTACCGCGAACTGACCGCCCCCAACTCAGAACGGACTCTCCTCGAAGAGGTCTCGGTCGACGGCGAGACCCGCAAGATCGCCGCGGCGGCCCTGGCCAGTTGGGCTGACAAGATGCCCTTCCCCGTAGAACCCAAGCTCTGAAGTATCGGCTGGCAAGGCTCGTTGGATCAGGTACGGGAAGAACCAAGGCCGAGTTCGCAGCCGTCGGTCAATAGGGTGCCCCGGCCGCCCGCTTCTTCGTCAGTGTCGTGCTTCCGTGAGCCGAGTAAAGGGCGCTCCCGCTCCGCTGCGCTGCGCGTCCGCGTCGGCTTCGCCGATCGGCCTCCGGCCGACCCTTGACTCGGCTCACTCCAGCACGGGGAAGAAGCGAGCGGGCGGCCGGGAAGGATGCGGTGGGGCTTGCGTTGGATGGCCCTAGGGTGGGCTGCGAGGGACCGTTGGCGGTCGCTGCACACCGACGCGCATGTAGTGCCCAGGAGTTCTTGCTTCCTGGGCACTACCCGTACCCGGATCCCCCCTTATTTTGAGGGTGCCCCTCGAAAATGACGCAGGCGTTCGAGGATCTCGGCGGCTGGCTGGCGCGGGAAGTGCAAAGGACTCAACAGGGCTGCAGGTGAGTGGTCCGGTTCGGCTTGGCCGAGTCCTCCACGGCAAACTGGTCGATTCGTCAGCGGTCGTCGCGCGCGGCGAGCCGCTTGTTGATCTCGGTCTTTACAGTCTCGTGGAGTTCCTCCGACGTGAAGCCGAGGGCGCGCAGGAGCTGGGCGGCCGGGCTCTGCGCCACGCGGATGAGGCCCAGGAGTGTGTGTTCCGTGCCGACCCAGTCGTGGCCGAGGTCGGTCGATGCACGGCGGGCCTGGCCGATGGCCTCCTTGCTCTGCTCATGGAATGGGATGTGGCCTCGCAGGGACTTCTCTCCGGCCGGCGGCAGTGCTTCCTGGATGGCGTCGCGGATGCGTTGTTCCGACTCGGTCTTGGCGATCAGCACCTCGTACGCCAGGCCCTGTGGTTCGCCGAGCAGGCCGAGGAGGAGGTGTTCGGTGCCGATGGAGTCGTGCTTGTGCGTGCGGGCGGCCTCCTGGGCCAGCACGATGCTGTGCCGGTTCAGGTTGGTGAACCGGTCGAACGCGGCGGGCGCGTGGCGTTGTTGGGCGGCCTGCTTGGACACGCCGATGGCGTCGCCGATCTGCGTCCATGACGCGCCGACCTGCTTGGCCTTGCTGACGTAGTGGTCGATGAGCTGGTCACCGAGGTCGGACAGGGTCTGGGCGCGCAGGCGGGCCTCGCTGATGCGGGCCAGTTCGCTGGCTTCGGGGAGTTCCTCGTCGAGACGGGCGATCAAGTCGGCCAGGCTGATGTCGAGTGGGCTCATGCGTCAATCTTAAGTTGACGATCCGTGAGCGTCAACTTATAATTGACGATTTTTTCGGGTGCACTCGGATGGGACGGGCCGGCTCCCGCTGCTCCAACTCGCCTGCGGCATCCACCGCTTGAGAGCGGCCCCGGTGCCAGGATGAGGGCATGACGACTATCCACGGGGAAGTGGCCGACGGGTTCGAAGGTGTGCGGGAGGCGTTCCGCGCCAACTTTGCGGAGCGGGGGGATGTCGGGGCCGCTGTCTGCGTGTATCGGGACGGGCGGCCGGTGGTGGATCTGTGGGGTGGGGTGGCCGATCCGGACACCGGGCGGGAGTGGGAGCGGGACACCCTGCAGCTCGTGTACTCGGCGACCAAGGGCGCCACCGCCACCGTGGCTCATCTGCTCGCCCAGCGGGGGGAGTTGGATCTCGATGCGCCGGTGGCCGCCTACTGGCCCGAGTTCGGGGCGGAGGGGAAGGCGGAGATCCCGGTGCGGTGGTTGCTGTCGCATCGGGCCGGGGTGGTGACGGTCGAGCCGCCGGTGCCGTTGGGGGACGCGTTGCGCTGGCAGCCGATGGTCGACGCGCTCGCCGTACAGCGGCCGGAGTGGGAGCCGGGGACCGCGCACGGGTATCACGGGCGGACCTTCGGGTGGCTGGTGGGCGAGGTCGTGCGGCGGGTTTCCGGGCGTACGCCCGGGCGGTTCTTCGCCGAGGAGGTCGCCGGGCCGCTGGGCCTCGACTTCTTCATCGGGCTGCCGGCGGCCGAGCGGGGGCGGGTCAGCCGGATGGTGTATCCGAAGCCGGAGGTCGATCTGAGCACCGTACCGCTGGACCTCGTGCCGCCGGAGGTACGGGAGTTCGTCGCTGCGCTGCAGGATCCTCAGTCGTTGAGCAACAGGGCGTTCACCGTCACCGACCCCGCCGAGATCGACTTCAACTCGGCCGAGGTGCAGGCCGCGGAGCTGCCCGCCTCCAACGGGATCGGCACCGCGCGCGGCCTCGCCCGGATGTACGCCGCGCTGATCGGGGAGGTGGACGGGGTGCGGCTGTTCAGCCCGGAGACGCTGGCTTCGGCGACCTCGGAGCAGGCCGCCGGGGTGGACAAGGTCATCATGCTCCCGATCCGGTACGCCTCCGGATACATGCTGCCGGTCGAGACCAACCCCCTGACCGGGCCCCGCGCCTTCGGCCACCCCGGGCGCGGCGGATCGCTGGCCTTCGCCGACCCCGAGCACGGCATCGCCTTCGGGTACGTCATGAACAGCATCGTCGAGGGGGCCGAGGACACGCGTGCGTCCTCGCTCGTCGAGGCGGTACGGGCCGCGCTGTGACGGAGTGAGGAGGCGGCCGGGGGCGGCAGCTCCGGTGGGGTGGGGTCGGCCCGCGTGTCCCGGGCGCACGAAACCAGGTGCGCCCGGGACACGCGGGACAGCTGTCACCGGAGACAGCTGTCACCGGAGACAGCTGTCACCGGAACGCCGCCACGTTGCGCCCCACCCACCCCCCGAACCCGCCCGCCGGGCGACCCAGCACGGTCTCCACGTCCGCGCTGATCCGCAGCTCCGCCGGAAGCGGCGCTCCCAGGACGTCCAGCGTGCCCGTGACCGCCTCCTCCGGCATGAAGCGGGCCATGGCCGCGTGGGCCTCCTCGCGGGGGAGTTCGACGAGTGTCACCTCCTCGCCCAGCGCCGCGGAGACGACCGTCGTCTGCTGACGCGGGCTGATGAGTTCCGGGCCGGTCAGCTCGTACACGCGGCCACCGTGACCGTCCTCGCGAAGCGCCGTCGCCGCCACCGCCGCGATGTCCGCCGGGTCCACGACCGGAAGGGCCACGTCGGCGAACGGGGCGAAGACCGTGCGCTTGGTGCGGATCGTCTCGGCCCAGGCGAAGGCGTTGGAGGCGAAGCCGCCGGGGCGCAGGATCGTGAAGTCGAGCCCCGACGCGCGTACCGCCGCCTCGAACTCGCGCAGGCGGGCGTGCGAGGCCGCCTCCGGGCGGGTGGCGCTGACCTGGGAGGAGACCAGGACGACGCGTTCGACGCCGGCGTCCGCGGCCGCCCGGAGCAGGAGCTTCGGGTCTTCGCCCCAGGCGTTGAGTTCGCCGCCCAGGACGATGAACAGGGCTCGGGCGCCGGCCAGGGGTGCCCGCATGCTCGCCGCGTCACCGACATGTCCCTCGGCCCATCGGACACCGGAGCCGCCGGACGCCTGCCCGGGATGCTGGGGCTGCTGGGGCTGCCGGGACACCGCCACCACCTCCTCCCCTGCCTCGGTCAGCAGGTCCACCAGCGTCCGGCCGATGTTGCCGGTCGCGCCCGTCACTGTGATCATCTGTTTCCCCCTGCTAGTTAGTTAGCTGACTGACTTACTTGGCTGACTCAGACGCTAGCACAGTGCAGTCCCGGGTTGTCTATAGTTAGTTGGGTGACCAACTCAGTGGATCGGCGGGCGCAGGCGTCGCAGAAGCGGCAGCGGCTGATGGCGGCGGCCGCCCGGGTCCTGCACGAGCAGGGCATCGAGCGCACCACCCTCGCGGACATCGCACGCGAGGCCGACGTCCCCGTCGGAAACGTCTACTACTACTTCAAGACCAAGGACGAGCTGGTCCAGGCCGCCCTGTCCGAGCACACCGCGCATCTCGACGAACTCACCGCCCGGCTCGACGAGTTGCCCGACCCGCGCGACCGGCTCAAGGCGCTGGTCCGGGCGTGGGTCGAGCAGCGTGACGTCGCCGCCCGGTACGGCTGCCCCACCGGCACCCTGGCCGCCGAGCTCGGCAAGCGTGCCGACGGGACCCTCGACGCCGAGGCCGGCGCGGTGATCCGGCGGCTGCTGGACTGGGCCGCACGTCAGTTCCGGGAGATGAGGCTGTCCGGCGCGAACGGGAACACGGACGGCGCGGACGATCCGTACGACCCGTACGCCCCGTACGACCCGGACGACCTGGCCCTCACCCTCGTCGCCGGCTACCAGGGCATGTCGCTCATGGCCAACGCCCTGCGCGACCCGGAGGTCATGACCCGCGAAGGCGCCCGTCTCCTCCACTGGCTCGACTCGCTCCAGTGGGCCTCCCCTGAAAATCCTTTGAAACATTTTCCCGGCCCACCGCATCAATGAGGTGAGCGGCAGAGCGCCGGGGCGGGGACGGGGAGCTTGCGGATGAGTCAGAGGGCTGGGGAGGACTACGCCGAGTTCGCCGCGGCGCGGGCCGGGCATCTGTACCGGTCCGCCTGCCTGCTCACCGCCGGGGACACCCACCTCGCGGAGGACCTGGTGCAGGAGGCCCTCGGGCGGATCTACGTCCGCTGGAGCCGGGTCTCCCGCGTCGGGAACCCCGCCGGGTACGCGCAGACCGTCCTCACCCGGACCTTCCTCGCCCACCGGCGGCGGTTCAGCAGCAGGGAGAGAGCCAGGGACTCGTTCCCCGAACTCGCCGACACCGGCGCCGATCACACGGGTGCCGATCCCTCGCTGCGGCTGACCCTCCTCGACGCGCTGGCGCGGCTGCCCGCGAAGGACCGGGCCGTGGTCGTCCTGCGGTACTGGGAGGACCGGTCGGTGCACGAGACCGCGGACGCGCTCAACATGAGCTCGGCCGCCGTCCGTACGCGGTGCGTGCGCGCCCTCGCGCGGTTGCGCGAGCTGCTGGGCGAGGACCTCGCCGAGTACGCCCGCTCCTGACATCGCTCCTGACATCAACCTTGTGGAAACGGTGGTTCGTCATGCCCGTGGAGCAGCGGCACAACGACGACAGCAACAGTGACAGTGACAACGGCCAGGCCTTCGAGGTGCGGTTCTCCGCCGCCCTGCACGACGCAGGCGACACCTTCGACACCGACCGGGGCGCGCTCGTCGCCGCCGGTACGGTGCGGGGGCGGCGGCTACGGCTGCGGCGGCGGACGACCGTCCTTGGCGGCGCCGCCGGCGTCGCGCTCGCCGGGGTCGGCGGGGCGCTGCTGGTGCCCTGGAGCGGGACGCCGTCCGGACAGCCCCGGCCCCCCTCCTCCGTGAGCACCACCCCGCACCCCACGTCCTCCCCCGCCGCCCGCGCCGTCACGTCGGACGAGATGATCAGTACGCTGGAGAAGCTGCTGCCCAAGGGGAAGTTCGGCAAGGCCGAGGGGCGGGGCGTCGACGCGAGCGAGCCGCTCGTGGCGCCGTACGCGCAGGTCGTGTACGACGACGGGCGCGGCGCGTCCGCCATCAGTGTCTCCGTGAACCGGGTGCGGCCGGGCGGGTACGACGCCCGGCAGGCCGTGCGGTGTCCGGACAAGGTCTTTACGCCGTACGACAGTTGCACCACCAGCCATCTGCCCGACGCGTCCGTGGTCACCGTCGTCAAGGGATACGAGTATCCCGACCGGCGGGTGGACACCAAGCTCTGGACCGCCAATCTCGTCACCCCGGACGGCCATCACGTCTCCGTGAGCGAGTGGAACGCCGCCGCCGAGAAGGACACGCCGGTCAGCCGCGACGAACCGCCGTTGTCGGCCGCCCAGTTGAAGGCGCTGGCGGCGGCGCAGGACTGGCGTGGGGTCGTCGACGCCATTCCGGAGGATCCGCGCCAGACCCAGGAACCGCCCATGGCGCAGGAGGACGGCAAGGCGATCCGGCAGACCCTCGCCTCGCTCGTCCCGAGGGGGCTGAAGGTGGTGGCGCACGGGAGCGACGACGACAGCCAGTTCACCTACGTCGTCGTCGACGACGGCAAGGGCCGGAGTCTCGTCCAGATCAATGTGCAGCCGGACATGTCCGATGTCGCGGGGCAGCTGTTCGGGGCCGGGTCCGAGACCCTCGCCGACGGGACCAGGGTCGCCGAACGGAAGCAGCCCGGGGAGAAGGGCGGCGCCGGGGTCGTCATGTGGACCGTCGACACGCTGCGCACCGACGGCTTCCGCGTGGTGGTCAGCGCCTTCAACTCCGGCTCCCAGCAGACGGCCGCGACCCGCAAGGTGCCGGCGCTGACCATGAAGCAGCTGCGCGCCATCGCACTCAGCACCAAGTGGCGGTCATAGGGCGCGCATCGAGTCGTGATCAGTGAGTGGTCCAACCCAATGGGGCGCTCGTCGTGCTGTGGCGCTCCGCCTACTGGTAGGCGATGGTCCATGCCGGGAACCTTGAACACGCACCCTGAGAGTACGGTTCGTTACGTTACGTCTGTTTCGTCGCGTGGTTTGGGTTGAACGTGGTCGTCGCGGGGCCAGGCGGGAGCGGGGCTCGCGGCAAGGCGGTGCGCGTCGGCAGCCGCCTCCAGGGGAAGCACCACTGCGATGTGCGAGAAAAGACGGCCGGTGGCGGCGAGTTCGGTCACCGCGTGCAGGTCTGCGGACAGCAGGCGCGCGAACACCGGGCGGGTGTCCGGACCCGCGATGTCGACCGTCGACGCGTAACGCGTGGCGTCGTGCCCGGCCGCGGCTGCACGTTCGAGTGTGCCGCGGCCTACGGTGTCGAAGACAGCGTCGACGCCCTCTGGGACCAGTGCGCGGACCCGCTCGGTGACCTGGTCATCGTCGCGTTGGGCTGCGTCGGCGCCCAGCACGGTTGTGCCACGGGCCGCCGCGATCTGGTCGGCCATCGAGCCCCCACCGCCGGCTGCGCCGTAGACCAACAGGGATTCCCCGGGCTGCACGTCCAGGACCCGGGTGACGGCTTGGTATGCCGTGAGTCCGGTCAGCGGAAGCGCTGCGGCCTGCTCCGAGCCCAGGCCGTCCGGCTTCGGTGCCAGAGCGGGCACGTCGGTGGAGACCAGTTCGGTGTACCCGCCGTGCAGGTGGCTGACGCTCGTGCGGACATAGCCGACCACCTCGTCGCCGGGGCGGAACTCGGGGGCACCGGGGCCGGCCTCCTCGACGACGCCGGCGATGTCCCACCCCGGGATGACGGGGAAGCAGGTGGGGACGTTCGCGTGGGCCAGTCCCTCGCGCATCTGGAGGTCGGCCGGGTTCACAGCGGCGGCTCTTACCCGGACGAGCACGGAGTCGACGTGAACCTTGGGCGGCTCCACCTCGGCCAGCTCCGGTACCTCCGGGCCGCCGTACCGCCGGTAGATGATCGCCTTCAAGTCAGGCTCCCGGAAAGGCCATCGGCTGGTCCATGAGGATCGTGTGGTGGAAAATGCGCCAGGCGCCGTCGATCCGGCGCAGTCGCGGTTGGTAGTAGCCGGACTCGATCGGGGTGATGGTGCCCTGTGCGCCGAACGTCGCCTCGGGCCAGCCGTCGGCCGGACGCTCGTGGCCCCGGGTGTTGAACACGACGAACTGGGCGTCGAGCGTCGCCTCGTCCCCGTCGACCTCGATCATGTGGTCGTGGGTGGTGTGGTGGCTCCACCCGCGCGGCGGGTGCGGCGCCATCAGCCCGGCGACGGCCTTGCCGATGGCCTCGGCCCCGGTGAGCTCGGCGAGCTTCTCCCGGGTTCCGCCGTTGCTGTAGAAGATCTCGGCAACAGCGTCCTCCGCGAACAGCGCGGCCATGGCCGCGCCGTCGCGGTGGTCGGCCGCTCGCACGTACCGGGCCAGCACCTGGGCCACCGCGCGCTCGTCGTCCATCTTCTCTCCTCTTGACTTCTTGTCGGTCTGAGAACGAGTCCAGCGTGCCGCCTGGTCAACGGGGAGAGCGATGCAGACTTATTCGCAGATCATTACCCTGGAGGTATGAATCGCCTTGAGGTTCGGCAGCTCGAATACTTCGTCGCAGTAGCCGAGGAACTGCACTTCAGCCGAGCCGCCGAACGGCTGGGCATCGCACCCCCGCCGCTGTCCCGTGCCATCGCGCAGTTGGAGCGGCGCCTGGGCGTCACGCTGTTCGAACGGACAAGCCGACGCGTCGACCTCACCCCCGCGGGCAAGGTCCTCCTGGTCGAGTCCCGCAACGCATTGCAGGCAATCGATCGCGCGACCCAGCGAACCATCCATGCTGCAAGCGGCGCCTTGCGGATCGCCGTCGCCCCGGGCATGGGCTCCGGGCTGCTGCGTAACCTCCACCGCCGCTACGAGACCCGCCACGGTCACGGCACGATGCACCTGCTCTTCACCCATGATCAGGCCGCGGCTGTCCGAGGCGGGCAGGCCGACGTCGCCCTGCTGTGTGTGACCGAGGACCCCCTCGATCTTGAAAGCAGCGACATCGGCGAGGAGTACCCGGTCGCGCTGCTGCCCGCGAACCATCCCCTCGCCGGGCGCCGGGACGTCTCCCTGGCTCGTCTGCGCAGCGATCCCGCCTACGTCTCCGAGCCCCCCGCGACCGGCCTGGACGAACTCACCGACCGCGTTGCACTCGGACGGCTCGTAGTCGTCGTGGGCCACAGCGTGACGGATCGCCTCGGCTCCGGCGTGGTCGGGATTCCCGTCACAGACCTGCCCCCCACCAACCTGCGGCTCGCTTGGCCGGCAGAGTCGCGGGACCGCCGGATCGCGAACCTCCTTGACCTGGCGGACAGCACCATGCCATCGGTGCCGCCGCCAACCACCGCCGAGACCACCATCACTCCCGCCGCCAGCTGAAGGCCGTCACGCACGACAGCCCTTTTCCTCCTTGCCGGGCGCCGAGCTGTCCTTTCACACACATGCGGCCAGAGCCTTGAAAACGACCAGGGATGCTCTCCGCCTCGCTCGGTCCGGTTCTCCATGAAGTGGGGATGTTCGGTGAGCTGTATCGCGTCGGTGCGTCTTCACGGAAACAGAGCCCCAGCCGAGTTGCCCGCTCCGGCGCTCAGTGGGGCGCCGACATCGCCCTGCCGGTCGGGAACGTGAGAGACAGACGGAAGATGGCCCGGTCATTTTGTTGTCAAGCAGCTGCACGGGTGACCGCGATTGCGTCATCCCGATGGCCGGGCCGAGCTGGGTGAGGCCAGCGTGGGAGCGGCTGACTCCCGGGCAAACCACCACATTGGGCCATTTCCTCTGATCACCCTTTAAATCTGGTTTGGTGATGAATCGTTCCGCTTGGGCAGCGTGCTGGCGAGCCACACCCGACTGGAAAGGGGCCGCCAGCATGTCCGACTGGAAACACATCGACGGGTCATTAGCGCGGATCGCAGTGGGATCCAGGACCAACGTCTGGGGCGTCAACGCCGCCGGTGCGATCTACCGCTACACCAACAACGACGCCAACCCCTGGATCAACATCCCCGGGTCGCTGTCCGACATCGGCGCGGCCGCTGACGGCACCGTCTGGGGAGTCAACGCAGCACGCCAGGTCTTCCGCTACACCGGCGACCAGACCAGCAACAACTGGAAGCAGATCAACGGCTCGTTGGTGCGGATCACTGTGGGATCCAGGACCAACGTCTGGGGCGTCGACCCTGCCGGTGCGGTCTACCGCTACAGCAACAGCGACGCCAACCCCGCCAATCCCTGGATCAACATCCCCGGGTCACTGTCCGACATCGGCGCGGGCGCCGACGGCACCGTCTGGGGCTGCAACGCAGCCAACCAGGTCTACCGCTACACCGGCGACCGGGATGCCAGCAACTGGAAGGGCATCAACGGCTCACTCAAAGCGATCGACGTCGGCTCACGCACCGCCGTGTGGGGCTGCGACCCCGGCGACGCGATCTACCACTACACCTACAGCGACACCACCCCGGCCAACCCCTGGCTCAACATCCCGGGGTCGCTGTCCGACATCGGCGTAGGCGCCGACGGCACCGTCTGGGGAGTCAACGCCGCCGGCGCGATCTACCGTTACACCGGCGACCTGCCCGGCTGACCCGCCTCCTGAGGCGAACGCTGGTGTGCCACGCAACGCCCCGGGCGTTGCGTGGCACCTCTCCGTTTGGGCGCAACTGCCAACAGTGGCTCTGTTCAGGAGGCCAGTGCGGGTTAGCTCGGGCTGGTCGTCGCCGTCACTGTTCTCGCCGCAAGCACGCACGACAATGCCGCGGGCGTCGTCCTGCTGAACCAGGTCGCCGAGCACACCGGGGAAACCGTCGAACGAAACCCGCAGGAGGCGGGGTTCGTCCCACAGCCGAAGCGGTGGAGGGTCGAGCAGACCTACGGCATCTCGATACTGCGCCGGCGCCTGGTCCGCGACTATGAGCACCGCCTGACCGGCGCGAACACCCCCACCTGGCGCGATGCGGAAGAGGTGACGGCATGAACATCGACACCCTGCTCGACGCGCTCTTCCTCCAGGAGGACGCCGCCCGGGCCCTGGCCGAGGACCTCCGCATCCATTTCGACGAACCGCGGGGCCGGCTGCGGGAGGCCGAGACCCACCTCGAACACCTGGCGATCACCCGGAAGACCGTCACCGGCCTTGCCGACCGGCTCCCGGTCCAGACCTCCTCAAGGCACCCGCGCCAAGCTGAAGCGCCTGGTCAAGCTCGACGTTCTCACCGAGATCGACACCGGCAGCTTCGCCAGGAAGGCAGTAACCGACCGAGTACCGCGATCAGAAACCCTGGCTCGGCCTCACCCGAAAATGACGTACTCCACGAGCCGGCTCCTGACAGGTCAGTGCCGAGCGTTACCGTGCACCGCGCAATGGCGATCGAAAGCGGGCCACGATCTGGTGTGCGTACTGATCGTCCGGGCCGAGGTCTTGGACCGCTCGATGGGCCTCTTCGGTCCGACTCGTCTCGCACAGCAGCCGAACAAGGGCATACAGGGCACCACTGTCACCGTCTTCGGCGTGGTTGCGCAGCGCCGCCTCCATCCCCCGCTCGTGAAGCGATGCGTTGAGTCTCCGACGTGCGTGGACATCTGTGAGAGCGCGCTCTGTGAGTTCCGAGAGCCGTTCCGCACGGGCGAGCAATTCCATGTGCCATAGGTGGCTGTCGTGCCTGGACGGATCGGTGGAGTAGCACTCGGCGTGGGCGCTCACCAACGCGATGGCCGCATCCCAATCCTGGCGCTGTTCCGCTGCCTGGGCCTGCTCGAACCACTCCACAGGACGAGTATCGCGTAGCACTGCCTCGTACAACATCGTGGGAGTGGTCGTCGACAGCCGACGAACGTCCGCCAGGATCAAGCATCCACCGCTGCCTGCCGAATACTCTCAAAACGCTCACTG
>NZ_BCFL01000026.1 GCF_002217755.1 Streptomyces hyaluromycini | reverse complement strand
ACCGAGAGCACGCACCTGACGCCGCGAGGCCACCCTCCGGGCGACGACGGGAATTGTCACACAGGCCCTAGGCCTGGGCGGCCGGTTCCAGTGCCTCCACCGCCGCGGCGGCCGCGGACGAGTCCTGGCCGTAGAAGATGTCGATGTCGACCTCCTCGCCGCCCATCGTCAGCGTGTCCCAGGCGCCGCTGAGGACGAGCATGCGCAGGGTGGCGGGCTGCAGGGTGCGCAGGCGCTCCAGGATCGCCTCGTCGTCCGGCATTCCGGGCATACGGGGAGCCAGCCGGGCGCGGATGGCCTGCATGCGCTCCAGCAACGTCTTGGTGTCCGCCTCGCGGTCGGGCTCTTCGGGGATCCCGTCGATGCCGTGGCCGATGATGTCCTTGATCGCCCAGGTGACACCCTGGTCGTCGGTGGTGACCATCGCCTTCCACGCCCGGCTCTTGTGCCGGTACTGCAGCATCGACATCGCCGCCTCGTGCCGGAGGAAGTCCGCGTCGCGGAACGACCTTCCGTTCCACGCCCCGTTGAGGGAGCGGGCCAGCGAGATGGCCGAGGCGAGGCCGCTGTTGAGGCCGCGGCCCGGCCAGAAGTGGATCGCGTTGGCGGCGTCGCCGAGCAGGAAGCCGTACGTGCCCGGCGAGTTGGTCGTGGGCGGCAGCAACTCGGCGGAGAAGCGGGGGCGTTGCACCATGTCCAGGCGGAAGCTGGTGACCGCCGACAGGTCGTCGGCCTCGACGCCGAACAGCAGCAGCCCCTCCTGCACCCGCCGCCACAGGGCCGAGCCCTTGACCAGGGCGGGCAGGAACAGCGTGCCGTGCGTCGAGCACTGGAAGTCGCCGTACTCGTCACGGTCCATCAGGCACGGCCGGGAGGCGATGCACTCCTCGAAGACGCGGCGGACCGGGTCCAGGCCGATCACCTCGGCGGCCTCGGCGTCGGTCAGCCGCATGTTGAGGAAGCCCTCACCGCGCAGCGAGTTGAGCAGGAACCGGTTCTGGGCGACCGTCATCAGGACCGCCATGGGGTCGGTCAGGCCGGACTTGACGCGCAGGCCGAGGACGACGTCCTGGAGGTGGCGGCCGTCGAGGGAGTAGATCGACTCGTCGGCCTTGCCGAACCGGGCGGCGAAGTGGTCCCGGGTGCGCGACCGGCCGCCGTCGCAGATCGCGAGCACCTGCTGGCCGGCGAGCGCCTCCTGCTGTTTCGCCGCGTCGAACTTGGCGGGTATCAGACGTATCCGGTCCCGCTTCTCGTTGGCCAGCTCCAGCAGCCGGTCCTCGATGTAGGCGATGCGCATGTTGCGCGGGCTGTGGTCGCCGACCGAGTCCGGGCCGGAGGGCCACATCTCCGTGAAGTGCTCCGGGTCGAAGAGGCGCGCCTGGACCTCCTCCGGCCACGCGAGGTACTGGCGGCTCTGGACGGTCACCACCTGCTGGCGCCGTACGTTGCCCTCGTCCTGGCCCTTCCAGACGACGGTACGGCCCTGCTTGCGCCACCTGCCGTCGTAGACGGTGATCTTCACCTGGGGCCCGAGGAAGTGCTCCAGGAGCAGG
Organism: Streptomyces hyaluromycini; assembly: GCF_002217755.1. Taxonomy (GTDB): domain Bacteria; phylum Actinomycetota; class Actinomycetes; order Streptomycetales; family Streptomycetaceae; genus Streptomyces; species Streptomyces hyaluromycini. Next base: position 376,267 of record NZ_BCFL01000026.1, on the reverse strand, counting down.
GCCAGGGACAGACCGACGGGGCCGCCGCCGGCGACGGTGACCTGCAGAACGGGCCCCCGGTCGCTCTCCTGCCCGGCGTGTGTGACGGACCGGGGCAGGGAGAGCGCCATCAGCGTCTCCATCGCGTCCGCCACCTCGAAGCGGAACTCCTGGTCGCCCAGGGTGATCTCGTCGCCCGGCTGCAGCAGCCGGGACTCCACCTCGTCCCCGTTGACCAGGGTGCCGTTGCTGCTGGCCAGGTCATTCAGGACGTAGCCCGCGTCCTGGTCGAAGACGATCTCCGCATGGAAGCGGGAGACACTGAGGCTGGAGATGACGACAGTGTTCTCCGAGTTACGTCCGAAGGTGACGCGGGTGTCCAGGATCGGGATGCGCTCTCCCGCCAGCAGACCTTCGAGCCCGACGAGCACCGGTGCCACGGCACTTCCTTCCAGGAGTGGATGACATCAACATCGTTGCGGCACCACCGGACACTGCCACGCACGTCCACGCCGGGCGGCAGTCAACCGGCGGAACAGCAACACGTTTGACATATGGCCGAACCGTGAGATCGATCAGGTGTGACGGTGTCACGGTTCCCCTGACGGCGTCCGGCTTTCCTCACCAAATCGCCCCCATCCGGGAGCCTATACTTGCTCAGCCAAGTATTTCCAGTGGGCGCCACGCTGCGATCTCGTTTCGGCGCGGCGGGAGTTCAGCACTTTCGGCCAGTGGCCCACGCCGGAGTGCGCGGGGCGCCTCGCACGGGCGGCGTCCGCGCCGTCACGGCGGTCTCGAGGGGCTGTCGCCATATCGTTCTCCAGCCCGTTTCGAATAACGTTATCGCAGAGACTGTGCCCCGCAAAGAGCCCCCGGCGAGGCACCGGCGCCCCGGTCTCAGGCCGGGATCTCCCCGGAGCCGCGGACCTTCAGGGTGACCGGGACGATCACCGTCTGCACCGGGCGGCCGGGGTCGGCGATGCGGGCGCGGAGCAGTTCCACGGCCGTCTGGCCGATCTCGGCGGTCTGCTGGGCGACGACGGTGAGCGCGGGCTGCAGGAGGTCGGCCAGGGGCACCTCGTCGAAGCCGACCAGGGCCAGGCGGGCGGCGGCCTGCGGGCCGAGCTGCCGCAGGACCGTGAGCGTGGTGTCCATGTTGCCGGTGACCAGGGCGGTCGCCGGCTCCGGGCCGCGCAGTGCGGTGTCCAGGGCGGCGGCCACCCGCTCGGCGGTGATCTCGCCCGGGTGCACCAGGCCTTCCACGCCCTCGCCGTGGGCCCGCAGGGCCGCGCGGAAGGCGACGGCGCGCTCCCGGCCGGAGAAGACGCGTTCGCTGTCGCCGATGTAGGCGATCCGGCGGTGCCCGTGCTGATGCAGGTGGTGGAAGGCGATGCCGATGCCGGAGGCGTTGTCCGACATCACGCAGTCCACGGAGATCCCGCTCATCGGGCGGTCCATGGCCACCACGGGCATGCCCGCGTCCAGTTCGGGCTGGAGGTAGGCGTGGTTCTCGCCGAACGGCTCGACGATGATGCCGTCGAGGCGCTGCCGGCACATGGAGACCAGGATGTCGCGTTCCCTGGCCTCGTCGAAGTCCGTGGAGGCGGCGAGGAGGGTGAGCCCCGAGTCGCGGGCGGTGCGTTCGATGGCCGCCAGTTCGGGGTTGACCTCGGCGATCCTGCGGACCGCGGCGCCGATGGTGCCGGTGACGCCGGTGCGCAGCTGCCGGGCGCGCTCGTCCGGGCGGTAGTTCAGCGCGGCGATCGCGGCCTCGACCTTGGCGACGTACTCCGGCCCCACCGTGGGGTCGTTGTTGACCACCCGGGAGACGGTGCGCAGGGCAACCCCGGCCTCGCGGGCGACGTCGACCATCGTCGGGCGCCTGGGCCGTCCCCCGCTCTCACGCCGTGCTCGCGTCATCCGGCAGCTCCTCCTCGAAACATCGGACCGATATCAGACCGGCCCTTGACACATTCCCGCAACGCGCTTCTATTCTCGCGATAACGTTATCTCGAAGGATGCCGCGGCGTCGATCCTCTCCGGTCCGCCCCCGTCCATCGGGCCGCATCGTCCCCCAGGAGACTTCCATGAGGCGCAAACGTCCGACCGTTGTCTGCCTCGCCGCAGCGCTCGCCCTCACCGGATGCTCTGCCGCGTCGACCGGGAGCGGGAAGGGCGGCAGCTCCCTGACCTATCTCACCTTCGAGACGCCCAGTCTCACCGCGAAGTTCTGGGACACCTCGATCGCCAACGCGGAGAAGAAGGTCCCGGACGTCACGGTGAAGAAGATCGTCGCGCCGAGCACGGACCGGGACGCGTACGCCAAGCAGTTGCAGGCGTCGGGGCAGTTCCCGGATCTGCTCCAGTCGATCACCCCGTCGACGTTCGCCACGGCCGGGCTGCTCAGGCCGTACGACCAGAAGTGGGTGAACGCCAACTTCCTGCTGCCCCTGGGCAACGCCTACCAGGGCAAGGTGTACATCCCGCCGACCAACTCGCAGATCATCCCCGAGGTCTTCTACGACAAGAAGCTGTTCGCCAAGGCCCACATCGCCGCGCCGCCGAAGACGTGGTCGCAGTTCATGGCCGTGTGCGCCAAGCTCAAGGCCGCCGGTGTCACCCCGGTCGAGCTGGGCGGCGGCGATCCGTTCGCGGCGTCGATGCCGCTGGTCGGCATCCTCTCCGCCGATGTGCTGGGGAAGGACCCGAACTGGCTGAAGGAACGCTACGCCGGCAAGGTCCACTTCACCGACGCCAACGTCAAGGCGGCAGCCACCAAGTACCGGACGATGGTGAAGAAGGGCTACTTCGAGGACGGCGCCCTCGGGGTCAAGTACGCCGACTCCATCACGAACTTCACGTCCGGCAAGGCCGCGATGTACATGATGGGCAGCTGGTTCCTCGGTTCGGTGCCCAAGGACCACGCCGACGACTACGGCGCCTTCCTCACCCCCACCGAGGACGGCTCGCTCGTGGTGCCGTTCTCGGTGGGCGGCTCCATGGCGATCAGCGCCAAGACCTCCGACCCCGCCAAGGCGACCGCGTTCGCCGAGGCCTGGTCGCTGGACCCGGCCAACTACAAGGCCCTGATCGAGGGTGACGGCGCGTTCCCGATGCTCAAGGGCAAGACCCTGGACGACTACGGCGTGCACGTCACCAAGGTCTTCAAGGACTCGTACTCCTACGTCACCCAGCCGAACACGAAGGTCTCCGCGTTCGGCTGGGCCACCAACGACGACTCCATGCCCTCCGGGCTCAACAACGCCTTCTACTCGGCCAGTCAGGCGCTGTTCTCCTCTGACGACGTCGACGGGCAGCTCGCCAAGCTGGACGCCGCCTGGGACTCGGCGACCAAGTAGGCCACGTCACCGGCCCCGGCCGCACCACCGGCTGCGGCGCCGCAGATCTCCTCCGAGGGAAGAGCCATGACCACCCGAGCCGTGTCCATTCGAGTCCGCCCACGCCGTGGCGACCCCGCCCTGAGCGCGGTCGCGCTGGCCGCGCTGGGCCTGTACGTCCTGTTCATCGTCGTTCCGGTGCTGATGAGCGCCTGGAAGAGCCTCACGAACGAGAACCCGCTGCTGGCCCGTGCCGACTTCGTCGGCCTCTCCAACTACCGGGAGATGGCGCACGACAGTGCCCTGACCGCAAGTCTCGGCTTCACCCTCCTGCTGGCCGGCGCGGTGACCGTCGTGGCCAACGCCGCCGGCATCGGGTTCGCGATGCTGCTCAACAGGACGTCGCTGAGCTTCCGGATGATGCGCACCGTCGCGTTCCTGCCCCAGGTGCTGTCCGGGGTCATCGTCGGCTACGTCTGGCGCTATATCCTGGCCCGGGACGGCATCCTCAACCACGTCCTGGTCTCGCTCGGCGTCATCGACAGGCCGGTCACCTGGCTGGGCAGCCCGCACCTGGCCGTGCTGTCCGTCGGGATCGTGGCCGCCTGGGTGCTGACGGGATTCACCACCGTCGTCCATCTGGCCGCGCTCCAGTCGATCCCCGTCGAGCTGTACCAGGCCGCGATGGTCGACGGAGCCGGCCGCTGGCAGCGGTTCCGGCGGATCACGTTCCCGATGCTCGCCCCGGGCACCACCATCAGCGTCACCATCTCGCTGATCACGATGCTGAAGCTGTACGACATCATCGCGGTGCTCACCTCGGGCGGCCCGGCCGACTCCACCCAGTCGACCGCTCTCTACATCATCCAGCTCGCTTTCACGGACGACCGGTACGGCTACGCGTCGGCCGTCTCGATGCTGCTGCTCGTCGTCTCGGTCGTCATCGCGCTGTCGGTGACCGCCCTGCTGCGCCGCCGGGAGGTGGACCTGTGAGCACGTCGACGTCTCAACGGCCTGCGGTCCTCAGGAGGGCACCGATGCCACCGGTCGCGGCCGCGCCGCGCGTGAGCCGCCGCGCCTGGGTCACGCGCGGGCACCTCACGGCAGCCGCCCTGCTCACGCTGGCCTTCGTCAGCCCCGTCTATCTCACCCTCGTCAACGCCTTCAAGACACAGGACCAGATCATCCGCGACCCGGCGGCCCCGCCCGCCCCGCCCACCACGCACAACTTGACGGACGCCCTGGCCCGGCCGGACAGGATCGTGCAGATCGGACTGACCAACTCCGTGGTCACCGTCGTCGTCTCGGTGCTGCTGGTCATCCCGCTGGGCTCGGCGCTCGGTTTCTGGCTGACCCGGCGCTCGGCCCGGCTGCGCCGCATCGTCCTGGCCGGCTTCGCCGCCGGTCTGATGATCCCGCCCGCGGTGGTCCTGCTGCCGACCATCCGCATCCTCGCCTTCCTGCACCTGGACCACACCTATCCGGGACTGATCCTGGCCAATGCCGGCGGCGGCTACCTGTCGTTCGCGGTGTTCGTCTACTCCGGCTTCCTGCGGTCGGTCCCCGGCGAGATCGTGGAGGCCGCGACCGTGGACGGCGCCGGCCCGCTGCGGGTCTGGTGGACGATCGTGATGCCGCTGCTGCGCCCGGCCACCGCGACCGTCGCGATCTTCCTGTCGCTGTGGATCTGGAACGACTTCATGAACCCGCAGTTCATCCTCGGCCCGCTGCACGGCCAGACGATCACCACCGGGATCTATCTGTCGGTCGGCCAGTTCTCCACCGACTACGCCCAGTTGTTCGGGGTGATGCTGCTGGCGGCGGTCGTTCCCGTGGCCGGCTACCTCGCCCTGCAGAAGCAGTTCATCGCCGGACTCACCTCGGGAGCGACCAAGTGACCGCGCAGACCGCCGCCGGACCCGCGACCCTCGGCCGGGCCGGTGTCCCGGACCTGGACGACGTCGCCGGGCACTGGGTCGGCCTGGGCGAGATCGCGCACCTGCCCTCCCTGCGCAACCAGCAGGGGCAGGCGCACGTCAACCACGACCTGACCTCGCTGTCCTGGCTGGCCGCGCCGCCGTTCACCTTCGGCTACCACACCGGTGAGCTGCAGGTGGACGGCGTGGTCCCGGCCGCGCAGCGCTTCCTTTGGAAGCCGTGGGGCGTGCTGCGCGAACACCGCCGCCCGGACGGGCTGCTGCTGACCACCGACACCCGCATGGCGCTCTCCCGGGACCTGCTCCTGTGGCGGATCGAGGTCACCAACGAGAGCGACGAGCCCAGGACGGTCGAACTGGCCCAGGACCTGTTCGCGATGGCCGCCCACTCGGAGGTCGGATACGGCTGGCTGTACGACGGTCCGTGGAACCACGGCATGCACCACGACTTCATGGCGCTGGAGCGCATCCGGGCCACCACGGGCGGCGGCGGGCGGCACTACCTGCTCTCCCCGGCGCCACGGCGGCTCAGGCTGGGCAGGCCCCGGGTGCCGGGGATCCAACGGGACGAGGACCACGGTCCGATGCTCCTGGACGACGCGCTCCCGGCACACGTCAGCCACGACAAGGAGCCGGAGCCGCGGACCGGCGTGGCCGGGGCCGTGCGCGGGCTCGGGGTGACGGGCGCCGACGGCGGTGCGATCCTGCGGGCCGACGGGACGATCGCGTTGACCCCCGACGGCGAGACGAACCTGGAATCCTTCGTGCTCTCCCCCGGCCTGACGATCGAGTTCGAGCTGCGGCTCGACGCGGCGGGGCAGTCCGGGACCGTCCTCACCCACGGCAACCACCCCGACTCGCTCCAGATCGGTGTCGAGGACGGCCGGCTGTGGCTCGGCATCACCGGGGAGCGGGAGCCCACCGACACCGAACTCGCCGTCGGGAGCTGGCACCACGTCCGTATACAGGTGGCGGCGGACGAGGTCGTGCTGCGCCTCGCCGGTGCCGAGACGGCCCGTACCCGGCACTGGACCGAGTCGCGCCGCTGGATGTCCCGCGTCGAGGACGGCACGGTCGCCTTCGCGGACTCCCGGTCGCCGGCCCGCGCCGCCTTCGCCTTCGCCGGGCCGGCCGGCGAGCTGCGGGCCGAGGGCGCCGGCCGCCGGGCGACCTGGACCTGCCGGATCGAGCCCGGCCGAAGCGTGGTCATCGGGATCGCCTGCGCGTACGGAACCGACGCCGGCACGGTCGCGGCACAGGCCCGGGCCGCGGCGGAGGACTTCGAGGCGACGACGCGGGCCGGCCGGGACGGGTGGCGCCGGCTGTGGGCCGCCATGTTCACCCCGGGCAATCCCGACTTCTCCGGGCACCTGCCCACCTTCACCACCGAGGACGCCGGCCTCGCGCGCACCTACTACATGGGGGCCCTGCAGGCGCTGTACCTGCGCACCACCCGGATCCGGCCCGGCGAGCCGGTGTTCCTCACCGGCGGCCCCCGGCTCGGGCCGACCACCACCTACTTCTGGGACCACTGCGAGTGGAGCCGCCTGTACGCCCTGCTGGAACCGGCCGGGCTGCGCTCCTGGCTGCTGCGGGTGCTGGCCGGGCCGTACGGTGACTCCTTCGGGGTCGAGAACCTCGGCGGCGGGCCCCTGGGCAACGCCTACAGCGCCAACGACCACGCCCTGTTCCGGCTCGTCGAGCACTACGTCTGCGTCACCGGCGACCTCGCCTTCCTGGACGAGACGCCCGGCGGCACGACCGTCCTCGGGCACCTGGAGCGGCTCGGGTTCGGGTGGCGGGACAGGCGTGCCGCGGCCACCGGGGGCGTGCTCGCCGACTTCGGGGACGATCCGTGGCAGCTGCTGGAGTGTGTGCCCACCTACACCGGTGTCGTCGCCTCCTTCAACGCCGCGTACGTCGCCTCGACGCGTTCGCTGGCCGGTCTGTACCGGCTGCTCGGCCGGCACGAGGACGCCGAGCGGGCCGAGGCCGAGGCCGGTCGGCTGGCCGAGGCGCTGCTGGACCTGTACGCCGGGTCGGGACGCTGGCGGATCCTCCGCCCGGACGGGACCGACACGATCGGGCACTGTCTGGACTTCGGTCTGGTCGCCTCCGCCCTGCACCGCGAACTCCCGGACCGGACCCGGCGGGAGATGGCCGACTTCGTCACCGGACGTCTGCTGGTGGGCGGTTGGATGCGGGCGCTGAGTCCCGACGATCCGATCGCCGCCGCCTCCGACCGTCCCGACCACGGCGCGGCCGGTGCCTTCGCCGCCTGGCCCGGCGTCACCGCCCATGGCCTGGCGCTGCTCGGCCATCGCGACCGGGCGGTCGCTCTGCTGCGCGACCTCCCGTCCGCCGCCTCGGGCGGGCTGTGGGGACAGGCCATGGAGATCGTCACCGGGCCGGACGGCCGGCACCGGGCCCGCGTGGCCGAACGCGGCACCGCGACCCGTGACAACATCGCGGGCGCGGCCGGAGCCGAGGCGGTGCTCTCGGCCCTGTTCGACATCAACCCGGCGTTCGGGACCGGCCGCATCGCAGGACTGCCCGCCGCCCTGTCCGTCGAGGGCATCGGGACGCTCACCCATCTCGGCCCGGTCGCCTGAACAGCCCGAGCCGCACCGCCAAGGCCCCACAGAAAGGCCGACATCGCCATGTCTGCAGTCCGTGGCTACGAAGCCGAACCCTGCCACCGCATCACCGGGGAGGTCGGCACCGGATACCGCGACGCGCTCGCCGGATTCGCTCCCGGGCCGGTCCTCGCCGTGGACGGCCCGGTGGCCGTCGACTGGGAGACGGTCGCCGCCGGGATCAGCGAGGCGCTGGCCGCCCGCGGTGTCGCGGTGAAGCAGATCGACATGCGGGAGCACTTCGCGCCCTGGCCGGACATCCTCGCCCGCACCGGGTCCGCCGTACTGGAGGACGACCCGGACTTCGCTCCGTTGTCCCGGGCGGGCCTCGCCGACTTCTTCACCGGGCTGCCTGAGCCCGGGGCCGCCGCCGACGCGGTCACCGTCGTCGTGGGGCCGGGGGCGGCGCTGGTGCCGCACGACCGGCTCTGGTACGCCGACCTGCCCAAGCGGTACGCCGAGGCCGGGATCACCGGTGGGAGCGGCCGCAATCTGGGGCAGCCGGCCGGTACCGGGGCGGGTACGACACGCCGGCTGTTCTACATCGACTGGCCCGTCCTGGACCGGCATCGCGACACCCTCCTCGCCGGCGTCGACCTGTGGCTGGACGTCCAGGACCCGCAGGCTCCGGCCTGGCTGGACGGCACCGCCCTGCGCGACGCCCTGGCCGGCCTGGCCCGCCGGCCCTTCCGTACCCGCCCCACCTTCAACACCACCTCGTGGGGCGGGCACTGGGCCCAGGAACGGCTCGGCTTCAACCGGGAGGCGGCCAACACCGCGCTGGGCTACGAGCTCATCGCGCCGGAGAGCGGAATCCTCGTCGGCAGGCCGGACGGACCGCGGGTCGAGGTCCCGCTGCAGGCGCTGGTCGCGCTGCACCCCGAGGAGGTCCTCGGGGGACCCGTGCACGCGATGTTCGGCACCTCGTTCCCGATCCGATTCGACTATCTCGACACCGTCGGCGGCGGCAACCTGTCCGTGCACTGCCATCCGCAGTCCGACTACATGCGGCGGGTGTTCGGCTGGCCGTACACCCAGCACGAGACCTACTACATGATGCTTGGCGGAGCCGACAGCCAGGTGTTCCTGGGGCTGCGCGAGGGCGCCGACCTCGCGGCCTTCCGGCGGGAGGCGGACCGGGCGGTCCACGAGGGTGTGCCGTTCGACATCGAGCGCTATGTGCAGACCTTCCCCGCCGACCGGCACCAGCTCTTCCTCATCCCGGGCGGCACCCCGCACGGCAGCGGGGCGGGCAATGTCGTCCTGGAGATCAGCGCGACGCCGTACCTGTACAGCCTTCGCTTCTACGACTGGCTGCGCAGGGACGGCGCGGGCAGGCAGCGGCCGGTCCATGTGGGCCACGCCTTCGAGAACCTCGATCCCGCCCGGTCCGGGGAGGCCGTGGTCAGGGACCTGGTCCAGGAACCCCGGACGCTGCGCTCGGGCGAGGGCTGGCGCGAGGACGTCATTGGGCGTCTTCCGGAGATGTTCTTCGAGGTGCGGCGCCTCGAACTGGCTCCGGACGCCGTCGTGGACGACGACACGGAGCACCGCTTCCATGTCGTCAACGTCGTGGCGGGCGACGGGATCCTGCTGGAGACGAGCGGCGGGGACCGTCGGGTGCTGGCCTACGCCGAGACCCTGACCGTGCCCGCCGCGGCCGGCGCCTACCGGGTGCGGGCCCTCGGCGCGGGGCCGGTGCGGTACGTCAAGGCGCTGGTGCGATGAGCCCCGGCGACGCGACCGTCGTACCGGTGCTGGAGGTCGGCGGCACCCATGTGACCGCGGCGAGCGTGGACGTCGCAGGCCGCGCCCTGCGGGAGGACCGGTTGTTCCGGGAGGCGGTGGACGGTGACGGCAGTGCCGAGGACTTCGTGTCGGCCCTGGTCCGCTGCGCCGCCCGGCTGTCCGTGCGGGGCCCGGCCCGGTGGGCGGTGGCGCTGCCAGGTCCCTTCGACTACGCGCGGGGCGTCGGCCGGTACGAGGGGGTCGGCAAGTTCGACGCCCTGCGCGGGTTCGATCTCCGGGCCGCGCTGACGTCGGCGCTGCCCGGCGCCTCGGGAGTCAGCTTCTGGAACGACGCGGACGCGTTCGCCCTCGGCGAGTGGTGGGCCGGGGCGGCGCGCGGGCACCGGAGTGCCGTCGGGATCACCCTCGGAACCGGGGTGGGCTCCTGCTTCCTGCGCGACGGCCGCATCGTCCGGCACGGGCCCGGGGTCCCGCCGGACGGGCGGCTCCACGCCCTGCGGTACGCGGACGCCCCGCTGGAGGAGACGGTGTCCAGACGTGCCCTGCGCCGGGCCTACGCCCGGTCCACCGGCCAACAGGCTCCGGACGTAAGGGAGATCGCCCGCCGGGCGCGGCAGGGGGACCGTGCCGCGGCCGGTGTGTTCGCCGGGGCGTTCCGTGCGCTGGGCGGCGTGCTCGGGCCGTGTGTCGCGGCCTTCGAACCGACGGTTCTCGTGGTCGGGGGTGCCATCGCGGGGGCCTGGGACCTCGTCGCCGAACCGCTGCGGGCCGGGCTCGCCGAGGCGGGCGGGGTCCGCGACGGGCAGCTCGTCGTCACCGCGGCGCGGCAACCGGCCGGGGCCCCGCTGCTGGGCGCGGCCTACCTGGCCACGACGTACGGCCGGGCGGCCGCACCAGGCCGCTCGGAAACACCCGCTCGGCAAAGGCGGGACACCGGATGAGAAGACCGGACGAGAAGAAAGGTCACACCGCAGTGACATCCTCACTTCGTTACCGGAGACGGGTCGGCACGCTGCTGGCCGCGGCGCTCGTGGCCGTCGGCCTGAGCGCCGTCCAGGGCGGTTCGTCCGCCGCCGCACAGAGCGCCGGTGATCCCACGCCGGCCCAGGCGCTGCGTACCGTGGCGCAGTTCCAGGGCGTGTGGGACTCCCCGCCCACCACGCTGGCGAACGGCGAGACCGTCGACGCCCCGCTGCTGGGCAACGGCGATGTCGGCGTCGCGGTCGGCGGTTCCGTCGACGACCAGACCTTCTACCTCGGCAAGAACGACTTCTTCTCCACCGCCACCAACGGCATCGAGCCGCTGGGCCGGATCGTGCTGTCCGTCCCGGGCCTGGCCGGCTCCGGTTATCGCGTCGTACAGAACATCGCGCAGGCGCAGGTCGAGGGCACCTACACGCTCGGCGACGAGCAGCTCTCGTCCAGGAGCTGGGTCGCGGCGACCCGGAACCTGTTCGTCACCACCCTGCGGCTGTCCGGCTCACGCCCGCAGCAGGCGACCGTCACCGTGCAGGACGGCCACGGGAAGACCCCGGCGACGTCGGGCGAGAACGGGGTACTCGACGCCGACGTGCAGGCCGGCACCACCGACGCGCCGGGCAACCCCCACGCCCGTATCGCGACGAGCGTGCGCGGCACCGCCGCGAGCGTGTCGGGCAACCGGATCAGCCTCACCCTCGAACCTGGCGTCACCTACACCGTCGCCGCGGCGATCCGGAGCAGCCACGACACACCCCGCTACCAATCCGTCGCCCACGCGGCGGCCGCCACGCTGACCGGCGGCTCGCTGGCCAGGCTGTACGCGGACCACGAGTCCTGGTGGCGGGAGTACTGGTCCCGGTCGTTCGTGCAGATCCCCGACCAGGCCGTGGAGAAGAGCTGGTACGGCTCGCTCTATCTGCTGGGCTCGGTCTCCCGCGCCGGGAAGTACGCCCCGGGCCTGTGGGGCAACTGGATCACCGGCGACATGAACTGGTACGGCGACTACCACGCCAACTACAACTACGAAGCGGCGTTCTACCCGGCGCTGTCGACCAACCACGTGGCCCAGATGGGTTCCTACGACGACCCGGTCCTGGACTGGATACCCAGAGGCAGGGCGAAGGCCGCGGCCGCCGGCTACCAGGGCGTGCTCTACCCCGTGGGCATCTCGCCCAACGGCACCAGCGCCGCCGACGACCTGTACAACCAGAAGTCCGACGCCGTGAACTTCGCCAGCGACATGGTCATGAAGTACGAGTACACCCGCAGCGCCTCCTACGCGCGCAAGGTCCTTCCCTACCTCCAGCAGGTCGGGCTGTTCTGGCAGCACTACCTGACCTGGGACGCGGCCACGGGCACGTACATCATCGAGAACGACGCGCCGCAGGAAGGCGGCGTGTACCCGCAGACCAACAGCATCCTCTCGCTCGGCCTTGTGCACCTGCTGTTCCAGGGCCTGATCGACATGAGCCGCGACCTGCACATCAACGACTCACTCGTCCCGGCCTGGCAGCACATCGACAGCAACCTCGCGCCGCTGCCCACGATGTCGCGGAACGGCCAGACCGTCTTCCGGCAGACCTCCGAGGGCTCCGGCTGGGTCAGTGACGGCAACGACGTCGCCGTCCAGGCCGTCTACCCCGGTCTGCAAGTGGGGCTGAACAGTTCGGCCGACCTGCTGCAGACCGCCCGGAACACCGTCGCGCAGCTCAACAACTGGCACAGCGACAACTCCCCGGCCACCCTGTACGCGGCCGCGGCGATGGTCGGCTACAACCCCAGCACGCTGATGGACGAGCTGCACGCCGAGGCCACCGCCCACTCGTACCCGAACATGGCGGTGCACCACTACGGCGGCGGCATCGAGAACCTCAACGTCACCACGTCGGGGCTCGACGAGATGCTCCTCCAGTCCGTGCAGCACGACATCAAGGTCTTCCCGAACTGGCCCACCGACTCGAACGCCAAGTTCGGCGGCCTGCTCGCCTACGGCAACGTCCTGGTCTCCAGCAGCATCCGGGACAACGCCGTCGAGTACGTCCGGCTCACCAGCCGGTCCGGCGGGAACGTCACGGTCACCAACCCGTGGCCCGGCAGGACCGTGGAGTACTACGCGGACGGCGTCCACAAGGGCACCCTCTCGGGCAGCACGATCAAGCTGCACACCACCGTCGGCGAGACCATCGATCTCGCCCCGGCCGGCACCAGCGAGGCCACCGTCCGGCACCAGTTGTCCCAGCCGGCCAAGGCCGCGACGACCACGTCGCTCACCACCGGCTTCGAGACCGGGCAGACCCAGCCGACCTGGACCGACACCGTCGACAACGCCGACACCCACGGCGACGGCAACTACAACATCACCGGCCTGTGCTGCGGCCTCACAGGGCCCCAGGCAGCCGTGCGCACCGGCGAACAGGCCCACACGGGCGACGCCGCGCTGATGTACTCGGGCTACGCCAACGGCGGTTCGTACGACCACGCCTACCTGCAGGTCTACGGCTTCAACGGCGCGCCGCTCACCGTCCGCGGCGACACGACGCTCAGCTACTGGATCTTCCCGCAGTCAAACGCCACCACCCCATGGGTGGACGCCGGTTCCGACAACAGCACCTGCGTCGCCGTCGACCTGGTCTTCACCGACGGCAGTGCCCTGCGGGACTCCGGTGCCACCGACGGGTCCGGCAACGGCATCCATCCGGCCGAGCAGTGCGGGCATCTGACGCCGGACACCTGGAACCACGTGACCGTGGACCTCGGCACGGTCAAGGCGGGGCAGGCGGTCAGCAAGGTGCTCCTCGGCTTCGACCGCTCGGGGGCCACGGGCGGGTACCGCGGCTACGTCGACGACGTGAGCATCGGCTGACTCCGAGGATCCGCGGGGGTGGGCCGGCGGCTGCCGCCGCTCCACCCCCGCGGTGCGTCGGCGGTCAGGCGGTCTCGGGGAGGGCGACGTGGACATAGGTCTTGGTCTCCTGGAACTCGGCGAGGGACAAGGGTCCGCGCAGCCGGCCCAGGCCGCTCTGCTTGAAGCCGCCCTCGGGGAAGCCCTCGTCCAGCACGAACCAGGAGTTGGTCCAGACGGTGCCCGCCCGTACCGCGCGGCCGACCCGCCGGGCGCGGTCGCCGTCGCGGGTGAAGACGGCGGCCGCCAGGCCGAACTCGGTCGCGTTGGCGCGGTGCACCGCCTCGGCCTCGTCGTCGAAGACCTCGAAGGTGGCGACCGGTCCGAAGACCTCCTCCTGGACCAGGGTGGCGTCGAGGTCGGCGATCTCGATCAGGCTGGGTCGGTAGAACGCACCCGCGGCGAGCGGCCCTTCGGTGACCGGTCCGCCGCGCACGACGGCCTTGCCGCCCTGTTCCAGGGACTCCTCGACGAGGGCGTCGACCCGGCACACGGCGTTGCGGTCGACGAGCGGGCCCATCTGGGAGCCTTCGTCGTCCCCGGGACCGACGACGACCGACTCCAGGGCGGCTCCCAGCCGTTCGCGGACCTGGTCGGCGATGGAGCGGTGGACGAGGATGCGGCTGCCGGCCATGCAGAACTGACCGGCGCCCAGGGTGACGCCCAGCGTCAGCAGGGGCAGGGCGTGGTCGAGGTCGGCGTCCGCGAAGAGGATCATGGGGGTCTTGCCGCCCAGCGCCATGTTCATCCGCTTCAGGGTGACCGCGCCGGTGGCGACCACCAGCCGGCCGATGGCGGTGCTGCCGGTGTAGCTGACCGCGTCCACCTCGGACGAGGCGACCAGGAACGGGGACCCGGTGTTGCCGGACTCGGTGAACATGTTGACCACCCCGGCGGGAAGCGAGGGCACCTCGGAGATGATGCGCGCCATCAGCGCGTTGGTCTGTGCCGTCTGCCCCGGCAGCTTCACCGCCACGGCGTTGCCCGCGGCCAGGGCGGGGCCGAGCGAACGCAGGAACAGCGCGATCGGCGACTCCCACGGCACGATGATCGCCACGACGCCCAGGGGCTCGCGCAGGCTGCTGAACCAGATGTGCCGGTCGGTCTGCGCGAACGATCCCGTGTCGGTGGTCAGGTCGGCGATCGCGTATCTCAGCGCGCCGGTCGCGAAACGTGCCTCCAGCCGGGACTCGCGGAGCAGTTTGCCGTTCTCCGCGGTGAGGGTCCGGGCCAGTTCCTCGGCATGGGTGTCGAAGGCGGCCGCCAGCTCGGTGAGCACCGTGCGGCGCAGGTCCCGGTCCGTGGACCAGGCGGTCGAGTCGAAGGCGCGGCGGGCCGCGGCCACGGCCGCCACCGCTTCCGCGCGCCCGCCGTCCGCGTACTCCCCCACGACCTCGCCGTCGGCCGGATTGACCGACTCGGAGACGGCGGCCGAGTCCCGCCACTGCCCGTCTATCCAGTGCCGGGCCGTCCCGTCGTTGCCGTACATCGCGTCACTACCTCCACAGCACCGGGCTTCACACCGAGTTGTGTGCCCCTCCCGGCGAGAGACTAGGAGCCACATACTTGCTTTGTAAAGCAAATCTTGAGGGTGCGGTGGGAATCCACTGTGCGGGCAGGACAAGCCTGTTGCGGGGCACATCGACAGCCGGACGTGCGGCCGATCATCCTGGGGACAGCGCCCCGGCGACCGGCCGGGGCCGGAGCGGCAGGACTGAGGTGTGAAGGTGACGGACGGACCCGCCGACGGTCTCGCCAAGCTCGTGGCCGGTCTCCTGGAGCGGGCGGACGAACTCGGCGACGCCATGGCCGAGCGCATCCGGTCCGAGGCCAGCGACCACGGCGGGAACTGCGTTCCGCTGGCTGAACTGCGCGAGTCGTGCCGCGTGGAGCTGCGCAACGTGCTGCGGGCGCTCGCCGGGCAGGCCCCGCTCGACCCCTCGCTCGGCGCCGACACGGGACGCAGACGCGCCCGGCAGAACGTGCCGGAGACCACGCTGATCGCGAGCTACCGCGTGGGCATCAGGTTCATCTGGGAGCTGCTGATCGCGGAGGCGGCCGAGACCGGACTGGTCGACCACGAAGGCCTGGTCACCGCGGTGTCCTCGATCTGGGCCGTGCAGGACCGGTTGATCGAGGAGACCATCGCCGGGCACCGCGAGGCCACGACCGAACTGCTCCGCAACGCCGAGCAGGAGCGCTCCGCGCTGCTCGAAGCCCTCCTCACCAACCGCAGCCTCGACGCCGGCACGCTGCTGGCCGCCATCGACGTGCTGCGCATGCCGCGCTACGGCCGCTTCGCGGTGGTGGCGGCGGAGGTGTCGTCGTTCGGCCGCCACCCGCTGGCGAGGACCGAACAGGCCCTGCGCAGAAGCGGTATCCACTCGGTCTGGCATCTGCGTCCGGACACCCACGTCGGCATCGTCCAGCTCGGCACGGACCGGCAGTACGACCAGCTCGTCGAGGTGCTGGAGGGCGAGGCGGTCAGCAGGACCGGCGTCAGCCCGCCGTACGAGGACCTGTACGACACCGGCACCAGCCTCTGGTACGCGAAGACCGCCATGCAGGGCGGACGCGCGGGCGGCTGCGCCGTCACCGTGTTCGACGACTGCCTGGTGGCGGTCGCCGCCGCGGCCGCGCCGGAGATCAGCCGGCGCCTGGCCCGCAACGTCTTCGGCCCGCTCGACACCCTCCAGCAGGCCGAACGGGACGTCCTGCTCGACACCCTGGAGACCTGGCTGGCCTGCGGCGGCTCGACCGAGGAGACCGCCCGCCGCATGTACTGCCACCCCAACACCGTGCGCCAGCGCTTCCGCCGGATCACCGAGTACACCGGCCGTTCGACCTCCGAGCCGCACGGGATCGCCGAACTCTGCATCGCGCTCTACGCGCTCAGGCAGAACCCGCGGCGCACGACAGAGACCCCGTAGCCGCGACCGCCCGCGCGACCGCGGGCGCGGCGCACCTTCGTCACCTCTCACCCCCGCTCCCACTTCCACTCCCAGGAAAGGCGTGTCCGCCATGGCCGAAATGTTCTACGACGACGATGCGGACCTGTCCGTCATCCGGGGCCGGAAGGTCGCGGTGATCGGATACGGCAGCCAGGGGCACGCCCACGCGCTGTCCCTGCGGGACTCCGGTGCGGACGTCCGCGTCGGGCTGCGGGAGGGCTCCGCCTCGCGGGCGCGGGCCAAGGCGCGGGGCCTGCGGGTGCTCACCCCGGAGCGGGCCGCCGCCGAGGCGGACGTCGTCATGATGCTCGTGCCGGACCCGGTCCAGGCCGACGTCTACACCGCGGCGGTGGAGCCCCGGCTCCGGCCCGGCGACGCGCTGTTCTTCGCCCACGGGTTCAACGTCAGCTTCGGGTTCATCGATCCGCCGGCGGACGTGGACGTGGTGATGGTGGCGCCGAAGGGGCCGGGACAGCTGGTGCGCCGCCAGTACGAGGCGGGCCTGGGCGTGCCGTGCCTGGTGGCCGTCGACCACGACGCCACCGGGGGCGCGCTGGCGCTCGGCCTGTCCTACGCCAAGGCCATCGGCGGCACCCGGGCCGGGGTCGTCCGGAGCACCTTCACCGAGGAGGCGGAGACGGACCTGTTCGGCGAGCAGGCCGTACTGGCGGGCGGGACCAGCGCGTTGGTGAAGGCCGGGTTCGAGACGCTGGTGAACGCCGGGTACCAGCCGGAGGTCGCGTATTTCGAATGCCTGCACGAACTCAAGCTGATCGTCGACCTCATGTACGAGGGCGGTCTGGAGAAGATGCGCCGGTCCGTCTCCGAGACCGCCGAGTGGGGCGACTACGTCACCGGGCCGCGCATCGTCACGGACGCGGTGAAGGCCGAGATGCGGGAGATCCTCGCGGAGATCCAGGACGGGTCCTTCGCGGCCGCGTGGATGACCGAGTACCGGGCGGGCCTGCCCCGGTACCACGAATACCGGAAGGCCGACGGCGAGCATCTGCTGGAGACCACCGGCCGTGAGCTGCGCAAGCTCATGAGCCGGGTGGACCAGAGCCGCTGAGCCCCCGGCCCGGTGTCACCGGGCCGAAGCACCCCTGTCCGACCCGGCTCCCGCGGACCGGCGCCGCGCGTCCCCGTGCGCGCACCGCTTCGCGCGATGACGCCTGCCCGCGTCCCGGGCCCACCGAGCGGAAGAAACGGAAGACACCAGACCACCATGTCCGACTCTCCCCCCACCTGGAACGTCCAGCGCTGGACCCTCGCCGTGGTGTGCACGGCGACGTTCATGCTCCTCCTCGACCTCACCGTCGTCTTCGTGGCCCTCAGCAGCATCCAGGCGGACTTCCACTCCGGCCTGGGCTCCCTGCAATGGGTCGTCGACGCCTATACCGTGCCGCTCGCCGGGCTGCTGCTCACCGCGGGCACCCTGGGCGACCGCATCGGCCGGCGCCGGGTCTTCCTCACCGGGATGACCCTGTTCACCGCCGGCTCGCTCGGCTGCGCGCTCGCCTGGTCGTCCCTCTCCCTCGACATCACCCGTGCCGCACAGGGTGCGGGCGGCGCCCTGCTGTTCGGGGTGGCGCTGCCGCTGCTCGGCGAGGCCTTCCCGCAGGCCCGGGAACGGGCCGGTGCGATAGGGGCGTTCGGCGCCACCATGGCCGCCGCCACCGCGGTGGGCCCGCTCGTCGGCGGCTATCTCGTGCAGGGACCGGGCTGGCGCTGGATCTTCCTGGTCAACGTGCCGATCGGGCTGGCGACGCTGGCCGCGGGACGGCTGCGGCTGCGCGAGTCCCGCTCCGCCGCCGTCCGCGGCACCGACGCGCCGGGGGCCGTGCTGCTCACCGCGGGCCTGTTCGCGCTGCTGCTGGCCGTCATCCGCGGGAACGACGAGGGGTGGGCCTCGGCGCCGATCCTCGCGCTCTTCGCGACGGCGGCGATCCTGCTGACGGCGCTGCTCGTCCGGGAGTCGCGGACGGCCGAACCCATGCTGGACCTGCGGCTGTTCACGCGTCCGTCCTTCCTGGGGGTCGCGGTCGCCGTGTTCGCCATGATGGCCACGCTGGTCGCGGCCATGAACTACGCGGCGCTCTACGTCGCCAACACGCTGGGCTACGGTCCCTCGGCCACAGGTCTGCGTTTCCTGCCGCTCACCGTCGCCTCCTTCGTCGCCGCGCCGGTGACCGCCGCCCTCGCCGACCGGGTGCCGCCGCGGCTGACCATCGGCGGGAGTCTCGCGCTGACGGCGGCCGGGCTGGCGCTGACCGCCCGGCTCGACGGCGGCTCCGGGTGGACCGCGCTGGTCGCCGGGTTCGTCGTCGCCGGCGTCGGCCTCGGCGCGGGGAGCGCCGCCACCTCCAACGCGGCGCTGTCCCTGGCCGAGCCCTCGCGCACCGGCATGGCGACCGGAACGGTGAACACCATGCGCCAGATCGGCCTGGCCACCGGCGTCGCCGTGCTCGGCTCCGTCTTCCAGCGGCGGGTCACCGACGCCATGAGCGACCGGCTCGCCGCCACCGGGCTGCCGCACGACACGATCGCGGCGCTGTCCGAGGCGGTCGGCTCCGGTGCGGGTGCCCGTGCCGCGGCCGGGGTCCCCGGGCCGCTGCGGCCCGCCGTCACCGAGGCGGCCCGGGTGGCCACCGCCTCCGGGCTCGACGACATCCTGCGCATCGGGGCGGTCGCCGCGGGCGTCTGCGCGGTGGTCGCGCTCCTGACGATCCGGCGGGAGACGCCGGTACCGGAGGCCGTCGTGGTGACGGCACCGGCACGGCCCGGCGGTGCGGCGGAGGCGGCAGACGTCACGGACGGGTTCGAGGGCGTCGTACGCGAGCCCTGAACCGGAACGTGGCGCGGGCCCGGGCGGTCGCCGCCCGGCCCGCGTTCCGCTCTGGTCGCGCGATCAGCCGGCGTGGCCGTCGGAGCGCTTGCGGTGCAGGCTGAAGGTCTCGAAGACCGACAGTTCGCCGTTCGGCTTGTTCACGTTGTAGTACGTGACGTGCATCCGGGTGGTGTCACCGGCGTGCCGGCCGGGGTCGACGGTGAACGCCGCGAACCCGTAGGGGTGTTCGACGTCCCGGACGCCCACCCACACCGCCTTCTCCTGCACGTAGGTGGAGGTGCGCTTGCCGTTCGACCCGGCGGTCGACGACACGGCGGTGATCACCTTGCCCGTGCCGTCGTTGAAGAACTTCTGGTTCGTGGTGCCCGAGACACCGCCGCCGCCGAGGATCATGTGCACGGTGCCCAGGTTGGCGTCGATGTCGTCGGTGGCCTGGGAGACCGGGTTGGGCGTCAGGGTCTCGCTGCCGTTGACGACGCCGCGCACGGCCAGCGAACGCTCGTAGTTGTGCTCGTGACCGCAGAGCACCAGGTCGACGCCGTACCGGTCGAACAGCGGGCCGTACTTCTCGCGCAGGCCGAGGTCCGCGCCGTTGGCGTCCGAGGAGCTGACCATGACCTGGTGCATGGCCACGACCACCCAGTCGACGTCCTTCGAGGAGCGGGCCGCATTCAGTTCCTTCTCAAGGAAGGCGAGCTGGCGGCCGCCCGAGTAGCCGCTGATGTAGACGTCGCCGCCGTCCTGGAGGCAGTTGTCGTCGTTCTGCAGCACGATGACCCGCACCGAGCCCGCCGTGAACGCATACCACAGGTTGGCGAGTTCGGCGTCGGTCTCGGTGGAGGGCAGCGAGAAGTACGTCTGGAAGGCGCCGAGGCCGAGCGGGCCGTTGGCCTTCTCGATCTCGTGGTTGCCGGCCGCCGGCATCCAGGGGCGGAAGCGCGCCGAACGGGTGTTGTTGGTGAAGAAGTTGTTCCAGGTGCGTACCCGGTCGACGTCCAGGTTGGCATAGCAGAGGTCGCCGTTGAGCAGGTGGAACAGCGGGGCGACCTGCTCGATGCCGGTGACGATGTCCTTCGTCGCGGGAGTGGAGTTGGCGTCCAGGCCGACGCTGCCGTCGGCCGCCCAGGTGACCTGCGTGGCGGACTGGTCGCCGAAGCTGGTGAAGGTGACCGGCCGGCGGCCCTGCGGAGCCGTGCGGAACGTACCGCTGTCGGGGGTCGCCCCCTCGTGCGTGGCGAGGTACAGGTAGTCCGTGTCCGGGGTGAGCCCCTTGAGCAGGGCGTGGTGGACGTAGACGGTGCGGTTCGAGGTGCCGTCGACGTAGGTGACGGTCTGGGCCTTCTTGCTGGAGCCGAAGCCGTGCTCCAGGGTGCCGTAGCGCACGACGGGCTTGGTCACCGGACGGTCCGTGATCCAGGACACCGTCATCTGGGTGCGGGGGTCGGCCCCGAAGGTCAGGTGCAGGCCCTGGACGGGGGGCGCGCCGGAGGAGTCCGCGGTGATGTGGAAGGCCGGAGCGGCGAGCGGTGCGGCCTGTGCCGTACCCGCCCCCAGCAGGCCGGTGGCGGCGGCGCCCGCCCCCGCGGTCCCGAGCAGCCCCAGCGCGTGACGACGGCTGAGTCCCTCCTGGCCCCCCGCGGATCTGTCCTCTGTCGACTCTGTGTGTGGTCATGACGCCCTCCCGACGTGCACCTGAGCAGACAACGACCGCACCCTGGCCCAGCCCAACTGCTGCCACATGAACGCCACATGACCACACGGCCATCACACGTCAGGCATCAGGCCGGCAAGACCGACCCATGCCCGTGCCTTTACCGGAATCCGCCCCGCCCTTGACCTCCGGGGGCCGGCGACACCCCGGCGGCCGTGCGCCGGACGGGGCGGGGCGGGGCCGACTTGTAGCATGCTGGTCCGACCCTGGAGGACATCGATGCACGCCGGTGACCACGCCGACTCCCTTGACCGGGCGACGAAGGAGTTCGTCGCGGCACGTCCGCAGCTCTTCGGCATCGCCTATCGCGTGATCGGCAGCGCGGCGGAGGCCGAGGACATCGTCCAGGAGGCGTGGGTGCGGTGGCAGAACACCGACCGTGCCGGCGTCCGGGAGCCGGCCGCCTTCCTGGCCACGGTGACCGCCCGGCTGGCGATCAACTTCACGCAGTCGGCCCGGGTGCGCCGGGAGTCGTACGTCGGCCCCTGGCTGCCCGAGCCCGTCGACACGAGCGCGGATCCGCAGCTGGGCGCGGAGCGCGCGGAGGCGCTCGACATGGCGGTCCTGTTCCTGCTGGAGAAGCTGAACCCGGTGGAGCGGGCCGCGTACGTGCTGCGGGAGGCGTTCGACTACACGTACCGGCGGATCGCGGACATCGTGGAGACGAGTGAGGCCAATGCCCGCCAGCTGGTGAGCCGGGCCCGCAAGCGGCTGTCGGCGGAGCGCCGGGAGCCGGTCGGCTCCGCCGAGCACCGGCGTTTTCTCGAGGTGTTTCTCGCCGCCGCGCAGAACGGCGACCTGCCGGTGCTGGAGGAGGTGCTCACCGAGGACGTGGTCAGCTACGCCGACGGTGGCGGAATCCGCGGGGCGTCGAAGATCCCGGTGCTCGGGCGGCCGCACGTCTCCCGGTACCTCGTCGCCTTCGCCCCGCGCTTCTGGCCGCAGGCTCAGGTGCGCTGGGTCGAGGCCAACGGCAGGCCGGCCGTCCTGGTCTCGGCCTCGGGGACCGCGGTGGCCCTGCTCTCCGCCGACGTGTCGGCGCGCGGCATCGAACGCCTCATGTGGGTGATGAACCCCGCCAAGCTGGCTCCCTACGTGGCGTCGCTGGACGGGTGAGGCTCCCGTCCTCCCGGCTTCTCGGGCCGCGTGTCACACGCGAGGAGGCTGCCCGGTCTCTTCAAGTGGAAGCACCAGAGAGATCCCGAGAGGAATTCCGTCATGAAGGTCGTAGTGAT
Source organism: Streptomyces hyaluromycini (assembly GCF_002217755.1). Taxonomy (GTDB): domain Bacteria; phylum Actinomycetota; class Actinomycetes; order Streptomycetales; family Streptomycetaceae; genus Streptomyces; species Streptomyces hyaluromycini. Next base: position 354,000 of record NZ_BCFL01000026.1, on the reverse strand, counting down.
CGGTGGCACCGGGCTCATCGGCTCGAAGCTGGTCCGCAGGCTCGGCGAGCAGGGGCACGAGGCGGTGGTCGCCTCGCCGAGCACCGGCGTCGACACCCTCACCGGCGAGGGGCTGGCCGAGGTCCTGGAGGGCGCCCCGGTGGTGGTCGACGTGTCCAACTCCCCGTCGTTCGACGACCAGGCCGTCATGGACTTCTTCCGCGCCTCCACGGCGAACCTCCTCAAGGCGGAGGCCGAGGCGGGTGTGGGGCACCATGTGGCGCTGTCCGTGGTGGGCACCGACCGGCTCCAGGGGAGCGGGTACTTCCGGGCCAAGCAGGTCCAGGAAGAGCTGATCAAGGCGTCCGGCACTGCCTGGTCCATCGTCCACGCGACGCAGTTCTTCGAGTTCGCGAAGGGGCTCGCCGACGGGGTCACCGAGGGCGACACCGTGCGCCTGCCCGCCGGCCGGATCCGGCCCATCGTCTCCGACGACGTGGCCGCGGCCGTGGCACGCGCCGCGGTCGGCGCCCCGGTGAACGGCGTGGTCGAGGTGGCCGGCCCGGAGGTGTTCGAGCTGGAGGAGTTCATCCGCATGGGGCTCGCCGCCCAGAACGACTCCCGCAAGATCGTCACGGATCCGCGGGCGACGTACTGGGGTGCCGAGCTCCAGGAGGACACACTCCTGCCGGGCCCGGACGCGCACCTCGGCGAGGTCCGGTTCGCCGACTGGCTCGCCCGGCAGCGGTAGGCCGCGCAGGGGTCCGGCGCGCACGCCGGGCCCCTTTCCTTTGCGCTCCCCTGCCTACGACGCGCCGACCAGCACCACGGTGACGCAGATCGCCATCGCCGCGGTGATCAGGAGCATGGCGGTCAGCGTTCCGCGCAGCCAGTGCCCGAAGCGGGCCCGATGCCGCCGTTCCACCGCGCTGACGCTGGCGGCGATGTGCTCGGTCACCATGTGGGCCACGTAGGTCTGTTCCTGGAGATACCAGCGCTCGATGTCCGACTTCTGCTCCCGCGTCAGCCCCGGTTCGCGTGCGACGAAGTCCGAGACGCGTCGGCGTGCCGCTCGCAGATGGGCCTGCTGGTACAGGAAGTCCTGGATGTCGGTCAGGCCGCGGGCGGCCTCCTCGCTCGTGTCCATGGTGTGCTCCGCAGGTGAGGCGGCGGCTGTCCGGCCGGTCGCTGTGGTGCTCGGGCGCGGTGTACGCGCATCAGCGCCGGGAGGGAGAGCAGCGCGCACGAACGTATCGAGCCGGGACTGGTCGGGCCGGCGGTCTCGCGAACGCCGTGGCGGGAGCTGGAGCAAACGGTGCGAAAGACCAGCGTGGCAAGTTCCGCACGCAGCCGCAAGGGTGTCGGCACGGCGTGATCCCGCGCGCCGTCGCCACCTGCCTCCACCGGCTGGACAGAGCCACCTCAAGACGGAGAGAGTATCTCCACTTAGGCCCCGGCGGAAGCCTCCGGAGGGCCGCACTTCTCCCCGCTCTGCGGACCTTGACAGTCCCCGCGCGCACTTCTCAGGCTACCGACCATTCGGTCGATGACTCATGGCCATGGTGCAGCTCAGACGGAGATCCCCCCATCACAAGGAACCCGTATGACGAAGAGCAAGGCCCGTTACAGGTTGGGCTCGTCCCGCACCGTCTCGGTGCTGACGGGCAGTTCGGCCGCGCTGGTGCTGGTGGCGGCAGGACAGACGGCGACCGCGACCGCACAGCCCCTCGCATGGCAGCCGCCCGCGGCCTCGTACGCGGTGAGCCAACCCGTGCACACCACGGTGACCATGGACGACGGTGTGCGCATCGCCGTCGAGATCGTCTACCCGACGGACCCGGGCACCGGGGAGCGCGCGTCCGGCACGTTCCCGGTGCTGCTGACCCAGAACCCGTACGGCACACAGCGCTCCGACCCGGCGGACAACGGCGCCTACTTCGTCCGGCGCGGCTACGTCTACGTGGCCTCGGCGGTCCGCGGCACGGGGGACTCCGGCGGACAGGTCGACTGGTTCGGTGACCGGCAGGGCGAGGACGGCGCCGCGCTGGTCGACTGGGCGGCCCACACCCTGCCGGGGTCCGACGGCAAGGTGGGACTGGAGGGCTGCTCCTATCTCGGGGTGAACCAGTGGTTCACGGCGGCGGCCGTGGGCAAGGACTCCCCGCTCAAGGCCATCGCGCCGTTCTGCACCGACTCCGACTTCTACAACGACCTGACGGCCGACGGCGGCATCCCCACCTCCTTCGTGGCCGGCATCGGCCGGGCCGAGCCCCGCGGTCCCGAGGACGATCCGGCCACCGACCCGCAGTCCGTGACCGTCGCCCAGCAGGCCGCCGGCGGCTCACGCGCGTACGACGACGCCTACTGGCAGGACCGGAACGTCCAGAAGCTCATGCCGCGGATCGTGCGCAACGGCATTCCGGCGCTCAGCGAGGCCGGGTGGCAGGACCTGTTCCCCGGCGGGAATCTCGGCGCCTACGCGGCCGCCCAGAACGCCTGCTTCGGCCGGCCGTCGACCGCTCCGATCAGGGCGGGCGAACCCGTCACCGGCCGGTACCAGGCGATCGTCGGCCCCTGGACCCACGGCGAGCACGCCGACGAGGCGACGCTGCAGGCCATCCGGCTGGAGTGGTTCGAGACCTGGCTCAAGGACGCGCCGACCGGCATGGCCGACACGTCGACGCCCCTGCACCTCTTCGAGAACGGCGCCGGCTCCTGGACCGACAGCGCCGCCTGGCCGCTGTCACCGCGGGCCCGGACCTACTACCTCGGCGACGGGTCCCTCACGGCGGCCAGGCCGGCGGGGCAAGGGGACGACCGGCTCGCCTGGGCCGTGTCCAGCACCTCGGACGACACCCTGACCTACACCACCGCCCCGCTCACCGAGGCGGCGCTGCTCGACGGTCCGGCCGACGTCACCGTCTACGCCGAGGCGACCACGCCCGAGACCGAACTGTCGGCGACGCTGAGCATCGTCGCGCCGGACGGAACGGTGACCAAACAGGCCGACGGCGTGCTGCTGGGCAGCCGGCGCGCCGTGGACACCGAGCAGAGCTGGTACGGCGCGAACGGGACGCTGCTCAAGCCCGTCCACCCCTTCACCCAGGCCTCGCAACAGCCCGTGACCCCCGGCAGGACGACCCGGTACGACATCTCCCTCCTGCCCAGCCTCACGAGGATCCCGGCCGGCTACCGCATCCGCGTCTCCCTCACCAGCGGGCCGCCGGCCGACTTCCACTACCCGGTCTCCCCCACCCCACGGCAACTGGCCGACCTCGCCGGCGGCGTGTACACGGTCGAGCGCTCGGCGGACGCCGCGTCGTTCGTGAACCTGCCCCTGACGTCCCCCGGCACGGCACACCCGAGCGACAGCTCCTGGGGGCCCGCGTCCTGAACGACCGGGCGGTGGCCCGGGTCCCGGCGCCGGGACCCGGGCCACCGTGTCACATGACTGACAAGAAGCTGTCATACGTGGACCGGAATGCGGGTTCGTCCGCCCCCGTTCTGACTGGCACGGCAGTTGAAGAGCCGAGCCCGACGAAGGAGGACGCATGACGACTGAGGCCACCACGACGGATCCCCAGGTCTTCACCGCGAGCTGGCAGGACTGGCACCGCGCCCAGGAGGACCGCATCTCCGCCCCGCACGGGTTCCTGGCCATCACCGGTCTGCACTGGCTCGACGACCGGCCGCAGCGCTTCCCCGACGCTCCCGGCGCCTGGCACACCGGCCCCGACGGCGTCGTCGTCACCCTGGACGACGGGGAGGAACTGGTCGTCGACGGAACGCCGGTGCGGGGCGAACACCGCTTCGGCGTGCTTGCCGAGCGCAGCGGCGTCGACGCGGTCTGGGGCGACGCCGTCATCGAGGTCGCCAAGCGCGGCGGCAACGACATCGTGCGCCCCCGGCACCCGGACGCTCCGCTGCGCACCGCCTTCACCGGCACACCCGCCTACGCTCCCGACCCGCGCTGGGCCGTGACCGGCCGGTACGTCCCCTTCGACGAACCTCGGCCGACCACCGTGGGCGCCGCGGTGGAGGGCCTTGAGCACGTGTACGACGCCCCGGGCCGGGTCGAGTTCGAGCTGGAGGGGCGGCAGCTGTCCCTGACGGCGTTCCCGGGGCGCGGTCCCGGCGGGCTGACGGTGCTGTTCACCGACGCGACCTCCGGGGTCACCACCTACGCCGCCAACCGGGTCCTCACCGTCGGGCCGCCCGCCGCCGACGGCACGGTGGTCCTGGACTTCAACCGCGCAGCGAACCTGCCGTGCGCCTACACGGACCTGGCCACCTGCCCGCTGCCGCCGGCCGAGAACCGGCTGCCGGTGGCGGTCGAGGCCGGTCAGAAGATCCCGCGCGAGCGCGGCGGTTCCTGACCCGGGCGGCAGCCCTTCGGCATGCATGATCCACAGGGCTACGATGTGCCCATGGCCGAGGGTTCCCAGGAGAGCACGTCGAAGGACGGCGAACGTCCCCTGCGGCGCGACGCCGCCCGCAACCGGGAACGGATCCTGCTGGCGGCGCGGGAGGTCTTCGGCCGGCGCGGACTGGGGGTGACCCTGGACGACGTCGCCAAGCACGCCGGAGTCGGCGTGGGCACGATGTATCGCCGCTTCCCCACCAAGGAAGCCCTGGTACGGGCCGTGTTCGAGCAGGACCTCGCGATGCGGCAGGAGTCCGCGGAGCAGGCCCTCGCCCATCCCGATCCCTGGCAGGGGCTCGTCGACTTCCTCATGACGATGGCGGCCGATCTCGCCGAGAACCGCGGCCTGCACGAGGTCATCATGCTGGGGAGCCACAGTTCCGAGCCCATGGAGACGGCCCGCGGAGGCATGCTCCCGTTCTTGGAGGCGCTGATCCACCGGGCCCAGGACAGCGGGCAGCTGCGGCCGGAGGTGACCGCCTCCGACATCCCCGTGATCCAGCAGATGCTCAGCGCCGCCGCCCAGTTCACCCAGGGCCGGCGGCCCGACATCTGGCGCCGCTACATCGAGATCCTCCTGAACGGCCTGCGGCAGCGTCCCGACGACCCTCCCCTGACGACACCCAGCCTGAGCAACGAACTGGTGGAGCAGGTGATGGGCCTGGTACGGCCCGCACCTTCGAAGGACTAGGTACAGGAGGGGCGGCGGGCCTGCCACAGGTCGCGGAGCAGGGCGATCTCGGCCATGTGGTGGATGAATTCGAGGTTGGTGCCGCACAGTACGTCGACGAAGGGGTCGTCGGGGTCGGAGCCGTACGGGTACTGGGAGAAGCCGACGGTGTCGAGCTGCTCGTCGGTGACGGTGGCGACGCTGTCACGCCAGCGGTCCACCTCCGCCCAGAACCGGTCGAGGGCCAGGGTGGCGCTGGGGGTGAAGTCGACCATCTGCCGCGGATCCCGGCGGCGTTCGCCGAAGGTCCACTCCCATCCGCCCGCGAAGCCCGAGTGCAGATGTCCCAGCCGCCAGGCGATCGTCGTCACCGCGGTCCGGTCGGGCTCCGGCGGGCCCGTGTGGTCGAGGATCTCCTCGACCCGTTCGACGCTCACGCTCCAGTCGTCGGCGATCTTGGCGACGGTCATGCCGGCGGCCGCCTGCCGGGCGACCTCGGCGTACTCGCCGGCCGGGATGTCCGGGGCGCCCAGGTCGAGCACCCAGTCACCGGGACCGTACGCTCTGGGCGTCGTCGCCTCGCCGCGCGGCCGGATCGACCAGCAGCCCGGTACCGGTTCCCACAGGTACTCCTCGTCGCCGAGGCCCGTCAGACGTACCTGTGCCCTCTCCCTGGCCCAGTCGAACTGGTCGAGCAGCAAGTCCAGTCGGCCGGTCCCCATGCCTGGCTCCCCTCGCGGTCACCCGTCCCGTCCCGTCACGCGTCAGGCGGAGGGTAACGACTCCCCGCGGGATGCGCGACGGAATTCCGGGGCCGTCGGAGGAGGCCGTGGACGGAGAGCGTGGGCCGTCAGCTGTCGTAGTCGACCGTCAACGACTCGGAGACCGGGTAGGACTGGCAGGTCAGGACGTAGCCGGCGTCCACCTCGGCGGGTTCCAGGGCGTAGTTGCGGCGCATGTCGGCCTCGCCGTCCGTGATGCGGGCCCGGCACGTCCCGCACACGCCGCCCTTGCAGGCGAACGGCAGGTCCGGGCGGATGCGGGCGGCGGAGTCGAGGATGGTGCGCCCGCGCGGGAGCCGTGCGGTGGTGGAGCGGCCGTCCAGGGTGACGGTGACCTCGCTGGCCGGACCGGTCGCCACCGCCTCCTCGTGCCGGACGGGCTCGATCGGCTCGTCGGCGAAGAAGAGCTCCTGGTGGATCCGGTGGGCGGGGACGCCCAGTTCCGCGAGCACCTTCTGCGCGTCGAGGACCATGCCGTGCGGGCCGCACAGCCACCAGTGGCCGGCGCCCTCGATGTCGACCAGGCCGTCGATGAGCGCGCCCAGGCGGTCGCCGTCGAGGCGGCCGGAGAGGAGCTCGGCCTCGCGGGGCTCGCGCGAGAGGACGTGGGCGAGGTGGAAGCGGGTGCGGTACTCGTCCTTCAGGTCGGCCAGTTCGTCGGCGAACATCACGGTGTCGGTGCGGCGGTTGCCGTAGAACAGCGTCACCTTCGAGCGGTCGTCGGCGGCGAGGACCGACTCGGCGATGGACATCATGGGGGTGATGCCCGAGCCGGCCGCGATGAGCACGTGGTGGCCGGGGACCGTGAGGTCGGGGGTGAAGGCTCCGGTGGGGGCCATCACCTGGACGGTGTCGCCCGGCCGTACCTCGTGGACCAGCCAGGAGGAGAAGAGTCCGCCGGGCACTTCGCGGACGCCGATGCGGGGCGGGGCGCCGGCCGGCGAGCAGATCGAGTAGGAGCGCCGCTCGTCGCGCCCGTCGACCTCGCGGCGGAGGGTGAGCGACTGGCCTGGGCCGAAGGCGAACTCCTCCGTCAGGGCGGCGGGGATGTCGAAGGTGACCGCCACCGCGTCCTCGCACAGCGGCTGGACGGCGGCGACGCGCAGGGGATGGAAGGCAGGGCGGCGCCGGCGGGCTGTCGTCGCGGGGGCACCGGCGGTCGGTGCCGTCAGCTCTGCCATCAGATCTCCTTGACGTACTCGAACGGCTCCTGGCAGCTGAGGCACCGCCACAGTGCCTTGCAGGAGGTGGCCGCGAACCGGGAGGTCTCCTCGGTGGCGGCCGATCCGCAGCGGGGGCACAGAACCGTGCGCCGGGTCGGCGACAGATCCAGCGGGACGGGACCCGCGGGGCGCCGCGGGGCCCTGTTGGGCGGTGCGATGCCGTGCTCGGCGAGTTTGCGGCGGCCTTCGGGGGTGATCCAGTCACTGGTCCACGGCGGGTCGAGGACCGTGCGGATCGCCACGCGCCCGAAGCCGGCGTCCCGCAGGCGGGCGGCGACCCCGGCCCGCATCTCGGCCATGGCGGGGCAGCCCGAGTAGGTCGGGGTGAGGTCGGCGACCACCGTGCCGTCCGGCTCGACGGTGACGTCCCGCAGCACTCCGAGGTCCGCGAGGGTGAGCATGGGAAGTTCCGGGTCGGGCACCTGTTCGGCGATGTGCCGGGCTCGCCGGACGTCGGTCAGGACGGTCACCATGTCGCCTCCGGGTGGGCGCGGGCCACGCTCTGCAACTCGGCGAGGAGCGGGGCCAGGTGGTCGGTGTGCCCGCCGCCGCGGCCCTGGCCGGGGAGCGGCGGGACAGCCGGCATGGGGAGCCCGGCCGCGTCGAGGACCTGGCGGAGATCCGCCAGCACCGCCTCGCGCACGTCGTGGGCGGCGAACAGTTCCTCCCAGTACGGTGCCTGCGCTTCCAGGGCCGTCAGCATCCGGGCGTGCGACTCCGCCGTGCCGTCGCCCAGGCGTACGACCCACTCGGCGGCGTACTGCCGGTGGTAGGCGAGCTCCTTGACGCCCTTGGCCGCGATCGCCGCGAGCACCGGGTCGGGCGCGGAGGCCAGTTCGGTGAAGTGGGCGAGCCGCCAGCTGGCGAACACCAGGAGCCGCAGCACGGAGAAGGCGAAGTCGCCGTTGGGGAGTTCGGCGAGGCGTACGTTGCGGAAGTCGGCGGCGTCGCGGAAGTAGGCGTAGGCGTCCTCGGTGCGGCCGGTGCCGTCGGTCTGGCCGGCGCGGGAGTAGAGCAGGCGGGCCTGACCGAGCAGGTCGAGTCCGATGTTGGCCAGTGCCACCTCCTCCTCCAGCTCGGGGGCGCGGGTGACCCATTCGGCGAGCCGCTGGGCCAGCACCAGGGCGTCGTCGCCGAGCGCCAGGCAGTCCGCGGCCAGTGCGGCGGCGTCGAGGCCCTCGGGCACGGCGGTGTCGACGCCGTACAGCGGGTCCTCGAAGCCGGTGCCGAACGCCCAGCGCGCGTCGCTGTCGTCGTGGCCCTCGGCCAGGCTCAGGTAGACGTGGTCGTCGCTCATCACCGGCTCCTAGATGTGCGGGACATCGTCGGGGATGTCGTAGAAGGTCGGGTGCCGGTAGACCTTGTCGGCGCTGGGGGCGAAGAAGGGGTCCTTCTCGTCCCGGGTGGAGGCGGCGATGTACTCGGAGCGCACGGCCCAGATGCTGACGCCCTCGTTGCGTCGGGTGTACAGGTCGCGGGCGTGGGTGAGGGCCATCTGGTCGTCCGCCGCGTGCAGCGAGCCGACGTGGACGTGGTTCAGGCCGCGCTTGCCGCGGATGAAGATCTCGTACAGGGGCCAGTTCTCGGAGTCGCTCATGCCACTGCCTCCTCGCGGGCTCGGGCGGCCTGCTTGGCGGCGTGGGCACTGGCGGCCGCACGCACCCAGGCACCTTCCTCGTGGGCGGCCCGCCGGCGCTCGATCCGCTCCGTGTTGCACGGGCCGTTGCCGCTGATGACTTCCTTCAGCTCGCTGAAGTCGGGGGTGCCGAAGTCGTGGTGGCCGCGCTCCTCGTTCCAGCGCAGTTCGGGGTCGGGCAGGGTCACGCCGAGCTTGGCGGCCTGCGGCACGGTCATGTCGACGAAGCGGCGGCGCAGTTCGTCGTTGCTGTGCCGCTTGATCTTCCAGGCCATCGACTGGGCGGAGTTGGGCGAGTCGTCGTCGGGCGGGCCGAACATCATCAGGGAGGGCCACCACCAGCGGTCCACCGCGTCCTGCACCATCTCCCGCTGGGCGTCGGTGCCGCGCATCATGGTCATCAGCAGTTCGTAGCCCTGCCGCTGGTGGAAGGACTCCTCCTTGCAGATCCGCACCATCGCGCGGGCGTAGGGGCCGTACGAGCTGCGGCACAGCGGCACCTGGTTGCAGATGGCCGCGCCGTCGACGAACCAGCCGATGACACCGACGTCCGCGTAGCTGAGCGTCGGGTAGTTGAAGATCGACGAGTACTTCTGGCGGCCTTCCAGGAGGCGCTCGGTGAGCTCCGCGCGGTCGATGCCGAGGGTCTCGGCAGCCGAGTACAGGTACAGGCCGTGGCCGGCCTCGTCCTGGACCTTGGCGAACAGGATCGCCTTGCGGCGCAGCGAGGGCGCCCTGGTGATCCACTCGCCCTCCGGCTGCATGCCGATGATCTCCGAGTGCGCGTGCTGGGCGATCTGCCGGATCAGCGTCCTGCGGTAGCCCTCCGGCATCCAGTCGCGCGGCTCGATCCGCTGGTCACGCGAGATCGTCGCCTCGAAACGGGACTCCAGATCGTGCTCGGCGTCCCTTCCGGCCGCTTCAGTCATCTCCACCAACTCCCAACCGACCATTCGTTCGGTTCATCATAAGGTGCGCCCTCCCCGGTCTGGCAAGGGTCTGCGCCGATCAGTGCGGTGAGCAGCACGGCTGCCGGGTACCGAAGGGGTGCACCGCAGGGGGCACCGCGCCGCACCGGCCCGCCGCGGTCACCATGTGTAGAAACCCTGCCCCGTCTTGTGTCCGAGTTCGCCGCGGGCCACCTTGTCGCGCAGCAGCTGCGGCGGTGCGAAACGGTCGCCGAGGGTCGTGTGCAGGTACTCGGCGATGGCGAGCCGTACGTCGAGTCCGACCAGGTCGGTCAGGCGCAGCGGGCCCATGGGGTGCTTGTAGCCGAGCCGCATGGCGTCGTCGATGGCCTCGGGCCCGGCGACCCCCTCCTCGACCATGCGGATCGCCTCCAGCCCCAGAGCCAGGCCGAGGCGGCTGCTGGCGAAGCCGGGCGAGTCCTTGACGACCACGTCCTGCTTGCCCAGCGCCCTGGTCCATTCCAGGGCGGCCTCGACGGTGCGCGGGGCGGTGCCGGGGGCGACGACGATCTCGACGAGCGCGGAGGCGGGCACCGGGTTGAAGAAGTGCATCCCGAGGAAGCGCTCCGGGCGCCGCAGGACGGCGGCCAGGTCGGTCACCGACAGGGAACTGGTGTTGGTGGCCAGCACGGTGGTGTCGCCCACGGCCTCCTCGGCGGCCTTCAGGAGCCGGGCCTTGAGCGCCGCGTCCTCGGGTACGGCCTCCACGACCAGCTCGGCCTCCGGCGGCAGGGCCGCCACCGTGGGTACGACGGTCACCCGGCCGGCCACCAGCCCCGCGGCCTCGGCCAGATGTCCCCGCTCCGCGGCCCGCCGCAGGCTGCCGCCGATCCGCTCCAGCGCCGCGGCGGCGGCCTCCGCCCCGCTCTCCACCACGGTGACGGCCGAGCCGGCGGTGGCGAAGGACTGGGCGATCCCCGCGCCCATGCGGCCGCCGCCGATGACCGCGACGGTCCTGGGTGCCGACGTCATGCGCGGTTCCTCTCCTGTTCCGGGTTCTCCGACGTGTCCTTGCTCTGCGACGCCCTCTCGGACGTGTTCTTGGACCTGTTCTTCTCCAGGAAACGCGTCATGCGGTCCCTCTTGTCCTGGCCCTCGAAGAGCACGGCCTGTGCCAGGTCGTCGGCGACGGGGTGGGCGCCGGGCGAGTCGACGACGAGCTTCGTCAGCCGCAGGGCCGTGGCCGAGGACCGTGCCATCCGGTCGAGCAGCGCGTGGGCCGCCGCCGGCAGCTCCTCGGCGGGGACGACGTCGATGACCAGGCCCGCGGCGAGCGCGGCCGGGGCGTCGAGATTGCGGCCGGCGAGCAGGATCTGCTTGGCGACCGACTCCCCGACCAGTTCCGGCAGCCGCCAGCAGGCGCCGGCCGCCGCGAGGATGCCGAGACCGGGCTCGGGGTTGCCGAAGACCGCACCGGGCCCGGCGATCCGCAGGTCACAGGCGTAGGCCAGCTCGGCCCCGCCGCCCAGGGCCCAACCCTCGACGGCGGCCAGGGTGGGCATGGGCAGCCGCCGGACGCGTTCGAACAACCGGCTGTTGATGCCCTGCAGCGCCTGGTCCCGGCCGCGCTCCAGCAGTTCGGCGATGTCGGCGCCGCCCGCGAAGACCCCGCCGTGGCCGGTCAGGAGCAGCAGCTTGGGATCCCGCTCGAGCCGCTCGCAGACCTGGTGCAGTTCGCTGATCATCCGGCCGCTGATGGCGTTGCGGGCCTCGGGCCGGTGCAGGGTGACGACGACCCGGTCGGCGCGCTCCTCGACCAGCAGGGTGTCGTACGACATGCTCACACCCGCTCCACGAGCAGCGCGACGCCCTGGCCCACGCCGACGCAGAGCGTGGCCAGGCCGCGGCGGCCGTTCTCCCTTTCGAGGCGGCCGAGCAGGGTGAGCAGGATGCGGGCGCCGGAGCAGCCGAGCGGATGACCGAGGGCGATCGCCCCGCCGTCGGCGTTGACCCTGTCCTCGTCGAGCTTGAGGCGGCGGATCACCGCCAGCGCCTGGACGGCGAAGGCCTCGTTGAGCTCCACGGCGTCCAGGTCGCCGGTCTGCCAGCCAGCGCGGGCCAGGGCCTTCTCGGTGGCGGGGACCGGGCCCAGGCCCATGAGGTTGGGCTGCACACCGGCGGAGGCCGAGGCGACGATGCGGGCCCGCGGGGTGAGGCCGTACCGCTCGACCGCCTCCGCACTCGCGACCACCAGGGCGGCCGCGCCGTCGGACAGCGGCGAGGAGGAGCCCGCCGTGACGACACCGTCCGCGCGGAAGACGGTGCGCAGCGAGCCCAGCTTCTCCAGGGTGGTCGAGGGGCGGGGGCCCTCGTCCCGGGTGACCTCGCCGTCGCGCACCGGTACGGGCACGATCTCGCGGTCGAAGCGGCCCGCCTCCTGGGCGGCCACGGCCCGCTGGTGGCTGCGCAGGGCGAAGGCGTCGGAGTCGGCGCGGGTGATGCCGTCGAGGGCGGCGACCTCCTCCGCGGTCTCCCCCATGGAGAGCGTGACCCTGGCCGCTTCGGGTCCGGCGTCCCCGGGCACGGCGCGGTCGGCGGCGGTGAAGCGCGGGTTGGTGAACCGCCAGCCCAGGGCGGTGTCGTGCACCTGCCCCGGCTTGGCCCACGGGGTGCCGGGCTTCTCCATGACCCAGGGCGCCCGGGTCATGGACTCCACTCCCCCGGCGACCACGAGGTCCGCCTCGCCGGCCCGGATCGTCTGGGCAGCCGAGGCGACGGCCGTGAGGCCCGACGCGCACAGCCGGTTGACGGTGTAGCCGGGCACGGTGTGCGGCAGTCCGGCGAGCAGCACCGCCATCCGGGCCACGTCCCGGTTGTCCTCGCCGGCCTGGTTGGCCGCGCCGAGGATCACCTCGTCCACTGCCTCGCCGGGGGTCCCGGCGCGCCGGACGGCCTCGCCGACGACGAGGGCGGCGAGGTCGTCGGGCCGTACGGCTGCCAGGGCGCCGCCGTAGCGGCCCTGCGGGGTGCGGGCCCCGTCGATCAGGTAGACGTCGGGCATCGGGCAGTCTCCTCGGCTTCGGGGTGGACGGGTCGCCGCGGCTTCGGGACGGCACAGCGGCCGGTGGCGAAGAGGGCGTCGGACAGGGGCGGCGCGGGGCGCTTCGGCGGCCTGCGGTCCGCCTCTTGACATGCAGGTGTGTTGCTGGATTACCTTGGCCGAACCGCACGCTAACCGAATGTTCGGTCGGTTCACAAGGTGGTGGAAATGACGCCCCAGGTACCCGGGACGACACCTGGCCCCGTCGAGACGATGTTCGCCGCGGACGAGGCGTCCCGGCGACTGGGAATCGAGTTGCTGGAGCATGGCGAGGGGACGGCCGTGCTGCGGATGACCGTGACCGCCTCGCAGGTCAACGGACACCGGATCGCCCACGGCGGCCATGTGTTCCTGCTCGCCGACACGGCGTTCGCCTGTGCCTGCAACAGCCACGGGCCGGTGACGGTCGCCGCCGGGGCCGACATCGACTTCGTCGCGCCCGCGTACGAGGGCGATGTGCTCGTCGCCACCGCGCGGGAGCGCGTCCGGTTCGGCCGCAGCGGTGTCTACGACGTGAGTGTCGTGCGCGGCGACGAGGTGATCGCGGAGTTCCGCGGCCGCAGTCGCACCCTCCGCACGCAGAAAGAGGAGCCGCAATGAGCAGCGAAGTGACCGCGTCCGGACCCAGGGGCGTCCGCCGGGGAGAGCCGCTTCCCGAGGCACTGCTGGACGACGCCGAGCGGATGTCCCGCGAGGAGGTCCAGGCGCTCCAGCTCACCAGGCTGCGCGCGACGCTGCGGCACGCGTACGACAACGTGGAGCTGTACCGCAGGAAGTTCGACGCGGCCGGCGTGCGCCCGGACGACTGCCGCACCCTCGCCGACCTCGCCCGCTTCCCCTTCACGACCAAGGCGGACCTGCGGGACACCTACCCCTTCGGCATGTTCGCCGTGCCGATGTCCGAGGTACGGCGTGTGCACGCCTCCAGCGGCACCACCGGCCGCCCCACCGTGGTCGGCTACACCGAGAACGACCTGTCCATGTGGGCGGACGTCGTCGCCCGTTCCATCCGGGCCGCGGGCGGCCGCCCGGGCCACAAGGTCCATGTCTCCTACGGCTACGGCCTGTTCACCGGCGGTCTGGGCGCCCACTACGGCGCCGAGCGCGCCGGCTGTACCGTGATCCCCGCCTCCGGCGGCATGACCGCCCGCCAGGTCCAGATCATCCAGGACTTCAAGCCCGAGATCATCATGGTCACGCCCTCCTACATGCTCACCCTCCTCGACGAGTTCGAGAAGCAGGGCATCGATCCCCGCTCCACCTCCCTGAAGGTCGGCATCTTCGGCGCGGAGCCGTGGACGGAGGAGATGCGCCGCGAGATCGAGGAGCGCCTGGACATCCACGCGGTCGACATCTACGGGCTGTCCGAGGTCATCGGCCCCGGGGTCGCGCAGGAGTGCGTGGAGACCAAGGACGGGCTGCACGTCTGGGAGGACCACTTCTACCCGGAGGTCGTGGACCCGCTGGGCGACGAGGTGCAGGCCGAGGGCGAGAGCGGCGAGCTGGTCTTCACCTCGCTCACGAAGGAGGCGCTGCCGATCATCCGCTACCGCACCCGGGACCTGACCCGGCTGCTGCCCGGTACGGCGCGTCCCGGGTTCCGCCGTATCGAGAAGATCACCGGCCGGTGCGACGACATGATCATCCTTCGGGGGGTCAACGTCTTCCCCAGCCAGGTGGAGGAGATCGTGCTGCGGACGCCGGGGGTGGCCCCGCACTTCCAGATCCAGATCAGCCGGCGCGGACGGATGGACCACATGACGGTCCGGGTGGAGGCACGGCCGGACGCCGGCCCCGCCGACCGTGAGGCCGCCGTACGGACCATCGCCCAGGGCATCAAGGACGGCGTCGGGGTCACCGTGGAGGTCGCCGTCGTCGAACCGGAGACGCTGGAGCGCTCGCTCGGCAAGCTCCGCCGGGTGAAGGACCTGCGCAAGCCCTAATTTGTTGGCGGGCCGGCGGCCGGGGTGCCTACCGTCCTCCCCATGCCCGAACTCCAGTTGCTCCGCCCGGACCACCTTCCGGCACTGCTCGCCTTCGAGCAGGAGAACCGCGCCTATTTCGCGGCGACCGTTCCTGATCGCGGCGACGACTTCTTCGCCCGGTTCGACGAGCGGCTCCGGGCGCTGCTGGCCGAACAGAAGGCTGGGATCTGCTACTTCCATGTGCTGGTCGACGCCCCGGGCGAGGTGCTGGGGCGGGTCAATCTGGTGGACGTCGAGGACGGCGGTGCCGACCTGGGGTACCGGATCGCGGAGCGTGCCGCCGGGCGGGGCCTCGCCACCTGGGGCGTGCGGGAGGTGTGCGAACTCGCCGCCACCGGCTACGGATTGACCACGCTACGGGCTGCGGCCAGAGTCGACAACGCGGCGTCCCGGGCCGTGCTGGCCCGTACGGGGTTCACCGTCACCGGTGAGACACGGCTCTCCGGTCGACCGGGGCTGACGTATGTGCGGCGTCTCCAACCGTAGGCATGCACACGGGAGCCCTGAGCGCTTCGCCGACCTTGCCGCGATGCGCCGACATTCGTCTGCGGCGCCATCGTGGCTGGTCGCGCAGTTCCCCGCGCCCCTTCGGGGGCGCTGCCGAGCCGCCTGCTGCACGGCGGCCGCGGTGCTCGTCGGCACCGCGGTCGCCGAGGAGACCGTCAGCCGCTGACCGGCCTGCCGCGGCCCCAGGCCCAGGCGAGGCGGTCGGCGCCGGACTGGTTGGTGGTGGCCAGCCAGGGGCGGGACGCGTCGCCGATCAGCTTCTGGATCGAGTACGTGTCGTCGGTGCGCAGGCCCGGCCAGTACACCGAGCCCATGCCGAGCTTGCGGAAGGTGTCCGTGTCGGCCTGGATGAAGTTGACGGAGTTGTCGTCGGGAGCGGGCTTGTCGTAGTCGAGGCCCGTGGTCATCGGGGCGCCGAACTCGTCGGCGACGGTACGGCCCGCGCAGTCGCCGAGCCGCTCCTTCAGGTCGGCCGCCCACTGGTCGTAGGTGGCGTAGCTCTTCCAGAAGCCGTAGTGGTGGAGGGAGAGATAGGTGCCCTTCAGGCGCGGGTCGGCGCAGACGGTGGTGACGTGGTCGTTGTAGCCGGCGCCGCTGACGAAGACGCGGTCGTGCGGGACGGACGGGTAGGTTGCCAGCCACTTCGCCGCCAGGTCGGCCCACTCGGCGTCGGTGTAGCCGTGCGGCTCGTTCATCGGCTCGAAGTAGACGTGCGCATCGTGCCGGTAGGCCTTCACGACGGTGTCCCACATGGGCCAGTAGGTGGCTTCGTCGTCGATGAAGCCGTCCTTGTCGGCGCCGGTGCCCTCCCAGTAGGAGACGATCACCTTGAAGCCCTGCGCCGAGGCCGCGTCGATGACCCCGCGGTACGACTTCCAGTACGCGCCGTTGACCGTGTACGGGTTGATGGGCAGCCGTACGGTGTTGGCGCCGAGGTTGGCGCGGAAGGCCGCGATCACCCGGGTCGCCTTGGCGTAGGTCTGGGCGTACGTGTCGGAGAGCGACAGGCCGGAGAGGACCACGGGGTCGTCGGCGTAGTTGTCGCGCGGGTCGGCCCAGTTGACGCCCTTGAACTGGCTGGTGCCGTGGCCCGGTACGGCGGCGGAGGCCGAGGCGGGGCCGCCGGTGAGGGTCGTGGCGCCGACCGCGGCGATCGCGACCGCCGCGAGGGCGGCACGGGTGCGGGGGGCGATACGGGTTCTGGCGGGGGTCTTGCGCATCAACGTGCCCTTTCGGAAGACGGCGGCTCGACGCACGGGCTTGCGGGCCCGACCGCGTGTTTACGTGAACATCGACGCGGCATGTTCACGTGAACATCTCCTCTGCGACCGCGCCGGCGGGATCTCCGTCGGGGCTGGTCACGCGGCGATGTTTACGTAAACTCGAAAGCGTCGGAATCGTGGCATCCGCTCCTGCGGCCGTCAAGGTTTCCCGCTCCGTAACATCCGGTGTGCGAAGGAGACTTGAGGGGTGAGGCGATGGACCTGAACGGGCCGGAGCAGCGGGTCACACCGGCCGCGGACGGTGTGCGGCGGGGCGGGTCGGGGGTACCCGGCGGGCGCCGCAAGCAGGGTGTCTCCATGGCGGACGTCGCCAAGCTCGCCGGTGTCTCCTCGCAGACGGTGTCGCGGGTCTCCAACGGGCATCCCGGGGTGATCACTTCCACCCGGGAGCAGGTGCTGGCCGCGATGCGGGACCTCGGCTACCGGCCCAACAGCGCGGCGCGCGCCCTGCGTTACGGCCGGTTCAACACCATCGGCGTGATCCTGTTCAGCCTGTCCTCCACGGGCAACAGCCGCACCGTGGAGGCGATCGCCACGCATGCCGCCGCCGAGGGCTACGCGATCACGCTCATCCCCGTCGACGTGGCCACGCAGGACAATGTGCTGGGCGCCTTCACGCGGATGGGCGAGCTGGCGGTGGACGCCGTCATCGTCATCATGGAGATCCATCTGCTCGACACGGCCACCGTGCAACTGCCGCCCGGTGTCCATGTGGTGGTCGTGGACTCGGACGCCGGGGACCGCCACAGCGTGGTCGACACCGACCAGGCCGACGGCGCGCGCAGGGCCGTACGGCACCTGCTGGAGCTGGGCCACCGGACGGTGTGGCATGTGGCGGGTCCCGGCTCCTCGTACGCGGCCCAGCGCCGTACCGAGGCCTGGCGGGCGGCGCTGGAGGCGGCGGGGTGCCCGGTTCCGGCGCCCCTGCGCGGCGACTGGTCGGCCGAGTCCGGTTACGCGGCCGGGCTGGCGCTCGCCGAAGAGCCGGACTGTACCGCCGTGTTCGCGTCCAACGACCAGATGGCCCTGGGCCTGCTGCGCGCCTTCCACGAACGGGGCCGCCCCGTCCCCGCGGAGATCAGCGTGGTGGGCTTCGACGACACCCCGGACGCGGCCTTCTTCATCCCGCCCCTCACCACCGTCCACCAGGACTTCGCCGAGGTCGGCCGCCGCTGCGTGGAGGGCGTCCTGCGCCAGATCCGCACCCGCGACGACTCCCGGCCCGGCACCGACCTCGTCCCGGCCCGCCTGGTGATCAGGGACAGCACCGCCCCGCCGCGCACGAGGTGACGGCGGTCAGGGCGTCGTGGAGGACCGAGCCGGCCGACGGGGGGCCGTCCCAGCGGGCGGCGATGTGGCCGTCGGGGCGGACGAGGACCGCGCCGCCCTGCGGGCTCAGGCCGTAGGCCTCGGCGTGTTCCCGGGGCAGCGGTTCGACGCGCAGCGGCCATGGCCCGGTGGCGTGCTGCCGCCAGCGGCCGGGGTCCGGGGTGAGCACGGTGAACCACTCCCCGAACGCGTCGAGCGTGGAACGGTCGGGGGTGACCCAGTGGTGGGGCATGCGGTGCCCCGGCTCCGCGGTGGGCACGTACTCGGTGCCGGCGGCCTCGGGCGGGCCGCCGTCGTGGCCGAGGACGGCGGCGGAGTCGTACGCCGTGCCGAGCACCAGGCCCAGCTGTGCGAAGTACCTTTCCGACCAGGGTAGTTCGACCTGCGCCGAGGAGCCGCTGCGGAGCTGTTCCTTGCGCAGGTTCTGCACCTGGAGCAGGAGGTGGGTGTTGGCGACCGCCTGGCGGAGGGTCTCGTGGGCCACCGGCCGCCGCTCCGCCTCGTATGTCTCCAACAGGGCGGGCGCGGCCCAGCCCTGGAGCACGCCGGCCAGTTTCCAGGACAGGTTGTGCGCGTCCGCGACGCCGGCGTTCATGCCGAGGCCGCCGATCGGCGGGACGGCGTGCGCGGCGTCGCCGGCCAGCAGCACCCGGCCCCGCCCGAAGCCCTCGGCGACGTACGCGGTCATCGACCAGTGCTGGACCCGCACCACGTCGGCCCGTACGCCGGCACCGGGACCGAGCGCGTGCGAGACGCGGCCGGACCAGTCGGTCTGCCCGTTGCCGTCGGGCGTGGCGCCGAACCAGGCCCAGCCGCCCTCCGGGTAGAGCGGGGTGAAGGTGCCGAACGCGGTGAAGTAGACCCCGGCGGGCTGGTGCGCGCACCAGCGGGCCAGGTCGGCGTCGAACACGACGGTGGTGTAGTCGCCGAGCGCTCCGGGGCCGGCGATGGCGATGCCCAGCCGCTCGCGGACGGTGGAGTTCGCGCCGTCGGCGGCGACCACGTATTGGGCCCGGACGCTGGTCTCCGCGCCGTTCTGGCCGTCGACGAGCACGGCGAGAACGCCCTCCGCGTCCTCCTCCAGGTCCAGGAGCTCGGTCCCGAACCGCACCTCTCCCCCGGCGGCGGCGAGCAGGGTGGGCTCCAGCCGGTCCTGCGAGGTGACCACGCCGACGACCGGGCTCTCGGCGACCGGGGCCCGTACCCCGACCATCGCGGCGCTGGCGAAGTCCGGGTCGTACAGGGTGTCCCGGAAGCGCACCCGTCCGTACTCGGGTGCGAACGCGTCCGCCGTCACCCCGGCGGCGATCCCGAGCTGCCGGAAGATCTCCATGGACCGCACGTTGACCAGGCGGGACCGGGGAAACGGGGACAGCTCCCGGTGCTTCTCGACCAGCAGAGCCGGCACACCCCAGCGCTCCAGCAGCGCCCGCGCGGTGAGCCCGACCGGTCCCCCGCCGACGATCAGCACCGGCACCTCTGCGTCCGCTCCAGACATGGCTCCATCATCCGGTGCCGGCGGCCGGCCGCACTCGTCGCCCGCGGGCCGCCACCCGAACGAGTACCGAGGCCGTGGGCCGGGTGCGCCGGGCGCGGGGCGGGTCCTCGTACCCTGTTCGATGTGTCTGCCGTCCGCCTGCATCGCGTCGCCGTCCTTGTGCTGGAGGGGGCGAAGCCACTCGACGTCGGTATCCCGGCGCAGGTGTTCACGACCCGGGCGAGCATGCCGTACGAGGTGCGGGTGTGCGGTGCCGCGCCCGGTCTGGTCACCGGCGGTGACGGGCTGTCGTACCACGTGGCCCATGGCCTGGAAGCGCTGGAGTGGGCGGAGATCGTGTTCGTGCCCGGATACCGGTTCCCGGACCGGGAGGATCCGCCGCCGGCGGTCGTGGCCGCGCTGCTCGCCGCGCATGAGCGAGGGGCCCGGCTGGCCGCCATCTCGACCGGCGCCTTCGCGCTCGCGGCGACCGGGCTGCTCGACGGCAGGCGCGCCACCACGCACTGGCACTACACGCGGGCCCTCGCCGAGCGGCATCCGCTGGTCAAGGTCGACGAGAACGTGCTGTTCGTCGACGAGGGCAGCGTACTGACGTCGGCCGGCGCGGCCTCCGGGATCGACCTGTGCCTGCACATCCTGCGCGGCGACCTCGGCGTGGCCGCCTCCAACCACGCGGCCCGCCGGCTGGTGGCCGCCCCCTACCGCAGCGGCGGTCAGGCGCAGTACGTGCCGCGCAGCGTGCCCGAGCCGCTCGGCGAGCGGTTCGCCGCGACCCGCGAGTGGGCGCTGCACCGGCTCGCCGAGCCGCTCACCCTGGACGCGCTCGCCCGGCACGCGGGGGTGTCGGCGCGCACCTTCTCGCGGCGGTTCGTGGAGGACACCGGGTACACGCCGATGCAGTGGGTGATGCGCGCCCGGATCGATACGGCCCGGGAACTCCTGGAACGGTCGGAGCGGAGCGTCGAGCAGATCGCCGACGACGTCGGTCTCGGCACCGGGGCGAACCTGCGGCTGCACTTCCAGCGGATTCTCGGCACGACGCCGAGCGACTACCGGCGCACCTTCACCAAGGGCGAGTAGGGCTGCCCGGGTGAGGCTGGCGGGATCCTTTTGAACCATGGCGATCTCGCCGCTGTCACGGACGGGCGGGGGCCGCGAACCTGGAGGCGTAGCGAAGGGACACCACTTATGACTCGTATCGCCGTCAACGGATTCGGCCGCATCGGACGCAATGTGCTGCGGGCCCTGCTGGAGCGGGACAGCAGCCTGGAGATCGTCGCCGTCAACGACCTCACGGAGCCGGCCGCCCTCGCGCGGCTGCTCGCCTTCGACTCCACGGCCGGCCGCCTCGGGCGCCCGGTGAGCGTCGAAGGAGACGTCCTCGTCGTCGACGGCCGGCGCATCAAGGTGCTCGCCGAGCGCGAGCCGGCGCAGCTGCCGTGGGCCGACCTCGGCGTGGACATCGTGCTGGAGTCGACCGGCCGCTTCACCTCGGCGAAGGCCGCGCGTGCCCACCTCGACGCGGGCGCCCGCAAGGTGCTGGTCAGCGCGCCGTCGGACGGTGCCGACGTGACGCTGGCGTACGGCGTGAACACCGACGCGTACGACGCGGAGCTGCACACGATCGTCTCCAACGCCTCGTGCACGACCAACGCGCTCGCGCCGCTGGCCGCCGTCCTCGACGAACTCGCCGGTATCGAGCACGGGTTCATGACCACGGTGCACGCCTACACGCAGGAGCAGAACCTCCAGGACGGTCCGCACCGCGACCCCCGGCGCGCCCGTGCCGCCGGGGTCAACATCGTGCCGACCACGACGGGCGCCGCCAAGGCGATCGGTCTGGTGCTGCCGAACCTCGACGGCAAGCTGTCGGGCGACTCGATCCGGGTACCGGTGCCGGTGGGTTCGATCGTGGAGCTCAACACGACCGTGTCCCGTGACGTGACGCGCGACGAGGTGCTGGCCGCGTACCGCGCGGCGGCGGAGGGGCCGCTCGCGGGCGTCCTCGAGTACTCCGACGACCCGCTGGTGTCGTCGGACATCACCGGCAACCCGGCCTCGTCGATCTTCGACTCGGCCCTCACCCGCGTCGACGGCCGCCACGTCAAGGTGGTCGCCTGGTACGACAACGAGTGGGGTTTCTCGAACCGGGTGATCGACACACTGGAACTGCTCGCGCGTTAAGGGGTACTGACCGGCACTGAGCGGTCGGCCGCCGTCCGGTGGCCGACCGCTCAGTGCTGTACTCGGTACGTCAGCTCGCGGCCCCGGCGGGGTGCGCCGCGGCCTCCGGCGCCGCCTGCGGGGCCCGCGCCGGGCGGATCCCGATGAGCGCCACGGCGATCACCGCGGCCACCAGCATCCCGACACCGCCGACGAGGGCGCAGGTGTGCAGGGCGTCGGTGAAGCTCGCGCCATAGGCGGCCTGCGCCTGTCCGGTGCTCGCCGGGGTCTTCAGGTGCAGGAAGGCGCCCGCCTGGATGCCGACGTTGGACACCAGTCCGCTCACCTGGCCCTGGTCGGCGGGGCTCAGCCCGGACGCGGCGAGGTGACCGGGCAGGGTGGCCAGGGTGCGGTGGGTGAGGATGACGCCGAAGACGGCGGGGCCGAGGGCGCTGCCGATCTGGCGCAGCGCGCTGTTGGCCGCGGCGGCGGTGCCCCCGAGCCGGTGCGGCAGGGCGTCCATGGCGATGGTGGTGATCGGTGCCATGGCGAGCGCGATGCCGATGCCGAGGACGCCGATGACCAGGGCGGCCTCGCCGGTGCCGGTGTCGGCCTGGAAGGCGTTCATGAGGAGCGCCCCGATCCCGCCGATCACCAGGCCCGTGACCAGCAGCAGCCCGGGTGTGGCCCGGTTCATCAGCCGTCCGACCAGCGGGCCGAGCACCACCGTGAAGCCGTTGATGGCGATGAGCCGGATGCCGATGTCCAGCGTCGAGGCGTGGTGGACGAGCCCGAAGTACTCGCTGAGCGCGAAGACCAGGCCGACCTGGGCGAACAGGGTGACGGCCATGACGAGCGCCGCGCCGGAGAACGCCGACGACTTGAAGAGGCGCATGTCCAGCATCGGGCAGGCGGAGCGGAGTTCCACGAGGACGAAGCCGACGGCGCCGAGTGCGGCGGCCACGAAGGCGATCACGACCTGGGCGGACGACCAGCCGGCGCTGCCGCCCTCGATGACGCCGTAGACCAGTCCGGTGATGGCGACGACGGCCAGCAGCTGGCCCGGGATGTCCAGGTGGCGTTCGCGGTCCGAGCGGGAGTCGGTCAGGACGACGGCGCCGATCACGGCCGTGACCACGGCGAGGACGAGCGAGGGCAGGAAGATCCAGCGCCAGCTCGCGTGCGCCACGATCACGCCGTTGACCACCGGGCCGAGGGTCAGTCCGAGGCCGAGGGCGGCCGTCCACAGGGCTATCGCACGGGCGCGTTTGCGGGGGTCCGGGATGACATGGCCGATCAGGGCGAGCGTGGACGGAAGCAGCGCGGCGGTGCCGACGCCAGTGAGGGCCTGGCCGACACAGACCTGTACGACACTCCCGGCGGTCAGGCAGACCAGGCAGCCGAGGCAGAACAGCACGAGCCCGGCGAGATAGGTCTTCTTGCGCCCGTACAGGTCACCCACCATGCCGCAGGTCAGCAGCAGGGCCGCGGTGGGCAGGATGAAGGCGTCGGTGATCCACTGCAGGCCCTCGGTGGAGGCGTCGAGTGCCTGTTGCATGACGGGGAGCGCGACGGAGACGCCGACGACCGGCAGGTAGGAGACGAACACCCCGAGGCAGGCCAGCACGATGGTGGCCGTGATGTGCCGGTTGCCGGTGTCGGGCGGCGCGGACGGGGACGAGGCAGGAGAAGGCATGGCCACAGGGCACCTCGGAGCAGTGGAGTGACAGGGCGACGTACGGGGGGCGGCGCTGGGGTGACCCGTCGACTCCCGATCGAAGGTTTCACCGCGGCTCTGCCGCCGGGCCGACAGCGGGAGCCGCGTCATGTCGGTCCCGGCTGCCGTCCGCGCGGCGCCTGCGCGGCGGGTTCGGCCGGAATCTCCATTGACGGTGAGCCACTTCTGTCGGGGCAAGCGCTACGGACCGTATACCGACGTGCCGCCTGCGGAGATGCCCTTGGACCTGCAACCTAAGGTGAACGGCGCTGACGCCTGCCCCTTTGCCCCTGGAGGTGCCCTGCTCGGGGACTGCGTGAGACGCGGGCATGCCATGTGCTGCGTGGTGGCATGCCCGCGTCCCGTGGGAGTGCTGGGCGGTTCAGGAAGGGAGGGTCCAGTTCTGGTTGGCGGCTCCCGAGCAGGACCAGATCTGGAGCCGGGTGCCGTTGGCCGAGCTCGGGCCGGTGGCGTCGAGGCACTTGCCCGACTGCGGGTTGACCAGGGAGCCGTTCGTGCCGGGCTGCCAGACCTGTGATCCCGTGCCGTTGCAGTCGTACAGCTGCACCTTGATGCCGTCGGCGGTGCCGGCCCCGGTGACGTCCATGCACTTGCCGAGCGCGGTGAGCGTGCCGGAGCTGCCCACCGTCCAGTTCTGCGCGGTGGTGCCGTTGCAGTCGTAGAGCTGTACGGCGGTGCCGTTGGTGCTGCTCGCGCCCGCCACGTCCACGCACTTGCCGCCGTACCCGTGGATCGGGCCGGTGGCGCCGGTGGGCGGGGTGACCGGACCGGACTGGCCGGACGCCCACTTGATCTCCTGCAGCAGGAGCTGGTTCTGCTGGGCGCTCGCGAAGGTCGAGGACAACGTGGTGTTGGTCGAGTAGTCCATCGCGTTGTGGCCGAAGTTGTTGTAGACCATCTTGTAGTTGCGGTTGGACCAGACGATCGGGTAGTAGCCGCTGTACCAGGTCTGGTTGGGGTCGGTGCCGATCGGGAAGGTGGACGGGGCCATCGAGGCGAGGATGTCGATGGCCGGGTTCTGCCGCAGGTCGTTCTGCCAGCTGTACCACTCGCTGACCGAGGACGTGATGGTGGACGGCAGGTTCGCGGTCGCCGGGTGCGAGGGGTCGTCGATCTGCAGGGTCTCCTGCGTCGGTCCCCAGGTGTTGCTCTTGAAGGTGCCGGTGCCGAGGAACGTGTTGTGGTACCAGGGCCAGTCGCTGGTGTTGTCGTTGTACGCGGAGACGTGGAAGCCGATGAAACCGCCGCCGCCCGCCATGTAGGTCTGGAAGGCGGACTGTTGCGAGGCGGTGTGGGGATAGTCGTCGAGGAACATGACGACCTGGTAGTTGGCCAGGGTCGAGGCGTTGAGCCGGCTCCAGTCCGTGGTCGCGGTGTACGTGAAGCCGTTCTGCGCGCCGGCCTGCGGGAACCAGGTGTTGGCCTCGTGGTCGAAGCTGATGTGCGCGGCGTCGTACGTGCCGTCGTAGAAGGCGATCACGTTGACGGTGGTGGCGGCGTGGGCGTTGGGGGCGGGGCCGGCCTGGATGCCGAGGACGACCGCGACCAGGGCGAACAGTCTTAACAGGGTGCGGGGCCAGGCGAGGTGCGGGTGGGGGGTGAGCATGCGGGGGCCTTCCTCATACGTGACCGTCGGATACATATGCGGGTGAGCCGCATTGAAGGCCCGGGCGCGCGTACATGTCAATGGTGCAGACCAAGTGCGCACCGGCGGCAGCACCGCCCTGGCGCCCTGTGTGACGGTCAGCGGGCCTCGGGCCGCCTTCCCGGCCGGGTGTCCGTGCCCGGAAGGGGGTCGAGGAGGCGATGGGGCCCGCGCAGCCCGAGCTCGACCGGATCCGTGTGCCCGCCCTCGGCCGGGGTCTCCAGGGAGCTCACCATGACGTCCTGCGGCTCCGGGACCACGTCGCATGGGGCACAGCGTGCGGTGGGGTCGAGCGGCTCGCCGCAGTGTGCATGCGTGAACGTCCGGCGGGGCTCGCGGTCACCGGCCGCATACGCCTCGCCCCAGGCGCGCAGGGCGTACAGCGGCGGCCACAGCGTCTTCCCCTTGTCCGTGACCTCGTACAGCCGGCGCCCGCCGTGCGCCGGGTCGGGCCGGCGTTCGAGCAGGCCCGCGTCGACCAGGGCGGCCAGCCGGGCGCTCAGCACGGACCGGGGCGCGCCGAGGTGCGCGGAGAAGTCGTTGAAGCGGCGGACACCGTAGAAGGCGTCGCGCATGACCAGCAGCGTCCAGCGCTCACCGACCACCTCAAGGGCGCGCGCCAGCGGGCAGTCCTGATTCGTGTAAGTGCTGGGCAACACTCCGCCATGGAACCACAGCGGGCACCACGGGTCCATTGACTGGATCCGGTGAGCGAACTGGGCGGCCGCGGGCTACGGACCGCACGGGATGCCGTGGGACAGCACGTGCCTCTGAGCGACCTCCGTTACGTCTGACCGCGCCGGACGGTGTCCGGCGGTCACGTGGTGGTGCGCCGCGTACCACCACGCACCGCACGTGATGCGGCGCCGGGCCGCATACGGCAGTGTGGGTGAGCGGCGAGGTGTCGGCGGCGACGGGTGGCCCGGGCGCAGGCATCCGGGGCAAGGAGACGAGTCACATGCTCGCGATTCAGCTCACGCAGTTCGGGGAGCCCGAGCAGAGCCTGAAGGTCGTCGACCTGCCCGAGCCGCAGGCTCCGGCCTCCGGCCAGGCGCTGGTCCAGGTCGAGTACGCCCCGCTCGACCACCACGACCTGCTGCTCGCACGGGGCGTCTATCCGGTCCGCCCGGAGCTGCCCAGCGTGATCGGCAACGAGGGAGCGGGCACGGTCCTGGCCGTCGGGCCGGACGTGACGCGGGTCCGCCCCGGCGACACCGTTCTGCTCCCCTTCGGCACCTTCTCCTGGTCCGAGCGGGTCCTGACGGAGGCCGCGAAGCTGACGGCCCTCGACAAATCCATCGGCCTCGAACAGGCCGCGATGCTCACCGTCAACCCCACCACCGCGGGCCTGCTGGTGGAGTCGCGTGACCTGCCGGCCGGATCCTGGGTGGTGCAGAACGCGGCGAACAGCGGGGTCGGCCGGTCCGTCATCGCGTTCGCCCGGGAGCGCGGGCTGCGCACGATCAACATCGTCCGGCGCGAGAACCTGGTCACCGAGCTCCAGGACCTGGGCGCCGACCTCGTATGCGTCGACCACCCGGACGTGGCCACCCGCGTGCGGGCGGCCGTCGGCGGCGAACCGGTCCTCCTGGGACTCGACGGCGTCAGCGGGAAGGCCACCGCACTGCTTCTGGACGTGCTCAGCGACGGCGCCCTGCTGGTGCTCTACGGCTACATGAGCGGCGAGCCCTTCGCCCCCGACCGCAACGTACTGCGGGCGAAGGACATCACCACGACCGAGTTCTGGATGTACGAGGACAAGTACCTGCCCCGCCATCCGGCCCTCGGCGCGGAGTCCGCGCGCCTGGTCGCCGAGGGCAGGCTGACCCTGCCCCCCGCTCCCGTCCACCGGGCCGCGGACTTCCCCGAGGCCCTCGCCCACCTGCGGCAGGGCGGCAAGGTCCTCCTGGACTTCAACCCCCGCCGCGCGTGACGACGGAGGAAGAGCATCATGGCCATGCACGGCATCATCGGTGTACTCGGCGCGGGCGAGGTGGGCCGGGCCGTCGCCGGCCAGGCCGTCCGGCACGGTCATGAGGTGGTCATCGGCAACAGCCGGGGCCCGGCCTCCCTCCAGGCCCTCGTGAGCGGGCTGGGGCCGACGGCCCGCGCGGGGACGGCCGAGGAGGCCGCGCAACCGGAACTCGTGTTTCTCGCGGTGCCGTTCTTCGCCGTTCCGGAGCTGACCGGCCTCACCGCCTGGGCAGGGAAGATCGTCGTCGACACGACCAACCAGTTCGCCGCGGCCGGCCCCTGGCGGGGCCGGTACGACGTCGGTGACCTGACGGGCAGCGAGTGGGTCGCCCGGCATCTTCCCGGCGCCCGGGTGGTGAAGGCGCTCAACACCCTGTTCGCCCCGTTCATCGCCGCGGACCCCCGGCACCCCGAGGGCCGGCAGGTCGCGTTCTACGCGGGTGACGATGCCGGTGCGAAGGCAGCCGTGGCCGATGTGCTGGGCTCGTTCGGGTTCGCCGCCCTGGACCTCGGCGGTCTGCGGGACGGTGGACGGCTCATGCAGCTGGACGGCCCGCTCAGCGGGAGGCATCTGCTGCTGCAGGACGTCGGCTGACACATCGTTCGAGGTGATCGTTCCGAACCATAGACTGGACGACACGACCATGGACAGCTCGGCTGTGTCATCCGGCATCACCGTCTCCGGCATGACCGGCATGACCGGCATCGGCGCGGCCTGCCCCGCAGACCACGTGCCGCACGGGATGCCTCGGGCACGGCCCGGGTGCCAGCCTGGGCACCGGAGCCGAGAACGAGAGGAATGCGCACCATGCGGATCGCGATCCTGGACGACTATCAGGGCGTGGCACTGAGCCTGGCGGACTGGGACTCGCTCGGCGCCGACGTGCACGTCTTCACGGATGCCTTCGACAGCGAAGGCGAGGTGGTCGCCGCGCTCGCCGACCACGAGGTGGTCGTGGCCATGCGCGAGCGCACCCCCTTTCCGTCGTCGACCCTGGGCAAGCTGCCGCGCCTGAAGCTGCTGGTCACGACCGGGCCGGTCAACGCGGCGATCGACGTGGACGCCGCGCGCCGGCTGGGGATCACGGTCTGCGGTACCGGGTACTTGTCGTACCCGACGGCCGAGCTCACCTGGGGGCTCATCCTTTCCGCGGCGCGCCTGATCCCGCAGCAGGTGGACTCGGTGCGCCGGGGCGGCTGGCAGGAGGGCCTGGGGACGAGCCTGCGGGGCGCCACGCTGGGAGTGCTGGGCCTCGGCCGGCTGGGGACCGCGGTGACGGAAGTGGGGCGCGCCTTCGGCATGCGGTGCATCGCCTGGAGTCAGCACCTGACGCCTGCGGATGCGCAGGCGAAGGGGGTGACCTACGTTGCACGAGACGAGTTGTTCGAGCGCTCCGACGTGCTGAGCATTCACGTCGTGCTCAGCGAGCGCACCCGGGGCCTGGTGGGTGCCCGCGAGCTGGGCCTCATGAAGCCGACGGCGATCCTGGTGAACACCTCACGCGGGCCCGTGGTGGAGGAGGCGGCGCTGATCAGGGCATTGACCGAGGGGAGTATCGCCTCGGCGGCGCTGGACGTCTTCGATCGCGAGCCCCTGCCGTCCGACCACCCGCTGCGTTCCCTGCCGAACGCCGTGGTGACCCCTCACATCGGCTATGTCAGCCGGGATCTGTACGAGGTGTTCTACCGGGACGCGGTCGAGGACATCGCGGCGTGGCAGGCCGGCACGCCGGTCCGGACCATTTCCTGATGGCCCCATGTGCCTGATGGCCCCATGTGTCCCGCGAGGGCGTCGCCCATCTCGCGCCCGTCTCCAGTGGTCCCCGTCGGGTTCGACGACCGCTCCGGGCAGGTGAGCCCGCTCAGCCGTCGTACGGCATCACCCTGACGACCTTGCCCTTCGTGTCCGTCTGGAGGTACCCGCCCTGGCTGTGTTCGTTGCTGAGGTAGACGGACATCCCGGCGGGGTCGCCGAAGGCGTTGCCCGGCAGGTCCACCAGCAGGTAGCGGCTGGTCGGGTGGGGCACCTTGAGCTGCTTGCGGGCCTGGGCCAGCAGCGAGGGGACCTTGTCCCAGTCGAAGCCGTCGAGGCGGACGGGCGTCCCGTCGCCGGACAGGTCGCCCTCGATGATGTCCTTCTGCACGCCCTGGCCGGGGCGGTAGGTGTACATGTCGTACGCGGTGTCGCTGCCCTTCACCATCACCCAGGCGATGACGTAGTCGGGGTACACCGCGAACTTGCCGAACCGGTCCCGGCCGGTCTGCTTCTGGAAGGCCGCGGCGGCGGTGCGGATGCCCTGCGGGGTGAGCAGGTCGGTGGTGGCGGCCGTCCGCGCGGCGGTGGGCGAGGCGGTGCTCCCGGCCGAGGGCGATGTCGTCGCGGGCGCGGTGCCGGAGTCCGTGGCCCCGGACGTGTGGCTGCCGGTGTCCGGCAGGTGCGTCCACACGAGCGCGCCGGCGACGGCCACCGCGGCCGTGGGCAGCAGGAGGAGCAGCCGGCGGCGCGGGGCGGGCCGGGGGGACGTGGGCGCGGTGTCCTGCGGTACGGCGCCCTGGGGCGGCGCGTCCTGCGGCGAGGTGTCCCGGGGCAGGACGTCCTGTGGTGAGGCGCCCTGCGGTGGGACGTCCTGCGGTGGCGCGGACGGGGGTTGCAGGGGGAAGGACGTCGGGGAGTCGGTCTGCCGCGCGGCCCGGGCCAGCATCCGCTCCAGTTCGGCGGCGCCGGGGCGGGCCGCCGGGTCGCGGACGAGGACGCGGGTGAGGACGTCCGTCAGGACCCCGGCCCGGACCGGTGGCGGGACGTCCTCGCCGAGGACCGCGGCGAGCGTGGCGAGGGTCGTGCCCCGGCGCAGCGGATGGTGGCCTTCGACGGCGACGTACAGCATCATCGCGAGGGACCACAGGTCCGCGGCCGGCCCGCCGTCCTTGCCGGAGACGCGCTCCGGTGCCATGTAGTCGGGTGTGCCGATGACCGACCCGGTGGCGGTGAGGGCGGTGGCCTCGCGGACGGCGGCGATGCCGAAGTCGGTGAGCACGGGCCGGCCGTCGGGGCGCAGCAGGACGTTGGCCGGCTTCACGTCGCGGTGTTCGATGCCCGCCTCGTGGGCGGCGCGGAGCGCGGCCAGCACCTCGCGGCCGATGCGCGCGGCCTCGACCGGGTTCATCGGGCCGGCGGCGAGGCGGTCGGCCAGCGAGCCGCCGGTCACGAGTTCCATGACGATCCACGGGTAGGTCCCCGGGCCGCCGTCGACGATGTGATGGATCGTCACCACGTTCGGGTGGTCGAGCCGGGCCAGGGCGCGGGCCTCCCGCAGCACCCGTTCCCGCAGCAGCCGCGCGGCCTCCGGGTCCCACTCGGCGAGCCCGGGGTCGGACGGTCTGACCTCCTTCACGGCCACGCTGCGCCGCAGCACCAGGTCGGTGGCCCGCCACACCATGCCCATGCCGCCGCCACCGAGCCGTGCCGCCAGCTCGAACCGCCCGTCGACGACCCGTCTCGCGGGGTCGTCCCTGCCCTCGTCGTTCATGCGCGGGAGCTTAGTTGGCCGGTCCGACAGCCTCTCACCCTGCTCAGTAACCGGACCCCAGCGACTGCGTCGTGTAGGCGCACTCCGTGTAGATGTAGCCGTAGCGCAGTTTGGCGGTGTCGGAGCCCGGGGTGGCGGTGCTGTCGTTCTTCGGCTTGTGCACGAAGTACGTGGTGCCGGGCGGCAGGCTGATCGTGCGCTGCGGGTAGTTCTTGCCGCTGTCGCTGCACGGCTCCCAGCCGCTGATGAGCGAGCTGGCGAACGAGTACGCCTTGCAACTGCCGCACGCCTTCAGGGTGAAGCTGCCGGTGACCGGGCCCGTGTACAGGACGGTGATGTCGTCGGGACTGTCGTTCTTGACGGTCACGGGGATGCCGCCGCCGGAGGCGGTGGTGGGCAGCTTCTTGCCGGCGGCCGGGAGGGTCTGGGCGACCTCGGCGCCGATGGATATCTTCCGGGCCCGGGCGAGGTTCTTGTGGTGCGGGTTGTCCGTGATGAACTGCTGCATGGTCTGCTGCGCCTGCTCGAAGTCACCGTCCTGGTACTGCTTGACGCCGCACTCGTACTCCCCCGAGTCACCGCTGCGGTCGGCGCGGCCGGCGACCGCGGTCAGCTTGTCGGCCTGTGCGGACGTCCCGTTCGACAGCTGGATGATCTGGGTGTTCAGCGTGTGCAGCCGCGTGACGGCGGTGCAGGGGGACTTGCCGGAGACGGCCTTGGCGACCTTCTTCTCGGCCGCGTCCACGGCGGGTGCCACCTTGGCGGCCTGGCCGGAGTCGGGGAAGGTGCTCAGCAGGTCGCCGAACTGGGTGACCCAGTCGGTCCCGCCTTTGGCGAGGCCGTCCGCACCGCACTCGTACAGCGAGGTGGCCAGCCGGTCGTCGGGCCAGTGGGCGAGCGTGCCGAGCTGGTCCTTCGGCATGGAGTCGGGCACCGTCCGCAGGAACTGGAGCGGTTCGACGGCCGAGCAGTAGTCGCGGTGGCTGTAGGCCGCCGCGACCGTCGTGTAGTAGGTCTTCAGGCGGTCGGGGACCTGGGCGGCGGCGCGGGAGCCGGAGTGGTGGACGGCGAGGTCGCGGTAGACGGCCAGGGCGTCCCGGTAGCCGGACTTGGCGGTGGCGAAGTCCTGCCGGCCGGCCGCGCTGACCTGTTGGTCGGCGCGGTCGAGACGGGTGAGGAGGGCGCGTTCGACGGCTTCGTTCTGTGCGCTGTCGTACCAGAGCGCACCGCCGACAGGGACCGCGAGCAGGGCGATGCCCAGCACGAGCGCGACGGGCCGCTGTCCCGGCCACACCAGGCGGGTGCGCAGGCCGGCGAACCAGCCGTGGACGGCGGCCAGCAGGAGGAACACGGCGTACAGGGCGAGCGCGGTTCCGGACACGCCGTCGGCGTCCGCGGGCAGGGCCACGAGCAGCAGGACGACGGTGGCCGCCAGACACGCGGCCGTCGGGATCCATCTTCGCAGGAGCAGGTAGCCGAGGCCTAGGCCGCTCAGGTTGAGCAGGGCCACGGCGGTGGCGCGCAGGGCGTCCGGCGGTGCGGGCGGCGGACCCGACGGCATGGGCGGCACGAAGGAACCCGGGCCCGCGAAACCCTGGTTCGGAAAGCCTTGGTTCGGAAAGCCCTGATTCGGGAAGCCCTGGTTCGGAAGGCCGTGGCTCGGCGGTCCCTGGTCGGGCGGTTCCTGGCGCGGACCGTACACGTCCCCGGACATGGCGGCTCCCCCAATTGCTGCCGAATCCCTATGAATTGACAGTGTACGGCCATACGTGCGAATTCGACAGGGTACGACGACGGTCCGTACCGCCCCGGTCACACCCCGGGGATCTCCTGCTCGGCCCAGATGATCTTGCCTTCTCCGGTGTAGCGGGCGCCCCAGCGATGGGCGAGCTGGGCGACGAGGAAGAGACCGCGGCCGCCCTCGTCGGTGCTGCGGGCATGCCGCAGCCGGGGTGCGGTGCTGCTGCCGTCGGCGACCTCGCAGGTCAGCCGGGAGTCGCGCAACAGCCGTAGCCGGATGGGGGGTTCGGCATAGCGGATGGCGTTGGTGACCAGTTCGCTGACGATGAGTTCGGTGGTCGTCGCCAGCTCGTCGTAGCCCCACGCGGTCACCTGGCGTACCGCCTCGGCCCGGACGTCGGCGACGGCGGACGGGTCGACGGGCACCTCCCAGGAGACGACGTGGCCGGCGCCCAGGGCGTGGGTGCGGGCCAGCAGCAGGGCGATGTCGTCGGGCTGGGGAACGGGGAGCAGCTGGTGCACGGCCGACGTGCACAGCGTGTCGAGGTCGGCACCGGGGCTGGCCAGCGCGCCCCGGAGGCGGGCCATGCCCAGCTCGACGTCCTGGTCGGCGCCTTCGATGAGGCCGTCGGTGTAGAGGCCGAACAGACTGCCCTCGGCGAGTTCGATCTCGGTGGCCTCGAAGGCCATGCCGCCGAGTCCGAGCGGCGGTCCGGCGGGGATCTCGGGAAAGTGCACGTGCCCGTCGGGCGAGACGACGACCGGCGGCGGGTGTCCGGCCCGGGCCATCGCGCACCGCCGGGTCACCGGGTCGTAGACGGCGTACAGGCAGGTCGCCCCGACGAACGTGTCCGTGCTGCCCTCCGCGACCGCGCCCGCGTTCTCCTCGTCGCCCAGCCGCAGCACGAGGTCGTCGAGGTGGGCGAGGAGCTCGTCGGGGGGCATGTCCATGTCGGCGAGGGTCTGCACGGCGGTGCGCAGCCGGCCCATGCTCGCCGCCGCGGTGAGGCCGTGGCCGACCACGTCGCCGACGACCAGGGCGACCCGGGCACCGGACAGCGGGATCACGTCGAACCAGTCGCCGCCGACGCCGTCCGTCGCGTCCGCCGGCAGGTAGGAGGAGGCCACGTCCAGGGCCGTGCCGCCGGCCAGAACCTGGGGCAGCAGGCTGCGTTGGAGGGTGACGGCCGCCGTGTGCTCCCTGGTGTAGCGGCGGGCGTTGTCGACGCAGAGCGCGGCACGGGCGACCAGTTCCCGGGCGAGCAGGACGTCGTCGGGTCCGAAGGAGACCGGGTTGAGCGAGCGGGCGAACGTGGTGAGGCCCAGGACGGTGTTGCGCGCCCGCATCGGCACCGAGATGAGGGTGTGCAGTCCGAACTCCCGGATACGGGCCGTCCGCGCGGGCTGGTGGGTGACCCACAGGCGGTCCTCGGCGTCGAGTTCGGGGATGAGGACCGGCTCGCCGTTGATGAGCAGGTCGACGCCGTGCGGCGGGGGCAGGAAGTCGACCTGGTCGCCGATCCGCGCCACGGCCTCGGGGCTGCCCTCGCGGACGGTCCGCAGCGCGGCGCGCCGCATCGCCGGCCGGGCGGGCGCCGGACCCGCGTCGGTCGGCCAGGCGCCGTGCCCCTCGGCGAGGACGGGCTCCAGGAGGTCGACGATGACGAAGTCGGCGAAGCGGGGAACGGCGAAGTCGGCCAGCTCCTGGGCGGTGCGCAGCACGTCGAGGGTGGTGCCGATGCGGGTGCCGGCCTCGTTGACCAGTGACAGCAACTGGCGGGCGTTCCAGCGTTCGGTGACGTCCGAGACCATGTAGCAGACGCCGGTGACGGAGTCCTCGGGGTCGACGAGAGGGAAGAACGACGTCGAATAGGCACGCTGGCGGTGCGGGTCGGACCAGCTCCAGCCGAGGTACTCGTAGTCGGTGACCGGCTCCCGGGTCGACAGCACCTTGCGCATCAGGCCTTCGATGGTGGTCCCCTGCAGCCCGGGCAGCAGTTCTGTCAGCCGGCGGCCCAGGCGCTGCTCGCGCGGGACGCCGCCGAACTGCTCCAGGGTGTCGTTCAGCCAGACGTACCGCAGCTCCAGGTCCATCACGGCCATGCCGATCGGTGAGCGGGTGAGGAACCCGTCGAGGACGGACTGGCCCACCGTCCACTGCGGGCGCTGCTCTCGCGCCGAGAGCAGGAAGCACTCCTCGCCGGCGATCCGGAAGGCCGCGGAGACCCGCAGGTCGACGACGACACTGCGGCCGTCGTGGTGCCGTACCGGGACGAGCCCGCTCCATCCCATGCCGGAGCGGCAGCGCTCGGCGACACCGGCGGCACGGGCCGGGTCGACGCGCATGGCGAGCAGCCGCGCCGCGGGGCGGCCCAGCACCGCGGCGGCCGGACGGCCGAGCAGGGTCTCGGCGCCACGGGTCCAGCCGATCACGTCGCCCTCGGCCGACAGCACCGCCGCAGCGTCGCTGGAGGCGTCCAGGAGGTCGTGCGGCCCCACGGCGGTCGGCACGTCGAAGTCTTCTCGGTCTTCTTGCGGAGAATCCATTGGCTACATCCTGTACGTACCCCCATGTTCCTGCTTGTCCACCCGTTGCGCATGGCCCGCGCGGTACCGGGACGGGCGGGTGGACGCGCCGGGTGGGGTCCTGCGCGGTCCGGGGTACCCGGTCTGGAGTTGGGGCGGGGCGCGGGCGGGGGCAGCATGGAAGGGCCGTGACATCGGCATCGGTCCGGCGGCCGGTGGAGGTGGTTGAGGGATGGCGATGGAATCCCTGCGGTCCGGTGACGCCGACAGTCCCGGCAGACCGCGTACGACCAGTCTGCTGGACGTGCTGAGCGTGGCCGCGGTGGCGCTGGACTCGCAGGGCCGGATCGTGTTCTGGACCCCTCAGGCCGAGGAGCTCTTCGGCTACACGTCCGAGGAGGCCCTCCGCAAGAACGCGGCGCGACTGCTCGTTCACCCGGAGCATCTGAAGGCCGCGGTGAAGGTCTTCACGGAGGTGCTGGAGACCGGGCGCAGCTGGGCCGGTGCCTTCCCGGTCCGGCACAAGGACGGCAGCAGCCGGCTGATGGAGTTCCGCACCATGCGGCTGCTGGACGATCTCGGGGATGTCTATGCCCTGGGCATCGTCGCCGACCACACCCTGCTGCAGCGGGTGGAGACCGACCTGGCGCTGTGCGAGCGGCTGATCAGCCAGTCCCCGATCGGCCTGGCCCTGCTCGACCCGGACCTGCGTTATCTCCTGGTGAACCCGGCGCTGGAGCGGATCGACGGCGTGCCCGCCGAGGAGCACATCGGGCGTCATCTGCGGGAGACGCTGCCGCTGCCGGACATCGACACCGTGGAGTCGGCGCTGCGCCAGGTGCTCACGACGGGCACGCCGCTGCTCGACCAGTACCACGTGGGCCGTCCGCCGGCCGATTCGGAGAACGAGCATGCCTGGTCGCTGTCGTTCTACCGGCTGGAGGATCCCGGCGGCCGGGTCCTGGGCGCCGCGATCTCGGTCGTCGACGTGACGGAACGGCACCGCGCGGCCGCCGAGGCCGACCGGGCCCGGCGCCGCCTCGCCCTGATCGCCGACGCCTCGGCGCGGGTGGGCACCTCGCTGGAG
The DNA here is from genome assembly GCF_002217755.1 of Streptomyces hyaluromycini. Classification (GTDB taxonomy): domain Bacteria; phylum Actinomycetota; class Actinomycetes; order Streptomycetales; family Streptomycetaceae; genus Streptomyces; species Streptomyces hyaluromycini. Next base: position 318,277 of record NZ_BCFL01000026.1, on the reverse strand, counting down.
GTGGAGCGCACGGCGCACGAGCTGGCCGAGATCGCCACCCCGGTGCTCGCGGACGTGGTCGCGGTGGACGTGCTGGACGCGGCGCTGGCCCTGCGCCGCTCGCGGCGTCCGGACAACGGCCCGGAGCTGTTCCGCGCCCTCGCCCTCAAGGCGGACCACCCCACGGTCGCCCTGCGGGCGGCCGACCCGCCCGGCGACCTCGCCGCCTATGACGGCGACCGGCTGGTCACGCTGTGCGTGCACACCGCCCGCCCGGTGCTGGTGCCGCGGGTGGGCAAGCACGATCTGCCGCGCATCGCGCGCAGCCCGGAGGCCGGCGCCCTGCTGGAGCAGGCGGGCGTCCACTCGTATCTCGTGGTGCCGCTGATCGCGCACGGCGAGGTGCTGGGCGCCCTCGACCTCAAACGGACCCGCAATCCGCTTCCCTTCGACGAGGACGACGTCGTCCTCGCCACCGAGCTGGCGGGCCGGGCGGCCGTGGCCATCGACAACGCCCGCTGGTTCCAGAGCGTCCGCAACACCGCCCTCACCCTCCAGCGCAGCCTGCTGCCCGACCATCCGCCCGAGCACACCGGTCTCGAACTGGCGTCCCGCTACGAACCGGCCCAGGCGACCAGCGAGGTGGGCGGCGACTGGTACGACGTGATCCCGCTGTCGCAGGACAGGACCGCGCTGGTGGTCGGCGACGTGATGGGCAACGGCATCGACGCGGCCGCCACCATGGGCCGGCTGCGTACCGCCACCTGCGCCTACGCGGACCTGGAGCTGCCCCCGGCCGCGGTGCTGCGGCACCTGGACCGGATCACCTGCGATCTGGAGCACTACATCGTCACCTGCCTGTACGCGGTCTACGACCCGCACACCAGGAGCTGCGAGATCGCCAACGCGGGCCACATGCCGCCCGCGCTGGTGCACTCCGGCCGGCCGCCGGCCCTGCTGGAGCTGCCGACGGCCGCCCCGCTCGGCGTCGGCGGCATTCCCTTCGAGACCACGACCGTCGGCCTGGACCCGGGTGACCTGCTGGTGCTCTACACCGACGGCCTGGTCGAGACCCGCCGCCACCCCATCGACGACCGCCTCGACGTCCTCCTGGGCTTCCTCGACGAGCCCCACCGCCCCCTGGAGGAGACCTGCGACCTCCTCCTCCACGGCCTGCGCCACCCCGACGACCACGACGACGTGGCACTGCTGGTGGCCCGGGCACTCTGACAACGCCCCGAAGATCAGCGCCCCGTAAGTGGCGCGGGGAACTGCGCGACCAGCCACGACGGCGCCGCGGTCGACCGACGGCCCATCGCGGCGCCTACTACGAAGCGCAGCACTCCGCACGACAGAAGCACGACGCCCTGATCGGCACGTCCGCGGTAGCCGCGGCAAGCTTCAGCTGCTGCCCCACGATCCGCGCCTCGCCCTCCTTGCCAAGCCGCCGGAGGCACTCGTGGAAGCCGTGCAGGGCCCAGACGTTGCCCGGGTGCTGCAACGGCCGGGGCAGGGTGTCGTCCAGGCCGAGGTCGGCGCGGTAGACCGCCTCGGCCTCGGCGATCCGGCCGCGTTCGAGGAGCAGGGCGCCGTAGGCGTGCCGGGTGGGCTGCATCCAGCCCCAGGGTTCGTCGTACGGGAGGTTGTCGTCCAGGTCGACGGAGCGGCGCAGGGCGGTGAAGGCCGTGTCGAAGTCGCCTTTGCGGTAGGCGAGTTCGCCGTCGAGCATGGCGGAGGCGATCTCCAGGATGTCCGTGCAGGTGTTGTTGAACAGCATGCGGGTCTCCGGGACCGCGGCGACCGCGTCCCGGAAGCGGGCCCGGTCGGTCTCGGCCTCCGGGATCCGGCCTGTGGCCGCGTGGGCGACACCGCGCGCGTAGTGCAGCATCGCGGTGGTCACGCAGTACAGCAGGGGGTCGGCGGGCAGTGGCAGGCGCAGGATGTCGTCCCAGCGGCCGAAGCGGACCAGGACGTGCACCCGCATGGCCAGGAAGCCCTCCAGCCAGTCGGCCATCGGCGGGCTCTGCACGCGCAGCAGTTCTTCCGGTACGGCGGCTTCGAGCCGTTCGGCCGTGGCGAGGGCGTCCTGGAGGCGGCCCAGGAACATCGCGCCGTAGATCCCGAAGTGCAGGTTGTGGCAGCGGTAGAGGGTGTAGAAGTTCATCGCGCCGGCGCGGGCGTGGTACTTCTCGTCGGCGGCGAGGGCCGCGGCGTTGTCGGAGACGACGCGCCGGTAGTCGCCGCAGAGCACTTCCAGGTGCGAGGGCATGTGCTGGAGGTGCCCGGCGTCGGGCACGAGGTCGCGCAGCAGGTCGGCGACCGGCAGGGCGCTCTCGGGCGTGGGCGACATCTCCATGAGGTGGATGTACATGTGCAGCAGCCCGGGGTGCCCGGTGCCGGCCTCGGTCCCGAGGGCCCGCTCCAGCACGGCCTTCGCCTCCTCGGTGCGGGCCCCGGCGGCCGGCCGGCCGCTGCGGATGTCCCAGAGCTGCCAGGGGGTGAGGTTCATCAGGGCGTCCGCGTGGAGGGTCGCGACGTCGAGGTCGTCGGGGGCCAGTTCGTACGCGGTTCGCATGCTGTCGGCGTAGGCGGTGTTCCACACCGAGCAGGCTGCCGCGTCGGGGGCCGCGGCCTGCGGGTAGCGGGCGCGCAGCGCCTCGATCAGGGCGCGTTCGACGGGAGTCGCGTGCGCGGCCTTGGCGTGGGCGCGTTCCACGGCGGCGTGCGTCCGCTCCACCGTGTGCGCCAGGTCCTCCTGGTCGAAGAACTCCCAGGGTTTGTTGTAGTTGGGGCCGAGGGCGTAGGCCACGCCCCAGTCGGCCATGGCGCAGTCCGGGTCCGCCGCGCCGGCCGCCTCGAAACAGCGGACGGCCTCCTCGTGGTTGAAGGCGTAGGCCCAGTTCAGCCCCCGGTCGAACCAGGTCTGCGCCTCGGGGGACGACGTCGTCACGCGCCGGCTGTGACTGCCCAGGTCGTAGTAGTCCACGGCGACGAACCTACCGACGCGGACCGGACGGATGATTCCCGTTCATCCGAAGTCATGAGAAGGGCGCGGCGGTTGACGGACACCGCCGCGCCGCTCGTGGCCGTTCATGGCCACTCGTGCCGTGGGCTCTCAGGGCGCGACCGCGCGGCCGGTCTGCGGGGAGATCCGCCCGGAGCACAGCCCCTTGGCCGCGAGGGTCTGTGCGATGCGCGGGATCGCGGCCAGGGTGTTGGCCGGCCACTCGTGCATGAGGATGATCTGGCCGCTGGTGAGCCGGGAGACGGCCTGCACGATCGCGTCGGTGCTCGCGCCGTTCCAGTCCTGCGAGTCGACGTCCCAGATGATCTCGGTGAGCCCGTACTTGGCCTCGACCGCCCGCACGGTCGCGTTGGTCTCGCCGTACGGCGGCCGGAACAGGACCGGTGTCCCGCCGCCGGCAGCGGCGATCGCCGACTGGGTGCGGGAGATCTCCGAGTCGATCTGCGCCTGGGTCTCCTGGGTCAGGTGCGGGTGGGTGTAGCTGTGGTTCCCGACCCACATGCCCGCGCCGACCTGGGCCCTGACCTGGGCCGGGTAGGCGGCCGCGTACTGGCCCTCGTTGAACATGGTGGCCCGCAGTCCGTTCGCCCCGAGGGCGCCGAGCAGGCCCGGGGTGTGGGCGGTGGACGGCCCGTCGTCGAAGGTGAGGCCGACGTAGCCGCTGCAGGTGGCGGCGTCGGCGGGGACGGTACCGACGGCGAGGGTGCCCGCGGCGGCCAGCGCGACGGCGGCGGCGGTCGCGACCAGGGGACGTAAGGAGCGCTCCGCAACGGCACTCATCACGCCACCGTGATGTTCGAGCTGCCGCTGCTCTGGTAGCCCTCGGTCGCGAGGATCTGGTAGTAGCTGAAGCTGCCGAGGGACATGCCGGCCCTGGCCCAGGCGTCGAAGTGGTTGCCGGTGGTGATGGTGCCGCCGGTCCGCTTGGCCTGGCGGACGCTCCAGTACTGGTTGAAGGTCTTGGTGCCTTCGACGGACGGGGCGTTGTACCGCGTCGTGAGGTAGATGTCGTAGGTGCCGCCGTCGCTGGTGACGCTGCCCTTGTACGTGCCGGTGGGCCGGTAGGTGCCCCAGTTGTCGACGATGTAGTACTCGACGAGCGGGTTCGAGGTCCAGCCGTAGAGGGACAGGTAGCCGTTGCCGGAGGGGCTGAAGCCGCCCGAGTAGGCGACGTTCCGGCGGGCGCCGGTGCTCCAGCCCTTGCCGCAGACGAAGTTGCCGGTGTTGCTCCAGCTGGTGCTGTAGTTGCCGCCGGAGCCGAGGGTCATGGAGACCGTGCCCTGCGCGTCGGTCCAGAACGAGTAGTAGTAGCCGTTGTTGGTGCCGGTCTGGTTCGTGGTGACGACCGTGGCGGCCCGGGCGGTGCCGGGCAGGGCCAGTCCGGCGGCTGCGCCCAGCAGCAAGGCGCCGGCGCTCCTTCGGCTCAGGGCGTGGTCGAGCGGGTTCATGGGATGCCTCCTTGTGTGGCTTGTGCGGGTGTGGCCTGGTGGGGAGTTTTGGTCTGCCCATGTCACCTGTCAACAGTTTCGGTGATTATTTCGAAACCTTCGAAGCGGTGAATCGACCATCTCCCCAGCTCGAACACTCAATGGGTGAACCAAGGGTCGAATCGACCGAAGGGGGACCGGAAGAAGATCCACTGCATCGGCAGGAAAATCCCGAATGTTTCGACGCCTGGCGCGAATGCTGCTGCGGGCGCCGGAACATGCCGCTGAGTGGAGCAATCACCGGTGTTCCGGACAACGGCCCGGGAGGCTGGGTGTCTTGTCGAGATCCGTATGCCAGGAGTCCCGGGTGAGGCACGCCGGTCACAACCCATCACTGCCCGCACCCCCGGCTCCTCCCGCGTGGATGCGCTGGCTTCCCGTCCTGTACGTCGCCGGCGTGCTGCTGCTCGAACCGATCACTCCCGTGGAGTGGCCGGTGAGCTTCGCACTGATCGCGCTGCCCCTGGTGACCGCCTTCGCGCATCCGCCGGTCGTCGTCGCCTGCGCCACCGTCTTCGCCATCGGCCTCGAACTTTTACTGGCCGGAACCCCGTGCTGTGCGGGGCGCTCGGTCGGCTACCTCTGGGACCGCCACTACGTGGCAGCCTATGCGTGTACGGCCCTGGTGGGCGCTCTGGGGACGATCCTGGCGGCACACCGGACCCGCAGGGAACGCACCCTGGCCGACGTCCGGTTCGTGGCCGAGATCGCGCAACGCGTCCTGCTCAGACCGGTCCCGCACCGGATCGGCAACCTGCTCCTGGAGAGCTTCTACCTGTCCGCCGCCGCGGAGGCACGCATCGGCGGCGACCTCTTCGAGGCCGTGCCCACCGCCTACGGGGTACGGCTGCTCATCGGTGACGTGCGCGGCAAGGGGCTGCTCGCGGTGGAGACCGCGGCGGCGATGCTGGGCGCGTTCCGCGAGGCCGCGCACGACGAACCGGACCTGCGGGCCCTGGTGGAGCGGGTGGACATCAGCATGACGCGGCGGGCCGACCGGCTGGGCGGGACCGAGCTCGGCGAGCGGTTCGTCACGGCCGTCTTCGCCGAGGTCCCCGGGGACGAGAGGGTCGTCCGCATGGTCAACTGCGGCCACCCGCCGCCGCTGCTCATCCGCCCCGGCGAGGTGCGCGAACTGGACCGGGGGCAGCCGGGACCGCCGCTGAACCTCGGCATGCTCGTCGGGGATCCCTACCGCGTCGAGGCCTACCCCTTCGGCCCCGGTGACCAGCTGCTGCTGTACACGGACGGCGTCACGGAGACCCGTGACCCGGCCGGCTCCTTCTACCCCCTGCTCCATCGGCTGCGTTCGTGGGGCCCCATGCCGCCCCCGGACCTGCTGGAACGGCTCCATCAGGACCTGCTGGCCTACAGCCACGACCAGCTGCAGGACGACACGGCCGCCCTCACCGCCTTCCTGCTGCCCGAGGGAGCGGCCGAGACGCCGGTGAGCAGCCAGGACGACGCGAACGCCGGGGAGTTCGGCGATCCACTGCCGTGACACACGCCCTCAGCCGGCCGCCAGGTCCGAGGGGTGCTGGGCCAGGGCGGTGACCTCGATGGTCAGGTAGGGGAAGAGCGGCAGGTTCCGGAGAAGCCGGTGGAGGGCCTCGTTGTCGGCGACGTCGAAGACGCTGATGTCGGCGTACTGTCCCGCGCACCGCCAGATGTGCCGCCACGCGCTCGGCGCTGGCCCGGCTCGGTCTGGCCCGGGCCCGGCTGACCGCGGCCCGGGGTGACATCGACACCTCCCGCAAGGAGTTCGAACAGGCGCTCGTGCAAGCGAACTGGCCGCCCGTTTCCGGGAGGATGCCTGACCCGTGGTCAGAGAAAGCTGACGCCCTGGGCCAGGGTGAGTTCGCCGGAGTAGTTGACCGTGTTGGTGGCGGAGCGCATGTACGCCTTCCAGGCGTCGGAGCCGGACTCGCGGCCGCCGCCGGTGTCCTTCTCACCGCCGAAGGCGCCGCCGATCTCGGCTCCGGAGGTGCCGATGTTGACGTTGGCGATGCCGCAGTCGGAGCCGGCGGCGGACAGGAAGACCTCGGCCTCCCGCTGGTCGCGGGTGAAGATGCTGGAGGACAGGCCCTGCGGGACGTCGTTGTGGAGTGCGATCGCCTCGTCGAGGGTGTCGTAGCCGAGGACGTACAGGATCGGTGCGAAGGTCTCCTCCCGTACGACGTCGGTCTGTTCGTCGACGCGTACCAGGGCGGGCTCGGTGTAGGCCGCCGCGGGTGCCGCCTCGGCCAGGCGGCGGTTCCCGCCGGCCAGGAGCTTGCCGCCCTCGGCCCGGACGCGGCCGAGTGCGTCGTGCATGCGGTCCAGTGCGCCGGTGGTGACGAGCGGGCCGACCAGTGTCGTGGCGTCGAACGGATCGCCGACGGGGAGCTTTCCGTAGACGGCGGTCAGGCGCTCGACGAGGGCGTCGGCGATGTCCCGGTGGACGATGAGCCGGCGCAGTGTGGTGCAGCGCTGGCCGGCCGTGCCCGCCGCGGCGAAGACGATGCTCTGGACGGCGAGGCCGAGGTCGGCGGAGGGGGTGACGATCGCGGCGTTGTTGCCGCCGAGCTCCAGCAGGCTGCGGCCGAACCGGGCGGCGACGCGCGGACCGACCTCGCGGCCCATGCGGGTGGAGCCGGTGGCGCTGACCAGGGCCACCCGGGGATCGTCGACGAGCCGCCCGCCGACCGCGCGGTCGCCGAGCAGCAGGCGGTGTACGTCGCGCGGGGCGCCGGTCTCCTCGGCGGCCCGGGCGAGCAGGTGGTGGCAGGCCAGGGCGGTCAGCGGGGTGAGTTCCGAGGGCTTCCAGACCACGGTGTCGCCGCAGACCAGGGCGACGGCGGTGTTCCAGGACCAGACGGCGACGGGGAAGTTGAAGGCGGAGATGACACCGACCACGCCGAGCGGGTGCCAGGTCTCGGCCAGGCGGTGGCCGGGGCGTTCGGAGGCGATCGTACGGCCGTACAGCTGGCGGGACAGGCCGACCGCGAAGTCGCAGATGTCGATCATCTCCTGGACCTCGCCGAGCGCCTCGGAGCGGATCTTGCCCGCCTCGACGGTGACGAGGTCGGCCAGGTCGCTCTTGTGCTCGCGCAGCAGCTCCCCGAGGCGGCGGACCAGGTCACCGCGGCGCGGGGCCGGGGTGGTGCGCCAGGTGAGGAAGGCGGTCCGGGCGGCCGTGAGGGCTTCCTCGACGTCGGTTCCGGTGGCCGCCCGCAGCCCGAAGAGGTGCTCGCCGGTGATGGGGGTGCGGGCCGGGAAGTCGTCGCCCTCGGCCACCTCCGCACCGATGTTCCGCAGGCAGGCCCGGGCGTGGGCCCGCAGTTCGTCCGTGGTGGGCAGCACGGTGCTGGTCATCCTGGTCCTCCGGGGGGTGAGGGGTCAGCGGACGGGGTCGGTGAGGCCGAGGGCCCGGGCGGCCTGGGCGAGGGAGCGGTTCTGCTGCTGTTCGTAGAGGGCGAAGGGGTCGAGGACCTCGCGGCCGACGGCGCCGGAGAGCCAGTCGGCGTCGTAGGCGGTGCCCTGCCGGTCGTTGTCGCGGGTGCCCTCGCCGCTGAGGTTGGACTGGAAGATGCCGGCGGCGGAGCGGGGCAGGAAGTCCTCGTAGACGACGGGTTCGGCGCGTACCCAGCCCTGGCGCACCAGTTCGGCGACACCGGTGGGCGGTGTGCGGCCGTCGCGCGGCCGGTCGTCGGCGAGCCGGTAGGTGAAGTACGCCAGTCCCTGGGCCGCCAGTTCCTCCTCGCTGCCGGGCAGGTACCGCTCCCAGACGGTGCGCGCGATGTCGTCGCGGGCCGTCGCGGGGTGCCGGGCCGCCTGCTCGTCGACGCGGCCGAGCAGTTCGTCGTACAGGGCACGCCCCGCCCGGGTGAGGGCGATGCCGCGGGCCTCGACCTCGCCGAAGCGCACCCGCAGGGCGCCGCTGACGACGCCGCCGTCCTCGGTGCGCATCGCGCGGGGCTCGGCCAGGGCGCGGAAGGAGGTCTGGCGCAGCAGGACGTCGGGGCCCTTCCAGGCCGGTGGGCCCTGAATGGTGTCGATCATCTCGATGCCGCGGTCGGTCATCCGGCGGTACAGCTCGTCGATGTCCAGGACGCGCGGCGTGAGGTGGTTGATGTGGGTGCTGCGGACGCCGCCGATGTCCGCGGCGACGGCGGAGACCCGCTCCAGGGTCCGGTACCAGGCCCGGTCCACCGGCTCGGCCGACAGCTCGAAGGCCTGCACGGCCAGGTGGAGGAAGCGTTCGGCGTCGTCCGCGGGGAGTCCGCGGTCGGCCGCGGCGCGGTCGGCCAGCGCGAGCAGCTCCGGGGGAAAGAGCTCGCGGGCGGCGAGGAAGGTCTCCAGGCGGGCGCGCAGGCCGTCGTCGAAGAAGCGGGGGTCGGCCGGGGTGAGCAGGGAGGTGAACACCCGGAAGGGGTTGCGGGCGAGTTCCTCGCCGTCGACCGGCCGGAAGGCGGTGGAGACGACCGGGACGGCGCTGGCCGCGGCCTCCCGCAGGTCGTAGAAGCCGACCGGGTGCATGCCGAGGGCGCCGAAGACGCGGGCGACCTGGTGCAGTTCGCGCGGTGTGCCGACGCGGATGGCGCCGTGCCGCTCGGCGGTGACCCTGCCGATGGAGCCGAGGCGTTCGGCGTCGGCGCCGCGGGCGCGCAGGACGTCCTCGTTGACCTCGCGGGAGACGTCCACCAGCGTCGTGTAGGCGGGCACCTCCCGGCCGTACATCTCCGACAGCCGCACCGCGAACGCGGCCCGCAGCTGCCATTGACCGATCATGGACATGGTTCGGCCCTTTCGGGGACGGGCGACGGTGCCGCGATCACGTCTTCGATGGTCGCCGACCGGACCGCCGCCGTACAGATGACAGGGCCGCCGGCGGGCGCCGGGAAAGGCGCAGATACGCGCGGCGCAAAAAACCCAGTGGACCGATCTTCACAGGTGATCCCTAACATATGGCGTCAAGACAACCATGCGACCGGCTCGTTGGAACGCGGGCCGGTCGGGGTCGCCGATGCCAGGGTCCGCTCCCCGGGCTGCGGTGATCTTCCTACCCAGGAGGACCTTCCGCATGTTCCGACGAATTGGCACTGCCGTCGTCCGACATCCAGTCTGGACGATCGTGGCATGGCTGATCGCGGCGGTGGCGATCGTCGCCACCGCCCCGAGCCTGCCCTCGAACAGCGACGAGAGCAGCTTCCTGCCCAAGAGTTACGAGTCCATCAAAGCGGCCGATCTCCAGGCGAAGGCGTTCCCCAGCGCCTTCACCCCCTCCGCGATCGCGCTCTACCAGCGCACCGACGGCGGCAAGCTCACCGCCGAGGACAAGAAGGACGTCTCCCGGTTCGCCACCGAGCTGGGCGGCAAGCACATCGACCAGGTCCAGAAGGTCGTCCCCGGCCAGCCGTCGAAGGACGGCAGGTACGACCTGATCCTGGTGCAGATGGACAGCAAGAACGCCGGTCAGCCCGTGCAGGCGGACGCCGCCAAGGTGTTGCGCGACGACGTCAAACAACTGGCCAAAGGCACGAACCTGGAGGTCAAGCTTGGCGGTTCGGCCGCGCAGGCCCTCGACCAGCAGGACTCGTCCAAGCGCGGTGAGGCGCTGATCGGCATCGGCACCTTCGTGATCATCCTGGTCACCCTGCTGATCATCTTCCGGGCACCGATCCTCGCGTTCCTGCCACTGATCGTGATCGGCGTGGTGTCCGCGATCGCCAACGGGCTCATCGCGTACGCCACCAAGCTGTTCGGCCTCCAGGCCAACAGTTCCGTGTCGTCGATCCTGATCGTCGTGCTGTTCGGCGTGGGCACGGACTACTTCCTGTTCCTGATGTTCCGGTACCGCGAACGCCTGCGTGCGGGGGACGAACCCAAGCAGGCCATGGTCAACGCGGTCGCCCGGGTCGGCGAGGCCATCGCCTCGGCGGCCGGTGCGGTCATCATCGCGTTCCTCGCGCTGGTGCTGTCCACACTGGGCTTCCTGAAGCAGATGGGCCCGGCGCTGGCCATCGCGGTCTCCGTCACCCTGGTCGCGGGCCTGACCCTGATCCCGGCCGTCGTGTCGCTGATCGGCCCGAAGGTGTTCTGGCCGTCCAAGTCCTGGCAGCAGGAGCCGGCCAACGCCCGTTTCGCGGCCCTGGGCCGTGGTGTGCAGCGCCGCCCGGGGCTGACCGCCGCGGTCTCCGGTCTCGTGCTGGTGGTCCTGTCCCTGGGCACCCTGGGCTTCCACGCCACGTTCGACCTGGCCTCGGGCTCGATGCCCAAGACCAAGGAGTCCATGGTCGTCCAGGACCGGATGCAGAACGCGTACTCGGCCGGTGCCGCCGCGCCGACCGACGTCTACCTGTCCAGCACCGACGGCAAGGCGCTGGACACCTCCTCCTTCGACGCGTACGCAGAGAAGCTCGGGGCCGTGGACGGTGTCGCGAGCGCCCGGATGGCCCAGGTGAACAAGGCCGGGACCACTGCGGACTTCACCGTCACCCTCAAGTACGAGGCGTCCACGGACAAGGCCATAGACACCGTGGGCCGGGTGCGTGACGTCGCGCACACCGGTGCCCCCTCGGGCACCGAGGCGGTCGTCGGCGGCATGTCCTCGATCTACAAGGACATCGACTCCGCGGTCAACCACGACTACCGGACGGTGTTCCCCGTGGCCGCCCTGCTGATCATGGTGATCCTGGGGCTGCTGCTGCGCAGTGTGGTCGCGCCCTGGTACCTGATCGCCTCGGTCGGGCTCGGCTTCGGCGCCACGCTCGGCGCCACGGTCTGGATCTTCCAGGAGGCGCAGAACAAGCCCGGTCTGATGTTCATGCTGCCGGTGATCATGTATCTCTTCGTGGTCGCCATCGGCACGGACTACAACATCCTCATGATCGCCCGGCTCCGCGAGGAGGCCCGTGAGGGCCGGGAGCCGCGCGAGGCGGCCGGCATGGCGGTGCGGCAGTCCGGTCCCACGGTCGCCGCGGCGGGCTTCATCCTGGCGGCGACCTTCGCCACGATGATGCTGGCGGGCAACTCGCTGCTCACGGAGATGGGCTTCGCGGTCTTCTTCGGCATCGCGGTGGCCGCCTTCGTCATGGCGATGTTCTTCACCCCGAGCCTCACGGCGCTGATCGGCCACGCGGCCTGGTGGCCGGGCCACGCCGACCGGGCGGAACCGGCGGCGGGCACGGACACGGGGTACGAGGGCGCGACGCCGGTGGCCGGGGAGGACCGGAACGCTCCGGCGGGCCGTACCAGCTAAGCGCTCCGCTGGAAGTGCCGCGATGTGCCGACTGCCGACTGCGGCGCCGTCGTGGCTGGTCGCGCAGTTCCTCCCCCGGCCCGCAGCGGACTTCGCCGGACCCGCTGAGCGGCGGGAAGAGCGGCAGGAGGGGTCTGCCGGGCCGTCCGGGCCCGACAGACCCCTCTGGCATTGACTTCACGTGACGATCGTGAAAAATACGAGATACCAGCTCCCGGAAGGACACTTCTTTGGCTTCTCCGGCTCCCGAACCCGCTGAAGAGGTCCGGGCCGTCCACCGGTGCCGGGTGGAGTGGTCGGACACCGATGCCTCCGGGCACTACCACAACTCTGCGGTGGTGCGGTTCATGGAGGCGGCCGAGGCGGCACTCGTGCGCGAGCGGGGCCTCGTCGGCTATTTCGGTGCCGCACCGCGGGTGCGCTACGAGGTCGACTTCACCGCGCCGCTCTGGTTCCAGCAGGAGGTGACGACCGTCCTGACCGTCGAACGCGTCGGCACCTCCTCGATGACGTTCCGGTTCGAGGTGTGGGGCGAGGAGTTCGACGGCCGTCCCCGGCAGCTCGCCGCGTCCGGCCGCTGTACGGTCGTGCACGTACCGCAGCGGGCCGACCGGGCGAGCGCTCCCTGGCCCGCCGAGTGGATCACCGCCCTCACCCCGGCTCCGGCCCCGGGTGCCGGGACGGGCGGGGGCGGCTCCCGGCAGCCGTAGCCGTGCGCGGCGGGCCGGTCACGGGTGGCGGCCCGCCGCGCCGGGTCGTCGCCGGTGCTACGCCGCGAGCGCGTGCCCGGGGTGCAGGACGACCTTGGTGTAGCCCTCGATCCGCTGGTCGAACTTCTCGTAGGCGCCCGGCGCCTCCTCCAGCGGCAGTTCGTGGGAGACCACGAAGCTGGGCTTGGCCCGCCCCGCGATGATCAGGTCACGCAACTGCCGGTTGTACTGCTTGACGTTGCACTGGCCGGTGCCCATCCGCTGCCCCTTCTCGAACATCCTGCCGATGGACACCAGCAGCTGGCCGTGCTTGGCGTGCTCGTCGGGTCCGCCCGGGTCGGACGGGACGTACAGGCCCGGTACGCCGAGCATGCCGGTCGGACGTACCGTCTCGACGAGGGTGTTCAGGACGACGGCGGGTTCCTCGTGGCTCGCATCGTGCGCCTGGGCCTGGTAGCCGACGGCGTCGACGCCCTTGTCCGTTCCCTCGCCCCGGGTCTGTTCCTTGATCTGTTCGGCCGGGTCGCCCTTGGTGAAGTCGATCGGTATCGCTCCGATCTGCTCGGCCTTGGCGAGCCGCTCGGGCACGCGGTCGACCGAGAACACCTTGGCCGCACCGCGCAGCAGCGCGGAGTACGCGGCCATCAGCCCGACCGGGCCGGCCCCGAAGACGGCGACGCTCTCGCCCGGGACCACCTGGGCGAGCTCGCAGCCGTGGTAGCCGGTCGGGAAGATGTCTGCGAGCAGCACGAAGTCCGTCTCGAACTCGTTGCCCGGCGGCAGCTTCAGGCAGTTGAAGTCGGCGAACGGGACCCGCAGCAGCTCTGCCTGGCCGCCCTTGTAGGGGCCCATGGCCACATAGCCGTAGGCTCCGCCGGCGAAGCCCGGATTCACCGTGAGGCAGAAGCCGGTCTTGCCGGCCAGGCAGTTCTTGCAGAAGCCGCACGCGACGTTGAAGGGCATGACCACACGGTCGCCCTCGGAGAGCGAGGTCACGCCGGAGCCGATCTCCTCGACGATGCCGAGGTTCTCGTGTCCGAAGACGATGCCCGACTCGGCGGCCGTACGCCCCTCGTACATGTGCAGGTCGGATCCGCAGATGGCGGTCGACGTGACCCGTACCAGTACGTCGTTCGGGTGCTGGATCCGCGGATCTTCGACGTCCCTGATCGTGACGCTGAAGGGCTTCTCGTAGACGACGGCTTTCACCTGGCTCACCTCCGCGTCGAACGCCGGGCGACGACGCGGACCGCGCGGGCCGGGGCCTGGCCAGGTGGAACAGCCGGGACAGAGCCCCCGGTCCGTGCCGCAACCCTGGGCGCTCTTGTTTCACCATCGGATACTTCCAGAAAACGCCGATCGCACAGGCGCTGCAACCCCGGCCCCGGCGACGCCCTCCTACGGGGAAAGCACCCGGCCCAGCGAGCCGTGGACGGCTGCCGAGCGGTCGGCCGTAGGCTCGCCAACAGGCATGGGCGGCAGGGGTGTTGGCACCAAGGGGGAGCCTGGTGGGAATGACGGGGGCGTCGGCCGTGCGGCCCGTTGCGGAACTGCTCGTCGAAAACTCCGTGCGCTACGGCGGGAAGGTCGCCTTCGCCGACGACCGGCGGACGGTGAGCTGGGCCGAGCTGGAGCGCAGGACCGGCCGGTTGGCGGCCGGGCTGGGGATCGGCCGCGCGGCCCGGGTGGCCTTCTGCCTGGCTGACGGCGTGGAGCTGGTCGAGGGGCTGCTCGCCACGGTGCGGGCCGGCGCGGTGGGGGTGCCGCTGAGCTCCCGCGCCACGGACGCGGAGCTCGCCGAGCTGCTGGCCGACTGCGATCCGGCCGTGCTGGTCACCGACCGGCACCACCTGTCACGGATCATGCGGCTGACGGCCGGACGGTCTGTCCGGCTGCTGGTCACCGGTGCGGGACCGCTGCCCGACGGAGTCACCGCCTGGGAAGCGCCGGCCGCGACACCCTCGTCCGCTCCCCCGGACGACCTCGGCCTGGACGAGCCGGCCTGGCTGCTCTACACGTCCGGGACCTCCGGTGCCAGCCGGGCCGCGATCTCCAGCCAAAGGTCCGCGCTGTGGTCCTCGGCGGCCTGCTATCTGCCCCGGCTCGGGCTGTCGGCGGCGGACCGCGTCCTGTGGCCGCTGCCCCTCTCGCACACCTACGCCCACTCGCTCTGCGTCCTCGGCACCACCATGGCCGGGGCGAGCGCCCGGATCACCACGGCCCGGGAACCGGCCGCACTGGCACGGCTGGCCGGCGAGTACGCGCCGACCGTGCTGGCCGGGGTGCCGCTCACCTACCGGCAGTTGCTGGACGCCGGCCTGGGTGCCGTGCCCTCGCTGCGGCTGTGCGTGACGGCCGGCGCGCCCAGCGACCCCGAGCTGCGGGAGGAGACCGAGGCACGGTTCGGCGCCCCGCTGCTGGACGGGTACGGCAGTACCGAGACCTGCGGCAAGATCGCGGTGGAGTCGCCCGCCGGGCCGCGGGTGCGCGGCAGCAGCGGTACGCCGCTGCCCGGTATGGAGGTGGAGGTGCGGGCGGCCGCCGGGGAGGAGCAGGCCGGCGGGAACGGCGGGTTCGACAGGAACGCAGGGCCTGGCGGGGACAGGGGCGTCGGCGGGTTCGACAGGAACGGAGGGCTTGGCGGGGACGGGGGCGTCGGCGAGATCTGGGTCCGCGGCCCCGGCGTCATGCTCGGCTACCACAACCGGCCCGAGGAGACCGCCGCCGTCCTGCGCGACGGCTGGTATCGCACGGGTGACCTGGGCAGGCTCGACGAGCACGGTTTCCTGACCGTCACCGGCCGGGCGGGCGACCGTATCGTGCGCGGCGGCGAGAACGTCGACCCGGCCGAGGTGGAGCGGGTGCTGTGCGGTCTGCCCGGGGTGCGGGACGCGGCCGTGGTCGGGCGGGCCCATCCGCTGCTGGGTGAGGTTCCGGTGGCGTTCGTGGTGCCGGACCGCCCGGACCTCGATCCGGCGCCGCTGCTGCGTGCCTGTGCCGCGGTGCTCTCCGCGCACAAGGTGCCCGAGGAGGTGCTGCTGACCCCGGCGGTACCGCGCACCCCCGGCGGCAAACCGCGCCGGGCCCTGCTGCGCCGGGCACTCACCGACCGCCCGGCCGATCCGGGACTCGCCGAACTGGCCGGACGGACGCCCGGTGAGCGGCGGGCCGCGCTGACCGACCTGGTGTGCACGGAGACGGCCGCGATCCGGGGGACGCCCGCCGATCCGGGTACGGCGTTCGCCGATCTCGGTCTGACGTCGATGGACGCCATGACCCTGTGGCACCGGCTCGGTACCCGCACCGGGCTGCGGCTGCCGGCGACGCTGGTGTGGGACCACCCGAGCCCGGCCGCGGTCGCGGCCCACCTGGACGCCCTGCTGCACGGGACCGCCGCGCCGGTACCTGCCGGGGTTGCCGGGGCCGCACTCGCCAGGACGGCCGGGCACGCGCCGGCCGGAACGATGTCCCCCTCCCTGCGTGGTCCGGCGGCCGAACCGGTGGCGATCGTGGCGGCCGGCTGCCGCTATCCGGGCGGTGTGAGCTCGCCCGAGGACCTCTGGCACCTGGTGGCCGAAGGCCGCGACGCCACCGGCGAGTTCCCCGCCGACCGGGGCTGGGACCTCGGGTCGCTGCACCATCCCGACCCCGACCGGCCCGGGACGACGTACACCCGCCGCGGCGGGTTCCTCGACGGGGTCGCGGACTTCGACCCGCTGTTCTTCGGCATGTCGCCCCGCGAGGCGCTGGCCACCGATCCCCAGCACCGGCTGTTGCTGGAGGTCGCCTGGGAGACCTTCGAACGGGCGGGTGTCCCGGCGCCGGAGCTGCGCGGCACCGACACCGGCGTGTTCGTGGGACTGATGCACGCCGGCGGGTACGGCGGCGGACGGTCGGCTCACGAGCTGGAGGCCCAGCTCGGCATCGGCTCGTCGCCGAGCGTGGCGTCCGGCCGGATCTCCTACGTCCTCGGGCTGCGCGGTCCGGCGCTGACCCTGGACACGGCGTGTTCGTCCTCCCTGGTGGCGCTTGACCTGGCGGCCCGGTCGCTGCGGGCCGGGGAGTGCTCCCTGGCGCTGGCGGGCGGGGTGACGGTGCTGTCGAATCCGCGGCCGTTCGTCGTGTTCAGCCGGCTGCGCGGGCTGTCGCCGGACGGGCGCTGCCGGTCGTTCGCGGCGGGCGCGGACGGCACCGCCTGGGCCGAGGGGGTGGGTCTGGTGCTGCTGGAGCGGCTGTCGGACGCCCGCCGCAACGGTCATCCGGTGCTGGCGGTGCTGCGCGGTTCCGCCGTGAACTCGGACGGCGCGTCGAACGGCCTGACCGCCCCCAACGGCGAGGCGCAGCGGGACCTGATCCGGCTGGCGCTGGCCGACGCGGGGCTGGCGGGGTCCGACGTCGACGCGGTCGAGGGGCACGGCACGGGCACCGCGCTCGGCGACCCGATCGAGGCGGGCGCCCTGCTCGCGACCTACGGGCAGCGCCGTGACCTGGGCGACCCGGTGTGGCTGGGCTCGGTGAAGTCGAACCTGGGGCACACCCAGGCCGCGTCGGGGGTGGCGGGCCTGATCAAGATGATCGAGGCGATGCGCCACGAAGAACTGCCCGCCTCGCTGTACGCGGAGCAGCCGTCGCCGCATGTCGACTGGTCCGGCGGTGCGGTACGGCTGCTCGAACGGGCCCGCCCGTGGCCGCGCCGCGACCGTCCGCGCCGGGCGGCGATCTCGTCGTTCGGCATCGGCGGCACGAACGCCCACGTGATCATCGAGGAGCCGACGGAGGCCGATCCGGCGGACGGCACGGACTCGGCTGCGCCGCCGCCCCGTACGCTGCCCCCGATGCCCTGGCTGGTCGGCGGGGGTGACGAGGCCGGGACGCGTGCCCATGCCGCGAGGCTGGCGGCCGAGCTCGCCGATGTACGGGACGACGCGGACGCCCTGGACGTCGCGTTCTCGCTGGCCACGACGCGGGCCCCGCTGTCGCACCGGGCGGCCGTGCTGGCCCCGGACGCCGAAGGTCTGCTCAGGGGGGTGCGCGAGCTGGCCGCCGGCGCCGACGGTCCGGCACTGCTGCGAGGCGCCGCGCGCCCACGACCGAAGGTGGCGCTGCTCTTCCCCGGCCAGGGGGCCCAGCGCGCCGGGATGGGCAGCGAGCTGCGGGCGGCCTTCCCCGCCTTCGACGCGGCGTTCACGGGTCTGTGCGAGGAGTTCACCCCGTGGCTCGACCGCCCTCTGCTGGAGGTGATCGACGAGCCGGGCCTGCTGGACCGCACCGACTACGCGCAACCCGCGCTCTTCGCCTACGCGGTGGCCCTGCACGCCCTCCTCGCCGGCTTCGGCGTCCGGCCGGACCGTCTGGTCGGGCACTCGGTCGGCGAGCTGGCCGCCGCCGATGTCGCCGGGGTGTTCTCCCGTGCCGACGCGGTACGGCTGGTCGCCGCGCGGGGCCGGCTGATGACGGCCCTGCCCGCGGGCGGCGCGATGATCGCGGTCCGGGCGTCGCCCGCCGAGGTGACTCCCCTGCTCGACGAGGTTCCCGACCGGACCGTGGCGCTCGCGGCGGTCAACGGACCGGAGTCGGTCGTGCTCTCCGGGCCCGAGGACGCGGTGACGGCGCTGGCCGCCGCCGTCGGACGGCCGCGGCGGCAACTGCGGGTGAGCCATGCCTTCCACTCGCCGCTGCTGGACCCGGTGCTGGCCGAGTACCGTGCGGTCGCCGAGTCGGTGACCTACCGGCGGCCGGCCGTGCCGGTCGTGTCCACGCTGACCGGGCGAGCGGAGGCGGACGCGCTCGCCACCGCCGAGCACTGGGTACGTCAGGCACGGGAGACGGTCCGGTTCGCCGATGCGGTGGGCGTGCTCGCCGAGGGGGGCGTCACGGCCTTCGTCGAGGCGGGGCCGTCCCCCGCGCTCGGCGTCGCGGCCGAGGAGTGCGTGGGGCCGGACGCGGGCGCGGTGTTCGTGTCGTGCGGCGACGGGCGGACGACGGTCGAGGCGCTGGCCGCGCTGCATGTGCACGGGGTCGGGGTGGACTGGCGGTCGGTGTACGCGGAGTCCGGTGCCCGACGGCGTCCGCTGCCCACCCACCCCTTCCGGCGGCAGCGCTACTGGCTGGACGCCGTCCGGCCACAGACCGGGTCCGGCCATCCGCTGCTGGGCGAGCCGGTGCCCGATGCCGACGGACCCGGCATCCGGCACACCGCCGTGCTCTCCCTCGACGGCCGTCCCTGGCTGGCCGACCACGTGATCGGCGGCCGGGTGGTGGTGCCCGCGACCGTCTTCGCCGAGCTGGCGGCCCGCGCCGACGGCTCCGCCGGGCCGGTGCGGCTGGCCGAACTCGCTCTCCACGCCCCGCTCGTCCTCACTCCGGGGCAGGGGGCGCAGGTGCAGGTGGTGGCCGGGTCGCCGGACGGGACGGGCGGGCGGCCGGTCACCGTCTGGGGCCGCCGCGCCGACACGTCCGAGCCATGGACCCGGCACGCCACCGCGACGGCCGCCCCGGCCGGTGCACCGACCCGGGAGACACCCGGGGAGACGCCCGGCGACTGGCCGCCGGTGGGCGCGGAGCGGATCGCCGTCGACTACGAGCGCCTCGCCGACCACGGCCATCGCTACGGGCCCGCCTTCCGCGCGGTCACCGCGCTGTGGCGCCGGGACGACGAGACCTTCGCCGAACTGGCGCTGCCGCCCGGGGAGGCGGCGACCGCGCGGTCGTACACCCTGCACCCGGCCCTGTTCGACGCCGCCCTGCATGCCGCGCTGCTGGCCGAGGAGCCGGGCGAGCCGAAAGCGCCGGTGACTTGTTCCGGGGTGACGGTCCACGTCACCGGCGCCGCCGCCGCGCGAGCGGTCGTACGACAGCTCGGTCCGGACGAGTTCGGCGTCACCCTCACCGACGGGGCCGGGCAGCCGGTGGCGGCCGTGGAGTCCGTGGTCACCCGGACGATCCCGACGACCCCGCCGCCGGCCGAGACGTACCGGCTCATCTGGCGGCCCGTGTCCCCGGAAGGCACCGGGAGGCCGGACGGCATCGCGAACCCGACCGACGCCGCGAGCCCGACCGGCGCCGCAAGCCCGGAGCACGAGTTGCTCGACGTGGCCGGGCAGGCTGCCGCTCTGCCCGCGGACATGCCCGTGCCCGACCGGGTGCGGGCGCTGCTCGGCGCCGTGCTGGAGCGGGTGCGGGACTGGACCGCCGACGCACGGCCGGGCCGGCTGCTGGTCCTCACCGGGAACGCCACCGGAGACGCCCCCGACCTGGCCGAGGCCGCCGTCGCGGGGTTCGTCCGCAGCGCCGGGGCCGAACATCCGGGCCGGATCGTGCTGGCCGACCTGCAGGGCACCGCGGCCACGACGCGGGCCGCGGCGGCGGCGCTGCGCTCCGGCGAGCCGGAACTCGCCCTGCGCGCCGGTGTCGCCGTCGTGCCCCGGCTGGTCCCCGCCGATCCGCCGACCGCCGAGCCCCCCGGACTGGATCCCGAGGGGACCGTCCTCGTCACCGGAGGCACCGGTGCGCTCGGGGCGAGCCTGGCCCGGTACCTGGTCGCCGAACGCGGGGTCCGGCACCTGCTGCTGGCCGGCCGCGGCGGAAAGGTCCCGGACTGGGCGGACGAACTGGCCGCCGACGTACGCGTGGTGGCGTGCGATGTGAGCGACCGGGCGGCCGTGGACGCGCTGGTCGCGTCCTGCCGACCGCCGCTCACCGCGGTCTTCCACCTGGCCGGGGTGGTGGACGACGGCGTGACAGAGGCCATGACGCCCGAGCGGCTCGCGGCCGTGCTCGCGCCGAAGGCGGACGGTGCCTGGCATCTGCACGAGGCGACGCGGGACCTCGGCCTGGCCGCCTTCGTGCTCTACTCCTCGGCCGCGGGTGTGCTCGGCAGGCCCGGGCAGTCGAACTACGCCGCCGCGAACGGGTTTCTCGACGCGCTCGCCCGGTATCGGGTGGCCTGCGGCCTGCCCGCGCAGTCGCTGGCGTGGGGGCCGTGGACCACGGCGGGCGCGGCGGGCATGGCGGGCCGGGTCGCGCCGGACCGGCTGCGCGAGGGCGGTGTGCTGCCCGTCGGCGAGCGGGAGGGCATCGCTCTCCTCGATGCCGCGCTGCGCCGTCCGGAACCGGTCCTGGTGCCGGTACCACTGGACCTGCGGGCCGCGGCGGGGCCGGGCACGCCGGCCGTCCTCGCCGACCTGTTGCCGCGCAGCCCGGCCGCGGCCGACGCAGCGCCCCCGGCCGACGCCACCCGGGCGCCCGGTGCCTGGCGCGAGCGGCTCGCCGCCGTCGCGGCGCCCGAACGTCCGGCGCTGCTGGCCGAGTTGATCCGCGCCGAGATCGCGGCGGTGCTGGGCTTCCCGTACCCGTCCGCCCTGCCCGCCGAACGCTCCTTCGCCGAGATCGGCTTCGACTCCCTCTCCGCGGTGCAGGTCCGCAACCGCCTCAGCGCGTTCACCCGGGTCCGCCTGTCACCGACCGTCGTACTCGAGTACCCGACGCTGCCCGAGCTGACGGCACACGTCCACGGGGTTCTGCTCGACGAGGACGCGGTGCGGGGAGCGGAACCGGAGACCGCCGATGCCCCTCGGGAACCCCGGCCCGCGCCCACGCCCGCCCCCGTGCCACAGGCCACCGCCCCCGCACAACTCCCCCACGCCCCCTACCGGTTCAGCCCTCTCTACCACCGTGTCCTGCGCGAGGAAGGGCCGAAGGAGGCGATGACGCTGCGTTTCTTCGCGTCGTACGCTTTGCCGGTCTTCTCCGACCAGGAGCGGGCCCGGCACACCGTCCCGCCGCTCCAGCTCGCCCACGGCGACGGCACCCCGCTGGTCTACCTCCCCGACTACATGGCACCGCACCTGCGCCTGCCCACCGGCCTGGCCCGGCAGTTCGACGGCGAGCGGGATCTGCATGTGCTGGAGCATCCCGGTTTCGGCACCCGGCGGGCCGTTCCGGACAGCGTGGCCACGCTGGTGCGGGCGCACGCCGACACCGTGCGCTCGCTGCCGGTCGAGAGGGCGCCCGTGCTGGTCGGCTACTGCGCGGGCGGGGCGATCGCCCATGCCGTGGCGCGGCAGTTGGCGGCGGAGGGAGAGCCGCCGGCCGGGGTGGTCCTGCTCGACTCCCATGCCGGGGTGCTGCACCGCGGGGATGTGCGCGGGCAGGCGCTGATGTCCGCGGGCGCGGCGCTCGACCCCGAGGTGGTCGACCGGCTGGACGACTCCCTGCTGATCGTCGGAGGCGGGTACGTCCGTGTGATGGAGAACTGGCGGCCCGAACCGTCTCCGGTCCCGGCCCTGTTGCTGCGCGGCCGGCCCACGGCCGAGATGTTGCGCATCGCGCCCGGCGACGACTGGCGGCCGCACTGGCCGCTGCCGCACGACGGCGTGGACGTGCCCGGCGACCACTACTCCCTGCTCCACCAGGACGCCGACGGCACGGCCACGGCGATCCGTGCCTGGCTGCCCAAGTGACCACCGTCCCCGGCTCGTTCGGAAGAGGAGCTCCCGCATGACTTCGCGGCACGACCAGCACGAGGAGTACGACCTGATCGTCGTCGGCGGCGGGCCGGCCGGCTCGACCGCCGCGACGGCCGTGGCCCGGCGCGGGCACCGCGTGCTTCTGCTGGAGCGGGAGACGTTCCCCCGTTACCAGATCGGCGAGTCGCTGCTGCCCGCCACGGTCCACGGCCTGTGCCGTCTGCTCGGCGTCGCCGACGAGGTCGCGGGCGCAGGTTTCACCCTCAAGCGCGGCGGCACCCTGCGCTGGGGCCGGGATCCGGAGCCCTGGCAGTTCTCCTTCGCGACGACGCCCCGGCTGCCGGATCCCACCGCGACCGCCTTCCAGGTGGAGCGCTCCCGGTTCGACGAGATCCTGCTGCGCAACGCGGCGAGGGCGGGCGCCGACGTCCGTGAAGGCTGCCCGGTGCGCCGGGTACTCAGCGAGGGCGGGCGGGTGCGCGGTGTCGAGTACACCGGCCGGGACGGCACCCCGCGCACCGCGCACGCCCGGTTCGTCGTCGACGCGTCCGGCAACACCAGCCGGATCCACGGCCGGGTGGGCGGGGCACGGGTGTACTCGGACTTCTTCCGCAACCTCGCCGTGTTCGGCTACTTCGCGGGCGGCCGCCGGCTGCCCGCGCCGAACGACGGCAACATCTTCTGCGCCGCGTTCGACGCCGGCTGGCTCTGGTACATCCCGCTGCGCTCCGACCTGACCAGCGTCGGCGCCGTGATCGCGCCGGAGCACTACGCGGCCGTCCAGGGCGACCCGCGTGCCGCGTGGCAGGACATGATCGAGGCCTGCCCCGAGGTCGACCGGCTGCTGACGGACGTACCGGTCGCGACCGAGCCGCCGTACGACCGGGTCCGGGTGCGCAAGGACTACTCCTACTGGAAGACGTCCCTGTGGATCCCGGGCATGGCGCTGGTCGGCGACGCCGCCTGCTTCGTGGACCCGGTGCTCTCCTCCGGGGTCCAACTGGCCACCTACGGCGCCCTGTTGGCGGCCCGTGCGGTGAACGCGGCCCTGGAGGGCAGGGTGCCGGAGGAGCGCGGCTTCGCCGAGTTCGAGGCGCGCTACCGCCGGGAGTACGGGGTGTTCTACGAGTTCCTCGTCGCGTTCTACGACATGGAGCGGGACGAGGACTCGTACTTCTGGTCGGCGAAGAAGATCACCCGGGTGGACGTCGACGAGGCAGCCGCCTTCGCCGAGCTGGCCGGGGGTGTGGCATCGGGTGACACCGGGATTCCCGGCGCCGGCGGGCTCGGCATGCGGCGGAGCAGCGCGGCGGCCGAACTGGAGGACGCGGTGGGCCGGTTGGCCACCGCGGGCGACCGCGCGAACCCGCTCCTGACCACCCGGGTCGTCACCGAGACCTTCCGCACCGGCAACGACCTCCAGGAACAGGCCCTGTACGGCGCCCCGCTGGACGGCCCGGTCCTGGCGCCGTCCGCCCACGGGTCGCTCGGGGTGACCGAGGACGGTCTGTCCTGGCTTCCGGTGTGACTCCCCCACGACCCCTGTCGATCAGATGGCCGCTCACCGAGCGAAGGGCTGCACCTCCGGCACCCGGCCCGGCAGCCCGGTGTCGCTCCGGTCGCGCAGCCGACGGTCGAAGAAGGACGCGAGGCAGGCCCGTTCGGCGGAGATCGCGCTGGCCGGGGCGATGGTGCCGATGAGATTCACGACCGTCTTGCGGGGCAGGCCGAGCCGGCGGGCGAGCTGCGGGACCATCGCCTCCTGGTCGGTGAACGTGGCGTGTTCGGCACCGCGCAGGGTCAGGCCCTCGCGGGGGCCGCGGCTGTGCCGCCACAGGGAGTTCCAGGACGGGACCGTGCTCAGGTCGTTGCCGTCCTTGCCGAGCAGCAGGAAGGGGCGGTCGAGGCCTTCGACGGCGACCGTGGAGAGGTTTCCGGAGTCGCCGTCCTCCTGGACGTAGGCGACCACGCCGTCCAGGTTGGCTCCCGCCGCGATACGCCGGTCGTCGTGCATCGCCTGGAGGGCGGTGAAGCCGCCGGCCGAGTGACCGAACATGCCGACGCGGTCCCAGTCCGGCGTGCCGCGCAGTTCCCGGGGCAGCGCACGCGGCAGTGCGTCGAGCAGGAAGCGGGTGTCGGCCACCCGCACGGCGACCGTCTTCTTCAGGAGGGCCGTGATGCGCTTCTTGTCCGGGTAGGCCTTGTCGTACTCGGCGGGCAGCACGGTGCGTTCGACCCGGCCGCCGGGGAACTGGACGGCGGTGGCGTCGTAGGTGTGGTCGAGCATCACCACGACGTAGCCGCGGGAGGCCAGGTCGTCGCAGAGGGTGGTGCCGAGGGAACGCGGGTCGCCGGCACCGGGTGAGTAGCAGACGACCGGATACGGGCCGCGGTCCCGGTCGACCGGGGCGCCTTCGTGCGCGTGGGTGCGGGTGGCCGCCCAGTCGACCTTGTCAGCGGGCACGTCGGCGAGGTTGTTGACGGCGGCGAAGCCGGCGGCCTCCCCGGGCAGCATCTGCGGTGCCCGGGGGTGGCCGCCGGCCTCCCGCGCCGGATAGCGGACGCTGATCATCAGCTCCCGGTACGGCTGTGCGGTGATCCAGGGATCGGGGCGCGCGGTGTCGACGAGGCGCAGGGAGACCGTGCCCACCGGATGCGGCCCGCTGGGAGTGGGCAAGGTCAGCCGCACCAGCTCTGCCGGGCGCGGCGCGGCCGACGCGGTGCGCCCGGAGACGGCGGACAGGGTGGTGGCGGCGACGGCCGACAGCAGGGCGGTACGGCGGGTGAGCACGGCAGGGCCTCCTTGACAGCGCAGACTGCGCGGACGGCGCGTGTTCAGCGACTCCTCTCAGCTTTG
Organism: Streptomyces hyaluromycini; assembly: GCF_002217755.1. Taxonomy (GTDB): domain Bacteria; phylum Actinomycetota; class Actinomycetes; order Streptomycetales; family Streptomycetaceae; genus Streptomyces; species Streptomyces hyaluromycini. Next base: position 293,512 of record NZ_BCFL01000026.1, on the reverse strand, counting down.
TGGACCGGCCCGGCCGTCACCATCCGGCAAGCCGGTTGTCACCCCGGGGGGTTAGCCCTATGCCCGGCCCTGCCAGCGGTAGGTGGCGTAGGAGCCCGCCGGTACGGTCGTCACGAAGGACTGGCCGCCGACGACGACCCGGACCTTGCTGTCGGTGGCGTTGCCGTTGCCGAGGACGGTGACGTATCCGCCGTCACGGGTGCGGTAGACGACGTTGCTGACGCCGTGTTCCGTGGCGCTGGACTCCAGGCGGACGTCACCGGGCAAGAGGTACTTCGCGAACTGCCCGAGCCCGTACAGCTCGTCGCGGACCGTGAACTTCTTCGTCTCCGTGTCGACGGTCACCAGCCGGTCCTTCCACTTGGTGGTGGCGGCGACCTGGTTCCAGTCGATGTTGTTGTCCCGGGCCGGTGTCCAGTGCAGGGTGCCGCCGTCCTGGTCGGTGGTCTGGGCCCACAGGATGTAGGAACCGGCGTCCAGGCGGAAGTCGTTCAGGACGGTCGAGGGCGACAGGTCGCTGGTCTCCGTGAGCTGGACGGGCTTGCCGAACTCCTCGAACGCGTCACGCATGACGGTCGGGTCGCCCCAGTAGGGGTGGAAGGCGATGGCGTCGGCCGCCTTGCGGACCTGCGCGCCGGTCACGGAGCCGTCCGGGGCGTCCTGGAAGATGCGGTAGTAGTTCTTGGTCGCGGTGCTGTTGGGGTCGTGCCAGTCCCAGAAGTTGAAGTCGTGCACGTAGAGCTGGGTGTCCAGGTGGGCGGCGCGCATTTCGCGCTTGATGGCGAGGGCCAGTTTCTGCTGCTGCGCGATGCTGATGTCCATGGCCGGGTAGACCACGTCCATGCCGGGCTCGTTCAGCAGGGTGAGCGCGTCGACGCGGATGCCGTGCCTGGCGTACGCCTGGACGAACTTGACGTAGTACCGGGCGAACACCTCGATGCAGTCGTCCCGCAACTTGCCGACCTGGTAGTAGTCCGTGCTGCTCCCGGGCTTGAGTGCGACCTCGCCGAGGAAGCGGTTGTTCGTCTTCATCCAGGCCGGGGCGCTCCACGCTGACGCGAAGAAGGTGGCGTGCGGGTTGTAGTGCTGGATGAGCTTGATGGTGTCGATGATGTGCAGGTCGAGGTCCCGTTGGACTGAGAAGTGCTTGAGGCCGAAGTCGTCGGTGACGCCGGCGGGCAGGTCGTCCTCCGACCAGAACGGCAGGTGCTCGATGAGGTCGGGGCTGCCGATCGTCAGCCGGAACCGGTCGAGTCCCGCGCCGTGTTTCGGGTCGACAAGGAGCCGGATGGCCGCCGCCCGCTCGTCGGGGGTGAGCTTCCACAGGTTGGAGACGCTGGTCTCGTCCAGGGAGAAGCCGATGCCCGTGTACTTCTGCCGGAGGGCGGTCGGGTCGGCGACCACGGTGGCGTCGACGGCACCGCCCGGGTCCGCGCCCGTCCTGACGATCGGCAGGGGCTGCCACGCCTGCGCGCCGCCGGTGGAGTAGGTGCCGGTCACGGCCTGGCCGTGCCCGGTGCTCCCGCTCGGGGCTCGGCCGGTCTGCGCGGAGGGACTCGCGCCGATGAGTGGCAGTGTCATGACAGTGACGGCCGCGATCGCGGTGATCGTACGTCTCACAGCAACTCCTGGACTCTGCGGGGGTGTCGGGGGTGGTGCCGTGCCGAACCGAGATCCAAGCAATATCCGCGATGTTAAGTCAAGGTGTGAAGAAAGGGTTTCGCGAGGAGCGGTGCCGGCGCCCGGCAGACTGCCGGGCGCCGACGGGCCGTCAGCTCAGGGCTGCTGCCGGTACGGACCGGGTGAGGTGCCGGGCGAAGAAGCGGGCCGCACTGTCGGCCTCGAACCTGGGGTGTTCCTTGTGCCGGCCCGCGTTGGCGTGCAGCGTTTTCTCCTTGGAGGCGAAGGCGTCGAACAGCGCGAGACCGGCCTCGCGCGGGATGTGTTCGTCGTCCCACTGGAGATGGAACTGGACCGGGACGGTGATCCGCTGTGCCGTCGCGGCGAGGGCGTCGGGCCAGTGCATTCCGAAGACCGCGGCGGTGATCCTGGGATCGGCCGCCGTGAGCGGTATCCCGATCGCGGTGGCCATGTTGAGGCCGTAGTAGCCCACCGGTCCATCGGCGCCGATCTCCGGAAGGGCCTGGAGGGCGTCCAGGGTGGCCTGCCACTCGGGCACGGCGCGCTCCGCGAGATGGGCGTTGTAGCGGACGACGACCGGGCCTTCCGGCTCGCCCGCCTCCCGCGCCCGGTAGAGCGCGGCGATCTCCTGCTCGTCGTGCGCGGTGCGCGGCCGGTCGCCGTGGCCGGGCGCGTCGATGCAGGCGACGTGGAACCCGCCGCCGTTGACCAGACGGTGGGCGCGGCCCGGCATCGCCGGCCACTTCTTGTGGGTGCCGCCGCCGTGGCCCATCAGGACCAGGGGCGCGCGCTCGGAGCCGGACACGGGCGACCAGAGCACGCCGGGGATCCCGTCCACGACGAAGTCGCGTTCGACGACGCCGTCGGACGACGTCTCGGCGGTGAACTGCACTGAATGCATGGGTTGTTGCCTTTCGGGATGGCCTTGTGGTTCAGGCGCTCCCGGCGACACCTACGTCAATCGCCCGACCGTGACGGAGAGAGGGAGCACCCACTCGTATACAGCGTTCATGGGTCTCACCTCCTCGCGGATCAGCACGGCCCCACGGACGTTACGCATCGAACGCCCGCCCGTCCACTGCGTTTTCCCGCCGTCCGCGTCCGGTTCCCGAGGCTGCTACGGCCGTCTGGTCACCCGCATCGGGAGTCGGGCCGGGCTGAGCGTGGCACGCCGTGGCGCCGGTTCGACCGGGCCCTGGAACTCCGGGGTCAGGGTCCAGCGGGCCGCGATCGTCGCCAGCGCCAGGGTCGCCTCGGTCATCCCGAACGTGTCGCCGATGCACTTGTGGACACCGCCGCCGAAGGGCACGAACGCGTCCTTCGACACAGCCGCGGCCCGCTCCGGCAGCCACCGGTCCGGGTCGAACCGGTCGGGGTCGGCGAACACCTCGGGGTCGTGGTGGAGCAGGTAGGGGCTGTAGGCGAGGCCGGTGCCCGCGGGCAGCAGGTGCGGGCCCAGTTCCACCTCCGCCGTGGTGACCCGGGTGAAGATCCAGCCCGGTGGGTACATCCGCAGCGCCTCGGTGATCACCCGTCGGGTCTCCGGGAGCGAGCCGATGTCCGCCCAGTCGGCGGAGCGGCCGCCGAGCACCGAGTCCACCTCGGTCCGCAGCCGTTCGGCGGCCTCGGGGTGGGTGCCGAGCAGGTACAGCGACCAGGAGAGGGCGGCGGCCGTCGTCTCGATCCCGGCCAGGAACAGGGTGATCACCTGGTCGTGGATCTCCTGCGGGCTCAGTCGCTCGCCGTCGTCGTCATCGCCGGCGGCCAGCAGCATGGACAGCAGGTCCCCGTGGTCCTCGCCGGAGGCCCGGTACGCCTCGATGATCTCGTCGACCGAGGAGTGCAGCAGTCGCACGCCCCGCTCGTACCGGAGGTTGCCCGGGGTGGGCACCCGGCCGAGCGCTCCGGTGGGTTCCATCATGCGGAGGAACAGCCCGTGCAGGTAGACGGAGAGGGCTGCCACGACCCGTGCGGCCGCCGGTCCGGCGACGTCGGCGGCGAACATGGTGCGGGCCGCCGTACGCGAGGTGATGTCGTACGTCGCGGCCGCGACGTCGATCACCGAACCCTCCTCCCACTCCCCCAGGACGGCGTCGATCATGGAGTTCATGACCTTGGCGTAGGTCTGGACCCGGGCGCGGCCGAACGCGGGCTGCATCAGCCGGCGTTGCCGCCGGTGCGTCTCGAACCGGCTGGTGAGGAGGGAGTCCCCGGTCAGTTCCCGCACCTTGTCGAACAGGGCGCCGCCCTTGTCGAAGGTGCGGCTGTCGGTGAGCACCTGCCGGGTCAGCCCGGCGTCGGTGATCATCACCATCGGCAGTGCGCCGATGTCCACCCGGACCAGCTCGCCGACCTGTCGCAGCGAGCGCAGGAAGTGCAGCGGGCGGCGGAACAGCGGTACGGCGTGCCCCAGCAGCGGCAGCCGGCCGGGCGCCACCGGCACCGGACGGAAGCCGGCCGACGTCTGCTCACGCGTGTTCAGTGACTGCGTCATGTCGATCACGCCCACCAGGAGTCGATGCAGGCCAGGGCCGGCAGGTCGGTACGGACGGCGCCGGGCCCGGGGGTGTCGGCCACCGTCCAGCCGGGGCGGGCCGGATCGGCCACGGCCGCGTCGTCCGGGTTGGTGGGGTCGGTGTAGCGCGGGGAGCGGCCGCTGTAGTCGAGGTAGCCGCGGATCCACTGGCCCAACCCCATGGCGTACCGGGCGAGTTCGGGACCGCCGGTGGCCACCGTCTCGTCCCGCAGTGCCAGGAACCTCGCCATCGCACGGTCCCGCATCGCCCCGGCGAGTGCGACGGCCTCCGCCTCCGGCAGGGCGTACTGCGCCGCCAGCACCGACACCAGGTTCTGCACCACGGGGAAGTTCCGCTCGGCGGCGCGGGCGACCTCCTTGTCGTACGAGGTCAGGTCGTTGTCCCAGCCGATGAGGACCGAGGTCATCTCGCGCAGGGTGCGGGCCCGGGGGGCGGCCCAGTCGGCGGCGGGCACCTCGTAGCCGCAGGCGATGTCCGTGAAGACGATGCAGGGGTAGACCCCGGACTGCTTCAGCCACATGGCCACGTAGTCGTCGAGGGACGGGATCCGCCCCTCCGCACGGTTGACGGCCTCCCAGAGCAGCCCGTCGAAGTACTCGACGTTGGCCTGCACCCAGCGTTCGGTCTGGACGTCCGTGGCCCGCTCGCCGACGTCGAGCCGCAGGTCGCGCAGGGCGTGTGCCCACGGGTTGTCCGGCAGCAGCGGGGCCTGCGGGTCCTCCATGATCCTGGTCAGCCCGGCCAGCAGCGGGATGTACTCCTCGGGCGGGGTGGCGCCCGGCTTCTCGTCGCTGTGCACGTCGTCGAACGACTGGAGCCACATCACCTCCTTGCCGGGGAGCACCAGCAGTTCCGCGTCGGCGTCCGGCAGGGACCGTCCGGGGAAGGCCGGGAAGTGCGAGCGGGCGAAGTAGTCGCGCTGGGTGGGGCTTTCGAAGAGCTCGAACTTGTCGAGCCACTCCACGACCGTGCGTTCGGCGGCCGCGGTGTGGGGGGATTCCGCGGAAGGTATCGGACAGTAGAACGGCGGCACGGCAATCATGGGAATTCCACTCTCTTTCCGAGGTGGCGCACCTGCGATCGGCTGCGATCGGCTGTGATCGACAAACCTCGCCAGGCTACGACGGCGTCGCCGCGGTCACGACGCTCGTCAGAGTCAACTGCCTTGTCCACTGGCCGAGTTGGTACGAACGGGCAACCGAAGCGCGACCGTGCCCCGTTGATTCGTCCAAGCCCCGTCGATCTTTGTCCATGGACGGGGCCGCCGTCAGCGGTGAGGGTCGGTCCATGGGTGGATTCGGGGCGCGACGGATGCCGAGCGGCCTGATCGCGCTGGCCCTCGGCGGGTTCGGCATCGGGCTCACCGAGTTCCTGATCGCCGGGCTGCTGCCGCAGGTCGCGGCGGGTTTCGCGGTGTCCGAGGCGACCGCGGGCCGGCTGATCTCCGGATACGCGCTGAGTGTCGCCGTCGGCGCGATCGCGCTCACCGCGGCGACGGCGCGGCTGCCCCGCAAGCAGGTCCTGGTCGGCCTGGTGGCGCTGTTCGTCGTCGGGAACCTGCTGTCCGCGGTCGCGCCCACCTACTCCGTGATGCTGCTCGGGCGGATCGTCGCCGCCCTGTGCCACGGCTCGTTCTTCGGCATCGGCTCGCTCGTCGCCCGTGGTCTGGTCGCGCCGGAGCGCAAGTCCCGCGCGGTGGCGGTGATGTTCGCCGGGCTGACGCTCGCGAACGTCCTGGGTGTGCCGTTCGGTGCGCTGGTGGGCGAGCGCTGGGGCTGGCGGGCGGCCTTCTGGGCCGTCACCGCGATCGGTGTGCTGGCGCTGGCCGGCATCGTCGCCCTCGTCCCCGGCCGGGCGGCCGCGGAGACGGAGCGAGGGGCACCCGGCGGCCTGCGGGAGCAGCTCCGTGCGTTCCGGTCCGCGCAGGTCTGGCTCACGCTGGCGGCCACCGCGCTCGGCTACGGCGGGATGTTCGGGGCGTTCAGCTACATCGCGTACACCTTCACCGAGGTCGGCGGGTTCTCCTCGGCGGATGTCGCCTGGTTGCTGATGGTGTACGGCGTCGGTCTGGTGGTCGGGAACCTGGTCGGCGGCCGGGCGGCCGACCGCGACCGGGACCGCGCCCTGGTCCTCGCGCTCCTCGGACTGACCGTCACCCTGACCCTGTTCGGGCTGCTGGCCGGCAGTGCCGTGGCGTCGGTGGTGCTGGTGTTCCTGATGGGGGTGACCGGGTTCGCCGCCGTACCCGGCATGATCACCAGGGTGACCGACGCCGCCCGCGGGGCGGCGCTGGCCGCGAGTGCCAACGTGTCCGCGTCCAACGTCGGCAACGCCCTCGGCGCCTGGCTCGGCGGCCTGGCCATCACTGCGGGCCTCGGCTACACGGCACCGCTCTACACCGGTGCCGCGCTCGCGCTGGCCGCCCTGGTCGTCATGCTCGTGGCCGCACGGCGGGCCGGGCCCTCGGTACGGCAGTGAACCGTCAGGCGCCCAGGCGGTTGATGTCCTTGCTGTACAGCACCCTGCTCTCGGTCACGCCCGGGCGGGTCACCGCCAGCATGGCGCGGCCCAGGTGTTCGGTGGTCGTGGTGTGGGCGGGGACGAGGCGGTGCAGCAGGGGGTAGCACCAGGAGGTGAGGGTGTACATGACGCGATAGGAGCGGGTGCGGGAGACCGCTCCGTGGCGGGGCTGGATGTAGCCCGGGCGGAACATGTACGCGTTCATCGGCAGGGCGAGCAGTGCGTTCTCGGTGCGGCCCTTCACGCGCGCCCACATGGTGCGGCCCTTTTCGGTGCTGTCGGTGCCCTCGCCGGAGACGTAGGTGAAGGTCGGTCCGGGACTGCCGACGAGCACCGCGTGGGCGGCGGCGAGCGTGAAGTCGTAGCTCACGCGGGTGTACTCCGCCTCGCTCAGGCCGGCGGAGGAGACGCCGAGGCAGTAGAAGCAGGCGTCCAGGCCGGCCAGCCGGTCGCCGATGGCGGACAGGTCGGTGAAGTCGTCGTGAAGGACCTCGGTCAGTTTCGGGTGGGTGATGCCGAGCGGGCGGCGGCCCACCACCAGGACACTGCCGACCGTGGGGTCCAGGAGGCAGGCGCGCAGGACGCCTTGTCCGACCATGCCGGACGCACCGAACACGACGACGTTCACGAGGTTCTCCGTTGCTGGGAGGCGGCGTCCGGTGCGAGGCCGGACGTCCACCAGGCGGGGGCGCAGGCCACGGCCGCGTCGACCAGGTCGTCCTTGGTGACGGACGGGTCGTCGAGCCAGGCCTTGATGGCCCCGGCGAACCCGTGGGCCATGAACTGGGCGATGATCTGGCGGTCGGCGCCGGGGCGGCCGGACTGCCCGGCGCGGGACAGGAACGCCAGGGTGTACTCGCCGAAGTGCCGTACGAGTGCCTCGTAGACACCGCTGTCCGCGGGGTCGGCCAGGGAGTTCCGGTAGACGTCCATGAACCGTTCGACGTGGTCGGCGACCCCGGCGGTGGCGAGCCGGAGCAGTTCCTGGGCGGAGTGTCCGCCCTGGGCCCGCAGCGCGTCCTCCTCGCGGTGGGCGCGTTCCAGGTCGTCGTAGAGAACCTGGATGAGCGGGTCCAGCGGGGTGCTGTAACGGTTGTAGAAGGTCGCCCGGGTGACACCGGCCCGGTCGGCGAGCTCGGCGACGGTGATCTGGGAGACGGGACGCTCCGAGGCCAGCTCCACGACGGCCTGCTCGAAGGCGCGGACCGTTCGGGTGATGCGCGGATCGATCCGGTCGTTCAGAGCACTGCCCTCCTGGCCATCCTGTGCGAAGCCGTTGCGTGGCCACACCGGCAGTGCTTTTATACCTCCGTTAAATAGACACCTGTCAAATAGACGGGTGCGGCAAAGCGGGAGGAACCCCTCATGGCCGCCCACACCTCTGTCTCCCCGCAGGAGGCCGCCGACCGGCTGGCCATCCGCGAGCTGATCGACGCCTACGCCCACTGCGCGGACCGGCGGGACGCCAAGGGCCAGATGAGCCTGTTCACCGAGGACACACGCTTCCTGGTGTTCATGGACGCCACGGCGGCACAGCCGACGCAGGAACTGCACGGCCGCGACTCCCTGGCCCCCGTGTTCGACAACCTCAACACGTACCGGACGACGACCCACTTCAACGGCCAGAGCACCGTCTCCCTGGACGGGGACCGCGCGACCGGCGAGAGCTACTGCCTGGCACACCACCTCTCGGTGGCGGACGACGGTCGGCGCACCCTGATGATCGCGTCGATCCGCTATCTCGACGAGTTCGTCAAGCAGGACGGGGAGTGGCTGTTCGCCGAGCGCCGCCTGCTGGTCGACTGGACGGAGACCCGCCCCTCGACGCCCTGACCGGCGCCGGGAGGCAGGGGCGGGTGGTTCCTGTTCCCTGGGGATTTCCCGGAGGTTTCCGGCGGCTGTGAGTGCCGGGGCGATGGTCACGACTTGGGTCCGGGCGCTTGTGTGCTTGTGCGGTGCGGCGGATCATTGGCCGAATTCCGCCCCTCACCCGAGCACGCTGGAGCAATAGGTGACCGCTGGCCCCATCGCATCCGAGCCGGTCGACGCGCCGGCCGCTGCCCAGGAGGAGCGGCAGAAGCTGCGCAAGCACTTCGGCCGCTTCGACATCCTGTTCTTCCTGCTGTGCACCATCGTCGGGGTGGACACCATCGGCGCCGTGGCGTCCTCCGGTGCCGAGGCGTTCACCTGGCTGATCGTGCTGGCCGTGGTGTTCTTCGTGCCCTCCGCGCTGCTGATCGCCGAGCTCGGGGCCGCCTTCCCCGACGAGGGCGGCCCCTACATCTGGACCAGCCGGGCCTTCGGGCGGCTGGCCGGTGCCGTCAACAACTTCCTGTACTGGATCACCAACCCGGTGTGGCTGGGCGGCACCCTCGCCGTCTCCGCCGTCACGGCGTACACCACCTTCTTCAACGACGGGAAGGATCTGAGCACCCCCGCCTTCTACGTCTTCACCCTCGTCTTCGTCTGGGTGGGCGTGCTCGCCGCGATCCTCTCCTTCGACGTCGGCAAGTGGATCCCGACCATCGGCGCCTGGAGCCGGTTCGTGCTGCTCGGCCTGTTCACCGTCACGGTCGTGTTCTACGGCATCCAGCACGGGCTGCACGGCTTCGGGATCGGCGATTTCTCGCCGACCTACGCGGGATTCGTCGGCCTGGTGCCGGTCCTGATGTTCAACTACGTCGGTTTCGAGCTGCCCAACACGGCCGGCGACGAGATGACGAACGCGCAGAAGGACGTCCCCTACGGCATCTTCCGCAGCGCGGTCATCTCGGTCCTGCTGTACGCGCTGCCGATCCTCGGCATCCTGCTCGTCCTGCCGGTCAAGGCGATCACCGGCCTCGGCGGCTTCGTCGACGCGATCCGGCAGGTCTTCACGGTGTACGGCGGCCACGTCGCCGCCGACGGTACGCCCACGCTCAGCGGGTTCGGCACCGTGCTCGGGGACCTCGCCGCGATCATGTTCATCCTCACGGTGCTGTCCTCCGGCGTCACCTGGATCATGGGCTCGGACCGTGCCCTGGCCGTCTCCGGCTACGACGGCGCGGCGCCCCGCTTCCTCGGCGTGATCTCCAGCCGGTTCGGCACCCCGGTGCGGGTGAACATCCTCAGCGGCCTGGTCTCGACCGGTGTCCTGATCCTGGCCCACCAGCTGACCAACGGCAGCGCGGCCAAGCTCTTCGGCGCGGTCCTCGGGCTCGCCGTGTCGACGACCCTCGTCAGCTACCTGGGCATCTTCCCGGCGCTGCCGTTCCTGCGCCGCAAGTACCCGGACACGCCCCGCCCGTACCGGGCGCCGTTCCCCTGGGTCATCAGCGTGGTGCTCACCCTGCTCATCCTCTTCGCCAGCGTGCAGCTGGTCGCGCCCGGGGCCGGCGACCACTGGTTCGGCGCCGACTACGCGCCGGACGGCTGGACACACGCCGAGCGCGGGAAGTACCTGCTCACGGAGCTGGTCCCGCTCGTCGGATTCATGCTCCTCGGTGTCCTGTTCTGGGCCCTGGGGCGGCCGACCCGGGTTGCGGCCGGAGGGAAGTAGGGGCGGCGACCGACCGGACCCGCCATGCGCCCCGGCATCCGCACGCCGGTCACAGCGGGTCGCTCACAGCGGGTCGGTCCAGGTCGCGTCCGAGCGGGTCAGGGTGAACGCGGTCAGTGTGCAGCCGGCGAGCAGCAGGGTGGCGAGCAGCAGCGGCAGGGACGGGTCGCTGTAGCGGACGGCGAACGTGCCGGCGAGCGCTCCGGCGAACATCGCCAGGATCGAGAGGGCGCGGCGGCCCGTCCTGCCGCCGTGGCCTCCGGCGGCCCTGCTGTCGGAGGCGATGCCGGTGATGGTCATGGTCAGGACGGTCGTGGTCAGGTCCGGTACGGCCAGGGCCCGGGCCATCGCGTTCTGGATGCCCAGGGCGAGGCCGAGCAGTGCGATCAGCGGGTACCGGGCGCCGGGCGCGTCCAACGGGGCGTCGAACCGGGCGACGGCGTAGGCCGCCAGGACCAGGACCGTCTCCAGGACGAGCGCCAGGTGCAGGACGCGGCCGCGATGGGCCCGGCATGCGTGGGCGATACGGCCGCCCACCAGGGCGCCGGCGCCGAAGGCGGCCAGCGCGGCCAGGGAGGCGGCCAGGGAGAAGCCGGCGGCGCCCGCGATCGCGAACCCGGAGAAGACGACGTTGCCGGTCATGTTGGCGACGAAGACGTGGCCGAGCACCAGGTAGCTGAAGGAGTCCACGAGGCCGGTGACCACGGTGAGGGCGAGCAGCACCGGGGGCAGGGGGCCGTGGCGGTCGGTCGGGTCGGGCAGCACGGTGGCCCGTGCGTCACGCACCACGGGCAGGACCGCATCCTTGATCGACATGGTGGTCCATTCGGGTCGGGAACGGGGGCGCGCCTCGTGCGGTGCGTCCCCTCCAGCCTCAGGCCGAACCGGTCCCGCTGTCCAACATATGGATTCGCACGCAGCGATCGCTCATACCGATCGATGGGTTGCGTGCCGGTCGAGCACGTCGAGGAAGGCCGCGCCTGCCGGTGCCAGCCGGGCGCCGTCGTAGACCACGCAGATGTGGTGCACGGCCTCGTCGTCCGTCAGGCGCAGCATCCGGGCGCCGCGGGGCAGGTCGTCGGCGGTGTCGAGGCCCAGCAGGGAACCGGGCCCGACGACGGTGGAGCGGGGGACGACGGTGACGCCCACCCCGCGTACGGCGAGCCGGATCATGTCGTGGATCTGGCCGACCTCGAAGTGCCGGCCCGCCTCGACTCCCGCGCGGGCGAAGGCCGCCTCGACCTGTCGGCGCAGGCCACTGCCGCGGGCGAACTGGATCAGCGGGTGACTGTCGGGCAGTTCGGCGAGGTCGATGGCCTCGCGGCCGGCGAGGGCGTGCTCGCGTGGTACGACGGCGACCAGCGGGGCGCTGCCCAGCATCCGGTGGTCCAGTCCCTCCGGCACCTCCCCGGCACCGAGGCCGACCACGGCGACGTCGAGGGTGCCGGCGAGGACCGCGGCGGCCATCCGGGAGCTGGGCGCGTTCGACACGCGCAGGTCGATGCCGGGGTAGCGGGCGCGGTACTCGGCGGCCACCTCCACCATGTCGAAGGACACGGCCATCGTCTGCACCAGGCCCAGCCGCAGCCGCCCCCGGTGCAGCCCGGCCAGCGCGTCGAGGGCGGCCTGGGCGTTGTCGACGTCGGACAGGATGCGCCGGGCCAGCGGTTCCAGCAGCTCACCGGCGGCGGTGAGCCGCACCGACCGGCTCGTGCGGTTGAACAGCGGGGCGCCGACGTCCTTCTCCAGCCGGACGATCTGCTGGCTCAGTGCCGACTGCGCCACATGGCAACGGGCGGCGGCCTGGGTGAAGTTACGGGTGTCGGCGACCGCCAGGAAGTACTTCAGATGCCGTAGCTCCATGGGGTCAATCTCTCCTGCCGATGCATCCCCGTCAATCAATAGGCCTGGCAGATCCGTCACGCCCCGGACCCGGCTGCCCGGCACCATGCCCGAGGGGACGCACGCCTTCGACGCCGCCGGAGCAGGGCAGGACGGGTAGCCGAAGATCATTGCGCGTACGCTCGTGCACATGGTTCAGCATCGAATGGTCGACGTGAACGGGATCCGGCTGCACATCGCCGAGGAGGGTTCCGGCCCGCTGGTCGTACTGCTGCACGGCTTCCCCGAGTCCTGGCACTCCTGGCAGCACCAGTTCGGCCCGCTGGCCGCGGCCGGCTTCCACGTGGTCGCCCCCGACCAACGCGGGTACGGAAGCAGCGATCATCCCGAGGACGTCGCGGCGTACAGCATCTTCCACCTGGTCGGCGATGTCGTCGGGCTGATCCGGGAACTGGGCGAGGAGCAGGCCTTCGTCGTCGGGCACGACTGGGGCGCGCCGGTGGCCTGGCACACCGCGCTGCTCCGGCCCGACCTGGTGCGCGGGGTGGCCGGGCTGAGCGTGCCGCCGCCGTTCCGCGGGGCGCAACCGCCCCTGCAGACGATGGACAAGAGGTTCGGCGGCCGCTTCTACTGGAACTACTTCAACCGCCCGGGTGTCGCCGACGCCGAGTTCGGCCGCGATCCGCGCACCACGCTGCGGAAGTTCTTCACCATGGCGTCCGGGGAGGGCGCCGGCGCCGGTGAGGTCCGGCAGCCGCTGGTCGACCCCGAGCGCGGCTGGCTCGCGGACATGCCGGATCCGGAGACCCTGCCGCACTGGTTCACCGAGGCGGACCTCGACGCCCTCACCGAGAGTTTCTCCCACGGCTTCACCGGCGCCCTCAACTGGTACCGCAATCTCGATCGCAACTGGGAACTGACCGCCCCCTGGCAGGGCGCCGTGGTCACCCCGCCCGCGCTGTACGTCTACGGCGACCGCGATCTGGTCCCGGCGTTCCCGGGCACGCCCGAACTCATCGAGCGTCTCCCCGCCCTGATGCCCAACCTGGTGCGCGAGCCCCTCAAGCTGGCGGGCTGCGGACACTGGACCCAGCAGGAGCGGCCGGACGAGGTGAACGCGGCGCTGCTGGACTTCCTCAAGTCCCTTTCCTGAGTCCCCTCGGCGGCCGGGCTCCGCTGTCCGCGGGTACCTCTACGATCATCTTGTGAGCGCGTGGAACAAGACCCTGACCGCGGCAGGCATCACGGACCCGGAACTGCGCCGGGACTACGGCACCCAGCGGCGGGCGGTGCGGCAGTACCGGCGCAGCGCCTACCTGGCCTGCCGGGTGCTGCTGCCGCCTGCCGTGCTGCCGCATGTGGTGGCCGCGACGGCCGTGATGCACCACGGGGACGTTCTCCTGGACAGCGGCCCGAAGCCGGATCGGGCGGTGGCCTGGGCCGCCTGGGAGCGGCGGGTGCGCACCGCGCTGGAGACCGGCACCAGTGACGATCCGCTCATCCGCACCCTGCTGCACACGGTCTCCTCGTATCCACGGCACCGGGAGGTCGTGGAGTCGTATCTGACCACCGCCGCCGCCGAGTTGGAGTTCGACGGCTTCGCGACCGAGGCCGACTACCAGGCCTATGTGGACGCCTACTCGTTGCCCGCCTTTCTGCCGATCGCCGGGCTGCTGGGTCCAGAGAGCGACACGGACGGGCGGTTCCGGGCGGGCTGCCGCACGCTCATCGACGGCAGCCAGCGGCTGGACTTCGTCAACGACCTGGCCGAGGACCTGCGGGAGGGGCACCTGGGGATCCCGGCGGAGACTCTGAAGCACTTCTCGGTCACCGTGGAGGACCTCGAAGCGGGCCGGGCCTCCGACGGGCTGCGCTCCCTCGTGGAGCACGAGGTCGAGAGGGCTCGGACCGATCTGCGGTCGGGGCGGGAGGTGCTGGCTCTGATGCCGGCGCCCCACCGGCCGATGGTGAGCGCCCTCATCGAGATCGAACTGATGACCGCCGAGGCGGTACTGGCCCGCGGTACGGGGGTGCTGCGGGGTTCGGCGTCACCGTCCACGGCGGGCACACTCAGGCTGTTGTTCAGTGCCCGCCGTGCGGCGGTACGCGCTCAGCGATAGCAGGTGGTGACGCCCGGGTGCCAGCGGCAGGCGATCCCGGCGAAACCGCCGTTGGCGACGACGTCGACACTCAACCTGTCTCCGCCGCTCAGCACTTGCCGGTCCTGCACGAGTCCGTCGGCGCCGTCCCGGACCGTCTCCACCAGCCAGCGTCCCCGGCCGAAGGTCAGCGGCACGGTGGCGGCGTGGGCGGCACCGGCGTACACCCCGCCGAGGAACCAGCGGTCCCCGCTGCGGCGGGCGAGGACGGCTTCCTGCCCGGGGCTGCCGGCGAGGAGGCGGGTGTCGTCCCAGGCGGCGGGCTCCTGGTCCATGAAGTCCCGGGCGAGGGGCCGTTGGTCGTACGACTGCGGGGTGCCAGCGAACATCTGGAGCCCCGACTCGTAGACGACGGTGAGCCCGGCCTCGGCCGCGTCCGAGTCCGGGCGCAGGCCGACGCGCTGGAAGCCGCCGGGGGTGAAGTCCATGGAGCCGATGACGTTGCGGGTGAAGGGCAGGGTGGTGAGGTGGGCGGCGGTGTTGGTGCGCTTCTCCTCGCCGCCGACGGCCTCCATGCTCATCACCTGGGGCCAGGTGCGCTGGATGCCCTTGGGCAGGGTGGCGCCGTGGAAGTCGACCATGAGGTGGTACGCGGCGGTCTCCGCGAGGATGGTGTCGTACCACTGGAACATGGACTGCGCCTCGGAGTCCATGAAGTCGATCTTGACTCCCTTGATCCCCCAGCGCTCCAGCGTGGGTAGCCACTGGGCGCGTTCCTCGGGGGTGTCGAGGTCGCGCTGGTGGATCCAGACGATGATCCCGACGCCCTTGGCCCGCGCGTAGTCGACGAGTTCGGGCATCCAGCTGTCGGTCTGCCAGTCGGGGTCGGTGACGTCCCACTCGTCCTTCTTGAAGTACCAGCCGGAGTCGACGGCCTCGTAGGGCCAGTGGTGTGCGGCCGCGTAGTCGACGTACGCCTTCTGCGCGTCGAGGCTCTGCCCCGCGGTGCGGCCGCCGGCCAGCCAGGTCCACAGCACGGTGCCGGGGCGGATCCAGGAGGTGTCGGCGACCTTGGACGCGGGGGCGAGGTCGTCGGTGAAGGTGGACCGGGTGACGGTGGCGAGGTCGCCGGTGATCATGGCCCGCCACGGGGTGGTGAGCGGGCCCTCGGTGTGGACCTGACTGTCGGCGAGCTTGATGCGATACGTGCCGGTGCCCTGGGTGTGGGCGAGCCCGGCGCCGGAGTAGCTGCCGCTGAGGTCGGACTCGGCGAGCAGGGTGTAGCCGCCGTCGGTGGCGAACAGGGCCTGGTCCGAGTACTCGCCGGTCGGGGCGGTCGCGGCGGTGTACCGGTTGAACTGGCCCTCGTTGTCGACCCGGTAGGTGCTGAGCCAGGCGCCCGCGTCCGCCGGCAGTTCGAAGGCGGAGGTCTCGCCGAGGACGTCGCCGTACCCGGCGGGCAGCACGTACCGGTAGGCGACGCCGTCGGCGGAGGCGCGGACCACGAGGTCCAGACGGGCACCGGCGGCGGTGGCGAAGGACAGCCGGGTCTCGTTCATGCGCACCCGGCGGTCCAGCCGCTTGCCGGACTTCGCCCGGTAACGCTCCTCGACCGTACGGTCCTTGCGGTGCAGGAAGCGCAACCCCTGGGAGAGATCGGCCTGTTGGGTGACGATTCCGACGGGCGACGGCTCGATGACCGTATGCCCGTCGCGGGAGACCGTGAGGCTGAGGGTGCCGGTGGTGTCGTCGAGGGCTACCCGGGCGCGGGGCGCGTGCGCCGCCTCGGACACGGCCCAGGTGTCCGGCGGCTGGTGCTGCTGCTCGGCCCCTGCGGGCGCGGTCGCGGTCGCGAGGAGGGTGGCCGCCAGCCCGGTACAGAGCGCGGCGGCCACGGTTCTGGTGAGTGGAGCGGTCATGAGAACCCTGCCTTCCGGTCGGTGGTTACGGCAGTCCCCACGCCGCGCCCGGTTCGCTGACGGCGACGGGGGCGATGACGAGGTCGGGGCGGGAGCCGGCGTGCACGAGGACCTCGCGGCCGCGGGGCAGGTCGATGGCGAGGGTGCCGTCGCCGAGGTCGTGGGTGTGGGCCGGGGTGCCGTCGTCGAGCAGGACGGTGAGGGGGCCGGTCAGGCCGTGCCGGAGCCTGAGCGGCTCGCCGGCCAGGCTGCGGATCCGGATGAACCGGGTGCTGCCCGCCTTGCGCACCGCGCTGACCAGGAAGGCGCCCTGGGTGCGGAAGTCGTGCAGGGTGAGGTCCGCCCAGGCGGTCGGGACGGCCGGGAAGACCCGGATGATCCCGCCCCAGCTCTGGCAGAACATGTCGTGCAGGGACTGCGAGGCGGACAGCGGGGACTCGATGACCGGACCGGCCTCGGTGTAGTGGGTGTTGGCCCGGCAGGGGTAGCGGGTCGTGGGGTCGAAGAACTTCCGCAGGTAGCCGAGGGCGGTGTCGCCGTCGCCGGTCATCGCGTACATCGAGGCGGCCCCGGTGTAGCTGTAGCCGCGGTGGGCGCCGGTCAGCGCGTGCCAGCGCACGACGGACCTCGTGATCAGGTCGCGATTCTCGGGCTGGTCCCAGTTGACGAGGTACAGCGGGTACACCATCAGCAGGTGCGAGTAGTGGCGGTGGGACTGGTCGTACGGGGTGTCGGCG
This sequence comes from Streptomyces hyaluromycini, assembly GCF_002217755.1. GTDB lineage: Bacteria > Actinomycetota > Actinomycetes > Streptomycetales > Streptomycetaceae > Streptomyces > Streptomyces hyaluromycini. The sequence continues at coordinate 276,679 of NZ_BCFL01000026.1, read as the reverse complement.
CCGATCATGAAGCCGTTGTCGTCGACCGGGTACGGGGCGAGCCGGGCCAGAATCTCCTGCCAGCGGGGCTTCAGCTCGTCGTCGACGCCGAGCAGTTCGGCCGAGTCGAGGAGGGTCTGGCAGCCCCAGCGGATCAGGGCGAGGTCGTAGTTGGTGTCCTGCGGCGGCACGACGGGGTATTCGGGCGAGAGCGTGCTCGGGAGGTGCAGCCTGCCGTCACTGCCCGGGGTGAGGAAGTGCCAGTAGTAGGTGATCGTGCGGCGCAGCAGCGGGTAGATCGTGTCGCGGAGGAGGGACTTGTCCATGGAGTGGCGGTACGACAGCCAGACGTTGTGCAGGGCCCAGGTGAGGTCGCCGGTCTCGGCGCCGGTGCCGGGTCGTCCCACCTCCCGGTCGGCGAACATGTCGGAGCTGCGGCCGATGCCGGAGCTGTCCGGGCGGTAGGCGGCGGGCACGTTGGCGGTGAGCTGTTCCTGGCTCTGGCGCAGGGTGGTGGCGAGGGCGTCCAGTTCCGGGTGGTTGAAGCCATGGATCAGCCAGTATTCGAGCTGGACGTTGAGGTTCCACCAGACCGCGGGCCAGGGGGTGGGCTCCAGCCAGGGGCCGGGGGTGGCCATGACCGGGCCGTCGGCGCGGCTGGCGGAGGCGACCTTGTAGAGCTGGATCCAGTGGAAGCTCTGCAGCCGCTGGTCGGGGAAGGACACGAAGCTCTTGCGGTAGAAGGCGTGCCACCAGCGGGTGTGGCGTCGCCTGAGCGTGCTGTATGACATAGCACTCCGCAGGTTCCGCCGGGAGTCGGCCTCCGCGGCGCTGTCGGAGGGGAAGCTGTGGCCGACGCTCAGCAGCAGTTCGTCGCCGGTACGGCGGTAGGAGGTGGCCGTCTGGCCGCCGCCGGTCAGAGGTTGGAGGACCTGTTCGGTGCCGTCGGCCGTGGTCCGGGTGGTCCAGGGCGGGTTGGCGGTGTAGCCGGCGGGCGGTGACTCCTGGATCTTGCGGGGGCTGATGGCCTCCTCGGGGTGGAAGGTCCAGGTGACGTGCTCGCCGCCGGCGGCCGTGGCGCGGACGGCGAGGACCTCGTCGTGGACGATGGCGGCGAGGGTGAGGGTGCCGGCGGTGGTGGTGACGGTGCCGGTGAGTTCGGCGTTCCACAGGCTGAGGCGCCAGTCGACGGCGGTGATGGTGCCGGCCGGTTCGAGGGTGAGGTGCCCGACGGGCAGACGGGCGGTACCCCAGCCGCTGCCGAACTCCGGCCGGTGGTCCTGGACCCGGCCGTGCTGGACGGTGAGGCGGATCTGGTTGGCGCCCGGCTCCTGGTACACCATGCTGCCGAGCAGCCCGTCGCCGAGGAACGGCCCCTCGTACCAGAGGGTCGGCAGCCTGCCCCACAGCAGGTCCTGGCCGCGCAGGAAACGGCCCCAGGCGCCGTCGGTGGTCATGGTGTCGCGGAGTTTCCAGGGGCGTGCGGCGGCCCCGGCGCCGGCCGGTCCTCCCGCCGGTGCCGCGTGGGCGGTGCCGGACAGGGCCGCGACCGCCGCGCCGCCCAGGGCGGTGCCGAGTACGGCTCTGCGGGGCACCGGTGAACGGTTCTCCGGGTGCGAGGTCATCATCGTCCTCCATACCTGACGGATCATCGATACATCGGGTGTATCGGGGAACCTAGGCACCCGACTTGCACCTGTCAACAACCCCAACAGTGACGGGAATTCGTCAACTCGGAGCCGTTATACGCCCGTGAGCTCGTCGTTCACATCACCAACCCTGACCCAAGTCCTTGACTCATCCGATGTATTGGGATTACCTGTGTTCGCCTTCTCCGTCCCACAACCCGGCGGCCGTACAATTTGAGGCCGAACGACCGTGTGACCGTCAGGGCCGTGCGGTCCCCGGCGAAGCTTGCGAAGGAGCCGTCCGTGCCCGGTCAGCGGTCCATCACCGAAGCCGAGAAACTCGCCTCGGCGAAGCTCGGCGGCATCCCGATCCGCCGGGACCAGATGGCGGCCGTGGCCAACATCCACCGGGCCGCCTCCGCCGTGCGCCAGCACCTGGAGAACTCCGTGCTGCGCGGCTCGGACCTCACCTGGACCGCGTTCGTGGTGCTGTGGGTCGTCTGGGTGTGGGGCGAGTCGGAGACCCGGCATGTGGCGGAGGAGGCCGGCATCTCCAAGGGCACGCTCACCGGGGTGGCCCGCACCCTGGAGTCGCGTGGGCTGCTCGGCCGTGCCGGGCATCCGGGCGACGGCCGCCTGGTCCTGCTCAGCCTCACCGAGAAGGGCGAGGAGCTGATGCAGCGGGTGTTCCCGGCGTTCAACGAGGAGGAGGCCTTCGTGACCTCCGGGCTCAGCGACGCCGAGTGCCGGACCCTCGCGGAGCTGCTGCGGCGGGTCGTGCTCCAGGTCGAGGAGCACGGCGAGGAGCGGCGGCGGGAGCTGCTCGACGGCGCCGAACCCGCACCACGCCGCAGCGGGCGACGCCCCAAGGCCTGATCAGGACGCCTGATCAGGCCTCCTTCATGACGCTGCCGCCCGCACGAACGCGTCGAACAGGCGCTGCTGCACCGGATCCGCGTGCGCAGTGTCCTCGGGATGCCACTGCACGGCGGTGAACCAACCCCGGGCGCCGGTCAGTTCGAGACCCTCGACCGTGCCGTCCGCCGCGGTCGCGGTGACGGTGAGACCGGTGCCGAGGCGGTCCACGCGCTGGTGGTGGTAGCAGGAGGCGTCCGCCTTCTCCTCCCCCATCGCCTGCTCGACGAGCGACCCCGGACGGACGGTCACCGGGTGGCGCAGGTGCCGGTGCGTGCGGTCCGGGCCGCCCATGTCCTGCTCCAGCGTGCCGCCCAACGCCACGTTCACGGCCTGGAGCCCCCGGCAGATCGCCAGCAGCGGCACCCCCGACTCCAGTGCGTGGCGGGCGACCTGGAGGTCGAAGGTGTCCTGGAGGTCGTCGACGTCGTAGACGCTGTCGTGGGTGTCGGTGGCGCCGTAGCGGTACGGCGCGAGGTCGCCGCCCCCGGGCAGCAGCACGCCGTCGAAGAGGGCGAGCCTGCCGGGCACGTCGGTGTCGGCCGGGTGGATGCTCGCGGGTTCGCCGCCGGCCCGCCAGACGGCCTCGATCAGGGCCCGGGCGTTGACCTCGGCGGCGAAGCGCAGCGCCGAGGTGGTGGCGGAGAACCGGGCGGGTACGGCGATGAGCGGGCGGGGCGGACGGGTCACAGCTGGATCCAGGTCGTCTTGAGTTCGGTGTACTTGTCGATGGCGTGCGCGGACTTGTCCCGGCCGTTGCCGGACTGCTTCATCCCGCCGAAGGGCACGGTCAGGTCGCCCTCCTCGTAGCAGTTCACCCAGACCGTGCCGGCCTTCAGGGCGCGGGAGACCCGGTGCGCGGTGGACAGGTCGGAGGTCCACAGGCCGGCCGCGAGCCCGTACTCGGTGGCGTTGGCGAGCCGGACCGCCTCGTCCAGGTCGTCGAAGGCGAGGATGGACAGCACCGGGCCGAAGATCTCCTCGCGGGCCAGGCGCATACCGGGGTCGACGCGGTCGAAGACGGTCGGCCGCAGATAGCTGCCGCCGCTCTCCGCCAGGGTGCGTTCGCCGCCGGTGCGCAGCCGGGCCCCCTGCTCACGCCCGGCGGCGATGTGCCCCTGCACACGCTCCAGGTGCGCCTCCCCGACGAGTGCGCCCATCTCGGTCGCGGGGTCGAGCGGGTCGCCGATCCGCAGTTCCTCGGCCCGCCGCACGATGGCGTCCGTGACGCGTTCGGCGATCGAGGAGTGGACCAGGAGCCGGGAGGGCGCGGTGCACATCTCGCCCTGGTTGAAGAAGATCCCCCAGGCGGCGGTGGCGGCGGCCCGGTCCAGGTCGGGGGCGTCCGGGAGGATGAGGTTGGGCGACTTGCCGCCGAGCTCCAGCCAGACCCGCTTGAGGTTGGAGTCGGCGGAGTAGCGCAGGAAGTGGCGGCCGACGGCGGTGGAGCCGGTGAAGGCGAGTACGTCGACGCCGGGGTGGAGGCCGATCGCCCGCCCGGCCGTCGGGCCGTCGCCGGTGACCACGTTGAGGACGCCGGGCGGCAGTCCGGCCTCGGTGCCGATCCGGCCGAGGAGCAGGGCGGAGAGCGGCGAGGACTCGGAGGGCTTGAGGACGACCGTGCAGCCGGCCGCGAGCGCCGGGGCCACCTTCCAGCTCGCCAGGGTGAGCGGGAAGTTCCAGGGGACCACCGCGCCGACGACGCCGGTCGGTTCGCGGGTGACCAGAGCGAGGGCGTCGGATGCCGTGTGCGGGGACTCGTCGGTGAGCTTGTCGGCCAGCTGCCCGTACCAGCGGAAGGTGGTGATCGCGGCGCGCAGTTCGATGGCGTACGCCTCGGTGATCGGCTTGCCCATCTCCAGGGTGATGGTGAGGGCGAGCTCCTCCCGGTGTTCTTCGAGGAGTTCGGCCAGGCGCAGCAGGATCCGGCCGCGCTCGGCGGGCGCCAGGCGGGGCCAGGGCCCGGCGTCGAAGGCGCGGCGGGCGGCGGCCACGGCGTGGTCGACCTCGGCCTGGCCGGCGTCGGCGACCTGGGTGAGGAGCTGTCCGTCCCGGGGGGAGACGACGGCGAAGGCCGCTCCGCCCCCGGGCTCCTCGACTCCGTCGATGTGGTGCTGTGCGGGCAGGTCGAGGGCCTTGGCCCGGCCGACCAGTTCGTCGGGGGTGAGGTCCAGCATGGTGTTCCCAATCGGAAGGCGGGGGCCCGGCCGTGCGGGGGCCGGGCCCGGCGGGGTGCGTCAGCGGCGGTGGACGAGCCGTGCGGTGCCCGCCCCGAGACCCAGGACGGCGGGGACGGCGAGGACGAGCCAGACGGCCGTGCTGGTGGCGCCGCCGATGAGGGTCGTGAAGTTGGCCAGGATCACCCAGATCATGGCGGCGATGCCGAGGGCGCCGAGGGCCGGGGCGATCCGCGTGTTCCAGGGCCGGGTGTCGAGGCGCTCACGGCGGAAGAAGACGATCACCGAGACCGAGGTCAGGAAGTACAGCAGCATGCAGGCCAGGACTCCGACGCCGCTGAACCAGGAGAAGAGGGTGAGGACCGGATCCTTGCCGGCGAGGGCGAAGGGCATCACCAGGAGCACCGCGATCGCCGTCTGGACCAGGCCCGCGGCCCACGGCGAGTGCCGGTGGTTGAGGGTGCGCAGCCGGCCCGGCAGCAGGCCCTCGCGGCTGAGGGAGAACAGGTAGCGGTTGGCGGAGTTGTGGAAGGCGAGGATGCCGGCGAAGAGGGAGGTGGCGAGCAGGATCGGCAGGACGTCGTTGACCCAGCCGCCGAACTGGTCGGCGATGGGTGCGAAGACGAAGACGGTGGAGTCGCCGCCGGCCAGCGCCTTGCCCGCGGCCGCGGTGACCTTCGAGGGGCCGTACGAGGAGACCAGCATCCACGACACGAAGGCGAAGAAGCCGGTGACCACGGCGACCGAGAGGTAGGTGGCCCGGGGGACGGTCTTGCGGGGTTCGCGGGCCTCCTCGCCGTAGATGGCGGTGGCCTCGAAGCCGAACATCGAGGCGACGGCGAACATCAGGGCCACGCCGGGCGCGCCCTGGAGTACGGCGCCGGGCGAGAACGTACCGCCGAAGTCGAGTCCTTCGGGGCCGCCGCCCTTGACGAAGGTGACCAGGGCGAAGGCGAGCAGGATGCTGAACTCGGCCAGCACGAACACGGCGAGGACCTTGGCGCCCAGCTCGATGCCGGCGGCGCCCAGCACCTGGACCACGACCATGGTCACCAGGGCCCACACCCACCAGGCGATGTGCGGGCCGGAGTAGTGCTCGACGAGCCCGCTGACGGTGTACCCGTACAGCCCGTACATCGCGGCCTGGACCGTGCAGTAGGCGAACAGTGCCACAGCGGCGCTTCCGCTGCCCGTCGTCCGGCCCAGCCCCTTGCCGATGTACGTGTAGAAGGCGCCGGCGTTGACGACGTGCCGGCCCATGGCCACGAAGCCCACCGAGAACAGCAGGATCACCGCTCCGGCGAGGGCGTAGGCGGCCGGTGCCCCGGCGCCGTTGCCCACGGCGACGGCGATCGGCACGGCGCCCGCGATACCGGTGAGCGGTGCCTGGGCGGACAGCACGAAGAAGAGGATGCCCAGGACACCCAGGGCGTTGCGTTTGAGGGTGGCCGCGGGCTGGGGGCCCGCTCCGGCCTGCGGAGAGGCGTCGACCGTCTGACTGTCCACTCGGATCACCTGCTGAGGGGAAGGGAGAGTTTTCGTTTTGAGCCAAACGAGTTGCCTCATGGTGGGCCGGAACTATCCATCTGGCAAGGGGGTGGGAAAGGGAATTTACGCCAGGGAAACCGGTGATCCCAGGGCATGGCAAACCCCCCGGCGCGACCGCGACGGGGGGTTCCGGGCCGGGCACGCTCAGTCGTGGTCCTCCGGCGGCCGCTCACCCAGGGTGCGCAGGAGGGAACGCAGCTCTTCCAGTGCCGCCCCGGTGTCCGCGCGGTCGCCGATGCCGGTGAGCTGGTGCAGCACCAGGCCGTCGAGTGCGGCGAAGACCAGCCGGTTGAACGCCGGGCTCGCGCCGCCGGGCAGTATGCGGTCCAGCTCGCGCTGGGAGGCGCCGAAGTACTCGTCGTAGAGCGCGCGGACCTGCGGGAGCAGCTCGGGCCGGCGGCGGGCCTCAAGCAGCAGCTCGTACTGGTACGCCTGGCCGTCCGCGTCGTCCTCGACCATGTCCGTCAGACCGGCCACGAAGTCCTCGGGCCTGCCGGTGCCGGGCTCCAGCAGGCTGCTGCTGAGGCTGAGGCGCACCGCGTAGGCGAGGGACTCCTCGATCAGCGCGTCCCGGGAGCCGAAGTGGTGGACGACCAGGCCATGGGTGACCCCGGCCTCCTCGGCCACGGCACGGTAGGTGAGGTGCCGCAGGCCTCGCGCGCCGACGACCCGGACCGCGGCCTTGAGCAGCGCCTCGCGCCCCTCCCCGTAGCCGAGCCGCTTGCGCGACCGGGCATCGGGCCGGTCGTCCGGCAGGTGCGAGGTCTCGGCGGATTCGGTCATGGTCGCGACCCTACCCGCCGGGTCCCGGCGCCTGCCGTGGTGTCTACCTGCGGGGCGCACGGATGCCACGGAACTCCCAGTCCCCGCCGAGCGCGGTGGACAGCACTTCCTCGGACTCGGTGGGCTGGGCGCCGACGTCGGTGCGGATGGGGGTGGGCCCGGTGACGATGTGGTTGGTGAGCCGCCCGAGGCCCTCCACCTCGACCTCGACGACGTCGCCGGGCCGGACCGGCCGTGAGTTGGCCGGGGTACCGGACAGCAGCACATCGCCCGGGTACAGGGTGATGGTGCGGGCGATGTCGGCGACGAGGTAGTGCATGTCCCACTTCATCTCGTCGGTCGAACCGTCCTGCACCACCTCGCCGTTGACGTACGTGCGCAGCCGCTTGCCGTGGAAGTCCCAGTCGGTGACCAGGCCGGGGCCCAGCGGGCACAGCGTGTCCGACCCCTTCACCCGCAGCATGGAGCCGGCGTCGGTGTCCCGGAAGTCGTGCAGCCCGTAGTCGTTGGCGACCGTGTACCCGGCGATGTACTCCCCCGCCTCGGCAGGCGAGACGTTCCGCGCGGTCCTCCCGATGACGATGGCGACCTCGCCCTCGTAGTTGAGCCACCTGCAGCCCTCGGGCCGGACGACGGCGCCCCGGTGGGAGTTGAGGGCGGAGGTCGGCTTGTGGAAGTAGGTCGGGGTGTCGGGCAGCCCGATCCGGAACTCCTCGACGCGGCTGCGGTGGTTGAGATGGACGGCGATCACCTTGGACGGCACGACCGGCGGCAGATGCCGCGCCTCCTCGATCTTGACACGGCGGCCGTCACCGGCGACGAGTTCGTCCCCGTCGACGGTGACCTGGACGGCGGCGCCGTCGAGGAGGATGCGGCGATACTCGGAAAAAACAGCCATGGCAGCCTTCCTAGGGGCGACGGTGCGGGTGGTGGGGCGCGGCGCTCACGGGCGTGCCGGTGCCGGTCCAGCCGTCGGCGGGCCGGTCGAACCAGAGGTGGACCTGGCCGGTGCCGACGGAGTTCTCGTACTCGCCGTACTGCCGGGCCGGGGCGGCACAGGCCTGCTCGCCGAGGGCGCCGGCCAGCATCAGGTAGTGGGAGAACCTCGCCTCGGGCTTGAACTTCCAGAACGCGTCCATGGTGTCGAGGACCTTGTCGTGCCGGCCCTCCTTGAACCACTCGATGCGCTCGTAGTCGGCCTCCCGAGCCTCCGGTGTACGGATGTGCACCGGATCGCTGGCCTCGTGGTCGCGCAGCTCGCGCAGCGGCCAGAAGGTGTGCGAGAGGGCACCGGAGGCGATGAGCAGCACCCGCCGCCCCGGCATGGCGGCGATCCCGTCGGCGAGCGCCCGCCCGAGCCGCAGATGGTCCTCCATGTCCCCGGTCTGGCACACCCCGATGGTCACCCAGCGCTTGTCGGGCAGGCCCTCCCCCAGGAACTTCCAGAGGTTGATCGTGGCGTAGTAGATCGGCAGGTACTCGTCGTCGATCGGGGTGATCCAGGTGCCGTGCTTGTCGGCGAACGAGGCGATGCTGTGGGCGAGTTCCGGGTCGCCGGGAAAGTCGTACGGCATCCGGCACATCCCGCGCGGCAGTTCCTCGGAGGTGAACAGCCCCGCTCTGCGCTGCTGTGCCGTGACGACGAACTCGACGGTCGTCGCCCAGTGGGAATCAAGCACGACGACGGTGTCGTAGTCGTCCCGCTCGAAGACGTCCTTGCGCAGCTCGCGCAGACCGGAGACGAGGGTGATCTCCTTGCCCTCGTTGAGCTCCAGCCGGTCGGCCTCCGGCAGCACGATGGTGGGCACATGGGCGAGGAGCCCCGCCCCGACGATCTCACCCATGGTCCTTGAAGCCCTTCGGTGCGGTGACGGTGTTCTTCAGGTCGCAGTAGAAGTCGAAGCTCCAGGTGCCGCCCTCGCGCCCGACACCGGAGAGGCGGGAGCCGCCGAAGGGGGCCTGGAGGTCGCGGACGAAGAAGCAGTTGACCCAGACGGTGCCGGCGACCAGCTGCGCGGTGACCCGCTCGGCACGCTCGGGGTCTCCGGTGGCGAGGGTGGCCGCGAGCCCGAACCGCGTGTCGTTCGCGAGCCGAACCCCCTCCTCCTCGTCGGCGAAGGTCTGGAGGGTGAGGACGGGCCCGAAGACCTCTTCCTGGACGACCTCGCTGTCCTGCGCGACGTCGGTGAGGAGCGTCGGCGCATAGAACTGCCCGTCCCGGCGGTGCCCGCCGATCACGGTCCGCGCCCCTTCGGCGATCGCCCGCTGCACGAAGCCGTCGATCTTCTCCAGCTGACGGGGGTGGATGTTGGGTCCGATGTCGGTGGCCTCGTCGCGCGGGTCACCCTGCCGCAGCGCGCCCGCCTTCGCCACGAACCGCCGGGTGAACTCCTCGGCGACCGAATCCTCGACCAGCAGCCTGGTACCCGCCAGGCAGACCTGCCCGGCGTTGTCGTACTGCTCCACCGCCAGGTCGACGGCGAGCTCCAGGTTCGCGTCGGCGAACACCAACAGGGGTGACTTGCCGCCGAGTTCGAGGCTCAGTGGCGTCAGGTTGGCGGCGGCCGAGGCGGCGATGCGCTTCGCCGTGGGCACCGACCCCGTGAAGCTGATCCGGCGCACGTCCGGATGGGAGGTGAGCGCGTCGCCGATCTCGGCGCCGTATCCCTGCACGACGTTGAGCACACCGGCCGGCAGCCCGGCCTCGGCGGCGATGTCGGCGAGGAGGGAGGCGGTCAGCGGGGACCACTCGGCGGGCTTGAGGATCACGGTGTTCCCGGCCGCGAGGGCGGGGGCGACCTTCCAGGTGGCCAGCATGAGCGGGGCGTTCCACGGGGTGATCAGCACGCAGGGGCCGGCGGGGTCCCAGCTGACGTGGTTGGAGTGTCCGCGCGTCTCGAAGTCCTCGTGCTCCAGCGTCAGCAACCAGTCCGCGAAGAAACGGAAGTTGTGGGCGACACGGGGCATGACTCCACGCCGGTGCGAGCGCAGAAGGGCGCCGTTGTCGGTGGTCTCGACGATCGCCAGCTCTTCGATCCGCTTCTCGACACCGTCGGCGATGGCGTGGAGGAGACGAGCGCGCTCGGCACGGGGGGTGGCGGCCCAGGAGGGGAAGGCGGCACGGGCAGCGGCAACGGCTGCCTGGGCCTCGGCGGGCCCGCCGCGGGCGATTTCACCGAGGGCACTGCCGTCAATCGGAGAGGTATCGGTGAAAGTGTCGACGGAGGCGACACGCTGGCCACCGACCCAGTGCCGGGTATCCACGGAGACTCCGGCAACGGTGATCTTGTCAGCCATGAGAAGGGTTTCCATTCATACGAAGGGGTCGGCCACTTACCTCAGGGGCGCGGGGCTGTGTTCAATGTGCGGCTGCCGCCGCGTGGGCGCGACCAGCCACAACGCACCCGCACCCGACCACGCACCTCACTCGGCAACCGCTCCGGACATCCCGGACTCAAGAAGCCGCCCCCCATCCCAAACCACCCCCACCTGCCGGTAGTACGCGGCGACCGGCTCCCGGACCTCCAGCCGAGCCAGCTCCTCGGTGGGTGCCTCGAACAACTCCAACTCGGCCTCCCCCACCCACGGTTGCCCCCCTGCGAAGTCCGCGGCCCCCGACTCGATCAGCTCGTCCAGAGCCAGCCCCTTGCCCTTCTCGATGGAAGGCAGCCACCGGTGATGAGCCATCGGATGCCCGTTGACGAACCCGTTCGTCCCGGACGGCTCGCGCAGGGTCACCACCACCTGTGCCAGCCGCCGGTCGGCCGCCGCCAGCGTCGCCCCGAACCGCGCCCCGGCCTCGATCCGGGGAGCCGGCCCGTGCGGATGCGGCCGCGTCTGGTGAATCGACCCGAGCTTCTTGGGATACCCCTGGTGCAGCCCACGGGCGATCGCGAAGTCCTTGTCGACCCAGATGTAGACGCATCGCGAGTACGTCTGTCCCCGGTACTGGCAGCGCACGACCGCGAAGGCCTCCTTGTACTGTGCGCGCACGGGATCGAGCAGTTCGTCCCCGGCCGCAGAGCAGGACTGCCAGTCGGCCCAGATCAGCGCCACCGCGCCGGGATCCTCGTCGGCCAACTCCAGCGGCTCGGGGAGCAGTTCACGCACCCGCGAGGGATCCGTGCGGTACTCGACGGTGAGCAGGTCACCGGAGTACCGCCACGGCGGCGCCGGGATCAGCGACGAGGCGCCGCTCGCCGTCCGGGGGTGGAAAAAGCCACGTACACCGGTCACTTGAGGCTCCTCAGACGGTCATGGTCAGGGCGGGCTGCTTCAGCAGCTCGGCGCGGTATCGGGCGGCGGACGCGGCCACGGCCTGGCCGCCGAGTGCGACGACACCGACGAGCCGGTCGTCGTGGTGGTAGCCGACGAGCACGTCCCCCTCCGGGTCGCCGTCGAGGACGCGGACGTCCTGTCTGCCGAGCACCGGCGCCCCGAAGGACTGGAGCCGGAAGTCGTGCTGGTCGCTCCAGAAGGAGGGCAACGGCGCGAACGGCCCCGGTGCGGCATCGGCGACCAGCGTCTTCGCCGCGTGCTTGGCGGTGTCGGTCGGTATGCACCAGTGCTCGACCCGGCGCGGGACACCGTCGTAGCGGGCGTTGGGGAACCGGGCCACGTCTCCCACCGCGACCACGTCCGGCCGGCCGCCGGCCCGCAGGCAGGCGTCGGTGAGCACTCCGTCGGTCAGGTCGAGCCCGTTGCCTTCGAGCCACTCGGTGTTGGCGACCGAGCCCACCGACTCGACCACCACGTCCGCGGGCAGCACCGAGCCGTCGCTCAGGACCACACCGGTGACGCGGTCGCCTCCGGTGAACCCGGCGACACCGGCCCCCAGCGCGAAGCGCACCCCGCGTTCCTCGTGCCGCTTGAGCAGGGCGCGGCCCAGCAGCTCTCCGAGCGGCCCGGCCATCGGCAGCGGCAGCGGGTCGACGACGGTCACCTCGGCGACGCCGAGACCCACCGCGGTCGCGGCGACCTCGCAGCCGATGAACCCGGCGCCGACCACGACGACCCGGGCGCCGGGCCGGGTCAACGCCTCGCGCAGCCCCTGGGCGTCGTCGAGCGTGCGGACCGTGTGGCGACCGGCCTTGGGTCCTGGGCAGTTCAGGCGCCGGGGGCGCATCCCGGTGGCGACGACCAGTCCGTCGTACGACAGCTCGGTGCCGTCGTCGAGCCGAACCGTCCGCTCGTCCAGTCCCGCGGCGACCACCGTCCTGCCCAGCCGCCACTCCACGTCGGACACGCTGGCGCGCGGCCGGAAGGCGAGGGACTCGAAGGGGGCCTTGCCTGCCAGGACCTCCTTGGACAGGGGCGGCCGGTTGTAGGGCAGGTGCGGTTCGTCGCCGACGAGGGTGATCGCGCCGCTCCAGCCGGCCGCGCGCAGTTGCTCGGCGGCGCGCAGGCCGGCCATGGAGGCGCCGGCCACGACGATGCGCGCGTTCATGGTCAGGCCTCGATCCGGATGGCCTGGAGCGGGCAGACGTCGGCCGCTTCCTCGACCTCGTCGCGCAGCGCGTCGTCCGGGTCGGAGACATAGGCGAGGTGGCCGGCGTCGTCCAGGGAGAAGACGTCGGGGGCCGCGAAGACGCACTGGCCGTGGTCCTGGCACTTGTTCATGTCGACGACGACCTTCATGGCCGGTCCTCCTGAGGGAGCGGGAGCGAAGGGAGAGGGGGAGGAAGTGGGCCCGGCCGGTCCTGCCGGCCGGGCCCTGCCAACGGGTTGCGGCGGACCGCACCCCGGACTCGTTTGGCTTCAAACAAGGTAGCCAGCCGCCACCCCCTGGTCAATACCTATCCGTATGGATAAATTCTTTGCACCACCCTCTTGCGGCAAGGTGCACCCCTGCCTACCGTTTGGCTTCAAACAGCAGGCCGGAGAGCTGTCCGCGTCATCGCGCCCCGGCCCTCACCTCTCACGCCACCCACCTCCCGGATCACCGGCTCCCCGGATCCCTCAGGTGGTGTCCCGACGTCCGTCCGCCCGAGGAGACAACGGTGAGCGATCAAGACCATGCAGAAATCCGCCGGCACCTGGACCGGCTCGCCGCCGACGGCATCGATGTCGTCCGGGTGACATATCCCGACCTCATCGGCACGGACCGGGCGCGTGACGTGCTCGTGGAGGAGCTGCCGCGGACGCTGGAGCACGGGCTGGCCTTCTGCCGGGCCGTGTACCACACGAGTCCGCAGGGGGACGTGGTCCCGGTCAGCGGCGGTCTGGACGCCGGGCTGCCGGACGTCTGCGTACGGCCGGACCTCGCCACCCTGGTCGCGCTGCCCTGGGAGCCGGGCGTGGCGGCCTGCCTGGCCGATGTCACCGATCCGGCCACCGGGGCGCCCGCCCCCGAGTCACCACGCGACCTGCTGCGGTCGGTCCTGGAGCGGTGCCGTGAGCACGGGCTGAGCCCGGTCGTCGGACCCGAACTGGAGTACTTCCTGTGCGAGCCGGATCCGGCGGGCGGATGGCGTCGCTACGCGGCCAATCCCGGGGTCGTCTACACCGCCGGTCTGCGCGCCGACCCCGACAACCATCTGCTGCGCACCCTGCGGCAGGTGCGCGACCTGCGCATCGGGGTGCTGAGCGGGAACCACGAGTTCGACGGCGGGCAGTTCGAGATCAACCTGCTGCACTCGGAGGCCCTGTCCGCGGCCGACCGGGCGTTCCGTTTCAAGGCCGCGGTGAAGGAGCTGGCCCGGCGCGAGGGCCGGCTGGCCACCTTCATGGCGAAGCCCTTCAACGACGCGGGCGGCTCCGGCTTCCACCTTCACCTGTCCTGCGAGGGCGAGGGCGAGGAGGCACGCAACACCTTCGACGACCCCTCCGGCGCGTACGGCCTCTCGGCCACCGCCCGGTACGCGATCGCCGGCGTCCTCGCGCACGCACCTGCCCTCGCCGCGCTGCTGAACCCGACGGTCAACTCGTACAAGCGCTTCGGACCGGACACCCTCGCCCCCTGGCTGATCGACTGGGGCCTGGACAACCGCAGCGCGATGGTCCGCGTGCCGCCCGAGCGCGGCGCCGGTGCCCGGCTCGAACTGCGGCTCGGGGACGCGAGCGCCAACCCCTATCTGGCGATCGCCGCGACCACGGCCGCCGCGCTCCTCGGTGTCCTGGCCGGCGAGGAGCCGCCCGCTCCGCTGGAGGGCTACGGCTACGACACCGCGAAGGCGGCCGTGCTGCCGATGGACCTGTCCGCCGCGCTGGACGCACTGGAGGCGGACACCTCGCTCGCCGAACTGCTCGGCAAGGACTTCACCGACTCCTACCTCACCTACAAGCGCAACGAGGTCGAACGCTTCCAACGGCATGTCACCGACTGGGAGTTCACCGAGTACGCCTACCACCTGTGAAGGACCGACGATGACCACAGCCACCGGCGTCGAGGCCATGCGCCTCGCCGATGTCGACCTCGCGAACCTCGACAACTTCACCGACGGGGTCACACCCTGGCGGATGTTCCACACCCTGCGCCACCAGGACCCGGTCCATTGGCAGCCGGAGGAGGCGCCCAACTCCGGTTTCTGGGCGGTGACCCGGCACGCCGACATCGCGAGCGTCGACCGGGACGCCGAGACGTTCACCTCCACGAAGTTCGTGAACCTGGAGGAGCTGGACGAGGACCAGATCCGCAAACGCGCCTCGGTCCTGGAGATGGACGGCGTCCGCCACCGCGCCCTGCGCAGCGTGATCCAGCGGCAGTTCGGGGCAGGGGTCATCAACAGCTACACGGACTTCCTGCGCGGGCTGACGGCGAAGACGCTGGACGCGGCGCTCGCCAAGGGGACCTTCGACTTCGTGAAGGAGGTCTCCGCGGACTTCCCCATCAACGTCCTGGCCCGGCTCCTGGACGTCCCGCCGGAGGACAACCAGCAGCTGATCGACTGGGGCAACCGCATCATCGGCAACACCGACCCCGACTACGCGGACGTCCTGCTGCACAGCGCGGAGAGCGAGAAGTACCGCGACCTGCCGTTCCGCTCCCCCGCCTCGCTCGAAGTCTTCGAGTACGGGCGGGAGCTGGCCCGGCAGCGGCGCGGCGGCGAGGGGAGCGACCTGATCTCCAAGCTGGTCAACACCACCCCGCGCGACGGAGTCCCGCTCTCCGCCCAGGACTTCGACAACTACTTCCTGCTCCTGGTGGTGGCCGGCAACGAGACCACCCGGCACACCATCACCCACTCCATGCTGGCCCTCCTCCAGCACCCCGAGCAGCTGGCCCGTCTCAGGGACGACCCCTCGCTGATCCCGACGGCGGTGGAGGAGTTCCTCCGCTGGGCGTCCCCCGTCTACCACTTCCGACGTACCGCGACCCGTGACGTCGAGCTGGGCGGCAAGCGGATCAAGGAGGGCGACAAGGTCGTCATGTGGTACGCCTCGGGCAACCGTGACGAGGAGGTCTTCGGGAACCCGTACGACTTCGACGTCACGCGCTCCAAGAACGACCACGTCACCTTCGGCAAGGGCAGCCCGCACCTGTGCCTGGGCAACCTGCTCGCGCGCACCGAGATCCGCATCATGTTCGAGGAGCTGATCCCCCGGCTCGCCGACATCCGTCTGGTCGGCGAGGTGCCGCGCGTGCGCTCGAACTTCGTGAACGGCATCAAGAAGCTGCCGGTGGAGGTGACGCTCGCCTGACGGCCGGGGCCGGGGTGCGGTCCGAGTGCGGTCAGCGCGCGGTCAGAGTGCTGCCGCCCACGCGTCGACGGTAGCGACCTCCGCCTGCATGGGGAACACCTTCTCCGTGAGCACCCGGTGCACCTCCGGGTCGGAGTCGAGGCAGCCGTCGGACAGGACAGTGAGCTCGAAGTCGAGGTCGGCGGCCTGGCGCAGGGTGGACAGCACGACACCGCTGGTGGCGATGCCGGTGAGAACGAGGTGATCGATCCCGCCGGCCCGCAGCACCATGTCGAGGTCGCTGCCGGCGAAGGCGCTGACGCGCCGCTTGGTGACGACCGGCTCGCCGGGCGCGGGAGCCACGTCCGGGTGGACCTGCGTGGCCCGGTCGTCCCCGGCCGGCCGCACCGCGGCGCCCACCAGACCGCGGAACATCTTGTTACGGGCGCTGACCTCCGGGTAGCCCGGGCGGAAGCCGACGACCACGTAGATCACCGGAACGCCGGCGGCCCGGGCGGCGTCGATCGCCTTGCTCAGGCGGGGCAGGTACTCGCCGTCGGGAAAACGGTCGACGACGACCTGCTGGACATCCATGACGAGAAGGGCTTGCTGAGGCACCGTCTCTGTTCCTTCCACGCGGCCCCGTCGGTCATCAGGCGGTTAGTCATCAAGTGATTACTTGGCAACGTAGCCCGCGCTGCGGGACCATGTCAACGCATGATTACTTGGTGGCGCAGCCTCGTTCCGCGAAGAGGCCGTGCCGGCGTCGACGAGAGGAGCCGCTGTGTCGTCGGACGACGTGACCGGTCAGGCCGCCGACGGGCCCCGGCGCCGGGACGCCACGGCGACCCGCCAGGCCCTGCTCCTGGCCGCCCGCGCCCGGTTCACGCAGCTGGGCTACGACCGCACGACGCTGCGGGACGTGGCCGCGGACGCGGGGGTCAACCTGGCGCTCATCAAGCGGTACTTCGGCTCCAAGGAGGGCCTCTTCAAGGCGGCGCTGGCGTCGACGCCCCGGTTCCTGGGCCGCGAAGGGGAGTTCCCGCGCGACCGTGCCGCGCTCGCCGAGGCGCTCAGCCGGCAGCTGGCGGCCGGGGCGTGGGCGGAGTTCGGCGAGCATCCGGTGCTGATGCTGCTGCGCGACTCGGGTGACGAACAGGTGGCGGAGCTGCGCCGGCAGGCCCTGGCGGAGTTCGGCCGGCAGGTGCTCGAAGCGTCGGGTGCCTCGTCGGCGCCCGACGCCGAGCTGCGGGCGGAGCTCCTGGTCGCCCTCGGCGTCGGGGTCGCCGTCGTACGCTCCGCCGTGGGCCTGCGGCCGCTGGCCGACGCGACGCCCGAGGACCTCCTGGGTCCCCTCCACGACATCGTGGAGGGGCTCCTCAAGCCACCGCCGGACTGATCCCCGCTGCCTGGCGGGTCACTCGGGCCAGGCGGAGCTCTTGATGACCTCGACGAAGTCGCCACGCCGGAAACCCGGGACGTAGTGGGCGAGCACGTCGGCCTTGACGTTGCCGAAGGTGGTGTCGGGGCGGTCCTGGATGCCCTCGGTGAAGGCGGCGAGGATCTGGTTCTTGAAGTCCGGTCGCGGGTGCGCCGCGACGACCGCCGCGCGCTGCTCGTCGGTGACATCGTGGTAGCCGATGCCCAGCACGTCCAGCTCGACCCCGCGGGTGACCAGGGCGATCTCGGGTGCCATGTGCAGCGGGATCTCCGGGGTGGTGTGCAGGGCGATGCCCGTCCAGACCCGGTCGGCGGGCTCGCCGGTGATGCCGTGGGCGTGCAGGAAGGCGCGGGCCTCGTCGGCGCCGTCGATCTCGAAGCGCTGGTCGGTGCGGCGCAGGCTCTTGGTGAGCCCCAGGTCGTGGAACATCGCGCCGACGTACAGCAGCTCGGGGTCGAAGGCCAGGCCCAGGGCCCGGCCGCGCAGCGAGCCCCACAGGAAGACCCGCCGGGAGTGGTCGAACACCAGCGGGGTGGCGACGTCACGGACCATCTCGGTGGCCTCCCGCACCAGGGCGGTGTCCGGGATCCGTACGCCTGCGATCTCTTCGCTCATCGTTCCTCAGCCTCCATGCCGGATAGGTGATGTGCCTCCAGGGTTCTCCGGGGGACGTAGGCTGGGCCATGTCTCTACTGCCAGGAAAACCACGGATTCGGACATGACGCATCGAGTGGGCTTTGTGGTCTTCGACGGGGTGACCATGCTCGACGTGAGCGGGCCGTCGGAGGTGCTGCACCAGGCGGGCCGGCTCGCCGACCCCTACGAGCTGGTGCTGGTCTCCCCGGCGGGCGGCACGGTCACCACCTCCGCCGGGCCGGCGCTGACCGGCACGGTCCGGGCGGCCGACGCCGGCCCGCTCGACACGGTCCTGGTGGCCGGCGGCGACCGGCTCGCCGAGCGGCCGATCGAGGCGGAGCTGCTCGCCACGGCCCGCGACCTCGCCGAGCGGGCGCGGAGGGTCGCCTCGGTGTGCACGGGTGCGTTCGTGCTGGGCGAGCTGGGGCTGCTCGACGGGCGGCGCGCGACGACCCACTGGCGGCACGCGGCCACGTTCGCGCGCCGGTTCCCGCGGGTTCGGGTCGAGCCGGACGCCATCCACATCCGCGACGGACGGTACGTCACCTCGGCGGGCATCAGCGCGGGCATCGACCTCACCCTCGCCCTGGTGGAGGACGACCACGGCGCGGACGTGGCGCGGGACATCGCGCGCGAGCTGGTGGTGTTCCTGCAACGCCCGGGCGGCCAGTCGCAGTTCTCCACGGCCATCACCACACCACCGGCCCGCAGCGACCTGCTCCGTACCCTGATCGCGTCCGTACTCGCGGATCCGACCGCCGAGCACAGCCTGCCCGCCATGGCCGCGTCCGCCGCCGTCAGCCCCCGGCATCTGACGCGGCTGTTCACCGCCGAGCTGGGCACCACACCGGCACGCTGGGTCGAGCGGGTCCGCCTGGACCGCGCGCAGCAACTGCTCCTGGCGGGCCACAGCGTCACCTCGGCCGCCCGGCACAGCGGCCTGGGCACCGACGAGACCCTCCGCCGGGCCTTCGCCCGCCACCTGGGCACCACCCCGACCCACTACCGCAGCCGCTTCACCACCACCGGCGGCCCCGTACCCGCGCTGCTGAGGAACAGGCAGCCGATCGAGGACGACTGACCGGTTGTGCGACTCGTGGTGACCGGGAAGAGATCAGCGATGATTGCCTGGTTGGGGGACGCCTGGTAGGACTGTGGCGCGCCGTCACCGTCACATGTTCGATCTCGCGGGGGTTCATGTGGTCGCCACGGCCTTCAGGTCTTCGCCGCGGCGACGCCCGGGTGCTCCGCACCCGGCCCGGCGGCTTCCCGCCGTTGCCCGGCAGGCCGCCCAGCACGGGTTGGTGCCGGCCGCTGTCGCGGTGACCGTCCTGCTGTGTGCGACGGCGCTGGCCGCGCTCGCGGCGCTGGCAGGGAGTTCGGTGCAGGCCGGGGCCGTACGGCGGCTGGCTGCCGACCTCGACGCGCAGGTG
The DNA here is from genome assembly GCF_002217755.1 of Streptomyces hyaluromycini. Lineage (GTDB taxonomy): Bacteria > Actinomycetota > Actinomycetes > Streptomycetales > Streptomycetaceae > Streptomyces > Streptomyces hyaluromycini. The sequence goes on along the minus strand of NZ_BCFL01000026.1, from coordinate 257,520 downwards.
AACGTCAACGCGTCCTTCCGGGCCGGGGGAATGGCCGCCGCCGATCGAGCTGTGCGGGCCGCCGCCGACCGGGCGTTCGCCGGGGTGCCGCAGCGGACCTATGTGGGGCTGCTGGGCACGTCGCCGGTGTCGGTGACGGGGATCGACGGGGTCGCGGGCCCGCCGCGCGGTCCCGGGGGCAGCGGGCTGCACCCGGTCGCGGTGCAGGACGGGGGCGGATTCGGGCGGTTGACCGCCGGACGGTGGCCCGCCGGCACGGCCCACGCCCCGGCCGGCGCGTTCACCTCGCTGCCCGATGTCCGGGTCGCCACCGGGTCCACCGCCCCGGTCGACGCGGCGGTGCCCGACGCGCTGGCCAAGCGCCTGGGCGTCGGACCCGGTTCCAGCCTCCAGGTGCAGGACGCCTTCGCGCGCGCCATGACCCTGCGGATCACCGGCGTCTTCCGGGCGACCGGTGCCGTCGGGTTCTGGCCCGCGATGGCCGGCGACCTGACCCAGGGGGAGACCGCCGACCAGGACCTGCTGGTGGTCTCGGCGTCGGCTCTCAACGACAGCGCCGCCCTGAACGGGCATCTCACGGTCCACTGGAGTGTGCAGCCCGACTTCTCCCGTCTCGACGCGGGCAGCCTCGCCGGGCTGCACGACCGGCTGGGTGCCTTCTCCGGCAGCCAGAGCCGTGTGTCGGTGTTCCGCGGGCGGCAGCCGTCCCTGGACGACCTGACGGTGGTCTCCGGTCTGCCGGGCGCGATCGACGACCTGACGGTGCCGATGGCGGCGGCCCGCTCCTCGCTGTACCTGCCGAGCGTGCTGCTGGCGGTCCTCGCTCTGGCCACCCTGGTGCTGACCGCCCGCCAGCTGACCGAGCGCCGACGCGGTGAGCTGGCCCTCCAACAGGCCAGAGGCGCCGGCACCGTGCGGTTGCTGCGCGGTGCGGCGGCCGAGTGGGCACTCACCGGCGTCCCGGCCGCCGCCGTCGCGCCCTTCCTTGCCGGGCTGCTGGGCCCGGGCAGCCAGGGCACCGACGCGTGGGCGGCGGTGGGGCTGACCCTGCTGGTGCACGCCGCGGCGGTGCTGCTGCCCGTGCTGCCGTCGGCCCGGTCCCGGCCGGGGCGCGGCGCACGGGCCGCCGCCGCGCAGCGGCTGGGCGCCGACCTGGCGCTGCTGGCCGTCGCGGCCCTGGGGTATCTGGAGCTGCGGCGGCATCACTCGCTGATCTCCGACGTGGGTACCGGCAGCGCGTCCGCGGACCCGGTACTGGTCCTGGCGCCGGCCCTGGTGGCAGGTGCCGCCGCTCTCCTGCTGCTGCGGCTGCTGCCGCTGACCTCCCTGCTGCTGGACCGGTTCGGCCGTCGCAGCCGGGGCCTGGTCCCCGCGCTGGCCGGCTGGCAGTTGAGCCGGCGGGCCGCGCGCAACGCCGGACCGGTGGTGCTGATGTGCCTGGCCGTGTCGGTGAGCGCCTTCGCCACCACCGCGCTGGCCTGCCTGGGCGGTCTGGCGTCCGAGCAGGCCGCGTTCACCGTCGGCGCGGACGTGCGGATCTCCCCGTCCGCAGACGGCGGTTACCCCTCCTCCGTACTGGGTGCCGCCTATCGCGCGCTGCCGGCGGTGACCGCGGTGACACCGGTGACGCAGTCGACGGTGAACCTGCCAGGCGGCGCCACCGAGAACCTGGTCGGCACGATCGGCGGGCCCGCTCCCCGCACCGCGGCACCGGCCGTCTTCGGGATACCGCTCCCCGGGCGTCCGACCGCGCTGCTGCTGGACGAGCGGGTGCACAGCGACGGCAGCCGTGCGGCGCCGAGCCTGGAACTGACCGTGCAGGACGCGTCCGGCGTCGTCAGCGCCGTGGCGGCCCACCTCCCAGCCGCCGACGGAGCCCGGCACACCGTCGTCGTCCCGCTCGACGTGGCGCTGAGCGGCGGCCACCCGCGGACGTATCCAGTGACGGTGACCGCCGTGAAGGTCCTGCCGCAGCCGAACATGCGTCCCGCGCGGCTGGACCTGGAACTGATCCGGTTGGGCGCGCGCGGCACCGCGGACACCTGGGTCGCCGGGCTGCCGGGTGGGCAGGTCTGGGCCGACGGCTCGGACCACGCCGCCGACTCCACCGCGGGGGCCTGCAGAGGAAAGCCGGCCGGCCGCTACGATCCCGGTACCCCCGGGGTGTGCTCGATCGTTCCCGGCGGCTCCGAGGTGCTCCGGACCACCGTCAGCACCGGCAGTCGGCCCTCCCGGGCCATCAGCGACGCCTTCGGCGGCCTGGCCGACAGCGACTACGACACCCAGCCCGGCAGCCAGGTGCGACTCGTGGCGGGCCCGGCCGGCAACCCGGCGCCGCTTCCGGTGCGCGCCGACGCCTCGACGCTGCGCGACGCACACCTGAGCGTGGGCAGCACCACCACACTGGATCTGGGCGGCCGCCGGGTCACCGCCAAGATCGTGGACCGAGTCGACTCGCTGTCCGGACTGGGCCGCGGACAGGGGCAGCTGATCGCCGACCAGCGCCGACTCGCCACCGCGCTGACGCTGGCCGGTGCCGACCAGAGGGATCCCGCGTTCTGGTGGATCGGCAGCACCGACAGCGCGCGCACGGCCGCTGCCGCCGAGGCGCAGCCTGCGCTGGGCCGCGTCACCACCACGGCGCGCACCGCCGCGTCCCTGCAGGCCGACCCGTTCCGCAGCGGACTGCGCCGGGTGCTGGAACTGGTCCGGTATCTGGCCCCCGGTTTCGCGGTCGTCGCCTTCACCGTGCACGCGGTGGTCTCCACCCGGCAGCGCCGCAAGGAGTTCGCCCTGCTGCGGGCGATCGGCGTCCGTGCCAAGAGCCTGTCCGCGCTGCTGGGCGCGGAGCAACTGAGTCTGGCGCTGTTCGCGGTGGTCCCGGGGGCGCTGATGGGCACGGCCCTGGCAGCGGCGGTGCTGCCGCTGGTCACCGTGGACGACAGCGGACAGGCCCCCTATCCCCCGCTGCCGCAGGTCATACCCTGGGGCACCGTGGCGCTGACCGCGGTGGCGACCGCTCTGGCCATCAGCGCGGTCGTACTGGCGCTGGCCCGGCTGCTGGCCCGGGTGGACCTGGTACGTGTACTGCGAGCGGGGGAAGACCGTTGAGCCGGGTGGCCGGACACGACCGGACAGGGCGGACGGTGACGCGCCCCGTGGGCACGGGCGCGGCAGTGACGCGGCGCCTGATACGCAAGGAGACCCGCGGCGACCTGCCGCTGCTGGCCTGCCTGGCGGTACTGGTCCTGGTGCTGACGGCGCTGTGCGCCTGGGCCCCCGCCTTCGCCGGCCGCCAGGAGGACCGGGCGCTGCGGCAGCGTGTCGACGCCGCGCAGGCCCAGGCGCCCCTGATCAGCCTGAGTACCACACCGGAGGTCTTCGACACCCAGCCGCCCGCCGTGGACATGGCCACCCTGCTCGGCGCCGGCCGCACCCTCACCGACCGGTTCGGCGGCTCCGCCGCACGGCACCTGGCCTCCGTCGGCGGCGGCAGCTACGACTACAACCAGGCGTCGCTGATCTCACCGCAGCCGCCGGGCCCGGCGAACGCCGGCACCAAGCTGACGGTCAGCTATCTGCCGTCCGCGCGGGCCCATCTGCACTACGTCAGCGGCCACGCGCCTGCCGACCACACGCCGCTGGGCACCGCGCCCCAGATCGGTCTGTCGCAGGCCACCGCGCAGGCGCTGGGCGTCCGGGCCGGCAGCCGACTGACCCTTGAGTTCGCCAAGACGCCCGGGGTACAGAACGCACCGCCCCACGCGGGGCTGCTGGTGAGCGGGGTCTACCGCACCACGGCCGCGACCGACGACTTCTGGAGCGGCCGGGAGACGCTGGACCAGCCGTCGCGCTACCCGGCGGAACGCTCCGCCGGCACGGTGCTCGCCGTCCGCGGCCTCGTCGGCCTCGACGCCGCCGGCCTGCTGGCCGGCGCGGGGGTGGGCGGCCCGCGGGTGACCTGGCAGTTGCGCGCCGACCTGTCCGGGGCGGCGCTCGACCAGGCCCGCGCACTGACCGGGCCGCTGTCCCAGTACAGCGCGGACCTGAGCGCCGCCCTGTGCCAGGGGGTCGACCCGATCACCGGCGACATCGGCTGCCAGGTCGGCGGCCAGACCACCGGGCCCGTACTGCTGACCGACTATCTGACGCCGCTGCTCGCCGCGTTCACCGCTCAGGACCGACAGGCCAGGTCGCTGGCGACGTTCGCCGTCGACTCGCTGGCCGCGGTCGCGCTGGCCACCGTGGCCGTCGCGGTACGGCTGCTGCTGCGCCGACGGCAGCCGCACCTGCGGTTGCAGCGGGCGCGGGGCGCGTCCACCGCGCGGCTCGTGCTGCTGCGCTGCGCCGTGGCCTGGCCGGTGGTGCTCATCGCCGCGCTGCTCGGCTGGGCGGCCGGACAGGCCCTCGCTCCGACCGGCACCTCCGGATCGCCGCAACCGGTGCCCGCCGCCCTCGCCACCGCGGTGGTGGCTCTGACGGTACCGCTCATGACCTGGCTCGCGGTCCGCGAGCCGCGCAGACCCGGCCGGTTCCGCCGCTCGCGCCGGAAGACCGTGGTCGGCCGACGCGTGGTCCTGGAGCTGACGGTGCTGCTCGTGGCGGCGGCCGGCGTGGTCGCGCTGCGCTCGCAGGGCCCCGACGGAATTCTGGGTGCGGTGCCGGTACTGGTGGCGCTGGCCGTCGTACTGATTCTGCTCCGGATCTACCCGTTTGTGCTGCGCCTGGTGCTGCGGCAGACCCGGCGCGGCCGGGGAGCGGTGGGCTTCATCGGAGCGGCCCGGGCCGCCCACGACGCCCCGGCGACCGGGCTGGCCCTGTTCGTCCTGGTCCTGACCCTGGGCACGGCCGTGTTCGGCGGCCTTGTGCACCGTACGATCGACGACGGCCTGACCACCGGCGCGGCCTGGACCACCGGCGCCGACGCGAGCGCGACCGTGGCCGGGACCGAAGCCTCCGCCGGCACCACGGCAGCCGGGGCCACACCTGCTGGCATACGGACCGCCCTCCAGCATCTGCGCACCCTCGACCTGGCCGGACAGGCCGACGGCGCGGCGATCACCCAGGTCGCCGTGATCACCATGGATCCCCGCCAACTGGCCGCCGTCGCCCCGAAGTCGCCGCTGGCCGACGCCCTGCTGTCCGGGCTGGCCGCCCCGCCGGGCACCCGGGCCGGCGCGAGCACCCCACTGCCGTCCTTCCTCTCCCCCGACCTGCGGGCGCGCGAGCGCACCGGAGGCTTCACCACCACGGCGGTGACCCCGGGGCAGCCCCCGGTGAACCTGACCCTCAAACCGGTCGGCACCCTCACCACCACGGAACTGCGCGACCCCCTCCTCGGGCCGGTCACGGCACAGATCGCGGCCGGAACGCCCCTGCTGATCACCACCGCCGACGCCGAACATCTGCTGCCCCAGCAGCCCTCGGGCAGCACCGTCCTGCTCCTCAGGGGCGACGGTCCCGCCGCCACCGAGCCCACGGCACTGCGGTCGGCGGCGGCCGAGGCGCTCGGGCCGCTGGCCAGGATCCGCGTCCGCTCCGAGACGCTGAACACCCTGCGCGCGGACGGCCTGACGCGCGGCCTCGGCACGATCTACACCGTCACCTCACTCCTCGCCGCGCTGTCGGGCCTGCTCGCGCTCGCCTTGGAACTGACCCTCACCTCCCACGAGCGCAGCCGCACCGCCTCGTTCCTGCGCACCCTCGGACTCGGCGGCAAGGAGGCCGGCGCGCTGCACTTCCTCCAACTCCTGCCGCTGGCAGTGGCCTCGGCGGTGGGCGGCACACTGCTCGGGCTGCTCGAACCGCGGCTCATGGCGGGGACGCTGGACCTGCGGCAGTTCACGGGCGGCCCCGCCCAGCCGGCGCTGCGGACCGACTACTCACTGACGCTCGCCCTCGTCGCCGGCGTGACCGCCCTGGTCCTGGCCGCCGCGACCACCGAGACCGCCCTTGCCCGCCGACGCCGCCTGGGGGCCGTACTGCGCCTCACCTGAACGGCTGCGCGGGCGAGGTGCGTCAGCCGCTCCGGCCGCCGTGCGCCGTGGGCTTCGCATCCTCCGCATCCTCCGCATCCTCCGCATCGGACTTCGCGCGCCGTGCGGCCTCGTCGGGCCATACGCCGATGTGGTCGCTCTCCAGGGCCAGCCGCACCCGCTTGCGCATGTGCAGGCGCTCGGTGAACTCGCCCGGCAGCTGCAGCCGGCCGCTGGCGTCCAGTACCGCGTACTCCTCGGCGGTGAGCACCTCGACGCCGTCCTCGCCGGTGGCGACCCGGCGCAGCACCTCGGTCGAGGTCCGGCCGTTGCGGATCCCCACGGTGCGCTGGACCTGCTCGGACACCAGCGCGTCGTGGGTGACCACGATCACGGTGACGCCCAGGTCCTCGTTGGCCCGGCGCAGCGCGGCGAAGACCTCGTCGCTGGTGGCGGTGTCGAGTTCGCCGGTGGGTTCGTCGGCGAACAGCACGCGGGGCTCGTTGGCGTTGGCGACGGCGACGGCGACCCGCTGCTGCTCGCCGCCGGAGAGCGTGTCGGGGGTGCGGTCCCGGCAGTGGCCGACGGACAGCAGGTCGAGCAGTTCCTCGGCCCGGGCCCGGCGCCGGGAGCGCTTGAGCCCGGTGTACGTCATCGGAAGCATGACGTTCTCGGCCGCCGTGAGGTAGGGCAGCAGGTTGCGGGAGGTCTGCTGCCAGACGAAGCCCACGGTGGTACGCCGGTATTCCAGCCGCTCGCGGCGCTTCATCGCCAGCAGGTCGTGTCCGGCGACCTCGGCGGCACCCGCGGTGGGCACGTCCTGGCCGGAGAGGATGCCCAGCAGGGTGGACTTGCCGGAGCCGGAGGCGCCGATCACCGCGATCATCTCGCCCTGGGCGACGGCCAGGTCGAGGCCCTGGAGGGCCTGCACTTCGACGCCCTCGGTCTGGTAGATCCGCACCAGGTTCTCGCAGACGACCAGCCCCTCCTCGCGTTGCGGGGCGGCGGCCGCGGCGGCCCGTCGGCGCAGCTCGTCCAAGTCCGGTGCCCCGGTCGGCTGTTCGTGCACTGCCACGCGGTCCCCCGAGGAGGTGAAGTGTGCGGATGACCCTGCCGGACAGCCGCCAGGGTAATGCGGAAGTCCGTGCGAGCGTCGGGATCCGCCGGGCCGGCGGCACGCCGATCAGCGTGGCGCGCGGGGCCGGTGCTCCGGTGCCCGCGGCTTCCGGTTCGGGACGGGGGCGGCCTTGCCGTCCCGAACGGTCGGGTGGCGGCGCCTGCGACGAGTGATACGCGTGCCGGGCGGCACCGCTCCCACCGTAGGGAGCACCAGTAGCGGTCGAGGGCCGCCCGGCGCAGGCTCCCGGCGCCGGTCGGCGGGCGGTGCCGTCAGATGTCCTCGACGATGCGGCCGTCGCGGACTTCGAGCACGCGGTCGGCCAGCGCGAGGAGTTGCGTGTCGTGGGTGGCGACGAGGGCGGTGACCGATTCGCTGCGGACGACGGCGCGCAGCAGGTCCATCACGGTGAGACCGGTGTCGGCGTCGAGCTGGCCGGTGGGTTCGTCGGCGATGATCAGAGCGGGGTTGTTGGCGAGCGCGCGGGCGATCGCGACCCGCTGCTGCTGGCCGCCGGACAGCTCGCCGGGACGCTGGTCGGCGTGGTCGGAGAGGCCGACCAGGGAGAGCAGGAGGCCGACGCGGGCTTCGCGCTCGCGGGCCGGGACCTTCCGCAGGCGCAACGGGACCCCGACGTTCTCGGCGGCGGTCAGGATCGGGATGAGGCCGAAGGACTGGAAGACGAAGCCGATGCGGTCGCGGCGCAGCGCCAGCAGGTCGTCGTCGCCGAGCCCGGCCAGGTCGGTACCGTCCAGGATGATCCGGCCGCCGTCCGGAGTGTCGAGGCCGCCGACCAGGTTGAGCACGGTGGTCTTGCCGGAGCCGGAACGACCTCTGAGGGCGACGAGTTCGCCGCGCGGCACGCTGAAGGAAACACCTCGCAGGGCGTGGACGGCGGTGTCGCCGCTGCCGTAAGTGCGGCGCAGGTCCTCGACCACCACCATCTGGCCGGTCGGCGTCCCGATGTCCGCAAGAGTGCCGTGACCGCCGGACTGCTCGCTCATGCTTCCTTCCCCGCCCCGCCCCGCCCCGCCCCGGCTCGGCCGGAGCGGTCCTTCATCCGCACCGTACGGTACGCCGGACCTCCGCCGGAAGGCCGGTCATGGCCACACCGCCCGGCGGATCCCGAAGACCCGGCCGCCGGTACATCGCGGCGGCCGGGCAAGTACTCGTTCCCACGGGGGCGGGACGCTCAAGGCGACGGCAACGACGAGCCTTCAGGGGATGAGCACCAGCCGCCCCCGCACCCCGCCCTCCGCGAGGCGGGCGTGTGCCTTGGCTGCCTCCTCCAGGGGGAATGTCTCGGCCACCCGGAGCGTCAGCACGCCCTCGTCCACGAGTCCCGCCAGTTCGGCGAGGCGTGCCCCGTCGGCGGTCACGGCGACGGCGGTCGTCCGTATCCCGCGCACCGGCGCCGGCTCGGCTCCGGGCCGGACGCCGACGTAGCGGCCCCCGTCACGCACCCACTCCAGGGCCGCCGCGCCGAGAGCCGCCGCGTCCAGTACCGCGTCGAAGCTCCCGGCCTCGACCCCGCCCGCCGTGAAGTGCGCTGCTCCCAGCGTCCGTACGAGCTCCTCGTCGGCCTCGCGGGCCAGTGCGGTCACCGACACCCCTCGGTGGGTGGCCAGTTGGACGGCGAAGCCGCCGACCGCGCCCGCCGCACCGGTGACCAGGAGGGACTGCCCCTCGGCCAACTCCAGCAGGTCCAGGGCCTGTACGGCGGTGAGTCCGTTCAGCGGCAGCGTCGCCGCATGCACCGCGTCCACCGTGGCCGGTGCCGAGGCCACCGCGTCCGCCTCCACCACGACGTACTCGGCGTGGGTGCCGAGCGGCCGCACCATGCCGGGGTCCAGCGCCACCACCTGGTCGCCGACGCCCCAGGCGGTGGCGGCGCCGGCCGCGTCCACGGTCCCGGCGACGTCCCAGCCGAGCCCGATCCGCTTGCCCGCGCCGCCGAAGAACCCGGCCCGCACGCCCGCGTCCGCGGGGTTCAGCGCGGCCGCCGCGACCTTGATCCGCACCTGGCGCGGGCCCGGCTCGGGCCGCTCGGTCTCCACCACCTCCACGGCCTCGGGCCCGCCGAACCTGTTCACCACTGCTGCACGCATGACGGCCTGCTCCCTGTAAGTCGCTCTCGCTTCGGTCTCTCCTCAGCTGTCTGCAACCCTAGGAAGAGCTACTATCTTCTGGTAAGTAGTTACCTGAAGGTGCCTAGGTCCCCCAGAGGTGAGCGATGCCGACGACGACGGCGGCCCAGCGGCGCGAGCAGGCGCGCGTGGAGTACGACGCGTTCATCCGGTCCTGCCCCACCAACCAGCTCCTCGACCGGATCAGCGACAAGTGGGTCAGCCTCGTCGTCTGCGCACTGTCCCCCGGCCCGATGCGCTACAGCGAGCTCTCCCGCAAGATCGCCGGCGTCAGCCCCAAGATGCTCACCCAGACCCTGCGCTCACTGGAACGAGACGGCATCCTCGCCCGCACGGTCACCCCGGCCGTCCCCGTCCGCGTGGACTACGAACTCACCCCGCTCGGGGACAGCCTGTCCCTGCTCCTGGCAGGCGTGAAGGACTGGGCGGAGACCCACATCGAGCAGGTCCACGAGGCACGCGAGCGCTATGACACGGAGGCCGAGAGCTAGGCCGTCACACCGCGGGCGATCCGGCTCGACGGGCCCCGCACGCACGTGGCTCCGCTGGCACGCGACTCCACCAGCACATGGCTCCGCTGGCACGCGACTCCGCTAGCACGCGGCCGCGCCGAACCAGCGGCCGAAAAGCACTGTCCGGGCGTTCGAACCAGCCGCTCGCAACCGCCAGTTCAAGCCGTTGTTCTGATGCGGTCATGACATTCGTGGCCTCCGGGTGTCAATCTGCTCTCCGAAAGTTCACCGTCTACTCACAGGTTGTCCCACACAACTCCCGTGTCCGACCCCTGTCTTCACCCCGCACGGCAGCGAGGACCTGACCCCTCCTCGCGCCGTGCCACCCACCCGCGCGCCGCCGGACGGCCTCACCAGGCCGACCCGCTCTCCCGGGCCCACCAGGCCCGATCACCCCACAGAAGGAGAACGCATGTTCCGGCAGGACCGTCATCAGCATCGCACCAGACACAGCGTCACCCTGGCGCTGGCCGCCGCAAGTGCCATGCTCGTGGCCGGAATCCAGCACGGCACCGCCTTGGCCGCATCCGACGCTCACGCCCCCGCCAAGATCCTGGCCACCCCCGACGCCGGCGCGGCCTCCGCCCCGCTCTCGCCGGCGAGGCGTACGGCGCTGCTCAAGAGCGCCGCGGCGGACGCTCCTGACACCGCGAGGACCCTCGGCCTCGGCGCCGGCGAGAAGCTGCTCGTCAAGGACGTGGCCCAGGACGCCGACGGTACGACGCACACCCGCTACGAACGCACCTACGCAGGCCTTCCCGTCCTCGGCGGCGACCTGATCGTCCACGACAGCGGCGGCCGCCTCACGGTGTCGCGGGCCACGAAGGCGGCCCTCGCGCTCCCGTCCACCAAGGCGAAGATCTCCTCGGCGACGGCGAAGGCCCAGGCGCTCACCACCGCCGCGAAGGCCGGCGCCGAGCAGCCCGCGATCAACAGCGCCCCGCGTCTGGTCGTCTGGGCCGCCTCCGGCAAGCCCGCCCTGGCCTGGGAGTCCGTGGTCGGCGGCTTCCAGGACGACGGCACCCCCAACGAACTCCACGTGATCACCGACGCGGACTCCGGGAAACAGATCTTCAGGTACCAGGGCGTCGAAACCGGCACCGGCACCGGCCAGTTCAACGGCACCGTGCCGCTCAGCACCACGCTCTCCGGCTCGACGTACCAGCTCGTCGACGGCGACCGCGCCGGACACCGCACCTACGACCTGAACCAGGGCACCTCGGGCACCGGCACGCTCTTCACCGACGACAACGATGTCTGGGGTGACGGCACCGCGGCCAACCGGCAGACCGCGGGCGTGGACGTCGCCTTCGGCGCGGCGGCCACCTGGGACTACTACAAGAACGTCTTCGGCCGCAACGGCATACGCAACGACGGCGTCGCCGCGTACAGCCGCGCCCACTACGGCAACAACTACGTCAACGCCTTCTGGCAGGACGCCTGCTTCTGCATGACGTACGGCGACGGTTCGGGCAACACCCACCCGCTCACCGCGCTCGACGTGGCCGCCCACGAGATGAGCCACGGTGTCACCGCGGCCACCGCGGGCCTCACCTACTCCGGCGAGTCGGGCGGTCTCAACGAGGCCACGTCCGACATCTTCGCCGCCGCCGTCGAGTTCTACGAGAACCTGCCGGCCGACGTCCCGGACTACCTGGTCGGCGAGAAGATCGACATCAACGGGAACGGCACCCCGCTGCGCTACATGGACAAGCCCTCCAAGGACGGTGCGTCCAGCGACTACTGGAGCTCCTCGCTGGGCGGCCTCGACGTCCACTACTCCTCGGGCCCGGCCAACCACTTCTTCTACCTGCTCTCCGAGGGCAGCGGGGCGAAGACCGTGAACGGGGTCGCCTACGACAGCCCCACCTACGACGGCCGGCCGGTGGCCGGGATCGGGATCGACAACGCCCAGCGCGTCTGGTACCGGGCACTCACCACCTACATGACGTCGAGCACGAACTACGCCGGCGCGCGTACGGCCACGCTCCAGGCGGCGGCCGACCTGTTCGGCGCCTACAGCCCCTCCTACCTCGCCGTGGCCGACGCGTGGGCGGCGATCAACGTGGGCAACCGGATCGCGCTGGGCGTCAACGTGGCACCGATCACCGACCAGATCAGCGGCATCGGGCAGGCGGTGACCCTCCAGACGGACGCGTACACCACCAACTCCGGCGCGGGCCTGACGTACACGGCGACCGGCCTGCCGGACGGACTGACGATGAGCGACACGGGCCTGATCTCCGGCACCCCGACCACCCTCGGCACCAGCGACGTCACCATCACGGTCACCGACGACACCGGCGCGAGCAGCACCGTGAGCTTCTCGTGGGAGGTGGCCTACGTCTACGCCAACGCCACCCGCGTCGACATCCCCGACAACAGTTCCGCGGTGGAGTCCCCGATCACCGTCACCGACCGCACCGGTAACGCCTCGACGACCACCCAGGTCTACGTGAAGATCATCCACACCTACCGGGGTGACCTGACGGTCGACCTGGTCGGCCCCGACGGAACGGTCTACTCGCTCCTGAACCGCAGTGGCGGCTCCGCCGACAACGTCGACCAGACGTTCACCGTCGACGCCTCCGCACAGCCCCTGACCGGCACCTGGAAGCTCCGCGTCCAGGACCATGCCGCGATCGACGTCGGCTACATCGACCAGTGGCGGCTCATCCCCTGACCTTCTCCCGCCCGCTCCGGAGCCGTTGTCCCGGGCCGCCCTCGCGGCCCGGGACAACGGCTCCGCCCGGGTGCCGACAGCACCCGTTCGGCGTAACGTGTTGTGCGAATGAACCGGTCGCGGGCCATGCGGTCCGATGTTGTCCGTCGGCCCGGTGGTCTCCGTGGCGTGCACCCTCATGAGTCAGGAGCGCATCGTGGGGACACCTGTTCGTCGGCGCGCGCGCGGCGGCTCCGCCGCCCGGCGCACCACTGTTGGACTCGTCACCACCGTGCTCGCCGCCGGTGTGTGCACCGTCCCGGCCGCGGCCGGGACCGCCCCCGGGCTGCCCGCCGCCCCCGCGGCCGGCTGCGCCGACACGGTCTATGCGGGAATGACCCAGGCGCAGCGCGTCGGCCAGCTGTTCATGGGCGGGGTCGCCGCCACCCACCCGAGCACCACGGATCTGCAGACGCTGCGCACTTACCACGTCGGGTCCGTCATGCTCACCGGGCGCAGTTCCGCCGGAACCGCCGCGACGAGGAAGGTGGTCGACGGGATCCGCACGCAGGCCGACAAGGTCGGCGGGCGACAGGTCGGACTGCTGGTCTCCACCGACCAGGAGGGCGGCCAGGTCCAGGTGCTCAGCGGTCCCGGCTTCTCCGTCATGCCCAACGCCCTGACCCAGGGCACGTGGAGCACGGCGACCCTGCGCAGCCGCGCCCAGACCTGGGCGGGGCAGCTCAAGGCCGCGGGCCTGGACCTCAATCTCGCCCCGGTCGCCGACGTGGTGCCCGCGAGCCTCGGTACCCGCAACGCTCCGATCGGCCACTTCTACCGCGAGTACGGCCACACCCCCGCCGTTGTCACCTCGCACACCGGTGCCTTCGCCGCGGGCTTCCGCACGGCCGGGGTGATGACCACCTTCAAGCACTTCCCCGGACTGGGCCAGGTGATCGGCAACACCGACACCACCGCCAACGTCGTCGACTCGGTGACCACCGCCTCCAGCGCGAGCCTCCAGCCGTTCCAGAGCGGGATCAAGGCAGGTGCGCCGTTCGTGATGATCTCGTCGGCGAAGTACACCAAGATCGACTCGAAGCACCTGGCGGCGTTCTCGCCGACCGTCATCAACTCGCTGCTGCGAACCAAGTTCGGCTTCAAGGGAGTCGTCATCTCCGACGACCTCGGCCAGGCGGTCGCGGTACGTGCCTACACTCCGGCGCAGCGGGCGGTGCAGTTCATCGGCGCCGGCGGCGACATGGTCCTGACGGTCAAGGCGTCGACCGTGCCGGCGATGGTGCAGGGAGTACAGGCCCAGATGGCGAAGGACGCCGCCTTCCGCGCCAAGGTCGCCACCTCCGTGCACCGCATCCTCACCGCCAAGGCAGCGGCCGGCCGCCTCACTTGCAGCTGAGCCAAGGCGTCCGGGCCGCTCGTCGGGGCCCTCGGTACCATGTCAGCTGTGATGAGTGGGGCTGTCCGACTGCGGGTGCCGGTGGGCGAGGACGCGGAGCGGTGGATCACCCGGACAGGCTGCCGACGTGTCCTGTTCGTCGTGCACAACGTGACGTCGGCGACGCGTCTGCTGGACGTACTCCCGCTGTTCCACAGCGACATCCGGGTGCAGTTGTTCGCCACCTGCACAGGGTCCTCCCCCTTTCTGGCGGGAGTGCCCGAGTTGCTGGCCGCCGCGGAACTGCCGGTCCTGCCCTGGGAACAGGCCAAGGACACGGAGTTCGACCTGGTGATCGCCGCGAGCTACGGCGGTGAACTGGCCTCGCTTCAGGGCAGGTTGGCCGTTCTGTCACATGGCGTCGGATACAATAAGAGGCTGGCTACACCGGACACCGGACACCGGACACCGGACACCGGACACCAGGCCCAGGCGCCGGTCTTCGGCCTCTCGCCGGAATGGCTGCTGGAGGACGGGCGTCCGCTCGCGACCGCCACCGTCCTCTCGCACCCCGAACAGCTAGAGCGGCTGCGCTCGGCCTGCCCGGAGGCGGTGCCCACCGCCGTACTCGCGGGGGACCCCTGCTACGACCGTATCCTCGCCGCCCTTCCCGAACGCGCACGCTTCCGGCGCGCCCTGGGCGTGGGGCCCGGTCAGCGGCTGATCCTCGTCAGCTCGACCTGGGCACCGCGCTCGCTGTTCGGCGGAGCCGGAGACACGGAGACGGACGATCTGCTGCCCTGGCTGCTGTCCCGCCTGACGGCGGAACTGCCCGCCGACGAGTACCGGACGGTCGCGATCCTGCATCCGAACATCTGGTTCGGCCACGGCCCGGGTCAGGTCCGGGCCTGGCTCAGCAACGCACAGCAGGCCGGTCTCGACGCCGTCCCTCCCCTGGACGGCTGGCGACAGGCCCTGATCGCCGCCGACTGCGTCCTCGGCGACCACTCCAGCGTCACCTACTACGCGGCCTCCATAGGCACTCCCGTCCTGCTCGGGGCATTCCCCGAAGAGGACCTCGACCCGCTCTCGCCGGTGGCCGCGCTCGGCCGCACCGCTCCCCGCCTGTCCCGCCGGCGCGGTCTCCGCGCCCAGCTCGACCAGGTGATCGCCGGCCACGACGCCACCCGGTACAAGGAGCTGGCGGAGCAGACCAGTTCGGCCCCCGAGGAGTCGGCCGTTCTCCTGCGTCGCCTGTTCTACGGCCTCATGGGGATGCCGGAGCCGGGGCATCCGGCGCTGCTCGACCCGCTGCCGCTGCCGCCCTGCCGGCCCGCCCGCCGCACCACGCCGGTGCGGGTGCTCGTCGGCGGCATCGGTGTCGATCCGCCGGAGGTCACCCTCAGCCGGTACGCCACGGTGGGCGGCGAGCCCGACCCGTCGGAAGAGGCAGCCGTGGCGGCCGAGTTCGCGCACACGCTGGTGGACGAGGAGACCCGGGACCGCGGCCGGCTGCGCATCGCCGACATCGTGGTGCGGCGCGCCCCCGCCGACGACCCGCGGCTGGGCCCTCCCGCCGCCTGGACGGCGGAGGCGCTCGGCCGTTACCCGTACTGCGGACTGGCCGCCTATGTCGACGGGCCGGACCGGTGTGTCGTACGGACCCGCGAGGGCGATCTCCTGCGGCTGTCCGCGGCCGCCGCCCTCGACGGTCGCCCCGACCTGTGCGACCCCGCCGTCTACGCCTCGGCGCTCTACGCGTGGCTCGCGAGCGGCCGCGGCCTGGCCCGGGCCATGCCCGGGATCACGGTACGCACCGGTTCCGCGACACACCTGGTCACCGTCGCGACAGCGGCTGCGGCCGGCTCATGAGCCGGCGCCCCGGGTCTCCGCGTCGGCCAGCCGCGACCGCACCCTGTCCAGGCCGAGCCGGTCGCCGTGCTCCTCGTAGCACGCGACGGCGGCCCTGAGGTCCGCGATCTCTTCCGCCCCGTGGCCCAGGCGGCGATGGCACTGGGACCGCACGTCGAGGGCGTCGGCGAGTTGCAGCCCGGCACCGGCCTCGGTCATGGCCTTGACGGCCTCGTCCAGGCACACACGCGCCTGCTCGGCGTCTCCCGCGTCCAGGTGGGCGTCGCCCAGACTCATGTACACGCGCGCGGCGTTGTAGGGGTCGCCGCCGTCCGGCAGGCGGCGGAACCGCGCGAGGGCGTCGTTCAGCCGGACGACGGCCTCGTCGAAGCGCCGCTGCTTGGTCAGGGCACGGCCGATGTGGTGTTCCAGCAGGGCCGTGGCACGCGGCAGGTCCTCCCGGCCGTCCTCACCCGGGCCGATGCGGCGCAGGATCTCCTGCGCCTCCTCGAAGCACCGCTGGGCCGCGGGGAACTCCCACCGTTTGAGATGGAGCAGCCCGAGGACCTCGACGGCGGTGGCCTCGCCCCGGTGGTGCCCGCAGGCCCGGTCCGCGGCCCGGGCGTTCGCCAGGGCGGCGGCGGCATCGTCCGCCCGCCCCTCTCCCATGTAACCGAAGGCGAGTTGGGTCCACATCCGGCCCACGGCACGCGGGTCGCCGAATTCCGACTCGACGCTGCGGCGGGCGGCCTCGACGCCGAGCAGGTGCGTGTCGATCCACTGCGCGTGGAAGCCGAGCATCAGGTGCAGGCCCCACATGGCCTCGCACAACTGCCAGACGAGGTCGTGGAGTTCGTGGTGCGCGGCGGCCCGGACGACGGCCGCGAGGTTCTCCCGTTCACTCCGCAGTTCCGCCAGTGCGCGCCTGCCGTCCGCCGGGTCGCGGTGTTCCGGAAGGGCGAGTCCCCGGTATGCGGGGCCGAGCCGCCATCGCAGCGGCATCACCCTGAAGTCCGCACCCGCCGCGAAGCGCAGCTGCGCGACCGCCACCCGGCGGACCGCGGCCGCCATGCGGCCGTGTCCGTCCTCGGCGGCCGCGAGTCCGCGGGCGTGGGCCCGGGTCACGTCGTGGAACCGGTAGCGCTCCTCCGCGACCTCCTCCAGCAGGTGCGCCCCGGCCAGCTGCTCCAGCAGCGTCCGGGCCTCGTCGGCGCCGATCCCCGCGGCGTGGGCCGCGATCGGGACGGTCACGGTCGGCCAGGGCCACACCGCGATCGCCCGGTACAACGCGGCGCTCTCGGGGGTCAGTTCGCGGTACGCGACGTCATGGACGAGACGGACGGGGTCGCCCGGGGCGCCGGGGGTCGGTTCGTCCGTGTCGGTGCCTTCCCGGTCCCCGCCGCCGTGGTTCCGCCCGGACAGCTGCTGTGCGACACGCTCCCAGGTCAGGTGCTCCCGTAAGGCCAGGCCCGCCCCTGTGGTGCACACGGCGAGGGGAATGCCACCGGTGCCCTCCGCGACGGCCCGGACGACGGCGTCCGACGCGGGCGGCCGGTCACTGCCGGCGACTCGCCTGATCAGGGTGACGGAATCCTCCGTCGACAGCGGCCCGAGCGCGCACGGCCGAGCTCCGTGACCGGCGACCAGACGCCCGAGCCGATGCCTGCTCGTCACCAGCACCAGCGACTCCGGCGAGGCCGGCAGCAGGGGGATCACCTGCGCGTCGTCATGGGCGTTGTCCAGTACGACGATCAGGCGCCGGTCGGCCGTGCAGTCGCGGTACAGGTCCCGCTGCCGCGCCTCGTCCCCCGGCACCATGGCGGACGGCACGCCGAGCCGCTCCAGGAATCGCGCGAGCACGTCGGAGGGCGGGAGGGCGGTGGTGGCCGACGCGCCCTCCAGATCGGCGAACAGGGCACCGTCGGGAAACCGATCGAGCAGTTCGATCGCGCTCCGCACGGCGGTGGCGGTCTTGCCGATGCCGCCCGGCCCGGTGAGGACGGCGATCACAGGCGCGCCCGGTGCGCGGTCCCCGCCGTCCAGCAGCTCCGTGATCCACGCGAGCACGTCCTCGCGGTCGGTGAAGGCCGCCGTGCCCGGTGGGAGCATCTGCGGCCGGGAGGCGCCGGAGGCCACGGCGGGCACGCTGCGCGGCGCCAGCCAGGCGGATTCCCGGACCCATTCCGTCACCTCGCGGGAGAACTCCGGCGAGGTACGCGCGTACTCCAGCAGGCGCGAAGCGGCGGCCGCCTGCTGGTCCGCGGTGACCGGGAGGGAAGGTGCGGCCGAATCGCCGCCGTCGGCCCCGGTGCCCGACCCTGCGTCCCCGGCGCGGCCCCTGCTGAGCAGGTCGTAGAGCCGCTCGGAGGTTCGCCTGCCTGCCTCGCCGCCTGCCCCTGACAGGGCGCCGGACGCGACCGTGCCGACAGCCGAGAGCACCATTCCCACCAACGGTTCCACTCAGGACTCCCCCAACTCGCCGTTCCCGCAATGGTATCGATGCGGTCCTGCGAGTCGCCGGAACATCGGCGCCAGGAGGCTGGGGCGTCGGTGCTTCTCAGGCCGCTTCGAGGCCGGTGGTGTCCCGGCGGGAGACGGCCAGGTAGCCGACGAAGCCGGCGATGGCGACCGTCCAGGCGAGGGTCACCGGTGCCAGCCCCAGGGCGAGCCCGCCCCGGCCGTGGCCGACCGCCATCCAGTCGGCGAGCGAGGCGCCGAGGGGACGGGTGATGACGTAGGCCGTCCAGAAGGCGGGTACGGCCTTCAGGACACCGCCGCGGTGGGCGATCGCGGGGACGCAGATCGCGACGGCGAAGAGGACCGCCGAGCCGAGGTAGCCGAGGCCGGCGGTGGCGGTCAGGTCGCCGGCGGCGGTGCCGAGGGCGAACGTGGCGAGGACGGCAGCCCAGTAGAAGATCTCACGGCGGCGGGTGCGGATGCCGTGGATGGACAGGGTCCGCTCGACGGCGTACCAGAGGGCGAAGACCGCGGTCAGCACGATGACGAAGAACGGGGTGGACAGCGTGTAGGGCACGCCGAGACCGACGTGCAGGACGTCGGCCGCCATGGTTCCGAACACGCTGACCATGACGACGGCGGTCCAGTAGACCCAGGCGATGTACCGGCGGACGGCGAACTGCACGGCCAGGGAGGCGGCGAGGGCGAGGCCGCCGAGACCGACGGCGGGTATCGGGCCGAGGACGTGGGCCAGCAGGTCCGAGGCGGTCTCGCCCATGCCGGTGGTGAGCACCTTGATGATCCAGAAGTATGCGGTCACTTCCGGCACCTTGTTCGCCATGGTGCGGAGGGGAACGCGGGAACGGTCGTCGAGGAGGTGCTCCGTGGTCATGAGCGGCACGATTTCACGCTGAGCTCCCGGCATCACAGATGTCTTTGCCAATGCTTTGGCGCCTCTGGTGCATGAGTTTCCGGTCCGCCTGCCCAACCTGAACGCAACCTGACTGCCTCGGCGAAGCCCCTGGTCAGGGTGGCCGAGCAGGTGATAGGAGGCACGTTCGCGTGCCGTGCGGGTGCCCCCGGCGGTTCGACGGCGCCTTCGGCCGAGGAGCCCGGGCCGGCGGCCGTTGTCCACGGCCGGGAGACTTCCACTACATTGCGTAGCGGCCTGCGTACGGCGAACCGTCCCGTCGGCCGCCCCGAAGCGGCGAGGGGACGAGCGGTCCCGGCGATCGTCTAGAGTTTCCCGCAGTGTCTACAATGATGTAGTCGCCCAGGTGTCCACGTGAAGCCGTCCGCCGGAAAGGGCCCCGTTCATGACCACTCCGATCCTCGCGACGTCACAGCTGGCCGTGAACGTGCTCGACGCCCATTCGCTGCTGGCGGCCTTCGGCGTGCTCGGCGTCGGGGCGGTGATGTTCGCCGAGACGGGACTGCTGGTCGGGTTCTTCCTGCCGGGCGACTCCCTGCTGTTCACCGCCGGCCTGCTGTGCACCGGCTCGGCGCAGGGGAGTCTGCACCTGTCCCTGGGACCGCTGCTGGTGGCGGCGGCCGTGGGTGCGCTGGCCGGGGCGCAGTGCGGATACCTGCTCGGGCGGAAGGCCGGCGGAGCACTGCTGGCACGCAGCCGCTCCCGGCGTCTGCACGAGGGTGTGAAGCGCGCCGAGGAATTCCTCGACCGGTACGGCCACGCGAAGGCCATCGTGCTGGCCCGCTTCGTGCCGGTGGTGCGGACGGTCCTCAATCCGATGGCGGGTGCGCTGGAGGTGCCGGTAAGGACGTTCACCCAGTGGCAGGTCGTCGGCGGACTCGTGTGGAGTGTCGGCCTCACCCTCGCGGGGTACGCGCTGGGCTCGTCGATCCCGAATGTCGACCGGTACCTGCTGCCGCTGGTGGCGCTGATCGTGCTCGTGTCGCTGATCCCCGTGCTCGCCGAGGTGTACCGGGGGAGGCGGGCCGCCGGGTCCGAGGAGGGACGCGGGTGATCGTCCCGGACTCGGGCCGTACGGCCGTTGCTCCGACGGAGGACCATGCGTCACAAGATCCTGGTCGTTGAGGACGATCACGCCCTGCGTGACGTGCTGCGCCGCGGGCTGGCCGACGAGGGGTTCGAGCCCGTGCCCGCCGCCGACGGTGCCACCGCCCTGCGGCTGGCCACCCACGCCATCGGCGCGGTGGTCCTGGACGTCGGACTGCCGGACGCGGACGGGCGGGACGTGTGCCAGGCGATGCGTGCCAACGGATTCTCGGCCCCGATCATCTTCCTGACGGCCCGCCACCACCTCACCGACCGGCTGTCCGGGTTCTCCGCGGGGGCCGACGACTACCTTCCCAAGCCGTTCCACCTCGCCGAACTCGTCGCGCGGCTGCGGGCGACGCTCAAACGGGCCGCCCCGACGACGGTGTCCACCGCCGGAGACCTGGTCCTGGACGCGACCCGGCACAGCGCGAGCGTCGGCGAGGCCCAGGTCGAGCTGTCCCCGACGGAGTTCCGCCTGCTGGCCACCCTGGTGGCCGCGGGAGGCGGCATCGTGAGCCGCCGCGACCTGGTCAGGGCCGCCTGGCCGGACGGCGCCCAGGTCAGCGACAACACCCTGGACCAGTACCTGAGCCGGCTGCGCCGCAAGCTCCGCGAGGCGGGCAGCGACCTGAGCCTGGGGACGGCGCGCGGGATCGGCCACCGGCTGGCATGAAAGGCTTCCTGCGGCACCTGGCCCCCCGCACACTGCGCGGCCGGCTCTCGCTCGTGGCGCTGACCACCGCGGCCCTCCTGATGACCGTCCTGACCGTGGCGTTCAACACCGTGCTGGACCGGCATCTGCAGCATCAGGCGGACGCGGAGCTGCGCAGCCGTGCGGACGCCGTCGCCACCACGGTGGACACCAGCGGCCCGCAGGTACGGGTCCTGGAGACCGTCAACGACCGGCTCCTCGACGCCAACGTCTGGATCTACACGGGGACACGTCTGCTGGAGAAGCCCCCGTCCACCGCCGCCGACAGCACCCTGACCAAGGCCGCCGCGCGGCTCGCCGTACGGGGCGACGGCGTCTGCACGACCGTGGCGGCCGGGCATCCCCGATCCGTCCGTCTGTGCGCCCGTTCCATGGCCGGGAGCCGCAGCACGGCGACGGTCGTCACCGCCCTGGACCTCGCCCCGTACCGCAACTCCGCGGCCGTCGTGCTGCTCGGTTCCCTGGTCCTGGACTCCGTCATGCTCGCGTGCACCTACGCGCTGACCCGGCTCGCCGTCGGGCGGGCGCTGCGTCCGGTGCGCACCATGACCGACCAGGCCACCGAGTGGAGCGCCGTGGGCTCCGACCAACGCTTCGGCGCGACCCACCATCCGGCCGAACTCGCACGCCTGGGCTCCTCGTTGGACTCGCTGCTGGACCGCATCCGTACCGTGCTGCGGCACGAGCGGCAGCTGACCGGGGAGCTGTCCCACGAACTGCGTACCCCGCTCACCCGGATCATCATCGAGCTGGACTGGTGGCGGGCCCGGCCGCGCTCCGCCGCCGAGACCCGCGCCACGCACGAGGTGATCGCCGAGGCCGCCCAGGCCATGCGCACCATCTGCGACACCCTGCTGGACGACGCCCGGGAGGGAGCCCACACCACCGCCACGGCCCCCGGCGCCACGGCCGTCGTGCCGGTCCTGTACCGGCTGGTCGACCGCCTCGGGACGCCGGAGCAGGTGGAAGCCGTCGTGGACGCGACGGTTCCGGAGCTGGCGGCGGGCGTCCGGC
The DNA here is from genome assembly GCF_002217755.1 of Streptomyces hyaluromycini. Classification (GTDB taxonomy): domain Bacteria; phylum Actinomycetota; class Actinomycetes; order Streptomycetales; family Streptomycetaceae; genus Streptomyces; species Streptomyces hyaluromycini. The sequence goes on along the minus strand of NZ_BCFL01000026.1, from coordinate 235,657 downwards.
CGGCCCTTCTGGAACGCATCGTCAGCCCGCTCCTGACGAACGCGGTCAGGTACGCGCGCTCCACGGTGACGGTGTCCGCGCGACCGGTGCCCGGCGGTGTGCGGATCAGCGTCACCGACGACGGCCCCGGCGTGCCGGAGACGTTCGTGGGCGACCTCTTCCAGCCCGGTCGCCGGGCCGATCCGGAGGACGGGCACGACGGCGCGGGCCTCGGACTGCCGCTCGCCAGGCGCCTGGCCCGGGCCGTCGGCGGCGAGGTCTCGCACGATCCCGCCTACACCTCCGGAGCCCGCTTCCTGACCGACCTGCCCGCCGGGTGAACCACCGCGGGACCGCCGGACCGGTCCCGCGCCTCCGCGGTCGCGCCGAGCGGGCGGGTGAGGCCGTGGGCGACAAGGGCCTCCTGTCGCTACGCCGCCGGCACCGGCTCCCCGCGCCCTTCCCAGGGCCGGGCCAGCCCCACCAGCGCCAGCCCCGCCGCCGCCAGCGCGCTCAGCATGATGAGCGCCATCGGCCGGGAGCTGTCCTCCCCGAACACGCCCACCAGCGGTGCGGTCAGGGCCCCGAACAGGAACTGGAAGCCGCCCAGGAGCGCGGACGCCGCGCCCGGAGCCGTGCGGCCGACCGCCTGGCCGATGCTCATGGCGCTCGGGAAGACCAGGCCGATGCCACCGGCGGTCACGAACAGGGCGGCCCAGGTGCCCGCGAGGGTCTCGCCCACGGTCACCACCAGCAGGACCTGCGCCAGCGCGCCCAGCAGGGCGATCCCGACCCCGGCCGAGAGCAGGGTGTTCAGGCGGGTGCCGCGCCCGGCCAGGCGGGCGAAGCAGGCCCCGGCGGCCAGCATGGCGACGGCGTTGCCGGCGAAGATGAGGGAGTAGGTGGTCGAGGAGACGCCGTGCAGGTTCTCGAAGACGAAGCTGGAGCCGCTGATGTAGGCGAACATCGCGGCCGAGACGAGGGCGACCACCAGGACGTATCCCATGAACGCGCGACCGGCGAGCAGTGCGCCCATGGCCCGGAAGGTCCCGGCGAGTCCGCCGCCGTGGCGTCGCTCCGGCGGCAGCGACTCGGGCACCGCCCGTACGACGGCGAGCAGGAGCAGCACCCCGAGCACGGCCAGCACGGCGAAGACCGCCCGCCAGGTGGAGACGGCGAGGACGGCCCCGCCGAGCACCGGCGCGGCGATCGGCGCCACGCCGATCACCTGTGACAGCACCGCGAAGTAGCGCGGCAGTTCGGGTCCGTGGAACCGGTCGGTGAGGACGGCCCTGGCCAGCACCATGCCGGCCGCGCCCGCCACACCCTGCAGGAAGCGGGCACCGGTGAGGGCGGCGATGTCCGGGGCGGCGGCGCAGGCGACCGAGCAGAGGACGAATCCGGCCGACCCGGCCATGAGCAGCCGGCGCCGGCCGAGGCCGTCGCTGAGCGGGCCGATGACCAGCTGGCCGACGACGAGTCCGGCCAGGAACGCGGTCATCGTCAGCTGCACGGCCGAACTGCTCGCACCGAGCGCCTTCCCCAGCGCGGGGAAACCGGGGACGTACATGTCGGTGGCGAGCGGGGCGACGGCGGTCAGCGCGCCGAGCACGACGATGAGGGCGGTGGCCGTACGACCCGAAGGCGCAGGTCCGGCGGTGTCGGGGACGGCGTCGTCGCGGTTGCGCGAGGATGACGGAGCTACCATGGAAATAAAGGTAGCCGATAGTTCACCAGCTAACACACATGGAGAGCGAGAAGACGAGCCGCATGCCCTCCCCCAACCCCTCCGCCCCGTCCACTCCGTCCGCCGCGGACGTCGGCGCCCAGTGGGCGGCGCACAATCCCGGCCTGGACACCACCCCCATGGAGCTGGTCGGGCTGCTCAAGCACGCCACCGGTCTGCTCAGCCGCTCCGTCGAGCCCCTCTACGCGGGTGCTCCGCTCACCGCGCCGGAGGTCGACATGCTGATCCCCCTGCGGCACGCGACCGAGCCGTTCATCGCCCGGAGCCTCGCCGAGCGGCTGGGTCTCTCCCGCGCGGGGGTCAGCAAGACCCTCGGCAGACTGGAACAGCGCGGTTTCATCACCCGTACGCCCAACCCCGCCGACCGGCGCGCCGCGCTGGTCACCATCACCGAGGCCGGCGCGAAGGCGGTCGACGACCTCTTCCCCCGGCAGCTCTCCGTCGAGATCGGCCTGCTGGACGGCCTGGGCGAGGACCGCGAGTGGGTGACCGGGGCGCTGCGACGGCTGGTCGCCGTGATGGAGGCCCGCCTGGGCCTCGGCTGACACCCGGCCACGGGGGCCCCGGACCCGGGGGCCCCGGACCCGGGGGCCCCGGACCCGGGCAGGCGGTTCCTGCTGTAGGGGATGTTCCAATTAAAGTGGTCACTGCAGGGGCGGCCCGCCACCGGGGCCGCCGCGATCCCGTCCCCGAGAGGCGCAGAGATGACCGGGCCGCAGACGACGCGCAGGAAGCGTGCGAACGGGGTGGAGTCGCGCCAGCGCATCCTCGACGCCACCGTGGAGATCGCCGGCGAGCGCGGCTACGACGGCACCTCCATCGCGGCCGTCAGCGCCAAGTGCGGGCTGCCCGCCAGCTCGATCTACTGGCACTTCAAGGACAAGGACGACCTGATCGCCGCCGTCATCGAGCGCAGCTTCGAGACCTGGCTCAGGGCCGTCGAACTGCCCGGCGAGGACGCGGGCACCCCGCTGGAACGGGTCACCATGATGGCCGCGAACGTGGCCAGGTCCCTCGTCGCCGCCCCCGACTTCCTGCGCCTCGGCCTGATGCTCGCGCTGGAGCGCCGCCCCACCGAGCCCCGCGGCCGTACGGTCTTCCTCCAGGTCCGCGAGACCGCGCACCAGCGCATCGCCGAGATCGTCGCCACCCTGTTCCCGGCCCTGGCCGAGGACGTCGTGGACACCCTGACCACCTATGCCGTCGCCGGCGCCGACGGCCTGTTCGTGCACCGGGAGGTCACGGGCGACTCCGTCGACCTGGTGGCCCTGTTCGAACTGCACGCGCGGCTCATCCACGACGCCGCCGCCCGGATGGCGGCACCGGCGGAGCGCTGACGGACGGCGCGTCAACGCCCCGCGCGCGCATCCGGGCTCAGGACGCCGCACCCTCGTGGGTGACGGTGACGACGATCTTGCCGACCTGCTCGTTGGCCGCCATGTAGCGGTGCGCCTCGACGATGTCCGCGAGGTCGAAGGTGCGGTCGACGACGGGGTCGAAGGAACCCGAACTGAGGCCCGCGTTGACGAACGCGACCGCGCGGCGCAGCCGCTCGGGGTCCGTGGTGATCTCGAAGAGGGTGTACGTGCTGCTGGTCAGCGCCGGGAAGGACTGGGCGTTGGGCAGCGGGGTGGGGCGCGGGTCGAGGGCGCCGTAGACCACCAGGAAGCCGCCCGGGGCGATGCCCTGGGCGAGGGTCTCCACGCCGGGTCCCGCGACGGGGTCGAAGGCCAGGCGGACGCCCTCGCCGCCGGTGATCTCCTTGATCCGGGCGGGCAGGTCCTCCTCGTCGGTGACGATCACGTGGGCCGCGCCCGCGTCCAGGAGGCGCTGCTTCTTGCCTGGGCCGCGCGTGGTGGCGATCGGGATCGCGCCGACATGGCGGGCGATCTGGATGGCGGCGAGTCCGACGCTGCTGGAGGCCGCGGTGATCAGGACATGGTCACCGGGCCGTACCCGGCCGCTCTCGGCGAGGGGTCCGTAGGCGGTGATGTAGGCCATCCACACGGCCGCCGCCCGGACGGGGTCGACCTCGGCGGGGCGGGGCACGACCGCCGAGGCCGGGACGATGACATGGTCGCCGTAGGTGCCGTAGTCGGTCTGCAGGAACTGCGGTACGACCGCCACCGGGTCGCCCTCCGCGAGCCCGTCCACGCCTTCGCCGACCGCCTCGACCACACCGGCGGCCTCGTAGCCGAGCAGCGAGGGGTAGACCGGGTCGTAGAAGTAGGCGCCCTCGCGGAACATGATCTCGGCGCGGTTGAGGCCGATCGCGTCGACGCGGATCCGGACCTCCCCCGGGCCGGGCGCGCCGACCTCGACATCACGGAGGGTGAGGACCTCGGGTCCGCCGGTCCGGTCGAACTGAACGAGTCTTGCCATGGCGCATCCGTCCTAGGGGCAGGGATGGGAGAAGACGCGCCGGGTCGGCCCGGCGCCTCCACTCACCCTGCCCCAAGGTTCGATGGCCGTCAAATTTTGAGCGCGATCGAAATAAGGTCACCGGCCGTCTCGGGCTGCGTCCGCTTCCGCCTCCACGGCCGCGGCGGCCAGCACCGCGGAGAACAGCCCCGGAAACCGCAGCTCTATCTCGTCGGTGCGCAGCGTGTTCATCTTCGTCGTCCCGACGTAGTACTGCCGGATCACGCCGGCCTCGCGCAGCACGCTGAAGTGGTGCGTGAGCGTCGAGAGCGACACGGGCGCCACGAACGTCCCGCAGCTCAGGTCCTCCCCCGCGCGGGCCAGCTGCGACACCACCATCCGGCGCACCGGGTCCACCAGCGCCTCCAGCACCTGCTGGAGCGAGACCTCCGACAGCTCGGGGTGCTCCACGGTGCGGGCGGCGGTGCGGGGGCGGGCCACGGTGACTCCTCGGGGCGGCTGCTGAGCGGCTTCTGGGCGGTCAAGTCATAGTACGACCGCCATCGGAACCGCATTCGCCCCCGAAATCTTCCGCCGGACCGCTCGGCGGCCGCGGTCGTCCGGCGCAGCGGGCAAAGGCGTTGCCCCCGGTTCGCGACGGTCACTAAAGTCGGCGGGGTGACTGCCGGGTCGGCCATGGGCCATGCACGAGTGAGGTTCCCGGCCTCGGCGTGAGCCCGAGGCGGGCAAGAGGCCCGCCACCATCTCCGCGTCCTCGCCCCGGCGCCCGTATGCGGCGCCCGTCCCAGCGGATGTTCCGAGACCGGAGAGACCACACCGATGTCCCCTGACCAGCCACACCCGCACGTGTCCGAGCTGCCGTCGGCAGCCGTCCAGCTCAACCACACCGCCGTGTACGCCAGCAACCGGCAGCTTTCCGCCGGGTTCCTCGCCACGATCCTGGGCCTGGAGGTCGGCGCCCCGCTGGGGCCGTTCCTGCCCATGGACCTCGGCAACGGCGTGACGCTCGACTACTACGAGAAGCGCGACGAGCCGATCCAGTCGCAGCACTACGCCTTCCTCGTCCCCGAGGAGCGGTTCGACGGCATGATCAGCCGTCTGGAGACGGCTGGGGTCACCTACTACGCCGACCCGCACCACACCCGGCCCGGCCGGACCAACGGCCTGTTCGGCGGGCGCGGCGCCTACTTCGAGGACCCGGACGGCCACAACATGGAGATCATGACCCGGCCCTACGTCCGTCCGTAGCCTCCGGGCCCCGGCTCGTGGAACGGGTGTGCCCGTGCCGTCGCAACGACGGCACGGGCACACCCGGAGTGTCAGGCCTTGCCCAGCAACTCGCGTACGTGCTGGACGATTTCCTCGTTGGTGTAGGCGTGCCCGCCGATGCCCCAGCCGCCGGGAACCGCCTCGGTCAGGGCGACCCAGGTGCGCTCGGCGAGGGAGGGGTCGCCCGCGGCGGCGGCCACCAGTTCCGACAGCTCCTTCACCAGGCCGAGCTGCTGCTCCCTGTCGAGCGCGCCCGCGTTGGTGGTGACGGCGACGCGCACGTGGTCGTTGCCGCCGCCCGCGGTGGAGAACCCGTCGGCGTCCAGCTCGTGGACGAACGCGGCGGTGTTGTCCGAGAAGAACGGGATGGCCGGAACCTTCTCCCAGCGCATGATCGCCTGAGCGAGATCCTGGGCGAGAGCCTTGCGGTCCTTGATGAGCCCCTTGGCGGCGTACACGTCGATCATGGGCATGCGATGGATCCTCGCTTTGTCTGGCGTCGAACTCTTCGCATCGATCGTGTCCGGCGCCGGAGCACGGGAGATCCCGTGATGTGCGTAGTCCGGGTGCGTGGGATGCGTAGGCCGCGGGGGCCGGGGCGGCCCGTCAGAGGTTGATCATGTGGCCGGCGAGCCCGTGCAGGGCGTCCTGGACCGCCTCGCTCAGGGTCGGGTGGGCATGCACGTTCCGGGCGAGCTCGTGCACCGTGAGGTCCCATTTCTGGGCAAGCGTCAGCTCGGGCAGGAGCTCCGTCACATCCGGTCCGATCATGTGGCCGCCGATCAGTTCGCCGTACCGGGCGTCGCTCACGAGTTTCACGAACCCGACCGTGTCGCCGAAGCCGTGCGCCTTGGCGTTGGCCGTGAAGGGGAACTTCGCCACCCGCACGTCGAAGCCCTGGGCGCGGGCCTCGGCCTCGGTCCAGCCGAAGCTGGCGATCTGGGGCTGGCAGAACGTCGCGCGCGGGATCATGCGGTAGTCCAGCTCCATGGTCTCCGCGCCGGCGATGCTCTCCGCGGCGACGATGCCCATCGCCTCGGCGGTGTGCGCGAGCATCAGCTTCGCCGTGACGTCGCCGATGGCGTAGATGTGCGGCTGGCTGGTGCGGCAGTACCCGTCGATGTCGATCGCGCCGCGCTCGGTGAGCCGGACCCCGGTGCTGTTCAGCCCGTAGCCGGCCGTCCGCGGCTGGAAGCCGGTGGCCTGCAGGACCTTCTCCGCCTCCAGGACCTGCTCCGAGTCACCGGACCTGACCGTGACGCGGACGTTGTCCGCCGTCTCCTCGATGGACTGCACGGCGGTGGAGGTCAGGACCTGGATGCCCTGCCGCTTGAAGCGCCTGGTCAGCTCGGCCGAGACCTCCTCGTCCTCCAGCGGGGCGATCCGGTCCAGGAACTCCACCAGAGTGACCTCGACGCCGTAGGACCGCAGCAGACAGGCGAACTCGACGCCGATGGCCCCGGCACCCGCGATGACGATGCTCACCGGAAGGCTGTCGGAGAGGATCTGCTCCTCGTATGTGACGACGCGCCTGCCCAGCGACGTACCGGGCAGCAGTTTCACGGTCGAGCCGGTGGCGATGATGCAGGAGCGGAAGGAGAGCGTCGTCTCGCCGTCCTTCATGCGGACCTGCAGGGTGTGGGGGTCGAGGAAGGTGCCCTGCCCCTCGAACTGCTCGATCTTGTTCTTGCGCATGAGGTAGCCGACACCCTTGACGCGCCCGTCGGCCACCACCCGGCTGCGCTCGTAGGCGGCACGGTAGTCCAGGCCCACCTCCCCGCTGATCTTCACGCCGAACTTCTCCGCGTCGTGCAGGATCAGCTGGGCGACCTCGGCGTTGCGCAGCAGCGCCTTCGCCGGGATGCAGCCGATGTTCAGACAGACGCCACCCCAGAAGCGGCCTTCCACGATGGCCGTGCGCAGGCCCAGCTGGGCGGCGCGGATCGCGGCCACATAGCCGCCCGGCCCGGCTCCCAGGACGACGACGTCGAAGTCGGTCTGCATGGCTCCACCTCACCGTTGTGTCGAGTCGATCTGCTGACTCCACCGTCGCACGATCAGGTCGTACGATCAGCCGGTCGGGTAGATGAGATCGAGCGGGCCGGACAGTGCGGCGCGCACCCGGCGGGCCGTCTCGTCGACCAGGACCTCGGGCTCGTCGCGGGCGATCGCGTCCATGGTCTGCGCGGCCACCTCGGCCGCGTCCGTCTTCGGCTCGTCGACCCCCGCGGTGGCGCCGGTGTCCACCCAGCCGACGTGCACGCCGACGACCAGCGTCCCCTGCTCCCGCAGGGCGACCCGCAGCGCGTTGGTGACCGACCACTGCGCCGCCTTCGACGCGGCGTAGCTGGGGAACCGCTTCGTCGAGCGCCACGACGCCACGGACAGCATGTTCACCAGGGCACCCCCGCCGTTGGCGGCGAGCACCGGTGCGAAGGCCCGCGAGACGGCCCAGGTGCCCAGATAGTTCACCTCCAGCTCCTGCCGCGCGCCGTCCAGGGAGCCCTCCAGCAGGCTTGGCCCGGCCTGGATGCCCGCGTTGTTGATCACGATGGTCGCGTCCGACGCGGTCCGCGCGGCGGCCGCGATCTGCTCGGGGTCGGTGACGTCGAGACGCAGCGGTTCGAGACCCGGCTCGGCGAAGTCCTCCGGCCGCCGTACGCCCGCGTACACCTTGGCCGCGCCCCGGGCCAGCAGGGCGCGGCAGAACGCCACCCCGATCCCCCGGTTCGCTCCGGTCACCAGCGCGACCGATCCCTCGATCTTCATGGTCGGACACCTCGATTCACGGTTCACGGCCGCCCGGCGGACGGCCGGGCCCCCGCTTCATGCTGCGGCCTGGGCGGGCCGCTCACATCCCGTGGGGTTCGTGGTGCGGGCGGGCCGACGACTACGTGCCGGGAACACGTCCGGTCGCACGCCCTCGCAATCCGCACCAGTCAGCTGGGTTTCATCATGAGACTCGCTATCGTGGAGGCATGAAACGGACCTCGTTCGCCAAGTGGCCGTGCTCCATCGCACGGACCGTCGACCTGCTGGGTGACCACTGGACGCCGCTGGTGGTGCGGGAGGCGTTCTACGGGATCCGTCGTTTCGACGAGTTCCAGCAGGAACTGGGCATCGCCCGCAACACGTTGACCGACCGGCTGCGTCACCTGGTGGACGAGCGGATCCTGGAGAAGCGGCTGTACGAGGCCGAGCCGCCGCGCTACGACTACGTCCTCACGGAGAAAGGGCGGGACCTGTTCGCGGTGCTCGCGGCGATGTCCGCGTGGGGCGACCGGTGGCTGGCCGGGGAGCGGGGCGTGCCCGTGGTCTTCCACCACGAGGCCTGCGACCACGACACCACCGCCGAGGTCGTCTGCTCCCAGTGCCGTACGCCGCTGCGGTCCGAGGAGACCTCGATGCGGATGGGGCCCGGATATCCCGAGCGGCTCAGGCAGCGGCCGGACATCCGCCGGCGGTTCGGCACCGACTGAGCACCGCGTGGCTGCGTGACCGCGCAACCGCGTGACCTCTTGACAGGGTGAGTCTTATCTAGCAACCCTGGAGGTCAGACCCCTGGACGGCAAGGAGGCCGACGGTCTTGGAGTGGACGGGCGCGCGCTACGCGGACAAACCCACGATCGAGGTGCGGACCTGGATCGACGCCTCACCGGCCACGGTGTGGGCCCTGGTCAGTGACATCGAGCTGATGCCGGAGATGAGCGAGGAGCTCCGGTCCGTCTCCTGGCTGGACGGGGCCGCCGCTCCGGCGGTGGGGGCCAGGTTCGTCGGTCGCAGTGAGCACGAGGCGCTCGGGAAGTGGGAGACCACCTCCCATGTGATCGAGTGCGAGCCGGAGTCGGTGTTCGCCTGGGCGGTGGAGGATCCCGCCGACCCCTCCGCGGTCTGGCGGTTCCGGCTCGGTCCGAAGGACGGCGGGACCGAACTGTCGCAGTGGATGCAGCTGGGACCGGGGCGTTCCGGGCTGTCCCTCGCCATCGACCGGATGCCCGACAAGGAGCAGAAGATCGTGTTCGTACGGCTGCGGGAGTTCGAGCGTGGCATCACCGCCACCCTCGCGCAGATCAAGAAGCGGGCGGAGGCGTGATGCGGACGGCCACCACGATCGAGGCCTCTGGCGGCGAACACTGGTCACAGCAGAGCGACTTCGTGGTCGAGGCCGAGAAGCTGGGCCTGGATGTCTGCTGGGTCGCCGAGGCCTGGGGCTCCGACGCGCCCTCCGCGCTCGGCTACTACGCGGCGCTCACCGACCGGATGCTGCTGGGCTCCGGCGTCATGCAGCTCGGCACCCGGACCCCGACGGCGGTGGCCCAGACGGCCATCACCCTCTCCAACCTGTCCGGCGGGCGTTTCCTGCTCGGACTCGGTGCCTCCGGCCCGCAGGTGATCGAGGGGCTGCACGGCGTCTCCTTCGCCCGGCCGCTGCGGCGCATGCGCGAGACGGTGGAGATCGTACGGCGGGTGGTCGGCGGCGGCCGGCTCTCCTACTCCGGCGCGGAGTTCACCCTGCCGCTGCCGGGCGGTGAGGCCGTCCCGATGCGGCTGTCGATGCGCGCCGAGCACGACATCCCCGTCTACCTCGCCGCGCTCTCCCCGGCCATGCTGCGGCTGACCGGCGAGGCCGCCGACGGCTGGCTGGGCACCAGCTTCGTGCCCGAGGGCGCCGCCGACGCCTACTTCGCCCACCTCGACGAGGGCCTGGCCCGCAGCGGTCGTACCCGCGCGGACCTGGACGTCTGCCAGGGCGCCGAGGTCGCCTTCGCGGCCGACGAGGAGGCACTCGGCGCGATGGTCGCCGGGCGCAGGAAGGAACTGGCCTTCAGCCTCGGCGGGATGGGCTCGGCGTCCACCAACTTCTACAACAACGCCTACAGCCGCCAGGGCTGGGCCGAGGTCGCCGCCGAGGTGCGCGAACGCTGGCAGGCCGGCGACCGGGACGGCGCGGCCGGTCTGGTGACCGACGAGATGGTGCTCGGTACGACGCTGATCGGCACGGAGGCCATGGTGCGCGAGCGCCTCGCGGTCTGGCGCGACGCCGGCGTCGACACCGTCCGCCTCTACCCGGCCGGCGAGACCCTGGAGGACCGGCTCACCACGCTGGGGCGGGCGATCGAGCTGGTCCACGAGGTCGACCGGACCGGCTGAACCCGGGTGACGGCGTGTCGGGTCACTTGAGGGCGTCGCTTCGCGCCGGCTCCTCGCGCTGCTGTGTGTGCCGCTCGTTCCAGAGGTCGGCAAGCTCGCCCAGCGCGCTGGTGACGCGGCCCAGTTCCCAGAGCAGGTAGCCGGCGGCCGCGGCGAACGGGATCCACACACCCCAGTGGAAGACCAGAACCGGCATGTACACCAGGCCGACCAGGACGAGGAACTTGACCAGGATCTCGGCCGCGTACGTCTGTCTGCGTGCGACAACGGCGTGCTCTCCGCGGCCGTGGATCCACTGGAGGCGCGATCTCATGACTGCTCCCTCGGGCTCTGGGCGCACACACTGCTCGAACAGGCCGCCGCCGACTGACAGTTGACAGTTTCGGGGCGCGTCGAGCCCGGAGCCAGGGCCACCTGAGGACTTCCGCACATCTCCATATGATCATCGCGAACGGTGGACCGGATTCCGGACTACGCCGAGGTGAGCCGGTCGCGGCGGGCGGCGAGTTCCCGGCGGGAGTGGACGTCGAGTTTCCTGAACACCTTGCGCAGGTGGTAGTCGACCGTGTGCACACTGAGGAAGAGCTGGGCGGCGATCTCCCCGTTGGTGGCGCCGCCCGCGGCGAGCCGGGCGACCCGGGCCTCCTGCGGGGTGAGTTCGCCGCCGCCGCTCGGTGCGTGCGCACCGGCCGGGAGGGAGTCGCCGGCCGCGGAGAGTTCCTGTGCCGTTCTGGCGGCGAAGCCCTGGGCGCCCATGGCGTCGAAGAGCTCGTGGGCGGTGCGCAGTTCGTGCCGGGCGTCCCTGGTCCGGCGCTCCCGGCGCAGCCATTCGCCGTAGAGCTGGTGGCTGCGGGCCCGGCGCAGCGGGCCGCGGACGTCCTCGTGGTGCCGGATGGCCTGGACGTACAGCTTCTCGGCCGACGACGGGTCGGCGGTGGTCAGGGCCCGGGCGCGGGCGAGGTCGCCGAGCAGGCCCGGGACGGGGGTGCGCTCGGCGAGCCGGGTCAGGAGTTCCAGCAGGCCCAGTGCCTCGTCCTGGCGGCCGCTGCGGGTGGCCGCCTCGACCATGTCGGCGAGGGCGAACTTCGCCTGGCAGAGTTCCCCGATCTGGCCCGCGAGGCTCAGGTACGCCTCCTCGTACCGGCTCTGGCTCAGTTCGACCACGCACCGGGCGTAGTCGAGGAAGACCAGCTGGTAGCCCTGTCCGGTGCGGTCGGCGTGCTCGCGTACCGCCTCGGCCAGCGCGCGGGCCTCCTCGAACCGGCCGCGCCAGGCGGCGATGAGCAGGGCGCCGAGATACAGCTGGGAGCCGCGGGCCTCCTCCAGCGCCGTCCGCTGGTCGAAGAGGCGCTCGGACTCGTCGAGGCGGCCGGCGATCAGCTCCGAGAGGGCGGTGTGGCTGAGGGCCAGGGCCATCGGGATGGCGGCGCCCTGCCGGCCGGCTTCGGCGTGCAGCCGCCAGGCGAGTTCGTGCAGGGTGACGTCGTCGCCGAGGACGGTGGCGTGCGAGCAGGCCGCGGCCAGCAGCTGGAACAGTTCCGGCGCGGTCGACTCCTCCTGCCGTACCGCCGCCACGGCCTGCCGGAGCCTCGGACCGGCACCGGCCAGGCCTTCGAGGTGTACGGCGGTGTCGGCCTCCAGCACCACGTCGCCCGTGGTGGCCCGCATCCCGGCGGGCAGCGGCAGCGAGCGGACCGTCTCTGCGACGCTGCGGCGCGTCGCCCCCGGTGGTGCCAGTGAGCCGCTGATCTGCGCCTGGACGAGCGCCTCCACGAGGATGTCGCGGGCGAGCCTGATGTCGACGGGACCCAGTTCCCGGGCCGCGGCCAGCAGGGCGTACGTCGCGGCCGCCGGTGCGCCCGTGAGCCGGTGGATCCGTGCCTGGACTCGCTGGACCAGGCCGTTGTAGCGCCGGTCGTCGCGGTAGGCGGCCGCTTCGTCGAGCAGCGCCTGTGCCCGGCCCGGGGAGCCGGCCACGGCACTCGCCTCGGCCGCCGCCAGCAGGCGCCGGGCCCGGGCGTGCGGGTCCGGGGTCAGGGCCGCGGAGCGGGCCAGCAGCGACGAACTGCCGGTCCAGTCACCGCGGTCCCGGGTGCGTACGGCGGCGCGGTCGAGCTCCGCCGCGACGACGTCGTCCGGATCGGTGGCGGCCGCCGCGAGGTGCCAGGCACGCAGGTCGACCTCGCCGAGATCCGCCGCGACCTCGGCGAGGACGGCGTGCACCCGGGTGCGCTGAGCGAGGGGGGCGCCGTAGTAGACGGCCGAACGGATCAGCGGATGACGGAATCTGACGGTCTCGCGGATGGAGAGGAGGCTGCGCTCCTCGGCCGCCGCGGCGGCGCCGGCGTCGAAGCCGAGCTCGGGGCCGGCCCGCCACAGCACGTTCGGGTCGCTGGTGGGGTCGGCGGCCGAGGTGAGCAGGAGGGTACGGGTCTGCGGCGGCAGCGCCAGCGCCTCGCGCAGGTAGACGCGTTCCAGGGCGCTGCCCAGCGGCATCGGTTCGGGCAGCGATGCCTCGCCGCTGAGCTGGTCGGCGCTGAGTTCCCGGGCCGCTTCGACGAGGGCGAGGGGGTTGCCGCCGGTCGAGGTGACGACTCGGTCGCGGACGCCGGGGTCGAGGGCGCCGGGGACCGCCGATTCCAGCAGCCGTCCGGCCGCGTCCGTGTCGAGACCGGTCACGGCAAGTTCGGGGAGTCCGGCCAGGTGGTCGACCCGGTCGGGGTGGTTGCGGGCGGCGAAGACCATGGTGATCGCGTCGGCGTGCAGCCGCCGGGCCACGAAGGCGAGCACCGCGGCCGACTCCTCGTCCAGCCAGTGGGCGTCGTCCACCAGGCACAGCAGGGGCCGGTCGTCGGCGCGGGCGTCGAGCAGCCCCAGCGACGCGAGGGCGACCAGGAACCGGTCGGGCGGGCTGGTCCGCTCCTCGAATCCGAAGACCTGGCCGAGGGCGGCGCGTTGCGGGTCGGGCAGCTTGGGCAGCTGGGACAGATGCGGCCTGAGCAGCTGGTGCAGGGCGGCGAAGCCCAGTTCGGCCTCGGACTCCACGGCGTCGAAGCGCACGATCTCGAAGTCGGCGGCCGCGCCTGCCTGGAGGTGGTCGAGCAGAGTGCTCTTGCCGCTCCCGGGCCCGCCCCTCAGGACCAGGACGCCGCTCATCCCGCGCCGGGCTTCGTCGAGCGCCGCCGTCAGCCGGCCACGTTCCTCGTCCCGCCCGAACAGCTCGTCCAATGGTCAACCCCAGGATGCTCGAAAGGGGCGGCTTCCGCTGCTCTCTGCCACGCATGGGTCCAGTCACCGGATCCGTGTGGCCCATACTGGCCAGCGCCTGGGCCCTTTGTCCAGTTGCCCCCACGGCCCGTAGCACCGGGACTACCGAACGGCGTCGGCCACGTGATGCCGCCTCCTCGGTCCGGTGTCAGGCTGGAAGGCGATGCCGCCGCCCGGCCTCGCCGCCGACGCACCCGCGGTGCCCCGCTCGTCAGGTGGTGACCCGCGGAGACGAGCGGCCGGCCGAACCCCACCGCCGCGGCATCGGCACTTTCTGGAGGTTCGTCATGAAGGATCTGCCCCCGCCGCCCACCCCCTACCTGGAGCCCGCGGCCCGCGAACTCGCCGACGCCACCGCACCCCACCCGCGGATCTACGAGGTACCGCCCCCGCAGGGGCGTGACATCCTCGCCGGTCTGCAGACGGGCAAGGGCGTGGCCAAACCGCCCGCCGACGAGAGCTGGATCGACGTCGACGCCGGCGAGTGGGGCACCGTACGCGCCCACGTCATCAAGCCCGAGGGCATCAACGGGCCGCTCCCGGTGATCTTCTACATCCATGGCGCCGGGTGGGTCTTCGGCGACGAGAACACCCACGACCGTCTCGTCCGGGAGCTGGCCGCCGGGGCGCAGGCAGCCGTCGTGTTCCCCGTGTACGACCGGGCGCCCGAGGCCAGGTACCCGACCCAGATCGAGCAGAACTACGCCGTCGCCCGGTGGGTCGTGGCACACGGCACCGAGCACGGCCTCGACCCGTCCCGGATGGTCGTCTGCGGCGACTCGGTGGGCGGCAACATGTCGGCGGTCCTCGCCCAGATGGCCAAGGACCGCGGCGACATCGATCTCGCCGCGCAGATCCTGCTCTACCCGGTCACGAACGCCGACTTCGACACGCCGTCCTACCGGCAGTTCGCCGACGGCTACTACCTCACCCGGGACGGCATGATCTGGTTCTGGGACCAGTACACGACCGACGAAGGCCAACGCCGGGAACGCTACGCGGCCCCGCTGCAGGCCTCCGTCGAGGACCTCAGGGGGCTGCCGCCGGCCCTGGTGATCACCGACGAGGCCGATGTGCTGCGCGACGAGGGCGAGGCGTACGCGTCGCATCTGCGGGAGGCCGACGTCCCGGTCACCGCCGTGCGGGTCCAGGGCATGGTGCACGACTTCATGATGCTGGACAGCCTGCGCGACACGAACGCCACGAACGTCGCACGGCACCTCGCCGTCGACTCCATCAGGGAGGCTCTGCACACCGGTTGAGGCGCCGCTGCCGCCGAAGCCACCGGGCCGGGCCTGCTCCGTGTCACGGCGGAACCGGAGCAGGCCCTTCGATCGCGTGGCTCAGTGGTGGTGCGGTGACGTCAGGTAGTGGTGGCGGAGCAGTTCCCTGCCGTAGTCGTTGCCGTTGGGGGTGCGGACGACGGAGTGGATGTGCAGCTGGGTGGGGCCGTCACCGCGCGTCTTGCCGTACGCGCCGCCCAGCGGCCCCGCCGCCTGGCAGTCGACCTCGATCCAGACGACCGGACTGTGGACCCGCAGGTAGAAGGGGTCGTCGTCGCCGGTGCCGCCCACCCAGGCCGCGTAGGTGTCCGCGAGGTGGCTGCGGATCTCGGCCATGCGCACCTTGGCCACGTCGGCCTTGGCCCGGTTCACGAACGCCTCGGCGACCGCAAGGAGCTTGTGCTGCTGGGCCGGGGTGAGTTCGGTGGCACGGATGCCGGCGTAAGCGACGACCGCGTTGTCGGCGAAGGCACCGGCCTTCATGTCCTCGTTCGCCTTCGTTGCCTTGATGATCGCGGTCGCCTGCTGGGCCTCGGTGAGCGACTGGATGAACGCCAGGCTCGCGTCGACCTCCTCCTGGCAGACCGAGACGGTCTCGCCGTCGATCACCATCTTCGTCGGCTCCGAGCCCCAGAAACAGGGGCTCATCACGACCTGGTCGCCGAGCACGAAGTAGTTGACGACCAGGTGGTGGCCGTCGAACTGGAAACCCCAGGGGTCGGTGGCCGAGGGCGTGCCCATCACGGTCCAGTAGAAGAGTTCGTCGTTGAAGACGTCGGCCTTGCCGAGCATGACGCCGGCCGCGTTGTTGAGACGGCGGATCCTCTCGGTGGTCTCCAGGCCGTCGGCGCTCAGCGCCGCCGTCATCAGGGCGGTGCCCAGCGCGTTCTGGTCGTCCGTCAGGTCGGCCAGCGACACGCCCTGCCGCTTGAACTCCCCCGGGTCGAGATTGCTCCAGGTCCGCCACTCGGTGGAGCGCAGCGAGAACTGCGTCTTCGCCTTCTGGGCGTCGGTGAGCCCGGCCAGGAAGGCCTGGGCGGCCGCGACGACGGGTGCGGTGTCGACTCCCTCGGAGCGGAGCGTGAAGAGGTCGTCGATCTGTCCGCCGTCGGTGGTCAGGCCGTAGAAGTCCTCGGTGATGGTCTGCGTACCGAGGATGCCGCCGCCTCCGCCCCCGCCACCGCCGGTGGGGCTCGCGCTGGGGGACGGGCCGGCGCTGTCGTCGGCCGCGGCCGAGGGACTGGCGGTGGAGGCGTCGGCGGCGAACGCCACCGCGCCGGCTCCGCCCATGGCGGTGAACGCGGCGGCACCGCCGGCCAGGAAGACCCTGCGCATGAAGGTACGGCGGTCCGCTTCCGCCGACCGTACCTCCGCCGCGTGCCCTTCTTGTACCGTGCTGTCACCCATGCCGGTTTCGGACACTAGGTTGCACCTCTCTTTTCTCAAGTCTTCGGGTTTTCTGGTCAGCGGCTGCGCGATGACTATCACCGAGAAGAATGAGAAATCCATGAAAGCGCTCTCCTATCGATTTCCGCAGGATCGAAAGTCGGCCACCAGCGAGATTTAGCCACGATCGGGCTGCGCTGATTTCACAGAAGGAAGGCCTTACCGCCACTTTGCGAAATCCGGCCGGTTTCCCGGCCTTTCTCTGAATTACCACAGAGTTTTTCGGACAGTGCGCGCTCCGGATCGGTGGCGTCGGTTCCGGTAGCACCGCTCGTCGGTCGGCACAGGTAACTGCGTAGGCCTGGATCTACGTGGTTTTCGCCGACGCGGGCAGCCGCCCCGCCGCGGGACCGTCTTCCTTGTCACGAGGGTGCCGACACGGCGGACGCGCCTGGCCCGTTCGGGTCCAGTACGTCGTCGCCGAGTTCGTCAGCCGACCAGCACGCGAGCGCATCACTGTTCTTGGAGAAACCATGACCATCAATCGTCGCAGCGTCACCACCGTCGCGGCTCTTGCCGTGTTCGGTACCGCCGGAGCAGTCGGCCCGGCCGTGTCGAGTTCGGCTCGGCCGGCCTCCGCGGCGACCGTGACCGCGGTCGGCCTGTCGAGCCACCACCGGCTTCCGGCCGTTGCCGTCGACTGGGCGGCCGCGTGGAACGGCAACGACCCGCAGCGATTCGCCGCCCTGTTCGTCAAGGACGGCTCCCGGTACACCGACCACGCCTTCGGGAGGACCTACACCGGCCGGGACGGGATGGCGGAGTGGTTCAACAACACCAAGTACTTCGTCCAGAACGCCAAGATCGAGGTCACCGGCGCGTTCGCCGGTCGCGACCAGGTGTCGATCAGCTGGACGTTCAGCGGACAGTTGCTCAACGCGCCCAAGCCGTTCTCCGTGCCGGTCGCCACCGTCCTTCAGCTGTGCGGGAACAAGATCCTCACCAACGACGACTACTACAACATGCAGGACGTCCTGCTCCAGTCCGGTCTTCCGGCCGACACCGTCTTCGGCTGACAGGCCAGGCACCACGGACGCGCACTCCCGTTCGGCGTGAACACACTCCCCCGCCCCCGGACGGAACGGCTCACGCCAAGCCGCAGTGCGCGAACTGCAGGCGTCGAACACGGGTAAGTGCGGCAGTCACCGCGCGCCCCGGCAGCCGTCGGCTCCTTCCATCGGCCGGAACCTTGGCCTCCCTGCACCCCCGATAGAGTGACAGTGTTCGTCACCGCCCGGGGAAGGGAGCCGACGCCGTGGTCTTCGTCGCCCGGAAGAGCGAGCTGCGCGTGCTCGACGACCTGGTCCGCGCGGCGGCGGACGGGCGCGGTGGGGCCCTGGTGGTGGCCGGCGAAGCGGGGATGGGCAAGTCCGCGCTCGTCGACGCCGCGATCGGCGGGCTCGACGGGTGGCTGGTGCTGCGCGCCGCCGGTACCGAGTTCGAGCGGGACCTTCCGTACGCCGCGCTGCACCAGCTCTGCGCGTCGGTGATCGGGCATCGCGACGGCCTGCCCGCGGTGCAGCGGCTGGCGCTGGAGTCGGTCTTCGGCCTCGGCGGCGGGACGACCCCGGATCCGCTGACGATCGGCCTGGCCGTGCTGGGGTTGCTGCACGAGCTCGCCAGGGACCGGCCCGTGTGCTGCGTGGTGGACGACGTCCAGTGGGTCGACGCGGGGACCCGGCAGGTGCTGGGCTTCGTCGCGCGGCGCGTCGCCGCCGAGCGGATCGCGGTGGTGCTCGCCGAGCGGAGTCCGTCCGCCGACGGGGACCGTTCGGTCGAGCTGAGTGCCTCCGCCGACCGGGACCGGTCGGCCGAGCGGAGCCCGTCCGCCGAGCCAGGGTTCACCGATCTGCCGCGCCTGCCGTTGCCGGGCCTCGGTGACGCGGAGGCCCGGACGCTGCTGCGTTCGGCCGCACGCGCGGACCTGGACGGCGAGGTGCTCGAACGGATCCTCGCCGAGGCCGGCGGGAACCCCCTGGCCCTGCTGGAACTCGGCCACCGGACCGGGCCGTTGGGTCTGCCCGCCGGGAGCGACGACGGGCCGCGGGCCAACGTGGCGGACGCGCTGGAGGCACGGTTCGCCCGACAGGTGCGCGAACTGCCCTCCGCGGCCCGCTCACTGGTGGTGCTCGCCGCCGCGGAACCGGTCGGTGACCTCGGCCTGGTGGGCCGTGCCGCCCGTCTGCTCGCCCTGGACCCGGCCGAGCTGACCGCCGCGGAGGACGAGGGACTGGTCACCCTCGGGCCCCGGCTGCGCTTCCGCCACCCGCTGGTGCGCTCGGGCGCCTACCGCTCGGCCACCGCCGGCACACGCCGGCGGGTCCACGCCGCACTCGCCGAGGCCACCGACACGGAGACCGACCCCGACCGCCGCGCCTGGCACCGGGCGCACTCGGTGGTCGACACCGACGAGGCGGTCGCCGCGGAGCTGGTCGGCTCCGCCGGGCGGGCGCAGCGGCGCAGCGGTCTGGCCGCGGCCGCGGCGTTCCTCGAACGCGCGGCGCAGCTGACACCCGATCCCGCCCGCCAGGGTGAGCGGATGCTCGCCGCGGCCCGGGCGAGGCTGGATTCCGGCGCGCCCGCCCGGGCCCGTGAACTGCTCGCGCAGGCCGAGCGCCGTCCGCTGGCACCGGCGGACCGCGCCGACGCCCGGCTGCAGCGGGCCCTGATCGAATTCCACGTGGCCCGCAGTCCGGAGGCGACCGTCGCGCTCGTCGACGCCGCGGCCGGCCTTCCGCCCGGCCGGGCCAGAGAGACCTACCTGGAGGCCTTCTCCTCGTCGATGTTCGTCGACCGGCTGCCGGGACGGCTGCGGCAGCTCGGCACCCGCATCCGCGAGCAGGCACCGCGGCGGCAGGACGAGTCCCGCCCGGTCGACCTGCTGCTGGACGCGCTGCTCGACCAGGTCCTGGCACCGGTCGAGGAAGCGGTGCCCACGATGCAGCGGGCGGTGGCCGCGTTCCGCACCGCGACGAGCCCGTGGTGGATGGAGCTCGCCTGTCTGATGGCACTCGATCTGGGCGACGACGACTCCGCCGAGGTGCTCTCCGCCCGGCAGGTGGCGCTGGCCCGGGAACAGGGCGCCTTCGCCGTGCTGCCCCAGGCCCTGCGTGTCCACGCGATCGCCCGGACGGTCTTCGGCCGCTACGAGGAGGCGGCCGCGAGTCTTGCGGAAGCCCGTGCGATCGACGAGGCGGCGGGCACCGTCAGCCTCTCCTTCGCCGAGCTCATCCTGGCCGGGTGGCGCGGTGACGCCGATCGGGTCGGCGAGCTGCGGGCCACGATGCGCCGGCGCATCGGCCGCGACGAGGCGGTCGGCGAGCTGTACGCGACGGCGGTGCTGTGCAACGGGCTCGCCGACTACTCCGCCGCCCTCGAAACCGGACTCGCCTCCCGGACACAGGAGGAAGAGGGTTCCTACGTGGTGTGGGGCCTCGACCCGGAGTTCGTCGAGGCGGCCGTCCGCGCCGGACGGCCGCAGGAGTGCGCCGCGGTCATGGCCCGGCTCGAAGCCCTGGCGCGCACCGGCCGGACCGCCTGGGCCGAGGCGAGGTACCGGCTCGCGCAGGCGCTGCTCGATCCGGGCGAAGCGGAGAGCACCGACGCCCGCTACCGGGAAGCCGTCGACCTGTTCGCCCGGACCGGGGTGCGGGCGCACTACGGCCGTACCCGCCTGCTGTACGGCGAGTGGCTGCGCCGGGCCGGCCGCCGCGCCGACGCCCGCGTCGAACTGCGGGCGGCACACGAGACACTGACCGCGGTCGGCGCGGCCGCGTTCGCCGAGCGGGCGGCCCGTGAACTGGTCGCCACCGGGCAACGCCCGCGCCGGGACGGGGCGAACCCGCTCGACCTGCTCACCGCCCAGGAGCGGCTGATCGTGGGGAAGGTCGCCGGCGGCGCGACGTCCAAGGAAGTCGCCGCTGCGCTCTTCCTCAGCCCGCGCACGATCGACACGCACCTGCGCAACAGCTACCGCAAGCTCGGCATCTCCTCCCGCCGCCAGCTGCGCGAACTCCCTCTCTGAGCGTCGCGTAGGCGGCTGATCTACGTAGTTCTCACCGACGCGGCCGCGGCCGGCGGCACGGGAAGCTCGCTGCAACCACCCGGTCTAGCAGGAGCTTGTGATGACCTTTCCCGTTTCCCGTAGCGGCAGGCGACGGATCGCCTGGGCCGCGCTCGCGGTCTCCGCCGCCGGCATCGCCGTGTTCTCGGGCGCCACCTACCTCACCGGCGACGCGTCGGCGAGCCGGATCCCGCTCAACCCGCATGTCGCGGCGCACTACCTGACGATCGTGGTGCACGCCCTGCCCGCGAGCCTGCTGTTGCTGATCGGGCCGTTCCAGTTCGCGAACAGACTGCTGGCCGGCCGTCCCGCCCTGCACCGCACGCTCGGCTATGTGTACATGGGCAGCGTGGTGGTCGCCGCGCTCGCGGCCTATGTGGCCGCCACCTTCTCCGTCTCCGGCATTTCCGTGCAGGTCGCGTTCTACCTGTTGTCCACCGCCTGGCTGTACACCCTCTTCCAGGGTTTCCGCGCCATCCGGCAGGGCCAGATCCAGCTCCACCGGATCTGGCTGATCCGCAACTACGCGCTGAGCTTCGCCGCGGTCGCGCTCCGCGCCTTCCTCGGTCTCGGCCTGGTCCTGCAGGGCCCGTTCCCCTCGCTGGCCTTCCACGACATCTACACCACGAGCGTCTGGGCGTCGATCCTCGTGTGCGCGGTCGTCGCCGAGTACTTCATCATCCACAGGACACTCGCTCCGCTGGTGCGCAAGCGGTCGAACAAGCCGCGCATCCCCATGTACGACTCCTGACCGCCTGGTCCTTGCACAAAGAGGCGTGACCGCCAACACCGATTGCCGTCCCCGGCGTTAGAGATCTCGCAGGGAGCCTGTCGCAGAATCCTCGCGGAATTGTCCGTGATCGGTAACGGATGGATCCGGTGCCCGCCGTCTTCCGTCCTGACGGGTGCACGAGGTCGACTCAACGACAGGGAACGGGGCGGACATGGCGCGGCACGGCGGACGGGGATGGTACGGCCAGGTGGTCGCGGCGGCGCTCGGGGTCACGGCCGTGACCGTGGCCGCCTCGCTGTGGACCGCGCAGGCCGGTCCCGTCAAGGAGCGCGTGCAAGCCGGGACTCCGGTGCACCACAGCGATCCGAAGGCGGCCCCGGTGTCGATGGCGATCGCGCACGCCTCGGACCGGGGCGCCAGGGGCGTGAACATCACGATCGACGACGGGCCGGACCCGGTCTGGACCCCCGAGGTGCTCCAGGTACTCAAGGCGTACGGCGTGAAGGCCACGTTCTGCATGATCGGACCGCAGGCGAAGGCGCACCCGGACCTGGTCAGGGCGGTGGTGGCGGCCGGGCACCGGCTCTGCGACCACACGGTCTCCCACGACGTGACCATGGACACCAAGTCCGAGGCCTACCAGTCCCAGCAGATCCTCGACGCCGAACAGATGATCACCGAGGCGTCCGGGGGCGTACGGCCGCTCTACTACCGCGCCCCGGGCGGCGCCTTCACCCCGTACAGCCGCAAGCTCGCCGCCTCCCACGGTATGCGTCCGCTGGGCTGGAACGTCGACTCGAAGGACTTCGAACGCCCCGGCACGGCCGCCATCGTCACCACCGTCAAGGAGGAGATGCCCAACGGGCCGACCATCCTCTTCCACGACGCCGGCGGCGACCGCTCCGAGACGGTTGCCGCTCTGCGCGAGGTGCTGCCGTGGCTGAAGGAACAGGGGTACTCGTTCGGCTTCCCGGTGCGCTGAGCGGCCGGTAAATGTTGCGGGCGGGACGGTGGTGGCCGCATATGGGTGGTGTGGGCGGTACGGCGGTGGGGCCGGCTGCCGCGGGCCCGGCGGGAGGTGGACATGTCGGGGCGGGCGCCACGCTGGGTGACGTGGTTGCGCGGCAAGGACCCGGATCTCGCGGCGACCCGGCGGGCCGGGCGCACGGCCCTGGTGATGCCCGCCCTGTTCGCGCTGTGCACCGAGGTGCTGCACTCGCCGACGATGGCGAGCTACGCCGCGTTCGGCTCGTTCTCGATGCTGCTGCTGGTGGACTACTCCGGGCCGATGGTGGAGCGGCTGCGGGCGCAGGCGGCGCTCGCGGTGGCGTGGCTGGTGCTGATCTGCGCCGGGACGCTGGCGGGGCGGGAGACCTGGCTCGCCGTGGCGGCCACGGTCGTGATCGGGTTCGTGGTCCTCTTCGCCGGTGTGGTCAGCTCGGTCCTGGCCGGCAGTTCGACGGCGCTGCTGCTGGCCTTCGTGCTGCCGGTCAGCGCCCCGGTACCGCTGTCGCAGCTGCCCGAGCGCCTCGCCGGTGCGGGCCTGGCGGCGGCGGTGGCCCTGCCGGCCGTCGCCCTGTTGTGGCCGCGCCCCGTCGCCGACGCGCTGAGCGCCCCGGCGGCGGCCGTGTGCCGTGCCGCCGCCGGGTATCTGCGTATCCGCGCGGCCCTGCCGGGCCCGGACGGGCCGGGGGCCGACGCCGAGCGCTGCCGGGTGGGGGCGGAGCAGACCGCGCGGACCGGCGCGGACCTGCGCGGGGTCTTCGACGCGACGACGTGCCGCCCCACCGGCCTGTCCGCGACCTCACGTGCCCTGGTCCGGCTGGTGGACGAGCTGACCTGGCTGTGCGCGGTCCTCGTCGACCGGTCCGACTACACCGCCGAGCCTCCGACCTGCGATCCGGCCGCGTACACCGTGCGCCGCGCCGCCGCCCACGTCCTGGAGGCGGCCTGCGACCTGCTCACGGACCTCGACGGGGACACCGGTGCGCTGCGGGCCCGCGAGCAGGAGCTGCGGGCGGTCCTGGCCGGGATGGAGCACAGCTCCACCGTCCGGGTGCCCGCCGTTCATCCCGGCGGGAACAGCCCGGCGGAGGTCTTCGGGTTCATCGCCACGCTGGACGTCTCCTTCCGCGCCCAGGAGCTCGGCTTCGCCGTGCTGCAGATCGCCGACAACGTCGACATGGCGGCCACCGCCTGGCAGCGCAGCTGGCCCGAGCGGCTCCTCGGCCGGGAGCCGGGCGCTCTGGCCGCGCCTCTCGCCGCCGCCCGGGAACGGGCCGTCGCCCATCTCAGGCCCGACTCGGTGTGGCTGCACAACAGCCTGCGCGGCGCCGTCGGCCTCGGCATCGCCGTGTTCCTGGCCGGGGTGACCGGCGTGGGGCACTCCTTCTGGGTGCTGCTCGGCACTCTGTCCGTGCTGCGCTCCAACGCGCTCAGCACCGGGCAGAACGCCGTCCGCGCCGTCCTCGGCACGGTGGCCGGGTCCGTGATCGGCGCCGGGCTGCTGCATCTGATCGGCCACCACGGCACCGCGCTGTGGTTCGTGCTCCCCGTCGCCGTCCTGTTCGCCGGGATCGCGCCCGCCGCCGTCTCCTTCGCCGCCGGGCAGGCCGCGTTCACCGTCACGCTCGTGGTGCTCTTCAACATCGGCCATGACCCCAACTGGCACATCGTCCTGCTGCGCATCCAGGACATCGCGCTGGGGTGCGCGGTCAGCGTCCTCGTGGCCGTGTTCTTCTGGCCGCGCGGCGCCCGGGGCGCCGTCCACAAGGCACTCGCCGAGGCGTACGACGACAGCGCCCGATACCTCGGGGACGCCGTGCACTACGCCCTCGGCCACCGCCACGCCGTCGACCCCGATCCGCAGGGCCGGGTGGCGGCGGCCGCCGCCCGCCGCCTCGACGACGCGTTCCGCAACTACCTCGCCGAACGCGGCGCCAAGCCGCTGTCGCTGTCCTGCGCCAACACCCTCGTCACCGGCGTCGTCGGGCTGCGGCTGGCCGCCGACGCCGTCGTCTCCCTGTGGCAGGGCGAGGACGTGGCCCGCGTCCAGGCCGTCCGGGCCGACGCCCACCGCGCCGTCCTCGGGTCGGCGGCCCTGGTCACCGGCTGGTACCACGACTTCGCCGCGAGCCTCGGGGGCCGTTCGCCCGTCCCCGACGCCGTCCCGCTCCGGCCCGAGGGGGCCACCCGGCTCGTGGAGTCCGTCCGCACCGAACTCAGCGACGGCCAGGGCCGGCCCACCCCGGTCGCGGTCCGGATCATCTGGACCGACGACCACGTGGACGCCGCCCGCCGCCTCCAGCCCGGCCTGTCCGAGGCCGCCAGGGCACAGGCCAGGACACGCCACCGCCGGCTGCGCAGGACGCCCGCCGGCTGAACACGGCACCGGACGGACCGGCTGGGCACGGCGTCTCCCGAGGAACACGGCAGGTGTCCCGCACCCTGGAACTCGCGCTCCCCTGGAACGGCCGTCGCCCGCCGGTCGGCTGAGGTCCGCTCAGCTCGCGGTGCGCCGGATCCGTCCGGCGTACCGCTTCTCCAGTTCCAGGTTGCCCTCGAAGCCGCCGGGCACGTTGGCCGAGACGTAGACCGGGGGACGGTCGCCGGAGGCGAGGAGGAGGCCGGCCGCCTCGGCCACCGCCATCTGCACGAGCATCACCCCGGTCAGCGTGGACAGCGCACAGACCGCGCCGCCGCCCGGGAGCCCGAGGAGGGCGTCGCCGCGCGGGGCCGCGTTGTCGAGGACCACGTCGGCCAGGTCGGCGAGCTTCTTGCCGCTCGGGTGGCCGGCCGGGACCGCCCGGGTGTGGGCGAGGGAGGTGAGGGCGAGGAGGCGGTGTCCGTGTTCCCTGGCGTGCAGGGCCATCTCCACGATCACGTTGTTCACCCCGGAGTTGGAGATGACGACGAAGAGGTCCTGGGGGTGCGGGGCGGCGAGGTCGTAGAGGCGGGCCGCGACGCCGGGCTCGCGTTCCAGGAGCGGGTCGTCGAGGACGCTCGGGTGCTCGCCGCCGTAGAGGACGAGGTCGGCGATGCTGATCCGGTTGGTGGGCACCAGGCCGCCCGCGCGGCCGGCGACTTCGAGGACCATGGCCTGGGAGTGGCCGGTGCCGAAGGCCTGGACGACCCCGTCGGCGCGGACGCAGTCGGCGATCAGTGCGGCGGCCCGGGTGACGTCGGCGCGGGCGGACTCGGTGAGGCGACGGAGGGCGTCGAGGCCCTCGCGGGCGAAGCGTTCGGAGCTCACCGGGCCGGCCCCGGACTCGTTGGCGGACTCGACGGACACGTTCGCACTCCCCACTGCCGGGAACGACCGGATGGATTGAACCACCCCAACCACACGCCTGTCGATGAATCAATAAATCATGCGTGCCATACGCTGTGCAATGGCGCGTCCTTCCGGTCCTGGTATTCAACAGACCGCTCAAAGGGTGGCTGATACCTTCTCCTCATGCCCTCGACCGACGTCACCACACTCATCCGGACCGAGCTGCCGCGCCTGGCCGGCTCCCTGCGGAAGGTCGGCGAGCTGATCCTGGAGGATCCGGCCGCCGTCACCCACTGTTCGGCCGCGGAGCTGGGCCGCCGCACCGGCACCTCCCAGGCGACCGTGACCCGGTTCTGCCGGGCCGTGGGCCTCGACTCCTACCAGCACCTGCTGATCGCGCTCGCCCAGGAGCGGGGCCGCGGCGAGGTCTCCGACTGGGGCACGGCCGAGATCGGTCCGGACATCTCCCCGGACGACAGCCTGGAACGGGTGGTGAAGGTGGTCGGCACCGCGGACCTGCGGGCCGTCCAGCAGACCTTGGACCGGATCGACCTGGACGCGGTCGAGCGGGCCGCGCAGGCCATGGCCCGCGCCCGCAGGATCGACGTCTACGGCGTGGGCGGCAGCGGCGCGGTGGCGCAGGAGACCGAGACCCGGCTGTTCCGGATCGGCTGTTCGGTGCGCGGCTGGACCGAGGTGCATGCCGCGGCCACCTCGGCCGCCCTGCTCACCCCCGCCGACGTCGCGATCGGCATCTCCCACTCCGGGGCGACCCGCGAGACGACCGAGCCGTTCGAGACGGCCAAGGAGCGCGGCGCGACGACGATCGCCCTCACCGCCGACCCGCGTTCCCCGCTCGCCCGCACCGCCGACATCCGGCTCATCTCCTCCACCTCGGAGACCAGCTTCCCCACCGGCATCATCGGCGCCCGCCACTCGGTGCTGGTCCTCATCGACTGCCTGTACGTCCGGGTCGCCCAGCTCTCCTACCAACGGGCCAGCGCCTCACTGGCGTTGACCGACCACATCGCCGGGCAGCACGCGGCGAAGCCCCGGCGGTCGCGCTGAGCCGGCTCGCCTTCTGCATGGATGAACCATCAATGAATCACATGCGTGGTTGATTGAACCACCCCTCGATGCCAGGATGGGGCTCCGCCGAGCACTCGTAGGAGCCCCATGCGTGTGACCTCTGTCGAGTCGACCGAGCTCTTCACCGGCACTCCTGAGAAACCACTGCAAGTGGTCGTCGTCCGGGCCGAGCACATCCCGGGCCGTCCGGTGCTGCTGACCGTCGAGGGGCCGGGGGTGCGCAGCATCGGCGAGCACCGGGCGACCGCCGGCGAGGACGGAACCGTACGCGCGGAGGTCCCCGTGTCCGCCGAGCGGCTCGCGCCCGGCGACCGGCGCAACATCACGGTGACCGTCGAGGACGCGGGTGCGGGCCGACTCCTGCACCACGCGGCCGAGTTCACGGCCGCCGAGCCCGGCTGGACCATGTTCATGGTCAGCCACTTCCACTACGACCCCGTCTGGTGGAACACCCAGGCCGCCTACACCGAGACCTGGGACACCGCCGACGACCCGGCCTCCAGCGGTCTGCCCGCCCGCACCTTCGACTCGCGCGGCCAGTCCGGGATGAGCCTGGTGCGCGCCCACTGCGACCTGGCCCGGCGCGACCCCCTGTACACCTTCGTGCTCGCGGAGGTCGACTACCTCAAACCCTACTGGGACGCCTTCCCCGAGGAGCGGGCCTTCCTGCGCCAGCTGATCCGCTCGGGACGCGTCGAGATCATGGGCGGCACCTACAACGAGCCCAACACCAACCTCACCGGCGCCGAGGCCACCGTACGCAACGCCCTGTACGGGGACGGGTTCCAGCGCCGGATCATGGGCGCGGCGCCGGAAACCGCCTGGCAGCTGGACGCGTTCGGGCACGATCCGCAGTTCCCCGGGCTGATGGCGGACGCCGGGATCACCTCCAGTTCCTGGGCGCGCGGGCCGTTCCACCAGTGGGGGCCGACGCTCTCCGTCTTCGGCGAGGAGCCGCGCGATCCCGGGCGGATGCAGTTCCCGGCCGAGTTCAACTGGATCGCGCCCTCGGGGCGCGGGCTGCTCACCGCCTATATGGTCAACCACTACGGCGCCGGCTGGGCGATCGACAACGCGCCCACCCTGCCCGAGGCGGAGGCGGCCGCGTTCCGGCTGTTCCAGGGGCTGAAGAAGGTCGCGCTCACCAGGAACGTGCTGCTGCCGGTCGGCGGGGACTACGCGCCGCCGTGCCGCTGGGTGACGGGCATCCACCGCGACTGGAACGAGCGGTACGTCTGGCCGCGCTTCGTCAGCGGCATCCCCCGCGACTTCTTCGCCGCCGTGCGCGCCGAGCTGGCGACGGAGGGCCGCACGGCCTCGCCGCAGACCCGGGACATGAACCCGGTCTACACCGGCAAGGACGTCTCCTACATCGACACCAAGCAGGCCCAGCGGTACGGCGAGACGCTGCTCGCCGACGCCGAGGCCTGGGCGACCCTCGCCTCCCTCGTCACCGGGCACCCCTACCCGGACGCGGCCCTCGACAAGGCCTGGCGGCAACTGGTCTACGGCGCCCATCACGACGCCATCACCGGCTCGGAGTCGGACCAGGTGTACGTCGATCTCCTCACCGGCTGGCGGGAGTTGTACGACCTGGCCGGGACGGTGCACGCCGACGCCACCGACGCGCTGGCCCGCGAGGTCGTCCCGCTGCCCGGCGGCGCCCCGGACCTGGTCGTCTTCAACTCCGCCACCTGGCGCCGCCGGGACGTGCTCACGGTCGACGACCCGGGCGGCCTGGTCCCGCTGGACCTCACGGGCCTGCCGCTGCCCGCCGTCCGGGAGGACGGCCGGCTCCGGGTCGTCGTACCGGACGTACCGGGGTTGGGCCTCAAGGCCCTTTCGCTGGCGGACGGTTCGGTGCCCGGGTGGGCGCCGGGCGAAGGGCTCACCATCCGCAACGAGTTCTACGAGGTCACGGTCGATCCGGCGCGCGGGGGTGGGGTCTGCGGGCTGCGCCGGCTCGCCGAGGGCGGGCGGGAGTTGCTGCGCGCCGGTGAGATCGGCAACGAGCTGGTCGTGCAGGAGGAGTACCCCCGGCATCCGCGGTTCGGCGAAGGGCCCTGGCATCTCACCCCGACCGGCACGACCGCCGCCCGGAGCCGGGACGTCACCGCGGACGTCGAGGTCGAGCACTCCCCCGCCGGGTCGCGGATCACCGTCCGCGGTGACCTCGGGCTCTTCCGGTACACGCAGCGGCTGACCCTCTGGACGGGCGTCGACCGGCTCGACGCGACGACGAGCATCGACGGGTACGACGGCGCCGACCGGCTGATCCGGGTGCGCTGGCCCTCGGACGTGCAGGGCGGGCTGCCGGTGCACGAGGTCGCGGACGCGGTGATCGGGCGTGGCTTCGGGTTCGTGGAGGTGGACAGCGAGCGGTTCCCGTGGACCCTCGACAATCCGGCCAACACCTGGTTCGGGCTGGGCTCGACGGCCCGGATCGCCGTGCACGACGACACCGGCCGGCTGCTCGGGCAACGGGCGGTCGGGGTCGCCGAACTCATCCATGCCGACTGGGACTCCGCCGGTGAGCTGGGCACCCCGCTCGCGGCGGCCCTGGTGCGGGCGGGGGTCACGGCCACGTCGACGGTCGCGGGCGGTCCGCGCTACGGCGACCTGGAGGTGGACTCCAACCTGCCCGACCTCCGGATCGCCGTGGGCACCCCGGACCGCAACGCCGTGGTCGCCGAGGCGCTGAGCTGGGATCCGGCGGCGGCCCGGGAGATGAACCGGCAGCTGGCCGAGGGCGGTCTCGCGGCCGTCTGGGTGGCGCCGCGGGCGTCGCTGCGCGAGGAGTGGGTGCCCGGCGCCGATCTCCGTGAACCGGAGCAGCTCCCCCTGCTGGTCGTGGCCGGCGCCGAGGACGACGCGAAGGCGGTCGGCGCGCTGGTCGCCGACCTGGACGACGCGGTCGTACGGGCCACGGCGGCGGGGCGCGGCGAGGCACTGCCGCCGGGTGACGCCTGGGACGGGCGGAGCTTCGCCGTCCTGAACCGGGGCACGCCCGGCTGTGTCGTCACCTCCTCCGGCGACCTGTACATGTCCCTGATGCGGTCCTGCACCGGCTGGCCCTCCGGCATCTGGGTGGACCCGCCCCGCCGCACCGCACCCGACGGGTCCGGCTTCCAACTCCAGCGCTGGTCGCACACGTTCGAGTACGCCGTGGTCGCGGGTGCGGGCGACTGGCGGGAGCTGGGGCTGCCGCAGGCAGGACACGCCTTCAACCACCCGCTCACGGCACGCGTCCGGCCGCCCGCCGAGGCACCGGGCAGCCTGCCGCGCACCGCGACCCTCCTCGCTCTGGAGCCAGAGGGCCGGGTGCTCCTTGACGCGTTGAAGCCGAGCGGGGCGCCGCTCGCGCGCGGCAGCGTGGCGGCCGCGGATCCGGCGAGCGGGGTCGTCGTACGGCTGCACGAGGCGGACGGGCGGCCGGTGCGGGCCCGGGTCACCGGTCCCCGGCCGTGGACGGCGGGCGCTCGGGCGGACGTGCTGGAGAGGCCCGGGGAGCCGCTGGTCCCCGAGGGCGGTGCGCTGGACCTCGATCTCACCGGCTTCGAGGTGGCCACCGTACGGGCGACTCCCGGGGGCGCGCCGCCCGCGCCGGGTCCCGGGGTCGCCGCGCACGAGCCCGCCCAGCCGGTCGCCACCCGCTACTGGCTGCACAACTCCGGGCCCGCGCCCCGCGGCAACCTCCCGGTCGCCGTCCACCTCTCGCCGGCCGCGCTCACCGCCTGCGGACCGGTCACCGCGACGCTGCGGATCTCCTCCGAGCTCACCGACGCCTCGGCCGCGGGCACGGCAGACTTCAGTCACCCGCCCGGCTGGACGGCCGAACCCGCGCGCCTGCCCTACGCGTTGGGCCCCGGCGGCTTCACCCTCACCGAGGTCACGCTCACCCCGCCGCCGGACACCCCGCCCGGCCGGTACTGGCTGGGGGCGCGGCTGGTCCGCGACGGGCAGGTGTACGAGGACGTGGTCGCCGTCGATGTGCCGGGTGCCGTGCCCGAGGGCGAGCCGGACGGGCGGACCGGGCCGACTCTCCTGGCCCGCCTCGGAGTCGAGCGGATCCACGTCCGGCGGGGTGAACGGGTGACGGTCCCGGTCGTGCTGCGGAACCCGACCCGGGGGCCGGTCGGCGGCACCCTGTGGGCGGTGTCCTCGTGGGGGACCTGGGCCGGGGTCGCCCCGGGCTGCCAGGGGTTCACGGTGGCCGCCGGGGAGTCGCTGGAGTGCGGGATCGAGGTGGACGGCGCGGCGGTGGAGCCGGGGTCGTACTGGCTGCTGGCGAAGGCCGGCTGGCACGGGTGTGTCGCCTACACCGAGGCGGTCGTACTGGAGGTGACGCCGTGAGCGAGCACGCGGCTGTGGTGGGCGGGGAATCCGTGCCGGTGGAACGCGTGGAGACGCTGCTGGCGGCCGTGCCCGCCCGGGACCCGGCGGGCACCCGTCCGGAGGCGCTCGACCGGGCCGAGCGGCAGCGCCGGCGGTGGGCGACGCAGGTCGTCGTCACGGACGAACTGGCCCGGCGGGCCTGCGTGGAGCGCGGTCTGGAACCGCCCCGGGAGATCTCCCCCGAGCGCGTCCTGGCCGTGTCCGGAACGGATGTCGCCGACCTGGGCAGCATCGTCGCGGTGGCCCTCGCCCACTCCCCCGCCGCCCGCGCCCTGCTGGCCGCCCTGGAGGGCGAACAGCGGGTGCCCGAGGAGGCGGTGCGGGACTACTACGTCCGCAACCGGGACCGGTTCCTCACCAAGGACGCGCTGCGGCGCGGTGTCGACGCCTTCGGGACGGCGGCGGCCGAGGACTTCCAGCCGTACGAGCGCGTACGGGAGGACGTGGCGCGGGAGTTGCGGCGGGCGCGGGGACGCCAGGCCTTCTTCGACTGGCTGGACCGGGCCCGGGCCGGCGTCGCGTACCCGGCCGGGCACGAGCACCCCGGCGACCCGGCGCATCCGGACCACGAGCACCGGCACTGAGCCCGTCCGCCGGCGCGCGGAACCGAAACGAAACACGCGAACCATTGACCTCCGATGAATTGTGGTCCACATTTTCATCAATCACAATTCAAGTTGGTGATTTGAACCATCCGGAAGTGGCCGCAGGAGGGCAACCATGCGTGCGAAGAGACTGACCGGATCCGTGGCGGGCGTCCTCGTCCTCGTCCTGACCGCCGCGGGCTGCGGCCTGTCGGGCGGTTCCGGCGGCGGGGGCGCGACGGCCGGCGGCTGCAAGGTGGATCAGGGGAACGTCGGTTCCGGGAAGCTCACCGGGGACGTCAAGGGCCGGATCACCTTCCAGACCACGAACCTGAAGAAGGACTTCGGGTCGTTCTTCAACGGAGTGATCAAGGACTTCGAGAAGGCCCACCCCGGTGCCACGGTCAAGTGGATCGACGACCCCGGCGACAACACGTTCACCACCCGCACGGTCGCCGACGCCCAGGCCTGCACCCTGCCGGACGTCATCAACCTCAACTCCGAGACGGCGACGGCCCTCACGAAGGCGGGCTACCTGCTGGACCTGGGCGTCAAGGACCCGGACGTGGCAAAGCCGTTCGTCCCCGCGTTCTGGAAGTCCAGCACCATGACGGCCTCCTCGGGGGCGACCGTGCACACCGTGCTCCCCTGGTACACCGGCGGCATCGTGCTGACCTACAACACAGACCTGCTCAAGAAGGCCGGCGTGGACACCTCGAAGTCGCCGAGCAGCGTCTTCGGCCTGTTCGCCGACTACGAGAAGGTCGCCAAGGCGGCCAAGGGCGCGTACTACGCGACGATGGCGAACCCGGTGTGGCGGATCCCGGCCGACTGGGACCAGATGAACATCAAGACACTCTCCGACGACGGAAAGTCCGCGGTCTTCGCGAATGATCCGAGGACTGTGCAGTGGGTCGCCTGGATGGCGAAGCTGTACAAGGAGGGCGCGATGCCGAAGGACTCGCTGTCCTCCAGCAACGACCCGTCCACGCTGTACAGCCAAGGCAAGGTGGCGTACGGCTCGACGAACCCGAGCTTCGTGCGCTTCGTGAAGCAGAACAGCCCGTCGGTGTACGCGAAGACGGGCGTCGGCCAGCAGCCCTTCGACTCGCTCGGCCACACCACCGGCGCTCCGCAGTACATATCCGTCGCCGCGACCAGCGATCACGCGCCCGTCGCGCTGGCGTTCGCCGAGTTCCTGACCGACGCCGAGAACCAGACGGCCTGGTGCAAGGACCCGAACGTGGTCGTCTTCCCGACGACCACTGCTTCGCTGGACGATCCGTTCTTCCAGAACGTCACCGGGAACGACCCGTTCTCCGACGCCCGCAAGCTGGTCGCCGAGCAGCTGAAGACGGCCACCGCCTACCAGACCAACCTGTCTCCCGCCGTGCAGAACGCGATCGTGGCCCAGGTGCAGCTGGCCATGCAGGGCAAGAAGAGCGCAGCGCAGGCCGTCAAGGACGCCCAGGCGAAGGCGAACGAGCTGCTGAAGCAGGCGGGTTGAGCGTGGCGACCGAGACCGCTCGTCCGGTTCCGGTGCCCGGGGCGGAGCGGACCACCGCCGCCCCGGGTCCGGCCCCCTCCCTGCTCCGCCGTCTGCTGCCCGGACCCGCGCCGGGCGCCAACGGAGCGGCGTTGTACCGCCGTTGGTGGCTGCCGTGGCTGTGGACGGCGCCCGCGATCGGCTGTGCCGTCGTCTTCGGGGTGTTCCCCTTCTTCAACACGCTGCTGCTGTCGTTCACCGACGCCAAGCCGCTCGGCGGCGCCGCGGGCTTCGTCGGCCTGGACAACTACACCCGGATGCTGGGCGATTCGGACTTCTGGCTGGCGACCCGCAACAGCGTCCTGTACGCGCTGATCGTCGTCCCGCTGATGGTCCTGCTCCCGCTGATGCTGGCGGTGCTGGTGGAGAAGAACCTTCCCGGCATCGGTTTCTTCCGGTCCGCCTTCTACACCCCGGTGCTCGCCTCCAGCGTGGTCGTGGGGCTGAGCTGGCAGTGGCTGCTCGCCGACGACGGGCTGGTCAACACCTGGCTGCAGAAGGCCCACCTGATCAGGTCGGCGATCCCGTTCCTGTCCGACTCCTGGCTGATCCTGCTCAGTGCGATGGGCCTGACGCTGTGGAAGGGGCTCGGCTGGTACATGGTCTTCTACCTGGCCGCCCTCGGCAACGTACCGAAGGAGCTGCACGAGGCCGCCGCGATGGACGGCGCCGGGGCGGTCCGCCGCTTCTGGCACATCACCGTGCCGGGTGTACGGCAGGCCATGATGCTGGTCGGCACCCTCACCGGCATCGGCTCGCTGCGTGTCTTCACCGAGATCTACATGCTGGGCAGCTCCACCGGCGGCCCGGGCGGTGCCGACCGCACCCTGCCGTTCTACATCCGGGACGTCGGCCTGGACCCGCTCACCGGCAACGCCGGTTACGGCTCGGCGGTCAGCGTCGCCCTGTTCGCGCTGACTCTCGGCCTGACCCTGCTGGCGCAGCGCCTGACCAAGGAGGAGGAGGCATGACGACCGCCGTCGACCGGCCCCGGCGCCTGTTGCCCCGCTGGCGGGAGTACGGCCGCCCGCGCGAACTCGTCGTCCGCTACCTGCTGTTGCTCCTCGTCCTCGGCCTCACCGTGGGCCCCCTGCTCTGGCAGTTCCTGGCCTCCCTGAAGGGCACGGGCGAGGACGTCTTCGGCGGGAACGCGAGCCTGCTCCCGCACCACCCGACGCTGCGCGCCTACCGGGAGGTGTTCGAGCAGGTGCCGGTGGCCACGTACATCAGGAACAGCCTGCTCGTGGTGGCCCTCTCCGTCGCCAGTCAGCTGGTGTTCTCCACCACGGCCGGTTACATGCTCTCCAAGCCCGGCTGGAAGGGCCGCAAGGCGGTCTGGGTGGTGCTGGTCGCCTCGATGATGTTCCCCTTCGAGTCGATCATGGTGTCGCTGTTCCTGAGCATCCGCGACCTGGGCCTGGTCGACAACCTGGTGGGCGTGTGGCTGCCCGGGTTCGTGGGCGCCATCAACGTCCTGCTGATGCGCGGCGCGTTCCTCGCCGTTCCGCGCGAGATCGAGGACTCGGCGATGCTCGACGGCGCGAACGAGTGGCAGCGATTCCGCCATCTGTATCTCCCCTCCGCCTGGGGCGCGATCATGGTGGTCGTCGTCAACACGTTCATCAGCGCCTGGGACGACTTCCTGTGGCCGCTGATCGTGCTGCGCTCCGAGAACCACATGACACTGACGCTGGGCCTGTCCCGGCTGCAGAGCTCGTCCTTCGGCTACGACCAGCGGGTGGTGATGGCCGGGTCGGTGATCTCCGTCGTCCCGGTGCTGGTGCTGTTCGTGATCACGCAGAGGTGGTTCTACAGGGGTGTCTCGGCCGGGGCCGTGAAGCTCTGATCCACGACGAGCGGGGCCGCGGTGAGCGCCTCGCGCGCGCAGCCGCCGACCCTGATCTCGACGGCTTCGTCGACCGCCGGGCGCAGCACGACCGTACGGCTCTCCCCCGGGGCGAGCTCGACACCCTCGAAGGCGCGCAGTTCGAGGGTGCGCGGCCAGGCGGCGGGGCGCAGCCTGCGGACGTACAGCTGGACGACGGTACGCCCGTGCCGTTCCCCGGTGTTGGTGACGTCGACCTCGACGGTCCACCCCGACAGGCGGGGTGTCCCGAACGCGAAACGCGTGTACGACAGGCCGTGCCCGAAGGAGTAGAGCGGCTCGGCGCTCTCGTCGACGTAGCCGCCGTACTCGGTGTCCTTGTGGTTGTAGTAGACGGGGAGTTGGGCCGCCGACCGGGGGACGGAGACGGGGAGGCGGCCGGCTGGTTCGATGCGGCCGAGCAGCACCTCGGCGATCGCGTCGCCGCCCCAGGGGCCCGGGTACCAGGCCGTGAGCAGTGCCCCGGCCCGGTCGGCCGGCTCGGGGACGGCGTGCGGGCGGCCCTGGACCAGGACGACGGCGGTGGGCGTACCGGCCGCGGTGACCGCCTCGAACAGGGCCCGCTGGTCGGCCGGAAGCCGCAGTCCGGCGAGGTCGACACCTTCACCGCAGGTCGTCTGCGGCCCGGCCGTCCGCGCCGCTCCGTTGGCGTCGAACCCGGTGCCGGGCGTTCGGGCACTGCTGCCGCCGAGCACCAGGACGGCGAGGTCGGCCGGGCCCTCCCCCTGGTGGATCTCGACGCCGGGCGGGGCGAGTCGGCGCAGGGCGTCCAGGACCGTGCTTCCCGCGCCGGGGTGCTGGGGCGCGGTGTAGTCGCCGAGCTGGTGGGCGGTGGTCGACGCATGGGCGCCGAGGACGGCGATACGGCGGACTCCGGGTCCTGCCGGCAGGACCCCCGCGTTGTTGTGGAGGAGGGTGACGCAGCACCGCGCGAGGGCGGTGCTCAGCTCCCGGCCGCCCTCCGGCAGCGGGACCCGCCGGGTGTACGGCTGCTCGAAGAGGCCGAGGCGGAACTTCAGCCGCAGCACCCGGGCGACGGCGGCGTCGAGAACGGACTCCGCGGCCAGTCCCCGCCGGACCGCCTCCTCCAGATGCGTGAACCCCTCGTCCCAGAGGCTCAGATCCACACCGGCGTTGAGGGCGAGGGCTCCCGCGGAGAGCGTGTCGCCGGTGATCCGGGCCAGCCGGTCCACGGCGAAGCCGTCGGCCATCACCAGCCCGTCGAATCCCCAGCGCTCCCGCAGGATCCCGGTGAGCAGCGCCCGGTTGCCCGAGCAGGGCATCCCGTCGACCTCGTTGTACGCGGCCATGACGGCGGCGGCCCCGGCGCGGACGCCGGCTCGGGCGGCGGGGAGGTGGATCTCGTGGAGTTCGCGGAGGCCCAGTTCGGACTCGGCGGAGTTGCGGCCGCCGACGGTGGCGCCCTGCCCTGCGAAGTGCTTGAGGACGACGGGCGCCTTGTCGGCGGCGAAGAACTCGGTCCGGTCGCCCTGCATGCCGTGGACGAGGGCTTCGGTGAGGCGGGCGGCGAGGTACGGGTCCTCCGCGAAGCACTCCTCGGTGCGGCCCCAGCGCGGGTCGCGGGCGATGTCGAGGGCCGGGACGAGGGCAAGATGACCGCCCCGGGCGCGCAGTTCGGCGGCGGCGTGGGCGGCGGCCCGCTCGTACAGGCAGGGGTCCCAGGTCGCGCCGACGGCGAGGTTGACCGGCAGGACCGTGCCGTCGAGGGCCATGTGTCCGTGCGGGACCTCCTCGACGAACAGGGCGGGGATGCCGAGGCGGCTGCTGCCCAGGACGTGGCGCTGGACCAGGTCGGCGAGTTCGGCGCTGTCGTCGGCGCCGGGACCGGTGCCGTGGCCGACGCCGGACCAGGCGTCGGCGCGCATCAGGCCGTAGAGGGCGCCGAGTCCGGCGCAGCGGTCGGTCTCGGCGCGCAGCACGTCGGTGAGTTCGAAGCGGCCGTCGGGGGTGCGGCGGTAGGCGTGCCAGCCGTACATGCGCTGGTTGAGCTGGCCGGCCTTCTCCCGCAGGGTCATCCGGGAGAGGAGGTCGGCGACCCGGTCGTCGAGGGGGGCGGTGGGGACGCGGTAGGCGGGGACGGTCACGGGGCCTCCGCAGGTCGGCGGCCGGTGGCGAGGAGCCGCGCCAGCGCGACGGCGCCCGCACAGCCGTCCGTCACCGGGGTGATCGTGAGGTCGAGGTGGGAGAGCCGTGCGGTGAGCGGGGCGAGCAACGGGCCGTCCGGAGCCACCAGTCCGCCCGTGACGACCAGGGCTTCACCCGGACGCGGCCGCAACGCGGCGACGGTTGCGGTCAGATGAGCGGCCGCCTCCCGGAGAGTGGTCAGGGCGACCGCGTCCTTCTCCGCCGCCGCTCGCGGCACCAGGGGCGCGAGATCGGCCAGCCGTACCGGTGGGCGGTCCAGCACGGCAGGCAGGAGACTCGCCCGGTAGGCCGCGCGCGACTCCTGCCTCCAGAGCGCGCCTTCGGCCGGGGGCAGTGCGCTCGCCGGAATCCCCAGTGCCCGCCCGACCGCCGCCGTCAGCGCCGTCGGTTCGCCCCTGCCGTCCGCGGCGCGCAGGGCAGCCCGCGCCGCCTCGCGCCCGATCCAGAAACCGCCGCCGTCGTCCCCGAGCAGCCAGCCGTCCCCGCCGGAGGTGGCGACCAGTACGCGCCCCTCGATCCGGGCGGCGACGGCACCGGTCCCGGCCACCAGGGCGAGTCCGTCGGCCGGCTGCCCGGGCGCCCCGGCGAAGGCCGCCTCGATGTCGCTGTAGACCTCGGCCGCCTCGGTGCCGATGCCCAGCCGGGTCAGCGCGGCGGTGAGGGCGGCCCGCGCCCGCACCCGCCCCGGCTCCTCCTCGGGAGCGCGGGCGGCCCCGGCGAAGCCGCCGGCCACCGCGGTGATTCGCGCGCGTCCCGCCTCCGGCACGGCCGACGCGAGCGCCTCGGCCAGGTGGTCGGCGAGTTCCGGGCCCGGGACGGTCAGCGCGTTGCCCGGCCCGGCCACGCCCTCCCCGAGCGGGCGCCCGTCAACGGCGTCCGCGAGGACGGCCCGGGTCCGGGTGCCGCCGGCGTCGATCCCGACGACCCATCCGAGCCTCGGGTTCAAATCACTATTCATTGTCGTCCATGGTGGTTGATACATTCGCCGCACACAAGATCCGAGCAGCCGAGGCCCGAGGAGTGGCCGAGGCCCCGAGGAGGACGCCATCAGCACGCCCCCGCCCGTCCCCGAGCTCCGCTTCGGCGTCAACTACACCCCACGTCGGGGCTGGTTCCACGCATGGCACGACGTCGACCCGGACCACGTCCGCGAGGACCTGGCGCAGATCGCCGGGCTGGGCCTCGACCACATCCGCGTCTTCCACCTGTGGCCGCTGCTCCAGCCCAACCGCACCCTGGTCCGCTCCGCCGCCGTGGCGCAGCTCGTCCAACTGGTCGACCTGGCCGCCGAGTTCGGCCTCGACGTCCTCGTGGACGGCATCCAGGGCCATCTGTCGAGTTTCGACTTCTACCCGGAGTGGACGCGCAGTTGGCACCACCGCAACGTCTTCACCGACCCCGACGCCGTCGCCGCCCAGGCCACCCTGCTGCGCACCCTCGGCCGTGCCCTGACCGGCCGCCCGAACCTCATCGGCCTCCAGCTCGGCAACGAGCTCAACAACCTGGTCGAGCACAACCCGGTGACGGTCGCCGAGGTGGACCACTACCTGGACACGCTGCTGGCGGCGGCACGGGAGGGACTGGGCGACGGCGTCGGGCTGGTCACCCACTCCGCGTACGACGCGGCCTGGTACGGCGACGACCACCCGTTCGCCCCGGAGGCGTCGGCCCGCAAGGGCGACCTGACCACCGTGCACCCCTGGGTGTTCTCCGGCGACTGCGCCCGCCGCTACGGCCCCCGCTCCCCCCAGGTGCGGCACCTGGCCGAGTACGGCACCGAACTCGCCAAGGCCTACGCCGTCGACCCCGCCCGCCCGGTCTGGGTCCAGGAGACCGGTGCGCCCGAGCCGCACATCCCGGCCGCCGACGCCCCGGACTTCGCCCGCGC
This sequence comes from Streptomyces hyaluromycini, assembly GCF_002217755.1. Taxonomy (GTDB): domain Bacteria; phylum Actinomycetota; class Actinomycetes; order Streptomycetales; family Streptomycetaceae; genus Streptomyces; species Streptomyces hyaluromycini. The sequence goes on along the minus strand of NZ_BCFL01000026.1, from coordinate 196,511 downwards.
GACCCTGCTGAACGCGGCGGACTGCACACAGCTGTGGGGCGTCACCTGGTGGTGCTCCCACGACGTGGACCGCGCCCTCGCCGATTTCCCCGATCTCGAATACACCCTGGGCCTGTTCGACTCGGCGGGCCGTCCGAAGCCGATCGCCCACGCGCTCGCGGAGACCGTGGCGCAGCTGCGCGGCCGACGTACGGTGACGGCCCGCCAGACCGCGCTGGTCCTGGACTGCGCCCCGGCCACCCGCGCGGTCTCGGGCCCGGGCGGCGCCTTCTTCGAGGCGTGGACGAGCCTGCGTGCGGAAGGCGCCGGGCCGGCGATCGTCCTCGCGGAGCGGGCCGCGGACGCCCACTGGCTGGCGGCCCGGGGCATCAAGGAGCTGATCCGGCCGTAGCACCGACGCCCGACAGCACCTCCGCCACCGCGCGGAGGTTGACCCGCCCCCGCCCGTACGCGCACAGCGCCTCGCCCTCCGGGAGCCCGGTCGAGACCGGTACCGCGTCCGGCCGGGCGGCCAGCAGCGCCTCGCGCACCCGCCGCTGCCAGGGATGCAGTCCGGCGTCGCAGACGGCGACCACGAGCGGCCGCCCCTGCGCTTCCCGCAGCACCTCGGCCACGACGGCCTGGCCGGGCTCGCCTGTCAGCGCCGTCCCGACGGCCGCCGGGTCCAGGGTCCGCACTTCGGTGAGCAGGTCCTCCCCGCCCCAGTTCAGGGCGGGATGCGGCGGCGGGAACAGGTCGACGACGTACGCGCCGGGCACGGGCTGGGGCAGCGCGCCCCGGCTCCGGACGGCCCGCCGTGCGGCCGTCAGCCCCGCGCCCTCGTCCCAGGGGGCCACCGCGCTTGGCGCGGGCGGGGTGGCGTACCGGCGCGCGAGCCTCCTTACCCGTGCTGCCGCCTCCTCGACCCGGTCCCGGGCCAGTTCTCCGGAGCGCAGCCCGTCCAGGACGGCGTCGCGGCAGGCGAGGGTGGTCTCCAGGTGCGGTACGGCGACGACGACCTGATCGGCTCCGGCGGCGAGCGCGATCCGGGCGGCGGCGGCCTCGCCGTAGCGGTCGGCGATGGCCTTCATCTCCAGCGCGTCGCTCACCAGCACGCCGTCGAAGCCGAGTTCGCCGCGCAGCAGGTCGCCGAGGATGCGCGGGCTGAGGGTGGCGGGGCGGTCTGGGTCGAGGGCCGGGAAGACCACATGGGCGCTCATGACCATCGGCACGCCGGCGTCGATCGCGGCCCGGAAGGGGGCGAGGTCGAGTTCGGCGTACGGCCGCGGGTCGACCGCGGTCTCGTGGTGGCTGTCGGTGACCGTGCCGCCGTGGCCGGGGAAGTGCTTGGCGCAGGAGGCGATCGAGCGTGCCTCGGTGGCGGCGATCCAGGCGCGCAGATGCCGGGAGACCAGGTCGGGCTCGGCGCCGAAGGCGCGGGTGCGGACGATCGGGTTCTCGGGGCGGTGCTGGAGATCGGCGACCGGTGCGTAGGAGACGGTGATGCCGAGCGTGGCCAGGTGCCCGGCGAGGGCGTCGGCGCAAGCGCCCGTCAGGGCGGGATCGTCGACGGCGCCCAGGGCCCGGGAACCGGGCGCCTCGGGGGCTCCGGCGCCGGCCAGGTGGCCGATGCCGCCGCCCTCGTTGTCGATGGCCACCAGCAGATCGGGCCGCAACTCCCTGAGTGTGTCCGTGAGTTCACGCACCTGGCCGGCGTCGCGGATATTGCGGGTGAAGAGGATGACGCCGCCCAGACCTCGGTCGACGAGCCGTTTCAGGGTGTCGGGGACGGCCGTCGTACCGTCGAATCCCGCGACCAGACAGCGGTGTGCGGCCTCGTCCAGGGACTCGGACAGGTCACCGGGGCCGTACGCGTGGTGGGTCACCCCGGGAATCCTCTGGCTCGCCCAACCAAAAGTCAATGAACTACCGGATCATTCATTCATCCTTGCGTGCGTCGCTGGTCAGGAAGGCGGCGGCTCGGACGCCTGTGTCCAGATCCGGCGTCGGCTCGGCGGGGTGTGAGGATCCGCACGCCCTACGGCATTGCGTCGGACGGACCGGCACGCAAGAGTGTTCCAACCGCCGTACCCAATGAGCCGGATGCTTCCGTCGACCGCCGCACACGGTGGCCCGGGCGAAGAGGAAGAGAAGCGCGTGAGCCGCATATCGGTCCGGGGAATCGCAGTGGCGTCGGCCACCGCGGTCACCGCTGTCGGAAGTGTCGTCGGTGTCGCCTCGGGCAGCAGCGCGCAGAGCAACCACGCGGAGGCGACCGCGACCGATGCCACCCTCCTCGCGGACCTGCCCACGGGCCAGCAGGCGCATGTGCAGACCGCGTCGCTGACACAGCAGGCCGACGCCATGGCCGTACAGGCGGACGCGAGCGCCCGGAAGGACGCCGAGCAGACCGCGCGGGCGGCTGCGGCAAAGGCCGCGGAGGCGAAGAAGGCCGAGGCCAAGCAGCGCGAAGAGGCCAAGGCCGCGGCCGGCGACCCGGCTGCCAGCTTCCCCGTGCAGAGCTCCTACACCGTGGCGCAGATCAAGGCGATGGCCGCGGAGATCGTGGGCAGCGGCCAGTTCCAGTGCTTCAGCAACATCGTGGATCACGAGTCCACCTGGAACTACCTCGCGGTCAATCCCTCCTCCGGCGCCTACGGCCTCGTCCAGGCCCTGCCCGGCAACAAGATGGCCTCCGTCGCCTCCGACTGGCAGACCAACCCGGCCACCCAGATCAAGTGGGGCCTCAACTACATGAACACCACCTACGGCAGCCCCTGCCAGGCCTGGGCGTTCTGGCAGGTTCACCACGCGTACTGAGCGGCCCTGACGCGGCAGGTCCGGCGCGTTCCGGGAAAGGCGGCAGCGGGCGAACGTCGACGCGTCCCTGTGCGTCATAGGTGTGGACACGGGGCCGGCGCCGGGAATCGAGCAGCCCCTGCGCCGTGCCTCCGGTGGGGATCGCGGAGATCCTCCGTCGGACACATTCCGGGGGAACGTCATGACCATACGAGCGCAGCGCCTCGTCCGCCTGCTTCTCGCGCCCCTGCTGGGTGCCTGCCTCCTCGCCGGCTGCGACAGCGGCTCGCGAGCCGACGACGACGGCACATCCCGGTCGGCTCGGCAGCGGGAGCGGGCCCGTCAAGTGGCCGACGCCTGGCGGGGATCCGCGGCGGCCACCGCCTGGAGCCAGGGGTACTACCCCATGGCCGACACGGTACGGATACCGGAGTCCGGTTGGCACAGTCGGGCGGACGAACACGCCTACGAGACCGGGAACTTCACGCTGCGGGGCCGTCTGCCCGCCGCCACCGCCGCGAAGGGGAAGGTCGGCTGGCCGAGCGGCGACACACTGACCCGGCCGCTGTGGGGAGCGGAGCAGGCCTATCACTCGTTCGCCCGCAACGACAGCGCCGGCCCCCGGCTGACGGTGACGGGAGCGAAGCTCGGCACGGCGACCATCACCACGAGCCGGGGAACGGCCACCGTTCCCGCCTGGCTGTTCACGCTGGAGGGCTACGACACCCCGCTCGAACGGGTCGCCGTCACCCCGTCGAAGCTTCCCCGCTCGCCGATCGCCGAGGTTTCGCAGGGGTCTGCCGGCGGCCTCTGGAGTGTCCCCAGGATCACCGGGACGGCGGCTGACGGCGGGTCCGTCACGGTGCGGGCCACGCACGGTGCCTGCGACGACGGTCCCGTCGTCAGGGCGCTGGAGACGGAGGAGAGCGTCGTGCTGTACGCCTCCGTCGCGGGAGCCGAGAGCGGCCCCTGCACCGACCAGATGATCATGCAGGACGTCGAGGTGGAGCTGCGCAGGCCGCTCGGGGAACGCGTTCTCCTCGACGCCGTCGCCGGCCGGCCCGTACCCTTCGGAGAGCCCGGAGGGCCGTCGCCGAGCTGGACCTGACCGAGGGGCGCGCCAGGGCGGTCACTCGGTGGGCCGGCCCGGCCTCCGGGTGAAACGTCGCAGCCCCCGTCGCGTGGGCCTGAGGGGCTCGTCCTCGGGGGCGACCGGCCCCTGGCCCGCCGTCAGGGCCGGGGCCGCGGCCGGGGCCGGTACGGCACGGTCGCCCCGTGCGAGCCGGGTCCGCACGGCCTTGGCCATGGCCTGGTGGGCCGGTTCCCGCAGGTGGCCCTCCGCGGACAGGTGCTCCCACATGTGCAGCAGCTCCTGCCCCCGGCTGGCCACCTGACCCTCGTCCGTCAGCCGCTGCCACGCCGCGGTGGCGCGGGCCACCTCGGGCGCCGCCCGGTTCAGGTCGGTGCGGCAGCGGATGCGCGCCACGGTCAGTGCGAGGACGGTGGAGAGCATGTAGTCGCCGCGCTGGTACGCGAGGTACGCCTCGATCGCCCGTGCCTCCAGCGAGAGTTCGTCCTCGGCGCCCCTGCGCAGCGTGAGGTGCTCCCGCAGCGCGCCGGCGAGGACGGACGCGGCGTGCAGCTCACCGCGCTGCGCGTGCTGGATGATGCGTTCGACGCGGGCCAGCGGAGGGAACGCCTCCTCCTCCGCGGCGGTACGCTCGCGCCCGGGCGGCAGGTCCTCCTCGTCGGCGATGGTGCGGCTGGAGCCGTCGGGGTAGACCCGGAGGCGCGCCACCTGCAGCACGCTGCGGTCGATGACGGTGGCCGCCACCGGGGCGCCCAGGGTGCGGGCGAACATGGCGATCGCGTCGAGGATCGCCTCGTTGGGGGGCCGCGTGCCGCCCATCTCCAGCAGATGGCCGTTGACCACCGTCGACCCGTCCTCGGCCACGTAGGCGTCGAGCCGGATCAGCGGCGGTGCGCTCACCGCGGGCAGGTTTCCCTCGTTGCGGGGGGTCAGTGAGTAGGTCATCCGCTCAGACTCCGGGTCGGACGACACCGAGGATGGGCATGGAGGCGGCCGGGGCGGTCGTGACCGTGCGTCCGGGCCGCGGGGCGTGGACGATCTCTCCGTCCCCTATGTACATGCCCACGTGGGTGGCGTCGTAGTAGATGATCAGGTCTCCGGGCTGCACGGAGGCCAGGCCGACCCGGGTCAGTCCCTGCCACTGCGCCTGTGAGGTGCGCGGTATGGGGTGCCCGGCCGCCGCCCACGCCGTGGAGGTCAGCCCCGAGCAGTCGTACGACGAGGGGCCCACGGCACCCCACACGTACGGTTTGCCGATCTGCGCCAGCGCGAAGGCGACGGCCTTGGCGGCTGCTCCGCTCGCCTTCACCCGGCCGCCCGAGCCGGTGCCGGTCGAGGTGCCGTCGCCGGAACCGGGGCCCGTCCACTCGGACTTGGCCTGCTGCGCCTCGTCCTTCTCCAACTGGGCCAGCTGGCGGGTCTGTTCCTTCTTGAGCCCCGCCTCGATCCGCTCGGCCTCGGCGATCTTCTTCTCGATCTTCTGTTTGGCGTCGGCCTTGGCCGCGCGGGTGCTCTTCAGCTCCCGCAGCTTCTCGGCGGCGGCGTCCGACTGCCGGCCCAGCTCCGCGTGGGCGTTCTTCTGGATCGCCGACACCGTGACCAGGTTGCGCAGGGCCTGGCGGGCCTGGGCCGCGTCGTCCAGGGCGTGGTCGGGGTGGTCGCCGAGCAGCAGCTGGATGCCGGTGGAGTCGAGGTTGCCCCCGCGGTACTGCGTGCGGGCGGCCGCACCCGCGAGGTCGTGCAGATCGTCCAGCCTGTCCTCGGTGCGGGCCAGGTCCTTGTGGAGCGAGGCCAGCCGCTTCTCCTGCTCGGCCGCCTTCACGTCCGCGGTGTCGTATGCCTCGGTGGCCACCTCTGCCTGGCGGTAGAGGGCGTTCAACTCGTCGTGGATGTCCTCGATCGACTTGTCGTTCCGCGGAGCGGGTTCGCCCGGGGTCGCGTAACTCGGGCCGGGTAACAGGGTGATCGCGCAGACGAAGGCTGCTGTGGCGGCTCGGCTCCGCAGCCGTCTGCCGCGAGTCGACACATTCACCCGATCACAGTACCTCCCATGAACGACCCGCCCCTTGTGCCTCCGGACGCGTCAACCTCCCCCCACGCAACCCGTCCACCGCCGCCGCGGCCGGACGCGGTCGGCTGAGGGGAGGGAGATCATCCGCATCGTCCCTTCCCGGCGTTCCCCGGCTCCGGGGCGCAGCGCGCACGAAAGAACTGCTGGTCACAGCAGTACTGACGGAGGTTCACCGAGCAGGGCGGTCCCGTGCGGAAGCCACCGCCGCCTGCCCCGCTCTCCACCATCCGGTCGAGGTCGCGCCTTCGTCATGCGCAACCGTCCGGCCACCCGCTCCGTTCCGAAACGGTCGACTCGGCCAGGAGAGCGGGCACGGCCAAGTGCCCTCAAGCCCGCGAACACTGCACCCGAAGCGGTCATCCGGCTAGCCGCACGTCAGTGTCGGTACCGCCCAGTCGCCGTGGTCGTTGCCGTTGCCGTCGCCCGCGTCGCCGACCTTGAGGTCGAGCACCTGGGCGCCGCTGACGTCGACGTCGATCGGCACCGCGGCCTGTTTGCCGCGGATCGTCGGTGTGGTCACCAGGGTCCTGCCGTCGGCGATGACGGAGAAGGTCACCGTGCCCGCGCCGCCGGTCTCGTCGTCGACACCGACCTGCGCCGTCAACCGGGAGCAGTTTCCGGCGAGATAGAGCTCGACGTCACTGACCGAGTTGGTGCCCAGGCCCTTGGCGTACCCGACGCCGGCGACGGTGATCGGACGGCCGTCCCCGGCCGCCTGTTCGCCGACGCTGGTGTCGCGCTCCACCGGCCCCCACCCGTTGGTGGACGACAGGAACGGCAGGTCGCTCACCGCGCTCGTGCCGGCCGGCGGGGCCGGCGGTATCCCGCCGACGATGCGCTCGTCACCGCCGGTGGCCTGCCGTCCGCTCTGCAGGTAGTCGACCGTGGCGGTGAGTGCCGAGGCGGAGGGCAGCGTCCCGTCCGGCGGCTGGACCCGCCAGGTGAAGGTGGCCGATCCGCCCGGTCGTACGCGCCTGACGGTGGCAGGGCTGGTGGCGGTCACGCTCCAGCCGTCGGGTGCGGAGAGCGAACCCGTCAGGCGGGAGGCGGACCGCCGGTCCTTCGGCACCCGTACCGTGGCCTCGGCCGTGAAGGCCTGTGCGGACTGCGCGGTGTCCGGCACGTCCAGGGTGACGTCCGCTCCCGGACGCTTCGGCATCGCGTACTTCCCGGCGTCGTAGCGGGGGCTGTCGTTCTGCGCGACACGCAGGGAGGAGGCGTAGCTGCCGTAGTCGGTGAGGGAGACCTTGCCGAGTCCGCCGGTGCTGCCGTCCAGGTTCCACACGGCGATGGCGATGCTGTTGTGGCCGTTGGGGTTGAGGATGCCGTTGGGTACGGGGAAGGTGTGCTGCGGGCCGAGGTAGTTGACGTAGTTGCCGACCTGCCAGCCGTTCACGAAGATCGTGGCACGGTACTTGCGGGACGGGTCGTCGGTGAACGTCAGCCCGAGCGAGGTGTCCTGGCCGTGCGGCAGGTCGAGGTCGGCGTCGGTGCGGTACCAGGAGATGCCGGGACGGGTGTCGGTGGCCGGCAGGGACACCTGGTTCCAGCTCTTGTCCGGGTAGCCCGGGAGGGACCAGCCGGCCCGCTCGCCGTACAGGCCGCCCGTGGAGAGCGGGCCGCGCACCGTGTCCTGGAGGTCCTCGCCGCCGCGTACGCCCTGCACCCGCCAGGTCACGGAGGTCAGCGGCGCTCCGACGAGGGAGGCGCCGGTGAGGCCGCGCGCGGTCTTGTTGCCGTTGGTCGAGTTGTAGTCCTCCTCGTGCCCCATGTTCACGGTGAGCACGGAGATGACGTTGTCGCCCGTGGCGTTCACCGAGCCGGCGGGGAAGGTGAAGTCGGCGCTGCCGGTGGTGGAGCTGCCCAGGAAGGCGCCGTTGAGCCAGGCGGAGAACGCCTGCGCACCGCCGCCGGAGTCCGAGACGAGGTGGACGCCGGTCTCCTTGCCGGTGGCTCGGAAGCGTCCGCGGTACCAGGTGTTGCCGGTGTGGAAGCCGTAGTCGTCCGCGTAGAGCACGGGCTGCGAGTCGCTGCCGGAGACACTGTTGGTGGTGGTCTTGTCGGCGACCTGCCAGCTTGAGTCGTCGAAGCCGGTGGCCGACTCGGGGGATTCCTCGGCGTGCTTCCAGTTCGTGAGTGCCGGCAGGTCGACCGGGGCGGCGACCGGGATCGTCCCGGTGCGGCTCGCCGTGTCGGTGGCCTGGGTGCGCACTGTCCGGCCGTTCCAGGTGACGCGGTCGGCGGCGGTGAACACCTCGAAGTTCTTGTCGTCGGCGTTGTCGCCGGTGAGTGCCACGGTGTGGCCGCCGTCGAGGCTGGTCGCCGTGCGCAGCAGGTGGGTGCCGCGGACGAGCACCGGGCCGGTGGCCGTGTCCTGGCGCCAGAAGGTCTCCGCCGTGGCCTTGTCGCCGACGAGCAGCAGGAGCGGGCGCTGGCCTTCGCCGCTGATGCTGATGCGGATCAGGCCCTGGTGGGAGTAGTTCAGCCGCAGGTCCCCGGTGGCCGCGTCCCAGGTGGTCGTGACGGTGCCGCCGGTGGCGGTCACGGTGGGCTCGGCGGCGTAGCGCAGGACGGTTTCGCCGTCGCTGCCCTGGTCGCCGTAGAGCACGGCGACGTCCCGGTCCCCGATGGTCGCGCTGGTCATGATCTCCGACGTCGAGTACTGCAACTGGCTTTCCCCGAGCCGGTAGTTCGCCACGATCACGTGCGAGTCGCGTCCGTCGAGTGTGATCGCGGTGCCGGGCTGCTGGGGCACGACCGGGTAGGTCGGCTCCGTGGCGGAGTCGCCTGTCGGTACGTCGATGGCGTCGACGGCCACGTAGTTGTCCGTGGAGGCCGAGCTGTGGTTCCCGTCGACGACGATCTTCAGGGTGTGCGCGCCCGGCGTCAGGCCGGTCTTCTGGAAGAGCACCGCCTGGTTCTCGCTGCCGGAGTCGTCGACCGTCGCCTCCTTGGTGCCGTCGAGGTAGACGTCGGCGTAGCCGTGGTTGTTGGTCTTCGAGCCGATCCAGCGGATCGCGGTGCCGTCGAAGGGGACGGTGAGCGAGTCACCGGCCTTCTTCGAGAACGACTCGGTGTGCTTGTAGTCGCCGCCGGTGTAGCTGGTGTTGGCCACGTGCGACCACGAACCGGTGTACTGGAGCGCGGAGTCGGGATCGTCCCAGGTGTAGGTGGTGTCCGCGGCCGGCTGCGCGTTGAAGTCCAGCGCGATGTGGGTCTTGTCGACCGCGGTGGACGTGGAGTTGCCGTGCCGCAGGACGTGGAACTGGGTCTTGGTGTCCGGGTTCATCCGGGCGGTGTCGACGACCGCGGAGTCGTCCGGCGGGGTGGCCCTGATCGCCTCGGTCTCGGTCAGCGGGGCGACCGACTGGGTGAAGTACCCGATCAGCTTGTCCTCGTAGTACTTCGGGTCGAGCTGGCGGGTCTCCCGGATCGCGGCCCCGTAGTCGTACGACGTGTAGTTCTCCGGCATGCCCAGCCAGCCCCAGTTGGTGCCGCCGTAGGTCATGTAGAAGCTCTGCGCGGTCGCGCCGACGGCGATGTTCTGCTTGTAGAAGACGTCGGCGAACTGATCGTTGATCAGCTGGGCGCACTTGTCGTAGCCCGGTCCGCCCCAGGGGTCGAAGGCGCCGCCCTGGAACTCCGGTGAGTAGAGCGGTTTTCCGGCCGGGTGGTCGTAGCTGATGTCGGGGACGCCGTTCCACTTCGAGGGGTTCGAGCAGTCGAAGCCCTGCGGGTAGGAGTCCGGGCCGTCGACGTCCAGGGCGCCGGTGCCGGAGTTGAAGGTGCCGTTGTTGTTGCCGGTCAGCGGGACCGTGATGCCGTCCGCGCGGGCCTTGTCCTCCAGGTGTTGCATGTAGGAACGGCCGGCGGCCGAGCCGTTGTAGTACTCGTTCTCGACCTGATAGGCGATCACCGACCCGGTGCCGTTGGTCAGTTGGTGGCGAGCGATGATCCGGTCGATCTGCGTCAGCCACTCGTCCGCGTACTTGAGGAACCGCGGGTCGTCGCTGCGGTTGTCGCCGGCCTTGGTGGTCAGCCAGCCGGGCAGGCCGCCGCTGTCGACCTCGGCGTTGATGTACGGCGCCGGGCGGGCGATGACGTAGAGCCCGGCCTCCTGGGCCATGTCGAGCAGCTTGTCGACGTCACGGACCCCGGTGAAGTCGTACACACCCGGCTTCGGCGAGTGGTAGCCCCAGTCGAAGTACAGCGAGGTGGAGTTGAAGCCGGCGGCCTTCATCTTCTGGAAGATGTCGCGCCACAGATCCTGGCTCGGCAGCCGGAAGTAGTGGAACTCACCGGACCAGAGATAGGTGCGTTTGCCGTCGACGAGGAAGGAGTAGCCGTCGAGACTCACCGTGTGCGCCTGTGGGGCGTCGGCGGCCGCGGCGGCGGGTGCCTGCTCGCCGGCGTCCTGCGCCGCGGCGGGCGCGATCGCGCCCGCGGCCAGGGCGATGGTCGCGGCCGCCGCGAGAACGGGCCGCCACCATCGACGGCCACCGGGTCTCGCAGCCTCTGAACCGATCCGACCACTCCGCACCGCGGCCTCCAGAGCGACTGAGCAACCAACACCAAACAGACTCGGGCAAAGTCGAACAGTAAGGGTGCGCAAGGCTCAACACAATGGGGCGGGAGAACACGGCCGAGACGGCAGGGTCGGCTCATAACCCCCGTCGCACGGACGGCCCCTGATCATGCATCAGAGAGTCGGCGTGGGTGGGGTCGTCGCGAGGCGGACGTGTGGACGCGCAGGTGTGCTGTCCGCCTCGCGGGGCCGACGGAGCGGGTCTCAGGCGGTGAAGCGGTGGGTGCCGGAGCCGACTTGGTAGACCGCGCAGCCGTCCTCCTGGCGCAGGAACGTCCCGTGCGTGTGGGTCACCGTCTCCGGCGCGGCGGTGGGTATCCAGACCTCGGCGGTGGTGTTGGGCGGCACCGTGCAGGTCAGGGTGAAGCGGCCGGAGCGCTGCCGCCACCGGGTGGAGACGGGGCCGTAGACCGAGGTGAAGCGGGCGTCTGCGGTGGTGACGGCGCCGCCCGGGCGGGGGCGGATGACGATCTCGCGGTAGCCGGGCCGCCCCGCCGCGATACCGGCGATGTTGGTGTACATCCACTCCCCCACCGAACCGTAGGCGTAGTGGTTGAACGAGTTCATGGCCGGGTCCTGGAAACTCCCGTCCGGCCGGATGGAGTCCCAGCGCTCCCACATCGTGGTGGAGCCCCGGTCGATCTGGTAGCCCCAGCTGGGGAAGGTGCGCTGTTGCAGCAGCCGGTAGGCGACGTCGGTGTGCCCGGTGTCGGTCAGGACGGGCAGCAGCCGGGGTGTCCCGAGGAAGCCGGTGGACAGGTGCCAGTCCCTCGCCTCGATCAGGGCGACGAGCCGGTCGGCGGCGGCCTTGCGCGAGGCGTCGGGCAGCAGGTCCATGGAGAGCGCAAGGACGTACGCCGTCTGCGTGTCACCCTGCACCCTGCCGTCGGAGGTGACGTAGGCGCTCTGGAAGGCCGACCGTATCCGGTCGAAGAGGTCGCGGTACGCCACGGCGTCCGCGTCCGCGCCGAGTTCGGCCGCCATCCGGGCCGCGAGGTCGGCGCTGTGCGCGAAGTACGCGGTGGCGATGACGTCCTTGGGGGTCTCGTCGTCGACGTTCAGCCAGTCGCCGTACCCCTGGGCGGGGCGCAGCAGCCGGTCGCTGTTCTGCTCCAGGTACGTCAGCCAGTCCCGGACGGACGGCAGGGCGTCCGCGATGACCTGGCGGTCGCCGTAGGCCTGGTAGAGGGCCCAGGGGACGGTGACGCCCGCGTCGCCCCAGCCGGCCGTGCCGTTGCCGAGGGTGCCGACCACCGGTGCCACGTCCGTGAACGAACCCGCCGAGGTCCGCGAGTCCCGCAGGTCGACGAGCCACTTGGACAGGAACCGGGCCGACTCCATGGTGTAGGCCGCGGTGGGCGAGAAGACGTTGATGTCGCCCGTCCAGCCCAGCCGCTCGTCGCGCGCGGGGGTGTCGGTCGGTACGGAGAGGAAGTTGCCGCGCTGTCCCCAGGTGATGTTGTGGTGCAGCTGGTTGAGCATCGGCACGTCGGTCTCGAAGTCCAGGGTGAAGGGGGCGTCCGTGTGCATGACGCGCCCGGTGACGGCCTTCGCCGTGGGGGTGCCGGGGAATCCGGTCACCTCGACGTAGCGGAAGCCGTGGAAGGTGAAACGCGGCTCGTAGACCTCCTCCCCGCCGCCCTTGAGGGTGTACGTGTCCGTCGCCGCCGCACTCCTCAGGTTCGCGGTGTAGACGGTGCCGTCGGGGTTGAGCACCTCGGCGTGTCTGAGCCGTACGGTCGTGCCCGCGGCGCCCGACACCCGCAGCCGTACCGAGCCGACCATGTTCTGCCCCAGGTCGAACACGTAGACGCCGGGCTTGGGTTGGGTCACCTCCTTCGGGGTCAGCTCCCGCTCCACGCGCACCGGCCCGTCCGCCTGCGCGACGATCAGCCCGGGGCCGATGTCGCCCGCGTCGCGGACGCCGAGCCAGGTCCCGTCGTCGAAGCCGGGTGAGGTCCAGCCGGGGGTCTCCTTGCGGGCGTCGTACGTCTCGCCGTTCAGCAGGTCGGCGGCGACGATCGGCCCGGGGGCGGCCAGCCAGTCCGCGGACGAGGTGACGCGCTCGCTCGTGCCGTCCGCGTACTCCACCTCCACCTGCGCGAGCAGGGCCGGGTGTTGGCCGTACTGGCCGGGCCCGAACATGCCGACGTCACCGGCGTACCAGCCGGGTGCCAGGTACGCCCCGACGGCGTTGGCGCCGGGCCGCAGGAGCGTGGTGACGTCGTAGGTCTGGTACTGGACGCGCGTGCGGTAGTCCGTCCAGCCGGGCGCGAGGTGGTCGTCGCCCACGCGGCTGCCGTTGAGGTGGGCCTCGTACAGACCGAGCGCCGTGGCGTACAGGCGGGCGCGGGACACCTTCTTGCGCGGGAGCCGGAACTCGTGCCGCAGCCGGGTGACGGCGTACGACACCGGGACGACCCTCCCCCACGGCCCGGCGCCCCAGGCCGCCGCCACCCTGGCGGCGGGCCAGTCCGCGTCGTCGAACCCCGGCTCCCGCCAGCCGTCGGCCGGTTCCGTGTCCGTGGCCTTCCAGGAGGCGTCGGTGAACACCTTCTGCTCGCCCGAGGAGGTACGCACCACGAGGACGGCGACGAGCCCCGCCGGGCCCACGGTCGCGTTGGCGGCCGAGACGGCGATGACGTTGTCACCGGCCTGCACGCGGTCCAGTACGTCGATCACGGCCGGGCGGCGCCAGTCCTCGTTGTCGGTGTCGAGGTCGGTGTGGGCCACCTCGGCGCCGTTCACGGAGACGGCGTACACGTTGTCCGCGGTGATGGCGAGCGTCGCCGCCGTGATCCCGGCGGGCAGTTCGGCGGTGCGGCGGAACCAGCGGGTGGCCGCCGGCACGCTGCTCGTCGGGTCGCCCTCGGGGAACCAGATCCACGAACCGCCCTCGAAGGACGGCGCGTCGGCGAGGCTCGCCGGTGCGGAGATCCAGTCGGCGGTCCAGTGCCCGGTGCCCATGAGCCCGGTCTCCCACCACGAGGGTGCGCTCCAGCCGGAGACCCCGCCCTCGCCGTCCCACACCCGCACGGACCAGTGGTAGCGCGTCCGGGACTTCAGGGCGGGGCCCGCGTACGGCACGAGGACGGACTCGCCGGAGGCGACCTTCCCGCTGTCCCAGACGTCCGGGCGGGCCAGCCCCGACGCGGTGGTCGCGACGCGGACCTGATAGGCACTCTGCCGCACACCCACCCGGTCGCAGACCAACGGCCAGCTCTGCCGGGGGCGTTGGGCATCGAGGCCCAGGGGGTGCCGCACGTACTCCACCGTCGGTGCGACGACGCTCAGCCCGTCACCCGCCGTGCGCGTCCGCTCCTGCGTCCGTCCCTGCGCCGGAAGCTGTCCGGATGCCGGCGCGGCCGCCGCCGAAACGCCGTCGACGGCGGCGGCCGCGACCGTGGCGGCCGCGACCGCGAGCATGTTCCTCCTGCTGATCACCTGCGACTCCTCACTCACGTGGATGGGGTGAACCGAGGGTTGAACCGAGAATTGAATCGATTCAGTACCGAGGGGCGTGGGTAACGTAAAGCCGGGTGCGGCGGGGGTCAATCGTCGTGCAGGCGATTTCGTGACGCGGCTGATTCGTTGTCGCGACGGGCGCGGGTGGCGCACCGGGCGAAGGCCGAGGCGATTGAACGGTTTCAATCGAAGGGCGTCGAGGGCAGCCGGAGAGAGCGGGCGGGAAGCAGGGAACGAGGTCCTGCGGTTCCTGCCCGCCGCCGAGGAACGAGCCGCTGTGGCCCGCGGCCCCGCTGCGCTGACGCGGCGGTGACCACCGGTGTGGGCCGCGTCGCTTGTTCTTGACACCCGCCGGGGCGGGCGACGTACGGTGAACCGATCGGTTTCTGACGGGTGGAGGCCCTTGATGCACGTATCCGGCGCAACACCGCAGGGTGGGCGCTGTGGCGTGCGACTGATCATCCGCCGGCATGTCGACTACTGCCGCACCTGCTCCGCCGTCTGTCCTTCCGGCCACCGCCGCTGACCCCTGCCGGCCCGTCCCGCAGGCCCGGTACGCCGTGGCCACGCCGGGTCCCGTACGCCGGGCCGCATCCCGTCCCGCGCGCCGGACCGCATCGGGTCCCGCGCGCCGTCGCCACGTCGGGCCCGCTCGTCGTGGTCCCGCTCCGCTCTGCTCCTCTGCCGCCGTCCGGCCCGCTCGTCGTGGCCGTACGGCCACGAGTTCCCGTGCTTTCCGGAAGGAACGTCCATTGTCCGGCCCCGCCCTGCACCTCGCCGTCGAGATCGACGGTGACGGCGCCCACCCCGCGGCCTGGCGCCGCGCCGCCCACGCACCCGACCGGTTGCTCGCCCCGCGCCGTGCGGCCGGGCTGGCCGCCGTGGCCGAGAACGCCGGGTTCGCCCTGATCACCCTGGACGACGGGGTGCTGCCGCCCGGTGCCGCGCCGGATCCCGTGGGCCGTATCGGCGCGGTGGAGCGGGCGGCGTTCGTCGCCGCGTCCACGAGCACGATCGGCATCGCGCCCGTCGTCCCGGTCACGTATGCCGAACCCTTCCATGTCTCCAGCCAGTTGGCGTCCCTGGACCACATCTCGGCCGGCCGCGCCGGGTGGGTGGTGACGGAGGAGGAGCGTCCCGAGGCGGCCCGGGTCTGGGGGCGCCCGCCGGTCGCCGACGCGGCCGGGCGGGCCCCGGAGTCCAGGGACGGGGTGGAGGTGGCCCGTGCGCTGTGGGACTCCTGGGAGGACGACGCGGTCATCCGGTCCGTGGCCACGAGCCGCTACCTCGACCGCGACCGGCTGCACTACATCGACTTCACCGGCGAGACCTACGCCGTCAAGGGCCCGGCGATCGTGCCGCGCCCGCCGCAGGGACAGCTCGTCGTCCTGGGCCGCCCGGACCTGGTGCCCGCCGCGCAGCTCGACGTCGCCCTGGTCGAGGGCCGCGACCCGGCGTCGGTCGCCGCGGCCGCCGCCGGCGCCGGTACGCCCCGCGTCTTCGCCGAGGTCGAGGTGGCGCTGGACACGCCGGACGCGGCCGGCGCCGAGCGCGTCGCCGACCTGGCACGGTACGCGCCCTGGACCGACCGCCGACGGCTGCGGCACGTCGGGTCCGCGGACGGACTGGTCGCACTTCTCGACGAGTTGAGCCGTCACGTCCACGGGGTACGGCTGCATCCGCTGGTGCTGGACGAGGATCTCGCCGTCCTCTCCCGCCTCGTCCTGCCGGCCCTGTCCGAACGACGGCTCGTCGCCCGCCCGCTGCCCGGCACATCCCTGCGCTCGGCCCTCGGCCTGGAGCGCCCCGCCAACCGATTCGCGACCGCGGCCGTCCAGGAGGAGACCCGATGACCCGCACCGACCCCCTCGACGTCCCCCGGCCGCACGCCCAGCTGCACTTCGGAGTGTTCTTCCAGGGCGTCAACCACTGGACCATCTGGTCCGCGCCCGACAGCGGCTCGCAGATCGACCCCGCCTCCTTCCGGAAGGTCGCCCAGACCGCCGAACGGGGCCTGTTCGACGCGTTCTTCCTCGGTGAGGGGCTCCGGCTGCGCGAGGTCGACGGCAGGATCCACGATCTCGACGTGGCCGGACGGCCGGACGCCATCACCCAGCTCGCGGCGCTGGCCGCGGTCACCCGCCGGATCGGCCTGGTCTCCACCTCCAACTCCACCTTCAACGAACCCGCGGACCTCGCCCGCCGCCTCTCCGGCCTCGACCTCCTCTCCGAAGGCCGGGCCGGCTGGAACGTGGTGACCACCGACAACGCCTGGACCGGCGCCAACTTCCGCCGCGGCGGCTACCTCGACCACGCCGACCGGTACCGGCGCGCCGAGGAGTTCCTCACCGTGGCCCGCGCCCTGTGGGACGGCTGGGACGACAAGGCGGTCGCCACGTCCGTGGCCGCACCCGCCTGGTCGGTGCCCGGCGCCGTGCGGCAAGTGCGCCACCGGGGACCGCAGTTCGACGTCGACCTCGCCCCCACCCTGCCGCGCAGCGCCCAGGGCCACCCGGTGATCTTCCAGGCGGGTGACTCCGGTGAGGGGCGCGACTTCGCGGCCCGCAACGCCGACGTCATCTTCTCCGCGCACGGCAACGACTTCGACGACGCGCTGGCGTTCGCCGAGGACATCCGGCGCCGGCTGCGAGCGGTCGGGCGGCCCGACGACGATCTGCGGATCCTGCCCGGCACCGAGATCATCATCGGCGCCACCGAGGAGGAGGCGCAGGAGAAGAAGCGCTGGATCCGGCTTCAGCAGGTCACGCCCGCCACGGCGCTGGGCATCGCCGGGCTGCTGTGGGGCATCGACCTGTCCGGCCGCGACGCCGACGGGCCGCTGCCCGCGGAGGACCCGGTCGTCGCCGAGAACGACGGCTCCTTCAGGGCCCGGCGGATCGCCGACCCGCGCGCGGTGGTGGCCGAGTGGCGGGCGAAGGCGGAGGCGCACGGCTGGTCGCTGCGCGAGACCGTCATCGCGCTCGGTCCGCAGCGCGGGCACGTCGGCTCGCCGTCCGGCCTGGCCGACAAGTTCGCCCGCTTCGTCCGGCACGGCGCGGTCGACGGCTTCAACGTCACGCCGTACCTCATCCCCGACGGCCTCGACGACATCGTGGACCTGCTCGTCCCCGAACTGCAGGAGCGCGGGGTCTACCGCACCGAGTACACCGGCGGCACGCTGCGCGAACACCTCGGTCTGCGCGCGCCCCTCACCCACCGCTCCGCCCCCGGGCGGCAGGAAGCAGGCTGACCGGCACGCCGAAGGGGCACGGGCCGGCCGGCTCAGCCGGCCCTGTGCCCCGCGAGCGCGAGCACGGTCTTTCCGTGGGTGCGCCCGGCCTCGTGGCGCCGGTGGATCTCGACGAGGTCCACCGCCGGCACGACGGCCGGAGGGACGGAGGCCAGTGCCCCGGAGGCGAGCGCCGACAGCGCCCTGGACAGGTGCTCGCCGATGGTGGCCGGGGAACGGCGGGCGACGTCACCGATGTTGTAGCCGGCGACGGTCCTGTTGTTCTTCCACAGCTCCCAGACAGCCGCCGTCCAGTCCGCGTGACGCCCGAGGTCCCCGTAGGCGACCAGCCGGCCGAAAGGAGCCAGTACCCGCAGGCCGGCCTGGCGTACCGGTCCGCCGACGGGGTCCAGCACCAGGTCCGCCCCGCGGCCCGCGGTGGCCTCCAGGACCGCGTCCTCGAACGCGTCCCGGACGAACAGGGCGTCGTAGCCCAGCTCTTCGGCCAGCTGTGTCTTGGTCTCGGAGCCGACCGTGCCGAAGACCCGGGAGGCGCCGAGCGTCCGTGCGATGCGCGCCGCGGCCGAACCGACTCCGCCGGCCGCCGCGTGGATCAGGACCGTCTCGCCCCGGTGCAGCCGCCCCGCGTCCGTCAGCACCCCGTAGGCCGTGGGATAGACGCACGGCACCCCGGCCGCGTGCGCGAGCGGGAGCCGGCCCACCGGCCGGACGAAGTCCGTGTCGGCCACGGCGAACTCCGCGTATCCGCCGAAGGCCGGAAGGTAGGCCGCGACCTGCTCGCCGACGGCCGGTTCCGTCACCCCGGTGCCGAGCGCCGCGACCGTGCCGGAGACTTCCAGCCCCGGTACGTCGTAGCCGCCGGGGCCGGCGGGCTCGCCGAACTCGCCCCGCCGGTGCTGCACTTCGGCGAAGTTCACCCCGCGTACGCGACCTCGATCAGCACCTGTCCCGGGCCCGGCCGCGGGACCGGCACCTGGATCTCCTCCAGGACCTCCGGTCCGCCGTTCGACTTGAATCCGTATGCGCGCACGTGTCGTCGTTCTCCGTTCGATCGGCACACAGGCCCGAGGCCACCCTCCTGCGGCAACAGCGCACCGCACCACGCCATTCCGCTCCGGGTCACCGCCGGGCCCGGCGCCGTACGGAGGTGCCACGGCCGCGCTGCCGGTCGAGCACGTCGTCGGCCGGGCAGCGGCCGCGGCGGACGTAGCGGTCGGCGTGGGCCGCGACGGCGTCCATGACCCTGGTGCTCGCGCCGAGCCGGGGCAGGGCGTCCAGCGCCGCGGCGAAGCAGGTCACGGCGGCGCGCTTCAGCTGCGGGTCGGCGAGCCCCCTGCGGGCCGCGTCGGTCCACAGCGGATTGTGCGGTGCCGGGGCCCCGGCGGCCCGCTCCACCAGGGGCTGCACCGCCCGGTGCGCGATCGCGGCGGCGCCCGGGTCGTCGAACAGGGCCGTGACCACCGCGAGCGGCACGAGCCACCCGTCGTCGCCGGGCTGGGCGTCGATCATGCGCAGTTCGAGGTGTCCGCGCGGCCTGACGGGCGGAAACAGCGTGCTGATGTGGTAGTCGAGGTCCGCGTGGGTGGGCGGGCGCATGGTGCGCGAGCGGGTCCAGTCGCGGAAGGTCACGCCGTCCGGCACCTCCCAGGGGCCGTCCCGCCGTACGCACATCACCGGTGCGTCGAGGACCCGGCGGACCCAGGCGCGGCGCGGGTCGTGGGCCAGGGAGGGTCCGCCGGCCCGTCCCGGGTCGAGTTCCGCCCACATCAGTTGCCGCGTGGACAGCCAGCCCGTGGAACGGCCCTCGGCCATGGGCGAGTTCGCGAACGCCGCGACCAGGACCGCGCCCAGGTGGTGTGCCAGCCACCAGCGGCGCGCGAATCCCATGACGCCGGGTTCCTCCCGTCCGGCGTCGAGGCACACCTGGACGGAGGCCGACGTGCACATCAGGGTTCGCCCCGCCGGACCCGTACGGTCGAGGCAGGCCTCCATGGCGTCGTAGCGCCGCTCCCGCAGGAACCGGCGGGGCGGTTGCCAGGGATCGACGCCCATGCCGGCCAGTGCCAGGCCGTGTTCGCCGAGCGCGGCGCGCACGGCGGCCAGATCGGCGGAGACCTCCGAGACGCACTGGGCCAGCGACGGGGCCGGCCGGGAACTCAGCTCCACCTGACCGCCGGGCTCGACGCTCAGCCCGGACGTCAGCGGCAGGGTCCGCAAGTCGGCGTGGGCCGCTTCCAGGTCTTCCCGGCCCACGGAGTCGTGCGGCGCACGCTCCCGGTGGACAAGCCACTCCACTTCGACCCCGACGCTGCGCGGCGGGCCCGTCTTGAAGCAGATTCCCTCGACCAGCGCCTCCGCCTGTTGTTCGGTGACGGCAGGACCATCAACATCGCACTCCGGTGAAACCGGCATCCGGGAGCCTCCTGAGCCGCCTCAGGGCCGTCGGGGATCCGACGTCCGGTACGCGTACCGCTGTGCCTGCTGCAAGAGTCCGCCGTCCTGCCCTGTCATGACAAGAGCGCACTTTCCAGACGACTGAGCGTTCGGCAGCCCGCGACGGGACCCGGGAGGTCCCGGCCCGCCGTCAGCCCGTCGGCGGCGCGCCGCCGGTGTCCCGGCGTACCTTCTGCCGGATGCACGTGTCCCGGTCGTGTTCGTGGTGTTCCAGCATGCGCAGCCTGGGCGTCGACGGTGTGCAGCAGGGACGAGACAGTGGTGTTGTGGGCGGCGGCGCGTACCGTGTAGTGCCACTCGTTGAGGCTGTGGCGGATCTGCCCGGGGTCGTCCAGGGTCCCGGCGTGCTCCAGCAGGGCGTTGAGCCGGGCCAGGTCCACCGGGCTGCGCCGGGCCGCCGCCGAGGAGGCGAGCAGGGCGTCCAGCGCGGCGCGCAGCTCGAAGAGTTCGAGCATCTCCTCGTCGGAGCGTTGCCGTACGGCGAAACCGCGCCGGGTGCTCACCAGGAGTCCGTCGCGCTCCAGCAGCGCCAGGGCCTCGCGGACCGGCGTGCGCGACACCGCGAACTCCTCGCCCAGCGCCAGCGGGACCAGGGAGGCGTCCTGCGGGTACCGGCCGGCGGTGAGCCGGTGCCGTAGCTCGTCGTAGATCGTGTCTCTTGTGCTCTTCATCCGTTTCCTCGTCGCGGGGCGACCCGGGAGTCGTTTCGCGGGCTGCCCCGGATCATGCCCGATACCCCGGGCCGCGGTCAGCCGGGGCATCGGCAGGGTCGTCCTCCTTCGGGCCGACGGTCAGGGGCAGGGCCGCGTCGGCCCGCCACTCCGAGAGCGAGCCGTCGTACAGCAGCACGCCGCCGATGCCGGTCTCGTGCAGGGCCAGGGCGAGCCCTGCCGCGTTGATCGCCCCGCCGCAGTAGAGCACGGTGCCGTCGCCGGCCCGTATCCCATGGGCACCGGCGAGGCGGGCGGTCCGCTCGCGGGCGAGGGTGTTGTCGGGGCCGAGCAGGTCGGCGTACGGCAGGCTGGTCGTCCGCGGTATGTGGCCGGAACGAGGCCGCTCGGGGTCGCCGAGGTACTTGGTTGCTCGTCAGGTGCCCCGCTGCTCCGAGAGCGCCTTGGTGAAGTGGGTGACGGGACGCTCCACCCGTTCGCCGTCGAGGGTGATGTCGACCGCCTCGTTGTAGAAGGCGAGGAGCCCCTGGACGGCGCCGACCGCGGGCAGCGGGTCCGGGTAGCTCCAGACGACGTTCGGGGGCACGTCGGACCCGCCGCGCCAGGACCAGTACTCTGCCGTGCCCTTGTAGGGGCAGCCGGTGTGGTGGTCGGTGGCCTCGAACAGGTCGAGGCGGACGTCCTCGCGCGGGACGTAGTAGCGGGTGGGCAGGCCGGTCTCGAAGAGCAGGACCGGGCGGCGGGTGTCCGCGACGACCGTGCCGTCGATCTCGACCACGAGGTGGCGGCTGCTGGGGATGGCGTCCACCCGCTTGTGCGGGTCACGGGGGTGGACGAAGATCTCTTCCTCCTCCTCGTACCAGTGCTCCAGGCCCCGCCCCACGCGCCGGAACCACTCGAAGGCGATGTGGTCGGCGAGGTCGGCGGCCGGGAAGGTCCAGGCGGCGTTCTCCAGCAGCTCGCCGTCGACCTCGACGTCGTAGAAGATCCGCGAGCCGGTGTGCGTGCCCGTCGGCGGGTTCTTCGCGGGGCGGAGCAGGTCTTCGCGCACCTCCGCGCGCGGGAACGCGTACAGCGGGACGGGAACACCCGGCTCCCAGACGAGGACGGGGTGCCGGCTGTCGACGACCGTGACGTCACCCTTACGGCCGCGCACCCAGCGCTCGCTCGGCTCCCACAGGAGTCCCTCGGGCGTGGTCCGCACAGCCTGCGCGGTGGGGAACGTGCTCATGACCAGCTCTCCTTCGGCTTGCTCACGCGGTGACTTCGGCGACGTAGGGGCGGTTCTCCCGCCATGCGGCGAGTTGCTCGGGGCGGCCGAAGACCCGCAGGTACTCCTCGACGTTGCCACTGGCACGCTCCCACACCGAGACGGGTTCGAAGTCGGAGCCGTCCGGGTCGGCGAAGGCCGGAAGGGGTTCCACGACCGCGTCCAGGCTCGGGTGGACGTACACCGCGGAGGAACGGCGCGTCACCGTGCCGCCGGCCACCACGCGGTGCCGCCTTGGGCGCAGCCGGCCGTCCGTCCAGTTGGTCAGCAGCGTGCCGGTGAAAACCTGGAGTGCGTCGTGCCGGATCGGCACGGAGGTCCAGGTGCCGTCCGGGCGCCGGCCCTGCAGGCCCGCGTAGTCACCCTCCTGGTAGAGCACGGTGAGCGCGGAACTGTCGGCGTGTTCCAGGAGGAGGAGCTTCTCGTCGTCGGACGCGCCGTCGTACGGCCACTTGGGGTAGTTGTTGACGACCGTCGTCGTGTAGACGTCGTCGCCGAGCGGGAAGGTCTCCGCGGGCACGTCCAGCACGCGCGCGTACAGGCCGAGGACGCGGCGGGCGACGTCCGCGAACGCGTCCTGGTAGCGCTGGGTCGCGGCGCGCAGGCCGGGCTCCTGCGGCGGCCACACGTCGGTGTGGGCGTAGAGGGTGGCCTGCTCGGGGGTGAGCCCGGCGGCCTCGGCCGCGTCCGAGTCGTCGTACTGGCCGATGTCGAAAGGGTTCGAGTTCCAGGCGGCCGAAGCCGTCGGGCCACTGCCGCCAGCCGCGGTAGGGGTGCCCGGTGGGGCTGGCCAGCTACTCCTTCTCCTCGCGGGGGAGGTCGAGTACGCGGGAGCCGACGTCGAAGACGCGCCCGGCGAACAGGGTCAGCGTGGTGGGGAAGTTGACCGCGAAGGTGGCGGCCAGGCCGAAGATGGTGAACACGCCGACGAGTTCGGGCCGGGCCGCCACATAGCGCAGCCCCTCCGC
This sequence comes from Streptomyces hyaluromycini, assembly GCF_002217755.1. Taxonomy (GTDB): domain Bacteria; phylum Actinomycetota; class Actinomycetes; order Streptomycetales; family Streptomycetaceae; genus Streptomyces; species Streptomyces hyaluromycini. Next base: position 173,909 of record NZ_BCFL01000026.1, on the reverse strand, counting down.
ACCCGCCCCTGTCCACGGCGGCCGGGAGACGGCGCGTGCCTCCCGCGCTCTCGGCCGGATCGACAGCAGTCCCGCGAGGACGACGGTGAACGACACGGCGTTGAGCGCGAAGACCCACCCGGTGCCGATCGCTCCGATCAGCACACGGGCGATCGCCGGACCGATCAGGCGGGCGGCGTTCAGGGACAGGATGTTCAGGCCCGCGGCCTTCGGGATCAGTGCCCGGCCGACCAGTTCGGTGACGAAGGACAGGCGTGCCGGGTTCTCCACCGTGAACACGCAGCCGAGCGCGAAGGACAGGACGTACAGCAGCCACAGCGCGGCATGGCCGGAGAACACGATGACCGTCAGGAGCAGTGCCTGGACCGCGTACAGCGTCTGGGTCCACAGCAGCAGGGTCCGGCGGTCGTACCGGTCGGCGACGACCCCGCCCCACAGGCCGAACAGCAGCACGGGGGCGAACTGGAGTCCGGCGACCCAGCCGAGCGCGGTCCCGCTGTGGGTGAGCGTCAGGACGAACCAGCCAGCGCGACACCCTGCATGGCGCTGCCGATGTTGGACACCAGGCCCGTGCTCCAGTAGATCCGGTAGTCACGGACCCGCAACGCGGCGAACACCCCTGTCGGAGTGGTGCTGTTGACGGCCATGCCTCTCTTTCCGACCGGGCTGTACGGGGGGAGCCGGGATACGCGCGGGCGCGGCGGTACGCGGGCTGAGAAGGCGCTGAAGGGAGCGAGTGGTCAGCGACAGGTCTGGTCGAACTGATCGGCGCGGCGGCCCGCCCAGAACGGGTCGAGCCGCACGGTCCGTGCCTGACCTGCGGTCTCCATGGCCGGATCAAAGCACACGGCACAGGGTGCGTCCACCGGACGTCCCGGCACGTGAGACGGCCCCCTGTTCTCAAATGGGGCGCCCCGCTGGGGCATTGACGTACGACAAAACCGATCCGTACGATCGCCAACGGCATTGAGTGTCAGCGTCAAGCCCTGGCTCGCTGACCGGCAACCCTCCCGCGCGGTGGGGTGCTCCAGGTGAAAGCCCGGCGGGATCACCGACGACTCCCGCAAGCGCGTGGCCCCGTGACGGGGCCGGAGACGGGGAGGAGCGGCATGCGGCACAGCGATGACCCTGCGGTCTCCCTCACCGACGCCACCGCGTGCTCCAGGCTCTCGCGCCGGCGCCACATCGACCTGAAGCGCTCGGCCAGCTGCTTCTGTCGGGTCTGACGAGCCCGCCCGCCGCCGGCTGACCTCCGTCACCGGCCACGGCTCCTGCGCGCCGTCCTTCCCCGCGCCACCGGTTCTCGGTGTCGTCCGCCTGCCACCCCTTGTCTCTGCACAGCGCTTCCCCGGCCGGGGCGGATCCGGCCGGGCCGCACGCCCCTGCGCGCCGGTGCCCCGCGCCCGTAGCCCGGCACCCCGCGCCTTGGTGACACGAGTAGGAGAACTCCCTCCGTGACTGCACTCCCGGATTTCAGACCCTCCCGATGGGCGCCCCTGGCCGCGCTCCTGACCACCAGCGTCCTGCTGACCGCGTGCGGTTCGGGCGACGACGGCTCCGGCGGCGGAAGCGGCCAGGCGAAGTCCGGCGGCACCCTGACCTTCGCGGTGGGATCCGACGCCGGCTGCGTGGATCCGCAGCAGGTCGCCAGCAACGACACCATCTACTCGGTGCGCCAGACCGTGGACTCCCTGACCGACCAGGACCCGAAGACCGGCAAGATCGTGCCGTGGCTCGCCAAGAGCTGGGACATCAGCGCCGACGCGACGACGTTCACGTTCCATCTGCGGTCCGGGGTCACCTTCAGCGACGGCTCGAAGCTGACCGCGCAGGTGGTCAAGGACAACTTCGACGCGGTGCCGCAGCTCGGCGCTCTGGGCACCCTCGCCGAGGGCTATCTGAGCGGCGTCAAGAGCACCGCCGTGGTCGACCCGCTCACCGTCAAGGTGGCCTTCAAGCAGCCCAACGCCCAGTTCCTGCAGGCGACTTCGACCCACTCGCTGGGGATCGAGTCCTCGGCGAGCGTCAAGAAGAGCCCGCAGCAGAAGTGCAGCGACGGGGTGGTCGGATCCGGGCCGTTCGTGCTCAAGCAGTACGTGCAGAACCAGTCGGTCACCCTGGCCAGGCGGACCGGGTACGACTGGGGCTCCTCGCTCTGGTCGAAGAAGGGCGAGGCCTACCTGGACAAGCTGGTGTTCAAGGTCGTGCCCGAGGCGGGGGTACGCGCCGGCAGTCTCCAGTCCGGGCAGGTGGACGCCATCAGCAGCGTCGGCAAGGCCAACGAGGCGGCGCTCAAGGGCGGCCAGGTCACCCTGCAGAACCGGGCCAACCCCGGCGTGGTGTTCGGCCTGGGGCTCAACAACTCGCGGCCCCTGCTCAAGGACACGAAGGTCCGTCAGGCGATTTCGGCCGCCATCGACCGGAAGCAGATCGCCGACACCGTCTTCCCGACCGGCACCCAGCCGGCGACCAGCATCCTGGCACACACCACACCCGACTACACCGATCTCTCCGCGGACCTGGCGCTCGACACGACCAAGACCAAGTCCCTCCTTGATCAGGCCGGTTGGAAGGCGGGCAGTGACGGCAGCCGCACCAAGGACGGCAAGAAGCTGACCCTGACCATCAGCTGGTTCCCCAACGCGGCCACCAACCAGCCCGCGCTGGAGCTGGTCCAGCAGCAACTCAAGGCCGTCGGGATCGACGTGGTGCTCAAGCAGCTTCCGGTCACCCAGTTCGCCACCACGCTCCAGTCCGGTGACTTCGACGTGGTGTGGGCGAACACGACCCGCGCCGACCCGGACATCCTGCGCAGCTCCTTCTCCACCCAGCTGGCCAACTTCTACCACCTGCCCGCCAGTTCGCTGGACACGGCACTGTCCGCACAGGCCGCGACCACGGACACCGCGAAGCGCAAGCAACTGGTCGGCGAGTCACAGCAGTTGATCGTGCAGAACGCGTACGACGTCCCGGTGGTCGAGCTCCAGACCCAACTGGGCGTCTCGAACAAGGTGCACGACCTGACATTCGACTCCGGCAGCCGCGTCCAGCTGCACGACACCTGGATCGGCTAGCGGATGCGCCGCTATGTGATCAAACGGCTGGCCCAGGCGGTCGGGGTGCTGTGGGCCGCCTACACGGTGTCGTTCCTGGTACTGGACTTCCTGCCCGGTGACCCGGTCTCCGCGATGGCCGGGGCCGGGATGGACTCGGGTCAGACGGATCCGGCCCAACTCGCCAAGCTGCGGCACGAGTACGGCTTCGACAAGCCGGTGCTGGTCCAGTACGCCGAGTATCTGGGCCGGGCCGTGCGCGGGGACTTCGGCGACGCCGTCTCCACGGGCCGCCCGGTGACCTCCACCCTGGCCGACGCGCTGCCGCAGACGCTCCAGCTGACCGGGGCCGCGCTGCTGCTCGCGGTGGTCCTGGGCGGGGGCCTCGCGGTGGTGGCGACGTACACCTCGCGGCGGTGGCTGCGGCAGCTGCTGCTGTCGTTGCCCCCGCTGGGGGTGTCGGTGCCGACGTTCTGGGTGGGGCTGCTGCTCGTCGAGGCGTTCTCGTTCAAGCTGCACTGGTTCCCGGCGTTCGGCAACGACGGGCTGCGCGGCCTGGTGCTCCCGGCCCTGACGCTGGCGGTCCCGACCGGCGCGCAGGTCGCCCAGGTGCTGGCCAAGAGCCTGCTCACCGCACTGGACCAGGCCTATGTGGAGACCGCGCGGGCCAAGGGCGCCGACCGGTGGCGGGTGCATCTGCGGCACGCGCTGCGCAACGCCTCGCTGCCCGCGCTGACGGTCGTCGGCCTGCTGGTCGGGCAGCTGATCGCCGGTTCGGTGGTCGTCGAGACGGTGTTCTCCCGCGACGGTCTGGGCCGGGTGACCGCGGCGGCGGTCACCACCCAGGACATCCCGCTGGTCCAGGGGGTGGTGGTGTTCGGCGCGCTGATCTTCGTGGCGACGAACCTGCTCGTCGACCTCGTCTATCCGTTGCTTGACCCGCGGATCGTGGTGGCCTCGGACAGAAGGGCGGGCTTCGCATGAGTCAGAGCCTTGTCGACGACCAGGCCGAGGCCGCCCTCGGCCTCGGCCGGCCGGTCGGGGACGGATCCCCCGCGGAACCCGGCCGGCCCGCCGGCATCCGCCGGGTGCTCCGCTTCCTGATCCGCCGCCCCGGTCTGCTGTTGTCCGCCGTCGTCCTCGTGCTGGTGGTGCTGGCCGCCTTCTGGCCGGACCTGTTCACCTCGCAGGACCCGCTGAAGGGGGTGCCGTCCCAGAACTTCCGCGGTCCGAGCGGGAGTCACTGGTTCGGCACGGACGAACTGGGCCGCGACGTCTTCTCCCGCGTGGTCCACGGCGCCCAGCTCTCCCTCAAGGCCACGCTGATCGCGGTCCTGGTCGCGTTCGTGGTCGGCGGTCTGCTCGGCGTGGTCGCCGGGTTCGTGGGCCGCTGGGTGGACGACGTTCTGATGCGCTTCGTCGACGTCCTGCTCTCCATCCCCGCGCTCTTCCTGTCGCTGGCCCTGGTCACCGCGCTCGGGTACGGGACGGTGAAGGTGGCCGTCGCGGTCGGCATCGCCAGCGTGGCCTCCTTCGCCCGGGTGGCCCGGGCCGAGGTGCTGCGGGTGCGGCAGGCCGTGTTCGTCGAGGCGTCCCGGTCCTGCGGCGCCCGCTGGTACTCGGTGCTCGGCCGGCACGTCCTGCCCAACGCCGCGGGGCCGGTGATCGTGCTGGCCACCCTGGACTTCGGCTCCTCGATCCTGGCCGTGTCGGCGCTGAGCTTCCTCGGGTACGGCGCGCCGCCGCCCGCCCCGGAGTGGGGGACGTTGATCTCCGACGGCCGCAACTACCTGGCCAACGCCTGGTGGCTGACCGCGCTGCCCGGTCTGGCGATCGCCGCGACCGTGCTGGCCGCCAACCGCATCGCGCGGGCGCTGGACGGCGAATGGGCACGGCAGCGATGACCCACGACGCGCCTGAGAACAGTGACGCACGCGAGAACCGTGACGCACGCGAGAACGGTGAGAACGTGACCACACCACTCCTGGAGATCCGCGGCCTGTCCGTGTCGTACCGCACCCGGGGCGGCACGGTACCGGCCGTACGGGGCGTGGACCTGGACGTATGGCCCGGACAGGTGACCGCTGTGGTCGGCGAGTCCGGCTCCGGAAAGAGCACCACCGCACATGCCGTCACCCGGCTGCTGGCGGCGAACGGCACCATCGACGCGGGCACGGTCCGCTTCGGCCGGCACGACCTGGCGGCCCTCTCCGAGGCGGAGCTGCGTACCGTGCGCGGTGCGCAGATCGGGCTGGTCCCGCAGGATCCGACGGTCTCGCTCAACCCGGTGAAGCGGATCGGCGAGCAGGTCGCGGAGGTGCTGCGCATCCACGGCCTGGCGACCCGCCGTGGAGCGGCGGCCGAGGCGGTCGCCGTCCTTGACCGGGCCGGGCTGCCCGACGCGGCCGTCCGGGCCCGGCAGTACCCGCACGAGCTGTCGGGCGGCATGCGGCAACGGGCCCTGATCGCGATCGCGATCGCGGCGAAGCCCCGGCTGATCATCGCCGACGAGCCGACCAGCGCGCTCGACGTCACCGTGCAGCGGATCATCCTCGACCATCTCCAGCACCTCACCGAGGAGTCGGGTACCGCGATCCTGCTGGTCACCCACGACCTCGGGGTGGCCGCCGACCGGGCCCAGCGCCTGGTGGTCATGTCGCAGGGCAAGGTGGTCGAGGCGGGCGAGACCCGTGCCGTCCTCGCCGACCCCCAACACGATTACACGCGGCGGCTGTTGGCCAGCGCCCCGAGCCTGACCACGGCCCGCCCCCGTACCCCGGTCCCCGCCGCCCCGGCGCCTCCCCTGGTCGAGGCACGCAACCTGGTCAAGGAATTCAGGCTGCCGCGGGCCGGCGGCGAGACCCGGACCCTGCGCGCGGTCGACGACGTCAGCCTCACCCTGCGGCGCGGGCAGACCCTCGCCCTGGTCGGGGAGTCGGGCTCGGGCAAGTCCACCACCGCCCGCCTGGTGCTGCGCCTGGCCGAGGCGACCTCCGGACAGGTGCTGTTCGACGGCACCGACGTCACCACCGCCAAGGGCGCCGAGGTCAGGGAGCTGCGCCGGCGTGCCCAGCTCGTCTACCAGAACCCGTACGCCTCGCTCGACCCGCGCTTCTCCATCGGCGAGGTGATCACCGAGCCGCTGCGGGCGTTCAAGGTCGGCGACCGTGCCTCCCGGCTCGACCGCGCCCGCGTACTCCTCGACCGCGTCGCGCTGCCCGCCGCGACCCTGGAGCGCCGCCCGGCCGAGCTGTCGGGCGGCCAGCGCCAGCGGGTGGCCATCGCCCGTGCCCTGGCCCTCTCCCCCGACCTGGTGGTGTGCGACGAACCCGTCTCCGCCCTCGACGTGTCCGTGCAAGCCCAGGTCCTGGACCTGCTCGCCGAGTTGCAGGCGGACACCGGCGTGGCGTACCTGTTCATCTCGCACGACCTGGCCGTCGTACGGCAGATCGCGCACCAGGTCGCCGTCATGCGGGCCGGACGGATCGTCGAGACGGGCCCGCCGGAGGATCTGTTCTCCGAGCCCCGCCACGAGTACACCCGCGAGCTGCTGGCGGCGATCCCGGGCGGGCGCGTCCCCGCCCCCGAGACCACCACGAGCTGAGGACCGGCGACACATGAGCACTCCGCACATCACCTCACTGGCCTTCCTGACGCCCGGCAACTTCGCGGACGACGACCCCTACCCCGGCCTGGAGGAGACCCTCCAGCTGTTCGAGTACGGCGAGCGGCTCGACTACGACGGCGCCTGGATCCGGCAGCGCCACCTCGAACACGGCGTCGGCTCGGCGGCCGTGTTCCTCACGGCGGCCGGGCAGCGGACCGAGCGGATCGAACTCGGCACCGCGGTCATCCCGATCGGTTACGAGAGCCCGTTCCGGCTCGCCGAGGACCTGGCACTGGCCGACGTGCTGTCCCGGGGCCGGCTCCAGATCGGTTTCAGCACCGGCATGCCGCACGCCGACCTGCTCGGCGACCTCGTGTACGACGGCGACTGGCGCGGCTTCGACCTGTCGTACGGCAGGATCGCCCGGGTCGTGGCGAACCTGCGCGGCGACTATCTGGGCGACCCGGACACGGTCATCCACTCCCCTGGCAACGTCCAGCGCCCCCGGCTGCAACCGCACAACCCCGGCCTGGCGCGCCGTATCTGGTACGGCGGCGGCAGCCTGCGCTCGGTCCGCTGGGCCGCCGGGCAGGGCCTCGGTCTGCTCTCCGGCAACATCGTCACCGGCGAGGACACCGACGACTTCACCACCGCCCAGCTCAACCTCCTGTCGGAGTACCGCCGCACCCTGCCGGAGGACCGTACGACCCGCGTGGCCGTGGGCCGGGTGATCGTGCCCCTGGACAGCGCCGACGCGGCCACCCGGGCCCGCTACCGGGCCTATGCGGCGAGCCGCCACGAGCGCACCCTCGCGCCGCAGGGCCCGAAGCGCATCCTGTTCGCCCCGGACGTGGTGGGCACCGCCGAGCAGATCCTGGAGCGGCTGACCGCCGACCCGGTGCTCGCCGAAGTGTCCGAGCTGCGCCTGGAGTTGCCGTACGAGTTCCACCGGGAGGAGTACGAGCAGATCCTGCACGACATACGGCACCTCGTCGCCCCCGAGCTGGGCTGGCGGCCGGCCGCTCCGGCGGTTCAAGGGGCGGGCCGTTGAGTGCCGGTCGGGAGGGGGCCGTGCGTCTGGAGGTGCACGCCCGCGAGCCGTTCGCCGACGGGCACCGCTTCGCCGGCACCGGGGCGTACGAGGTGGTCACCGCGACCGCCCACTACGCCGTCGACCCGGAGGCTCCTGCCCACCGCTGCGTGCCCGACCTGGCTCTCGCGCCGCGTGACGACACCGGTCTGGTCCGCTTCAGCGGTGACGTGGAGATCCTGCGGCCGGTCGACGGGGGGCTGCGGCTGGACCTGCCGGTGGCGAGGCACGACGGCAAGCCCACCGCGTCCACTCCCGAAACGACGACGGACACCGTCGCCGACGCCCATGGCACGGCACGGGACGGTCTGATCGACGACCAGTGGAAGGCGGTCGTGCCGCTGCTCCCGCTCGGCGGGCGCGGCCCCTGTCCGGAAGGGCTGCGCGACCAGTTCGACGGAGTCATGTGGCGGTTCCGCACCGGCGGTTCATGGCGGAACATGCCCGCGCGCTACGGCGCCTGGCAGACCGTCCACCACCGTTTCCAGCAGTGGGCACTGGCCGGGACCTTCGAGTCGCTGGCGCGCGCCTCCGAGACGACGGCGCCCCGGCCGCACCTGCTCGCCCCGCTGCGCAAGGCGGCCGAGGAGGAGCGCAGACTCCGCATCCGCTCCGAGCCGCCGAGTCCCGACGACCACGACTGACGGGCCCGGCACCGTCTTCGCACACGACGGTTGCTCACGCACCGGCATTCCCGGTTCGATTTGCCTCACAGGCAACCAGGCGCAATGGGGCAATCACGCACCGTGAGATCTGCGTAACTCCCGTTTATTCCGGATGACTTCGATCCGAAATGCCGCGTGGCTGAAGTGGAGTCCACAAGCAGCGGCGAGGTGCCACACCTCGGTCCCTCGCATGGAGGACTTCATGCCTGAGCTGTATTTCGATGAGCGCCGGCCCGCGATGAGCCCGGCCGCACGGCTGGCCGGAGCGCACTACCCCGTGGCCGTGATCGGCGGCGGACAGGCGGGGCTCTCCGTCAGCCACTGCCTGCGCGAGCGCGGCATCGAGCACATCGTGGTCGAGTCACACCGGGTCGGCCACGAATGGCGTGCGCGCCGCTGGGACTCGTTCTGCCTCGTCACCCCGAACTGGCAGTGCAGGCTCCCGGGTTACCCCTACCGGGGGGACGACCCGGACGGGTTCATGGTCCGGGACGAGATCGTGCGGTACCTGGAGGAGTACGTCGCCTTCTCCCGGCCCCCGTTGGCGGAGGGTGTCACGGTGACCGGGCTGCGCCGTGCGTCGCGCGGGGTCTTCGAACTGACCACCGATCACGGCGAGTTCACCGCCGACCAGGTGGTGGTGGCCACCGGCCCCTACCACACGCCGGCGGTCCCGCGGATGGCCGAGCGGCTGCCCGCGGCGGTGACGCAGGTGCACTCCTCCGGCTACCGCAGCCCGGACCGGCTTCCGCCGGGCGCGGTGCTGGTGGTGGGGTCCGGCCAGTCCGGCTGCCAGATAGCCGAGGACCTGCACCTGGCCGGCCGCCAGGTGCATCTCGCGGTCGGCGGCGCCCCGCGCGTGGCGCGTTTCTACCGGGGCCGGGACTGTGTGGCCTGGCTCGACGACATGGGGCACTACGCCAGGACGATCGACGACTTCGACGACGCCGGCGCCGTCCGAATGCGCGTCAACCACTACGTCACCGGCCGTGACGGCGGCCGCGACATCGACCTGCGCGCGTTCGCCCGCGACGGCATGCGGCTGTACGGGCGGCTGACCGGGATCGACGGCGGCAGGCTGGAGTTCGCCGACGACCTCAAGGCGAACCTGGACCATGCGGACGCGGTGGCCGAGGGCATCAAGGACGCCGTCGACGCGCACATAGCCGCGCGCGGCATCACCGCCCCCGAGGAGCCCCGGTACGTGCCGGTCTGGGAGCCGTCCGGGCCGCCGCCCGCCCTGGACCTGACGGCCGCTGGCATCACGTCCGTCGTCTGGTCGACCGGCTTCCGCCGCGACCACCGCTGGATCGAGGTGCCCGCCTTCGACGGCCGCGGCTACCCCATGCACTGGCGGGGCGTCAGCAGCGTCCCCGGCCTGTACTTCCTGGGGCTGCCCTGGCAGTACTCGTGGGGCTCGGGCCGTTTCGAGGCGGTGGGCAGGGACGCCGAGTTCCTCGCGGGCCACATCGACGCCTCCCGCCGGCTGGCCGACGTGTGCGGCACGCTCACCGGCGCGCCCGCCGAACTCGCCGCCGCCCTCCCGATCGGCTGACGCCCATGGTCCACGACGCGCACCGGCACATCGGCGTCCTCCCGGCGCACCCCTTCTACGGCGGCCCGCCCGTCCGTCCCGACACCACCGCCCGCGCCACGGTCAAGCAGCTGCTCGCCGACCTGGACGCCGAGGGCACCGAACGCGCCCTGGTCATCCCGAACTACGGGGTCCCGGATCCCGCGGTGGCCTTCTCCTTCAACGAGCTGGCGATCGAAGCCGCACAGGCCGACGACCGGATCCGCGCGGGGCTCTGGGTCTCGCCCCGGCCTGAGGACGCACAACGCACCGAGCAGGCACTGGCGTTGGCCGGTGAACGAGGCGTGCGGGCACTCAAACTGAGCTTCCTGCTCGGCGGCCGCGCCACCGACCCCGCCTGCCGCCCGCTGCTCGACCGGATCTTCGCCACGGCGGCCCGGCACGGCCTGGTGGTGCATGTGCACACCTCGCCCGGTGCCGCCTCCGACATCGACGAGGTCGGCCACCTCGTCGACTGGTACGCCGCCCAAGTGCCGCTCCATCTGGTGCACTTCGGCGGCGGGATGAGCGGTCACATCAAGCTGGCCGGCTCCCGGTTCTTCGACTGGATCGCGGCCGGCAAGCGCGTCTACACCGATCTCTCCTGGGCCATCGGCTTCCTGCCGTACTGGCTGGCCCGGGAGATCGAGCACCGCGGCCTCGGCCACGACCGGGTGCTCTTCGCCAGCGATCAGCCCTGGGGCGACTTCACCGGCGAGTACGCACGGATGACCACCGCCGTCGGCGGAGGCGACCTGGGCGACCTGGTCTTCCGGGATACCTTCGCCGCGCTCTACGACTGACTCCCCCTCTTCCCCGTCAACGCCTCGCACAAGGAGACAGCCATGTCCGAAACCGTGGAACTCACCGAGGTCGAGCAGAAGTCCCTCGACGAGATCCCGCACCCGTCCCTCCCCGAGGGCTCCAGCATCTACGGCTCCACCAAGGTCTTCCCGGACTACCAGGCCGAGAACGGCGAGACCTACTTCACCCTCGTGCACGGCATCGCGCACGAGTCGTCCGTGTCCTTCGTGGCCGTGCTGCAGGCGACCCGCGCCCTGCGCAAGGGCTTCGAGACCGCCATCTACTTCTACGGCCCCGGCTCCCTCAACTGCCTGGCCACCCGCGGCTTCCCGACCACCGGGAACTCCGCGTTCCCCGGCGAGCACAACATCAACAACCAGCTCAAGACATTCATCGCCGAGGGCGGCAAGGTCTACTGCTGCCGCTTCGGCCTCTCCCTGCACGGCGCCCGCGAGGAGGACCTCATCGAGGGCGTCATCCCGACCCATCCCCTGGACGTCCAGGACGCGCTGATCCACTACGCGCGCAAGGGCGCCATCATCAACTCCACCTACCAGCTGTAAGGGGACCGGCATGAGCGTGGACACCGGCCCCACGGCGGTGGATGTGCGGATCACGACCCGCGCCGAACTCGCCCTGCACGGCGTGGCGATGGACGCCCCCGTACGGCGCCCGGACGGTGCGGGGCCCAGCGACGACGGCCATTTCCTGATAGGGCACGGTCTCGTCGACGGAGCCGGTGCCGCGCTCCCCCGCAACCCCGACAGCCCCTACTCGGTCCGCGACGGCAGGGTCTGGCTCGGCGACGAGAGCGGACACCTCACCGACACCGGCCTCACCCTCACCGCCGTGCGGCGGCCCAGGTTCTACGACCTCACCACCGCCGACGGTGTCCCCTACGAACACATCGCCCGCCTGCACGGTGCCGACGTCCTGGCCACCACCGTCGTCCAGACATGTGTCCGCTACGCCGAGGCCGACCGCTGCCGCTTCTGCACCATCGAGGAGTCCCTGCGCTCCGGCGCCACGGTCGCGGCCAAGACCCCGGCACAGCTCGCCGAGGTCGCCGAGGCCGCCGTACGGCTGGACGGCGTCCGGCAGATGGTGATGACCACCGGTACCACCACCGGCCCCGACCGGGGCGCCCGCGCCCTCGTCAGGTCCGTGCGCGCGGTGCTGGAGGCGGTGCCCGGCCTCCCCGTCCAGGTCCAGTGCGAGCCCCCCGGCGACCTCGCCTGGATCCGTGCCCTGTACGACGCGGGAGCCACCGCCGTCGGCATCCACGTCGAGTCCCTCGACGACGAGGTGCGCCGGCGCTGGATGCCGGGCAAGTCCACCGTCCCGCTGGCCGAGTACGAGGCCGCCTGGGACGAGGCGGTACGGGTCTTCGGACCCAACCGGGTCTCCACCTACCTCCTCGTCGGGCTCGGCGAGGATCCGGACGAGCTCGTCGCCGGTGCGGGCGGGTTGATCGACCGCGGGGTGTATCCCTTCGTGGTCCCCTTCCGGCCGATGTCCGGCACCCTCGCCGCCCGCGACGGGGCCGGCGCCCCGAGTGCGGAGGTACTGCGGTACGTCACCGAGGGTGTCGCCGCGAAGCTGCGCGCCGCCGGGATGCGCGGCGCCGACCAGAGGGCCGGCTGCGCGGCCTGCGGGGCGTGCAGTGTGCTGCGGACGGCGGGCGGCTGAGATGTATCTCGACGGCTCCAAGCCCGGCTCGGTGGCGGAGGAGGCGGTACCCGACATCCTGGCCCTGCTCGGCGACCGCAGCACGCTGGAGCGCCGTGCGCCCGCCTTCCGGATCGAAGAGGCCCGCTCCCGGGCCGACATGACGGCCTACCGACGGCTGCGCCGGGAGGTCTTCGTGTACGAGCAACGGCTCTTCGCCGGTCATGACGTCGACGACCGCGATGCCGACCCCCGCACCGTGGTGCTGGTCGCCAGGGACCCGGACGGTACGGTCGTCGGCGGAGTGCGGCTCGGTCCGGTCGCGGACGGCCCGGACATCGGGTGGTGGACGGGCGGGCGGCTGGTCGTGGCGCCCGGGGCCCGGGGGCCGCAGGGCATCGGCGGGGCGCTGGTGCGAGCGGCCTGCGCACGGGCCGAGGGCGAGGGCGCGCTGCGGTTCGACGCGACGGTGCAGACCCGCAACGAGCCGCTGTTCCGGCGGCTCGGCTGGCAACGGGTCCGCGCCGTCACAGTCGCGGACACGCCACATGTCCTGATGCGCCGGCCCATCGGCCGCGTCGCGGCACTCGCGGCAGGGACGAAGTCCGCGCTGGGGCCGCTCCTCGCGCCCTTGCGCGAGCCGGCGGTGCGCGCCTCCGCCGCACGCCCGGACGGCCGAGCCCCGGGCACCGGCGCCCGCGCCGTCCTCGGCGGCGACGGCTTCGTCGGCGACGACGGCGCCCCGGTCCCCGGCACCGACGTGATAGCGGCCTGCGACGCGATCGTGCCCTCCATGGTCGAGCGGGATCCCGACTGGGCGGGCTGGTGCTCGGTGCTGGTCAACGTCAACGACCTGGCGGCCATGGGCGCTTCGCCGGTCGGACTGCTCGACGCGCTGGGCGCGCGGGACGCCTCGCACGCCGCCCGGGTGCTCGCCGGACTGGCGCGCGCGGCCGAGGCGTACGGCGTTCCGGTGCTGGGTGGGCACACCCAGCTCGGTGTCCCCGCCGCCCTGTCGGTCACCGCGCTGGGCCGCACCCGGCACCCGGTGCCGGGCGGTGGTGGCCGGCCCGGGCACGCCGTCCGGCTCACGGCCGACCTGGGCGGCGGCTGGCGGCCGGGCTACCGGGGCCGCCAGTGGGACTCGACGACCCACCGTCGTACGGACGAACTGCGCGCCATGACGGGTGCGGTGGCCGCCGCCCGGCCGGCCGCCGCCAAGGACGTGTCGATGGCGGGGATCGCCGGCACCCTCGGCATGCTCGCGGAGGCCGGTGGCTGCCGCGCGGTCCTGGACGTGGCAGCCGTGCCCCGGCCGCGCACCGCGACCGCGGGGGACTGGCTGACCTGCTTCCCGGGCTTTGCGATGCTCACCGCCGACCGCCCCGACGCCCCGCCGCTCCCGGCGGGTCCCGCCATCGGTGCCGTGTGCGGCGAACTGACCACAGGAGAAGGCGTCGGGCTGCGCTGGCCCGACGGAGAGATCACCGAAGCGGTCACGTCCACGGTGACCGGGATGGGAGCCGCATGAGCGCCCTGCGTATGGCCGCCGTGGCCGCCGAATTCGGCCGCGACCTGGAGGAGGACTTCCGGATCGCCGCACGTCTCATCGAGGAGGCCCGGGAACAGGGGGTACGGCTGCTCGCGCTGCCCGAGGCGTGCCTGGGCGGGTACCTGCTGAGCCTCGACGACGCCGCGGAGCTCGACGAGGGGCCGCCCGCGCTCGCCCTGGACGGCCCGGAGATCCGCCGACTGGCCGCGCTGGCCGGGGAGATGACGGTCGTCGCCGGCTACTGCGAGGCCGCCGGGGGCACCCGGTACAACAGCGTCGTCTGCGTCACCGGCGACGGCGTCCTCGGCAACCACCGCAAGGTCCACCAGCCGCTGGGCGAGGACGCCAGCTACGCCTCCGGCGACCGCTTCCACGCCTTCGACACCCCGGTCGGCCGGATCGGCATGATGATCTGCTACGACAAGGCCTTCCCGGAGTCCGCCCGGGCCCTGGCCCTGGACGGTGCCGAGATCGGCTTGTGCGTCTCGGCCTGGCCGGGGGCCCGCACCAACGCGTCGGCCGACCTCGAGGAGGACCGCTGGAAGCGGCGCTTCGACCTGTTCGACCGGGCGCGCGCCCTGGAGAACCAGATCGTGTGGTTGTCGGCCAACCAGGCGGGCACCTTCGGGTCGCTACGCTTCGTCGGCAGCGCCAAGGTCGTCGACCCCGGCGGCGAGATCCTCGCCGACACGGGCGTCACGGCCGGCATCGCCGTCGCCGAACTCGACGTCGTACAGGCCCTTCTCACCGCGCGGCGGTCGATGGGGCACCTGCGCGACCGGCGGCCCGAGACCTACGACCTGTCACCGGGAGCAGTCACCGCATGAGCACGATCCGGATCGCGGCCGCGGCCGCCCATTTCGGCCGCGACCTGGAATTCGACCTGGCCCGCATCGCCAAGCTGATCGACGACGCGCGCGCCTCCGGCGCCGGACTGCTCGTACTGCCCGACGCCGCCCTCGGCGGCTACCTCGCCGACCTGCGCCACCCCGACCCCGAGGCCCTGCCGCCCGCGCTGAAGCCCGACGACCCGCTGATCCTCCAGGTCGCACGCCTGGCCGCCGAGATGGTGGTCTGCCTGGGCTACTGCGAGGACGCCGGCGACGAGCGCTACAACGCGGCCGTCTGCGTCAGCGGCGACGGGGTCCTGGGCCGCCACCGCAAGGTGCACCTGCCCGCCGGAGAGGTCGCCGCCTACTCCCCCGGCGACCGGTTCGACGCCTTCGACACCCCGGTGGGCCGCGTCGGCATGCTCATCGACTACGACAAGACCTTCCCCGAGTCGGCCCGTTCCCTGGCCCTGGACGGCGCCGAGGTCCTGGCGTGCCTGTCCGCCTGGCCCACCTCCATCACCAACCGCGCCCCGCGCATGGCCCAGGACCGCCAGGCCAGGCTCTTCGATCTGTACGACCAGGCCCGCGCCGCCGAGAACCAGATCGTCCTCGCCTCCTCCAACCAGACCGGCGCCATGGGCGGCATGCGCTTCCTCGGCCAGGCCAAGGTCGTCGGACCCGGCGGCGACATCCTCGCCCGCACCTGGTCCAAGGCCGGCCTGGCCGTCGCCGAGATCGACGTCGCCGCCGAGACCGACCGTGCCCGCCGGGTCCTGCGCCACCTCGACGAGCGTCGGCCCGCTGCCTACCGGGAGACCCCGTCGTGAAGATCGCGCTGCTCAGTTACTCCACCAAGCCCCGCGGCGGCGTCGTCCACACCCTCGCCCTCGCCGAGGCCCTGGCCGCGCTGGGCGAGGACGTCACCGTGTGGACCCTGGGCCGCGGCGGCGACGCGGGCTTCTTCCGCCCGGTCGCGCCCGCCGTAAGGCTGCGGATCGTGCCGTTCCCGGACGGACCGCCCGAGGAGGCCGTCGGCGCCCGCATCCTGCGTTCCATCGCCGCGCTCCGCGACGCCTTCGACCCGTCGCCGTACGACGTCGTCCACGCACAGGACTGCATCAGCGCCAACGCGGTCGACGGCCGCTGCGTCCGCACGGTCCATCACATCGACCACTTCACCACCCCCGAACTGGCCGCCTGCCACGAGCGGGCGCTCGTCGAGCCGCGGGCCCGCATCTGCGTCTCGCGGGCGGTCGCGGACGAACTCGCCGCGGGCTGGGGCCTGACGGCGGAGGTCATCCCCAACGGCGTGGCGTACGACCGCTTCGCCGCCACGGATCCGGCGGCCCGTGCGAACTGGCGCTCCCTCCTTGGCCGGTACGTCCTCACGATCGGCGGCATCGAGCCCCGCAAGGGCTCCCTCGACCTGCTGGAGGCCTACGCATTGCTGCGCATCAAGCACCCCGGTGCACGCCTGGTGATCGCGGGCGGCGAGACCCTCTTCGACTACCGCGACTACCGGGCCCGCTGGGAGGCACGGGCAGCCGAACTCGACGTGCGGCCCGTGGTGTTGGGACAGGTGCGGGACGCCGAACTGCCGTCCCTGGTGGCCGCGGCCGGGGCCTTCGCCTTCCCCTCCGTCAAAGAGGGCTTCGGCCTCGCCGCCATGGAGGCCCTCGCGGCCGGCGTGCCTCTGGTCGTACGCGAACTCCCCGTGCTGCGCGAGGTGTTCGACGGCGCCGCCCGGTTCGCCGACACGCCGCGGGACCTGGCCGCCGCACTCGACGCCGCGCTCACGCAGGACACCCCCGTGCACCGGGCGGCAGGCCGGGCACTGGCCGCTCGCCACACCTGGGACTCCGCCGCGCGGCACCACCTGGCGTTCTACCGGTCCCTCGGCTGACGGCCCGCCGTCGGACGGCCGCCGGCCGGCGGACCGGGCTCCGGCGCACGGCCCGGCAGCCGTCTGACGAGCCGGTTCGGCCCGCTAGACTCTGCCGGGTGGTGACGGCGGGTGAAGGGTACGAGTTCGGGCTGCTGGGGCCACTGAGTGCCTGCCATGGCGGGCGTGAGCTGGATCTGGGCAGTCCGCTCCAGCGCGCGGTCCTGGTCCGGCTCCTGCTCGGAGAGGGACGCCAGTGCGGCCTCCACCACCTCGTCGACGCGCTGTGGGAGGAGCCCCCCGGCAACGCGGTGCGCTCCGTGCAGACGTACGTCTACCGCATCCGCCTCTCGTTGGGCGAGGAACGCTCCCGGCTGGAAACCACGCAGGGCGGATACCAGCTCGGCATCCCGGAGCAGGCCGTCGACGCCCTGCGTTTCGAGCGACTCGTCCGTGAGGGCGAGGAACTGCGGGCCGCGCGGCGGACCGGCCCCGCCCTGCGTGCGTTCGACGCCGCGCTGGCGCTGTGGTCGGGGGAACCGCTGTCCGGCGTGCCCGGCCCCTACGCCCGGCGGCACCGCCTGCGCTTCGTCGATCTGCGGCTGAACGCCCGGGTGGGACAGTTGGAGTGCGCCGACGAGCTGGGTGAGCACGCCCGCGTGGCGACCGAACTGGTCTCACTGATCGCCGACCATCCGCTGCGCGAGGACCTGTACACGCTGCGCATGCGTGCGCTGTACCAGGCCGGGCGGACGGCGGAGGCCCTGGCGGTCTACGCCGCGGCCCGCGACACCATGGTGGCCGAACTGGGCATGGATCCGGGGCCCGAGCTGCGCGAGTTGCAGGGCCGCATCCTCAGCGGCGCCGAGCCCGCCCCCGTCGAGTCGCATGCCGGGGGAAGCCGCGCCGATGCCGCGCCGCCCACCGGTGGCAGGGCCTCGACCGGTGCCACAGCCTTGCCCCGTGCCGAGACCTCGACCGGCGGCACAGCCTTGCCCCGTGCCACGGCCCCGACCCGTGCCACAGCCGCGACCCGTGCCACGGCCGCGACCGGTGCCATGCCGTCCGCCGGTGCTTCCGGCGTGGCCGCGACACGGTCGGGGGGCCGGGGACAGCGCACCGAGTCAGGCGCTGCCGACGCGGCCGACCGGTCCGCGCCGGCGCACGTCGAGTCGGTCCCGGCCGGCGTCCGTCCGCAGCAGCTGCCTCCGGCGCCGGGCGACTTCGTCGGGCGGGAGCGGTTGCAGGAGCGGCTCCGGCTCGCGCTGCGGCCCAGCGGGGAATCGGTCGCGCTCGCGGTACTCAGCGGCATCGGCGGCGTGGGGAAGACAGCGCTCGCGCTGCGCGTCGCCCACGGCATCCGCGGTGACTATCCGGACGGGCAGCTTTATGTGGACCTGCGGGGTGACGGCGACCGGCCCGCCGATCCCGCGGACGTACTGGTCGACTTCCTCCTCGCGCTCGGCATGCCTGCCGCCGCGATCCCCGCGACGCCGACCGCCCGCGCCGGGGCCTATCGCACCCTGACCGCCGACCGCCGGGTTCTGGTGCTCCTCGACAACGCGTCCGACACCGCCCAGGTGACACCACTGCTCCCGGGCACATCCGGCAACGCCGCGCTGATCACGACCCGGCACCGCTCGCTCGTACCGCCGGGTGCGACGCGTTTCGAGGTACCGGTGCCCGGTCAGCAGGAGGCGGTGACCATGCTGGGCCGGTTCACCGGCGACGCCGAGATCGCCGCCGACCCGGAACTCGCGCTGGAACTGGTGCACGCGTGCGGGCAGCTGCCGTTGGCGCTGCGCATCATCGGGGCCCGTGCGGCGGCCCGTCCCGGACGCGGGCTCGGAGCGCAGTTGCTGCGCCTGCGCGCCGAGGAGCACCAGCTCGACGAGTTGCGGGCCGGAGGCATGTCGGTGGAGGCCACCTTCCAGGTCGGATACCGGGCCCTCGCCCCCGCCCAGGCCCGGGCGATGCGCCTGTGCGCGCTGCTCGACGCCGCCGACTTCCCGGTCGCGGTCGCGGCCGTACTGCTCGACCGGCCCGAGCAGGAGACCGAGGAGCACCTCGAACACCTGGTGGAGGCCGGTCTCCTCGAACCGCATTCGGCCGACCGCTACCGCTTCCACGATCTGGTACGGGCGTTCGCCGCCCGTCGTGCCGACCGCGAGGATCCCGTCGCGGATCGCGAGGCGGCGCTGGTCCGGCTGACGATGTTCCTCCATGCCACCCTGCTCCAGGCCATGAGCGCGACCGAGCAGGCCGGCTCGCTCAGCATCCACCTCTTCTCCGTGCCACTGACCGGACTGCGGTTCGCCGACGCCGAGGAGGCGCGTACCTGGCTGCTGGCCGAGCACACGCTGCTGGTCTCGGTGTTCTCCCGGGTGCTGCGCGACGTCCCGGACGCTTCACCGCTCGTCTCCGCCGCGCTGTCGGTGATCGCGTTGAGCGGACTCTTCGCCGGGCCCGCGCACCAGCGGGAACTGGAACGCATCACGGACCAGGCGGTCGCGGCGGCCGAGCTGGGCGACGACCCGCAGCTGAAGGGGCAGATCCGCCACATACGGGCCTGGCTCGCCTTCATCCGCGGCGATCTGACAGCGGCGGAAACCGATCTGCGCGAGGTCGTCCGGCGCGAGCGCACCCTCGACGACCCGGTGACGTTCTTCATGTCCGCCCGGCTGCTGTCGGTCGTACTGGCGGACCAGGCGCGGGCCGCGGAGGCCGTCGCGTTTTTCGTCGAGTCGGAGACCGTCGCCGGCGCGGAGGACGATCCGAAGAGCCCGTCGTACTTCCTGCGGCAGGTGGGCCGCTTGTTCACCGCACTGAGTTCGGACCGGGCCGAGGTCAACATCGCCGCGGCACAGCATGTGTACGAGGTGAGCGATCGCCTGCGGCAGGAGGCGGCGAAGCGCTGAACGTCCTCGCTCGACGGGTCGGCCCCGCTTTCACGCGCCGTCGACCGGATGTCGATCCGTGTGCGGCACGGTGATGCGAGAACGAACCGCAGCACCCCCTCGAACAGGTGACAGACATGCTCAAGATCGGTCTGGGCGCTCCCCAGTACGGATTGTTCACCGGCCCCTCCGCCATCTCCGGGTTCGCCGCCTCGGTCGAAGCGATCGGCTTCGACAGCCTCTGGGTGGGCGACCGGGCCCTGGTACCGGTGCAGCCCCGTGACCCCTATCCCGGCGGTGGTCCCGTACCGGAGGGGTTCCGCAACTTCCTGGACCCCGTCGCCACCCTGTCCTTCCTGGCCCACGCCACCCGACGGCTGCGCCTCGGGACCAGCACGCTCAACGCCCCCTTCTACTCCCCGCTCCTGCTGGCCCGTTCCCTGACGTCCGTCGACATCCTCAGCGAGGGGCGGCTCGACATCGGCTTCGGGCTCGGATGGTCGTCCGACGAGTACGAGGCCATCGGTGTGCCGTGGCGGGGGCGCGGGGCACGGCTGGAAGAGATCCTGGACGTGCTGGAACACGTCTGGTCCGGCACGTCGGCCGCGTACGAGGGGGCGCTGTGGACGATCCCTGGTGCGCACCTCGAGACGCTCCCCGTGCAGCGTCCCCGGCCGCCGGTGCTGCTCGGCGGTTTCACTCCGGCCACCCTGGAACGTATCGGCCGGCGCGCGGACGGCTGGGCGGGAGTCGCGCTGCCGGTCCCGCAACTGGCCTACGTCATCAGCCAGATCCGGCAGATCGCCGAGGCCAACGGGCGTGACCCGGACGCTCTGCGCACCGTCGTCCGGGTGAACCCCGTGGTGACGGCCGAGGCCGCGCCCGGCGACGCCGTTCCGCACCGGGGAACGGTCCTGCAGGTTTCCGACTACCTGCTCGCCGCCCATGCGGCAGGGGCCGACGAGGTTCTCGTCGACCTGCAGCAGACCGCGCGGAGCGCGGAAGAGCTGACGGACCTGGCACACCGCTTCCACGAACTCCTGCGCAAGGGCTAGGGAGCGCCAGGACACCGCCGACCGTTGGTCGGCCCAGGCATTCACAGTCGCCATCGCCCGGCTTTGCTGCCCGGCGGTTCCCCATCACACAGGTCGTACGACCGTATGCCCGCACACCCAGATCAAGGAATACCCGACCATGCCTGATGCAGTCAGCTCGAAGCCCGATGTCCACGACATGGTGGTGGTGCACCGCAGTTTCCGTCGATCGTGCGCGGATCTGCCGGACCTGGTGCGTGGGCTGCGGCCCGGTGACGCCGCGCGGGCCGCGCTGGTCGTCGACGCGGTGCGGTTCATGCTCATGGGCCTGGAAGCCCACCACGTCAGCGAGGACGAATTCCTCTGGCCCCGGCTCGCGGCACGGACGGCGGGGCAGGCCGAGGTGATCGCGCGCATGGAGGAGCAGCATCACCGGCTGGACAAGCTGGTCACGCAGGTGACGAACGTGCTGGACGAGCTGGCCGCCGATCCCCGGCAGCCTCTCCGCGAGCAGGTGGGGGCGCAACTCACCGAACTGGGCTCGGTGTTGAACGCGCACATGGACGAGGAGGAGCACACCATCCTGCCGTTGGCCGCCGAATGTCTGAGCGTCGCCGAATGGGAGGAACTCGGCGAGATCAGCCTGGCGAAGCTGGAGAAGAAGCATCTGCTGCGCGCCTTCAGCGCGTTGATGGCAGTAGCAACTCCCGAGGAGCAGCGCACGTTTCTCGCCAAGGCGCCTCTGCCCGCCCGCCTCCTGTGGCGCCTGTCCGGCCGCCGCTCGCACGCGCGTTGGGAGGCCCGCCTGTACGGGGCGTGAGCCGCGGCGTCTTGACGCACGCCGAAACGGAGGGCACGCTGATCGCGATGGATTCTGGAGTTGCGCAAGTCAGCGCCTGAGCGTGTCGGTGCAAAGTAGAGACGGTATTTCTCCTTTAGACAGCACAGCGCGCGCACAGCAGAGGCACTGACCAAGCGGAACGTCCTGGAATATGCATCCCCCTTCCGCGGAATCCTCTGCCACGTGCTCGTTTCCCATTCTCCTCAGGCACAGTGCTTCTTGGCGCCATTGTTCCGATGAGAAAACGTTGTCAAAGGAGCTGGATCGGGTCATGAAGGCGTCCGATGTCCTCATCAGCGGCCTGGGCGCCTTTCTGCCCGACCGGGTACCCATGGGATGGGCGGTCGAGCGGGGGCTGATCGACCCGGCCGCCGCGGAAGAATACGGAATCACGAGTGTCACCGTCGCGGGCGACATTCCCGCGCCCGAGATGGCGGTGCGGGCATGCCGGCAGGCGCTCGAACGGGCCGACCAGAATCCGGCCTCCTTGAGCTTATTACTCTATGTCAGCGTGTGGTATCAGGGTCCCCACGGCTGGTGTCCGCAGTATTACGTGCAGCGGCACACGGGCGCGGGCCGGGCCACCGCGGCCGAGGTCAGACAGGGCTGCATGGGAATGTTCTCCGCCCTGGAACTCGCGGCGGGTCATCTCATGGCCTCGGCCGAGCACGAAGCGGCGTTGGTCACCTCCGGGGACAACTTCACCTCGGAACTGCTGGAACGCTGGCGTTTCAGTCCGCATTTCGTGATGGGTGACGCGGGCTCCGCCGTCGTCCTCAGCCGGCGAGAGGGTTTCGCCCGGCTCAAGTCCGTCAACGCGGTCACGCTCCCCGAGTACGAGGCCATGCACCGCGGGCCCGAGCCCCTGTTCCCGCCGGGAGCCGGCCGGCCGGGGAAACTCGACTTCGGGGACTCCAAGCACCGCTGGCTGGACGGTCCGGACCGGGATCCGGCCGGCCCGCTGAAACTCGTGGCCGCACAGGACGAACTTGTCGGCCGGACACTCGACGAGGCCGGTATCACGATGGACGACGTCTCCCGCGTCGCCTATGCCAACGGGTCCCGGGAACGCGTCGAGGGACGCGCGATGGTGCCGCTCGGTCTGCCGATGTCCCTCTCGACGTGGGAACAGGGGCGCACCGTCGGCCATATCGGCGCCAGTGACCAGGTGGTGGCACTCGAACAGCTGCTGCTCTCCGGAGAGCTGCGCCGCGGCGACCATTTCCTGATGCTCGGCGTGGGGCCCGGACTGAACATCGCGTGCGCCGTGATCGAGATCATCGAGACTCCGCACTGGTCCTCCGCTCATCCGGCCACCGCTGCCTGAAAGGCGTGTCGTGGATTTCAGCCTGAGCGCTCTTCAGAAGGAGCGGTATGCGCGGATGAAGGCGGCCGCGCAGGAAATTCCCGCGGATTCCTCCGCCGCCGAATTCCGCCGGGACCGCTGGAAAAGACTGGCCGGCCTCGGACTGCTGGGCGCGGCCGTCCCCGAGGAGCACGGCGGTGCGGGACTCGGTGCTCTGGACACGGCTCTCCTGTACGAGGCCGCGAGCGAGGGCGGCGCGGACACCGGACTGCTCTTCGCCGCCGCGGCCCATCTCTTCGCCTGTGTCCGGCCGGTGCTGGAGTTCGCGCTCCCGGAGACCCGGAAGGCGCTGCTGCCCGCCCTGTGCGCGGGAGCACTGGTCGCGGGGAACGCCATGACGGAACCGGAATCGGGATCGGACGTCTCCCGATTGGCGACCCGGGCCACCAAGGTCGACGGCGGATATCTCCTCGACGGGGTCAAGAGCTTCGTCAGCAACGGGCCCGTGGCCGATATCTACGTCACTTATGCGACCACGGATCCGGAGGGCGGCTATTTCGGTTCCACCGCCTTCGCCGTGGACCGCGACTCCCCCGGTCTGGACGCCGGTGCGCCGCTGGAGAAGTCCGGACTGGCGGCCTGCCAGGCCGGGGAGGTGGTGTTCACCCGGTGCTTCGTGCCGGACGACCGGATGCTGGGCCGTCCCGGTCAGGGGCAGCTGGTGTTCCAGACGTCGATGCAGTGGGAACGGTCCTGCCTGTTCGCGATCTACCTGGGCCAGCAGGAGCGGCTCGTCCGGCGCTGCGTGCACCATGTGCGGGAACGGCGGCAGTTCGGGAAGCGGCTCGCCGACCTCCAGCCGGTCGCGAACCGGATGGCGGACATGAAACTGCGGCTGGAGAGCGGACGGCTGCTGCTCTACCGGGCCTGTGCCGAGATCGACGACGGCCAGGACCCCTCCCTGTGGGTCGCCATGGCGAAACTGGCCGTGTCCGAGGCCGCGGTCGCCACCGCGCTGGACGCCGGCCGGATCTTCGGGGGCCGTGCCTTCCTGGCGGAGTACGGGATCGAGGAGCAGGTGCGCGACGCCCTGCCCGCCACGACCTTCTCCGGCACGTCCGACATCCAGCGTCAGCTGATCGCCCGGGGGATGGGACTGTGAGCCTCTACAGCCTGGTGGTGGACGCTGCCGCCCGCACCCCGGACGCGCTCGCGGTCCACGACCTCGTCACCGGCCTCGGCTACGGCGCGCTCGACGCACGCGCGGACGCCTATCTGGCCGCGCTGCGCGGACGCGGGGTCCGGCCGGGCGACCGCGTCCTGGTGTGGACGGACAAGACGGCCGAAGCGGTGGCCGTAGCCCAGGCGGTCCTACGGTGCGGCGCGATCCACGTTCCCGTTGCGCGGGGCAATCCACGGGAGCGGGTCGCCCGGATCGCCGCCGACGCCCGCCCGGCGCTGATCGTCACGGACCACGCCGATCACGTCCCGGGCGCCGTCTGCGTACCCTGCCCGGATCTCCTCCGGGAAGCGGATCTCCTGCGGGAAGCGGCGTACGGCCCGGCCACCGCGCATCATCCGGTCCAGCTGTCCGACCCGGCGTACATCCTCTACACCTCCGGTTCGACGGGGACTCCGAAGGGCGTCTGCCTGAGCCACGGGAACGCGCTCGCGTTCGTCGACTGGGCCTGCCGGGAGCTGGACCTCACGGCGGCCGACCGGCTGGCCAACCACGCCGCGTTCGGCTTCGACCTGTCGGTCTTCGACCTCTACGGAGCCTTCCGGGCCGGCGCGTCGGTCCATCTCGTCGGCGAGACCCTCGCCCAGGCCGCGGGACCGCTGGTCGACTTCCTGCTGGAGCGCCGGATCACGGTCTGGTACTCGGTGCCGTCCGCACTGGTGCTCATGGCCGAGTACGGCGAGCTGCTGGAGCGCGGGCCGGGGGCGCTGCGCGCGTGCGTCTTCGCCGGCGAACCCTTTCCGCTGAAACGGCTGAAGGAGCTGCGCGGCGCGTGGCCCGGCGTCCGGATGCTCAACTGGTACGGGCCGACGGAGACCAACGTGTGCACCTCCTACGAGGTGACGGCCGCCGACCTCGCGCGCACCACGCCCCTCCCGATCGGATCGCCCGTCGCCGGAGACACGGTCTGGCTGGACGACGGCGAGATCCTGGTCGGCGGCCCGACCGTCATGCTCGGCTACTGGGGCGGGGAGCGCCAGGCCGGTCCGTACCGCACCGGTGATCTCGGCCGGTACGACGCCGGCGGTCTGCTGGAGTACCGGGGCCGGGCCGACGACATGGCGAAGGTCCGCGGCTACCGCATCGAACCGGCCGAGGTGGCCGGCGCGCTCGTCGCGCACGAGACGGTGCGCGACGCGGTGGTGCTCGTCGTGGGCACCGGCCTGGACGCGCGATTACACGCCTTCGTGGTCCCCGAGCCCGGCCGTGCGCCCGAGCTCGCGGAGCTGCGAAGGCACTGCGCGGTCTTCCTGCCGCCGTACATGACCGTCGACGGCGTGCACGTGGTCGGAGGCTTTCCCCGCACCCCGAACGGGAAGGTCGACCGCGCCGTGCTCGGCGGCCTGGTGGCGCGGGGAGTCCGCGCATGAGCGGCGGCACGGTCTGGGACGCCTTCTGGTCGACGCTCCCGGCCGAGCCCGGAACGGCCCTGTGGGACTCGTCGCCCCGGCTGACCGCGGAGCGGCATCTGCCGCTGTTCCGCGACCATGCCGACCCCTTGCTGCCGCTGGTCGACATCGGGTGCGGCAGCGGCCGGCAGACGCAGTGGCTGGCGCGGCACTTCCGGCGGGTCGTCGGAGTCGACATCGCCGGGGCCGCGGTGGAGCTGGCCGCCGCCTCGCACCCGGCGCCCAATGTCGCCTACCGCTGCGCCGACCTGCTCGACCGGGACACCGCGGCGGCGCTGCACGCGGAGCTCGGCGACGTCAACGTCTACATGCGCGGGGTGCTGCACCAGCTCGCCCCGGACGACCGCGGAAGGATGCTGGCGACGATCAGGTGCCTGCTCGGCGGGTCCGGGGTCCTGTTCGCCCAGGAGCTGACCGAGCGCACCGGCTGGTACGTCGCCGAGTTGCTGGCCGCAGGGGCGCACCTGCCGAAGACGGCCGGTCTCGCGGCCCACTTCGACTTCGGCGCCCGGGTCGCCCCCGCCCACGACGGGCGGCTGCGGCTGCTGTTCGAAGGAGACGGATTCGACGTCGTCGCCGACGGCGACCTGCCCCTGCACACCACGGAGCGCACGTCCGACGGACGACCGCTGGAACTGCCGACGAGGTACCTCGTGGCGCGCGCTCCGGCACGGTTCTCACCCCCGGAGGAAACATGACGGACCTTGATCGCGCGGTGCTGCTCGACCAGTTGCTCCGCTATGTGCGCGAGGAGCTCGAAGCGGGCGTGCCCGCCGACCTGATCACCCCCGACAGCCCGCTGCTGGAGATGGGGGTGCTGGACTCGGTCCGCACCGCACGCCTGCTGGCCCACATCCGGACCGCGTACGACGTCC
The DNA here is from genome assembly GCF_002217755.1 of Streptomyces hyaluromycini. Lineage (GTDB taxonomy): Bacteria > Actinomycetota > Actinomycetes > Streptomycetales > Streptomycetaceae > Streptomyces > Streptomyces hyaluromycini. Next base: position 147,580 of record NZ_BCFL01000026.1, on the reverse strand, counting down.
GGGTGCCGCCCGTGCACATGACCGGTGAGCACTTCCGCACGCCGTCGACGATCACCGACCTGATCCTGCTGCTCCGCTCCCAGGCCGCCTCCCTCTGACTGGAGAACAGATGATTCACGACTACGACATCGGCGTCATCGGCGGCGGCCCGGCCGGTTCCACCGCCGCGTCCTACCTGGCCAGGGCCGGTCTGTCGGTCGCGGTCTTCGAAAGCGAGTTCTTCCCGCGGGAGCACGTGGGCGAGTCCCTGGTGCCTGCCACCACGCCGGTGCTGCTGGAGATCGGCGCCATGGAGAAGATCGAGGCGGCGGGCTTTCCGCGCAAGTACGGCGCCGCGTGGACGTCGGCCAACGCGGACGGGGTGGACCCGCTCGGCTTCCAGGTCCACGACCACGGCCTCGGTGCGGCCGACGTGCTGTTCAACGAACGCGACCAGTTGGGCGTCGACCGCGACTACACCTTCCATGTGGACCGCGGCCGGTTCGACCACATCCTCCTCAAGCACGCGGAGAGCCTGGGCGCGAAGGTGTTCTCCGGGGTACGGGTGCGCGGCGTGGACTTCGCCGACCCCACCCGTCCCGTGCTGCGGGTCGGGCTCGGCGGGACGACCGCGGAGGTGGCGGTGCGGATGGTCGTCGACGCCAGCGGACGCGGCACCCTCCTGGGGCGGCAGCTCAAGGTGAAGGTGCCCGACCCGGTGTTCAACCAGTACGCGGTGCACAGCTGGTTCGAGGGACTCGACCGGGAGGCCCTGGCGAACGACGAGAACCAGGCCGAGTACATCTTCATCCACTTCCTGCCGCTCAGCGACACCTGGGTGTGGCAGATCCCGATCACCGACACGATCACGTCGGTCGGGGTCGTCACCCAGAAGGCGCGGTTCAGGGAGGGCAAGGACGATCTCGAAGGCTTCTTCTGGGACTCCGTGGCCAGCAGGCCCCTGCTGCACGACGCGCTGAAGAACACCGTGCGGGTCCGCCCGTTCAAGGCAGAGGGCGACTACAGCTACGGCATGACCAAGGTGTGCGACGACGGCATGGTCATGGTCGGCGACGCGGCCCGGTTCGTCGACCCCATCTTCTCCAGCGGTGTCAGCGTCGCCATGAACAGCGCCCGGCTGGCCTGCGCCGACATCATCGCCGCCGCGGAGGCCGGCGACTTCGGCGCCGGCCGGTTCGAGAACTACGTGACGAAGCTGCGGCGCGGTGTGTCCAGCTGGTACGAGTTCATCTCCATCTACTACCGCCTGAACATCCTGTTCACCGCCTTCGTCCAGGACCCCCGCTACCGGATCGACGTCCTGAAACTGCTGCAGGGGGACGTCTACGACGAGCAGGAGCCGGCCGCGCTGACGGCGATGCGCGAGTTCATCGCCGCCGTCGAGGCGGACCCCGGCCACCTCTGGCACCCGCTGCTGGGCAGGATGAAGGTGTCCCTCAGCTCCCGGGCGCTGTTCTGACCGCGCCGTGGGCGGTCCTGTTCGACATGGACGGCACCCTCGTCGACACCGAACCACTCCTGCACGACGCCCTGCTGGCGGTGCTCGGCGCGGCGGGAGTACCGGCCGCCGCGATCCGGCCCGAGGAGCTGCGCGGGCGGGGCGTCGCCGAGAACCTGACCCGGCTCAGCGGTCTCGCGCGGCCGCCGATGAACACGGAGGAGCTGTACGCGCGTGTCAGCGGCCGCCTGCTGGACCGGCTGCGCCTCGGTATCGCTCCGCTGCCCGGAGCCGTCGGCCTGCTCCGGGCGCTGCGGCGGGCGCGTGTTCCGTGCGCGCTGGTCTCCTCCTCGTACCGGGCGTTGGTGGACGCCGTGCTGCCCTCGCTCGGCCGGGCGGAGTTCGCCGTGACCCTGGCGGGTGACGAGGTGCGGCGCCCGAAACCGGACCCCGAGTCGTACCGCACCGCCGCGGCCCGGCTCGGCATCGCACCGGGGCGCTGCGTGGTCGTCGAGGACTCGTCCGCCGGGCTCCGTTCGGGACATGTCGCGGGGTGTGTGACGGTCTCGGTCGCGCCGACGCCGGAACCGGTGGACCTCGGCGTACGGAGCCTGTCCGAGCTGACCGTCGAACGGCTCGCACGCCTGGTGGACACCGCCGCTCCCTTCCGATCTCCCACAGAAAGCGACGCATCGAGATGAACGAGCCCCGGCCCCCGCGCATCGAACAGGGCAGGACGCCCACGAGTCCCGGCCAGGGACCGGCATGAGGCCGCCGAACGTGTTCCTCAGCGGACTCGGTTGCTGGCTGCCGGCCGCCTACGCCGCGTCCGAGGCGGTCGCCGCGGGCCTGTACGACGCCACGGTCTTCGCCGAGAGCGGTCTGCGCAGCGTTCTGGTGGCAGGATCGGAGTCGCCGCCCGACATGGCCGTACGCGCCGCGCGGACGGCACTCGGCCGCTCCCCGGGCGGCGCCGCCGCGATCGGCACGGTGCTGCACGGCTCGACGTTCTACCAGGGGCCCGAGATGTGGTCGCCGTCGGCGTACGTCATGCGGGAGCTGGGCATCTCGGGGGCGGGCAGCACCGAGATCCGCAACGGGTGCAACAGCATGCTCACCGGTGTCGAGCTGGCCGCCGCCCTGCTGTCGTACCAGTCGGCCGAGCGGCCGGACATCCTGCTGACCACGGCGGACAACTTCAACTCGCCGTTGTTCAACCGGTGGGACAGCGGTCCGATGGGTGTGATCGCGGCCGACGCGGCCAGCTCCGTCGTGATCAGCCCGACCGCCGGCTTCGCCCGTGTCGACGCGGTCGTCTCCCGGGTCTATCCCGAGTTCGAGGCGATGGCGCGCGGGGACGAGCCACTCTTCCCGCCGACCGGGTCCGCGGGCCGGCGGATCGACACCGTCGAACGCGCCCAGCAGTTCAACGAACGCGTGCGGGAGATCGCCGGGGTGAGCGTCGCCGACGGCATAGCGAAGGCCTGCTCCGAGACGGCGCTCGCCGCCGTGGACGAGGCCGGCATCGACGTCGGCGAGTTGCGCTGGGTCCTCGTGCCCAACGGCGACGAGGCGACCACCCGGAACTGCATGATGGACCCGCTCGGCCTGGACGTCTCCCGGTCTCAGTGGGAGTTCGGCCGCGGGATCGGACACGCCTCGTCCAGCGACCAGTTCATCGCCCTCGACCATCTGCTGCGCACCGGGCTGCTCGACGCGGGTGACCACGTCCTGCTCTTCGGCGGCGCCCCGGGCTGGTCGGCCGTCGCCGTGATCCTCACCATCACCGAACCGCCGTCCTGGACCTAGGGGTTGACGATGCCGACAGGACGATGCCGACGAGACCGACGCCGACAGGACCGACGCCGACAGGAGGAAGCCGCGTGACGGCGCAGCAGCAGGACCCGGCAGCCCGGCAGCCGATCGCCATCGTGGGCATGGCCTGCGAGTTCCCCGGCGCGGACGGCCTGTCGGCGTTCTGGCGGATGCAGCTCGACGGGGTCGACGCCACCGCGGACGTCCCGGCCGACCGGTTCCCCGTCGACGCGTTCCACGACCCCCGCCCGCGGACGCCCGGGCGGATCGTCAGCCGCCGCGGCGGTTTCCTGCCCGACATCCGGGGCTTCGACGCCCACTACTTCGGGGTGTCCGGCCGCGAGGCGAGCCACATGGACCCGCAGCAGCGGCTGCTCCTCCAGACCGCCGCGGCGGCCGTGCGGGACGCCGGGCTGACACTGGAACAGCTCGCGGGGAGCCCGACCGCGGTCGTCGTCGGGCAGCGGACCGCCGAGTACTGGGACCTGCTGCGCGCCGCCGGGGCGCTGGACATCTACGCCAACACCGGCACGTCGCGCAGTGTCCTGTCCGGCCGGCTGTCGTTCTTCTTCGATCTGCGCGGCCCGAGCACCTCCGTGGACACCGCCTGCTCTTCGTCGCTGGTGGCCGTGCACCAGGCGTGCGCGGCGCTGCGCGGCGGGGAGGCGACCCTCGCCCTGGCCGCGGGGGTCAACCTGGTGCTGACGCCGGAGGAGAGCATCTCCTTCTCGCAGGCGGACATGCTGTCCGCGGACGGCCGGTGCAAGTTCGGCGCGGCCGACGCCGACGGCTTCGTCCGCAGTGACGGCGTCGGCGTCGTCGTCCTCAAACCGCTGGCGCGGGCCGAGGCGGACGGCGACCGCATCCACGCCGTCATCCACGGCTCCGCGGTCGAGAACGAGGGCCGCAGCAGCGGATACCTGATGACCCCCTCGGAGACCGCCCAGATCGACACCATGCGGCACGCCTGCGCGCGCGGCGGCATCGACCCGCGCGCCGTCGGCTTCGTGGAGGCGCACGGCACCGGCACGCCCACCGGCGACCCGATCGAACTGCGCGGCCTGGACGCGGTGTACGGCACCGGCGCGGGCCGGTCCGCGGCGGACCCCCTGCTGGTCGGCTCCGTGAAGACGAACATCGGCCACACCGAGGCGGCCGCCGGTATCGCGGCGGTCATCAGGGCGGCGCTGTGCGTCGCGCACGGCGTCGTACCGCCGAGTCTGCACAGTGCCCGGCTGACCGACGCGGTGGACTGGGACCGCATGGCGCTGGAGATACCGCAGGCCGCCCGCGACTGGGGCCGGGACGGCACTCCCCGGTACGCCGCCGTCAGCTCGTTCGGCATCTCCGGCACCAACGCCCACGTCGTCCTCGGCGAGCACCGCCCCGCGGCCGTGCCGCCGCCGCCCGCCGAGCCGCGGCCGTACCTGCTCGCCCTGTCCGCGCAGACGCCGGCCGCGCTGCGTGAACTCGCCGACACCTACGCCGACTTACTCGGGCCCGACGGGGAGGGGCGCCGGCACGACCTGCGCGACGTCAGTTTCAGCGCGCTGACCCGCAGCACCCATCACCGGCACCGCATGACCGTGCTCGCCCAGGACCACGACCAGGTCGTCCGGCAGCTGCGCAAGGGCCGGCCGATCGTCGCCGCCAGGACCGCCGCGCGGTGGCGGACGGTCTTCGTGTTCCCCGGCCAGGGCTCCCAGTGGGCCGGAATGGGGCGCCGGCTCCTGCGCACCTCCACGGTCTTCCGGGAGACGATCGAGGAGTGCGACCGGCACGTCCGCGCCGAGCGCGGGTGGTCGGTGCTCGAAAGACTGACCGGTGACGACGAGGCCGACTGGCCGATCGACGTGGTGCAGCCGCTGCTCTGGGCGATGGAGGTCTCCCTGGCCGCGCTCTGGCGGTCGTGGGGAGCCGAGCCCGACGTCGTGATCGGGCACAGCATGGGCGAGGTCGCGGCCGCCTGCGCCGCCGGCGCCCTCACCCTGGCCGACGGTGCGGCGGTGATCTGCCGCCGCAGCGCCCTGCTCAGGGAGATCGCCGGCGCCGGGTCGATGGCCGCGGTGGACCTGCCCGCCGACGAGGTGCGACGGGAACTCGCCGACGTGCCGGACGTCGACGTCGCGGTGAGCAACGGCCCGCGCCGCACCATCATCTCGGGCCGCACCCCGGCGGTGGAGAAGGTCCTGGCCGAACTGGCCGAGCGGGGCGTCCTCGCCAGGATCGTGAGGGTGGACGTCGCCTCGCACAGCAGCCAGGTCGACCCCCTGCTGGACGCGCTGCGCACCGCCCTGGAGCCGATCCGGCCCCGCAAGGGACAGGTGCCGCTGCGCTCGACGGTGACCGGGGAGCTGCTGACCGGCGAAGAACTGGACGCCGGCTACTGGGTGCGCAACCTGCGCGACGAGGTCCGCTTCCACGCTGCCGTCGACGCCGAGACCGCGGGCCCCGAGGCGGCGGCCGTCGTCGAGATCAGCCCGCACCCCGTGCTCAGCGCGGCGGTGAAGGAGTGCCTGCCCGAGGAGCGCACCGACGACCAGGTGGTGCCGTCGCTGCTGCGCGACACCGACGACCTGACCGCGCTGCTGACTTCCGTCGGACAGCTTCACCAGGCCGGATACCCGGTGCGACACCGCGCGCTGTTCGACGGGCCGGCCGCCTACGTGGGGCTGCCCGCGTATCCCTGGCAGCGCGCCGAGTTCTGGCTCGAACCGGCTGCCGGAACGGCGGCCCCGCAGACGGCTGCCATGGCTGCTGCTACTGCTACGCCGGACCTTCCGGGTGGGCACCCGCTGCTCGGCACGCACACCGTCCTCGACGACGGCGCCCATCGGTGGGAGGGCCCCATCGACCTGGAGCGCAACGCCTACCTCCTGGACCACCAGGTGCAGGGCCTGGTCATCCTGCCCGGCACCGCGTATCTGGAGCTGGCGGTGGCCGCCGCCACCGGGATCGTCGGCTCCGACGTCGTCGTCCAGGACGTCCGGTACGACAAGGCGCTCTTCTTCACCGCCGAGGCGCCGCCACTGCTGCGGGTGACGCTGCGGCCGGCCGGGCGACGGTGGACCTTCGACGTCGCCACCTCCGACAGCGCCACCTCCGACAGCGCCACCTCCGACGGCTCCGACTGGACGCGGCACGCGCACGGCCAGGTGGAGCAGGCACCGGCCGGCGTACCCGCCCTCGGCGTCCCCGAGGGCACGCCCCACCGGATCGCCGCGCGCGTCCCCGACCATCTCACCGGCGCCGAGTTCTACCGCCGGTTCGCGGCCCGCGGCAACGACTGGCGCGGCGTCTTCCAGGGCATCGGGCAGGTGTGGCGCGGGGACAACGAGGCGCTGGCCGAGGTCGTCGTCCCGGCGGGTCTCGCCGAGTACGAGCGGCATCACGTCCATCCGGCGGTCCTCGACGCCTGCGGACAGGTGCTCGCGGCCACCCTCCCCGACACCGCGGTCCCCGGCGAGGAGCATGCCTTCATCCTGGGCTCCATCGACGCGTTCCGCCGGTACGGACCGCTGTCCGGGACCCTGTACAGCCACGTGGTGCAACGCGACCTGACGGCCGAGTCGTTCAGCGGCGACATCGCCGTCCGCGACGAACAGGGCGCGCTGCTGGCCGAGTTCCGCGGCCTGCGGATCCGCTGGCTGCTGCGCCGGGAACAGCCCGGCCCGCCGACCGACTGGCTCTACCAGCCGCGGTGGACCCCGGCCGCCGCGCCCGCACCCGTGACCGCGCCGAAGCCTGCCGCCGGCGCCTGGCTGGTGTTCGAGGACGAGGAGCTCGGGCCGCGGCTCGCCCCGGCGAACGGGGCGCGGATCACCGTACTGCCCGGGGAGAGGTACGAGCGCACCGGCGACCGGACGTACCGCATCGACCCGTCCCGCCTCGACGACTACGCCCGGCTCCTGTACGAGGTCGGCCGCGATCACCCCGAGGGGGTCACCGCGGTGGTGCACCTGTGGAGCATGCGGGCGCCGCGGCCGGTGGGGGCGGTGCCGCTCGGGCTCGGCAGTGCGCTGCTGCTGGACCGGGCCCTGTCCACCGCCCGGTGGGACGCGCCGCTCCCCCGGCTCGTGCTCGTCACCCGCGGCGCCGAGACGGTCACGAACACCGACGGGGCACCGGACCCGGAGCAGTCCGCCGTGTGGGGCTTCGGACGCACGGCGGCGAGCGAACTGTCCGCGGTCCGGCACACTCTCATCGACCTCGACCCGGCCCACGACCCGGCCCACGACGGGGACCACGGAACGGCGCAGGCGGAAGCGCTGGCCCGGGAGATCGCGGCCGCCGACGCGGCCGAGGACCAGATCGCGCTGCGGGCGGGCGCCCGGTACGTCCTGCGACTGCGCCGCGCATCAACGGCGGCCGGTGCCGACGACGTCACCGAGATCGTGCCGGCCGACGACCGCCGCGCGGGCCCGGTACGCGCGACGGTCGAGGTGCGGCCCCCGGCCGCCGGCGAGGTGCAGATCGCCGCGGCCTACGGCGGGGTGGGCTTCCGGGACGTGCTCCAGGCCGCCGGGGCCCACCCGGACCGGGACGGCGACGGCCGGCTGGGCTGGGAGACCGCCGGTGTGGTGACGGCCACCGGCGCCGGCGTACGGGGACTGGACGTGGGCGACCGGGTGGTCGCCGTCGTCCGTCCCGGACTGGCCACGCGGGTCCTCGCCGACCGCCGCCTGACGCACCGCGTCCCGGACGGTCTCGGTCTCGCGGAGGCCGCCACCGTGCCGATCTCCTACCTGACAGCCTGGTACGGCCTTGTGGAACTGGCCGCGCTCCGCGAGGGCGAAAGGGTCCTCGTCCACTCGGCCACCGGCGGCGTGGGACTCGCCGCGATCCAGGTGGCCCGGTGGCGGGGCGCCGAGATCCACGCCACCGCCGGCAGCGAGAAGCGGCGGGCCCTCCTGCGGACGATGGGCGTCGCCCATGTCGCCGACTCCCGGGGCGACTTCGCGGGTCCGCTGCTGGACGCGACCCGGGGAGAGGGGATGGACGTCATCCTCAACTCGCTGACGGGGACGGCCGTCGACCAGAACCTCGGCATGCTCGCCCCGTACGGGCGCTATGTGGAACTGGCCGAGCGGGATCTGGCGGACGACCGCCCGACCCGGTTGGGCGGCCTGCCGCACAACGGATCCTTCCGGGTCCTCGACATCGCCGCCCTCTGCCGCGAGCACCCGGGGCGGGCCGGCGCGCTGCTCGGCCGCGTGCTGCGCCTGGTCGCGGCCGGTGAACTCGCGCCGCTACCCGCCGAGGTCTACCCGCTGGACGCCGTCGGTTCGGCGTTCGACGACATGACCGAGGCCCGGCATGTCGGAAAGGTGCTCATCGACCTGCGTACCGCCCCGGTGGAGGCGCCGGCGCCCGCGCCCACCCGGATGCGGCCGGACGCCACGTACCTCGTGACCGGCGGTGCCGGCGGCATCGGCTCCGGACTGGCCCGCTGGCTCGTCGCGCGCGGCGCCCGGCATCTGCTGCTCACCGGTCGCTCCGTACCCGGCCCGGCGTCGCCGTCCGGAGGTGACATCGCGGCCCTCCTGGAGGAGTTGCGCGGCCAGGACGCCGAGGTGCAGTACGCCCCGGTGGACGCGGCGGACGAGCGGTCGATGCGACGGCTGGTGGAGAACCGCCGCGCGGCCGGCCGGCCACCGGTCCGGGGCGTCTTCCACACCGCCGGTGTCTTCGTGTACCAGCCGATCGGCGACACCACGCTGCGGGACCTGGAAGCCGTGCTGCGGCCGAAGCTGGAGGGCGGCCGGGTCCTCGACCGTCTCTTCGAGGACGACCTCGACCACTTCGTGCTGTTCTCCTCCGGGAACGCCCTGCTGGCGTCACCCCAGGTCGCGGCCGGGGCCGCCGCCAACGCGGGCCTCGACGCGATCGCCCGCGGCCGGCGCAGCCGGGGCCGCAGGGCCCTCGCGGTGAACTGGGGCTTCTGGACCGACCGCGGCATGGCCGCGAGGGCGGGCACCGAACTCGGCCGGGACCTGATCCCGCGGGGCATGACGGGTTTCGCCTCCGCGGCGGGGTTCGCGGTGCTGGATCACCTCCTGGCCACGGGTGCCGGGGACACCGTGGTGATGCCGGTGGACTGGGCGCAGTGGCGGGCCGCGTACCCGGTCGCGGCCGCTTCCCCGTTCCTGCGGGACGTCGTGGCCGACGTGCCGCGTGGCGCACGGCCGGAGTCGCTCACGTCCCCCGTACTGCGCCCGGAAACCCTGGCGCCGCGCCCGCAGGCATCACCCGCGTACGGGCCCGCGCCGAGTGCAGGTGGCGCGTCCGCGTCCGGGAACGGGAACGGGACAGCGCAGAAGGAGGCAGCGCCCGCCGTGGACCGGGCAGGGCTGTTCCTGGCCGAGGTCGCGGCCATCCTGCGCGTCGACTCCGCGCACCTCGACCCGGACCGGGACCTGACCAGCCAGGGACTCGACTCGCTGATGGCGGCCCAGCTCCGGCAGGAGGTGCAACGCTCGCACGGGGTACTGCTGCCGATCGGCAAGATCCTCAGCCGGGCGACACTCAGTGAGCTGACGGACCAGCTGAACACCGGCGAACGACCAGGGGGCGAGTGATCCTGCCGTCGTCGTTCACTCCGGGAACCCGGGGAGATCAGCTCAGCAACTGCTTCTGAGCCGCGGACAACTGCGAGACGAGTCGGGCGAACTCGGTGTCGGCTAGCTGGAACGACCTCGACTGTGCGGCCTTTCCGATCAGGTCGACCATGTGGTCGTGGCAGGTCTGCGTGCACTGGACCGCCCGCGCCGCATCGCGTGCCTCCAATGCCGCGACGACGGCCATCCTGTCGTCCTGGAGCGGAGCCGTCGCCTTCTTCCATGCACTGGGCTGCCTGGTGCCCAGCTCAAGGGCGAGGCCCACCTGGATATCGATCAGAAATCGCAGATCGTGCACATCGACGAGGAAAACTGGTTCAAGGACCACCCCAGTGGCGTGCTGCACTTCCAGCACCTGCTCAAGGGGGAACCGGAATCGCCGGACAACTACATGTACGTCCTGGCCAAGCAGGTCGGCGAGTGGTCCATGCCGCGTCACCGTCACAACTTCGAGCAGATCCGGATCCCGCTGGTCGGCTCGAACACCACATACGGACGGGGTGTGGAGCTCAAGGAGGGGCAGATCGGCTACTTCCCCGAGGGCCTGTCGTACGGTCCGCAGGAATCCCCGCTGACCGATCTGAAGCCGGGTGAACCGCTGGCCCTGGCACTCCAGTTCGGCGGATCCTCCGGGTACGGCTTCATGAGTATCGAGCAGCGGCGCACGGCCATGAGGGAACTCGTCGAGGCCGGCGGAAAGTTCGAGGGCGCGCTCTACGTGAGCCCCGAAGGCAGGCGGCAATGGGGGCTCAACACGGTCTGGCAGCACGTCTTCGGTGAGCGGCTCAAGTACCCGCGCCCCCGCTACCAGCACCCGGTGATCGCGGACCCCGAGCGGTTCAACTGGCTGCCGGTCGAGGGAGCCAAGGGCGTCGACCACAAGTTCATGGGCTCCTTCTCCGAGCGGGGAGTCCGGATCGAGATGGTCAGGCTGCGCCCCGGCGTCCGCTGGACCTCGATCGACCCCGGCGCACAGCGGATCCTGACGGTGCTGTCCGGCGAGGCCGGGTGCGAGGGCGAGGACCTCAGGTACCTGAGCACGCTCCGGGCCGACGCGGGTGAGCAACTGGAGCTGGCGACCTCCGACGCCTCCGAGGCGGAGATCCTCCTGATCGGCCTGCCTCCCGTCGTGCTCCCGGAGGCGGCTTCGAGGAGTACGACGTCGACCCCGACCCCGACCCGAACCAGCCCGTGCACATCGATTCCGGCTTCTGAGGACGAGGCGGCATGCGGCGTCAGGAGCTGCCGGGTACGGCACCTCCGGTGCTCGTCGGGGGCGCTCGTCCCGACGACCGGCCGGCCGTGTTCTGCACGGAGCGATACGGGGACGCGCCGACACGGCTCCGCTCCGAGCGAAGCACCCCGGCCGGCCTCGGCGAGACCGAGGACGGGCCCGATCGCCGGCCGATGTCCCGCCACGAGCTCCAGGCCTTCTTCGACCATGCCGACGGGCGCGTGCAGCGGACCGTGGACGGCGGCCGCAAGGGTGCGATGGCCGCGTTGCGCGACACCATGATGTTCAAGGTCATGTACGCCTACGGGTTGCGCCGGGGCGAGGTGGTCCGTCTCGACGTACCGGATCTGCGGCCGGACCCGCGTGTGCCGCAGTGGGGACGGTACGGATCGCTGCACGTGCGCCACGCCGGGTCCGCGGGCGGCAGCCCGACCGGTGAGCGCGTCGTGCTGTCGCTGCCCGAGTTCGACTGGGCGGTGGAGGGCCTTCGGCAGTGGGTCGAGCTCGCGCGCCCACGGATGCGCGGCGAGGCGTACCCGGCCCTCTGGCTGACGGAGCGGGCCAGCCGGGTGACCGGTTCATACCTGGACAGGCGGTTCGCCGAGCTGCGCGACGAACTCGGATTCGCGAAGGACCTGGTGCCCGAGTGCCTGCGGCAGAGCTATATCGCGCATCTGATTGATGTCGGCTGTCCGGAGCCGTTCGTCCGCGCGCAGGTCGGTCACGCCGCCTCGTCCGCGACGGCGGCCGCCGCCCCGGCAGGGGACGGCTTCCGGAACGCGGTACCGGCCCGCGCGTCCGACCGGGCCGGCGCCCACCGGGAAGGCGGCCCGTGAAATGGCGCGGAGGATGACGTTCGGCTGGCATGCACGGCAGTTGACGGCGGCCCGCGGCATGCTCCGGGAATCCGACCTGCTGCCGCTGCTGGCCGAGCGCGGCGTCCACCTGTCGCAGGTGCAGGTCCACCGGCTGGTGACGAGCCCGCCGCGCAGACTCAACATGGAGTTCCTCGTCGCGCTCTGCGACATCCTCGAATGCACTCCGAACGAGCTCATCGAGCCGGTGGTCGTACCGGGGGAACACCGCGAGGACCCCGCCGACGGACGACAGACCGGCAGCGTGCGCATCGGCGGCCTGCGCCCCGTGCGCGCCCGCATCGCCATCGGCCATCCAGATTCAACAAGTCAACCAGCATCTCAGTGACCAGTTATGTGGCTCACGTCAAGAACGAGGGCCACCGAAAGCGCCGCGCCCCGGTTCGATCCGGTCCGGTGAACAGGAGAGCGATCATGAGCCAAGTCCGTGTGGAACAAGGCCTCCTAGAGGGCGACCAGCGGTCCGGGGTGTTTCGGTTCCGGGGTGTGCCGTATGCCGCCCCGCCGGTGGGAGACCTCCGCTGGGCCGCGCCGCAGCCGCCCGCCCCGTGGGACGGCGTGCGGTACGCGACGGAGTTCGGACCCGCTGCCGTCCAGACCGTGGACGCGGGCGCGGATCTCGGGGCCGACCAGAGCGAGGACTGTCTGTACCTCGATGTGTGGTCCGCCACCCTGGACCCCGAGGCCCGCCGGCCGGTCATGGTCTGGATCCACGGCGGTGGCTTCATCAACTGGTCCGGTTCCATGCGGGAGTACCACGGCAGGTCCCTCGCCGAGCGCGGTGTGACGTACGTGTCGTTCAACTACCGGCTGGGCGCGTTCGGCTTCCTCAACCACCCCGACACCGGTGGGAACGCGGCCGTCCAGGACTGGGTGGCGGCGCTGGAGTGGGTGTCCCGCAACATCTCCGCCTTCGGCGGCGATCCGGAGAACGTCACCGTCTTCGGCCAGTCCGCCGGCGCGGAGGCGGTACGCACCCTGCTCGCCACGCCCAGCGCGCGAGGCCTGTTCCATCGCGCCATCCTGCAGAGCGCGGGCCTCGAACCGCACGCCGCAGGCGCCGGCTCGGGCCAGGGGCGCCGGCTGGCGGCGAGCGCCAGGTTCTTCGAGCAGATGGGCGGGAGCGACCTCGCACATCTACGCGGGAAGTCGGTGCAGGAGGTACGCCTGGCCTCGCTCATGTCGTCCAACACGATGCCGCCGCCCGGCCAGGTGCACACCCCGGCCAATCTGGCCTGGGGCCCCACCGAGGACGGCAAGGTGGTGGGTGCGGACCTGACCTGGTGGAACCCCCGGGTACCCGTCCTGTTCGGCCACACCCGCAACGAAGGGCGCTTCTTCATCAGGCCCACCGGCCCCTACGGCGGTCCGCCCCGGGCCGTGGACCCTGCGGAGATCTACACACCCGCGACCCTGGCGAACATGGCAGCCGTCCTCGGCGGCCACCGCGCCGACGACCTCCTCGCCAAGCTCGGCGGCAGCCCCTACGAGGCTCTGGAGGAGCTGTACACCACCGCCCTCTGGACGGAGCCGGCCCTCGCCTCGTACCGGCGCTTCGTCGACCTGGGCCGTACGGTCTACGCCTACCGGTTCGACCGCGTCTCACCGGCCAACCGCAGATCGGGCCTGCTCGCCTGCCACTGCTCCGAGTTCCCCTACGTCTTCGGGCACGTCGACCCGTCCGCCGACGGCTTCGACGAGCGGGACGCCCTGGTGCCGGACGTGATGATGCACGCCTGGACGGAGTTCGCCCGCACCGGTGTGCCCAGCAGCCCGGACGGCACACCCTGGCCCACCGCCACTTCGACAGCGCCACAGCTGACGGTCATCGGCGAGGAAACCCGAAGCCGTGTGCTGGACATCAGCCCGGTCACCGAACTGATCCACTCGCTGCGCGCCGACGCCGACACCCCCTGACCACCTGGCCGTCTCGCGTGCGTTCACACCGCTCGTGTGAGCCTCTCCCCCTTCCGACGTGCTGTGATGGGCTTCACCGTAAACATGAGGCCCCCCTCGAGTACGCTGGGCAGCGCCGAACATGAGGGACCCCTCCGGATGTCCCCATCGGGTCGGCACCCGGATGATCCGGAATTTCCGGGTCGCACAACAGGGACATCCCAGCGGCCGCCACGTCGGCGGAATCGCGGCACATCACAAGGAAATGATCATGAACATGTGGATCAGGCGCGTCTCGATCGCTGTTGCTTCTACGGCACTGGCAGGCGGAGCTCTTCTCGCAACCGGCAGCTCGGCGTCGGCGGCGACGGCCTCGGGACCCGCGGAGCACACGCGGCCCTCAGTCACCGCCTTCACCACCGACGAGGGATACGGGAGCGGTCACCACGGGGAGCAGGACGACGGCTGGAACGCACCCCGTGACCGGTACCAGACCGAGGACCGCCAGGACCGCCACCTGTACGCCCAGGACGCGCACCACCGGGCGGAGGCGACTACGCGGTACGGCGTCGGCCTCGACCGCTGGTACCTGGACCAGGTCGCCTGGTATCAGCAGCAGCGCTGATGCGGCCGCAGGCCATCACGGTCGGTTTGACGAGCCGCGACGCCGTCGTCGGGGATCACGTCGTCGAGGTTCGTCAAACCGACCGCTCACCGAGCCGGCATCAGGCCCGGCCCGATGAAGTCGCTGCTGGTTGCTTCGGCGAGGCCGGGCGAGCGGGACGCAGGAGTGAGGGACAGTGAGATCGGTCAGAACCGTGGCGTGCGAGCTGCCCGCGCAGCTTGTCCTGTCCCACGATCTGTCGGTGCCGATGCGTGCGGCATTGCGGTACGAGACGGATGACCCCTATGCCGTCCGCACGGTCTTCCACCCCCCGGGCCAGGGGCGAACGGTCGAGTGGTTCTTCAGTCGCGACATGCTGGCTCAGGCCCTGAGCGAGCACACCGGGCAGGGGGACGTGCACATGTGGCCGGCCGTCGACGCGGGACGCGCCATGGTGTTCGTCGCTCTCCGCACACCCACGGGATCGGCCCTGCTCGGGTTTCCCGCGCAGGGCGTGGAATCCTTCCTGCGCGAGACGTGGTCCGCGGTGCCGTCGGGGGCCGAGTCCGGCCGGCTCGACCTGGACGCCGAGCTGGCCCAGCTGCTGGCGGGAAGCTGAACGCCTCAGCTGGACGGCGACACCCATGCGGGTCCGAGTGAGCCCGGTGCCGACTGCGGCACCGGGCTCCCTGTGTGTCCTGTCGCCGGGCGACCTCACCTGCCGCGGCTCATGCCTCCTCGTGGCACTCGCGGCATTCCTCTTCGGGGCACTCGAGAGTGGTGAGGGTCTGGTCGACCTGCTGGGGGGTCAGCGGCGGTTCCGGCAGCTCGTGGGCACACTGGGCGCGGAAGGCGTCGAGCATCAGGTGAAGGTGGCGGCGCCAGGCGTTGGGGGCGACGGCACGTGTGGCCTGGATGATCCCGGCCTGGGACCAGATGACGAAAGCGAGGTCCTCCGGGGTGACATCCTCACGGAGGACGCCCTTCTCCTGGGCGTTGCGGAAGAGCTGAGCGGCCCGTTCTCCCGCGCGCTCGAACATTCCCCTGCCGAGCGCGTGCAGCGGCAGCCGGGCCGAGACCAGATCGTTGAAGGCACGGTCGCAGGCCTGCAGCTGACAGAGCTTTTCCAGGTAGTGGCAGAACCCTTCCCAGGCGTCGTCCATGGCCGCAGCCTCTTCGGACGCGGCCAGCAGTTCCGTGAACTTCGCGGTGAAAAGCTCTTCGACCAGGTCGAGTCTGCGGGGGAAGTGCCGGTAGAGCGTCCCGATCGCGACGCCCGCCTCACGGGCAACACCCTCCAGGGACGCGTCCAGCCCCTGCTCGGCGAAGGCCTTGCGGGCGGCGGCCACGATCGCGTCCCTGTTGCGCTGCGCGTCGCGGCGCAACGGCTTGGCCGACGCCTGGGGCGTGGACAGGACGTGCTGCTGGCTCATGCATCCACGCTAACATGAGGGGCCCCTCGAATTCAGGCTATGACCCAGCTCACAGCAGGGACGCCGCTTGAGCCGGGCTGGTGCGGGACCCCGGACTCACTGCATGTTCTCGAGGTGCGGGTGATCGAAGGACGCGGGGCAGACGTAGATCTGCATGTTGTATCCGCGCCCGATCTGCACCATCGGCGGGTCCGACGGTTTGCGCAGCCCGACCGGCGCCGAAGGTTCCTCCCGGTCTTCGAGGGGGATCCAGCTGCCGCTCCCGCCGTCCCATTCTCCGGAGCTCACGGTGAGCAGCGGCCGGTACGTGGCCTTACAGACATCGCAGTGCATGGGCCAGGGGTCGCAGAAGCTCCACGGGCCCCAGCCGCCGACTTTCCACCCGGGCGCGACGGAGTGCTCGTACTGGTAGTAGGCGCTGCCGGGGCTGAACTCCTCGGCCGGGTCTTCCTCGGCCCACTGCTCGCGTCCCCAGTCGTTCAGGCGCTGCGCGAGTTCCTCGGGCAACTCGTGGGGCGCGGGGTACTCGGTCACGACTTCGGGCTGGAGCACGCACGGCTCGGGAACGTAGTTTCCGTAGTGATCCACATCGACCGGTTCCGGCGGATCGGCGAGCAGCTTGCCGACGCTCCCGGAGTCCCGCCAGACGAGGTGGGCTGCGGGCATCCCCTCGTCGTGATCCAGGGGGCACCACAGCACCTGAAGCAGGTCCGTTCCCTCGGGGCCGGCCAGCCCGGGTATGTCGCGCAGGTAGAGCTGGGCGACGGGGAGCAGCGCATTGGGCCCGGGGTGTGGTGGATGCCCTGTGTCGAGTTCGTCGAGGTACGCCCGTTGGTCGGGGCTGAGGAGGTCCTCGCGGGGAGCGCGAGGACGCAACCAGGCTGCTTCGAGCAGCGCCCGGCTTTGACGGACATCGTCAAGGGAGACAGGGAGGTCGCCGTAGTGGTGGTGCTCCTTCGTGCAGACCGGCCACTCGTCGTCGGCCGGCCACAGCAGCGGGCCGCCGACGGAACTCTCGTGGACGGTCGGCTCACCAGGGCGTGGATGAAGGCGCACGGCCTGCCGTGCCAGTGGAGCCAGCTCCGGGAACACCGACGCGATGTCGACAGGCCGAGGTGGTGTGGTTCTCGCCAACAGGACTCCTTCTCCAGCACACGCGCGAGTCTCGGGCGGGACTCTATATGCCTGCACTGACAGCCCCGTCGGCACCCGTGTCTGTGAGGCGACCGTCGGGGATCAAGGTGCTGAGGGTGGGTGTCTTGCGACACCGTGCTGGTCGGCTGCGACGACATCGGCTTCGCGGCTTCCGCCGTCGTGCGGCTCGCCTCGGTCGGACGGCCTGCCACCGTGATGGGGCAGCAGGCCGGGCGACTGCTGATCGAGGACACCAGCAGGGGAGACCGACCCGGCCCTCCCGGTTGTCAGCCCCGTCTCACTGCTCGGCGGCCGCCAGTGCCGCCTGGGCCTTCTTGCGGTAGGTGGCGAGCTTGTCCGCGGGGGCGATGACCTGGCGGCTGCGGGACTTGACGGACACGTCGTGTCCCTCGGCCGCCCTGCGCAGGGCGCCGACGGTGGCCTGGGCGCGCGGGATGTGGGCGAACGGGTCGAACGAGTACCAGCGCATCGCGTTCCCGTGGGTCATCTTGTCGGTCTCGTCGTCCGTCACGGAGTAGGCGGTGAGCACCTCGTGCAGCTGCTCCGGCGCGTTCGGCCACATGGAGTCGCTGTGCGGGTAGTCGGCCTCCCAGCAGATGTTGTCGATGCCGATCTCGTTGCGCAGCCGTACCCCGACCGGGTCGCTGATGAAGCAGGTGAGGAAGTGCTCGCGGAAGACCTCCGAGGGCAGCTTGCCGCCGAAGTCCTGGAGGGTCCACGTGGCGTGCATCTCGTAGGTGCGGTCGAGCCGTTCCAGGAAGTACGGGATCCAGCCGGTGCCGCCCTCCGACAGCGCGATCTTGATGGTGGGGTACTCCTTGAGCACCCGGGACCACATCAGGTCGGCGGCGGCCTGGACGAGGTTGATGGGCTGGAGGGTGATCATCACGTCCGGCGGAGCGTCGGGGGCGGTGACGGCGAGCCGACCGGAGGAGCCGATGTGCAGGTTCATCACGGTGCCGCAGTCGGTCAGGGCACGCCATACCGGGTCCCAGTACTCGGTGTGGAAGCTGGGGTAGCCGAGCGGGACCGGGTTCTCGGGGAAGGTGAGCGAGTGGCAGCCCTTGTCGGCGACCCGGCGGATCTCCTGGGCGCACAGTTCGGCGTCCCAGATGGCGGGCAGGGCCATCGGGATGAACCGGCCGGGATGGGCGGCGCACCACTCGTCGATGTGCCAGTCGTTGTAGGCGCGGACCAGGGCGAGCGAGAAGTCGGAGTCCTCGGTGGCGAACAGGCGGGCGGAGAAGCCGGGGAAGGAGGGGAAGTTCATCTGGGCGAGGACGCCGCCGGCGTTCATGTCGGCGACCCGCTCGTCGACGTCGTAACAGCCGGGCCTGATCTCGTCCAGGCCCTGCGGGTCCATGCCGTACTCCTCCTTGGGGCGGCCGGCGACCGCGTTGAGCGCGGCGTTGCCCACGCTGTTGTCCCGGAACTGCCACACGTCGCTGCCGTCCTCGCGGTGGACCAGGCGCGGGGCGTCCTTCTTGTAGCGGTCCGGCAGGTGGTTCGCGAACAGGTCGGGCGGCTCGATGATGTGGTCGTCGACGCTGATGAGGATCATGTCGTCACGGTTCATGGGGGCTCCTTGGGGCTTGGGTCAGTCCGAGGCGGGCAGCGCCTTGGGCGCCTTGATCTGCAACGGCTGTCCGCCGTAGGTGAGGTCGCCTGCTCCGGAGGCGGTGCAAAGGAGTTCGAGGCTGTCGGTGGCGTCGACGTAGCGTTTTCCGATCAGCGTTCCGGACGGCTCGTCGCCGGTCGGTGCGGCGGGCGCGCCCTGGGCCGGGATCATCGGGACGCCGCCGCACTCGATCGGTGCCGCCGCATCGGCCGGGGCCCGGATGACGATGACCCGGGTGGCGGAGGTGGCGGAGGCGAGCTGGTCACCTGGGCGAGGGGGCAGCGCCATTGCGCGGTTCTCCTTCTGGTGCTGGTGAGTTGACCGTCTTCGCGGCCACGGCGGGGTCGCTGAGGCGCTCCCCCAGCCGGTCCAGGTCGTAGGACTGCCGGGCGAGCCAGAAGCGCAGGAAGTCGGTGAGTGAATAGCGGAGGAAGAGCGCGCCGCCCACCACGGCGGCCGTGACGCCGCCGAGGCCGAGGGCGAGCGCGTCGCCCTGCGCGAGCGAGCTGTCCGTGGCGTGGGCGAGGGGGAATGCGAGGGCACCGAGTACCAGGCCCGCGGTCATGAGCAGTCCGCCGAGCCGGCGCCAGAGGGCGGTGCGGGCCGCGGCGGGGTCGGGGATCTTCAGTTCGGCGAGTTCGCGGACGAACCGGTCCGCCCGCGAGGCCGGTAGCGGGGTCGACGTCATGTGGGGCTCCCCAGGTAGTAGGAGGACAGTTCGGCCTGCAGGGAGCTGTCGGGGTGCCCCTGCCACTGGATCCGGCCACGGACGAGGACTGCGGCATGGTCGGCGATCTTCAGTACGGCGGCGGCGAACTGCTCCACGACCAGCACCGCGACGCCCTGCCGGGCGATCTCGGCGACCAGTTCGTACAGCTCGGCGACGACCAGCGGGGCGAGTCCCATGGAGAGTTCGTCGAGGAGGAGCACGGCGGGGTCGGTCACCAGGCCGCGGGCGAGGGCGAGCATCTGCTGCTCGCCGCCGGAGAGGGTGCCCGCCTGCTGGGTGCGGCGTGCCGCGAGGACGGGGAAGCGGTCGTACGCGGTCTCCTCGATCTCCTCCCGGCCGCGGCCGCAGAAGGTCATCATCAGCAGGTTGTCGCGGACGGAGAGGTTGGGGAAGACGCCGCGGCCCTCCGGGATCAGGCAGACCCCGGCGCGCGCGAGGCGGCCGGGACGGATCCCGGTGACGTCCCGGCCGCCCATCAGCAGCTGCCCGGCGCTGGGAGGGTGCAGTCCGGCGGCGGCCTTCAGGACGGTGGTCTTGCCGGCGCCGTTGGGTCCCAGAAGTGCCACCACCTGGCCCGCGGCGACGGTCAGGTCCACGCCGTGCAGCACGGTGATGCCGTGGTAGGCGGCGCGGACGCCGCGGAGTTCCAGCAGCGGGCTGTCGTTCACCGTCATGGTTCCCCCAGGTAGGCGGCGAGGACGGTCTCGTCCTGCTGGATCTCGGCCGGCGGGCCGCAGGCCACGACCTGGCCGAGGTCGAGGACGTACACGTCGTCGCAGACGGCCATGACCAGGCTCATGTCGTGTTCGACCAGGACGACCGCCGTGCCCTCGGCCGCCAGGGAGCGCAGCAGGTCGGCGAAGCGCTCGGTCTCCTCGGCGTCCTGTCCGGCCGCGGGTTCGTCGAGGAGCAGGACGCGGGGGCTCTGGACGAGGGCGCGGCCGACCTCGACGAGGCGGGCGATGCCGGTGGGCAGGGCGTCCGCGGGGGCCTGGGCCGTGTCGGCCAGGCCGAGGCGGTCAAGGACCTCGTCCGCGGTACGGGCCGCGTGGCGGCGTCGGGGTCCGAGTTCCGCGGCGACGAGGAGGTTGTCGCGGACGGAGAGCCGGCCGAAGAGTTCGAGGTGCTGGAAGGTCCGGGACAGACCGCGCCGGGCCCGGCGGGCGGGGCCCTCGCGGGTGATGTCGCGGCCGTCGAGCCGTACCCGGCCGGTCTGCGGGCGGCGGAGCCCGGAGACGGTGTCGAACAGCGTGCTCTTCCCGGCCCCGTTGGGGCCGATCAGGCCGGTGACCCGGCCGGGCTCGGCGGCCAGCGACACCCGGTCCAGGGCCCGCCGCCCGCCGAACGCGACGGTGATCCCGTCAGCTTGCAGCAGCGGTGGCACGGCTCAGCACCTCCCCGTCCTCGGGCCGCCACGGACGGCGTACGCCCCACCACTCCGGCGGGACGTCCGCGGGTGCCGCCGCTCGTGCGGCGGCACGGTTGCGCAGGACCATGGCCACCACCAGGGCGGCGGCGAGTGCCGGCCGGCCGCCGGCCGGAACGAGGACGGCGACGGCCCAGCACAGGGCGAGTACGCCGAGCAGTGCGGTCAGCAGCTGCCGGTCACGGCCGAGCGGCGTCCACTGGGCGCGCAGCCGCGCGATCACGCCGGCGGGGCTGTGGGCGAAGCCCAGACCGGCGAGGGCGACGAGCAGGGCGGGCAGGTTCTGCGCCCAGCCGCCGAGCCCGTCGAGCAGTTGGACGGGCACGACGTACGCGAGTCCGGTGAACAGGCCGGTACCGACCGAACCGAGGCCGCCGACCACCGCGATCAGGAAGACGGGCAGTCCGGCGACGAGGCTGAACTGGTCGGCGGTGACGGTCTGCAGCTGCATGCCGTAGAGCGCGCCGCCCAGTCCCGCGATGCCGGCGGAGAGGGCGAAGACCGCGACCTTCGCGGCCAGCAGGCGTCCGCCGAGGGTGGCGTAGGCGGCCTCGCTGTCCCGCAGGGCGACAAGGCGGCGCCCGAACCGGCCGCGGCGCAGGGCGGCCAGGCCGAGCGAGGTGACGGCCAGGCAGAAGGCGGAGAACAGCACCAGGTCGGTCGGGGACGTGAGGCGCAGGCCGAACAGGTCGGGGCCGGCCACGGAGACCGAGCCCTGGTCGAACAGGCTGATGCGCACGCCCAGGACGTGAAAGGCCGGCAGGGTGAAGATCCACCGGTCGAGGACGGTGGCGAAGGCGACGGTGCCGAGCGCCAGGTAGATGCCGGACAGGCGCAGCGCGGGCAGGGCGACCAGGGCTCCGACGGCCGCGGCGACGAGGACGGCGACCGGCAGCGCCCACAGTGCGCCGTGGGCGCCGAGGTGTCCCCACACCACCGCGCCGATACCGGCGATGGACAGCTGGCAGAGGGAGATCTGACCGGCGTATCCGGCGAGCGGCACATAGGACAGGGCGATCACGCCGATCGGGAAGAGGGTTCCGTACGAGATGACCTCGTCCTCGGTCAGCACGCTGACCAGCACCAGTGCGACGGCCAGGACGCAGCCGGCCAGGACCAGGCCGCCGCGTCTGCCGGGAAGCGGTACGCGGACCAGGGTGCGGTCGCGTCCGGGCAGCCGGCGGTGCGGGAAGGCGAGCAGGGCCAGGAGGAGGAGCAGGGCGGGGGCGGCCAGCCGCAGGCCGGGCAGGTAGTCGTTCTGCGGCAGGTAGCCAGCGAGGTAGGCCTCCAGGAGGCCCACGACGACCGCGCCGAGGAAGGTGAGGGGCAGGCTGCGCAGCCGTCCGAAGACGGCGGCGGTGTAGGCGCTGACGATGAGCAGGGAGAGCTGCTGTGCGTCGAGCGCGACGGTGGGGGCGATGAGGATGCCTCCGACGGCGGCGAGCTGGATGCCGAGCACCCAGGCCAGCCGGCCGGCGCGCAGCGGGTCGGCGCCGGTCAGCCCGGCGAGGGCGCGGTCGTCCACCGAGGCGCGCATCTCCGTGCCGGCCCGGGTGCGGTGCAGCAGGAACCACAGGCCGCCGGCGATGGCGAGCGCGGTCGCCATAGTGATGGCCTGGTGCCAGGTGACGACGGCCGGTCCGAGGCGCAGGGCGGGTTCGCCGGCGAGGAACGCGGCGAGCGGGCGGGGGGTGTTGGGATCCCAGACCCAGCGGGCGAGCGCGATGCATCCGGTGAGGAGCGCGACCGTCATGACGAGGCGTTCGGCCTCCCCGAGTGCCTGTACGGGACGCATCAGGACGCGCTCGGCCAGCAGGCCGAAGGCGGGGGCGAGGACAAGGAGCACGACGGCCAGGGCCGCGGGCACCGGCCAGCCCCAGCCGACGGCCAGCTGCCAGTAGGCGAAGGCCGCGAGCATCCCGGCCGCGCCGTGGGCGAAGTTGAAGACTCCGGCCGTGGTGTGGGTGAGCACCAGGCCGCTACCGATCACGGCGTAGATGGCGGCAGTGCTCAGGCCCACCACCGTGAAGGCCAGGAACTGATCCATGGGTTGGAAACTAGCTTCTCACTAATGGAGAATCAACCATTCACACAAGGGGAAGTTCCTTCCCGGCCCTCCGGCGTTGACGTCGCCCCCCACCCATGGAAGCGTGATACTCGTTTTCGAGAACGACGTTCTCCCCTCAGTTGCCATGGAGGCCCCTTGAGTGCCACCGACGACCTGATGGAAATCCAGCAGCTCCTCGCCCGTTACGCGGTCGCCATGACCCGCGGGGACGTGGACAGGGTGCTCGGCGTCTTCACCCCGGACGGCAGCTACAGCGCGTTCGGCGACACCTACCCGCTGGACGAGTTCCCGGCGCTGATCGCCGCCGCTCCCAAGGGCCTCTTCCTCGTCGGCACACCGGTCGTCGAGCTGGACGGCGACACCGCCGCCGGCACCCAGCCGCTGTGCTTCGTCGAGCACACCGAGCACCGGATGCGCATCGGGTACTACAACGACACCTACGTCCGCACCCCGGCGGGATGGCGGCTGCGCACCCGGGCCATGACGTTCATCCGCCGCAGCGGTGCCCATGACTCGGGCCGCCCGCACGCCTTCGAACGCTCGCGTCCATGAGGGTCGACGAGTTCCGGCAGGGCCTGCGGAACTGGCTGGACCACCACGATCTGACGCCGCCGCCCGACGACTCCCTCGACGCCCAGGTCGCTCAACTGAACCGGGTGCGCGGGGCGTTGTGGGCCGCCGGCTGGATGCGGTACGGATGGCCGCCCCGGGTCGGCGGACTCGGCGGGAGCGGCGCCCTGCGCGCGGTGCTCGGCGAGGAGGTCGCCTCCCGGTCGCTGGCGGAGCCGGGCATCTGGTCCATGGTGGAGGTGCTGGTGCCCACCGTCGTGGACTACGCGCCGCCCACGCTCGCCGCCGAGCTGGTGCCGCGGCTGCTGGCGGGCCGGGAGCAGTGGTGCCAGGGCTTCTCGGAACCGGGCTCGGGCAGCGATCTGGCCTCGCTGTCCACCCGGGCGGTGCCCGACGGGGACGCCTGGGTGGTGTCCGGCCAGAAGGTGTGGACGAGCCTCGCGCAGTACGCGGCCCGCTGTGTCCTGCTGGCCCGCACCGGAGGGCCGGGCCACGCCGGCATCAGCGCCTTCCTCGTCGACATGGATCACCCTGGCATCACCGTACGGCCGCTGCGCACCATGCACGGTGTCGACGAGTTCGCCGAGGTCTTCTTCGACGACGTGCGCGTTCCGGCGCACCGCATGCTGGGCGGGCCCGGCGACGGCTGGCAGCTGGCGATGGACCTGCTGCCGCACGAACGCTCCACCTGCTTCTGGCACCGCATCGCCCACCTCTACGCCACCCTGGACCGTCTTCTGGCCGACGGCTGCGAGGCGGACGCCGATGCCCTCGGCGCCGCCTGGCTGGACCTGCACACCGTGCGCTGCCGGTCGGCCTCGACCCAGCGGTCGCTGGCGGCGGGCGGGCGGCTCGGGCCGGAGACGTCCGTCGACAAGATCCTCCTGGCCACCGCCGAGCAACGGCTGTTCGACACCGCCCGCGACCTCCTGCCGGGTGCGGTCGAACTGGCCGAGGACGCCGCGTGGCGCACCGGCTACCTCTATTCCCGAGCGGCCTCCATCTACGGCGGCACCGCCGAGATCCAGCGCAACATCGTCGCCCGTCGTCTCCTGGGCCTCGGAAAGGAGTGACCCGCAGTGGACACCGCCGAACGCGACCTGCTGGAAGAGGCGCTGCGCAAGACCATGACGGCGGCCGCGACCGGCGCCTCACTCGACACCGCGCTCGCGGACCTGGGCTGGACGCAGATGCTCGCCGAGGCACCGGACACCGCCGTCCCCCTGGTCTTCCGGCTCCTCGGCGAGACCGGGACACAGGCCGCGGTCCTCAACGACGTAGTCCTGCGGGCGGCCGGGCGGCCCGTCGGGGGGACGCTGCCGCTGCCGTACGCGGGCGGGACGTGGGTGGTGTGGGCGCGGGACGGTGCCACCGAGGCGAGCGCACTCGATCCCTTGCTGCCGCTGCGCCGGGTGGGCACGGGCGAGGCCGTCCCGCTCGCCGCCGGGCGTCGGGCGCTGGGCTGGTGGCTGCTCGGCACCGGTCACGCCATGCTCGACCTGGCCCGTGAACACGTCCTGGAACGGCACCAGTTCGGGCGGCCCCTCGCCTCCTTCCAGGCCCTGCGGCACCGGCTCGCCGAGGCCCATGTGGCACTGGAGGGAGCCGAGGCGGCGCTCGGCGCGACCGACGACGACACCGGCGCGCTGCTCGCCAAGGCCGCGGCCGGGCGGGCCGCCCTCACCACGGCACGCCACTGCCAGCAGGCCCTGGGCGGCATCGGCTTCACCGCGGAACACCCGCTGCACCGGCATGTCAAACGGGCCCTCGTCCTCGACGGACTGCTCGGCTCCACCCGTGAACTGACCCGTGAGGCAGGCGCGTTGCTGCTGCGCGAACGACGGACGCGCCGACTCGTCGACCTGTGAGGAAGCACGTGACCACGGACCTGTGGCAAGACCTGCTCGGCTGCCTCGACCTCACCACGCACGGCACCGGCACTTACGAGGGCCGCTCACAACAGCTCACCTATCGGCGGCTGTTCGGCGGTCAGTTTCTCGCCCAGTTCGCGCGGGCCGCCTGTCTGGCCGCACCCGGCAAGAGCCTGAAGTCGCTGCACACGCAGTTCCTGCGCGAGGGCCGTACCGGTGAACCGGTGCGCTACGAGACCGATGTGCCGCAGCAGGGCCGCACCTTCGCGACCGTACGGCTCACCGCCCGCCAGGACCATGGAGTGGTGGCGACGGCGAGCGCGAGCCTGCATGCGTGGGAGGAGGGGCCGGACCGGCAGACGGTGGATCCCGCGCCGGCCCTGCCCGGCCCGGAGCGCGCCCTCGAACTCGGGCTGCTGCCCTGGGAGTCACGGGCGGCCACCGACCTCGACACCGCGAAGTCCGAGCCGCCGGGATACGAGCTGTGGACGCGCATCCCCACGGCCCCGCCGGCTCTCGGACCGGCCCTGCTCGCCTACGCCACCGACCTCACCCTGATCGGCACCGCACTGCGCCCCCTGGAGGGCATCACGCAGGCGGACGCGGGCCGGGCGTTCGCCTCGGCCGTGACCGCGCACACCGTCTGGTTCCACCGCCCGTTCACCACCGGACGGTGGCTGCTGCTGCGCCAGCACAGCCCGCTCGCCGCACACGGACGGTGCTTCGGGCGCGGCGACGTCCTCGACGAGGACGGAATGCTCCTCGCCTCGTTCGCCCAGGAGGCGCTGCTGCGGTTCGTCGGCTGAGCGCTCCGCGGAAGTGCCGCGGAATGCCGTCGATCGTCTGCGGCGCCGTCGTGGCTGGTCACGCAGTTCCTCGCGCCCCTTCGTGCGCTGCTCTTGCTCTGGCCGGAATCGATCTCACCCCACCATCAATCGTCGACAATTTCGTCGACGAATCTTGTGACCGCACTGGCCACAGGGCTAAGTTCGTCGCCGTACCGCCACTTGAGTTGCAGCCGACCAGGGCCGGGAGGCTGCGCCCAGCAGAGCCGTGCGCTGGGCCAGGCGTATTGACCGGGTCACCGCGCACCTCGGTCCGGCTGTCACTCGTGGTGACTCAGCAATCGAACGGAGATCGAGCATGCTCATGCTCTCCACATGGTGCCGGAGGACGTCGGCTTCCTTCATGGCCACCCTGGCGGCCGCGCTCGCGCTCGTGACCGGGGCGGGCTTCGCTCTCGCCAACGCGCAGACCGGCAGCGCGCAGCCGCCCGCTTCGGCCGCCGCGCTCGCCGCGAGCGGCACGGCCTCCGGGATCGCACCGGCCATGTCCTGCGCCGGCGTGGCGGGACTGGACCTCGCCAGTGCCGTTCCCGGTGTGCCCTTCGAGATCTCCTCGGCCACCGAACTGGCCGCGAGCAGCAACACGTTGGGCAACTGGGCGGCCTGCGACGTGAAGGGCGTGATCGCCCCTCAGCTGCACTTCGAGATCAAGCTGCCCGAGACCGGCTGGCAGGCCGACTACCTCCAGCTGGGCTGCGGCGGCCTGTGCGGTGGCGCCACCGTCACCAACGCCCCCGCCTCCGCCGGATGCGTCCCGCTGACCAGCGGCGCCTTCGCCGTCGCCTCCAGCGACGAGGGTCACCAAGTGGGCGGCGGACTCTTCTCCACCGACCCCACCCTGAGCGCCGACTTCGGCTACAAGTCCGACCACGAACTGGTCCAGGCGGCCAAGGCGATCATCAAGCAGTACTACGGTCAGGCGGCCACCCACTCCTACTTCGACGGCTGCTCCCAGGGCGGCCACCAGGGCCTCACCGAGGCCCAGCGCTACCCGACCGACTTCGACGGCATCATCGCCGGCGCCCCGGCCAACAACTTCACCGCGCTCAACACCTTCTCGCACGCCTGGACCGCCCAGTCCGTCTACCTCGACGGCGGCCCGGCGACGATCACCAACGCCGACCTCGCCGACCTCCACAAGGCCGTCCTCAAGGGCTGCGGCGCCCCCGCCGACGGCATCATCGCCGACCCGCTGAGCTGCACCTGGGACCCCGGCACCATCCAGTGCAAGACCGGTCAGACCTCGACGTCCGACGCCTACTGCCTGACCGCCGACCAGGTCACCACCCTGCGCCGCATCTACGCCGGACCCACCGACGAACACGGCCGACTCCTGTACCCGGGCTACCAGTTGCGCGGCTCCGAACTGAACTGGGCCGGCATCATCACCCCGGCCACCGCGACCGGCGCCAGCGGCGACATCAGCTTCGTCCGGGAGACCCTGCGCTACCAGGTCTTCGACAGCCCCCAACCGGCCCTGACGTACAAGGACATCAAGTTCACGGCGGCCTACTACAAGAAGGTCATGGGGCCCAACGAGGGCATGTACGACGCCACCGACCCCGACCTCACCGCGTTCAAGAAGGCCGGCGGCAAGCTGATCCTCTGGCACGGTCTCGGCGACCAGCACATCCCGGCCGTGGGAACGATGGCCTACTACAAGGCAGTTGAGAAGGTGACGGGTGGCGAGGCGGCCACCGAGACCTTCGCCCGGCTGTTCCTGCTGCCCGGCGTCGCGCACTGCGGCGGCGGCCAGGGCCCGCCCACCTTCGACGCGCTGACCGCGATCACCGACTGGGTCACGAAGGGCGACGCCCCCGACAGCCTGACGACCAAGTCGGTCGACAGCAGCGGGAACACCACCGCCTCCCGGCCGGTCTACCCCTTCCCGTACTACGCCGAGAACACCACGGGCGGCTCCGCCACCGACGCGAGCAGCTACACCCCCGTCAAGTCCGCCGCCGAGGCCGGCCTCAAGCTCAACTGGCTCGGCTCCTTCCGCTCCGGCTACGAGACGGTCGGCAACTGGGTGGGCCGCAAGTGGGTCGTCAGCAAGGGCAAGAACTGACCCTGACAGACTCACCGAACCGGCTTCACGGGTTGATGGCCCGGCCTCAAAGAGGCCGGGCCATCAACGTTGCCCGCCTGGACAGTGCGGCTGCGCGGGCGCTGCCGAGCGCCGTCTACTCCCTGGCCCGTTCCTTCTCGTGAGCGGCGATGGCATCCTCGATGCCCCGGTCCACGCTGGTGGCGTTGCCCCACCCGGTGTAGTAGGCCAGTTGAAGTACGCCCTCGCGCAGTTCTTCCGGGCTCAGTTCGCCGTTGCGCAGTGCGCCGAGGGCCTGGATGCGGATCAGGTCGCCCCGGCCGAGGGCCGCGGTCACTCCGATCACCAGGAGTCTGCGGTCACGCACCGACAGACCGGGACGCGACCAGATGTCGCCGAAGAGATGCTCCACGGTCTCCCGGTGGTAGGGCTTCTCCCGTGGGACGGGGTAGTACGTCGCCGAGAATCCCTTCCCGTACACCGCGTCCATCGCTTCGGTACCGCGGTTCCACCGCTCGTCGCCGTTCGTCGTCATGCGCGCACTCCTCCATGTCGGCCCGTGCACGGTAGTGCCGGGCGGCTTCGGCGCCCCAGCGAATGTCCCGCTGAGAGGGACAGCGACCCCGGCGGCCCGCACACGCTGCCTACCGTTGGCCGACCAGGGACGAAGGGGCTTCAGTGATGGCACAGTCGCGTGCGGTTTCCCGGCAGACGATCACGGCCGGTGTCGTCGGCCTGGGCGTGATCGGCTCAGGGGTGGCGAGGAACATCGCCCGGGCGGGACTGCCTCTGTCGGTCTTCGACGTCCGTCCGGATGCGGCCGATTCCCTGGACGGAGTGGGTCCGGTGCTCGCCTCGCCTGCCGACGTGGCGCGCGCCAGTGACGTGGTCCTGGTGGCCGTGGTGGATGCCGGACAGGTCCGTGAGGTCCTCGCCGGTGAGCGGGGGCTGCTGAGCGCGGCCAGAGCGGGGCTGGTCGTCGTCCTGCTGTCCACGGTGGCACTGTCCGCTGTGCGGGAGTTCACCGAGCTGGCCGAGCGGCACGGTGCCATCCTGCTCGACGGCGGTGTGACCCAGGCGGGCGACGGACTGCTGGTGACGATGGTCGGCGGGCCCGAGGAGGTGGTCGACCGGGTGCGGCCGGTGCTGGAGTCCTTCTCAAGGACCGTGGTGCACTGCGGCCCGGTGGGTTCCGGCATGGTCACCAAGATCGCCCGCAATGTCGTGACCTACGCGAGCTGGGCGGTGGTGCGGGAGGCCGTACAGCTTGCCGTACGAGGAGGCGTCGACCCGCGGAAGCTGATCGAGGTGCTGGAGTCGGCGGTGGCCGGCGGCACCTCCCAGTTGTTCCTCCTGCACGACCATCTCGACGCCGCGGGCACCATCCGCGCGCAGGCCGACCACATCGAGGCGTTGGCCCGCAAAGACCTCGCGGCGGCACAGGAACTGGGTCGGGACACGGGCGTGCACACCCCGTTCGCCGATGCCGTGCTGCCGCGCATGGGCGCCGTGCTGGCGGGCGACTACGACAGCGGTCCAAGCCGTCCCCGGGACTGACCGGAGCCGGCTTGCGGACGGACGGCTCGTCGGTGAGGGCCCCGGCAGGATCAGGGCGCGGGCACCTCCAGTACCAGGGCGGAGCCCATGCCGCCGCCCGCGCACATCGCGGCCACGCCGACTCCCCCGCCCCGGCGGCGCAGTTCGTGGACCAGGGTGACGACCATGCGCGCACCGGTCGCGGCCACGGGGTGGCCCAGGGAACAGCCGCTGCCGCTGACGTTCACCGTGTCCGGGTCGAGGCCGAGGCGACGGATCACGGCGACCGGTACGACGGCGAACGCCTCGTTGATCTCGAAGAGGTCGACGTCCCGAAGCGACATCCCGGCCCGCTGAAGCGCCTTGGGGATGGCGTGCACGGGGGTCAGCCCGGTCTCGGCCGGGTCCAGGGCCACGGAGGCCCAGGAGCGCACCCGGGCCAGTGCGGGAAGCCCGAGCCCCGCGTCGGCGACCGCCAGGGCGGCGGCCGCGTCGTTGGCTCCGCAGGCGTTCCCGGCTGTGATCGAGAATCCCTCGATCTCCGGGTGCAGCGGCTTGAGTGCGGCCAGGCGCTCCGCGCTGGTGTTCCGGCGCGGGTGCTCGTCGGCCTCGAAGGGGCCGTACGGCGTCTCGACGGGCACAAGCTCGTCCTTGAAGCGGCCCTCGTCCTGGGCGCGTACGGCGTTGCGGTGCGAGCGCAGCGCCCACGCGTCCATCTCCTCGCGCCCGATGCCCTCCTGTACGGCCGTGTTCCAGCCCACCGTGATCGACATGTCGAGGTTGGGCGCGTCGGGGCGGTCCGGGTGGGTGGGCGGCACCCAGCGTTCGGTGTCCTGGAAGGACAACCTGGGCGCGGTGGACGTGGAGTTGACTCCGCCGGCGAGGACCAGGCGGTCCATGCCGGCCCTGATCGAGGCCGCGGCGGTCTGTACGGCGGCGAGTCCGGCGGCGCAGTGCCGGTTCAGGGCGAGGCCGGGGACGCGGGGCAGCCCGGCGGTGAGGGCCGCGTGCCGGGCGACGACCCCGCCGCCGTAGTGGGACTCGGCGAGCACCACGTCGTCGACGAGGTCGGGGTCGAGCCCCTCCGCGACCGCCGTGACGATACGGTCGGCCAGTTCGTAGGCGGTGGTGCTGCGCAGGGTGCCCTTGAACGCGGTGCCGATCGGCGTGCGCAGGGCGGTGACGAGAACGGCCTCAGGCATCGGCGGTCTCCTCCAGTTCGGCTACGAGGGTGCGGCGCAGGAGCTTCCCGGTGGGGGTGCGGGGCAGTTCGGGGCGGAAGACGACGAGGTCGGGCGTCTTCGAGGAGCGCAGGTGCCGGCGGGCGAAGGCCCGGATGTCCGCGGGGTCTCCGGAGCCGACGAGGACGGCCACCAGCCGCTGCCCCCACTCCGGGTCGGCGACACCGAGCACGGCGGCCTCCCGCACCCCCGGGTACTGCAGGAGTACGTCCTCGATCTCGGCGGGAGCGATGTTCTCGCCGCCGCGGATGATCGTGTCGTCGGCGCGCCCCTCGACGAACAGGTATCCCGCGTCGTCGAGCCGGCCCCGGTCGCGGGTGGCGAACCAGCCCCGGTCGTCCAGTGCCCGGGTCCCGGTGTACTCCCCCGAGATCTGCTCGCCGCGCACGAAGACGAGCCCTGTCGCTCCTCGTTCGAGCACCTTGCCGTCCTCGTCCCGGATCTCGACCTCGATCCCGGGCAGCGGACGGCCGACCGAGCCGAGCCTGGCCCGTACGGACGGATCCTCGGAGACCAGCGCCTGCCAGTGGTCGTCGGGACCGAGGACGCAGACGGAGGACGCGGTCTCCGTGAGACCGTACGCGTTGACGAAGCCGGTCTCCGGGAACTGCCGCAACGCCCGCTCCACCACCGGGCGCGGGGTGCGTGCCCCGCCGTAGGCGAGGCTGCGCAGGGTGGGCGTCTCGGCCCGGTTCTCGCCGAGTTCGGCGGTGATGCGGGAGAGCATGGTCGGCACCAGCATGGCGTGGGTGACGCGCTCGCCGCGCACCGTGGCCAGCCAGTCCGCCGCCTCGAAGGAGGTCTGGTAGACGATCCGGCGGCCCGCGTAGAGGTTCGTCAGCAGGTTCATCAACCCGGCCACGTGGTAGGGCGGGAGGGCCACCAGGGTCGCGTCGTCCGCGCCCGCCGAGCCGAAGTCCTGCGTGTTGAAGACGTAGGCGAGCAGGTGGCGGTGGCGCAGCAGTGCCGCCTTGGGCGCGGAGGTGGTGCCGCTGGTGTAGAGGACGACGGCGGTGGCATCCCGGTCGTCGGGCGTCGGCTGCCACCCGGCTTCGCCGGACGCGGCGAGGAGGGCGTCGAGGTCCTCCGGGCGCAGTACCGCGGCGCCCGGGTGCCGCTCCAGCAGGGCCGCCAACTGCTCGT
Organism: Streptomyces hyaluromycini; assembly: GCF_002217755.1. Classification (GTDB taxonomy): domain Bacteria; phylum Actinomycetota; class Actinomycetes; order Streptomycetales; family Streptomycetaceae; genus Streptomyces; species Streptomyces hyaluromycini. The sequence goes on along the minus strand of NZ_BCFL01000026.1, from coordinate 115,418 downwards.
GTCCCAGACGGTAGTTGAGGGGAACGAAGGGGATTCCGGCCAGGGCCGCACCGAACAGGGCGACGGGGTAGGCGAGGTGGTTCGCACCGAGGTAGAGGACTGCGGGGCGGTCGCGGAAGCGGGCGGCCGCATGTCGCGCGAGGCGCTGGAGTTCGGCGGCGGAGAGCGAACGGCCGCCCTCGGTGACGGCCGGCCGGTCCCCCGCGGAGGCGGCCATTTCCAGGATCACGGCTATGTTCATGAGAATGCCATTCTCATACACTCAGAGGCTCACTAGCAAGAGAGGGGAATGACGATGCTCATCGAGGGTTCCTCGGCCCTGGTGGTCGGCGGCGCGGGCGGGCTCGGCGAGGCGACGGTACGGCGACTGCACGCCGCAGGGGTGCGGGTCGTGGTCGCCGACCTGGCCGACGACAAGGGCAAGGCCCTTCAGGAGGAGCTGGGGGTGCGGTACGTCCGCACGGACGCCACCGACGAGGACTCGGTGGCGTCGGCGGTCGAAGCGGCCGCGGAGGAGGGCGAGTTCCGTACGGCGGTGGACTGCCACGGCGGTCCGGCGGCCGGCGGCCGGCTGGTCGGCAGGGACGGGGCGCCGCTGGGCCTCGCCGCCTTCCGGACCACGGTCGACGTCTATCTGACGGGCGTGTTCAACGTGCTGCGCCTGGCCGCCGCGGCCATCGCCCGCACCGCGCCCGCCGGGGAGGACGGCGAACGCGGTGTGATCGTGACAACGTCGTCGATCGCGGCGTACGAGGGACAGATCGGCCAGCTCCCGTACGCCGCCGCGAAGGGCGGGGTGAGCGCGATGACCCTGGTGGCCGCCCGCGATCTGTCGCCGCTCGGCATCCGGGTGGTGTCGATCGCGCCCGGCACCGTCCTCACGCCCGCCTACGGCAAGGCCGCCGACCAACTGGAGGCGTACTGGGGACCGCAGGTGCCCCACCCGCGCCGGATGGGGCGCCCGGAGGAGTTCGCCGCCCTCGTCCAGCACCTGTGCGAGAACGGCTACCTCAACGGCGAAGTGGTCCGCTTGGACGGGGCGTTGCGGTTCCCTCCTAAGTAACGTGCCGAACAGCGCGCCCCAAAGGGGCGCGGGGAACTGCGAGACCAGCCACGACGCCGCCGCGGACGAACGACATCAGTCGCCCGCCATCTCCTGACGCGCCTTCTCCCACAGCCAGCCGGCGTAGGCGTGGAACGCCTCGCCCAGCTTGCGGTTCATCTTCCCGGCGAGTGCGCGGGAGTGGCTGCCTTCGAGGAGGGCAGCGAGGCGGAAACAGGCCAGCACCTGGTACCAGCGGAACGCGGACACGTCCCGGCCGGTCTGCTCGGCGTAGTACGCGACGAGCTCGGCGCGGGAGGGTATGCCCTCCCAGGGCTGGAGTTGGGGGTCGCTGCCGGGCGGGTCGCCGGGCTCGCGCCAGGCGGTCAGGATCCAGGCCAGGTCGAGGAGCGGGTCGCCGAGGGAGGCCATCTCCCAGTCGACGATGGCGGCGAGGCGTGGCGCGTCGTGGGCGAACATGGCGTTGGCGAACTGCAGGTCCCCGTGGACGATGCCGGTCGCGCCCTGTTTCGGGGCGTGCCCGACCAGCCAGTCGGCGACGGTGTCGACGTGCGGGTTCTCGCTCTCCAGGTAGGCGGGGTCGGTCCGGTAACCGTGGAGCATCTTCAGGTACTTGGGGGTCTGCCGCTCCAGCCAGCCCTCCGGACGCCCGAGGTCGGCCAGGTCGTGCGCGCCGGGGTCCACGGCTGCCAGCCGTGCGGCGCCGTCGACGAACGCGAAGGCGACCGTGCGCCGCCACTCCGGGTCCTCGGCGTACCGGCCGGGTAGCTGCCCCCGGGGCATGAAGCCGTCGATCTTCTCCAGCACGGAGAAGGGCGCGCCGAGCACCGACTCGTCCTGGACGCTGGCGTGCAGGTGCGGATGCGGTACGTCGGTGGCGGCGAGGGCGCCCAGGACGCGGCCCTCGCGGCGGAAGGCGTCGGAGGCGCCGGCCCGCAGGTGCCGGCCGGGGCGGCGCAGCACGAGTTCGGTCCCGTCGGACCTGCGGAGGGTGAACAGGAGGTTCTGTGCCCCGCCGGTGAGGGGGTCGAGGGCGATGACGGGACCGTCGCCGGGGAGGCCGGGGAGGCCGGGCCAGGCGTTGAGGCGGTCGAGGTCGGAGATGGTGCTTTCGGCGCCGTGCGTCTCCTGGGAGCTCACCAGGTCACCGCCGTCTCCTTCAGGCGGTCCGCGTATTTCTCGCGCGCCGCGGCCAGTCGGGTGGGCAGGTGCGAGGAGCCGAAGAGCGGGTCCTCAGCCGGGATGGCGTCCTTCAGCAACAGCCGGGCTATGACGTCCTGGTGGGCCTCGGTGGGGCCGTCGGCGACTCCGAGGGTGGGACCGGAGTGCCACATCTTGGCCAGGGGCAGTTCGTTGGAGACGCCGAGCGCACCGTGCAGGTGCAGGGCCCGGTAGGCAACGTCGACGAGGACCTTGGGGGTGGCGACCTTGACGCCGGAGACGTGCAGCCGGGCCCGGCGCGCGTCGGCCGGGTCGCCGGTGTCGGCCGCCCGGTCCGTCTGCCAGGCGGCGTGCAGGACCTGGAGGCGGAACTGCTCGATCTGCACCCAGGTGTCGGCCAGCTGGTGGCGCACGGCCTGCTGGCCGGAGAGCGGGCCGCCACGGGTGTGCCGGGAGGCGATCCGCTCGGTCATCATCTCCAGGGCACGCCGGCACTGGCCGACCGACCGCATCGCGTGGTGCAGACGGCCACCGCCGAGGCGGGTCTGCGCGATCAGGAAACCGGAGCCCGGCTCGCCCAGCAGGTTCGCGGCGGGGACGCGGCAGTCGGTGAACCGCAGATAGGCGTGGACGCCCTCACCGAGCGGCTCGCCGGCCATGCCCGTGCCGCGCACCATCTCCATGCCGGGCGTCCCGGCCGGGACCAGGATCATGGAGGCGCCCTTGTGCACGGGCACGTCGGGGTCGGTGACCACCATGGCGATGACGAACGCGGCGTGGGGGTAATTGGAGGCGAACCACTTCTCGCCGTTGATCACCCATTCCCCGCCGTCGCGCACGGCACGGCAGGTGAAGCCGCCCGGGTCCGCGCCGCCGGTCGGCTCGGTCATCGCGAAGGTGGAGACGATCCGTCCGTCGAGCAGCGGCTCCAGGTACTCCCTGCGCTGCTCCTCGGTCGCGTAGTGGGCGAGGATCTCCGCGTTGCCGGAGTCAGGAGCCTGGGTGCCGAACACCATCGGCGCCCAACTGGAGCGTCCGAGAATCTCGTTGAGCAGGCCGAGGTTCACCTGACCCATGCCCATGCCGCCGAGCGAGGGCGGCAGATGGGCGGCCCACAGCCCCTGCTCACGCACCTGCCGCTGCAACGGGCGGACCACTTCCCGGAAGACCTCGCTCTCCCGGTCGTAGGGCTCGGCGTTGCCCGGGAACAGCACGTCGAGCGGCTCGATCTCCTCACGTACGAAGCGCGCGGCCCAGTCAAGCCTCTCCTGGAACGCGGCGTCGGTACTGAAGTCCCACATGACGCATCCACCTTCCGTCAGAATGCCGTTCTGAAATTAACAGAACGGCATTCTCGTCGTCCAGCAACAGGACTCACCCTCTGCGCGGATCCGGGGCGCACACTCCCGCGAGCAGGAAGCCGACCAGATGCTCGGTCTCGGCACGCCCTGGCACCTCCTCGGTGAACAGCCAGTACTGCAGGGCCGCGACGACCGCGCCCGCCGCGGTCCGGGCGGAGCGCATCGGGTCGCCCGCCCCCAACTCGGCGGCGGACTGGGCGAACAGTGCGGCCAGGGCGTCCACCAGCGCGACGGTGACGTGCGAGGCCCGGGGTGCGTGTCCGGTCGCGTTGGCCAGCACCGCCCGGGTCTGCCGGGCCAGGGTCGCGTCGGAAGCCTGCCGCACGACCGCTTCCAGCCCGGCCCGCAGCCGGGCCTCCGGACCGCGCCCGGCCGCCCGCGCGATCCGGTGCCGGACATACCCGACGAGGGTGCGCGCGCCGCGCTCGACGATGGCCTCCACCAGGGCGTCCTTGCTCGCGAAGGAGCGGTAGAAGGCGTCGTTCGACAGACCCGCGGCGGCCACGATGTCGGCCACCCGGGGCCGGCGCCCACCGCCCGTCACCATCAGGGCCAGTCCGGCGTCCAGCAACGCCTCGGCATCACGATCCCGAATGCTATTCTGCACACCGGAGAACGCTACTCTCATAATCGAGAACACTCCAGGAGGCGGGCATGGGCTACGCGGACGAGCTGTTCGACCTCTCCGGCCGGGTGGTCCTCGTCACCGGCGGCAGCCGGGGCCTGGGGCGGGCGATGGCGTTCGGGGCGGCCCGCTGCGGCGCGGACGTCGTCGTCGCCAGCCGGAAGTACGACGCCTGCGCCGCCGTGAGCACCGAGATCGAGAAGGAGACGGGGCGCGCGGCGCTCCCGTACGCCGTTCACGTGGGCCGCTGGGACGAGCTGCCCGGCCTGGTCGACGCCGTCCACGCGCGCTTCGGCAGGCTCGACGTGCTGGTCAACAACGCCGGGATGTCTCCCGTCTACGACGACCTGACCGAGGTCACGGAGAAGATGTTCGACGCGGTGGTGGGCCTCAACCTCAAGGGCCCGTTCCGGCTGTCCGTACTGGCCGGGGCCCGGATGGCCGAGGCCGGGGGCGGCACGATCGTCAACGTCAGCTCCACCGGCTCGGTCCGGCCGCGTCCCGCGATCGTGCCGTACGCGGCCGCCAAGGCGGGGCTGAACGCGGTGACCGTGGGTCTGGCACAGGCGCTCGGCCCGGCGGTACGGGTCAACACGCTGATGTGCGGCCCGTTCGACACGTGGGCCACCCGCGGCTGGCAGCAGGACCCGGAGCAGCTCACCGAGGGAGTCCGCGCGCACGCCCTGCAACGCATCGGGGACCCGCGCGAGGTCGTGGGCGCCGCGCTCTACCTGATGTCGGAAGCGTCCTCGTACACCAGCGGGGCGACGCTACGGGTGGACGGCGGGATGCCGTGACGCCTAAGCAGGTCCGGCAAAGTCCGCTGCGGTTCGGGAGCGCCCCCGAAGGGGCGCGGGGCGGTATTGGATATGCGGCTACCGCCGCGTGGGCGCGACCAGCCACGACGGTGCCGCGGTCGGCTGACGGCGCCTAGAGGGTGTCGGCATCGCCGTGTTCGCCCAGGGCCGGCGGTGACCCGTACGACGGCTCGTAGCCGGTGACGCGGAACGGGCTGCCGACCAGCCGGTGGCCGCCTGCGTCCACCACCGCGTCCGGAGCCTCGGCGAGCGCCTCGGGAAGGGTGCGGACGGCCGCGGCGGGGACCCGGAGCGGGCGCAGGCGGGCCTCCCAGCCCACGGCCGTGTCGGCGGCCAGGGCCTTGGTCACCGCGGCGATCACCTCGTCGCGGCGTGCCGCACGCTCGGTCATCGTCGGGAAGCCCTCGATGCCGGCCTCGGCCGCGAAGGCACGCCAGAAGCCGTCGTGGGTGATGAACAGGGCCAGGTGTCCGTCGGCGGTCGGGAAGAGCTGGGCGGGGACGTAGTAGGAGTGCGCTCCGCCGAGGCGGCGAGGGGCGACTCCGTCGTTGAGCCAGCCCGAGGCGTGGTAGTTGAGCTGGGAGAGCATCACGTCCCGCAGGGAGACCTCGATCTGTCCGCCCCGCCCCGAGACCACCTGGGCCAGCAGGCCGAGCGCGGCGGCGAGTCCGGCCGAGTTGTCGGCGGAGGAGTAGCCGGGCAGCAGCGGCGGGCCGTCCGGGTCGCCGGTCAGGGCGGCGATGCCGGTGGCGGCCTGGACGACGTAGTCGAAGGCGGGTTCGTCGCCGGCGGCCATGCCCCAGCCGGTGAGGGCGACGCACACCAGGCGTTCGTTGTAGGGCTTCAGGGCTTCATAGGTGAGACCGAAGCGGTGGATGGCGGACGGTTTGAGGTTGACGAGCAGTGCGTCCGCCTCGCGTACCAGGTCGTGCAGCCGGTCCTGGCCGCCCGGCGTGGTCAGGTCCAGGCGGACCGAGCGCTTGCCCCGGTTGAGGCTGGCGAAGTAGGCGTCGGACACCTGCCGGGACAGGTCGCCGCCGGGGGGTTCCACTTTGGTGACCTGTGCCCCGAGGTCGGCGAGCAGCATGGTGGCGTAGGGGCCGGCGAGGATGTGGCCGACCTCCAGGACGCGCAGCGCCGCCAGCGGGCCCGGCCCGCCGGTCACCGGACGTCCGCGGCGAGGGCCGCGACCGCGTCCCGGGTGCGGAGCTTGGAGGCGACCAGTTCGTCCCGCCCGGTACCGATGGGCAGCAGGCGGACAGACAGGTCGGTCACGCCCGCGTCGGCGAAGCGCCGGAAGCGGGCCGCGATGGCCGCCTCGTCGCCGGCCGCGCACAGGTCGCCGACGTCGCGCGCGTCACCGTACTCAAGGAGCCGTCGGTAGTTGGGCGATACCTCCGCCTCGCCGAGGATCCGGTTGGCGCGCTCCCGGGCCGCGTCCACCTCGTGCGGAGCGCAGAGGCAGACCGGGATGCCCGCCACGATGCGCGGGGCCGGACGACCCGCCGCCTCCGCCGCCTTGGTGAGCGTCGGCACGACGTGCTCGGCCACGGCCCGTTCGTCCGCCATCCAGAGGACGGTGCCGTCGGTGTACTCGCCCGCGATGCGCAGCATCACCGGGCCGAGGGCGGCGACCAGGACCGGCAGGGGGGCGACCGGGGCGAGGGTGAGCGGATTGTGCACCTGGAAGACGTCGTTCTCGACGTCCACCGAACTCGCGCCGCTGAAAGCCGTGTTGAGGACTTCGAGGTAGGCGCGGGTGTAGGCGGCCGGCTTCTCGTACGGGACGCCGAGCATGTCGCGGACGATCCAGTGGTGGGAGGCGCCCACGCCGAGGGCGAGTCGTCCGCCGGCGGCGGCCTGGGCCGAGATCGCCTGCCGGGCCAGGGCCACCGGGTGCTGGGCGTGCACCGGGACCACCGCCGTGCCCAGTTCGATGCGCGAAGTGGCCTGTCCCATCAGGGAGACGGCGGTGAGGGCGTCGAAGTCGGTGGGCACCTGGGGCACCCACACGGTGTCGAAGCCGGCGTCCTCGGCCCAGCGGGCGTCGTCGACCATGCGCGCCGCCTTGTGCGCCGCGTCGCCCCGCTCGGGACCGCTCATCACTCCGACTCGCATGTCAGCCCTCCTGGGCGGTCAGTGCGCGGATGTCCGCGACGATGGCGTGCAGCGGGGTGCCGGTGGGAAACACGGCCGCCGCACCGGCCTCCCGCAGCAGCGCCACGTCGGCGGCCGGGATCGTGCCGCCGACGACGACGGGGATGTCATGCGCTCCCGCCGCGCGCAGCCCGCTGACCGTGCGGCGGGTCAGCGTGACATGGGCGCCGGAGAGGATCGACAGGCCGACCACGGCCACGTCCTCCTGGACGGCGGTGGCGACGATGTCCGCCACCCGCCACCGGATGCCCGTGAACACCACCTCGAACCCGGCGTCACGCAGTCCGCGCGCCACCAGCTTGGCCCCGCGGTCGTGCCCGTCGAGCCCGGGTTTTGCGACGAGCACCCGCACCGGCGCGGTCATCAGAACACCACCGGCTGCCGGAACTCGCCCCACACCTGGCGCAGGGCTCCGGCGATCTCGCCGACCGTGCAGTAGGCGTTGGCGCAGGCGATCAGGGGATCCATGAGGTTGGTGTCTCCTTCGGCGGCGCGTTTCAGCCCGGTGAGGCGGGCCCGTACCTCTGCGCCGCTGCGCTCGCCCCTGACCTGGGCGAGCCGCTTGAGCTGCCGTTCCCGTCCCTCGGGGTCGAGTTCGTAGGTGGCCAGGTCGGGCGGGGGCTCCTCGGCGGTGAAGCGGTTGACGCCGACGACGGGCCGCAGCCCGGAGTCGACCTCCTGGTGCAGCCGCCAGGCCTCGTCGGCGATGAGCCCCTGGAGGTAGCCGTCCTCGATGCAGCGGACCATTCCGCCGTGCGCCTCCAGGTCGGCCATGATCGCGGTGATCCGCTCCTCCGTGGCGTCGGTGAGCGCCTCCACGAAGTACGAGCCGCCCAGCGGGTCGGCCACCCGTGCCACCCCCGTCTCGTGGGCGAGGATCTGCTGGGTGCGCAGGGCGAGCGTGGCCGACTCCTCGCTGGGCAGCGCGAACGGCTCGTCCCAGGCGGCGGTGAACATCGACTGCACGCCGCCGAGCACGGAAGCGAGGGCCTCGTAGGCGACGCGCACGGTGTTGTTGCGGGCCTGCGGCGCGTACAACGAGGCCCCGCCAGCCACGCAGCCGAAGCGGAACATGCACGCCTTGTCGGTCCGTGCGCCGAACCGCTCGCGCACGATGGTCGCCCATCTCCGGCGTCCCGCACGGTACTTGGCGATCTCCTCGAAGAAATCGCCGTGCGTGTAGAAGAAGAAGGAGATCTGCGGGGCGAACTCGTCGATGGTCATACGCCCGCGTTCCAGCACGGTTTCGCAGTACGTCACCCCGTCGGCGAGGGTGAACGCCATCTCCTGCACGGCGTTGGCGCCCGCGTCCCGGAAGTGCGCTCCGGCGACCGAGATCGCGTTGAAGCGGGGTACCTCGGCGGCGCAGAACTCGATGGTGTCGGCGATGAGTCTGAGCGAGGGTGTGGGCGGCCAGATCCAGGTGCCGCGCGAGGCGTACTCCTTGAGGATGTCGTTCTGGATGGTGCCGGTCAGCTTCGCGCGCGGGATGCCGCGCTTCTCGGCGGCGGCGACGTAGAAGGCGAGCAGGATGGCCGCCGTGCCGTTGATGGTGAAGCTGGTGCTGATCCGGTCCAGCGGGATCGTGCCGAAGAGGATCTCGGCGTCGGCGAGGGTGTCGAGGGCGACTCCGACGCGGCCGACCTCGTCCGTGTACTCCGGGTCGTCGGAGTCGTAGCCGCACTGGGTGGGCAGGTCGAGCGCCACCGACAGGCCGGTGCCGCCCTGGTCGAGGAGGTAGCGGTAACGGCGGTTGGACTCCTCGGGGGTGCCGAAGCCGGAGTACTGGCGCAGGGTCCAGGTACGGCCCCGGTAGCCGGTGGGGTAGTTGCCGCGGGTGAAGGGGAAGGCGCCGGGGGCCGGGGGTTCGGCGTGCAGGTCCGCGGGGCCGTAGACCGGCTTGAGGGGGATGCCGGACGCGGTGCGGGGTTCGTCGGTCATGACAGCTGGTCCTTCATCACCTTGCCGGTGGCGTTCAGCGGCAGCTGCGAGCGGAACTCGACCTGCCGGGGCACCTTGAAGCCGGCCATCCGCTCCCTGGCCCAGGCGATCAGCTCGGCCTCCGTCACCGTGCCGCGGGGCACCACGAACGCCTTGCCGACCTGGCCCATCCGCGCGTCGGGCACGCCGATCACGGCGGCCTGGGCGACGGCCGGGTGCCGGAGCAGGAAGCCCTCGATCTCGGCCGGGTAGGCGTTGAAGCCGCCGACGATGAACATGTCCTTCTTGCGGCCGACGATCCTCAGCCGCCCGTCGCCGTCGAGTTCGCCCAGGTCCCCGGTGTGCAGCCAGCCGTCGGCGTCCACGGCCTCGGCGGTCGCCTCGGGGTCGTCGAGGTAGCCGAGCATGACGGAGTAGCCGCGCACTAGGACCTCCTGGTCCGCCGCGAGGCGCACCTCGAAGCCCTCGCAGGGCCTGCCCACGGTCGTGGCGACGGCCTCGTAGGGGTCGCCGGGCCGGGACGCGGTGACGGTGCCGGCCTCGGTGAGCCCGTAGCCGGTCATGAGGTGGGTGAAGGGCAGCTCGGTGGTGATACGGCGGACCAGCTCGACCGGGATGTCGGCGGAGCCGGTCACCGCGACCCGGAGCGAGGACAGGTCGTGCCCGGCACCCGTCTGGAGCAGGGAGTGGTACAGCGTCGGCGGGCCCGGCAGGACCGTCACCCGCTCCCGCTCCACCAGGTCCAGGACGCGGTCCACGTCGAAGACGGCCACCGGGAGGACGGTCGCGCCCCGGATCATGGAGGCGACCAGGCCCGCCTTGTAGCCGAAGATGTGGAAGAACGGGTTGACGATCAAGTAGCGGTCGCCCTGGCGGAGTTGGGCCAGGTCGCACCACTCGGCGTACAGGCGGAGGGTCTGGCCGTGGGTGGTCATCACGCCCTTGGGGCGGCCGGTCGTGCCGGAGGTGAAGATGATGTCGGCGAGGTCGTCCTCGCCGACCTCGCGCTCCAGCGGCTCCCCGGAGCCCAGGAACCCGTCCGTGCGCACGTCGATGACGGGAACGCCGGGCGGGCCGGTGAACTCCCGGTCCAGGAAGCCGTTCTGGACGCACAGCACCTTGGCGCCGCTGCGGACGACGATGTCGTGGGCCTCCTCGTCCCGGAACCTGGTGTTCACCGGTACGAGCACGCCTCCCGCGGTGAGCGCGCCGAACGCGGCGACCGCCCACTCGGCCGAGTTCGGGGCCCACACCGCGACCCGGTCGCCGGGCCCGACGCCCACCGAGGCGAACGCCCCGGCGGTGCGCCGTACCCGGTCGGCCAGATCGGTGAAGGTGAGACGCAGTTCGCCGTCGACCACGGCCTCCGCGTCCCCGAACCGGTCGGCGGCGCTGCGCACCAGTTCGGGGATGCTGCGCCACGGCATCGTCGCGGTCATGCGTCGATCAGCCGGGCGAGGTTGCCGCCCATGACCCTGGCCTTGTCGGCCTCGGTCAGCTTGGCCAGGTGGTCGACGTAGGTGACCGGGTCGGCCAGGCCCTCCGGGTGGGGGTAGTCGGAGCCGAACAGGACCCGTTCGATGCCGATGAGGTCGCCGAGCCGGGCCATGTCCTCCTCCCAGAACGGGCTGATGTGGATGTTCCGCCGGAAGACCTCGACCGGGTCCTCCTGGAACTCGTGGGGCATCTTCTTGTGCACGTCCGCGAGCCGGCCGAGCAGCGGCTCCACCCAGGAGGCGCCGTTCTCGATCACCGCGACCTTCAGCTCCGGGAAGCGGGAGAGCGTGCCGTGGCAGATGAGGGACGAGACGGCGTCCTCGATCGGCCGCCACTCGTTGACCTGGCGGAACGCGTTCGGCTTGAAGGGCAGAAACTCGCGTGTGTTGCCCTCCCAGTCGTTGGCGTAGCGGGCGTAGCCGCTGTCGGAGGAGTGGAAGGCGACCAGCACGCCGGTCTCGACGACCCGCTTCCAGAACGGGTCGAACTCCGGCAGCGCGAAGGAGCGGGTGGCACCGAATCCGGGCACGGGCGCGGGGCGGACCAGGATGGCGCGGGCGCCCCGCTCCACGACCCAGTTCAGCTCGTCGATCGCCCTCTCCACGATGGGGAGGGTGATGACCGGCACGGTGAAGATGCGGTCCTTGTAGGTGAAGGACCAGGTGTCGTGCAGCCATTCGTTGAGGGCGTGGATGACCGCGTGGATCAGCTCCGGGTCGTCCTTCATGCGCTCCTCGATGAGGCTCGCGAGGGTGGGGAACATCAGGCTGCGCTGGATGCCCAGTTCGTCCATGAGCTCCAGGCGCGGGGCCGGTTCACGGAAGGCCGGAACGGAGCGCATCGGTTCGCCGAATATCTCCCGCCGGGTCTTGCCGGTCGGGTTGCCGACCTTGAAGTACTCCTCCATGGCGCCGGGGCGGGCGACCACGTCGAAGGTGGGGTTGGGGATGTACTCGCTGATCTGCCCACGGATCGCGATCTTCGTGCGGCCCCGGACGGTCACGTACTCGATGGCCCCGTCGTACTCCTTGGGCAGGTACTTCGTGAGCGCTTCCTGCGTCTCGTAGAGGTGGTTGTCCGCGTCGAACAGCGGATACGCGAGCGCGCGAGAGGGCATGAGATCCTCCTTCACCAATCTTGAGAATCGTATTCTCACTGTGCGGTAGTGGCAATGTTCCGCCGGAGCTCGAACTTCTTGACCTTGCCGCTCGGTGTCCGGGGGAAGTCGTCGACCGAGCGGATCTCCTCGGGCCACTTCTGCCGGGCCAGCCCCGAGCGTTGGAAGTGCGTGCGCACCTCGGCCAGGACCGGCGCGGACCAGCCGGGGCGCATCCGCAGTACGGCCGCGGCCCGCTCCCCCAGGCGCGGGTCGGGTACGGCGACCACGGCGACCTCGGCCACTCCGGGCAGGCCGAGCAGCACCTCCTCGACCTCCAGGGCGCTGATGTTCTCGCCGCCGCGGATGATGACGTCGGCCTTGCGGTCGGTGATGGTCAGGTATCCGTCGGCGTCGAGCACGCCGATGTCGCCGGTGCGGTACCAGCCGTCCTCGTCGAAGGCGGCGGCCGTCAGGGCGGGGTCGGTGTAGCCGAGGCAGAGGTCGGGGCCCCGGGTGAGGATCTCGCCGTCCTCGGCCAGTCTCAACTCGACACCGGGCAAGGGGAGTCCGTCGGTGTGCAGCCGCTTGGCGGCCGGGCCGTCGTAGGGGGTGCAGGTCACGGACGGGTGCTCGGTGGAGCCGTAGGCCCGGAAGACGCCGATGCCCAGGGACTCCAGCCGGGTCGTCACGGCGGAGGCGACGGAAGCGCCGCCCAGTCCTGCGTACTTGAGGTGCGCGATGTGCTCCGGCGTGCAGTCGGGGTGGTCGAGCAGGCTCGTCATGTAGTACGTCGCTCCCCCGCCGACCGTGAGCCCCTCGGCCCGCATCAGCGCGAGCGCCTGGGCGGGGTTCCAGGTGTCGCCGAGGTTGACCGGGGTGCCGTCGAGGACGGGGATGAGAAAGGCGTTGATCATGCCGATGAAGTGGCCTACCGGCGCCACGGTGAACTGCCGTCCCCGGTCGGGCGGGTAGCTCGCGGCCAGTTGACGGGTCTCGTAGCCCAGGGTCCGGTGACTGTGGATCACACCCTTCGGGTCCCGGGTGGTGCCCGAGGTGAAGGCGATGAGCGCGGGGGCGTCCGGGTCGACGGGCAGGACGCCGGCCAGGGGTTCGTCGGCGAGCAGCACCTCGAAGTCGCGGCCCACGACGCCGACGACCGGGACGTCCGCGCACACCTCCGGGCGGAACTCGGACCGGCCGAAGCGCTCGGCCGCGAAGAACACCTTGGGGCGCGTCGCGCCGAGGATGTAGCCGACCTCCTTGGGCCCGTAGAAGTGGACGACCGGCACGACCACCGCGCCCAGGAAGGCGGCGGCCCAGAACACGGCCGCGGCTTCCACCCAGTTGGGCAGCTGCATGGCGACCACGTCGCCGGGGCCGACCCCGCGCGCCCGCAGCCCGGCGGCGAGCCGCCGCGCCACCCGTTCGACGTCGGCGAAGGTGCCGGCCCACGGACGCTCCTCGGAGTGCACACGGAACTCCACGTCCCCCGCCGTGGCCAGTCCGGCGGCCAGCAGCTCGCCGAGGGTCTCGCGGGTCCACCAGCCCTCGGCCTCGTAACGCGCCGGCAGTGCGGGCGGCAGCGGCCGCAGGGCACCGAGGGAAGTCGTCGACATGACAGGGGATCTCCTCGTCGCAGTCACCATTGCACCTGTAGGAGAATTGCACTCTCCCATAGCGAGAAGGTAAGTTCCATACATGGCACGGGACCACGGCTTCCATCCGGTGCGGATCACCCGGATCGTCGACGAGACGCCGGACACGCGCACCTTCGCCCTAGACGCGCCGTTCCCCTACCGGGCCGGACAGTTCCTGACCTTCAAGGTGTGCGGAACGCTGCGCAGTTACTCCATGTCGTCCTCGCCCGACACCGACGGCGAGCTGTGCGTAACGGTGAAGCGGGTGCCGGGCGGGCTGGTCTCCGGCTGGATGCACACACAGCTGCGGCCGGGCGACACCCTTGAGGCCACCAGGCCCGGCGGCTCCTTCTGCCTGCGCACGGAGGCGACGGACCGGCCGCTGGTCGGATACGCCGGCGGGAGCGGGATCACACCGGTGTTCTCCCTGGCCAAGAGCGCACTGGCGACAACTCCGCGCGAGGTCAGGCTGCTGACGGCCCACCAGAGCGCCGGCTCGGCCATCTTCCGCGAGGCACTCGGCGCCCTGGCCGCTCGCCATCCCGGCCGGCTCCGCATCCACGATCACCTCGACGACCGGGACGGACTGGTCGCCGCCGACGAGATACGGGCCCTCGCCGACAGCGACGCGGACCACTATCTCTGCGGGCCGGAGCCGTTCATGGCACTGGTCGAGAGCACGTTGCTCGCGGCCGGGACGCCCGCCGGGCGGATCTTCGTCGAGCGGTTCACGCCGGTGGCGGCCGCCGAGTCGTCGGCCGAGCCCGTCCCGGGCACCGTCACCGTCGGCCTGCGCGGACAGCGCCGTACCGTGCCGCAACGCGCGGGCGAGACGCTGCTGCAGAGCGCGCGCCGGGCCGGCTTCACCCCGCCCTTCTCCTGCGAGTCCGGGGACTGCGCCACCTGCATGGCACGGCTGACCGACGGCGAGGCCAAGATGCGCGTGAACAACGCCCTGGAACCCGACGAGATCGCCGAGGGCTATGTGCTCACCTGCCAGGCCGAACCCACGACCGCCGAGGTGACCGTCGTCTACGAGGACTGACGCCCGCCGAACCACCGGCACCCGCCCGTTCGACCGGAAGGCCACGCATGGTTGATCTGGAACTGGAGGACGGCCTGGCCGTCGTCACCATCGACCGCCCGCACGCCCGCAACGCCATCGACCCGGCCACCATGGGCGAACTCGACAAGGCCCTGGACTCGGCCGAGGGGGCGAGGGCGCTGGTGGTGACCGGCGCGGGCGACAAGGCGTTCGTGTCCGGCGGCGATCTCAAGGAGCTGGCGCGGCTGCGCACCGAGGACGAGGCGGCCGGGATGGCGCTGCGGATGCGGGCACTGTGCGACCGGATCGCCGCCTTCCCCGGCCCGGTGGTGGCCGCCCTCAACGGGCACGCCTTCGGCGGCGGCGCGGAGGTCGCGGTCGCCGCCGACATCCGGATCGCCGCCGACGACATCCGTATCGGCTTCAACCAGACGAAGCTCGCCATCGTGCCCGCGTGGGGCGGCGCCGAGCGGCTGGCCCGGCTGGTGGGGCCGGGCCGGGCGCTGCTGCTGGCGGGCACCGGGCGCGTCCTGGGCGCTGCCGAGGCCGAGCGGCTGGGGCTGGTGGACCTCGTGCTGCCCCGGGCCGGGTTCGCCGGCGGATGGCGGGAGACGGCGCGGTCGCTCGCCACCGCGCAGGCCCGCGAGATCAAGAACCTCACCACCCGGGCCCGGCCGCCGCACGAGGCCGCGGCGGCCTTCGCCCGGCTCTGGGTGTCCGACGAACACTGGCAGGCGGCGGAGAAGGTGATGTCCCGTGGCAGGTGAGATCCACGTCGAGGAAGGGCCGTTCGGGCCGGAGGTACGGCCCGAGGGCGCGGCCGTGGAGCAGACGGTGCTGTATCTGCACGGCGACCCGCGGCTCGCGGGCACCCCGCAGGACGCCCTGCCCACGGCACGCGCACTGGCCCGGCACACCGGCTACGCGGTCGTGTGCGCCCGCTACCGGCTCCGCTTCCCCGAAGCCCTGGAGGACGCCTACGCCGCCTGGGAGCACTGCCACGGCCGGGGGCCCGCGGCCGTGGCCGGCAAGCGGCTGGGCGGTGCCCTCGCCGCCGGTCTGTTGCTGCGGCTGCGCGACGAGGGGGCGGCTCCGCCGTCCTGTGCGGTGCTGTCGTCACCGGTACTGGACTTCACGCTGGACGCGTCGAGCCTGCTGCTCAACGCGGCAGCGGACCGTACGGTGGACGCGGAGGCCCTGACCGTCCGGGCGGCCGCGTACGCGGGCCCGACGCCGCGCACCCACCCCCTTCTCAGCCCCCTGCACGGCAACCTCCACGGCCTGCCGCCGATCCAACTGCACGCGGCGGGCACGGAGATGCTCCTGGACGACACGCTGTCCCTCGCGACCCGCGCGGCGCACTCGGGGGTCGAGGTCGACATGCGGATCTACGAGGACTCCTCCGCGCAGGGACTCAGGCAGCTGGAAGCAACAGCGGCGTTTCTGCGCACCTGGTGCTCGACCGGCCTGGTCACACCCCACCGACGCTGAACGGCACGGCGGGGCGGACGACTTCTCGCAGATGAGTACGGCCGTCCGTGACGCGCAGAAACCACCGGTCGGTACCGCGCCGCCCCGAAGCCGACAGGTTCGCGGAATCTTGAAGGCCCAAGACGGCGAACTGGCTGGCCACCTGAGATCGAGACGGCGATCGTCCATCCGGTTGTGGCAGCAGGCGCTCGTACGGCCTGCGCTCGGGAGGGTGTAGCGAAGGAAGCGGTCTTCTTCCACGTGAGGCTTCGCCAGGGCGAAGGGCTCGGAGAACTCATGGAGGTGATCGAGCGGTTTACCCCACTCGCCCAGTCGTTGGCGCCGCCGACGGCCGTTGCCCGGGTGGGCGGCGCTCTGCGGCTGTTCGGTGTCGGCCCGGTCGGTCTGGCGCAGCGGCTGCGGCTTCAGGCGGCTGCTTTGTACAGCCTGGGCACGGTCGTGGGGATCGGCTCTTCCCGGAGCGTTGCGGCCATGGCGTCCTCGCGTACGGGGGCGAGCGGCGTCCTTCACGGGGCATGAAACTGGCGACCTCGCGTAATCGAGAGTCGCGTATTCCTCAGCCAGCAAGGGCCGTGGTCACCGTGAGTGATTTCTGGGGGCGTAGTGCAGCCAGGCCAAGAGGCGATGGAGCGGCGGAGCAAAGGATGTGCGAACGGGTTGCGCATCCCGGGCTCGTCGTACGTGCGGATCCACATCACCATGGCACCACGCTCCCGCAGGCAACAGGGCCCCTCCCGTCGACTGGTGCAGTCGACGACGGACCTACCCATGCCCGGTAGCTTCCGAGGAGCCCGCACGCTCGGCACGGCTGGGGTCGCAGATGTGGGCCCTACGGCAGATGAAGCCCGGCCTGGGCAGGTGAGGTGACACGCCAATGGATCCGGGGCAGCAAATGTGAGCCGGCCTCATGAGGCTGCCGATGTCCCCTGCTGCCCCTGTCTCCGGGGTCGGCGGGCATATATGACGAAGGCCGGAGGTGCGTTGCGCCAGATCGTTCGGCTGGGCACAACCTCCTCGAACAGTTCGTCCAACAGGTTCCGGAAGCGCTTGGCGAGGGGCAGAGGAACGGCGTGGAGATAGGTGAACGCGGTGAAGACACCGTGTGGTCCCAGCCTGGCAGCCGCCACGTCCATGAGCTGCTGCTGGCGAGATGCTGGAAAGAGCGCCCAGGGAAGGCCGCTGACCATGACGTCGGCGCGGTCTATGCCGCGTTCGTCGAGCAGAAGGGGCAAGAGGGCGGCATCCTGCCGGATGACCTCGGCGCCCGGGCACCGTTGCTGCAGGCGGTCGGCCAGGTGCGGATTGACCTCGATGGCCAGGTGACGGCCGCGGCCGGCGAGCTTGCGCTGGATCTCCACGGTGAAGGGGCCAGTGCCCGCACCCAGCTCAACCACGACGGGCTCGCCACGTTCTGACACCGGTGCGCAGATCAGTCGGGCCAGGTGCTGTGAACTGGGTGCGATCGCACCCAGCTGGGCCGGTGACTGCAGCAACTGCCCCAGGAACAGGGTGAGATCGGTCTGCTTGGGCGGACTGGTCATGATGGTGCTTCCCTCAGTCGTCGGGCCTGCAGGGTCTCGGCCGCGCTGGTGAGGTGTCGTCACTGGATTCGGGTGATCTCCTGGGACTGCTGTGGTGCTCGCATGCAGGAGAGAGCGCGATGGCCGATGTGCCGGGCAGGGTCGGGCCAATCGATCGGCACGACTTGGTTGCGACCCTGGATCTCGCCGCGCGGCAACGAGTGACGATCATCTCGGCGCCCGCGGGCAGCGGGAAACGTCTGTGTTGCGGCTCTGGGCCGCTCAGCCGGGCCAGCAGCGTCGAATCACGTTCGTCTCGGTGTGGGCCGGCCGAAACGCAGCTGTTCCGGCTCGATCTGATCGGCGCGATCCGTGGTGCTCTGAACGAGGCGGCGGAGCCGCTGGCTGCGTCGCCGGCATTCGACGGCAGGGGCAGACAGTCACAGGATTCCGAGGTCAGGGTCGAAGCCGATCTCCACGAAGATCGCGCCGGAGGTGTGCAACGCGTACTCGCTGTCCTGCTCTTGCGTCATCTGATGCGTCTCGACTCGCGATCGGACTCCGTGAGTCCGCCCCAAACTCCGAACTCCTGTCGTGTTGACAGCGCGAAATCAGCACACTTCTCCCGTACCGGGCACTCGGAGCAGATGGCCGTCGCTGCCTGTTCCCGCGCTTGGCGGTCCAGGCCCCGTTCGCCAGATGGGGAATAGAAGAAAGAACTTCCCATCCCTCGGCATGCGGCCTCCATTTGCCAGTCCCAGAAATCTATGCGGGGTGCAAGGTGTCTGATGAGGATCATTTTCCCCTCCAGGGAAGTAGATCTTTCCCGATCAAACAGAGGGGCCTGTCATGGCGCCGGCCTTTATAGCGAAAGGTTTCCAGCGCGAGCCCGTGCCCAGCGAGGGCATCTCCCTGCCGAAGCGGACGCGGGATCACCACAAGATCAGTGTGAGCCCTCAATCGATGTGCCTACCGTGCGCTCGGGCTTACGTTGGCGCAGGACCTCAGTTGGATGGAAAGGACGAGAGTGGAGACCCCGTGAACGAGGCTGAACAGACCGAAGACCGTGGCGAGCGAGACCGCCCCGATGTCGGGGCGCGCAAAGAGCACGCATGCCAGCATGATCGAGATCAGGCCGGTCAGGGTCGTGAAGGCGCGATAGCCGGCCCTCATACCAGGGAGGAGGCCCAGTGCGATCTCGCCGGCGCCGGCCATCAGTGCCCAGACGCCGATGCACACGGTGAGGGCGAGTGCTGTGATGCCAGGCCAGGCCAGCGCGACACATCCTGCCCCGAAGGCGATGAGTGCCAGGAACAGCCAGCCGAGGACAGGGCCGACGCGGTCACTGCTGAATGCGCGCAGTGACTCCACGGCGCTGAGAAGGAAGGCGAAGACAGCGAAGACAATGACGAACGTGCCGATGGTGATGCTGGGCCAGAGGACTGAAGTGGCCCCGAGAGCGATGCTGAGCAGGCCACGCCACAGGAGCGTTGTGGTGGATTTCGGCATTCGTTCTCCTCTTTGGTAGGTCAGGGCTCTCGCCTTCGAGGGCAAAGCAACTCGACAGGCGGATGCTGAGGTCGGTGCCGGTGGTCAACGCCGCGATGTCGGCGGACGCGAAGGCGCAGCCGGGGCTTGGGAAGGACCGGCGCGGCGGACGCGCCGGTTATGAGCAGGTGTTCGGTGCGGCCGCGATGGCGGCACCGCAGTTCTGCAAGGCGGGAGTCAGGTCCAGCGTGGCCAGCGTGATGGCGTGCACGGGTTGATGTCGTCGATGTATCGCGGGTGGTGCAGGACGCCGTCGCGCCGGCTCCCGGCCCTTGTCGATTCCGATCTGTTCGATGCGTTGCCAGGATCGCGGGTGGGCGTGTGACGGGTCATCACTCGAATCCGGCGATTCGCATCGTTGGCGTCGGCGAGACGTTCCCTGGTGACCCGTTGTCCTTCAGGCGCGGTTTCGGGCCAGCAGTCGCAGTTCACGGCTGCGCTGTACGGCCGAGGAGCGGTCGGTTGCGCCGAGCTTGGCGTAGATGCGGCGCATGTGGGTGTTGATGGTATTGAGGGAGACCGATAGCTCGTTGGCGATCTCGGGCCTGGTGAGGTTCGTCGGCAGGAGGCGCAGGACCCTCAGCTCGCTCGGGCTGAGCGCCTCGGCTGGACCGCCGGGCGCCCAGGCAGCTGCTGCCAGGGTGCCGTCGTGGACCATGTCGAGGATGTCGGCGATCAATGCGGCGTGTGCTTGTCCCCGTGGCCCCGGGGTGTCCAGCAACTGCCACGCACCCGTCATCGCGAACGGGAAGATCAACCGGTCTGGTTCCGCGATGGTCAGTGCCCGTTCGATGCCGGCCTGTGCGGCGCGCTCATCCCCCAGGTCGCGGCAGGCGAGCGCGTCGAGGAGGTTGGCTTCGACCCGCGTGAGGTACGGGTTGACGGGGGCTGTGCCGTCCAGGACCGGCCGGAGTTCGTGGCGGGCTCGTTGAGGGTCCTTTTCGGCCAGGCTGATGACCGCGGCGGCGTTGCAGGCTTCACCGCTCGAAGCCTGTCGTTCGTCGAGGTCGGAGAGGGTCTCGCGGGCCAGGTCGACCATGCCGAGCCGGGCCTGGCATGCGGCGGTCCAGCCGATCACTCTTATCGCCAGCGCGTGTTCGCCGACCATGCGGGCCTGGACCCGCCGGGCGGCGGCCAGTTCCTCCAGTGCTTCGTGGTGGTGGCCGTGCGCTGCGGGGACGCATGCGGCGAGCAGATGGGCCAGCACCCGTAGTCCGGGTTCGCCCGACCTTTCGGTTGCTTTACGGGCGCGCTTCAGCCAATGTGTGCCGCCGTCGAACTCGCCGGTCCAGATCAGTGTCCCGGCGAGTGTCACCTGCGCCGGCGCGATCACCGAGTTGTTGTCCCAGCCGTGCCGAGCGGCGAGAGCGATGGCTTCCTCGCAGCGCCGACGGGCCTGCGAGAAGGAACGGGGGCAAGAAGCGAGTCCGTAGTAGGAGAGGCACGCCACCTCCAGGTAGGGGCGGCCGATGTCCCTCGCCAGGGCGGCGCCCTCCAGCAGGTCCTGCTCGCTGTCGGCCAGCCGTAGCAGCCAGGCTTTGACGACACCGTGGTTGAGGAGGGCGACGGCGCGCAGGTCACTGCTGAGCGCCGTCTCGGCACCCGACTGGCTGGCGGCGTTGGTGGGCAGGGCTTCGACCAGTTCGGACACACCGTCGAAGTGACCGCGCAGGCGTGCCAGCAGCAGTTCCAGGGATGCGATGGCCATGCGGAGTCGGGACCGGCGGTTCACTGGTGTGGTTGCGGCATAGGACCGGGCGACATCCAGGTGTGCGGCGGCCTCGTCGAGACACATCCTGTCGAGGTCGGTGATGGCTTGGACCAACGACAGACCGGGGTGGTCTTTGGCGGCCTGCGCGGGAAAGGCGCGCAGCAGCGCGGACACGGTTTCGGTCTGCCCGTCGAGAGTGAGGCTGACGGCGTGGTCGGTGAGCAGGTCGGCCGCCTGACTCCAGTCGCCCGCGGCTTGGAAATGGTGGACGGCATCGGCGATGTGCGAGTGGTCTGTGAACCAGTGCGCCGCGATCCGGTGCAGGTCCGGGATGTCTCCTGGGAAGGTGCGGCGCAGTTCGAGCCGGAGCAGGTCACCGAACATGTGGTGGTAACGGAACCACGTGCGGTCGGCGTCGAGTGAGACGACGAACGCGTTGGCGTCCTCCAGGTCCAGCAGGATCCGCTCTGCCCCGGCGGAGCCGCTCAGCAGGTCGGCCAGCTCACCGTTGACCTGGTCCAGGAACGAAGTCCGCAGCAGGATTCGCTGAACGTCCAGCGGCTGCCGGTCGAGCATCTCCGCCATCAGGTATTCGGCGACCGTACGGTCGCTGCCGGAGAACTCGGTGACGAACTGGGCTGCGTCAGCTCGCCCTTCGAGTGAGAGCACCGCCAGCCGTAGCCCGGCCGCCCAGCCCTCAGTCCGCTGATGAAGCATCGCCGCAGCCGCTTCGGGCAGCGCAATTCCCGCGGTGGCCAGGAGGTCACGCGTCTCCTCCTGGCTGAAGCGCAGTTGTGCGTCGCGGATCTCGGCCAACTGCCCTGCAAGGCGCAGCCGGTGGAGGCGCAGTGAACGGTCCCGTCGAGTGGCCACGATCGCGTGGACGTCCGGCGGGAGACTCATCAGGAGCCTCGTGAGCTGCTCGACAGCATCGGCAGAACTGAGCTCGTGCAGGTCGTCGATGACCAGGAAGAAGGGCCTGCCCCAGTCCATGAGCTCGGAGAGAACCCGGTCCACCATGGCGTTGCCGTCGAAGTCACGAGCGACCGGCTGCTCCACCTCGCCCGTGCCGGTGGCAGACCGGACCGCGGCCAGGAGAGCGAGCCAGAACTGCTGGGCGTCGTGCTGGCCGGGCCGTACGGACAGGAAGGCGATGTGACGGCTTTGGCCAGGCCGGTTGGCCCAGACCCGCAGCAGTGACGTCTTCCCGCTGCCAGCGGGAGCGGAAACGATCGTCACTGGCATTTGGGCGGCTTGGTCCAGCAGGCTGACGAGACCATGACGGTCGATCAGCCCCTGCCGCCCCTGGCTCGTCGGGCGACCAGAAGTCGCCGTTGCTGACCGTTTGGTCATCGTGCCTCTCCCTTCCCGCGTCCGAACTCCGTTACCGGTCGCTGTGTGTCGAGAGCGCAGCCTCGTGGTCCCACCGCGCCTGGGATGCAGCGATCACCGCGGCCTCCAGCCCCTGTGATCTTGGGCCGATTCGATCAGGCAACTCACCGGGATCAAGGGATGGCCTGTTGCCGACTGCGTGGCGAGGCTGGAAGCCGATAACGGACGGGGAAGCAGTGCCGGGCGCCATGCGACGGCGCTTCGAGGGCCGGTGCTGGTCCTCTCTCGCCCCCTCGCGGCGATCGGGCCCGACCTGGTGCGCGGAAATGCCCATGGCCTGCGACTGCTCGGCTCCTCGGGGCCCTGGGCTCATCGAGCCGAGGGCCCCGTTGCAGCCCGGCACATGTGAGGCCGGTGCCCGGCGCCGGCCCCCGCGGCGTGGCCTGGCCTCTGGTGCGGCTACCTGAGCGGGCCGGTACCCAAGGGCGAGGAACCCATCGGCGTCGGCCGGGGCGCCCGGCAGGTCAGCCTCGGCTATGCCCGAGCCTGGCTGGTGCCCGAAGCAGCTGTCGGCCCTCCTGCCGCCTTCGGGCGCGCCTCGTGCGGCGATCGGCTCCTGCCGTGTGGGGACGAAGTCCGCAACACGGATCGGCGGCACACCGTCCGGCCCAGGGCCGCAACACCACGTCGACGGCCAAGGCGAGCTTGTCGACGAATTCCGGGCGGTCGGCCACGCGGTGCTTCCACCCTTCACCAGCGGCGGCCAGGACCTCGGCGATGTGCAGCGGTACGACATTCCCGGCAGGCCACCCGGAGGTGGTGACGGCCTCAGTGAGTGCGTCGTGGAAAGCGGACCGGTAGTCGTCGTACATGCTGTCGAGCTTTGCTGCCCCATGCTCCAGGAGGGCATCGACACCCTCGCTGAGGCGGGTACCGACATACCTGCCCAGATAAGCGTCGAGCGCGGCCACCGGGCGCGCACCAAGGTCCATGCCGGGTGTGGCCAACACCGTGCGGACTTCCCCCAGGGCCCGCTCCAACTCCCGCTGCATGGTCGCACGGAACAGTTCCTCCTTGCTGGAGAAGAGGAAGTACAGGCCGGGGCGGGAAACATCCGCGGCCTGGGCCACCGCGTCCATCGATGTCTTGCGGTATCCGAAGGCCGCGAAAACGGTCAGCGCGGACGCGAGCACCTGCTCGCGGCGTTGGGGGTCTCCTCGGGCAACTGACAAATACGCGCTGTATCGAGTGCACATTCTAAACCGCTTCTGCATTTCTTGTTTGGAGGTCAACTCGTTTGGGGCCGTCCCTTGCGGGTGAGTGCCGGCGTCTCGCATGCCGCGGTCTGGGCCGGACCAAGGCTCGGGGCGTTCGTCGGCAGACATCGGGAGGTGCTACAGGTTCACAGCGCCTGGGTAGAAGGCTGAGCTGTTGAGGCCGGTCATGTCTTAGCCGATCAGGTAGCGAGCGAGGCATTCGGTGAAGCTCATGCGGTGCTCTGCTCAGGCGTCGAGCGGGCGCTCGCTCTTGCCGAGCCGGACCGGCTGATCCTGCCGTTCGCCATGCCCGGTGCCTGGAGACTGCTGGAGTCGCTCCCGTCGTGGGACACCGGACACCCTGCGCAGATCAGTGACCTCCTCGACGCCGTACATGGCTCCGCCAGTCCCGCCGACACCGGCCAGGTCCGGGCCGAGCCGCTCAGCCCGAGTGAACTGCGGGTACTGCGCCGCCTGCCGACCAACCTGACCCGGCAGGAGATCGCCAACGGGGTGACGGTCTCGCTGAACACTGTCAGCACGCACCTTCGCGGCATCTACGCCAAGCTCGGGGTCGGCGATGCGGCGGCCACTCGTCGACCGTGTCGTTCGCCGTCTGGCGGATGACGGCGACGCCCCAGGGAACGCCGAGCAGGGCCACGAGGGCAAGGCCGTGAGGCAGTGGAGCCGGTCGGGCGACGGCAAGTGCCAGGCAGAGGACTCCCACCACGGCGCAGGCGCGGGGCGATACAGCGCACGGTCGGCGCGCCATGCCTCAAGGCTCGCCGACAGGGCCATCGCGGCGGCGAGCGCGACGACTGTGGCGGCACACAGCAGCCACGCGATGGAGGCGAGGTGCGCCCGTCGTGGGCGTGCTCGACCAGGCCCGGCATGGCCGCGCCCATGGCGGTCACGGCGGCGGTCAGCGGTAGGTGGGCGACGATCCAGTGGACGGTCGCCGCGCGGGTCGGTCGCGGCGGGCGGCGGCCGACGAAGTCGAAGTACGTCCACCAGACGCCGAAACCGATCATGACCGCGACGAGACCGACGGCGATCGTGAGGGCGTCTGCGCTCTCGCGGGCCAGCCCGTCGACGACGCCGAGCACCGTCTCGCCGAGCACGATGATGGTGAACAGACCGGACCGCTCGATGAGCGCGGGCGTGATGGTGAGGCCGGGGGGAGCCGTCCCGATCATGACGCTCAAGCCCGCGAGATAGAGGAGATCCAGCAGGAGCCAGACCGCGAGGCGAGTGTCGGCCGGCAGCAAGGCCGTTGCGGCGAGCAGGGCCGCACAGGCGATGGTCCCGCCCACGAAGACCTGGCTGGAGCGGCGGTACTCCGCACTCGTGCCGCGCTCGGCGGACAACCAGACCAGGGCGAGGACCGCGAACAGCACCGCCGCGCTGACCGAGAAGGCGAAGCCACCCGAGCCGCTGGCCTGGGGGATGAACGCGCCCAGCGGGACCATGGCGAGGATCTGCACGAGCAACGCTGTACGGCCCCGGGCGTCCTCGCGGCCGTACAGGTCGTGGTAGAGGCTGCCGTTGAGCCAGACGATCCAGATCAGCGTGAACATCGCGGCGAACTCCGCGAGCCCGCGCCACGACAGGTGCGCGGACAGGTGATGGGCGGCCTCACCGACCAGCACGACCACGACCAGGTCGTAGAGGAGTTCCAGCGGGCTGACAGCGCGTTCGAGCGGCTGTTCGCCGTGCGGGCGCGGCGGCTGCCACAGCAGACGGCGCGGCCGCGCCCAGCGTTCGAATGCCTCAGGCATGATGCGTGTGCGTCCGGATCAGATCAGAGCTCAAGGGGCCGCATGTCGGTCCAGTTGACCAGGAGGCGGCGCTCGGCGAACAGCCACTGCCCCTCCCGCTTGACCATCGTGTCGAGGTAGCGGATCGAGGCGACCATCATCGTCCGCGACCCGTCGTCGGACTCCGTCAGATGGTGGGCCAGGCAGTAGGTCTCCCCACTCGCGCGGTCGCCCTCCAGCTCGATCGTGCTCTGCCCGTTGAAGTGCATGGTGGCGGCATAGGCGTTGAGCGCGTCGAAGACCGGCGCCAGCGACTCGCGGTCATGCAGCTCCTGCGTGGGCTCGGGGTCCCTCGCGTCCATGTACACCACGAAGTGGGTGTCCTCGGTGAACAGGGCCATCTGGCCCTTGGCGTCGCGCCGGTCGGCGCAGTGCGCGTAGGCGTCGACCAGTTCGCGCAGGGAGAGCCGGTCGGCGGCCTCCGCCTCGGTGACTGACGTATGGATACTCACGGCGGCATCTCCTTTACGGGCCTCGGCGCCTTCACTGCACGCCCGTGTTCAGGGTTGCCGCCGGGCAGGTGAAAGGTCCTCACCGGATTCTGGTGATTCCCCCGCTCCGTACTGTCGGTGCCTTCCCCCGACACGTACACGAAGGTCAGGTGCGGATTGCCGGCCGCCACGACGCGCGCGGCCTCCAGGGTGTAGCCGTACGTGATCTTCTCGTACTCCTCGGAGCTGTGCGCCGCCGACGACACTCCGAGGTCGAGGTCTTGTGGCGGTTACCCGGTGCGGGCGGGCAGTGGCCGTCCGAACTCGGCATGCATCCACACACGATCCTGACCGGGCCGGACCGCGATCCAGCATCCCCGGCAGGTGCCGTCCGCGCCGACGATCCCCGGCCAGCCGCACCGGCGGCAGACAGCCTCCCTCAGCCTTCCCTCGGCACCCAGCGCGGCCGGCAGCCGCCCGCCGCTGCCCGCACCCGGGCTCTGGCCGACCGCCCGCCGCAAATTACGGAAGCAGCTCCTGGAATCTGCGAGTTACTGGCAGAACTTCGCCCTTTCGAGTGGACGTCGTTCCCGATTCGCCAGCCAGCATGAACAGGGCGAACGCCCGGTAGCTGGATGCGGTCGAACCCGTCGGTACTCCAGTTCTCCTCAGCGCGGTACCGACCGGCGTTCGTGGCCCCGTACGGCGGTCAGGGTCCCTGCGTGTCGTCGCGGTACACCCGGCCGCCCTTCATCACGAAGCACACCTGCCCCGTGACGGACAGATCGGCGAGCGGGTCGCCGGGGACGGCGATGACGTCGGCGAGCAGGCCCGGCCGCAGCCGGCCCCGGTCGTCGGCGCCGATCAGCTCGGCGGCGACCGTGGTCGCGGACCGCAGGGCCTGGAGCGGCCGCATGCCCCGGTCCACGAGCGCGAGGAGCTCCAGGGACCCCTTGCCGTGCGGGATCGCGGGCGCGTCGGTGCCGAGGGCGACCTTGACGCCCCGCCGGATCGCCCGGGCGGTGGACTCACGGGCGCGGGGGAAGACCTCGGCGGCCTTCGCCCGCAGTTCCGGGTCGGCGTGCTGGGTGTTCATGCCCTCGGTGAGATACGTGGTGGCGACCAGGAAGGTGCCGCGCTCCACCATCAGGTCGAGGGTGGCGTCGCTCGCGAGGAAGCCGTGCTCGATGCAGTCGATGCCGGCGTCGACGGCGGCCCGGATCGCCGAGTCCCCCATGCAGTGGGCGGCCACCCGCACGCCCGCCCGGTGTGCCTCGTCGACGATGGCGCGCAGTTCCTCGTCCGAGTACTGCTGCGCGCCCGCCGGGCCGGTATGTGACATCACACCGTTGGAAGCGCAGACCTTGATGACCTTCGCCCCGTACTTGATCTGGTACCGGACCGCCTTGCGCACCTCCGGCACGCCGTTGGCGATGCCCTCCTCCACGGTCAGCGGCAGCACCCCGGGCGCGAACGCCTGGAACATGGTCGGGTCGAGGTGCCCGCCGGTCGGCGCGATCGCGTGCCCGGCCGGCACCACGCGTGGCCCGTCCACCCACCCCAGGTCGATCGCCTTCTTCAGGGCGACGTCCAGGAGCACGCCCCCGGTCTGCACGAACAGACCGAGGTTCCGTACGGTCGTGTACCCGCGGTGCAGGGTGCGGCGGGCGTTGGCGACCGCACGCAGGGTGCGCAGCGCCGGGTCCTCCTGGACCGGGATCAGCGGGCTGCGGTGGTCGGGTCCGCCGAGGAAGAGGTTGACCTCCATGTCCATCAGGCCCGGCAGCAGGGTGACATCGCCGAGGTCCTGTACGACGGTGCCCTCGGGGAGGCGGCATGGCTGCACCTCGGCGATGTGCTCGCCGACCACCAGCACCTCGCCCGGCTCGACCAGTTCGCCCTTGTCGACGTCGAGCAGCCGGGCCGCCCGCAGCAGTACGGGCGGCCGGGGGGCCGTCTCCCGCCCGGCCATCACACGGCGGGTTCGACGACGGCGTGGATGCCTGCGGGCCCGCTGTCCGGGACCCGCGGCTGGCCCCACGCCTCCACCGGGAAGGCGATGGTGACCAGCGAGCAGAACGCCCACAGCAGCCGCTTGTCCTGCTCGCCGATGTCCTCCATGCCGACCTGTTCCAGGTACGTGGTGCCCTTCTGCAGCAGCGGGAACGCCACGTCGTAGAAGGCCTGCAACTCCTCCATGGTGCTGTCGACGCGCTTGGCGTAGCGGGCGCGCTCGCCCTGGATCGCCCAGTCCGCGAACGGCTCCAGCTCGTGGAACCCGTCGGGAAAGACCGTGGTCATGTCTGCACTCTCCCTGTCTGCTCGATGGGGCGTCTCAGGACGCGGGGGTCGGCGTCACCGGCTGCTCGTAGGCGCGGACGAACTGCTGTGCGGTGGCGTGCAGATGGCGCAGCAGAACCTCCTGGTCGCACAGCGGGAACTCGTCCACGGTGCGCGTCTCCAGCATGGCCTGGGTGGCTTCCAGGGTGTTGCCGTCCTGCAGGCCGTACTCCTTGAACGACACCACGGCGAGCTCCTGTTGCAGCCGCTGGAAGGCGTTCTTGGGCGGGACGAAGTAGCAGGTGCCCTCGAAGATGTGGGTGTTGTAGGACGTCGGCCAGTAGTGATAGGTCAGCACCCAGTTCGGCCGCCAGACCAGCAGCATGAAGTTGGGGAAGAACACGAACGAGTCCATGCCCCAGACCTTGCTGCGCGTGGGGTTGACGGCCGGTGGCAGCTGCTCGGTGGTCAGGCCGATGTCGGGGGCCTCCCAGGGGCCGAACAGGCCGCTGCGCAGGGCCCGTTCGACGGGTTTGACCATCGCCCGCTCCTTCGGCGGTGCGATGCCGCCCCAGGAGGAGACCATGCTGTGCGGGCCGTCGATGTCGTACGACAGTGCCTCGTAGCCGTACTTCTTGATCTTGGCGGCCTCTTCGGCCACGTACTGGCCCGCGTGCAGGATCGGCGCGTGGTAGAACTCGGCGAACGCGTCGATGAACAGCTTCCAGTTGCTGCCGATCTCGGCGCGGTACCTGTGCACCTGGGTGAGCTTGTGGAACGGGTAGCCCTCGATGCCGTGGGCGAACCGGCCGAGATAGTCCCGCAGCGGTGTGGTGTTGTCGGGGTCGAGGTTGACGAAGACGAACCCCTCCCAGACGTCGGTCTGCACGGGCAGCAGCCCGTACTTGGACTTGTCGACGTCGAAGAACTCCGACTCCTGCTGGACGAAGGCGAGCTTACCCTCCAGGTCGTAGCGCCAGGCGTGGTACTTGCAGGTGAAGGCGCGGCAGGTGCCCTTGGTCTCCTCGCGGGGGTAGTCGTCCCAGACGAGTTTGTTGCCGCGGTGGCGGCAGACGTTGTGGAAGGCACGCACCTCGCCGTCCGTGCCGCGCACGACGACGACGGAGGCACGGGCGGCGTCCAGTTCCTTGGTGAAGTAGCTGCCCTTGCGCGGCAGTTGTTCGACCCGCCCGACGTTCAGCCAGGTCCGCCGGAAGATGGCGTCCCGCTCCAGTTCGTAGAACTCCGGTGAGATCGAGTCCGCGTAGGAGACCGGCTCCGTACCGATCTTGAAGTGCTCGGTCCAGCTGCCCTCGGCGGGCTTCGGGAAGTGCGCCATGAGTGGGAACCTCCGGTCGGTTGACAGCCCCACGATAACAATCGTCTCTGATTTGGAGAATAGCGTTTCCGTATTCTGCATATGGAACCTATGGTCGTGTCATCGGCATCGCGGCTCTCACGAGTGGAGGACGCTCTTGACGACACGCCACGACCACTGGATCGACGGCCGCCCCGAGCCGCCGGCGAGCGGCACCTGGCTGGCGACGCTCGATCCGGCCACCGGGCTGCCCGGCGACGGGACAGCGGCGGGCGGCGCGGCCGACGTCGGGCATGCCGTCGCCGCGGCGGAACGGGCCCGGCTCGGCTGGGCCGCCCGCTCCCCCGCCGAGCGCGGAGCGATCCTGCACCGGGTCGCGGACGCGATCGACGCCGACGCGGGCACCCTGATGCGACTGGAGCGGGAGTGCACCGGGAAGGTCCCCGCGCAGCTGCGGCTTGAGACGGACATGTCGGCGGCCTACTTCCGCTACTACGCGGGGGTCGTGCGTGCCGCCGGGCACGGCACGGTCATCGAGCAGGGGGCGGGCGTCCACACGTACACGCGGTACGAGCCGTACGGTGTCGTCGGCGTGATCACCCCCTGGAACCTGCCCCTGAACCAGGCCTGCAGGGCCCTCGCCCCCGCCCTGGCGATGGGCAACGCGGTCGTCGCCAAGCCCTCTGAGTTCACCTCGCTCTCGACCGTGCACCTGGCCCGGCTGGCCACCCGCGCCGGGCTGCCGGACGGGGTGCTGAACGTCGTCACCGGTACGGGACCGGACGCGGGCGAGGCCCTGGCCGCCCATCCGGGCGTACGGCGCCTGGCCTTCACCGGGTCGGTGGCCACGGGCCGGTATCTCGCGGGGGTGGCGGGCGGCCGGCTGGTCCCGCTCACGCTGGAACTGGGCGGCAAGTCACCGCTGGTGGTGTTCGCCGACGCGGATCTCGACCGGGCGGTGGCCGTCGCGGTGACGGCGGTCGCGGCGAACTCCGGGCAGGTGTGCTCGGCCACCGCACGGCTGCTGGTCGAGGAGCCGGTGCACGATGAGGTGGTGGACCGGGTGGTCACGGCCGTGGAGAAGCTGCGCCCCGGCGTGGACTTCGGCCCGCTGATCACCGAGGCGCAGTACCACAGGGTGCTGGACTTCCTGGCGGACGCCCCGGTGCCGCCCGCGACCGGCGGCGGCCCGTACCCGCGGGGGCCCGAGGCGCGCGGCCTGTACATCCGGCCCACCGTGTACGCCCGGGTGGATCCGCACGCCCGCATCGCCCGCGAGGAGGTCTTCGGACCGGTCCTGGTCACGCTGCCCTTCCGGGACGAGGCGGAGGCGCTGGCCCTGGCCAACGACACGGACTACGGGCTGGTGGCGGCGGTGTGGAGCGGCGACCTGGCGCGCGGGCTGCGGCTCGCCGAGCGGATCGAGGCGGGCCAGGTGGCGGTGAACGGCGGCCCGCTCACGATCGAGACGCCGTTCGGTGGCTACCGGCACAGCGGCTACGGCCGGGAGAAGGGGCTGGCGGCACTGTACGAGTACGCGCAGCTCAAGACCGTCAGCGCGAGCCTGGGCTGACCACGGAGGGGATGGCTGATGTACGACGAGGGATGGCAGCGGGCCGCGCGGGCGGTGCGCCGTGAGGTGATCGGCGACGACGGCACGGCGGCGGCGGACACCCTGCCGGCCGGGTACCAGGACTTCGTCACGGCGACGGCCTGGGGGGTCTGGGCCCGCGGCGGACCGTTCAGCCGGCGCGACCGCAGTCTGCTGGTGCTGGCGATGACGGCCGCGACGGGCCGTATGGGTGCCTTCCGGATCCATCTGGAGGCGGCCCCGCGCGCCGGCGTCACCGACGCCGAGATCGACGAACTCCTCTTCCAGCTGACCGCCTACTGCGGCGCCCCGGCCGGGACCGAGGCCTCGGCGGTCCTGCGCGAGGTGCGCGCCGACCGGGAGGCGGTGTGAGCGGGCGCGGGGCGGTGGGCTTCATCGGACTGGGCAACATGGGCGGGGCGCTGGCCGCGAACCTGGTGCGCGGCGGCTTCGAGGTGGTGGCGTACGACGACGCCGGTCCGGCCCGCACTCCGGTGGGCGCCCGCTGGGCGCCGGACCCGGCCGAGGTCGCCCGGGACGCCGACACGGTGGTGCTCAGCCTGCCGGACGGAACGGTCTGCGGAAAGGTCGTCGCCGACCTCCTGGCCGCCCGGGACCGGCGGGTCACCCACGTCGTGGACACCTCCACGGTGGGGGTGGCGGCCGCCCGTCATCTGGCCGCCACCGGGCTGTCGTACGTCGACGCGCCCGTGTCGGGCGGAGTGGCGGGGGCACACAGACGCACCCTGATGGTCATGTACGCGGGCTCCGACGAGGCCTGCGCGCACGTCGAGCCGGTGCTCGCGGGGCTGAGCGACCGCAGGCGCCGGGTCGGCGACCGACCCGGGCAGGCGCAGGCGTTGAAGCTCGCCAACAACTTCCTGTCCGCGACCGCACTGGCGGCGGCCAGCGAGGCCATCGCCTTCGCGCGGGCCGCCGGACTGGACATGGGTGTGCTTCTGGAGGTGCTCAACGCGTCCAGCGGCCGCAGCGGGGCCACCCTCGACAAGTTCCCGCAGGAGGTGCTGACCGGCCGCTACGCCTCCGGGTTCAGCAACACGCTGATGGCGAAGGACGTACGGCTGTTTCTGCGTGAGGTGGACGAGTCGGGCGGCGCGGCGGCGCTCGCCGCCGTCACGGACGCGGTGTGGGAGGCATTCTCCACGGCCGAGCCGGGCGTCGACTTCACCCGTATCTATCCGTTCGTCAGCGGCAGTTGAGGCTGCGGCAGTTGAGGCTCCGGGGCGCTGTCGGTGCCGAGCAGTACGGACAGCGCCTCGCGCACGATCCGGGGGTAGCGCTCGGCGTCCTGGTCGACGAGCCACAGCTGGTGGACGCCTTCGATGAGGGCCAGGACGGCGGCCGCGGCGGTCCGCGGGTCCAGTCCGCTGGGCAGCCGCTCCCCGTATCGCTCGATCAGATGGGCGGTGAGGTGCTCCTGGAGGGACCGGCTGCGCTCCCGGACGTAGCCGCAGGCCGGTTCCTGGCCGGTGACCGCCTCGGCGAGGACCACGGTCTGCACGGTGGCCAGTGAGGGATGGTGCACCTCGAAGGCCACGGCCTCTGCGAAGTCGCCGGCCCAGTCCTCCCCGAGCCTGCGTCCCGCGAGGTGCTCACGGGCGAGCTCTTCGCGGAAGGCGAGAAGGTCGAGGAGCAGCCGCTTCTTGCTGGGGAAGTAGTGCAGCAAACCCTGCCGAGTGAGGCCTGCGCGCTCGGCCACCGCGTCGATCGAGGTGCCCTTGAACCCGCGTTCGGCGAAGACCTCCAGGGCCGCTTCCAGGATCTGCTGACGCCTCGCCGACACCACGTTGGGCCCCTTCCGCCGTTGGAGAGGTGCCCGCCCACACTATGTAGGCGCGCCTCGGCAGGGCGAGAGGGCGTACGGGATTGGCCTCATTTCCCCATCGCGGCCAGGGCGGCGAGCGCGGCCTCCCGGAGCGTTCCCGCTTCTCCGGCACCGGCCGTGTCCGCGATGCCGGCGAACAGGCGGACGTCCTTGGCGAGCAGTCCGCCCGCGTGGGCGGCGATGCGGTCGAGGGTGCCGCCCGCGTCGGCGACCCGCTCCAGCGCGAAGCTGGCCGCGCTGCCGCGGGGCAGGACCCGGGTGAGCGCGGCCCGGTCCAGGCCGAGGGCGGCACCCACGCCGAGCGCGTCGGCGGCGAGCCCCAACTGGGCGGTGAACAGCACGTTGTTGAGGATCTTGGCGAGCTGTCCGGAGCCGGTCGGGCCGAGGTGGACGACGGGGTCGCCGTACGTCTCGAACACCGGGCGGCAGTAGGCGAAGACCTGGGGGTCGCCGCCCGCCATGACGAGGAGGCTGCCTTGTTCGGCGGCCCGGCCGCCCCCGCTGACCGGCGCGTCGAGGAGAGAGACACCAGAGGTCCGGGCCAGCGCCTCCAGGCGGCGGCAGGTGTCGGGATGCACGGTGGAGTGGACGGCGATCACCCCGCCCCGGCGCAGCCCGGCGAGAACCCCGTCCGGGCCGGTGACCACCTGCTCGACGTCGGCGTCGTCGACCACGCACACGCACACCAGGTCGCTCGCGGCGGCCAGTTCGGCGGGCGAGCCGGCCGTCTTGGCGCCGCTGTCCGCGAACGGGGCGAGCGTGGCGGGCCTGCGGGCCCACAGGGTCGTCTCGTGTCCCGCCCCGGCGATCCGCCGGGCCATGGGCGCACCCTGGCTGCCCAGTCCGATGAAGCCCACACGCACGGGGCCCTCCTCACGTCAGGTCGTCTTCCGCGGACGCCAGAACACCGCCAGCAGACCGGCGGTGGCCACCACACCCACCGCGAGCACGACACCGGCGCCCGCCCAGCCGGTCACCGCGATGTCCGCCGCCGTGTCGAGCGCGTACTTTCCCGGTCCCCAGGCGCCGAGCGCGACCGTGAGCGTGCCGAGGACGAGGACGTACTCGTAGCCCTCCTTGAACACGAAAAAACCGTGCGGCCGGTGGGCGAGCAGTCCGGCGACCAGCATCACCGACAGCACGGCCGCGCAGGCGAGGGGGGTCAGCAGGCCCAGGGCGAGCAGGGCGCCCGCCCCGAGTTCGGTGAGGACGCTCAGCCAGGCCTGGAGCCGGGGCCGGGTCAGGCCGAGGCCGCCGAACCAGCGCGCGGTGCCGTCGATCCCGCCCGGGCCGCGCCAGTGGTTCCAGCCGTGTGCCGCCATGACCGCACCCAGCACGAGGCGTACGGCCAGCAGGGCGGTGTCCGAGGCCTCACCCATCCCGGTACCGCCGCTCGGTGGGCAGGGCCTGGACGCCGAGCGCGCACTCCTCCACGAAGGCGAGGACGTGCAGGTGGTAGGCGAGGGCGGTGCGGCCGACGCTGGTGTTGTGGCCGGCGCCCGCCTGCTCGTGCAGGACGACCCGGGGCGCCCCGGTGAACATCGAGGCGAGGTCGGCGAGTCCCTCGGGGCCGTTCGCCCATACCTGTTCGTACTCGGCGAGGGTGATGTGGACGGGCACCGGCACCTGCCCGGAGAGCCGGGCGAACTCCTCCTGCCAGTTCTCCCGGAGCCCTTCGTAGGCGGGCGAGGCGGAGCCGATGTGCCGGCCGCCGTGCACGTCGGGCGGGTAGGCGTGCGGTGGATCCCACAGCGCGCGGCGGAGGTTGGGCCGGGTGCGCGTGGGATCGCGCCGCCACTCCTCCATCGCCAGCACCGAACGGGGGTGGTGGACGCGGCCCATCCCGGCCAGCTCCACGCCGAGCAGGTCGGCGCCCCGCCGGTCGCTCGCCATGCGTACGGCGAGTTCGCAGCCCGCCGAGTGCGCCCACAGGAACACGCCGAGGCCACGCTCGCGGCCGTCAAGGAGTGCGGCCACGGCCTCGTAGGCGAAGTCGGTGCGCTGCTCGGGCGTGGCCATCCGGTCCTCGTGTCCGGCCGAACTGCCGTAGCCGGGGCGGTCCAGGGCCAGGACAGTGAAGCCCGCGGCGGCCGCGGTGCGCAGCAGGGAGAGGCGGGGGTGGCCGGGATGGTCGAAGTAGGCGGAGGTGGTGGCGCCGCCGTGCAGGGCCACGATCACGCCCTGCGGGCGGGGCGCCTCGGCGAGCAGCGCGGAGGCGGGCACTCCGTGCACGTCGGCCACCAGCCGCCGTACCGCGTGGGCGAGTTCGGGTTCGAGCGAGGTCATGCGACCGTCCTGGATGTCATCCGTCCGTCCTGAGCAGGAGTACGCCGCTGGGGGTGAGCCCGCCGCTGGAGACCACCGCGGTGCGCGCACCGGCGACCTGCCGGGCGTCGGCCTCGCCGCGCAGCTGGAGCACGGCCTCGTGCAGCAGGCCCATGCCGTGGGTGCGGCCGTGCGAGAGCTGGCCGCCGTGCGGGTTGAGGGGCAGTACCCCGTCGCGGGCGATGTTCTTGCCGCCGTCCAGGAAGTCCCGGGCCTCGCCGATGCCGCAGAAGCCGAGCGCCTCGATCCAGGACAGGCAGTTGAAGGTGAATCCGTCGTAGAGCAGGGCCACGTCCACGTCGGCGGGGCCGAGGTCGGTGCGGGTCCAGAGGTGGGCGGCCTGGCCGAGCACCTGGGGTTCATGGGTGAGGGTGGACTGGTCCCACTCGGGGCGTTCGAGGATCTGGGTGCCGACGGCCTCGAAGCGGACCGGGGGCTTGGGAAGGTCGGGAGCCGTCTCGGCGGCGGAGACTACGACGGCCGTCGCGGCGTCGCAGGGGACGTCGCAGTCGTACAGGCCGAAGGGGGTGGTGACGGCGCGTGCGGAGAGGTAGTCGTCCATGGTGAGCGGGTCGCGGTAGATCGCGTCCGGGTGGCGGGCGGCGTTCGCGCGCTGGTTGAGGGCGATCCAGCCGAGGGTCTCGCGGGTGGTGCCGTAGCGGTGCATGTGCCGCTGGGCGTTCATCGCGAGCATCGTCGCCGGGGAGACGGCACCGAAGGGCTTGAACCACCCTTCTGGGCCTGCCGGTTGGGCCGCGCGGATCCTGCCCTGCTTCAGCAGTTCGGCGTACGTCGACTCCCAGACCGTACGGAAGCACAGCACGTGCCGGGCCAGGCCGCCCGCGACCGCCAGCATCGCGGCGATCAGCGAGCCGCCGGGGCCGAAGGTCTCCCCCGCGCCGTTGTGCCAGCCCGGGCGGATGCCGAGCGCCGACTCCAGCGCGGTGATCCCGCCCTCGGCGAAGCCGCCGTAGGCACCGCCGCCCGGGTAGGTCGAGAGGCCGTCGATGTCGTCGAAGGTGAGTCCGGCGTCGGCGACGGCCTTCTCGCAGGCCTCCACGGTGAGTTCGAGGGGCGGGACCATGAGGCGGCGGCCGATCCGGGAGGCTCCGGCGCCGCTGATGACCGCGCGCTCCTCGAATCTGCGGGAGGCCGGTGCCGTACGGACGTGTTCCCGCATACGTTCGGGTGCGGGTTCGTCGGTGGGCAGCGGTGCGGGCGGGGGTTGCTCGGCGCACGGCCGGAACAGCGGCAGCCAGACGTCGTCGACCTGCTCGAACACCACCTCCATGCGCATACCGAGCCGCAGTTCCTCCGAGGTGCAGCCGACGACGTTGGTGGTCAGCCGGACCCTCGGGTCCTCCTCGATCGCCACCTGGGCGACGACGAACGGGGTGGGCAGGCCGGGGAACGGGAAGCGGTGGTTGACCGAGAAGCCGATGAGCGTGGCGAAGCCGGACACCTCGCGGAGGTCGCCGGTGCGGCCCCGGCAGTACCGGCAGACCGGCTGCGGCGGGTGGATCAGGGACGAACAGGAGCCGCACGAGCGGAAGCGGAGCCGTCCGTCGCGGCCGGACGTCCAGAAGAACTCGGTCTCCGGGACGGTCACGGGCCGGGGACGGACGGCTCCGGGCTTCTCGTCGGGCGTGCTCAACGGAGCTTCGCCTCCGCCTTGCGTACCGTCACCGGCTCCGCCAGCCCCTGCTCGTCGCAGGCGCGTTGGAGGGTCTCCAGGGTCTCCGCGAGGCCGGGGCCGAGCCGCCGGCCGGGGGTGAAGGTCGCCGGAAGATGGCGCATGCCCTGGATGACGCCGATGGTCTCGTAGTGGACCGTTCCCTCGGGATCGCAGACGAAGTCCGGGACGCGGTCGAGGACATGGAGCAGCATCCGCTTGAAGACCGCACGGGCCACGTTCGATCCGATGCAGCGGTGGATGCCCAGGCCGAAGGCGGTGTGCCGGTTGCCGCCGCGGGCCAGGTCGACGCGGTCGGGGTCGGCGAAGACCGCCGGGTCCCGGTTGGCCATCGCCCAGGACAGCCACAGCCGGTCGCCCTCCTTGAACTGCTTGCCCGAGATCTCGCAGTCCTCGGCGACCGTACGGCCGTCCCCGGGCGCCGGCGTGAAGTAGCGCAGGAACTCCTCGGTCGCCGTGTCGAGGAGGGCCTCGCGCTCACGGCTGAGGCGCTCCCGTTCCGCCGGGTGCTCGGAGAGCCACTCCAGGGCGTGCGCGGTCAGCGCGGTGGTGGTGTCGAAGCCGCCGCCGATGAGCAGGGCGAGGGCACCGATCAGGTCACTGTCCGCCGGGGCCTTGCCGTCGATCTCCATGCGGGCGAGGGCGTCGGCGAGACCCGGGCGCGGGGTCGCCCGGACCTCCTGGAGCGTGGCGGCGATGTCCTTGATCATCGCCATGTGGGCCTCCACCACCCGGGCCATCTCCGGGGAGTTGGGCGGGGTGTAGACGCCGGCGTGGGCGGGCTCGTTGTACAGCTCCCACTTCTTCAGCGGGATGCCCATCATGGCGAGGGTGAAGACGGCGGGGACGATGTTGGCGAGGTCGTCGACGAAGTCGATACGCCCGCTCTCGATCCGTTCGTCGAGGCAGGCGCGGGTCACCTCGTCGATGAACGGGATCCAGCGTTTGATCGCCGCCGGGGAGAGATAGGGGTTGAGGGCGCCCCGGTAGGCGCGCTGCTCGGGCGGGTCCATCTCCAGGAAGCCGCCGCGCAGGCCCCTGCCGCGCGGTGGCGCCGGGATGCTGATGCCCTGGTAGCCGCGGCGCTCGCCGTGCACGTCGTGGTCGTTGGAGAGCTTCTCGCCGGCGCGGGCGAAGGCGAGCAGCTCGCGGTTGCCGGCGGCCACCCAGTGGCCGCCGTAGGTGTCGGACCAGGCCAGCGGGCAACCGCCGTGGAACTCCTGGGTCTTCTCCTCGAAGTGATGCCGGTACTCGGGGGCGTGCCGGTCGAAGTGGACCCGGGGCTGCTTGCGGGCCTCGTCGCCCGTGTCGTCCGGTGCGGTCGTCATGGAGTCGGTTCCTCTCGGTCCGCCGGGTGCGGCTCAGAACACGCTGATGGCGCGTTCGGGGCAGGAGCGGACGGCCTCGACCACCGCGTCCTCCTGGTCGGCGGGGACGTCCTCGGTGACCGGTGAGGAATGCCCGTCGATCTCGCTGAGTTCGAAGACCTTCGGCGCCCGCATGGCGCACAGGGTGTGGCCCTGGCAGCGTTCGGGGTCGACGCGTACCTTCATGTGTCTCACCTCCGGTTTCATTTCAGGTCGGCCATCGACTTGCCGACGCTCGCGAGGGTGGCCGGCTTGCCGTAGTCGGCCTTGTACTTGTAGGTGGGGGCGTCGCAGCGGTAGGTGCCCGTGGTGGGCTTGAAGTCCGCGAGCTGCCAGCCCTTCGCGGTGGCCTCGACGATCGTGTAGCACTTCGAGGGGAGGTCCGACCTGCTCAGGTCGGCCGGTGCCTGGAGTCCGCCGCCGGTCCAGGCGGTCTGCTTGACCGCGTTGTCGTACACGCAGGTGCGGGTCAGCTCGGCGCAGTCCCGGGCGGAGGCGGCGAACAGCAGCCAGGCGGAGAAGGCACGCAGCACCGGGTAGGTGACCTGCTTGCCCGGCGCGTACTTCTTGAAGAGGTCGAGGACCTGCTGGGTGGCCGGGTTGTCGGTGGCGCTCTCCAGCGGTGCGGTGGCGAAGAGTTCGGCGTAGTTGTGCTGCTTGGCCAGGGCGGGGCCGGCGAGTTGCAGGAAGGCGGGACCGTAGGCGTTGCTGTTGGCGTCGATCCAGTCGGGCGTGTAGCCGATGTCGGTGAGCGCCTGCTCCAGTTTGGCGAGGCTCGCGAAGTCCCCGAGGAAGACGAGGCCCTTGACGCCCTTGTTCTTGATGGACTGGGCGTACGGGGTCCAGTCGGAGACGCCGGCCGCCGGGTAGAGGTCGTTGTAGGAAACCTTCCCGCCGAGGCCGCCGACGGCCTCCTTGAACTGGGCGGACATCACCTTGGTGACGGGGGAGTCGCCGGAGATGATGCCGACCTGCTGCGCGGAGTCGGGGTACTTGTCCTTCAGCAGCCAGGTGTAGTAGCCGGCGTACTGGAAGTAGCCGGGGGCGGCGCCGCCGGAGAGGACCTGGAGGTCGGAGCCGATGGCGCCGATCTGGCTGGACTGGGCGGGGAAGGCGGGCAGCAGGCACTTCAGGCGGTCCTGCACTCCGAGGGCGTCCAGCGCGGAGCCGCCGCCGACCAGCGCGAAATCGGACTTGCAGGCTTCCAGGACCGCTTGGCGGACCTGGGTGAGCGCGCTGTCCCGGGTGACGGCGACGATCTTGCGGCCGTTGATGCCGCCCGCGGCGTTGCACCAGGAGGTGAACACCTTGGCGGCGTCGGGGAACTCGGAGTTCTTGGTGTAGCCGATGTCGGACATCACGCCGACCTGGATGCTCGTGTCGCTGACGCCCTGGGCGGACGAGGACTTGGCGGTGCCGGGGCCGCAGACGTTCTTCAAGGTGCCGAAATCGGCCGATGCGGTGGACGCGCCCGCGGCGGGCGTCGCCGTCCCGGCGGCGGACTGCGTGCCGTCGTCGGATCTGGTCGAACAGCCGGCCAGCAGCACCGCGGTCACGGTGACCGCGCCGATCAGCAGCCTGCGCATGGTGCCTCCTCGAAGGGCTCGGACGCCGTCGTCCGAGGGAGGTGCGAAAGTGCGGGGTCAGGTGACCGCGCCGCTCGCCTTCAGGGCGAGGATGCGGTCCCAGTCGTAGCCGAGCTCGGCGAGGATCTCCTCGGTCTGCGCGGCGAACTCCGGTGCGGGGCCGAGGCGCGTGTCCTCGACGTCGAACTGGACGGGGCTGGCGACGAGTTCGAGGTCGCCGGCCCGCCCGAGGTAGCCGTTGGCGCGGGCCTGGGGGTCGGCGGCGGCCTGGAGGGTGTCCTGGACGGGGGCCCAGGGCCCGTCGAGGGCGGCGAACCGCTCGGACCATTCGGCGAGGGTGCCGCCCGCGATGATCTCCCGGAGGAGCTTCACCGCCTCCTCGGTGTGCTCGGCGATGGCCTCGCCGGTCGCGAACCGGGGGTCCTCGGCGAGGTCCGGCCGCCCCAGGCACTGGCAGACGCTCGGCCAGAACCTCGTCGGCTGGAGCATGACGAAGGAGATGTAGCGGTCGTCGGCCGTCCGGTAGAGCCCGGAGAGCGGGTTGCGGGGCGAACCGTGGGCGCTGGGCCGTACGCCTTCCCAGGCCCGCTCCAGATGCAGGGAGAGGCCGATGGCGTGGCCCAGCGCCCACAGGCCGCTGCCGAGCAGGGAGACGTCCACCACCGCCGCTTCCCCGGTGCGCTCGCGGCGCAGCAGGGCGGCGGCGATGCCGCCGGCCAGGTTGGTGCCCGAGATGGTGTCGCCGTAGGCCGGTCCGGGCGGGCTGATCAGGCCCTCGGTGCCGGGCGGGGTGATGCTGGCGGCGGTGCCGGCGCGGGCCCAGAAGGCGGTCATGTCGTAGCCGCCCCTGTCCGCCTCGGGGCCGCGCGGCCCGAGGGCGCTGCCCCGGGCGTACACGACGCGAGGGTTGACGGCGCGGATGTCGTCGACGTCGATGCCGAGGCGGGCCCGGGAGGCGGGCATGAAGCTGGTGAGGAACACGTCGGCGTCCTCGGCCAGTTCGTACAGCACCTCGCGGCCCTCGGGCCGGGAGATGTCGAGGCCGATGGACCGCTTGCCGCGGTTGGCGTGCGCGACGTTGGGGTTGGGGTCGCCGTCGACCCTGAAGGTGCCGGTCTGGCGCAGTCCGCGCTGCGGGTCGCCGTTCACGGCGTGTTCGACCTTGACGACGTCGGCGCCCCAGTCGGCGAGCACGGCCCCGGCCGAGGGCACGAAGCCGTACATCGCGACTTCGAGGACCCGGATGCCCTCCAGCGGCCTCACGTCTGCTCCAGGGGTACGACGACCCGGGCGAAGGACTTCTCCTCCAGGAACTCCTCGAATCCGGAACGCCCGCTCTCCCGGCCGACGCCGGACTGCTTGTAGCCGCCGAAGGGCACGTCGGGGGCGAAATAGTTGCCGCCGTTGATGGAGAAGGTGCCGGTGCGGATGCGGCGGGCGACGCGGATCGCGCGCTCGTCGTCGGCGCTGTGCACGGCGCCGGACAGGCCGTAGCGGGAGTTGTTGGCGATCCGGACCGCGTCCTCCTCGTCCTCGAAGGGGATCACGGCGAGGACGGGGCCGAAGACCTCCTCCTGGGCGATCTCGCTGTCCGGGTCGACGTTCGCCAGGAGGGTGGGTTCGTAGAAGTAGCCCGGCTCGATCCGGTTGCCGCCCCGCACGAGGGTCGCGCCCGCCGCCACGGCCCGCCGCACCATGCCGTCGACCTTGTCGCGCTGCTGCTCGCTGATCAGCGGGCCCATGGTGGTCTTGGGGTCGGTCGGGTCGCCGACGGTGACGCGTGCCATGCCCGCGGCGACCAACTGCACGATCCGGTCGTGGTGTTCGCGCGGGACGAGCAGCCGCGAGGTGAGGGCGCAGCCCTGGCCGGAGTGGGAGCAGATGGTGAACGCGGCGAACATGCCCGCCTTCACGAAGTCGGCGTCCTCCAGGATGATCATGGCTGACTTGCCGCCGAGTTCGAGGAAGACCCGCTTCACGGAGTCCGCGGCGGCGGCCATGATCCGGCGGCCGGTGGTGGTGGCGCCGGTGAAGGTGACCACGTCGACGTCGGGATGGGTGGTGAGCAGTTCGCCGACCTCGGGGCGGGCGGAGCTGAGCACGTTGATGACGCCGGGCGGTATGTCGGTGTGTTCGGCGATGAGTTCACCGAGCGCGAGGGTGGTGAGCGGGGTCTGCGGGGCGCCCTTGAGGACGACGGTGCAGCCCGCGGCGAGGGCGGGGGTGATCTTGGCGAGGGCCAGCTGGTTGGGGTAGTTGTACGGCAGGATCGCGGCGACGACGCCGGCCGCCTCCTTCTCCACCCAGCGGTGGTGGCGCTGGCCGCGCGACTCGATCTCGCCGAGGTCCGCGGTGAACTCGTAGCTCTCCAGCAGGTCGGCATAGAACTTCACGATGCCGATGGGCTCGTCCAGCTGCGGTCCGTGGGTGAGCTGGCGCGGGGCGCCGACCTCGGCGATGGTCAGTTCGCGCAGTTCCTCGCGGTGCTCGTCGAGCGCCTGGTGGAGCTGGCGCAGGCAGCGCACCCGCAGGTCCCGGTCCGTGGACCAGTCGGTGGTGTCGAACGCGCGGCGGGCGGCGGCGACGGCCGCCGCGGCGTTGGCGGTCGTGGCGTCGGGGGCGTGGCCGAGGAGCTCACCGGTGGCGGGGTTGTAGGTGGGGAACGTGGTGTCGGCGGTGAGGAGTTTGCCGTCGATCAGCTGGGACCTGCCGGCGGGCGCGCTCACAGCCGCACCAGCGATCCGCCGTCCACGGCGAGCACCTGGCCGGTGACCCAGGCCGCGTCCTCGGAGAGCAGGAAGACCAGCGCGCCCGCCTGGTCCGCGGGGGTCCCCATGCGCTTGAGGGGGAAGGACTGCACCATGGCCGTGCGGTGCGCCTCCGGGATGATGCTGCGGGTCGCCTCGGTGTCCGTCGGCCCGGGCGCGATGGCGTTGACCCGGATGCCCCGCGGGCCGAGTTCGGAGGCCAGCGACACGGTGAGGTGGTTGATGCCGGCCTTGGCGAGACCGTAGAAGCCGGTGGCCTGCCAGGCGGCGGTGGACGACTGGTTGACGATCGCCGCGCCCTCCTTCAGGTGCGGCAGCACGGCGCGGGTGACGTGCAGCGCGCCGAGCAGGTTCACCTTGAGGAACCGGTCCAGGTAGTCGTAGTCGACGGTGACGACGCCCTCGCGGCGCATCCCGTGGAAGATCGCCGCGTTGTTGACGAGGTGGTCGATCGTGCCGTACTCGGCCATCACGGTGGCGGCGAGCTGCTCGGCGGAGGCGGGGTCGGCGACGTCGACCGCGACGAAGAGCGCGTCGCCGATGTCCTTGGCGACGCGCCTGCCCTGCTCCTCGT
This sequence comes from Streptomyces hyaluromycini, assembly GCF_002217755.1. Taxonomy (GTDB): domain Bacteria; phylum Actinomycetota; class Actinomycetes; order Streptomycetales; family Streptomycetaceae; genus Streptomyces; species Streptomyces hyaluromycini. The sequence continues at coordinate 72,560 of NZ_BCFL01000026.1, read as the reverse complement.
TGAGGTCCGCCACCACGACCCGCGCGCCCTCGGCGGCCAGCGCCCGGGCGTATCCCTCACCGATGCCCTGGCCGGCCCCGGTGACGATCACCACCTTGTTCTTCAACCGCATCGCAGCCTCCATGCTCGGTTGGTCTGGAAACTACATTCTCATTTTCAGCGAATCAAGGATTCGAACACGAGAATCTGATGCTCTTGCACTTCCCGCTGCAACCGCCAGGAGAATAAGGTTCTCACCAACGAAAGGGGAGTTTCCATGATCGACTCGAAGGCCGTGAGCCCGTCGCTCGGCGTGGAGTTCACGGGCGTCACGGACCCGCTCGACGACACCTTCGTTCATCGCTGCGTCGAGGCGCTCAAATGGCGGGGCGTGCTCGTCGTGCGCGGGCTGCACCTCGACGACGGGCAGCAGCTGGCGTTCAGCCGCAGGCTCGGCGAGGTGGTCGCGCTGCGCGGCCAGGAGATCTTCCCCATCTCGATCAATCCGGCGAAGAGCGCGAGCGCCAAGTACCTGAAGGGGGCCTTCTTCTGGCACCTCGACGGCACCAGCGACGACGTGCCCGTCAAGGCGACCACGCTCACCGCCCGGCACGTGGCCACGGTCGGCGGCGGCACGGACTTCGCCAGCACCTACGCCGCGTACGAGAACCTGCCGGTCAAGGACCGCGAGCGCTACGAGAGCCTGCGGGTGGTGCACACCTTCGAGGCGGCGCAGCGGCTGGTGACCCCGGACCCCACCCCGGAGGAGCTGGCCGGCTGGCGCACCCAGCCGGCTCACGAGATGTCCCTGGTGTGGCGGCGCCGGGACGGCCGCCGCTCCCTCGTCGCCGGTGCCACCGCCGACCACGTAGTCGGCATGGACCCCGAGGAGAGCCGCGCCCTCCTCGACGACCTGCTCGACTGGACCACCCAGGACCGGTTCCGCTACACCCACGACTGGGAGGTCGGCGACCTGGTCGTGTGGGACAACACCGGGATCCTGCACCGGGCGCTGCCCTACGACGAGAGCTCCGAGCGGCTGCTGCACCGGACCACGGTCGTCGGCGACGAGGCGTTCGCATGAGCGGGACAGCGGACGTGGCCCGCACGGCGGTCGTCACCGGCGGCGCCTCCGGCATCGGTCAGGCCATCGTCCGCCGACTGACCGCCGACGGACTGAAGGTCGCCGTCCTCGACCTCACCCCCGGCACCGACGACTGCGCGTTCACCGTCGACGTCACCGACCGGGCCCAGGTCGACAAGGCGATGGACGCGGTGCGCGAGCGTCTCGGCCCGGTCTCCGTGCTGGTCAACGCGGCCGGCCGGGACGGCTTCACCCGCTTCGCCCAGCTCTCCTTCGCCGACTGGCAGCGCGTCGTGGACGTCAACCTCAACGGGGTGTTCCACTGCGTGCAGTCGGCACTGCCGGACATGTGGGAAGGCCGCTGGGGCCGGATCGTGAACATCTCCTCGTCCAGCGCGCACTCCGGGCAGCCGTTCATGGCGCACTACGTCGCCGCCAAATCCGCGGTGAACGGACTCACCAAGTCCCTGGCGCTGGAGCTGGGACCGCGCGGTATCACCGTCAACGCGATCCCGCCCGGCTTCATCGACACCCCGATGCTGCGCACGGCCGAGCGCAACCAGCGACTCGGCGGCACCATCGAGGAACACATCGCGCGCACCCCCGTACGCCGGGTCGGCCGGCCCGAGGACATCGCCGCGACCTGCTCCTTTCTGGTGAGCGAGGAGGCCGGCTACATCACGGGCCAGATCATCGGCGTGAACGGGGGCCGCAACACATGACGAGACTGTCGCCGATACCGTACGAGGAATGGGACGCCGAGGCCCTGCGCCCGCTCACGGGCGGCCGCACCGTCCCGCCCTCCAACGCCCTCGGCCTCCTGCTGAACCATCCCCGCCTGGCCAGGGCGTTCCTCACCTTCAGCACCCAACTGGTCTACCGCGGCACGCTGCCGGACAGGATGCGCGAGCTGACGGTCCTCCGGGTCGCCTGGCGCAACCACTGCCGGTACGAATGGGCCCATCACGTCCTGCTGGCCCGGGAGGCCGGCGTCACGGACGAGGAGGTGGAAGAGGTGCGCCGGGGCGCGGACACCCTGGTGAACAGGGCGGTGGACGAGCTCGACACCACCTCGTCGCTCTCCGACGGGCTCTACGCGGAACTGGCGAAGGAACTGGACGAGCGGCAGCTGATGGAGTTCGTGTTCGTCGTCGGCGCGTACCGCCTGCAGGCCATGGCCTACAACACCTTCGGTGTGGAGCCCGATGCGGGCATGGACGACGCGGGCATGGACAATGCGGGCATGGACGACGCGGGAATGGCCGGGGAAGGGTGAGCACGCAGCGTCCCCCGCGCCCGGACCGGCCCCTCCGGGTCGTCCAGTGGGCCACCGGAAACATCGGTACGCGCTCGCTGCGTGCCGTTCTCGACCATCCTCGTATGACGCTGGCCGGTGTGTTCGTCAGCGGTCCGGCCAAGGCCGGGCGCGACGCCGGCGAACTCTGCGGGACCGGCCCGACGGGAGTCGTCACCACCGCCGACCCCGACGAGATACTCCGGCTGCGTGCCGACTGCGTGCTCTACATGCCCCGGGCGACCGACCACGACGAACTGTGCGCCCTGCTGGCGTCCGGCGCGAACGTGGTGACCACGGCGGGCGGATTCCACCACCCGGCCGGCCTGGATCCCGCCCTGCGGAACAGAGTCGAGGAGGCCTGCCGGCGGGGCGGCACATCTCTGCACGCCACCGGCAGCAGTCCGGGCTTCATCACCGAGGCGGTACCGCTCGTCCTGGCCTCCGTGCAGCGGCATCTTGAGAAGCTGACCATCCACGAGTACGCCGATCTGTCCCGGCGGAACTCACCGGGACTGCTCTTCGACGTGATGGGCTTCGGCGAGGCACCGGCCGGTGCGTTCGACGAAGGCCGCCTGGCACACGTCCGGTCGGGTTTCGGCCCGTCCCTGCGGATGGTCGCCGACGCCCTGGGCCTGCCCCTCGAATCCGTCGAGGCCCGGGGCCGGATCGCCACCGCCGCCCGCACGACCGCCATCGCCGCCGGAGCCCTGCAAGCGGGGACGGTGGCCGCGCAGCGCATCACGCTCTCCGGTCGCCACGCCGGACGTACGCTGCTGGAGTTCAACGCGACCTGGTACTGCACCACGGACCTCGACGAGGCGTGGGACCTCCGTCCCACCGGCTGGCACCTGAAGGTCGATGGCGACACGCCCCTGGACGTCGACATGCGGTTCCCGGTACCGCTGGACCGGCTGGCCGCCGTGTCCCCCGGCTACACCGCACACCGCGCGGTCAACGCCGTACCCGCCGTGTGCACGGCCGCCCCCGGCATCCGCACGACGGCGGACCTCCCCCTGTTCACCGCGGACCTCAGCCCTGCTTGAGGCGATCCTTCATCTCGTCCAGCCGGGTCAGGATCGGGTAGCCGCCCACGCTGAGGGCGTTGCCGTGCCCGGTCTGGTGGATGTCGAAGACGGACTGGAGGGCGGCGTAGAAGCCCTGTACGTCGAGGGTCTGGTTCACCGCGCGCTTGGCCTGTCGCAGGCCGAAGGGCGGCATCTGCGCGATCCGCTTCGCCAACTCGTCGGTCGCGGAGCCGAGTTCGGCCAGCGGGACGACCTTGTTGACCATGCCGACCTGTTCGGCCTCCTGCGCGGTCAGCGCCCGGCCGGTGAAGAGGATCTCCTTGGCCTTGCGGGGCCCCAGCTCCCAGGTGTGGCCGTGGTACTCGACCCCGCCGATGCCCATGTGGACGACCGGGTCGGAGAACTCCGCGTTCTCGGCGGCCACGATCAGGTCGCACGGCCAGCACAGCATCAGCCCGGCGGCGATGCACTTGCCCTGGACGGCCGCGATGGTGGGCTTCGGGATGTTGCGCCACTTCAGCGAGTATTCGAGGTACCGGCGGGTCTCGGCGTCGTAGATCCACTCCAGGGTGATCTCGCCGGGCCCGGGCCAGCGGTCCTTGAGGTCGTGACCGGCGGAGAAGTGCCGGCCGTTCGCCTTGAGCACGACCACCCGCACCGTCTCGTCCCGGGCCGCGCGGGTCCAGGCGGCGTCGAGGTCGTCGAGGAGGGCCATGGTCTGGGCGTTGGCGGCCTCGGGCCGGTTGAGGGTGATCGTCGCGATGCCGTCCTCGGCGTCGTACAGGATCTGGTCCATGGCGGGTGTCCTCTATCGCGGCAGGCCGAGGATGCGCTCGGCGACGATGTTGCGCTGGATCTCGCTGGTGCCGCCCGCGATGGTGCCGGCGAAACTGCGCGCGTACCGCTCGAACCAGCTGGAGATGAACGCCTCGTTGTTCATGTGGTGGTACGGCCCGGTACCGGCGGGATGCGGCAGTCCGTCGGCGCCGTGGGCCTCCAGGGCGTGCAGGGAGGCGGACTGGACGGCCTCGGAGCCGAGCAGCTTGAGCACGGACAGCTCGGCGGGGTCCCGGTCCGGGCCGAGTTGCCGGTAGCCGAGCAGCCGCAGCGCCTGGAGGTCCATGAGGAGGGTGGCGTACCACTCCTGGCCCGCGCCGACGTCGGCGGCGTCCTGCACCAGGTCCTCCAGGCGTTCGGCGAACGACAGCCACAGCAGGGTGCGTTCGTGCCCCAGGGAGCCGTTGGCCACCCGCCAGCCCTCGTTCAGCGGCCCGACGAGGTTCTCGCGGGCCACCCGGACGTCCGTGAAGAACACCTCGTTGAAGTCGAGGTCGTCCGCGGCGGCGATCGAGCCGAAGGGACGCCGTACGACGCCCTCGGTGGCCGTGGGGATCAGCAGGGCGCTGATGCCCTTGTGCTTGGGGGCGTCGGGGTCCGTGCGGACGAAGGTGAGCAGGACGTCGGCGTCGTGGGCGCCGGAGGTCCAGATCTTCTGGCCGTTGACGGTGAAGGTGTCGCCGTCCAGCACCGCCCGGGTGCGCAGGGAAGCAAGGTCGGAGCCGGCCTCGGGCTCGCTCATGCCGAGCGCGGCGGTGATCTCGGCGCGCAGGATCGGCACGGCCCAGCGGCGCTTCTGCTCCTCGGTGCCGAAGGTGATCAGGGATGCGGCGATGATGCCGAGGCCCTGCGGGTTGAAGCTGTGGTAGATCCGGCGGCGGGCCAACTCCTCCAGATACGCCAGCTGTTGCGGCAGAGTGGCCCCGCGTCCCCCGAACTCCGGTCGCTGGCCTGGCAGCAGCCAGCCCGCGTCGAACAGGGTGCGCTGCCAGCGGCGCGCCCAGTCGGGCACGTGGGCGCTGGAGCGGGAGCGGTCCCGCGCCTCGCCCTCGGCGGGCAGGTTGGCGTCCAGGAAGGCGGAGAACTCGGCGCGGAAGTCGGCCACTTCGGGATCGTCGGCGAGTCTCATGAGGCCAGCAGAGCCTTCCTGTGCGCGGACGCGGTGCCGAGGAGCAGGTCGCAGGCCTGGGCCCGCTTCAGGTGGTACTGGAGTTCGTTCTCCCACGTGAAGCCCATGGCTCCGAAGAGCTGCAGCCCGTGCCGGAAGACCAGGCGCTGGCACTCCCCGGCCGCGGCCTTGGCCATGTGGGCGGCCCGGGTGCGCCGGGGGTCGTCCTCGGCGATGGTCAGGGCGGAGAAGTGGGTGAGGGCTCGGGCGCGCTCGATCGCCACGTGCATGTCGGCGGCCTTGTGCTTGACGGCCTGGAAGGAGCCGAGCGGGCGGCCGAACTGCACCCGCCGCTTCACGTGGTCCAGGGTCAGGTCGAGGATCCGGCGGCAGGCGCCGACCGCGGTGGCGGCGAGACCGGTCAACGCCAGGTCGGGCACACCCTCGGCGAGGGCACCGGCCTCGACGGCCTCGACCTGGGCCAGGTGCAGGTTCGGGTCGAGCACGGGGATCCGCCGCACCGCCAGTTCGGCTCCTGGTACGACGACCACCCCGTCCGGCGTGAGCAGGGCGACCTCGTCGGCGCGGTCGGCGTCCAGGACGTACCGCCCGGTGCCGTCGAAGACCGCCGTGCCGCTGCCTTCGGGGAGGCGGCCGGTCAGCGGGGCGAACCAGGTGGCCGTGGCCAGGAACGGGGTCGGGTCGGCGGCGTAGCCCAACTCCTCCAGGATGAGGGCGAGTTCGAGCGGGGGCGCCTCCAGCCAGCCGAGCCGCCGGTAGGTGCTCCACTGCTGGTCCTCGGGTCGGCCGCGGACCTTGGCGACCGTCTCGCGCACCGTGCGCCGCAGCAGCTGTTGGTCCTCGTCGAGTTCGAACTCCACGCCCGCCTCCGCCCTGTCCGTACCGGTGGCCGCACGCCGGGCGCGAGCCCGCGTCGGGCGAGAATAGCATTCTTGCTACGCGAAAGTAATGCTCTTGTTTCTTACAGAGGGCGATTCGGTAGGGGGAGTGCCCCTGCTTTTCACATGCGTGGAGTACCGTTCTACTCATGAGTGCCGTCCCCGCAGAACCGGTCGAGACCCCCGAGCCCGCCTGGCGGCAGCGCGCCGTCGAGCGCTCCACCCGGGCCGCGAAGCTGCGCGCCGAGCAGCGCGTCCAGCGGTTCCTCGACGCCGCCCAGGAGCTGATCGCCGACAAGGGCACCACCGACTTCACCGTGCAGGAGGTCGTGGAGCGCTCCCGGCAGTCGTTGCGCAGCTTCTACCAGCACTTCGACGGCAAGCACGAGCTGCTGCTCGCCCTCTTCGAGGACGCGCTCTCCACCTCGGCCGCCGAGATCCGGGAGAAGGCCGCCGCGGGGCGGGACCCGCTGGAGCGGCTGAAGATCGCGGTCGACCTCCTGTACGGCTCCTCCACGCCACGCAAGGGCCAGCAGTCCCCGCTCTTCACCGACTTCGCGATCCAGCTGCTGGTCACCCACCCGGACCAGGTGGCCACCGCCCACCTGCCGCTGCTCGCCTACTTCACGGAGCTGGTGGAGGAGGCCGTCGCGGCCGGTCAGGCCGTGACCGCGAAGCCGCGGCGCACCGCGTCCCTGATCATGCAGACGGCGATGTTCACGGCCCAGGCCCCCGCGGCACCGGTCGGGGCGCACCCCTCCCCCATCACCGCCGAGGAGGTGTGGGCGTTCTGCCTGGGCGGACTCAGGGGGCCCGGCACGGCAGAGGACCCGGCCACGACCACACCGGCCACGACGGCACCGGCCGAGGACGCCCCCGCGACGAAGGCGACTGCAACGAAGGCGACCACGGCGACGGCACGCAAGGCGGCCCCGGCGAAGAAGACCACGGCGACGCCGCAGAAGCGGGCCGCCGCCGCGAAGAAGGCCGCGCCGGCGAAGAAGGCGACCACCACCACGAAGGCCGCCCGCTCCCAGGCGTGACCTGACCGGTCCAGGGCCTCCGCGGGATTTTCCGCGGAGGCCTTTCGCCGTCCCGCGAGACCCTTCACGCCGTACCGTGAGACCCTTCACGCCGTACCGCGGAACCTCGCCGCCCCACAGGCCCCTTCCCTGTGCCGCAGGACCCTTCGCCGTCCCGCGGGCGACGCCCTTTCGCCCCCCTCGGATCAACCCCGTGGCCTTCACCCCCATCCAGGCCCCGTCCCCCTCCCCCAACTTCCCAGGCAGAGCCGGACCTTGAAGCCTCGCCCTCTTGACGGACCCTTTTGGTCTGACCTTTGATATGTTTCACTATCAGCCGCCGGCAGAGGGGTTCCCCGCCGTGGACTTTGAGCTGACCGAGGACCAGGAGACGATCCGCAAGGCCGTGTCCGGTCTCCTGCGCGACTTCGACGACCGGTACTGGATGGAGAAGGACCGCGACCACGCCTTCCCCGAGGAGTTCTACGACGTCGTCGCGGGCGGCGGCTGGCTGGGCATCACGATCCCGGAGGCGTACGGCGGCCACGGCCTCGGCATCACCGAGGCGACGCTGCTGCTCGAACAGGTCGCCCGCTGCGGCGGGATGAACGCGGCCAGCGCCATCCACATGTCGATCTTCGGCATGCACCCCGTGGTCGTACACGGCTCCGAGGAGCTCAAGCGGCGCACCCTGCCGCGGATCGCGGACGGCGGCCTGCACGTCTGCTTCGGCGTGACGGAACCGGGCGCGGGCCTGGACACGACGCGCATCACGACGTACGCCCGACGCGACGGCGACCACTACGTCGTCAGCGGCCGCAAGGTGTGGATCTCCAAGGCGATGGAGTCCGAGAAGATCCTGCTGCTGACCCGTACGTCGAAGGCCGACGAGGTCGAGAAGCGCACGGACGGCATGACGCTGTTCCTCACCGACCTCGACCGCGAGCGGGTCGACATCCGCCCCATCCCGAAGATGGGCCGCAACGCCGTCACGTCGAACGAGCTGTTCATCGACGAGCTGCGCATCCCGGTCGAGGACCGGGTCGGCGAGGAGGGCCAGGGCTTCCGCTACCTCCTCGACGGCCTGAACCCCGAGCGGATGCTGATCGCCGCCGAGGCGCTCGGCATCGGCCGGGTGGCCCTGGACCAGGCGGTGCGGTACGGCAGGGAGCGGGAGGTCTTCGGCAGGCCGATCGGCATGAACCAGGGCATCCAGTTCCCGCTCGCCGACTCCCTCGCCCGGCTCGACGCGGCCGAGCTGGTGCTGCGCAAGGCGACCTGGCTCTACGACCAGGGCCGGCCGTGCGCACGTGAGGCGAACACCGCCAAGTACCTGTGCGCGGACGCCGGGTTCACCGCCGCGGACCGGGCGCTGCAGACGCACGGCGGCATGGGCTACTCCGAGGAGTACCCGGTCGCCCGCTACTTCCGCGAGGCACGGCTGATGCGGATCGCGCCCGTCAGCCAGGAGATGGTCCTGAACTATCTGGGGTCGCACACGCTGGGACTGCCCAGGAGCTACTGAGGAGTTGGAGATGACCGACCGAACGGATCTGTTCGACCTCACGGGGCGCTCGGCGCTGGTGACCGGTGCCGCGGGCGGTATCGGCTCGGCGGTCGCCGAGGCGCTCGCCCGGGCCGGGGCCGCGGTGCTCGTGACCGACGTCGACGAGGCGGCCGCGGCGGCCGTCGCCGGGAAGATCTCCGCGGCCGGACTGACCGCGGACAGTGCCGCCCTCGACGTGACCGACCGCGCGAGCGCCGACGCGGCGGTGTCCCGGGCGGCCGCGCTCGCCGACGGCACCCTGCACATCCTCGTCAACAACGCGGGGATCACCGCGCCAGCCATGTTCGCGAACCTGGAGGAGGACGCCTTCCGGCGGCTCCTCGACATCCACGTCCTCGGCAGCTTCCACTGTGCGCAGGCCGCGCTGCCCTTCCTGCCCGACGACGGACGCGGCCGCATCATCAACGTCACCTCGTCGGCCGGGATCGTCGGCACGCTCGGGCAGGTCAACTACTCCGCCGCCAAGGCCGGCATCATCGGCCTCACCAAGTCCCTGGCCCGCGAACTGGCCCGCAGGCGCATCCTGGTGAACGCCCTCGCGCCCCTGGCCGCGACGCCGATGACGGAGACCATCCGGACGAACGAGAAGTTCGCCGCCCAGATGCTCGCCCGGATCCCGCTCGGACGCTGGGCGGAGCCCGAGGAGGTCGCGGGGGCGTTCGTCTTCCTCGCCTCCGACGCGGCCTCCTTCATCACGGGGCAGGTACTGCCGGTCGACGGGGGGACGGTCATGTGACAGCCCCGGACGTCCGTGTGTTGAATGGTTCAGCCGAAACGGATGTACGACGAGAGGCCTGAACCCGTGCCCAGCGCCGAGCCCTCCCCCCGCACCCCGCGCTTCGACACGCTGACCGTGCCGAAGGCGTCGGACGTGCTGGCCGCGGAGGTCCGCGAGCGGATCCTGTCCGGGGAGATCGGCGAGGGTACGGCACTGCCCCCGGAGCGCCAGCTGGTCGAGCAGACCGGGCTGAGCCGGGCCACCGTACGCGAGGCGCTGCGGATCCTGGAGGTCGAGCGGCTGGTTGAGATCAGGCCGGGGCGCGGTGGCGGGGCGTTCGTGCACCGGCCGGGGCGCGAGTCCCTGGCGAACACCGTGCGGTTGGTGATCCGCGGCCAGCAGATCCGGCTGGAGGCGCTGCACGAGACCCGGGAGGCGATCGAGCCGACGTGCGCCGCGCTGGCCGCGCGGCGGCGCACCGAGCAGGACCTGGCCGAACTGGACTCCGCGAACGCGGAGTTGACGGAGGCCGGTGACGACGCCCAGCGGTTCCTGCGGGCGAACGTGCGCTGGCACAACGCGGTGGCGCGGGCGGGCGACAACGAGCTGCTCATCGGGTTCATGAGCGCGCTCTCCCAGTCGATCCACGCGGCCACCGACCTGGAGCGGTTCACGGCGGCCGACATCCGTGAGGTCACCGCGCGGGCGCACGCCCGGATCACCGACGCGATCCGGGCCGGCGACGAGGCCGCGGCGATGCGGCGGATGTCCCGGCACGTGTGCGGTTTCGCCCGAGCGGCGGCGGAGGTGGACGTGCGCGAGCACGTGGAGCTGACCGACCCCGAAAGTTGACCTACCCCGAAAGCTGACGCACACCGCACCGGTCAGGGGTGTGACCACAGCATGCGAGAATCTCATTCTCATTTTCGCGCAACACCATTGACAGTTACGGCCTGACCTTTAATAGCATCGCTGGCATGAGCGAGGTGAGTCCCGTACTGACCGTGACCGCCGACGGCGACGTCCGCATCGTCACCCTGAACCGTCCGGAACGCCTCAACGGCGTGTCCGAGGAGCTCCACCGCAGGCTGTCCGAGGTGTGGCGCGAGCTCGCCGACGACACCAAGGCGCGGGCCGTCGTCCTCACCGGCGCGGGCCGGGCGTTCAGCGCGGGCGGCGACTTCGACCATCTGCGCCGCCACCATGACGACCCCGAGCTGCGCGAACGGTCGATCCGGCTCGACCGGACCATCCAGACGGAGCTGATCCGCTTCCCGCTGCCCGTCGTCGGGGCCGTCAACGGCCCGGCGGTGGGGCTGGGTTGCTCACTGGCCCTCGGCTGCGACCTCGTCCTGATGGCCGAGGACGCCTACCTCGCCGACCCGCACGTCTCGGTCGGTCTGGTGGCGGGGGACGGCGGGGTCACCCTGTGGCCGCTGCTGACGAGCCTGCTCCGGGTGAAGGAGTACCTGTTCACCGGGGACCGCATCCCGGCCGCCACCGCGGTCGGACTCGGGCTCGCCAACCGGGTCGTGCCCGCCGCCGACCTGATGCCGGAGGCCCTCGCGCTGGCGCACCGGCTCGCCGCGCAGCCCGCGGAGGCGCTGCGCGCGACGAAGGCGGCGCTGGCCGCGGTGGTCGAGCAGGTCTCGCGCGGCGGCATGGAGGCGGCGCTCCTCGCGGAGCGGTCCACGATGACCAGCCCGGACCACATCCGCATCATCGACGACCTCGCCTCCCGCGCCCGCCCCCGCCCGGCCGGACGCGAGGAGGACTGAACGTGGAGTCCGAGGAGTTCACGCTGGTCCGCGACATGGTCCGCGCCTTCGCGACCCGGCACGCCGTCGCATCGGCCGACGACATCACGCCCAAGTCCCGCGCGGCGGCGCAGCAGGCGCTGGACGGACTGGGACTCGCCGAACTCCGCCGCACCACCCCGCCCGCCGCCACCGCCCAGGAGTGCGCCCTGCTCGCCGAGGAGCACGGCCGCCTGCCGCTGACCACCTCGCTGCTCGGCACCGTTCTGCTGGCTCCGGAGCTGCTGCGGCTCCTCGGTGCGGACGAGGACGGCCCGCGGCTCACTGTCGCCCTCGCCCCCGACCTTCGTCTCCCCGGTCCACAAGCGGCCGATCTCCGCGCCTGGGACTGCGACGGAGCCGAAGCAGCGCTGTGTGCCGACGCCGAAGGGACCGTGACCCGCGCCGAACTCGGTTCGCCAACACCGACGGCCGACCTGCTGCGTAGTGCGCGGCAGGCCTACGCCGTGGGCGAGCCTCTCGGCCGGCTCGCAGCGCAGGACCGGCAGCGCTGGCAGGGGTACGCGCTGGTGGTCGTCGCGAGCGAACTCGTCGGCGCGGCACGCTCGTTCGTCGAGCAGAGCGTGGAGTACGCCCGCGACCGCGTGCAGTACGGCCGCCGTATCGGCTCCTTCCAGGCCGTCCAGCATCTGCTCGCCGACGCGACCGTCCTGGTCGAGGCCTGCGCCAGCGCCACCCGGTACGCCGCCTGGTGCCTGGACCACGAGCCGCCGGACCGGGCGCTCGCGGCGGCCCGCGCGGCCAAGGCGGAGGTCAACGCCTCGGCCGTCGAGGCGGTGTACGCCGGGATGCAGGTGTTCGGCGGCATCGCCCAGACCTGGGAGCACCCGGCCCATCTGTACCTCCGCAGGGTTCTCGTGGGCGCCACCGTGCTGGCGACCACGGCCGACCTGCTGCCCGCCCTGGCCGCACCGGAGGCGACCCGATGACCGACGGCCCCCTCGACTTCGGCGACCCGGCGGACCTGGAGCGGCTGCGGCGGGACTTCCGCGCCTGGCTGGCCGACCACCCGCTGCCCGAGCGGCGGCCGGACGAGCCGGTCCCCGCGTTCCTGCACCGCTGGCACCGCATCCTGCACTCCGGCGGCTGGGTCGGCCTCGACGTGCCGGAGGAGTACGGCGGTCGTGGCCTCACCCCGCTCCACCAGGTCGCCGTCAGCGACGAGTTGGGGGCACGCGGCGCCCCCGGGGTGCCCCGGATCGGCTATCTCGCCCACGCCCTCATGGAGTTCGGCAGCGAGGAGCAGCGCCGCCGGCTGCTGCCGCGCATGCTCGCCGGCGACGACGTCTGGTGCCAGGGCTTCAGTGAGCCGGGAGCGGGATCCGACCTGGCCGGCATGAGCACCCGCGCGCAGCGGCGGCCCGACGGCGACTACCTCGTCAACGGACAGAAGCTGTGGACGAGTTACGCCCAGTACTCCGGCCTCTGCCTGCTCCTGGCCCGCACCGACCGCACCGCGCCCGCGCACGCCTCGTTCTCGGCGTTCGTCCTGCCCCTGGACCGGGCCGGCGTGACCGTACGTCCGCTGCGCGCGGCGAGCGGCGACGAGGAGTTCTGCGAGCTGTTCCTGGACGACGTCCGCATCGAGGAGTCCGAGCGGGTCGGCGCGGAGGGCGACGGCTGGCCGTTGGCGATGACGACGGTGTCGTACGAACGCAACGCGCTCGACACCGGGCATCTGTCGAAGTACGGGCTGCTCGTCGACCGCCTGCGCCGCACCGCGCACGAGCGGAGCGACAGCCTGCCGGACGGCCTCCTCGCTCAGATCGGCCGGTGCGTCGTCGACTACCAGGTTCTCGTCGCCCATGCCCGGCGCCGGACGGCGCAGCGGCTCGCCGGTCAGGTCGCCGGACCGGAGTCGTCCGTCGACAAGCTGCTCATGACCCGCGCCGAGCAACGGCTGTACGAGACAGCCCTGTTGGTGTTCCCGGACGAACTGCACACGGAGGGCGGCGAGGTCTTCGCCGACTACCTCTACTCCCGGGCCGCGTCCGTCTACGGCGGGACGTCCCAGATCCAGCGCAACATCATCGCCAAGCGGTTGTTGCGCCTGCCGGCCGACGACCGCGCCTGAACGGAGCCCGCCGATGCGACACGACCAGGAGTTCCGCAGCATCCCGAACGTGATCAGGGTCGCCGCGCGGCGGTTCGGCGACGCCCCGGCCCTCGTCGACGGCGCGGTGCGCCTGACCTTCCGGGAGCTGGCGGAGCGGATGGTCCAGGCGGTGCGCGCGGCGCTCGCACTCGGCATCGGACCCGGGGACCGGGTGGGCCTGTGCGCACCGAACTGCGCGGAGTGGATCGTCGCGGCCGTCGGCATCCAGGGCGCGGGAGGTGTGGTCGTCCCCCTGAACACCCGTTTCAAGGCGCAGGAGATCTCCTACATCCTGCGCAAGTCCGGTGCCAGGGCGCTCTTCGCGGCCGCCTCCTTCCTCGGCACCGACTACATCGCCGACCTGCGGCGGGCCGATCCCGAGCTGCCCGCCCTGGCCACCGCCGTATCGCTCCTCGGGCCGCCGGCGGACGCCACCCTGGGCTGGCAGGACTTCCTCGACGCGGGAGCCGCGACCGCGCCCTCGGCCGCGCACGCCGCCATCGACCGGATCGCCCCGGACGACCTGTCCGACGTGATGTTCACCTCCGGCACCACCGGCCACCCCAAGGGCGTGACCCTCACCCACGGGCAGTCCCTGCGGGCGTACGGCTGGATGTCCACGGAGTACACCTTCGACGCGTCCGACACCTTCCTGGTCATCCCGCCGTTCTTCCACTGCTTCGGCTACAAGGCGGGCTGGCTCGCCTCCCTGATGCACGGCGTGACGGTGATCCCGATGGCTGTCTTCGACGCGGGACGGGCCCTGCGGATCATCGCCGACGAACGGGTCAGCATCCTCCTCGGCCCGCCCACCATCTTCCACGACCTCCTCGACCACCCCGACCGGCCGTCGTACGACCTGTCGTCGCTGCGGGTCTCCATGACGGGCGGCACCACGATCCCCGAGGCCCTGATCCGCGCCATGAAGAAGGAGCTGACCTTCGACATCGTGCTGAGCGCCTACGGGCTGACCGAATCGAGCGCGCTGGTGACCAGTACCCGCGTCGGTGACCCGGAGGAGACGGTGGCCCGCACCACCGGCAGGCCCGTACCGGACGTCGAGGTCCGCATCGCCGACGACACCGGACAGGACGTCGGGGCGGGCGGGGACGGGGAGATCCTGGTACGCGGTTACAACGTCACCCGCGGCTACTGGGAGGACCCGGAGGCCACCGCCGCGACGATCGATCCCGAGGGCTGGCTGCACACCGGTGACATCGGCCGTCTCGACGCGGGCGGCAACCTGGCCGTGGTCGACCGCAAGAAGGAGATGTTCATCGTCGGCGGCTTCAACGCCTACCCCGCCGAGATCGAGAAGCTGCTGCTCGGCTGCGAGGCGATCGCGCAGGTCGCGGTGGTCGGTGTCCCGGACGAGCGGCTCGGCGAGGTCGGCTGCGCGTTCGTCGTGCCGAGGCCCGGGGCGGACCCGACCGAGCGCGAGGTCATCGCCTGGGCCAGGGAGCACATGGCCAACTTCAAGGTCCCCCGCCGGGTCCGGTTCGTGGACGGCCTCCCCCGCAACGCGAGCCAGAAGGTCCTCAAACACGAGCTGCGCGCCCTTCTCGGAGAGCACTGAGATGGGCGGACCGCTGACCGGCGTCACGGTCGTGACCCTGGAGCAGGCCGTCTCGGCCCCCATGTGCACGCGCACGCTCGGCGACTTCGGCGCCCGTGTCATCAAGGTGGAGAACCCGAAGGGCGGTGACTTCGCCCGCCACTACGACGACGTGGTGGGCGGGCTGGCGGCGCACTTCGTGTGGGCCAACCGCGGCAAGGAGTCGGTAGCGCTCAACCTGAAGTCGGAGGGCGGTCTGGCGGTCCTGCACCGGCTGCTGGAACGCGCCGACGTGCTCGTCTCCAACCTCACCCCGGGCACCACGGCGAAGCTCGGCCTGTCCCCCGCCGACCTGGAGGTACGGCACCCCGCGCTGATCGCCGTCGAGATCGACGGGTACGGCCCTGGCGGCCCGCTCTCCCACAAGCGGGCCTACGACATGCTGGTCCAGGCGGAGTCGGGAGCCTGTTCGGTGACCGGACGCCCCGGCGAACCGGCGAAACCGGGCCCGCCCGTGGCGGACGTGTGCAGCGGGCTGTACGCGGCGCTGTCGGTACTGGCCCTCCTGTACGGCAGGGGCCGGGGCGGTCCGGCGCCTGCCGTGGCGGTGAGCATGTTCGACACCATGGCCGAGCTGATGGGGTATCCGCTGACGTACACCCTGCACTCGGGGATCGAGCAGCAGCCGCTCGGGATGAGCTCACCCGCCGTCGCGCCCTACGGCGCCTACCTCACCGCCGACCGGCAGACCGTCGTCCTGGGCACCACCAATGACGCCGAGTGGCAGCGCCTGGCAAGGGAGTTGATCGGCCGCCCGGACCTGGCGGACGACGAGCGGTTCCGCACGAACGCCGGCCGGGTCGAGCACCGTGCGCCGCTGGACGCCGCGATCGGTGCCTGGTGTGCACGGCACGATCTGGCGTACGTCCAGGACCGCGCGGACGCCGCCGGGATCGGCAACGCCCGCTACAACACGCCGAAGGACGTCCTGGCCCACGAGCAGCTGGCCGCCCGCGACCGCTGGCGGGAGATCGGCACGCCGTCGGGTCCGGTGCCCGCGCTGCTGCCACCGCCCGTCATCGCCGGGTACGACCCGCCGATGGGCGCCGTGCCCGCGCTGGGCGAGCACACGGATGCCGTACTGGCCGAACTGGGCTTCGAGGAGCGGGAGATCGACGTGCTGCGCGCGCAGGGAGCGGTGCGGTGAGCGTGCTGCTGACGAGCGACGCCGGTGGGGTGCGCACGCTGACCCTCAACCGGCCCCACCGCAGGAACGCCATCGACGCCGAGCTGTGGGAGGCGCTGGCGACGGCCCTGAGGAAGGCCGGCGACGACACCACCGTACGGGCGCTCGTCCTCACCGGGGCGGGCGGCGCGTTCTGTTCCGGTGCCGACATCTCGCGGCCGGTGGTCGACCGGCACCCCCTTCACCGGATGCGGACGCTCACCGAAGTGACCCTGCTGCTGTACGAGTTGCCCTTCCCCACCATCGCCAAGGTGACGGGTGTGGCGGTGGGCGCGGGCTGGAACCTGGCGCTCGGCTGCGACTTGGTGGTGGCCACGCCCGAGGCACGTTTCTCGCAGATCTTCGCGCGCCGCGGCCTGTCGCTCGACTGCGGCGGCTCGTGGCTGCTGCCGAAGCTCGTCGGACTCCAGCAGGCCAAGCGGCTCGCCCTGCTGGCGGAGACGATCGACGCCGAGGAGGCGCGGGCGCTGAACCTGGTGACCTGGGTCGTGGCCGCCGACAAGGTGGACGCCTTCGTGGACGACCTGACCGCACGGCTGGCGGCCGGCGCGCCGGTCGCGCTCGCGCAGACCAAGGCGCTGCTCGACGAGGGCGCCGACCGCAGCCTGCGGGACGCGCTGGCGAACGAGGCGCGGGCGCAGGCGGTCAACTTCGCCACCGCGGACGTCCGGGAGGCGTTCACCGCGTTCGCCGACAAGCGCGAACCGCTGTTCACCGGCCGCTGGGCGGTGCCGAGACGAACGGAGAACAACAACACATGACGCGGGAAGCGGTGATCGCGGCGGCGGTCCGTACGGCCGTCGGCAGACGGAACGGCGGCCTGGCCGGCGTCCACCCGGCCGACCTGTCCGGGGTGGTGCTGAACGCGCTGGCCGAACGGGCCGGTGTCGATCCGGCGGTCGTCGACGACGTGATCTGGGGCTGTGTGTCCCAGGTCGGCGACCAGTCGAGCAACATCGGCCGCTATGCGGTGCTGGCCGCCGGCTGGCCCGAGAGCATCCCCGGGACGACGGTCAACCGGGCCTGCGGATCGAGCCAGCAGGCCCTGGACTTCGCCGTCCAGGCGGTCCTGTCGGGGCAGCAGGACGTGGTGGTGGCGGGCGGGGTCGAGGTGATGAGCCGGGTGCCGCTGGGTTCGGCGAGGGCGTCGGGAATGCCGTACGGTCCCCAAGTCCTCGCCCGGTACGAGGACTTCTCTTTCAACCAGGGCATCTCCGCGGAGCGGATCGCGCAGAAGTGGGGCTTCACGCGGGAGCGGCTCGACGGGTACGCCGCGCTCTCGCACGAGCGGGCGGCGGCCGCGCAGGACGGCGGGGCCTTCGACGAGCAGATCGTGTCCGTGAGCGGGGTCGCGGCGGACGAGGGCATCCGGCGAGGCACCAGCGTGGCGACGCTGGCGAGGCTCAAGCCCTCCTTCCAGGAGGACGGCGTGATCCACGCCGGGAACGCCTCGCAGATCTCCGACGGCGCGGCAGCGCTGCTGATCACCACGCCGGAGCGGGCCCGTGAGCTGGGCCTGATCCCTCTCGTGCGGTACCGGGCGGGCGCGGTCGTCGGCTCCGACCCGGTGCTGATGCTGACCGGGCCCATCCCGGCGACTGAGAAGGTGCTGCGGAAAGCGGGGGTGGCGCTGTCGGACGTCGGGGTCTTCGAGGTGAACGAGGCCTTCGCGCCCGTCCCGCTGGCCTGGCTCGCCGAGACCGGGGCGGACCCGGAGCTCCTCAACCCGCTCGGCGGCGCGATCGCCCTCGGCCATCCGCTGGGCGCTTCGGGGGCGGTGCTGATGACGCGCATGATCCATCACATGCGCGCCCACGGGATCCGCTACGGCCTCCAGACCATGTGCGAGGGCGGCGGCACGGCCAACGCCACCCTCGTCGAACTCGCGGAATGACGGGGGCGGTCGGCATGCGACGGGATGTCTTCACCGACGACCACGAGGCGTTTCGGGGACTGGTACGGGAGGTCGTGGCGAAGGAGGTGGTGCCGCACTACGGCGAGTGGGAGAAGGCGGGGCGGATCCCGCGCGACTTCTTCGCGACGCTCGGCTCGCTGGGCCTGCTGGGCATGGCGGTCCCGGAGCGGTACGGCGGGGGCGGACAGCCCGACTACCGCTACAACGTGGTCCTCCAGGAGGAGGCGGCCGCCGCCCTGGTCACCCTGGGCACCGTCCGCACCCAACTGGACGTCGTGCTCCCCTACTTCCTGGCCTACGCGAACGAGGAGCAGCGGGAGCGCTGGTTCCCCGGTCTGGCGTCCGGGCGACTGCTCACCGCGATCGCGATGACCGAACCGGGCACGGGCTCCGATCTCGCAGGCATCCGTACGACCGCCGTGCGCGACGGCGACGCCTACGTCCTCAACGGTGCCAAGACCTTCATCACCGGCGGGCTGCTGGCCGACCTGGTGATCGTGGTGGCGCGTACGGCGACCGATCCGGGCGACCGGCGAGCGGGGCTCACGCTGCTCGTCGTGGAGGAGGGGATGGCCGGGTTCGGGCGCGGCCGAGTCCTCGACAAGATGGGCATCAAGGTGCAGGACACGGTCGAGCTGGCCTTCGACGACGTGCGGGTGCCGGTGGCCAACCGACTCGGCGAGGAGGGCGCGGCCTTCGGGTACCTGGGCCACAATCTTCCCCAGGAGCGGATGACGGTCGCGGTCGGCTCGGTGGCACAGGCACGGGCCGCGCTCGATACGACCGTCGCCTACGTCAAGGAACGCAGGGTGTTCGGCTCGCCGGTCGCCGCCTTCCAGAACACCAAGTTCGAACTGGCCGCCGTCGCGGCCGAGATCGAGGCGGCGCAGGCCCTGCTGGACCGGGCCGTCCTGGACCTGGTCGACGGCCGGCTCTCCGGGGCGGACGCGGCGAAGGTCAAGCTGTTCTGCACCGAGATGCAGGCACGTGCCGTGGACCGATGTCTTCAACTCTTCGGCGGATACGGCTACATGCTGGAGTATCCGATCGCCCGGCTGTACGCGGACGCCCGCATCACGCGGATCTACGCGGGGACGAGTGAGGTCATGAAGGTCATCATCGCCAAGTCACTGGGGTTGTGAGCCATGTCCGTGGAGGACTTCGCCGCCCGGCCCGGCACCGCGTTCGTCGCGGGCGGCACCGGCGGCATCGGCGCAGCGGTCGTAAGGACACTGGCGGAACACGGCAGCGATGTCACGTTCACCTACCGGGGCAATCATGAGGCCGCGGCGGCCCTTGTGGACGAGGCAAAGACGCATGACCGGCAAGTCCGGTACCTGCAGCTCGACTTGACCGACGAGGCGGCGACGGCCCGAGCCGTCACCGAGGCCGCCGAGACCTCCGGAGGCCTGCACACTCTCGTGTACGCCGCCGGGCCGCACGTACCCATGACCCATCTGAGTCGGGTCACACCCGCCCGGTACCGTGCCCAACTGGAGGCCGACGCGGTGGCGTTCTTCAACCTCGTCCATCCGGCGCTGCCGCTGCTGAGGGCGAGCGGGGGCAGCGTCGTCGCCGTCACCACCGTCGCCACCCGCCGCTTCCCGGTCCGCGACGGGCTGTCCTCGGGGGCCAAGGGCGCGGTGGAGGCCGTCGCCCGCGCCCTCGCCGCCGAGGAGGGCCGGTACGGGGTCCGGGTCAACTGCGTGGCTCCCGGCATGCTCGACGACGGCATCGCCGCCCGGCTGATCGACACCGGCGAACTCGACGCGGAAGCCCTCGCGATCACCCGGCGCAACATTCCCCTGCGCCGGTTCGGGCACGGTCAGGACATCGCGGAAGCGGTCTGCTTCCTCGCCTCGGACCGGGCCGCGTTCATCACCGGGCAGGCCCTGGCCGTGGACGGCGGCTACAGCGTCTGAGGCAACGCGTGTCAAGGAGTGATCGCCCGGCCGCCGACGTAGGCGGCCCGGACGAGATCGGCGGACAGCACGTCCAGCGCCTCGTGCAGCGGCACATGGAGCAGGCACAGGTCGGCCGGGCTGCCGACCGCCAACCGCCGTGGCCGGGCGGGCTGTTCGGGAGCACCGAGAAAGAGCCGCAGGGCCGCGCGGGCCGTGACGGCCTCCCCGTCCTCGCGTGCGACGGCCGCCCGCATCACCGCCCACGGGTCGGAGGTGCCGTACGGTGCGTCGGTTCCGGCCGCCGCCGGGACGCCGGCCTCGGCCAGGCTGCGGCAGCGGTAGAGGTGGGGCCGGTCGTCCGGGGAGACATCGGTGGCGTACTCGATGCCTCGCTCGACGGGGAAGTGCGGCTGCGTCACCACGGTCACGGCGAGCCGCCGCAGCCACGGCAGGACCTCGTCCGGGATCACCGCCCCGTGCTCGATGCGGTCGCCCTCGACCGGTCCGGCCTGCTCCAGGGCGAGCAAGGTCACCAGCAACTGCACCCGGGTGACGCAGTGCACGGCGACCGGGCGGGGCCGCACTCCGGCGACGGTGTCCGCGAGGCCGGTGGGTGTGGGCAGGCTCTGGTCGTCGAGCATGATCTTGACCGGTGCCGTGGCGTCCGCTCCCATGACGAGCACCCGCTGCGGCAGTACCGCAAGGGTCCGCGTAAGGCCGGGCGCCGGGCGCGGGTCGGCGTTGGTGAACCCCGTGACGCCGCACCGTGCCGCACGGAGTCCCAGCCCGGCCAGGTCCAGCGGGACCTGAGGAACCAGGCGGCGCAGCCGCTCGTCCGACCGCCACAGCCGACCGTCACGGTCCGCGCCGTCGCCCAGGCCGGCCGACCGCAGTGCGGCGCTGTTCAGGAACCACATGGCGCCGCTGCGGTGCTGCACCCGTACCGGCCGGTCGGGCACGATCGCGTCCAGGGTCCACCGGTCGAGTTCTCCGGCCACGCTCTCGTGGTAGCCGACGGCCCGCACCCATGCGCCTGGTGGCCCCTGGCGCAGCGCCTCGGCGAGTCCGGCGGGTCCGCGTACGTCGCGGGGTCCGACCCTTACGGAGGCGGTCGCCGCCGCCAGCGCGGTGAGGTGGACGTGATGGTCGTGCAGCCCGGGCAGCAGCGCCGCGCCGCGCCCGTGCACGTCCGCCGGTCCGGTGAGGCGGGGGCCGAGCTCCGCGATCCGGCCGTCGGCCCCGATCCGTACGTCCACCAGGCCGTGTCCCTCGACCTCCACCGCCCTGATCAGCACCGCGCCGCCCGGCTCGCCGCGAGGGCACTGGCGCAGCCGGCCATGGACACGCATACCAGCTCGCCGCCGCCGCGCGCCAGGGAACGCACGGCCGCGTGGGCGGCGTACAGTCCGGTGACCGGATCGGCGAGCGCGTCGCCGAGGAACACCGGGGCTCCGTACGCGTCCAGGCCGGTCAGGCCGCCGGCCACGGCCGCGTCGTCGCCGAAGGCGACACGGTCGTCGTCGCGTCCGTACCCGGTGATGCCGACCCACACCCTGCCCGGGCGGGCGGCCAGGAACTCCTCGGCGTGTACGCCCAGTCGCCGCAGGGCGCGCGGCCGGGAGGCCTCGATGACCACGTCGGCCTCGGCGACCGCGGCGGCCAGGGCACCGGATGCGAAGTCCAGCACCAGGCTCTCGTGGCCGTCGTGCAGCCACTCGTAGAAGGCGGGCTGCCCGAAGCGCGCCCCGTCCGGGCGTTCGGTGCTCTCCACCTTCACGACCCGTGCTCCGGCCAGCCCCAGCTGCCGAGCACAGAGCGGCCCGGCCCACAGCGCGGACAGGTCGACGACTCGCAGCCCGTCGAGGTCGCGCGGCTCGCGTGCACCGAGGCGTTCCGCGTGTACCGGACCACGACCGCCCAGGGCCTCCGCGTGCACCGCGGCCGGGATGCCGAGCGACTGGGCGGCGCGGGCCGCCCGGGTGGCCGACGATCGCAGTACGGCCGTTCGCAGATCGGTGCCGGGCACGGCGTCGAGGAGCGCGAGCAGCGCTGGGAGGGAGGCTTCGTCGTCCGGCCGGGCCAGGTTGATCGCCACCCAGCCGTCCTCGGCGGCCATGAGGTGGCAGGAGCCGCCCGCGGACACCTTCCCGGGCCGTTCGAACGAGGCCGACGTGGCGCGGCGGAACAGGACGTCGGGCAGCTCGACCGGAACGCCCGTGAGCCGGGTGAAGTCGTCCACGACCTCGAACAGCGGTCCGAGGAAGGGCTCGACGTCGGCCGCCCATTGATCGAGAACTACCTTCTCCATGAAGTGAACGCCCTTCTCCTTCAGGAGACGCCAGATTACACTTCCCGACCGTGGAGTCGCCTTTCACTTGCGTCGACCTGGACCGCGCCCCGCCGTCACCGGCCGGGACGGACCACGTGCGGGTCGCCGTCGCGGCCCGACCAAGGGAGACGAGCGAGGAGTTCGACGTCCTGCTCACGGCCGCCCCCGATCCCCCGCGCCCGTGGGTGAGCTGTGCCGATCCGTACGCCACCGCACGGCTCCTGCACACCACCGTGGCCCGCCATCCGGCAGCCAGCCTGAGCCTCGTCCAGGTACTCCGGATGGGCCGCGCGCTCTCCGGGTCCGACCGTCTCGTTCTCGAATCCCTCGCCTACTCCACGCTCCAGGCAGGCCGGGACTTCCGCACCTGGCTGGCCTCGGCCCGCCCCCGCGCCTCGCGCCCCGCCACCGAGCCCGTTCGGGTGCGCCGCGACGGTGCACGCATGACACTCACCCTGGACCGCCCATGGGTGCGCAACGCCTTCGACGCCGCCACCCGGGACGCCCTGTGCGAGGCACTGGAGGTCGCCGTGCTGGACCCGACGGTCACCCGCGTCGACCTGTACGGCAACGGGCCCGCCTTCTGCAGCGGCGGTGACCTCTCGGAGTTCGGCACGTCGCGCGACCCTGCCGAAGCGCACCACGTACGAGTTCACCGCAGCCCCGCCGCACTGCTCCTGCGGTGCGCCCCCAAGGTGACGGCCCATGTGCACGGCTCCTGCGTCGGCGCGGGCATCGAGCTGGCCGCCTTCGCGGGATCGGTCACGGCCGCCGCCGGTACGACCTTCCGGCTTCCCGAGATCGGGATGGGACTGATCCCCGGTGCCGGCGGCACCGTCAGCCTTCCTGCCCGCATCGGCCGCGAACGAGCCGCGTACCTGGCCCTGTCGGGTGCCGCGACAGACGTGGAAACGGCACTGAGGTGGGGACTGGTCGACGCGTTGTCCCCCGGTCCGGCCGCCGCGCCCCGCATGACTCGGTCGCGGACCGGCATCGGCGAATGAAGGACCCCCCTATCGACACGAACCTCGCCACCGAGTCCGTCCATCCCCCGATGGACCGGTGACGAGGTTCGTGCCGACTGTCCTTTCGCGTCAGCGGCGGCTACTGGCTACCGGACGAGTTCCCAGTCCTGGGAGCCGTCCGTGGTCGCCGTCTGCAGGGTGAGCTGCCCGCCGGCGGTTGCTCCGGTCAGGTACAGGCTCGTGTTCTTGACCGCCTGGAGCTTGTAGAGGCCGTCGCTGGTCTTGACGAGGTTCCAGCTGCCGGTGGAGCTGTTGTCGACCCACTGGCCGATCTTCTGCCCGGCCGTCGCGCTGCCGGTCCAGATCGCCGCCGCGCGGCCGCCCGACTTGTTGAGCAGCGTGGTTCCGCCGCCCGGCTCGGTCACCACGTGCCAGAACTGGGTGTCGGTGTTGGCCGCCGAACCCGCGTCCTCCAGCCGGACGTCGGGCACGTCACCGTTGCCGAGGTTGGCGTCGTTGGTCTTGTTCCCGGTGCCTATGACCTGGTCGGTCTTGCGGTTGAACAGCTGGTAGTAGGTGCCGGCCGAGTTGCCGAGGTCCGTCTCGGCGTACGCGATCGTCGAGGTCCCCTGGTTGTTGAGGATCACGAGGCGGCCCGTGTCGTCGACGTACTGGAGGTTGCGGCTGTAGCCGGCCTTCGAGGTGGTCTGGTACTCCTTCCAGGTGCCGTCGCTGCGTCCGGTCTGGTTGACCCAGACGCTCGCGCTGCCGGCCGCGTTGTAGACCAGGCGGCCGCCGGGCAGCCGGACGAGGACCGGGCTGCCGCCGGTCGCCAGGGTGTGGGAGCCGGTGTCGACGGGCAGGGAGTTGACGCCGGTTCCGGTGGCGGACCCCTTGAAGAACTCCAGCGGGTTGCTCGCGATCTGGTAGCGGGTGTTGGCGCCGCCGCCCCAGTACTCGTAGGTGATCATCCACTTGCCGTCGGTGGTGCGGACCACGTTCGTCATGCCGGGCCGGCCACCGCCGATCTCCGACTTGCCGCTTCCCATGTCCTGGGTCAGCCCGGCGATGTCGACGACCGGGTCGCTCCACTGCGCCGCCTGGCCGTCCCACGTCCTGTGCACGAGGATCTGGCCCTGTGAGTCCGTGGCGGTGTCGTTGGCGGAGTCGAGGGTGGCGACTCCGGTGGTCGCGTCGAAGCCGGTGTAGTCGTTCTCGTCGGAGTAGTAGCAGACGAGCTTGCCCTTGTAGACCATCAGGTACGGCTCCCAGACCGGGTCCACCTGGTGGTTGGTGTTCGCCGAGGAGACGTTCTGCCCGACCGCGCCCGCGCTGCCGCCCTGCCAGCCGCCGGTGGCGACGACGTTCTCGACCTTCCAGGTGGCCCCGTTGTCCGTGCTGGAGTAGAGCGCGATCGCCACGTCCTTGCGGTCGCCGTCGTTGGTGGGCGTCCAGGTCGGGTCGGCCGCCTTGTGCTCCTTGTAGTAGTAGTCGTCGCCCGACACGACGCTCGCCAGCAGCAGGGTGCCCTGCTTCAGGTTGCCCACGTCCTGCGGCAGGACGTACAGGTACGGGTTGGTCCAGTTGCTGGTGTACTTCGCGTACTTGGCGTCGCTGGACAGATAGGCCGGTGCCTTCACCTCGGACAGCGACTGCCAGGTCGTACCGTCGTCGTCGCTCTTGTAGACGGGAAGCGTCTGCCCGTCGGCGCTGCCCGAGGCCGGGACCGTCGACTTCTCGAACGACGCGACCAGCCGGCCGTTCGGCAGTTCCGCCGACTTCGGGTAGACCGCGCAGTTCCCCCGGCCCTTGAGGCACGCCTCACTGCCGAGCTGGTAGATGGTCCCGCCCGTCGGGGCGTACGCCTGGGCACCGCCGGACGCGGGGATCGCCAGCAGTGCCGCGGCCGCGACGGCGGCTCCCAGCAGGTGTCTCAGTCTCTTTCTCTGCACAGCCTCTCCTTTGAGGTGGGTGGTCCTCGGGGTGACACCGACGGGCCTTCGTCCTAGACCCTCGCTCCGTCGGAACTTGCGGCGACGAGCACCTTCACGTCCCAGGCGCCCAGCTCAAGCGCCGTGCCCGCGGGGACGGGAGCGCCGTCGAGAACATCGGTCAGCTCGACGGGAGCCGTAACCCGCGCGGGCTGCCAGCTCCAGTTGTGGATCACGTGCACCGTGCGGCCGTCCGAGGCCGTGCCCGTGGTGGCGGTGACGGACGCCGGAAGGTCCTGCCATCCGCTGCGCGCGGCGGGCGCCAGCCAGTCGGCGAGGGCCCGGGCGAGACCGCGCCCCGGGGCGGTGCCGACGCAGGTGATGCGCCCCTCGCCGTGGCGGCGGGTGGTGATCGCCGGCCACCTGCCGAAGTGGGGGTGATCGTAGTGGGCGAGTACCTCGGCGTCGTGGACGGTCAGGCCGTCCGCCCAGTGCGTGGCCGTCGCGTCCGCGGGGAGGTCGAGCGGGCCGTCGGGGGTGGCGGTGACGGTGATCCCGGCGGGCAGGTTGCTGAACTCGTCGTACGTCACGCCCGCCGCGGCGGCGAGACCGCCGGGGGCCGGTTCCAGCCGGGCCCGTGCCTCGTGGTCGGCGTAGGCCGTCCGCGGGCCGAGGACGAGATGGCCGCCGGCGTGGGCGTAGGCGGCCAGCCAGTCCACGGTGGTGTCGTGGGCGAGGTACAGGGCGGGCACCACCAGGACCGGGTGACGACGGGCCGCCTCTGCGGGTGCCATGCCCTCCCGGTCGCCGTCCGGGTCGTGGAGCTGCCGGACGTGCACGATGCGGACCTGACGGCCGGCGTCGAAGGCACCCCGGTAGAACGGGTCGAAGATACGGTGGTAGGAGGCCGGGTCCGGGGCGCCGTCCGCGGTCGCCAGGGGCGGGTACTTCTGCATCAGCCACTTGCTCGGCGTCGAGTAGACCATCGTGATGTCGGCGTCCGGCTCCAGCCCCGCGACAAGCGGTCCCGCCTTCTCGAACTCCGCGCCCAGCCTGGCGATCTCGGCGTACGTCCGGCCCGGGCGGCCGCTGTGCGGGAGGACGCCGCCCCAGTAGGTCTCGGCGCCGAAGCGCAGGGTCTGCCACTGCCAGTACTCGATCATCCGGGCGCCGCGCGCCACATGGGCCCAGGCGGCCTGGCGCCACTGGCCGTCGAATCCGGGGCGGTTGTCCCAGGGGAAGCCGATGGAGTTCGCGTTGGTCTCGGTGACCAGGAACGGCTCCTGGCGGGAGGAGAACATCCAGTCCGCGGTCTGGTACATCGACCAGACTCCGGTGGTCTTCCAGATCTGTTCGTGCGCGTCGGGCGTGGGGTCGGGGAGCAGCAGGCCGTCCTGCATGTCGTAGTACGGGTTGCCGGACGCGATGTCGAGGCGGTCCGACAACTGGTCGTCCTCCACGCCGCCTCGCGTGTAGGAGATGCAGGTGGTGACGAACTGCTCCGGCCGGGCGTACTCGCGCACGATGTCGGCCTGCCAGCCGATGAACTCGGTGACCTGGCGGGCCTGGAACTCCCGCCAGGCGACGTCGTACTGGGGCTGCTCGTTGCCGTCCGGGGTCCACAGGTCGGCCCAGGTGGACAGGCGGTGCGACCAGTAGACCAGGCCCCACTCGCGGTTGAGGGTCTCGACGTCCCGGTACTTGTGGCGCAGGTGGTCGACGAACCGCTCGAACACGCCCCGGTTGTGCAGCAGGTGCAGCCCCGGTTCGTTGTCCACCTGCCAGCCGATGACCGCGGGGTGGTCGTAGTACCGTTCGGCGATCTTCCGGATCACGCGCTCGGCGTGGAACCGGAACGCCGGGTGGGTGATGTCCACCTCCTGGCGGGCGCCCCAGCCGATCCGCTCGCCCGTGCGCCGCTCGCCGGTGATCTCCGGGTACTGCCGGGCCAGCCACGGCGGCACGGCGTAGGTCGGCGTGCCGAGGATCACGGAGATGCCGCGTTCGTGGGCGCCGTCGAGCACGGGTTGCAGCCAGTCGAGGTCGAACCGTCCGTTCTCCGGCTCCCAGGTCGACCAGACCGACTCCCCGACGCGGATCACGGTGAAGTGCGCGTCGGCCATCAGGTCGAGGTCGGTCTTGAGCTGGTCGTCGGGCTGCGTGCCGCCGTAGGCCGGCGTGTACTCGTAGTAGTAGGCAGCGCCGAACAGGACACGGGCGGGCAGGACCGCCATGAAGGGACCTCCAAGAGGGGGGATGGGAGAAGGAGCAGGGGTGTGGTCGCCGGCGCTTACTGCTTGACACCGCCGGCGGCCAGGCCGCTCTGCCAGTACCGCTGGAGCATCAGGAAGGCCACGACGAGGGGGATGACCGAGATCAGCGAGCCGGTCACGACGAGCGCGAGCATGTCGCTGCTGGCGCCGGCCCCGCCGTTCTGGGCCTGGGCCGCCCAGGAGGAGAGCCCGACCGTGACGGGGTACAGCTTCGGGTCGTTGAGCATGATCAGCGGCAGGAAGTAGTTGTTCCAGGTCGCCACGAGCGTGAAGAGGACGACCGTCACCAGACCCGGGGCCAGCAGCCGCAGGGCGATCCGGACGAAGATCCGCAGCTCGCCGGCGCCGTCGATCCGGGCGGCTTCCAACAGGCTGTCGGGTACGGCGTCCTGGGCGTAGATGCGCATCAGGTAGAGGCCGAACGGGCTGACGAGCGAGGGCAGGACGATCGCCCAGGGGGTGTTGACCAGTCCCACCTTGGCGAAGAGCAGGTAGGTCGGGATCGCCAGTGCCGTGGTCGGGATCATGATGGCGCCGAGGACCAGGTTGAAGGCCGTGCCGTTGCCCCGGAACCGGTACTTGGCGAAGCCGTATCCGGCCGCGGTGGCCAGCAGTGCGGCGCCGAGGGCGCTGCCGACCGAGTACAGGACCGTGTTGAGCAGCCAGTGCAGGAAGACGCCGTCGTCGTAGGTCAGGGTCTGCCTGATGTTCGCCAGCAGTCGCGGGCTGTGCGAGAACCACAGGCCGAAGCTGTTGAACAGGTCCTGGGTGCTCTTGGTCGAGGCGACGGCGAGCCAGAACAGCGGCAGCAGGAAGTAGGCGAGCACGGCCAGCATGACGATCGTCAGCGGGGTGCTGCGGCGCCGGACCGGGGAGCGGCGCCCGCGCGGGATCCTGGCCGCCCGACGGGACGCGGTGGCCCCGGAGGCGGTCGTGGCCGGGGTCGCGGGGGCCCGGGTCGAGGACTGGGAGACAACCGTCACGAGGTCCTCCTGCGGTTCGCGGTGATCAGCACGGCGTAGGAGAAGACCACGATGACCAGGCCGAGGAGGAAGGAGACCGCGGCCGCGTAGTTCACCTGCTGTCCGGTGAAGGCGAGGGTGTAGGCGTAGAGGTTCGCGGTGTACGAGCTGTCGATCACGTCGGGGGCGATGGTCTGCAGCAGTTTCGGCTCGTTGAACAGCTGGAAGCTGCCGATCACCGAGAAGAGCAGGGTCAGCAGGAGCGCCGGCCGGAGCGCGGGCAGCTTGACCGACCAGGCGATGCGCCAGGCGCCGGCGCCGTCCACGGCGGCCGCCTCGTACAGCTCCCCCGGGATGGTCCGCAGCGCGGCATAGAGAATGATCATGTTGTAGCCGACGAACTCCCAGGTCACCACGTTCGCCAGGCTGCCCAGCATCCAGGTGTCGCTGAGGAAGTGGGGGACCGGCACGTCGAGTTTGCGGCCCAGTTGGGCGAAGGGGCCGAAGTCGGGGCCGTAGAGGTAGCCCCACATGAGGGTCGCGACGACGCTCGGTACCGCGTACGGGACGAAGATGCCGAGCCGGATGACCTTGGCGAGCCGCAGCAGGCCGCTGTCGAGCGCGAGCGCGAAGAGCAGCGCCAGCAGCAGCATCACGGGGACCTGGATCGCGAAGAACTCCGCGACCCGCAGGAGGCCCTCCCGCAGGAGCGGGTCCTTCAGGGCGGTCATGTAGTTGTCCAGCCCGACGAACGTCGTCCCGCCGATGAGCCGTTCCTGGAACAGGCTGAGATAGGCGGCGTAGCCGAGCGGGGTCAGGAAGAGCAGCACGAACAGCACCATGAACGGTGCGATGAACAACGGGCCTGCCGCACCGTGGCGCAGGCCACCGAGCCGGCGGCGCTGCGGCCCTGCTCGGCGCGGGTCCTCGGTGGAGGCCGCGGTCATGGCGGTCATCAACGGGCCTTTCTGGATGTGGGGAGGGCCGGCCGCGGGTCCCGGGGCCCGGGCGGAGGGCGCCGGGGCCGGGACCCGCCGGCGGTCAGGCGGACTTGACGGTGAAGCCCTGGCCCTTGGCGTAGGTGGTGAGCCGCTGCTGCCAGGCGTCGAGGGCGGCACCGCTGTCGGTCTTGTCGGCGAGGGACTTGCCGACGGTCTCGGTCCAGTCGGTGGCGGCCTGGTCGAGGAACGGCGGCCACTGGAAGTCGTCGCTGACCGTCGCGCTGATGTCGGCGAAGACCTGGTTCACCTTCTGGCCGCCGTAGAAGGTCGGCGTGGCGCCGGCGAAGGACGGGTCGGCGAGCAGGGCCTTGGTCGCGGGGAAGAACGACTGCTCGGTGGCGAACATCTTCGCGCTCGCGGGGTCGCTGTTGAGGAACTGGGCGAACTGCGCGGCGGCGACGGGGTTCTTGGTCGAGCGGATGACCGCGCTGGTCGAGCCGCCCCAGTTCCCGGACACGGGGCTCGACGCGTCCCACTGCGGCAGCGGGGCGGCCCGCCACTTGCCCGCCGTGGCCTTGGCGGAACCGGAGAGGAACGCCGGGCCCCACGCGGCGGTGATCCAGGTGGCGTACTTGCCCTTGTTGAGCCCGGCGTACCAGCCGTCGGTGAAGTCCGGGTCGGTGCTGATGACGCCTTCCTTCGCGAGGCCGCCCCAGTAGGTGCCGAGCTTCTTGGAGACCGCGTCGTTCACGTCGATGGTGATGTCACTCTTGCCGGACAGGGCGTAGGGGTGGGCGCCCGCCTGCCACAGCAGGCCGTGCCAGGCGGCGGCCTCGTTCGCCGCGAGGTTGGTCAGGTAGACGCCCGGGTCGGCCTTGTGCAGCTTGCGCGCGGCGGCGGCGAACTCGTCCCAGGTCGTCGGCGGCTTGATGCCGTGCTTGTCGAAGATGTCCTGCCGGTACAGCATGCCGAGCGGGCCGGTGTCCTGCGGGATCGCCCAGATCTCCCCGCCGGAACCGCTGACCTGCGCCCAGGTCCAGTCCACGAACTTGCTCTTCAGATCGGCGGCGCCGTACGGGCTCAGGTCCAGCAGGCTGTCCGTGATGGTGAACGTGGGGATCGCCTGGTACTCCACCTGCGCCAGGTCAGGTGCGCCCTTGCCGGCCTTGATCGCCGTGCGCAGCTTGGTGTAGTGGGCCACGCCCTGACCGGCGTTGACGACCTTGACCTTGATGGCCGGGTACTTCTGCTGGAAGAGGGCGACCTCCTTGTCGATGTTCGGGACCCAGGTCCAGAAGGTGAGTTCGGTCGGCGTCTTCATCGCCTTGTCGATGTCGGCCTGGGAGAGCGGCTTGGCGGAGCTGCCGCCGCTGCCCCCGCTGCCGCTGCCGCCGCTGCAGGCGGACAGCGCGACGCTGAAGGTCGCCGCCCCCACGGCGGCGAGGAATCCGCGACGGCTCGGGGAGGAGGACGTGACGATGGATCTGGGCATGGTGAACTCCCGCCGGTTGGGCGAAGGTGAGGGCATGCCTGCGGCGGCATACCGGGCAAGGGAACGCGAGGAGGTGACGACCGGGACTTCGGGTGCGGTGCGTGGAAGGGCACGTCGTCATCGGCTGCTCCCGGCTCGCGGTGCGGATGGCGGACCACGAGGGGGAGGGCGGTCGGAGCAGGCGCCGGTGCAGCAACCCGCTCGGCGAGAAGGAGATGGTGCGGTGCCCGAGTCCCCGCGGGCGGCTGAGCCGGCGTGGCAGGGAGGGGCAGACCGGGCAGCGGGCCGTGCGGCGGCTGCGTGTGCGTCACAGGTCCGGCCCGGGACCGTGGTCAGGGCCGACGGGGGCTGAAGTCGATCAGGAACGGTCGGATGGACCTCCATTCGGCGGCGCGGCCTTCGCGCCACGACGGGGAGGCGTGGTGGAGCGCCGTACTCCGCCCGGATCCGTACGGGACGGAGCGGGCGCGGTCGACGCGCGAAGGACGAGCTCGACAGGCGGATCGTTTGCCGGGGGCAGGTCGGCTTCGGGCTTCTCGATGGCGTGGACGAGAAGTCTCAGCCCTTCCTGGGCCACGGCGTCGAACGGCTGGCGCACGGTGGTCAGCGGCGGGGTCACGAACGCGGCCACCGGGATGTCGTCGAATCCGACGACGCTGACGTCGTCCGGCACGGTGCGGCCGGCCTCCGTCAGGGCGCGCATGAGGCCGATGGCCATGTCGTCGTTGGCGGCGAACACCGCGGTCACGCCGGGGTCGGCGGCCAGTTCCCGGCCGGCCGCGTAGCCGGATACCGCGGACCAGTCGCCCTCGACGACCGACGGCTCGTCGCAGCCTCGTGCCTCCAGAGCCTCACGCCATCCCCGCAGGCGGTCGCGGGCGGCATACCAGCGCTGCGGACCCGCGAGATGGTGGACGGTCCGGTGTCCGAGGTCGAGGAGATGCTCGGTGGCGGCCCGTGCCAGCAGGTCGGCGCCGACGCCGGCGGCCACGGTGCCGGGGCCCGTCGTGGCCACGGGCGCACCCAGGACCAGCACCGGTACGCGCACGTCGGCGGGGACCGCTCCCCCGTCCCCCTCCTCGTCGATCGGCTCGGAGATGACGATGCCGTCCACACCCTGTTTGAGGAGCGAGTCGATGGCTCCGCCGACGCCCCCCGGATCGCCTTCCAGGGTGTTGACCACGCGGAGCGCGTAACCCGTGTCCCGGGCGGCCCGCTCGACGCCGATGAGAAGTGACGCGGGTCCGTACAGTGCCGTCCCGAGCGTCACCACGCCGATGGAGCGGGTCCGGCCGGAGGCCAGCGCCCGGGCCGCGTGGTTCAGCCGGTAGCCGAGTTCGTCGGCCGCGTCGAGAACGCGCTTGCGCACCTCTGCGGAGACGTACGCCTCGTCGTTGAAGACCCGCGACACCGTCTTTTGCGACACGCCCGCCAGCCGGGCCACATCCACGCTCCGGGGCGCGCCGGAAACGCCGGCCCGTCCTGCTGATGGCGTCATGATGTCTCCCGATGGCCGCGTTCCGCGCCGGTTGCTCCGACGACCTGACTGCGCAGCCATGTCTACGCAGTCAGAAGATGTCCGTCAAGAGTGCGGAACATATTCGTAATATGACGTTCCCGCGTCCGGCACCAGTCCGGGAGCGCCCGAGGGGCGCCGGATCGGCGAGCCGAGAAACGTGCGCGAAACCCCTTGACGGCCGAAATATGACTGCGTAGACATGACAGCGCAGTCGGAGATGACTGCGCAGTCAGTCACCCTTGGTGCCGTACTGACCCTCAGCCCATTGCCCGGTGACGCGTCCCGGGGTTCTTCCCGCCGGCCAGTGACCGACCCATCGAACGAAAGGGCGCCATCGTGGTGACCGTCGAAGACAAGGACCGCCGACCCGCCGATCAGTTCGTCGTGGGTGTGGACTTCGGGACGCTCTCCGGGCGAGCGGTGGTGGTCCGGGTGAGCGACGGCGCGGAGCTGGCGGTCGGCGAGTACGCCTACCCGCACGCGGTCCTGGACCGGGAGCTGCCCGACGGCACCCCGTTGCCTCCCGACTGGGCTCTGCAAGTGCCCGGTGACTACATCGGCGTCCTGCGCCATGCGGTTCCCGAAGCTCTGGCCCGTTCCGGGGTGCGGCCCGAGCAGGTGATCGGCATCGGGACGGACTTCACCGCCTGCACGGTGCTGCCGGTATGCGCCGACGGCACCCCCCTGTGTGAACTTCCCGGGCTCGCCGGCCGCCCGCACGCCTACGTCAAGCTCTGGCGCCACCACGCCGCGCAGGGCCAGGCCGACCGCATCAACGCCCTGGCCGCGGAGCGCGCGGAACCCTGGCTGGAGCGCTACGGCGGCCGGATCTCCTCGGAGTGGGAGTTCGCCAAGGCCCTCCAGCTGCTGGAGGAGGACCCGGAGATCTACGGCCTCACCGACCGCTGGATCGAAGCGGCGGACTGGATCGTGTGGCGGCTGTGCGGGACGTACGTCCGTAACGCCTGCACCGCGGGGTACAAGGGCCAGTTCCAGGACGGCGGCTACCCCTCGGCCGACTACCTCGCCGCCCTGAACCCCGCGTTCACCGACTTCGTGACCGACAAGCTGGACCAGCCGATCGCCCAGCTCGGCGCCCTGGCCGGACGGCTCACGGCGGAAGCGGCCGCATGGACGGGGCTGCCCGAGGGCATCGCGGTCTGTGTCGGCAACGTGGACGCCCATGTGACGGCGCCGGCCGCCACGGCGGTCGAGCCCGGCCGGATGGTGGCCATCATGGGCACGTCCACCTGCCATGTGATGAGCTCCGACCGGCAGGGCACGGTGCCAGGCATGTGCGGGGTCGTCGACGGCGGCATCCTGCCCGGTCTGTGGGGTTACGAGGCCGGCCAGAGCGGAGTCGGTGACATCTTCGCGTGGTTCCTGCGTACGGGGTTCCCCGTCGAGTACGCCGAGCGGGCCGAGCGCATGCAGCGCACCCCGCACGAGTACCTGACCGAACTCGCGGCGAGGCAGAAGGTGGGCGAGCACGGCCTGATCGCCCTGGACTGGCACAGCGGCAACCGGTCCGTCCTGGTCGACCACGACCTCAGCGGCGTGGTGCTGGGTCTCACCCTGTCCACGCGCCCCGAGGACGTCTACCGCGCCCTGCTGGAGGCGACCGCCTTCGGCACCCGCACCATCATCGAGGCCTTCGAGTCGTCCGGGGTCCCGGTGCAGGAGCTGATCATCGCCGGCGGACTGACCAGGAACGCGCTGCTCATGCAGATCTACGCCGACGTCACCCGCCGCCCGCTCGGCGTCATCGACTCCGCGCAGGGTCCCGCCCTCGGCGCGGCCATGCACGCCGCGGTCGCGGCCGGCGCGTATCCCGACATCCGGGCCGCGGCACACGCGATGGGCAGTGCCCGTCCCGGCATGTACCTGCCCGACCCGGACCGGGCCGCGGCCTACGACCGTCTCTACGCCGAATACCGGCTGCTGCACGACCACTTCGGCCGTGGCGCCAACGACGTCATGCACCGACTGCGCCGCATCCGCACCGAAGCCTCCGCCTGAACGCGCGGCTCACTGCGGTTCGCGGCCCCCAGCACTCCCCTCTGAAAGGACACCTCATGGCGAGCGACCCCACATACCGGCTCCCTGGCGAGATCTGGTTCCTGACCGGCAGCCAGGGCCTGTACGGCGAGGAGACCCTGAACCAGGTCGCCCACCAGTCCCAGCGCATAGCGGAGCGACTGGACACAAGCGCCGAGATCCCCCTGCGGATCGTGTGGAAGCCGGTCCTCACCGACTCCGACTCCATCCGCCGGCTCTGCCAGGAAGCTTCCACCAGCGACGCCTGCGTCGGTGTGATCCTCTGGATGCACACCTTCTCGCCGGCCAAGATGTGGATCGCCGGTCTCAGTGCCCTGGACCGGCCCGTGCTCCACCTGCACACCCAGTACAACCTGTCGCTCCCCTGGTCGAGCATCGACATGGAGTTCATGAACCTCAACCAGGCCGCCCACGGAGACCGCGAGTTCGCGCACATCGGGTCCCGACTCGGGGTGAACCGCAAGATCGTGGCCGGCCACGCCAGCGACGCCCGCGTCCAGCGCCGCGTGGCCACCTGGTGCCGGGCCGCCGCCGGCCGGCATGCGTCGCGCACCCTCAGGCTGGCCCGCTTCGGCGACAACATGCGCGATGTCGCCGTGACCGAGGGCGACAAGGTCGAGGCCCAGCTGCGGTTCGGGTTCTCCGTGAACACCTACAGCGTGAACGATCTGGTCAAGGTCGTCGACGCCGTCGAGGAGAAGGCGGCTGCCGAGCTCGCCGCGAGCTACGTCGAGGAGTACGACGTCCGCCCGATACTGAGACCGGACGGCGTCCGCCACGAAGCGCTGCGGTACGCCGCCCGCCTGGAGCTCGGTCTGCGTACCTTCCTGGACGAGGGCGGGTTCACCGCCTTCACCACCAACTTCGAGGACCTCGGCGGCCTGCGCCAGCTGCCCGGCCTCGCCGTCCAGCGGCTGATGGCCGACGGATACGGCTTCGGCGGCGAAGGCGACTGGAAGACCTCCGCCCTGCTGCGCACGATGAAGGTCATGGGCTCCGGACAGCCCGGTGGCACCAGCTTCATGGAGGACTACACCTACCACCTCGGGCCTGGCGAACCGCGCATCCTCGGCGCCCACATGCTGGAGGTCTGCCCGTCCATCGCGGCCGACCGCCCCAGCTGCGAGATCCACCCGCTGTCGATCGGCGGCCGCGAGGACCCCGTCCGTCTGGTCTTCGACGCCGCCCCCGGCCCCGCCGTGGTCGTCGGCCTCTCCGACGTGGGCGATCGCTTCCGGCTCACCGCGAACACCGTGGACGTGGTCGCCCCCGGACAGCCCCTGCCCCGGCTCCCGGTGGCCAGGGCCGTGTGGAAGCCACGCCCGTCACTCGCCGAATCCGCCGAGAGCTGGCTGCTCGCCGGTGCCCCGCACCACACCGTGCTCAGCTCGGCCGTCGACATCGAGACGCTCACCGACTTCGCCGCCATGACCGGCGTCGAACTGCTGACCATCGACGAGAACACCACCACCGGGCAGTTCGCCAAGGAGATCCGGTGGAACGCCGCCTACCACCGGCTCGACCAGCCGCTGTGAGCACCCCGCCCTCGGACGGAACCGTCCCGTCACCACGGCAAGAACAAGGAGCACCGATGACCCTCACCGTACGGGACGGCCTGCGCCAGGAGGTGCTGGCGGCGAATCTGGCCATACCCCAGGTCGGTCTCGCCACCCTGACCTGGGGCAACGTCAGCGGAGTCGACCGTGAGGCGGGGGTGTTCGTCATCAAGCCCTCGGGGGTTCCCTACGACGACCTCTCCCTCGACAGCCTGGTCACCGTACGACTGGCCGACGGCGCGGTCGTCGACGGCGACCTGCGCCCCTCCACCGACACCGAGACCCACCGCTGTCTGTACCTCGCGTTCCCCTCCGTCGGCGGAGTCACCCACACCCACTCCACCCACGCGGTCGCCTTCGCCCAGGCCCGCCGGGACATCCCCGTCCTGGGCACCACCCACGCCGACACCTTCAACGGCCCCATACCGTGTACTCCGGACCTCACCGCGGAGCAGTGCGCCACGGACTACGAGTACAACACCGGCCGCGTCATCGTGGACCTGCTGAAGTCGGACGACCGGACGGCCGCCGAGGTGCCCGCCGCGCTGGTCGCCAACCACGGCCCGTTCACCTGGGGTGCGAGCGCGCGCAAGTCCCTGGAACACGCGATCATCTGCGAAGCCGTCGCCGACATCGCCATCCACACCCTCGCCCTGATCCCCACCGCCCCGCCGCCCCGACATCTCCTGGAACGGCACTACACCCGCAAACACGGCCCCGACGCGTACTACGGCAACCCGGAGGTGACGGCCCCGGCCCCGGCCCGCTCCTGGTGACGACCGCCACCGGCGCGGGCGCTCGGGCCAGGGACACCCGTAACTCCCCTGTCAGTTGAGGGACTTGACGAGGCGTTCGATCCGCGCGGCGACCTTCTCGGCGGTGCCCTCGACGTAGAAGCCGTCGCGTGCCTCGTAGGTGAAGTTGTCGTAGTTCCAGCGGTCGGGCATGTTCTTGGCGCCGCCCTCGAACATCGACATGACGAAGGTGCCGGCGAACGGGGAGGCCTTGCGGATGGCGTCCGCCGTGCTGGTGGACAGTTCCGGCTCCACGCCGGCGAACACGCCCTTGCCGACCTGGAAGACCCAGACCGGTACCTCGACGGTGTCGGTGGGGGTGTAGGTGGCGGTCTTCACCGGGCCCGTGGGGTGGTCGGTCTCCATCTGGGTGGTGGTGACGTCGTCGGTGAGCAGCCGGACCGTGACGTTCCTGCCGCTCTCGTACCTGGTGATGGCCTGGGACACCCGCACGATCTCGTTGCCCAGGCGCTCGCCCTGCGCGGTCAGCAGGGCGAAGCCGGCGTCGTGCAGGTCGACTCCGTAGGTCCACGCCCCGTTCTTGTCGATCGTGTACCGCTTCGAGCGGTAGGCCGGGAACTGGTCGCCGCAGGCGCCGACGAGCCAGAATCCGACGGCGCCCGGGTACTGGCTCTCCACGTGCGCGGTGGCGGCGCCGGCCAGGTCGGCGGTGATCGGCAGGCTGCCGTCGCTCATGACGGAGTCCTGCATCACACAGGACTGCACGTTGTAGTTGGTCAGGACGGCGATCGGGTTGCCGTCGAGATCGTTGAACCGGGCGACGTACACGCCGTGGTCCGAGGTGCCCTGCTCGTTGACGCCCAGCCAGTAGCCGTCCGCGGTGGGCGCGTTGCGGTTGACGTTGACGTCGGCCGCACCGCGGCCGTAGCCGACCTGGGCGTCCTGAAGGTTCTTGACCGCGTCGGCGACCGCGCTCTTGGTGGCGGTGACGATGTTCTGCACGTACGTCGCGGCACCCGCCGACGAAGTGCTGTCCGCGACGTGCGGTGCGGAGAAGCAGTGCGTGACGGTGACCATGATGTTCGCCGCCGCGATGCCGGTGGCCGCGGTGATGGCCTCGCGCATCAGCCCGATCGCCTCGGCACTGATCGAGGTGAGGTCCAGCACGGCCAGGGCGACACGGCGGGAGCCGGACTCGACCAGCAGGACCCGCGCGTACAGGTCGTCGTGCACCGAGGTGAAGTTGTCCAGGGGCAGGATCGAGGCACTGGGCGTGAACGCGGCCTTGCCGGCGCCCACCTTCAGCCCGGCCGCCGCGTTCGTGGCGGCTCCGGCCGTCGTCGCGCTGCCCAGGACGGCCGTGGCCGCCACCGCGAGGGTCGTCGCCGCGACGAACGAGCGACGGCTCACGTCCCCGGAATAGCCGGCGTCGTCCATCTCGTTCTCGTTGCGCTCAGGCATTGCAGTCCTCCACAGGAAAAAGACAGGTCCGTAACCGACTGCCGGCGCTTTCGATCGATTGACTCGGCGTGCGTCGGCAGCGGCGCCATAACACCGAGGAAGCATCACAGCGCTTCCGGGAAACAGCAATTCGCGGGACGCAAGCTCAGCTTTCACAGCGGGTATCGACGGCTTGATTTCGCAGGGAGACTTCTCGCCACGCCCGGCAAGAACACCGGTCGGAGGCACGCCGTAAATCCGCCCGATCTCATCACACGGAATGCAGCGCAACCTCACAGGGTGAATTCACAGTTTCCTCAGAGCCTCGGATGCCTTGCCGACCCGAGCCCTGAGAAGAGGCCCTCCGGCGATCCGGGCGATGGAGCTGCCGTCGAGGTGCCGCGGCGCCTCGGCCGTCCCCGCCAGGACCGGCCCGTTCCCGCCGGGAGTGCCGCCACGGATACCCGCACACGGCTCGACGGAACCGTCGGCACGGCCACCCGCACCAGGAGTGGTCGACCCCGAGGGGCGGATGGCAGGCCAGATCAGGTCGGCCATGGCCGGGTGGGCCCCGCCCCCGCAGGGAAACGCCTGGAAACCGGAGCGAAACCCATGGCCTGGAAGGGGGAGGCCACGGGCTTCGTGTCGGGCCCGGCCGGGCCGGGGGCGACCTGCGGAGCGCTTCCGGCGCACATCGTCCGCGACCGACCGGTGGACCGGCCGCGCGCGGGAATGCCGCGGCAACCGGAGGGCGGCTTCGCCGGATTCGGCGGGGCGCCCGGCAGGACGACGCGTTTCCGCCCGGACCTGCTCGACGGTCGTTCAGCACGCCGACGGCGCCCCGGCATCCGGCAACCCGCACGGAGCCGTCCCGGGCCCCGCCGGGCGTGTCCGGAGCGCACCGGCCTTGGTCTGCGCGGGGATCTCGTAGGCACCCTCGGCAGCCGCCGCCGGCCCACGGCGCGCCTCGGCACCGCGGTTGCCGCGTCAAGACCCGGTCACGGGCCGTACGCGAAACACTTTCGGAAACCTGCTCGTGACACGCCGCCGCCGTATCCCAATACTGTCCTCACATTTCCGTTCCGCTCATTCCCCCCAGAGGAACCGCTCAAAGGAACCGAGTTGAGACGTCATCTGATACAAAAGGTGCTCGGGGCAGTAGCAGCCGCGGGCATCGGTGTTGCATTCACCATCGCCGCCGCGACGGGTGCGTCGGCATACCAGCCGAGCCCCGCGAACCTCTATACGGCGACGAATTCCGCTGCCTGCAACAAGAGTCCCTGCGTGCTCTACCCGAAGTCGGCCCAGCTGCCCAGCGGGCGCATCGTGGCGACCTTCGAGGACAGCGAGACCGCTCCGGTGGGGCAGACGATGCCCATCTACAAGAGCGACGACGACGGCACGACCTGGGCGAAGCTCTCCGATGTGAAAGCGCCCGCCTATCTGTCCACCGACTCCGCGTACGCGAAATACACGAGCAACTGGACGAACCCGTATCTCTATGTTCTTCCGCAGAGCGTCGGGAATCTGAGCGCGGGCACGCTCCTTCTCGCGAGCATCGTCTCGGGGGACGACTCCTACTACCAGGAGCAGAAGGCGGCGAATTCCAGCTGGACGCCGACCAGCGACGGCGACCGCAAGAACGTGTCGCTGGCCCTGTACTCCAGCACCGATGACGGGGCGACCTGGAGTTTCCAGAACATCATCGCCGCCGGCGGCTGGCAGGGCGGTAGTGCGGGCAGCCTGGGCCGCACCTCGACCGCCAATACGTACAAGCAGGTCGACCCGGTGTGGGAGCCGCATCTGCTGGCTCACAACGGACAGCTGATCGCCTACTACTCCGACGAGAACGACTACACGGGCTACAACACGAGCACCGGAGCCCCGACCCTCGACACCGCCAACGACACGGCGACGGACTCCGGCGGCCAGGTCCTGATGCACCGGACGTGGGACGGCACCAGCACGTCGGCCTGGAGCAGTCCGGTCGTCGACGTGCCCGGCTCGACCGTGGACATGGGCAGCGGCAAGACGGAGATCGGCGGCGGACGCCCCGGCATGACGACCGTCGCGCCCACCACCGACGGCAAGTGGATCATGACGTACGAGTACTGGGGCGGCGGGACCAACGTCCGGTACCGGATCGCGGACGACCCGACCAAGTTCTACGCGGGCACGGACGCGGCGATCACCTCGCTGCCGGTGCCCTCAGGGGGCAGCACCCTGGCGACGGGCGGCAGTCCGGTACTCCTCCCGATGCCCGACGGCCGGATCGTCTACAACGCGGCCGGCAGCGGGAGCGTGTGGGTGAACGAGTCGGGACTGAGCACCGGCACCTGGAAGCAGTACCAGACGCCGATCGCCGCCGGGTACAGCCGCGACCTCCAGTACGTCGACGGGACCGGACGCGTGCTGGTCCTCCAGGCGTCCTGGAGCGGCACGAGCGTCGGCCCGGTGAAGTACGCCGAGGTCGATCTCGGCCGGTCCGACGGTGCCTACTACACCCTCGTCAACCGGCTGACCGGTCAGGCGCTCGCCCCCGCCTCCGGCAAGACGCAGGACGCCAACCTCACCGGCAACGTCCCCGACCTGGTCACGAGCGCCGTGAGCGCCTCTGACGACACCCAGCGCTGGCACACCACGGCCAAGGGCTCCAACATCACCCTGCTCAACAAGGCCGGCGGCCGCTCGGTCGCCATCTGGACGGGCAGTGCGACGGCCGGGCAGAAGCTGGCCCAGTGGGTCGACGACGGCGCCACCGACAAGCAGTGGACCCTGGTCGCCTCTTCGACCAGCGGCTACTACAAGCTCCGCTCGGTGCTCAACACGGGCTTCTACATGACGGGCGCGACCGCGGGCGGCTCCGTCACCGTGGCCGCGTCGACCGATGACGGCTCGCAGGACTGGCAGCTGGTCCAGGATCCGCTGCCCACGGACTCGACGTTCACGCTGAAGGGCG
Source organism: Streptomyces hyaluromycini (assembly GCF_002217755.1). Lineage (GTDB taxonomy): Bacteria > Actinomycetota > Actinomycetes > Streptomycetales > Streptomycetaceae > Streptomyces > Streptomyces hyaluromycini. Next base: position 31,312 of record NZ_BCFL01000026.1, on the reverse strand, counting down.
CGTACTCCGGTCGCTGCCTCGACGTCCCGAACGGCGCGACCGGTGTCCAGGTGCAGATCTACGACTGCTCGGGCAACGCCAACCAGACCATCACCCAGACCGCCGCGGGCGAGCTGCGGATCTCCGGGAAGTGCCTGGCCGCGAACGGCGACGGCACCACGGCGGGCACCCAGCTGATCCTGTGGGCCTGCAACGGCAAGAGCAGCCAGAAGTGGTCGTTCCGCCTGGACAAGACCATCGTCAACCGATCGAACGGACTGGTCATCGACGTCACCAACTGGGGCACGGCGAACGGCTCGAAGGTCGAGCTGTGGACCGGCCTCGGGACCGCCACCCAGCAGTGGAGCAGGAGCTAGTAGTCACAGCAGCGGGTGCCGGAGGGTTGTATGCCGGCACCCGCTGCGGTTGGCTTGCGCAGGAGTGCCAGGTCAGGGGCCGGTGGGAGAACGAGGGCAGTGACCGTTCAGGACAAGGGACAGCTGGACGCGCAGTACGGCGTGCTGACGAGCATCGCCCAGGAGGCGGGCGTGTCGCTCAGCACGGTGTCCAAGGTGGTGCACCGGCGCCGCGACGTGGGCGCGAAGACCCGGACCCGGGTCGAGGAACTGCTGGACCGGTACGGGTACGTCCGCCCGTGGGACCAGGAGACCACGGCGTCACAGCAGATCATCGCCGTCTTCCGGGACCTGTCGGGCCCGTACACGCTGGAGGTGGTGCGCGGGATCGTGGACGCCGCCGGCGAGCTGGGCGTCAACGTGGTGACCGGGACGACGAACCGGCGGTCCATCGCCCAGTGGCTGGAGGAGTGCGTGGCGCTCGGTGCCGCCGGGCTGGTCATCGTGATCTCGATGCTGTCCGAGGAGGACCAGCGGCGGATCGTCGAGCAGCATCTCCCGGTGGTGCTGGTGGACCCGCTGAGTGCGCCGTCGGCCGACATCCCGAGCATCGGTGTGACGAACTGGAGCGGCGCCCGGGAGGCCGTGCAGCATCTCCTCGGCCTCGGCCACACCCGTATCGGCATGGTCGCGGGCCGCTCCCACTCACTGGCCGGCTCGGCGCGGCTGCACGGCTACCGGGCCGCGCTGGAGGAGGCCGGGATCGACTACGACCCGGCGATCGTGCGCTCCACCGACTTCGACTACGACGAGGCGCTCAGCGCGAGCCGGCACATCCTGCGCGGCGAGCGCCCCCCGACGGCGATCTTCGCGGCCAGCGACGCACAGGCGCTGGGCGTGCTGGAGGCCGCCCGGCAGCACGGACTGCGTGTGCCGGACGGCCTCGCGGTGATGTCCTTCGACGACACCCTGGTGGCGGCGATGGCGTCCCCGCCGCTCAGCGCGGTACGCCAGCCGTTCGAGGAGCTGGGGCGGGAGGCGACCCGGGTGCTGCTGGCGGTGGCCGAGGGCCGCCCGCCCGCCTCCCTGCGCATCGAACTCGCCACGGAGCTGGTCCTGCGGACCTCTACGTCAGCGCCACCGGCACTCCGTGATGCCGAATGACCGTGGCGTCACGCTGCTCACCGACCAGTTGAACGCTCAGTTCGTTCGGCGTGGTACGGCTGGAGGAACCCGCGTACAGCAGGATCTCGCCCGGCTCGACGATCCGGTGGCCGTCCAGGCCGGTGAAGGCCAGCCGGTCGGTGTGGACGTCGAAGCGGACGGTCGTCTCCTCCCCCGGTTCCCGCGGCACCTTGGCGTACGCCAGCAGGGCCCGCACCGGCCGGGTGACCTGGGCGACGGGGTCGGTGAAGTACAGCTGGACCGTCTCGGCACCGGACACGGCACCGGTGTTCCGCACCCGCACCGAGACCGTGAACCGGCCGTCGGTGGGCACCAGTTCACGATCGGCCGCCAGCCCGTCGATCTCGAACGTCGTGTACGACAGCCCGTGCCCGAAGGGGAACGCGGGCGTCGGATCCAGGTTGGACAGCCAGCTCTGCCGGTCGCCCAGCGGCGGGTGGAGGTAGGTGTACGGCTGCCCGGCGGGCGAGTTGGGGATCTGGACCGGCAGCCTGCCGCTGAAGTTCGCGGCGCCGGAGAGGAGTCCGGCGACCGCGCGGCCGCCCTCCTCCCCCGGCAGGAAGACCTGCACCATGGCCGCCGCATCGGCCGCGAACCGCCCCACGGCGTACGGCCGCCCGCTGCTGACCACCAGCACCACCGGCCGGTCCGTCGCGAGCACCGCCTCGACCAGCTCCTCCTGCACGCCGGGGAGCCGAAGGTCCTCCACGTCACAGCCCTCGCCGGACGTACCGATACCGAACATGCCGGCCTTGTCGCCGACGACCAGGACGGTCACGTCGGCCGCGAGGCTCGCGGCCACCGCCGCCGCAACGCCGGACCGGTCCTCCTCTCGGATCGGGCAGCCCTGCTCGAACACCCAGTCCACGTCGGGCAGTTCGGCGGCGAGCGCAGTGCGCAGCGACAGCGCCCCCACCCCGTTGCCGAGGTCGTGCGGTCGGCGAGGACGTGGTTGGGGAAGCTGTAGCAGCCGAACATCGTGCGGACGTCGTCGGCGCACGGGCCGATCAGGGCGATTCGGCCGGCCGAGGGGAGCGGCAGGCCGTCGGAGTTGGACAGCAGGACCGCGCTCGACTGGGCGACGGCGTGGGCGAGTTGCCGGTTCACCGGCTTGTCCAGCTCCAGTTCGCCGGCGCGCAGAGCGGGCGGCTCGGGGCTCCAGTCGGGGTCGAGCAGCCCGAGCGCGACCTTCTGCCGCAGCACCCGGCGTACCGCCCGGTCGACGTCGGCCTCGGTGACCTCGGAGCGCCGTACCGCCTCGACCAGGGCCGGGCCGAAGCCGCGCTGGTCCGGGAGTTCGACGTCCAGTCCCGCCGCCAGGCCCAGCGCTCCGGCGGCCGACAGGTCGGCGGCCACCCGGTGCGCGTTCACCAGGAACGGCAGCGACCAGTAGTCGGAGACGACGGTGCCCTCGAAGCCCCACTGGTCGCGCAGCACGCCGGTCAGCAGCCGGCGGCTCGCGGCCGGGGCCTCGCCGTCGATCTCGGCGTAGGAGTTCATCACCGAGCCCACGCCGGCGGCGACGGCCCTCTCGAAGGGCGGCAGGATGACATCGGTGAGCTCGCGCCGGCCCATGCCCACGGGGGCGTGGTTGCGGCCTCCCATGGAGGCCGAGTAGCCGGCGAAGTGCTTGAGGGTGGCGTACACCCCGGCGCTCTGCAGGCCCAGGACGTAGGCCTCGCCCATCTCGCCGGCCAGGTACGGGTCCTCGCCGTACGTCTCCTCGCAGCGGCCCCAGCGGTAGTCGCGGATGACGTCGACGACCGGGGCGAGGCCCTGGTGGACACCGGCCGCGGCCATGTCGGCGCCGATGGCGGCGCCGACCCGGCGGATCAGGGCGGGGTCGAAGGTGGCCGCCATGCCGAGCGAGGTGGGGTAGATGGTGGCGCCGTAGGCGGTGAAGCCGGTGAGGCACTCGTCGTGGGCCATCGCCGGGATGGCGAAGCGGCTCTGCGCGATGATCTGCCGCTGGCGCTCGGCCAGCAGGCGGGCGTGTTCCAGGGCGGGGCGGGGCAGCGTCCCGTAGGGGCGGGTGAGCTGGCCGAGGCCGTGCCGGGCGGTCTCGTCGAGGTCGCCGACCCGGCCGAACAGGTTGGTGCCGGGGGCGACCTCGGGGCCGGCCGGTTCGACGTCCTCCCAGGCGCTGCCGAGCTGGGCGACCTTCTCCTCCAGGGTGAGTCTCGCCAGCAGTGCCTCGACGCGTTCCTCGACCGGGCGGGCGGGGTCGGACCAGGGACGGTCGTCGTCCGCCGGGGAGAGATCTGCGTGGTCCGGCGTGGTGGTCGTCATTCACGACTCCTCGTGGGGGTTGTTCAGGGCATGCCGAGGGCGGCCGGCGGCTTCGTCGCCCCGGCCGATTCCCTCCAGGCGTCTGCTACTTGGAGAATCCGGCGGTGAGTCCGGCGACCAGCTGGCGCCTGGCGAGGACGAACACGACCAGCATGGGAAGGGTGGAGAGGACGACGGCGGCCATGGTCGCGGGCACGTTGATGCCGAACTGGCCTCGGTAGAGCGTGAGGGCCAGGGGCAGGACGGCCTTGTCGCCGCTCTGGGTGAGGATCAGCGGGAAGAGGAAGCCGTTCCAGACCTGGAGGCCGTCGTAGACCGCGACCGTCACCAGGGCGGGGCGGGCCATCGGTGCCGCGAGGGAGAACAGCATGCGCCAGTCGCCCGCGCCGTCGACGACCATCGCCTCGAACAGCGAACGCGGCACGTCGCGCAGGAAGCTGACCAGGATCATCACGGTGACCGGCAGCGCGAACGCCGCCGACGGCAGGACGATCGCGAGCAGGCTGTCGTACATGTGGAGCCGGATGATCAGCAGGTACACCGGGATGATGACCGCCTGGAGGGGGATCGCCAGGCCCAGGAGGTAGAGGCGGAAGGTCAGCCGGGACCAGGGGTTGGTGTAGCGGACGATCGAGAACGCGGCCATCAGGGCGACGACCATGACGATCGCGACCGTGGCGACGGTGACGATCACGCTGTTGAGCAGGTAGGTCGTGAAGTCGCCGTCGAGGACGGTCCGGTAGTTGTCCAGGGTCGGGTGGCCGGGCAGCGCCAGGGGGTTGCCCGTGGTGAAGTCGGCCTGGCCGCGGAGGCTGGTCACGATCACCCAGTACAGGGGTACGACGACCAGCGCGGTCCACACCAGGGTGGCGCCGCCGGTGGCGGTACGGCGCAGGGTCGCGACGACGGTGCTCACATGCCCTCCTGCTGGCTGTCCATCCGGGTGAAGCCGGACAGTCGGGTGGTCAACAGCGACAGCGCGAGGCCGAAGACCACCAGGAGTGTGGCGATCGCGCTGGCCCGGCCCATGTCGTGGACCTGGAAGCCCGTGATGTACATGGCCAGCGGCAGCACCCGGGTCGCGGTGCCCGGACCGCCGGTGCCGCCGGACAGCACGTAGATCAGGTCGAAGTAGGTCAGCGAGCCCACCAGCATGAGCGTGCTCGACGTGACGAACGTGTACTTCAGCTGCGGCAGGGTGATCCGCAGGAGCCGGGTGACGGGGCCGGCGCCGTCGATGGCGGCGGCCTCGTAGAGCGACACCGGGATCTGCCGCACGCCTGCCTGGTAGAGCAGCGCGTGGAACGGCACGAACTGCCAGGCGATCACGAAGATCACCGTGTACAGCGCCAGGTCGGGCGAGCCGAGCAGGGGCTTGGCCAGCCAGTGCAGCCCGGGGGCGGCGCCGATGCCGAAGGACGGGTCGAGCAGGGCCTGCCAGGTCAGACCGATCGCCACGGCGGACAGCAGCAGCGGCAGGAACCACAGCACGGCGAAGAGCGCCCGCAGCCGGCCACGGGGAGCCTGGAAGAGGCCGAGCGCCAGGGCCAGGGGCGTCTGGACCAGCCAGCTGACCACCATCACCTTGAGGGTGAGCCACAGCGCCTGCCAGGTGGCGCCGTCGGTCAGGACGCCGGTCCAGTTGGTGAGTCCGGCCCATCCGATCGAGCCGAGGCCGTCCCAGCGGGCGAGGCTGAGCACCAGCACGCCGACCAGCGGGACCAGGCCGAACAGGCCGAACAGGAGCAGGGCGGGCGCGGCCATCAGCAGACCGCTGTAACGGCGGCGGCGCCCACCACGGGCCGTGCCCGGCCGCGCCCTGTGGGACGCGACCGGCCGCGACGTACGAACCACGGTGGTCACTACTGCGCCGCCTTGCTCATGTTCGTGCCGAACTGCTCGGGAGTGATCTGCCGCAGGAACGACTTGTCCACGTTGGTCAGCAGCGGGTCGGCCTGGTCGGAGGACAGGGCCTGGTCCCAGGACAGCTGGAAGTTCGGCGAGTTCTGCACCAGGCCGTAGACGAAGGTGAGCCACTTCTTGTCGTCGGCCGACTTCACCGCCGCCAGCTTGGAGTCCAGCTTGTTGACCGGGGGCACGCTGCCGGCCGCCAGGTAGGCGTCGACCTGGGAGTCGTTCAGGACGTAGTTCTTGAAGTAGGTGAGCGCCGCGGACTTGTTCTTGCTCTTCGAGTTCAGCGACAGGAAGTTGGAGGGGTTGCCGACGATGTCCTTCGCGTCGCCCTTGCCGCCGGACAGGGAAGGGAAGGCGACATAGCCGAGGTCCTTCTTCACGAAGTCCGGTGCGGCCTTGACCAGGTTGGCGTACTCCCAGGTGCCCATCAGCTCCATGCCGGCCTTGCCGGTGTAGAGCAGGGCCGTGGAGGCGCCCTGGTCGTAGCTGACGGAGGAGGCGTTGTCGCCGAAGGCGCCGGCCTTGGCGAGCTCCTGGAGGCGGGTGTTGGCCGCGGTGACCGAGGCGTCCTTCCAGCCGGCCGCGTTCCCCGAGGCGATCCCGTCGAACACGTCCGAGCCGCCCTCGCGGTCCAGCAGGTACTCCAGGTACATCAGGGTCGGCCACTTGGAGTTCGCCGCCAGGGATATCGGCGTGACGCCGGCGCCCTTGAGCTTCTTGACGTCCGTCAGCAGGTCGTCGTACGACTTCGGGGCCTCTACGCCCGCGTCCTTGAAGACCTTCTTGTTGTAGTAGAGGACCACCGGGGCGAGGCCGTTGGCCGGCACGCCGTAGACCTGGCCGTCGAAGGTGGCGCTCTTCAGGACGCTCGGGGTGAACCGCAGCAGGTCCACCTGGGCGTCGGAGAGGGTGTCGACCTTGCCGGCCTTGACGTAGTCGTCCAGCGCGCCGCCGCCCCAGCTGAAGAAGATGTCGGGGGCCTGGTTCGCGCCGAAGGCCACGCGCAGCTTCTGCTTGTAGTCGTCGCCGGCGAACAGCCGCAGCGTGATCTTCTCGTCCGGGTGGTCCTTGTTGTAGGCGTCCACCGAATCCTTCAGGATCGTCTGGTCGTTGAGCGCCCACATCGTCAGGCCCTTCGACGACGAGCCCCCGGACGATCCGGCAGGCCCCGAGGTCCCGCACGCGGCAAGGCTCAGGGCCGCCGTCAAGGTGACCGCGACACCGATACCGCGCCGCGTTCTCGACGTGCTCGCGTACCTCGCTCCGGGTCCAGGGAATCTGCGCATGGTGTGCCTCTCGTCTCTCGCCGTGCCGTACTCATGTGCCAGGCAGTCGAGCGGCCGGTACGAAACCCTTTCGCACGCCGTCACCGCGGACTGCCTGCCTGCTGGACCGGGACACTGGCACGGAATTCACAGCCGGGACAAGAAGGGGAAATTTCTTGGTTACGAAACACTTTCGCGCAGAGGTACGGTCGCGGAAGCTCCCTCCGGCCAGGCACGACAGTCGACATTCCGTCGGCCGGGTGGGCGGCCCGGCGGTCACCGTGCGGAGGGGGCCGCTACTTCAGGCCGATCGCGACGCAGGCCGCCTCGTACTGCGCGGTGCAGATCTCTTCTCGGTCGGGCTGTCGACCGCGTCCTGGGTCGGCGCGTCGAACTGGATGTCGCGGCCCTGGACCTCGCCGACGAGTTCGTTGTCATGGGAGACGTAGGCGGCGATCGGGCCCTGCGCGAGGCGGTCGTAGGCGATGACGGGGATGCCGGCGTCCAGCGCGTCCACCAGGATGATGTCGACCTTCTTCGGGGAGGCCGAGCGTCCGCCTCCGTCGACGCCGTCGATGACACCGCACGCGGTCGGCGCGAGAGCCGATGTGGAGGCGGTCAGGACTGTCGCGAGGCGACGCGCGGGGGTGAGGCACAGGGTAGGAGCGCTCACGTCAGGAGCCTTCCGGGTGAGTGAGGAGAGCACGGGATATCGGCATACTTCCTCGATACGGACCGGGCGGTGCTCGCGGAGCGAGGCCGTGGCCGCTTCGGCGACCCAGCCGGGTGCCGGGCTCGACGGAGCGGAGCGGCAGCTTGTCCTCCAGTCCGGCGGCGACGCTGTCGCGGGAACCGTGGAGTTCCAGGCGGACGTCGCACCCCCCGGGCGCTGTAACGGGTGTTGGAGATGACGGCGAGGGTTCCGTCGTCCATGGTGAGGACGGTGGCCGCCGAGTCGACGTCGCCGAGGTCGCGGATCCACTCCTCGCCGCGGTTCGAGCCGGTGGCGCAGACCTCGACAAGAGGTGTCTCACGCCGCATCCACCGCGCCCTCCGCGCACAGGCGTGTCCGAGAAACTCAGAACGACGACACAGACCCGACACGGAATTTCGGTGGTTCATGCGGAGGCCGCATTCATCGGGCATTGGTGCGAAGTCGGTCCGCTGCCTCGCGCATCTCGGTGGGTTGCGGAGCCCAGGAAGGCAATGGCGCTCCGACCGGCGTGCAGAAGACGTGCGGGATGGGCAGCGATCGCCGACGCGCCACCTACGCCCGTATTTCTCGTCGCCAACTATGGAACGCACGGCCCATTCGAATCGTCGGCAGGACTGGGTCAGATGGTCCGGCGAACGGCACGGGATGCCAAGTACATCTCGTGAAAGATGAGTTTGCACACCACGACGTGACGGCACGACCAGGAAATATGTGCGCAACCTGTGGAAAATACGCGTGCCGCAGCTGTGTGGCTGAAACTCGCACAGTGTTTTCCAAGCAGGACTTCTTAACGTTGCGGACGTTGTCCGGGCGGTCTGCGCGGGCCGATGAATTGTGGCGATCAGTCGTCACCGACAAAGGAGTCTGCATTGGTGGAGAGGCGTACGTTCATAGCGGGAGCCGCGGCGGCCGGTGCCGCAGCTGTTGTGGGTGGAACGGCTCTCGGTGCCGCGGCCGAGCCGAACGAAACGGCTTCCACGGACGGCCACGTCCGAGGCGCGACCGCGATCACGAAGGTGTTCGGAGACGGTCAGAAGCTCATCGCCGTGGCCGTCGAGTACGACCGCGACATCGACGGCTCCGCCCTCTCGACGTCCACGTTCGCCGTCACCGGCCGGACCGTCACCAAGGTGTACGCGAACAGGACGGCCGCGCTGGCCGAGCGGGGCAGGGACGGCCGGTTCGTCGTCGTCGAGCTCTCGCCCGACGACGCCGCGGCGGCGCTGTGGGTGACGCAGCAGGGTGGTGGTGGCGGCACCTCGACGGGCTCTCCGAGCCCCAGCCCGAGCGAGTCGAGCGGCTCGGGCGGTGCCCCGGGGGCCGGCGGGCCGAAGGTCGGCGACAGCACGCCGGGCGGAACGATCGTGGCGGCGACGGCCTCGGTGATCCAGAAGGACACCGTGAGGACGACGCACGGCGCCCGCTATGCGGCCACCGGCACGACCCTGACGACCAGTGCCGTCGTGAACCTCATCGTGGACGACTTCCAGCAGTTCACCTTCGACGACCCCGCCACCGGGCAGACCCTCAGGTACAACCTCTTCATCCCGAAGGACTACAACCCCCGCAAGCGGTATCCGCTCGTGCTGTTCATGCACGACGCGAGCGTCGTGAACGTGGCCACCGAGGGCCCGCTGGTCCAGGGTCTGGGAGCCGTGTGCTGGGCCAGTGCCGAGGACCAGGCGAAGCACGAGAGTTTCGTCCTCGCCCCCGAGTACGGCTCCGTGGTCATCGACGACGACTACGCGCCCTCGACACTGTTCGACGCCACGGCCAACCTCGTCCAGGCCGTGACCGAGCAGTACTCCATCGACGAGGACCGCCGCTACACGACCGGCCAGTCCATGGGCGCGATGATGTCGCTGGGTCTGAACATCAGGTACCCGGACCTGTTCGCGGCCGCGTTCATCGTCGCCGGTCAGTGGCCCGCGGAGCAGGTCGCACCGCTGGCCGACAAGAACCTGTGGATCGTCGTGTCCCAGGACGACGACAAGGCCTACCCCGGCGAGAACGCCATCACCGCGGCCATCGAGGACGCGGGCACCCAGGTCGCCACCGCGGTGTGGGACGGCCAGTCCACCGCGGCCCAGTTCGCCTCGGACGTCCGCAACCTCAAGGCCCAGAAGGCGCCGGTCAACTACGCCTCCTTCCTCACCGGCACGACGGTCACCTCCGGCTCCGGCACCAGCGCGCACATGGGCACGTGGCACATCGCGTACACCATTCCGGGTATCCGGGACTGGATCATGAGGCAGTCCAAGTAAGACGCCGCTGCAAGGGGCGGGTTCGGTGCCGACTCGGCGCGAACCCGCCCCTTCGCTTCGTTGAGGTGCAGCTGGTCAGTCGGCCGCTCGGCCGACAGCCCGCTCACCGCCCGCGCACCGCTCGCTCGCCGTCCACTCGGGGCACCTCGCGGGAGCGTGCGCTCACGCGACTCGGCCGTGGCGGAAATCTGCGCCTCCAGGCGTTGGCGGATTCCTGCGCGTCCGGTGCGGAACTCCGGCGAAATCTGCGCCGTAACACCGGCAGGCAATCCCCCGCCCACACTCCTCGGTGTCAGTTCCCACCGGGAGGTGAACAAAGCATGACGAAATCTGCCGAGCTCGCGGGTGTGCGCACCGCACCGTGCGCGGATCGCACGGCCGGTGCACGGTACCGGGGCGATGTGCGCCCCGGCCGTCGCGATCATCACCGCGCCGAGGGAACGGTCACTCATTCCGGCCCGGCCGCGACCGCCTCCACCACTCGGTGCACCGCCGTCATGGTCCGGGCCGGGCACGCGGACGGCCACTGGGCGCCGCCCGGTTTCCGGCCACAGACCGAGGAGCTTTGGATGGCGGAGCGAACGGTCCTTTCCGGCGTGACGTTGATCGACGGCACGGGAAGTGCCCCGCGGACGGGCATGTCCGTGGTGATCGACGGCGCCGTGATCACCGAAGTGGGCCCGGCCGACAGGACGGTGACGTCTCTTCAGGACCAGGTGTACGACCTGCCGGGGACGACACTGCTGCCGGGGCTCATCGACTGCCATGTGCATCTGCGGTCCAACGCGGGCGCCCGGCCGCGGGACGTGCACCTGTGGAACATGCTGACCTCGGTCGAGGAGGCGACCCTGCACGCCGCCGCCAACGCCCGTGAGGCGCTGCGGTCGGGTTTCACCACCGTCCGTGACACCGCGGGTTCGCTGCCCGAGGTGGCCGTCAAGCACGTGATGGACGAGCACGTCCTCGACGGGGCCCGGGTCGTCGCCTCCGGTCTGGTCGGCATGACCGCCGGACACGGTGACATGTTCTGCCCGGCGACGCTCGACGAGAAGCGGATGTGGGCTCCGGCCGACGGCGCGGACGAGTGCCGTAAACGCGTCCGGGAGTACGCCCGGATGGGTGTGGACCTGATCAAGATCTGCACCAGCGGCGGCACGCTCTCCATCGGCGACAAGACCGGGTGGCGCAACTACACGGACGCCGAGATCGACGCCATCGTCGACGAGGCGCACGCCCTGGACCTGCGGGTGGCGGCGCATGCGCACAGCCGGGCCGGGATCGAGGCGGCCCTGTGCGCCGGGGTGGACACCCTGGAGCACGGCTCCGAACTCGACGACGACCTCATCGAGTTGATGCTGGAACAGGGCACCTTCCTCTGCCCGACCCTCACCCTCAGCGAGTTCATGGCCGAGCACGGGCAGCGGCGCGGGCTGTCCGCCGAGCACCTGGACAAGGCGGAACGGCTGCGCGAGCGCCGGCTCTCCTCCGTACGCCGGGCTCATCAGGCGGGCGTACGGATGATCGCGGGCAGCGACTCCTCCAACACCATGCGGTTCGGCTCCCACGCCCGGGAACTGCAGTTGCTGCACGAGCAGGTCGGCATGACCCCGATGCAGGCCCTGGTGGCGGCGACCTCGACGGCCGCCGACGCCCTCGGTCTCGGCGGCCGGACCGGAACCGTCGCCCCGGGGATGTGCGCGGACCTGCTGCTCGTGGACGGTGACCCGCTCGCCGACCTGGGTCTGCTCGGGGACCGGCGGCGGTTGCGCGCGGTGCTGCGCGAGGGCCGGGCCACGGACCCGAACGCGGCCACGTCCGTCCCCCAGGGCCTGGCCGCGAGGCGCCGGACCGCAGAGACCGACCGGGTGCCGCCTCGCTCGCCGGCATCCGCCACCGCGGGATAGGGAGACGACCAGTGCTGCGTTATCTGCTGATCCGGATCGCCCGGGCGCTCGCCGTCGTCCTGTGCCTGAGCGCCGTCGTGTTTCTGCTCGCGCATCTGATCCCCGGCGATCCGGCGACCCTGATCGCCGGCGAGAACTCCACGCCCGAGCTGCGCGCCCAGATCACCCGGGAGCTGGGGCTCGACCAGCCCGTGTGGTCGCAGTACCTCAGCTGGCTCGGGCACGCCGTCCGCGGCGACCTCGGAACGTCCCTGCTCGACGGGCAGAGCGTCGCCGCCCAAGTCTCCGAACGGCTCCCGGTGAGCCTGGAACTCGCCGTCTACGCCGCGGTGATCGCGGCCGTGTGGGGCATCCCGGCGGGTATCTGGTCCGCCATGCACCAGGGCCGGGCGGTCGACCGGCTGGTCAACGGCACCGCGTTCCTGGGGCTCGCCTTCCCGCCGTTCGTCGTCGGCACGGTCATGGTCCTGCTGGTGAGCCGACTGACCCCGGGCTGGCCGCTGTTCTCCTTCGTGCCGTTCGACCAGGACCCGCTGCTCAACCTCCAGGACCTGCTGCTGCCCGCGGTGGCGCTGGGCATCCCGTTCGGCGCCACGCTCTGCCGCTACATGCGGGCTGCCGTCCTCGACGTGGTCGGCCAGGACTTCATGCGGACCGCGGCGGCGAAGGGCGCCGGGCGACGGCGCCTGATGCTGCGGCACGCCCTGCGCAACGCGCTGGTGCCCGTGGTCACCGCGGGCGGCCTCCAGCTCGGGGTGCTGGTCGGCGGCACCGTCATCGTCGAGCAGGTCTTCGCGCTTCCCGGGCTCGGCTCGCTGATCGTCAGCTCCATCACCCAGCACGACTTCACGGTGGTCCAGGGGGCGGTCCTCGCGCTCGGCGCCTCCTATGTGGTGATCAACCTGGTGACCGACCTGCTCTACCCGCTCATCGACCCCCGGATCCGGACGACAGGAGCACGTCGTGACGGCTGAGACCGTACTGCCCGACGCGGGCGCGACCGTGACCGCGAGGGCCGCCCGGCGACGGCCGTTCCGCGGCTGGAACCCGACCCTCACCACAGGTGTCTGCCTGCTCGGCGGCCTGGTGCTGACCTCCCTGGTCGTCACCGGCTTCGGCCCCTACTCCGCCGAGGACGTCGGCAACGCCCTGCTCGGCGGACCCACCGGCGGCCACTGGCTGGGCACCGACAACCTCGGCCGCGACCTGTTCACCAGGACCTTCGTCGCCGCGCTGCACTCCCTTCTGGTCGCCTTCGGGGCCACCACGCTCGCCGCGCTGATCGGCGTGCCCATCGGTCTCCTCGCGGGCTACAGCGGCCGACGGGTGGACGGGGTGCTGATGGCGGTGATGGACATCGCGATGTCCATCCCCTCGGTGCTGCTCGCGCTGGTGCTGGTCTCCGTGTTCACGCCGGGCACGGCGGTCCTCGTCGTGGGCATGGGGCTGATCTTCGTACCGTACTTCGCCCGGATCGTCCGCGCCCCGGCGCTGACCGTGCGCGAACGCGACTTCGTCTCGGCGGCCAGGATCGCCGGGGTGCGCCCGCCGGTGGTCATCGGCCGCCATGTGCTGCCGAACGTGCTGTCCTCCGCGCTCGTCCAGTACGCCAACACGGCTGCCACCTGCGTGCTGGTGGAGGCGTCCCTGAGCTATCTGGGCCTCGGCATCCAGCCGCCGACACCGAGCTGGGGCCGAATGATCTTCGAGGGGCAGCGCTACATGGCGCACGACCCGCTGCTCGTGATCGTCCCCGGGATCACGCTCGCCGTGGCCGCGGCGGCCTTCGGCCTGATCTCCGACGGCCTCCAGGAGCGGATCGATCCGCGCGGCACCCGCCGTACGCCCTGATCCACGCCCCCTCCGCTTCTCGATTTCCCCCACCACCTGGCACCTCTCCTCGCTCACCCAACCCTCAGGCACAGGCGGTCATGATCATGAACCACGGGTACACCCGCAGAACCACCCTCGCGCTCGGCGGCGGCACGCTGGCCGCGGCTCTCCTCTCGGGGTGCGGCGGCACGGCGACGACGGCCGGCAAGAGCAACGGCAAGCCCGTCAGCGGCGGTTCCCTCACCATCGGCCTCGACGCCGAGCCGACCACGGGCTTCGACCCGCAGGTGGCGCAGGCGTACAACGACCAGCAGATCATCTCCCAGTTCTACGAGGGTCTGCTCAGCCTGGACGACAAGGGCCAGGTGCAGCCCGGCCTGGCCAAGAGCTACCGGCAGGTCGACGCCACCACCCACCGCTTCACCCTCCGCGACGGCGTGACCTTCCACGACGGCAGCAAACTCACCACCGACGACGTCATCTTCAGCCTGGAACGGCTGATGGACCCCGCCATCAAGTCGCCGTTCACCCAGCAGTACAAGATCAAGAAGGTCACCGCGGTGGACGCCACCACCGTGGAGGTCAAGCTCAGCGCCCCGCAGCCGTCCCTCTACCACTTCCTGGCCCGCCCCTGGAGCGGCGCCATCATGAGCAAGAAGTGGACCACGGCCCGCACCGAGGACCAGATCAAGACGGCGGAGAACGGCACCGGGCCCTTCAAGCTCACGAAGTGGACCAAGGGCGTCTCCATCCAGCTCGCCGCCCACACCGGCTACTGGCAGAAGCCGAAGCCCTACCTCTCCTCCGTCACCTACCGGCTCATCCCCGACGAGACCTCGCGGGTGGCCTCCCTGCGCTCGGGCGCCGTCCAGCTGATGGCCTTCCGCGACCTGCGGCTGGTGGACGACCTCAAGAAGACGGCCGGCATCACCGAGGCCAACGGGCCGCTCGTCTCCAGCGTCTGGATCAACATGAACACGCTGAGCGGGCCCCTTGCTGACAAGCGGGTACGGCAGGCGTTCAACCTCGCCGTCGACCGCCAGGCACTGATCAAGACCCTCGGCGGCGGCGACTCCGCCACCCTCGGCTATGTCATCCCGCCCCAGGACCCGTACGGCACCACCCCGACCTCCGCCGACACCGTGTACGCGCAGAACCAGGCCAAGGCCAGGGAACTGCTCCGGGCCGCCGGCCAGACCAAGGTCAGCCTCGAACTGGTCGCGCCCAGCGACCCGGCCTACGGCCCCGACATCTCCGCCATGGAGCTGATGAAGGCCCAGCTGGCCCAGGTCGGCATCACCCTCAACCTCAAGCTGATCCCGTTCGCCACGGTCGTCCCGCGCGTGCTGTCCAGCGACTACAGCAACATGATCATGATGACGAGCGTGCTCAACGCCGACCCGAGCCAGTACGTCAGCCTCTGGTTCGCCAAGGGCAGCCCGGCCACCAAGGTCAAGGACCAGCACCTGTGGGACCAGATGGCGGCCGCGGCGAGCGAGAGTGACGACAGCAAGCGGGTCACCCTCTACCACCAGCTCGCCCAGTACATCGCCGACCAGTGCTACCTGATGGTGCCCTACGCCAAGGCGGTACGCGGCGAGGCCTGGACCGACAAGGTGGGCGGCTACCGGCCGGACGCCACGGCCACCCGTCTCGAACTCAAGAGCACCTGGCTGGCCTCGTGACGGCCGGTGCACCGACCACCGCGCCGGCCGCCACCGCGGCCGGCGCCGGGGGCCGGGTCCTCGACACCTCCGGGCTGCGCATCGGCTTCGGCGGCTCGGAGGTCGTCTCCGGCGTGGACCTCCGCGTGGAACGCGGTGAGGTGGTCGGCCTGATCGGCGAGAGCGGCTGCGGCAAGTCCAGCGTCGCCCTCGCCGCGATGGGCCTGCTCGGTCCCGGCGCCTCGGTCGGCGCCGACCGGCTGGAAGCCTGTGGCACCGACCTGCTGAGCAGCGGGCCCCGCGCTCTCGAAAGCCTGCGCGGCGACCGGGTGGCCATGGTCTTCCAGGAGCCCATGACCTCGCTCAACCCGTGCATGCGGATCGGCGCCCAGGTGGCCGAGGTGCTGCGGATCCACGGCCGGGCGAACCGGCAGGAGGCCCGGGACCGGGCCGTGGAGCTGCTGCACGCGGTGGAGATCCCCTCGCCGGAGCGCAGGGCACGGCAGTTCCCGCACGAACTCTCCGGCGGTATGCGGCAGCGCGTCGTCATCGCCATCGCGATGGCGGGTAACCCGCAGCTGCTGCTGGCCGACGAACCGACGACCGCGCTGGACGTCACCGTGCAGGCCGAGATCCTGCACCTGCTGCGCTCGCTGCAACAGGAGCACGGCATGGGCATGTTGCTCATCTCGCACGACCTCGGCGTCATCACCGCCATGTGCGACCGGGTGCAGGTGATGTACGCCGGCCAGGTCGTCGAGTCCGGCACGACCGGCCAGGTGCTGACCGCGCCCCGGCACCCGTACACCCGCGCGCTGCTCGCGGCGGTGCCGCGGATGCGGGACGCCGACGGCGGCCGGCTCACCGCGATCCGCGGCCAGCTCACGGACGACGACCGCCGCCGCCCCGGCTGCCGCTTCGCGTCCCGCTGCCCGAGCGTCGCGGAGGCCTGCACCGCCCCGCAGCCGCTGCGCGAGGTCGGCGCCGGGCGGACGTCGCGCTGCTGGCGCGAGCCGGAGAAAGAGACGACGACGAAGGGTGACGGCGATGAATGAGACGCCGGTCGAGGTGAGGACGGACGGCGACACCAGGCCGCCGCTGCTGGAACTCGCGGGAGTCGGCCACACCTTTGGGCACGGACCCGGCCGTTCGGGCGTCCGCGCGGTGGACGACGTCTCGCTCACCCTGGGCCGCGGCGAGACCGTGGGCCTGGTCGGCGAGTCCGGCTGCGGCAAGAGCACCCTCGGCCGGATCGCGACCCGGCTGTACCGGCCCACGCAGGGGGCCGTGCGGTTCGAGGGCCGGGACATGACCCACCGGCCGGACGGCACCGACCTCAAGGCCTTCCGCCGTGCGGTGCAGATGGTGTTCCAAGACCCCAACAGCTCGCTCAACCCCCGGCTGCCCGTGGGCGCGAGCATCGAGGAGCCGCTGCGGGCACGGCGGGTGCCGCGCGCCGACCGGCGGGACCGGCTGGCGCGGGTGCTGGAGGAGGTCGGTCTGGACCGTACGGCCGCCGTCCGCTACCCGCACGAGTTCTCCGGCGGCCAGCGCCAACGCCTAGCCCTCGCCCGTGCGTTGGCCCCGCAGCCCGCCGTGATCGTCCTCGACGAGCCGACCTCCGCCCTGGACGTCTCCATCCAGGCGCAGATCCTCAACCTCCTCCAGGACATCCAGCAACAGGACCGCATCGCCTACCTGTTCATCTCGCACAACCTCGGCGTGGTCCGCCACCTCAGCAGCCGGGTCGCCGTGATGTACCTCGGCTCGATCGTCGAACTCGCCCCGTCGCGGAGGCTGTTCGAGGCCCCGCAGCACCCCTACTCCCGGGCGCTGCTGTCCTCCGTCCTGGAACCGGGCGACAGCTCCGGCACGGGCGGGCGGATCGAGCTGAAGGGCGAACTGCCGTCACCGACGGACGTTCCGGCCGGCTGCCCCTTCTCCTCCCGCTGCTGGCTCGCCGACGACCGCTGCCGTGCCGAGCGGCCCGCGCTCGTCGAGCAGGCCCCCGGCCACCTGACGGCCTGTCACAAGCCGGGCGAGGCCGGGTGATCGGACGGCAGCGCCCGCAGCAGCGCCGCCACGAAGCCCGGGACGTCGTCTGTCACCATGTGATGGTCGGCGTCGGGCACCTCCACGACCGGGATACCGGCCCGCCGCACCCCGTCCTCGCCCGGATACGGCCGACTGCGGGCACCGACGATCAGGACTCGCGGCTGCGGCAGGCCGTGGAACAGCTCCGCCACTCCCGGAGTCGTGCCCCGCACCAGGCCGACGGCGCTGCGGTGCACGATCGCCGGATCCGCCGTCCGCATGCGGGCCGCGTACTCGGGTGCCAGGCCGGCCAGCAGGGCCCGGAAGCCATGGCCGACGAAGTCCCGCTCCGGCTGGGCGGCGATGGCGCGGCTGTAGAGCCCGCCGCCGGCCAGCAGGTTGGGCTCGGCCGCGACCACCCGTGAACACAACTCCGGCCGCCGGGCGGCCAGTACGATCGCCACCGCGCCGCCCATCGAGTGCCCGACGAGCACCGCGCCCCGGACCGCACAGTGGTCGAGGACGGCCGCGACGGTCTCCGCATGCGCCTCCAGCGTGCCCGGGAACGTCTCCGGGCGGTCGCTGTAGCCGTGCCCGAACAGGTCGACGAGGATCGCCCGCCGCCCGGCCAGACCCGGATGCGTGGCGACGCCCGGGAAGTCCGCGGAACCGGCGGACCCCAGCCCGTGCAGGTACACATGCGGGGCGCCCTCGCCCGGGATGTCGGTCCAGCGCACCTGAGCGTCGGCCGAGGGAACGTACAGGGAACGCATCACCGCTCCTGCACCCTGGCGAAGCCGTCCAGGCTGCCGAAGCCGCTGTACGGGGACACCGCGGTCTCCGGCGCCTGCTGGGTCTCCTGCGGGTGCCGCAACGGTACGACGCCCACGCAGTGGCCGTCCCGGTCCAGCAGTCGCCCCATGTGCTTGATCGTGCTGAGGACCACCGAACGGTCGTCGATCCGCAGCCGCGGCAGCCGCCGTGCGAGGTGGACCTCGAAGGTGTGCACATCGGCGAGCGTGCGCAGCCAGACGTCGATCACCAGGTTGTGCGGACCGGTGGTGATCGCGCAGGACCGGACCTCCCGTACGCCGGACAGGACCCGGCCGGTCTCCTCCAGATACTGGGCGGGCACGGACGCGAAGTACACGGCGGACAACGGCCAACCGGACAGCGGCCTGGCCAGGTCGCAGCGCAGGCTCACCCGGGAGGCGAGCAGCGACTGGAGCCGGCGGCGCACCGTGGTGGCACCGCCGCCGGTGGCATCCGCGAGGTCGCAGATGGACATCCGGCCGTCCGTGCTGAGAAGTTCCAGCAGCTGTGCGTCCAGCGGATCCCAGGCCGGCACGGTGGTCGCCCGCTGATCCTGCGGGACGTCCGAGAGGCGGCCGGCCTCCAGGCGGGCGCACTGCGCGTCGTCCAGTTCGCGCAGTCGCCAGCGGCTGCCCTCGGTGGGCACGCCGGTGGAGACGTGTGTCCGGGTCGCCCGGACCCCCGGCGTCCGCTGGAACAGCTGGGTGGTGAGGCGGGCGAGTTCGTTGAGGTCCGTGGCCTGCACGGTGGCCATCAGATCGCGGCCGCCCGCGGTGAGTTTGACGTTCGCCACCGAGTGCTCCGCGGCGAGGGCCTGGGCGACCTCCTGAGCCCGGCCGGGCTCGGTGTCGACCTCGATGATGCCGGTCACCACGATGCGGTAGTCGGACAGCCGGGGATAGGCGGTCACCCAGGCCAGGCCCGCGTCCCGAAGCCGCCGCCAGCGCCGGGCCGCCGTCACCGGGTTGACCGCCAGCACGTCACCCACCAGCGTCCACGGGGCCCGCGGATGGACCTGGAGCGCGTGCACGACACGGAGGTCCAGCTCATCAAGGTTTTCCGCGGTGGAATCCTGCGCTTTCCGGACCGGCGTATTCCTGCGTGTCTCCGTGGAATCCCCACGCGAAGCTGCACCACGGCACGAGGCGCTCTTGTTCATTCCACACTCCATTTCGCCTGTTCCTGATATCGAGGAGTGCTGCGATCTCCATGACCGAAGCCACGACGTACCAGACCTCCAGAACCGCGCTGCGGGTCGAGAACGCCCGCCTCGTCGACGGCACCGGCGCCCTCCCGGTGGACGACGCCGTCGTGGTCGCCGACGCGGCCGGAGTCCTCACCTACGCCGGCCCCGCTGCCCTGGCCCCGCCGGCCACCGGGGACGCCTCGGCGCTGCGTGTCATCGACGCCGGGGGCCGTACCGTGCTCCCCGGCTTCTTCGACTGCCACACCCACCTGGCCTACGCGTACGGTTCGCCGCCCGGCCGCCGTGCCGAGCTCGACCCGGTCCTGGTCACCTACGACACCGCCACCCGGCTGCGGCAGACGCTCGACGCGGGCGTCACCACCGCCCGCGACCTGGGCGGCCTCTCCACCGGCTACCGGACCGCCGTCGAGACCGGCCGCATCCCCGGCCCCCGGCTGCACACGGCCGTACGGATCATCAGTCACACCGGCGGCCATGCCGACTTCCGGCTGCTCGACGGCACCGACCTCACCGGCGGCGAGATGGCCGAACTCGCCGACACCGTGGACGAGTCGCGGCTCGCCGTGCGCAGAACGCTGCGCGCCGGCGCGGACCTGATCAAGATCTGCGCCACCGGTGGCATGGCCAGCCCCTACGACCAGCCCGAGGACGAGGGCCTGCTGGAGGAGGAGATCCGCGCGGTCGTGGACGAGTGCCGGCGCCACGGCGGCAAGCCGGTCGCCGCCCACGCCCAGGGCACCGCGGGCATCCTGAACGCGATCCGCGGCGGGGTCACCAGCATCGAGCACGGCTACGGCCTGGACGCCCAGGCGCTGGAGCTGGCGGGCGAACGGGGCGTCTTCATCGTGCCGACGCTGTCGACGGTCTTCGGCGGTATCGACAAGGACGCGATGCCGGAGCACCACTACCGCAAGAAGGTCCGCTGGTCGGGCGTCACCAAGGAGAACATCGCCCGCGCCATCGAGCAGGGCGCCCGGATCGCGCTCGGCACCGACGCCGCCGTCTGCCCGCACGGCCGGAACCTGAGGGAACTCGGCCACCTCGTGGACCTGGGCATGGATCCCATGGCCGCGATCGTCGCGGGCACCCGCACCTCGGCCGAACTCCTGGGCCTCGCCGACAGTCTCGGTACGCTCACGGCGGGCAAGACCGCCGACCTGGTCCTGTGCGACGGCGACCCGCTCGCGGACATCGGCGTACTCGGGGATCCCGCGAACATCGTGTGCGTGGTCCAGGACGGCGTCGTGCGCAAGGACCTCCTGCCCACGCCCGAGCCCGTCGGAACGACCGGAGCGAGCGCTGCGGAGGCCCGCTGAGCTCCGCCACCGCGCCAGACCGTCACTCATGCCGGGAGCATAGGGACGACCCGAGCTCCGCCGAACCGCTCCGTTCCGATGAGCAGACCCCCCCGGGGTCTCAAGCCACTCACGATGATGGAGAAAAGACGGCACCGATGATGGACAAATGATTTATTCGAGGGCTTCAGTAATTCCTTGGCATCGCCCTAGCGTTGCGAGCACGTAAACGGCCTGGCCGTTGGCCTGTGGGACCCGCGTGACATGTCCCGCACGGCCGTGCTCTGACGATCTCCTGAAGGGAGAGGGCGATGGCGCCCGTGGAGTTGCTGATCGGCAGCCGGTGGCAGGTAGCCCGGGGTACCGGGCAGACCCGAGAGATCTCCTCACCGTTCGACGGTTCGACCGTGGGCACGGTGGCCCTCGCCGGAACCGAGGACGTCGAGGCCGCCCTCGCGGCGGCGGAGCGCGGGGCGGCGGTCTGGCGCCGTACGCCCGCCCACGAGCGGATGCGCATCCTGCTGCGCGCCGCGGAACTCGCCGACGAGCGGGCCCCGAAGACCGCGCAGACCATCAGCGCGGAGTCCGGCAAGACCATCACCGAGGCCACCGCCGAGGCGTCCCGCTCCGGCGACCTGATCCGGCTCGCCGCCTTCGAGGGCACGCAGCTCTACGGCGAGACCCTGCCGCTCGACGCCAACCGCGGCACGGGCCAGGACAAGATCGGCTTCACCCTGCGCCAGCCCTGCGGCATCGTCGTGGCCATCACGCCGTTCAACTACCCGGCGCTGCTGGTCCTGCACAAGCTCGCCCCGGCCCTGGCGGCCGGTAACGCGGTCATCCTGAAGCCGGCCACCAGCACCCCGCTGACCGCCCTGGAACTCGCCGAGTGCTTCGTGGACGCGGGCCTGCCGGAAGGTGTGCTCTCCGTGCTCGTCGGCTCGGGCTCGGTCCTCGGCGACGCGCTCGTCACCGACCCGCGCGTCCGGAAGATCTCCTTCACCGGCTCGACCGCCACCGGCGAGCACATCTCCCGCGTGGCCGGGGTGAAGAAGCTGTCCCTGGAGCTGGGCGCCTCCTGCCCGGTCGTGGTGCTGCCGGACGCCGACATCGAGGCCGCGGCCAGCGCCGTCGCCCTCGGCGGGTACGTCAACGCCGGACAGGTCTGCATCTCCGTCCAGCGGGTGATCACTCACCCCGCCGTCACCGGTGACTTCCTGGACGCCCTCGTCCCCAAGGTCGAGGCCATCCGCACCGGCGACCCCTCCTCCCCCGACACCACGATGGGCGCGCTCATCACCACCGCGGAGGCGGAGCGCGTCGAGCGGGCCATCGCCCAGGCAGCCGTGGACGGTGCGCGGGTCCTGACCGGCGGCGCGCGCGACGGAGCAGTGGTACAGCCCGCCGTCGTCGCCGACGTCGACCCCCAATCCCCGTTCAGCCAGCAGGAGTTGTTCGGCCCCGCGGTCGCCGTCAGCTCGGCCGCCAACTGGGAGTCCGCCATCGCGCAGGCCAACGGCACCGCGTACGGCCTCGGCGCCGGCATCTTCACCTCCGACGTCGCCGGAGCGGTCCGCGCCGTCCGGGAGATCGACGCCGGTTCCGTCCACATCAACTGGACGCCGCTGTGGCGCGCCGACCTGATGCCGTACGGCGGCCTGAAGGGCAGCGGCTACGGCAAGGAGGGCCCCCGCGCCGCCGTCAGCGAGATGACCGAGGTCAAGACCATCGTGCTGCACGGCCGTCCCTGGTGACCCTGCCCCTTACCTCTTGTCAGGAGCCGACCCATGACTGACCGGACGCCACAGCCACCGCGCACGGTACGCCTCACCGTCGCCCAGGCCGTCGTCACCTACCTCTCGCGGCAGTACTCGGTGGCCGACGGCCACCGCCGCCGCCTCATACCCGCCGCCCTCGGCATCTTCGGCCACGGCAACGTGGCCGGACTCGGCCAGGCCCTCGACCAGCTCAGCGACCAGCTCCCCTTCGTCCAGGGCCGCAACGAGCAGGCACTCGTCCACATCGCCACCGCCTACGGCAAGGCGACGCGCAGGCACGCCACGCTCGCCGTCACCGCCTCCATCGGCCCGGGTGCCCTGAACATGGTGACCGGCGCGGGCCTCGCCACCGTCAACCGGCTGCCCGTCCTGCTGCTGCCGGGCGACACCTACGCGACCCGCCACCAGGGCCCCGTACTCCAGCAGTTGCAGCACCCCATCGAGGCCGACACCTCGGTCAACGACGCGTTCCGTCCCGTCTCCCGCTTCTTCGACCGCATCACCCGGCCCGAGCAGCTGCTGACCGCACTGCCCGCCGCGATGCGCGCGCTCACCGACGTGGACACCGGAGCGGTGGTCGTCTCCCTCCCCCAGGACATCCAGTCGCACGCCTACGACTACCCGGCGGAGTTCTTCGCCGAGCGCGACTGGCCGATCCGCCGCCCGGCGCCGGACGCCGACGAGGTCGCGACGGTGGCACGCCTGCTCGCCGAGGCCGAGAAGCCGCTGATCATCGCCGGCGGCGGGGTCGTGTACTCCGGTGCCGGCGAGGAGCTGGAGACGCTGGCCGAGGCGGCGGGGATCCCCGTCGCGGAGACGTTCGCCGGCAAGGGCGCGGTACAGCGCCGCGCCTGGTGGCAGCTCGGCGGCATCGGCCTGGAGGGCACCCCGGCCGTCAACACCCTCGCCCGGGAAGCCGACTTCGTCCTCACCGTGGGCTCCCGGCTGACGGACTTCGCCACCGCCTCGCACTCCGTCTTCGAGAACCCGGACGTGCGGTTCGCGAGCATCAACGTCAACGTGCACGACGCGGGCCGCCTGGGTGCGACCGGCATCGTGGCCGACGCCAAGCGAGCCCTGGCCGCGCTGGCCGACGCCGTACGCACGGACGGCACCAGCACGTCCGCCGCCTGGCAGGAGAAGGTGCGCGCCCTCGACGAGCAGTGGCAGCGGCAGCGCGCCGCCGCGCTCGACCCGGACTCGCCCTTCGACCTCGCGTCACTGCCCGACGACTCCGACGTCGTACGCGACACCGACGCGGTCCTCACCCAGGGCCAGCTGATCGGCCTGCTCCAGGAGCACGCGCAGGCCGGCGACACCATCATCGCCGCCGCCGGCGGTCCGCCCGGCGACCTGCAGAAGGTGTGGGACGCCACCGAAGGCCGCTTCGCCCACCTGGAGTTCGGCTTCTCCTGCATGGGCTACGAACTGCCCGCCGCGCTCGGCGTCCGCTTCGCCGAGCCGGACCCGTCGAAGCGCGTGCTGTCCCTCCTCGGCGACGGCACCTTCCTGATGGCACCCACCGAACTGGTCACGGCCGCGCAGGAGAAGCTCCCGGTCACGATCGTGATCCCGGAGAACCACGGCTACCAGGTCATCCACCGGCTCCAGATGGGCCGCAACGGACGGGAGTTCGGCAACGAGTTCCGCTACCGCGACGGCAGCCTGGAGATCGGCTCCGGCAAGCCCGCCCGCCTGGAGGGCGACTACCTCCGGGTCGACCTCGTCAGGACGGCGGAGGGCCTGGGTGCCCGCGCGCTCCGCGCCACCACCGCCGACGAGGTACGCGCCGCCCTGGCCGAGACCCGTGACCACGAGGGTCCCGTCGTCCTCGTCGTCCCCGTGATCCCGCACGCCGACCTGCCCGGCGCGGGCGTGTGGTGGGACGTGGCCCCGGCCGAGGTGTCCGAGCAGGAAGCGGTCGCGCAACTGCGCAGCGAATACGAAGAGGGTCTGGCGTCCCAGAGGTGGTACGGATGAATCGCTCGCCGTTGGACTTCGGCAGCCTGCGCCGCCGCCTCGCGGCCGGCGAGGCCACCCTGGGCACCTTCGTCGGCCTCGCCTCCCCGGTCTCGGCCGAGGTGTGCGCCGCCGCCGGGGCCGACTGGGTGCTGCTCGACCTCGAACACGGCGCCGGCGGCGAGGAACAGGTCCGTACGACCGTCCCGGCCGCGGCGGCCTACGGCGTACCGACCGTCGTACGTGTCGAGTCCGCCGCCCGTATCCGCATCGGGCGCGTCCTGGACCAGGGCGTCGCCGGAGTCATGCTGCCGCGCCTCGACACGGCGGCCGAAGTCGAGGAAGCACTGAGGCACTTGAGGTACCCGCCCGCGGGGGATCGGGGCGTGGCCACCTACAACCGGGCCTGCCGTTTCGGGCTCGACCCTGCGGCTCTGGACCGATCGGGAGAGATCCTCGGTGTGGTCCAGATCGAGTCGGCGCGGGCGTTGGAGGAGGTCGAGGCGATCGCGGCCCTCGACGGCGCCGACGTCCTCTTCGTCGGCCCCCGTGACCTCAGCCACGACCTCGGCGTGCCGGGCGAGTTCGGCGCGCCCGTCTACCGGGAGGCCCTTGAGCGCGTCCGCAAGGCCGCCGCCGACCACGGCAAGGCCTGCGGGCTCCTCGTTCCCGACGGCGGGGCCGCGGCCGCCAAGCGAGCCGAGGGCTGGACGTTCATCGGCATCGGCTCCGACTCGACCCTGCTCGCCGCCGCCATGGCCGGCGCACTGGACCAAGCCCGGGCCTAGGGCCTGTCTGACAATTCCCGTCTGCCTCGCGACGCCATGCACGCACTCTCGCCGCACCGGGCGCAGACCCAAGTACGTCCAGTACGAGGGCCTACGCCCGGCACGCCGAGAGCACGCACCTGACGCCGCGAGGCCGCCCTCCGGGCGACGACGGGAATTGTCAGACAGGCCCTAGAGACCTCAGGAGGCACAGATGACCCCCACCACCCCGGGCGCCGCACGCGAGATCGGCGTCGGCCTGATCAGCGTCGGCTGGATGGGCAAGCTGCACAGCCGCGCCTACCAGGTACTGCCCTCCGTCTACCCCGAGCTGGGCCTCAGGCCCCGGCTCGTGCACGCCGCCGACACGGTCCAGGACCGGGCGGACTACGCCCGTGACGTCCTCGGCTACGAGAGGGCCTCGACCGACTACCGTGTCGTCCTCGACGACCCGGACGTCGAGGTCGTGTCGATCTGCGCGCCGAACATCCTGCACCACGAGATCGGCATCGCCGCCGCCAAGGCCGGCAAGCCGTTCTGGATCGAGAAGCCGGTCGGGCGCAGCGCCGAGGAGACCGCAGAGGTCGCCGCCGCCGCCCGCGCCGCCGGAGTGGCCACCTCCATCGGCTACAACTACCGGCACGCCCCCGCCGTCGAGCGGGCCCGCCGGCTGATCGCCGAGGGCGGACTCGGCCGTGTCACCAACGTGCGCGCCACCTTCTTCTCCGGCTACGCCTCCGAGCCCAAGGGCGCCCTGTCCTGGCGTTTCAAGCGGGACCTGGCCGGCCACGGCGCGCTCGGCGACCTGATGAGCCACGTGGTCGACCTCGTCAGCTACGTCGTCTCCCCGATCAGCGAGGTCTCCGCGCTCACCAGCACCGTCCACACCGAGCGACCGCTCCTGCCCATGGGTTCCGGAACGCACTTCGCGGTGATCGAGGACGGCGAGATGGCGGAGGTCGAGAACGACGACTACACCGCCGCCCTCGTCCGCTTCGCCGACGGAGCCGTCGGCACGCTGGAGGCGTCCCGCGTCATCGTCGGCCCGCAGTGCGGGATCGGCTTCGAGATCTACGGCACCGACGGCTCGGTCACCTGGAACTTCGAGCGCATGAACGAACTGCGGGTCGCTCTCGGCCGCAGCGGCCCCGACCAGGGTTACACCACCGTGCTCGGCAACGGCCACATGGGCGACTACGCCAGCTTCCAGCCCGGCCCGGGCAACAGCATGGGATACGACGACCTGAAGGTCATCGAGGCCAAGAAGTTCCTCGCCGCCGTGGCCGGCATCGAGCACCACAACTCGACGATCGAGGACGCCCACGCCGTCGCCGAGGTGATCGCGGCGGCCGCCGCCTCCGCGGAAAGCGGTTCCTGGCAGCGGGTGCCCGCGATCCCCGGCGCGAACTTCGGCCACCCGGTGCGGAGTTGATCGCATGAGCAGGCACGTCGTAGTGGCTCTCGGCCCCGTCGACGCCGACACGGTGCGTCCGGTCCTCGGCGAGCGGGTCACCTTCGTCACCGACCCCACCCCCGAGGACCTCGCGGTCGCCGAGGGCGCCATCGTCCGCGCCGACCGGCACATCGACGCGGACTTCCTGCGGCGGGCCCCACGGCTTCGGGTCATCGCCCGCACCGGCGTCGGCATCGACCTGGTCGATGTGGCGGCGGCCTCCGACCGTGGCATACCCGTGGTCATCACGCCGGACAGCGGCAGCCGCGCGGTCGCCGAGGGCGTGTTCGCCATGGCCCTGCACCTGACCAAACGGCTGACACCGCTGACCGACCTGGTACGGGAGGGCCGCTGGTCCGAGCGGAGCACCGTACCGGTCGGCGACCTGGACGGCGCCACCATCGGGATCGTCGGCTACGGCCGCATCGGCCGCCGGGTCGGCGAACTGGCCGCCGTGTTCGGGATGCGGATCCTCGCCTACGACCCGTTCAGCCCGGTGCCGTCCGAGATCGCCTGCGCCGACCTGGGTGAACTCGCCGAGTCGAGCGACGTGCTCACCCTGCACGCCCCGCTCACCGAGGGCACCCGGCACCTCGTGAACGAAGAGCTGCTGGCCCGTGTGAAACCGGGGGCCGTCCTCATCAACTGCGGCCGGGGCGGCCTGCTCGACCCGGACGCCACCCTGGCCGCCCTGGAGTCGGGCCGGCTGGCGGGCGCCGGACTGGACGTGTTCGACCCCGAACCGGCCCTCTACCACCCGCTGTTCGACCATCCCGACGTCGTGCTCACCCCGCACCTGATGGGCATGACCCGCCGCGCGACGACCCTGACCTTCGTCGACGCCGCCCGCGGTGTCGCGGACGTCCTCGCGGGCCGCGAACCGGCCGCGGTCGCCGACCCCGGCTGGATCCACCGAAAGGCCACGGCATGCCCACCCCACAGCTGAACCGGATCGTCGGCGCGCCCATCTCCTGGGGCGTGTGCGAAGTACCCGGCTTCACCGAAGAACCCCAGGAGAAGGGCCCGGTCGAGGACATCTGGGCCGGCGCCGAGCATCTGCGTTCAGCACTCCGGAACGTCGTATAGCCGCCTGCCGCACGGGCGGTCCTCCGCTCCGGGCATCCGATTCCAGGGAAAGCCGGCGTCCGCACTCGGAATCATATTCCGCGCGGTGCCCTTTCGATCGGCTTGGAATCCTTATTCTTTGTTATATCGATGCAGGTAGAAAATAACCGAGAAGACTAGAATGCGGGACATGGATACTGAGGATCTGCTGGCCACTTGCTGGACCACCGCGGGCGACACCGCTCCCGACCGTGACGACCAGCGCAGCCCCCTGAACCTGCGGGCGCGGGCGGAGGCGGCCGGCGCCGCCGGTTTCAAGGGCATCGGACTTTTGTACGCGGATCTGGTGGAGGCCGAGCGCGAGTACGGGCTCACGGGCGTCCGGTCCCTTTTCGAGGACAACGGGCTCGTCCACGTCGAGTTGGAACTCCTGACCGACTGGTGGGCCGACGGACGCCGGCGCTCCGCGTCGGACGCGGTGCGCCGGGACCTGCTGAGGGCGGCCGAGGCACTTGGTGCACGGCACCTCAAGATCGGGCCCGACGTCGAGGACCAGCCATGGGATCTCGACGTCTGGGCCAAGGAATTCGCCGCGCTGGCGGCGCAGGCCGACGGCGTGGGCGCCCGGCTCGGGATCGAGTTCCTGCCCTGGTCCAACCTCAAGACCGTGCACGACGGACTCCGGCTCGTCGAGGCCGCCGGCCACCCGGCGGGCGGGCTCATCATCGACGTCTGGCACACCGAGCGCGCCCACACTCCCCCGGCCGAACTGGCGGACGTGCCGCTCTCGCGCATCGTGGGCGTGGAGCTCAACGACGCCGACAACGACGTCATCGGCAGCCTCTTCGAGGACACCGTACGGCGCCGCCGGCTGTGCGGGGAGGGCTCCTTCGACCTGCCGGGGATCATCGCCGCGCTGCGGACGGCGGGCTGGCACGGCCCCTGGGGCGTGGAGATCCTGTCGGACGCGCACCGGGAACTGCCGGTGCGCGACGCTGCTGACGCCGCGTACCGCACTGCCGTGGCGGTACTCAAGTAAGCCCGCAGGAACCGCAGGCCACCGGTCGGCGAGCTGAGCGACCAGGAACAAGCCTCGCCCAATGGCGGATCGAGGAGACGTCCACCCGGCTGGCGACCTGCGTCGGCAGCTCGCCCTTCAGCTGCACGTTGATCCCGCACGCCAGGTCCACGATCTCCAGACCGTGCGCGACCTCGCCCAGGGCGTCGCTGTGCACCTTGCCGTGCTCGGCCGTGATCAGCTCCGCGACCGCGGCGTCCACCTCGTCGACCGAGGCGTAGGGTACCGGCTTCTCCTGGTGGCCGGTGGCCGGGTTGTGAACAGGCCCGTAGCGGCCGGACGAACCCTCGCTGGGCTTGCCGTTGATCCAGTGGCGGAGGCGCTTCATCGGATGCGGGTTTCCTTTCGGGCGGCCGGACGCGGATGTGGTCGCAGCGTGTGTTGAGTGCGGTGCAGGGGAGGCGCGGTCCGGCCGACGGTCTCAGGTTCCGCACCCATTCATTTCGACCCTCGTTCGATTCATGGTTCATGCATCAAAAGGGCTCCCCCATTCGAGACCCCCCGTGTCCGGCGGGCACCTTCCCGGCGCCCGCCGCAAGCGTGCGGAGAAAAGGCTGAGACGCCTGGCTATTTCAGGTGTAGAGGTCTCACGCAACCAGCGTCAAGTAATTGTCCTGACATCCTGCCCTGATGGAGAAATGATGTCATTACAAGCGTTGACCCCGAGGTTGCGTGACGGTTCCATCTCCGTCATAGGCAACAGCCGTGTTAACGGCATGTGATCCGGAGCGTTCGCCCGGTCAACCGCCTCTCCCTTCCCCGCCGCACAGTGAGGTGCCGGAAAGATGGACCGTTCGTCCCACCCCCGCTCCCGCAGATTCGCCCCTGTCGTCGCAGCTGCGGCCGCGGCCGCACTGCTCGTCACCGGATGCTCCAGCAGCTCGGGGGGCAAGCAGGCCGAGGAGAGCGGGTCCGCTGTCTCCGCCGGCAAGGCCTCCACCCCTCGTATGACGGTCGCGATGATCACTCATGCCGCCCCCGGTGACACCTTCTGGGACACCATCCGCAAGGGTGCCGAGGCCGCCGCGGCCAAGGACAACGTCAAGCTCATCTACTCGTCCGACCCCAGTGGCCCCAACCAGGCCAGCCTGGTCCAGAACGCCATCGACCAGAAGGTCGACGGCATCGCGGTCACCCTCGCCAAGCCGGACGCCATGAAGGCGGCGGTCGCCAAGGCCGAACAGGCCGGCATCCCCGTCGTCGGCTTCAACAGCGGCGTGGACGACTGGAAGAAGCAGGGCCTGCTCGAGTACTTCGGCCAGGACGAGAGCATCGCCGGTGAGGCCTTCGGCCGCAAGCTCAACTCGGTCGGCGCCAAGCACACGGTCTGCGTGATCATGGAGCAGGGGCAGGTCGCCCTGGAGGCCCGCTGCGCCGGCGTGAAGAAGACCTTCAGCGGCAAGACCGACATCCTCTATGTGAACGGCACCGACATGCCGTCGGTGCGGGCGACGATCACCGCCAAGCTCAAGCAGGACAGCTCCATCGACTACGTGACGACCCTCGGCGCCCCGTTCGCGATGACCGCGATCCAGTCCATCGCCGACGCGGGCAGCAAGGCCAAGCTCGCCACCTTCGACCTCAACAAGGACGCGGTCGGCGCCATCAAGTCCGGCAAGATCCAGTGGGCCATCGACCAGCAGCCCTACCTCCAGGGCTACCTGGCGATCGACTCGCTGTGGCTCTACAAGACGAACGGAAACTACAGCGGTGGCGGTGAGGCGCCGGTGCTGACCGGTCCGGCCTTCGTCGACAAGTCCAATGTCGAGAAGGTCGCCGAGTTCGCCGCGAAGGGCACCCGGTGATGACCATGACCCAGACCACGGCCCCGGCGACGGACTCCCCGTCGCCGGCCCCGCCGGCCCGCGAACGGGACGGTCGCACGTCTGAACGGCCGCCGGTCGTCCGGCTGCTGGCCCGGCCTGACGTGGGTGTGTTCCTCGGTGCGGTCGCGGTATACGTCTTCTTCCTGGTCTCGGCCCCGCCGGTACGGGAAGCCAGCGCGATGGCGAACATCCTGTACCAGTCGTCGACCATCGGCATCATGGCGCTGCCGGTGGCCCTGCTGATGATCGGCGGGGAGTTCGACCTGTCGGCGGGTGTCGCGGTGATCACCTCGGCGCTGACCGCCGCCATGCTCAGTTACCAGCTGACCATGAACGTGTGGGTGGGTGTGATCGCCGCTCTGGTCGTGTCGCTGGGGATCGGCTTCCTCAACGGCTGGCTGGTGGTCAGGACCGGACTGCCCAGCTTCCTCATCACCCTGGGCAGCTTCCTGATCCTGCAGGGCGTGAACCTCGCGGTGACCAAGCTGGTCACCGGCAACGTCGCCACCGACGACATCAGCAACATGGACGGCTTTGACCAGGCCAAGGCGCTGTTCGCCTCGTCCTTCGACATCGGCGGCGTCCAGGTGAAGATCACCATCTTCTGGTGGCTGTTCTTCGCGGCCATCGCGACCTGGGTGCTGCTGCGCACGAAGTACGGCAACTGGA
>NZ_BCFL01000025.1:55355-422945 GCF_002217755.1 Streptomyces hyaluromycini | reverse complement strand
TCTTGTCGGGTATTCCGAACAGGTCGTGGTACTTCTTCGCCACCGACACCTTCGCGGTGTAGACGCCGGCCGGCAGGTCGATAGCGTTGTCCCCACGGAAGCCCTGGGATGTGGCGGCCGCCCAGCCCTTCTCGACTCCCCACACCCCTCCGAGCGCGAACGGGTTGTCGGAGCAGCCGTCGGGGTACTTCGAGGTGGCCGGGGCGTCAGGCCGGATCCGGCCCGCCCGGTTGTTCGGGCAGAACGACTGCGTGGTGTCGACCTTCTTCGCGCCCGACTCGTCGCTGATGCTGACCTTGAGGAAGCCCGGAAGGCCGGAGAAGTCCTTCACCAGGCCCTTCGGCAGGGTCTTGGTCACCGTCCGGCCGCCGGAGCGGATCACCTGCGACGCGACGACAGGGTCGTTGTAGGACTTGCGCGTCACCCGAAGCTCGAACGGTCCCCCGTCGACCGTGATGTAGGTGCCGAGGTCCAGATAGACCCCCGGCTCGCCTTCCCATCGGTCGACGGTCACCGCGGGGGTGGTGGCGATCAGTTCGAGCTTCGGCGTGCCCGCCGGTGTCGCCGCTCCCGCGCCGGGCGCGGCGAGGGTTCCGGCGGCGCCGACGGTGAGGGCGGCAGCGGCGATGACCGCCGAACGCCGTAAGGCATTGGGGTGGTGTCTGGTCATGGGTGCTCTTTCTGCGTCTGGTCGGGACGAGTCGTGCACGTCTTGCAGGCACGGGAGGAGGTGCTTGTGTGCCATCTGTGAAAAGGGTAAGAAGTCGACGCAGGTTGCCTGGCAACCGAAAGTCGCCTTGAATGTCGGCTCGTTGCCGCCGTCGACTCGGTGATCGACGACCGCCTGCCACTCGGCCGGGCCGGAGAAAACACGCAGACCGGTGCGCGGGCTTCTGCGCCGACGGATCGCTCCGGGGGAGCACTCGCCAACATGTGCACGAGCAGAAGTCGGCCACGCCGCTCAGCCGGGACCTACCGCGGTTGAAGTCGCCACCGAGTGAGGGGGACGGTGTCCCTGCCGAGAATCTC
Organism: Streptomyces hyaluromycini; assembly: GCF_002217755.1. GTDB lineage: Bacteria > Actinomycetota > Actinomycetes > Streptomycetales > Streptomycetaceae > Streptomyces > Streptomyces hyaluromycini. The sequence goes on along the minus strand of NZ_BCFL01000025.1, from coordinate 421,916 downwards.
GTCCGTGCAGGTCAGGTCGCATGCTGGTATTCGTGGAGGGTGCCGCCGAGGCGGTCGCGTCGTCGTATGTCGAGGTGGGCGATGGCGTCCGGGTCGGTGATCGGCGGTGGCGGGGGGTGCAGCGGGCGGGCGTCTGCGATGCCTTGGTGGGGCTGGTGGGAGTTGTGGTGCTGTTCGAACTCGCGCAGGGCGTGGAGCAGGTGGCGCTGGTTCCGGACCAGGGTGCGGTCCAGCAGTTCGCGTCGGCAGGTTTGCACCCAGCGTTCCAAGAGCGCGTTCATCCGCGGCAGCCGGATCCCGCTGAGTACGACCTCGATCCCCGCATCCTCAAGGACGGTGTCGAACGGGGCGGGGTACTTCCCGTCGTGGTCGCGGATTATGAACCGGGCCAGGCAGCCGGCATCCTCGAGATCCATGCCGAGGTTCCTGGCGGCCTGTGCCACCCAGGAGGCGGTCGGGTGCGCCGTCGCGCCCAGGATGTGGATGCGCCGGCCGGCGTGCCCGATCACCGCGAACACGTACAGACGCGCCCCGGACAGGGTGACCGCTTCGAAGAAGTCACATGCCGGCAGGGCATCGGCCTGGGAGCGCAGAAAGTCCGTCCAGGTGCTGGAACCCCGCTCGGGTGCCGGGTCGATCCCCGCCTCCTTCAGGATCTCCCACACCGTGGAGGCGGCCACCTGCACGCCCGGAACCAGCAGCTCGCCGTGGATGCGCCGGTAGCCCCAGCCGGGATTCTCCCGCGCCAGACGCAGCACGAGAACGCGGATCGAGCGCACGGTACGCGGCCGACCCGCACGCCCCGGCCGGGAACGGGCCGCGTGGCGGCGCGAGACCAGGTCACGGTGCCAGTGCAGCACAGTGTCCGGGCGCACCAGCAGCCGTGCCCGGCGCAGCACACCGCGCGGGAGCCGGTGCAGTAGCGCGGCCGGGAACACCCGGTCACTCGGGGCGAACCGCCCCCGATCCCGGCCGAGCCGGCGTTCCAGCACGGTGATCTGATGACGCAGCGCGAGGATCTCCGCGTCCTTGTCCCGGTTGCTCACCGGCAGCAGCCGCAGCAGGGCGAACACGTTCGCCACACCCGGATGGGCAAGTCGAAGCAGCACGACAGATCATCCTGCCGGGGCACTCACCAGGTGCCCAGAGCACCCGCCCGAGCGCCCGCGCTCGACACCACCCGTACACCAGCCCCCACCAGGACGGATGAGTTTTTCGGCAGGCGCAAGGTCGGCCCAGGACTCGGCGGACTCCCCGGTCGCCGTCGGCCATCGCGATCAGCTCCTTGGCGCCGTCCGCACGCACGCCCGTGACGACCAGCACGCAGGACTTCGCCTCCGAGAGGCGGATTCGCAGGTGGATGCGGCCCACACGTAGACGTAGTCGGTGGCCGACAGGTCGCGCTCGCCGAATGCCTGGTGATCTGCCTGCCACTGCCCGGTCAGCCGAGTGACCGTGGCGGGTGAGAGGCCGGCCGAGGAGCTGCTCCAGAGCGGGCACGAAGTCACCCGACGACAGGCCGTGCAGGTAAAGCAGAGGCAGCACCTCGCTGATCTTCGGGGACTTGCGGGCCCAGGGCGGCAGGATCGCCGAGGAGAACCGTCTGCGCTCCCCGGTGAACTGGTCGACGCGCCCGTCGTTGACCCGCGGGGCCTTTACCTCGATCGCCCCGGCCGCTGTCGTGACCTTCCTCGGCCGGTGGAAGCCGTTGCGCACGACCAGACGCCGCCCGGACTCGTCCCGCTGATCGGCCAACTCAGCTATGTAGGCGTTGACTTCCGCCTCCAGCGCGGCGGCCATCATCCGCCGTGCGCCCTTGCGGACGATGTCGTCAATTGGGGAGCCGTGTGGTGTCGTTCCGTCTTTCGTTGACTACCGTGATCACGGGCGTGCCTTCCCGACGACGCGCCAACGTCGGCCTAATCGATGACCATCACAGGATCATTCGGGAAGGTACGCCCTTCACGCGCCAATCCAAGCCTGATTCACAGGTCTTGAGCATTGCTCCTGACCTGCCCGTACTCGGCGTTGCAGAGGGCGTCGGCCTCCGCGGACATGAGCGCGTCGGCGAACGTCTTGACCATCGCGCGCAGCAGATCGGGACTCGTCGCGGCGAGGTTGTCCTCTGCGAGGGCGTGCCGGGGCAGACTGTCAGGTGCGGTCATCGTGCTGATCTCCTTCGAGGCTTCGATACTTCGAAGATCAGCCGGTGGCCGTTCATCTACGAGCGGGCACCATCCTGATGCCGGAACAAACGTCCGGATCACGTCGAACCAGTACATCACTTCCCTGGACGCAACCAGGGGCTGGGTGGCCAAGGGGTGGTCATCTGTGCAGGGTCGGTGCAAAGGAGCGGGTTGCAGCAGTGTTGTCGGGTGCCGATCGGGGTTCTGTTCTTGTCGCTATTCGACAGTTTCCCGTTGAGGTGCGCGATGGCCATGAAGAGGCTCATCCGACGATGGATGCGAGGCGATCGTCAAAACCCTTGAGTAGTTCCAGCGCGGTGGCCTCAGTGGTTGCCTCCCGCTGAAATGAGAGTACTGCCCTTAGCCCACCGTCCGATTCCGGCCAGATCTCCAGATGTAGTTCCAGAGGCAGGGCCGTATACGGCTGGCGTATGAACACGCTGGTGATACCTGCCAAGTTGAGCACCGGTGGATCGTTGTCCTGCATGGCGAAAAGGATCTGGAAGACCGGAGGGCGTCCTGGAGTCGTCGTTCCCACCTTTTGCGCGACGGTAGGGAAAGGCACGTCACTGCGGCTGAAGGCTCGCCGGACCAAACGCTCGGTCTCGTGGACGCCGGCCGCTCCGCCGAGCAGGGCCTTTCCGCGAAGACGCAGCGGCACCATGGTGATGAAGCATCCGATCGCATGCTTGAGTTCGGGCGCGGTGCGCTGGGCAACCGGAATGCCTACTGCGAAGTCGCCCTGGTCGCAGACCTCGGCCACTGTGTTCGCCCATGCTGAGAGGAGCACCGCGAACCGGCCGGCGCCGAGCGTCTTGCCTCGGGCGTCCAGTGCCTCCACCATCGCTGCGGGCAGGGACAATGCGAGGCGCCCTGTACCCGAGTCCCCGGGGCCGGGTGGTTCCGGCCAGCCGATCTCTGGCACATCCTGGAATTCAGTGCAGACCAGTTTCGCCTTGGCGTCGAGATCCACGCCGGCCGCGCTCGCCGACAACAGCAGGGCGCGCTCTGTCGGCGTGGGCGGAACCGAGGAATGACTCCGTCCCGAGTAGGCATTCGACAAGTCTCGTGCCAGGACCGACTCCGACCAGCCGTCGAAGGCTATGTGGTGGACCACCAGACCGAAGAGCCAGCCGCCGGTCTCCGCCACTGGTACCAGCGCGGTGCGCCACAGGTCCGCCTCCTGAGGTTCGAGGGGTTCGGAGAAGAGCTCCACCAGCGCTTCGATGGCGTCGTCGAGGGTCCCCCGTTCCTCCTGTAGTTCCAGGGCGGGGGGAAGGATGTCGCTGACGCAGGCCGAGGGCAGGGGATCGACTCGGAAAGCGGTCCGCAAGGACTGATGACGCTCATGAACGGTGGCGACCGCCCCTTCCAGAACCTCTTGATCAAGAACGCCGTCGAGCTGCCAGAACATCTGGCAGTACCCGGATCGGTCATCGGGCGCCACGAGATGCCGCGTCAGGAACACCAACTCCATCGGTGTCAGCGGAATGCCCGCTCCCAGGGGTGGTATTGCATGGTCGCTCTGCGTCTCGTGCAGCCAGGGTCCGAGTTGCTCGGCGGTTGGGTACTCGTACATCCGCGACAACGGAATCGGACGGCCCACGTGCTTACCGATCCTCGCGCAGGCGCGTGCCGCGGTGAGAGAGGAGCCTCCCAGTTCGAAGAAGGACGCCTGCGGTGGCACCCCTGTCACGCCGAGCACCGACGCGAAGGAATCGGTCACGAGGCGGACCCATGCGTCAGCGATCGGGGCGCCGTATTCCTCCATGGGAGCCTGCGGCACTCTGGCGAGCAAAGCCTGCTCGTCCAGCTTCCCGCGTGCGGTCAACGGGAACGAGTCGAGGAAGATCACCGCGACGGGACGCTGGTAGGAGGGAAGGTGCTGTTCGAGCACGGTCTGCAGGTCCGACGGCACATCACCTGGAGACACCGGAATACAAAAAGCGATCAACTCGTGGACGCGTGCGGTCTCGTTCCAGCGGGGCACCACTTGGCAGTGGGACACGGAAGGCGCCAATACCTCGATCTGCCGCTCGACCTCGGCCGGTTCGACACGGTTGCCACGGACTTTCACCTGGCGATCGATCCGCCCCTGGAACTCGACGACCCCTTCCGTCTGCCAGGCGCCCAGGTCCCCTGTGCGGTACACCCTCACCTGTTCGCCGTCCAGCGTGATGTAGGTGAACTTCTCTGCCGTGAGCTCTGGTTGCCCGAGATAGCCGAGGGCCAGTCCGTCCCCCGCCACACATATCTCCCCGGTCTCGCCCACCGCGCACATACGGCTGCCGTCGAGCACGAAGACGGACGTCCCCGGTACTGCACGGCCCAGTGGAATGCCGCCCGGTCGAGCGCAGTCAGCGGGCTCGATGCGGTGCGTGGTCGTGAACACGGTGCTCTCCACCGGGCCATACCCATTGATGAGGGTCGTGTCGGGGAACCGCTTGAGAAACCGCCGAACGTGCTGCACCGAGAGGCGTTCACCGCCGGTCATGACCTGGGACAGGCCGCTCATCGCCTCCAGGTCCTCATCAACGATCAGGTTGAACAGACTGCTGGTCAGCCAGACCGTGTTTGCCCCCGCACTCGCGATCAGATCACGCAGAACCGTGGGTGTGAGAAAAGGCTCATCGATCAGAACCGAGGTGCCGCCGTTGTACAGGGCGCCCCAGAGTTCCAGCGAAAAGGCATCCCACGGTGTCGCGGCGGCCAGCGGGATAACCGTGTCCATGCCGAAATCGGCGAATGTATCCGTGCGGAACAGCCGCGTCGTCGCGCCGTGCGGGGTCACCACGCCCTTGGGCCGCCCTGTGGTCCCCGACGTGAAGAAGACACAGCACGGGTCGGATGCTCGGACACTCATCGACGTACGCCTGTTGGGTCTCTCGACGCCGGTGGCCGAAGGTGACCAAAGGGGCGCCGCAAGTCCTGCCGTCATGTCCGGCGGTCCGACGACCAGGGGTGGATCCAACTCGTCGATCACCGCATTGAGTCGAGTGAGCGGCCACTGGGGATCGAGGAGCGCATAGGCCGCCCCGAGCTTGAGAACCGCGAGTAATCCCACGACCAGCTCCACCGACCGCGGTAGCACGATCGGCACGAGGTCGCTGCGACTGACACCGGCCGCCTCAAGCTGAACGGCCCAGTGTTCGGCGCTGCTGTTCAGTTCACCGTACGACACCTGACGGTTCCCTGTGATGAGTGCTGTGCGTTTCGGATGCGAGCGAGCAATGCGCGCGAAACCGTCGTGCAGCCCCTCCTTCAGGGGCTCGCTGTCAACTTGCCTGGTCCGCAGGCTCTTTGACTGCAAAGCTCTACCTCCCTTGCCAGGTGATGAGGTGGGACCGTCCGGATTCTTCTGAGGCCGCTGGTGTCAGTTGGTCCAATCCCAGAAGTCGTGTCGCGTTGCCGGCGAGTTGTTGGTGCACAACCTCTTCACCGAGACCTGCGTTCCTCAGCCAGTCGGGTAGAAGGCGGGGGAGATAGTCGTAGCCGACTCCTCCGAATTCCGTCAGTTGAGTACGGGTGCACACATCGTGGGAGTGGGTCAAGCGATCTGCGTAACCGAGTTCCACAAGCTGGAGCAGGGCTTGAACGCGTTCCGCGTCCTTGGGCATGCGGACCTGGCCGTACTGGTACTCGTCGCCCCAAATGTCGAAAGCGACGTAGCAGCCGCGGTCGAGCAGACTGGTCAGCATCGTCGTGTCTCCCGCGCCGCGGACATCTAGGTGGCAGAGGCTGACTCGGGCTGGATCGACGCCGTGGCGTTCGAGTGTGTCCAGGGCTTCAGCGCCTTCGGGACTCCACGGGTGCAGGTGCACGAAGACGGGTGCGCCGGTGCGCCGGTGCGCCTGAGCGGCTGCGGTGAGTGCCGTGACCTCCCGTGGTGTGATCGGGCTGCTGGTGCCGATCTCGCCGATGACTCCGGCTGGGTGGTCGGGATCGGTCAGGGACTGCACCATGGCGTCCGCCAGTTGTTCGGCTGACGCGTCGTGCAGCGACAATGGCCAGGAGCTGTCAATGTAGGGTCCGCACCCCGTGATGATGTCAATACCTGTGCGTGCCGACACCTCGGCCAGTCGCTTGGTGTCCCTGCCGATGGTGTCCGGAGTGAGGTCGATGATCAGGGGGAGCGGGGAGACCGCGGTCAGCCGGGTGAGTTCCCGGACGGCAAGTTCCATGTCGTCCAGGACCAGGTTGTCGGGGCAGGCGAACGGATTGCCTCGGACCAAGTCCAGGTTGTCTTTCCCGACTTGCTGGTGCTGGAGCAGTGGGTAGTGCGGATCATCGGTTGCCAGCCAGCACCGTAGATCAAGGAAGATGTGTTCGTGGGCGAGCACGGTGTCGTAGCGCGCTGAAGGGCTCTCACCCAGCACAGTGCGCGGCTTCCATCGGGGCATGTCGAGACTTCTCCCTCGCGCTCAGGAGAGGGCTGTGTCTGCGGCGGTGAAGATCTCTTCGTATGCCTCTGCGCAGGCTTCCCGATATCGTTCGTCGGACGCGAGGTCGCGATTCCGGGGGCGGGGCAGGGCGATGGGGATCTCACGTCGGAGCTGTCCCGGTGTGCCGCTCATGACGATCACCCTGTCGGACAGGTACACGGCTTCCTCGATGTCGTGGGTCACGAACAGAACGGTCAGACGGTGCTGTTCCCACAGCTGGGTCAGCAGGTCCTGCATCACACGTCGGGTCAGGGCGTCGAGCGCGCCGAAGGGTTCGTCCATGAGGAGCACCTCGGGTCGGTACGACAGAGCTCGCGCGATGGCGACCCTTTGTTGCATTCCGCCCGAGAGCTGGTCCGGATAGGCGTCTTCGCGACCGCCGAGTCCTACTTGGCGCAGCAGGTCCAGAGCTTCGGCGCGGCGTTCCCTGCGGGGCAGGTCCGGCTTGTCCCGGAGGGCGAATTCGACGTTCTGCGCGGCGGTCAGCCAAGGAAAGAGGGTGTACTTCTGGAAGACCATGCCGCGATCACGGCCGGGGCCCCCGACAGGGTGGCCTCCCAGGGTGACAGTTCCGCTGGTCGGTGGTATCAGCCCGGCTACGACATTCAGGAGAGTGGATTTGCCGCATCCAGATGTACCGACGAGGGAGACGAACTCGTTGTGCGCGACCTCAAGATCGAACGGTGCGACGGCTGTGGTGTCGCCGAAGGTCACGGAGATCTGCCGTAGTCGCAGATGAGCGGTGTCACGGTGCACGACTGGTCCTTGTCACTTGTGGGGTGTGGCCGTACGGAACATCAGAGCCCCCAAACGGCGAAGGATCTGGTCGGTGGCAAGGCCGAGGAGACCGAGCACCAGCAGGTAGCCGATGATCGTTTCTGTGGCCAGGTAGCGTTGCGCGATGGTGATGCGGTAACCCAGGCCCGAAGTCGCCGCGACGAGCTCGGCGACGACCAGCCACGTCCAGGCCCAACCGAGACTCACACGCAGGGAGTCCCAGAGCGCTGGCGCGGAGGCTCGCACGACGATGCGTTGCAGGATCCGGCGGTGGCTGAGGCCCAAGGTGCGACCCACGTCGATGAGTTCCTGGGGAATGTGGCGGACATTGTCGGTGAACAGGAGTACTTGCTGGAAGAACGTCCCGATGAAGATGATGAGGAACTTCTGGCCGTCATCCGTGCCCACCCACAGGATCGTCAACGGTACGAAGGCGACGACTGGCATGTAGCGGATGAAGTCGATGACGGGTTCGAAAACGGCTGCCCAGAGCCGATATCGGCCCATCAGGATGCCCAGCGGCAGTGCGAGGACGGTGGCCAGGGTGAAGCCGACTCCCACCCGGTAGACCGATACGCCCAGGTCTTCTCCCAGCTCGCCGCCGGACGCGAGTTCCCCGAGCCTTGTCAGTACGGCGGCCGGGTTCGGCAGAAAGAGCTTGTCGACCCATTTCAACTCGGTGATCAGCCACCAGGCGCCGAGCAGCACGAAGAACGACGTCACCGAGGCGGCCGTGGACGCCGTCCGACGAAACCGCCCAGGGCGTCGAGGAACGCGTGGAGTCGGCCTGCTGAGCCCGACGGTGGAGTCTCGGTCTTGGCCCACAAGGTTGGTCATGGTTCACTTCCCGCCTTGTAGGTAGCGGTTGTCGACCGCGGACTTGGGGTCGACGTCCCCTTGGAGGAGACCTGCCTCCTTGGCCACGGCGGCGACTTCGGGGAGCACGGATGTGACGTACTTGCCTGTCAGCTCCGCGTCGTTCTCGGCGCGGCCGTAGTACTTGATGCCGTCGAATGCTGTGCGCAGGTCCTCGGTCTTTGCGCCGACGCCTCGGGCGATGACTGCCTGGGACGAAGCAGGGTGGGCCGCGTATTCGCCGATCGCGTCGTTCCACGTCTTGATCAGTGTGGCCACTTGGCCCGGTCGCTTGACCAGGGCGTCACCGCGAACCACGAACACATCGGAGATCAGCCCCGGTTTCTCGGCCGCCGTATACACCGATCGGATCTTCGGTTCCTTCGCGCGCGCGGTGGATATGTACGGTTCGTAGGTGACGGCGGCATCGACACGGCCGGCTATGAAGGCACTGCCGGCGTCCATCGCCGACATGGGAACACGCTTGATGTCGTCGATGCTCATGCCGTTCTGACGCAAGCCGTAGCGCAGCAGGATGTCGCTGGTACTGCCTTCCTCGTATGCGATGCGCTTGCCCTTGAGCGCTTTGACGTCCGGGGTGTCTGCCCGAGCGAGGATTGCGTCGGCCTGGAGGCTGACGTCTTCGAGCATGACGATCTTGATGTCGACGCCTGAGGCGATCAGATTGAGCGCGGTGTGTGACGACACGTTGGCGCCGTCTATCTTCCCGCTGGCCAGTGCGGCGCTGAGTTGGTCATCGGTGGTGAAGTTGACCTGCTTGAAGGTGACTTGGCGCTTTTTGGCGAAACCCTTCTCCGTTGCGATGTACCAAGGCGCGTAGCCGATCCAGGGCTGTGTTCCTATCCGGAAGGTTCCGGGCTCGGGGGCGGCGGGGATGGACACCGGCCCGTCGGAGGCGGAATGGTCGGCGGTGCTGCCGCAGCCTGCGGTCATCGCGAGCAGGGCGACAACAACAGCCGTGTGTCCGACGAGGAGTTTGATGGATGGCATGGGCAGGGTGCTCCAATGAGGGGTCGTCGTAAAGCCAGTGGTATGGACGGTCGGCGGGACGCGTGTGCCGGCCAGGAGGGTCGAGCGACCTGAGTGCGGATCAAGCAACCGCACCGGAGCCCGGCCGGAAAATCACGCCGAGGAATCCCTGGCGCGGGTGACGGCTTCGGCGACCCCGGCGATGGTCGGCTCGGCGAAGAAGTCCCGCAGGGAGACGACCACGTCGATCTCCGACCGGATCCTGCTGATGATCTGTACGGCCAGCCATGAATCGCCGCCGAGGGAGAAGAAGTCCAGATCGGGCGTGAGGCCGTCGAGCCCGAGCAACTCTTCCCAGATGTCGGTGACGGTCGTCCGAGCGTTCTCCGCGGTCACGGCGGTCACGGCGGTCACGGCGGTCACGGCAGGCGGGGCAGGCGGGACGGGCGGTTCTGGTGGGGGCAGGGCCGGCTGGGCCACGGAGATGCTGGTGTCGGTACCCAGCCAGAACCGCTGCCGTTGGAAGGGATAGGTGGGCAGCACTGCCTTGCGCCGTGTCGCACGGCGGCGCGCGGTCCAGTCCAGATCCGCGCCGGCGTTCCACAAGGCCCCCAGTGCCTCGGCAAAGGCGTGTTCGTCTTCGCTCGGACCGCTCCGATGAGGGCCGAGGGAGGAGATCACGGTCGCGGAGCCCGCGCGCGGGTGCTGAGCGGCAAGAGAGGCCAACGTCCGGCCCGGTCCGACCTCCAGCAGCAGGCAATCAGGGAGTTGAAGGAGCTGTGCCATCCCGTCGCTGAAGCGGACCGGGTTGCGCAGGTGGGCTGTCCAGTAACCAGGGTCTGTTGCCTGTGCGTCGGTGATCCACGTACCGCTGAGATTGGACAGGTACGGAATCGACGGCGGCTGGAGCTGGTGCGCGTGCAGGGCCTTCTCGAACGCGGGCAGGATGCTGTCCATCAGCTGTGAGTGGAAGGCGTATTCGACGTGAAGTGGTCGCAACGCCGTTCCCGCGGCGCTGAGTTCGTTACGGAGGGTGGCGAGAGCGGCTCGGTTCCCGGAGACCACGGTGAGCGCGGGCGTGTTGACCGCGGCGACTTCGAGAGGCCGTCCCTGGAGCAGGGTGCTGACCTCGGCCTCGGCAAGGGGGAGGGCGAGCATGCCGCCTTCCGGGGTGGAACTCATCAGTCGGCCACGCAAGGAGACCAGCGCCAAAGCCTGCTCCAGGCTGAAGACGCCGGCCAGGCACGCGGCGACGTACTCGCCGAGGCTGTGTCCGATCATGGCGGTGGGCGAGACCCCATAGGCGGTCCAGGTTCTGGCTAGAGCGAACTCGACTGCAAACAAGGCTGGTTGAGCAAGGCCGGTGTCATCGAGCGCCGTTTCATCGTCGCCCTTCGAGGGCGGGTCGCACACCAGGGCCCTCAGATCCCGTCCGAGTTCCGGCAGGAGCAGCTCCGCGCAGCGGTCGAACTCCGAGCGGAAGACCTCCTCGGAACGGTAGAGACCCGCGGCCATTCCGAGGCGCTGTGTGCCTTGCCCGGGAAACATGAACGCCACCTGGAGAGAGGGGGAGTTGTTCCGTGTCGTCGCATCGGCCGACGCTCGCCGGCGGAGTGCTGCAACCGCGGCAGCGGTGCTCCGGGTGACGACGTTGTCCCGGTGCTCCAGGCGTTTGCGGCCGAGCTGCAAGGTGGCGGCCACGGAGGCGAGATCTGCCGCTGGCGTCCGGTCCAGGTGATCGGCGAGATCAGCCGTGATCCGGCGCAGGGCCTGATCGCTGCGGGCCGAGAGTGGTAGCACCTGCCATTCGGTTGACGACGCAGTTGCCTCGGCGCGGGGGGCTTCCTCCAACACGACGTGGGCGTTTGTCCCGCCGATACCGAACGAGCTCACTCCTGCCCGCCGCGGACTGTCCTGGGCCAGCCACGATGACAGCGAGGCGTTCACGTAGAACGGGGCCGACTCGATACCCAATTCGGGATTGGGGCGCTCGTAGTGCAGGGTCGGCGGGAGCAGGCCGTGCTTGAGCGAGAGCACGGTCTTGATCAGCCCCGTGACGCCCGCGGCGGTGTCGAGGTGGCCGATGTTCGACTTCGCGGTGCCGATTGTGCAGTGTTTGACGCCGTCTGCGGACTTGCCGAACACCCTTGTCAGAGCCGCGAGTTCCACGGGGTCACCGAGCGGTGTGGCGGTTCCATGAGTCTCGATGTAGCTGATGCTCTCCGGCATGAAGCCGGCGACCTCCAGGGCGGCTGCCACCACGTCCGCCTGGCCTGTCTCGGATGGTGCGGTGTATCCGAGTTTGGCCCGGCCGTCGTTGTTGATCGCCGAACCCTTGATCACCGCGTGGATCTCGTCACCGTCGTCGAGAGCGTCCTCCAAACGCTTGAGCACCACGATGCCCACGCCCTCGCTCGGAACCGTGCCGCGGGCGTCGGCATCGAAAGGACGGCAATGGCCGTCGGGCGAGGTGATCCCGCCCTCCTCGTGGACGTATCCGGAGACCTGCGGGAACATCAGCGACACCCCGCCGGCGAGGGCGAGGTCGCACTCGCCGTTCAGCAAGGACTCCGCCGCCGTGTGCACGGCTACGAGAGAGGACGAACACGCTGTCTGTACGGTGACACTGGGACCGTGCAGGTCGAGCTTGTAGGAGACGCGGGTGGTGAGGAAGTCCTTCTCGTTGCCGATCGCGATTTGGAAAGGATCCACTCGGTCGGCAGCCTCGCCGACGGCTCGCAAGTACCGGTTGGCCCCGGCGCTCCCGAAGACGCCGATCGGTCCCGCGAATCGCGTCGGGTCGCAGCCCGCGTGTTCGAGTGCGGTCCAGGCGCACTCCAGGAACACCCGGTGCTGCGGATCCATCGTCGCTGCCTCACGTGAGGTGATGTCGAACAGCGCCGCGTCGAAACTGTCGGACTCATCGATGATGCCCCGGGCGGGCACGAAGTTCGGATCGGCCAGCAGCGACGGATCGGTTCCGGCCGCGAGCAGTTCGTCCTCCGAGAAGAACGTGATGCTCTCCACGCCCTTCGTGAGGTTCCGCCAGAATTCGTCGATGTCGGCGGCTCCCGGGAAGCGCCCTGCCATGCCGATCACGGCGATGTCCTGCGGGCGCTGCTCCGATGCCGCCAACTCCCCCCTGTACGGACTCTCACTCATGGGGTCCTCCCTGGTCATCGCGCTCGCCTCTCCTGGCGCCGACGGGGCCGAGCCGATGTCCGGCCCCCGCCCTTTCGCTGTGTGGCACGGTCCGGCTCCTGACCGGCAGGTCCGGCCAGATGGTCGGCCAGGCTGCTGACAGTCGGGTGGGCCAGCAGGCTGGTCACCGCCACTGGTCGGCCGAACCGCTGCTCGATCAGTCGGCGGACGCGGAGGAGGAGAAGCGACCGGCCTCCTGCGTCGAAGAAGTTGCGGTCCGGTCCTATGGACGAAAGCGGCAGGCCGAGGACATCCGCCCAGATCTCGGCTATCGCACGTTCAGCGGCGGACAGCGCGTGGGTGCCGACCGCCGGCGTGTCCGCGCGCTGCAGTAGCGGCAGTGCCGCCCGGTCCACCTTGCCGTTGCCGTTGCGCGGCAGGTCCGCCACCAATACACATGCGTTCGGCACCATGTAGTCTGGCAGCCGCGCGGTCAGGTAGGCCAACAGACCGGGTACGGTCACCTCGATGCCAGCTTGCGTCGCAGCGTACGCGGTCAGCTGAGAGACCGTTTCCCGGGCACCGTCGGAGGCGAGCACCACGGCCTCGCGGATACCTGGATGCCCAGTGAGCGCGGCCTCGATCTCGCCCAGCTCGATACGGACGCCGTTCACCTTGATCTGGTGATCGGCACGGCCCAGGAACTCCAGCGCCCCGTCCTCCCGGTACCGTGCCAGGTCACCAGTCCGGTAGAGACGCCCGCCCGGCTGAGTTCCGAAGGGGTCGGCGACGAACCGTTCGGCGGTCAGTGCGGTGTGGCCCTGGTAGCCCCGGGCGACACCGTTGCCGCCGATCAGAATCTCGCCGACGACGCCCTGAGGGACCAGCTGAAGCAACTCGTCCACCAGATACACCGTCACATGGCCAACGGGTTTGCCGATCGGGACCGGGCCATCGGCCCACTCCCGACCGATCTCGCAGGCCGTCGACCAGACCGTACTCTCGGTCGGACCGTATTCGTTGACCAAGCGGGCGCTGGGCAGGACCGTGTGATGCCGTTGGATCAGCGGTGCCGGGCAGGCCTCACCGGCAATGATCACGGTATCCAGTGACCGGAGGTCGCCGGTGGGCGCCGCATCGAGGATCGCCCGGTACAGCGAGGGCACGCAGAGCAGGTGGGTGACGCCCAGTTCGCCGAGGGCGCCCACCAGTTCGTCGATGCGCTGCCAGAAGCCCTCCTCGGCGACGACGAGTCTGCCGCCGGTCGTGAGCGTCCAGAACACGCCGGCGACCGAGGAGTCGAAGGACAGGGGGGACAGAAGCAGGAAGGCTCCGGGCGGCGACCTGTACCAGGACTGCCGGGCCAGTGTCGAGGCGACCAGGCCGCGGTGCTCTACGGCGACCCCTTTAGGGGCCCCGGTGGAGCCTGACGTGTGGATCACATAGGCGAGATCCGCGGGCGCCGGGAGGCCATGTGGCCGGTGCGCCGGAGCGTCGGCGAAACCGTGCTCCCACACGACCGGCTGGAGGCGGAGTCGGGTGAAGTGCCCGGCCAGGCGTTCCCGAGTGACCACCGTGCACAGACCCGCGGCAGCAGCGGTGGTTTCCAGGCGTTGCTCCGGCTGCTCGGGGGCCAGAGGTACGTACGCGGCTCCACTCTTGAGGACACCGAGAACCGCCACCACCATGTCGGCCGAGCGCTCCAGGCACACCCCCACCAGATCCCCGGGTTTCGCGCCGAGGGAACGCAGGTGGTGGGCGACTCGGTTGGCGCGAGCGTTCAGTTCGGCGTATGTGAGTCGCTCAGCCGCACAGACCAGCGCGATCGCCTTGGGCGTACGGTCCGACTGTCTGTCGAAGAGTTCAACGATCGTTTGGTCTGTCGGTGGCTGTGTGTCGTTGTGACGGGGTATCTCGGGGGCCTGCGCATACTGATGGATCATCGTGTGTCTCCGGCGTTGTCTCTGGTTGGACTACTGGGGACGCGGCATCCGCCGCAGCGTCGGGCGCCGGGCGGCAGGCCCATTTCCTGGAGTCGCCAGGTCCGGAAGAAGGGCCCGGAGTGCGGACGGAGTCGGCGATGTGAAGACCGTGCGAAGGGTGATCTCGGCCCCGTGTTCCGCGGCAAGCCGGTTCACCAGCTTGACGGCCAGCAGGGAGTGACCCCCGAGGTCGAAGAAGTTGTCGTCAGGCCCTACCTCGGCTCGGCCCAGGACATCGGCGAACAGGGTGCACAGGGTCTGTTCTTGCGGGGTGCCCGGCGCGGACCGGGTCTCCGCCTGCGGGGGAGCCGGCAGCGAGCGTCGGTCCAGCTTGCCGTTGGGGGTCAGCGGGAACTCGTCGAGTTCGATGATCGCAGTGGGCACCATGTAGGAGGGCAGAGCGTTTCCGAGCTGCCTGCGGATCGCCTCGGTATCGAGGACGGAATCCGGGCCGGAGATGACGTAGGCGACCAGACGCTTGTCCCCGGGCCGGTCCTCGCGCACGGCTGCGGCGGCCTGGGCGACCGGTGGATGGGAGGTGAGCGCTGCCTCGATCTCCCCCAACTCGATGCGGAAGCCCCGGATCTTCACCTGGTCATCGCCGCGACCGACGAATTGCAAGTCACCGTGGTTGTCACGGTGCACGAGATCGCCCGTCCTGTACATGCGTGCACCGGGGGGTCCGAACGGGCATGCCACAAAACGCTCTGCCGTCAGCCTGGGTGCGCCGGCATAGCCTCGCGCCAGTCCCATGCCGGCGATGTACAGTTCGCCGACGACTCCGTCGGGAACGAGCCGCAGTGCTTGGTCGAGGACGTAAGTCTGGGTGTTCCACAGCGGGCGGCCGATCGCCACGCTCGCCGGTGCGGAGTCGATCTCAGCGGCGGTGGACCAAATGGTGGTCTCGGTGGGGCCGTAGAAATTGGTGAGGCCCACGGAGGATGCTGCCAGCCGACCGGCCAGATCGAGGGGTAGGGGTTCGCCACCCGAGAGCACCCGAATCCCCTTGCCCTCCCAGCCGCTCTCCAGCAGCAGATGCCAGGTGGCGGGGGTGGCCTGCATGACGCTGACCCCGTGCCGACGCACCTCTTCGAGCAGACGGGAGCCGTTGCGGACGTCCTCGTCCGCCGCGATCACCACGCAGGCGCCGACGATCAGCGGTCCCAGCAGTTCGAGTACAGCGATGTCGAAGGACAGGGTCGTGACGGCGAGCAGTCGGTCCTGTGAGGTGAGTCCGATCTTCTCCGCCGCCGAGGCGAGGAGATTGACGACAGCGCCGTGTGTCACCTGGACCCCCTTGGGGCGTCCGGTGGAGCCTGAGGTGTAGATCGTGTAGGCGAGGGCGTCCCGGCCTGTCCGGCGAAGGGGTTCGTGGTCGTGGGAACGTCTCGGTGTCTCCTGGTCCGGGGTGACGGCAATGCGCCTGAGCTGTGGATCCACCGCCTCAGGGCCGAGATTTGCGTCGCACACCACCAAGCCCGTGCCGCTGTGTCCGAGCATGTAGTCGAGCCGGGTGCGGGGATGAGCAGGGTCCAGGGGGAGATATGTGCCGCCCGTTTTCAGAACCGCGAGCACGGCGACCAGCATGTCGAGCGAGCGTGGGAGCAGCAGTGCCACCGAGGTCTCGGCCACTACTCCGGCGTCGATCAGCCGGTGGGCGAGGCGGTTGGCGCGGATGTTGAGCTGTCGGTAGGTGAGTTGGTCGCCGCCGAAGACGACCGCTACTGAGTCGGGGGTGCGCTGAACCTGCGCCTCGAACATGTCCGCGACGGTCGTCCCGGGGACCTCGGCGTGGGCACCTTGCGCGGCAAGGAGCGCTCGCTCCCGGCCGCTGTCCCCTATCAGGTCGAGCTCGGAGAGGCGGGCCTGTGGTGCCTGTACCGCCGATCGGAGCAGGTTGCCGTAGTGCTCCAGGAAGAGCTCGATGCGCTTCCGGTCGAAGAGGTCTTCGTCGTACTCGACCTGGACGGCGAGCCGTTCCCCATCCTGTTGAAGCAGCAAGGTCAGGTCGAACTGGGGCGCACAGGACTCCAGTTCGATGAACTGTCCATGGGCCTGTCCGAGACGAGGCGGGGGGCTACTGAAATTGATGTAGTTGAACATCACGTTGAACAGGGGATTCTGGTCGATCACTCGCTCCGGTCGGATCTCCTGGACCACGCGTTCGAATCGGACGAACTGGTTGCCATATGCGCCGAGCTGAGCGGTGCGGACCCGTTCGAGCAGGGTCTGGAAGGTGGGATCACCGCCCACGTCGACCCGTAGGGCGAGAGTGTTGACGAAGAGCCCGACGAGTTCGGCGGATCCGTCCCCCGTGCGGCCTGCCACCGGTGTGCCTGCGGTGATGTCCGTCGCCCGGCTCCAGCGGTGCAGCAAGGTGTAGAAGACCGCCGCGAACGTCATGAACGGGGACGCCCGATGACGGCGTCCCATGGCGATGACCTGGTCGGTGAGCTCCTTGCCCAGGTAGGTGTTGAGTCGGCGGCCGGAGTGGGAACGCTCCGCCGGTCTGGGGCGATCGGTCGGAAGCTCCAGGACGGCACGAGGCTCGCGCAGGTTCTCCCGCCAGTAGTCGAGCTCTTCGGTGAGCTCTTGCTTCTCGGACGCCGTGGCCTCCGCCCGGACGGCGTCCTGGTAGCGGCTGGAGAGAGGGGGAAGCGGGTCCGGTTCCCCCGCGAGGTATGCCTCGTACAACTCCGTCAGTTCGCGGAAGAGTACGGTGTGGGACCAGCCGTCCGACACAAGATGATGTGACGTCAGCACGAGAACATGACTGTCGGGCCCGAGCCGCAGGGCCAGGGCCCGGAAGAGGAAGTCGCGAGCGATGTCGAACGGTGTGGATGCCTGTGCGGCGACCAGGTCCGCTGCGGACGCTGTCCGACCCGGCTCGGGCACATCTCTCAGGTCGACGACGTCCAGCTTCCAGCCGGTGGCGGCGTGGACTACCTGGGTCGGGTCCTCGTCCTCCAAGGCGAACCGGGTGCGCAGCGGCTCGTGCCGTTGGACGAGGTCACGCAGGGCCTGGCCCAGGACTTCCAGATCGAGTGGCCCGTCCAGACGTACGGGCACACAGATGTTGTAAAGCGCGGTGCCTGGGCGGAGTTGCTCGAAGAACCAGATACGCTGTTGCATCGACGATAACGGGTGGACGGTCTCCTCATGGTGCGCGGGATCGTCGTTGACTGTGTCCGTCATGGTGAAACCCCCGTACTGATGGCGTGGACAAGGTCGTAGCTTCGCTCAGGTCTTGCGTAGGTCCCCTCGGTCGATGGCACGCGACGGAGTCAGGCAGTGGTCCTGGTCTGTTCCTCCAGGGTTTCCGGATCCCTGTGCTGCCGTTTTGCGAGGTCCTCGGTTCGCGACGCCGAACGCGCGACCGATGTCACGACGGCCGCCAGGATCCCGCCGACGGCGACGACACCAAACCCCCATGCGGCCTGTCCCCCCTGGTCGGTGGCGAACCCCGCCAGCGGCGAGCCGAGGACGATCCCCGTGGACAGAGCGGCGTTCTGCAGGCTGATCGCCTGGCCGCGGGCGGACTCTCGGACTGCCTCGTTGGCCTGCTCCGTGGCCGCGGTGAGACTGGGAGCGCAGAACAGTCCCGCCGGGACGAGAGCCAGGGCGACCATCCACCACTGGGGGACGACGGCGCTCAGACAGCCGGCCAGCAGGGTGGACAGGCTCAGGAGAAAGACCAGTTGAGCCAGCCCCGGAGGCTTGCGGACCGCGCCATAGGCGAATCCCCCCAGGAGTGACGCGGCGCACCAGAGGGTGATCACGACGCCCGCCCAGTCGAGTTGGTCGAGTTCACGCGTGGAGGCCACGATCCCGACGTCGGTGCCGGACAACACCAGTCCTACGGCGATCGAGCAGAAGAGGACCACGAGCAAGTGCGGATTGAGCCAGTCGCGCCAGGATCGTTCCGAGGCCGAGGCGCTGTCCTCCGATGCCTGGAGTGACGGGTTGATCCAGAACCATCCGGCCGCGGAGACGAAGAGCGCGCCCGCGACGGCGAAGAACAGGAGCGAGCTGCTCGCGCGGGTCGCCGTCAGAACGGCGAGCGCCGGACCGATCATCATGGCGACCTCCATGCCGATGGAGTCCATGGCCAGGGCTGTGCGTAGATCAGCTTTGGGAACCAGCGTCGACAGGGCCTGGCGGGCGAGCCGGTTTGTGGGTACCGGTGCGAAGGCGCGGATGAAGCCGACGACGAGCAGCCAGTTGTAGTCCAGGAACGGGACGCTGAGGAAGAAGGCCGTCTGCCCGAGACCTCCGACCACCACCGTCGGGCGTACCCCCCATCGATCGACGAACCGGCCGACGACGGGCGCGGCGACGATGTCGCCCAAGGTGACCACCGCGATGAGCGTGCCGGCGGCACCGTAACCGCGGTGCAGGTTCTGCACACAGTGGAGAGTGAGGGCCAGCACCGCCATGTACTTCGGTAGCCGGTCCCCAAGGGTGACCAGGAGAACCCATCCCACTTTGGGTGCGGCGATGACGCGCCGATAACGACCGAGATTCACGACGGCCACCTGTCTGTCGAAGGGCAGGGCGGTGCGCGGGTGTGTTTCGTCCTCGTGGCGAGCTCATCGTGTGAGGCGATGGGACGAGTGCCAGGTCTGAACATCTGTGCATATAGAACGGGGCCGTTTTGGAGTGCGGGCGCAGGTGCCGACGGCCCCTTCCTTTGATCGAGGGCACATCATTCCCCATGGCGCTGCTGGTTGACAACCATGTATGGATAGCAGTCGGGGGCTCGAAGCGGTTGACAGTGATTCGGTCAGTCTGAACACTTGTGCAAGTTCTGGGAGGGGTAGTCCCGGGCCCCGGGCCTACATTTGAAGGAGAGCCACGATGAAGCCTGAGCCGCTTGAGGTGCAGACATGGTCCCGGCTGACAGGCTCAGCACGGGTGCGCGTGTTCGGGCGAGGTAGCGACAATCCGGCGGACTCGTTCTCCACCGGGTTGCGGCAGTCGATCGCAGCCCTGGTCGACGATGTCCGCCTGCACGGAGACAAGGCTCTGGTGGAGGCGCTGCGCCGGTTCGACGCGGTGGAGGTGGCGCCAGATCAGCTGCGGGTCAGCGCCCAAGGGTTTGCCGAGGCCAGAAGCGTCGTGTCGAAGGAACTGGTCGATGCGGTCCGCATGTCCATCGCCCAGGTCAGGGTATTCAACGAAGCTGTTCTGGAGCGGGGGGCATGGCGCCGCTCGGCCGACGGCGTGGAAACCGGGGAGATCGTCAGGCCCATCGACAGCGTCGGTCTGTTCGTGCCGTCGGGCAAGGGGTCCTTTCCCTCCGTCCTCATCCAGATCGCCACCCCGGCCATTGTCGCCGGGGTGGCGCGGATCGTCGTCGTAGTGCCACCGACGCCCGGGACGGGCGGCCGGATCGACCCTGCCGTCCTGGTTGCCGCTCAGGAACTCGGTATCAGTGAGGTGTACTGCTGCAACGGGCCGGCAGGTGTCGCCGCTCTTGCCTGCGGAACGGAGACGGTGCCGCGCGTCAGCAAGATCGTCGGACCCGGAAGCCCGGCGGTCGCGGTGGCCCAGACGGAGGTCCAACGCTTCGGGTGCGTCGTCGAGGTGGGCTTCGGCCCGTCCGACTCGCTGATCGTCTGTGACGCCTCCGCCGATCCGGAACTACTGGCGGCCGACCTCATCAACGAGGCGGAACACGGACAGGATTCCTCCGCAGTGCTGGTCGGCACCGACCGGAGCGTGCTGGAGGCCGCCGCCCTTCGGGTTCCGGACCAGATCGAGCGGCTGCCCTCGCCCCGGGCGGAGTACGCCACAGCCTCGATCTATCGCAACGGCGGAGTGTTCCACGCGGAGAGCCCGTCCGAGGCGATCGCCATCGCCAACGCGTACGCCCCCGAACACCTGCAACTGGCAGTGCGGGACCCCGAGGCGTGGCTGCCTGCGGTCCGGCACGCGGGCACGGTGCTGTTGGGCCAGTGGACCACCATGGCTGCCTCCAACTTCGCCATCGGAACGCCGGCGACCCTGCCGACCTCGGGCTTCGCCCGGGTGTCCAGCGGCATTACCGCGGCCACCTATCTGACCCGGATCGCCGTGGCTCGCCTGAACGAAACGGCGTTCTGGAAGCTGGCCCCGACGGTAACGGCACTCGCCGAGTACGAGGGGTTCCCGGCGCACGCGGCCACGGTCACCGTCCGCAGCTGACCGCTGTGCACGGACGTAGTCCCCAAGCACCTGAGACATAGCTACTCGAAACCGACTTCACGAGCGGGGGAGTTCCAGTGATTCCGTTGTCGTTTGCTCAGCGGCGGTTGTGGTTTGTGGGTCGGTTGGAGGGGGCGGGTGCGGCGTACAACGTGCCGTTGGTGTTGCGGGTGAGTGGTGGGTTGGATCGGGGGGCGTTGGGGCGGGCGGTGGCGGATGTGGTGGGGCGGCATGAGAGTTTGCGGACGGTGTTTGAGGAGGTGGGGGGTGAGCCGTTCCAGCGTGTGGTGCCGGTGGGGGAGGCGGTGCCGAGTGTGGTGTGGCGTGAGGTGTCGGAGGGGGAGGTGGCGCGGGGGGTCGCGTCGGTGTGTGGGTATGTGTTTGATCTGGCGGGTGAGTTGCCGGTTCGGGTGGAGGTGTTGTCTGCGGGGCCGGCTGAGTGTGTGGTGATCGTGTTGGTTCATCACGTTGCTTGTGATGGTTGGTCGCTGGAGCCGTTGGGGCGGGATCTGGCGGTGGCGTATGGGGCGTGTGTGGCGGGGGTGGCTCCGTCGTGGGTTGAGCTTCCGGTTCAGTATGCGGATTACGCGTTGTGGCAGCGGGAGTTGCTGGGGTCGGCGGATGATCCGGGGAGTGTGCTGGCGCGGCAGTCGGCTTTTTGGCGTGGGGTGTTGGCCGGTCTGCCTGAGGAGTTGGTGTTGCCGGTGGATCGGCCGCGGCCGGCGGTGGCGAGTCATCGTGGTGGTTCGGTGTCGTTCTCGGTGGATGCGGTGGTGCATGGGAGGTTGTCGGTTCTGGCGCGTGAGTGCGGGGCGACGCCGTTCATGGTGGTGCAGGCGGCGTTGGCGGTTCTGTTGACCCGGATGGGGGCGGGGACGGACATTCCGCTGGGGACTGTTGTGGCCGGGCGGACGGATGAGGCGCTCGATGATCTGGTCGGGTGTTTCGTCAACACCCTGGTTCTGCGGACCGACACCTCGGGTGATCCCACCTTCCGCCAACTCCTCCACCGAGTCAGGGAATTCGATCTTCAGGCATTTTCCAACCAGGACGTGCCCTTTGAGTACCTGGTTGATGTCATCCGGCCGGAGCGGTCTCTGTCCCGGCATCCGCTCTTCCAGGTCATGCTCGCGTTCAACAACGCGTCCGAGCCGGATCTCCGGCTGCCGGGACTGGAGACCGTACTGGAGTCGGCGGACAACGGGGAGGCCAAGTTCGACCTGGCGTTTCACCTCGCCGAGCGCCGAGATGCCACCGGAGCCCCATTGGGGATCGACGGTGCTGTCGAGTACAGCAGCGACCTCTTCCAGTCCGAAACAGCAGGCAGACTCGGAGAGCGCCTGGTCGCCCTCCTGAACGAGGTTTGCGCCTCTCCCGACTGCCGCATCAGCAGTGTCGAACTCCTCTCCGACGAGGAACGGCTGAGCTTGGAAGCATGGAACAGCGCCGTCTGGCATCATCCGCCCGTCCGGATGCCAGACCTGTTCGAGCAGCAAGCCGCCCGCAGCCCACAGGCGATCGCGCTGCTGTCGGAACACACTGAGTTGACCTACGCCCAGCTGAACGCCCGCGCCAACCGGTTCGCTCACTTGTTGGCAAGCCGAGGGATCGGTCCGGAGCAGACCGTCGCGGTGTTGCTGCCGCGTTCGGCTGAGCGTGTCGTCGCGATCCTCGCCGTGGTCAAGGCCGGGTCCGCTTTCCTGCCGATCGACCCTGACCTGCCGGTCGAACGGATCGCCTTCATGCTCGCGGACGCGGCACCGAGTCTCGTGTTGACCGAGGCGGCCGTGGCGCCCCGTATGCCGGGTACGCACTCGACGCTGCTGCTCGGCGAACCGGACCTGCTCCTGGAATTGGACGACCACGCCGACACCGACCTCACCGACGAGCACCGATGCCAGCCGCTGCTGCCGGGTCACCCCGCCTACCTGATCTTCACGTCTGGCTCCACCGGCCGGCCCAAAGCCGTCGTCGTCGACCACCATGGTGTCTTCGCGTTGGCGACCACCCAAGTGGACCGGTTCGCCATCACGGCCGACGCGAGGGTTCTACAGTTCTCCTCACCTGGCTTCGACGCGTCCGTGATGGAACTGTTGATGGCTTATGCAGCCGGAGCCACTCTGGTGGTGCCGTCGAGCGGCCCGCTCGTCGGCGAGGCTCTGGCCGAGGCGCTGCTGAGCTGGTCCGTGACCCATACGCTGATTCCGCCCGCCGCGCTGGCGACGCTGCCTGACGGGTCATATCCCCACCTGCGCACACTGGTCGTCGGGGGAGAGGCATGCCCGCCTGGGCTGGTTGACCGGTGGTCGCGCGGCCGGAGCATGTTCAATGCCTACGGCCCCACCGAGTCCACCGTGTGTGCCACCATCGCCGGGCCGCTGTCCGGAGACGCGGCACCGCCCATCGGAAAGCCTGTCGCCGGAACCCGCGCCCAGGTCCTGGACGCAGCCCTGCGGCCGGTCCCCCCGGGCGTGGTCGGTGAGCTGTACCTGGCGGGAGTTGGAATCGCCCGCGGATACTCGGGGCGCTCCGGCCTGACGGGGGAACGATTCGTCGCTGATCCGTTCGGTACAGCCGGAAGCCGCATGTACCGGACTGGTGACCTGGCTCGGTGGACCGTCGACGGCCAGTTGGAATACCGAGGACGGGCCGATCAGCAAGTGAAGGTCCGGGGTTTCCGGATCGAGCTCGGCGAGATCGAGACGGTCCTGGCACAGCATCCGGACGTCATCCAGGCCGTGGTCACCGTGAGGGAGGACCAACCCGGCGTGCGAAGGCTCGTCGGCTACATCGTGTCTTCGAAGGTGGAGGCCCCCACACCTGAGGATTTGCGCAGCCACCTCGGTTCGGCTCTACCGGACTACATGGTGCCTGCCGCGTTCGTAGCGCTGGACGCAGTGCCGGTGAACAGTAGCGGAAAGGTCGACCGCGCCGCGCTTCCGGTTCCCTCGTTCAGTGAGGACACCGAGCGCCACCCCGTTTCCTGGGCGGAACAGACCCTCTGCAAGCTGTTCGCCGAGGTGCTTGGCCTGGAGCGGGTAGGTATGGACAGCGGATTCTTCGCCCTCGGCGGTGACAGCATCTCCTCGATCCGCCTGGTGAGTCGTGCGCGGGAGGAAGGAGTCCTGATCACCCCCCGCGACGTGTTCGAGCAGCAGACCGTCACGCGGCTCGCCACCGTGGCCACCGACAGGGCGGAACCTGCTGCTGCACTCCTGGACGATGAACCGCTCGGCGCCGTCCCGCTCACACCGGTCATGCAGTGGATGTCCGACCGCGGCGGGCTCGTGGATCGGTTCAGTCAGGGAGCAGTGCTACGCACCCCCGTCGGTGCCGGTATCACAGACCTGGCACAGACCTTGAACGCTGTCACAGACCATCACGACATGCTCCGCGCCCGCCTGGTCCTTGACGAGGGCGAACAGCCCGTCATCGAGGTTCCTCACCGCGGGTCGGTCGACGCATCGCGTTACCTCAAGCGTTGGGACGTCAGCCATATGGAGGACGGAAGCGACGCGCTCCGTGCGGCTGCGGTCGAAGCGAGCGAACAGGCCCAGGGCCTCCTGGACCCCGGATCAGGAGAGATGGTGCAGGCCGTCTGGCTCGACGCCGGACCCGACCGTGCCGGGCTGCTCGTCCTGGTGATCCACCACCTGGTCGTGGACGGGGTTTCCTGGCGAATCCTCCTCCCCGACCTGGCCGTCGCGTGGCAGGCCGTCAAAGCCAGCCGGACGCCGGAACTCCCTGCGGTGGGCACATCCTTCAGAGGGTGGAGCCGCCTGCTCAGTGAGCAGGCGGCTGCACCCACCCGGCGGCGTGAGGCGGAACGGTGGCGGGAGATGCTGGCTCAGCCCGAGCCGGTCTTCGGCGTTCGTCCGCTCGACCCGGCCCACGACAAGGTCGCCACCTGCGATTCGATCGCCCTGGAGCTGCCGCCCGAGCGGACCGCCCCGCTCCTGTCCACCGTGCCCCAGAGCCTGCAGATCGGAGTCGGTGACCTCTTGCTGGCCGGCCTCGCCCTGACGGTCGCGCGGTGGCGTGGGGAGTCGTCCGTTCTGGTGGATGTCGAGGGTCACGGGCGAGAGGACGTCCTCGCCGGTGTCGATCTTTCCCGAACCGTCGGCTGGTTCACCTCCATACGCCCTGTCCGCTTCGAGCTGGACTCGGTGAACATAGCCGCCGCGCTGGCGGGAGGTCCGGCGTTGGGCCGCGCAGCCGATCTTGTCGCCGAGAGCATGCGGGCCTTTCCGGACAACGGCATCGGGCATGGCATGTTGCGCTACCTCGACTCCAGGACAGCGGCAGAGCTGGCCGACGTCGCCCGGCCCCAGATCTGCTTCAACTACCTGGGACGGTTCGCTGCCCCGGACACGGGGGACTGGACACTCGCCGATGAGGGCGAGGCGCTCACCAGGGCTCCGGACCCGGAGCTGGCCGTCGGCCATGCCTTGGAGATCGACGTGGTCGTGCGGGACACCAGGGACGGGCCGAGGCTTCGGGCCGTGTGGTCGTGGCCGGTCGACCTGTTCCCTCGGGAGGAGGTGCAGCAGGCCGCTGAGCTGTGGCTGGAAGCGCTGACGGCCTTCTCCGACCACGCCACGTCGGAGGGTGTCGCGCACGAGGGAGTGACCCTTGGCTTCCTCTCCCAGGACGAACTGGACGCGTTCGAAGACGGCCTGATCAGCGACTGGGAGACAAGGTGACATCGACTGACGCCGTTGGTGGCACCGTCACTCCGTCGGCCCGGCACCCCAGCGGCGCACTGGCAGACGTGCTGCCGCTGACCCCCCTCCAAGAAGGTCTGTTCTTTCACGCTCGTTTCGATATGGAGGGGCAGGACGTCTACCTCGTCCAGTTGACCCTCGAACTGGCAGGCGTCCTCGACCCGCAACGGCTACGGGCGGCAGGCCAGAGCCTGCTGGACCGTCACCCCAACCTGCGCGGAGCCTTCCGCCAGCGCAAGGGCGGCCGGCCGGTGCAGGTCGTTCCACACACGGTGGCCCTGCCGTGGTCGGAGACTGACCTTGGTGACTTGACGGAACCGGAGCGGGAAGCCGAGTGGCATCGGTTGCTCGATGAGGACCGGGAACGTGGGTTCCCTCTGGGAACACCGCCCCTGTTCCGGATGTGGTTGGTGCGGCTCGCTCCGGATCGGCACCGCCTCGTGCTGACCCAACACCACATCCTGCTCGACGGGTGGTCGATGCCCATACTCATCGATGAACTCGACGCGCTCTATCGGGCGAGTGGGGCGGTCGGCCCGACCGTCGTCCCGGAGGTGCGCCCGTATCGTGACTACCTGGCATGGCTCGACGGGCAGAATCGCCCAGCCGCACGCGCGGCGTGGCGCCGCATGCTCGCCGACCTGCCGGAACCCACACGCTTGGCTCCGCAAGGCGCCGGCCACCGGGCGTGCCTGCCCGTACAGCAGAGTGTGGAAATCCCCGAGCACGTCACCCGGGGACTGCGTGAACGCTGCCAACAGAGCGCCGTCACGCTCAATACCATGGTCCAGACGGCGTGGGCAGTGGTGCTGAGTCGGCTGACCGGTCGAGGGGACGTCGTGTTCGGGCAGACGGTATCCGGTCGTCCGACGGATCTACGGGGTTCCGAGGGCATAATCGGACTGCTCATCAACACCGTACCGATCCGTATCGGCGTTCGGCCCGGCGAACCCCTGGAACAGTTGGCCGAACGTGTCCAGGCCGAGCAGGCAGAGATGCTCGACCACCACCATCTCGGACTTGCAGACATACAGCGGACCTCGGGATTCCATGAACTCTTCGACACGCTTCTGATCTTCGAGAACTATCCGGCAGGGGCGCCACCCGCCGCCGAGGAGGCGGACGCGCTGCGCATCGTCGGCTTCGGTGGACGCGACGCGACGCATTATCCGGTCACCCTCGTCGCTGTCCCGGGTGACCGCTTCCAGCTCCGGCTCGCCTATCAGGCCGGCCTGTTCACCAGGGAATGGGCTGAAACGACACTGGCGGCACTGGGAATGGTGCTTGAGCAACTGGCAACAAGGCCTGATCTGCCGTCGGCACGCCTTGCCCTTCCCTTGGGCGCCCGTCCGGAGCCCGCCAGCGCAGACCAGGCCCTGGACACACTCGTCGGGGCGTTCGAGCGCCAGGTGGGTCTGACTCCCGATTCCCCAGCCGTTCATCATGGCGGGACGACCCTCAACTACCGCGAACTGGATGCTGCCGCCAATCGCCTGTCGGGCCTGCTCATCGAGGCTGGAGCTGTACCCGAGAGCATCATTGGAATCGCGCTGCCCCGGGACGAGCGGCTTCCCGTGGCGTTGCTCGCGGTACTCAAGGCCGGCGCCGCGTACCTGCCCCTCGATCCGGAGTATCCGACGCGGCGACTCGCATTCATGGTGGAGGACGCTCGACCAGGACTGGTGCTCACCACCGTCGCGACGGCCGCGCGCTTGCCCAAAGGAACACCGATGCTGGTGCTGGACCGCCCGGAGGTGTCCGACCGGCTCCGCAGCGCCTGCCCCGATCGCCCCGCACCCACCGGCCTCCTGCCGACCCATCCTGCCTACGTCATCTACACCTCAGGGTCCACGGGGCGGTCCAAAGGCGTCGTTGTGTCCCACGGCAGTGCCGCTGCCCTGGCCCGCTCTGCAGCTGCGGACCTCGGTCCCGAGGCCCTGGCCCGGGTCGCGGCCACCACCTCGCTCAACTTCGACGTGTCCGTGTTCGAATTGTTCACTCCACTTCTGTGCGGAGGATCGGTCGAACTCCTGCGTGACGCTCTCGCGCTCGGGGACCGCAAGTCGGAGGAACCTGCGCCCAGTCTGGTGAGCACAGTGCCGTCCGTGCTGGCGGTCCTGGCGGCCCAGGGGCAACTACCGGTCGGTGTGGGTACCTTCGCGTTCTGCGGTGAGGCGCTGCCCGGTCGGTTGGTGTCCCAGGTGCGCGCGGCCGTGCCCCGAGCCCGGTTGGTGAACCTCTACGGCCCTACCGAGGCGACGGTCTTCGCCACCGCATGGTTCTCCGAATCGGCTCCGGCGGTCTCGAAGGCGGCTGACCCACCGATCGGCCGGCCGATCGCCGGCATCGCGGTGAGGGTGCTGGACGACAGTCTGCAACCCATCCCGTTCGGGACATCGGGCGCGCTCTATCTGTCCGGAGTGGGCCTGGCACGAGGCTACCTGGGTCGTCCCGCGCTCACCGCGGAGCGCTTCGTCGCGGACCCGTTCGGTCCTCCGGGCGGGCGGATGTACCGAACCGGCGACCTGGTGCGCCAAGACGTCGACGGAACTCTGCACTTCGTCGGCCGGACGGACGAGCAGGTGAAACTCCGTGGCTTCCGGATCGAACTCGGCGAAGTCGAAGCGGTGCTGGGCGACTGCGAGGAGGTGGGCCACTGCTCGGTGGTGCTCCGCCGGGACCGCCCCGGTGACCCGAGACTGGTGGCTTACGTCGTGCCCCGCGGCGGCCGATCGGCTGACCCGGCCGCTTTGACGGCGGCACTGCGTGAACGTCTCCCCGCATATATGGTGCCCTCGGCCTTCGTCTCACTCACCCGCCTGCCACTCACCGCCAACGGCAAGCTGGACCGCAAAGCTCTGCCCGCCCCCGTCCGCTCGGCCGAGTCCGGTGTCGGGGCTGCGACCACCACCACGCAGGAGATCGTCCGGCAACTGTTCGCGGAGGTTCTGGGCGTCGCACGGGTGGGGCTCGACGAGGACTTCTTCGAACTTGGCGGCCACTCCCTCCTGGCCACCCGCCTCGTGGGCCAGATCGGGGAGGCGTTCGGGATCCAGCTCTCGATCCGCCATCTCTTCGAGGCCCCGACGGTCACTCGGTTCGCCGACGCGCTCGGCGAGGAAGCACCCGATCCTCTCGCCCGCATCCTTCCCCTCCGCTCCGCAGGCCGGTCGGCACCGCTGTTCTGCATCCACCCGGTCTTCGGCCTCAGCTGGACCTATGCAGGTCTCCTGCGTCATGTTGGTCCAGACAGACCGGTCTACGGCCTCCAGTCGCCGGGCCTGCGCACCGGCAGCGGGCTCCCAACCTCCATCGCGGAAGCGGCTCTCGAATGCGTCGCCCTCATACGAGGGGTGCAACCATCCGGCCCTTACCACCTCCTCGGCTGGTCACTCGGCGGCATGCTCGCCCATACCGTGGCGTGCTTGCTGCAGCGGCAGGACGAAGAGGTCGCGCTGCTGGCGCTTCTTGACGCCTACCCGAGCGCCGCGTTCGACTCGCCTGTGCCCGCCGAACGAGGCGCTGTCTTCCGGGATCTGTTGGAACTGCTCGGCCACGCGGTGCCGCCCGGCGCCGAGACCCTCGACGCAGCCTGCTTCCTGGCCGCCGTGCGCGGCGAGGGCGGCCTGCTCAGCCAACTCGACGAGCAGGAGGCCGAAGCACTACGCATCGTCGTGACCAATAACCGCAGACTCGCTGAGAAGTTCTCGCCGGGACACTTCCGCGGCGACCTGCTGTTCTTCACGGCCGTGCGAGATCGGGGGCCGGACTGGCCCACAGCTGAGGTCTGGCGTCCCCACATATCAGGAGAGATCGAGAACCATGAAGTCTCTTGCAGGCATGACGACATGACCAAACCGCAGGCCATAGCCCGGATCGGCCCTGTCATAGCAGCCCGGCTGCGCACCCGTAATGCGACGAACCGAGGAGCGTGAATCTGTGACCACCAACCCGTTCGACGACGACACCATCGAGCATCTTGTAGTCGTCAACGACGAAGGACAGCACTCCCTGTGGCCTGTCTTCGCCGCGATACCTGAAGGATGGACCCGGGCCTTCGGTCCCGACGCACGTCAGGCATGCCTGGCCTACGTGGAGGAGAACTGGACCGATCTGCGTCCCAAGAGTCTGGTTCGGGCAATGGGACAGGCGGCTGATGCTGCAGGTGGGTAACCGCCTGCAGGCGTGCAAGATCATTCATGTGCCGCAGAACACATCGAGCAGGACCCCTGCATCGCACCGCGCGATTCTGTCGGCTGCCCCGGGAACGGGGCAGCCGGCGTGTGGAGGCGTTCCGTGGTGATCCGTCGCATTCAAGCGGGCTGGAGCTGCGAGGTTGCCGGGATGCATGAGCAGTGTTAAGTGTGGGCGATGATGGGCCAATGACAACCCGCCGTCATTCCGCGAAGCGCCGTGAAGAGCTCGTTGAAGCAGCCGAGCGTGCCCTTCTACGCAGCGGCCTGTCCGCTTTGACGGTCCGCGCCGTCGCAAGCGAGGCAGGAGTGTCGCCCGGGTCGGTGCTGTACCACTACGCCAAGACCGACGATCTGGTCTATGAGCTTCATCGCACCTTGGTCGATCGCTACGTGGCGTCCAGGCTCCGAGCGATCGCGAAGATCGTCGACCCTGCCAAAAAAATCGTACAGGCGTTCAAATCTGGCTTGCCTGAGGGCCCAACCGATCCGACCTGCAAAGCACTCTACGAGCTGCACGCGCTGGCCGCCCGCAGCCGTTCGCACGCTGCGTTGATGGCGTCGCTGTGGGATCGCGAGCTCATGCTGTACGAAAGCATCATCCAGGCAGGTGTAGCAGCAGGCGGGTTCAGGGTCCGCCGAGACCCGCATGACATCGCGGCTTCTCTACTGGCCATGGAGGATGGCCTGGGCCTGCACATTGTCAGTAATAACTCGTCCGTCACGGTTGAAGGCGCCGTGCAGTTGCTGATTGCGACGGCATCCGAGCAACTCGACTGTCTGCTGTCTGGAAGCACGGATAGGTGAAACTTGCCCCGTTCTTTAGAACGGCTTCCGCATACCGGTCGGTGGGCGTGGTCAGTCGAACTGGGTTCTGGATCGGGTGATCGCGGCGGTGTCGCAGTCTTGCCTGACCACGCCTGTCGCGTCCAACTCCCGCGTGTCGCCGTGCGATTGTCTCGCGCACCGGTTCGGAAACGCCGCGGACCGGACGGACCGGACCTCGTGCTACGGCTCAGATATGAGCGAGTCGGAGTGGCAGGTCATCCGGCCGTTGCTGCCGGGGTCAACCTGCCGACAGACTTCCCGCCGTTTCGGCGGGTGCATGCCTTCGCCCGCCGCCGGCAGGCCACCGTGCCGGCGCCGGACGCGGGCGTTGAGGGCTTTCTCGTCACACCGCGAACGCCTGCTCGACGGGGTCGCTCGGGTGTGGATCCAGGTGAGTGACCGGCATCATGAGCCACGGAGCCATGGGGAGACCCTCGAGCGCCCGGTCGAGCGTCTCCCGGTCGGTCGCCTGCCACACCCCGAGGGCAGGGAGCCTGTCCGGGCGGAGCCAGAGACGGCGCAGCAGGCCCGCCGACGCAGCGTTGCCGGCAGCCACTGCCTCCTGCTGCCACTTGTCTGCGAGCTGATCCGGAGCCAGGCCACCGGCGTCGCCCAGGACGAACTCGACGAAGTACTCGCGCCAGCCGTCGCGGCGCGGCGTTGGCTGCAGCGGTGACGCTCGCCAGGATCGCGAGGCCGGGGGCGACGCCGAGGTGCTGGGCGGAGGTGAGCAGCGCCGAGGCGATCTCCGGTTGTCGTGGTCCACTCCATGGACTGCGGCCTGGTCCGGGCGATGACGCCGGTCCCGAAGCCGAGGGCGATCACCAGCATCGCCGGTGCCATCCCGGTCCAGTAGTCCCGTCTCGGTCGCGATCAGGGAGGACCAGACCAGCGGGCTCGCGCTGCGGCACTGGGTGAGCGCGAACGCGAGAGGAGCGTGACTGCACCCCGTGCCGCCGGTGCCGAGTACCGCTCCCATGGCCCCCCAGCCGTCCCGTGTGGCGCTCCGCGTCCACGACGTGCACTGGCCTGAGGGCCTGCCCGGCGCAGGATGGCGACGATCCGGTCGACTTGCGCCTGTGACAGAGGAGGCGCGCCCTCGGCCTTGGCGGCTCCCGCCTTCCGGAGGTCTTCGAGTACGACCGGAGAGGCCGGGTGGCGCGGCCATCGTGTTCGCGAGGCGCTCTGATTGTCGGCGTGCTCTACGCTCACGGTCGTGCGTGCCGAGCGTCGAACTGACCGTGGTACATCGCTGCTGTTCTCGGCTGTGTCGCCTGCTGCAGCTGATGAACCCAACAGTCGCCTCCTTCCGACCAGGTCCATCTGCCACAGGTGCATCGGCGCCTCACGCTGCCACCGGCGGTACTTGCGTGGATGCTGCTGTTCCTGGGCGCGGACCAGGCCATTGCGGGACAGCACCCGGTGGACCGTGGCCCGCGACGGCGCCGACTCCAGCCCGCGGCAGGACAGCTCGTGGGAGATCCGGCGGGCACCCCACCGGGGATGCCGGCGGCGCAGCTCGCAGATCTCGGCCTCAACCTCGGCGGACAGGCGCGTGGGACTGTTCCGCGGCCGGCGGGAGCGATCCAGCAGACCGGGCATGCCCTCCTGCTCGAACCGCCGCCGCCAGCTGTGCAGGGTCTGGCGCGAGGTGCCGTACCGGGCCGCGACCTCACCGATCGCCGCTCTCGACTCGTCAGCCGAACGCGTCGGATTCGCTCAGGACGACTGGTCTTCGCCTGCCCGCAGCAGCGCTGCCATGCCCACCCATGACCGACGAAGCCGGTGCCAAGCGCGGAAGCTCGGCTCGGACACCGGGTCGATCGCAACGTCGGATTTCAGGGGAGGTGGCGATCTCAAGTACCGCAACCGAAGCATGTGAACCGAGGTGCTTCACCAACTGCGGGTCAGTGCCTTTTTGTATCCCTCGGCACGCTTATGACCAGGCGTTTTGTGTGGTTGGTCGAGAGTGAGGTCAAACGGCGGCGGTGAATAGGGTCAAGAACGGCAATCGAAGCATGTCTCAGTACGTGCTGCGCAGCCTGCTCCGCAAGTAGCGGTTCCGGTACGGCAGTCGGGGCCGCGCTCCTGGTGGAGGGAGCGCGGCCCCGCACTGTTCCGCCACTCCGCTACAGCCAGCCGCGCTGAGCGGCCCGCAGCCCGAGCTGGAACCGGCTCGCCGCCCCGAGCCGATCCTGCAGGTCGCTCACCCGCCGCCGCAGCGTTCGCAGACTCACCCCCAGATGACGGGCCACCGCCTCGTCCTTCATCCCGGCCGCCAGCAGCCGGGTCAACGTCTGCTCGTCCTCGGAGAGTTCGCCGTTCCCTTCGGGCCGGCCGAGCGGAGTCGCCTGCTGCCAGGCCAGCTCGAAGAGCTTCTGCAGCGCCTCGGTGACCGCCGAGTGCCATACGACGACGGCGCAGTAGCCGCCCGCCGCGGACGAGGTCAGCGGGAGCATCGCCCGGCGTCCGTCGACCACCAGCAGCTTCAGCGGCACGGACGGCAACACCCGTGCCTGCTCGCCGAGTTCGACCATCTTCCAGGCCCGGGACAGCGTGTTCGGATCCTCCAGACCGCTCGCCCCGTAGACGCCGCGTGAGACGATGCCGCGCTTGAGCAGATCGGCCTGGAGGTCCACCTGCGGTGCGGGCGGGGCGAGGTACGGCGGAGTGTCGAAAAGGCACACCTCGTGCTCGGCACGGGCGTACATCTCCTCCAGACGGGCCGCGATGGCACCCTCGCCGGAGGCGACCTCGATCAGCCGGGTCGGCTCCTCGCGCAGCAGCCCGGCCTCGTACGCCGTGGCCATCTCCTCGGCGGTGGCGGCGAGCAGTTCGGACTCCGTCTCGCGCCGCCGGATCAGCGCACGGATCGCCACCCGCGGGTCGACCGCTCGTAACCCGCCCATGGAGTCCGGCGGTTGGAGCAGACCAAGGGTGAGCAGCCGGTTGCAGGCCTCGCGCAGCTGGGCCGGGGTCGCCCTGGTCAGCAGCGCCCAGCCGGCCGCGCCGGCGTCGGGCTGATGCAGAATCGCCCGGTACACCATCTCGTCGAAGGCGGAGACCCCCACCGCGGCCCAGGGGCTCGCGGCAGGGGTCTGTCTTGCAGGATCTTGTGCCGTGTTCACCATGGCTCGCCACGGTAGAGGTGCTTTGTTAAGAATCCTTACAGTGGCTCGGGCCGTCGCTCACTTCAGGCCGAACGCCCGCAGCACGGTCTGGTCGATCCCGTTGCCGTCCCGGTCGGTGGCCAGTACCCGCAGCGACACCGTCTCGGCGCCCTTCGCGGGCTTGAACCGCGCCTTGCCGCCCTTGACTTCCACTTCCTTCCATGAGGTGCCGTCGTCGTAGGAGACCCAGGCCTTCAGAGTGCTCGCCTTCACACTCCCCAGCTGGTTCGCGACCGGCAGCCGGACCTCCACCTCACGCCCGCTGTCGGCCCGGTTGAGGAGGTCGAGACGCTTCGGGGCGATACCGACCGTGAGCAGCGGCAGCGCCGTCTTCGTGTCGGTGTGCGCCGAGGAGAAGGTCCACTCGGTGTGCGTGCTCGTCGAGTACCTGGCCCAGGCCGCCCTGCGCTGCACGTCCAGTTCGAAGCGGTACGCGGCCGGGTCCGCCGCCACGTCGAAGGTGCCGTACCCGCCGAGCGTCGAGTCGCCGACCAGCTGCCCGTCCGCGTAGAGCTTGCCCTTCGCGGTGTTGTCGGTGCCGTCGACGGCTCCGTAGTGGCCCGGCGTGGAGTCGGTCAACTCCGGCACCCGGAAGGTGAGTTTGTCTCCGTCGCGCACGGAGAGGCCGTACTCCGCGCTGCTGCCCGGCCGGACGACCTGGCGCAGCCAGTCCTCGGCGGGCTCCCTGCCCGGTTCGCCGAAGGTCCGCAGCGGGCTCCACTCGCCCTTGAGCGTGTCCCACTTCGGATAGACGACGTGCCAGGTACGGGTGTCGGGGTCGACGTAGTAGTACTCGTCGCGTTCCGTGCCCAGCTGCGTGTAGACGCTGGTCTCGACGCCGAAGAGCTGCCAGGGGCGGAAGGTGTACAGGGTGTCCGCGCCCATCTCGCCGGCCGTGGCCCCGTAGTAACGGGCCTTCCGCTGCACGGTGTCGGACTTGTCCAGGGTGTAGGTCTGGTTCGCGGTGATGGCGCCGCTCTGCGCGGCGAGCAGGTTGTAGACGTACGGACTGACCGGCGTACCGCTCAGCTTCAGGGTGACCTTCTTGCCGGTCTTCAGCAGGCCGGCGAGCTCGGCGCCCTCCTCGCCGGTGGCGATCATCAGCGGGACGCTGGTCGCGCGGTCCACGGCCTCGATCCAGAATCCGGGTGTCTTGCGGTACGCGATGAGGTAACCCGCCCCGGCCTTGGTCGCGTTGTCCAGGGCGGTCTGCGCCCGCTCCGTGGCGCCGAGCCCGACGAACGCCACCTTGCCCTTGACGTCGAGCCCCGCGAAGTCGGCCTCGGTACCGCCGCCCGCGTCCACCGCCTGGACCTTGTGATCACCGCTGATCTTCAACGGGAAGTCGTTGTACGTCTGCGAGTAGTAGAGCGAGGACAGCGCGGTCTTCTCCGGGCTGGTGACGCTCGCCGTCAGCTCCTTCGCGTACAGGCGGAACTTGGCGTAGAAGTCCAGGGTGCCCACGGTGACCTGCTGGGTCGGTGCCACATAGACGTGCGTGGTCCAGAAGCCCTGGCTGTAGGTGAGCCCCCAGGCGCTGCCCGGCCCCGCGCGGTGCCAGCTGGTGCTGAAGCCCCGGAACTCGGAGTCCTGCTTGGTCTTCGGTTTGATCTCCACCGCCTTGCGGGCGTCGAGGACGACCGCGGTGTCCCCGTCGACCTTGATCTCGGGGTTGCCGACGACCGAGGTGCCGACGGCCAGGCCGCCCGCGTCCCGGTCCGGGATCCAGGTCGCGACGGAGTAGGTGCCGGCCGGTACCTGCCAGGTCCAGCCGGTGCCGATGAAGCCGTACTCGTCGGGGTAGGCGCCGTTCAGCTCCTGGAGCGTGTAGATCGACGCCCCGGTGGACGGGTTCCCCTCGCGGTCCACGAGGGAGACCTTGAGGTTGTACGTCTTCGGCGCCTTCTCGAAGCCGACGCCCGTGGTGACCTGGATGCCGTCGGCGGTCGCCGTGACATGGCCCGAGTACCGGCCCTGGGCTTCCTGCGCTGGGTCGACGCCGACCGGAACCGAGGCGGTGCCGTGCGCGGGCACGGTCAGGGTGCCCGCGCCCAGCGTGAGGTCGGCGAGCGACGACGAGAGCTTCAACTCCACCGCGTTGTCGGTGGTGTTGGTGTAGGTGATGTCCTTGCTGACGGCCCCGGTGTCACCGTCCTCGAACCTGCCGAAGCTCAGTGTCGGGGTCGCGAAGACGTCCTGCTCGACGGCCCGTACCGCGTCGACCCGGCCGTCGCCCTGCTCGAACACGGAGTCGTCGGGATTCGTCTTCGCGGTACTGGCGAGGGCCTCCTTGATCTGCTCGCCCGTCCAGTCCGGATGCGCCTCGGCGACCAGCGCCGCCGTGCCCGCGACATGCGGGGTCGCCATCGAGGTGCCGCTCGCCGTCGTGTAGTAGTCGTCGACCGGCGTACCACCAGGCATGCTGGTGCCCGCGGCGCGGGCCGCCGTGATGTTCACGCCCGGCGCGGTGATCTCCGGCTTCACCGCGAAGTCGCCGAGGCGTGGACCCCGGCTGGAGAACGAGGCCAGCTGGTCCGACTTGTCGACCGCGCCCACCGTCAGCGCGGAGTCCGCGATACCCGGGGTGCCCACGGTCTGCTCGCCCGGCCCCGCGTTGCCCGCCGCGATCACGAACAGCGTGCCGGTGGCCGCGGACAGGTCGTCGACGGTCTCGCTGAGCACGTCCGAGGGGCCGGACGCCGTACCGCCCAGGGACATCGAGACGATCTTCGCACCGGAGTGCGCCGCCCACTCCATGCCCGCGATGATCCAGGAGGACTGGCCACTGCCCGTGTTGTCCAGCACCTTGCCGACCAGCAGCTGGGCGCCCGGCGCGACCCCCTTGTACCGGCCGCCCGAGGCCGCGCCCGAGCCGACGATCGTGGACGCCACATGGGTGCCGTGCCCGAAGCCGTCCTGCACGGTCTCGTCCGGTACGAAGCTCTCCGAGCCGGCGATCTTCCCGGCCAGGTCCGGGTGCCCGAGGTCCACGCCGGTGTCCAGGACCGCGACCTTGACGCCCGTGCCGTCGTAGCCCGCCTGCCACACCTCGGGCGCGCCGATCTGCGGCACGCTCACGTCGAGGGACGCCTTCACCTTGGCGTCGAGCCAGATCTTGTCGATGCCGTCACCGAGCTGCTTCGCGGCCTTCGCGGTCGGCCGGGTGCCCAGCGGCGGGGCGATGTCCGACCAGAACGCGGTCGACTTCCGCGCGCTGAGCGCCGCGCCGTCGATCCCGGGCAGCGCCAGCGTCCGGCGCGTGCCCTCGGGGGTCTCGGCGCCCTTGGTGTACGTCGCGATGACCGGGGTGCTGCCGGTCCTCGCGTCCGTGTACCCCTGTGCGACCAGCTGGGAGACGTTGAACAGAGCCGGGTCGAGGCGGCCGGCCTTGATCAGCGGGATGGCGTCCGCCGGCAGGACGCTGATCTCGCCGTTCTTCTCGCTCGACAGGAAGGTGGCGGCCTCACGGCCCTTGCCGCGCCGGACGTCGACGGCGTTCTTGCCGTCCGGTCCGACGGTTAGGGTCACGGTGTCGCCGGTGATGAGGGTGACGGTCTGCGGTGGGGCGTTGGTGCTCGGACCCGTGAGGGGTGTGACGGGTGTGGTGACCGGGGACCCCGGCGCGGCTGTCGCGGGCATGACAGCCCCCGCGAGCAGTCCGGCCGCTCCTGCCACGGCCCACAGGGCGTGGAGTCTTCGCATGGGTGGACGTCCTCCCCTGAACGTGGAAACGCTTCCGCCCGGTAAGCGGAAGCCAGAGATCAGAGTGGGCGCCGGGTCGGCGGCGGCTCAAGGGAACACGGTGGCCGGAGCGTGCCAATGCCCGCTTCGGTCAAAAGAGTTGGCGCAAACGCTCCACCCGGCGGACCCGGCCGCGGCCGGTCGCCCCCGGTCGCCGAGTCCGCATTCCGGCCCCCGCGCCCGTCCTGTCCCACGGCTTCGGCTCAGCGGGAACACAGCATTCCCCCAGGAGACCGGCACAGACTTGCTACATGTCTGCAACCGCAGCGGCCCGAACCGGCCGAGTCCGCGTCCTGATCGTCGACGACGAGCCCGGTCTCACCGAGCTGCTCTCCGCCGCCGTCGCCGACGCGGGCTGGCGCCCCTACCCCGCGCTCGACGGACAGACCGCCCTGCGGCTGGCCCGCGGCTGCGCCCCGCACGCGGTGGTGCTCGACGGGATGCTGCCCGACCTCGACGGCCTTCAGGTGCTGCGCAGACTCCGCTACGAGATGCCGAGGCTGCCCGTCCTGATGCTCACCGCCCGCGACGCCATCGAACACCGCATCGACGGCCTGGAGGCCGGGGCCGACGACTACGTCACCAAGCCCTTCTCCCTGGAGGAGGTCGTGCTGCGGCTGCGCGGACTCCTGCGCCGGGCCGGCACCGAACAGCCGCCCGCCGACGACTCGGTACGGGTCCTCGGCGACCTGGTGCTCACCGGCGAGTCCCGCGAGGTGCAGCGGGCCGGCACCCCGATCAGGCTCACCGCCAAGGAGTTCGACCTGCTCAGCCTGCTTCTGGACCATCCGCGCCAGGTGCTCAGCAAGGCCCAGATCCTCGACCACGTCTGGAGCACCTCCTTCGACGGGGGCGGCAACCTCGTCGAGGTCTACATCTCCAGCCTGCGCCGCAAGATCGACCGGGGCCGGGCGCCGATGATCCACACCGTGCGCGGTATGGGCTACGTCGTCCGGCCCGTGGAGGAGAGCAGATGACCGCCCGGCTGCGGAGCCGGTCGCTGCGCACGCGACTGCTCGTCTTCATCACCGCCGTCCTGGTCTGCGTGTGCGCCGCGATGGCCCTGACCACGGTGTTCGCCCAACGCGCCTATCTGATGGGCAACCTGGACAACCAGGTGAGCGACGCGGCCGAGCGCGGCGTCGGCGGCGCCGCCCTGCACCCGGACCTCACCCGCGACCTGACCTTCCTCAACGAGAGCGGCCACCCGGCCGGCATGCTCGCCGCCCGCCTGGACGCCGAGGGCGACATCATCAACGCGGCCGTCGTCAGCCAGGACGCGCCCCCGCGTTCCCTCAGCACCGCCCAGACCAGCGCCCTCAAGGGCCTCGCACAGGACGGCTCCACCCACACCCGCCAGGTTCCCGGCCTGGGCACCTACCGGGTCACCGCCCTGAACGCGAGCGGTGTCCGCGTCCTGGCAGGGCTCCCCATGGACGACGTCCTGGACACCATCAGCGGCCTGGTGGAGGTCGAGACCGTGGTCGCCGGCGTCGGTCTCACGGTCGCGGGCTGCGTGTGCGCGGTGGTGATACGACGGCAGCTGCGCCCCCTCGGCCGGGTCGCCGCCACCGCCGTCGAGGTCTCCCGCGCACCCCTGGGCCGGGGCCAGGTGACCGGCCTGACCCGGGTGCCCGAACGGGACACCGACCCCGGCAGCGAGGCCGGCCAGGTCGGCGCCGCCCTCAACCGGATGATCGACCACGTCGAGGCGTCCCTGGCGGAACGCCAGCGCAGCGAGGAACAGGTGCGCCGGAGCGAGGAGCGCATGCGGCGCTTCCTCGCCGACGCCAGCCACGAACTGCGCACCCCGCTCGCCTCGATCGCCGGGTACGCCGAGCTGATGAACCGCGGCACGGACCGTATCGAGCCCGGCCTGGCCTGGCGCCGCGTCAACGCCGAGTCGGCGCGGATGCGCAGCCTGGTGGAGGACCTGCTGCTGCTGGCCCGTCTCGACGAGGGCCGCCCGCTGCAGGCCGCCGAGGTGGACATGGCCGCACTGGTCGCTGAGGCCGTGTGGGACGCGCGGGCGGCCGGCGCCGGGCACGTCTGGCAGCTCGAACTCGACTTCGACGGCCCGTCGCTGGTGCTCGGCGACGAGGCCCGCCTGCACCAGGTGGTGGCCAACCTGCTGGCCAACGCGCGGGTCCACACCCCCGTCGGCACCACCGTGACCGCCTCGGTCGAAATCACCCCGACCACCTGCGTGATCCGGGTCCGCGACGACGGCCCCGGCATCCCGCCCGCCCTCCTCCCGACCGTCTTCGAACGCTTCACCCGGGCCGACACCTCCCGCACCCGCGCCGGCGTCCTGGAGGGCGGCTCGGGCCTGGGCCTCGCGATCGCCTCGGCCATCACGGCGGCCCACGGCGGCCGCATCGACGTGGAGAGCGCCCCGGGCCGCACGGAGTTCACCCTGGAACTCCCGGTCACCGAACTCCCGCCGACCGGAACGGCGATCAGCGCCCGCACGGCACCCGTGTAGCAGAGCACCGTGCGGGCGGCCGGCCGGATCGCTAGGGAGTGGTCGTGAACGAGTCGAAGTCGGCCTCGCCGGTGGTGCCCGAGGCGTGCGAGGTCTGGGTGAGGCCGACGTCCTGGGTGGCCGCGGCGGTCGGGACGGTGATGGTGCCGACCAGGTTCCAGGTGGCGTCGTCGGTGGAGTAGTAGCCGCTGTACGTGGTGCCGTCACGGACCAGCTTCAGCCACGACGGGTAGGTGGCGGAGCCGGTGGAGTCCTGGGAGTCCAGCTTGCCGTCGCCGTCGCTGTCCCAGTCGAGGAGGTAGCCGTTGGCGGGGGTCGCGACCAGGGCCAGATAGCCGGCGGAGGTGTCGGGCTGGGTGATGTCGTTGCGGACCATGATCCCGGCCTTCGCCCAGACGCTCGTGTTCGACTGGGAGTCGAGCTTCACGGTGGTCACGGAACCGTCGTGCTCGGCCCCCGGCAGATAGACCGTGCCGTACTCGTTGGTGCCGTTGTACAGGTCGGCGCCCTGGGCGCGGACGCCGAGCCGGCTGCCGGACTCGCTGAAGCTCGCCGTGGTGGAGGCGAACGTCCGGTACGGGGCCGTCACCTGGTGGTTGACGGTGATGGTGTCACCGGCGGTGAGCCTGGTCCTCCCGTCCGACCGGAAGCGGTAGGTGGCCGTTCCCTGGAAGTCGCCGGAGGCGAAGAGCTCCGCCGAGGGCGGGATGGAGACGGAGTAGGTGGCCTTCAGCGCGTGGCCGCCCCGGATCGTCCGGGCCGACGTCGGTGAATGCTTGGTGATCTTCGTGCCGGACGGCCCGGTGAGGGTCAGGCCGGTGTCGGTGATCGGCCGCGACCCGTTGTCGGACAGGACCGCGGTCACGGTACGCGTGGTGCTGTCGCTCGACGCGGGTGCCCAGTCCAGCGCCAGCGAGACGTCCGGAGCCGCGCCGGCCACCGTGTGGCGGGAGCCGTGCACCCGGTACAGGACCACGCCGTGCGGCGGGACGTTCGCGGCGATCCGGCCCGCGGACTCGGTCACCCGGTCGTTCCACAGATCCCGCAGGGCGTAGTCGCGCGCCGCGGGCAGGCCCAGCGCGGCCGCGGTCGTGGCGACCTCGCGGGGAGCCGAACCGGTGTTGAACAGGCCGACCACGGCGTCCCCGTCGGGCTCGGTCTTGGCGAACACCTGGGACTCCGGGTCCGCGGAGATCCGCTCGGCGTCGATGCCGTCCTGGTCGACCGCGAGCACGTCGGTGTTCTTCAGCAGGGCGAGGTCGGCGGAGTCCAGGTGGGTGAGGTCGGTGCCGAGGACCAGCGGGGAGGCGGCCAGCGACCACAGGCTCATCTGCGTCCTGCGCTCGTCCGGGGTCAGGCCGTTGTGGTCGCCGTTGCCGATCTCCAGGGAGTCGTAGTCGTTGTACCCGCCGGGGCCGCCGTACGGGGCCCACGCGGCGACCTGGTCGAACCGTGAGGCGACCGAGGCCCAGGTGGTGAGCGGGTAACTGCTGCCGTCCGGCCCGCAGTAGCACTCGATGTCGCCGCCGGTGCGCCAGCCGTTGGACAGCTTGGACCAGGTGGCCGCGTTGTTGATGTCCAGGTTGTTGGACAGTTCCAGATGGATGGGTCGCCCGGTGTGCTTCAGAGCGTCCGACCAGGCCTGCACGTCCTGCTGGTCGGGGGTGCCGACGCCGTCGATCTTCAGATAGTCGATGCCCCAGCCGGCGAACTGACCGGCCCAGGAGTCGATGAAGGCCTGCGCGCCGGGCTTGGTGTAGTCGATGCCCACCATGCCGCCGCAGTTGTAGTTGTTCTCCGTCGTCGAGGTGGCGATGTCCCGGGCGTGGTACGGGGTTCCCTCGATCGCGGTGTTCTGCGCGACCGCCTGCTGGGAGATGCCCGGAGTGACATACAGCCCGAACTTCAGCCCGAGAGAGTGGACATGGTCGGCGACGACCTGGACGCCGTTCTCGCCACCGCGGGGCGGGAACTTGGCGGGGTCGGTGACCCAGCGGCCGTACTGGTCGACGTCCGGCCCCTGGCTGCCCGGGCACTGGTACCAGAAGTCGTCGACGTTGGCGTAGACGAAACCGTTCTTCGCCAGGCCGCTGGTCTTGAGCGCCTTCGCCTGTGCCTCGATGGTCTGCGCGGTCGGATTGCGCCGGACGAAGCTCCAACTGCTCCACCCGAGCACGGGCTTGAGCCCGACACCGTTGTCATCGGCCTGCGCGGACTGTCCGCCGCCCGCGGTGATTCCCATCGTGAGCAGCAGCGCTCCGGCGAACGCGGCCATTGCCCCGCGTATCTGTCTTCTCATGAGTTCTTCCTCCATCGCAGCGCCCTGACAGCGCGACGGTCGGTATCGGAAGGCCGATGACTCAGAAACCGTCAAGAACCAACCCCATGGCCGCGTCAAGTGAACATGACCGAACGCCAGTCACCACATAGCGCGGTTGGCCAAAAATGAGTCAAGGCTGTGGGCCTGCTATGGCCGCTGGCTGCCCAGCAGCCGCGCCTGCTCCCGCTTCAGTTCGCCGAAGCCCCGGCGGGCGTATGCGGCCAGCTCCTCGCTGGGGAACGGCACGAGCGACAGATGGTCCGAGAAGTCGCCCTGTGCCCAGCGCGCCACGGTGATCTCGTATCCCGCCGTGTGTGCGCACAGCTCCAGCAGCAGCGACGGCATCTCCGGTTCCCGAAGCAGATCCGCCCGCCCGACCACCAGCCCGCGCATCTCCCGCAGGACAGGCAGGAACACGGTCGTCACCCAGAGCCGCCAGTCGGCCAGTTCCTCCTCGCTGGGCGGAGTCGTGTCGCTGAAGGGCGAGGTGCCGCCGGGCCGGGCGTGCCGCGCCAGGAACGCGGCGAAGGTACGGCTGTTGGCCTCCGTCAGCGCGAACAGCGGCCCGTAGAACTCGCTGAGTTGCCGATTCACCCGAGCAAGCCGCTCCTGCCGCTGCGCCAGCCGCAGGCCGTTGAGGTAGGTGGCCATGTATCCGGCGAAGGCGAGGGCGATCGTGACTGCGGCTGCGATCATGGCGGGATCGTACGAGGTTCGGCTTCCGA
Source organism: Streptomyces hyaluromycini (assembly GCF_002217755.1). Lineage (GTDB taxonomy): Bacteria > Actinomycetota > Actinomycetes > Streptomycetales > Streptomycetaceae > Streptomyces > Streptomyces hyaluromycini. The sequence goes on along the minus strand of NZ_BCFL01000025.1, from coordinate 379,171 downwards.
ACGGTCCTGCCGCAGGCCCCACTTCGTCGGCCGTCCGCCGTTTACAGCCGCCCCCGTCCGCGCTAGCTTCACAGGGGAGTGGGGTGGGAGCGCTCCCATATGCACCGGCGGACCGGAACCCGCCGGCGCGTCGGGCCTGCTTCCACCCCGCGTTCGTCTCCGTGACCCGCGCACGACCGTTCACCCCACACAGAGGTAGATCTGTCATGCCCATGACAAGCACACGCTCTCCGTACCGCCCGCCCCGATTACCCCTCCCCACCCGGGGCCGGGCCCTCTTCCTCGCTCTCCTCGCCCTGCTCGCCACCGTCCCCGCCCTCGCCCTGATCCTGGCCGCCGGCGCCCCGGCCCAGGCGCACGGCACCCCGATGAAGCCCGGCAGCCGTACCTTCCTGTGCTGGCAGGACGCGCTCACGGACACCGGGGAGATCAAGCCCGTCAACCCGGCCTGCAAGGCGGCCCAGCAGGTCGGCGGGACCACGCCGTTCTACAACTGGTTCTCCGTGCTCCGCTCGGACGGCGCCGGCCGCACCCGCGGCTTCGTGCCCGACGGGCAGCTGTGCAGCGGCGGCAACCCCAACTTCACGGGCTTCGACCTGCCCCGCGACGACTGGCCGGTCACGCATCTGACCTCCGGCGCCACCATCGACTTCTCCTACAACGCCTGGGCGGCGCACCCGGGTTGGTTCTACGTCTACGTGACCAAGGACGGCTACGACCCCACCCAGCCGCTCACCTGGGACGACATGGAGGACACGCCGTTCCTGACCGTCGACCACCCGCCGCTCAACGGCACCCCGGGCACGGTCGAGGCCAACTACTCCTGGACCGGACAGCTTCCGGCGAACAAGACCGGGCGGCACATCATCTACGTGGTGTGGCAGCGCTCGGACAGCACGGAGACCTTCTACTCCTGCTCGGACGTCGTCTTCGACGGCGGCAACGGCGAGGTCACCGGCATCCACGACCCGGGCAACCCCACCGAACCCCCGCCCGGCACCTGCACCGCCACCCGGACCACGACCAACAGCTGGCCCGGCGGCTACCAGTCCCAGGTCACCGTCACCAACAGCGGTGATGTGGCGATGCTCGGCTGGATGGTCGACTGGACGCTTCCCGGCGGCCAGTCGGTGGCCGGCCTCTGGAACGGCAACGCCACTTACAGCGGACAGGACGTGATGGTCCACAACGCCGACTGGAACGGCGCGCTCAGTCCCGGGCAGAGCACGACGTTCGGTTACGTCGTCCAGGGCGACGGCGGGGGCAGTGCAACCGGCCTGCCGTGTCAGGTCGGTTGACGTACGCGCTCCGCTCTGGGCGGACCCGGTGCCGGTGCGCACCGGGTCCGCGAGCCGGGCAGGCGAGGGGGGGTGGGTAGGCCTGTCCGGGTGGGAGTTGCTCGAAGTGCCTCTTGTGCGGCTTGCTGTGCGGCTTGTGTCGGCGCTGTGACGAGCGACAACGTTGTCTCATGGTCTGTACATGACTTTACCGTCTCAACCGACAACGATGTCAAGGCATTTCGGGTCGCTCGACCGGGTGAACCCGGCCGGTGCCCTCCGAGGCATGCGCGGTCTTCCGTGGTACCGGTGGCGCACGTTACTGTCCCTGCGGCTTGTGCGACCTGTGGTGCGCGACCCGTCCGGAGGAGGAAGGGCCGCGTCATGCGTTTCCGACCCATGTCCCTGCTGCTGGCCGCAGTACTCGCGGCCGGCGGCTCCCCCACGCTCGGCTTCGCTCGCGCGGGGGGACCCCCATCCCCCGCCCTCGCGGCGACCGCGAGCACACCCCCCGAACTGGTCAAGGACCCCACGGCGTACGTCGATCCGCTGATCGGCAGCAGGAACGGCGGCGACACCTTCCCGGGCGCCGTCGTGCCGTTCGGCATGCTCTCCTGGAGCCCGGAGAACACCAGAGGCGACGCGACGAGAACGGCCGCACCCGGCGGCTACCAGTACGACGCCACCCGCATCCGCGGCTTCAGCCTGACCCACATGTCCGGCACCGGCTGCGCGGGCGGCAGCGGCGACATCCCGTTCTTCCCGTACGCCGGCGAGGTCACCTCGTCCCCGGCGGGCGACACCAAGGACGCCGTCTACGCCTCCGACTTCAGCCACGCCGACGAGACCGCCGAGCCCGGCCACTACCAGGTGGGCCTCGCCTCCGGCGTCACCGCCGACCTCACCGCGACCACCCGCACCGGCTCGGCCCGCTTCACCTACCCGGCCGACAAGCCCGCCTCCCTGCTGATCCGCACCGCCAACTCCGAGGTGGGCTCCGCCGATTCGACGGTCTCCATCGACCCGGAGAGCCGCACGGTCTCGGGCTCGGTCACCTCCGGGGACTTCTGCGGCTATCTCGACCCCGAGGGCCAACGCTCCTACTACACCCTCTACTTCACCGCCCACTTCGACCGCGCCTTCACCGCCACCGGCACCTGGCAGGACGACAGGCTGAACCCGGGATCGACGACCGCCTCCGGCGGCACCGGCGGCTTCTCGGCGAACGGCGGGCGGCCCGTCGCCGGCAAGGGGGCCGGCGGATACGTGCAGTTCGCGCCCGGCTCCGGCCCGGTGAACGTCAAGGTCGGTATCTCGTACGTCAGCCGGGCCGCCGCCGAGGCCAATTTGAGGGCGGAGAACCCGCCGCGACGCTCCTTCGACGCCGTCCGCGACGCGGCCCACCGCGCCTGGCGCGACCGCCTCGACGCCATCCGCGTCGGCGGCGGCACCGACGCCGACCGCACCACCTTCTACACCGCGCTCTACCACTCCCTCTTCCACCCCAACGTCATCAGCGACGCCGACGGCCGCTACCGGGGCAGCGACGACAAGGTCCACCGGCTCGCCCGCGGCCACCGGGCGCAGTACGGCACCTTCTCCGGCTGGGACGTCTACCGCGACCAGGTACAACTGCTCACCCTCCTCGACCCCCGCACCGGCTCGGACGTCGCCCAGTCGCTCTACGAACTCGCCCGGCAGAACGGCGGGGTCTGGGACCGCTGGCTGCACGGGGCGAGCGGCACCCACGTCATGAACGGCGACCCGTCGCCGACCGCCCTCGCCGGCATCCGTGCCTTCGGCGGCACCGGCTTCGACCTGAAGGGGGCGCTGGACTCCCTGGTGAAGGCGGCGACGGTCCCGACGGCCCAGGACCTGTCGGCGGCCGGCAAACCGGTACTGTCGCTCGGCCAACGCCCGTCCCTGGACAAGTACCTGGCCGACCACTACATGCCGTCCGTGTCCAACGCCTGGGGCGGCGCCGCCGAGACCCTGGAGATGTCCACCGCCGACTTCTCCCTCTCCCAGCTCGCGGCGGCAGCAGGGGAGAAGAACACCGCCGAGACCTTCGCCGACCGCTCCCAGTGGTGGCAGAACAACTTCGACATCGCCGCCGACCCCACCGGCGGCTACATCGCCAACCGCAAGGCCGACGGCAGCTGGGTCACCGGGTTCACCCCGGGCACCGGCAACGGGTTCGTGGAGGGCACCGCCGCCCAGTACACCTGGATGGTCCAGCACAACCCGGCCGGGCTCTTCGCCGCGATGGGCGGCACCGACCGGGCCCTCGCCCGCCTCGACGCCTTCTTCCACGACAGCGACGGCGGCTGGGCCTTCACCGGCAGCGGCGGCGACAAGTCCGAGCTGGACAACGAGCCCTCGCTCAACGTGCCCTACCTGTACGACTACGCCGGTGCCCCCTACAAGACGCAGGAGACCGTCCGCGCCGCGATGACACAGCTCTGGTCGACGCAGCCCGGCGGCATCCCCGGCAACGACGACCTCGGCGCCATGTCCTCCTGGTACGTCTTCTCCGCGCTCGGCATGTACCCGCAGGTCCCCTCCCGCGCCGAACTCGTCCTCGCCTCACCCCTGTTCGAGCGGGTGGAGATCGACCGCCCGGGCGGCAACGACATCTCGATCCACGCCCAGGGAGCAGCCGCGAACGCCCCGTACGTCCAGTCCCTGAAGGTCAACGGCCGTACCAGCGACCGCCCTTGGCTCGACAGCTCTTTCGTCCGCGACGGCGGCCGGCTCGACTACACCCTCTCCACCACCCCGAACCGCACCTGGGGCACCTCCTCCGCGCCCCCGTCCTTCCGCCAGGGCGAGCAGCCGTACCAGATCGGCGTCGGTCCCACGGCCGCGACGCTCGCCCCCGGCGACAGCGCGAAGGTGGACATCCGTGCGCTCTCCCTGACGGGCGGCACCGGCCCGGAGGTCCGCTTCCGCGTCGAGACCCCGGACGGCGTCACGGCCACCCCCGCCGAGGGCACCATGACCGACGGCTCCCAGCAGATCACCCTCACCACCGCCCCCGACACCCCGCAGGGCTACTACGACGCGCGGGTCACGGTGACCTCCGCCAACGCCTCCTACGCCCAGCCGGTCGCCCTCACCGTCGCCGCGCCGGGCACCCTCCTCGCCGCCTACGACAACACCGGTGTCTCGGACGACTCCGGCGACCACGACGAGGCCGACTTCGACGGCGGCGGCTGGAGCTACTCCCGCCAGGCCCTCGCGGCGGCCGGCCTCACCGCGGGCAGCCAGGGCACCGTCGACGGCCTCACCTACACCTGGCCGAACGCCCCGGCAGGCCGCCCCGACAACGCGACGGCCACCGCCCAGACCCTCGAACTCCCCACTCCCGCAGCCAGGTTGTCCTTCATCGGCAGCGCCACCAACGGCAACCAGCCCGCCCGGGCGACCGTCACCTACACCGACGGCACCACCGACACGATCGACCTCTCCTTCACCGACTGGACCATCGGCGGTGGCGGCGGAACCGTCCAGTACGGCAACGAGATCGTGGCGAGGACCGCGTACCGCAATGTCACGGGCGCGGACAAGGACCCGGTGGCGACCTACGTCTTCGCGACCAGGCCGTTCACGGCCCCGGACGGCAAGACCGTGCGCAGTGTGAAGCTCCCCGAGGACACGGACCTCCACGTCTTCACCCTCGCGGTCGGCTAGGGCCTGTCTGACAATTCCCGTCTGCCTCGCGACGCCATGCACGCACTCTCGCCGCACCGGGCGCAGACCCAAGTACGTCCAGTACGAGGGCCTACGCCCGGCACGCCGAGAGCACGCACCTGACGCCGCGAGGCCGCCCTCCGGGCGACGACGGGAATTGTCAGACAGGCCCTAGGCCCCGGGTTCCCGGTGCCCCGGCCGGTTCCGCACTGGCCGGGGCACCGCACGCTTGCGACCATCGCCCTATGGGGAAGCGACCGAACCTGCCGGAGGACTTCCGGTCGGAAGCGCGCGTCGCCTACGCGTTCCTGACGCAGAGCGAGGGCTTCTCGGAGCCGGAGACCGTCGACGACAGGCTGCTCTGGTGCACCGGACTGCAGTTCCGGCGTGCCGACATGGTGGTCGAGTTCCGTTATTTCGGCGGCAGGGAGCCCGAGGTGTCGACGCGGCTCACCCCGGTCGGGGCGGACGGCACTCGGGGGCGCGGTGCCCGCCTCGACGACCTGTACGTGGCCGTCGGCTGCGGACCGGCACAGGACGTGCCGATCTCGGCGCCCACCCGACGCGCCATGCTGAAGCGGGTCCATGAGCACGCGGCGGCGTTGCGGCGGGTCCTGCCGCTGCTCGACGGGGAGATCCCGGAGGTCTGAGGAACAGGGGCGGGCCCGAAGTGGTCTCCGGGCCCGCACCCCTTCCCGTGCCGCTGTCTCAGGCCAGCAACTCCACCTCCGCCAGGGTCGATTCACCGTCCAGGACGAGCCGGTAGTGCGCGTACGTCCCGGGGCTGTGGATCGTGAACGCCCGTGTCTGGAGGTCCCAGGCGAAGGTCTCGCCGGAACGCCGGTCCACGGTCCGCCAGTCGGTGCCGTCCGTCGACGCCTGGAGTGTCCAGCCCGTCGGGGCCTTCGTGTGGTCCGACGGGGAGGTGAGGGTGTACTGGATGCCCTTGGCCGACGTGGTCACCGGCAGGTCCACCGACGTCACCGTCTCCTGGGTCGCCGAGGTGTTGTCGAACAGGGCGCCGTTGGCCTTCAGGACGTCCGCGCGCGGGGTCGGGACCTTGTCGTCCTGGGTGATCGAGACGGGGGCGGCGTTCTTGCCGGTGCCCCACGTCGACGGCTTCGGGCCCATCGTGAAGTCGATGACACCGCCCTTGGAGATCAGGGAGTGGGGCAGCGAAGTCGACGTCCAGATACGGCCGTTGACGCGGACGCCCTGGACGTAGACGTTCTGCGCGCTGTTCCTCGGCGCCCGGATCACGAGGTCGTGGCCGTTCTCCAGGTGGACCGTCGCCTTCTTGAACAGCGGGGAGCCGATCGTGTAGTCGCCGCTGCCCATCACCAGCGGGTAGAAGCCGAGGGCCGAGAAGAGGTACCAGGCCGACTGCTCGCCGTTGTCCTCGTCGCCGTGGTAGCCCTGGCCGATCTCGCTGCCGAGGTAGAGCCGGGAGAGCGCCTCACGGACGTAGGCCTGCGCCTTCCAGGGCTCGCCGGCCGCGTCGTACATGTAGATGACGTGGTGGGCGACCTGGTTGGAGTGGCCGTACATGCCCATCCGGACGTCCCGGGCCTCGGTCATCTCGTGGATGACCCCGCCGTACGAGCCGACGAAGTCGGGGGAGGCCGTCTCGGGCGTCGCGAAGAACTCGTCCAGCTTGTCCGCGAGGCCGGAGCGGCCGCCGTACAGGTTGGCGAGGCCCCGGCTGTCCTGCGGGGCGGTGAAGGCGTAGCCCCAGCCGTTGGTCTCGGTGTAGTCGTAGCCCCACACGCGCGGGTCGTACGCCGACGAGTCCACCCGCCAGCCGCCCTGGGCGTCCTTGCCCTGGAAGAAGCCGGCCTTGGAGTCGAAGAGGTCGACGTAGTCCTGGGCGCGGTTGAGGAAGTAGTCCGACTCCTCCTTGTAGCGCTTCTCGCCCGTCTTCGCGTAGAGCGCCTTGCCCATCTCGGCGATGCCGTAGTCGTTGACGTATCCCTCCATCGCCCAGGACAGGCCCTCGCGGGTGTCGTCGCTGGTGTAGCCGAGGAAGGGGGAGGTGGACATGCCCTTGCGGCCGACGCCCGAGGAGGGCGGGACCACCGTGGCGTTCTTCAGGGCCGCGTCGTACGCCGACTTCGCGTCGAACTGCACGCCCTTGACGTACGCGTCCGCGAACGCCACGTCCGAGGAGGTGCCGGTCATCAGGTCGGCGTAGCCGGGGGAGGACCAGCGCGAGGTCCAGCCGCCGTCCTTGTACTGCTGCACGAACCCGTCGACCATCTCACCGGCCTGACTCGGTGTCAGCAGTGAGTACGCCGGCCAGGTCGTGCGATAGGTGTCCCAGAAGCCGTTGTTGACGTACACCTTGCCGTCCACGATCTTCGCGCCGGTGTGTGTCGGGGTGTCCTGGCTGGTCATCGGCGAGAAGGGGGAGGCGTACTGGTACGTCGAACCGACTTTCTCGAAGCCGGAGTTGGGGTACAGGTACAGCCGGTACATGCTGGAGTAGAGGGTGGTCAGCTGGTCGGCCGTGGCGCCCTCCACCTCCACCTTGCCGAGCAGCCCGTCCCAGACCTTCCGGGCCTGCGCCTTCACGGTGTCGAAGGAGGTGCCGTCCGGGATCTCCTGGCGCAGGTTGTCCTTGGCCTGGTCGACGCTGATGAGGGAGGTGGCCAGGCGGAGCGTGACGGTGTGGTCGGAGCCCGCGTCGAAGCGCAGGTAGCCCTTCACCCCACTGGAGTCGCCGCCCGTCACCGGCTTGTCGAACACGCCGTAGACGAAGAGGCGGGTCGCACCCGTCGACAGGCCCGACTTGACGTCGGAGTAGCCGGTGACGATGCCGTGGTCCTTGTCGAGGGTCAGGCCCGCCTGCTCGGTGACGTTGTCGAAGATCACGCTCGCGTCGTCGCCCGGGTAGGTGAAGCGCAGCGCGGCCGCGTGGTCGGTCGGTGTTATCTCGGCCTTGAGGCCGTTCTCGAACGTGACCCCGTAGTAGTACGGCCGCGCGGTCTCGTTCTCGTGCCGGAAGGCCAGCTCGCGGGCGTCCCGGCCGGTGTCCGGGGTGCCGGAGGCGGCCGACGGCATCATCTGGAAGGTCTGCCGGTCGCCCATCCAGGGGCTCGGCTCATGACTCGCGCTGAACGCCTGGATCGTCGGCAGGTTGGCGTCGTTGTTCGCGCGCGCGTACTCGTACAGCCAGCTCTCCGAGGACGCGTTGGTCACCGGCGTCCAGAAGTTGAAGCCGTGCGGCAGAGCCGTGGCCGGGAAGTCGTTGCCGCGCGAGAAGCTGCCGCTGGAGTTGGTTCCGCGGGTGGTCAGCGCGTAGTCGGACAGATGCGCCTTCGGCTTCTCGGGCGCCACCGGCTTCAGCGACACGTCGTCGATCCAGCCGCGGAACTTGGCCGGCCCGGCGGGGGAGTCGTAGCCCACCAGGATCCGGTCGACGGTCTTGCCGGCCGCGACCGAACCGATCACCGACGAGACGTTGTTCCACTGGTTGACGTACAGCGCCTTCGACGCGCCCTGCGCGCGCGGCGACAGCCCGAACCCGTGCTGGTCGACGGCCCCGAGGCCGCTCAGATAGGTGCCGTCCGTGAAGGCCAGGTCCACCGCCACATTGGTGGCGTCGTAGTCGAGGTCGCCGTCGGCCATGGACGGGAAGATCCGGTAGCCCAGCTGCGTGTCCCGGCCGACCTTGACGTTCACGTCGAAGACCTTGTTGTACGAGTACGCCCGCCCGCTCGCCGTGTGCCGGCCCGCGTACCGAAGCGCGTGGGTCCCGGTGAAGCCGGCTCGCGCCTTCGCCGTCGGTGAGCCGCTGGGGCCCCGGTCGACCAGCGAGAGCATGTCCTGGGGCACCGGCCCGCCGCTGCCGCCCGTGGAGAACTGCACGTCGGCGATCTGCAGGATGTCGGAGGCGCCGTTGTTCTTCGTGACGTCGAGCCGGAAGTGCTGGTACTCGGCGGGCGCGGCGAGGTCGTACGACTTGGTCTGGAACCGCTCCGAGAAGGCTTCGCCGGTCCGGGTGTCGACGGTCTTCCAGTCCTTGCCGTCCGTCGAGCCCTGGAGGGTCCAGTCCTTGGGGTCGCGCTCGTCGTAGTCGTTCGCCGAGGTGAGGGCGTAGGTCACCAGCTTGATGGGCTTGTCGAAGTCGAACTCGGCCCAGCCGGTGGGCTCGAAGGTGAGCCACTTGGTGCCAGGCTCGCCGTCGACCAGGTTCTCCTTCACCTCGCCCGCGCCGGTGTTCTCGCCGCTCGCCCGTACGTCGGTCACGTGGTCGGTGACATTGCCGGGGATGCCGGTGCTGTAGCCGCCGTCCACCCCGGAGGCGCGCGGGGCGCCGCTCGGGTCGGTATCCACGGTGTCGGTCCAGTCCGGTGACGGATCGCCAGACTCGAACGAGGATGCGAACTGTGTCGCGGCGGCCGGTGCCTTCGCCGGCAGGGCGACCGCGGCTCCCTGGGAGCCCAGGGTCATGACTACGGCGGCCGCGATCACGACCGCCGTACCAGATCCGTGTCCTGTTCTTCGCTGCGTTCTCCGCTGCATCACAACGGGTACCCTCCCTGCCACATGAGACAACGTTGTCAGCTGCTGGCGCAGGAACCAGTAGGTGGTCAAGTGGCCCGTGATGTCAAGGGTGTTGGGTGCGGCATTCAGGGGTGTATGTCGGCTCTTTTTCCGGCAAGGCGTACAGAGATCGCTCATATTTCCGACAGGTCTCAACTAGGAAAAGACCCATGGCCAACCTTGCATTCGATCTTGCCCCGCTGGCGGGAAGTGGACTATACCTGTCGGCGTTTCCCGCATGACTTCCTGCACGACCCAGCACTACCCGACCGCGGTGCCGGGAAGGATCCGGTTCACCGCCTGAGTCCTGGAGAAGGCGTGGACTTGAGCATGGGATCCCCTTCCGCAGCGAACCATGGTTCCGAGGGTGTCGGCCGCCGCGATCTGATCAAGCGTTCGGCCGCACTCGGCCTGATTTCGGTACCCACCGTCGGATTCCTCTCCGCCTGTGCCAGCAGTGGCGGCGGCGGCCAGTCCAAGGACAAGGCCGGCAAGAAGACGGCCAAGAACCCGCTGGGTGTCAACGAGACCGCGCAGATGGAATTCGTCCTCTTCGACGGCGGTTTCGGCAAGGAGTACGCCGAGGACGCGGTGAAGATCTACGAGAAGGACTTCCCGAAGGCCAAGGTCAAGTTCTCCGCGACCCAGAAGATCCAGTCCACCCTCCAGCCGCGCTTCAACCAGGGCACCCCGCCGGACCTCATCGACAACTCCGGCGCCGAGCAGATGGACATGGGTGTGCTCGTCGGCAAGAAGCAGCTGGCCGACCTCACCCCGCTGCTCGACGCGCCGTCGTACGACGACCCGAACAAGAAGGTCCGCGACACGCTGCGCCCCGGCATCGTCGAGATGGGCCAGTTCGACGGCAACCCGGTCTGGATCATGTACTACGCCTACACGGTCTACGGCGTCTGGTACTCGCAGAAGGCCCTGGACTCGCTCGACGCGGAGTACCCGCAGACCTGGGACCAGATGATCGCCGTCTGCGAGAAGGCCAAGAAGAAGGGCATGGCCGGCTGGACCTACGCGGGCAAGTACCCGTACTACATCCCCTTCTCGCTCTACCCGATGATCGGCAAGGTCGGCGGTGTCGAGGTCCTGAACGCGATCGACAACCTGGAGCCGAACGCCTGGAAGCACCCGGCCGTCAAGGCGTGTTTCGAGGCCTACTACGAGCTCTACAAGAAGGGCTACATCCTCAAGGGCACCCCGGGCCTGGACCACATCCAGTCGCAGACCGCCTGGGCGCAGGGCAAGGCGCTGTTCATCCCGAACGGCTCCTGGGTGGAGAACGAGTCGGCGAACGTCATCCCCTCCGACTTCAACCTCGCCGTCTCCGCGCCCACCGGCATCGACAAGAACGACAAGATGCCGTTCGGCACCATCTGGGCCTCCGGCGGCGAGCCGTTCGTCGTCCCGGCCAAGGCGGCGAACGCCCAGGGCGGCATGGAGCAGTTGCGCATCATGCTCAGCGAGGCCTCCTCCAAGAACTTCACGACGAAGGTGAAGTCGCTGACCGCGTACAACGGCGGCACCGACGGCATCACCCTCACCCCGGGCCTCACCTCGGGTGTGGCCGCGCTGAAGCTGGCCGGGTCGAATGTGGTCAACCCGCGGCTCCAGGACTGGTACGTGCAGCTCCAGAAGGAGAAGATCGGAGTCGCCGGTCTCGGCGAGATGATGGCCGGCCGGCTCACCCCGGCGGAGGCCGTCAAGAAGATCCAGGGCTTCGCCGACGAGGCCGCCAAGGACACCACGATCAAGCACTACAAGCACCCGTAACACTCACCCTCACGGCACCGGAGTGGCGATGCAGCACGGCAAGTACCGGTTCATCGTGGGGTTTCTGGCGTTGCCCCTCGGACTGTACGCGCTCTTCGTGGTGTGGCCGTTCATCCAGTCCATCTACTACTCGTTCACGGACTGGACCGGCCTGAGCCCCGAATTCAAGATGGTCGGCCTGGACAATTACCGGAGGATGCTGCACGACGACATCTTCTGGAAGTCCTTGCAGCACAGCTTGATGTTCGCGATCGTGCTGCCGCTGGTGACGATCAGCCTTGCGCTGTTCTTCGCCTTCATGATCAATGTGGGCGGCCGTAGAAGGAAGGGCGGCCCGGTCATCTCGGGGGTCCGGGGCTCTTCCTTCTACAAGATCGTCTACTTCTTCCCGCAGGTGCTGTCGATCGCGATCGTCTCGCTGCTGTTCGCCTTCGCCTACAACCCCGACAGCGGCGCGATCAATTCACTGCTCCGCGGAATTGGTCTGGACAATATCCAGCCGCTCTGGCTGGGCGACCCGAGCCTCGCCCTGTGGTGCGTGATGGCCGTACTGGTCTGGTCCACGGTCGGTTTCTTCGTGGTCCTCTTCTCGGCGGGCATGGCGTCCATCCCCATGGACCTTTACGAGGCCGCGCTCCTCGACGGCGCCGGCCGCGCGGCGACCTTCTTCCGCATCACCCTGCCGCTGCTGTGGGACACCGTGCAGTCCGGCTGGGTGTACATGGGCATCCTCGCGCTCGGCGCCGAGTCGTTCGCAGTCGTACAGATCATGACGACCGGACCGGGCGGGCCCGACTACTCGACGACCGTGATGGTCCTGTACGTGTACCAGAAGGCGTTCCGGGACGGTCAGGCCGCCTACGCCACCACCATCGGCGTCGCTCTGCTGATCGTCACGCTCGCCTTCGCGGCGGTCGTGATGCGGCTGGGCCGTCGCGAGCGGCTGGAGTACTGAAGCGATGACGACGACCGAGACCGACACCACCGTCACGAAGATCGACGTCCCCGCGCCGAAGCCGCCCCGGCGGCAGCGCGAGGGCGGAGTCCTCAACGTCTTCTCCCACGGCGTCCTGGTCATCTGGGCGATCATGGTGGTCACACCGCTGCTCTGGGCGGTGATGACGTCGTTCAAGGACGACAGGTCGATCTTCGGCTCGCCCTGGGCGCTGCCCGACAAGCTGCACTTCGACAACTGGTCGCGGGCCTGGACCCAGGCCAACATGAGCGACTACTTCCTGAACACCGTCCTGGTGGTGGGCGGTTCGCTCATCGGCACCCTGGTCCTCGGCTCGATGGCGGCCTATGTCCTGGCCCGCTTCGACTTCCCGGGCAACCGCTTCATCTACTACCTGTTCATCGGCGGCATGAGCTTCCCGATCATGCTGGCGCTGGTCCCGCTGTTCTACGTCGTGAACAACATGGGCCTGCTGAACACGCTGCACGGCCTGATCCTGGTGTACATCGCGTACTCGCTGCCGTTCACGGTCTTCTTCCTCACGGCGTTCTTCCGCACGCTGCCCACGTCCGTGGCCGAGGCGGCCTTCGTCGACGGCGCCTCGCACACCCGTACGTTCTTCCAGATCATGCTGCCGATGGCGAAGCCCGGCCTGATCAGCGTGGGGATCTTCAACTTCCTCGGCCAGTGGAACCAGTACATGCTCCCGACGGTTCTCAACACGGACCCCGACAAACACGTCCTCACCCAGGGCCTGGTCCAGCTGGCGGTCAGCCAGGGCTACAAGGGTGACTGGTCCGGCCTCTTCGCCGGCCTGGTGATGGCGATGCTCCCGGTCCTGGCGGCGTACATCATCTTCCAGCGCCAGGTGGTGGCGGGTCTGACGGCGGGCGCTCTGAAGTAACCCGAACGTTCGCAACCCGAAAGAGGGCGCCCTTGAATTCGGCGCCCACGACCGCGCCCCCGAAGGGGCGCGGGGAACTGCGCGACCAGCCACAACGACGCCGCACCCGCACCACCACGGTCACCCACCGCCCCCTCCGCCACCTGCTGACCAGTGGCCTAGACATGTCGAATGCATGTCCCCCAGGCAACCCCCGAACCGCCAACGATTTCTGTCAAGGACTTGACGGCGGTAACCCGTTCAGCAGAGCTTGGAGTTCATAACTTGTAAGTGGCCCGGTCTCAGTGAGGTGATCTGGGTCACGTTGGCGGCACCGTGGCCGCCTCCGATGGCAGGAGTGGATGGGTCGATGGAGACTCCGGGGTCGCAGTCGTCGCTGCACCGAGCCAACCTGGAACGTGTCGTACGGGCCGTACGTCTGGCCGGATCGCTCACGCAGGCGGAGATCGCGCGCACGACCGGCCTGTCGGCTGCGACGGTCTCCAACATCGTGCGCGAGCTCAAGGACGGCGGAACCGTCGAGGTCACGCCCACGTCGGCGGGCGGCCGCAGGGCCCGCAGCGTGAGTCTGAGCGGTGACGCCGGCATCGTCATCGGGATCGACTTCGGCCACACCCACCTGCGCGTGGCGATCGGCAACCTCGCCCACCAGGTGCTGGCCGAGGAGTCCGAGCCGCTCGACGTGGACGCGTCGTCCAGTCAGGGCTTCGACAGGGCGGAAGAGCTGGTCAACCGCCTGATCGCGGCGACCGGTGTGGACCGATCGAAGATCGCCGGCGTGGGCGTGGGCGTCCCCGGCCCGATCGACGTGGAGTCCGGCACCCTGGGCTCCAGCGCCATCCTGCCCGGCTGGATCGGCGCGAGACCCGCGGAGGAGCTGCGGCTGCGGCTCGGCGTCCCCGTGCACGTGGACAACGACGCCAACCTCGGTGCCCTCGGTGAGCTGGTCTGGGGCAGCGGCAAGGGCGTACGTGATCTTGCTTACATCAAGGTCGCCAGCGGTGTCGGCGCCGGCCTGGTGATCAACGGGAAGATCTACCGGGGCCCCGGCGGCACGGCGGGCGAAATCGGACATATCACACTCGATGAGTCCGGCCCGGTCTGCCGCTGCGGCAACCGCGGCTGCCTGGAGACCTTCGCGTCGGCCCGCTACGTGCTGCCGCTGCTCCAGCCCGGTCACGGCGCGGACCTGACCATGGAGGGCGTCGTGCGGCTGGCCCGGGAAGGCGACCCCGGCTGTCGCCGGGTGATCGGCGACGTCGGCCGTCACATCGGCAGTGGTGTGGCGAATCTCTGCAACCTGCTGAACCCGAGCCGGGTGGTCCTCGGCGGCGATCTCGCCGAGGCCGGAGAGCTGGTCCTGGGGCCCATCAGGGAGTCCGTGAGCCGCTATGCGATCCCCAGCGCGGCGCGCCAACTCTCGGTGCTTCCGGGGGCCCTTGGCGGCCGTGCGGAGGTGCTCGGCGCGCTCGCTCTCGCGCTCAGCGAGATGGGCGATTCAACCCTTTTGGACGGATCGTTGCCCGCTGTTGCACCTGTCTTCACTTAGAGAACGAATGGCGCCGTTGCCATCTCGTTAAGTATTTACTTCTTGACGTCGAAGTCACGGCCGAGTTGACTTCCAGCCACCTCGGCCGCAGCGTTGCGGCCCTGTCAGGGAGGCACCCCCAAATGAACGCAACGATGCGTAGAGTCGTGATCGGCACCGCCGCGGTTTCCATGGCGCTGTCCATCGCCGCCTGTGGCAAGGCCGGCGATGACAAGAAGAGCGACTCGTCGAGCAGCAGCTCCTCCGGTGGCAAGACCATCGGCCTGCTGCTCCCCGACAGCGTGACCGCTCGCTACGAGAAGTTCGACCACCCGTACTTCGAGGCGCAGGTCAAGAAGCTGTGTGCCGACTGCACGGTCGACTACGCGAACGCCGCCGGTGACGCTGCCAAGCAGGCCCAGCAGGTCAGCACCATGGTGACCAAGGGCGTCAAGGTCATCGTGATCTCGGCCCAGGACTCTGCGGCCATCAAGTCCTCCATCCAGGCCGCCGTGGACAAGGGTGTCAAGGTCGTCGCGTACGACCGCCTCGCCCAGGGCCCGGTGTCGGCCTACGTCTCCTTCGACAACGTCAAGGTCGGCCAGCTCCAGGGCCAGGCCCTGCTGGACGCCCTCGGCTCCAAGGCGACCACCAAGTCCAAGATCGTCATGATCAACGGTGACGACGCCGACCCGAACGCCGCCCAGTTCAAGAAGGGCGCGCACGAGGCCCTCGACGGCAAGGTCGACATCGCCTACGAGCAGTCCGGTCTGTGGAAGGACACGGTCGCCGCGCAGAAGGTGAAGGCGGCCATCACGCAGCTCGGTGCCAGCAAGATCGCGGGCGTCTACTCCGCCAACGACGGCATGGCCGGTGGTATCGCCACCACCCTCAAGGGCGCCGGCATCAGCGGCATCCCGCTGACCGGTCAGGACGCGGAGCTCGCGGGCATCCAGCGCATCGTCGCCGGCACCCAGTCCTCCACCGTCTACAAGGCGTTCAAGCCCGAGGCCGACGCCGCCGCCACGATCGCGGTGAACCTGCTGGACGGCAAGAGCATCTCCTCGCTCGCCACCACCACGCAGACCAGCGGTTCCGGCGACAAGGTGCCCTCGCAGCTGCTGACCCCGGTGTCGGTCACCAAGGCCAACATCAAGGACACGGTGATCAAGGACGGTCTGTACACCGTCTCCGACATCTGCACCAGCGAGTTCGCCAAGGCCTGCAAGGCCGCCGGCCTCCAGTAGCCCGGCTCCGGAGCCGCAGGGCTCCGGCCGCCAGCGCCCGGGTGATCGCAGTACGACACCCGGGCCCCGGCCGCCCGACGTACCCCGGCCCTTCCGCAAGGTGCCCGGGGTCGTCCGACGGTCACGCGAAACCCCTCCGACGCCCGCTCCGGCCTTCATACCCCGCTGCCGGAGCGGGCGTCGGACGGACCCGTTGCCAAGCGCAGCGGATTCGCGCATGTTCATCTTGTAAACCGCGTGCGTACACCGACGGCAACCCGAGGTGCCGCACGCCCCTCCGCGCCTGATCACCAAGCGCGGCATCCCCGCCGGTCAGGCGGCGAAGGAGATGGTTCACGTGTCCGCTACGCCCGTGCTGGCGTTGCGCGGAGTCTCCAAGCGATTCGGTGCGGTCCAGGCACTCACCGATGTCGAACTGGAGGTCCACGCCGGAGAAGTGGTCGCCCTGGTGGGCGACAACGGCGCAGGTAAGTCGACCCTGGTCAAGACGATCGCGGGTGTACATCCCATCGATGAGGGCGTCATCGAGTGGGAGGGCAACCCCGTCAACATCAACAAGCCGCACGACGCCCAAGGTCTCGGCGTCGCGACGGTCTACCAGGACCTCGCTCTCTGCGACAACCTCGACGTGGTCGGAAACCTTTTCCTCGGCCGTGAGCTGCTGCACCGCGGCGTCATCGACGAGGTGACGATGGAGAAGCGGTCCCGCGAGCTGCTGAGCACGCTCTCCATCCGCATCCCGAGCGTGCGCATCCCGATCGCCAGCCTCTCCGGCGGTCAGCGCCAGGTCGTGGCCATCGCCCGCGCCCTGATCGGCGACCCCAAGGTCGTCATCCTCGACGAGCCCACCGCCGCCCTCGGTGTCGAGCAGACCGCGCAGGTCCTCGACCTGGTCGAGCGGCTGCGCGAGCGCAACCTCGCCGTCATCCTCATCAGCCACAACATGGCCGATGTGAAGGCGGTCGCGGACACCGTCGCGGTGCTGCGTCTGGGCAAGAACAATGGTTTCTTCCCCGTGAAGAGCACCAGCCAGGAAGAGATCATCGCGGCGATCACGGGTGCCACGGACAACGCCGTGACCCGTCGTTCGGAGCGTCGCACCCCGGAGGCGGCAAAGTGAGCGAGACGTCCAAGACCGTAAAGGGCGACGAGTCGCCCAAGACCGAGAAGGCCGACACGACCGAGCCGGCCGCGGCCCCGGTCACGGTGGCCCCCGCCGACGACCCCACGGGCGCGCCGGTCGCGGTCGTCGACCCGCGCCTGCTGGTCCGTGAAGAGGGCCTCAAGGGCTACCTCACGGAGTTCAAGCGCCGGGTGAAGGGCGGCGAGCTGGGCTCGCTGCCGGTGGTCGCCGGCCTGATCATCATCTGGACCATCTTCCAGGTGAAGAACAGCCTGTTCCTCAGCGCGGCCAACCTCTCCAACATCAGCTACTTCCTCGCGGCCACCGGCATGCTCGCCATCGGCCTCGTGTTCGTGCTGCTGCTCGGCGAGATCGACCTGTCCGTCGGCTCGGTGAGCGGTCTGGCCTCCACGGTGTTCGCCGTCTTCGTGGTCAACCACGGGATGAACCAGTGGCTGGCGCTGATCCTCACGATCATCACGGGCATCGGCATCGGCGCCCTGCACGGCTGGTTCTTCGCCAAGATCGGCGTACCCGCGTTCGTGGTCACCCTGGCCGGCTTCCTCGGCTGGAACGGTCTGATGCTGTGGCTGCTGGGCTCCAGCGGCACGATCAACATCCCGGCCGACAGCGGCCCGGTGAAGCTCCTCGGCCAGAGCTCCTTCTTCATGGACCAGGCCATCATCGGTGCCTACCTGCTGGCCGGCCTCGGTGTCGTGCTGTCGGCCCTGGGCCAGTTCAACGAGCAGCGCCGGCGCCGCGCGGCGGGTGTGCCGTTCCGGCCCACCAGCGAGATCGTGGTCCGCGTCGCACTGCTCGCGATCGCGTCCTTCGCCGCGGCGGCCGTGCTGAACAACGCGGCCGGCGTCTCCAACGCGCTGGTGATCTTCCTCGCGTCGCTGGTGATCGTCGACTTCGTGCTGCGTCGTACGACGTACGGCCGCAAGGTCTTCGCGGTCGGTGGCGGCATCGAGGCGGCCCGCCGTGCCGGTATCAGCGTGCCGATGGTCCGCATCACCGTGTTCGCGATCTCCGGTGGCTTCGCGGCCATCGGCGGTATGTTCTTCGCCGGTCAGACGGCGAGCGCGACGCTCAACGCCGGTGGCGGCAACACCCTGATGCTCGCCATCGCGGCGGCCGTCATCGGTGGTACGTCGCTGTTCGGCGGCCGCGGCAGCGTCTGGTCCGCCCTCCTGGGCATGCTGGTCATCCAGTCCATCCAGACCGGCCTCGACCTGCTGAACATGAACACGTCGATCCAGTACATGATCACCGGTGGTGTTCTGCTGGGTGCGGTCGTCATCGACTCCGTCTCCCGTAAGAGCCAGAAGGCCGCGGGTCGCGGATAGCGCCGTCGGGGCAGGTGGTGCGTTGACGGCTTGCGCGCCGTCGTGGCTTGTCGCGCCCGCGCGGCGGCAGCCGCAAATGAACACAGCCCCGCGCCCCTTAGGTAGGACATGTGGCCCGGTATCCATCAGATACCGGGCCACAGCTGTGTCTCAGGAACCCTTTCCCTGGGTACGGCCGTTCGCGTGACGTATGACGTACAGCCCGCGCGTCGGCCGCCCGGGCGGAACATTAGACTCGACAGGCCCGGCAACAGCTCGATCAGCTCTACTGCAAGGAGGCACGGGTGCCGCTGCTGACCCGTATCAGGGGACCGCGCGATCTGGACCGGCTCAGCCCCGAGGAGCTGGTCCAGCTGGCAGAGGAGATCCGGACCTTCCTCGTGGAAGCGGTCTCCAAGACCGGCGGACACCTCGGTCCCAACCTGGGCGTGGTCGAGCTCACCATCGCCCTGCACCGCGTCTTCGACTCCCCGAAGGACAAGGTGCTGTGGGACACCGGCCACCAGTCCTACGTGCACAAGCTGCTCACCGGCCGGCAGGACTTCTCGCGGCTCAAGCAGAAGGGCGGCCTGTCCGGCTACCCCTCGCAGGCCGAGTCCGAGCACGACGTCATCGAGAACAGCCACGCCTCCACGGTGCTCGGCTGGGCCGACGGCATCGCCAAGGGCAACCAGCTCCGCAAACGCGACAGCCACGTCGTCGCCGTGATCGGTGACGGCGCCCTCACCGGCGGCATGGCCTGGGAGGCGCTGAACAACATCGCCGACGCCAAGGACCGCCCGCTGGTCATCGTCGTCAACGACAACGAGCGGTCGTACGCCCCCACCATCGGCGGCCTCGCCAACCACCTGGCGACCCTGCGCACGACGGACGGGTACGAGCGGTTCCTGGCCCGCGGCAAGGACCTGCTGGAGCGCACGCCGGTCGTCGGCAGGCCGCTCTACGACACCCTGCACGGCGCCAAGAAGGGGCTGAAGGACTTCATCGCCCCGCAGGGCATGTTCGAGGACCTGGGCCTGAAGTACGTCGGCCCGATCGACGGCCACGACATGGAGGCCCTGGAGTCGGCGCTGGCGCGGGCCAAACGGTTCGGCGGCCCGGTGATCGTGCACTGCCTCACCGAGAAGGGCCGCGGCTACCAGCCCGCCCTCCAGGACGAGGCCGACCGCTTCCACGGCATCGGCCCCATCCACCCGGACACCGGCCTGCCGGTCAAGGCCTCCGGCGCCGACTGGACCTCCGTCTTCGGCGACGAGATGGTGAAGCTCGGCAGGGAGCGCGAGGACATCGTCGCCATCACGGCGGCCATGCTCCAGCCGGTCGGCCTGAAGAAGTTCGCGGACACCTTCCCGGACCGCATCTACGACGTCGGCATCGCCGAGCAGCACGGCGCGGTCTCCGCGGCGGGCCTCGCCACGGCCGGCCTGCACCCCGTCTTCGCCGTGTACGCCACCTTCCTCAACCGCGCCTTCGACCAGGTCCTGATGGACGTGGCCCTGCACAAGTGCGGGGTGACCTTCGTCCTGGACCGGGCCGGTGTCACCGGCACCGACGGCGCCTCCCACAACGGCATGTGGGACATGTCGATCCTCCAGGTCGTCCCCGGCCTCAGGCTCGCCGCCCCGCGCGACGCCGACCAGGTCCGCGCCCAGCTCCGCGAGGCCGTCGAGGTCGACGACGCCCCCACGGTCGTCCGCTTCTCCAAGGGCGCGGTCGGCCCCGCCGTGGCGGCCGTCGGCAAGGTCGGCGGCATGGACGTGCTGCGCGAGCCCGGCACCGACACCCCGGACGTGCTCCTGGTCTCCGTGGGCGCCCTCGCCCCCATGTGCCTGGAGATCGCCGGCCTCCTCGACAAGCAGGGCATCTCGACGACCGTGGTCGACCCGCGCTGGGTCAAGCCGGTGGACGAGGCGATGGCCCCGCTGGCCGAGCGCCACCGGGTGGTCGTGACGGTGGAGGACAACATCCGCGTGGGCGGCGTGGGCTCCGCCGTCGCCCAGGCCCTGCGCGACGCGGGCGTGGACGTCCCCCTCCGCGACTTCGGCATCCCGCCCCGCTTCCTCGACCACGCGTCGCGGGCCGAGGTCATGGCGGAGATCGGCCTGACGGCCCCCGACATCGCCCGCCAGGTCACCGGTCTGGTGGCGAAGCTGGACGGTCAGCCGGCGGACGTCAGCTCGGTGGAACCGGCGAGGGATTAAAGCTCCCTCGCTGAAGCGCCCCGAAAGGGGCGCGGGGAACTGCGTGACCAGCCCAATCCGGCCCGCACCCCCCGACGAAACCCGAACCACCCCAATGGGTCGGTCTCCCCACTCCTCCAAGTGGCGAGACCGACCCATCTGCGTGAACCTGCCTTTGCCGGGGCATACGCACCCCCCGGCCCTCTCGATCATGTCGAGGACGACAAACGTGGGAGGTAGGCACGTGAGCAGTACGCTCTTCAGGACCAAGAACGTCGAACAGTCCATCAAGGACACCGAGGAACCGGAGCACGCGCTCAAGAAGTCGCTGTCGGCCCTGGACCTCACGGTCTTCGGCGTGGGTGTCATCATCGGCACCGGCATCTTCGTCCTGACCGGCACGGCCGCCAAGAACACCGCGGGCCCCGCCGTGGCCCTGTCCTTCGTCGTGGCCGGCGTCGTCTGCGGCCTCGCCGCACTCTGCTACGCGGAGTTCGCCTCCACCGTCCCGGTCGCCGGTTCGGCGTACACCTTCTCGTACGCCTCGCTGGGCGAGTTCCCCGCGTGGATCATCGGCTGGGACCTGGTGCTGGAGCTGGCGCTGGGCACGGCGGTGGTCGCCGTCGGCTGGTCGGGGTACATCCACTCGCTGCTCGACAACGCCGGCTGGCACCTGCCCGGATACCTCAGCGGCCGCGACGGCGCCCACGGCTTCGGCTTCGACATCCTCGCCGCCGCCCTGGTCCTCGTCCTCACCGCGATCCTCGTCGTCGGCATGAAGCTCTCCGCCCGGGTCACCTCGGTCGTCGTCGCCATCAAGGTGGCCGTCGTCCTCGTCGTCATCATCGCCGGCGCCTTCTTCATCCACAGCGGCAACTACAGCCCCTTCGTCCCGCCGAAGCAGCCCGTACCGGCGGGCGGCAACCTCAAGGCCCCGCTGATCCAGCTGATGTTCGGCTGGGCGCCCTCCAACTTCGGCGTGATGGGCATCTTCACCGCCGCCTCGGTCGTCTTCTTCGCCTTCATCGGCTTCGACGTCGTCGCCACCGCCGCCGAGGAGACCCGCAACCCCCAGCGGGACGTGCCGCGCGGCATCATCGGCTCCCTCATCATCTGCACCTTGCTGTACGTCGCCGTGGCCGTCGTGGTGACCGGCATGCAGAAGTACAGCGAGCTGTCCGTGGACGCCCCGCTGGCCGACGCGTTCAAGGCCACGGGGCACCCCTGGTTCGCCGGCCTGATCAGCTTCGGCGCCGCCGTCGGCCTGACCACCGTCTGCATGATCCTGCTGCTCGGCCAGTCCCGGGTGTTCTTCGCGATGAGCCGGGACGGGCTGCTGCCCCGGTTCTTCTCGCACACCCACCCGAAGTTCCGCACCCCGTACCGGCCGACCATTCTCCTCGGCGTCGTCATCGCGATCGTCGCCGGCTTCACCAGCCTCAGCGAACTCGCCGAACTGGTGAACATCGGCACGCTCTTCGCCTTCATCGTCGTCGCGATCAGCGTGATCATCCTGCGCAACACCCGGCCGGACCTGGAGCGGTCCTTCCGCACCCCCTGGGTGCCGGCGCTGCCGATCGTGTCCGTGCTGGCCTCGCTGTGGCTGATGCTCAACCTGCCCGCCGAGACCTGGCTGCGGTTCGCCATCTGGATGGTCATCGGTTTCTTCGTCTACTTCCTCTACGGCCGCTCGCACAGCCGCCTCGCCCAGGCCGAACGGGCCCCCGCCGACGCTCCGTGACCGGCAGGCTCGCCACTCCGGCCCCGTATGTCCCGTCCGGGTGGGACTGCGGGGCCGGATAGCGTGCTCCCCATGCTTCTCGTGCCCCTCGCGCCGCCACGGTCCGTAGTCGTACGCAAGGGGTACTGGGTGCGGCTGCTGCCGCTGCTCGCCGTCCTGGCCTGCGTCACCCGGGTGCCGTCGTTCGTCCGGCCGCTGTGGAACCCGGACGAGGGCTATCTCGCCGTACAGGCACGCATGCTGGCGCGCGGCGGGCAGCTGTACGAGACCGTCGTGGACCGCAAGCCGCCGCTGCTGCCGTGGCTGTACGAGGGGACGTTCGCGGTCTTCGGGTCCGGATCGCTCACCCCGGTCCGGGTCCTCGCCGTGCTGGCCCAGCTGGCCACCGCCGTACTGCTCGCGTCGATCGCCCGGCGGCGCTGGAGCGACCGCGCGGGCCGTACCGCCGGGGCGCTGTACCTGCTGGTCTCGGTCGGGCTCAACCCCGAGGACGCGCAGGCGGCCACCTTCGAGGTGTTCATGCTGCCCTGCACGGCCGCCGCGATGTGGTGCGCCGACCGCCGCCGCTGGGGAGCGGCCGGTGCCGCCGTCGCCTGCGCCTTCCTCACCAAGCAGACCGGCGGGGCGGTCCTGCTGCCGGTGCTCTACCTGCTCAACCGGTACGGCGGCCCGCGCGCGGGCCTGCTCAGACTGGCGGCCGGCGCCGCCCTGCCCGTGCTGGGCGTGGCCCTGGCCACCGACCCGGCCGGCTTCGCCTTCTGGACGGTCACCGGCTCCGGCGCCTACGCCTCCTTCACCGGCTCCGAACTGCATGTCCTGGCCCGGGCGTTGACCAACACCGCGATCCTCGGCGCGGCTTCGGCCGGCCTGCTCCCGCCCATCGTGCGGGCCCTGCGCATCGCCCGCACCGGCGCCGCCGACCTGTGGCTGTGGCTGGCCGCGTCGGCGGTCGCCGTCACGCTCGGCTTCCACTTCTTCGGCCACTACTTCCTGCAACTCACCCCGCCCCTCGCGCTGTTGGCCACGGCCGCGCTGCAGATCCTGCCGCGGGAACGGACCTCGGCCGCCGTCCTCGCCTCGGCCTGCGTCTGCGCCCTGTTCCTGACCTGGGGCGTTCTGGCCCCCCGGCCCGAACTCGCGCACGCCCAGCGGCTGGCGCTCACCCTCGACCGCCGTACCGGGCCCGGCGACCGGGTCCTGGTCTGGGGCATACACCCGGAGACGTACTGGCTCGCCGACCGCACCCCCGCCACCCGCTACCTCACCGCCGGCCTCCTCACCAACTTCAGCGGCGGCCGGGACGGCCCCCAGGTCGGCGAGAAGTACGCCGTCGCGGGCACCTGGCCGGTCTTCCGCGCGGAAATGGCCGACCGGGCGCCGGCCCTGGTGATCGACGACTCCCGGGGCAAGCCGTACGGCCCCGACCGCGTCCCCAGCCTGCGCAGGCTGCTCGCGGCAGGATACGAACAGGCGGGCGAGGTGGACGGGGCGGTGCTGTACGTGCGGGCGCCGGGGGAGTGAGCGGGTTGGGCAGCGCCCCGCAAGGGGCGCGGGTCTGTATCGATATGCGGCTCCGCCGCGTGGGCGCGACCAGCCCCCACCGGCCCGCGGCAGACGAACCGCACATCCAGCGGAGCGCCTAGTGCAGCAGGGCGCTCGGCCCGATCACCTCGGCGCCCAACTCCGTCACCCGGCGCCGCAGTTCACGGTCGGCGGTGACGACGAGCCGGGGCCGGCCGGAGTCCTCGGCGGTCAGCTCCACGATCCGGTCGTCGCCGCTGCCGGGTGCCGACTCCACCCGTACCCCGGGCACCGAGGCCACCCCGCGGGCCGCGCCCTCGACGACGAGCACCAGCTCCACGGGCGTCGGCCGACCGGGCAGCCCCTGCTCGGCCAGCCGGTCGCGCAGCCGCTCCGCGGCTCCTCTGCGGTCCCGCCACCAGCCGTCCGGCCGCGACCCGACGACGTTCGCGCCGTCGACGATCACCAGCAGGGGAGCTTCGTCTTCCATGCCCCAAGCCTCGCACGCCCGGGGCCCCGGCACTGCGGCGAACGGCCCCGCTTAGAGTGAAGCGGTGAACGGCGACTGGCTCCTCCGCGGCCGCGACGGCCGGCTCAGTGTCTATCTGCCGTCGGGCGACGCGGTGCTGTGCCGGGCCGAGCGCGGCCCCGGCAGCCCCTGGGGCACCCCCCGGAAAACGGGCGGCGACCAGCGGCTGCACCCCGGCTTCTCCGTTGGGCAGGGGGCCGACGGATACGCCCACCTGGTCGCCTGGCGGCCCACCGTGAAGGGCGAGTCGGGTCTCGTCCACTCCACGCACTACCGGCCGCATCTGGCCGCCCTGGACTGGCAGTCGATCGGTCACCCGAGCAAGAAGGGCGACGTCACCGGTGCCCCGGCCGTCGCCGTGGACGCGCAGGGCCGCGCCCATGTCTTCGTCCGCAACCGGGGGCGCGGGGTGAGCATGGCCGCCCAGAAGGCGAAGGGCGGCTGGGAGCCGTGGCGGGACCTGAAGGGGCGGCTGGTCGAGGACGGGCTCGCGGCGGTGACCGGTGAGTCGGGGCGGGTCGAGGTGTACGCGGCCGTGCCCGGCGGGATCGTGCACTGGCGCCAGGAGGCGGCCGGGAAGCCCCCCGTGCTCCTTGAGGCCCTGGAGACCCCGGTCCGGCCGGGTACCCTGCGCGCCCTCGCCACCTCGCCGGAGAGCACCACCCTCTACTACACCGACGAGTCCGGCGACCTCTGCGCCTGGCGTCCGGGCGGCAAGCCCTACACCCTGCTGCCCTCCGCCGGGCCCGGCCCGGTCGCCGCGGTCCGCTGTGAACTCGACGGGTACGACTGCACTCTGCTCGCCCAGCGCTCGGCGAGCGGCCGGGTGGCCTTCGCCGCCTACCCGACCGAGGACGAGCAGGCGGGCGCCTGGTGGACGGAGTCCGGCCCGCAGCTGCCCGCGGACGCGACCGTCGCCCTGGCCACCGACGCGGAGGGCCGGGTGACCGCGGCGAGCCTGTCCCCGGCCACCGGCCAGCTCCTCCTCACCCGCCGCAAGGACGAGCCGGGGCTGGCGTTGCGAGCCTGGCAGGAGGTCTGACGTCCGTACCGCCGGTGACGGCACGCGAAAAGGGGCCCTCCGCGTGGCGCGGAGGGCCCCTTCGCTCTGCTGTGGCCGTTACGCGGGGACCGAAGCCACGCCCGGGGCCAGGAACTTCTTGCCGTTCACGCGCTCCGAGACGCCCTCGCGGTCCAGGTACGGCGTGATGCCGCCCAGGTGGAAGGGCCAGCCGGCGCCCGTGATCAGGCAGAGGTCGATGTCCTGCGCCTCGGCGACGACACCCTCGTCGAGCATGAGCCCGATCTCCTGGGCGACGGCGTCCAGGACACGGTCGCGGACCTGCTCCTCGGTGAGGACCACGTCACCCTGCTTGAGCAGCGCGGCGACCTCCGGGTCCAGCTCCGGCTTCCCGCTGTCGTACACGTAGAAGCCGCGCTTGCCCGCCTTGACGACGGCGGCGAGGTTCGGGGAGACCGTGAAGCGGTCCGGGAAGGCCCGGTTGAGGGTCTCCGAGACGTGCAGGCCGATGGCGGGACCGACCAGCTCCAGGAGGACCAGCGGGGACATCGGCAGGCCCAGCGGCTCGACCGCCTTCTCGGCGACCTCGACCGGGGTGCCCTCGTCGATGACGTTCTGGATCTCGCCCATGAAGCGGGTGAGGATGCGGTTCACGACGAACGCCGGGGCGTCCTTCACCAGAACCGCGGTCTTCTTCAGCTTCTTGGCGACGGCGAACGCGGTGGCCAGCGACGCGTCGTCGGTCTGCTCGCCGCGGACGATCTCCAGCAGCGGCAGGATCGCGACCGGGTTGAAGAAGTGGAAGCCCACGACCCGCTCGGGGTTCTTGAGCTTCGACGCCATCTCCGTCACCGACAGCGAGGAGGTGTTGGTGGCGAGGATCGCGTGCGCCGGCGCGACCGCCTCGACCTCCGCGAACACCTGCTGCTTGACGCCGATCTCCTCGAACACGGCCTCGATGATGAAGTCCGCGTCGGAGAAGCCCTCGGCCTTGTCCAGGACACCGGTCACCAGCGCCTTGAGGCGGTTGGCCTTGTCCTGGTTGATACGGCCCTTGCCGAGCAGCTTGTCGATCTCGGCGTGGACGTAGCCCACACCCTTGTCGACGCGCTCCTGGTCGATGTCGGTCAGCACGACCGGCACTTCCAGGCGGCGCAGGAAGAGCAGCGCGAGCTGCGAGGCCATGAGGCCCGCGCCCACCACGCCCACCTTGGTGACCGGACGCGCCAGGTTCTTGTCGGGCGCACCCGCCGGGCGCTTGCCGCGCTTCTGCACCAGGTTGAACGCGTAGATGCCGGCGCGCAGTTCACCGCCCATGATCAGGTCGGCGAGGGCCAGGTCCTCGGCGTCGTAACCCTGCTGGAGGTCGCCGTTCTTGGCGGCGGCGATGATGTCCAGGGCGCGGTAGGCGGCCGGGGCGGCGCCGTGCACCTTGCTGTCGGCGATGAAGCGGCCGCGCGCGACGGCCTGGTCCCAGGCCTCGCCGCGGTCGATCACGGGACGCTCGACCTCGATGTCGCCCTTCAGCACCTGGGCGGTCCAGATCAGCGACTGCTCAAGGAAGTCGGCACCCTCGAAGAGAGCGTCGGCGATGCCCAGGTCGAAGACCTGCTCGCCCTTGAGCTGCTTGTTCTGGTTCAGGGAGTTCTCGATGATGACCGAGACGGCCTTGTCGGCACCGATCAGGTTCGGCAGCAGCGCGCAGCCGCCCCAGCCCGGGACCAGACCGAGGAAGACCTCGGGCAGCGAGAACGCCGGGATGGCCTTCGAGACGGTCCGGTACGTGCAGTGCAGACCGACCTCGACGCCACCGCCCATGGCGGCACCGTTGTAGTACGCGAAGGTCGGCACCGCGAGGCCCGACAGCCGCTTGAAGACCTCGTGGCCGCCCTTGCCGATGGCGAGCGCGTGCTCGTGCTCCTTGAGGAGCTCGACGCCCTTGAGGTCGGCGCCGACCGCGAAGATGAACGGCTTGCCGGTGATGCCGACACCGACGATCGTGCCGTCGGCCGCCTCCTTCTCCACCTGGTCGATGGCGGTGTTGAGGTTGGCCAGCGAGGCCGGGCCGAAGGTGGTCGGCTTGGTGTGGTCCAGGCCGTTGTCCAGGGTGATCAGCGCGAAGCGGCCGGCCCCGGACGGCAGGTCGAAGTGGCGCACGTGCGCCGACGTGACGACCTCGTCGGGGAACAGGTCCGAGGCCTGCTTCAGAAGCTCGGCGGTGGTGCTCACTTGTCCCCCTCGAAGTGCGGGTTCTCCCAGATGACCGTCGCGCCCATGCCGAAGCCGACGCACATGGTGGTCAGGCCGTAGCGGACGTTCGGCTGCTCCTCGAACTGACGGGCCAGCTGCGTCATCAGACGCACGCCCGAGGAGGCCAGCGGGTGACCGAAGGCGATGGCGCCGCCGTATTGGTTGACGCGCTCGTCGTCGTCCGCGATGCCGTAGTGCTCCAGGAAGGCCAGCACCTGCACGGCGAAGGCCTCGTTGATCTCGAACAGACCGATGTCGGAGATGGAGAGCCCCGCCTGGGCGAGGGCCTTCTCCGTGGCCGGGATCGGGCCGTAGCCCATGACCTCGGGCTCGACACCCGCGAAGGAGTACGCCACGAGACGCATCTTCACCGGCAGGTTGTTCTCGCGGGCGAAGTCCTCGGAGGCGATGAGCGAGGCGGTCGCGCCGTCGTTGAGACCGGCCGCGTTACCGGCGGTGACCCGCCCGTGCACACGGAACGGCGTCTTCAGACCGGTCAGGTTCTCCAGGGTGGTCCCCGGGCGCATCGGCTCGTCGGCGGTGACCAGACCCCAGCCGGTCTCACCGCCCTCCGGGTTCGTCCGGCGCACCGAGATCGGCACCAGGTCGGCCTGGATCTTGCCGTTGGCGTACGCCTTGGCGGCCTTCTCCTGCGAGCGCACCGCGTACTCGTCCGCGCGCAGCTTGGTGATCGTCGGGTAGCGGTCGTGCAGGTTCTCCGCGGTCATGCCCATGAACAGCGCCGACTCGTCGACCAGCTTCTCGCTGACGAACCGCGGGTTCGGGTCCACGCCCTCGCCCATCGGGTGCCGGCCCATGTGCTCGACACCGCCGGCGATGGCGACGTCGTACGCGCCGAAGGCGACGGAACCGGCGACCGTGGTGACGGCGGTCAGGGCGCCGGCACACATGCGGTCGATGGAGTAGCCGGGCACGGAGGTCGGCAGGCCCGCGAGGATGCCCGCGGTACGGCCGATGGTCAGACCCTGGTCACCGATCTGCGTGGTCGCGGCGATGGCGACCTCGTCGATCTTCTTGGTGTCCAGCCCGGGGTTGCGGCGCAGCAGCTCCCGGATCGCCTTCACGACGAGGTCGTCGGCACGGGTCTCATGGTAGATGCCCTTCGGGCCCGCCTTGCCGAACGGGGTGCGGACGCCGTCGACGAAGACGACATCCCTGACGGTACGAGGCACGATGGCTCTCCTCCAGGGTGCGGGATGGCACTGCTGCATGCGCTGAGCGCGCGCTCAGGCCCCATGCTACTTATGAGTAACGTGGCTGCCCAGTCCTGGTGGGTGGAGCGGCGAACGTCACATGGCAGGGCGCCTGCACCGCAGCGCCCCCGCAGGGGCGGGGCTGTACTTGATATGCGGCTCCGCCGCGGGGGCGCGACCAGCCACATCGGACCCGCAGACTCGTACGGCGCGCATCACCTGGGCGGCGAATGGACGCTGTGGAGACGGCTCGGTCCGCCGGGTGCCCAGTTCGAAGATGCGGGTGTTGCCCGTCAGCAGTCGCCGGGTGCGGGCGGGGCGGGACCGGGGCGCGGGTGACGTGAGCACGGGGGCTCCTCTCGGGTGGTGGTGTACGCATGCGGACGGCCGTCGGGTCATGAACGGTCCCGGAAGAACGGGACGGCGGGAGCGGGCCACGGGTCCGGCACCCCCGAAGCCCGGTGACGGCCGGTCGCCGGACACGGTGCCTCGTCGGCCCGTGTCATGACGGGCGCCGCGAGCGCGCAGACCAGCCGCGGCCCGCTGCCGGCCGTGTCGTCGTCGCCGTACGCGAGCCGTGTGGTGGCCGGGCCGCACACCACGCCGAGCGCGTCGAGCACCCGGGCCGTGCAGCGCGCGAGGGCCGGTGCCGGCGGTCCGCCCGGCGCGCGCGGACCGGCATGAACGTCCGCCCGCAGGCCGGTGACGACGTGCTCGGGCCGTCCGTCCGGGCCCGGGCGGGTGACGGTGTCGACCGTGTACCGGTGGCGACCGGGCAGCTCGCTGACCACCAGGTGCGGGCTGCCGCAGTGCCGGGCGGCCGCGTGCCACAGGGCCGGCCAGGCCGCGCCGATCTGGCGTTCGTCCGCGCATTCCACCGCGTCGACCGGGGTTCCGGCGGCCGCCGGGGCAAGCAGGTAGCCGGCCGCGGGGTGCGACCGTGCCCAGGTCACGGCGTCGGCCAGACGCGCGGTGCGGATGCCCCGCAGCGCCGGGATCCCCAGTCGCGACAGCCGGGCCATCTGGGCACCGCGGTCGTACCTCAGCGGCGAGGACGCCGGATCGGCTCCGGGCAGTCCGAGCTGCCAGGCGATCCGCTCGGCCAGCTCGATACCCCCGGCGCCGCCCGCGACGACGGCCGACACCCCGAGCGCCCGCAGCGCCTTGACCGTCTGCCGCAGCCCCCGGTGCACGACCCGGTCGCCGTACCCGACGGGCAGCGTCGCGTTCCGGTACGCCGGCGGGCGCAGCCGGTGCTCCGGGAGGACGGCCACGGTCCGCCAGCCGTGCCGCGCGAAGGCCTGCTGATACGGGGCCCCGCCGTCGTACGGCGCGACCACCGCCGCGGCGCCGGCGGGACCGGCCCGTAGCACGGCCGCGGCGGCGGAGGAGGAGGGGACGCTGGTCATGGCGGCGGGCTCCCGTGCGGGTGGGGTGGCTGGCAGCTGGACGGGGTCAGCGGGTGCCGACGGGGACGGAGCCACGGTTCGGCTCGCCGCTCGGCCGCTGAAAGTGTCTGAAAGAGCACTGCCGCGCCGTGTCCGGCGGTGGTGCTGTCCGCCCGCCCCGGCGTTCGCCGGGCACCCGTGAACGGCCTCGTGTGTGCACAGGACTCCCCTCGGTGAGGTGGGGGCCGGCAGCCCGGGCAGTCCTCCGGGGTCCGGCCCCGCGGTCCTGGCTGAGACTGTCCTTGAGCAGGCGTGAGCCATGACGCCCGCTCAGTGCGCCCCCGTGCATTGGCTGGGTAGTGATCTGGGTGGTGTGTGCGGCCCTTGCGTCACCGGGTCTTGTTCGGACCGAGTGGTCTCTTGTGCTCCGTCCCTCGTCTGCTGCGGCAGAACAGCACGCTCGTCCCTCAACTACGGGGATTCTCCCCGGATTCGGGTGGAAATCACCCCGCTCGGATGCCAGAAGGGACCACTCGGTCTGTTCTGTCAGGCGCCCAGTCTGGAACTCGGGCCCGGTCGCGTCAAGCGAGCCTCGGTCGCAGGCGGTGTCCGGGTGGCAGATGGCGGGGCCGGTCAGTACTGACAGCCGACAGGGGCCCTTACGCGTTGCCGCTGTCGCGTGCGGTCGCGAACAATCCCTTGAACCCCTCGCCCGGTCCGATCGTCGGGGTAGTATCGGGGGGCTGAATTAACGCGTACGCGGTCATCCAGGACAAAGCCTGTTCGGCTGTGAATTCGTGAATCCGTGAATCCGTCAACCCGTGAATGGGTCTCGAAGGCGAGATCGAATGAGCAACCCGCGCAGACCGCGACGTCAGCAACAGCGTGCCATCGACACGAGGCAGCGAATCCTCGACGCCGCCGGCGCGCTTTTTGTGATGGACAGCTACGAAGGGACGTCGGTCGGTGACCTCATCACTGCCGCACGGACCAGCAAAGGGGCCTTCTACAGGCATTTCCCGGGCGGAAAGATCGAAGTGGCGACGGCCATCATGCAGGACACCCTGTCCATGGACGGTCTGCGGGAACAGCGGATCATGCTCCAGGAAGTGGTCGACATAGGGATGATCCTCGCTTACCGGATCTCCCGGGAGAACGCGCTTCAGGCCGCTTGGAAACTGTCGTTCCACAGTAATGCGCCGGAGACCTATGGAACCCCGTGGCCGGACTGGATCGCTTTCAATGCGGGTCAGCTCACCGAAGCGCGGCGACGCGGAGAGCTGAAACAGTTCGTCGATGTGGAGCAGCAGGCCTACCAGATCGCGGGCGACTGGGCCGGACTGGTGCTCATCTCGAACACCGTCGACCGGCACCTGGGGAATGTCGAAGCGCGGATCTCGCGCATGTACCGCAATTTGATGACCGCAATCGCGGTCCCGGACCTCCTGCCCGAGATCGACTTTTCCGTGAACCGGGGCAGGCATCTCTACACCGAGTTCCTCGAAGGCCCGGCCGCCCAGGTCGATGCGGCCGGGCCGGACCCGTCGCAGGACGAACCGGAGCCGTCGCAGGACGAACCGGTCGGAGGAGGCCCGCTGTGAGTGCGGGTGCCGGGCGCCGGCGGCGTCGTCCGCCTAGGCGGACAACGCCGCCACCAGCACCGGCGTCACCTGCTCCACCTGCCAGGGTCGCGCGCCGTACCCCACCAGCGCGGTCCCCACGGTCTCCGCGTCGACCACCTTCGGCGGCTCCCAGCAGAGCCTGCGCACGGTGTCCGGCGCGATCAGGTTCTCCTGCGGCATGGTGAGCTGCTCGGCCAGCGCGGAGACCGCGGCCCGGGCCGCCGACAGGCGAGCCGCAGCGGCGGGATCCTTGTCCGCCCACGCCCGGGGCGGCGGCGGCCCCGTGACCGGCTGCCCCGGCTGCGGCAGTGCGGCGTCCGGCAGCGCCTTGGCGCGGTCCACCGCCGCCTGCCACTGCTCCAGCTGCCGCCGCCCCATCCGGTGGCCGTAGCCGTTCAGCCCCGCGAGGGCGTGCACATTGGGCGGCAACGCCAGCGCCGCCTCCACGATCGCCGTGTCACTGAGCACCTTGCCCGGCGACACGTCCCGCTTCTGCGCGATCCGGTCCCGGGTCTCCCACAGCTCCCGCACCACCCCGAGCTGCCGGCGCCGGCGCACCTTGTGCATCCCCGACGTCCGGCGCCAGGGGTCCTTTCTCGGCTCGGCGGGCGGCGCCGACGCGATCGCGTCGAACTCCTGCCGCGCCCACTCCAGCTTCCCCTGCCGGTCCAGCTCCTTCTCAAGCGCGTCCCGCAGGTCGACGAGCAGCTCGACGTCCAGCGCCGCGTACCGCAGCCAGGGCTCGGGCAGCGGCCGGGTCGACCAGTCGACGGCGGAGTGGCCCTTTTCGAGCACGAAGCCGAGCACGCCCTCGACCATCGCGCCCAGCCCGACCCGGGGGAACCCGGCGAGCCGCCCGGCCAGCTCGGTGTCGAAGAGGCTGCTGGGCGTCATGCCTATCTCGCGCAGGCAGGGCAGGTCCTGGGTGGCCGCGTGCAGCACCCACTCGACGCCGGCCAGTGCCTCGCCGAGGCCCGACAGGTCGGGGCAGGCGACGGGGTCGATCAGCGCGGTGCCGGCGCCCTCGCGGCGTAGCTGGACAAGGTAGGCGCGCTGGCCGTAGCGGTAACCGGAGGCGCGCTCGGCGTCGACGGCGACGGGGCCGGAGCCGGCGGCGAAGGCGGCGATCACCCGGGCCAGCGCGGCCTCGTCCACGACCACCGGCGGAATGCCCTCACGGGGCTCCAGCAAGGGGATCGGCGCCTCCGCCACAGAAGATCCGGCGTCGTCCGGAGGGGTGCCCCCGGTGGTGCGCAGTGAACTGTCTGCTGCGGTGTCTTGGGCGTCGGTCACATGTCAAGGGTATCTGTGTGTGGACGGCGCCCGTCGACGGAACGTTCCGTCGACGGGCGCCGGAGGGTCGTAAACCAGTCAGGCCGGTGAAAGATCAGCTCCACGAACGGGGGACAGCGGGTTACGACGTGACGACGGACCAGCGGCCGGTCCGGTCACGTCGGTGAACGTACGACCGGTCGGTGACCGACGATCAGTGCGGCCGACGGTCGGTGAGCGGCCATCGGTGATCGTTGACGGGTGATCGGCCATCGGTGGCTGGTGGCTGGTGGCCGGTGATCGGCCGGTCAGTGGATGATGCCGGTGCGCAGGGCGACGGCGACCATTCCGGCGCGGTCGCCCGTGCCGAGCTTGCGGGCGATGCGGGCGAGGTGGCTCTTGACGGTGAGGGCGGACAGTCCCATCGAGACGCCGATCGCCTTGTTCGACTGGCCCTCCGCGACCAGTCGGAGCACCTCGACCTCGCGGCCGGAGAGCTCGCGGTAGCCGCCCGGGTGGCTCGGGGCACCCGGGGGGCGGCGGTGCATACGGGAGGCGGCGCCGATGGGGGCGGCACCGGGTCGGGTGGGGAGCCCGATGTTGGTGCGGGTGCCGGTGACGACGTAGCCCTTGACGCCGCCGGCCAGGGCGTTGCGCACGGCGCCGATGTCGTCGGCGGCGGACAGGGCCAGGCCGTTGGGCCAGCCCGCCGCGCGGGTCTCGGACAGGAGGGTCAGGCCGGAGCCGTCGGGGAGGTGGACGTCGGCGACGCAGATGTCGCGGGGGTTGCCGATGCGGGGACGAGCCTCCGCGATGGACGAGGCTTCGATGACATCGCGCACGCCGAGCGCCCACAGGTGGCGGGTGACGGTGGAGCGGACGCGCGGGTCGGCCACGACCACCATGGCGGTGGGCTTGTTCGGGCGGTAGGCGACCAGGCTTGCGGGCTGCTCGAGGAGAACGGACACCAGGCCTCCTGGGGTGGGGGACGGGGGCCGGCTTGTGGGGAAGAAGCCGGGACGAACCGTGCTTTCAAGGTCACAGTCGTCTTCGGCACCAAACCCGTCCGCCTTTAGAGAATGATCACGATCTGGTGAGTAACAATACGTGCAATTCGGACACGCGATCGATCATCCGAAGATCGAATCGGTTCGGGCCGTTGTCGTACGGGACAGAAAGTGGCCGTATCGACAAAGAGATGGTCAATGAAGGGTGAGTCGACGGGACTCGGGTGGACAGGGGTGAGTCGACGGGACCCGGGTGGACGGGTCTCCGGTCACCGACGGTGAGGGTTCAGCGCGCCTGCGGATCGCGGCGCTGCGGCAGCGTGACCACGGAGGCGTCGCCGGGGGCGGCCGGCGGCAGGCCGGCCACCTGCGCCAACAGGTCGCACCAGGAGGCCAGATGGGCCGCGGTGTCCGGGATGCCGGTGCGGCCCTCCCGGGGCGTCCAGGAGGCCCGGATCTCGATCTGCGAGGCGGCGGGGCGCGCGGACAGCCCGCCGAAGTAGTGCGAACTGGCGCGCGTCACGGTCCCGCTCGGCTCGCCGTACACAAGGCCGCGCGCCTGGAGGGCGCCGGTCAGCCACGCCCAGCAGACCTCCGGCAGCAGCGGATCGGCCGCCATCTCCGGCTCCAGCTCCGCGCGCACCAGTGTGACCAGCCGGAACGTGCCGCGCCAGGCGTCGTGCCCGGCCGGGTCGTGCAGCAGCACGAGACGCCCGTCGGCGAGATCCTGGTCGCCGTCGACGACCGCCGCCTCCACGGCGTACGCGAACGGGGCGAGACGCTGCGGGGCGGGTGTCGGCTCCACCTCGACCTGCGGCCGCAGCCGGGCACCGCGCAGCGCGTCGACCGCGGCCCGGAAGGCCGGCGGCGCGGTACTCCCGGTATGTCCTTCGTCCTCCTCGGTGTCCTTCCCCTCGCCCATCCCGCCAGCGCCGTCCGACAGTCGTCCCTGAGCCGCAGCCATGCGGGGAAGAGTAAGGGGAACGACGCCTTCGCGCAGGGAGAGACACCACCTAAGGCCCCACCCGAGGTGCCGCGCAGGGTGCGGCCACGACGGCTTCGGGGGCGTGCGAGACTTGCCGTCGTGAGTGCGAACGGAAGCCCCACGGGCCAGCAGCCGACAGCGACGTACGACAGCGCCTTCCTGAAGGCGTGCAGGCGTGAACCCGTGCCGCACACCCCCGTGTGGTTCATGCGCCAGGCCGGCCGCTCGCTGCCGGAGTACCACAAGGTGCGCGAGGGCATCCCGATGCTGGAGTCGTGCACGCGGCCCGAGCTGGTCACCGAGATCACACTCCAGCCCGTCCGCCGGCACAACGTGGACGCGGCGATCTACTTCAGCGACATCGTCGTCCCGCTCAAGGCCATCGGCGTCGACCTCGACATCAAGCCCGGCGTCGGCCCGGTCATCGCGCACCCGATCCGCACCCGCGCCGACCTCGCCCAGCTCCGGGACCTCACCCCCGAGGACGTCTCCTACGTCACCGAGGCGATCGGCCTGCTCACCGCCGAGCTCGGCCCGACCCCGCTGATCGGCTTCGCCGGCGCCCCGTTCACCCTCGCGAGCTACCTCGTCGAGGGCGGCCCCTCGCGCACCTACGAGAACGCCAAGGCGATGATGTACGGCGCCCCGGAGCTCTGGGCCGACCTGATCGACCGTCTCGCCGACATCACGGCGACGTTCCTCAAGGTGCAGATCGAGGCCGGCGCCTCCGCCGTCCAGCTCTTCGACTCCTGGGCCGGGGCGCTGGCCCCCGCCGACTACCGCCGCTCGGTGCTGCCCGCTTCCGCGAAGATCTTCGAGGCCGTCGCCGGTTACGGCGTTCCGCGCATCCACTTCGGGGTCGGCACCGGCGAACTGCTGAAGCTCATGGGCGAGGCCGGCGCGGACGTCGTCGGCGTCGACTACCGGGTCCCGCTGGACGAGGCCGCCCGCCGGATCGGCCCCGGCAAGGCGCTCCAGGGCAACCTCGACCCGACCGTGCTGTTCGCCGGCAAGGACGTGGTGGAGACCAAGGCCCGCGAGGTGCTCGACGCGGCCGCCGGTCTCGAAGGCCACGTCTTCAACCTGGGCCACGGCGTGATGCCGTCCACCGACCCGGACGCGCTGACCCGGCTCGCCGAGTTCGTCCACACCGAGACGGCGCGCTGACCCGCCCCGCTACCAGCTGTGCCGGGGCCGGGCCCGCCTGCCGAACAGCAGGCCGCGCGGTTCCGGCGGCGGGGGCGTGCCCGGCTTGAGCGGCCAGGCGAGCACCATGCCCACCAGGAAGCCGACGATGTGCGCGGCGTACGCCACGGTCCCGGCGTCGGAGACGCCCTCGCCGGACGAGTACACGGCCTGGAGCACGAACCAGAAGCCCAGCACGAGCCAGGCCGGCAGCCGCAGCGGCAGGAAGACCAGGAACGGCACCAGCACCCAGACCCTGGCCGTCGGGTAGAGGACCAGATAGGCGCCCAGGACACCGGCGATCGCGCCGGACGCGCCGATCAGCGGGTCGCCCGACGAGGCGTTGAGGAGCGCGAAGCCGTAGCCGGCCGCGTAGCCGCAGAACACGTAGAAGAGGAAGAAACGGATGTGGCCCATCCGGTCCTCGACGTTGTTGCCGAAGATCAGCAGGAACAGCATGTTGCCCAGCAGGTGCAGCCAGCTGCCGTGCAGGAACATCGCCGTGAAGACCGACAGCGCCGGCGACTTGTCGTAGCCGGGCGGGCCGACGACACAGCCGGGACCGCTCCGGCCGATGCCCACCTGGCCGGTCGGGACCACCTGCGGCATCTGATGGTGGATCAGCTCTTTGGGGACCGCCGCGTAGTGGTCCATGAAGGCCTGCAGATGACACAGCTGCGCCAGATCGCTGCCGCCGGCGACGGAGCCGGCTATGCCGGGAGTGAACAGGAAGACGAGCACGTTCGCGGCGATCAGCGCGTACGTCACGTACGGCGTGCGACGCACCGGGTTCACGTCATGAACGGGGATGACCACAGCTGACTAGTGCCCAGAGCGGGGGCGCTCGATGCGCGGGGAGTCCCGGTGAACGTCGTCACGCGCGCGTGCGTATGTCCTTGCGACCGACGTGAGGTTCAGGCGACGTGAGGAACAGGCGATGAACGAGCGGGTTACTTCTCAGGCGTTCCCTCCCATGCAGGCCATGCCCGACGGCGAGGCCGAGATCTCCCTTGTCGTGCGGCTGCCCTGGGAGGACGTGGCACGGCTCGGCCAGGAGGCGGGGCGGCTTGCCGCGCAGATGCAGCGGCCGGTGACGCTGGACGAGGCGGTCAGCAACCGGCTGCGGTCGACGCGGCCGGTTGCTGCGCATGCCAGGCCGGGAGCGGAGCAGCCCGCGGCTGCGGCTGCGGCTGCGCCGGGAGGGGCGGGGGTCACTTCGCTGCCGCGGATCAGCGGGACGGCTTAGGAGCGTTGCGGGGTGCAGGTGCGTGGGGGCTGGTCGCGCAGTTCCCCGCGCCCCTGGGTTGGTGACCCTGGCGCCCCTTAGAAGGCTCGCACCTTTGCTGCCGCCTTCCTTGCCGCGACCAGTACGGGGTCCCATACCGGTGAGAACGGTGGCGCGTAGCCCAGGTCCAGGGCCGTCATCTGTTCCGCCGTCATGTTGGCCGTCAGGGCCACGGCCGCGATGTCGACCCGCTTGCCCGCACCCTCCCGCCCGACGATCTGGACGCCGAGCAGGCGGCCCGTCCGGCGTTCCGCGAGCATCTTGACCGTCATGGGGCTGGCGCCGGGGTAGTAGCCGGCGCGGCTCGTGGACTCGATGGTGACCGTCTCGAACTGCAGGCCCACCCGCAGGGCGTCCTTCTCGCGCAGGCCGGTGCGCGCGATCTCCAGGTCGCAGACCTTGCTCACCGCCGTACCGACGACACCCGGGAAGGTGGCGTAACCGCCGCCCACGTTGGTGCCGATGACCTGGCCGTGTTTGTTGGCGTGGGTGCCCAGCGGGATGTACTGCTCCTGGCCCGAGACCAGGTTCAGGACCTCCACGCAGTCGCCGCCCGCCCAGATGTCCTCGTGCCCGCGCACCCGCATCGCGAGGTCGGTGAGCAGGCCGCCGTGTCCGCCGACGGGCAGGCCCGCCGCCCGGGCCAGGCCGGTCTCCGGGCGGACGCCGATGCCCAGGATCACCACGTCCGCCGGGTACTCGGCGTCCTCCGTGGCCACCGCGCGCACCCTGCCGTCCTGGCCGGTGAGCACCTTGGTGACCGCGGCGTCGTTCACCATGGTGATGCCGAGGCCCTCCATGGCCTTGTGCACCAGGCGGCCCATGTCCGGGTCGAGGGTGGACATCGGCTCGCTGCCGCGGTTGACGACCGTCACCTCGTAGCCCCGGTTGATCAGCGCCTCGGCCATCTCGACGCCGATGTAACCGGCGCCGACCACCACGGCCCGGCGGCCACGCGTGCGTGCCAGCGTGTCGAGGAGGGCCTGGCCGTCGTCCAGGGTCTGCACCCCGTGCACCCCCGGCGCGTCCGCGCCCGGC
This sequence comes from Streptomyces hyaluromycini, assembly GCF_002217755.1. Lineage (GTDB taxonomy): Bacteria > Actinomycetota > Actinomycetes > Streptomycetales > Streptomycetaceae > Streptomyces > Streptomyces hyaluromycini. The sequence continues at coordinate 340,530 of NZ_BCFL01000025.1, read as the reverse complement.
ATGTCGGGGCGGATCGGGCGGGCGCCGGTGCCGATGACGAGCTTGTCGTACGACGTCCAGGACTCGGCGCCGGAATCGACGTCACGCGCGCGTACCCGCTTCCCGGCCACGTCGATCTCCGTGACCTCGGTGCGCATCCGGAGGTCGATCGCGCGGGTCCGGTGCTCCTCGGGGGAGCGGGCGATCAGATCGTCCCGCTCCCCGACGTCACCGCCGACCCAGTACGGGATCCCGCACGCCGAGTAGGAGGTGAAGTGGCCGCGTTCGAAGGCCACGATCTCCAGCTCGTCCGGTCCCCGCAGCCGGCGTGCCTGGGACGCCGCGGACATGCCCGCGGCGTCACCGCCGATCACGACCAGTCGTTCCCGCCCACCGCTCATGTTCATGCGAACACGCTACGGGGCGCGGTCATTTCGGGCTCGCTCAGGTCTCGCTGCCGGGCTGGGCGGGGGCACGACGCCGGCGTACGACCTTCCACCACAGCAGCGCCGCCACGGCCGCCAGTGCCGCGAACGGCAGGGCCGCGCCCAGCGCCAGGGCGATCCAGCGCAGCATGGTGACGAAGACGTGCCAGCCGCCGGACACGGCGTCCACGAACCCCGGGGAGTCGTCCTTCGCGGCCGCCTTCTTCACCGGCGTCTGGGTGAGGGACAGCGTGATCGTGGCCATGCTGGTGCGGTCCTTCAGGGACGCCTGCTGGGCCAGCAGCGACTCCAGGTCGGCCTCCCGGCTGCTCAACTCCCCTTCCAGGGTGACCACGTCACCGAGCTTGGTCGCCCGGTCCATCAGCTCGCGGATCCGGGCCACGCTGGCCCGCTGCGAGGCGACCCGGCTGTCCACGTCGACCACCTGGTCGGTGACGTCCTGAGCCTTCGCGGTGCGGTCGATCAGCTTGCCGGCGCCCTGGAGGCCGGTGAGCACCTCGTCGTACTTGTCGACGGGGACCCGGAGGACCACCCGGGTGCGTTCACGGCCCCCGGAATCCCGGGTGGTGGTCTCGTTTCCGACGTAGCCTCCGGCGTCCTCGGCCGTGGTGCGGGCCGCGTCGAGGGCCTTGGGCACGTCCTTGACCTGCACGGTCAGGGAAGCGGTGCGGATGATCCGGTTCACCGTGAGGTCGGGTGCCGTCCTGCCGGTCCCGCTGCCGCTGTCCTTGGCGCCTGCCGAGCCCGCCGCCTCCTTGGCCGCACTGTTCACACCGGCCTTGGCATTGCTCGCGGAGCCGCTGTCGGAGGCGTCGTTCGCACTGCATCCGGTGAGGACGAGCGCGGTGGCGAGCAGGAGGCCGGCGAGGGCGGGTCGTACGGGATGGCGCATGGTTCCCCCCGGGGGTCTTGACGACTGACGCTCCTTCGACGCCGGGGCGGGGCGGGACGTTTGGCGGCGGCGGTCCCGATGCGGTCACGGTCCGGACGCGTACGGGTCACCGGGCCGGGGCGGGAGTGTCAGTGGGGTCTGAGAGAGTGAGGGCATGAGCGCAACGGGTACGGGCCAGGTCGTCGTCATCGGAGCCGGGATCGCGGGGCTGGCCGCGGCGCACCGGCTGCTGGAGCGCGGCGCGCGCGTGACCGTGCTGGAGGCCTCGGAGAGAGTCGGCGGCAAGCTGCTGCCCGGCGAGATCGCGGGCGTGCGGGTCGACCTGGGCGCCGAGTCGATGCTGGCCCGCCGGCCCGAGGCGGTCGCCCTCGCGCGCGAGGCGGGCCTCGCCGGCCGGCTGCAGCCGCCGGCCACCGCCACGGCCTCGATCTGGACCCGGGGCGCGCTGCGGCCGATGCCCAAGGGCCATGTGATGGGCGTCCCCGGCACCGCCGCCGCACTGTCCGGGGTGCTGTCCGACGAGGGCCTCGCCCGCATCGAGCGCGACGCCGACCTGCCCCGCACCGAGGTGGGCGACGACGTCGCGGTGGGGGAGTACGTGGCCGCCCGGCTGGGCCGGGAGGTCGTCGACCGGCTGGTCGAACCCCTGCTCGGCGGGGTCTACGCGGGCGACGCGTACCGCATCTCGATGCGCTCGGCGGTCCCGCAGCTCTACCAGGCCGCCAGGATCCACGACTCGCTGACGGAGGCCGTCCGCGAGATCCAGGCCAAGGCGGTCGCCAACCAGCAGACCGGGCCGGTCTTCATGGGCATCGAGGGCGGCGTCGGCACCCTGCCGCTCGCGGTGGCCGAGTCGGTCCGGTCCCGCGGCGGCGAGATCGTCACCGGCGCGCCCGTGACGGAGCTGCGCAGGGTACGGCCCGACCGGGCGGACGCGGCCGGCCATGAGGGCTCCCGCACCGCCTGGCGCATCGTCGCCGGTGACCGGGTGCTGCACGCCGACGCGGTGGTCGTCGCCGTTCCGGCGCCCGTCGCCGCCGCCCTGCTGCGTGCCGAGGCGCCCGCCGCCGCGGCGGAGCTGTCCGCCGTCGAGTACGCCTCGATGGCCCTGGTCACCCTCGCCTACCGACGCGCCGACCTCGCCCTTCCCGAGGGCAGCGGCTTCCTCGTCCCGCCCGTGGACGGCCGCACCATCAAGGCCTCCACCTTCGCCTCCCAGAAGTGGGGCTGGATCGCCGACGAGAACCCGGACGTCGTCGTCCTGCGCACCTCGGTCGGGCGCTACGGAGAGACGGCCGTCCTCGACCGCGAGGACGCCGGCCTCGTCGACGTCTCCCGGCAGGACCTGCACGCGGCCACCGGCCTGGACGCGGCCCCCGTGGCCACCCGCGTCACCCGCTGGACCGACGGCCTGCCCCAGTACCCGGTCGGCCACCACGCGCGCGTGGCCCGCGTCCGCGAGCACGTCGCCGAGCTGCCGGGTCTCGCGGTGTGCGGGGCGCAGTACGACGGGGTGGGCATCCCCGCCTGCATCGCGAGCGCGTACGCGGCGGTGGACCAGCTGGCGGGCGACCTGGGCGCCGTCGAAGAGCTGACGGCCAACCCGGTGCAGAGCCTGCACGGCGGAGCGGGAGAATAGGGACCATGAGTGACGACGCCCCCACCACCGAGTCCGGCAGGATCCCGAACAAGGGCAAGCTGGCCAAGGACCTCAACGAGGTCATCCGTTACACCCTGTGGTCGGTCTTCAAGCTGAAGGACGTGCTGCCCGAGGACCGCGCGGGCTACGCCGACGAGGTCCAGGAGCTGTTCGACCAGCTCGCCGCCAAGGACGTGACCGTCCGCGGCACCTACGACGTCTCCGGACTGCGCGCCGACGCCGACCTGATGATCTGGTGGCACGCGGAGACCAGCGACCAGCTCCAGGAGGCGTACAACCTCTTCCGCCGCACGAAGCTGGGCCGCGCCCTCACGCCGGTCTGGTCGAACATGGCGCTGCACCGCCCCGCCGAGTTCAACCGCTCGCACATCCCGGCCTTCCTCGCCGACGAGACCCCGCGCAACTACGTGAGCGTGTACCCGTTCGTGCGGTCGTACGAGTGGTACCTGCTGCCCGACGAGGACCGCCGCCGGATGCTCGCCGACCACGGCAAGATGGCCCGCGGCTTCCCGGACGTGCGGGCCAACACGGTCGCCTCGTTCTCGCTCGGCGACTACGAGTGGGTGCTGGCCTTCGAGGCCGACGAGCTGTACCGCATCGTCGACCTCATGCGCCACCTGCGCGCCTCCGAGGCCCGGATGCACGTCCGCGAGGAGGTCCCGTTCTACACCGGGCGCCGTAAGTCGGTGGCCGATCTGATCGCAGGGCTCGCCTGACAGCCAGCGGCTCATCGGCCGGCCGGGGGTCGGGCCCGCCGCGCAGCGGCAGTCGGGAGCAGTGTCCCCCGGAAGATGCGGCACGGGCTGCCGCAAGGACATCGCGGAGCTGGTCGCGGGCCTCGCCTGACCGTTCGTCAGCGCTGGCCGGCCTTGCCCTTCAGGGAGTCCCGCAGGTTCTTCCGCCGGGCATGGTCGGCCGCCGGCCTCGGCTCGGGGTGCCCCGCACAGGAGGCGCGCCGAGCCGGGAGCCTGCCCTCCAGCAGGTAGGCCTCCAGATAGCCGTTCACGCACTTGTTGGGGCCGCCGCCGATGCCGTGCGTGCCCGCGTCCCGCTCGGTCACCAGCACCGAGTCGGCCAGCCGCCGGTTCATCTCCAGCGCGCCCGTGTACGGCGTGGCCGCGTCCCGCTCGGCCTGGAGGATGAGCGTCGGCGGCAGCTCACCGGGGCCCGTGCGCACGTCGAGGGCCTTCTGCCGGGGCACCGGCCAGTAGGCGCACGGCAGGTTCATGAAGGCGTTGTCCCAGGTCTCGAAGGGCGCCACACGGGCGAGCCGGGTGTTGTCCCGGTCCCAGGTGGCGAAGTCCCTCGGCCAGGGGGCGTCGTTGCACTCGACGGCCGTGTAGACCGCGTTGCCGTTCTCCGCCTCGGCGGCCGTCTCCGTCACCGGCGCCGCCAGCCGGACCAGGGGCTTGGCGTCCCCCTTCAGGAACTTCGACAGCGCCTCCGCCCGGCTCGGCCAGTAGTCGTCGTAGTACCCGGCCGACAGGAACGCGCCCTGCAACTGCCCCGGCCCGACCTTCCCGCCGGCCGCCTTCTTGGCCAGCCGCCGGCTCGCCCTGTCGTAGCTCGCCTGCACCTTCGCGGCCGTGTCGCCGAGCCGGTACACGTCGTCGTGCTTGGCGATCCAGTCCCGGAAGTCCGCCCACCGGCCCTCGAACGCGGCCGACTGCTCCAGGTTGTCCCGGTACCAGATCCGCTCCGGGTCCGGGTTCACCGCCGAGTCCAGCACCATCCGCCGTACGTGCGAGGGGAACAGGGTCGCGTACAGCGCGCCGAAGTAGGTTCCGTACGAGGCGCCCATGAAGGTCAGCCGGTCCTCGCCGAGCGCCGCGCGCAGCACGTCCAGGTCCCGGGCGTTGTTGAGCGAGGTGTAGTGGCGCAGCCTGCTCCCGGAGCGCTTGAGGCAGCCCTTCGCGTAGGCCTTCGCCTCCTTGATCCGGGCCTTCTTGTACGACTCGGAGGGATGCGTCGGCGACTGCGACGGCGCCTTGAAGAAGTGCTTGGGGTCGACGCAGGACAGCGGGGCGGAGCGGTCGACGCCGCGCGGGGCGTAGCCGACCAGGTCGTAGGCGGCGGCGATGCGCTTCCACTCGGGCAGTACGCCGATCATCGGGAAGAGCATGCCGGAGGCGCCGGGGCCGCCCGGGTTGTAGACCAGGACGCCCTGCCGGGGCACCTTGCGCTTGCTGTTGTGCGGGTCCTTGTGGGTGGCCGGCACCCGGCTGACGGTCAGTTTGATCTGCTTGCCGTCCGGGTGCGCGTAGTCCAGCGGGACGCTCACCGTGCCGCACCGGAAGGTGTCCGGCGCCTCCAGGTCGGCGGCGCACCGGCCGAAGTCGATGCCCTCCGCGCGTGCTCGCGCGGCGGCCACGGCGGTACCGCGCAGTTCGGCCGACGCCGAGTCCGGGACGCGGGGGGCGCTCCCGGCCGGGGCGGCGGCCAGGGTGGTCAGGATCAGGGACCCGGCGGCCGAGTACAGGGCGGGGGCTCTCAATGGCGTATCCCTTCGGTGCACGGCTGCGGTGGCGTGGCGGCAAGGCACCGCGGCGACTGCACGGCAGCAATAAAAGGGATATTTCGACCGGTTGACGGCGAAGGCAAGCACCACGGGGCGGTGTCGGCGTCAATCCCCCCAGGGGGTGTCCGGCGGATCAGGTTGGCGGGAAGCAACGGTGCGTTGATGCCGACCTGGAGCGGGGTCTGGTGCGTGCAGCTGCAAGGCGGAGGAGGCGTTGACGATCAGCCGCTGCCGCGGCGGGCGACGCGGTGGGGGCACCTCCCGGCCGAAGGCTGGGGGACGTCGTCGAGTGACGACAATGCGGCTGGGGGTCCCCCCACGCCTTTGAGGCAGTGGGGGAGTGCGTGCCAGAGCCCGCGTCGCCGGCATGATCCGCCGGACACCCCCTGAGCGCCCCCGCTCACTCCCGCGGAAGCTGGTCCCGGTGTGCGAAGGCCGCACGCAGCTCCGGCTCGCCGATCGCGCGGATGCCGCGTACCGCGACGGAGGTCAGCAGCGAGTGGTCGTCGGCCGTGCGGTTCACCCGCCGGTGCAGCACGCCGAGCAGCCGCTGCCCGGCGGGGGAGGCCCACCGCGAGTACGGGTGCACCTCGACCCGGGCGATGGCCAGGCAGCTCAGCGTGAGGGTGAGGGGCAGCGCGAACCAGACGGCGACCAGGTCGCGTGGCATCTCGGTCGGAGCGGGCAGCGTGAGCGCGGCCACGCCGAGCCCGAGGACCGCCAGTGCGGCGGCCCGGACCTGCCGGACGCCGGACGCGACCGTGGTCCGCGCCGCCGCGTCGGGCACCGCGAGCCCCGCCCGCACCAGATCCTCGCCGAGACTTCGCACGGCGTCCGTGTCGGCCGCCGCCGAGCGCACCGGCGCTATCCGCGACTGCCCCTCGGGCCCGATGGCCCCTATCACCGACCGCTCCATCTCGTCCCGCCCCCGCGGGTCCACAACGGTCGCCCAGCCGGTGTGGGCGAGCAGCAGCCGCCGTTGCCGGGCCATGGACACCAGCGTCAGATCCGCGACCCGCGCGGGCCCGCCGGACAGGAACGCGGCCTCGTACAGCGTCAGATCGTGTCCCCGGCCCGCGTCCGCGTCGACGACCGCCGTCCGTACGGCGGCCAGGCACAACCGGGTGCAGGCGGTGCCGGCGACGGCCCAGGCCAGGAGCAGGAGAAGGACCCAGAACATGACACGTTTCTATGCCAGCGGCCTGGCCACCGCCATGCCCTGTTCACATTCCGGACCGAGTGTTGTCGGTATGTGACGTTCCGCTTCCCGTGCAGGTCAGGGGTTCTGGGACGTCGGCTCCGGACTGGCGGTGGCGGGCGGCAGCGTGTACGTCGAGGACGGCGACGCCGCGGGTGCCGGCGCCGCCCCGACCGGGGTCGCGTCGGCGGGGGCGACGACGGGCGGCGAGGCCACGGGGGAGGGGGTGGCGGCCAACTGCTGCGCCAGTGTGGCGAAGTCGACGTAGCCGGTCGCCTCCAGGACCTTGATGTGGTCCAGGACGGTGGTGTTGGCGTCGTCGGCGAGGTCGCGGACCAGCGTGTTCTGGGTGGCGGCGCGGACCTGGGCGACCACGGAGAAGACCCGGCCGTGGGCCAGCCGCACGATGTTCGCGAACTCCCGGTCGAAGTCCTGCCCCTGCGCGGCGCTCAGCGTGGCGAGCCACTGCTGCTGCTGGGCGTTCGGCCCGTTCGGGATCGGCACGCCGAGCTGGGTGGCGACGGTGCGGACGTGGGCGTCGAGGGAGGTGTGCCCGTCGACGAGGTGCTGCCCGGCCGTCCGTACGGCCGCCGTGGTGCCCTTCTCCTCCGCCATCTCCCCGGCCGGCAGCTCCCAGAGCCCGGCGAGCCGGACCTTGACGATGAAGTCCCGGTCCTGCGCGGACAGCGGGCCGTACGCCGTCGACACGGTCTGGGCGCTGAGCACGTTCACCGAGCCGGTCGGGTCCGAGCGGTCGGCGTACGACCAGATCGGAAACACCAGGGCGGCGAGGGTCGCCGTGAGACAGACGATGATCAGCCAGGTACCGCTGAATATGCCTCGTCCCTGGACGGGGGGTCGGGGTCGCGCGCGCATGATGCCTCCTGCACCGCACGGTGGGGCTTCGCCGCGCGGGATTGGCATATTACCGAGGGGTTGCCGTAGGGGTGCCGGGCGGTCGGTCGGCTGCGGGCCGGTGGGGGCTGGTCGCGCAGTTCCCCACGCCCCTTTGGGGCGCGCTGCCCAGCCGTGTCTCATCCAGCCGCGGGCAGTCGTGCCTCCCCCAGTGCCTCAAGGGCCTGGGAGGTGCCCCCAGGGCGGCACGGGTGGGCGCGGGCGGCACCCGGCCAGCGCCGGTGAGCGTCCCCACCCCCCCCCGGCCACTACCCGCGCCGCAGCAGCACCCTCCGCGCAAGCGACCGCCGAGGTGCCGGTCCCGCCCGCTCCAGCCACCACTCCTCCAGCCGCCGACAGGACCCCTGGTCGCCCAGCCGCCCCGCCCGCAGCAGCTCCCCCGCGAACTCCAGCGCGTCCCGCCGGTAGCCCCCCGTCATCGGCCGCTCCTGCGCATACGCCAGGAACGCCGCCCGGTAACCCGCCCCGAGGATCTCCGGCAGCTCCGGCGCCACCTTCGCCACCACGTCCGCCCGCTTCGCCGCCAGCGCCCGTGCCTGCACCCCCATCCGCACCCGGTCGAACCCCTCCGGCACCGGCGTCCCCGCGACCAGCGACGACAGCACCGCGGCCTGCGCGAGCCCGACCCGCTGCCGGGTGACGTCGGACACCTCCGGCGCGGTCGCCGCCGGCGAGGACTCCCAGCGCTCGCCGGCGGCCACCGCACCCCCCGCCGCCACGGCCGCCCGGATCGCCGTCAGCTCCCGCTCCAGCTCGGCCGGTTCCGGGAAGTTCTCGTCCCGCTCCAGCAGCACACCCGGCGGCGCCACCCGGGACGCGAGGCCGGTCAGGATGTCCAGCACGGCCGGGGGCACCGGATGGGCGTGGCTGTCGTGCCAGACGCCGTCCCGCTCGAAGCCGCCCGCGACATGGACGTAGGCGATGGCCTCGACGGGGAGTTCGGCGAGCGCCTTGGCCGGGTCCTCGCCCCGGTTGACGTGGTTGGTGTGCAGGTTCGCCACGTCGATCAGCAGCCGTACCCCGGTACGGTCCACGAGGTCGTACAGGAACTGCCCCTCGGTCATCTCCTCGCCCGGCCACGAGATGAGCGCGGCGATGTTCTCGACGGCGAGCGGCACGGGCAGTGCGGCCTGGGCGATCCGGACGTTCTCGCAGAGCACGTCGAGGGCGTCCCGGGTGCGGGGGACGGGGAGCAGATGGCCCGCCTCCAGGACGGGCGACACCGTGCGCGGGCCGCCCGCGCGGACGAACGCGATGTGCTCGGTGACCAGCGGCGAGCCCAGCGCCGCCACCCGCTCGGCGAGTGCGGCCAGCCGGTCCTCGTCCGGCCGGTCCGCGCCGCCGAGACCCAGTGAGACGCCGTGCGGTACGACCGTCACCCCGCGCTCGCGCAGCCGCCGCAGCGACTCGGGGAGGTGACCCGGGCAGGTGTTCTCGGCCACGACCTCGACCCAGTCGATGCCCGGCATGCGCTCCACGGCGTCCGCGATCTCCGGCCGCCAGCCGATGCCCGTTCCCAGCCGGTCCAAGGCCATGGCCGTCCCCCCTGCTGCTTCGAGTGAGGGGGGTATGGCCCCGGAGCGCGCCCGCGAACCGCGTTGCCTGCCGCTTCAGAGCAACATTTGAGGTTCGGGGTCGCGCTCCGGGGAGCTCTCCGGCTACTGGCCGAGCAGGCCGAGCGAGTCCGTCGGGTCCGGGCGTGCGGTGTTCACCGTGCCCGGCGCGCCGGGGGAGGGCTTGGACGTGGTCCGCACGTTGCCGCTGGCCTGCGCGGCCGGCGCGGAGGGCACCACCTGTCCGGGGACCGGGGCGGCCGGACCCGTCGGGCTCGCCGTGGTCGCGTTGGCGATCTCGTTGGCGATGGCGTCGAAGTCGACCTTGCCGGTCTTCTCCAGGATCGTGATGTGGTCGAGCACGGTCTGGTTGGCGTCCGAGGCCAGCTGCCGTACCAGGGTGTTGCGGGTGGTGTTCCGCACCGTGCCGATCGCCGGGAAGATCTTGCCGTGCGCGGCCCGCAGCAGGTTCACGAACTTGTACTCGTACTCCGAGCCGGTCGCCGCGGACATCTCGTCGAGCCAGCCCTGCTGCTGCTCGTTCGGCACGTTGGGCAGTTCGACGCCCAGCTGCGCCGCGATGATCCGGACCCGCTTGTCCAGGTCGGTGTGGCCCACGATCAGGTGGTCTCCCGCCTCCTTGATCGCCGCGCTCGGCGCCCGCTGGATCGCCTGCTGGCCGGCCGGCAGCTCCCACAGTCCGGCCAGCCGGACCCGCACGATCAGGTCCCGGTCGGCGGCGGTCAGCGGACCCCACTGAGTCGCCACGGTGCCCGCCGCCACGTTCGCCTGCCCGGTGCCGGAGCGGTCGGCGTACGACCACACGGGGTAGGCGAGCGCGCCGAGCGTGGTGGCGAGGGCCGCCATGATCAGGGCCGTTCCGTTGAAACGCCGCAAGGGATGCCTCCCCGTGTCGCTGGTTCAGTGCCAGGACGTACGGGCGGAGCGGCAGCGGTGTTCAAACAAACGGCAAAGTCTTCAAGGAAAGGTAAAAGACCCCTGGTCGGAGCCGATGGTTTGACAATCGAGTATCTCTATGTTCAATCTGACCTGTCTCGAAAATCGAGATACATGAACATCGAGGAAAGTGATCGTCATGCACGTCTTGGTCATAGGCGGCGGTACCGGCGGGATGTGCCTGGCGCACGGTCTGAAGAAGGCCGGCGTCTCCGTCGCGGTGTACGAGCGCTACGGCTCCCGGAGCGACGGCCTGTACGGCTACCGGGTCGGCATCGACCCCACCGGCAGCCGCGCCCTGCACGAGTGCCTGCCGCCCGGGCTCTTCACCACGTTCGTCGACACCTGCGCCCGGGACCCCCGGTACTTCAACGTGCTCACCCAGTCGAACCGCACCACCGCCACGATCGAGCTGCCCGAGGCGGCAGACGCGGTGCACAGCGAACGCTCCGTGTCCCGCTCGACCCTGCGCCAGGTGCTGTTCACCGGCATGGACGACGTCGTGCACTACGGCAAGGAGTTCACCCGCTACGAGCAGCACCCGGACGGCAGGGTCACCGCCCACTTCGCCGACGGCACCACCGCGACCGGTGACGTCCTGGTCGCCGCCGACGGCACCCGCTCCGCCGTACGCCGCCAGTACCTCCCGCACGCGGAGATCAAGGACACCGGGATCACGGCCGTGGCCACTAGGGCCTGTCTGACAATTCCCGTCTGCCTCGCGACGCCATGCACGCACTCTCGCCGCACCGGGCGCAGACCCAAGTACGTCCAGTACGAGGGCCTACGCCCGGCACGCCGAGAGCACGCACCTGACGCCGCGAGGCCGCCCTCCGGGCGACGACGGGAATTGTCAGACAGGCCCTAGGACCGCACTCACGCCCGAGACCCGCGCACTGCTGTCGGACGAGGTGCTCAACGGACTCTCCCTGATCTTCGGCACCAAGGGCCTCATCGGCATGCTGCACGTCATGGAATTCAAGTGGGACGCCGAGGGCCGGCCCAAGAACCCCGCCGACAAGGCGCTGCCGGCCAGCTGGTCGGGCCTGCGGTTCGACAACACCCACGACTACATCAACCTGTCCGTGTGGAGCTCCCACGACCACTTCCCCGAGGACACCGCCCGGCAGCGCGGCAAGCAGCTCGTCGACACGGTCCTGCGGGTGACCCGCAACTGGCACCCGGACCTGCGCAGGATCTTCGAACTGTCCGACCCGGCGGCGGCGTTCCCGCTCAGGATCGCCACCTCGGTCCCCGTCGACCCCTGGCCCACGACCACCGTCACCCTGCTCGGCGACGCCATCCACACCATGACCCCGGGCCAGGGCGTCGGCGCCAACACCGCGCTGCGCGACGCCTCGCTGCTCTGCCGGGAACTGGCCGCCGCCGCCCGCGGCGACAAGCCGCTGCTCACCGCGATCGGCGACTACGAGGCGGACATGATCCCCTACGGCTTCACCCGCGTCGCCGAGTCCCTCGACAACAACGGCACCAGCGGCGACGACCCGCTCTACCGGCCCGTCACCGGCCGCCTCGCCCTCTTCGCCACCCGCAGCTTCTTCAGCGTGACCGGCAAGGTCCCCGCCCTGCGCCGCAAGTTCCTTGCCGACATGTACGCCTACCGGGGCACCGACACCGTCTGACCGCGTGCTATCCCCGGAGCGCGGGATGGTCCGCGACCACCGTGCAGCTGCCCGGCGCGATCTCGGTGAACCCGGCGTCCCGCACCAACGGCAGCCCGCTGTCCGTAAGTTCACGCCACTCGGCCGGATCGGCGGTCCGCACGGCGAGCGGGAACCCGGCGTCGCGCCAGGCGTCCCGCTCCTCCTCCGATAGCGCCCACCACGCCAGTTGGGCTCCGTGCCCGGCCTGTGCCATCGCCTTGCCCGCCGACATCTCCAACTCCGGGTTCAGCCACAGCACGGGCGCGGTCCGGTCGGCACCCACGGGCGGCTCCGGATCGTCCAGCTCGGTCCCGGACACCTGCAACTTCGCCAGCTCCTTGGGCCACCCGTCCAGGGGAACCGGCGGAAACACCCGTACCTCGGCGGACTTCCCCGTGAGAGTGATCCCGGGCAACTCCCCGGCCCGCCGCCACTCGGCCCCCCGCGCCCGCCGCACCACCTTCCGGATCCGCGCGTCCTCCCAGTCCCGAACGGCCTGAGCCCACTCCCCGTCCCCGAGGGCCCGAGGGTCACTGAGGATGGTCAGGACAGCCCGAGCGGCCGTTTCGAGAGCGTCGGTGAGGGCAGGAGGCACCGACTTCTCTATCCGTACGACCAGGGGCAGCACGAACTGAGGTGCTTCGTCACGTGCAGTGGGTTCTGTTTTGAACGGGCTGTCGCCGGGTGACATGGAATCAACGCTCACCCCATCACCCTAAGGGGCGCGGGGCCGTGCCCGATTTGCGGCTCCGCCGCGTGGGCGCGACCAGCCGCATACGACCCGCACCCCGCAGCGATGCGCACCACCCGCCCCCTTCCCGCACGACAATGTCCTCATGCACCGTGATCTTGAACTGGCCCGCGTAGGCCGCCGCTACGGCATACGCGGCCCCTGGGTGTTACGAGGCGTCGACCTCACCATCACCCCCGGCACCCTCACCCGCGTGGAGGGAGCGAACGGCACCGGCAAGTCCACCCTGCTCCGCCTCGTCGCCGGCATTGACGCCCCCACCGAGGGCCGCATCACCGGCCGCCCCCGCACCGCGTACGTGCCCGAGCGCTTCCCCTCGGCCCTCCCCTTCACCCCCTCCGGCTACCTCACCCATCTCGGCACCGTCCACGGCCTCTCCCGCCGGTCGGCCGCCGCAGGCGCAGCGACCTGGCTGGAGCGGTTCGGCGCCGCGGCCTACGCGACCACCCCCATGGCCCAGCTCTCCAAGGGCACCAGCCAGAAGGTCGCGGTCGCCCAGGCACTGCTCGCCGACCCCGAACTCCTCGTCCTCGACGAGGCCTGGACCGGCCTCGACGCCGAGGCCCGCGCCGAACTGGAGCGGGCCGTGGCCGAGCGCACCGCCGCCGGGGGCGCCGTCGTGTTCGTCGATCACGATCCCCGGCGCCTCGCGGGCGTGCCCGACGCGATCCACCAGGTCGTCGACGGCACCCTCAGACCCCGTACCGACCAGGCGGCTTCACCGGTCGGCCCGCTCACCGCCGTCACCGTCCGGGGCCCGGCCGGCGGCCGGCTGCCCGCCGACGCGACCCGCACGGCGGCCTCGGCCGAGGAACCGGCCCCCGGCACCTACCGTCTTACGGTTCCCGCGTCCCACTCGGACGTGGTGCTGCGTGCCCTCCTCACGGCCCACCCGCCCTGGCACGTGGTCTCCGTCAGTCCCCCGGACGTCCCGCCGGACGAGAAAGACCGCCCATGACCGCACTCCTCCGCTACCAGACCGCTCTCCTCCTGCGCTCCCAGCGCTGGCTGCCCCCGGTGATCCTGTACGCCGCGTTCCTGGGCGTGGGCGTGCAGAGCGGTCAGCCGGTGCTGGACTCGCTCGGCTACACGGCCGCCGCGCTGCTGCCGGTGGCCGCCTGGCTGGTACGGATCTGTGTCACCGGCGAACCGCCGGCCGCCCGCGCCTGTGTCACCGCGGCGCGCGGCCCGGCCAGGGCCCATCTGGCAGCCCTGCTCACCGCACTTTTCGCCGCCGCGCTGCTCGGCGCCGCGGCCACCCTCGTCGTGACGGTGATCAGCCGGCACGCCACCAACGACCACCGGCTCCCCGTACCACCCCTGCGGGCCGGTGCCGCCGGTCTCCTCGCGACTCTCGCCTGCGCTCTCCTCGGCACCGCGGTCGGCGCGCTCACCAACCGGCCGCTGCTGCGCTCGCCGGGCCGGGCGGTGCCCGCGATGCTGCTGGCCGCGCTGCTCTCGATGGTGGTCGCGGGCTCCCCGGCGCACGCGGCCGTCAGCGGCCTGGTCACCGGTTCGGAGTCCGGCCGGATCCCGGTCTCCCCGCTGCCGGTGGCCGCGGCGGCCCTGCTCACCACCGCGGCCTTCTCCCTGGCCTGCGCCCTCAACGGCCGCCGCTCAACCTGAACAGGCGGTCCGCTGCGCCTCCTGCCACTCGCACCGGGGACACATGGTGATCCCCTTGTACGACTCCGGGTACTCCGTCGGCTCCCGGCACAGCACGCACTCCGCGTACGGCGGACCGTCCGCCGTCGGCGGCTTCGCGTCCCCGGTGATCGTGCAGTAGCCCTCGTCGCTCATACCTCCAGCGTAGGACGGTCACCGGTGACCGGGTGTCTCCCCGATCAGCTCGGACACCTTCACGAACCGGAAGCCCCGCTTGCGCAGCTCCGGTACGACGCTCCTGACGACCTGCTCGGTGGTCGGGGCGGCGCTGCGGGTGCAGTGCATGACGACCACGGAACCGGGCTTCACCCCGTCCAGCACCTGCTTGGTCACCGCGTCGGCGTCCGTCGCGAACGCGTCCCCGCTCACCACGTCCCACTGCACCGCGGTGACCCCGAGCGCGCCGACCGCGCGCAGCGCCTGCCCGTCGTAACAGCCGCCGGGGAACCGGAAGTACGGCATCGGGTGCGGTACCCCGGCGCGCAGCAGCGCGGCGTAGGCGCGCTCCACGTCCGACTTCATGTTCGCGGCGGAGACGGTCGGCAGGCCGTAGCAGTCGCCGGTGAAGGCGTAGTGGCTGTAGGAGTGGTTGGCGACCTCGAACTGCGGGTCGCGGCCGAGGGAGCGGGCCTGGGCCGGGTACTCGTCGGCCCAGCGGCCGGTCATGAAGATCGTGGCCGGCACCTTCAGCCTGCGCAGGGTCGCGATCAGCGCCGGGTTGTCGAAGTGCTCGCCCGCGGCCGCGCGCGGCCCCTGGTCGGCGGTCATGTCGGCGTCGAAGGTGAGGGCGACGGTCTTGCCCAGGGTGCGCGGACCGTTCATGAAGACGGGTGCCGCACCGCCGGGGCCGGGGGTGAGCGTGGGCGGCGGGGTAGCGGACGAGGAGGCCCTGGCGGGAGCCGGGGGGCCGGCGTGGGGTGCCTCGGTGGTGCCACAGGCGGCGAGCGCGGCGCCCAGGGCGACGCAGACAGCGGTCGTACCGGTAAGACGGCGTGCTAGTCGGATCACCGTACGAATGTAGGTCGGAATGTCCGATTTTTCAGGGTGGCGCGGCGGACGGTACCGCGCCGGGTCACCCGGGCGGCGGCCCTGTCCGCAGGGTGCTCTCGGCGATGCCGGCCGGGGCGCCGCCGTTCGGCCCCGGCGGCTGCGGACCCGCCCGCTCCAGGAACCGCAGCAGCTCCACCGGGAACGGCAGGACCAGGGTGGAGTTCTTCTCGGCGGCCACCGCCACGATCGTCTGCAGCAGTCGCAGTTGCAGGGCCGACGGGGTGGCCGCCATCTGCTGGGCCGCCTCCGCCAGCTTTTTCGAGGCCTGGAGCTCGGCGTCGGCGTTGATGATCCGGGCCCGGCGCTCCCGGTCGGCCTCGGCCTGGCGGGCCATCGAGCGCTTCATCGTGTCCGGCAGGGACACGTCCTTGATCTCTACCCGGTCCACCTGCACGCCCCAGCCCACGGCCGGGCTGTCGATCATCAGCTCCAGGCCCTGGTTGAGCTGCTCGCGGTTGGAGAGCAGGTCGTCGAGGTCGCTCTTGCCGATGATGGAACGCAGCGAGGTCTGGGCCATCTGCGAGACGGCGAACTTGTAGTCCTCGACCTTGACCAGCGCGCTCACCGAGTCGACCACCCGGAAGTAGACGACCGCGTCCACGCGCACGGTCACGTTGTCGCGGGTGATGCCCTCCTGGGCGGGGACCGGCAGCGTGACGATCTGCAGGTTGACCTTGTACAGCCGGTCCACGAACGGGATCACCAGATTGAAGCCGGGTGTCCGTACGTCACCCGTGACCCGGCCGAGCCGGAACAGCACGCCCTGCTCGTACTGCTTGACGACCCGTGCGCCGGCGGCCAGGTAGAGCGCGCCGAAGCACAGCGCGGCCACCACCGCGACCAGCAGCTCCTGAACCATCACGACCTCCAGGTAAAGAGGTCCGGTATGTCTGTTGCTGTAACGATATGCCCGGCGGGAGGGTCGGGGCCATGGCCGCCGGGGAGCAGGTCCGGGCCGGGATGCCGAGGGGCGTCGGCATCCCGGCCCGGGGCGGCCGCCGGTTCAGACGGCCGTGACCTTCACCGGCTCGGTGCCCGCGTCGCTGTGCCGCTCGGCCCAGCTCTCCAGCGCGGTCCGGCAGGCGTGATCGAGGTGGTGCAGCCCGGAGAGGTCCACCCGGATCGGGCGGTCCTGGGGCAGCGCCTCCAGACTGTCGAGGATCTTCGGCAGCCGCAGGAAGGTCGCGTTGCCCGACAGGTAGGCGTCGACCGGCCCCGAGCCCTTGTCGACGACCTCCAGTTTGAGGTGCGAGGCCTCCCAGGCCGTCTTGACGATCGACAGGGCGAGCCCGATCAGGACGCCCTCGAACATGCTCACCGCGACGATGGACACCGCCGTGACGACGAGGATGAGCGCCTCGCCCCGGTGCTCGCGCCACAGCACGGCCAGCGCGCGCACCGGGATCAGCTTGGCGCCCGAGTAGACCAGGATTCCGGCGAGCGCCGGGATCGGTATGTAGCTCAGCACTCCCGGCAGCAGGGCCGCGAACAGCAGCAGCCAGACGCCGTGCAGCACCCGGGACGCCTTGGTGCGGGCGCCCGCCTGGACGTTGGCCGCGCTGCGCACGATCACCGCGGTCATCGGCAGCGCGCCGAGCACCCCGCAGAGCGCGTTGCCCGCGCCCTGGGCGATCAGCTCCTGGTTGTACCTGGTGCGCGGCCCGTCGTGCAGCCGGTCCACGGCCGCCGCGCTGAACAGCGACTCGGCGGACGCGATCAGCGTGAACGCGACGATCGTGCCGATCAGTCCGACGCTCGCCAGCTCGCCGAAGGCGCTCAGCGGCGGCGGCTGGACGGAACCCAGCAGCCCGTGCACCTCGACGGTGGCCACCGGAAGGCCCAGGAAGAACGCGGCCAGGGTGGCGAGGCCGACGGCGGCCAGCGGTCCGGGGACCGTCCGCACCTTCGCCGGCGCGTACTTCCACAGCGTCAGGACCGCGATCGTGCCCGCGCCGAGGGCGAGCGAGGCCAGCGCCCCGCCGTCCCCGAGGGCGTCCAGAAACGCGCCGGGCAGTCCGGCGATCTTGCCGGGGCCCGACTCGGGGGCCTTGGCGGCGAGCGCCGGGTACAGCTGGCCGGCGATCAGCACCAGGCCGATTCCGGCCAGCATGCCCTCGACGACCGAGACCGAGATGGCCCGGAACCAGCGCCCCAGCTTCAGGACGCCCATGGTGATCTGCAGGACGCCGGTGGCCAGCACGATCACCCCGAGCAGCGGCAGCCCGAACTCCCGCACCGCCTCGAAGACGAGCACGGTCAGGCCGGCGGCCGGCCCCGACACCTGAAGGCTGCTGCCCCGCAGCATCCCGGTGACGAGACCGCCCACGATGCCGGTGACCAGGCCGAGTTCGGCCGGGACACCGGAGGCGACGGCCACGCCCACGCACAGCGGGAGCGCGACCAGGAAGACGACGAGGGAGGCGGCGAAGTCCTGCCGTATGTAAGGGAACTTGATGTGGGGGAACTTGGTCATCGCGACGCTCACAGGGTCTCGAACGCGTCGGTCTCGGCGCGGTGTTCGCGCACGGCACCGGTGTGGACCTCGTAGTACCAGCCGCGCAGGGTCAGTCCGCCCTCCGCCAGCTTCCTGTCGATGAACGGGTACGAGCGCAGCCGCAGCAGCTGGGCGAGCACATGGCTCTGCACGCCCTCGGCCACGGCCGGATCCTCGACCGCCCCGGTCGGGCGTGGCTCGGCACTCGCCAGCCAGTCCCGGACGGCGGGTACGGCGGTCAGGTCGTCGCCGCGCACCAGAGCCCCGACGGCACCGCAGTGCGAGTGCCCGCAGACGACGATGTCGCGGACGCCGAGCACCTCCACGGCGTACTCGATGGTGGCCGCCTCGCTGGTGGGGTGGACCGAGGCGTACGGCGGGACGATGTTGCCCGCGGTGCGCAGCTCGAAGAGCTCGCCCGGGCGGGCGCCGGTGATCAGGGCCGGGACGACCCGGGAATCGGAGCAGGTGATGAAGAGCACCTGCGGGGACTGGCCTTCGGCGAGCCTGGCGAACTCCTCAGGGCGCTGTCCGAACGTACGGGCGTTGTCGATGAGGGGCTGCATGGTGTGTGGATTCCTCCTGGCGCGCTACAGCGGCGCGTCGGGCTAGCACGACGTTTGTGGGGGGATGAAGGGCATGGAAAGCCCGGGGCAGAGCCCGTCCCGTCAGCAGCGGAAGACCTGAAGCGTGGCCGGTGAGTGGGCTCTCGACGCTCTTGACGTGCGGTGGTGCCTGGCTGTGGGAGGCACCGAGGTGCGTATGGCCTCGGTGTGGCGCGCGGTGGACGGACGGTCGTCCGCCCAGCCGGCGGTGGCGCTGCGATGGCGGTCGGCGGTCTGCGGCGGGCTGGGGGGCTCGCCGCAGCGACCGTGGTCGCGGAGGGTGTGCGAGCCGTCGCGCACGACCTTCGCCGAGGGGTGCGGGCCGGACTGGGCTTTGGCCTCGACATGACTGAGGGTGTGCGCGGCTGCGAAGGTTGCCGTAGGCGCGAAGAACTGGACGGCGAGCAGGGCGGCGGCCAGGAGCCAGAGCACGGTCCGGGCCGTCGTACCTCGGAACATGAGCCCCCCTCGCGGCAGTTCACGCCTCTCGTGTGCACCAAGCACAGGTCAATGGCTGGTCAAGAAACACGTTAACCCTGCAAAGTTGTTTGCAGGGTTAACTCGGTGTTGCGAGCCGAAGAGAGCGTGAAAAGTGCCGGTGGTGTGGCCTGATCCGGCCTAGCCGGCGGCCACCAGCTCCTTGGCGTCCCTGGCCAGGGCGGTGAGCCGGGATATCGCGCGGAAGTACTTCTTCCGGTAGCCGCCGTTCAGCATCTCCTCGCTGAACAGCTGGTCGAAGGGCATCCCGGAGGCCAGGACCGGGACCTCGCGGTCGTAGAGCCGGTCCGCGAGGACCACGAGCCGCAGCGCGGTCGACTGGTCCGGCACCGGCTGTACGTCCGTCAGGCAGACGGCGCTCAGGCCGTCGGTCAGCGCGCCGTACCGGCTGGGGTGCACCTTGGCCAGGTGGTCCAGGAGGTGCGGGAAGTCGTCGAGCGAGGCGCCCGGGGTGGCGTACGCCGCCTTCGTCACCTGTTCGTCGGAGTACGGCGCCGGCGCCTCGGGCAGGCCGCGGTGGCGGTAGTCCTCGCCGTCGATGCGCAGGGCGCGGAAGTGGGCCGACAGGCCCTGGATCTCGCGCAGGAAGTCGGCGGCCGCGAACCGGCCCTCGCCGAGCTTGCCGGGCAGGGTGTTGGAGGTGGCGGCGAGCGCGACACCGGCGTCCACGAGCCGGCCCAGCAGCGTCGACACCAGGACGGTGTCGCCGGGGTCGTCCAGTTCGAACTCGTCGATGCACAGCAGGCGGTGGCCGGAGAGGGTCTGCACGGTCTGCTGGAAGCCGAGGGCGCCGACCAGGTTGGTCAGCTCCACGAAGGTGCCGAACGCCTTCAGCGCGGGCTCGGCAGGGGTGGCGTGCCAGAGCGAGGCGAGCAGATGGGTCTTGCCGACGCCGTACCCGCCGTCGAGATAGACCCCGCGGGGCCCGGCGGGCACCTTGGCTGCCCTGCTCCTCCCGAAGCCGAAGAAGCCGCGCCTGCCGCCGGCCACCGCGTGCGCTCCGCCGAGACCGCCGGCGAACTCTTCCAGAACCCGTACGGCCTCGGTCTGGCTCGGCTGGTTCGGGTCCGGGATGTAGGTGGCGAAGCGGACCGAGTCGAAACGGGGCGGCGGCACCATCTCGGCGACCAGCCGGTCCGCGGGGACGTGCGGCGAACGGGCGCACAGGGACAGCGGGGCCGCGTCGGCTATGGGGCTGACCTCGGATGCGGCGGGAGAAGACGACACGGTCACCCATGCTAGTTGCCGTGCCACACTGCACGACATGCGACGCCTGTTCCCTGTGACCGAACCAACAACACCCCAGGCCTCCGGCGGTCCGGCCGGCGGGGCGGGTGCCTCCGGCGGTCTGGGCGAGGGGGCGGGTGTCTCCGGCGGTCTGGCCGAGCGTGCGGGGGCGGGCGGCGGGGTGGGTGTCTCCGGCTGGGATGCCGAGGGGGCGGGTGCCTCCGGCGGTCCGGGCGAGGGGGCGGGTGTCTCCGGCGGTCTGGCCGAGCGTGCGGGGTCGGGCGGCGGGGCGGGTGTCTCCGGCTGGGATGCCGAGGGGGCGGGTGTCTCCGGCGGTCCGGGCGAGGGGGCGGTGCTCGATGGCGGAGGCGGTGCGGTTTCCGGTGGGGCGGGTGGTTCCGGTTCCGGGGCTGCCGATCGGGAGTGGGGGCTTGCCGAGCTGGCGCTTGCCTATGCCTACCCCGAGTCCGCCGGGCGGGAGGTCTGGCTGCGGGCCAACATGGTGTCCACGCTCGACGGGGCCGGTCAGCACGACGGGCGGTCGCAGCCCATCTCCGGTGCGGCCGACATGCGGATCTTCGGCACCCTGCGAGGACTCGCGGACGTCGTCGTCGTTGGCGCGGAAACGGTACGGCAGGAGGGGTACCGGCCGGTGCGCGAGCGTGCGGAGTTCGCCGGGGCCCGGGCCGCGGCGGGCCAGGCCAGGGTCGCCGCGGTCGCCGTCGTCAGCGCGAGCCTCGACCTCGACTTCTCGCTCCCGCTGTTCACCGCGCCCCTCGTGCCCACGCTCGTCCTGACCGGCGCGGCGGCCGCCCCCGACCGGGTCGCCGCCGCCGAGGAGGCCGGCGCCCGGGTGGTGGTCGCCGGTGACGGCGCCGGCGTCGACCCCGCCCGCGCGGTCCGCGCCCTCGCCGGCCTCGGCCACACCCGGCTGCTCACCGAGGGCGGCCCCCGGCTGCTCGGGCAGTTCATCGCGGCCGGTGTCCTCGACGAGCTGTGCCTGACGATCTCCCCGATGCTCACGGCGGGCAACGCGCAGCGGATCGCCGGGGGGCCCGGTGTCGCCGTACCCCGACGCTTCGAACTAGTGTCCCTCCTGGAAGAGGCCGGATTCCTGTTCGGTCGCTATCGCCGGTCCTGAAATCGGCGGAATGTACCGTTCCGCTTTGCTTCCGGCGGGCAAACTGAATCCGGCAGTACCCGTGCGATCACGGGGCAGGATGGTTTCCGCAGGGGTGCCGGCCCCACGGAGGACAGAGGGTCGAGCGGCCCTCTAGGGAGAAGAGGCGCCTGGTGTTCACAAGCGTTCTGATGATCGAGAAGGCCCTGACGTCCGCCGACGTGGAGTTCGTCACCACCTTGCACGGGGACGAGCAGGTCGCCTTCCACGTGCTGCTCCAACCGCGCGGCGACCAGGCGGACCGCCTGCTGCGGGCCATCGACGACATCGCACTCGGCGAACTCGACGAGGCCGCGCGCGAGCGGGAGACGCCGGAGGGGGATGCGGCGAAGGGGCCGGCCGAGCAGGCGCTGGACGTGTCCCTCACGGCCCTGCGGGCGGCGGGGAGCACGGCGGAGGGGCGGATGGTCGAGGACCACCCGCTGGACGCGCTGCGGAAGCTGGTGGAAGAGGTGGGCGCGGACGAGGTGATCGTGCTGACCGATCCGCACTATGTGGAGGAGTTCTTCCACCGGGACTGGGCGTCGCGGGCGCGCCACAAGGTGGGGGTGCCGGTGCTGAAGCTGTTCTCGCACAGCAAGGCCTAGACGCCGTAGGGGGTGCGGTGCGTGTGCGGCCGCGGGTGCGTGGTGGCCGGTCGCGCCCGCGCGGCGGTAGCCGCAAGTGGATACAGCCCCGCGCCCCTTTGGGTCGGCTGTTCTCGCGTTGGCTGTGATGTGTCGCGGGTTGCGCCCGCGCGGCGGCAGCCGCACATGGATACAGCCCCGCGCCCCTTCAGGTAGGGATGCCGAGAGTCCCTTGCAAAGCCGAGCGGGCTCCAGCACATAGGCTAGGCACGCTTTCGCACGTCACCGTCTCTGGGAGAAACACATGGCACCCGGCCTTCCTTCCGCCATGGAGCGACCGCACTTCATCGGGATCGGCGGCGCCGGGATGTCGGGGATCGCCAAGATCCTCGCCCAGCGCGGCGCCGAGGTGGCCGGGAGCGACGCCAAGGAGTCGGAGACCGCCGAGGCGCTGCGGGCGCTCGGCGTCACCGTGCACATCGGGCACGCGGCCGGGCACTTGGCCGACGACGCCAGCTGTGTCGTCGTGTCGTCGGCGATCCGGAAGGACAACCCCGAGCTGGCCCGTGCGGCCGAGCTGGGCATCCCGGTGGTGCACCGCTCGGACGCCCTCGCCGCTCTGATGGACGGCCTGCGGCCGATCGCGGTCGCCGGCACCCACGGCAAGACCACCACCACGTCCATGCTCGCGGTGTCCCTGACCGCGCTGGGCCGCACCCCCTCGTACGCCATCGGCGGCGATCTCGACGCCCCCGGCTCCAACGCCCTGCACGGGGAGGGCGAGATCTTCGTCGCCGAGGCGGACGAGTCGGACCGCAGCTTCCACAAGTACGCGCCCGAGGTCGCCATCGTCCTCAACGTGGAGCTGGACCACCACGCCAACTACGCCTCGATCGACGAGATCTACGAGTCCTTCGAGACCTTCGCCGGCCGGATCGTGCCCGGCGGCACGCTGGTGGTCAACGCCGACCACGAGGGAGCGCGCGAGCTGACCCGGCGGGTGGCGGGCAAGGTGCGGACCGTGACGTACGGCGAGGCCGCGGACGCCGACGTCCGGGTGCTGTCCGTCGTACCGCAGGGCCTGAAGAGCGAGGTCACCGTCGTGATGGACGGGGCCGAGCTGACGTTCACGGTGTCCGTGCCCGGTCGGCACTACGCGCACAACGCCGTCGCCGCGCTGGCCGCGGGCGTCGCCCTCGGGGTGCCGGCCGCCGAGCTGGCGCCCGCGCTCGCCGCGTACACGGGCGTGCAGCGGCGCCTCCAGCTCAAGGGCGAGGCGGCCGGTGTCCAGGTCATCGACTCCTACGCCCACCACCCGACCGAGATGACCGCCGACCTGGAGGCCATGCGCGCCGCGGGCGGGGACGCCCGGATCCTGGTGGTGTTCCAGCCGCACCTCTTCTCCCGGACCCAGGAGCTGGGCAAGGAGATGGGCGACGCGCTGGCCCTCGCCGACGCCTCGGTCGTCCTCGACATCTACCCGGCCCGCGAGGACCCGATCCCCGGGGTCACCAGCGAGCTGATCATCGAGGCGGCGCGGGGCGCGGGCGCCGACGTCACCGCCGTGCACGACAAGGACGAGGTTCCCGCCGTGGTCGCGGGAATGACGAAGCCCGGTGATCTGGTTCTCACCATGGGCGCGGGCGATGTGACCGACCTGGGCCCGAGGATCCTGGAACGCCTGGTGAAGTGAGGGGCTGAGAGTCATGTCGTACGACGTCGAGAAGCCGGACGAGCAGTGGCGGGCGGAGCTGTCGCCGGCCGAGTACGCCGTGCTGCGCCAGGCGGCGACCGAGCCGGCCTTCAGGGGTGAGTACACCGACACCAAGACCAAGGGCGTGTACTCCTGTCGCGCCTGCGGTGCCGAGCTGTTCACCTCCGGCACGAAGTTCGAGTCCCACTGCGGATGGCCGAGCTTCTACGACCCGAAGGACACCGACGCGGTCGAGCTGATCGAGGACCGTACCCACGGGATGGTCCGCACCGAGGTGCGCTGTGCGCGCTGCGGCTCGCACCTCGGGCACGTGTTCGAGGGTGAGGGGTATGCGACCCCGACCGACCAGCGGTACTGCATCAACTCGATCTCGCTGCGGCTGACCGCCGACGAGAGCTGAGTCCGGCCGGGCCCGTCCTCAGGCGGGCCCGGAGGCAGCGCCGGCGGGTACGGGCCGGAGCGCCGCAGCCAGGCGTGGCCTGACGTCACCCGGCCCTGTGAAACGTGTCCGGGAGGGGTGACAGTCAGTCGGCTGGTGCCCGGACCCGGGCTGTTTGAGATTCTGTGAGGGTGTCGGGTGTCGCGCGATGGTTCCAGTCCCGCCGGGGACCCGCGTCCGCCGACGTCCCGGGCGGACAGGCCGGGCGCACGACGGGCGACGGCCCCGCCGCGCCGTTGCGGGCGTTGCGCACGGCCGCGGCCGGCATCGGCACGAGCCTCGACGAGTCCACCACCTGTACGGAACTGACCCGGGCGGCGGTACGGCTGGTGGGCGGGAGCGCGGCCGTGATGCGGCGCGTCGGCGACACCGTCTCCGGCTACGAGTCGATCACCGGCGACGCCGATCTGCTGCCCGACGCCCGCTGGGCCACCGCGGTGGTCCGGGACGCGGGCACCCCGGCGGCCGACCACTGGGCGGACCCCTGGCTGTCCCGTCCCGTCGGCAACCGCGCCCGTCCGGCCCTGTGCGCGCCCCTGACCAGCGGCTCCGACCAGTACGGCGTCCTGGTCTGCGCCCGCGAGGGTGTCGCCTTCGCCCGTGCGGAGGCCGAACTGCTCGCCCTGCTCGCCGAACGCGCCGCCTCCCACATCCGGCACGCCCGCGAGTACGAGCAGGTCAACCGCACCGCCGGTGACCTGCAACGCGCCCTGCTCGCCGAGCCCGGCCGGCCGCACCCCAACCTGGACGTGGCCATCCGCTACCTCCCGGCCGGCGGCCGGGTGCTGGTCGGCGGCGACTGGTGCGAGACCGTACGGCTGCACTTCGGGCGCACGCTGCTCGTCGTCGGCGACGTGATGGGGCACGGGCTGGAGGCCGCCGTCGACATGAACGCGTACCGGTCCTTGCTGCGCTACATCGCCTCCTCCGAGCTGCCCCCGCACCGGGTGCTGCGCCAGATGGACGACATCGCCGCCACCGAGGCGGACCGAAGACCCGCCACCTGCCTGCTCGTGCGCGTCGACCCGGGCCGCGGGCAGGTCACCCTCGCCAGCGCCGGCCATCTGCCGCCCGCGCTGATCACCAGGGGAGGGCGTACCGCACTCCTGCGGGTCCCCGTCGGCCCGCCCCTGGGTACCGGTTTCGGCGGCTACGAGTCGGCCACCCACCGGCTCGAACCCGACGAGGCGCTGGTGCTCTTCACCGACGGCCTGGTGGAGCACCGCGGCGAGGACATCGACCGCTCCCTGCACCGCCTCGCCGCCCTCGACTTCACCCCCGCCGTCGGCGTCGACAGCCTGCTGGAGTCCATCCTCACCCGCCTCGACGCCCGCCACGCCGAGGACGACGTCGCGGTACTGGCAGCACGCCCGCACCCCCGCCAGGGCGGGTTCGGCCCGGCCGCGGAGGACGCGTCGGAGGAGGGCTAGCCGGCGGTGCGGGCGGCGGCCCGGTTCCTGGGCAGCGTCAGCGTGAACACCGTGCCGGCCGTGGGGCCCTCGCCCAGCCCGATGGTCCCGCCGTGCGCCTCCACCAGCGCCCGGGCCACCGACAGGCCGAGCCCGCTGCCGCCGCGGTCGCGGCTGCGGGCCTTGTCGACGCGGTAGAAGCGGTCGAAGACCCGGGCGCGGTCGCCGGCGGGGATGCCGGGGCCGTGGTCGGCGACGCTCACCGACGCCGAGCCGGCGGTGACGGCGACCGTCACGAAGACCGGGGTGCCGGTGGGCGTGTGGACGGCCGCGTTGGTGAGGAGGTTGTCCAGCACCTGGCGGATACGGACCGGATCGAGGCGGACCGGTACCGGGTCCGGGCCGGCGGTCACCGTCAGGGGATGGTCCGCGTGGGCGGCACGGAAGGCGTCGGCGGCCTCCCGGACCAGTTCCGTCAGGTCGGCGTCCTCCAGCCGCAGCGGGGTCTCCACCTCGGCCGCGTCAAGGCGGGCGAGGAGCAGCAGGTCGTCGAGGAGGATGCCCATCCGGGCGGCCTCCGCGCGCAGCCGGGCCAGATGCCGGTCGCGTTCCCCCGGCTCGTTGGCGGCGGCGTACTGGAAGAGGTCGGCGTAGCCGCGTACCGACATCAGCGGGGTGCGCAGCTCGTGCGAGGCGTCCGCGACGAACCGGCGCAGCCGCTGTTCGGCCTCGGCGCGGACGGCGAGGGAGTGGTCGATGTGTTCGAGCATCGTGTTGAACGCGGTGCGCAGCTCCTCGACCTCCGGCCCGCCGCCCCGCTTCGCCGCGCGCAGCGGCAGCCGGGCCGCCGACTCCGTCAGGTTGTGCGAGGCGATGCCATGGGCCGTGTGCGCCATGTCGCTCAGCGGTTCGAGACCGTGCCGCAGCAGCCGGCGGCCGAACACCACCAGCGCCAGCAGCGCCAGCCCGAAGGCGACCACCTGGACCGTGACCAGCTGGCGAACCGTGTTGCCGATGCTGTCCGTCGGCGCCCCGCTCACCAGCACCACGCCCGGCTCCACCTCGCAGCCGCGCAGCCGGTACTCGCCCTCCCCGGTCAGGTCCTTGGTGCGCAGTACCTCGGTGCCCGCGGCGATCTGCGCCTTCGCCACCGACGTGAGCGGGGCGATGTCCGCGGGCAGGTCACTGCTCTCCTCCGGCTTGCGCAGCACCGGGGTGCCGTGCGAGACGTCGTACACGGCGTAGTACCAGTGGTAGTACTTCTTGCCCTGGAGCGTGCCGTTCTGCGCGATGCTCTTGGACTGGGCGACCTGGGCCAGTCCCAGCTGGTCGTCCAGCTGGGCCGACAGGTAGTCCCGCATGTACATCGTCAGCGACGTGCCGACGATCGCGAACACCACCAGGGCCAGCGCCCCGAGCCCCAGCGCCAGCCGGGTGCCCAGGCGCATGGTCCGGTACGAGCGCCGCAGCCGGCCGATCCGCGCCAGGCCCGTCCGGAACCGGCCGGTCACTCCGCGGCCTGCTGCCGGATGACGTACCCGAAGCCGCGCACGGTGTGGATCAGCGACTCCCCGCCGGTCTCGTCCATCTTGCGGCGCAGCCGGCTGACGACCAGCTCCACCACGTTCGAACGGCCGCCGAAGCCGTACTCCCACACGTGGTCGAGGATCTGCGCCTTGGTGAGCACGGTCGGCGACTTGCGCATCAGGTAGCGCAGCACCTCGAACTCGGTCGGGGTCAGCGAGAGCAGCCGGTCGCCGCGGCGGACCTCGCGGGTGTCCTCGTCCATCGTCAGGTCGGCGACCCGCAGCACCGAGCGCTGGAAGCCGGGTCCGGCGCTGCGCCGCAGCACCGTGCGCAGCCGGGCCATCAGCTCCTCCACCGCGAACGGCTTGACCAGGTAGTCGTCCCCGCCCCGGGTCAGCCCCGCGACCCGGTCCGCGACCCCGTCGCGCGCCGTGAGGAACACCACCGGCACCATCGTCCCGGAGCGCCGCAGCCGGTCGAGGACACCGAAGCCGTCGAGATCCGGCAGCATCAGGTCGAGCACGACGATGTCCGGCCGGAACTCGGCGGCCCTGGCCAGCGCGTCCTCGCCCGAGTACGCGGTGACCGCCTCCCAGCCCTCGTACCGCGCGACCGTCGCGACCAGGTCGGCGATCGGCGGGTCGTCGTCCACGACGAGGAGTCGTACTTTTTCCACCCGCTCATACTGCGCCACCCGGCCGTGGACGCCAGACCCGTGCTCACACAGAGAACACATCGATAACGAGTTGAAAGTCGTCCGACAGGAAAACGACAGCAGCGGCGGGTGAAGCTCGACTCCCAGGATCCGATCAAGGAGCTGCCGGCCCGTGACGACCGTCCAATCACCCCCTGCGCCCCCCACGGCGATACGCCCCAGGGTGGTGGCCCGCACGGGCCTGTACGCCGTGCTCGCCGCGAACGCGGCCGTGGTCGCCTACTTCTTCGCCCAGGCGGGCTTCGCCTCCAACGCCCTGATCGTCATCGGCCGCTTCTTCGGCCTCTACGGCGCCCTCGTCATGGCCTTCCAGCTGGTGCTGGTGGCCCGGCTGCCCTGGCTGGACCGCCGGATCGGCATGGACCGGCTGACCTCCTGGCACCGCTGGACCGGTTTCGCCCTGCTCTGGACGCTGCTCGCGCACGCCGTCTTCATCAGCTTCGGCTACGCGGACGGCGCGGGCGTCGGCCCGGTCTCCGAGCTCGTCGACCTCGCGGAGACGACGCAAGGCGTGCTCCGGGCCGTGGTCGCGCTCGGCATCATCCTCGTGATCGGCGCCGTCTCGGCCCGCTACGCCCGCCGCCGGCTCGCCTACGAGACCTGGCACTTCGTCCACCTGTACACCTACGTGGCCGTGGTCCTCGCCTTCAGCCACCAGGTCGCGGTCGGTACGACCTTCACGTCCTCGTCCGCGGCGAAGACGTACTGGTACACGGTGTGGGGCGTGGCGCTCGGCGCGGTGGCCCTGGGCCGCCTGGTCCTGCCGCTGTGGCGCAACCACCGGCACCAGTTCCGGGTCTCCGCCGTCGTCCCCGAGTCGGCCAACGTGGTGTCCGTGTACGTCACCGGCCGCGACCTCGACAAGCTGGGGGCGCAGGCCGGCCAGTTCTTCCTCTGGCGGTTCCTGACCAAGGACCGCTGGTGGCAGGCGAACCCCTTCTCCCTCTCCGCCGCCCCCGACGGCCGCACCCTGCGCCTGACCGCCAAGGCCGCCGGCGACGGCAGCGCCGCGCTGCGCCACCTCAAGCCCGGCACCCGGGTCTTCGCCGAGGGCCCCTACGGCGCCTTCACCACCCTGCACCGCCGGAAGCCGGAGTCCCTGCTCATCGCCGGCGGCGTCGGCGTCACCCCCATCCGCGCCCTCCTGGAGGACCTCGAAGGCCACGCGGTCGTCATCTACCGCGTCGGCACCGACCGGGACGCCGTCCTCTACGACGAACTCCGCGACCTCGCCGTCGCCAAGGGCGCCGAACTCCACCTGGTCACCGGCCCGCCGGTCCCCGACAGGCTGGCCCCGCGCGAACTGGTCCGGCTGGTGCCGGACATCGCCGACCGGGACGTCTTCCTGTGCGGTCCGCCGCCGATGATGAACGCGGTGCTGCGCACCCTGGGAGACCTGGGCGTGCCCAAGCCGCAGATCCACTTCGAGCGTTTCAGCCTGGCGGGATGAGAGAGACACCGTGAAGCGAGCCATACCTGTCGTCGCCCTGAGCATCGCGGGCCTGATCCCCGTCTGGCGCTACGAGCCGTCGATCGGCGGCACGACGTCCGCCACCGCCGAGCCCGCCCCCGCGCCGTCGGCAACCTCGACCACCGCTTCGGGCACCTCTTCCGGCACCGTCGTCAAGGGCACCACCGTCAACACCGACAAGGGCCCGGTGCAGGTCCAGGTGACCTTCTCCGCCGACAAGATCTCCGCGGTGACGATGCTCCAGCAGCCGAACCACCCGCAGACGGCGGCCGCGGTGCCGGTGCTCGTCTCTGAGACACTGAAGGCACAGAGCGCGGACATCGACACCGTGTCCGGGGCGACGATCACCAGCGACGCCTACAAGGAGTCCCTCCAGGCCGCGATCGACGCGAAGGGCTGAGCGCATGCAGCGGGTCGAACATGTCATGGGCTTCCCCGTGTCCCTGCGGATCGACGACGCGGGGGACTACAAGGAGGCCGCGGACGCCGTGTTCGCCTGGCTGCGCGAGGTCGACGAGCGGTTCAGTCCCTTCCGGCCGGGCAGCGAGGTCTCCCGGCTCGACCGCGGTGAGCTCGCCGGGTCCGAGGTGAGCCAGGACCTCGCCGAGGTGCTCGCGCTGTGCGAGGAGTACCGGGTGGCGACCGGGGGCGCGTTCGACGTACGGCTGCCGGGGCGGGGCCTCGACCCGTGCGCGGTGGTCAAGGGCTGGTCGGTGCAGCGGGCGGCGGAGGGGCTCGCGGCGGCCGGGGCGCGCCGGTTCGTGCTGAACGCCGGCGGTGACGTGGTCGCCTCCGGCGGGCCCTGGCGGGTGGGGGTACGGCACCCCGAGCACGCCGACCGGCTGTGCACGGTGCTCGAACTCACCGACGGGGCGGTCGCCACCTCGGCCCGCTACGAGCGCGGCGACCACATCGTCGACGGTCGCACCGGGCGTCCGGCGACCGGCCTGCTCAGCCTGACGGTCGTCGCCTCCTCGCTGACCGAGGCGGACTCCGTGGCCACGGCCGCCTTCGCGATGGGCGCCGAGGGCGTCGGGTGGGCGGCCGCGCGTCCGGGCTGCGAGGTGTTCGCCGTGGACGCCGGGCGTCAGGTGCTGCGGACGGCGGGTTTCCCGGTCGCGGGGGAGCCGTCGGCGGCGGCCTGACGGGCCCCGGCGGTTCAGCGGACGGGGGAGGGGAGCTCCGCCGCGATGCGCGTGACGGACTCTCCGACCGCGTCCAGGGCCGCCGTTCGTTCCTGGTCGGTCATGCGGGCCGGTGCGTGGGTGACCACCGGATCCAGGACCTGGAAGCCGACGAACTCCAGCATCCCGCGGTGGATGTGGAACAGGAAGTCGTCCAGCGGGCCGAAGGCGCCGCCGGGCCGGAACGCCTCGCCGGACCCGCCGGTCGTGATCAGCAGTACCGCGCGTTTTCCGGCGAGGGCCCCGTCGTCGAAGAGCCCGTGCTCCCCGCCGAAGACCGCGCCCATCACGAAGACCCGGTCGATCCAGCCCTTGAGGACGGCGGGCAGCGAGAACCACCACAGCGGGAACGACAGCACGAGCAGGTCGGCGGCGAGCAACTGGTCGAGATGGGCCCGGACGGCCGCGTCGAGCGTCCCCTCGGCGACCGCCTTGAGCTGCTCGGCCTGTGGCTTGAACGGTCCGTCCACCGGTGCGAACTCCTCGCGGGCGAGGACCGGTGCCCATCCGTCGGCGTAGAGGTCGAGGACGTCGACCCGGTACCCGGCCTCGCGCAGGACCCGGGCAGCGGTGGTCATCTGGGCGGTGCTGAACGAGCCGGGCTCGGGGTGGGCGTGCACGATCAGGGCGACGGGCGCGGCATCGGCGGCATCGGAGGTCGGCATGAGGAGATCGTATCGACATATTGCGATGCGTCAATGGGAGGTGCCGGTCAGAGGGTGGCGTCGATCGCCTCCGCCAGCTGCGCCAGCCGCTCCTCGTCGCGCCGGTAGTGGGTGAACTTGCCCACCCGGGTGGGGCGCACGAGCCCCGCCCGTTCGAGCGTGCTCATGTAACTGGAGACCGTCGACTGGGCGAGCCCGGACTTCGCCTGGATGTGGTTGACGCACACGCCGACCGACCGGCGGTCCGCGATCGGCTCGTACGCAGCGAAGTGCGTGTCGGGATCCTTCAGCCACTGCATGATCTGCAGCCGGGCCGGGTTGCCGAGGGCCTTGAACACCTCGATCAGACCGTCCGGATCCCATCCCGCTGTCGCGGCCATGTGCAACCTTTCTCGCCGGTCGATCCGACACACCACGGTATCTCGACACGGGCGGGCCGCCGGTAGGGGATACCGGCGGCCCGCCCGCTTCCGGGGGAGGGGTCAGCCGACGTCGGAGGCGTCCAGGCGGTACAGGCCGCTGTACGCGCTCACGGCCGTGCCGTGCTTCTTCACCCAGGTCGCGATCTCGGAGTTGGTGCCCTGGCCGCCGTCGCTGCTGACGACGATGTAGTGCAGCTTGCCGGCCTTCACCAGGCTCTTGAGCTTGGCGAGGGTCATCGCGTTGTCGCTGCCGGACCAGCCGCCCATGGAGATGACGGGCTGACCGGACTCCAGGATGATCGAGGAGGCCGTCTGGTCGGTGGCCACCGCGACCAGCCAGGTGGCGCCGTCCTGGTGCTTCTTCAGGTACGTGATCATCGCGGAGCTGACCTGGCTGCCACCGCCCATGCCCCCGGCGGTCCGACCGGACTCCGACTGGCTGCTGGAGCTGGAGCTGGAGCTGGAGCTGGAGCCGGCATCGGCATCGGTGGTTCCCGTTCCGGTCGGCGGCTGCCCCATGGACTGCCCGCTGGAGCTGCTGGAGCCGCCGGGGGCGGTGCCGCTCGGCGCGCTGCCGCTCGGGCGCTGGCCGCCGCCGCCCATGCCGCCCATGCCGCCGCCGGTGTTCGGCCCGGCCGTCGGGTTGGTGCCGTTGGTGCTCGCGGTCGTGGCCGCCGAGACGGAGTAGGCGGCCGGGCCGGCGAGCAGGGCGACGACCGCCGCCACCGCCGCGAGGCCCATCAGCTTCTGCCGCCGCATGAACCGCCCGACCAGGAGCCCGGCCACCGCGAGCGCGCCGCCCAGTGCGGCCACCACCTCGGCGACCGTGTACACCGTGCCGGAGCCGGAGACCCGCTGGAGCAGGACGACCGCCCATACCGTGCTGACGGCGACGGCCACCGGAAGCACCCAGCCCCACGTGGCGGCCGAGCCCTCCTTGAAGGCCTTGAAGAGCATGACCCCGCCCGCGCCGGCCAGGGCGGCGATCCCCGGCGCCATGGCGGTGACGTAGTACGGGTGGAAGGTGCCCTCGGCGAGGGAGAAGGTCAGGAAGTGCAGGACGAACCAGCCGCCCCACAGCATCAGCGCGGCTCGCCTGGCGTCGGTGCGCGGTGCCCGGCCGCGCAGCACCAGGCCGCCGGCGAGGGCGATCGCGGCGAACGGGATCAGCCAGGAGATCTGGCCGCCCATGATGTCGTTGAACATCCGGTACAGGCCCGAGCTGCCGCCGAAGCTGGCGCCGTTGCCGGCCGAGCCCACCGAGGAACTCGCCCCGAAGATCCGGCCGAAGCCGTTGTAGCCGATGACCAGGTCCCACACGGTGTTGTCGGTGGAGCCGCCGATGTAGGGCCGCGAGGAGGCCGGGATCAGGTCGACGATCACCATCCACCAGGCGCTGCTCACGACCAACGCGACCGTGGCGACGACGAGGTTGCGGATGCGCCGGCCCAACGACGCGTTCGCCGCCCACAGATAGACCAGGAAGAACGCGGGCAGTACGACGTACGCCTGCATCATCTTGGTGTTGAAGGCGAACCCGATCGCGACCGCCGACCAGACCAGCGGCATGAGCCTGCCCGTGCGCACCGCCTTCAGCAGCGCGGCCGCGCCGAGCAGCATCAGGAAGACCAGGACCGGGTCGGGGTTGGTGTCGCGGTTGATGGCGACGGTGATCGGGGTGAGGGTCAGGACGAGGGCGGCGATCGTGCCCGCCACGACCCCGAAGTCCCGCTTGACCAGGCGGTACAGCAGGGCGACCGAGCCGACTCCGACGGTGACCATCGGCAGCATCAACTGCCAGGTGCCGTACCCGAAGACGCGGGCGGACAGACCCATCACCCACAGGGCGAAGGGGGGCTTGTCGACGGTGATGAAGCTGCCGGCGTCGAGGGCGCCGAAGAAGAACGCCTTCCAGCTCTTGGTGCCTGAGTAGACCGCCGCGTCGTAGAAGCTGTTGCCGGTGACGGAGGTGAGGTTCCAGGCGTACAGGGCGGTGGCCAGGAGCAGGATCGCCCACAGGGCCGGGCGGGCCCAGCGCGGGTCCTCGGGGGCGCCCGTGAACAGCCTTCTGACACGCGAGACCGGCGGGGTGGCGGCCCGGTGCCGGCCGTCCTGGACCGGGGTGGGCGGCGGGGCGAGGGTCGTCATGACGCGTACTCCATGGGCTCGGCGGCGGTGGCTGCCCCGGTGGGCAGGGCCGTGACGTTCTGGGGGACGGTGGTGCGGCGGGGTACGGCGCGGATGCGGGTGCGGCCGGTGACGGTGGCCCGGAACATGCGGGCCATGCCCAAGAGGTCGTCGACGGCGGTGCGGACGATGTCGACCCGGCTGTCGGGGTCGTCGACCCAGTCGACCGGGACCTCGTGCACGCGCAGCCCGTTGCGCTGGGCGAGCACGAGGAGTTCGGTGTCGAAGAACCAGGCGGTGTCCTCGATGTGCGGGGCGAGGGCGCGGAACACCTCGGTGCGCACGGCCTTGAAGCCGCACTGCGCGTCCGAGAAGCGGGCGCCGAGGCCTGCCTTGAGGAGCAGGTTGTAGGAGCGCGAGATGAACTCCCGCTTCGGGCCGCGCACCACGGCCGACTGCCGGTGCAGCCGGCTGCCGACGGCGAGGTCGCTGTGCCCGGACAGGAGCGGGGCGACGAGGGGCAGGAAGCCTTCGAGTCCGGTCGACAGATCGACGTCCATGTAGGCGACGACGTCGGCGGTGGAGCGGCTCCACACGTGCTTCAGGGCGCGGCCCCGGCCCTTCTGCTCCAGCCGCCGTGCGTGCACGTGCGGCAGGCGCAGGGCCAGGTCGGTCGCCACCGTCCAGGTGGCGTCCGTGCTCGCGTTGTCCGCGATCGTGATGCGGAACGGGAACGGGAAGGAGTCTTCGAGGTATGCGTGGAGACGGCCGATGCTGCCGGCGAGGACGTGTGCCTCGTTGTACACCGGCACCACGATCTCGACCGACCGGCGCCGGACGCCTCCCGCGTTCGTTTCGTTCATGACCATGACGATCGGGGCGCTGTCTGGGGCGGTCGTGAG
Organism: Streptomyces hyaluromycini; assembly: GCF_002217755.1. Lineage (GTDB taxonomy): Bacteria > Actinomycetota > Actinomycetes > Streptomycetales > Streptomycetaceae > Streptomyces > Streptomyces hyaluromycini. The sequence continues at coordinate 306,137 of NZ_BCFL01000025.1, read as the reverse complement.
GCTTCACTGAGCGAGGAATGAGAATCAGGGAACTCACAGGTGTCGCACAGCGGGCCTCGGTCAGGTCACAAACTGAAGAGGATCAGTCAGCCGCCAAAGTGCTGAAACACTTCCGGTTTAAACTCTGTCCACAACTGCCTGCGCCACGGCGACCGTGGTCGATAACTGGGCACTTTCTGGCAAACCCGAAGGGTATTCGGCGTTTTGATACGGATAGATTCAGTCACCAAGCGGTACCCGGACGGTACGGTCGCCGTCGACCGGCTCTCCCTGGAGATACCGCATCGCTCGATCACCGTCTTCGTCGGCCCTTCGGGCTGTGGCAAGACGACGACCCTTCGGATGATCAACCGGATGGTGGAGCCCAGCGAGGGCCGCATCCTCCTCGACGGCGCCGACATCCAGGCACAGCCGGTCAACACCCTGCGCCGGTCGATGGGTTACGTCATCCAGAACGCCGGTCTCTTCCAGCACCGCACCATCATCGACAACATCGCCACCGTGCCCCGGCTGCTCGGCTGGAGCAAGCAGCGGGCGCGGTCCCGGGCGGCCGAGCTGATGGAGCGGGTGGGGCTCGACTCCGCGCTCGCCAAGCGCTATCCGTACCAGCTCTCCGGCGGCCAGCAGCAGCGCGTCGGTGTGGCCCGGGCGCTCGCCGCCGACCCGCCGGTGCTGCTGATGGACGAGCCGTTCTCCGCCGTCGACCCCGTGGTCCGCAAGGGACTCCAGGACGAACTCCTGCGTATCCAGGGCGAGTTGGGCAAGACCATCGTCTTCGTCACCCATGACATCGACGAGGCGATCAAGCTCGGCACGATGGTCGCCGTGATGCGCACCGGCGGCCATCTCGCGCAGTTCGCCCCGCCCGCCGAACTGCTCACCGACCCGGCGGACGCGTTCGTCGAGGACTTCCTCGGCGCCGACCGGGGCATCCGGCGGCTGTCCTTCTTCCCGTCCGCGGACCTTGAGCTGCAGACCGCCCCGATCGTCGCGATCGACGCCGACGCCACCCGGCTCGGCGCCCGCGCCACGGCCGACGCCCCCTATCTCCTCGTGACGGACCTGGACGGCAGGCCGCTCGGCTGGGGCGAGCCGCGAGCCCTCACCCCCGGCTCGATCCGGCCGGAGCAACTGGTGTCGTACGGGCGGCCCTTCGTGCCCGGCAAGGACTCGCTGCGCGCCGCCCTCGACGGTTCCGTCCTCTCGCCGACCGGCTGGGCCGTGGCCGTGGACGGCGAGGGACGCGCGGTCGGCGTCGTCTCCCAGCAGGTCATCGGCGCCGCGATCCGCACCGCCCACGCCGAGGGCCGCGACGACGCGAAGGTCGGGGGATGAGCGGCTTCTTCGACATCCCGAGCGACCTCCAGAACACCTACTTCGGGCTGATCGGCCTCCACCTGCGCGAGGCCCTCATCCCGGTCCTGGCCGGTCTGCTGGTGTCCCTGCCCATCGCCCAGCTCTGCGTGCGTTTCCGCTGGCTGTACCCGCCGGTGCTGGGCGTGACCACGATCCTGTACGCCATCCCCTCCCTGGCCTTCTTCGTCGTCCTCATCGACTACACGGGCCAGACCGAGACGACGGTGATGATCCCGCTCGCGGTGTACAGCCTGGTGGTCCTGGTCCCGGCCATCGTGGACGGCGTCCGCTCGGTCCCGGCCGAGACCCTGGCCGCCGCGACCGCGATGGGCCTCGGCCCCGTACGCCGTTACTTCCAGGTCCAGTTGCCGATCGCCGTCCCCGCGATCATCGCGGGCCTGCGCGTCGCCACCGTCTCCAGCATCTCCCTGGTCAGCGTCGGCATGCTGATCGGCAACCAGGGCGCCCTCGGCAACCTGCTCAACGACGCGAACCTCTACCACCGTCCCGAACTGGCGGTGAACTCGGTCGTGACCACAGCCGTGCTGGCCATCCTGGCCGACGCCGTCCTCGTCCTCGTACGCCGTGTGCTGACGCCCTGGATGCCGAAGGAGAGCGCCCGGTGAACGTCCTGAACTTCATCCACGCCTTCTTCAGCGACAGCTCCCACTGGCACGGCTACGACGGCATCCCGGCCCGGCTGTGGGAGCACATCCAGTACTCCCTGGAGGCCCTCGCCTACGCCGCCCTCATCGGCCTGCCCATCGGCCTGATCACCGGCCACTACGGCCGCGGCGGCAACACCCTCGCGCTGATCGCCACGGCCGGCCGGGCGCTGCCCAGCTTCGGCCTGCTGGTCCTGATGTTCATCTGGCTCGGCTTCGGCATGCTGCCGGTGATGATCCCGCTGGTGATCCTCGCCGTACCGCCGATCCTGGTCACGACGTACGAGGCGATGCGCTCGGTCGACCCGTCCCCGGTGGACGCGGCCCGGGGCATGGGAATGCCGGAGGCACGCGTCCTCTTCCAGGTCGAATTCCCGGTCGCCCTCCCGCTGATCCTCAGCGGCCTGCGCTCGGCGGCCATCCAGATCGTCTCGACGGCGACGATCGCGGCGTACGTCAGCCTGGGCGGCCTCGGCCGCTACATCATCGACGGCCTCTACCAGAAGAACTACGAGAAGGTCGTGGGCGGCGCCACGTTGGTGGCGGCGATGGCCCTGGCCACGCTGGGGATTTTCTGGGCCATAGCCCGATTGACGGTTTCTCCTGGAGTACGGAGGGGATAACGCGCTCCTCAGGGGCGCGGGACTGTATCAATATGCGGCTCCGCCGCGTGGGCGCGACCAGCCCCACGCGGCGGACAGTTCCCCACCCACCGCACTACCCCCCACTACGCGCCAGCGCCAGTTCCAGGACAACAAGCAGCGCATCCCGCACAGAACCCCGTTCACGCGCGTCGAAGACGACCAGCGGTGTCCCCTCGGTAACGTCCAGCGCCCACCGAACCTCGTCCAGCGTGTGCTCGACGCGGCCGTCGAACGCGTTGATCGCGACGGCGAACGGAATCCCCTTGTGCTCGAAGTAGTCAACCGCGGCGTAGCAGTCGTCGAGGCGACGCGTGTCAACGATGACCAGCCCGCCGAGCGCGCCCTCCACGATGTCGTCCCACATGAAGCCGAAGCGTTCCTGCCCGGGCGTGCCGAACAGATACAGCTTCAGCGTCGGGTCGATGGTGATGCAGCCGAAGTCCATCGCCACGGTCGTGGTCGTCTTGCGCGGAGTGAGCGAGAGGTCGTCCACACCCGCCGCGACCTCGGTGATCGACGCCTCGGTGGTCAGTGGCTCGATCTCCGAGATCGAGCCGACGGCGGTGGTCTTGCCCACGCCGAAACCGCCCGCGATGACCATCTTCACCGGCAGCGGCGGCCGGACGGCCGTACGCCCGGCGCCCCGGGTCAGCGAGTCAGTCGGTGTCACGGAGTACCCCTCGGGAGTCGGGGATGGCCCGCAGGCCATCGATAACCCTGCGCAGGACGGACGAGTCGTGGGTGGCCTCGAAGTCGGGCACGTGGACCGTCAGCTGCCCGGCCTCGCGCAGGTCTTCGGCCAGCACCCGGACCACGTTCAGGTGCAGCCGCAGCCGGGCCGCCAGTTCCGCGAGCGACTGCGGAATCCGGCACGCGGCGACGATGTCGTGCTGCTCGAAGGAGAGCCGGTCCAGCACGGCGAGCCCGGCGGCGGTGGCCACCACCTGGGTCTCGACGGGCATCGCCGGTCCGGAGGCGCTGTCCGCCACCCGGCCGGCGGTGACCAGGAACGGCCGTACGGCGGGGGCGGGGCCGACCGGGTCCGGGCCCGGGGGCGGGGTGCCGTCCGCCATGGCTGTGTCTTCCTCTCTCGGCCTTCTCGGCTTGCCGACCGGCGGTGCCGGTCAGCGCGTCTGTGGGACGCCGACGCTGTTCTTCAGCTCCAGGACGAGCTGCGGACTGAGGGCCGCACCCGCGCGGTTGGCGAACAGCGTCATCTCGTAGGCGATGTTGCCGAGCTTGGCCTCCTTGTCGGCGACCACGCCGAGTACGGCGCCGCTGCCGATCGCGGAGACGATGACATGGCCGCCCTCCAGGTCGATGATGACCTTGTTGAGGCCGCCCAGGCCGTAGTTGCCGGAAGCACCGGCGGCCAGGCTGGTGATGCCGGAGACGATCGCGGCCAGTCGCTCGGAATGGGCGCGCTCGCGCAGTTCCGACACCGCGATCAGCAGACCGTCGGAGGACACGGCGATCGCGTCGACCACGCCTGCGGTCTCGGTGGCGAAGCGGTTCAGCAGCCAGGTGAAGTCGGCTGCGGCCGCCTGCAGGTCGGTCGGCGTGATGCCGCCCGTCGGGGTGTCACCTGTCGACGTGCTCACTGCTCGGCTCCTTCCGGAAGGTGGTTCTGGTCCTGCGGGGGGTTCAGGGGGTCGGTGCGCGGTGCGGGCCGTTCGTAACTCCCGGTGTCGCCCTCGCGCCGGGCGCGTTCCACCGCCGCCTCGAACTCGTCCAGTGCGTCCCGCTCGGCCTCGGCGTCACGGGTGCGCGGTGCCTGGGCGAGGCTCTGGGCGGCGCCGACGGTGGTGCGGAGGGTCGCACCGCGGACCCGGCGGCGCAGCGGGCGGGGCCCGTCGTCGTCGGCGTCGTCGGGGTCGTCGGGGTCGGCCGGGGGCTCGCCGGAGCGCGCGGCCGGGATCAGCGGGGTCTGCGCCGCCGCTTGCTCGGCGGCCGGTTCGCGGCGCGGCAGCCGGCGGGGGAGCGGGCTCTCCGGCTCGGCCCAGGCCGGCACCGTGACGGCGGCGGTCGGGCCGGTCGCCTCGGCCGACGCCACCGGTGTCTCCGGTTTCGTCAGGGCAGCCGGTGTCGCGGGTGCCGTCAGTTCCGTCGGCTCCGCCGGTTCTGCCGCGAACGGGGTGCCGGTGGTGTCCGCCACCGCGCTCATCGTCAGCAACAGCCTGGAGGGCAGCGTCACTTCGGCGGTGACACCGCCGCCCGGGGTCCGGGTCAGCTCGACGCCGATCTCCCAGCGCCGGGCCAGCGCACCCACCACGAAGAGGCCGAGCACCTTGGTCGGCACCAGGTCGAGGCGCTCACGGCGGATCAGCCGGGCGTTCTCCTCGGCCAGCCGCTCGGCGCTCATGCCGAGGCCGTGGTCGGTGACGACGATGTGCGCGCCCACGTCGCTGGAACGGACGGTCACCTCGACGGGGCTGCCGGCCGGCGAGAACGACACCGCGTTCTCCAGGAGTTCGGCCACCATCAGCGTGAGGTCGCCGATGATGTCCGGCTCGATCATGGCGTCCGTGCCGGCGTACAGCCGTACCCGCTGGTAGCCCTCGATCTGGCCGAGCGCGGCCCGGACCACGTTGGACACCGGTGTCGGGCCCGAGGCCAGCACGGTCTCGCGGATGCCGGCCAGCAGCATCAGGCTGTCGGCGTTGCGGCGCAGGCGGACGGCGATGTGGTCGATGGAGTAGAGGCGTTCGAGGAGGGCCGGATCGGTCTCGGCACGCTCCACCGCGTCGATGAAGGCGAGCTGGCGGGTGGTCAGGTTGCTGACGCGGCGCCCGACGTTGCCGAACATCTCGGCGGTGTTGCGGCGGCTGAGCACCTGGCGTTCGAGCAGGGCCGCGGCCGTCGTCTGCACCTGGTTGAACGCCTCGGCCAGGTCACCGATCTCGTCGCGGGCGGTGACCGGCATGTCCCGCAGCCGGGGCGGGCCGGAGTCCTCGGCGTCGTCGTCGGCGACGCGGGCGAGTTCGCGGCCCGCCACCTCGGCGACCTCGTGCGCGACCCCGGTCAGGGCCTGCACCGGGCGGATCACCGAGCGGCGGACCAGCGCCGCGAGGGTGATCCAGAGGACGAAGCCGAGCAGCGCGCCGTTCAGCAGGTAGATCGCGCGCCACTTGGCCGAGTCGGCCGTGGTGTCGGCCCGGTCGGCGATCTGCCCGATGAGCGAGGTGGTGATGGTCAGCCGGGCCGCGGCCTGGTCGTGGTAGGCCGGGTAGTCGGTGAGCGCGTCCTTGACGGCCCGCCGGATCTGGTCCTGGTCGCCGGACTCCAGCTTGGTCGGGTCGATCTGCAGCTCGGCGAAGGACTCGGCGATCGTGCTCTGGGCCTTGGTGTGCTCGACGTCGGCCAGCTGCCGGGCCTGCCCCTCGGAGGCGAACCGGGTGAACCGGTCGGCCTGGTGCTGGTAGAGGTCGTAGGCGCCGACCGCGTTGATGAACTCGATCAGGGCGTTGGTGTCCCCGGTGGTCGCCGCGAGCACGTTGGTCTCGAAGGCGCCGTGGGCGGCGTCCGCGCGCAGCAGCGAGTCCAGCAGGTTGCCGGTGAAGGTGGAGGCGAGGTCGGTGTCGCGGTCCAGACCGAGGCCGTCGATCAGGTCGTTGGACGCGTTGGTGTACGCCGGGTCGATGTTGTCGGCGGGCAGATAGGCCTGCTCGACGGAGTCCCGCAGGCTGGACAGGCCCTCGACCTGCCGCAGGGCGTCCGCCTCGGTGCCCGGCAGCCGGTCGCCGAAGGTGTCACGGACCTTCGCGACCTGGGAGTTCACCGCGTCCTGGGCCGCGCGGTAGGCGGCCGCCGAGGGAGTGGAGTAGCCGGACTCGTAGCGCGCGGAGAGCAGGATCGCCTGCTGGTGCTCCGCCTCGACCTTGTCCACGAGGCGTGCCACCTGAGCGCTGTCCCGGACCGTCTGCGCCGCGTCCTCCGCGCTGGTGGACTGCTGCGTCAGGTCGGTGATGACGTACGTCAGCAGTACGGCGATGACGGCGAGCGGTACACCGACCAGCAGGTTGAGCTTGCGCCGGAAGGGCCAACGGTCGGCGAAACCCCTGATCCCGCTCCGCGCCTGGGCGGGCCGGACGGGCGCGTCCACCTGGTTCGTGGACACCGGGCCTCCTTCATGAGGGTGTCTGGTCTGGGGGGCGTCTTCACCCCGAGCTGCTGCGGAACGACACCGAGTAGCGGGCCCCGCGCACCGCTGTGACCGATATCAACTGCCGTGAGACTACAGCGTTCTTGAAGCTCGGTTCCGCTTGCTCTTTATCAAGAATCCGTTACAAAGAGACCGCTCTCCGTCCACAACTGGCCACGGATTGAAGCCAATCGGTGACCCGGAGACACTTGACTGACCGAGAACCGGCTGGATTGGATCGTCCGGAGTGGTTCGAACAGCCCCGTGGTGCACAACCAGGTCCGCGTGGTTCGCAACACCCCCACCCTTCCCACAGCTCCCGGAACGGCAACCGTGACTTCCAACACCCTTCCCAGCAGGTCAATCCGGACATACCGAGGCGTGGCGGCCGTCGCGCTCGCCGCGACGACGGCCCTGCTGGCGGGCTGTTCCTCTTCCGACGACAGCAAGTCCGACCCGCTGTCGGACAGCAAGGCGAGCGGGGACACCGTCGTCGTCGGCTCCAACAACTTCGCCGAGAGCACCCTGATCGCCGACATCTACGGCGAAGCACTGAAGGCCAAGGGCGTCAAGGTCACTTACAAGCCGAACATCGGCAGCCGCGAGACCACCTACGGCCTGCTCAAGAACGGTTCGATCTCCGTTCTGCCCGAGTACAACGGCGCCCTGCTCGCCTACCTCGACCCCAAGGCGACCCCGAAGACCGTCGAGGAGACCACGTCGGCCATCGGGGCCAAGCTGGACTCCAAGCTGACGCTGCTCGACCCGGCGGACGCGCAGGACAAGGACACGGTGACGGTCAACGCGGCCACGGCCGCCAAGTACAACCTCACCGAGAAGTCCTCCATAGCCGACCTCAAGACCATCGCCAAGGACCTGGCCATCGGCGCCTCGCCGGAGTTCCAGACCCGCCAGCAGGGCCTGGTCGGCCTGAAGTCCGTGTACGGCCTGGAGTTCAAGTCCTTCAAGGCGCTGGACGCGGGCGGCGCGCTCACCGAGGCCGCCCTGAAGAAGAACGCGGTGCAGGCCGCCGACATCTTCAGCACGGACCCGACCATCACCAAGGAGAAGTTCGTCGTCCTCCAGGACCCGGAGAACCTCTTCGGCTTCGAGAACGTCCAGCCCCTGGTCTACAAGAGCGCCCTGAACCAGACGGCCACCGACGCCCTCAACGCCGTCTCCGCCAAGCTCGACACCGCGGCCCTGCTGGACATGGACACCCAGGTGCAGTCGGACAACAAGGACCCGCTGGAGGTCGCCCAGGCGTGGCTGAAGAAGGTCGGCCTCACCAGCTGACCGTGTTCGACCTGCCGCGGATCCTCCCTGGACCTTCCTCGGACCGGGTCGTGCTCGACGGCAACGGCCTCGGCCTGACCGGACTCGTCCGGCTCGCCGACGCCGTTGCCGGCCCTGTCGTACCGCCGGAGGCGCTCGACCGGGTCCGCCGGGCCCACGAGAGCGCCGACCGCCTCGCCGCACGGGGGCATTGGTACGGCCGCGGCACCGGCGTGGGCGCCCACCGCTCCGTCATCGTCGACCCGTCCGACGCGTCCGGCCACACCCTGCGCCTGCTGCGCAGCCACGCCGGCGGCGCCGGCCCGCTGCTGCCGGCCCGTCAGGCCCGCGCGCTGATGGCCGTCCGGGCCAACCAGCTGCTGGCCGCCGGCTCCGGCATCCACCCTTCCTTCGTCACGGCGCTGGCCGAGGCCCTGCGTCTCGGCGTGCACCCCGCGATCAACGAGTACGGGGGTGTGGGCACCGGCGACCTCACGGCCCTGGCCCAGACCGGCCTGACCCTGATCGGCGAACGCCCCTGGCTCACGGCGTCCTCCGACGCCGAACTGCCCGCCCCGGTCGCCCTCCGCCCCGGCGACTCGCTCGCCCTCCTGAGCAGCAACGCCCTGGCCCTGGGCAGGGCCGCCCTGGCCTGCCACGACCTGGACGTACTGCTGCGGGCCACCCACGCGGTGGCCGCCCTCTCCCTGGCCGCCGTCTCCGGCTCCCCGGAGGCCTACGCCCCCGAGGTGCACGCCCTGCGCCCCTACCCCGGCCCGGCCAGGGCGGCAGCGGAGGTACGACGCCTCCTCGCGATCCCCGACCACCCGCTCACCACCGGCCGCCGCATCCAGGACCCCTACGGCTTCCGCGCCTTCCCGCAGGTCCACGGCGCGGCCCTGGAGGCCGCCGACAGGCTCCGCCACATCGTCGAGACGGAGATCAACTGCCCCACGGAGAACCCCGTGCTGGCCCCCGACGGCCACGTCTACCACCACGGCGGCTTCTTCGCGGCCCCGCTCGCCCTGGCCCTGGACGGCCTCGACCTGGCCCTCCTCCAGACCGCCCAGCTCTCCGCCGCCCGCCTCCATGCCCTGACCCGCGCCGACCTCACGGGCCTGCCCGCCTTCCTGACCGCGGGTCCGGCGAGCAGCTCCGGCACGATGATCCTGGAGTACACCGCCAACTCGGCCCTGGCAGAGCTCCGTTCCAGCGCGGCCCCGGCATCGGCCGGCCACACCGTCCTCTCCCACGGCCTGGAGGAGGCGGCGAGCTTCGCGGACCAGGCGGCGAAACAGGCCGAACGGGCGGCAGAGGCGTACCCGGTGGTACTGGCCTGCGAACTGGTGGCGGCGGTACGGGCGTTGCGACTGGGCCCGGTGGAGCCGACGGTGCCCGCCTTCAGACTGGCCGCGGCGGCTCTGCCGGGCGACATGGAAGACCGCGCGCTGACCGGGGACGTGACGGCGGCGATGGATGTACTGCCCCTCCTGGCCGACGTCTGAGCAGCCGACCCTTCTTGGGGGCGCGGGGCTGTATCAAATCTGCGGCTCCGCCGCGCGGGCGCGACCAGCCCCCACCCACCCGCAGCCACAACTCATCGCGTGTGATTCCGTCACAAACACCGGGTGCGATGGAAGAAAGCAGCGACCTCCCGACCAAAACCGTCGGCACCCGCGCAGCGCCCCGCACGCTGCCCCCATGAAAACCACACCCACGCACGCCCCCACCACCCCGGCCCCCTACCCTTGGCGCCGGCCCGCCCTCGCCGCCCTTCTCCTCGCCGAGGCGATGAACCTCCTGGACGCGACGATCGTCCAGGTCGCCGCCCCCGCCGTGCACGCCGGCCTCGGCGGCTCCGTCTCCGACGTCCAGTGGTTCAGTACGGCGTACACCCTGCCGTTCGCGGTCCTGCTGATCACCGGCGGACGGCTCGGCGACATCGCGGGCCGCCGCCGGCTCTTCGTCCTCGGCGTCACGCTCTTCACCGCGGCCTCCGTCGCCTGCGCACTCGCACCGACGGCGGGCCTGCTGATCGCCTTCCGCGCGGTGCAGGGCGCGGCGGCGGCCGTGATCATTCCGCAGACCATCGGGCTCATCAAGGCGATGTTCGAGGGCGACGAGCTGTCCCGGGCGCTGGGCAGCATCGGTCCGGTGATGGGCCTCGCGGCCGTCTGCGGCCCGGTCCTCGGCGGCGTCCTCACCCACGCCGACCTGTTCGGCTCCTCCTGGCGGGCAGCCTTCCTGGTGAACGTCCCGGTGGCCCTGGTCGTCCTCGCCCTGTCCCCGAAGCTCCCGGAGAACCGCGCCCCGCACCGCCCCGCCCTCGACTGGCCGGGCACGGCACTCGCGGCGACCGGCACGGGCCTGCTGGTCTACCCCCTGATCGGCACGGACCTCACCGAACTCCCGCCGCGCGACTGGGCGTCGCTGGCGCTCGGCCTGCTCACCCTGGCCGCCTTCGCACGGCACCAGCGCCGCACGACCGCGCCCCTCCTGGAACCGAGCCTCTTCACCCGCCCGGGCTTCCCGGCCGCCCTCGCCACCTCGACGACGTTCTTCGCGGTGACCAACGGCCTGCTGACCGTCGTCGTCCTCCAGCTGCAACTGCAGGCGGGCCAGGGCGTACTGGCGGCAGGGCTGAGCCTCACGCCGTGGTCGATCGGCCTGGCGGTGTCGTCCTGGCTGTCGGGCCGCCGCGGTGCCCGGCGCCGCATGATGCCCTGCGGCCTGGCCCTGGTGCTCATGGGCCTGACGGCCGCCGCGGCCGTGTACGCCAGCACTGCCGGCACCGCCCCCGTCCACTATCCCTGGCCGCTCCTGCCCGCGCTGGCCCTGGTCGGCCTGGGCGCGGGCCTGTTCACCCCCGCCTTCTTCACGCTGGCCCTGCGGCCGCTGCGCCCCCAGGAGGTCGGCTCGGCGGCGGGTGCGCTGAACGCCGTACAGCAACTGGGGGCGACGCTGGGAGTGGCGGTCCTCGGCAGTACTTATCTGGACGGCTCGGCGGCGGCGGCCTGCGCCGTGGCCGCGGCCCTCACCGCACTCTGCTGGGCCACGAGCCGGCGGATGTGAGCCGTCCGCGGTCCGGCCGCCCCTGGTCCCGCCGCCCCCGTCCCGTCGGTGCCGGTCAGAGGTCGAACTCGTGCGGCGGCAGGTCGAGGGTGTAGCACGCCTCGCGGACCACGGCCTGCTCGGTCTTGTCGAAGTCGCCGTCCGCGCCGCCGATCACGATGCCGATCTGGATGACGGCACGCGCCTCGGCCGGCTTCTTCTTCGCCTTGGCGACCTCCTGGAGCACGCTCACCTTGCCGAAGGCGAAGTCGGCGGTCAGCTTGTTCAGGTTCTCCTCGAAGCGGCGGCGAAGGTCGTCCGCCGGGAAGTTCTGCAGCACCTCGTTGGTCGAGATGAGCTGGGCGACCCGCTGGCGCTCGGCCGGATCGATGGTGCCGTCGGCGGCGGCCACGAGCGCGCACATCGCCATGCTCGCGTCGCGGAACGCACCGCTCTTCAGGTCGTTCTTCTTCGCCACGAGCTGGGTCTGCATCTGCGTCGCGGAATCCTTGATGCGGTCCCACAGGGCCATGCGCACTCACTCCTCGGTAGGTAAGAGTCCTGCTTGCCAAAAAATTACTTCTACAACACCGTAGAAACTTGCGCGGCGGCCGATAAGTTCCCGCGCCCTAAACTGTCCCTCCGACCCGCGGCGGGTCGCTTCGACGCGCTGGACAGGAGGACGACGACGGTGGCGACGGTGCCCGGCAGCGGCTACGAGGACCCCACCGCGGACGTGCTCGCGGAGGCGGCCGCGGCCTTCGGGCTGCTCGCCTCGCCCGCCCGGCTGCACATCGTCTGGGCGCTGGCCCAGGGCGAGAGCGATGTCACGGGCCTCGCCGAACGGGTCGGCGGCGCGCTGCCCGCCGTCAGCCAGCACCTGACCAAGCTGAAGCTCGCCGGTCTCGTCCGCTCCCGCCGGGAGGGCCGCCGCCAGGTGTACCTGGTCGACGACCCCGACGTCGTCGACGTCGTACGCCTCCTGGTCGGCTGCCTCACCGCCCGCAGCACCGGCGCCGAGCTCCCCGCCCCCCGGCGGCTCCGTGGTCTCTGAGGGCGAGGCCGCCACCTCGCTGCAGGTGCTGCGCCGACTGGACACGGGACCGCGGGGGCTCACCGAGGCCGAGGCCGCGGCCCGGCTCGCAGGCCTCGGCGAGAACACCCCGCCCCGCCCGCACACCGACTCCTGGCCGCTGCGCTGCGCCCGTGCCCTGCGCGACCCCTTCACCGCCGTCCTCCTCACCCTCGGCCTGGTCTCCGCTCTCGTCGCCTCCTGGGGCACCGCCGTCGTGATCCTCGCCCTGGTCGCGGTCAGCTGCGGACTGCGGGCCGCCGGCGAACACCGTGCCGACCGCTCGCTGGCCGCCCTGCGCGCACTCGTCGCCGGCACCGCCACCGTGCTGCGCCGCTCCGGCGTCGACACCGAGCCGCGGGCGCGGGAGATCCCGGTCGCCGAACTGGTCCCGGGTGACGTCGTCCGGCTCGGCCCGGGCGACCTGGTCCCGGCCGACGTACGACTGCTGCGCGCCCGGGGGCTGACCGTGCACCAGGCCGTGCTCACCGGCGAGTCGGCGCCCGTCGCCAAGTCCGCGGTGGACGTCCCCGACCGCTCGGAAGGCGGCCCCTTCGACGAGCCGTACCTCTGTTTCCAGGGCAGCGGCGTCGCCTCGGGCAGTGCCACGGCGGTGGTCGTGGAGACGGGGGAGCGGACCCGGTTCGCCGTCGCCCAGGGCGCAGCCGCGCCGCGCGAGGCGAGCGCCTTCGACCGGTCCGTGCACGGCATCTCCTGGGTGCTCGTCCGGTTCATGCTGCTGACCCCGCCGCTGGTCCTGATGGCCAACGCCGCCCTGCGCGGCCGCGGACTGGAGACGCTGCCCTTCGCGGTCGCGGTCGCCGTCGGGCTCACCCCCGAGATGCTCCCGGTGATCGTCACCACCTGCCTGGCCCGGGGCGCCGCGCTGCTGGCCCGCGCCCACCGGGTCGTCGTACGACGGCTGCCCGCGCTGCACGACCTGGGCGCGGTCGACGTGCTCTGTCTCGACAAGACCGGCACCCTCACCCAGGACCGGCCCGTCGTCGAACGCGCCCTCGGACCCGACGGCGACGACGACCCCGAGGTGCTGCGCTGGGCGGCCGTCGGCGCCTGGTGGACCCTGCAACTCGCCGAACTGCCCGCCCCCGACGCACTCGACGAGGCCCTGCTCACGGCCGCCGGACCGGTGGGGGAGGAGTACGACGGCATCGGCGCCGTCCCCTTCGCCCCCGAGCGGCGCACCGCCACCGCCGTCGTCGCCGGCAGCCGCGGCACCCATGTCCTCGTCACCAAGGGCGCCGCCGAGGACGTACTGGACCGCTGCGACCTCGACCCCGCCGAACGCGAGCGCCTCCTCGCCCTCGCCGCCCGCGAGGCCGACGCCGGGCTGCGCGTCCTGGCCGTGGCCACCGCCCGGGTTCCGGCCCGCACCCGGCCCTGCACGGCCGCCGACGAACACGGCCTCGCCTTCCGCGGCCTGGTCACCTTCCGCGACGCCCTCGCCCCCGGCGCCGCCGAGGCCCTGCGCGGCCTCGCCGGCCTCGGTATCACGATCCGGATCCTGACCGGCGACCACCCGGCCACCGCCGCGCGGGCCTGCCGGGACCTGGGACTGGGAGCGGTCGAGACGGGGGTGGCGGCGTCGGAGGGCGCCGCACGTGTCGACGGACCTGTCGTCGTCGCCCGCTGCACCCCCGAGGACAAGGCCCGGATCGTGGCCGGACTGCGCGCCGCCGGGCACACCGTCGGGTTCCTCGGGGACGGGGTCAACGACGTCCCCGCCCTGCGCGCGGCCGACGTCGGGATCGCGCCCCGCACCGCCGTGGACCTCGCCCGCGAGACCGCCGACGTGGTCCTCGCCGAGAAGGACCTCGGCGCCATCGGGCACGCCGTCACCGCCGGCCGGCGCAGCAGCGCCAACATCGCCTCCTATCTGCGGGTCACGCTCTCCTCCAACCTCGGCAACGTCATCGCGATGCTCTCCGCCGGCCTGCTCCTCCCCTTCCTGCCGATGCTCCCGGTCCAGGTGCTGGCCCAGAACCTCTGCTTCGACGCCGCCCAGCTCGCCTTCGCCTACGACCGCCCCGGGCCTGCGGCACTGCGCCGCCCGACCGTGCTCCGGCCGCGTGCCTTCCTGCGGTTCATCACCGGCTTCGGTGCGCTCAACGCGATCGCCGACCTCGCCACCTTCGGCGTCCTCGCGCTCGCCCTGCGCGGCCCCGACGCCCTCGACGACCAGGCGGTCTTCCATTCCGCGTGGTTCACCGAGAACCTGCTCACCCAGGCCCTGGTGATGCTCCTGCTGCGGGGCGGCTCCCGCCGAGGGCCCGTGGGCCGGGCGGCCGCCGCACTCGCCGCCGTCGGCCTGCTGCTCCCGCCCGGCCCCCTGGGCGCGGCCCTGGGCATGACCGGGCTGCCGCCCGCCTACCACGCCCTGCTCGCCGCCGTCCTGGGGCTGTACGCACTGGCGCTGCGAGCGGTGCGGGCACGCCACGACCGGCGGTAGCGATTGCGGGGCCGGGTCCGGGGAGCGTTTCCCAGCCCGGGTTGTACAGTTGCGCAATGTAGCAATCGTCGCTGCCCGGCCGAGGCGCGTGAAGCACCCTCCGTCGGCACGAAGGAACGTGAGAAAGGGAGGGGGCGGTCATGCTCCGCAACGGACTGGAACCCTGGCACCTGCTGATCGTCGCGATCGTCTTCATCGTGCTTTTCGGCTCCCGGAAGCTGCCCGACACCGCCCGGGCCCTGGGCAAGTCGATGCGCATCCTGAAGAGCGAGGCGAAGGCCATGAAGACCGACGACACGGCGGCGGCGCCGGTGGAGCCGACGTCGGTACAGATGGCGGCGGAGCCGGTCACGGCCCCCGCGCAGCCGGAGCCCAGGACGGTCGGCGAGCCGACGGCCACGACGAGCTGACGCCCCCGGTCCCGTGCCGCGCGGGTCGCTGATTCGTATGGTGTGACCGGTCCGGGGTATCCCGGACCGGTGGGACCCGGCAGCTCGGCCGGCCGCTGCCGGACCGCCGGCCGACTCCGTGACCGCCCGCCGACCGGCCTGACGCGCGGCACCGGCCTGCGCGGACCCGGTGCACCGATGGCCCCGCCGGATCCGCCGCCGGTGTGCTGCCGGACCGGCGGCGGACGGTCAGCGTCGGTCTGCGATGAAGGCGCTGACCTTTTTGGCCAGTTCCTCTCCGGCCTGTTCCTTCCCGGGGTCGTCAGGCGCGGCGATGGCCGAGATGTGCGGGCGTGCCGAGGTGGCGCCGATGATCACGAACTCCTGGTGGGGGTTGGCGCGCGCCGCGGCCTCGGTCGCGGGTTTCATGCCGGTGCCGACGGTGACGATCAGCTCGCAGTGATGCTGCACGGCGCCGTTGAAGTACGGCAGCGCGGCCTTGGCGTCGATGGTCGGGGTCGGGAAACGCTGGGCGTTGACCCCGCCGGAGCGCGCCGCGTCCTGCATGCCCTGCCAGGACACCTGGCTGAGCCGGGCGTCGGTGGCGCCCGCGGGCGAGACGAGCAGACAGGCCCGGAAGTTGCGGGAGACGTTGGCGGCCCGGGGCCGGTCGCTCCGGTCTCCGGTGAGCAGCGCGGTGAGCGACAGGACCGCCAGGAGGACGGCGGCCGCGGTCGCGGCGATGACCGGGTGGCCGCGTACGAGACCGGCGAAGCGGCGGACGGGCCGCGCGGTGAGAGCCGGGAGCCGCATGCTGATCGGGTTCCTCCTGGGGGTCACGTACGACGACGGGAGCGGCGGCGGACGAGGAAGCCGCCCGCCCCGGCGGCGGTCACCCCCGCCACGGCGCCGATGACCGCGACGGTTCCGCCGGAAGTGCCGCCCGCCGCGTCGGCTGCCTTCGGGGCGCCGTCTCCGGAGGCGGTGAGCAGCGGATTGGCACTGGAGGCCGGAGCCGGCGCGCCCAGGGCCTTCAGGGGGTCGACGATGCCGTAGCCGAAGCGGTCGTCACGGCCGGACCCTCCGCCGGGAAGGTCGGCGGTGCCGATGAGCCGGGCGATGATCTGCCCGGCGCTCTCCGACGGGTAAGCGGCGCGCAGCAGCGCGGCGGCCGCGGAGACATAGGGAGCGGAATAACTGGTCCCGTCCTTGGTGAGGTAGCCGCCGCTGTTCCTCGTCGAGTAGATGTCCACCGCCGGGGCCGCCAGCGCGATGTAGGAACCGGACTCGCCGGCGGCCCAGAAGCCGCCGTCGCGGGTGGTGCCGGAGACGGCGACCACGCCGGGGAACGCGGCCGGATAGGTCACCGGGTTTCCCGCCCGGCCGCTGTTGCCCGCCGCCGCGACCACGATGACGTCGTGGCTCCGCGCATAGGCGACGGCGTCGCGGATCTGCGGGTCGGGATCGGTGGTCACCATCGAGATGTTGATGACCGCGGCCCCGTGGTCGGCGGCGTAGACGATGCCCCGGGCCAGGGCGAGCGGATCCGCCGCCTCGTTGCCGCTGACGCGGACGGGGAGCAGGGTGGCCCGGGGGGCCAGCCCGGCCATGCCCTTGCCGGTGCCGCCGGTGCCGCCGGTGCCGCCGGAGCCCGCGATGACCCCGGCGACCGAGGTGCCGTGGGATTCCGACGAGACGTCGACCCTGCCGTCGGCGGCCTGGCCGGTGACGTCGGTACCGGGCAGGACCCGGCCCGCCAGATCGGGGTGACGGGCGTTCACCCCGGTGTCGACCACCGCGACCGTGACGCCGGCCCCCTGGCTGAGCCGCCAGATCCGGGAGGCGTCGAAGTGCCGGGCGTCCAGGGGCCATTCGGAGCCGAGGGGGGTGGGTGCGGCGGACTGCCGCGCGGCGGCCCCGGGTGCGGCGGCCAGGAGGAGCAGCAGCGGCAGGCCGACGTATGCGCAGGCTCGTAAAACGCCCGACTGTCCCGGTCTCATCTGCCCCCGCAGCCCCTCTGATGTCCAGTGAGAGCAGCCTTCCCCTCCAACTGGCAAGAGTGGGGCGGGAGTTGGCCAGGAAAACCACAAGGACTTGCAATGTACCGGTCAACCTTGGTGCGCAATGCCGGTCTTTGATGCCAATGGCCCGGGATATATGGCTGTCCCGGGCCGTCGCCCCGCTGATAGAAGATCCGGCTGTCCGGAGTTGGATGGTGGGCATCGCTGGGGGGGGCAACGATGATGGGCCGCTTGTGGAGATCCGTCCGGCATGTGCCAATGACGCTGAGAGTGACGGCGTTCGTGGCGGTCGCCGCGCTGGTCGGGGTGCAGGGCGGCCAGGCCGCCCAGGCGTTACCGAGAACGGCGGCCACCCCCGCCACCCCGGCACAGCAGACCGGTACCGCGGCAGGCAAGAAGCACGCGGTCCCCGCCTCGGCGACCAGGAGCAGAGCCGGGACCTCACTGCCCGGCTCCGGCCCCGGCCAGGTCAAGGGCGCGGTGGGGGCCTACAAGGCCCACGGAACGAAGAGCGACCCGGTGAACTCCGGCAGCCGGATCCACAAAGCCCCGAAGCGCGTCGCCGCACCGGCGACGAAGAAGCATCGGGGCTTTGTCGCGTCCACCAGCGTGGAGCAGCCCAAGCTCGACACCGCCACCACGACCGTCTTCAAGAACGCCGACGGCACCTACACCGCCCAGATCCACACCCACCCGGTCAACTACCGTAAATCCGACGGCACCTGGGCGCGCATCGCCACCGCCACCACCGCCACCCCGGGAACGGCCTCCACGGTCTCCTACCGGACCGCGGCCGCCGCGGGCAACCCGACCGGCCAGGGCAACGCCGGCTCCTCGACCTACGTCGAGTCCGGCGTCACCCAGAACTTCCACGGCAACGGGCAGCTGTACGTCGGGAAGTACCAGAGCCACGACTACAACTCGTTCCTCCAGTTCAGCGGCTTCGGCACCCAGTTCGCCAACGACTACGTCGTCAACTCGACGCTCTGGCTGGACACCGAGTTCTCCGGCCAGGACACCACCGGCACCTGCTCCGCCCAGGCGGTGAACGTCTTCCCGGTCAGCGCCTCCTGGGACCCGGCGAAGATCGACACCTACCCGGGCCCGGCCTACGGGGCACAGACCGGCAGCGCCTCCTTCGCGGCCGGCACCGACTGCTCCAACGGCCGCCAGTGGGAGGGCATCCCCCTCGACACCAAGACGGTCATGAACTGGGCCCACGGCTGGGCGCCGAACTACGGGCTCGCGCTCACCGCGGCCAGTACCGCCGCCGCGGCCAAGGAGTTCTACGCCGACGATCCCTACCTGGCGATCGAGTACACCCCCAACGGCGCCGGAGCCTCCTACTCCGAGGTCAGCTACGCCTCGCCGTGGAACAACCAGCCCGGCTGGGGCAAGGTCACCGTGCAGAACCGCGGCACGGCCACCTGGACCCCGACCAACGGCTACAAGCTCTCGTACCAGCTCTACACGGTCTCCGGCACCACCCGCACCCTGCTCACCAGCCCCGCCGCGACCCCGGCCGTCATGCCGTCCACCGTCGCACCCGACAAACCGGTCACCGTCACCGCGTCGATCCCCGCGCTGACCGCGGGCAAGACCTATCTGATCTGCTGGGACATGTCCTACAACGGGACGCTGTTCTCCACCTACGGCGTGCCGCAGACCTGTTACTCCCTGCCGGTGGTCAACAACCCGCCGATCGTCGACACGTTCACGCCCGGCAACAACGCCTCGGTCTTCAGCCTCACCCCGGTGCTGGGTGTGACCGGCCACGACCCCGACAACTACCCGGGCACCGCGCTCAGTTACTCCTTCAACATCTACGCCGACGGCTCCACCACCGCGCTGGCGAGCTCCGGCACCATCACCACCTCCACCTGGACCGTCCCGGCGGGCAAACTCGCCTGGGGCGGCACCTACTACTGGACCGCGCTGGTCAGCGACGGTGACGCCACCTCCCTGTGGTCCGCGCCCGACTACTTCACCGTGCCCTCCGCGCCCCAGCCGCTGGTGACTTCGCATCTGGGTGCCGCCCCTTACGACGCGACGGTCAAGGGTGTGGACCCGCAGATGGGCGACTACTCCACCCAGACGACCGACCTGTCCCTCGGCGCGATGGCCGACGGCACGGCGCTGAACATCCAGCGCACCTACAACAGCCTGGACCCGGGCGTCTTCAAGGCGTTCGGCGCGGGCTGGTCGTCCATGCTGGACATGCGGGCGACCACGGACGACGACGGCTCCGGCAACATCGTCATCACGATGGCCGACGGCCGCCAGGAGCGGTTCGGCGCCAACGGCGACGGCACCTACAGCCCCCCGGCGGGCGACTACGCCGTCCTCTCGGCCCCGCCGGCCGCCCACGGCAGCTCGGGCTTCATGCTGACCGAGAAGTCCGGCATGCGGTACATCTTCACCACGCCGGCGACCGACCCCGTCACGGGCCAGACCTACTGGGGACTCAGGGAGTACGGCAACCGCGACGGCCACGGCCTGGACATCACCTGGAAACCGGTCACCCTCACCCTGCCCGACGGCAGCACGCTCAAGGTCACCGAGCCCGTCCAGGCCGGATACTCCGTCGACCAGGACAACGGCTTCAACGACGGGGCGACCGACAGCCAGCCCGACCAGACCGTGCTGCTCGAACTGACCTGGGGCGTCCAGCAGATCACGGCCACCGACGGAACGGTCAAGAACGTTCCGCACGTCCTCACCGCCACCGACCGTACGGTGGCCGGCGTCACCCACCCCTGGTCGTACGGCTACAACGCCGCCGACGACCTCACCTCGGTGTGCCCGCCGGCCACCAGCACCACCACATCCACCGCCTGCACCCAGTACGCGTACACCTCCGGCACGAGCTCCGGATCGCACTTCGTGTCGATGGTCCAGGACTCCAACCCCACCGACTACTGGCGCCTCGGCGACGCCACCGGCTCCACCACCGCCGCCGACTCGGTCGTGGTCAACCAGGGCACCACCGTCGCCACGCTGGCCAACGTCACCCTCGGCCAGACCGGCGCCCTCGCGGGCACTCCCGCCACCGCCGCCTCCTTCAACGGCACCAGCTCCGCCATGGCGCTGCCCGACAACCTGGTGGCCTCCAGCAGCAACCTCGCGATCGGCCTGTGGTTCAGGACCACGCAGGCCGGCGGCACCCTCTTCTCGTACCAGAGCGCCAAGGCCGGCACCGCCGTCACCGCCAACTACACGCCTGCCCTCTACATCGGCACCGACGGCAAGCTCCGTGGCCAGTTCTGGGACGGCGCCGCCTCCCCGATGACCACGGCCGCCGCCGTCAACGACGGCAAGTGGCACTACGTGGTGCTCTCCGGCGCCCGCACCGCGCAGACCCTCTTCCTGGACGGCGCCCAGGCCGCCACCCGGACCAGTACCGGCACCCACACCATCGCGGTCAGCGGCCAGCCGTACACCACCGTCGGCGCGGGCGAACTCGCCGGATCGTGGCCCGCCGTCCCGACCGGCAACGCCCTGGGCTGGTTCAGCGGCCAGATCCAGGACGTCTCCTTCCTCCAGCACCCGCTCGGACTGCCCGCCGTCCAGCAGGAGTACGCCTCCGGCACCCTGGCCGCCGCCGAGCTCACCGGCACCACGCTGCCGTCCGGCAAGACCGCGCTGGCCGTCAGCTACAACGCCCTGACCGACCGCGCCTCGTCCGTCACCGACGCCGACGGCGGCACGTACGGGCTGGCCGACCCGGTCACCACCGGCGGCAACGACTCCTACTACGGCGTCGTACGCGGCACCCGGCCCGCCTACGACTACCCGATGACCGAGTCCGCCGGTCTCACCGCCGTCAACCAGTACGGCATCGACAAGCCGGCCGGCTCCGCCGACGGCATCTACAACGACGTCATGCTCGGCGAACCCGGCATCTTCGGACCCGGCGGGGACAGCGCCGCCGGGTTCAACGGCACCTCCTCCTACCTCACCCTGCCGGCCGGCGCCCTGGACGACGGCACCGGGAACGCCTCCGTCGCCCTGTGGTTCAACACCAAGCAGGCCGGCGGAGTGCTGTTCTCGTACCAGAACGGCCAGATCGGCTCGGTGCCCACCAGCTACACGCCGGCCCTCTACATCGGCACGGACGGCCTGCTGCGCGGCCAGTTCTGGGACGGCACCACCTCCCCGATGGCCTCAAAGGCGGCCGTCAACGACGGCAACTGGCACCTGGTCGAAATGACCGCCACCGGCACCACCCAGACCCTGTCGCTCGACGGCCAGACCCAGGCCACCCGCACCGGCAAGACCATCGCGGGCCAGGTCGCGACCTGGGGCGAGACCAACGTCACCGTGGGCGCCGGCTACATCGCGGGCTCCTGGCCCAAGCCGCCCACCACCGCACAGGGCTGGTTCAACGGCGAGATCGGCCAGGTCGGCGTCTACCAGACCGACCTCGACCTGACCGCCGTCGAAGCCGGCCTCGGCCTGTACAAGGCCAAGGGCTCCGCCACCACGCTGATGCCCTCCACCACGCTGACCGTCACCGACCCCGCGCAGCACACCGAGACCTTCGCCTACGACCCGTCCAACGGCAACCGCACCACCGCCGTCACCGACGCGCGGGGCGGCGAGACGACGTACGCGTACGACTCCCTGGGCTTCCAGGACGCCAGCACCGATCCGAACGGGCACACCGTCACCCGCAAGCACGACGCGTACGGCAACGTGCTGACGACCACCACCTGCCGGCAGGCCAACTCCTGCCAGACCTCCTACTTCAGCTACCACACCAACGCGTCCGACCCGATGGACCCGCTCAACGGCAAGGTGCTCTACGCCGCCGACGCCAGATCCGGCGCCACCGGCACCGCGAACCCGGCCTACCGCACGGCGTACACCTACACCCCGTTCGGCGCGTTGGCCTCGGTGACCACGCCCCCGACGGCGGACTACCCGAACGGGCGGACCGTCCGATACCGGTACTACGCGGGCGGCGAGAAGTTCACCGACAGAAACGGCGTCGTCCACACCGAGCTCTACGGCATGCTCGCCTCGGTCACCGACCCGAAGGGGCAGGTCACGAGGTACCAGTACTGCGACTCGGGTGCCATCGGACGGCTGTGCAGCCAGACCGACCCCTCCGGGCAGACCACGTACTACAGCATCGACGTGTTCGGACGGGTGACCACCAAGGCGGTCAGCTCCGACACCTACCCCGTCACCTTCAACTCGACCACCGGGGCGCTGGTCGGCGGCGTACAGACCAAGTACACCTACGACGCCCTGGACCGCGTCTGGACCGTCACCGACCAGTCCACCACCGATGCCGTCACCAGCATCGTCCACACCCCCAAGACCACCTACAGCTACGACGCGGACGGCGATCTCACCGGCAGATCGACCGCCGACACCACCGGCCACGACACCACCCGCACCACCGGCTACGGCTACGACGACCACGACCGGGTCACCACCGTCACCGACCCGGCGAACCTGGTCACCCACTACACCTACGACGACTTCGGCCGGCAGGCCACCGAGACCGACCCGGGCGGGAACACCTACCGGTACGACTACTCGGCGACCGGCCAGCTCCTCACCACCACGCTCACCGGCTTCACCGGCGACCCCACCGCGCCCTCCGACGCACAGGACCTCGTGACGGAGTCCCGGGCCTACGACCCGGCCGGCCGGCTCGCCTCGGTCACCGACTCCATGGGCCGCACCACCGCCTACAGCTACTTCGACGACGACCGGCTCCAGTCCGAGACCGTCGCCTCCGGCACCTCCTCCGCGGTCACCGACAAGGCGTACGACTACGACGCCGCCGGCAACCTGACCTGGGAATGCGACGTCTGGACCAGCACCTCCTGCATGCGCCAGACCCAGTACACCGTCGACGCCGCCGACCGCACCACCCGCACCGCCGTCGACCCCGCCGGAGTCGACCGGGTCACCGTCAACACCTTCGACCCGGACGACAACGTCCTGTCCCAACTGCTCACCGGTGACGGCCAGACCCGCCAGGTCGGCTACTCCTACGACACCACCGGGAACCCCACCTCGCAGTCGGTGCGCACCGACAACACCGGCGCCACCGGCTACTGGCCGCTCGACGAAGGCAACACCGCCGCCGCCGACTCCAGCGGCAACGGCTTCACCGGCACCCCGAACACCGGCGTGGCCTGGGGCCCGTCCGGCGGCAACTACGCCCAGTTCAACGGCACCACGGGAGCCGTCCTCACCAGCGGCACCCCGGTCGTGGACACCACCCAGGACTTCACCGTCTCCGCGTGGGCGTATCTGAACGCCACCAGCACGACCAAGGACTACACGGTCGTCAGCCAGCAGGGCGCCCAGAACAGCGCCTTCCAGATCGAGTACAACCACACCACCAAGACCTGGGGCTTCGTCCGCCCCAGCGACGACACCGCCACCGCCACCAGTTACAACGCCACCGCCACCACGGCGGCCACGGCCGGCACCTGGACCCATCTGGTGGGCGAGTACGAGGCCGGCCTCGGGTGGATGAACTTCTGGGTCAACGGCGTCCAGGTGAGCGGAACCTGCTCCACCTGCGGCTCGACGGGCCAGGTGACGGACAGCACCCCTGTCGCCAGCACCAGCGGGGTCGCGATCGGCCGGGGCAAGGCGGCCGGGGCCGCCGTCAACTTCTTCCCCGGGCGCATCCGCGACGTCCAGATGTACCAGCGCGACCTCAGCGACAACGAGATCAAGCAGCTGTACACCTCCGCCACCACCACCGGCGAGTCCCCCGCCTCGCTCGGCGCGGCGGGCTGGTGGAAGCTGGACGACGGCGAGAGCCCGACCGCCGCCGACCACTCCGGCACCGGCAACGTCGGCACCCTCAACACCGGCACCACCTGGTCCACCGACAACGGCGGCTCGGCCGTCTTCGCCGGAGCCGGTCAGATCACCACCGCCGGCCAGGTCGTCGACACCTCCAAGAGCTTCTCGGTGGGGGCCTGGGCCAAGATCACCAGCACACCGAGCGGCACCTGGCAGACCGTCATCGCCCAGCAGGGCTCCAAGGCCGCCGGCTTCTCACTCGACTACAACCCGACCGCCGGCCGCTGGGCCTTCGACCGGGCCACCACCGACGTGGCCGCGCCCACTCTGGCGGCCGCCACCTCGACGGCGGCGCCCACCCTCAACACCTGGACCCATCTGCTCGGCACGTACGACGCCGGCACCGGCAAGATGACGCTGTACGTCAACGGCGCCGCCCAGGGCACCGCCACCGACACCACACCCATCGCCAGCACCGGCCCGCTGGTCATCGGCCGCGGCTACTCCGCCGGGGCCGCGGCCCAGTACTTCACCGGCTCGGTCGGCAAGGCGCAGGTCTACAACCGCGCCCTCACCGCCACCGAAGCCGCCGCGCTCTACAGCTCCGGCGGCACCGCCGGATCCGCACCGCTGACCACCACCTGGACCTACGACCAGCGCGGTCTGCCCAGGACCGAGACCGACCCGCGCGGCAACGCCGCCGGGGCGACCGCCGCGGCCTACACCACCACCTACACCTACGACGAGGCGGGACAGCTCACCACGACCGCCGCACCCCCGGTCAGCACCGAGACCGGCGGTGCGGCGGCCCAGCAGACCGTGGCCGTCACCAGCACCGGCTACAACACCTTCGGCGACCAGGTGGAGTCCGACGACCCCGACGGCCGGATCGTCACCGCCACCTACGACGCCGACAGCCGTGTCGCGGCCGTCTCCCAGCCCGCCTACACCTCCCCGGACGGCGCCGGCTCTGTCACCCCGACCACGTCGTACACCTACGACCCGCTGGGTGACCTCCTCACCAAGACGGACCCGCTGCACAACCAGACGTCGTACGTCTACGACCAACTCGGCGACATGGTGCAGCAGACCCTCCCCGGCGGCCGTGTGACCCACACGGGCTACGACACCGACGGCGAGCCGCTGAACACCACCGATCCGACCGGGGCCCGCACCGAGGCCACCTACGACCCGCTCGGACGCCAGATCACCAGCACCCAGGTGGAGCGCACCCCCACCGCGGCGGCGTACACCACCGGGTACGGCTACGACGGGCTCGGCGACCTGACCTCCGTCGAGGACCCGCTGCACAACACGGCCGCCATGACGTACGACGCGCTCGGCGAACCGCTCACCACGAAGGACCCGCTGGGCAACGTCACCGGCTACGCCTACGACGCCACCGGCGCGCTCACCACGACCACCGCCGCCGACAGCACGAAGACCACCCAGGCCTACGACCTGGCCGGGCGGCTCACCTCCACCACCAAGCTGGACGCGGCCGGCAACGCGCTGAGCACGACCTCCTACGGTTACGACGCCGCCGGCAACCAGACCTCGGCCACCGACGCCCGGCTGCACACCACCACCGTCGCCTACGACGCGCTGAACCGGATGGTGAGCCAGAGCCAGCCGGCCGACGCCACCACCACCATCAAGACCTCCTTCGGCTACGACGCCGCGGGCAGCGAGACCCGCTACACGGACGCCGACAACAACAACACCTACTACACCTACAACTCCCTGGGCCTGCCCGAGACCAGCGTCCTGCCCGGCGTCACCGGCCTCACCTCCGCCGCCGACCGGACCACCACCACCGGCTACGACGCCGACGGCAGAACGCACAGCGTCACCCGTCCCGGCGGAGTGGTCCTCACCTACGGCTACGACGCCAACAGCGAGCTGACCTCGCAGACCGGCACCGGAGCCGAGGCGGCCACCACGGCCCGCACCTTCGGCTACGACGCGGCCGGCCGGCCGAACGCGGTCTCCGCGCCCGGCGGCACGGACACGTTCACCTACGACGACCGCGGACTCGTCGTCGGCATGGCCGGCCCGTCCGGCACCGCCGCCTACACCTACAACGCCAACGGCGCCATCGCCACGCGCACCGACAAGACCGGCACCGCCGCCTTCGGCTACAACGCCGACGAGCAGGTCAACAGCGAGACGGACCCGCTGACCGGGGTGACGGCCACCCTCGACTACAACAAGGTCGGCCAGGTCAAGAGCATCGCCTACGGCACCGGCGGAGCGACCCGCGCCTACGACTACACCCCGCTCCACCAGCTCAAGTCGGACGTCCTGAGCTCCCCCTCCGGGACGACCGAGGCATCGTCCGCCTACACGTACAACGCGGACGGCCAGATCGCCACCCTGACCACCACCGGCACCGCCGGGTCGGGCACCAGCAGCTACGACTACGACTACGCCGGCCGCCTGAAGTCCGCGACCACCGGATCCGGCACCACCGGCTACGGCTACGACGGCAACGGCAACCGCACCACCGCCGGCAGCTCCACCGCCACCTTCAACGCCCGCAACCAGCTGACCTCCGTCTCCAGCGGCTCCGCCACCACCAGCTACGGCTACACCGCCCGGGGCACCACCGCGAGTGTCACCGGCGGCGGCACCACGACCACCTACACCTCCGACGCCTTCGACCAGGTGACGGCCTCCAGCATCGGCCTCGGCTACACCTACGACGGTCTCGGCCGGCTCGCCACCGCCACCTCCGGAAGCCGCACCGCCACCTTCAGCTACGCCGACGCCACCAACACGCAGGTCTCCGACGGCGCCCAGAACTTCGGTCGCGACGCGGGCGGCGGCCTCCTGTCCACCTCCGCCGCCGACGGCACCGGCTCCGCCCTGGCACTGTCCAACAGCCACGGCGACGTCACCGGCAGCTTCACCGCCACCGGCAGCGCCCTCACCGGCTCGACCGCCTACGACGCCTACGGACGCCGCACCGCCTCCAGCGGCACCCAGACCTCCCTCGGCTACCAGGGCGGCTGGACCGACTCCGCCACCGGCCAGGTCAACACCGCCAGCCGCTGGTACGACCCCGCCAACGGCGCGTTCACCAGCGCCGACTCGGCCACCAACGCGCCCATCCCGGCGGTCAACGCCAACCCTTACGCGTACGCCGATGACGACCCGCTGGACAACATCGACCCCAGCGGCCACGACGCCTGCACCAGCGACGACATCAAGGCCCAGGAGGAGGCCTACGAGCAGATGCAGGCCTGGCTCAAGAACTGGCAGGCGGGCCAGATGGGCCGGATGCTCGCGTGGTCGCAGCAGCAGTGGGCGATCGGGGCGGCG
This sequence comes from Streptomyces hyaluromycini, assembly GCF_002217755.1. Taxonomy (GTDB): domain Bacteria; phylum Actinomycetota; class Actinomycetes; order Streptomycetales; family Streptomycetaceae; genus Streptomyces; species Streptomyces hyaluromycini. Next base: position 278,952 of record NZ_BCFL01000025.1, on the reverse strand, counting down.
AAGGCCCGCGCCCAGGAGGCCAAGAACGCCGCCGACGACAAGGCCCTGAAGCAGCAGCAGGACGCCTGGGAGCGGCAGTTCAACAAGGACTTCAACGACGCCATGGACGAGGACTATTCGAGCCCGCGCTCGCACTCCCCGTCCTCGGACGACTATGACTCGGGCTCGGGCTCCGGGTCCGGCTCCACTACGAGCAACGGCCACCTGCACGGCGTGGCCACCGGCGGCGCCCTGGCATACGGCTCCTCCTCACACACCAGTGCCTGGGCGGTCGGCGGAGCCGTCGTCCTGGGCCTCGCCCTCGGCGCAAGCCTCTTCTTCGCCCCCGAAGCCGCGGCGGTCGGGGCGATCGGGGAAGTCTTCGCCCTGGCAGCCTCCGCTGACGACGACTGCGGTGCCAACGGCATCCCCACCCGCCCCAAGAACCAGAACCTCGGCGGCACCAACTCCACCCCGATCCTGGGCACCACCCCCGCCGAGGACGCCGCCGCGGCGGCCGGCCACGACGCGACCAGCTCCACAGCGACCGACGATCACGACACGACGACCGCGCAGACCGCCACCGGCAGCGGCACCGGCAGCGGGGCCGGCGGCGGCTCGGCGAACCCGCCGTCGACCGGCGGCTGCACGTCCGAGCCGGAGGAACCGGATGGGTCGGGCGGGTCGGGCGAGAACCCCCTCGGATTCCGTAGTCCCAACCCGAATCATCCGCCGAACGAAGCCGTCATGCGGGCGATGGCAGAGCAGCCCATTCATGTGAGTGGTTTCGACTGCTCCGAAATCGCGGAAAATCTTCTCAGAGCTGCAGGCGGTCAGGGGAAAATAATCTCCCTGAAGGGTGAAGGCGAGACCTTGCTGGTCCCTGAAGGCGGCACCACCGTCGAATACAACTATCATCAGGTGTATACTGACGGGCGCTATGTGTACGATCCGCGAATGAGCTCCGAAGCGATTCCGCAGGGTGATTTCATGAAGATGATCAAGTCGCTCAATCCGGGTCTCAGGTTCGGGCGTCCGGGTTTCGCCGGGGACTTTTCATGATCGACTCCGCGGACGTGCTGCATGCCTTGAGGGTCCGAGGGACGGTCCAATGGTTCAGGATGTCCGTCGGGCGTGACCCCCTTGACGCGCTTGTTCGTCCGCCGATGATCGCGTGGCGCTATGTCGACCCGCAGGATCAGGTGCGCGACGATCTCCAGCGGATTGTGGCGGCATTCGAGGGGGACGTCGAATGGGTGGTGGACTTCTCGGCCAGAAATTGGGTCATCATGCCGCAGAGGCTGAGCCGAGAATTCGCGCAAGCCGCAGAGGGTTATGTAGGGGTCCTGACGGATCTCAAGTGTGCCGATCAGGAATTCTGCATCCGTGCAACCGCAGATCTGGGTGCTCTGCTGGAGAGAATTCGGGAGCCGTGAACCACGAATTGGTCAGTGCGGCCGAATCCTGAGGGAGTACCCGCACTGCATCGATGCCGCGATCCTGCTCGACGACGCCGGCAACGCCGACGATTACGCGTACGACACCTGCCGACGGCTCGCCGAGGCACTGGAGGCGGGAGGTCGCGGACGACTGGACGGCCGTGTTCGAACACGGCCGGGTGGCAGTGCCTCCCCCGGGGCCGAGTCTGCCTGGCGCAGTGCCAACGGGAAGCAGAGTCTGCCCGGCGTCCGCGCATGCGGAAGAGGCGGACCGAAACGTGTCGGTCCGCCTCTTCGCTGCTTCAGGCAGGCTCTCCGGCACCGTCCCCGAAGCCCTGCGCCGCAGCCTGCGCGGCCTTGCGTCGCTTGCGCCGGCTCACCCGCGGCTCCTGGTCCGGCAGCCAGCCGAAGATCATGCAGCTGCCGACGGCCCCGAGGGCGAGGCCGACGAAGAAACCGCCCAGGTTGGAGGTGACCCAGCTGCCCAGGGAGCACAGCATGCCGAGGATGGAGTAGAAGAGGCGCTGCGAGGGGCTGAAGAGGGTCAGCAGGCCGCACAGCACCATCACCACCGGCAGCAGATAGCCCGCCACGCCCTGCACGCCGACATGTATGACGACCGACAGCGCGGCCTTCTCGGTGAGCAGGATCCACCCGCCGCCCAGCGTCAGCAGCAGCCCGCCCAAGAACGGCCGACGGGCCCGCCAACCGCGGAAGGCGGGCCGCCACCCCTGATGTGGAGTGTCTGTGCCGGACATCAGCAACCCGTGTCGCTGAAGCTGAGTTTCAGGCCGGGAAGCGTGAACGTCCCTGCGGTGGTCTTGTAGTTGGTCTGCCGCAGGTTGTCGATGTGCACGGTGTCGGCCTGCTGGCTGAAGACGCCCTTGGGTCCCTGGACCCCGGCCTTGTCGAGCTGGCTCGCGTCGTTGCCGATCTCGATGTTGTTGAAGGACGCGTCGCCCGACAGCAGGGTCGAGTCGGTGGTCAGATCGGTCGCCTGCACCTTCGAGGAGCCGCTGCCCGCCTTGATGAGCAGGTTGGTGCCGCCGAGGTCGACGCTCTGGCACAGGCTGTCCAGAGTCGCCTTCTTGATCGCGGAGGTGACGACCAGCACATCACCGCCGGTGTCACCGGCGTTCGGGCTGTCCGGGATCATGTGGTCGAGCGCGCCGAACTGCTCGAAGCCGGTGCCGTCGAGCGACTTGGCGGTGACCGTGAAGGGCATGCCGGAGATGAAGAGCGTCACCCCCAGCACCCCCTGCGCGGTGAAGACCGCGAGGCCGGCGGCGGCCAGGGTGGCCGGTATCGCCATCACCGCGGCGCGGCGTGCCCGGACCCGTCCCCGTCTCGGTGCCCCTCCGGTGCCCCCGGTGGTGTCTGGTGTTTCGGAAAGAGAACCGCTTCCCGGGTTCTCAGGCGTGTTGTCGGCGGACGGAACGTCCGGGGACTCGGCCATGTCTGCTCCCATGCATTAGTCACGCGGGTTGGGCTTCAGTGGCACGTTGTCCTGGCGCGGACAGCGGCTGCCGCGCACGCCTCCTCACAACTCCCGGCGGGCGCAAGGGCTTTCTCGTTACGCAGCAGTAGCCAAGCCGCAAGTTACCGGCGGTTACTTTTCAGGGTCAAGACAGTTGTGAAAAAAGGGTGTTGAATTCGCGTCAATTAAGTTCCGACCATGCATTCCCATGATCGATTGCTCAACTCCCTTGATCGGCCTTGACGTTGACGGGTGATCAGGTCTACAACTCTCCCTGGTTTCCTTCGGATCCGTGGCGCCGGATCCGCCGAGCGGTATCGACCGCTTCCCGGCCTCTTCGATCACCGCTCCGCTCACGGCGTCGGCACGGTCGCTTCCCCCCAGGGGCCGTGCCCGAACGCCCTCGACCGGCCCGGTCGGAGGCCTAACCCCCCAGGCTTTCGGCCGGTGTCCGGCCTGGCTGCCGTTGCCGGCCCGTCACGTACGGAGAAGGCGTGACGAGCCGGCAACGGCCGGCGCTGTCTACGCGCCCCCATACCCCCCACCTCACCTCACGCAAGTCCCCCCAAAGAAAGAGGCAACCCGCATGCGTACGCGATCCCTCCTCGCCCTCGCCGGTACCGTCGTCGCCCTCTCGGTCGCGGCCACCGTTCCCGCCTCCGCCGACGGCGCCGTGCTCACCACGGGCAGCGCCGGCGGCACCGCCGTCGCGGTCGGCGACACCCTCACCGCGTCGCTGGCCAGCGGCACCACCGCCACCCTCTACTCCAGCGCCACCAGCACCAGCGGCATCACCTGTGCGGCCTCGACCTTCACCGCGACGGTCACCGACAACCCGGCCGCCTCCGGCACCGCCACCGAGTCGGCCACCGGGCAGACCTTCAGCAGCTGCACCAGCAACGTGACCGGCGTGACCGGCGTCTCCAGCATCACGGTCGACAACCTGCCGTACACCACCTCGGTCGCCTCGGGCGGCGGCGTCACCGTCACCCCGGCGGGCGGCACGACCATCCAGACCACGGTCAAGCTGACCACCCTGCTGGGCAGCATCACCTGTGTCTACCAGGCCGCCAGCCTGACCGGCACGAGCTCCAACACCGACAACAGCCTCGCCTTCAGCAACCAGGCGTTCGCGAAGTCGTCCGGCTCCATCCTCTGCCCCTCCGCCGGATACTTCACCGCCAAGTACGCCCCGGTCTCCGACAACGGCGCCGCCGTCTTCGTCAACTGACCTTGTTACAAAGGCCGTTAGCGTCGACGCAGACGCAACGCCAGGGCGGCGCCGCCGGTGAGCACCAGCACCGCGGCGGCGCCGCCCGCCACCAGTGGCGCCGACGGGCCCGAACCGGGGTTCGTGTCGGAGGCCACGGGAGTGCTGTCGGCGGCGGTGGTTCCGGTCGTTGGGGAGACCGGGGTGGCCGTCGCCGTCTGCTGTGCCCGGGCGGCGGCGCTCGTCGAGGCGCCGGGGGCCGGCGTCGCACTCGGCCGCGACTTCGTGCCCGCCGTCGCCCCGCCGCCCTTCTCCGCAGCCTTCCCCCCGGCTGTCTCCGTGTCCTTGTCCGTGCCCTTGCTCGCGGCCTTCTTCGCCGTGAACACCACGTCGGAACACGAGTAATAGGTGTCCGGCGTGCTGCTGGTCTGCCAGATGGTGTACAGCACCTGACGGCCCGTCCGGTCGGCGGGCAGCGTCGCGCTGAAGTGGTACGCCCCGTTCGTCAACTGCGGGTCCTTGATCTCCGCGAAGGGCTGCGCGGGCAGCTCGGACCACGTCAGCGGCTTCGTCGGGTCGTAGCCCGGCTTCGTCAGATACAGCTTGAACGTGCCGGAGTGCGCGATCGTCGCGGCGTACGTCATCGTCATCCGGGCGCCCGGAGTCAGTTCGGTCGCGGGCCAGTCCGCGCGCGCCAGGTCGAGCCCCTTGTACGCCGGCAGGTTGCCGCTGCACAACCTGCCGTCCGGAATCACCTGCCGGTCACGGCCGTCGACGCCCGCCACCCGCACGTCGTCCCACGCGACGAAGTTCTGCCCGCTCGCCGCGATCGCCGCCTTGCAGGCCGCCGTTGCGGCGCTGCCGCCGCTGGGGGAGCAGGCGTAGGCCCGGCTGACGGGATAGGTGGGTGCGCCGTGCGCCTGGGCGGCCCCCGCCGCCCACGACAGGAGCAGAAGCGGGGCCGCGGTGGCGGCTCCCATGACTCTCAGGCGGGCGGTCGTCCGGGTCATCCGGGACGTCTCCTCGGCGGGCGCGGGTACGGGGTCTGCTGAGGTGAGTACGGGAATCGGGGCCGCACTGTTCAGCGCGCCCGATCGCAGGGCCGGTCGAAGTGTGCGGCACCGACCGGCTCGTCCGTTTTGCTGACTTTTCAGGCGCCATTGAGAACCAACCGTCCGGCTCGTATCGTGGCGATCACCGATGGCCGCCCGGCCGCCCGCATCGCTTCCGCATACCGGCGCGAACACGAGGGAGGGGCGCGTTCTGATCTCGTCCGTTTGTGCACTGCGGACCCTCGTTCGCGTGGTCGCACGCGCGACTTGCCCATGTCCGTCGCCGGGTCCGCACAGTTGCCTCCCGCTGCCGCACGGTGAGCTATCGTGTGCACGGGGTAAAAAACAAACCGCATGCCCCGTCGGTTTGGGAAGCCGTGAAGCCCTGAAACGCAGTCATGGAGCCGTGAAGGAGCGTCGAGTCGATGGCGAGGCAGTTACGTGCGGAGCAGACCCGCGCCACGATCATCACGGCCGCCGCCGACCTCTTCGACCGGCACGGCTATGAATCCACCAGCCTGAGCGAGATCGTCGAGCACGCGAAGGTCACCAAGGGGGCGCTCTACTTCCACTTCGCCGCCAAGGAGGACCTGGCGCACGCCATCATGGAGCTCCAGTCCCGCACCTCCAGCCAGTTGGTGAGGGAGATGGACAGCCGCGGCTACTCCTCGCTGGAAGCCCTGATGCGCACCACGTTCGCGATCGCCCGGCTCTCCGTCGACGGCCCGATCCCGCGCGCCGGCCTGCGCCTCGCCACCGCGGACGTCACCGTACGGCCACCGCTCAGGCATCCGTTCACCGAGTGGCTGGAGTTCGCCACACGCAAACTCGTGGGCGCCGTCAAGGAGTCCGACGTGCACCCGGACATAGACGTCGGCGCGGTCGCGCACTCCCTGGTCTGCTTCTTCGTCGGCACCCGGGTCGCCGGCCGCAACCTGGAGCCGGTGGGGCGACTGCCGCGCAGGGTCGCCGAGATGTGGTACCTGATGATCCGCGGCCTGGTCCCGGTGCACCGGCGGGCCCGCTATCTGACCCTCGCCACCCAGCTGGAGCGCGAGATCAGAACGGCGTGACAGGCGCCCCGCGGGTCGGCGGAGCCGGGCGGCCCGCGCGATAGCGTGGCGCCCATGCCCGACTCCGCCGCCGCGCCCGTGATCCTCGGTACTTCCGGCCCGTTCCCGCACAGCGTGCTGGCCGAACGGCACCCCGCGATCATCCGCCAGGTGCGGGACGCCTTCCCGTACGGCCCCGCACAGCAACGCGCCCTCGACGCGCTGCTGCACAACTGCACCGAGGGCGTGATCGAACCCCTGCCCGACGACGCGAGCGGCTGGCACGACTGGGGCCTGGACACCTGTGCCGGCCGGTCCTGGTTCGACGTGCCGTGGCTGTGGTCCGAGAGTTACTTCTACCGCCGGCTCCTGGACGCCGTCGGCTACTTCGGCCCCGGCCCCTGGCAGGGCATCGACCCGTTCCGCCCGTTCAAGCTCGCCGAACTCGACGCCAAGGAGACCGACGAGGAACTGGCCGCGCTCGACGACCTCGGCGGCGACCCGGACCAGGCCCTGCTGCACGGCTCCCTCTGGGGCAACCGCGCCGACCTCGGCTTCCGGCTCTCCGCCGCCGAGTCGGGCGAGGCCGTCGCCGCCCTGGTCGCCGACGACAGCACCGCCCTGTGGCCGCTGCTGCACGGCGGCACCCTGTGCCTCGTCGCCGACAACGCGGGCCGCGAACTCGTCCCCGACCTGCTGCTGATCGCCCACCTCCTGGACACCGGCCGCATCGCGCACGCGGTCCTGCACATCAAGCCCCACCCGTACTACGTCTCCGACGCCACGACCGCCGACGTGCTCGACGCCCTGCGCAGGCTCACCGCCGCCCCGGGCGCCGCCGCCGGATACGGCACCACCCTCTGGTCGGCGATGGCCGACGGCCGCCTCACCGTGCGCGCCCACCCCTTCTCCTGCGCCCCGCTGCCGTACGCCGAGATGCCCGGCGACCTGCGCGCCGAGTTCGCCTCCGCCGACCTGACGATCTTCAAGGGCGACCTCAACTACCGCCGTCTGGTGGGCGACCGGCTCTGGCCGCCGACCACCCCCTTCGCCGACGTCACCGCCTGGTTCCCGGGCCCGGTGGCCGCACTGCGCACCCTCAAGTCCGATGTGATCACCGGGCTCTCCGCGGACACCGAGGCAACCCTGGACGCGGCCGAGGCAGCGCGCTGGCGCACGGCCGGTACCCATGCCCTGATCCAGGTCAACCCGGGTACACCGGCCGCGACTTGAGCAAGTTGACGAAGTTCGGGACGAGTCCTTCGACCGGGCCGGCGGGCTTCAGGACCGGGTGACGCCCGCGCGTGGAGAGTGCGCAGCCGGAGCCGGGTGAAGGCGGGCGCCCAGGCAGATGCGCGGCCCGTCCCCGAAGGGCCCATGCGGGTTCGGCGCGCGGGTGAGGCCGAGCCGGCCGGCCGCGGTGCGGAAGGCCGTCGAACGCCACAGGGAGCGGCCGGAGTTAGCGGATTCCGCCCCGGTTCACGCGATGGTGTGATCATGTGCCGCCGGGTGGATGGCCTTTGCGGCGCGCGGGTAGGGCCCCGGCCATGACGCAGCCGTTCGAACTCCCGCACTTCTACATGCCGTATCCCGCGCGGCTCAACCCGCATCTGGAGGAGGCCCGGGCCCATTCCACCGAGTGGGCCCGCGAGATGGGCATGCTGGAGGGCTCCGGGATCTGGACCCAGACCGACCTGGAGGCACACGACTACGGCCTGCTGTGCAGCTACACCCACCCCGACTGCGACGGCCCCGCCCTCTCGCTGATCACCGACTGGTACGTGTGGGTGTTCTTCTTCGACGACCACTTCCTCGACATGTACAAGCGCACCCAGGACTGCGCCGCCGGCAAGGCCCATCTCGACCGGCTCCCGCTGTTCATGCCGCTCGACCTGACGACGCCGGTGCCGGAGCCGCAGAACCCGGTCGAGGCGGGCCTCGCCGATCTGTGGGCGCGCACGGTGCCGTCGATGTCCGCCGACTGGCGCCATCGCTTCTCGGTCGCCACCGAGCACCTGTTGAACGAGTCGATGTGGGAGCTGTCCAACATCAACGAGGGGCGGATCGCCAACCCCGTCGAGTACATCGAGATGCGCCGCAAGGTGGGTGGCGCCCCCTGGTCCGCGGGGCTCGTCGAGTACGCGACGGCCGAGGTGCCCGCGGCCGCCGCCGGCTCGCGGCCGCTCAGGGTGCTGATGGAGACCTTCGCCGACGCCGTCCACCTGCGCAACGACCTGTTCTCCTACCAGCGCGAGGTGGAGGACGAGGGCGAGAACAGCAACGGCGTGCTGGTCCTGGAGACCTTCTTCGGCTGCACCACCCAGGAGGCCGCCGACGCGGTCAACGACATCCTCACCTCCCGCCTCCACCAGTTCGAGCACACCGCCCTCACCGAAGTGCCCGCCCTCGCCGTCGAGAAGGGCCTCACCCCCGACCAGACCGCGGCGGTCGCCGCCTACACCAAGGGCCTGCAGGACTGGCAGTCCGGCGGTCACGAATGGCACCTGCGCTCCAGCCGCTACATGAACCAGGGCGCCCTCCCGTCCTCCCCCTGGCAGCACCTCACCGGCCCCGGCACCTCCGCGGCCGACGTCGGCGCCCTGCTCGCCGCGGCCGCGGCGGAGCGCTTGCGCGCCTACTCCCACGTGCCCTTCCAGCAGGTCGGCCCCTCCCTCCTGCCCGACTTCCACATGCCGTACGAGGTCGAGGTCAACCCGAACCTCGACGCCGCCCGGCCCCGGCTGACCGCCTGGATGCACCGCACCGGCATGCTGTCCGAGGGCGTCTGGGACGAGGACCGGCTCGCCGCCTCCGACCTCGTGCTCTGCTCCGCCGGCCTCGACCCCGACGCCACCCCCGAGGAACTCGACCTCAGCGCCCAGTGGCTGGCCTGGGGCACCTACGCCGACGACTACTACCCCCTCTGCTTCGGCACCCGGCGCGACCTGGCCGGCGCCCGGCTCGCCACGGCCCGCCTCTCGGCCTGCATGCCCCTCGCCGACGAGCCCGTGCCCGTGCCGGCCACCGGCATGGAACGCGGCCTGACCGACCTGTGGGCCCGCACGACTGCCGGGATGAGCCCCGAGGACCGGCTCGCTCTCAGGCAGTCCGTCGACGTGATGACCGAGAGCTGGCTCTGGGAGATGTCCAACCAGCTCCAGAACCGCATCCCCGACCCCATCGACTACCTGGAGATGCGCCGGGCCACCTTCGGCTCCGACCTCACCCTGAGCCTGGCCCGCCGCGGCCACGGCCCCGCGATCCCCCCGGAGGTGTACCGCAGCGGCCCGGTGCGCTCCCTGGAGAACGCCGCCATCGACTACGGCATGCTCGTCAACGACGTCTTCTCTTACCAGAAGGAGATCCAGTACGAGGGCGAGCTGCACAACGCCGTCCTCGTCGTCCAGAACTTCTTCGGCGTCGACTACCCGACCGCGCTGCACGTCGTACACGACCTGATGACCCAGCGGATGCAGCAGTTCGAACATGTCGTCGCGGGCGAACTCCCGGTCGTGTACGACGACTTCGAGCTGTCGGCCGAGGCACGCGAGGCCATGCACGCCTACGTCCGCGACCTGCAGAACTGGATGGCCGGCATCCTGAACTGGCATCAGCGTGTCGACCGCTACAAGGCGGACCACCTCGCCTGCCGGGCCCACGGCTTCCTCCCGGACCGCCCACCGCTCGCCCCGGCGCTTCCGCTCGGCTGACGGCGCGGTGGACGGGGCGGTGGACGGGTCGGTCGGCAGCGCTCGTCCGCCCCGGCTCCTACTGGAGGGCGGCGTGCAGACGCCGGGCGCGCCCGGCCTGCGGCAGGTCGCCCAGCCGCTCGAACTCCCCGGCCAGCCAGAGCAGCGGCGACAGGTCGAGTTCCTTTCTGCTGCCGGGCCGCAGCAGCAGGCCCTGGTCCAGGTCTATGTCGTCCAGCCGGCGGATCAGCGCCACCCGGGCGAGCTCGGTCATCCCCTGCTCGGCCGCCAGCCGGGTCCAGGTGGACAGCGGCTCGGCGGCCGGGTCGCCGGACACGTTGTGCCGTACCGATTCCCACAGAGGCGGCCGGGGGTGCGGGTCGAGCAGGTCGTAGGCGCAGCCCTCGTCCGCGTTCAGCAGGAGGAAGCCGGGCTCGGTGCGCAGCAGGGCTGTGTGCAGCATGCCGAGCAGCTCGACGGGGGAGCGGTCGGACAGGCTCAGGGCGGTGCGGAGTTCGGCGCGCTCGGCGTCGATCCCGTGGTACTCCCGGATCTCGTCCTCGATCTCGGCCACGCGCGCGAGGATCCTCTCCTCGCCGTCCGCCGGAGACAGACTCAGGAGGTCGCGCCAGCCCGGCAGGCCGATCACGACCTCCAGGGCCTCGTCCACGGACGACCCTATGATCCCGGCCGAGCCTTCCGAGTCCGCGTAGAGCAACGAGCCGTCCGCGCACACGAAGTAGGTGCCGCCGGTGTCGCTGCCCGCCACCGCCTCCAGGGAGCCACCGGAGGCGAGGCGGACCGGCTCGGCATGGCCGTGGGCGGCCCGGTCCAGGTCGAAGTCGAAGGGGAACGCCGCCAGTTCGGCCAGGCGGCGGTGCTGCCGGAGCAGCCGCAGGCAGTCATCGGTCATGTCACAGAACGTAACAGCAGGCACTGACAACGGCCTCCGGCCACGGCGGGGAGCGGAGCGGCCCCGGCCTCACGCCGACGCGCGAACCCGTTCCGCGGCATGGGCGACCGCCGCCCGGGCCAGCGCCCGGATCACCGGATGCGGACGCGAGCCGTCACCCGACAGCTCCGGCTGGAAGAGCGTGGCCAGGAAAAAGGGGTGGCCGGGCAGTTCGGCGACGCGGACATGGCCGTCCTCGTCGTGTCCCGACAGCCGCAGCCCGTGCGCGCGCAGGGTGTCGAGGTGGCGGGAGGGTCCGTACGAGCAGAAATAGCGCTCGACCGTGCGCCCGGAGCCGATCGCCGACTCGGCCAGCGTGCCCGGCTCGACGCGCACCGCGGCCTCGTGACCCACCAGCGAACAGGCCAGCGGCTCGATGAGGAGGTCCTCGGCGTCGGGGTCGTTCTCGGCGTGCGCGACCCGGGTCAGGCCGCAGACGTCGCGGGCGTACTCCAGGAGCGCGTGCTGGAAACCCCCGCAGGTGCCCAGGAAGGGGATGCCCTCCTCACGGGCGGTGCGGATCGCCCGCAGCACGCCCGCCTCGCTGCGGTACGGACTGCCCGGCAGCACCCACACCGCGTCGAAGCCGTGCACCGCGTCCGCGGCCTCGGCGTCCTCGGAGGGGATCCAGTAGGCGTCGAGCACCAGCCGGTCGCGCAGGGCGAGCGCGTCGAGGATGAGCGGGATCCGGGTGTGCGACACGACGTTGGGGGAGCGGTCCCCGACCAGGGCGACCGTGGCGGTCCGAGCTGCGGAGTTCGTCATGGGGCTCATCCTGGGCGCCCGCTCCGGTTCACGTCCAACGATGATTGACGGACTCTCGATAAGCATCACTGATGCGATCCTGTGCGGCATGGACCCGCACCTCCTGCGCACGTACGTCACCGTGGCCCGCCTCGCCTCCTTCTCGGAGGCCGCGCGCGAACTCGGCTACACCCAGTCCGCGGTCTCCCAGCACATCGCCGCCCTCGAACAGGACCTCGGCGCGCCCCTGCTCACCCGTCGTCCGGTGTCCCCGACGGCGGCCGGCGAAAGGCTCCTGGAACACGCAGCCCCGCTGCTGCTGCGCCTGGACGCGGCCCGCGCGGACGTCGTACGGATGGCCGCCGCACCCGCGCCGGGCCTGACCCTCGCCGCCACCCCGACCGCACTCGGCCCCGCAGCCCTCGCCGCGCTCCCCGCGTCCGGCGTCACCCTGCGCGTCCTGCCCCGCGACGGGATCCCGGCCGCCGTCGCCACCGGCACCGCCGACCTGGGCCTGCTCGACGGCCTGGCCGCCCCCAGCGACCCCCTGCGGCTGCCCGACGTGGCCCCCCTGAGCACATACGGCGTCGGCGAGGAACCCGTCGCCGTCCTGCTCCCCGCCGGGCATCCACTCGCTCGCCGCCCCGGCCTGCGCCTCGCGGACCTCGCCGACGCCCGCTGGCTCGACGCCCCCGACGCGGCCCCGCCGCTGAGCCGGTTGCGCACCGCGACCGGCGGCGGCGCCTTCCGCCCGGCCCTGCGCTACGACGGCTGCGACGTTCGCACCCTCACCGCCCTGACCGCCGCCGGCCACGGCCTCACCCTGCTGCCCCTGCGCACAGCCACGGGCGTCCCCGGCACGGTCGCCGTCCCCGTCACCGCACCGCGCCTCGTCCACCGGGTGGAACTGGTGTACGGCGGGACACCCGTGGGAGCGGCGGCGGACCTGGTGGCAGGCCTTCTCGACGGTGCCCGTGGCGCAGGCGGGGGCTGAGGCTTCCCGCGGCTGACCCAGGGTCAGTCTCACTCGTTCGTGGCTCGTCGCGCCCGCGTGCGCCGGGTAGGGCTCGGGGTGGAGGCGAACCATGGAACAGACCGTATTGCGTCCCAAGCCGATCCCCGGCCAGGATCGCGGGGACGACCCCCCATCCGACCCGGTGCGGCGCCCGCACGCCGCGCGCCGCCGCGGCCGCCGGATCAGGACCCTGCTGTTCGGATCGTTCGTCGGCACGGTCCTGGTGCTGTCCGGGGTCGGGCTGGGCACGGTGGGCGCCACCGTGATCGGCATGACCAAGCTGGCCGAACTGCGGCAGCAGACCCCGCCGACGACACCGGGCTCCGCACACCAGGCCACCCCCACCCCTTCGCCGACGGCAGCAACGGCGACCCTGGGCCTGGAGGCCGTGGACGCCGAGAAGGTGGGCGCACTGGTGGTGGGCGTCCATGTGCCGGGGCCGGGCTACTCCGCGGGGCTGGTGCGCGGCGACGTCCTGCTCCAACTCGGCGCCAGCCGGATCGACAGCGCGGCCGACCTGGTCCGGGCCGTGGACGACGCCCGCCCGGGAAAGGAGGCCAAGCTCACGGTCCGGCACGCGAGCGGGGGGTATCAGCAGCTGACGGTGGTGCCGGGCGTCGTGACCTGAAAGGGAGCCCGGCGCGAGCGCCCCGAAAGGGGCGCGGGGAACTGCGCGACCAGCCACGACCCACCCGCACCGGCAGTACAACCGCAACCCACCACGGCGGCTCCGCCCAAACCGGCTCGCGCCGCCCCGCCGCACCCGGCAGGATGCTCACCGAGGCCCCTACACTCCCCTCACCCGTACAGGGAGGCTCGGATGACCGGCAGTACGCCCGCCCCCTTCAATGCCGGCGACTACAAGTCCCGCATGACGCGCGCAGCGCACACCGCGGCGGACGCCGGCCTCGCCGGCCTCCTCATCGCCCCCGGCCCCGACATGGTGTGGCTCACCGGCTACACCCCCACCGCGGTCACCGAACGGCTCACCCTCCTCGTCCTGGCCCCCGGCAGGGACCCCGTCCTGATCGTCCCCACCCTCGAAGCCCCCGACGCCGAGAAGGCCGACGGCGCGGCCGTGCTGTCCCTGCGGGACTGGACCGACGGCACGGACCCCTACGCGGTGGCCGCCGACCTGCTCGGCAGGTCCGGCCGGTTCGGTATCAGCGACAACGCGTGGGCCATGCACCTGCTGGGCCTGCAGAAGACACTCCCCGACACGTCCTACGCCTCCCTCACCGACGCGCTGCCCATGCTCCGCGCCGTGAAGGACGCGGCCGAGCTCGAACTCCTCGCGGCCGCCGGAGCGGCTGCCGATTCAACGTTCGAGGAGATCCGCAAGGTTCCCTTCGCCGGCCGCCGCGAGTCCGACGTCGGCCACGACCTCGCCGACCTGCTGCGCCGCTTCGGCCACGACCAGGTCGACTTCACCATCGTCGGCTCAGGACCCAACGGCGCCAACCCGCACCACGAGGTCGGCGACCGGGTCATCCAGGACGGCGACATGGTCGTCCTCGACTTCGGCGGCCTCAAGGACGGCTACGGCTCCGACACCACCCGCACCGTGCACGTGGGCCCGCCGACCGCCGAGGAGCGCGAGGTGCACGACATCGTGCGCGCCGCCCAGGAGGCCGGCTTCCGGGCCGTCCGCCCCGGCGCCGCCTGCCAGGAGGTCGACCGGGCCGCCCGCGCGGTCATCACCGACGCCGGGTACGGCGAGTTCTTCATCCACCGCACCGGCCACGGTATCGGCGTCACCACGCACGAGCCGCCGTACATGATCGAGGGCGAGAAGCAGCCGCTCGTGCCCGGGATGTGCTTCTCCGTGGAGCCGGGCATCTATCTGCCGGGCCGCTTCGGGGTGCGGATCGAGGACATCGTCACGGTGACCGAGGACGGCGGCCGTCGTTTCAACAACACCACCCGCGAGATGGTCGTCGTGGGCTGACCGACCCCGGCCCGGAACCACCAGCTCGCCCCTACCCCACCCCGAACGGCAACGGCGCGATCCATGACCCAGGCACCGACTCCCACCGCGGACACCGTCCGCCGACTGGTCCGTTCGCTGCTCAAGGAGGGCGCGGGCGGAACCTCGGGCATCGACGTCCGGCCCGTCGCGGCGGGCGGCGCGCACACCACCTGGTGGGTCGGCACCCGCCATGTGCTGCGCCTCGCCCCCGACCGGGACGCCGCCGCCCGCCAGCGCCGCGAACTGCGCCTGCGCGACCTGGTCCGGCCGCACCTGCCCGTCGCCGTCCCGGCCAGCGTCGCACACGGCGAGTGGGCGCCGGGGCTGACGTACACGCTGGACACCGTGATCCCCGGCGGAACGGCCGAGGAGCACGACGTCTCCGCCGTCGGCGAGGCGGACCTGGCCGGGCTGCTCACCGGGCTGCGCGAGGTGCCGGTACGGCAGGCCGAGACGCTCGGCGTGCCGCGCACCCCGCCGCGCTCCCTGGAGGCGCTGCGCCGCATGGCCGTCCGCGCCGCCGTACGCCTCGCCGCCGCTGACGAGTTCGACCCCGCCCGGCTGCTCCAGCTGACCCCGCCGGGCGCCGCCCAGCTCGCCGCCCAGCCCGGTACCGCCGTACTGGCCCACCACGACCTCATGGGCGAGCACCTGGTGGTCAGCGTCGACGGCAGGGTGCGCGGCGTCCTCGACTGGACCGGCACGGCGGTGGGCGACCCCGCCGAGGACATCGCCGGGCTCGCCCTCGCCGTCGGCTCCGGCGCGGCCGTCCGCGCGGCCACCCTCGCCGGCTACGGCGCCCGCCCCTGTCTGCGCGGCCTGTGGCTGGCCCGCTGCGACACCGTCATCCGCCTCACCGACCGTCTCGAAGGCCGCGACGACAGCCCCCTGCCGCTGCTGCGCACCCGACTCCGGCGCGCCTGGGAGGCGATCCTGCTGGAGCGGGTGACGGAACTGCGCGAGGACACCGAGGACGACGCCGAGCTGTAGCGGGGGCGGCAGCCCGGCGGCGACGGGCCGTGGCGGGACGGCCGGTGCTCAGGCCTGGGTCAGTACCACGCACGACTCGCCCGGCACCCGCAGCACCCCGTCCGCGTCCGGTGCCGCCACGGTGTCCCACGCGGCCAGGACCTCCACCCTGCCGGTGCCGAGCGGGATCGCCGCCGGCTCCTTGCCCAGGTTCACCGCCACCCGCACGTCCCCGCGCCGGAACGCCAGCCAGCGTGCCGCCTCGTCGTACGCCACCTTGGTGTCGGCGAGATCGGGATCGGTGAGGTCCGGCTGCCCGTGGCGCAGCGCGATCAGCCGGCGGTACCAGGCCAGCACGCGCGCGTGCGGCTCGCGTTCCGGCTCCGACCAGTCCAGACAGGACCGCTCCCGGGTCGCCGGGTCCTGCGGATCGGGCACGTCCTCCTCGGCCCACCCGTGCGCCGCGAACTCCCGCCGCCTGCCGCGCCGTACGGCCTCCGCCAGATCCGGGTCCGTGTGGTCGGTGAAGAACTGCCAGGGGGAGCCGGCCGCCCACTCCTCGCCCATGAACAGCATCGGCGTGAAGGGCGCGGTCAGGGCCAGGGCGGCGGCACAGGCCAGCAGGCCCGGGGAGAGGATCGCCGAAAGCCGGTCGCCCTGGGCGCGGTTGCCGATCTGGTCGTGGGTCTGGGTGTAGCCGAGCAGCCGGTGCCCGGCCACCTGCGCGCGGTCCAGCGGGCGGCCGTGCCGGCGGCCGCGGAAGCTGGAGTACGTGCCGTCGTGGAAGTAGCCGCCGGTGAGCGTCTTGGCGAGGGCGGCGAACGGGTCGCGGGCGAAGTCGGCGTAGTAGCCCTGGGACTCGCCGGTCAGCGCGGCATGCAGGGCGTGGTGGAAGTCGTCGCTCCACTGCGCGTCCAGGCCGAACCCGTGCTCCGCGCGCGGGGTGATGACCCGCGGGTCGTTCAGGTCGGACTCGCCGACGAGGAACAGCGGCCGGCCCGACTCGGCCGCCAGAGCGGCCACGGCCGTCGACAGCTCCTCCAGGAAGTGGCACGCGCGCGTGTCCCGCAACGTGTGCACCGCGTCCAGGCGCAGCCCGTCGATCCGGTAGTCCCGCAGCCAGGCCAGCGCGCTGCCCAGCAGATACCCGCGCACCTCGTCCGACCCGGGCGCGTCCAGGTTCACGGCGGAGCCCCAGGGCGTGTGGTGCGTCTCCGTGAAGTACGGCCCGAACGCGGGCAGGTAGTTGCCGGACGGGCCGAGGTGGTTGTGCACGACGTCCAGCACCACGCCGAGGCCGAGTTCGTGGGCCCGGTCGACAAACCGTTTCAGTGCCTCGGGGCCGCCGTACGGCTCGTGCACCGCCCACAGCGACACCCCCTCGTACCCCCAGCCGTGCCGGCCGGGGAACGGGCACAGCGGCATCAACTCCACATGCGTGACGCCCAGTTCCCGCAGGTGGCCGAGGCGGGCGGCGGCCGCGTCCAGGGTACCCTCCGGGGTGTACGTGCCCACGTGCAGCTCGTAGAGCACCGCGCCCGGCAGCGCGCGCCCCGGCCAGGTGGCACGCCACTCGTGGCGTCCGTGGTCGACGACCGCGCTGAGCCCGTCCGGGCCGTCCGGCTGGCGGCGTGAGCGCGGGTCGGGCAGCACAGGGCCGTCGTCCAGGGCGAACCCGTACCGCGTGCCGTCCTCGGCGTCGGCCTCCCCGGTCCACCAGCCGGGCCGCTCCGGGGCGCGCTCCAACGCGCGCGTGGTGCCGTCGCAATGGAGCGTCACACGGTCTGCCTGCGGTGCCCACACCTCGAACTGCACGGACGGTCCCCTTCGTCTGGCTCATCGTGAGGTAGTCCGTCCATCGTGCCGCGAAAGCGATCAGTCCGCTTTTGAATCCCGGCTTTCCCGGCGGGTGTCGCCGTACGTACGCGCGCGTGACGGCCGTTTCCCCGTTTTCTGGACACCCGGGGTTCACTGACTCAGAATCGGCAGCGTGACGTCGTCCTTCGAGTTCCACACCTACCCCGCGCGGCTGTCCGACGCGGAGCGTGACAAGGCGCTGAGCGTGCTGCGTGACGGCGTCGCCATGGGACGGCTGTCGCACGACACGTTCGTGCGCCGCATGGAGCTGGCGCTCGCCGCCCGCCGCGCCGAAGAACTCGCCGCGCTCACCGCCGACCTGCCCCAGGAGAGCCGCTTCGCGCGCGTGCTCTTCGGCACGGTCGAGGCCGTCTCCGGCTTCACCGTACGGCTGCGCCGGGCCTGGCAGGCCGAGCGGCTGCCCAAGCTGCTGCTGCCGCAGCCGGGCAACGGTCACCCGCTGCGCATCGGCCGCGACCCCGCCAACGGGCTGCGGCTCAACCACGAGACTGTCTCCCGGGTGCACGCCGAACTCCGCCACCAGGGCGGCCGGTGGGTCCTGCGGGACCTCGGCTCCACCAACGGCACGACCGTGAACGGCCGCCGGGTGACCGGCGCCGCCGTCGTCCGCGAGGGCGACCAGGTCGGCTTCGGCCGGATGGCCTTCCGGCTCGCGAGCGACTGAACCCCGGGCCGGTCCCCCGCCATCTGAACCGTCCCGCGCGGTGGCCGAAAAGTGTTTGTCCGTCGTGGTGTTGACGTACCCCTCAAGTCGTGACTGACTGTGCGTGCACCATGCACACCATGTGAATCGACGGCACCGCAATGTGGAGGTGTGACCTGCCGCCCCTCCACCGCTATCCGTCTGTGGACGAGCTCGCCTCGCGGGCGGCCGCACTGGTCGCCGACCGCCCCCGGGACGCCCGGCTGCGCAGGGCGGGCGTCTCCCGCGCGGGCACGCCGATGTGGCTGCTTTCCATCGGTCACGGCGCCCGGCACGTCCTCGTCGTCGCAGGCCCGCACGCCAACGAACCCGTCGGCGGTGCCACCGTGCTGCGCCTCGCCGACCGGGTCCTCGCCGACCCGAGGCTCACCGAGGACGCGGACGTCACCTGGAACCTGCTGCTGTGCCTGGACCCCGACGGCGCCCGCCGCAACGAGGGCTGGCTGGCCGGGCCGTACACCCTGGGCCACTACTTCCGGAACTTCTTCCGGCCCGGCTTCCTGGAGCAGCCCGAATGGCTGCCCGACGGGGCGGACGCGGCCGCACTGCCCGAGACCAGGGCGCTGCTCGACCTCCAGGACGAGCTGCGGCCGTTCCTCCAGTGCTCACTGCACGGCGTCGACGTCGGCGGCGGCTTCGTCGAGCTGACCCGCGACCTGCCGGGCCTCGACCGGCGCCTCGCGCACACCGCGACCCGGCTCGGCATCCCCCGCGAACTGGGCGCCTACGACACCCTGTACTGGCCCACCCTGGGCCCGGCCGTCTACCGCGTCCCGCCGCCCCGCCGGGGCGACCTGGCCGCCGCCCTCACCGAGGCCGCCGTCGAGTCCACCTGGTTCCACCCGTACCGGCACGGCACCGTCACCGCCATCGTCGAGGCGCCCATGTGGGGCGTGGCCGCCGTCCAGGACGGCACACCGCCCGCCGACCGGGACGCGGTGCTGCGCGCCGTCAGCCGGACCCTGCGGCGCGACACGGACCTCCTGGACGGCGTCCTGGCCCGGGTCAGGACGCAGCTGTCCGCGGCGCCGGACGCGGCCCGGCTGCTCGCGCCGGTCGACGACCACCTGCTCGTCTGTCCCGTCCTCGCCGACGCCTGGGACCCCGACACGGACGCCGGCAGCGCCCGCCCGCTGCCCCCGCTCAGCTCGGCCCACCTGGCCGCCCTGCGCATCGCCGGGCGGCGGCTGGCCCTGCGCGCCGCCGGACTGCTGCACCAGCTCCTGCGCAGCACCGGCCACGACCCCGCCGCCGCCCTGCCCGACCTGGACCGGCTGATCGACACCTGGTGCGCGGACTACCACGACACCCTCGGCGCGCGCTGGATCCCGGTCGCACGCCAGGCCGAGTACCAGACACGTGTGGTCCTGAGCGCGTTCGAACTGGCCCACCGCCACGCGCGCGTGCGTGCTCGATCGGGTGAGCCGGGCTGGGGGACCGAGCCCGTCGTGCCGATGCACGGGGAATGACGCATCTCAGCAAAGCGACAGCGGCCGGCGGTGCCCTGCTGGCGGCCGCCGCCCTTCTCGCCGCCGGACCGGCCCAGGCCGCGCCGGGCGCGGCGCGTGACGGCGACTACCTGTACCTGACCGTCACCAAGGGCGACAGCCACTCCAGCGACACGCGCGGCACGCTGCTGCTGTGCGACCCGCCGCAGGGGCACTCCCGCGCGGCCGAGGCGTGCGCCGAACTCGACGCGGTGGGCGGTGACATCGCCCGCGTCACCCCGGCCAAGGACGCGCTGTGCCCGATGGTCTACGCCCCGGTGACCGCCCAGGCGCGCGGGCAGTGGAACGGCCGGCCGATCGAGTACCGCGAGACGTTCTCGAACTCCTGCCAGCTGGCGGCCCGGACGGGTCCGGTCTTCGCCCTCGACGGCTGACCGGCCGGCCCCGGCGGCGGCGTGCGGCCCCCGGGCCGGCCCCGGGCCTCACGCCGCCTGCTCACGCGCGTGCTGTGCGGCCGCCAGTACCGTCCGGGACTGGTGCTCCACCTGGCGTTCCAGCGGTACCCAGCGGGCCCGGAAACGCTCGCCGTAGGCCTCGCACCAGGAGGCAACCAGCTCCTCCAGCCGCGGCGCCGCGCGGTCGTCCGCCTCCCGCAGCACCCGCAGCAGCATTGACGCGGCCCGCAACGGCAGCCGCCGCCCGAAGGCGTCCACGCTGCCGACGTACGCCATCGTGGTGTCGACCGGCGGCCGCTGGATCCAGTCCTCGGCCAGCCCGGGGATCAGCCCCAGCGCCCAGCGGGCCGCCCGCAGCAGCGGCCCGTCCAGGCCGCTCAGGCCGTCCAGCCGGGGCAGCACCTCGGCCAGCACCCGCTCCACCTCCCGCGAGTCCTGCAGCAGCCGGCGCGCCAGCCGGCGCATCGCCGCCGCCGGCGCCGGGTGCGGCGCCGGGTCGTCGACCAGGTCGCTCGCCCACATCGGCACCTCGACCACGGCCGTCAGACCGCCGTAGCGGTGCGCGTGGTACCAGGTGCTGTGCCGCGCGTCGTCGGGCATGCTCGGGTACGCCACCCCCGTCTCCGGACCGGGCATCACCCGCACTCCGGGCCCCGAGTGCGGCCAGCCCGCGGCGTCCGAGGCACCCGTCTCCACCGGTATGTGCAGCTCCGCCGCGGACTTGGCGAACGGTTCGGCGAGCCCCGGCACGTCCCTCGTCAACTGCACCCAGCTGCCGCCCAGATCGGTGCCGTGCAGCGTCACCTGGAGGTAGGGGCGCAGCTCGTCGATCACCCCGAGCAGGGCCCGGGTCTCGGGCGGCAGCCGGTCCGGCGGCAGTACCGACGGCGACCACTCCGGCTGCTCCGGGCCCGCCGGCCGGTAGAAGCCGAGGTGGTAGTCGAGCAGGCTGCGCGGGGCCGGGGTGACGTGCAGGCTCGCCCCGTCCGGGTCCGCGCACAGCAGGAAGTGCCAGGAGTTCTCCGCCCGCAGGTCCCGCTCGTGCAGCACCCGTTCGGCCAGTACCTGGAGGGTGCCGCCCCCCGTCGGCTCGTTGGCGTGGGCGCCCGCGACCACCAGCACCGCGCGCCGGGCGTGCCCGACGGACAGCAGGTGCAGCGGTCTGCCCGCGCGGGAGACGCCGATCTGCCGCAACGTGCACAGGCCGGGCCGGTGAGCGGCCAACGCCCGGGCGGTTGCGACGAGTTCGGGAACACTGGGGTAACGCAGCTCCGGCAGGAGACTCACCCCCGACTTGTCCGCCCGGCTTCGCATTCCCCAGTCCCGCACGGCATAGGTGAACTGTCAAGAACCTCCCGGGGGAGGCTCCAGGGGGCGCCCGGAGGCGTGTGCGGACGGCCGGCGGGGCGGTTGTCGCCTGTTGGGGGTGCGAAGCCATTACGGGGCGCGGAACGACTCCGCGCGCCGATAACCGACGCGGTCCGCGCCCGGCGAGTTTCAGTAATTCGACGAATCGGCCACATATTCACTCGTACGAGTGAATTCTGTCGTCAGTTCCCGTCTTCCACCCGCTCCAGCAGCGCCACCGGCAGCCTCGCGAAGAGCTCGCCCACGCGCGCGTGACCCGTGAACTCCCGCCCCGGCGCGAGCACGTCGGCCCACCGCCCCGGCGGCAGCGGCAGGACCGTGTCCCGCCAGCCGCCCGCCGAGGCCAGCCGCAGCGACAGGCGGGTCACCGCCGTGACCACCTCCCCGGAGCGCGCGAACGCGAGACAGTGCGCCGCGGCCGGCCCCTCGGCCGTCAGCGGCGCATACGTCGCCGTGTCCCCGAAGGCGTCCGGGCGCCGCGCCCGCAGCCGCAGCGCCGCCGCCGTCACCGCGTCCTTCTCGCCCGGGTGTGCCGGCGGGAAGGAGACCGGCCGCCGGTTGTCCGGGTCCACCAGCGCCCGGTACTCGCCCTCCGTGCCCTGGTAGACGTCCGGCACCCCCGGCATCGTCAGATGGACCAGGGCCGTCCCCAGCACGTTCGCCCGGACGTGCGGCCCCAGCGAGGCCCGGAAGGCCGCCACGCGCTCTCCTGGCACCCCGCACGGCCCCGCCGCGACGAACGAGACCACCGCCTCCTCGTACGGCGGCTCCTGCTCCGTCCAGCTCGTGTACAGGCCCGCCTCCCGCACATGCTTCACCAGCGCTCCCCGCACCCGCTCCGGGGCCGCAGGACCGAGCCCGAACACCGTCTGCCAGGCCGCCCAGGCCAGCTGCGCGTCCGGCACCCCCTCCCCGTCCAGGGTCACCTCGGTCAGCACGTCCGCCCAGCGCTCCGGACACTCCGTCAGCACCGCCAGGGCGGCCCGCACATCGGCGCTGCGCTTGGTGTCGTGCGTCGTCACCACCGTCCCGGTCAGCGGCCAGTCGCGCTGCACGCGCGCGCAGTACGCGTGGAAGGCGTCGGGGCAGACGCCCGGGCTGCCCGGGTCCCCGCCCACCTCGGTCGCCGACAGCAGCGGCACATAGCGGTAGAACGCCGTGTCCTCCACGGACTTGGCCCGCAGCGCCGAGGCGGTCTGCGCGAACCGCGTCCGGAACTCCGCGAGCCCCGGCCCGTCCCCCGCCAGGAGCAGCCCGCGCACCACGTCCACCGCCCCGCCCTCCGCGGGCACCACGAAGGCCCGCCGGGCCTCCTCGGCCGCCTCCGCGGTGACCACGGCGGACACCTCACCGGAGGCGTACGGCCGGTACACCCGCATCCGCACCAGCAGCTCCTGCAGCGCGGTGCGCAGCGCCCAGGGCGCCCGGTCGCGCAGGGCGGGATCCGGCGAGGTCGCGCACGCGCGCGTGGCCACCCGCGTCAGCCGGTCCGTCTCGGCCGCCAGCTCGTGCGTGATCACCTTGTACGCCGCCCGCCGCACGGTGGCCGCCCAGTCGCCGCCCCGGTCCGTCTGCGGGGCCGCGAACCTCCGGTACTGGCCCAGCAGTTCACCGGCGCCCGCGGGATCCGTGAACAGGCCGTCCACGTGCCGCAGGGCGTCGTACCCGGTGGTCCCCGCGACCGGCCAGCCGGCCGGCAGCTGCTCGCCGTCGGCCAGGATCTTCTCCACGACCGTCCAGCGCCCGCCGGTCGCCTCGTGCAGCCGCGCGAGATAGCCGTCGGGGTCGGCGAGCCCGTCGGGATGGTCGACGCGCAGCCCGTCCAGCACGCCCTCGTGCAGCAGCTGGAGGATCTTGCCATGGGTGGCCTCGAACACCTCCGGGTCCTCCACCCGCACCCCGATCAGCTCCGAGATGCTGAAGAACCGCCGGTAGTTCAGCTCGGTACGGGCCAGCCGCCACCACACCGGGCGGTACCACTGGGCGTCCAGCAACTCCGGCAGCGGCAGGTCCGCGGTGCCCGCGCGGAGCGGGAAGGCGTGCTCGTGGTAGCGCAGGACGTCCCCGTCGACCACCAGCTGCCCGAGCACCTCGCCGACCGGGCCGCCCAGCACCGGCACCAGCAGCTGCCCGCCCTGTGCCTCCCAGTCGACGTCGAACCAGCGCGCGTACGGCGACTTCGGGCCCTCCCGCAGTACCTCCCACAGGGCGTGGTTGTGGCGGGGGGACATGGCCATGTGGTTCGGCACGATGTCGGCGACGAGGCCGAGACCGTGTTCCCGCGCGGTACGCGCGAGTGCGCGGAGCCCGTCCTCGCCGCCGAGTTCCTCACGCACGCGCGCGTGGTCCACGACGTCGTAGCCGTGGGTGGAGCCGGGGACGGCCTCCAGGACGGGGGAGAGGTGGAGGTGGGAGATGCCGAGCGAGGCGAGATACGGCACGGCCGAGGAAGCCGCCGAGAAGGGGAAGCTGGGCTGGAGCTGGAGTCGGTAGGTGGCCGTCGGCGTGGTGAGGGCAGTTCGCTCGGCTGTCATGCGGACGTATGTACCCGTCTCGTTTGTTTTTGTGTCACAGTGCGGGCCCGGTGGGGGTTGATCGCGCTCACGCGGCGGTAGCCGCACATCGAATACAGCCCCGCGCCCCTGAAGGGGCGCGTTTAGGCGGGCCTCTTTAGAACGGTCAGGCTTCGGCTCGTCAACGTCAGACGTTCGCCGCCGTCCATCTTCGGTCCGGCCGACACCGGCTCCGCCTGTGCCGTGTCGACCACCACCTCCCACTGGCGGCCGTGGTTCACCGGTACCAGGAACTCCAGGGGGTCCGGTGAGGCGTTGAACATCAGCAGGAACGAGTCGTCCGCGATCCGCTGGCCCCGGGTGCCCGGTTCCGAGATCGCGTTGCCGTTGAGGAAGACCGTGAGGGCCGACGCCTGGGCCGAGTCCCAGTCCCGCTGGACCATCTCGTGGCCCTCCGGGGTGAACCAGGCGATGTCGGAGAGCTCGTCGTGGGTGCCCTCCACCGGGCGGCCGTGGAAGAAGCGGCGGCGCCGGAAGACCGGGTGCTCCTTGCGCAGCCGCGCCATCGCGCGCGTGAAGGCCAGCAGCTCGCTGTCGTCGTCGGGAGCCGGCCAGTCCACCCAGGACACCTCGTTGTCCTGGCAGTACGCGTTGTTGTTGCCCTGCTGGGTGCGCGCGAACTCGTCGCCGTGGCCGATCATGGGCACGCCCTGGGACAGCATCAGGGTGGCGATGAAGTTCCGCATCTGGCGTTCGCGCAGTTCGAGGACGGCGGGGTCGTCGGTGTGGCCCTCGACCCCGCAGTTCCAGGACCGGTTGTAGCTCTCGCCGTCGCGGTTGTCCTCGCCGTTGGCCTGGTTGTGCTTGTCGTTGTACGAGACGAGGTCGTGCAGCGTGAAGCCGTCGTGGCAGGTGACGAAGTTGATGGAGGCCAGCGGGCGGCGGCCGTCGTCCTGGTACAGGTCGGAGGAACCGGTCAGCCGGGACGCGAACTCCGCCAGTGCGCGCGGTTCGCCGCGCCACAGGTCGCGCACGGTGTCCCGGTACTTGCCGTTCCACTCGGTCCACAGCGGCGGGAAGTTGCCCACCTGGTAGCCGCCCTCGCCCACGTCCCACGGCTCGGCGATCAGCTTCACCTGGGAGACGACCGGGTCCTGCTGCACCAGGTCGAAGAACGACGAAAGGCGGTCCACCTCGTGGAACTGCCTCGCCAGGGTCGCCGCGAGGTCGAAGCGGAAGCCGTCGACATGCATCTCGGTGACCCAGTAGCGCAGCGAGTCCATGATCATCTGGAGGACGTGCGGGGACCGCATCAGCAGCGAGTTGCCGGTGCCGGTGGTGTCCATGTAGTAGCGCGGGTCGTCCGTCAGGCGGTAGTACGACTGGTTGTCCAGGCCGCGGAAGGACAGCGTCGGGCCCAGGTGGTTGCCCTCGGCGGTGTGGTTGTAGACCACGTCGAGGATCACCTCGATCCCGGCCTCGTGCAGCGCCCGGACCGCCGACTTGAACTCCAGGACCTGCTGGCCGCGGTCGCCCCAGGAGGCGTACGCGTTGTGCGGGGCGAAGAAGCCGATGGTGTTGTAGCCCCAGTAGTTGTTCAGGTCCATGTCGACCAGCCGGTGGTCGTTCACGAACTGGTGGACCGGCATCAGCTCCAGGGCCGTGACGCCCAGCGCCGTCAGGTGGTCGATGACGGCCGGGTGGGCCAGGCCCGCGTAGGTGCCGCGCAGCTCCTCCGGCAGGC
This sequence comes from Streptomyces hyaluromycini, assembly GCF_002217755.1. Classification (GTDB taxonomy): domain Bacteria; phylum Actinomycetota; class Actinomycetes; order Streptomycetales; family Streptomycetaceae; genus Streptomyces; species Streptomyces hyaluromycini. Next base: position 253,296 of record NZ_BCFL01000025.1, on the reverse strand, counting down.
CCGGGTGGCGCATGGTCAGGCCCTTCACATGGGCCTCGTAGATCACCGTGTGGTGGTACTCGGTGCGCGGCCGCCGGTCGTCGCCCCAGTCGAAGTACGGGTTGATCACCACCGACGTCATGGTGTGCGGCGCCGAGTCCAGGTCGTTGCGCTTGTCGGGGTCGCCGAAGTGGTAGCCGTACACCTCCTCGCCCCAGCGCACCGATCCGCCGATCGCCTTCGCGTACGGGTCGAGCAGCAGCTTCGCCGAGTTGCAGCGCTGCCCGCGCCCGGGGTCGTACGGGCCGTGCACCCGGAAGCCGTAGCGCTGCCCGGGCATCACGCCCGGCAGGTACGCGTGCCGGACGAAGGCGTCGCTCTCCCGCAGTTCCACCGCCGTCTCGGAGCCGTCGTCGTGCAGCAGACACAGCTCGACTCGGTCCGCGGCCTCCGTGAACACCGCGAAGTTGGTCCCGGCGCCGTCGTACGTGGCGCCGAGCGGATATGCCTCTCCAGGCCAGACCTGCATGAAGTCGACTCTTCCAGGTGTGTCCTGCGCCCGAGGGCGCCTTGGTCATGAGTCTGCCCGAAAGTAATGGAACCCCATCTGACTTGCACCCCTCTTACCCGGCGACCAGTGCACACAGTGGCCCATGTGGCGAAGTGTGCCGAACCAGTGGGGCATACACGTACTCCCTGTGACCAAGGGGGAGTAAGGGGAAGATGTGCGCAAGATAGTGCATCGCCATCTGGGCAAAGTGGTGGCCGGTGCGGGGCTGGCGGTAGCGGGGACCGCCGTGATGGTCGGGATCACCCTGCCGGGTACGGCAGGGGCGAACGAGTCGGGAGGCAGTGACGGGAGCGCGGCGGCGGCCGCGCAGCAGGCGGGGCAGGGCCAGGGCGCCGTCAAGCCGGGCGTGGTGGAACAGGCGCCGGCCGAGGGGAAGAAGGGCACGGGCAGCGACCCGCTGACCGACGACGAGACCAAGCGCGTCGAACAACTCGCTCTGACCAAGCAGATGTTCAGCGCCGGGGAGAACGTCGAGGGCCGGCGCGGCCCGGAGCGACTCAGCGTCGATCTCGCCGAGCCGGACGCGAACGAACTGGACGCCACGAACGCGCCGCGCCGTGCGGACGTGACGTTCTACGACTACCGGGACGACACCCTCGTCACCCGGACCGTCAACCTGGACACCGGCAAGGTCGAGCAGACCACCAGCCGCACGGGCGTGCAGCCGCCGCTCAGCCACGACGAGAACGTCGAGGCCCTCAAGGTGCTGATCGCCGATCCGCTCGGCGCCGGCCTGAAGGCGGACTTCAAGGACGCCACCGGCACCGAGCTGACCGACCCGGAACAGCAGCTGCTGCTCAACAGCGCGGTCTACCGTGCCACTCCGGGCGCCCAGCCGGCCGCGCTCGACAAGTGCGGCGAACACCGCTGCGTGCGGCTCTTCCCGAAGGTCAAGAACGGGCCGTGGATCGACGCCAGGTCGCTCATCGTCGACCTCAGCGCGCGCAAGGTCGTGAAGCTCGGCCGCTGAGCCGGCCCTTCCGTTCACCTTTCCACTTTCACCCTGCATCTCCCGTACCAGGAGTCACTTCGTCATGCACCCGAACAGAATCCGCCGTGCCCGCAGGACGGCCGCCGTCGGCCTGTCCGCGGCCGCGCTGGCCGCCGGCGTGACCAGCGCGGCCGGACCCGCCGTCGCCCAGCCGAAGGCCGCCGCGGCCGCCGCCGACTGCTCCGCCGCGTACCGCATCGAGCAGAAGCTCTCCACCGGCACCACCTGGCGGATGTGCTGGCGCTACGACAGCAAGGCCGGACTGGTCCTGGAGCACATCTCCTACCAGCCCAAGGGCGAGCCGGCCCCCATCAAGGTGCTCTCCAGCGCCCGCCTCGCCCAGATCGACGTCCCCTACGACGACGGCAGCGTCGAGTACGACGACCTGACCGGCTTCGGCTTCGCCCAGGGCCTGGTGCCGCTCGACTCGGCCGAGTGCCCCGGCGGCACCATCAAGACCGTCAAGGTCCCCGAGGCCTGGGATCCGGCCCACCCCAACGTCAACGGCCTGTGCACCACCACCCGTTCGCGCGGCCACGCCTACCGGATGCAGGCCGACACCGGCAACCGGGTGTACCAACAGCAGGGCAAGGACCTGTTGATCTACACCGTCAACAAGGTCGGCTGGTACGAGTACATGACCGAGTGGCGGTTCCAGGACGACGGCACGATCAACATGAACGTCGGCGCCACCGGCAGCCTCTCCCCGGGCGACTACGACGCCGGGGACGGCCGCGGCTGGCCGATCGGCAAGGGCGCCCACGCCTACGCCACCAGCCACGCCCACAACGTGTTCTGGAAGCTGGACTTCGACCTCGACGGCTCCTCCAAGAGCCGTATCGAGCAGTACGACTCGAAGGTCAGCGCACCGGCCCACGGCCAGGAGGCGCCCACCAACAAGACCACCCGTACCAATGTCACCAAGGAACTCGCCGGTGACGCCGAGAACATGCGCTGGTGGCGGGTGGTCAGCACGGCCGGCAAGAACAAGGACGGGCACGCGCGTTCGTACGAGATCGTCCGGGGCGCCAGCAGCAAGTACCCGGGCCACGCGTTCACTTCGCACGACGTCTACTTCACCCAGTACGACAAGTGCGAGCTGTTCGCCAGCAACAACCCGGGCTGCGCGAGCGGTCACCCCAAGACCGTCGACAAGTTCGTCAACGGGCAGACCCTCACCAACCCCGTGGTCTGGGTGAACGTCGGTTTCCACCACATCGCGCGCGACGAGGACCAGCAGCCGATGCCGGTCCACTGGCAGGGCTTCTCCATCGCCCCGCGTGACGTCACCGCTATGAATCCGCTCACTCCGGCCGCCCTTGCTGATCAGAACGGACAGCCCGGAAACGGTAGTTGAGAAACGACCTGTGCATCCGGCTGCACCGCCGACCGCTCCCGGAGTACCCTTCCTTGATCGTTGGCACAGGGAGAGCTCGGGGGAGCGGAAGGCGGTGCACGGGTGGGCTCGGGAGGCCTGGAGCTGCCCCCTGGTGACGAGGGTCACGAGGGGAACTCCACAGACGTCCCGCCCGGCGCGGTGTCCCTGGCCCGCCCGATGGACGCCACGGGCTCCATCGGGCCGGAGCTGGAGTGGGACGCCGACGCCTGGCTGGAGGTGCGTACGCGCGCCCAGCGGGCCGGCCGGGCCTACATCTGGCTGAACCTCGTCGAACAGCGGATGCGCACGGTCGTGGCCGCCGTGCTGCGGCCCATCTACGAACCCGTCCACGGCGACGAGTGGGTGATCGCCGCGGCCGGTCCGGCCGGCCAGGAGTGGGTCCAGCGCGCGGCCGCGGTCCGCGAGGTCAGCCGCCGCAAGGGGTACCTGCTCGACCCCGCCGACGACAACGTGCTCAGCTTCCTCACCCTGCCGCAGCTGCGCGAGCTGATGGTGCAGCACTGGCCCTGCTTCGAGCCGTACTTCGACGAGCGCCGGGACGTCGAGCTCGCCCTGGACGAGCTGGAGGTGACCCGCAACATCGTCTCCCGCAACCGGGCGCTGTCCGGGGCCGTCCTGGACCAGGCCGAGCGCGCCTCCGCCCGGCTCCTGGAGATGCTCGGCGCGGGCGGCGACGTGCCCTCGGCGCGCCGGCTGCCGGTGGACGCGGTGGAGGACCTCGTCGGCGACCGCTACGCGGACGTCGTGGCCGTCCACCCCGACCGGGTCCGCCTCATGCGCCAGTTCCCGGCCGAGGACCTCTTCGGCGGTGCCCGCCGCCTGGACGCCATCGGCATCGGCCTCAACCTGCTCGTGCAGAACTTCTCCGGCCGCCGTCTGATCCGGCTCGCCGAGTCCGGCTGCCGGGTCCGGCTCCTCTTCCTCAACCCCGCCTCCAGCGCGGTCAAGCGCCGCGAACGCGAACTCGGGATGAAAAGGGGCGAGCTGGGCCGCTCGGTCGAGATGAACATCCTGCACATGCGCCGGGTCCGCTCCCGGCTGCGCGACCCGGGCGCCTTCGAGATCCAGGTGTACGACGACACCCCCCGCTTCTCCGCCTACCTGGTGGACGGCGACGGCGCGGACGGCGTCGCGGTCGTCCAGTCCTATCTGCGCGGGGCGCGCGGGATGGAGTCGCCGGTGCTGGTGCTCCGCAACGGCGGCAAGGTGGTCAAGTCGGACGACGCCATGGAAACAGGGCTCTTCCCGACGTACCGCGAGGAGTTCGAGACGGCTTGGGTGGATTCGCGCCCGGTGTCCTGACGCGTGTGCGCCGGTGAGGCGCCGGTAAGCGGAACGCGGTCATCTGATTGTCAGTGGCGCATGCGAGGGTGGAGACCACTGGGGGAAAGCACCACCAAGAAGGGGGGCCGCCCATGGGCTGGCACCAGGAGCTCCTGATCGGCTTCGACCTGGAGACGACGGGTACGGATCCGCGCGAGGCACGGATCGTCACGGGGGCCGTGATCGAGGTCAGGGCCGGGCAGGAGCTGGGCCGCCGCGAGTGGCTGGCGGATCCGGGCGTGGAGATCCCGGCCGACGCGGTCGCCGTGCACGGCATCAGCAACGAGCGGGCGGCGGCGGAGGGCAGGCCGGCCGACCAGGTCGCCGACGCCCTCGCGGACGTCCTCACGGGCTACTGGAAGACCGGCGTCCCGGTCGTCGCCTACAACGCGACCTTCGACCTCACCCTGCTCTCGGCGGAACTGCGCCGCCACGGGCTCCCGTCCCTCTCCGACCGCCTCGGCGGCCTGGACCCCGCGCCGGTCATCGACCCGTACACCATCGACCGCCGGGTCGACCGCTACCGCCGCGGCAAGCGGAACCTGGAAGCGGTCTGCGCCGAGTACGGCATCACCCTCGCCGCCGCCCACAACGCCTCGGCCGACGCCCTCGCGGCGGCGCGCCTGGCCCGCGCGATAGCCGACCGGCACCCGAAGATCGCGGCGCTGGGTCCGGCGGAGCTGCACCGGCGGCAGGTGGAGTGGTACGCGGAGTGGGCGGCGGACTTCCAGCAGTTCTTGCGGCGCAAGGGGGAGGCCGACGCGGTGGTGGACGGGGCGTGGCCGTTGCGGGAGCTGGTCGACGCCGTTTGAGCGTTCCGCTCAGCTGGTAGTGCCGGGATGCGTCGTTGTTCGTCGTTCGTCTGCGGCGCCGTTGGGGCTGGTCGCGCCCACGCGGCGGAGCCGCAAATTGACACAGTCCCGCGCCCCTTACGGGGCGCGTTTCCGCCGTCAGAAGGGATACCAGCGCACCGACTCGTCGCCCTCGCGTAGCGACGCCACCCGGCGTTCGAACTCCGCGCGTGCCTTCGGGTTGGTCGGTGCGTGCTGGGCGACCCACGCGCAGCTGGCCGTCTCGCGGGCGCCGCGCAGCACGCCGCACCCCTCCCACTCGCGCACATCCCACCCATAGGCCGTGACGAACGAGTCGTACGCCTCGGCCGGCATCCCGTACCGGTCCCGGGACAGTGCCATCACCACCAGGTCGTGCTCGCGCAGGTCGGAGGAGAAGGTCTCCAGGTCGACCAGGACCGGGCCGTCCGGGCCGACGTGCACATTGCGGGGCAGCGCGTCCCCGTGGATCGGCCCCGGCGTCAGATGCGGCGTCAGCGCGGCCGCGGCTGCCGCGAAGCCGTCCCGGCGCTCGCGCAGATACGCCGCGTCGGCGGGGTCGATCGCGTCGCCGGCCAGCCGCAGCCAGCGCTCCACTCCGCCCAGCAACTCGCGGGGCGGCAGGGCGAAGGGGGGAGCGGGCAGTGCGTGCACGATCCGCAGCAGTTCGGCCAGATCGCGCGGCTCGGCCGGCCGCACCGGATCCGCCAGCCGGTGCCACACGGTCACCGGGTGACCCTCGACGAGCAGTGCCTTCGGCTCGGCGGCCCGTACGGCCGGTACGCCCGCCTCCGCCAGCCACCCGGCGATCTCCAGCTCCCGCCGGGCCCGGTCCAGGAGCTCGGCGTCGCGGCCCACCTTGACCACCAGGTCCCCGGCGGCGAACACCGCGTTCTCGCCCAGGGCCAGGAGTGAGGCGTCGGCCGCCGTACCGGGCAGCACATCCGCCGCGGCCAGTACGTCCCGCGCCCTTGCCTCGTCCATCGTCCGCCTCCGTGTCCGTTCCCGACGCCCGGGTGCCCGTGGCTGTGCGGGTGCACACGGCGTCGTCCTTTCGTCGTCAGGCGGCCAGTTTCGCATCCACGGAGGCCGGACCGGGGGCGCCGTCCCTTGACGAGGTCACCGGCCTTCACGACCATGTCCAGGCCCGACCGGGCCGCGCAAAGGGGGATGCCGTGGCATTGGTGACCGACGTGGCGAGTACGAGGCGGCCGGTCGCCGCACGTGTCACCGACCGGGGCGCCTGGTTCCTGGTGCTGCCCGCCCTGATCCCGATCCTCGTGCTGAGCGTCGGCCCGCTGCTCTACGGCATCCTGCTGGCGTTCACCGACGCCCAGTCCGGCCGGACCGCGGCGACCCGGTGGACCGGGGGTCTCAACTTCCGGGACCTGCTGCACGACACCCTCTTCTGGGAGTCGTTCCGGATCGGTCTGGTCTGGGCCGTAGGGGTGACCGTGCCCCAGTTCCTGCTCGCGCTCGGCCTCGCCCTTCTCCTCAACCAGGAGTTACGGCTGCGCCGGCTGGCCCGCGCCCTCGCGATCGTCCCGTGGGCGATGCCCGAGGTCGTCGTCGGCATCATCTGGCGGCTGGTGTACAACCCGGACGCGGGCGTCCTCAACGAGACCCTGCACGACCTGGGCCTCGGCGACGGCCGGGACTGGCTGAGCGGCCTCGGCACCGCCCTGCCCGCCGTGATCGTCGTCGGCGTCTGGGCCGGGATGCCGCAGACCACCGTCGCCCTGCTGGCCGGACTCCAGAACACCCCGCGCGAGCTGCACGAGGCGGCGGCGGTGGACGGCGCGGGCGCCTGGCGCCGCTTCCGCACGGTCACCTGGCCCGCCCTGAGACCCGTGGCCCTGGCCGTCACCGCCCTCAACCTGATCTGGAACTTCAACTCCTTCGCCCTGGTCTACGTCCTCACCAACGGCGGCCCCGGCGGCAAGACCCGGCTGCCGATGCTCTTCGCCTACGAAGAGGCCTTCCGCTACGGCCAGTTCGGGTACGCGGCGGCGATGGGCTGTGCGATGGTCGCGGTGATCGCGGTGCTGCTGGCGGTCTTCCTGGCGGGCCGGCTGCGGGGAGGCGAGGACGCGTGAAGACCCGTACCGGCGCCCGCGTCGCCCAGTACGCGGCTCTGCTCGCCTATCTCGTCTTCCTGGCCTTCCCGCTGCTGTGGCTGCTCTCCACGGCCTTCAAGTCGCCGACCGAGCTGGGCAGTCTGCACCCCACCTGGATCCCCCGCCACCCCACCCTGGCCAACTTTCGCCAGGCCTTCGACGAACAGCCCCTGCTCCGAGCCGGCCTCAACTCCCTGCTCGCCGCGCTCGGCGCCGCGCTGATCGCTGTCCTCCTCGCGACCCCGATGGCGTACGTCATGGCACGGCGCCGCACCGCGCTGTCCCGGGCGGTGACCGGGTGGGTGGTGGTCAGCCAGGCGTTCCCGTTCGTCCTGGTGATGATCCCGCTGTTCCTGGTGCTGAAGAACCTGCGGCTGATCGACTCGCTGGCCGGGCTGGTGATGGTCTATGTGGTGTGGGCGTTGCCGTTCGCGCTCTGGATGCTCGTCGGTTTCGTCCGCGCGGTGCCCATCGAGCTGGAGGAGGCGGCGGCGGTCGACGGGGCCGGGCGGCTGCGGACACTGGTGTCGGTGACGGCACCGCTGCTGGCGCCCGGGATCGTGGCGACCGGGCTGTTCGCCTTCGTCACCGCGTGGAACGAGTTCTTCTTCGCGCTGGTGCTGCTGAAGACACCGGAGAAACAGACCCTGCCGGTCGTCCTCACCCATTTCATCGGCGCGGAGGGCGTGGCCGACCTGGGCCCGCTGGCGGCGGCCGCCTTCCTCGCCACCCTGCCCTCGCTGCTCGTCTTCGCGCTGGTGCAGCGGCGGATCACGGGCGGGATGTTCACCGGGGCGGTGAAGAGCTGATGCGCACCAGGCTCGGCACGGCGGTCGCCGTACTCCTCCTGCTGCTAGCGGGCTGCACCTCCGCATCCCGCACCGGCGGCCCGATCACCCTCCGTTTCCAGTCCCTGGCCTGGCAGGACGAGTCGGTCGCCGCCAACAAGGAGCTGGTGAAGGAGTGGAACGCCACCCATCCGGACGTCAAGGTCGAGTACGTGCAGGGCAGTTGGGACAGCATCCACGACCAGCTGCTCACCTCCTTCGAGGGCGGTGAGGCCCCGGACATCATCCACGACGCCTCCGACGACCTCGCGGACTTCGCCTACGGCGGCTACCTCGCCGACCTGACCGGCCTGCTGTCCGCCCGCCTCAAGTCCGGTATACCGCAGCGCAGTTGGCAGACGGCGACCTTCGGGAACGGCATCTACGGCGTGCCCTTCCTCCAGGAGCCGCGCGTCCTGATCGCCAACAGGACCTGGCTCGCGAAGGCCGGCGTGTGGATACCCACCCCCGAACACCCCTGGACATGGGCGGAGTTCCGGCAGATCACCAGGCAGCTGAGCGGCGGCGGCAGGTACGGCGTCGCCTGGCCGCTCAAGGAGCCCGTCTCCGCCACGCTCAACCTGTCGCTGTCGGCGGGCGGCCGGCTCTTCCACCGGGGCGCCGACGGGAAGGTGACCGTGCGCTTCGGGGCCGCCGACCAGGTCGTGCCGCGCACCGTCCACGACCAGGTCGACGTGGACCACAGCGCGCCCGGCTCCACCCTGGGCAGCGGCGGCTCGGACACCCTGCCGGGCTTCTTCGGCGGCAGGTACGCGATGGTCCCGCTCGGCTTCTCCTACCGACAGCAGATCGTCCAGCAGGCGCCCAAGGGCTTCGAGTGGGAGGTGCTGCCCGCCCCGGCCGGCGCCGACGGCCTCGCCCAGGGCGTCAGCCCGCAGACGCTGTCCGTCGCCGCGGACAGCCCGCACAAGAAGGAGGCGGCCGAGTTCATCGACTTCCTGCTCCGGCCGAAGAACATGGTCCGGCTCGCCCTCGGCGACTGGATGCTGCCCACCGGCACCGAGGCTCTCAAGGACCCCGTCCTGCACACGGACAGGTACGGGTGGGCCACCGGCACCGCCCTCGCCGAGTACCTCAGCCCGGCGCCCGCCCAGACGGTCCGCGGCTACCCCGAGTGGAAGGACAAGGTGGCCACCCCGGCCCTCCAGGAGTACTACAGCGGCGCGATCGGCCTCGGTGAACTCCGCCACCGGCTGGAGAAGGACGGCAACCTGGTGCTGGCCCGCTACCAGCGCTGACCGCATCTGCTCGCGGCCGGCGCCGGGCACCCGAACCGGCAGAACAGGGCCCGCTGGCTCCCCCGGAGACCAACGGACCCTGTGTCAGAGGGTGTTGCACCGCGCGGCTCAGACGCGCAGCCGCTCCTCCTCGCCCCGCGCCACCGGCGCCACCGCCTCCGGTGCCTCGTCGTGCGTCAGGTCCGGCAGCCACCGCAGCCAGCTCGGCAGGTACCAGTTGCGCTCGCCGAGCAGCGCCATCACCGCCGGGAGCAGCACGCCCCGGATGACCGTCGCGTCGATCAGGACCGCGGCCGCCAGGCCCACGCCCATCTGCTTCATGGACTGCATGGACAGCGTGCCGAAGATCGCGAACACGGCGACCATGATGACGGCGGCGCTGGTGACGACCCCGGCCGTGGTGACCACGCCGTGCTGGATCGCGTCCTTGGTGGACCGGCCGCGCAGCCGGGCCTCGCGGATCCGGGAGACCACGAACACGTGGTAGTCCATGGACAGGCCGAACAGGATCACGAAGAGGAACAGCGGCAGCCAGGTGACGATCGCGCCGACGCCCTGGGCGCCCACCAGCGAGGCGCCCCAGCCGTGCTGGAAGACGGCGACGAGGATGCCGTAGGCGGCGCCCACCGAGAGCAGGTTGAGCAGGATCGAGGTGATCGCGACCGTCAGCGAGCGGAACGACAGCAGCATCAGGAGGAAGGCGAAGACGACGACGAAGGCGAAGACCGGGACCACCGAGCCGAGCAGCTGGTCGTTGAAGTCCTGGTTGCCCGCGACGCTGCCGGTCACCGGCGCCTGCACGCCGTCGACCTTGCCGAGGGTGGCCGGCCGTACCTCGTCGCGCAGCTTCTGCAGGCTCTTGCCGGCCTTGTCCATGTCGGAGCCGCCGACCAGCGGCACGGAGATCAGGGCGACGTTCTGCGCGTCGTGCAGCTTGATGTCGATCGGGCCGCGCGAGGCGCCCGAGCTGATCGCCCGCTCCTTGAAGTCGGTCAGCGCCTGCCTGACCTCGGGGGCGTTGATGTCCTTCGCCCTGACGACCACCTCGGCCGGCTCGGAGCCGCCCGGGAAGGCCTGGTTGACGCGGTCGTAGGTCTGTACGATCGGCAGCGAGTTCCCGAACTCCTGGTCCAGGGTGAGCTGCGAGGTCTTCATGCCGAGCGCGGGAGCGGAGATCGCGAGCAGGGCACCCACCGCGACGAGCACGGAGACCAGCGGCTTGGCGAGCACGCCCCGCAGCACCGCCGTCCAGAAGCGGCTCTCGGAAGGCCCGTGGGCCCGCTTGCGGCGGCGCAGGAAGGGGATGCGGCCCTTCTCGACCCGGTGGCCCAGCAGGGAGAGCAGGGCGGGCAGGACGGTCACGGAGCCGACCATGGCGACCGCGACGACCATCAGGGAGGCCAGGCCCATCGCCTCGAACTCGGCGAGACCGGTGAAGAGCATGCCCGCCATCGCCACGCACACCGTGACACCCGAGACGATGATCGCCCGGCCGCTGGTGGCGGCGGCGATGCGGAGTGCGGCGCCCGGGTCCCGGCCGGCTTCCCGCTCCTCGCGCTCCCGGCGCAGGTAGAAGAGGCAGTAGTCGACGCCGACGGCCATGCCGACCAGCAGCATGACGGAGTTGGCGGTGTCGCTCATCGGCTGTAGATGGCTGACCAGGCCCATCAGGCCCATCGTCGCCACGATCGCGGTGATCGCGAGGCCGACCGGGAGCAGGGCCGCCACCAGCGCGCCGAAGGCGATCAGCAGGATGCCGAAGGCCACCGGCACGGCGGAGTACTCGGCCCGCTTGAAGTCCTTGCCGAAGGCGTCGTCGTACTGCTTCTTCATGCTGGCGCTGCCGATCTCCTCGATCCGCAGCGTGCCGTGCGCCTTCTGCACCCCGGCGACCGCGTCCAGCACCGGCTCGACCCGGTCGCCGGCGGTCTCGGAGTCGCCGCGCATGTCGAACTGGACCAGCGCGCTGCGGCCGTCCTTCGAGATCGTCCCGGTGGTGTAGGGCGAGGTGACGCCCGTGACCCTGCCGGTGCCGTCGACGGCCTTGACGACGTCCGCGACGGCGGCCTTGAATGCGGCGTCCGTGGCCTTGACCGACGGGTCCTCGGCCTGGATCAGGACCGTCTCGCTCGCCGGTTCCTTGATGCCCGCGTCGTCGATGATCTTCGCGGCGGTGTGGGTCTCGCCCTTCAGCTGGTCGCTCTCGTTGACGTCGACCCGGCCGGCCGCCGAGCCGAGCCCCATCGCCAGGACGACGAACAGCACCCATATGCCGACGGCGGCCCAGCGATGCCGGGCGCTCCAGCCGCCGGCCCGGGCGGCCAGCCCCCGCACCCGTGTCGATCCGTTCCCCATGACGGGATCCATGACGGGAATGCCCCCTCGTGTGCGGTGACGGCCCCGGCCGCCACGGTTTCTTTCGCGACTTCTTTCGTTCGATTCGAAGGTATGGGGCCGATAAGAACGACTCGTCGTACTGCCCGGTGAAGTACGGCGGCCGTCTCTCGTCGCCGAGGAGGATGTCGGGCCCTTACATCTATCCACCCATCTCGGGGGTGATGATCAGGGGTGTCCCTTCCGACGACGGGGATCCTCTTTGTGATTGCGAAACCTTGTTGAACAAGTCACAGGTGCGTGTAGGAGTTGCTCCGGGCCGGTCCGATCGGCCAGAGTTTCGGGCAGCCAGGCTTGCCCGGCACGGCCGTCGTGCCCACCCCCACGGGGCACGACGGCCGTTCTAAGGTGTTCGAATGACGACGTATGCGGCGCTGCTGCGCGGGATCAACGTGGGCGGCAACAAGAAGCTCCCGATGGCCGAACTGCGCGCACTGATGACCGGCCTGGGGTACGACTCCGTCCAGACCTATCTGCAGAGCGGGCAGGCCGCCTTCACCGCCGCCCACGGGGACACCGAGTCCCTCGCGGCGGAGCTCGCCAAGGCGATCGAGGAGCGGTTCGGCTTCTCCGCCGACGTGCTCGTCCGCGACCACGCCTACCTGAAGGCGGTCGTCGAGGCCTGCCCGTTCCCGGCCGCCGAGCTGGCGGCCAAGCAGCTCCACGTCACCTACCTCTCCGGGCCGGTCGCCCCGGAGCGCTACGCGGATATCGACCCCGCCGCCCACCTCCCGGAGGAGTTCCGGCTGGGCGACCGCGCGCTCTACCTCTACGCCCCGGACGGCCTCGGCCGCTCCAAGCTCGCCGAGGCGCTGTCCCGGCCCCGGATCCACAAGGGGCTGACCGCCACCACCCGGAACTGGAACACGGTGGTCAAGCTGGTGGAGCTCACAGCCGGGGAGGCATGACCCTGCCCCAGGGGCGGGGCCAACGCCTGTGCGAGGCTCGTCCCATGCGCTACATCATCATCGGAGCAGGGGCCGTCGGCGGTGCGATCGGCGGGCGGCTGGCCGGCGCGGGACACGAGGTCGTCCTGGTGGCACGGGGCGCGCACCACGCGGCGCTGCGGGACGGCGGGCTGCGGCTGAAGGTGCCGGACGGCGAGTACACGTACCGGCTGCAGGCCGTCACCGGGCCCGGGGAACTGGGCGAGTTGCGGGCGGACGACGTCCTCGTCCTCGCCGTCAAGACACAGGACACCGTGACCGCCCTGGGGACCTGGGGGCCGGCACCGGTCTCGGGCGGCGGTACGGCGGCGGAGCGGCTGCCCCTGTTCTGCGCCCAGAACGGCGTGGAGGGCCAGCGCCTCGCCCTGCGCGTCTTCCGGCACGTGTACGGCGTCTGCGTCTGGCTGCCGTCGACCTTCGTCGAACCGGGTGTCGTCTCCGCCGGCGGCGCCCCGCTCACCGGCATGCTGCACCTGGGCCGTCACCCCCACGGCACCGACGCGACCGCCCGGCTGGTCGCCGCCGACCTGGAGAAGTCGCACTTCGAGGCGCCGGTCGTGCCCGACGTGGCGCGCTGGCAGTACGCCAAACTGCTGTCCAACCTGGGCAACGCGCTGGAGGCCGTCGCCGGGCCCATAGCCGACGACGCGGCCATGAACCTGTTCCGGCGGGTGCGGGCCGAGGGCGAGACCGTGCTCGACGCGGCCGGGATCGCGTACGCGAGCGCCGAGGAGCAGAAGGCGGTGCGCGGCCGCAAGGTGGACCTGGTCCCGCTGGACGGCGCCCCGCGCGGCGGCGGCTCCTCCTGGCAGTCCCTCAGCCGCGGCACCGGCACCATCGAGGCCGACTACCTCAACGGCGAGATCGCCCTGCTGGGACGCCTGCACGGCGTGCCGACCCCGCTCAACGACCTGCTCCAGCAGCTGGCCAACACGTTCGCGCGCGAGCGCCGGGCGCCCGGCGCGATGCCGGTCGGCGAACTGACCCGCCTGGCCGACGAGGCCGCCGGCACCGCTGCCGACTGATCAACTGCCGGACACTCGCAAGCCGTTGGGCACCCGAACCGGTAAAGCCCCTGGTGTGACACGGTTGCCGGACGCGACGCAGAAGGAAGTGCCGGTCACGGCGCAGCGCTTGCGAGAGCCTGCCCCGGGCCGGCTGTTCGCGGTCCGACGGACAGGGGAGCGCCGGACCGCGAACACCGAACCGCGAACACCGAACCGTCGCTCAGGCCCCCACGGCCGCCAGGGCCGGGGTGCGCGCCGCGTCGTACCGCTCCAGCAGCACCCGCGCCACCTCGGGTGCCGGGCCGAGCACCTCGGCCAGCACGTCCGCCTCCGCCGCGCCCCGCGCGATCCGGTCGGGCAGGAAGCCGGGGGCGAGGACGTACGGGGCCACGGCCACCCGGGCGCAGCCCAGTTCCCGCAGTTCCCGTACGGCTTCCTCGGTGCGGGGCAGGGACGCGGAGGCGAACGCGGGCCGCACGGCGTACCAGCCGGTGTGCCGCCACTCCCGCGCGAGGTCCGCGATCACCGCGATCGCCTCCGGGTCGCTGGACCCCGCAGAGGCCAGCACGACCCCGGTCGAGGCCTTGTCGGCGGGGGTCAACCCCGCCTCGTACAGCCGCCGTTCGAGGGCCGACAGGAGCAGCGGGGACGGGCCCAGCACCTCGGCCTGGCGGATCCGCAGCTGCGGCGGCGCATCCCGCAGCACGGCCGGGATGTCCGCCTTCGCATGGAAGGCGCGGGTGAGCAGCAGGGGGAGGGCCACGACGTCCCGTACGCCCTCCGCCGCCAGCGACTCCAGCACCCCGTGCACGGACGGGATGTTGAAGTCCAGGAAGCCGGTCTCCACGCGCAGCCCGGGCCGCAGCGACCGTACCCGGCGCATCAGGGCGTGGACGGTCGCCGCATGCCGCGGATCACGGCTGCCGTGGGCGATGACGAGGAGAACGGGCTTCGTACGCATGGACCTCAGCTCTTCACCAGCAGACCGCGGCTGCGCAGCACCCACCGCTCCAGCGGACTGAAGATCAGCAGGTCGATCGCGATGCCGACGAACAGGATCAGGATGATGGCCTCGAACACCATCGCCATGTCGCTGGCGGTGCGCGCGTTCTCCAGGAGCTGGCCGAGGCCCACGCCGAGGTCGGGGAAGCTCGCGATGATCTCCGCCGCCATCAGCGAGCGCCAGGAGAACGCCCAGCCCTGCTTCAGACCCGCCACATAGCCGGGCATGGCGGCCGGCAGCACGACGTGCCAGATGCCCTTGACGCCGGTCGCGCCCATGGTGCGTCCGGCCCGCAGGAACAGCGGCGGCACCTGGTCGACGCCGGACACCAGGCCGTTGGCGATGGAGGGGACCGCGCCGAGCAGGATCACGGCGTACATCATCGAGTTGTTAAGGCCCAGCCAGATCACGGCCGGCGGCACCCACGCCACCGACGGCAGCGACTGGAGGCCGGACAGGATCGGGCCGATCGCCGCGCGCACGAACTTCACCCGCGCCACCAGCAGCCCCAGCGGGGTGCCGATGACGAGAGCGAAGAGGAAGCCGAGCAGGCCGCGGCTGACGCTGGTCCAGATGTAGCCGAGCAGGTCGCCCTTGAGCCAGGCGTCCTTGAACGCGTCGCCCACCGCGGCCGGCGAGGGCAGCTTGGACGGGTCGTCGACGACCGGTACGAGCAGCGTCCAGACCACGAGGACCACGGCGAGCGCGATGATCGGGGGCAGGATCTTGCCGGTGAAGGTCTGGCGGAGGGTCGGGCGGCTGGTGGCCGTCGTCTCCAGGGCGTCGAGGCCGGCCTCGACACTTCCGGCGTCCTTGGCCGGCGTCGTCTCAGTGCTGGCCATGACGGCGGATCTCCCCACGCAGTACGTCGGTTATCTCAAGGGACAGTTCGGCCACGGGCGCGTCCTCGATGCGGCGCGGCTGCGGTATGCCGACCTCCCACTCGCGGGCTATCCGGCCGGGGCGGGACGACAGCAGGATCACGCGCTGGGCGAGCCGTACCGCCTCGCGCACGTTGTGCGTGACGAACAGGACGGAGAGGCCGGTCTCCTCCCAGATCCGGGTCAGCTCGTCGTGCAGCACGTCCCGGGTGATGGCGTCCAGGGCCGAGAACGGCTCGTCCATCAGCAGCAGCCTGCTCTCCTGGGCGAGCGAACGGGCCAGGGCGGCCCGCTGGCGCATACCGCCGGACAGCTCGTGGACGCGCTTGCCGTACGCGCCCTTCAGCCGGACCAGTTCGAGCAGTTGCTCGGCCTTGTCCCGGCGGTCGTTCTTGGGCACCCCCCTGAGCTTCAGGGCGAGTTCGATGTTCTTGCCCGCGGTCAGCCACGGGAAGAGGGCGTGCTCCTGGAACATCAGGGCGGGCCGCCCGTCCGTCGCGATGGAGCCCGCGGTGGGGCGGTCGAGCCCCGCCACCAGGTTCAGCAGCGTGGACTTGCCGCAGCCCGAGGCCCCCAGGAGGGTGACGAACTCGCCCGGCGCGACATCGAGGGTGATGTCGTCCAGGACGAGCTGCTGCCCGCCCGGAGTCGCGAAGGACTTCGAGACATGCTCAAGGCGTGCCGCGTACTCGACCGACTCGTCGGCCTTGGCGAGTGTCGTGGTCGTGGCCATGGTCGTCACCTCCTGGGAACTCGTCGGGACCGGGGTCAGCTGCTGCCGAGACCGGCGGCGTCGACCGGGCTCTGGCCGTCGGCCTTCAGCACCTTGTTGAGGAGCGTCAGGTCGTAGATGTTCTTCAGCAGCGGGTCGGTGAGCAGACCGGCCTTGACGGCGTGCTGGGCCTCGGTGTTGAGGGTGGAGGCCAGCGGGTCGTCGGTGAACTGGATGGAGGACCAGGCCGAGTTGAGGACGTCGTCCGGCAGCGCCTTGCCGGAGTCGATCGCCAGCTGCTTGTTGGCCGAGGTCTTCGCCGCGTCCGGGTTGGCGTTGATCCACTTGTTGGTCTCGACCGAGCCCTTGAGGACCGCCTCGACGACCTTCGGGTGCGCCTTCAGGAACTTCTGCGACACGATGATGTTCGTGATCACGAACTTCTTGTCGGGCCACAGCGTGGACTCGTCGAGCAGCACCTTGCCGCCCTCGGCGACCAGCTTGGACGCGGTCGGCTCCGGCACCCAGGCGCCGTCGATGGAACCGGCCTTGAAGGCGTCCGGGGTGATCTTGTTGTCGGTGCGGACGACCGTGACGTCACCCTTGCCGCTCTGCGCGTCGACCTTCCAGCCCTGGTCGGCGATCCAGTTGAGGAACGCCACGTCCTGCGTGTTGCCCAGCTGAGGCGTGGCGATCTTCTTGCCCTTGACGTCCGCCAGCGACTTGATCTTCTTCGGGTTGACGACCAGCTTCACGCCGCCGGACGCCGAACCGCCGATGATCTTCAGGTCGGTGCCGTTGGACTTGGTGTAGCCGTTGATCGACGGGGAGGGGCCGATCCAGCCGATGTCGATCGAGCCCGAGTTGAGCGCCTCGATCTCGGAGGGGCCCGCGTTGAAGATCGCGTACTTCGCCTGGGTGGCGCCGAGCTCCTTCTGGAAGAAGCCCTTCTGGTTGCCGACCAGCGCGGTCGCGTGGGTCAGGTTGCCGAAGTAGCCGATCTTGACGGTGTCGAGGCCGTCGATCTTCTTGGCCCCGGCGGCGACCTTGGTGGTGTCGCTCTTGTCGGAGTCCGACCCGTATCCGCAGGCGGCGAGCGTGAGCAGGGGGAGCGCGGCGAGCGCGGCTATGCCGCGGCGCAGGAGCTTGGAGCGGTTGGCAGGCACGGGAGGTTTTCCTCTCGTTGGCCCGGCGGTCACGGTCTCTCAGGTCGTGGCCGGGAGGTCGGCAGGTCTTCGTCGCATCCGGGACGTCGGGTGGGGGGCCAGGGCGCGCAGGCAGTGCGCGTACGTCATCGCGCACATCGCGCCACCCCGCCCTGCCCGCTCCCGAGAGCACCGCTGCCGACGCGGCCGCCCTCCTTCGCGAACGTCGCGTAGACGTCGGTCATCGTCATGTCAGAAGTCCCAGCCGTCGTCTTCGGACTCGTCCTTGACCGGCTCGGGGGAGGCGAACGACTCGCCGACCATGCCCGCGGTGAGCGTGGTGCCGTCGGCGGGGTCGATCAGGATGAACGAGCCGGTGCGGCGCGAGTCCGCGTAGGAGTCGACCGGCAGCGGCTCGGCGGTACGGATCTTCACCCGGCCGATGTCGTTGGCGACGAGCTGTCCCGGGTGCGGGTGCAGGGACAGGTCGTCGAGCGTGAGCCGGGACGGGATGTCCTTGACGACGGCCTTGACCGTGCGGGTGCCGTGCTTGAGGAGCACCCGGTGCCCGACGGTCAGCGGCTGGTCGGCGACGTGGCAGACGGTCGCCTCGACGTCCTGGGTGGTCGCCGGGGCGTCCTTCGTCGGCACGATCAGGTCGCCGCGCGAGACGTCGATGTCGTCCGTGAGCAGGACGGTCACCGACTGGGTGGTCCACGCCGCGTCGACCGGCGTGCCGAGCAGGTCGATGCCGGAGATCGTCGTCGTGCGGCCGGACGGCAGGACCGTGACCGGCTCGCCGACGTGGAACGTGCCGGCCGCGATCTGGCCGGCGTAGCCCCGGTAGTCCGGGTGCTCGGCGGTCTGCGGGCGGATCACGTACTGCACGGGCAGCCGGGCGTGGCAGTGCGCCAGGTCGTGGCTGACCGGGACGGTCTCCAGGTGCTCCAGGACGGTGGGGCCGCCGTACCAGTCCATGTTCGCGGACGGTTCCACGACGTTGTCGCCGACGAGCGCCGAGATCGGGATCGCGGTGACCTCGGGGACGCCCAGCTCGGTCGCGTACGCCGTGAACTCCTCGGCGATCCCGGCGAAGATCGCCTCCTGGTAGCCGACCAGGTCCATCTTGTTGATGGCGAGGACGACGTGCGGGACGCGCAGCAGGGCGGCGATCGCGGCGTGTCGGCGGGTCTGCTCGACGACGCCGTTGCGGGCGTCGACCAGGACCACGGTCAGCTCGGCGGTGGAGGCGCCGGTGACCATGTTGCGGGTGTACTGCACATGGCCCGGGGTGTCGGCGAGGATGAAGCGGCGCTTGGGGGTGGCGAAGTAGCGGTAGGCCACGTCGATGGTGATGCCCTGTTCGCGCTCGGCGCGCAGGCCGTCGGTGAGGAGGGCGAGGTCGGGGGTGTCCTGGCCGCGGCTGGCGGAGGCGCGCTCGACGGCTTCCAGCTGGTCGGTGAGGACCGACTTGGAGTCGTGCAGGAGCCGTCCGACGAGGGTGGACTTGCCGTCGTCGACGGAGCCGGCGGTGGCGAACCGCAGCAGGGTCGTCTCGGTGAGGCCGAGTTCCGTGGTGCTGGTGCTCATGCTTAGAAGTACCCCTCGCGCTTGCGGTCTTCCATCGCGGCCTCGGAGAGCTTGTCGTCGGCCCGGGTGGCGCCGCGCTCGGTGAGCCGGGAGGCGGCGATCTCGGCGATCACGGCGTCCAGCGTGCCGGCGTCGGAGTCGACGGCGCCGGTGCAGGACATGTCACCGACGGTCCGGTAGCGCACCTGGCGCTTCTCGACGCTCTCGCCGTTCTTCGGGCCGCCCCACTCACCGGCGGTCAGCCACATGCCGCCGCGCTGGAACACCTCGCGCTCGTGCGCGAAGTAGATCTGCGGCAGCTCGATGCCCTCGCGGGCGATGTACTGCCAGACGTCCAGCTCGGTCCAGTTGCTCAACGGGAACACGCGGACGTGCTCGCCGGGGGCGTGCCGGCCGTTGTACAGGTTCCACAGTTCGGGGCGCTGGCGGCGCGGGTCCCACTGGGAGAACTCGTCGCGCAGGGAGAAGACGCGCTCCTTGGCGCGGGCCTTCTCCTCGTCCCGGCGGCCACCGCCGAAGACCGCGTCGAACTTCTCGCTCTGGATCTTCTCGGTCAGCGGAAGCGTCTGCAGCGGGTTGCGGACGCCGTCCGGACGCTCCTTGAGCACACCGCGGTCGATGTAGTCCTGTACGGAGGCCACATGGAGGCGCAGCCCATGTGCGGCCACCACACGGTCCCGGTACTCAAGGACCTCGGGGAAGTTGTGTCCGGTGTCCACGTGCAGCAGCGAGAACGGGACCGCCGCCGGGGCGAACGCCTTCAGCGCCAGGTGCAGCATGACGATGGAGTCCTTGCCGCCGGAGAACAGGATCACCGGCCGCTCGAACTCGCCCGCCACCTCACGGAAGATGTGGACCGCCTCGGACTCCAGCGCGTCCAGATGGGACAGGGCGTACGGGGTGCCCGTGCCCTCCCCGTGAGCCGCCACGGTCGTCGTCATGCCAGTCCCTTCCCGCTCAGCAGGGCGTGCACGGACGCCGCGGACTCCTGGACGCTCTGGTGCTGCGACTCGATCCGCAGATCGGGTGTCTCGGGCTCCTCGTACGGGTCGTCGACGCCGGTCAGCCCGGTCAGCTCACCCGCGGCCTGCTTGGCGTACAGACCCTTCACATCGCGTACGGAGCACACCTCGACCGGAGTCGCCACGTGCACCTCGACGTACGCGGTGCCGTTCTCGTCGTGGCGCTTGCGCACCGCGTCACGGCTGTCCGCGTAGGGGGCGATCACCGGGACGAGCGCCTTGACGCCGTTACGGGCCAGCAGTTCGGCGACGAAACCGATGCGCTGCACGTTGGTGTGCCGGTCCTCGCGGCTGAAGCCGAGGCCCGCCGAGATGAACTCGCGGATCTCGTCGCCGTCGAGCACCTCGACGAGGTGGCCCTCCGCGCGCAGCCGGCCGGCCAGTTCGTACGCGATGGTGGTCTTGCCGGCACTCGGCAGACCCGTGAGCCAGACGGTGGCTCCGGTCGTCACGTTGTTCTCCTGGTTCGTCGAATGGGTCTTCGAAAGCCCGGTGGTCGTCATCCGTGCAGTCCGCACTCGGTCTTGGCCCGCCCCGCCCAGCGGCCGGCGCGCGCGTCCTCGCCCTCCAGCACCCGGCGGGTGCAGGGGGCGCAGCCGACGGACGTGTAGCCGTCCATCAGCAGGGGGTTGGTCAGCACCCCGTGTTCGGCGACGTAGTCGTCCACGTCGTCCTGGGTCCAGCGGGCGATCGGGGAGATCTTGACCTTCTGCCGCTTCTCGTCCCAGCCGACGACCGGGGTGTTCGCCCGGGTCTCCGACTCGTCGCGGCGCAGTCCGGTCGCCCAGGCGGCGTAGTTCTTCAGGCCCCGCTCCAGCGGCTGGACCTTGCGGAGCCTGCAGCACAGGTCGGGATCGCGGTCGTGCAGCTTGGGGCCGTACTCCGCGTCCTGCTCGGCGACGGTCTGGCGCGGGGTGAGGGTGATGACGTTGACGTCCATCAC
Organism: Streptomyces hyaluromycini; assembly: GCF_002217755.1. Taxonomy (GTDB): domain Bacteria; phylum Actinomycetota; class Actinomycetes; order Streptomycetales; family Streptomycetaceae; genus Streptomyces; species Streptomyces hyaluromycini. The sequence goes on along the minus strand of NZ_BCFL01000025.1, from coordinate 232,356 downwards.
GGCCTCGACCGCGTCCCGGGTGCCGATGGTCTCCGGGAAGTGGTAGCCGGTGTCGAGGAAGACGACGTCGACGCCTTTCTGGACCCGGGACGCCAGGTGGGCCACCACCGCGTCCTCCATGGAGGAGGTCACGCAGAAGCCCTTGCCGAAGGTGTCCACCGCCCACTGGAGGATCTCCAGGGCGGAGGCGTCTTCGAGGTCGCGGCCGGCCTGCTCGGCCAGCGCCTTCAAGTCGTCGGTCGTACGGTCTTCCTGAGCCGTGGTCATATCGGTTCCCCTCCAGCTTCGGAGTGCTTCAGCCCCCGGGCGAGCAGCCCGAGGAACTTCAGCTGGAATGCGCGGTTGCAGGCCGCGCATTCCCAGGCGCCGTGGCCCTGCTCGCTGGGACGCAGATCCTCGTCACCGCAGTAGGGGCAGTAGAAGGGGGCGGCCCGCTCGCTCATGAGAGGGCCTCCTCACTGGCGCGGGCGGCCCAGGCGGCGAACCGCTCGCCGTCCGCGCGCTCCGCCTGGAAGCGCCTGAGCACCCGCTCGACGTAGTCCGGCAGCTCGTCCGAGGTCACCTTGAGACCGCGGACCTTGCGGCCGAAACCGGCCTCCAGGCCGAGCGCGCCGCCCAGGTGCACCTGGAAGCCCTCGACCTGCTCGCCCGCGTCGTTCAGGACCAGCTGGCCCTTGAGACCGATGTCCGCGACCTGGATACGGGCGCAGGCGTTCGGGCAGCCGTTGATGTTGATGGTGAGCGGCTCGTCGAACTCGGGCAGCCGGCGCTCCAGCTCGTCGATCAGGGTGGAGCCGCGCTGCTTGGTCTCGACGATCGCGAGCTTGCAGTACTCGATGCCGGTGCAGGCCATGGTGCCGCGCCGGAACGAGGACGGCCGGGCGGTGAGGTCCAGCGCCTCCAGGGCCTCGACCAGCGACTCGACCTGGTCCTCCGTGACATCGAGGACGATCATCTTCTGCTCGACGGTGGTCCGCACCCGGCCCGAGCCGTGCGCCTCGGCGAGGTCCGCGATCTTCGCGAGGGTGGCGCCGTCCACCCGGCCGACCCGCGGGGCGAACCCGACGTAGAAGTTGCCGTCCTGCTGCCGGTGCACACCGACGTGGTCCCGCCAGCGCTGCAGCGGCTCGGCCGGCGCGGGGCCGTCGACGAGCTTCCGCTTGAGGTACTCGTCCTCCAGGATCTGGCGGAACTTCTCCGCGCCCCAGTCGGCGACCAGGAACTTCAGCCGGGCGCGGGTGCGCAGCCGCCGGTAGCCGTAGTCCCGGAAGATGCCGATCACGCCGGCCCAGACGTCCGGGACCTCGTCCAGCGGCACCCAGGCGCCGAGCCGGACACCGATCTTCGGGTTGGTGGACAGGCCGCCGCCCACCCACAGGTCGAAGCCGGGGCCGTGCTCGGGGTGCTCCACACCGACGAACGCGATGTCGTTGATCTCGTGCACCACGTCCAGCAGCGGCGAGCCGGAGATCGCGGACTTGAACTTGCGCGGCAGGTTGGAGAACTCCTTGCTGCCGATGTACCGCTTGTTGATCTCGTCGATCGCCCAGCTGCCGTCGATGATCTCGTCCTCGGCGATGCCGGCCACCGGCGAGCCGATGACGACACGCGGGGTGTCGCCGCACGCCTCGGTGGTGGACAGGCCGACGGCCTCCAGGCGCTGCCAGATCTCCGGCACGTCCTCGATGCGGATCCAGTGCAGCTGGATGTTCTGCCGGTCGGTGACGTCCGCGCTGCCCCGGGCGAACTCCTGCGAGATCTCGCCGATCACCCGCAGCTGCCGGGTCGTGAGGCGACCGCCGTCGATCCGCACCCGCAGCATGAAGTACTTGTCGTCCAGCTCCTCCGGCTCCAGGATGGCGGTCTTGCCGCCGTCGATGCCGGGCTTGCGCTGCGTGTACAGGCCCCACCAGCGCATCCGTCCGCGCAGGTCGTTGGGGTCGATCGAGTCGAAGCCGCGCTTGGAGTAGATCGTCTCAATGCGTGTCCGCACATTGAGACCGTCGTCGTCCTTCTTGAACTGCTCGTTGCCGTTGAGCGGGGTGTGGTGACCCATAGCCCACTGCCCCTCGCCGCGGTGACGGCTCACCTTGCGGCGGGGCGCGGACGCGGCAGGGTTCTGCGGGGTGGCGGCCATGGCGATATACGTCCTTCAGACAGCGGGGAAGCGGCTCTGACCTGCGCCTGCGGGCGCACGGGGGGCATGTGTGCGCGGCACTGCGCAAGGGAGGTCTGGACAGGAAAGCGCGGCGGTGCTGTGCTCTCAGCCCGCCGGACAGATGGCGCTGGACATGCGGCCGAGGTCGACGTGCCGCCGACTCACCAAGGCAATTCCAGTTCCAGACATGACGGAAGCGTGTCACGCGGATCTCCGGCCAGTCCACCATTGTCCGCGATTCGGACGAATCTATTCTGAATACTGAGACGGAGTGTTGTGGGTCACGCCCCGTTCCGCGCGGTGGTGTGCGCCCCGGGCCACGGACCGGGCGCCGAGACGTCCGGTTCCTCCTCGCTCTTCGTGTCGAAGAGCCGGAACCCCCGCCGCTGATAGTTCGCCATCGCGTGCTCGCCGTCCAGACTGCAGGTGTGCACCCACACCCGCTTCGTCGGCGGCCGCCCGTCCCACCGCTCCGCCAGGTCCCAGGCCCGCGCGACACCGTACGAGAGCAGGTGGCCGCCGATCCGCCGGCCCCGGAACGCCGGGATCAGACCGAAGTAGACGATCTCCACCACACCGGCGTCCTGCGGCTCGAGTTCCACGTAGCCCGCCGGGGTGCCCCGGTCGTAGGCGACCCAGGTCTCCACGCCCGGCCGCTCCAGGTGCTGCTGCCAGCGGGCGTAGCTCCAGCCCAGCCGGTCGGTCCAGCGGATGTCGCCGCCGACCGAGGCGTACAGGAAGCGGCTGAACTCGGGGGAGGGGACCTCGGAGCGGACGATCCCGACCGTGTCGCCGTCCGGGACGGCGGCGGGCCGGAGGTCGGCCGGGGAGGTCTGCTCCAGGGACCAGGTGGTGACGACGATGCTGCTCATGGGAGCCAGGCAATCATCCCGGCCCCGGGCATGTCGACAGCGGTCCGCCGGCGCGACGCGCCGCCGGCCGCCGGCCGTTCGACGCGCCGTCGGCCGTTATCCGAGCGACGCGTCGATCGAGCGCAGCGGGACCGAGAACAGCATGCGGCTCGTGACCGACCACACCTCGCCCGTGTCCGGCGCATAGGAGAGCGAGCCGGTGTCCTCGCCCCAGCAGCGGTGCGAGGCGTCCGAGCCGCAGCCGGCCGCGTGGGCACCCTTGGAGTCCTGCCGCCACAGACTGCCGTGCCCGTCCATGGCGCCGGGCAGATGCCCCACGTACCACTCGGAGTCCGTCGCGCCCGGCGGCCGGTACGACAGGACGCCCCGGATCTCCGAGGCCCCGGTCCGGTAGGCCTCGACCGCGTCCGCCCGGCCGAAGGTGTCCGTGGCGAGCAGTCCGTCACGCTTCGGGCTCTCGTCGAACGCGTACCGCCACAGCCGGGCGTGCTGATCGCTGTCGGCGGGCGTCCACTCGCCGAGGACCAGGCTGTCCGGGGCCGTCCCCCGGTCTACGGAGAGCGCGCTCGGACAGGGCGCGCCGGTCCGGGAGCAGGCTCCGGCGGTGTAGCGGTACGAGCCCACGGCGGGCATCACGTACCGGAAGCCGTCGGCCGACCAGCCGCCGGACACCCGGCCGACCGCGTCGGTCAGCACCGAGGTGCGCTGGATGCGGTTGAGGTCGTAGACGTAGAGCGCGTCGGCACTGCCCTGGGCGGTGGTGACCAGGAGCTTGTCCTCGTACCAGGCCATGCCGGAGATCTGCGAGGTCAGGCCCCGGTAGGTGCTGCCGTCGGCGCTGGGCACGGTCAGCAGGACCCAGGAGTAGGAGGGGTGGGCGGGGTCGTTCGCGTTGATCACCGCGACCCTGGCCAGGCCCCGGGAGGCGGCGGGGCCGGTGGTGGCGCTGTGCGTCCAGCCGGCCAGGACGACACGGTTGGCGCCCCACAGGCCGTCGTCGTCCGCCTCCGAGGAGGTGGTCACCGAGGCCGGCTGCCAGTCGTCGGTGAGGGTGTCGGTGGGGTCCCAGCAGTACGCCTCGGTGGCGGCCGGGGTGACCGGCAGCGAGTCCCGGTCGTCGGAGTCGCAGTCGGCCGCCGCACGCAGGGTGTGGTCGGACTCCGCCAGCACGTCGGCGACCCCGACCGTGCCGCCCATCGCGGAGGAGAGCCGGTCCAGCGAGCGGCGCGGTACGAGGTGTTCCTGGAGCTGCAGCGGGGCGATGTCGGTGGTGGAGGTCAGTGGCTTCAGCGCGCCGGGGTCCTCGGCGACCGTGGCCTGCGAGGCGCTGACGATGGTGGCCGTCGCGGTGAGCGCCAGTGCGGTCCCGGCCAGGGCTGCGCGCAGTGCCGCACCCCGTCTGCGCCGCCGGTGTCTGCCGCGATGCTTCATGTGTCCTCCCGAGGCGGGCCAACTGCGCCTGATGGTCCGAGCGTTGACCAAGGAGCAGGTGGGGAGGCCCGTACTCGGATGCTACGGCAGCCGGAGGCGCCGTACCTCGAAGACCCCGCAAATATGCGGAAGATACCTCCTCCGATGCCCCGGATGCGTTAAATATGTCCGGGGGCGGGGACCTTCATCTGGGCCGCGGGCCCGGCGTCCGGCCCGCCGCCACGGCCGGGGCAGTCGAGTACGGCAGCAGGTCGCGCGGGTCGTCGGGGAGCAGCACCTCGATCTCGGCGTCGTCACGGAAGCGGTACGGCCGGTGTTCGAGAAGTGCCCCGAGATACCGCCGGATCCTGGACATCTCGGCGCGTACGGTCACGGTCCGCGAGGCGTCCCCGAAGACGTCCTCGGCCAGCCCGGCCGCGCTGCGCCCGGCGCGCCGCACCGCCAGGAGGTACAGCAACTCGGCGTGTCGGGGACTGAGTTCACGGGACCACGAGCCCGCGCCGCCGCCGACCGTCATGGAGGGCCGGCGCGGCCGGGCCAGGTCGAGCACGAGCCGGCCCCCGCCCGCCGGCGCCGGCTCGTCCACCGCCCGCAGCAGCCAGCCCCCGGCCAGCGGCTCCACCGCGCACAGCCCGAGCGCGGGCAGCCACCGGCGCCCCGGCGACAGTGACTTGGGCAGCGCGAGCCGCCGTGGATACGGCATGCCGGTGACCGCCGCGGTCCAGCCGTCGGTGTCCACCACCAGCGCCCGCCCGCCGAGCCGGGCCAGCACCGGAGCCGCGACCGCCCGCAGCCGCTCCAGCGCGTTCAGGTGCAGCTCCCGCAGCCGGGCCTCGGCGAGCTTCGCCACCGAGTTCACCCAGGCCAGGGTGGCCGGGTGCATCGTCTCCAGCGGGCCGCTGACGTCCACCACGCCGAGCAGACTGCCGTCCCGGGGGTCCGTGATCGGGGCGCCGGAACACGTCCAGGAGACGTGCGAGCGGACGAAGTGCTCGGCGGCGAACACCTGTACGGGCCTGCGTACCACCGCCGGGGTGCCGACCCCGTTGGTGCCGACGACGTCTTCGCGCCAGTCGGCGCCGAGTTCGAAGCCCAGCCCGTCCGCCTTGCGCAGTACCGGCGACGAACCCTCCCGCCACAGCACCCGGCCGTCGGCATCCGCCACCACCATGATGTGGTGGGCGACGTCCGCGACCGAAAGCAGCCCCTCGCGCAGGACCGGCAGCACGTCCTTGAGCGGTGACTCCTCACGTCTGCGCCGGACTTCGTCGGCGGACAGCAGCCCCGAACGGAAGTCGTGGTCGGGGTCGACGCCGCTGCGCAGCATCCGCCCCCAGGACTGTTCGATCACCGGCCGGGGCGCGACCCGCCCACGTTGTCCGGCGAGTCTGGCCTCGCGCACCTCGTTCAGTACCCGCGCCGCCTGCGCCGCGTCCTTCGCGGCGAGTCGCGCCACGTCCATCGGCGGGTTCCCCACTGAGGTCCTCCCGGATACGCCTCGAAAAAGGCATCGATGAGTCGCTGTCAAGCCGTCCGGGCGGCGGTTTCCGGTCCGACTGCGCGTCTTATACTGCCGTTTTCCGGTGCCGGAGGCACACAGTCCGCACACAGTCACCGATATGTTGCAACCCCTTGCAACCCTGGTGAACGAGCCGGAGGTGGCCGAAACTTGAGCGGACGCCGCGGCGTCGGAGGCCTGCATATGGGCCGAAGAGGCGGGGGTGGTGCCGTGTCGGCGCAGCACCACCCCTGCCGGCGGCGCGTTGGCCGTCGCGGCAGGGGGTGCGGCTTGCGGTGCGTTGGCGGCTGACGGTTGTGTCGGGCTGGTCGCGCAGTTCCCCGCGCCCCTGGGGAGTTGCAGGGAGCGTCCTCAGCAAGCTCGGGCTCGGTCCACCACCGCTGTGAGGTCCAGGCTGCTTGGCAGCGTGCCGAACGTCGAACCCCAGTCGGTACCCAGCCTCGACGCGCAGAAGGCGTCTGCCACCTCCGGCGGGGCGAAGCGGACCAGCAGCGAACCCTGGAGGACCGTTGCCAGGCGTTCCACCAGGCGTCTGGCTCGGGCCTCCATGCCCTCCAGGTCGGCCAGTTCGGAGAAGAGGTCCTTGACCGCGCGGTCCAGGCGGTGGTCGGCGCCGTGGGCCCGGCCGATCTCCTGGAGGTAGGCGTCCAGTGCGCCCGGTTCGCGTTGCAGGGCGCGGAGTACGTCCAGGGCCTGGACGTTGCCGGCCCCCTCCCAGACCGAGTTGAGCGGGGACTCGCGGACCAGTCGGGGCAGGCCCGACTCCTCCACGTAGCCGTTGCCGCCCAGACACTCCGCCGCCTCCACGACGAGTGGCGCGCAGCGCTTGGTCACCCAGTACTTGGCGGCGGGCAAGGCCAGCCGGAGCAGGGCCCGTTCGGACTCGCCGTCGTCGTCGTAGGCCGCGGCCAGCCGCAGCGCGAGGGTGGTCGCGGCCTCCGACTCGATCGCGAGGTCGGCCAGTACGTTGCGCATCAGCGGCTTGTCGGCCAGCCGCCCGCCGAACGCCTCGCGGTGCGTGGCGTGGTGCACGGCCTGCGCCACCGCCTGCCGCATCAGCCCCGCCGAGCCCAGCACACAGTCCAGCCGGGTCGCGGCGACCATCTCGATGATGGTCCGCACCCCGCGCCCCTCTTCGCCCACCCGTCGCGCCCAGGTCCCGTCGAACTCGACCTCGCCCGACGCGTTCGACCGGTTGCCGAGCTTGTCCTTGAGCCGCTGGAGGAGGAAGACGTTGCGGGTGCCGTCCGCCAGGACGCGCGGCACGAGAAAGCAGGTGAGACCGGCCGGTGCCTGGGCCAGCACCAGGAAGCCGTCCGACATCGGTGCCGAGCAGAACCACTTGTGTCCGGTGAGGGTGTACGTCCCGGCCTCGGCGAGCGGGGTGGCGGTGGTCGTGTTCGCCCGGACGTCGCTGCCACCCTGCTTCTCCGTCATGCCCATGCCGAACAGGGCGCCGGCCTTCCGCGCGGTCGGCCGCAGCTCACGGTCGTAGATCGTGGACGTCAGCAGCGGCTCCCACACGGCGGCCAGCTCCGGGTCGGTGCGCAGCGCGGGCACCGCCGCGTTGGTCATCGACAGCGGGCAGCAGTTGCCGGCCTCGACCTGGGTCCAGACCAGGAAGGCGGCGGCCCGCCGGACGTGCCCGGACGGCCGTACCCAGCCGGTGGTCAGGCCCGCGCCGACACCCTTGCCGAGCAGCCGGTGCCAGGCGGGATGGAACTCGACCTCGTCGATCCGGTGGCCGTAGCGGTCGTGGGTGCGCAGCCGCGGCGGGTGCTCGTTCGCCTGTGCCCCCCACTCCTGCACCTGCGCCGAGCCGGCCGAGGCGCCGATCCCCGACAGCTCGGTGCGTACCTCGCCGAGCAGCTCGGGGTCGGTGTGCCGCTCGACGGCCTCGACGAGGGCCCGGTCGGCGGCGAAGAGGTCGTATCCGGCCAGCGGAGGCGGCTGGTTGCTGACGGTATGCGTGGTGTTGCCTGCCATGTCTGCGAACCTACCCGGGGGCGGCGGCGGTGGTCTCCAGCCTGACACAACGGCCCCGCCCACCGCGTCCGCCCCGGCCGGGGCCCCGTGAGGTGAGGAGGGTCCCGGACGGCGGATACCGTTAGGGCGTGCAGCCAGCAAGCGATACTCCCGAGCGGCCCTCCGGCCGGCTCCACCGGGCCCGAGCCCTCTACCGGAACGTCTCCAAGCGCAGGACCGCCTGGCTGCTGCTCAAGGACACCGTCAATTCCTGCATGGAGTACCGCATCCTCGGCCTCGCCGCCGAGGCCGCCTTCTTCACCCTGCTGTCCGTCCCGCCGCTGCTGCTCAGCCTCATCGGACTGCTCGGCTACGTCGACGCCTGGACCGGTGCCCACACCATCGCCAGCCTGGAGACCAACCTCCTGGACGCCTCCCGTACGGTCCTGTCGGACAAGGGCGTGAAGGAGATCGCCGAGCCGATCCTGCACGACGTGGTACGCGGCGGCCGCCCCGACGTCATCTCCATCGGCTTCCTGTTCGCCCTGTGGTCGGGTTCCCGCGCGGTGAACGTCTTCATCGACACGATCACGGTGATGTACGGCCTCGACGGCGTCCGGGGCATCGTGAAGACCCGGATCGTCTCCTTCCTGCTCTTCATCGCCGCGCTGCTGATCGGCTCGGTGGCGCTGCCGCTGATGGTGGCGGGACCGGACGCGGTGGTCGGGATCGTGCCCTGGTCGGAGACGCTCGTACAGGTCCTGTACTGGCCGGTCGTGATCGTCCTGTCCGTCGTCTTCCTGACCACGCTGTACCACGTGTCCGTACCGGTCCGCTCCCCGTGGATCGAGGACGTGCCCGGCGCTCTGGTCGCCCTGGCCATGTGGGTCCTCGGCAGCTTCCTGCTGCGCATCTACCTGACCCACACCATCGAGGGCGCGACGATCTACGGCTCGCTCGCCGCGTCCGTCGCCGTGCTCCTGTGGATCGGCGTGGCGGCCTTCGCCGTGCTGGTCGGCGCCGCCGTGAACGCCGCGATCGACCGGGTCTGGCCGGCCGCCGCGACGGCCGCGGCGCGCGCCGCCAACGAGCGGCTGCGGGAGGCCCAGGTCGCCGAGTACGTGGCCCGCGCGGCCGCGGCGCGGGAGGCCGATCCCGGGGACCCCGACGACCCCGACATGCCGTCGGAGTTCCCGGAGCGCTGGTCCCGGTTCCTGCCGCCGGAGGACGTCACGGCGCGGTTGCGGGCGCATGTGAAGAGCAGCCATCCGCCTCACAAGCCGGAGGCTTGAGGGCCGACGCCGGGTTCGATTCGGGGGGAGGCGTTGTCGGCGGGGTGCGGGCGCGTCGTGGTTGCTCGCGCAGTTCCCCGCGCCCCTACGGGGCGCGAACGGACGGGGTGCCATCGGACGGGGCGCGTCTACGCTGGCGGCTGTGTACAAGGAGCGGGCGTCCCGGGTCTCCGGTGCGGTTGTCTGGGTGAACAGGACCGACGAGGGCGGCGCCGGGCGGGTGCTGCCCGACGGGTGTATGGATCTGCTCTGGCATGACGGGCGGCTGCTGGTGGCCGGGCCCGATACGCGTGCCTACGTGTCCGAGGGTGCCCAGGGTGCGTGGGTGGGCCTTCGTTTCTGTCCCGGTACCGCGCCCGGCGTCCTCGGCGTGCCGGCGTACGCGCTGCTTGACCAGCGCGTCGAGCTGAGCGACCTGTGGCCGGTCGCCGACGTGCGGCGGCTGCGGGACCGGGTCGCGGGTGCGGGCGATCCGGCCGGCGCGCTGGAGGAGATCGCCCTGGAACGGGCGCTGCCCTCCGACCCGTCGCTGCGACGGCTGGTCGAAGCCCTGGGCGCGGGGCGCCCCGTCGCAGCCGTCGCCGACGAACTCGGCGTCGGTGCCCGCCAACTGCACCGGCGCAGTCGTGCCGCCTTCGGCTACGGGCCCAAGACGCTGGCCCGGGTGCTCCGGATGCAGCGGGCGCTCGCGCTCGCCCGGGCCGGGGTGCCGCTCGCGGAGACGGCCGTCCGGGCGGGGTACGCGGATCAGCCCCATCTGGCCCGGGACGTACGGGAGCTGGCGGGGCTGCCGCTGACCGGGCTACTCGGCGGGTAGCGGGGCGAACAGGTCGACGCCGTTGCCGTCGGGGTCGTGCACCGTGGCGTACCGCTGGCCCCAGAACGCGTCCCACGGCTTGAGTTCGCCGTGGTAGCCGGCGCCGACCAGGTCGTCGTAGAGCGCGTCGACCCCGGCGGGCGAGTCGCAGCGGAAGGCGAGGGCCACCCGGCCGCCGCCGGCCGGCGGGTGCCAGGCCGGGTGGAAGGAGCGGATCGTCTCCTCCGTGTCCAGGGCGAGGGTGAGCCCGCCGGGCAACTCGGCCTCGACGTGCGGCTGTTCCTCGGCGCCGGGCGGGAAGGCCAGGCCGAGACGGCGGTAGAAGGCGAGGGACGCGGCCAGGTCGGAGGTGACGAGACCGATCACGGCGAATCGTGGAGTCATGCCGTCACGGTAGACGGGGGGCGGACGCCGGTCTTGAAGGAATCGGACACCGGGCTCAGCCGAAGGTCACCGGGCCGTGCGGGGTGCCGACGATGAAGGACAGCGACACCGGCCCCGCGGAGAGGGTCAGCTCCGTGCCCAGGGCCGCCAGCAGGGGGCGGAGCTCCGCTAGGTCGGGCGTCGCCAGCACCAGGTGGTCGAGGAACGGGGGAATGGTGTCCATCCCGGCCGAGGCTACCCGCTCCCGGTGCGGTACCGGTGGCTCCGGGAGCGAGAAAAAAACCGGTCCCCTGTGGAACGCCTGTGCGGCACGATGAGCGCATGATCCGTGCCGTGCGCGTCCTGCCGCCCCTGCTCCTCGCCGCCGCCCTGCTCACCGGATGCGGCACCGAGAAGGCGGACCCCGGAGCCTCCGGAGCTTCCGGTGCCCCCGCCGACCCGGCCGAACTGGCCTCCAAGGCAAAGGCGTTGGGGATCGCCCCGGAGATGGTCTACGTCACCGACGCGCCGGGGTTCACCCTCGCCCAGCAGTCCGTCGGCGTACAGGGCGACGACGGCTTCTCCGCCTCGTACGCGGACAAGGCCGGCGCCGTCATCCACCTCTACACCGACCACCTGCGCTACGCCGGGCAGCACAAGTACGAGGTGTCGGAGAAGGGCTGCGTGGTGTGGCTGGAGGGCGAGGGCGGCGTTACCGGCGCCGTGCTGGGCAAGGCGCTGCGCGCCGTCCACCGTCCCACCGCCGCCGAACTCGACACCCTGCTGCCCACCCCCGACCCGGCCTTCACCGACGACCAGCCCGTGCAGCGCGGCGACCTGCCGAGCGACGGCGGGGCGCCCGACAACAGCGTGCCGACGCCGGGCCTTTGAGCCGGCCCCGGTCGTGGGCGATCATGCGGGCATGGCCCCTCGACTGCTGGTCCACACCCGTACCACCGGCTACCGCCACGACTCCATCCCCGACGCCGTCTCCGCCGTACGGGAGTTCACCGATGTCGACGTCGACGCCACCGAGGACCCGGCCGCCCTCGAACAGCCCCTGGACGGGTACGCGGCCGTCGTCTTCCTCTCCACCAGCGGGGAGATCCTGACCCCGGCAGGACGCGCGCGGCTCGCCGCCTACGTCGAGGCGGGCGGCGGCTTCGCCGGCGTGCACGCGGCGGCCTGCACCGAGTACGACTGGCCGTACTACGGCGGACTCCTCGGCGCCCGCTTCGACCGCCACCCGGAGTACCAGCCCGGCCGGGCGCTGGTCGAGGACCACGACCACCCCGCGACCCGGCACCTGCCCGCCGCCTGGGACTTCACCGACGAGTGGTACGACTTCCGCGACAACCCGCGCGGCCGGGTCCGGGTCCTGCTGCGCGCCGACGAGACGTCGTACGACGGGGGCGGGATGGGGGACGACCATCCGCTGGCCTGGTGCCGGGAGCAGGGGGCCGGACGGGTGTTCTACACCGCCCTGGGTCACGCCCGGGAGGCGTACCGGGATTCCGGCTTCCTGGCCCACCTCCACGGGGGTGTGGCCTGGGCCGCACGGCTGGTCCAGTGACGTTTCTCCGGTGAACCGGATCCGCCATTGGGGTGAGTAAAGGTCGCGCACGGAGATAGTCACGTGCGTATCTAGAGATGCTCTTGTCTTGGCAAAGGGCTGTCGAGACGCGGAGGCCTGTCGTGTCGCCGCGCCACCCACCCACAGGAGGAGCCGGACCTTGACTTACGGAAAGAAGCTGCGCGAGCAGATCGCCGGGCCGGGGACCACCCCGCTGATCGGCGTCTACGACATGTACTCGGCGTCGATCGCGGCCAAACACTACGACGGGATGTTCGTATCGGGCTTCGGCTTCGCCGCCTCGTACTACGGCCTGCCGGACATCGGGTTCATCGCCTGGCCCGACATGGTGGCGTTCGTCCAGCGGCTGCGGGGCGCGTTCCCGCACCACCATCTCCTCGTCGACATCGACGACGGGTACGTCGATCCCGAGGTCGCCTGCCACGTCGTGGAGGGACTGGAGCGGATCGGTGCCTCCGGGGTGATCCTGGAGGACCAGAAGCGGCCCCGCCGCTGCGGGCACGCCGACGGCAAGCAGGTGCTGCCCCTGGAGGAGTACCTGGACAAGCTGGAGAAGGTCCTGGAGACCCGCCAGGACCTGGTCGTCGTGGCCCGCACGGACGCCACCGACGAGCACGACATCCTGCACCGCGCGGAGCGGCTCGCCGCCACCGACGCCGACGTGATCCTGGTCGACGGGGTGCGCAGCGAGGAGTGGATCCGCCGGATCCGCAAGGTCGTCGGCGACAAACCGCTGCTCTTCAACCAGATCGCCGGCGGCAAGTCGCCCCGGCTCTCGCTCACCGAGCTGGACGACCTCGGCGTCGACGTCGCGATCTACTCCACGCCCTGTCTCTTCGCCGCGCACGAGGCGATGGACTCGGCGCTGAGCGAGCTGAAGTCCGCGGACGGCCGGCTGCCGTCCGTCGACGCGACCAGTGGCGTGGGCGTCAAGGCGTCCACCACCCTGCTGGAGCGCAACATCGCCCGGGAACGGCTCGACGAGCCCGAGGGCGTGGGCGTGTGACGCGGCTGCGGACCGCCGCGGCCCTCACCGCGGCGCTGCTCGGCGCGGCCGTGGCCCCCGCGCACGCGGCCGACAGCCTGATCACCGTGCTGGACAACTCCAACGCGGACTCCATCCTGGAGGTGGACCGCACGGCGAACATCCAGGCAGGCAGAGGCACGGCCGGCAGTGACCACGACGGCAGCGCCGTGGACGCGATCCAGGCGCTGCTCGGGGAGCCGCGTCAGGGCGACGACGACTGAGAGACCGGACGGTGGGGAGCTGCGGGTCCGTTGTGGCTGGACCCGCAGCTCCTGGCGCCCCTGGCGGGGCGCTTTGCCTCAGTCCTCGTTCAGGTCCGGGCGGCCGTTCTCGTCCAGTTCCACGTCCTCCTTCGGGTCGTGTTCGTCGGCCGCCGGGACGGCCACCGCGGTGTGGGGCCGGGCCGGGGCGAGGGTCAGGGGCGTGGCCCGGGCGGTGCCCAGGGCCGTGGTCACGGCGGCCACGGCCAGGGCACAGGCCGCCGCGGTGCGCAGGGTGGGATTCATGCCCTGGAAACGATCTTGGCGAGGGCGCGGTCACCCTCGTACGGCCGAACGGGCAGGCGGGGCCGCCGTACTGGCCCGCACCACCAGCCTGGTCGACAGTTCCGTCCGGGTGCCCTCCGGGCGGTCCCCGTGCATCAGCCGTACCAGCAGCCGCAGCGCCGTCGCCGCCATCTCCGACAGGGGCTGGCGGACCGTGGTCAGCGCCGGGGTCCCCCAGCGCGCCTCGGGCAGATCGTCGAAGCCGACCACACTGATGTCCGCCGGCACCCGCAGCCCGCGTTCGGCCAGCGCCGCGTACACCCCGAGCGCCATCCGGTCGGAGCAGACGAACACGGCGGTCGGCGGCTCCGGCAGGTCGAGCAGTTCGTGCATACGGTGCCGGGCCGTGTCCTCGTCGAAGCCCGCGTGCCGGATGTACTCGCCCCGATGGCGCAGCCCCGCCGAGGCGAGCGCCGAGCGGTAGCCGGCCACCCGGGCGCCGCTGCACATCCGGCGCCGGTTGCCGGCGATCACCGCGATCCGCTCATGGCCGAGGGCGATCAGGTGCTCGGCCGCGGTGACCCCGCCCTGCCAGTTGGCCGCCCCGACGGAGACCACGCCCGCCGGGGGCTCATGGACCGGGTCGATCAGGACGTACGGGATGCGGTGGTGGCCCAGCCAGGCGTACTGCGCCTGGGTCACCTCGGCCAGGTTGAACAGCACCCCGGAGGAGCCGCGTGCGGTGAGCTTGTCCAGCCAGCCGCGCTCCGGGCGGCCGGCCCGGGTCCGGGCCGGCCCCGCCGACACCACGATCTCGAGACCCGCCTCGTACGCCGCCTCCTCCACCCCGTGCAGCACCGCACCCGACCACGAGCTGTCCAGCGCCTGCACGACCAGATCGATCAGGGCGGGGGCCTTCGTCGCGTCGAACCGCGGTCTGCGGACGTAGCCGAGGCGTTCCAGGGCCTCGGTGACCCGGCGCCGGGTCTCGGGGGCCACATCGTCCCTGCCGTTCACCACTTTCGACGCGGTCGGCACGGAGACGCCCGCCTCGCGGGCCACCACCGCCAGCGTCGGACCGGCCGCCGCCACGCTCGTACCTCCGGCACGGACCATGGGGAACCCGCCTCTCCGGCCCGCCCTTGGGCCAACGAAAGTAACGAAAGTTGCGACCAACGCTGCTTCCGCGGTCTGTGTGCAAGCCGTGCAGTAAGCGCTTCCTAAGATAGGTGCGCGTCAACTCGGCGTGAAGACCTGGGAATTCACGGGATCGGCGGGGGTCGGACTTTCGAAACTTCGAACAGGGAGGCCGGGGCTATGCGGGGGTGCAGACGACCCGGAAATCGGTGAAGTCGGCGGTGAAGGAGGCGTCGACGAGGTCTACGGAGTGGATCGCGGCCATTGCTCCGGTGAAGCGGAGGCGGCTGCCGTGGTCGTCGGAGAGGCGGGTGAAGTCGAGGGGCGGGCCGACGGGGGAGCGGGTGTCTTCGCTGAGGTGCCAGAACCGGGCTTCGGTGCGGTGGACTGTGACGCCGAGGGTGAGGGGGGCGTTCGCGTCGACTTCCCGTACGGCTGCGCGGCGGGTCTCGTTCTCGTCGCGGGTGGTCAGTACGAGCACGGTCCGGCCCGTGTTCTGCCACTGCTGGCCGTGCTGTGCTTCGCCCTCCGGCTCTGCCCAGGTGAGGTCCAGGGCGTAGTAGGCCGAGGTGTTGTACCAGAGGAGCAGGCCGGCCGACTGGGTGAAGGTGGACGGGGTTGCCTGGAGGGTTACCTGGGCCTCGGTGTGGTGTTCGGTGATGCGGCGGGCCAGGAGGTGGTGGGACCAGAGGGAGTCGGGGCCGTGGTGGCCGCGGAGGCGTAGCCAGCCGGGGCGGGTGGTGGGGTCTATCCAGGAGGGGGCGGCTGGGGAGCGGAGGGTGTAGTAGGGGGGTGCGCTGTTGTCTGCGGGCCGGTGGGGGCTTGGCGCGCCCACGCGGCGGTAGCCGCATATCGAATGCAGCCCCGCGCCCCTTACGGGGCGCTCCAGTTCGGGTGTCTCCATCGTGAGCGCCGGACGGGTGTCCCCGTGCCGGAGTCTCGGCCAGTCCTCTGCGTCCCACGTCACCGCCTGGATCGCCGTCTCGCGGCCCAGTGGGCACCGTAGGCCCTTCGACGTCTTCAGAGGGCGGGCCGTCAGGTGGCTCAGGAACCACTCGCCCTCCGGTGTCTCCACCAACTCCGCGTGTCCCGCCTTCTGCAACGGCCACTCCGGGGCGTCCCTCGTCGTCAGCAGGGGGCGTTCGTCGAGTTCGTACGGGCCGGTGAGGTTGCGGCTGCGGGCCACCCGTACCCCGTGTTCGAAGCCCGTGCCGCCCTCCGCCAGGACCAGGACGTACCAGCCGTTCCGCTTCAGCAGCTTGGGGCCCTCGATCAACCGGTCCTGCTGGAGGAGGAGATGGGTGGTTCCGACGGGGGTGAGCGTCTCCCGGTCCAGTTCCGTGGCGACGATGCCGGCGAAGCGCCTGCCGCCGGGGCGGTGGTCGTTCTGGAGGTTGAGGAGCCAGAGGCGGCCGTTCTCGTGGTGGAGCGCAGGGTCGAAGCCGTGGCTCGGGATGCGGCGCGGGGGACTCCAGGGGCCGGACACCTCCGCGGCCGTACTGACGTAGGTGTCCGCGTCGAAGTACGGGGTGCCGACCGAGCGGACGATCGAGTAGACCACCCAGAAGCGCTCGCCGTCCCAGCTCAGGGACGGGGCCCAGATGCCGCCCGAGTCGGGTACGCCGGCCAGGGAGCCGCCCGGGGCCGCGCCCTCGACGTGGCCCGCGTACTCCCAGTGGGCCAGGTCGCGGGAGCGGTGGATCGGGATCGTCGGGAACCACTCGAAGGAGCTGTTGGCGAGGTAGTACCAGTCGCCGGCGCGGACCAGCGAGGGGTCGGGGGCGAAGCCGCGGATCACCGGGTTGCGGAGCTCGGTCACTTGAGGGCTCCCAGGGTGACTCCGGAGCGCCAGTAGCGGCGCATCGCGATCATCATGACGGCCATCGGGACGATGGAGAGCAGGGCGCCGGTGAGGACCAGACCGGTCAGGTCGACGCCGGATTCCAGGCGTTTGCCGGACCAGTTGTACAGCCCCAGGTTGAGGGTCCAGTTCTGCTCGCCGCGGAGCACGGTGAGCGGGAGGAAGAAGGCGTTCCAGGTGTTGACGAAGGCCAGCAGGAAGACCGTGGCGCCGCCGGTGGTCATCATGCGCAGGACGATGGAGAAGAAGATGCGCAGTTCGCCCGCGCCGTCGATACGGGCGGCTTCGAGGAGTTCGTAGGGGATGGCGGCCTCGGTGTAGACCTTCGCCAGGTAGACGCTGAACGGGTTGATCAGGCAGGGGATCAGCATCGCCCAGGGGGTGTCCACCAGGCCGATCTTCGAGAAGAGGAGATAGAGGGGGAGGGTGAGCAGGGCGATCGGGACCAGGAAGGAGCCGACGACGCAGGCGAAGACCAGGTTGCGGCCCGGGAACTGGAAGCGGGCGAGGCCGTAGCCGGTGGCGAGGGCGATCAGGGTGCCGCCGAGGGAGCCGACTCCGGCGTAGAGGAAGGAGTTGGCGGTCCAGCGGAGGAAGATGCCGTTCTCGTAGGTGAACAGCTGGTGCAGGTTGGTCCAGAGGTGCCAGCCGGAGAACCAGAGGCCGTTGCTCTGGTAGAGGGCGGTGCGGTCCTTCGTCGCGGCGACGATCAGCCACCAGACCGGGAAGAGGCTGTACGCGCTCGCCAGCGCCAGGCCGACGAGGAGGAACCGCTGGCCGCCCCGGGAACGGGCCGCCGGATCGGGCTTGTTGATGCGGCGGACGGGGTGGGTCCTCGTGCGCTCCTCGGTGAGTGCCATCAGTCGGCCTCCTTCGCGGTCAGCCGGTAGAAGAGGAAGGAGGCGACGCCGAGGATCAGGGCCAGCAGCACCGAAAGGGCCGCCGCGTAGTGGTAGTTGCCCGCGTTGAACGCCTGGTTGTAGATCACCATGATCGGGGTGAAGCTGTCGCTCACCGTCTGGGGCGTGACGTTCCGGAACAGCGCCGGCTCGTTGAAGATCTGCAGCATCTGGATGATCGACAGCATGCCGGTAAGGACCAACGCGCCCCGCACGTAGGGGACTTTGATGCTCAGGGCGATGCGGGACTCCGAGGCGCCGTCCAGCCGTGCCGCCTCGAAGAGTTCGCGCGGGACGCCCTGCAGCGCCGAGTAGATGATCACCATGTTGTAGCCGATGCCGTGCCAGGTGAGCAGGTTGCCGATGGACGGCCACACCATCGACGGCGCGAAGAAGTTCCAGTCGAGGCCGAACGCCTTGGCCAGGGGGGTGAGGGGGCCGACGTCCGGGCTGTAGAGGTTGATCCAGACGATCGCGGCGACCACGCCCGGGATCATGTACGGGACCAGGAGCAGGATGCGGAAACGGCCTGCCGCCCGGGACGTCAGCGCGTCCAGGAAGAGTGCGAGGAGCAGGCTGATCAGCAGCATCACGGGGATCTGGACGCAGGCGAACACGAGCACACGCAGGACCGAGTCGAGGAACGCCGGGTCCGTCAGGCCCTGGTGGTAGTTGGCCAGGCCCGAGAACTCGTCGGTGGTGCCGCCGAGGCCGAGGCCGGAGGACTGGGAGCGGTACAGCGACTCGTGGACGGCGTACCCGATCGGGATCAGGTAGAGGAAGACGAAGCCGAGCTGGAAGGGCACCGTGAAGGCGGCACCCTTCCAGCGCTGGGAGCGGACCATCCGGGTGCCCGCCTCAGCCCTCGACGCTGATGCCGCGGGACTTCAGGTCGGCGACCGTCCACTGCTGCATGTGGGCCAGGAGGTCGGTGACCTTCTGCTGCTTGCTGACCACCTTCGCCCAGCCGCTCTGCAGCTCCGTGAACATGGCCGTCCAGTCGGGGCCGAAGGTCCAGTCGGTGGTGACCGTGTTCAGGCTGTCGGTGACGACCTTCTTCGCCGGGTCGTAGTTGGAGCCGAGCAGCTTCTGGGAGATCGCCTCGTCGACGTAGGCGCCGCTGTCGGCGAGCGCGGGCATCACGCCGTTGCCGGTGGTCGGGCTCGCCATCGTCTTCACCGCGCCGGAGTCGGTGGACATCCACAACGCGGCCTCGGCGGCCTGCTGTTGGTGGGCACACTGCTTGGTGACGAGCGTGACGCTGCCGGTGAGGTTGGTGCCCGCCGGGGTCTTCGCGGCCTCGCCGGAGAAGGTGGGCCAGGGGGCGAGGGCCCACTTGCCGAAGGACTTGGTGAAGTTCTGCACCATGCCGGCCATCTGCCAGGTGGAGATCTGCCGGGTCGCCGTGCCGCCGTTGTCGTAATTGCGCTGCACGGCCGCGTAGTCGGCGAACGACAGCGTGGAGTCGAGGTCGTTGTCGATGATCTGCTGGATCACGCCGGCGGCCTTCAGGGTGCCCGCGTCCTGGAAGTCCACCTTCCAGGAGTTCCCGTCGATCGCGTACCAGTGGGCGCCGGCCTGCATGGCGAGCACTTCGAGCGTGCTGGGGTCCTCGCCGGCGAAGTTGGTGATCCTGACGCCGTGTTTCTTGAGCGTCTTGCCCGCCGCGATGAACTCGTCCCAGGTGGTGGGGGCCTTGAGGCCGTACTTCTGGAAGACGTCCGTGCGGTAGATGGTGAAGTTCGGCGCGGAGCTGGTGGGGACGCCGTACAGCCTGCCCTGCACCTGTGCGGCCGACCAGGAACCGGAGTTGAACTTGTCCTTGGCCGACCCGACGTACTTCGTGATGTCGGCGAGGGCGCCCTGGGCGACCCAACTCGTCACGTACTCGGCGGTGTTCTGCACCAGGCAGGGCGCGTTGCCCGCCTTCACCGCGTTGGTGAGCTGCTTCTGCATGGTCAGCTGGTCGGTGACCTTCGTGTACTTCAGCTGGACGTCCTTGTGGGAGGCGTTGAAGGCCTTCACCACGGCGTCCTGGCCGTTCGCCCAGCCCCAGAACGGCAGGGTGACCGGGCCCGAAGCCGAGTCGGAGCCGCCGGAGCCGGAGTCCGATCCGCCGCAGGCGGAGAGCAGACCTGTCAGCGCGAGGCCCGCGATCGCGGCGCGGACCAACCTGGTGGAGTTCATCTGACCGTGTTCCTTCGGAGGTGGGCGCTCTCGGGGAGGAGGGCGGCGGCTCGGCAGTGCCTTAGAAACCGGTTTCCACGGGACAGTAGGACGGCTCGGCCGCTCCCAGCAAGGGGTATGAGTCGGAATCTTTCGACGTGCGGTCGGTCGAACGGTCCGTGAGCAGCAACCGGTACGCAAGAACAACCGGTTGCCGCTGAAGGGTTTTCGAAAGTTCGCCGCGCCTCTTGACGACGCTCTCCTACGGGTTGAAGCTCCCCTCACCGCTCATAGCAACCGGTTGCCAACCGGGCCGACATCCGGTCACCTCCCTTCAGAGAGTGGGTAGTCCATGCAGACGCACGCCCGTGCCCCGGTCAGCCGGCGCCGCTTTCTCGCTCTGTCGGCGGCGGGTGCCGCGGCCGGTGCCGCGTCGCTCGGCGGCTGTGCGCTCCAGGTGTCCACCGGGGTCAGCGGCTCGGGCGAGACCGTCACCATGATGGTCAAGGCCGACGACCTCAGCCCCGACCTGGTCCAGCAGGCCAAGAAGGAAACCGGCATCACGATCAAGCGGGTGGACTACGACATCACCAAGCTCATCGCGATGCTCACCAGCGGCAGCCCGCCGGACCTGGTGCGCGGTGTCGGCGCCGTGGACGCGGCGTACTTCGCGGCGCGGGACGTGATGCAGGAGCTGGACGACTACTTCGCCGCCAGCAGCGTCCTGAGGCTCGACGACCTGGACCCCGTCAACGACCTGTGGCGTTACGACGGCAGGTCCCAGGGCAAGGGCCCGCGTTACGGCATGGCGAAGGACTTCTCCCAGGACTCCATGTTCTGGTTCAACACCGCCGCTTTCGACAAGAAGGGCGTCACCTACCCGTCCGAGACCGAACCCGTCACCTTCGACGAGTGGCTGGACGACGCCCGACGGCTCGCCCAGCGGTCCCAGGGCCAGACGACCGTCTTCGGCGGCAGCTACAACGGCCTGGTCAAGCTCACCCTCATGGCGACGATGACCGCCTCCGCCGGCGGCAGCCTCTTCAGTGACGACTTCTCCAGGGTCGACTTCACCACCCCCGAGGCTCGTAAGGCGCTGGCCTGGTACATCGACTACTGCAGGCTCAAGGTCGGGCCCAGCCCGGTCCTGCCCGACCCCAACGGCTGGGACGGGCCCACCTACCAGGCCGGACGGCTGGCCATGTCGAACTCCGGCTACTGGATGGGCGGCATGATCGGCACCGACAAGAAGCTGGCGCAGGTCTCCCGGCTCGCTCCCGCCCCCGTCTTCGCGGGCGGTCCGCGGATCAGCGCCTGCCAGGGCGGCACCGGTCTGTGGATGCCACGCAAGGCGAAGAACAAGGACGCCGCCTGGCGGGTCTTCGAGTGGTTCTTCGGCGAGGCGCCGGCCAAGGCGCGCGCCTCCAGTGGCTGGGGCATCCCCACCCTGAAGTCCCTGCGGCCGCTGATGCCCGCCAAGGAGGAGTACCAGAAGCGCACCTTGCGGGCGCAGGAGAACGAGCTCAGGCACTTCTCGGTGGTCTCCCTGTCGCCCTACATCTCGGGGGACGCCTTCGAGGCGCTCTTCAACCAGGTCGCCACTCCCGCGATGCAGGGCGAGATGTCCGTCGACAGCCTCGCCGGACACCTGAACTCGACCATCAACCAGCAGCTCAAG
Source organism: Streptomyces hyaluromycini (assembly GCF_002217755.1). Taxonomy (GTDB): domain Bacteria; phylum Actinomycetota; class Actinomycetes; order Streptomycetales; family Streptomycetaceae; genus Streptomyces; species Streptomyces hyaluromycini. Next base: position 211,092 of record NZ_BCFL01000025.1, on the reverse strand, counting down.
CGCGGTAAGGAGCAAGTGGGATGACGGTTGATCAGGTCTCCTCCGTCGCCGGCCGGCCGAGTTCGGCCGCGGGTGCCGGCCGGGCCGGTTCCGCCGAGCGCACCGGGCCCTCGATGACGGTCCGCAGGCACCGCGCCTTCTACATGTTCACCTCCCCGTGGATCGTCGGGTTCGCGCTGCTGACCATCACGCCCATGGCCTACGCGCTGTGGCTGAGCTTCACCACGTACGACGGCATCTCGCCGAACTGGCACTACGTCGGCCTCGGCAACTACCGCGAGCTGATGGGCGATTCGACGACCTGGGACGCCCTGGGCCGGGCCGGTCTGTTCGCGCTGCTCTCGGTGCCGCTGTCGATCGTCGCCGGGCTCGGGCTCGCCGTCCTGGTCAACCGGCCGGTCAGGGGACGCGGGCTCTTCCGCACCCTGCTCTACCTGCCGGCCGTGGTGCCCCCGGTCGGCGCGGGCATCGCCTTCAAGAACCTCTTCGACCAGAACTCCGGTGCCGCCAACGGGGTTCTGACCTTCTTCGGCTTCGACGCGATCGGCTGGCTGGCCGACCCCTACGCCCGCTACGTCCTCGTCATGACGGTCCTCTGGGCGGCCGGCAACATCATGATCATCTCGTTGGCGGGGCTCCAGGACGTGCCCCGCGAGCTCCACGAGGCGGCCCGCATCGACGGGGCGAGCGCCTGGCGGACCTTCCGCAGCATCACCGTGCCGCTGCTGTCGCCGGTGCTGCTCTTCCAGACCGTGACCGGGGTGATCGCCTCGGTGCAGACCATCATGCCGATGCTGCTGGCCCCGCTCTCCACCACGGGGGGCCTGACCACGATCCCGCAGTCCAACTACACGTACATGATCCATGTGTTCTCCGAGTACTTCGCGCTCGGCCGCTACGGATACGCCTCCGCACTGCTGTGGGTGCTCTTCGTCCTGATCCTCATCGCGACCGGACTCATCTTCAGATTCACCTCCGGCGTGGTGTTCTACAACGTCGACCCGGAGGCGAAGAAGTGACCGCCACCAGCGTGAACCCCAAGTCCCCGGCCCGGATGCGGATACGCGTCAACCGCCTCGTCCTCTACACGGTCCTCGTCGTCGTCACCGGCCTGTTCCTCGGCCCGTTCGGCTGGCTGGTCCTCACCGGCCTCAAGGCCCCCGCCGAACTGGCCGCCGCCCCCGTGCACTGGCTGCCCACCCACTTCCAGTGGCACAACTTCGCCGACGCCTACCGACTCATCGACTTCCTCGGCTACGCCCGCAACTCCCTGATCATCGCCACCCTTTACGCGACCCTCGTCACCCTCAGCTCCGCCTGGGTCGGCTTCGGCTTCGCCCGGCTCACCGCACCCGGGAAGAAGACCCTGTTCGGCATCCTCATCGGCTCGATGATGCTGCCCCAGATGATCACCCTGCTGCCGACCTACCTGATCTTCGCCAAGCTCGGCATGGTCGACACCTACTGGCCCTGGGTGCTGTGGGGCCTGTCGTCCGCCCCCTACCTGGTCTTCCTCTTCCGGCAGTTCTTCGCAGGACTGCCCCGCGAACTGGAGGAGGCGGCCATCGTCGACGGCTGCGGATACGCCGGGATGTTCTGGCGGATCTTCCTGCCGCAGTCCTGGCCGGTGCTCTCCGCGAGCTTCGTCATCGCCTTCACCTGGACCTGGGGCGACTACATCGCGCCGCAGCTCCTGCTGTCCACCGACCGCTCCACCCTCGCCGTCGCCGTGATGACCACCTACGTCTCCTCAGCCGGCACCCCCATCACCAACCTCCAGGCCGCCGCCTCCGTGATGTACGTCGTCCCCATCCTGCTGGTCTTCCTCGTCGCCCAGCGCGGCTTCGTCGCCGGCCTGTCGACGTCCGGCCTCAAGTAGCCCAACCCGCAGACCTGTTGCAAGGAGTCACCCATGACCGCGCCCTTCTCCCGCCGCACCGCCCTGCAGGCCGCGGGAGCCACCGCGCTCGCCGCCGGCCTCTCGGGCGGCCTGACCGCCACCGCCGCCCACGCCGACGACGCCAAGTCCCGCCCGAAGCTGGTCACCTACCCCCGTCCGTCCGCCGTTCCGACCAACACCAGCTTCCAGGTACGGGTCCGTACCGCCCCCGACGGAGACTGGCAGACCCTCGACATCTACCGGCCGCAGCTGGAGGAGATCAACGCCACCACCGGCTCCGGCAAGGTCTACAACTCCTCGATGGTGTACTTCGACTTCCGGCACTCCGTCGAAGTCGAGGTGACCTACCTCAAGGGCGGCACCACCAAGGCCCGGGTGAGACCGGACTCGTACGGCATCACGCCCGAACTCCTCGGCGACACCCTGCGGTTCACCCTCGACGAGCCGAAGGACCTGGTCGTCCAGATCAACGACGAGATCTTCGACTGCCTGCACGTCATCACCAACCGCGTCGAGCACCGCCCGCCGGCCGCCGACGACCCCGACGTCATCTACTTCGGCCCCGGCGTGCAGACCGTCACCGGCGGCGTTCTCACCGTCCCCAGCGGCAAGACCGTCTACCTCGCCGGCGGCGCCGTCCTCAAGGCCACCGTCTACTTCAAGGACGTCGAGAAGGCCGCCCTCAAGGGCCACGGCATGATCTGGGCGAGCTCAGGACAGGGCGTGCTCTGCGAGGGCAGCAGGAACATCCGGGTCGAGGACGTCATCATCATGAACCCGGGCAACTACATCGCCACCCTCGGCGAGGCCCAGAACGTGCACATCAAGAAGGTCCGCGGCTTCAGCTCCAAGGGCAACGGCGACGGCATCGACATCTTCTCCTCCAGCGACGTCCTCATCGACGGCTGCTTCCTGCGCAACTCCGACGACTGCATCGCCATCTACGCCCACCGCTGGGACTACTACGGCGACACCCGCGACATCACCGTGCAGAACTGCTCCCTGTGGGCCGACGTCGCCCACCCGGTCAACATCGGTACGCACGGCAACACCGACGCCCCGGAGACCATCGAGAACCTGGTCATCCGCAACATCGACATCCTCGACCACCGCGAACCCCAGATGAACTACCAGGGCTGCATCGCCCTCAACCCCGGCGACTCCAACCTGATCAGGAACGTACGCATCGAGGACGTCCGGATCGAGGACTTCCGGTGGGGCCAGGTCATCTACATGAAGGTCATGTACAACACGAAGTACAACACCTCGGTCGGCCGCGGCATCGACGGCGTCTACGTCAAGAACCTCAGCTACACGGGCACACACGCCAACCCGTCCCTGTTCCTCGGCTACGACGCCGATCACGCCATCACCAACGTCACCTTCGAGAACCTGGTGATCAACGGCGTCGTCATCGCCGACTCCATGAAGAAGCCGAGCTGGTACTACACCACGGACGAGATCCAGTGGTTCTCCAACGAGCACGTCACCAACCTGAAGTTCCTCACCACCGCCGAGGCCGAGGCGGCCGCCGCGTCATGACGATCCCCGCACCTAGCTCCGCTGGAGGCGCGGGGAGGGGCCGTGGGGCGGCTGCGGCTCCGTCGTGGCTGGTCGCGCCCCGCGGCGGAGCCGCTGATGAATACAGCCCCGCGCCCCTTCGGGGCGCTGGCGCTGCCGAACCGCAGCCGACTGCAGCGGGTCCTGTCAGCCGTCGGGGATTCATCGGCGGCTCCGCGGCCCTGCTGCTGGCGACGGGCGCGAGCGGACTGCTCGTGCCCGGTGCCGCCCGGGCCGCCGAGAGCGACAGCGATACCGGAGCCTTCGCTCACCCCGGCCTGCTGCACTCCGCCGACGACCTCGCCCGCATGAAGGCCGCTGTCGCCGCCAAGCAGTCGCCGGTCTACGACGGCTACTTGGCGCTTGCCGCCCACGCCCGCTCCGCCGCCTCGTACACCGTGCAGAACACGGGCCAGATCACCACCTGGGGCCGCGGTCCCGCCAACTACCAGAACCAGGCGGTCGCCGACTCGGCCGCCGCCTATCAGAACGCCCTCGTCTGGGCCGTCACCGGCGACACCGCGCACGCCGACAAGGCCCGGGACATCCTCGACGCCTGGTCCGCTTCGCTCACGGCCATCACCGGAGCCGACGGCCCGCTCGGTGCCGGGCTCCAGGCCTTCAAGTTCGTCAACGCGGCCGAACTCCTGCGGCACACCGGCTACGACGGCTGGAGCGAGGCCGGCATCGCGCGCTGCGAGGAGTCCTTCCTGCGCGTCTGGTATCCGGCCCTCTCCTGCTACACGCTCTACGCCAACGGCAACTGGGATCTGACGGCTCTTCAATCCCTGCTGGCCATCGGCGTGTTCTGCGAGGAGCCCACCCTCTTCCACGACGCGCTGCGCTTCGCCGCGGCCGGCGCGGGCAACGGCAGTGTCCTGCACCGCATCGTCACCGACGCGGGCCAGGGCCAGGAGAGCGGCCGCGACCAGGGCCACGAACAGCTGGCGGTCGGCCTGCTCGCCGACGCGGCGCAGGTCGCCTGGAACCAGGGCGTCGACCTGTGGGGCTTCGACGGCAACCGCATCCTCGCCAACGTCGAGTACGCCGCCCGCTACAACCTCGGCGGCGACGTCCCCTTCGTCCCCGGCCTCGACCGCACCGGCAAGTACATCAAACTGGCCGTCTCGGCCACCTCGCGCGGCACCCTGCCGCCGATCTACGAGATGGCGTACGCCCACTACGCGGGTGTGCGCGGCCTCGACACCCCGTACACGAGGAACGCCGTCTTCCGCGGCGCCGGCGGCACCCGGGTCGTCGAGGGCAGCAACGACGACCTGCCGAGCTGGGGCACCTTCGCCTACGCGGGTGCGACGGCGCCCGCGGCGAGTGCGCCGGCCCCGCCGGCCGGCGTCACTGCGGTGGGGGAGGACCGGTCGGTCACCGTGACCTGGCTGCCGTCGGCCTGGGCCGACTCGTACACGGTCCTGCGGGCGAGCGCCGCGGACGGCCGGTACGAGGAGATCGCCTCCGGGGTCCGCGAGCCGACGTACACCGACCTGCGCGTGCGTGCCGGACGGACGCACTACTACACGGTCGCTGCCACCGATTCCCTCGGCAGGAGCGGGACTTCGGGTTGGGCGGCGGCCTCCGCCGGACTCCCCGGGCCCTGGGCGACCCAGGACGTCGGGGACGTGAAGATCCCCGGCTCCGCGGCCTTCGACGGCGAGCGCTTCGTCCTGGAGGCGAGCGGCACCGACGACACCTACCGCCTCGTCCACCTGCCGCTGCGCGGCGACGGCACGGTCACCGCGCGGATCGTGTGGCCGCTCAGCTCGCAGTACTCCAAGATCGGCGTCACCGTCCGCGCCTCCCTCGACGCGTCCGCGGCCCACGCCTCCATGCTGGTCCAGGGGCTGCCGCTGCACACCTGGAGCGGGGTCTGGACGGTACGGCCGGCGGCCGGTGCGGAGGTCTCCGGGACCGGCAGCACTCCGGTGCCGCCCTCCCAGCAGCAGGCGATCACGGTGAGCGCGGCCTTCCCGCTCTCCAACCTGGGGGCGCTGCCCGAATCGGCGACCCCCCTGGAGGCGCCCTACGTCGAGGGCGCGGGCGACGGCTACCGGCTGCGGGCGCCCTACTGGGTACGCGTGACCCGGAAGGGCTCGCGGTGCACGGGCGCCGTCTCCCCGGACGGCGTCCACTGGACCGAAGTCGGCTCCAGCGACGTCGAGTTGGGGCGGACCGGGTACGCGGGCCTCGCGCTCACCTCCTGTCTCGGTGTCGAGGAGGACTACGCCGAGACCGGTACCGGTGCCTTCGACAACGTCAGCGTGACCTCGCCGTCCGGCGCGGTGTGGTGCGTGCCGCGCCCCGCCCGTGCCGCCACCGACCTGCGGGCCGTCACCGGCGCCGACGCCGTCGAGCTGGCCTGGAGCGACCCGGACCTGTCCGCCCGCTACACGGTGCTGCGCGGGGCGCGTGCCGACGGACCCTACCGGACCCTCGCCACCGGCGTCGGGGCGGTCGGCTTCGGCACCCGCGTCCGGTACTCCGACGCGACCGGCACGCCGGGCACGACCTACCACTACACCGTCGCGAGGACCAACACCGGTGGCCGCGGCCCGCGTTCTGCCTCCGCGCGGGCTGCGATGCCCACTCCGTCGGTGCCCCGGCTCACCTCCGCCACCGCCGCGTTCGCCAACCAGGGCGTCGGTTTCCGGTATCTGCTGCGGGCCGCGCACGAGCCCGTGCTGTTCACGGCGGACGGGCTGCCGGACGGGCTGCGGATCGACCGGCGCACCGGTCTGGTCTCCGGAACCCCCACCGGAACGGGCGAGTTCACGGTCACGACCACCGCGGCCAACGCCTCCGGGACCACGACCGGCACCCTCGCGCTCACGGTCGGCACCGCGCCGCCCGGTCCGTGGACGTACGGGGACCTCGGCGACACCGTGCTCGACGACCGCGCCTTCGGGACGCTGGGCGTGGTCGCGATCACCACGCCCGGCAGTACGTCGTACCACGACGGCACCTTCACCGTGCGAGGCGCGGGCGTCGACCTGAACGCCAACGGCCAGGGAATGACAGGGCAGTTCGTGCGACGGCCCGTCAGCGGCGACTGCGAGATCGTCGCCCGGCTCGTCTCCCGCACCGGCGTGAGCGCCGACCGGGTGGGGCTGCTGATGGCGAAGTCGCTGTCGCCGTTCGACCAGGCGGCCGGAGTCGTCGTCACCGGCGGGACCACCGCACAGCTCATGCTCCGCAGGACCGTGGCCGGCGCCTCCGCCTTCACGGGCGGCGCGGCCGTCACCCTCCCCGCCCTGCTGCGGCTGAAGCGCACCGGGACCGCCTTCGCCGCAGCCCTGTCCACCGATGACGGCGTCACCTGGACCCCCATAGCCGACGGGGAGATCCCCGCCTTCGGTGACGCCCCCTACCACGTGGGCCTCGTGGTCTGCTCGCGCAGCCAACTGGTCCGCTGCACCACCGAGTTCGACGAGGTGAGCATCACGCCCACCTGAGCCAGACGGATTGGAGATGCACAGCGATGAGCCGCACTTCCCCCCACGAGCACCTCCGCGAAACAGAGCTGAGCCGCCGCGGTCTGCTGAAGACCGCCGGCGGTCTCGCCGCCGCCCTCGCCCTCGGCGGCGCCACCGTGGCCACGACCGCACACGCGGCCCCGGCCACGTTCACCCACCCCGGCATGCTGCACAACGCCGGTGACATCAACCGCGCCAAGGTCAGGGTCGCGGCGGGAACCGACCCCTGGCTGTCCGGCTGGAACAAGCTGACCGCCAACTCCCACTCCCAGTCGACCTGGACGAACCGGGCGACCGCCGCCATCATCCGCGGCGGCGACGGGCAGAACTACAGCCTGCTCTACAACGACATCGCCGCCGCCTACCAGAACGCCCTGCGCTGGAAGGTCGGCGGCACCGAGGCCAACGCGGTCTGCGCCGCGAACATCCTCAACGCCTGGTCCAGGACACTGACGTCGGTCACCGGGAACGCCGACCGGTTCCTCGCGTCGGGCCTCTACGGCTGGCAGTTCGCCAACGCCTGCGAGCTGATGCGCGACTACTCCGGCTTCGACCTCGCCGCCGCCCAGACGATGCTCGCGAACGTCTTCTACCCGCTCAACAACAGCTTCCTGACCAACCACAACGACGCCTGCATCACCAACTACTGGGCCAACTGGGACCTGTGCAACATGGCCTCCATCCTGGCCATCGGGATCCTCAACGAGGACAAGGCCAAGTACGACCAAGCCGTCACCTACTTGAAGTCCGGTGCCGGAAACGGCTCGATCGCGCACGCGGTGCCCTACCTGTACACCGACTCCGACGGCTACGCGCTGGGCCAGTGGCAGGAGTCCGGCCGCGACCAGGGCCACACCGTCATGGGCATGGGACAGATGGGCGCGGTCTGCGAGATGGCCTGGAACCAGGGCGACGACCTGTACTCCTACGACGACAAGAGGTTCATGAAGGCCGCCCAGTACGTGGCCAAGTACAACATCGGCGACGACGTCCCCTTCACCACCTACACCTGGGGCACCGGGCAGAGCTGCGCCCAGTCGTCCCAGACCGTCGTCTCCGCCGGCTCCCGCGGCCAGGTCCGCCCGGTCTGGGCGATGCTCCACTTCCACTACAACCGGCGCCTGTACCTCGACGACAAGTACATCTCCGCCATGTACTACGACCTGGTCGCCCCCGAGGGCGGGGGAGGTGACTACGGCTCCGACAGCGGCGGCTACGACCAGCTCGGCTTCGGCACCCTGATGTACGCCAAGTAGCCGCGCGTATCCGCCCGACCGTCGTGTGTGCCGGAATACTGGAAGCGGATGTGGTGCTCTTTTCCTACCGGCGTACTGGCACACGCGGCGGGAGGAGCTGGTGGGCGGATGACGGCGGACCGGACGGAGCCGAAGGACCCCGTGGCCGACACCCCGTACGGGGCGGTGCGCGGCAGGTGGGAGCGCGGGGTCGCCGTGTTCCGCGGTATCCCCTATGCCGCCCCGCCCTTCGGGGAACACCGGTTCCGTCCGCCCGTGCCGCCCGAGCCCTGGGACGGCGTCCGGGACGCGGGCGCCTTCGGGCCGACGGCGCCCAAACCGCCGTACTCGCAGGCGTTCGCGCAGTATCTGTCCGACCCGGTGATCCCCGGCGACGACTGCCTCAACCTCAACGTGTGGACCCCGGAGCCGGGCCCCGGCTCCCGGCTCCCGGTCCTCGTCTGGCTGCACGGCGGCGCCCTGACCAGGGGATCCTCGGCCGTGCCGGTGTACGACGGGCATGCGTTCGCCCGTGACGGGGTCGTCTTCGTCTCGGTGAACTACCGGCTGGGCGTGGAGGGCTACGGCCTGTTCCCCGACACCCCGCCCAACCCCGGCCTGCGCGACCAACTCGCCGCCCTGCGCTGGGTCCACGACACCGTCGAGGCCTTCGGCGGCGACCCGGCCCGCATCACCCTGTGCGGCCAGTCCGCCGGCGCCATCAGCGTCGGCGCCCTGCTCGCCGCACCCCACACCCAGGGCCTGATCCGCCGGGCCGTCCTGCAGAGCGGCCCGCCCGAGGCCGCGGAGCGGGACAAGGTACGGCGCATGGTCCGCCGGATGGCCAGCCGCCTGAGGATCCCCGCCACCGCGCAGGCCTTCGCCGAGGTCGACCGCGCGCTGCTGCTGCGCACCCAGGCCGAGGTGGGCCGGCTCAGCAGCCCCGTCCTCGGCGGCCCCGCCTTCGGGATCGTCGTCGACGGCGACCTCGTCCCGCGTGACCCGCTCCAGGCCCTCCTCGACGGCGAGGCGGCCACGGGCGTCGACCTCCTGATGGGCTGGACCCGCGACGAGTACCGGCTCTGGCTGGTCCCCGGCGGTCTCGTCGACCACGTCGACCGGCTCGGCCCGGTCGCCCTCGCCGGCGCCATGGCCCGCTGCCACGTGGGCCACGAGGTGCCGCGCGGCTACCGCACCCTGCACCCCGGGGCCGGTCCCGCCGAGACCGTCGGCCAGATGGTCACCGACCACCTGCTCCGCCTCCCGCTGCACCGGCTGGCCGAGACCCGCCCGGGCTCGTCATACCTCTACGAGTTCGCCTGGCCCTCCAACCGCCCCCGGCTCGGCGCCTGTCACGCCCTGGAACTCGGCTTCGTCTTCGACACCGGGGAGGGGCCCGACGCGGCCCGGCTGGCCGGCCCGGGCGCCCCGCAGGACCTCGCCGACGCCATGCACGGCGCCTGGGTCCGCTTCGCCGCCACCGGCGACCCCGGCTGGCAGCCCTGGGACGACACCCACCCGGTCCGCGTCCTCGGCGACGGCGAGCCCCGCACCGTGTCCGGCCCCCGGGACGAGGAGTTCGCCCTCTGGAACCCCGGCGCACCGCCGCCGCACCCCGAACGAACCGCCGAACTGGCCCTGGCGGTACGCCGGCTGCGCCGCTCAGTGGCCGCCGTACGCCGCCACTGAGTCCCGTACGACCACATGCGTGCCGAGGAGCAGGTGCTCGTCGGCCGACTCCCCGCCGTGCCCGAGCGCGGTCCGTACGGCGAGCCGCCCCAGCTCCTCGTAGGGCACGTGCACGGTCGTCAGGGCCGGGTGCAGATCGCGGGCGAACGGTATGTCGTCGTACCCGGCCAGCGACACGTCCCCCGGCACCGCAAGACCCGCCTCGTGCAGCGCGGTCAGCGCCCCCGCCGCCACCATGTCGGTGGCGGCGACCACCGCGCTGAACTCCGGTCCCCGTGCCAGGGCCTGCCGCATCAGCCGGTGCCCGGAGTCCCGGGTGAAGTCGCCGTGCAGCAGCAGCTCGGGGTCGGGTTCGAGGCCCCGGGCCCGATGCGCGGCCAGATAGCCCCGCTCCCGCCCCATCGCCGTCGTGTGGTCCGGCTTCCCGCCCAGGAACAGCACCCGCCGGTGCCCCTGCGCGAGGACGTGGGCGACCAGGGCGTAGGCGCCGCCCTCGTTGTCGTACTCGATGACCGTCACCGGCGCGCCGGGCCCGAGCGGCGGCCGCCCGCAGAGCACCAGCCGCGACCCGGCCGAGGCGAGCGAGTCGGCGACCCGGCGGGTCCGCTCCCGGTACTCGGCCGTGTCCGCGGCCCCGCCGACGAGAATCACAGCGGCGGCCCGCTGGGCCCGCATCATCCCGATGAACTCCAGCTCCCGCCGCACGTCACCGTCGGTGCTGCACACCAGTGACAGATGCCCGAGCCGCGCCGCCTCCCGCTCCACGCCGTACGCCATGTGCGCGAAGGACGGCCCGGTGATGTCCTCCAGCACGAAGGCGAGCGTGGGTGTACCGACCCCGGCCACGGCCTTGGCGCGGGCGTCGGCGACGTAGTCCATCTCACGCACGGCACGCAGGACCCGGGTACGGGTGGCGGCGCTGACGGGATAGTCGCCGCCGAGCACGCGCGACACGGTGGAGGCCGACACTCCGGCGCGGGCGGCGACATCGCGAATGGTGCTCCGCCCCGCGTCCCCGCTCTTCCTGGTCAACCCCACCCCCGCCAACCGGTTCCCACGGGGACAGTAGCGCCCTTTCACGGATGTAGGGAACGGAACTGCAGCGCCCCTTCAGGGTTGCAGGGAACGGGACTACAGCGCCCCGAAAGGGGCGCGGGGAACTGCGCGACCAGCCCCCACCGAGCCCGCAGCCGCCCACCGCCCCAACCACCCACGGCGAACAGGCGACCTCAGACCACCCGAGCAATCCCGGCAATCGCCTCCGGCCCCACCCGACAGCACCCCCCGATCAACCGAGCCCCCGCCGCCCGCCACCCCTCCACCTGCCCGGTGTCGAACAACGACCGCCCCGTCCACGCCCGCGCCTCCGCGTCCCACGCCTCCCCGCTGTTGGGGTAGACGACCACCGGCTTCCCCGTCACCCGCGCCGCCACCTCCACCGCATCGTCCACATCCTCCGGCGCACAGCAGTTCACCCCCACGGCGATCACCTCGTCCACCTCGGCGGCCAGGGCGAACGCCTCCTCCAGCGGCTGCCCCGCCCGGGTCCGCCCACCCGCCACGCTGTACGACAGCCAGGCCGGCACCCCCAGCCCTCGCACCGCCCGCAGCAGCGCCGCCGCCTCGTCCGCGTCCGGCACGGTCTCCAGCGCCAGCACGTCCGGCCCCGCCGCGGCCAGCACCTCCAGCCGCGGCCGGTGGAACCGCTCCAGTTCCCCGACGCTCAGCCCGTACCGCCCCCGGTACTCGGAGCCGTCCGCGAGCATCGCACCGTACGGCCCGACCGAGGCGGCCACCCACAGCGGCCGTACGATCCCTTCCGCCCGCGCCCGCCGTACCGCGTCGCGCCCCAGCGCCACGCTCAGCGCGAGCAGCCGGGCGGCCTCCTCGTGGGAGATCCCGCGCTTGCCGAAGCCCTCGAACGTGGCCTGGTAGCTGGCGGTGATCGCGACGTCGGCGCCCGCCCTGAAGTACGCGAGGTGCGCGTCGCTCACCGCGTCGGGGCGGTCGGCCAGCAGCCGGGCCGACCACAGCTCGTCGCTCAGGTCGTGCCCGGCGGACGCCAGCTGGTTGGACATGCCGCCGTCGAGCACGACCGTCCCGGCGGCGAGGGCGTCGGCGAGGCTGGGGGAGTTGTCGCTGGTCATGCCTCCGACGCTAGTCGACCCGGCAGCGAAACGACGGACCGTGTCCACTGTGCGGGCAGCCCCCTACGGGCAGGCCGCCGTGCAGAGGCAGCAGGCGTCGACGAAGACCCGTACGGCTCTGCGGTCGTCGTCCGTGCGCCAGACGACGGCGAGCTCACTGGGCGGGAGACCGCTGACCGGCCGGCAGGTGACGTTCTCCCGCCGGTAGATCTCGGCGTTGCCCGCGGCGAGGAGGACTGCCCCGAGCCCCGAAGCGACCGCTTCGAAGGTCTCGTCGGCGGTTTCGGCCGTCGCGGCGACGCGCGCCGGTGTCCGGCGACGGTCGTTGCCGAGCCAGAAGTCGCGGAGCGCTCCGGCCGTCGCCGGAAGGGCGATGAAAGGCTCGTCGGCGAGCTCCTCGAAGGAGACGACCGGGCGGTCGGCCAGACGGTGACCGGCCGGAAGAGCGACCCAGCGGTCCTCCCTGCTGATCACCTTGTGCGCGTAGTCGCCACCCGTCGGGACGGGCAGCCAGCCGATGGCGACATCGACATCGCCGCCGGCGAGTCCCACCGTCGGGTCGGCCCAGGTGATCTGGCGGAACCGGAGTCGCCAACCGGGGAGCAGCTTCTCCATCGTGGCGGTGACGGCCGGGACGAGCCCGCGCCCGATGCTCGTGTGGAAACCGACCGTGAGCGTGGAGTTCTGGGCGGCCACGGCGTCGGCGATCGCACGCTGGGCCTCCTCCCACTGCTCGACCAGCCGCCGCGCCCGGGGCAGGAGGGCGCTGCCCGCGGCGGTCAGGGCGACCGTCCGCCGGTCACGCTCGAAGAGCGCGGTCCGCAAGGAGAGCTCCAGCCGGCGGATCTGTTTGCTCAGCGTCGGCTGTGAGACGAAGAGCCGGTCGCTCGCGGCCCGGGTGAAGCTGAGTTCCTCCGCGACCGCGACGAAGTAGCGCAGGTCCCGGATGTGGACATCCATAGCCAGAGGCTATAACAGCAGCTCTTGGACAGCCGGTGGGCGGGATTCGATGATGGAGCGCGTGGGTGTGAGCAGGGCGCCGAGGTCGTCGCCGCCCGGGGCGTAGGGAGGTGGGCACCGGTGGAACTGGGCGTCAACGGGCTGAACGCGAAGGCCGTGTTGGGACCTGCGGAGACCGTCCGGCTGGCTCGGCTGGCGGAGGAGCTGGGGTACCGGTCGTGGTGGGCCGGTGAGCACGTGGTGCTGCCCAGCCCCCGGGTACCGGATTCGCCGATGGAGCCGACGGATCCGATTCTCGACCCGCTGGTGCACCTGGCCTACGTCGCGGCCGTCACCGAACGGCTGGAGCTCGGCACCGGGATCGTCATCCTGCCGCAGCGCAATCCGCTGGTGCTCGCCAAGCAGGTCGCGAGCCTCGACGTGCTCAGCGGCGGCCGGCTGCTTCTGGGGGTCGGAGCCGGCTACCTCGAACCGGAGATGACCGCCGTCGGAGTGCCGTACGCGGAGCGTGGCCGGCGCACCGACGAGTACCTGGACGCGATGCGGGCGCTGTGGACCCAGCCGGCGCCGTCCTATCAGGGCCGGTACGTGGCCTTCGACGGCGTGGACGCACACCCGCGGCCCGTCGGGGCACACGGACCGCGGATCGTGATCGGCGGCCACAGCCCGGCCGCGTTCCGGCGGGCGGTCGCGCGCGGCCACGGGTGGTTCGGCAACGGCGACAGCCCGGAGGATCTCGCCGGGCATCTCGCCGGGCTGCGGAAAGCCGCCGCCGAGGTCGAACGCCCGGAGTGGCTGGGCCGACTCGAGATCAGCTTCACGCAGCTCTCCCCGGTGAACGCCGACGACGCTCGGCGCTACGCCGACCTCGGCGTCGACCGGCTCGTGGTCTACCCGCTTCCGCTGGAGGATCCGGCGGACGTCGCCGCGTTCCTCGAACGTCACGCCGGCCTGCCGCACTGACGTCGCCCCCACCGTCTGACGGCGCCACGGCGGCGTCCTGCCCTACGCTCGCTGCCGTGAACGTCACCATCGTCCGTGCCTGCCTGCGCGACGGCCGCGGGGGCAGCCCCACCGCGGTCCTGGACGACGCGCCGCTCACCGACGACGAGCGGCGCGAGGTGCCCGTCCGGGCCGGTACGTCCCATGCCGTGTTCCTCTCGGCCGACCGGGACGGCGGCGGGGCGACGCTGCGCTTCTTCACCGCCGAGGGCGAACTGCCCGGCTGCGGCCACGGCACGGTCGCGGCGCTGGCCGTCCTGGCCGCGCGCACCGGCACCCGCGAGGTCACCCTGCGGACGCGGGGAGGCGCCCTCGCGGGCCGGGCGATCCGGCACGACGGGAACGGCGGCCTGGAGGCCTGGTTCATGCCGGGCCCGGTCGGCCTGCGCGTGCCCGGGGCCGGCGAACACGCGGACGTCCTCACCGCCTTGGGCGTCGCCGGAGACACGCCCGGCTGTGTCGTCGCCACCCTGGGGCGGCCGCGACTCCTCGTCCCGCTGCCCACCCGGTCCGCCGTCTCCGCGCTGGCCCCGGACCTGGACCGCCTCCGCACCGCCTGCGACCGGCAGGCCCTGCTGGGCTGCTACGTCTACTCGGCCCCGGCACCGGACGGCCGGGTCGCGGCCCGTATGTTCGCCCCGTCGATCGGTGTCCCCGAGGACATCGCCAACGCCAACAGCACGGCCTGCCTGGCCGCCCGCCTGGCCCGGGACGGCCTGCGGGGTGTCACCGCCGACATGGGCGACTCGCTCGGCACCCCGGCGACGATCAGGGCCGTCGTGCGCCACGGGACGGACGGCCCTTGGATCCAGGTGGGCGGCGCGGCGGAGATCGCCCGCGAACTAGCCTTGGGCCATGCCTGAGACGACACTCCAGGACACCGAGGCCCGCGAGGTGCTCGGCGTGGACGGAGCCGTTTTCGACCCCCTCGTGCACAACCCGAAGAACGGCGTCACCGGCGGCGTGTGGCGGGTGAGCGCCGGTCGCCGCTCGGCCGTTCTGAAGGTGATCACCCGCACCAAGGAGGCCACCGAACGCTGGGCCGCCTCGGACGAGCCCCGGCACTGGAACTACTGGCGGCGCGAGGCGCACGTCTACGAGTCCGGTCTCGCCCAGGTCTGGCAGCCCTACGGCATCCGCGCGCCCCGGCTGCTCGCTCTCGTCGAACGGCCCGACGGGGATGTCGCGTTGTGGCTGGAGGACGTGCCGGGGGAGCCGGCCACCGCATGGCCGCTCGCCCGCCACGTCGAGCACGCCCGCCGCCTCGGCGCCGCCCAGGGGGCCGTACGGCCCGGCGACCACCCATGGCTGAGCCACCGCTTCCTGCGCCGGTACATCGGCGGCAACACCCTCGGCCAGGAACTCCTCGACGACGACGAGGCCTGGCGACAGCCCCTGGTCCGTGACCACTTCCCGCCCGGCCTGCGCCGCGAGATGGTCCGGCTGCACCACGACCGCGAGTGGTTCCTCCGGGTGCTGGAGGACTTGCCGCGGGCCTTCTGCCACCTCGACATGTGGCCCGCGAACCTCCGCTCCGACGGCCCCGCCACCGTCGCCCTCGACTGGTCGTTCGCCGGGGACGGCGCCCTGGGAGAGGACCTCGGCAACTACCTCCCCGACTCGGTCTTCGACCTCTTCGTCCCGGCCGCCCGGCTGCCCGAGTACGCGGCGGCGGCCTACGACGCCTACCTCCGGGGTCTGCGCGAGTCCGGCCGGGACATCGACGAGCGCCTGGTACGGCTCGCGGTGTGCGCCTCGGCGGTGAAGTACGACTGGCTCACCGCCCTGATGCTGGCCCGCGCCGGCGAGGAGCAGCTGGACTACGGGGGCGGCCGCCCGATCTCCGCCGAACTCCGCTACCGGGAACGCGGGTTGACGCTTGCCTTCCTCGCTCGGTGGGCGGCCGAGGCGCGCGCCTCGGCACCGGAGCTGGGCTTCCCGGAGCCGCCCAGCGGGCGGCACCGGTAGGCGGCACCGGCAGGCGGTCAGGCCGCGTGCCGCCTGTTCCTCCGGCGGCCCCTGCGCTGCGTGCGCCGGGCCGCCGGCACCATCAGGCCGCCGAGGAGGCCGAGGGCGAGGGCGTAGGGCCACCAGCCGAAGGCGTCCGTCGATTCGGCGGCGGTGCGGGTGGTCACGGCCGGGGGAGCGGACGCCGGGTCGGCGGTGTCCGCCTTCGTCGAGGCCCTGGCGGTCTCCGCGTTCAGGACCACGTCGTTGCCGTCGCCGCCCCGGTAGGTGATCCGGTAGACCGTGTCGGCCAGCTTGACCTCGGTGCCCTCGCGCAGCCCGTCGAAGCCGCCGGTCGTGCGGGTCGTGCCGGTGTGGTCGATCAGGGTGATGCGGCGGGCCGAAGCGGTGCCCGCGGCGGACAGGTCCAGCGCACCGGCCAGGGCGAGGCGGCCCGTCACCTTCAACGGGCGCTTCTGCAGGACCAGTTCACCCCGCTTGTGCTGGGTGTAGTCCCCCTTCACCGTCAGCCCGCCGGTCACCAGGCTGTCGTTGGTGACCGACCCCAGTACGGTGCCCGTTCCGGAGAGCGTGGTCAGCACCCGCAGACCCGCCGTGCCCGGGTCCAGACGGGCCCCGGCCGAGGTGAGCCGGATGGCCTCGCTGTGCGCGAGCGTCGCCCCGGAGCGCAGGGCGAGGGTGCCCTGGCTGACGGTGGTCGTCCCCGTGTAGGTCACCGCGCCGCCGGTGAGCGTGGTGGTGGCCGCCCCCGACTGCACGAGGGACCCGGAGCCGCCGACGTATGCCAGCCGGATCGGGGTCGAGGTGTTGCGGACGACCAGGGTGCCGTCGTTGTCGACGCGCCGGCGTTCGGTGCCCGTCAGGAGCGAGCCGTCGCCGCCCTTCGTGCCCGAACCCAGCCGCAGCACCGCGCCGTTGCGGATCGTCGTCGAGCCGTCGTAGTCCTGGGCGGCCGCGAAGGTCACGTCGTTCCCGCGGGTTCCCGCGATCACGATGTCCCCGGCGCCGGGAGCGGCCAGCGTGTCGTGGTAGCGGCCGCCGCCGATCGGGGCGCCCAGGGTCACCGGGCCGTCGTAGTCGAAGGTGAGCGTGGAACGGCGGCCGCTCGCCTCGTGCAGGTTGATGTAGACGGTGTCCTTCGTCCCCGGCATGAAGATGCGGTTTGTCGTCCCGTCGCCCCAGTGCACGTCGGCGCCCTCGATGTTGGTGCCGCGCTTGTTCAACTGGTGCGGAACCGCCTTCCAGTTGAGGGACGGGTCGCTCAGCGACGGGTTCGTGTCGCCGCCCCGGTCGCTGTAGCTGTACTGGCCGGTGAGGACCACCTTGCTGCCCGGCCGCGAGTGGACGTTGACGTCACTGCCGTACTCGCGCTGGTAGAAGTCCTGGCGCAGGGTGATCGTCTGGTCGAGCGGGGTGTCGATGATCCAGGAGCCCTGGTTGAGGATCGCGCGCGCGTCGGGGAGCGCCACCGGGTACTCCGGGCGGCCGACGGCCATGCCGGTGCCGTTGTCGATGACGCCGGAGAAGGGGTGGGTGCCCGCCAGGTCCAGCGTGCCCCACATGTTGCGGGGCTGGGTCACCAGGCCCGAGCCGCTGATGGTGCCGATGTTGAAGGTGCGGGTCAGGGACAGGCGCAGGGTGCCGTCGACGCGGATGTTGAGCTGGTTGAGCTGGTAGCCGGGGGTGTCGTACGGGAAGTGGCCGATCAGGCCGGTGCCGCCGCCCGCGCCGTACTGGAGGGTTGCGCCGCGCTCGACCGTGATCGCGGGCGGGTCCGGGTTGGTGACCGTCGTATACGGGTGGTTGCCGCCCTGGGTGCGTACGACCTGCCGCTGCCGGGACTTCGGCAGGGTGAAGTCGCTGTCCTTGGTGAGGATCAGGGTGCCGCCGCCGCGCACGGTGAGCGTGCCCTCGCCGCGGAGGACGCCGTCGTACGTGGTCGTCCCGGCCGGCACGGTGACGACCGTGTCACCGGTGACGGTCACGTCCCGGTCGGCGAGGACGTCGGCGGTGACGTCCCGGGTGCCGGCCTCTGCGGCCGGGGCGGCGGCGGAGGCGGCGGACGCCGGGGGAGCGGAGGCCAGGAGGGCGGCGAGGGCGCCGGCGGCCGCTGCGGTGGTGTGGAGGTGGCTGCGCACATCATGGGAGACGGTGGGGGACGGTCCTCGATAACAGAAAAACGGCCACCGTCCCGGATCGGTTGGAAATCGCTTTCCCCCTTGTCTCGTCAGACCCGTTGACCCGCGCGTAACACACCCTTACCTTTTCGGCGATCACAACGTTCGTCATGACAAATGCAGTTCGGTATGTCGAACAGCTTCCCTTCCCCCCAAGGAGCGTGTGTGAGATGAGACGTGCGTACGCGATCCTGCTGTCCCTCTGCCTGGCGGTGATCGGCGCCCTGGCCACCGCGGGACCGGCCGCGGCCGCCTCCCAGACGGTCACCAACGGCACCCAGTTCACCGACACTTCGGGGAACATCGTCCACGCCCACGGCGGCGGGGTCATCAAGGTCGGCAGCTACTACTACTGGTTCGGCGAGGACCGCAACTCCGACAACACCTTCAAGTACGTGGACGCCTACCGCTCCACCGACCTGAAGACCTGGGAGTTCCGCAACCACGTCCTCACCCAGTCCTCCGCCTCCGAGCTCGGCACCGCCTACATCGAGCGCCCGAAGGTCATCTACAACGCCTCCACCGGCAAGTTCGTGATGTGGATGCACAAGGAGAACGGCGTCGACTACAGCGAGGCCAAGGCCGCCGTCGCCGTCTCCGACACCGTCGACGGGAACTACACCTACCAGGGCAGCTTCCAGCCGCTCGGCCAGTACATGTCCCGGGACATCACGACCTTCGTCGACACCGACGGCACGGCCTACATGGTCTCGGCGGCCAACGAGAACTACGACCTGCAGATCTACCAGCTCACCGCCGACTACACCGCCATCGACAGCCTGGTCGCCAACCCCTGGGCCGGCGGCCACCGCGAGGCCCCGGCCCTCTTCAAGCGCAACGGCGTCTACTTCATGCTCACTTCGGGCGCGACCGGCTGGAGCGCCAACCAGCAGGAGTACGCCACCGCGACCTCCCTCGCCGGTCCCTGGACCTCCTGGACCAACGTCGGCGACTCCACGGCCTACAACTCCCAGACCGCGTACGTCCTCCCGGTCACCGGCACGTCCGGCACCTCGTACCTCTACATGGGCGACCGCTGGGGCAACTCCTTCGGCGGCACGGTCAACGACTCCCGCTACGTGTGGCTGCCGTTGACCTTCCCGACCTCCACCTCGATGTCGATGTCCTGGTACCCGGAGGTCTCCGTCGACACCGCGGCGGGCACGATCAGCGGCACCAGCGCCACGTACAACACCCTGATCGCCCGGCACAGCAGCAAGTGCGCCGACGTCCCCAACCAGTCCCTCTGGGAGGCCGTCGCGATCAGCCAGTACACCTGCAACAGCGGCACCAACCAGAAGTGGTGGTTCAAGGACCTGGGCACCGGCTACTACGAACTGATGGGCCGGGGCAGCTCGCTCTGCCTCCAGGAGAACTCCAGCAGCGTCACCCAGGAGGACTGCACCGGCGCCACCGCCCAGCAGTGGTCGGTCGTCACCTCCGGCTCCTACGTCAACATCAAGGCCCGTACGTCGGGTGAGTGCCTGGACGTGAGCGGCGCGTCCACCGCCAACTCGGCCGCCATCATCACGTACACCTGCAACGGCGGCACGAACCAGCAGTGGACGCGCGGGACCTGATGATGAATCAGGGATGGTTCAGGCCAGTAGGTCGATCGCGTCGATCGAGGTGCCGGCGCTGAGGAAGGACGTCGTCCCCGAGCCGCTCGCCACGTAGATCTTCAGCGTGTTGTAGGCGCTGGTGTCCGTCAGCCAGGCGGACGCCGGAACGCTGTAGGTGAACGTGTAGTTGTTCCCCCGGTACGAGCCCACGGTCAGCGACCTGGTGCTCGGCTGGGTGGGCGGGGAGGGGACGGCGGAGGTCCAGGTGTCGTTGACGACGACCTGCGGCCGGCCGTTCGCGTAGGCCGTCGTCACGCCGATCCTGAGGGTGTGCGCGGCGGCGGCCTGGGCGGCCGTCAGCTTGAAGTAGACGACGATCCCGCTGTTGACGTCCTTCCACAGGTAGCAGGGGAAGGCCGAGGTCTCGGTGCCGCTGCCGATGACCACGTTCCCGGTCCAGGACGCGGCCCGTACGTCGGAGGGATGCGCGTACGTCATCAGGTCGGCGTTCTTGAACCCGCCCGGAGTGCCGTCCCAGTTGTTGATCCGCCAGATCGCGGACGCGTTGCCGGGATCGTTGGAGGACGGGATCGCGATGGTGTTGAGGGTGGTGGTCGCACCGGCGGAGACGCTCACCGAGCCGGTGTAGACGGCCAGTTCGCCCTTGAAGACGGTGAGGGTGTACGTCCCGGGCAGCACGCCCGCGACCGAGAACCAGCCGTCCGACGCGCGCGCCGAACCCCAGTACTGGGCCGCCGAGTTGGCGAGGCCCACGGTGTACGCGTACGCCGTGTCCCGCCCCGAGATGCCGACGCCGGCCACCCGCCCGCGCCCGCTCGCCGCCACGTACCCGGAGATGCCGAGCGAGTCCGCCCAGGACGTGGTGAGGGTGCCCGGGTACAGGGACGAGGAGGGTGCGCCGCCGTCCGTGAGAGCGATGACGTACGGGCCCTGGAGGCCGTAGCGCTCCGACTCGGTCTGGTTCTCGCCGTAGTAGAGGATCTCGTACAGCCCGCCGCCGTCGGCGCTCTGGTGGCGCAGCAGCGAGCGGTAGAACGGGCCGCCGGAGGCCTTCTCGTGGTTGCTGCGCACGATCCACAGGCCGACGCTGCCGGTCGTCCAGCCGAGGTAGCTGTAGTCCATCACCCGCAGTTTCGAGTAGTGCTTGGCGCGGGTCTGGCCGTCGGACTTCTCGAAGACGTCCGCGGACTCGATGACGGTGGGCGCGTAGGTGTAGGAGTCCGGCTCGTCGTTGAGGAACAGGCCGGCCTTGACGCGCACGATGTACCGGGTGGCGGTGACGGACGAGTCGGCCTTGTCGGTCCACAGGTAGACGTTGTTCTCGCCGCTGCGGGCCGCGTAGTAGTGCTTCAGCGTGCCGTAGGCGACCGAGATCACGATCGTGGTGCCGGACTGGGCGATGGTCACCGTGGAGGTGCCGAGGCCCGACTCGACGTGCGAGTTCTTGCCGCCGTAGCCCTGGTACTCGGTGCCCTTGTAGACCAGCGAGGTCAGGTCGCCGTTGGTCTTGCTGACCTTGAAGACCAGGCCGGCGCCGGTGTCCACGACGTAGTTGGAGCCGTCGTCCGACCAGCCGAAGCTCGCCGCCGAGGCGGCGGTGGCCAGCGGGCCGGTGAGGGCGGCGGTACCGGCGGCGGCCGCGCTGCCGAGGACGAAGGTACGGCGTCCGAGCGGTCTCCCGGTGGATCCGGACATGGGGGTGCCTCCTTCGGTGGGGCGTGGGTGCGGGTGTCTGTGAGAGTGACAGTTGAATCGATTTCGCGAAAGGGCTTTCGCTCGCCCGGAGTTGGCAATCTCCTGAAAGAGGTCCAAGGTCTAGAAAGCGCTTGTGGATGGCGGTACGGTCCCCGCCAGGTCCTGTCACCGCGACGGAGGAGTCCCGGGTGAGACGTTTCAACGGTGTTCGTGTCGCCGCGCTCGCGGCGGTCGTCCTCGGCGCCTGTCTGACGGCCGTTCCCGCCGCCCAGGCCCATGACCGGCAGCCGCCGCCCGGCATCGGCAACTGCACCGCCACCGCCTGCCACTTCGACGTGCCGCCGGGCGACTACGACGTGACCGTCCGGCTCGGCGGCGCGGCCGCGTCCAGCACGAGCATCAGCGGGGAGACCCGGCGCTCGCTCCTCCCCGAGACCGCCGCGGCCGCGGGCCGGCACGTCACCCGCGGCTTCACCGTGAACGTCCGCACCCCCGAGGGCGAGCCGACGGGCCCGGACGGAACCCCGGGACTGGATCTCACCATCGGCGGCTCGGCCCCCGCACTCGCCGACATCCGCGTCACCCCCTCCCCCCGGCACACCCGGCAGATCTTCCTGGTCGGCGACTCCACCGTCTGCGACCAGCCCGCCGACCCCTACTCCGGCTGGGGCCAGCAGCTCCCGCAGTTCCTGCGCAAGGGCGTCGCCGTCGCCAACTACGCCGACTCCGGCGAAAGTACGGTGACCTATCTCCAGAACCCCCAACTCTGGGATACCGTCCAGCAGTTGATCCGCCCGGGTGACCTGGTCCTGATCCAGCTGGCGCACAACGACAAGACGACGGACGAGGCGACCTACCGCGCGAACCTGGAGACACTGGTGGCGGGCGTACGGGAGAAAGGCGGGCGGCCGGTGCTGGTCACACCCATCGTGCGCCGCTGGTTCAATGCCGACGGCACGCTGAACAACGACATCGCGCTTCTGGTCAACGGGCTCGGCGTCAATCATCCTGAGGTGATCCGCTGGGTCGCCGCCGCAGAGGACGTTCCGCTGATCGACCTCACGGCGAAGACCAAGGCGCTGGTGGAGTCCCTCGGCGTGGAGGGCTCCAAGGCGCTGTACCTGTACAACGAGAAGAAGGACAACACGCACACCTCCGCGTACGGCGCCACCGTCTACGCGGGCCTGGTGCGTGATGAGCTTCTCGCCCAGCACCTGGTGCCCCGGGGCACCGTGCGGGCGGGATGAGCCCCTGGGGCGCCCCGACCGGAACCGGGGCGCCCCAGGTTCCAACGGTACGAGCGCTTCGAACGGTACGAGCGAGAGAGAGCCTTGATGCAGCTGCCTCCCGAGGACCGCCGCCTCAGCCCGCGCACCGGCTGTACCCGCGCCCACTGGGAGGCCGCGGCCGACACGCTGCTCGCCGCCGTGGAGCCGTACGCCACCCCGGACCGCGCCCTCTACCACCTCCCCGGCGACCACCAGAGCTGGTCGGGGCACCTCTCCGACGGTCTGGAGGGCTACGCCCGCACCCTGCTCCTCGCCGCGTTCCGCCGCGACGAGACCGTGCTCCAGCGGTACGCCGACGGACTCGCGGCCGGCGTGGCGGGCGTCTGGCCGCGCATCGAGGACCGCAGCCAGCCACTGGTCGAGGCCGCCTCGGTCGCCCTCGCCCTGCGCCTGACCCGCCCGCTGCTGTGGGACCGGCTCGACGACGCCGTACGGCAACGGGCGGCGGCCTGGCTCGCCGACGCGCTGACCGCCGAACCCTGGCCCTGCAACTGGGAGTTGTTCCCGGTGACGGTCGGCGGTTTCCTGGCCGAGGTCGGCCATGAGCCCGAGGCCGCGCGCAAGGCGGTCGACCACGGCCTGGCCCGCATCGAGGACTGGTACGTCGGAGACGGCTGGTACACGGACGGCGACGGCCGCAAGTTCGACTACTACAACGGCTGGGCGATGCACCTCTACCCGGTGCTGCACGCCTGGCTGGCCGACGACGAGCAGCTGCTGGACCTGTACGGCGGCCGCCTGGAACGCCATCTCGCCGACTACGCCCGCCTGTTCGGCGGCGACGGCGCCCCGATGCACCAGGGCCGCTCCCTGACCTACCGCTTCGCGACCACGGCCCCGCTGTGGCTGGGCGCGCTCACCGGTCGCACCCCCCTGTCCTCCGGGGAGACCCGGCGACTGGCCTCCGGGGCACTGAGGTACTTCCTCGACCGGGACGCGCTGGACGACCGGGGCCTGCTGACCCTCGGCTGGCACGGCCCCGACCCCGCCGTCCTGCAGGGCTATTCGGGCCCCGCCTCCCCGTACTGGGCGAGCAAGGGCTTCCTCGGCCTGCTGCTCCCGCCGGACCACGAGGTGTGGACGGCAGCGGAGGAACCGGGCCCGGTGGAGCGCACCGACGCGGTCACCCCGATCACGCCCGCCAACTGGCTCCTCCAGTCCACGCGTTCCGACGGGATCGTCCGCCTCCACAACCACGGCAGCGAGGACGTCCGCTACGACCCCTACTACACCCGCCTCGGCTACTCGACCGTGACCGGACCCTCCGCCTCGTACGACAACAGCGTGATCGTCGGCGACGACCCGAGCCGCACGGGGATCGAGCCGCTGGGCGTGGGGGAGGGGTGGGCGGCGTCGCGGCACTCGGCCGGTGCGGGCGCCCGGGTGACGAGCGCCGTGCTCGCGCACGGGGCCGTGGAGGTGCGGGCCTTCCGGGTCACGGGGGCGGAGCCCGGGACGCCGGTGCGGGTGACCGGCTGGGCCGCACCGGAGGGTCTCCGGGCCGAACTGCTGCCCGCCGTGGGCCTCGACGACGCGCTGACCGGGGTCACGGCGGGAGACGCGACCCTGTTCGTCGCGCTGAGCCGGCTCACCGGCACGGCGGACGCCGTACCGCTGGGGGAGACGGTGACCGTACGCGCGGAGGGGGACCGGGAGCTGACGGTGCTGTGGAACGGGGGACCCGGACTGCGGGTCCGGTGGCAGGGCGACGGAGTGGATGTGGAGCACGTCATGACCCGCACTCAGGGCTGCACCTGACCGCAGGGCCGCCCGCAATCCGGCGCTGCCTGTCGAGGTCATGCGCCGGATTGCGGAGTCGCTCGGTACGACGGCCCGCGTCACGGAGTGAGACGGGCGATCCGCAGCGTCGTCGTGGTCGGTGACGCCCCGCTGAGCGGGGTGCCGTAGGCCGGGGTGACAGGTGCGTAGGCCCAGGCGAGGGAGGAGTCCTTGAGGACCGCGATGTCACCGGTGAACCGTGTGCTCACCACCTTGTCGGCGCTGACGAACCTGCCGTTCCAGTCGACCAGCCGCAGATGCGTGCCCGTGAAGGTGCCGGTGCAGGTGCCGGCCGAGCACTTGGCGTTCTTCAGGGACTCCCAGGAGAGCAGGAGCTTGTCCTTGCCGTAGGGCGCGAGGTGGACGTTGACGTTCTCGACGGTCTTGGCGCTGGTGAGGTAGATGGCCTTGCCGGGACCGGAGTTGCGGTTCTTCAGGAATGCGATGGCGACCTGGTGGGTGGCGGTCTTCGGGGTGACCGTCCAGCCGCGGCCGCTGCTGTCGTCCGGGTTTTTCTTGGCGGAGGCAGCGCCCCGGGAAGCGAAGGCGGTCGCGTACCTGCCGGTGGACGACTTCACCAGGTCGCCGGTGCGGCCGGGGAAGGTACCACCGCAGTACCCCGCCCAGCACTGCTCCCGCTGCACGACCGGGGCCACGTCCGGGGCGCCGATGCCGGTGGAGACGAACAGGCCCGAGCGCCAGTCGTCGAAGCAGAGTGAGGTGAAGGCGCCGGAGGTCTCGGCGTGCAGGGCGATGCCCTCGTTGTGGCTGCACCCCCAACTCCAGCCGCCGCTCAGCTTCTTGCCCCCCGCGCTGACGTAGGACAGCTTGTCGCCGAAGTGCCCGTCGGCGAAGCCGCCCGCGCCGTGCACCACGAAGTAGGCGCCGTACTTGGAGCCGTTCCAGGTGAGCTGCCCGTCGAGGGTGGGGGAGGTGTCGTGCGAGGCGGTGCCGGTGAGCTTGGTGGTCCAGGTCCGTTTGCCGCCGGTGTACCGGACGATCGCGGCGGCCGTCTCCTTCCACTTGTTGGTGTCGGCGACCCGGGTGAGCAGCGCGAACCCGTTGGCGTGGGCGACCAGACCGCCCACCTCCTTCGCGCCCTTGACCACCGTGTCGGCGCCGGACCGCTTGCCGGCCGCGGTCAGCGGGGTGACGTGCACGCCGTCGGCGGCGGGCCAGGCGACCCGGAGCGTGCCGTCGGGGGCGACCGCGGTGGCGGTGCGGTTCCACTCCCGGGTGTTGTTGTAACCCGCGGAGAGATAGGGGAACTTGGCGCCGAGGCTCACCGCCGTGGACGTGACCTTCAGGTCCGGGGCCGTCGCCGCTCCGGCGGTGGCGTACCAGGCGCCGGCCAGCAGACCGCCGGCGGCGAGGAGCCCGATCGCGGGCTTGCGGTAGGCGTGGACCCGGCGGTGACGTGTGGTGCGTGGTGCAGAAGTCATGCCCTGTGGTCGCCGCCGGGTCCCGGAAGGTTGCCGTGCGTGTGGACCTTTCCGTCAGGCCCGGTCGGTTCCGAGGGCATCGCGCAGGAACGCCGTGGCCTGGTCGATCGCGCCACGGGCGGCCTCGGACTTGCTGAGCGAGTTGAGCAGCATGAAGTCGTGGACCGTGCCGTCGTAGCGCACCGTGGTCACCGGGATGTCGGCCGCCCGGAGCTTGGCGGCGTACGCCTCGCCCTCGTCGCGCAGCACGTCGGCCTCGTCGACGATCAGCAGGGCGGGCGGCAGGCCGGAGAGCTGCTCGGTGGTGGCCTGGTTGGGAGACGCGGTGATCTCCGCGCGCTGGTCCGGGTCGGGCGTGTAGGCGTCCCAGAACCACTCCATCAGCTTGCGGCTCAGGTAGTAGCCGGTGGCGAACTGGTCGTAGGAACCGGTGTTCATCGCCGCGTCCGTGACCGGGTAGTACATCGACTGCTGGACGAACGTGACGTCACCGCGCTCCTTGGCCATGAGGGCGAGTGCGGCCGTCATGTTCCCGCCGACCGATTCCCCGGCCACCGCCATCCGCTGCGCGTCCAGCCCCTTGGACGCTCCCTCGCGGACGATCCACTGCGCGGCGGCGTAGCCCTGCTCGATGGCCACGGGGTAGTGGGCTTCGGGCGACGGCGTGTACTCCACGAAGACCAAGGCCGCGCGTGAGCCGACCGCCAGCTCGCGCACCAGGCGGTCGTGGGTGCCGGCGTTGCCCAGGACCCAGCCGCCGCCGTGCATGTACAGCACGACGGGCAGCATTCCGGTGGCGCCCTGCGGCTTGACGATGCGTACCCGTACGTCGCCCACGGCGGCCGGCACGGTGATCCACTCCTCGTCGACCGGCAGTTTGTCGATCGGCGCGGCCTGGAGGTCGTCGAGGACCTTGCGCGCCGCGGTGGGATCCAGCTCGTACAGGAACGGATGGTGCGAGGTTGCTTCGGCGAGTTCCCGCGCTTCGGGTTCGAGGACGATCGAGGCGGTCTTAGCAGCCATGGGAATGCTCCCTGGGGAAATCCGAGAACGGCATGATCGGGAAGTCCGGGAAGGGCATGGCGCCGAGCGCGCAAGGCTGACGAGCGTCGCGATGCGCCTCCGCCGTGCAGTGGCCAGGCGGAGCTTGCGCCCTGGGTCAGGCCCTCGGTGAAAACCTACTGTCCACCATAGTCACGCCTCCTCCGTCGCTGCATTCCAGGTGTGCGGCCGGTCGCTCTGTGTCATCCCAGCGGTGTCACCCGGTCCCGAGCAGCGTCTCCCTGACCTGGTCGGCGAACCCGGCCGGGTCTTCGAGGACGCCGAGGTGGCCGCCGGGGAACTCCGTGAAAGCCGCGCCGGTGTGCTCGGCGACGAACTCCGCTGTGCGGTACAGGAGTTGGCCCTCCGAGTCGATTCCGGCCGCGATCGTGAGGCGGGGCAGCGCGGCCGGTGGGCGGTAGGTGGTGAAGGGCCGGAGGACGTGCGCGAGGAAGACGGCCATCGGGGTCCCGGGGGCCGGGCGGGCGGCGCCGAGCTGCTCGATGAGCTCGGTGCGCAGCCGCTCGCCGTCCGGCAGCAGGGTGACGCACGGCGGCTCGTGCGCGATGACGTGCCGGAGCCGGTCCGGGTGGCGGGCCAGCAGGTCGAGGGCGGTGATACCGCCGGCGCTGGTACCGAAGACGTACGCCGACTCGCCCTCGCCCTGCGCCAGTACCTCCTCCAGCACCCGGTGCGCTCCCTCGCTCCAGTCCCGCACGGTCTGGTCGGCGACCGGGTCGCCCAGGCGGCCATGGGCGAGGCCGAGCGGGTCGCAGGTGACGACCGTGAAGTGCGGGGCCAGGCGTTCGGTGAGCGGGCCCAGACCCATCGGGTGCCCCGCTCCGCCGGGGAGCACGAGCAGCACGGGGCCGCTGCCGGTGACGTCGTAGTACAGGTCAGACATGGTGGTCGGTCTCCTCGCGGGGCCAGTTCTCCAGTGCGATGTGCAGGGCGTCGACCGCCCGGTCCCAGGAGGCGCGGACGTCCCGCGGCGCGTTGAAGCCGCCCGATGCCTCCAGGCCGCAGTAGCCGTGGAAGGTGGCGCGCAACAGGCGTACGGCGTCGGTGAGATCGGGCTCGGCCAGACCGTAGCCGCGCAGCATGCCGTAGGTGATCTCCACGGTGCGGCGCATGGCGGGGTTGTCGGGGTCGACGAGGGCGGGGTCGATCCGGATCTGAGTGGCCGCGTACCGCCCGGGACGTTCGAGGGCGTACGCGCGGTAGGCGTCGGCGTAGGCGGCCAGGGCGTCCCGCCCGGACCGCCCGGCCACGGCGACCGCGATCCGGTCGATCATCTCGCCGCCCGCGAGCAGAGCGATCCGGTGGCGCAGGTCCTGGAGGTTGCGGACGTGCGAGTAGAGGCTCGCGTCCCGCACGCCGAAGCGGCGGGCCAGCGCGGACAGCGAGACCTGCTCGAAACCGGCCTCGTCGGCCAGCTCGGCCGCCGCCGCGACCAGCCGGTCGGCGGTGATCCCGGCACGTGCCATGTGCTGCCTCCCCTGGGGTTCCTGGACAGGATCATAGATTCCTAGCCAAGATCCTAGGGTCTCTAGGTTTTGCCCGTCAGGCGATTTATCGCGGCGCGCCCGGCCGGGGTACCGGCATAGAGTGCCGGGAGACGGAAGGGGGAGCCGTGGCGAACGGGGCGCGGCGCGTGACGCGGGCGGCACGGCAGCGGACGGCGGAGGGGCAACCGCTGTGGAGACAGCGGGACTTCGGGTTCTTCTGGCTCGCCCAGACCCTGTCCGTCCTCGGCGACTCCTTCAGCCTGATCGCGCTGCCCCTGCTGGTCCTCCAGGCGACCGGCTCGGTGGCCCGGATGGGTCTGCTCACCGGCGTCGGCGGCGCCGCGATGGTGCTGGCGGCGGTCTTCGCCGGTGTGGTCGTGGACCGGGTCGACCGGCGCAAGCTCCTCATCGCCTGCGACCTGGTCCGTATGGTCCTCTACGGGCTGGTCCCGCTCGTCTGGCTCGCGGGACCGCAGCTCTGGCTCCTGTATGTGGTCCTGCCCCTGTGCGAGGCCGTCGGGATGCTCTTCGCCGTCGGCTACGTCACCGTCGTCCGCGGACTCGTCGGGCCCGGCCGACTCACCGAGGCCAACGGCCGGCTGAACGCCACCGCGGCCGCGGCCGGCGTGCTGGGACCGCTCGGCGCGGGCCTGGTGGCCGCCCGGACCGGGCCCGCCGACGCGGTGGCCGTGGACGCGGCCAGCTACGCCGTCTCGGCGGGCTGTCTCCTCTTCGTGCGGGTCCGGGAGCGCGCCGCGGACGACCGGCCGGTCAAGGACACGGGTCTGTGGCAGGACCTGCGCACCGGGCTCTCGTACCTGGTCCGCCACCCCGTCCTGCGCTCGCTCGCCGGTCTCCTCGCCGTGTTCAGCTTCCTCAGCCTCGGTGTCACCGACCTCGTCATCTACCACCTCAAGCACGACCTCGGCCACGACGACGGCACGGTGGGGACGGTGATGGCCGTCGGCGCGGTCGGCACGATCGCCGGGGCGCTGCTGGTCGCCCGGGTCCGGCGGCGGCTGGGCTTCGGGCCCACCTGGATCGTCTCCACCGCGGTGTGCGGACTGGCCTTCGCCGGGCTCGGCCGGGCGCACACGGTCCCCGCCGTGGCCGTCCTGACCGCGGTCTACCTGGCCTGTCTGGGCATGGCGGGCATCTGCTCCATGTCACTGCGTCAGGAGATCACCCCCGAGCCCCTCCTGGGCCGGGTCACCTCCGCCTACTGGACACTTCAGTACTCGGTCGCCCCGGTCGGCGCTGCCGTCCTCACCTGGGCCGCCGAACAGTACGGGACCGCCCGTGTGGCCGCGGTGGCCGGAGCCTGCTGCACCCTCGTCGCCGCCGTCGGCCTGTGCACCCCGGTCCGCGGCGCGCGGCACAGCTGACGCACGAGCGGAACGTCAGCCGTTCACCCCCGTGTAGTGCCCCAGCGCCCACCGCCACAGCCACCGGGCGGCCAGGTAGGCGAGCAGGCCCAGGAGGGGGGAGGCGGCGGCCAGCCAGTAGGGGGCGCCGGTGGAGTGGCCGTGGCCGGTGAGGACGGCCGCCGGGAAGTAGGCGACGAAGGCGAGCGGGAGGCCGTAGGTGAGGAAGCCGCCGACCGCCCTCGGGAGGACGTTGAGGGGGTAGCTGCCGAAGGTGCCGAGGAGTTCCTCCAGCCAGCGGCCCCAGTAGTCGGCGGCCGGGAAGCGCAGGGATGCCGAGGCGACGACGGTGAACAGGGCGGCTTCCAGGAGCATGCCGCCGAGGACCGCGGCGATCAGGTACGAGATCCTCCCCGCCGTCCAGTCCAGGTGGCTGCGGCCGAGCGCGCCCGCCATCAGGCCCACCGCCACCGTCAGGTCGCCGATCGCGTTGGTCGGGAAGAACTCCAGCTGGACCTGGCGGTAGACCGGGAGGGGGCGGAGCAGATACGCGTCGATCTTGCCCTCCTGGATGTGCCGGCCCAGACCGTGCACCCGGCCCAGGAACAGGACGAACAGACCGTGGGCGAGCATCCGGGTCGCCGGGATGAGCAGGACGTCCGAGCTGTCCCAGCCGCCCATCCCGGCGAACCGGGTCAACAGCACGGTCGCGAACACGATCACCGACACCTGCCAGACCGCCCCGATCGCGATCATCATCAGGAACTCGGTGCGGTACTCCAGCTGGGCACGGAAGTTGAGCTGCGTGACCCGCCACATGATCCGTACGGCGTTCATGGGCCTCAGCCTCCCTGGGAGACGACTCGACGGGCGGCGCGCCGCCACAGGAACCGGGTGAGGACGCGCAGCGCCACCAGCCAGGCGGCCTGGACGCCGAGCTGGAAGCCCGCGTCGGAGAGCGGGATGCGGCCCACGTACAGCGACAGCGGCACGTTGAGCGTGGCCTGGAACGGCAGGAAGGAGCTGAGGACCAGGAACCAGTGCGGGAAGAACCACAGCGGGGCGTACACCCCGGACATCAGGTTCTGCGCGAAGATCAGGATCAGCAGGGCGGCCGTGTTGCGCAGCGTCCAGAAGCACAACTGGTCGATGAGCAGCATGACGTAGTGCAGGACCCACTGGCCGAGGAGCAGGCTGAGCG
Source organism: Streptomyces hyaluromycini (assembly GCF_002217755.1). Lineage (GTDB taxonomy): Bacteria > Actinomycetota > Actinomycetes > Streptomycetales > Streptomycetaceae > Streptomyces > Streptomyces hyaluromycini. The sequence goes on along the minus strand of NZ_BCFL01000025.1, from coordinate 180,067 downwards.
CGAACACCCCTGCCACGGCCGCCGACTCGGGCGGCACCACGACGCCGGCCGCCAGGCAGATCGCGTATCCGGCCAACGCCCAGGCGAGTCCGTAGAGTTGCTCGCCCAGGGCGCGCAGCGCGTAGTAGCGGTGCGGGGACAGCGGGCGCAGGTACCAGTAGACGACCGTGCCGTAGTACATGTGCTGCGCGACCGAGTCCCGGCCCGCGTACTGGTCCAGCTCCCGCAGCCGGGAGGCGAGTACGGCCAGCACGGCGAAGGTGACCGCCTGGTCCCGGGAGAGCCCGGCCGTCGTACCGGTCTGGGCGTACAGGCCGTGCCACAGGGACGCGACCAGCACCACCTGCACGGTCAGCCGCAGCAGCGCGGCGGTGATGCGGGGCGGGGTGTACAGCTCGCCGAGCGGGGTGACCCGGGCGGCGCGCCAGGCGTAGGTCAGGGTCGTCATCACGCCGCCTCGGCCTTGGCCCTGGCCTCGGCGTAGGCCGCGCGCATCACGTCCTCCAGGTCCGCCTCGTCCACCGCCACACCGGTCACCTCGTACCGCTCGATGACCAGCTTCAGCGCCTGGTGGACGGTGGGCGCGGCCGGACCGTCCGGGCCGAACACCACCTGGGGCCCGTCATGGCTCACCAGCGCGATGCCCGGCAGCGGGCCCACAGGGGTGTGCGGGTCGGCGAGCGTCGCCCGCACCTGCCAGGTGGAGCCGAAGTCCCGGCGGACCTCGTCCAGGGTGCCGTCGAGCACCAGCCGCCCGTGGTTGACCAGCACCACCCGCTCCGCGAGCCGCTCGACCTCGGTCATGTCGTGCGTGGTGAGCAGGACGGTACGGCCGCGCTCGGCCACCTGGTACCGCAGGAACTCGCGGACCTGCTCCTTCACCACCACGTCCATGCCGATGGTCGGCTCGTCCAGGAAGACGACCGGCGGGTCGTGCAGCAGCGCGGCGGCCAGGTCGCAGCGGACGCGCTGGCCGAGCGAGAGGTGCCGTACCCGGGTGTCCCAGAAGGCGGAGAGTTCGAGAAGGTCGTCGAACTCCCGCAGGCGCGCCGCGTGTTCGGCCTTCGGTACCTCGTAGATGTCGCGGAGAATCGCGAACGACTCGCGCACCGGCAGGTCCCACCACAGCTGGGTCCGCTGCCCGAACACCGCACCGATGTTCCGGGCGTTGCGCTCCCGCTCCCGGTACGGCACCACGCCCGCGACCCGGGCCTCGCCGGAGGTCGGGGTGAGGATGCCGGTGAGTATCTTGATGGTGGTCGACTTGCCCGCGCCGTTCGGGCCGAGCAGGGCGAGGAGTTCGCCCGGGGCGACGTCGAAGGAGATGTCGGAGACCGCGTGCTTCTCCACGCGCTCGGGATTGACCAGGGATCGCAGGGCGCCCGCGAAACCCGGCCGCCGGACGGTGGTGTGGAAGGTGCGGGACAGGCCGCGGACCTCGATACTTCCGGCCACGCTGAGGACCCCCTCGTTCCGTGCACGACATACGGCCGGTCGGTTTGGGAGGCCGACCGGCCGCGGATACGCCACGACGGTCGCAGAGCGCCGAGGAGCCCGGCAATGGATTAATCGACCCGCGATTTGGACTGTTCGATCACCGCGAGGAGAGCACGTCGACGGGCGGGACGGCCGGGTCGGCGGGGCCGGTCACCGGGAGGCGGGCACGGTGCGGCCCGTGCGGCCCCCGTTGCGCAGGCCCACCGACCGCAGCGCGCCCTCCAGGGCGAACGTGGCCGCGCCCAGGCAGACCGGGTCGGTGGGGATGGGGGAGAGGACGATCTCGGTGGCGGCGAACGGCCGGCCGAGCGCGTGCCGCCGGACGGCCTCCCGCACCTCCGCCAGCAGCGGTTCGCCGAGCCGGCGGGCCACCCAGCTGCTGAGCACGACCAGTTCGGGGTTGAGCAGGTTCACCAGGTTGGCGATGCCGGCGCCGATGTAACGGGCCGTGTCCCGTACGACCTCGACCGCGACGGGGTCACCGTCCGCCACGCCCCGGGCCAGCGCGTCCACGGTGGCCGTCTGGTCCTCCGGGTGCAGCAGCGGGCTCTGCGGGCTCAACTCCCGCAGATTCAGCATGATGCCGGGGGCGCCGACGTACGTCTCGACGCAGCCGTGGTTGCCGCAGTGGCACAGCCGGCCGTCCAGGACGAGCGTCGTGTGACCCCACTCCCCGGCGCTGTTGCTGACACCCCGGTGCAGTCCGCCGCCGAGCGCGAGCCCGGCGCCGACCCCCGTTCCGAGGTTCACCACCACGGTGTCCCCGCGCCCGCGCGCCGCCCCGAACCACTGCTCGGCCACCGCGCAGGCCCGCAGCGGATTGTCCAGGTGGAGGGGATACGCGATGTGTCCGGACAGCAGGCGCAGCAACGGTACGTCGTGCCAGTCCCAGTTGGGCGCGTACTCGGCGATGCCGGTGGCCCGGTCCACCTGCCCCGGCACGCTCACCCCGACGCCCAGCACCCGCGCGCCCTCGATCCCGGCCTGCGCCACCACCGCGCCGACCGCCGCGGCCACCTGCCCGACCACCTGCTCCGGCCGGTTCTCGCCGGGGCGCACGTCCTCCTCGGCGCGGGCCAGCACGTTCAGGGCGAGGTCGAACAGCTCGACGCGGACGTAGGTCTCCGCGATGTCGACGCCGATCAGCGCGCCCCCCGACGGGTTGACCGCGACGAGTCCGCGCGGACGGCCGCCCGCGGAGTCCTCGAAGCCGACCTCCGTGATCATCCTCAGCTCCAGCAGCTCCCCGACGAGGGTGGCGACCGTGGCCAGGCTCAGCCCGGTGACGGCCGCCAGCTCCTGTCGGGAGGTGGGAGACTCGGCGATGATGTGCCGCAGCACCTCGTAGCGGTTGGCGGTGCGGATGTCACGTGATGTGTGCTTCACACGGCGCAAGGCTATGGCCTGGGAAGCGCTTTCGACAAGCCATTACATTAAGGGTTGGATTAAGTCCGCCAGTCGTGGTCGGCCGTGGTCGGCCGTGGTCGGTCGCGGTCAGCCGTGCAGGACTTCTGCCACGAAGGGGTTCGTGAACTTCCCGTCGGGGTCGAGGTCCCGGGCCAGGGCCCGGAAGTCGGCGAGCCGCGGGTAGCGGCCGCGCAGCACCTCGCCGGGCACGGCGTGCACCTTGCCCCAGTGCGGCCGCGGGTCGAACGGCGCCAGCGCCTCCTCCAGCCGGCGCACCACGGGCAGCACCGTCGTCAGGTCGTCCACCCAGGTGAAGTGCAGGGCGACGGAGTCGCGGCCGTGGGCGGGGCTGAGCCACTGCGGATCGGCGGCGATCGTCCGCACCTCGCAGGTCTGAAGGACGGGCGAGACCGTCTGCCGGATCCCGTCGACGGCGTGCAGCGCATCCACGGCCGCCGCCCTCGGCAGCAGGTACTCCGACTGGAGCTCGTCCCCGCTGCTCGGCGTGAACTCCGCCCGGAAGTGCGGCAGCCGCTCGTGCCAGGGCCCCGGCACCCCGAACTGCTGGGTGCAGTTGCCCGCCGGCATGCCCGGCACCGGGTGCATCGCCTCGGTCGCGGGCGCGGCCCACCCGAAGTCCACGGCCGGCCGGTCGGTGCGCCGCTTCACCCACACCTGCCGGAAGCCCGGCTCCCGCCAGTCGGTGAACAGGCTCACGCTGTAGGCGGCCCCGGACACTGCCGCGAAGTCCAGGCCGTCCAGGGGCAGTTCGGTGTATACAGTCTGCGCCATGTCATATGCCGCCTCCAGGTTCAGGGTGAGCGCGGTGACGGCCCCCAGCGCACCCAGCGAGGTCACCGCACCCTCGAAGCGGGCGTCGCCTCGCGCGATGGTGGCCGTCGAGCCGTCGGCGAGGACCAGCTCCACCTCCCGTACGGGTGCCGCGAGCGACCCGTTGGCCACGCCCGAGCCATGGGTGCCGGTGGCGACCGAGCCGGCCACCGAGATGTGCGGCAGCGAGGCCATGTTGGGCAGCGCGAGGCCCCGCGCATGCACCGCGCGGGCCAGTTCGGCGTAGCGCACCCCGCCCGCGACCCGGACCGTACGGGCCGCCGTGTCCACCTCGACGGCCGGCGGCAGCCCGGCGACCGAGACCAGGACGCCCTCCGGGCCCGGGTCGGCGATGCGGTTGAAGGAGTGCCCGCTGCCCAGCACCCGTACCCGCGCGCTGCCGGCCACCAGCGACCGGAGCTCGTCGAGGGAGTCCGGGCGGTGGAACTCCTTGGCGGTGTAGGTGATGTTGCGCGCCCAGTTGGTGACCGTCTGCGCCGGATCCGTCATCTCTGCCGTCCCATTTCTGTTCGTTCGCCGGGGGGAGTGCCGTCGTTCTCAGGGCAGTGTCCGTCCCCTCCGGGGAGTGCCTGTCCATTGACCCTCTCATTCGCCGAGACCTACGGTAGAGACCGGTTGCTATCCGCGCGTCACCGAGCCGGAAGGTCACTTCCTTGCCCGAGCGTCCCCAGGCACTGTTCGCCATGACGGCCCAGAACGTGCCGCACATCTTTCCGCCGGAGGTGCTCGCGCGACTGTGCGAGTACGTAGAAATCGATCCCACTCTGGTGGCGCACGACTTCACCGATCCCCGGGTACGGGAGACGCTCGCCCGCACCGAGGTCCTGGTCACCGGCTGGGGCTGCCCGGTCCTGGACGCGGCCGCCCTGGACGCGGCGCCGAAACTGCGGGCGGTGCTGCACGCGGCCGGTTCGGTCAAGGGCTTCACCACGCCCGAGGTGTGGCGGCGCGGCATCGCCGTCTCCTCGGCCGCCGCCGCCAACGCGCTGCCGGTCGCCGAGTACACCCTCGCGATGATCCTGCTCGCCGGGAAGGACGTCTTCGCCTTCCGCGACCTGCTGCGCACCCGCCGCGCCTTCCCGTACGGCGACATCGTCCCCGGCATCGGCAACTTCCACCGCCGGGTGGGCATCGTCGGTGCCTCCCGCATCGGCCGCCGGCTCCTCGAACTCCTGCGCCCGTACGACCTGTCGGCCGCCCTCGCCGACCCCTACGTGGACGAGGCGGAGGCCGCCCGGCTCGGCGTCCCCCTGCTGCCGCTCGACGAGCTGCTGCGCACCTCGGACATCGTCACCGTGCACGCCCCGCAGACCCCGGAGACCCGGCATCTCCTCGGTGCCCGCGAACTCGCCCTGATGCCGGCCGGCTCGGTACTGATCAACACCGCGCGCGGCTCCCTGCTCGACCACGACGCCCTGATCGAGGAGCTGCGCGCCGGCCGCCTGACCGCGATCCTCGACGTGACCGACCCCGAGCCGCTGCCCCCCGACTCCCCCCTCTTCGACCTCCCGGGCGCCTTCCTCACCCCGCACCTGGCCGGCTCGCAGGGCAACGAGGTGGCGAGGCTCGGACTCACCGTCGTGGAGGAAGCCGGACGGCTGCTGACCGGAGACGGCCTGCTGTACGCCATCGACCACTCGGTCCTGGAGCGGGCCGCGTGACGGGCCGTCCGCCGGGTGCCTCCGGCCGTCTCGTAGGGTGACCTGAACACATGACGAAGGGGAGCCGAGCGGTGGCGAAGAGGACGCAGCCGGCGCTGAACGGGGACGCCTCGACGGTACGGGACGTGGCCGCGCGGGCCGGGGTCTCCGCGTCGACCGTCTCCCGGGTCCTGGGAGGCACCTACCCGGTCGCCGCCGCCACCCGCGCCAAGGTCCTCAAGGCGATGCGCGAGCTGGACTACGTGGTCAACGCGCACGCCCGCGCGCTCGGCGGTGCCACCAACAAGACGGTCGCCTTCGTCGTGGACGACGTCACCGGCCCCTTCTACGCGCACATCGCCCGCGGGGTCGAGGAGCAGGCCTCGGCGGAGGGCCGGCTGTGCATGCTCTGCACCACGCACGGCGACCCGCGGCGCATCCTCGCCGTCGTGGAGACCATGCGGGAGCAGCGGGCCGACGCGGTGATCGTGGTGGGCGGCGCCCTTCAGGACAAGGCCTACCACGACCGCATGACCCACTTCGCGCACGCCCTGGACCGGTCCGGCTCCCGGCTGGTCCTCGTCGGCCGCCCGCCGCTCGGCCCCGGCGTCCCGGCCACGGTCGTCGACTACGACAACGAGGGCGGCGCCTTCGCCCTCACCACCCACCTCCTCGCCGGCGGCCACCGGCGCATCGCCTACCTGGGCCGGGTCCCCGGCCTGTCCACCAGCGCCCAGCGCATCGCCGGCTTCACCCGGGCCCATGAACTCCTCGGCCTCGCCCCCGACCCGGACCTGATCCTCGACGGCGTCTTCTCCCGCTCCTACGGCTACCAGGCGACCCGTGAACTCCTCACCTCCGGGCGGGAGTTCACGGCGGTCTTCGCGGCCACCGACATGATCGCCACGGGCGTGATCCAGGCGCTACGGGAGTCCGGCCGCCGCATACCCGACGACATCGCGGTGGCCGGCTACGACGACATCCCGGTCGCCCGGGACGTCTACCCGACGCTCACCACGGTCCACGTGCCCCAGGAGGAACTGGGCCGCGCCGCCGTCCGCCTCGCCCTGCACCGCGACGAGCTCCCGGACGGGCAGCATCTGGTGCTCGGGACGCATGTGGTGCTGCGGGAGTCGACACGGCGGGCCGCCGGCGGCTGAGCGACCGGAGAAGTCTGCGGATTTCGTTGTATGGCATGCTGCCGGTTGCTGCAATCGGCAATGCTGTGGTCATTTCACTGCGGTATCGGTAGCGTGCGGGTATGGCCGCTGAATCGCTGTCCCCACGCCTTCCCGTGACCGACCGCACCCGCCATCGCCGGCTGCGCGAGCAGGGCAGTCTCGACCGGGCCGAGCTGGAGGCGATTCTCGACGCCGGGTTCGTCTGCCATCTGGGGGTGGTGGTCGAGGGGCGCCCGCTGGTCGTGCCGACGGTGTACGGGCGGGACGAGCGGCAGCTCTACCTGCACGGCTCGGTCGCCAGCCGCAGTCTCGCCGGCGGTACCCCGGTGTGTGTCACCGTGACGCATGTCGACGGCCTGGTGCTGGCGCGGTCCGTCTTCGAGCACGGCGTCAACTACCGCAGCGCGGTGGTCCACGGCATCGCCCGCAAGGTGACCGACCCCGAGGAGAAGCTGGCAGGCCTGCGCCTTCTCTCCGAACACGCGGCCCCCGGCCAGTGGTCGTACGCCCGCCGCCCGAACCGCAGGGAGCTGGCTGCCACCACCCTCCTCGCCCTCTCCCTGGAGGAGGCCTCCGTGAAGATCCGTACCGGAGCGCCGGACGACGGTGACGGACCGGACGCGGAGCTGGGGCTGTGGGCCGGCGTCCTGCCGCTGACCTCGGCCTGGGGGACACCGGTGACGGATCCCGCACTGCCCCCCAACACCCCCGTACCGGGGCATATTGCGCGCCGTGAGGGGACCCGGCACGGCTGACGCCCGAGCATGGGCATAACGTGAGGAGTCGAACGCCTGAGCCGGGAGGAGAAACGGATGGGCAGCCGTACCGCGCTGGTCGAAGATCTGATGGAGAGGTTCCCGCACGTACCACGGGAAGCCGTCTTCAAGGAGGACCTGCTCCGGGGCGGTCTGGCCTTCGATCCGTCCGCGCTGAGCGACAACGAGAGCGGCGAGGTCAAGCCGAAGTCGTACTTCATCTTCTCCTTCGACCACGGCACCCTGCCCGAGCTGGGCGAGGCCGCGCTGCGCCGGCCCCCGGAGGAGATCATCCTCACCGGCGGGCCGTACGACCTGCGCCGGACCGTGGTGTCCGTGCGGGTGAACCCGGCCTCGCCGTACCGCGTGGCCGCGGACGAGGAGGGCATGCTCGGGCTCTACCTCGACGGGAAGCGGATCGCCGACGTCGGGGTGCCGCCGATGCCGGAGTACTACCGGCACAAGCTCGCCAGCGGGAAGTCCGTGATGGAGGTCGCCCCGACCATCCAGTGGGGCTATCTGATCTACCTCACCGTCTTCCGGGTCTGCCAGTACTTCGGCGCCAAGGAGGAGTGCCAGTACTGCGACATCAACCACAACTGGCGCCAGCACAAGGCGGCCGGGCGCCCGTACACGGGCGTGAAGGACGTCGAGGAGGTCCTCGAAGCCCTGGAGATCATCGACCGCTACGACACGGCGAAGGCGTCCACCGCCTACACGTTGACCGGCGGAGCGATCACCAAGACCGTCGCCGGGCGGGACGAGGCCGACTTCTACGGGCACTACGCCAAGGCCATCGAGGAGCGGTTCCCGGGGCGCTGGATCGGCAAGGTCGTCGCGCAGGCGCTGCCGCGGGACGACGTGCAGCGGTTCAAGGACTACGGCGTACAGATCTACCACCCCAACTTCGAGGTGTGGGACGAGTACCTCTTCAAGATGTACTGCCCGGGCAAGGAGCGGTACGTCGGCCGGGACGAGTGGCACAAGCGGATCCTGGACTCGGCCGAGATCTTCGGCGCGCGGAACGTGATCCCCAACTTCGTGGCCGGTGTGGAGATGGCCGAGCCGTTCGGCTTCAAGACGGTCGACGAGGCGATCGCGTCGACCACCGAGGGGCTGCGCTTCTTCATGTCGCACGGCATCACGCCCCGCTTCACCACCTGGTGCCCGGAGCCGACCACCCCGCTCGGCAAGGCCAACCCGCAGGGCGCCCCGCTGGAGTACCACATCCGGCTGCTGCAGGCCTACCGTCAGACGATGGAGGACTTCGGCCTCTCCTCCCCGCCCGGTTACGGCGAGCCCGGACCCGGCCGTGCCGTCTTCTCCGTCAGCTCCTTCATGGACAGCCTGCCGGCGGAGGAGCCGACGAAGGTGTGACTCCCGGCGGCCCGCCGCAAGTGACTGACGAGAACGGTGAGTCGAAACGCGGTCGCTGTCCGTACTAGGGGGCGGAGTTGTGGACCACGGTGGAAACGAACGCGTTCTCCGGCCGGGCTACGATCCACGGCGAGGTGCCCGCTTCGGCCGTCAGCGTCTGTCCGGTACGGTGACCGCGATCCCCGCGCGCGGTCCGCGTACCCGGTGCGGGCGCTCGACGCGCGGGGGCGGGTGGCGGCCGGGGAGCGGCCGGACAGCTGGGCGCAGCGGTTGACGTGACACCGGGGACCGGTGGTATGGGCGACGGGGAAATCCGTGGCACGACCACCGGTAGCCGGTTTTGAATATGCCGCTTGTCAGTTGTGCAGGAGACGTGAAAAACTCGGGCCCGCCGCGAGGTTCCCCCCAACTCCGTTGCCGATACGGTGAGTTGACCTCGCTTTGGATGCAGGAGACCCATGCCCGACCTGCCGACCCCTCAGGACGCCGCCGAGGCAGCGCTGTTCTCCGAATGCTGGGACGCGGTGCTCTCCTACGCCGACCTGTGCACGTCCGGCTCTCTGACGGCCAATCAACTGGCCACCGAGGCCTTCACGCTCGGTATGCGTGAAGCCCGTGAAGCGGACTTCGCTCCGGTCCGCAGCTCCGGACGGCGCGCCGCCCGGCTGCCGATGATCCCCTTGCTGCTCACCGCCGTGCGCAACACGGCGGCCGCCTGGGAGGCCGAAGGGCTCGGGCACCAGCTCGACCCGGACCTGCGGCTGTGGCTCAACTCCGAGAAGGCCGCCCGCTACACGGGTCTGCCCTTGCAGCGGCCCGTCGCGCTGCGCGGCCTCAGGGACATGCAGGAGGCGGACGCCGAACTGCTGTGGCTGGCCGAGGTGGAGGCGTTGCCGCTGTCCTCCGTGGCACGCCGGCTCGGTCTCGACCCGGTCGTCGTCGCCCAAGAGCTGGAGCAGGTGCGCGTACTCTTCCGCGACCGCTGCCACCGCGCCCACCTCGACACGCCGATGGCCGCCGAGTGCCGCAGCTACGCCCGGCTCCTCGACGCGGTCACCCGGTCCTCCTCCGCCGACACGCCCGAGGACCTCTCCCGGCACCTCGCCACCTGCGTGCAGTGCGCCGAGGCCGCCGCCTGTCTGCGGCTGCACGGCGGCGGACTGCCCGCGGCACTCGCCGGCGGGGTCATCGGCTGGGGCGGCCTCGCCTACCTGGAGCGCCGCCGCCGCGCCGCCGAGGTACGGCTCGGCGCGGGCCGTCCGGTCACCGCTGACCACGACGGCGGCGACCCCAAGGAGGGCAGCGGCCGGGGCAAGGTGCTGCGGCACGGTCTGCTCGGCGCGGCGGTGATGATCTCGCTGGTGGCGCTCGGCGTGTCGATGATGCCGATGGGCGGCGGCTCCGGCGACGACGCTGCCTCCGCCTCCCAGGACGACCGGCAGCCGGTCGCCGACCCCGGCTCCGTCGTCCCGTCGGCCGACCCGACCCCCACGCACACCGCCTCCGCCGTTCCCTCGGCCTCGGCCACCGCCGCCGGCAGTGCGGGTCACAAGAACCCCGACCCGGAGCCCCAGGGCACCTCCTCGGCCACGGCGAGCACCGGCGGCCACCACGCCACCGCCTCCGCCACTCCCACCCCCTCCGCGGCGGCGCCCGACTGCCAGGTCTCCTACGATCTGGTCAACCAGTGGACCGACGGCTTCCAGTCCACCGTCACCGTCACCACCACCCAGGCCCTGTCCGGCTGGCGGGTCCAGTGGTCCTTCCGGGACGGCCAGAAGGTCACCCAGATGTGGGACGCGACCGTCAGCCAGAACGGCGGCGTGGTCACCGCCGACGCCGCGAACTACAACCAGTCGGTGGCCGCGAACGGCACCCTGTCCTTCGGTTTCCTCGGTACCTGGAGCGGTCAGAACTCGGCGCCGTACGCCTTCACGCTGAACGGCGAGTCCTGCTCGTCGAGCTGACCCGCCCGTACGACCGGCGGCCGGGCGGACCCAGGAGGGTGGGTCCGCCCGGCCGCTGACTGTACGTCGGACCAGTCTCTGATCGCTCGTCAGATTCCGTCTTCCGGAACTGCGTTCAGCACTGCGACTGGTAGAAGTACTTGGTGACCGACGGGTCGTTCATGTTGTCCTTGGTGATCGCCACCATGTTGGTGCCGATCGACTTGCTGACCGACTTGCCCTCGAAGGCGTTGGCGAGCTGGTCCACCGCCTGCCGGCCGATCGCCGCCGGGTCCTGGGCGACCAGCACCTGGAGGGTGCCCGACTTCAGCGAGGCGATCTCGTCCGGCTCGGCGTCGAACGCCGCCACCTTCACCGCACCCTCCTTGCCGGCCTGCTTCAGCCCGGTGGCGATGCCCTGACCGGTGTTGGTGTTGCCCGCGAACACCCCGCCGAGGTCCGGGTGGGCGGCGAGTGTCGACTGGATCTGGGAGGCCGCGGTGGCCGGCAGGTCGTTGTCGTAGAGCGTGGGCAGCACCTTGATGTTCGGGTACTTCGCCATCTCCTCGGTGAAGCCCTTGATCCGCGCGTCGGTCGTCGACACGCCGGGCTTGACGCTGATGACGATGACCGAGCCCTTCTCGTTCATCAGCTTGGCCAGCGCGTCGGCGGCGACCCGGCCACCCTTCTCGTTGTCCGACGAGATACGGGTGATGCCGATCGAGGTGTCGGTCACCGTCGTGTCCACCAGCGCCACCTTGGTGCCGGCCGACTGGATCTGCTTGAGCGAGGGCGTCAGCGCGCTGGTGTCGACCGGCGAGATCAGCAGCCCGTCGGGCCGGGACGCAGCCGTCGAGTCGAGCAGCGGCCGCTGCACGGACACGTCCCACTGCGCGGAACCGTCGGCCGTGAAGTCCATCCCCTTGGCCTTGGCCTCCTCCTGCGCGGCACAGGTCATGGTGATGTAGAAGGGGTCGCTCTTCACCCCGGTGATCAGCCGGACCTTCTTGCCCTTGGCGCTGCCCGAACCCCCCGAGCCGCCACCGTCGTCCGACGAACCGCACGCCGAGGCCCCCGCGCCGAGGGCCAGAACCGTGCCCACCGCGACCAGCAACCGGCGCCTGCTGCGAATGCTCCTCATCACGGAGTCCTCCCTAGTCACGAGCGATTCAGTAGTCACGGGCGATCCCGTCACGAGCCGTCCCGTCACGAGCCGTCCGGTCATGCGCGTTCCCTGGTCTTCCTGCGCAGCTGGTCGATGTAGACGGCCACGACCAGCACCACGCCCACCGCCACGTCCTGCCAGTACTGCTGGACGCCGATCACGATCAGCCCGGTGGTCAGCACCGCCGGGATGAACACACCGATCACCGTGCCCAGCACCGAACCCCGCCCGCCGAACAGGCTGGTACCGCCGAGAACCACCGCGGTGATCACCTTGAGGTTGTCGGTGGAGTGCCCGGCGATCGACGTCGTGCCGTACGAGGACAGCCACATCACCGCGCCGAGCCCGGCCAGCAGCCCCATCAGGCCGTAGACCTTGACCAGTTGCCGGCCCACCGGAATACCCGCCCGCCGTACGGCAGTGGGGTTCGAACCGATCGCGAGGGTGTGCTCGCCGAACCGGGTACCGGCCAGCACCGCGCCGAAGACCGCGGTCACCACGGCCGCCAGGATCACCATCCAGGGGATACCGAGCACCTTGCCGAAACCGAGGCTGTTCTGCAGATGCGTGGAGGCCGCCCCGGCCGGGTCCTGGCCGCCGGTGGCGAGTTCGGCGATGCCCAGCGCCGCGCCGAGCCCGCCCAGCGTCACGATCAGCGGCGGCACCTTGCCGGTCGCCACCACTGCACCCTGCAACGCGCCCCACGCCGTGCCCACCGCCAGCGCGATGACGACACAGAACGCCACCGTGCCCCAGCCCGAAGTCGCCCCGCCGTGATGGATGTTGTACTCACCCGCCGCCACCGCGGCCAGCACCAGCACCGAGCCGATCGACAGATCGATGCCCGCCGTGATGATCACGAAGGTCATGCCGACGCCGAGCACCAGGTAGATGGCCGCGTTCACGGCGATCTGGGTGATGTCGTACGTGGTGAAGAACTTGCCCGGCGCCGCGATGGTGAAGAACAGGACCAGCGCCACCAGGATGACAAAGGTCCACAGTTCGTTGAGGGTTGCCGCACGGCGCACCCAGTCCGGCACCGCGGCCCGGCCGCCCACGGCCGCCGGGGCCTTCTCGCTCTGCGCCGTCATCGTGCGCCCTCCGCTTCCCCGGTGCCGTTCGGCCCGTCCAGCGAGCCGGTCATGGCCCCGACCAGCTCCTCGATCGTCGTGTCGGCGGCGGTGTACGACGCGACGCGCCGGCCCAGCCGCAGCACCTCCACCCGGTCCGCGACCGACAGCACCTCGGGCATGTTGTGGCTGATCAGCACCACGCAGATGCCCCGGTCGGCGACCCTGCGGACGGTCTCCAGGACCCGGGCGCGCTGGACGACGCCCAGCGCGGCGGTCGGCTCGTCCATGAAGATGACCTTGTGGGCGAAGGCGACGGCACGGGCCACCGCGACGGACTGCCGCTGCCCGCCGGACAACGTTGTCACAGCGGCCGTCACGTCCTTGAGCTGAACGCCGAGTTCGGCGAAGGCCCGGACCGCCTCCCGGCGCATCGCGGGCCGGTCGAGGACGCCGAGGCGACCGAGCAGGCCCCCGCGCACGATCTCCCGGCCGAGGTAGAGGTTGGCCGCCGCGTCGAGGTCGGGCGCGAGCGACAGGTCCTGGTACACCGTCTCCACGCCGCGCCGCTGCGCGTCCATCGGACCGGAGAACCGCACCGGCGCACCGTCCAGGCGGACTTCACCGGAGTCGGGGGCGAGCACGCCCGACAGGACGTTCACCAGAGTGGACTTGCCGGCGCCGTTGTCACCGATGAGGGCGACGACCTCGCCGGGGTATGCCGTGAAATCGGCGCCCGAGAGCGCCTGGACGTGGCCGAAACGTTTGACCACTCCATGTGCGGTGAGCAGTGGTTCCCTTGCAGAGGCCATGTTGTGCCTTCTGGTTGGTATCGTTAACAGCTTGGCTGATTCTTGGGGCCCTCACAGCGGGGTGTCAAGGGTGGTGCAGCCGGTCGCCGAGGGCCCTGGTCGCGCCCTCATCTCCCGTTGTTCGCAGGGCCGTTGATACGCGTGCGAGTTGGTAACGTTAACGAGTCGACGCTCAAACGTGACGCAGCTGGAGGACGTGGCGTGGCAGCCACCCGGCCGACCATGAAGGACGTTGCCGCGGAAGCGGGCGTGAGCACGATGACGGTGTCCCGGGTCGTCAACGGCGATTCGGCCGTCGCCCCGGGGACCGCCGCGCGGGTGGAGGCCGCGGTCCGCAAGCTCGGCTACCAACGCGACGACGTGGCACGCCAGTTGCGCCGCACCCATGAACTGAGCCAGATCATCGGCCTGTTGGTCGACGACGTGACCGATCCCTTCATGGCCGCGGTCGCCTCCGCCGCCGAGGACGTCGCCCGGCAGCGCGGCAGCATCATGCTCATCGGGTCCAGCCGCGCCGACCTGCGCCGCGAACGCGAGGTGATCGCCGCGTTCACCGCCCGCCGCGTCGACGGCCTGATCCTCACCCCGGCCGCCGGCAGCCACCGCTTCCTGCGCCCCGCCCAGGCGCAGGGCACGAAAATCGTCTGCGTGGACCGGGCGGCCCCCGGCCTGGACGTGGACGCCGTGGTGGTCGACAACTTCGGGGCGGTGCGGGAGGCGGTGGCCCACGTGGTGGCACACGGGCACCGCAGGATCGGCTACATCGGCGACACGCCGAGGATCTGGACGTTCGGCGAACGGCGGCGGGGCTATCTGGCGGCGCTGGAGTCCGCGGGCATCGCCGCCGACCCGGCGCTGGTCAGGGACGGTGTGCGCACCGGGCCGGAGGCGGCCGCGGCCGTCACCGGGATGCTGGCACTGCACGACCCCCCGACGGCGCTTCTCGCCGGCAACGAACTGCTCGCCTTCGGCGCCCTGACCGCGGCCCCCGGCGACCTCGCCTTCGTCGCCTTCGACGACTTCGCGCTCGCCGCCCGGCTGACGCCGCCCGTCACGGTGATCGCCCAGGACCCGGTGGCCCTCGCGACCAGCGCGGCACACCTGCTCTTCGCCCGGATCCACGGGGACGTCTCACCGCCGCGCACGGTGGTCATGCCGACGCGGCTGATCCGGCGCGGGTCGGGGGAGATCCCGGGGCCGTTCGCCGCGTAGCGGCGCGTGGCGCCGGGTGGGGCCGGGTGGGGCCGGATTCCGGGTGCGGGCCGGTGGGGGCTGGTCGCGCAGTTCCCCGCGCCCCTGACGGGGCGCGCATCGCGCCCTGAAGGGGCGCGGGGAACTGCGCGACCAGCCACGACGGCGCCGCGGTCGGCAGGCGGCGTGTCGCGGCACTTCCAGCGGAGCGCTCAGGTGGCCGTGGGGCGGCGGCCTCCTCGGCGGCCGGAGCTGGTGGCGCTGCCGGCGGCCCCGCCGGACGGCGTGCGCCGACGGGAGCCCCAGTCATCCTTGCCGGACGCGGTGCCGGCGGTCGTACCGGACGCGGCTCGGCGGTCGGAACCACGGCCGGACGCGGTGCCGGTGGTCGTACCGGAGGCGGTCCGGCGGCCGGAGTCACGGCCGCTCGGCGCGCCCGTGGCCCCGGCGGTTCCCTTGCGGAGGGCGGAGCCGCGCCCGCCGGTCGCGGACGTGCCCTCGGCCGCTGCCGCCCCGGTGGCGGCCCTGCGGCCCGAACCCCGGCCACCCGTCCCGGTGGCAGCGCCTGTCGCCGCTCCGGAGCCGCCGCCGCCCCGGCGTCGCCGGCCGGACCGCCCGCCGCCTTCGGCACCGGCCTTCCGGTCCGGGCGGGACGCCTTCGACGGGGCCGGCTGGGGCTGGGCCACCTCGATGACGACGGGCTCACCGGAGGGCTCGCGGGCCCCGGTGATGGTGGCCAGCTCCGCGTCGCTCGACGTGATGCGGGCCGATCGGGGGCGGATGCCCGCGTCCGACATGAGCCGGGTGATGTCCCGCTTCTGCTCGGGCAGGACCAGCGTGACCACGCTGCCGGAGCCGCCGGCACGGGCCGTGCGGCCGCCCCGGTGGAGGTAGTCCTTGTGGTCGGTGGGGGGATCGACGTTCACGACGAGGTCGAGGTCGTCGATGTGTATGCCCCGGGCCGCGACGTTCGTCGCCACGAGGGCGGTGACCTGGCCGTTCTTGAACTGCTCCAGGGTGCGGTTGCGCTGCGGCTGGGAGCGGCCGCCGTGCAGTGCCGCCGCGCGCACACCGACGGCCAGGAGCCGCTTGGCGAGCCGGTCGGCGGACCTCTTGGTGTCGAGGAAGAGGATGACCCGGCCGTCACGGGCCGCGATGCGCGTGGTGACGGCCTTCTTGTCGGTCTCGTCCTGGACGTGCAGCACGTGGTGCTCCATGGTGGTGACCGCCCCTGCGGACGGGTCCACGGAGTGCACCACGGGATCGGTCAGAAACCGCTGCACCAGGCGGTCGATGTTGCCGTCGAGGGTGGCCGAGAAGAGCAGGTGCTGTCCGTCGGGCCGTACCTGCTGCAGCAGCTTGGTGATCTGCGGCAGGAAGCCCATGTCGGTCATCTGGTCGGCCTCGTCCAGCACCGTGATGCGCACGTCGCCGAGTACGCAGTCCCCGCGTTCCACCAGGTCGTTGAGTCTGCCGGGACTCGCCACGACCACCTCGGCGCCGCGCCGGAGGGTGGCGGCCTGCTTGGTGATCGACAGCCCGCCGACCACGGTGGCCAGCCGGAGGTTCACCGCCGTCGCGTAGGGGGTCAGCGCGTCCGTCACCTGCTGGGCGAGTTCCCGGGTGGGCACCAGCACGAGAGCGAGGGGCGCTCTGGGCGCCGCGCGCAGTCCGGCCGTGCGGGCCAGGAGCGCCAGCCCGAACGCGAGGGTCTTGCCGGAGCCGGTGCGTCCCCGTCCCAGCAGGTCACGGCCTGCCAGCGAGTTGGGCAGCGTGGCGGCCTGGATCGGGAACGGGGTGGTCACACCCTGCGCGGTCAGGGTCTTCAGCAGCGCCGCGGGCATGTCCAGAGCGGCGAAGTCCTCGACGGCGGGAAGTGCGGGTGTCGTGCTCTCCGGCACCCGGAACTCACGCGGTGACGACGCGGACGACGGGGACTGCCGGGGCGGCGAGGTTCGCCGGTTCGGCTTCTGGGGCCTGCGGGGCATGCGGTGCTCTGCCTTCCTGGGAACAGCACAAACCGGGGTCCGCACCTTGACGGTACGGACCCCGGTGAGTGGAATACGCGTCCGGCGATCAGGCGGGGACGATGTTCTCCGCCTGCGGGCCCTTCTGGCCCTGCGTGACGTCGAAGGAGACCCGCTGGCCCTCCTGGAGCTCACGGAAGCCCTGGGTCGCGATGTTCGAGTAGTGGGCGAAGACGTCCGGGCCGCCGCCGTCCTGCTGGATGAAGCCGAAACCCTTTTCGGCGTTGAACCACTTCACGGTTCCCTGTGCCATGACCTTCTCCTTCTGTAGGCAGAGGCCCCATCCGGAGATGCCGGTAAAACAACTAATGCACCTGCAGGAGAGACATTTCCCGTCAGGTGCACATAGGTTCATGGGTACCACAACTGCAACATGACAAGGCTAGCACAGCCTCACACCCGGTCCGCGGTCCGAGTGGCCTCGGGCTGTCCGAGCCGGCCTGCCGCCGACCACCGCGGAAGCATCACTAGCGCCGTACCCAGCAGCACGCCCGCCGCGGGCAGCACGGGGAGCCGGCCGTCCGGCGCGAAGCCCTGCACGGCCAGGCGGCCCAGAGCGGCGACGTTCATGGCCAGCCCGAGCCACAGCGGCCAGGCACGGCGCAGGCCGGCGTCCGGCACGGTCCGCGCGTACAGCACACCCAGCCCGCGTTCCAGCGGCCTCAGCGCGGACACGACGCAGACCAGCACCGCGCCCAGCACCAGCAGCCACGGCACGCGCAGCCCCCACCACGCCACGGACCCGAGCGTCGGCTCGGGCGCGAGGCCGGTCAGGTAGAACGCGGCGGCGACGGCCAGCACCGGCAGCATGTGCCACAGATACAGAGTCATGCTGGCCGCGCCCACGGGGCGAACCACGCGCCACAGCCGCTCGCGGTCCAGCAGCCGCCGCAGCGGCGGCGCGGCGAGGAGGCTCAGGCCGACCTGCGCGACCACCCACGCCAGCATCGCGGCCGACGGCGGATCGGTGTTGCTGGGGCTCTGCCCGGTCACCAGGATCAGACTGACCGGGAACGGCCCGAGGGCCACCAGCGCGGCGAACGCCAGCCCGCCGCCCGCCGCCATCGCGAGCGGCACGAGCCGACGGCCGGTCAGCAGACCGTCCCGCCAGCAGAACCCCAACTGGTAGGCGACACCCCACACGAGCACGTAGTCGAGCAGCCCCACATAGGGAGCGTGCACCGTCACCACGAGCGCGTCGGCCGCCACGGCGACCGTCCCCATCGCGAGCGGGACGCGCGGCCCCCAGCGCCGGTGCGCCGCGTACAGCGCCGGCGTCAGGGCGCTGAGCAGCAGATACACCGGAAGGAACCAGAACTGCATCGCCATCGCCCAGCCCACCAGCGCCAGCGTGTCCGGGTCCACACCGGCCGCCGAACAGACACCGACGGCGAGAAACACCGCACCGCTGTAGACGGCCACCGGAAGAAGCAGCCGCAGCGCCCGCCGCCCCAGCCATCCCGCGGGCGTACCCCCGGCCGCTCGGGCGCGGGACCAGGAACCGCCCGCGGCATGGCCCCCGGCCAGGAAGAACAGCGGCATGATCTGGAACGCGAGGGTCAGCCACTGGGTCCAGGGAACGACCGCCAGCAGCTCCGGGGCGGTGATCTGTCCGCCGGGCTCCCGGACCAGGGCGGTGATCAGCCAGTGGCCGAGCACCACCAGCACGATCGCCCACGCGCGCAGGAAGTCGACGTAGCGGTCTCTGCTCATGGCCGTCATGCTCCCGCAGCCCCGGGGCCGTCGTGGCGGGAAGGCCGTGCCGCAACCATTCCGTGCCCGGTACGACATCGCGCGCAGGCCACGGCGGCCGAGCGCGAGAGCACGCACCGGCGGCACACCGCCGGCGGCGCCCCCCGTCCCGGGCCACACGGGAGCGTCGCCGGCGTCGGCATTCCGGCGAACGACGGTCGATCCGGATCACCGCGAGATCACCGCGGGTGGAATGCGTGACCGTACGTGGTCAGATGGTGTTTCGATCCGGCTCGGCCACGGGAGCCCAGGGGCTCGTCAGAGCTTCCCGCCGATCTCGCAGGCCCGGCAGGGCGGTCGGCCGCACGTGCACTGCATGATGGCGTCGAGGACCTCGCGGTCGTGGTAGAGGCACTCGTCCTTGCAGGTGTGGCGCGGGATGAATCCTGCGGGGATCTCGCCGGGCCACGGCTCGTGGCCGTCCCGGCAGCGGATGAACCGCTCGGGGTCGGCGGAGTGCAGTGCGTGCATGCTCGACCGCGCCTCGTCCTCCAGCTCACGCACTCGCTCCACCAGAGCCCTGAGTTCGGCGGCGATGCCGGAGTACCGGTCGGCGCCGGTCCTTACGTGCGCGGCCCGCAGCGCCATCGCTGCATTGCCCAAAAACCTGCCGGCATCCTGAAGGTCGGTCACGTGGTGCATCTGAATGCCGGTTACGCCCCGGACCCATACTGCGTCCATGCTCACTGATCCATCTTCCCGGCGTTCGCCTGGTTTTCTTACGAGAGATTACGCGCGGCGCCGGTATCTCTACACAATGAAAACAATCTATTCACGGACGCTAAAGGTCCCGCCCGTGCCCGTCCAGTAAATCGTGGGTGAATCGGCTCACAGCCGGGGTGGTGGATCTTCTATTTAAACTGCAGCTGATTTCTTGTCCGTCGGGCGCCACCCACCCGCCCGTGTCGGTCATCCGGCGACCGTGTAGGAGCTCGCTCCCGTCCCGGCGAGCCTTCCGCCTTCGACGATCAGGTACTCCGGGCGGATGGGGCGACCGTCGAGCCAGCACTCCAGGATCTCCCGCGCACCGGCCGCGTAGCGTGCCTGCGCCGAGAGGGTCGACCCGGACACGTGCGGCGTCATGGCCTCGTGGGGCATGGTGCGCCAGGGGTGGTCGGGCGGTGGCGGCTGCGGGTACCAGACGTCGCCGGCGTAACCGGCCAGTTGGCCGCTGTCGAGGGCCCGCACGACGGCGTCCCGGTTGACGATGAGCGCCCGTGCGGTGTTGACGATGTACGAACCGCTCTTCATGGCCCCGATCAGCTCGTCGTCGAAGAGGTTCTGCGTCTGTGGATGCAGCGGAGTGTGGATCGAGAGCACATCGACGGCGGAGGCCAGTGAACGGGCGTCGGGATGCCAGGTCAGCTCCAGTTCCTCCTCGACCTCCTTGGGCAGCCGGTGCACGTCGCAGTAGTGCAGCGTGACGTCGAACGGCTTGAGGCGGCGCAGTACCGCCTTGCCGATTCGGCCGGAGCCGAGGACGCCGACGTCCATGCCCTCAAGGTCGTAGGCGCGCGAGACGCTGTCGGCGATGTTCCAGCCCTTCTTGGCGGTCACCCACTCATGAGCCGGTATGTAGTTGTGCACCAGGGTGAGAATCTGCATCACAGCGTGTTCCGACACGCTGATGCTGTTGCTGAACGTCACCTCGGCCACGGTCATGCCGTGGGCGATGGCGCTCGGCAGGTCGACGTGGTCCGACCCGATCCCCGCAGTGATCGCGAGCCTGAGCCGGGGAGCGGCGGCGATGCGTTCGGGGGTCAGATAGGCGGGCCAGAACGGCTGCGAGACGACCACGTCGGCGTCGGGTAGCTCGCGGTCCAGGGCGGAGTCCGCCCCTTCCTTGTCGCTCGTGACGACGAGGGTGTGACCCCGGTCCTCAAGGAACCGGCGCAGTCCCAGTTCTCCTGAGACGCAGCCGAGGAGGTGTCCCGGGGTGAAATCGATGGCCTGCGGGGTCGGCGCGGTCTGACCGCCCGGATAGCCGCTGATGGTGGGAATCTCGTCGCGGGCGTAGTCGGGGGGATAACCGCCCACGGGGTCCGGATAGAGCACCGCAAGGATTTTTGCCATGGCCGTCCTCCATCGGTGGGGCCACTGCTCCGGTGAACGGGTAGGGCACCGGCAAGCCGGTCGAACACCGATGATCTTGAATTTTAGTCGAGTGGGCGTCGGCGCTGCAATCCCCATGCCGGCGGGCGCGCCCGCTGATTTCGAGTCATGGGGAATGTCTGCGTCCCGTCGTCCGGTACTTGACATCGGGATTTACGAGACGTCTCCTTGAAGGTAGGAATTGCGCTGTGGTGTGCGCATCGCACGCACCCGGGCGTGCCGGCGTCCACCGGCATCCGGAGGCTGCTGATGGCAACCTACGAATATCTCTGCAGCCGATGCGGGTCTTTCGATGTGAAGCTGGCGATCGGGACGGCGCCCGCGGCCTATTGCTGCCCTGTTTGCGCAGGCGCTGCGAGACGTGTGTACTCCTCGCCCGGCCTCACGCTGACCTCGCACGCGGTCGCCGCCCTCCGTCTCCAGGAGGAGCAGGCGCGTGAAGCCCCGGCAGTGGTCTCCCCATTGCCGCCACGCAGAAGGGTGCCGCCGCACCCCGCATTCTCGCGGCTGCCGCGTCCCTGAGGGCGGTGGTGGACAAGGCGGAACGTCTCATGCGGGTTTCGGCATCGGAACACGACGTCGTTCCCGCAGCGGTGTGCGGAAAGCGGGATCACGCAACGCGGGCCGGGAGCCGGGTCCTCGGCAGGTCATCAGCGGCTCTGACGCAACGCGATTCCACTCCCCACGCGGACTTAGGAGGTGCGTCCCCGTGGGAAACGTGGGACTGCTCTTCGTCGGTGCGGTGCTGTTCATGAACGGATTGCTGCTGCTCGGGAAGGTCGATGCCCGATCAGGAGCGGTGTTCAACATTTTCGTCGGTGCGCTGCAGGTGCTGACGCCGACTTACCTCATCTTCACCGCCAACGATGACCCCATGAAGATCCTGGCGGCATCCGGCATCTACCTCTTCGGCTTCACCTACCTCTATGTGGGTATCGGCCTGCTCGCCGGTCTCGACAGCACCGGCGTCGGCTACTACTCGCTGTTCGTGGCAGTTGTCGCCCTGGGGTACTCGTACGCCAATTTCCGGCTCCTCAAGGATTATCCCTTCGGGGTCATCTGGCTCTACTGGGCCTACCTGTGGTTCCTGTTCTTCCTGCTGCTCGGTCTCAAGAAGGACGACCTCAAGATCTATACCGGTTGGGTCACGGCGATCGAAGGCTGGGTCACCGGTGTGATTCCCGCCGGACTGCTGCTCTCCGGCTACTGGAAGCACCCCACCGAGATCGCCATCGCACTGGCGGTCTTCGGCGTCGTGGTGTTCGCGGGGCTGTGGCCGCGCACCCATAGAACGCCCCGACCGACCTCAGCCGCCCCGCGGGTAGGAGGCGCCGGCGCACCAACGTGACCGGATCAGAAACGAGGAGTTCTCATGCCTGAAATTCTCTTCAGCGTGGACCAGAGCAAGTCGATGCGTGACCAGGATGTTCCCGGACACAACAGGTGGCACCCGGACGTCCCCACCGTCGCCATGGTGAAGCCGGGCGCGGAGTTCCGCATGGAGTGCCGCGACTGGACCGACTGCCAGGTCGGCAACAACGACACCGCCAACGACGTACGCGACATCGACCTGACCATCCCTCACATGCTCAGCGGCCCGATAGGCGTGGAGGGCGCCGAACCCGGCGACCTGCTCGTCGTCGACATCCTCGACCTCGGCCCCGTGCCGCAGCAGACCGGGGGCGCGGCAGGACAGGGCTGGGGCTACACCGGCATCTTCGCCAAGGCCAACGGCGGCGGCTTCCTGACCGACTACTTCCCGGACGCCTACAAAGCGATATGGGATTTCCACGGACAGCAGGCCGTCTCCCGTCACCTTCCCGGGATCCGCTTCACCGGAATCACCCACCCCGGGCTGTTCGGAACCGCCCCGTCCGCGGAGATGCTCGCCCGCTGGAACGCCCGCGAGCAGGCGCTGATCGACACGGACCCCAACCGGGTCCCGCCGCTCGCCGTACCCCCGGACACCACCAACGCACTGGCGGGCACGGCCACCGGAGACCTCGCCAAGCGCATCGCCGCGGAAGGCGCCCGCACGGTGCCGGCCCGCGAGAACGGAGGCAACCAGGACATCAAGAACTTCACGCGTGGTTCGCGGGTCTTCTTCCCCGTGCACGTCAAGGACGCCAAACTCTCCGGAGGCGACCTGCACTTCAGCCAGGGCGACGGAGAGATCACCTTCTGCGGCGCCATCGAGATGGGCGGCTTCATCGACTTCCACGTCGACCTGATCAAGGGCGGCATGGAGACGTACGGCATCTCCACCAACCCGGTGTTCATTCCGGGCAACGTCGAGCCGAGGTACACGGAGTTCCTCACCTTCATCGGGGTCTCCGTCGACCACGACACGGACACGAACTACTACCTGGACGCGACGCTGGCCTACCGCCGGGCCTGCCTCAACGCCGTCGAGTACTTCAAGAGGTTCGGTTACAGCGGAGAGCAGGCCTACCTGCTGCTCGGCTCCTCCCCCATAGAGGGACGTATCAGCGGCATCGTCGACATCCCCAACGCCTGCTGCTCCTTGTACGTACCCACCGCCATGTTCGACTTCGAGGTCCGTCCCAGCGCCGCCGGGCCGATGAAGGCCGACCGAGGCCAGTGCGCGCTGGCCACCGCCTGACCTGACCCCGGCTGCGGTCCCGGCCGACGGCGGGCCGCGGCCGGGTCAGTCGCTGGCGCAGTGCCCCGGGGCGGGGCTACGGTTTCCTCGTTCCCGGGGCACGGTCGTGTTCCGTTCCCGAGGGAACAGCATCGGTTCGTTGAGGGAGCAGGAGGTGAGGACATTGATGACTGTCACGGTGAAGGGCGCTGCCCGCATTCAGGAGTTCATCATCGTTTCCACCCCGGTGGTCTCCGGCTGACACCCGACACATCCTCCGCGCGCCGAGCGCGCCGCCGGGGCCACCCTTCGAAGGGTTCCCCTTGTTCCACAATTCGCTCAACACCTCTCCCACTTCCGATGGCCGGCACGCCCTCGCTTCCTATGGGTGGGATGAAGGCTGGACCGCTGAATTCACTCCGCACGCCGAACTGGGGCTGGTACCCGGCCGTGTTCTGCGGGTCGACCGTGGCCAGTGTGATGTCGTCACTCCGGCAGGCGTCGTCCGTGCCGACACCGAGTTCGTCGTGCCCGGTGACCCGATGAAGGTCGTGTGTACGGGAGACTGGGTCACCGTCGACCCCGAAGGTGACGATCCTCGCCGAGGTCGAGTTCGACGGCGAGGGACACCGCGACGATCGCGTGGTCGACGTTGGCGGCGAGGATCTGCCCCTCGGACCGCTTGGAGGAGGTGGAGCGCACGAAGGCCGTGCGCCGGGGCAGCAGCGTCCGCACGGGGCATTGGGGAAGCAGGCGGACTGCCAGGTCGCGCGAACGGGAGGTCTTCCAGCGTGACGTGAGTCCAACTGGCCTACGAGGAACGGGAATTCATCGAGGACCACCCGAGTCTGAACGCCCCGAGAGTCGTACTGGCAGGCCGCGTGTTCCCCCCGGTAGGGTCCTGACCCGTTACTGATGATCAGTAGTGGCGCGATGGCACACCCTCACCTTTGCTCGGTGGTCGTCGTCCCTGGCTGACCGTGGGGATTGGCGTGTGATGACGTTCGGTGAGATGTTGCGGGAGTTACGCCGGACAGCGGGGCTGACGCAGGAGGAGCTCGCCGAGGCCGCCGGGCTGGCGGCCAGGTCGATCAGGGATCTGGAGCGGGGCCGCCGGAAGCGGCCGCAGCGGCGCACGGTGGAACTGCTGGTGTCGGCGCTGGGGCTGGCCGACGCCGACGCAGCCGCGCTGCTCGCCGTCGGCCGTTCCGGTCGGCAGGGCGGTCCTGTGGCCGATGACGGTGCGACGGGATCAGGTCTGCTCGATCGCCACAGTCAACTGGCGGCACTCGAGCGCGCGGCAGGTGAGGCCCGGGCCGGCCGGGGCGCGGTGGTGCTGGTGCGGGCGAGCGCGGGGATGGGGAAGACCTCCCTGGTGAACGCCTGGGCAGCGGCTGAGCAGTCGCGGGGGATCAGGGTGGTGCGGGGCAGCGGGGGAGAGCTGGAGCAGGACTTCGCCTTCTCGGTACTACGGCAGCTGGCCGAGCCGCTGCTGGCCCGGGCCGGTCGTGCCGGGCGGGAGCGGCTGTTGTCGGGCCCGGCGGAGCCGGCGTCGCACGCCCTTCGGCCGGCTGGAGCCGGCGAGGGCGGAGGGCTGTCGTCCGAGGCGTCGCAGGGCCTGCTGCACAGCCTGTACTGGCTGATGGTGCATGTCACGGATGACGGGCCGGTCGCTCTGGTGGTCGACGACGTGCACTGGGCGGACGGCCCGTCCGTACGGTGGCTGGAGTACCTGACGCGGCGTCTGCGCGGTCTGCCGTTGCTGCTGGTGCTGGCGGCACGGCCGGACAGCGGGACCCGGGCCGAGCCGCTGCTGGAGCGGATCGCCGCCCAGCCGGACTGCCTGCCGGTCGGGCTGCCGGCGCTGGGCGCCGACAGTGTGGTCCGGCTGGTGCGGGCGAGTCTGGGCCAGGACGCCGAACCGCGGTTCGCCGCCGCCTGCGCCAAGGCGTCCCAGGGCAACCCCCTGCTGCTGCGCGAGTTGCTGCGGACCCTGGCCGACAACGCTGTCAGACCTGCCGACGGCCAGGCACATCTGGTCGAGGAGTTCCGCGGCCGGATCCTGGCGGACACCGTGGTCAAGCGGCTGACGGGCCAGCCGGAGCCGACCCGGCGTCTGGTCGAGGCCCTGGCGGTGCTGGGGGACGGGGCCGACTGGCATCTCGCGGCCGAACTGGCGGAGTTGGGCGAGGCGCAGGCCCGGGAGCACGGCCGCCGGTTGCGGCGGATCGGTGTGCTGGCACCTGGTGAGGTGGCGCGGTTCGATCATCCCCTGGTCCGCGCCGCGATCGCCGAGACCGTCGTCGGACCGGTGGAGCTGGCCGCCGGACACGCGCGGGCGGCCGAACTGCTGCGGCGCGAGGGGGCGGCCGGCGATCTGGTGGCCGCCCACCTGCTGCTGGCGGAACCGAGTGGTGAGGCCTGGCGAATCGACGCCCTGCGGCAGGCGGCGCGGGCCACGCGCGGCCGAGGCGCCCCGGAGATCACCGCGGGCTATCTGCGCCGGGCCCTGCGGGAGCCGATGTCCGGCAAAGAACGCGGTTCGCTGCTGCTGGAGCTGGGCGAGGACGAGTTACAGCTCGACGTCGGCGCCGCGCGGCATCATCTGACGCAGGCCTCGGCCGTGTTGACGGACCCGTACTCCCGCGCCCAGGCGGCCTACCTGCTCGCCAACGCGCTGTTCCTCGGGCATGAGCACGCTGACGCCGTCGAGGTGCTCACCCGCGCGGTGGAGGACCTGCGGCAGGCCGAGGACGGCACCGGGACGGCCCGTGAGGTGTCCTGGTTTCTGCAGGCCCAGATGCTCCTGATCGGTTATGACCAGCTGTCCACCCTCCCCGCGGCCCGGCAACTCGCCGGCCGGCTGTGGGGTCACAAGCTGGCCGGTGACACCCCGGGCGAGTGCGCGGTCCTGGCCGCCCTGGCCGCCTCGGCCGTCGCCGGGGATGCCGACGCCGCCGTCACCAACAGCCTCCTCGACCGGGCCCTGCGCGGCGGGTTGGCGGCCATGGACCAGTCGCAGCTGCTCGTGAGCCTGGCCGGGATGGCCTACATGACCACTGACCGGCTCGACGACGCAGCCGCGCGGTTCGGCCAGATCGCCGACAATGGTGCGCGGTGGGGTGTGTTCCTCATGGTGTCGACGGCGATGATCTGGCAGCTCAGAGTCCGCGCGCGCCGGGGTCAACAGCTCGCGCTCACCCCGGACTTCGGACATCCCGCCGCCACGACCGGCGAGGGCCTGGAGCATCGGGCACGGCTGGCGCTGATGACCCAGGTGGGCGAATCGCTGATCGAGCGGTGCGACCCGGCTGCGGCGGCGCGGGTGCTGGTGCCGGACGCCGACACTGATCGGGCCGGCTGGCTGTGGCAGGGGCAGATGCTCCTCGCACGCAGCCGGGTGTACGCCGCGCGGGGCAATTCGGCCGCTGCCCTCACGGTCCTGCTGGAGTACGGTGCTCAGGAGAAGCGGACGCAGGTCGCGAACCTGACCGGGGCGCCCTGGCGGTCGCAGGCGGCGCTGCTGCACCTGGCGCTCGGACAGCGGACCGACGCGCTCCAGCTGGCCACCGAGGAACTGGAGTTGGCCCACCGCTGGGGCACCGAGCGAGTGATCGGCCTGGCGTCGCGTTGCCTGGGGGTCGTCATGGGCGGCCCCGAGGGGGAGGCCCTCCTTCGCGAGGCCGTCGCCGTGCTGGAGCGGTCTCCGGCCCGCCTGGAACTGGCCCGGGCCCGGTACGAGCTGGGCGCCGCGCTGTCGCGCAGGGGCGAGGCAGACCAGGCCCGCCGGGTTCTCACCCAGGCGCTGGACCTCGCCGGGACCTGCGGCAGTGTCCTCCTGGCCGGCCGGGTACGCCAGGCGCTGGCCGAGCTGGGGGTGCGCCCGAAAGCCGCGCCGGCCCTGGCCCCGAGCCTGTCGCCGACCGAGCACCGGGTGGTGGAGCTGGTCGGCGATGGTCACAGCGACCGTCAGGTCGCCCAGGCCCTGCTGCTGACTCCGCAGGATGTGACCGGCCTGGTGGAGCGAGTGGGCCGCAAGCTGGGGGTGACCAGCAGGGCGGAACTGGTGCGCCTGGCCGGAGCCGGCCACGCCCGGTAGGTGCCGCAGGGCCCGGACCTCCGGGTGCGAGAGGCCCGGGCCCTGCCGTGGCCCGAGGGCGGACACCGGGTGCGGCTCCCCCTCCCCGCCACACCAGCAGACCACCGGCTGCGGACCGGCGGTTTCCGCCGGTGCCCTCACCATCGGGCACCGACAGAAACGCTCACGAATTCACTGCTTCAGGACGTCGACCTTGGACCAGCTCTGGTCCTGCCTGGTCGGGTCCGTTCGGCCGGTGACGGTGACGTACTTGCCGGAGCCGTCGTGAGCGTTCAGGTTGTAGCTCTGGTCCTTGTAGGGGAGCATCGGATAGCCCCAGCCGGTGCCGTCCCCCAAAACCCATTGCTCGTAGCCATTCGTCGAGTCGTACGGCATCAGGTCGACGTTCTCGTTGTTGTAGACCGATCCGCTGTGATTGAGGCCCAGGACCATGCCTTTCGCCTCGTTGTACATGTACATATCGCCGTCGTCCCCGCTCTGCTGCCACATGCAGTAGGGGTCGATATTGAGCGTGAGCTGATGGACGGTCGCGACGGTGTCATTCGCGTCGGCGCACAGCACCATCTGCTGGCCGGCGTTCGCGATCAGGAAGTAGCCGGACAGGCCGGGCGGTACTGGGTTCGCGTCGGCGTGCGCGGTGGGCACAGCGACGAGGAAGGCCGCGCTCAGGGCGGCTACCGGGTAACGAAGCACCCGGGTAGAGCGGGAGACGGCACGTAGGGATGACACGCGGAACTCCTTCACGGTCGTTTCGGGACGTGTATGCCAACACCCCACGGTGCTGACATATCGATAGAGGCGGATGGGCCGAAGGGTTACTGGTCCGGTCATGGGGCAGGCCACCCGTTCGCATCAACGCCTCCCGGCATGGGCGGCAGCCGAACTCACGAAGCGCCCTCTCGTGAGTCCGGTCTTCTCAGCTCTTCGGGATCAGCGCGTAGCGGACGGGAGGTCGGCGAACAGCCGGGCGAAGCCCTCGCGGACACCGACCCGGCCGTGCCGGACGCCGTCCGGGGTGATGAAGACCGTTCGGGAGCTGAGGTCGCTCACGGGTGGCGCCTTCCTGTACTCGATGAGGAGGGGTGACTGCTTGACCGCGTACAGCAAAACATCGACGCGGACAGGGACACCAGGAAGAAGAACGGGACGGACTACCGGAAGATCCACCGGAACAAACCAGGAGCGCGGGGCAGGGACGTCGACTCGTACGGCCGCCTCGGTCGCACAGCGGATCCCATCGAGCTGCCCGTCTGCGCTCGCCATGGTTGCGTCGAAATTCGGTGGCGTCGCGGCCCGTGCACCTCCTAGGGTCAGTGGTGTTCGAGCGGCAACCCTTGAGGTGCCGCGGGTGACTTGGCTTGTCCGGGAGGTGTGACCGATGGCTGTCTCTGTGATGGGCGCTGCCCGCATCCGGAAATTCGTCAAGTCCACTCCCGTGGCCTCCGGCTGACCTCTTTCTCTCCCGCGCCCGTGAGCGCGGTGCCGGGGCCGCCCTTGTGAAGGGTCACCCCTTGTCTTTCTCCACTCTCCCGGGTTCGTCCTCGTTCTCCTCGCACCCCCTCGCGCCGTACGGCTGGGACGCGGACTGGGAGGCCGAGTTCGCTCCGCACGCCGAGCGGGGTCTCCTGCCCGGCCGTGTCGTACGGGTCGACCGCGGTCTGTGCGATGTCGTCACTCCGGCAGGCGTCGTCCGTGCCGATACCGAGTTCGTCGTGCCTCGTGACCCGATGAAGGTCGTGTGTACGGGGGACTGGGTCGCCGTCGACCCCGAAGGTGACGATCCGCGGTATGTGCGGACGTTGCTGCCTCGGCGCACGGCCTTCGTGCGTTCCACCTCCTCCAAGCGGTCCGAGGGGCAGATCCTCGCCGCCAACGTCGACCACGCGATCGTCGCGGTGTCCCTCGCCGTCGAACTCGACCTCGGGCGGATCGAGCGGTTCCTGGCGCTGGCCTGGGAGTCCGGGGCACAGCCGGTCGTGGTCCTCACCAAGGCCGACCTGGTCCCGGACCCGGTGACCCTCGCGCACCTCGTCCAGGACGTCGAGACGACGGCCCCGGGCGTGCCCGTCCTCACGGTCAGCGCGCACGCGGGCGACGGCCTGGACGCGCTGGTCGCCCTCGTCGGCTCCGGTACGTCGGTACTGCTCGGCCAGTCCGGCGCCGGCAAGTCCACCCTCGCCAACGCGCTCCTCGGGGCGGAGGTGATGGACGTCCAGGCCGCCCGGGACGTCGACGGCAAGGGCCGGCACACCACCACCACCCGCAATCTCCTCGCACTCCCGGGCGGCGGCGTGCTGATCGACACGCCGGGACTGCGGGGGGTGGGGCTGTTCGACGCCGAGACCGGGGTCGGGCAGGTCTTCTCCGAGATCGAGGAACTGGCGGAGGAGTGCCGGTTCTCCGACTGCGGACACGAGAGCGAGCCGGGCTGCGCGGTGCGCTCCGCGGTGGAGGCCGGGGAACTGCCCGTACGTCGGCTGGAGAGCTACCGCAAGCTGATGCGGGAGAACCAGTGGATCACCGCGAAGACCGACGCCCGGCTCCGGTCCGAGATCAAGAAGGACTGGAAGAAGAGGGGCGCGGAGGGCAAGGCGGCGATGGAGGCGAAGAGGGGGCGGTGGCGGTAGGAGGCAAATACGCCCCCGCGCCCCTTACGGAGCGCTCCGCTTACGGGGCGCTCCAGCGCCGTGTCCGATTCCCGCCAGCCCCGCCCTTCGCCATCGCCCACACTTGAACCGTGATGGACGAAGACACCAGGTACGAGGCGGTCCGCAGCCGCGATGCCCGCTTCGACGGCGCGTTCTTCTTCGCCGTCGAGACCACCGGCATCTACTGCCGCCCCAGCTGCCCCGCCGTCACCCCGAAGCGGCGCAACGTCCGCTTCTTCCCCACCGCGGCCGCCGCCCAGGGCTTCGGCTTCCGGGCCTGCCGGCGATGCCGCCCGGACGCCGTACCGGGGTCCGCCGAGTGGAACGTCCGCGCCGACGTCGTCGGCCGGGCCGTGCGGCTGATCGGCGACGGCGTCGTGGACCGGGAGGGCGTCGGCGGGCTCGCCGACCGGCTCGGCTACAGCGCACGCCAGGTGCAGCGGCAGCTCACCGCCGAGCTCGGCGCCGGCCCCGTCGCCCTCGCCCGGGCCCAGCGGGCGCACACCGCGCGCACGCTGCTGCAGACCACCGAGCTGCCCATCACGGAGATCGCGTTCGCGAGCGGATTCGCCAGTGTGCGGCAGTTCAACGACACCGTCCGCGCCGTGTACGCCACCACCCCGAGCGGGCTGCGCGAGGCCGCGCCCGGCGGCCGGGGCGCACGGCGCGGTTCCCCCGCCACCGGGATCCCGCTGCGGCTCGCCCACCGCGGCCCGTACCAGGCCGGCCCCGTCTTCGACCTGCTGGAGCGGGAATCCGTGCCCGGCGTGGAGGAGGTCACCGGCACCCCCGGCGCGCGCACCTACCGCCGTACCCTGCGGCTCCCGTACGGCCACGCCGTCGTCGCCGTCGAGGAGCGGGCCGGTACGACCGCCACGGGCCTCGGCGCCCATCCCGGCGGCTGGCTCGACGCCCGGCTGCGCCTCACCGACCCGCGTGACCTGACCACCGCCGTACAGCGGCTGCGCCGGCTGTTCGACCTCGACGCCGATCCGTACGCTGTCGACGAGCGGCTCGCCGCGGACCCGCGGCTCGCTCCGCTGGTCGCCGCCCGGCCGGGGCTGCGGTCACCCGGCGCCGCCGACCCGGCCGAGGCCGCCGTACGGGCGCTCGTCGGCAGCGAAGCCGCCGAGCGGCTGGTGCGGCGGTACGGCAAGGCGCTGGACGCGCCGTCCGGCGGCCTCACCCACCTCTTCCCCGAGCCCGCGGTGCTCGCGGGCGCGGAGTCCGACGGCAGCCTCGGTGCGCTGGCCGCGGGGCTCGACGACGGGACGGTACGGCTGGATCCGGGCGCTGACCGGGACGATGCGGAGGCGGCGCTGCGGGCGCTGCCCGGGATGGACCCGGCGGTCCTCGCCACCATCCGCGTCCGGGCCCTCGCCGACCCCGACGTCGCCCTGCCCGGGCTGCCCGGCCTGCCCGGCCTGCCCGGGATTGACGTACCGGACGAGTGGCGGCCCTGGCGGTCGTACGCCGTCCGGCATCTGCTGGTGGAAGGAGAGTCGAGGAACTGATGGGTGTCACGTACTGGCAGCGGGTCGCTTCGCCCGTGGGGGAGCTGCTCCTGACCGCCGACGGTGACGGGGCGCTGACCTCGCTGTCCGTGCCCGGGCAGAAGGGCGGCCGGAACGTCGCGGCGGGGTGGCTGTCCGACCCCGGTCCCTTCAGGGCCGCCGAGGATCAGCTCGGCGCCTACTTCGCCGGTGAACTCAAGGAGTTCCGGCTGGAGTTGAGCACACGCGGTACCGAGTTCCGGGAGCGGGTGTGGGGTGCGCTCGACGGTGTTCCGTACGGGGCGACGACGACGTACGGGGAGATCGCCGCGCGGATCGGGGCGTCCCGGATGGCGGTTCGGGCGGTCGGCGGGGCGATCGGCGCGAACCCGCTGCTGATCGTGCGGCCTTGTCATCGGGTGATCGGCGCGGACGGGACGATGACCGGGTATGCGGGGGGACTTGAGCGGAAGGTGTGGCTGCTGACGTTGGAAGGAGCGGTGGGTTAGGGCTGGGGCGGGGGGTGGGGACGCTTACCGGCGCTGGCCGGGTGCCGCCCGCGCCCACCCGTGCCGCCCTGGGGGCACCTCCCAGGCCCTTAAGGCACTGGGGGAGGCACGACTCCGCGGCTGGGAAGAAGCGGCGGCTGTAGCGCCCCTTCAGGGGCGCGGGGAACTGCGCGCTCAGCCCCCACCCACCCGCAGCCACCCCCCACCGTCACCACCCCTCCGCCGCCCCCTCCCGCGCTCCGCCACCCGGGTGGTCCCGCAGTCGAGTTGCTGTTCAGGCCACCCCTCGTATGTCACCTTCCCGTCCAGTGGGCCTTCGGAAGGGCGGGTGTGGATGGGCAGGGTCGGGCGGGTGCTCGCGGTGGCGTTGTTGCTGGTGGTGGGGGTGAGCGGGCGGGCCGGGGCCGACGCCTGGCCCTCGCTGTGGGCCGGGAGCTGGGAGGCCGCCCCCTCCGGTACCGACCCGGCGGTACCCGGCGCCGCGTTCCGCAACGTCGTTCACCTGAGCGTCGGCGGCAGCGCGGTCCGCGTGCGGGTCAGCAACCGGCTGGGCAGCGCCCCGCTCCGGCTCGGGGCCGTCACCGTCGCCCTCCGGCAGGGCGACGGCCCGGACGCCGTACCCGGGTCGATGCGCGCCGCCACCTTCGCGGGCACCGGCACCGCCGTGGTACCCGTCGGGCAGGACCTGGTCAGCGACCCGGTGCCGCTCGCCGTCCCGGCCGCCGCCGATCTGCTGGTCAGCATCGAGACCCCCGGCGACTCCGGGCCCGCCACCTTCCACCGGGTCGCGCTCCGGACCAGCTACGTGGCCGGGCACGGCGCCGGGCGGGCCGACGACGAGGACGGCGGCGCCTACACCCGCACCACCGGCCACTGGTACTACGTCACCGGCGTCGACGTACGGGCCGTGACCCTCGGCAGTGTGGTCGCCTTCGGCGACTCCCTCACCGACGGCAACGGCACCAGCATGGACGCCGACCACCGCTGGCCCGACCGCCTCGCGGACCGCCTGCGGCCCTTCCGGATCGGCGTCCTCAACGCCGGGATCTCCGGCAACCGGCTCATGCTCGACAGCACCGGAGGACCGGGGGCCCTGAGGCGCCTGGACGCCGACGCGCTCGACCGGAGCGGTGTCCGGACCCTGGTCCTCCTCGAAGGCATCAACGACATCAAGGGCACCCCGGAGGCCACCGACCCCGGTGACTTCGTGCGGGCCTACCGCACCCTCGTGGCCCGCGCCCACGAGCGGGGGATCCGGGTGATCGGCGCCACCCTCACGCCGTACGCCGGGTACAGCGGGTACACCGAGGCCCGGGAGGCCGTACGCCAGCGGGTGAACGCGCTGATCCGCGCCCGGCACGTCTTCGACGCGTACGTCGACTTCGACGCCGTCGTACGGGATCCGCAGCAGCCCGGCCGCATCCGGCCCGCCTACGACCCCGGCGACCACCTGCACTTCAACGACGCCGGCGCGCGCGCCCTGGCCGATGCCGTCCCGCTCGTCGACCTGCTCTGAGGCCTCAGCCGGCGGTCCAGATCACCGCGGTCAGCCAGCCGGCAGTGACCAGCAGGCACGCCAGCAGCTCGGCCAGCACGCTGGAGCCGCCCGCGTTCATCGTGGTGCGCAGGGCGGCCCGCGCCTCGGCGCGCCGGCCGAGACGGAGGCGTTCGTGCAGGTAGATCCCGGCCATGAAACCGGGAATCGCGCCGACGACGGGGAGCAGGACGAAGCCGAGGACGGCGCCGGTGCCGGCGTACACGCGCATGCGGGGGGTGGCGCCGCTCGCCCGGAGCCGGCGCGGGGGCAGGACCCAGCGGACCACCAGCGCCGACAGCAGCACCACGGTCGCCCCGACCAGGACCGTCCACGCCACCGGGCGCGGGTCGTACAGCGCCCACCACAGCACCGCGGCCCACACCAGACCCGTCCCCGGCACCCCGGGCACCAGTACCCCGCACAGGCCGAGCACCAGCACCAGGCCGACCAGCAGGAGTTCCCCAGCTCCCATCTGCCCAGAGTGCCGGACGACCGCCGGATGCGCAGGCCAGCAGGTCAGTTCCGGGTCGCCCAGCCCCGCTCGTAGGCGTGCCAGCCCAGCTGCAGCCGGGTCGACACCCCGGCCAGCTCCATCAGCCGCTTCACCCGGCGCTGCACGGTCCGCAGCCCCAGATCGAGCTGCTTGGCCACGCTCGCGTCGGTCAGGCCGGCCAGCAGCAGCGAGAGCACCTCCAGGTCGGTGGCGTCGGGGCCGTCCGGCTCCTCCTCGCGCACCCCGGTCGCGCCGAGGCGGAGCGGCAGCGCCTCCCGCCACACCGACTCGAACAGGCCGCAGAGCAGTTCCAGCAGGCCGCTGGCGTGCACCACGAGGGCGGCGGGTTCCGAGGCGCGGGAGGTGAGGGGGACCAGCGCCAGCGCCCGGTCGGCGACGACCAGCTTCGTCGGCACCCGCTCCGCCACCCGCACCTGCTCGTCCCGGCCCAGCGCCGCCGTCAGCTCCGTGACCGCGTCCGGCAGGTCGAGCGCCGGCCGCTCCATCACCACCCGGTAGCGCACGCCCCGGTGCGCGGCCTGTTCCTCCGCGTCGTTCTCCGCCCCGGTGACAGCCATCGGCTTCTCCGTGACCAGCGCGCACACCTCGTCCAGGGCGCCCAGCTGGAGCTGGAGGAACCGCCGGGCGACGGCCGGGGCACCGGTCACCACCTCCACCAGGTCGTGCACCGCGGGCTCGGCGGCCGCCGCCCGGTACTCCTCCGCGAGCAGCGCCGCCGCCAGCTCCGCCTTCTCCAGTTCGTGCCGCTGCTGGGTGAGCAGCGCGCCCAGCGCGACCCCGGGCGGCGACGCCACCCAGCGGCCCGGCCGGCCCGAGGACCGGGCGGCCAGCCCGTGCCGCTCCAGCCGGCGCAGCGCGCGCTCGGTGTCCGGTTCCGCCAGCGTCAGACGCCGTGCCAGGCCGGGCACGTCGGCGGCGCCCGCGGACACCAGCGCCCGGTACGCCGACTCGTCCCGTTCGTCCAGCCCCAGCGCTGCCAGCATCGACCCGCCTTCCTCCCTCGATCCCCGGTGGCCTGGCGGGAACCGGCCACGGCGCAAACCCGCCGTGGCACATCATCGCCGTACCGCGCGCCACTCTGCCAAGATCACGTCACCGCAGCACCTTCGCACGGGAACCCGATCCGTCATTCACAGCTGGCCGCCAGGAAGACCCGTCACAATCTGGCCTTCCGGTCGGCGCCGTGGCGTCCGGCCGTGCGAACGGTGACCGGCCCCATGACGCGCGTACGCGTAGGGGATCTGGGGCCGGTCACTCCGGTGTCGCCGGGTGGTTCTCCCGTGGGGGGTGGGACCACCCGGCGACTCACACGTGTCATCCCCGAAAACTCCGACAACTCAGTCACCCTCGTCACTCCCGTCAGCCGCGCCCCGCCCCTGTCGTCCGCCGCGCCCGCGTCGTCCGTGCCGCCGGTCCCGCGCGTGTCGTCGAGTCCCTTTCCTCGTACGGGTGTTCAGGATGTCCCTCGACACGCCGTTCGAGACGGGGGCGGGTGCGGGATTTTCCGGATGCCCCGTTTTCATCTGGCCTTTGCGGTGGACAATTAGGGGCATGAGCCAGCCAGGGGGTAGGCCCACCCGTCATGAGGACGACTGGTGGGGGCAGTTGTACGACGACTCCACCGAGGACACCGGACCCACGGCCGCACCCGATTCCCTGGACGACCGCTTCGCCTCGGCGAAGAAGACGGTGGGGGGACGGCGGGGCGTCACCGCGGAACCGGGCGACGAGCAGGCACCGCCGACCGTGCCTGCACAGCGGGCGGCCGTCGCCCCCGCCGAGGACACCTGGGCCGCTTCGAAGCGCTGGCCTTGGGACGAGGAGGACCAGGAACTGCTGGAGGCGGACGACGACGCCCCGGCCGATGCCCACCCCGCGACCCGCCTCGACCTGACCACGCTGCCACCGCGTGCCGCCCCGGACAGCCCTAGAGCCCTGGAAACCCCGGGAGTTCCAGAAACCCCGGGAGTTCCAGAAACCCCGGGAGTTCCAGAAGCCCCGGAAGTCCAGGAGCCCCCGGAAGGCTGGGAGGCCTCGGGAAGCTGGGGGCTCCCGGAAGGCTGGGAGGCCCCGGAAAGCCGGGAGGCCTCGGCCGCCGTGGCCGTCCCGGCCGCTGCCTCGGCCTCCTCCGTGGACTACGTCGGCTCCGGACCGCCCACCTACGACGCCGAGCCCACCGCCCTGCCCCCCGCCGACCCCGACGAACTCGACGACCTGGTCGCCGACACCGTCCTGGACGGCGCCCGGTACGGCGCCTGCACCCTGCGGGCCGTCTCCCAGCGCGGCGACTCCGCCCGGTACCGGGGCGAACCGCGCCGCGACGCCCTGCTCACCGCCCGGTTCGGGACCGGCGAGCAGGCCCTGGTCCTCGTCGCCATGGCCACCGGCGCCCGGGCCACCCCCGGCGCGCACCGGGCCGCCGCGGAGCTGTGCGAGTGGATCGCCCGGGCCGTGGGCCGCAGCCACCAGCGGCTCACCGAGGACATCCAGGCCGCCCGGCGCGGCGACCTCAAGTCCGGCCTGCACCGGCTGACCGACCGCAGCCTCGGCAAGCTCCGCGCCAGCGCCGCCGAACAGGGCGTCGTCCCCGAGGAGTACGCGGCCAGCCTGCGCTGCCTCCTCATCCCCGCCCACCCCCAGTGCCGTACCCGCGTCTTCTTCGGGGTCGGCGAGGGCGGGCTGTTCCGGCTCCGGGGCGGCGAGTGGCAGGACATCGAACCGCGCGTCGACGCCGACACCCCCGGTGAACCCGTGCTCGGCTTCGGCTCGCTGCCCTCCGAGACCCCGCAGGGCGACCGGCTCACCATGGACCTCGGCATCCCGACCCCGCCGAGCCCCTACGAACCGGCCCCCGAGCCACCCCGCGACCCGTTCCTGTTCCGGGCCTCGGTAGCCCGCCCGGGTGATGCGCTCGTGATGTGCACGGGCGGCCTCGCCGACCCGCTGCGCGGCGAGCCCGCACTCTGCGCCTACCTGGCCCGGCGCTGGTCCGGCCGCACCCCGCCGGGCCTCGCCGCGTTCCTCGCGGACGCCCAGGTACGGGTCAAGGGGTACGCCGACGACCGTACGGCGGCGGTCGTCTGGGAGGCGTGAACGCGACCTCTGTGGATACATGGAAGGGCATTGCGGGGGGAGCCGGAGATCCGCGGAGCCGAAGGGTGCCCGACCGCCATGGCCAAGCAGAACGTCGCCGAACAGTTCGTCGACATCCTCGTCCGCGCCGGGGTGCGCCGCCTCTACGGCGTCGTCGGCGACAGCCTCAACCCGGTCGTGGACGCCGTACGCCGCAACTCCGCCATCGACTGGATCCACGTCCGCCACGAGGAGACCGCCGCCTTCGCGGCCGGCGCCGAGGCCCAGATCACCGGCACGCTGGCGGCCTGCGCCGGCTCCTGCGGCCCGGGCAACCTGCACCTCATCAACGGCCTCTACGACGCCCACCGCTCGATGGCCCCGGTCCTCGCCCTCGCCTCGCACATCCCCTCCAGCGAGATCGGCCTCGGCTACTTCCAGGAGACCCACCCCGACCGGCTCTTCCAGGAGTGCAGCCACTACAGCGAGCTGATCTCCAACCCGCAGCAGATGCCCCGGCTGCTCCAGACCGCCATCCAGCACGCGGTCGGCCGCAGCGGAGTGAGCGTGGTGAGCCTGCCCGGTGACATCGCCGACCAGCCCGCCCCGGAGCAGTCCGCCTCGGCGGCCATCGTCACCTCCCGGCCCACCGTCCGCCCCGGCGACGCCGAACTCGACAAGCTGGTCGCGATGATCGACGCGGCGGACAAGGTGACCCTGTTCTGCGGCAGCGGCACGGCGGGCGCCCACGCGGAGGTCATGGAGCTGGCCGAGAAGATCAAGTCCCCGGTGGGCCACGCCCTGCGCGGCAAGGAGTGGATCCAGTACGACAACCCGTACGACGTCGGCATGAGCGGGCTGCTCGGCTACGGCGCCGCCTACGAGGCCACCCACGAGTGCGACCTGCTGATCCTGCTCGGCACCGACTTCCCGTACAACGCCTTCCTCCCCGACGACGTGCAGATCGTGCAGGTCGACGTCCGCCCCGAGGTGCTGGGCCGCCGCTCCCGCCTCGACCTCGCGGTGTGGGGCGACGTGCGCGAGACGCTGCGCTGTCTGGTGCCGCGGGTGCGGGCCAAGGAGAACCGGCGGTTCCTCGACCGGATGCTCAAGAAGCACGCGGACGCGCTGGAGGGGGTGGTGAAGGCGTACACGAGGAAGGTCGAGAAGCACGTACCGATCCATCCGGAGTACGTGGCCTCGGTCCTCGACGAACTCGCCGCCGACGACGCGGTGTTCACCGTCGACACCGGCATGTGCAACGTGTGGGCGGCCCGCTACATCTCGCCCAACGGCCGCCGCCGGGTCATCGGTTCCTTCTCGCACGGCTCGATGGCCAACGCGCTGCCGATGGCGATCGGCGCCCAGTTCACCGACCGGCGGCGGCAGGTCGTGTCGATGTCCGGGGACGGCGGATTCGCCATGCTCATGGGCGACTTCCTCACCCTCGTCCAGTACGACCTGCCGGTGAAGGTCGTTCTCTTCAACAACTCCGTGCTCAGCATGGTCGAACTGGAGATGCTGGTCGCGGGCCTGCCCGCGTACGGCACCGCCAACACCAACCCCGACTTCGCCGCCGTCGCCCGGGCCTGCGGCGCCTACGGCATGCGGGTCGAGAAGCCCAGGCAGCTCGCCGGTGCGCTCAAGGACGCCTTCACCCACAAGGGCCCGGCCCTGGTCGACGTGGTCACCGACCCCAACGCGCTCTCCATCCCGCCGAAGATCAAGGCCCAGATGGTCACCGGCTTCGCGCTCTCCGCGTCCAAGATGGTCCTCGACGGCGGCGTGGGCCGGATGGTCCAGATGGCCCGCTCCAACCTGCGCAACGTGCCGCGGCCGTGAGTCAGCCGGTGGTCGGCACCCACTGGCGGACGCCGTCCACGAAGCCGTACCAGTAGTGCGGCAGGCCCTTGATGGAGCTGGTGCGGAACGGCCGGCCGTGGTCGTCGATCCGGACCGTGCCGCTGCGGCCCTGTGACGACCAGTCGAGTTCGAGGTACCAGCGGCAGTCGCAGCCGACGGTGCTCGTCTTGACGCGCAGCACCTCGGGGTCCGTGGCGGAGACCCGGTAGGGCAGGTGCATGGTCGAGACGGTCTTCCCGTCGGGGCCCTCACCGGCCACCGGGCGGGCGATGGGGCGGTCCTTGTCCAGGTTCACGTCGAAGTAGCGCGGGGTGAGCCCGCCGCCGCAGCCGTCGGCCATGGAGTAGGCGATGCCGGGCGCGGGAGCCGTACGGCCGACGACGCGCACCCGCAGGGCCTCCAGGACGACGGCGGTGGACGAACGGCCCTGCACGGAGACGTCCACGATCGTGTTGCCGCCGTGCACCGCGCTCTGGGTGGCCGCCCAGGTGCCGGCGTCCTGCGGGGCGGGCGGCGGCGGGACCTGGGCCGGCTGCTTGTCGATGACGTAGTCGTGGTCGCAGCCCAGTTCCCAGAGCTGCGAGTCGGCCGTCCAGGTGAGGGGGACGCCGGTGGGGGCCGGGGTGCCGGGCGTGCTCCGGCCGGCGGGGGAGGAGGTCTTGGAGCCGTCCGACGAGGCCGAGGGCGACGGGGTGGCCGAGGTGGGGTTCGGCGCCGGACCGGTGGCGCCGGTGCCGTGGCGCTCGGCGTCGCCGGCGGCGGTCGTGGCGGAGGAGCCGGTGCCCCGGGCCGCGCTGCCACCGGCCGGCCGGTCGTCAGGGAGGGCGGCCAGGGTGCCCAGCGTCGCCAGCAGGGCGGTGACCACCGCCGACGTGACCAGCGTGTGCCGCCGCCGGTACCAGGGGCGGGCGACGGGGGCCGATCCTGTCAACGGTTCCGCGCCGACGGCTCGCGGGATCTGCGGCGCCGTCTCCGCGGGTACGGAGGCCGTTGGGGGTTCGGAGTCCTCCGTGGGTCCGGGGTCCTTTGTGAGTCCGGAGGTCTCCGTGGGTCCGGGGTCCTCTGTGAGTCCGGAGGTCTCCGTGAGTCCGGAGGTCTCTGTAGGTCCGGAGGTCTCCGTGAGCCCCGCGTTCTCCGTGGCGCGCGGTCGCTGGCGTGCTGCCACCGCGCGCAGCCAGCGCTCGTGGAGATCGAGCCGTTCCTGCGGTGCCGCCCCGCAGAACGCGGCCAGGCGTTCCACCGGAGCGAAGTCCAGCGGCACCGCCTCGCCCGCGCAGTAACGATGCAGGGTGGAGGTGTTCATGTTCAGGCGACGGGCCAGGGAGCCGTAACTCCGGTCCGTACGGTCCTTCAACTGCCGCAGCAGCGCCGCGAACTCCTCGACGTCGTCGCGCACGGGCACCTTCCCCCGCTCGTCCGTATCCCAGGCACTCATATACCTGCACGTCAGAAGGGCTGGGATGGTTCCAGGCCGGCGAAACGGCCGGTGGCCGTTGCCGTCCGGCGAGGCGACGGCCGATGCTTTTGGTGTCGCACCGACCAGGGCCGGACCGACCAACCGGCGCCGTCGGCGGCATCCCGCACCCATGCACCGAACTCACGGGGGATCAGTCATGCCCAAGCGCACCCGAGCAGGCGCGCTCACCGCACTCGCCGGCGCCGCACTCGTCGCCGGCACCGCGCTCGCCGCTCCCGCGGCGGCCGCACCCAAGGCGCCCGGCTTCCTCACCGCGGCCGACCTGCCACCGCGGGCCGGCTCGTCCTGGACGGCCGGCAAAGTCACCGCAGGCATACCGGACGAGGTCAGGCAGGACACCTGCGTGGGCGTCGCGCTCGGCGGCGGCCAGGACTCCTGGTACCGGGAGTTCCGGACCGATCTCGACACGAGTGCCCGTCAGATCAGTGCCGAGCTGCCCAGCGTCAGGGTGGCGAAGGGCCGGTTCGCGAAGCTCGACGAGGACATCGTGTCCTGCGCGGACCGGATCGAGATGGACGATCCGGCGACGCAGGCCACGTTCCAGGACCACGGCACCCTGCCGGTGGGGGACGGCGCCCATGTCTACGCCCTGCACACCGTGACGTCCTGGGGCGCCAGTGACATCCGGCTCGTCTCCATCGGCCGGGAGGGCCGCACCGTCACCGTCGTGGACTGGGGGCAGCTGGGCGACTTCGCGGACGCGCCCGTGAAGGCCTTCAAGAAGACCACCACCACGGCCGTGAACAAGCTCCACTGACCCACGCGAGGACCGGGGCCGCCCTCTCCCTCGGGGGAGGGGAGGGCGGCCCCTGACACAGGACAGCAAGACACAGGACAGCAAGACACAGGACAGCAAGACACAGGACAGCAAGACACAGGACAGCAAGACACAAGACTCGGAAAACGGGGAATCAGACATGAGCAGCAAGACCCGCGCCGTCCTCACCGCCGGCGTCCTCGCCGTGGCCCTCGGGCTCGGCGTCACCGCCCAGGCCTCGGCCGGCGCTCCGCGCAGCGTCGCCGGCAACCCGGCCGACAACATCACCCGCATCGCCGACTTCTACGGCGCCTACATCGACGCCGAGAGCGACCCGGACGGCAGCGGGAACCTGTCCACCGCGCTGCGCGCCTACTACATCGACCCGACCTACCTGAAGAAGCTGGCGGCCTGGGAGGACCGGGAGCACGCGGACGGGGTGCTGCGGGCCCAGAACACCCCGCTCAAGTGGAAGGTCACGGACAAGGGCACGGCCAAGTACACGGAGGCCGTCGTCACCCTCACCTGGAGCCGCAACACCACCACGAAGCTGGTCGTCGACATGACCCGCTCCACCCACAAGATCATTCACATCGGCACCACCGGCCTCGGGGGCAAGTAGCCGGAAGGTCGGCTTTCGGCCAGGTTCGCCGGTGCCGCGGACCGCGTGAAACAGCTCGGGGGGTTGTGTGCGGGGCTGAATCACGCCGGGTCCGCTGCACCCTTGGCGCGTACGGGACGGTCCGGGCGGTGACGTACGGGCCGGAGCGGACCCGGGACTTGGCCGAACACCCGGTCGTCATCGACGTGACATGACTGGCCCGTGCCCGAGCGGGCATGGATCCCGTGAACGTGTTCGATCAGGAGGGGATCCGGCAACAGCGTGCGGGCGGGGGTCATGAACAGTCAGGCACGAGGGGGCGGTCCCGTGGCCATCGGGGCCTCCTCGGCGCAGACGGCGGGGGAAGAGACCGACACGACGGAGCGGGGGCACCCCTCGCAGCTCAGGCGCCGGCTGGGGCGGTCGGACCTGCGGGCGGTGCCCGAGGCACGCAGGGAACTGCGGGAACTGCTGCGGCACTGGGGGCGTCCCGGCCGCTCCGAGATAGCGGAACTGCTCACCAGCGAACTCGTCACCAACGCGCTCGTCCACACCGACCGCGAGGCGGTGCTGACGGCGGTCGTGGAACCGAGCCAACTACGCGTGGAAGTACGGGACTTCGTGGCCCGCAGGCCGCGGGTGTGCACCCCGGGCACCGGCGACGGCACACACGGCCGGGGCCTGGTGCTGGTCGACTCCCTCGCGGACGCGTGGGGTGTCCAGGCGCACGAGGTCGGGAAGTCGGTGTGGTTCGAACTGGACGCGGAGGCCGCCTAGCGGGGCCGGGGCCGTATACCCGACGGGACCAACGGGACGGGGGCGTGACCTTCAAGGTCACGCCCCCGTCCCGAGGTGCCGTACGGCAGCAGGTGATCAGCCGAACTGCTGCTCAAGGTCCTTGAGCTTGCGCTCCAGGGAGTCGAGGCGCGGCAGCGCCATTGTGTCGTCCTCCGCGGTCAGGTCGACCGTGATCGGGTCAGACCCTTTGCGGACGGGCTGAAGGGAGGGCCGCTGGCGTACGGGCAGCTGCTCCGGCGCCGATATGGCAGGCTCCGCAGTGGGCTGGGAGGCGCGCTCCACCTGGTGCTGCACCTCGTCCTGCCGGCCGCGTCCGACGAAGCCGCGGTGGCCCCGGCTTATGGCCTTGAGCTGGGCCCGCTCCAGACGGTCCTGCTCGCGGCGGCGCAGCCGGTTCGTCTCCTTCTGCCGCTTGTCCTCGCGCACCTCGTCGACCGCCTCGTCCAGGCTGCGCACGCCCTCAAGGAGCATCAGCGACCAGGCCTTGTAGGTCTCGCGGGGGGCACGCAGCCAGCGGACGATACGGATCTGCGGCAGCGGGCGCGGCACCAGACCCTGCTCACGCAGGGCGGCCTTGCGGGTCTGCTTCAGCGCGCGGTCGAAGAGGACGGCCGCGGACAGCGACATGCCGGCGAAGAACTGGGGAGCGCCCGCGTGGTCGACGCCCCTGGGCGCGTGCACCCAGTTGAACCAGGCCGCGGCGCCCGCGAACGTCCACACGAGTATGCGGGAGCCGAGGGCCGCGTCACCGTGGCTCGCCTCGCGCACCGCGAGGACGGAGGAGAACATCGCCGCGCCGTCCAGACCGAACGGCACGAGGTACTCCCAGCCGTCGGAGAGGCCGAGGTTCTGCTGGCCGAAGCCGACCAGCCCGCGGAACGAGAGGGCCGCCGCGACCGACGCGGAGGCGAACAGGAGCGCGTAGGAAACGGTGCCGTACACGGCTTCCTTGCGCCGACGGCGCTCCTCGCTGCGCTCCCACGAGTCGTCCTTCGCGTGCTCCCCGCCGGACCGCTTGGAGCGCGCAAGCACCGCCACCGCGACCAGCATGCCCAGGAGCAGTACGGCGCCGGGAAGCAGCCAGTTCAGCGATATGTCGGTCAGTCTCATCTAGGGGTCCCTTGCATTGGGATAGGGCGTATCGCCCGCCATAGTGGCCCAACCCCACTGGCCCTCAGGGGGTTTCGGGGCAAGAGGCCGCCAAGGAAGCGCAAGGGGATGCCCCAGGGCGGCATTCTGCTCGAACTGCCGCGTGAGGGGCGGGAGCTGAGTTCGAGTAAGACTACCCATACGGGTGGTTCCTCGGAAAGTTCCTGCGGCAAGTGAGGAAGTTGTGAATTCCCTGTCCCCGCAGCGGCGCCCCTGCCACCGGTGATCTTAGTGGATGCCGAAGGGTGCCGTGTGCCGGGGCGGGTGCCGCGGACGGGCTGAGGGCGGCTCAGGCCGCCGTGGCCGCCGCGAGTTTGGCGATCCGGTCGTCGTCGCAGGTCCGCGGGCAGGTGGCGCAGGTGTCCTCGGGGCGCAGCGTGTAGTACATGCAGCAGCTCGCGCGGTCCCGGGTGGGCAGCGGCTCCCCGGACGGGCCGGACAGCACCCGGAAGGCGGCCGAGCCCACGTACGGCTTGGTCGCGCCCGGGAGGAGCTGTTCGAGTTCGCGTACGGCCCGCGCCTCGTCCCCGAGCAGTCCGGCGATGTACCAGAGCCCCTCGACGACCTCGTCGGTCGCCATGCCCCACAGGGCGCGCCCGCGCCGCCGCATCCGCGGCCCGAAGCCGCCGAGGACCGGTTCCAGGTGCTCGGCGACGGCCGCCCGCACCTCGGCCCGCAGCGCCTCCTCGCCGGCCACGACGACCGCGCCGGGCAGCGCCGCCGCCGGGTCGCCCGAGAGGCAGGCGAAGGAGGCGACGCGCACGGCCATCCGGCCCGCCCTGCGGTCGTACGACACCTCGGTCGCGGGGAGGCGGGGGACCCGGCGGTCCAGGAACCAGGGGAGGGTGATCAGGAGGCAGGCGGCCCAGCCGTAGCGGTGCAGGCCGAAGGTCGCGACCACGTCGGGGCGGGCCGGCTTTCCCTCGTCGCGCAGGATCTGGTCCTCGTCCCAGGCCAGGAAGGCGTCCAGACCGGGACCGCCCGCCGCCAGCTCGGCGGCGCCGACCCAGTCGCCGCCCC
Organism: Streptomyces hyaluromycini; assembly: GCF_002217755.1. Classification (GTDB taxonomy): domain Bacteria; phylum Actinomycetota; class Actinomycetes; order Streptomycetales; family Streptomycetaceae; genus Streptomyces; species Streptomyces hyaluromycini. The sequence goes on along the minus strand of NZ_BCFL01000025.1, from coordinate 135,144 downwards.
GGGGTGCCGCGTCGCCCGGCCCCAGCTCCGTGACCGCCAGGTCCGGGCAGACCTCGGTGAGGCGGGCGTAGGAGGCGGAGACGGGGGAGATCATGGACTACCGCCGATCGAGTGAGGGCCGACTGTTAGATAAGTAAGCCTTACCTTACCCATCCGTTCGGAAATTTGAACCAGCGCCTTGTGCGCCTAAGGTGCTTGACGGACAAGTAACAACCCGCCGTTAATGACCCAAGTGCCGACGAGCCGGAGGAGGACCCGTGGACCAGCGCGCGCACGCGGCTCCCGCCGAGACGGCCAGGGTGCCCGCGCAGTCGCGGTCCGAGGAGTCGGCGCGGGAGGCGCCCGGTCATCCCGCCGGTCCGCCGGCCGCGCGGGGCGAGCACACGCACAGCGAGCGGCCGATCCCGCAGCCGAGGCCCGCCGTGCAGCGGGCGTCCGTGCGCGGGCAGATCCTCGACGCGTTGCGTACGGCGCTGGTCGGCGGGGAGCTGGCGCCCGGCGAGGTGTACTCGGCGCCGGCGCTGGGGGAGCGGTTCGGGGTCTCCGCGACGCCGGTGCGCGAGGCGATGCAGCAGCTGGCGCTGGAGGGCGCGGTCGAGGTCGTGCCCAACCGCGGGTTCCGGGTCGTGGAGCGGGGTGCTCGCGAGCTCGCGGAACTGGCCGAGGTGCGGGCGCTGATCGAGGCACCGGTGATGCTGCGGCTGGCGCGCAGCGTGCCGGCCGAGCGGTGGGCCGCGTTGCGGCCGCTCGCCGAGGAGTCGGTGCGGGCGGCGGCGACGGGGTGCCGGGTGACGTACGCGGAGGCCGACCGGGCGTTCCACCGGGCGGTGCTGGCCCTCGCGGGCAACGAGCAGCTGGTACAGATCGCCGAGGACCTGCACCGCCGTGCGGTTCCGCTGCGCGGGGCGCGGGCCGAGCTGATGGCAGATGCGGCCGAGCATGCGGCGCTGCTGGAGGCGTTGATCTCGGGGGAGCTGGACTCCGTGCGGAGGCTGGTGGCCGGGCATTTCGCCGCCGCGGGCTGACAGGAGAGGGTGTTTGCGGCGGCGGCTCGCCGTTGGGAGCACGACCGTCGCCCGGGTGCGGGTGCGTCGTGGCTTGTCGCGCAGTTCCCCGCGCCCCTGAAGGGGCGCTACAGCCGCCGCTTCTCCCCAGCCGCGGGCGCCCGCGATCGCTCCCAGCCGCGGGCAGTCGTGCCTCCCCCAGTGCCTTAAGGGCCTGGGAGGTGCCCCCAGGGCGGCACGGGTGGGCGCGGGCGGCACCCGGCAAGCGCCGGTAAGCGTCCCCACCCCCCCCGGGGCCTCAGCCCCCTCAGTTGCCTTGGGCCGTCTTCTGGTACGCGTCGTGCCACGCCGCCTTCGCGCCCGAGTCGCCTATGCGGTAGACGTCGACGACCGCGCCGGCCGCCACGGCCACCGACAGCACGCCCACGACGATCCGCACCGGGAGGGCCGACCAGCGGGCGTCCTTGCCGGGAGCCTGCTCCTCGCTGCTGCGCCGCGTCGCCCACCACACCACCGCGGCCAGTACGAACAGACCCAGGGCCCACGGCAGCAGCCCGTCGCCCAGTTCGGTGTGCCGGCGGACCAGGGTGTCCTCGGTCACGTGCCGCTCCAGCCACTCGCCGGCCTGGGTCGTCAGCGGCACGCTGACCAGGGCGACCAGGGCGAGCGCGGGCAGCAGCACCCCCAGCCGCCGGGCGACCCGCGGCCACAGTGCGGCCGCCACCAGGGCGAGTGCCGTCAACGGGACCAGGACGACGACGAGGTGGACCAGCAGGACATGGGCCGGCAGCCCGTTGACGGTGCTCATGGCGAAGCGCTCCTGAGAGGGTCGGGGCGCGCCAGCCTGGCACAGCAAACTCTCAGTTTCCTCTGAGCCGATCCTCAGGCGGTCGCCGCTCCCGGAGCGGGCGGTGTCAGCTGCCGCGCCAGCCAGGTCGGGACGCCGCCCAGGAGGCGGAACAGGCGGCCCGCCTCCTCGCGCAGGCGTGATGCCTCCGGCTCGGACTCCGTGTCGGCCAGGGAGGCGAGGGCCGGGGCCGTGCCCACCAGGTAGCCCAGCTCCTCCCTGATCCGCAGCGACTCCGCGAACCCGTGCCGTGCCTCCGCCAACTCCCCGTCCCGCAGCGCCAGTCCGGCCAGGTGGCGCCAGGTGAAGGAGAGGAGGAGCGGATCGGCGTGGGCGGTGGCGGCGGCGTGGGCGCGGCGGTAGGCGGCGCGGGCGGCCTGCGGGGAACGGGTGAGGTTCTCCGCCAGCAGACCCCGGCGGAAGTCGAGCAGCGCCCGCCCCGACGTCCCCGGAGGGATCAGCGCCGCCGCCCTGCCGAGCGCGGCCCGCGCCTCGTCCGCCCGGTCGCGGACGCCGTGCAGCGTGGCCGCGTAGGCGAGTTGGCCGCGCTCGCAGGCGGCCGCCCCCCGCTCCTCGTCGGTCCGGGCCACCGCCTCCGCCGTCCGCAGCGCGTCCTCCGCCTCTTCCCAGCCCCGCTCGGTGTACAGGCACCGCTCGACCATCAGCCCCGCCCGCTGCAGGGAGTACGCCGGGGTGTCCGACGGCAGCAGGGCCGCCGCGTCGGCCCAGCAGGCCCGCGAGCGCAGCCGCCATACCGCGGTCTGGAGCGGATCGTCACCAGCGGTCGTTCCGTTCCCAGACATGGCGGAGTACGCCACGTTGCCCTCCCCTAGCGCGCCGTCGAGCAGTGAAGTGGTGGCCGCATTCCAGCACCGATCGCCGCGCGGGGCCAAGAGGGTGGGTGAATAATTTCACAAAGTCGTGGGACGGCGGCGGCACTTGGCGCGAGCCGGTCGCACGCCCGCGTGACCTCAGCTCATCCGCAATGCCAAGAAGAAATCGAGCTTGTCCTCCAGCCGGGACAGGTCCCGGCCCGTCAACTGCTCGATCCTCCCCACGCGATAGCGCAGCGTGTTGACGTGCAGGTGGAGACGGGTGGCGCAGCGGGTCCAGGAGCCGTCGCAGTCGAGGAACGCCTCAAGGGTGGGGATCAGTTCGGCGCGGTGGCGGCGGTCGTAGTCCCGCAGCGGGTCCAGCAGCCGGGCGGTGAAGGCACGCCGGACGTCGTCGGGGACGAAGGGGAGGAGAAGGACGTGCGAGGCCAGCTCCTGGTGGCCGGCCGCGCAGACCCGGCCCGGGCGGGCCGCCGCCACCCGGCGGGCGTGCCGGGCCTCCTCCAGGGCGCCGCGCAGCCCCTCCGCGGAGTGCACGGCCGCGCTGACACCGAGGGTGACCCGGCCGTCGTCGTCGAGACCCGCCGCCAGCGGGGCCCGTACGGCCTCCAGGAGGGCGTCGGCGTGGATGCCGGACTCGGAGCCGTCGTGCTCGGCGACGACGGCGGGCAGCGGGACGAGGGCGATCGCCTCGTCGCCGGTGTGGGCCACCGCTATCCGGTCGGAGGGCTCCGGGCCGGTCGCCAGCGGGTCGACCAGGATCTCCTCCAGCAGGGACTGGGCCACCGGGCCGCCCTCCACCTCGCCGCCGTCCCACTCGACGCGGGCGACGACCACCTGCCAGTGCGGGGCCGCGCCGAGGCCGGGCAGCAGGACCGGGGCGGCCACCCGCAGCCGGGCGGCGATCTCGGCCGGGGCCGCGCCGGTCTGGACCAGTTCGAGGACCTCCTGCGCGAGCCTGCGCCGCACCGTGCGGGCCGCGTCACGGCGGTCGCGCTCGACGGCGATCAGCTGGGTGACGCCCTGGAGCAGGTCGAGCCGCTCCTCGGGCCAGTCGCCCGCGTCCGCCTCGACCGCGAGCAGCCAGTCCGAGAGCACGGTCTCGCGGACGTCCCGGGCGCCCTGCGGGGAGCGGCCTCCCCCAGCTACCGCTGGGAGGTGCCCCCAGGACCGGATCGGGAAGAGCGAGTAGGTCGTGCCGTCGAGCAGGGTGCGGTGCGGGCCGCGGCGGCCGGTGCGGGTGGCGGCCAGGTGCTCGGCGGCCAGCGCGGCGCAGGTGTCGGCGGGCAGCGCGGGCCCCGACACCTTGGAGCCCGCGATCAGGCGGCCGGCCGGGGACAGCACCCAGGCGCGCAGGTCGAGGTCGGAGCCGAGCAGGTCCAGGACCACGTCCGGGCCGCCGCCCGCCGGGCCCGAGGTCATCATCCGCCGGTGCCGGTCCACGACGGCCGCCAGGTCCCCGGCCCGCTCGCCGCTGACCTGCCGTACGACATGCTCGGTGATCGTCGCGAAGGCCACCGACTCGTGGACCGCGAAGAGCGGGAGGCGGTGCCGGGCGCAGGCCACGACCAGGTCCTCCGGGACGGCGCCCAGCTCCGCCTCACCGGCCGCCAGCGCCACCACCCCGGCCTGCACCAGGAGTCGTACGAACGGCTCGGAGTCCGCCGCGTCCCGGCGCCAGGCCAGGCCCGTCAGCACCAGCTCACCGCCGGAGAGGTAGCGGCTGGGGTCGCGCAGGTCGGTGGTCATGACCCCGCGCACGGTACGGTCCAGCTCGTTCTCGCCGCCGAGCAGCCGCAGGCCCAGCGCATCGGTGTCCAGCAGTGCGCGCAGCCGCATCTCGTCGCCGCCGTTCTGTGTCTCGAAATCTACGATGAATCATGAAGGGTCACGGGTGAGGCGCCCGGACGGGAAGGTCCGCGGGCCGTCACCAAGGGTCGCCGGGCCGCAACCGATGGCTGCCAGGGCGTTTCCTGCGTTTCCACAGGAAAACCAGGAGGTTACTGATGACCCCTGTTCATACGAATCTACAAGATGCCCGTGCTGGCCAGCCAACTCCTTCATGGTTTCAGTGACTGACCCCGCTGGAGTAAGGGGCGGTGTACTGGCGTCATTCCGCGTTAACAGGACATGAACGAGCCGGGCCCGCCGCACACGGATTGGCTCAATCCGCACGACTCACGAGACTCACGAGACGGAGAAGAGAGCCGGTCATGGACTTCCTTCGCCCCGCCAGCTGGGAGGAGGCGCTCGCCGCGAAGGCCGAGCACCCCACCGCAGTGCCGATCGCGGGCGGCACCGATGTGATGGTCGAGATCAACTTCGACCACCGCCGGCCCGAATACCTCCTCGACCTCAACCGCATCGGTGATCTCTACGAATGGGAGACCGGCGAGGAGAGCGTACGGCTCGGCGCCTCCGTGCCGTACACCCGGATCATGGAGAACCTGCGCGCCGAACTGCCGGGCCTGGCCCTCGCCTCGCACACCGTCGCCTCCCCGCAGATCCGCAACCGCGGCGGCGTCGGCGGCAACCTCGGCACCGCCTCCCCGGCCGGCGACGCCCACCCCGCACTGCTCGCGGCGGGCGCCGAGGTCGAGGCCGAGTCGGTGCGCGGCACCCGGCTCATCCCCATCGACGACTTCTACACCGGCGTGAAGCGCAACGCCCTCGCGCCCGACGAGCTGATCCGCGCGGTGCATGTGCAGAAGGCCGACGGCCCGCAGCAGTACTCGAAGGTCGGCACGCGCAACGCGATGGTGATCGCCGTGTGCGCCTTCGGGCTCGCCCTGCACCCGGAGACGCGGACGGTCCGTACGGGGATCGGTTCGGCCGCCCCGACGCCGGTGCGCGCCAAGGTCGCCGAGGACTTCCTGAACGCGGCGCTCGACGAGGGCGGCTTCTGGGACAACGGAAAGATCATCACCCCGTCGGTCGCCAAGCAGTTCGCGGACCTGTGCGCCGCCGCCTGCAACCCGATCGACGACGTCCGGGGCACCGCGAGCTACCGCCGCCACGCGGTCGGCGTGATGGCCCGCCGGACGCTCACCTGGACCTGGGAGTCGTACCGCGGCACTACTTTGCAGAAGGGGAGTGTCGCCTGATGCGCGTCAACTTCACCGTCAACGGACGTCCGCAGGAAGCCGACGATGTGTGGGAAGGCGAGTCCCTGCTGTACGTGCTGAGGGAGCGCCTGGGCCTGCCCGGTTCCAAGAACGCCTGCGAGCAGGGGGAGTGCGGGTCGTGCACCGTCCGGCTGGACGGCGTGCCCGTGTGCTCGTGTCTGGTCGCGGCGGGGCAGGTGGAGGGCCGGGAGGTCGTCACCGTGGAGGGGCTGGCGGAGTATGCGAGGCAGCGGGCCTGCGGGACGGATGCCTGTGGTATGTCACATGTCACGCGTGACACTTCAAAGAACTGGCAGCCCAAGCCCCCCTCCGACTCCCACACCGGAGAGGGCACCGAACTCTCCCCCATCCAGCAGGCCTTCATCGACGCCGGCGCCGTCCAGTGCGGCTTCTGCACCCCGGGGCTGCTGGTCGCCGCCGACGAGATGCTGGAGCACAACCCCAACCCGACCGACGCGGACATCCGCGAGGCGCTCTCGGGCAACCTGTGCCGCTGCACCGGCTACGAGAAGATCATGGACGCGGTCCGTCTCGCGGCCGCCCGGCAGGGAGAGGCGGTCTGAGCGACATGCCCACCAACAGCGCCCCTCTCGGCACTCCCACCAAGGTCACCCAGGGCTCCCAGACCAGGGGCGGCATCGGCGAGTCCACGCTCCGCCCGGACGGCACCCTCAAGGTCACCGGCGAGTTCGCGTACTCGTCCGACATGTGGCACGAGGACATGCTCTGGGGCCAGATCCTCCGCTCGCCGGTCGCGCACGCCGAGATCGTCTCGATCGACACCGGCGAGGCCCTCGCCCAGCCCGGCGTCTACGCCGTCATGACGTACGACGACCTGCCCACCGAGGTGAAGAACTACGGCCTGGAGATCCAGGACACCCCGGTCCTCGCGCACGGCAAGGTACGCCACCACGGCGAGCCGGTCGCGATCGTCGCCGCCGACCACCCGGAGACCGCCCGCCGCGCGGCCGCGAAGATCAAGGTCGAGTACCGCGAGCTGCCCGTCATCACCGACGAGGCCTCCGCGACCGCGCCCGGTGCCGTGCTGGTCCACGAGAACCGCGACGACCACCACATCGGTCACGTCCCGCACCCCAACATCGTGCACCGCCAGCCGATCGTCCGCGGCAACGCCGACGAGGCCGCCAAGAGGGCCGACGTCATCGTCAAGGGCGAGTACTACTTCGGCATGCAGGACCAGGCCTTCCTCGGCCCCGAGTCCGGCCTCGCGGTGCCCGAGGAGGACGGCGGCGTCCACCTCTACATCGCCACCCAGTGGCTCCACTCCGACCTGCGCCAGATCGCCCCGGTGCTCGGCCTGCCCGAGGACAAGGTGCGGATGACGCTGTCCGGCGTCGGCGGCGCGTTCGGCGGCCGCGAGGACCTGTCGATGCAGATCCACGCCTGCCTGCTGGCGCTGCGCACCGGCAAGCCGGTGAAGATCGTCTACAACCGGTTCGAGTCCTTCTTCGGTCACGTCCACCGCCACCCGGCGCGCCTCTACTACGAGCACGGGGCAACGCGCGAAGGCAAGCTGACGCACGTCAAGTGCCGGATCGTGCTCGACGGCGGTGCCTACGCCTCCGCCTCCCCGGCCGTCGTCGGCAACGCCTCCTCGCTCGGCATCGGGCCCTACGTCGTCGACGACGTCGACATCGAGGCCATCGCCCTCTACACCAACAACCCGCCCTGCGGCGCGATGCGCGGCTTCGGCGCGGTCCAGGCGTGCTTCGCCTACGAGGCCCAGATGGACAAGGTGGCGAAGCAACTGGGCATGGACCCGGTGGAGTTCAGGAAGCTGAACGCCATGGAGCAGGGCACCATCATGCCGACCGGCCAGCCGGTGGACTCGCCGGCCCCCGTCGCCGAACTCCTGCGCCGGGTCAGCGCGATGCCGCTGCCGCCCGAGCGCCAGTGGGAGAGCAGCGAGGGGGCGGACGTACGGCAGCTGCCCGGCGGTCTGTCCAACACCACGCACGGCGAAGGCGTCGTACGCGGTATCGGCTACGCGGTCGGCATCAAGAACGTCGGCTTCTCCGAGGGCTTCGACGACTACTCGACCGCGCGCGTGCGGATGGAGGTCGTCGGCGGCGAGCCGGTCGCCGTCGTGCACACCGCGATGGCGGAGGTCGGGCAGGGCGGTGTGACCGTCCACGCGCAGATCGCGCGCACCGAGCTCGGCGTGGCGCAGGTGACCATGCACCCCGCCAACACCCAGGTGGGCTCGGCCGGTTCGACCTCGGCCTCCCGGCAGACGTACGTCACCGGCGGCGCCGTGAAGAACTCCTGCGAGCTGGTCCGTGAGCAGGTCCTGGACCTGGGCCGCCGCAAGTTCGGCACGTACCACCCCGCTTGGGCCACTGCCGAGCTGCTCCTGGAGGGCGGCAAGGTCGTCACCGACGGCGGCGAGGTGCTCGCCGACCTGGTCGACGTCCTCGGCGACGAGGCCGTGGAGATCGAGGCGGAGTGGCGGCACCGCGCGACCGTGCCGTTCGACCTGCACACCGGGCAGGGCAACGGCCACGTCCAGTACAGCTTCGCCGCCCACCGCGCGGTCGTCGAGGTCGACACCGAACTGGGCCTGGTCAAGGTGATCGAACTGGCCTGCGCCCAGGACGTCGGCAAGGCGCTCAACCCGCTCTCCGTCGTGGGCCAGATCCAGGGCGGTACGACCCAGGGCCTGGGCATCGCGGTGATGGAGGAGATCATCGTCGACCCGAAGACCGCGAAGGTCAGGAACCCGTCCTTCACGGACTACCTGATCCCGACCATCCTCGACACGCCGACCATCCCGGTCGACGTCCTCGAACTCGCCGACGACCACGCCCCGTACGGGCTGCGTGGCGTCGGCGAAGCACCGACGTTGTCGTCGACTCCGGCGGTCCTCGCGGCGATCCGCAACGCGACGGGCCTGGAGCTCAACAGGACGCCGGTACGCCCGGAACACCTGACGGGCAACGCGTAACACCGCCCGACAACGGCACCCCGGCGCCGGGCAGTTGCTCAACTCCCCGGCGCCGAACCCACAAGCGTGCACCTCCGGGCCGTCCCCCGGGTCATGCACTTCCCAAATCCCGTACCGCCGGAGGCGTCTGCGCAACGGCGGCTGCGGGGGCCCCTGTGAACCTTGGGAGACGGCACCATGACCCAGCAGTCACTGGAGCCCAGGGCGACGGCCGAAGACGCGGGAGAAGGCACCCGCGTCCCGGCCGGACGGTCCTGGCTCGACCGGTACTTTCACATTTCCCAGCGAGGATCGAGCGTCGCGCGTGAAGTGCGCGGCGGCGTCACCACCTTCATGGCGATGGCGTACATCCTCCTGCTCAACCCCCTGATCCTGTCCGGCAAGGACGCGGCCGGGGACACCCTCGGCCAGAAGGCGCTGATCACCGCGACGGCGTTCGCGGCGGCCTTCACCACGCTGCTGATGGGCTTCGCAGGCAAGGTGCCCCTCGCGCTCGCCGCCGGCCTCTCCGTCTCCGGTGTGCTGTCCTCGCAGGTCGCCCCGCAGATGACCTGGCCCCAGGCGATGGGCATGTGCGTGATGTACGGCGTCGTCATCATGCTCCTGGTCGTCACCGGCCTACGCGAGATGATCATGAACGCGATCCCGCTCGCGCTCAAGCACGGCATCACCATGGGCATCGGCCTGTTCATCGCCCTGATCGGCTTCTACAAGTCCGGCTTCGTGCACCAGGGCAAGGCCACCCCGGTCACCCTCGGCCCCGCGGGCGAACTGGCCGGCTGGCCGGTGCTGCTCTTCGCCGGCACCCTGCTGCTGATCTTCATGCTGCAGGCCCGGAACGTCCCCGGCGCGATCCTGATCGGGATCATCAGCGGCACGGTCGTGGCGGCCGTACTGAACGGCCTCGGGGTCATCGACCCGAAACAGTGGGCCAGCGGCGCCGCGCCCGAACTGCACGGCTCCGCGGTCTCCATGCCGGACTTCTCGCTCTTCGGGCACGTCGCGTTCGGCGGCTGGGGCAAGGTCGGCGCGATGACGGTGGCGATGATCGTCTTCACCCTCGTGCTCGCCGGGTTCTTCGACGCGATGGCCACCATCATCGGCGTCGGCACCGAGGCGAAGCTCGCCGACGACAAGGGCCGGATGCCGGGCCTGTCCAAGGCGCTGTTCATCGACGGCGCGGGCGGCGCGATCGGGGGAGTGGCCGGTGGCTCCGGCCAGACCGTGTTCATCGAGTCGGCCACGGGGGTCGGCGAGGGCGCCCGTACCGGTCTCGCCTCCGTCGTCACCGGCCTGTTCTTCGCGGCCTGCCTGTTCTTCACCCCGCTCACCGCGATCGTGCCGCAGGAGGTCGCCTCGGCCGCCCTGGTGGTCATCGGCGCGATGATGCTGATGAACGCCCGGCACGTGGACTGGGCCGACCGGGCCACCGCCATTCCGGTGTTCCTGACGGTCGTCCTGATGCCCTTCACCTACACCATCACCACCGGCGTGGCCGCGGGCGTCATCTCCTACACCGCCATCAAGGCAGCTCAGGGCAGGGCACGGGAGATCGGGGCATTCATGTGGGGCCTGACAGGGATCTTCCTGGTCTATTTCGCCCTCAATCCCATTGAGAGCTGGCTGGGCGTCCACTAGGACGCTCCGCTGGGAGAGCCGTGATGGGCCGGTGGTCGGCTGCCGGTCCGTTGTGGCTGGTCGCGCAGTTCCCCGCGCCCCCTACGGGGCGCCTGCCCCAACCTCGTTAAGGAGATCCGGACATGCTGGACATCGCCGAGGAGCTGAGTCGGTGGGTCGCCGACGGGCGGGACTTCGCCGTGGCCACGGTGGTGGCGGTCGGTGGCAGTGCGCCGCGGCAGCCCGGGGCCGCTCTCGCGGTGGACGCCGAGGGCACGGCCGTGGGCTCGGTCTCCGGCGGTTGTGTGGAGGGTGCCGTGTACGAGCTGTGCCGGCAGGCGCTGGAGGACGGGGAGACCGTCCTGGAGCGCTTCGGGTACAGCGACGACGACGCCTTCGCCGTCGGTCTGACCTGTGGCGGCGTCATCGACATCCTCGTCACACCGGTGCGGGCGGACGACCCCGTCCGGCCGGTGGCCGCGGCCGCGCTGGCCGCTGCCGTGCGCGGGGACGCGGCGGCGGTCGCGCGGATCGTCACCGGGCCGCCGGAGCTCCTGGGCCGCGCCCTCCTGGTGGACGCCGACGGCTCCCACGAGGGCGGCTTCGGCGCCCATCCGGAGCTGGACCGCACGGTCGCCGCCGAGGCGGCCGCCTTCCTGGACGCGGGCCGCACCGGCACCCTGGAGATCGGAGAGCAGGGCTCTCGGTGCGGAGCACCGCTCATGGTGCTGGTCGAGTCGTCCGTACCGCCGCCCCGGATGATCGTCTTCGGTGCGATCGACTTCGCGTCCGCGCTGGTCCGGGTCGGCAAGTTCCTCGGCTACCACGTCACGGTGTGCGACGCGCGCCCCGTCTTCGCGACCAGGAACCGCTTCCCGGAGGCCGACGAGATCGTCGTCGAGTGGCCGCACCGGTACCTGGAGCGCACCCAGGTCGACGGCCGTACCGTCCTGTGCGTCCTCACCCACGACGCCAAGTTCGACGTCCCGCTGCTCCGGCTCGCCCTGCGCCTCCCGGTGGCCTACGTCGGCGCGATGGGCTCCCGCCGCACCCACCTGGACCGAAACGAGCGCCTGCGCGAGGTCGACGTCACCGAACTGGAGCTGGCCCGCCTCAGGTCGCCCATCGGCCTCGACCTCGGCGCCCGTACGCCCGAGGAGACCGCGCTGTCGATCGCGGCCGAGATCGTCGCGAACCGCAGGGGCGGCAGCGGGGTCTCCCTGACCGGGGCGCACACCCCGATCCACCACGACGTGACGTCTTCGCAGGCCCCGGCGCGGCGGATCGGGTCGGTGGCCTAGCTCCCCCTGTGGCGGCCGTCCCGGTGTGCTCCCCCGGAGCGCCCGGTCCGTTCCCCCGATCGCCGTACCGGTCCGGGCGCCAGGGGACGATGGAAGCGCCTTCACAGCCGCCGTACAGCGTCAAATGACGCATTCGGCGCCGGGAGTTCCGTTCTCATGCACGCGAGTTGCACGTGAGTTGCACGCGGGTTGCGTGCGGGCCGCAGGCGCGCCGGTTCACTCCTCGGCCCAGCGCCGCAGCCCCGCCAGGTCGAGTACGACGGTCCGCCCCCGGCGGGTGGCCACCAGGCCCTCCTGCTGCATGGCCCGCAGGCAGCGCACCACCGACTCCCTGGACGCCCCGGTGGCGGCGGCCAGTTCACGCTGGTTGACCTGTACGGCGACGGCACCAGGCAGGGTCTCCGGGGCGGCCGAGCCGTACTGCACGGCGAGCTTCACCAGCAGCCCGGCGACCCGGGCGCGAGTGGTGCGGGCGCCCTGTTCGGCGCGCAGCCCGTCGGAGTCCCGTAATCGGCCCACGACACTGCGCAGCACCGACAGGCACAGGCCCGGGTCGCGCTCCAGGAGCCGCAGGAAGGCCTCCGCGGCGACCACCGCGCCCTCGCTGCGGCGCATCGCGGTGACCGTCGCGCCCCGGGGCCGGCCGTCTATGCAGGAGAACTCGCCGAGGAGCTCACCGGGGCCGCGCAGGGCGAGCAGGCTGGTGTAGCCGTTGGCCGAGTCGACCGTCACCTTGACCAGGCCGTCGGTGAGCAGGACGACGGAGTGGGCCTCCTCGCCCTCCCGCATCAGCACCTCGCCGCGGGTCCACCCGCGCGGATGCCCGGCCTCCCGTAACAGCTTCGCTTCCCCGGGCGAGAAGAACGCCACCTTCGAGCCTCCCGGCCGCATCGAACCACGGTGACCGTTCGGCACCGGACGGCCACTGTCCATCCTGCGGCCGGGCTCTGCCAAGGGGCCGGCGGTCCGCACGGCACCGCGGTCAGGGCCGCCGGAGCAGCGAGTTGACCGCCCGTCCGAACACGGCCCGGGACATCCGGCGCACCAGCGGGTCGAAGAGCGACGGCAGCCCCCGGATCCGCAGTTCCTCGTGCCAGACCACCCGGGTGCGGCCGCCGGGGCCGGGGTGCACCTCCAGTTCGGCCCAGCCGAGCACCACCCGGCCGTGCTTGACCAGGCGGCACCGGCCGGAGCCGCCGTCCTCCGGCGGATGCCAGACGGTCACCTCCATGGGATCCTCGAAGGACAGCGGTCCGAGACCGGAACGCGCCACGAAGACCGTGCCCTCGTGGGTCGGGGGATCGGTGAGCACGGTGATCCGGGTCAGCGGGACCACGTCGGCATGCCGGGACCACTCCGTGAGCCGGCGCCACGCCTCGTCGATCGGCAGCGGAGCCGTGCGTTGGAGGAGGAAGTTGACCACGGCACGATCGTAGGGAACCGGCCACCGTTCGCGGGTCGCACACGGAGTGTTCACAGGACGTACAGAATCGTCCAACCCGGGCCACAGCCGGTCCGGGCCCCGTACGATTCCTGCCATGGCGGGCAAACCGCCTGCCTTCACGGGGAGTTGGTCATCATGCCGTTGAAGACCTATGGCGTACTGATCACGCGGGCTGTCGACACCCGGCGCGAAGGCGCCGCCGACACCCCGCACTACCAGATCCACCTCACGGACGACGCCGGCGTCCACTACCGGGCCGCGGTCAACGTCCTCTCGCAGCAGAAGCCCGCCGACCTGCTCTACCTCGTCGACGACGACCTGAAGCACCCGATCACGGCCCGCCTGGACGGTCTGACGAGCGGCTGGAACACCCTGCCGCCCGGGCCCGGCGGACCGAACCTCGACTTCGTGCGCGGCAACCTGTTCGACCCGGCCCACCTGCGCACCCTGCCCGCGGACGCGAGCGGCCCCGACAACGACCTGGCCGACCTCCTGGACCATTACGTACGGCGGGCGGTCGGCGACCCGGACGCCCGGCTGTACGTCTTCGGCGAGCGCTTCGGCCCCGAACCCTCCGTCAAGGACAAGGTGTTCGGCTTCCTGCCCGGCAACGGCGTCCACGACATCCATATGAACCAGGGCAACAGCGGCCGCTTCACCAGCGACGACGGGGTCTGGCAGGACGGCGGACTGCTGATCCGCTTCCCGGGCGACGGCCAGGCCGCGGAGCGCTGGGTCGGGATCTTCCTCGCCTTCCAGAGCCAGGCCTGGCACACCGACGACGCCACCGGCCACGCCCTCCCCGGCGTCGACACCTCCCGCCCCGCCCCCGGCGACCGGCCGGTCCGGATCGTCGCCGCGCTGGTCAACCCGGTCGGCCCCGCCCCGGAGGCGGAGACCGTCACCCTCCTCAACGCCTCGTCCGCCCCGGTCGACCTCACCGGCTGGCGCCTCCTCGACCGCATCGGCCAGGCCTCCCCGGTACCGGCCGGCCCCCTCGCCGCCGGCGCCGCCCTGGCCGTACCGCTGTCCGACGGCGCCCAACTCGGCAACCACGGCGGCGAGATCAGCCTCCTCGACGCCGCCGGGCTCAAGGCCGACGGGGTGTCGTACACGGCCCAGCAGGCGACCCGCGAAGGATGGTGGGTCGTCTTCTGACCGGGCCGCGCACGGCCCTGTCGCGGCCGCACGGCGGTACGGCACCATGAGCGCGACCCGTACCGCCGTCGTCGTCCCGGGGGGCCTCTCATGGCACACGAACACGAACCGCAAGGCAGACTCGACGAGTTGATGCGCGAGCCCTATCCGCTCTACGCGCGGGCACAGGCGGCCGAGGGTCTGGTCCGCGTGCCCGAGCTGGACGCCTGGCTGGTCGCCCGGGACGCCGACGTACGGGAAGTGCTGCTCCGTACCGAGGAGTTCTCGTCGGTGAACGCGTTACGGCCGGACGTCATGCCGTCGCCCGCCGCGCTCGCGGTGCTGGGCGGCGGCTTCGGCGGCGGGCCGGTGGTGGTCGTCTCGGACGGCGAACGGCACCAGCGGCTGCGGGCACCGCTGCTGCGCGCGCTGTCGCCCGCCCGGATCGCGGCGGCCGTGCCCTACGCCCGTGAACGCGCCGCCGCCCTCGTCGACGCCTTCGCCAAGGACGGCCGGGCGGAGCTGATGGCGGCCTACGCCATGCGGCTGCCCGGCGAGGTCATCGGCCGGATCGTCGGACTCGACCCCGCCGACGTGCCCCTCGTCGTGCACGGCGGGTACCGCGCCGAGGAACTGCTGTTCCGGCCGCTGCCGGAGGACGAGCAGATCGCCGCCGCCGAGGACGTGGTCGCCATGCAGCACGTCCTCGACCGCTGCGCCCGCGACCGCTACACGCACCCCCGCGAGGACCTGGCCACGGAGATCGTCGCCTCCGTGGCCGAGCCCGGCCACGGGCAGCTCTCCCTGGCGCAACGGCACGAGGCCGTCGCCCACCTCCAGAACCTGCTGATCGCCGGGCACCTGACCACGACCGCGCTCATCGGCACCACCGTCCTGCACCTGCTGAGCCACCGGGACCAGTGGGAACTGCTGTGCGCCCGGCCCGACCTGATCCCGGCGGCCGTCGAGGAGGCGGCCCGCTACGACACCGCGCTCCAGGGCTTCCGCCGGGTCACCACCTGCCCGGTCGCCCTCGCCGGCACCGAACTCCCCGCCGAGGCCGAGCTGTTCGTCGCCTTCGGCGCGGCGAACCGCGACGCCTCGCGGCACCCCCGCCCCGACGCGTTCGACATCACCCGGGACGCCCCCGCCCGCCATCTCGCCTTCGGCTTCGGCGCGCACGCCTGCGTGGGCGCCCAGCTTGCCCGCGAACAACTCCGCATCACGCTGGAGGAGTTGACCCGCCGGCTCCCGGACCTGCGGCTCGCGGAGGGCCGTCCGGTCACCATGCGGCCGACGATGATCCACCGCTCACCGGAGGAGCTGCACCTCACCTGGGCGGTGTCCTAGGGCCTGTCTGACAATTCCCGTCTGCCTCGCGACGCCATGCACGCACTCTCGCCGCACCGGGCGCAGACCCAGGTACGTCCAGTACGAGGGCCTACGCCCGGCACGCCGAGAGCACGCACCTGACGCCGCGAGGCCGCCCTCCGGGCGACGACGGGAATGGTCAGACAGGCCCTAGGAGCTGTTCGGGGTCCGGGTCCAGGCGGAGTCGAGGGCGGTGCCGGGAGCGCCTCCGCTCCGGTGCCGGGCGTCCGATCGAGGTTCGTCGGTCGGACGCCCGGGCTGTGCGGACCGTGGTCACTTCTTGGTGACGGACTCCACCCAGCTGAGGAAGTTCGTCGTCGAGTCGCCGGTGCGCTCGGCCTGGGTGTGTCCCTGGGCCCACACGGTGGCGAAGTCGACGTCGCGGATGCCGTAGTTCTGCAGGGCCAGCGCGATGTTGATCTCGGTCGTGTTGGCCGTGTCACCCTGCATGATGCCGGTGCGGATGCGCCAGTGGCGCGCCGGCCGCGAGCGGCGGTAGCCGTCGAAGGCGGGTGAGAGGAAGTACAGCGGGTTGTACGCGTCGGCCCGCCAGGCCATGTCCTTGCCGACGCTGTCCTTCTTGGCGAAGTCGCTGTCGTACGCCGAGGAGCCGTAGTCGGAGTTCCAGTCGGAGTACGTGGCGTACGTCGTCTCGTTCGCCTTGACGACGTCACGAGTGAGCGGCGCGAAGTGCGAGGGGGCGTCGAGCCCCATCGCGAAGACGCCGTTCTCGGTCTGCCCGCGGGAGTACCCGTCGAACGCGCCGACCGGCTTGCTCGCGGTCTTCTGGCTGTTGACGAAGCCTTCGAGGCCGGAGACCGTGACGGTGTTGGCCGTGGCGTCGTAAGTGACCCACGTACTGGCGGTGTTGAGGTAGGCGATGTAGTCGTCGACCGTCTCGTACGTGGTCGAGGACCCCGTCTGGCCCGATCCGGGCGGGCCGCCCATCGTGGTGATGGTGTACGGGAAGGTGTTGTCGGACAGGAAGTTGTTCAGCGAGGTGGTGATCACCTCGACCAGGTGGTCGTAGTAGCTGCCGGCCAGGTAGGTGCCGCTGTCGGACTCGGTCAGCCGCAGGCGCCTGCCCTGCTCGTCGCGCAGCCCCAGGCGGTTGACGTACTTGGGCCAGGCCTTCGCGAGGTCCGCCGAGTAGGCGCTGGTCCAGGTCCCGGACGCGCGCGTGCCGGCCGAGGCGAACTGGCCCATGTTCCACTCGTAGGACAGGTTGGCCTCGTGCAGGCTGGTGATCGGGCACCAGGCCATGACACCGGCGACCGCGTCGCTGAGGGGCCGGCCCTGGGCGTCCTCCATCGCCGCGCCGATCGTGCGCAGGTACGGGTGGAACAGGGGGCTGTCACCGGACGCGCCCGCCACGGTGTCCTGGGCGCCGCCGCCGCTCATGCCGAACAGGACGATGTCGTCCGTGCTGCCGGGCAGGACGCCCCGGTTGTACCGCAGGAAGCGGACCGCGGCCTTGAGGTCGGTCACGCCCCAGGGGGCCGCGTCGGAGCGGGTGCCGGTCGAGCTGTCCCGGCCGCGCAGGCCCGGCCACACGTAGATGTGCCCGGCCGCGAGGTACTGCGACACGCTGCTGTAGCTGTAGGACGTGGCCGGCTTCTGCCCGGCGTACCCGGGGGTGTTGACCGGGATCACGATCGGCGCCGTGCGTCCCGAGTACGCGCCGACGGTGCCCTTCGGGTTGAGCGTCGCGGTGTACGTGGTCCCGTCGCTGTTCGCGGTGGCCGTCAGATAGGCGCCCGGCACGTAGATCGACAGGTTCTCGTAGTCCGTCGCGGCCGGGCTGGCGACGTACACCTTCCCGATCTGGTAGTACACGTCGTTCGTCGCGTCGTACGACCAGGCGGTGGAGTCGAACTCCAGCGAGTACGCCGAGGACGTGCTCGACGAGCTGTCCGACGACGATGTGCCGGCGAAAGCCGTGCCTGCCGCGCCCTCGGCGATTCCGAACGCGGCCATGGCCGCGGCGCCCCGGATTACGGTTCTGCGGTTGACGTCCACCCGGTAGACCTCCTTGTGCAGCGGGTTCGTGGTCACAGCCGTACCTGCGCGCCGCTCTGGCGGCATCGCGGGCAGGTCGGGCTGTGCGGCTCGTACGAGTCCCCGACTGTAGGCAAGGAGGCCCAGGAGTGTTGACAATTTCGATGATAATTTTGTTAGAAGGCTCGCCGGGGGTTCTAGGGCCTGTCTGACCATTCCCGTCGTCGCCCGGAGGGTGGCCTCGCGGCGTCAGGTGCGTGCTCTCGGTGTGCCGGGCGTAGGCCCTCGTACTGGACGTACTTGGGTCTGCGCCCGGTGCGGCGAGAGTGCGTGCATGGCGTCGCGAGGCAGACGGGAATTGTCAGACAGGCCCTAGGGCCGGTACACCTTCCCCGGTTCGGCCTTGCCGGGGGCGAGCAGCTGGGGGACGGTCACGAACACGTACCCGCGCGCCTTGAGGGCGTCGATGATGCCGGGTACGGCGGGCACGGTGCCCTTGTAGAGGTCGTGCAGCAGGATGATCCCGTCCCGGGAGGCCTGGTCCAGGACCCGCTTCTCGATCAGTGCCGAGTCGGTGGTCATGTAGTCCTTCGCGGTCACGCTCCACAGCACCTCGGACAGGCCCAGCTCCCGGCAGATGCGGTGCACGTTCGCGTCGGTGCGGCCCTGCGGCGGGCGCATCAGCGTGGGCTTCCGTCCGGTGAGGTGCTCGATCGCGTCGTCGGTGCGGGTGAGCTCCTCGCGTATCTGCCGGTCCGGTATCCGCGTGAGGATCTTGTGGTCCCAGGTGTGGCTGGCGACCTCGTGCCCCTCCGCCGCCATCCGCTTCACCAGCTTCGGGTACTTCTCTATGTGCCGCTTGCCCAGCAGGAAGAAGGTCGCCGGGACGTGCTTCTCCTTGAGGATGTCGAGCAGCCGGGCCGAGTTCTCGCTGGGCCCCGCGTCGAAGGTGAGCGCGATGCACTTGGCCTCGCGGCAGTCGACGGTCCCGAACCGGGCCTGGCTCGTCGTGGCGGCGTGGTTGCGCGCGTCGGCCGGCGAGGTCGTGTCGACCTGGGCGCACCCCGCCAGGGTCAGGGCCAGCGAGACGGCCGCCGCGGTGAGTGCCGGGAGACGGAGACGGCCGGACCTGGTTCCGGTGGGCCGGAACCAGGAGGGCCGGCTTTCCCTCTTCTTGCTCGGAAGCTTGCTCCAAAGTGGCATGCCGGGACTATACATACAGTGTATAGAATGTGTGTACGAATTTTTTGGTGATCGGTTCCGGGTGGCGCGGGGGGCTCCAGGGCTGGTCAGCCGTGCGTGGTGGGGTCCACTTCCCCCCAGGCGATCCCCGCTCCGCGGTCCATGTCGCGCACACGGTCCATGTCGGCGTCATCGATGCGGAACGAGAAAACGTCCAGGTTCTCGCGCATGCGGACCGGGTCGGTGGTCTTGGGAAGCACCGGATAGCCGTTCTGCACGCCCCAGCCCAGAAGGAACTGCGCCTCGGTCACGCCGTACTTTTCCGCCAGCTTCTTGAAGGGGGAATCCGAGCGCTCGCCTTCGGTGCGCATCTCCTGCGTCTTTCCGCTCAGGTGGCCCGGCGCGGTGCGCCAGGTCGACAGCGGAACCAGGCTGCTGTAGGCGATGGGTGTGATGCCCTTCTGACGCAGGTGGGCGACCAGCCGGGGCTTCTGCGACCAGGGGTGCAGTTCGATCTGGTCGGCGTGCGGAACGGGAAGTCCCGCCTCGATCAGCTCGTCGATGTGGGCGGCGTTGAAGTTCGAGACGCCGATCGCGCGTGCCTTGCCGCTCTTGTGGGCCTCGACCAGTGCCTGCCACTGTTCCAGACGCTGCTCACGCCCGAACGTGGCGTGGACCAGATACAGGTCGACCTGCTCCAGGCCGAGCCGGTCGAGGCTCTCGTCGAGGGACCGCAGGGTCTCTTCGCCCGTCTTGCTGCGTTCCTCTGCCAGCGGCCACAGCTTGGTCGTCACGAACACGTCGCCGCGTTCGAGCCCTTCCTGCCGCATGCCGCGCCGCAGTCCTTCGCCGACGCCGCGCTCGTTCTCGTACACCTCGGCCGTGTCGATGTGCCGGGACCCCGCGGCCAGGGCGCTCTCGACGGCGGACGCGGCCTCAGCGTCCGGAATGAGATAGGTCCCGAAACCGACGAGGGGAACCTTCACCCCGGTGGTCAGCTCGTGATCAGGCGTATGGGTCATCGAAATCTCCTTGCCGGACGGCTTCCTGCTCCTTAAGTGCGGCTCAGTGCTTGTCGACGGCCGAGGCCCAGTCGAAGTCGACGCCCATCTGCTTGTACATGGTCGAGTAGCCGACGAAGCAGTTGAACTGCTCGACCTTGCCGTCCTTCAGGTACCAGAAGTCGGCGGTCGGTACGTCGACCTTCGCGCCGTTCGGCTTGACGGTGCCCGCCGGCGACTGCAGCGGTCCCTCGAACGTGCCCTGGATCGACAGCTCGATGCTGATCACGTCGCCGTTCACGGTGATGCGCTTGAGCTCACGGTGGACGTCGGGGAAGAGGTTGGCCATGTAGGGCAGCACGTTGCCGAGTGCCTCGCCCCGGTAGGCCACGCCGGGGACCATGTCGTTGAAGACGCCGTCCTCCGCGAAGCTGTTGACGAACGTGTCGACGTCCAGGCTGTTGCCCTCCGCCACGTGGTAGTCGCGCAGGACGACGGCGAGGTTCTCCCGCTCGTGCCGGGTCAGATGGCGGTCCGTGAGCGGCAGCTTCGCCAGGTCCTGATCGGTGAGGCCCCCGTGGGCCGCCGTACTGCTGTGGGCCGCCGTGTTCCGGTGGGCGGGGCTCGCGGCCTGTGACGGCGCGGCGGCGATGGAAAGACCGCCCAGGACCGCTATCGCGGCCGTGATGGTGAGCGACTTCCGGCTGAGCAGCTTCATGTCGTTTTCCTCCAGGTTCGCTCGCGGGATCCGGGATCCGGCGCCGCGGCTTCTCTCGCGCTCTTAGTTAATCAAACGCTCGCTTGAGCTTATGAACGGGCGGTGCGGGCTGTCAAGCGGCTGTTTGAATTGCGTGGCGGGGCGGCTGTTTGACAGTGAAGTCAAGCGGATGCTTGACTCCGCTTCGTGGTAGGGGCGAAAAAGACGGATCTGCGCCGGGAGGCCGGTCAGCGCACCCGGGACAGCCTGCAGACGGCCGCCCTGGAGTTGCTCTCGCAGCGAGGCCAGGAGGGCGTGACACTCCGCGAGATCACGGATCGCGCCGGAGCCAACGTCGCCGCGGTGAGTTATCACTTCGGGTCGCTGAAGGCGCTGTGCGACTCGGCGATAGAGCTCGCGCTGGAACGGTATCTGGACGCGCAGCTCCTGGAACTCGACGCGCTTGGTTCCGATGCGACGCTCCAGGACGTGGCGGTGGCGTTCGCCCGGCCGATGATGCGCGCGCTGGCGGCCGGTGGGCAGGACCTGGCCATGATGCGGACCGTGGCGCGCGTCGGCATCGATCCGCCCGAGGGATGGGACCGGCTGGCCGGCAAGTTCGACCGGAGTCGCCGGGAGGCCCTCCGGGTGCTGACCGTGAACCTTCCCGGAGTCGGCGAGGAGGAGCTGATCTTCCGTACGCGCTGCGCGGCCGGCCTGCTGAACTGGCTCGCCCTGGCACCCATCGGCACCGAGCTGGCCGCCCTGTCCGCCGGGCAGATCGAACGGCAGCTGGTCCCCGTGGTGACCGGTGCGTTCCGCGGGGACGCCCCGGCCGACGGCTGACCGGGCCGCCGGCCACCGGCCACCGGAATCCCGCAGATCGGGCAGCAGACCAGGCAGGGGACGGCGGTCGTGCGCGGCTCGGCTCGCTCCGGCGGATTCACCCCCTGCCGTGCACCTCGTCCGGCAACCGGCGCCGACCGGACCGCACGGTCACACCTCCGACGGCACCCGCCGCCACACCTGGTGTGACCATGGAGGAGGGGGACCGACCCCGGCCGGAGAGGACGCCCCATGCGCTACCGGGACCGCGCGCACGCCGGCCGTGAACTCGCCGCCGCACTGGGCAGGTTGCGCGACGAGGGCGCCCTGCCCGACCCGATCGTGCTGGCGCTGCCCCGGGGCGGGGTGGCCGTGGCCGCGGAGGTGGCGCGGGAGCTTCCGGCCCCGCTCGACGTGCTCGTCGTACGCAAGATCGGCGCCCCGTACCACGAGGAGTTCGGCGTCGGTGCGATCGCCGGGGACGACCCTCCGCTTCTCGACCCGGCGACCCTGGCCCGCCTGGACCTGAGCGAGGACGCCCTCGCCCCCGTGGTCGAGCGGGAGCGGCAGGAACTGCGCCGCCGCGAGCGCCGCTACCGGCAGGGCCGTCCGCCGCCCGAACTGCGCGGCCGTACCGTGCTCGTCGTCGACGACGGCCTCGCCACCGGCTCCACCGCCCGCGCCGCGCTGCGTCACATCCGGGGCCGCGGCCCCGCGCGGACCGTGCTGGCCGTCCCGGTCGGCGCGCCCGACTCCCTGGACGCGCTCGCCGCCGAGGCCGACCTCGTCGTCTGCCCCTGCCGGCCGGCCGTCTTCAGCGCGGTCGGGCAGTGGTACGACGACTTCGGGCAACTGACGGACGACGACGTGCTCGACGCGCTGGGCCGGGTCTGACGGGGCGGGGTGCGCGGTGCCGGAGCTGACCGAGGGCGAGGCGCGACGCCGGTTCGCCGCGGCCCGGGTGGCACGGCTCGCGACCGTGGACGAGGCGGGCCGTCCCCATCTGGTGCCGGTCGTCTTCGCACGGCACGGCGCCGACGGGATCGTCACGGCCGTGGACCACAAACCCAAGACCACACCCCGCCTCAAGCGGCTGCGCAACATCGCCGCGCGGCCGGCCGTGAGCCTGCTCGTGGACGCGTACGACGAGAACTGGGACCGCCTGTGGTGGGTCCGGGCGGACGGCGATGCGACGGTGATTCCCGCCGACGCGGCCGTCGTCGAGCCACTGTGCGAGAAATACCCGCAGTACCGGGAGCGCCCTCCCGGCGGCCCGGTCGTTCTCGTGACCGTGTCGCGCTGGACCGGCTGGCAGGCGGCGCCCTCCTGATCGCCGGATTTCCCCATGTCAAGTCCCGAGCTGTCGGAACGTGACCCGCTCGCGGGCCGCGGGCCTACTGGAGGCACGGGGCCGACCGCCCCGGGACCAGCGGACCGGTCATGCGGCCTCGCGCGTGCAACGGGCCCCTGGATACGATTTGGGCAGGTTTCTGGCGCTACGGGGTGGACGGTGATGGCGACGCGCATCGCGGGCTACGAGGTCCAGGGCGAGATCGGACGCGGCGGCATGGCCGTCGTCTACCGTGCCACGGACCTGCGCCTGGACCGGACCGTCGCCCTGAAGCTGCTGGCCCCCGAGATGGCCCGCAACGACACCTTCCGCCGCCGTTTCACCCACGAGTCACGGGTCGCCGCCGCCATCGACCACCCGCACATCGTGCCGATCTTCGAGGCCGGCGAGACGGACGGCGTGCTGTACATCGCGATGCGCTACGTGTCGGGCCCGGACCTGCGCGCGCTGCTGGACAAGGAGGGCGTGCTGCCGGTGGACGCGGTGCTGCGGATCGCGGGCCAGGTCGCCTCCGCGCTGGACGCGGCCCACGAGCACGATCTGGTGCACCGGGACGTGAAGCCCGGCAACGTGCTGGTGGCGCAGGGCACGGACAGCGAGCACCCGGAGCACGTCTATCTCACGGACTTCGGGCTCACCAAGAAGTCGCTGTCGCTGACGGGGTTCACGACGGTCGGCGAGTTCGTCGGCACGCTGGACTACGTGGCGCCGGAGCAGATCTCCGGGCGCCCGGTGGACGGCCGCTGCGATCTCTACAGCCTCGCCTGCGTGGTCTTCGAGATGCTCGCCGGCGGCCCGCCGTTCGTCCGGGACGAGGACATCGCGCTGCTGTGGGCGCACCAGTACGACGCCCCGCCCGCGCTCAGCGAGGTGCGGGCGGGGCTGCCGCCGGCGTTCGACGACGTGCTCGCGCGGGCGCTGGCCAAGGTCCCCGAGGACCGGTACGGCTCCTGCCTGGAGTTCGTGGGCGCGCTGCGGTTCGCCGCGTACGGCGCCGGTCCGGTGGGGGAGCCGGCGGGGCCGGCCGAGCAGCCGTCCGCCGACGGCCCCCCGACCGTCGGCCGCGCCACCGCCCGCACCCCGCGCCCGCCCGGCTGGGCCCGCCCGGTGTTCCGCCGCTGAGCGCTCCGCTGGAAGGGCCGCGATGCGTCGTCGTTTGTCTGCGGCGCCGTCGTGGCTGGTCGCGCCCACGCGGCGGAGCCGCATATCGATACAGCCCCGCGCCCCTTCGGGGCGCTGCCGAGCGGCACTCCAGGCTCTCAACCCTCCGCGAGGTACTGCTCGGCCCAGACGGTCTTGCCGGTGCCGGCGTGTCGGGTGCCCCAGCGCTGGGTCAGCTGGCCGACCAGGAGGAGCCCGCGGCCTCCTTCGTCGTAGGTGTGGGCCCGCCGCATGTGCGGGGCGGTGTTGCTGGAGTCGAAGACCTCGCAGGTGAGGGTGTGGTCGTCGTGGATCAGGCGGAGCCGTACGGGCGGGCGGCCGTACCGGAACGCGTTGGTGACCATCTCGCTGACGATGAGCTCTGTGATGAACGCGGCCTCCTCCAGCCGCCACTCGGCCAGCTGCTCGGTGGCCAGCTTGCGGGCCTCGGCGACGGCGGCGAGGTCGAAGGGCAGCTCCCAGGTGGCGACCCGGTCGGCGTGCAGGGCCCGGGTGCGGGCGACGAGCAGGGCGATGTCGTCGTCGGGGCGGTGGGTGAGCATGGACGTCAGGACCCGGTCGCAGACGGTGTCCAGGCTCCGGGCGGGGCGGGCGAGCGCGGCGAACATCGTGTCGAGGGCGTCGTCGATGTCGTGCTCGCGGGGTTCGAGCAGGCCGTTGGTGTAGAGGGCGAGCACGCTGCCTTCCGGGAGTTCCGTCTCGTACGACTCGAAGGGCAGCCCGCCGAGGCCGAGCGGGGGTCCGGCCGGGACGTCGAGGAAGCGGACGGTGCCGGCGGTGACCACGGCGGGCGGCGGGTGGCCGGCCCGTGCGGCGCAGAGCCGCCGGGTGACGGGGTCGTACACGCCGTACAGGCAGGTCGTGCCCACGCCGCCGGCGTTGTCGGCGGCGTTGTCGGCACCGGCCTCCTCGGCGGAGAGATGGACGACCAGGTCGTCGAGGTGGCTGAGGAGTTCGTCGGGCGGCAGGTCGACGTCGGCCAGGGTGCGGACGGCGGTGCGGACCCGGCCCATGGTGGCGGCGGCCCGCATGCCGTGGCCGACGACATCGCCCACCACGAGCGCGACCCGGGTCCCGGACAGCGGAATGACGTCGAACCAGTCGCCGCCCACCCCGGCCTGGCTGACCGAGGGCAGATAGCGGGTGGCGATGTCCAGGGCGGCCTGCTCGGGCAGGGTCTGGGGGAGCAGGCTGCGCTGCAGCGTCATCGTGGTGGTGTGCTGCCGCTGGGCACGCGCGGCGCCCTGCATGCCGGCGGCCGTACGGGCCGCGAGCTGTTCGGCCAGCCACAGGTCGTCCGCGTCGAACGGCTCGGTCCGCCGGTTCCGTCCGAAGAGGGCCACGCCGAAGGTGATGTCGCCCGCCCTGAGCGGCACCGCCAGCAGCGAGTGCGCCCCGCTCTCCCGGACCCAGGCGGCGGCCTGCGGATCCTCCCGCGCCCAGCGGCCCACGACCTCGTCGCCGCCCGGGTACACCCTGCCGTGCCCCTCGGTGAGGCACCGGCCCGGCGGTGACCACGGCGGGCAGCGCAGCACCTCGCCGGAGGGCCGGGGGAGCGGCGGCGCGTCGGGTGCCGAGCGCACGGCGGTCCGGCGCAGGGCGACGCCGCCGGGCGGCGGTGCGCCGTGCCGGGGGGCGTCCAGCAGGTCCACGGTGCAGACGTCGGCGAAGGCGGGGACGGCGACCTCGGCCAGCTCCTGCGCGGTGCGCTGCACGTCGGAGCCGGTGCCGATGCGCACCCCGGCGTCGCTGAGGAGCAGCATCCGGCGCCGTACCAGCTGCTGGGACGCGTCGGCGTGGGCCGTCAGGGCCACCGCCCGCACCCGGCCGTCCGGGTCCGTCAGCGGCATGAGCCACGCGTGCCAGGTGCGCTCCGGGTCGGCCGGGTCCAGATGGAGACGGATCTCCTGCGGCCCGGCGCCGTCCAGGACCCGCCGCATGCTCGACTCGGCCTCGGCGCTCCCCTCGTACGGCACGATGTCCGTCAGCCGCAGCCCGCGCATCATCCCCTCCGCCAGCGACAGCGTGCGCTGCGTCGCGACGCTCGCCCGGGCCAGCCGCAGCCCCTCGTCGAAGACGGCCGAGACACACGGTGACTGCTGGAAGGCCCACTCGCCGAGCGTCTGGCCGGCGGCGGCCGCCGCCGGGCCGGTCACGGGGGACACCACCAGCCACTCCGTGCCGCCCGGCCGTTCGCCGGAGGGTCTGCGGTGGACCAGGACGTCCAGGTTCAGCCGGTGACCGTCCCGGTGGCGCAGCGCCGCGGTCCCGCTCCAGCGCGGTCCGGCGGCCGCCTCCCGCCACGCGTCCCGGCCGGGGTCGGCGAGCAGCCCGGCGGCCGGCTGCCCCAGGATCTCGGCGGGCGGGTACCCCAGCAGCAGCCGGGCCCCGTCGCTCCAGCCGGACACGACGCCCCGCTCGTCGACCGTGACCGTGGCGGTGCGGGCCCCTTGGAGCACGGCGTGCGTCTGCGCCGGTTGGCTGGGAGGGGTGGGACGTCGTTCCATCGCCGCTCATCCTTCGCGGAACCTGCACGGCCGGCTCTCTCCCCAGGATGATCCCGGCCGCCACGGAGCACCAATCCGCCGCCGCTGCCACCCGGGCTCACGGGGCACACCCGCCGGAGGTCCCTGTGACGCGCCTGTGACAGTCGGCGGACAGCGCCATGACGTCGGGTTGTCAGGGTTTTGTAAACGGACAAATCGCCTCTATTGGTCAATTTCGACTGATCGCATGTGAAGGACCCCTCTCATGAGCTTCACCGCAGTCACCCAGCACACCGAGACCGCCGCCGTCGCGCTGGCCCCGCGTGAGCGCGAGACGCTGAAGCACATCGCCGCGGGCTGCACCTACCTCCAGGCGGCCCGGCTGATGGGGCTCTCCCGGCACACGGTCGACGCCTACCTGCGCCGTATCCGCGCCAAGCTCGACATCAACACCACCGCCGAGCTCACCCGGCTGGCCATCTCCCTCGGGCTGTGATCCGGACTGTGATCCCGTTCCGCCCGACAGATCCGCCCCGCCCGTGACAGCGTGGG
Source organism: Streptomyces hyaluromycini (assembly GCF_002217755.1). GTDB lineage: Bacteria > Actinomycetota > Actinomycetes > Streptomycetales > Streptomycetaceae > Streptomyces > Streptomyces hyaluromycini. The sequence goes on along the minus strand of NZ_BCFL01000025.1, from coordinate 108,247 downwards.
AGCAGCAGCCGGCCACGGTGTCCTGGAGGCGGAGATGACGGTGAACGGGCTCGGACTTGTGGTGCACGGCGGGCGCGCGGAGGCGGTGGACGCGGCCTGTGTCGTCCGGGCGTGGGCGGCGGAGCACGACGTGCGGTGCACCGACATCGACGTATGGCACGACGGCGGGCGGCACCACTCAGGGGAGGAGGTCGCGGCCGCGGGCGACCCGGACCTGATCGTCACCCTCGGCGGGGACGGCACCTTCCTGCGCGGCGCCCGGCTCGCCGCCCGCAACGACGCGCTGGTCCTCGGCGTCGACCTGGGCCGGGTCGGCTTCCTGACCGAGGTGCCGGTCTGCTCGGTCCGGGAGGCGCTGGACGCGATCCGCGAGGACCGCTACACCGTCGACAGCAGACTGCTGCTCACCATGCGCGCCTCCCGCCGCCTGGAGATGCCGGCCGACATGGAGCGGCTGATGCAGTACGGCCGCGGGCCGCTGCTGCCGCCGCCCCAGGTGCGCACGGACTGCGAGCAGGACACCGACTGGGGCGTCCCCCTGCACATCACCGCCGTCAACGACGTGGTCCTGGAGAAGCTGTCCCGGGACCGCCAGGTCTCCGTCGGCGTGTACGTCTCCGGCCGGCTGCTGGCCTCCTACTCCGCCGACGCGCTGCTGGTGGCCACGCCGACCGGCTCGACCGCCTACAGCTTCGCCGCCGGCGGACCCGTCGTCTCGCCCTGCGCGGAGGCCCTCGTCTTCACCCCGGTCGCCCCGCACATGGCGTTCAACCGCTCGGTCGTCACGGCCCCGAACGAGGCGGTCGGCCTGCGTGTCCTGGAACGCTCGGGGCAGGCCGCGGTCAGCGTCGACGGCCAGGTGCGCGGCGTACTGGAGCCGGGGGACTGGATCGGCGTGTACGCCGCCCCGACCCGCCTGCGGGTGGTCCGGTTCGCGCCGATGGACTTCTACGGCCGCCTGCGCGAGCGCATGAACCTCACCGACGCCCCGGCCGCGGTCGCCGACGGCACCCCCGCCCCCCTGTGGTCGCTGCGCACGCCCCCGCCCGGTGACCTGGCCCATCTCTCCCTGCCGCTGATGTCCGCGGCGTACGCCGAGGCGAAAGAACCGTGCGTCGACGCGAAAGACGGTGCCGCCCCCGCACTGGAAAAGTCGGTCTTCCCACGTCATGTGCAGGAAGGCGACAACAACCCATGACCACCGACTCCCCGGACCGGACGGTCCAGACGGTCCAGACGGTCCGCGGCCCGGTCCCCGCCGACGACCTCGGCACCGTCCTGATGCACGAGCACGTCTTCGTGCTCAGCGAGGAGTTCCGGCAGAGCCTCCCGGAGACCTGGGACGAGCAGGAGCGCATTGACGACGCCGTGACCCGGCTCAAGGCCCTGGCCGCGACCGGCGTCACCACCATCGTCGACCCCACCTGCATCGGCCTCGGCCGCGACGTCGCGCGCGTCGCCCGGGTGAACGAGCAGGTCGACCTCAACATCGTGGCGGCCACCGGCATCTACACCCTGGCCGACGTCCCCGACTACTTCCGCTACCACGGCCCGGGCACCCTGCTCGGCGGCGCCGAGGGCATGACCGAACTGTTCGTCCGCGAACTCACCGAGGGCATCGCGGACACCGGGATCCGGGCCGCCTTCCTGAAGTGCGCGATCGAGGACCGGCTCACCCCGGGCGTGGAGCGGGTGCTGCGCGCGGTGGCCCAGGCCCATCTGGCCACCGGCGCCCCGATCACCGTGCACACCGGCGCCACCGCACGGACCGGCCTGGTCGCCCAGGAGATCCTGCGCAGCGAGGGCGCGGACCTCGGCAAGGTGGTCGTCGGGCACAGCGGTGACACCGCCGACCTGGACTACCTGCACGAACTCATCGACAACGGCTCGTACGTCGGCATGGACCGCTTCGGCCTCGACATCCTGCTCCCCGGCGACCAGCGGGTGGCGACCGTCGCGGCCCTCGCGGCCGAGGGGCTCGCCGGGCGGATGGTGCTGTCGCACGACGCGTCCTGCCACATCGACTGGTTCCCGCCCGGTGTGAAGGAGCAGATCGCACCGGACTGGCACTACACCCACCTGCACGACCAGGTCCTCCCGGCACTGCTGCAAGCGGGCGTCTCGGAGGCCCAGTTGACCACCATGCTGGTCGACAACCCGCGCCGCTACTTCAGCTAGCGCGCCGCCGCCGGGCCTCGCTCGGGGTCGTCCCGAACTCCGCCCGGAACGCGGTCGCGAACGACGCGTGACTGCCGAAGCCGCAGGAGTGCGCGATCTGCGCGATCGAGTACGACGCCCAGCCCGGGCCGGCCAGCCGTTCGCGGGCCGCGTTCAGCCGTTCCCGGCGGATCAGGTCGCGGGCCGTGGTGCCGGCGTCCTGGAGCACCTGCTGGACATAGCGCACGGACCAGCCGAGCGCCCGCGCGACGGCGACGACGTCCAGGTCCCGTTCACAGGCGTGCTGCCGGACGTAGCGGCGGACCGCGGCCTCGACCGTCGCCCGCTGCCCGGCGGGCGCCGTGTCGGTGCCGCCCTCCGCGGCCAGGCAGACCAGGTCGAGCAGCCGGTCGCACGCGAGGTCGAAGGTGCGCTCCGAGAGTTCCGCGCGCTCCTCGTGGAGCGTGGTGGTCAACTGCCGGACGATCCGGCCCAGTCCGCGCTCGGCGCCGAGCAACTGCGGCTCGCCGGCCGCGATCCGGCTGCGCGCGGAGATATTCTCGCCGGACATGATGAAGGCGATCGACAGGAAGTCCGCGTCATGCGCGAACTTCATCGGACGGTCGATGTCGCAGAGCACCATGCTGCCGGCCCGGATCTCCGTGGCCGACGGCCCCTGCTCCACCCAGGCGGTACCGGCCAGCGGGACGAGGAGTTCGTACGTACCCCGCGGATCGGAGCGGATGTGCCGGGTCTCCCGCTGCACCACCTCCCGCCCGCCGGCGCACAGGGCGACGCCGTACGCCGTCGACTGCTGCCACTCCAGGCGGGCGCGCCACGGCGCCTCGCGGTCGGGCACGCTGATCCGGCTGGCGCCGTGCAGGCCGGTGAAGAGCTCGTCCCAGGCGCTCGCCGAGGTCAGGGTGAGGGCTTCGCTCCAGGAGTACACGCCTCATCGTAAGCCGCCGGGAGCGAGCACGGCCCGGGCATCCACCGGCTCCGCAGCCATGACCGCTCGCACACCGGCGCGCGGCGGGCTCGCGGACGGGGCCCCCGTCCGGTCCGCGCGGTGGACGTCGGCGACGAGCGGCTGCCTGAGGGCCTTGCACGGGCGGCAGGCAGCCGCTCGGTCCAGGGCGTTCCGGGCGCGGGCGGGCCGGTGGCCGTGGTCGGAGGGACGGACCGTGTCGGCCGCGTGCGGGCGGCCGGCTCCCGCCCGCTCCAGGACGTCCGGGGCGTGGGCGAGCCGGTCCGTGCCGGGCGCACGGCCGCGCTGCGTGCCGCCGCCGAAGCGGCGGCACGCGGCGTCCGGGCGGCAGGTCCGCCGGTCAGGCGGTCGGCTTCCAGAGCCAGTTGCGGCGCTCGTAGGCCACTTCGAAGCCCAGGCGGAGCATGTTGTGCAGGGAGGGGTTGTGGGTCCCGGGGGTCTCGGCGCCGGTCTCGGCGACGAGCGTCCGGCACCCCAGCTGCTGTGCCCTGCGGGCCCGGGCGGCCAGCAGCGCGGTCTGGCCGCCGCGGTTGCGGGCGTGCGCCGCGACGGAGCCGGCGAAGAACTGGGCCGTCTCGCCGCGGACGTACATCGTGCCCGTGCCGACCAACTCCCCGTCCAGCCAGGCCGCGTGGGGGTGCCAGCCGGGCTGCTCCACGCTGCCGGCGGCCATCTGCGCGTAGGGCTCGACCGGCATGCCGAACGCCGTCATCATCACCTCGCCCCATTCGGCGGCCTGTTCGGCCTCCACCGGGGCGACGCGGATCCCGTCGGGGGACCGGCCGGGCGCGTCGGCGCGGGCGACGGCCTCCTCGACCGGGCAGACGAGCTTCACCCAGGCCGAGTCCGACGCGGTGATGCCCTCCCGCGCGCAGATGTCCGCCCAGTCCTCGGGCAGGAAGGCCGGGGCGATCTGGAGAACGGCCCGCGGGGTGCCCGCCGCGCGGTAGAAGTCGCAGACCTCTCCGACGAGTTCCGCGGTGACGGGGGTGCCGACGCCGAAGCCGAGGGCCTTGCTCCAGAAGTGGGTGACGTCGTCGGTCATCGACAGCACCACTCCGCCGCCGATGCGTGCGGCGCTCATGCCGAGCGCGGTGCGGACGGACTCGGGGGCCCGGGTCTCGAACTGGAAGAGCGCCTCGGCCTCGGACTGTTCGGCGACGGACGCCTGAACGACTGTGGTCATGACTCTGATTCTCTTTCGGAACGTTCTCTCTCGGGAAGTCGGATCGCCTAGGGCCTGTCTGACAATTCCCGTCGTCGCCCGGAGGGCGGCCTCGCGGCGTCAGGTGCGTGCTCTCGGCGTGCCGGGCGTAGGCCCTCGTACTGGACGTACTTGGGTCTGCGCCCGGTGCGGCGAGAGTGCGTGCATGGCGTCGCGAGGCAGACGGGCATTGTCAGACAGGCCCTAGCGGCCGGTCGTGACGAACCGCGTCACCGCGGCCGTGAAGGCCGCCGGCTCCTCGATGTGGCCGAAGTGCCCGCTGTTCTCCAGGATGACCAGCTCCGAGCCGGGGACCAGGGTGTGCAGTTCCTCGGCCCACCGCACTCCGCAGATGAAGTCGTGGCGGCCGGCCAGCACGAGGGTGGGCACGGTGACCTTGCCGAGGCCGGCGCGGTCGTCGAAGACGATCGGGGACAGGTCCTCGTCCAGGCCGGAGACGTACGTGGCCCGCACGGCCGCCCGGATGGGCGCGAACTCCTGCTCCCGGCCCCAGTAGTCGGCGAAGTAGGCGGGGAACAGCCCCCGGGCGACGGCGGTCTGCGCCGCGTCGTCGGTGACGGTGGGGATGGCCTGGAAGGCGGCCAGGACCTCGGCGAGCCCGGGGTGGCCGGCGTGCCGCCCGGCGAACGCCTCCACCTGCCGCACGGTCTCGGCGGTGTGCTCGGGGCCGGTCACCGGCAGGCTCTCGTACAGGATCACCCCGGCGAGCCGCTCGGGGTGGTGCAGGGCGTGGTACTGGGCGACGAAGCCGCCGTGCGAGTGGCCCAGCAGGTGCACCTCGGAGACGCCGAGGTGGTCGAGGAGCGCGCCGAGGAAACGGCTGTAGCGGGCCCGGGTGTAGCCGTTGGGGTGGGACGGCAGCCGGTCCGAGGCCCCGCTGCCGATCGGCTCCGGGTAGACGACCGTCAGGTGCCGCTCCAGTTCGGGCATCCGCAGGTACTCCCAGTCGATGCCCGGGCCGCCGGAGTGCGCGACGCACACCGGCCCCGTGCCGTGCACGTGGTAGCGCTGCACGAGGCCGTCGATCTCGACGGCGTGCGTTCCGGCGGCCAGGGGATCGGTCAGGGGCGAGGTCATGTTCTTCTCCGTGTCCGGTCGGTTCGGTGGGACATCGGCAGGACGGGGCGGAGCGGGAGAAGTTCGATCCGGGTTGTGTGAGGGCAGTCACACCCGAAGGAGCGGCGGATTCCGTGGTGCGGCTCCCGCCGTGGTGGGGCACTTGGCGGTCTCCGGCCGACGCGAGGTCCGGGGGCACGGGGTGCCGGGCGCCGGCCGGGAACCGGTGGCGGTGCCGTTCAGTAGCGGCCGCCCACCGTCCGCGCGGCCAGCCCGTCCAGCGTGGCGGCCTCGTCGGCGGTCAGCTCGATGCCGGCGGCGGCCACGTTCTGCTCCAGCCATTTCACGCGCTTCGTCCCCGGGATCGGCACCACGGGCACCCCGAGGTGTGCACCCCGGGCCTGCACCCAGGCCAGTGCCAGCTGTGCCGGGGTCACGCCCTTGGCCTCCGCCAGGGTGCGGACGGCGTCCGCGATGACGTCGTTGTCCGTCGTCCGGAACCGGGGCAGCCGCCGCCGGGCGTCGCCCGCCGGCAGCGCGGTCACGTCGACCGTGCCGGTCAGGAAGCCCCGGCCGAGCGGTGAGTACGCCACCAGGGCCACGCCCAGCTCGCGCAGGGCGTCCCCGACGGTCGTCTCCAGGTCCCGGGACCAGATCGAGTACTCGCTCTGCACCGCCGTGACCGGGTGCACGGCGTGGGCGCGCCGCAGCAGTTCGCCGTTCACCTCGGACAGGCCGATGTGCCGGATCTTGCCCTCCTTCACCAGCTCCGCCATGGCGCCGACGGACTCCTCGATCTCGGCGTTCTGCGGCGGCCGGTGCAGGTAGTAGAGGTCGATGTGGTCGACGCCGAGCCGGAGCAGGGAGGCGTCGCAGGCGCGCTTGATGTAGCCGGGGTCGCCGCGCAGTGCCCAGGTGTCGGCGCCCATGCGGTCGATGCCGGTCTTCGTGGCGAGCTGGACCTCGTCCCGCCGGCCCGCGACGGCCCGGCCCACCAGCACCTCGTTGTGTCCGAAGGCGTAGGCGTCGGCGGTGTCGATGAGGGTGACCCCCAGGTCGAGGGCCCGGTGAATGGTGGCGATCGCGTCGTCCCAGCTGGTCGGGCCGTATCCCTCGCTCATGCCCATGCAGCCGAGACCCTGGGCGGAGGTGGTGAGGTCACCGAGAGAAACCGTGTTCACGGCATGACTCCGTTCGATGTGCGCAGTGCGTACGATGGCGAATACCGGAGGATCCTCCGGTAACAATGACGTTAATGGAGGATCCTCCGGTAAGCAAGTGGGCAGAATGCCCGGTACGGTGACCGGCCTGGAGGGGAGTACGGCATGAACGAACAGGGATCCGCACGGCCCGTGCGCGCCCACGCCCGCCGCAACCGCGAGAAGCTGGTGGCGGCGGCGCTGGAGGAGTTCACGCGCACCGGCAAGGACGCGCCGCTGGACGGCATCGCCAGGGCGGCCGGGGTCGGCATCGGCACCCTCTACCGGCACTTCCCGACCCGGGAGTCACTGGTCCTCGCGGCCTACGAGCACGAGGTGGACCAGCTGTGCGCCGACGCGGCGGACCTCCTCGCGACACTCCCGCCGGACCGGGCGCTGCGCGAGTTCATGGGCCGGCTGGCGGGCCTGCTCGTCACGAAACAGCACATGTCGCAGGCGCTGCGTTCCGGCGGGGCCGAGGAGTCGTACTCGAAGGTCTACGACACCATCGACACCCTCTTCACCGCGGGCGTCGCCGCCGGGACGCTCCGGGCCGACATGGCGACGGCCGACGTGGTCCGGGCCATGGGCGGCCTGCTGCGGCTGGACGTGGCCGGTGACTGGAAGGGGCAGGCCGACCGCCAGATCAGGCTCCTGATGGACGGCCTGTACACAGGAGCTCCGGCCCGCGCCGAAGGACGCGAGCCGGAGCGGTAGGAACTGGAGCGGCGGGAGCCGGAAGGTCAGTCCGCGGACCGTACCGTCGGCATGGCGAGCGCGACCGGGCCGGTCTTGCAGGAGTCGTGGCAGTCCTTCTCCAGGCTGCAGCACAGCGAGCAGATCGCCCCCGAGTGGAACGGGCAGTTCGCCACGTCCGGCCGCTCGAAGTCGGTCGCGCACACCGTGCACGTCAGCGTGACCGCCGACGGCAGCCCGTCCGGGCCGAGCAGCGGCTCCGCGAGGTCGTCGACGCGGGCGATGTAGTACTTCCCCTTGGTCAGCACCGCGAACAGCGGCGAGAGCACCATCGCCAGGAACAGCGCGATGAACGGCGAGTACGCCTTGCCGTACTCCCCGAAGGCGTTGAAGTAGGCGGCGATCGAGACCGCCGACGCGATCAGCATCGAGCCGAAGCCGACCGGGTTGAAGTTGTGCAGATGGGCCCGCTTGAACTCGATGTACGACGGGCTGAGCTTCAGCGGCTTGTTGATGACCAGGTCGGCGACGACCGCGCCGATCCAGGCGATCGCCACGTTGGAGTAGAAGCCCAGCACGGTGTTGAGGAAGCCGAAGACACCGCCCTCCATCAGGGCCAGGGCGATGCCGACGTTGAGGAAGATGTAGACCACCCGCCCGGGGTGACGGTGTGTCAGCCGGGAGAAGAAGTTCGACCAGGACAGCGAACCGGAGTACGCGTTCGTCGAGTTGATCTTTATCTGGGAGAGGATCACGAAGAACGTGGCCAGGCCCAGCGCGACGGGCGCGGCGAACGTCTTGAAACCGGACACGTACTGCTGGATCGGCTCGTTGGCCTTGGCCAGGCCCACGCTCCCGGCGATGTAGAAGGCGAGGAACGCGCCGCCGATCTGCTTCGCCGCACCGAGCACCACCCAGCCGGGACCGGCGCTGAGTACCGCCCCCCACCACTTCTTGCTGTTCTCCGGCGTCTTGTCCGGCATGAACCGCAGGTAGTCCACCTGCTCACCGATCTGCGCGATCAGCGACAGCGCCACACCGGCGCCCGCGCCCACCCCCAGCATGCTGATGCTCGACCCGGTGGGGGAATTGCCCGCGAAGTGCGTGAACTCCGAGAACTTGCCCGGCTCCTGGATCGCGATGGACACGAACGGCGCGACCATCAGCACCAGCCACACCGGCTGCGTCCACACCTGCATCTTCGACAGCGCGGTCATGCCGTAGATCACCAGCGGCAGGATGATCAGCGAGCAGATCAGATAGCCGACGGCGAGCGGGATGTGCAGGCCCAGCTCCAGGGCCTGCGCCATGATCGAGCCTTCGAGGGCGAAGAAGATGAAGGTGAAGCTGGCGTAGATGACCGACGTGAGCGTCGAACCGAGGTAGCCGAAGCCCGCGCCCCGGGTCAACAGGTCCATGTCGATGGAGTACTTGGCCGAGTAGTACGAGATCGGGATGCCGGTGAGGAAGATGACCACGGCCGCGGCCAGGATCGCCACCATCGCACTGGAGAAGCCGTTGGAGATGGCGATCGAACCGCCGATGGCGAAGTCCGCGAGATAGGCGATGCCGCCGAGCGCGGTGGTGGCCACCACATAGGGGGTCCAGCGGCGGAAGGACTTCGGCGCGTACCGCAGCGAGTAGTCCTCCAGCGTGTCGTTCTGCGCCCAGTCGTTGTACGTCCGTTTGCCGTCCGTGCCGCTGTCCGCCACGGCCGGCGGCGCCTCTTTGCCGACGATCTCCGTCACGACTCTGCCCTCTCTCGTCCCCGGTCGTTTGCACGGAAGAGTCGCGGCGCGCTGTTTCCCGAACGTTTCACCTGCTTTAAAAGACAAAGCTTGATACTTCCCGTGGGAAGTATCGTCACATGGCGGGCGTGGTCTCAGAGTTGGGCGACGACGTGGAAGTCGAAGGCGTCCGCCCGCGCCAGATACAGCCGTTGGGCGAGATGGTTGCCGCGCAGCCGCACCACGCCCCGCGGGCCCTCGTAGGACACCGCGTCCCCGACCGCGCACATCGCCCGCACGTCCAGCGACCGCGCCCGTTCGGCCAGGGCCGCCAGCAGCCGTACCCCCTCGAAACACGACTCGCCCAGGCTCCCCACCACCGGGGCGTGCACACCGAACCGGGCCGCGTGGCGGGCGCCGAAGTCGAGGCTCTCGGCGGTCGCGAGGGCCTCGAAGAAGCCGGCCGCCGCCCAGAGCCCGTCGGTGCCGTCCGCGCCGGTGGCCAGCAGGATGTTCTCGTCCATGTGGGTGCTGAGCCGCAGGCACCGCTGGTGCAGCCCGTAGGCGGCGAACGCCCGGTTGAAGCGGGCCGCGTCCGCCCCGACCAGCAGCATCAGCACGGCGTCCGCCTCGCACCGCTCGATCCGGCGCAGCACCGGCCCGAACCCGTCCGTGCCCAGCGGCACGAACACCTCGTCCCGCACCCGCCCGCCGCACCTGCGCGCATACGCCCGTGCCGTGCGGGCGGTCACCCGGGGCCACACATAGTCGTTGCCCACCGTGCACCAGCGCCGCACCCCGGCCGCCTCCGCCAGCACCCGCATCGCGGGCAGCAGTTGGGCGACATCGGTCTCACCGGTCAGGAAGACGCCGGGAGTCCGCTCGCCGCCCTCGTACTGCGCGGTGTAGACGTACGGCACCCGGCCCGCGATCCGGGGCAGCAGCGCCTGCCGTACCGCCGAGGTGTGCCAGCCCACCACCCCGTCCACGGCGCCCAGCGACACCAGCGCCCCGACCTCGGCCGCCACCCGGGCCGGCGGCGCCCCGCCGTCCACCGTGACCAGCCGGACCTCCCGGCCCAGCACCCCGCCCACGGCGTTGAGTTCCTCCACGGCCAGCCGCGCGGCCGACTCGCACGACGGCCCGAAGACCCCCGCCGGCCCCTGCAACGGCACGACCAGGGCGAGGAGCAGCGTGCCGCTCCGGTCGCTCGGCGGCGCCGGACGCATCGGCCACCTCCGTGCGGGCATGGGGAACGCGGATTCCGGTCCCGGGCCCCGGCGCCCTCGCCAAGACTCGTATTCTGCGCGCACAGTAGGCCTACCGGAAGGACACCGGCAATGCCGTCCGCACCCTCCTCGCCGGACCTCGCCCACCTCCTCAGCCATGCCGAGCGGCGGGTCGTGCGGCGGCTGGCCGCGGTGCTGGCCGAGGAGGACTGCACGGTCGAGGAGTGGCGGGTCCTGTCGATCGTCGGGGACGGCCGGGGGCACCCGATGTCCGAGATCGCCGACCACGCCCTGATGCCGGCGCCGAGCCTGACCAAGCTCGTCGACCGCATGGTCGCGGACAACCTGGTCCACCGCCGCCCCGACCCCCACGACCGCCGTCGCGTCCTGCTCCACCTCACCCCGCGCGGCGAGGACCTCCACCGGCGCACCGCCCACCGCGTTCGCACGGACCAGGCCCGCCTGCTCGACGAGACGGCCGACGGGGGAGCGCTGGCGCACCTGCTCCTCCGCCTCACGGCGGCGGCCGAGGCCCTGCTGACGGCGAGCGACGACGAGGCCCGGCACCCGGCAAGCGATGACGAGGCCCGGCACCCGGCGAGCGATGACGAGGCCCGGCACCCGGCGAGCGACGACGAGGCCCGGCACCCGGCAAGCGATGACGAGGCCCGGCACACGGCTGTCGGCGACCCCCGGCGGGCTGCCGCCCGGAGCACTTCCGGCTGACCAAGCGCTCCGCTGGACGTGCCGCGATGTGCCGTCTGCCGTCTGCCGTCTGCCGTCTGCCGTCTGCCGTCTGCCGTCTGCCGTTTGCCGACTGCGGCGCCGTCGTGGCTGGTCGCGCAGTTCCCCGCGCCCCTTCGGGGCGCTGCCGAAGCGCAGCGGACTTCGCCGGACCCGCTTAGCCGACCGGGTACGACTTCGCGGGCCTGTCCGCCGGAAGCGGTCGTGCCGTCGTCCTGTCGGGGACGCCGTGCGCGGGCACGGACAGGCACATTTTCCAAGCAGCCGGGCAGCCGCCGGAGTTCGGCGGTCCGCCGGCGGCGGAGGCTGCCCACCATGGGAGTTGGATCAGTCGGCGACCCATGGACGCGTGCGTGTCCGCGGTCGGCGCGACGACGTACCGAAAGGAGGAGGCGTGGCCTCCACCCAGGTTGATATCCAGGGAATGATCACCGCCCGGGGCGCCTTCCAGGACGCTCTGGAGCACACGACCGGTGCCTACAGCCAGATGGACGGGCAGATCTCGGGTCTGCTCGGCAGCTGGAGCGGCGACGCGTCGAACATCTTCCACCAGGCCATGCAGGAATGGCTGGCCGACTTCGGCAAGGTCAACGCCGCACTCCAGAAGATGCTGGACCAGCTGGTGGCGAACACCGGCGTGTACGACAACGTGCACGGCACCACCACGGACAGCGCCACGGCGGTCCGCAACGCCGTCGGCAACGGGCTGCCGAACTTCAAGATCTGACGGCCGGCTTCCGACGACTTCCGACGACTTCCGAGAAAGGAGCACACCACCATGCCTACGTACAGCGTCGACATGCCGCAGGTGGACACCATCGTGGGTGAGATGAACGCCATCACCCAGCGCATCACCCAGACCCTCTCCGACCTGGAGAACCAGGCCCAGAGCTCGCTGAGCGAGTGGACCAGCGACGCGCGCAACGTCTACACCGAGGTCAAGGCCCAGTGGGACGCCGCCGCCGCGGAGATGGCCCGGCTGGCCGGACAGGCCACCACCACCCTCGGCAACATCAACGGCTACTACAGCGACGGAGAGCGCAAGGGCGTGCAGATCTGGGGGAACTGAGATGGATCCCGCCAACCCGGGGCACCCGTCGCCCGGCGCGCCCCCGGTCAAGACCACGCCCGACCCGTACTCGGGGCCGACCCACATCGATCCCGGTCACGGCACGGTGGACCCCAACGCCGGGAAGTTCCAGCCGCCGTCCGTGCCCTCCGGCAGCGGCAGCGGCAGCAAGACCCAGGTCGACACCCAGCCCATGGAGGTCTTCGCCTCCAACATGGAGCAGCTGATCGACCCGGTCCAGCGAGTCCTCGACCGTCTCCACGGCATCGATGTGCACGCCGGCGCCTTCTACGACGGCAACATCATCCGCAAGGACCTGAACGGACCCAACGGGGACGACGGACTGAAGAAGAAGCTCGGGGACGTCCTGCACGATCTCACCGAGGGTCTGACGGACATCGCCAAGGGCGTCCGGGACATCGCCGGCCAGTACTCCAAGGTCCATGACGCCTCCGTCGTCGACGTGAGCGATCTGACGAAGGCCATGCAGCCGGCGCAGTCCGACTTCGACGCGCTGGCCAAGGACAACGGCGGAACGCCGGCGACCGGGTCCACGTCGACGGGATCGTCCGGCAGCGGATCGGACAGCCCCGACAGCTCCAAGGGCAGCTGACCCGCCGTGGGCGGGTCCGCCCCACCCGCCCACGGCAGGGCCTGACAGGACAGGAACGCCATGCCCGACAACAACGACAAGTACAACGGCGGCGGGTTCACCCAGGGCAGCGACGGCGCCGTCTACGGGGACAGCGGCAGCGACCCCGGCTCGACGTCGGACTACGACACCTGGGACTGGAAGCAGATCCAGGCCGCCATCGTCGGTATGTCGGCAGGCGTCCACAGCCAGGCCAACGAGGACCACGCCGCCGCGGTGGCCTCCCCGCAGTCCCTGCAGGACGCGGCCGACATCCTCGCCGAGGTGCAGGGCGTCCTCGACACCGTCGCCCAGTCGCTGACCGCACAGGCCAAGGCCCTCGCCGGGGACAACGGCCCGTGGCAGGGTGCCGCCGCCGACGCGTTCGCGGAGATGATCGACGGCTTCTCCAAACAGGTACAGGCCAACGTGGAGGCCCTGGCCGGCGGCTCCACCGGCGCCCACAACGTCCCCCAGCAGGTGGCCGACAACGCGGTGAACCTGGCCAACGCGCAGCGCCTGATCGGCGAGATCGACCTCTGGTACGCCAACCAGGCGCGGCAGATGGGCGTTCAGCCGATGAGCAACGGCCTCATCCCGATCAGCAAGAAACCGCAGCTCGTCGAGATGATGACCAATGACATGCGCAAGGTGCTCAAGAGCCTTGCCGGCAACTACCGGGTCACCATCGACAGCATCAAGTCGCCCTCGCCGATCAACAGTCCCGGCAACACGTCCCCCACGGACGGCCTGCCCGACACCTCGGTGCCGGACAGCCTCACCACCCCGGACACCGGAACAGGCCTGGACCCGGCCACCGGTACCGGCCTCGACACGGGCACCGGTACGGGTCTCGCCCCGGACCTCGCGACGGACGCGGCCACGGGGCCGGGTGACGGCACCGCCACGCCCTTCTCGGGTTCGCTCGACCCCGGCGGCACCGCCGACACGCCGGCGGGCGCCGACGGCGCGGGACCGCTCGGCACGGACGGCCTGTCGCCGGACAACCTCCTGGCGACGCCGTCCGCCTTCCCCGGCGACACGGGCACGGACACGGGCATCGGTACCGGCACCGGCGCCGGTACCGACGGGTTGCCCGTCGACGCCTCCGCCTTCCCCGGGGACACCGGCACCGGCACCGGTACTACGGGTATCGACGGGCTCTCCGGCGACGCCTCCCCGTTCCCCGGTGACACGGGCACCGGGGCGGCGGACCCGACCGGACTGGCCGGCGACGTCGCGGGCTTTCCCGGGGACACCGGTACGGGAGCGGGTACCGGAGGCTTCGACCCGCAGACGGCGACCGCACTGCCCCTTCCCGGGTTCTCCGGATCCACCGGCACGGGGGACACCTCGCTGTCCGACCCCCGCCTCGCGAACAGCGGTTCCGCCTTCACCGACGACGCCCTGCCCGCCGGCTTCCCCGGCGACACCGGCCTCGCGGACCCGGGCGCCGCGGGCCTCCCCGGTACCGGCGCGCTGGACATCCCGGCGGCGACGGAGACGCCTTCGGCGTTCCCGGGCGGCCTCGGCCTGGAGTCGTCCGGTCCCGCCGCCGACGGCAGCACGAGCCTGCCGACGTCCACACCGGCGGCGTTCCCGGGGGCGGCCGACGTGGCGGTGCCGGACGCGACCTCGGGTACGGGCGCGGGAACCGGCACCGGCATGCCCTTCCTGCCCTCCGGCATGGGAGCACCCGGAGCGGCCGGGACCGGTTCCGGGCTCTTGGAGCCCAGCGACTCCTCCGGCCTCCTCGACGGCGTCGCGGACCCGTGGACGGGCTCGACGAGTACGGACTCGGTCGACGTGCCGACGGCGGACACGGCGGCGCTTCCGGGGGCCGGCAGTCTGGACCTGCCGACATCGACGCCGACGGCGTTCCCGGGCGGGACGGGCGTGGACGTACCGGAGGGTTCCGGAGTGCCCGGGGAGTCGGCCGGCGTTCCCGGGGCCGGAGCCGGCACGGCGGACGGCGTGAGCGCCTTCCCCGGCGGCGAGGAACCGACGTCGGGCGCTGCCGGACAGGGCGCGGGCACCGGGATGCCGTTCATGCCCTCGGGCATGGGCGCGCCGGGGGCTGCGGCGGGGGCCGCGGAGCCGAGCGACTCCTCCGGCCTTCTCGACCATGTGACGGAGCCGTGGACGGGTACGGCGAGCACGGATCCCGTCGACGTGCCGACGGCGGACACGGCGGCGCTTCCGGGAGCGGCCGGTCTGGATCTGCCGACGTCGACGCCGACGACGCTTCCGGACGGGGCCGGGGTGCCCGGAGCATCCGGGGCGTCCGGAGAGCCGGCCGGCGCTGTCGGTGAACTGCCGGACGGCGTAAGCGGCTTCCCGGGCACGTCGGAGCCGGCGGCGGCCGCCGCGGGAGCCGGGACGGGTGCGGGGATGCCCTTCATGCCCTCGGGCATGGGCGCGCCGGGGGCCGCCGCGGGGGCCGGGGAGCCGAGCGACTCCTCCGGCCTCCTCGACGGCAGCAGCAGCCCGTGGGACGAGGAGAACGACGCTGCGGCGACGGGGTCCGTCGAGGGGACCGGCGCGGCGGTCGCGGCGGGCGGGGCCGCGCTGACCCTGGCGACTGCCGCGGACGGCGCGGCGACCACACCGCCCGGCCAGCCGGTCGCCGTCCCTGCCGTCCCTGCCGTCCCTGCCGTCCCCGCGGTCCCCGTCGTCCCCGCCGTGCCTGTCGCGGCCGCCGCCGGTCCGGACGCCCGGCGGGGCGCGGAGCCGGAGCCGGAGTCGGAGGCCGCCCGTCCGTGGGCAGAGGAGACCGAGTGGGCCGATCCGGCGCCGGACGAACCCGCGCTGCACACGCAGGAGCCGCCGTCCCGCGAGGCGGCGCTGCTGGGCGAGGCCGCCCTGGTCGCCGCCGCCGCGATCGGCGCCCGCACCGGTCGGACTCCCGGGGAAGAGGCACCGCCGGAGACGGATCCCGTGCCGCCCGGCCCCGAGGAGCCCGCGGAGGCCGCGGACGCCGAAGAGGACTTCGCGGCGTGGGACCGTACCGACGACTCCTTCGTCCCGCTGCTGCTGAGCTCGGCGGTCGAAGAGGAGGACGGCGACGGGCCTGCCGCGCGGTTCTCCCGGGAGGACGAGGAGACCTGGACCGGCGCACCGGGCACCCGGACCGCCGAGCCGGCGCCGTCCGGCCTGGTCACCTGGCAGCCCAGCCGCCGGCAGCCGCCGGGGGAGGGAGCGCCGGGCGGCCTCGGCCTGCCCGTCGGCGGCCTGATGTGCGCGGACGTTCCCTACGATCCGGACCTCGACGAACAGGACGAGGAGGAGGGCGGGCAGGGCGAGGACGACGAGCGGAAGCCGGCCGCCGTCAGCGCCGCCGACCTCCTGGTGCAGGACAACGGGGTCTGGGGAGCCCCGGACGACACCGACAACGGCTTCCTGTGACGGCCCGCGACAAGGTCGTACGGACACTTCCGGGAGTACGAACGGGACGCGCGCCCCGAAGGGACTGGAAGTCGCGGCCGGGGCCGGTGCTGACTGGACGTCGGGTACGGCCGCGAGAAGCGGTGCTCTTGACGAACGGCCGGGGACGGCCACGCACGGCGCAGGACGGAGGACGGGCGTTGTCCGGGTACGAGCAGGAGATCGATCGGTTGCTGGCGGACTACCGGGCACGGCGGGACGAGGCCGACTCGGTCCGGCGCCGGATCAACGAGGTCACCGGCACCGCGACGGCGCCACGACGGGTGGTGAAGGTGACCGTCAGCGCCCGCGGTGAGCTGGTCGACATCGACTTCCCGACCGGCGCGTTCCGGCGGATGACGCCCAGGGAACTGGCCGACGTCCTCAAGACCACCATCGCCGAGGCACGGGCCGCGGCACTCGCCGAGATCGACTCCATGGTCTTCGACCACGTGCCGCTGGGCCTGTCGCCCTCGGCGCTGCTGTCCGGCACCGCGGACATCGGGGGGCTGCTGCCCGCCGAACCGGAGTCGCAGGAGGCCATGCGGGACTTCCTGAAGCACGGCCTCTTCGAGAGCCGGCGGGACGACTCCCGACCGTAGCCGACGGTATGTCACATGCGTTTCGGTGCGGACGGGTTCGCTGAACGGAAGGGGAATCGGCATGGGTGAGCGATTCGGCGCGGACACCGACGGGATCGGCAAGGAGCTGCCGTATTTCGAAGGGTTCACGAACGACCTGGACGAGAGTGCCGGGAATTTCGAGAACCTGCCCCTGGATCCCGAGATCTGGGGTTCCGACGCCCTCGGCAAGCAGTTCGAGTCACAGTTCGTCCCTGCGCTGCGAAGGCTCACCGACGTCGTGCGCGGGGTGCACGGGGTGAGTCTGGAATTCATGGACGGCACCGATGCCATGCGCGTGAATCTCGGCAAGGTCGGGGACGTCACCACGGAGGCGGCCGAGGGACTGCGGCGCGCCAGCGGCACGTCGGAGCACCGCCCGGCGTCGGGAGCCGGGCCGCACGTATGAGTTTGATGATTCCGCCGGAGCTGGACTGGGTGGCCAAGATCGCGGTGGGCCAGGACTTCCCGAAGGGGGACGAGGACCGGCTGCGTGGGCTCGGCGACGCGGTGGACGCCGCCGCGCAGCATCTGACCCGGCTGGTGGGGGTGCTGGACCCGGCGACGGCGGGGGTGCTGGCCGCGGTCGGCGGCCAGCTGCACGACGAGTACGAGCAGTACACGCGGAACATGGCGACGGTGCTGCCGAACGTGGCCTCGTCGACCAAGGGGCTGGGCGACCTGGCCCGGGAGACCGCCGTGCAGATGGAGTACACGAAGTACTCGCTGCTGCTGCAGATCATCTGGCTGGCGTACGCGCTGACCGAGTTGTTCGCGTGGGGCCTGCCGGAGGCGGCCGCGGCCGTCGTCAAGGGCGTACAGGCGATCTGCCGGCAGATCCTGCTGGCCGCCCTGCGGAACGCGGCGATCGGTACCGCGTTCATGGTGGGCTCGGACGCGGCGGTGCAGGTCGTCCAGTTCCTGAAGGGCGACCGCACCCACTGGGATCTGCGCGACACCCTGCAGGCGGCGGAGGGCGGGGCGATCGGCGGCGCGTTCGCCGGCGTCTTCAACGAGGTCGGGCACATGGTCGCGCCGAAGTTCGCGGCCTCGCTGGCGGGGCAGCTGACCGCGGGAGCGGCGACCGGGGTGGCCACGACCCTGACGACGGACGCCATCAACGGGTTCGACGGCGCCGGCCTCGCCGCCGGACTGGCCGCCGTCTCCGGAGCGGTGGGCGGACTGTACGGGGGCCGCAAGGGCGAGACCCCGGGCGGCGCGGGTGACATCAAACTCCCGGGCCATCTCGACCTCCCCGAGTTCTCCGGGGCGGGTGACCTGTCCGGGCCGCCCGCGGACGGCGACGGGGCGGGTGCCGGTTTCGGGGTGCCGACGCCGGACCAGGCGACCGACGGGGCCTGGCTGCGCGGGCAGTGGGAGGCCGCCGAGCCGGCGGTCGCCGCGCCGGGCACCGACACGGCCACCCCGGCTCATGTGGTCACCGAAACGCCTGACCGGGCAGGGGCCTTCACCGCGGGGACCGCTGCTGCGGTCGGTGCCGGTGCCGGTGCCGGTGCCGGTGCTGGTGCCGGTGAGCCGGTGTCGGCGGGGACCTCCGCGTCGAGTCGCGGGGCAGCGGCGGAGCGCGTCGTCGCGGCGGCGCGGGAACCCTTCGACACGCACTTCACCACCTGGGCCCGCGGCCTCCCCGACGCCGCCACCCGGGAGCACCTGCTCACCGAGCCGGGAGCCGCCGTACGCGTGCACCGGGCCGCATGGCAGGCGTTCAGCTCGGATGTGCGTACGGCGCTGGAGGCGTCGCCCGCCGTGCGCGAAGGGTCCACCGGCACCGGGCAGGCCACCCTCCCGTTCGGCGAACCGGCGGCCGTACCCGGGCTGCTGGACCGCGCGGTGGTCGCCGACATGCGCCAGGTGGCAGCCGTACGCGCCTTCGACGGCGTCGTACCCGCCGCCGGTCACGGTGCGGGTGCCGAGGGCGTCCTGTCGCCGGCCGGGCGGGAGTCGTTGCGCCAGGAGTGGTCGGCGCAGACGCGGGCCGACCACGACGCCGTCTTCGGCCGCCTGGGCGTGGGCGACCGCACCGCGCCGGCCGAGGCGGTCCGGCCCACCGCGGACACGGTCCTCACCGGCAGCGGCGAGACGACCGGAGCGGCCACCCATGCGGAGACCGGGACGCCGACGCCCGACTCGGCCCGGGACGTCACGTCGGCCCACCCGGTCACCGGCACCCATCTCACGGCCGGCGGACCGGAGCGC
Source organism: Streptomyces hyaluromycini (assembly GCF_002217755.1). GTDB lineage: Bacteria > Actinomycetota > Actinomycetes > Streptomycetales > Streptomycetaceae > Streptomyces > Streptomyces hyaluromycini. The sequence continues at coordinate 89,266 of NZ_BCFL01000025.1, read as the reverse complement.
ACGGCGTCGGCACCGGACCACCGGACCGCCGACGAGGCAAGCCCCGCCACGCCCGGCACGGGCCCCGCCACGGCCGCTACCGAAACGGGCCCGACCGCCGAACCCCGGCCCGGCGCGCTCGACCTCGGTTCGCGCACGTCTTCCGACCCGAACACAGCAACGACGGCGGACGCGGGACCGACAACTGGATCGGGGCCGCGGGCGGACGCGGGGTCGAGGGCTGAGACGGGATCGACGGCACGCCCGGCATCGACGGTGGATACGGAATCGATGGCGTATCCGGCATCGACGTCGGACGCGGGATCGACCGTGCATCCGCTGCCGACGGCGGACGCGGGACCGACCACGCACCCGGCATCGAATGCGCACCCGGAATCCACCACGCACCCGGAATCCATAGCGCCCGCGCCGGCCGATCCGCACGCGGCGTCCGGTCCGGTGGTTGTGGAGCGGCGGCCCGAAGCCGTGTGGCAGGAGCGGGTCGCGGCGCGGGTGGCGGAGTTGCCTGCCCAGGTGGACGGCCGGCTCGGTCGTGAGCAGGCCGCACGCGTCGCCGTCGCGGCCGTCCAGAATACCGCCGGGGAAGCGTGGCATCGCATCCTGCCCGCCCTCGGCTCCCGTTTCACCGACACCTTCGGGCTGCGGGACCACCCGCTTGCGGTCGGCCCGGACCGGGAGGCCGCGGCTGCGGTGTCCCTGACCCGCGCCGACCGGCCGCACGCCGAGCGCCCGGACGCGCTCACCGTCACGACCTCCACCGGCGAGGCGGACAACCCCCGCGGAACGTATCTGCGCGAGGCGCAGTACCACGTGGCCAGGGCGGCCGCCCGCGACGCGGCGGTCGGTGGCGCCGTCGCCGAGGCCCGGGCCGTCACGAGGGAGAGCGACGGCCTTCCGCCCGCCCTCGCCCAGCGCCACATCGACACGCATCGCACGCGTGTGGCCGACCTGTTCGACACCGTCGTCCCCGGCCGTTCCCCGCTCGCGGACGCCACCGCGCCGGAACCGGGCAGGGCGCCCACGGCGGACACCTCTCCGGGTGCCGGCGCGCTGGACGCGGCCACCGGCTCCTGGCTCACCCGGCGCGCCGACCTCACCGCCCGGCTCCGCGCCGATCTGGACGCGGCGCGCAGCGTCCGCGAGGCGGCGGCGGCCGCCACCCCGCCGCCGGACCCGGGAGGCACACCGCCCGCCCCGGCCGGCCGGACCACGGACACGGCGGGTCCCGGAAACCGTCCGCCCAGGACCGGGTCCGGCGAACTGCCGGGCTTCACCACCAGGTTGACGACCCCGGACCACGACCGCGCCCCCACCGCCCACGCGCCCGCGGACGCAGCCGCGCCGGTGCCGACGGCAGGCATCGCCGACTCCGCGGCACGCGACGCGTACTGGCGCGGATTCCGGGGGACGCGTGACCGGGCGCTGAACACGCGGCTCGACCTGGAGGCCGGGTTCGAACGGGTCTCGAAGGACGTCCCCGGCGAGGTGGGCCGGGCCGTAGAGCGATTCACGGCCGGGGACCTGTTCGCCGGCCGCCATCTGGAGACCGAGCGGACCGAGGACGGACACCCGCCGGCGTCCGGTACTCCGCGCACCGCCGTAGAGGAGTCGTACCGGGAGCACCTGCACGACGGCTACACGCTGCTCGCGAAGGAGGCGGGCGGCGGAGCGGTGTCCCAGGCGCGGTGGCAGGCGGTGCACGACGCGCTGCGCGAGCAACTGCCCCTGCACGTCGAGCGGATCGTGACACGCCGGCGCGCCCTGGACCTGTTCGCGAGGGAGTTCGACGGGGCGGTGCAGGACTTCCGCCGGGACGACGTGTTCGGCGGACGGCACCTCCCCGAAGGCGGGGACGACGTGGCCGGCCGGCTCCTCCGAGACCCGGCCGCCCTGGCCGACCGGCTGCGGCACCCGGTACCGGACGCCGTGCCCGCCACCCTGGCCGACGTCCGGCTACGGGCCATGCTCGGCCACGCCCGGGCCGTGGACGCGGCGTTCACCGAACGGATCCGCCACGAGGTCACGCGGGCGGTGGACACCGCTCTCGGCAGGAGCGGCGCCGACGGGGAGCGGACGGGCCGGTCGGCGGCCGACCCCTTCGCCGACGACAGCGTGCGGGAACTGCGCGCGAACCTCGACCGGCAGGTGCGCGAACTGAGCGAGCGCGAGCGGTCGATCGGCGGTGCCCTGCGCGTCGTGGACCGCGAACTGGCCGCGCCGGAGGAGGACCTGCGGGGCCAGTACGCGCCGCAGGAGGCGCGCGACTGGGCCCGCCGGTCGTTCCAGGAGGACCTGCGGTCGGCGTTCGCGCGCATCCACGCCGACCCGGACGGGCCGGCGGGGGACCGTGCCGCGGCCTGGGAGAGGCACGTCGAGCAGGCCTCCACCGAGGAGGCGATCGCCGCCCGGCTGGCGTACGCCGAGTACCGCCACCTCCGGACGGCCGAGGCGGAGCGCGCCTTCGAGCAGGCCCACACCGACTTCCAGCGGTCCCACACCCTCACCCCGCTCAGCGAGACCCAGCGCGAGCGGGTCCACGAGGAGTGGACGAAGGTCGCGGAACAGGCCGTCGAGGACCACTGGTTCGGCCACCTCGCCCGCCCCGACTTCCGCAGCCCGCGCCCCGGCGAGGACGGCCTCCGGACCGCCGAACCCCGGGCCTTCACCGACGCCCTGCCCAGGCTGCGGGCCACCCTCCCGGACCGGTTCACGCACGAGACGGACCTGGAGCACGTACTGTCCGACGCGGGCAGGGACTTCCACACCCTCGTCGGCCACCCCGACAGCCGCTTCAGCCACCGGCACTCCGTCCGGGACACCACCCTCGACAGGCTCGGCAAGGCCTTTCGCGGCGAGACCGTCACCGCGTACGACAGGGCCTGGGCGCCGGTGTCCCACGACATCAACGCCTGGCTCGCCCACGAGGCCCGCCACGAGAACCTCTTCGACGAGACCCTGACCGCCCACGCGGCCACCCCCCTCGCACCGCGCGAACCGGACGTGCCCCCCACCCCGGCCCCACACCCGGCCGAACCGGCCACGCCCCCGGCTCCGGACGGCACCCGCGCCGACGACCGGACCAACGGCACCCGCGCCGACGACCGGACCAACGGCACCCGCGCCGACGACCGGACCAACGGCACCCGCGCCGACGACCGGACCAACGGCACCCGCGCCGACGACCGGACCAACGACATCCCGGCCACCGCCTCCGGCCAGGTCCAGGAGCGGCTGCCCGAACCGGCCCGGACCGCGGACCACCCGGTGCTCGACGAGCAACGGCACGACCCGGCCGATCGGACTCCCGGCTCGGCCGACTCCGAACACACCATCTCCGACGCGGGCAGCGACGCCGGCACCCTCCTGGCCGACGACGACACGGTCAGCGAGGCGGCCACCCGCGTCGGCGACGGCACCGGTACGGACGACGCCGGCCTGAAGAAGCCCGTGACGGGAGCCCCGCAGTCCGCGGCCGACATCACGACCTGGCTGAAGGGCCTGACACGTGCGAACGCCGACACGGCAGCGCTGTTCGACCGTGCCGCCCGGTTCCGGGAGGACGTAGCGGTCCATGCGGCCCGACCGTTCCTCGACGAGACCGACGCCGAACCGGGCAGGCTGAAGTGGCCCGGCGGGACGATCGATCTCGGCACGATGGCCGAGCACCGCAACACGTTCACCTCGGCCCAGTTGCTGCACCAGCAGGTGCGTCCCCTCGGCGAGCGGACCGCCCGCGCCGTCGCCGACGGCGGTGCGGGGGTGGGGCTGCCCGAGGCCTCGCAGGCCTCGCGGCGACCGGAGGAGTCCACCGCCGAGGACCGCTCCGCTGCCGGTGCCCCGGCCGGTCGCCATGAGGAATCCGCGGCGTCCTCCGGCGAGATACGTGTGGGGCCGGTGACGACTCCGTACGACGCCTGGAACGCCTTCGCCGAGGCGGAGCCCCGGCGTGCCGAGGAGGTGCTGACCGCCACCCGGTCGCGCTTTGCCGCGGACCTCGGAGACATGGACGACGCGGTACGGCGTGCCTACCCGGCGCTGACCGAGAAGGACCACGGGCGCTCCGTGGTGGACCAGGCGCAACTGCTGGTCAACCAGGTCCTGACCGGGGGGCGGTATGTGGTGGAGGGCGGGGCCTGGGGGCTTGAGGCGGAGCTGGAGGAATTCGATCTGGTGCTGCCGCCGGGGCCGGAGCTTCCGTCGACGCTGTTGGTGTCGCCGACCATGCAGGTGGCGATGGAGGAGACACCGGGTGCTCCGTTCGTCGAACTGGTCTCCCCGCCGCTCGCCGCGGTGCAGGGGGACAACGGCCGAACGACCACGCAGCAGTTCTTCGACCATTTCGGGGCTGTCTGGAATCGGCTGAACGATCTGCCTCTCGGTCGTCCGGTCGCGTTGCTGGAGGTTTTCCCGCCCGCGGAGGGATTCCGGGTCCATCACCAGGTCCAGAACCAGCAGCAGGTCCTCAACGCGGGGATCGTGCGCCGTGGGCGGAGACCGCAGATCTCACCGCAGTACACCGTGGGAGTCCCGGTCAGCGCCATGCACGAGTTCCTGGTGCACGTGCACGACCGGTCGGACAACGCGTACCACATCCTGTCGGCTCTGCGTGCCGGACTGCGGTTCGGGAACGACGCCGCCCGGTCCTATACCGCTCTGTTCCGCCAGGTGGACTTTCGGCGACTGCCTCCGCAGACCGCTGATCTGCTGCCCGGCGACGAGGACGTCAACGCGTTGCGCGGGTTCCTGGGGCTCGTCTACACCCAGGCGAGCGGGCGGGTCTACTTCGGTGCCCAGCGGCGGTATGTGCAGCTGCGCAACGAGGACGTGCCCCTGGAGAAGAATCTCGTGGCGGTGCTCTCCCGGGTCCCGATGGGCCGGATCCGGGCTTCGCTGCCCCCGAACGTCCAGGGCTTCCTGCAGAACCATGCCGCCTGGCTCAAGCAGGAGTTCACCCGGCGGGTGAGACAGAGTCTGCTCGACGACGAGGCCTACGGGCAGGTGTTCCGCAACGCGGGTGTCGAGTCCTTCCCGCTGCTGGCGGTACCGATCGACGACACCGGCACGATCACCGTGGAGCACTATCTGGATTCGGCGCTGTCGGGGTACGCGCGGGTCGTCACGCAGAACGAGGCGTTCGGCGGTCTGAGCGAACTCGCGGCCCCGGACGGCAACCAGGGATTTCTCAACCCTCCGCTGGTCCCTCTGGAGCTGCGTTTCTACGGTGAGGACTCCCTGTCCTTCCCCGAAGTGCGCGACACGTCACTCGCCCTGGTAAGGGTCAAGCAGACTCTTCACCAGAGCGCTCTGTGGCGGGCGGCGCGGAACCAGGATCGGGTCGAGTCGGAATGGCGGTCCCTGCACGGTCTGCTCAACGGCACGCAGCAGGCCGCGACGCGGTTCCTGGCGTTTCTCCACAGCACGGGCGCGCTGGCCGAAGTACTGCCCCAGGACCAGGACCGCCTGCTGCCCGGGCCGCCCGAGACGGTCTCCGGCCTTGCCACCGCTGCCACCGACGTCCAGTACTTCGAGAGCAACAGGGCCCACCGCTTCGACCAGCCCCGGCTTGAGTCCGCTACCGGAACGCTGAGCGGCCTGATCACCGAACTGGACAACCTGTCTCCCGTTCTCGGTCCGCAGGTGCGTCCGTACCTGCAGCGTGCCCGTGCCGCCACGGTCCAGTTGCACGACTCCTTCCGGGGCGCGCTCGCTGCGGCGCAGCAGTCCGCCGGGGCGTCGTCGCACCGGCCGCGCCGGATCTGGGAGGAGGGTCCGCGCTCCTCCGCGCGGGCGGTCGACGTGTCCGTGGTGACCGACGACCGCATGGGCCGTGACGCACGATGGCAGGAGGCGCGGGCCGCCGCGGTCCCCACCGAGGTCAGCCGCACCTGGATCCGCCCCGTGGGACCGGACGCTCCGTACACGGTGGACTCCAGGTTCACGGTGCGTCATCTGCGCCACGAGGGCCGGCCGGTGACCGATCTGACCGTGCGGGTCGGCATCGGCGAGAGTCATGACCTGGCCCCGGAACAGATCACCGAGATGCGGGAACGGGCACGCGAAGGAGCCGCGTATCTCAGCACCGCGGACATCGTCCCCGAACTGCCGGACGGGAGCCGGGTACACGTCACGCTGCAGTTCACGGACGATCCCGACCACCCGCTGCCCCCGCACGACCAGGGCCCGCCCCATCTCACCGTCGCCCTCAGCCGCGACACCGGCCTGCCCATGACCCTCACCCGCTGGCAGGCCGAAGCCGCACCCATCCGCTACGCCCACGAGATCGCCCACCAGCTCGGCCTGCGCGACAGCCCCGGGATTCCCGGCACCCTCATGGGCGACTTCGGCCGGGATCCCGAAACGGGCTGGACGGAAAACGGCCTCACCCCCGACACCCTCCGCCCCCGCGACGTCCAGCTCCTCCACCACCTCATCGGCCCCCACCCGGACACCGTCACCACAGCCAGCGCCACCCACGGGCCGGCCGACGAGCCCGGGGCCGGGGACCGCGGCATCATCGCTCTGTCGAAGACGACCCCGTACGACGCGTGGAACGCCTTTGAAGCCGCGGACCCGGGTGCAGCGCACGCCGTGTTGGAGGCGGCCCGGGAGCGCGTCCCGGACGAGTGGGGGGACAGCGAGGACGCGATCAAGCGGGCCTACGGCTCGCTGACGCCGGATCAGAAGGCCCAGGGGCGGCTGGTCCAGGCCGACATGCTGGCCAATATCGTCCTCACCGGCCAGGCCTACGCCGGTCCGCGAGGCGGCGCCGTCGGGATGGAAGCCGAACCGGGCTGGGTGCGTGTGCACGTGCCTGACCATCTCGACAGCGAGGTCCTCGGGGGTTACACACCGGTCGTGAGCGGCCGCACCCTGGACGTGGTCCTGGACGGCGTCACCAGAGGCCAGGCGATCCTGGAGGTGGTGAGCAAGCCGCTCGCGGTCCTGGACGGTGACCATGGCCGGCCTGCTCCGGAACAGTTCTTCCACGAGTTCGACGCCCTGCGTAACCTGCTGGTCGCGAGCAACGGCCGGACTGTCGGCGACGTCTTCTCCGGAAGCAACGACTTCACCCACCTGCCGGAACTCGCCCACATGCCGCTCGTCCATCGCAGGTCCAGGCTCGGGCTCGACTGGTACGGCATGCACTTCACCGTGGGGATCCCCGTGTCCTCGCTCCACGAACACCTGATCCATGCACGCGAGCACGCTCCGCGGGGCCTGTTCCGGGTCAAGCAGTACATCGACAACGGACTGCTGCTCGGCAACGAGATCGCCGCGCTCTACGCCACGCAGGCCATACCGGCCCTGTCCCACCGCCCGCTTCCCGGGCACGCGGCGGAACTGCTGGCCGAGCACGACGACATCAGTGCGATACGCGGCTTCCTCGCGCTCATGTTCACTCAGGCCAGTGCCGTGGGCTCCTGGTACGCGCTCTCGCACCACAGTTCGAAGACGAATGTGCCGCTGGGGAAGAACCTCACGGTCGTGGCTTCCCGCACCTCGCTCGCGGGCATCAGGGCAAGTCTTCCGCGGCACCTTCGGGAATTCCTCGACGGCAACGCCGATCACATCAAGGACCGTATGGGGGAGTACTTCCGGCGCGCCCTGCGCGTGGACCCCGAGCACGGCGGAGAGTTCCGCCGCCTGACCGACGGTCCCCCGGAAACCCTCTTCGACCTGGCGAGCGTACGTCCGGCAGAGGACAGTCCGAGCATCGGCGAGTACCTGGACGCCGGGCTGCGTGACGCGCCTCCGGTCGACGGCGCGGACCAGGCCTTCATGCTCGGGATGCACACCGCTTTCGACGGGTTGGACGACAACGGGGGCCGTCTGCGCGTACCGCTCGTCCTGGTGGAGATGCGGGGCTATGGACCGGCCCTCTCGACGCCCGACGAGGTCCGAAGGTGGTTCGGCACGCTCGGGACGACGGCAAGGGCCATGTACGAGGCGGCCGTCGGACGCCGGGAGCGAGCGGTCCCGCAGAGCACGATCAACTGGGTCGGCGCCCTGATGGCCAACGGGCACCCCGTCGCGGCCGCGTTCCGGGATTTCCTCGATGCGATGACGACGCTGGACACGGCTCTCCCCCAGAATGTCAACGACGGCCTCGTCCTGACCGCCGAAGGCATCAACGTCATCGCCAGGGGCGTCGGGGTGGCGGCCGGCAGCCCCCATCCGTCCTGGCGGCAGTGGGCGGTGACGGAGCAGGCAGGCGACCATCTGAACGCGCTGGCCCAGCGCATCACCGGCTGGTATCCGGCAACGCACCCCGAACTGCACGGGGTGCTGGGGCATGCCGTGCGGCAGGCGGAAGAGCTGCGGAACCGGCTCCGGGCCGCCCGTCCCGCCCAGACCGGCGGTCGGAGGCCTGCCACCGGTCCGCGCGGGGACTACGCCGGGGATCAGCTCGCGGCACGGATGGGCGGGCTTCGGCTCGACGCCCCCGGTGGGGCCGCCGCTTTCCCGCCCGCACCACCGCCCACCGGAACCGGGACCCAGCGGGGAGGAGCAGCCGGAAACGCTGCACGCGGCACGGGCACGCGACGTCCGCCGCACCGGGGCCCCTTCATCGGAATGGCGCTCACGGAGGACGCCATGCGCGCCGGCCTGGAACGCACCCTGGCCGACGCACGCAACGCCCAGCCCCCCAACCCCGCGCTCATCTCCCGGCTGGAGGAGGCGCTGGAGTCCCGGCTCGCCGGCGCCCGCACCCGACCCGCCGACGTGCAGCCGGCATCCGTGCAGTCCCCGGTGACGAGCGACGCATCGGTCGGGCCGGCCAGGGCGGACCAGCCACTCGGCAGCCCTCCCCGAACAGTGACGGATGATCACGGGCTGCCGGATCGTCCTGGCCCCGAGGACGTTCCCCGTACGGACGTCGAGACCAGTGATGCCACCGAGCCGGCGAAACGTCCCCCCTGGTACGCCGAGCACGGCATGCTCGGTGTGCACACCCTCCGCGGCGCCGACGGCTGGTCACGCGACGAGGCGAACGGCCATGCCCGCGAGATCGCGGCGCGGCTCGCCGACCGGGAACTGGCCCGGGCCGTCGAACCGCACATCGCCGAACTGCTCACCGCGGAGGGGCCCGCCGAGTGGCATACCCTCCTGGCCGGCGGGCGGATGGTGCCGCTGGACGGGCGGGTGGTGTGGCTGCGTCCGGTGCTGCACAACTTCAGGGCGGCCCAGGCGCCGGCGGCGGCCGACGCGGTCCGCGACTACGAGGTGCGGTACGCCGCCACCTCCGTGCAGAACTCCGAGACCCGGGCGACCACCCGGGCCGCCGACACGCTGCTGTTCGCCGCCCTGAACCTCAAGACGGCGGTGGCCTCGGCGTTCGTGGGGACGCCGGTGATCACCGGCCAGGCGGAACGGATCACGAACACCAAGGTCAAGCAGGACGTCGTCAGCGGGCGCAAGGTATTCGTGGCGGACGTCAACGCGTTCGACGCGGATCTCCGGGTCGAGATCTTCGCCGACGGGCAGCGGAGCGACCCCGGGCAGCCGTACTCCGTGCCCCGGGCCATGACCGTGGAATTCCCGGACGCCTACTCACAGCCCGACGAACCCGTGGTCGCGCCGGGCGGGGAACCCGTCGCGACGCCGGCGGAGGCGTCGGCGTCGACGAGCGGCCCGCAGGCTGCCCGAGGCCCACGGCCCAGGCTGGCCGGCGAGGTGGTCAACGCCCTCGACACGGCCCCCGTCGTCGTCGCGCTGCAGCGCGCGCTGCGCGCTCAGGCGCTGAACCCGCGGATCACCGCGGAGGTGGTCCGCGAGGCCACCAAGCTGCTCAACGAGTCCACCCTGCTCGACCGCAGCCGGTGGTCGTTCACCAGCGGTGACCCGAGCAACCCCGTCGTGCGGGGCCTCAACCTGCCCGGCCTGCACGGCTTCGACGGCCATTTCCGGCTCCGTACCGACATCGTCGGCCTCCAGCTGATCGGGTTCGCGCCGTCCAGGACCCGGCAGGACCTCGGAGTCGGCCTCGCCCGGCTCGACGGGCACGGCGGCAAGAGCGCGATCACCTACAGCGTGCTCGCCAACGTCAGCGGACTCAACGTACCGACCCTGTCCGAACGGGTCCGCGCCTTCGCGCCGCTGGGGGGTCTCGGCCTCGGTACGGGCCGGAAGTGGAGCCATACGCTCACCTCGCAGCCCCTCTCCCACGCCATCCTCAACACCGACACGATGCAGGCCCGGTACCGGGCGAGGGTGCGGGTCAACGTCGAGTGGACGAGCCGCAGCCACCCGCGGCTGGGCACGGTCGACGCGCTCACCGACGCGGACATCAGCGTGCCGTGGCGCGACGGCGCGGGCGCCCGGGAGTTCGAGGAGCACGTCCTCGGCGGGGTGCACAGCCCCGCCGTACGGGACGCGGGACCCGTCGTGGAGCGCGGCCCGGTCGCCGCGCAGCCGCATGTGCGGGCGCTGCTGCGGGAGGCGGGGATCGCCCCCCGCCGCACCGAGGTCCGCCCCGCGCGCCTGGACACCCCGGTCGAGGAACAGGTGCGCCGGGCCAGGGCCCTGCCGGCCGCCGAACCGCCGGCCCTGGCGCGGCGGCACGGCATCGGCTACGCCGTAGCCGCCGCCCTGCCCGGTGCCGCGCTGGTCGAGGAGCACTTCCGGTCGGCGGTGCGGGACCTGGCCGGCCGGGACCGCGGTGTCTCCTGGGCGCTGGTCGACCGGCAGCTGTCGTCGTACTTCGGCCAGCCGGCGCTGGAGGGCGAACTGCACAACCTGCTGGCCGGGGTGGCGCACACGATCCACGTCGGCGACCGTCGGCTGAGGCTGTCCGTCCGGGCCCATCTGCTCGACCACCGGGGCACGGTGTCCTATCCGATGACCGTCAACAACCGGGCGGCCGTCGGCGAGACGCTGGCCGCGCGCGTCGACACCACACGCACCGTCTCGGGCGGCCTCGGCGCGGCCGTACGGTTCAAGGTCAGCTCCGCGGCGCGGCTGCAACTCGGAGGCCTGCGCTTCCGGCTGCGTGCCGACGCGGGCCGTGCCGAGGGTTTCACGGACGTCGCCAAGAGCTACCGGCGCATGGAGAACGTCAACGACGTCGACGAGCACCGCTACGACGTCGTCTACGAGTTGTCCCTGGTACCCGAGAACCGGCCGCGGGAGGCGGCGCGCTGGTGGATCGACGAACCGGGGCTGCTGGCGCAGATCGTGGTGCCGCAGGAACACGCCCCGCGGGAGCATCCCGCGCCCGGGGAACTGCTGGGCGCCGGGAACGTGTCGTTCTCCAGGAGCTGGCCGGGCGAGCACTCCAGTGGCCGGCCGGGCGAGCGCGAGGCCCGGTTCGACTTCCACCGGGGATCCGGGGGCCTGTACCCGGCGTTCCCGCACAGCCCCTCCCTCGAAGCCCTGGCCGCCGACCTGTTCTCCCGGGTGCACGGGCTGCCGCAGAGCCGCCCCGGGCGGGAGCCGCTGCTGCCCGAGGCCCTGTCCGCGGCGACCCGGCCCGGCGACCTGGCGGCGTACTTCGGCCAGCTCGTCGAGGCGAGCGGCCGGGTCGTGCGGCTGCCGGACGTGAACGGCTGGCACTCGACCATGAAGCTGCGGCTGCGCGGCTACCGGCCGCGCCGCGCTCCGGAGGCGGCCGGTACCGGCTCCACCGAGATCGAGCAGTACGCCCAGGCGGTCGCCCGCCGCTCCGAGCGGCGGAACCTGGGAGTGTCGCTGACCTTCCAGGCCGGGCTCGGGCCGCAGCTCCGATTCGGCTCCGACCTCGGCAACGACGCGGAACTCGCCGACGCACACGGCGCGGAGCACCTCGACGCCCACCGCCCCGGCGGGCGGGTCGTCGCGTCCGCGCACGCCGAGATCGGCTGGCAGCCCTACAACAGGGCGCGCGAGCGGGACAGGGGCGCGATCGAGGTCACCCGGGCGACCTACGCCGACTCGGTCGCCTTCCGGGCGGACGCCGCCTACGAGGTGACGGTGACCCGGTGGAAGCCGGGGCGGGACCCGCAGTCGGTGACGCGCTATCTGCGGGTCACCGACGGGATGGAGCTGCTGGCGCCGGCGCGCAGGGTCGAGGACATCCTGCCCGAGGAAGCCCCCGCACCCGCTCCCGAACCGGCCCCCGCACCGCACCCGGCTCCCGCCCCGCACCCCCCGGTCGCCGAGACCGCCGTCCCCGAGACCGCCGTCCCCGAGACCGCCGTCCCCGAGACCGCCGTCGCCGAGACCGGTCGTACCGGCGAGATCACGCGAGGCTACCTGGGCGGCCGGCTCCTGCCCGCCGCGTCCCATCCGGAGCTGCTCGACGCGGACTCCGTCCTGCCGTACCTCGTCGAGCGCCTCGCCGGCCGGGGCGTACTGCGGGCCGGCGCGGCCGACAAGGGGACCCCGCTGTGGCGGTCCCTCCAGGCGGCGTTCCGCTCCGAGTCGCTCACGACCCAGTGGTCCGCGCTCACCGACGGCGGTGTGCGGCGGTGGTTCCCCGTCCACGCCGAGGAATCCTCCGCGCTCTCGGGCTTCGCCGGCACCAGCCACTACCTGTGGGTGAACGTCGAGGTGACGGACATGGCGGCCGCCCACGCCCATCGCCACCGCGACGGGGTCAGGCTCACCCTGCGCGGCGAGTCCGTCACCGACGAGACGAACGTCCGCGGCCGGGGCACCTCGCACGGCTTCGGCGTGGAGGTCGAGGCGCGCGGCGGCGAGCGGGTCCCGGAGAACGACCGGCAGGTCCACGGCGCCCTGGGCGTCACCGCCGGGCTGGTCGGCCGGGACATCCGCACGGTCACGGCCGTGCACAAGGACGTCGACATCTACCGGGCCGACACCCGGGACTCCTCGGAGGAGTTCACCCACCGGCTCGGCTTCCGGGTGCGGATGGGCGTCACCACGCAGCTGCCGGAGGTCCTGGGTTCCGTCGGCCGGACACTGGTGGGTGCCGCCGCGCTGATCGCGCGCCCGTTCGGCACCCGGCACGTGGTGGAGAACGCCTGGTACCGCCACCAGCCGTGGAGCTGGCAGCACAGCAGCGACGGCACCCCGCTCGGCGGCGAGGTACGGCTGCTGGTCCCGTCCCATCTGACGGTCGCCCTGGACGGGACCCCCGCCGGATCTCCGCTCACCCGGATGCCGGTCGGAACCCCGCGCTGGAGCGGCCCCGACGGCACCACGGCCCGGCCCGGACCGGAGCCACGCCGGATCGCGGACCTCCTGGCGGAACTCCACCCGTGGGACGTGCCGGCCGCCCGGGCGGTACGCGAATGGGCCAAGGTGGCCGGCACGCCGAGCCGCAAACAGCCCGACCTGGAAGCCGCCGGTACCCGTGACGTCCCGGCCGTCGGCCTGCTCACCCGGCACGGACTCCGCTACCACCAGGAGACCGCCCATTCCGCACTCCGCGCCCGGATCTCCCGCCTCCTCGCCCACGACTACCAGGTCGACGTCGCCGGCCGGACGGTCACCGTCGGCTTCGAGCTGACCTCCGCACAGCGGCTGCACCCCGACGGCCAGGACGTGCCCTTCAAGGCCCGGCGCTACCAGCCGGGCGGCAGGAGCGAACACGTGGGCGCCGAGCGGGACGCGGGCCGGTACGCGGGCCTCATCCCCGAAGGCGGCGGCAGCGGGGGCGGCGCGGTCGCTCTGATGGGTCGCGAGATCCTGGAAGCCGGCCGGGAGCGGGGCGACGGGATCGACGGCGGCGTCGCGGAGACGGTGGAGCACAACCGCGCCGGCACCCGGTCGTACGCCTACTACCGCTTCGGTGTCGACGTCGTCCTGCGGGGCGTCGGCGGGCGGGAGCTGCGCGTCCACGTACCGGACGGCCTGACCGGGATGCTGCCGGTCGCCGACGGCCGGCTCGCGGCCGCACTCGTGGCGGAGCTGGGCCACCTCTTCGCCGGGCCGGCGCAGGTTTCCGGCTCGCGGGAGGAGTTCGACCGGGAGGCCGCGTCGGCGGAGACGTTCCTCGGCAAGCAGCGGCCCGACGTGACGAGGTACTGGGAGGCCAGGGCCACCGCCCTGATGGCTCAGGAGCATGAGCCGCCGCCGGTCCGGCACGCGGAGATGACGGAGGGGGACGCGGCGAGACTCGCCGTGCACGAGAAGATCCGGTCGGTCATCGCCCGTCAGCTGTACCGGGACCGCGACGCGGCCGATCCGGAAGGCGCGGCCCGAAGGCTGTCACGGGACGCGGGGGACCTTCTCGGAACGCGGCGCACGAACTCCGCGCAGGCCCAGGCCCTTGAGCCGCACACCCTGGACCCGGACCAGCTGCTTCTCGACGCGACCAACGCCGAGCTGAGGAGGCTGAAGTGGCCCGGCGGAGCCACCGACCTCGACACCGTGCTCCAGTACCGCAACACGTTCACGCCCGCCCAACTGCGATACCAGCCCGCGCGTCACATCGGCGAGCGGATCGCCCGCACCATCGCCAACCGCGGCGAGAGTGTCGAACTGCGGGCAGGCTCGCCCGCCTTGCGGGGGAACGACGAGGGCGGGTCGCAGCGCAGGTCCGGGCCGTCCACCCCGTACGGCGCCTCGGGCCATCGCGCGGCGGCCCGCGGCGGGACCCCCGGACCGGTGGCCGGTCCCTCCCGGCGTGACGGAGGCGTGGCGGGGTACCGGAACGCCGGCGAACTGGTCGCCGATCTGCGCCAGGCGGCGGTCATGCCCGCGGTGGGCCCGTTCCAGCAGCACGGAGCCCTGGGGCCCGACCTGTTCGGTCTGCGCCAGGCGCCCGCCGTCCCGGCTGTACTGAGGAACCCGCGCGGCATGCCGTACGACTACTCGCGGCTGTCCGCCGACGAGAAGGTGGAGTTCCTGCGGCGGGCGGACCTGCGGGCGCAGACACCGGGCCGGGACATGGACCCGGTCGGATGGGGCGTGGCACAGGGACAGTTCAGCTACTCCCGCCGGCTGGCCGGCCGGGAGTGGCACTTCGGTCCCTCCTCCCGGCACCGTGAGCTGCTGGCCTCCGACACGCTGGAGATGCCCCGGCTGGTCCACGCCATCTGGCTGGGCGGTCCGCTCAACCCGGCCGACGCCCCGCAGTTCTGGGAGCGGTTCTACGGCGGCGCACGCCGCTTCGGCAACGAGGCGACCTTCGTGCTGTGGACCGACGTACCGCGTGCGGAGATCCGGGACGCCCTGGCAGGAGCGGGGCAGGGCGCGCCCGCCGGCACACGGGCCGCCAGGGTCCGGGACCTCGTCCGGTGGGCGGCGGACTCCGGCGTTCACCTGGTCAACGTCGACGAGGTGTTCAACGCGAACCGCCCGATGCGGCTCAACGACGCCTTCCGGACCGAGCTGGCGAAGAGGACCGGGCCGGGCTGGGCCGCCGCGAGCGACCTGCTGCGGGTGGCGGTCGTCAAGGAGTTCGGCGGCCTCTACAACGACGGCGACCAGGTGATCGACAGCCTGGCGGACCTGCGCGGCATCGGCCAGGAGAACCGTCGGGAGACCTACGCGATCTACGCCGAGAGAAATCCGCAGAGCGGTCAGGTCAACATGGCGAACGGAGTCGTCCTCGCACCGGCCGGCCACCCGGTCCTGACCATGATCGAGGACATGTACGAGCGCAACTACACCCTGACCCAGGGGCAGCTCTACCAGCCTTACCTGCCGGCCATCAACGCCCGCCAGATCGACATGAACCTGCACCGTCACTCCGTCATGTTCAGGACGGGGCCCAGCAGTTTCAGCGGCCTGTTCGGTGATCTGGGGTACGCCCGCACCCTGCCTCCCTCCGTCGCGCACATCACGGTGCATTCCGAGAACACCTGGCGGACAGCACCGCCGCCCGGAGGCGGCGCCGAGCAGTGGTCGAGGGACCGCACGCTGGATCTCGCGAAGAACCTCGCGCACTCCGCGGTGCGGGGCCTGTACAACCGGAACGGCGATCTGCACGTCACCGGGTTGAACGAGGCCCTCCAGAAGTCGTCGCACCCGGACAAGGACCTGGTGTGGCGAAGTGTCTTCCAGTTCCTGGGCTCCCGGGAGGACCTGAGGACTCAGGTCAGGACGGTCACGCTCGACTCCTGGGAGGGCGGCAACCAGGGCTGGGTGTCGGTCCAACTGCCCCAGGACGTCAGGGACATGATGCAGTTCACCCCGGGTCAGCAGCCGTTCGAGTGGCTCTCGGAGTACTCCCGGTGGGCGACCCTGACACGGGCACCGGCACAGGCACCCGCACAGGCCCGGAGCCAGCAGTGGCACGGTACGGCCGGAGGTGCGCCCGCCACCGCTCCTACCGCGGACTCCGAGCGGGATCCCGCGTCGGCCGGGCCCTCCTCGCGCGCGCAGGAGACGCGGCCGGACGAGGCGGAGCCCCACCGGCCGCCGGCCGAGCCCGCTTCGGGCGCCCTCGGTGTTCGCACGGAGGGCGCCGAGGGCGCCGTGGCGCCGGACCTCGCGGAGCGGTTCGACGCGCTCGCGGAGGCCCTGGTCAAGGACCGCGGCACGGCGGTGGGGGACGCCACGGCGGCGTACCACCGGGACGAGGGCGCCGCAGAGATCCTGATCGGGAACGACACCGAGACCGTGCTGGCGCGTCAGCGGCGCGCCCTCCGCCTGTTCACGGCGGCCGAGGAGAGGCAGCCCGGGCAGGACCGCCACCGAGAGCTCCTCGACCGGCTGCGCGCCGTCCACGCGGCTCTCGAAGCCACCTCGCGGGCACCGGCCGAGCCCGGGGCCGAAGTGCCGCCACTGCTCCTGCACCTGGTCCACGACCGGCTGCGGGACCTGCGGTGGGACACGGCCTTGCCGGACGACACGCTGGTGGGTGCGGTCCGCGGCGCGCTGGGCGAGGACTGGCGGCACCGCCCCGACCACGAGGTGGGCGACGAGGTCGCGCGCCGTATCGCCGCGGTACTCGCCCCCATCGCACAGCCGCACGGCGGCATGCCCGACCGGACGGTGCTGCTGGGGCACGTACAGCGCATCGCCGGCGACCGGGGACCCGAGATCACCGAGGAGCGGCTGCGCGCCGCCCTCGCCGGCCTGCCCCCGGCCGACTGGACCCTTCGTGAGGATGCCCTGGCCGAACGCCTGGCCGCCGGCGTGCTGGACGGGTGACGACTGCCGTGGGCGGGTCCGCGGCCCGTCCGTTCGTACCCGCGATGCTGCCCGTAGGGCTCGACTTGGGGCCGGCACGCCAACGCCCCGGCGCGGCCTGGCGAACGGCAAAACCCCTGATCCAGGCGGTACTTGAGGCCGGCGAAGGCCGGGCGCGGGTGCTGCCCGGGACCGCCGTGACGGGGCTCCGCTCGATTATCGTCCGAAGGGTGACGGTGACATGGGTGGCTCCTGTAACCCGGAGCCGACGATGAGCGGGCGGTCCGCCCGGCGGGGTACGGGCAGGCGCCGTGCGGACCGGCACGGCGACGAGGCGGCCCTGGAGATCACCGGTGCGGACGGCGTCCTCGCCGTGCACGCGGCGGGCCAGTCGCCCGACCATCTCGTGGGCGTGGCCGCCGAGTTGCGGCAGGGGCGCCCCACGGACCACGTGACCGTACTGGTGGGCGCCGGCTTCGAGGCGCCCGAGACGCTCCGCGCCCGGCTGGCCCCGGCGCTCGCCGAGGCCCACGCGGCCGGTGCGCGCGTGCTCCGGCTGGTGATGTCCGGCGCCGCCGCCGACCGCCCCGACCGGCCCGCCGCCGCACGCGCGTTCAGCGAGGCGGGGCCGTTCGAGGTCCTCGCGCCCCGCGGCCTCGTCGTCGTGGCCCCCGGCGGCACCCTCTTCGCACCCGACCTGCCCGACATCCCGGGCGGCTGGTGGAACTTCTCCTCCGGACTGGTGCCCCGCCGCGTCGGCACCCGGCTGCCGGAACCGCAGTGGCAGGCCGCGGTGGAGCGCACCGCCCCGGCGGTCGTCGGCGGCTGCGTGGTGGAGCAGATCCCCGCGGGACTGCTCGTCCTGCCCACCGGAACCCCGCCGGAGGGCGCCTCCGCGCTGCGGTACGCGGTGCCGCCCGACGCGGCCGGTCCGCTGCTCGTCGTCGGCTCCTCCCGGACCGCGACCGTGCCCGCCGACGCCCTCGCCGAGGTGATCGCCGCGCTCCCCGCCCAGGTGCGCGGCACCGTACGGCTCGTCCCCGGCGGCGGCGCCGACCTGCTCCCGGTCGGCCGGCACGTCGCGGACCTGCTCGGCATCCCCGTCCAGGTGCTCAGCGGACTGCCGCTGCTGCTGGACGACCTGGAACGCGCCGACGACCGCGGCCGGGCCGGCACACCGCGCGTGGTGCTCACCGACGAGACCGGCGAGCCCTCCTGGCGGCCCTACGTGGAGACCGTCACCTGTGTGCCCTCGGACGGCGGTGCCGCGCCCGCGCCGCGCCTGGGCACCTGGCGGCCGCCCGTCAGCGGACTGCGCCCGGGACTCGAACCCGGAGCCATGATGCTCGACCGCAAGTGGGAGGTCGTGGTCACCAGGGCGGGGCTCTGGATCGGCCCGAACGGCCTTGCGGTACCGGAGGACATCGCCGCCCGCCCCGTCCTGCCCGAACTCATGACGGTGGACGTCGGCGTGCCGGGCGAGCCGCTCGACGACTCGGTCTGGGAACCCCTCGACCGCCTCTTCACCGCCCTCCAGGACGACGTGCGCGAACGCACCCTCGTCCAGCTGCAGGGCGACGGCTCGGACGACGACCTGCGCGCGGTGCGCCGGCTGGCCGTCGTCCACGGCCTGGCCGTGGCACCGCGCGGCTGGCAGGGCGCGGCGGGGACGTCCGCCGCCGCGGAGCCCGCCGTAGTACCCGGGCCGGTGGTGCGGCCGGACTTCGCGCTCCAGGCGGAGCCGGCCGAGGAGCCCGCCGAGAACGTACGGCCCGAACCGGCGGTGTCCGCCGCAGCGGGACAGCAGCCGGAGCCCGGGACCGGATCCGGCACCGCACAGCGGCACGAGCCGGGCCAGAAGCGCGAGCCGGACCAGAAGCACGAGCCGGACCAGAAGCACGAGCCGGACCAGAAGCACGAGCCGGACCAGCGGCACGAGCCGGACCAGCGGCACGAGCCGGACCAGCGGCACGAGCCGGAGCAGGAGCGCGAGCCGGAGCAGGAGCGGAAGCGCGCTCCGGGAGGGGCCGCAGGCGGGGCGTTGCGGCTCGTCGCCGAGCCCGTGCCGAGGCCCCCCGCCGTCACCGTCACCTTCACACCGCCGGCCGCGACGCCCCCGCCCCCGCCGGGACAACAGCCCGGCGCGCACGGGGAGATCTCCGGTTCACCGGGGTGAAGTCCGGGCGCCGGCCACCACCAGAAGACCACGAGGAGAACGGATGACCCCCACGCACCAGCCGGGCGCCCGGCCGCCCGGCACGGATCGCACGGCTCTCGGCGATCCGCCGAGGGCCAGGCGGATACGCCGCGCCGCCGCCATGCCCATGCACGACGGCGACCCGGACGGCACGGCCGCCTCGGCCGCGCTCGCGCACGCCCAGGCCGTCGCGGCCGGCGTCGCGGCCCGGGCGGCGGTCACCGCCGTCGCCGAGGAGCCGACGGCCCCCGTCGTACCGGCGCCCGCCGAGACCCGCCCGGACGTCGTCACCCGCCTGCGCCGCACGGGCGCGACGGCGCGCGGCTTCCGCCCCGACCCCGGCGGCGACCAGCCGGGTCCGGTCACACGCGGCGCCCGGCCGAAGTCCGGCCCCTGGCCGCTGGTCGCCGCGGCCGCGGTGGCGGGCGCGGTCCTGGTCTCCGTGCCGCTGGCGCACAAGGGCGAGAAGCAGACCACCGACGTGGAAGGGCTCGACCGCGTGGCGCCGGTGGCCACCTCCGGCAGCGGCGACCTCTCCAGCGACGGCGACAGCAGCCCGGTCCCGTACGCCACCCCGCAGCAGGGCACGCGGAACCCGGCCCAGAGCGGTACGGCGACGGACGACGACCTCGGCGCGGGCGGCACACCGGCGCCGACGCCGACACCCTCCCCGAGCGGCAGCCGGACGCCGCACGCGTCGCCGAGCGGGGACGGCACCCCGAAGACCGCCGCGCACCAGCACACCGCACCCCGCACCTCACCCAGCGAGAGCCGAACGCCGCGCGTGCCGTGGGCGGACGCGCTCCTGGACGAGTCGGACGACCGGACCCCGGGCACGGACGACAAGGCCACGAGCCCGCCGCGGACAGTCGCCGACCGGCCGTCGGCGGTCACCGAACGGGCGGTCACCCCGCGCGCGACCGCCGAGAAGCAGCAGGTCCACCGGACAACGACCGCTCAGAAGCAGACAGTCGAGAAGCGGACGGTCGAGGAGCCCACGGCCGAGAAGCCCACGGCCGAGAAGCCGAAGGCCACCGAGAAGCCCAAGGCCAGTGCCCGTCCGAGCGTCGCCGCCGCCCCGCACCAGTGGGGTACCCGGGTGGTCAACGCCACCACCGTGCTCGGCGCGGGGCAGTCCGTGTCCACGGACCACGTGCGCCTCGCCATGACGTCGACCGGCAATCTGGTCATCACCGACACGAACGGCACGGTCCTGTGGTCCGCCGGAACCTCGGGCGCGGGCAACCGGGCGGTGTTCCAGGCCGACGGCAACTTCGTCGTCTACGGCTCCGCCGACCAGACCCTGTGGACCGCGGGCACCGCCGGGAACAACGGCGCCGAACTGGTCCTCCAGGCCGACGGCAACGTGACGGTCCTGACCTCGTCCGGCACCGTCGTCTGGGCGTCCGGCACCGTGCACTGAGAGCCGAGGCACCCGTAGGACGAAGACGGTCCCCCGCTGCACTCCGCGGCGGGGGACCGTTCCCGTTCACCCGGCCGGAACCGCTTCCGCCTCCGCCTCGGGGGCCGGAGCGGCGACCACACCCGCGCCGTACAGCTCCTGCGCACCGATCTCCAGCCGCTCGCAACGGGCCGCGAGCAGGTCGGCCAGCCGGTGCGCGCCGAAGACCGCGCCGCCGGGCGGCCGCCGGCCGAACTCGGCGGCCAGTTCCGCGGCGCCGTCCTCGGCGAGCCGGAACCCCTGGACCCGCAGCCGCCGTGCCACCAGCTCGACCAGCTCCGCCGGTGTGTACGGCACCATCCGCACGTACTCGGCGAACACCGCCGTCAGCGGGGCCCGGCCCCGCAGCAGCGGCCCCATGGCGGCCGAACCGCTGAGCACCGGTACCGGACCACCCGGCCGGACCGCGACCGTCTGCAGCCCGTCCAGGACCGCCGTCTGCTCCGCCGGCGGCCGCTGCTCGAAGCCGGGGTCCAGCTCCAGCAGCAGCACCCCGCCCTCGGCCTCCGCGAACGCGGCGGTCAGCCGGGCCGCGGGCTGCTCCGGCCAGCGGGCCGGCACCTGCGACAGCGGCAGCCGTACCACCGCACCGGTGGGCAGCAGTCCCGCCTCCGCGAGCCCGCGCCCGTACAGCGCGGTCAGTGCCGCGCGACCGGATCCCGGCCCGCCCTCCAGCACCAGAGCGGCCGCCCGCGGCAGTTCCCTGTCGGCGCCGGACGCGACGGCCAGCCGGCGCAGTCGGGCCAGCAGGGCGTCGCGGGCCGGCTGCTGCCCGCTGACCGCGGCGAGCCGGCGCACCGCGGGGGTCTCCCGGCGGCCGCCGTCCTTGCCGCCCGCCCCGTCGCCCCGGGCCGGCAGGGCGGGTACGTCGGTGGCCGCCAGGACGCTCAGCTCGTTGTCGTCGAGCGGCGCTTCGACGGCGAGCCGGGACGCCTGACGGCTGATCATCTCCTCGAAGATCTGCCGGGCCACCCGCCCGTTGCCGAAGGTGTCGCTCTTGGGCACCGCCTCGAAGTACTGGTCCAACGCCGCCAGCGCGCCGTCCGACAGCTCGTAGTAGTGCTTGCCGCACAGGCCCCGCACGATGGTCACCAGCTCGTCGGGGCTGTAGTTGGGGAACTCCACGGAGCGGGCGAACCGGGACGCCATGCCCGGGTTGGAGGCGAGGAACTGGTCCATCTGCGCCGAGTAGCCGGCCACGATGACCACGATCTCGTCGCGGTGGTCCTCCATCAGCTTCATCAGCGTCTCGACGGCCTCCTGGCCGAAGTCGGGGCCGGTGCCGCGGGACTGGTTGGTGAGGGTGTACGCCTCGTCGATGAAGAGCACCCCGCCCAGGGCCTTGTTGAAGACCTCGGTGGTCTTGATGGCGGTCCCACCGATGATCTGGGCCACCAG
The DNA here is from genome assembly GCF_002217755.1 of Streptomyces hyaluromycini. Lineage (GTDB taxonomy): Bacteria > Actinomycetota > Actinomycetes > Streptomycetales > Streptomycetaceae > Streptomyces > Streptomyces hyaluromycini. The sequence continues at coordinate 67,187 of NZ_BCFL01000025.1, read as the reverse complement.
GTCGGCCCGCGCCACCTCTACGATGTGGCCCTCGCTCAGGATGCCCAGCTCCGCGAGCACGGCCCCGTACAGCCGGGCCACCGTGGTCTTGCCGGTGCCGGGCGGACCGGCGAAGACCAGGTGCCGGCTCATCGGCGGCATCGGCAGCCCCATCTCCTGCCGCCGCTGGGCCATCTTGTTGAGGTTGATCAGCCCGGTGACCTCGCGCTTGACGCTCTCCAGACCGACCAGCGCGTCGAGTTCGGCGAGCGGCCCCACCATCCGGGTCCGGTCCGTACGACCGTCCTCGCGCTCCCCGCCGGACAGCCCGGCCGGCCGGGCACCGGGTCCGTCGCGTCCATCGCGGTCGGCTTTTCCGGCCACGGCGTCCGGGGCGCCGCTCCGGTCGGCCACCGCCCGGCCGCCGTTGTCCCGGATGTCGCAGTCGGTGACCACCACCGGCTCGTCGCTGCGCGAGCGCACGCCGTCGCCGCCGTTGTCCCGTACCGTGCAGCCCGTCAGCTCCGCCCGGCAGCCCGCCGTCACATGGACACCGTGGCCGCGGGCGCCGGAGATCCGGCAGCCGGTCGCGGCCAGTTCGCCCGCGGTGAGCAGGCGGACGCCGTCCGCGTCGGAGTCGCCGAACTCGCTGTCGTGCGCGGTCAGCCGGGAGCCGGAACCGATCAGCACCGCCGAGCCGGTCACCGCCGACCCGCTGAGGGTGGCCCGGGACGCGTCCGCCAGCGACAGACCCGGACCGCCGGCGGCCCGCAGCCGCACTGCCGACAGCTCCGCCCGCGCCCCCTCGGTCAGCGTCACACCGGTGCCCGCCGCCACCTCGGCGTCCCGCACCTCCAGCCGGCCCCCGTCGCGCACCACCACGCCGTGGCCCCGGCCCCCGCTCACCGTCAGCCGTTCGACCCGCGCCTCCCCGGCCACCCGCAGCGCCGCCTGCGCCGCGTCGTGGACGGCCAGCCCCGCACACTCCGCGCTCGCCTCCGCGTCCACCGCGACACCCACCCCGGCCCCGCTGACCGCGCACTCCTCCAGCCGCACCCGGGCCCCGGACACGGCCTGCACGCCCACCTCGCCCGGTGACTCCAGCACACAGTTCCGCAACACCGGGGCGGCGCCCGGGCCGACGTACACCGACTGCTGGCCGGCGCCGGTGAACCGGCACCCCGTCAGCACGGTCTCCGCGGTGCTGGTCAGATACGCGTCCAGCGTGGCGCTCCCGGAGATCTGCACCTCGCGCAGCTCGGCCCGCGCCTGCTGCTCGACGGCCAGGGCCGGTTTCCCGCTGCCCGCGATCCGGGTCGTCTCCACCGTCACCGAGCTCTGCCCGTTGGCGCACACGCCGTTGCCCCGCGCCCCCTCCAGCACACAGTCACGGACCGTCAGCCGGCCCCGTTCGGCGACCACCACGGCGGACGAGCCCACCCCGGTCACCCGGCTGCGCTCCACCACGTTCGGCCGGTCGGAGGTCACCACGATCCCCGCGCCCCGCTCGTTGGCCAACTCGCAGTCCCGCAACGCCAGTACGCCCTCGTGCCAGGCCAGTACCGCGGCCCAGGCCTGACCGGAGACCCGGCAGCCGTCCAGGGCCGCCTGGCCGCGGCGCACGTCCAGCACCGGCGCCTCCCGGTCCGCCCCCGACAGCACCAGGTGGGACAACTGCACCGCCTCGGCGTCCAGGACGATCGTGCTGCCCGCCGACGCGTGCAGCTGCGGCGGCTGCGCGCTGTCCTGCGCGGCGACCGTCACGGGCTTCGTCACGTGCAGGCTCTCCTCGTAACGGCCGGGCGCCACGGTGATCAGCGCGCCCTCCCGGGCGTCGGCCAGCGCCGCGCCGATCGAGCGGTAGGCACCGGGCCGGTCCGGGGCGACCTGCAGCAGCTGCCGGGTCACTGGCGTGCTCCCTTGCTGTTCGACGAGGCGGGGCGGACCGGCAGCAGCCCCGGCGGGACGCCCACGGGACGGGCCGGCGGTTCCTGGCCGCGCGCCGGACCGCCGCGGAACTCGCGCAGGGCGGCGAGCGAGGCGGTGAGACCGTCGAGCGCGATCCCGTCCAACGGGAGCGGCCCGTCCTGCCCGGTCTCCGAGGAGGACAGCTGGCGCAGCAGAACCGCGGGCCGGTCCCCTGCGCCGTCGGCGCGCAGCACCTTGAAACGGGTGCCGGGTTCGAAGACCACACGGTCGGCGGCGGAGGCGTCCACCAGCCGGGTGCGGCGCGCGGTCATCGACCACACCAGGAAGTCCACGCTGTCCGGCGGCGCCGGGTAGGGCGCCGTCCACGCGGAGCAGAACGCCCACTCCGTGGTGACCCGGCCCTCGTGGAACCAGGCCAGTTCCGCCGGGCCGGCCGGCGCGTGCAGCAGCGCCGGGCCGCGGTAGGAGGGCAGCCTGCGCAGCCCCGCGGTCACGCACCGGGACATCGGGACGTGCGGTCCCTTCGTGGCGCCGCGCACCGCCGCGTCCACGCGGGCGCTGTCGCCGCCCAGGTACAGGCGCACCGCCACCAGGTCGGTCAGCGCGTCCGCCGCGTCCTCCCGGGAGGACGAACGCAGCCCCGGCGACTCCGACAGCACCCGGGCGACCGACCCGGCGAGCGCGCCGAACTGGGCGCTGAACGTCCGGCGCAGCCAGGCCCGTTCCCGCTCCAGCCCACGCTCCGGCGGCACCGCGGCAACCGCCGCACCGGGCACGGGCTGCACCCGGACCCCGGGTCCGCCCGCCTCCCGCCGGTCACCGGCGGCGGCCGTCGGCACCGACGGCCCCGGGGGCATCACGTCCGACTCCAGCCGGATGAGAGGGGCCCCGGCCCGCGTCCCGGGCGGCGGCGGTACGGCTCCGCCGGGCCCCGCGGGCACCCCGGGCGGCGGCACCGGCACACCGCCCACGGGTGCGGCCGGAGCGGGAGCCCCGCGTGTCGCGGCGGCGCCTCCGGGGCCGACCGGAGTGGTGGGTGTCGGTTCGCCGGTCGGGGGGTCGACATGGGGCGTGTGCCCCGGTGCGCTGCCCGCTGGGCCGGTGGGGTCGGTCGGAGTGGTGGGTGCCGGTTCGCCGGTCGGGGGGTCGACATGGGGCGTGTGCCCCGGTGCGCTGCCCGCTGGGCCGGTGGGGTCGGTCGGAGCGATGGGTGTCGGTCGGCCGGTCGGCGGATCGGCAGGGGTCGAGTGCCCCCGTGCGCTGCCCGCTGGGTCGGCGTGGACCGGTCGAGGGGCGGCGAGGTCGGGGCGAGTGGCCGGTGCCGGTTCCGCGCTCGCGGGATCCGACGGAACGGCGGGATCCTGCGCGGTGTGCACGGGACCGGCGGGGGCCGGTGCCGTGCCGCCCGGGCCACCGGGATCGGGGCGTCCCGGTCGCGTGTCCGTGGGGTCGGCGGGAACCGGCTGTGTCCGTGTCGCGTTCGCCGGATCGGCCCGAACCGGTTCGGGGCCGCGGCTCTCCTCCGGCGGGGCGGGATACGGGACCGTCGCGGGTCCGGGTCCGGGTCCGGGTCCGGGGTCGGGGTCGGGGCCGGGGCCGGCTGTCGGGTCGGCCGCGGGCGGGGCCGCCGAGGCCGGGTACGCCGGGGGCTCCGGTGCGGGCGTCGGCTGGATGCGGGCGTACGACGGTGCGGCGGGCGGTGCGCCCGGCGCCGCGGTGGGGGCGGCGGCCGGTGTCGCCACGGTCTGTCCGGGGTCCTCGTGTCCGGGCGACCACACCCACCACTCCTGCTCGTGCCAGCCGAGCGAGGGGCCCGGTTCGTCCGCCGGGGTCACCCGGAACGCCTCCCGCAGGGTGGGGTCCAGCTGGCGCAGCATGTCCTCGGCCAGGCCGCGCAGCCGCTCCCCGGACTCGGGGGTGGCCCGGTCGTAGAGGATCAGCGCCCGACCGGGCGCGGCGGCGACCCGGCGGACCCGGTCGGAGTTTTCCGGCTCGGCCGACGGGCGCAGCCACAGCCCGCTCTGGACGACCTCCAGCACGGTCTCGGGCCCGTACGCGTACGTCCCGCCCGTACTGTCGGGGGTTCCGGTGAGCGGGGAGCGGACGCCGAACAGGGCGGGCAGCGGTGGCGTACGGCCGTTGCCCGGGAAGTACACCACCTCGCCGACGAACGGCTTCCAGGCCGCCGTACCGTCGTGGCTCGGCACCTCGATGTCGGGGGCCTGCCCGCCCAGGTGCTGCCGGGCGGGCAGGCCGGTGTAGAAGACGACCTGCTCGCCGGTGCCGTCGGCGAGCCCCTGGCCCAGGGAGTCCACGCCGTCCGGCAGTGCCACCGGGCCGAGTTGCAGGAAGCGCAGCCGCCGGCGGGCCGAGGGCAGGACGCTGTGCCAGACCCGGACCGCGTCCGGGAGGTCCACCGGAGGGCCGCCCGGGCTGCCCACCACCGCGGTCAGCATCTCGGTGCCGGCCGGGATGCGGTCCACCAGCCAGTGCCGGCCGCCGCCGGGCGCACCGGTGCCGCGCAGCCAGACCCCGCTCGGAGTGGGCTCCACGACGGCGTGGGACGCGGTGTGCCAGGTCCGGTCGGTGACGGCGTACTCCCAGGCGGGCTTCGGGAAGCGCCGGGAGTCGTACCCCACCGGGTGGCGGGCCCGGTAGCTCAGCCAGCCGGTGCCGTCCTCGGGCGCGATGAACAGCCCGCCCTCGGGCAGGGCCCGCACCGCGCCGTCCGGTGCCAGCACCACGCTCCCGAGCCGCTCCGCCGCGGCCTGGCCGAACCGGCGTACATCGGGCGGCAGGGCATGGCTGAACACCAGCCGTACCCCCTCCGGCGCGGCGGTCAGCGCCCGCGGCACTGCCTCCCACTCGCGGGCGCCGGCGTCGAACGGCAGGTCCACCACGACGAGTCGGTGGTGCGGGTCGGCGGCGAGGGTCCGGGCGAAGGCCAGCGCGGCCGGATCCGGCCCGCCCTTGCGGTGGACCAGCAGGGCCTCGCCGGCCGGCCGGGTCCGCAGACCGGCGCGGCCGGCCAGCGCGGCCGGGGCCTCCAGATGCACCACGCTCACCCCTCCTTCACGGTGGCGGCGGCCGCGTCGCCGTCCAGGACCGGGCCGCGGGGCAGCAGCGACAGCACGTCGGCGGGCATGGGCGTGGTCGGCCCGCTCAGCTGCAGCGCGCTCGCGGCCTGCTGGCCGAGCGGGAAGAGCGTGCCCTGGTCGTCCACCAGGTACGGCTGCGGGACGGCGGCCCCGGCGGCCACCTGGTCCTGGTCCACGGCCAGCACGCCGTGCCCGGGCGGTACCCGTACGGTGCGGTCGTCGCCGGCCGTACGGTGCTCCAGCACCACGGTGGAGGTGAGCTTCCGGCCGGCCGGAACCTGACGCAGGCACAGGTCGGCGCCGGCGGTGTCCACCGCCGGCGCGTGCAGGACGTCGGGCAGGCCGGTGGCGGCCAGGCCGGACCGGGAGAGGGTCGCGCCGGCCAGCGTGGTGGCGTCGATGGTGAGCACCGGGGCCGCGCCGCGCCGGGCGGCCAACAGGGCCAGTTCGGTCGGCGTGACCGGCGCGATCCCGTCGGCGAGCAGCACGTAGGTGTGGCCGCCGGACGCCGCGGGGGTGCGGAAGAGCTGCCCGACCCGCACGGCGTGGCCGGCCACGCGGCCGGCCGGGGTACCGGCGTGCGGTACGGCCGGTGCGGTGAGGGCCGTACCGCTGGGCACCCGGGCGAGCCAGGCGCGGGGCGCGGCGATCCGCTGTTCGCTGTCCAGGCCGAGCGCGATCAGGGTGGCGTCGGCGGCCGGTACGGGGTACTTCACGCCCTGCCACAGGACGTAGAGCTCGCCCTTCGGTCCGGCCAGCACGGCCTGGGCGGAGCCCGGCGCGGGCAGCGTACGGGGCGGCCCCAGATCGAGGATCTCGCCGGCCGGCGCCCCGGGCCGCAGGCAGCGCGCCCAGCCGCCCGACAGGACGTCGGCCGCCGCCGGCAGCGCGTCGGGGGCGCCGGCGATGCCGATGGCCGAGCCGTGCGGCACCGGGGCGAGCACGTCCCGGGAGACCGTGCGCACCGTCCCGGACGAGCCGGTGAGCAGCAGCGCGGAGGCGTAGTTGAGCACCGGCCGCAGGGTGCCGCCGACCAGCAGGTAGCGGCTGCCGGTCTCCTTCTCCACGATGATCGACCCCGGCTGCCGCCAGGTGTCCTTCTGCACCGGCTTGATCAGGCCGTACACCCCGGATCCGGCGCACAGCAGCACCACGAGGAGCACGCCGAAGAAGGCGCCCAGGGAGCCGCGCCGGGTCGGGCTCGTGCCGCGGCCCGGATCACCGGTGACCAGCGAGGTCGCCAGCCTGCCCACGGCGAACTGGTACGCCTGCACATGGTCGCGTCGGGTCTGCACCTGTGTCTCCTTCAGCCGGCCAGGGAACGGAACCACGCGTAGGCGTGCAGCAGCTGGAACAGCAGCGGCAGCAGGGCGATCGCGGTGACCCACTCGGTGATGTCGCCCAGTTGCCCCCAGACCGGCAGCAGCCGGCGTCCGGGCAGCCGCTCGGCGGCCAGCAGCAGTCCGCCGGCGGCGAGCAGCAGTGCCGCCGCCGTCGCCATCCGGGCCCCGGTGCCGTGCGGTGCCACGTCGACCAGCAGCACCACCACCGGCCCGGCGAGACCGGCCACGGCGGTGGACACCCGCTGGGTGATCCCGGTCAGTTCGCGGGCCTGCAGCACCACCGCCGTGCCGAAGACCAGCGGCAGCACCCAGCCGACCCAGTCGGTGCGATGGGCCAGCAGCCACCAGGCGGCCAGGCACAGTACGGCGGTGGTGACGGCGAGCGTGTCCAGCAGGGCGCCGGCCACCCTGGTCCGGGAGCGGATCAGCTGCTCCGGCTGGGGTTCGATGTCCTGCTGCAACTCATCAGCGTTGTGCGGGAGTTGGGGCGCCCGCAGCCGGGCCAGGCGCAGCGCCGTACGCGGGCCGACGCGGCCGAGGACGAACAGGGCGGCGGCCACCACGGCGACCGCCTGCGAGGGCGAGCAGCCGGCGGCGGCCAGTCCGCAGGCCGCCGCCGTGCTCACCGCGGTGAGCAGCGCGGCGCCCGGCAGCGCGTCCGGCAGCGCCCGCAACGCCAGCAGCAGACCGGCGAGCACGGTCACCCAGAGCGCGGCGAGCAGCAGGCCGGGGCCGTCCGGACGGTAGCCGCCGCCCGCCGCGGGGCGGGAGGCGAGGCCCGCGAGGACGCCGAGGGCGAGCGAGCCGCAGCCGGCCGGCACGGCGGTGGCCCGGTGGGTGCCGTACCGGTCCGCGGCGACGCAGCCGGCCGCCAGCAGCAGCGCGGCCGCACCGGCGGCGACCGCGTTCGCCGCACCGGGGCCGGGCCGCAGCAGCACCGCGAGCAGCGCCACCAGCACCAGCCCGGCCCCGGTCAGGGCGAGGACCCGGGTGGCGGCCGGGGTCCAGCGCCCGCGCTGCCCGCCGACGACATGGGCGACGCCGTCCGCGACGTCGTCGAAGTGCAGCCCGGGCAGGGCCTCTTCCGCCGCCCGCAGCCACAGCACCTCACCGTGGCGCAGCCCCAGGGTCTGCGGGGTGCCGTCGGGGTCCAGCGGCTCGTCGCCGATCCGCTGGAGCACCCAGTTGCGGCCGCCGTCGTCCGGCAGGCCCGCGTGCCGCAGCAGGACGGGCAGCAGCGCGGCGACCGGCAGGGTGAGCGGGACCGCCAGATCGGCGCGCCCGGCCGGGCCCTGAACGGTGAGCCGGCAGACGTCGGGCGGAGTGGACTGGAGCAGGGGCGTTGACGTCGTCATGGTGTTCCTGTGCGGTGTGGGGGCGGGATCCGGTCACCGGGCGCCGGGTCGCGCGGCCGGGCGGTCGCGTCGGGGGATCATGCCGGGGGGACCAGGCCGGTGTGGACGAGACCGACCGAACGCCGGGTGACCAGCTGGGCCCGGCCGGGCGGCAGGGTGCGGGGCTTGGCTTCGCCGAGGAACTTGCCCTCTTCCTTGGGGTAGGAGAACAGCAGTGCCGGGTTGCCCAGTTCCCACATGCGGCGCAGCAGCGGGTCCATCATGGCCCGGCCGGCTCCCGAGGCGCTGCGGGCGACCACCAGGTGCAGGCCGATGTGCAGGCCCTGCGCCAGCAGCGGTACCAGGGGCGCCGTCGGGGAGGGCATTCCGGGCAGGCCGCCGAACAGGTCGTAGTCGTCCATCACCACGAACAGCCGCGGTCCGTGCCACCAGTCCCGGCGGGCCAGCTGCTCGGGGCTGATGTCCGCCCCCGGCAGCCGCTGACCGACCGACACGGCCGCGGACTTGGCCAGTTCGCCGAGCCCGTCGGAGTCGACGGCGTAGCCGACCCGGTAGGCCTCGGGGATGTCCCGCAGCAGCCCGCGGCCGGGGTCCGCGGTCAGGATGCGGGCCTCGTCGGGGGAGTAGCGGGCGGTGACGGCCCGGATGGCGAGGCGCAGCAGGTTCGTCTTGCCGGTCTCGTTGTCGCCCAGCACCATCAGGTGCGGCGCGGCGCCGAAGTCGTGCCAGGCGGGCTCCAGGCGCAGTTCGTCCACACCGAGGCAGATCCGCAGTTCGGCGGCGTCCGCGGGCGGGTTCGGCAGCCGGTCGGCGGGCAGCCGCAGGGGCAGCAGCCGTACCTCGGGGGCCCGGCGGCCGGTCCAGAACGTGTCGATCTCGGCGACCGCGGACTTGGTCGCCGCCGTCAGGTCGTCGACCGTCGCCATGCCGTCGATGCGGGGCAGCGCGGACAGGAAGTGGTGGCCGGAGGAGACCAGGCCGCGGCCCGGCCGGTGCGGCACCCCGGCGGCGATCCGGCTGCCCACCTCGGACTCCATCGAGTCACCCAGCCGCAGCTCCAGTTTGGTGCCCAGCAGGTCCCGCAGCCGGGGCCGGATCTCCGACCAGCGCACCGCGGAGGCGACCACGTGCACCCCGAAGGACAGGCCGCGCGCGGCCAGGTCGATGACGACCGGCTCCAGGTCCTCGTACTCCGAACGCAGCGTCGCCCAGCCGTCGACCACCAGGAACACATCGCCGTACGGGTCCTCGACCTGCCCGGCGGCGCGCCGCGCGCGGTACGCGGCCATCGACTCCACGCCCTGGGCGGCGAACTCCTGTTCCCGGCGCTCCAGGAGCTGGGTCAGCTCGGCCACCGTACGGTGCACCCGATCCCGGTCGACCCGGCCGGCGATCGAGCCGACGTGCGGCAGACCACCGGTGGAGAGCAGACCGCCGCCGAAGTCCAGGCAGTAGAACTGCACCTGTTCCGGGGTGTGGGTGAGCGCCAGGGACAGCATCAGGGTGCGCAGCAGCGTCGACTTGCCGGTCTGCGGCGCGCCCACCAGGCCGACATGGCCGTCGGGCCCGGCGAGGTCCGCCACGAGCAGTTCCCGGGCCTGCTCGTACGGCCGGTCCACCATGCCCAGCGGGACGCGGGTCAGCGGCGGAGCGTCATGACCGGCGGCGGTCATGCCGCGCACCGGGTCGGGGACGATGCCGGGCAGCAGTTCGTCCAGGCCGGCCGGATCGGTCAGCGGCGGCAGCCACACCTGCCGGGCCGGCGGCCCGCTGCCCTCGATGCGGCGCACCAGCAGGTCCAGCAGGCTCTCGCCCGTGTCGTGGTCGGCCTGGTCCTCGTCGACCGACGGCGGCGCCGGTGCCACGGCCGGCTCCGGCGGCCGGACCGGGCCCAGCCGGCCCAGACCGAACAGCGCGACCTCCGCCGCCGGTTCGGCCGCCCGCGCCGCCGACTCGCCCGGAGCGGCCGGTGCCGGTGCCGGCCCCGAGACGTAGGCGGCCTTGAACCGGGCCAGATTGGAGATGTCGACCTTCAGATAGCCGTTGCCGGGCGCGGACGGCAGCTCGTACGCGGAGGTCACCCCGATGACGGCGCGGGACTCCATGGCGGAGAACGTGCGCAGCGCCAGCCGGTACGACAGGTGGCCCTCGACCTTGTGGATACGGCTCTCGTCCAGCCGCTGCGAGGCGAGCAGCAGATGCACCCCGAGGCTGCGCCCCAGCCGCCCGATGGACACGAACAGGTCGACGAACTCGGGCTTGCTGGCGAGGAGTTCGGAGAACTCGTCGACGATGATGAGCAGCGACGGCAGCGGGGTGAGGTCGGCTCCGGACAGCCTGGCCTTCTCGTACTCGAAGAGCGAGGAGTGGCCGACGGCGCGCAGCAGCTCCTGGCGGCGGACCATCTCCCCGTTGATCGAGTCCCGCATGCGGTCGACCAGGTGGACCTCGTCGGCGAGGTTGGTGATCACCGCCGAGGTGTGCGGCAGCCGCTCCATGTTCAGGAAGGTGGCGCCGCCCTTGAAGTCCACCAGGACCAGGTTGAGCACCTCCGAGGAGTGGGTGGCGGCCAGGCCCATCACCAGGGTGCGCAGCAGTTCGCTCTTGCCGGAGCCGGTGGCGCCGATCAGCAGCCCGTGCGGGCCCATCCCGCCCTGCGCGGACTCCTTCAGGTCGAGCTCGACCACCTCGCCGTCCTCGGTGACCCCGAGCGGCACCTTCAGCCGGGCCGCCTGCAGCTGGCGCGGCCGCCACAGCCCGGCCACGTCGAAGGTGTGCGGGTCGCGCACGCCCAGCAGGGTGGTCAGTTCGAAGTCCGAGTCCAGCGACCGGTCCACCAGGTCGATGACCCCGCCGGTCCGCAGCGGTGCCAGCTGCCGGGCCAGTACCTCGGCGGCCGTCCCGCTCAGTGCGTCGGCCGTCACCCGGGCGGTGTCGCTGCCCGCCGGGTACTCGGCGCGGCCGTCGCGCACGGTCAGCCGCAGCACCTTCGCACCGCCGGGCATGGCGCCGGTCGCGTCCAGCAGCACCACGTTGCGCATTCCCGTGGTCAGCAGCCGGGAGGCCGCGGGGATCCCGATGTCCTGCGCGATCACCACCACGAACGGCTCGGCGGTGCTGGGCGACACGTCCGGGTCGTGGTCGGGGCGGTCGCGGACCTCGGCGCCGAGCAGTTCCAGCAGCCCGTCGTGGTCGTCGGCGGCCAGCCGCAGCGGTCCGGCCGCGTCCGACTCCTCCGGATGCGCGTTGTGCGGCAGCCACTTCAGCCACTCCCACTCCGCGGCCGCCAGCTCCCCGCCCAGCAGGGCGATCCGCAGGTCGTCGGGGGAGTGCAGCACCGCCAGCTGGGCCACCATCGCCCGCATCAGGGCCAGCGCCTCGACACCGGAACCGGCGAACTCCACGCTGGTGAAGGCGCGCAGCGCCACCGGCACCGGCAGATGCGGGACCCGCTGGTGGGCCCGGGTGAACCGGCGCAGCGACACCGCCGACAGCGGCTCCAGGTCCTCCACCGGCCGGGTCTGCGGCGGCAGGAACTCCAGTGCCGCCCGCCGGGTGCCGGTGCCGATCCGGACCCGGGCGAAGTCCTCGTGGTTCGGCCGGCGTTCCCAGAGCCGGTCGCCGAGCGGCCACGTCCACAGCCGGTCGGGCGGCGGGTTGTCCCACAGCAGGGCGGCGCGCTGCTCGGCCGCGGCCTGCCGGGCCTGGGCGCGCTTCTGGCCCAGGTAGCGCAGGTAGTCACGGCGTTCCGCGCGCATCCGGCGCCGCCGGTCGCCGCCGGCCCGGCCCAGCTGCGTCAGGGTCATGCTCGCCATCGACCCGCCCATCAGCCCCGACATCAGATACGTCGTGGGACCGGGCTGGCCCTGGGAGAACATCAGCATCATCGCGCCCGTGCCCAGGCCCATCGGCAGGTACATCAGGGCGGAGCCGAGATCGGCCTGCGGCGGTTCGCCGAGCGCGGGCGGCTCGGCCAGCTCCACCTGCCCCTCCGGCATCCCCGGCCCCGCACCCCGCGGCCCCCGCCGCACCGATTCGGTACTCAACGGCCCTGCCCCTTCGCCGAGTCGGCGCGCAGACACGCTCCACGGGGGGCGGCGGGGCGGCTGGTACGAGGGCGGGTGCCGT
>NZ_BCFL01000025.1:0-54883 GCF_002217755.1 Streptomyces hyaluromycini | reverse complement strand
GGCCGGGCAGCGGGCGGTGCCACGCGGGTCGTGCGCGGTACCGGCGGGCGGGGGTCATATCTGGCCGCTCCGGATCGCGTAGGCCACCGCGTGGGCGCGGTTGCGCAGCCGGTGCCGCTTGATCATTCCGTAGAGCACGTTCTTGATGGTCCGTTCCGAGTAGCCGAGCTTGTCTCCGATGTGCTGCAACTCGTCACCCTCGGAGACCAGTTGCAGCACCTCCGCCTCCCGCTGGGTGAGCCCGCCGGGGGTGAGGCCGTGCGGGGCGAGCACCTCTTGGTGGGTCCTCGTCATCTGGTCCATCAGCTGGCCCTGCAACGCCGCCGGCAGGTCACCGTGACCGGCCCGCACCTCCTGCAGCGCCTCGCCGAACCGTTCCCAGGTGAACGCCGGGCGGAACAGCACCGCACGTACGCCCGCCTCCAGCGCGGCGTAGGGGTCGACCGACCACTCGCCGTCCACGATCACGACGAGCCTGGCGGCGCCCTCGGCCTCCTGGCTCAGGTGCGTGAGCGTGCGGGCGTCCGGGTCCTGCAGGGCCGCCACGACGATGTCGGCGGGTGCGTCCCGGCCGGTCAGCGTCAGACCGGGCTGCCGCCGGAGGTAACTCACCAGGGCGGACCGGGTGATCGGGTCGGCGGCGTGCACCGCCAGCCGGACCGTGTCGGCGGCGTCCGCGCCCTCGGACGGGGACCGGCCGTGGCCCTGGTCGCCCCCGAGACCGCCGGGGACCGGGTGCGGGCGCGCGGAGAGGGGGTTGAGTGCTCTCGGCTCCGTCCTGCCGGGGCCGGCCGGCGCGGCGGGTGGAGCACTGCGCGGGGTGGCGCCTGCCATCGGTCTCTCCTCTCCGGTGTCCGGTGCAGGGTTCGGCCGAACCCTGCACCGGGCCTTCTGCGTGTGGGGCACAGCCAGGCTCCGGCGGCGCACGCCGTTCAATTGCGGAACTTTCTCGATCGCCCGATTCTTCTCGACGATATCCGGGACTTGTCAAGCCTCCCCCGGTGTGACGTCCTTGCGTACGCAATAATTCCGCCAATTTAACCCGGAGGTCGCCCGGGTGGCGACAATTAACCGACTCGTTGCCCGCTCCGGTGGAACCGGACGCGCTGCCCCGGCGTCTGGATCGCCTCGCCGTCGACGTGAAACACCTGGTGACGTCCGTGACTTGACATGCGCAGTGAAGTGACTGAAGATTCATTCATGGTGCAGGGTGGAGGGGTGTGCGACCCGGCGGTAACTCCTCCATAAGCGGCGAGGGAGATTCCCCGGGCTGCAGCAGAGGGCGGAATAATGTCCCTCGCTGCCCGCCCGACGCATTAGTGAGCCGCTCGCCGGAATATCCGTCCGGTGTTTCGGCGGCGAATTCCGTCGGGACGCGGATTTCCGCCGGAACGCGCAGCACGCCGGGCGCGCTGCGTTCCTTTCCCGGCCGCCCGCACGGATGCCGTATCCAGGATGATCGCCGTCACGCCGGCAGTCGATGTGCCGGACCACAGAGTTGTCCCACCCTCGCAGTGGATCCCCACTGCCGGCGGGGCGTCGGCGGGGTCCTCCGGCGGGTCACCAGCCGGTGAACAGAAGATGGTTCAGCAGCAGCCCGAGCAGCGCCTGCGCCGTGAGCCAGGCACGCGGCCGGGGCAGGAACGCGCCGGCCGGCAGCAGCCACATCGCGAACGGCAGCCAGATGCGCTCGGTCTCCGCCTTGCTCATCCCGGACAGGTCGGCGATCAGCAGGGCCAGCAGGGCGGTGCCCGCGAGGAAGGCGAGACGCGCCTGCGGGGCAGGCGCGGTACGGCGGCGGACCAGCACGGCACCCGCCCGCCGCAGCCCGGCGACCGTGGCCGGACCCGTGATGACCACCGTGCAGGCCAGGTTGGCCCACACCCAGTAGCCGTACGGCCGGGTCCCGCCGACGCCCTGGTAGTAGCGGGTGACCAGCAGCCGGTACCCCTGCCACCAGTCGAACCCGGCGAACGTGAACACGAGCGGGACGACCGCGGCCCCGGCCACCAGCAGGGCGAGGACGGCCGGCCGGGCCCGGACCCGGCGCCGGCCGAGCACCAGCACGGCCGCCCCGATCAGCGCGAAGAGCGTCAGCCCGTACGAGAGGTAGCAGGTCAGCCCGTACAGCAGTCCCGCACCCGCCGCCCAGGCCACCGACCGGCCGGTCACCGCGAGCGCCAGCAGGGCCACCGCCCAGGCGGCGGCGGCCGCGAAGTACCCGTCGGCCGAGGCGCCCACCCACACCGCGGCCGGCGCCATGACCAGGAAGGGCGCGGCCCGCCGGGCGAGCCGCTCGTCGGCCAGGGCCCGCACCGCGACCAGCACCGCGACACAGGCCGTCGAACCGACGGTGATGCACCAGGCACCCGCCCAGCCCCCGCCGCGCAGCCCGATCCGGTCCAGGAGGACGAAGGTGAGGGTCGCCGCCGGCGGGTGTCCGGCGATGTGGGCGGGCCAGGGAGCCGGGGTGCCGCTGACGATGTGGTGGGTGAAGTCGCGCAGGGTCGCCGGGATGTCGTGGAAGCGGCCGATGACCGTGAGGTACTCGTTCGGGCTGGTGAGCCGGCCCGCCACGCCCCGCTGCCAGCCGTCCACCAGCGCCAGCGACCACGTCCAGGCCAGACAGGCACCCCAGGCCGCGCCGAGCAGCCCGCGCCAGGACAGCCGTACGGCGAGGTTCGGCCCGTACGCCACCACGGCCGCCGCGACCAGCACGGCGGCCGGGGTGCCCGGACCCACGTGCGGGTCCCAGTCGGCGAACAGCGGCGGCCAGTGCACGAACAGGGTGCGGTAGGTGTCTTGAATGTGCCGGCCGACCAGTACGGCCACGAGCACGAGCAGGGCGGCGCCGAGGACGGCGAGCAGATCGGCGTACCGATCACGGAGCGGGGCGCGGGTCACACCGGAACGCTAGGTCGGCGACCGCGCGAGAGTGTGGATCAAGCGGCTGACGTCAGACTTTCGTCATGGGTCGCGCACCCTTTCCGGGGGTTTCCCCGGCCTACGGTCGGACCATGCGACACGACGACCCACGGCTTCCCACCTCACCCGGCTTCTGGCGCAGCCCGCTGCGCGGCACCTGGTTCACCTCGGTGCTCGGCCTGGTGCTGCTCGTCGGCATCACCGTGCTCTTCGTGACGGGACTGGTCTCGTACGCCGCGTACAACCCGGACCTGGCCCCGGTCAACGACCAGACCCCGGACAAGGGCATCCTCGGCTTCTACCTCTTCTCCTGGCCGACGAACCCGTCCTGGCTCTACCGGCTCACCCAGGGCCTGCACGTCACCCTCGGGATCGTCCTGATCCCGGTGCTGCTCGCCAAGCTGTGGTCGGTGGTGCCCAAGCTGTTCACGCTGCCCCCGGCCCGCTCGCTCGCCCACGCCCTGGAGCGGATCTCGCTGCTGTTGCTGGTCGGCGGCGGCCTCTTCGAGTTCACCACCGGTGTCCTCAACGTCCAGCTCGACTACGTCTTCCCCGGCTCCTTCTACCCCCTGCACTTCTACGGCGCCTGGGTGTTCTTCGCCGCGTTCCTCGCGCATGCCGCCCTGAAGACCCCGACGGCGCTCCGGGCCGTTCGCGGGCGGCGCCTGGACGAAGGGGAGTCGGCGGCGCCCCGGCCGGACCCGCCCACCGTCTCGCGGCGCGGGGCGCTGTGGTTCGTGGGCGGCGCGTCCCTGCTGCTGCTCGTCACGACGGCCGGGCAGAGCATCGGGGGCGTGCTGCGGCGCACCGCCCTGCTCGCTCCGCACGGCGGAGCCGACCCCGGCAGCGGGCCGAACGGCTTCCAGATCAACAAGACGGCCGCGTACGCCGGGATCGACACGAAGGAGACCGGGGAGGAGGCGTGGCGGCTCGTCGTCACGGGCCGGGGCGGGAGAACGGTCCGCCTCAGCCGCACCCAGCTCCTCCGACTGCCCCAGCACAGCGCCGCGTTGCCCATCGCCTGCGTCGAGGGCTGGTCGACCGCCGACCAGTGGTGGCGCGGGGTGCGGCTGCGTGACCTCGCCGCGCTCGTCGGCTACGAAGGCGACCCGCCGGACGTGCTCGTCGAGTCGATCCAGCGGCACGGCGCCTTCCGCCGCGCGGCCCTGCGCGCCAACCAGGTCGCCGACCCGCGCTCCCTGCTCGCCCTCCAGGTGAACGGCGAGGACCTGTCCCCCGACCACGGCTACCCGGCGCGCGTGATCGTGCCCGCCGCACCCGGTGTCCTCAACACCAAGTGGGTGGCCCGGATGACCTTCGGAGACCTGTGATGCGCCCGAGTCTGCGCCCGGCAGTCGGTAGTCCTTTCCAGATCCTCATCCTGGCCTGTTCGTTCGCGCTCGCCGCCTACGCCGGCGTACGGCTGCTGTCCGGCGACTGGCTCGGCGTGGCGCTGTGGGTGGTCGGGGCGGCGCTGCTGCACGACCTCGTCCTGCTGCCGCTGTACGCGCTGGCCGACCGGGCGGTGGCACGGGGCCTTGGCGCCGCCGGCCGCCGGGTGGGGGCACCGCCCACGCCCTCAAGGCAGTGGGGGAGGACGATGTACGTCCGGGTCCCGGCCGCCCTCTCCGCGCTGCTCCTCCTCGTGTGGTTCCCGCTGATCAGCGGGACGGTGGCCGGGCACTACCGGTCGGCCACCGGCCAGTCCGCGGACGGCTTCCTGGCCCGCTGGCTGCTGATCACCGCCGTGCTCTTCGGCGGCTCGGCGCTGCTGCTGGCGCGCCGGCTGCGCAGGGCGACGAAGCGGCGGCCGCCGGCCACCCACTGAGCCTCCTGCTCCCAGCCCCGCGCGTACCGGAGCAGGGCCGGGGTGCCGAGCCGCGCCCAGAGGAAGGGGGCGCCGACCGCCTCCTGGGCGTCGGTGAGGTGGACGTCGACGCGTTCGTCGACGTCCGCCTCGGTCGTCTCGGCGATCAACAGCCCACCGGGAGCGAGGAGTCGGGCCACCCGGCCGAGCAGGGCGTGCGGGTCGCCGCCGATGCCGACGTTGCCGTCCATGAGCAGGACGGTGCCCCAGCGGCTCTCGCCGGGCAGCGGCTCGAAGACCGAGCGGCGCAGGGCCTGGCCGCCGAGCCGCACGGTGTGGTCGACGGCGGCCGCGCTGACGTCGATGCCGAGGACGGTACGGCCCCGGGCGGCGAGTTCGGCGACCAGCCGCCCGGGGCCGCAGCCGACGTCCAGGACCGGGCCCTCGCAGCGGTCGAGGACCGCCCGGTCGACCGGGTCGGCCCGCGCGCACCAGCGCTCGACGTCCAGGGGCAGCAGCCAGCCGTCGGTGCGGCGCAGGAACAGCGGGCCGTGCCCGGCGTGCAGGGCGGCGGCGTAGGGGTCGGGGCCGGTCCAGGGGACGGCCGGCGAGGTGGTCATCGGCGGCCCGTTCCGCTGTGTGCCGTGCACCTGGCCAGCAGCGCGGCGAAACGGCCGTGCGGGACGAGGGCGGCGACGGCGGCCGCGTCGGCCGCGGTGTCCACGTCCCGCAGCCGGGGCAGGTCACGCACGCGCAGCCCGGCGGCGACCAGGCGCCGCCGCTGGACGGCGCCGGTCTCCGGCACGGACATCGGCACCCCGAGCAGCAGGGCCGGGTCCGGGTCGGCCAGCCCCAGCGCCCAGAACCCGCCGTCCTCGGCGGCACCGAAGTACGCGTCGCACTCCGCGAAGTCCACGGTGAGCAGGGCCGGGGTGACCTGGGGGGTGTCCATGCCGATGAGGAGGGCGGGGCCGGAGCAGTGGGCGAAGGCGTCGGCGAGACGCTCGTCCAGTCCGCCGGCGCACTGCGGCACGACGTCGAAGCCGGGCGGCAGCCAGGGGCCGGGGGTTCCGTCGAGGGCGAGAACGCGGCGGGTGGCGGGGGTCCTGGCCACCACGTCCAGGGTGTCGGCGAGCGAGGCCTCGGCGAGAGCGGCGGCCTGCGCGGGGGAGAAGGGCGGGGTGAGCCGGGTCTTGACCCTGCCGGGGCGGGGTTCCTTGGCGATGACGAGGAGGGTGGTCATGGGGGGTTCCTTGGGGGGTCCGGGGTGGGGGCGGGGGGTGGGGACGCTCACCGGCGCCGGCCGGGTGCCGCTGCGCCCACCCGTGCCGCCTGGGGGTCCCCCCAGGCCTTTAGGGCTCTGGGGGAGGCACGCCTGCCCGCAGCTATGTATGGAGGAGGCGGTTGGACAGCGCCCCGTCAGGGGCGCGGGGAACTGCGCGACCAGCCCCCACCTGCCTGCACCCGAGGTGACTCGTGCAGCACCTTGCTCATGTCCCGCACCGCCTGCCACGTGCCGCGCCAGGTACCCGTCACCTTGGACTTACCGGTACGCGGCCGGTACGGCACCTCGCGCTCGGCGATCCGCCACCCCGCGTCCGCCGCCCGCACCACCATCTGCAGCGGATACCCACTGCGCCGGTCGTCCAGGTCCAGCGCGAGCAGCCCCTCGCGGCGAGCGGCCCGCAGCGGACCGAGGTCGTGCAGCCGCAGCCCCGTACGGCGCCGCAGCATCCGCGCCAGCGCCAGATTCCCCGCGCGGGCATGCGCGGGCCACGCGCCCCGCCCCTGCGGACGCCGCCGGCCCAGCACCAAGTCCGCCTCGCCGTCCAGGACTTCCCGTACGAACGGCACGAGGAGTCCCGGGTCCAGCGAGGCGTCGCAGTCGCAGAAGCAGACGATGCCGGCGGTCGCGGCGGTCAGCCCCGCATGGCACGCCGCGCCGAAGCCGCGCCGCGCCTCGTGGACGACGGTCGCACCGTGCGCCCGGGCGATGTCCGCCGAGCCGTCGGTGGAGCCGTTGTCCACCACGAGGGCCCGCCAGCCCGCCGGGATCCGGCCGAGCACCCAGGGCAGGGCTGCCGCCTCGTTCAGGCAGGGGAGGACGACGTCCACGTCCGTCGCCGGGAAAGTCGCCGGGAAACGGGAAGAAGGTGAGGTGGTCACGGCTTCACCCTACGAACGTGAACCGGGCATATCGGGCCCCGGCTGCTTACGAAACGCGGACGTCGGCGCCGGGCCCCCGCCTCCCGTGGTTCTTACGAAACGCGAACGTCGCACTCCGGGCCCACCCTCGGCCGCGACACCCGCGACGGCCCGGTGCGAGGGTGGAGGCATGCAGCAGCCGTACGAGCTCACCGAGGCCGAGGCCACCGCCGGCGGTGCCCGGGTCCTGGTCGTGGACGACGATCCGACCGTCGCCGAGATCGTCGCCGGGTACCTGGACCGCGCCGGGTACCTGGTCGACCACGCCGGCGACGGCCCCACCGCCCTGACCCGCGCCGCCGCGCACTGGCCTGACCTGGTCGTGCTCGACCTGATGCTGCCCGGCATGGACGGCCTGGAGGTCTGCCGGCGGCTGCGCGGCCACGCCCCCGTCCCGGTCATCATGCTCACCGCACGCGGCGACGAGGACGACCGGATCCTCGGCCTGGAGGTCGGCGCCGACGACTACGTCACCAAGCCCTTCAGCCCCCGGGAGCTGGTCCTGCGGGTGGAGTCGGTGCTGCGCCGCAGCCGCCCCGCCCCCGCCGACCGGTCCTTCTCCTCCGCAGGGCTCACCCTCGACCCCGGCGCCCGCCGCGCCACCAAGGACGGCACCGAACTCGCCCTCACCCTGCGCGAGTTCGACCTCCTCGCCTTCTTCCTGCGGCACCCGGGGCGGGCGTACAGCAGGGAGGACCTGATGCGCGCGGTGTGGGGCTGGGACTTCGGCGACCTGTCCACCGTCACGGTCCATGTCCGCCGGCTGCGCGCCAAGGTCGAGGACGACCCGGCCCGGCCGCGGCTGATCCAGACGGTGTGGGGCGTCGGCTACCGCTTCGAGCCGAGCGGGCAGGACGGACAGGACGGGCAGAGCGGACCGGAAGGAGCGGCCTGACATGCGCGACACCCTCCTCATCGCCCTGTACGCCTTCGCCGGCGCCGCCGGCACCGGACTGCTCGGAGCGGCCGCGCTGCGCCTGCTGCGGCGCCGCTCGCTGACCGCGTCCCTCACCGTGGTCGCCACCGTCGGCGTGGTCGCGATGCTCGCCGGCACCCTGGCCGTCGCCTGGGCGATGTTCCTCTCCTCGCACGACCTGTCGGTGGTGACGACGGTCGTCGCGATGGCGGCCGTGGTGTCCCTCGCGACCGCGCTGATACTGGGCCGCTGGGTGGTCGCCCGCAGCCGTGAACTCGTCCTCGCGGCACGCTCGTTCGGCGAGGACGGCGACTTCGCCGCGCCCCTGGTCCCGGCCACCGCCGAACTGGCCGAGGTGAGCCGCGAGCTGGCCGCGACCAGTGCGAAGCTCGCCGAGTCCCGGGAGCGGGAACGTGCGCTGGAGACCTCGCGCCGGGAGCTCGTCGCCTGGATCTCGCACGACCTGCGCACCCCGCTGGCCGGTCTGCGCGCCATGTCGGAGGCCCTGGAGGACGGCGTCGCCACCGACCCCGGCCGCTACCACAAGCAGATCCGCACCGAGGTCGAGCGCCTCAACGACATGGTCGGTGACCTCTTCGAACTCTCTCGTATCCACGCCGGCGCGCTGGCGCTGAGCCCCAGCCGGATGTCCCTGTACGACCTCGTCGGCGACGCCCTCGCGGGCGCCGACCCGCTGGCCCGCGAGCACGGCGTACGGCTGGTCGGCGACCGGGTGGAGCCGGTGCCGGTCGAGGTGGACGGCAAGGAGATGAGCCGGGTGCTGGGCAACCTGCTGGTGAACGCCATCCGCCGGACGCCTCCCGACGGCACGGTCGCGGTCGCCGCCGAGCGGTCGGCCGAGGGCGCCGTCGTCCTGTCCGTCACGGACGGCTGCGGCGGCATCCCCGAGGAGGACCTGCCCCGCGTCTTCGACACCGGCTGGCGCGGCAGCCACGCCCGGACGCCGCCGGCCGGAGCCGGGCTCGGCCTCGCCATCGTGCGCGGGATCGTCGAGGCCCACCAGGGCCGGGCCACCGTGCACAACATCCCCGGCGGCTGCCGCTTCGAGGTCACGCTGCCGACGGTGCCGTGAGCGCTGCTCGCGTTGCTGAGGGTGCCGTGAGCGCTGCTCGCGTTGCTGAGGGTGCCGTGACCGCTGCTCGCGTTGCTGAGGGTGCCGTGACCGCTGCTCGCGTTGCTGAGGGTGCCGTGACCGCTGCTCGCGCTGCTGACGGTGCCGTGACCGCTGCTCGCGCTGCTGACGGCGCCGTAACCGCCCGTCGCGCCGGCGACAGCGCCGTGATGCCCGTCGCGTTGCCGACGGCGCCGCAACCGTCGCGCGCGTTGCCGCCGGCACCGTAACCGCGGCGCGCGCTGCCGGCGGCGCCGAAAGGACACGCCGTCGGCAGCGTCGCCTCTCACTCCGCGCGCGCGAACTCCCGCATCCCCTCCGCGAACCCGACCTCGGGCTTCCAGCCCAGTTCGGCCCGCAGCCGCGAGGAGTCGGCCGTGATGTGCCGTACATCGCCCAGCCGGTACTCCCCGGTGACCACCGGCAGCGGCCCGCCGTGCGCCTCGGCCAGTGCGCGGGCCATCTCGCCGACGGTGTGCGGCTCGCCGCTTCCGGTGTTGTACGCGGCCAGCACACCCGGGGCCGGCCGCGCCTCCAGCGCCACCGCGTTGGCGGCGGCCACGTCCCGGACGTGCACGAAGTCCCGGCGCTGCCGCCCGTCCTCGTACACCCGGGGCGCCTCGCCCCGGGCGAGCGCGGAACGGAAGAAGGAGGCGACGCCCGCGTAGGGGGTGTCACGGGGCATCCGGGGCCCGTACACGTTGTGGTAGCGCAGCGACACCGCCGACCCGCCCGTCGACCGGGCCCAGGCGGCGGCCAGATGTTCCTGGGCCAGCTTGGTCGTGGCGTACACGTTGCGCGGATCGACGGGCGCGTCCTCACCGACCAGCCCGGGCGTCAACTCGGCACCGCACTCGGGGCAGTTCGGCTCGAACCGCCCCGCGTCCAGATCGGCGACCGCGCGCGGCCCTGGCCGTACGACGCCGTGGCGCGGGCACTCGTACCGCCCCTCCCCGTACACGACCATCGACCCGGCCAGCACGAGGTGCCGTACCCCCGCCTCGGCCATCGCGGAGAGCAGTACGGCCGTACCGAGGTCGTTGCGCGAGACGTACTCCGCCGCGTCGCCGAACCCGACGCCGAGGCCGACCATCGCGGCCTGGTGGCAGACCGCGTCCATGCCCGCCAGCGCCCGCCCCACCGCCACCGGGCTGCGCACGTCGGCGCCCGGATCGTCCCGCACGTCGAACACGACCGCCTCGTGCCCGCGCGCCGCCAGCGCCTCGACGACATGGGACCCGATGAACCCGGCACCGCCGGTGACCAGTACACGCATACGGCCACGCTAGGCGCGCGCGGCCCCCGGACCACGCGCCCACGCCCGCACGTCACGACTCCGTAAGGCGGCCCGCCGTACGCACGCGCCCGCTCACTTCATGTCGAGCGCGTACTCGCAGTGCGCCTCCTGGGTGTACCGGTTGCCGCCCTGCGTGTAGTTCACGCGGCAGCCGCTGAGGTGCTCCCTGATACGCCCGACGATCCTGACCCTGACCATGGCGTAGTAGTCGCCGCTGTCGGCGTGGCCGCGTACCACGATGGGTCTGCCGGCGTAGTCCGGCATCGTCGTCATGTCCCGGGAGCCCGGGACGTTCTTGTCCCCCTCCATGCTGCCCAGGATGTATCCGTTCGTGTCCTTCGCGGAGTAGACCGGGTACCCCTCGACCCGCGCCCCGGGCGGAACGTGGTCCAGCCGCACCGAGGTGATCCGGACCGTCATGCTCGAGTTGTTGACGAACAGCGGGAAGGCGAATCTCCAGACCATTCCGACCTTGGCGTGCGGATACCCCAGAATCCCGAACGCGGGCGGACCCGCCGCCGTGAGGGCGTCCCCGGTCGCGGGCGGCGTGCTCATCGATGCCGTCGCGGCCGTCGAGCTCGTGCCGAAGCCGAGCACGGCGGCGACGGCAGCCACTGCCAGCAGGCTGT
The DNA here is from genome assembly GCF_002217755.1 of Streptomyces hyaluromycini. Classification (GTDB taxonomy): domain Bacteria; phylum Actinomycetota; class Actinomycetes; order Streptomycetales; family Streptomycetaceae; genus Streptomyces; species Streptomyces hyaluromycini. The sequence continues at coordinate 43,972 of NZ_BCFL01000025.1, read as the reverse complement.
TGCCGCGCGTGAAGCGCACCGGTCGTGCCATGGATCAGTCCCCCCGCTCCCCAGTCGGAGGATCGTAAGGATCACTTACTCAAACAATCAACGATTTTCGGTTCAAGAGGACACCAAGCCCTGCGACTCGTCATCATGCGGACTCGCCTGTTGAACGGCCCGGCCGGGGGTCACGTACCTGTCGCTGTGGGCGGCGCCGGGCTGCCCGGAGGAAGGGCTGAACGATTTCAGTGGATGCGAGCCGCCCGGCCGGAGGCACTCTCGACCTGGCCGCCCCCGTGCGGCAGGGGGAGAACGGGAACGGCGACGGGGCGCAGGTCCGTCGGCAGGTGCAGGGCCTGGACGGTCTCCGCGGCCTGGCGGCACTGTATGTGGTCCTGTTCCACTGCTGGCTGTACACCTTCCCGGGCTACCCCCGCAGTTCGGCACCCCCATGGCTGGGCGGGCTGATGTTCGGGCGCCTGGCCGTCGTCTTCTTCCTGGTGCTGTCCGGGTTCTCCCTGGCGATCTCCCCGGCCCGGCACGGCTGGCGGTCGGCCGGTGTCGGCGAGTTCCTGCGCCGGCGCGCCTGGCGCATCCTTCCCCCGTACTGGGCGGCACTGGCCCTGAGCCTGGTGATTTCGTGGTTCGTGGTGCCGGCCTCGCACTTCGGGCCGCCCACCGGCGCGACGGTCGCGGTGTACGGCCTCGTCGCCCAGGACATGGTCACCGCCCCGACGCCGAACGGTGCGTTCTGGTCGATAGGGGTGGAGGCCGAGCTCTATCTCCTCTTTCCGCTCCTCCTGTTCGTCCGCCGGCGCTGGGGCGCCGTGATCCTGGCCGCGTGCGTGACGCTCCCGGTGATCGCCGGTGGTCTGACGGCGCCCGGCGCGAACCCCGTGGAGGGTGACAACTGGCTCGCTCCCCACCTCGCTCCGGTGTTCGCCGCGGGCGTGCTGGGCGCGGGAGTCGTCGCCGCCGGGGACCGGGTGCGACGCCTGCCGTGGGGATGGTTCGCCGTCCTGGCGGCCCTGCCGGTCCTGGCCGTCGGTGCCCTCCGGGGTTCCGTCTGGACGGTGAACCACTACTTCTGGATCGACCTGGCCATCGCCCCCGCCATGACGATGCTGCTGGCCGCCGTCGCCACCGGAAAACCCGCCGTCCTCGTACGGCTCCTGACGGCACGCCCCGTCCACGGCCTCGGCGGTTTCTCCTACAGCCTCTACCTGATCCATCTTCCGATCGTCATGACCGTGATCCGCCGAATCGCCCCGCATTTCGTGTCGCCGGGGCTTTCCACGTTCTGGTTCACGCTGGCGGTGGCTCTGCCGGTTTCGATACTCGCGGCGTGGACTTTCTCCAGGCTCTTCGAAATCCCATTCAAAAAGAACAGGTCCTGGAAATCGATTCTCGCGGCTCGTTCTGTGGGTGTCAGCCCGTGACGCTGGACTTCTGGCCGGAGGGAGTGACCGCGTACCACTCCTGGTCCTTCCCCTGGCCGTTCGTCTGCCCGGCCGCCGTGTCGCCCACGTACCGGTAGAGCGGCCAGCCGGCGAGGGTGAGCTGTGTCTCGCCGTTCCGGTGGACCGTGCCGAGGAGGCTCTTCTCCACCCCTGAGGTCTGCACGGACTCCGGCACGATCACGGGCAGCCAGGTCTTGGTGCACGCGCCGGAGCACGTCCACTTGGAGGGATTCGGCTCGTCCTTGTCGTAGCGGTAGAGGGTCAGCCCGTTCTCGTCGGTGACGATGCTGCCCAGGCCCTGGGCCGCCCTGGTCAACACGGCGGCGGTGGTGGCCGTCTGTCCGTTCGCGGGGCTGCTGACGGCGGCCGGCGCCGAGGTGGCCGGGGTCGGGGCCGCCGACGTGGCCGGCGCCACCGGGGCGGTGCCGGCGGTGTCGCTGCCGTTCGAGGAGCTGCACGCCACCAGCAGGAAAGCGGAGGCGAGCCCTGCGGCGAGGCTCGGACCGATGCGTCGCGGGATCAAGGAACTGCCCTTCGTCGGAGTCGCGTCTACCTGCTCCCTGAGTACGTCGGCCGGCTCTCGCCCGCTCAGCTCCCGAGATCATGTGACGCACTCTTGACCATCGCGCGCGGGGTGCGGCCGAACCCCGGACGGCCGCCGCGGCCGCCGCGGCCGGAATGCGCTCGTGATTTTCAGGAATCTCAGGCTGCAGAGCGGTCTCTATGGATTGACCGTGGAATCGCTGGAATTGTTGACGATATTGTTACCGCTGAATTACGTTCGCTGCCGAGATCGAGACAAGCGCCCCGTGAAGCAGTTTCAGAACTCTCCGGACACCCGCACTGGCTCTCCCATCGGCGAAGAAATCCCGTCATGCCGTCGCCCGCGGTTCGGAAACTGCTGCGCCTCGCGAAGGAGACACGAAATGACGCACAAGATGAACCGCAGGGCCCTGATCAAGGGAATTGCCGCGGCCGCCGTCGCCGTACCGGTGGCGGGAATCGCCGGCGGCACGAACGCGCTGGCGGCGACCGCGTCGTCCGGCGCGACCGCGTCCGGCTCCCTGGCCTTCGACCCCGACGCGTACACCGAGATCACGACGACGATCTCCACCGACGACGGCGACAAGGAGGTCACCTACCACTTCTGGTCGGCCATCACCTACGTCACCGACCCGGTGGACGAGACCTACCAGAGCCTGACCGTCAGCGTCCCGGTGTCGATCGACGGCACCGCCGTGGACGCCACCGACGCCCCGATCCTCGTCTCCAACTCGATCGGCGGCTACCTCCCCTCCTCGGTGTCGACCAACACGGGCGTGAGCAGCAGCCGGGCGCAACTGGCGATCGCGGCCGGGTACGTCGCGGTGGAGCCGGGCGCGCGCGGCCGGACCCTGGTGGACTCCAGCGGTGACTACTACGGCACCGCGCCGGCGGCGATCGTGGACCTCAAGGCCGCGATCCGGTACGTGCGGTACAACGCGGGCACCGTCCCGGGCGACACCGACAAGATCGTCACGGCCGGGACCAGCGCCGGCGGCGCCCTGTCGGCCCTGCTGGGAGCCTCCGGCGGCAGCTCGCTGTACGACGACTACCTCAGCGCGCTCGGCGCGGCCGACGCCGACGACGTCGTCTACGCCACCGGCGCCTGGTGCCCCATCACCGACCTGGAGAACGCCGACGGCGCCTACGAGTGGAACTGGGGCACCAACACGCTCAGCAGCGGCGAGGAGGTGGACCAGGACGTCTCCGCGGACCTGACAGCCCTGTTCGAGACCTACCAGTCCGGGCTCGGCCTGACGGCGGACGACTACGGCACCATCACGGCGGACAACCTCGACGACTACCTGCTGGCGACCTACCTGGAGCCGGCCGCGACCAGCTACCTGGCGGACCTGTCGGACGACGATCGGACCACCTACCTGTCCTCCAACACCTTCATCACCTGGGACGGCTCCTCGGCCACGTTCTCCTGGTCCGACTACCTCGACCACGTCGGATCCCGCGGCAAGGACGCCCCGGCCTTCGACGCCTTCGACCTGTCGGCGGGCGAGAACAACGAGTTCGGCGTCGACACCACCGAGGCCCGGCACTTCACCGACTACAGCCTGGCCAACGACACCAGCGGCACCGGCGGCACGTCACTGGACAGCGACATCCCCGGCAAGCTCGACATGATGAACCCGATGTACTTCATCGGCGAGTCCAACGACGACCGGGCCAAGTACTGGTGGATCCGCACCGGCACCAAGGACACCGACACCGCGCTGACGATCGTCGGCAACCTCGCCCTGAGCCTGGAGAACCTCGGGGACGACGTCAACGCCCTCATGTACTGGGACGCCGCCCACGGCGCCGACGAGGACCCGGGCGACTTCATCACGTGGATCGGCGACGTGACCGGCTACACCGGCTGACGCCGGTCGCGGCCGGGCGGTCCCCGCCGGCTCGCAACGCCACCGGGCGGGAGGCGCCGCACGCGCCTCCCGCCCTGACCGTGTCCGCGGTCACCCGTCGCACCGGATACCGATGCAGCGGATTCACCACCGCGTGTGCCGGCCGCTCGAAGCGAGCCTGCCGCTCCCGGAGCATCTGATGTTCCGCTGTGCCATGCGGATCCCTACCACCTCGTGATGTCACGCCCCGCCGACGGAACGGCCTCGCGGCCGTCGTCCCGCGCGGCCGTGCCCGTCCTTGTCGCGGTGTCGGTGCCGCCGGGACCCAGCAGCGGCCGCAGACGGGTCGCGGTCAGCCGCCCGGCCAGGGTGTCCGCGTGCCTGCGCAGTGCCCGCATGACGAGCAGGACGATGAGGGCGCCCACCGCGATCCCCGCCAGCACGTCGTGGGGGTAGTGCACGCCGACCCAGATCCGTGCGGCCGCCATCGCGGCGGCGGCCACGGCGGCCACGATGCCGAGCCGACGGGAGACGAACAGCAGGGCGACGGCCGCCGCGGCGGCGATGGCCGCGTGGTTGCTGGGGAAGGACCAGTCGCCGGGCGCCGGACACGCCTCCAGCGTGGTCACGCGCAGGCTCTGGCACGGCCGGTCCTCGCGCACGAGGAGCTTCAGCACCGCGTCCACCCCGAACGCCGCGAGGACGGCGAACGGCACGGCGAGCGCCGTCACCGACGCGCCGGCGCTGTCCCGCCGGGCACGCCACCAGCCGACGGCCATGAGCACCGCGAAAAAGGCCAGCCCGTACGTCGACCACGCCGACACCGTGTCGTTGAGCCATGCGGGAGCATGCCGGGCGAGGTTCACCACATCGGTGTAGGCGGGACCGTCGAGCGACGAACCGTCGAGCGCGAGGATCATCCGCGGGCCTCCTTCGCCATCGCCGCCCGGCGCGTGCGGTACACCGCGGTGACGTGCGGGATCGGCGAGAGGCCGGCGATCACGGCAGCCGTCGTTCGCGGATACCGGTCGGGATTCGGCAGCTGCGACGACAGGTGCACGGCCGTGGTCATCGTCGGGATCTCCTTCGTGACTACAGTTCTGTAGACGGTCTACTTCACTGTAGACGAAGGTATGGCGGGTAGTGTTCCGTGTCCTGCGCAAGGGTATGCGGGCGGCTGCCCGGTGAATTCAGGACTACTTGTGGTGTCGCCCGCCGCGGGTGCCGCCCGACTGGGAGACTGGCCGGGTGGCCCTCCTGGCCTTGCGTGCCGCCCGACTCGCCCCGTTATCCGCCCTTCCCGGCCCCCGCCCTCGCTGCCGTCGGTGATCTGCCCCTACGGCCTGTAGGGTTGCTGCAGCCCTACAAGCTGTAGGGGGAGGGGTGTGAGATGAGAGACGGCCCACAGGTCACGGACAGCGCGCCGGCCACGTCGACCGGCCCGCGCCGGCCCGGCCCGCCCACGACCGGCCGTCCCGCCCGGCGATTCCGGGGCGAGTGGGCGCCGGCGGTCGTGGCCGCCGCCTTCACCCTGGCCCAGCTCCTGCTCGTACGGCCGGGGATGGGCCTCGGCTGGGACGAGTCGGTCTACGTCAGCCAGGTGGCCGCCCATGCGCCCGCCGCGTTCTTCAGCGCCCCGCGGGCCCGCGGTGTTTCGCTGCTGGTGGCGCCGGTCGCCGCCTGGTCGTCGTCCACCGCGCTGCTGCGGATCTACCTGGCCGTCCTGTCCGGCCTCGCGCTCCTCCTCGCGCTCCGCGCCTGGCGGGGCGTCTTCCCGGCCCGCGTGCAGGCGACCGCGGGCGCCCTCTTCGCCACCCTGTGGGTGACGCTGTACTACGGCCCGCAGGCCATGCCCAACTACTGGGTCGCCGTCGCCGCCCTGGCCTGCACGGGATCCTTCCTGCGCGCCCAGGCCGACCGCTTCGACCGCTCGGCCCTGTGGGGCGTGGGCCTGAGCGCGGCCGTGATGGGCTGGATGCGGCCCGTGGACGCGGTCTGGGCGACCCTGCCCCTGCTCGTCCTGCTGGTCGGCGTGCGGCGATGGCGGCGCCCCGCGCTGCTGGCGACGCTGCTCGGCGGCCTCGCCGCCGGTGCGGCCGAGTGGGTGATCGAGGCTTTCGTCTCCTACGGCGGACTGGCACAGCGCCTGTCCGACGCGTCCCGCATCCAGGGCGGCCTCGGCTGGCACGTCGCCGTCACGGACCAGCTGCGCGCGCTGGGCGGACGTACGCTGTGCCGCCCGTGCACCGGTGCCGTGCCCTCCGCCCCGGTGACCCTGTGGTGGTACGCGCTCCCGGTGTTCGCCGTCCTCGCCGCCGTGATCGCGATCCGCGCCCGGCGCGGCACGGCCACCCTGGTGGCGCTGGCCTGCGCCGCCTCCTCGGCCTTCCCGTACCTCTTCCTCATCGGCTACGCGGCAGCGCGCTTTCTGCTGCCCGCCTACGCACTGCTCGCCGTCCCGGTCGCCGACCTCCTGGTGCGCCTGGTCCGGGCCCCCGGACGGATCCGCCGGCCGCTGACCGCGGCACTGCTGACCCTCGCCCTGGCCGGTCATCTGGTCGTGCAGTTCGTGGTCCTGGAGCACACCGTGCAGCGCACCACCGCCGCCCACCGCGAGTGGGCGCGCGTCGCCGCCGGGCTGCACCGGCTGGGCGTCGACCCGCCCTGTCTGGTCACCGGGGACAACTACGCCCCGATCGCCTACTACGCGGGCTGCTCCTCGGCGTCGACCGGCGGACACGACGCCAACACCACGCCGGCGGCCATCCGGCGGACCGCCCGCCGGCTGCCCACCGCCACGCTCCTGGCACCCGGCGGCCGCCCGCCCGGCTACGCCCGCTCCTGGACCCCGCACACGGTGGCCGGCGTGCGCGTCTACGTCGCACCCGCCCCGGACCGGGGAGGGCAGCGGTGAGCAGCGCCGGCCTGCCGCTGTCCCGCGGCCTCGGCCGGACCTGGCAGCTCGCCGTCACCGCGGCCGTGACGGTGGCGGCCGGCTGGCTGCTCGCCGCGCACCGGCACACGATGGACGCCGGGGCCGACCGGCTCGCCGTCGCCGACCGCGACTGGCTGCTGGCGGGCGGCGCGGCCGCCCTGGCCACCTGGGTGTGCGCGGCCGTGGCCCAGCAGGGAGCGGTGGCCGAACGGCTGCCCGCCGGGCGGCTGGTGGCCGCACAGTTCGCGGCCTGCGCGGCCAATCACGTGCTGCCGGCCGGGGTCGGCGCGAGCGCCGTCAACCTGCGGTTCCTCACCCGCTGCGGGCTGTCCACCGCCCGGTCGGCGACCGCGCTCGCGGTCAAGGCCGCCGCCGGTGCGCTGGTCCGGTTCGCGCTGGCCGCCGTACTGCTGCTGGCCTCGCCCCGGCCCCTGCGGCTCCCGCCGGCCGTCCCGCGCGCCTCCCTGCTGCTGCCCGCCGTCGGCTGCGCCGTGGCGGTGGTCCTGGCCGTGGCGCTGAGCCGACCGGTACGCCACCGCGCCCGGGGTGCGGTCCGGCACGTCCTGGCCGATGTCCGGGCCGTGCACGGCAGCCGTTCCAGGGCCTGCGCCCTGTGGGGAGGATCCGTCGGATTCGCCCTGCTGCACGCCGCCGTGCTGGTCGCCGTGGTCCGGGCGCTGGAGGTGACCGTGCCCGCCGGACACGTCCTGCTGGCCTACCTCGTCGCCAGCGGAGCCGCGGTACTGCTGCCCACCCCCGGCGGCCTGGGCTCGCTGGACGCCGCGCTCGTACTGACGCTCACCGCGGCCGGGGCGCCCGCGGCCGCGGCCCTGTCGGCGGTCTTCGGATACCGCATGCTGACCGGCTGGCTGCCGCTGCTCCCCGGCCTGCTGGTACTGGCACTGCTGACCCGCCGCTCCGTCCTGTGAACCGGGCCCGGCACCGCGGGGACAAGCGGCCCCGACGCAGCTCGGACGCGTAGTACCGGGGTACCACGCGCCCGGCCCAGGTCAGCCTCCCGGTACCACGGGACGGGGTGATCCCGCGCCTAGCGTTGCCGTGAGGCGTCGCAGACCAGGGACGCCGCAGGCCGACAGAGAGACACGCGCATGATCGACGCACGGCAGCTGACCAAGAGATACGGCGAGAAGACCGCCGTCGACAGCCTGGACTTCGTCGTCAAGCCCGGCACGGTGACCGGCTTCCTGGGGCCCAACGGCGCGGGTAAGTCGACGACCATGCGCATGATCGTCGGACTCGATGCCCCGACGAGCGGGTCGGTGACGGTCAACGGTCGGCCCTATGCCCGCCACGAGGCGCCGCTCCAGGAGGTCGGTGCCCTGCTGGAGGCGAAGTCGATCCACCCGGGCCGCTCGGCCTACAACCACCTGCGGGCGCTCGCGCTGACCCACGGTATTCCGCGTCGCCGGGTGGACGAGGTGATCGAACTGGCCGGTCTCGGCAGCGTGGCGAAGAAGCGGGCCGGTGCGTTCTCTCTCGGTATGGGGCAGCGGCTGGGGATAGCGGCGGCGCTGCTGGGCGATCCGCAGACGGTGATGCTGGACGAGCCGGTCAACGGTCTGGACCCGGAGGGCGTCCTCTGGATCCGCAACCTGCTGAAGGCGCTCGCCGACGAGGGCCGGACCGTGTTCGTGTCCTCGCACCTGATGAGCGAGATGGCCCTGGTCGCGGACCATCTGATCATCGTGGGGCGCGGCCGGCTGCTGGCCGACACCACCGTCGGGGACCTGATCCGGGACGCGGGCGGTGACACCGTGACGGTGGTGACACAGGATCCGGCGCGGCTGCGGGACGTCCTGGCCGGGCCGGGCGTCGACGTCACCGGCCGGATCGGTTCCGAGGAACTGCAGGTGACCGGGGTGACCGCCCGGGAGATCGGCCTGAAGGCGGCCGAGCATGGGATCGCGCTGTTCGAGCTGAGTTCGCGGAGTGTGTCGCTGGAGGAGGCGTTCATGGACCTGACCAGGGATGCCGTGGAGTACCACGGCTCCACGACCGCCGTCGAGACCCAGGGGAGTGTGGCATGAGCACCCTGACCGCAACCGCCGAGGAGCAGCCCCGGACCACCGCCCCGGACCGCCCCGCCTACCGGGTGACCGGACGGCGTGTGCTCTCCTCGGAGTGGGCCAAGCTGTGGTCGCTGCGCTCGACCTGGATCACCCTGGCCCTCGGCCTGCTCTTCCTGGTGGCCTTCGGCCTGATCGCCGCGAGTCACTACAAGTCCGGCATCGGCTCCGGGCACCAGGACCGTGACTTCGCCACCGCGACGGCCGTGAGCCTGTCGCTCTTCGGTACGAACTTCGCCCAGCTTGCCCTGGGTGTGCTCGGCGTGCTGGTCACGGCGGGGGAGTACTCCACCGGAATGATCCGCTCGACGCTCGCCGCGGTGCCGCGCCGGCTGCCCGTGCTGTGGTCCAAGGCGGTCGTGTTCGGGCTGGTCGCGCTGGCGGTGGGAACGCTGGGCGCGTTCGTCGCCTTCCTGTTCGGCAGCCAGATCGTCTCGGGCACGCCCGCGGCCATGGGTCTCTCCCACGCGGGCGTCGTACGCAGCCTGCTGGGCGCCGGGCTCTACCTCGGCCTGGTCGGGGTGATCGGCACCGCCCTGGGTGCGCTGCTGCGGTCGGTGGCCGGCGGGATCTCGGTCCTGGTGGCCTCCCTGATGCTGGTCCCGGGCCTGATCTCCCTGCTGCCCAGCTCCTGGCAGGACAACATCAGCCCCTACCTGCCGTCCAACGCGGGCGAGTCGATGTTCGCCCTGACCCATGACAGCACCACTCTGTCGCCCACCGCCGGACTGCTGGTCTTCCTCGGGTGGACGGCACTGGCGCTGGCCGGTGCGGCGTACCGGCTCGTGCGCAGCGACGTCTGAGCCCCGCACCATGGCAGCGTGACATCCGTGACCATCGATGACATCAGCGGAACGGTACCGCTGGTCGCCCGGCTCTCCCGGGGCGGCCAGCGGTTGCGGCAGGCCGACCGGGCCCACCCCTGGGTGCTGGACACCGGGGTCGTGGTCCTGGTCTTCCTGATGTTCTGCCTGCCCGACCTGTTCCACCACGGTGACGGGGACGGCGACGGCGACCGCGCCCGCCACTTCCGGCTCGCCTTCACCCAGCTCCCCCTCGCCGCGATGCTGGCGGTGCAGGCCGGCCTCGTCCTGCCCCTACTGTGGCGGCGGCGCAGGCCCGAGGCGGCCTTCGGCGTGATCGCCGCGGTGTTCGTCGTCCAGTGGGCCCTGGGCGCGGCGTTGCGCGCGGACGTCGCGCTCTTCATCGCCCTGTACAGCCTGACCCTGCACGGGCGGCTGCGGCGGCTGCCGTGGGCGTGCGGGGTCATGGCGGGCGCCATGGCGCTGGTGGCGGTACGCGTCTCCGCGGTGGTGTCGGTCTGGGACGCGCTGTTCTTCCTGCTCAGCACGGCGACGGCGGCCCTCGCGCTCGGCCTGATGGTACGGATCCGGCGGGCCCAGCTCGCCGGACTGCGGGAGCGGGCCGCCCAGCTGGAGATCGAACGCGACCAGCGCAGCCGACTGGCCACGGCCACCGAACGCACCCGCGTCGCGCGCGAGATGCACGACATCGTCGGCCACAACCTCTCCGTGATCATCACGCTCGCCGACGCCGGCGCCTACGCCACCGACACCGCCCCCGAACGGGGCAAGGAGGCCCTGCAGATCATCGGCGACACCGGCCGGCAGGCCCTGGGCGAGCTGCGGCGGGTGCTCGGCGTGCTGCGCGAGCCGGCGGACGGCCCCACGGGCGGGCCCGAGCTCAGCCCGCAGCCGGGCATCGCGGACCTCGACTCGCTGTGCGCGAAGGTGCGGGCCGCCGGACTGGAGGTCGTCTACCGCACCTCCGGCGACATGGACGCCCTGGACGGCGGGGTGCAGCTGACCGTGTACCGCATCGTCCAGGAAGCCCTCACCAACACCCTGAAGCACGCCGACACGGACGCCGGCACCCGGGTCCACCTGGCGATCCTCGCCGAGGACGGCAGACTGACCATCCGGGTCCGGGACACGGGCCGGACCGCACCGGCCGGACCGCCGAACGAGGAAGGACACGGACTGGTGGGCATGAGGGAGCGAGCGGCTCTGTACGGGGGCACCGTCAGCGCGGGTCCCGCGCGCGGCGGCGGATGGCGCGTCGAGGCCGTCCTCGACCTCACCCCTCAGGGCGGTGCCCGATGACCACCGTGCTCATCGTGGACGACCAGCCGCTGCAGCGCTACGGCTTCCGCATGCTGCTGGACTCCGTCCCGGAGACCGAGGTCGTGGGCGAGGCCGCGCACGGCGCCGACGCCGTCCGCAAGGCCGCCGAACTGCGCCCGGACGTCGTCCTGATGGACGTCCGCATGCCCGGCATGGACGGGATCGAGGCCACCCGCCGCATCGTCGCCGCGGGCGAGCGCTCCCGGGTCCTCGTGCTCACCACCTTCGACCTCGACGAGTACGTCCACGCCGCCCTGCGCGCCGGAGCCAGCGGCTTCCTCCTCAAGGACGCGCACGCCGAGGAACTCCTCGCCGGCATCCGGGCCGTCGCCGCCGGGGACGCCGTCATCGCGCCGGCCCTCACCCGCCGCATCCTCGACGAGTTCACCCGCTACGTCCCCGCCCCCAGCGGAGACCGTGACGAGGACCCGAGACTCGGCTCCCTCACCGACCGCGAGCGCGAGATCCTCGTCGCCATCGGCAAGGGCTGGAGCAACGGCGAGATCGCCGAGCGGTTCGTCGTGACCGAGTCCACCGTCAAGACCCACGTCGGCCGAGTCCTGGCCAAGATCGGCGCCCGCGACCGCGTCCAGGCAGTGATCTTCGCCTACGACCAGGGCCTCGCCCGCCCCAACGCGGACTGAGCCGACGGCGCAGACCGACCATGTCTCGCCCTCGCCCTTGCCCCGCGGTGCCGGTCCGTCAGGACGACACCCGCGACGACACCGGCGTCGGCTGCGGCTGAGGGCGCCGGTACGACCAGCCGGCGTACCCGACGAGCACCGCGCACACCGCCGCCGACAGCAGGGCCGTCGTACCGAAGCCGACGCCCACGCCGAACGGCTTGTCCATGCCCAGGTAGTCCGCCAGGGACGCGCCGAGCGGCCGGGTGAGCACGTACGACGCCCAGAAGGCGGCCACGGCGTTCAGGTGCGCGAAGCGGTACAGCAGCCACGGCACGAGGATCGCCGCGCCGAACAGCAGCGCCGAGTGCACGAACCCGAGGTCCAGGTAGAAGCCGGTCAGGTCGCCGGCCGCCGTGCCGAGGGCGAAGGTGAGCAGCACCGTGAGCCAGTAGAAGACCTCGCGGCGCGGGGTGTCGATCGTGTGGATCGACAGGGTGCGCTCGGTCGCGTACCAGGCGGCGAAGCACACGGCGAGCGCCAGCGCGTAGCCGGTCGTCGTGTACGGCAACTCCACGTGCAGGCCGATCCGGAAGCAGTCGGCGGCCGCCGTGCCGAAGACGGCGATCATCGCGACGGTGAACCAGTACGTCGCCGGCCGGTAGCGCGGCGAGCGGAACTGCAGCCAGAAGGCCACCGTCAGGGCGGCGGCACTCGCCCCGGCGGACAGCCACAGACTCCACTGGCCGAGATAGTCGGAAGTGGCCTCGCCTATGCCGGTGGTGAGGACCTTGATGACCCAGAACAGGGCTGTCGCCGCGGGGACTTTTGTCGCCGCCCGATGGGAATCCATGAATACCTTCGCCTCTTTCCCTTTTCTTACTCTGTGCTCTTGTGTGCTCTTGCTCTGTGCTCTTGCCGGGATGGACGGAGACGCTAAGGGCCACGTCAGGTCCGTGACATCCGACGAAGGTGGGCTCTTTCCCGGCGATGTACGACCATCGATTGATGGCGGCCGAGGCGAATTCCCGTAATCTCGGCGAGGTGGTTTCCCTGGTTTCGCTGATTTCCCCGGTCCGGACGCGCCTGAATTCCGCGGCCGTGCTGCTGCTCGTGCCGTGCCTGGTGTGCACCGCGCTCGCGGCGCACGAGCTGCTCTACAACCGTGCCGGGGTACGGGACTGGGCGCTGGCCATGGCCGTCGTCTGGCCCCTGCTGCTGCGCCGGCGCGCCCCGCTCGCCGTCTTCGCGGTCTGCTGGGCGGTGGCGATGCTGACGTGGGCGCTGGGCACGGTGTCGTTCGCGGAGCTGGCGGTCCTGGTCGCGCTGTACACCGTCACCGCCCACCGGGACCTGCGGTTCGCACTCGGCGCGGCGGCGGCCGTGGGGCTCGGGGTCGTGCTGATGTCGGTGCGGTTCGGGCCGGCGGGCAGTGTGAACGACGCCATGGTGATCCTGGGCGGCCTGGCGGGCGCCGCGTTCTTCCTCGGCACGACCGTGCGGGCCCAGCACCGCTACCTGGCCTCCATCGAGGACCGGGCCGAGCGGCTCGAACGGGAACGGGAACAGCAGGCACAACTGGCCGCGGCGGCGGAACGCACCCGGATCGCCCGCGAGATGCACGACATCGTCGCCCACGGCCTGGTGGTCGTCGTAGCCCTGTCGGAGGCCGCGGCCGCCACCACCGCGACCGACCCGGACGGCGCCCGCGACAAGATGCTCCAGGCCGCCGCCACCGGGCGGCAGTCGCTGGCCGGGACCCGCAGGCTGCTCGGGGTACTGCGCGAGGACGACGGAGCCGACCGCTCCCCGCAGCCCGACCTGGCGGCGCTGAAGGGTCTGGTCGCCCAGACCTGCCGGACCGGTCTGGACGTCCGGCTCACCGAGACCGGGACCAGCGAGAACATGAGCCCGCAGGCGCAGACCACCCTCTACCGGATAGTGCAGGAGGCCCTCACCAACGTGGTCAAGCACGCCCGGGGCGCCTCCCGCGTCGACGTCGTCCTCGACTGCGCGCCCCGCACGGTCGCCTTCCGTATCGCCGACGACGGCACCCCGGCCCGTGCGGTCCGCCCCGGAAACGGGCTCACCGGCATGCGCGAACGCGTCGCCCTCTTCGACGGCGACCTCCACGCGGGCCCCACCCCGTCCGGCTGGGCCGTGCTCGGCCAATTGAGACTCGGAGAACCGCGATGACGATCTCGGTCCTGCTCGCCGACGACCAGGCGCTGGTCCGCATGGCCTTCCGCAGCCTGCTGGGCACGATGCCGGACATCGAGGTCGTCGGCGAGGCCGCGGACGGGGCGGAGGCGGTCGACCTGACCCGGCGCACGGCCCCGGACGTCGTCCTCATGGACGTCCGCATGCCGGTCATGGACGGTATCGAGGCGACCCGGAGCATCACCGGCACCGTGGCCTCCCGGGTCCTCATCCTGACCACCTTCGACCTCGACGAGTACGCCTTCGAGGGCCTGCGTGCCGGAGCCTGCGGGTTCCTCCTCAAGGACGTGGTCCCGGCCGTCCTGCACCAGGCGATCCGCGCCGTCTCCTCCGGTGACGCCGTGCTGACCCCGCGCATCACCCGGGGCCTGGTCGACCGGTTCGCGCAGATCGCGCCCTGGCCCCGGGAGGCCGCCGCCGGCGCGCTCTTCGACACGCTGACCGCCCGGGAGCGGGACGTCTTCCACCTCGTCGCGAGCGGCCTGGCCAACGCCGAGATCGCCGAACGGCTCTTCCTGACCGAGGCCACCGTGAAGACCCACATCACCCGGATCCTCGCCAAGCTCCAGCTGCGGGACCGGGTGCAGGTGGTGATCTTCGCCTACGAGCACCGGTTGCGGACCCACGGCGAGTGACCCCCCCGCCGGCGCGGCGCGGGAGCCGCGGCCCGCGGCCCGGGTGACGATCCGGCCGGCGGCCGTCTTCTGCAGCAGCCCGTAGGCGAGGACCGGCAGCAGCAGAGCGGCGCCGTAGGAGAGCAGCACGGCGCGGCCGAGCCGGCACCGCAGCCAGTTCGTCGCCCGGTCAAGCGGTGGAGGGCAGGCAGGGGGTGGATTCACGGCGACCTTCTTCCGTCACGGGGGCAGGGGCGGGACGGGACGCCGGTATGCGCGGGCGGGCTGCGCGGAGGTTCATGAGGTCATCGTGTGCGGACGGCAGCGGTGTCCGGGCGGTGATCACCAGGCGCAGTCAGGATGCGTTCAGGTAGCCGATGACACCCGCTCTCCGGTGACGCGTTCCGTCGTCAGGCGCGGCCGCCGTTCGACAGCAGCCGCAGCTCCCGGCCGCGCTGCACCGCCGCCGACCGGTCCCCGGCGCCGAGCTTGGCGTAGATCCGCCGGACGTGGGTGTTCACGGTGTTGAGCGAGACCGACAGCTCGGCGGCGATCTCGGGCCGGGTGAGGTTCGTCGGCAGGTAGCGCAGGATGCGCAGCTCACTCGGGCTGAGCTCCTCGGCCGGCCCCGGAGCCGTTCGGTCGGGTCCGGCCGGGGCGCCGCCCCGGACGGCGTCGAGGATGTCGGAGACCAGTGCGGCGTGCGACGTCCTCTGCTGTACCGGCTCAAGCAGCTCCCAGGCGCCGGTCATCGCGAACGGCAGGATCATCCGGTCCGCCTCGGCGAGGTTCAGCGCCTCTTCCACGGCTGCCCCCGCCGCGTGGCCGTCGCCCAGGTCCCGGCAGGTCAGCGCGTCCAGGAGCCGGGCCTCGACCGGGGTGAGGAAGGAGTTGACGGGGGCGCGGCCGGCGAGGACCGGCCGGAGCTCGCGGCGGGCGCCGGCGGGATCCCGCTCGGCGAGACGGATCACCGCGGCCGCGTTGCGCATCTCCCCGACGGCGGCCTCCCGGTCGTCGAGAGCGGCGAGGTCCGCCCTCGCCTCGTCGACCATCCCGAGCCGGGCCCGAGCCGCCATCGTCCAGGCGGCCACGTGCGTCGACAGCCCGTGCCGGCCCACCATGTGCGCCTGCACCTCCTCGGCTGCCGTCAACTCGGCCAGCGCCTCGCGGTGCCGGCCGCGCACCGCCGGAAGCATCGCGGAGACCAGACGCACCAGCAACCGGATGCCCGGTTCGCCCCCGGACCGCGTGGCCCGCCGCGCGCGATCCAGCCACCGCTCGCCGTGGTCGAACTCGCCCGTGCAGATCAGCGTCCAGGCGAAGGACGCCTGGGCCGAGGCGATCACCGCCTGGGCCTCCCAGCCGTACCGAGCGGCCAGCGCCAGGGCCTGCTCGCACCGCTGCCGGACCAGGGCGAAGGAGCGGTTGCCGGAGGCGAAACCCAGGTGGGCGAGACAGGCCACCTCCAGATAGGGGCGGTCGATGTCACGGGCGAGCGCGGCGCCCTCCAGAAGGTGCCGTTCACTGTCGGCGAGCCGCAGCGACCAGGCCTCGGTGACCCCCAGGTTCAGGAGGACGAGAGCCCGCAGATCGCTGGCGAGCGCGACCTCGGTGTGGGACTGGCCGGCGACCCGCGAGGGCAGCGCGTCGGCCTGCTCGAAGACGTCGTCGAAGTGCCCGCGCAGCCGGGCCGGCAGCAGCTCCAGGGCGGCTGCCGCCATCCGCAGCCGAGGACGGCGGCCGACCGGTGCCGTGCCGGCGTACGACCTGGCGATCTCCAGGCGGGCCCGGGCCTCCTCCAGGCGATGCCGGTGCAGATCGGCGTTGGCGTACACAAGGGCGAGCTCGGGGCATTCCTCGCCGGTACGGGGCGGGAAGTCGCTCAGCAGCGCCACCACGGTTCCGGCCTGCCCGTCGAGCGTGAGGCTGACGGTGTGGTCGGTGAGGAGACGGGCCGCCTCCGCCCAGTCGCCGGCGGCCTGCCGGTACCGAACGGCGTCGACGGCCTGGGCGTGGTCGGCGAACCAGCGCGCGGCCAGCCGGTGCAGCTCCGGGACGGCCTGCGGGAACCTGCGGCGAAGTTCCAGCCGGAGCAGGTCGGCGAACATGCGGTGGTAGCGGAACCAGGTGCGGCCCGGGTCGAGTGACACGACGAACGCGTTGGCGTCCTCCAGATCCAGCAGGATGCTCCCGGACCCGGTCGCGCCGGTGAGCAGATCGGCGAGCTCGCCGTCGACCCGGTCCAGCAGGGAGGTGCGCAGCAGCAGACGCTGCACCTCGGCGGGTTGCCGCTCCAGCATCTCGGCCGTCAGGTACTCGGCGACCGTACGGTGACTGCCGGAGAACTCGGCGACGAACCGTTCGGGATCCGGGTGCCCGGCCAGGGAGAGCACCGCGAGCCGCAGCCCGGCCGCCCAGCCCCCCGTGCGCTGGTGCAGCACGCCCGCCGCATGGTCGGGCAGCGCGACTTCGCAAGCGGCGAGGAACTCACGGGTCTCGGCCTCCGTGAAGCGCAGCTGCGCGGCCCGGAGCTCGGCCAGTTCCCCGGCCAGCCGCAGCCTGTGCAGGCGCAGCGGCGGGTCCTGACGGGTGGCCAGGATCGCGTGTACGCCCCGGGGAAGATCCGCCAGCAGGGCCGTGAGCTGCTCGATGGCCTCCGCCGAGCCGAGCTCGTGCAGGTCGTCGATGACGAGGAAGAAGGTTCCGCCGGACGCCGTCGCCTCGGACAGGATCCTGTCCGCCATGGCGCCGCCGTCGAAGCCGGGCGTCGCGGGCGGCGGCTCGGCGGCACCCGCGGTGCCCGCCGCGCCGCGGACCGCCTCCAGCAGCGCGAGCCAGAACAGCTGTGCGTCCTGCTGGTTCGGCCGCACGGACATGAACGCGACCCGGCGGTCCGCACGCGGGCGGTCGGCCCACTCGCGGAGCAACGACGTCTTGCCGCTGCCGGCGGGCGCGGAGATGATCGTCACCCGCTTCTCGGCCGCGCGCTCCAAGGCGGCGACCAGGTCGCGACGGCCGATCAGACCGGGACGGCCCCGTCCCGGTACCCGGACCGGGCCTGCCGCGGCCGGCGGACCGGGCACCGGGCCATGTCTTCCAGGCACGCGGCCAGCCTAGTCGACGCGAAACACCGCACCCCGGCGACGACTTGACGCGCCGGCCGCCCGGCCCGGACCGCCCTCGGCCGCCCGGACCGCGATCCCGGTCGCGGTCAGGCGTGGACCTGCGAGCCCACGCCGAGGTCGAGGCGGAGTGACTCGAGAATGATGAACGTCGTACTGGCCGTGTAGACGTCGGCGGCGGCGAGGACGCCGGTGTACTTCCTGACGACCGGTTCGGAGGCGTAGGCGACCTGGGCGGCCTGGTACTCCTTGACCGCGGCCCACACGTTGTTCCCGTACTTCGTGAAGTACGGGGTGGGGTCGACCGTCGCCAGCGCCTTCTTGACGTTGTCGACGATGTCGTCCACGTACTGCTGGTACACCACCATGTCCTGGCGGGTGCCCAGCCTGCCTATGTGGCCGCCGATGAAGTGCTTCCACGGGTAGCTCATGGCCTTGGCGGGGGCGGCGATGGAGCCGGGGACGTCCTCGTTGAGGTTGAAGCTGTCGAAGGGGACCCAGCCGGGCAGGAGGACGTCGACGAGCATCAGGGTGTCGCGGTCGGGCAGGTGGATGTAGACGTTGTCGGGGGTGTGGTTGGTGCCGTGCCAGGCCAGCTCGATGCGCTCCCCGCCGACGCGCAGCGTGTGGCGCTTGTCGAAGGTGATGTCGGGAACCGGCCGGGCCGGGTCGTTGTCGCGGGCCAGGAGCCGTTTGGTCTCGGCGTGGCCGATCCGTACGACGTCGCGGCCGAACAGCGACGACGCGCCGAGATGATCGGCGTGGTGGTGGGAGTAGACCAGGTGGGTCACTTTGCCGGAGACGCCGTTGGCGGACGCGATCTCGTCGACGGCACGCTGCAGGTTGTGCCCGATGGACGGCGGTGCGTCGAACAGCACGACCCCCTCACGGGTCGTCAGGAACGCCGCCTGGTAGGTGCCGTCGGTCACCCAGTACAGGTTCTTCTCGACCCGGCCCACGTAGTAGCCCTGCGCGTTGACGGCGGGGACCGAGTGCGGACGGCGGGATCGGCGCGTAGTCGGGCAGCGTGGCGGCCGACGCCTGGCCGGCCAGTGCGCCGTCGGCCAGCGCGGCGACCGTGGGCACGGCCGCGAGAGCCGCGCCGCGGGCAAGGAACGAGCGGCGGTTCGTGGATGACACACGGGGGGTGGACGACGTACGGGGGTGGCGCGCGCTCAGGTTCGCCGCGGGACAGGCGAGCGGTCCTCACCGGATTCCGGTGATCTCGCTCCGGACCGGGGGCGACGCCGGCACACCCCGCACGGTCAGAGGTCTCTGGACCTGATCCAGGCCATCGAGAGCACCAGAGCCGCGCCGATCACAGCACCGCCGAGTTCCAGGGCCGCATGGACAGCCAGGTCGGAGCGGTCGGCCACAGCCCAGTCCCCGCCCGCGTAGACCGGTATGCCCGTCACGAGCTCTTCGTCGTCCTGGAAGGACAGACCTTCGATCTCACCCCGCCCTTGCCGTCCGCCGGGCAGCCGCCACGCGCCCTGGCAGGGGCCGCCCCAGTCGCAGTGAACATGTCCTTCCGTCAAGGTCCGGTGACCGTCGACGAAGCGGTAGGTGTTCTTGGCGGCGAACCACAACGGCAGAGTGAGCGCACACAAGCACACGATCAACGCCACTCGTTGCCACCACTTGAGCCCCGTCATCGGATCAGCGCTCCAGGCAGTCGAGCTCACGTGCCCGCGTCCACCGCTCCGGCCCGGGCCTGCTTCGGCTGGGCGGCCATCGCCCTCAGCGTCTCGAAGGCGGCCGCCGTCGGGCCGGCCGGCTCGGCCTGGTAGACGACCAGCTGCTGGTGCGGGGCCCCGTTGACCGTGAACGCCGCGAACTTGATGTGCAGGTCTCCGACCTGAGGGTGTTTCAGGTGCTTGCCCTCCTGGGACTTGCCCTTGACGTCGTGGAGTTGCCAGAGCGCGGCGAACTCCTCGCTCCGGGCGGACAGTTCCGCCACGACCTCGGCGATGCGGGCGGATTCGGGGTCATGGCCGTAGGCGGCCCTGATCTCGGCGACGCAGGAGTGCGCGGCCCGCTCCCATTCCTGGTAGAAGTCGCGCCCGGCCGGGTCGACGAACACCATCCGGGCGAGGTTGTCGAACTTCTCGAAACCGCTGTGCAGGGCGGTGGCCAGGGAGTTGCCCGCCATGATGTCGAGGGCCGGGCCCACGACGAAGGCCGGAGTGTGATCCCAGCCGTCCATCAGCTGCAACAGCTGCAGGCTGACCTCCGCGTCGCCCCGGTCGCGCGGGCGCTGCGAGGCGGCCAGGCAGAGGCGGTTGAGATGGTCGGTGGACTCCGCGTCCAGTTTCAGCGCCTGCGCCACGGCATCGAGGACCTGGGGGGACGGGCTGTTCTCGCGCCCCTGTTCCAGCCTGATGTAGTAGTCGGAGCTGACTCCGGCGAGCAGCGCGACTTCCTCTCGGCGCAGTCCCGGCACCCGGCGCCGCCCGTGTTCGGGCAGACCGACGTCGTGCGGCTTCAGGGCTTCTCTGCGGGCTCGGAGAAAATCACCCAAAGGCGTCCCATTGCTCATGCGGCAAGAGTAGATGGATTCCGTCCTGTGAGAAGTGCCGGGCGTGCAATATCACATGAGGTCGTGCGTTCGTCGCAGAGGGTGATTCCGTGTCCGAGGGGGAGGCGACCGAGACGTCAGGGCCGGGGTGTTGCACGGTCCCGCCCCATGGCGCCCGTAATCCTGGGTGTAATGCACCCACCGTCGGCGGAACTTTTCCGGGCGTTTTCCGCCTAGCCTCGATGACATGGACAACGACACGCACCTCGACTCAGTGGAAGGGCTGGGTCATTTCCTCCGCTCCCGCAGAGAGCGCCTCAGCCCCGAGGCGGCAGGACTGCTCACCGCCGGCCGGCGGAGGGTGCCGGGGCTGCGACGCGACGAGGTCGCGACGCTCGCGGGGGTCAGCCTGAGCTACTACAGCCGGCTCGAACAGGGCCGTGAGGTCAGTCCGTCGCCCCGGGTCCTTGAGGCCATGGCCCGTGTGCTGCGGCTCGGGGACGAGGACAGGCGGGAACTCTTCCGGCTGGCGCTGCCGTCGGCCCGTCGCACCAGGGCGCCCGTCCGGGTCGAGCGTGTCCGCCCGCATCTGCGGCAGCTGATCGAGAGCTGGACCAGGACGCCGGCCTTCATCATCGGCCACGCCCAGGACCTGCTGGCCACCAACGCCCTGGCCGACGCCCTCTACCGTGACTTCGCGCAGCACGACAACGTGCTGCGCATGCTCTTCCTGGATCCGGCCGCGAAGTCCTTCTACCGCAGCCCGGAGCGGGCCAGGCACCGGGCGGTCGCCGACCTTCGGCAGACCGCCGCGAGCACCCCGGAGGACCCCCGCATCCTGGAGCTGGTCGGTGAGCTGTCGGTGCGCAGCGGCGAGTTCCGCGCCCTGTGGGCACGCGAGTACACCCGGGTCCCGCCCTACGAGACCAAGCAGGTCCACCACTCGGTCGTGGGGGACCTGGAGCTGCGCCACGAGGCCCTCGACATCCGCAGCGTCCCGGGCCAGCAGCTGGTCATCCTGCAGGCCGAGCCGGGCTCCCCCTCAGCCGACGGGCTGGCCCTGCTGGGCTCCGTCGGCGCACCCGAAGTGCCGCACCAGCAGAACCCCGCGCACGGCACCTGAGCCCCATCCTGGGTGCAGGACTCCCAGGAAAACCGCTGCCTTCATATCGCTCCGGAGGAGGGACAGACTCGAATACGTCAACAGGAAATCCCCCTCAGGGGAAAAGGAACGAAAGAGGTTTTCCCATGGCTACGTGGTTTGTCACCGGTGCCTCCCGCGGAATCGGCGCGGAAATCGCCCGTGCCGCTCTGGCAGGCGGTAACAATGTCGTGGTCGCCGTACGAAATCCGGAGCGGGTACCGGACGATCTGAAGAGTTCCGACAAGGTCTTCGCGGTCGCCCTGGACGTCACGGACAACGACAGCATCCCGCAGGCGGTCGAGGCGGCCGTGGCGAGGTTCGGCGGCATCGACGTCCTGGTGAACAACGCCGGCCGCGGCCTGCTGGGCGCGCTGGAGGAGATCTCCGACGCGGAGGCCCGGTCACTGTTCGACCTCAACGTCTTCGGCCTGGTCAACGTCACCCGGGCCGTGCTGCCCGTGATGCGCAAGCAGGGCTCCGGACGGCTGGTGCACATCGGCTCCCGCTCCGGATTCGAGGGCGAGCCGGGCGTCAGCCTGTACTCCGCGTCGAAGTTCGCGGTCGCCGGCATCAGCGAAGCGCTCTCCGCCGAGATGGCGCCGTTCGGAATCCAGTCGATGGTCGTCGAGCCCGGCGTCTTCCGCACCGACTTCCTGGACGCCAGCTCCCTGTCGGTCGCCGCGAACCGCATCGGCGACTACGACGACACCCCCGCGCACGTGACCCTGGACTGGATCGACCGGGCCAACCACGCCCAGCTCGGCGACCCCGTCAAGGGCGCCGCCCTCATCGTGGAGGTGGCCGCCACCGAGAAGCTGCCCACGCACCTCTACCTCGGGCGCGACACGCTGGAGCGGCTCGACGTCAAGTACCGGCAGGTGCAGGACGACCTCGCCCCGTGGCGCGAGAAGTCCGCGGCCACCGCGCACGACGACGCCGCCTGACACTCCGCCTTCCGAACCCCGTGACCAAAGAGACTGAGGTTGTGTGATGTCTGCTGCCCTGCTCACCGGTACCCCTCTCGCCGGCCGTGTCGCCGTCGTCTCCGGCGCCTCCAGCGGCATGGGTGCCGTCACCGCCGAGCGGCTGGCCGGGCTCGGCGCCACCGTGGTCGTACTGGCCCGGCGCAAGGAGCGTCTGGACGGCGTGGTCAAGAACATCGAGGCCGCCGGCGGCACCGCGCTCGCCCTGGCCGTCGACGTGACCGACCGCGCCGCCGTCCAGGCCGCCGCCGACCGGGTCGCCGAGCGCTTCGGCAAGGCCGACCTCGTGTTCAACAACGCCGGTGTCCAGCTCATCTCCGGCATCGAGGAACTCAGGGTCGACGACTGGCAGCGCCAGATCGACCTCAACATCGGCGGCCTGATGAACGTGATCGCCGCGTTCGTCCCGCACCTGACGGAATCCGCCGCGGCGGGCAGGCCCGCCGACCTGATCAACACCTCGTCGATCGCGGCCACCCGCATCCTGGCGAAGTTCTCCGTCTACTCCGGCACCAAGGCGTACATCAGCCACCTCACCCGGCTGCTGCGCGTCGAACTCGGCCCCAGGATGGTCCGCGTGGCCACCATCGAGCCAGGCATGGTCGACACCGAACTCCCCGACCACGTCACCGACCCCGACGCCTCCAAGCTGATGGCCGACCTCATCCACGACATCGACGTCCTGCAGAGCGCCGACATCGCCGAGACCGTCGCCTTCATGGCCGCCGTCCCGCGCCACGTCAACCTGACCGAGATCACCATCCTGCCCACCGCCCAGGCCATCTGAGCTCCGTCCCGGCGTGGCGGGGGAGAGCAGCCCGGTGCTGTTCTCCCCCGCCGTGGCTCACGGTGCCGACTGGATGTCGCCGTGGGTGGAGGACGTGATGGTGTCGCCGTGTGCGAAGTCGCCCGGGGGGATGCCGGGATGGTGTCCGACGCCTGCCGACGGCACCGGGGCCGAGGGGCCGAGGGTGAGCCGGGAGACGATGCGGTAGCGGTCCCCGCGGTAGATCGAGTGGACGTACTCGACGGGCTGTCCCGTGGTGTCCGAGGTGAGGCGCTCGAAGAGCAGCGCCGGTGACAGTTCGGGCACGTCGAGCAGTTCGGCCTCGGCCCGGGTGACGACGGTCGGCTCGATCGCCTGGACGGCCTCCTGGACGTGCACGCCGTGCTGTTCGCGCAGGTGCTCGTACAGGTCGCCGGCCTCCAGTTCCCCGGCGGACAGGGCCGGGACCAGACCGGCCTTGATGTGCAGGTGCTCGATGGCCATCGGGGCGCCGTCGACCAGACGCAGCCGTGCCACGTACACGATCTCGGCGGCGGGGGAGATGCGCAGCCTGCGGCCCACGCGCGCGCCCGCCGGGATGGTGGTGAACTCCAGCAGCCGGCTCGACCAGGTTCCGGTGGCCCGGGGCACGGTCATGGCCTGCTGTCCGGAGACGAGTTCCTGGGTGATCTTCTCCGGAGCGACGAACATGCCCCGCCCGTGCTCCCGTACCAGCAGCCCCGCGGCGACCAGTTCGTCGGCCGCCGCGCGCAGGGTGGGACGGGACACGCCCAGGCGGGCGCAGAGGGCGCGCTCGGAGGGGATGGCGTCCCCCGGGCGCTGTGACTCGACCAGGTCGAGGAGGAAGTCGCGCACTCGCTCCCGCTTGAGCACCGCGCCTGGTTCGTCGGCCGTCATGTCGCGCTCCCTGTTGCCCGGAATCCCAGTTGACCAGTTAACCAGCTGACCAGTGGTCACCTGCAACTGCCCTCTTGGTTCTGGGAAGTGTAACGGCCACCGAGCGGTGACTGTCCGGACTCCGCCCGGTCTGCCCGTCAAATGCCGTTGCTGTACGGAGGGTTGACGCCTCAATTGGTCTATGCCACCTTCGTCCTCACATCAAGAGGTAAGCTGACCAGTGGGCTTCACTGGTCAGGTGGTCAGGTCATGTCCTCCAGAGGTGAACCGTGAAGCTCCGCTTGTGCGCCGGCGTGTCCGCGCTCCTGATGACGGCCGGGCTCAGTGCCTGCAGCAGCTCCTCCGACGCCTCCGGCGACGGCTCCGGCAAAAGCACCACCATCGACGTCTGGCTGATGCGCGACAGTGTCTCGGCAGAGTTCCAGAGCGACTTCGTCAAGGGCTTCGAGGCCGCCCACCCCGACATCAGGGTCAAGGTGCAGATCCAGGAGTGGGACGGGATCGGCGAGAAGGTCACGGCGGCCCTCGCCAGCAACGACGCCCCGGACGTCATCGAGACCGGCAACACCCAGGTCGCCCAGTTCGCGCAGAGCGGCGGGCTGCTCGACCTCAGCGGCAAGGCCGGCGAACTCGGCGGGCAGAACTGGCTCAAGGGCCTCGCCGAGCCGGGCTCCTACGGGGGCAAGCAGTACGGCATCCCCTACTACGCCGCCAACCGCGTCGTCATCTACCGCACCGACCTCTTCAAGAAGGCGGGCATCGACGCGACCGCCATCAAGACCCGCGACCAGTGGATCGCCGCCACCGAGAAGCTCAACACCGGTGGTACGCAGGGCATCTACCTGCCCGGCCAGAACTGGTACACCCTCGCGGGCTTCGTCTGGGACGAGGGCGGCGACCTCGCCACCGAGTCCGGCGGCAAGTGGAAAGGCAGCCTGGACACCCCCGAGGCGATCCGGGGCATGGAGTTCTACCAGAAGCTCCAGGCCCTCGGCAGGGGACCGAAGGATGCCGACGAGGCGAACCCCCCGCAGGCGGACGTCATGGCCAAGGGCAAGGTCGCCCAGGTCGTCTCGACACCCGGCGGCGCCAACGTGGTCATCCAGAGCAACCCGGCGCTGAAGGGGAAGCTCGGCTTCTTCCCGATCCCGGGCAAGACCGCCGGCACACCCGGCGCGGTCTTCACCGGCGGCTCCGACCTCGTCATCCCCACGGCCTCCACCAAGCAGGACGCGGCCTACACCTTCATCAGGGAACTCACCGGCGACACCTGGCAGAAGAAGCTCGCCCTCGCCATGAGCTACGTGCCGAACAAGACCACCCTGGCCTCCGCGGTCGCCTCCGACCCGGGCGCCGCGGCCATGGCGGTCGGCGCGGCCGAGGGCCACGCCACGCCCAACACACCCGGCTGGGCGGCGGTCGAGGCCAAGAACCCGATCAAGGACTACATGACCGCCGTGCTCACCGGAGGCGATGTGCACAAGGCGGCCACCACGGCGTCCGAGGCCATCACCGCAGCGATGAACTCCGGCTCCTGAACCGTCGTCGACGCACGGGAAGGAGGAGTGCCGTGCCGGCAGTCCGAGAGCAGACCGTGTCCCGCCCCCCACTCACCACCCGGCCGCCCCGGCGGTCCTCCGGCACGGGCAGGCGCCGCCCGTCGACGGCCGTCGGCCGCGGGATCTGGCCGTACGTCCTGATCGCGCCCGCCGTCCTCGGCACGCTCTACCTGCTCGTCTACCCCCTGGTCCGCGCCGTGGTGATCTCGCTCCAGGACTTCGG
Organism: Streptomyces hyaluromycini; assembly: GCF_002217755.1. GTDB lineage: Bacteria > Actinomycetota > Actinomycetes > Streptomycetales > Streptomycetaceae > Streptomyces > Streptomyces hyaluromycini. The sequence continues at coordinate 18,278 of NZ_BCFL01000025.1, read as the reverse complement.
TCTGCGCCAGCTCATCCTGGGCGACGCGCGGTTCGTCGGGTTCCGGAACTACGAGACGCTGCTCGGCGACGACCGCTTCTGGGAGGTGGTGCGCCGCACCTTCCTCTTCATGGCGGTCAACGTCGTACTGATCATGGTGCTGTCCACCCTGGTCGCGCTCATGGTCGAACGCCTTGGCCGGTTCGGCCGGACCACGGTCCTCAGTGCGCTCGTGCTGACCTGGGCGATGCCCGTCATCGCGGCGACCACCGTGTTCCAGTGGCTGTTCCACTCGGAGTTCGGCATCGTCAACGCGGTCCTCACCGACCTGGGGTTCGAGTCCTTCCACCGCTACCCCTGGTTCGCGCACGGCCCGGCCGCCTTCGCGATCGTCGTCGTCCTCGTCGTGTGGCAGTCCGTGCCGTTCGCCGCGATCACCCTGTACTCGGCCCTCACCACCGTCCCCACCGAGCTGTACGAGTCGGCCCGGCTCGACGGGGCGTCGGGGCCGCGGATCTTCCGCTCGATCACCCTCCCGATCGTCCGGCCGATCTTCCTGCTGGTCCTCTCGCTCGAAGTGATCTGGACCTTCAAGGCGTTCGTCCAGATCTGGGTGATGACCAACGGCGGGCCCGGCGACGCCACCACGATCCTGCCCGTGTACGCGGTCCAGACCGCCCTGTCGAGCCAGCGCTACGACCTCGGCTCGGCGGCCTCCATGGTCACCGTCGTGCTGATGTCGGGCGTGCTGGTCCTCTACTTCCGCCAGATGTTCCGCCAGGAGGACGAGCTCGCATGAGCACCACCCGGCCCCGCGTCCGCCGCCTGCCCCTGAACGCCGCCGCCGTCGTCACGGTCGTGGTCTGCCTGTTCCCGGTCTACTGGATGGTCGCCACCGCGTTCACCCCGACCCGCGACATCCAGTCCGACAACCCCCGGATCATCCCCGAGACCTGGACCCTCGACCACTTCCGTACCGCCGTCGGCGCCGCCGGCTTCGGCCTGTTCTGGCGCAACAGCATCCTCGTCACGCTGAGCGCCGTCCTGCTCGCCCTCGTCATCGCGCTCGGCGCCGCCTACGCCGTCGCCCGGATGCGGTGGAGGGGACGCCGACAGTTCATGCTCATGGTCTTCATCGCCCAGATGGCGCCCTGGGAGTCACTGATCATCCCCGTGTACATCATCTCCCGGGACACCGGCATGCTCGACCGGCTGCCGACCCTGACCCTCGTCTACTTCATGATGACGCTGCCCTTCACCGTCATCGTGCTGCGCGGCTTCATCGGCACGATCCCCCCTGAGCTGGAGGAGTCCGCCCAGGTCGACGGCTGCACCCGGCTCGGCGCGTTCCGGCACATAGCGTTCCCGCTCCTCGCCCCGGGGCTGATGGCCACCTCGCTGTTCGGCTACATCACCGCCTGGAACGAGTTCGCGTACGCCAACTTCCTGATCATCAAGCAGCAGGACCACCGCACCCTGCCCGTCTGGCTGTCCTCGTTCCAGAACGTCTTCGGCACCGACTGGGGCGCCACCATGGCCGCCTCGACCCTCTTCGCCGCCCCCGCACTCGTGGTGTTCCTGCTGCTCCAGCGCCATGTCACCGCCGGCTTCGCGGCCGGCGCGGTCAAGGGCTGACCGCACATCCGCCCACCCGACGCGACCCGCCCACGGAGACGATCCATGCCCGCACACCCGTCTGTGCTCGCCCTCGTCCCACGCCCCACCAAGGCCGCACTCCGGCCGGGGCACTTCACGCTCGACGCCGACACCGCGCTGCACATCGGCGCGGGCGCCGAACCGGCCGCCGAACTGCTGCGCACCCTGCTCGCCCCCGCCACCGGACTGCCCCTGCGACCGTCCCCGGACGGACAGTTCACCCTGGCGCTCGCCCCCGGGCTCACCGGTCTCGGCGACGAAGGGTACGGACTCACCGTCGCCCCGCACGCCGTGCTGCTGCGCGCCGCGCACCTCACCGGCCTGCTGCGCGGCATCCAGACGATCCGTCAACTCCTGTCCCCCGAGGCCTTGTCGGAGACCCCGCGGCCCGTTACTCAGTGGCTGCTGCCCTGCGTCGAGATCACCGACGTCCCGCGGCACCCCTGGCGCGGCGCGATGCTGGACGTGGCACGCCACTTCCAGCCCGTCTCCTACCTGCGCCGCTACGTCGACCTGCTGGCCCTGCACAAGATCAGCGTGTTCCATCTGCACCTCACCGACGACCAGGGCTGGCGGATGCCGGTCACCGCCCGTCCCAAACTCACCGAGATCGGCGGCCGTCGCGCCGAGTCGCAGCAGGGCCCGGCCGGCAGCGGCACGTTCGACGGCGTCCCGCACGGAGGGTCGTACACGCGGGCCGAACTGAGCGGCCTGGTCCGGTACGCGGCCGCGCGCGGCGTCACCGTCATGCCGGAGATCGAGATGCCCGGACACGTTCGCGCGGCCCTCGCCGCCTATCCCGGACTGGGCAACCAGCCGGAGCGCAGCCTCGACGTCTGGACGCGCTGGGGAGTGTGCGACACCGTCCTCGGTGTCCACGACGAGGTCCTCGACTTCTGCCGCGACGTCCTCGACGAGGTCATGGACGTCTTCCCCTCGCCGTACATCCACATCGGCGGCGAGGAGTGCCCCACCACCGAGTGGACGCACAGTGCCGCCGCGCGCGAACGGGCGTCGGCACAGGGCCTGCCGAACCCCGAGGCCCTGCACGGCTGGTTCCTCGGGCAGATCGGCGAGTTCCTCGTCCGGCGTGGCCGCCGCCCGGTCGGCTGGGCCGAGACCGGTGCCGAACTGCCCCTCGACTTCACGGTGATGACCTGGCGCGACGCGTCCCACACCCTGACGGCGGCGCGCCGCGGCCACCCCGTCGTCAGCGCGTACCACCGGGCCGCCTACCTCGACTACGCCCAGACCGCCGACCCGCACGAGCCGCCGGCCCAGCCCGGAACCGTCGTCGATCTGCGCGCCGCCCACGCCCATGACCCCGTACCCGAGGACGCCGAACCGGACGTGGCCGCGCGGGTGCTCGGCACCCAGGCCCAGCTGTGGACCGAGTTCGTCACGACGCCCGCCCACATCGAGTACCTCACCTACCCCCGGCTGTGCGCCCTCGCCGACCGCGCCTGGAGCGGCACCACCGAATGGGCCGACTTCCGCTCCCGCCTCGACGGGCACACCGCCCGGCTCGACGCGCTCGGCGTCCGCCACCACCCCGCACACCACCCCCTGACACAGCCCCTGACGAAACCCCACACCCTGTCCCGTTCCGGAATCACCCCACCTTCTGGAGAGGAACAACCATGAGATTCGCGAAGAACCGGCTGCGCGCCGCCGCATCCGCCGCGGTCGCGGCGGCCATCGGAGCCGCCGCGCTCACCGCACTCCCGGCCACCGCGAGCGCGGCCGGCGACGGACTGAGCGTCCAGTACCGTACGAGCGCCACCGGAGCCACCGCCGACCAGGCCGAACCCTGGTTCAAGGTGAAGAACACCGGCACCACGACCCTGCCACTCGCGAACGTCAGGATCCGCTACTACTTCAAGGCCGACGCGGCGAGCGCCACCTACCGCTTCGCCTGTTCCTGGGCCGTCAAGGGCTGCGCCAACGTCACCGGCACCTTCGGCACGCTCACCAACCCGACGGCCACGGCCGACCGCTACCTGGAGATCGGCTTCACCTCCGGTGCCGGCACCCTCGCTCCGGGCGCCGACACCGGCGACATGCAGCTGCGCTTCTACCAGTCGACGTGGCAGCCGCTGGTCCAGAGCGACGACTACTCCTTCGGCGCCTCCCAGACCTCCTACGGCGACTGGTCCAAGGTCACCGCACAGCTGTCCGGCACCACCCTGTGGGGCCAGGCCCCCGCCGGCAACGACCCGACCAACCCGCCCACCGACCCGCCGACCGACCCTCCGGCCACCGGCGCCACGCTGTTCGACGACTTCGACTACAGCGCCTACAACGACCCGAAGATCTCGGCGCACGGCTGGAGCGTGCGCTCCACCTCCGGCGGCCCCGGCGTCTCCGGCGCCACCTGGGCGCCCCAGAACGTCACCTTCGCCACCTCCAGCGGCAACTCCGTCATGAACCTGGAGACCTCGACATCGGGTACCGGCGACAGCACCAGGCAGACCGAAGTCGTCACCAACGCGCGGAAGTTCAAGAACGGCACCTACGCGGCCCGGGTCAGGTTCAGCGACGCGCCCAAGTCCGGCCCGGACGGCGACCACCTCGTCCAGACGTTCTTCACCATCAACGACCTCACGGCACCGATGGCGGACGACTACTCCGAGTACGACTTCGAGTACCTCCCCAACGGCGGCTGGGGCGAGTCGTCGAACATCCTCTACACGACGTCCTGGGAGACCTACCAGCCCGACCCGTGGGTGGCGGTCAACCAGCACACCGAGGGCCGGCAGAGCTACGACGGCTGGCACGACCTGGTGCTGACCATCGACAACAACAACATCAAGTACTACATCGACGGACAGCTCTTCGGCACGCATGACGCCGCGTACCTGCCGGAGCGGCCGATGTCGATCAACTTCAACCAGTGGCTGATCGACTTCGGCGGTCTGACCAGCTCCACCGCGCGCGCGTACGACGAGCAGGTCGACTACGTCCTGCACGTCAAGGACCAGGTCCTCACGCCGGCGCAGGTCGCCGCCAAGGTGGCGGCGTACCGCGGCGCGGGCACCACCTTCGAGGACACCGTGCCTGGCAGCTGACACCGGCGCCCCCCGAGTGATCCGGCGGCCCGCGCACCGCAAGCGCGCGGGCCGCCGGGAGCGTCGCCCTCCTCAGGAGGTGAGGTAGCAGCCCTTCCGTACGCCCGGCAGCGGGTCCGTGCCGCCGAAAGCCGTCGTCGTGCAACTGGTGCCGCCGGTGAACGTTCTGTAGACGAAGGCGCCCCGGGCGCCGTAGGCCACGGTCTGCTGTCCGCTGAAGGCGCAGGTCCCGGTCTCGTCCGAGCAGTTGGTGGCGTAACCGGCCGGCCCGCCGCCGGCGGTGTAGCAGGCCTTCGACTCGCCGGGGATCGGGTCGCCGAACTTCGCGTCGGTGCACGGGGTGTCGCCGGTGGCCTTGAGGGTGGTGAACGCTCCGAACGCGCCGTACATCACCGGCTGTCCGGCGGCGGCCGCGCAGGTGCCGTTCTGGTCCGCGCACTTGGTCCAGCCGCCGGCCGGTGCTCCGGCGGGCGGCAGATAGCAGGACTTGGCCACGCCGTCGACGGGATCGCCGAAGTGGGCGTTGGAGCAGGCGACGGAGCCGTTGGTGACCTGGTGCACGAAGTTGCCGTTGGCGCCGTAGACGACGTCACGGTTGTAACCGGGCACGGCACAGGTGCCGTTCTCGGCAGCGCAGGCGGTGTAGCCGGGCGGGCCGCCCGCGTCGGCGACGTAGCAGGACTTGACGAGATTCGGCGCCGGGTCGCCGCCGAAGGAGTCGTTGGCGCAGGCGGTGCTGCCGGTCACGGTCTTGTACGTGTACGTTCCGGCGCCGTAGGCCACCGAGCGGGTGCCGCTGAAGGAGCAGGTGCCGCCCTCGCCCGCGCACCGGGTGTAGCCCGCGCGCAGCGCACCGGTGGTGGCCGGGTCGGCGGGCGCGGCCGGGTTGCCGAGGCCGGTGGCGGTCACCGTGTAGCTGCCCGCTGCCACACCGGTGAGGTAGACGTAGGTGTCGTCCTGGCTCGCGCCGGTGATGCCGGAGGCGGGGGTGAACGTTCCGTTGCTCCAGACGACGGTGCCGTTCACGGACACCGAGACGTTGCCGCCGCCGGACTTCGGGATGCCGATACGGCCGGTGGTCCCGGCCGGGCTGGTCAGGTGCGCCGTATAGGTGCCGGCGGCGGGGTCGCGGGACCAGGAGGCGTCGACGGCGCCCTGGGGCAGGGTGATACGGCCCTCAGCGCTGGTCAGGTCGCCGGGGTGCGGGACGAAGCGGTAGGCGCCGCCCGCCGACTCCGGTGCGGTGCCCAGCACGTCGAAGGTGAGCGTGGAGGTGGGCGCGGAGGACCAGCCGTGCGCCAGGCTCATGAACGAACCGCCGTAGGCGAGGCCGCCGTCGGCCTTGACGCCCTCCCAGAAGGTGCTCCTGGTGCCGATGTCGCTGTCGAGCATGTGGCCCCAGGTGCGCCGGATCTGGTCCAGCGCGGTGTAGTCGTCGTTCGCCGTGAAACGGGCGTTGAGCTCCATGCCGCCCGCGAACGGCGAGACGTTGCCGCCCCATTCGGGGGTGGTGGGGCCGTACGCGCCCCAGTTCTTCCCCAGCCCCGCGACAACGCTCTGCGCCTTGGCCGCGGAGTCGGTCAGCCCGTACCAGACCGCGAGGGAGTTGCCGTCCTGCGGATACAGACCGCTGGTGGGGTTGTCCTTGTACATGCCCTTCGAGGCGTCCCACAGAAGGGAGTTGGCAGCGGCCTTGATCGCGTCCGCCCTGCCGGTCCAGCTCGCCGCAAGGGCGCTGTCGCCCTCGGCCACGGCCAGGGTGGCGCCGCCCTTGAGCGCGGCGTACAGCAGCGCGTTGGCGGAGATGTTCTCGCCGCCCTGGCCGACCCGGGCCCAGTCCTGGGTGCGGGTGACGTCGAGCAGGTTGTTGCCGTCGATCTTGTTGGTGATGAAGGCCATCCCGCGCTTGTAGTTGGCCCATTCGGAGTCCAGCCACGCCCGGTCGGCGCTGTAGGTGTAGTACGTCGACGTGCCCAGCAGCGTCCAGGTGTGGTAGGTGTCCGAGCCGGTGAGGTTGAACGGCGGCCCCGACCAGGGGATTTCACCCTCCGCCGACTGCGCGTTGTACATCGTGGTGAGCGCGTTGCGGGTCGAGGTGAGGTCGCCGGAGTACGCGTACTGCGTGGGGACGGCGATGCCCATGTCGCCGGGCCATACCGTGCGGTCCCGCTTGGCGCCGTCGACCAGGACGGAGTCGCCCACCCCGACGGTGGCGCCGTTGTCCCAGGTCGAGGCCGGCGGGGGCCAGGCGCGGCCCTGGTTCGAGGCGATCGTGTTGAGCTGCACCGTGTAGGCCCCGGCGTACCAGATGCGGTTGAGCAGGTCGTCGCTGGAGTGGAAATAGTTGGCGTAGTCGGCCGGGTTCGATTTTCCGGGCGCCGCGGTGAAGCCGAGGCTGACGCCCGTGAGGTCGACCCAGCCCGAGGTGTCGAGGAAGACCGTCAGGTACCGGAAGCCGCCCCGGAGTTGAGCGGTGGGCACCGTATAGGTGCCGTTGGCGGAGGCCGTGGCGTAGAGGGCGCCGTCCTCGCCGTCACGGCCGCTGCTGCGGTCGCTGTTGTTGCCCGCGTACAGGGACGACTCGCTGAAGGCCAGCCCGACCCGTTGGCCGTTGTCGCTCACACTCCCGAAGGACAACGTTGCCAGGCCGCCGACCTCTTTGCCGAAGTCGAGGGTGACGGCCGACTGCGAGCCGGAGATCCGGGTCGGCTGTCCGCTCAGCACGTTCTGCGGGCTGGCGACGCTGCCGGACGTCCGGTAGACGGCGGTCGGCTTCAGAGTCCGTGAGGCCGGCGAGTAGTTCAGGGGGTCGACTGCCGCCGCCCGGGCGCCCGTTGAGGTCCCCGTGGCGGATACCGGCACGATGTCGGCGGACGGGGCGGGGCCCACGGTGAGCGTGGCGGCCGCGACGACGGCCAGGCCGAGCAGATGATGCCGGCCCGGCGGTCTGCTCAGCGGTGATCGACGGCGCATGGAGACCTCCTGGGTGGGGGGTGCGGGTGCCTGGGGAAACGCAGTGTCTGAAACGATTCAAATCCGCGCCGCACGAGACCCGGTGCGTGGTGCGACAGGTGGATGCACGAGGGGTCTCGCCGAAGTTCCACCGATGATGGGCGCCCGAAATCCGGGTGTCAACCCGTCACAGCAGCCTCCCGACTCCCTTTGGGAAGGCTGCCCTTGTGGCATTGACAGGACCTCGCCAAGCCGGTTCACTGCCTCGTTGACAGGTATGGACCAGTGCTCGATTCCGGCCCGGCTCGACCAGAGCCGTCGGCCCCCGTCACGTGCGCCGACCGTCGTCCCCCCATCGCGAAATCGAGGCGAGTCCTGGTGTCCTCACGCAGCTCAGACATCGTTGTCGTACCACGCTTTCTCGGCTTCCTGCTGGCGGCCGCGCTCGCGTTCGCCGCCCTGGTGCCGGCCGCGACGCCCGCGTCCGCCGCCACCCAGGTCTGCGTACTGGCCTGCGACACGCTGGACCCTTCGCAGGCCCGGCAGGAGACCTTCCCGGTACCGGACAAGAACCTCAACGGCCGCCGTCTGGAACTGCACGTGTCCGACGCGGACGACATGGCGTGGGCCAGCATCGACGACGGCGTGACCGGGGACTCGGTGTGGCTGGACCGCTCCTGGGACGGCGGCGCGACCTGGGAGGGACTGCTCGGCAAGGCGAGCATCCCGGGTACCTGGACCGGCACCAGGACGCTGATGTACAACATCACCGATCCCCGCAACCACCGCCGCGGGCTGGTCCGGGCCTGCGGTGACGCGGCCGGGGTCGGCTGCACGAACTGGGTCTACCCCACCGTCTGCGACACCCTCTGCGACGGCACGAGCGCCGGCCAGGCGGCCGGCGACGACCAGCCGGTACCCTCCACCACCCTCTACGGCCGCACCATCCGGCTCCATGTCGACCAGCGGAACTCCATGGCCTGGGCGAGCATCGACAGCGGCGGCGCCGGTGACGAGATCTGGCTCGACCGCTCCTGGGACGGCGGCTCGACCTGGCCGGACGGCTCCTCCCTCGGCCGTACCAGCACCCCCTCCGGAGCCACCGGCACCCGCACCGCGATGTACGCCACCCGCGATCCGCGCGGCCTCCTCTACGGCGGCGCGGTCCGCGCCTGCGGCCGGGAGGCGAGCCACAACGAGGGCAGCTGCACCGCGTGGATCAGGCCCGCACCGACCAGGGCGCGCGCGGCGGCGGACGCGCTGATGTCGTCGTACGACCCCTACAACGGCTGGTGGCCCAGCAGTTGGTGGAACTCGGCCGCCACCCTCACCGCCCTCGTCGACTTCGCGAGGACCACCGGCACGCACGACTACGACTGGGCCATCGCGCGCACCTTCGACCAGAACAAGGGCGCCTTCGCCGCCGGAGTCCGCAGTTCGGACGCGATCGACGGCGACTTCATCAGCCGTGCCATCGACGACTCGGGCTGGTGGGCCATCGCGTGGATCGACGCGTACGACTACACCGGCGACTCCCGGTATCTCAACGAGGCCGTCACTATCGCGAACTACGTGCAGCAGTACTGGGACACCGGCACCTGCGGCGGTGGCGTGTGGTGGGACCGCGAACGGACCTACAAGAACGCCGTGACGAACGGGCAGTACCTGTGGCTGACCACGGCACTGCACCAGCGCATCCCGGGCGACACGGTGTGGCTCCAGCGGGCGAAGACGTCCGCCGCCTGGTACCGGGCCAGCGGGATGATCAACTCCTCGGGTCTGGTGAACGACGGCCTGACCTCGGCCTGCGCCAACAACGGCTCCACCGTGTGGAGTTACAACCAGGGGCTGGCCATCGGCGGCTTCACCGAACTGTGGAAGTCCACCGGGGACAGCTCGCTGCTGACCACCGCGCGGACCCTGGCCGATGCCGCGATCAGCAGCCCGGCGCTGACCGTCGGCGGAGTGCTCACCGAGTCCTGCGACGTCGGCTCGGCGTCCTGCGACGACAACCAGAAGCAGTTCAAGGGCATCTTCCTGCGGAACCTCGCCGACCTGGCGACCGCCACCGGCGCCGGTGCCTACCGGAGTTACGTCCTGAACCAGGCGGACACCCTGTGGGCACAGGACCGGACCTCCCTCAACGCCCTCGGCGAACGCTGGGCCGGCACCAGCCCGAACCAGACCGACTGGCGGACCCAGGCCAGCGCCCTCGGAGCGCTCACCGCCGCCGCGGGGTGACGGCGGAACCGGCTGCGGGACCTGCCTTGCCCCGCAGCCGGACCTCCTCCACGTCGAGCATGCGCTGGACGGTCCGCAGGACGATGTCGTCGATACGGCCGGCGTCGCGCAGGTCCGTGAGCGTGTCCCGCTTGACCCGGAGCAGGGCGAGTTCGAGGCGCCGCACGCTCTCCTGACGTCGCGCGGCGCCGGGAGCGGGGGCCGTACGGTCCTCGATGTCCTGGACCATGCGCCGGGTGTCCTGCTCGGCGACCCCGAACCGCTGCGCCAGCTCCGGAAGGGCGTGCAGCGCGGCACTGCTCATACGGCAGCGCACGAGGGTGAGTTCGGCGGACTTGTCCGCGTCCTCGGGGAAACGGGCCCGGCGGACCACGGCCGGCAGCGTGGGACCGAGGACCACGAGGGTGACCACGATGACGACGGCGGTGAGGAACACCACCGCGTCACGCTGCCCGACCACATGTCCCTCGGCCGTGGTGGCGGGCACGGTCAGCGCCGCGGCCAGCGAGATGGCACCACGCATCCCCGCCCACGCCAGCGGCAGCCGCTGGCGTCCGCTGATCCGGCGCTCGCGCTGGAGGGGACGCCGGTCCAGGAGCCTGACGAGATAGGGGACCGAGTAGAACCACGCGATCCGGGTCCCGATCACGGCGACGCTCACGGCGAGGGCGGCGAACGTCGCCTGTACCAAGGAGACTGAGGTCAACGCGCGTACTGCTGAGGGCAGTTGGATACCCACGAGGACGAACAGCGCGCTGTTGAGCAGATAGCTGGACACTTCCCAGAAGGCGACGGCCTGGATACGGGCGTCGGGACCGATGACACGAGGGCCGAACCGGGTGGTCACCAGGCCGCAGGTGACGACGGCGAGGACGCCTGACACGTGCAGGAGTTCGGCGGGCAGGTAGGCCAGGAAGGGCGTGGCGACGCTCAGCACGCTGTGCAGCAGGGGGTCGGGCAACCGGCGCCTGACCGGGATGAGGAGCAGCGCGACCACGCCGCCGGCCAGGACTCCGCCGGCGTAGGACCCGGCGAAGGCGACCGCCGTGCCCGACCAGGAGAAGGGCCGCTCGTCGGTGACGGCATCGACGGCCACCGCCAGCAGCACCAGCGCGGTGCCGTCGTTCAGCAGGCTCTCGGTGCGCAGCACGGTCAGGATGCGGCGCGGCATGGCCCTGGCGACGGCGGCGACGGCCGCGGCGTCGGTCGGGGCCAGGACGGCCCCGAGGACGAAGGCGACGGGCCAGCCGTAGCCCAGCGCATGGGCAACGGCCGCCACGGCGACGGCCGTTGCCAGGACCAGCCCGGTGGACTGCAGCGCGATGCTGCGGAAGTTGTCGCGGATCTCGCGGACCGAGGAGGTCAGCGCCTCCCAGTACAGCAGGGCGGGCAGGAAGAGGAACAGGACGACCTCGGGGGACAGCGCGAACGACGCGAAGGGCGGTGTGAGTCCCACGAGGCAGCCCGCGCCGAGCAGCAGCAGCGGTTCGCTCAGGCCCGTACGACGCGACAGCCAGCCCATCAGGAGCACACCGACGGCGACGACGGCGATCAGTTCCAGGCTTGCCATGGCGGACTCCTTCGCCGCGCGCGTTCACACAGCCGGGGTGTTCAGTACGTACTCGCGCGAGGCGTGCACCTCGCCGCGCAGGGCGGCCAGGTCGACGTCGAGGACCTGTCCGTCCCACTTGCGGGGCTCGCCGTCGATGAGGACGGCGCTGATGTTGCGGGCGTCGGAGCCCAGCACGATCGTGCCGATCGGGTCGTTGAGAGGCATGTTGTTGAGGTCCTCGGCCCGGATGACGAGGAGGTCGGCCTTCTTGCCCGGGGTGAGTGAACCGGTCACACCGGCCAGGCCGTTGGTGCGGGCGCCCTGGAGGGTCGCGAAGTCGAGTACGTCGTGGGTGGTGATACGGGAGGGCTGCCGGTCGGTGCCGTGGACGCCGTTGACCGCGCGCATCCGCTGGATGGCGTGCAGGGCCCGCATCTGGGTGAACATGTCGCTGGCCAGGGCGACTTCGACATCGATGCTCAGTCCGGGGCGGATCCCGACGGACAGGGCCTCGTCGACGGCGGGGATCGCGGTCTCCAGGCCGATCTGGGCGTCGGAGGTCGGCGCGAGGGCCACGGTGGTGCCGGCGCCGCCCATCGCCTGCCACGCCTCGGGGGTCAGCCCGGTGGAGTGGATGAGGGTGACGTCGGGGCCGAGGATGCCGTCCTTGGCCCAGCGCAGGACCGCGTCGGAGGAGGCGGTGCCGAAGACGGCGTCCACGCTCACCCCGATGCCCAGCTCCCGGGCGACACGGGCGAGTTCGGGGCCGTAGGCGAGCGCGGGTCCGGCGATCTCGTCGGTGGCCAGGGTCGCGAGGCGCAGCGTGAGCAACTGGTCGTCGCTGCTGAAGTACCGGCTCCTGAGCCGGGCGAGGTCGCCGGGCCACTGCCGGTCCCAGTCACCGAAGTGCGGGCCCATGGAAGCGTGCACACCCCGGATGCCGGTGTCGCGCAGCGCCTCGACGGCGGCGTCGGAGTGCTCGCGGGTACGGGAGTTGTGCGAGAAGTCGAGCATGGTCGTGATACCGCTGTCGATCGCGGTCAACGCGGCCAGTCTGGTGCCGATGTACATGTCCTGGGGCCGGTAGACGGTGGCGTAGCCGGCCAGGGTGGCCATCACGTAACCGCCGAGGTCGTCGACGTCCGGCATGATCCGGCGCAACTGGGCCTCCCAGGCGTGCCGGTGGGTGTCGACGAAGCCGGGGGTGAGGATCGTGCCGGTGGCGTCGACGACCACGGCGTCCGCCGCGTCGAGGCGGGGGCCGACGGCGGTGATCGTGTCGCCCTCGACGAGGAGGTCGCCGCCGTCGAGGACGCCGAGGCCGGGGTCCATGGTGACGACGGTCGCGCCGGTGAACAGGATGCGCCGCCGGTCGGCGGGCCGCCGCCGGAGCTCTTCGAGTACGGCGGCGCTGGTGGTGTCGTTGACGTTCATGAGGGCTCTTCTTTCGGTACGGCGGAGGGAGAGGGCGGAGGAGGGGGAAGGAAAAAGGGGGAGGGGAGCGGAGGGAAGGTCAGCCGAGCTTCATGACGTAGCCCGCGTGGTGGAGTTCGGCGCCGTGGAACTCGCCGTAGGCCCAGAAGCCGAGGTCGTCCAGGTAGTCGATGCGGTCGCCGTCGATCCAGTAGCGGCCCTGGTAGGCGTGCGGGCGCCCGCCCCGGGTCTCGTCGTAGCGGCCGTCGGCGCTGAGCTCCTGGTGCAGGAAGTCGTTCCGGTCGGTCCAGACGCCGACGCGCGGGCTGCCGGTCAGGTCCGCGGCGGCCGGGATGCCCGTCTCGGGGGCGGTGGGGCGGCCGGGGACGGCGGTACCGGCCCACAGGACCGGGCGGCCGGCCGCGACGAGCGCGCGGACCTGCTCCGGCCGGGAGAGGAGCGTGGCCACCGCGACCGGCACGTCGTCGGCGAGTTCGTCGGGTACCACCAGGAAGTCGGTGGTGTTGCCCGGGGCCAGCGTCGCGACGTACTCCGAGCGGGTGCTGCGGCCGCCGGTCAGCGCGATGGTGTCCAGGACGGCGGGGACGACGGTCATGCCGGTGGCGTCGACGACGATGGCGTTGTCGTCCCCGGCCGCGGTGACGATGCCAGGGCCGACCCCCACGATCAGTGGGCCGACGAACAGGATGTCGGCGCCGACCAGGGCCCCGATCAACGGGTCCGTCGTCAGGATCCGGGCATTCGCGAACAGGACGGGACGCCCCCCGTCGTTCGAGAGGATCTCGTCGAGGGCCTCGGCATTCCAGCTCACGGTGCCGGTGTCGGTGCAGCTGTCGGTGATGGTCATTGCGCGCTCCTCGGTGGAGTCGCCTCATCGGTGTGTCCGCTGCGGGAGTGAGCGTCGACGCCGTTCCGAGGCGAGGGTCCGGCGGCCGGGGCAGCCGCCTGACCACCAGGTTCGTCGCGCGGCGGAACCGGAACCAGGCCGCTCTGTCCCTAGGTGCACCGCACCCAGGAAGCCCCCACCTGGGGAGACGGCGGCCTGGTCGGCACCGGCCGCCGGGCTGATCGTAGAGGCATGACCAGCAACGAAACGCCCCGCGACCCGCACCCGTACGTCGGGATGTGGGTGACCGCCGACGGACACATCCGCCAGGAACTGCTGCCGAACGGCCGCTACGACGAGGCTCGCGGCAACCGCCCGAGCGCCTACACCGGCAGCTACACCGTCACCGGCAACCACCTCGACTACGTCGACGACACCGGCTTCACCGCCACCGGCGACATCCGCGACGGTGTTCTCTACCACGAGCACCTGGTGCTGTACCGCGAGGCCGACTAAGCGCTCCGCGGGAAGTGCCGCGATATGCCGTCGGTCGACTGCGCCGCCGTCGTGGCTGGTCGCGCAGTTCCTCCCCCAGCCTTCGGCCGGGGGTACCCCCAGCGCCCCTTCAGGGCGCTGCTCGGGTGCCCGGCGGTCAGCGGATGCTCGTCCAGCGAGACGCGTCCGCGGCGCTGCGTTCGGACTCGGCCTCCAGGATCTGGCGGAAACCCGCCTTCGTCTCCGGGTCGGCCGCGTCGTACAGCACAAGCTCGTTCGTCGACTCGAAGTCGAAGGCGAGCGACCCCCGTGATCCGTTCACCTCTGTCCGCATCGCGTTCTTGCGCCCCGTGGCGAAGCGCGTCGCTTCGACCACGACGAGTGCGCCCCCTTCCAGCCGGCCGGTGAACGCGGTCGCGTCGTCGACGGTCACCCTCCCGCGCCGAGAGCCCGCCGGACTCCTCCGGCAGCGGTCGCTCGCCCACGAACGTCGCCTGCGTCGCCGACTCCCCGGTGAGCCGCTCTCCGGTCAGGTGCTGGAGCAGGTCGACGAGATGCGACCCGAGGTCCCCCAGCGCGCCGGAGCTGGCCCGTTCCCTGCGCGGTCGCCACACCAGCGGGAACTCGGGGGCGACGATCCAGCCCTCGGCGACCAGCCACGCGGCGTGTGCCAGTGCGGGCACGCGCGATGCCGGGCCTTGAGTCATGAGCCGTCGCGCAGTTCGCGCAGGCGCGTACTGGTGAAGTGGATGTCGTCGAAGGTGACGAGGCAGCCGTCACCGGTCGGTGACTGTGCCTCGAAGCCGATGGAGACGGGCGTGGAGGTGTCGGCGATGGTGAAGAACCGGATCATCCGCCAGGTCTTGCCGTCGAGGGAGGCGTGATAGGCGAAGGCGTGATCGATCCGGGAGACACGCAGCCATACCGTCCGGTCGTCGACGACGAAGGCGTTGGCGTCGTCCGAGACACCGCGGGTGACCACGGAGACGATCATGGGTTCGCGGTCGGGGGAGTACTCGAAGCAGAACTTGCCCCAGTGGCGGTCGTCGATCCACAGGAGCAGTACGCCGGCGTCGTAGGTGGAGGCGAACTCGACGGTGACCCGCGCGCTGAACTGGAAGTCGCCGTCCGGGGGGACACCGAGCAGGGTCGCGGCGTTGAGCATGGACTCGGCGTTGAGCTGGGTGCCTGCTCCCGGGTCGATGAAGATGTCGCTGTGGGCGGCCGCCGCGGCGGTCACTGTGGCGGTCGCCTCGTCGATGGTCCATGCCTCGCCGGACGACGGCGAGAGGGGGAAGGGCAGCCCGGGCACGTGACGGGAGAGGGCCATGTCGTTTCCTCCTGCGGTCTGGTCATGGGCGAGCGGGCACCTCGGATGCGGGAGCATGTCCGGTCACGACGTGCGGGCCATGAGCTCATCAGGGACGAGGACACGGAGCGTGCGGCGGACGACGTCCTCGGTGAACTCCTGGGACAGAAAGTACCGTTGCAGGCCGATGCTTCCCGCGCGGCGTCGACGGCATGCCCGCCGACGCCGTGGATGTGGCGGGCGATGGGCCCTGGCCCGTGCAAGGACAAGGCAGCCGTCCGCGCGGCGAGGTTCTTCCTTCCGAAAGACGTGGATCTCGGCGTTTCTCCGACAACTCGCAGAACGGCCGCCGCTGGTGCTCGACGGCACGTCGCACCAACCGGGCCGAGGCGTCCCGGCACGACGCCCGGCAGTGCGTCCTGCGCGGTTGATGCGGTGCGGACCCCGTTCAGGTGGCGGTCCGGCATGCCCGATGATGGGTATCGGCCGGACCGCGGACGTGAGGGGCAGTGCAGTGACGGACTACGAATCTGACCGGTCGGAGCCGGTTGCACCGTCGGCCCGCGGCGGCGGACCGGACACCGTCGTGCTCGGACCGTCGTCCGGGGTCGAGGGACAGGCCGACGCCGGAGCCTCGCCGGCGACGAGGGGCGGAACCGCCGTTCGGATCCTGCGCCGGCTCGCCATCCTCGTCGCCGTACTGGTCTCCCTGTTCTTCCTGCCCTGGTGGACGCTGTTCTCCTCCGGCACGGACTGGCCGTTCCCGGTGGTCCTGGTGGGTACGGTCCTCTTCGCCGCCGCCGCGTTCGCCCTGCCGGTGCTGATGGTCATGGGGCACGGGCGCAGGCGCTCGGACCGGGCGGCACGCATCGCCGACACCACCCTCGGCGTGGTCTGGGTGCTGTTCGCCTGGTCGGCGCTGAGCGGCCTGTTGCGGCTGGTCCTGATCGTGCTCGGCGTCGGTGACCCGGACCGGTCCAGGATCGTGGCCGTTCTCCTCGCGGCGGTCGGGGCCGGACTGCTGGCCTGGGGGTACCGCGAGGCCATGCGGGTGCCCCGGGTGGCGCGGCTGGACGTCACCGTCCCGCGGCTCGGCCGGGGCCTGGACGGGACGCGGGTCGTCGTGCTGGCCGACACCCACTACGGGCCGATCGACCGGGCCGGATGGTCGGCGCGGGTCGCCGAGGCGGTCAACGATTTGGACGCCGACGTCGTCTGCCACGCGGGCGATATCGCCGACGGCTCCCCGGACCAGCGCCGAGAGCAGGCTGCGCCGCTCGGGACGATGCGGTCACGGCTGGCGAAGGTGTATGTCACCGGGAACCACGAGTACTCCGGCCAAGCCCAGGGCTGGCTCGACCTCATGGCGGAACTGGGGTGGGAGCCGCTGCACAACCGCCACGTCGTGGTCGAACGGGGCGGGGACAGCCTCGTGCTCGCGGGTGTGGACGACGTGACCGCGGAGTACTCCGGTCAGACCGGACACCGGGCGAACCTGGTCGGCGCGCTGGCGGGGGCGGACCCGGATCTGCCGGTCCTGCTCGTCGCGCACCAGCCCAAGTACGTCCGGCAGGCCGCGAGCGCCGGCATCGACCTGCAGATCTCCGGGCACACCCACGGCGGGCAGATCTGGCCGTTCAACTTCCTCGTCCGGATCGACCAGCCGGTGGTGTACGGCCTGAGCCGGCACGGCGAGCGGACCCAGCTCTACACGAGCCGGGGCACCGGCTTCTGGGGCCCGCCCTTCCGGATCTTCGCCCCCAGCGAGATCACGGTGCTCACCCTGCGGTCGGCGTAGCAAGGGTCCGGTGTGACGGCCGACGGCGCGGGTGCCGGGCGCATGTCCCAACACCCGGCAACCCGCCTGCATTTCATTCTCCCAACGACAGACACCCTCATCCCGCCCCCCTGCACGCCGCCCGCTAGCATCCCTCGTATGACGGGGCGGGGGTGGCGACTTGGCGTCGTGGCGGTGCTGGCGGCGATCTGCGTCTCCGGTCCCGAGCGCCCGGACGTCATCAGCACGGCGTCCGACCTCGGCCCCCTGCCGGCCGACCGCTACGACGTCACGCCGCAGGACTACCAGCGATCGCAGCGGGCATCGGCGTTGCTGGTCCGGCAGTGCATGGCGGAGCGCGGCCACCGGGACTTCCCGCTCGACCCCCGCTACCCCAGCGACCCCGTCGTCGCCACCGCGGTCGGCACCGACTACGGTGCCCTGGATCTCGCCGCCGCCGGCCGCTGGGGCTACGGCTGGGACCCGGCCAAGTCCCCGGCCCTCCGGCCGACGGGCCGTCGGATGACCGACGCCGAGTATGCGGACTTCCCCGCCTGCAACGCCGAGGCGAGCCGGCGGCTGATGCGCGGCATCGACCTCAAGCGGGACTGGCTCTACGCAGGCATACGGGCGGTCGAGGTCGACAAGGCGGTCAAGCGCGACCCGCGCCTCCGCGCGGCTTGGGACGTGTGGTCCCGCTGTGTGGCAGACCAGGGATTCACGCGCTATCCCGACCCCGTCGCGGCGTACACGGACCCCGCCTGGCAACGGGGCAGTGACGGCAACACCCGGCATACGCAGCGGGAGCGGGCCACCGCCGTCGCGGACGTCACCTGCAAACGCCGCCACCATACGGCCGAGCTCTGGCACGCTGCACGGGCGCGGCAGCAGGCCGTGGACATCGCACGGCACCGCGACCGCTACGCCGCCGGGCTGCAGGCGCTGCGGACCTACCGGGCCACCATCGCCGAGGTGCTGCGGAAGCTCGG
>NZ_BCFL01000024.1:322089-429751 GCF_002217755.1 Streptomyces hyaluromycini | reverse complement strand
AAATATTGAAAGGGTTGGATCTGGAACTTCGGTTCCGGGTCCAACCCTTTTTTGTTTTGCGTAACGTGTCGTTCACGTTCCGCGCCGAGCATCCCAGCATGGGTACTGCTGCAATGCTCAGGGCCGCCGGTGTCGGAGTGGGCGACGAGGTCATCGTGCCGGCCTTCGGGAACGTCGAGGTCGCCGAGGCCGTGACACTGGCCGGTGCGCTTCCGGTGTTCGCCGACATAGATCCGGTGACCTACTGCCTCGACGTGACGGCGGTGGAGGCGGCCGTAACCGCCCGTTCCGCGGCGGTGGTTGTCGTACACCGGTTTGGGCGGTGGGCCGGCATCAGGCAGTTGCGTGAGCTGGGGCAGCGGCACGGACTGCTGGTGCTGGAGCAGGGGGAGTCCGAGGCCCCGTACGACGAGATCGCGCAGCGGCGGCAGCGGGCCGCCTACCTCGATGCGAAGCTGCGCGGTGTGCGGACGCCCGACGGCGGTGACGGGCACACCTACCAGCAGTACGTGGTGCGGGTGCCGGGGAACGGCCGGCCCGACCGGGACGCTTTCGCTCGGGCCCTGCGGGGCAAGGGAGTTGACTGCCGGGTGCCGGTGAAGACGCCGGTGCACCGACTGCCGGAATTCCGGCGCTGTGTCTCGCTGCCGCAGACGGAGACGGCCGCGGACGAGACGCTGGCGCTGCCCGTGGACGCCTCGTTGACGAAGCGCGAGATGCAGCGGATCGTGTCCGCGTGCAATGCCCTCGGCGGACTGCTTCAGGCCGCCTTCTGAACGAGTTTGGGAACTCGGGCCTGTTCGGGGTATGATCTATTCCGTTGCGGCGGGGGAAACCTCGAAAAGGCAACAGGCCCCCATAGCTCAGTCGGCAGAGCGTCTCCATGGTAAGGAGAAGGTCAACGGTTCGATTCCGTTTGGGGGCTCCAGTCAAAAGGCCTCGCCCGTAAGGGCGGGGCCTTTTTCATGCCCTCTTTCCCCGCCCCCTCAGTCCTTCTGGAGGCCGGGGACCCGCATCGCGAGGATCGCCATGTCGTCCGACGGGGCGTCCGACGCGAAGCGCTCGACCGCGCGCATGATGCGTGCGGCGACCGCGCCCGCAGTGAGGCCCGTGCAGGTCGTGAGAACGTCCGCGAGGCCGTCGTCGCCCAGCATGCGCGTGCCCTCCCGGCGTTCCGTCACGCCGTCCGTGACGCAGAGGAGGACGTCGCCCGGGTCGAGGGTGACCGTCTGCTCGTACAGCTCCAGGTCCTCGATGACGCCGAGGAGGGGCTGTGGCTCGGCGGCCGCCTCCACGGTGCCGTCCTGGCGCAGGCGCAACGGGAGCGGGTGGCCGGCGCAGACCACCTTCATCTCCGCGCTGCCGTCCTCCTGGGGACGCATCTCGCCGTACAGGAGGGTCAGGAAGCGGCTGCGGGCACCCTCGTCCAGGATGGCGGAGTTGAGGCGCTTCAGGACGGCCGGACCGCTGAGGCCCTCGCGGGCCAGGAGGCGGAGCGCGTGCCGGGCGAGGCCGGTCACGGCGGCCGCGTTGGGGCCCGTACCGCAGACGTCGCCGATGGCGAAGCCGTACGCGTTGTCGGCGATGGGGAAGACGTCGTAGAAGTCGCCGCCGACCTCGTTGCCCTCGCCGGCCGCGCGGTAGATGACCTCGACCTCCATGCCCTCGATGTGCGGGGTGCCCGGAGGCAGGAGGCTGCGCTGGAGGGCCTGGCTGATGGCCGTGCGCTCCGAGTACAGGCGGGCGTTGTCCAGGGCCAGGGCGGCCCGGCGGGACAGGTCCTCGGCCAGTTCCAGGATCTCCTGGCGGAAGTGCTCGTCGGTGGGCTTGCCGAGGGTGAGCATGCCGATGACGCGGTTGCGGGCGACCAGGGGGAGGACCACTGTCTCGCCGCCCACGGCGGAGGCCGTGGCGAGCGTCGGGCCGATACCGGAGGAGACCTGGCGGGTGGGGCCGCCGGTCAGCCCGAGGCTGCGCATGGAGCTGCGCAGGGCGGCCTGGTGGGCGTGTTCGCCGGGGGCCGTCCAGACGCGGGCGCCGGGTGTGGGCACCGGGTCCGGCGGGGGCACCTTGGAGAGCAACGACTTGATGCCGTCGATGAGTTCCTCGTCCTCGTGCAGGACGTACGACAGATACGGCTCGGAGGCCTGGTCGGCGATGGTGTAGACGGCGCACCAGGTGGCGAGGGTCGGGACCGTCATCTGGGCCATCAGGGCGAGGGTCTGGTCGCGGTCCAGGGTGCCGGCGAGCAGGTCGGAGGCCTCGACGAGGAAGCTGAGCGAGCCGCGGCGCAGCCGTTCCAGCTCGCCCAGGCGGGCCGACTCGACGGCCAGGGCGATGCGGTCGGCGGCGAACTGGAGGCGCAGCGCCTCCTCGTTGGAGTATCTGCCCGGTGCCTCGGCCGCGACGCCCAGGGAGCCGGTCAGGCGGCCCTCGACCTTCAGCGGCACTGTGACGACCGATCGCATGCCGGTGCCTGCCAGGAGGGGGACCGCGCCCGGAACGGCCGCCAGATCGTCGTGTACGGCCGGCATACGGGCCGAGCCGTAGCGGCCGGGGCCGGCTTCCACGGGCACCCGGGCGAAGCGCTGACGGGCGGACGGGAGCCCGGTGGAGGCGCGGACCTCCAGCTCGGTCTCGTCGTCGGTGGCGAGGAGCAGGAACGCGGAGTCGCCGTCGAGCATGTCCCGGGCGCGCTCGACCGTGCGCTGGAGGAGGCCGTCGAGGTCGTCCGGGGCCGGGGAGCCGATGAACACCTCGAAGGGGTCGCTGCTCTGGCCGTCGGAGGCGCCGCCGGTATCGGAGGCGGGGACGCGCAACGGGGTCTGCAGGACGGCCCGTTCGTGGTCGCGGACGAGCAGGCAGACCGTGGAGGGCTCGCCGCCGGTGTCACGGACTCTCAGGTGCGAGGCGTACACGGAGGTCACCCGGCCGTCGGCGCCGCGGATGCCGTAGCTGCCCTCCCAGCGGGAGAGCTGGAGGGCCTCGGCGATGCCGGTGCCGGTGCCGGGGGTGTGCGGCCAGGCGGCGAGGTCGGTGAGGGGCTTGCCGGTGACCTCGCCCGCGGTGTGGCCGAAGATCTCCTCGGCGTCCTCGTTCCAGGCAGAGATGGAGCCCTTGCGGTCGATCTGGATGACCGCGACCCTGACCCGGCCGTCGGCGAGGGGCAGCAGGTCGGCCGGGAGGGACGGTCCGGCGGCGCGGGTGCCCACCGGGCGCTCGGGGAGGTCGAGCTGGAACCAGACATTCTTGTGCGTGGACGTGTATTCGACGCCCCAGCGGGCGGCGAGGGCCGCGCAGAGCTGGAGTCCGCGGCCGCCCTCGCGGTCGGGGCTGCCCATGTTGACGGCGGAGCCCTGGAGCGGGACCTCGCGTTCCGGGTAGCGGTCGGAGACCTCGATGCGCACTCCGTCGTCCGTGCGCAGGCACAGCACGTCGGCGTGGGTGCCGGCGTGCACCACCGCGTTGGTCACCAGTTCGCTGGTGAGGACCACGGCGTCGTCGACGACGTCCGCGAAGCCCCAGCCCTGGAGGGTGTCGCGGACGAAGGACCGGGCGGTCGCGACCGATCGCCCTACGGGCTCGAAGCTGGCGGCCGCGCGCGCGGTGATCACAGAACTCCTCGACCGGGTCTCGACATGCGGGCTTCCCTGGCCGGTCGGCTGGTGCCGCTGCTGCGGCATGCGCTCGCCTGTGGGCCGTGGCTCCGGGTTGTGTCCCCCGGGGATCACTCCGGTGGTCATGGTCTGCGGCCGCCCCTCCGAATGCCCGCTCGTTCTCGTGCCACCGCCCAGGCCGGACGGACCGGTGCGGCTGGACAGCCGCATGCAAGGTTACTTACCTTCGCCGTCCGAGCGGATGCCGGTCGCCAGTGTTTACGCCCCCAGGGTGTGCGGACGATGTGCGAAGCTGCCGAACTGTTATGGCCTGGTTCGGCCAGGGTGAAACACTGGGCAAGCTTCTGATGAAGGTCCGGTCAGCCTGAGTGCATTGCGTGTATGGCGGGCAACAGCCCCTGGTGTGGCCGGATCTCATCTGGCAGAACTACGCAGCAGTAACTGGTACGCCGAAGTAAGCGGTACGCCGAGTATGGCGGTGTCCGAGCACAGCAGTAACGGTCGACCCCTGCGGGAGGGACACAGTGGAGTCTGGCGCAGCGGCGCGGGGCACTAAGGCGCGCGCGAAAGGCGGACCGTCCCTGAGCAGGCAGCGGGGCGGTGACGGGACCACCGCGGTGGACACGGCTTCCCTGAACCGCTTGCTGGTGGCGCTCGTGGCGATGCGGGACGGCAACTTCCGCAAGCGGCTCACGGTGTCCGGGGACGGCGTGATGTCGGAGATCGCGGCGGTCTTCAACGAGGTGGCCGACCGCAATCTCCACCTCACGGGTGAGCTGTCTCGGGTGCGGCGGGTCGTCGGACGTGAGGGAAAGCTCACGGAGCGGCTGGAGACGGGCGCCTGCGAGGGCTCCTGGGCGGCCGCCATCGACAACTCCAACGCTCTCGTCGACGACCTGGTGCGGCCGGTCTCCGAAGTGGGCCGGGTGCTCACGGCGGTGGCCGAGGGCGATCTGTCGCCGCGCATGGAGCTGCGGTCGCCGTCGGCGGACGGGGCCGGGCATCCGCTGCGCGGTGAGTTCCTGAAGGTCGGCCGGACCGTCAACAACCTGGTCGACCAGTTGTCGACGTTCACCGACGAGGTCACGCGCGTGGCCAGCGAGGTGGGCACCGAGGGCAAGTTGGGCGGGCAGGCCCGGGTGCGAGGTATGTCCGGTTCGTGGCGAGACCTCACGGACTCGGTGAACACGATGGCGTACCGGCTGACTGCACAGGTGCGTGACATCGCGTTGGTGACGACGGCGGTCGCCAAGGGTGATCTGTCGCGGAAGGTCACGGTTCAGGTCGCCGGCGAGATGCTGGAGCTGAAGGAAACCGTCAACACGATGGTGGACCAGCTGTCGGCGTTCTCCTCCGAGGTGACCCGGGTCGCCCGTGAGGTGGGCACCGACGGCATCCTGGGCGGCCAGGCGAACGTGCCCGGTGTGGCCGGTACGTGGAAGGAACTCACCGACTCGGTCAACACCATGGCCGGCAACCTGACGGCCCAGGTCCGTGGGATCTCCGAGGTGACCACCGCGGTCGCCAACGGTGACCTGTCCCGCAAGGTGACCGTCCCGGCCCGGGGTGAGGTCGCGCAGCTCGCCGAGACGATCAACCAGATGACCGAGACGCTGCGGATCTTCGCGGACGAGGTCACCCGCGTGGCCAACGAGGTCGGCGGCGAGGGGCGGCTCGGCGGGCAGGCGAACGTGCCGGGCGCGGCGGGTACCTGGAAGGACCTGACGGACTCGGTCAACACGGTCTTCCGGAACCTGACCACCCAGGTGCGCGATATCGCCGCCGTGACGACGGCGGTGGCCAACGGCGATCTGTCGCAGAAGGTCACGGTCGACGTGGCCGGCGAGATGCTGGAGCTGAAGAACACCGTCAACGGCATGGTTGATCAACTGTCGTCGTTCGGTGCCGAGGTCACCCGCGTGGCCCGGGAGATCGGTGTCGAGGGTGAGCTGGGCGGCCAGGCGCAGGTGCCAGGAGCCGCCGGTACCTGGAAGGACTTGACGGACTCCGTCAACACTGCATTCCGCAACCTCACCGGCCAGGTCCGCAACATCGCCCAGGTGACGACGGCGGTGGCCAACGGCGATCTGTCGCAGAAGGTCACGGTCGACGTCTCCGGCGAGATGCTGAAGCTGAAGAACACCGTGAACACGATGGTGGACCAGCTCTCCAGCTTCGCCGACCAGGTGACGCGGATGGCCAGGGACGTGGGCACCGAGGGCCGGCTGGGCGGTCAGGCCCGCGTGGACGGCGTCTCGGGCACCTGGAAGGAGCTGACGGATTCCGTCAACTTCATGGCCGGCAACCTGACCTCGCAGGTGCGGCAGATCGCCCAGGTGACGACGGCGGTGGCGCGGGGCGACCTGTCCCAGAAGATCGACGTCGACGCGCGCGGCGAGATCCTCGAGCTGAAGAACACGATCAACACGATGGTCGATCAACTGTCCGCCTTCGCCGACCAGGTCACCAAGGTGGCCCGTGAGGTGGGTACGGAAGGACGGCTGGGCGGCCAGGCGCAGGTGCCCGGTGTGGCCGGTGTGTGGCGGGACCTGACGGACTCCGTGAACGGCATGGCCGGCAACCTGACGGCCCAGGTGCGCAACATCGCGCAGGTCGCCACCGCGGTGGCCCGCGGTGACCTCTCCCAGAAGATCACCGTGGACGCGCGCGGTGAGATCCAGGAGCTGAAGAACACCCTGAACACGATGGTCGACCAGCTGTCGTCGTTCGCCCAGGAGGTCACGCGCGTGGCGCGCGAGGTGGGTACCGAGGGCATCCTCGGCGGCCAGGCCGAGGTGCAGGGGGTCGCGGGCACCTGGAAGGACCTCACCCAGTCCGTGAACTTCATGGCGAACAACCTGACCATCCAGGTGCGCAACATCGCCGAGGTCACGACGGCAGTCGCCAAGGGCGATCTGTCTAAGAAGATCACCGTTGACGCGAAGGGCGAGATCCTTGAGCTCGTCACGACGGTCAACACCATGGTTGATCAGCTGTCGTCCTTCGCCGAGCAGGTGACCCGGGTGGCCCGTGAGGTGGGTACCGAGGGCATCCTGGGCGGCCAGGCGCATGCTTCGGGTGTCACGGGCATCTGGAAGGACCTCACCGACAATGTGAACCTGATGGCCAACAACCTGACCACGCAGGTGCGGAACATCTCCCAGGTCTCGGCGGCGGTCGCCAACGGCGACCTGACCCGGCAGGTCACCATCGAGGCGAGCGGCGAGGTGGCCCAGCTCGCCGACAACATCAACACGATGGTGAAGACGCTGAGTTCGTTCGCCGACCAGGTCACCAAGGTGGCCCGTGAGGTGGGTACGGACGGCATCCTGGGCGGCCAGGCGCACGTGCCGGGTGTGGCGGGTACCTGGAAGGACCTCACCGAGTCGGTGAACCAGATGGCGTCCAACCTGACCGGCCAGGTGCGCAACATCGCGATGGTCACCACGGCCATCGCCAAGGGCGACCTGACCAAGAAGATCGACATCGACGCCCGTGGTGAGATCCTCGAACTCAAGACGACGATCAACACGATGGTCGATCAGCTGTCGAGTTTCGCCGAGGAGGTCACCCGGGTCGCCCGCGAGGTGGGCACCGAGGGACAGCTGGGCGGCCAGGCGCGCGTGCGTGACGTCGACGGCACCTGGCGGGACCTCACCGAGTCCGTGAACGAGATGGCCGGGAACCTGACCCGGCAGGTGCGTGCCATCGCGCGCGTGGCGACCGCGGTGACCCGCGGCGACCTGAACCTGAAGATCGACGTGGACGCGGCCGGCGAGATCCAGGAACTCCAGGACTACATCAACAAGATGATCGCCAATCTGCGTGACACCACGGTCGCCAACCAGGAGCAGGACTGGCTCAAGGGCAACCTGGCGCGTATCTCCGCGCTGATGCAGGGCCGCCGCGACCTGGCGGACGTGGCCTCGCTGATCATGAGCGAGCTGACGCCGGTGGTCTCCGCGCAGCACGGTGCGTTCTTCTTCGGGATGCCCCTGGTCGACGGCAAGGAGGCGAGCGCCGAGGCCGAGGAGGCGTACGAGCTGCGCATGCTCGGGTCGTACGGCTACTCGATGGGCTCCATGCCGACGTCGTTCCGGCCCGGTGAGGCTCTGATCGGCACGGCGGCCAAGGAGAAACGCACGATCCTGGTGGACAAGGCGCCCACCGGCTACCTGAAGATCTCCTCCGGGCTCGGCGAGGCTCCGCCGGCGCAGGTGATCGTGCTTCCGGTGCTGTTCGAGGGCAAGGTGCTCGGCGTGATCGAGCTGGCGTCCTTCACGCCGTTCACGCAGATCCAGAAGGACTTCCTCAACCAGATCGCCGAGATGATCGCGACCAGCGTCAACACCATCTCCGTCAACACCAAGACGGAGGTGCTGCTGAAGCAGTCGCAGGAGCTGACCGAGCAGCTCCAGGAGCGGTCGGCCGAGCTGGAGAACCGGCAGAAGGCCCTCCAGGCGTCCAACGCCGAACTGGAGGAGAAGGCCGAGCTGCTGGCCCAGCAGAACCGGGACATCGAGGTGAAGAACACCGAGATCGAGGAGGCCCGGCAGGTCCTGGAGGAGCGCGCCGAGCAACTCGCCGTCTCCATGCGCTACAAGAGCGAGTTCCTCGCCAACATGTCGCACGAGCTGCGCACCCCGCTCAACTCGCTGCTGATCCTGGCCAAGCTGCTGGCCGACAACGCGGAGGGCAACCTCTCGCCGAAGCAGGTGGAGTTCGCCGAGACCATCCACGGTGCCGGTTCCGACCTGCTCCAGCTGATCAACGACATCCTCGACCTGTCGAAGGTCGAGGCGGGCAAGATGGACGTCTCCCCGACGCGTATCGCGCTCGTCCAGCTCGTGGACTACGTGGAGGCCACCTTCCGGCCGCTGACCGCGGAGAAGGGCCTCGACCTGTCGGTACGGGTCTCGCCGGAGCTGCCCGCCACCCTGCACACCGACGAACAGCGGCTCCTTCAGGTGCTGCGCAACCTGCTGTCGAACGCGGTGAAGTTCACCGACTCCGGTTCGGTGGAGCTGGTGATCCGTCCGGCCGGCAGCGCGGTGCCGGTGGCGATCAGGGAACAGCTGCTAGAGGCCGGTTCGCTCAGTGATCCGGACGCGCCGCTGATCGCGTTCTCGGTGACCGACACCGGCATCGGTATCGCGGCCAGCAAGATGCGGGTGATCTTCGAGGCGTTCAAGCAGGCCGACGGCACGACCAGCCGCAAGTACGGCGGTACGGGCCTCGGGCTGTCGATCTCGCGGGAGATCGCGCAGTTGCTCGGCGGTGAGATCCACGCGCAGAGCGAGCCGGGCCGCGGCTCCACGTTCACGCTGTACCTGCCGTTGCACCCCAGTGAGCTGCCGCCGCAGGGCTATCAGCAGACCGTGTCCCAGCTGGAGGCCGGGGACCTGGTCGCCTCGCAGAACCACGCCTCGGAGCTGTCCGGCGTGGAGATCGAGACGCCGGCCGAGGTGAAGTCGTACCAGGAGACCCAGAACGGCGCCGCCGCGCTCTTCCGGCGCCGGCGCCGGGGAGCTCCGATGGCCGAGGCTTGGCCGGTGCTGGCCGAGCAGGAGGCGATCTCGCCGCAGCCGCGCCGGGGCATGCGGTTCGGCGGCGAGAAGGTGCTGATCGTCGACGACGACATCCGCAACGTCTTCGCGCTCACCAGCGTCCTGGAGCAGCACGGCCTGTCGGTGCTGTACGCCGAGAACGGCCGGGAGGGCATCGAGGTCCTGGAACAGCACGACGATGTCGCGGTCGTCCTGATGGACATCATGATGCCCGAGATGGACGGCTACGCGACGACCAGTGCAATCCGCAGGATGCCGCAGTTCGCCGGGCTGCCGATCATCGCGCTCACCGCGAAGGCGATGAAGGGCGACCGGGAGAAGGCCATCGAGTCGGGCGCCTCCGACTACGTCACCAAGCCGGTCGACCCCGATCACCTTCTGGCGGTGATGGAGCAGTGGATGCGCGAGGAGTGACCGGAACGGTCAGGTGTGATGTGAACGTTTCGGGAACCTTCCGTGTGCACGGGGAGTTGCTGACTCACGGTGGCGGAACCCGTGTAGAAGTGCGGGATTGGGGGAACCTTCTGGTCCCCGGCTGCGTTTCTGCTACGTGCACAGTGACATCGCGGTGACAGGGTGTGGCGACAGGCGGGGTGCGGCTACCATGACCGGCACAAGGACGGGCGGCGAAAGGGAGTCGTCCCCTGGGGCGGCGCCCGGTGCACATCCGGGGCGAGGAGGGCGGGCCATGGTGCAGAAGGCCAAGATCCTCCTGGTCGATGACCGGCCGGAGAATCTGCTGGCGCTGGAGGCCATCCTCTCTGCGCTCGATCAGACACTGGTGCGGGCATCGTCCGGGGAGGAAGCGCTCAAGGCACTGCTCACGGACGACTTCGCGGTCATTCTGCTGGACGTCCAGATGCCGGGCATGGACGGTTTCGAAACCGCGGCGCACATCAAGCGGCGGGAACGGACCCGGGACATCCCGATCATCTTCCTCACGGCCATCAACCACGGCCCGCACCACACCTTCCGGGGCTACGCCGCGGGCGCGGTCGACTACATCTCCAAGCCCTTCGACCCGTGGGTGCTGCGCGCCAAGGTCTCGGTCTTCGTCGAGCTGTACATGAAGAACTGCCAGCTGCGCGAGCAGGCGGCGCTGCTGCGGCTCCAGTTGGAGGGCGGCGGCAAGGGCGCGGTCGCCGGCAAGGAGTCCGCGGGGCTGCTCGCCGAGCTGTCCGCCCGGCTCGCGGCCGTCGAGGAGCAGGCCGAGGCGCTCTCCAAGCAGCTGGACGACGAGTCCGCGGACGCGGCCGCGGTGGCCACGGCGGCTCATCTGGAGCGCAAACTCACCGGTCTGCGCCGGGCGCTCGATGCCCTCGAACCGGGCACGGGCGGCGGCGCGGCAGCGCTGCCGTCGCAGAACTGACCGCGACGGCGGCCAGTTGCCCATGACCGCGCGTCAGTTTCGTGCCTCGGCAAAGGCGACACGAACGGGTGAAGCAGCGGGCACACGTGTCCCCTGCCGTCTCCACCGGTAACCTCACACCCATGGCCTCACGTCCCTCGGCAGCCAAGAAGCAGCCCGCGAAGAAGGCCGCTCCCTCGAAGGCTCCGGTGAAGAAGGCCGCCGCGAAGAAGGCCCCGGCCAAGAAGGCGCCCGCCAAGAGGAGCGCGGCGAAGAAGTCCGCGCCGGCACCCAGGCCGGCGCCCAGCCCCACCGGGGGCGTCTACCGCCTGGTGCGCGCCCTCTGGCTGGGTGTGGCGCACGCCGTCGGCGCCGTCTTCCGCGGCATAGGACAGGGAGCCAAGAACCTGGACCCCGCGCACCGCAAGGACGGCGTCGCCCTCCTGCTGCTCGGCACCGCCCTGATCGTCGCCGCCGGTACCTGGGCCGACCTGCGCGGTCCGGTCGGCGACCTCGTCGAGATCCTCGTCACCGGCGCCTTCGGCCGTCTCGACCTGCTGGTGCCGATACTGCTCGCGATGATCGCCGTACGGTTCATGCGCCACCCCGAGCAGACGGAGGCCAACGGCCGGATCGTGATCGGCCTGTCCTCGCTGGTCATCGGAGTGCTCGGCCAGGTCCACATCGCCTGCGGCTCGCCCGCGCGCAGCGACGGCATGCAGGGCATAAGGGACGCCGGCGGCCTCATCGGCTGGGCGGCGGCGACCCCGCTGACGTACACCATGACCGAGGTCCTCGCCGTACCCCTGCTGGTGCTGCTCACGATCTTCGGGCTGCTCGTCGTCACCGCGACCCCGGTGAACGCCGTCCCGCAGCGGCTGCGGGCGCTCGGCGTGCGCCTGGGGCTGCTGCACGACCCCGAGCCCGACGAGTACCCGGAGCACGGCGAGGACGACGAGCGCTACGACGAGCAGTGGCGCCAGGCGCTGCCCGCGCGCTCCCGCAGGCGCCCCGGCACCCCCCAGGACTACGACCCCGACGGCGCCGAGCAGGAGGCACTCGCCAAGCGCCGGGGCCGCCCGCGGCGTTCCGCCGTGCCGCAGCCCGAGCTGGGCCGCCAGATGGACGCCGTGGACGTCGCGGCGGCCGCCGCGGCCGCGCTCGACGGCGCCGTCCTGCACGGCATGCCGCCCTCCCCGCTCGTCGCCGACCTCACCCAGGGCGTCAGCGTCGGCGACCGCGAGGACACCACGCCGACGCCCGTGCCGGTGCCGAGCCCGAGTCCCGTCCCGGCCGCGCGGCCCAAGCAGGAGCGGCTCAAGGTCGAGCCGGTCGTCGCGGACCTGACCAAACCGGCGCCCGAGGAGCCCCGCGACCTGCCCCCGCGCGCCGAGCAGCTCCAGCTCTCCGGCGACATCACCTACTCGCTGCCGTCGCTCGACCTCCTCACCCGCGGCGGCCCCGGCAAGGCGCGCAGCGAGGCCAACGACCGGGTGGTCGCCTCGCTCACCAACGTCTTCTCGGAGTTCAAGGTCGACGCGGCCGTCACCGGTTTCACCCGCGGCCCGACGGTCACCCGCTACGAGGTCGAGCTCGGCCCGGCCGTGAAGGTCGAGCGGATCACCGCGCTCACCAAGAACATCGCGTACGCCGTCGCCAGCCCGGACGTACGGATCATCAGCCCGATCCCCGGCAAGTCCGCGGTCGGCATCGAGATCCCCAACACCGACCGCGAGATGGTCAACCTCGGAGACGTGCTGCGGCTCGCCGAGTCCGCCGAGGACGACGACCCGATGCTGGTCGCGTTCGGCAAGGACGTCGAGGGCGGCTACGTCATGCACTCGCTGGCGAAGATGCCGCACATGCTCGTCGCCGGCGCCACCGGCTCCGGCAAGTCGTCCTGCATCAACTGTCTGATCACCTCGGTGATGATGCGGGCGACCCCGGAGGACGTGCGGATGGTCCTGGTCGACCCCAAGCGGGTCGAGCTGACCGCCTACGAGGGCATCCCGCACCTCATCACGCCGATCATCACCAACCCGAAGCGGGCCGCCGAGGCGCTCCAGTGGGTCGTACGCGAGATGGACCTGCGCTACGACGACCTGGCCGCGTTCGGCTACCGGCACATCGACGACTTCAACAAGGCCATCCGCGACGGCAAGCTCAAGACGCCCGAGGGCAGTGAGCGCGAGCTCCAGGCGTACCCGTACCTGCTGGTGATCGTCGACGAGCTCGCGGACCTGATGATGGTCGCCCCGCGCGACGTCGAGGACTCGATCGTGCGCATCACGCAGCTCGCGCGCGCGGCCGGCATCCACCTGGTGCTCGCCACCCAGCGCCCCTCGGTCGACGTGGTCACCGGTCTCATCAAGGCGAACGTGCCCTCCCGGCTCGCCTTCGCCACCTCCTCGCTCGCCGACAGCCGCGTCATCCTCGACCAGCCCGGCGCCGAGAAGCTCATCGGCAAGGGCGACGGCCTCTTCCTGCCGATGGGGGCGAACAAGCCGACCCGTATGCAGGGCGCGTTCGTCACCGAGGAGGAGGTCGCGGTGATCGTCCAGCACTGCAAGGACCAGATGACGCCGGTCTTCCGGGACGACGTCGTGGTGGGCACCAAGCAGAAGAAGGAGATCGACGAGGACATCGGCGACGACCTCGACCTGCTGTGCCAGGCGGCCGAACTGGTCGTCTCCACGCAGTTCGGCTCCACGTCCATGCTCCAGCGCAAGCTGCGCGTCGGCTTCGCCAAGGCCGGCCGGCTCATGGACCTCATGGAGTCGCGCGGCGTGGTCGGGCCGAGCGAGGGGTCCAAGGCGCGCGACGTTCTGGTGAAACCTGATGAGCTGGATGGAGTGCTTGCTGTGATCCGTGGGGAGTCCGAGGGGTAGGTCTGTCTCAGGGCTACGGGCGTCTGTAGACCGGGAGGAGTCATTGTCGTGATCCACCCGTTAGGGATCGTCGGGCAACCGTTTCCCTTTGACGCACGTCAAGTTGAGCGAGAGGAAAGGTGTGTACTCCATCCTGGGGCGCACACCTGACCCGTCATCGGGATGTCCGGCCATACCGATGGCGTACAAAGTCGTACCGCCCGGTTGCCTCACCCTTTCGTACCCCCCCCTAGACTGAACCTCCAGCACAGGTGGCTACACGCTCGAAAGGCGCCCCCGTGTCCATCGGCAGCAACTCCCCTGAAGACGAGCGTCCGTTCCCAGACGTGTCCGAGGAAAACCGCCCCTCCGTAGGCCGAGCCCTCAAACAGGCCCGCATCGCCGCCGGCCTGACCGTCGACGACATCAGCGGGAGCACCCGGGTCCGTATCGCCATCGTGCACGCCATCGAGGCCGACGACTTCGCCCCCTGCGGCGGCGACGTCTACGCCCGCGGGCACATCCGGACCCTGGCCAAGGCCGTCGGCCTCGACCCGGAGCCGCTGCTCGCGCAGTTCGCGGCGGAGCACGGTGGTGGGCGGCCCGCGCCGACGCCCGCCGCACCGCTGTTCGAGGCGGAACGTATCCGCCCCGAGCGGCGCGGTCCGAACTGGACGGCGGCCATGGTCGCCGCGATCGTCGTCGTGATCGGTTTCGTCGGCTTCACCGCCCTCAAGGGCGGCGGCGGTGACGACGCCAAGCAGTCGGTCGCCGAGGGCCCCGCCCCGACGACCAGCAAGCCGGTCTCGCCGACCCCGAAGGAGAGCAAGCCCGGCAAGACCCCCGAGCCCTCCGACAGCGCGATCGCCGCCGCGCCCCAGGACAAGGTCACCGTCCAGGTCAGCGCGGTCAACGGACGCAGCTGGATCTCGGCCAAGGACCACAACGGCCGGATGCTCTTCGACGGGCTCCTGAAGAAGGGCGACTCCAAGACCTTCCAGGACAGCTCCAAGATCAACCTGATCCTCGGCGACGCCGGAGCGATCCAGCTCTACGTCAACGGCAAGAAGATCGAGGACCAGTTCCAGCCCGGTGCGGTGGAGCGTCTGACGTACACCAAGGGCGACCCGGAAGTCGGATAACCGTTCGGATCATGCACGTACACAAGGGGTTGGCCATGATCGGCCAGCCCCTTCGACGTGGGCTGTCAGTGAGACAAAGTAGTCTTGAGCCCATGCCTGAACGCCGTACCGTCGCACTTGTCACTCTCGGCTGCGCCCGTAACGAGGTGGACTCGGAGGAGCTCGCAGGCCGTTTGGAGGCGGACGGCTGGCATCTCGTCGAGGACGCCTCGGCCGCCGATGTCGCCGTGGTCAACACCTGTGGATTCGTCGAGGCCGCCAAGAAGGACTCCGTCGACGCCCTCCTCGAGGCCAACGATCTCAAGGGGCACGGCAGAACCCAGGCCGTCGTGGCGGTGGGCTGCATGGCCGAGCGGTACGGCAAGGAACTCGCCGAGGCGCTGCCCGAGGCGGACGGCGTGCTCGGCTTCGACGACTACGCCGACATCTCCGACCGGCTGCAGACCATCCTCAACGGCGGCATCCACGCCTCGCACACCCCGCGCGACCGGCGCAAGCTGCTGCCCATCAGCCCCGCAGACCGGCAGGACTCGGCCGCCGAGGTGGCTCTCCCGGGCCACGGCCCCGCCGACCTCCCGGAGGGCGTCGCGCCGGCCTCCGGCCCGCGTGCGCCCCTGCGCCGCCGCCTGGACGGCTCCCCGGTGGCCTCGGTCAAGCTCGCCTCCGGCTGCGACCGGCGCTGCTCCTTCTGCGCCATCCCGTCCTTCCGCGGCTCCTTCATCTCACGCCGGCCCAGCGACGTGCTGAACGAGACCCGATGGCTGGCCGAACAGGGCGTGACGGAGATCATGCTGGTCTCCGAGAACAACACCTCCTACGGCAAGGACCTGGGTGACATCCGTCTCCTGGAGTCCCTGCTGCCGGAGCTGGCCGAGGTGGACGGCATCGAGCGGGTGCGCGTCAGCTACCTCCAGCCCGCAGAGATGCGCCCCGGCCTGATCGACGTACTGACCTCCACCCCGAAGGTCGTCCCGTACTTCGACCTGTCCTTCCAGCACTCCGCCCCGGGCGTGCTGCGCGCGATGCGCCGCTTCGGCGACACCGACCGCTTCCTGGAGCTGCTCGACACCATCCGGAGCAAGGCCCCGCAGGCCGGCGTCCGCTCCAACTTCATCGTCGGCTTCCCCGGCGAGTCCGAGTCCGACCTGGCCGAGCTGGAGCGCTTCCTGAACGGCGCCCGGCTGGACGCCATCGGCGTCTTCGGGTACTCCGACGAGGAGGGCACCGAGGCGGCGACGTACGAGAACAAGCTCGCCGAGGAGGTCGTCGCCGACCGCCTCGCGCACATCTCCCGGCTCGCCGAGGAGCTCGTCTCGCAGCGGGCCGAGGAGCGCGTCGGCGAGACCGTGCACGTCCTCGTGGAGTCCGTGGACGACGAGGACGGCGTCTACGGCCGGGCGGCCCACCAGGCGCCCGAGACGGACGGACAGGTGCTGCTCACCAGCGGCGCGGAACTGCGCGTCGGCCGTATGGTCGAGGCGAAGGTGGTCGGTACGGAAGGTGTCGACCTGGTGGCCGAGCCGCTGCAGGGCTCGCCCGCGTGGAGTGAGGAGGCGGCCAGATGACCGGAGTCCCGGCGTCCGCCGCGGGCGGCTCCTCCGGCGCGCACGGCGCCCCGGGCTCCGCCGCCACCTCCGGTGCTGCCCCGGATTCCGGTTCCCACGACTCCGGTTCCCCCGACGGCGAGCGGCCCGCGCGCGGCGGGAAGATCGCCGCTGCCGCCGTCAACCAGGCGAGCCTGTGGAACGTCGCCAATCTGCTGACCATGCTCCGGCTGGTCCTGGTGCCCGGCTTCGTCGCCCTGATGCTGGCCGGCGGCGGATACGACCCGGCGTGGCGCTCGCTCGCCTGGGCGGCCTTCGCCATCGCCATGATCACCGACCTGTTCGACGGGCATCTGGCACGCACCTACAACCTGGTCACCGACTTCGGGAAGATCGCCGACCCCATCGCCGACAAGGCGATCATGGGGGCGGCGCTGATCTGTCTCTCCGGGCTGGGCGATCTGCCCTGGTGGGTGACGATCGTGATCCTCGCCCGGGAACTCGGCATCACGCTGATGCGTTTCGTGGTCATCCGCTACGGCGTGATCCCGGCCAGCCGCGGAGGCAAGCTCAAGACGCTCACCCAGGGCGTGGCCGTGGGGATGTACGTGCTGGCACTGACGGGGTGGCTGGCCACCCTGAGGTTCTGGGTGATGGCTGCGGCCGTCGTCCTGACCGTCGTCACCGGCCTCGACTATGTGAGACAAGCCATTGTGCTGCGGCGGCAGGGAATCGCCGAGCGCGCAGCAGCGTTGGAGGAGACGGAAGCGTGAATTCCATGGCCGCCGAACTGGTGCGACTACTGACGGTGAGAGGGCAGACCCTCGCCGTCGCCGAGTCGCTGACCGGCGGCCTGGTTGCGGCGGAGATCACCACGGTCCCGGGGGCGTCCAAGGCGTTCCGGGGCTCGGTCACCGCCTACGCCACCGAGCTGAAGCACGACCTGCTGGACGTCGACGCCACCCTGCTGGCCCAGCATGGAGCGGTGGATCCGCAGGTCGCGGCCCAGATGGCCGCCGGAGTGCGCAAGGCGCTGGGCGCCGACTGGGGCCTCGCGACCACCGGAGTCGCCGGCCCGGAACCGCAGGACGGCCGGCCGGTCGGCACGGTTTTCGTGGCCGTGGACGGGCCGTTCGGCCCTGGTTCCGGTTCTGCCGCTGGCGGAAAAGTGGAGGCCCTGCGGTTGAACGGCGACCGCGCGGAAATTCGTAGAGAGAGTGTACGGAGCGTACTCGCACTGCTTCTGAGGGAGCTTGCGAGCGAACAGACCGGGAATGAGCGGACACAGGATACGGAACAGAACGGGGGGTTTTGATGTTTGCAGCCCTGAGTGAACACGACATCGCTCCCCGCACGGCCGCGGCGCAAGGCGGTACGGTGGGGCGTGAAGGATGCGGCTACGCGGTCCGAGGAGGGAGCCACCGATGATTCTGCTCCGTCGCCTGCTGGGTGACGTGCTGCGTCGGCAGCGCCAGCGCCAGGGCCGTACTCTGCGCGAAGTCTCCTCGTCCGCCCGAGTCTCACTCGGCTATCTCTCCGAGGTGGAGCGGGGGCAGAAGGAGGCTTCCTCCGAGCTGCTCGCCGCCATCTGCGACGCGCTGGACGTACGGATGTCCGAGCTCATGCGAGAAGTGAGCGACGAGCTCGCCCTCGCCGAGCTGGCCCAGTCCGCCCGGGCCACCGAGCCCGTGCCCACGCCGGTTCGCCCGATGCTGGGTACCGTCTCGGTGACCGGCGTGCCACCGGAACGGGTGACCATCAAGGCGCCCGCCGAGGCGGTGGACGTGGTCGCCGCGTGACGCCTGCGCGGGTGTAGACCGACGCGGCGCCGACCTGGCGTCGAAGAAGTGTGCGAGGCCCCGGTCGGGGCCTTCCCAGGGAGACCCGGGGAGGTGCGGCCGGGGCTTTCGTGCGTCCGCGGACTGCGTGCGTCCATTTGCCGGTGTCCGGTGGTCCGGTCATGGTGGAGGGACGTGACAGGGGGCGAACGACCGGAGAGAGCGCATGTACGTCGTCAAGAGCCCGCTGTCCGACGCGGACCTGAAGACCGTGGCAGAGGCGCTGCAGGGCGCCCTCGTCGACCTGGTGGATCTGGCGCTGGCCGCCAAACAGATCCACTGGAACGTGGTCGGGCCCCGCTTCCGAACGGTCCACCTCCAGCTCGACGAGGTCGTGGACACGGCCCGGGTGCACTCCGACACGGTCGCGGAGCGGGCGTCGGCGCTGGGCGTCTCACCGGACGGGCGCGCGGCCACCGTGGCCGCCGGCAGCGGCATCGGGTCGGTCCCCGGCGGCTGGGTCAAGGACTCGGACGCGGTGGCGGCCCTGGTGGACGGGCTGGGCGCGGTGATCACCCGGATGCGGGAGCGGGTCACGGAGACCGCTGAGGCCGATCCGGTGTCCCAGGACATCTTCATCGGGATCACGGCCGATCTGGAGAAACATCACTGGATGTTCCAGGCGGAGAACGCGTAGCAGAGGCCGATGCCGGTCGACGGCCGTTGCATCGGTGAGCCCTCGGTGCGCCTCCCCGGCGGGCCGGGTGGCGTTCTAGCGTCCGGCTGGAGGTGGCGGCCATGGTGGGGCGGATAGTGCGCTGGGGGGTTGCCCTGGGATTCGCGGCGGTGTGGTGGTGGGCGGTACTGCGGATCGCGTTCACCGACGGCGCCGGGGCGCTGGAAGGGACCGTGGCCGCCGGCGGGTGGGGGCTGAGCCTGCTGCCGGTGAACTGTGTGCCGAGGGCCCGGGCGGCGGGGGCCCTGGGGCCGGCGCGCTGGCGGACGGCCTGGCGGGCACCGGGGACTACCAGGGCATCGCCACCCCTCCGTTCGGGCGCAGGATCTGGCCCGTCGTGAACGAGGAGGCGTCGGACGCCAGATAGAGCACGGCGTGCGCGACGTCCGCCGCCTCGCCGACCCGGCCCAGCGGCGACATCCGGGCCATCCGGGCCTCCGTCCGCTGCTGCTCCGCACGGTCGTCGCGGTCGGTCATCGGGGTGCGGGTCCAGCCCGGGGCGACCGCGTTGACGCGGATGCCCTGTGGGCCGACCTCGTTGGCGAGCGTCTTGGTCAGCTGGACCACGGCGGCCTTGGCCGCGCCGTAGCAGAGCAGGCCGGGGCCGCCGGTGTCGATCGCGCCGGAGGCCATGGTGATGATGCTGCCCCCGGCCCGCCTCGCCAGCATCAGCCGCGCCGCCTCCTGGCAGGCGTACAGCACACCCTTGAAGTTGACGCCGAGGACCCGGTCGAGATCCTCGTCCCGGGTCTCCAGGACCGGGCTGCGGTGCATGATCCCGGCGATCGCCGCCATGACGTCCAGCCGGTCGCAGGACCGCACGGCCTCCCCGAGCCGCGCCCGGTCGGTGACGTCGAGGGTGTGGGTGCGGGCGGTGCCGCCCCGGTCCTTGATGAACGTCGCCGTCTCGTGCAGGCCGTCCGCGTCCCGGTCGGCACAGTGCACGGTCGCGCCCGCCTCGGCGAGCAGCACGGCGGACGCCCGGCCGATACCGCCGGCGGCGCCGGTGACGAATGCGGTGCGTCCGGTGAGGTCGTACGCCTTGAGGGGCATGAAGGGACGGTACGAGCGTTTCTGACGAGTCGTCAATTACTCGGGCGGGGGCGGGTTTCGCGGACGCGCCGGGAACCCGGACCGGGAGCCGGGCCGGTCTGGCAGGCCGGGCACCAGTAGGTGGGGCGCTCCCGGGAGCCGTCGCCCTGGTCGGCGACGAGGATCGGGGTCTGGCAGCGCAGGCAGGGGCGGGGCGCGCGGCCGTAGACGAAGAGGTCGTGGTCACGCAGGCCGGTGGTCCGGCGCACCGGGCGGTCGCGGTTGGCCTCCAGGAGGCGCCGGGCGAGGCCGGGGAGGATCGCGGCGCGGTCGGCGGGGAGCGCGCCGACCGGGAGCCAGGGGGTCGCGCCGATCAGGAAGCAGAGCTCGCTCTTGTAGATGTTGCCGATCCCGGCGAGGTTGCGCTGGTCGAGCAGGGCCTCGCCGAGCGGGCGGGCCGGGTCCGCGAGAAGGTTGGCGAGGGCGCGGTCGGGGTTCCAGTCGGGGCCCAGCAGGTCGGGGCCGAGGTGGCCCACGGCGCGTTCCTCCTCGCCGGTGCGCAGGAACTCCAGGACCTGGAGGCGGTACCCGACGGCCGTGCGGTCGACGGTGCCGAGGATCGCCCGGATCTGGTGCGCGGGACCGCCCTTCCAGCGCTCGGCACTGCCGTAGACCTTCCACGCGCCCTCCATCCGCAGGTGCGTGTGCAGGGTGAGACCGCCCTCGAAGCGGGTGAGCAGGTGCTTGCCGCGCGGGGTGGTGCCGAGGACCGTGCGGCCGGTGAGGTCGACCGTGGCGTACTTGGGCACCCGGAAGTCGCTGCGGGTCAGCACCTGGCCGGCGAGCGCGTCGTGCAGGCGCCTCGCGGCCTGCCAGACCGTGTCACCCTCGGGCATGGGTCAAGGGTGGCACGAGGGGACGAGAGATGAGGCTCGCACAGGGGCTCACGCCCGTAGGCGCAGGCCGCGCGGCGTCGCGATGAAGCCCGCTCCCTCCAGGACGGTGCCCAGCGGGGAGGTCAGGGCCGAGGCGCCGTTGACGCGCTCCACCGTCACCGTGCCGAGGGTGCCCGCGCGGGCGGCCGCCGCGAGGGCCTCGGCCGCCGTGCGGAGCCGGGTGTCGTCGGTGGCGGCTATGTCCGGGGCGGAGGGCCAGGCCAGCAGGGTCTTGCCGCCGCGCTCCATGTAGAGCGTCAGCTCGCCGTCGACCAGGACCACCAGCGAACCCGCCTTGCGGCCGGGTTTGTGCCCGGCGCCGGTGGGGGGCTCGGGCCAGGTCAGGGCGGCACCGTAGGCGTTCGCCGGGTCGGCGGCGGCGAGGACCACGGCTCTGGGGTCGGGGGCGGCGGGGGTGCGGGCGTGGTGGTTGCCGTAGGTGTAGGGGTTCGGGCCGTAGGGGTTCGCGGGGCTGCCGCCTCGGGGGCCGCCGTAGCCGGGGGCGGCGAACGGGTCGGCGGGGGCGAGGTCCTTGGGGGAGACGTAGTCGCCCGGGGCGGTGGGCGGCTCGGGCGGCCAGGTGAAGTCGCCGTCCAGGTCGGGGAATTCGGCCGCGTCGAAGGGGCCGAGGGGGTCGACCGGGGCCGAGGGACCGAAGGGGTCGCCGGGGGCGGCGGCGCTGTGGCCGCCGTTGGGGCCGGTGAACGCGGGGGCGGCGCCGGTGCTGCTGAAGCCGGTGCCCGGCAGGCCCTCGCCCCGCTCGCGGGCGTTGGACACCGCGCGCAGCCGGTCGACCGCGCCGTCCATCGCGAACTGGGCCGCGCCCAGGCCCTCCACGACGTAACCCCGGCGCGCCTGGCCGCTCTCCTCGAACGCCGACAGGATCCGGTACACCGCAGAGAAGCCGCCCTCGACACCCTCCGCCGCGACCGCGCCCCGGGTCACCACGCCGTGCCGGTCGAGGAGGGTACGGGCCAGGGCGTGGGCGCGCACGGTGGTGTCCGGCTCGCGCTGCGGCAGCAGGGACCAGCGCCCGGCCACGGTCGGCGGGCCGGTACGGGAGGCGGGGCGGGCGGCGGCCGTCAGGGAGCCGTAGCGGCCGCGCGGTACGGCCCGCTTGGCGCGGTGGGCGGTGGAACCCGCGGTACGGCCCGAGCCCAGCAGGGAGCGCATCGGGGCCAGCGTGTCGTTGGTGAGGCGGCCGGACCAGGCCAGGTCCCAGACGGCGTCGGCCAGTTGGGGATCGGTGGCGTCGGGGTGGGTGGTGGCGCGGACCTGGTCGGCGATCTGACGGAAGAACAGGCCGTAGCCCCCGGAGAGGGCGTCGAGGACGGACTGGTGGAGGGCGGTCAGCTCCAGCGGGTGCGGCGGCGGGAGGAGCACGGGGGCCGCGTCCGCCAGATACAGCGAGACCCAGCCGTCCTTGCCGGGCAGGGCGCCCGCGCCGGCCCACACGATCTCACCGGCCGCGGTGAGTTCGTCGAGCATCGCGGGCGAGTAGTTCGCCACGCGGGACGGCAGGACCAGCTTCTCCAGGGCCGAGGCCGGCACCGACGCGCCCTGCAACTGCTCGACGGCGCGCACCAGTCCGTCGACGCCGCGCAGCCCGTGCCCTTTGCCGATGTGCTGCCACTGCGGCAGGAACTGGGCGAGCGCGGCCGGTGCCACCGGCTCCAGCTCGTGCCGGAGCGCGGCCAGGGAACGGCGGCGGAGCCTGCGCAGCACCGCCGCGTCGCACCACTCCTGGCCGAT
Organism: Streptomyces hyaluromycini; assembly: GCF_002217755.1. GTDB lineage: Bacteria > Actinomycetota > Actinomycetes > Streptomycetales > Streptomycetaceae > Streptomyces > Streptomyces hyaluromycini. The sequence goes on along the minus strand of NZ_BCFL01000024.1, from coordinate 407,433 downwards.
GCCCGCAGGATGGAACTCGCCCTGTACGACCCGCCCGCTCGCGGCGAGCCGCTGCAACGCGCCGTCCGTGACCGCCACCCCGAGCCCGAAGCGGGCGGCCGCGGTGGTCGACGTGAACGGGCCGTGGGTGCGCGCGTATCGCGCGAGGAGGTCGCCGAGCGGGTCCTTCACCGGCTCGGTGAAGGCCTCGGGGACGCCGACGGGCAGGGCCGTACCGAGGGCGTCGCGCAGCCGGCCCGCGTCCTCGACCGCGGCCCAGTGGTCGGCAGCGGCGATCCGCACCTTGATGGCCCGCCGGGCGCCCGCCAGCTCCGCGGCCCACTGCGGCTCGGCGCCCCGCTCCGCCAACTCGGCGTCCGTGAGCGGCCCGAGCAGCCGCAGCACGTCGGCCACGCCCTCGGGATCCTTGATCCGGCGGTCCTCGGCCAGCCACTGGAGCTCGCGCTCCAGCTCGGTCAGCACCTCCGCGTCGAGCAGTTCGCGCAGCTCCGCCTGGCCCAGCAGCTCGGCCAGCAGCCGGGAGTCCAGCGAGAGCGCGGCCGCGCGGCGCTCGGCGAGCGGGGAGTCGCCCTCGTACAGGAACTGGGCGACGTACCCGAAGAGAAGGGAGCGGGCGAACGGCGACGGCTCCGGGGTGGTGACCTCGACCAGACGGACCTTGCGCGATTCGAGGTCGCCCATCAGCTCGACCAGGCCGGGCACGTCGAAGACGTCCTGGAGGCACTCGCGGACCGCCTCCAGGACGATCGGGAACGAACCGAACTCGCTCGCCACCTGGAGCAGCTGGGCGGCGCGCTGGCGCTGCTGCCACAGCGGGGTGCGCTTGCCGGGGTTGCGGCGCGGCAGCAGCAGCGCGCGGGCGGCGCATTCGCGGAAGCGGGCGGCGAACAGGGCCGAGCCGCCGACCTGGTCGGTGACGATCTGGTCGACCTCGCCCTTGTCGAAGGCGACGTCGGCCGCGCCCACGGGGGCCTGTTCGGCGTCGTATTCCGTACCGGCCTTCATGGGCGCCTGGTCGAGCAGGTCGAGGCCCATCAGGTCGGCGTCGGGCAGCCGCAGCACGATGCCGTCGTCGGCGTGCATGACCTGGGCGTCCATGCCGTACCGCTCGGAGAGCCGGGCACCGAGGGCGAGCGCCCAGGGGGCGTGCACCTGGGCGCCGAAGGGAGAGTGCACGACGACCCGCCAGTCGCCCAGCTCGTCGCGGAAGCGCTCCACGACGATCGTCCGGTCGTCCGGGACATGGCCGCACGCCTCGCGCTGTTCGTCCAGGTACGACAGCACGTTGTCCACCGCCCAGGCGTCCAGGCCCGCCGCCAGCAGGCGCAGCCGGGCGTCGTCCTTGGGGAGCGAACCGACCTCGCGCAGGAACGCGCCGACCGCGCGGCCCAGTTCGAGCGGGCGGCCCAGCTGGTCGCCCTTCCAGAAGGGCAGGCGGCCCGGGACGCCGGGGGCGGGGGAGACCAGGACGCGGTCGCGCGTGATGTCCTCGATGCGCCAGGAGCTGGTGCCCAGGGTGAAGACATCGCCCACCCGGGACTCGTACACCATCTCCTCGTCCAGCTCGCCGACCCGGCCGCCGCCCTTCTTGGGGTCGGCGCCGGCCAGGAAGACGCCGAAGAGGCCGCGGTCGGGGATGGTGCCGCCGGAGGTGACGGCGAGCCGCTGGGCGCCCGGGCGGCCGGTGATGGTCCCTGCGACCCGGTCCCAGACCACGCGCGGGCGCAGCTCCGCGAACGCGTCCGACGGGTAGCGGCCCGCGAGCATGTCGAGGACCGCGGTGAACGCCGACTCCGGGAGCGAGGCGAAGGGGGCCGCGCGGCGGACGGTGGCGAGCAGGTCGTCGACCTGCCAGGTGTCCAGCGAGGTCATCGCGACCAGCTGCTGGGCGAGCACGTCGAGGGGGTTGGCCGGGACCTTCAGGGACTCGATGGAGCCGGTGCGCATCCGCTCGGTGACCACGGCCGCCTGCACCAGGTCGCCCCGGTACTTGGGGAAGACCACGCCGGTGGAGACCGCGCCGACCTGGTGTCCCGCGCGGCCGACGCGCTGCAGACCGGAGGCCACCGACGGCGGGGACTCGACCTGCACGACCAGGTCCACCGCGCCCATGTCGATGCCCAGTTCGAGACTGGAGGTGGCCACCACGGCGGGCAGCCGGCCGGCCTTCAGGTCCTCCTCGACCAGGGCGCGCTGCTCCTTGGAGACCGAGCCGTGGTGCGCGCGGGCGAGGACCGGCGGGGCGCCCTGGGCCGCGCCCGAGCCGCCCATCAGTTCGGCCGGGGAGTGGTGCTCGTCCAGGGGCTCGCCGGTCGCGCGCTCGTAGGCGATCTCGTTGAGCCGGTTGCACAGCCGCTCCGCCAGGCGGCGGGAGTTCGCGAACACGATCGTCGAGCGGTGGGCCTGCACCAGGTCGGCGATCCGCTCCTCCACATGCGGCCAGATCGACGGCTTCTCCGCCCCCTCGGCGCCGTCGGTGGCCGGGGAGCCACCGAGTTCCCCCATGTCCTCCACCGGGACGACGACGGAGAGGTCGAACTCCTTGCCGGACCTGGGCTGGACGATCTCCACCTTGCGCTGCGGCGAGAGATAGCGGGCCACCTCGTCGACCGGGCGGACGGTCGCCGACAGGCCGATCCGGCGGGCCGGCTTCGGCAGCAGCTCGTCCAGCCGCTCCAGGGAGAGCGCGAGGTGCGCGCCGCGCTTGGTGCCGGCGACCGCGTGCACCTCGTCCAGGATCACCGTCTCGATGCCGGTCAGCGCGTCGCGGGTGGCCGACGTCAGCATCAGGAACAGGGACTCCGGGGTGGTGATCAGGATGTCCGGCGGGCGGGTGGACAGGGCGCGGCGCTCGGCGGCCGGGGTGTCGCCGGAGCGGATGCCGACCTTGACCTCCGGCTCGGGCAGGCCGAGGCGTACGGACTCCTGGCGGATGCCGGTCAGCGGGCTGCGCAGGTTCCGCTCGACGTCGACCGCGAGGGCCTTGAGCGGTGACACATACAGCACCCGGCAGCGCTTCCTCGGGTCGGCCGGGGGCGGGGTGGAGGCCAGCTGGTCCAGGGCGGCGAGGAAGGCGGCCAGCGTCTTGCCGGAGCCGGTCGGGGCGACCACCAGCACGTCCGAGCCCGCGCCGATGGCCTGCCACGCGCCCGCCTGGGCCGCGGTGGGCGCGGAAAACGCCCCCGTGAACCAGCCGCGGGTCGCGGGGGAGAAGCCGTCGAGGGCCCGGTGTGCGGATTTCGCCATGCGTCCATCCTGCACCCGGCCACTGACAAGCGGGTCTGACCTGCGGAGATGTGGGTGGGCCGCGAGGCCTCGGCTTCGCCTTCGGCCGTTGTGTTCCCACCCGCACCACCCATGACGGTTTCGTCGTCGGGTGCGGGTGGCCCCCGTGGGGCGGATTCGCCGTCGGCGGCTGCGCGCAGGGGCTGGGCGAAGGGGCTGGGCGGGGGCAGTGGCTCAGGAGGGCCGGACGGGGGGCAGCGGCTCGGGAGGGCCGGACGGGGATGGTGGCTGTGCCTGGCGGCCGGGTGGGGAGTGGAAGCGGGGTGGCCGGGCGGGGAGTGGAAGCGGGGTGGCCGGGCGGGGAGTGGAAGCGGGGTGGCCGGGCGGGGAGTGGAAGCGGGGTAGCCGGGCGGGAAGTGGACGCGGGGTGGCGGCTGGGGGCGGCCGGGTGTGATGTGGGAGTGGCGGGACGTGGTTGTAGGCGGCCGGCGGGAGCGGGGGACGTGGCCGGGGGCGGTCGGGTGGGGCCGGAGCGGTCGACAATGGTCGTATGACGGGATCGGACGAGCGGGCGCGGCACTGGCGGTACGAGGCGTTGCCCGGTGTCGATCTGCTGCGCGCCCGGTACGTCCGCAAGACGTTCGTCCGGCACACCCACGAGCACTTCGTGATCGCCGGGATCGCGGACGGGGTCGAGGTCTTCCGGCACCATGGCTCCGACGTGACCGTCGGCGCGGGGGCGCTGGCGCTCGTCAACCCCGACACCGCGCACACCGGCCGGGCCGGCGTGCCCGAGGGCTGGCGGTACGGGGCGGTCTACCCGGCGCCGGGCCTCGTGGCGGGGATCGCCGCCGAGACCACCGGGATCCGGGGCACCCCCGGCTTCGTCAGCCCGGTGCTCGACGACCCGTACAGCGTCGCCCTCGTGCACCGGGTGCTGCGCGCCGCCGACGAGGGCAACGCACTCGCCGCCGACACCCTGCTGCGTGTCGCGGTCACCCGGCTGCTGCGACTGAACGGCGGCTCGCTGCCGCAGCGGCAGGTCCGCACCGCCGGTGCCCGGCTCGCCGCACGCGCGCGTGCCGTGCTGGAGGAGCGGATGGCCGAGCCGCCGGCCCTGGAGCGGCTCGCCACCGACCTCGGCACCAGTCCCTTCGCGCTGCTGCGGGCGTTCCGTGACGCCTACGGCATGCCGCCGCACACCTGGCTGACCGACGCCCGGGTGCGCCGCGCCCGGCTGCTGCTGGACGCGGGCACGACGCCCGCCGAGGCGGCCGTCGCGGTGGGCTTCACCGACCAGCCGCACCTCAACCGGCACTTCGCCCGGATCGTCGGCGTCCCGCCGGGCGCCTACCAGCGCGAGCGCAAGAACGTACAAGACGCCACGGACGGCCGCCCGTAACGTCCTGGGCGTGGCACAACAGACAGCACTCGCAGACATACACGACGAAGGCGGGCCGAAGCCCGACTCCGCCGTCGTCCGGGACGCCCTCGGGGTCGGGGTCGCCGTGGGACTGTCCGGGTTCGCCTTCGGGGTGACCTCGGCCGGCAGCGGGCTCGGCCTGCTCCAGACCTGCGCGCTCAGCCTCCTGGTGTTCACCGGCGCCTCCCAGTTCGCCCTGGTGGGCGCGCTCGCGGCCGGCGGCAACCCGCTGACCGCGGCGGCCGGGGCCTTCTTCCTGGGGGTGCGCAACGCGTTCTACGGGCTGCGTCTCTCGCAGGTACTCGCCCTCCCGCGCGCGGTGCGGCCGTTCGCCGCGCAGTGGGTGATCGACGAGACCACCGCGGTCACGCTGGCCCAGCCGACGCGGCGCGCCGCCCGGATCGGCTTCACCGTCACCGGGCTCAGCCTGTACGTGCTGTGGAACCTCACCACCCTGCTCGGCGCGCTCGGCGCCAAGGCCGTCGGGAACACCGACGCCTGGGGCCTGGACGCGGCCGGACCCGCCGTTTTCCTGGCTCTGCTCGCCCCCATGCTGAAGACCACGACCGATCGCGCGGTCGCCGCCCTCGCGGTGCTGCTGGGGCTCGGCCTGCTGCCCGTGCTGCCGGCCGGGGTGCCGGTCCTGGTGGCCGCGCTGGCGGCACCGGCCGCCCTGTTCGTCTCCGGCAGCCGGTCCGGCCGCGACCGTACCCGCGACGAGGCACCCGAGGAGACCCGGTGAACTTCTGGATCGCGATCGGCGCGACCGCCCTCGGCTGCTACGCCGTCAAGCTCGCCGGACTGCTGGTGCCCGCGGGTGTGCTGGAGCGGCCGATGGTGCGACGGCTGGCCGCCCTGCTGCCCGTGGCCCTGCTCGCGGCCCTCACGGCCCAGCAGACGTTTGCCGACGGGCATGCGCTCGTGCTGGACGCCCGGGCCGCGGGGCTCGGGGCGGCCGCCGTGGCGCTGGTGCTGCGCGCGCCCTTCCTGGTCGTCGTCGGAGTCGCCGTGCTGGTCACGGCGGGACTGCGCGCCGTCACCGGCTGAGACTTCCGTCACCCGGTTTCCGGCATCCGGCTTGCGCAGTTGAGACTTCCGGCACCCGGTCTCCGTCATCCGGTCTCCGTCATCCGGTCTCCGTCACCCCACGAGGCGGCCGTACGCCCGGAGCGTGTGCAGGGCCTCGATCGTCACCACGGGGCGGGCCTCCAGGGCGGCGGCCGGTGCCCACTGGCGCCAGCGGATGGGCCACCCGCCGTCCGCCTCCTGTTCGGCGGCGAGGAAGTCGAGCGAGCGGGTCATCTCCTCGTCGGTGAACCACGCGCGCGCGAGCGAGTCCGGGGACTTCGCGAAGTCGTGCGGGAAGTGGTGCTCGCGCGGGGCGTAGCCGGGCGCGACCGGGTACGCGGCGAGGTGCTCCGGGTCCAGCGCGGCCAGGCGCTGCTCGCGCACCAGGCGGCCGAGCCGGTCGGCGGTCGCCTCGGCGCGCGAGCGGTCGGGCACCGTGTCCAGGAAGGCGACCGCGGCCTCGATCTCGTAGGGGTGCGACTTCTCCAGGTAGTCGATCGCCTGCCAGCAGAAGTCGGTGGCCCGGAACAGCCACGCGTGCCAGACCTCGTTGCGGTGCAGCAGACCCACCACCGGACCGGTGGCGAGGAGCTCGCTGGGAGGGTTGTCGACGACCGGGACGAACGGCGCCGCCGGATAGCCGCGCTGGCTCGGACGGACCGCCGGCAGTGCCCCGTCCGCGGTGGAGGCGGCCGTCAGATAGCGGCACACGCGCTCCGCCCGCTGCCCGCCGCACCGCTCGATGGCGTCCAGGACCCGCAGCGCCCGCCCGGTGTGCAGCGGCTGGCTCGCCGGGCCGCGCAGATCGGGCTCCAGCGCGTGTCCGTAGCCGCCGTCCTCGTTGCGGTAGGCGTCCAGTGCCGTCTCCACCGGATCGGGGCCGCCGTTCAGGAAGTGGTACGAGAAGAGACGCTGTTCCAGCACGCGCGCGGTGAGCCACATGAACTGTTCGGCGCGGACGAGCGGGGGGTGCGCCGGGGGCGTAGGGGGGAGTGGGGAAGCTCCGGTTTCGGCCATGCGAAAGACCGTAGGGCGGAAAGCGGTCTCGGCAAGCGCTCCCGGGCAGGGCCCACTCTCAGGGGCGGGATACTGGTTTCATGCGGTTGACGGTCTTCTGGCAGCGGATGGCGGATCACTTCGGTTCCGGGTACGCCGACACCTTCGCGCGCGATCATGTGATGACGGAGCTCGGCGGCCTGACCGTGCACGGGGCGCTGGACGCGGGTTGGGCGGCCAAGGACGTGTGGCACGTGGTCTGCACGGTGATGAACGTTCCGGGGGAGAAGCGCTGACCGTGCACGGAGATCCGATACGGGCCACGCGTTGTCAGTGGCGTGGGCGAGACTTGCACCGTGGCACTCACTGACGACGACGGGCGGACCGCCCAGGACGTATCCCCGGCCGACACGACGCCGCGCGCCGGATCCCCGGCCGCCGGCGCCGCGGTACCGGGTGCCCGCATGCCGCGCTGGCTGCCGCGCGCCATGGTGCTGGCGCTCGCCCTCGTCGCCGCCTTCCAGCTGGGCAGCTGGGCCTTCCACCAGCTCACCGGCCTGCTGATCAACATCCTCATCGCGTTCTTCCTGGCGCTGGCCATCGAGCCCGCGGTGGGCTGGATGGCCTCCCGCGGCATGCGCCGCGGCTTCGCGACCTTCCTGGTCTTCCTCGGCCTGGCGATCGCCGTCGCGGGCTTCGTCACGCTGCTCGGCTCGATGCTGGCCGGACAGATCAACAAGATCGTCGAAGACTTCCCGGACTACCTGGACTCGGTCATCAACTGGGTCAACGAGACCTTCCACAGCCACGTGAGACGGGTCGACGTCCAGGAGGGCCTGCTGCACTCCGACTGGCTGCGCAAGTACGCGCAGAACAGCGCCGCCGGCGTGCTCGACGTCTCCGGGCAGGTGCTCGGCGGCCTGTTCCAGCTGCTGACGATCACCCTGTTCGCCTTCTACTTCGCCGCCGACGGCCCCCGGCTGCGCCGCACCCTGTGCTCCGTGCTGCCGCCCGCCCGCCAGGCCGAGGTGCTGCGCGCCTGGGAGATCGCCGTCGACAAGACCGGCGGCTATCTGTACTCGCGCGGTGTGATGGCGCTGATCTCCGGCATCGCCCACTACATCCTGCTGGAGGCCCTGGGGGTGCCGTACGCGCCCGTGCTGGGCGTCTGGGTGGGGCTGGTCTCGCAGTTCATCCCCACCATCGGCACCTATCTCGCGGGTGCGCTGCCGATGCTGATCGCGTTCACCGTCGACCCCCTGTACGCGGTGTGGGTGCTGGTGTTCGTCGTGATCTACCAGCAGTTCGAGAACTACATGCTCCAGCCCAAGCTGACCTCCAAGTCGGTGGACATCCACCCGGCGGTCGCCTTCGGCTCGGTCATCGCGGGCACGGCGCTCCTCGGCGCGGTCGGCGCGCTGATCGCCATCCCGGCGGTCGCCACGCTCCAGGCGTTCCTGAGCGCCTATGTGAAGCGCTACGACGTCACGGACGACCCGCGGGTGCACGGGCACCCCCGGCGCGGCACGGGCGCCCCGGGGCTGCTCACACGCGCGCGGCGGCTGATATGGCAGCGACCGGCCGAGGAGCCGGAGTCCGAGGGGAGCTCGGCCTGACGGCCGCCATGGTCGAGGCGGTCGCGGCTATCGGTAGGTGAGCACAGCCCACACCCCGGCCGCGGCCACCGCGGCCGCGTAGCAGCCCACCGCCACCGCCACGGTCCGCCACCTGACCTGCTCGCTCCAGGAGGTGCGGGACAGCAGCCAGGCCAGCGCCGGCAGGACCAGCACCGCGTGCAGGCTCACCCCGTGCAGCGGCTTGAGCGGGGCCGTCGATTCGTACGCCGCCTCCTGGTGGCCGGTCCGGACGAGCACCACCCCGCGCGCGATCATCGCGGCCCCCGAGACCAGCGCCACGAGCAGGACCGCGAACCCGGAGCGCACCGCGAGCGCCATGCCCACGGGACCGGCCGGCCGCCGCCGGAAGGACGCCACCGCGAAGACGGTGAGCAGCACCACCAGCACCCCGCCGCCCACCGCGAGCGTCATCGACACCGCCGTGTCGAAGGGCGTCTCCATGTCGAGGTGCGAAGGCACCCGGCGCCACGCCTGCAGAGTGATCCCGCCGACCTCCACCACACAGTCGGCGGCGAACACGAGGAGCAGTACGGTCCGCAGCCGCTCCCCGATCCTCAGATACGACGTGACCCAGGTGACCGCGATCAGCGTCAGCCCGAAGGAGAGCCCGAACGTGCCGGGCTTGCGCCAGGAGACCGGGCCGTACCAGGGGCCGCCGTCCACCGCGAACACCACCAGATGCACCAGGCCGGAGAGGACGAGGAGCGCACCGGTCGTGTGACAGAGACGCTCGGCGGGGCGCACCCCGCTCAGGGGGTTCGCCGGTGGCCTTCGGGGCGGACTCTTCAGGGAGGAGGACATGCGCCCAGCCTCCCGGGGCCCGTCCGCGTGGTCGTCGCCCGGCCGAAGACACCCGCCGTACGCCTTGAGGAGTAGGGGGATGCAGGCGGGTCAGGAGACCGTGGCGGCCGGCGGGGTCCACCGCCGGGTCCGGGGTACGGCGCCCGGGACGCCGTAGTCCTTCCTGAGGTGTTCGGGGATGGCGTAGTGCATGACACGGCCACGGGTGAGCGAGGACAGTTCGAGGACGGTGGTGAGGTGGCCGAGGCGGTCCAGGGCCCAGGCACCCAGCGGGGAGCGGTCCTCGATGGTCTCCAGGACGCCGAGGAGGTGCGGTACGGCCTTGACGACGGTGTCCCACGGGGTGCGCGGCACCTCCAGCCAGTCGGCGCAGGTGTCGCCGACCAGGTGGCGGATCAGGGCCGAGACGACCGGATCGAAGAAGGTGCCGGGGACGACCTCCTCGTAGAGGTCGATGAGCTGCCGGGTCAGGACCGCGCCCTCCTCGGAGGGGCCCATGTACCTGACCATGTACAGATCGAGGAAGGCGCGCGCCTCGTCGAGGGTCTTCGGGACGGCCTCCTGGTCGACGCCGAGCATGGCGCCCACCACCCGCCACGCGTAGTAGTACGCCTCCGCGCCCTCCGTGGACAGATGGATGCCCAGCCGGTGCAGGCTGTCGAGGACCAGCATGGAGAAGAACATCTGCCCGCCGATCATGTCCTCCTGGCAGATCGGCGTGCCGAGCGCCTCGGTGTCCCAGCGGTTCTCGCGCTTGAGGTGGTGCCGGATGGAGGCGTGCAGCAGGCGCACCTTCTGGGCGGCCGGGATGAAGCGGCTGCCGGCCTCGAACGCGTCGGGCTGCATGAGGTAGACGGTGAACTGACCGGTCTCCGCCATGCGCTTGGACGGGTACCTCAGCCCGTGGGTGGCGGACAGCAGCTTCGCCACGCGCGGGACGACGTAACAGGCGGGCATGGAGGCGAAGGACAGCGCGGTCGAGATGTGCACGTTGTTGTCGATGAAGAACAGCCGGGCCTTCTCCATCTCGCCCCAGTCCACCCAGGACGGCGGCACCCGAGTGGCCTCCAGGTACTCCCGCGCGACGTCGGGCAGCCCGTCCGGCAGGGGCGCGCCGGCGGTGGAGACATGGCGCATCAGGGTGTTGAACGTGCCCACCTCCCCACGCTCGAAGAGCGCGGCGACCGTGGCGTCGGCGAGTTCGTCACCGGCGTGCCGCAGGGTGTCCATCGAGGCCTCGGAGTGGGTCACGGCAGGGCTCCTTGTCATCGCGGGTGTCGTCCGGGCCACCGGTGGGTGTCAGGACAGCCGGGGAGTTGTCAGGACAGGCGGACCGCCGCCGAGTGGGCCAGCGCGGTCAGGGCCCCGGCCGCGGGGGCCGGTACGTCCAGTTCGTGGAGGGCGCCGAGCGCTTCCGCGACCCGTGCGTCGATCATGTGCTCGATCCGGTCGGGCGCCCCGAGCCGGCACATCACCTCGCGGACCGCGTCCAGGCCGTCCGCGTCCAGATCACGGCTGCCGAGCAACGCGCCCAGCCGCTCCCGGTCGTCGTCACGGGCGAGGCGCCAGGTCTCCGCGAGCAGGGCGGTGGGCCGGTGGCCGCGTACGTCGTCGGCGTTGGCCTTGCCGGTGTGCTCCGGCGCCCCGAACAGGCCGAGCAGGTCGTCGCGCAGCTGGAAGGCCTCGCCCAGCGGCAGCCCGTACCCGGAGTATCCCTCGCGCAGCCGCTCGCCGGCCCCGGCCAGGGCGCCGCCGATCAGCAGGGGCTGCTCGACGGTGTACTTGGCGGTCTTGTAGCGGATCACCTTCAGCGAGGCCGTGGTGTCCGGACCGGCTCCGGTGCGCAGGATCTCCAGGCACTCGCCCGCGATCAGCTCCCGCGCCAGCACCGACCACAGGGGACGGGCCCGGGCGAGGTAGGCGGCGGGCAGCCCGCAGGTCGCGAACAGCTGCCCGGCCAGCGACATCAGCAGATCGCCCACGAGCATCGCCAGCCACCGCGCGGTGTCGTCGGCGTGCGGACGGTCCCGTACGGCAGCACGCAGGGCGAGGTGCGGGGTGGGGCGCCCGTGCCGCAGCGGGCTGTCGTCGATGAGGTCGTCGTGTACGACGGCGGCGGCGTGCACGAGCTCCATGGAGGCCGCCGCCCGCACCAGCGCGTCGCTGTCCGGCTGGCCCACCGCACGCCAGCCCCAGTAGCAGAACGCCGCGCGCAGCCGTTTGCCGTCCGTGACCGCCGCCTCCAGCTGCTCGGCCACCGGGCCCAGGAGCGGATCGACCGCCGCGAACAGGTCGGCCTCCTGGGCGACGAACCGGCGCAGCACCTCGTCGACGCGGTTCTTGAAGGCGCTCGGATCCCACCGGTCAGTCATCGCCGGCGGTCCGGCGGACGAGGGCGTGCCGGGCGAGGATCTCCAGATGGGCCGGGGGCATGGTCGCGTACCGGTCCAGGACCAGGCGGCCCCGCGCGGCGAGGTCGTGCTCGGCCTCCGCCGCCAGCGCGCCGGCGTCCGAGCGCCGCAGCAGCCCCCGTAACGTCCCGAAGGCGGTGCCCACCGTGCTCACCGCCAGATCGGCCAGCCCCGCCGCCAGCAGCACGGCCTGCTCGTCCAGACCGCGTCGTCCCGTCTCACGTGTCATGCGCTCTCCCACCCACGGCACACAGGGCGGCGCCGCTCCCCGGCCGCCTCTTCGAGCATCGCGGCACGACGGGCGCGGGCATGCGGAAACTCACGATCGGGTGAACGCCCCGCCGGGTGGTGCGGATCCCCGCGCCGCGGTCCGGTGTTCCGCTGCCGCCCCCGGCCCGCCGCGCGCTCCCGCCCGTGTGCCGCGTACGCCCGATTCCGGAGCGTCGCCCGTCCTTGCCTCGCGCGCCATGCGTGCGCCCCGCGCCCCGTCTCCGTGTCTCAAGCGGTGGGTGAGCACCCTGTGGGGAAGTGGCGGGAGTACCGCGTGGTGCGCTTGACACGAAAATCGAACATCCATTCTCATGGAGGTTCCGGTGAGGCTCCCGGTGGGGATTCCAGCGGCAGTTCGACACGTTTTCGGTGGAGAAGTCCCCGAGTTGTCCACAGGCCGAACCGGCGTCGGGGCGCATTGTCAGTGGCAGGCGTTAGCGTCTTTGACGTGAAGCGATCGACTCAAGCAAACCGGGTGGAACCCATGGCAGGAACCGACCGCGAGAAGGCGCTCGACGCCGCGCTCGCACAGATTGAACGGCAATTCGGCAAGGGCGCGGTCATGCGCATGGGCGACCGGACGAAGGAGCCCATCGAGGTCATTTCGACCGGGTCGACCGCGCTCGACGTCGCCCTGGGCGTCGGTGGCCTGCCGCGCGGCCGGGTCGTGGAGATCTACGGACCGGAGTCCTCCGGCAAGACGACCCTGACCCTGCACGCCGTGGCCAACGCACAGAAGGCGGGCGGCCAGGTCGCGTTCGTGGACGCGGAGCACGCCCTCGACCCCGAGTACGCGCAGAAGCTCGGCGTCGACATCGACAACCTGATCCTCTCCCAGCCGGACAACGGCGAGCAGGCCCTGGAGATCGTGGACATGCTGGTCCGCTCCGGCGCCCTCGACCTCATCGTCATCGACTCCGTCGCCGCGCTCGTGCCGCGCGCGGAGATCGAGGGCGAGATGGGCGACAGCCACGTCGGTCTCCAGGCCCGCCTGATGAGCCAGGCGCTGCGGAAGATCACCAGCGCGCTCAACCAGTCCAAGACCACCGCGATCTTCATCAACCAGCTCCGCGAGAAGATCGGCGTGATGTTCGGCTCCCCGGAGACCACGACCGGTGGCCGCGCGCTGAAGTTCTACGCCTCGGTGCGACTCGACATCCGCCGCATCGAGACCCTGAAGGACGGCACCGAGGCGGTCGGCAACCGCACCCGGGTCAAGGTCGTCAAGAACAAGGTCGCACCGCCCTTCAAGCAGGCCGAGTTCGACATCCTCTACGGCCATGGCATCAGCCGCGAGGGCGGCCTGATCGACATGGGCGTGGAGAACGGCTTCGTCCGCAAGGCCGGCGCCTGGTACACGTACGAGGGCGACCAGCTCGGCCAGGGCAAGGAGAACGCGCGCAACTTCCTCAAGGACAACCCCGACCTGGCCAACGAGATCGAGAAGAAGATCAAGGAGAAGCTGGGCGTCGGCGTCCGTCCGGAGCAGCCCGCCGCCGAGCCGGGCGCGGACGCGGCGGTCACCACCGCGGCCACGGACGACGCGGCGAAGACGGTGCCCGCCCCGGCCGCCGCCAAGGTCACCAAGCCCAAGGCTGCGACCGCCAAGAGCTGACGCCGTGACACGACGAACCGACTGGGCCGACCACGAGTACACGTCCCCCGGTGCCCCACGGGGGAGGGGCACCGGGGGCGACCCGGGCTCCGCAGGGGACGGCGACGAGGCCTACGGCACGGGCGGTGGCAACTACGGGGGCGGCACAGACGAGGGCGGCACGTACCGGGACGGCGGTTCGTACGACGACGGTTCGTACGACGGCCCGGGCGGCCCCCGCGGGCACGGGTCACCCGGCCGTGGCTCGCGGAAGCCCGGGACGCGCCGTCGGCGTGGCTTCGGAGAGCCGTCCGGTGAGGACGGGGGTTCCTCCTCCTCGTCGAGGGCCGAGCGGGGGGAACCTCCAGCGGACCCGGCTGAGCGGGCGCGGGCGATCTGTCTGCGCCTGCTCACCGGGACCCCGCGCACCCGGAAACAGCTCGCGGACGCCCTGCACAAGCGGGAGATCCCGGAACACGTCGCCGAGGAGGTGCTGTCGCGGTTCGAGGAGGTCGGACTGATCAACGACAGCGCGTTCGCGGACGCCTGGGTGGAGTCCCGGCACCACGGCCGGGGACTGGCCCGGCGCGCACTCGTCCAGGAACTGCGCACCAAGGGCGTCGAGCCGGCGCTCATCGACGAGGCCGTCGCCCAGCTCGACTCCGAGCAGGAGGAGGACACGGCCCGCGAACTCGTCGCCCGCAAGCTCCGCTCCACCCGGGGCCTCGACCGCGACAAGCGCATCCGCCGTCTCGCCGGCATGCTCGCCCGCAAGGGGTACGCCGAGGGCATGGCCCTCCGGGTCGTCCGGCGAGCCCTGGAGGAGGAGGGCGAGGACACGGAGTTCCTGGAGGACGGGGGCTTCTGACGGGGCGACAGCCTCGGAGCGTGTGGGGCAGTGGCTCGAGTTCGAGGACGGCGAGATCGTCGGCGTTCATGATGCCGGGTTGAACAGCTTCCAGTGGCCCTCGGAGACGACCTCGACGTCGCCGTCGGTCACCTTGATGGCGGTCTGAGCGTCGATGGCGTACGCCGGACCCCTTGTCCCGGCGGCCCACCGTTCCGCCTCGGCCATGGTGTTCTCCGGGCAGTCCGGGCTGTCGAGGTGGGGGAAGACGGAGAAATCGACGACTCCCAGCGTGCTGTCGTCACCGGTGGGCGGCTTCCAGCCGACGAAGTGCTCCCCGATGCGGGGAGTCAGCACCATGCTCCCGGCACTGAGCCCCACATAGACCGTGTCGCGCAGCGACGGGAAGAGGTCGGCCAGTCCGGACTCCCGCATCCAGTGGCACAGGTACAGCGCGTCGCCGCCGTTCACCAGCAGGGCGTCTGCCTCCCGGACCCAGGAGACCCAGCGTTCCTTGTCGATGCCGGGCAGCGCGGTGAGCTCCAGCACGCCCACCGACTTCCACCCCAGCTCGGTCATGGGACTGGGGGACCGCCCGCTGATGAAACGCCATGGCCCGCCCGGATCCCCGAACGGGCCCCCGTACCCCGCGGTGGGGATGCAGAGGGCGTCGGCCTCGGCGATCGGTTTGCCCAGGAGGTCGACCAGCGCCGCCAGAATGCTCGCATTCCTGACGCCGGAGTCGGTAAGCAGAAGCTTCATGGTCACCCTTGCCGCGATTCGGATGTGGCTTCGACGAGGGTCTGCCGGGACGAGCGGGGCCGGCACGCTTTTTGAAAGTCCCCGACCTTCGAAGGACCGGGTCCGCGTCCCCGGCGGTGGCTACGGCGTGCGCACTCTTAGCGTGCGCGCGCAGGCGGGTTCGTTCTGTTTGGGGTGGCGGTAGCTTCGCCCGGTCCCGCCACCCGCCGGGACCTCCGTACGTCGGCAACTCCCCTGATGCGCCGGCGAGTTCGCGCGCCCGAAAGGCGGCCCCGCCATGCCCGGAACTGCTCGCACCCGAAGCGCCCTGGCCGTGTTCGGGCTTGTGGCCGGGCTGGGGCTGGGCGGCTGCGGGTTCGAGTCGACCCCGGCGAGCGGCGACGACGGCCCGCTGGTGATCGGGTTCGTGAACGGAGGGTCCACCCAGTTCCACACCTGTCTGCAGCGGGCCGTGGTGCGGACGGCCAAGGACAACTTCGCCAAGATCATCACGGTCGACTCGCATCAGGACGCGGCACGGGAGCTGTCCAACATCGAGGACATGATCGCGCGCAAGGTGGGCGTGATCATCATCCAGACGGTCAGCACCGACGCCCTGGAGAAGGACATCGCGAAGGCCCGGAGCGCGCACATCCCCGTCTTCCTGACCTCGGTCGACGCCGACCCCTCCGACATCCTCGGGGCGGTCGTGGTGGACCTGAAGGAGGTGGGCGAGCTGGACGCCGAGTGGGTCGCCGACGCCGCGGCCGGACGGCAGGTGCGGGTCGGGGTGGTCGCCGGGGCGCCCGGCGCCGCCTCCGACCTGCTCGTCGGCGGCTTCACCAAGGCGCTGCCGGCCAACGCGAAGGTGGTCGCCGACCAGCCGGGCATGTTCGACGCGGCCAGGGCGAAGAGCGTCGCCGCCGGCATGATCAAGGCGCATCCCGACCTGGACTACGCGTTCGTCGCCAACGAGGAGATGGCCTTCGGCGTGCGCAAGGCGTTCGACGCGGCCGGGGCCACGGGCGTGAAGATCGTCACCGTCAACGGCACGGACGAGGGGCTGGCGGCCCTCAAGGACGGGCGGTTCGCCGCGACGGTCTCCAACTCGGCTGCCGACATGGGGCAGTTGGCCGTGGAGAACACCATCGCTCTGCTGCGTGACGAGAAGGTGGACAAGATCGCCAAGGTGCGGATCAAGCTGGTCACCAAGGACGACGCGGACATCGCCCCGGTGTACTGCCCCACGGACGACTAGGCCCACGGACGGCGAAACCGCCGGACAGGCGACAGGCAGGGCCTTCGCCTCAGGGCGTGACCGGCAGGCCCGCCGCCTTCCACGCCTGGAAGCCGCCGACCAGGTCCGTCGCCCGGTGCAGGCCCAGCTGGTGCAGGGAGGCGGCGGCCAGGCTGGAGGCGTAGCCCTCGTTGCAGATCACGACCACCTGGAGGTCATGGCCGGTGGCCTCGGGGGTCTTGTGGCTGCCCTGGGGATCCAGCCGCCACTCCAGTTCGTTGCGCTCTATGACGAGGGCACCGGGTATCACCCCGTCCCGCTCGCGCAGTGCCGCGTACCGGATGTCGACGAGCAGGGCCTCGTCGGCCTGCGCCGCGTCGTACGCCTCCTGCGCCTCGATGCGCCGGTAGCCCGCGCGCACCCGCTCCAGCAGCTCGTCGATGCCCACCGGGCGCGGCTCCACCGGTTCCGCGCCGCTCACTGCCAGTCCTCCGGGCGCTCGACCTGCTCCAGGCGCAGCACCTGCCCGGTGCGGCTGTAGCGGCGGATCCGCGGCAGCGGCGGGTAGTAGGCGTGGACGGAGACCGCGTGGTGCTCGGCGGACTCGTTGAGCACCACGTGGACGTGATCGCGGCCGAAGGACCTGCCCTTCCCGGCCGGCAGCCGGCGCTCGCGGTCGACGCCCTCGGAGAGTTCCAGGGTCTTCCAGCCGTCGGTGGGCAGACGGGTGGCCAGTGAGTACTCCTTCAGCTCGCCGGTGGCGGTGAGGAAGGCGCCGACCGACTCGGCGTGGTCGTGCCAGCCGGTGCCGGAGCCGGGCGGCCAGCCGATCAGCCAGGCCTCGCTGCCGGCGGGGCCGTCGAGCCGTACCCAGGTGCGGCCCTCGGGGTCGAGCGGGAGCGAGGCGATCAGCTCGGCGTCGGCGGCCGTACGCCGGACGAAGTCGAGGAGGTCCGCCTGGGTGGGCGTGGCGCCGGGCGCAGCGGCGGACGGGGAAACGGAGGACGAAGAGAGGGAGGCAGACACGTGCACCGATCCTGATGAGGGTTCGCAGAAGCGGGCGCAGACGGCGCCCGGAGAGAAGAGGAATGCGAAATCAGCAGGACGGAAGACACACGCAGCCCGCATAGCGGACCAGGTCCACATGGACCTTCCGCCACAGGCGCACAGTGGTGTCGTTCACGATGCGGAGTACACCACGCCGGTGCGGGCCGGTCAACTCACCGTCAGAATGTGGACAGCTCGGTCACCGTGCGGGGGAACCGGCCTCCGCCTCCGCCTCCGCCCTCTGCTCCGTCTGCTCGGTCGTCTCCTGGTCCTTGCCGCCCAGCGTCGCCTCGGCCGCCGCGTACAGGTCGGCCGGGCGGACCCCGTTGAGAGCGGTGACCAGATGGCCGTCGGGGCGCACGAGCAGCACGGTGTGCGCCGGTGCGCCGGGGTAGGCCTCGGCGACCAGCAGTTCGGCGGGGTGCGGCAGCGCGGTCACGGCCGCCGCGAGCCGGGGCATGATCCCGGCGGAGACCCAGTGCTTGCGGTCCCATACGCCCGTACCGGGCGCGATGAGGACGACGAGCAGCGCGCAGCGGCCGAGCCGTGAGCGGAGCTGTACGAAGGTGCCGTCCTCCGCGGTGACCCGGACATCGGTGACCGGTGCCCCCGGCGGGGTGTCGACCGGGATCTCGTGCTCCAGGTGCCGGGGTGCGAGGGGCGAGTCGGCGTACGCCCCCGGCGCACCGAGCGAGCCGTGCCCCAGGTGACCGTCCGTGAGGAGCGTGTCGTGCCCCCGGGACGCGCCGGGCACGAACCCGCGCAGCCCGCCACCGCCGCGCAGCACCGGCAGCACCTGGTCGGCGGCGCGCAGCCGGCCGGCGACCACCGCGCGCCGCTCGGTCTGGTAGCTGTCAAGGAGCGCCTCGTGCGGGCCGTGGTGCCAGGCCGGTGCCAGCTTCCAGGCGAGGTTGTCGACGTCCCGCAGCCCCTCGTCGAGGCCGTGCGTCCCGAGCGCGCCGAGCAGGTGCGCCGCGTCCCCGGCGACGAACACCCGGCCCACCCGCCACCGGCGGGCGAGGCGGTGGTGCACGGTGTGGACTCCGGTGTCGAGCAGCTCGTACGGCGGGGTGGTGCCGTCCGTCCAGCCCGCCAGGGTCTCGCGGATCCGGGTCACGAGCAGCTCGGGCGTGACCAGGTCCTTGCCGGGCGGCAGCAGCCAGTCCAGGCGCCACACGCCGTCCGGGAGGGGGCGGGCGGTCACCTCCCCGGCCGAGGGCCCGGACATCCGCCACGGCGGTGTCCGATGGAGCAACGCCCGACCCGGCCACGGAAGTTCCGTGCGCAGTGCGGCGACCGCGTGCCGTTCCACCGCCGTACGGCCCGGGAAGCGGATGTCCAGGAGCTTGCGCACGGTCGAGCGGGGGCCGTCGCAGCCCACCAGGTAGCTGCCGCGCCACCAGGTGGCCTTGGGGCCCCGGGTGTGCGCGGTGACTCCGGAGCGCTCCTGTTCGACGGTGTCAAGGCGGCTGTCGCTGACGAGCCTGACCAGCGGTTCGTCGGCGATCGCGGCGCGCAGGGCGTTGGTCAGCACGTGCTGTGCGATGTGCAGCGGGGGCGGCTCGCCGGCGTCGTCGAAGACGACCTCGCGCATCACCTGCCGGCGCCGCATCGACCGCCAGCCGGTCCAGCGGGCGCCCAGGTCGTCCAGCGGGGCGCCGGACAGGCGCGTCACCAGGGCGGCGGTGTCCTCGCGGAGCACCACCGTGCGCGCGGGGCGCGGCTCGTCCTTGCCCGGGCCCTCGTCCAGGACGACGGACGGCACCTCCTGGCGGGCCAGTGCCAGGGCGAGCGTGAGCCCGACGGGCCCCGCTCCGACGATGATCACCGGGTCCACGGCGCGGCGCCCCCTGCCCGTACGCAAGTCCCGGCGGAGATGGGTGAACAGGTGGGTGGAGCAGGGTGCACGATCACAGAACGTATGCAACAGACTGGGCGCCACCCGGTCAAGCGGCGCACCCGGGGACACGTCAGCATGGCGGGCGCGCGGAGTCCGTCAGGCCGCCGGAACGCGGCGGAGGCGGCGACCGTGCGGCCGCCGCCTCCCTACCTGGTGCGAGGGTTGACTCCGGGTCAGGCGGACGCTCCCGAGCCGAAGGCACCGGCCACCTCGGCCGCGTTCAGGTCCTGGACGTCCTCGGCGCCGAGGACCGCGCCCGTGCCCCGCTTGCTGCGCCGCAGCCGGCGCTCCAGCCAGGACGCGAACGTGGTGAGCGCGAGGTTCAGCAGGATGAAGACGACCGCGACGACGACGAAGCTGGGGATGACGTTGGCGTAGTTGGCGGCCAGCGTGCCGCGTGCCGTGAGCAGCTCCGTGAACTGCAGCATCACACCGCCCAGCGCGGTGTCCTTCACGACCACCACGAGCTGGCTGACGATGGCCGGCAGCATCACGGTGACCGCCTGCGGCAGCAGGATGCCGGTCATCGTCTGCCCCTTGCGCAGCCCGATGGCGTACGCCGCCTCCGTCTGCCCCTTGGGAAGCGCGAGGACGCCGGCCCGTACCACCTCGGCGAGCACCGAGGCGTTGTAGAGCACCAGGCCGGTGACGACCGCGTACAGCGGCCGTTCGTCGCTGCCGACGTCGGTGGAACGGACGTAGAACTCCTGGGCGAACAGCATCAGCAGCAGGACCGGGATCGAGCGGAAGAACTCCACGACCCAGCCCGCCGAGATCCGCACCCAGGCGTGGTCGGACATCCGGGCTATGCCGAAGACCGCGCCCAGCGGAAGGGCGATCACCATGGCGAGGGCCGCGGCCTTGAGGGTGTTGCCGAGGCCCGGCAGCAGATACGTGGTCCACGCCTCCGAGGTGGTGAACGGCTGCCACAGGTCCCACTTCAGCTGGCCCTTGTCGTCCAGCTTCTGCCAGACCCACCAGGCCAGCAGGGCGAGGAGCAGGAAGAAGACGACGGAGAGCAGCAGGTTGCGCCGCTTGGCGCGGGGCCCTGGGGTGTCGTACAGGACGGAGCTCATCGCTTCACCGCCAGGCGCTTGGCGAGCCAGCCCAGGAACAGGCCGGTCGGGAGGGTCAGGACCACGAAGCCGAAGGCGAAGACCGCGCCGATGGCCAGCGTCTGGGCCTCGTTCTCGATCATCGTCTTCATCAGGGCGGCGGCCTCGGCGACGCTGATCGCGGCCGCCACCGTGGTGTTCTTGGTCAGCGCGATCAGGACGTTGGCCAGCGGGCCGATCACCGCGCGGAAGGCCTGCGGCAGCACGATCAGCCGGAGGGTCTGCGAGAAGTTCAGCCCGATCGCGCGGGCCGCCTCGGCCTGTCCGACGGGCACGGTGTTGATGCCAGAGCGGATCGCCTCGCAGATGAAGGCCGCGGTGTAGGCGGTCAGGCCGAGTATCGCGAGGCGGAAGCCCTGCACCTTGAAGTCGGAGGCACCGAGCGTCACGCCGAAGATGTCGGCGAGACCGAGCGAGGTGAAGATGATGATGACCGTCAGGGGGATGTTCCGGACGATGTTGACGTAGGCGGTGCCGAATCCGCGCATCAGCGGGACCGGGCTGACCCGCATCGCGGCCAGCAGGGTGCCCCAGACCAGGGAGCCGACGGCGGAGAAGACGGCCAGTTTCACCGTCGTCCAGAACGCCCCTAGGACGTCGTAGCCTTGAAGAAAGTCGAACACGATTTCCCGCGCTTCCGGGTGTGTGGCGTACGTGAAGGGCATGGCGCGCCGCCGCCGGGGAAGCGGTGACGGGCGGCGCGCCCGAGGAACCGTGGGTGAACCTGCCGGATTCCTGCGTCGGCGGGATTCCCCGCTGCGTGCGATACGCGCGGGTTCCGCCTTACCTGATGCCTTACTTGACGATCACGCCGATCTTCGGGGCCGGCTCGTTCTTGTAGTTCGCCGGGCCGAAGTTCTTGTCGACGGCCTTCTGCCAGGATCCGTCGCTGACCATCTTCTCCAGCGCCGTGTTGATCTTGTCGGCGGTCGCGGTGTCGCCCTTCTTGACGCCGATGCCGTAGTTCTCGTTGCTCAGCTTCAGGCCGGCGAGCTTGAACTGGCCCTTGTACTTGTCCTGTGCGGCGAAGCCCGCGAGGATCGAGTCGTCCGTGGTCACCGCGTCGACGGAGCCGCTCTGGAGGCCGGCGATGCACTCCGAATAGGTGCTGACCTCCTTGAGGTTGGCCTTCGGGGCGATCGTCTGCTGGATGTTCTGCGCCGAGGTCGAACCCGTCACGGAACACAGCTTCTTGCCGTTGAGGTCCGCGCCCTTGGCGATGGTCGAGTCCTTCTTGACCAGCAGGTCCTGGTGGGCCAGCAGATACGGGCCGGCGAAGTCGACCTTCGCCTTGCGCTCGTCGGTGATCGAGTAGGTGGCCGCGATGAACTTCACGTCACCGCGCGCGAGGGCGTTCTCCCGGTCGGCGCTCTTGGTCTGCACGAACTCGATCTGGTTCGGCTTGTAACCGAGCTGTCCCGCGACATAGGTGGCCACGTCCACGTCGAAGCCCGAGAAGGAACCGTCGGGCTCCTGGAGGCCGAGGCCGGGCTGGTCGAACTTGATGCCGACCTTGATCTTGCCGCCGCCCGAGGAACCGCTGTCGTCCTTGTCGCCGCTGCCGCACGCCGTGGCGGACAGGGCGAGCGCGAGCACGGCGGCAGAGGCGGCGGTGACCTTGCGGAGCTGCATGATGAACATCCTTTGCGTGGGGAAAGACGAGGTCCGTGCGGGACGGGTGACGTGACGCGGATCGCCGTGCGGATCAGCGGATCAGCGGATCAGTGGTGCAGGATCTTCGACAGGAAGTCCTTGGCCCGGTCGCTGCTCGGGTTGCTGAAGAACTGGTCCGGCGTGGCCTGTTCGACGATCCGGCCGTCGGCCATGAAGACCACCCGGTTCGCGGCCGAGCGCGCGAAGCCCATCTCATGGGTGACGACGATCATCGTCATGCCGTCCCTGGCCAGCTGCTGCATGACCTCCAGGACCTCGTTGATCATCTCGGGGTCGAGGGCCGAGGTCGGCTCGTCGAAGAGCATCACCTTCGGGTCCATCGCCAGCGCCCGCGCGATGGCGACACGCTGCTGCTGGCCGCCGGAGAGCTGTGCGGGGTACTTGTCGGCCTGGCTGCCCACGCCGACCCGGTCGAGCAGGGCACGGGCCTTCTCCTCGGCCTGCTTCTTGTCCGCCTTGCGGACCTTGACCTGCCCGAGCATCACGTTCTCGAGCACCGTCTTGTGCGCGAAGAGGTTGAAGGACTGGAAGACCATGCCGACGTCGGCGCGCAGCCGGGCCAGCTCCTTGCCCTCCTGGGGCAGCGCCCTGCCGTCGATCGTGATCGTGCCGGAGTCGATGGTCTCCAGGCGGTTGATGGTGCGGCACAGGGTGGACTTGCCGGACCCGGAGGGTCCGATCACCACGACGACCTCGCCGCGGGCGATCGTCAGGTCGATGTCCTGGAGCACGTGCAGGGCGCCGAAGTGCTTGTTGACGCTCTTCAGGGCGACCAGTTCGTCGATCGCGGCCAAGTCCTCCTTGGCCACCGATACTTCGGTCATCGCTTTCGGGCTCCGTCCTCCTCGGTTGCGGAGGAATTTAGTTTTCGCAGATGACCAGCGTCATCACATCTGAGCGAGATCTGAGCATCACGATCCGATAGCAGCCGGACACATGTCGTAGCGCCGCCGGCTGTCCGCGTATCGGCCGGGTAACGGAAACCGCGCGTCGGCGGAACCCACTTGACGCCGTCCGCGTCCATCAGCGTGACTGCCCTGTGCACACGCGCGTGCGCGCGTTTTCTACAATGCGCGGGTTTTCCGCAGACAAGCCGACGACGAACCACGACCGTACGACCGCTGAACCGGAGGGGGCCGGAATGAGACTGCTGCTCGTCGAGGACGACAACCACGTCGCCGCCGCACTCTCCGCGGTCCTGGCCCGGCACGGGTTCTCCGTCACCCACGCCCGCAGCGGCGAGGAGGCCCTCCGGGCCCTCGTCCCCGACAGCGACGGCTATGACGTCGTCCTCCTCGACCTCGGCCTGCCCGACCAGGACGGCTACGAGGTCTGCGGCAAGATCCGCAAGCGCACCAGCACCCCGGTGATCATGGTGACGGCCCGCTCCGACGTCCGCTCCCGCATCCACGGCCTCAACCTCGGCGCCGACGACTACGTGGTGAAGCCGTACGACACCGGGGAACTGCTCGCCCGGATCCACGCCGTCAGCCGGCGCACCCACCACGAGGACGGCCCGGCCGGCGACAGCGCGCTGCTGCTCGGCCCCGTCCGCATCGAACTGCCCACCCGTCAGGTCAGCGTGGACGGCAAGGTCGTCCAGCTCACCCGCAAGGAGTTCGACCTGCTGGCGCTGCTCGCCCAGCGGCCCGGCGTGGTCTTCCGCCGGGAACAGATCATCAGCGAGGTCTGGCGCACCAGCTGGGAGGGGACCGGCCGCACCCTTGAGGTGCATGTCGCCTCCCTGCGCGCCAAGCTGCGCCTGCCCGCGCTCATCGAGACCGTACGCGGCGTCGGCTACCGGCTCGTCGCCCCGGCCGCGTAGCGGGGACGGGTGCGCACACGTCTCCTTCCGCTGCTCATCGTCCTGATGGCGGCCGTGCTGCTCGCGCTCGGCGTGCCACTCGCCGTCAGCACGGCCTACGCGCAGCAGCAGAAGGTCGTCGTCGACCGCATCGACGACACCGCGCGGTTCGCGGCCCTCGCCCAGTTCGTGACCGACACGCCCACCACCGCGCGCCCCACGCGCACGGACGACCGCCTGGAGACCCTCCGCCGCGAACTGGCCAGCTACTACGGCGTCTACGGCATCCGCGCGGGTGTCTTCTACCGCAACGCCTCCTCCATGGCCAACGCGCCCGACGACTGGGTGCTCCCGACGGCCGGCGAGGTCCGGGAGGCCTTCGACGAGGCCCTGCTCAGCCGCCGCAGCCACGACCCCGAGCAGGTGTGGCCCTGGCAGCGCAGCCGGCTGGTCGTGGCCTCGCCGGTGATCAGGGACGGAGACGTCGTCGCCGTGGTGGTCACCGACTCGCCCACCGGCCCGATGCGCTCCCGCACCCTGCGCGAGTGGCTGCTCATCGGCGCCGGCGAGAGCGCGGCGATGCTGCTCGCCGTCGGCGCGGCGCTCCGGCTGACCGGGTGGGTGCTCCGGCCGGTACGGGTCCTCGACGCCACCACGCACGCGATCGCCAGCGGCCGGCTCAAGTCCCGGGTCGCGGCGGCCGGCGGTCCGCCGGAACTCAGGCGGCTCGCCCGGGCGTTCAACGAGATGGCGGACAACGTCGAGGACGTGCTGGAGCAGCAGCGGGCCTTCGTCGCCGACGCCTCCCACCAGCTGCGCAACCCCCTCTCCGCGCTGCTGCTGCGCATCGAACTGCTCGCCCTCGAACTCCCCGAGGACAACGAGGAGATCGCCTCGGTCCGCACCGAGGGCAAGCGGCTCGCGCAGGTCCTGGACGACCTGCTCGACCTGGCGCTGGCCGAGCACGCCGAGGCGGAGCTGATGCTGACCGACATCGGGCGGCTGGCCGAGGAGCGGATCGCCGCGTGGGCACCGGCCGCCGCGGCGAAGGGGGTCCGGCTGACGGGGGACTGCACGCCGACCACCGGGTGGGCCGACCCGGTCACGCTGTCCAGCGCGCTGGACGCGGTGATCGACAACGCGGTGAAGTTCTCACCGGAGGGGGGCACGGTGACCGTGACCGTCACGGCCGCCGGTGACGTGTCGACGGTCGTGGTGACCGACACGGGGCCGGGACTGACCGACGAGGAACTCGCGCGGGTGGGGGACCGGTTCTGGCGGAGCGGGCGGCATCAGAACGTGAAGGGGTCGGGGCTGGGGCTGTCGATCACCCGGGCGTTGCTGGCGACGGGCGGGGGGTCGCTGTCGTACGAGCACAGTGAGCCGCGGGGGTTGCGGGTGACGGTTTCGGTGCCGCGGAGTGGGTGACGGAGGGGTGGGTGCGGTTGTGGGTCGGGTGCGGGCCGGTGGGGGCTTGTCGCGCAGTTCCCCGCGCCCCTGACGGGGCGCTGCAATCAGGGGCGCTGCACAGTCATGGCTTCACCGAGCGATAGTACCGCCTGGCCCCTTCCTGTAGCGGTAGCGGGTCCGTGTAGATTGCCGTGCGCAAATCCACCAGCTGGGCCGAGTGGACGTGGTTGCCGATGTCGTCGCGGCTCTTGATGACCGTGCGGGTCACCCATTCGGTGAGACGCGGGTCCACGTCCTTGCGGGTCATGAGGACGTTGGACACGGCGATCGTGGGCACCGCCGTGCCCTGCTGCACCGACGGGTACGCCGACTCCGGCATGTTGGTCGCCCGGTAGTAGAGCGCGGCCTCGCCCTCGGTGTGCAGCTTGGTGACGAGGCTCCCGCCGATCGGCACGAACGTGAAGCTGAACTTCTTGGCCAGGTCCAGCAGCCCCTTGGTCGGCAGCCCGCCCGACCAGAAGAACGCGTCGATCCGGTCCCGCCGCAGCTGGTCCGGGCCGGTGTCTATGCCCTCGGACACCGGTGTGATGTCCTTCGCCGGGTCCACCCCGGCGGCCCTGAGCACCCGGGTGGCGATCAGCCGGACCCCCGAGTCGGGCAGCCCTATCGCCACCCGCTTGTGCCGCAGCTGCGCGACGCTGGTGATCCCCGAGTCGCTGGGCACGACGAGCTGGACGTAGTCGTCGTAGAGCCGGGCCACCCCGCGCAGCTTTCCGGCGCCCTGCCCGCCGTTCAGTTCGTACGTCTCCACCGCGTCGGCCGCCGCGATGGTGAAGTCGGCCCGGCCGGTCGCCACCCGCTGCACGTTCTCGTACGACCCGTTGCTCTGCACCAGCTTCACCTTCAGCCCCGGCATGTCCTTGGCCAGCTCGGTGCGCAGCCGTTCGCCGTACTCCTGGTAGACGCCGCGCAGCGTCCCGGTGCTGAAGGTGATCGTCCCGGTCGGCGGCTTCTCGCCCAGCGGCAGCAGCCACCACAGCAGCAGGCCGGACGCGACGAAACAGGCGGCCGCGCCCTGGAGCGCGCGACGCCTGCCGATACGGGGGAAGACCTTGGGCATGCGCGCGATCCTGCCAGCAGGGCACGGTCCTGACCAGGGCCGGGGGGCAGGGCGGCGGCCCCGGACTGTCAGTGGCGGCGGCTAGAGTCGTTCGCATGACCAGTTCCGTCCCCGGTGCCCCGACCGGTACCTCCCCCGCCCGCCTCGTCCGGGAGTTCCACCACGCCTTCGGCCTGGACGCCCGCACCACGCCGACCGAGGTGTCACCCGAACTGGCCGCGCACCGGGGGGAACTGCTCGCCGAGGAGGCCGCGGAGGTCGCCGAGGTCGCGGTGGCCGGGCCCCTCGACCGGCTCGCACACGAACTGGCGGACGTGGTCTACGTGGCGTACGGCACCGCGCTGGTGCACGGGATCGACCTCGACGCGGTGCTCGCCGAGATCCACCGGTCCAACATGAGCAAGCTGGGGCCCGACGGGCAGGTGGCCCGCCGGGCCGACGGCAAGGTGCTCAAGGGCGAGCACTACCGGGCACCGGACGTCTCGGCGGTGCTGCGCGGCCAGGGCTGGATACCGGGCGGCGCGGCCTGACCCGGGGTCAGAGGCTGCCGCCCGCCAGCTTCCACTCGCGGTGCAGGGCGCCCAGCGGGATGCCCCGTTCCAGCACCGGTGTGCCGAAGACCGACAGCTGGAGACGGAGGGTGCCGGAGAGGTCGACACCGCCGTACAGGTTCCAGGCGCCCTGGACGTCCGCGCCCGGGGTGGCGGAGGTGGCGGTGACCGTGCCGGTCGCCTCGCCGCGCAGGTACGGCGCCAGGTCGGCGGTGACGCCGACGCTCCCGTAGAGGCCGACGGAGGCCTCGGCGCCGAGCGTGGTCCTGACGCTGCCCGCGGTGGTCACCGAGGTGCGCACCGGCGTGCTCGTCATGGTCGAGCTGCTGACCGGCGTCCAGCCCTGGGCCGCGCCGAAGGTGCCGCCCGCCTTGAAGTCGCCCTTCAGGTTCTGCTCCACGTCGACGGAGATCTTTCCGTCGCCGCTCACCTGGAGGTAGCAGGTCAGGTCGAGGTTGACGACGACGGGGACCACGCCGACCTGGAGGACCGGGTCGGCGTGCAGCTTGGCGAACGGGATGCGCAGCGGGGTGGCCGTGGCCGCCGCCCGCCCCCTGACCGCCCAGCCGGAGTCCCAGTCGCCAAAGACGCCGAGGTAGGCGGAGCCGGGCGCGGTGCCGGTGCCCGCGCCGCCGTAGGCGAAGTCGACCTGCGGCGCGACCTGGACGAAGCCGGAGACCGAGGCCGCGGCGGACGCCGGGGCGCCCTGGGCGGCCGGTACCTCGGTGCTGACGTCCAGCCGGAGGCTGCCGAGCGGCACGGTGGCGCCCTCGGGACCGACGTGCACATCACCGGACCGGGACCAGGACACCTTGACGTCGGGCAGCAGCTTGTCGACGTCGAAGGCGGCCGGGTCGACGGGCACGGTGCCCTTGGCGGTGTCGTCGCCGAGGAGGGTGTCGAGGGTGGCGGGCTCGGTCTGCACCTCGGTGCCCGCGCCGGTCTCGCCGAGCACCTTGGTCACCTTGGCGAGCAGCCCGTCCGGGGCGCCGGGCGCGGGGGTACTGGCGATGACGTCACCGACGGCGGCCCGCCGGGCGGGGGCCGAGGCGGAGGTCGAGGCGGAGGTCGAGGCGGAGGTCGATGGCGTGGGGCTGGAGGAGACGGCCGGGGCAGTCGGACTCCCCGTTCCCGCCGAATTCCCTTTCGCGACGCTCGATATGACGGCACGTCGGGTCTTGCCGTCGTACGAGCTGACGGTGAGCGTGGTGCGGTGGGCCGGCCGGTTCGTACCCGCCGAGCCGGCGGCCGTGGTCGCGGTGGCGGCGGGTGCGGCGGCGATGGCGAGTGCCCGGCCGTCCGTGCGGGCGGCGGCGGTGGCGCCGTCGGAGACCCGGGCGGTCTCCCGGGAGTCGCCGCCGGTGGAGGTCTGGTGCTGCGGCGAGGAACAGCCGACGGCGAGGAGAAGGGCGGTCACGGCGAAGGCGGGCATGAGGGCATGCCCTGGCCTCGTGCGTCTGCGCAAGGTCGGTCCTGAGGGTGGGGGTGGCGAAGAGGCACCCGTGGTTACCGACGGGTAGAACTGGTCGGTAACCCGGTGCGGCCCCGAGCATGCCATGCCCGCGACACAGGGTCCCCACAATCCGGCCACAACCCGACGTGACCTGAACCACGGCGACTTCAGGCCGCCGTGGCCGTTTCCGTGAGCCGTCAGCCCTGCTGCTGCGCGGCCGCCCTGCGCTGCCGCTTGCCGAGGGGCGCCTGGGAGAGGTCCTCCGCGCTGGACCTGAGGTTCTTGTAGCCGTAGCCGCGCTCGGTCAGCCACGCCCTGGCCGCCTCCTCGGCGCGCTCGGTCGCCTCCAGGATGTCCTCCTCTTCCTCCCCGCTGTCCTGGAAGCGGAAGGTGAAGGCGGGGCGGGCGGCGATGTCGTAACTGAGGTGGCCCTCGGGGGTGAAGGCCGCGCGCAGCACGTCGTGCTCGGCGGCCCGGGAGAGCAGTTCGGCGCGCTGTGCGGCACCGAGGCCGTCGAAGACGCCGCGGACGGTGACGCGGAAGATGCGGGTGGTCATGGCGCGACCCTAGGCAGGACGCGGCACACCGCTCCACCGCATTTCCGGCGCCCCGCCGGGGTTACCCGCCGACCTGGCCGAGCCGCAGGTTCCAGCGGCCGGGCCCGCCCGTGATCTCCGTCGCCGACAGCGGCGGGGTGTCCACGCGCCAGAACGCGGCCTCGGGCGCCCCCAGCACGTGCAGCACCATGGCCCGCACCACCTCCGGCTCCACCACGGCGATCGTCCTGCCGATGGTCAGGCCCGTCCGGTCCAGCCACCCGGTGACCCGCCCGCACAACTCCCGTACCGACTCGCCCCCGTGCGGCGCGGCTTCCGGGTCGGTCAGCCACCGGAGCAGCGCGTCGGGTTCGGCGGCGCCGAGCTCCTCCAGCGTCCGGCCCCGCCAACGGCCCGCGTCCAGGCCCGACAGCTCGGGCTCCGCCGAGGCGTCGAGGCCCAGCGCGGCCGCCGTCTCCCGGCAGCGCACGCTGGGGGAGTGCACCACCTCGCCCGCGGCCGGCAGGGACAGTGCCACCGCCCCGGGGTTCTCGATCGAGTCGCCGTCGTAGAAGCGGGCCCGCCGCAGCGAGGGGGTGAAGGCCGGGGCTATGAGGATGACTCGGCAGGTCACGGGGCGGTTTCTCCATGGTCGTCCGTCAGGTGCCGGCGGCGGGCGCCGGACGCGCACGACAGTACGCCGTCCGGCACCCGCACCAGGACCCGGCTACAGCTCCGCGCGCACCGAACGTGCCGCCGCGACCGGGCTCTCCAGGGAGGCCCGGACCTCCGGCCAGCCGCGGGTCTTCAGCCCGCAGTCGGGGTTGACCCAGAGCCGTTCGGCGGGGATGGCCCGCAGGCCGGTCCGCACCAGGCCGGCGGCCTCCGCCGGGCTCGGCACCCGGGGCGAGTGGATGTCGTAGACCCCGGGTCCCGCCTCGCGCGGATAGCCGTGCGCGGCGAGTTCGCGGGCGACCTGCATGTGCGAGCGGGCCGCCTCCAGGCTGATGACGTCCGCGTCGAGGTCGTCGATGGCCCGGACGATGTCGCCGAACTCGGCGTAGCAGATGTGCGTGTGGATCTGGGTCTCCGGCCGGACTCCGCCGGTCGTCAGGCGGAATGCCTCGGTCGCCCACGCCAGATACCCGGCCCGGTCGGCGGCCCGCAGCGGCAGGGTCTCGCGCAGCGCGGGCTCGTCGACCTGGATGACCGAAGTGCCCGCGGCCTCAAGGCCGTTCACCTCGTCGCGCAGGGCGAGGGCGACCTGCCGGGCGGTGTCGCCGAGCGGCTGGTCGTCCCGGACGAACGACCACGCCAGCATGGTCACCGGCCCGGTCAGCATGCCCTTGACCGGGCGGTCGGTGAGGGACTGGGCGTACGACGTCCAGCGCACCGTCATCAGCTCGGGGCGGGAGATGTCACCGGCCAGGACCGGCGGGCGCACGTACCGGGTGCCGTACGACTGGACCCAGCCGTGCTGGGTGGCCAGGTACCCCGTCAGCTGCTCGGCGAAGTACTGGACCATGTCGTTGCGTTCGGGTTCGCCGGCACCAGGACGTCCAGACCGGCCTTCTCCTGGAAGGCGACCACCTCCCGGAACGCGGCCCGCACCCGCTCCTCGTATCCGGCCGTGTCGGTCCGGCCCGCCCGCAAGTCCGCCCGTGCGGCGCGCAGTTCGCCGGTCGGCGGGAACGAGCCGATGGTCGTCGTGGGCAGCAACGACAGCCGCAGGTGGGCGCGTTGGGCGGCGGAGCGTTCGCCGTACGGCTGGCGGCGGCGGGCGTCGGTCGGGGTGACGGCGGCGCACCGGGCGCGGACGGCGGGATCGCGGGTGATCGGTGAACCCGCCCGGGAGGCCAGGTCGGCGCGGTTGGCGGCGAGTTCGGCGGCGATGGTGTCGGGGCCCTGGGCGAGGCCCCTGGCGAGGGTGACGATCTCGGCGGTCTTCTGCTTCGCGAAGGCCAGCCAGCGCAGGATCTGCGGTGCGATGTCCCGCTCGGCGGCCGTGTCCAGCAGCACGTGGAGGAGGGAGCAGGAAGCGGCCACGTCGACCCAGCCGGCGAGGCCCAGCAGGGTGCCGAGGGTGGTGAGGGACGCCGTCAGGTCGTTGACCCAGATGTTGCGGCCGTTGACGACACCGGCGACCAGCACCGCTTTCCGGGCAGCCCGCCGACGGCGGCCAGGCTCACCGCTGCGGGGCAGTCCCGGACTCACACCGGGTTCCCTCTTACGACATCCCATCTGGCGAACGGGACGAACCAGCTGCGGGGCCAGCTTAACGCGCCCCGTCAGGGGCGCGGGGCGTCGTCGATATGCGGCTCCGCCGCGTGGGCGCGACCAGCCACAGATAGCCCGCAGCCGTGACACCACAACACCCCCCACCCCCTTAGACGAGCTCACCCTCGATCCCCCGAGCCACTCCGCCCAAGGCCGCCACCAACTCCCCCAGCCGGCCCTTCTCGTACCGCACGCTCGGCAGCGAGACCGAAAGCCCCGCCACCACCCGCCCGTCGGCCCCCCGCACCGGCACCCCCACCGCGACCAGCCCCCGCTCCGACCGCTCCCGGTTCACGGCGAAGCCACCCCGCCGCACCCGCGCCAGCTCCCGCCGCAGCCCGGCGAGGTCCGGCCGCTCGGCCGGCCGGTCCCGGTACCGCTCCTGCGCGTACACCTCCGCCAGCTCCTCCTCCGGCAGATCCGCCAGCAGCAGCAGTCCGCCCGTGGTCCGGTGCGCCGGGAACACCATCCCCTCCCGGGACCCCACCCGGAGCACCCGCGCGCACTCCGCACTGGCGATGAACCGGACGGAGTCGCCCGTGCGGATGACGAGGTTGGCCGTCTCCTCCAGCAGCTCGACCAGCCGCTGCAGATGCGGCAGTGCGACCGCCCGCAGCCGCGACACCTGCGACTGCGAGTGCGCGGCCAGCTCCAGGACCGGCCCGGCGCGATAGACCCGGTCCTCGTCCTGGACGGCGAAGTCCCGGTACACGAGCATGGCCAGCAGCCGGTGCGCGGTGGACCGGGCCACGCCCAGCCGCTCGGCGATCTGCGACACGGTCAGCCCGCCCTCCAGCTGGAGCATCGCCGCGGCGCGCAGCGCGTGGTCGACACTCGCGATGGCGTAGGGCGGCGGATTCTTCAGCGGCTTGTCCATCTCTCCAGGGTGACACGGAATTCTGCTGTCCAGAATCTCCATGTCTTCCAGGTGGACACGGCGCACCCTGAGGGGTGTGACGCAGACCTTTACCCCAGACCGGGCCACGGACTCCCCGGTCCGCCTCCGGGCCACCGCGGCGCCGGGGCAGCCCGAGGTCACCCCGGCCCTCGAAGAGCTGTACCGGGGCTTCGAGCGGGAGCTCCTCGTCCCGCTGTGGACCGAGATCGGCGACCTCATGCCGGCCCACCCGCGCTCCCGGGCCGTGCCCCACGTATGGCGCTGGCGGCAGCTGCGCGCCCTGGCCGCGCAGGCCGGCGACCTGGTCCCGGTGGGCCGCGGCGGCGAGCGCCGTGCCATCGCGCTCGCCAACCCGGCGCTCGCCGGCCGGCCCTTCGCGACGCCGACCCTGTGGGCCGCGATCCAGTACCTGATGCCCGGCGAGGACGCCCCCGAGCACCGCCACACCCAGCACGCCTTCCGGTTCGTGGTGGAGGGCGAGGGTGTGTGGACGGTCGTCGGCGGCGACCCGGTCGCGATGCGGCGCGGCGACTTCCTGCCGCAGGCCGGCTGGCACCTGCACGCCCACCACAACGCCACCGCCGAGCCGATGGCCTGGATCGACGGGCTGGACATCCCGTTCCAGTACCTCACCGAGTCGCAGTTCTTCGAGTTCGGCCGGGACGAGATCAGCGACGCCGAGCGGATCACCCCGGAGCGTTCGCGCTCCGAGCGCCTGTGGGGGCATCCGGGCCTCAGGCCGGTGGCGGCCGCCGAGGCAGCCGAGGCCGCCGCCCCCGGCACCCCCCTCCTGGCCTACCGCTGGGAGCACACCGACCGCGCCCTCGCCGACCAGCTCGCCCTGGAGTCTGAGGGGTTCGCCGGCACCGTCGAGCCCGGCCACGCGGCCGTCCGCTTCACCGACCCGGCGACCGGCGCCGACGTGCTGCCCACCGTCCGCGCCGAGATGCACCGCGTCACGCGCGGCACCGAGACCGCGCCCGTCCGCGAGACCGGCTCGTCGGTGTACCAGGTCTTCGACGGCTCCGGCACGGTCACCGTCGGGGAGACGTCCTGGTCCGTCACGCGCGGCGACCTGTTCGTCGTGCCCTCCTGGCAGCCGTTGTCGGTCCGCTCCGAGGCAGGGGCGACCGACTCCGACTCCGGCGCGCTGGACCTGTTCCGGTTCAGCGACTCCCCGGTCTTCGAGGCCCTCCGGCTCAACCGCACGCACGTGGAAGGAACCACCCGATGAAGCTCGCGACCCTGCGCACCGGCGCCACCACCCGGGCCGTACGCCTCGACGGCGAGAGCGGCGAGAGCGGCGGGAGCGGTGAGCCAGGCGGGACCGGCGGGACCGGCGGGGTGCTGGTCGACCTCGGCCTCCCGGACGTGGGCGCCGTGCTGCGCCAGGACGGCTGGCGGGAGTTCGCCGCCACGGCGACCGGCCCGGCCTACCCGCTGGCCGGCGCCGACTTCGCCCCCGTCGTCCCCGCCCCCTCCAAGGTGGTGTGCGTCGGCCTCAACTACCGCAACCACATCCAGGAGATGGGCCGCGACCTGCCCGAACACCCCACCCTGTTCGCGAAGTTCGCGGACTGCCTGATCGGCGCGGGCGACGACATCGTGCGGCCCGAGGAGACCGGGCAGTTCGACTGGGAGGCCGAACTCGCCGTCGTGGTGGGCAGGACGGTGCGGCGGGCACGCGGGGCCGAGGCCGCGGCGGCGATCGCCGGGTTCACCGTCCTCAACGACATCACCTGCCGGGACTGGCAGTTCCGCACCCGGGAGTGGCTGCAGGGTAAGGCGTGGGACTCCAGCACACCGGTCGGGCCGTATCTCGTCACCCCGGACGAACTGCCGGGCGGTGTGCGGCCCGTGCTCGACATCCGGCTGGCCGTCGACGGCGAGGTGATGCAGTCCGACTCCACCGGAGACCTGCTCTTCGACCCGGTCGCGCTGGTGGAGTACGTGTCGACGATGGTCCGGCTCAACCCCGGCGACCTCATCGCCACCGGCACGCCCGGCGGGGTCGGCCAGGCCCGTGAGCCGCAGCGCTTCCTGCTGGGCGGCGAGACCGTCGTCACGGAGATCGCGGGCATCGGGCGGCTGGTCAACCGGGTCGTACGGGAGACGTCGGCCCGATGAGCCACACCAGCCACACCAGCCATGACAGCCACACCAGCCAAGACAGCCACACTCGCCACACCAGCCAAAACAGCCATACTCGCCACACCAGCCGTACCGGCCACACCAGCCGTACCGGCCACACCAGCCGTACCCTCGCGGACGCCCGGCGCTGGGTACGGTCCGGCACCGAGCTGTTTCTCCGGGCCGCCGACGCCGACCTGGACCCGCCCAGCGGGCTGCCCGGCTGGACCCGACGCCACCTGGTCGCCCATGTGGCCGCCAACGCCGACGCGTTGGGCAACCTCGTGCACTGGGCCGCCACCGGCTCGCCGACCCCGATGTACGCCTCGCCCGAGGAACGCGCCGCCGGCATCGAGCACGGTGCCCGGCGGCCCGCGACCGAACTGACCGCATGGCTGCGGCGGTCGGCCGGCACCCTCGCCGACGCCATGGACGCGCTCGACGAGGTCCGGTGGCGGTCGCCGGTCGTGACCGGCCAGGGCCGTACCGTCGCGGCCACCGAACTACCCTGGCTGCGCGCCCGCGAGGTGTACGTGCACGCAGTCGACCTCGCCAACGGAGTGTCCTTCGCCGACCTCCCGGCCGGCTTCCTCGCCGCGCTCTGCGACGACGTGGTCGCCAGACGGGCCGCCGCGGCCACCGGCCCGGCCCTCGTCCTGCGGTCCGACGGCCACCGCTGGGAGCTGCCCGGTCCGGGCGGCCCGGCCGAACTCACCGGCGAACTCCCCGACATCGCCGCCTACCTCACCGGCCGCCCGGCCCCCTTCGACGGCGCGCCCGTCCTGACCCCCTGGCTCTGAGCAGCCTGCCCCGGTACGCAAGGAAGAGACCATGACCGCACCCACACCCCCCACCGGCCCGCACCGTCCCGACGTCCTCGTCGTCGGGGGCGGCATCGGCGGCCTCAGCACCGCCTTCGCCCTCACCCGGGCGGGACTGCGGGTGCGCGTCCTCGAACGCGCCGAGGAGTTCGGCGAGGTCGGCGCCGGCATCCAGCTCGCGCCCAACTGCACCCGCATCCTCGACGACTACGGCCTGCTCGACGAGGCCAGGAGCCTCGGTGTGCTCCCCGAGGCCATGGTGATGCGCGACGCCCTCGACGCCCGTGAACTCACCCGGCTCGACCTGTCCGACCTGGAACGCCGGTACGGCTACCCCTACCTGGTCATCCACCGCAGCGACCTGCACGCCCTCCTCCTGCGCGCCTGCCGGGCGGCCGGCGTCGAGCTGTGCACCGGCCGGAAGGTCGTCGGGTACGAGAACACCGGTGCCGGCGCGCGGATCCGGCTGGCGGACGGCCGTACCGACGAGGCCGCGCTGGTCGTCGCCGCCGACGGACTGCACTCCGTGGCGCGGCGGGAGTTCGTGGGCGACGACGTGGTCAGCTCGCGTTACGTGGCCTACCGGGCGGCCGTGCCCATCGAGCGGGTGCGGGGCAACGGGGTCGCGGAGAAGGACGTCGTCGTGTACGTCGGGCCGCGCTGCCACTTCGTGCAGTACCCGCTGCGCGGCGGGGAGATGCTCAACCAGGTCGCCGTCTTCGCGTCGCCGTCCGCCGATGCGTCGCCCGCGGGTGCCGCGGGCGACGCGCGGTGGGGCGGGCCC
Source organism: Streptomyces hyaluromycini (assembly GCF_002217755.1). GTDB lineage: Bacteria > Actinomycetota > Actinomycetes > Streptomycetales > Streptomycetaceae > Streptomyces > Streptomyces hyaluromycini. Next base: position 371,663 of record NZ_BCFL01000024.1, on the reverse strand, counting down.
GAGGAGCTCGACGCGGCCTTCGAGGCCACCTGCGACACCGTCCGCCGGGGCATCCCGCTCATGTGGCGGGACCGCTGGTGGCAGATGCTCGACCGGGACCCGGTGGACACCTGGGTGCACGGCCGGGTCGCCCTGCTCGGCGACGCCGCGCATCCGCCGCTGCAGTACATGGCCCAGGGCGCGATCATGGCGATCGAGGACGGCTGGGTGCTCGCCCACCATCTCACCCGTACCGCCCCGGACCGGGACGCGGCCCTCGCCGCCTACCAGGCGGTCCGGGTCGAGCACTGCCGCCGGGTGCAGACCACCGCCCGCGCCTGGGGCGAGCTGTGGCACCTCGAAGGCGGGGAACGCCTCCGGCGCAACGCGGTCATGCGGGCGCGGGACACGTACGACTACGGGTTCACCGACTGGGAGTACGGCCCGACCGCCCTGACCCCGGACCAGGAGCCGGCCATGTTCACGCCGATCCCGCTGGGCGCCTGACCCCGCGCAGCGCCCGGGACAGCCCCAGCGCCGCCGTCCGTACCGCCGGGGCCAGCTGCGCGGGCCGGAACCGGTCGCACGGTACGGCCACCGAGAGCGCCGCGACCGCCGTGGGGCCGTCGAAGACGGGTGCCGCGATGCAGCTGACCCCTACCGCGGCCTCTTCCTCCTCGTAGGCGAGCCCCGCGACCTGTGCCTGCTCGACGGCCGTGCGCAGCCGGGCGGGGTCCGTGACCGAGTGCGGGGTGAGACGGGGGAGCGGTGCGGCCAGCACCTCCTCGACCAGCTCGGCGCCCGAGAACGCCAGCAGGGCCTTGCCGACCCCGGTGCAGGTCAGCGGGAGCCGGCCGCCGATCCGGGACGGCAGCCGCAGCACGTCGTGGCCGTGGATGCGCTCGACGTAGACCACCTCGTGGCCCTCGCGCACCCCGAGGTGCACGGTCTCGTGGGTGGCCTCGAAGAGGTCCTGGAGGAACGGCAGCGCGGCCTCCCGCAGATCCTGCCGGCGCGGCACCAGCGACCCCAGCTCGAAGAGGGCGCCGCCCAGCCGGTAGGTCTCCGCTTCCCGCTCCAGCAGGCCGAGCCGGACCAGCTCGGCGCAGAGCCGGAACACGGTGGTCTTGGGCAGCTTGGACCGCTCGGCCAGTTCCGTCAGACGGAACGCGCCGCCGTTCGGGCGATAGCAGTCCAGCACCGCCACTGCCTTGTCGAGCATGTTTCCCTGATTGCTGTTCCGTACCACGGAACATATTTTGCCTCGTTTCCCGGCGCCCGCCTATACCTGTCGGCATGAGCCCTGACCTCGTCACCAAGGTGGCCGACGTCCTCGACGAAGCCACCCGCACCGGCATCCCCTGCGCCCCCGTGCGCGCCCTCCTCCCCGAAGGCGACATCGAGACCGCCTATGCGGTGCAGCGGCTGCACGTCGAGCGGGGCGTGGCCGCGGGCCGCCGGCCGGTGGGCCGCAAGATCGGGCTGACCTCGCCCGCCGTGCAGCGGCAGCTCGGCGTCGGACAGCCCGACTTCGGGGCCCTCTTCGCGGACATGGCGGTCGCCGAGGGCGAGCCGGTCGCGGCCGGGCGGCTGCTCCAGCCCAAGGTCGAGGCCGAGGTCGCCCTGGTCCTGGCCGCCGACCTGCCGCACCGCGACCCGACCGTCGCCGACCTGCTGCGGGCCACCGCCTTCGCGCTGCCCGCGCTGGAGATCGTGGACAGCCGGATCGCCGGCTGGGACATCACGATCGTCGACACCGTCGCCGACAACGCCTCCAGCGGCCTGTTCGTCCTCGGCGGCACACCGGTCCCGCTGGACCGGGTCGACCTGCGGGGCGTCCGGATGACCCTGGACAAGAACGGCGAGACCGTCTCGCAGGGCACCGGCGCCGACTGCCTGGGCAGCCCGCTCACCGCCGCCCGCTGGCTCGCCGCCACCCTGGCCGGGCTCGGCGACCCGCTGCGGGCCGGCGACATCGTCCTCACCGGAGCGCTCGGCCCGATGGCGGTCGCCGCCGCGGGCGACGAGTTCACCGCGCACATCGAGGGCCTCGGCACGGTCGGGGTCACCTTCGCCACCGAGGGAACCGAGGGAGCAGCATGACCACGAAGGCCGCCGTCATCGGGTCCGGGAACATCGGCACCGACCTGATGATCAAGATCCTGCGGCTCTCCGAGTCGCTGGAGATCGTCGCCATGGCGGGCATCGACCCGGACTCGGACGGCCTGGCGCGCGCCCGCCGCCTCAAGGTGGCCACCACCCACGAGGGTGTGGACGGGCTGGTGGCGCTGGACGCCTTCGAGGACGTGTCGATCGTCTTCGACGCCACCTCCGCCGGCGCCCACCGCCGCCACGACGAGGTGCTGCGCGCCCTCGGCCGTACGGTCGTCGACCTCACCCCGGCCGCGCTCGGCCCGTACGTCGTCCCGCCCGTCAACGGCGACGCCCACCTGGACGCCCCGAACGTCAACATGGTCACCTGCGGCGGCCAGGCCACCATCCCGGTCGTCGCCGCGGTCAACGCGGTCACCCCGGTCCACTACGGCGAGATCGTCGCCTCGATCTCCTCCCGCTCCGCCGGTCCCGGCACCCGCGCCAACATCGACGAGTTCACCGAGACCACCTCCGCCGCCATCGAGAAGGTCGGCGGCGCGGCCCGCGGCAAGGCGATCATCGTGCTCAACCCCGCCGAACCGCCCCTGATCATGCGGGACACCGTGCACTGCCTGGTCGGGGACTGCGACGACGCGGCGGTCACGGAATCGGTGGAGGCGATGGTCGCGCGCGTCCAGACATACGTCCCCGGCTACCGCCTCAAGCAGAAGGTGCAGTTCGAGCGGGTGGCCGCCGACGACCCGCTGCGCACCCTGGCCCCCGGCGACGCCGTGAAGGTCTCCGTCTTCCTCGAAGTGGAGGGCGCCGCCCACTACCTGCCCGCCTACGCCGGCAACCTCGACATCATGACCTCGGCCGCGCTGCGTACCGCGGAACGCATGGCCGCTCACCGTGCCCCGGAGGTGGCGTCCCGATGACCGGTCCCCGTCTGTACGTCCAGGACGTCACCCTGCGGGATGGCATGCACGCCGTCCGCCACCGCTACACCGTCGACCAGGCCCGTACCATCGCCGGCGCCCTCGACGCCGCCGGGGTCCGCGCCATCGAGGTCGCCCACGGCGACGGCCTGTCCGGCTCCAGCGTCACCTACGGCGTCGGCGCGCACACCGACTGGGAGTGGATCGAGGCGGTCGTGGGCGCCGTGCACCAGGCGATCCCCACCACACTGCTCCTCCCGGGCATCGGCACGGTCCACGACCTGAAGCAGGCCCACTCCCTGGGCATCCGTTCGGTCCGCATCGCCACCCACTGCACCGAGGCCGACATCTCCGCCCAGCACATCGCCGCCGCCCGGGAACTGGGCATGGACGTGGCCGGGTTCCTGATGATGTCCCACCTCGCCGAACCCGCCGAACTCGCCCGCCAGGCCAGGCTGATGGAGTCCTACGGCGCGCACTGCGTGTACGTCACCGACTCCGGCGGCCGCCTGACCATGGACGGCGTCCGCGACCGGGTCCGCGCCTACCGGGACGTCCTCGACCCGGCCACCGGACTCGGCATCCACGCCCACCACAACCTCGGCCTGGGCGTGGCCAACTCGGTCGTCGCCGTCGAGAACGGCGTCACCCGCGTCGACGCCTCCCTCGCGGGGCAGGGCGCCGGGGCCGGCAACTGCCCCCTGGAAGCGTTCATCGCGGTCGCCGACCTGATGGGCTGGGAGCACGGCTGCGAGCTGTTCCCGCTGATGGACGCGGCCGACGACGTCGTACGACCGCTGCAGGACCGCGAGGTGCGGGTGGACCGCGAGACCCTCACCCTCGGCTACGCCGGCGTCTACTCCAGCTTCCTGCGGCACGCCGAGGCCGCCGCCCGGCGCCATGGCCTCGACACCCGCGCGATCCTGGTCGAGGTGGGCCGCCGCAAACTCGTCGGCGGGCAGGAGGACATGATCACCGACATCGCCCTGGATCTCGCCGGGAGCTGATGAGGCCCCCGCGGGGTCGAATCGGGGTCGACCGGGTGGGCAGGTCGTTCCCCGGACCAGTTCACGTGTGTGGGCCCGTCGACCGTCAGGCCGGTCGACGGGCCCAGCGGTTTTTCCGTACAGGAGGACGCGGGGGATACGAAAGTCGGGGGTCGGGTTCCTCGTCCAGGGCGACGATCAGCGCGGAGCGCCGGAACAGACTGCTGGGGCGACGTCGGACGACGTCGGCACCCCCACAGCCAAGGAGTTCTGTCATGAGCGTTGTCGGAAAGGTCCTGCTCGGAATCCTGGGAGTCGCCGTGCTCGCCGGAGTCGGTATCTGGTCCGGGATCAGGCACGTCGCGGGCGACATCAGCTCACACATGATCACCGCGGCCCAGTTCAAGGGCGTTCACGACGGTGAGAGCCGGGACGCCGTGCGCGAGCGACTCGGCGAGCCCGGCGGCCTCCAGCCGCAGGACAAGCCCGAGCCGCCGGCCGGCACCACCTGTGACTACTACCTGCAGAAGGGCGTGATCCTGGAGAAGAAGCGGACTTTTCAGATCTGCTACCGGGACGGGAAGGTCGCCGCCACCAAGGCCCTGCCGTCCGCCGAGGACGAGGCCGCCCAGGACAAGGGCAAGAGCACTGAGAGCGCCAAGCCCTGAGCCGCTCGCTCTCCCCACCGGTGCTCGCCCGTCCCGGCGGAGCGTGGCCACCGTGCGCCGGTCGGCGGCGGTTCCCGGAACGATCACCCGAAAGGTCCTTTACCGTGGCACGCGTGTCCGTATCCTCTGCGCCGGCCCCGGTGACGGCCCGCCCTGCCCGGATCCAGTGGCCCTCCGAGCCGGTCGCCTGGGTGCTGGCGGCGCTGATCGCCTCCGGAGGACTCCTGCAGGCCGCCGCACCGCGGTCCCTGCTGCCGCTGCCGGTCGCTGTCTCCGCCGTCCTGGAGTGCGCCACCGGGCTCCTGCTGGCCTGGCGGCGCGACCGCCCCACTCTGGTGGCGGCCGTGGTCGCCGGAGCGAGCCTGCTGACCGTTCAGGCCGCCCTGCCGTTCGCGATGTACTCGCTGGCCAGACGGCGGGCGACGAGCCCCCTACGGTACGGCGTCTACGCCACCGCGGCGCTCAGCCCGTTCACCACGGGCGTCCCGGTGGTGGGCGTCATGGGGGCGGTCCTGCTGGTGGGCGCGCCCGCCTGGCGCGGCACAGTGATCCGGTACCGGCACACCAGGCTGGAGCAGCTGGCCGAGCGCGCCGAGCAGGCCGAGCGGGAGGCGCTGCTGATCGCCCGCCGGGTCCGTGCGGAGGAGCGGGCCGCGCTGGCGCGTGAGATGCACGACGTGGTGGCTCACGAGGTGAGCCTGATCACGCTGCACGCGGGCGCGCTGAGTGTGGACCCGCAGGAGTCGGAGCGAGCCCGCGAGACCGGCGAACTGGTCAGAGTCACCGGCAGGCGCGCGCTGGCTCAGCTGCGCCAGATCCTCGATGTGCTGCGCGACCCGGAGGCCGTCGGGGGTTCCTTCCAGCCCGGCCCGGCACTGCGGGATCTGCCCCGGTTGCTGGCCGACTCGGCGGCAGCGGGCGTGCCCGTGGACTGGGCACCGTGGTCCGCGACGGTGACGGAAGTCGTGGCCGGAGCACGGCCGATACCGCCGGCGGCGGAGCACACGGTCTACCGCATCGTCCAGGAGGCGCTGACCAACATCCGCAAACATGCCCGCGGCGCCCGCGCCACGCTGGGGCTGCGGGTGAACGGGGAGATGCTGGAGTGCGAGGTGACCAACCCGGTGACCGGCCTGCCCGGCGAGGCCGCCGACGAGGGAGCGGGCCTGGGCCTGCGCGGTCTGCGGGAGCGGGCCGCGCTCCTCGGCGGAACCCTGGACGTCGAGAACCGGGACGGCGTGTTCCGGGTCCGGGTCCGGCTGTCCGTCGCGTCACCCGCGCCGAACGGGGAGCAGGAGACGGCTAGGGCCTGTCGTTTGGATCAGGCCGGCCTGGCTCACGGTGCCTTGTCGGCCGACCCGAGCGGGGCGTGGCGCGTGCAGCTGCAAGGCGGAGGAGGGCGGCGACGCGGAGCGTCGACAACCGACGACAACGCCGCAGATGCGCGTGCCACACCCCGCGACGCCGGCATGATCCAAACGACAGGCCCTAGGGCGGAACCCGCCGGGGAGGCCCGGTGATCCGGGTCCTGCTCGCCGACGACGAGGCCCTGGTCCGCACCGGGTTGCGTCTGCTGCTGCAGACCGCCCCCGACATCACGGTGGTCGCCGAGGCCGACGACGGGCGAGCCGCGGTCGAGGCCTGCGCCCGGCTGACCCCCGACGTGGTGCTGCTGGACGTGCAGATGCCCGGCCTGGACGGGGTGGGCGCCGCCAGGGAACTGTCCGCGTTGCCCGCACCGCCGCGGATCCTGATGCTGACCACGTTCGACGCCGAAACCTATCTGCTGCCGGCGCTTCAGGCCGGTGCCCATGGCTTCCTGCTCAAGGATGCCCAGCCGGGCCAGGTCCTCGACGCGGTACGGAACACCGCGGCCGGCCTCCACGCCCTCGCCCCCGAGGCGGTGAACCACCTGGTGGCCCGGGCGGCCGCCGAGCCACCGCCGGTCGTGTCGCCCGGGCTGCGCTCGCTCACACCACGCGAGCGGGAGGTGCTGACTGCGATAGCGGACGGGCTGAGCAACGCCCAGATCGGCCGGCGGCTGGGCCTGCGCGTACCGACCGTGAAGGCCCATGTCTCGCGGATCATGGAGAAACTGCACTGCGAAAGCCGGGTACAGGCCGGGCTGCTCGCCATGCGCGCAGGGCTGAGCGGAGAGGCGAGTCCCACGGACAAGGTGTGACCTCGCAGCCCGGGGAGGCCCGTTGTTGACTGACAGCGGCCAACCTGCGCTGAACGGCACGGTGTGGGCCCGCCGGCCGTCAGGTGTGAACGGGCCCCGGCTGGACGGGGGAGACCAGCCGGGGCCGTGGGCGGTGACATGCGGAGGGCGGTCGCCTCGCGGCGGCAGGCTCCATGGGGCTTCAGCCGGACGATCGTCCCCATGGGCTATAGGTGAGGCCCGGGGACACTGTCCCCTCCGCGGTCACGTGTAGGTGAACGGTCAACCGCCGTGGCTTTGTTCCCGTTCACGTCGCGCAGACCGTTGTGAGCTGCGGAACATGCCGTGCCCGGGAGGCGTCAGTCGAGGTAGTCGGCGACCAGGGCGGCGAACTCGGCGGGAGTGGCGAGGCGGGTGCCGAGGGATTCGGCCTTGGCGCGCTTGGAGCCGGCGCCGTCGCCTGCGACGACGAGGGTGGTCTTCTTGGAGACGCTGGAGGAGGAACGTCCGCCGGCGCGTTCGATGAGTTCGTTCATCTCGTTGCGGGAGAGCTTCTCCAGGGCTCCGGTCATCGCGCCGGTGACGACGACGGTCATCCCGGCCAGCGGACCCGTCTCCGCGGAGGTTACGGGCGTCTCTCCGTCGGTGCTCGCCTCGTCGGCGGGGACGGGCGGGGTGGCGCCGGGCTCGGTCATGTTGACGCCCGCGGCGGCGAGTTTGTCGACGAGCGGGGCGAGTTCGGCCAGTTCCGCGACGATCGAAGGGGCCTTCTCCACACCGATCCCGTCGACCTGCTGCATCGCCTCGGTGTCGGCGGCACGGATGTTGTCCATGGTGGCGAAGTGGCGGGCGATGCGGCGGGACATGGACCGGCCGGTGCCGCGCACCCCGAGCGCGCACAGCACCCGCGACAGCGGCTGCTGCCTGGCCACCGCGATCGCGGCGAGCAGGTTGTCGGTACTGGTCTCACCCATCCGGTCCAGGCCGAGCAACTGCTCGCGGGTGAGGGTGAACAGGTCGGCGAGGTCGGTGACGAGGCCGGCGTCGACGAGCTGGACGACGCGGGTGATGCCGAGGCCCTCGATGTCGAGCTGGTCGCGGCCGGCGGCGTAGGAGAGGGAGGCGACCAGGTGGCAGTTGCGGCCCTGCGTGCACCGCCAGCGTTCCTCGCGTCTGTCGATGTCCGATCCGCAGCGCGGGCAGACCTCGGGGAAGGCGATGGGCTGTTCGTCGCCGGTGCGCAGGTGGGCGGCGGGGGCCTGGATGCGGGGGATGACGTCGCCGGCGCGGTGGACCATGACCTGGTCGCCCAGGCGCAGGTCGCGGCGGGTGATGTCGGCCGGGTTGTGCAGGGTGGCGTAGGTGATGGTGGAGCCGTCGATGACGACCGGTTCGAGGACGCCGCGCGGGGCGATGATCCCGGTACGGCCGACGTTCCACTCCACCGCCAGCAGCCGGGTGATCTTCTCCACGGCCGGGAGCTTGTAGGCGATCGCCCACCGGGGTGCGCGTGAGCCGGATCCGGCGGCCTGCTGGTCGGCGGCGAGGTCGGCCTTGATGACGATGCCGTCGATCCCGAACGGCAGCCCGGCACGGGCCGCGGCGATCTCCTGCACCCGGGCGAGGACCTGCTCCACGGTCTCGGCGACGGTGTCCGGGACCGGGGTGCCGGTGCTGGTGTGCACGCCGAAGCCGGCGACCAGGTGCATGAGGTCGCTGTGCGCGGACGCGTTCAGCCGCTCGGCGAGTACCGGGTCGGCGCCGGGCAGGGGGAGGAGCCCGTAGCCGAAGAAGGTCATCGGCACCGTGTAGAGGCGCTCCCTGGCCCGCAGCGTGCCCGCGGCGGCGTTGCGCGGGTTCGCGAACGGCTGCCCGCCGTGCTGGGTGCGGACTTCGTTGGCGTACTCGAACTGGGCGGTCGTCATGAGGACTTCGCCGCGCACCTCCACGGTGACCGGCTCGGCCAGTTGCTCGGGCAGTCCCTCGATGGTGCCGATCGCGTGCGAGACGTCCTCCCCGGCCGTTCCGTCCCCGCGGGTGATCAGCCGGGTGAGCCGGCCCTCGGTGTAGCGGGCGGCGACCGCTAGGCCGTCCAGCTTCGGCCCGACGTGGAAGCGGGTGACCTGGTGCCCGACACGGCGGGCCAGAGACTCGGTCCAGGCGGTGAACTCCTCCGCGGAGAACACGTTGTCCAGGCTCAGCATCGCCACTGTGTGGGGGACATCGCCCTCCACGGCGCCGCCGGCCACCTTCCCGGTGGGGGAGTCGGGCAGCACCTGCTCGGGGTGTCCGGCCTCGTACGCGGCAATCCCGCGCACCAGCCGGTCGTAGGCGTCGTCGTCCAGCGGCGACGTGCCGCCCGCGTAGTAGGCGGCCGCCGAACCGACGGCGTCCTGGACGGCCTGTGCGTAGGCGGCGGCATCCACGATCTCTGCTGCAGGTGTTGTCATGCCCCGCATCCTGCCTCCCACCACTGACAACGAGGCCTTCACGGCTTTCCGAACGGACCGGAGCGCGCAGGCCCGGCGCCATCCACCGTGCCCCACCCGTCGCCGGTATCACTGGAAGCCGGCCCCGTTCCCGTACTTCTGACGGGCGTGGACCGGCAGCTCGCCGGCAGCCGGCCAACATGTCCGAGCGAGCTCTTCCGCAGATGACGGGAGGGGCGGGCCGGTTGGATCCGGCCCGCCCCCGGGCGTTGTCGTTACGACAGCTTGATCAGTGAGTAGTCGTCGCAGTAACCGGCCGCCGAACCGGAGTTCTTGTAGCAGTAGACACCGGCGGAGGTGGTGGAGACGCCCGTGGTGAAGAAGACGGGCTGCTGGGCGTAGGACGTGGTCGAGGTCCGCAGGTACGTCTCCGTACCGCCGAAGCTCTTCACGCCCACCGCGACCTCCTCACCGGCGGTGGCCGCCTTGGCCCAGCCGACCAGCAGATAGGTGCCGCCGGCGGTGAGACCGCTGACGGTCTGGATGGCGCCGCTGGCGCTGACCCCGGTCTGGAGCGCGTAGGTGCCGGAGCGCGCGTTGGAGGCGACCACACTGGACGCCGTACCGGTCGACTGGGCCCAGGGGGTCAGGGCGCCGGTCTCGTAGCCGGGGTTGGTGACGGCGTTGGCGGCGGAGGACAGGGGCTCCACCGCGAGGTCGTCGCAGTAGCCCGCTCCGCTGCCGCCGGCGTTCTTCCAGCAGTAGACGGTGGCCGTGGTGCTCGACGACCCGGTGGTGAACAGCACCGCCGCCTGGCTGTAGGACGTGGTGGCGATGTTGGTGTACGTCTCGGTCCCGCCGAAGTTCTTCACGCCGATCGCGAGGGTCTCGCCCGCGGTGGCGACCTTGGCCCAGCCGGTCAGCAGATAGGTGGTGCCGGGGCTGAGGCCGGTCAGGGCCTGGTTGGCGCCGCTGCTGCTCGCGGTCGTGGTGAGCGCGTAGCCTCCGGTGCGGGAGTTGGCCGCGGTCACGGAGGACGAGTTGCCGCTGGCCTGGGTCCAGGGGCTCAACGCACCCGTCTCGAAGCCCGCGTTGGAGAGCAGGTTGCCGCCGGTGCCGTTGTACGCGCCGATGTTGGGGGCGGCCGTCGCGGAGACGGCGTTGCCGAAGGCGTCGTAGCCGCCGTTGGAGCTGATCACCGTGCCGGCCCGGATCACCGGGGAGTACGCGTGCACCTGGTAGGCGTTCTTGCCGGTGTACGAGGACGAGGTGTTGGTGTTGCCCGGGTTGCGGAACTCGGGGTCCGCGGTCACCTTCGCGGCGTCGGCGGGCTCACGGGAGGGGTGGTTGCCGTAGAAGAGGTTGTTGGAGTAGGTCGACGTGCCGGTGGTGGTGAAGTAGTTGCCGGAGCCGTAGTTGAAGACGGCGTTGTTCTGGAAGGACAGGGCGCCGCTGATGGACGTGCCGGCGCGGGAGTACAGGATCGGGGTGCTCAGGCCGTCCCGGACGGAGAATGTGTTGTTGTAGAAGAGCGGGACGGCGGAGGAACTGCCGCTCTGGTTGGGGACGCCGCCCACGAAGTGCAGGACTCCGGCGCCGTGGGTCTGGGTGCCGGAGGTGGGGCAGCCGGAGTTGCTGCCGTCGTTCTCGCTGATGTTGTAGCGCACCACCGTGCCGTCGCTGGGCACCGTCGAGGTGGGCTCGTTGGCGATGGTGAAGGGCGGCATCACCAGCAGGAAGCCGCCGAGGTTCTGGTGGCTGTAGTTGTACTGGAACGTGGTGTTGTGGTTGCCCCAGTCCACGTCGAAGCCGGTGCCGTCGGCGCCGTTGACGTGGCAGTAGACCTCGTTGTTCTGGACGACGGTGTTGCTGCTGCCGGACATCCAGATACCGGCGGAGGCGCCGTTGCAGTACTGGCCGGACGGCGGGCAGGTGGACTTGGCGCCGCCGTAGCCCGCCTTGTTGCCGTCGATCAGGGCGCCGTCGTTCTTCACGACGAGGATGTCGTCGGCGCCGTCGTAGGTCATCGTGTTGCCCCGGATGACGGTGTTCGTGGTCAGACCGGTGCCCTGGCCGTCGCCGTCCGGGGTGACGGCGACCGCGATCCGGTCGACGTGGTCGAAGGTGTTGTTCTCGACGACGACGTCGTCCCAGGTGGAGACCGGAGTGGTGTGGTCGGTCTGGACGCCGACGCCGGCGTTGGTGGAGTACCAGCCGCCGCCGTAGCCCGCGATGTTGTGGATGTACATGTCGTGCACGCGGATGTGGTGCAGGACGCCGCCGGAGCTGTTCTCGGCGAGCACGCCCGAGCGGTAGGCGGGCGAGGAGGCGTTGTCGATCAGCTCCAGGCCGCCGATGTCCCAGTACTGCTGGTTGAGCAGTTTGATGACCGCGCCGGTGGCGCCGGCCGCGTCGACGACCGGCTTGGCGCCGGAGCCGTAGGAGCCGATCGAGATGTTGCTGCCCGAGGCTCCCGAGCCGCCCGGGGAGAGCTGGCCGGTGCAGGTGGTGCCGGCCTTGAACAGGATGCTGTCGCCTGCGGTGAAGGTGGTGCCGTTGACGCTGCCGACCGCGTTCCAGGGGCTGGACTGGGTGCCGGTGCCGTTGGCGGCGGCCGAGCAGTCGACGTAGTAGGTGGTGCCGGCCGCGTGTGCGGCGGTGGCCGGGACGAGCAGGGCTCCGGCGAGGGTGGCCAGAAGAGTCAGCACGCGGGCTGTTCGACTGGCCGGACTCGCGGTTGATCTGCGACGCTTCATTGCGGCGCTCCTTGGTGAGAGTGAGTGTCCTCCGAAAGCCGGGCGGGTCCGTTGCCGCGGACCCGTCCGGAATCTGTGGGGGCAGAACAACAGGGGGTGCGGGACCGTTTTCGGGTGCGGGTGCGCTGTGGCTTGTCGCGCCCACGCGGCGGAGCCGCAAATCGATACAGCCCCGCGCCCCTTTTAGGCAGGACCAGTGGGCCCACCTTTCTTGGGGGCGCGGGGAACTGCGCGAACAACCCCCACCGGGCCGCAGCCGCCCCACTGCCGTCGCTACCAGGACGCCAGCGAACCGTCCCTGTTCCGCCATACCGGGTTGCGCCAGCGGTGGCCCTTCTCCGCCGCCTCCCTGATCACCGTCTCGTCGATCTCGATGCCGAGACCGGGCCCGGTGAGCCGGTCGATGTAGCCGTCCTTCACCTCGAACGGCGAGGAATCGGCCAGATAGCCGAGCAGGCCGCTGCTGTCGCCGTACCCGATGCCCAGGGACTGTTCCTGGATCAGGAAGTTCGGGACGGCGAAGTCGAGTTGGAGGCTCGCGGCGAGGGCGATGGGGCCGAGGGGGCAGTGCGGGGCGACCAGGACGTCGTAGGTCTCCGCCAGCGCAGCGATCCGGCGGGTCTCCGAGATGCCGCCCGCGTGGCTGATGTCGGGCTGGGCCACCGCGATCCCGTCGCCGAGGACGTCCCGGAAGTCCCAGCGGGAGAAGAGGCGTTCGCCCGTGGCGATGGGGATGGACGTGGCGCGGACGACCTCGCCGAGGTCGCGCGTGAACTCCGGCAGGACCGGTTCCTCCACGAACATCGGGAGCAGCGGTTCCAGGAACGGGAGCACGCGCCGCGACATCGCTCCGCTGAACCGGCCGTGGAAGTCCAGCGCCAGGTCCCGGTCGGGGCCGATCGCCTCGCGGACCGCCGTCACCCGGTCCACGATCGCGGCGATCGCGGCCGGTGTCGCCAGCGGCTCCAGCTGTGCGCAGGGGTTCATCTTCACGGCCGTCAGGCTCTTGGCCACCTGGTCCGCCGCCGACTCGGCGAGTTCCTCGGGTGTCTCGCCGTACAGCCAGCCGTAGATGCGGACGCGGTCGCGGACATGGCCGCCGAGGAGCTGGTGCACGGGGACGCCGTGGGTCTTGCCGGCGATGTCCCACAGGGCCTGGTCGATGCCGGCGAGGGCGCTGCTGAGCACCGGGCCGCCCCGGTAGAAGCCGCCTTTGGCGAGCATCTGCCAGTGCTCCTCGATACGGGCCGGATCCTGACCGAGGAGGTAGTCGAACATCTCCTCGACGGCCTTGGCGGTGGTGTGCGCCTTGCCCTCGACGACGGGTTCTCCCCAGCCGGAGATGCCCTCGTCGGTGTCGACGCGCAGGAACAGCCAGCGCGGCTCGACGAAGAACAGCTCGTATCCGGTGATTTTCATGGTGCGGGACCTCCGGGTCCGCGGGCACGGCGGCCCGGGGTGGTGACGTACGAGGAAGGGGAGTTGCGCGTTACTCGTGGGCGCTGATGCTGCGGCCGCCGTCCACCACCAGGTTCTGGCCGGTGATGAAGGCCGCGTCCGCGGAGCCGAGGAAGGCGACGGCGGCGGCGATGTCCTCGGGTTCGCCGATGCGGCCGACCGGGGTGCGGGCGGCGGTCCGGTCGCGGTAGTCGGCCGGGGCGTTCACCCACAGGCCGGTGTCCACGGCCCCGGGGACGACCGCGTTGACGCGGATCCGGCCGCCGTACTCCACTGCCAACTGCCGTACCAGCGCGGTGACTCCGCCCTTGGCGGCCGCGTAGGCGGGGAAGCCGCTGAAGCCGAGGACCGCGTGCACCGACGAGGTGATCACGATCGCGCCGCGGGCGGCGGAGAGCAGGGGTACGGCCGCGCGGCAGCCGTAGAAGACCGAGTCGAGGGCGAGGCGCAGATGGCTGTGCCAGGAGGCGTCGTCGAGTTCGTGGATCGCGCCGGGCAGGTTGCGGCCGGCGTTGAGGTGGAGGAGGTCCAGGCGGCCGGTCCACTGCTCGGCGGCCCGGACCGCGTGCGGCCAGGCTTCGGGGTCGGTCACGTCCAGGGCGCGGTGGCGGGCGTCGCCGCCCTTGGCGCGGACCTCCTCGGCGACCCGGGCGGCGCCCTCCTCGTCCACGTCGGTGACCAGGACGGACGCGCCCTCGCCGGCCAGCCGGTGGGCGGTGGCGGCGCCGATGCCGGAGGCGGCGGCGGTGAGCAGGGCGGTGCGCCCGGCGAAGCGGGTGGCGATGGTGCGGCTCATGGGGTTCCTCTCGGTGCGACCGGCGGCTCGGTCATCCCGTTAGGTTCGTCAGTCGGGTCTTCCGCCCGGCTCGGCCGGGGGAGCGGTGGAGCCGCGGCGGACCAGCCGTGGCTCGGTGGGGACGACCACGTCCCCGGGTGACTTGCCCTCGATCTCGGCGACCAGGGCGTCGACGGCTGCGGTGCCCAGGTCGTACAGGGGCATCGCGACCGTGGTGAGCGGCGGGGTGAGGTAGCCGGCGACCGGCAGGTCGTCGTTGCCGACCAGCGAGACGTCCTGCGGTACCCGCAGGCCGAGTTCGCCGATCGCGTGCAGGGCGCCGATCGCCTGGGCCAGCGAGCTGGTGTACAGCGCGGTGACCCGGGGCCGGGTGTCGGTGGGGGCGAGCAGGGCGCGGGCGGCCACGGCGCCGCCCTCCTCGGTGAAGTCACCGGAGGCGACCGGCACGGCGAGCAGTCCCAGCTCGCCGGCGCGGTCGAGGAACGCCTGTTTGCGCTCCTCGCTGGGGGTGATGCCGGCTGGCCCCGCGATGTGGCCCACCACGCGATGGCCGAGCTCGTGCAGGTGGTCGAGCGCGGTGACGCTGGAACGGGCCACGTCCATGGTGACGTTGCGTCCCGAGCCCTCGACCGCGCGGTTGAGGAACACATGCGGGACGGGGCTGCGGCGCAGCGTCTCCAGCAGCGGATGGCCGGGGCGGGCGGAGGCGATCAGCAGCCCGTCCACGCGGCCCTCCTTGACCAGGTCGTTGAAGGTCTCGTCGGCCTCCTGCCCGTCGAAGTCCTCGGCGAGCAGGGAGAGATAGCCCAGCTCACGGGCGCGCTGGTAGGCGCCGCGGGAGATGGTGACGTAGGTCGGGTTGCCGAGGGAGGGCACCAGCAGGGCCAGGGCGTGGGTGCTCGCGCCGGCCAGGGCGCGGGCGCCGGAGTGCGGGCGGTAGCCGAGGGCCTCGGCCACCTCGTGGATGCGCGCTCTGGTCTCGGGGCGGACGGACAGGTCCTGGCGTCCGTTGAGCACCTTGGACACGGTCGCCTTGGAGACGCCGGCTTCTCTGGCGACATCCACCAGCCTGGCCCGTACTGGTTGATCGGGCACTGGGATTCCTCCAAGCGGTCTGTTGTGTTTGGCCTCTTGACACCTTCTGGCGCCGCAACCTAGCGTTCGCCGAAGTCTTGGTCAACCGGTTTCCTCAAGTGGATATCAGTGATATATCCATGCAGACCCGACCGAAACGACAGGGCTGAAACTCGCCATCGGCGACCGGTTCGAAACCCCGACCGGCCCGACCCTCCGGACCGTGCGAAACCCGACAGGTCCGACCGTCCGACGTCCCCCTCTCCTGCTCCCCCGCTTCCCCCCACTGTGTTCGTAATCCCAGACCTGGTTCGAAATATCGACCAGCCTTGGTCGTCCTGCAATCAACAATGAGATGTCGGCCCGTGCCGACGAATGGGTGAGGTGTGCAATGAAGCGCTCCGGGAGACTGCTCGCAGTCGCCACCACGGTCGCCGCCCTGGCGACGACGCTCGCCGCCTGTGGCGGTGGCTCCGGCTCGTCCTCCGCGGACGGGAAGGTGCACATCAAGGTCGAGGCGTGGAAGGGCGGCGGCGCGGAGCCCGCGAACGTCGCGGAGATCAACAAGGCCTTCGAGAAGGCCCACCCCGACATCAAGGTCGACTTCGAGTACATCACCGCGAACGACACCTACACCCAGAAGCTCCAGCCCGAGCTGCTGGGCGGCAAGGCCGGCGACGTGATCATGGTCGACACGGACAAGATGAACAAGTGGGGCGCCTCCGGCTACCTCGCCGACCTCTCCAAGGAGTCCTGGGCGGGCAACATCTCCGACTCCGCCAAGCCGTTCGCGACCAGCGACGGCAAGGTCCTGGCGATGCCGATGGAGCTGATCGGCATCGGCCTGTACGCCAACATGGACCTGCTGAAGAAGGCCGGCATCACCGAAGTCCCCGCGGACTGGCCGACGTTCCTCGCCGACCTCGCCAAGGTCAAGAAGGCCGGCATCACCCCGATCGCGCTGCCCGACAAGTCCGGCTGGACCGGCAGCTCCACCTTCCAGGCGATCGGCTCCACGCTCGTCTACCAGAAGAACAAGCAGTGGGACGCCGACTTCCTGGCCGGCAAGACCTCCTTCGGCACCGACTGGAAGTCCTCGCTGGAGCAGCTCAAGACCCTTGAGGCGAAGGGGTACGTGAGCTGGAAGAACGAGCTCGGCGTCGACGAGTGGTCGCAGGGCCCGCAGGACTTCAGCGCCGGCAAGAGCGCCTTCTGGTACCAGGGCGCCTGGCAGGTCTCCAACGTCGCCAAGGCCGGCTTCCCGGTCCAGTTCGCCCCCTGGCCGGGCGGCGCGGCCGGCACCAAGCCCAACGCGATGCTCTTCTCCGGCACCATGTGGGGCGTCAACTCCCAGTCGCAGCACGCCGACGCGGCCAAGGAGTACGTGAACTTCTGGTCGCAGAGCGAGAACCTCGCCAAGTACCTGGACGCCGAACACGCCGAGTCCCCGTTCACCGGCGGTACGACCCCGGACGCCACGGAGACCAAGACCTTCAACGCCGCCTTCGGCGAGGGCCGTTACCGGGTCCTGCCGTCCAACTCCTGGTACGGCGCGACCGCCGAGACCACCGTCGGCTCCAAGATCCAGGCCTATCTGCTGGGCCAGGCCTCCGAGGCGCAGACCCTCAAGGACATCCAGACGGCGGCCTCCGCCAAGTAGACCGGCCGCCCAGTCCCGTCCCGGGACCGCCGCGGTGCGGGTGCGGCCCGCTTCCCCGCCTCTTTCCGCCCGCCCTCACCGCGGCCCCTGGCCCAGGAGGATCGATCCCTGTGTTCCACCGCCGGCGCGCCACCATGGCCGCCTTCCTGCTCCCGGCGATCGCCGTGTACAGCGTCTTCATGCTGTATCCGCTGGTCCGGGGCCTGTACCTGAGCTTCACCGACAGCCTCGGCGGCCCGGTCGCCCACTTCGTCGGGCTCCAGCAGTACCGCGCCATGGCGGACGACCCGGCCGTCTCGGCGGCCCTGTGGCACACCGTGCTCTACGCCCTGGTGGTCGTCGTCGTGCAGAACGGCCTCGGGCTGCTCTTCGCGTCGATGCTGTTCCGCCGGCCCCGGGTCCGGCAGGCGCTCAACGTCGTCCTGCTGACGCCGACCCTGATCTCCCCGGTGATGGCCGCCTTCATCTGGTCGTACCTCCTCGCACCCGGCGGCGGGCTGAACGGTCTGCTCGACGCGGTCGGCCTCGGCAGCCTCCAGCACGTCTGGCTGGGCGACCCGCACACCGCGCTGTACGCGGTGGCCGCCGTCAACATCTGGATGTTCACGGGCTACTCGTGCGCGATCTTCCTCGCCGGCTACATGAACATGCCCACCGAGTTGCTGGAGGCGGCCGCCCTGGACGGCGCCCGCGGCTGGCGGCGGTTCCGCAGCATCGAGTGGCCGCTGCTCGCCCCCGCCCTCACCGTCAACGTCACCCTCAGCCTGATCGGCTCGCTGAAGGTCTTCGAGTTCCCGCTCGTCCTGACCAACGGCGGCCCGGCCGGCGCCACCGACACCCTGACCCTGCTGGTGTACCGGAACATCTTCGGCGGCGGGAAGTTCGCCCTCGGCGTCGCGCTGTCGGTGCTGCTCCTGGTGACCGTGGTCGTCCTGTCCAGCGCCACCAACTCCCTGCTCAGGCTGCGCGAACGGCGCATCTGACGGCGCCCGTCACGTCGTACGCCCCTGACGTCGGCCCGCGTGACGTCGTACCGCACCTGATCGAACCGGACGGATCGCCACCATGACCTCTGAGACCTCCCGACTTCCAGCAACCGCGCACCTCACCAGTCCCCGGAAGCCGCGCCGGACGGGCCGCCTGGGAAGCGGCCTGGGCACCGCCCTGCTGTGGCTGGGCACCGTGCTGTTCGTGCTGCCGTTCCTCTTCACGGTCGTCACCTCGCTGCGCACCGCGGCCGATGTCGCCCGCGCCCCGCTGGGCATCCCGCACTCCTTCACCCTGAAGAACTTCAGCGACGCCTTCACCCAGATCCACTACGGGCCGAGCACCCTCAACACCCTTCTCATCACCGGGCTCTCGTGCGTGTGCATCACCGTGCTGGGCTCGCTGGCCGGCTATCCGCTGGCCCGGATCACCGCGGGCTGGTCGACGACGGTGTACCGGCTGTTCATCCTCGGCACCTCCATCCCCGTCTTCGTGGTGGTGGCGCCGCTGTACCTGCTGATGCGGGACATGAACCTGCTCGACACCTACGCGGGCGTCGTCTTCATCTACACCGCGATCAACCTGCCGCTGGCCGTGTTCTTCTACACCAGCTTCATCCGCGCCATCCCGGTCGACCTGGAGGAGGCCGCCGCGCTCGACGGCTGCGGCGCCTTCCGCACCTTCTTCGTCGTGGTGCTGCCGCTGCTGCGGCCGGTCACCAGCACCCTGCTAACGTTCGTCGCCCTGCAGATCTGGAACGACCTGCTGGTGCCGCTGGTGTTCCTCCAGGACCCGGGCAAGCGCACCGTCATGGTGAACGCCTACTCCTTCATCGACCCGCACACCGTGCAGCCGACCACCCTGTTCCCGGCCGCCCTGCTCGGGGTGCTGCCGCTGCTGGTCATCTTCGTGTTCTTCCAGCGCCAGGTCGTGGCCGGCATGTCCGCGGGAGCGGTCAAGTGACCCTGCGCCCCGCCCTCACCCCCCAGCTGGCCGACACCCGCGCCATGGCCATCCTCCGCTCCGCCGACGCCACCGGGCTGCCCGCCGTGGCCCGCGCGCTCGCCGCCGGCGGTATCACCTGCCTGGAGGTCACCCTCACCACCGCGGGCGCCCTGGACGCGCTCGCCCGGATCCGCGAGGAGCTGGGCTCCACGGTCGCGGTCGGCGCCGGTACCGTCCTGACCCGGGCCGACCTGCGGGACGCGGTGGCCGCGGGCGCGCAGTTCCTGGTCGCCCCGAACGTCGAACCCGAGGTCGTCCGTGCCTCCGCCGACCTCGGAGTCGCCTTCTATCCCGGTGCCTGGACGCCCACCGAGGTGGCCGCCGCCTGGCGGGCCGGCGCCGCCGCCGTCAAGCTCTTCCCCGCCTGCACCGGCGGCCCCGCACACCTGCGGCAACTCCGCGCGCCGCTCCCGGAGATCCCGCTCGTCGCGGTCGGCGGCGTGGGCCTCGGCGAGGCCGCGGACTACATCGCCGCCGGAGCCCGTGCCGTGGGCGTCGGCAACCCGCTGCTGCGCGGCGCGGACCGCACCCCCGGCGACCCGGCCGCCCTCGACGCGCTCACCGGGAGAGCACGCGCCCTGCTGGAGACGGTCAGGCCCGCGCCGCGGGCCGGGAAGGGCGACCTGTGAACGGTTCCGCCAACGACGCGCATGCCCCGGAGGCGTCGCAGCAGCCCTACCTCGTCACCGTGGGCGAGACCCTCGCCGTCCTCTCCGCCGCCGAGCCCGGCCCCCTCGCCGTGGGCGCCGCGCTGCGCCTCGGGGTCGCCGGGGCCGAGTCCAACGTCGCCGTCGGGGTGAGCCGGCTCGGCGGGCGGGCCACCTGGATCGGCCGGGTCAGCGAGGACCAGCTCGGCGAACTCGTGCTGCGCGAGCTGCGCGCCGAGGGCGTCACCGCGCTGGCCGTCCGCGACCCCGCACCGACCTCGCTCCTCCTGAAGGAACGGCGCACCGGCACCCACCACCGCATGCGCTACTACCGCACCGCCACCGCCGGGGTCCGGCTCGCGCCCGAGGACATCCCGGAGCAGGTCGTCGCCGGCGCCGCGGTCCTGCACCTCACCGGGATCACCCCGGCTCTCGGCGACGCCCCCGCGAGCGCGGTCCGGCGTGCGGTGCGGATCGCCCGGGACGCCGGTGTCCTCGTCTCCTTCGACATCAACTTCCGCTCCCTGCTGTGGAGCGAGGAGGACGCCCGGCGGGCCGTCCTGCCGCTGCTGCGCGACAGCGACCTGGTGTTCGCGGGGCCGCACGAGGCCCGGCTCGCGGTGCCCGACCTGCGCGAGCCCGAGGAACTCGCCAAGGGGCTCTGCGAGCTGGGGCCGGCCGGTGCCGTGGTGAAACTCGGAGCCGAGGGGGCGTACGCGCTCCTGGACGGGGTGCCCTACCGGCAGCCCGCGCTGCCCGTGCGCGTGCACGACTCCGTGGGGGCCGGGGACGCCTTCGTCGCCGGCTACCTCGCCGAACTGCTGGCCGGTGAACCGCCGGAGCGCCGGCTGCGCACCGCCGCCCGGCTCGGCGCGTTCGCCGTCGCCACCACCGGGGACTGGGAGGGCCTGCCCCGGCGCACCGAACTCGCCCTTCTCGACCACCACGACGACGTACTGCGCTGACCGACGTGCCGCGCTCGACCCGCGACTGCGCTGACCGACGTGCCGCGCTCGACCCGCGACCGCGCCGACCGGCATACCGCGCTCGACCCACGTACTGCGCCGACCGGCATACCGCGCTCGACCCACGTACTGCGCCGACCGGCATACCGCGCTCGACCCACGTACTGCGCTGACCGACCCGAGGAACACCCATGCTCACAGTTCTCGCCGGCTCCTACACCCCCGACACCGGTGGTGAAGGCGTCGGCCTCACCCCGCTGCGCCTGGCCGGCCCGGTGCTGACCACCGAGGCACCGCCGGTTCCCGCGAGCGGTGCCTCGTTCCTGGCCGCCCATCCGAACCTCCCCGTGGTCTACACCACCCATGAGTCCACCGAGGGGGCCGTCTCCGCCTTCGCCGTCGGCGCCGCCGGGGTCACCGCCCTCGGCGCGCCCGTCGGCAGCGGTGGCGCCAACCCCTGCCACCTCGCCGTCCACCCCGGCGGCGACTGGCTGCTGACGGCGAACTACGGCACCGACACCCTGCCCGGCACCGTCGCCGTGCACCGGCTCGACGCGGCCGGCCGGATCACCGGCCGCACCGACGTGGCCGAGCACCAGGGCTCCGGGCCGGTCGCCGGGCGGCAGGAGGGCAGCCATGCCCACCAGGTCCTCGTCGACCCGGCGGGCCGGTTCGTCCTCGCCACCGACCTCGGCGCCGACGCGGTGTTCACCTACCGCCTGGACCCGGCGCGGGGCACCCTGCACCGCGCGGCCGTGAACCGGCTGCGGCCCGGCTCCGGGCCCCGGCACCTCGCGTTCTCGCCCGCCGGCGACCTGGTGTTCAGCGCCGACGAACTCTCCTCGACGGTGACCTGCCATCGCTACGACCCGGAGACCGGGACCCTCGCCGAGCTGTCCCGGGTGCCCGCCACGGCCGCCGGGGTGCCCAACCAGCCCGGCGGGATCGTCGTCTCCGGCGGGTCCGTCTGGGTCACCAACCGGGGCGCCGACACCGTGGCCGCCTTCCGTGTCGACGGCACCACCCTGGTGCCGATCGGCGAGACGCGGAGCGGCGGCAGCTGGCCGCGCGGTCTGACCGCGGTCCCGGGCCGTCTCCTCGTCGCCAACCAGCACAGCGGCACCCTGGCCGCACTGCCGGTCCTGGACTCGGGCGCCCTCGGCGAACCGGTCGCCACGGCGGCCGTCCCGTCGGTGGTGTGTGCGCTGGCGGTGTGAGACCGGCCCCTCGTCACCGGGAGCGGGAGCGGGAGCGAGAGCCGGAGCGGGAGCGGGAGCGGGGGCTGGGGCTCGGCATCCGGGGGCTTCTCGCCCCGGCCGTAAAATATGGGCGGCGCCCATGATGTGTACGGCGATCGCATCGGGCCGGTCATGTCAGCAGCGCAAATTTCCCCGAGGGTGCCCCATGCCACCACCGAGTGACTCGTACCATCACGGCGATCTCCGGGCCGCCTGCCTGCGCGCCGCCCGGGAGTTGCTGGAGGAGGACGGCAGCGGGGCGCTGTCGCTGCGGGCGGTGGCACGGCGGGCCGGGGTCTCGCCCACGGCCCCCTACCGCCACTACGCGGACCGCGACGCACTGGTCTCCGCCGTCGCCGCGGAGGGCTACCGCGAACTCGCCGGAAGCCTCGCGGCCGCCCATCCCGCGCCCTCGACCCCCGACGACCTGGTCGACGTCGCCGTGGCCTACGTCCGGTTCGCCCTCGACCACCCGGCCCTGTTCCGGGCGATGTTCGCGGAGCCCTGCGACCCCGGCAGTGCCGAACGCGTCGAGGCGACCGCCGTACTCTCCGCATACGTCGACACCCTCGTCCGGAAGACCTTTCCCGGCGGGAACCGGGAGGGACTGCCGACCGCGGTGTGGGCGCTGGTGCACGGGCTGGCGTTCCTGCACCTCGACGGCAAGCTCGACGCGTCCAGCCCCGAGAAGGTCGCCGAGCAGGTCGGCACCACCGTCCGGGCGGCGGTCGGCTTCCGGTAGCCGCCATGCGGCCGCCCGCTCTGTCGTGGGCCTCGGGCGGGGGCCTGTCCCGGTGTCTCCCGGTGTCTCCCGGCGGCCGTCCGGAGCCGGTGCTCCGGGCCTGCCGGACCCTGCCCGGCGCCGGCCCGCGCGGTCGGCGGGATGGTCAGCCCGCGGTCGGCGGGGTGGTCAGCCCGCGGTCGGCAGGGTCGTCAGCCCGCGTCCGTCTGCTCCCGCTGCCGTCGGTACGCGGCGACGAGGAACACCCAGATCTCGCTGATCGTGGGGAACGGCGCGACGGCGTGCCGGAGACGTTTCAGCGGGACCTCGCCGGCGACCGCGACGGTGGCCGCGTGCAGCAGTTCGCTGACCCCGGACCCGACCATGGTCACCCCGAGCAGCACGTCCCGGTCGACGTCGACGACCAGCCGGGCGTGGCCGGTGTAGCCGTCGGCGTAGAGGTTGGCGCCCTGGGCGGCGTTGAGGTCGAGGTCGACCGTCTCGACGCGGTGCCCGGCGGCGGCCGCCTGCTCGGCGGTCAGGCCCACCGCGCCCGCCTCCGGGTCGGTGAAGAAGACCTGGGGGACGGCGTGCCGGTCGGCGGTCGTGGCGTGGTCGCCCCAGTCCCCGTCGTCCAGCGGCCGCCCGGCGGCACGGGCGCCGATGGCGTCACCGGCGGTCCGCGCCTGGTACTTGCCCTGGTGGGTGAGGAGCGCGCGGTGGTTGACGTCGCCGAGGCCGTACAGCCACGCCCCCTCGACCCCGTCGACCAGGCAGGTCGTGTCCACGTCCAGCCAGGACCCGGGGGTCAGGCCCACGGTCTCCAGGCCGATGTCGTCGGTGCCGGGGGTACGCCCGGTGGCGAACAGGACCTCGTCGGCCTCCAGTTCGCCGCCGTCGTCGAGGGTGAGCGTCACCGGCCCGTCCGGGTCCGGGCGGCGCACCGCGGTCACCTGCACGCCGATCCGTACGTCCGCGCCGGCCTCGGTCAGCCCCTGGGTGACCAGTTCGCCGGCGAAGGCCTCCATGCGGGGGAGCAGCCGCCGCCGGGCGAGCAGGGTGACCCGTGACCCGAGCCCCTGCCACAGCGTCGCCATCTCCACGCCGACCCCGCCGCCGCCGACCACGACGAGCCGGCCGGGCACGGTACTGGAGTCGGTGGCGTGCCGGTTGGTCCAGGGCCGGGCCTCCTCGATCCCCGGGACGGCGGGCAGCGCCGGCCGGCTGCCGGTGGCGAGGGCCACCGCGTGCCGGGCGACGAGGGTCTGCCGGGCGCCGTCGTCCCGGGTGACGGTGACCCGGCGCGGCCCGTCGAGCCGGCCGTGGCCGCGGAAGAGGTCGGCGCCGATGGACTTGACCCACAGCGCCTGGCCGCTGTCGTCCCAGTCGGTGACGTACCGGT
Source organism: Streptomyces hyaluromycini (assembly GCF_002217755.1). Taxonomy (GTDB): domain Bacteria; phylum Actinomycetota; class Actinomycetes; order Streptomycetales; family Streptomycetaceae; genus Streptomyces; species Streptomyces hyaluromycini. The sequence continues at coordinate 347,699 of NZ_BCFL01000024.1, read as the reverse complement.
TGCGGCGGGCGAAGACGGCGGCGTCGTCGAGCCGTCCGGTGACGGCCTGCCTGGCACCGTCCACGCGGCGGGCGTCGGCGACCACGAGGACCGGCCGCAGCAGGGCCTTGCTGGGGACGCAGGCCCAGTAGGAACACTCGCCGCCGACGAGTTCCCGCTCCACGACGGCCACCGAGAGCCCGGCCGCCCGGGCCCGGTCGGCGACGTTCTGCCCGACCGGGCCCGCACCCAGGACGATCACGTCGTACGTGCCGCCGTCCTCGGTCGCGCCCGGTGCTTCGCTCGGCGCTGTGTGCGCTTCTGCGTTCCGTTCCGCGTTCCGTTCTGTGTTCGGTTCGCTCATTGCTGCCTCACATGGCGATCGGTGCCGGTCCGGACTGTTCCGGGCCGCGGGGCCCGAGCCGTACGGGTCAGGTAACCGCGGGACGTGTGCGGTTGATCGCGGTCCGGCCATGCGCCCGGTGGATGGCCGCCATAAGCGCGCCGCCTCTGGCCGCTTGCTTATGGCGGCCATCGGATCCGCCGATGGGGAGAACGGAATCGCGGAGGCGCTCCGGCCGCTGTGGACTCCCGTCGCCTCACGGACGAGGCGGCGGGACGATGGATTCGCCCCACTTTCCATACTTTAAGGACACCTCATGAGTTCTGCTGATCTGACCGGACGCGTGGCCCTGCTGACCGGCGCGACCAGCGGTATCGGCGCCGCGACCGCGACACTGCTCGCCGAGCGGGGGGCGCATGTACTGGTCGCGGGACGGGACGCGGACCGCGGCGGGCAGGTGGTCGCCGCCGTCCGGGAGCGCGGCGGCAAGGCGGACTTCCTGGCGGCCGACCTGCGGGACGCCGACTCGGTACGGCGTCTGGCCCGCGAGGCCACCGCGCTGGGCGGCGGCCGCGTCGACATCCTCGTCAACAACGCCGGCGTCTTCCCCTTCGGGCCGACGGCGCGGATGCCCGCCGACCAGGTGGACGCCGTCTACGACCTGAATGTGAAGGCGCCGTTCTACCTGGTGGGCGAGCTCGCCCCGGCCATGGCCGAGCGGGGGCAGGGCGCCATCGTCAACGTCAGCACCATGGTCGCCGAGTACGGCGTCGCGGGGATGGCGCTGTACGGGTCGAGCAAGGCGGCGGTCAACCTGCTGACCAAGGCGTGGGCCGCCGAGTTCGGCCCGCAGGGGGTGCGGGTCAACGCCGTGCAGCCCGGCCCGACCCGCACCGAGGGCACGGCCGCCATGGGCGACGACCTGGACGCCCTGGCCGCACAGGCGCCCGCCGGCCGGCCCGGTGAGGCGCGCGAGATCGCCGAGGCGATCGCCTACCTGGTGAGCGACGCGGCGGGCTTCGTGCAGGGCGCGATCCTGCCGGTCGACGGCGGCCGTACGGCCGTCTGACGCACAAGGGGGAGTGCGGGCGCCGACGGTCCTCGGCGGCGCCCGCGCCCGTATCTCGGCCCCCGCCCCCTGCTACTCCCGCACCGACCGGTCCAGTGCGGCGATGAACCGGCCCAGATCCCGGCGGCGCGAGTCGGCCGGCCACACCACCCAGGTACGCCGCACCAGCGGCTGCCCGACCAGCGGCGACCAGGTCACCCGGTCGGGAAGCGGCTGCTGCCAGCCCGGCGGGGCCAGCGCGAAGGCCTGCCCGGAGGCGACCGCGGTCAGCTTCACGTCGGCGATCAGCGTCTGCCCCTCGGGGGCCTCGGGGCCGAGATCGAGGCCATGGCCGCGCAGGACCGCGGTCAGTTCGTCGTACCAGGCGGGGCTGCCGGCGCGCGGGAACCCGACCCACTGCAAGGCCCCGAGCGCGTCGAGCGGAATGCCGTCGGGCCCGGCGAGTTCGGCGGCCTGCTCGGCGGCGACCAGCACGCCGAGCTTCTCCCGTACGACGAGCAGCGCGTCGAACTCCGGGCCGGACGGCCGCTCCCGCAGAAAGCCGACGTCCAGCTCACCGGCGCGCAGCGCGGCCAGCTGCTCGGCCGTGGACAGGTGCCGGGCCTGCACCCGGGTCTCCGGATGGGCCCCGGCGAGTTCGGCGAGCGCCGGGTCGAGCAGGCCGGGCGGCAGCTCCAGGGGGATCCCGATGCGCAGCGCCCCGCCGCCGGGACCGGCGTACCCGGCCATCAGCCGCACCGCCTGGTCGTGCCGGGCGAGCACCGCCCGTGCCTCGCCCACCAGCGCGATCCCGGCCTCGGTGGCCGTCACCCCGCTGCTCCCGCGCACCAGCAGCCGCACCCCCAGCTGCCGCTCCAGTCCGCTGATCGTCTGGGACAGCGCGGGCTGACTCACATGCAGCCGCCGGGCGGCGGCCGACAGGCCGCCCTCCTCCACCACCGCCACGAACGCCCGCAACTCCCGCAACTCCATGCCGGTATGCCATCACGGCCGCGGACGGGAGTCACGCCGGGCACCGCCGGAGCGACGACCTATCTCCTCTGGAGATAACGAACATCTACGACCATCCATCCCAAACGGGATAGAGCAGAACTCCCCGCGCGTTGGTAGGTACGACGGTGAATGACCGGAGGGCCGGTATTCATCATCGGCGATAACGGCCATCGAGGATCGGAGTACTGCGATGTCGCTGACCTCATCCGAGCAGACGTATCCCGCTCACCCGGGCACGGTGGGCGTCGGGACCGGGATCTCCGCCGAGGAGGCCGGCGGGCGCGCGGCCGACCGTGGCGAGCGGACGCGCCGCGGCGACCGCTCCGGCGCACTGCGCGCCGCCGTGTTCGGCGTCAACGACGGCCTGGTCTCCAACACGGCCCTGGTGATGGGCTTCGCCGGGTCCGGCGTTCCGGGCACGGCGGTCCTGTTCGCCGGGGTCGCGGGACTGCTGGCCGGAGCGTTCTCCATGGCCGCAGGCGAGTACATCTCCATGCGCAGCCAACGCGAGGCCTACGAGCGGGAGATAGCGGTCGCGGCCGACCAGCTGCACGCGGACCCGGACGCGCAGGAGGCGGAACTGGTGCGGGTCTACCGGGACAAGGGACTGGACGCGGACGACGCCCGGCATGTCGCGACGACCATCATGCGGGACCATAACACCGCCCTGAACACCATGGTCCGCGAGGAACTCGGCCTGGACCCGGACCAGTTGGGCTCGCCGTGGTCGGCTGCGCTGTCCAGCCTCGCCTCCTTCGCGGTCGGCGCGCTGATGGCCGTCCTGCCCTACCTCTTCCTCTCCGGAACGGCCGCCCTGCTGCTCGCCGTCGCCCTGGCCGGCAGCGCCCTGTTCGCCGTCGGCGGGGTGATCGGCGTCCTCAACGGCCGGGCCCCGCTGGCCTCGGGGGCCCGCCAGCTCTTCGTGGGCGCCCTCGCCGCCGCGGCCGTCTTCGGGATCGGGCATGTGATCGGCGCCCGCATCACCTGAAGAGTGCCAAGGCCCGGGTGTCGCTCCCCGAGGGGACCGACACCCGGGCCTTGGCCCTCTGCTTCGCCGCCGTCGTGCAGGGCATGGCGCAGCAGGGGACCAGGGGGCCAGGGGGCCAGGGGGCCGGGGGCCCGGGGGCCCGGGGGGCGATTCCGCCTTCTGCGCGGGGATCGCGCCCGGCGGTCGGCTCGGCGGCTTACGGCCGGCGCGCGGTCACGCCCTGCCGTCCGTGGCCGGCGCGGGTGCGGACGCGGGTGCCGTTCGGTGCTCCGTCGTCGGGTAGTCGGGCGGGGTCGCCCAGCCGAGGAGGACGCCGGCGACGGTGGCGAGCGGCCGGGAGTGGATCTTCAGGGCGAGGTTCTCCAGGAGCCGGAAGACCGTGTAGTAGGCGCCGGTGAGGACGGTGGTGACCACGCTCGCCACGGACGCCGAATCGAACTGGACGCCGATGTGGACCAGAAGGGTCAGCACCAGTCCGGCCACGATCGGCACGACGGTGCGCATGAAACTGGTGAAGAGGTTCATGAGAGGCCTGTCCGGGACGTCAGGACGCGGGGTCGAGGTGGATGACGACCTTGCGCACGGCGTCCTCGATCGCCGCGGTGACCGAGGCGACCAGCGCGGCGACGTCGATCGACTTGTCGAACGCCGCGACGGCGGTGGTGAGTTGGGCGACGGCCGCGCTCTGCGCCGCCTCCGTCGCCTGTATCAGCCGCAGGCGGGCGTTGGTGTCCTTCACGTAGGACTGGAGGGCCCAGTACTGGTTGGTCTTCGCGTCCGGGGCGTCGGCGGGGGCCGCGATCACCCCGTCCATGGTCAGGACCGCCTTCGCGGTGGCCGACGCGACGTTGCTGATGTCCTGCGTCTCCAGCACACCGCCGCCCGCGACCAGCTTCGCGACGACCGCGGCCGCGACCTTGTCGATGTCGTCCGTGGTGAGCGCCATGTCTGTCTCCGTTCCTGCGGCCCACGCGCGCAGCGCGGACTCGCTCAGGTAGCAGATGGATCGGTCGAGGGGGGTGGAGGTGAACTGCCAGAACAGCGGCGATCTGCCGGACGGGCCGGGTTTCGGATGCGCCTCGGCCTGCGCGTAGGTCGCGGCTCCCGGCCAGGGATAGGCGGGGTACCAGAGGGGGACGGTGGCGGGCGCGTGGCCGGCGGCCAGGTCGCTCGCCGAGGTGTAGACGCCGACCCGCTGGTCGGGGAACGCGGCCTGCACCTTGGCGGTCCAGGCGGTGGCGTAGGCCCGGATCCCGGCCGCCGTCGTCCCCGCGTAGTTCGCGCCGTCGGGCCTGCGTTCCAGGTCGAGCCAGTGCACGAAGCCCCGGCGGGCGTACGGCCGTACGGCGGCGACGTAGTTGGCGGCCTCGGTGGCGACGTCCTGGTTGGGCCAGCCGAAGTGGTAGGCGCCGGGGACGAGCCCGGCCTCGATGATGCCCGTGATGTGCAGGGCGAAGCGCTGGTCGTGGGTGTGTTCACCCTCGCTGGCCTTGGCGAAGGCGAAGACCACGCCCTCCGCCGCGCGGGCTTTCCAGTCCTGGGCTCCCTGATAGACGGAGAGGTCGATTCCGCGGCATGTGGACACCTGGCGCAGCCTCCTTTCGTGGTGTCGGTCAAGTGCACGGCGATCAAGGCGCGGTGCGCGCTCTCGTGGAGCGGCTCGTGCGCGCCCGCCGGCCGCTCCAGGCCATGGGGCGTTCCCCGTTCCCCGTGTTGCGGCCGCCGGTTGATCGGCCGGCGGCGCCCAGACCCTTTGTTCATGTCTGGATGACCAGAGTGAAAGGGCGGACGTGGTCCGTCATGTGCCGTTCCGATCAGCGGACCGCGCCCCGGCTCCGCGGGCGGACCGGCGGCCGTGACGGCCGGGACCGGGTGGCCGGTGCACGGCGACACCGGGGGCGCCTGGGAGCGGCGCTCGGCACGGCAGGCGTCGGCGGTACGGGTGTCCGCCGCCGTCTACCCGAGCCACCTGGACGCGGCCGTGGCCCGCGGACTGCGCACCGGATCCGAAATCGGCGCGTCCGGCGGCCTGGTGCGGGTCGGCCCGCTCAAGCTCTTCACCGACGGCTCGCTCAACACCCGTACCGCGCTGTGCCGCGACCCCTACCCGGGTCTGGAGCGCACGGACGGCTCGCACGGCATCGAGCAGACGGCCCCGCACGAGCTGGTACGGCTCATGCGCCGGGCCGCCGCCCACGGCATCGAGCCTGCGGTGCACGCCATCGGCGACCGGGCCGACACCGTCGCCCTGGACGCCTTCGAGGCCGTGCGCTGCCGCGGCCGGATCGAGCACGCGCAGCTGCTGGGCCCCGAAGACCTGCCGCGTTTCGCGGAGTTGGGCGTCACGGCAGGGGTGCAGCCGCGGCACGCGACGGACGACCGTGACGTCGCGGACCGGTACTGGGCCGGGCGCACCGGCCGTGCCTTCGCGTACGCCGACCTGCTGGCCGCCGGGGCGCGGCTGGAGTTCGGCTCGGACGCCCCCGTCTCACCGCTCGACCCCTGGCTCGCGATCGCGTCGGCCGTGGCCCGCACCGACGACGACCGCCCCGCCGGGCACCCGGAACAGCGCCTGCCGGTACGGGACGCACTGGCCGCGGCGGCCCGCGGACGCCGGCTCATCAGGGTCGGGGACCCCGCGGACCTGGTGGTCGTGGACGTGGATCCGCTGACGGCGGACCCGGACACCCTGCGCGCGATGCCGGTGCACGCCACGATGACGGCCGGCCGTTGGACCCACGGGCCGTACTGACCCCGCCCGTCTCCGGGAGGCAGCCGCACAGGCCGTCCCACGGCACGGAGGTCCCGCACGCCATGCCGGAAGCCGCCGTGCTGCCGCCCGACCGCACCGGTCGGGGAGTGCGGGGCGGAGCCGGGGCGGCCGGTCCGGACCCGCACACTCCGTGGCCCGTCCGGACCGGGAAACCCACCGGTGCGCCTCGTGGCCCGTCCGGACCGGGAAACCCACCGGTGCGCCTCGTGGCCTGTCCGGACCGGGAAACCCCGTGGCCCGGACGGGACCGTACCGTCCGGGCCACGGGAGTGCGGGGGCTGCGGCGGGTCAGGTCGCCGTCGCCCGGTCGGCGAGCACGGACCGGTGGATCTCCTGCGCCCGGACCGCCACGGTCGACAGCAGGGTGCTGGTCAGCCCGTGGGTGTGCTCGGTGCCGCCCTGGAGGTAGATGCCGGCCGCGACCTCCGGCGCCGTCTCGACGCGGTGGTCCCGGCCGACCCGGATCGCGTCGCCGTCGTCCTTGAGGCACAGCTTGGCCGCGTCGCCCAGGAGCGCGGTCAGGTCCCGGGGCCGGTAGCCGGTGGCGAGCACCAGGACGTCGGCGGGCAGCGTCTGCTGGTCGCCGGTGGGCAGGAACTCGACGGTGATGTCGAGACCGCCGTCCGCGCCGTCCCCGCCCGGCGCCACGTCGCGGACACGGGAGACGTTGAGGAACCGCAGCCGCTCCCGCCCCGCCACCTTCTCCCGGTACGTGGTGGCGTACAGCGACTCGATCAGATCCATGTCGACGACCGAGTAGTTGGTGGAGCGGTGGTAGTCCAGCAGGGACTGCTTGACCGCGGACGGCGCGGAGAAGTAGACGTCGACCGCCTCCGGATCGAAGATCCGGTTGGCGAACGGGCTGTCGTCCGCGGGCGTGTAGCCGTACTTGGCGAAGACCGAGCAGACCTCGGCGTCCGGGAACGTGCGGTGCAGGTAGTCCACCGTCTCGGCGGCGCTCTGCCCGGCCCCGAGGACGACCGCCCGCCGCACCGGCGCACCCGTCGCGGCCAGTTGCTCGGCCCGCGGTATCAACTCGCTGTTGTGCCAGACCCGTTCGGCGAGCTCCAGCCCCGGCGGCACATGCGGCTCAAGGCCCATCGCCACGCTGATGTTGCGCGTGCGGTGTGTCACGGCGGTCGCCGGGCGGGCCGTGTCGCGGCAGGTGACGTCGAAGAACGTCACCCGGCCGGCGTCGTCGCGCACCGGGTCCACCGCGATCACCTCGCTGCCGTACGACACCTGGTGCCCGACCCGCGCGGCCGCCCACTCGAAGTACTCGTGGAACTCCATCCGCAGCGGGAAGAGGGTCTTCTGGTTCAGGAAGTCGATCAGTCTGCCCTGTTCGCGCAGGAAGCAGAGGAAGCTGTAGTCGCTGGTCGGGTTGCGCAGGGTGACGAGGTCCTTGAGGAAGGAGACCTGCATCGTGGCGTCGTCGATCAGCATGCCCCGGTGCCAGCCGAACCGCGGCTGCCGTTCCAGGAACAGGGCGTTGAGACGGCTGTCCGCCGCGAGACCCGCGTTGTGCTCCTCGACTGCTATGGAAAGAGCGAGATTTGACGGGCCGAAACCGATTCCGATGATGTCGTGGACGACGTCGGAACCCATGACCGGTGATTTCACCTTGGCATCGCCTCCCTCAGGCAGACCCATGCTAGATAAGGTAAGGCTTACCTAGCAATGGAGTCTGTGAAGGGAAGGACCGTCATGCGGGTCGTCATGCTCGGCTACCAGACCTGGGGTCACCGCACGCTGCAGGCGCTGCTGGATTCCGGTCACGAGGTGGTCCTCGTCGTCACCCATCCGAGGAGCGAGCACGCCTACGAGAAGATCTGGGACGACAACGTCGCCGAGCTTGCCGAGAAGCACGATGTCCCGGTACTGCTCCGCAACCGCCCCGACGACGCCGAACTCCTCGCCGCCGTACGGGAGTCCCGGCCGGACATCATCGTCGCCAACAACTGGCGGACCTGGCTGCCCCCGGAGCTGTTCGACCTGCCCCCGCACGGCACCCTCAACATCCACGACTCCCTGCTGCCGGCCTACGCCGGGTTCTCCCCGATCATCTGGGCGCTGATCAACGGCGAGGAGCGGGTCGGGGTGACCGCGCACCGCATGAACGCCGAACTCGACGCCGGAGACGTCCTGGTACAGCGCTCGGTACCGGTCGGGCCTACCGACACGGCCACCGATCTGTTCCGCCGTACCGTCGACCTGATCGCGCCCATCGTGCGCGAGTCGCTCGACCTGATCGCCGCCGGCCGGGACGCCGGCCAGTGGGTGCCGCAGGACCGCACCCGCGCCAGCTTCTTCCACAAGCGGTCCCCGGAGGACAGCCGCATCGACTGGACCTGGCCCGCGGAACGCCTGGAGCGCCTGGTCCGGGCCCAGTCGGACCCGTGCCCGAACGCCTACGCCTTCCACCGCGGCGAGCGGCTCAGGATCGTCTCCGCCGCCGTCTCCGAGGGCCGTTACGGCGGCACCCCGGGCCGGATCTTCATCCGCGAGGGCGACGGCGTGGTCGTCGTGGCGGGCCCCGACGCCCACACCGGGCGCTGCCCGGGGCTGCTGGTCCGGCGGGTGCGCACGGACGACGGCACGGAGCACGCGGCGGCGGACTACTTCCGCACCATGGGGGGCTACCTGACGTCCCGTCCCTGAGCCGGACGCCCGCCCCCGGGGCGGCACGCCGAGCGGACCCCGGCACCGGCTGGGGCCGCTTTCCCGGGCGCGCGGGGGTGGTTCGGGGGACACCGGACCTGCCCCCTTCCGGCCGCTCTCCCGGCCGCAGTCCCGATCGGCCGCTCAGTCGACCGAGGCCGGTACCGCGTCCTCGGACTCGGACTCGGCCTCGGACTCGGCCTCGCGGGGGCCGTCGCCGCCGTCGTGGTGGTGGCGGCCCAGCGGGATGACCATCGGGGTGCCGCTGACCGGGTCGGGGGTGATCCGGCAGCGCAGGTCGAAGACGTCCTCGACAGTCGCCTCGGTGACCACCTCGGCCGGTGCGCCCTGGGCGACGATGCGGCCGGCCTTCATGGCGATGACGTGATCGGCGTACCGGCAGGCCTGGTTGAGGTCGTGCAGCACCATCACCACCGTGCGGCCCTCGCGCCGGTTGAGGTCCGTGACCAGGTCCAGCACGTCGATCTGGTGGGCGAGGTCGAGATAGGTCGTCGGCTCGTCCAGGAGCAGCACGGGGGTGCCCTGGGCGACGGCCATGGCGATCCACGCGCGCTGCCGCTGGCCGCCGGAGAGCTCGTCCACCGGCCGGTCCGCGAGCTCGGTCAGGCCGGTCGCCGCCAGCGCGGCCCGCACGGCCTCCTCGTCCGCCGCCGACCACTGCCGCCACCAGGTCTGGTGCGGGGAGCGCCCGCGGTTGACCAGGTCGGCGACGGTCAGCCCCTCCGGCGCCACCGGTGTCTGCGGCAGGATGCCGAGTGTGCGGGCGAGTTCGCGGGTCGGTATGGAGCGCAGCGTGGTGCCGTCCAGTTCGACGACGCCCTGGCGCGGGGCCAGCAGCCGGGCGAGGGCGCGCAACAGGGTCGACTTGCCGCAGGCGTTGGCGCCGACGATGGCCGTGATCCGGCCGGTGGGCACGGTGAGGTCGAGGTCTGCCACCACCGGCCGCCCGTCGTAGGCGAGATGGAGACCGCGGGCCCGCAACTCGGGTCCCCTGGCGGACGGTTCGGGGATGCCCGGCGGGTGCGGGTCGGTGGTCGACATGGGATCAGCCTCCAGATCCCGCGCGGTTGGCGCGGACGAGCAGCCACAGCAGGACCGGCGCGCCGAGGGCGCCGGTGACGATCCCGACCGGCAGTTCCGTCCCGGGGACCGCCTCGCGGGCGAGGAGGTCGGCGCCGAGGACGACGAACGCGCCGGTGAGACCGGAGACGAGCGGGGGCGGTGCCGAGGTGCCGGCCAGCCGCAGCGCGATCTGCGGGCAGGCCAGGGCCACGAAGGCCACCGGTCCGGCCGCCGCCGTGCCGAAGGCGACCAGGCCCACCCCGGTCAGCAGCAGGGCCAGCCGGACCGGCTGGACGGGGGTGCCGAGCCCGGCGGCCACGTCGTCGCCGAGCTGGAGCGTGCGCATCCAGCGGCCCAGGCCCAGGGTGACGGGCAGCAGCACGGCCAGGGCGATCGCCAGCGAGTCCACCTGGCCCCAGGTACGGCCGTTGAGGTTGCCGACCAGCCAGCCGAGCGCCTCCTCGGCCTGGAACCGGTTGCCCCGCGCCACCAGGAAGTCGGTGGCGCTGGTGCAGATCCACGAGACGCCGATGCCGACGAGGATGACGCGGTAGCCGGTGGCCCCGCCCTTCCAGGCCAGCGCGTACACGAGCAGCGCGGTCGCCAGGGCGCCGAACAGCCCGACGGTGGACAGCCCGAGCCCGCCGGCCCAGCCGAACACCACCGCCGCCACCACGGCGGTGCCGGCGCCCTCGGTCAGCCCGATCATGTCGGGGCTGGCCAGCGGATTGCGGGTCATCGTCTGGAACACCGCCCCGGAGACCCCGAAGGCGAGGCCGACCAGGAGGCCGGTCAGGGCGCGGGGCAGCCGCAGGTCCCGTACGACGACCAGCGTCCCGGGGTCGCCCACGCCGAACAGGGCCTTGACGACGTCGGGCAGGCTCACCGGGTAGTCGCCGAGGGCCAGGCCCCAGCAGAACAGCGCGAACGCGCCCACGCCGACGAGCACTCCGGTCAGCACCAGGCGCGGCCGCAGCATGCCGGAGACCGGGGGCACGGCCAGCCGGAACGGCCGGTCGCGCAGCGCGGGCCGGGCGGAAGCGGAGGGAGCGGGAGCAGGGGCGGGAGATGGAGCGGGAGAGGGTTGTGCGGGCACGCTCACACCTCCGCGAGTTTCCGGCGGCGGACCAGGGCGATGAAGAACGGGCCGCCGAGGAAGGCGACGAGGACACCGGCCTGGATCTCGGTGGGCCGGGCCACCATCCGGCCCGCGATGTCGGCGGACAGCAGCAGGACCGGCGCCAGCGCGGCGGACAGCGGCAGCAGCCAGCGGTGGTCGGGGCCGATGCCGGCGAACTGGGCGAGCAGCCGGGCGATGTGCGGGACGACCAGGCCGAGGAAGACCACCGGACCGATGACGGCGACCGACGCGCCGGTCAGCAGCACGATCGCGGTCACCCCCTGGAGCCGTACCAGACCCAGCCGCCGCCCCAGGGAGGCGGCCACGTCGTCGCCGAGCGCCAGGCTGTTCAGGGCCGGGGCGCAGGACAGGGCGAGGACGGCGCCGACCGCGAGGAACGGCAGGATGCGTACCAGGTCGCCGGAGTCCTGGTCGGCCAGGGTGCCGGCGGACCAGTAGCGGTAACGGTCCAGCGCGTCCTGGTCGGTGAGTACCACGGCACTGGTCAGCGACGACAGCAGCGAGGTGACGGCCACTCCGGCGAGCGCCAGCTTCACCGGGGTGGCCCCGGAGCGGCCCAGCCGTCCGAGGAGGAAGACCAGGACGCTCGCGGCGAGCGCCCCGGCGAACGCGAACCACACATAGCCGTAGAGCGATCCGACCCCGAACACCGCGACCGACACGACGATCGCGAAGGAGGCGCCCGCGCTCACCCCGAGGATGCCGGGGTCCGCGAGGGGGTTGCGGGTCAGGGCCTGCATCAGGGCGCCGGACATGCCGAGCGCGGCACCCGTGGTCAGGCCGAGCAGGGTGCGGGGGACGCGCACCGACCAGATCACGTTGTCGACCAGCCGGCTCGGCGGATGCCCGAGCACCGAGCGCACCACCTGGTCGAGCGGGATGCTCAACGCGCCCAGGGCCACGGAGAGAAGGGACAAAAGGACCAGGAGGGCGATGATCAGTGTCACCAGCACCGTGGTGCGAAGCCTTCTGCCTGAAGCCACTTGCCGGTCTCCATGCCGTCGTCCGGTGGTCCGCGAACAGTCCTGATAGCAGGTTAGGTGAGCATAACCTCAGCTGCTGTGACTTGGGCCGCTGAAGTCGGATTGACCCTGTTGAGTTAGGCAATCCTTACCTTACTATGCGAGCGGTCGCGGCTCCGCTGAGCCGTTCCACACCTATGGGGAGGCACGGGCAGCTGTGTCGGGCAACACGCGTTCTTCCGCACCTTCTTCTGCGGCTTCGGCTTCTGCTTCGACGGCGCGGACGGCACCCACGGAGGACTACTGGCGGGAACGGTTCGCCGCACCGGCACCGGAGACCTCACTGCCGTTCGACCACCCGCATCCGGCGCACCCGCAGGAGCCGCGGCCGCGCGCCGTCCGCACGGCCGCGCTCGCCGGGACGGCCGACGAGCCCACCCTGCTCGCCGCCTTCGCCGCCCTGCTGCACCGGTACGGCGGCGGCGCGGCCCAGGACCTGACGGTCGCTCACGAGGGGCTGGCGCTGCGGCTGGTGGTGCACGGGGCCATGCCGTTCGCCGAGTTGCGCGAGCACGTCACGAGCGTCCGCGCGCAGGCCGCCGCCCACCGGCTGCCGACCGCCGAGCTGCTACGCCTGCTCGCCCCCGAACCCGGCCGCGGCGGCGCCCTGTTGTGCGCCGTCGGCTTCGGCACCGCGCCCTGGGGCGAAGGCGGCCCGCTGGACCTGGCGCTCTCCGTGGCCGACGGGCAGGTGCACGCGGACTACGCCGCCGACCTCTTCGAGCCCGCCACCGTGAACCGCGTCCTCGGCCACTACGCCACGCTCCTCGCCGACGCCCTGGACCGGCCCGGCACCCCGGTCGCCGACCTCGGGCTCCTCGGCGCCGACGAGCGGCAGCGGATCCTCGCCGACTGGAACGACACCGCGCACGACGTGCCCGCGCTCACCTGGCCGCGCATGTTCGCCGACCAGGTCGCCGCCCGCCCCGGCGAAGTGGCACTCATCCACGCGGACGTCCGCCTCACCTACGCCGAACTCGACGCCCGAGCCGCCCGGTTGGCGCACGCCCTGGTCGCCCGGGGCGCCGGTCCCGAGCAGGTCGTGGCGCTCGCCGTACCCCGCTCCGCCGACATGATCGTCGCGGAGGTCGCCGTACTGAAGACGGGCGCGGCCTACCTCCCGGTCGACACCGACTACCCGGCCGACCGCATCGCCTACATGCTCGACGACGCCCGCCCGGTCTGCCTCGTCACCACCGCCGAGATCGTCCCCGACCTGCCGCCGGGCACGGCGACGCTGGTCCTCGACGCCCCGGAGACCGTCGCCGAGCTGGCCGCCCACCCGGCCCACGACCCCGCCACCGCCGACGCGTTGACGGTCGCGCACGCGGCGTACGTCATCTACACCTCCGGCTCCACCGGCCGCCCCAAGGGCGTGGTGCTCTCCCACGCGGGCGTCGCCAAGCTGGTCGCCACCCAGCGCGAGCGGTTCGGGATCGGCCCGCACAGCCGGGTCCTGCAGTTCGCCTCGCCCAGCTTCGACGTGGCCTTCTGGGACCTGTGCCTCGGTCTGCTCTCCGGCGGCCGGCTGGTCGTCGTACCCGCCGACCGCCGGGTGCCCGGCGCGCCTCTCGCCGACTACGCGAACGAGCACGGCATCACTTTCATGATCCTGCCGCCCGCGCTGCTGGCGGCCATGCCCGACGACGTGCGACTCCCGCCCACCGCCACCCTGCTGGCCGGCACCGAGCGCGTCTCGCCCGAACTGGTCGGCCGCTACGCGCGCGGCCGGATGATGTTCAACGCCTACGGACCCACCGAGGCCACCACCAACTCCACCCTCGGCCGCTGCGACCCGGACACCCCGGCAGGCACCATCGTGCCCATCGGCGTTCCCGACCCGGGCACCCGCGCCTACGTCCTCGACGAGCGGCTGCGGCCCGTACCCGCCGGTGTGGTGGGCGAGTTGTACCTCGGCGGCGCCGGACTCGCCCGCGGCTACCTCGGCCGGCCCGCGCTGACCGCCGAGCGGTTCGTCGCCGACCCGTTCGGCGCGCCCGGCGAACGGCTGTACCGCACCGGCGACCTGGTCCGCTGGAAGTCCGACGGGCGCCTTGAGTTCCACGGCCGCGTCGACAGCCAGATCAAGATCCGCGGCTTCCGCATCGAGCCAGGCGAGATCGAGTCGGTGCTGCGCGCCCACCCGGCCGTCGACCAGGCCGCCGTCGTGGTCCGCGAGGACCGCCCCGGCGACCGTCGCCTGGCCGCTTACGTCGTACCTTCCCTGGACACCGCCGCCGAGGCCACCGAGGCCGTGGCCGACTGGAAGGACCTGCACGAACTCCTCTACTCCGCCGCCGGATCCGACGGCTTCGAGGAGAACTTCGCGGGCTGGAACAGCATGTACGACGGCCTGCCCCTCCCGCTCGCCGACCTGCGCGAGTGGCGGGACGCGACCGTCGCCCGGATCCGCGAACTGCGGCCCCGCCGCGTCCTGGAGATCGGCGTCGGCAGCGGCCTGCTGCTCTCCCGGATCGCCCCCGACTGCGCCGAGTACGTCGGCACCGACCTCTCCGAGGAGGCGGTACGCGCGCTGCGCGCCCAGGTCGATGCCGTTCCGGAACTGGCCGGCAGGGTCACTCTGCACGCCCGTCCCGCACACGAGCTGACCGGACTGCCCGCCGGCCACTTCGACACGATCGTCGTCAACTCCGTCGTCCAGTACTTCCCGGGCGCCGACTACCTCACCGACGTCCTGCGGTCGGCGGCCCGACTGCTCGCGCCCGGCGGTTCGTTGTTCATCGGCGACGTGCGCAACCTCCGGCTGCTGCGGACGCTGGCCGCCGCCATCGAGTCGGGCCGTGCCCGCACCGAGGAGAAGGAAGCCCTGCGCGCCGCGGTCGACCGGGCCGTGGCCTGGGAGGGCGAACTCCTTGTCGACCCCGACTACTTCGCGACCCTGGACGGCTTCACGGCGGACATACGCGTCAAGCGGGGCGTCCACCACAACGAGCTGACCCGGTACCGGTACGACGTCGTGCTGCGGCCCGGCACCCACTTGCCGGCCCTCGCCGCACAGAACCTTCGGTGGTCCGCACTCGGTACCCCCGAGGCCCTCGACACCTACCTCGTCTCCGCGGACCGCCCCGCCCGCCTCCGCGTCACCGGCATCCCCAACGCCCGCCTCGCCCCCGACCTGGCCGTGCTCGGCGCCCTCGACGACAGCAGCCGCACCGGCAGCGCCGGCGTCGACCCGGAGGCCCTGCACGAGACCGCCGCCCGGCACGGCTACCGGGCCGCCCTCACCTGGACCGCGGACGCCGAGGACGGCAGCCTCGACGCGGTGTTCGCACGCGGCGCCGACACCCCGCTCGGCCCGCTGTACGTCACCGGCCAGGCCCACCCGCACGCCAACCGCCCGGCGCCGTTCCGCAACGTCACCGCGCTGATGGCCGGGCTGCGCGCGCACGCGGCCGAGTTCCTGCCCGAGTACATGGTCCCGGCCGCCCTCGTCCCGCTGGACCGGCTCCCCGTCACCCCCAGCGGCAAGCTCGACTCCGCCGCCCTGCCGGTCCCGGACTACGGCCTGCTCAGCTCCGGCCGGGCCCCGCGCACCGAACGCGAGCGGCTGCTGTGCGACCTGTACGCACGCGCCCTGCGGGTGCCCTCGGTGACCGTCGACGACGACTTCTTCGCGCTCGGCGGGGACAGCATCGTCGCCATCCAGCTGCTCGTCCTGGCCCGCCGGGCCGGTCTGGAGCTGACCCCGCGGGACGTCTTCCGGCACCGCACGGTCGCCCAGCTCGCCGGCGTCGCCCGCACCGCCGACGCCGCCGAGGACCAGGCCGCCGCCCCCTGGGACCCGCCGACCCCCGGCGAACTCGCCGCGCTCCAGGGCGACGACCCGCTCACGGTCGCCGAGGTCCTGCCGCTCGGCCCGCTCCAGGAGGGCTTCTTCTTCCACGCCCTCGTGGACGGCGCCGAGCACGACGCCTACGTCGTCCAGCAGGTGGTCGAACTCGCCGGACCCGTCGACGGCGGCCTCCTGCGGCAGGCCGCCCAGCGGCTCCTCGACCGGCACGCCCCGCTGCGGGCCTGCTTCCGCCAGTTCCCCGGCGGCCGCCCGGCCCAGCTCGTCGCCACCGGCCTCGACGTGCCGTGGCGCGAGGTCGACCTGTCCGCCCAGGACACCGCCGTCCGCGCGGGCCTCGCCGAGGCTGTCGCCGCCGACGAACGCGCCCGCCGCTTCGACCTCGCCCGGCCGCCGCTGCTGCGCTGCGCCCTGGTCCGGCTGGGCGAGGAGCGCAGCCGTCTGATCCTGACCTTCCATCACATCGTGGCCGACGGCTGGTCCCTGCCGGTCCTGCACCGCGAACTCCTCGCCCTCTACGGCGAGCAGCCCGCCCCGCTGCCCGAAGTCGCCCCGTACCGCGGCTACCTGGCCCGCGTCGCGCGCGCCGACCGCCAGGCCGCCCGGGACGCCTGGCGGACCGCCCTCGCCGGGATCGACGAGCCCACCCGCCTGGTCGAGACCCCGGCCGCCGGGCCGATCGAGCCCGCCCAGCTCCGTGTCGAACTGCCCGAGCGCACCACCGCCCGGCTCACCGCCCGCGCCCGCGAACACGGCGTCACCCTCGGCACGGTCGTCCAGGCCGCCTGGGGCCTGCTGCTGGCCGGGCTGACCGGCCGCCAGGACGTGGTCTTCGGCACCACCGTCTCCGGCCGCGACGCCGCCGTGCCCGGCATCGAGTCGATGGTCGGCCTGTTCATCAACACCCTGCCCACCCGGCTGAACTGGGCCCCCGTCGACCCCCTCGGCGCCGTCCTGGAACGCCTCCAGCAGGAGCAGAGCGCCCTGCTGGACCACCAGCACCTCGGCCTCGCCGAGATCCAGCGGGCCGCCGGGCACGCGGGCGGCGGCGAACTCTTCGACACCCTGGTGGTGTTCGAGAACTATCCCGCCGAACCGGACCTCGCCGACCCCACCGGCACGGTCCGGCTGGCCGGGCACGCCTTCCACGACGCCGTGCACTATCCGCTGGCCCTGATCGTCAAGCCCGGCCGCCGACTCGACCTGCGCCTCAAGCACCACGCGAACCGGGTCTCCGGCGAGGCCGTGCGACTGCTCGCCGACCGGCTCACCCGGGTCCTGGACGCCCTCGCCGAGGACACGGCACGCCCGGTGGCCGCCCTCGACCTGCTCATCGAGGGCGAGCACGTACACCTCGACGGCGAGCGGCGCGCCGTACCCGCGACCACCCTGCCCGCCGCCATCGCCGCGCAGACCGCCCGCACCCCCGACGCCACCGCCGTCGTGTACGAGGGCACCGCCCTCACCTACGCCGAACTCGACGCCTGTGCCGAGCGGTTGGCCCGCCGGCTGCGCGCCCGCGGCGCCGGGCCCGACCGGTTCGTCGCCGTCGCCGTGCCGCGCTCGGCCGAGCTGATGGTCGCCCTGCTCGGGGTGCTGAAGTCCGGCGCCGCCTACCTGCCGGTCGACCTCGACTACCCGGCCGACCGCATCGCGTACATGCTCACCGACTCCGGCGCCCGGACCGTCGTCACCACGGCACGGGACGCCGTACGCCTGCCCGCGGTGGACGGACTGGAGGTCGTGCACGTCGAGGACGAAGGCGACGTGCCCGAGGAGGTACCCGACACCGCACCCCTCACCCCCGACCACCCCGCCTACCTCATCTACACCTCCGGCTCCACCGGCCGCCCCAAGGGCGTCGTCGTCACCCACCGCGCGATCGGCAACCGGCTCGCCTGGATGCAGGGCGCGTACGGACTGGCCCCCGACGACCGGGTGCTGCAGAAGACCCCGTCCAGTTTCGACGTCAGCGTCTGGGAGTTCTTCTGGGCGCTGCACGAGGGCGCCGCGGTCGTGCTCGCCGCGCCCGACGGGCACCGCGACCCCGCCTACCTGGCCCGGCTGATCCGGGCCGAGGGCGTGACGACGATGCACTTCGTGCCGTCGATGCTGGACGCGTTCCTCGCCGCCGAAGAGGTCACCGCCGATCCGACCTGGGCGGCCGGTCTGCGCCGCGTCTTCAGCAGCGGCGAGGCCCTGTCCGGCGCGGCGGCCCGGCGCTGGCGCGACCTGACCGGCGTACCGCTGCACAACCTGTACGGCCCCACCGAGGCCGCCGTCGACGTGACCCACCACGCCTACGACGGCGCGCCCGGCACCACCGTGCCCATCGGACGGCCCGTGTGGAACACCGGCCTGCGGGTGCTGGACGCCTGCCTGCGCCCGGTGCCCGACGGGGTGCCCGGCGAGCTGTACCTGACCGGCGTCCAGCTGGCCCGCGGCTACCACCGGCGCCCCGCGCTCACCGCCGACCGTTTCGTCGCCGACCCGTACGCGGCTGTGCCCGGCGCGCGCATGTACCGCACCGGCGACCTGGTGCGCCGCCGCCCCTGGGGGTCCCCCCGGCCGGAGGCTGGGGGAGGCACCCTCGACTACCTCGGCCGCACCGACCGGCAGGTCAAGCTGCGCGGCAACCGCATCGAACTCGGCGAGATCGAGGCCGCGTTGACCCGGCTCCCGGCGGTGGCGCGCGGTGCCGTGGTCGTCCGCGACCAGCGCCTGGTCGCCTATGCCGTCCCGGCGGCCGGTGCCGTCGCCGACCCCGCCGCCCTGCGCGCCGCCCTCGCCGAGGCACTGCCCGCACCGTTGGTCCCCGAGGACTACGTCGTCCTCGCCGACCTGCCGCTCACCCCCAGCGGCAAGCTCGACCAGGCCGCGCTACCCGCCCCCGAGGCCGAGCGCGCCGCCCGCCGCGAGCCCGCGGGACCGGCGGAGCGGCGGCTCACCGAGATCTTCGCGGCCGTCCTCGGCATCGCCGACGTCGGCCCGGACGACGACTTCTTCCGGCTCGGCGGCGACAGCATCAGCTCCATCGGCGTCGCCGGCCGGGCCCGCGCGGCCGGCCTGGACCTCACCCCACGGGACGTCTTCACCCACCGCACGCCCGCCGCCCTCGCGGCCACCGCCGGTACCACCACGGCCACCGCGCCCGCCGCCGCTGCCGCCTTCACCCTCACCGACGCCGAACACGCCCGGATCCGCGCGCTCGCCGCCCCGGCCGCCGTCGCCGACGTCTGGCCGCTGGCCCCCCTCCAGGAGGGCCTGTTCTTCCACTCGGCCTACGACCAGGGCGCGTTGGACGTCTACACCGTCCACGAGACCTTCGACTTCGCCGCCGGCCTGGACCCGGCCCGGCTGCGCGCCGCCGCGCGCACGCTCCTCGACCGCAATCCGGGTCTCCGCGCGGGCTTCACCAGCGAAGGCCTCGACCAGCCGGTGCAGTTCATCGTCGAGACCCCGCAAACCCCGGAGATCCCGCTCGACGAGGTCGACCTCTCCCACCTCCCGGCCGCCGAACAGGACGAGCGGGTGCGGGTGTTGACCGAGGCCGAACGCAACCGGCGGTTCGACCTGTCCGCACCCCCGCTGTTCCGGCTGCTCCTGCTGCGCCTCGGCGCCGGGCGCGGCGACCGACTCGTCATCGGCCGCCACCTGATCCTCTGGGACGGCTGGTCGGCCTGGCTCCTCCTGGACGAACTGTTCGCCCTGTACGAGACCGGCGGCGACGCCTCCGCGCTGCCCGGCCCCGGCAGCTACCGGGACTACCTGACCTGGCTGGACCAGCAGGACGACCCGGCCGCCACCGCCGCCTGGCGCACCGCGCTGGCCGGTCTGGAGGAGCCCACCCTGCTCGCCCCGACGGCCGCCGACGGCCTCGAACCGGTCATCCCCGACCAGCTCGACGTACGCCTCACCGCCGGACTCGGCGACCGGCTGCGGGAGACCGGCCGCGTCCACGGCCTCACCTTGAACACCCTGCTCAACGCGGCCTGGGGCCTCACCCTCGCCGCCGCGACCGGCCGCACCGACGTCGTGTTCGGCACCACCGTCGCCGGCCGGCCCAGCGAGGTCCACGACGTCGGGAACATCATCGGCCTGTTCCTCAACACCGTCCCCACCCGGATCGCCTTCGACCCCGCCGAGCCGGTCCTCGACCTGCTCCGCCGCATCCAGGGCGAGCGCCTCGACCTGATGCCGTACGAGCATCTCAGCCTCGGCGTGCTCCAGGCCGAGACCGGGCACCGCAAGCTGTTCGACACGCTGTTCGTGCTGCGCAACAACGACACCGAGGACCGGCTGGCGGAGCTGCGCACCCGGCACGGCGCCACCGCCGTCGCCAACGTCGACGCCACCCACTACCCGGCCAACCTCGTCATCACCCCCGGGCAGCGGATCACGGTCACCCTCACCCACCGGCCCGACCTGGTCCCGGCCGACCGGGCCGGTGCCCTGCTCGACCGCTTCACCCTCCTCGTCGAGCGGCTCACCGCCGAAATCACGGCACCCGTGGGCTCCCTCGACCCGCTGCTGCCCGCCGAGCACGCGGCGCTGCGCGAGGAGCGGGCGGCCGGCCGGGTCGAGGTCCCCGAGGAGACCGTCGCCGACCTGCTCACCGCCCAGGCCGCGCGCACCCCGGACGCCCGTGCCCTCGTCCTCGGCGAGCGCGCGCTGACCTACGCCGAACTCGACGCGGCCGTCAACCGGATGGCCCGGCTGCTCATCGAGCGGGGCGCCGGTCCGGAGCGGGTCATCGCGCTCGGCCTGGGCCGATCCCTGGACATGGTGGTCGCGCTCTTCGCCGTCCTGCGCACCGGCGCCGCCTACCTGCCCCTGGAACTGGACCACCCGGCCGACCGGCTCTCCCTGATGCTGGCCGACGCCCGCCCGCTGCTCCTGCTCTCCACCGCCGCCGTCTCCGCGACCCTCGACGGCGACGACCTGCCGCGCGTCCTGCTCGACGACCGGGCGGTGCAGGACGAACTGGCCGGGCTGCCGGACACCCCCGTCCGCCGCCGCTTCAGCCTCGAACACCCCGCCTACGTCATCTACACCTCCGGCTCCACCGGCCGCCCCAAGGGCGTCGTCACCCCCTACCGGGGTCTGACGAACATGCAGCTCAACCACCAGAAGGAGATCTTCGAGCCGGCGATCGCCGCCGCGGGCGGCCGACGGCTGCGGATCGCGCACACCGTGTCCTTCGCCTTCGACATGTCGTGGGAGGAACTGCTCTGGCTGGTCGAGGGCCATGAAGTGCACGTCTGCGACGAGGAGTTGCGGCGCGACGCGGAGGCGCTGGTCGCCTACTGCGAGCAGCACCGCGTCGACGTCGTCAACGTGACGCCCACGTATGCCAGGCTGTTGATCGAGCAGGGCCTGCTGGAGGGGCATGTGCCGCCGCTGGTCCTGCTCGGCGGCGAGGCGGTCCCGGAGACGGTGTGGGCGGCCCTGCGCGACACCGAGGGTACCTACGGCTACAACCTGTACGGGCCGACCGAGTACACCATCAACACCCTCGGCGGCGGCACCCTCGACTCCGACACCCCCACCGTGGGCAAGCCGATCCGCGGCACCCGCGCCCACCTCCTGGACGCCTGGCTGCGCCCGGTGCCCGACGGCGTCCCCGGCGAGCTGTACATCGCGGGCATCGGACTCGCCCGCGGCTACCTCGACCGGCCCGCCCTGACCGCGGAGCGGTTCGTCGCCGACCCGTTCGGCGAGCCGGGCGAGCGCATGTACCGCACCGGAGACCTGGTGCGCCGGGGCCCCGACGGCAACCTCGACTTCCTCGGCCGCACCGACGACCAGGTCAAGATCCGCGGCTACCGCGTCGAACCCGGCGAGATCGAGACCGCCCTCAGCCGCCACCCGCTGGTCTCCCAGGCCGCGGTCGTGGTCCGCGACGAACGTCTCGTCGGCTACGTCGTGCCCTCCGGCGCCGACCCCGCCGACCGCACCGCCGCCGAGGCCGCGCAGGTGGGGGAGTGGCAGGAGATCTACTCCGACGAGTACGAGGAGATCGGCACCGCCGTCTTCACCGAGCAGTACGACGGCTGGGACAGCTCCTACGACGGCCGGCCCATCCCCTTCGAGCAGATGCACGAGTGGCGCGAGGCCACCGTCGCCCGCATCCGCGCCCTCAAGCCGCGCCGCATCCTCGAAATCGGCGTCGGCTCCGGCCTGCTGCTCTCCCGGCTCGCCCCGGACGCCGAGGAGTACTGGGCGACCGACTTCGCCGCCCCGGTGATCCGCAAGATCGGCGCGGAGCTGCGGGCCCGGGACCCCGAGCTGGCTTCCCGAGTGGAACTGCGGTGCCGGCCCGCCGACGACCTGAGCGGCCTGCCCGCCGGCCACTTCGACACGATCGTCGTCAACTCCGTCATCCAGTACTTCCCGAGCATCGAGTACCTCACCGCCGTCATCGACGGCGCCATGGAGCTGCTCGCGCCCGGCGGCGCCCTGTTCGTCGGCGACGTCCGCAACCTGCGGCTCGCCCGGACCTTCCACACCGAGATCCAGTGCGCCCGCGGAACGGCGGCGGCCGACCTGGAGCGGGCGGTGGAGCGCGGGCTGCGCCTGGAGAAGGAACTCCTGGTCGACCCCGACTACTTCACCACCCTCGGCTACGGCGTCGACCTGCGCACCAAGCGCGGCCGCCACCACAACGAGCTGACCCGGCACCGCTACGACGTCGTCCTGTACGCCGGTGAGCCGGACGTCCGCCTGGACGACGCGCCGACGGTCGAGTGGACCACCGCCCACACCGTGGGCGAACTCGCCCGCGGCGGCTGGACCTCCGAGGCTGTCGGCCAACTGCTGGATTCGACCGGCCGGTTGACCGGCCGGATCGGCGACCGCCCGCGCGTCGAACGGCCCGCCGCCCTGCGCGTCACCGGCATTCCGGACGGCCGCACCGTCGAGGACGGCGTCGACCCGGAGACCCTGCACGCGCTCGGCGCGGACGCCGGATACCGGGTACTGACCACCTGGTCGGCGCGGACCGGTACCTACGACGCGGTCTTCCTGACCGCAGGACACCGGCTCGCCGGCGGCCTGTTCCGCCCCGGCGGCGGTACCGCCCCCTACGCCAACGACCCCACCGCCGCCCGCGAGACCAGCGCCCTGGTCCGGCGGTTGCGCGAGGACCTCGGCCGGGAGCTGCCCGAGTACATGGTCCCGGCCGCCTTCGTCACCGTCGACGGCCTGCCCATGAACGCCAACGGCAAGCTGGACGTGCGCGCCCTGCCCGAGGCCGAACCCGCCGTCGCCCTCGGCGGCGGACGCGGCCCCCGCACCCCGCAGGAGGAGGTGCTCTGCCGCCTGTTCGCGGAGGTGCTCGGGCTGCCCGCGGCCGGTGCGGAGGACAACTTCTTCGACCTGGGCGGCCACTCGCTGCTCGCCACCCGGCTGGTCAGCCGCGCCCGCACCGAACTGGGCGCCGAACTCGCCATCCGCGACCTCTTCGAGGCCCCCACCCCGGCCCGGCTCGCCGCCCGCGTCGGCGCGGCGAACCCCGCCCGGCCGTCCGTCACCCCGGTGACCGACCGGCCCGCCCGGATCCCGCTGTCCCCGGCCCAGCGCCGGCTGCTGCTCGTCGAGCAGATCACCGGCAGCGGTGTCGCCTACAACTTCCCGCTGGTCTTCCGGCTGCGCGGCGACCTCGACACCGAGGCCCTGCGCGCCGCCCTGCGGGACGTGGCCGCCCGCCACGAGGCGCTGCGCACCGTGTTCCCGGCCCACGACGGCGAGCCGTACCAGCGGATCGTCCCCGCCGAGGAGGCCCACCCGGCCCTCACCGTCGCAGCGGCCACCGAGGAGGCGCTGCCCGCGCTGATCGAGGCGGCCCAGCGCCGTCCCTTCGACCTCACGGCCGAACTCCCGCTGCGCTGCGAGGTGTTCCGGCTGGCCGACGGCGACCACGTGGTGGCGGTCGTCCTGCACCACATCACCACCGACGAGTGGTCCGACCGGCCGTTCCTCGCCGACCTCGACACCGCCTACGCGGCCCGCCGCGCGGACCGGGCCCCGGAGTGGGCGCCGCTGCCCGTGCAGTACGCCGACTACACCCTCTGGCAGCGGGAGCTGCTCGCGACCAGTGGTGAGACCCAACTCGCCTACTGGCGGGACGCCTTGCGCGGGCTGCCCGACGAGCTGACGCTGCCCTCCGACCGGCCCCGCCCCGCCGAGCCGACCGGACGCGGTGGCAAGGTCCGGCTGGAGCTGCCCGCTGCCACCGGCCTCGCCCTGCGCGACCTCACGGCGGCCACCGGCACCAGCATGTTCATGCTGTTCCAGGCCGCCACCGCCGCCCTGCTGCACCGGCTCGGCGCGGGCGACGACATCCCCCTCGGCGCGCCCATCGCGGGCCGCACCGACGAGGCGCTCGGCGACCTGGTGGGCTTCTTCGTCAACACCCTGGTGCTGCGCACCGACCTGTCCGGCGACGGGCTGACGTTCCGTGAACTCCTCGGCCGGGTCCGGGAGTCGTCGCTGTCCGCCTTCGAGTACCAGGACCTGCCGTTCGACCGGGTGGTGGAGGCCCTCAACCCGCCCCGGGCGGCCGGCCGCAACCCGCTCTTCCAGGTCATGCTCGGCTACCACCACCGGCCCGACGGCGACCCCGACGTGCTCGGCCTGGCCACCGAGTGGACCGACATGGACACCGGCATGGCCAAGTTCGACCTGCACTTCACCTACGTCGACGAGTCCGACCGCGTGGTCCTGCTCCTGGAGTACGCCACCGACCTCTTCGACCACAGCACGGCCGAAGCCCTGGCCGGCCGCGCCGCCCGGCTCCTCGCACACGCAGCCGCCGAACCGGACGCCCTGCTCGGGGACCTGGACATCCTCGACGAGGACGAGCGGGCCCGTGTCCTCACCGGCTGGAACGACACCGCCAGGACGGTCCCGGACCGCACGCTCCCCGAGCTGTTCCGTGCCCAGGTTGCCCGCACCCCCGACGCCACCGCCCTCGTCTTCGAGGAGCAGCGGCTCACCTATGCCGAGCTGGACGCCCGGGTCGAGCACACCGCCCGGGTGCTGGCCGGTCTCGGCGCGGGTCCGGAGCGGACCGTCGCCGTCGCCCTGCCGCGCTCGGCCGACCTGGTCGTGGCCCTCCTCGCCGCGCACCGCGCCGGTGCCGCCTACCTGCCGCTGGACCCGGACTACCCGGCGGACCGGCTCGCCCTCATGGTCGAGGACGCCCGCCCGGTGTGCGTGATCCGCGACGTCCTGCCCACCGGCCCGCAGGGCGAGCTGCCGACGTCGTACGACCCCCGGCATCCGGCGTACGTCATCTACACCTCCGGCTCCACCGGCCGCCCCAAGGGCGTGGTCGTCCCGCACGAGGGCATCGTCAACCGCCTGCTGTGGATGCAGGACACCTACCGCCTCGGCGCGCACGACCGGGTGCTGCAGAAGACGCCGTCCAGCTTCGACGTGTCGGTGTGGGAGTTCTTCTGGCCGCTGATCACCGGCGCCACGCTGGTCGTCGCCCGGCCCGAGGGCCACCGCGACCCCGCCTACCTGGCCGCGCTGATCCGCGAACAGGACGTCACCACCGTCCACTTCGTGCCGTCCATGCTGCGGCTCTTCCTGGAGGAGCCGACGGCCGCCGGCCGCACCGGCCTGCGCCGCGTGCTGTGCAGCGGCGAGGCGCTCCCGGCCGCCCTCACCCGCCGCTTCCACGAGGTGCTCGACGCCGAACTCCACAACCTCTACGGCCCGACCGAGGCGTCCGTCGACGTC
>NZ_BCFL01000024.1:0-321838 GCF_002217755.1 Streptomyces hyaluromycini | reverse complement strand
CCCGACCGAGGCGTCCGTCGACGTCACGGCCATCGAGATCGGCCCCGGCGCGACGAGGGTTCCCATCGGCCGCCCGGTCTGGAACACCCGCCTGTACGTCCTCGACGCCGGCCTGCGCCCGGTGCCGCCCGGTGTCCCGGGCGAGCTGTATCTGGCGGGTGTGCAGCTGGCCCGCGGCTATCTGGACCGGCCCGGCCTGACCGCCGGGCGGTTCGTGGCGAACCCCCACGGGGCGCCGGGCGAGCGCATGTACCGCACCGGCGACCTGGCGCGCTGGACGGCGGACGGTACGGCCGAGTACCTCGGCCGTACCGACGACCAGGTGAAGGTGCGCGGCTTCCGCGTCGAGCCCGGCGAGATCGAGGCCGTGCTCGCCGCCCACCCGGCCGTCGCGCACGCCACGGTCACCGTGCACGGCCAGACGCTCGTGGCCCATGTCGTCCCCGCGGCGGGCCCGGTGGTGGCCGCGACCGCCCTGCACGCCCACGCCGCAGCCGTACTCCCCGCCCACATGGTCCCGGCCGCCTACGTCACCCTCGACGCGCTGCCGCTCACCCCGAACGGCAAGCTCGACCGCAAGGCCCTGCCCGCCCCCGAGTTCACCGCGGGCACGGGCGAGGGGACTCGGCCGCGTACCCCGCGCGAGGAGATCCTCGCCGCGGTGTTCGCCGACGTCCTGGGCCGCGAACGGGTCGGCGTGGACGACGACTTCTTCGCGCTGGGCGGCCACTCGCTGCTCGCCATGCGCCTGGTCAGCCGGGTCCGTACCGTACTCGGCACCGAACTGACGGTCCGCGCCGTCTTCGAGGCACCGACGGTGGCCCTGCTCGCCGCCCGCACCGACGCATCCGCCGCCGGGCCGCGTCCCGCGCTCGCCGACCCGCGCACGCGTCCCGCGCTGCTGCCGCTGTCCTCCGCGCAGCGCCGCCTGTGGCTGCTCGCGCAGGTCGACGGCGCGAGCACGGCGTACAACCTCCCGTCGGCCTGGCGGCTGACCGGCGCCCTGGACCGCGACGCCCTCCGGGCCGCCCTCGACGACCTGGCCGCCCGCCACACCCCCCTGCGCACCGTCTTCCCGACGGTGGACGGGGTCCCGCACCAGCAGACCCTGGCGGACGTCCAGGTCCCCCTGGAGACCGCACCGTTCGAGGAGCTGGCCGACCGGGCCGCGCACGTCTTCGACCTGGGACGCGAACTCCCGTTCCGGGCCACCCTGTTCGAGACCGGCCCCGACGAGCACGTGCTGCTGCTCCTGCTGCACCACATCGCCACCGACGAGTGGTCCGACCGCCCGCTGCTCGCCGACCTCGCCACCGCCTACGCGGCCCGGACCGCCGGGCGTACCCCCGACTGGGCGCCGCTGCCGTCGAGTTACGCCGACTACACGCTCTGGCAGCGCGACCTGCTGGCCGCGACCGAGACCGAGCTGTTCGCCCACTGGACCGACACCCTGCGCGGGCTGCCCGCCGAGCTGAACCTGCCCACCGACCGGCCGCGGCCCGCCGAGCCCACCGGGCGCGGCGGCACCACCGGCTTCGCCGTCCCGCCCGCCCTGGCCGGGGCCCTGCGTGGCCTGGCCCGCACCCACGGCGTCAGCATGTTCATGGTGGCCCAGGCCGCGGTGGCCGCGCTGCTGCACCGGCTCGGCGCCGGCGACGACATCCCGCTCGGCGCCCCGGTCTCCGGGCGCGCCGACGAGGCCCTCGAAGACCTGGTCGGGTTCTTCGTCAACTCCCTCGTCCTGCGCACGGACCTGTCCGGCGACCCCACCTTCGCCGAGCTGCTCGCCCGGGTCCGGGACACCGACCTGGCCGCCTACGAGCACCAGGACCTGCCCTTCGAACGGCTGGTGGAGGCTCTCAACCCCGAACGCTCCCTGGCCCGGCACCCGTTGTTCCAGGTGATGGTCGTCCACCTCGCGGGACAGGGCGAGGGTCCCGCGCTGCCCGGCCTCACGGCCCGCCGCGAGACCGTCGGGCAGGACAGCGCCAAGCTCGACCTCAGCTTCGACTTCGTCGAGCAGGGCGAGCGCATCGACGGCTGGATCGAGTACAGCGCCGACCTCTTCGACGAGCGGACCGCCGGACTCCTCGCCCGCCGCCTGGAGTCTCTGCTGGCCCAGGTCGCCGCCGACCCCGGCCGTCGCGTCGGCACACTCGACGTGCTGCGCGAGGACGAGCGGGCCCGTGTCCTCACCGGCTGGAACGACACCGCCAGGGCCGTCCCCGACCGCACGCTCCCCGAGCTGTTCCGCGCCCAGGCGGCCCGCACACCCGCCGCCACGGCCGTCGTCTTCGAGGACACCGCACTCACCTACGCCGAACTCGACCAGCGCGTCGAACGGCTCGCCCGCACCCTCGCCGCG
This sequence comes from Streptomyces hyaluromycini, assembly GCF_002217755.1. Taxonomy (GTDB): domain Bacteria; phylum Actinomycetota; class Actinomycetes; order Streptomycetales; family Streptomycetaceae; genus Streptomyces; species Streptomyces hyaluromycini. Next base: position 319,473 of record NZ_BCFL01000024.1, on the reverse strand, counting down.
CACGGCGCTCGCGCCGAGACGACCGTCGCCGTCGCCCTGCCGCGCTCCGTCGCCCTCGTGGTGACCCTGCTCGCCGTGCACCGCGCGGGCGCCGCCTACCTGCCCCTCGACACCGGCTACCCGGCCGAGCGGCTGGCGTACATGCTCACCGACGCCCACCCGGCCTGCCTGGTCACGGCGGAGGGTGTCGCGCTCCCGGACACCGGCACACCCCGCCTCACGGTGGCCGCCGACGGCACCCCCGACCACCCGGCCGACGCCCCCCTGCCCACCGCCCACGACCCTCGCCACCCCGCCTACGTCATCTACACCTCCGGCTCCACCGGCCGCCCCAAGGGCGTCACCGTCCCGCACCGGGGCATCGCCAACCGCCTGCTGTGGATGCAGGACACCTACCGCCTCGGCGCGGCCGACCGCGTCCTGCAGAAGACCCCGGCGGGCTTCGACGTGTCGGTGTGGGAGTTCTTCTGGCCGCTGATCACCGGCGCCACGCTGGTCGTCGCCCGGCCCGAGGGGCACCGGGACCCGGCCTACCTGGCCGCCCTGATCCGGCGCGAGCGCATCACCACGGCCCACTTCGTGCCGTCCATGCTGCGCGCCTTCCTCGACGAGCCCGCTGCCGCCGACCGCACCGGCCTCCGCCAGGTGATGTGCAGCGGCGAGGCCCTGCCCGCGCCGCTGGCCGCCAGGTTCCGTCAAGTCCTGCCGGACAGCCGTCTGCACAACCTCTACGGCCCGACCGAGGCGTCCGTCGACGTCACCGCGACCGAGATCGTTCCGGGCGCGACGGGCGTGCCCATCGGCCGCCCGGTGTGGAACACCCGCACCTATGTCCTCGACGCCGGCCTGCGCCCGGTGCCGCCCGGTGTCGCCGGCGAGCTGTACCTGGCGGGCGTCCAGCTGGCCCGCGGCTATCTCGGCCGCCCCGGCCTCACCGCCGAGCGGTTCGTCGCCGACCCGTACGGCCCGGCGGGCAGCCGCATGTACCGCACCGGCGACCTGGCCCGCTGGACGGCCGACGGCGAGCTGGAGTACCTCGGCCGCACCGACGACCAGGTCAAGCTGCGCGGCTTCCGCATCGAGCTCGGCGAGATCGAGGCCGTGCTCGCCGCCCACCCGGCCGTCGCGCACGCCACCGTCGTGGTCCGCGACGACCGGCTGGTGGCGTACACCGTCCCGGCCCCCGACGCCCTGGCCGCCGACGCCCCCGTCCCGGTCCCCGGTGTTCCAGGGCGCACGACGGCCGACGCCGCCGCCCTGCGCGCCCACGCCGCGGCCGCCCTGCCCGAGTACATGGTCCCGGCCGCGGTGGTCACCCTCGACGCCCTCCCGCTCACCCCGAACGGCAAGCTCGACCGCCGTTCCCTGCCCGCCCCGGACTTCGCCGCCGAGGTGACCGGCACCCGGCCGCGGACCCCGCTGGAGGAGTCCCTGGGCGCCCTCGTCGCCGAGGTGCTCGGACTCGAACGGGTCGGTGTCGAGGACGACTTCTTCGCCCTGGGCGGGGACAGCATCGTCGCCATGCAACTGGTCGCCCGGGCCCGCGCCGCCGGGCTGGCGTTCAGCCCGCGCGACGTGTTCCGCCACAAGTCGGTGGCGGGGCTCGCCGCGGTGGCGTCCAGGGCCCTGGACGAGCGGGACGACACCGCCGCCGTCCTGCTCGACCTCACCGACGCCGAACGCGCCGAGGTCGCCGCCCTGCCCGCCGGCACCGATGTGCTGCCCCTCTCCCCGCTCCAGGCCGGACTGCTCTTCCACGCGGCCCTGGACTCCGGCGACGAGGGACCGGACGTCTACACGGTCCAGATCTCCTACGACCTCGAAGGCCCCGTCGACGCCGACCGGCTGCGCGCCGCCGCGCAGGACCTGCTCGACGCCCACGAGAACCTGCGCAGCGGCTTCCGCCACCTCTCCTCCGGACGCCCGGTGGCCGTCGTACCGCGCACCGCCGTGCTGCCCTGGCGGCAGCTCGACCTCACCGGCGGCGCAGGCGGGGAGGAGGCCTGGACGCGGCTGCTCGGGCAGGAGCGGCGCCGCTTCGACCCCGAACACCCGCCGCTGCTGCGCCTGTTGCTGGCCCGCACCGGCCCGGACCGGCACCGCCTCGTGCTCTCGCACCAGCACCTGCTCCTCGACGGCTGGTCACTGCCGCTGCTCACCGCCGAACTCTGGACGCGCTACGAGGGCCGCACCCCGGCCCCGCCCGCCCCCTACCGGGAGCACCTGCGGCTGCTGGCCGCCCAGGACCCGGCCGCCTCCGTCGCCGCCTGGAGCGAGGCGCTCTCCGGCCTCGCCGAACCCACCCGGCTCGCGCCCGCCGACCCCGACCGGGCCGCCGCCGTCCCGCACACCCACACCGTGGAGCTGGACACCGGCCGCACGGCGGAGCTGGAGGCGTTCGCCCGGCGCTCGGGCGTCACCGTCAACACCCTCGTACAGGCGGCCTGGGGCGTGCTGCTCGGCCGGCTCACCGGACGCGACGACGTGGTGTTCGGCGCCACCGTCGCGGGCCGCTCGCCCGAACTCGCCGGATCCGAGGCGATGATCGGCCTGTTCATCAACACGATCCCGGTCCGGGTGCGGATCCGCCCCGAGGAGAGCACGGCCGCCCTGCTGGAACGGGTCCAGGACGAGCAGTCCCGGCTCATCGCCCACCAGCACCTCGGCCTCGCCGACATCCAGCGCACCGCCGGGCTCGGCGAACTCTTCGACACGCTCGTGGTGTTCGAGTCGTATCCGGTGGCGGAGCCGGAGGGCGAGACCGGGGACGCGCCGCGCGTCACCGTCCGCGACCACCAGGACTCCACCCACTACCCGCTGGCCTGGGCGGTCGAGCCCGCCGAACGGCTGCGGGTGACCGCCGAGTTCCGCTCCGACCTGTTCGAGGCGGCCACCGTACGGCGGATCACGGACGCCCTGACCGGCCTGCTGACCGGCATGGCCGCCGACGCCGAGCGCCCCGTCGGCCGACTCGACCCGCTCGGCTCCGCCGACCGGTACACCGTGCTGGAGACCTGGAACGACAACGCTCTCCCGGCCGCCGAACGCCCCGGCACGGTACCGGCGCTGTTCGCCGCCCAGGCCGCCGCCACCCCGGACGCGGTCGCCGTCACCGACGGCCGTACCACCTGGACCTTCGCGGAACTCGACGCCCGAAGCACCGAGTTGGCGCGCGTCCTGGCCGGGCACGGCGCCGGACCCGAGCGGACCGTGGCCCTCGCCCTGCCCCGCACCGCCGACCACATCGCCGCGATCCTCGCCGTGCTGAAGGCGGGCGCCGCCTATCTGCCGCTCGACCCCGACCTGCCCGACGCCCGCCTCACCGGCATGCTCGCCGACGCCCGCCCGGTGCTGGTCCTGGCCACCGCCGAGACCGCCGGCACACTGCCCTCGACGGACGTCCCCGTCCTGCGGCTCGACGCCCCCGCGGACGGCCTTCCCCAGGCCGAACCCATCGCCCCCGGCCCCGACCACCCCGCCTACGTCATCTACACCTCCGGCTCCACCGGCCGTCCCAAGGGCGTCGTCGTCACCCACCGCGGAGTCGCCAACCTCTTCCACAGCCACCGCCACGACCTGCACGACCTCGCCAAGGAGCGCACCGGACGGCGCCATCTGCGGGTCGGGCACGCCTGGTCGTTCTCCTTCGACGCCTCCTGGCAGCCGCAGCTGTGGCTCCTCGACGGGCACGCCCTGCACATCGCCGACGACGACACCCGCCGCGACCCCGAACTCCTCGCCGCCTTCATCCGCGACCGGGGCATCGACTTCATCGAGGTCACCCCGTCCCTGCTCGCCCGGATGGCCGACAGCGGCCTGATCGGCCCCGGCGGCGAGTGCCCGCTCGCGCTGGTCGGCTTCGGCGGCGAGGCCGTACCCGAGTCGCTGTGGAGCAGGCTCGCCGCGCTCCGCGACACCGAGGCGGTCAATCTCTACGGCCCCACGGAGGCCACCGTCGACGCCCTCGTCGGCCGGGTCGGCGACAGCGCCCGCCCGGTCGTCGGGCGCCCCGTCCACCACTCCCGCGCCTACGTCCTGGACACCGCCCTGCGCCCGGTCCCGCCCGGCGTCACCGGCGAGCTGTACCTGTCCGGACCGGGCCTGGCCCGCGGCTACCTCGGCCGGCCCGACCTCACCGCCGAACGCTTCGTCGCCGACCCCTTCGGGCTGCAGGGTGCCCGTATGTACCGCACCGGCGACCTGGCCCGCTGGACCGAGGACGGGCTCCTGGAGTTCGCCGGCCGCACCGACGACCAGGTGAAGATCCGCGGCTACCGGGTCGAACTCGCCGAGATCGAGGCCGCGTTGGGCACCCACCCGGCGGTCGCGCAGAGCGTCGTCGTGACCCGCGAACACCGGCCCGGGGTCCGGCAGTTGATCGCCTACGCGGTCTCGGAGGACGCCGACGGCACGGATGGCGCGGAGTTGCGCGCCCACGCCGCCGCCCGACTGCCCGACTACATGCTCCCGGCCGCCGTGGTCGTCCTGGAGCGGCTGCCGCTGCTCTCCAACGGCAAGCTCGACCGGGCCGCCCTGCCCGCCCCCGACTTCACCGCGGCGGGCGGCGGCCGGGCCCCGGAGAACGACACCGAGCGCGCCCTGCGCGCCCTGTTCGCGGACGTCCTCGGCCTGCCCGCCGAGGCGATCGGCACGGACGACGACTTCTTCGCCTTCGGCGGGGACAGCATCGTCGCCATGCAGTTCGTCGCCCACGCCCGCTCGGGCGGCCTGCGGGTCACCCCCCGCCAGGTCCTCCAGCACCGCACGGTCGCCGCCCTCGCCGCCGTCGCCGTCCCGCTGGGCGCGGGCGACCGGCGGGCCACGCACGACGACGGCACCGGCACCGTCCCGCTCACCCCGATCATGCGCGCCCTGCTCGACCGCGGCGGCCCCGTCGCCGCCTACCACCAGGCGGCCCTGCTGCGCACCCCGGCGGACCTCACCGAACCCGGCCTGCTGGCCGTGCTCGGGGCGCTCGCCGCCCGGCACGACATGCTCCGGGCCCGGCTCGTCCGCACCCCGGAGGCCGCGCTGTCGGTGCCCGCGGCGGGCGACACCGACGTACGGACCTGGCTCACCCGGGTCGACGTACGCGAGGCCGTCACGTCCGAGGCCGTCACGTCTGAGGCCGTCACGTCCGCGCCCGTCACGTCCGAGCCCGTCACGGACGAGGCCGCGCTGCGGGACGCCGTCGCCCGCCACGCGCCGACCGCCCTGGCGGGGCTAGACCCCGAGGCCGGGGCGATGGTGCGGGCGGTCTGGTTCGACGCCGGCCCTGACCGGCCCGGACGGCTGCTGCTCCTCGTCCACCACCTGGTGGTCGACGGCGTCTCCTGGCGCGTGCTGCTGCCCGACCTGGCCACCGCCTGGGCGGCCGTCCGTGGCGGCCGCACCCCCGAACTGGCGCCGGTGGAGCTGTCGTTCGCCCGCTGGTCACGGCTGCTCGGCGCCCGGTCCTGCGAACCGGCCGCCGAGGACGAGCTGCCCTGGTGGACCTCCGCCCTCGCCGCGGGCGCAGGGCTGCCCCTGGCCCGCCCGCTCGACCCGGCACGGGACACCGTCGCCACCACCCGCCACCTGTCCCTCTCCCTGCCCGTCACCCTCACCGGCCCGCTGCTGAGCCGGGTCCCGGCCGCCTTCGGGGCGAGCGTCAACGACGTCCTGCTCACCGCGTTCGCCCTGGCCGTCGGCGACTGGCGGGCCCGGACCCTGGGCGCGGAGCACGCCGGAGGCCCGGTCCTGGTCGACCTGGAGGGCCACGGCCGCGAGGAGGAACTCGCGGGCGACGCCGACCTGTCCCGCACGGTCGGCTGGTTCACCAGCGTCGTCCCGGTACGGCTCGACCCCGGTGAGTCCGGTCCGGCGGCCCTGGGCGGCGGACCCGCCCTTGACGCGGCCGTGGCCCGGGTCCGCGACCACCTCACGGCCCTGCCGGCGGCCGGCATCGGCCACGGCCTGCTGCGCCGGCTCAACCCGGCGACCGGCCCGCTCCTCGCCGAACTCGCCGAACCCCAGATCGAGTTCAACTACATGGGCCGCTTCGACCGCCCCGCGGCCGCCGACTGGTCCTACGCCGCCGAGGAGGACGCCGCCGACCTCGACGCCGACGCCGGCATGCCGATGTCCCACGCGCTCACCCTCAACGCCCTCACCGAGGACCGCCCCGAGGGGCCGGAACTCAGCGCCCACTGGGCGTACGCGGCCGGGCTCCTCACCGAGGACGCGGTCCGGGAGCTGGCCGAGACCTGGTTCCGGGCGCTGGAGGCGGTGGTGCGCCGTGCGGACGAACTGACCTGACCCCACAACGCTGTGACTTCATCAGGCCATCAGACCATCAGACTGGAAAGGCAAGGATCCGCTGACATGAGCAACCCGTTCGAGAACCCCGACGGCGTCTACTCCGTCCTCGTCAACGACGAGGGCCAGTACAGCCTGTGGCCCGACTTCGTGGACGTACCGGCCGGCTGGACGGTCGTCCACGGCCCGGCGGCCCGGCAGGAGTGCCTGGACCACATCGAGACGCACTGGACGGACATGCGGCCCAAGAGCCTCGTAGACGGCTCCTGACAGACAAAAAGAAAGGGGGGTGGATCCGGTCTCCCGGATCCACCCCCCTTCGTCTGCGTCACGACGCCGGCTGCTCGACCTTCGTGGCCGCCTTGCCGTCCACCGCCGCCGCCAGCTGCGGCACCAGGCGGTCCAGGACGTAGGGGATGCTCAGCACGGTCGACAGGGACACCGCGTTGCCGTAGTCGCTGGTCTCCTTGATGTAGACCTCACGGCCCTGCTTCACCACGTTCAGATCGCCGTAGACCGGGTCGCTGTGCAGCTTGGTGACCGACGTGGTGGTGTCCGGCGCGATCCACACGGCCACGTCCTGGTCGAGCAGGTCGTAGCGCTCCTTGCTGATCTGGGCGCCGAACTGGTCCCCGATCACCTTGTCGAGGTCCTTGGGCAGCGTGAAGCCGAGGTCGGACAGGAGCCGGGAGCGCGGGTCCTGGCTGCCGTAGACGAACACGCCCTGGTACGGCGTCGCCATGACCGCCGTGGCCTTGGCGAACGCGGGGTTGGCCTGCTCGGCCGCCGCGAACTTGGCCTCGACACCCGAGACCAGCGTCTTGGCCTCGTCCGCCTTGCCGAGCGCCTGCCCGATCTCCTCGGTCTGCTGCTGCCACGGCACGCCGTAGTCGTTGTACTCCTTCGGCTGGGCCACCACCGGCGCGAACTTCGACAGGCTCTCGTACTGCGCCTTGGTCAGCCCCCCGTACACGGCGAGGATCAGATCGGGCCTGAGCGCGGCGATCTTCTCCACCTGCGGGCCGGTGCCGGTGTCCTTGAGGACGGTCGGCGCGGCGGCGCTGCCCAGCTTGTCCTGGGCCCACGGGCCGATCGCGCCCTTGTAGCCGCCCAGCCACTCGGTGGTGCCGACCGGGACCTTGCCGAGGGCCAGGACGGCGTCCTGGTCAGTGAGGCCGACGGTCACGATCCGCTTGGGTTCGGACGTGATGGTCGTACTGCCGAACTTGTGGGCGATCGTCACGGGGAACGCGCCGGCGGCCGCGGACGAGCCCTCCTTCGCGGCCGCGGACGAGCCGGAGACGTTGTCGGAGCCGGAGTCGGTGGAGCCGCAGGCGACCGCCGTCGCCGTGAGCAGGAGTACGGAGGCGAGCAGGCCGGTGAGCCTGGACACTCTGGTGGCGCGGGGCATCGGCTGATCCTTCTGGTCTTGGCCGTTCTCGGCTGTTCTCGGCTGTTCTCTGCGATGGGACCGGCGGGGGGCGGCTTGGTCTTCCGGGGATCAGTGGGGGGCGGCGGGGGAGCGGTGGTCCGACCAGGCCTGCCAGAGGGCGGCGTACCGGCCCCGGGCGGCGAGGAGTTCGCCGTGGGTGCCCTCCTCCACCACCCGGCCGTCGCTCAGCACCACCACCCGGTCGGCCGCGGCGGCCTGACTGAGGCGGTGCGCCACGACCAGCGCGGTACGGCCCCGCAGCGCCTGCTCGGCGGCCTCGTCGAGCAGCCGGGCACCGGAGCTGCCCGCCTCGGCGGTCGCCTCGTCGAGCACGACGACCGGGGGATCGGCCAGCAGCAGGCGGGCCAGGGCGAGTTGCTGGGCCTGGTCGGCGGTGAGCCGGTGCCCGCCGTCGCCGACGACCGTGTCCAGCGCCTCCGGCAGCGCCTCGGCCCAGCCGAGGGCGCCCACCGTGGCCAGCGCGTCCCGCAGCTCCTCGGCGCTCGCGTCCGGGCGGGCCAGGCGCAGGTCGTCGGCGAGCGGGCCGGCGAAGACGTGCACCTCCTGGGTGACGAGCCCCACCAGGCGGCCGGAGCCGTCCGGTTCGGCGCCGCCGACGTCGACCCGGCCGGCCTCCGGGCGGTGCAGTCCCGCCACCAGCCGCGCCAGGGTCGTCTTGCCCGCGCCCGTGGTGCCGACCAGCGCGACCCGCTCCTTGGGCCGCACCTCCAGGTCGACGCCGTGCAGCACCGGACGGCCGGGCACGTACGCGTGCGAGACCCCGGTCAGCGTCACGGTCGGATCGCCCGCCACACCGGTCGTACGACCGTCCGGGTGCTCGTCCGCAGCGGGCGCCGGCTCGTCGACGACCCCGACCAGCCGGGCCAGTCCCGCCGTCGCCGACTGGGCGTCGTCAAGGAGCACCAGCGCGGTGTTGACCGGCCCGAAGAGGCTGTGGAAGTAGAGCGCGGCGGCCGTCGCCGTACCGACCGACGCTGAGCCGGACCGGACCAGCAGGAACCCGGTGACCAGCACGGCGGCGAGGCCCACGTACTCGGCGATGTGCAGCCGGCTGTAGAAGCGCAGCACCAGCCGCACCCCGCGCATCGTCAGCTCCACCGCCGCCCGCGAGCGCTCGGTGACCCGGCGGGTGTGGTCGTCCTGCAGCCGGTACGCCCGTACCGTCCGCGCCCCGCCGATGGTGTCCAGCAACTGCTGCTGCTGGGACCCGGTGGCGATCCGCTCCTGCGCGTACAGGGGCACGGCGTTGCGCACGTACCAGCGGGCGGTGTGCGCCTGCACGGGCACCGCGAGCAGCGCGGCCAGCAGGAACCGCCAGTCCAGCAGGGCGAGGGCGGCCAGGGTCAGCACGATCGACAGCGCGGAGCGGGCGAGTTCGGGCAGGGCGGTGCGGACCGCGTCGGCGACCCGGGAGACGTCCCGGGTGACCCGGGCGTTGAGGTCGCCGGAGCCCGCCCGCTCCAGTCGCTCCAGGGGCAGCGACAGGGCGCGTTCCACGAACAGTTCGCGCAGCCGGGCGAGCGCGGTCTCGCCGAGCCGGGACACCAGGGACATGCCCAGCGCGGTGGTGAGACCCTGCACCGCGGCGACCCCGGCGAGCGCGAGGACGGGCCGGGTGAGCGCGTCGGGGGAGCGGTGCTCGGTGACCACGTCCACGATGTGCCCGAGCAGCGGCTGGGTGAGCAGTCCGACGGCCGTGGCGACCATCAGGGTGCCGAAGCCGGCGGCCGCCAGCTTCCGGTCGGGCCGCAGGAGTTCGCGTACGGCCGCGCGGGTGCGGGCGGGCGTGGCCGTGGGCAGCAGGTCGCGCTCGGCGCCGTCGGGCCCTGCGGTGCTGTCCGGCCCTGCGCTGACGTCCGTCATGCCAGTACCGCCGTCCGGTAGGTCTCATGGGTCCGGGCGAGTTCCGCGTGGGTGCCCTCGGCGCCGACCCGGCCGCCGTCCAGCAGCACCACCCGGTCGGCGACGGAGAGCAGCGCCGGGCTGTTGGTCACCACGACCGTCGTACGGCCCTGCCTGAACTCCCTGAGCCCCTCGGCGATCCGGGCCTCGGTGACCGCGTCCACCGCGGTCGTCGGATCGTGCACGACCAGGACGGGGGGTCCGGCCCGCAGGGCCCGCGCCAGCAGGACCCGCTGCCGCTGCCCGCCGGACAGGGAACGCCCGCCCTCGCCCACCCCGGTGGCCGCGCCGTGCGGCAGCGAGCGGACCACCTCGTCGGCGTCGGCGGCGGCCAGGGCGCGTGCCGTCAGCGTGTCGTCGGCCGTGCCCGCGGGGACCACGTTGCCGGCGAGGGAGCCCTCGAACAGCGCGGCGTCGTGCGCGGCGACCAGCACCGCGGCCCGCAGCCGGGCCGGGTCCAGCCGGGTCAGCGGCACGCCGTCCAGCTCGACCGAGCCCGCTTCCGGGTCGGCCTCCCGGCCCAGGCAGCTCAACAGGGCCTCGGCGCAGGCCGGATCCGTCACCGCGATCCCGGTCAGCCGCCCGGCGGGCACGTCGAGGTCCACACCGTCGAGGCCGCCGAGCCGTACCCCGCGCAGCCGCAACTCCCCGCGCACCGCGTCCGGAACCGGCTCGTCGCCGCCCGTGACGGCGGGCCCCGCGGAGAGCACCTCGGCGATCCGGGCGGCGGAGGCACGCCCCTGCGCCAGTTCGGCGTTGACCCAGGCGAACGTCTCCAACGGTCCAAGGAGGAACAGCGCCAGGCCGACGGCCGAGACCAACTGCCCCAAGGTGAGGGAGCCGTCGAGCGCCAGCCGGCCGCCCACCCAGGCGATCAGCGCGATGAACCCGCCGGTGAGGGCCAGTACGAGCCCGGTCTGCCACGACTCGGCCCGCGCCGCGCGCAGGGTGGCCGCGAGGGAGACCTGGCTGGTGCGGCGGTAGCGCTCGACCGCGGCCCGCTGCGCGCCGAGCCCCTTCAGCACCCGCAGCCCGGCCACCAGGTCGGCCGCGACCCCCGCCGCGCCCGCGGCCCGGTCCTGCTCGGCCGCGCTGCGCCGCTCCAGGGGCTTGCTGAGCAGATGCCCGAGCCACAGCAGCACGGGAGTGCCCAGCAGCACGATCAGACCGAGCGGCACGGACGTCAGCAGCAGCGCCACGGCGCTCACCGCGATGCCGGCGACCGCCCAGATCCCGCTCATCAGCGCCATGTTGACCGCTCCGACGCGCTTGGCGTCCTCGGTGGCGACGTTGGCCAGCTCACCGGAGAGCCGGTCCGCCTCGGCGCCGCCCCGCGGGTCGAGCACCCTGCGCACGACCGCCAGCCGGAGCTCGTGGGCGGCCTCCTCGGCCCCGCGTTCCCCGGCCCGCGCGCCCAGCCGGAAACTCCACGACAGGCACACGTACAGGACGGCCAGCACGGCCAGCCACAGCACCAGACGCCCGGCGTCGCGCCCGGCCACGGCCTGGTCGACGACGACGCCGATGAGCACGGGGACCAGGGCCTCCCCGAGCTGGTGCACACAGCCGAGCGCCGCGCCGAGAGCGACCCGCCGCCCCTGTCCTTTGACCGAGCTCGCCAGGACGTCCCGCCCCGACAGTTCCCCTGATCCCACCGGCCACCCTCCGGAAGCGGTCAACTTAGGCAAGGCTACTCTAAGTAAATGTGGTGGCGTCAATCCCCGTATCCCCACCACGCCTTGCCGCCACCGGCCCCCGCGAGCCCCGCTCGCGGCGCTTACGATGGGGCCCATGGGGTCGGTGACCAGACATGAGCAGGGCGAGCCGGCGCGGGAGCCGGCCGCGGCGCCCGCCGACGCGGCGCACGCGTTCGACCCGGTCTCGGCCTCCTGGGTGCGGGGCCTGTCCTCGGCCGGGGCCGCCTACGAGCAGACCTGCACCCGGCTGCACGGCGAGCTTCTGCGGATCGCCAGAAGGGAACTGGCCAGACGGCGTTCCCGGTACGGCTTCGAAGGACCCGAGGTCGACGACCTCGCCCACCAGGCCGCCGCGGACGCTCTCCTCGCCATCACCAGGAAGGTCGGCGACTTCCGCGGGGAGAGCCGGTTCACCACCTGGGCCTACCGGTTCGTCGTCCTGGAGGTCTCGGCGAAGATCGGCCGCCACTTCTGGCGCACCCGGCGGGCGGAACTCGACGGCGAGGACTGGGACCGCCTGCCCGACCGGCTCGGCGCCGACCCCGCGGACTCGTCCGCGGCACGCGCCCTGGCCGCCGCCGTGCGCGCGGCGGCGGACCAGGTACTGACGCGCCATCAGCGCCGGGTCTTCGTGTCGCTGGTCCTCGACGCCGTACCGCTGGACACGCTGGTCCTGGAACTCGGGACCAGCCGGAACGCCGTCTACAAGACGATGTTCGACGCCCGGCGCAGGCTGCGCGACCATCTCGTGGCGCAGGGCTATCTGGACGAGATCCCCGGGAGGCGGTCATGACGGAGCCGGACCGGCTCTCCGCGCGGGCGTCGCTGGAGAGGTTCCTGACCACGGACCCGAGGGACGTGGGCTGCGACGAGGCGCTGCGCGTGCTCCATGTGTACGTGGAGCTCAAGGCCGCGGGAGACGATCCCGAGCTCCACTGGCCGGGTGTCTCGGCGCACCTGCTCTCCTGCGGCCCCTGCGACGAGGACTACCACGGGCTGCTCGCCGCCGTGCTGGGCACCTGAACCCGGGCCCGGCACGACGGCGAGCGGCCTGCCGTCAGGAGGCGGCGATGCCCTCGCCGCCGACAGCGTCGGGGACGACGACCGAACCCACCCGGGTCAGTGAGCCGTCGCCGTTCACGCGGAACTCGTCGACGCCGCCCTCCTTGCCGGTCTGCGCGTACAGGAAGCGGCCGTCCGAGGAGACGTCGGCGTCCACCGTGCCGGCACCGGTCGCGGTGGTGCCGACCGCCGTGAGCGAACCGTCCGCGCCGACCCGCAGGCCGGACAGCGTGCCGCTGCCCGCGTTGGAGGCGTACACGTGCGCGCCGTCCCGGGCGATCCAGCAGGTCGCCGCCTGACCGGTCGCCACCTCCGAGACCTTCGTCAGCCGCAGGTCCGCACCGATCCGGAAGGTGGCCACCGAGTTGGTGCCCGCCTCGGTCACCACCAGCCGCCCCCGGGCGTCGAAGGTGAAGCCGAAGGGGACCGCGCCGGGAGTGGCGGTGACCACGGGCCGGGCCGCGATGCCGGTCCGGTGCACCGGGAACACGTCTATGGTGTTGGCGCCGGCCTTCGTGGTCACCACCAGCGCGCGGCCGTCCGGGGTGAAGGCGAGCTGCCCGGGGGTGTGCGTGAACTGGGGCGTGGCGGCCGGGTCCAGGCCGAGGGAGCGGTGCCAGGAGGGCACCTTCACCAGCGAGCCGTGCACGCTCCGGAAGCCCTGCACGGAGCCGCCGCCGAGCGCGTTGAGCACGTACACCAGGTCACCGTGGACGGCCACGCTCACCGGGAAGTCGCCTCCGGACGAGACGATCTGACGACGGATCAGCTTGTCGCCCCGGACCGAGAACACCGTGACCGTGTCGCTGCCGGCGTTCACGGTGTACAGCAGACCCTGCGCCCTGTCGTATGTCAGCGACCCCTGCGAGGCGAGGTGGTCGACCGCCGAGCCGTCCAGGACGCCGCCCAGCCCGCCGGTCCGGTACACGCCGCCGCGGTGCAGCGTGCCGTCCGCGGCACGGCTGTAGGCCACCACGGCGTTGCCCGTCACCCCGTCGGTCTGCACGAACACGGCCCCGGGGGTGCCGCCCGGGTACGCCGAGGCGGATCCGGCGCCCAGCGCGAGAGACACCCCGGCGGCCGCCATCACGGCGACCGCCGCGACGGCCTTCGACCTCATGCCCACCGTCTTCATGGCCACCGTCTTCATGTCCATCGTCATGTTCCTGCGCTCCTGTCGACGCGGCGGCATCGGCCGCCGGCACTGATGCGAGACCTGCCTCGGCCTCACACCAGATCCGCGTCGCCGGCACCGCCGTCCTTTCCGGACCCGGCCCGCACGAAAGATCTCCGTAAGAACTCGGCGCCGGGACAGGAGGACGGCGGTTCAGCGGACGTCGACGTAGTCGGTGACCCTGGCGCTTCTGAGGTAGTGGTCACCGGTCTGGCGGTTGACGGCGAGGGCATAGGTGCCGTCCCGCTCGGCGCTCACCATGCCGACGAGGTGGCCGTGCTTGTCGGTGTCCAGGTCGCAGACGTAGTGGTAGGTGCTGGAGCCGCGGGGCTTGAAGTAGAGGCTGGGTGAGCCGCCGTAGAGCGGCTTCCAGGTGGCGCCCTTCTTGTACTGCAGGGTGCCGGCGAAGCTGATCGGCTGCCCCTTGCGGACCGGGTCGGGGGAGGCGTGGAAGCCGGTGATGCGGGTGGCGTAGCGATAGAGGTGCACGGGCTTGGTGGTGCTGGTGCCCAGGTCGGGGTTGCCGTCGAAGCGGGCCCGCCAGTAGGCGTCGGTGTCCGGCGCGGTGAGGGTGCGGTCGAACCACTCCTGGAACAGGGGCTTGTTGTAGCGGATCGGGAGCGGCACGGTGGCGGCGTTCTTCCAGCCGGTCTTGCCGTCCTTGGAGTACTGCAGGGTGACGGTGGGCTTGGCGGGCCAGTGGGCGCGTGCCTCTTCGTAGTAGACGTAGCCGTAGGTCGGCATGGACCCGTCGTCCTTGAGGGACGCGGTCAGGTCGATGTGGGTGGTGTAGGCGACGTGGAGGCTGAAGGGTTGGGTGGCGATCTGCTGGAAGGGCGAGCCGTCGGCGCCGGCGATGAGGTCGGCGCTTGGGGCGGGGCTGTTCGAGGAGACGCGCAGGGTGTAGTCGCCCCGGCTGTCGGTGGTGGTCTGGCCGGCCACGATCCTGGAGTCCAGGAGGGTGATCGTGGTGTGCGGCAGCGGCTGCCAGCCGGAGGTGGTCTGGATCTCCGCGTGACCGGTGACGGTTCCGGTGGCGCCCTGCTTCAGGTTCAGGGCGTGCGTGCTCGCCGAGAAGCGGACCGGTGCCTGGGTGGTGTGCAGGTCCTGGGGGTACGTCGGCAGGTCGATCGCCCCCGGGTGGCTGTCGGAGGCCTGGGGTATGGCGGACAGTGTGTCGAAGGGCATGGTGGGGAGGAAGGCGGTGGTGAAGCGGCCGTCGGCGCCGGCGGTCGCGGTCGCGGTCGTCCGGCCGCGCACGGTGTAGACGCCGACGGGCGTGCCCTCGGCGGGAGCCGGGGTGCCGGGGTCGCGGGGATCCCGGGCGACGACCGTGCCGCTGACGGAGACCTCTTGGTGGAGGTAGTCCGGCACGCTCGGGGTGGTGGTGAGATCGGAGATCGTGACGATGGTCCGGTACCGCAGGGGGTGCGGGGACAGCGCACCGGTGACGGTGGCGCCGGAGGCGTCCTGCAGATCGACGGTGACCCGGTAGTCGCCGAGTGCCGCCAGGTGGACCGGCGCCCGCCAGACTCCGGACCGGGCGTCCTCCCCCGAGTACTGGGTGAAGTCCTCGGTCGATCCGGCTTCGGCTGCCCCGTCCGGCGCGTCCAGCGGATAGAAGTGGGCCGTGATGCGGGTGAGCGGGCTGTCGGAGTGCGCCGTCACAAAGAGCAGACCCGGCTCGTCCCAGCCGTCGGCGTCGGACAGCACGGGACCGCCGCCGGTCCCGTCCGCCCGGGCGGGAGAGAGCCCCGTGAACAGGGAGGCGGACAGCGCGGTCGCGGTGGCTGCCGCCAGGAAGGTGCTGCGTCTCATGGTGTCCCCCCAGAGAATTCGGTGCACTGCGACCGGGAGCGCAAGGACCCGAGAGAGGTTCCCCCCGGCGCTCCCTGGTCGGTCAAGTGATCGAGAACTCTAGTGGTGTGCTGTGACATGCCTGTGCATGGGTGTGCCGCCGCACCATGATCAGAGGCTTTCCCCCTGGAACCCCGGCCCCGGGACGGGTGGGGACAGGGTTCCGGGAACAGCGCCTACCCTTGACGCATGACCAGGAGCAGCGACCGGAGCCCCGCAGTGGACGTAGTGGACGTATCAGCACCCAAGACCTATGAAGTCCGTACCTACGGGTGCCAGATGAACGTCCACGACTCCGAGCGATTGTCCGGGCTGCTGGAGGAGGCCGGGTACGTGCGCGCCCCCGAGGGGTCCGACGGCGATGCCGACGTCGTCGTCTTCAACACGTGCGCGGTCCGGGAGAACGCCGACAACCGGCTGTACGGCAACCTCGGCCGGCTCGCGCCGAGGAAGGCGGAGCGGCCCGGGATGCAGATCGCGGTCGGCGGCTGCCTGGCGCAGAAGGACCGCGACACCATCGTGCGCAAGGCCCCCTGGGTCGACGTCGTCTTCGGCACGCACAACATCGGCAAGCTGCCGGTCCTGCTGGAGCGCGCCCGCGTCCAGGAAGAGGCCCAGGTCGAGATCGCCGAGTCGCTGGAGGCCTTCCCCTCCACCCTGCCGACCCGGCGCGAGAGCGCCTACGCGGCCTGGGTCTCCATCTCCGTCGGCTGCAACAACACCTGCACCTTCTGCATCGTCCCGGCCCTGCGCGGCAAGGAGAAGGACCGCCGCACCGGCGACATCCTCGCCGAGATCGAGGCCCTGGTGGCCGAGGGTGTCTCCGAGATCACGCTGCTCGGGCAGAACGTCAACGCGTACGGCTCCGACATCGGCGACCGCGAGGCCTTCAGCAAGCTGCTGCGCGCGTGCGGGAGCATCGAGGGCCTGGAGCGGGTGCGGTTCACGTCCCCGCACCCCCGTGACTTCACCGACGACGTGATCGCGGCCATGGCCGAGACCCCGAACGTGATGCCGCAGCTGCACATGCCGATGCAGTCCGGCTCGGACACCGTCCTGAAGGCGATGCGCCGCTCGTACCGGCAGGAGCGCTACCTCGGGATCATCGAGAAGGTGCGGGCCGCGATCCCGCACGCGGCGATCACCACCGACATCATCGTGGGCTTCCCCGGCGAGACCGAGGAGGACTTCGAGCAGACGATGCACGCCGTGCGCGAGGCCCGCTTCACGCAGGCCTTCACCTTCCAGTACTCCAAGCGGCCCGGCACCCCCGCCGCGACCATGGAGAACCAGATCCCCAAGGAGGTCGTCCAGGCGCGCTACGAGCGTCTCGTCGCCCTCCAGGAGGAGATCTCCTGGGACGAGAACAAGAAGCAGGTCGGCCGCACCCTGGAGCTGATGGTCGCCGAGGGCGAGGGCCGCAAGGACGGCGCCACCCACCGCCTCTCCGGCCGCGCCCCCGACAACCGCCTGGTCCACTTCACCAAGCCGGACCAGGACGTCCGCCCCGGCGACGTCGTCACGGTCGAGATCACCTACGCCGCCCCGCACCACCTCCTCGCCGAGGGCCCGGTGCTCGGCGTACGGCGCACCCGCGCCGGCGACGCCTGGGAGAAGCGGAACGCGGCCGAGACCGCCAAGCCGGCGGGCGTGCTGCTGGGGCTGCCGAAGATCGGCGTACCGGAGCCGCTGCCGGTGGCGACCGGGGGCTGCGCGGCGCACTGAGGACCCGCCATACTCCTCACGTCGATCAGGAGCCGGGGGGCGGAGCATGGCGCGCTGGGTGGTTGTCGTGCAGTTCGGGAACGGGGACTACTACAAGGTCGAGGAGGTCACCCGCTTCGAGAGCACCCCGGAGCAGGCCAGGGCCACCCTGTACGAGGTCGCCTGCACCCACCGTCCACGCGCGGGCCTGCGCCAGCAGCGCCGTGAGGTGTTCCGGGTGGGGGACGGGGACGCGTACTACGTCCACATCGCCGGGATGATGTCCACGCACCGTGTGTTCTACCGGCTGGCGGAACTGGCGTGGAGCACCGGTGCCGCGTCCGCCTACCCGCAGTAGGCTGCCGATCATGCTTGTCGCAGCCGCCGTCTGTCCCTGCCCGCCCGTCCTCGTCCCCGAGGTCGCAGCAGGAGCCGCGCCGGAGCTGGACGCCACGCGTGCCGCCTGCGCCGACGCGCTCGGGGTGCTCGCCGCCGCCCGGCCCGACCTCCTGGTGGTGGTGGGGCCCGCCGAAGAGCCGGGACGGGGGGTGTTCCCCCAGGGCAGCCGGGGCACCTTCCGGGGCTTCGGGGTCGAGGTCGACGTACGGCTGGGCAGTGGCGCGGCCGGTGGGCGGGACGCGGCCGGTGAGCGTGAGCTGCCGCCCTCGCTCGCCGTCGCCGCCTGGCTGCTGGAGCGCACCGGCTGGGCCGACGCCCCCATCGAGGGGCTCGGCGTCGGCGAGCCCCTGGAGGCCGAGCGGTGCGTCCGGGCCGGCCGGGAGATCGCCGGCCGGGTCGCGCGGGTGGCGATGCTGGTCATGGGCGACGCCAGCGCCTGCCGCACCCTCAAGGCGCCGGGCTACCTCGACGAGCGGGCGGCCCCCTTCGACGCCGAGGTCGCCCGGGCGCTCGGCGCGGCCGACATCACGGCGATCAAGGCCCTCGACGCCGGCCTGGCGGCACAGCTCAAGGCCGCCGGCCGCGCCCCCTGGCAGGTCCTGGCCGGCGCGGCCGAGGACGCGGACCTCGCCGGGGCCCTGCTCCACGACGACGCACCGTACGGCGTCTGCTACCTGGTCGCGACCTGGTCCTGAGCGCCGGCCGTACCGCGCCCGGTCCCGGCCGTACCGCGCCCCGTCCCGACTGCCCGCGCCCCGTCCCGACCGCCCGCCGAAACGGCGGACGGCCGGGAGTCGGGTGACTCTCGGCCGTCCGCCGATCCTCTCCGGGACCCGCCCGGCTCACGAAGCCGACGGCGGTCCCTCCGGCCGGGTCGGGGTGGTGGGGTCGGGCGCCGGACCACCCGTACCGCCCATGGCGTCCGGGTGCACAAACCGGTCCACGGCGCCCTTGGCCCTGCCCGTACCCGTCTGGATCTTGTCGCTGTACTTGCCCTTGGTCTTCTCGTCGACGACCCGCGCGGCCTTGTCGATGCCGTGCTGAAGTTTGTCGACCTTGTCCTCGTGCTGCTGCGCGAGATGAGAGGCCTTGTCCTTGGCCGGGGCGAGCTTGGCCTTCAAATTGTCCAAAAGACCCATGGTTACCTTCCCTATGGCTTCCCTCGCGGGCCGTTATGTGCGGGCGCCCTCGCCGGCCTCGTTGTCGGCGGCCTCCTTGGCGGACTGCTGCTTGGGGATCTCGGTGCTCTCGGCGGCGACCGCGGCACGCTCCGTCTCCGTGCTCGCGTCCGCGCTCCGGCCGTCGTCCTCGCCCGAGCCCTTCGCCGCCGCCTCGGCCGCCTCCTCCGCCGCGTTCTCCGGTCCTGGCCCGTCCGGCTCGGCACCGGCGGGCACCTTGGCGTCCGGCTCTTCCGACGCCTTCGGCTTCTTCCCAAGGAACCATGCAAAAACGCCCATATCCACTCCATACGTTACTCGTGCGAGCGAAATCCCGCGTGACCCCGGTGCGTCCGATTGCGCCGGACCGGTCTCCGCCTCTCGCCGGCGGTGGCGGGAACCTCGCAACGGGCAACGAAGCCGGACACGCTCCGTCACGTAACTCGTTCGAGACCCGCCTCCGAGGTTTGCGAGACTGGTGCGGTGAGCAGCGCACCCCCCGCCCCCCGTGTCATCGCCGTCGTCGGCCCCACCGCGGCCGGAAAGTCCGACCTAGGCGTCTTCCTGGCCCAACGGCTCGGCGGGGAGGTCGTCAACGCCGACTCCATGCAGCTGTACCGGGGGATGGACATCGGCACCGCCAAACTGACGCCCGAGGAGCGCGGCGGCGTCCCGCACCACCTGCTCGACATCTGGGACGTGACCGTCACCGCCTCCGTCGCCGAGTACCAGCGGCTCGCCCGCGCCCGCATCGACGCCCTGCTCGCCGAGGGCCGCTGGCCGGTGCTGGTCGGCGGCAGCGGGCTGTACGTCCGCGGCGCCGTCGACAACCTGGAGTTCCCCGGCACCGACCCCGAGGTCAGGGCCCGGCTGGAGGACGAGCTCGCGCTGCGCGGCTCCGGCGCCCTGCACGCCCGGCTGTTCGCGGCCGACCCCGAGGCGGGCCGCGCGATCCTGCCCAGCAACGGCCGCCGTATCGTCCGTGCGCTGGAGGTGATCGAGATCACCGGGCGCCCCTTCACCGCCAACCTGCCCGGTCACGACTCGGTCTACGACACCGTCCAGATCGGCGTCGACGTGGCCCGCCCCGAGCTCGACGAGCGCATCGCGCTGCGCGTCGACCGGATGTGGGAGGCCGGGCTCGTGGACGAGGTGCGCACACTGGAGGCGCACGGGCTGCGTGAGGGACGCACGGCGTCGCGCGCGCTCGGCTACCAGCAGGTGCTGGCGGCGCTCGCGGGCGAGTGCACGGAAGCGGAAGCGCGGGCCGAGACCGTCCGTGCCACCAAGCGCTTCGCGCGCCGCCAGGATTCATGGTTCAGGCGCGATCCCCGGGTGCACTGGTTGAGTGGGGCCGCAGCGGACCGCGAGGAACTTCCGCGGCTGGCCCTGGCGTTGGTCGAACGACCGGTCACAGCCTGATCACGTCATTGCATCGGGATGCGCCACAGGTCATCGAGGCCTCCGGCGCCGTGCCATCATCGAGCTTCGATCGCAAGTGGAGTCCTAGGTTGGGAGGGCGCGTGGCGATGGAGGCCGGCCCTCGCGACACCGCACAAGACACCGAGCACGTCGCAGTCGGGGCCAGTGAGGCAGTGGAGGCCGAGGACCGGCTGAGCTCCGACGGTCCGGACGACACGGTGGGCGGCGGCGTCACCGCCGACGGCCCCGAGCCGGAGGAGATGTTCGCGAGCGGCCCCGAGGTCGAGGTGGAGCTCCGCCCGCAGCGCCGACTGCGCCTGTGGCAGCTGGCCCCCATCGTGGGCCTGGCCGCGGTCGGCTCCCTGATGTTCGCCTTCCCGCTGGCCTTCGACTTCGGCGACAGCGGCGCGGTGATCGCGATGCTGGGCCTGCTGATCTGCTCCTGCGCGGCGGGCTGGGGAATGATGGCGGCGAGGAAGGTCGGATACACCTGGCCCGGCCTCCCGGCGAGGGGCTCGGGCCGCAGGCCCGACTGGCGCGTGGTGATCGGCTACGTGGTCCTGGTGGCGATCGTGGCCGTCCTGGCGGTGTGGCGGGTAGCGCGCCTGCGCTGAAGTAGGGCTGTGCTGAAAACGCCCCCCGCTGGAGCGCCCCGTCAGGGGCGCGGGGCTGTATCGACATGAGGCTCCGCCGCGTGGGCGCGACCAGCCCCCACCCACCCGCACCCGAAGCGCCACCCATTCCTCCTCTACCCTCGAAGAATGAGCATCCCCTTCCTCAAGGGCCACGGCACCGAGAACGACTTCGTGATCGTCCCGGACCCCGACAACGCCCTGGACCTCACCCCGGCCGCCGTAGCCGCCCTCTGCGACCGCCGCGCCGGCATCGGCGCCGACGGCGTGCTGCACGTCGTACGGTCCGCCGCGCACCCGGAGGCCGAGGGGATGGCCGCCGACGCCGAGTGGTTCATGGACTACCGCAACGGCGACGGCTCGATCGCCGAGATGTGCGGCAACGGCGTCCGCGTCTTCGCCCGCTACCTCCAGCACGCCGGCCACGCCACGGAGGGTGACCTCGCCGTCGCCACCCGCGGCGGCGTCAAGACCGTGCACATCGCGAAGGACGGTGACATCACCGTCGGCATGGGCAGCGCCCGCCTCCCCGAGGGCGACGTGACCGTGCGCGTCGGCGACCGCACCTGGCCCGCGCGGAACGTGAACATGGGCAACCCGCACGCCGTCGCCTTCGTCGAGGACCTCGCCGACGCCGGTGACCTCTACAGCCCGCCCCCCTTCAGCCCGCCGTCGGCCTACCCCGAAGGGGTCAACGTCGAGTTCGTCGTCGACCGCGGCCCCCGCCACGTCGCGATGCGCGTGCACGAGCGCGGTTCCGGCGAGACCCGCTCCTGCGGCACCGGCGCCTGCGCGGTCGCCGTGGCCACCGCCCGCCGCGACGGCGCCGACCCCGCCGTCACCGGCGCCCCGGCGACGTACACCGTGGACGTGCCCGGCGGACGGCTCGTCATCACCGAGCGGCCCGACGGCGAGATCGAGATGACCGGCCCCGCAGTGATTGTCGCCACGGGCGAGATCAGCACGGAGTGGCTGGAAAACACCGTCCGTTGAGCTGACTGCACGTCGTAAACCGTGGTCCGGGCGGTGGTCCAACACCCGGATCCACGGCCCGCGTTGCCACGGTGGCGAAAAACGTCGGCCACCCCCCGAACAGGTGGCGCAAAATCGTAAACCTCGAAATCGTCGCTCGATTGGGTGATCCGTTTCACGCTCGGCGGGAGCCGGTCAATCGGGCGCGATGGGCTCGGTAGCATCAAGCACCGGCACGGACGGGGGAACGTCGCCAATCCCTGAGCCGCGTATGCCCTGGGGCCCCGTCCGCCGGTCCACGAGCCGGAGGTGTGCCCATGAGTGCGGAGGCCACGAACCCTGCGACGCCCGGTCCTGCAGCGCCCGCAGCGGCGGTCCGCAGGAAGGCCCGCCCCCGGATCGACCTGCGTCGGCTCGGCCGGGCCGCGCTGCTCGGCAACGCCGCCCGCGGCAAACTCCCCGATGCCATCGGCCATGTCGCCGAGGCGCACCGCGCCCACTATCCCGACGCCGACCTCGAACCCCTGCGCCACGCCTGGGTCCTGGCCGAGTCCTCGCACCGCGGCCAGATGCGCAAGAGCGGCGAGCCGTACATCACCCACCCCCTCGCGGTCACCCTGATCCTCGCCGAACTCGGCGCCGAGACGACGACCCTGACGGCGTCTCTGCTGCACGACACCGTCGAGGACACCGATGTGACGCTCGACCAGGTGCGGGAACAGTTCGGCGAGGAGGTCCGTTATCTGGTCGACGGGGTGACGAAACTCGAGAAGGTCGACTACGGGGCCGCCGCCGAACCCGAGACGTTCCGCAAGATGCTCGTCGCCACCGGCAGCGACGTCCGGGTGATGTCGATCAAGCTCGCCGACCGTCTGCACAACATGCGCACCCTCGGCGTGATGCGCCCCGAGAAGCAGGCCCGCATCGCCAAGGTCACCCGTGACGTGCTCATCCCGCTCGCGGAGCGGCTCGGCGTGCAGGCGCTGAAGACCGAGCTGGAGGACCTGGTCTTCGCCATCCTGCACCCCGAGGAGTACGAGCACACCAGGGAGCTGATCGCCGAGAACGCGGCCCGCTCCGGCGACCCGCTCGCCGAGATCGCCGACGAGGTCCGCGGAGTGCTGCGCGAGGCCGACATCCCGGCCGAAGTCCTCATCCGGCCCCGGCACTTCGTGTCGGTCCACCGCGTCAGCCGCAAACGCGGCGAGCTGCGCGGCGCCGACTTCGGCCGCCTCCTCGTGCTGGTCAACGAGGACGCGGACTGTTACGCCGTCCTCGGCGAACTGCACACCTGTATGACCCCGGTGGTCTCGGAGTTCAAGGACTTCATCGCGGTACCGAAGTTCAACCTGTACCAGTCGCTCCACACGGCGGTCGCCCGCGCCGACGGACAGGTCGCCGAAGTCCTCATCCGCACCCACCAGATGCACAAGGTCGCCGAGGCCGGCGTGGTCGCCCTCGGCAACCCCTACGCCCCGGCCGCCGACGCCCCGGCCGCGGAGACCTCCGCCGCCGGCCCCTCGGCCGCCGGCGCTCCTGCCACCGGCGCTCCGGCCACCGGTACGCCCGGCTCCGACTCCCCGGAGGACGGCGAGCGTGCCGACCCCACCCGCCCCGGCTGGCTCTCCCGCCTCCTCGACTGGCAGAAGGCCGCACCGGACACCGACACCTTCTGGTCCACCCTGCGCGAGGACCTCGCCCAGGACCGCGAGATCACCGTCTTCCGCCCCGACGGCGGCGCCCTCGGCCTCCCCGAGGGCGCCACCTGCGTCGACGCCGCCTACGCCCAGTACGGCGAGGACGCCCACGCCTGCATCGGCGCCCGCGTCAACGGCCGCCTCGCCACCCTCAGCACGGTCCTCAGGGACGGCGACACCGTCCAGCTCCTGATGGGCCAGGACCCGGCCTCCGAGCCCTCCCGGGAATGGCTGGAGCACGCCCACACCCCGGCGGCCCGGATCGCCATCCAGCGCTGGCTCGCCGCCCACCCGGACCGTGCCGAAGAGCCGCCGGACCCTGTCCCCAGCCGTCCCGTACTCGACCCCCCGGCCCCCGGCAGCGCTCCCAGCAGCGCCCCCCGGACCGCCAGCGCCGTGGTCGCCGACCGCCCCGGCGCGACCGTACGGCTCGCCGGCTGCTGCACCCCCGTACCGCCCGACGAGGTCACCGGCTTCGCCGTACGCGGGGGAGCGGTCACCGTGCATCGCGTGGAGTGCGCCTCGGTGGCGCACATGAAGAGCTCCGGGCGCCCTGAGGTGGCCGTGAGCTGGGGCGACAGCACGGCCTGCCGGGTCACCCTGGTCGCCGAATCGTTCGGTCGCCCCCATCTGCTCGCCGACCTCACCGAGGCGATGGCCCAGGAGGGCGCCGAGATCGTCTCGGCGACCGTGGAACCCCCCAGCCAGCAGCGCGTCCGCCACACGTACACCGTGGAGCTCCCCGACGCGGCCCACCTGCCCGCCCTGATGCGCGCGATGCGCAACGTGCCAGGCGTGTACGACGTCGGCCGAGCGCAACACCAGTGACCTACTCGTTCGAGTGGATCGGTCGCGCGTCACCGTCGTGAGGGTGGGGTGCGCTGGTAGCGGTGGTTCATGCCGCTCACCCTCCGCACCCGCCCGCTGACTGGAAGCACCCGCCCGCTGACGGGATGCACCCGCCCGCTGACGGGCCCCACCCGTCCGTTGCCGGAAGGCACCCGTCCGTCCCGGCGCGTCACCGGCCCGCTCCGGCACCGGCGGGCCGCCGCTCTCCTCGCCTGCGCCGTCTCCGTCGCCCTTCTCGGCGCGAGCGCCCCGCCGGTCCCGCTGGGCCTCGGCGACCGGCTCTTCCCGTACCTCGGCAACCCGGGGTACGACGTGGCGTCGTACGACCTCTCCTTCGCCTATCCCGGCAGCAACGACAAGCCGCTCCAGGCCGTCACCACCATCAACGCCGTCACCACCACCGACCTGGACCGGCTCAACCTGGACTTCGCGCACGGCAAGGTCGAGTCCGTCGAGGTCGACGGACGGCCCGCCACCTTCGAAAGCGCCGGTGAGGACCTGGTCGTCACGCCCGGCAGGCCGCTGCGGCAGGGCGACTGGACGCGCATCACGGTGAAGCACACCAGCGACCCGGTGTCCGCCAAGGGCCAGGACGGCGGCTGGGTGCGCACCACCGACGGGCTCGCCATGGCCAACCAGGCCGACGCCGCCCACCTGGTCTTCCCGTGCAACGACCACCCGTCCGACAAGGCGATGTTCACCTTCCACGTCACCGCCCCGAACGGCTACACCGTCGTCGCCAACGGGCTGCCCGCCGAGACGGCCCGGACCGGCCGCACCACCACCTGGACCTATCGCACCCGGCACCCCATGGCCACCGAGCTGGCCCAGGTCTCCATCGGCCGCTCCGCCGTACTGCACCGCACGGGACCGCACGGACTGCCCGTCCGGGACGTCGTCCCGAGCGCCGACGCCAAGACCCTCGAACCCTGGCTGGCCAGGACCCCGGACCAGATCGCCTGGCTGGAGAGCAAGGTCGGGACCTTCCCGTTCGAGACGTACGGCGTGCTGATGGCGCAGGCGTCCACCGGGTTCGAGCTGGAGACCCAGACACTCTCCCTCTTCGAGAAGAACCTGTTCACCGAACCCGCGTACCCCAAGTGGTACATCGAGTCGATCATGGTGCACGAGCTGTCCCACCAGTGGTTCGGCGACAGCGTCAGCCCGCGCGTGTGGTCCGACGTCTGGCTGAACGAGGGCCACGCCACCTGGTACGAGGAGCTGTACGCGGAGGAGAAGGGCCACCAGCCCATGATCAACCGCATGAAGGACGCGTATGGCGCCTCCGACCGCTGGCGCACCGCCGACGGACCTCCCGCCCTGCCCAAGGCCCCCGAGCCCGGCCAGAAGATCAGCATCTTCCGCCCCAACATCTACGACGGCGCCGCCCTCGCCCTCTACGCCCTGCGCCAGGAGATCGGCAGGCCCGCCTTCGAGCGCCTGGAGCGGATCTGGGTCCAGCAGCACAAGGACGGCACGGCGACCACGGACGACTTCGTCCACCTGGCCTCCGCGATCGCGAACCGCGACCTCACCGGTTTCTTCGACGCCTGGCTCTACGGCGAGAAGACCCCGCCGATGCCCGGCCACCCGGACTGGAAGCAGGTACCGGCCCCGAAGAAGCAGACCGGGAAGTAACGGCCGGGCGGCCCCCGGAATAACACGGTGCCGGGACGGGGCGTGCCGTGCGACCATCGTGGGGTCGGCACAGGCCGGCACAGGCCGGCACGGTACGGGTCGCGGGGAATCTCCCGGGGTACTCGTACGTTGAGAGAATTGCAGCCGGCTTCGGCATCCCCATCGACGTAAGGACCCAATGACCTCCTCTTCTTCCCCTTCCCAGGACACCAGGCGCCTCGCGCAGGACTACCCCGACGGTCTTCGGGCCGATGCCCTGATGGAAGAGGACGTCGCCTGGAGCCACGAGATCGACGGAGAGCGGGACGGCGACCAGTTCGACCGTTCCGAGCGCGCGGCCCTGCGCCGCGTGGCGGGCCTCTCCACCGAGCTCGAGGACGTCACCGAGGTCGAGTACCGACAGCTCCGCCTGGAGCGGGTCGTGCTGGTCGGGGTGTGGACCTCGGGCACCGTGCAGGACGCGGACAACTCCCTCGCGGAGCTGGCAGCCCTCGCCGAAACGGCGGGCGCGCTCGTGCTCGACGGCGTCACCCAGCGCCGCGACAAGCCCGACCCGGCCACCTACATCGGCTCCGGCAAGGCCCTGGAGCTGCGCGACATCGTCGTCGAGACCGGCGCCGACACCGTCATCTGCGACGGTGAGCTCAGCCCGGGCCAGCTGATCCAGCTGGAGGACGTCGTCAAGGTCAAGGTCATCGACCGGACCGCCCTGATCCTGGACATCTTCGCCCAGCACGCCAAGTCCCGAGAGGGCAAGGCGCAGGTCTCGCTCGCGCAGATGCAGTACATGCTGCCGAGGCTCCGTGGCTGGGGTCAGTCGCTGTCCCGCCAGATGGGCGGCGGCAAGGGCGGCGGCCTGGCCACGCGTGGTCCCGGTGAGACCAAGATCGAGACGGACCGGCGGCGGATCCGCGAGAAGATGGCGAAGATGCGCCGGGAGATCGCGGAGATGAAGACCGGCCGCGACATCAAGCGTCAGGAGCGGCGCCGCAACAAGGTGCCGTCCGTCGCCATCGCGGGGTACACCAACGCCGGCAAGTCCTCCCTGCTCAACCGCCTCACGGGCGCCGGCGTCCTGGTCGAGAACGCGCTGTTCGCGACCCTGGACCCGACGGTCCGCCGCGCGGAGACCCCGAGCGGCCGCCTGTACACGCTGACCGACACCGTCGGCTTCGTCCGCCACCTGCCCCACCACCTGGTCGAGGCGTTCCGCTCCACCATGGAGGAGGTCGGCGACGCCGACCTGATCCTCCACGTGGTCGACGGCTCGCACCCGGTCCCGGAGGAGCAGCTGGCCGCCGTACGCGAGGTGATCAGGGACGTCGGCGCCACCGACGTACCCGAGATCGTAGTGATCAACAAGGCGGACGCGGCCGACCCGATGGTCCTCCAGCGACTGCTCCGCAACGAGAAGCGCTCCCTCGCCGTCTCGGCCCGCACCGGCCTGGGCATCGAGGAACTGCTCGCCCTGATCGACAACGAGCTGCCCCGCCCGTCGGTCGAGATCGAGGCCCTGGTCCCGTACACCCACGGCAAGCTCGTGGCCCGCGCCCACAACGAGGGCGAGGTCCTCTCGGAGGAACACACCGCCGAGGGCACCCTCCTCAAGGTCCGCGTCCACGAGGAACTGGCGGCGGAGCTCGCGCCGTATGTTCCGGCTCCGGCTGCGTGACAGTTCGTAAGCGAATGGGCCGCCCCCTTTTTCAGGGGGCGGCCCATTCGCTTACCTGGGGGGCGCGGGGCTGTTGTCGATATGCGGCTTCGCCGCGTGGGCGCGATCAACCACGACGACGGGTCAGTCGCCGACCCACCTGTTGAACCACGGTGACAAAGCGCATCCGGCTTCCCCTCACTGGTCGGCGAACTCCTTGCTCACCGCCTCATACACACCCTTCGCCACATCACCGAACCGAGGCCCGGCCAGCCACCCCGAACTCACCGGTCCGATCGACGTGTTGGACACCAACGCCGGCTTGCCGTCGGCTCCCGTCTCCACCCAGCCGCCCCCCGACGCCCCACCGGTCATCGTGCATCCGATCCGGTACATCGTCGGCGCCGACGCGTCGACCGACAGCCGCCCCGGCCGGTCCGCGCACTGATACAGCAGCGACCCGTCGTACGGCTTCGCCGCCGGATACCCGGTGGCGGTGATGCTCGGCACCTTCGGCACCGCAGGCGCGTCGAAGTTCACCGGCAGCGCCGAACCGACCGTCTCCTCAAGGGACTTGCCGCCGTTCCCCTGCTCCGGCGTCACATGGATCACGGCGTAGTCGTACGACGCACCGTTGCCCCCCGTCTCACCGCCCTGGTCGATCCACTGCTGCGAGGTCTGCGCCCCGTCACCCCACCAGACGCCGTACGGCGCGATCTGCGAACGCGTCGCCGCCGCCAGCGCCGAACCGGTCAGTCCCTTGTCGTTGTACGACGGCACGAACGCGATATTGCGGTACCAGCCGCCGTTCTTGCCGGCGTGCACACAGTGCCCCGCCGTCCACACCAGGTTGGACTTGCCGGGGTGGGCAGGGTCCTCGACGACCGTCGCCGAGCAGACCATCGTGCCCTCGGGGGAGTCGAAGAAGACCTTGCCGGCCGTGGCCGCACTCGCGTGGTACGCCGGTCGCACCGCCTTCGCCTGAACAGGCTCCGGCGTCGGGTCGGTCACCCCCTGGTCACCGGAGATGTCGTTGGTGTCGACGCCCTTGTCCTTGTCGGGGTCGTTGGCGTCCCGCATCCGGTGCGGGTCCCACAGGCCCTTGATGATCGGGTTGATGAAGTCGTTGGCCTCGCGCAGCCAGTCGTCCTTGTCCCAGTTCTTCCAGGCGCCGTGCTTCCACTTGTCGATGTCGATCCCGTGCTCTTTGAGCTTGTTCTTGATGTCGTCCGGGATCTTGATCTTGCCGTCACCGGTGTCGGCCGTGGCGGACGCGGACGCCGGGCCGCCCGCGTTGTCGTCGCCGGAGCCGTCGCAGGCGGTGGCGGTCAGCACCAGCGCCGAGGCGAGGGCGACGGCCGCCAGCGCACGGGGCGCGCCCCTTCCACCTCGAAGGGCGAACGACGGCCGGATGGATCGCATGGTGGTGACTCCCCCTGTTGGTAAGGAACTTCAGCGCCACACACTATGCGCTCGCTGTGCGCCGCTTCCGATGGAAGGGCAACGGTTTCGCTACGGCCTCAGCAGCGAGGCAACCGCAGTTCGTCCGTGGGATCGACGCGTCGCATGTGACCGGCGTCGTCGCGAGTGCGTATTCCCGACTGCAGGTACAGCCGGTGCAGCCGGCCGACCGACTCATGATCGATTTCGACGCCGAGCCCGGGACCGACGGGGGCCCGGACCGCCCCGTCCGCCAACTCCAGCACCCCGGGCCGGATCGCGTCGGGGGCGCTGTTCCGCGGGTGGTCGGGTGTCGCGGGAGTGTCCGGGTTCGGGATCGCCGCCGCGACCTGGGTCATGGCACGGGTGGCGATCCGCACACAGATCTTCGCGCTCATGGGACAACCGCCTCCGGACCGTGATCGGCCGTTCGTATCGGTGAACCGAACCTGCATCACGCATCCAAATTTTCAACCGAAGCCGTGAACCGCTCGATTCGCACGTCAAGACATGACCGAGGGAAGGTCGGTCGTGGAGTGGATCCATGTCCGGCGGGTCGAACGACGGGTGGGCCGGGAGGGCAAGCTCATGGCAATGATCTTGAGTCGACCCGTAACCCGCTGGCCGGTCCGGGGTTGGTAGCGGTGGGGGGCCCGCTGCCTGCGCCCGGTGCCCGCCGATCAAGTCGCCTCTGGACAGCGGGGAGGACAGCGAGCCGTGGCCGTGACGGAGTCGGTGACCGAGGGGACGTTCGGGGGAGCGCACGCGGCGCACGAGGGGATCCTGAGGCGTCAGTCGGCGCGCGAGTCGCGGGCACGTACCTACGCGCGCGCCCTCCCCATCGTGCCGGTGCGGGCCCGCGGCCTGACCATCGAGGGCGCCGACGGACGCCGTTACCTGGACTGCCTCTCCGGCGCCGGTACCCTCGCCCTCGGCCACAACCACCCCGTCGTGCTGGAAGCGATCCGCAAGGTCCTCGACTCCGGCGCCCCGCTCTCCGTCCTCGACCTGGCGACCCCCGTCAAGGACGCCTTCACCACCGAACTGTTCCGCACCCTGCCGCCCGGCCTCGCCGACCGCGCCCGCGTACAGTTCTGCGGGCCCGCCGGCACGGACGCCGTCGAGGCCGCCTTCAAGCTCGTCCGGGCCGCGACCGGCCGCACCGGCATCCTCGCCTTCACCGGCGCCTACCACGGGATGACCACCGGAGCTCTGGCCGCCTCCGGCGGGGCCGGCGACGTCCGCGTCGCCCGGCTGCCCTACCCCCAGGACTACCGCTGCCCGTTCGGCGTCGGCGGCCCCCGCGGTGCCGAACTCGCCGCCCGCTGGACCGAGACCGTCCTCGACGACCCCAAGTCCGGCGTCCCCCTCCCCGCCGGCATGATCCTCGAACCCGTCCAGGGCGAGGGCGGGGTGATCCCCGCGCCGGACGACTGGCTCCGCCGGATGCGCCGGCTCACCGCCGACCGGTCCATCCCGCTGATCGCCGACGAGATCCAGACCGGGGTGGGCAGGACCGGCGCCTTCTGGGCCGTCGAACACAGCGGCGTCGTCCCGGACGTCATGGTCCTCTCCAAGGCCATCGGCGGCAGCCTCCCCCTTGCCGTCGTCGTCTACCGCGACGACCTCGACGTCTGGGAACCCGGCGCCCACGCCGGCACCTTCCGCGGCAACCAGCTCGCCATGGCCGCCGGCACCGCCACCCTCGCCCACGTCCGCGAGAACGCCCTCGCCGAACGAGCGGGCCTCCTCGGCTCCCGGATGCTGACCCAACTGCGCGGCCTCCAGGACGACTTCGCGTGCGTGGGGGATGTGCGGGGGCGGGGGCTGATGATCGGCCTGGAGCTGGTGGACCCGGAGGGGGAGGACCTCACGGTGGTGGCGGAGGGGCGCGCGAAGGAGGCGAAGGAGGTAACGGGGGCGAAGGAGGCCGCGGGGGACGCGGAGGCTCGGGGAGCCGGTGATGCGGTGGCGGCGCGCGGCGGTGCGGTGAGCGAGTGCGAGTGCGAGTGGGACGGTGAGGCCCGGCCCAGGCCGCGCCCCGCCGCTCCCGAACTGGCCTCTGCCGTGCAGCGCGCCTGCCTGGAGCGGGGCCTGATCGTCGAACTCGGCGGCCGCCACGCCGGTGTCGTACGACTGCTGCCGCCGCTGACCATCACCGACGAACAGGCGGCCGCCGTACTGGACCGTCTCGCCGACGCCGTGGCGGCCGTGGCCCGTGACCCGGCCGCTCACGGCGCCCGGCCCCGACGCCCCGAGGGCCGAAAGGAGCCGGCCGACTGACCGGCGCACCGGGAACGCCGCGACCGGTCGGAGCCCCCGACACAGACCGGCCGACCGCACCGCCGGGAGGGAACTCGCTTCCCGGGGCGTCCGGACCACCCACGTCACCCAGGCCGCCCGGACAGGACCCGCCCGCCGAATCGCCGACAGCAGGCCGGCCGACCGGTGCGGCCCGGACGAACCAGCCGGCCGACGATCCCGGAGCGGATCGACCGCCCCGCCCACCGAAGCCCACATCATCCACACCTCTCTCATCAGGACACTCAGCACTCGACCCACCGCTCGACTCACGACCCGACCAGCCCGGTTCGCCGGCACGACGCCGAGCACCGCACCGCCCGAGCCCCCGAGGAACCCTCCTTGAACGCCACCCCCACCCCCGACGACAACGGAGACCAGGGCCCACCGGGGCGCCCCGTTCCGCTCGCCGAGTCGGTCCCCCAGCAGCGAGGCCGCACCGCCCAGCCCGAACGACCGCGCGACGACACGGGAGACCTCCTCGAACACCCCGACCCGCACATCGCCGCCCAGGCCGCCGCCGTGGAGAACCTGCTCCGCTGCTGGGTCCGCGAGACGAACCTGCCCGCGCCCGCCACCGGCACCCTCCGCGTCCCGCTGCCCGCCAGCGGTACCGTGTTGATCACCCCGATCCGCCACTGGTCCCCGACCGGCTGGCACCGCTTCGACCCACCCCGCCTGGCCGGCGCCCCCGAGACCGCCCCACCCGTCGACGCGGTCACCCTCGCCGCGCTTCTCACTCGCGAGACGACCGCGAGACCGGCGGCGACGGCCGACCGAGCCGATGGCAGTTCCGGTCGAGCCGATGGCAGTTCCGACCGAGTCGGGGGCAGCGTCGGCCACGCCGGCAGTACAGCCGCCCACGCCGGAGGCACGGTCGGCCACGCGGCCGACGGCGCCCCCAGCGCGTGGGCCACCCCCGACGGCGACGACCTCGTGGCCAGGGTCTCCGACTCCCGGCGCCGCACAGCCACCTTCATCACGGACCGGCGTGCCCACCCCGCCGACGGCCCCGACCGCTTCCTCGCCGCCGAGCAGGCACTCCTCCTCGGGCACCCGCTGCACCCGACCCCGAAGAGCCGGGAAGGCCTGACCGAGTCCGAATCCCGGCTCTACTCACCGGAGCTGCGCGGCTCCTTCCCTCTGCACTGGATGGCGGTCGCCTCCTCCCTTCTCATCACCGACTCGGCCTGGACCGAGCGAGGCCGTCCCGTCCCCGCGCCGCACCTGATGGAACGCCTGTCCGGCACGGTCCTGCCCCTGCCCCACGGCTGCGCCGCCGCCCTGCCTCTGCACCCCTGGCAGGCCCGCGAGATCGGCCACCGCGAGGAGACCGCCGCGCTCCTCGACGCCGGACTCCTCCGCGACCTGGGCCCGCTCGGCGCTCCCTGGCACCCCACCTCCTCCGTACGAACCGTCCACCGCACCGGCGCCCCCGCCATGCTCAAGCTGTCGCTCGGCCTGCGCATCACCAACTCCCGGCGGGAGAACCTCCGCAAGGAACTCCACCGCGGCGTCGAGGTGCACCGCCTGCTGCGCACCGGCCTCGCCAAGCAGTGGCAGGCCGCCCACCCCGGCTTCGACATCGTGCGCGACCCCGCCTGGCTGGCCGTCGACGGCCTGGACGGCCGGCCCGTACCCGGACTCGACGTGGTGATCCGGCACAACCCGTTCACCCCGACCGACGATGTGTCCTGCGTCGCCGGGCTGGTCACGCCCCTGCCCCTCGACATCCCGGAGGCGAAGGGCAGGTCCCGGCCGAACCGCTCCCGGCTGGCCCGGGTGGTCTCCAGGCTCGCCGAACGCACCGGCCGACCCGTCGGTGCCGTCAGCGCCGAGTGGTTCCTGCGCTATCTGGAGCAGGTCGTCCGCCCGGTGCTCTGGCTGGACAGCGAGGCCGGCATCGCCCTGGAGGCCCACCAGCAGAACACCCTGCTCCTGCTGGACGCCGATGGTTGGCCCGCCGGTGGCCGCTACCGCGACAACCAGGGCTACTACTTCCGCGAGTCCCGACGGGATGACCTCGACGCCCGGCTGCCCGGCATCGGCGAGCACAGCGACACCTTCGTCTCCGACGAGGTCACCGACGAGCGCTTCGCCTACTACCTCGGCATCAACAACGTGCTCGGCCTGATCGGTGCGTTCGGCTCCCAGCGGCTCGCCGACGAGCGCCTGCTGCTCGCGGCCTTCCGCCGGTTCCTCACCGACGCCGCCGCCGGACCAGCCCGGCTGCGCACCTCCCTGCCCGCCCGCCTGCTCGACTCACCCGTCCTGCGCTGCAAGGCCAACCTGCTGACCCGGCTGCACGGCCTCGACGAGCTCGTAGGCCCGGTCGACACCCAGTCCGTCTACGTCACCATCACCAACCCCCTCCACTCCACACCGTCCTGACCCCACACCGACGCGGTCACCGACACCGTTACCGACTCCCGGTCACCGCCCTTCTTCCACCGCCCTTCGTTCACCGTCCGAGGAACATGACCCACCTCGTCTCCTGAGAGGAGCGCACCATGCCTCCCACCGACGCGAGCGCCGACACAGGCCCCGTCCCGGTCCACCCAGGCCGTTCCGGACCCGCCGAGGACATCAGGGACTGCGAGGACACCCTGGACCTCCGCCTGCCCGACGAATTCCTCGCCCTCATCGCCGGGAAGACGCCCGACGCCGACGAACGAGCCCCCGGGCTCACCCGCGACCGACTCGACCCAGTCGATTCGCCCGGCGTCCTCGACTCGCCCCGCCCGCTCGATCTCCCGGGCCCGCCCGACGCGCTCGACCTGCTCGACCAGGTCGGCACCTGGGGCCCCGTCCAGACCTCCGTCGGCGCCTTCCACCTGCTGCCGGTCCACGTCGAGCGCGACCTGCCGATCATCAGCGGCTGGATGAACGACCCCGCCGTGGCCGCGTTCTGGCAGTTGGCCGGCTCAGGGGCGCAGACGGAGGACCATCTGCGCGCCCAGCTGGCGGGAGACGGACGCAGCGTGCCGTGTCTGGGCGTGCTCGACGGCGTCCCGATGAGCTATTGGGAGATCTATCGAGCCGACCTGGACCCGCTCGCGCGCCACTATCCGGCCCGCCCGCACGACACCGGTGTCCACCTTCTCGTCGGCGATGTCGCCGACCGGGGACGGGGACTGGGGTCCGCCCTGCTCAGGGCCGTGGCCGATCTCGTACTCGATCACCGCCCCGCCTGCGCGCGTGTCGTCGCGGAACCCGATCTTCATAACACCCCCTCCGTGGCCGCCTTCCTCAACGCGGGCTTCCGCTACGCCGCCGAGGTCGATCTGCCGGGCAAACGGGCCGCCCTCATGATCCGGGACCGGTCCCTACGTCATCTGATGTAGCGCTGAGTGATTGCGTGTACACATGTAGTACGAAGCGGCGACCGATCAAGTTCCCGGCCGTCCGAAAGAAATCCGGAGGGCCCGGCCGCCGGCCCGGCCCTCTCCCTTGGTCTGCCCGTCCAGGAGCCCCCGGCGTGATCCCACCCCACGTCCCCGCCTTGATCGCCCGATTGTCAGTGCCGGGTCGTAGGGTGGTCGCGCTATGACGAAGCCCTCACTCCCTGAACTCCTGCATGCCGCTGTCACAGCTGTCGGCGGTACGGAGCGCCCCGGCCAGGTGACCATGGCCGAATCGGTCGCCGAAGCGATCGACGACGGATCCCATCTGCTGGTCCAGGCCGGCACCGGCACCGGTAAGTCACTCGGCTATCTGGTGCCCGCGCTCGCACACGGAGAGCGGGTCGTCGTGGCGACGGCGACCCTCGCCCTGCAGAGACAGCTCGTCGAGCGGGATCTGCCGCGCACCGTCGACGCCCTGCACCCGCTGCTGCGCCGTCGCCCGGAGTTCGCCATGCTCAAGGGCAGGTCGAACTACGTGTGCCTGCACCGGCTGCACGAGGGCATGCCGCAGGACGAGGAGGAGGGCCTCTTCGACCAGTTCGAGGCGGCCGCGCCCACCAGCAAGCTCGGCCAGGACCTGCTCCGGCTGCGCGACTGGGCCGACGAGACCGAGAACGGCGACCGCGACGACCTCACGCCGGGCGTTTCCGACAAGGCGTGGGCCCAGGTCTCGGTCTCCTCCCGGGAGTGCCTCGGCGCGTCCAAATGTGCCTACGGCGCCGAGTGCTTCGCCGAGATGGCCCGTGAGCGCGCGAAGCTCGCCGAGGTGGTCGTCACCAATCACGCCCTGCTCGCGATCGACGCCATCGAGGGTGCCCCGGTGCTCCCGCAGCACGAGGTGCTGATCGTGGACGAGGCGCACGAACTGGTCTCCCGGGTCACCGGCGTGGCCACCGGCGAACTCACTCCGGGCCAGGTCAACCGTGCGGTTCGGCGTGCCGCCAAACTGGTCGACGAGAAGGCCGCCGACCAGCTGCAGACCGCCGCCGAGGGCTTCGAACGGTTGATGGAGCTGGCCCTGCCGGGGCGCCTGGAGGAGATCCCGGAGGATCTCGGGTACGCCTTGGCGGCGCTCAGGGACGCCTCCCGGACCGT
The DNA here is from genome assembly GCF_002217755.1 of Streptomyces hyaluromycini. Classification (GTDB taxonomy): domain Bacteria; phylum Actinomycetota; class Actinomycetes; order Streptomycetales; family Streptomycetaceae; genus Streptomyces; species Streptomyces hyaluromycini. The sequence goes on along the minus strand of NZ_BCFL01000024.1, from coordinate 283,670 downwards.
GATCTCCGCGATCGGTACGACCCGCGACAAGTCGGTCCAGGACGAGGACGCGGTCCGCAAGCAGGCGCTGGCCTCGGTGGAGACCGTGCACGACGTGGCGGAGCGGATCGTGAGCGGCTCCGAGTGGGACGTCGTCTGGTACGAACGCCACGACCGCTTCGGTGCCTCCCTACGTGTCGCCCCGATGTCGGTGTCGGGCCTGCTCAGGGAGAAGCTCTTCGCGGACCGCTCGGTCGTCCTCACCTCGGCGACCCTCAAGCTCGGCGGCGACTTCAACGGCGTCGGCGCATCCCTGGGTCTCGCCCCGGAGGGCACCGAAGGCGACGACCTCCCGAAGTGGCGGGGTGTCGACGTCGGCTCACCCTTCGACTACCCGAAACAGGGCATTCTCTACGTTGCCAAGCATCTGTCCCGTCCCGCACGGGACGGCGACCGCGCCGACATGCTCGACGAACTGACCGAGCTGATCCAGGCCGCCGGGGGCCGCACCCTCGGCCTCTTCTCCTCGATGCGGGCCGCCCAGCAGGCCGCCGAGGAACTGCGTGTCCGGATTCCCGAGTTCCCGATACTCCTACAGGGCGAGGAGACCCTCGGCGAACTGATCAAGAACTTCGCGGCGGACCCCAGGACCTGTCTCTTCGGCACGCTGTCGCTGTGGCAGGGCGTCGACGTCCCCGGCCCCAGCTGCCAGCTGGTCGTCATGGACAAGATCCCGTTCCCGCGCCCGGACGACCCGCTGATGAGCGCCCGGCAGAAGGCCGTCGAGGACGCCGGCGGCAACGGCTTCATGGCAGTCGCCGCCACCCATGCCGCGCTCCTGATGGCGCAGGGGGCCGGCCGGCTCGTACGCGCGTCGGGCGACCGCGGCGTGGTGGCCGTGCTCGACCAGCGGCTGGCCACCGCGCGGTACGGCGGCTATCTCAAGTCCTCACTGCCCGACTTCTGGTACACCACGGACCGTAACCAGGCGCGGAAGTCGCTGGCGGCGATTGACGCGGCTGCGCGTCAGGCGGAGACGGAATGATCGTGGGTGGCGGCCTGTCCCGACGCGGGGACAGGCCTACCCACGATCCAGAGTGGTGAATGAAGCGGTTCCGGACAGAGCAGGACCCCGGAACCGGCGCAGGGGTCCCGGGGCCCGATCGGAGGGCGGGCGATGTGACCGCCCGCCGCAGGCGTCACACGCGCCGCAGTACCGCGACGACCTTGCCCAGGATGGTCGCGTCGTCGCCGGGGATCGGCTCGTAGGCCGCGTTGTGGGGGAGGAGCCAGACGTGGCCGTCCTCGCGCTTGAAGCGCTTGACGGTGGCCTCGCCGTCGAGCATGGCGGCGACGATGTCGCCGTTCTCGGCGACCGGCTGGCGGCGGACGGTGACCCAGTCGCCGTCGCAGATCGCGGCCTCGATCATGGAGTCACCGACGACCTTGAGTACGAACAGCTCGCCGTCGCCGACCAGCTGCCGGGGGAGGGGGAAGACGTCCTCGACCGACTCCTCGGCGAGGATCGGCCCACCGGCGGCGATCCGGCCGACCAGCGGGACGTACGACGCGGCGGGCTTTCCGGCGGTGTCCGTGGGCTGCACGCTCACGGCCTGGTCGGATCCGCGCACCTCGTACGCCCGCGGGCGGTGCGGGTCACGGCGCAGGAAGCCCTTGCGCTCCAGTGCCATCAGCTGGTGCGCCACCGAGGACGTGCTGGACAGGCCGACGGCCTGGCCGATCTCGCGCATCGACGGCGGGTAGCCCCGCCGCTGCACCGAGTCCCGGATCACCTCGATCACCCGGCGTTGCCGGTCGGTGAGGCCCGAGCTGTCAGCCCGGATGCCTGGAGGTCGGCCCGGCAGGGAACGCTTGTGTCCCTCGGGATTCACGGCTTCGTTCATGGCATGCACCGGGTCGAGTCGGCCCTGGGAGCGGTCCTGGGCGGTGATGGTGGCACTGTCAGCGGTCGTGGTCACGTCGGCCCCTCTCGATGGTCTCCCTGCTGGACAACGGTAGTTGCTTTCGAAAGGTTGCGCCAAACACACGTTCGAGTGAAAAAACGCGGTTCACCGTACGTGATCACATGTCTGGGTGTATGGCTCACGCGGTACCCAGCGGGCAAAAGGGCCCATTGTTGTACTCTTCACCGCCGAGGTGATGGCCTTGTGGGTGTGCCCAGTCTGCCATCCTGGCCGCCGCTGACCGGGATGTACCTCCCCATCTGCGCCGGAGTCGCACGTGACCTCCGTGCGGCGCCCACGGTATCTCCGTATCCGCCATAGCGGTACGTGTGCGACACGCGCAACCTGGCGATGTATCAGCCAATCACCACATCTAGTGGTTGGATTGCTACCGCAGCCCACAAGTTGTGGTCCCCCGGGTCTCCGGTCTCTCTGAGATCGCCTATGCTTGGGGCTGCTTCGAGGGGCCCATGTGGCCCAGCGAGGCCATTGAGTCTGCTGTGAGGAGGGTTGGAGATCATGCACTGCCCCTTCTGCAGGCACCCCGACAGCCGCGTGGTCGACAGTCGTACGACCGACGACGGCACGTCGATCCGCAGGCGCCGCCAGTGTCCGGACTGCTCCCGTCGTTTCACGACCGTGGAGACCTGCTCGCTCATGGTGGTCAAGCGATCCGGAGTCACCGAGCCTTTCAGTCGTACCAAGGTCATCAACGGCGTGCGCAAGGCATGCCAGGGACGGCCTGTCACCGAGGACGCGCTCGCCCAGCTCGGCCAGCGGGTCGAGGAGGCGGTGCGGGCCACCGGAAGTGCCGAGCTGACCACCCACGACGTGGGGCTGGCCATACTCGGTCCGTTGCAGGAACTCGATCTGGTCGCCTATCTGCGATTCGCCTCCGTCTACCGGGCGTTCGACTCGCTTGAGGACTTCGAGGCCGCGATCGCGGAGCTCAGGCAGGCTGCGCAGGACCCCGCCGCGGACGGCGAAGACGCGGGAGCGGGGGGCCGGGAGGACGATCACGGGCCAGGCGGGAGCGCACGGGTGCCCGCACCCGATCACATCGCCGGCTGACGGGCGGATCGGAACCGGGCGGAGGGCCCGGATCCGGTTGTCGGGCGGCGATCCAGGACTTGTTGCGGGTGGCAGCTGAGAGCACTCGTGACGCGAAAACAGAACAGTGTGTCACGGGAACATCGTGGCATTTCAGGGCGTTTTAGCCCGTACAGGGAGGCGGCATGACAGAGACGGCGAGCGGTCCGGCACGGAGTTCCCGCGCGAAGGGAACCAAGGCCACCAAGGGACTGCGTATCGAGCGCATCCACACCACCCCCGGCGTGCATCCGTACGACGAGGTGAGCTGGGAGCGCCGTGACGTCGTCATGACCAACTGGCGCGACGGCTCGGTCAACTTCGAGCAGCGTGGCGTCGAGTTCCCCGACTTCTGGTCGGTGAACGCGGTCAACATCGTCACCAGCAAGTACTTCCGCGGTGCCGTCGGCACCCCGCAGCGCGAGACCGGTCTCAGGCAGCTGATCGACCGCATCGTGAAGACGTACCGGAAGGCCGGCGAGGAGTACAAGTACTTCGCCTCGCCCGCCGACGCCGAGATCTTCGAGCACGAGCTGGCGTACGCCCTCCTGCACCAGATCTTCAGCTTCAACAGCCCCGTGTGGTTCAACGTGGGCACCCCGCAGCCCCAGCAGGTCTCCGCCTGCTTCATCCTGTCCGTCGACGACTCCATGGAGTCGATCCTCGACTGGTACAAGGAAGAGGGCATGATCTTCAAGGGCGGCTCCGGTGCCGGCCTGAACCTCTCCCGGATCCGCTCCTCCAAGGAGCTGCTCTCCTCCGGTGGCAACGCCTCCGGCCCGGTCTCCTTCATGCGCGGCGCCGACGCCTCCGCAGGCACCATCAAGTCGGGCGGCGCCACCCGCCGCGCCGCCAAGATGGTCATCCTGGACGTCGACCACCCCGACATCGAGGACTTCATCGAGACCAAGGTCAAGGAGGAGGAGAAGATCCGCGCCCTCCGCGACGCGGGCTTCGACATGGACCTGGGCGGCGACGACATCACCTCCGTCCAGTACCAGAACGCCAACAACTCGGTCCGCGTGAACGACGAGTTCATGACGGCGGTCGAGCAGGGCGGCCGGTTCGGTCTGCGCGCCCGGATGACCGGCGAGGTCATCGAAGAGGTCGAGGCCAAGAGCCTGTTCCGGAAGATGGCCGAGGCGGCCTGGGCCTGCGCCGACCCGGGCATCCAGTACGACGACACCATCAACCACTGGCACACCTGCCCGGAGTCCGGCCGGATCAACGGCTCGAACCCCTGCAGCGAGTACATGCACCTGGACAACACGTCCTGCAACCTCGCCTCGCTGAACCTGATGAAGTTCCTGAAGGACGACGGCAAGGGCAGCCAGTCCTTCGACGTCGACCGCTTCACCAAGGTCGTCGAGCTGGTCATCACCGCGATGGACATCTCCATCTGCTTCGCGGACTTCCCGACCCAGAAGATCGGCGAGAACACCCGCGCCTTCCGCCAGCTCGGCATCGGCTACGCCAACCTCGGCGCCCTGCTCATGGCGACCGGCCACGCCTACGACTCCGACGGCGGCCGCGCCCTCGCCGGTGCCATCACCTCCCTGATGACCGGCACCGCCTACAAGCGCTCCGCCGAGCTCGCCGCGGTCGTCGGCCCCTACGACGGCTACGCCCGCAACGCCGACGCCCACAACCGCGTCATGAAGCAGCACGCCGACGCCAACACCGTGGCCGTCCGCACCGACGACCTGGACACCCCGGTCTGGGCCGCCGCCACGGAGGCCTGGCAGGACGTGGTGCGCCTCGGTGAGAAGAACGGTTTCCGTAACTCCCAGGCGTCCGTCCTCGCCCCCACCGGCACCATCGGTCTCGCGATGTCCTGCGACACCACCGGCGTCGAGCCCGACCTGGCCCTGGTCAAGTTCAAGAAGCTGGTCGGCGGCGGCTCGATGCAGATCGTCAACGGCACGGTCCCGCAGGCCCTGCGCCGCCTGGGCTACCAGGAGGAGCAGATCGAGGCGATCGTCGCCCACATCGCCGAGAACGGCAATGTGATCGACGCTCCCGGCCTCAAGCACGGGCACTACGAGGTCTTCGACTGCGCCATGGGCGAGCGCGCCATCTCCCCGATGGGCCACGTCCGCATGATGGCCGCGATCCAGCCCTGGATCTCCGGTGCGATCTCCAAGACGGTCAACATGCCGGAGACGGCGACCGTCGAGGAGGTCGAGGAGATCTACTTCGAGGCCTGGAAGCTCGGCGTCAAGGCGCTCGCGATCTACCGTGACAACTGCAAGGTCGGCCAGCCGCTCTCCGCCAAGACCAAGGAGAAGGAGAAGGCCGAGGTCACGGAGAAGGCCGAGGCGACCATCCGCGAGACGGTCGAGAAGGTCATCGAGTACCGCCCGGTCCGCAAGCGCCTGCCGAAGGGTCGTCCCGGCATCACCACGTCCTTCACCGTCGGCGGCGCCGAGGGCTACATGACGGCCAACTCCTACCCGGACGACGGCCTGGGCGAGGTCTTCCTCAAGATGTCCAAGCAGGGCTCGACCCTCGCGGGCATGATGGACGCCTTCTCCATCGCGGTCTCCGTCGGCCTCCAGTACGGTGTGCCGCTCGAGACGTACGTCTCGAAGTTCACCAACATGCGCTTCGAGCCGGCCGGCATGACGGACGACCCGGACGTGCGGATGGCGCAGTCGATCGTCGACTACATCTTCCGCCGCCTGGCGCTGGACTTCCTGCCGTTCGAGACGCGCTCCGCGCTCGGCATCCACTCCGCCGAGGAGCGTCAGCGGCACCTGGACACCGGTTCGTACGAGCCGACCATCGACGACGAGGTCGACGTCGAGGGCCTGGCCCAGTCGGCGCCGCGCGCCCAGGAGCTGAAGGCCGTCGCCGCCCCGCGGACCGAGCTCGGCTCGGCCAAGCCCGCCCCGAGGCAGGCGCACACCAGCGCCGAGCTGGTGGAGATGCAGCTGGGCATCCAGGCCGACGCCCCGCTCTGCTTCTCCTGCGGTACCAAGATGCAGCGGGCCGGCTCCTGCTACATCTGCGAGGGCTGCGGCTCGACCAGCGGCTGCAGCTGACGAGTCGATGTGACGTGAAGTAAGGGGCGCCGGCCATGGCCGGCGCCCCTTACCGTTTGTCCGCTCGGGTGGTCGTTCGCCGTCAGGGACGGCCGAGTCCGCCCATCTCCCGGGTGAAGACCACCGGGTCGTCCTCGAAGCCGTGCAGTCCGGGCCGGAAGCTCCAGTCCCCGGACCCGTCGCGCACGAACTCCGCGACGGCGGCCGCCGTCGACCCGAGAACCGAGCCGAAGTCGTCCTCGGCCAGCACGTTGTAGCCCTCCCGGACGCGGACGGCCGGGTTCAGGACATTCACGAACGTGCGGTGCGTGGCCCGCTGTTGGATGACGACTCCGACGACCACGCGCGCGTACCGGCTGTCGAGCCGGTCCAGTTCCAGTGTCATCACCTCGTCCCAGCCGAAGCCCTTGCCGTCCTGGCTGTCCCGGTTGAGAAAGATCGTGCCGTCGGGTGAACGGCTGTCGAAGTGCACGAGATAGGCCGGAGTTCCGTACGGGTCGGTCCTTGTGAACGTCCCGGCGATGACGTCGAGATCGGTGGGCGGCTGCCCGGAAGGGCTGGGATCCCACTTCACCGCGACCTCGACCTTGCTCATCGCCTTACTGAAACCGCTCATCACGCGTCCCCTTCCCCCTAGAGGTCCACTGCCCCAATTGACGGGCTGCCCAGGCTCTTTGTCCATCGTGCCACGCGCGCGGGGGCGCATGCGCGGGTGATCTCAGCCGGAGCGTGACCGGCGCCACGCTCCATGGCCTTACGATGGCGCGGTGCTGGTCAAGTGGATTCGCTGCACCGTGGTTGACCGCAGGGGCTTCGAGCGGGGGCAGCGGAAATGGGCGGGGCTTCTGGGGGAGCCGGGATTTCGGGGACAGGGTGGGGGATGGAGTCGGCAGCGACCCGGAGTGGCGCACATCTTCGCCTTCTGGGAGAGCCGTGCCTTCTACGACTCCTTCATGGCGCGTTCGCATGATCGCCTGGCCGCGTCCCAGTCCGGCACGTACAAGGACCAGCAGGTCAAGCTGTTCGAGTACCGGTTCGATGTGAAGACCGGCTTCGAACCGCGGTTCACGGACAGCGACCTGGTCCGGGTGGCCCTCTGCCGGGTGCACGAGGAGCGCGTCGAACACTTCACGCTGATGCAGGAGAAGGTCTGGAACCCGGCGATGGCCGGCTCGCCCGGCATGATCCGTGGCATGTTCGCGGAGGCCCCGGCGCACGAGTTCATGATCCTTTCCATGTGGCGGTCGGCCGCCGAGCACGGCAAGTACCGCACCGAACGGGTGGAGCGGCTGGCCTTGCGCGCCCAGACGGAGGCCGACATCGCGGCCCTCACGGGTGACATCGTGGAGCTCGAACCGAGCTGGATCGTTTGAATATCCAACCCGTGATTTGTGTGACCTGCGCTGTATGGGGCCCGTCCGAGTGCTCGATTTTTCGTCACTCGATCTAGGGTTTTGGCATGGCACGACCACGGCGCATCGTCCTTGTCCGGCACGGCGAGTCAACCGGCAATGTCGACGACTCCGTGTACGAGCGGGAACCCGACCACGCGCTGGCCCTGACCGAGCGGGGCTGGCGGCAGGCTGAAGAGACCGGCAAGCGCGTCCGGGAGATCTTCGGCCGAGAACCTGTCAGCGTGTACGTCTCCCCGTACCGCCGTACGCACGAGACCCTCCGCGCCTTCCACCTGGACCCGGATCTCATACGCGTGCGTGAGGAGCCCCGGCTGCGCGAGCAGGACTGGGGAAACTGGCAGGACCGCGACGACGTGCGGCTGCAGAAGACGTACCGGGACGCGTACGGACACTTCTTCTTCCGCTTCCCCCAGGGTGAGTCCGGTGCCGACGTGTACGACCGCGTCGGCGGCTTCCTGGAGAGCCTGTTTCGCAGCTTCGAGGCGCCGGACCACCCGCCGAACGTGCTCCTGGTGACCCACGGCCTGGCGATGCGGCTGTTCTGCATGCGCTGGTTCCACTGGACGGTCGCGGAGTTCGAGTCGCTCTCCAACCCCGGGAACGCCGAGATGCGGATGCTCGTTCTCGGGGAGGACGGCAAGTACACGCTCAACCAGCCCTTCGACCGCTGGCGGGACCCGGAGCCCTACTGGATGAGCGGTTAGGCTGGCCGCGATGATCTCATCCACTGATTCCCCGACCCCCGGGCGCCTGGAGCGCGCCCTGGCCAGCCTGCGCGGACTCGCGGTCGGCGATGCGCTGGGCTCGCAGTTCTTCGTGCCGGTGAACTACCCGCTGCTGAAGCGGCGGGAACTGCCTCCGGCCCCCTGGCAGTGGACCGACGACACCGAGATGGCCTGCTCGGTCGTCGCCGTCCTGGCCGCCCACCACCGCATCGACCAGGACGCGCTGGCCCACTCCTTCGCCGCGCACCATGACTTCGACCGGGGCTACGGTCCCGCGGTCAACCGTCTGCTGCGCCTCGTCCGGGAGGGCGGCGACTGGCGCGAGCTGGCCGCCGGGCTCTTCAACGGGCAGGGGTCCTGGGGCAACGGCGCGGCGATGCGGATCGCGCCCCTGGGCGCCTGGTACGCGGACGATCCGGAGCAGGCCACCCACCAGGCCGAGATCTCGGCCTACCCCACGCACCAGCACCGGGAGGCCGTGGTCGGTGCCATGGCCGTGGCGGCCGCAGCGGCGCTGGCAGCCGCGCCGGGCGGCCCGCCGAGCCCCGGGGCGCTCCTCGACGGGGTCGTCGCTCTCGTCCCCAGAAGCGCTGTCGGCCAGGGCCTGCGGCGCGCCCGCGACATGCTCGACTACGCCGACGCGGGCACCGTAGCGGCCGTCCTGGGCTGCGGACGGCGTACGACCGCCCATGACACGGTCCCCTTCGCCCTCTGGTCGGCGGCACGCGCCCTCGGGGACTACGAGACGGCATTCTGGACGACCGCCCAGGTGGGCGGCGATGTGGACACCACCTGCGCCATCGTGGGCGGCGTGCTCGCGGGCGGGCGGCAGGGAGCGCCGCCGGCCGCATGGGCGGAGCGGACCGAGGCGCTGCCGGAATGGGTGCCGGCAGGGACGGGAACCGCTGTCGGCGGGTGATCAGCCGAGGTCGGGCTCGGACCGTGTACGGCGGCGATGCGGTTCGGCGCCCCTTCGGAGCCGGCTTGTACGGAACGCCGCGAGGCCGCGGCGCCCCGGAGGCATGGGGGGCCTGCGGCGAGGCCGGGCGCTGCCGTCTCGTGGTGGGCCCGGTGTTCGAGGACCGTCGAAGCGCGCCGGGGTGAAGCCTCGTCGGTCCGAGGCAGGCCCGTTCCCGGCATCTGCGGTCCATGCCGAATCCCGTGGTCCGCATAGGAGACTCTCCGTGCCCGGCGGGAACTCTGCGTGACCGTCGGGCGTTCTCCTGGCAGCCGCTCCACCTGACCCATGTGCCGGGAGGTGGGCGGGAGGCGTAGTGGCGGGGGAGGTGTCGGTCATGTGGGTCGGGTCAGCTCTGCTGATGGTGTGCGCCGTGCTGATGATCGCGGCGCCGACGGTCGCGAGGCGGATGGCCGGACCTCTGCCTCTGCCGTCTGTCCCCTGGCGGAGGCAGAGGTCCGGCCATCCGCGACTCTGTGCGGACCCGGTGGGGTCAGCCGATCCCCGGGCCGGCCGTGCCGGCGAGGGCTTCGAGATCGCTCTTGCGGACCTTGATCACCAGCCAGGCGGTGAGCAGGCCGAGCCCGGCCATGGCGGCGGCGGGGATGAACGCGGTCGAGATGCCGTGTGCGAGCACCTCGTGTCCCCAAGGCGCGGGCAGCTGATGGGTCTTGGCGAACGCTGCCTTCTGCTCCGGCGAACCGCCGGCGAGGAACTTGGGCAGTTGCTTCTTCGCCTCGTCCTTGCTGGCCGAGCCGAACACCGTGGTCAGGATGGACAGGCCCAGCGAACCGCCCACCTGCTGCATGGCGTTGAGCAGCCCGGAGGCCGCTCCGGCCTCGTGCGGGGCGACACCGGAGACCGCGGTGACGGTCGCCGTCACGAAGTTCAGCCCCATGCCGAAGCCGAAGACCAGCATGGGCCCGAGAACCCCGCCGACATAGGAGCTGTCGGGCTTGATGAACGTCTGCCAGGTGAGTCCGACTACCACGAGCGCCGAACCGGTCATCATGAACGGCTTCGGGCCCAGGGTGGGCAGGAACCGCTGCGAGAGTCCGGCGCCGACGGCGATGGCCGCCGTCACGGGCAGGAAGGCCAGACCGGCCCTGATCGGGCTGTAGCCCAGTACGTTCTGCACGAACAGCACGATGTAGAAGAACATGCCGAACATCGCGGCGGCCAGGCTGAGCATGATCACGTAGGTGCCGGAGCGGTTGCGGTCGGCGAACATCCTCAGCGGGGTGATGGGCTCCTTCGCCCGGGTCTCGATGAAGACGAAGGACAGCAGCAGGACCACTGCGGCGGCGAACGACCCGAGGGTCAGACCGTCGTGCCAGCCCTTCTCCGAGGCCCGGATGAAGCCGTAGACCAGGGCGGCCATGCCCAGGGTGGAGGTCAGCGCGCCCGCGATGTCGAACCGTCCGGGGTGCCGTTCGGACTCGTTGATGTACTGCGGGGTGAGGGCGGCGATCAGCAGCCCGATCGGTACGTTGACGAACAGCACCCAGCGCCAGTCGAGCCAGTCGGTGAGCATGCCGCCGGCCAGCAGGCCGATGGCCCCGCCGCCCGCCGAGACGGCGGCGAACACGCCGAACGCCCGGTTCCGCTCCGGGCCTTCGGGGAAGGTCGTGGTGATCAGCGCCAGCGAGGTCGGCGACGCGATCGCGCCGCCGACACCCTGGAGGGCGCGGGCGGCGAGCAGTTGCCAGGGTTCCTGGGCGAGGCCGCCGAGGAGCGAGGCGAAGGTGAACAGCAGGATGCCGGTCATGAACACCCGACGCCGGCCGAGGATGTCGCCGGCCCGCGCACCGAGGAGCAGCAGACCGCCGAAGGTGAGCGTGTAGGCGCTGACCACCCACGTGAGGTCCGTGGTGCTGAACTTGAGCGCCGCTTGAATGTGCGGGAGCGCGATGTTCACAATCGTCGCGTCGAGTACCACCATGAGCTGACAGGCGGCAATCACGGTGAGCGCGATGCCGGGGCGCCCCTGCCGGCGGGCCGCACCTGGTTTCTGGTCCGGTATCAGTTGAGAGGTTGTCACTATGGATCCCCCACGAAGGTGTTAGTGAACGGCAGCGTTCACTGTCGTGTCAACGGTAGTGAGTCCCCGGTAGAGAACGCAAGCGTTCACTTAATTGCGCGTCGTGTGCCGCGTCCCCCTTTGCCGTCGCGCGCCGCGTCCCCCGCTCCGGACTTCCCGCTTCCCCTCGCTCGCTGGAGAAACATCAGATGGTTACCTCGCGCTGGACTGCCGCTGCTCCCCAGGCGGCCTCCCCTCGTCGGCGCGGTGCGGTCCTCGAACGCGCGATCCTGGACGCCGCCTTGGAGCAGCTCAGCACCGTCGGCTGGAACGGCCTCACCATGGAGGGTGTCGCCGCCGGTGCTCAGACCGGGAAGGCGGCGGTCTACCGTCGCTGGCCCTCCAAGGAAGAGCTGGTCGCGGACGCGTTGCAGGCCGGACTGCCGCGTTTGGAGGAGGCTCCCGACCTCGGAAGTGTGCGTGAGGACCTGTTGGCCCTGTGCCGGCAGGCCCGGGACGCGATGTTCTCGCGCCTCGGATTCGCGCTGCGGTCGGTCATTCACGAATGCGATCCCGTGCAGGTCGAGCGGTTCCATGGTGTGATCTTCGACGGGGTTGTGGGGCCGACGATCCAGCTGATCGGTGACATCGTCGCCCGGGGTATCGAGCGGGGTGAGGTACGTGCCGACGCGGCCAACGGCTATGTTCTCGACGCCATTCCGGCGATGATGATGTACCGCAACAAGATTTCCGGAAGCGAATGGAGCGATCAGGAGGTCGAAGAGATGATCGACCGGTTCATGCTTCCGCTGCTGCTGTCGCGCGGGGCCTGAGCTGCGGCTCAGGTGGTCCAGGGCGCGGTCCGGGAAGCCGGGGTGTCGCCAAGGGATCAGTGCGGCGTACCCTAAGGGCGCCATGCCGTACGAACCGCCTACTCACACCGTCGAGCGCTCCCTTCGCGCCACGACCGGAGCCAAGGTCATTGCCGGTGTCGACGAGGTGGGGCGCGGCGCCTGGGCCGGGCCCGTCACCGTCTGTGCCGCGGTCACCGGTCTTCGCCGACCACCCGAGGGCCTCACCGACTCCAAGCTGCTGACCGTCAAGCGGCGGACGGAGCTTTCCGAGGCGCTGCGCGGGTGGGTCACGGCCTATGCCCTGGGCCATGCCTCGCCGGAGGAGATCGACGACCTCGGGATGACCGCCGCACTGCGACTGGCGGCGACCCGCGCCCTGGAGACCTTGCCGGTCCGTCCCGATGCGGTCATCCTCGACGGGAAGCACGACTACCTCGGTGCCCCGTGGCGGGTGCGCACGGTCATCAAGGGTGACCAGTCGTGTGTCGCCGTGGCCGCGGCCTCGGTGATCGCCAAAGTTCAGCGCGACAAAATGATGGCCGAACTGGGTATCGACCATGCAGACTTCGGATTTGCGGACAACGCCGGGTACCCGTCGCCCGTGCACAAAGCCGCACTGGAGGAGCGGGGACCCACCCCGTACCACCGGTTGTCGTGGGCGTATCTTGATGCGCTGCCCCAGTGGCGGCACCTCAAGAAGGTCCGCGGCTGGGCGGAGGGAAGCGCTCCGGAGATCGAGGGTCAGCTCGGCTTCGATTTCTGACCTTCCAGTCGCACTGTTGTGTCACCCGGTTCACGTGACCTGCACCAACGTTTGATAAATATCAGCTCATGCCTCTCATTCCCGAGGAGCCTCAGATTCACGAGAGTGCCCAGGGTCCCCGCGCCACTCCGGCCACCGGCCGTACCGCGCCGACCCCTCGTCCCGTACCCGGCCCCCGCCCCGCGGCTCCGTCGCGTCCCGGTCGTCACGGCCCTGTGCGGCCCACGCCGCCGGTACAGCGCGCGCCGCGTGACGTGGCCAAGCCAGGCCCGTCCGGCCCGGCCGTCCCCGCCGCGGCAGCGGCGGCCCCGCAGGTCCAGCTGATCCCGGCCTCCGTCGAGAGCGCTCTCGACGCGGCCGAGGAAGCAGTGGACCTGCTCCTCGAATCGGGTCGTGCCCCCGGCGACGTGCTGGTGATCACCACCGGCCCGCAGCACCCGTGGGCCGACCACGAGCTGTCCTTCGGCGAAGCCTCCTACTGGGCCCAGCATGACGCGGGCGACGACGTCTTCTACACGGACGCCGCCGTCGCCTCCCGTGCCGCGACCCGCTCCGTGGTGGTCGTCGCCGTCAACGGCGGACCCGACACCGTGGCCGCCACCGCCCTGCCGCTGGCCCTCTCCCGGGCCGGCGCCCTGCTGATCGTCTGCGGCGACCCGCAGCACATCAACTCGGTGCTGGGCGCGGGCGTCTGAGCTGTCTGCGGCACCTCTGGGACTCCGGAGGTACCGAGGGAGCCGCGGCGGTGACTCGCACAGTGATGTCTTTGGCATGCCCGGGCGACGGGCGGGTGCCGCTGCCCGTCGCGGAGCGCGGCGTGACCGCCGAGCACGCTGTAGGTCATGTAGCCGCAGGTCATGACCGGGGCGCCGTGCCCGCTGGAGCGTGCCCGGCCCCGGTGCCCCCTTGCGGGGGCCGGTGGTTCAGCGGGCGGCCGCGCGGCGCAGTACCTCGGAGGCGGCGCCTCCGGTGCGCGGCGACAGAGGCGGGGCCTCCGACAGGGCGAAGGGTTCGGGAGGCGAGTCGGCATTGGGGCGCCGCCCGCCGCGACCCTCGCCCAGCACCTGCCAGCCGTCGTGCGTCAGCGTGATGTAGGCCCCGCAGCGCAGCCCGTGCAGAGTGCAGGCGTCCCGCAGCCCCCACATCCAGGCACCGTCCTCCTCCGTCCAACGCGCGTCCCCCTCGCGGCAGTAGAGCAGGACGGCGGTCCGCACCGGGGTGCGGCGGCGCAGGTCGTGCGGGATGACCCGGCGCAACTGTGCCAGCAGCGCGTTGCGGAACATCCAGCCGTCGGCCGGGGCCGAGCGTCGGCCGAAGGAGGCGCTGGCGCACAGCCGCTCCTCCGGATCGAGGACGGCGACGATCGCGGTGCCCGGACGGGGGCGATGCCGGGCGTGCAGGCCGCTGACGACCTCGCGGGGGTTGCGCAGCAGCGGTATTCCGGCGTCGGCCCACTCCGCGGGCTCGAGCAGACGACTGGCAGAAGCGGCGGACGCGGATGTCGACAACGACGCCGCCGAGGACGGAGCGAATCCGAAGGTCACGTTCCTCCCTTCGGCTACGCGCCCACACAGCGGGCGAGATCGGATTCGGGGCCGCGCGCACCGCAGCAAAGCCCAACCGGATCACGGACGAGCCGTGCGGGGAGCGGACCCCAATTCTTGCTGTCGAACTTGGATGCGGCAACGAGCAAATGGGGCCACCGACTGTTATCTGGTGGTGCGTGGCTTATATCCCTACCCGATGAGACGCCCGGCGACCCCTGGAACGTTCGAGCGCGGCACGTTCGTACGCCGCGCCCGATGCCGTATTCGAACAGCAGCGGGCAGGTCAGCCCTGCACGGCGAGGACCAGCGGCAACACCCCCCGCGCTCCGGACCTGCGGAGCATGCGAGCCGCAACCCCCAGGGTCCAGCCGGTCTCGGTGAAGTCGTCCACCAGCAGGACCGGTCCCCGGAACTCGGCGAGAGCGGTGGCCAGGCCGGGCGGCACGGTCAGTGCACCGTCGAGGGCCTTGAGGCGCTGGGCACTGTTGCTGCGCGAGACCCGCGGCGCTTCGCCCGCGTACTCCACGGAACCCAGCAGGGGCAGTCTGCCGACCTCCGCGATGCGCGCGCCCAGCGACTGGACCAGCCGGGGCCTGGAGCGCGAGGCGACGGTGACGACGCCCACGGGGCGCGGCTGTGCGTCGGCCGCGCCCGGGGCCCAGCCGCCGGGCCCCTTCGCCCAGTCGGCCAGAACCTCCACCACGGCACGGGCGACATCGTCGGGCACGGGCGCGTCCGGGGCCTGGGGAGCGAGCAGCGGCCGTAGCCGATTGCCCCAGCCGATGTCCGACAACCGACCCAAGGCCCGCCCCGCCGACGCCTGTTCACCGGCCGGAATACGTCCCTTGAGGTCGATGCCGATCGCCGGCAGGCCGGTCGGCCACATCCGGCGGGGCTCCACCTCGACACCCGCGCGGCCCAGGTCGACCCGCGCCGCGTCCAGCGCGGCCGAGGAGGTGCCGTCCGTGAAGCGGGGCCGTGCGCAGTTGTCGCAGCGGCCGCAGGGCTTCGCCTCCTCGTCGTCCAGCTGGCGCTGCAGAAACTCCATCCGGCAGTCCGCCGTGGCCGCATATGCCCGCATCGCCTGCTGCTCGGCCTCGCGCTGCCGCGCCACCCAGGCGTACCGCTCCGCGTCGTACGTCCACGGCTGCCCGGTCGCGACCCAGCCGCCCTTGACCCGCCTGACCGCGCCGTCCACGTCGAGAACCTTCAGCATGGACTCCAGCCGGGAGCGGCGCAGCTCCACCAGCGGCTCCAGCGCGGGCAGCGACATGGGGCCGCCGGCCCGGGAGAGGACATCCAGGGTGCGGCGCACCAGAACCTCCGACGGGAAGGCGAGCGAGGCGAAGTACTCCCAGATCGCCTCGTCCTCCCGGCCCGGCAGCAGCAGCACCTCGGCGTGCTCGACACCACGGCCGGCGCGGCCCACCTGCTGGTAGTAGGCGATGGGGGAGGAGGGCGAGCCGAGGTGCACCACGAACCCGAGGTCGGGCTTGTCGAAGCCCATACCGAGCGCGGAGGTGGCGATCAGCGCCTTGACCCGGTTGCCGAGCAGGTCGTCCTCGGCCTGCTGCCGGTCGGCGTTCTCCGTCTTCCCCGTGTACGACGCCACGGTGTGCCCGCGCTGCCGCAGGAACGCGGTGACCTCCTCGGCGGCGGCCACGGTGAGCGTGTAGACGATGCCGGAACCCGGCAGTTCGTCCAGATGGTCCGCGAGCCAGGCCATCCGGTGCGCGGCGTCCGGCAGCCGCAGCACATTCAGGCTGAGGCTCTCCCGGTCCAGCGGACCGCGCAGCACCAGCGCGTCCGAGGTGCCGCCGGTGCCGAGCTGCTCCGCCACGTCGGCGGTCACGCGCGCGTTGGCCGTGGCGGTGGTCGCCAGCACCGGCACGCCCGGCGGCAGGTCGGCCAGCATCGTGCGCAGCCGCCGGTAGTCGGGCCGGAAGTCGTGACCCCAGTCCGAGATGCAGTGGGCCTCGTCCACGACGAGCAGTCCGGTCGCCGCGGCGAGCTTGGGCAGGACCTGGTCGCGGAAGTCCGGGTTGTTGAGCCGCTCCGGGGACACGAGAAGGACGTCGACCTCGCCGGCCGTGATCTCCGCCTGAATCGACTCCCACTCCTCCGTGTTGGACGAGTTGATGGTGCGGGCGTGGATGCCGGCGCGGGCCGCGGCTTCCACCTGGTTGCGCATGAGCGCGAGCAGCGGGGAGACGATCACCGTCGGGCCGCCGCCCGAGGCCCGCAGCAGCGAGGTCGCCACGAAGTACACCGCGGACTTGCCCCAGCCCGTGCGCTGGACGACCAGGGCCCGGCGCCGGTCCGCGACCAGCGCCTCGATCGCCCGCCACTGATCCTCACGCAGCCGGGCGGCGCCCGTGTCGTCCCCGACGAGACGGGCGAGGACGGTATCCGCCCGGGCCCGGAGTTCCGCGTTGCTCGTGTGCTCCATGCGTCCCATACAACAGGACGGGACCGACAGCCGTGCGGGCCTGTGGATACGGGAGACGGCTTTGTCGTGTCCCTGATTTGAGTTATCCACAGGCTCAACCGGAATCGCAAGATCCGCGAGATCGTCTGCGCATGACGAATCACAGCGAAACCACTGGATCCTCCGAAAACGGCGACCTCACCCGAGGTGCGGTCCCCCTCGGGCGATCCACCCACGACACCCAGGTCACCCTGCGCACCCCGGCCGAGCTGGCGGACGCGCTGCCCTATCTGCTGGGGTACCGCCCCGAGGACAGCATGGTGCTGGTGGCCCTGCACGACCGCGCCGGCCGTGGCCGCTTCGGCGGCCGGGCCCGGCTCGGCATCCCCTCGAACAAGGATGACTGGGAATCGGCGGCACGCCAGCTCGTACAGGGACTGGTGACCGGCGGCGAGCGCCGGGGAGTCCGGCCCGAGCAGATGGTCGCCTACGTCTGCCAGGAACCGGCGCCCGGCGAATCGGGCCGGGACGTGATGCGCCGGCTCATGCCGCTGGCCCAGCTGCTGCGTACCGAGTGCGGCAGGCTCGACGTACCCGTGATCGAGGCCCTGTGCGTCTCGGACGGCCGCTTCTGGTCCTACTGCTGCCCGACCGAGGAATGCTGTCCGCCCGACGGCTCCCCCATGGGCCTGCCCGGCACCTCCGTGCTCGCAGCCGCCGCCACCTACGCCGGGATCCAGGTGCGCGGCAGCCTGCGGGAGCTGCGGGCCAGGCTTCTCCCCTGGGAGACCGGGGCCGTGGAGCAGGAGATCGCCCTCGACAGCGCCGGCATGGCACTGGTGCCCCGGATCCTCGACGACGCCTTCCGGGCGCATGTGGCCGAGGAGACCCTCGCCCTCGCCGGGCGGGTCATCGACCGGTACGCCGGTACCACCCCCGTGTCCGGCACCCATCAGGCGGATCTCCGTGACGACGCACTGCTCTCCCACGACGAGGCCGCAACGCTCATTCTCGGACTGCAGGACCGCACGACCCGCGACCGCGCGGCCGCGTGGATGGAGGGCGACGAGGCCGGACCGGCCCTGCGCCTGTGGCGAGCCCTGGCCCGCCGCTGCGTCGGCCCGTACGGCGAGCACGCCGCCGCTCCCCTCACACTGGCGGGCTGGGTCGCCTGGTCGACCGGTGACGACCTGGAGGCACGGGAGGCCCTGGCGATGGCCCTGGGAGCGGACCCCGACTACCTCTTCGCCCGGCTGCTCCACCAGGCTTGCAACGAGGGCTTGGACCCGGAGTCGATCCGCCGTTGCCTGCGCAGGGAACGCACGGAACGCACAGGTCGCGTATCGGCGGACGGCCCGGCAGCGGCCGGTGACGCCGGTCCGCTTCATCTCGACGCCGACGCCGACGCCGACGCCGACCCCGCCGGCGGGCGGGCCGCCGCTTCCGGTATCCGCCGTCGCCGCCGCCCGCGCACCGCAGACACCCCCGACGACCGACGGCCGTGGCCGGAAGGCACCCGGCCGCGACAGGTGGGCTCGGAGCACACCCGCCCCGGTTCGTCCGGGCCGGGCCGCACGCGCACGCGTGCGACGAAGAAGGCGGAGTCGAGTGAGACAGGGGGCGGCCGTGCCACGCCGGAGGGCAGGCGATCCGGGAGCGGCCGCAACGAGGGGGACGAATGATCGGGGGACGATCATGGACGGCGGCCGGGCAGACCTGGGCCGACGGTGTCGGCCGCTGGGCCCGGGGCCTCGTCGGAGGGGAGCGGCGCCGGGACCGACGGCCCTGCGGCGGGCATCGGGTCGGCCTGCCGGCCCCGGGTGTCCGCAGCCACAGGCGCAGGCCGACGGGGCCGAACGACGTAGCACAGCCCCGGCATTCGATCGGCTTCGGCGGGCGGGGGCGTGACCAGGAGGAGTCCGTTTCCGTTCACCTGAGTGGCGGAACGCCTGGACGGGCCGTGCCGCCGTCCGTCCCGCGTCCCCCCGGAGCTCTCCGTCCGGCGCCCGGCACATCACAGGCGCACAGCGCGCAGAAGAGGCCTCCCCATGCATCAGCCGACTCCGCCCTCCGCCGCCGCCGACAACCACCGACTGCGGGACAGCCCGCCCTGGCCCCCGCCGGTGGAAGGGGGGCCGGCGCAGCCACGCAGCCGCGCACCCCGGCCCACCTCAGCCCGGCCGGTTCCCACGGGCCCGGCGCGCGTCGGCGGGCTGCCGCCCACGCACACCGCCATGATCTGCGTCGCGCTGCCCGGCCTCGCCATCTCCACGGAACACGGTCAGTTGACCGGACAGGGCCTGGAGGGGTTCTACCGCGCGGGCCGGCGGCTGCTCGCACGCTGCCAGGTCCGTGTCGCAGGCCGCGAACCGCTCGCAGTGCAGGCCCGGATGACGGGGGCGGATTCCGCCCGCTTCGTCGGCACGCTCCGGGTCTCCCCGGGGGCGGGGCCGGATCCGGACGTCGTCGTGGAACGGATCCGGCACGCCGACGGCACGGAACGCATCACCTTGCGCAACTGCGCACTCCACCCGCTGCGCCTGCCACTGGAGACGGCCCTGGGCACGGACCTGGCCGACCTCAGCGCCATCGCCTCCGGCACCCCGGGACCCGAACTTTCGGCCAGTGTCCACGACTCCGGCCTCCGCTGGACCACCCCCACCGGCAACGCGTCGGTCACGGCGGACCCGCCACCCTCCGATGCGCTGGCCTCGGCGGGACTGCTGCGCTGGGAGTTCGAACTGCCGCCGGGCGGAACGGCGAGCGTGGAATTGCGAGTACGCCCGGACGGCGCGGGCCCCCTGCGCGCCGTGGGACGTGCCGCGACCAGCCCGCTGGCACCGGCCAGGGCCGCGGGCGACGACCCAAGGGTCACGGCGCTGCTCAGGAAGAGCATCGAGGACCTCCAGGCGCTGCTGCTCCGCGACCCCGCGCACCCCTCCGACAGCTACCTCGCCGCCGGGGCGCCCTGGCGTTGCGGTCTGGCCCCGGCCGAGGCACTCTCCGCCGCCCGGATGACCCTGCCCCTCGGTACCCGCCTAGCCGCAGGAACACTGCGCACCCTGGCCCGCACCCAACTTCGCGGTCCGGGACCTCGGACCGGCATGATCCCCGGCCCGCGCCGTGACGCCGGAGCACACCTGCCACCGGGCTGCACGGGTACCGAGGCCACCCTGCTCTTCCCCGTCCTGCTGGCGGAGGCCCGCCGCTGGGGACTCCCGGAACAGGAGACGCGGGAACTGCTGCCCGCCGCCGAGCGCTGTCTGACCTGGCTGCGCACCACAGCAGGCGACCGGACCTACCTCTGCGACCCGCAGCCCGGTGGCCCCGTGCGCGGCGAGACCCAGGCCCATGCACACCGGGCCGCCCTGCTCGGTGCCGACCTTCTCGACTCCTGCGACCGGCCCGGCGGTGCCGGGCTGCGGCAGTGGGCGGCGGAGCTGAGGAAGGCGTTCCGGGTGGACTTCTGGGTCGACGAGCGAGGCGGCGGCCGTCCTGCGGCGGCCCTGACCCCGGACGGCCGCCCTCTGGTCCAACTCGGCTCCGCCGCCGTGCACCTTCTCGACACCGGCCTGCTCGGCGCGGGCGAACTGGCCGCCGGCCTGCTCGACAAGGTGCAGACCGAGCAACTCGCCCGGCTGCTCGGCGGACCGGCCATGGACTCGGGATGGGGGCTGCGCGGCCTGGGAACCAAGGAGACGGGACACAGCCCGTTCGGCCATCGGTCCGGCGCCGTCCGGGTCCAGGAGACGGCACTCGCCGTCGCCGGACTGTCCGCCGCGGGCTACGAGAGGGAGGCGGGCGGGCTGCTGCACGGCCTGCTGGCGGCGGCCGAACACTTCGGTCACCGGCTGCCCGAGATGTTCGCCGGCGAGCAGCGCTCCGAGGGGAGCGCTCCCCTTCCGCATCCCGCGGCCTGTCGTCCGGCGGCCACGGCCGCTGCTGCCGGGGTTCTGCTTCTCACCACGCTCGCCGGCATCCGCCCCGACGCACCGGCAGGGACCGTCACCCTCCGCCCGGTCCACAGCGCGCCCGTGGGCGAACTCGGCCTGACCGGACTGCGGGTAGCCGGTGCGCCCTTCTCGGTACGGGTCAGCCGGCTCGGTCTGGCCATGGTCGAGGAGGCCGCGGACGGTCTGCAGCTGGGGGTGTGAGCTCCTGCCGGGAGAAGAGCGAGCCGGTACGGCGGCACGGCCGCGACGAAAGGACGGCCGAGCGGAGAACGTGTGCCGGAACGAACCGGGGGGCGCATACCGGAGCGAAGTGGATCAGCCGTCGGAGTGAGCATCGAAGGGAGTGTTTATCGTCAGGCAGACGACTATGATCACCGCATGCCCTACGACCCGTCAGCCTTTCCGCCGTTCGCCGTCACCGTGGACCTGGTCGTGCTGACCGTGCGCCGCCATGCTCTGTGCGCGCTGGCGGTACGCAGAGGCGAGTCGCCGTTCCAGGGGCGCTGGGCGCTGCCGGGCGGCTTCGTGAGGGCCGACGAGGATCTTTCGCAGGCGGCGGCGCGGGAACTCGCGGAGGAGACCGGGCTGCGTGCCCACGACCCCGACGCCCCCGCCCAGGAGGGCGGAGCCCACCTGGAGCAGCTGGCGACCTACGGTGACCCCAAGCGTGACCCCCGGATGCGCGTGGTCAGTGTGGCCCACCTCGCCCTGGCCCCCGACCTCCCCGCACCGCGTGCGGGCGGCGACGCCAGCAACGCGCGCTGGGCGCCGGTGGGGGAACTGCTCGCGCAGGGCGGCTACGGCCGGGACGGCGAGCCCGTCGCGCCGCTCGCCTTCGACCATGCCCAGATTCTGTCCGACGGCGTGGAACGGGCTCGGTCCAAGATCGAATACTCGTCCCTGGCCACCGCGTTCTGCCCGCCCGAGTTCACGGTAGGCGAGCTGCGCCGGGTGTACGAGGCGGTGTGGGGCGTAGCGCTCGACCCGCGCAATTTCCATCGCAAGGTGACGGGAACCCCCGGTTTCCTGGTCCCCACCGGCGGTACGACCACCCGTCAGGGCGGCCGCCCGGCCCAGCTGTTCAGGGCCGGCGGGGCCACTCTGCTCAATCCGCCGATGCTGCGGCCCGAGGTGTGACCGTCCGACAGCGCGAACTCGGACAGGATTGAACCCCTCTATACCCGGAAAAACGGTCATTCCGCGCTATCTTCCCTAAGGTGATCCAGGCCTTCGGACTGACCAGCAACCCCCGCAAGGCGCACCCGCCCGCCGTCGACGATGTGACCTTCGAAGCGGGCGAGGGCCGCGTCACCGCACTCCTGGGCGAGGCGGGCGCGGGCAAGAGCACGGCGCTCAGACTGATGCTCGAACTCCAACAGGGCCGCGGGCTCACCTACTTCAGGGGCCGCCCCCTGCACCGCATCGCCCACCCCTCCCGTGAGGTCGGCGTGCTCCTCGGTGATGTCCCCGGCCATCCGTCCCGCTCCGTCCGCGGTCATCTGCGCATGCTGTGCGCTGCGACCGGGGTGCCGGCCCGGCGCGCCGACGAAGTGCTCGAAGCGGTCGGGCTCGTCAGCCTGCGCGAGGAGCGCCTGGGCACGCTGTCGCACGGCATGGACCGTCGGCTCGGCCTCGCCTGCGCCCTCCTTCCCGACCCGCACACCCTCGTCCTGGACGAACCCGCCGACGGCCTCCCGACCCGTGAGGCCCACTGGCTGCACCGCATGCTCCGGGAGCACGCGGCACAGGGCGGCACGGTCCTGTTCACCACCGCCGACCCCAAGGAGGCCGCCCGCGCCGCCGACCGGGTCGTCACCCTGGAGGCCGGCAGGCTTGTCGCGGACCAGGAGGCCGGCGAGTTCGCCCGCACGCGACTCCGCCCGCGCGTGGCCGTCCGCAGCCCCCACGCCGCCCGGCTCGCCGCCGTTCTCGGCAAGGAGGCCCGCACCGACCACCGCTCGGTGGAGGTCGTACGGGAGGGCGGCAACCGCCTCTCCGTGTACGGCAGTACGACTGCCGAAGTCGGCGAGACTGCCTTCCGCCACGGCATCCTGATCCACCAACTCGCGGACGAGACCGGCGACATGGGGCCGGGCGCCGGGGCGGAACCGTCGACGGGCGAGGCGCCGGAGGCGGTACGGCGGGAGCCGGACCCCGGGGAGCCGGCCGCGGCGGACGAGGGACGGTCGACGTACGAGCGGCGACGCGGCGAAAGCGAGAGCGAAGGCGAGAGCGAGGGCGAGCAGACCGCGGCGGACGGTGCCCGGCCGGCGTATCCGCAGGGAGCCGTTGAAGAGGCTCCTTCCGCCGGTCGGCAGGACGCGCCGCGCGCGGACCGGCGCAAGGACGCGGACACGCCCGCGGTCGCTCCGCAGCCGAGGGCGGAGCTGGGCCGCTCGCAGCCCGCGACCGCCCCGAGCCCCGTACAGCAGCCGCGCACGGCCGGCCAGGAGGCGGGCCGAAGCCGACCGGCGGTCGCTGGGGAACCCTCCGGCGCGGCCGGACCGCAGCCTTCCGTCACCGCCGCAGGGCTCACCGACAACCCGGCCGTCACGTCTCCGCCTGTGACCGCGGAAGCGGAGCTCTCCGCCCACGTGCGTCCCCACGACCAGTTGGCCCCTCCGGCGACCGCCAGGCCTCCGGCCGCTCCCACCCCCGCCAAGCCGTCGGCCTCCCTCGGCTCCGCCGAGCCCTCCGGGCATGCCGGGACCACCAGGACGGCGCCCGCCGTACCCGCCCAGCCACCCGCCGCCACCTCCGCCCAGTCGCTGACCCGGGCGATGCCGGTGGAATCCGCGGTGTCCGTCGAAGCCCTGACAGCCCAGTCACCGCTTCACGCCGTACCCGCTGTACCCGCCGAAGCCGCCACAGCCGGGCCATCGACCCGCGCACTACCCGTCGAAGCTGCGACCGCGCAGCCGCCGACGCGCGTCGTATCCGCCGAAGCCGTCGGCGATGAGCCGCCGACCCGCGCTGAACCCGCCGCTGCCCCCGCAGGCAGGCCGTCCGCTCACGCCGGATCCGCCGGGCCCCCCACCGTCCAGCTGTCCGCCGGGCACCCGCAGTCGGGGCCACGCCCCCGCAAGGCCCCGGCAGCCGGCGACGAGTCGGCCTCGGCCCCGGTCGATGCCGCGCGCCGGGACGGAGCCGTCGACGATCTGTCCCCGCTTCCGCCCCCCATCTGTGTCCGCCCCGCCCCCAGCCCCCTCCGCCCCCTGCGCTACGAAATCCGCCGGGCCGCCGGGATCGGTGCCGGCTTCCTCACCTGCGGTGCCGTGCTGCTGGTGTCCGCCCTCACCGCCGTGCTGCTGGCCCGGGTCGGGCACACCCCGCAGGCCCGGCTGTTCGCGGCCTGGCCGCGGGAGCTGCCGCTGCCCCCGGCGGCGCTCGGTGCGGGACTGCTGGGGGCGCTGGCCTTCGGAGACGAGTTCCGCCACCCCGCGCTGGCGGCGGACCGCGGCACCGTGCCCCGCCGGCTGGGGTTGCTCACCGCGAAACTGCTGGTCTCCGGAGCCACCGCGGTCCTGCTCTCGTTCCTCACCCTGGGCTGCGACGCCGAAGTGCTCTACCTCGTCTACGGCCGGGAGCTCGCACAGGTTCCCGCAGACTGGTTCTCGCTCACCGCGAGTTGGTTCGGGCTGGTCGTCGGCTGCGCCTGGGCCGGTGTACTGGCGGCAGGTGTCTTCCGGTCCACCACGGGCGGTCTCGCCGCGGTGCTCGCCGTACCCGTACTCGTCGTGCCGGTCGTACACAAGGCTGTGCAGGGGACGGGGGTGCGGATGGCCGCCGGATTCCCTGTGCGGATGCGGGAGCTGCTCCTGCTGAAGTGGCCCTTCGGGGGAGAGCGCTATCTGGTCGGAGTGGCCCGGGTGCTGGCCCAACCCGTGGGCGGCGCACTGGCGTTGTCGCTGGCCGCGCTGCTCTGCGCGTATCTGTTCAGCGTCCTGCGGGCCAGGGTCCGATGACCGCGGACCGGGCGCTTGCGATCCTGCCGTGCGCACAACTCCCCGCAGAAAGCCCGCTTCTTTCCGATAAGGCGTCAATTGCGACGGGGTGAGCGATCACCCTTTCGTGTGCTTTTCACCAAAGACCTCAAGGGAGTTGGAGGCAGCGCCGACAAAGGATCCGTGAGTACCCTTGCGCACACCATGATGACCGCCGCCCGCTCCGCAGACTCTGGTCTGGTCGGCCCGGGCGAACTCGACCGCTACCCCTATGCGGAGGTCCCCGCCACCGATCGTGTGGGTACGCCCTCCTGGGAGGGTGCGGATCCGGAGCTGGGCCGTGTGGGCCGGCGCGCCGCGGGCAGCCGCGGCCGCGGAC
The DNA here is from genome assembly GCF_002217755.1 of Streptomyces hyaluromycini. Taxonomy (GTDB): domain Bacteria; phylum Actinomycetota; class Actinomycetes; order Streptomycetales; family Streptomycetaceae; genus Streptomyces; species Streptomyces hyaluromycini. The sequence continues at coordinate 258,608 of NZ_BCFL01000024.1, read as the reverse complement.
TGCACGGCCAGCTCGTCCAGCAGCTGGGTCAGATGATCGTCTCCGGCGACCTGGGTGCGGACCGCCCTCTGGTCCCCGAGGAGATCGGCCAGCGTTTCGAGGTCTCCCGCACCGTCGTCCGCGAGTCCCTCCGGGTCCTGGAGGCCAAGGGCCTGGTCAGCGCCCGCCCGAACGTCGGCACGCGCGTGCGTCCCGTCAGCGACTGGAACCTCCTCGACCCGGACATCATCGAGTGGCGGGCCTTCGGGCCGCAGCGGGACGACCAGCGCCGTGAGCTCAGCGAGCTGCGCTGGACGATCGAGCCGCTGGCCGCCCGCCTCGCCGCCGGGCACGGGCGTGAGGACGTCCAGCAGCGCCTGTGCGACATGGTCGAGATCATGAGTCACGCCATGGCGCAGGGTGACGCGCTGACCTTCTCGCGCGCCGACGCCGAGTTCCACTCGCTGCTCATCCAGATCGGGGGCAACCGCATGCTGGAGCACCTCTCCGGCATCGTGTCGGCGGCGCTCCAGGTGTCCGGCGGCCCGGTCACCGGCTGTGAGCGGCCGAACGAGGCGTCCCTGGCCCAGCACGCGCGGATCGTCGACGCGCTCGGCACCGGCGACGGCACCGCGGCCGAATCGGCGATGCGCCAGCTGCTGACCATCCACCCCGAGGTGGAGCGCGTGGTGCCCGCACCGCGCGAGCACTGACCCGCGTCGAGAGCGGTGTGCTCGGTCAGTGCCGTGGCCTCGGGGCGCCGTCGGTCCGGGAGTCTGCTTCCGCCGCCGGCCGCCGCCGGGCCCCGCCGGAGCCTCAGGGGATCCGGCGGGGCCCGGCGGCGCGGCGGGGCCGGTGCGGTGCGCGGTGACCGGCCTGCGACGGGTTCCGCAGCGGTCGTACGATCAGCTCCGCGGCTGCCGTGCGACAGGCTTCGTGGCGGTCCGAACGGCCCGGAGAGATCGTCAACGGCAACCTCTGCCCACATCTGGCCGTTTTTGAGCGCTTACGGGGTGTGACTCGGGCCACGTAGATTGGGCGTAACGCTCTTGCGAACAACGCGATGACCTAAGAGGTGACAGCCGCGGAGGGAATACGGACGCCATTCATGGCGCTGTGAATCTTCCCGGCCCCCCGCCCGCGCCGTCGGCCCATCCCCAAGCCGGCGGTCGGCTCCAGTCCGTCCCGGACGGGGCCGGAAGCCGTTTTCCAACGTTCCGAGAGGTTGTTCGTGTCGGCCAGCACATCCCGTACGCTCCCGCCGGAGATCGCCGAGTCCGTCTCTGTCATGGCTCTCATTGAGCGGGGAAAGGCTGATGGGCAGATCGCCGGCGACGATGTGCGTCGGGCCTTCGAAGCTGACCAGATTCCGGCCACTCAGTGGAAGAACGTACTGCGCAGCCTCAACCAGATCCTTGAGGAAGAGGGTGTGACGCTGATGGTCAGTGCCGCGGAGCCCAAGCGCACCCGTAAGAGCGTCGCAGCGAAGAGTCCGGCCAAGCGCACCGCCACCAAGACGGTCGCGGCGAAGACGGTGACCACCAGGAAGGCCACCGCCACGGCCGCCCCGGCCGTGGCTCCCGCAGCCGTCGCGGACGATCCGGCCGAGGAGGCGGCGCCCGTGAAGAAGGCCGTTGCCAAGAAGGCCGCCCCCACCGCCAAGAAGGCGGCCGCGAAGAAGACCGCGACCACCGCCGCCAAGAAGACGGTGGCCAAGAAGACCGCCGCCAAGAAGGACGACGTCGAGGTCCTTGAGGACGAGGTCCTCGAGGAGGCCAAGGCGGGCGCCGAGGAGCCCGAGGGCGCCGAGAGCGCGGGCTTCGTCCTGTCCGACGAGGACGAGGACGACGCGCCGGCGCAGCAGGTCGCCGCGGCCGGTGCCACCGCCGACCCGGTCAAGGACTACCTCAAGCAGATCGGCAAGGTCCCCCTGCTCAACGCGGAGCAGGAGGTCGAGCTCGCCAAGCGCATCGAGGCCGGTCTGTTCGCCGAGGACAAGCTGGCCAACGCCGACAAGCTCGCCCCGAAGCTCAAGCGCGAGCTGGAGATCATCGCCGAGGACGGCCGCCGCGCCAAGAACCACCTCCTGGAGGCCAACCTCCGTCTGGTGGTCTCCCTGGCCAAGCGCTACACCGGCCGCGGCATGCTCTTCCTGGACCTCATCCAGGAGGGCAACCTCGGTCTGATCCGCGCGGTCGAGAAGTTCGACTACACCAAGGGCTACAAGTTCTCCACGTACGCCACCTGGTGGATCCGCCAGGCGATCACCCGCGCCATGGCCGACCAGGCCCGCACCATCCGTATCCCGGTGCACATGGTCGAGGTCATCAACAAGCTCGCGCGCGTGCAGCGCCAGATGCTCCAGGACCTGGGCCGCGAGCCCACCCCGGAGGAGCTGGCCAAGGAACTCGACATGACCCCGGAGAAGGTCATCGAGGTCCAGAAGTACGGCCGTGAGCCGATCTCCCTGCACACCCCCCTGGGTGAGGACGGCGACAGCGAGTTCGGTGACCTCATCGAGGACTCCGAGGCCGTCGTCCCCGCCGACGCCGTCAGCTTCACGCTGCTCCAGGAGCAGCTGCACTCGGTGCTGGACACCCTGTCCGAGCGCGAGGCCGGCGTCGTCTCCATGCGGTTCGGTCTCACCGACGGTCAGCCGAAGACCCTCGACGAGATCGGCAAGGTCTACGGCGTCACGCGTGAGCGCATCCGCCAGATCGAGTCCAAGACCATGTCGAAGCTGCGCCACCCGTCGCGTTCCCAGGTGCTGCGCGACTACCTCGACTAGGTCGCGGTCGTACGACGTCGAAGGCCCGGTCCCCTCGCGAGGGAGCCGGGCCTTCGCGCTGCGGCTCGCGGTGCGCTGCATGACTCTGGGTGTCCCGGTACCACCCAGAGTGAGGAGCGTGCATGCGCCGTTCTGTTGCCCCGGTCCTGATCCGGCCGCTGATCCTGGCGGCCGTCGCCACGGCCATACCGCTGGCCACCACGCCTTCCGCCGCCGCAGACAGCGTCGTGGTCGGCGGCTTCCCCGTCGACGTCTCCCAGGCCCCGTGGACGGTCGCGCTGTCCAGCCGTGACCGGTTCGGGGGTACCCGGGCCGGCCAGTTCTGCGGCGGGGTGGCGATCGGGCGGACCACGGTGCTGACCGCGGCCCACTGCCTGGCCGACGAGGTCGTCGGCAGGCCGTCCGACCCGGTCCGCGACCTCAAGGTCGTCGCGGGCCGCACGGATCTGCTCGCCGCGCAGGGGCAGGAGATCCCCGTCACCGGCGCCCGCGTCAATCCGGGCTACGACCCCGACGCCAACACCGGTGACTTCGCGGTCCTCACCCTTGCCGAGCCCCTGCCCGGCGACGCGGTCATCGCGATGGCCCCCCGGGGGGACACCGCCTACAGCCCCGGCACCAGTGCCCTGGTCTCGGGGTGGGGTGACATCACGGGCGGCGGCGACTACTCGCGCCGGCTGTACGCGGCGCGGCTCCATGTGCTGCCCGACGAGACGTGCGAGCGGGCCTATCCCGGCGGCGCCGACGGCACCTACCGGGCGGACTCGATGGTGTGTGCGGGCGAGACCCGGGGCGGCCCGGACGCCTGCCAGGGCGACAGCGGAGGCCCGCTGGTCGCCGACGGGAAACTGATCGGGCTCGTGTCGTGGGGGAGCGGCTGCGGGCGCCCGGGGAATCCCGGCGTCTACACGCGCGTCTCGGAGGTCGTACGGGCGCTGGGCCCCGGCGGTGCCCTCAGTGGCTCACGCCGGCCTCACGCGCGCTCCTGACGGCCTCTACGCGGCTACGACGAGGGCGGCCGCTCCCCTGGAGGAGCGGCCGCCCTTCACCGGCCTGTGCCGGAGCTGGCTCGTCGTGGATGCGAGAGGTCAGCGCTCATCTTCCGAGGCGATGGCCGGAACGGTGGTCAGCCGCTCCGTCTCGTCCTGTATCTCAGCGGCGATCTTCTTGAGTTCCGGCTCGAACTTGCGACCGTGGTGGGCGCAGAAGAGCAGTTCTCCGCCGCTGAGCAGCACGACGCGCAGGTATGCCTGGGCGCCGCAGCGGTCGCAGCGATCGGCGGCCGTCAGGTGGCTCGCGGGGGTCAGAACAGTAGTCACGTCGCCTCTTCTCTAGCTCGACGAGCTGTCGTACCAGGGTCAACATCCAACCAGCCCGAAAACGTTCCCGCTCGGGGCTTCTCCTCGAAAAAAATCTTTCGAGGTGGCCGTCTGCTGCCGGTTGGCGGCGAATGTGCCGTATTGCGTTTCTTGAGTGCTTACGGGTTCGCGCGGTTCATCGGTCTCATCCTCCCGGCCGGGTTGCCGGTTGTTTGTGAGGACGTGCCCGGAGCCTAAATGGTTCATGCCTCGAAGGGAACGTGATATGTACTTCACTCCATCGAGGGATCGAACACGTATACGACGTTGGACTAGTGTGAGTTCACGACGAGGGTGGCGTTACAACGGCTCTACCAGGCCTCGGTACCCTCTGAGCGGCGACCGAAGCCGACCCCTTACCCCAAAGGGGCCCCATTGAAATTCAGCGAGGAGCGAACCGCGTGACCGCCGATACGTCCGTGCCGTCCACTGCGCTGCTGGCAGGAGCAGACCGGGACGGCTCCAACTACACCGCGCGGCACCTGCTCGTCCTTGAGGGCCTGGAAGCCGTGCGCAAGCGTCCCGGCATGTACATCGGCTCGACCGACAGTCGCGGCCTGATGCACTGCCTGTGGGAGATCATCGACAACGCCGTGGACGAGGCCCTCGGCGGCTACTGCGACCACATCGACGTCATCCTCCACGACGACGGCTCCGTCGAGGTCCGGGACAACGGCCGCGGTATCCCCGTGGACGTCGAGCCCAAGACCGGCCTGTCCGGAGTCGAGGTCGTCATGACCAAGCTGCACGCCGGCGGCAAGTTCGGAGGCGGCTCCTACGCCGCCTCCGGCGGTCTGCACGGCGTCGGTGCCTCCGTGGTCAACGCGCTCTCCGCGCGTCTCGACGTCGAGGTCGACCGCGGCGGCAGCGTGCACGCCATCAGCTTCCGCCGTGGCGTGCCGGGAGCCTTCACCGGCGTCGGCCCGGACGGCAAGTTCGAGGCCGGGAGCGGGCTGCGCAAGACCAAGAGGGTGCCCAAGACCCGCACCGGCACGCGCGTGCGCTACTGGGCCGACCGCCAGATCTTCCTCAAGGACGCCAAGCTCTCCCTGGACACGCTCCACCAGCGTGCCCGCCAGACCGCGTTCCTGGTGCCCGGCCTGACCATCGTCGTCCGGGACGAATACGGCCTCGGCGAGGGCGGCAGCAAGGGTGAGGAGTCGTTCCGCTTCGACGGCGGAATCAGTGAGTTCTGCGAGTACCTGGCCACCGACAAGCCGGTCTGCGATGTCCTCCGCTTCTCCGGACAGGGCACCTTCAAGGAGACCGTCCCGGTCCTGGACGAACACGGCCAGATGACCCCCACCGAGGTCACCCGTGAACTCGGCGTCGACGTGGCGCTGCGCTGGGGCACCGGTTACGACCAGAACCTCAAGTCGTTCGTCAACATCATCGCCACGCCCAAGGGCGGCACCCACGTGGCCGGCTTCGAGCAGGCCATCCGCGAAACCCTCAACGAGGCGCTGCGCGCCAAGAAGCTGCTGCGCGTCGCCGAGGACGACATCGTCAAGGACGACGCTCTGGAGGGCCTCACCGCCGTCGTCACCGTCCGGCTCGCCGAGCCGCAGTTCGAGGGCCAGACCAAGGAGGTCCTCGGTACCTCGGCGGCCCGCCGGATCGTGAACGGCGTGATCACCAAGGAACTGAAGGCGTTCCTCACCTCCACCAAGCGGGACGCCGCCGCCCAGGCTCGCGTGGTCATGGAGAAGGTGGTCGCCGCCGCGCGCACCCGCATCGCCGCCCGCCAGCACAAGGACGCGCAGCGCCGCAAGACGGCCCTGGAGTCCTCGTCCCTGCCCGCCAAGCTCGCCGACTGTCGCAGCGACGACGTCGAGCGCAGTGAGCTGTTCATCGTCGAGGGCGACTCCGCGCTCGGTACGGCGAAGCTCGCCCGGAACTCCGAGTTCCAGGCGCTGCTGCCGATCCGCGGCAAGATCCTCAACGTCCAGCGGTCCTCGGTGACGGACATGCTGAAGAACGCCGAGTGCGGGGCGATCATCCAGGTCATAGGGGCGGGCTCCGGCCGCACCTTCGACATCGACGCCGCCCGCTACGGCAAGATCATCATGATGACCGACGCCGACGTCGACGGCTCCCACATCCGCTGCCTGCTGCTGACGCTGTTCCAGCGCTACATGCGGCCCATGGTCGAGGCCGGCCGGGTCTTCGCCGCGGTGCCGCCGCTGCACCGGATCGAGATCGTCCAGCCCAAGAAGGGCCAGGACAAGTACGTGTACACGTACTCGGACCGTGAGCTGCGCGACAAGCTCATGGAGTTCCAGAGCAAGGGCATCCGGTACAAGGACTCCATCCAGCGCTACAAGGGTCTCGGCGAGATGGACGCCGACCAGCTGGCCGAGACGACGATGGACCCGCGCCACCGCACCCTGCGCCGCATCAACCTCTCCGACCTCGATGCGGCCGAACAGGTCTTCGACCTGCTGATGGGCAACGACGTGGCTCCTCGTAAGGAGTTCATCTCCAGCTCGGCGGCGACGCTGGACCGGTCGCGTATCGACGCGTAGCCGCTGCGCGGGCTTGGGCCGAAGAGGCGGTCGGCGGGCCGGGGCACGGTGGTCCGGGGTGTGGTGGGCCGGGCAGCGGTGGTCGGGGGTGTGGTGGGCCGGGCAGCGGTGGTCCGGGGCGTTGTGGGCCGGCAGCGGTGGCCCGGGGCGTTGTGGGCCGGCAGCGGTGGGGTGCGCGCTGTCCGGCCGTCCGTTCCGGCCAGTAGGCCCGCCGGCTGCCCCGCCAGACGCCGACCGGCCGTTCCGCGGGGCGCCTCCCGCTGGTCCTGCGGGGTGTCGACCGCCCGTTTCGCGGGGTGCTGAGCCGTGTGTCGCGGGGGTGTCGACCGGGGTCGTTTCGCGAGGGGTCTGTTCGGCTGTGCTGCGGGGTGTTCGGCGGCTGTGCCGGGGTGTCGGCTGGTCGGTTCGCGAGGTGTCCTCGCTGCGCTGCGGAGTGCCCGCCGGTTGTCCCGGGGTACCGACCGGCCGCTTTCGCGAACTGCCCGTCGGCTCTGCCGCGAGCTGCCTCCGGGCTGTCTGCGGGCTGCCTGCGAACTTTCCTGCGCGATGCCAACCCGGCCGTTCTGCGAGATTCCCACCGCCGACCCGTCCGGGACCCATCGGCTCATCCGAGACCCATCGGCTCATCCGAAGCCCGTAGGTCTGTCCGAAGCCCGTAAGTCTGTCTGAGGCCCGTAGGTCTGTCCGAGGCCCGTGGGTCTACGCGAGGTCCATCGGTCTACGCGAGGTCCGCCGGTCCGTCAGAGGCCCTTCGGCGTACCTGAGGCCCTTCGGCGTACCTGAGGCCCTTCGGCCGACCCTGCGGCCCCGCGGGTGGTTCTCCACCTGGGGGTGGAGAGATTCCGCTCGCTGGAATCCACCCGTGATCCACCCTCGCTCCGATCTGCTGACCTGCGCATTTCCGTAGCGTCGAAGGCGTCGGCAGCTCCCGCTCCCGGCACCGCCCCTTCCCGCTCACGGAGGCTCTGATGTCCGGGCTCGTCAACACGTTGCTGATCGTGGCCGTCGTCGTCGTGGTGATCGCGCGCCAGTTCCGCGCCCGCCCGATCAACGCCGGACGGCGCTGGTGGCTGCTGCCCGTGATCCTCGCGGTCGTCGCGCTGCGCGAACCCGGCATACTCGACGCCCATCACCGCACCGAGTCCGCCCTGCTGCTCGCCACCGAGGTGCTGGTGGGGCTGGGGATGGGCGCCGGCTGGGCCTGGACGACCCGGGTGTGGACGGAAGCCGACGGTGTCGTCTGGACCAAGAGCACCAAGGCCAGCGGGGCCGTCTGGTTCGCCGGCATAGCCGTGCGTGTCGGTCTCTACGCCTTCGGAGCCGTCGTCGGCGTCCATCAGGAGAGCTCCGCCCTGATGCTGGGCCTGGCGGTCACCCTGCTGGTCCGCTCCGGCATCCTCGTCTGGCGTGCTCAGTCGCTCCCCTCCGCCGCGTCCGTGAGCGGCCCCGCCCGGGCGTACGGTGACGACATGGCTGGGGTCACGAGGAAGGAAGGCGTGTGACGGAGAACGCCTGGACACGCTGGCCTTCGCGAGAAGCGCTGAGCCGTGAGGGGCTCTCCCGGCCCCGGCGCTTCCTCGCCTGGGGCGTGCGACTGCTGGTCCTCGCCCTGCTGCTGTGGAGTGCCTACAACCAGTCGCACGTCCAGGGCTGGGGCGTGGCTGCGGCCGTGGCGGGGGTTCTCCTGACCGCCGTCGTCTCCTGGGGATTCTTCCGGACCACCTACGCCCACCGGCTCGTGCCCTCCCTGGCGCTGATCACTGTCCTCCTGGCCATCGCGGTCGTGGCGGAGATCACCGGCTTCCGGGGACCGGCCCTCGTGATCTGGTGCGGCTGCGGCATCTCCGCCCTGGAGCGGTTGCCGGTCGCGATCGCCCTGCCCGTCGCGTCGATGGGCCTGGCCTCGTACTCCGCGTTCAACAACGACGTATGGCTCACCACCGCGGCCACCGTCGTCGGAATGGCTCTCGCCGGCTATGTCATGAGACTCGACGCCGAGGCCCGGGGCGGCGCCCAGCGGCTGCTTGCCCAGGAGCGCGCCGCGAGAGCGGCCGAGGCCGAGTCGGCGGCTCTGGCGGAGCGGGCCAGGATCGCAAGGGAGATCCACGACGTGCTGGCCCACAGCCTCTCCGCCCAGATGGTGCACCTGGAGGCCGCGCGGCTGCTGATCGAGCGCGGAGCCGACCGGGAGCAGATCCTCGAACGGGTGGTGGCCGCCCGGGGAATGGCCCGCGCCGGGCTCGCCGAGACCCGTCAGGCCCTGTCCGCCCTGCGCGGTGAGCTCACCCCGCTGGAGGACTTCCTGACCGAACTCGTCGGCTCGACCGACGGCGCCGAGGTCACCGTCACGGGGGAACGCAGATCCCTGCCCGCGGAGGCGTCGCAGACCGTACGACGCGTCGCCCAGGAGGCGCTGACGAACGTCCGCAAGCATGCCCACGGCGCCAAGGTCCGTGTGCGGCTGGACTACAGCGAGCACGAAGTGACGCTGAACGTACGCGACTCGGGCGGTCGTCCCGGCGAACTCGCCGGCGCCGGCAGCGGGTACGGTCTGCTCGGTATGCGGGAGCGGGCCGAGTTGCTGGGCGGGTCGCTGGAGGCGGGACGTGATGACGAGGGGTTCGAGGTGAGGTTGAGGGTGCCGGTATGACGGAGGGGGAGAAGAAGCCCGCGCGGGTCGTGGTCGCCGACGACCAGACAGTGGTCAGGGAGGGCATCGTGATGCTCCTCGGGCTGCTGCCCGGCGTGGAGGTCGTCGGAGCGGCAGGCGACGGGGAGGAGGCCGTCCGGCTGGTCGCCGAACTCTCCCCGGACGTGGTGCTGATGGACCTGAGGATGCCGCGCTGCGACGGCGTGGAGGCGACCCGGCGGATCCGGTCGGAGTACCCCGGGACCCAGGTCGTGGTGCTCACCACGTTCGCGGACGACGAGTCGCTTTTCCCGGCGCTGAGAGCCGGCGCCCGTGGCTACCTCACCAAGGACGCGGGCGGTGACGAGATCGTGCGAGCCGTGGAGAGCGTGCTGTCGGGAGACGCGGGGCTGTCGCCGAGCATCCAGCGGCGGCTGCTGGAGCGGCTGTCGCAGCCCGAGCCGGTGCCGGTGGCCACGGAGGCGCCGGACGGGCTGACCGCGCGGGAGACCGAGGTCCTGGTGCTGATCGCCGAGGGGCTCACCAACCAGGAGATCGCCCGGAAGCTGCACGTCTCCACCGCGACCGTGAAGACACACATCAACAACCTGTTCGCGAAGACAGGGCTCAAGGACCGGGCCCAGGCGGTGCGTTACGCCTACGGGAAGGGATTGGTTCGGCCACCAGCGGATTGAGTCACCTGATGGGGTGAAGAGCCAGGGGAAGAAGAGTCAGGGATCTTCCTGATCTGTCCATCCTTGGGCATGCAGTCAAGCAACGGGCGTCACCGCGACGGCGGGGGCGGCTCCGAGAGTTCGTCCGGGCGGCACGAGGACCAGGGCGAGTACGGCACGGCCTCCCGAGAAGTCAGGTACGAGGACCCCTGGTACGACGCACTGGCCTCCGGCTGGGGCGAGCCGGACGGCACCGGGGGGCCGGCTCCCGCCGTACCGGGGGCGCGAGCGGGGCGGGAAGAGGCGGCTGTTCGCGCCCGTGACGTGTATCTGGAGGTGCAGCGCAGCGCGGCCTTCCAGGAGGTGCGCAGCCGCTACCGGAGATTCGTGGTGCCGGGGGTCGCGATCTTCCTCACCTGGTACGTGGGGTACGTGGTGACGGCCACTACGGCGCCCGGGCTGATGGCGCGGCCAGTCGCCGGAGCGGTGAACGTGGCGATGGTCGCGGGGCTCGGACAGTTCCTCACCACGTTCCTGCTCACCTGGGCCTACGCCCGGCACGCGCGGTTGCGCAGGGACCGCGCCGCGCTGGAGCTGCGCTGGGACACCCAGGAGCTGACCCGGGGCGCCCGGGGCGGTGTGTCATGACGGGCCATCATCAGACCCTGGCGCTGGTGCTGTTCAGCGCGTTCGTCGCCGTGACGCTCGGGATCACCACGTGGGTGAGCCGGAAGCGGCATGGTTCGGCGGAGGAGTTCTATGCCGGCGGGCGGCTTTTCTCGCCGATGGAGAATGGTTTTGCCATCGCGGGCGACTACATGTCGGCGGCCTCCTTTCTCGGGGTGACGGGGCTGATCGCGCTGTTCGGCTACGACGGGCTGCTGTATGTGGTCGGCTTCCTGGTGGCGTGGCTGGTCGTGCTGTTCCTGGTGGCCGAACTGGTGCGCAACTGCGGGCGGTTCACGCTGGCCGACGTGATCGCGGCGCGGATGACCGAGCGGCCGGTGCGGATCGCGGTGGGCACGTCCTCGGTCACCGTGTCCGTTCTCTATTTGGTGGCGCAAATGGTGGGGGCGGGCAGCCTGGTCGCGCTGCTGCTCGGGCGGACCAGCGAGGCGGCGCAGGCGTGGACGGTCATCGGGGTCGGCGCGCTGATGGTGATCTACGTGTCGTTGGGAGGGATGCGGGCCACCACCTGGATCCAGATCGTGAAGGCGGTTCTGCTGCTGAGCGGGACGGTGGCGCTGACCGTGCTGGTGCTGCTGCACTTCCACGGGGACATCGACCGGCTGCTGTTCACGGCCGCCGAGCGCAGTGGGCACGGGAAGGCGTTTCTGGCGCCGGGGCTCAAGTACGGCGGGAGTTGGAGCGCGCGGCTGGACTTCATCAGCCTGGGGCTGGCGCTGGTGCTGGGCACGGCGGGCCTGCCGCACATCCTGTCCCGCTTCTACACGGTGCCGACCGCGCGGGCGGCACGGCGTTCGGCGGTCTGGTCGATCGGGCTGATCGGGAGCTTCTACCTGATGACGATCGTGCTCGGCTTCGGGGCGGCGGCCCTGGTCGGCCCCGACGCGGTGCGCGCGTCGAACGCGTCGGGGAACACGGCGGTTCCGCTGCTGGCCCTCGACCTGGGCGGCGGCGCGGGCTCCACAGGTGGAACGGTTCTGTTCGCGATCGTCGCCGCCGTAGCCTTCGCGACGATCCTCGCCGTGGTCGCCGGGATCACCCTCGCCTCCTCGGCGTCCGTCGCCCACGACCTCTACGCCACCCTGCGCAGGCCGCACGCCAGGCACCGCGGCGAGGTCGCGGTGGCGCGCACGGCGGCGGTCGGCATCGGTGTCGTGGCGATCGCCCTCGGTCTGCTGGCCCGTGACATGAACGTCGCCTTCCTGGTGGGGCTCGCGTTCGCGGTGGCGGCCTCGGCGAACCTGCCGGTGCTGCTGTACTCGCTGTTCTGGCGGAACTTCACGACACGCGGCGCGGTGTGGGCCGTATACGGCGGGCTGGTGCCCGCGCTGGCGCTGGTCGTGCTGTCCCCGGTGGTGTCCGGGAGCCCTGGCGCGCTGTTCCCGGGGGTGGACTTCCAGTACTTCCCGTTGCAGAACCCGGGGATCGTCTCCGTCCCGCTCGGCTTTCTGGCCGGCTGGCTGGGCACGGTCACCTCGGACGAGGTCCCGGACGAGGCCAGGCACGCGGAGACGGAGGTGCGGTCGCTGACGGGGGCGGGGGCCGTGTAGAGCGCACCGAAACGGCTACGGCGCGACCCAGGCGTAGCGGTGCTCAGGGCGGCCCGTGTCGCCGTACTTCAGGGAGAGGCTGAGACGGCCGGCCTGTTCCAGGTGGCGGAGGTAGCGCTGGGCCGTGGAGCGGCTCAGGCCGGTCTCGGCGGCGACCTCGTGGGCGGAGAGCGGATGGTCGGCGCGGTGCAGGACGCCGCAGATGAGGTCCGTCGTGGGCTCCGACTGGCCGCTGGGCAGGCCGGGCATGGACAGCGCCGGTGAGGTGCGCAGGGCGCCGAAGATCCGGTCGACCTGCTCCTGGCCCGTCAGGCCCCGGCCGCCGACCCGGTCGACGGTACGGCGCAGGGCCGCGTAGGAGTCCAGGCGGGTGCGCAGGGCGGCGAAGGTGAACGGTTTGACCAGGTAGTGCAGGGCGCCCAGGCGCATCGCCTTCTGGACGGTCGTCACATCGCTGGCCGCCGTGATCATGATGACGTCGGTGCCGTGGCCCTGCTCCCGCATCTGGTGGACGAGTTCGAGGCCGGTCCGGTCCGGCAGGTAGTGGTCCAGCAGGACCAGGTCGATGGTGCCGCGGTTCACGGCGGCCAGGGCCTGGGCGGCGCTGTGCGCGCGGGCGGCCACCCGGAAGCCGGGAACCTTCCCCACGTACTTGGCGTTTATCTCGGCGACGCGGAAGTCGTCATCGACCACCAGGACGTCAATCATCAGGCCTCTCCTTCAAGGCCGGCGAGCGTTAAGCCCGTGTTTCGGCTCCGCAGTTGTAGCGCGAGCAAAAAGAGCACAACAGATGCTTGCGAGCAAAAGAACGGCTTGCGCCCAGAAGACTGCTGTCGTGGTCCGGGTCACACCTACCGTCCCGGCCCATGAGCGCAGACACCAGCCCCGCCATCGAGCTGCGGGGCGCGAGCAAGATCTTCAAGACCCCGTCGGGGGGTCTGCACACGGCTGTCCGCGACCTCGACCTCACCGTGGGGCGTGGTGAGTTCGTGGCCGTCGTAGGGCCGACGGGTTGCGGCAAGTCCACCACGCTGACCCTGGTCAGCGGGCTGGAGGAGCCCAGTGAGGGCGAGGTGCTGGTGGCCGGTGAGCCGGTCGCCGGCGTCGGCGACAAGGTCGGTTTCGTCTTCCAGCAGGACGCCACCTTCCCCTGGCGGACCGTGCTGTCCAACGTGATGGCCGGGCCCCGCTTCCGGGGCGTGCCCAAGGCGGAGGCCAGGGAGAAGGCCCGCGCCTGGCTGGCCAAGGTCGGTCTCGCCGCCTTCGAGGACCGTTATCCGCATCAGCTCTCCGGCGGCCAGCGCAAGCGCGTGGCGCTCGCCGCGACCTTCGTCAACGACCCCGAGATCCTGCTCATGGACGAGCCGTTCTCCGCGCTCGACGTGCAGACCCGGGCCCTGATGTCGGACGAACTCCTTGAGCTGTGGGAGGGCACGGGCGCCTCGGTCGTCTTCGTCACCCACGACCTGGAGGAGTCCATCGCGCTGGCCGACAAGGTCGTCGTCATGACCGCCGGGCCCGCGACCGTGAAGCAGGTCTTCGACATCGACCTGCCCCGCCCCCGCAAGGTCGAGTCGGTGCGTCTGGAGCCGCGGTTCATCGAGATCTACCGCGAGATCTGGGAGTCCCTCGGCGAAGAGGTCCGCATCACCCGTGAGAGGGGTGCCGCCCATGTCGCCTGACACCCTCAGCACACCGGTCGTCGAGACGGCCAAGGCGGTGCCGGACCGCGCCCGGTCGCGGGCCCAGGCCGCCCGCAGACGCAAGGCGATCGTGTTCGCCGTGCGCGTCCTGCTCCTGGTGGCCGTCCTCGGCCTGTGGGAGGTCCTGTCCCGGGCCAAGGTCATCGATCCGTTCAACTTCTCGATGCCGTCGAAGATCTGGGACCAGATCTGGACCTGGGTGACCCACGGCACCGCGCTCGGCCCCCTGGGCGAGCAGATCTGGTACACGCTCTACGAGGCGCTGCTCGGCTGGGTCATCGGTGTCATCGCCGGTGTGGTCTTCGGTATCGCGCTGGGGCGGATCAGCTTCCTCGCAGATGTCCTTGGTCCGTACATCAAGGTGCTCAACTCGATCCCCAGGATCGTGCTCGCCCCGATCTTCGTGATCTGGTTCGGGCTCGGCGCGTCCTCCAAGGTCGCCTCGGCCGTCGTGCTGGTGTTCTTCCCGGTGTTCTTCAACGCCTTCCAGGGCGCCCGCGAGGTCGACCGCAACCTGGTCGCCAACGCCCGGATCCTCGGCGCGAGCGACCGCAGGGTGACCCTCCAGGTCGTCATCCCGTCGGCCACCTCGTGGATCTTCACCAGCCTCCACGTGAGCTTCGGCTTCGCCCTCATCGGCGCCATCGTCGGCGAGTACATCGGCGCCACCAAGGGCATCGGCCTGCTCGTCGCGCAGTCGCAGGGCACCTTCAACGCGGCCGGTGTGTACGCCGCGATGGTCATCCTCGCCGTCGTCGCGCTCGCCGCCGAAGGGCTGCTCACCTTCGTCGAGCGCCGCATCTTCCGGTGGAAGCCGTCGGACTCCGACAGCTGACCGCCCCCCCTCCCGCTTCCTCCGCTCCTCCCCGCACCGCCCTCTCACAAGGACGTGAACCGCATGCGCAAGTCCGCCAGATACAGCACCCTGGCCGCCGCCGGCCTGCTCGCCGTCTCCTCCCTCACCGCCTGTGCCAACGACGCGGCGAGCACGGCCTCCACCGGCTCCGGCAAGGGCACGAAGGTCAAGATCATGGTCGGCGGCCTGGACAAGGTCATCTACCTGCCCGCGATGCTCACCCAGCGGCTCGGCTACTTCGACGCCGAGGGCCTCGACGTGGAGCTGCTGACCGAGCCGGCCGGTGTCCAGGCCGAGACGGCGCTCGTCGCCGGGCAGGTCCAGGGGACGGTCGGCTTCTACGACCACACCCTGGACCTCCAGACCAAGGGCAAGGCCGTGGAGTCCGTCGTGCAGTTCTCGCGCGCGCCCGGCGAGGTGGAGATCGTCTCCACCAAGGCGGCCGGTGACATCACCTCGCCCAAGGACTTCAAGGGCAAGAAGCTCGGCATCACCAGCCTCGGCTCGTCGACCGACTTCCTCACCAAGTACCTCGCCGTCAAGAACGGGGTGAAGGTCAGCGACTTCTCGCCGGTCGCCGTCGGTGCGGGCGCGACCTTCATCTCGGCGCTGCAGCAGGGTTCCATCGACGGCGGTATGACCACCGACCCGACCGTCGCGACGATCCTGGACAAGAAGGCGGGCAAGGTCCTGCTGGACATGCGGACGCCGGAGGGCTCCCAGAAGGCGCTCGGCGGCCCGTACCCGTCGTCGAGCCTGTACATGCAGACGGACTGGGTCAACGGTCACAAGGACACCGTCCAGAAGTTGGTCAATGCATTCGTCAAGACGCTCAAGTGGATGTCCACGCACAGCGCCGCCGAGATCGCGGCCAAGATGCCCGCCGACTACTCCCAGGGCGACAAGGCCCTCTACACGCAGTCCATCAAGAGCACGCTGCCGATGTTCACCGACGACGGTGTGATGCCCCAGAACGGCCCGGAGACCGTGGAGAAGGTGCTCAAGGCGTTCAACACGAACATCCAGAACGCCGATGTCGACCTGAGCAAGACCTACACGACCGAGTTCGTCGAGGCCGCCAAGTGACGGCCGGGTGAGCGGGTCTCAGCCGCGGGTCGCCCACACGTAACGGTGTTCGGGGCGGCCCGCGTCGCCGTACTTGAGGGTCAGCCGGGCCCGTCCGGTGCGCTCCAGGAGCTTCAGATAGCGCTGGGCGGTCTGGCGGCTCACCCCCGTCCGCTCGGCGATCTCCTGGGCCGACAGCGGGCCCTCGGCGCTCATCAGGGACTGGCGCACCAGCTCGGCGGTGGTGGGGGAGTGCCCCTTGGGCAGCCCCGGCTCGGACGGCGCGGACAGCGCGCCGAAGATGCGGTCCACCTCGGCCTGTTCGGCCTCTCCGCCGCCGTCCAGGGTGCGCCGCAGCTGCGCGTACGCCTCCAGCTTGGCGCGCAGCCCCGCGAACGCGAACGGCTTGACCAGGTACTGCAGGGCGCCCTGGCGCATCGCCGCCTGCACGGTCGACACGTCCCGGGCCGCCGTCACCATGATCACGTCGGTCTGGTGGCCTCGCCTGCGCATCTCCTGGACCACCGCGAGGCCCGTGTCGTCGGGCAGATAGTGGTCCATGAGGACGAGGTCGAGGCGGGGCAGGGTC
Organism: Streptomyces hyaluromycini; assembly: GCF_002217755.1. GTDB lineage: Bacteria > Actinomycetota > Actinomycetes > Streptomycetales > Streptomycetaceae > Streptomyces > Streptomyces hyaluromycini. The sequence continues at coordinate 242,205 of NZ_BCFL01000024.1, read as the reverse complement.
TCCAGCCGGTGCAGGGCCTCGGCCGCGTTGTGGGCCTCGCCGGCCACATGGAAACCGGGCACCTTGGCGACGTAGGCGGCGTTGACCCGGGCGACCCGGGTGTCGTCGTCCACGACCAGGACCTCGATCATCGCGCCTCCTCCTCGGCCGGGGTGCGCGCCGGCTCCCGTTCCAGTTCCGGCGCGGTCAGCGCCTCGGGGAGCACGACCGTGAACTGGGCGCCCCCGCCCTCCGGTTCGCCCACGGTCGCGCTGCCGCCCTGCCGTTCGGCGAGCCGGCGCACCAGGGGAAGCCCGATGCCGCGCTTGCCGTGCGTGGGCGGCTTCTTGGTGGACCAGCCCTCGGTGAAGACCAGCTCCCGCTGTGCCGCCGGGATCCCGGGCCCCGTGTCACGCACCCTGAGGACGATCGCGCGGCCCTCCGTGCACAACTCGACCTCCACGCGCGCGTGCGGCGTACCGGCGACCGCGTCCAGCGCGTTGTCCACCAGGTTGCCCACGACCGTGACCAGGCCCCTGGGATCGATCAGCCGGTCCGGGAGCCAGGTGCGGTCGGACACCCACAGGGCGACCCCGCGCTCGGCCGCGACGGTGGCCTTGCCGACCAGCAGGGCGGCCAGCAGCGGGTCCTGGATCTTCTCCGTGACCTGCTCGGCGGTGACCCGGTGGTCGCCGACCACCTCGCCGACGAACTCCACGGCGTCCTCGTACATCTCCAGTTCCAGCAGCCCGAGCAGGGTGTGCATGCGGTTGGCATGCTCGTGGTCCTGGGCGCGCAGGGCGTCGATCAGACCGCGTGTGGAGTCGAGTTCACGGCCGAGCTGCTCCAGTTCGGTGCGGTCGCGCAGGGTGGCGACGGCGCCGCCGTCGTCGGTGGGCATGCGGTTGGCGACCAGGACCCGCTGGCCGCGCACGGTGAGCAGATCGGTGCCGGTCACCCGGCCGGCCAGCACATCGGTCGTACGGCCCGCGCCGAGCGCCTCGTCGGGGGACCGGCCGACGGCCTCGTCACCGATGCCCAGGAGCCGTCTCGCCTCGTCGTTCAGCAGCCGGATGCGGCCGCCGCGGTCGAGGGCGACGACGCCCTCCCGGATGCCGTGCAGCATCGCCTCGCGCTCCGAGAGCAGCGCCGAGATGTCGGAGAAGGCCAGGTCGCGGGTCTGCCGCTGAACCCTGCGGGAGATCAGCCAGGCGGCCAGCGCGCCGGCCGCCAGGGCGCCGCCGGCGTAGGCGAACAGCCCGGGGATGGTGCTGAGCAGCCGCGCCCGCACGCTGTCGTAGGCGATACCGACCGAGACCGCCCCGATGATCCGGTGCTGCGCGTCGTACAGCGGCACCTTGCCGCGGGCGGAGCGGCCCAGGGTGCCGTTGTCGATCTGCATGACCTCCTTGCCGTCCAAGGCCTCCTTGGGTGAGGTCGACACATGCCGGCCGATCTCCGAGGGCGTGGTGTGCGACCAGCGGAATCCGCCCAGGTCCATCACCACGATGTACTCGGCGTGGGTGGCCTTCCGGATCCGCTCCGCCTCCTTCTGCACCGGCCCGTTCACGGTCGGCGCGGTGGTCAGGACGCCCTCGGCGATCTGCGGGTCCTGCGCCGTGGTCTGGGCGATCGCCAGCGCCCTGCGCATCGCCTCCTGGTCCAGCTGCTTGCTCAGGGGGGCCAGGAAGAGCCCGGTCGCGAGCACGGCGACGCCCGCGGCGATCGCCAGCTGCATCAACAGGACCTGCGAGAACACCTTCCGGGGCAGCCGGGGGCGCAGACGGCGCACAGGGGGCGTGGGGGTCATACCCACGACGGTACGTGCGCGGGTGCGCCGTGCTTAAGGGGGTGTGGCGTGGATCTCTTGACCAGTTCTTGGGGAAGCGTGGGAGACGCGGAACCCGGGAGCCCCGGAGCCCCGGGTCAGCTCGCCAGCGCCGTCGTCGTCCGCAGCTCCCGCAGCGACACCACGTCCATCCGGGCCGGCGACCCCAGTACCGACACCCCGCAGCTCTCCGGGCGCGGCGGCAGCGAGGCGCCCTGGGCCACGGACACCCGCCAGCGGCGGCCGTCGGCGTGGGCGACCGTGACCTCCCAGCGCGGGGCCGCGCCCTCGGTCCGTACGACGCTCAGCACGCCCGCCGCGTACTCGCCCGCCGCCTCGCGCACCGCCAGTTCGGCCGCCTGGCCGGGCCGTTCCCAGGCGGAGCAGCCCCGGCACCCCTCCAGCACCACACGGCCCTCGTGGATGCTGTGCAGGACCTCCTTGACGGCATGGGCCTCGGCGCGGCCGTACGCGTAGCCGTACGGCAGGACGAGCACCGTCGGCGAGAAGCGATGACCACCCAGATGGGTGACCTCCCAGGTGCCCGAAACGCCGGACGCGGCCAGTTCGGCGGCGAGCGGGCGGCCCAGCAGGGCGCAGCAGCGGTCGCGCTTGCCGTTGGTGCAGACGAGCGCGAGCGGGCTGCCCGGGTGCGGCCTGCCGTCGAGCGCCGCGTCGAACGAACGGTGGTCGCCCGCGCCGAGCGCGGCGAAGTCGAGGCCGAGCAGCCGGCTGGGGTCGCGGGTGGTGGCGCTGTGCAGCCAGACGTTCCCGGGCACCGTGTGGGCGACGTACACCTGACGTACGGCGGAGGTGCCGGGGTCGGCGTGGCGGCCGGGGCGGCGGATGAGCGCGATCCGTACGCCGGTCCCCTTGGCGGCGGCCTCAAGGGCGCGGCCCAGCGCGGGGTCCAGATGGCTCGAAGTGAGCGCCTTGGGACCCCACGGGCCGGGTTGTTCCAGCAGCAGCCACGTCGTCGCGGTGGCTGCGGTACCCGAAACGGGCTCGTCGAGCATCCGGGAGACGGTTGCGCACCTACTCACAGAGGTGAGCCTAACCTGACTTTGCCCGGGGTGACTTCCGGCCTCCTCCGTTCGCGCCCCCGAAGGCGGTGCCGAAGAGGTTGCCGAAAGGCGGTTACGGTAGGGGTTGTGGCGGTTTCGGGCCTACGTAGTGGCCGCTGGGACGCATGCGCAGCGGGCGTTCGCCGTACTCCTCCAGGGCGTGGGCGATCCAGCCTGCCGTCCGGGCGACGGCGAAGATCGTCTCGCCCGCGGTGGCGGGCATGCCGCAGGAGGCCGTGAACACGGCCAGCGCGAGGTCGACGTTGGCGTGCAGCGGGGTGTGCCGGGCGGTCGTGGCGACGATGTCCCGGGCCGCGAGCAGGGCGGGCTCCGCGCGGGGGACCTGCTCCAGCAGCGCGAACAGCGCACGCGCGCGTGGGTCCTCGCCCTGGTAGAGGCGGTGGCCGAGGCCGGGGATACGGCGGCCCGCGCGGAGTTCGTCCGCGATCACCGTGACGGCGCTGCCCTGGTCGAGGACATCGACCAGCATCCGGTGGGCGAGGCCGCTGGAGGCGCCGTGCAGGGGGCCTTCGAGCACGCCGAGCCCGGCCGACACGGCCGCGTACGCGTGTGCACGCGCGGAGGCCGCGACCCGGACCGCGAGGGTGGAGGCGGCCAGGTCGTGGTCGACGAGCAGGGCGAGCGCGGTGTCCAGGACGCGCAGCGCGGCGTCGCTGGGATCGACGCCGGTCAGCCGGCGCCACAGGCGGTGGGCCAGCGGGCCGTCGTCGTGCCCTCGCCGGCGCTGCACCGGGAGCGCGGCGACGAGCGTGGGGATCAGCACGCGCGCGGTGCCGAGGACGGACTCCTCGGACAGGTCGAAGCGCAGCGGGTCCTCGGCGGCCGCGGCGATCGTGGCGACCCGCAGCCGGTCGGTGGGCGAGGTGTGTTCGGGCAGCGCGTCGACGGTCCGGCGGGCGACGGTGACCGTGGCCTCCGGCGCGGTGAAGGTCATGCCCCGGGTCATGCGGCCCGTCCACAGCCACTCGGCCACCTCCTCGTAGGAGTGGTGCGCGGCGAGTTCCGTGGCGTCGACCCCCCGGAAGAAGTACCGGTCCTGGTCGATCAGCGTGATCCGGGTGCGCACCGACAGATCACCGCCGGAGCCCGGACTCCCGGCGGCCTCCCGCCTGTTGCGCCGCGCGAGTGCCTCCACCTCCCCGGCGTCGAAGGTGCTGGCGCGGCCACCGGGCTCACGTCTGCTGCTGAGCTGGCCCCGGCTCACGTAGGCGTACACGGTCTCGGGCTTCACGCCGAGCAGTTCGGCGGTCTCCTTGGTGCTCAGCCGCCGCGCGGGACTGCCGGGAGCGGGGTGTTGATCGCGCATGGGCGTCACCGTAGCCGCTTCGGCATGGATTGACTCGATCAATGTTGATGGAAGTTGCGTGGTGCTGTGGTTGCCGTGGCGGACGACGGTCGGGACCGAGCCGGCCGGGCGGCCGGGTGACGTTTCCACGCGGTCGGCTTCGCGCGCGGCGCCGGAGCCGGAGCCGGAGCCGGACGTGGACTCGGACGTGGACTCGGACGGGGACTCGGACGCGGAGTCGGACGCGGGGTGCTGTCGAGGCCGGCGGTCGTGGAGGCCGCCAGGACCATAAGCTCACTGCATGACCGACCACACCCGTACCCTCTCCCTGGTCCTGAGCCTGATCAGGAGCGGAACGGCCGTGACCAGGCCCGACCTCGGCCGGCAGACCGGGCTGGGCCGGACGATCATCACGCAGCGGGTGGACCACGCGATCCGGGTCGGCCTGGTGGCCGAGGGCGAGCCGGCCCCGTCCACCGGCGGACGGCCCTCCCGCATCCTGCGGATCGACTCCGGCCGGGGTGTCGTCCTCGGCGCGGTGTTCGGCGCCACCCATCTGCACGCCGCGGTGACCGACCTGGACGGGACCGTGCTCGCCGAGCGGCGGGTGGCGTGGGACATCGAGTCGGGCCCCGAGGCGTCCCTGGCCACCTTGGTCGACGTGGCGGGGCAGCTGCTGAGCCCGGAGTTGCGGGAGCGCCTGTGGGGCGTGTGCGTGGGGGTACCCGGGCCGGTCGACTTCGCGCGCGGGATGCCCGTGCGGCCGCCGATCATGGCCGGCTGGCACGGCTTCCCGCTCCGGGACCGGCTCGAAGCCCACTACGACGTGCCGGCCTGGGTCGACAACGACGCCAACCTGATGGCGCTGGGCGCCTGGAGCCGGACCCGGGCGGCCGCGGGCGACAACATCCTGCTCGTCAAGGCGAGCACCGGGATCGGCCTGGGCCTGATGTCCAGGGGCCGGCTGCACCGGGGCGCGCGCGGCGCGGCCGGCGACCTCGGGCACACCATCGTCGCCGAGGAGTCCCGCCACCGGTGCCGGTGCGGCAAGTTCGGGTGCCTGGAGGCGTTCGCGGGCGGCTGGGCCCTCACCCGTGACGCGCGCGCCGCGGCCCTGGAGGGGCGCAGCCCCTTCCTGGCCGAGCGCCTGGAGCGTCTGGAGCGCCGGGGCGCGCCGCTGGCCGTCACCGACGTGCTCGACGGCTGCCTGGCCGGCGACCGGGTCAGCACCGAACTCGTCACCAGGGCGGGTGAGCTGGTCGGCGGGCAGCTGGCGACGCTCGTCAGTGTCTTCAACCCGTCGACGGTCTACCTCGCCGGCGTGCTGGCGCAGGCGGGCGACGTGTTCCGGGACCCCGTCGCCGAGGTCGTGGCCAGACGGTCCCTGCCGCTGGCCACCGACGAACTCGTCATCGACCGGGTCGATCTCGACCGCGCCGAGGGAGTAGTCGGCGCGGCCACCCTGGCCATCGACGAGCTGCTGCACCCGGATCTGCTCGACCAGTGGCTCCGGCACGGGAACCCTCGCGGGATCCGCGCACGCACCGGCGACTTCACCGAGCCGCTCCCCCTCGACCTGCCGCTGGCGGGCGCGCGGTAGCGGCTCAGCCGCGCTTCTTCGTCAACCCCTGCACCGTCGCCGGCACGTCGACCCAGCCGCCGCCGCGCGCCGAGTCGACGACCGACTGGGCGATGTCGGCCGCGCGCAGCCCGTCGGCGAAGGACGGCATCCCGGTGACCTCTTCGCCGCGGATCGCCGCGTAGGCGTCGGCGACGAAGTCGGCGAAGGCCTCGTAGTAGCCCTGCGGATGCCCGGACGGCAGGCGGGCCGCCCGGCCGGTGGGGGCCCCGGGCCGGTTCGGATCTCTCAGCAGCACCTCGTTGGCGTCGCGGCCGCCGATCCACAGCGACTCGGGGGTCTCCTGGCGGAACGCGTAACTGGCGTCCGGCCCGTCGAAGGAGAACGACAGCGCGTTCTTGTACCCGGCGGAGACCTGGCTGACCACCACCGATCCGATCGCGCCGGCGTCGGTTTCGAGGAGGACGACCGCACCGTCCTCGGTCTCGACGGGGCGCGGGGTGCCGTCCGCCGACGGCCGGGCCGGGACCGCGCGGGCGAAGGACGCGTTCACCCGGGTGATCCGCTGCCCGGTCACGAACTCGGCGAGATCGCACCAGTGGACGCCGATGTCCCCGAACGCGCGCGTGGCACCGCCGTCCGCCGGGTCGACCCGCCAGTTGGTGGCCTCCGCGTCGGCGAGCCAGTCCTGCAGATAGCTGCCGTGGATCAGCCAGGGGGGCCGATGCCCCGGTCGCCGGATCCGGTCACGTGCCGCACGCGCGGACGCGTAGTACCGGTACACGAAGGGCACGGCGGTGACCAGCCCGCGCTCCGCCGCCAGTTCGGTGAGTTCGCGTGCGGTCGCGGCGTCGGTGGCCAGGGGCTTCTCGCAGACGACCGGGACACCGGCGGCGAGGGCCGCCCGGCAGAACTCCGCGTGCGTGGCGTTGGGCGTGCACACGTGCAGCACGTCCACCCCGTGCCGCAGTACGTCCTCGACCGAGTCGAAGCCCTGGCCGGCCCCGAACTCCGCGGCGGCCCGGCGGCCCTTCCCGGGCGTCGACCCGACCACGCCCACCACCTCGCCGCCCGCCACGAGCGCGGACCGGGTATGCACGGCCCCCATGAAGCCGGTACCGATGACAGCGACGCGCATGACACACACCTCTTCTCTCTCCCGGAGGAGAGCCTCCCGGGGAGCTAACGCGTGAACAGGTCGAAAAAACGGGGAGTGATGACTCCAGCAAGGTCGACTTTTGCTCACCGTAAGCTAAAGTATCCGGAACGCCAAGGAGGCTGCACATGAACCAGAGCCAGGTACCGGCCCGGCAGCCGGTCACCCTCTTCACCGGTCAGTGGGCGGACCTGCCGTTCGAGGAGGTGGCGCGGCTGGCGGGCGAGTGGGGGTACGACGGTCTGGAGATCGCGGCCTCCGGCGACCATCTGGACCTGGCCCGCGCCGAGGCCGACCCCGACTACCTTCCGCAGCGCCAGGCCGTCCTGGAGCGGTACGGGCTGAAGGTCTGGGCGATCTCCCACCACCTCGGCGGCCAGGCCGTGTGCGACGACCCGATCGACTTCCGGCACCAGGCGATCCTGCGCCCGGAGGTCTGGGGCGACGGCGACCCGGAGGGCGTCCGGCAGCGCGCGGCCGAGGACATGAAGCGCGCCGCCAGGGTCGCCCGCAGGCTCGGCGCCGACACCGTGGTCGGGTTCACCGGCTCGAAGATCTGGAAGTACGTGGCGATGTTCCCGCCGGTCTCCCAGGCGGTGATCGACGAGGGGTACGAGGACTTCGCGCGCCGCTGGAACCCGATCCTCGACGTCTTCGACGCCGAGGGCGTGCGCTTCGCCCACGAGGTCCACCCGTCCGAGATCGCCTACGACTACTGGACCAGCGAGCGCACCCTTGAGGCGATCGGCCGCCGCCCGGCCTTCGGCTTCAACTGGGACCCCTCGCACATGATCTGGCAGGGCGTCGACCCCGTCGGCTTCATCACGGACTTCGCCGACCGCATCTACCACGTGGACTGCAAGGACACCCGGGTCCGGCCGCCGTACGGGCGCGCCGGGATCCTCGGCTCGCACCTGCCCTGGGGCGATCCGCGCCGGCGCTGGGACTTCGTCTCCGTCGGACATGGCGACATGCCCTGGGAGGACGCCTTCCGCGCCCTGGCGGCCATCGGCTACGACGGCCCTGTCTCGGTGGAGTGGGAGGATGCGGGAATGGACCGGCTGCACGGCGCGGCGGAGGCCGTCGGCCGGATCCGCGCCGCCCTGTGGCCGCTGCCGAAGGCGGCCTTCGACTCGGCGTTCAGCAACCAGTGACCCCGGCCGGTCCGAACTCCTCGCCCCAGGCCCGCGGACCCGCCCGGCCGAGCTGCCCGGCTGACCTCCGCGACACCGGCCCCGACCCGTCATCCCGGTGTTCGGTTCATGCGTCACGGCGAACGAACTTGTCGCGGACGCGCATTCGTGAGCCTTCCAGGGCCTGTCCGGCGGATTTCGCCGGACAGGCCCTGGTTCCGGGGAGGGTTCAGCGCTTGAGCGTGAAGGTGAAGTCGCCGGAGAGTTTGCCGCTCAGCCGGACTGCGGAAACGAGTTTCCCGTCCGTGATCAGTTTCTCGACCTCGGCCCGCGAAAGACCGCAGCCTTCGGCGATCAGCCGTGTCGGCCGGACGGGTATCCGCGCCGCGAAGCGGACCGAGACGTCGATCACCTCGTCGTCCAGGTGATCCGATCCGCCGGTGTCGAGGCGCCAGGCGTCGTCCCAGTCGAGGGCGATGCGATTGCGGCGCCGCACGACCGGATCCTGGAGCAGTTCAGCCGCCAGGCGGAGGTCGTTGTCATGCAGTCGGTCCAGCAGCTCGGGTCGTACGGAACGCACGTTCATCCGCTCCATGACCGTGAGCTTCGTGGTCTCCCCGCAAGCGGTGCAGAGCGCGAGGAGCCAGACGTCGATGAGTTTGTGGTTCGCGTTGACGCGGAATTTACCGCTCGTCCGGAAACCGTCGGACGCGCACACGTGGCAACGGCGGCGAATGAGGGGCACACGGACGGGTTCGACCACCCATTTTTCGAGCACAGAAGTACACCTGTTTCAGTGAGAGGCTCGCAGCAAAAGGAAGCGCGGCGCATATGCGCGACGCGCGACGAATTAGTGCTCGGGAGTTCTCACAGGATGTACAACGGTGTGTCCTCGGCTGGACGACTTGGGTCGGCAGCAGGGTAGTGATATACGGCGACACCGTTCCACTGATTTTCGGACATCTCACCGCCAGGTTGAATATCGAACGACGTGTCATCGCCGGTGAAATAGGGGCGACTTGCGCCGGCCGTGCCGGCGAGTACGAAGGACGCTACGGACCCACCGCCGCTCTGCGCGTCCGCGTCAGGTTCAACCGCGAGGAAGCGTCGCGTTGACATTCCTCCGCCGCGGCTGCGCATCTCGCTTACCCGCCGCCGGGCTGCCGAGGCCGCCCGGTGAGGGGAAGGGAAGGGGATCGGGGAGGGAACACCGCACTGCACAGTGGCACGTATGTGTGCACACTCCTCCAGAAGCTCGCAGTTCAGACTGCTCCTCGTGATGCCGAGTCACCAACTCGTGCGGAAGGGAGCCGAGCGGGGGTTCCGTATCTGGTCGGTAGGGGACCCGTCGCAGTTGGAGGCCGACTTCGCGCCGCGCGTCGAAGAGGTCTCCGAGGAACTGCTGCTCACCGATTTCTCCGACGAGACCGGACTGCGCGAGACCATCGCGCGGACCGCGCGGCGCCATGACATCGACGCCGTGCTGCACTGCGGACACGGCAGTTCCGTCCTGCCGGTGGTCCGGGAGGCATGGCGGCTCGGCCTGTCCCCGAACCCCCCTGCGGTGTACGAACGACTCCAGTCCTGTGAAGAGGAGGACCGGGCCCCCGCGGAGGCTCCCCGGGTGAGCGTCGAGACGCTGACCGTGAACGGGGCCCATCACGTCGTGGGGATGACGGCTCAACGCACCACGGGGCCGCCCTACTTCCTCGTGACGGGCCACCTCCATCCGGCACCGTTGACCGACGACGAACAAAAGATCATCTCGGCGGTCGTCGAGGAGCGGCTGACGGCGAGCGGATACCGCTTCGGCCCCGCTCACACGCAGGTGGCGCTGCTGCCCCACGGGCCGCGGATCGTGTCCTGCCGTCCGCACCTGGGCACCGACCGAATCCCCCTGCTGGTCGAGATCGCGCGCGGGTTCGACCTGGAGGCGGCGGTCTTCGCGGCCCTGCGGGGCGAACGTCCGGTCGTACCGAAGGCTTCCCGGTACGCGGAGGTCGGTTTCTTCCTGCTGCCCGAAGGGCGGCTGGAGACGTACACCGGCACGGAGGACATCGCCGTGACCCCGTGGGTCCGCGGAGCCCGCTTCCCGTATACAGCCGGTGACCTGATCGCGTCAGTCGGTGATCCGCGCGCTCGGCGCGCCTACGTGGTCGTGGAAGGGAGCACACCGGAGATCACCCGCGAACGAGTCGCCAAGGCGCGGCAGGATCTTGTCGCAGATATCCGGCCAACCGCCCGGTGACGCGCGCCGGGTAGTTGTGTTTTCGTTCTGCGAGGCGAAGGCACGGGGGGACGAGACGCGGGAGCCGACATGCCTGGTGCGTGTGCTCCGCGAGATGATCTACCCTCTGTGGCGTGTGTCCCATCTCATCGCTGACGGGGGAGGATAAGGTGCGGGCCGCGACATCGGGTCAAATGGAAGACGACACATATCCCAGACCGGAATTCGCCGTTCTGGGATCTTTGGAAGTCCGTAGCGGCAGCGAACTCCTCTCGGTCAACGGGGCTCTGCAGCGGCGTGTTCTCGTGATGCTGCTCCTGGAAGCCGGGCGTGTCGTGCCCGTCTCCCGTCTGGTGGCGGCCGCATGGAACGACGAACCGCCGGACAGCGCCGAGCACCAGGTGCGCAAGACGGTCGCCAAACTGCGCAGCCGCATTCCGCACGGCCCCGACATCATCGTCACCGACGGGCCCGGATACCGCGCGGTCGTTGACGCCGGGCAACTCGATCTGCTGCGCTACCAGAAGCTCTTGAGAGTGGCCAGAGCATCACTGGAGGCGGGGGAGGCCGAGCAGGCCGCCGGACAGTTGCGTGAGGCGCTGGCGTTGTGGCGGGGGCCGGTGCTGTCCGGTTCCGGCGGCCGTGTGGTCGACGCCGCCTCCACGGCTCTGGAGGAGCAGCGGCTGACCGCTGCCGAGCAGCTCTACGACCTGTGCATCGAGGCGGGCGAGGCCGCCGAGGTCACGGGCGAACTGCGTGTCCTCGTCGACGAGCATCCGCTGCGCGAGACACTGCGCAGCCGGCTGATGCTCGCCCTCTACCACTCCGGCCAACAGGCCGCCGCACTCGATGAGTTCGCCCGTGCCCGAGGGCAACTCGCAGACGAGCTGGGCATCGACCCCGGCACGGAGCTGACCGGACTGCACGAACGCATCCTGCGCCAGGACCCGTCGCTCACCCGCCCGGAACGCGCCGTGTCCCGTGTCCAGCACCAGGTGTCGGACGCTCCGCACGCGCTGCCGTTCGACGTGCCCGACTTCTCGGGCCGCAGCTCCGAGCTGGAGTGGGTCTGCGATGCGGCCGGGCGGGCCCTGGAGGGGGCACCGACGGTCCTGGCCCTCGACGGCATGGGCGGCGGCGGCAAGACGGCACTGGCCATCCGCGCCGCCCATGAACTGGCCGAGCAGTATCCGGACGGCAGTCTCTTCATAGACCTGCACGGCTTCACACCGGGCCAGACGCCGCTCAGCGCGTTCCAGGCGCAGGGAGACCTGCTCTCCGCCGCCGGCATCCCCAGCGAGGAACTGCCCACGGTGCCCGCGGGCCGCGCCGCGCGGTGGCAGTCCTACATGCGCGGCCGTCGCATGCTCCTGGTCCTGGACAATGCGGCCGCCTCGGAGCAGGTGCGGGAACTGATCCCCGCGTCGTCCGACAGCCTGGTCCTGATCACCAGCCGCCCGCGGCTGACCGGACTCGACGGGGCCGAGTGGCTCTCCCTGGGCGCCCTTCCGGAACCGGAGAGCCACCAGATCCTGCGGAACACCCTCGGTGCCGAACGCGTCGAACGAGAGCCGGCCGCGGCCCGTGAGCTGCTGCGGCTGTGCGGAGGACTGCCGCTGGCGGTCCGGATCGCCGCCGCCCGGCTCGCGAACCGTCCGCAATGGACTGTCCAGCGACTCGTCGAACGGCTGCGGGACCACGACCGGCGCCTGGACGAACTCACCAGCGAGGGAAGGGGAGTGGCCGGCGCGCTGCTGCTGTCGTACCGGTCCATGCCCCGGGAACAGCGAACGGCCTTCCGGCTTCTGGGACACCACCCCGGACGCTATCTGGATGCCGAAGAAGCCGCCGCACTGCTGGACACCGATGTCCTGGCGGCCGAGGACGTCCTGGAAGAACTGGTGGACGTACGGCTGCTGGAGGCCAGGGAGCCGGGGGTGTACGCGCTGCACGACCTGGTGCGCAGCTTCGTGCAACGAGTCGCGCAGAGCCAGAAGGCGCCGGAGGACGGGCAGGCGGTGCGGCGGCTGCTGGATCACTACCTGATCGCGGCGGAACGCGCGTGCGACACCCTGTTTCCCGGACGGCGCCACTTCGGGCACGGCGACGAAATAGGCCGGGAGCGCGAGGAGTTCGACCACAAGGACAAGGCGCTCCAATGGCTCGACCAGCACCGCGAGAGTCTGCTGGCAGCGGTGGACGCCGCATACCACGAGGGACTGCTGTGGCACGCCGCGCGGCTGCCGCGTGAGTTGGGCTTCCATTCCAGCATCCGCGCCTACGACGCCAGCGCGAACGCGGCGCTGGAGAAGGGGGTCAGCGCGTCCCGACAGCTCGGGGACCGGTCGCTGACCCGGCTGAACCTGATGAATCTGGCCATGGGCAAGTGGCGCCTGGGGCAGCTGAGCGAGGCCGTCGCCCGGCTGGAGGAGGCCGTGGACCTGTCCCGGCAGATGGACGACCTGCACAGCGAGGCGGAGTGCCGGGCCAGGCTGGGACAGGCCTGCAACAGCATGGGGCAGCTGGAACGCGCGCTGCGGCTGTGCCAGGAGGCCAACGCGCGTGCGCAGGAGCTCGGCTTCACCCGGCTCGACGGCTCGTCGCTGAGCACCCTCAGCCTGGTCCAGGTGCGGCTCGGGCTGTTCGACGAGGCGGCGGAATCGGCGGAGAGGGCGGTGACCATCTTCGACTCGATCAAGGAGATACAGCTCTCCGTGGACGCGCTGAGCAATCTCTCCCAGGCGATCGAGCGCCTCGGCCGCTTCGAGGAGGCGCTCGGCTGGGCCGACGCGGCGCTGGAACGGTGCCAGCGCATGAGCATGCCCTCGGTGCTGCCGCTCGTCCTCGCCCGCAGGGCCGACGTGCTGGCGCGCATGGGAGAGCTGGAGGAGGCGGCGGACAGCGCCGACCATGCCCTCGCCAAGGCCACCAGCAGCACCGACGACATCCACCGTGCCACCGTGCACCTCTCGGTGGGGCGGGTGCGGTACGCGCAGGGAGACCTGGAAACGGCGCAGGCTCAGCAGCTCCTGGCCCACGAGATCGCCTGCCGTATGGAGTTGCGCTACGACGAGGCCTGCGCGCTGTGGGGCCTCGGCCGTACCGCCGAGGCCCAGGGAGACGCGCAGCTGGCCCGGCAGCACCGCTCGGCGGCGGACAACCTCTTCTCCCTCATGAAGGTGCCGGAGAACGCACGCTGAGTCCCGCAGGTCGGGCGGCCCACGACTGAGGGATCCGGCGGGTGTCCGGAGGGGAACCGGCCGGGAAGGCAGATCGCGAACATCAGTGGAGTCGAAACGGTCGTCCTCTCCAAAGGAGTTCCTCATGCGCTTCGCCCCCATGGCCGCCGCCTCCGGCATCGCTCTCGGGGCGCTTCTGGGGGGATTCACGACCTCCTCCGACGCCCACGCGCCGGGGACGGTCCAGCAGCGCACCGTCGCCTCTTCGACGGAGACGGTCCTCTTCGGGACCACGGACAACAACGGCAACGGCTGAGTCACTGCTCCGGGGCGAGCCTCGCGGTAGCGCGGCGCCGCGAACCGTCTGTGACAGCGAGGCTTCTACCCAATCCGCATCGAGGGGGAACGAACATAATGGCCATTCGGGTGCTCATCTGTGATCAGCTGCCCGTGATCGCGGACGGTCTCAAGACCCTCCTCGACGCGGTGCCGGACATCGATGTGATCGGCACGACCCACAACGGCATGGAAGCCATCGTTCTGGTGCGCACCATGCGGCCCGATGTCGTGGTCACGGATCTGAACCTCCAGACCATCTCCGGCCTCGAGATGATCCGCAGACTCGACAAGGAGGACGAGCCGCCCAGCGTGGTCGTGTTCACGGCGTCCGACGCCGACAAGACGGTGAGCGACGTGCTGCACGCCGGCGCGAGCTGCCTGCTCGGCAAGGACGCGAGCCCGCAGGAGCTGATCACCGCGATCCAGGCGGCCGCCGCCGGACAGACCATGCTCGCGCCCAACATCGCGGAGCGCCTGGTCACCTGGTTCCGTGCGCAGCCGGAGCCCCAGGAGACTGCGGCGTGCCCGGAGATGACCGAGCTGACCCCGCGGGAACGGGAAGTGACCAGGATGGTGGCGCTGGGCATGTCCACCGAGGAGGTGGCCCGCGAACTGATCATCGGTGAGGCCACGGTCCGTACCCATCTCTACCGAGTGCGTACCAAGCTCGGCGTCCGCGACCGGGCCGAGCTCGTGTCACTGGCCTGTCGGACCGGACTCATCCACTCGGCCGGCCGGTCCCTCGGCGACGAGAGGGTGCTGTCGACCGGGGGCCTGCGCGCCAGTTGATCTGCTACGGCAGGGTCGACGCCGCGACCGGAAGCTCTACTTCGCGCACTGGCGCAAGGTGTTCCGGCGCAACGGCATGTGGCTGGCGCCCGGCGACTGGGGCGGTCCCCGCAACGACGAGTCCCTGTGCGAGCGCAGGGTCCGGTACCGCACGGTGGGTGACATGTCCTGCACCGGCGCGATCGACTCGTCCGCCTCGACGGTGGGCGAAGTGATCGCCGAGATCGCCGCCAGCCGCGTGACCGAGCGCGGTGCGAGCAGGGCCGACGACCGGCTGTCCGAGGCGGCCATGGAGGACCGCAAGCGAGAAGGGTACTTCTAGACATGTCGACAGGCGTCGCGGCAGCGGCAGATCAGACGTGCTCCACCGGCCCGATCCCGGGGGGGCCTGTTGCGGCTGGCCACCTGCGGGTCGGTCGACGACGGCAAGTCCACCTTGGTCGGCCGTAGCGGGTCCGGAGACCGGCACCCACCTGCCGGGGCGGACGCCGGCGCCCGTGGTCCTCACCGGACCGAAGAACAGACAGCGGGCCCGGCCGTCTCCGCACCGGCTCCGGCGGCGGCCGGGGGCTTCGTACGCTCGCCCGTGCCGTGAGCTCCTTCGCCGTCGGGCGCGGTGTCCGGTCCGGCGGTTTCCTATCCTGGACCGGCCCGCCACCCCGCCCGCGCGAAAGAGGCCCCTGTTGGAGCACCACCCCACCCCCCGGCCGATCCCGGTAGTCGTCCTCGCCGGATTCCTGGGGTCCGGGAAGACCACGCTCCTCAACCACCTGCTGCACCGCAGCGGAGGCAGCCGGATCGGGGCGATCGTCAACGACTTCGGGGCCATCGAGATCGACGCGATGGCCGTGGCCGGAGCCCTCGGCGACTCGACCGTCTCGCTCGGCAACGGATGCCTGTGCTGCGCCGTCGACGCCAGCGAACTGGACGTCTACCTGGAACGGCTCGCCCACCCCGGCACCGGTGTCGACGTCGTCGTGATCGAGGCCAGCGGTCTCGCCGAACCCCAGGAACTCGTCCGGATGCTGCTCGCCAGCGAGCATCCCGGGATCGTCTACGGCGGCCTCGTCGAGGTCGTCGACGCCGCCGAGTTCGACGGCACGCGCGCGAAGCACCCCGAGATCGACCGGCATCTCGCCCTGGCCGACCTGGTCGTCGTCAACAAGCTCGACCGGGCCGCGGAGGGCGGCGAGCGCGTCCTCGGGCTCGTGCGGTCACTCAGCGACCGGGGGGCCGCCGTCGTCCCGGCGACCTACGGCCGTATCGACCCCGAGTTCCTGTTCGACTGCCGGCCCGGCGAGGAGCGCATCGGACAGCTGTCCTTCGACGACCTGCACGACCACCATGAGGGCGGCGCGCACGAAGGACATCTGCACACCGCCTACGACAGCCTGTCCTTCGCCTCCGCGCTGCCCCTGGACCCCCGTCGGCTGATGGCCTTCCTCGACAGCCGTCCCGAGGGGCTCTACCGGATCAAGGGGCATGTCGACCTCGGGCCCTACGACACGGGCAACCGGTACGTCGTGCATGCCGTGGGGCGGTTCCTGCGCTTCTACCCGGAAGCCTGGGGACGGGGCGAGGAGCGGCTCACGCAGCTCGTGCTGATCGGCTCCGGCATCGACACGGCAGCGCTGCGCAAGGAGCTGGAGGCGTGCACGAACGACGCCCCACAGGCCGACGAGCACGGCCTGTGGGGCGTCCTGCGGTACGTACAGGGCCTGGCGGAAGGCCCCGAGGGGGACTACGAGGACTAGACCGGGCCCGCCGTCACCGACACCGTCTTCGGCAGTGACACGCCGGAGCCGTCGCGGCGCGGGTCGAGCTCCGGGAGTTCGGCCGGGGAGCCGTCCTTCTGGGCCGCCTTCGCCGGGACCGGGCCCGCCCAGGCGAAGGACAGGCAGTCCTCGCCCTTCAGGAACCGCTGGCAGCGCACGCCGCCGGTGGCGCGGCCCTTGCGCGGGTACTGGTCGAACGGGGTCAGCTTGGCCGTCGTCTGGACCGAGTCGTCGAGCGTGCCGCGCGAGCCCGCCACCGTGAAGACCACCGCGTCGGCCGCCGGGTCGACCACGGTGAAGGAGATGACCTTCGCGCCCTCCGTGAGCTTGATGCCCGCCATACCGCCCGCCGGACGCCCCTGCGGACGCACCTGGGAGGCCTGATAGCGCAGCAGCTGCGCGTCGTCCGTGATGAAGACCAGGTCCTCCTCGCCGGTGCGCAGCTCCACCGCGCCGACGATCCGGTCGCCCTCCTTGAGGGTGATGACCTCCAACTCGTCCTTGTTGGACGGGTAGTCGGGCACCACGCGCTTGACCACGCCCTGCTCGGTACCGAGGGCGAGACCCGGCGAGGACTCGTCCAGCGTGGTCAGGCAGACCACCGACTCGCCGTCCTCCAGGGAGAGGAACTCGGAGAGGGGCGCGCCGCCCGCGAGGGTGGGAGCCGTCGCCGTGTCGGGGAGCTGGGGGAGGTCGACGACGTTGATGCGCAGCAGGCGGCCCGTCGAGGTCACCGCGCCGACCTCGCCGCGCGCGGTCGCGGGGACCGCGGAGACGATCACGTCGTGCTTGGCGCGCCTGCCGTCGGTGTCCGCCGGGAACGGCTCGCCGTTCATCGTGCGCGCCACCAGGCCCGTGGAGGACAGCAGCACCCGGCACGGGTCGTCGGCGACCTGGAGCGGCACCACGGCGGCCTGGGCACCGGAGGCCTCCAGCAGGACCGTACGCCGCTCGGTGCCGAACTTCTTGGCGACCGCGGCCAGTTCGGCCGAGACCAGCTTGCGCAGCTCCGCGTCCGACTCCAGGATCCGGGTCAGCTCGGCGATCTCCGCGGTGAGCTTCTCCTTCTCCGCCTCCAGCTCGATGCGGTCGTACTTGGTGAGGCGGCGGAGCGGGGTGTCCAGGATGTACTGGGTCTGGATCTCCGACAGCGAGAAGCGCTCCATCAGACGCTGCTTGGCGTCCGCGCTGTTCTCGCTGGAGCGGATCAGCCGGATGACCTCGTCGATGTCGACGAGGGCCGTGATCAGGCCCTCCACCAGGTGCAGACGGTCGCGGCGCTTGGTGCGGCGGAACTCGCTGCGCCGGCGGACCACCTCGAAGCGGTGGTCCAGGTAGACCTCCAGCAGCTCCTTCAGGCCCAGCGTGAGCGGCTGGCCGTCCACCAGCGCCACGTTGTTGATGCCGAAGGACTCCTCCATCGGCGTCAGCTTGTAGAGCTGCTCCAGGACCGCCTCGGGCACGAAGCCGTTCTTGATCTCGATGACCAGACGCAGCCCGTGCTCGCGGTCGGTGAGGTCCTTGACGTCGGCGATGCCCTGGAGCTTCTTGGCGTTGACCAGGTCCTTGATCTTGGCGATGACCTTCTCGGGGCCGACCGTGAACGGCAGTTCGGTGATGACCAGCCCCTTGCGGCGGGCCGTCACCGTCTCCACCGCCACCGTGGCCCGGATCTTGAAGGTGCCGCGGCCCGTCTCGTACGCGTCCCGGACGCCCTCCAGGCCGACGATCCGGCCGCCGGTGGGCAGGTCGGGGCCCGGGACGTGCTTCATCAGCGTGTCCAGGTCCGCGTTCGGATAGCGGATCAGATGGCGGGCGGCCGAGATCACCTCGCCGAGGTTGTGCGGCGGCATGTTCGTCGCCATGCCGACGGCGATGCCCGACGAGCCGTTCACCAGCAGGTTCGGGAACGCGGCGGGCAGCGCCACCGGTTCCTGCTCCTGGCCGTCGTAGTTGGGCGAGAAGTCGACCGTGTCCTCGTCGATCGACTCGGTCATCAGGCTCGTCGCCTCGGCCATCCGGCACTCGGTGTACCGCATGGCGGCCGGCGGGTCGTCGTTGCCCAGCGAGCCGAAGTTGCCGTGGCCGTCGACCAGCGGGACGCGCATCGAGAACGGCTGGGCCATGCGGACCAGCGCGTCGTAGATCGACGCGTCGCCGTGCGGGTGCAGCTTGCCCATGACCTCGCCGACCACGCGCGCGCACTTCACATAGGCGCGGTCGGGGCGTACGCCCATCTCGTTCATCTGGTAGACGATGCGGCGGTGCACCGGCTTGAGGCCGTCGCGGGCGTCCGGCAGGGCGCGCGAGTAGATGACCGAGTACGCGTACTCGAGGTAGGAGCCGCGCATCTCGTCCACGACGTCGATGTCGAGGATTCTCTCCTCGAACGAGTCGTCGGGCGGCGGGGTCTTCGTGCTGCGGCGGGCCATCGCTGCCGGCTCCTTGCTCATGCGTGAACGGATCTGACGCTGACCATTGTGGACCGCGGCACTGACAACCCGGGCCAGGCCCCGGTCGCCGCGGCCCGCCCCGGTGCCGGTAGCCGTCACGGGGCGGGTGGGACGCAGGCTACGCGATCCGCCCGCACGATCCGCTCTGGGCGTACGTCGTGCGGGAACTTCGCCGGGTCCCCGCGCGCTTGCATACAGTGGCAGGACCGGCAGAAAAACCGCGGTTCGAGACCGCTTCCGCGAGCGAAGGGACGTACATGCCCATGGGTCACACGACCACGGCCGAGACAGGCTCCGGAGGCCTGGCAGCGACCGAGCACCGCTTGGCCAACGGTCTGCGCGTGGTGCTCTCCGAGGACCACCTGACCCCGGTCGCGGCGGTCTGCCTCTGGTACGACGTCGGTTCCCGGCACGAAGTCAAGGGCCGTACCGGCCTGGCTCACCTTTTCGAGCACCTGATGTTCCAGGGCTCCGCCCAGGTGAAGGGCAACGGCCACTTCGAGCTCGTCCAGGGCGCAGGCGGCTCGCTCAACGGCACCACCAGCTTCGAGCGCACCAACTACTTCGAGACCATGCCCGCCCACCAGCTGGAGCTCGCCCTCTGGCTGGAGGCCGACCGCATGGGCTCGCTGCTCGCCGCCCTGGACGACGAGTCGATGGAGAACCAGCGGGACGTCGTCAAGAACGAGCGCCGCCAGCGCTACGACAACGTCCCCTACGGCACGGCCTTCGAGAAGCTGACCGCGCTCGCCTACCCGGAGGGCCACCCCTACCACCACACGCCGATCGGGTCGATGGCGGATTTGGACGCGGCCACCCTGGAGGACGCGCGCGCGTTCTTCCGCACCTACTACGCGCCCAACAACGCCGTCCTGTCGGTCGTCGGCGACATCGACCCGGAGCAGACCCTCGCCTGGGTCGAGAAGTACTTCGGTTCCATCCCGGCGCACGACGGCAAGCCGACCCCGCGTGACGGCTCGCTGCCCGACGTCATGGGCGAGCAGCTGCGCGAGGTCGTCGTGGAGGAGGTCCCCGCGCGGGCGCTGATGGCCGCCTACCGGCTCCCGGAGGACGGCACGCGCGTGTCCGACGCGGCCGACCTGGCCCTCACCGTCCTCGGCGGCGGCGAGTCCTCCCGCCTGTACAACCGCCTGGTACGGCGCGACCGTACGGCCGTCGCCGCCGGCTTCGGTCTGCTGCGGCTCGCCGGGGCGCCCTCCCTGGGCTGGCTCGATGTGAAGACCTCCGGTGACGTCGAGGTGCCGGTCATCGAGGCCGCCATCGACGAGGAGCTCGCCCGGTTCGCCGAGGAGGGCCCGACGCCCGAGGAAATGGAGCGCGCCCAGGCCCAGTTGGAGCGCGAGTGGCTGGACCGGCTCGGCACCGTCGCGGGCCGCGCGGACGAACTGTGCCGCTTCGCCGTCCTGTTCGGCGACCCGCAGCTCGCCCTGACCGCCGTCCAGCGGGTCCTGACGGTCACCTCCGAGGAGGTCCAGGAGGTCGCCAAGGCCCGGCTGCGTCCCGACAACCGCGCGGTGCTCGTCTACGAGCCGCTGTCCGCGGAGTCCGCGGAGCACACCCAGGAGGCGGGACGCGGCGAGGACCCGGAGCAGGAAGCCACCGTAGAGGCCGGCAACGAGAACGAGGAGACGGCCAAGTGACCGAGCTCGCCACCATGGACTTCCACCCTCAGCCGCAGCCGGGCGAGGCCAGGCCCTGGGCCTTCCCGGCCCCGGAGCGCGGCACCCTGGACAACGGCCTGACCGTGCTGCGCTGCCACCGCCCGGGCCAGCAGGTCGTCGCCGTCGAGGTGCTCCTTGACGCGCCCCTGGACGCCGAGCCGGCCGGCCTGGACGGCGTCGCCACCATCATGTCGCGCGCCTTCTCCGAGGGCACCGACAAGCACTCCGCCGAGGAGTACGCCGCCGAACTGGAGCGGGCTGGCGCCACCCTGGACGCGCACGCCGACCACCCCGGCGTCCGCATCAGCCTGGAGGTCCCGGCCTCCCGGCTCGCCAAGGGCCTCGGGCTGCTCTCCGACGCCCTCAGGGCGCCCGCCTTCGCCGAGAGCGAGGTCGAGCGGCTGGTCCGCAACCGCCTCGACGAGATCCCGCACGAGCTGGCCAACCCCAGCCGGCGGGCCGCCAAGGAGCTCTACAAGCAGCTGTTCCCGGCCACCGCGCGGATGTCCCGCCCGCGCCAGGGCACCGAGGACACCGTCGAGAAGATCGACGCGGCCGCCGTACGTGCCTTCTACGACCGGCACGTCCGCCCCGCCACGGCCACCGCGGTCGTCGTCGGCGACCTGACCGGCATCGACCTGGACGAGCTGCTCGGCGAGACCCTGGGCGCCTGGCGCGCCGCCACCGGGCAGCCCCGCCCGGTCCCGTCCGTGGCCGCCGACGACACCGGCCGGGTCGTCATCGTGGACCGCCCCGGCGCCGTCCAGACCCAGTTGCTCATCGGCCGCGTCGGCTCCGACCGGCACGACCGTGTCTGGCCCGCCCAGGTGCTCGGCACCTACTGCCTGGGCGGCACCCTCACCTCCCGCCTGGACCGCGTGCTGCGCGAGGAGAAGGGCTACACCTACGGCGTCCGCTCGTTCGGGCAGGTCCTGCGGTCCGCCCCCGACGGCACCGGTGTCTCGATGCTCGCCATCAGCGGCTCCGTGGACACCCCGAACACCGGCCCGGCCCTGACGGACCTGTGGACGGTGCTGCGTACGCTCGCCGCCGACGGCCTCACGGACGCCGAGCGCGATGTGGCCGTGCAGAACCTCGTGGGGGTGGCGCCGCTCAAGTACGAGACGGCGGCGGCCGTCGCGGGCACCCTGGCCGACCAGGTCGAGCAGTACCTGCCCGACGACTTCCAGGCGACGCTGTACCGCCAACTGGCCGCCACCGGCACCGTGGAGGCCACCGCGGCGGTCGTGAACGCCTTCCCGGTGGACCGCCTGGTGACCGTCCTCGTCGGGGACGCGGCGCAGATCAAGGAGCCCGTCGAGGCCCTCGGGATCGGCGAAGTCACGGTCGTCGCCGCGGAGTAGGGCACACGCGGGTGCGGAGCCCTGGTGACCCTCGGGTCATCAGGGCTCTCGCATGTCCGAATTGAGGTGGAGGCTGCCTGTCTGCCCTGTGGGATGCGCTACAAAAACCGCGTTCCGTTTGGGCGGGGGAAGAGCGGCCTCGTAGGTTCTTCCGGGCTGTCCGTCAGGCAGTGCGCCGCATCCGCGGCACCGGACAGCCATCGCCGAGTCCCCGTACGGCGCGAGCCAGGGGAGCCGGGGACCCACGCAGTCCCTGGGGTGAATCGGGCGCCCGCGCGTGTCGCGAGGGGGCCCGTAGGAGACCTTCCTGCTCCGAACCCGTCAGCTAACCCGGTAGGCGAGAGGGAAGGAAAGGACCAGCCTCTACATGGCGTTCATGTGCGCCTCCGGGAAGCACCGTCGTCCCGGCCGGGTGAAGCGCACCACCGCGCAGGCCGCCGGTATCGCGGCCCTCACCACCACGGGTGTCATCGGCACCGTCTCGGCCGCCCCGGCGCTCGCCGCCGAGAACTCCGTCGAGCAGACCGGCCTCACCCCGGTCATCACGCTCAGCGACTCGGTCGTCGAGCAGATCGACGCCCAGGCCGCCACGCAGAAGGCCGCCGCCGAGCGCAAGGCGGCCGAGGAGGCCGCCCGCAAGAAGGCTGCCGAGCAGGCCAAGAAGGAGCACGAGGCCAAGGTGCGAGCGGCCCGCGCGGCCGAGCGCAAGCGCCTGAACACCTTCGTCGCGCCGATCAGCGACTCCTACGTCTCCACCGGCTACAAGACCGGCGGCTCCCTGTGGTCCTCCGGCGCCCACACCGGCATCGACTTCCACGCCGCCAGCGGCACGGTCGTGCACGCGGTCGGCACCGGCACGGTCGTCTCCACCGGCTGGGGCGGGGCGTACGGCAACGAGATCGTCATCAAGATGGCCGACGGCATGTACACCCAGTACGGCCACCTCTCGTCCATCGGCGTCTCGGTGGGCCAGAAGGTCACCCCGGGCCAGCAGATCGGCCTCTCCGGCGCGACCGGCAACACCACCGGCCCCCACCTCCACTTCGAGGCGCGCACCACCCCGGACTACGGCTCCGACATCGACCCGGTCGCCTACCTCCGCAAGCACGGCGTGAACGTCTGAGGGAGCTGGACGCGGGCCCGGCGCCGAGACCGACGTGAAGGTTGCGATGCGTGCGCCGGGCGCGGGTGCGCCGTGGCTGGTCGCGCAGTTCCCCGCGCCCCTGAAGGGGCGCTGCGCGTGACGCCCCTGAAAGGGGCGCGAGCAACCCCCACGCACCCGCACCCGACCACCAAGGTGAACCCGGCAGGACACTGCGGCAACAACCCGTGAGATCCTCCGGAGCCCCGGCCCCTGTGCCGGGGCTTTCGTCGTTTTCGTGCACCCGGTGTCCAAAATATATCCCTGGATTCCGGCCCGCCGTCGGAAATTCCGGCTCATTGCAATAGAGTCACGGAACGGACGCCACTCGGCGGCGTTTCACGGGGATTAAGGCGGAGGTCGGTCATGCGTATTCCGGCGCACTCGGTATGCACGGCGATCCGGGACGACATCGTCGCGGGTGTCTACGAGCGCGGCAGCCGGCTCACCGAGGAACTCCTGGCCCGCCGCTACGGGGTCTCGCGCGTCCCCGTCCGCGAGGCCCTGCGCACCCTGGAGGCCGAGGGCTTCGTCGTGACGCGCCGGCACGCGGGCGCGTGCGTCGCCGAACCCACCGAGCAGGAGGCCGCCGACCTGCTGGAGATGCGCATGCTCCTGGAGCCGCTCGGCGCCTCCCGGGCCGCCCAGCGCCGCACCGAGGCCCACCTCAAGGTGCTGCGCGGACTGGTCCGGCTGGGGCAGGAGCGGGCCAGGCGGGGAAACAGCGAGGATCTGCGCTCCCTGGGCGGCTGGTTCCACGAGACCCTGGCGCAGGCCTCCGGCAGCCATGCCCTGACCTCCACGCTCACCCAGCTCCGGCACAAGATCGCCTGGATGTACACCGTGGAGACGCCCGCCAACCCCGCGGAGTCCTGGACGGAGCACGGCGCCATCGTGGACGCGGTGGCGCGCGGCGACGCCGAGCGGGCCCGGGCTGTCACGGCACTGCACACCGAGCGCTCGACGGTCTCCCACCGGCTGCGCTTTTCCGGCACCACCGAACGGGCGAACGGTGTGAGGACTTCGCAACACCCCGTAAACATGTCGGGCCTGCGGCATTAACACGCGCACCGTATACAAAGAGATGTTATTCGGCGGGGTCTGTTTTCGCTGCCCGAATTCACGCGCGCCGGGAATTCACGGTCGCGCTTCTTTCGTGTGCCCGCGGTAAAGCCGGGCGCCGGGGTCTTCACAAACTCCGGGACGGGGCCGTCGTAAAGCCGTGTGCGGCCCTGTTGTGAAGTCATGTGCGCCCGTCAAGGAATTGCGGCACATGACGGGTGACCCGGTACGGGCTCCGGGGCCGAGGGGGAGACGGCGGGGCCGCGCCGCTCCCCGGGGAGTGGCGCGGCCCCGGACGTGCGGGCGCCGGGCGCTCAGACGGTCTCGGGAAGTTCCTCGAGACCCTCGGCGACCAGCTTGGCCAGGCGGTCGAGGGCGGCGTCAGCGCCCTCGGCCTCGGAGGCGAGGACGATCTCCTCGCCGCCCTGGGCGCCCAGCCCCAGGACAGCCAGCATGGAGGCCGCGTTGACGGGGTTGCCCCCGGCCTTGGCGATCGTCATCGGGACGCCTGCGGCCGTGGCGGCTCGGACGAAGATGGAAGCGGGGCGGGCGTGGAGGCCCTCGGCCCAGCCGACGTTGACGCGGCGCTCAGCCATGTGATGCTGCCCTTCGGTGTTCAGGGTTGTCTAGACCAGTTTCCCATATCGTGAAGCATGCCCGGAGTGGGCGTGAGTCCTCTCCGGGTGTGTCGTCGGACCGCGGCCTCGGCCCGACTTTTGTCCTCCACAGACTGCCTCGCGCCGTTGTCGGACGCGAGCCGTACTCTGGGGCCCATGCAGACCCCGGCGGACCCGCAGGACCGGCATGAGTACCCGTCCCACTGGGAGGCTGACGTGGTGCTGCGCGACGGGGGTACCGCGCGCATCCGGCCCATCACCGTTGATGACGCCGATCGCCTGGTCAGCTTCTACGAGCAGGTCTCGGACGAGTCGAAGTACTACCGCTTCTTCGCGCCCTACCCGAGGCTCTCCGCCAAGGACGTCCACCGCTTCACGCACCACGACTTTGTGGACAGGGTGGGACTCGCGGCCACCATCGGCGGCGAGTTCATCGCAACCGTACGCTATGACCGCATTGGCGCCGACGGGACGCCCGCCTCGGCGCCCGCCGACGAGGCCGAGGTCGCCTTCCTCGTCCAGGACGCCCACCAGGGGCGCGGCGTCGCCTCCGCCCTCCTTGAGCACATCGCGGCCGTCGCGCGCGAGCGCGGGATCCGCCGCTTCGCCGCCGAGGTGCTGCCCGCGAACAGCAAGATGATCAAGGTGTTCACGGACGCCGGCTACACCCAGCAGCGCAGCTTCGAGGACGGCGTGGTCCGCCTGGAGTTCGACCTGGAGCCCACGGACCGCTCGGTCGCCGTCCAGCGCGCGCGGGAGCAGCGCGCGGAGGCCCGTTCGGTACGGCGGCTGCTCGCGCCCGGTTCCGTGGCCGTGATCGGCGTCGGCCGCGCGCCCGGCGGGGTCGGCCGCAGCGTCCTCGGCAACCTCCGGGGCGCCGGCTTCACCGGCCGCCTGCACGCCGTGAACCAGGCCTTCCCCGACGACCTCAAGGAGATCGACGGGGTGCCGGCGCACCGCTCGGTGAGGGACATCGACGGCCCTGTCGACCTCGCGGTGGTCGCCGTACCCGCCGAGCACGTGCCCGAGGCCGTCACCGAGTGCGGCGAACACGGCGTCCAGGGGCTCGTCGTCCTCGCCGCCGGGTACGCGGAGAGCGGCCCCGACGGCCGTGAGCGCCAGCGCGCCCTCGTCCGGCAGGCGCGCACGTACGGCATGCGCATCATCGGCCCCAACGCCTTCGGGATCATCAACACCGCGGACGACGTCCGGCTGAACGCCTCCCTCGCACCCGAGATGCCCCGCCCCGGCCGGATCGGCCTGTTCGCCCAGTCCGGCGCCATCGGCATCGCCCTGCTGTCCCGGCTGCACCGGCGCGGCGGCGGCGTCACCGGCACCACGGGCGTCTCCACCTTCGTGTCCTCCGGCAACCGCGCGGACGTCTCCGGCAACGACGTCCTCCAGTACTGGTACGACGACCCCGAGACCGACGTCGTCCTCATGTACCTGGAGTCCATCGGCAACCCGCGCAAGTTCACCCGCCTCGCCCGGCGGACGGGGGCGGCGAAGCCGCTGGTCGTGGTGCAGGGCGCGGGGGCGCCGCCGGGCCACGCGGTACGGGCGACGCGGCTGCCGCACGCCACGGTGTCCGCGCTGCTGAGGCAGGCCGGGGTGATCCGCGTCGACACCATCACCGAGCTGGTCGACGCGGGGCTGCTGCTCGCGCGGCAGCCGCTGCCGGCCGGGCCGCGGGTGGCGATCCTCGGCAACTCGGAGTCGCTGGGGCTGCTGACGTACGACCGGTGCCTGGCCGAGGGGCTGCGGCCGGCCCGGCCGCTGGACCTGACGACGCGGGCGACCGCCGGGGACTTCCACCGGGCGCTGTCGCAGGCGCTGGCGGACGAGTCGTGCGACGCGGTGGTCGTCACGGCGATCCCGACGATCGGTGAGGGGGCCGTGGGGGACGCGGAGCTGGCGGAGGCGCTCAGGTCGGCGGCCGAAGAGGTTCCGGGGAAGCCGGTGCTTGTGGTGCACGTGGAGCTCGGGGGGCTTGCGGAGGCGCTTTCGGCTGCGGGCCGTACCGCACCTACGGCGGGTGCGATGGCACCCGGCGCTGCAGGCGGTGCCCACCCGTTCCGCCCTGCGGAACGCCTGCCCACCGCGGTGGCGGCCGAGACGAAGGCGCCCTCCGCCGCGCTGCCCCAACCCCCGAAGCCCCCTGCCTCCCCTGCCCCCCACCCCTACTCCCGTCTCATCCCCGCCTACCCCGCTGCCGAGCGGGCCGTGCGGGCCCTCGCCGAGGCCGTGAAGTACGGGCAGTGGCGGCGGGAGGCCGCCGAACCCGGGAAGGTGCCCGAGTACGAGGACATCGACGAGAGGGGCGCCGCCGAGCTGATCGGCGCGCTCCTCGAACGCGGGGAGGGACTCACCATCGGGGTCGAGGAGACCTGCCGGCTCCTCGGCAGGTACGGCATCGACGTGCACCGCGCCCTGCCCGCTCCCGCCCCCGACGCCGCCGTCGGAGCCGCCCGCGCCCTCGGCTATCCCGTCGCCCTCAAGGCCACCGCTCCCCATCTGCGCCACCGCGCCGACCTGGGCGGAGTGCGGCTCGACCTGGCGGACGAAGAGCAACTGCGCCGGGCGTACGCCGAGTTGAGCGAGCTGTACGGGACGCCCGAGGAGCTGCGGCCGGTGGTGCAGCGGATGGCACCCCGGGGCGTGGACACCGTCGTACGGGCCGTGATCGACCCGGCCGCCGGGGCCGTGGTGTCCTTCGGCCTCGCGGGGGCCGCCTCGCAGCTGCTCGGGGACATGGCGCACCGGCTGGTTCCGGTCACCGACCGGGACGCCACCTCACTGGTGCGTTCGGTCCGGACCGCGCCCCTGCTGTTCGGCTGGCGCGGTTCGGCCCCCGTCGACACGCCCGCCCTGGAGGAGCTGCTGCTCAGGGTGTCCCGGCTGGTCGACGACCACCCCGAGGTCGTCGCGGTCACCCTGGAACCCGTCGTGGTCGCCCGGCAGGGCGTGAGCGTCCTGGGGGCCACCGTCCGCCTCGCGCCACCTCCGGCCCGTGACGATCTGGGCCCGCGCACCCTGCCCGCCTACTGACCGCCGGCCGGCCGAGACGAACGTCCGCACCCGTCGGCGGCGTTCGACGCGGCCGCGCGCGACGGCGGCGGCGTCGGACGCGGCCGCGCGCGACTGGCCCGGGTCCCCTTGCCCACGGATTAGGATGGACGCCATGGCCAAGACCAGTACGACGACCCAGGGGCTGCGCGTCGCGATCGAGCGCAGCGGCTACTACCCGGCCCTCGTGGCCGAGGCGGTGGAGGCCGCCATCGGTGGTGAGCCGATCCGGTCGTACCTGGTCCACCAGGAGACGACGTTCGACCAGAACGAGGTGCGGCGGCATGTGACCGTGCTCGTCCTCACCGGCAACCGCTTCATCGTCAGCCACACCGACGAGCAGGCCGCCGACAGCACCTCCCCGACGCCGTACGCCACCACCTCGACCGAGTCGGTCAAGCTCGGCCGGATCTCGTCCGTCGTGGTCAGCCGGGTTGTGGCCAACCCGGAGCAGTACACGCCGGGCACCCTGCCCCGCGAGATCGTGCTGACCATCGGCTGGGGCGCCGTCTCCCGCATCGACCTGGAGCCCGCCGCCTGCGGCGACCCCAACTGCGAGGCCGACCACGGCTACACCGGCAACTCCACGGCGGACGACCTCAGCCTGCGGGTCAGCGAGGCCGGGGACGGCCCGGAGACGGTGCGCCAGGCGCTCGTCTTCGCCCAGGCCATCTCCGAAGCGACCGCGGACGTCACCCGCTGATGGCGTACGCCACCTGGGACCATCCGGAACCCCTCGCCCTCGACTCCGCGCCGCTCCCCGAGTACGGCAGCGGCTCCCTCGCCGACCTGCTGCCCACCCTGGCCGCGGGCATGGCCGTACCCGGAATGTCCGCGTCGATCACGGAGCTGACGCCCGCCGACCGCAACTGCGTCTTCCTGATCGACGGGCTCGGCTGGGAGCAGATCAAGGCCCATCCCGACGAGGCCCCCTTCCTCACCTCCCTGCTCGGCAGCTCGCGCGGCGGCACCGGACGGCCGATCACCGCCGGCTACCCGGCCACCACCGCGACCTCCCTCGCCTCCGTCGGCACCGGCCTGCCGCCCGGCGCGCACGGCCTGCCCGGCTACACGGTCCGCAACCCGCAGACCCGCGCGCTGATGAACCAGCTGCGCTGGCAGCCCTGGACCGACCCGGCCGCCTGGCAGCCGTACCCCACCGTCTTCCAGCTGGCCCAGGACGCGGGGGTGCACTCCGCGCAGGTGTCCTCCCCGCACTTCGAGCACACCCCGCTCACCAAGGTCGCGCTCAGCGGCGGAACGTTTCACGGGCGGCTGACCGGCGAGGAGCGCATGGACCTGGCGGCGGAGCAACTCGCCGCAGCGGACCGCTCCCTGGTCTACACCTACTACGCCGAGCTGGACGGCGCCGGGCACCGCTACGGCGTGGAGTCCGACACCTGGCGCGGCCAGCTGATGCACGTCGACCGGCTCGTCCAGCGCCTCGCCGAGCAGCTGCCGTCGCGCAGCGCCCTGTACGTCACCGCCGACCACGGCATGGTCGACATCCCGTTCGACGAGCAGCACCGCATCGACTTCGACGAGGACTGGGAGCTGCGGGCCGGCGTCGCCCTGCTCGGCGGCGAGGGCCGGGCCCGGCACGTCTACGCGGTGCCCGGCGCCCAGAACGACGTCCTGACCTGCTGGCGCGAGGTGCTCGGCGAACAGTTCTGGGTGGCCTCGCGGGACGAGGCGATCACGGCGGGCTGGTTCGGCCCGCCGGACCGGTTCGACGAGCGGGTGTACGACCGGATCGGCGACGTCGTCGCGGCCGCGCACGACGACGTCCTGATCATCGCCTCCGAGCGGGAGCCCAAGGAGTCGGCGATGGTCGGCAACCACGGCTCGATGACCCCCGCCGAGCAGCTCGTCCCGCTGCTCGAAGTACGCTCCTGACACCCCCGATCCCACCACCCCCGAAAGGTGCTCAACTCCCCATGCCCGAGCTGGTGTTCTTCTCCGGAACGATGGACTGCGGGAAGTCGACGCTGGCTCTGCAGATCGAGCACAACCGGTCGGCGCGCGGTCTCGTCGGCATGATCTTCAGCCGCGACGACCGGGCGGGCCACGGCAAGCTCTCCTCCCGCCTCGGCCTGGTCACGGACGCCGTGGAGGTCGAGGACGGCCAGGACCTGTACGCCTACCTGGTCGACCACCTCTCGCAGGGCGGCCGCGCGGACTACGTCATCGCCGACGAGGCGCAGTTCCTGGCGCCGGAGCAGATCGACCAGCTCGCGCGCGTGGTCGACGACCTGGGCCTGGACGTCTACGCGTTCGGCATCACCACCGACTTCCGCTCCAAGCTGTTCCCCGGTTCCCAGCGGCTGGTGGAGCTGGCCGACCGGGTCGAGGTGCTCCAGGTCGAGGCCCTGTGCTGGTGCGGCGCCCGCGCCACCCACAACGCCCGCACGGTGGACGGCGCGATGGTCGTCGAGGGCGCGCAGGTGGTCGTGGGAGACGTCAACGGATCGGCCGGAAAGGTCGGTTACGAGGTGCTGTGCCGACGCCACCACCGCAGGCGCATGACGAGCGCCACGACGCGGGCGGCCGCCCTGTCGCCCGACGTTCTGCCGGTCACGTAGGGCAGGCCCGCCGGCCGCCGACTGCATCGCGCACCGCCAACCACCTCTGCGTTCCCTGGAATTAACCCACGGCATCTTGGCGCCCCGGCGTCTACACGCGTAACTTGAGCCCGCCTCCCCCCACACGCCCGGTTCAAGCACCGCCCGCCCGCGGTGTGTTGAAGCATCCGACGTCCGAGGAGACCGCCAGCGTGCCCAGACCCGCAGCGAGCAGATCCCGTATGCGCCGCGCCGCCTACCCGCTGATTTCCGTGAGCGTGGCGAGCGCCTTCGCGATGACCGCCCTTCCCGCCGCGTACGCCACGCCGTCCGCCACGGCGGTGATCGCCGAGGTGTACGGCGGTGGCGGCAACTCCGGCGCGACCCTGACCCGGGACTTCGTCGAGCTCGGCAACGCCGGGTCCGCGGCCTACGACCTGGCCGGCTACAGCGTGCAGTACCTGCCCGGTTCGCCGTCCTCGTCCTCGCAGTGGCAGGTGACCGCGCTCAGCGGCTCGGTCGCCCCCGGCGGCCGGTTCCTCGTCGCCGAGTCGCAGGGCAGCGGCGGCACCACGGCCCTGCCGGCCCCGGACGCCACCGGCACGATCGCGATGAGCGCCACCACCGGCACCGTCGCCCTGGTCTCCGGCAGCACCGCGCTGACCTGCAAGACCGCCGCCGACTGCGCGGCCGACAGCCGCATCGTCGACCTGGTCGGCTACGGCACCGCGGTGGTCCGCGAGGGCAGCGGCCCGGTCACCGGCGCCTCCAACACCGCCTCCGTGGCACGGGCCGGCACCCTGGCCGACACCGACGACAACGCGGCGGACCTCACCGCCGGTACCCCCTCCCCGGTCAACTCGGCCGGGCAGACCCCGGGTTCGGGCGACGGGGGCGGCGGGGGCGGTGACGACCCGACCCAGCCGGGCACCGTCCGCGTCCACGACATCCAGGGCACCACCCGCAGGTCCCCGCTCGCCGGGCAGACCGTCGCCAAGGTGCCGGGCATCGTCACCGGCGTCCGTACGACCGGCTCCAAGGGCTACTGGATCCAGGACCCGACGCCCGATGCCGACCCGCGCACCAGCGAGGGCGTCTTCGTCTACACCGGCTCGGCCGCCCCCACCGTGGCGGTCGGCGACTCGGTACTGGTCAGCGGCAAGGTCAGCGAGTACTACCCGAGCAGCACCAGCCAGTCGGTCACCGAGCTCGACGGCCCGACCGCGACCGTGCTCTCCAGCGGCAACGCGCTGCCCGCCCCTGTCACCCTGGACGCGGCCTCCGTACCGGACGCGTACATCCCCACCGCCGACGGCGGCAGCATCGAGTCGCTCGCACTCCAGCCGGCCGTCTACGCCCAGGACTTCTACGAGTCCCTGGAGGGCATGCGGACGACGTTCGCCGACGCCCGCGTGGTCGGCGCGACCGACGCCTACGGCGAACTCTGGGTCACCGTCAAGCCCGACGAGAACCCGACCCCCCGCGGCGGCACCCTCTACTCCTCCTACGACCAGCCCAACACCGGCCGTATCGAGGTGATGTCCCTCGACACCAGCACCGCCTTCCCCGCGGCGAACGTCGGCGACGAGCTCTCCGGCACCACCACCGGCCCGCTCGACTACTCCACCTACGGCGGCTACAACGTCCAGGTCACCCAGCTCGGCACCCTGGTCGCGGGCGGCCTGAAGCGGGAGGTGACCCGTCGGCAGAAGGGCGACGAGCTCGCGGTCGCCACGTACAACGTGGAGAACCTGGACGCCCTGGACGACCAGGAGAAGTTCGACCGGCTCGCCGAGGGCGTCGCGGTCAACCTCAACTCGCCCGACATCGTCGCCCTGGAGGAGATCCAGGACGACAACGGCGCGACGGACGACGGCACCGTCACCTCCGAGGCGACCCTGAAGCGGTTCACCGACGCCATCCGCGCGGCCGGCGGCCCGCGTTACTCCTGGCGCTACATCGCGCCCGGGAACGACCAGGACGGCGGCGAGCCCGGCGGCAACATCCGCCAGGTCTTCCTCTTCAACCCCAAGCGGGTCTCCTTCACCGACCGGCCCGGCGGCGACGCCACCACGGGCACCGGTGTCGTCAAGACCCGCAGGGGCGCCCAACTCACCTACTCCCCGGGCCGGATCGACCCGGCCGGCGACGCCTGGGACGACAGCCGCAAGCCGCTGGTGGGCGAGTTCGTCTTCCAGGGCCGGACCGTCTTCGTCATCGCCAACCACTTCGTCTCCAAGGGCGGCGACCAGCCCCTGCACGGCCGCTACCAGCCGCCGGCCCGCAGCTCGGAGACCCAGCGCGCGGCCCAGGCCGCCGAGGTCAACACCTTCGTCAAGTCGCTGCTCGCGGCGGACAAGGACGCCAAGGCCGTCGTCCTCGGCGACCTGAACGACTACGAGTTCTCGCGGACGGTGACCACGCTGACGGACGGCGGCGTCCTGACCCCGCTGATCACCACCCTGCCGGCCGCCGAGCGCTACACCTACGTGTACGACGGCAACTCGCAGACCCTGGACCACATCCTGACCAGCCCGGCCGTGACCCACGTCGACTACGACGTGGTGCACATCAACGCCGAGTTCGCCGACCAGGCCAGCGACCACGACCCGCAGATCGTACGGATCGACGTCAGCAGGTGCGGTAAGCACTGACCGGCGTCACCGTGGCGTGGGACGGGCGGACTCGTACCGTCCCACGCCGGCGACGGCTCAGTGCGGGCTCTGGATCACCGAGAAGACCGCGCCCTCCGGGTCGGCCACCGTCGCGACCCGGCCGTGTGCGCTGTCCCGGGGCGGCTTCAGTACCTGCCCGCCCAGCTCGGCGACCTCCCGCAGGGTCGCGTCCGCGTCGGCCACCTCGAAGTACGTCAGCCAGTGCGGCCCCCGGTCCCGGGGCATCGAGAGGCCGACGCCGTGGATGCCGGCCACCGGGCGGCCCCCGACGTGCAGGGTCACGTAGTCGAAGTCGGCGGACACCACCGGCTCCTCCTCGTAACCGAACACCGTTTCGTAGAACTTGGCGACGCTCGACGTCTCGAAGGTGAGCAGCTCGTCCCAGACGGGCGTGCCGGGGACACCGGTCAGGGCCGTGCCGAGGTGGGCCGATCCCTGCCAGATCCCGAACACCGCGCCCGAGGGGTCGGAGGCGATGGCCATCCGCCCGGCCTCCGCCGCGTCCAGCGGGCCCACGCCCACCGTGCCGCCGCACAGCCGGGCCGTCTCGGCCGTCAGGTCCACGTCGTCCGAGGCGAAGTACGGCGTCCAGGCGATCGGCAGCTGCAGGTCCGGCGGCAGCTGCCCGATGCCCGCGACCTCCCGCCCGTCGAGCAGGGCCCGGACGCAGGGGCCGAGCTGCTGGGGTCCGGGCTGGAACTCCCAGCCGAACAGCGCTCCGTAGAACTCCTCGGTCGTGGTCAAGCCGTGCACCATCAGACTCACCCAGCAGGGGGTGCCGGGCGCGCGCCGAGCGTGCGTGTCGCCGTTCGGGCCGGCCGCTCCCCGTACCTCGGTCATCGTCACTCTCTCCTCGGCCCCTCGCGGTGGCCGTGTCGCTTCCGCTCTCCGGACCGGTTGTGCCGCAGCCGCGGACACACCCCGTGCCGATGCTCGCACCCTCCGTGTCGCCTTGTGTCCACGGCCGTGGGGCGGCTTCGCGAGGATGCCTGGTCTGCCGTTTCTGGCCCGTTTCCGGTCGATTGCCGTCGGGTGTCCATCAGCTGTACAGCATGTGCCCGATCCCGTACGCCCGGTGATCGAGGCTGCCCGGCCGAGCAGAGTAGTCGTACCTGGACGATGCGGCCACCCCTGGCGTAAGGATGGGGCCATGGAAGCCATCATCACCGCAACCGAACTCGCCGACGACCTGACCGGGCCGACCCCGCCCGTCCTGCTGGACGTCCGCTGGCAGCTGACCCCGCCCGGCACACCGCCCTTCGACGGCCGGGCGGCCTACGCGGCCGGGCATCTGCCGGGCGCCGTCTATGTGCACCTGGACGGGGAACTGGCCTCGCCGCCCGGCGAGAACGGCCGGCATCCGCTGCCCGACCTGGCCGTCTTCGGTGCGGCGATGCGCCGCGCGGGGGTGTCGGCGGGCCGGCCGGTCGTCGTGTACGACGGCGGGCAGGGCTGGGCGGCGGCGCGTGCCTGGTGGCTGCTGCGCTGGACGGGTCACCCGGACGTGCGGGTCCTCGACGGCGGGTTGCCGTCCTGGGAAGGCGCTCTTTCGACTGACGTGACCGAACCGGCCGAGGGCGACTTCGAACCGGCCGCGGGTGCGGGGCAGTTGCTCGACGCGGACGGGGCGGCGGCGCTGGCCCGCTCAGGTGTGCTGTTCGACGCCCGCGCGGGGGAGCGGTACCGGGGCGACGTGGAGCCGATCGACCGGGTCGGCGGCCACATCCCGGGCGCCGTGTCGGCGCCGACCACCGAGAACGTCGGCCCGGACGGCCGCTTCCTGTCCGGCGCCGAACTCCGCGACCGCTTCAAGGGCCTGGGCGCCTCCGAGGGGGCCGAGGTGGGCGTGTACTGCGGTTCGGGCGTCTCCGGTGCTCACGAGGTGCTGGCGCTGGCCGTCGCGGGTATTCCGGCGGCGCTGTACGTCGGTTCGTGGTCGGAGTGGTCCGCCGACCCGTCCCGTCCGGTGGCGGTCGGCCCGGACCCGCAGTAGCCCGGCAGAAACCATCGGACAGAGGGGGCACGCGTGCGTGCCCCCTCTGTCCGATGCCTGCTTCGGCCGCCTACTCCTGCTTCTTGCGCCGCGTCCCGAAGACGATCTCGTCCCAGCTCGGTACGGCGGCGCGGCGGCCGGGGCGGACGCCGTCGGCCTCGGCCTGGCGGTCGGTGGCGCCGATCAGCCGGTCGCGGTGGCTGCCGACGGAGCGGGGCATGAGGACGTCCGCGTAGGCGGAGCCGGCCGAGGCCGCCGGGGCCGGGGGCTCCTCCGCCGCCGGTTCCGGGGCGGGCTCCTCCGGGATCTCCACGGGGCGCTCCGGGACCACCATGTCGCCCCGGAAGCTCGGCACCGCCTCCAGCAGGCTGGTCAGCGAGTCCCGTTCGCCGGTGCTCTCCTCGGCCGGTTCGGACGACTGCGCGGGCAGGCTCGGCCGCTCGCGGTCCCGGTCGCCGGGACGGTCCAGCGGGCGGTCGCGCGGCAGCCGCGCGATGCGCGGCACGAACGGAAAGCTGGGCTCCGGTACGGCGAGGTCGTCGGACTCGCCGATCAGCGAGCGCGCCTCGTCGTCGACCGCCTGGACCAGCCGCCGGGGCGGGTCGTAGGTCCAGCTCGCCGAGTGCGGTTCGCCCGCGACCCGGTAGACGAGCAGGACTTCCCAGGTGCCGTCGTCGCGGCGCCAGGAGTCCCACTGGACGGTGTCCTTCTCGGCACCGCGCAGCACCAGCCGCTCCTGCACGGCCTCGCCGAGCAGCGGACCGGAGTTCTCGCCGGGCCGGCGGACGGGCGTCTTGCGAGCCCGCTCGGCCATGAAGGCGCGCTCGGCCAGTACCGGACCCTCGAAGCGCCGCACCCGGTCGACGGGGATCCCGGCGAGCTGGGCGACCTCTTCCGCGGTCGCGCCCGCCCGTATCCGCGCCTGGATGTCTCGCGGCCGGAGATGGCTCTCGACCTCGATCTCGATCTGGCCGAGCCGGGGCCGGTCGCCGCGCACGGCGGCACGGAGCCGTTCGTCGATCGGAAGGGTGTACTCCGTAGAGTCGGCAGCCTTGAGCACCAGCCGTGTGCCGTCATTGGAGACGGCCACGACACGCAGTTCGGGCATGGGGACCTCCCGGGTGGTGCCTGCCGACGTCACGTGCGTCGCTGCTTCCGCTAGTCGAGTGTGGCCTGCCCGGGTGCAGCCTGCCACAACCTTGCCGAGTTGCCCGGCGTGTCGGGCATCAGCCCTGGGCCGCCGTTATGGCACGGTTACCTATTCGCAACGCTAAGTGACCAAAGCTGTCACCCTGTGCAACTAGCCCCCTCCCGGCGGTCCTGCAAGGCCTCGGACGCCCCGGCGGGAGACCGGACCCAGGGCTCGCAACAGTACTCCATTCGGGCCACGTGCGTGGATTGGCGCGCCGCCCAACTTCTGGCAACAACCGCTCCCCGGCCGTTGTTTGCCCATCTCGGGCGATCTTGAACGTGGCGTACTTCACGCAATCCTCAGAAATGGAACCAATGGTTTCGTCCGTACGTCCCTTTCCTGCGTGGTCGATCGAACAAGTGCGGGAAGGGCGGGCGGGGTTGGGAATGCGCGAAAGGCCCGGTCCTGGTGACCGGGCCGGTGCGGGGCGGGAGGCGAAGGGGAGTTCGGAGCCGGGCGGCTCCTCGGCTACTGGCCCAGAACCCTGCGCAGGTAGTCGTTCTGGAACAGCCGGTCCGGATCGAGCCGGTCCCGCAGCGCCGTGAACTCACCGAAGCGCGGGTAGACCTCGGCGAAGTACTCGGCGTCCCGGGTGTGCACCTTGCCCCAGTGCGGGCGGCCCTCGTGCGCGGTGAAGATGCGCTCGGCGGCGGTGAAGTACGCCTGGTACGGCGTGCCCCGGAACATGTGCACGGCGATGTACGCGCTGTCCCGGGCGGACGCGGTGGACAGGGCGATGTCGTCGGCGGGGGCGGTGCGGACCTCGACCGGGTAGCTGATCCTGAGATCCGAACGGTCGACCATGGCCTTCAGTTCCCGCAGCGTGTCCACCAGGGCCGCGCGCGGAACGGCGTACTCCATCTCGACGAAGCGCACCCGGCGGGGCGAGGTGAAGACTTTGTAAGGGATGTCGGTGTAGGTCCGTGCGGACCAGGCGCGGGTGGAGATCCGCGCGATGGAGGGAATGGTCGCGGGCGCCGCGCGGCCGACCATGTTCACCGCCTGCCAGAGGCCGTTGGCGACGAACTCGTCGTCGAACCAGCCGGCCAGCTGCCCCACCGGCTGTGCCGGTCCGGCGCTGCGGTTGTTGCGCTTGGTGTTGGCCGACGCGGTGTGCGGGAACCAGTAGAACTCGAAGTGCTCGTTCTCCGTGCTGTGTTGGTCGAACTCGGACAGCACCCGGTCGAAGGACATCGGTTCCTCGCGGGCCGTGAGCAGGAAGACCGGCTCCACCGCGAAGGTGATCGCGGTGACGATGCCCAGGGCGCCGAGACCGACCCGTGCCGCCGCGAAGACCTCCGGATTCTCCTTCTCCGAGCAGGTGAGCACCGAGCCGTCGGCGGTGACCAGTTCGAGTTCCCTGATCTGCGCGGCGAGTGAGGCCGACTCCCGGCCGGTGCCGTGGGTGCCGGTGCTGGTGGCCCCGGAGACCGTCTGCTCCATGATGTCGCCCATGTTGGTCAGCGACAGGCCCTCGCGGGCCAGGGCCACATTGAGTCTCTTGAGCGGGGTGCCGGCCTCGACCGTGACGGTCATGGCCTTGCGGTCGATGTTGCGTATGCCGGTCAGCAGCTGAGGGCGGACCGAGACGCCGTCGGTCGCGGCGATCGCCGTGAAGGAGTGGCCGCTGCCGACCGCCTTCACCTTCAGGCCGTCCTCCGCCGCCTGCCGCACGGCCGCGGCCAGCTCGTCCACGGAGGCGGGCGTGACCTCCCGCGCGGGGCGGACGGTGACATTCCCTCCCCAGTTACGCCACGTGCCGCTCTTCCCGCTCGCTGTACTGCTCAACGGTGCCTCCCCGACCCGTGACCGGCCTGCTGAGCCGGCGGTACCCGAGGAAACCGACCGCGACCGCGACGGCCCCGGCAACGGCCGGAACCCCGTACCCCGCACGGGCGCCGGCCGCGTCGATCACCCAGCCGGCGACCGAGGAGCCGAGCGCCACCCCGACCGCGAGGCCGGTGCTCACCCAGGTCATGCCCTCGGTGAGTTTCGCGCGAGGTACGTGCTTTTCGATGAGGGACATCGTCGTGATCATCGTCGGCGCGATGGACAGGCCCGCAACGAACAGCGCCACGGCCAGAAGCGGCAAGTTTCCGACCAGTAGGAGGGGGATCATACTCACGGCCATCGCGCATATGCCCAGCAGCCACCTGCGTTCCGGCTTCCCCCCGAACCGCATGAGCCCGAAGACCGCTCCGGCGACGCAGGAACCCGCCGCGTACAGCGCCAGAACGACGCTGGAGGCGGCCTTGTGGCCCTGTTCGTCGGCGAAGGCGACGGTCACCACGTCGACGGCCCCGAAGATGGCTCCGGTGGCCACGAAGGTCGCCACCAGCACCTGGAGGCCGGGGGCGCGCAGCGCCGAACCGCCGCCGTGGTGCCCGCGCGGATGCGGCTCGGGCTCGGTGGCCCGCTGGGCGGTCAGCCAGAAGACGCCGGCGGCGAGGAAACCGGCGGCCAGCAGCGGGCCCGCCTCCGGGAACCAGGTCGTGGACAGGCCGATGGAGAGGATCGGCCCGAAGATGAAGCACACCTCGTCGACGACGGACTCGAACGAGTAGGCCGTGTGCAGCTGCGGGGTACCCCGGTAGAGGGCGGCCCAGCGGGCCCGGATCATCGCGCCCAGGCTCGGCACCGCGCCGATCCCGGCGGCGCACCCGAACAGCACCCAGTCCGGCCCCCCGAAGTGCGCGGCCAGCAGCAGCCCGGCCGCCGCGGCGAGTGCGAGCAGGGTCGCGGGGCGCAGGACGCGGCGCTGGCCGTGCCGGTCGACCAGCCGGGACACCTGCGGCCCGATCGCCGCGGCGGACAGCGCCATGGTGGCCGACAGCGCGCCCGCGAGCCCGTACCGCCCGCTGAGCTGGGAGATCATCGTGACCACGCCGATGCCCATCATGGACAGCGGCATCCGGCCGACGAAGCCCGCGGCGGAGAAGCCCTTGCTGCCGGGGGCGGCGAACAGGGCGCGATAGGGGCTGGGCACGGGGGTCTCCGACGGCTGTACTGGGTAAGGCGCGATTGCGGCTGATACAGCTTACGAGTGAGGTCGCCGTGTTGCACCCGCTCGGCACCGGGGATAAACCTCCCGAATCCGACTCTTCATGCTCCTGTTTCCGGGCTGTCAGCGCCGGGTGGCAGGATCGGCACATGTCAGACGCGCTCGATGCCACCCCCTACGACGCCCTGCTCCTGCTCTCCTTCGGCGGCCCGGAAGGCCCGGACGACGTGGTTCCGTTCCTGGAGAACGTGACACGCGGGCGCGGTATCCCGACCGAACGTCTCAAGGAGGTCGGGCAGCACTACTTCCTGTTCGGCGGGGTCAGCCCGATCAACGGCCACAACCGCGCCCTGCTGG
Organism: Streptomyces hyaluromycini; assembly: GCF_002217755.1. Classification (GTDB taxonomy): domain Bacteria; phylum Actinomycetota; class Actinomycetes; order Streptomycetales; family Streptomycetaceae; genus Streptomyces; species Streptomyces hyaluromycini. Next base: position 202,687 of record NZ_BCFL01000024.1, on the reverse strand, counting down.
ACGCCCTGCGCAAGGACTTCGCCGAGCACGGCCTGGACCTGCCGGTCTACTGGGGCAACCGCAACTGGGCGCCGTACCTGACGGACACCCTGCGCGAGATGGTCGCCGACGGCCGCCGCCGCATCCTGGTGCTCGCCACCAGCGCCTACGCCTCTTATTCGGGCTGCCGCCAGTACCGCGAGAACCTCGCGGACTCGCTGGCCGCGCTGGCGGCCGAGGGCCTCGAACTCCCGAAGATCGACAAGCTGCGGCACTACTTCAACCACCCCGGCTTCCTCGACCCGATGATCGACGGGGTCCTCCAGTCCCTCGCCGACCTCCCCGAGGACGTCCGCGCGGGCGCCCACATCGCGTTCACCACCCACTCCATCCCGACCGCGAGCGCCGACACCTCGGGGCCGGTCGAGACACACGGCGAGGGCGGCGCGTACGTCGAGGAGCATCTGGACGTGGCCCAGCTGATCGCCGACGCGGTCCGCGAGCGCACCGGCATCGACCACCCCTGGCGGCTCGTCTACCAGTCCCGCTCCGGCGCCCCGCACATCCCGTGGCTGGAGCCCGACATCTGCGACCACCTGGAGACGCTGCACGGCGCCGGGGTCCCGGCCGTCGTCATGGCCCCCATCGGCTTCGTCTCCGACCACATGGAGGTCCTCTACGACCTCGACACGGAAGCCAGGGCCAAGGCCGGGGAGCTGGGTCTGCCGGTACGGCGGTCCGCGACGGTGGGGGACGACCCCAGGTTCGCCGCCGCCATCCGCGAGCTGGTGCTGGAGCGCGCGGCCGTGGAGAACGGGCGGGAGGTCACGCCGTGCGCCCTGGGCGCACTCGGCGCGAGCCACAACCTCTGCCCGGTCGGCTGCTGCCCGGCCCGCGCACTCCGCCCCGCCGCGGCCGGCGCCGACAGCCCCTACGCGTGAGGAGCCCCGTGACCGACACCCTGCACACCGACCTCCTGAAGCTCGCCCGGGAGGCGGCCGCCCGCGCGGGCGAGCTGCTGCGGGACGGCCGCCCGGCCGACCTCGCCGTGGCCCGGACCAAGTCCAGCCCGATCGACGTCGTGACCGAGATGGACATCGCGGCGGAGAAACTGATCACCGACCTGATCGCCGGTCACCGTCCCGACGACGGCTTCCTCGGCGAGGAGGGCGCGTCCACGCAGGGCACGAGCGGCGTCCGCTGGGTGATCGACCCGCTCGACGGCACGGTCAACTACCTGTACGGGCTGCCGACCTGGGCGGTCTCCATCGCGGCCGAGCAGGACGGGGAGACCGTGGTCGGCGTCGTGGCGGCCCCGATGCGCGGCGAGACGTACCACGCGGTGCGCGGCGGCGGGGCCTGGGCGACCGGGGCGTGGGAGGGCGAGCGGGAGCTGCGCTGCCGCCCGGCACCGCCGCTGGACCAGGCACTGGTGTCGACCGGCTTCAACTACGTCACCGACGTCCGCACCCACCAGGCCGAGGTCGCGGCCCGGCTGATCCCGCTGCTCCGCGACATCCGGCGCAGTGGGTCGGCGGCGATCGACCTCTGCGACGTGGCCTGCGGCCGGCTGGACGGGTACTACGAGCGCGGGCTGAACGCGTGGGACTGGGGAGCGGGGGACCTGATCGCCCGCGAGGCCGGCGCCCGCACCGGTGGACGCCCTGGAGAGCCCCTGTCCCGCGACCTGACGATCGCCGGCACCCCGGGCGTCTTCGAGCCCCTCCAGCGCCTCCTGGAGGACTTCGGAGCATGGCACGACTGAGGAACGGCGCCCGCGTGGTCTGAGGGGCAGCGGCAGCGCCGGAGGCCGTCGTGACGGCCGGGCGCCGTCGCGGCGGCCGGGCGCCGTCGCGGCGGAAGGCCGGCGGTCGGCGAGCCCGATCCGGCTGTGGGGGGAGTCGGCAGCGGCGAACGGTCGGCCGGGCACCGCCGGAGACCGCCGTCGTGGCTTGGCACCGCGGCGGCGGGAAAAGATCTCCGGGCGTCGGCCTCGCGAGAACTCCTGGCGCCGTCGCTCCCGGCGCCCGCAGCCGGTCTCGCGAAAAAGATCTCGCGCCTTGCCGGTCGGCAGGAATCGAACGCCGTCGCGGTGGGAATGGATCAGGTACGAGCAGGGCCCCGGCGCTGGATTCGCCGGGGCCCTGTTCTCGTGGTGTCGTGCTGCGGGACTGTCAGACGCTGGTCGCGCCGACTTCCACACCGTGTTCGGCTGCGAGGCGGCGCAGGTCGTCGAGCTCGGCCTGTTCCACTTCGACGAGGAAGTCGTCACCCTCGTCACGAGCCCTCGTGATGTCGGACTCGGTCGCCTTTATGCGCTGCAGAAGTCCTGCGGTGAATGCGTCCATGCTGCGCCCCCTCGTCCTGGGTCGTGGGTCGGTGGCACGGGGGTGTGCCGTTCAGAAGGGGCGATCACGTCTCTTGCGGGTGCCCAGCGCTGCCCTGCTGGGCGGCGACGGTGCCGGACACCCCCATCGTCCACTCTGCTGTAGCGGCGGTGTACGTACCGCATGGTGCTGCGGCACATGCAGAGCGTGATCGCGGGGTGTACATGCCGTCCTCCCCCCGCTCCCCTCCGTGGAAACCTCAACCGCAGGAGAAAATCTCGCATTCCCGCCCGGCGGCCTCCGATCCCGCTGCGACGGCCCCCGTCTTACTGCCGACTTATGGCCGAAAAGGGCAGGATGGAGGTCACACACCCCATGGAGCCCCCTGCCCGCGTGCGCCGGTGCGCGCTACGCGAGTGGACAGAGGAAGGACAAGCGACGTGCGCGTACTCGTCGTCGAGGACGAGCAACTGCTCGCCGATGCGGTGGCCACCGGACTGCGCCGGGAGGCCATGGCCGTCGACGTCGTGTACGACGGTGCGGCCGCCCTGGAGCGCATCGGCGTCAACGACTACGACGTGGTCGTCCTCGACCGCGACCTCCCCCTCGTGCACGGCGACGACGTCTGCCGCAAGATCGTCGAGCTCGGCATGCCCACCCGCGTGCTGATGCTGACCGCGTCCGGCGACGTCAGCGACCGCGTCGAGGGCCTGGAGATCGGCGCTGACGACTACCTCCCCAAACCCTTCGCGTTCAGCGAGCTCATCGCGCGCGTGCGGGCCCTCGGCCGCCGTACCAGCGTGCCGCTGCCGCCCGTCCTGGAGCGCGCCGGCATCAAGCTCGACCCGAACCGCCGCGAGGTCTTCCGCGACGGCAAGGAGGTCCAGCTCGCGCCGAAGGAGTTCGCCGTCCTGGAGGTGCTGATGCGCAGCGAGGGGGCGGTGGTCAGCGCCGAGCAGCTCCTGGAGAAGGCGTGGGACGAGAACACCGACCCCTTCACCAACGTCGTGCGCGTGACCGTGATGACGCTCCGCCGCAAGCTGGGCGAGCCCCCGGTGATCGTCACCGTCCCCGGCTCGGGTTACCGGATCTGATGACCGTGGCGACCACTCCCGCACCCCCACAGGCACCCCCCAAGCCCACCTGGGACCCCAGAAGGCCGCAGCCGGTCCTGCCGTGGCTGCGCCCGACCATCCGCATACGGCTCACCCTGCTGTACGGCGGCATGTTCCTGATCGCGGGCATTCTGCTGCTGTCGATCATCTACCTGCTTGCCGCCCAGGCGATCAGCACCGGCAACCAGCCGCTGTTCAAGATCATCGAGGGCGTGAACATCAAGGTCTCCAGCGACAACTGTCCGGCGATCACCAGCGCCGGCACCAGCGCCCAGATCAAGATCTCGGACTTCAACGCCGCGATCGCCGAGTGCGTGGACCACCAGCGCCAGGCGGCCCTGGACGACCTGCTGAGCCGCTCGCTGCTGGCCCTGCTGGGCCTGGCCGTGATCGCCTTCGCGTTCGGCTACGCGATGGCCGGCCGGGTGCTGTCCCCGCTCGGCCGGATCACCCGCACCGCCCGCGCGGTGGCCGGCTCGGACCTGTCCCGCCGGATCGAGCTGGACGGCCCGGACGACGAGCTCAAGGAGCTCGCGGACACCTTCGACGACATGCTGGAACGGCTGCAGCGGGCCTTCACCGCCCAGCAGCGCTTCGTCGGCAACGCCTCCCACGAGCTGCGCACGCCCCTGGCGATCAACCGCACGCTCCTGGAGGTGCACCTCTCGGACCCGGGCGCGCCCGTGGAGCTGCAGCAGCTCGGCAAGACGCTGCTGGCCACCAACGAGCGCAGCGAGCAGCTCGTGGAGGGCCTGCTGCTGCTCGCCCGCAGCGACAACCAGATCGTCGAGCGCAAACCGGTCGACCTGGCCGAGGTGGCCTCCCAGGCCGTCGACCAGGTGCACGCCGAGGCGGAGGCCAAGGGCGTGACGATCCGGGGCGTGCGGAAACCGGCGGTGGTGCAGGGCAACGGCGTGCTCCTGGAGCGGATCGCCCTGAACCTGCTGCAGAACGCGGTGCGCTACAACGTGATCGAGGACGGCTGGGTCGAGGTCAACACGGAGATCCAGCACGGACAGGCGGTGCTGTACGTTGCGAACACCGGGCCGGTGGTGCCGGCGTACGAGATCGACAACCTCTTCGAGCCCTTCAGACGGCTGCGTACCGAGCGCACGGGCAGCGACAAGGGTGTCGGCCTCGGCCTTTCCATCGTGCGGTCGGTGGCCCGGGCGCACGGCGGGTACATCGCGGCCCAGCCCCGCGAGGGCGGCGGTCTCGTGATGCGGGTCACGCTCCCGGTCTGATGCCGTTACAAGATCGCGACACACGCGGGGGATGTTCGCTTTGCGCTGAATTTTCCAGCGGCGCGGCACCTTCCCCCGTGTGTGATCGATCACAAGGGCGGATTTCCGGCCATCTACTCTCTGTGATCATGGCTAGGGGAATAAAGCCGGGAAAATCCCTGTTTTCAGGGGTCTTGATCACGGGAAGTACAGGGTGAGGCGCCTTTGAAGTGCCTCGACAGGACCGTGTACGGTCCCCATCGCCATTCAACCTGATCACTCTCGAGGGGTCCGGTTGGGTGTCGATTGAGTAACAGACCTTGATGTGAGGCAAAATCTCCGCCTCGGGTCGGGCACAAGTCCGGCCTCTCACGCGTTACGTGCGCTGGAGACACCGCAGACACCCAGAGGGGGAGAGCGACATGGCAACCGACTACGACACTCCACGCAAGACCGACGACGACGTCGACTCGGACAGCCTTGAAGAGCTGAAGGCCAGGAGGAACGACAAGTCCACGTCCTCGGTGGACGTCGACGAATTCGAGGCCGCCGAAGGCCTGGAGCTGCCCGGCGCGGACCTCTCGAACGAGGAGCTGGCCGTCCGGGTGCTGCCCAAGCAGCAGGACGAGTTCACCTGCATGAGCTGCTTCCTGGTGCACCACCGCAGCCAGCTGGCCCGGGAGAAGAACGGTCAGCCGATCTGCCGCGACTGCGACTGAGGACGGGTCGGGCATGACTGGCTCGACCCCACCTCGGAAGCGCCGCTTCCCGCTCCCGGGAGCGGACTCGGGGCCGTCCGACGGCCCACGTGCGCGTGACGACGAGCGGGGCTCACCCGAACCGGGAGCCTCGCTCGAACCGGCGGCCGGCCGGGGTGACCTCCCGGCGCCGGCGGACCAGCCCGCGCCCGTCGCCCGGCGACGGGCCGCGGTCATCCGTGACAAGGCCGTGGACATGGCCCGGGAAGGGGCCCGTAGGGGCGGCAGCCGCGCGAAAGCGGGGCTGGCGTACCTCGCGGACCGGATCATCGAGATCGCCCCGCGTGTCCCCGTACGCGACCTCGCGGCTTTGCGCCGGCAGTTCCCGGGCCTCGGGCCCGAGCAGCTCGCCGACAAGCTGGTGGCCGGCGCGGCGGGCGCGACCTCGGCGGTCGGGGCCGGTGTCGGGGCGGCCGCGATGCTGCCGGTGCCGCCGGCCATGCCGACCGAGCTGGCCGCGGAGATCACCGGGGTCGCGGCGATCGAGCTGAAGCTGATCGCCGAGCTCCACGAGGTGTACGGGGTGCGGCCGCCGGGGAACCTGAAAGCCCGCAGTACCGCGTATCTGTCCTCCTGGTCGGGGGAGCGCGGGATCGACGTGATGAAGCCGTCGACGATCAACACGGCCCTCGGGGGCCAGATGAAGCGCGAGCTGCGCCAGCAGATCATGAAGCGGGTGGTGCGGGACCTGCCCAACCTGATGCCGTTCATGGTGGGCGCCGCGGTGGGAGCGGTCATGAACCGCCGGGACACCAGAAGACTCGCGGCGCGGATCCGGGCGGACCTGAGAAAGATCCAGGTGCCGTGGGAGGAACTGCCGGAGCTGCCGCCGCTGGAGAAGCCGGCGGAGCCGCTGCCGATCGCCGAGTTGCCGGAGGACTTCGGAGGCTGAGGCCGACGCCGCCACCGCGCGTGGGGCCGGCACCGCCGGACCGTGCCGTCGCGACGGAGCGCCGTTGCGGCGGGAGAAGACCGAGCGGTGGAGAACCGGGCCGGCCGGCCTCAGCGGCGAGGGCAGCCCACGGCGGAACCGCGGCGAGAGCCGGCCGACGGCTCAGCAGGCCCCGGAGGGGGCCCGCAGACGGCTGCCGGGGCGCTGAGCGGGTCCTGCGGCTCGCGGCACTTCCGGCGGGGCGCTTACCCCTGCGGGGTCTTCGCCGCCTCGATCGCCGCCGCCAGGGCCTCCGGCTCCCGTGTCGACAGGTACAGGTACGGCGTCGGGTCCTCCGGGTCCGTGACCTCCACGCGCAGGGCCCTCGGGATGTAGGAGCGCAGCAGGAGGAAGGCGCGCACGTCGGCCTTGTACGTGCGCCAGGCGCGCGCCTCGTCCGGGTCCAGGATCTCCGACGAGCCCAGGGCCGACACCGGGATCCTCGCCTCGCCCGCGATCAGCGAGTCGCCGACGACCCGGATGCGCGGGGAGCCGTACGAGCTGGCCACCACCGCCGCGGCCGCGGTGCCGCCGACCAGGCCGCCGAGCATCGGCAGGGTGCCGAACGGCAGCAGGATCAGGGCGAACGAGACGCCGACCAGGAAGCTGATGAACCACCACGACCGGGGGGCGGTCAGGCGTTCTTCGTACGGGGTCGCGGAGAGCTGCATGGAGCCAAGCTTGGCACGGTGTCCGGATTCACCGGACGCGCGGGTAAGGTCTGCGGCTGTGAGTGGTAGTTCCGCAGCTCTTCAGCCCCCCGCCAGTGCCCGGAAACCGGAGCGGCACCCCGACGCGCCCGCGCCCGGTGAGCTCATCGGTGCACACTACGAACACTGTTTCGGGTGTGGCCATGGGCAGTCCCACGGGCTGCATCTGGAGGCACGGGCCGGCGAGGGCGTCTCCCTCACCGCCGAGTTCACCGTACGCCCCGCGCACCAGGGCGCCCCGGGTCTCGCGCACGGCGGGGTGCTCGCCACCGCCCTCGACGAGACGCTGGGCTCGCTCAACTGGCTGCTGCGGAAGATCGCCGTGACGGGACGGCTGGAGACCGACTTCGTGCGGCCCGTGCCCGTCGGCACCACGCTCCACCTGGCGGCCGAGGTGGTCGCCGTGGCCGGCCGGAAGATCTACTCGACCGCCACCGGACGCATGGACGGCCCCACCGGGCCCGTCGCCGTCCGCGCCGACGCCCTCTTCGTCGAGGTCCCGGTCGAGCACTTCGTCGACAACGGCCGCCAGGAAGAGATCCAGGCCGCCATGAAGGACCCTGACCGGGCCCGGCGCGCCCGCGCCTTCGAGGTGAATCCGTGAACCCCGTGAACCCCGTGAACTCCGCGAACCCCTTGGCCCCGGCCCGTCCGGCGAGCCCGCTCGGCGTCCTCGTCCGCCGCGTCGACCCCGACGTTCCGCTTCCGGCGTACGAGCACCCCGGTGACGCGGGAGCCGATCTGCGCACCACCGAGGCGTGCGAGCTGGAGCCGGGAGAACGGGCCGTACTGCCCACGGGAGTGTCGATCGCCCTCCCGGAGGGGTACGCGGCCTTCGTGCACCCCCGTTCGGGGCTCGCCGCCCGATGCGGTGTGGCCCTCGTGAATGCCCCGGGGACGATTGATGCCGGGTACCGTGGGGAGATCAAGGTGATCGTGGTGAATCTCGATCCGCGCCAGGCGGTGCGGTTCGAGCGCTTCGACCGGATCGCCCAACTGGTCGTCCAGCAGGTCGAGAGGGTCCGCTTCCAGGAGGTGGCGGAACTTCCCGATTCGGCGCGGGCCGAGGGGGGCTTCGGGTCCACCGGCGGTCATGCCGCGGTGGGCGACGTGAGCGGCACAAGCGGTCAGGCCGCCGAGGGCGGTCGGACGGGTGGGAATCGATACGCTTCGGTCGTATCCGACCGGGAAGGACAGTGACGTGTTCGGACGTCGCAACAAGAAGGGTGCCGCCGAGGACGCGGCCGGCGAGGCCGAGCAGGTCGTCGACAGCGTCGACACCGAGGCGGACGAGGAAGAGGGCGGGCGCGAGCGCGTCCGTCTGGAGCCGGAGCCCCGGCCCGACGGGCCGTGGGACGACACCGAGGTGCGCGAGCCCGGCGAGGGCCGGGTGGACCTGGGCGGTCTGTTCGTGCCCGGCGTGGACGGCATGGAGCTCCGGGTCGAGGTCGCGGGCGACGCGATCGTCGCGGCGACCGTCGTGCTCCGCGACAGCGCCGTCCAGCTGCAGGCCTTCGCCGCGCCCAAGCGCGAGGGCATCTGGGGCGAGGTCCGCGAGGAGATCGCGACCGGCATCACCCAGCAGGGCGGCATCGTCGACGAGGTCGAGGGTCCGCTGGGCTGGGAGCTGCGCGCCCAGGTGCCGGTGCAGCTGCCGGACGGCACGGGCGGCTTCCAGGTCGTGCGGTTCGTCGGTGTGGACGGCCCGCGCTGGTTCCTGCGCGGTGTGATCTCCGGGCAGGGCGCGGTGCAGCCGCAGGCGGCCGGGCTCCTTGAGCAGATCTTCCGGGACACCGTCGTGGTCCGTGGCGAGGGCCCGATGGCGCCCCGCGACCCGATCGTCCTGAAGCTGCCCAACGACGCCCAGATGGTCCCCGAGGGCGTCCAGCAGGAGGAGTCCTCGCGCTTCTCCGGCGGCATGGGCCAGCTCCAGCGCGGACCGGAGATCACCGAGGTCCGGTAGCGGAACCGAGAGCGACAGGGCCGTACCCCGCACCCGGGGTGCGGCCCTTTCACATTGCGCGGGCGGTGCGGTGTGAATGACTCCGGCTTACTTCACACCTTGACGGAAGTCTGGTCCGTACCTACGGTCTCCGTTCAACGCCTATGTTCACAGAGGCGCTCCATGTTCACATACAAGAACGTGAGAACGGAGTCGCTGTGCGTCGCATCCCCCTGCTCGCGGCCGTGGGAGCCCTGCTCGTGGGGGCCTTCACGGCCCCCGCCGCCCACTCCGCCCCCAGCACCTTCGTGCACCCCGGAGTCACCGTCTCCAAGGCCCAGCTGGACTTCGCCCGCACCGAGGTGCTGGCCGGCGCCCAGCCCTGGAAGTCGGCCTACGACCAGATGATGGCGAGCAAGTACGCCGACCTGAACCGCACCCCCACCCCCTGGGCGACGGTCGAGTGCGGCTCGTACTCGAACCCCAACTACGGCTGCACCGACGAGCGCGAGGACGCGATCGCCGCCTACACCGACGCCCTCGCCTGGTACATCACCAAGGACGCGCGCTACGCCCAGAAGGCCATCCAGATCATGGACGCCTGGTCGGCAACCATCACCGGCCACACCAACAGCAACGCGCCCCTCCAGACGGGCTGGGCGGGCTCCTCCTGGCCCAAGGCCGCCGAGATCATCAGATACACCTACACCGGCACCTGGGCGAACGAGGCCCGCTTCGCCACCATGCTGCGCAACGTCTACCTCCCCACCGTCATCAAGGGCTCCAACTCCAACGGCAACTGGGAGCTGTCGATGATGGAGGCCGCCGTCGGCATCTCCGTCTTCCTGGAGGACAAGACCTCGTACGACACGGCCATGGCGAAGTTCCGCACCCGCACGGCCGCCTACGTCTACCTGGCCTCCGACGGGTCGGTGCCCAAGACCGTGCCCAGCCAGAACCTGGACACCACCGCCAAGATCGTCTCCTACTGGCAGGGCCAGTCCACCTTCGTCACCGGCCTCACCCAGGAGACCTGCCGGGACTTCACGCACACCGGGTACGGCATCTCCGCGATCTCGCACGTCGCCGAGACCGGCCGGATCCAGGGCGAGGACCTGTACGGCACGGACGTCGGCGAGCGGCTGCGGCAGGCGCTCGGCTTCCAGGCCAAGTACCAGCTGGGCACCGCCGTCCCCAGCTGGCTCTGCGGCGGCTCCCTCAACCTCGGGCTCGGGCCCGTCACCGAGGTCGGCTACAACGCCCTCCACAACCGCCTGGGCATCGCCATGACCAACACCCAGACGCTCACCCTGAACAACCGCCCCGCGGGCAGCAACAACCTCTTCGTCGCCTGGGAGACCCTCACCCACGGTGACAACCCCAACTGAGTGCAAGGTGATGGGCGCCGGAGCCGCGGCACCGGCGTCCATCAGGGTTGCGTCAAAGATGCCCGCTGCCGGGGTCCCTGCCCCGTTCGCCCGGATTGTTGGCCGTAAGGTCGACGCTGCGTAGGCGGCAGTTGCAGGAAGACAATAGGACCATGGCACGCGGCAAGCTTCGGATCTATCTCGGTGCGGCACCGGGCGTGGGCAAGACCTACGCCATGCTCTCCGAGGCACACCGGCGGGTGGAGCGGGGCACCGACTGTGTGGTCGCCTTCGTCGAGCACCACGACCGGCAGCGCACCGAGGTGATGCTGCACGGCCTGGAGCAGATCCAGCGCAAGGAGCTGGAGTACCGGGGCGCCGTGTTCACGGAGATGGACGTGGACGCCGTACTGCGCCGGGCCCCCGCCGTCGCGCTGGTGGACGAACTCGCCCACACCAACATCCCCGGCTCCCGCAACGCCAAGCGCTGGCAGGACGTGGAAGAGCTGCTGGCGGCCGGGATCGACGTGATCTCGACCGTCAACATCCAGCACCTGGAGTCGCTCGGCGACGTGGTCGAGTCCATCACGGGCGTGCGCCAGCGCGAGACCGTGCCCGACGAGGTGGTACGGCGCGCGGACCAGATCGAGCTGGTCGACATGTCGCCCCAGGCGCTGCGCCGGCGCATGGCGCACGGCAACATCTACAAGTCGGACAAGGTCGACGCGGCCTTGTCCAACTACTTCCGGCCGGGCAACCTCACCGCCCTGCGCGAGCTGGCGCTGCTGTGGGTGGCCGACCGGGCCGACGAGTACCTGAAGCAGTACCGCAGCGAGCACCGGGTCTCGAAGATCTGGGGCTCGCGCGAGCGGATCGTCGTGGGGCTCACCGGCGGGCCGGAGGGCCGGACGCTGATCCGGCGGGCCGCCCGGCTGGCCGAGAAGGGCGCCGGCGGCGAGGTGCTCGCCGTCTACATCTCCCGCAGCGACGGCCTGACCTCGGCCTCCCCGAAGGAACTCGCCGTCCAGCGCACCCTGGTCGAGGACCTCGGCGGCACCTTCCACCACGTCGTCGGCGAGGACATCCCCGCGGCCCTGCTCGACTTCGCACGCGGGGTCAACGCCACCCAGATCGTGCTCGGCTCCTCGCGCCGCAAGGCCTGGCAGTACGTCCTCGGACCCGGCGTCGGCGCCACCGTCGCCCGCGAGTCGGGACCCGACCTGGACGTCCACATCGTCACCCACGGCGAGGCCGGCAAGGGCCGCGGACTGCCGGTGGCCCGGGGCGCGCGGCTGGGCCGCGGCCGGATCATCGCGGGCTGGCTGGTCGGGCTGGCCGGCCCCGTCGTCATGGCGGTGCTGCTGAACACCGTCGACCTCGGCCTCGCCAACGACATGCTGCTCTTCCTGACCCTCACGGTCGCGGCCGCGCTGCTCGGCGGGCTCTTCCCCGCGCTGGCCTCGGCGGCCTTCGGGTCGCTGCTGCTGAACTACTTCTACACCCCGCCCCTGCACCGGCTGACCATCGCCGACCCGAAGAACATCGTGGCCATCGTGATCTTCTTCGGGGTCGCGCTGTCCGTCGCCTCGGTCGTGGACCTCGCGGCCCGCCGCACCCACCAGGCGGCCCGGCTGCGCGCCGAGTCGGAGATCCTCTCCTTCCTGGCCGGCAACGTGCTGCGCGGTGAGACCAGCCTGGAGGAGCTGCTCGAACGCGTCCGGGAGACCTTCGGCATGGAGTCCGCCGCCCTCCTGGAGCGGGCGGGCGACGTCGAGCCGTGGAGCTGCGCGGGCCGCGCCGGGTTCGGGCCCGCCCTGCAGCGGCCCGAGGACGCCGACGTCGACATGCCGGTGGGCGACCACATGGCCCTCGCGCTGACCGGCCGGGTGCTGCCCGCCGAGGACCGCCGGGTGCTCGCCGCCTTCGCCGCCCAGGCAGCCGTCGTCCTGGACCGCAGGCGCCTCCAGGAGGAGGCCGAGCAGGCCCGCGCGCTCGCCGAGGGCAACCGGATCCGTACCGCCCTGCTGGCCGCCGTCAGCCACGATCTGCGCACCCCGCTGGCCGGTATCAAGGCGGCGGTGTCGTCGCTGCGCTCGGACGACGTGGACTGGTCCGAGGAGGACCGGGCGGAGCTCCTCGAAGGCATCGAGGAGGGCGCCGACCGGCTGGACCACCTCGTCGGCAACCTGCTCGACATGTCCCGGCTGCAGACCGGCACCGTCACCCCGATCGTCCACGAGACCGACCTCGACGAGGTGGTCCCGATGGCCCTGGTCGGGGTACCGGACGGCAGTGTGGACCTGGACGTCCCCGAGACCCTGCCGATGGTCGAGGCCGACGCCGGACTCCTGGAGCGGTCGGTGGCCAACCTGGTCGAGAACGCCGTCAAGTACAGCCCGCCCGACCGGCCGGTGCTGGTCTCCGCCAGCGCCATCGCGGACCGGGTGGAGGTACGGATCGTGGACCGCGGTCCCGGCGTGCCCGACGAGGCCAAGGAACGCATATTCGAGCCCTTCCAGCGCTACGGTGACGCTCCGCGCGGTGCCGGGGTCGGACTCGGGCTCGCGGTCGCCCGGGGCTTCGCGGAGGCGATGGGCGGCACCCTGAACGCCGAGGACACGCCCGGCGGCGGGCTCACCATGGTCCTCAGCCTCCGCGCGGCAGGATCGGTCACCGCAGCGGCAGCAGCACTGGCAGAACCGGAAAGGCAGGCCTCATGCTGAGCCCGACTGGGGGTGCCCCCCAGACCCCCACGCGTGTGCTCGTGGTCGACGACGAGCCGCAGATCGTGCGCGCCCTCGTGATCAACCTCAAGGCGCGCAAGTACGAGGTCGACGCGGCCCCCGACGGCCGAACCGCCCTCGAACTGGCCGCCTCCCGCCACCCCGACGTGGTCGTCCTCGACCTCGGCCTGCCCGACATGGACGGCGTCGAGGTGATCAGGGGACTGCGCGGCTGGACCCGGGTGCCGATCCTGGTCCTCTCCGCCCGCCACTCCTCCGACGAGAAGGTCGAGGCGCTCGACGCCGGCGCCGACGACTACGTCACCAAGCCCTTCGGCATGGACGAGCTGCTGGCCCGGCTGCGGGCCGCCGTACGCCGCGCCGAGCCCCTCGCCGGGGGCGGCGAGGACGACGTCCTGGTGGAGACCGAGGGCTTCACCGTCGACCTGGCCGCGAAGAAGGTCAACCGGGCCGGCCGGGACGTCCGGCTCACCCCGACCGAGTGGCACCTGCTGGAGGTACTGGTGCGCAACACCGGGCGGCTGGTCAGCCAGAAACAGCTGCTCCAGGAGGTGTGGGGGCCGTCGTACGGGACGGAGACCAACTATCTGCGCGTGTACATGGCACAACTGCGCCGCAAGCTGGAGGCGGATCCCTCACACCCGAAGCACTTCATCACGGAGCCGGGGATGGGTTACCGGTTCGAGAGGTGAGCCGCGGGTCGGCCGGGGGTCCGGGGGTCGCTCCCCGGGGGATGCGGCATCACGGAGCCGGGGATGGGCTACCGGTTCGAGAGGTGAGCCGCGGGTCGGCCGGGGGTCCGGGGGTCGCTCCCCGGGGGATGCAGGATCACGGAGCCGGGGATGGGCTACCGGTTCGAGAGGTGAGCCGGGTCGCGAAGTGAGCTGGGCTACGGCGGTGTCGGTGGGCCCCGGTACGCTTCAGACATGAGTGCTGTTCCTCGTTCCGAAAAGCCGGCCGGCCGGTTCCGGCGCATGCTCGACCGGCTCTCCTCGTCGCAGGAGGACCTGGAGTCGGAGGAGCTGCGGGAGGACGCCGACACCACGGGCTGCATCCGGATCGGCGACTGCCACGACCGGCAGATCGTCACGGTTACTGGTACCTTGCGCACGGTCACCCTGCGGCCGCGCGCCGGAGTCCCGGCCCTGGAGGCCGAGCTGTTCGACGGCTCCGCCGCGCTGGACGTGGTGTGGCTCGGCAGGCGTTCCATCGTGGGCATAGAACCGGGGCGCAGGCTGATCGCATCGGGCCGGATCTCGCTGAGCCGGGGCCGCCGGGTGCTGTTCAATCCCAAGTACGAACTGAGACCCCTCGGTAGGGAGTAGCCGGTGACGTCGCTCGACAAGCCGACCGAAGACACGCAGGCGGAGGACGCCCGGGCGGAAGACGCGCGGGCGGTGACCGAGGCAGCGCTCTTCGAGGCGTTCGGCGGTGTCCGGGGCATGGTCGAGACGGTCCTGCCCGGACTGCTCTTCGTCACGATCTTCACCATCAACAAGGACCTGCACTGGTCGGCGATCGCCGCCCTCGCGGTCTCCGTGGTGCTGGTCGTGGTCCGCCTCGCCATGAGGGACACCGTCAAGCACGCCTTCAGCGGTGTCTTCGGCGTCGCCTTCGGTGTCGTCTTCGCGATGATGACGGGCAACGCCAAGGACTTCTACCTCCCCGGCATGCTCTACACGCTGGGCCTGGCGCTGGCGTACATCATCACGACCCTGTGCGGGGTCCCGCTGATCGGCCTGATCCTCGGCCCGGTCTTCAAGGAGAACCTCTCCTGGCGCACCCGCAACCCCGGCCGCAAGAAGGCGTACGCCAAGGCCAGCTGGGCATGGGGTCTGATCCTGCTCGCCAAGTGCGCGATCCTCTTCCCGCTGTACTGGTGGGCGAACACGGCCCAACTCGGCTGGGTGCTCGTCGCGTTGAAGATCCCGCCGTTCCTGCTCGCCGTCTGGCTCACCTGGGTCTTCCTGGCGAAGGCGCCGGCGCCGATCGACGTGTTCGCGGAGATGGAGGCGGCGGAGAAGGCCGAGGAGGAGCGCAAGGCGGCGCAGGCCGCGGAGAGCGGTGAGGCGGCCTCGGGCGGACGCCACCGCAAGTAGACCGGTACGGCAGAAGGGCGCCCTCCACAGCGGAGGGCGCCCTTCTGCATGCGTACCGTCAGCTGTCTTCCCGCCGGACCGACAGCAGGTCCTCCAGCTGCTCCTCGCGGGCCTGGGCCGCCACGAAGAGGAGTTCGTCGCCCGCCTCCAGGGAGTCCTCGCGGGAGGGGGTGAGGACCCGGGTGCCGCGGATGATCGTGACCAGGGAGGTGTCCTCGGGCCACTCCACATCGCCGACCTGGGTACCGGCCAGCGCCGACTCCTCGGGCAGCGTCAGCTCCACCAGGTTCGCGTCGCCGTGGCTGAAGCGCAGCAGCCTGACCAGGTCGCCGACCGACACCGCCTCCTCCACCAGGGCCGACATCAGGCGCGGCGTCGAGACGGCGACGTCCACGCCCCAGGACTCGTTGAACAGCCACTCGTTCTTGGGGTTGTTGACCCGGGCGACGACGCGCGGAACGCCGTACTCCGTCTTCGCGAGCAGCGAGACGACCAGGTTCACCTTGTCGTCGCCGGTCGCGGCGATCACGACGTTGCAGCGCTGCAGCGCCGCCTCGTCGAGGGAGGTGATCTCACAGGCGTCGGCCAGCAGCCACTCCGCCTGCGGCACCCGCTCGACCGAGATGGCGGTCGGGGCCTTGTCGATCAGCAGGACCTCGTGGCCGTTCTCCAGCAGCTCGCCCGCGATCGAGCGGCCGACGGCACCGGCCCCGGCAATGGCGACCCTCATCAGTGACCGCCCTCCTCTTCCGGACCCCCGGCGAAGGCGGCCTCGACCTTGTCGACGTCGTCCGTCCGCATCATCACGTGCACCAGATCGCCCTCCTGCAGGACCGTCTGCGAGGTGGGCAGCATCGCCTCGCCGAGCCGGGTCAGGAACGCGACCCGGACACCGGTCTCCTCCTGGAGCTTGCTGATCTTGTGGCCGACCCACTTGGGGGAGGCGTGCACCTCGGCGAGCTGGACCCCGCCGGTGGGGTCGCGCCACAGCGGCTCGGCGCCCGAGGGCAGCAGCCGGCGCAGCATCTGGTCGGCGGTCCAGCGGACCGTGGCGACGGTCGGGATGCCCAGGCGCTGGTAGACCTCGGCGCGCCGGGGGTCGTAGATCCGGGCCGCGACGTTCTCCACCCCGAACATCTCGCGGGCGACGCGCGCGGAGATGATGTTCGAGTTGTCGCCGCTGGAGACGGCCGCGAAGGCGCCGGCCTCCTCGATGCCCGCCTCGCGCAGGGTGTCCTGGTCGAAGCCGACTCCGGTGACCCGGCGGCCGCCGAATCCCGGGCCCAGCCTGCGGAAGGCGGTGGGGTCCTGGTCGATCACGGCGACCGTGTGCCCCTGTTGCTCCAGGGTCTGGGCGAGAGCGGAACCCACTCTGCCGCAGCCCATGATGACGATGTGCACGACCGTCCTTCCGGTGTCCCAAAGTTACTGCTCAGCCCCATCAGGGTCTCAGACCGTGGCCCAAGCTACACACGCACCGTCCCGGCCGGGCACCCCTGTGCGAGGCTCATCGTCGAGTGATGCTGCGCACGCTCCAGGCGGTGAGGATTCCGAGGCCGACGAGGGCGAGCGTGGCACCGATCAGCTCTGCGGTCGCGGGCATGGGACCTCCGAAGTGCGAAGACAGCCGGGATCTGTCATCTAGGCACGGATCGGACGTAGGCTGCGGAATCCGCAGTTCCAGCCGTCTCCTTTTTCACTCGGGAGGCAGATCCGGTACTGCGGCTGGAGACCTGCCAGGTGGAAGGCCTACGATCCTCTCTCGTGTCCAAACTGACCGACGTGCCCAAACGGATCCTGATCGGGCGCGCACTGCGCAGCGACAGACTGGGTGAAACGCTCCTGCCGAAGCGCATCGCGCTCCCCGTCTTCGCCTCCGACCCGCTGTCCTCCGTCGCCTACGCGCCGGGGGAGGTCCTGCTGGTCCTGTCCATCGCGGGCGTGTCGGCGTACCACTTCAGCCCCTGGATCGCCGTCGCGGTCGTCGTGCTGATGTTCACGGTGGTCGCCTCCTACCGGCAGAACGTCCACGCCTACCCGAGCGGCGGCGGCGACTACGAGGTCGCCACCACCAACCTCGGCCCCAAGGCCGGCCTGACCGTCGCCAGCGCGCTGCTCGTCGACTACGTCCTGACCGTCGCCGTCTCCATCGCCTCCGGCATCGAGAACCTCGGCTCCGCGGTCCCCTTCGTCGTCGAGCACAAGGTGCTGTGCGCGGTCACCGTGATAGTGCTGCTGACGCTGATGAACCTGCGCGGCGTGAAGGAGTCCGGCAAGCTCTTCGCGATCCCGACGTACGTGTTCGTCGGCGGCGTCTTCATCATGATCGCGTGGGGTGCGTTCCGGGGCCTGGTCCTCGGCGACACGATGCGCGCCCCGACCGCCGGCTACCACATCAAGGCCGAACACCAGGGTCTGGCGGGCTTCGCCCTGGTCTTCCTCCTGCTGCGCGCCTTCTCCTCCGGCTGTGCGGCGCTCACCGGTGTCGAGGCGATCTCCAACGGCGTCCCGGCCTTCCGCAAGCCCAAGTCGAAGAACGCGGCGAGCACGCTGGCCGCGATGGGTCTGCTGGCGGTCACCATGTTCTGCGGCATCATCGCGCTGGCCATGGTCACCAAGGTCCGCATGGCCGAGAACCCGGCCACCGACCTGCTCCACAACGGCGTCGCGATCGGCTCCGGCTACGTCCAGAACCCGGTGATCTCCCAGGTCGCCGAGGCGGTCTTCGGCAAGGGCAGCTTCCTGTTCATCGTGCTCGCCGCGGCCACCGCCCTCGTCCTCTTCCTGGCCGCGAACACCGCGTACAACGGCTTCCCGCTGCTCGGCTCGATCCTCGCCCAGGACCGCTACCTGCCGCGCCAGCTGCACACCCGCGGCGACCGGCTGGCCTTCTCCAACGGCATCGTGCTGCTTGCCGGCGCCGCCGCCCTGCTGACGGTCATCTACGGCGCCGACTCGACCCGCCTCATCCAGCTGTACATCGTCGGCGTGTTCGTGTCCTTCACGCTCAGCCAGACCGGCATGGTCCGGCACTGGAACCGCCACCTGGCCACCGAGAACGACCCGGCCAAGCGCAGCCACATGATCCGCTCCCGCGCGATCAACGCGTTCGGCGCGTTCTTCACCGGTCTGGTGCTGGTCGTCGTCCTGGTCACGAAGTTCACCCACGGCGCCTGGGTGGCGCTGCTCGGCATGTGCATCTTCTACGCCACGATGACCGCGATCCGTAAGCACTACGACCGCGTCTCCGAGGAGATCTCGGCCCCCGAGGAGCCGGACGACGACCTGGTCCGCCCGTCCCGCGTCCACTCGCTCGTCCTCATCTCCAAGATCCACCGCCCCACCCTGCGCGCCCTGGCCTACGCCAAGCTGATGCGCTCGGACACCCTGGAGGCGCTCACCGTCAACGTCGACCCGGCCGAGACGAAGGCGCTGCGCGAGGAGTGGGAGCGGCGCGGGATAGACGTACCGCTGAAGGTCCTCGACTCGCCGTACCGCGAGATCACCCGGCCGATCATCGAGTACGTCAAGGGCCTGCGCGCCCAGTCGCCGCGGGACGCGGTCTCCGTGATCATCCCGGAGTACGTCGTCGGCCACTGGTACGAGCACCTGCTGCACAACCAGAGCGCGCTGCGGCTCAAGGGCCGGCTGCTGTTCACGCCCGGCGTGATGGTGACGTCCGTGCCCTACCAGCTGGCCTCCTCGGAGGTGGCCAGGAACCGGGCCCGCAAGCGCCAGGAGTGGAACGCGCCCGGCGCGGTCCGGCGCGGTCCGGCGGAGCACCGGCCCAAGGAGCACAGCGGGGGCTGACCGGGGCGGGGGAGCACCGGTGGCCGCGTGGGCGTGGTCGTGGGGGACGGGCGGGGGCGGAGGCGGCCGTCCCTCCCCGCAGACGGCTCTCCCTCCCCGTACAGACGCGGCAGGCGGCGGCTCGGCGACCACGTAGACTGGTGGGCTGTCGTCGGCCCTCGCCCGGGCCGTTTCCCTCCCCCTTGATCTGGAGTCACCCCGCCATGCAGGCAGAACCGAAGAAGTCGCTGGTGGGGACGGAGTACGAGGTCGAGGTCGGCCCGGTCGCGCACGGCGGGCACTGCATCGCCAGGACCGCCGAGGGCCAGGTGCTGTTCGTCCGGCACACGCTGCCCGGTGAGCGGGTCGTGGCCCGGGTGACCGAGGGCGAGGAGGGGGCCCGCTTCCTGCGCGCGGACGCGGTGGACATCCTGGACGCGTCCAAGGACCGCGTGCCGGCCCCTTGTCCCTACGCCGGCCCCGGTCGCTGCGGCGGCTGCGACTGGCAGCACGCGAAGCCGGGAGCCCAGCGCAGGATGAAGGGCGAGGTGATCGCCGAACAGCTGCAGCGGCTGGCCGGTCTCACGCCGGAGGACGTCGGCTGGGACGGCACGGTGATGCCCGCCGAGGGCGACAAGCTGCCGGCGGGCGAGGTGCCGCAGTGGCGGACCCGGGTGCAGTACGCCGTCGACGCCGACGGCAACGCGGGACTGCGCCGGCACCGCTCGCACGAGGTGGAGCCAATCGAGCACTGCATGATCGCGGCGCCCGGCGTCAGCGAACTGGGCATCGAGGAGCGGGACTGGTCGGGCATGGCCGCGGTGGAGGCGATCGCCGCGACGGGCTCCCAGGACCGCATGGTCATCCTGGAGCCGCGCCCGGGCGCCCGTCTCCCCCTGGTCGAACTCGACAAGCCCGTCTCGGTGATGCGCGTCGACGAGCACGACGGGGGCATCCACCGCGTCCACGGCCGCGCCTTCGTCCGCGAACGCGCCGACGGCCGCACCCACCGGGTCGGCAGCGGCGGCTTCTGGCAGGTCCACCCGAAGGCGGCGGACACCTTGGTCACGGCGGTCATGCAGGGCCTCCTCCCGCGCAAGGGCGAGATGGCGCTGGACCTCTACTGCGGAGTGGGTCTCTTCGCCGGCGCCCTCGCCGACCGCCTCGGCGAGAAGGGCGCGGTCCTCGGTATCGAGTCCGGCAAGCGCGCGGTGGAGGACGCCCGCCACAACCTCGCCGACTTCCCCCGGGTCCGCGTCGAGCAGGGCAAGGTCGAGTCGGTCCTCCCGCGCACCGGCATCACGGAGGTGGACCTCATCGTCCTCGACCCCCCGCGCGCGGGAGCGGGCCGCAGGACGGTCGAGCACCTGTCATCCCTGGGCGCCCGCCGCATCGCCTACGTGGCCTGCGACCCGGCGGCCCTGGCCCGCGACCTGGCGTACTTCCGGGACGGGGGGTACCGGGTACGGACACTGCGGGCGTTCGACCTGTTTCCGATGACGCATCATGTGGAGTGCGTGGCGATTCTGGAGCCAGCGGCCAAGGGCGTCTGACCTGCGATTTTACTGTGCGGGTGGGTTGCTGGACCTGTTTCCCTCCTGGGAGCGGTTCGAGCGGGCGGATCGATTTTTGAGACCCCTGAACTGCGGATTCGTGAGCGATGCGTTTGTATCGGCGACGCCTTCGGAGGTTCTTTCGGAGATTCTTGACGCTCGGCTGACGCTCGAAGCGGACGTCTCTGATGCTCTGCAGTGGCGGTGCGAGCGACCACCCGGCCCACGTTCCTTGGAGCTGAGAACGTGGCTCGACCGCGCCACTCTGATACCGACCTCGTATCGCTCCTGCATGGCGATGACACTCCGGCTCTCCGACGACCTTGATACGAAGCTCACCGAGCGGGCTCGTCGTGAGGGCCGCAGCAGGCAGGGACTTGTCGTTGAGGCCATCACGTGACGCTCCGAACCGGGCCGAGTTGAAGGTTGAGGACGTCTTGGCCGAACTCATGGACAGCGATGCGGAGACCCTGGACTACCTGAAATTGTCGACGTGCCTTACGTCCAGATCGACGAGATCCTGGCCATCGCGCGCACGGTCAACGGTACCGAGTACAGCGTTCGTGGCATGAGCCTTCTGGTGTCGGCGATCGAGCGACCCCGGACGAACACATTCGGAGTCGAGTTGTATCCCACGCTGCACGAGCAGACGGCTGCACGCTGTCGCCCGAAATCGTGCGTTGATCGACAGCAACAAACGCACCACCTGGCTCGCCGTGCGCCTCTTCCTGCGGTTCAACGCGTCAGCGCGAGTACCGTCCGCCACCCGTCTCCATTGCCGGCCCGTTCGTCGAGGAAGTTGCGCAGGACAACATCGATGTACCGGTCATCGCCACCGTAAGCGGTGCTGGTTCCATGCATTCCGCCGGGCAGGCTGATCCCGTTCGCTTGGGATCCGTTCGTTCAGCGGATTAATTTGTATGCCTTCGAGAGGCGGAGCAGCGAGTCCGCTCGGCGCCGAAACTGCGTCCCGAAGGAGAGCTGACCGACACCCCCCGGCGCCCCGCCGATACGACTGGACCCCGGCCTAAGAATCCCCCGAAAGCGGGTCCTGGGCGCCGTGCTAACACTGAGGTTCTTCAGCGCTGACGCTCCAGGGTGAGGACGGCGGCAGTGATTTACGACATTTGGTTCGGGCTGTACCGGGCTTTACGAAAGATGCGCCAGGACTTCAGGCTGGCCACGCCTCGCTCCACCGGTGCGAGTGCTGCGGAGAGTGCGCGGTTGACCGAGAACGCTGGGTTCGCGGCCGGGTGGGCGCCTGACCGGTGGTCACTCATGGACCGGCGCCCAGGCAGGCGCGGTAGGCGAGCACGGGCGCGCCCTGGCGCTCGCAGATGCAGATGATCCGGTGGGTGCGGCCGGGCAGTGCGGGCGAGAGCTGCAGCAGCTTTCCGCCGGATCGGCCACTACCTGCACGTTCACTCCGTCGCTGGTGGCAGGCCCGCGGCCGACACGACTAGCCCCGCGCCCGCCGACTGCCGATCACTGCCGACGGCGGGGGATCCAACGGCTACCGCACCCCGCGGCTGGAAGACCCAACTCGCCGATCTCGCTGCCGAGACCGGCCTCGAGATTACGGTGTGTCACCTGCCGCCCGGCACATCGAAGTGGAACAAGATCGAGCACCGGCTGTTCTTCCACATCACCATGAACTGGCTCGGCAGGCCCCTGACCAGCCGTGAAGTCATGCTCCAGACCACCGCCGCGACCACCAGCCGCACCGGCCTCACCGTGCATGCCGAACTCGACAGCGGTGAGTACCCCACCGGCATCCGCGTCAGCGACGACGAGATTGCCTCCCTGCCCATCACCCGCCATCGCTTCCACGGCGACTGGAACTACACTCTCCACCCTCAGCGTCCGATGGACGATGCGACCACCGGCAGCACACCGGACGAAGCCCTGGCGGACAGGCCGACTCGCCTCATGCGGCGTTCGCTCCAGGACCCGGAACTGACCGGGATGACCCGCCGGCAGCTCAGCGAGCTCATCGACCCGTTGACTCCAACGATGGATGTCCAACGCGAGCAAGTGCTCCGCACACGTCGAGGCCACGAGCGCCTGGTGGCCCCTGGCACAGGTGCCAAAGCCAAGCTCACCTCAGCCGACCGGGTCCTGGTCACCGTGCTCCTCCTGCGAGAACTCGCGACCATGGACCTCCTGGGCCAGCTCTTCAACACCACCGCCATGACCATCAGCCGCGCAGTGAAAGACGTCCGCCCGCTCCTGGAAGCCCACGGTATTCACCTACCCGCATCAACAGCCCGTTTCCGCATGCGGGAAGACATCGCCAGGTTCCTCGGCCCCGACAAAAGCAAGAACAAATCGACGTGTTGATTCCAGGCAAGCCCCGAGCCGTCGGGCGTCGTCGAGCAACCGGCACCCCAGTGCAGCGCCGAGACCCTGAGACTTTTCCAACCTCAGTTTGAGCAGGTCAGGTGCAGAGTGAGGACGGCTTGGACGAGGCATGGTGATGCGGGACGAGCTGCAGCGGAGTTTCCGCAGCAAGATGCCAGCCCTTCAAGGTGCCATGGCATGCTCGCCCAGCACTCAGATGCGCGCGTGGCATCGGTTGACGGCCTGCTGACCTGCGAAGAGTCGCTCCCATTGGCTGCGGAGGGGCACCCGGACGGCGCCGTCGGTGCCCTGGAACTCGTAGAGCCTGCCCGAGCGATCGTCAGGGTTGGATGGTCAGGCCGGTCCCGGCGAGGCAGCCGTCGATCAGGTGGGCTCTGAACTGGATCTTCTTCAGCTTGCTTTTGACGAGACGGACGAGGCCGCTGGGATCGGTGGCCACGAAGTTGGCGATAGCGTGGTTGAGGAGTGACCACACACCTTCCGAGGGGTTCAGCTCTGGTGCGTATGACGGCATTTGGAAGATCCGTAACCAGTCCACGTGCTCTTCGGCGAAGGCGATGACTTCCTTGGCGAGATGGGCGTTGAGGTTGTCCCAGCACCACACGAGCGGGGCGTTGAGCTGCTGGTGTGCGGTGATGATCAGATCGCGGTACTCGTGCCGAGCGAACGTCTTCGGCTCGCCCCCGCGGCCGTGGCCGACGTGCAGCCGGTAGAAGGAAGTGCGGGCGGCTGCCGGGCCGGTATCAGACGGCGCCGGCGATGTTGACACAGCCGTTTCCCCGGCCTCGCACCCGCACCACCGGGCGTGCTCCGCGCAGTGCCCAGGTGCGGCCTTTCGGCGGCCTCAGTCCCTGGCCCGCCTCGTCCTCGGAGCAGATGTAGGCGCCCAGGTCAGCCGCTGTCCTTTTAACCGCGGCCACACCTCGTCCTTCCACATCTCGATGGCCTCCTCGTCAAACTCGACCGCATGACGCACCGGGGCCTGGCAGGACCAGCCATGCCGCTTCAGCAGCTTGGCCACCTCCTGAACGTATAGCCCTTGTGGAACAGCCTGCCGGTCAAGGTCTTGATCCGGCCCAGCGTCCACCGCTGGTCGTCACTGAAACCGTGTGTCAGCGGCCCCCGCTTCAGCTCCGCCTCCAGCCGGTCCCACTCTCGCACCGACTGCCGCTCGCGTGACACCGGCCCCGTCGACGTCAGCGCCGCGATCCCGCCCTCGCGCCACGCCTTGCGCCACCGCCGCACCGTCCGCTCCGTGACCCGCAGATCGGCCGCGATCACGGTGGCCTCATCGCCGTGCTCGAACCGCTCGGCCGCCTCCAGCCTCAGCAACTTCCGCTTCTCCTCCTCGACGGGCGTATACCCGCCCCTCCGTGCGTACCGCATGATCCCGTCGTATCGCAGGGACCATGAACCGTCACGACCCAGCAGGCTCTACGAGTTCAACCTGAGTATGCGTGTCATCAGCGACTGACAGTGCGTCATCCGCCACTATTGCGACAACGTATCGCCTACCCGATGAACTAGGCATTTACGGGCGATGAAGCTGCCCGATGTGATAAATCGCCGCCGCGTCACTGCCCGCGCTTCAGGTCACCGCGCCAAGTGACGCTAATTCGGAGAACGGTCACCCGAACGCTCATAGAAGTCCGCACGGTGAACCACTCCGGCTCGCCCCGCATTCAGCACGCAACCGGAGTTGACCGTGATCGAAGACGCCGCGCCCGCTACCGTAGCGCTGCCTGATCTCGTACGCGAGGTCGTCACCCCTGCTGCGGCGGCCGAAATCCTTGAGAAGACCCGCTTGCACGGCTGCAATCCGCGCAAGCTGGATTCCTCTCACGCCCGGCGACTTGCTCGTGACATGTGCAACGGACGCTGGGACGACTACAACCCCGACGTCCTCTCTCTGTGCGGTCATGGAGCCGCAATCCAGGGACAGCACCGCCTTGAAGCGGTAATCATCAGCAAGGCGCCCCGCAGCTTCCTTGTCGCCCGAGACGTGCCACATGGTGCGGCGACAACGATGGACTGTGGCAAGGCTCGATCGGCTGCGACCGCGTTGTCCCTAGTGGGCGTCGATGGGCATCGCAAGGACATCTCTTCGACCATCCGGCTGCTGCAGAACTACGACGTCGAACGCAAGAACGTTGCCTGGCCCGCGTGGCGGTCGGTCGTCTATACCAATGCAGAGATCGTACGGTTCTTCCAATTCAAGTATTCCGACCTGCCGGTCTTTCTGCCGCTAATGACCGCAGTGAAGAACGGCGTGTACTCCGCCCCCGCAGCATCACTGGCATGCGCGTACCTGGTCCATCGGGACGGCGGGAGCATCTCGCACGCGGACGACTTCTTCCAGGGCCTGATCTCCGGAGCCCACCTGGACACAGCCGATCCTAGGTGGATCACTCGCCGGTACTTCCACAGCCCGGCCCGGCCACGACGCGGCAACATCACCAGCGCCCTTCACCTGGGACTGCTCCTGAAGACGTGGAACTTCTGGGTCACCGGTGAGACCTGGGAGATCGCCAACTTTCGCGCGACACAGCGCATGCCTGACATCGTCAATGCGTCATGTGCTGTACAAGCGCAGCAAGCCTTCAGGAATCCGAGCGAGGACGGACCCGTCGTTCCACGCCGCCGAGCTGCAGACCGAGTCAGCGTTCCTGGACAGACGATGGGGATGATGCACCTGCCCCTAGAAGAGGGTTTCCCCGTATGAGAGGCGCATCCCGGACAAGGCGATGGCGTTGGGCCGCTTGCCCTGCCCGACCTCTTCAACGAGCACCGCTGGAGCCCAAGGCTTTGGCGGGCGGTCACGCAATGCCATGCCCCGCCGAGCTTCGGACGTGTATGCCGGCTCGGACATCGACGTGGACGAGCGTCAGGAGCCTTTGGCTCTGCCCCCTAGAGCCGGTCGGCATGCTTGGGCGCCTCCTGAGGCGAAGCCACCGCGGAGTGCCGCTGCGACCAGCAGGCGCAACGGACTGCTGTCACGGCGTCACCCGTGCAGCGGACCGCGCAGCGAGGAGTGGATTCGCGGTGACGCTGCTCCATGCCGAGGACGGCGGGACGTCGGTGGAGCCCAATGCTCGTCGAACCGGGCAGGAACGCGCTGGTCCAAGCAGAACGTCTTTTGACAGGGCTGTCGACAAGCCGCGGTCACGCGTCTCCGTCGTAGATCCGAATCATTGAGCGAATGGTCACATCCAACGCGCCCCGTTGCGCCACCCGGTTTCACGTGGTCGCGCCACGACATCGATTCGCGCGACAGACATTGATCTTCGATGGTGTGACTGATCATATAAAGGTGGGAGCCCTTCGCGAGAGGGCTCCCACCACAATCCCGTGTGCCCAATGAAGGAGAAACACGGTCATGAGTCACTCTCCCAGAATCAGAGCCACTTCACGCTGGCGCAGGCCCCCCGGTGATGCCGTCCCTCAACCGGACGCAATTTCACCGCTCTGTGATGTCTCTTCGCACGTTCAGCCTCCCGAGAGCGCTCCTCCCAGAGCAGGCCGGAACGATTCATTGTTCAGACAGCGCACCCTCCTCGTATTGTGCGCAGCGGTCACCCTTGCCAACAGTGTGGGCTACATCGCGGCGTCCGCAAGTAGCGATCAAATGGCCGGGCTGACCGCAGGAGTCTTCGCGTTCGGTGCAGCCATCGGATTCTTCCACGAACATACGGATTGACGTCACGGGCCACTGAACACCGTGCCGAGTTGACGGTGCACCGCCCACCTCGCCGTCAACCGTGCCCTATTTTCGATCCAGAAAAGGAAGCCGAGCCGTCGGCGATGGCGGGCATTACTCACCGTGCTGGGCTCACCTCCGGCAAAGCAAGGTCACCTGCTCCGGCGACGTGAGCCCGCTCCTGATGACGCAGACACGAACCATCGCTACGGAAACGCCACTCAATCGCCCCTGTCTCGTATCCATCGGAGTCTGACATGAACGACGAGAGCATGTCTTCCTCTGCACCGCTCCCCTTGCCGGTGCGTGAGATCATCACCCCTGCTGCGGCGGCCGAAATCCTTGAGAAGACCCGCTTGCACGGCTGCAATCCGCGCAAGCTGGATTCCTCTCACGCCCGGCGACTTGCTCGTGACATGTGCAACGGACGCTGGGACGACTACAACCCCGACGTCCTCTCTCTGTGCGGTCATGGAGCCGCAATCCAGGGACAGCACCGCCTTGAAGCGGTAATCATCAGCAAGACGCCCCGCAGCTTCCTTATCGCCCGAGACCTTCCACACCAGACGGCCACCACTATGGACTGCGGCAAGGCGCGCTCCGCCGCCACCGCACTGTCCCTGGTGGGCGTCGAGCGGCACCGCAAGGACATCTCCTCGACCGTCCGGCTGCTGCGACTCTACGACGCCGAACGCAAGAACGTTGCCTGGCCCGCGTGGCGGTCGGTCGTCTACACCAATGCCGAGATCGTACGGTTCTTCCAGTCGGAGTACCTCGACCTTCCGGACTTCCTGCCACTGATGACCGCCCTGAAGAGCGGCGTGTACTCCGCCCCCGCAGCATCACTGGCATGCGCGTACCTGGTCCACCGGGACGGCGGGAGCACCTCGCAGGCAGACGACTTCTTCCGAGGACTGGTGTCCGGAGCCCACCTGGACACAGCCGACCCCAGATGGGTCGTCCGCCGATACTTTCAGCATCCGGCTCGCCCACGGCGCGGCAACACTGTCAGCTCACTTCAGTTGGGGCTGCTGCTCAAGACCTGGAATCTATGGATCTCTGACGGGGTCTGGGAGATGGCGTACTTCCGACCCAACGAGCGTATGCCCGAAGTCGTCCGCGCTGGCTCGGCCCGCAGATTCACCGAGGTGCAGCACGAATCAGCCGACCCGGACAGTAATAAAATGCCCTTGTCGCCGCGTCGCACTGCACGCCAGGTCCGTGTGCCCGACCAGAACACCAACACGGTTCAGGTACGCTCCTGAATAATCCGTGCTGGCTTCCTCGGAACCGAGTTGGGACAGCGTCAGGGCCACAAGGCGGCAGTCGCCACCAACCATCGGGCGCTTCCTCGCCGTGGCCCTTGGCCGTTCCGACACCCCGGAGGCTCCGCCAGGCCGCCACTGGCGACGACCTCTGAACGCAGGGCAGCCGGCATCCCGCCGTCGCTGGCCTTCAAAAGCGGCTGGAGGTCAGCCGATTTCGATTCCCACGAAGTGGTCATGCCCGAAGGATCCTGGTCGCCCGCCGACGATGATGTACCTGCCCCGGCGCGCAGATCGCGGCCGGCTTTGGCATCGCCCTTGGTACTGCCCCCGCCTACACGACGGCCGTCGGGTCATCGATTACCACCGGTCAGGCGCCCACCCGGCCGCGAACCCAGAGCTCCCGGTCAACCGCGCACTCTCCGCAGCACTGGCACCGGTGGAGCGAGGCGTGGCCGGCCTGAAGTCCTGGCGCATCTTCCGCAAAGCCCGGTACAGCCCGAATTGAATACGTCAATCACTGCCGCCGTCCTCACCCTGGAGCGTCAGTGCTGAAGAGCCTCACTTTGTGGGTGGTGTGGCAGGCTCGCGTGACGCTCATTTAACGCTCCAGCCCCGAAATTTCACGGTGGAGAGGCCATAAGTATCGTTTGACCTGCGGCTTCTTTGGCGGCATGGAGTCGTACACGGTTCCGATAACCTCGCACGTGGAGAGCGTCGTGATCCTGGAGCCTGTGGCGAAAACCGTCTGACCGGTGCGTTCAGGGATTCGATAGGTTTCCTCGTCCTCCTTGGACCGCCGAGCGGGTGGACTGTGGAGTGCGATGTACTGCTTGAACCTGTCGCCGACGCGAGGGTGATGAGGCATCACCTGAAGTGCGTGACAATCTCGTGACCTCTCGCCGGATGCTCTGGAACGCCGTCTTGCAGGTTTACGTGGCATTTCGGATGAAGTGAGCTGGTGGCAGCTCGCTGGTGGCGACGTGCGGGCGATCGGCCTCTTGAACCGGCTTCCGGAGATGCCGACTCCGGATGGCGGCCTCCAGGTCGGGCAGGACGAGCAGCGGGCTCAGCAGGACTTGTGGCCCATGTGGCTCGTTGCCGTGGGTGCTCCTGGCTGTCGGCTCGGGGCACCCGTGGCGGGAGGGGCCAGGGGATTTGATGGTAGAGGGCGGTGACCTGGTTTGGGGGTGAGTGCGTAGTTCCATGCCTGGACGGTGCTAATCAGGCCGGGGAAGAAGTCGTTGTTGGTGCCGTTGTGGAGGCTGCGGCCGATGGTGAAGGCGTTGGCGGCGTTCCAGGAGGTGACACCTGTGGCGGTGGCGGCGAGGCTGCCGTTGAGGTAGAGCTGGGCGGTTTTCGTGGTGGCGTCGTAGGTGCCGACCAGGTGGGTCCAGGTGTTGGCGGTGGCTGCTGTTGTCGAGTCGCCGGCTGTGAGGTCCGGGTTGGCTGTGTCGGTGTTGGCAAAGGTGAAGGCCCACTGTGGGCTACTGGTGTCTGTGCAGTCGTATGGGAGGTAGTAGGGGGCTGCTCTCGGTGCCGTCCTGGGCGGCGACGGTGGCGCTGCGGTTGGGCAGTGAGGAGAGTTGCACCCACGCGGCGACGGAGTAGCTGCCGGTGGTGTTGAGCGCCTGGCCGCTGCCGGCGGCGTAGCCGGTGGTGCTGTCGAAGGCGAGGGTTTCCCCACGGGCGTGGGGTCGTTGGTCCAGGTGGTGGTGCCGTTGAGGGCGACGGTGTTGCTGCCGACGCCGGTGGTGTCGTTGACGGTGTAGGGGGTGTCGGTGGGGGCGGTGTCGTTGGCGATGGTGAATCCGTCGCCGTCGTTGAGGGCCCAGGTGTCGTGGGGGAGAGGATGGCGAGGGTTTCGGCGGCGTATCCGGAGTTGGTGAGGTTGACGTGGTCGCCGGTGTCCGCGGCCGTGGAAAGTTTGTCCTCGCCCTTGCTGGTGTCGGGTACGGCGAGGGTGGTGTCGAAGTCGGCGTAGTAGACCGGTGGGGGGACCAGGGGCTGCCGAGGTCCATGTCGTCGAGCCAGCCGTTGACGTCGGTGCGGTTGCCGTCGACGGTGCTGGTGCAGGGGTCGTTGGGTGCGGCGCCGCCGCCGGTGAAGCCGTCGCAGGGGGTGAGGGAGGTCAGAGTGGTGGAGATGCCCCAGTCCGGCGTGATCAGTCGATGTCCGGATTATCGGCCTCTTCGAGGAGACGGGTCGCGAGGTCGTCGGCCCACTCCACGGCCCAGGAGCGGAGAGCGGTGATGGTGGCGTCATCGAGCCCATAGGCGGCGAAGGCTTCGTCGTCTGTCCATTCGGCGCCCGTGAGGTTCGACTGCAGATCCTCGCGCTCGAAGCGACCGCGGGCGTGGCGGCGGCCGAACTCCTCAAGCTCGGCATTGGTCCAGTGGCGGGAGGCCGCGAACACGTCGATCAGATCGCGGGGCGCTCCGCGGTCGGCGAGCGCGCGGACCTTGGTCCCGATCACGTCCTCCTCCGCGAGGACGGGCCCGTACGGGCTCTGGGCGATCGGCCGCCAGAAGATCTCCTTGAGGATGTCGACTTCGCATTCCTGCCCGGTGGCCGGGTCGGTCACGGTGAAGCGGGCGGACAGCGGGGCGGTCTCCAGCGCGTGCACCTTCCAGCCGCGGGCTTCCAGGCCGGCGCGGAGCGTGGTCGCGATGTCGGCCATGGGCGCCGGGTTCTCGGTGGCGACGTCGAGGTCCTGGCTGGGGCGGTTCACGAGGCGGTGCGCCCGCACGGCATATCCACCGGTGAGGACCAGGGGATACGGGGAGCCGAGCGCGATCACATCCGCCAGGAGCCGCGTGTGCAGCTCCGGCATGTCCGTCACGCGGCTGCCCGGGTGCGGGAGGCGAGCTGGGGGAAAGCGTCTTCCCATACGGCGCGCACGGTGCGGCCGACGAGGGTGCGCAGCACCGGCCACAGCTGGAGGAGCAGGTCCTGGTTGAGGTAGCGGGGCAGGTCGTCGTGCAGGCCCTCGTGCAGGACGGTGCGGTACAAGCCCATACGCTGGCGCGGCTTGCCCAGGTCGTATGAGGTCATCCCGGACCAGGCCATGTGCAGCGGCAGATCCACGACACCGCGGGTCGGCCCGTGCAGCTCGTCCAGCGACTCCGGCAGACGGCGGCGGAACTTCTCCCGGTACAGCGCGAGGTCCTCGGCGTCCGCGCCCGAGATGTCCCTCGGGGCGGGTGCGGGGTGCTGTGTGCTGGAGGGCATGACTCCATTATGGCGGCCGGAGACGTTGCGAGGGGCATGATGTGCGAGCTGACGTCCGGAGCGGGGGCGGATCCCCGGTGAACTGGTTGCTGCAGTCTGCTCAGCCCTGGGCAGGACGGACTCTCGGCCTTGACGCTCGTTTGACGCTCCGGGTGTCTGCATGAAGGGTGATGAGTCGAGAAAATGGCTCTGAACAGGGCTTTTCTGGGATCCGCTCAGGCCGACATCTTTCCGATGACGCATCATGTGGAGTGCGTGGCGATCCTGGAACCTGTAGCGAGGGGCCTCTGACCTGCGCCTTCGTGGATCTGATAGGTCTGTTCGACCTCCTTCGGAGTGCTGGGCGGGTACACCGTGTGGAGTGCGGTGTAGTGCTTGAATCTGTCGCGGATGCGAGGGCGACGCCCACTGGGTCCTCCCGAGGCGGCGGGTATCGGCGTGCCGTCGTAGACAGGCCAGAGGACGCAGAGCGCCGGTTTCGTCTCCATCCACCGGCATGAACCGGGTGCCGTGGACGGACGAGCCGCGTCCTGTGCTCGCGCGCCTGGCCGCAGCGGCCGCCCAGATGCTGTAGCCCGCTGCCGAAGCCGGCCGTGCAGGCGCCAGACGCTGGGGGTCCTGCCGGTCACAGCCTGAGGGTGAACCAGGTGGTCTTCCCGCGTTCGTCGGGGCGGACGCCCCAGGTGTCGGCGAGGGTGTCGACGAGGACGAGACCGCGCCCGGATTCGTCGTCGTGGGCGGCCAGACGCGGTTGGGGCAGGTGTGGGCTGAGGTCGCTGATCTCGACGGCGAACTCGGAGGCGCTGCGGCGGAGGCGGAGGACGACAGGACCTTCCGCGTGTTGGACGGCGTTGGTGAGGATCTCGGAGACCAGCAGTCGCGCGTCGTCGGTCCGTTCGGTGCAGTCCCAGGTGGCAAGGGTCTCGACCACGAAGGAACGGCCCGCGGACACCGCGGAGGCGGTGGCCGGCAGTTCTGTACGGGCGGTGTCCAGCGGGGCGGCGGGGATCTGGGTCAGTAGCAGGGTGACGTCGTCGTCGTGGCCCTCGGCATCGGGCAGCAGCGCGGTGAGGACGTGGTCGGCAGCGGCGTCGAGGCTGCTGGTGTGGGTGAAGGCGTCGTCGAGGGCTGCGGTGAGTTTGTCGATCTGGTGCTCGATGTCACTGCCGGGAGTCTCGACCATTCCGTCGGTGTACAGCACGAGCGTGGCGCCGGGCGGGATGGCCGAGCTGGACTGCTGGTAGAGGATGTCGCCGACGCCGAGAGGCGCGTTCACCGGCGCGGGAAGTCTGCGGCAGCCGCCTTCGGGATCGGTGACGAGGGTGGGCAGATGACCGGCGGAGCACACGGTGACGGATCCGGAGTCCGGAGCGATGACGAGGTAGCAGCAGGTGACGAGCTGGTCGGGGACGTCGAGGTCGGCGACGACCGCGTCCAGGGCCTGCATCAGCTGGCGGGGCTGCATGGCGGTCTTGGCCAGGGCGTGGGCGGCGGAGCGCAGCTGGCCCATGACGGACGCCGCCTCCAGACCGCGGCCCATCACGTCGCCGATGAGGACCCCGACCCGGCCGGCGCCGAGCGGGATGAGGTCGAACCAGTCGCCGCCCACGCCGGCGCCCTGGGTGGCGGGCCGGTAGCGGCTGGCGGCGGCCAGGCCGGGGATGGCGGGCGGGGTGCCCATGAGGCTGCGCTGCAGGGTGAGGGCGATGTGCTGCTGCTGCCGGTACAACTCGGTGAGTTCGGCCTCCGCGCGCTTTCGGTCGCTGATGTCGCGGACGATGGCGCAGGCGCCGATGACGGTTCCGGAGGTGTCCCGGGTCGGCCACAGGGTGACATCGACATCGAGCAGGGCGCCGGTACTGGTGACCCGGAGGGTTTCGAAATGCTCGATCTTCTCGTCCTGTCTCAGCCGCTCCAGCAAGTGGGTGATCTCGTCCTTGCGTTCCGGCGGTGCCAGCATGGACACGTGCTGCCCGATGGCTTCCTCGGCCGAGTAGCCGTACAGGCGCTGGGCGGCGGTGTTCCAGTAGGTGATGCGGCCGTCGAGGGTCTTGGCGAGGATCGCGTCCTGGGAGGACTCCACCAGCGCGGCGAGCTCGGTGATCCGCGCCTCGGCGGCTTTTCGTTCGCTGACGTCGCGTACGGCGGCGGAGACGAGGAGGCCGTCGGTGGTTTCCAGTGGGCTGAGGCTGATCTCGACGGGGAACTCGGTGCCGTCCTTGCGCAGTCCGTGCAGTTCCAGTCCGGCGCCCATGGGACGCACCTGACGGTTGGTGGTGTATCCGTCGCGATGCCGGGTGTGGTTGACCTGGAACCGTTGGGGCACCAGCAACTCGACCTGGCGGCCGAGGAGTTCGTCGCGCCGGTAGCCGAAGAGGGCTTCGGTCTGGGCGTTGACGAGGGTGATGGTTCCGGTGTCGTCCACGATGACCATCGCGTCGGGGGCCGCTTCCAGCAGCGCCCGGAACCTTTCTTCGGCGGCCTTTCGTTCGCTGACGTCGCGTACGGCGGCGGAGACGAGGAGGCCGTCGGTGGTTTCCAGTGGGCTGAGGCTGATCTCGACGGGGAACTCGGTGCCGTCCTTGCGCAGTCCGTGCAGTTCCAGTCCGGCGCCCATGGGACGCACCTGACGGGTGGTGGCGTAGTCGTCGCGGTGGGTGGCGTGCTGGTCGCGGAACCGGCCGGGGATGAGGATCTCGACGGGACGGTCGAGGAGTTCGTCGCGGTGGTAGCCGAAGAGGGTCTCGGTCTGGGCGTTGACGAGCTTGATGGTTCCGGTGTCGTCCACGATGACCATCGCGTCGGGAGCCGCTTCCAGCAGTCCCCGGAACCGGTCCTCGGCCGCTCCGGGCTCGCTCGTTCGGCTCGGGGTACCGCGTCGGCGGTGGGCCCGCTGGGCAGCTCCTGCCCCGTCTGTCGGCTCTGACGTGACCGTGTCGCTCATGGCGGCCCCAACTGACTGTCAGGTTGCGGTGAATCGGTCCATCCCAGCGCATCCCGGTCACGCCCGCCTCGGCCTGCCGCTTACTGGCCCCGATAGGGCCGTACTCGCCTGTTTGCGACCGGACGTCGTTGCTGTCTGGCGGAATCGAGGGGGGCAATGCGATAGGTCTTCGGCGGCATATCGTCGGGCCCCGCGAGCCTGGCCGTACGCGTCAACGCCCAGTGGCGGAAGGCGCACCGGCTTGCTGCCAAATGCTGGGTCGCACCTGCCGGCTTCTGCGTAGCGCCTTCGGGTCGGGCAGCGGCTGGTGGCCTGAAATGCATAGGTGACGCGCTCGATCGACCGTGACGCTCGTTTGACGCTCCAGCCGTTTCGGAGTCCGTCTTCGGTGCGGGAAAATGGGCCCTGACCTGGATGTTTTTCTAACGGTCGGCCACGTGACATCTTTCCGATGACGCACCATGTTGAGTGTGTCGCGATCCTTGAGCCGGTCGGTAAGGGCTCCTGACCTGCGATTTTGCGCGTGCGCATGATGTGCGTTGCGGGCGTTGTGGGCCGTGCTGCCGCCGTAACGCCCGCCGCGTGCACGGCCGGTGGCGGATGCCCGCCGGGAGCCGGCCAGTGACTGAGGATCGGTGAAGCGGAGCGGCCCGGCGGGGACGCCCGGGGGCGGCACGAGGAGTGTGTTCGGTGTCTCCGTGCCGAGCCTATAGCCCCGTTGATACGCCGACTCGTCTCCTCGATCTGGCGGACCGTTACGTCCGCGCATCCGCGAGCTGGTCCTGGCCGAGGTTGCGTGGATCGGCATGCCGAGCGTCGAGTCGGTGGGCGGCGAGGTGCGGCCGGATGCCGAAGTCGCTCCTTCCCGGCAGCTCGGCGAACGCCCGGTGTACTCCCGCGCGCTCGTGTACGACACGGCGTTCACCTGTCGTGCCCAGCGTCGCTCCCGCTTCGACCGCGTCCCCTCCGGCAAGGAGCCGGCGATTCTCGCCATGGGGCGTCCCCCGCGCCTCGGCGTGGGAGGACGCCGTCTCGTGCCGCTGACAGGTCATGGGCCTGTCGGAGGCGACTCGGCGGAGAACTGCGGTGACGGCAGGCGGCACCCGCTCAACGGGCGGTGCCGAAGTCCTGGGTCCAGTAGCTGTTGGGCTGTGCGAGACCGACGCCGATCTCCTTGAACGTGCAGTTGAGGATGTTGGCCTTGTGGCCGGGGCTGGCCATCCAGCCTGCCATGACCTGCTCGGGGGAGGCGTAACCGTAGGCCACGTTCTCGCCGTAGGCGCTCCAGGTGTACCCGGCACTGGTGAGCCGGTCTCCGGGGGAGGAGCCGTCGGACCCGACGTGCGACATGTTCTGGTGAAGCGCCATGTCCTCGCTGTGTGCCTGCGCGACCTTGGACAGGGTCGTGTTCAGGGTCAGGGCCGAACAGCCGACCTTGCTGCGCTCGGCATTGACGAGTTCCAGGATGCGAGCGACGACTCCGGACGCCGTGGCGGTGGCCTTCGGGGTGCTCGACGGCTTGGGGGCCGCGGAAGCGGTGGTGGTGGCCTTCGGGGTGCTGGGCGACGCGGTGATGCTGGGCTTGGGAGCGGTGGTCCGTACGGTGTGCCAGGGCGCTGTGGCCTTCGGCCTCGGCGCGGTGGTCTTCACGGCGCTCGCAGGGGAGTGAGAAGCCTTGGGGGCGCTCGGTGCCTTCGTGGCGCTCGCGGAGGCGCTCGGCGTCTTCGTGGCGCTCGCGGAGGCGCTCGGCGTCTTCGTGGCGCTCGGCGTCGCCGATGTCGTCCGCGAGGGCTCGGCGGTCTGGCCGGCGTCCCAGGGGCGGCCCCAGTTCGCGTTGTTCCACCAGCCCGTCGTGGTCCACGAGTCCTTCGCTGCGCTGCTCTCGGCGCTGTCGGACCGCTGTCCGCCGCTGCCGGGCCAGTTGGTACAGGCCATGGCGGCGGACGGTATGCCCACGGTGCCCACGGCGACGGCAGCGATGACTATCCGCCGGTAATGCGTGTTCTTACGATGTCTACCCATGCGTAACCCGCTCCTGAGCTGCGGCGTCGTCCTGCGGGTCGTCATTCTTAGGACGTCTTCACATGGAGCGCAAAGGGCCTCGGTACTAGCTCGCTTCGTAGGCTCGGGCGGCCCTTGCCATGGGAGTGGGGCGCGCTGGTTCGTTTCCCGGGGTCTGTGCGGAATTCTGTCGCCCCGTCAGGATCCCTGCGTGCGCGCGGAACGGATGAAGATGGCTCGCGGGCGGAGAGCCGTGAATCCAGGCGTGGCGCATGCGCGCCCCAGGACGGACAAATCCCATATGTCGTGAGAGCGGCCTCTACTATCCGGCACGCCTAGGTGCCGGATCTGCTGTGATAGTTGTCACGGAATCATGCATTCCGGTTCTTTCCTGACCTGGATGCCGCGGGTCGGAGTGCGGAGGGGGGCGACGATCGCCTCGGAGTGGCCGCCCTGAGTGTGGGCGCCCGGTTCGACGGGGTCGGGGCTGCCGAAGACCAGGGTGTGGCCCTTGAGGCAGTCGTCGACCTGGCGGCGGGTGACCTCGGAGCCGAACACGATCACCCGGCCGACGATCTCGTGGCCGGGGACGAGCGGGCTGAAGGTGGTGTCAGGCTTCGGGGATGGCACGGCCGTAGGCGGCGAGGGTGACGTTCTCCGGCTCGGGGCCGCCGCGGCGGCCGGTCTCCAGGGCGTCGAGGGCCTTCAGCTCGTCTGCGGTCAGCTCGAAGTCGAAGACGTCGATGTTCTCGGCGATGCGCCGGCGCTTGGTCGACTTGGGGATCACGGAGCGGCCGTGCTGCAGGCCCCAGCGGAGCAGCACCTGGGCGGGACTCTTGCCGTGCGCCTCGGCGATGCCGGTGACGACGGAGTCCTCCAGGACACTGCTGCGGTTCTCGCCGTAGCCCGGGTAGAAGGTGATGCCGCCGATGGGGGACCACGCCTGGTTGAGGATGCCGTGCTGGTCGTCGAAGCCGAGGACGGCGGCCTGCTGGAAGTAGGGGTGGATCTCCAGCTGGTTGACAGCGGGGACGACGGCGGTGGCGTCGAGCAGCGCGGTCAGGTGGTCGACCATGAAATTGCTGACGCCGATGGCCCGGACCCTGCCGTCGGCCAGGAGCTTCTCCAGGGCGCGGTAGGCGGCGAGGGTCCTGTCGAAGTCCGACGGGAGGGCCTGGTGCAGGATGAGCAGGTCGATGCGGTCGACGCCCAGCTTGGCGGCGCTCTTGTCGAAGCCGTGCAGGGTCTCGTCGTACCCGTAGTCGCTGATCCAGATCTTCGTCTCGACGAAGATCTCCTCGCGGGGTACGGCGGATTCGCGGATGGCCCGGCCGACCTCGCGTTCGTTGCCGTACGCGGCGGCGGTGTCGATGTGCCGGTAGCCGAGGTCGAGCGCGGCCGTGACGGCGGCCCGGGTCTCGTCCGGCGGGGTCTGGAAGACGCCGAGTCCGAGGGCGGGCATCTCGACGCCGTTGTTGAGGGTGAGGGTCTGCATCACACGAACCTTTCGGTATGGCCGGCCCGGGCCGGCTGTACGCCCGGTGCGGACGTCGCCGGTGCCCGGCAGAGGCGCTGTGCGCACGGTGCTCCTTCGGACAGATCGGTCTCCGGTGCGGGCCCGGTCGCGGTCGGCCGGGACCTCCGCCCTCTCCAGGGAACCGCGCCTCGGCCCGCAGGTGGGAGTCACTGCTCTTCCAGGTAATGGCAGTACCTCGCAGGCACCTGCCGACGGATCTACCGTGAGGAGACCGGCACAGGAAGCACGACGATCAGGACACGACGACCAGAAGGAGCCACCGCATGTCCGCCCTCGCTGCCACCGCAGAAACTCCGGGGCCCGAGCATGGCTGACACCGGCAGGAAGACTCCGGCGGCCGAGGTCCGCGAGTTCCTGAGCACCCGGCGGGCCCGGATCACCCCCGAGCAGGCCGGGCTGCCGGTCTACGGCGGGAACCGCCGTGTCGCCGGCCTCCGCCGCGAGGAGGTCGCCCTGCTCGCGGGCATGAGCGTGGACTACTACATCCGGCTGGAGCGCGGGAATCTCACCGGCGCTTCGGACTCGGTGCTCGACTCCCTCGCGCAAGCGCTCCAGCTGGACGAGGCCGAACGCACCCACCTCTACGACCTCGCCCGCGCGGCGACGCCGTCGGGGCGACGGCCCACGGTGACCGCGTCCCGCGTGCGCCCCACGATCCTGCGGCTGCTCGACTCGATGACCGACGTGCCGGCGTACGTACGCAACGCGCGCTTCGACATCCTGGCCGCCAACACGCTGGGACGGGCGCTGTACGCACCCGTCTTCGACTCGCCGCTGTTCGCCCGGCGCGGTCCGGTCAACAGCGCCCGCTTCATGTTCCTCGACCCCGCCAGCCGGGAGTTCTGGACGGACTGGGAAAAGGGCGCCGACGACGCGGTCGCCTTCCTGCGCACCGAGACGGGCCGGGCGCCCCACGACAAGGCGCTCACCGATCTGATCGGAGAACTGACGACCAAGAGCGACGACTTCGTCCGCAGGTGGGCCCGCCATGACGTGAAGTTCCACCGCTCCGGCGTCAAGAACCTCCACCACCCGCTGGTCGGTGATCTCGCGTTGCCCTACGAGGCGATGGACCTGCCGGCCGATCCCGGCCTGCGCCTCAACTTCTACACCCCGGAACCGGACTCCCGGGAGCGGGAGGCCCTGGGCCTGCTCGCCAGCTGGGCCGGTTCCGGCACCGTCGCCCCCACTGTGCACGACTGACCGCCACACGATCGAGGAGAACCGTTTCATGCAGTACCGACCGCTCGGCCGCACCGGTGTCCAGGTCAGCCCGCTCTGCCTGGGCGCGATGATGTTCGGCCCCTGGGGCAACGAGGACGAAGCCGACTCGATCCGGATCATCCACCGCGCCCTCGACGCGGGGATCAACTTCGTCGACACCGCGGACGTGTACTCCGCCGGTGTCTCGGAGGAGATCGTCGGCAAGGCCCTCAAGGGCCGCCGCGAGGACGTGTTCCTGGCGACCAAGTTCTTCATGCCGATGGACCGGGACGACCCCAACCAGCGGGGCGGCTCGCGGCGTTGGATCATCCGCGAGGTCGAGAACTCCCTGCGCCGGCTCGGCACCGACCACATCGACCTCTACCAGGTCCACCGCCCCAGCCCGGACACCGACGTCTCGGAGACCCTCGGCGCCCTCTCCGACCTCGTCCACCAGGGCAAGGTCCGTTACATCGGATCCTCGTCCTACTCCGGCTCCCAGATCGTCGAGGCCCAGTGGGTCTCGCGCGAGCGGAACCTGGAGCGGTTCGTGACCGAACAGCCGCCGTACTCGATCCTGGTCCGCGGTATCGAGGAGGACGTGCTTCCCACCGTGCGCCGCCACGGCATGGGCACCCTCACGTACAGTCCGCTCTCCGGAGGCTGGCTCTCCGGCCGCTACCGCAAGCACGCCACCGAGGGGCCCGCCTCCGCGGCCCGCCCCCAGGCCCGCTTCGACATGAGTACCCCCGCCAACCAGCGCAAGCTCGACGCCGTCGAACAACTCGCCGTCCTGGCGGAGAAGGCCGGTCTCACGCTCATCGAGCTCGCCGTCGCCTTCGTCGTCAACCACCCCGGCGTCACCTCGGCGATCATCGGGCCCCGCACCATGGAACAGCTGGAGGCGTTCCTGCCCGCCGCCGATGTCACGCTGTCGGCCGACGTGCTCGACGCCATCGACGAGATCGTCGCACCCGGCGTCACGGTCAACCCGGTCGACAACAGCTACGGCGACTTCGAGCTGCGCGCCGACCAGCGGCGGCGGTGAGGCGCGCAGCACGGCAGGTCACGGGCGGTCGAGGCCGGTACGGCTGGGGCGTGCGCAAGGACAGCGATCAGGCGTTCATCTGAGGGCGGCCGGGGCCGGCACGGACTGCGCCGGACCCCGTGGCGGCTCGGGGCAAGCGGAGCAGCCGTCGTGCTGCGCAACCTCATGCTGCGCATCGGACTCTGGACCGTACAGCTCCCGGTGGCGACTGTGGCAGCGCACCATTCGAGCCGCACGAAGGAATGTTCCGCCATGTGTGAGTCGATGAGCGATTCCCCGGACGCGTACCCGTCCCGCCGAAGGCTGCTGGGCGCGGTGGCCGCATCGGCCTCCGCCGTCGCGGTACCGCTGCTGAGCGCTGAACGGGCTTCGGCCGCCACGCAGGTGACAGCGCCGAGCAGTTCCGGAAGCGGTCTCTCGCTGACCTTGCTGGGGACCAACGGCGGGCCCCCGCCGCTCGCGACCCGGTACGGCATTTCCTCCGCGGTCGTCGTCAACGGCCGCACCTACGTGGTCGACTGCGGACGCGGAGCGGTCACCCAGTACCTGCGTGCAGGGCTCTCGATGCCCTCGCTGGCCGGCATCTTCCTCACCCATCTGCACGCCGACCACATCGTCGACTACTACGCCTTCCCCATGCTGGCGGCCGGCGCCTCGGGCTCGCAGGGCTTCCAGGAGCCCATCGACGTGTACGGCCCCGGTCCGGCCGGCATGTCCTCCACCGTCACGGGTGCTCCCGGGCCACTGCCGGGAACGGTCGGGATGACCCGGCTGGCGGGGCAGGCGTACGCGGCTTCCCCCACCTTCTTCATGGCCGAGCACACGGGTACCGACCCGGGTGCCCTGCTGAACGTCCACGACGTACTGCCTCCCGCCGGCACCCAGGCCTCGGCGGCCCGCACGGCACCGGCCATGCGGCCCTTCACCGTCATGGAGAACGACGACCTCAAGGTCTCCGCGGTCCTGGTCCCGCACGGTGCTGTGTTCCCCGCGTACGCCTACCGCTTCGACACCGACCACGGCAGCGTCGTCTTCTCCGGCGACACCACTCCCACGCCGAACGTCGTGACGCTCGCCCGTGGCGCGGACGTGCTGGTGCACGAGGCGCTCCACCCCGACGGGCTGGCCGGCCTCGGGCTGCCGCAGACCCTGATCGACCACATCCTGGCCGGCCACACCGACGTGGCCCGACTCGGCCGCGTCGCAGCCGAGGCGGACGCCCGTACGCTCGTGGCCACCCACCTCAGCCCCGGACAGCAGACCGCGGTCAGCGACACCACCTGGCGTCGTCTGCTGTCCGACAGCGCGCGCGACGCCGACTACGGCGGCCGCATGCTGCTGGGTTCGGACCTGACGCACTTCGCCGTGCGCCGACGGGGGGCGACCCCCTGACCGGTGTCGCCCGCGACGAGGAACACACGCAGGCGCGGGGCCGTATGCGGTCCCCGACGATTTCCCTGCGGACAACCACCCGGCCCCGGGTCATGCCGGCACGGCCTGCCGTTCGGCGCCCCACTCGGCGGCGCGCAGGGTGTTGACCACGAGCATCGCGATGGTCATCGGCCCGACCCCGCCGGGCACGGGCGTGATGCGCCCGGCGATGCCGTCCAGTTCGGCGGCACGGACGTCTCCCGTGAGTCCGGCGGGGGTGCGGTGGATGCCGGCGTCGATGACGGTGGCGCCGGGTTTGACGTGTTCGGGGCCGACGAGGCCGCGCACTCCTGTGGCCACCACCACGATGTCGGCGGGCCGGGTGACGGCCGCGAGGTCCGCGGTGAACTCGTGGGCGACCGACACGGTGGCGCCCCGCCGCAGCAGCAGCTGCGTCAGCGGGCGTCCCACCAACTCGCCCCAGCCGACCATCGCGACGCACGCGCCCCTGAGCTCGATGCCCTCGGCGTCGAGGAGTTCGATCACACCGCTCGGTGTGCAGGGGCGCAGTCCGCGCTCACCACGGGCCAGCCGGCCGGCGCTCGCGGTGGTGAGGCCGTCCACGTCCTTGGCGACGGGGATGCGGTCGATCAGGGTTGCGGCCGTCAGGTGGGCCGGCAGAGGCAGCTGCAGGAGGATCCCGGACACGTCCGGGTTGTGGGCCAACTCATCGATGACGGTGGCGACTTCGAGCTGTGTGGCCCGCTCGGGCAGCTGCCGGTGGAAGTCACGCATACCCGCCTCTCGGACGGCCCGGCGTTTGGCGGCGACGTAGACGGCGCTCGCCGGGTCGTCGCCGACGAGGACGGTGGCGAGCCCGGGCACGCGTCCCGAGCGTGCGGCCTCGGCGACCCGGTCGGCGACCGAGGCCCGGATCCGCCGGGCGATCCTCGAACCGTCGATCCTGCTTGTCATGGTGGCGAACAGCCTTCCGCTGGTGAACGATTCGCCCGGTGGAGAGGACTGCGGGCCGGATACGGCCCGGGCGGCCGCGGCCGTACGGCCGCCGGAACCTGTTGGTGTCCTCCGGCGCGCGACAGGACCACCTGTCCCCGTGCCGGGCGGTTTGCCTGCCGGAACAAGGGAGTTGCTAGGCGAAGACGATGGTGTGGTTGCCGTTGCGGACGACCCTGTCCTCCGCGTGCCAGAGCACGGCGCGGGAGAGGACGGCCCGTTCGACGTCGGCACCGCGACGGGCGAGGTCCGCGGCCGTGTCCGCGTGGCTGACGCGAACGACGTCCTGCTCGATGATCGGGCCCTCGTCGAGGTCCTCGGTGACGTAGTGGGCGGTGGCCCCGACCAGCTTCACGCCCCGCTCCTTGGCCTTGGCGTACGGCCCGGCGCCGATGAAGGCGGGGAGGAAGGAGTGGTGGATGTTGATGATCGGCACTCCGGCCTTCTCGATGAAGTCACCGGAGAGGATCTGCATGTAGCGGGCGAGGACGACGAAGTCGACGTTGTCCTTGAGCAGGCGCAGGTGTTCGGCCTCGGCCGCCGACTTGTCCGGGCCCGTCGACGGCACGTGGAAGAAGGGGATTCCGAACGAGCGGACCTCCTCGGCGACATCGGGGTGATTGGAGATCACCATCGGTATGCCGACCGGGAGCTGGCCCCGCCGGTGGCGCCACAGCAGGTCGAGGAGGCAGTGGTCGGACTTGCTGGCGAAGACCGCCATCCGCTTCGGGACGGACAGGTCGCGCAGCGTGCAGGTGAGGCCGTACCGCTTGACGAGGTGTTCGTCGAGGTCGGCTCGCAGAGCGGGCAGGGCCGCCTGGAGGGCGTCGAGGGTGAAGACGGTGCGCTGGAAGAAGGCGCCGCCCTGCGGGTTGTCGGAATACTGGTCCAGGGACACGATGTTGGCGTTGTGGCCGCTGAGGACCGAGGTCAGAGCGGAGACGATGCCGGTGGCGTCGGCGCCCTGGACGATCAGGGAGGCCTGGTGACCGGGCGTCCTGGCATTCCTTGCCGAGGGGACAGCTTTGTCCTGGGCGAGCGTCATGCCTCGATCTCCTTCCTGAACCGGGCGGCCCATTCGGCGGTGGCCCGCAGTCCGCCGAACGTGTAGAAGTGGACCTTCACCTCGCCATGGCGGGCGGGGTCGTAGCCCTCGGCGAGCGCCCGCAGGAACCGGTCCGGGCCGGCGGTGCCCATGAGGTTGGTCAGGGACAGGCCGTACTTCCTGGCGATGGTGGCGCT
This sequence comes from Streptomyces hyaluromycini, assembly GCF_002217755.1. Taxonomy (GTDB): domain Bacteria; phylum Actinomycetota; class Actinomycetes; order Streptomycetales; family Streptomycetaceae; genus Streptomyces; species Streptomyces hyaluromycini. The sequence continues at coordinate 159,236 of NZ_BCFL01000024.1, read as the reverse complement.
GGTGCCGACGCCGAAGCGGGCCGCGTAGGACAGCAGGCGCCGCACCCCGGCCGGTCCGGGAACACCGATCCGGACCGGGAGCGCGATGTCCATGCCGCGCACCCGCTCGATCCAGGCGAGTACGGGATCCACGTCGAAGCCGAACTGGGTGATGACACTGCCGTCCAGGCCCCGCGCCGCCAGCGCCGCGCTCTTGTCCCGCAGCGCCGACCACAGGACGTCCTCGGCGATGGCGGGATGGCCCTCCGGGTAGCCGCTGATGCCGACGTGCCGGACGCCGAACTCGTTCAGCAGACCCGATTCGATCAGGGAGAGCGAGTCCTCGTACGGGCCCTCCGGGCGGGCGGGGTCGCCTCCGACGGTGAACACGTTGTCGCAGGTTCCGTCGGCTCGCAGTCCGGCCAGAAAACCCTCGAAGTCGGCCTTGGAGCCGAGGCGGCGGGCCGAGAGGTGCGGCACCGGTACGAAGCCGAGCCGCTTCACGGCCCGGGCGGCGGCCAGCCGCATCTCCAGGTTCTCGTTGGCGAGGAAGGTGATGTTGACGCGCGTGTCCCGGGGGATCGTGTCCCCGGTCTCTTGCAGCCCGGGTACGTCCTTGCCGGTCATCTCCAGCGAGAAGTCCTCCAGCAGCGATGTGCTCACCGCCGCCGGAGCCGTGTCGAAGGGGTTCATGGTGCTCCTTGTCGAACGTGTGCGGGCGCGCGGCACCGCCGGACGAGACCGCTCGGGAGAGGTGAGCGGCTCGCCCGGCCCGAGAGGGGTGCCGGGCGGTGCCGGACCGGTCAGGCGTCGCGGCGGTACCGGGTGCGGGCGTGCTGGTCGAAGGGGCTCGGCTGCACGGTGGCGCGGATGCGCGGGAAGCCGAGGTCGGCCTCGGGGGCGGTGCCGCCGCCGGGGTGCTCGCCCCACACCACGCTCACCGCGGTGCCGGGCGCGGAGTGCGCGGGCGCGATCAGGGTCTGGGCCAGCACGGTGCCGACCGGGTCGACCGACGCGATCTGCATCGTCACGCCGGCCAGGCCGCCCTCGCCGCTCTCCACCCGGTGCCGTGCGTAGCTGAGCACGAATCCGGGGTCCCGGCCGTCGCCCAGCACCCGGTGCACGTCGTCCGGGTCGAGTACCAGGGTGACCTTCTTGCGGAGCTCGTTGTCCTCGGCCTTGTCCTTGGCCTTCAACAGGGCGTCCCGGCCCTGGAAGTCATGGCCGAAGTGGATCAACTTGCCGTAGCCGAGCTCGTACGGGGAGACGTAGTGGTCCTCGATGTTCCGCGAGAAGTGGCTGCCGCTGAGCGGGCGTTGGCCCTCGATGCCGAACAGGGGCAAGTACCTGCGGTATTCGAGCAGTTCGGGGTCGGTGTAGATGCCGGGGACCGGCGAGGGGATCCAGCCGCTCTCCACGCTGGGTGTGGTGTAGGCGAGGGCACCGACCTGGACCAGTCCGAGCGGCTCGCCCGCCTTGAGGAACGCCTCGTGGACGTAGGCCCCGTGCTCCCAGGGGCCGATGAACTCGTAGCCGGCCTGGCCGGCCATCCCGTGGCGCAGGGCCCGGAACGCGCGTCCGTCGAGGGCGACCGGCGTGGAGTGGAAGAACTTCGTCTCCGGCAGCGGTCCGCCGAAGGCGCTTTGCACCACGTCCAGGGCCCGCGGCCCCTGGATCTGATAGCGGAAGAGCTTCGGAGCGCGCCCGCCGGGCCGGAAGGCGGAGGAGGGATCGGTGACGAACGAGACGTCGTAGCCGCCCTTCTCCGCGTGGTACTGCACCCAGTGCTGCGCGGCCGGGATCCCGCTGAGCAGGTAGCGGTTCTCGCCCTCGCGGGCGAGGATCCCGTCGGTGACGATGTGGCCGTCGCGAGTGACCGGCACGTACTGCTTGGCCTGTCCGACCGCGAACTTCTCGAAGTTGTTGACGCCGTGGTCGGCCAGCACCCGCGTGGCGTCCGGCCCCTCGATCCACATGTCGTACATGTGATGCGACAGGTTGAGCAGCGCCACGCCCTCGTGCCAGGCCGCCTGCTCCTGCCGCCATCCGGCGAACTCCCGCTCGACGACCTCGGGGGTCCAGGGCTCGGCACCGGGCTTCCACAGCAGGTCGACGGGCGAGCCCGCCTTGTCGATGCCGTCCTGAAGGCTGGGGGGTGTCATGCGGCTCCTTCCTGGGGCAGACGCTTCGCTAGATCGATCTAGCGAAGCGTCCACGTCTGCTTCGGCGCGAGTTGGTGAGTGTGGACGGAGGGGTTGGGCATGGGGTACTTAATCGATCTAGTAGGACGCTAACAGGGGCACTCCCGGGTTGAGGAGGCGCGTGCGCCGCACTCTTTAGTTGCGTACGGCGTAAGGAACCTCGTGCAGGATCTGATTGCGGAAGTACCCCAGGTACGTGGGCTAGCCTGAACTTAATCGTTCTAGGGTCGGGGCGGCACGCCTGGTGGCACCGCTGGAGGGCCGGAGCCGTGGTCCGATGAGGAGAGGGGATCCGGGATGGGCCGTTCCGGCCGGGTGACGTTGAGCGACGTGGCCAAGGCGTCCGGAGTGTCGCGGGCCACGGTGAGCTTCGTACTGAATGACGACCCACGGCAGACGATCTCCGCGGCGACCCGCGAGCGGGTCCTGGAAGCCGCCCAGGACCTGGGGTACGTCCCGCACGGGATCGCCCGGGCCCTGCGCGAGGGCTCCTCCCGTGTCGTGGTGCTCAATGTCGACTGGGGCATGGAGGGCAACTTCTCCCGGAGCTACGTCCGTGGCCTGGACGAGGAACTCGCCGAGCACGACCACATCCTGCTGGTCCGGCACGGGCACGCGAATCCGGAAGCCACGCAGAAGGTCCTCGACACCATCGTGCCGCGAGCGGTGCTGCGGCTCGGGGAGGTGTACCTGCGTGGGGAGGAACCCACCGACGAGGACTGGGAACGCGGGTTCGCAGCCAACGCCGCACTGCAGATCCGCCACCTCGCCGAACGGGGGCACACGCGCATCGCGATGGCCCTGCCGGACCACGACTTCCCGCTGACCGGCGCCCGGTTGGGTTTCGCCCAGGAGACCGCTCGGCAGCTGGGAATTCCACCCTTGGAACGCTTCGTCGTCCCCCGGCCGCGAGAGGCCGGCGCCGCCGCCGTCGAGGCGTTCCTGGCGGCCCACGGAGATGTGACGGCCCTGGCGGCGTTCGACGACGACATCGCGCTGCGGAGCATCACGGCCCTGCGGGACCTCGGGCGGCGCGTGCCCGACGACGTGGCCGTGATCGGCTTCGACGAGACCGAGTACGGCTCCCTGACCACGCCCGCGCTCACCACCGTGCACATCGACGCGGAGATCCTCGGACGCATCGCCGCCCGAGCGGTCCTCGGCATCGACACCGAGGGCCTGGCGCCGGTGCCGGGACGGGTTGTGGTGCGCGAGTCGGTCTGACGGCCGGGTGGCCGCCGCCGGGGAAAGGGACATCGTCCACCGAGCCGATCGAGGCAGCCCTTCGGTGCAGTCGACAGCTCCACGTCACCCGGATGCCGCGGTCGCCCGGCGGGTCCGGACGGGCGGGCGGCACCGTAGAGGCATCGGGGGCGAGGGGCGCGAGGGCGCACGGACGACGACTGAGGCGGTTCGCGTGGCGGACGAGACGGCCGGGACGACGACGAACGGGAACGGAACCGCTGCCACGGACCCGAGGACCTGTCTGGTGACCGGTGGCAGCGGCTACATCGGCGGGCGGCTGGTGCCGGAGCTGCTGGACGCCGGGTACCGGGTGCGCTGCCTGGTGCGCACGCCCCGGAAGCTGCGCGACCAGCCGTGGGCCGGGCGGGTGGAGGTCGTACCGGGCGATGTCGCCGACGCGGGCTCGGTGGCCGCGGCGATGGAGGGCGTCCGCGCCGCCGAACGCGCGCAGAAGCGGGGCACCGCCTCCCGGCCGAGCGATGCGGGCGGACCCGGCGGCCCATCCGAACCCGCCCCGGCCGCACCCTCGGCTCCTCGCGAGTTGCCGTAGCCGGTCAGGGCTCCGCCTGGTAAAGGCACAGGATGCGAACCATCCGTATCGGTGGAACGCTCGAAATCATGGACAAAACGCGACTGGTCCCCCTCCGAGGCAGCAAGCGCACCGCTCACGCGCATGCGCGCTCGACCGGAGCGGTGAGCGATTCAGAACGCATCGAGGTCACTCTGGTCCTGCGCCGTCGCGCCGAGATCCCTGACGGTCTGGTCGAAGGACCTGAGACGATCACGCGTGAGGAACTGGCGGCGCGTTACGGCGCCGACCCGGCCGACATCGACAGGGTGAAGCGGTCGGCGGAGCAGCACGGGCTGACGGTGACGCTGGTGGATCCGGCCTCACGCCGGATCAAGATATCCGGAACGCTCGGTCAGCTGCGGTCCGTGGTGAAGGCCGACTCGCTGACCATGGTCACCACCCCCGACCCGGCGGACGAAGGACGGATGGTAGAGCACCGGCAGCGGGCCGGCGAGCTGCGCATCCTGCCCGAGTGGGACGGCGTGGTGATCGGCGTGACGGGTCTGGACAACCGGCCGCAGGCCCGCCCGCACATCCAGCGCCTGGAGGCCCACGCCGCCCTCTCGTCGTACTCGCCCGTCGACCTCGGCAGGATCTACCGCTTCCCGCCGGGCACGGACGGCAGCGGTCACACGATCGGCATCGTCGAACTCGGCGGCGGGATACCGGAAGGCGACATGGACGCGTACTTCGCCGAGCTGGGCATCCCCACGCCGCTCGTGGACGTTGTCGAGGTGGGCAACGGCAGCAACAGCCCGGGTGACCCCGCCGACGGGGAGGTGATGCTCGACATGGAGGTGATCGGCGCGCTGGCACCCGGTGCGCGCCAGGTCGTGTACTTCGCGGAGAACAGCGCGCAGGGCTTCGCCGACGCCATCAGCACCGCGGTGTTCGCCGATCCCACCCCCACGGCGGTGAGCATCAGTTGGGGCCAGCGTGAGGACCTGTGGACCGCCCAGGGCCGCGCGATCCTCGACGCCACGCTGGCCGACGCCGCCGCCATGGGCGTCACCGTTTGCGTGGCCGCCGGCGACAACGGCTGCAGCGACGGCGATTCGACGGGAAAGCAGCACACCGACTTCCCCGCTTCGAGCCCTCGCGCTCTCGCCTGCGGCGGCACGCGCCTGGACGCCGACCCGGTCAGCGGCACCATCACGTCCGAGACCGTGTGGAACGACGGCCACGGGTCCGCCTCCGGCGGCGGCGTCAGCCGCAAGTTCAGGCAGCCCAGTTGGCAGGCGAACGTCGGCGTGCCCAACGGCACCGGCCAGGCCCGCCGACGCGGCGTGCCCGATGTGTCCGCCGACGCCGACCCGCGGACCGGATACAAGGTGCTCATCCACGGCCACGACGAGATCATCGGCGGCACCAGCGCCGTGGCGCCGCTCTGGGCCGCGCTGACCGTCCGTCTCGCCGAGGCGGTCGGCCACCCGCTCGGCATGCTCCAGCCCGCACTGTACGACGGCGCGGCACCGGGCGTGAGCCCGGCCGGTTTCCGTGACATCACCCTGGGAGACATCGGCGACTTCACGGCCACGCCCGGCTGGGACGCCTGCACAGGGCTCGGTGTCCCGGACGGCCAGGCACTGCTGGCCCGCCTCGTCCCGGCCTGACAGCCCCACGCCGGATGTGCCGCCCACCAGGAAGCCTCTGGTGGGCGGCACGGAGTGCGCCGTACCGGGGGCGTCGTGCGCGCCTTCTCAATTCGGCGGATCCGGTTGCCGTTCCAGCCGGTACCCGTGCCCCCGCAACGTGGTGATCCGGGGCAGCCGGGCCTGCCGCCCGTCCGCCTGTGCCGCCTCGGTCAGTCTGCGGCGCAGGCCCGCCAACGTGACGTCGAGGGTCTTGGTGGAGCCGAACCAGTTCTCGTCCCACACCTCGGCCATCAGCGTCTCGCGCGAGACCGCCTCGCCGGCCCGCTCGGCCAGCACCGCCAGCAGGTCGAACTCCTTGGCCCGCAGCGGGACCTCGACACCGAGCAGGGCGCAGCGCCGGGCCGTCACGTCGACGACCAGATCGCCCAGCCGCACCGGCTCCCGGGCCGGCACGGCCACCGCGTGCCGCCTGAGATGGGCCCGCAGCCGGGCGAGCAGCACGGTCAGGCTGAACGGCTTGACCAGGTAGTCGTCGGCGCCGGCGTCCAGCCCGGCGATGATGTCGATGTCGTCGGTCCGTGCCGTCAGGACGACGATCAGCAGGTCGGGGAGGCGGCCACGCAGCTGCCGGGCGACGTCCAGGCCGTCCATGTCCGGCAGCCCCAGGTCCAGCAGCAGTACCTCGTACGGTGCCCGCCCGGCCTCCGCCAGTGCGCCCGCTCCGGTGCGGCACCACGTCGGCGCGTAGTCGTGGCCGCGCAGGCCGGTCTCCAGGTGGCGGCCGATGGTGTCGTCGTCCTCGACGACGAGGACGCGCAGTCGGCTGCGGTCCGCTGCGGCAGGCGTGCGCATGGCCGACAGCCTAGGCGCTCCGCTGGAAGGGCCGCGATCTTCCGGCTGCGGCGCCGTCGTGGCTGGTCGCGCAGTTCCTCCCCCAGCCTTCGGCCGGGGGTACCCCCAGCGCCCCTTTGGGGCGCTGCCTTTGGAGCGGCTCGGCATCGGTGTACGCCGTGTTCACAGGTCGCGGAGCTCCTCCACGGCGGGGCGGTGGCTGCCGCGGATGCCGTTGAGGGCCGCGGCCAGGACGGCGGCGACGGCGGCTGCCCCGGTGAGGGCCAGGTAGGCGCCGGGGACCGACAGGACCGCGGGTGGCGGATCGAAGACGCCGGTCAGGACCTTGACCAGCATCTCCGAAAGGGCCCAGCCGATGAGGGCGCCGCCGGCCAGGCCGCCGACGGCCAGCAACAGGGCCTCGGAGAGGACCATGCCGCGCAGGTGGCGCGGTTGTGCGCCGAGGACGGTGGCGATGGCGAAGGTGCGGCGGCGTTCGGCGAGTCCGAGGGCGAGGACCAGGCCGCCGGCCCCGGCGGCGAGCAGCACGGCGTAGGCGAGCTCGATGCGGGTGAGGCCGGCCAGGTCGACGGAGGTCAGGCTGGTGCCGACGGTGCCGCGGGTCTGGGTGAGGTCGGTGACGGTGGCCCGGGTACCGAGCTGCCGGCGCAGCTGTGCGGCGACCTGCTGCTGGTTCGTGCCGCCGGTGTCGAGGAGGAAGGCGCCGGCCGAGTCGTCGCCGGTGGCCCTGGCGATGTAGGAGGCGTTGGCGACGAAGAAGCTGTCCTTGGGGGCGGTGGGGAACTCCTTGGCGATGCCGGCGTAGTGGAAGGGGACCGTGCGCAGGGACTTGGTGCGGGCGTCCTGGATGCGCAGGTTGACGGTGTCGCCGGGGGAGAGCTGGAAGTCGTTCACGGTCTCGACGCTGACGAGGAGGTTGTCCGGGCGCTCGGCGAGGCGGCGCATCAACTGGCCGGCGGTGCCGCCCGCGAAGTAGGCGTCCTGGAGCGAGGTGGCCCGCGCGATGGTGCCGGGGCGGACGCCGTAGAGGTCCTGGAGGTCGGAGCCGACGTAGGCGAAGCGGTGCTGGAGGGGTTCGACGTGCCGTACGCCGGAGATCTTCAGCGCTGCCCCGGCGGTGGGCGGGACCTGGGCGCCGGGTGGTTCGGTGACGGTGACGTCGGCGCCGTTGGTCAGCCGGGCGTCTACCTCGGCCTGCTGGTGGTAGGTGGCGTTGAAGACGGCGGTGGAGACCGCGAAGGAGACGGCGAGGGCGAGCAGCACCACCGACCGGGCGACCGGGCGGCGCCGCCGGGAGAGCGTGGCCGCGGTGGTCCCGGCCAGGGTCGCGGTCAGCGGCCGGACCAGCCGGGTCAGGGCGGGGCGGCCGTGGGTGAGGGCGAGCAGGGTGAGGCGCCACAGCAGCAGGGCCGCGCCGATCCACAGCAGGGCGGGGCCGAGGAAGGCCCAGTACGACACGGAGATGCTGGGGACGCCCTCGGGCGCGAGGACGAGCGCGTACTGGTTGCCGGAGGAGGCCCGGAAGACGAGCCACGAGGCGATGAGGAGGGCGAAGTCCAGGCCGTACCGCATCCACCAGGGCGACCGGGAGGGGCGTACGTCCTCCTGCCTGCGGGTGTCGGCCACGGTGACCGTGCGCAGGTCCCGCAGGGCGGGGACGAGGACGGCGCCCGCGGCCACCGCGGCTCCGAGGACGAAGGCGACGGCGTACCAGACGGACCAGGTCGCCGCGCTCGCCCCGAAGGAGGCCGTGCCGAAGGCGAGACGGCCGGTGAGGGCGGCGATGCCCAGCCCGGCCAGACCTCCTGCGAGGCCGATCAGGGCGGCCTCCAGACCGGCGAGTGCGGTGATCTGACGGGGCCTGAGGCCACGCAGCCGCAGCAGTCCCTGTTCCTGGCGGCGCCGTTCGCCGCCGGCCGAGGCGACCGCCGCCGTCAGCGCGGCGGCCAGCACCGCGCCCGGCACACCGAGGAAGAGGAAGAGGATCTGGGCGTACAGGGCGTCCTGGCGGGCCGAGTCGAGAGCCGCGCCGACGTTGTTGCCGACCAGGGCGGTGCCCGAGGCGCGGGCTTCGAGGTGGTGGGCGGCGCCGGTGACGGCGGAGTACGCGGAGGCCGGGTCGGAGGGCAGCCGGGTGGTGTCGCGGGCGGCGTGGATCTGGGTGGTGACACCGGTGGCGCCGCGGGTGAGGGCGGCGAAGCCGGCGGCGGGCAGCAGGACGACGTTGTCAGGGGGCGCGGTCGGCTGGGACTGGCTGGGGGCGCCGACGGTCTGGAAGAGCGAGTCGGCCTGGGGCAGGTCGACCACGCCGTCCACCTTCACCTGGCGCAGACCGGCACCGGGCAGCTGGATGCCGACGGTGTCGCCGGGGGCCGCGTGCAGGTTGGAGGCGGTCTGCTGGGCCAGCAGGACACCGGTGGACGCGCCGGAGAGTGTGCGGACGGCGTCGGGGAAGCGGGCGCGGTAGCCGTCGGGCAGGCCGAGCGCCATGCCGGGGCCGGTGGTCTGGGTGCTGCCCTGCACGCGGGCGGTGAAGCCGCTGGTGTGCGCGAAGCCGACGGGCAGGGCGGTACGGGTGCCGGGGGTCCCGGCCACCAGGGACAGGACCGTGTGCGGGTCGGCCCCGGGCTGCACCTGGACCTGCCAGTCCACGGCGACCGAGCGCACCGCGCGCTGGGTCATGGTCGCCTTCGACGCGGTGAGGAAGGAGCCGAGCGAGGCGACCAGGGCGACCGCGAGCGCGATGCCGGTCAGGGCGGCCAGGAGCCGTCCGGCGCGGTGGCGGGCCAGGCCACGGGCCCAGGTGACGATCATGGCATCTCCTCGGAGGCCGGCGGGGTTCCGGTGCGGTGCCGGTGCGGTTCCTGCGCCCGGGCGGTGGTCACGGAACCTCCTCGGGTGCGAGCAGCCGTCCGTCGCGCATGCCGCGGCGGACGGTGAGCCGGGCGGCGACGGCCGGGTCGTGGGTGGTGACGACGAGGGCCGCGCCGGTGTGGTCGGCGGCCGTCAGCAGGGCGTCCAGGACGCGGGCGCCGGTGGCGTGGTCGAGGCGGCCGGTGGGTTCGTCGGCCAGGATCAGGCGGGGCGCCTGGGCCAGGACCCGGGCGGCGGCCACCCGCTGGGCCTGGCCGCCGGAGATCTCCTCGGGGAGCCGGTCGGCCAGGTCGGCGGCGTCCACCAGGGCGAGTGCCGCGAGCGCGCACAGTCGGGCCTCGCCCTCCGGACGATCGGTGAGGACCAGGGGCAGGGCGGTGTTCTCCACCACGTCCAGGGCCGGGATCAGGCTGTCGCCCTGGAACACCAGGCCGATGTCGTACGGCCCCAGCGCGGCGGCCCGGGTGACGGTGCCGCTGGTGGGCTGTTCGAGCCCGGCGAGCAGGTGCAGCAGCGAGCTCTTGCCCGACCCCGAGGGGCCGACGACCGCGAGCCGGTCCCCGGCCCGGATCTCCAGGTCGGCGCCGTGCACGGCCACGACCGCCTGAGGCCCCCGGCCGAAGGTCAGGGCCGCGTCCGCGCAGCCGACAAGAACCTCATCCGACGGCATCGGGCGCCTCCTCGCGGTCCTGCCGCCGGGCCTCGGTGGCCTTCCCGTCCGTCAGGGTGATCACCCGGTCCGCGATACGGACGGCTTCCCGGCTGTGCGTGACGATCAGCACCGCGCACCCCTCCGCGGCCCGCTCCCGCAGCATCGACAGGACCAACTGCTCGGTCTCGCCGTCCAGTTCACCGGTCGGTTCGTCGGCGAGCAGGACGGCGGGCGCGTTGGCCAGCGCGACGGCGAGCCCGGCCCGGGCCAGCTCTCCGCCGGACAGCTGGCGCGGCAGGGCGTGCGCCCGGCCGGCCAGCCCCACCCGGGCCAGCAGTTCCCCGGCCGGGACGGGGGCCCGGCGGCCCCGCGCCCGCTGTGGCAGGCGGACGTTGTCCCGCACGCTCAGGTGGGGCAGCAGGTTGCGGGACTGCAGCAGGACGCCGATGTGCCGGGCCCGCAACCGGGCCCGCTCGGTCTCGGGCCGGTGGCTGATCCGTACGCCGTCGACGCGGACCTCGCCGCCGGAGGGCTCGTCGAGTCCGGCCAGGCACGCCAGCAGGGTCGACTTGCCGGCCCCGGACGGGCCCACGACCGCGACCGTCTCCCCGCGCCGCACCCTCAGCGACACCCCGCGCAGTGCGAGTGTCTCCTCCTCCCCGGCCCGGTAGAAGCGGTACAGCTCGCGGGCCGTGAGGACGTCAGGGGCGACGCCGTCCGTGTGTGTTCCGTCGGGCATGGTGCGCTCACCGCCAGGCGAAGGAGTCGCTGACGATGCGCCACGGGTCGACGTTGTCGGCCTTGACCGGCCCCGACAGGGTCAGGTCCACCTCGTGCCCCGCGCGGTAGAACGCGTACCGCTCGAAGGCGTCCCGCACCACCTTGCCGGTGACCGGGTCCTTCGCCGAGTCGCCCTGATAGGTCAGCAGGACCACGCGGCCGGCGTGCCGGGTCACCTCACTCACCTTGGGCGAGGCGAACTTCGTGACCTGGGAGTGGAGTTGGGGTACGACCGTGTTGGTGACCGAGCCGACCGTGGGCGCGCCGGAGGCGGAAACCGCGGTGATCCTCACGGTGTTGAGCTTGTCGGTGAAGGCGGTGGTGCCGCCCTGGCCGGTGCGGGCCCAGCCCTCGGGCACCTTCAGGGTGAAGCCGGTGAAGGAACCGCCGGCCGGCCGGTAGGAGACGTACACCTGGTTGTCGGGGATGTCGCCGGGCGGGTTGGACTCGGTGGGCGCCGGCTGGTTCTGTCCGCTGACGGTGGTCGGACCGGACGCGGGGCCACCGGAGCCGGCGTGCGACCCGGAGCCGGAACAGCCGGCCGTCACCGCCGCCACGAGGGTCAGCCCGACGACCGCGTACGTCCTTGGGTGTGCTGCCATGGCCACTGCCCTCCAGGGGAGCCTCGGACCGGACGGTCATGGCACCGACGCTAGGAAACGACCGGTTAACGCCCCGCCCGCCGAGGGTTAGACGACGGCAAAAGCGTGTGGCGCGGCGCATCCGCCCAGGTGAGCGGCGCGCATGATGAGGGCATGAGACAGCGCGTGGTGCGAGTCGCCCTGACCGCCGCTCTGGTCGCCGTCGTCCTCCTCGCCGTCCCGCTGGCCCTGGCGATCAGGTCGTCCCTGTACGCCGACCAGCGCGACACGCTGGAACGGTCGGCGCTGGCCGCGGCCGTACGCGTGAGTCCGGACTTCGTGACCGGCGACCCGGTGGAACTGCCCGCGCCCCCGGCCGGCGGGCGTCTTGGCCTGTACGACCCTCACCTGCGACTGCGCGCGGGCAGCGGCCCACGGCCCGGCGACACCCCGGTCGGCCAGGCCCTGGGCGGTGCGGCGGTACGGGGCCGGGCGGGCGCCGACCTGGTGGTGGCCGTGCCCGTCTCGCACGCCGAGAAGGTGATCGGCGTCGTACGGGCCTCGACCCCCGCAGCCGCCGTACGCGACCGGGTCTTCGCGGCCTGGACGCTGCTGCTCGGGGTGGCCGCGCTCGCGCTGACCGTCGCCGTCCTCGTCGCCCGCCGTCAGGCCCGCGCGCTGGCCGCGCCGCTGGAGGACCTCTCCCGCCACTGCCGGGCGGTGACCGAGGGCGACCTGACCGCACGGGCCGCACCGAGCAGCGTCGCCGAGATCGACCAGGTCGCCCGCACGCACAACGAGATGCTGCACAGTCTCTCCGAACTCCTGCGCCGTGAACGTGACTTCACCGCCAACGCCTCCCACCAGCTGCGCACCCCGCTCACCGGGCTGCAGCTCGCCCTGGAAGCGGGCCTCGCCCAGGACGACGACGCCCGGCTGCGGCCCGTGCTGGCCGAGGCGCTGGCCACCGCCCAACGCCTGCACCGCACGGTGGAGGAGGTGCTGCGCCTGTCCCGCTCCGGAGAGAGGGCTCGCCCCGCCGCCGGGACGATCGCCGTAGGACAGCTGCTGCGGGAGACGGAGGAACGGTGGCACGGTCTCTTCGCCCAGGACGGCAGGCGGCTGGAGTGCGCCGGCCAGGAGGTGCCGGCCGACGTCCGGGTTCCGGGCGGGTCCGTGTCGGAAGTGCTGGGCATCCTGCTGGACAACGCCCGGGTGCACGGGCGCGGCACGGTCCGCGTGGCGGTGCGGGACCTGGAGGACGCCCTCGCCTTCGACGTGCGCGACGAGGGCGCCGTGACGGGCGAGCCGTCCCGGCTCTTCGACCGCGGCCGCACCGGCGACGGGGAGGGAACGGGCATCGGCCTGGCCCTCGCCCGTGACCTGGCCGTCTCGCTCGGCGGCCGGCTCTCCCTGAGCAGCCGGCACCCGGCGACGTTCACCCTGCTCCTTCCCGTCGACCAGGACGAGACATCGGGGACAGGGACGCCTGGGTGAGACGGGCCGCGTCACCGCCGGGCCGGGCCCCGGTGACCGAGGCGAGCATCGACTGCGCCGTCCGCCCGCTCAACGATTTCACGCAAACCGCTTACCGACTACAGCCTTGTAGACGTCAGATGAACTGTAGATGATCGAGCAGGGGCGTCCATTCGTCCCCGCCCTGAACGGCGGATGCGTGCATCCCGTGTCCGGGGCGGTCGGACGGACCTCCGACCCGGCACATGCGGGTGCCGCCCGACGGAGGCGAGACAGAGGAGGCAGTCCTTGACTGACACCCATCGTGGCGGAATGGGCGTCGAGATCCGCCGTCGTACCGCGACGCACCTGGCGGCACCGCCCCCGACCCGGGTCCCGGCCCTCGCTGCTCCGGATGCCGGGCCCCAGCAGTGGCACCGGGGTATGACCCTGGTGGCCACCATCAGCCTGTTCATCGGCACGCGCGCCGCCTGGACCACCGCGATGGCGTCGAGCCCGCCGGTCGCCGCCGTCATCTCCGTCTGCTACGCCGCCATCCTCGTCTGCGCCGTCCTCAGCCTCCTCGTACGCGGCCGGCGGGCGCTGATCAGGGTCGACGCGGCCGTACTGGTCACCGCCGTCGCCCTGGTGATCTGCGGCTACCTGCTCGACCACGCGGGCACGGACGAAGCCGCACTGACCTCCCAGGCCGCGGACCAGATCCTGCACGGCCGTCCGGTCTACGGCCAACCGTGGCCCTGGCTGTTCGCCACGCACGGTGTCGGGATCACCAAGACCATGTCCGGCGGCGCCGACTACACGTACGGCTATCCGCCGCTGACCGCCCTGCTCGCCGCACCGGTGCACGCCGTCCTCCACTCGACGGCGGCCGCCACCCTGGTCCCCACCGTCGCGCTGCTGGCCTCCTCGGTCCTGCTGTGGTTCCTGCTGCCGGCACCCTGGCGATCCGCCGGCACGGCCGTCTGCCTCGGCTTCGGTCTCCTGCCCCACTACGCCTACGCCGGCTACCCGGCCATCACGGCCCTCGCCCTGCTCATCCCCGTCGTGGTGCGCTGGCCCAGCACCGGCGAGGGCGGCCGCCTCGACCCCGGGGGCGTACTGCGGGCGGCCTGTCTGGGCGCCGCCTGCGCCGCCCAGCAACTCGCCTGGTTCCTCGCCCCGTTCCTCCTGATCGGCCTGTACGCCGTCCGGCGCGGCGAACTCGGCCCCCGGCGCGCCCTGGCGGCCACCGCCCGCTACACGGCCACAGCCGCCCTCACCTGGTCCGCGGTCAACGCGTACTTCGCCGTCCAGGACTTCCCGACCTGGCTGAACGGGATCCTGCTGCCCCTGGAGCAGAAGGCGATCCTGCACGGTCAGGGCGTGATGGGCATCTCCTACTACTTCACCGACGGCAGCAGCCGCCTCGACTACTACTCCTACGGCAGCCAGTTGCTCCTGCTCGGCCTGCTCGCGGCCACGCTGCTGTTCGTCCGACGGCTGGGCCCGGCCCTCACCGTCCTCCCGTGGGGCGTCTTCTACCTGGCCACGCGTTCCCAGGACGGCTACTTCCTCATGATGACCCCGCTGTGGCTGGCGGCCGCCGCCACCGTCCCGGCCGCCGCCTTCGCCACCGCCTGGCAGCCGCGCCTGCCCCGCCTCGGCGGCCGCCGCGCCAAGGCCGTCGTCGCGGCCGGGCTGCTCGCTCCCGCCCTCGTGTGCGTCGTGATCGCCGCCGCGAGCCCGCCGCCGCTGCGCATGAGCCTCGCGCCGCACTTCGCCAGGCACGGGTCCCGTGTCGGTGTCACCACCATCGACGTCCGGGCCGTCAACACCACCGGTACGGCGCTTGAGCCGCACTTCGCGAGCCGTACCGGCCAGGGCGCCTCCAACTGGTGGACGATCGCCTCGGGTCCCACCGTGCTGGCCCCGCACGCCTCCGCGGAGTACCGGGTGGAACCCGAGGGGGGTTTCCGCGCGATGCCCGGCGGCCACGGTCCGGGGAGCTACCTCATCGCCGTCACCGGCACGCCGATGACGATCACCTCCGCCCCCATCCCGGCCGCCGCTTCCGCCGTCCGGTAAGGCGGTCCTCTTCCGCGCCTGTGCATGGCGCCATGCGGTTCGGGCGGCGCGCTCGGGGCGGGTGCCGGGGACGTGCCGGACGCGCCCTCCAGGAGCCTGACTTCGACCGCGGCAACGGCGGTCATGGGTCTGCGCCCGAGACGGTCTCGGTGACCGGCCGGTCGTCCGGCGCGCTGTTGTCGCGCGGTGGTGGCGTCCTGCGGTGGGCCGCCGAGTGGGGCCGGGCGCGGGCCGCCGGCACGGGCCGCAGCCTGACGACGGCGTCCAGGCCGCCACCCGGCGCCGCGTTCAGGGCGACGTCCCCGCCGCCGGCCTGGGTGAGCCGCTGAACCATGGAAAGGCCCAGGCCGGTGCCGTCATGGCGGGCGTCAGCGGCACGCCAGAACCGGTCGAAGGCCCGTTGCCGGTCGGTTTCGGTCATGCCCGGGCCCTGGTCGATCACATGCAGTTCGACCGTGCAGCCGTCGTCCGCCGTCGCGGTGGCGGTGGCGGTCGCCAGGGTGATCGTGGTGCCGGGCGGGGAGACGCTCAGCGCGTTGGACAGCAGGTTGTCGAGGATCTGTTCCAGTGCGCCCGCGACCGCCCACACCTGGCCGACCTTCGTGCCGGCCACCGCGATACCGACGCGCTGATCGCCGGCGAACGCCGTCCAGATGGCCGCGCGGTCGGCGACGACGGCGTCGAGGTCCACGATCTCCGGGGTGATCGCCGAGTTCTCCAGCCGGGCGAGGGCGAGCAGCCCCTGGACCATGCGGCTGAGGCGGGCGACTTCGTCGATCGCGTCGCCGAGACTGTCCTGGGCGCAGGCGGCGAGGTGGGGCTCGAAGTTCTCCAGACGCAGGCGCAGGGAGGTCAACGGGGTCTTGAGCTGGTGCGACGCCTCGGAGGCGAAGGCCTGCTGGGCGTGCAGCAGGTGCTGGAGCCGGGTTGCCGTGCGGGTGAACGCGGCCGTCACCCGGCGTAGTTCGGGTGGTCCGCGGTCGGTGGCCGGAGGGTCGGTCAGGCGGCCGTCGGCGAGTTGCGTCGTGGCGCGTTCCAGAGCCCGCAGCGGGCGGGTGATCCAGCGGGCGAGCGCGGAACCGATCAGCGCGACCGCCGCCAGCACGCCCAGGCCGACGACGCCGAGCGCGACCCAGGTGGCATGGACCTTCTGGGCGATCGGGGTGAGCGGGTAGAGGGTCCGGACGACGCACGGGACGGTGTCGCCGGACCCGCCCGGCACGGTTGCGAACAGGACCTTGACGCCCGGGACGAGATCGTCGCGGATCCCGGTGGCGGGCCGGTCGTGGAGGGCGGTGGCGATGTCCGGCTGGGAGAAGAGGTTCGTGCCCACGGCGGTGGCGTCGGCGGAGTCGGTGAGGACCGTGCCGCCCCGGTCGGTGATGACCACACTGCTGCCGGTGCGCCGGGCGAAGTCGCGGGCGAATTCCGGCAGGTCCGACGCCCGCCCGTGTTCGAGTTTCTCCTCGCACACCGAGGCGAGCGTGACCGCGCCCAGCTCCGCGGTGTGGGAGAAGCGGTTCAGCTCGTTGCGGGCGTAGACGAAGCCGAAGGGAACTTCCAGGGCCAGCAGGACGAGCGCCATGAGGCTGAGGTAGCTGAGCAGCAGACGGCGCGTCATCGGACGCCGCTGCGGGGCTGATCCGGTGCGGCCGGTGCCGGGCCGGGACCTGCGGGCGGAACAAGACGGAACCCGATGCCGCGGATGTTCTCGATCCAGGAGGGGTCACCCAGTTTGCGGCGCAGGGCGGCGATGTGCACATCGAGGGTCTTCGTGGGGCCGAAATAGTCCGGCTCCCACACCGTGTCGAGGATCTGCTGGCGGGAGAAGACGGCTCCGGGATCCTCGGCGAGGCAGACGAGCAGCGAGAACTCCTTGGGAGCCAGGGCGATCGGCACCCGGCCCACGCGCACCTGACGGGTCCGGCGGTCGACGCTGAGGGGACCGATCTGCTGGGCGCCGGCCTCACCGGCCGGGTCCCGGCTGCCGGAGGCTCCGGTGACCGGATCACCCGCGTCGCCGGGCACGGCCCGGGTCCGGCGGGCCACGGCCCGGATCCGCGCCACCAGCTCCCGGACACCGAACGGCTTCGACACGTAGTCGTCCGCGCCCAGTTCCAGACCGAGCACCCGGTCGGCCTCGGAATCCCGCGCGGTGATCATGATGATCGGGACCGCGGAGCGGGCTCGCAGCTCCCGGCAGACGTCGATGCCGTCCATGTCGGGGAGCCCCAGGTCCAGGAGCACCATCGCCGGCTCCGCGGCGGACAGGCCGTCGGCACCGGTTCGCGCGTGTTCCACGGTGAACCCGAAACGGCCCAGTCCCTCCAGCAGGGGCTCGGCCACCCGGTCGTCGTCCTCGATCAGCAGCAGATGCATGCCGACAGGCTCACAAACAGCAGCCCTGCCGCGTTGTACAACCGCCGCACTATTCCCTCGTATCAGTGACCCCGCGGGTTTCTCATGTGACGGCGGCACACAGGAGGTCGTCGATCGGCGCGCGCGGAATTCAGCCGGATGGCGCACCCGCGGACGAGGGCTGTGCCAGGACATCCAGTGTGTTGCCAGCTCCTGGTTAGGAGATGGTTAAGAAACAGGACATCCGGCTCGCCGTGATTCCGCGGAAGCGTGTGGTGCGGGCAGCCGGAAGATGCCCATGACCTGTGACTTGCCGCCCGGCAGGCATGACCGCTCCGTGCTGTGGGCTCTGGTTGTGCGGCTGTCACAAGGCCGCGGCAGCACTCGTGCACGACCCGGTTTTCTGGCGTTTCCGGATTTTCCTCGCCGGTTTTCGGGAAACCACCTGTATTTCCGCTTGATCGGCGCTTACATGCCTTCCCGTAGTGTCCGATGTGCGGTCCGGTTCAGGTCCGCCGCGTGCTGGAAAAACCACTCGACTTCCGGGAATCCGCCATGCCCTCAGAATCCCCCGACACGACGATCGACGAACTGCGGCGGGTGCGCCCGGATCTGGCGGAGCCGTTCGCGGCGGCCTTCCCCGGAGCGCGGGCCACCGTCCTGGGGCGGCTGTGGGGCGCCCTCGCCCGGGAGCCGCTGCCCGGCGTGACCCTCCGGCAGCGCGTGGCGGACACACTCGTCGTGACGCTGCGCAACGGTGACCGGCTCACGGCACCCGACGGGTGTGCCCGGCGGTTCGCCCGGGCGCCCGAGGACTTCACCGTGTCGGGGCCCGCGGGGCCGGTTCGCGGGCCTGCGCAACTCCTCGCCCGGCTGGGACTGTCCGGATCGGCCGTGGGCCGGCTCGCCGCCGAGCTGGACAACAGCGTCGTCAACCTCGCGCTGGCCCGCGCCGCGAATCCCGAAGGGCCCGGCACGTTGCGCGACTCGGCCGATGCCGAGCAGGCGGTGGTCGACGGTCACCCGCAGCACCCGTGCTGCCGTACCCGTACCGGCATGTCCGTCGCCGAGGTCCTGGCCTACGGGCCCGAGCACCACCCGGTGGTCGAACTGGCCCTGCTGCCCGTCCCGGCCGACCGCTGGCAGCGCGCGGGCACCTGGCCGGCCGAGCTGCGGGACGGCGACACGTTCCTGGTTCCGGTCCACCCCTGGCAGCGGGACCACGTACTGGCGCGCCACCGCGACCTCGCCGTGACAGGGCGGACGATCCCGGCCCGGCCGCTGCTGTCGCTGCGTACGCTCGCACCGGTGGCCGAGCTGCCCGGCTGTCACATCAAGACCGCCCTCGACGTGCAGGTCACCAACTACCGCAGGACCATCTCGCCGGCGGAGGTGGCCGACGGCCCGGCCCTGTCGGATCTGGTCTCGGCCGTCGTCGACAAAGCCGGGTTCGGCGAGAGCCTGCGGGCGCTGCGTGAGCTGGGCGGCGGCGCGGTCCGGGTGGGCGGGCGAGCCTCCGACAGCTTGTCCGCGATGCTCAGGGAGTCCACCGACTCCCACCTCGGCGACGGTGAGATCGCCGTCCCGCTGACGGCGGTGCACGCGACCGGCGGCGCCGTCGTGGCGGGTGATCCGGTGCGCTGGCTGCGGGACTTCGCCGCGCTGGTGCTGCCGCCCGCGTTGACCCTGCTGTCCATGGGCGTCGCGCTGGAGGCCCATGGCCAGAACACCCTGGTCGTCCTTCGGGACGGGAAGCCGGTACGCGTGCTCTACCGGGACCTGGACGGGGTCCGGGTCAGCCCGCGCAGGCTGGCCGCCTGGGGATTCACCCTGCCACCCCTCGCCGGCACCCGGGCGGGCGACGACATGGACGCGCTGCGCACCAAGCTGTTCGGCGCGCTGCTCAGCGGGGTCTTCAGCGAACTGGTCGACGTCCTCGCCCGCACCCGTGCCATCGACCCCGGGACGCTGTGGGAGACGGTGGCCGAGGCCGGCCGCCGGGCGTACGCCGAACTGCCGGACCACGGGGACGAGGCCGTCTTCTTCGGGGACACCCTGCCGTTGAAGGCCACCATCGCGATGCGTCTGGCCGACGACCCCGGCAAGGCCCAATGGATTCCCATCCCCAATCCCCTCACCCGGTACCGCCACCTCTGACGCACGGGAGCCACCCCATGACCGCCTCCGCCATCGCGCCCGGCACCACGACCGCGGCACACACCGATCAGCCGAACGAGACCGCCGACGCCGTCACCGCCCACACCCTGCTCAACTGCCTGGTCCGCGAGGTGTCCGCCCCCGAGCACCAGGTGACCGTCGACCACGACCACCTCCTGCTGCGCCTGCCGCGCCGGGACCTGCTGCTGCGGGCCCGGCTCCGCCGGGTCTCGATGATCGGCGCCCACCGTTTCCAGGGCCCCGTCCAAAGACTCCACGACGACGCATGGGCCACCGTCGGCTGGCGGGAACTGGCCGGCTACGTCCAGGAGGAACTGGAACTGCGCACCGGCACGGCCAACGACGAGTTCCTGGACCAGGTCGCCGACAGCCACGAGACCATCCGCACCACCCTGGAACACCGCGCCACCCCCCGACACCGCGCCCGTCCGGCACCGCGACCGGACCTCTGTCCGGACCTCTATCTGGCTTCGGAGCAGGCGCTGGTGTTCGGACACCGCTTCCACCCCACCCCCAAGGCCCGCACCGGGGACCCCGCGGACTGGCTGGCGTACGGACCGGAGACCGGAGCCCGCATCCGCCTGCACCACCTGGCCGTACGCCGCGAACTGGTGCGGGAAGAAGGCGAGTCGGGCGAGCTGGACAGGCTGTTTCCGTCGGCGGACCCGGACTACGTGACGCTCCCGGTGCACCCCTGGCAGTTCCGGTTGCTGCGCGGTCACGAGGGGCTGCGCGCGGCGATGGCGGACGGCGCCGTCGTGGACGCGGGCGTCAGCGGGCCCGCATGGGTGCCCACCGCGTCGGTGCGTACGCTCTACCAGCCGGACGCGGACACCTTCCTGAAGTTCAGCCTGAACGTCCGTATCACCAACTGTCTGCGCAAGAACGCCAGTTACGAACTGTCGGGTGCCGTTGCCCTGAACCGGCTGGTCCAGCCCGTCATGACCCGGCTCGCCGACCGCTTCCCCGGCTGCGGGCTGCTCGCCGAGCCCGGCTACCGGACGGTCGCCGCCGACGGCGACACCGACCTGATCGAGGGTTTCGGCGTCATCGTGCGCTCCGGCCTGCGACCCCACCTCCGACCGGGCGTGACGCCGCTGCTCGCCGCCGCGGTCGCGGACGAGTACCCCACCAGCCAGGCCCACGTCTCCCACCTGCTGGCCCGAGGTGACGGAGACCTCCTGGCCTGGTGGGAGGCGTATCTCGGGTTGCTGCTGCCACCCGTGCTGGCCGCGTACTTCGAACACGGCATCGTCCTGGAACCCCACCTGCAGAACGTCGTCGTCGGCGTGGCGGCGGACGGCATGCCCGCGCAGATGCTGTTCCGCGACCTGGAGGGCACCAAGCTCCTGCCCCGGCATCACGAGCGGTTTCTGTCCACCCTTCCGGAGGACGTCCGCGGGCCGTTGACCTACGACGCCGAACGCGGCTGGAACCGGGTCGCGTACTGCCTGCTGGTCAACCACGTCGCCGAGGTGCTCGGCGCCCTGGCCGACCTTCGGCCGGAGCTGGAACCCGCGCTGTGGGGCCTGGTCCGCGACCGCGTCGGCGCGTACGCCCGCACCGCCGGCGAACCGCCCCGCCTGCGGGCCCTGCTCTCCGGCGTTCCGCTGCCCGCCAAGGCCAACCTCCTGCTGCGCTGGGCCCGCCAGGCCGACCGGCACGCCCACTACATTCCCCTGCCCAGCCCCCTCGGCGCGGACTTCCCCCGCGAGGTGATGCTGTGAGGCCCGCACTTGTGCACCACGTCGGCCAGTTGGCCGACGACGACCTGCCCGCCTACCTCTACGACCTGCCGGGCCTGCGCGAGCACGTCCGCGCCGTCCGGGCCGCGCTGCCCCGCCGCGTCGAACTGCTGTATGCGGCGAAGGCCAACTCCGACCCCCGCCTGCTGCAGACCCTGGCCGGGCACGTCGACGGGTTCGAGGTCGCGTCCGGCGGCGAGATCCGCCACATCCGCGGCCTCCTTCCCGAAGCCCGGATCGCCTTCGGGGGCCCCGGCAAGACCCCGGCGGAACTGGCCGGGGCCCTGGACGCGGGCGTGGAGCGCCTGCACGTCGAGAGCGAACACGAGCTGCGCACGCTGACGACCGTGCTGGGCGACCGCACGGCCGACGTGCTGCTGCGCGTGAACGTACCCGTGATGCTCCGTTCGGTCTCCCTGGTCATGGGCGGCTGTCCCAGCCCTTTCGGTCTGGACCCCGCTCACCTGGACCGATGCCTGCAGATCATCACGGAAGACGGCCGTATCCGGCTGCGCGGGCTGCACTTCCACGTGGCCAGCGGCCTCGACGCACGTGCTCACCTGGCCCTCGTCGCACAGGTCATGGCCTGGGCGGACCGCTGGGCGCACCAACAGGGGATCGCACTCGCCGAGGTCAACATCGGCGGCGGGATGGGCGTCGACTACACCCGTCCCGACGAGGTCTTCGACTGGGCCGCGTTCGGTGTCGGGCTGTGCCGGACGCTGGAACGCCACCCCCGTGTCACGCTGCGGATCGAACCGGGTCGCTCGCTCACGGCCTACTGCGGCTGGTACGTCACCCAGGTCCTGGACGTCAAACGCAGCCGCAGCCAGGCGTTCGCCGTCCTGCGCGGCGGAACCCACCACCTGCGCACACCGGCCGCGAAACAGCACGACCAGCCCTTCGAGGTCATCCCCGACCAGTCCTGGCACCACTCCTGGCCCCGCCCGGAGGTCCGCGGCGAGCCGGTGACACTGGTCGGCCAGCTCTGCACACCCAAGGACGTGCTGGCCCGCCGCGTCATGGTCGACCGGCTGCGGATCGGCGACCGGATCGCGTTCGCCATGGCCGGTGCCTACGCGTGGAACATCTCCCACCACGCGTTCCTCATGCACCCCCACCCGACCTTCCACCACATCGACGACCTGGACAGGCCCGTCGCGGACGCGTACGCGGGCCGGCCGGCATGAGCCTGCAGTGCCGCCCGCCGCGCGGAAAAGAGCACGGTTCGGCGCTCGCCGCCCTCACCGTCCGGGCCTTCCGCCGTTACCTGCTCGGCCAGCTGACCTCCAACGTCGGCACCTGGATGCAGCGAGCCGCCCAGGATCTGCTGGTCCTGCAGCTGACCGGCGACAGCGGCAGGGCGGTCGGCATCGTGACCGCACTGCAGTTCCTGCCCCAGACCCTGTTCGGCCTCACCGGGGGAGCCCTCGCCGACCGCTACCCCAGACGCCGGCTGCTGCTGATCACCCAGACCGCCATGGCGGCGCAGTCACTGCTGCTCGGCGTCCTGACCGTCACCGGCACGGTGAGCCTGCCGTCCGTCTACGTCCTGGCCGCGGCCCTCGGCACCGCCACCGCCGTGGACGGTCCCGCCCGCAACGCCCTCATATCGGAACTGGTCGCCCGCGAGCAGATGGCCGCCGCGGTCAGCCTGAACTCCGCCCAGTTCAACGTCGCCCGCATCCTCGGGCCCGCCGCCGCGGGCCTGACCGCGGGCGCCGTCGGCATCGGCCCGGTGTTCCTGATCAACTCGGTCTCCTATCTGGCGGTCCTGTACGGGTTGATCACGATCCCGTCCGGTGAACTCCGCCACCCCGGCCGAAACCGACCCGGCGACAAGTGCCTGACCGACGCCTTCCGCCACATCGCCACCACACCGGAACTGCTCCTGCCGGTCACGCTCGTCGCCTTCGTCGGCACCTTCGGACTCAACTTCCAGGTCACCATCTCCCTCGTGGCCATCACCGTGTTCCACTCCGGCGCGGCGGCCTTCGGCTGCCTCTGCGCCGCCTATGCGGCGGGCAGCCTCGTGGGCGCGCTCCTCGCGGCCAACGGGAGGCAACCGCCCACCCC
This sequence comes from Streptomyces hyaluromycini, assembly GCF_002217755.1. GTDB lineage: Bacteria > Actinomycetota > Actinomycetes > Streptomycetales > Streptomycetaceae > Streptomyces > Streptomyces hyaluromycini. Next base: position 136,009 of record NZ_BCFL01000024.1, on the reverse strand, counting down.
CCGACGTCTGATCACGGCCACGGTCGTCTTCGGCGTACTGGAGGCCGCGCTGGGCCTGATGCCCGGCTACGGCACGTTCATGGCCCTGCTGGTCCCCGTCGGCTTCGCCGCGGTGATCGTCACCACGACCGCCAACGCCCTGACGCAGCTGCACGTCGACCCGCACCTGCGCGGGCGTGTGCTGTCCGTCTACTTCCTCGTGCTCCTGGGCGGCACCCCCGTCGGCGCCCCCCTCGTCGGCGTCGTCTCCGACGCCTTCGGTCCCCGCTCCGCGCTGGTCCTCGGCGGTGTGATCTCAGCGGCGCCCGCGCTCGCCCTCAGGGCCCGGACCGCCAGACGGCCCGGACCGAATCGGCGGCGAAAGGCGGCAGGCCCGGCCGGCGCCCCCCTCGCCGAGGCTCGCGACACAGGGGCCGGCACCGCGGGCGAGACCCTGACCAGCCCGTCCCGGGGCCGAAGCAGCGGCGGGCCGTGGCCAGGGTGAGGGCCACGGCGGGATCGACCGCGTACGAAAACTCCTGTGCACCGGCTCGCGCACCTCTGCGATCATCCCCGGATGGCGCACAGTCTCGAATCGCTGGTCATCCGGCACACCCACCGCCTTTCCACCCCCAAGGGCCCTGCAGGAGAAGGAGCCATCGCCGCACGGCAGTTCGACGCGGCGCTGGCATCCGTGGGCTTCAAGCTCTCGGCGGAGCTGCTGGAGCGGCTGTCGGGGCTGTCCGAGGCCGCGGTCGTGGACACCGCCAGGCGGACGCTGCGCACCGTGAGCGAGATGGCGGGCGACCACGTCCGGCACAACTCGTACTTCATCGACTTCCCGGCGAACGTGCCGGACACCGAAGAGTTCTGGATGCAGTGCGTGGCGAAGGCGCTCGGCGACGAGAAGTCGCGCGAGAACGTGCTGACGCAGCTGAGACACGGGGTGCTGAACCTGCTCAGCCTCCCCGCGTACGGCCGGTACCAGCACACCTACGAGGACATGCTCGCGGCGCAGGACGAACTGATCGCCTCGGCGGGCGACCGGGTCACCGTCCTGCATCTCGGCCGGGACCTGGACGACGAACTCGCCGACCTGTACCTGGCCCTGGCCGGCAGCACGACCCCGCTGGGCGAGGACGACCTGCGCGACCTCAAGGCCCTCGCCGAGAGGTGCGCGCTCGGCCCCCAGCCGGAGGCGATCCCGGTCCGGGAGAACCGGGCGGTCGTCAACGAGGCCCGGCTCGGCGTCGGGGCGGACCTCCTCCTCGACACCGTCATCGACGTGCTGCGGCTGGCCTGCGCGCTGTCGGGCGGCGATGTGACGCTGCAGGAGCCGACCCGGTTCCGGGCGCTGTCGCGGCCGCTGCGCCGGGGACTGCTCGCGGGTCTCGACGCCGTGGTCGCGGCCAACCCCGCGAAGCTCGCCGACGTGCACGCGCACCGGGAGCCCTTCAAGCGGCTCGGCGAGCGTCTCCACCCGCACGAGTACCCGCGCTGGCCGCACGCCGCCGATGTGTTCGCGGTCGCGCGGGGCGAGAAGGAGGCACGGTCCTTCGACAGCCGGATCGAGCAGCTGCTCGACGCGTTCGACGTCCTCGGTGCGGTGAGGCTGCTGAAGTCCGCCCCCGGCAAGCTGTTCCGCGCCCTGGACCTCCTGCTGCGCATCGCGGCCGACCAGGAGGAACGGGACGCGGTGGTGGCCGCCGCGGTGCAGGTCGCTCCCGACGTCTCCGGCCGGGTCGTGCTCTCGGTGCGCGAGCATCTCCACAACCGGGCGCGTGAGAGCGGCGAACCCCGGGTCTTCGTCAACCGCCGGGGCCGCGCCTGGGTGACCCCCGACTTCCGGCCGCCGGTACCGGCCGCCGACCGGGACCGCCTGATCGCCGCCCTCGACGCCGAGATACGTCGTCGGCTCCCGGTGCCGGACCGGCTGCTGCTCGACCCCGAAGTCCTCGACGTGGCGCTTCCGCTCAGCGGCCGGGCGACCGCGGCCGGGCTCGGCGTACTGCCGCGAGGGTCGGTCTCCGAAGTCGACGGCGAACAGCTGCGCTTCTTCGTGTACTGGAAGGAGACCGGGCGCCGGACCGACTACGACCTGTCGGCGCTGCTTCTCCACGCCGACTACAGCACCGATTCCTGGCTCTCCTACACGTCCCTCAAGGCCGTCGGGGGCGAGCACTCGGGCGACATCACCGAGGCGCCCGACGGGGCCTCGGAGTTCATCAGCCTGTCCCTGGACCGGGTGCCCAGCACGTTCATCGTTCCGCAGGTCAACATCTACGCCGGTGAAGGCTTCGAGGAGGTCGAGGAGTCGTTCTTCGGCTTCATGCTGCGCGACGGCGAGCAGAAGGGCCGCCCGTTCGAGCCGCGCACCGTGCGGATGAAGTCGGAGCTGCGCGGGGTGGGCCGGGTGGCGCTGCCGCTGGTGTTCCGGCGGGGGGACGACGGCCGGTGGCGCGCGAAGTGGCTGCACCTGTATCTGAGGGGCATCTCGTCGGCCAACCGGGTCGAGGAGAACCAGGCGTCCGTGTCGACGGTGGTGCGCGCCGTCGTGGAGCGCGAGCAGCTGACGGTGGGGTACCTGATCGACCTGATGTCCGGCGACACCACGACCGTGGACCTGTGGGACGGCGGGCCGGTCCCGGACGAGCCCGTGACGTACATCGGCCTCGAACGTCCCGAGGGACTGCATCCGGACTCGCGGATCATCACCCCCGGAAATCTGCGCGACCTGATCCCGGGCTGAGTGCTAGCGTTGCCCGCGGCGAGGCCATGAAGGGGCTTCCTTCTCACTTCCTGTACAGAAACAAGTCCCTTCGCTTTCCTCGCCGTCGACCTCGACTGGGAGGCGCCCACCGGCGCCTCCCAGTTTTCGTGTCCGCCGCGGCACGCCTACGCGGCGCCCTGTGACGTGGCGAGCCAGGCGCGGTAGCGGCGCAGGGCCCGGCGCTGCCTGCGCTGCTCGGAGACGAGGGCGAGCGCCGGGTGGGTCCCGGGCGTGGTGCGGCTTCCGCGGGCGAGGCGGCGCATCTGGTGGCGGACCTGTGCCATGCCGGCGGCCGAGGCGAGGGCCTTGTCGGACCACGTCACCTGCCGAAGCTGCGCGTCCGCCTCGCGCCCCTGGCGCCAGCGGTCGGGCAGGTCCGGGGTGACCGCGAGGGCCGTGCCCATCCCGGTGATCGCCACGCCGCTGTCGAGAACCTTCTCGGCGGTGGCGCGCCGGGTGATGCCTCCGGTGAGCATCAGCGGCAGCGGGCTGGTCCTGACCAGGTCCTTCGCCAGATCGAGGAAGTACGCCTCGCGGGCCTGGGTACGTGTGTCGGCGGCGCGTCCCGCCATCGCCGGGCTCTCGTAGCTGCCGCCGGACAGTTCGACCAGGTCGACGCCGAGCGGTGCGAGCATCTCGATCACCTGGCGGGCGTCGTCGGCGTCGAACCCGCCACGCTGGAAGTCGGCGGAGTTGAGCTTCACCGCGACCGCGAAGGCCGGGGAGACGGCGGCGCGGACCGCGCGGACGACGTCCAGCAGCATCCGGGCCCGGTTCTCCAGCGATCCGCCCCACTGGTCGGTGCGCTTGTTGACCAGGGGGGACAGGAACTGCGACAGCAGGTAGCCGTGCGCGGCGTGGATCTCCACCCCGTCGAAGCCCGCCTGCTCGGCGCGCCGGGCCGTGACCGCGTACCGGGTCACGGTGGCCTGGATCTGCTCGGGCGTCATGGCCACGGGGCGGCCGAAGCGGCCGCTGTGCTTGCCGAGGTCGACGGCGACCGCGGACGGGCCCCACACGACGCCGGGCATGTCGGACCCGATCTGGCGGCCGGGGTGGTTGATCTGCATCCAGATCGCCCCGCCGCCGGCCTTGCCGGCCCTGGCCCACTCGATGAAGGGCTCCAGCGGCGCGGCCTCGTCGAGTACCACGCCGGCCGGACCGGTCAGCGCCTCGGCGTGGACCATGACGTTGCCGGTGATCAGCAGCCCGGTGCCGCCGGCGGCCCACCTCCGGTACAGCCCGAACAGCACCTTGTCCGGGAGCTGGCCGTCGCCGGCCATGTTCTCCTCCATGGCCGCCTTCGCGATCCGGTTGTTCAGCACCTGCCCGGAGCGCAGGGACAAGGGCGAGAACAGCTCGCTGGTCATCCGAGTACCCCTCTCTCGCTATCGATCACCTACGATGTATGCACCACTCACATTAGAGCGACGATGTAAGCGATGTAAACATGGAGGAGTGTGACCTGTGCCGCAGGCGAGCGGCGGCGCGATGGTGCATCAGACGCTGCTACAGGGCGGAGTCGGCCCGGGGCACTCCGCCCTGCACGGCAGGCAGCCGCAAGGGCGCCGCGCCAGACCGGTGCACGTGATCGGCACGTCGGTGTGACGGAGCGGCGCGGCCGGCGCGCGGTCGTATCGGTTGCCGGGCGCGGGGTCAGGGCGGTCTTCCCGGGCGTCCGCCGGGCTCTTCCCCGTCGTCCTCCGTCTCGGCGTCGTCGGGGGGCGGCGCCGGGTAGCCGCCCGCGGCGATCCTGGCCAACATCGCGGCGAGCTGCCCGCAGGCTCGCGCGATCTCCCGCTGCGTCTCGTTGCGCTCGCTGACGGCCGCCGCGACGAGCAGTGCGGTGAGTGCGGAGGAACCGTTGAACGCCTGCAGGGTGATCATGTCGGTGAGCAGGTCGTGACCGGCGAACGGGCCGGCGCTCCGGGCGGCCGCGACGACCGCGAAGACCGACACGGCCAGGGCGCAGGGCGCCGCCCCGGCCAGCTGGAAGCGGAAGGCCGCCCAGATCAGCAACGGGAAGCCGAGGAACATGAGGGGGGTGCTGCCGGTCTCGAGAAGGCCGACGCCGTACGTGGCCGCGAGGAGCAGCAGCGCCTCCGCCCAACGGGAAGCCGGAACGCCCTTCGGCCGGCGTGCCGAGCGCAGCACGAGCAGGACCGGCGTCACCACCAGTACGCCCATCGCATCGCCGGTCCACCAGACCGACCAGGTGGGCCAGAACCGGTCGCCGGTCAGTGCACCGGCGAGGGCCAGGGTCGCGCTGCCCGTCGTCGAGCTGACCAGCATCCCGGTGAACGCACCGAGGAAGATCAGGGCGAGCGCGTCCCGCAGCCGGTCCAGTTCGATACGGAATCCCGTACGGCGGAGCAGTACGTACGAGCAGACGGGCGCCAGGGTGTTTCCCGCCGCGATCCCGAGTACGGCCCAGACCGACGGTCCGAGGGAGGCGTTGACCAGGAGCGCGCCGAGCGCGATCCCCGGCCAGACCCGCGGGCCGCGCAGGAGCAGGCCCGCCAGGGCGATGCCGGTCGGCGGCCACAGCGGCGTGACCTGGCCGCGCACCAGTTGCTGGCGGAGCCCCAGCTTCGCCGAGCCGTAGTACAGCGCCGCGACGACGAGGATGTCCAGGGCGGCCGCACCGCCGCGCCGGAGCCGTTCACGCCGCGCGACAGTCATCGGGCGACCTCCGCATCGACATCGCCCCGAGATCCATCATCCGCCGGATCCCTCCGATCCTCCACGGCACCGCTGAGCTGGACGTTCGGCGGCGCCGCCGGGTCAGGCGCACGGGGTGCGCAGGGCGAGCACGGCCATGTCGTCGTGGCCGTCGCTCGGATGGTGGTCGGCCAGTGCCCGGACGAACTCCGGCAGCGGCAGATCGGCGTACGCGGTGGCCAGACCGGTGAGGTCGTCGAGGCTCGCGTCGATGGGCCGGTCCGGGCGCTCGATCAGCCCGTCCGTGAAGAAGACCAGCGTGGCGCCCGGCGGCACGAAGCGGGAGTGGTCGGGACGGGGTTGCTCGGAGTCGACCCCGAGGGGCAGCCCCGGCTCGACGAACAGGTACTCCGCCCGGCGCCCGGGGGTGATGAGCAGGGGCGGGACGTGCCCCGCGCTGCTCCACCTCAGTCGCCAGCCCGGCCCGTCCGGCTCGATGCGTGCCAGGGTCGTGGTGGTGACGGGGTTGTCCGTGATGGCCTGCAGAGTGCGGTCGAGCTGGGCGAGCACCGCACCGGGCGGCCCGCCCCCTTCGAACAGCAGCGCGCGCAGCATGTTGCGGATGGAGGCCATGGCGGCCGCGGCCCTGAGATCGTGACCGACCACGTCGCCGATGACGACCGCGACGACGTTGCCGGGCAGGGGGATCGCGTCGTACCAGTCCCCGCCGAGCCGGCTGGGCTCGGCGGCGGGCCGGTAGACGGCGGCGGCGGTGAACGGCCGGAGGTCGGGCAGCCTGGGCAGCAGCAGGCGCTGGAACTGCTCGGCTCCGATACGCACCCGTTCGAACAGGCGGACGTTCTCGATCGCGATGCCGGCCGCGCCGGCCAGGGCGACGACGACGCTCTCGTCGTGGGCGTCGAAGGGCCGTCCGTCACGCCGCTCGGAGAGGTAGAGGTCGCCGTAGACCTCGCCGCGGACGCTGATGGCGACGCCGAGCAGGGTGTGCAGACGCGGGTGGCCGGGCGGGAACCCGACGGACGACGGATGGGCCGTGATGCGTTCGACCCGCAGGGGCTCGGGGTGCCGGATCAGGTGCCCGAGGACCCCAAGACCGCGCGGGAACTCGGTCCCGGCCAGGTCGGCGTGTTCCTTGGCGGACAGACCCGCGGAGATGAACTGCTCCAGATGGTCTCCCGACTCGGCGAGTACTCCCAGTGCCCCGTAGCGGGCGCCCACCAGGTCCATGGCGGTGGTCACGATACGGTCCAGCACCGCGGGCAGTTCGACCTCCCGGCTGATGGCCACCACCGCGTCCAGCAGACCCTGCAGCCGGTCCATGGCGGTCAGCAGGGCGTGCAGCTGCTCGTCGATCCGGCCCAGCTCGGAGCGCAGGCGCAGATGCAGGTCGGGGAGGTGAGGCTCCCTCTCGGGTCTCCCTTCCCCGGTTCCCGACATCACGGGTGTCCGGTGGCGGAAGGTCCGGCCGCGGTCACCTTCGGCCGACGATCGTCACTCGGCATCGACGTCGTCGGGTCCGCCCATGCGATCGAGCGGTGCATTCCGGCCTCCTGGCGCGTCCCTGCGCCACCGTTCCACCGTGGCCACAGCAAGAACGAATAAACAGTCTATAAGGTTATTTATCGGATCCTGGAACGGCATGTTCAGGCGATGGCGCCTGCCCCGGCCGCCTCCCGCCTGTCCGGTCAGGAAGCGTGGCCCGCCAGGAAGTCCGTGATGTGGCTCATCGTCTTCTCGGTGGACCAGGGCGTTGCGCCGCTGCCGGCCGCGGAGGCGCTCGGCGAGGTGCCGGTGAGGGCCGCCACGCTGAGGTCGCCATGGCCTGCCCCGGTGAGCACCACGCGCTGGGCGTCGACGCCCTTGTCCTTCAGGGCGGTGAACAGGTTCAGCGTCTGGCTGGGGGAGACCAGGGGGTCGGCGCTGCCGTGCATCAGGAGGAAGGGCGGCGTCGAGGAGGTGATGTGGGTGGCCGGGTCGGCGGCGGCCACCTGGCCGGTGTACTGCGCTACGGACTTGGTGGTCCCGGGGCCGTAGACCCACTGCGCGGCGGAGTTGCCCGCGGCGTAGTTGAAGTCCTTGGCGGCCTGGTCGTAGTCGGCGGCGAGCTGGGACAGGTCGGCAGGGCCGAACTCGTCCACCACTCCCTGGACCTTGCTGCTCTGGTCGAGGTGGTCGCCGACGTCGTACTTCGGGTCGCCGCTGGTGACGCCGGTCATGGCGGCCAGGTATCCGCCCGCCGACTGGCCCCAGACGAAGACGTGGTCGGTGTCGATGCCGTAGGTGTCGGCGTTGGCGCGCAGGTAGCGGATCGCGGACTTCACGTCGGCGAGGGCGTCCTTGTAGGTGGCGCCGCCGGTCGTGGTGCGGTACTGGACGCTGGCGACCGCGTAGCCCTGGTCGGCGACGTAGGTGCGCTGGTCCAGGTTGCCGGTGCGGTCCGCCAGCACCCAGCCGCCACCGGTGACGTAGACGACCAGGGGCTTCTTGCCCGAGCTCTTCGGCACCTGGATGTCGAGTTTCAGGTCGGTCTTGGTGCCGTGTGTGGTGGGTGAGGAGTAGGTGATGTCGTCGGTGGTGGTGATCGCCGACGTGTCACAGGTGATCGCCGGGCCCGCCGGGTCGATGACCGTGCTGGTGCTGTTGTCGGTCTTCTTGATCGTCTTTGCCTGTACGAGGCTCGTGGTGCCACCGCCCGGCTTTCCGGACGGCACACCGCTGGGCATGCCGCCGCCCTGTCCCTGGCCCGCCGCCGCTCCCGCTCCCGACGTGGACGTCGGGCACGAGGAGGGCGACGCCGACGAGGTGGCCGATGCGGCCGAGGGGCCGTCGTCCCCGCAGCCGGCCAGGCCGGCAGCGGTCATGAGGGCGACCGTCGCCACGGCGGCGATCCGCATCGGGTGCCGGGGCCGCCGCCGCTGCTTCCCCTCGCCGTGGTCTGCGGCCACATCGTGTCCATGCATCGCGTCTTCTCCCGCCGGTGTCGAATGGAGACGGATCCGGAGATTGAATCTCCGTTTCGTCGTGCGGTCACCGTAACACGAACCGGAGATTCAATCTCCGGTTTGATCGGTGGCGGTTCGGGCGACGTCCTTCCCCGTGCCCCGACCTGCGGAGGGCGCGGTCGTACGATGTGCCGGACGATCGCGCGCCCCTGGAAAGTGAGACCTCTGCATGGCGGGACCCTCCGCATCCGGTGCGGCCGGCGGCCCCGACGGGGTGCGTGCGCCCAGGCCGCGGCGTGATCGCGAGCTGAACCGCCGCAAGCTCCTCGCCGCCGCCCGGGAGGTGTTCCGCGACCGCGGCCTCAAGGCGACGCTGGACGACGTGGCCCGCCATGCCGGGGTCGGCGTGGGCACGGCGTATCGCCACTTCCCCAACAAGCAGGCGCTGATCGACGAGCTCGTCGACGACATGTTCGCGCGGGTGGAGGAGGCCACGCGGGCCGGCGCGGAGGACCCCGACGCCTGGCGCGGGCTGGCGGTCGGCCTGGAGCGGGTGGCCGAACTGCAGGCCCTCGACCGGGGTCTGCGCGAGGTCGTGTTCCACAGCGAACGCGCGGCGACGGCGGGGCTGCGGCACCAGGAGCAGATCAGGCGCAACGTCGACCTCACGGTCGAACGGGCCAAGGAGCAGGGCGTGCTGCGTGCCGACGCGGAGCCCTGGGACCTGGTCGTGATCCAGCAGATGCTGGCCGCGGTCACCGAGCGGAGCGGCCGGCCCGACCTGTGGCGGCGCTATCTGAGGCTGCTGCTCGACGGCCTGCGAGCCGCCCCTGACCAGGCGGAACCGCTGCCCGGCGGGCACTTCGGCCGAGGTCCGGACGCGCCGGGACCGGACTGGGCCGGCCCGCCGTCGCCGGGTCCGGACGCCCCGGGTTCGTCGCCCGCCTGAGGGAAAAAACCTCCGGCTTCACTCTTGACTGGGCTCCCGCGCCCCCCACACACTCATGGCCGCGGTCAACGAAGAAACCTTCACTTGACGAACAAGCGCGCCGGCAGCCGTGGCAGATCCGCCCCCGTGCTGCGACCGAGTCGCGTACGAACCGCACTCCTGGAGCCCCCATGACCTTCCACGGCACATCCATGTCTCCGCCCGACACACCTCGTCACACCCTGCGCACCGTCGCCCCGGTCCTCGCCCTGTGCTGGCTCGCGGTCTTCTTCGACGGCATGGACGTCAACATCTACGGCGCCGTCCTGCCGCACATGCTGGAGGACGGCGGCCTCGGACTCGGCAAGGCCACCGCCGGAACCATCGGCAGCTGGACCACCTTCGGCATGCTCGTCGGAGCGCTCACCGCCGGAAACATCACCGACTGGGTCGGACGCAGGCCCGTGCTCGTCGCCAGCGTGAGCCTCTTCTCCGCCGGCTCGGCCGTGTGCGCCTCGGCCGCGAACCCCGCGCTGTTCGGCACCGGCCGGTTCCTCGCCGGCCTCGGGCTCGGCGGGCTGATGCCGCTGTGCCTCGCCATCGTCATGGAATTCGCCCCGCCCCGCCGACTCGCCCTGGCGACCGGCCTGCTGATGACCAGTTACCACGTGGGCGGAATGGCCGCCACCGGCCTCGGCCTGACCCTCGCCCCGGCGGCGGGCTGGCGCTGGGTGTTCTGGGCCGGCGTGATCCCCGCCGTGATCGCCGTACCGCTGCTGCTCAGGCTGATGCCCGAGTCGCCGGGCGTCCTGCTCGCGCAGGGACGGCGGGACCGGGCCGACGCGACGGCCGACCGGTACGGACTGCCGCGCATCACCCGGGTCGCGGCCCCGGCCGCGGGGGCGAAGGGCCGCCTGGACGCGGTACGCGCCCTGTTCGCCCCCGAGTCCCGCTTCGCCACGCCGCTCCTGTGGCTCGCGTCCTTCTGCGGCCTGCTCCTGGTCTACGGCGTGAGCACCTGGCTGCCGCAGATGATGCTGGCCTCCGGCTACGGCATGACCTCCTCGGTCAGCTTCCTCCTCGTGATCAACGCGGGCGGCATCGTCGGCATGCTGATCGCCGGCCGCACGGCCGACCGCTACGGCGCGGTGCGCGTCTCGGCGGTGTGGTTCGTCCTCACGGCGGCCGGCGCCCTGCTGCTCCAGGCGCACCTGTCGCTGGCCGCCACCTACGCCGTGGTCGCCGTCACCGGGATCTGGCTCTTCAGCGCACAGGTCATGGTCTACGCCGCCACCAGCACCGTCTACCCGGAAAGCGCACGGGCCACCGGGCTCGGCTGGGTGACCGGGGTCGGCCGCAGCGGCGCGGTGCTCGGTCCCTGGCTGGTCGGCGCACTGGCCGACGGCGGTCACGACAGCTGGGGCTTCACCGTCTTCGCCCTCGCCGGGCTGGGCGGCGCGATCGCCATCGCCCTCGTACCGCTCGCCCGACGAGCGGAACGGGGAACCGGCCCCGACCCCGCTCCGCCGGCCACCGGCCCGGTGCGCGGACCGGTGACGGAAGCCGACGGCCAGGCCTGATCCTTCGCCGATGCGGACCGCACCGGCGGCCGTACGAACTTCGGTGCGGCGGCGAGCCGTTGCTCGCCGCCGCCCCGCGTCCGCGTGCTCGGCCTGCCGCGGGCTCGACCATCGGTGCAGAACCCGCGGGGCCGGACCGGGTCTTCGGCACAAGGGGGGTTACGTACACCCCGTATCCGGAGGGAAGTCCCATCCTCACGTGCCTCCGGTTCCGGTTGGCTGGTGGTCGTCACCGACCGACACCCAGAGCAACGGGGGATTCGAACATGCTGATGCCGTCGTCGAAGAGGGCCGGGGCCGCCGTGCTGGCCGCAGCGCTGCTCGCGCTGGCCTCGCCCCTGACCGCGACCGCCGTCACCGCCGGGCACCGTCCGGCCGCACGGCACTCCTACGGCGAGGACACGCTCCGCCAGGACCTGGCGGCCGTACGGCAGGCCGGGGGAGGCGATGTGAACGTGCTGGCCAGGGTCGACCGGGCGAACAGGACGCCGCCCATGGCACGTATCGGCACCCGGACCGCCGACTCCCCGGACCCGGTCCCGTGGAACGCGCACTTCCGCGTGGCGAGCACGACGAAGACGTTCACGGCGACCGTGGTCCTCCAACTCGCCGCGGAGAGGCGGCTGTCGCTGGACGACACCGTCGAGCACTGGCTGCCGGGGGTCGCCTCCGGCAACGGCAACGACGGCAGCCGTGTCACCGTCCGCGACCTGCTCCGCCAGACCAGCGGCCTGTACGACTACATCGACGACCCGGAGATCCAGGACCGGCTGATCAACCACTTCGACGAGAACCGCTACGACACCACCCCCGCGGCCGACCTGGTCGCGGTGGCCATGAAGCACCGGCCGCTGTTCGTACCGAAGCCCGGCGCGGCCACCCGGTGGGCGTACTCCAACACCAACTACCTCCTCGCCGGGATGATCGCCGAGAAGGCCGGCGGCGCGAGCTGGCAGGACCTGGTCGAGCACCGGGTGATCGCGAAACTGGGACTGCGGAACACCACCGTCCCCGGGCTCGACCCCTACCTGCCCGACCCGTATGTGAACGCGTACCTGACGACCGCCGACGGCAAGCGCCTCGACGTCACCGAGCACAGCTTCCAGCACACCGCGGACTCCGGCGTGGTGAGCACCACCGCCGACCTGAACACCTTCTTCCGCGCCCTGGCCGGCGGCCGGCTGCTCCCCGCCGAGCAGTGGCGCGAGATGCGGCAGACCGTCGAGCGGACCGACGACCCGGAGGACGTCGCCGAGATGCCCGAGGGCACCTACGGGCTCGGGCTGCGCAGGATCCCGCTCTCCTGCGGCGGTTACTACTACACCCACGAGGGCGACGGGGCAGGCGTCAACACCCGCCCGGCGGTGAGCGCGGACGGCAGCCGCGCGGTGACGATCTCCCTCACGACCACCACCGCCCCACCGGACCTCGCCGCCCTCAACCGCGCGACAGGCACCCTCGTCGACCACGCCCTGTGCGACCGGTCGGCCACGGGCACACCGCAGGGTCGGGTCAGCCCTGGTTCTCCTGCGTGAGGGCGTCCCGGAGCTGGGCTCTGGCCGTGATGCCGAGCTTGGGAAAGATCTTGTGCAGGTGGTATCCGACGGTACGGGGGGAGAGGTAGAGGCGGGCCGCGATGTCGCGGTTGGTCAGGCCCTGCGCGGCCAGTTCGGCGATCTGGCGTTGCTGCGGGGTCAGTTCGCCCAGTTCGCCGGAGGGGGCAGGGGCCGTCGCCGACCCGGCGGCCCGCAGCTCCGCCGTCGTGCGCTCGGTCCAGGGGCGGGCGTCCAGGCGCTGGAAACACTCCAGGGCCGCGTTCAGGTGCGGGCGGGCCTCGGCACTGCGGCGGCGCCGGCGCAGCCACTCGCCGAAGTCGAGGCGGGCGAGGGCCTTCTCGAACGGCCAGCAGTCGGTGGCCGGGTCGTCGAGGGCGGCGCGGAAGTGCTGCTCGGCGTCGTCGGTGTCGGTCAGCAGGGCGGTGGCCCGGTGGAGTACGGCGGCCAGGCGCGGGGAGGGGTCGGGCTGCAGGTCCTGCTGCACGGCGTCGACCACCGTGCGCGCGTCGTCCGCCCGCCCGGCGCGCACCGCCGCGGCCGCCAGGTCGCCCAGATAGTAGAGCGAGGCGTGGTAATGGACGGGCGCCGGCCGGAAGTCCCGGGTGAAGGCCGCACGCAACTGCTCATAGGCGTCCGCGTGGTCGCCGACGACGAACGCGGCCATGCCCATGGCGTGCCGGTGGCGGACCTGAAGACTCAGCGACCTGCGCAGGTCCACACGCCGTACGGCCTGCATCGCCTCGGTCCGCGCCGTCGCGGGGTCGCCCTGGAGCGCGCGCAGGGTGGCCCGCAGGATGCCGGCGCCCACGGTCACGTTGTCCGCCCCCGCCTCCGTGGCCATCCAGAACGCCTCGTGCGCCGCGTCCTCGGCCGCCGTCCACGAGCCGTTCTCGAACAGGGCGAGGGCGAGCGCCTGGGTCACGGTCGCGTTCGTGCCCGCGCTGCCGGCGCGCCGCAGGAGGTCCATGGTCGTCCCGAGGACGCGCACGGCCTGCTCGGTCTCGTCCAGGATCCAGGTCGCGCCGCCCAGCGCCGTGAGGTTGCCCAGGGACTCCTCCTGCGCCAGAGCGGCCAGTCCCTCCGTCAACTGCCGTGTCAGACGCGGACGTTCGTGAACGGGATCGATGACCACCTGGACCCAGGCACGGCCGGCGGGGTCGCCGTCCCCGTCGATCAGGCCGCTGATCCGGTCGAGTTCGGCGCGGTAGTAGGGTGCGCCGGAGTTGTAGGCGGACGTGGCGGCGGTGCTCAGGGCGCCGAGGGCGAGGTCCGGAGCCGACGTGGCGGTGGCTTCGGCGACGCCCAACAGAAGGGCCAGCGCCTCCTCGTGACGGAGCGTCACCCCGAGGGCCCAGCCGCCCAGCAGCGAGGCCTCGGCACGCAGCCGGGGATCCTCGGTCAGCCCGCCGACGCGGCCGCTCAGCTCGCCGACCCACTGCGGATGACCGGCGAACATCGCCGCCTGCGCGGCCGTCAGCAGGCGCCGGGCACGCAGGTCCGGCGCCGGGGTCAGCTCGGCGGCGCGTTCCATCGCGGTCGCGGCCGCCGCGTAGCCGCCCCGGCCCCGGGCCCGTTCGGCGCTCGCCGCCAGGGCGTCGGCGACCTCCGCGTCCTGGCCGGTCGCCGCCGCGGCCAGATGCCAGGCCCGGCGGTCCGGCTCCCCGGCCAGCGCGGCCGCCAGGGCGAGATGGGCCTGCCGGCGCTCGTGGAAGGAGGCCGCGTGGTAGACGGCCGAGCGCACCAGCGGGTGACGCAGCAGCACCCCGCCGTCCGCCACCCGCACCAGGCCGGCACGCTCGGCGGGGTCCAGTGCCGCTATGACGTCCAGCTCGGGGGCGGCCCGCATGAGGTCCGTCAGCCGGGCCGGGCCGGCTGCGGCCACCAGGAGCAGGGCCGCCCGGGTGGGCGCGGGCAGGCCGGGCAGGTCCGCGGCGAACAGGTTCTCCAGACGCGCGGTGAGCGGCAGCGTGGCGCCCCCGGCCCCGCCGGCCCCCATGTCCCCGGTCCGGCCGCGGGCCAGGGCACGGGACAGCTCGATCAGGGCCAGTGGATTGCCGGCCGCCTGCTGGAGGATCTCGGCCCGTGCCTTGCCGCGCGGCGGATCCGGCTGCGCGTCCAGGAGCTGCCCGGCCGCGGTACGGCTCAGCGGGCCGACGGTGACCTGCGGGAAGGCCCGGTCGAAGCGGGCCGGTACGCCGTCCTCGCGGGCGGCGAGCAGCAGCACCACCGGCCTGCCCTCAAGGCGCCGGGCGAGGAAGGCCAGGACGTCCACCGAACCGAGGTCCAGCCACTGGGCGTCGTCCACCAGCAGGAGCAGCGGCCGGCGTGCGGCGGCCTCGGTGATGAGCCCGAGCACGCCGACGCACAGGGACAGCTGATCGAGTTTCAGCTCGTACTGGGCCGCCTCCGGCCCGAAGGCGCGGTCCAGCACCTCCCGTTGCGCCGCGGGCAGGCCCTCTCCGGGCAGCAGCGGATGCAGCAGCTGGTGCACGCCCGACAGACCGAGGCCCGCCTCGCCCTCGCTGCCGCGCACCCGCAGAATCCCGAGGCCCCGGTCCCGGCCCCGCTCGGCCGCCCGGTCGACGAGGGTGCTCTTGCCCGCCCCCGGCTCCCCGGTCAGCACCAGCACCTGCGGGCCGCTGCCGTCCACCGCCCCGAGCAGCCGGTCGATGCGGCCCAGCTCGGCGGCCCGGCCCAGGATGCCCGCGTCCGAGGGGTGGTCGGTGGTGCCGGCGTGCATGAACCGTCCTTGTCGTCGAGCCGCTGATACGGCAATCCTGCCAGCGGCCGACGACAGAACGGGAACCACCGGCCCGCCGACGGGATCGGGGCCGCGGTGGAGCGACGGGATCGGGGCCGCGGTGGAGCGACGGGATCGGGGCCGCGGTGGAGCGACGGGATCGGGGCCGCGGTGGACCGACGGGACCGGGGCCGCGGCGGACCGCCGGGACCGCAGCGCACGCGCACCGACGGGACCGGAACCGCGGTGGAGCGACGGGACCGCAGCGCACGCGCACCGACGGGACAGCACCCGGCGCGCACCGACGGGACAGCACCCCGCGCGGACCGACCGGGCCGCAGGCGCGGGTGGCTGGTCGTGACTGGTCAGGTGACAGAAGCGCGTCTCCCCGGTCGCCGCGATGATGGCCCCGGCCAGGGAAGACGCGCACCGCCCGGGGAGTATGTGCATGACGGTCCACCCATCCCAGCAGTCCACGATCGGCGACGAGGCCACCGTCCTGGGCCGGGACGGCGAGATCGAGCGGATTCTGCGGTGCGTGACGCGCGAGCCCGGCACTCCCCAGACCCTGCTGCTCCTGGGCGAGGAGGGGATCGGGCGTACGACACTGCTCCGGCACGTCCGGGACCGGGCCGCCGCCGACGGCGTGCTGGTGCTGGCCGCGCAGGGCTGGGCCGAGGACCCGCGGGACGCGCACGCCTGTCTGCACCAGCTGCTGACGCCACTGGTACGGGACGAACCGGCCGCCCTGCCCGCCGCCCCGCAACGGGCGCTGACCGCCGTACCGGGAGCGGACGGCCCGGCGGACGAGGCCGAGCTGCACGCGGCGCTGACGGCGCTGCTGGACCGGCTCGCCGGGTCCGGCCCGGTGCTGGTGTGCGTGGACGACGCCGACCTGTGCGGGCGGGCCTTCCCGGAGGCGCTGTTCGCCGCGGTCCGGCAGCTGGCCGGCCGTGCGGTGACGGTGCTGCTCGCCGCACGCCACGAGGCGGCCCTGCCCGGTCCGCCGCCCGGTACCGAGACCCTGCGGCTGGGCCCGCTGAGCGGCACCGCGGCCGCGGCCCTCCTCGACCGGCAGCCGGCGGCGCCCACCGGCCGGCACCGGCTGGAGATCCTGGCCGAGGCCGAGGGCAACCCGCTGGCCCTCGTGGAACTGGGTCGCGGCGCACCGGGCCCCGCCAAAGCGGTGCGGCACACGCCCGTGGCGCACGTCTTCGGCGTACGGGTCGACGCGCTTCCCGCCGAGACCCGCCGGGCCCTGCTGTACGCGGCGGCCGCGGGACCCGGCGGGACCGTCGCCGCGGTCATGGCCGCCCTCGGCACCGGCGACCTGGCGGTGTGGGCGCCGGCGGAGGCGGCCGGGCTGATCGCGCTGGCCGAGGACCGGTTCGACTTCCGGCATCCGCTGGCCCGCTCGGCCGCCTACCTCGGGCGCCCGGCCGGCGAGCGCCAGCAGGCCCACCGGGAGCTCGCCAGGGTCGCCGTGCAGCCCGAGGCCAGGGCCCGGCACCTGGCCGCCGCCACCGTGGGCGCCAACGCGTTCGTCGCCGCCGCCCTGGAGGCCTCCGCCTGGCGGCGCGGGGACGCGGTGGAGGCCGCACGCGCCCTGGAACAGGCGGCCCGGCTCAGCCCGGGGCCGCCGGAACGCGCCCGCCGGCTGGCCGAGGCGCTGACCGCGGCCCACGCTGCGGGCGACCCCGGCTGGGTCCGCGAGCTGTACGAACGGCTCGTCCGGGAAGGGACCGAGCCGGAGTACGTCTGCGCCGCGGCCGGCGCACTGGCCTCCGCGCTCTCCCACGAGTCCGCCCAGCGCGAGGCCTTCGAGCTGGTGGCGGACGCCTCGGAGCACTTTCCCGTCGTCGACCGGTCTCTCGCGCTCGCCCTCGCCGGCCTGGCGGCGGGCATCGCCGCCCAGTCCGGGCTGCCGGAGCACACGGCGGCCCTGCCCGCGCTGCTCGACCGGGCCCGGCAGGCCGACGCGTCCGGACAGTGGCGGCCCGCCACGACCGGACCACTGGCCCGCCTGGACACCCCCCACACCCGGCGAGCCCTGGCCGCACTGGTCACCGCGGTCACCCGGCCACACTCCGCCACCGGCGCCCCGCCCGGCCTCGGCCGCGGCGCCCCGCACAGCGCGCCGCCCGCCCCCGATCGGCTCCCCGGCCCCCCGCCCGGCCCCGGCCGCCAGTACAACGCCCTGCCCGGCATTCCCCCCGCTCCCGGTCACCTCCACAACGCCCCGCCCGGCATTCCCCCCGCTCCCGGTCACCTCCACAACGACCCGCCCGGCATTCCCCCTGCACCCGGTCACCTCCACAACGACCCGCCCGGCATTCCCCCCGCTCCCGGTCACCCCCACAACGCCCCGCCCGGCGACCCCGCCGCCCGCGCGGTTCTTGCCGCGGTCGCTCACCAGGCGGACGAGGCGGACGTGGATCTGGGGCAGTCGCGGACGGCCGACGAGCGGCTGCGCGGCGCCCGTGCCTTCGGGCTGCGCGGCTGGTCGGTGCTTCCGCTCGTGGACACCCTTCTGGCCACCGGGCGGTTCGCCGAGGCCGGCAGCGTGATCGAGGACGCCCTGACGGAGGCCGAGGTGCTGCGCCTGCCGCGCCTGCGGGCCGATCTGGAGACGCAGGCGCTGACCGTACGGGCGCTGCGCGGCACCCTGCCGCCGGAGCCCTGGTTCACCCCCTCCGTGTGGCGGGCCGTCTGCCTGGACGAGAACCGGGCCACCCATGCCCGGCTGCTGCGCGCCCGCGGACTCGCCTCCTTCACCCGCGGGGACATCGAGGACGCCTGGCGGCAGCTGAGCGGCCTGTTCACCGCCGACGGCTCGCCCCTGCACCCCTTCCTGTCCGCGCGGGCGGTCGCCGAACTCGCCGTCACCGCCCAGCGCACCGGCCGGTCGGCCGAGGCGCTGCCGATCCTGGAACGGGTCGCGGCGGAGCAGGGGGACCGCCCGAGCACCCGGATGACGCTGCTGCTGCACCACGCCACCGCCCTGGTCGGCCCGGACGGCGAGGCCGAGCAGCACTTCCAGCTCGCGCTCGTCAACCACGGGGCGAACCGCTGGCCCTGGGAGTGCGCGCACGTCCGCCTCAACTACGCCATCTGGCTGCGCCGTTGCCGCCGTACCCTGGAGGCGCGCCAGCAGCTGACCACGGTCCTGGAGACCGCCGAACGCCTCGGTGCCGGTACCCTCGCGGCCGCCGCCGGCAGCGAACTGCGCGCGAGCGGCGCGGCCCCCGCCCCGGCGGGCACGGCTCCCCTGGAGCAACTGACCGCGCAGCAGCGACAGATCGTCCAGCTGGCCGCGCGCGGCCTGTCCAACCGGGAGATCGGCGAGCGGCTCTTCCTCTCGCCGCGCACTGTCGGCTCGCACCTGTACAACGTGTATCCCAAGCTCGGCATCAGCAGCCGCCATCAGCTCCGTGACCTGGTACAGGGCCGGTGAGGGCGCCCGAGGGTCGGCCGGAGGAGCGCCCATGACATCCGCAGGACCGGGGGCGGCCGTCGTCCTCGACCCCGTGGTGCAGCGCCTGGTCAGCGCCGCCGCCGTGCCCCCCGCCCTCGACGACCTCGGCCCGGACGCGGCGCGGCAGGCGCTGCGGGAGACCCAGGCCGACCGCTTCGAGGACTTCGACGTGGACGCGGTCTTCCGCGTGGCACCGGTCGGCCCGGCGCGGCTGCTCGGCTTCTGGACCGTACGCCCGGCCGGGGCGCGGGGCCCGCTTCCGGCCCTGCTGTACCTGCACGGCGGCCGGTGGGCGTTCGGCGACGCCCAGACCCACGCCCGGCTCATCAGCGAACTCGTCACCGGCGCCGGCGTGTGCGCCGTCGTCCCCGAGTACAGCCGCGCCCCCGAGGCCCGCTACCCGGTGGCGCTGGAGGAGTGCTACGCCCTGCTGGCCTGGGCGGTCACCCAGGCCGACGCGCTCGCGCTGGACCCCGGCCGGCTGGCGGTGGCCGGCGACTGCGCCGGTGCCACGCTGGCGGCCGCCGTGACCATGCTGGCGAAGACACGGCACGGGCCGCGGATCAGCGCGCAACTGCTCTACTACCCGCTCACCGACGCCCGCTGCGACAGCCCCTCGCAACACCAGTTCGCCACCGGCTACCTGCTCACCCGCCGGGCGCTGCGCGCCTACTGGCAGCGGTACGTCGCCGACCCGGCCCGCCGCAGTGAGCCCACCGCGGCTCCGCTGCGGGCCCGCCCGGAGGAGCTGGCGGGGCTGCCGCCGGCCCTGGTCGTCACCGCCGAGGCGGACGTGGCCCGCGACGAGGGCGAGCAGTACGCGCGGCGGCTGTCCGAGGCCGGCGTCGACGCGCTGTCTGTGCGGTTCCTCGGGACCATCCACGACTTCGTGGCGCTGCACGCCCTCGCCGACAGCGCGCCCACCCGGGCGGCGCTGCTGACCGGTTGTGCCTTTCTCCGGGCCCGCCTGCGGTGACGGGCACGGCACCGGCCGAGGACCAGTCGGCCGACTGATGCGCCGGTACCGGTCGCCCGGCGAGGCTGACGGCATGGCAACCGCGATCGGCTCCTACGAGGAGAGACGCCGGCCTCCGACCGGCACGGCGAGTGAACGGACCAGGGTGCTGACCACGCGCTCGGTTCCGCCGGACGAGAGCCTGGAGTACTGGCACGACGCCGTGTTCGACACCCTGGTGGGGATGGACATCGCCGCCGAGGGCCGCACCTACGACGCCACCCTGCGCACCGACCGCCTCGGGGACCTGCGGATCACCACGGTGGAGGCGGACCCCGGCCGGGTCCACCGGGCGCCGAGGTTCATCGCCCGCGGCGACGGCCGGGAGATCTTCGTGGCCGTCCAGAGCACCGGCCGCGCCCGGGTCGAACAGGACGGCCGCAGCACCGAGTTGCGGACCGGCGACATCGGGTTCTTCGAGACTCTCCGGCCCTTCCGCACCACCTTCCCTGACCGCTTCCGGATGAAGATCTTCGCCGTCCCGCGCCCGCTGCTGGAGCTCCCGGAGGCCGACGTACGGCAGCTCACCGGCCGCGCGATACACCCGCGCGACGGGCTCCCCGCCCTGCTCGGGCCGCTGCTGGAACGGCTGGCGGACACCTCCGCGTCGTACACCACACCGACGGCCGAGCGGCTGGCCGAGAGCGTCATCGACCTGGTGGCGGCCACGGCGGCGGACCAGCTCGGGGCGGACCCCGCCGACCTGCCGGGCGCCGACGGCGTGCTGCTGCTGCGCATCAGGACGTACATCCGCTGGCACCTGTCGGACCCCGGGCTGACCCCGACCGCCATCGCCCGGGTGCACGGCATCTCGGTGCGCTATCTGCACCGGCTGTTCCAGGCCGAGGGCACCACCGTGTGCCAGTGGATCCGCGACCTGCGGCTGCGCGAGTGCCGCCGGGAACTCGCCGCGCGGCCCCCGGGCTCGGTCAGCCTGGGCCAGGTCGCCCGGCGCTGGGGGTTCACCGGCGCGGCCGGGTTCGGCAAGGCCTTCCGCAGCTCCTTCGGGCTGTCCCCGACGGACTGGCTGGACCGGGTGCGGACGGACGGCCCGCCGTGCTGACCGCGGTGTCCTGCGCCACCCGGGACCTGGCACCCGGCGACCGGCTCGACGCCTGGCAGCGCGTCCTCTCCCGGACCTTCGTGGACGTCGAGGTCACCGTGGACCGCGACCGCCCGTGGACCGGCGAACTGGCCGCCCGGCGGCTCGGCGCCCTCCAGATCGCCACCGAGGACTTCGGCCCCGGCACGATCCTGCGCGGCAGCCGCACGGCCGCCGCCGATCCCCGCACCCACATCCTGGTCCGCCGCCAGCTGACCGGCACCGCCCTGCTGCTCCAGGACGGCCGCACCGCCGAGCTCCACCCCGGCGGCCTGGCCTTCCACGACGCGCGGCGCCCGTTCCGGATCGTGCTCCCCGCGCGGCAGCGGGCCCGGATCCTCATGGTGCCCCGCGCCCTGCTGCGCCTGGAGGAACGGCAGTTGTACGCCCTCACGGCCACGGCGGTGGACGAGGCCGAAGGGGGCGCGGCGGCCCTGCTGCTGCCGCTGCTCGACGGACTCGTCGACGAGGTCACCCGGGTCACCGCGGCCGGGCGCGAACAGCTCGCCCGTACCGTCGTGGACATCCTCGCGACCGTGGCCCTGGAGCGGATCGGCGGACCGCCCGAGTCGGCCCTGTGGGAGCGGATCACCGCGTCCGTCCGGGCCCGGCTCGGCGAACCCGGACTCGCCCCGCAGGACATCGCCGACCAGCACGCCATCTCGCTGCGCTATCTGCACCGGCTCTTCCAGCGCCAGGGCACCACCGTGGGCGCCTGGGTCCGGGCGCGCCGCCTTGAGGCGGCCCACGAGGAGCTGGCCCTGCCCGGCGCCGCCCACCGGTCGATCGCCGCGGTGGCCGCCCGCTGGGGCTTCACCAGCCCCTCCCACTTCAGCCGGGCGTTCCGCGAGACGTACGGCATGTCGCCGGCGCAGTGGCGGCGGGCGGCGGGTGCCGTCCAGGCGGACTGACACCGCGGCTGTTCCCTGAGGGACCGCACCCCGGGCGCTCTCGGAACGATCGCCCCCGTCCTCCCCGCCTACCGTCCGGATCACCGGGTTTCGGCAGAAAGGGACACGCGTGAAGCGCAAAGCGATGGCATGGACTCTCCCGGCGCTGCTGCTGGCGCTGAGCGTGGTGGGCTCCGGTGCCCCGTCCTCGGCCCAAAGCGGTAACGCCGTCCGGGCCTCGACCACCGCGGTCGGCCCCCAGTACGACACCACCCACGTGTACGTCACCTCCGGCCAGGAGGACGCCTTCGCCGACAGCTGGGTGGCCACCTTCGGCGGCACCCACACCACGAAGGTCGTCACGGACGTCACCCCGACGCCCAGCGAGACCGAGTCGGAACTGGTGCTCTCGCCCGTCGGCACGCTGTCCGTCTTCGACTTCAGGACCCCCGTGCCCTATCCGTTCGGCGGCGAACGCACCGGCTGGCTCATGAGCGACTTCGACCGGGGCGTCCGGCTGGCCCGGCAGAGCGGCGCCGACGTCGTCGTGGCGCCGTTCGACGACCCGATCGGGAAGGACGCGGTCGTCCAGTTCCCGGGCGGGATCGACGCCCAGCTGTACTGGCACACCAAGGCCCCGTCGTACCCGCCCCTGAAGTCCGTGCCCGACAACCGCGTCTATCTCACGCCGGACTCGGTGTCCGCCTTCCTCCGCTCCTACCTGCGGTTCACCGGCGGCCGGACCGTCTCCGACGACCGCAGGGCGGACGGCGGCGACCTCGGCCTGCCCGGGAGGACCTACCGCCGCATCGCCCTGAGCTCCCCGTTCGGCAACACGGTCGTCAGCGTCACCGACGGCCACCTGCCCTACCCGTTCGGACGGGAGACCACCGGCTACCCGGTCGAGGACCTCACGGCCACCCTGCACAAGGCCGAGGCGGCGGGCGCCCGGGTCCTGTGGGGCCCGTACGACGGCGACGGCAACGGCCGTGGCACCGCGATGGTGCAGTTCCCCGGCGGCTACGTCGCCGAGCTGCACCAGGGCAGCAGCACCCGCTGACCGATCCCTGGAGACCCCTCATGGCCTCGTCCTCCGTCGTGGAGCTGTCGCGCTGGCAGTTCGCGATCACGGCGATCTTCCACATGACGTTCCCGGCGCTCACCGTCGGGCTGTCCCTGCTGCTCGCGGTCGCGTACACGGTGTACGTCCGCACCGGCAACCCGCTCTACCTGCAGATCTTCCGCTTCTGGAAGAAGATCTTCGCCGTCGGCTTCGGCCTCGGCGTGGTCGCCGGCACCGTGATGACCTTCGAGTTCGGCCTCAACTGGGGCATCTACGCGCACGCCGTCGGCCCGGTCATCGGCGTCACCATCGGCATGGAGGTGATCACCGCCTTCTTCCTTGAGGCCGGTTTCATCGGGATCATGCTGTACGGCGACGGCCGGGTGAAGCCCCGCACCATGGCCCTGGCCTCCTGGATGGTGGCCGCGGGCACCCTGCTCTCCACCACCTGGATCCTCTCCGCCAACAGCTGGATGCAGGACCCGGCGGGCTACACGGAGGTCGACGGCCAGTTCCAGGCCACCGACTGGGGGAAGGTGCTCCTCAACCCGGCCTTCGGCTACCGCTTCCCGCACATGCTGCTCGCCGTCCTGATCTCCGCGTCCTGGTTCGTCGCCGGCATCAGCGCCTGGTACCTGGTCAAACGCCGGGCGTCCGCCCTGCCGTTCGCCCGCCGCACCCTGTCCGTGGCCCTGGGCGTGCTCGCGATCCTGATGCCCGTTCAGCTCTACGCCGGAGACGCCACCGCCGTCTTCATGGGCGGCCACCAGCCCGCCAAACTCCAGGCCTTCGAGGGCAACTGGAAGACCGACAACAACGGCTACAACCTCGTCGTCATCCCCGACACCGACAAGGGCGAGAACGACGTCCGCATCGAGATACCCCACCTCGGCGCCGTCATCGGCCACGACCTGACCGGCCGGGCCGAGGTCCCGGGCCTGCTCCAGACCCCGCCGGACGAACGCCCCAACATGTGGAGCGCCTTCTACGGCTTCCGGGCCATGTACTTCACCGCCCTCGCCATGTTCGCCACCGCCTTCGCCGGACTCGTCCTGCGGCTGCGCGGCCGCCTGTTCACCTCCCCGCGGTTCCTGCGCTGGCTGGTGTGGATGACCCCCGCCGGGATCATCGCCATCACCGGCGGCTGGATCACCGCCGAGACCGGCCGCCAGCCCTGGGTGGTCTACGGCAGACTGCGCACCGCCGACGCCGTCTCCCACCTGAGCCTCACCGAGGCGGCCCTCAGCCTCACCGGGTTCGTCCTCCTCTACGCGACCCTGCTCACCCTCTGGATCCGCTACATCGTCCGCACCGTCAAGGCCGGTCCGGAACCGGTCACGGACCTTCGAACTCCCGCTCCGGAGGCCTCCGTTGCCTGAGTACCTGACCTACGCCCTGGTCCTGCTCTCGCTCGGGGCCTACGTCGTCCTGGACGGCTACGACCTCGGCGTCGGCATGCTGAGCCTCGTCGACCGCGACGAGCGGCGCCGCCGCGAGTACAACGAACTCATCGCCACCGCCTGGGACGCCAACGAGAGCTGGATCATCCTGGCCGGCGTGGCCCTGTGGGCCGGGCTGCCCGGGGCGTACGCGACCGTCCTGCCCGGGGTGTACCCGCCGCTGGTCGCCATGCTGTTCGCGGTGATCCTGCGCGGCATGGGCCTGGAGTTCCAGAGCGCGTCCGGCACGTACCGGCGCGGCTGGGGACTCCTCTTCGGCGGGGCCTCTCTCGCCGTGACCCTCTGCCAGGGCCTGGTGATCGGCGCGGTCCTGTCCGGACTCCCGCAGCAGGACGGCCACTTCACCGGCGGCGCTCTGGCCTGGCTCACCCCCTACAGCGTGCTGTGCGCGCTCGGCCTGGTCTGCGTGTACCTGCTGGCGGGCGCCGCCTGGCTCCAGGACAAGACGGAGGGCACCGCCCACGCGTGGGCGGGCCGGCTCGGGCGTCCGCTGCTCGGCGCGACCGTCGTGGCCGCGCTGGTCCTCGGCTTCGGCCTGGAGGTCGCCGACCCGCAGCACTTCCACTTCGAACAGCCCCTGCGCGCCACGCTCTTCGGCCTCGCCGTGGCCGCCGCCGCGGTCTGCGGCGCCGTCGCCTGGTACGGCTTCGGACGGCGACCGGACTGGCGGCCGTTCGCGGCGGTGCTGGGCGCGGAGGCGGCAGGACTGCTGGCGCTGGTGGCGGCGACGGCACCGGTCGTCGTACCGCCGTCCCTGACCCTGCACGAGGCGTCCAGCCCGCACGGCTCGCAGGTGTTCCTGGTGGTCGGGGTCGGGCTGTGCATGCCGTTCGTGCTGGCCTACAACATCTACGCCTGGTGGGTCTTCCGGGGGAAGTTCCGGGAGCCCGCGCGGCAGCCGCCGACCGCGACGGCACCGGACGACCGGTCGACCGACGGAACGGCCGAGCCCTTCACACCCCGGCCGGAGTCCCGGGTCGTCGTCATCGTCCGCCGGACGCTGCTGACCCTGCTCGGCATCCTGCTGGCGGCCGTCTCCCAGGACATCTTCGGCGGCGAGTCCACGTGGGTCGACCCGCTCGGCATCGCCCTGCTGTCCGGTACCGCGCTCGTCGCCTGGATCCTCGGGGACCGCCGGGACGGGCGGCTCGGGGAGTACGACCTGCCCGGCGGCGAACGCCCGTGACCGACACCGCGGCCCTGGTGGCGGAGCTCGCCGACGAGAGCGGCCACGGCACGGACGAGCGGGCCTCGACGCGCCGGCTGCGGGCCTGGGCGCGGATCGGCGAACCGGAGCTGCGCCGGGCGGGCACCCTGCGCGGACTCGCCCAGCTCGGCACCGTGATCTGGGCGGCGGGCCTCGGCTGGGCCGCCGGGCGGGGGCTCGCCGCCCAGCACCTGCACACCGCCCCGGCGGACGTCGCGCCGGCCGCCGGGGTCGTGGCCGCCGGCCTGGCGCTGCGCGCCGTGCTGCTGGCCGCGGCCGACCGGGCGGCGGCGACGGGCGCCGCCCGGGTACGGTCCGCGCTGCGCGCCCGCGTCCTGCGCGCGGCACTGCCGGGGCGTCCCCCGCGCGGGGGACTGACGGACGTCGCCTACGCCGAGGCCCTCGACGCCGAGGTCGCCGGCCTCGACGACTGGCTCACCGACTACCTCCCCGCCCGCCGCGCCATGCTGCTCGGCAGCGGTGTCGTTCTCGCCGCCATCGCCCTGCGCAGCTGGTTCGTGGCCCTCCTGCTGGTGCTCGCGACCCCGCTGCTGCCGGCCAACCTCAAGGTCATCGGGATGGGCACGAAGGCGGCCGTACAGGCCCAGCTCGGTGCCGTCCGGACCCTGCACGGCCGGCTCCTGGACCAGCTGCGCGGACTGCCCACCCTGGTCGGACTCGGCGCGCAGGAGGAGGCGGCGCGGGCGCTGCGCCGGGACGACGAGGAACTCGCCCGCCGTACCACCCTCGTCCTGCGGGTGGCGTTCCTCTCCACCGCCTGGGTGGAGCTGCTCATCACGGGCACCCTCGCGGTCGTCGCCACCTACTGCGGCCTGGTGCTCCTGGACTACCTGCGGCTGCCCGGCGTTCCCGACCACATGAGCCTGGCCACGGCCCTGTTCGTCCTCACCCTCACCCCCGCCTACTTCGCGCCCGCCCGCGAACTGGCCCGCGGCTACCACGCCCGCGCCCGGGCGGCGGCCGCGGCCGACCTGCTCGCCGGGGCGATGCGGGGTGCGGTCCCCGAGCGCCGTCTCCGCCCGGCCGCCCGCGGTGCCGCGCCGCTGTCCGTCCGCCTGCGCGAGGCGTCCGTCGTCCATGCCGGACGTGCGCGGCCCGCGCTGGACCGGGTCGAACTCGACGTCCGGGCCGGGGAGTTCGTCGTGGTGACCGGCCCCAGCGGCGCTGGGAAGTCCACGCTGCTGTCCGTGGCGGCGGGCCTGCTGGTGCCCGACCGGGGCAGTGCCCTGCACGGGCGCGAGCGGGCAACTCCCGCGCACGTGGCCTGGGTCGGCCAGCCGGGCTTCCTGCTCCCCGGGAGCGTGCGCGAGAACCTCCGGCTCGCCCGGCCGGAGGCCGATGACGTGGAACTCCTCGCCGCCTTTGACGAGTTGGGCTTCAGCGGTCTCCTGGCCGCACTGCCCGACGGACTCGGCACACCCGTCGGCGAACGCGGCTTCGGGCTCTCCTCCGGCCAGGCGCAGCAACTGGTCTTCGTACGCGCCCTGTTGCGGGACGCGCCGCTGCTCTGCCTGGACGAGCCGACGGCTCATCTCGACCCCGACGCGGAGGGGGCCGTCGCGGACGCGCTGAGCCGCCTGGCCCGGCACCGGACCGTCCTGCTGGCCACCCACAGTCCGGCCCTCCTTCCCCTCGGGGACCGCGTGCTCCCCCTGGACCAGGGAAGGTTCGTATGACCCTGCGACTGCTGAGAACGGCGGTCCGACGACGCGATCTGCTCCACGGCCTGCTCCTCGCCGCGGCGGCCGAACTGTCCGCCGCGACCCTGCTCGGCGTGTCCGGCTGGTTCCTCACGGCGTGTGCCCTGGTCACGGTACGGGCCGACACCACGTGGTCGTGGCTGTACCCGTCCGGCGCCGTCCGCGCCCTCGCCCTGTCCCGCACCGGGCTGCGTTACGCGGAGCGCCTGGTCAGCCACCGTGTCCTGCTCGACGCCACGGCGGCGCTCCGGGCCCGGCTGGTGCGCGGCGCCGCCGCCCTGCCGCCGCGGCGGTTGCGCGCCCTGCGGGACGGGGCCCTGCTGAGCCGGCTCACGGACGACGTCACGACCGTCGGTGCCCTCCCGGCAGACGTCCTGGCCCCCCTGGCGAGCACCGCGGTGACGGCGGCGGTCGTGACCGGGCTGCTGTGGCACGCGGACGCCCGGCTGGGCGCGGCGGAGCTGCTGGTGTTCCTGCTCGCCGCCGCGACCGCCGTGGCGACGCACCGGCGCACGCAGGACGCGGTACGGCGGTCGGCGCGGGAGCAGGCGGTCGTACGGACCGAACTCCTCGGCGCCCGGGACGCGTTGCCCGAACTGATCTGCCTGGACGCGGTGCGGCCGGCCCGGTCCCGGATCGCGGCGGCGCTGGAGCGGGCGCATCGCGCCGACGAGGACACCCGACGGGTTCTGCGGGCCGGTCGGTCGGCGCTCCGCCTGCTGGGCGCGCTCGGCCAGTGTCTCGTCCTGGCCCTCGCCCTGAACCTCGCGGCGACGGTGCAGTCCGTGTCCGCCGCCATCGGCGAGGTCCTGCTGATCGCCGCCGGATACGAGCTTGTCGAGCAACTGCCGAGGATTCTGCCGGCGTACGGCCGGGCGCGTGCCGCGGCGCAGCGGCTGGCCCCGCTGGACGCCGTGCCCGATCGGCCGGCCGACGGGACAGCAGCGGCCTTCGAGGCCGAGCCGGGCACCACCACCCTGGTGACCGGACCCAACGGCAGTGGAAAGAGCACGCTGTTGAGCCGGTTGGCAGGTCGCGCGACCCCGGGGGACCTGACCCTCGTCGAGGCCGAGGACTGGCTCGCGGACGCGACCGTCGCCGAGAACCTGCGGCTGGCCGCCCCGGACGCGGCCCCGGAACGGCTCGCCGAGGTACTGGCCCTGGTCGCCCTGGACGACATCCCGCCGGACTTCCCGGTGGGCCCGAACGGCGGCAGGCTCTCCCAGGGCCAGCGCCGCCGGCTCGCCCTCGCGCGGGCCGTGCTGCGGGATCCGCCGCTCCTGCTGCTGGACGAGCCGACCGCCGGACTCGACCGGGCCACCGCCCGTCGGGTCCTGGGCGCCGTCCGCTCGGCCCTTCCCACCACCGCTTTCGTGATCGCACTGCCCGACCGCGACCACGACCTCCTACCCTTTCCGGTTGACGGCCGGATCGAACTGACGGCCCGAGTGACGATGGAGCGCGTATGACCGACGAGGCGATGGGTGACGAGGTCTACCAGCCGGACGGTTCGGAGGTGCAGGACGACGCGGGTCTGCTGGACGCCTCGGACACCCTGGACTACCGGGCCGGCGAGGAGGCCCTGGACGAGGGCTACTCGCCGCCGGAGCGGCCCTGGGCCGTGGAGCACACGGGCGTGACGGCGGCGGAGGCCCTGCGCGGGGAGACCCTGGACGAGCGCCTCGCCGAGGAGGTGCCGGACATCGGCGTCCCGGACGGCGACGACCTCGGCGACGCCTGGGACACGGACGGCGAGCTCCTCGACGACGAGGTCGGCGACGACCGCGCCGGACGGCTCCTCGCACCGGACGAGGGCGCGCACGAGGTGACCGACTCCGACCTGTTCGCCTCCGACCGGGGCCTGGACGGCGCCGGGGCGTCGGCGGAGGAGGCCGCGATGCACGTGATCCCCGAGGCCGAGGACTTCTGAGGCGACACGGGTGACACACGCGGGCGCGGCGACGGTTTCCGTCCCCGCGCCCGCGCCGTCTCCCGGACCCCGCCTAGGGCCTGTCTGACAATTCCCGTCGTCGCCCGGAGGGCGGCCTCGCGGCGTCCGGTGCGGCGAGAGTGCGTGCATGGCGTCGCGAGGCAGACGGGAATTGTCAGACAGGCCCTAGCGGCGCAGCAGGTACTTGTGCTGCCCCGACAGGACGAGTTCGCCCCGCTGGTTGTGCACGGTGGCCGCGGTGGTGACGACCCCGGTGCCGTCCTCGGCGGGTTCGAGGGCGGTGACGGTCAGCGCGGGGTACAGGGTGTCGCCCGAGTGCACCTCGCCGGTGAAGGTGCAGGACAGCTCCGTGAACCTGACGAAGACCTCACCGATGACGTGCGGGAACAGGGTCGCGCCCGGTGCGGTGAAGGCCAGGACCTGGAGGCCGTGCACCACGGGGGCGCTGTGCCCGTGCCGGCGGGCCCACTCGGCGTCGTAGTGGACCGGGTGGTTGTCGGCGGACACGGTCTGGAACGCCGCCGCGTGCGCGTCGGTCAGGGTCCGGCTGGGGGCGCGGAACACCTCGCCGACCTCCAGGTCGTCGAAGGTCCGGGCGGGGACGACGAGGAACTGCTCGGGGTCGAAGGCGGCCTCGCCGGAAGGCGTCTGGGGGGAGCTCATGGGATGTCCTCGATCGGGTCAGCGGGACGACGGGCAGCGGAGGCGGGTGGTGAGGAGGTTGGGGTCCTGCCGCGTGACGTAGGCGGCGTCGGCGACGTACACCGTGTTTCCCCGGACGGCGATGGAAGTGGGATTCTCTAGCCCATCGGTGTGGTCGAGGACGACGGAATGGCCGCCGTTCCCGGACACCAGGGCCACCTCGCTGCCGGCGTTGAGTGCCGCGAGGAGCTGGTCGCCGTGGCCCGTGAACGCGAAGTCGTCGACGCCGGTCAGGCCCGTCGCCGTCGTGCGGACCGCGCCCGGGGTGCCGTCGTGGCGGACCGGGATGCGCAGCAGGGTCCCGTGGTCGAGGTTGCTCACCCACACGGCTCCGTCGTGCACCTTCACGCCGTTGGCCCCGAGGAAGCCGGTCGGGGCGAGGGCGGCGCCGGTCGCCCACACCTCGGGGGCGCCGCCGGTCGCGGGTATCCGCCAGATCCTGCCGAGCACCGAGTCGGCGGCGTACAGCTGACCGGTCGACCTGTCGAGGGCCAGGCCGTTGGGCAGCGCGTCGGCGGGCAGCGCCGCGATGCGCTCCGGGCTGCCGCCGGGACGCAGCTGCCAGACGCCGGTGAGGTCGGCGGTGCCGGTGGCGTAGAGGAAGTAGAGCGTGTGGTCGGGGCCTTGGACGATGCCGCCGAGGAACGGTGACCCGAGCACCGGGGTCCGGGCGTCCGCGGGCGGCGCGGGAAGCGTCGCAAGGACGCGGACGGTACCGGTCCGCTCGATCACCGCGACCTGGCGGGAGAAGGCGAAGGTGACCGCGGCGGCACCGCCCGGAAGGAGGGTGAGGTTCTCGGGCTGCTGTCCCGCGGCGAGGTCGAGGTGCGCGACGAAGGACGTCGGCGTGAGCGGCGGCTGGGCCGCGAGGGCCGCGTCCGCGCTCGTGATCGTGGTGGCGAGCGCCGTGGCGCCCACCACGGCGGCGGCAAGAACTCTGCGAAGCTGCATGGTCCCGACCGTAGGCACCCACGGCCCGGTGACATGCCTCGTCGCGCACGTCGCCCTGCCGCAGAGCGCCAGGGCCCGGCGGCAGGGCACTGGAGGGTCCGTCGCGGTGCGCGCACGGTCATGGCGGCCGGGAGGGCGACGGCTAGCGTTCGGCGCATCCCACGCATGCGCGACGCAACTCGCCGGAACCGGAAGACGATAAACCCATGCAATTCGGCATCTTCACGGTCGGTGACGTGACGACCGACCCGACCACG
Organism: Streptomyces hyaluromycini; assembly: GCF_002217755.1. Lineage (GTDB taxonomy): Bacteria > Actinomycetota > Actinomycetes > Streptomycetales > Streptomycetaceae > Streptomyces > Streptomyces hyaluromycini. Next base: position 105,038 of record NZ_BCFL01000024.1, on the reverse strand, counting down.
GGACGTACTCCCTCGGAGCACGAACGCATCAAGGCGATGGTCGCCATCGCGCTCAAGGCGGAGGAGGTCGGCCTGGACGTCTTCGCGACCGGCGAGCACCACAACCCGCCGTTCGTGCCGTCCTCCCCGACCACGATGCTCGGCCACATCGCCGCCCGCACCGAGAAGCTGATCCTGTCCACCGCCACGACGCTGATCACCACCAACGACCCGGTGAAGATCGCCGAGGACTACGCGATGCTCCAGCACCTGGCCGACGGCCGGGTCGACCTGATGCTGGGCCGCGGCAACACCGGCCCCGTCTACCCGTGGTTCGGGCAGGACATCCGGCGGGGCCTCGACCTCGCCAAGGAGAACTACGCCCTGCTGCGCCGCCTGTGGCGCGAGGACGTCGTCGACTGGGAGGGGACGTTCCGCACCCCGCTCCAGGGGTTCACCGCCACGCCCCGCCCGCTGGACGGCGTACCGCCGTTCGTCTGGCACGGGTCGATCCGCTCGCCCGAGATAGCCGAGCAGGCCGCCTTCTACGGCGACGGCTTCTTCCACAACAACATCTTCTGGCCGGCCGACCACACCCGGCGCATGGTCCAGCTGTACCGGCGGCGGTACGCCTTCCACGGCCACGGCCGGCCCGAGGAGGCGATCGTCGGGCTCGGCGGCCAGGTGTTCATGCGGAAGAACTCGCAGGACGCGGTGCGCGAGTTCCGGCCGTACTTCGACAACGCGCCGGTCTACGGGCACGGGCCGTCCCTGGAGGACTTCACCGAGCAGACCCCGCTGACCGTGGGCTCCCCCCAGCAGGTCGTCGAACGGACGCTGTCCTTCCGCGAGTCGGTCGGCGACTACCAGCGGCAGCTGTTCCTGATGGACCACGCCGGGCTGCCGCTGAAGACCGTCCTGGAGCAGCTCGACATCCTGGGCGAGGAGGTCGTACCCGTCCTGCGCAAGGAGTTCGCGGCCGGGCGGCCGGCGGACGTGCCCGCGGCACCGACCCACACCTCCCTGGTCGCCGCCGCCCGACAGGAGGCCGCCGTATGAGTGCCACCGCCCCGGCCGGAGGCCGCCCGGTGAAGCTCGTCGCCGTCTCGGCGGGCCTGAGCACCCCGTCCGGCACCCGCCTGCTCGCGGACCGGCTCGCCGAGGCCGTCCACGGCGAACTCGGGCCGCGGGGCTACGAGGTGGAGAGCCGCGTCGTCGAACTGCGCGAACTGGCCGTCGCCATCGCCAACCACCTCGTCACCGGCTTCCCGCCGCCCCCGCTGGCCGCCGCCATCGACGCGGTGACGGGCGCCGACGGCCTGATCGCCGTGACCCCCGTGTTCAGCGCGTCCTACAGCGGGTTGTTCAAGTCGTTCTTCGACCTGATCGACCCCGGTGCCCTCACCGGCAGGCCGGTCCTGGTCGCCGCGACGGGCGGGACGGCCCGGCACTCCCTGGTCCTGGAGCACGGGTTGCGGCCGCTCTTCGCCCACCTGCGCGCCGTCGTCGTACCGACCGGCGTGTACGCGGCGTCCGAGGACTGGGGGACCGGCGGCGACGCGTACGCCGAGGGGCTGCCCGCGCGCATCCGCCGGGCGGGCGGCGAACTGGGCGCCCTGATGGCCGCCCGGCCGGCCGATCCGGAGCCCGGGGACGAGATCGGCGCCCTCGAACGGCAGCTGTCCGACCTGCGGTTCGACTGATTCGGCTGATTCGACTGAGAAGAGCACGCTTCAGGTGATGTGGCGCAGGAGCGCCGCGACGGCCGCCGGGGGCTCCCCCGGCGGCCGTACCACCATCACCTTCCAGCTCGGCGCGTGCCGGGCGAACCGGTGGAGCGTCAGGTCCGGGAAGCGATGGGCGATGGTCGGCGGCATGATGCAGACGCCGAGGTCGGCGCGGACCAGTTCGGACGCGGCCACGATGTCGTTGACCTCGAAGGTCGTGGCGCGTTCGACGCCGGCCGCCCGGAACGCGCGGTCGGCCGCGTCCCGGATCGCCCAGCCGGGCGTGAACTCCACCTGCGGCAGCTCGGCGATGTCGGCCAGGTCGACCGTGCCCCCGGCACCGTTCGTGGCGAGGCTCCGGCGGGGCGAGGCCACCAGGACCATCTCCTCACGGGCCAGCAGCCTGGTCACCAGACCGCGCTGCTGCTGGCGGTCCAGCGCCACCACCGCCAGGTCCACCGTGCCCTCGCGCAGCGCCTGCCGGATGTCGATGACCGCCGCCTGCCGCAACTGGACCACCACCCGCGGATGTTCCGCCCGCAGCGCGGCCAGCGCGCGGTGCAGGTTCGCCCAGACCCCCTGCATGGTGCCGACCGTCACCCGGCCGCGCAGCTCGCCCTTCGCCGCGTCGACCGCCTCGCGGGCCAGCTCGGCGGCGCGCAGGGCCTGCCGGGCCGCCGGGACGAACGCCTCACCGGCCGGGGTGAGCCCGACCCGGTGCGTGGTCCGGGTGAACAGCGCGGTGCCCAGCTCGCGCTCCAGGGCGCGGACCGTGCCGGAGACGGCGGACTGGACCACGTGCAGCCGCCGCGCGGCCGCCGTGAACCCGCCCGCGTCCGCCACGGCGACCACGACTTCCATCTGCCGCAGGTCCATGATCTGCTCCCGGTGGCACGGCGCCCGCCTCGGTACGGCGGGGATCTCCGCCGCATCCTAGGCAGGCATCCGCTGCTCCCGGGTTCTCTCAGGCGCGGACCAGGGGAGTGTCGACCAGGTGCTCGGCCAGGAACCAGGCCTGCAGCTCCCCGGTGCGGATGACCTGCGAGACCAGCAGGTCGTTGGTGCCGTCGTCGCCCATTTCGGCGGCCCGGGCGGCCGCGTCGTGCGCGTCGACCAGGATCGTCTCGTGGGCCTCCAGAAGCCGCGAGAGCATCGCCGGGACCTCCTCGACGCCGTCCGGCGGACGCGGGATCGAGGTGATCTCGGCGACGTGCCGCGGGTCGCCCACCGCGACCCCGCCCAGGGTCTGGACCCGCTCGGCGAGCGTGTCGACGAGGGCCAGCTGGTCGTCCGCGTGCTTGTCCAGCAGCAGGTGCAGCTGGTAGAAGGTCGCGCCGCGCAGCAGCCAGTGGTGCTTCTTGTAGAGGCCGTACAGGATCTGCGTGTCCGCCAGGACCCGGTTCAGACGCTGGCAGGAGTACATGCGCGTCTCGTACGAGAGGCCGAGGGGGAACTGCTTGACGGTCCCGAACTCCTGGATGACCTCGCCCTTCTGGTGCAGCCACGGCTGGCTGTGCTGCAGGGCCTTTCCGGGCTCGGAGCTGGTGGTCACGGTGCGCCTCCTGGCGGATGTCCGATGCGGCTGGGTACGCGAGTGACGCTAGGCGCGGCGGCGGGGGAGGCGTTGCCCGGGAGCGCCCGGACCGAGGCCTCTGAGCGCACCTGGTTCGCTCTGGGACCGGCCGCGGTGCACGCACGGACGCGGGCCGGCCGCCGCGGCGCCCTACCGTCGGTGACCGGCAGTCGTAGGGAGCGAGGGGCATATGAACGAGCAGGTGGACGTGGTCGTCGTCGGCCTCGGGCCGGGCGGGGAGTACCTGGCGGGCACGCTCGCCGAGGCGGGGCTCGACGTGGTCGGCGTCGAGGCGGAGCTGGTCGGGGGCGAGTGCCCGTACTGGGGGTGCGTCCCCAGCAAGATGATGATCCGGGCCGGGAACGCGCTGGCCGAGGCCCGCCGGGTCCCCGGTCTGGCCGGACGGGCGGAGGTGACCGCGGACTGGAGCCCGGTCGCCGGGCGCATTCGCACCGAGGCCACCGACGACTGGAACGACCGGGTCGCGGCCGACCGGCTGGCGGCCAAGGGCGGCCGCCTGGTCCGCGGCCGGGGCCGTCTCACCGGACCGCGCCGGGTGACCGTCGACGGACGGGTGTTCGAGGCCCGCCGGGGTGTCGTCCTGGCCACCGGCAGCCGCCCCCGCATACCCTCCGTGCCGGGTCTCGCGGGCACGCCCTACTGGACCAACCGCGACGCCATGTCCGCCAAGGAGCTCCCGGCGTCGATGCTGGTGCTCGGCGGCGGTGCCATCGGCGCCGAGGTCGCCCAGGTCTTCGCCCGGTTCAGCTGCCGGGTCACCGTGGTCGAGGGGCAGGAGCGGCTGCTGGCCCAGGAGGAACCCGAGGCCGGAGAACTCGCGGTCGGGGCTCTGCGCGCCGACGGGGTGACCGTCCTGACCGGGGCGCGGGCCGGCCAGGTCGCCCATGACGGTGCCGGGTTCACCGTGTGGCTCGACGGCGAGGCCGAGCCGCGCCGGGCCGAGCAGCTGCTCGTCGCCACCGGACGGTACAGCGACCTCGCCGGGCTGGGCGTCGAGGCGGCCGGGCTCGACCCCACCGCCCGCGCCGTCCCCACCGACGGACAGCTGCGGGCGGCGGACGGTCTCTGGGCGGTCGGCGACATCACCGGCCGGGGCGCCTTCACCCACGTGTCCATGTACCAGGCGCAGATCGCCGTCCAGGACATCCTCGGCAGGCCCGGCCCCGACGCCGACTACCGGGCACTGCCCCGGGTCACCTTCACCGACCCCGAGATCGCGGCCGTCGGGCTGACCGAGCGGCAGGCCCGCGACCGGGGGCTGCGGGTGCGGACCGCCGTACTGCCGAACGCCTCCTCGACCCGTGGCTGGATCCACGGGCCGGGAGGCGAGGGTTTCCTCAAGCTGGTCGAGGACGCCGACCGGGGTGTCCTGGTCGGCGCGACCTCGGCGGGACCGGCCGGCGGCGAGCTGCTGTACGGGCTGAACGTCGCCGTCCACGCCGAGGTCCCGGTCGAGCGGCTGCGCCACATGATCTACACGTACCCGACCTTCCACCGTGCGATGGAAGCGGCCCTCGGCGCCCTACGCTGAGCGCTTCGCGCCGGTCCGGCGCTCGGTGAGCCAGTACAGCAGCCCCAGCGCCGGCAGGGCGGCTCCGAAGAGGCTGACCGCGCTCCAGCCGCCGGACCGGTAGGCGATCGAGCCGAGCTGGGAGCCGAGGGCGCCGCCGATGAAGAAGATCGCGATGAAGGCGCTGTTGAGGCGGGCCCGGGCGAGGGGATCGAGTTGGTAGACGGTGTGCTGGCCGAGGATCAGGCTGGTCTGTACGGCCATGTCGAGGGCGACGGCCGCCAGCCCGATCAGGATGACGCTGTGCTGGCCGAACCCGGCTATGGCGAAGGCCAGCGCGGCGACGCCGAACGCGACACCGGTCATCCGGCGGGTCAGTCCGCGGTCGGCCCAGTGCCCGGCGAACGGGGCGACGGCCGCGCCGGCCGCGCCGACCAGCGCGAACACCCCGACACCGACGGCGGAGTAGTGGAAGTGCGGTCCCGTCAGGACGTACGAGACAGTTGTCCAGAAGGCGCTGAAGGCACCGAACATCGCCGCCTGGTAGAGGCCCCGGCGCACCAGCGCGGGATGCGTGCGCACCAGCGCCGCCGTGGAGCGCAGCACGTGGTGGTACGGCACGGAGGTGGTCGGCGCATGCTTGGGGAGGGCCAGCCGCAGGGCCACGCCCAGCAGGGCCATCAGGACGGCCGAGCCGAGGTAGACCACCCGCCAGCCGGCCACGCTGGAGACCAGGCTGCTGAGCGTGCGGGACAGCAGGATGCCGGTGAGCAGGCCGCTCATCACCCGGCCCACCACCCGTCCCCGGGCGTGGTCGGGCGCCAGGCTCGCGGCGAAGGGGACGAGTATCTGCGCCACCACGGACGTGGCCCCGCTGATCAGCGAGGCGATCAGCAGCATCGGGAACCCGGTCGCCAGACCGGCCGCCACCAGGGCGAGCGTGGTGACCGTCAGCAGGGCGGTGACCAGGCTCCGCTTCTCCAGCCGGTCGCCGAGCGGCACCAGGAAGATCATGCCGATCACGTAGCCGACCTGGGTGAGCGTGATCAGCAGACCCGCGGTGGCCTCGCCGATGTGGAAGACACCGCGCAGCTCGGACAGCAGGGGCTGGGCGTAGTACAGGTTCGCGACCGTCATGCCGGAGGCGACGGCGAACAGCGCGATCAGCCAGCCAGGCACCCCGTGGGCGGCCTCGGCGGCTGCCTCCCGGCGCGGGGAGCGGATTTCGGACGACGACGACTGGGACACGGGACCTTCCTCACACGAGGCGTTGCTCTCGTCATTCACCAGCGCTCTGCCGCCCGCCGTGCTTCCCTCTTCACGGCGATGGTTCAGGATGTCAGTCATCTCGGCGGGAGATCGCCGTCGCCATGCTCCACCGACATCGTCATGCCCCACCGACATCGTCATGTCCCACCGAAAGGAACCCGATGAGCCAGCCCCAGGCCGCCCCGGTCGTCGTGCACAACGACGCCCACGACCGCTACGAGATCCTGGTCGACGGCGTACGCGCCGGCCTCACCGCCTACCGCGACCACGGTGACCAGCGGGTCTTCTACCACACCGAGGTCGACGACGCCTTCGCCGGACAGGGCCTGGCCGGCCGGCTGGTCGAGGAGGCGCTCACCGACGTCCGCGCCGGCGGGAAACGCGTCGTACCCGTGTGCACGTACGTCGCCAAGTTCCTCCAGAAACACGAGGAGTTCGCCGACATCGCCGACCCGGTGACCCCCGACGTCCTGAAGTGGCTGCGCGGCGAACTCGACTGAGCGTGACATGCGCTGCCCCAGGCGATCGGCGCGCAGTTCCCGGACCGCGGCCGGAGCACGGGGTGTCCGGCGCGGGCCGACCTCCGTGGCTCAGGGCCGTACCGCCGGTCCCGCCGTCGTGTCGAAGGCGTGCGTCACCTCGGGCGCGGTGCCCGGGGTGAGCAGTGCGCGGGCCTCCTCCTCGAACCGGCGGTCGGTGGCCGTCAGCCGGACGTGGTGCTGGGCCTGGTGCTCCGCCCAGGAGGAGACCAGGTAGTTCTCGACGAAGCGTTCGGGGTCGTGGCCGTCCTGGTAGAGGCCCCAGGACAGGGCTCCGGTACGGCGCCGGGAGCGCGCCACGCGGTGCATGCGGTCCGTGAACTCGGCCTGCCGGTCCGTCGGGACGCGGTAGACGACCGAGACCAGGACCGGGCCGTCGGCCTCCCCGGGTTCGAACACCAGGGGAGGCGCCGGCCAGTGGTCCGAGAGCGTGGGGTTGATGCCCTCGGCATCGCGCAGCGGCCAGCGCCGTACGCTGGCCGCGCTCAGCAGCATGGCGCCGCCGGCGATCAGCAGACAGGCGCTCAGCCCGAGCCGGTCGGCCACCGCACCCCACAGGGGCGCGGCCAGCGCCTGTCCACCCTGGAAGACCAGGAGATAGACGGCGAGTCCGCGGGCCCTGACCCAGCCGGGGAGCCGGGTCTGCACGGCCGCGTTCAGCGTGGACAGGACGGCGATCCAGGCGAGGCCCGCGGGCAGCAGGGCGAGCGCGACCAGCCACGGGACGTGGACCGTGGCCAGCACCGCGAGCACCCCGGCGAACACCAGGGCGCCGGCCGCGAGGGTGCCGTTGGCGCCGAGAAGGCGACGGGCGCGGGGCAGCAGGAAGGCGCCGCCGACCGCGCCGATGCCCACCGCCCCGAGGAGCAGTCCGTAGCCGCCCGAGCCGAGGCCGAGGGAGCGGCTCGCGGTCAGCGGCAGCAGGGCCCACAGGGCGGCGCCGCCGGGGATGAACAGGAGCGTGCGCAGCAGGATCCGGCGGACGCCGGGCGCGTTCCAGACGTAGCGGCGGCCGGCGTACAGGGCGGCCGGCAGCCCCTCGTCGGCGGCGGGCGGGACGGCGGCCGCGGCGGGGCGCCGCCACAGCAGCAGGACGGCCGCGATGCCCAGATAGGACGCCGCGTTGAAGGCGAAGACCCAGCCCGCGCCCGCCGCCGCGACCACCGCCCCGCCGAGCGCCGGACCGACGGCACGGGCCAGGTTCATGTTCACCGCGCCGAGCGCCGCCGCCTGACCGAGCCGCTCCCGCTCCACCAGCTCCGGCTGGATCGCCTGCCAGGCCGGGCCCATCAGCGCGGTGCCGCAGCCCAGCAGGAAGGTCAGGAGCAGCAGCGCCGTCGGGGAGAGCGCGTCCAGGAACGCGAGCGCGGCCAGTGCCCCGGACACCGCGAGCATCGCGAACTGCGCGGTGACCAGCACCGCACGCCGGTCGAACCGGTCGGCGACCACCCCGGAGGGCAGCGCGAGGAGGACGACGGGCAGGCTGGACGCGGTCTGCACCAGCGTCACCAGCGCGGCACTGTCCCCGACCAGCAGCCACTGGGCGCCGACCGTCTGCATCCAGCTGCCTATGTTGGAGACCAGCTGGGCGATCCACAGCGCCCGGAAGACACGGGCCGCGAGGGGCGCCCACGGGGAGTCGGCGGCGGTGTCGCTCATGCCGCTGCCGACCGGGTCCAGGCGGGGTCGCCGCCTGCCAGACGGTGCGTGGCCAGGGAGGTGACGAGCAGGAGCAGCAGGGCCAGGCCCAGGGTGAGCACCAGATGGCCGTGGAGCAGGAGTCCGGTCCCCGCGAACGCGCCGAGCAGCATGGCCAGGACGGACAGGATCCGGCGGCCGGGCCGGGGTGCGGCGCCGCCCGCCGGGGCGGAGTCCGCGGCCAGGCCCGTCAGGGTCAGCGTCAGCACGGTCGTGGTCATGTCGGGGACGCCGAGGCGCCGGGCGACCGCGTTCTGCAGACCCATGGCGAGCCCGAGGAACACGATCAGCGTGTACTGCACCCCCGTGCCGACCCGGCCGTCGCCGACCGCGGCGGCGGCCACCGCGACGGCGACCAGCACGGTCTGCACCGCCGCCGCCGTCTTCAGCAGATCCCCGCGGTGGGCGGCGAACCGCGTGCCCAGCCGTCCGCCGGCCAGCGCCCCGACGAGGAACGCGGCCAGGGCGGCGACGGAGGCGAGCGCGGACAGGTTCGGGGCGCCCGCCAGCGCGAAGCCGAGGAACACCACGTTGCCGGTCATGTTGGCGACGAAGACATGCCCGAGGGACAGATAACTCACCGCGTCGACCAGCCCGGTGACCACCGTCAGCGTCAGCAGCAGGGGAGGCAGCGGGCCGTGCCGGTCGTCCCGGGGCGGTACCAGGGTGTGGAGCGCGTCAGTCAGCAGCCTGCGCACGAGGGGCTCCTTCCGGTGCGGACGGTGCGGGGGGCGCGGTGGCGGTGCGGTGCAGCACCGCACGGGTGAGCAGGCCGCTCGTGGGGCCGGTCACGATCGCCGCGAGGACGAGCCACAGCGGCCACGGGGTGAGGCCCAGCGTGTGGTCGACGGACCACCGGCCGGGCCCGGTGAGGGACAGGGCCACCGAGAGGACGACGAGGACCAGCGGATACTCGTACCCGTCGTTCTGCACCCACAGGCCCTTGGGCCACTTGACCGTCCCGGCGACCGTCATCACGCCCATCGCGCCCATCGCGGCCAGCGGGGTGAGCAGCCCGGCGGCCAGGAACAGGCCGGCGCCGATCTGGCTGCCGCCCGCGACGACGGCGGTCAGCCGGCCGCCGCGGAAACCGTCGTGCCGGAACTCCTCCGTTCCGCCCGCCAAGCCCTTGCCTCCGAGGTGGAAGCTCACCTTCTGCACTCCGTGGCCGGCGATGAGGAGTCCCGCCAGCAGCCGGAGGACCAGCAGTCCAGCATCCATGTCTTCCTGCCTGTTCCTGCCTGTTCCTGCCTGTTCCTGCCTGTTCCTGACTCGGTAGGTGACGTCCGGTCAGCCGGCCGCGTGGGCGCCGATCATGGTCTGGGCATAGACCAGGCCGAGGCCGTAGGCGCCGCCGTGCTCCTTGACCACGTTCGTGACCGCCTCGTACGTCTCCGCGCGGGCCCAGTCGCGCTGGAGCTCCAGGAGCACCTGGACCCAGGTGACCGGCGCGGCGCCGCCCTGGACCATGCGCTGCACGGCGTGCTCGTGGGCCTGCGGGGTGACACCGCCGGACGCGTCGGCGACCACGTACACCTCGTACCCCTGGGCGATCGCGGAGAGCACCGGCAGGACCACGCACACCTCGGTCCACAGACCGGCTATGACGAGCTTCTTACGGCCGGTCGCCTTGACGGCCTCGACGAACGCCTCGTCCTCCCAGGCGTTCATCGTGGTGCGGTCGATGATCTTCTGGCCCGGGAAGACGTCCGCGAGCTGCGGCATGATCGGGCCGGAGAACGACTCGGCGGCGACCGTGCTGAGCACGACCGGTACGCCGAACGCCTTGGCGGCCTTGGCCAGGCCCAGGGTGGAGTTGACGATCGCGGTGCGGTCGCCGCTGCCGGTGCCGAAGAACATCTGCGGCTGGTGGTCGACGAACAGGACCGCGCAGTTGTCGGGGGTGAGGAGGCCGGGGCCGGGGGTGGCGGTGACGGTGGTGATGTCGGGCATGGGGTGCCTTTCCCTTGTGGTTACGGGGGTGAAATTGCCCAATGGGGTGCCGGGAAGGGTTGTTGGGCGGGTGCGGGATCGTTGTGGCTGGTCGCGCCCACGCGGCGGAGCCGCACGTCGATACGGCCCCGCGCCCCTAAAGGGGCGCTCCGAAGCAGGGGTCTGTTGGGAAGGGGCCGTCGGCAACCGGCAGCAGGCCGCGCCGTATGCGCCACTCGCGGTGCAGGTCGGACTCCGCTGCCGCCTCGCCCAGGGCCTGCGCCTGGCGTACGCCCGCCAGGCCGCGCGGGGCCGCCTGGTAGCCGTCGAAGTGGGCCACCGGGCTCCAGGCGGGGGCGATGGCAGGCAGCTCCTCGTCGAGGCCCTCGTACTCGCCGGCGGCGTAGACGATCCGGCCGCCGGTGACCGTGAGCAGCGACTCGATGTGGGCGATCTCCGGTTCGGGCACGGTGAAGTAGTCGTCGGAGAGGATCGCGAGGTCCGCGTAGAAACCCGGGCGCAGGACGCCCTTGACCCCCTCCTCGCCCGTCAGTTCGGCGCCGGCCCGGGTGAACATGCGCAGGGCGGTCTGCCGGTCGACCCGGTTGGACGGGGGGCGGAGCACGAGGTCGCCGACGTTGCGGCCGCTGATCAGCCAGTGCAGGGCGACCCACGGGTTGTAGGTGGAGACCCGGGTGGCGTCGGTACCGGCGGCCACGGTCAGGCCGCGGTCCAGCATCTCCCGGATCGGCGGGGCGTCGGCCGCGGCACCGGGGCCGTAGCGGCGCAGGAAGGCCTCGCCCTGGAAGGACAGCCGGTTCTGCACGGACATCGCGCCGCCGAGCGCGGCCACGCGGTCGAGGCTCTCGGCCGACACGGTCTCCGCGTGGTCGAACAACCACCGGTTCCCGGCCGGGAAGAGACCCTCGGCGGCCAGCTTCTCGAACACCGCGAGATCCCGGCGGATGGTCTCGTCGTACGTGGCGTGCAGCCGGAACCCCCAGCCGTTCTCCATGAGAAGACGCACCGCCTTCTCGAACTCCGGCTCGAAGTCCTCGTGTTCGGGGCGCGGCTGGTTGAAGTTCTCGAAGTCGGCCGCCGCCCAGGTGAGGTTCTCGCCCGCGCCGTTGAGGCGCAGCCACTCGTCGCCGTCGCCGTAGTCCGCCATCTCGATCCAGCGGGTGAGGTCGGCGACCTCCTGGCCCGCGGTCTGCGGGAAGAGGTGATAGGCGATGCGCAGCGACAGCTCACCGGCCTCGGCCAGCTCGACGACGGTGCTGTAGTTCTCCGGGAAGTTCTGGAAGCCGCCGGCCGCGTCGATCGCCGAGGTCAGCCCGAACCGGTTCAGCTCGCGCAGGAAATGCCGGGTCGAGGTCTTGCGGTGTGCCTCGTCCAGGACCGGCGCCTTGGCCAGCGTCGAGTAGAGGATGAGGGCGCTGGGCGCGGCGAGCAGCATGCCCGTCGGCTCGCCGTCCCGGCCGCGCACGATCTGGCCGCCCCTCGGGTCGGGGGTGTCCTTGTCGAATCCGGCGGCCTTCAGCGCCGCCCGGTTGAGGACGGCCGACTGGTACAGGTGCAGGACGAACACGGGGGTGTCCGGGGCGGCCGCGTTCAGCTCGGCGACGGTCGGCAGCCGCCGTTCGGCGAACTGCTCCGCCGACCAGCCGCCCACCACCCGCACCCACTGGCCCTTCGGCGTCCGGGCGGCCTGCTCGCGGAGCATCGCGAGGCCCTGGCGGAGCGTGGGCACCCCGTCCCAGCGCAGCTCCAGCACGTAGTTGAGCCCGCCGCGGATCACGTGCAGATGGGCGTCGTTGAGGCCCGGGATCACCCGCCGCCCGAGCGCGTCCACGACCTTGGTGGCCGGGCCGATGTGCGGGGCCACGTCCTTGTCGTCGCCGACGACCGTGACCACACCGTCCCGGACGGCGATCGCCCCCGCATGCGGCCGGTTCGGGTCTCCGGTGTGGATTTTCGCGTTGCGGACGACGAGCTCCGCGGGATCGTCGACGGCCTGGGGAACCAGACCGCCGACCGGCATTGAGGACACGCTTGCTGGACCCCCTCCGGGATGGGAAGTGCGGTGCCGGGGTCCGTGCTCGCCGTCGAACCAGAGCTGAACCGCGACCGCCGAGCCGTCACGCTAGGTCGGCTCCCGGCCGCGGTGTGTCCCGTGCGCGCACTCGCACCTGCCCCGCAGCGCACCGGTCCGCACCTGCCCCGCAGTGCACCGGTCCGCGCGTGCGCTGGGGGGCCGGTGGGCGTGCGCTCGGGGGCAACTGCCCGGCGGACACCGCTCCTACGGTGAACCGCGACGGCGCCGGATCGCCCGGTGTGCCTCACGCAATCCCAGGAGACTCGCATGTCCGAAGCCTTCACGCCCGTCACGCCGGTGCTGGAGCCCGCCGCCCAGGCCTTCGTCGAGGCCACCGCGAACCCGCCCTACCTGTTCGACCTCGCCCCCGCCGAGGGCCGCAAGGCCGTCGACGAGGTGCAGTCCGGCGAGATCGCCCTGCCCGCGGTCGACGAGGAGTGGATCACCGTCGAGGGCGGCCCCACCGGAAGCGTCCGGGCCCGCATCGTCAAGCCGGCCGGCGCCACCGGCCCGCTCCCCGTGATCATCTACATCCACGGCGCGGGCTGGGTCTTCGGCAACGCCCACACCCACGACCGCCTGGTCCGCGAACTCGCCGTCGGCGCCGACGCCGCCGTCGTCTTCCCCGAGTACGACCTCTCACCCGAGGCCCGCTACCCGGTCGCCATCGAGCAGAACTGGGCCGTCGCCCAGTGGATCGTGGCCCAGGGCGCGACCAAGGGCCTGGACGCCGGCCGGATCGCGGTCGCCGGCGACTCGGTCGGCGGCAACATGAGCGCCGCCCTCACCCTGATGGCCAAGGAACGCGGCGGCCTCCCGCTGCTCCAGCAGGTGCTGTTCTACCCGGTCACCGACGCGAGCTTCGACACCGCCTCCTACCACCAGTTCGCCACCGGCTACTTCCTGCGCCGCGACGGCATGCAGTGGTTCTGGGACCAGTACACGACCGACGAGACCGAACGCGCCCAGATCACCGCCTCCCCGCTGCGCGCCACCACCGAACAGCTCACCGGCCTGCCCCCGGCCCTCGTCATCACCGGCGAGGCCGACGTCCTGCGCGACGAGGGCGAGGCCTACGCCAACAAACTCCGCACCGCCGGCGTCCCCGTCACCGCCGTCCGCTACCAGGGCATCATCCACGACTTCGTCATGCTCAACGCCCTGCGCGAGACCCATGCCGCCGAGGCCGCGATCTCCCTGGCCGTGCGCACGCTGCACGCGGCCCTCCACAACGGCTGATCCGGGAGCCGGCGTGACCACGAACGAGCCGTCGGAACCGTCGTCGGAGCCGTCGGAGCCGTCCGCCCACGACGGCCATCCGCGCCTGAGGCACCTCAAGGACCAGCTGACCGAGCACCACCGCCGGGCCAAGGCGGAGCGCGAGGAAGCCGAGCTGGAGGAGGCCATCGAGACGGCGGCCTTCGACATGGGGACCGACATCGCGCACCCCGCCCCCGACCACGCGGAAGCCGCCTACGACGTCGACACCGACATCGGCGTCGACCCGCGCTAGCCGCCCGCCCAGACCTCGCACCGCACTACAAGGAACTCCCATGACCGACTCCACACCCACCGTCGTCCTCGTGCACGGTGCCTTCGCCGACGCGTCCAGCTTCGCCCGCGTCGTCCCCGAGTTGCTGGCCGACGGCCTGAAGGTGCTAGTCCCGGCCGTGCCCAACCGCAGCCTCACCGGCGACTCCGCCTACATCGCCTCGGTGGTCCGCGCGATTCCCGGTCCCGTCGTCCTGGTGGGCCACTCCTACGGCGGTGCCGTCATCACCGTCGCGGGCGCCGAGGAGAACGTGCAGGCCCTGGTCTACCTGGCCGGCTACGCCCTGGAGGAGGGCGAGAGCCTCGGCGAGCTCCAAGGCCGGTTCCCGGACTCCGAGCTCGCCTCGGCCCTGGTGTACACGCCGTTCCCGGTCGAGGGCTCGGACGAGCCCGGCACCGATGTCACCGTCGACGTCGACAGGTTCCCGGCGATCTTCGCGGCCGACGTGGACCCGGACCTCGCCCGGGTGCTCGCCGTCTCCCAGCGCCCGCTGGCCGGCGCGGCCTTCGCCGAGGCGGCCCCGGTCGCGGCCTGGAAGACCAAGCCGTCCTGGGGCCTGGTGTCGTCCTCGGACCACACCATCAACCCCGACGTCGAGCGCTACGGCTACGAGCGCGCCGGTATGACCACGGTCGAGGTCGACTCGTCCCACCTGGTCATGCTCGCGCACCCCAAGAAGGTCGCGGACCTGATCCGCGAGGCCGTCCGCAACGTCACCGCCTGACCGGCGAAGGAGAACCCCATGAGACCGACCTCTCGGCCGGCGAGAAGACGGGCCCGGCTGCTCGGCGCGTCCTGCGTGCTCGCCGCGGCCGCCGCGTTGTTCGCCTCGACCTCGCAGGTCACCGCGGCCCCGGCGGCGGCCGCGGGCCACCGGGACGGCGGCCCGAAGCCGACGATCGTGCTGGTGCACGGCGCCTGGGCCGACGCCTCCAGCTGGAACGCGGTCATGGGCCGCCTCCAGCGCGCCGGTTACACCGTCTACGCCCCGCCGAACCCGCTGCGCGGTGTCGCCTCCGACGCCCAGACCCTGACGTCGTTCCTGGCGACCGTCCCCGGCCCGGTGGTCCTGGTCGGCCACTCCTACGGCGGGTTCGTCATCACCGACGCGGCGACGAAGAGCCCCAACGTGAAGGCGCTCGTCTACGACGACGCGTACATCCCCGCCGAGGGCGAGACCGTCTTCCAGATCAACGCGGCCGAGCCCGGCTCGTGCGTCACGGCCGATCCGTCGACGTTCCTGAACCTGGTGCCCTACCCGGGCGGACCCGCCGGCGACGTCGACGCGTACCTCAAGTGGGACGCGAACGGCAGCTACCAGGGCTTCCAGGGCTGCTTCGCCAACGGTGTGCCCACCGCCGAGGCCCGCCTTCTCGCGGCCGGCCAGCGCCCCTTCGCGGTCAGCGCGGGTTCGGAGCCCTCCGGCGCCCCCGCGTGGAAGTCCCTCCCGTCGTGGGCCGTGGTCGGCACCACCGACCATGTCATCGTCCCGGCCGAGCAGCTGGCGATGGCCCGGCGCGCGGGCGCGCACGTCACCGAGGTGGAGGCGGGCCACCTGTCCCTGGTCACCCGCCCCGACGTGGTCACCCGCGTCATCAAGGAGGCGGCCGGCTCGGTCGGCTGACCCGTGGGGCAAACGGCGCACCCCGCAAGGGTGATGCCGAGCGGGCCGCGCACCGGTGTCGACCGGGTGCGGCCCGTCCGCGTGTAGGTACGTGCCATGCGGATGACACCGGCGCGCGTACGAGCACGGCTGCGATCCCCCTGGACCTGGGCGGCCCTCGCCGCCGTGACGGGAACGTGCGCGGCGCTGCCGTTCCTCGTCGCGGGCGGCGACGGTCCCCGCCCCCTTTCGCCGGACGAGGCCCGGCGACTGGCCCTCACACCGGTCCGCGTGTACCGGGACAGCCCGGCCGAGGTGACGGTACGGGCGCCGCTGCCCGGCGGTACGGCCGTGGTCCGCGCGGTGGTCGACGAGCACCGGCACCGGGCGGTGGGCTGGTTCGACACGGGGGACGCGGCGGAGCGGGGGCTGCTGGCCTGGGACGGTGCCGGGCTGGCGGTCGCCCGCCCGAAGGCCGACGGCAGCGCGGGCCCGCTGGCGAGACCGGCGTCGACGGCGGAGGCGGTACGGGACGCTGCGCGGCTGAAGCCGGCGGCGTGGATCCGCCGCCGCTACGGGCCGGCCTCGCTGGACACGGCGCTGCGGCTGACGCTGTCCCTCGCCGCCGACCGCCCGGACGACGCGCGGCGGATCGCCCGGTCGGGCCGGCGCCATCTGGGGACGGACCGCATCGACGGCCGTCGGTACGACGTCATCTCCGCCGGTGATGTGCCGCTGCGGTACTGGATCGACGGGGCGGGGCGGCTGCGCCGGGTCAGGGAGGACCTGGACGACGACCGGACGATCGTGGTCGACGTGACGAGGTCGAGGGTACGGACGGCGGTGCCGGAGGGGCCGTGGGCGAGGGGCTGAGCGGGGTGGGGGCGGGGGGTGGGACGCTTACCGGCGCTTGCCGGGTGCCTCCCCCAGAGGGGGGACCCCCAGCGCCCACCCGTGCCGCCTGGGGGCACCTCCCAGGCCCTTAAGGCACTGGGGGAGGCACGACTGCCCGCGGCTGGATGAGCTGTCACGAGCGCCCGCGGCTGGGAAGAAGCGGCGGCTACAGCGCCCCGTAAGGGGCGCGGGGAACTGCGCGACCAGCCCCCACCGGCCCGCGCCCAGAGGACTCTGTGAACCACCCCACCCCGCCTGTGAGTTGAGCGCGCCGGCTGTGGATCGCCGTACCACTCCCCGACAGGTCGGCACCGGATGCGAGGATGATGCGCCATGACGGCAGGGTGGTGTGCACGCACGATACGGTCCGCGGTGTTCGCGGCCGTCTGCGTGCTGCTCGCCGCCCTCGGCCACGTCATGATGTCCGGGAACCGGGTGCCCGGCTGGGCACTGGCCGCCGCCCTGGCGCTCACCGGCGCCCTGGGCTGGGCCCTGTCCGGACGCGAACGCGGGCTGTCGCTGGTGGTGTCCGCCGCGGTCGGCGCCCAGACGGCACTGCACTCCGGCTTCTCCGCGGCCCAGGTGTGGACGAACGGCACGGCACCCATGACGTCCATGGGGCCCGTGCATATGGACATGGCCGGGGACATGGCCGCCATGAACATGGGGTCGGTGCACATGGGCCCCGTCCATACCGACCCCGTCGCATACCTGGGCTTCGGCACCGGCGGCACCGCCTCCACCGGCATGTTCGCCGCCCACCTCCTCGCCGCGCTGCTGTGCGGACTCTGGCTCGGCCACGGCGAACGCGCGGCGTTCCGTATCGTCCGGGCCGTCGCCGGCCGGCTCGTCGCGCCGCTCCAGCTGCTGCTCCGGCTGCTGCTCGCCCTGCCGGCCACCCCCGAGCGACCCCGTCCCCGGCTGCGCCGCCGCCGTTCGGACCGGGCGCCGCGGCTGCTTCTCCTCGTCCACGCGATCACTTCCCGGGGTCCGCCGGTGCGGACGGCTGTCGCCTGACGACAGCCGGTGTTCCGGGGCCGCTCCCGCGCGCCCCGGACGAACACGACGGCCGCACGCCCGCTTGAGCACCGCGCCGAGACAGGCGCCGCAGGGCCGTCTCCCCCGCTCACCTTTCTCGCAAGGACACCGAGTGATCACTTCCGTCCTGCCCGCACGCCCTGCGCCGGACGAGAAACGCGACGCGTCGATCACGGCCTGGGCTCTCGCCGCCCGGTCCGGGGACACGGCCGCCGTGGACGCGTTCGTACGGGCTCTGCACCGCGACGTCCTCCGATACGTCGCCCATCTCTGCGCCGACCCGCAGGCGGTCGACGACCTCGCGCAGGACACGTTCCTGCGCGCGCTGGGCAGCCTGCACCGCTTCGAGGGCCGCTCGTCGGCCCGTACCTGGCTGCTGTCGATCGCCCGCCGGGCCGTCGTGGACAGCCATCGGTACGCCGCCGCCCGGCCCCGCCCGGCGGACGTCCCCGACTGGCAACAGGCCGTCGAGCGGGCCCAGCCGTACGGGCTGCCCGGGTTCGACGACGGCGTCGCGCTCCTCGACCTCCTGGAAGCGTTGCCCGAGGAGCGGCGCGAGGCGTTCGTCCTCACCCAGCTCGTCGGACTGCCGTACGCGGAGGCCGCCGAGGTCAGCGACTGCCCCGTCGGCACGGTCCGCTCCCGCGTGGCCCGGGCCCGCGAGGCGCTCCGCGATCAGCTGGCCTGAGGGCCGTCCGGGGATTCGCCGAACGCCTTCAGGATGTGCTCGGCGGCCAGTGTCGCCGTCAACGTGCCGTCTCGGACCTGCTGTTCGAGGCCAGGGGCGGCCGCGCGCACCGCCGGGTGGGCGGCGAGGCGGCCGAGCAGTTCGTCCCGGACCATCGACCAGGTCCAGCCGACCTGCTGGTCACGGCGCTTCTCGGCGAGCCGCCCGGTGGAGTCGAGCAGCGCCCGGTGCTGCTCCAGGCGCTCCCAGACCAGCTCCAGGCCGGTCGACTCACGCGCGCTGCAACTGAGCACCGGGGGAGTCCAGAAGGCGTCCTTGCCGTGCATCAGGCGCAGCGCGCCCGCCAACTCCCGTGCCGCGGACCGGGCGTCGCGCTCGTGCGGGCCGTCCGCCTTGTTGACGGCGATCACGTCGGCGAGCTCCAGGACGCCCTTCTTGATGCCCTGGAGCTGGTCGCCGGTGCGGGCCAGGCTGAGCAGCAGGAAGGAGTCGACCATGTCGGCGACCGCGGTCTCCGACTGCCCGACGCCGACCGTCTCGACGAGGATCACGTCGTAACCGGCGGCCTCCATGACCACCATCGACTCGCGGGTCGCCTTGGTGACTCCGCCGAGCGTGCCGGCGCTGGGGGAGGGCCGGACGAAGGCGGCGGGGTCGACCGCCAGCCGTTCCATCCGTGTCTTGTCGCCCAGGATCGAGCCGCCCGTCCGCGTGGACGACGGGTCCACGGCCAGTACGGCCACCCGGTGCCCGAGGCCCGTCAGCAGCGTGCCGAACGCGTCGATGAACGTCGACTTGCCCACGCCCGGCACCCCGCTGATGCCGATCCGCCGGGCCCGGCCGCTGTGCGGGAGTAGCTCGGTGAGCAACTCCTGTGCCAGCGCCCGGTGTTGTGGACGGGTGGACTCGACGAGGGTGATGGCGCGGGCGATGACCGCACGCTTCCCGTCGAGCACACCCTTCACATAGACGTCGACATCGATCACAGGTCGTGCCCGAGTTCGGCCGACAGCCGCTCGACCAGGTCGTAGGCCGCGTCCGGAATCACCGTCCCGGGCGGGAACACGGCCGTGGCGCCCATCTCAAGGAGGGTCGGCACGTCCTGCGGCGGGATGACCCCGCCGACCACGATCATGATGTCCGCCCGGCCCTCCTCGGCGAGCTTCTCGCGCAGCGCCGGTACGAGGGTGAGGTGGCCGGCCGCCAGCGAGGAGACGCCGACCACGTGGACGTCCGCCTCCACCGCCTGCCGGGCGACCTCCTCCGGGGTCTGGAACAGCGGGCCGACGTCGACGTCGAAGCCGAGGTCGGCGAAGGCGGTCGCGATCACCTTCTGGCCGCGGTCGTGACCGTCCTGGCCCATCTTGGCGACCAGGATGCGCGGGCGGCGCCCCTCGGCCTCGTCGAACGCGTCGACCAGGGCCCGGGTGCGGTCCACGTTCGGGGACTCGCCTGCTTCGTTGCGGTACACACCGGAGATCGTACGGATCTGGCTCGCGTGCCGGCCGTACACCTTCTCCAGGGCGTCCGAGATCTCGCCGACGGTCGCCTTGGCGCGGGCCGCGTGCACGGCCAGCTCCAGCAGGTTGCCGTCGCCGTCCGCCGCCCGGGTCAGCGCGTCGAGCGCGTCCCGGCACGCCGTCTCGTCCCGCTCCGCGCGCAGCCGCCGCAGCTTCTCGATCTGCTGGGCGCGTACCGAGGAGTTGTCGACCTTGAGGACCTCGATCGCCTCGTCGCTCTCGACCCGGTACTTGTTGACGCCGATCACCGGCTGCCGCCCGGAGTCGATCCGGGCCTGGGTGCGGGCCGCGGCCTCCTCCACCCGCAGCTTCGGGATGCCGGCGTCGATGGCCTGCGCCATCCCGCCCGCCTGCTCGACCTCCTGGATGTGCGCCCAGGCCTTGCGGGCCAGGTCGTACGTCAGCCGCTCCACGTAGGCGCTGCCGCCCCACGGGTCGATGACCCGGGTCGTGCCCGACTCCTGCTGGATGAGCAGCTGGGTGTTGCGGGCGATGCGCGCCGAGAAGTCGGTGGGCAGGGCGAGGGCCTCGTCGAGGGCGTTGGTGTGCAGCGACTGGGTGTGGCCCTGGGTCGCCGCCATCGCCTCCACGGCCGTACGGGTGACGTTGTTGAAGACGTCCTGCGCGGTCAGCGACCAGCCCGAGGTCTGCGAATGGGTGCGCAGGGAGAGGGACTTGGTGTTCTTCGGCTCGAACTGCGAGACCAGCTTGGCCCACAGGAGCCGGGCCGCCCGCATCTTGGCGATCTCCATGAAGAAGTTCATGCCGATCGCCCAGAAGAAGGAGAGCCGGGGCGCGAACGCGTCCACGTCCAGGCCCGCCTCCCGGCCCGCCCGGATGTACTCGACGCCGTCCGCGAGTGTGTAGGCCAGCTCCAGGTCGGCCGTGGCTCCGGCCTCCTGGATGTGGTAGCCGGAGATGGAGATCGAGTTGTAGCGGGGCATCCGCTGCGAGGTGTACGCGAAGATGTCGGAGATGATCCGCATCGACGGCTTCGGCGGATAGATGTAGGTGTTGCGGACCATGAACTCCTTGAGGATGTCGTTCTGGATGGTCCCGGCCAGCTTCTCGGGCGGTACGCCCTGTTCCTCCGCCGCCACGATGTACAGCGCCAGCACGGGCAGCACCGCGCCGTTCATCGTCATCGACACGGTCATCCTGTCCAGCGGGATGCCGTCGAACAGTTGCCGCATGTCGTAGATCGAGTCGATCGCCACGCCCGCCATGCCGACGTCACCGGTCACCCGCGGGTGGTCGCTGTCGTAACCCCGGTGCGTGGGCAGGTCGAAGGCGACCGACAGGCCCTTCTGGCCGGCGGCCAGGTTGCGCCGGTAGAACGCGTTGGACTCCTCGGCGGTGGAGAAGCCCGCGTACTGCCGGATGGTCCAGGGCTGGTTGACGTACATCGTCGGGTAGGGGCCGCGCAGATACGGCGCGATGCCCGGGTAGGTGCCCAGGAAGTCCAGGCCCTCCAGGTCACGGCCGGTGTACAGCGGCTTGACCCCGATGCCCTCCGGGGTCTCCCACACCGGGGCCTCGCTGCCCGTGGCGTGCTTGACGGCCGAACGCCACTCGGTGTCACCGCCCTCGGTGACGGGGGTCCCCAGTTCGATGCCGGAGAAGTCGGGGATTCCCATCAGGACACTCCCATGCGGTCGAGGGTCGCGGACAGCACGGCCACGGCGTCGCAGCCCGCGAAGACGTAGGAGTCGACACCGGCGAACTCGCCCCGGCCCGCGAGGACCACGTGCCGGGCACCGGCCGCCTTCAGCGACCCGGCGGTCTGCTCGGCCTGTTCGGCGTAGAGCGCGTCGCTGGAGCAGAGCACCGCCTCGGTGGCGCCGCTCTCCTCGAAACCGCCCTCGGTGACGGGTTCGATGCCGCCGGCCTGGAAGAGGTTGGCGGCGAAGCCGGCGCGGGCGGTGTACGCGGCGGCCGGGCCGAGCGTCGCCAGGTAGATCCGGGGGCGGCTGCCCGTCGCCGCGAGGTGGGCGTCCGAGCGGGCGCGCAGCTCCTCGTAGGCCTCGTCGCGGCGGACCCGGGGGAGGCCGCCGGAGGGCAACTCGGGTGCGGGCTCGCGCTCCACCGGCTTCTCGGCGAGGAACGGGAACTCGCTGACGCCCGTGATGGGTTCGCGGCGCTTGGCGAGCTTCTTGGAGCGCTCGGCCCAGGTGGTCGCGAGGTCCGTACGCAGGCGGCCGGAGCGGAGCACGGCCGCCTGGCCGCCGTCCCGCTCGACGGTCCGGAAGACCTCCCAGGCCGCGTGGGCGAGTTCGTCGGTCAGCTTCTCGACGTACCAGGAACCGCCGGCCGGGTCGACGACCCGGGCCAGGTGCGACTCCTCGATGAGGATCGTCGAGGTGTTGCGGGCGATCCGGCGGGCGAACGCGTCCGGCAGGCCGATCGCGTGGTCGAACGGCAGCACGGTCACCGAGTCGGCGCCGCCCACCCCGGCGGCCAGCGTCGCGACCGTCGTGCGGAGCATGTTCACCCACGGGTCGCGGCGGCTCATCATCACCGGCGACGTGACGGCGTGCTGCACCTGGGCGCCCGCGTCGGCCGCCCCGCTGACCTCCGCGACCCGCGCCCACAGCCGGCGGGCCGCGCGCAGCTTGGCGATGGTCAGGAACTGGTCCGCGGTCGCCGCGTACCGGAACTCCAGCTGCCCGAGGGCCTGTTCGACGCCGAGACCGGCCTCGGTGAGCTCCCGCAGGTAGGCCACGCCGGTGGCCAGCGAGGCGCCCAGCTCCTGCGCGGCCGAGCCGCCCGCCTCGTGGTACGGCAGCGCGTCCACGGTCAGCGTGCGCAGGCCGGGGAACTCCTCGGTCACGCGCCGGGCGAGCGCGGCGACCGGGGCGAGGTCCAGGGCCTCACCCGTGCGCGCCTCGTACCCCAGCGGGTCGGCGCCCAGGTTGCCGCGCACCGCCTTGGGGTCGATGCCCTTCTCGTCGTACAGCCGGAACAGTCCGGCCGCCGCCGCCTCGGTGTCCCGGCCCGCGTCCAGGACCACCGGGGCCAGGTCCAGGTAGACGCCGTCGAGAGCGCGGGCTAGGCCGGACACCGGGATGCCGCCCCGGCCCACCAGCAGCCAGAGCGAGGTGACGCCGTTCTCCAGGTCGGTCAGGACCGCGCCGTCGGGAGCCGCCGCGTGCCGCTGCCGTACGTCCCAGCCGCCCGCGATGCCGCCCTCCGGGCGGCCGCCGCGCACATAGGGCGCGAAGCCGGGCAGGCCGGGGTCGGGCGCGGTGTCGCGCGCGGTGTAGAGGGGACGGGTGCGCAGCCCGTCCTCCAGCGTCGTGGACAGGGCGTCCTCGGCGGCCTCGCCCGAAACTTCCTTGCCCGACTTGCGCAGCACACCCTCGACCAGGCGTTGCCACTGCTCTTGCGTCGCGTCAGGGAACTCGGCGGCCAGTGAGAGCCCGTCGTCAGGCAGGACCGTCATGCTCGGATGCTAGGGCAGACCGCTGGAACCGCACCGTTGGCAGGGCTGTGACCTTGCCCTCCCCGTGGCTGTGACCTGCGCCTCCCGGGGGTGAAGTGGCCTGATTCGTACGGTCAGGGCGTGTCGTCGGCGAGCTCCGGGATCAGTGCGCACAGCGCCTCGCGCTGCTCCGGTCCGATGACGTGGCCGACCGCCTGCCCGACCGTCTCGGCGAGGGCGGCGGAGGCGTCCTGGATCTGGCGGCGGGCCTTGTCGGTGAGGGCGACCTCGATGCCCCGCTTGTCTCCGCAGGCGGCCTTGCGGGTGACGAGACCGGCGTGCTGGAGGCAGGCGATCTGATAGGTGAGGCGGGTCTTGGGGCGGCCCAGGAGCTCGGCCATCCGGGTCATGCGCAGGCCCTCGCGCGGCTGTTCGGCCAGCAGGCACAGGATCAGGAACTCGTCGTGCGAGACGTCCAGCGTCTCCTTCACGACCGACCGCAGCCGCTGCTCCACCGCACCTGTCGCGGCCAGCAGCAGCATCCAGGCGTGCAGCTCGGCCGGGAGCAGCCCGCCGCCCTTGAAGGAGGGGCATTCGGGCAGCTCTGCGGGGTCTTCCTGGGAGGCGGCCATGGCACCGAGTCTACCTGTTGTCCAAATTTGGATATTGGGCTAGCGTGCAGTCATAGCGCAGTCATCCAAATTTGAACCATCGATTGATCGGAGCACGGCCATGACCGTCACCGTGGAAACCGGCCTCTGGCAGCTCGACCCGACCGCCTCCGCCGTCGCCGTCCGGCACAAGACCTTCTGGGGCCTGGTCGCCGTCAAGGGCACCTTCGCGGGCGTCACCGGCCGGGGCGAGGTCACCGCCGACGGCGCCGCCACCGGCAGCGTGACGATCGACGCGGCCTCCCTGGACACCAAGAACAAGAAGCGCGACGAGCACCTGCGCTCGGCCGACTTCTTCGACGCCGCGAACCACCCGGAGATCACCTTCGCGGTGCGCGGTGCCGAGCGGGGCCCGGGCGACGCGGTGCACGTCGACGGTCAGCTGACCGTCCGGGGCATCAGCAGGCCGCAGCAGGCCACCGCGAAGCTGGTCTCGGCGGACGCCGACGGGCTGACGCTGGAGGTGGAGTTCACCGTGGTGCGCGAGGAGTTCGGCGTCACGTTCAACCAGATGGGCATGATGGGCGGCCCGACCACCGTGACCGCCACCCTGCGCTTCACCCGCGCGGCGGCCTGACGGACTGCCGGGCCACCCCGGCGGACTGTTCCGCGGACCTAACGGACCGTCCGGCTGATCCGCACGTCCTGGCTGGACAGCGTCTGCGGATCCGCCGTGAAGGCGCGCAGCCGGATCCGGGTGCTCGGCTTGGCGGGGATGCCGAACCGGCCGTTGGCCGGCCTGAGTTCGACACTCGCCGTGCCGTGCGCGGGAATCGTCGCCGGGCCCCGCACCAGCAGCCAGTACATGCTCATGCCCTGCCCGGTGGTCAGCGTGTAGTGCGGGGTGAGCGGGACGCTCCCCGTGTTGACCACCTTCAGCGTCATCGCCCTGACCACCGAGGCCTGGTGCTTGGCGCGCCGCAGGGCGGTGATCTCCATGTGCAGCGGCGGTCTGCCGGACACCGCGAGCGCCGCGCTCGCCAGCGCCGGAGTGAGCAGCAGGACGACCGTCGCGATCAGGGCGGGGCGGCGGCGCGGCCCGGTCAGCAGGGCCGGGCGCGGCTGCCAGGCGTGCTCGAACTCCGACAGCGGAGCGGTGACGGCCGCCGCCAGCCACAGCGGGGTCATCAGCAGGTAGTAGCCGTCCTGGGAGCGGGTCGCCAGGAAGAAGGCGAGCCACGGCAGCACGGTCGCGGCCGGGCCCAGACGCCGTACGAACAGCACGAACAGGGCCAGCAGGGCCGCCGCGAGGAGCATGCTCGCGTGCGAGTACCAGTCGATGCGGTCGCTGCCGTTCGTGTAGTACAGCGTGATGTCCACCAGGCCCTGGCCGTGCACCACGGCACCCTGGATCAGCGGCAGCGCGATCCCGCGCAGCCAGCGGCCGGGCTCGGACACGATGAAGTACGTGTTGATCAGCAGCCACACCGTGACGGCCACGCCGGCGACCCGCAGGACCACCGCGGCGGCGGCCCGGCCGCCGAGCTCCCCGCGCCGCACCGCGTAGATCCCGGCCAGCAGGAACGGCGTGACGAACCACGGCAGTTGCTGCGCCGCACACGCGGCCCCGAGGGACGCGGCCCGTGCGATCCCGGCCGCGCCGAGGCGGCCGCCCTGCCCGATCCGCGGCCAGCGCACCACCACCGGGATCAGCAGCGCCAGGGCGATCACCGCCGGGTAGCCGACCCGGGCGTACGTCGACAGGAAGCCGAAGCCCAGGCAGGACAGCGTCGCCGCCGACCGCCACGGCACCGGGAGCATCCGCCACAGCGCGACCGTGCCGGCGATCAGGGCGCCCGCGCACACCGCCGTCGCCGGGGCACCGTGGTGGCCGAGCCACAGCAGCGGGACCGTCAGCAGCGGCGCCAGCGGGGGATAGCCGTACGTGTAGTCGTAGCCGCCGCCTATCGTCGGCGTGAGCGCGATGCCCGTGTTGTGGAACAGCCACGGCCAGGCCTGCCCGTAGACGGGGTGGCCGGCGAGCAGTTCCCTGGCGGCCTGGGTGGTGAGGGCGCCCTCGTCGCCGCCGTTGTGGTTCAGGGCCCAGGTGCACAGCGCGAGCGTCACCGCCGTGACCAGGACCACCAGGTCGAGGCGGGCCAGCGAGCGGGTGCTGCGGACCGTCAGCGTCAGTACGCCGGTCACCAGGATCGAGACGTAGCAGACGGAGATCAGGGCCGCCAGGACCAGGTGATGCGTCACCGCCTGCGTCCACACCGACCGGGTGCCGATGAACAGCCCGATGTCGGCGAGGAGGGTCAGGACGCGGTGCCAGGGAACGGGGGCTCCGGCATCGCCCGGAGCGGCGGACACCGCCGACTGTGTCCGCCGGCCGGGTGTCACCTGTTGTGTTTCTGCCAAGTGCACGAACCGGACGGTAATCGCGGGCGGTGAGCGGGGCGTCGCTGGAGGAGAAGAGTCCGGTGTGAGGGCGGTAAGAAGCCCCTAATGCGCGGCAATCGCATGAAAAGTGAAAAGATCGCTTCTTTTCGTGCGCAAGGGCCCGGACACGCTCGCCCTTCGTGTCGCTGTTGGGCCGAACGGATGACTTGGCGTAAGAATTGGCTGGTGCAGGCATCGAGTGCGAGTCAGGTCGGGGGGAGCCGGTGAGCCGTTACGACGTCACCGATGAACAGTGGGAGGGGCTCGCCCAGGTCGTGCCGCTGCGGGGCCGCGACGCCTGGCCGTCGGCGGTGGGCCACCGCGCGCTGCCGGACGCGGAGACCGAGACGCGCCGCCGTTTCGTCGTCCTGCGGGTCAATGTCTTCGCCGACGCCCGCGACGTCGCCGAGACGCTGATGGCCGGCATACCGGTCCTGCTCGACCTGACCAGCGCCGAGACGGAGGTCGCCAAGCGCGTCCTCGACTTCAGCACGGGCGTGGTCTTCGGCCTCGCCAGCGGCATGCACCGGGTCGACCGCAACGTCTTCCTCCTCACCCCGCCCGGCACGGAGGTCAGCGGGCTGATGGAGGGGGCGGGGGTCTCGGGGGGCTGAGAGCCTGCCCGGAGGGGCGGGCCGCCCTCGGCGGCTTGGCGGCTTGGCGGCTCGGCGGTCGTGGGGCGGTCGGGTGTGGTTCGGCGGCTGTCCCTCGATCGTAGGAAGGTCCCGACGGCGGAACGGTTCGCCGGGCGGCCGGAGCCTTACGGTCCGCATATGGCCGTGCCCTCCGCCTCGTCCGCGTCCCGCCCTGCTCCTTCCGCCCGTTCCGCCCCGGGCGACACCCCGGACCCGTCGCCGCCGCCGTCGTCGCCGTCACCCGGGGACGCGGTGCCGTCCGTGACACCGAACGGGCCGCCAGAACCCGGCGGGCCGTCGCCCGAACCCTCCCGCCCGTCGCGTTCCGGCACGCCCACCCGGTCATCGCAGACCGTCCCGCGCGCCCGCTCGGGCCGTCCGGACGCCCCGTTGCCGCCCGCACCCCGGTCCGCCCCCGCACCCCCCGTCCACACCCCCCGCCGTGACCCCCGCCCCCGCGTCACCGAGCTGCGGCTCTCCGCCTTCGCCCGGCATCGTGGGGCGAGCTTTCCCGTCGGGCAGGTCACGTTGCTCGCCGGGCCCAGCGGGAGCGGGAAGAGTGCGGTGCTCGCGGCCTATGAGGCGCTCGCGCGGCTCGGGGGCGGGGCCGCGCTCGCCGACGTGTTTCCGGACCCGGGCGCGCTGGTGCCGGAGCGGGCCCGGCCCGACGCGCAACGGCGGCGGGGGTTCCGCATCGGGTGTACGGCCGACGGCACCGAGGGGCCGGTGCGGCTCGACGTCGCCGTGCAGGCCGAGCCCGAACTGCGCATCGTCGGCGAGCGGCTGACCGCGGGCGGGCTCGTCCTCCTGGAGACCGCCCTGCGCGACCCGGGCCGGCCGGCCGTGCAGGCCGCCTGGCACACCGCGGGCACCGCGCCGGTGACCCGGGCCCCGCTCCCCGACGACCGTCTCGGCACCGCCCTGCTGCCGCTGCGCGTCGCCGGGAAGACGGACGGCCAGCGGCAGGTCCTCGCCGCCGCCGAGCAGATGGTCGTCGCCCTGCGGTCGGTGTTCCCCTGCGATCCGCGGCCCGAGGGCATGCGCACACCCGTCCTCACCGGCTCCGGCCGGCTGCTGCGCGGCTGCGACAACCTCGCCGACGTCCTGTGGCGCACCCGCTTCGAATGCGGCCGCCGGCACGCCCAGCTCGTCGACGCGGTGCGCACCGGGTGCGCCGGTCCCGTCGTCGACGTGCTCGCCGAACTGCTCGGCGACGGCACGGTACGGGCGCTGCTCGACCGCGGCGACGGCCACCGCACCGAGCTGGAGCGGCTCGGCGACGGCGAACTGCGCTACCTCGCCCTCGCCCTGGTCCTCTTCACCGGCCCCGGCGTCCTGGCGGTCGACGCACCCGGCGAGGTCCCCGACGCCATGCGCGGCCTCACCGTCCTCGCCGACGGCTTCGACCGCTGCCTCGACCCGGGCCAGCGCGCCGAACTCCTGCGCACGGCCGTCCTGATGGGCGAGCGCGGCCACATCCGGTTCGTCGGCGCGGTGAGCGACGCCTCCTGGGCCGGCGGGGCGGGGGCGATCACGGTGGTACACCTGGACGCGTGACAGACGAACCTCTCGATGTGGCGGGACTCCAGCGCCGGCTGGCCGAGTTCGCCGCCGCCCGCGACTGGCGGCAGTACCACACCCCCAAGAACCTGGTGGCCGCCCTGAGCGTGGAGGCGTCCGAACTGGTCGAGATCTTCCAGTGGTTGACCCCGGAGGAGTCGTCCCGGGTGATGGCGGACCCCGGCACCGCCCACCGGGTCACGGACGAGGTGGCCGACGTCCTGTCCTATCTCCTCCAGCTCTGTGACGTCCTGGACGTCGATCCGCTGGCCGCGCTGGCCGCGAAGATCGAGCGCAACGAGAAGCGGTTCCCGCCCGCCTGACGGACTGTCGGGAGGCCTATCCGCGGATCACGGCACTCCGATTTAACACTCAGTAGCCAAAAGCCCGCCCGAATCCGAATTGTTGTCCACAGATTTCCGTCTTCCTCTGGCTCCGCGTCTGGGGAACCCTCACTCTGGGTAGTGAACTACTGAGTGCGGCAAGGCAGTTCGGACCGACGGGGACGGGGCGACGGATGGACGCGATGCGGCTCATCGTGGCGAGCAGACGGGCGCTGGCGCACGGCGCGGGCGTTCCGGAGATGATGACCGAGGTGTGGCAGGCCCAGGCCCTGGCCCAGGCGATCGGCAGCCGGCTGGCCGTCTCCGGCCCGCCCGAGCTGCGGGGCGAGGCACTCGGCCTGACCGAGCTGGCGGGCCGGGGCTGCGGCGTGCTGGACACCCCGGACCTGGACCCCGGCACCCTGCGCGCCGCCCAGCTCACCGAACTGGACGACGCGCGCCTGACCCTGCTGAGCCTCGGCGGCCTCCTGGGCGAGGTCGGCATCGCACTGGTCGGCATGGCCAGCGCCGCGGCCGACGAGGCGACGTACTGGCAGTGCATGGAGGCCATCGACGCGGCCGACGAGTCCCGGGACAGGGTGCTGGAGATGCTCCGCAAACTGGCGGCCAGGGAGGAGGTCCACGACGGCTAGGGCCTGTCTGACAATTCCCGTCTGCCTCGCGACGCCATGCACGCACTCTCGCCGCACCGGGCGCAGACCCAAGTACGTCCAGTACGAGGGCCTACGCCCGGCACGCCGAGAGCACGCACCTGACGCCGCGAGGCCGCCCTCCGGGCGACGACGGGAATTGTCAGACAGGCCCTGGGAGACGGCTCCTAGCCGAAGTCGGCCTCTTCCCGCGGGGAGCGTTGCAGGTCCGCGTCCAGTGCGGAGATGTCCGCGTTCAACGCCGCCATGAGTTCCTCCATCTGCTGGAGCAGCCCCTTCGGCTGACCGGACCAGGGGCCACCCTGCTGTGGAACGGACTCTTCGGACAAGACGGCCTCCTCGGCCCCCCGGCCCGCCGTCGGCGGCGGGCCACGCACGACGCGCGGCGACGGCGACCGTCCGGCGCGCGGTGCCGGACGGCCCGGCACCCCCCACCCAACGATCACCGCAGGGGCCGGTCACTGGCCCGCCCCGCCCCGCGGCCCCGCCGTTGACGATATTCACCCTGGGGTGGATGCACGTGACGGGTGGTGCCGGTGCGGTTGACGGGGCGGGGTCCGTGCAGGATGGGTGTATGGACCTTCGTATCTTCACCGAGCCCCAGCAGGGCGCGAGCTACGACACCCTTCTCGCTGTCGCCAAGGCCACCGAGGACCTCGGCTTCGACGCCTTCTTCCGGTCCGACCACTATCTGAAGATGGGCGACGTGGACGGCCTGCCCGGCCCCACCGACGCCTGGATCACCCTCGCCGGACTCGCCCGCGAGACCAAGCGGATCCGCCTCGGCACCCTCATGACCGCAGGAACCTTCCGGCTGCCCGGTGTGCTCGCCATCCAGGTCGCCCAGGTCGACCAGATGTCCGGCGGCCGGGTCGAACTGGGCCTCGGCGCGGGCTGGTTCGAGCAGGAGCACAAGGCGTACGGCATCCCCTTCCCCAAGGAGAAGTTCGGCCGCCTGGAAGAGCAGCTGGCGATCGTCACCGGGCTCTGGGAGACCAAGCTCGGCGACACCTTCGACTTCCACGGCACCTACTACGACCTCACCGACTCGCCCGCCCTGCCCAAGCCCGCCCAGGCCCGGATCCCGGTGCTGATCGGCGGCCACGGCGCCACCCGGACCCCGAAGCTGACCGCGCGGTACGCCGACGAGTTCAACATGCCGTTCGCCTCGGTCGAGGACAGCGAGCGGCAGTTCGGCCGGGTGCGGGCCGCCGTCGAGGCGGCCGGCCGCGGGGCGGACGAACTGACGTACTCCAACGCCCTCGTGGTATGCGTCGGCAAGGACGACCAGGAGGTCGCCCGCCGCGCCGCCGCGATCGGCCGCGAGGTCGACGAGCTGAAGGCCAACGGCCTGGCCGGCACCCCCGCCGAGGTCGTCGAGAAGATCGGCCGCTACGCCGAGATCGGCTCCCGGCGCCTCTACCTCCAGATCCTCGACCTCTCCGACCTGGACCACCTGGAGCTGATCTCCGCGCAGGTCCAGTCGCAGCTGTCGTGACCTTCGCCCCGCACGACGTCCGCCCCCGACCCGAAAGGGCCGGGGGCGGTTGTTTCCGAGGACGTCGTGATTTCTGACGCCGGGTGTAAGAAAAAATTGCGGTGGAATTGCGGGAGCGAGTGGCCGGTACCGTACTTTCCCGCGCCAACCGGTTTTTACTTTCTGCTTTCTCGGGTCCTTTGACAATCGGGTGCGCCGGTTTCTATTCTCGGCGGGTATTCAGGGCCCCGGCGCCGTGGCTCTCGGTACTGACCTGGTCGGTGGGGAACGATGTACAGGTATGTGTTCCATCGGTGTTCCGGAACGCTCGATTTCTGTTTCCGGCGTCCCTTCCTGATGCCCCGCAGAAGCCTCTGAGCCCGGGCATGCGCACTTCCGGTGTGGTTTCCCGGATTTCACCCTGCCCGGCTACCCCGGCCGATCCGCCCGGCCGCTCCGGCCGACCTGCCCGGTTTCCCGGCTGAACGGTGTGCCGTACGGCCCTGCCCGGCACGCCGTATGCCATTCGATCCGCCGTACCGCCGCGGCGCGAGGGCCGCCACCCGTGGCCCGAGCCCCGGCCGCCACCCGTATACGGCCACCACACCCGGCCGTCGACGCGACAGGAAGAGAAGGCACCGTCATGACCACAGCCGTATCCACCACCCGCACCATCGTGGACCTGCTGCGCGACGCCGCCCGGAACCACGCCGCGTCCGGACTGCGCTACCCCCGGACCGCGACCGACCCCGACGCACCCTTCCAGAGCTATCCCGAACTCCTCGACGCGGCCCGCTCGGTGCTCGGCGGCCTGCGCGAGCGCGGGCTCGCCGCCGGTGACAAGGCCGTCCTGCTCCTTGAGCGGCCGAAGGAGTTCCTCGCCGCGTTCTGGGCCTGTCAGCTGGGCGGCTTCGTGCCCTGCCCGATGGCCGCGCTCGGCGGCGACCCGGAGCGCTGGGCCGCCCAGCTCACCCATGCCGACACCCTCCTCGACCACCCGCTGATCGTCACCAGCGAGACCCTCGCCGCCGAACTCCCGCGCACCGAGGGCCTGTCGGTCGTCGCCCTGGAGGAGCTGTACGCGGCGCCCGCCGACGCCTTCCACGAGGCCGACCCGAAGGACACCGCCGTCCTGGTGCTGACCTCCGGCTCCACCGGCAACTCCAAGGCGGTGATGCTCTCGCACGGCAACCTGCTCGCCTCCATGGCCGGCAAGAACGGCTACCACCGGCTGACCGCCGCCGACACCACCCTCAACTGGGTCTCCTTCGACCATGTCGCCGCCCTGCTGGAGTGCCACATGCTGCCGCTGTACGCGGGCAGCACCCAGCTGCACGTCGAGGCACCGGTCGTCCTCCAGGAGCCGCTCAACTTCCTGCGGCTGATATCCGGCTTCGGCGTCACCATGACCTTCACCCCCAACTTCCTGCTGGGGCTGATCAATCCGCAGGCCGACCGGCTCGTCGAGGAGGACGGCCCGGGCCTCGACCTGTCCCGGCTGCGGCACATCATCAGCGGCGGCGAGGCCGTCGTCCGCACCACCGGCGAGACCTTCCTCGGCCGCTTCGCCCGCTACGGCCTGCGCCCCGACGCCCTCTGGCCCGCCTTCGGCATGTCCGAGACCTGCGCCGGCAGCATCTACTCCGTCGAGTTCCCGGCCGCCGACCAGGGCCAGGAGTTCGCCAACCTGGGCCGGCCCGTCGAGGGACTGCGGATCCGGATCGCCGACGAGGAGGACCACCACGAGCTGGCCTCCGGCGAGGTGGGCGAGCTCCAGCTCAACGGCCCGATGATCACCTCCGGTTACTACAACAACGAGCGGGCCACCCAGGACGCCTTCACCCCCGACGGCTGGTTCCGCAGCGGCGACCTCGGCCGCCTCGACGAGGGCCGGCTCACCCTCGTCGGACGCAGCAAGGACAGCGTCATCGTCAACGGCGTCAACTACTTCAGCCACGACATCGAGTCGGTCCTCGAAGGCCTCGACGACGTGGCCCGCTCCTACGTCGCCGCCTTCCCGACCCGCGCCCCCGGCAGCGACACCGAGCAACTGGTGATCGCCTTCCACCCGGAGTGCGCCGACGGCGACGAACTCGCCCTGTACCGGGTGCTGACCGCCGTCCGCAGCAGCGTCGTCATGCACTGGGGCTTCCGGCCCGCCCTCATCCTGCCGCTGCCCGCGGACGCCTTCCCCAAGACCAGCCTCGGCAAGATCCAGCGCTCCCTCATGCGCAGGCGCCTGGAGGCGGGCGCCTACGACGGGGTCCGGGCCGCCGTCGACGACCTGGTGCTGCGCCGGCTCGGCGGCTACAACGCGCCCGAGGGCGAAACCGAGACGGTCCTCGCGGGCATCTACGCCGAGATGTTCGACACCGACCCGGAGAAGCTGAGCGCCACCGCCAACTTCTTCGACCTCGGCGGCACCTCGCTGGACATCCTGCGGCTGCGCTCCCTGGTCGCCCAGCGCCTCGGCGCCGCCGGCCTGCAGATCATCACCGTGCTGCGGGCCCCCACCGTCCGCGCCCTCGCCGCCCACCTCGACGGCACCGCGCACGGCGAGCAGGAGTACGACCCGATCGTGCCCATGCAGGCGGGCGGCGACAAGACCCCGCTGTTCTGCGTCCACCCGGGCGTCGGCGAGGTCCTCGTCTTCGTCAACCTCGCCAAGTACTTCGTCGGCGACCGGCCCTTCTACGCCCTGCGCGCCCGCGGTTTCAACCCCGGCGAGACGCCCTTCGGGAGCTTCGCCGAGATGGTCGACACCTATGTGAAGGCCATCCGGGCCCGGCAGCCGCACGGTCCCTACGCGGTCGCCGGGTACTCCTACGGCGGTGCCGTCGCCTTCGAGATCGCCAAGGTCCTCCAGGAGCAGGGCGAACGCGTCGACTTCGTCGGCAGCTTCAACCTGCCCCCGCACATCAAGTACCGCATGAACGAACTGGACTTCGTCGAGACCGCCGCCAACCTCGCCTTCTTCCTGGAGCTGATCGACAAGAGGCAGTCCCTCGAACTCCCGGCGCAGCTGCGCCACCTGGAGAAGGACGAGCAGCTGGCGTACTTCGTCGACCACGCGCCCGAGGGCCGGCTCGCCGAACTAGACCTGACCTTCGAGAAGTTCAAGGCCTGGGCCGAACTCGCCGACGGGCTCACCGATCTCGGCCGCAGCTACGCTCCCGGCGGCGAGGTCCGCTCGATGAGCGTCTTCTACGCCATCCCGCTGCGCGGCACCAAGGAGGACTGGCTGAACAACGAACTGCGCCGCTGGGACGAGCACACCACCGAGGCCAACCGCTACATCGACGTGCCCGGCGAGCACTACACCCTGATGGGCCCGCAGCACGTGGCCGCCTTCCAGTCCATCCTCCGCAAGGAACTCGACCGCGCCCTCGGCGACGCCTGATCACAGGGAGAGAATCAGTGAACGGCAAGAAGATCCTGGTCACCGGCGCCACCGGACAGGTCGCCGGACCGGTGGCCAAGGCCCTGGCCCAGGACAACGAGGTCTGGGCGCTCGGCCGCTTCGGCACCCCCGGCGCCGAGGACGACCTCACCCGGCACGGCATCCGCACCTTCCGCTGGGACATGGACGACACCGGCGACGGCTCCCTCAAGGGCCTGCCTGAGGACTTCACGCACGTCTTCCACTCGGCGGTGCGGCGCGGCGAGGACGGCGACTTCAACGCCGCCGTCGAGGTCAACTCGGTCGCCGCCGGGCGCCTGATGACCCACTGCCGTACCGCCGAGGCCTTCCTGTACGTGTCGACGGGCGCCCTCTACGCCCGGCAGACCCTCGACCACAAGTACACCGAGACCGACCCGCTGGACGGCAAGGCCGACTGGCTGCCCGCCTACCCCGTGGCCAAGATCGCCGCCGAGGGCACCGTCCGGGCCTTCGCCCGCACCCTCGCCCTGCCCACGGTCATCGCCCGCCTCAACATCGCCTACGGGCCCGGTGGTTACGGCGGGGTCCCGATGCTCTACTTCAAGCGGATGCTCGCCTGCGAGCCCATCCCGGTCCCCGTCGAGGGCCAGAACTGGTGCTCCCTGCTCTACACCGACGACCTCGTCGAGCAGGTCCCACACCTGTGGAACGCGGCCGCCGTGCCGGTGACCCTGACCAACTGGGGCGGCGACGAACCGGTCGGCATCACCGACTGCGTCCGGTACCTGGAGGAGCTGACCGGGGTCGAGGCGAACCTCGTGCCGAGCGAGGTCACCCGGGAGACCTACCAGTTCGACCCCGCCCTGCGCCGCTCCCTCACCGGCCCGTGCAAGGTGCCCTGGCGCGAGGGCATCCGCCGGACCGTGGCCGCGCTGTATCCCGAGCACCTCAAGGACTGAGAAGAACCGAGAAGAACCGAGAAGAACCGAGAAGGACTGAGAGGGACATGACCGAGAACGTGACCGAGAACACGACCGATCCACTGGCCCCGATCCACGCCGCCTACGCGGCCTTCGCCACCCGGGACGTGGGCGCGCTGCTCGACGCCTTCCACCCGGACATCGAGTGGGTGCACCCCGACGGCATGGCCGAGTACGGCCTCGGCGGTACCAAGCACGGGCACGCCGGTGTCAAGGAGTTCCTGGCCCACGTGCCGACCGTGCTGGGCGGGATGCGGCTGCACCCCGAGGAGTTCGTCCGGGAGGGGAACCGGGTTGTCGTCTTCGGCCACCGGGACGTCGTCTCCCTCTCCGGCCACACCGAGACACTGCCGTTCACGCACTCCTGGGTGCTGCGCGACGGACGTGCGGTCCGGATGGAGGACATCTTCGACACCGTCGCCTTCCATCGCGTCATCGAGAGCTGAGCGGGCCGGCCGCGTCCTGATGCCCGGTCAGCTCGGCCGCGGCCTCCCGCACGGCCGGCAGCAGTACGGCCACCTGCGGGCTGTGCACGGCGCCCTCGCGCACCACGAGGGTGATACGGCGGGTCAGTTCGGGGCCGGCCGGGGTGATCCGGGCGACCGGAAGCCCCGGCCGGGTCGGCACCAGGTCGGGCACCAGCGCCACGCCCCAGCCCAGGGAGACCAGCCCGAACACGGCCTGCATGTCCCCGATGTCGGAGACTATGTCGGGCACGAATCCGGCCCCTGCGCAGGCGTGCAGGGCCAGCCGGCCGAGTTGCGAGGTCCGGTCGAGCAGCCACGGCTCCCCGGCGAACTCCTCCAGCCGGCAGGGGCGTTCGCCCCGGGCCAGCGGGTGCCCCGGGGCGGTGATCAGCCGGACGCGGTCGCTGAGCACCTCCTCCTCGTACAGCCCGGGCACCCGGGGCTCGGGCACCCGCGGGTAGCCGGTGGCCAGGACGGCGTCGAGGCGGCCCAGCCGCACCGTCTGCCGCCCCTGGTCCGGGGCCACCCCGTGCAGGGTGATACGCAGCTGCGGATGCTCCTCGCGCAGCCGGTTCAGCGCCGGCACCAGCAGTGCGGGCCCCTCGTGCAGCGGGACACCCACCCGCAGTTCGCCGCCGACCTCGCCGTCTCCGGCCAGCAACTGCGCCTCGGCTGCCTCCAGTTGGTTCACGATCCGGTCGGTGTGCGCGACCAGCAGCCGCCCGGCCGGGGTGAGCTCGGCGCGCTTGCTGCCCCGGTCCAGCAGTGCGGTACCGGTCTCCGACTCAAGGGCGGAGAGCTGCTGGGAGACCGCGGAACGGGTGTAGTTCAGGGCCTGCGCCGCCGCGGCGATGGATCCCCGGGCGCCGACCTCACGCAGCAGAACCAGTTTCCGTACGTCCAGCACCGTCATCCTCGCTAACGCTTCCGGTTACGAACTGCCACGCCAGATTACGGGACAACCCGCCCGCCCGGACTTTCAATGGATCACGGACCGATACGAACGACCTGATCAGACAGGGGTTTTCCGCCATGGCCACACTGCTCCACCTCGACTCCAGCCCGCGCGTGGGCTCCGTCTCCCGCCAGATCTCGGGCGAGTTCGCCGAAGCCTGGCGCAAGGCCAACCCCGACGGCAGCTACATCTACCGCGACCTGGCCGCCGGCCCGGTGCCGCACGTCGACCACGCGCAGATCGAGGTGATGCACCGCCTGGAGAAGGAGGGCACACGCGACCTCGCAGCGGCCCGCGACGCGGCCACCACGCCCGAGGAGCAGGCCAGTTGGGCGATCACCTGGCCGCTGATCGAGGAACTCCTCGCCGCCGACACCATTCTGCTCGGTGTGCCGATGTACAACTTCTCGGTGCCCTCGACCTTCAAGGCGTGGTTCGACCGGGTGCTGATCGCCCCGCTCATCGCCGACCCGGCCACCGGCGAGGGCCCGCTGTCCGGCAAGAAGGTCGTGGTGGCCTCGGCGCGCGGCGGCGCCTACGGCCCCGGCACGCCGCGCCACGACTCCGACCACCAGGAGCCGTACCTGAGGGCGGCCCTCGGCATGGTCGGCCTCGCGACCGACCTCACCTTCCTGCACGCCGAGCTGACCAAGTCGGCACACGTGCCCCGGCTCGCCCAGTTCCAG
Organism: Streptomyces hyaluromycini; assembly: GCF_002217755.1. Classification (GTDB taxonomy): domain Bacteria; phylum Actinomycetota; class Actinomycetes; order Streptomycetales; family Streptomycetaceae; genus Streptomyces; species Streptomyces hyaluromycini. The sequence goes on along the minus strand of NZ_BCFL01000024.1, from coordinate 67,790 downwards.
GAGCTGGCCGCGGCGTCGTACCAGAAGGCGCTGGAGGGTGCCCGCACCCAGGGCGCCTCCTGAACTCCCTCACTTCAGGGGGAAGTTGCGGTCGAAGACGTTCTCCGGGTCGTACCGCTCCTTCAGGGCGCGGAGCCGGGACAGGGCCGGCTCGGGGAACGCCTCCGTCAGCACCTGTGAGGTACGGCGGGTGTCGAAGCTGAGGTACATGCCGTTCAGGTGCGGGGCGAGCCGTGCCCAGTGCGTGTCGAGGCCGCTCTCCAGCTCCGGGACGGTCGCGGACATCAGCGAGAAGTTCTGGGTGCGGTGGGCGTAGGCGGTGGCCGCGGGGTCCACGTCGTTGACCGCCCCGCCCACCGAACGGAACTGCTGCATCGGCACCTGCCCCGACTCCAGCGCGTCCGCGACCGCCCGTGCCGCGGCCGCGGTGAGACGGTCGAGCAGGCCGGACCGGGTGGCGCCGAGCTGCTGCTGCCCGTGGTGCGCGACGCCGCTCACCGGCACCAGCGCCGAGTACGGTGCGAGCACCGCCCGCTGCTGGACCGGCGGGCCGACGCCGAGCAGCGGCGTCAGCGCCCGCTCGGCCGCGCCGTGTTCCGCGCTCCCCGCGTACACCGCGGCGACATGCGCCAGGTGCGGGCGGCCCGGCCCGCCCGGCATGAACGTCAGAAAACTGGTCAGCTCGCGCGGCGCCGACTCCAGCACCGCACCCCACGCCTCGATCAGCGCCGCTGCGTCCCCCGCGTCGAAGACCAGGTTGGCGAAGACCACGTCGCCGGTCTCGCAGGCCTCCAGTTCCACGGCGGTGACCACCCCGAAGTTCCCGCCGGCCCCGCGCACCGCCCAGAACAGGTCGGGCTCCCGCTCGGCGTCCGTCCGCACGAACGTGCCGTCGGCCAGGACGAGTTCGACCGCCGTCACATGGTCGACGGTCAGCCCGTGCAGCCGCGCCAGCCAGCCCATGCCGCCCGCCGTGACCAGGCCGCCCACCCCCACGTCACCGGTGTCCCCGGAGCTGACGGCCAGCCCGTGCGGAGCGAGGGCCTGCGCCACCCGTCCCCAGCGGGCGCCCGCCCCGACCCGGATCCGCCGCCGGGCCCGGTCCAGCACCCGCACCTCGTCGAGACGGGACACGTCGACGACGGCACCGCCGTCGTTGGTGGAACGGCCGCTGATGCCGTGCCCGCCGCTGCGCACCGAGACCGCCGAGCCCAGCGAGCGCGCGTACCCCAGCGCCTCGGCGGTCTGCCCGGCGTCCTCTGGCAGCAGCACGGCGGCGGGCGAGCCGCGGTGCACATAGCCGTGCCGTAACCGCTCGTACCGGGTGTCGTCCGGTACGACGATCCGCCCGGCCAGGGACGGCGGGACCGGCGGCAGCGTGAACGTCATGACGGGGAGTTCCCTTCCTCGGCTCCGGTTCCGGTTCCGGTTCCGGCTTCGGTTCCGGCTTCGTCCTCGGTGTCGGCCGCACCGAGCGGCTCCAGGGCGCACCGCAGGGTCCGTGCCAGGTAGCGCACCAGCCGCTCCGGCTCCATCTCCGCCACCGGCCCGCTGCGCAGCACGTACCGGCTGAAGGCGACCCCGATGAGATGCGCGCCGAGCAGGTCGATGCGCTCGTCGGCGTCGGGCCCGGTCAGCACCGTGCGGTAGGCCTCCGTGCTGCTCTGCCGCATCGCCGTGTACAGGGCGGTCGCGGCGCTCTCGTCGGAGGCCGCGCTGCGGATCAGCGCGAGGAACGGATCGCCGCTGTCGGCGCGCTCCATGCGCTCGACGAAGGCCCGCGCGATCCTGTCCGGCAGGGTCCCGGGCGGCCCGGGCACCAGTTCCGGCAGGTCACGGGTGCCGGGCACGGCGGCCAGGAACAGCCGCTCCTTGGAGCCGAAGTGCCGCATCACCAGGCCGTGGGTGACTCCGGCGCGGCCGGCGATCTCCCGGATGGTGGCCCGCGCGTATCCCCGCTCGGCGAAGGCGGCGCGGGCCGCGTCGAGGATCGCCTCGCGATGCGCCTGAGGTGCCCGCACCCGCTTCCGGGCAGGCGGCCTGCTGCTGGACGTCATGGTCACGGGCCCTAATGTACATCTGGTCATTAGCGGCCTGGGGCGGCTGCCCGGCCCGCTTCCGAACCGATGGCGCCACGGACCACCGCACGGACAAAACCAGTGGTCAAGGCGGCGCCGGACCAGGGAGACTCGGACATGTGTTCCTGACGATCTCCACGAGCGGCACCGCCGCCTCCCCGGCCACCGACCTCGGGTTCCTGCTGCACAAGCACCCCGGCAACGCGCAGACCTTCACCACCTCGCACGGCATCGCGCACGTCTTCTACCCGGAGGCGGATCCCGAGCGCTGCACGGCGGCGCTGCTCCTGGAGGTGGACGCGGTGGCGCTGGTCCGACGCGGCAAGGGCAAGGGACGCGGCGGAGCCCCCGACGCAGCGCTCGCGCAGTACGTCAACGACCGCCCGTACGCGGCCTCCTCGCTGCTCGCCGTGGCGATCGGCAACGTCTTCTCCAGCGCCATGCGCGGCGTCTGCAGGGCCCGCCCCGAAGCCCCGGCGCAGCCGAGGTCGTTGCGGATCGAGGTGCCCGCGCTGCCCGCCCGCGGCGGCCCCGACCTCGTACGGCACCTCTTCGAGCCGCTCGGCTGGACGGTGACCGCCGAACCGGTCGCGCTGGACACCGAGTTCCCGGAGTGGGGCGACTCGCGGTACGTCGGCCTGGCCCTGGAGTCCGAGGCGCTGACCCTCTCCGAGGCGCTGCGCCACCTCTACGTCCTGCTCCCCGTCCTCGACGACGCCAAGCACTACTGGGTGTCCTCCGAGGAGGTCGACAAGCTGCTGCGCGCGGGCGAGGGCTGGCTCCCCGGCCACCCCGAGCACAAGCTCATCACCAGCCGCTACCTCTCCCGGCGCTGGTCGCTGACCCGGCAGGCGATGGAGCGGCTGGAGCTGGTGCGGCTCGCCGAGGCCGACGACAGCGAGGTCGAGGAGATCGACAACGCCGTCGCGGAGGAGACCGAGGCGGAGGAGAAGCCGACCCCGCTCGCCGTGCAGCGCCGCGAGGCGATCCTCGACGCGCTCAAGCGCTCCGGCGCCGCCCGGGTCCTCGACCTCGGCTGCGGCCAGGGCCAGCTGGTGCAGGCGCTGCTGAACGACCCGTCCTTCACCGAGATCGTCGGTGTCGACGTGTCCATGCGGGCGCTCACCATCGCCTCCCGGCGGCTCAAGCTGGACCGCATGGGGGAGCGGCAGGCCGCCCGCGTCAAGCTCTTCCAGGGCTCGCTGGCCTACACCGACAAGCGGCTCAAGGGGTACGACGCGGCCGTGCTCAGCGAGGTGATCGAACACCTCGACCTGCCGAGGCTGCCCGCCCTGGAGTACGCCGTGTTCGGCGCCGCCCGCCCCCGCACGGTCCTGGTGACCACCCCGAACGTGGAGTACAACGTCCGCTGGGAGACCCTCCCCGCCGGCCACACCCGGCACGGCGACCACCGCTTCGAGTGGACCCGCGAGGAGTTCCGCGCCTGGGCCCACCGGGTCGCCGAACTGCACGGCTACGACGTCGAGTTCACCCCCGTGGGCCCGGACGACCCCGAGGTCGGACCGCCCACCCAGATGGCCATTTTTGACATAAGCACGGCCACCGTATGCACCGCGAAGGAGGCGAAGGCGGCATGACCGAGACACAGCACACCGGACGGGTCCTGCCCGTCACCGACCTCTCCCTGGTCGTCCTCGTCGGCGCCTCCGGCTCCGGCAAGTCCACCTTCGCCCGGCGCCACTTCAAGCCGACCGAGATCATCTCCTCCGACTTCTGCCGGGGCCTGGTCTCCGACGACGAGAACGACCAGAGCGCGACCAAGGACGCATTCGACGTCCTGCACTACATCGCCGGCAAGCGGCTCGCCGCCGGCCGCCGCACGGTCGTCGACGCGACCAGCGTGCAGCAGGAGTCCCGGCGCCAGCTGATCGACCTGGCCAAGCAGTACGACGTGCTGCCCATCGCCATCGTCCTCGACGTGCCCGAGGAGGTGTGCGCCGAACGCAACGCGGCCCGCACCGACCGGGCCGACATGCCGCGCCGGGTCATCCAGCGCCACATCCGCGAACTGCGCCGCTCGGTCAGGCACCTGGAACGCGAGGGCTTCCGCAAGGTGCACATCCTGCGCGGCGTCGAGGAGGCCGAGTCGGCGACCGTCGTCACCGAGAAGCGGTTCAACGACCTGACCCACCTCACCGGCCCCTTCGACATCGTCGGCGACATCCACGGCTGCGCGAGCGAACTGGATTCCCTGCTCGCCAAGCTGGGCTACCGGGACGGCGTCCACCCGCAGGGCCGTACCGCGGTCTTCGTCGGCGACCTCGTCGACCGCGGCCCCGACAGCCCCGGCGTGCTGCGCCGCGTGATGTCGATGGTCGGGTCGGGCAACGCCCTGTGCGTGCCCGGCAACCACGAGAACAAGTACGGCCGATACCTCAAGGGCCGCAAGGTCCAGCACACCCACGGACTCGCCGAGACCATCGACCAGATGGACGGCGAGAGCGAGGAGTTCCGGGCACAGGTACGGGAGTTCATCGACGGACTGGTCAGCCACTACGTCCTCGACGGCGGGAAGCTGGTCGTCTGCCACGCCGGGCTGCCCGAGAAGTACCACGGCCGCACCTCCGGCCGGGTCCGCTCGCACGCGCTGTACGGCGAGACCACCGGCGAGACCGACGAGTTCGGCCTGCCCGTGCGCTACCCGTGGGCCGAGGACTACCGGGGCCGCGCCGCCGTCGTCTACGGCCACACCCCGGTCCCGGAGGCCACCTGGCTGAACAACACCATCTGCCTGGACACCGGCGCCGTCTTCGGCGGCAAGCTCACCGCGCTGCGCTGGCCGGAGCGGGAGCTGGTCGACGTACCGGCCGAGCAGGTCTGGTACGAGCCGGCCCGCCCGCTGCACACCGAGGCGCCCGGCGGCCAGGACGGACGCCCGCTGGACCTGGCGGACGTCCACGGCCGACGGGTCGTCGAGACGCGTCACCAGGGCCGGATCGCGGTCCGCGAGGCGAACGCGGCGGCCGCCCTGGAGGTGATGAGCCGCTTCGCGATCGACCCGCGCCTGCTGCCGTACCTGCCGCCGACCATGGCCCCGACGGCCACTTCGCACGTCGAGGGCTATCTGGAGCACCCGGCGGAGGCCTTCGCCCAGTACGCCGCGGACGGGGTCGCCCGGGTGGTGTGCGAGGAGAAGCACATGGGCTCGCGGGCGGTGGCACTGGTGTGCCGGGACACGGAGGTCGCGCACAAGCGCTTCGGCGTCCCGCCCGGCCCGACCGGCTCCCTCTACACCCGCACCGGACGCCCGTTCTTCGACGACGAGTCGGTGACCGAGGAGATCCTCGGCCGGATCCGCGCCTCGGTCGACGCGGCCGGCCTCTGGGACGAACTCGCCACCGACTGGCTCCTGTTGGACGCCGAGCTGCTGCCCTGGTCGCTCAAGGCCTCCGGCCTGCTGCGCACCCAGTACGCGGCCGTGGGCGCCGCCTCCGGCGCGGTCTTCCCGGGCGCGCTGGCCGCCCTGGAGGGCGCGGCGGCCCGCGGCGTCGACGTCACCGGTCTGCTGGCCCGGCAGCGCGAACGCGCCGCCGACGCGGCCGCGTTCACCGACGCCTACCGCCGCTACTGCTGGCCCACCGAGGGCCTGGACGGGGTGCGCCTGGCCCCCTTCCAGATCCTCGCGGTCCAGGGCCGCAGCCTCGCCGCGCTCCCGCACGACGAGCAACTCGCCCTCCTGGACCGGCTGGTGGAGCATGACCCGACGGGTCTCCTGCAGACCACCCGCCGCCTGCACGTCGACACCGGCGACCCGGAGTCGGTGCGGGCCGGCGTCGACTGGTGGCTGGAGATGACCGGCCGGGGCGGCGAGGGCATGGTCGTCAAGCCGGCCGGCGCGGTGGTCCGCGACCCGCAGGGCCGGCTGGTCCAGCCCGGCATCAAGTGCCGGGGCCGGGAGTACCTGCGGATCATCTACGGCCCCGAGTACACCCGCCCCGACAACCTCACCCGCCTGCGGGGCCGCTTCCTCAACCACAAGCGGTCCCTGGCGATCCGCGAGTACGCCCTCGGCCTGGAGGCCCTGGACCGCCTCGCGGACGGCGAACCGCTGTGGCGCGTGCACGAGGCGGTCTTCGGGGTCCTGGCCCTGGAGTCGGAGCCGGTGGACCCGCGGCTGTGAACGACGCCGGCTCCGGCAGGCCGGTCAGCCGACCAGTCGGAGCCGCCGCCCGCACGCCCCCACCCGGACCGTCTGCCCCCAGGTCAGTTCCAGGGCGTCGGTCTCGATGCCGTCGCCGAAGGCGATCAGGCGGTCCGACTCGACCGTGAGGGTCAGGGCCGCCGCGGCCGTCAGCTCGCCGGCGACCAGGGAGGTCCCGGTCGCCGGCGACGGCCAGGCCTCCCGGACGAACCAGAGGAGGCGGTCCTCCGTGGGGGCGGGCAACGGCAGCCGGGCGCCACGCTCCTGCCACACCGAGCGCAGCCAGCCGGTGGCCCCCGTGCCGGTGCCCACCAGCACCCCGGAGGAGGCCTGGGCCTCGACGACACCCCCGTCGTCCTCGAGGCCCAGGCGGTATCGGGCGGTCTGATGACCGGCGGTACCCAGATAGATCTCGTTGAGCGCCACGAGCCGCTGCGTGTCGTCGGCGACCGCCTCGACCATCGTCAGCTCGTCGGCCCCCGTGGCCGCGGCCGCGGCCGTTGCCGTGACCGAGGCCAGCAGTACGGCCGCCTGCTCCGGCCGGTGCCGAACCAGGACCCCCGGATTGCGGCCCGGGTCGGTGTCGATCCCGATCACCGGCTGGCCGTCCAGGTACTTGGCCACGTTCGCCACCAGCCCGTCCTGGCCGACCACCACGACCACGTCCTCGGGCGCGAACAGGAAGCGGTCCAGGTCGGCCCGCTCCACCCGGGCCTGGCGCCAGGCCAGCGGCACCGCCGAGGTCACCTCCGCGAGCGCCCGCCGGCTGCGCCGGTGCCGTTCGGCGACCTCGGCCATGTCCCGGCCCCGGGAGGCGAGGAAGAAGGCGGCCTGGCCGTGCGTGCCGTGCCGGGCCACCAGCTCCTCGTACTCCGTGGTCCGGTGGACGAGCACGGCCCGCGGCGCGAGGCTCACTCCCGCTCCCCTCCCAGCCTGGCGAGCAGCCCGGTCAGCACGTCGGGCGACACGGTCACGCTGTCTATGCGCGGCAGGTTCTCGGCGAGCCGGGTGCCGGTGAGGGCGTGCAGCGTGGCCACGTCCGCCTCGCCGTGCACCCGCAGCCAGGCCTCCTGTGCCGCGGCCCGCGCCTCGCCGACCTCCCGCGCCCCCGCGGCCTCGGCCCGCGCGAGCGTGACCGCCCGGGCCGCCTCGGCCTCGCCCAGCTTCACGGACCGGGCCGCCTCCGCCTCCGCCAGCCGTACCGTGCGCGCCGCCTCGGCGTCCGCCAGCTTCACCGTCCGGGTCGCCTCCGCCGCCGCGCGTACCGCGTCCGCCGCCGCGTGTTCCTCGGCCTCCCGGCGGGCGTTGGTGCCCCGTTGGTCGACCAACTGCTCCTCGCGGCGGGCCAGTTCGATCTGGCTCGCCAGCTCGTTCTCGGCGATCGCCCGCTCCCGCTCGACGGCCACCGCGCGCCGCTCGTAGGTCGCCCGGTCGGCCTCCTGCTGGATCCGCTCGCGGGCCGGGGTGCGCAGCGCCCGCTCCACCTCGGGCTCCGGCCGCAGCGCCATCACCCGGACGGCCACCACCTCGATGCCGGTGGCGGGGAGGCGGGGCTCCGCTCCGAGGCCGGCCGCGATCCGGTCCCGGGCCACCGCCACCCCGTCGACCAGCGCCTCCGCCAGCGGGGTGCGGGCCAGTGTGTCCAGCGCGTGCTGCTGGGCCGTCTCCGTGAGCAGGGTGCCGAGCTGTTCGAGGGGGGTGCCGCGCCAGACACCGGTGTCCGGGTCGATGGAGAAGTCGAGGCGGGCGGCCGCGACGGCCGGGTCGCCGACGCGGTAGGTGACCGTCGCCTGGACCGACACGTCCTGGAAGTCGGCCGTACGGGCGTGGAAGGTCATCGCCAGCTCGCGGTCGTCGACCGGGACCTCGGAGATGGCCGCGGTCAGGGCGCGGAACCAGAAGCTGAGCCCCGGGCCGTCGTGCAGCAGCTTCTCGCCCCGGTGGTGTCTGACGTGCGCCGTCGGCGCGCCGCGCAGATGCCGCCAGCCCAGGCGCCGGGTGATGTCGGCCATGGAACCCCCTCGCGATTTAGAGTCAGCATGACAATAATCGCGCCCGCGCCGTTTGTCGTCAAGAGGACGAGAAGAAGTGACGGGCGGCCGGCCGTGACAAGAAACGGTCGGGCAGGGGGTGAAGACGGTCCGCGATGGTCAGGATGGAGGCATGGGATTCCACGTCGACTCCGAGGCCGGGCGGCTGCGCCGCGTCATCCTGCACCGGCCGGATCTGGAGCTCAAAAGGCTCACCCCGAGCAACAAGGACGCCCTCCTCTTCGACGACGTCCTCTGGGTCCGCCGGGCCCGGGCCGAGCACGACGGGTTCGCCGACGTGCTGCGCGACCGCGGGGTCGCCGTCCATCTCTTCGGCGACCTGCTCGAAGAGGCGCTGGGGATCCCGGCCGCCCGCACCCTCGTCCTGGACCGGGTCTTCGACGAGAAGGAGTACGGCCCCCTCGCCACCGACCACCTGCGCACCGCCTTCGAGGAACTGCCGGCGGGCGCGCTGGCCGAGGCGCTGGTCGGCGGCATGACCAAGCGGGAGTTCCTGGCCGCCCACGCGGAGCCCACCTCGGTCCGCTTCCACGCCATGGACCTCGACGACTTCCTCCTCGAACCGCTCCCCAACCACCTCTTCACCCGCGACACCTCCGCCTGGGTCTACGACGGCGTCTCCATCAACGCCATGCGCTGGCCCGCCCGGCAGCGCGAGACCGTGCACTTCGAGGCGATCTACCGGCACCACCCCCTCTTCCGTGGCGAAACGTTCCACGTCTGGTCGGAGGGGCAGGCCGCCTACCCCTCCACCATCGAGGGCGGTGACGTCCTGGTGATCGGCAACGGCGCGGTCCTGATCGGCATGAGCGAGCGCACCACCCCGCAGGCCGTCGAGATGCTCGCGCACAAGCTGTTCGCGGCCGGCTCGGCGCAGACCATCGTCGCCCTGGACATGCCGAAACGGCGCGCCTTCATGCACCTCGACACCGTGATGACGATGGTCGACGGCGACACCTTCACCCAGTACGCCGGACTCGGCATGCTCCGCTCGTACACCATCGAACCCGGCACCGGCGAGAAGGAGCTCAAGGTCACCGACCATCCGCCGGAGCACATGCACCGGGCGATCGCCGCCGCCCTCGGCCTCAGCGAGATCCGGGTCCTGACCGCCACCCAGGACGTGCACGCGGCCGAGCGCGAACAGTGGGACGACGGCTGCAACGTCCTCGCCGTCGAACCCGGTGTCGTCGTCGCCTACGAACGCAACTCCACCACCAACACCCATCTGCGCAAGCAGGGCATCGAGGTGATCGAGATCCCGGGGAGTGAGCTGGGGCGGGGGAGGGGTGGGCCGCGGTGCATGAGCTGCCCGGTGGAGCGGGATGCCGTATGACATGTCGCGCGTCACGCATGACATGTGACATACCACTGGCGCCCCCACCCCAAGAGACCTGTATAGAAATGTGGAACATCGTATAGACTTCCAATGTCCCGAAGTCGACCCCAACCGCTGGAGCGCCCCCATGGCGACTGTCCCGACCGCCCTCGCCGGCCGCCACTTCCTCAAGGAGCTGGACTTCACCCAGGAGGAGTTCCGCGGGCTGGTCGAGCTGGCCGCCGAGCTGAAGGCGGCCAAGAAGGCCGGGGCCGAGACGCAGTACCTGCGGGGCAGGAACATCGCGCTGGTCTTCGAGAAGACCTCCACCCGCACCCGCTGCGCCTTCGAGGTCGCCGCCGCGGACCAGGGCGCTTCCACGACCTACCTCGACCCGGCCGGCTCGCAGCTCGGGCACAAGGAGTCGGTGAAGGACACCGCCCGGGTCCTCGGCCGGATGTACGACGCGATCGAGTACCGCGGGCACGGCCAGGGCGTCGTCGAGGAGCTGGCCGCGTTCGCCGGGGTGCCCGTCTACAACGGCCTCACCGACGAGTGGCACCCCACCCAGATGCTCGCCGACGTGCTCACCATGACCGAGCACAGCGACAAGCCGCTCGACGGGATCGCCTTCGCCTACCTCGGCGACGCCCGCTACAACATGGGCAACTCCTACCTCGTCACCGGCGCCCTGCTCGGCATGGACGTCCGGATCGTCGCGCCCCGGCTGCTGTGGCCGGACGACACCATCGTCGAGCTGGCCCAGCAGCTCGCCGGCGCGTCGGGCGCCCGGATCACGCTCACCGAGGACGTGAAGGACGGGGTGCGCGGCGCCGACTTCGTCGCCACCGACGTCTGGGTGTCGATGGGCGAGCCCAAGGAGGTCTGGGACGAGCGCATCGCGCTGCTCGGCCCCTACGCCGTCACCATGGACGTGCTGCGCGCCACCGGCAACGCCGACGTCAAGTTCCTGCACTGCCTGCCGGCCTTCCACGACCTCGGCACCGTCGTCGGCCGCGAGATCCACGAGCGGCACGGACTGACCGAGCTGGAGGTCACCGACGAGGTGTTCGAGTCCGAGCACTCGGTCGTCTTCGACGAGGCCGAGAACCGGATGCACACCATCAAGGCGGTCCTGGTGGCCACCCTCGCCTGACCGGCCCTGTCCTTTCCGGCGGCCCGGCACCACCCCACGCCCGGGCCGCCACCGCGACCGAACCCGGATCGCACCCGCACCACCAGAAACGAGCACCACCCGCATGCCCCGCATCAAGTCCCCGCACCTGCTGGTCGCCGAATCCGGCGCCGACCGCGCGGGCCACGGCCTCCGCCGCACCATGGGCCTCTTCCAGCTGATCTGCTTCGGTATCGGCGCGATCGTCGGCACCGGCATCTTCGTCGGCCTCTCCGACTCGGTCGCCCAGGCCGGCCCGGCCGTCGTCGTCTCCTTCGTGCTCGCCGCGATCACCTGCGTCTTCACCGCCCTCGCCTTCGCCGAGCTGGGCGGCGCGATCCCGGTCTCCGGGTCGTCGTACTCCTTCGCCTACGCCGGGCTCGGCGAGTCCACGGCCTTCCTGGTCGGCTGGTGCCTGCTCCTCGAATACGGCATCTCGATCTCGGCCGTCGCGGTCGGCTGGAGCCAGTACGTCAACGAACTGCTGCACAGCCTCACCGGCCTCCAGCTCCCGCACGCCCTGTCGGCGGGCCCCGGTGACGGCGGGGTCGTGAACCTCCCCGCCGTGATCGTCATCGCGATGGCCGCCGTGCTGCTGGTGCGCGGGGTGCGGGAGAGCGCCCGGGCCACCGCCGCGATGGCGGCCGTGAAGCTGATCATCCTGGTCGCCTTCTGCGCGATCGGCTTCAGCGCCTTCAAGGACGGCAACCTCGTGCCGTTCTCCCCGGCCGGCCTCGGCGGCATCGGCGCGGGCACCACCGCCGCGTTCTTCTCCTACATCGGCTTCGACGCGATCACCACGGCCGGCGAGGAGGCCAAGAACCCGCGCCGGGACATCCCGGTCGCCGTCCTCGTCTGCATGGGCGTCGTCACCCTGCTGTACTGCGCGGTCGCGCTGGCCGCCATCGGCGCCATCGGCGGCGACCAGGTCGCGGGCCGTCCCGCCGCCCTCTCCTACGTCGTCAACCAGGTCACCGGATCCACGATCGGCGGCGGAGTGATCGCCTTCGGCGCGGTCGTCGCCATCGCCTCGGTCGTTCTCGCGGTGATGTACGGCCAGACCCGCATCCTCATGTCCATGTCCCGGGACGGCCTGATCCCGCGCGTCTTCGAGAAGGTCTCCCCGAAGACCGCCACCCCGGTCGCGGGCACCCTGATCGTCGCGGCCGTCTTCGCACTCCCTGCGGCCTTCGCCTCGCTGGACGCGGTGATGAACCTGTGCACCATCGGCACCCTCGCGATCATGGCCGTGGTGAACATCGCCGTGATCGCCCTGCGCCGCCGCGAACCGGCCCTCGCCCGCACTTTCCGGGTACCGCTCTACCCGGTCGTGCCCCTGCTGGGCGTCGGCTTCTGTCTGTACCTCATGTACGAGACCGGGTGGACGACCTGGATCCAGTTCGCCGTCTTCCTGGCCGTGGGCCTGCTGGTCTACCTCGGCTACGGCCGCCGGAACTCCACGCTGGCCCTGGTGAAGAGCGACACCGTCACGCCCGACGCCACTGACGCGGTACTGCAGGAAGCCTGAACCACACCGCCTTGCCGGACTCGGTGGGGCGGTGCCCGCAGGACGAGCTCAGGGCGCGGATCAGCAGCAGGCCGCGCCCGCCCTCCTGCATGGGGTCGGGCTCCTCGATCACCGGACGGGTGAGATGGCCGGGCGGCGCCGGGTCCGGGTCGTGCACCTCGACCTTGCAGCCCCCCGGCAGCAGCTCGACGACCAGCTCTATCGGCCCCCGGCCTGCGGTGTGCTCCACCGCGTTGGCGACCAGTTCCGCCGTGAGCAGTTCGGCGGTGTCGGTGTCCGCCGCGTGGTCCGTCTCCTCCATCGCCGAGCGCACCAGGGCACGGGCGACCGGCACGGCCGCGACGGTGTGCGGCAGCGCGATACGCCAGGAGGCGGCTGCGGAAGGTGGTTCGTACACGGCGATTCCGTTCATGGCGCAGGCGATCACTGCTTGTCCTGCTTTCAACTGTAGGAATGGTACGGGTCCCGTTCCGGAACCCGACGGCGGGCCCCGGACCGGACCTTCGTCCCGGTAACGGGCTGCTTACCCCGGCCGACGGGCCGTCTCGCACCCGCGCCCGCACTGTTACCGCGTTATTGACGCGCCGTGACCTTGTGACCGTCCGTCCGGAACGTGAAGGAGCCCCCGGCAGCTGCCGGGGGCTCCTTCACGTGCGTGCGGGGATCAGCCGAACTCGACCATCCCCGCGGTCAGCGTCGCGCCGTCCGCCGGGTCGATCAGGATGAACGCACCGGTGCGGCGGGAGGCCGCGTAGGCGTCCAGCGGCAGCGGCTCGGCGCTGCGCAGGGTGATCCGGCCCAGGTCGTTGGCGGTCAGCTCGGTGGCGCCCGCCAGGTCGCGGACGATCGCCTTGACGGTCCGGGTGGTGTGCTTGAGCAGCACCCGGTCGCCGACCCTGAGCGGCCGGTCGGCCAGATGGCAGACGGCGGCCGTGACGTCCTGGGTGAGCGCGGGCGCCTCCGGTCCGGCGGTGATCATGTCGCCGCGCGAGACGTCCCGCTGGTCCGCCAGGCGCACCCCGATGGACTGCGGGGCGTGCGCCGCTTCGACCTCGGTGCCGAGCACGTCGATCGCCGCGATCTCGGAGGTCTCGCCGGAGGGGTGCACGGTGACCCGGTCGCCGACCCGTACCGAGCCGGAGACCAGCTGGCCGGCGTAGTGACGGATGTCACCGTGCCGGATGACGTACTGGACCGGGAAGCGGACCGGGGCGTCGGCCGGGTCCGCGGCCACCGGGACGTTCTCCAGGAACTCCAGGAGCGCCGGGCCGCCGTACCAGTCCATGTGCGCGGAACGGTCGACGACGTTGTCGCCCACCAGCGCCGAGACCGGGATCGGGGTGACCTCGGGGAGCCCCAGCTCGGCGGTCTGGGCGGTGAAGTCGGCGACGATCCGCTCGAACTCGGCCCGCTCGTAGCCGACCAGGTCCATCTTGTTGACGGCGAGGACGACGTGCGGGACGCGCAGCAGCGCGGCCACGGCGGCGTGCCGGCGGGTCTGCTCGACGACCCCGTTGCGGGCGTCGACCAGGATGATCGCCAGCTCGGCGGTGGAGGCGCCGGTGACCATGTTGCGGGTGTACTGCACATGGCCCGGGGTGTCGGCGAGGATGAAGCGGCGCTTGGGGGTGGCGAAGTAGCGGTAGGCCACGTCGATGGTGATGCCCTGTTCGCGTTCGGCGCGCAGGCCGTCGGTGAGGAGGGCGAGGTCGGGGGTGTCCTGGCCGCGGCTGGCGGAGGCGCGCTCGACGGCTTCCAGCTGGTCGGTGAGGACCGACTTGGAGTCGTGCAGGAGCCGTCCGACGAGGGTGGACTTGCCGTCGTCGACGGAGCCCGCGGTCGCGAACCGCAGGGTGTCGATGGTCGTGCTCATGCTTAGAAGTACCCCTCGCGCTTGCGGTCTTCCATCGCGGCCTCGGAGAGCTTGTCGTCGGCACGCGTCGCGCCGCGCTCGGTGAGACGGGAGGCGGCGATCTCGGCGATCACCTTCTCGATGCTGTCGGCGCCGGAGTCCACCGCGCCCGTGCAGGACATGTCACCGACGGTCCGGTAGCGCACCTGCCGCTTCTCGACCGTCTCGTTCTCCCGCGGCCCGCCCCACTCACCGGCCGTCAGCCACATCCCGCCGCGCATGAAGACCTCGCGGCGGTGGGCGTAGTAGATCTCCGGCAGTTCGATCTCCTCTCGGGCGATGTACTGCCAGACGTCCAGTTCGGTCCAGTTGCTCAGGGGAAACACGCGGACGTGCTCGCCGGGGGCGTGCCGGCCGTTGTACAGGTTCCACAGTTCGGGGCGCTGGCGGCGCGGGTCCCACTGGGAGAACTCGTCGCGCAGGGAGAAGACGCGCTCCTTGGCGCGGGCCTTCTCCTCGTCCCGGCGGCCGCCGCCGAAGACCGCGTCGAACCTCTCGCTCTGGATCTTCTCCGTCAGCGGCACGGTCTGCAGCGGGTTGCGGGTGCCGTCGGGACGCTCGCGCAGCACACCGCGGTCGATGTAGTCCTGTACGGAGGCCACATGGAGGCGCAGCCCATGTGCGGCCACCACACGGTCCCGGTACTCAAGGACCTCGGGGAAGTTGTGCCCGGTGTCCACATGCAGCAGCGAGAACGGGACCGCCGCCGGGGCGAACGCCTTCAGCGCCAGGTGCAGCATGACGATGGAGTCCTTGCCGCCGGAGAACAGGATCACCGGCCGCTCGAACTCGCCCGCCACCTCACGGAAGATGTGGACCGCCTCGGACTCCAGCGCGTCCAGATGGGACAGCGTGAAGGTGCTCATGCCAGCCCCCGCTCCACCAGCAGCGCGTGCACCGCGTCCGCCGACTCCTGCGGGGCCTGCTCCTGGGTGCGCAGCACCAGCGCCGGATCGGCGGGCGGCTCGTACGGGTCGTCGACACCGGTCAGCCCGGTCAGCTCGCCCGCGGCCTGCTTGGCGTACAGGCCCTTCACGTCCCGCTCGCTGCACACCTCGACCGGGGTCGCCACATGCACCTCCAGGTACGGCGTCCCGCTCTTCTCGTGCCGGCCCCGCACCGCCTCGCGGCTGTCGGCGTAGGGGGCGATGACCGGGACGACGCAGAGCACGCCGTTGCGCGCGAGCACCTCGGCGACCAGGCCGATGCGCTGCACGTTGGTGTTGCGGTCCGCCCGGGAGAAGCCGAGGCCGGCCGAGAGGAAGCGGCGTATCTCGTCGCCGTCGAGAACCTCCACGCGATGTCCTTCGGCCTTGAGCCGGTCGCCGAGGAGGCGGGCGATCGTCGTCTTCCCCGCGCTCGGCAGTCCCGTCAGCCAGACCGTGGCTCCCTGAGCCCTTGGCGTGGTGGTCATGCGCAACAGACCTCTTCCTTACCTACTCGTCAAACCCGCGTACGACCCGTCGAAGAGTAGGTAAGAAGTCTGAGAGGAGTGGTTAAGGAAGCTGAGGTTTAACTGAGTGACTCCTGGTACGCAAGAGGTCACAGACTCCTGCAATGAACATTTCACAGAGGGCCGTCCGGCTGTTCACAGAGCCGGTCACCCGGGCCCACGGAGCCGGGTCACAGGCCGACGAAGGCGCCCCCGGCCTCCCGCAGCCGCTCGTGCAGTGCGCGGAAGACGGCCGCCGAGCGGGTGCCGGGCCAGTCGGCGGGCAGCAGGCCCGTCGGCAGTCCGGGGTCGGTGTACGGCAGGTGGCGCCAGGAGTCGAGGGCGCGGAGATAGTCGCGGTAGGCGTCCTCCGGCGGGGTGTCCGACCGGTGTTCCCAGCCGCGCAGCACCGGCTCGTGGGCGTCGAGGAACTGCTCGTGCGCCTTGGCGATCGCGGTCAGGTCCCACCAGCGGGCGACCGCCTCGGTGGTGGGTGCGAAGCCGAGGTGGTCACCCCGGAAGAAGTCCACGTACGGGTCGAGGCCCAGCCGGCGCAGGGTGTGCCGGGTCTCCTCGAACAGCCGGGCCGGGGCGATCCACACGCCCGGCGCGGCGGTGCCGAAGCCGAGTCCGGCCAGCCGGGAGCGCAGCACGTGCCGCTTCTGCCGCTCCGACTCGGGCACCGAGAACACCGCGAGCACCCAGCCCTCGTCCTGCGGCGGTGCGTCGGCGTACACCCGGCGGTCGCCGTCTTCGAGCAACTGCCGTGCCTCCGCGGAGAGCGCGTATCCGGCGGTGCCCTGCGCGGTACGGGCAGGGGCCAGCAGCCCGCGCCGTTTCAGCCGGGACACCGACGAACGTACGGAGGGGGCGTCCACGCCCACGGCGGCCAGCAGCCGGATCAGCTCGGCGACGGGCACCGGGCCGGGCAGGAAGCGGCCGTACGCGCCGTAGAGCGTGACGATGAGGGACCTCGGGGCGTGTTGCTCGGGCACGTTGATCATTTTAGGTCCCCGGCATCGCTGCTGGTCACCTTCGGTGCACGGCTGAACGTGAGTCAGGATTCCCGGGGCCCGTCCCGGGTGGCCGCCGACCTGTGCCCGGTGCCCGGTGCCGGGTCAGGCGGCGATGGCGACGGCGCGGCGGTCGGCCGGGCCGCGGTGCGGCGGGACCACGCTGCCGTCGGCGTGCAGCTCGCCCGTGTCGTCGAAGACGATCGCCCCGTCGCACAACAGGGTCCAGCCCTGCTCGGGGTGGGCGGCGACGATGTGCGCCAGGCCGCGGTCGGCCGTCGCGCTCGGGGACTGGTGGGAACACATGGCGCACCTCCACGGGGCTGCCTCCGGCACGGTCGCCGACCGGCATGACCAGACCATGCTCCTGCCGTGAACGCCGGGGAACCTCCTGCCGCGACCTGTGACAACACGCGGACAACTCCCGGACGCGGCCACGACGGTCGCCGCGGCTCCGGGACACGACCGGCGTCCCGGGTACGGCGGGACGCGCCACCGAAGGGGTGACGATCACGCTCCCGGGCCCGGCCGCCCGGCATCCTCACGATCCGGGAAGGAAACCATGCCCGTACGCCCCCTCCTCGCCGCGGCCCTCGGTTCCGTCGCCCTGCTGTGCGCCGCCGCCGCCCCCGTGACCGCCGCCCCCGGCGAGTCCGGCACCGTCGCCCGCACCGGCCGTCTCGCCTCCGACGGCACCGTCACCCTCTCGGGTACCTAGTGCCCCGGCAGGCAACGTTTGCCCGTCAAGGAGCGGCGTCCGGTGCGTGCTCTCGGCGTGCCGGGTGCAGGCCCTCGTACTGGATGTACTTGGGCTTGTGCCCGGTGCGGCGAGTGGGGGCACCTCCCACGCCTTTCGGGCAGTGGGGGAGCGTGCCGGGCGTCGCGACGGGGCGAACGTTGCCTGCCGGGGCACTAGACCTGCACCGGTGCCACCGGACCGGTGTTCATCAGCTCCTCGGTCAGCCAGGACTCCCCGAACTACAAGCACGGCATCGGCGGCACCCGGGCCGTCTGCGACGACGCCGAGCACCGCAGGGAGAACACCGGCAAGGTCACCTCGGAGAAGCTGAAGCCCGGCGCGGCCCACGTCGAGGCCACGATCATGGAGCTGCGCTCCACGGGCGGCCTGCCGCTGCCGTCCTTCCACGCCACCGGCCAGCAGGACATCAACCTCACCAAGGCCTGACCCGGGCGCGGGAACCGGGCTCCGGTGCCGCCGGGGCCCGGTGCCGCCGGAGCCCGGTCAGCGTGCCAGCAGCTTGCGCAGCGCCGCGGTGACCTTGTCCGGCGCCTCCTCCGCCATGAAGTGCCCGCACGTCACCGTCCGGTGCTCCAGGTCCGGGGCCCAGGCCCGCCATACCGCTGCCGCGTCGTAGCCGAGGGCGGCACCCCAGTCCTGCTGGAGCACGGTGACCGGCATGGACAGGACGTTCCCGGCGGTCCGGTCGTCCAGGTCGTGGCCGGCATCGACACCGGCCGAGGCCCGGTAGTCGGCCACGATGGAGGGCACCGCGTCCCGGCAGGCCGCGAGATAGGCGTCGCGGACGTCGCCGGGGATCGCCGCGGGGTCGCGGGTCCACAGGTCGAGGAAGTGGCCGAAGAACAGATCCGGGGCCGCGCCGATCAACTCCTCCGGCAGGCCCGGCGGTTGGGCCATCAGATACAGATGGAAGGCGACGGCGGCCGTGGCGCCGTGCAGCACCTCCCACATGTCCAGGGTGGGCAGCACGTCCAGCAGCGCCAGGTGCGTGACCGCGTCCGGGTGGTCGAGCCCGGCCCGGAAGGCGACCAGCGCACCCCGGTCGTGCCCGGCCAGCGCGAAGCGCTCGTGGCCGAGCGCCCGCGCGAGCGCCACGACGTCGGCGGCCATGGTCCGCTTCGCGTACGACGTCCCGTCCGCGTCGGCCGGCTTGTCGCTGGCGCCGTAGCCGCGCAGGTCGGGACAGATCACGGTGTGTCCGTCCGCCAGTCCTGCGGCCACGTGCCGCCACATCAGGTGGGTCTGGGGGAAACCGTGCAGCAGGACGACCGGGCTGCCGGTGCCGCCGACTGCCGTGTGCAGGGCGACGCCGTCCGCGACCGGGACACGGTGCTGCTGAAAACCGGGGATGTTCATGCGCCGAGGCTCCCCTGCCCGGATCAGCAGCGGATCAGCGCCACGTACGGTGGGCGGGTGAGGATCGACCAGGTCGCCTTCGGGGTGCTCGGATCCGTGACGGCCGAGCGGGCCGGTCTCCCGCTCGCCCTGAAGGGCCCCCGGCACCGTGCCGTACTGGCCCGGCTGATCGTCGCCCGCAGGCGTGTGGTGCCCGTGGCCCGGCTGGTCGCCGACCTCTGGGAGGAGCCGCCGTCCGCCGCCGTCGGCGCCGTCCGCACCTTCGTGGGCGATCTGCGGCGGGCCCTCGAACCCGGCCGGCCGTCCCGTGCCCCGGCCCGGCTGCTGGTCACCGACGGCCCCGGCTACGCCCTGCGCGCGGAAACGGTCGACGCCTGGCGGTTCGAGCAGGCCGTGCAGACCGCCGCGCAGGAGGAGCCCGCGCGGGCCGCACACCTGCTGCGGGAGGCGCTGGAGCTGTGGCGGGGGCCCGCCTACGCCGAGTTCGCGGACGAGGAGTGGTGCCGGGGCGAGCGGGCCCGGCTCGCCGAGCTGCGGCTGCGGGCCGTGGAGCAGCGGGCCGAGGCGCTGCTGGCGGCGGGCCGGGCGGCGGAGGCGGTGCCCGATCTGGACGCCCACCTCAGCGGGCACCCGTGGCGCGAGGAGGCCTGGCGGCTGCTGGCGCTCGCCCTCTACCGGACCGGCCGCCAGGGCGACGCCCTCGCGGTGCTGCGCCGGGCCCGTGCGACCCTCGCCGGACAGCTGGGCGTCGACCCGGGCCGGGCGCTGCGCCGGCTGGAGGCCGACGTGCTCGCCCAGGACCCCGGCCTGGACGCGGAACGCGGGGCTACGGCGGCCCGGGTCTGGTCCCGGGCGGCCGAGGCGTACGACCGTACCGTCGCCGCCGGTTCCCGGGCCCGGCTCGAATCGACCGTCGGACTGCTGCGCACCCTCGCGGTGACCGGCTCCGGCGGGCTGGCCGCCGCCCGCGAACACCGGCTCGCGGCGATCACCGCGGCCGAGGAGTCCGGCGACCCGGAACTCACCGCCCGGGTCATCGGCGCCTACGACGTCCCCGCGATCTGGCCCCGGTCCGACGACGAGAAGGGCGCCGACCGCATCGTCCGGGCCGCCGAACGGGCGCTCGTCCGCCTCCCGGCCACCCCGGCCCAGGACGCGGCCCGCTGCCGGCTGCTCGCCACCGTCGCCCTGGAGTCCCGCGGCACCAGGTCCGGCCGCGCCGTGCAGGCCGCCGCCGAGGCGGAGCTCCTCGCCCGCCGCCTGGACGACCCGGGGCTGCTCGCCTTCGCCCTCAACGGCGTCTTCATGCAGTCCTGCACCCGGGCCGGCCTCGCCCCGCGCCGCGACGCCGTCGGCAGCGAACTGGTCGCCCTGGCGGCCAGGCACGGCCTGGTCACCTACGAGGTGCTCGGCCACCTGATCCGGGTACAGGCGCGGGCCGCGCTCGCCGACTTCACCACGGCCGACGAACACGCGGCGGCGGCCGACCGGCTGGCCGACCGCCATGAACTGCCGCTGGTGCGGGTGTTCACGGAGGGTTATCGGGCGCTGCGCCTGGCGGCGACGGGTGAGACGGGGCACGCCGGGGGAGGGGCCGACAGCGCGCGGGGCAGGGGCGCACCGGTCTCCGGCAGGCAGGCCGAGCAGGGTGATGGGCCGGATTCAGGCCGGTCCGGAGCAGCCGAGCGGAGCGGCCGTCCGGTGCCCGACACCGGCTCCGCCACGGCTCGCCGGATCGGCGGGCCGGTGCCCGACACCGGCTCCGCCACGGCTCGCCGGATCGGCGGGCCGGTGCCCGACACCGGCTCCGCCACGGCTCGCCGGATCGGCCGTCCGGTGCCCGACACCGGCTCCGCCACGGCTCGCCGGATCGGCGGGCCCGTGCCCGACACCGGCTCCGCCACGGCTCGCCGAAGCGGCGGGCCCGTGCCCGTCGTCGTCGGCGCCCTCGCGGCCCGCGGGACCGGAACGCGGGTCGCCCCTGCCGGTGCCGTCGAGGCCGCTTACCGTGAGGTCGGCAGGCTCCTCGACGGGCCCGGTATGCCCGGGGTGCGCGACGGGCTGCTTCCCTTCGCGCTGCTCTGCCTCCGCCTGGCGGGGCGGCCGCACGGAATCCGGGACGCCGTCGACCCGGGCGCCGACTGGGGGCCGTATCTCCCCTGGATCCGGCCTGCGCTCGCCCTCGCCGCCGACGACGAAAGGGCAGCCCGCGATGCGCTTCGCGGGCTGCCCGAACCGCCTGCCGACCTCGTGCAGGAGGCGCTGTGGTGTGTCGTGGCGGCCGCCGCCCTGGAACTCGGCGACCGCGCGGCCCTGCGCCGCTGCCGGGCCGCACTGAGCCCGGCCGCCGGTCAACTCGCCGGTGCGGGCAGCGGGTTGGTGACGGCCGGACCGGTCGACGGCTGGCTGGCGGCGATCGATGAGGCCCTCGGCCGGACAGGGCTTCGGCCGCCGGCTCCTTCCTGATGCGGTTGTACGCCGTGTGTGCGCACGATCAGCGGCGTGCCGATGCGGCCGGAGTCGATGACCTCCTTCATCTGCCGGTAGCCGGCGTCGTAGTGGCGCATGAAGCCGACCTGCACCAGGCGGCGGCCGTGCGCCTGCTCCGCCTCGACGATCCGCAGGCAGTCCTCGGCGGTGGTGGCGAGCGGCTTCTCGCAGAACACGGGCTTCCCGGCGGCGATCGCGGCGAGGACGTGTCCGGCGTGGGTGGGGCCCCAGGAGGTGACGAGTACGGCGTCGACGTCGTCCGCCGCGACCACGGCCGCCCCGTCTGGCAGCACCCGGGCGCCGACCGGCGCTGCTGCCTCTTCTGCACGGGCCGGATCGATGTCGGTGACCGCGGTGACGCGGGCGCCGGTGACGGTGTGGGCGAGGCGCCGGATGTGCTCTTTGCCGATCCAGCCGGCGCCGATGACTCCTACACGTACGGTCATGGTCGTCCCTTCAGGGGGTTCAGGAGAAGCACGCGCGGGTCTTTGTCGCGCTCTACTAGCGCGCTCTAGCGCGAGTACGATGATCCCTGTCCGAATGTCATGTCAATACCTGGTTGCCGGGGGATTTCCGGGAGCTTCCGGGGACAGGCCCTAGGGTGGGCCCCGTCGAAGGGTGGGTGCACAGGTGGATGCAGCGGGCCGGCGCCGGCCGACGATGGCCGACGTCGCCGACAAGGCGGGTGTCTCCCGGGCGCTGGTGTCGATCGTGTTCCGCAACCAGCCCGGTGCGAGCCAGGAGACGCGCGAGCGGGTGCTCCGGGTCGCCGACGAGATCGGCTACCGCCCCGACAGCGCGGCCCGGTTGCTGGCCCGGGGTCGCAGCCGCACCCTCGGCGTGATGTTCACCGTCCACCAGACCTTCCACACCGATCTCATCGAGGGCATCTACCCGGAGGCCGAGCGGCTCGGCTACGACGTGCTGCTCTCCGCCGCCGCCCAGGGCCGCAGCGAGGAGAAGGCCGTCGAGGCGCTGCTCGGCCACCGCTGCGAGGCGCTGATCCTGCTCGGCCCGGACGCGGACCCCGCCTACCTGGACGGCCTGGGCCGGCGTGCCGTGACCGTGTCGGTCAGCCGCCGGGTGCCGCGGGCCCGGGTGGACTTCGTGCACAGCGCGGAGAGCAAGGGCGTCCGGCAGGCCATGGACCACCTGGTGGAGCTCGGGCACCGCAGGATCGTGCACATCGACGGCGGCCGGGGTCCCGGCTCGGCCGAGCGGCGGCGCTCCTACCGGGCCGCGATGCGCAGGCACGGACTGGAGCCGGAGACCCGGGTGATACCCGGTGCGCACACCGAGCAGTCGGGCATCGAGGCCGGACGGCTGCTGCTCGCGGAACGCGACCGCGGGCTGGAGCTGCCGACGGCGGTGCTGGCGGGCAACGACCGTTGCGCGATGGGCGTGTTGATGACGATGACGCGGGGCGGTGTCGAGGTCCCGTCAGACGTCTCCGTGGTCGGCTTCGACGACAGCCATCTCTCCCACCTCATGCCGATCGGCCTCACCACTGTCCGTCAGGACGCCCGGCTGATGGCCGAGTACGCGGTGCGGTTCGCCGTGCAGCGGCTGGGGGAGCCCGAACTGGAGCCGCGGGAGGCGGTGCTGGACCCGAAACTGGTGGTACGCGGCACGAGCGGGCCGCCCCCCGGCGGAGGACGGCCCGCCCGGTGACCGCTGACCGCTGACCGAGCATCAGCGGGTGCCGTTGGCCGCGAACCCGGCGATGCTGTCGGCGTCCCCCACCGGCAACTCCGCTCGCCATGTCGGGAGTCGTCAGCGTTCGAAGTAGCGGCGGGGGTTGTGGATCAGCATGGTGTCGATCTGTTCCTCGGTGATCCCGCGTGCGCGCAGTGCCGGCAGCACGTCGTCACTGATGTGCGTGAAGACCCAGCGCGGGTTGGTGGCCTGGATACGGTCCTCGGGCATCCAGTCCAGGTGGCAGGCGGCGTCGTGGGAGAGCACCAGGTGGTCGGTGTATCCGCGGGCCACCAGCGCAACCATCGTCTCCACCCGCTGCTCGAACGGCAGGGCGTCGTCCAGGCCGAACCGGTCCATGCCGAGGAGCGAGCCGGCGTCGGCGAGGGTGGTGAGGTAGTCCAGGTCCGTGCTGTCGCCGGCGTGCCCGATCACCACCTTGGTCAGGTCCACGCCCTCCTCGGCGAGGAGCCTCTGCGCCACCAGACCCGACCGGTTCGCCGCGCTGGTGTGTACGGTGACCGGCGCGCCGGTGACCCGGTGGGTGGCGGCAATGGCCTTCAGGACGCGCTCCACGTCGGGGGTCAGCCCCGGCTGGTCGATGGCGCACTTGAGGAGGCCCGCGCGGATGCCGGTTCCGCCGATGCCTTCCTCCAGGTCGGTGCGGAACATCTCCAGCAGCGGCTCGGCACCGTCGACCCACCGTCCGGGGCCGTTGTACTGGAAGAAGAACGGCAGCTCGGTGTAGGTGTAGTAGCCGGTGGCGGGGACGATGTGGAGGTCGACCTGCTCGTTGACCCGGGCCACGCGGGGGAGGAAGCGGCCGAGTCCGAGCACGGTGGGGTCCACGATCGTGTCGATCCCCCGGGATCTGAGGGCACGCAGCTTGGCGACCGCATCCGCCACGCGCGCTTCCTCGTCCCACCGCCGCGGGTAGTTGCATCGCAACTCCTCGCTGAGTACGAAGACGTGCTCGTGCATGAGCACCCTGCCCAACCGTGAGGAATCCACCGGGCCGCGCACCGTGGGCACCACGCTCATCGCGAGTCACTCCTTGGAACTCCGAGTTCGGGTAGATCGCCGTCCGGAACGTCATCGATCAGGATGGTCTGGTGAGTTCTTCGAGGA
The DNA here is from genome assembly GCF_002217755.1 of Streptomyces hyaluromycini. Taxonomy (GTDB): domain Bacteria; phylum Actinomycetota; class Actinomycetes; order Streptomycetales; family Streptomycetaceae; genus Streptomyces; species Streptomyces hyaluromycini. The sequence goes on along the minus strand of NZ_BCFL01000024.1, from coordinate 43,693 downwards.
GGAAGACGAAGGACTCGTACGGCCGCCCGGTAGCGTGTCGCAGACCCATTTCGCACGTGCGGTTCGCCGAGAGGTATGCCTGGGCCGGAGAGGCGTCGAGTCCAGCCTTCTCGTCCCGTGTCGCGGAGACCACCAACTCCGGGTGGAGCAGGCCGCGGTCTCCCGCGGTACCGCAACAGGTGGTGCCGACGGGCACCATGGCCGTGTCGGCCAGGAAGGACGCGATGGCCCTGAGGTCGCGGTTGAGTCTGAGGTGCGTCGTGGAACACGTCGGATGCACTGCGACCGTCTTGAGCTTCCGGTTCACCGTGAGACGCGGAAGCAGGGCCCGGCACCAGGTGATCGAGTCCTGGATGCTCATGGCCTCCATGTGAGCGCGCCGCGTGTCGTCGACGTGCTCGGCGACGTCGTCGAGCAGCCCGTGGGTGCAGGACGCGGCATCGATCACAACCGGAAGCGAGCCGTGGTCGCTCCACCTCCACAGGGCGTCGCAGATCGCCTCCGCCATCCACAGGTGCCCGCCGGTGAGACCCTTGCTCGCCCAGGGCGTCGAGCAGCACAGTCCGCGCACGTCATCCGGTATCCACAGGGGCATGCCGGCGCGGGCGGAGAGCGTGACGAACGCCTCCGGGAGCGACGGCGTTCTCGGTTTGTCGGGGTCGCGTCCGAAGATGCGGTTGATACAGGCCGGGAAGTACACCGCACGCGCGGATTTCCGCTCGGTGTGCGGGAGGTGGCCGGGTGCCGGGTGGGGCATGGGGCCCGGAACCGAGGGGACGAGATCGTTGCTGGCGACGAACCGCGCCGCGTTGGTCAGCTCCGTGAGGACCTTCACGTCCATGTGCGACTGGACGCCGTCCACCGCTGACATCCCTGCGCGTGCGAGTCTCTCGATCTTGCCCCAGTGCTCGGCCGCCGCCAGCCCGGCACGCTCACGGGAAGCAGTGGATTCGGCACGGCGGAATCCCTTCATCAGGGCCCCCGTGTTGATCTGCACAGGGCATGGGATGGCACAGGTTCCGTCGGCGGCGCACGTCTCGATGCCGTCGTACTCGTACTCTGCCTGCAGTTGTGCAAGCACGGGAGAATCCTCGGGTTGCCGGGCCATCTCCCGGCGAAGGGCGATTCGCTGCCGGGGGGTCGTCGTCACATTGCGACTCGGGCACACGGCCTCGCAGAACCCGCACTCGATGCACAGGTTCGCTGTTTGTTCGATCTTGGGTGTGGATTTGAAACCCTTGAGGTGGATTTCCTCGTCGGCCGTCAGGATGACGTCCGGTCCGAGGATTCCGTGCGGATCGGCGAGGCGCTTCAGCCGCCACATGATGTCGGTCGCCTTGGCGCCCCACTCGTGTTCGACGAAGGGCGCCATGTTGCGCCCGGTGCCGTGTTCGGCCTTGAGCGAGCCGTCGTACTTTCCGATGACCAGGCCGACCAGGTCGGACATGAACGCCCCGTAGCGCTCCTTGTCGGCTTCCTCGGTGAATACGGGAGTCAACGTGAAGTGCAGGTTGCCATAGGCGGCGTGGCCGGCGACCCCGGGGAGGAACCCGTGCTTGCTGAGCAGCTGTTGCAGGTCGTGGGCGCCCTCGGCGATACGTGCGGGAGGGAAGCACACGTCTTCGTTGATGACTGCGCTTCCTTCCGGTCGCAGGTGACCGACGATGCCCAGCAGGCCCTCGCGTATCCGCCAGTTGCACTCGATGAGCTCCTCGTCCCGGGTGAATTCGATCGGATCCAGCAGGGCGGTGTCCGCGACGACCTCTCGGACCCGCCGCTCGGCGTCATCGAGTGCGTCGGCTTCGCCGCGGAACTCCACGAGGAGAGCAGCGGCCTTGGGATCGAGCGTGCGCCAGTAGGCGGGGGCGCCCGGGTATGCCTGCGCCGCCACGGTCAACGCGGGCGCCATCATCAGCTCCACCGCCTCCGCGCCCAGGCCGACCAGCGCGGGTACCAGGCGTGCCGCCGCATCGATGGATTCGGTGGCGATCCACGTCACCGTGGTCAGCCCGGGGTCGGGGAGAGTGTCGAACACGACCTCGGCCATGAAGGCCAGTGTTCCTTCCGAACCGACGAGCAACCGACGGAAGATCTCCAGCGGCGTCTCTGCGTCGAGAAAGGCGTTGAGGGCGTATCCGGTGGTGTTGCGGATGGTGTACTTGTGCCTGATCCGCTCGACGAGTTTCTCATCGGCGAGTATTTCCGCGCGCAGGGCCAGCAGACCGTCGGCCAGTTCCGGCTCGGCTTCGCGGAACGCGGACTCGGCGTCGGGGGACTCGGTGTCCATCGTGGTCCCGGAGGGGAGCACGAAGGTGATCCCGGCCACGCAGTGGTACGCGTTCCTGGGCAGCGAGCACCGCATGCCTCCTGCGTTGTTGGCGACAACCCCGCCGATGGTGGCGACGTCGGCGCTGGCCGGATCGGGACCCAGTCGGCGCCCGTACGGTGCCAGGACGGCGTTCGCGTGAGACAGAATCGTGCCCGGGCCCGTCCGCAGGCGGGCGCCGCCGTTCTCCACGGTCATTCCGGCCCAGTGGCGCCGGACGTCGATCAGTATGTCGTCGGACTGCGACTGGCCGTTGACACTGGTGCCTCCGGACCGGAAGGTGGCATGGCGCCCGGTCCGGCGGCAGTAGTCGAACACGGCGGTGACGTCGTCCGCATCTCGTGGTTGCACGACGACCTGCGGAAGAAGCCGGTAGGGGCTCGCGTCGGAGGCATAGCGCACCAGGTCCGAGAGCCGGTGCAGGACCTGCTCGGAGCCCAGCAGGTCGGTGAGGTCGCGGGCGAGGCCGGCCGGTGAGCCGCCGAGGTGTTCGACGCCGACCGCATCCGGCTGCACCGGCCCGTCCGGACGTCCGATGCGGCCGGCCTGGGGAGTGAAGGGCTTTCTCATGCGACGGCCTCCAAAGGCCCGGCGGGGCATTGCGGTGTCCGTGGCGGACCAGCGCAGGATCCCCTTGTTGTTCAGGCGGACGAAGGACCGGAGAGATTCGTCAGGAAACGCATGTCCAACTCGCCTTCAAAAGTTTCGGCGCCGGCCTTCATCGCATCCTTGATACGCGCCTTTGCAACATCGCTGGCGAAACTCAGATCGGACTCGTGAGCCTCCACCAGAAGCCCCTCCGGCAGCGAACCGTATACTCCGGAATCCACGGCCGCCTTGGCGTGCGCGATCGCATGCGGAGGAAAGGTCGCGATGCGGCGAGCCAGCCTCTCGACAAAAGGCGTCAGCTCGTCCGGCGGCAGTGCCCGATTGATGTAGCCGTAGCGTTCTGCCACGTCGGCCGGGATGTCATCGCACCCCAGGAGTACCTCCAGGGCGCGCCCCCGGCCCATGAGCAGGGGCAGTCTCTGCGTGGAACCACCGCCCGGAACCAGGCCGATCGCCACTTCCGGCTGGCCGAAGATCGCCTTGCCGAGCGCTGCGAAACGCATGTCCATGGCCAGCGCGATCTCACTGCCTCCGCCCCTGGCCCGGCCCTCGATCTTTGCGATGCTCACCTTGGGCATGTTCCTGAAGCGCTCGCCGATCAGCTGCGTGAGACGAAAGCTGGGCGTATGGGAAACCGTTGACGGAGCCGCCCCGACCCGGCCCAGGCCGGAGTGCGCCATGAAGAACTCGGGAATCGCACTCTGCAGGACTATGACCCGGACGCTTTCATCCGCCTCGAGTTCCCTGCCGAGCCTGTCGAACTCCGGCGACAGGAATTCGTCGAGGAGATTTATCGGCGGGTAGTCGAGGGTGACGAATGCCACCCCGGAATCAAACTCGAACCGGAAGTATCTGTAATCCGAGTATGCCATGGGCCCTGCCCCTTTCGGGATGATGGCCGATAGCGGATCGCCGCTCCCGGTTCAGGCGCTCACGAAACGCTGGCGAAGCTCGCCGATGCCGGCGATGTGACTGACCAGCTCCTCGCCCGGCCGCAGCCACCGCGGCGGGTTGCGGCCGATGCCGACGCCGGCCGGCGTGCCGGTGAAGATCACGTCACCGGGCAGCAGTGCCAGGGTCGCGGACAGGCCCTCGATCAGCCGGGGAACCGAGAAGATCAGGTTGCCGGTGCGGGAGTGCTGCACGGTCTCACCGTCGATGGCGCAGCCGAGCTCAAGGTCGTCCGGGTTCTCAAACTCGTCGACGGTGACCACCCACGGGCCGATCGGGGTGAACCCGGGGAGCGACTTCCCCAGGCTGAACTGCGGAGCGGGGCCCTCGATCTGCCGGATCCGTTCGGAGATGTCCTGGCCCACGGTCAGCCCGGCCACGTAGGACCAGGCGTCGGCGGCGGACACCCGCTCGGCGCGTCGGCCGATCACCACGACCAGCTCCACCTCCCAGTCGGTGTGCCCGCCCTCGGGCAGCGTCACCGTGGTGACCGGTCCGCTGATCGATGTGCGGAACTTGGTGAACACCGGTGGGAACTTGTCCGGGGTGTCCAGCTTGGTCTCTTCGGCGTGCTCGCGGTAGTTCACGCCGACGCCGAACAACTGGGGCGGCGCCGGGGCCGGCGACCCGAGATCAGCGGGATCGAACGCGGACGCGCCGCTCGACTCGGCGTCCTTGCCCCAGTCCAGGAAGTCTTCCCAAACCTGGTACACCGCCTGCGGCTCGGGTCCGAACCTGCCGCCGCTGGCCTTCTCGACGTCCACCGCACCCTGCTCGGTGAACAGGGTCAGTCGGCCGGAAAGGTTTCCGATGCGCACTGTCGCTCCCTGGACATCGACGATGCGGACCCGGGCGAGCGCCCGAACAGATGACTAGGGCTGGAGGGTTGAGGGCAGTCCCCCCAGCGGCTGTGCACCCGCGCATTGACCCGAACCGCCAGAAGAGCGCACTGACGCCCGCGGTCGGCGTGATCGACAACACGACGGGGCAGTCCCACAGGACCAGCCGTTTCCACGCAATCCATGCTAAAGCGGATCACTGGAGGCAGCCACACAGCCCTGCGTCTGCCGAATACCTACTCCAGCCAGGTCAGGTGCGACCCTGCTGCGTCGTTCCCGGCCCGAGGCGCCGTCACATCCCCTCCCGCCCCGCGTTCATACAGGTCAGAAGGGGTGTGACGACAGCAATTCGCAGGGCGTTCAGATGTCGCGGAGGAGGCCAGCGGGCGCCGTGACCTGCCGCTATGGCTGATGACCGCTGACCTGCGCGAACGGCCTTTCAACTGTTTCGCGTTCGTGCCGGTTGATGGGGCCGGAAGTCCCAGCAAAGTCCCAGAGGACTCCCACTGCTGACAGACGCCCTTTCGACTTTATACGCCGATGGCGGCCCGTCGAGCACCTCCGTGTTCACCGCCTCTGGCCTGCGCGGATAGCCCTTTCGGGCTCTTTCCGGATCGCGCCGTATTGCGCAGTCGATTCTCCCCACACGCTCCCCAGCGCGGCCCGTACTCCCCAGATTCTCCCCAGGGAGGATGTCGGAGGACAGCCGTTGAACGTGATCTAGAGTGCCCGCCGATTGGGCGTACCGGTCTCGCTCGTGACGGATGGCAGAACGGAAGATACCGATGCACTGCCGAGGAGACTTGGCTGGCTGCAACATGCGGGAGCCTGCGTAGTTGTCCCGGAGGAGAGCGGGTCATGTTCCGCTTGGGACACCGTTGGCAATTTCGGCGGGAGCTCACTTCGGCCGAACTGATGCCGTCGCAGGTGGAGGAGTTCCTGGTCTGCCAGCGAGCGGGGTGCAGCTCGGAGCCGGTGGAGGCGGTCACTGAGTATGGTGGTCAAGACGCTCCGTAAGGCCTACGAGGTGCCCGCTGCGGCTGCCACTGGTGCGGTGGAAGAGCTACCCGATTACGGCGGCTAGCTGCACCAGGAACGCGGTCTGGCAGCCGAGTCGATCTGCTGCTACTGAGGCCAGACATGCCAACTCCTCTCTGTGCTACCGGTGAAGGAGTCGCTAACCCGGTTGGATGTCGCGCGCGCGACTGTGGTCATGGTGCGGCACGCCGTCGGATCCGACGGCGTGTGGTCGGCGAAAGCCCTCGTACCCGCGGTCCATTCGCTGATGCGCTACCTGTATGTGGACGAACGGATCCCGGATTCGCCGACCGGCGCGGTCCCCGTGGTGGCGACCGGCCCGGTCTGCCGAGTCTGGGAGCCCACCAGTGGTCGATGACAGGGAGCAGGGAAGCGCTCTCGCTAACGGAAAGCCGGACAAGTCCGCCGTGGGCTCAAAGGAATGTTCAGGCTGACTGTTGGGGTTGCTGTTCCCGGCGAATCGTGACTGCGACATCCTCGAACTGGAAGGGAAGCTGGGCTTGTGGTTTGTGTACCGTAATGGTTGCCGCAGACACTCGCTGATCGGAGAGGCACGCGGCAACCAGGCGTTCGGCCAACGTCTCGATCAGCTTCACCGGCTCGCCCGCGACGATCTCCTGAAGCTTCTCGCCGAGATCGATGTAACTGAAGGTGTCGGCCAGATCATCGGTGGCCGCTGCTAGAGCCAGATCCATTTCCAGGACTGCGTCGATGACGAACTCCTGTCCCTCGACGCGTTCGAAGTCAAACCATCCATGGTTGCCACGAACCTTGAGTGAGCGAAGGCTGATGCTGTCGGTCAATGTGATTCCTCTGTGGTCAGTGTCGGCGCGGCCACGGTCCTGCAGGGTGATTGCCAGGACTGAAGCCGCATGCCTCTGCGAGTGCGACGGCCTCACGGACCTCGCGGGTGATGGCGGCGGGGCGATGCGCGTCGCTTCCGAAGAACACGGCGCTTCCTCCGGACTCATGCCACCTACGAATGGGTTTCGGCCGCGGTGACGGTCCGCCGGTATTGATCTCCAGTACTCGTTCGGACGACGCCAGCTCACGAAAGATGCTCCGGTATTCCTCTTCGTAGTCCTCGTCGGCATACGAGGGACCGCAGGCGGGCCAGCCCCGAAGAGGGTAGTCGCCATGAGCCAGAACCTCGAACCGGTTCTCGAGCCGGATCATGGTCAGGGTTTCTGCCAGGTAATCCCGCATAACACGTACGGGATCAGTCGACTTGAACAGGTCCAACACGAAGGCGGGTGCTCCGCCCACAGGCAGGGCATGCGGTGAGCCCAGGATCCGCTGGAACTCGACTGCCCGTAGCAGCTCGTGGACCTTGGCTGGGAACAGATGCGGTTCGCCCAACTCGACGCCGCTTAGGATGGTCAGCTCGGGGAACATAGATCGGCACCGGTGCAGTGTCTCTGGATAACCATGCTCGTCGAGAAATCCGCCAGTCGCGTGTCGCCCGATGGTGCGAACCTCCGGTGACGACTCCTGAACGTCCGGGAGCGTCCACGCGGTGAAGTCAGCGTGGTCGGTGAAAGCGACAGCCGGAAGCCCGATCCGTACCGCCTCCTCGCGGGTTCCCACCATGGACCCACCAATCGCGTCCCAAGACCATTCGGTGTGGACGTGGTTGTCCCCCAGTATCGGCTCAGGCATTCTGCCTCTTCCAGTGGCGTCCGCCGATGCGGCCGTCACCGGTGTCGAGGACGACTGCACCAACGGTGCTTAGCACCACAATCTCCGTTCGGGGGCCGGCGACCACGCCGGTTACCGGAGCGCCCACCTCAATGTCTGCAAGCATGTCTGCCGCCTCCGAGAAGAAGTAGAGGTGCTCTTGGGAGGCCACGACGATGCGGCCCGATGCGGGGCCATAGTCGAACGCGGCCACAGAAACCGCCAACCCGCCGCCCGGGCTCAGCGGATAGGTGTGCCACGGTCGCGCCCGGAAGCGGAACCTTCGGTGCATCAGGTCCCGGATTCCGGCCGTCATCACCGCGCCTCTGGTTGCGAGATGGACGACGCCGTCGTGCTCGGTGATTGCGACAATCGGTCCACCGCTCACCGGCCACCGGACGGGCCTGAGGTTCTCCGAGTTGCGGGTCAGCCGCCGCCACACGCGTACCGTCGCGTCGTCGCTGCCGGTGACGACGACGGGTACCCCGTCGGCCATGCAGACGGCCACCGCCCGGACCGCCGCGGTGTGTCCCCGCCAGGGGTGGTCGCGGGGTTGTCCGGTGGTGGGGTTCCATGCGCGGATGGTGGTGTCGTCGCTGCCGCTGAGGACGATGGGTTCGTCGTTGATGTAGGCGGCGGTGAGGGCTCGGATGGGTCCGGTGTGGCCGTGCCAGGGGGTGCCGTGGCGGAGGTTGGTGGCGGGGTTCCAGGCGGTGATTTGGGCGTGGTCGCCAGCGGCGATGACGAGGGGGGTTCCTTCGAGGGTGATGGTGGTGAGAGCGCGGATCCAGCCGATGCCGGCGGGCCAGGGTTTGCCGAGTGGTGCGCCGGTGTGCAGATGCCAGGCGCGGAGGTGGCCGTCTTCGCCGGCGGTGATGAGGAAGGGTGTGTCGTCGAGGTGTGTGATGGTAGCGGCGGTGATGGCGCCGGTGTGTCCGAGCCATGGTGCGCCGACGGGTTGGCCGGTGGTGAGATCCCAGACCCGGACGGTTGCATCATCACCACCGGTCACCAGGACTGGCCCGCCGGCGAGGCGTGCGGCTTGTATCGACCACACCCAGCCGGTGTGGCCACGCCACTTGTGTCGCAGAGTACCGGACAGCGCGTCCCAGACGCCGATGAGACTGTCGCTCGCACCGCTGATGATCAGTTGCCGATCAGGGAGATCGATCCCAGACAGGGTCCGTATCCACCCTTCGTGGCCCTCCAGCGGACGGCCGATCGGCTCACCGGTCTCCAGATCCCAGAGTCGGATGGAGCGGTCGTTGCTGCCGGACACGATGATCTGGCGGTCGCCTCGGCATTGAACGGCCACCACATTGACGACGTCGGTGTGCCCACGCAAATCCGGCCGGATCTGTGCGCCAGTGGCGAGGTCCCACAACCGAACGGCGCCATCGTCCCCACCGCTCACGATCACCGGTCGACCGGAGCGACTCCCCACCGCCACCGACCTCACCCAGCCAGCATGAGCTTGCTGTATCACCGCGAGCGGTGAGCCGGACATCAGGTCCCAAATCCGGACCGTGCCGTCGCTGCCGCAACTCACGATCCGCACCGGATCGGTCGGGGAGACGGCCAGCGCCCGCACCTTGTCATCGTGGCCGTGCCAGGCGTCACCGATCGGCGCGCCGGTGTTGAGGTCCCAGACGCGGATGGTGGTGTCGCTGCTGCCGGTGATGACGACCGTCCGACCGTCGATCTCGGCCAGGACGATGGCACGGATCCAGTCACGGTGTGCGCTCCACGGGCCGCGCACCATCGCGCCTGACAGCAGATCGAAGACCCGGATGGTTCCGTCGTCGCCGCCTGTCACCGCGCACTCCCGGCCGTCGAGCGAGGTCACCGCAACGGCACGGATCCAGTTCGTGTAGCTGGTGCCGGGACGGCCGATGGCGTGCCCGGTCTCCAGTTCCCACAGCCGGACGGTGCCGTCCCCGCCGCCGGTGACCACCGTCTTCCGCTCGCCTAGGCGGGTCGCTACCAGGGCGGGGACCGAGCCCGTGTGGCCACGCCAGGGCTCACCCACCGGTCTGCCCGATGGTAGTTCCCACACCCGGGCGGCCTGGTCGTTCCCGCTCGCGCTGACGGCAACGACACCACCCGTTACAGAGGCCACGGCCAGCGACAGTACGGGTTCGGTGTGTCCCCGCCAGGGGTGGTCGCGGGGTTGTCCGGTGGTGGGGTTCCATGCGCGGATGGTGGTGTCGTCGCTGCCGCTGAGGACGATGGGTTCGTCGTTGATGTAGGCGGCGGTGAGGGCTCGGATGGGTCCGGTGTGGCCGTGCCAGGGGGTGCCGTGGCGGAGGTTGGTGGCGGGGTTCCAGGCGGTGATTTGGGCGTGGTCGCCAGCGGCGATGACGAGGGGGGTTCCTTCGAGGGTGATGGTGGTGAGAGCGCGGATCCAGCCGATGCCGGCGGGCCAGGGTTTGCCGAGTGGTGCGCCGGTGTGCAGATGCCAGGCGCGGAGGTGGCCGTCTTCGCCGGCGGTGATGAGGAAGGGTGTGTCGTCGAGGTGTGTGATGGTAGCGGCGGTGATGGCGCCGGTGTGTCCGAGCCATGGTGCGCCGACGGGTTGGCCGGTGGTGAGATCCCAGACCCGGACGGTTGCATCATCACCACCAGTCACCAGCAGGGGCCGGTTGTCCAGCTCGATCATGGCGATGGCCTGGACGGTGGCGGCTGGTTGCCTGATCACCAGGTTCATCGGCCGTCCGCTGACCAGGTCCCATGTCCGCAGCGTCCGATCCTCGCCAGCACTGATCGCGACCGTCCGCCGATCGAGGCGCCCGACCGCGATGGCGGTGATCCGGCCATCATGTCGGCCAATGATCTGATGCGGATGGGGTGCCTGCCATGAGGCCCAGAGCGAGTGCCACGGCCGTGTGAATCCGGCGCTGTCAACAGCAGAGGACAGGGCCGACGCCTCGAAGTAGTTCGCCGCCAGGCCCAGATACGAAATGCTCAATGGTGTTGGCTTGGTCCGCAGGTGAGGAAGAGCGAACTCGAAGGCTGCCGCCGCCCGGCGAGCGTCGTCGGAGACCGCCTCTGGGATGGCGGACAGCAGGCGTACCGGGTCGGCTGCGAGCAGGAATCCGGGATCGACCAACAGACCGTCGAGCAGGTTGTCGTCGACCGCACCCTGGCTGGCCTGTTGCCCCCGGGCAGCGTGGGTCGCGAGGTGCCGGCGAATGTAGGGGTGAGCCGACGTCCAATTCGTCCGTCCGGCGCCGCCCGGCGGAGCGCAGGCTGTCAGGGCCTGGGCCAGTGCTGCCTGGTCCGCGGCTTGATCACGGCCGTCGCGCAGATACTCGGCCAAGGATTGGTGAAATAGCCGGTAGACGGACCGGTCCGCCTCCAGCCCCTCCCGGAAGTAGGCACCAGCCACCTGGCGCAGCCAACTGATGTCGACGTTCGTGTACGTGTGATCCCGCTGCAGTGCGCTGGCGAGTCTCGGCCAGACACCCTCCGCTGGTATTCCCGCGCCCTCCGCGTACGCGAGCGGGAGAAGCAGCGCGCGGGCCTTGTCCGCGTCCGGTCCGAGGCGTCGTTGCAGATCTACCTCGATGGCGGCGGACGCGGAACGTGGCAGGGCGTCACGCCACGATGGATCTGACGGGTCGGCCGGATGGCGTTCGGCGGCCAGGGCCATGGCAATGATGCGGGTGATGAGGAAGGAGTTGCCCGCGGCGCGTCCCACGGCTTCGGTGACGGAGTCGAGTTGTGTGACGGACACGGTTCGGTAGGGGCTGTGCGGCTGCGACTCAAGGAGCAACTTTCTCGCGTACGCCCGTATGCTGTCTGGCTCGGCGTACGCTTCGTCGAGATCCAACACCACCGCGCGCGTGTCGAGCAATGGCACGATGCCACGCCGACCGCTGAGCAGCAGCCGCAGCCATCCACCAGCCAGGTCGTTCAACGGAAGAATGAGTGACTGGATCAGTTCCTCCGGGGCCGACGCCTCGTCCAGCGCGTCTATCAGCACTGTCAACGGCCGGTCCCGCCCCCGCAGAACCTCGACCAGACGGCGGATCCGGGTCGAGCGATCGACGGTGACGTCGGTCCGCAGCCCGGCAACGCCGGCGATGGCGCGTGCGATGGAGAGCGTCGGCATGCCCTGCGCGTAGATCGTCAGGTCGATTGTGCCGGGTAACGGAGGAAGGTTGGGGAGCCCGTCGCGGGGTACGTCCGGGTTCCGGTCGATGTCGGACAGCGTCGCCAGAAGTCCGAGAACTGCGGTTTTCCCTGACCCCGGGTCACCAGTTACCAGGCGTATCCGGGTGTCGTCACCGGTCGGCGTCACCAACCAGGCAGCGACCTCGGCTAACAGCCGGTGCCGCCCGGTGAACCATTGTGCGGATGGCCGGAACCTGCCATCCAGATGCGCGGCGTGGGTACGCCGGATCCGCTCCTGTGTGTCTATGTCGAAGTCAACCAGCAGCCGGTTGTACTCCGGGTTCGGCAGGAACCACAGATCCTCACCGCTTCCGGTCTGGACGCAGGTGGCGGTCTGTGTGCGGGGGACCTGCGGGTCGGCGCGGATCATTTCGACGATGCCGGCACAGGACAGGGCCGGTGCGCTGTACCCGCCCGCGGTGTGGCCGGGATTGCTTGCGGCCCGCACGAAAGCCTGGGTCAGCACGCCGGGAAGGGCCTCCTGGTGTGGCCGGGTCGCGGTGATGACCACCAGGGAGCCGTCGCCGCCGAGGGCGTCCATCGCCCGGCCCATCACCGCCGCGCCGCCGCGGCCCGAATAGCAACTGTCCAAAATCACCATGAGACGGCGCAGTGGGGTGTCGACCAGCATCCATTCCGCGAGGTGGGCTGTCCGGATCGACCGTTCATGGACGTCGTCCGGGTTCGAATCGGCCGGCAGCAGCACGTGCTCGCCGTTCTCCAGAATCTCGCCATGTCCGGCCAGGTAGACGATGACGTAGTCGTCTGGCTGGCAATGCTGCCGGGCGAAACGCCGAAGATTGATCTGTAGTTCGTGGGCGGCGGGGTTGCCGGGCAGGGCGTCGACCTGCTTGTAGCCGAACCGTTCGCCGAGCAGCTGCCGCATGCGCAGGACGTCCTCATGCAGTTCCGGCCGGTCCAAGTCGGGTGCGAGCGCATACCGGGAAATGGCCGTGAGCAGCATCAAGCGACGGGTCATCAGATCAGCCTGTCAGACCGGCGACGATCGCGGCGCCGGTTTCCGGAGCGGTCAGGTAGGGAGCCACGTTGTGGGCTCGGGTACCGTTATGCACCAGGAAACTACGCACGTCGTCGCCGAACAGCGGTCGCAGGTCCTTGACCAGCGCGACAATGTCTCCGGAGTCGGCCAAGTTCGTCCAGCGCGCTATTCCGCGCGGCCATGAGCCGCGCGGAAGGCCGCCGGCTGGTACCGGACGAGGTTCCAGCCGGTCAAAGATCAGGTTACGGATTCCCAGCGGGGAGCCTATGGTTATTAAGTCGGTGACCGGCCACTCCGGGTGCGCAACCAGTGCCTCATAGGCCACAGCGGAACCGAGTGAGTGAGCCACCATGACCTGCGTGTCGTCTGTGACACATTCCTCCAGGCGCGCCTGAATCTGCGCCCGGACTGTCAACTCTGTGAAGTATCGGCGCACCTGGTGCAGATCAAAGATCATCGAGCGCATGGCCAAGTTGGCGAAGAACTTGGAGCCGGAGAGTGCCCGCAGCGCCGCTTGAGCCGAACCCCCGGTCCGCGCCAGAGAGCGCGCGTCCGGTGCGACCACTTCGTCGTCGACCCGAGCAGCCTCCTCCCACCACGCGAGGAGCAGCGGGAGATCAAATTCGGAGTCGACATCGGCAGGCCCTAGCGGTGGGAGATCCGAGGACAGTCCTCGGCCGGGACGCCGAAACAGATGGCCATACGAGACGCAGCGAAGATCCTCAGGCGCGACATCTCCGCCCGCGAGTACCACCCCGTCGCGCATGGCCGGAAACCACAGTCCGTGCTGCATGGCCTCACCCTTGAGCTGCTGCGCAATGCCGTGCACTGCGAGGATTCGCGACATAGCGTCGATGCTCCGATCCGCTCGTCAGGGCTCACGGCCAACGCTACCCATATCGGCATAGATTGGAACGTGTCCCATGTGGTGATTTTTACGAACTCCTCCTAGCTGGTCAGTACGGCTGCGAGGATGAGGAAGGCGGTAAACAGGTGGCCGTGCCGCTCGTATCGGATGGAGAGACGGCGGTAGCCGAACAGCCAGGCCTAAGGGGCGGACGAGTGATGACGTTCCAGCCGGGGATGGTCCCGTTCCGGTCCGACCCCACCTGGCGAAGCCTTCCAGTATCACCGTGGTGTTCACGGCGGACACCATGGCCAACCTCGGCTCGACTCCGTCTCCCAGGTGGACATGACTCTCCCGGATCCTGGGGCATCACCGAACAGATCCTCGACGCCTCCGGCCCCCGCCTGCCCGCGACGTACGCCGACTGCGACTCGCCGCGGGACTGTCTCACGTCGGCGAGAGGCCGGGGAACGTCACACATCTGCTCTGCGGAACCTGTTCAACAAGCTCCTGGGTTGCCTCTACCACTGCTTGCAGACGCGGACGCTCTACGACTCACAACGCGCGTTCGGGCCCTCCCTCGCATTGGCCGCGTAACCGCCGGACCGAACCGGGTGATGGGCTGGTCCGGCGACTTGGCGGGTGAGGCAACTTCAGCGGACCCAGGGGCCGGGAAGGTCCTTGCGCACGATCTCGAGATCAGCAGTCGTGCGTCCGCGTGCATGGATCCAGGACTGGTCCTGGATCCCGTCTCTGCGTACCAGCCGGCCAGGTGCCGAGTACCAGCCCACGGGCGAGTCGTCTTTGCTGGCCCACATGGGATGGTCAGGCAGGTTCACTCGGGCATAGCGCTCGTGGAGGTTCGGCAGCAGCGGGTCGGGCAGCTCGCAGGCGTCGTAGAGACCGAGGTCGTCCGCTCCGAAGAGGGACTCGCTCAGCACGAGTTCGACCCATGCGAGGGACATCCGATCGAGGAACGGGATCCAGCCGTCGCGTGACTCCACCACCACCGGCGGATCGGCCTGTTCGATCTCTGCCAGGGGGATTGCCCAGAAGGCACAGTCCTGATTCTCATGGCGGAAGACCAGGATGCCGCCCAAATCGTCGGTGACGTAGAGCCCCGTCGCCGGGACCAGGGGGTCCTGTTGCTGGGTCAGATCTTGCCGGCACCCGAACAGTGCGTACCCCTCGCGCAGGGCAGCCGGGAGTTCGAAGCCCAGCTCGGCTTCGATGGCCGCCAACTCGCTCTCGCTGTAGCCGTCTGCTGGCTCCAGTGGGCGGCCCATCCACTCGTCGGCGAACCAGCGCACGAAGTCCCAGGCTTGCGTGCGAGTGCGCACCCCGCCTCGCAGTGCCACCGAGATATCAGGACCGTCCAGCATGCCGAGGACGCTACCGCCTTCGAGTCTGTGGCAGAGCACAAGCACAGCTCCACGGGATCGCCAGCAACCAACTTGACCCACCGACGACATGAGATGTCTTGGACTGCTCGGCGACGCTGTGGTCGCGGGTGGGCACGAGCGTGCCGTCGACGATGAGCACGGTGCCGGCGCGGAAGCGCTGCCTCTGTTTGAGCGCCAGCAACGGCCCGACGTGGTCGACGATGCGGTCGGCAGCTGACTTGGAGATGCCGAACAGCGGGGCAAGCTGGCGCAGTGTCAGGTTGGTCCGCCAGTACGCGGTGACCAGCAGCACCCGGTCTTCCAGCGTCAGTGACCAGGGACGCCCTCGACGAGTCAGCTCAGCACCTTCTCGGCGCAACGTAGCGATCAGCCTGCGGAAGTCGCGTGGTTGCAGCCCGCTGAACGGGGCTATCCAATGCGGTTCCGACGCCGCGATCACACCAGCCACGTGAAGAGATCGTTCCACACCTGTGGACCTCGGAGAGCTGCGTTTCAGCCGCAGCGGATCTCCCGTGGCTCCACGGAACCCACCTGTTCCATACGCCGGATCTCCCGCTCTGCCGCTTCCAAGTGCCCGAGGTCGAGGGCCATCGCGGCACGCCCGGCGACGTAGAAGACATCCTGGCGGATCCGACAGTCCAACCCCGGTTGGCGGCACAAGGCCAGGAACCGGACCTCAAGACTGAGTTCGATGCGGCCCATCTCGTCCCGGACGCCGGCCGAGAGTGCGGCGTGCCGAAGGTCCTTGGCGTAGTCGCGCGTCTGGCGGTCGGCCTCGTCTGGCCGGGCTTCCACGGGACGATAGGGGTGATCGGTCCACTCCGTGTCAGCCCACCGGACGAGTTCGTCCAGGTGCTCTGAGGCGATCCCCAAATCCGGGGGCGAGGAGGAGAGGGCCGCGTCCGAGCCTGCAACCAGCTGGGCGAGACGGCGTCGCGCGTCGTCGTCCCCCGCCACGCACATCGCGACGAAACCCGACAACACGTCGAGCCTGCGCGACACCTCCGCCCGCTGCCAGATCTCGTACAGTCCCGCCATCCACCGTTCCCTCACCGACCGACTGCGTCTCCGCGCCCCGAACCCTATGACGCGCCCCCGTCAATGGGTCCAACGAATTTTCCCGGACTCAGCGAACGAACCTCATGCCGGCTCGGTGCGGCGCACGAGCTCCTCTCACAGCTCGTGTGTCCGCGAGCGGGGCTTCCTGATCATTGCGGGACAGCCCTTAGACGTGGGGCTCAAGGGCGACGGTACGCGATCTTCGCGTAGCCGCGGCCGGTCGGCAGAGCCTGTGGAGCATGGCTCGTAGCCCACCGCGGGCCCAAAGTCCCAGAGAAGTCCCAGAGATGCCGCCGCACCCCTCCCTGACCCGTTGCATCGCAGGTCAGGGAGGGGTGCGGCGGCATCCTGCTATCAAATATCCCGGAAGATCTCGATCTGCGCCCCGATCGTGTTGAGGCGTTCGGCGAGGTCCTCGTAGCCGCGGTTGATGACGTACACGTTGCGCAGGACGGACGTGCCCTCGGCCGCCATCATGGCCAGCAGGACCACCACGGCGGGGCGCAGTGCCGGCGGGCACATCATCTCGGCGGCGCGCCAGCGGGTCGGGCCCTCCACCAGGACGCGGTGCGGGTCGAGGAGTTGGAGGCGGCCGCCGAGGCGGTTCAGGTCGGTGAGGTAGATCGCCCGGTTGTCGTAGACCCAGTCGTGGATGAGGGTCTTGCCCTGGGCGACCGCTGCGATGGCGGCGAAGAACGGGACGTTGTCGATGTTCAGGCCGGGGAAGGGCATCGGGTGGATCTTGTCGATCGGCGCCTCCAGCTTGGAGGGGCGGACCGTGAGGTCGATCAGGCGGGTACGGCCGTTGTCCGCGAAGTACTCGGGGCTGCGGTCGTGGTCGAGGCCCATCTCCTCCAGGACGGCGAGTTCGATCTCCAGGAACTCGATGGGGACGCGGCGGACCGTCAGTTCGGACTCGGTGACGACGGCCGCGGCCAGCAGGCTCATCGCCTCGACCGGGTCCTCGGAGGGTGAGTAGTCCACGTCCGCGTCGATGTTCGGGACGCCGTGCACGGTCAGGGTCGTGGTGCCGATGCCCTCGACCTTGACGCCGAGCGCCTCCAGGAAGAAGCAGAGGTCCTGGACCATGTAGTTGGAGGACGCGTTGCGGATGACCGTCACGCCGTCGTGGCGGGCCGCGGCCAGCAGCGCGTTCTCGGTCACCGTGTCGCCGCGCTCGGTCAGCACGATCGGACGGTCCGGGCGGATCGCGCGGTCGACCTGCGCGTGGTACTGCCCTTCGGTCGCCGCGATGTCCAGGCCGAACCGGCGCAGCGCGATCATGTGCGGCTCGATGGTCCGCGTCCCGAGGTCGCAGCCGCCGGCGTACGGCAGCTTGAAGTGGTCCATGCGGTGCAGCAGCGGACCGAAGAACATGATGATCGAGCGGGTGCGTACGGCGGCCTCGGCGTCGATCGACGCCATGTCGAGGTCGGCCGGGGGGACCAGCTCCAGGTCGACGCCGTCGTTGATCCAGCGGGTGCGCACGCCGATGGAGTTGAGCACCTCCAGCAGGCGGTACACCTCCTCGATCCGGGCCACCCGGCGCAGCACCGTGCGCCCCTTGTTGAGCAGCGAGGCGCACAGCAGGGCCACGCACGCGTTCTTGCTGGTCTTCACGTCGATCGCGCCGGACAGCCGGCGGCCGCCCACCACCCGCAGATGCATCGGGCCCGCGTAGCCCAGTGAGACGATCTCGCTGTCCAGGGCTTCACCGATTCGAGCGATCATCTCAAGGCTGATGTTTTGGTTGCCGCGCTCGATGCGGTTGACAGCGCTCTGACTGGTGCCGAGCGCCTCCGCGAGCTGTGTCTGTGTCCAGCCGCGGTGTTGCCGGGCATCACGGATGAGCTTGCCGATGCGTACGAGGTAGTCGTCTGCCATGAGGCCGAGGTTATCTCAGATATGAGATGGCGCCCGTTGGGGGGTCCGTTCGGGTGATGCCCTGTCAGCGGGCCTGGTTGTTCGGCCCGTCGACCGTCGTTCCGATGCGCGCAGGGGCAGGGCGAGAACACGGCGAGACGGCTCCCGACGTTCGGTCAGGAATTCCGCCGGCTGTTGTCCGGAGGCTTTTCCTCCGTGCGTTGGAGGGGTGCCCGGCGCCCCCCGTCGGCATGCGTCACAGGGCTCGATTCGGAGGTACGAGAAATGCCCCGGACGGTTATTGAGGCCGCCCTGTCCGCCGGAAATCCGGAAGCCCCGAAGATCATCCCGTTCGGATCTCTCGACGCCGGTCAGAGAACGGCCACCCTGACACCCGAAAGGTGGGAACCCCAAGCCGTTCATCGCGATCATCTACAACGGAATCTGATTCACGGTTCGTTGCGCCCGAGGTCGCCGCAGGTGCCCTGTCGGAAGGCGTGCCGGCGACGGCCATCGGGAATTCCCGCACTCTCATCGTGCATGATGGTGATCGCGCACATCTCGAAGGATTTGGGCGGTGGAGGGCGTGGCGGGCGACGGCGGTATATATGGTCGCGCTCTGAGGACTCCGGACGGGAGACCTGAGCCCGGCGCGGCTGCCGTAGGGGGTGTGCGGCGGCATGCTGAGCGGCCGTGAGCCGGCGCCTCGGCGAGCGGTCGCGGTACCGCTCGACTGCGGTCGGCCGCCGTTCCGCCGGGCCCTGCGCGACATCTTTTCCAGGTTCAGTGTGCTATGGATTCGGCTGGCCTCCTTCTCCGTAGATCCGCAGATCCACAGGTCGCCAGATACGCTCTGGAAGGGTTCTCCGAGATCGGCATCCCGGGCTGTGCCGCGGTGAACCACCGGATCCTCTCCCAACTTCTGCCGGCCCGCGAAGCAGTACGTATGACCGGACCCGGAACGGATCTCGTCATCCGACTTTCCGGAACAACTCCGGCTCGCCAGCCGTACCCGTCACGGGATTCTTCCGGACGGGCACTCCGTCACCGGGAACCACTTCGAGGCGGCCATGTCGCCGACCGATATGGCCGACCGCGTCGACATCGAGCTCACGATTTCCAGAATGCCGCGGATCGATTCCGTACTCGTGGCCAGGCGCCCTGAATTGACGAGCATCCGGGCAGGCCGATTCAGGGCCGCTGCTGAAATGAGGGAAGGGGCGCGGGAATCCCGTCCGCTGTGAGGCGGGGATCCGGGACAACCGGTTCGGCGACGGGTTCGGCCCCTTCGGCGGCGGCATCCACGCGACGAGCGGCCCCGGGTGCCGGGGCGCCGTCACCGAGGCCGCCACCGGCACCGGCGTGCTGTCCGCCGACCGGGTGGACCGGAGCCTGAACTGCCTGCTCAACGAGGGTGCCGCCGACGTCCGTCCGGGGGTGGGCAACGGCCTGACCGGTATGTACTTCGACCTCATCTCGCGAGAGGCCCGACTTGACACACTCTGCGTGGATTTACGACACGCCGAGGATCCGTCGTATGGGCTCCCTGTGTCGCCGTCCGGAGCCGGACGGCGGCGCCCCGGCGCCCCGGCGGCGGTCACCGGCGCAGTGTGCTCCCTCTCAGCCCGGCCCGGAGGCCCCTCTCCCGGCGCCGCGGTCCCGTGGACGCCTCCTGCCGTCCGTGGTCAGCGGAGGCTGGACGAGGCCGGGCAGATAGTGGTGGAAGAAGACCTCTTCCATGAGTTCACGGCGGCTGTGCACGTCCGCCTTGCGGAAGATCTTCTTGAGATGGTCCTGGACGGTGTCCTCGGTGATCGCCAGTTCGTCCACGATCTCGGTGGTGGACCGGCCCACGAGCACCCGCTGGGCGACCTGGCGTTCGCGGGCCGACAGGCCGTACGCGTCGAGCACGATCGCGGCGAGGTCACCGGGCTGGCTGAGGCCGACCGAGACATAGGTGTGCCCGGCCCCGGTCTCTTCACCGAGTCCTGTTCCCCCGCCGTTTCCCCCGCCATGCCCCGGGGCGGACATGTGCGTGGCGTGCAGGGTGACCCAGTGGCCGCTGTGGGTCCGGACCCGGGAGCGCGTCGAGTGGACCGGTGACTCGCCGGGGTTCTCGTGGGCGGTGGTGCGGACCCTGGCGGCCACGGCCTGCAAGGCGAGTGGACCCGTCTGCTCGTCGGACGGACGGCTCTCCTGGATCTGGCCCAGCCAGTGCCGCGCGGTCGGCGTGGCCTGCTGGATCCGGCCGTTCCGGTCGAGGATGACGAGGCCCGGCGCGTCCGGGGTGTCGCCCAGGTCCGTGCCGCCCAGCAGGAACGCCTGGCGCAGCGCCCGCCCCGCCGGGGTACTGAGCCGGGCGGCGACCGCCACGTCGGCGGGGGAGAACGGCAGCGTGCCCCGGGCCCGGCACAGCACCAGCAGGCCCCAGCAGTGGCCCCGGTCCCGCAGCGCCACGCGCAGTTCGTCGGCGAGGCCCTCGGGGTGCAGGATGTCCCGGTAGTAGACGCTGTCCTCCAGTCGCCGGCCCGTGGACACGCTCAGCAGACTGGCCGGCTCGGTACGGCGGGACAGCGCCCGGATGTTGTCGACGCCCGCCTGCTCGGCGTGTTCGATCTCGAAGAGCCGGGGCATCACGCGCTCGGGGAATCCCTGTTCATGGCGGCCGCCCGTGTCCAGCAGCGTCGCAGGGTCGAGCAGCACCCCGCACCACACGTCCGCGGGTACCCGCCGGAGCAGACAGTGGGCGGCGGCGCCCAGCACCTCCAGGGCGGCGCCGGCGGCGGGCGCGGTGGCGAGCAGCCGGCGGGAGCGGCGCTCGAAGGCGTCCACCAGGTCGCCGGAACGGGCGCGTAACGAACCGGAACGGCCCGCGGCGGGCTCCGACGGGGGCTCTGATGCGGACCGAGGCATATCTGCAACTGTACGGATATCCCGGATAGTTGGGATGGGTTCCGGGCGATCCGCCGCTTACGGTCGCCGTACCGCTCCACACGGGGGGTGTGTCGCGGGGGCCTCGTGCCTCCGCGACGCTGTTCTGTGTCACCGAACGAGGCACTGCATGGACACGATTCCTGTCACCGTGCTCGGACCGTCCGGCTCCGGCAAGACCCTCTATCTGGCCAGCCTCTTCCGCCGGCTGGCCATCCAGCGGCCGGACACGGGGTTCTTCGTGACCGTCCCCGGCGCCGACAAGATCAGGCTGAACAACATCTTCCGCGATGTGGCCGCCGGGGCGCCTGACGTGTGGCCCGACCCCAACCTGCAGGCGGACACCACGGAATGGACGTTCACGTGTTCGCTCCGGACGGAGGACGACGCGGTCTTCAGCCCGTTCGCCCTTTCCTACCTGGACTACTCGGGCGCGTTCCTGCAGATCGCGGACGCCTGGGAGACCGAGGAGGGGCAGGCGGTCTGGGACCGGGTCAGGGCTTCCAGGTTCCTGCTGCTCCTCCTGGACGGGGAGAAGGTGCTCCGCCAGCTCGACGGTGAGCCGGGCCTGACCGACGAACTCTTCGCGATCTTCAACGAGATCCAGCAGAGCAACGCCGCCGTGCACGTCGTGGTCACCAAGTGGGATCTGCTGCAGGCGGCCGGCCACACCCTGCGCAGCGTGCTCGACGGTCTGCTGGAGCATCCTGACTTCGAGGCCTTCTACCTGGGCCGGCTGAACCGGAAGTCGGTGGGGACGTTCCGCTTCATCCCGGTGAGCGCGCTCGGCCAGGGATACGCGGTCCTGGACCCCGTGTCCCGGACCATGGTCAAGCAGGTCAAGCCCGGTACGTACCCGAGGCCGTACAACGTCGAGATACCGTTCATGGCCGTCCTGGTGGACCTGGTCCGCGACGAGCTGAAGGCCTCGGCGCGGCGGGCGGAGACCGCGGGGCCGCTGCTGGAGCAGCACAGGCAACGGCTCGAACGGATGGACGGGTGGGACGGCAAACTGTCCCTGCTGCGCAGCGTCCTGGGCGCCCGGCCCGCCCGCTCGCCCCTGCTGCGGGCGGTCCAGCAGGATGTTCTCGGAGCCGCAGAGTCGTACGGGAAGAGCCGGATCGCCGAGCGCAGGCAGCAGGTCGAGCGTGAGATCGCCCAGGTGCGCGGGCAGATGCTGCAGGCGCGTTCGGCGGGCGAGGCGCTGACGCGCATGGCCGAGGTGTTCGACGCCGTGCTGGCCGAGTTCGAGGCCGTGCACCCGGGGTCGCTCGTGCTGAAGGAGGCCTCATGACCCATGGACCGGCCGAGCCGCCGGCCGGAGCGGACCGGCCGGAGGCCTGGCCCTTCGTCATCACCCGTACCGCCAGTCACGACTTCCAGGTGGTGGTCGCCCCCAGGTTCCTCGCCGAGACCCGGACCCACGGACTGCTCGCGAGCATGGCGCGCGGCGAGGTCTCCGACGACGGCGCCTATCTGCGCGAGTACCGCGACCGTGCCGGGCGCTCCCTGTGGCTGCTGTACCGCGTGGTCTACCTGACGGGAGCCGACGTCGGCCGGGACGTCGAGTACGTCCGCAACCACGGGCGCCGGACGCCGCTGATGGAAGGCGTCGTCCGCCGGGACAGGCCGCGGACCGGCGAGGCCACGCGGGAACTCTTCCACCTCGTGCACGGCCTGTGCGCGGACGTCGTCAAGGACTTCTACGACGCCGACTCCGACACCTTCGGGGTACGCCCCGCCGACGAGATCGAGGTGCCGGAGGAGGGAGCGCCGCTGCGCTGCGTCACCCAGGACACCTACCACTCGCAGCGGAGTATCGAGACGGCCCTTTCGGGCCGCCGCCGGCCGTCGGGCGACCGGCGCGTCCTGGCCGGACCGGGCGGTGGGCCCGCGGCCGTTTCCGTACCGCCGGACCGCGGCCGGGATGCCGCGTCTGGCGGGCACCACGCCGGAGCGGGCCGGCAGGGGAGCCCAGACCCTGGGCGCCCGGGCCCACTCGGCAGCGGCGGCCCTCGAAGCGCTGGAAGCTCTGGAGGCCCTGGAGACTATGGAGACCATGGGGACGTCGGCGGCGGGCGGTCCGAGCCGGCCGGCGGACGGCTCCTCGCACGGCCGTGGGGCATCGTCTGCGCGCTGACGGCCACCGTACTGATCTTGTCCGTGGCCCTGCTGGTGGTTCTGCTGAGCTCGGTCTGACACGGACCGGGCAGGAGCCGCGGAAACGGGGGGCGTCAGGGGCGGGCCGGGGAACCGCAGGGGGAGTTCCCCGGCAGGCGCCTTACCCGGCCTCGCTCGACGGTTCGGCGGAGTGGGAGCGCCGATGGGCTGCGACCCGTTCGCGGGTGGCGCATCGGCGGGAGCAGTAGCGGCGTTCGGGACCGCCGCCCTGGGTGACGAAGTCGATCGGGTCGGGGCGCTGTCCTGCGGATGACAAAGCGACGGCTTGGGAAGGACCGGGGCGCAGGTGCCGGCGCTCGGAAGGACCGGGTCCGCCGAAACGCCACATCGGGTGTCCCGTCTCAATCGATCTGAGGCAGCCTGGGTGTTTGCGGGGGCGCCGTCTGTGGCGCCCCCGCCAGGTGCTCAATCAGTTCCAGGTCATATTGATCTCACGCCCGAAATTGACGTATCCAGCGCGTTGGAAGGCGTTCGCCATCGGGACGTTGCCCAGGTCTGTGGACGCGCGGATGCGGGGGACGTCTTGCTCGGCAAGGATGCGGGTGCCCTCGGCGAGGAGGTCGTCGATGTAGCCATTGCCGCGGTGTGCGGGTATGACCGCGATGTAGGCGATGATCGCGTTGTAGCCGTTGTGGGCCGGGAGGACGAACCCCACTGGTTCTCCGTGGGGCAGCGTTGCGATCCGCCACCAGTCTCGCGGGCTCGTGTAGCGCGCGAGCTCGTCCTCGTAGTGCTTGACGGCAGTTTCCTGGGCGGACATCCGGGTCAGGTCGTCACGGCCGTGTGCGTCCAGCGTGCCGTCCAGAACCAAGGTCATCAAGGCCACGAGTTCTGTGGCATCGCGGATCGGCCGGAACGCAAGGCGCTCTGTGGGCTTGGGGACTGGTGATTCCGGGCGCCATTCCAGACGCAGTCGTTCGACGAAGAGCCGGGCACCGGTCCGTTCCAGTACCGTCATGCGGTCCTCGACGGCTTGTCTGGTCACCGTGTTCTCGCGCCAGTCCGGCGGGACGAAACGGCTGTACTCAGGGGGACGCGATCCGTTCGGAAGGGTGGCGGCCATCGCGGTGTGCAGGAGTCGCACGCCGATGTCCCTGTGATCGGGAGTCGGGGCGTTGTCGTCGATGTCGAGGACATCCAGGATGAGGGGTGTGTCGCTGCCGGCTCGACTCCACCAGGCAGCTCTGGCCAGTAGGCGGTCACCGTGCAGGGCGACCCACATCCATTCCGGGCGTCGGCGGCCGACGGCAAGGTCGTCTGCCAGTTCCTCGTTGAGGACATAGGGCAGTTGGGAGAAGAGGTCGAGTTCGTCGCGCCCGTTGATGGGACGCATGGTCAGGTCGTTCTGTTTCACGGTTCAGGCACGCTCCGGTGAAGGCGCCCGTCCGCTCCGGGGTCAGACGCGGTCCGCGCCCCGGGAGGACGCAAGCGCGGTGATCATGGGGATCATCGGCTTATCCCTCCTCTCGCTGTCGTGCCCTCACCCTCGTGGCAGGGCCTCGGTCGCAACGTCTATCCAACCGCAGCCCTTGTGCGCAAACGGTTTTCGATCACCCCGCGTATGGCCGTGTCAGTAACGGGGGAATGTCAGGGGACAGGTCCGGAAGTCCTTGGTCGGCTGGTTGGTGGCTCTGCGGGTTGTCTCGTTGCGCAGGATGAGGGAGAGCGTGTCCCATCCGGCGTGGTGAAGGGCGAATTTGTAGTGGGTGAGGCGGTCGCGGACCCACTTGATGAGGGGGTCGTCGATGTCGTCGGGTTCGTAGCCGACGACGATGCCGCGGGAGCTGACTTCGCCGATGAACGGGGCGAGGCCGCCGTCCCGCAGGGCGGTTCTCTCCCAGTGGTCGGAGGCGAGCAGGCCGGAGCGCGCGACGATCTCGGGGTGGAAGCCGGCGGCGAGGGCAAGTCCGTCGGCCACGGATTTGCCGGAGGGGTAGGTCAGGGCTGTCAGGCGCCGGACGATGGCTTCCTCGGGGCCGAACTCGTAGCGCTCCTTCCAGGCCAGGAAGATCTTCTTCGCGTCGTGGAAAGCGAGGTTGACCCAGCGGCGCCCGTGGCGGGCGATGAGGTTGCGGTGCTGCCGATGGGCGAGAACGGTGGCGGGCAGTGGGGAGATGTCGACTTGGCCATCGGGGTTCTGGCAGCCGTCACCGATCCAGAGCCAGTGACGGAGACAGACATAGCGGTCATGGGTCATCCAGCAGATGACCGGCTCGGCGATGCCCGCCCGGAGGGTGCAGAGACGGCAGGCAGGTCGCTGGGGTGTGCGGTCGTTGATCAGAGGCCGGTCGACGAGGCCCGGGGTGTCGGTGTTCTTCACCGTGATGAACTCAGGCAGGGCCAGTGGCAGTTGGTGCTCGGTGTAGCCGGACACGGTGGCGAGTGGTTCGCGCAGCGCCGTGATGGGAGTCTTCTTCAGCATGCGGACTTCGAGAAGCGCCCGGAGTTCCTCGGTGTCCACGTGGTTGGCTGCGGCCGGCCGGGCGAGGAACGAGTCGACTGATTCGTCCCGGAAAAGGGGCACGAGTCTGGGGAGCCGACGGGTGGGAGGCATCAATTGCCCCGTGTCCGCAGGTAGATGATGATCGTGGACAGGCTCACGGACGTGTCGTACTCGTTCATCAATCGTGTCCAGATCTCCCGGGCCCGGCAGCCGTGCGCTGCCATGGTGTCGATCACCGGCTGCAGCGATGACAGTGCCGAAGGCCCGCGATGGCCGGCGGAGCGTGTCGGCGGAAGGTCGAGCGTGAGGGCATGCCGCAGGGTGCGTCGGCTGATGCCGTGCCTGCGGGCCAGCACCGGTAGCGGCAGGGGACGGAGGGCGGCATCGTCCCGGACGGCCCGGAGCTGGTCGGCGAGGACGTCGGGCCAGCCGGCGCGGACAGGGGCGGGCTTGCGGCGTCTGCGTGGGGAACTCGCATCTGCCAGAGCGTGCTGTAGTGCGTCGCTGCTGTGGCCGGTCAGGGCGGCGAGACGTGCCAGGTGAGGCTTTCCGAACCAGTTCGGCGGCCGCAGAGGAACCCATGGAGGTAGCTGGGCCTGAGATGGTTGGCGCGAGCCAGCCGCCGGATGTACGAATCCGTGCTCTCTCCCAGATTCGGCCGCACTCTCATCGGCAGTCGGACCAGTTCCGCGGTCATGGCTGCTTCGCCCTGGCGAGCTTCGCGCGGCGGTCGGACTCGGCGGCGAAGTCCAGCGGGACGGCCTCGATCCCCGCTTTGGTGATCTTCTCGGTGTTGGTGAGGATCGCGTCGATGGCCGCGCCTCGGACGGCGTGGGACAGGGCGCCGATCATTCCGCCGGTGTGCGCATGCAGCCAGCCGTCGAGCCGACGCAGACTGCCCGGCCGGTGGCGGCGCAGCCGGAGGGTGTCCTCCAAGGTGGCGACCAGGCGGCTCCATTCCGGTCCCTGCGGGAAGGGTGCGGTTCGGATCAAGGTGAATCGTCCCGCGATCTGCGCGCCGCGGGTGCCCTCCCGCAGGCCTTTGCTGTCCAGGTCGAGCCCGGCATAGACGAACGTGGCCGGGATGCGCTCGGAGAAGCACTTGAGCGTGTCGGAGACTTCGGCGCCGTTGCGGGTGGCCAGCGAGATGTTGTGCACCTCGTCAACCAGGACCAGGCTGCAGCGGGCGTCGATGAGCACGCCGACCACGGCCTCGATGATGTCCGTCATGTTCAGCCGGGCACGAACCGGCAGGCCGAGAAAACGGGCGAACTCAGCCGCGATCATCCGGGCCGTCGCGGCAGGCGGCACCGTCACGTAGATCGCCGGAATGCGGTCGACCACGCCGGGGTGTCGTGCCCGGTCGGCCAGCTCGTGCGAAAGGCCGAGCTGAGTGATGGCGATGGATTTGCCGGTGCCGGCCGGGCCGGACAGGAGCAAGCCCCGTCGGGCGCCCCGCTCGTGGCGGTTCATCAGCACCTGGCGATGTCCACAGGTCACGATGTGCCGGATCGCCGGAGTGGCCACCACGAGTGTGTGCGCGTGGTAGGCGATGCGATTTTCGTCGTCCAGCACCTGTGCGCTCTTCGACAGCGCCTGGTGTTCCAGCTCGGTCAGCAGCGGGGGCGGCGGCGGAGTGTCGGTGACGAAGTCCCGCCATCCCTCCAGGGTGGTGAGCTGCAGCTGTGTCTCGGCGTCCCGCTCCGCAAGAGAGCGTGACGCGGGCTGATCGCTGGTCGTCATGAACGCCTCCAGGGATCCTCGCGCGGATCGAACAGGCCAAGGGGGATCACATCCGCCGTGTTCTCCTCCGCTTCCGGCTCGGCCGGTGTGGCCCGCTCGGCTTGCGGTGGGATCGCGGGTCGGGGATAGGCGGGCTCGGCGGTGGCGCGAGTGCGGGCGGCAACCCGACGGTTGCGCCGCCGGGCTCCCTTGCCCTGCCTGGGCTTCTCCTGCTCCGGAGATTCGGGCCCGGCGGCCATGACGTTCAGCAGATCCGCCGCAGCCTGGCTGATCGCTGTCTCGTTGTCGCGGTCAGGGCCACCTTCGGCGACGATCTTGCGGGCGTGGTCCCAGGCCAGCTCTCCCATGGGAACCGGTGCTGTGCGCAGATGCCGCCAGAACACAGTGATCCATTCGCGGGTCTCGGGGTGGCGTACCCAGACACGGGAGATGTCGTAGGGATCGTGGTGGACAGCCCAACGGTGTCCATCACGGCTGCTGCCCATGCGCCCCCGGCGCAGATCAGCCAATTCCGGGCCGTCATAGATCCGGTGATTGATCCTGAAGCCGTAGGAGTTGAGGGTCCGCTGCCGGCAAGGCAGCAGCCCGACGTACTCGTCCGGCGACAGCGTGATGGGGACGTGGCCGGCCGTGGTGACCAGCACTGCGTACTTCTCGTTCGGGCTCAGCGGCCGCCCTGCCGTCAACGGATCACGTAGTCCGTCATGCGGCCGGTTCTGCCACCGCGCCACGGTCCACTCCTCCAAGACCGCCTGCAACTGGTGGATCGACCAGACCTCCTCCTCCGGAGCCCTGCCGCGATGCTCGGTGCTGCGGCCCGTATGGCCCGGCAGGAACTGGACGAACATCGACGCCACCGACCGAAGCGTCCGCTCGACATGCGGCTTGTCCGTCGGAGTGTCCGGATGCGCAGGCTGCGGAGAAATCTCCAGCGTGTGACAGGCCCGGCGGAACGTCTCGGACACGAACACCTTGCCGCGATCGCACACGATCGTCTCAGGTGTGATCACCGGCACCCCTGCGGCCTGGGCCAGCCGCGCGTCGAGATCCAGCAGCGAGACGTGGGGCAGCACCGACCGGGTCATGCGCAGTGCCTCCGGCCGGCCGGGCCGCATCGGCTCGGGCGTCATGGCCCGAGCCAGCAGCAGTGCGGCGTCCACCGCCTTCGTCGTCGGGCGCAGCACCGCCGCCGCCAGGGTCCGCGTCGCCAGATCCACCACACCGGTCAGCTCGCAGGAATCCGTCGAGCCGTCGTCGTGGACCACGAGCACATCCAGCGGCGTCGAATCGATCTCCATGACCTCGCCGGGGCGAACCGCCGTCAGCATCCCGAACATGCCCTCAGGACGCTTGGCCAGCGATCGGCGCGTGTGGGCCGAACCCAAAGTGTGACGGCCCCGCTGACCGCGGACAGCAGCCGGTAGAACGTCGCCCGTGAAAGCAGAGACACCGCGTCCCGACCGTGATCGGCCTCCAGGACACGTTCCATCCGGTGCCGCAAGACCTCACCCGAAACCGTCGAACGCTCGGTCTGAGCCGCCACCACCTGCTCCAGCGCGGCCACCACCCGGGGGTCCACCCGGCCCGTCGGTCGGCTCACCGCCCGTGAGCGCCGGTCAACCAGCCCGGCAATGCCCTCGGACTCGAACCGGGCCCGGAAGCGCTGGAGCCGGGACAGCGACACCGGCGTTCCGCACTCCCGCAACTCGGCAACCTTGGCGAGCTCCCGCTGCCGCAGAGACCGAGTCGCCGGGTCGTACTCCTCACGGACCGGGCCTCCAGGATCATCCAGCGGCCCGGCCGGTCAGCACCTCCACCAGATGCCGCTGCCACCACTCCGCACGCTCCACCGCCTCCTGGGACAGCCCGTCCAACACCCCCGAGGCCGGCACCAGCGATCGGGCGGACACAGCACTGAGGACCTCGAAGCCTTCCGACCCCACCAGATGCGTCAGCAGCACCACAGCGGCTTCCTGGTCGTCGTCGACCAACCGCACCCGCAGCCCGGACAAGGCCACCACAGTCTGCTCCCGGCCGGCGAACCGGACCCGGTCACCTACCGACAGCAGCCGCGGACGCATCACCATCCCCGCCCCCTTCCCGAGCCACCCGGCCAGGCGTCACCCATGCGGACGCCGACAACGGCGACGACTCCAGGTCGACCGCCAGCTGCCGGCACCACAGCAGGTGGTAGACCACCGGAAGCACCTGAACCGGATCACCGCACGCCCGAGCACCGGCCAGCAGACCGGCTCCACCCGCGAACACCTTCCGCAGAGCCACCGCGGTGTCCTTCCACATCACCCGCGTATGCCGGAACCCCGCCAGCCAACGCAGATTCGCCGCGAACACGGGATCCAACTCGCCGACCCGCTCGTACTCCCAGCCGACCAGAGCGCACGCATCCCGGGTCCCGGCGAACTTCACCGCGTCGCGCTCGCCGATACGGTCATCCGGCCTGACGTCTACCACCAGACTTGTGCCATCCGCCCGCCGAGCGAAGAAGTCCGGCGTGTGCGTCAGCGGACCCAGCTCACCGTCCCGCCAGGACAACCCGAACGGCTGGGCACCCACGCCGAGCACCTCGGGATCGAAATCGAGCCGCATGAGGTGATCCCGCTCCAGCCAGGACTCGTACGGAACATGCCCTCCACCCGTCGCCGACCAGTACCAGCCCGTGAAGTTCCGCTGCCCGCGATACGACGGAAAGGACCGCGCCGGCATCCCCGACTCGAACCGCACCGGCCACATCACAGACAGCGGCCCCTCACGCCGGACACCATCCGGCCCGACCAGCCGCACCCAGAAGTCCGCTGCATCCATGCCGGCCCCCATGACCCAGCACCGACGCGGTACAGCGACCGTGGGCAAAGCGCGTCAGCGGCACCTTGGAAAGACTGAGACACCGCCCTACTTGCCCGAGAAAGACTGAGACGCAGCCACCGATGCCACAGAAAGACCGAGACTGCCCCAGGTCCGCCGAGACGCCACATCGGGTCCGGGCATGACCAACCGGCGCCCGTGTACTAGAGTTATCTCGACATCGAGATATCTGCCCAGGCGCACCGTAGCCGCCACTCTAGTAAGGCATGCCTAACTTAGCCTGACCTTACTGGATCGGCCAAGTCGGCGTGGCGGCACGATTGACGGTGGTACGCGCACATCAATGAAGGAGACTGTCGTGTCGGCGAACAGCTTCGACGCCCGCAGCACGCTGCAGGTGGGCGACGAGTCGTACGAGATCTTCCGGCTGGACAAGGTGGAAGGCTCGGCTCGCCTTCCGTACAGCCTGAAGGTGCTGCTGGAGAACCTGCTCCGCACGGAGGACGGCGCGAACATCACCGCCGACCACATCCGTGCCCTCGGCGGCTGGGACTCGCAGGCCCAGCCCAGCCAGGAGATCCAGTTCACGCCGGCCCGCGTGATCATGCAGGACTTCACCGGCGTCCCCTGTGTCGTGGACCTCGCCACCATGCGTGAGGCCGTGAAGGAGCTCGGCGGCGACCCGGCGAAGATCAACCCGCTGGCCCCGGCCGAGCTGGTCATCGACCACTCCGTCATCGCCGACAAGTTCGGCACCCACGAGGCCTTCGCGCAGAACGTCGAGCTGGAGTACGGCCGCAACAAGGAGCGCTACCAGTTCCTGCGCTGGGGCCAGACCGCGTTCGACGAGTTCAAGGTCGTACCCCCGGGCACCGGCATCGTCCACCAGGTGAACATCGAGCACCTGGCCCGCACGGTCATGGTCCGGGGCGGGCAGGCCTACCCCGACACCCTGGTCGGCACCGACTCGCACACCACCATGGTCAACGGCCTCGGCGTCCTCGGCTGGGGCGTCGGCGGCATCGAGGCCGAGGCCGCCATGCTCGGCCAGCCGGTCTCCATGCTCATCCCGCGCGTCGTCGGCTTCAAGCTGACCGGTGAGCTGAAGCCGGGCACGACCGCCACGGACCTCGTCCTCACCATCACCGAGATGCTGCGCAAGCACGGCGTCGTCGGCAAGTTCGTCGAGTTCTACGGCGAGGGCGTGGCCGCCACCTCGCTCGCCAACCGCGCCACCATCGGCAACATGTCGCCGGAGTTCGGCTCCACCGCCGCGATCTTCCCGATCGACGACGAGACCCTGAACTACCTGCGCCTGACCGGCCGTGACGCCCAGCAGGTCGCGCTCGTCGAGGCGTACGCCAAGGAGCAGGGCCTCTGGCTGGACCCGAAGGCCGAGCCCGACTTCTCCGAGAAGCTGGAGCTGGACCTGTCGACGGTCGTCCCGTCGATCGCCGGCCCGAAGCGCCCGCAGGACCGTATCGTCCTCGCCAACGCCGCCGAGCAGTTCAAGAGCGACGTCCGCAACTACGTCGCCGACGACGACGAGGCGGGCAAGGAGTCCTTCCCGGCCTCCGACTCCCCGGCCACCGCCAACGGCGTGCCGACCAACCCGGTCCCCGTCACCGCCCCCGACGGCACCACGTACGAGATCGACCACGGCGCGGTCACCGTCGCGGCCATCACCTCCTGCACCAACACCTCGAACCCGTACGTCATGGTCGCCGCCGCCCTGGTGGCCAAGAAGGCGGTCGAGAAGGGCCTGACCCGCAAGCCCTGGGTCAAGACCACCCTCGCCCCGGGCTCCAAGGTCGTCACCGACTACTTCGAGAAGGCGGGCCTGACCCCCTACCTCGACAAGGTCGGCTTCAACCTGGTCGGTTACGGCTGCACCACCTGCATCGGCAACTCCGGCCCGCTGCCGGAGGAGGTCTCCAAGGCCGTCAACGACCACGACCTCGCGGTCACCTCGGTCCTCTCCGGCAACCGGAACTTCGAGGGCCGGATCAACCCCGACGTCAAGATGAACTACCTGGCCTCCCCGCCGCTGGTGGTCGCCTACGCGCTCGCGGGCTCCATGAAGGTGGACATCACCAAGGACGCGCTCGGCACCGACCAGGACGGCAAGCCGGTCTACCTGGCCGACATCTGGCCGACCGAGGCCGAGGTCAACGAGGTCGTCGCCAACGCGATCGGCGAGGACATGTTCAACAAGTCCTACGCCGACGTCTTCGCCGGTGACGCCCAGTGGCAGTCGCTGCCGATCCCGACCGGCAACACCTTCGACTGGGACCCGCAGTCGACCTACGTCCGCAAGCCCCCGTACTTCGAGGGCATGCAGCACGAGCCGTCGCCGGTCACCGACATCGCCGGTGCCCGCGTCCTCGCCAAGCTCGGCGACTCGGTCACCACCGACCACATCTCGCCCGCCGGTGCCATCAAGGCCGACACCCCGGCCGGCAAGTACCTCACCGAGCACGGTGTGGAGCGTCGTGACTTCAACAGCTACGGCTCCCGCCGAGGCAACCACGAGGTCATGATCCGCGGCACGTTCGCCAACATCCGCCTGCGCAACCAGATCGCGCCGGGCACCGAGGGCGGCTACACCCGCGACTTCACCCAGGCGGACGCTCCGGTGGCGTTCATCTACGACGCCTCCCGCAACTACATCGAGCAGGGCATCCCGCTGGTCGTCCTGGCCGGCAAGGAGTACGGCTCCGGCTCGTCCCGCGACTGGGCCGCCAAGGGCACCGCGCTGCTCGGCGTCAAGGCCGTCATCGCCGAGTCGTACGAGCGCATCCACCGCTCGAACCTGATCGGCATGGGCGTGCTGCCGCTGCAGTTCCCGGAGGGCGCCACCGCCGAGTCCCTCGGCCTGACCGGCGAGGAGACCTTCTCCTTCACCGGTGTCGAGGAGCTCAACAACGGCACCACCCCGCGCACCGTCAAGGTCACCACCGACACGGGCGTCGAGTTCGACGCGGTCGTCCGGATCGACACCCCCGGTGAGGCCGACTACTACCGCAACGGCGGCATCATGCAGTACGTGCTTCGCCAACTGGTCGGTTCTTGAGCTGATCGGCTCGGATACCAGAGGATCTGGTCGCTGACTCGCTGCTACCGGCGGTCACACCAGAGTCTCGCACAAGCGCCCCGTCAGGCTTCGGCCTGGCGGGGCGCTTGCCGTTTCCTACTGATCGAGTAGTGGCCGGTACGTGTCCCGCCGACGCTGATCCGCCCTTTGCCCTGAGCTGGGTGAGCAATAGTCCCCGAGTTCCGCGTTCGTCCCCCAGGTCCTGGCACCACTGAGAGTGCCAGGACCTGGGCCTGGTACCTCGTCCGGGTGACCGAAGCCCGTTCTGACCCAACCTCGCCCGTAGTACGCAACCCTCATCCCTGTCGGGATTCCTTCAGTCTGGGTGAAGTCGTGGAGGCGTGGGTCGGCTCTGGCCGTAGTACGCGATCTGCGCGAGTACCGGGCGCCGGTGAGCGAGGAGGAGCTCGCCGAGTTCGGGACTGATGTGCTGTCAGGTTTCGTTCTCGCCAGGGCTTCGGCCGGTCTGGTCGACGGCACGATTCGCAGCGACACCAACCACCTGGAGCTGATCCGGGACTGGTTCGGCCGTCCGCTGTGGGAGATGGAGCCGTCCGACGCCGATGTCTATTTCGGCAAGGTACTGCGCGACGCCGAACCGTCGACCCGCACTTGCCGGGCGGGCGCTCTGGCGGTGTTCTTCCAGTTCCTTGAGCTGCGGCACAAGGTCGAGCTGCACAACCTCACCGGCCGTGTGGTCGAGTGCCCGCTGGATGAGATGAACCGGCCGCGGGCCTCGGTGGAACCGCAGCTGCGGATCCCGCCCAGCGAAGCGGGGATCGAGGCGGTGTTCGCCGGGTGGCGCGAGGAGCTGGTGACCTGCCGCAAGTTCGGCCCGGCCGTCCGTAATTACGCGGTGGCCCGGCTGGCGGCGGACGTGGGGCTGAGGATCAACGAGGCACGGATGCTCGACCTGGACGATGTCCGGTGGGAGCTGGGGCGGTTCGGCAAGCTCAACGTCCGGCACGGCAAGGGTTCCCGCAGACGCGGGCCGAAGCCGCGGCTGGTTCCGCTGATCAACGGCGCCGACCGGAACCTGCGGTGGTTCATCGAAGACGTGTGGGGCCACTTCGACGCCGACCACACCCGGCCGGCCGCCCCGCTGTTCCCCTCCGAGCGCAAGAACCGGGACGGTTCCTGCTCGCGGGCGACCGCAGATGTCTTCCGCCGGTCGCTGGCCGATGCCGCCGCCCAGCACCTGCCGACGTGGGCCGGGAAGCTCACCCCGCACGTGCTGCGGCATTTCTGCGCCTCCCAGCTCTATCTCGCCGGCATGACCTTGTTCGCGATCCAGGAGCTACTCGGGCATACCTGGACCGGCACCACGGCCCGGTATATCCACGTCCACGGCACCCATGTCGAAGACGCCTGGGTCGCCGGACAGCAGCGCGCCACCGACCGATGGAAGGGACTGGCCCAGTGAAGTGGAACCTTCGACTGGCGGCCGCCAACCGCGGCATCTGGAAGGCCAGCGAACTCCAGCGGATGCTCGCCGAGCGTGGCGTCGTGATCAGCGCGGGGAAGATGTCGGGGCTGTGGTCCGGTCAGCCGAACACCGTCAAGCTCGACGAGCTCGACGTCATCTGCGCGGTGCTCGGCTGCGGCGTCGAGGAACTGCTGCTGCCCGAGCCGGAGCGGGTGCCGGAGCCGACGCTGGCGACCGACTCGCAGGCCACCGCGGCGGGTCAGCCGCGCGCCGTCGCCCCACGTCCTCGCACAGGCAGGTCTCTGCCCCCTCGATGAACTGCGTGCACTGCGACAAACTGCTGCCCGAGGGCTCGCGACGGGACCGGGCTTACTGCGACAACAAGTGCCGGGGCCTGGCCTCCCACTACCGGCGCAAGGCGGACGTCCCACCCCCCGCCACGCTGGCAGCACCCCGCCCTGACCTCGGACAACCTTGCGCTCCGGTCGGCCTCGGCCCGCGCCAAACAGCTCGGCGAGGCCAACGGATGGCCGCCGTCGCTCGTGCGGTGCGCGATGGACGGCCTGACGGCGGTGCTGGAGCACCGCCCGCCCGGCAAGCCCGTGAAGCTCACCGAAATCCGCTCGCGAATGCCTCGACACGCTTCCGGTTTCCGGGTCGCCGAAGTCCTCGCCGACCTGGACCTTCTGGAAGATGACAGCACCTCGTCGATCCGCTCCTGGATCGACGACCGCACCGGCGAACTGCCCGCCGGATTCGCCAGCGACGTCCGCGCCTGGCTGCTGGTCCTCCTCGACGGTGACAGGCGCGCCAGACCCCGGTCCCGCACTTGTCTCTACGTCTACTTGGGCTGCGTCCGCCCCCTGCTGGAGAACTGGGCGACGACCCGTGGGCACCTGCGCGAAATCACCGTCGCCGACGTCACGGCCGCGCTGTCACCCCTGCGCGGATGGCAGCGGCGCAACGCGATCGCCGCGCTGCGCTCACTGTTCCGCTTCGCCAAGAAGCGCGGCCTGATCTTCGCCAACCCCACCACCCGGCTCAGGGCTGAAGACATCCCACGCAGTCTGCTGCCGACGACCGACGCCGAAGTGCTCGCCGTCCAACGGATCGCCGTCACCCCGGCGCAACGGCTGATCGTCGCCCTGGCCGCCGTCCACGCCGCCCGCGCCACGGCCATCCGCCGCCTCACCTTGGACGACCTCGACCTGCCCAACCGCCGGATCACCATCGCCGGACATGGCCAACGGCTCGGCGAACTGCCCCACCAGACCCTGCTGGCCTGGCTCGACCAGCGCCGGGCCACCTGGCCAAAGACCCCCAACCGGCACGTCCTGATCAACGCGAAGACAGCCCTGGGAACCGGGCCCGTCAGCCCCGAATACCTTAAACGGCACCTGCTGCACCAGGGCGTATACCTCGAACGCATCCGCGGCGACCGGGTACTTCACGAGGCACTGACCGCCGGCGCCGACCCACTGCATCTCGCCCTGGTCTTCAACCTGTCCCACACCACCGCGAGCCGCTACGCGGCCATCGCCCAGAATCTGCTCGACGAGCAGATCGAGCAGACCGCCAGGAACGAATGAGTCCCCTGCCCATCAGGCGCTCACGGCCTGCATTTCATCAATGCCCGGAGATCATCAGCGGGCGTGGCTTCGGGGCGGTCAGTTGTACTCAATCGGTCTCACACTGCGGTGGGACCGGCCGGCCGAGAAACGCGGCGAGGCGATCAATGGCCGGAGCGGTCTCCTCGACGGGGCGCGGCTCGGCGAATCGTCCCGTTCGGGACTGGGTGGAGAGCTGAGCCTGAGTGAACGCCAGAGCCTGCTCGGCAAGGTCTTCGGGCAGCTGGGCAGGGATTCCGGTGGCCTGGGCGAGGTCCCAACCGTGAGCGAGCAGATCGTACAGGCGGATCTGCAAGCGCTCGGCGCCCGTGGCACTCCCCAAGGGTCCGCGATAACTCCGCTCGAGCACCCCAGGGCCGGAGAAAGCTGCCAGCAGCGAAGCACTGGAAGACCGGTAGGCGCCGACCGGGTCGTCACCGAGGCGGTCTACTCCGCGTTCGGGCATCGGGCCGCCCTCGATCATGGCTGCGAACACCAGGTCCATGCCGACCAAGTGGGCCACCACCTCGCGCACGTTCCATTCTGTGCACGGCGTCGGCTCCTTCCACTGCTCGGGGCGGACCTTGGCGAGCAGGTCGCCGACAGATTTGCATGCACGTGCGAGGTCTTCGACGGAAACGGTGGTCATCCGGGGAGACTACGGCGTCAACTGTGAGGCTGCCCACGGGATTTGCATCGGTGCGAACAGCCCCGCCGGATCGGGCGACCGCGCGATCGCTCAGCGTCGATGAGTGGCAGCTGCCGCAGGTACCTGCCCGCTCACTATAAACCTCGGGCTTTCACGAGCGGTGCCGTCTACCGCTTGCTCAGAGGCGCGAGAAGTGCTCCTGACCTGCAACGATGAGACCTGTGGAGGGTCCTGGCCGTTGCTGTTGAAGGAGCACTTCTAGGTGAAGAGTACTGACCTATATCCGCATGTCCGCGTCCAGCGCCACGGGTGGGGTCGGACGGGTGGGGTGCTGCTGGTCGAAACAGTCCGCAGTACCGGCCCGCATCAGGCGATAATGATCGTTGGCTGCCTGTGCGTATTCCTTGGGGGGTCTTGTGAGTCTGAGTCCGCGCGAGGTGTTTCTCCGGCTTGTTCATGGGGTCGCCGACGGGAACTCAAGCGAGTTGCCTGACCTGTATGGCGAGGTCACCGATGTCCGGCATCCGATGGCGACGCCGGAGTCCGAGCCGTTGACGAGTCGGCGTGCGCTTCGGGAGCACTTCACGGTGCCGCCGGAAGTTCGGGAGTCCTTGCCGAAGAGAAGTGTCGTCGATGTCGTCGTTCACGAGACCGCCGATCCTGAAGTGATCGTCGCCGAGTTCGCCTACGAGTTCACATTGCCGGACGACTCCATGGCCAAGGTGCCCTGCATCTTCGTCATGCGTGTGCGGGACGGTCAGATCATCGAGTCACGCGACTACATCGACCCGATCCGTACGTACACGGCACGCGGGGACCTTGACCTCCTCATCGCGTCGTTGCGGAAGGATGTTTCCTGAACTCAGTGACGAAGAACCCACCGCACTTCCGAGCACGCCTGCAGAAGACACCGTGGGTTCCCGGTGAAAGTCCCTCAGTCACGCTGAACCCACGGCTGACTACACGCAGTACGGCCGGTTTCCCCGGGGCCGGTTCGAGCTGTCGGGCGAGGCGGTGGAGTTCGTCGCCCGGCAGGTTCCGGTGCCCGCGTCCGAGCTGGACGGATACGAGTGGAGCGGCCGGACGGTCGAGTACCACCGGGCGCAGATCCGAGGGCACCTGGGTTTCCGGGAGTGCAGTGTCGCGGATGCGGACAAGCTGACGGCCTGGCTCGTCGAGCACGTCGCCTGCAAGGAGCGGCGGCCGGAGCAGGTGCGGGTTGAGCTGCTGGCCCGTTGTCGTACGGAGTGCATCGAGCCGCCGGCGGCGGGGCGGTGTGACCGGATCGTGGGGGCGGCGCTGCGGGTCGCCGAGGAGACGCTGACGGCGCGGATCTCGGCGCGGCTCACGGTGGAGAGCACCGAGCGGATCGTGGCCCTGGTCGCCGGCGCCGACCAGGAGAACGACGCCGAACCCGGTGACGCCGGTACCGGTGAGGGCGAGGACGGGCCGCCTGTCCTCGGGAAGATCAAGGAAGCGCCGGGCAACGTCAGCCTGGAGACGATGCTCACCGAGATCGACAAGCTGCTCGCGGTCCGCGCGGTCTGGCTCCCGCCGGACCTGTTCGTCGACGTCGCGCCGAAGGTGGTGGCCGGGTGGCGGGCGCGGGCCGCGGTGGAGTCCCCTTCCCATCTGCGCACGCACCCGCTGCCGTTGCGGGTGACGCTGCTGGCCGCCCTGCTGCACGAGCGGGAGTGTGAGATCACGGACACGTTGGTGGAGCTGCTGATCTCCACGGTGCACCGGATCGGGGCGCGGGCGGAGAAGAAGGTCACCGAGCAGCTGGTCAACGCGTTCAAGAAGGTGTCGGGCAAGGAGAACATCCTCTTCAGGCTCGCCGAGGCGTCGCTCGGCGCCCCGGAGGGGACCGTGCGGCAGGTCGTGTTCCCGGCGGTGTCCGGGGGTGAGGCGACGCTGCGGGAGCTTGTGCACGAGTTCAAGAGCCGCGGCCCGGTGTACCGGCGCACGGTGCAGACGACGTTGAAGGCGTCGTACGCCAACCACTACCGGCGCGGGCTGATCAAGCGGCTGGACGCGCTGGAGTTCCGTTCGTCCAACCACACCCACCGGCCGGTGGTCGAGGCC
The DNA here is from genome assembly GCF_002217755.1 of Streptomyces hyaluromycini. Taxonomy (GTDB): domain Bacteria; phylum Actinomycetota; class Actinomycetes; order Streptomycetales; family Streptomycetaceae; genus Streptomyces; species Streptomyces hyaluromycini. The sequence continues at coordinate 4,923 of NZ_BCFL01000024.1, read as the reverse complement.
CTGGCGCTGGTGGCCCGGTACGCAGCGGCGGGCAACACCACGTACTACCCGCTGGGCGAGACGGTGCCGGTGCACAAGGCGATGGGCGGGGACTGGGCGGAGGTCGTGCACCGTGCCGACAAGCGGGGCCGGCGCCGGGTGGTGCGCATCGTCTACGAGATCGTCGCCTTCCAGACCCTGCGCGACCAGCTCAGGTGCAAGGAGCTCTGGGTCGTCGGCGCCGACAAGTGGCGCAACCCTGATGAGGACCTGCCGCAGGACTTCGCCGAGCGGCGCGAGGAGAACTACCGCGAGCTGCGCAAGCCCCTGGATTCCGCCGTGTTCGTCGACGAACTGCGCGAGCAGATGACCACCGAGCTGACGCTGCTGAACGACGGGATGCCCAAGCTGTCGTGGCTGGACATCGCCGAGCGGAAGTCCGGGGCGATCCGGCTGACTCCGGCGGAGGCCCAGCCCGAGCCGCGCAACCTGCATCGGCGCCGTGGCCGTCGTCGCGGTCGGCGGCCTGCTCATCAAGCTCGCCCGGAGGAACTACGCCACCGAGGACGTCGAGACCGACGAGTCACTCGGTGCGAGGGTTCCGACCCCCGTGGAGCTTGAGTTCGCCGCCATCGTGCGTGCTGCCGCAGAAAGCGTGGGGAAGATCATGAGTGTCTCCACGAGCGGCTATACCGTGGAAGCAAAGATCCGATCCAACTCCGGCAGGGGAACGTGGACGGCGTACTTCGAGTTTGATGAGGAGACAGGCCACTGCCACTACTCCCATCCCTACCAGGGCGCGACCGCGCCTCTGTTCTTCATCGAGGAGGTCCAACGGCGACTCGGCGATGCAGCGGCCGCTGGCGCGCAGCCCCCGGGCGGTACAGGGTGACCGGGATTAGTTGAGGCTGGCGTCTGTCTCCGGAGTCTTTCGGGCGTTGTTCCTGAGGTTGGCGAAGGGCAGAGCTCCTCCGTGGAGTTCTTTGAACTCGTCGATCAGGTCCTGCTCAGCCTCACCCGCGCCGTCGTCCTCGGTCGTCGGCCGCCAGGCGACGAGCAGTGCGTCCGAGTCGGCCAACTGCCAGATGTAGCGTCCGCCCCAGTGGCCGGCCAGCAGACCGGTGCCGTGGCGGCGGTAGTCGGCAAGCCGCTGATTCAGTCCGTCCTGGCCCGCGGCCTTGCCGATGTACACGACCGTCGCCCCGTCCACCCAGGCATCGCTGAGCTTGTCGGCGGTTACGGATGGGTCGCGGCCTTTGAGGTGTCCGGCGGGGCTGGCGGGGAGGAACGACGGGGGCGAGGTGTCCGTGCGGATCACCACGTAGATTCCGTGCTCGGTGGGGACGTTGCTGTCGTGCAGTTCACGGAACGGCACGAAGCCACGGAAGCCGCGTTCGGTCAGGGTCTTCTGCGTCAGCTCTGGTGTCGGGCTCATGCCGGGCATCGTGCCAGGCGCATCTGACAGTCCTCGGCGGTAGGTGTCATACCGCAGCCGAGCGGGGGGCAGGTCAACAATCCGCCCCCGCTCGGGCTTGGTGAGATTGGTACCTACTGATCTTTTCGTAAGTTCGGTGGGGGTGGTGGGTGGATGGTCAGGCCGGTATGGGCGAGGAATGACCATGGCAGTCGGGGGTTGGCATTGATGCGGCGGATGCCTTGCTCGGTGGCGTCGGCGACATCGGCGAGGTGGTCGCCGGCGAGGTTGGCGAGTTCGCGTTTCTTGAGTGAGGACCACAGCAGTTCCACCGGGTTCAGCTCGGGAGCGTAGGCGGGTAATCGCTCCAGGGTGAGCCAGTCCTGTTCGGTGACCCAGGCCCGCATTGCTCGGCTCCAGTGGGCGGACAGGCCGTCCCAGACCAGGACCACCCGCTCGCCGCGGTAGAACACCTTCATCTGCTCCAGGACCTCGATGAGTCCGGCGCTGTCGTAGCTGCCGGGCTTGAGGTGGAAGCACAGGCGGGCCCCGCGACCGCGGTCGGTGGAGTGGTAGCCCAAGGCTCCGGCCATCGACGCGCGCTTCCAGTTCAGGCGGTGCCGCAGGAGCGGAGTCCGCCCTCGGGGCGAGTAGGTACGGCGGATCTGGGGAAGCAGGGAGACGCCTGATTCGTCGAGGAAGACGATCCAGGCACATGTGTTCACGGCCCCTTTTTGATGCGCGGCCACTCGTGCGCGATCCAGCGGGCAATCTCCGACTCGTCCCGCTCGACCGCCCGCCGCTCAGGCCGTTGCAGGCTCCATCCGAGCCGGCCCGTCAGCAGCCGCCACACCGACGCCCTCGACAACACCACCCCCGTTGCCCGGGTGACGACCACGCCGACGCGTTCCAGGGTCCACAGGTCGGCCTCGAAACCATGAACCTGGGCACCCTTCTCCAACGCGGCCCGGACCATCTCGACCTGGCTGTCGTCCAGCTTCGGCGGGCGTCCGGTGGCTGCCCGCCTCCGCAGGCCCGAAGCACCGTCTTGCTCCCACACCCGCCGCCACCGCCGCACACTCTCGGCACACACCCCCACCGCCCTCGCGATCTCCGCATTCGAGACGCCGCCCTCGAACAACTCGACTGCCCGAACACGACGCGCCTCCGCCAACTGAGGCCGCGACAAGGGAGGAAGGGAGGAACCGGCAACCGAAGGGGAAGGTTGATATGCCACCCCGACAGCCTCCCACCCACACCGCCACCACCCCCACCGAACTTACGAAAAGATCAGTAGAGGTTGTCCCGTAACTGGTGGAGCGGTTGGTGCGTTGGCTGTGCATGGGTGTGGTGATCTCAGCTGGTGATCCGAAGTGGATCGGGCCGTTCTCCGGGCTGTCCGAGGTGCAGTTCGCAAGGCTGGTGGCGTTGGTGCGGCGTCGGGGCGGTGATGTGCAGCGCGGTCGTCCCTGGCGGCTGTCGCTGAAGGACAGGGTGTTGCTGGTGGCGACGTACTGGCGCACAAACCTCACGTTGCGGCAGGTGGCGCCGTTGTTCGGGGTCTCGAAGTCCGCGGCCGACCGCATCCTCGATCACCTGGCGCCCTTGCTGGCCATCTCGCCGGCCCGCAGGCCGCGCAAGGACACGGTCTACATCGTGGACGGCACCCTGGTGCCCACCCGCGACCGCAGCGTGGCCGCCTCCAGCAAGAACTATCGGTACTCGACCAACCTGCAGGTCGTGATCGATGCCAACAGTCGCCTGGTGGTGGCGATCGGCCTGCCGTTGCCCGGCAGCCGCAACGACTGCCGGGCGTTCACGGAGTCCGGCGTCGACCGGGTCTGCCGCGGTACCCCGGTTATCGCCGACGGCGGCTACCAGGGCACCGGACTGCTCATCCCGCACCGCAAACGACGAGGTCAGACGCACCTCAGCCCGCAACAGGAAGCGGAGAACGCCGTCCACCGCCGGGCGCGAGCGCGTGTGGAACACGCCCTGTCGCGGCTCAAGAACTGGAAAATCCTTCGGGACTGCCGCCTCAAGGGCGACGGAGTCCATCACGCCATGCTCGGAATCGCTCGCCTCCACAACCTCGCGTTGGCCAGGTGAGCAGCCTGCACCGGCTGTCTGGCTCAACTCAGCGTCAGGTGCACGAGATCAATCTCGTGCCCCCGGGCACGGGCAAAGCACCGGCTGCGCCCGGTTATGACGAAGCCGCACTTTTCCAGTACACGAATGGATCCGGCGTTGTCGGCAGCGGCGTCGGCGTGCAGTGGGCGGCTGCCCTCCAGCTTGATCAGCTCGGCGAGCGCCCGGGAGGCGATGCCTCGACCCCATTGAGTTCGCCCGACGACATAGGTGACCTCACGCTCGGAGGATGAACCGAACACCGCGGCATGCCCGACCACTACGCCGTCGGCGACAACGGTTCGCACGATCACCGCCGGATCGGATCGCACCTTGGCCCAGTGCTGGTCGAAGTGGCCGCGGTCGTAGTGGTACTTCCTGGTCACGGCTGCCATCTGCTGCAGTTCGGGGTCCGTCAACTGCTCCCAGAAGACAGGCAGGTCGCTGTCCTGAAGTTCGCGCAGGGATATCTCCATGAGTGAGGTGTCAGCCTCCGCAAGATCGTCACGAAAGTGGTCGGCTCAGCCTAGGACCAGCTCCCACTTACGGGACAACCTTTAGCGCACCGCCCCCACTGAGACCCAGGGCCTGGTCGGCACAGCGGCCGGGCCCTCCGCCGTTTGTGTAGTTCAGAGAAGACCTCTGGGTTATGAGCCCAGCGAGCTACCGAGCTGCTCCACCCCGCGTCGGTGTCCCAACCGCACGGCATCCGCGCGGCGCCGGCAGGGGTTTATGTCGTCGGGCCGTCCCTCGTGTCTGCCACGGGGTGGTGCCGAAGTCACGCCGTCCTGCAGGCCGACTACTACGCAGAATTGGAACAGCACGCTTCATGGTGAGAGATCCACGGTGGTCGATGGCTGGGGCTGCTGCACGCGGCCGTGCTGGCCGGTCGGCTACGGCACCATCACCACCGAGATCCTCCCCGCCGCCGACCGCCCCTTCTACCCGGCCGAGGCCTACCACCAGCAGTACCTTTCGAGCAGCAAAACCCGGGCGGACACTGCAGGTTGGGCGGCACGGGCGTGCCGTGCCCGACCGGTGTGGCGTCGGCTGAGGGATGAGCGACGAGTTGGACAGAGACCGCCTGTCCGTACTGTGCCAGCGCCAGTTCCCGAATGGGCCTCCCATCGCCCACGAACTGCGCACTGCCTACGGCGACCGCTGGGTGCGCTTCCACAGCCTGCCGGACTCTAAGCGCTACCCGGAGACGGAGGACGAATACGCCATCGCCCTCCACCGGTACAACACGGTCCTGGACGAACTCTTCGAGGGCGCCGACATCTACGTCATCACCGTGGCCTGGTCCTGGGAACCGGGCGGACCGGAACTCCCTTCAGAGCGGCACGAGGTGCACCCCCAGGGCACCCGATGGACAACGCTCGCGTACGACGACGATCCCGACC
>NZ_BCFL01000023.1:285246-446579 GCF_002217755.1 Streptomyces hyaluromycini | reverse complement strand
ACCTAGGGCCTGTCGTTTGGAGCATGCCGGCGTCGCGGGGCGTGGCACGCACTCCCCCACTGCCCTAAAGGCGTGGGGGGACCCCCAGCGGCGTTGGGCGGGGCGACCGTCCGTTGCCCTGCAGGTCCATCATGAAGACGTCGTAGTGGTGCCTGGCCAGGTCCTGTGCCCAGTTGTAGTCGATGGCGGACCCGGGAACCGTGAGGTCGTACCCGGCGAGAACCGGCACGCTCCTGCCGTGGAGCATCAGCACCACCTCGTGCGGCTGGTTGCCCTGGGTGCCGTCGTACTCCCGGACGAAGAGGTTGACGGTGTCGCCCTCGTTGGCGGGAAGCTTCGAGACGTGCGGGACCGAGTAGTCCTTGGCGGTGGGTGCGGGCATGGCTGTCCTCCGATCCGCAGGAGGGGAGTAATCCCCATCCCGGAAAGGGGACAAATCCCCGTAAATTTCAGCCCAATTCCACCGCCCTCCCCTGTCTCGCCCTGTGCAACTCGGCTCTGGCCAGGGGTGGTTGACCGGTCAAAGGCCAACGCCGTATGCCCTTGAACGCGAAACGGGTGTGGCCCGAGCCTCGAAGGCTCGGGCCACACCCGTTTCGCGTCGTGACGAGGGTCAGGGCAGCTGCGCCGCCCGCGCCTCGCGCCTGTTGTCGCGGAAGTTGTTCACCCGGCGGGCCGTGGCGAACAGCGGGATCACCGCGCCCATCACCAGCTGCAGGGCGCAGCCGGTCTGGAGGAGCAGCTGGCCGCCGGGGGCGTCGAAGGCCCAGGCCGCCAGGAGGCCCATCGACAGCACGATCCAGGCCAGCATCGCCCCGGCGAGGCGGCCGCGCGGCTTCGGGTACTCGACCCGGCTCACCATCAGCCAGGCGGTGCCGAGGATCGCGAGGAGCGTGGCGAAGAACGGCAGCTCCAGGAGGACGATCGAGACGACGGTCAGCGCCCCGAAGGGGCTCGGCATGCCCTGGAACATGCCGTTCGTCGGCGTCACGCACGAGAAGCGCGCGAGTCTCAGCACCACCGCGAGCAGCACGACGACCGCTCCGACCGCGGCCACCTTCTGGTACGCGTCGTCGGCGACCATGCCGTAGACGAGCACGAAGTACGCCGGCGCGAGGCCGAAGCTGATCAGGTCGGAGAGGTTGTCCAGCTCGGCGCCCATGGGGGAGGAGCGCAGCTTCCGCGCGACCAGGCCGTCGAACAGGTCGAAGACGGCCGCGCAGAGCATGAGGATGACCGCCGTGGCGGCGCTGTGGCGCGCCATGCCGGCCGACTGGTCGTCCCCGGTGAGGTGCGGGATCAGGATGCCGGTGGTGGTGAAGTACACCGCCATGAAGCCGCACGTGGCGTTGCCGAGGGTCAGGGTGTCCGCTATCGAGAGGCGCAGAGAGAGGGGCATCTCCTCCTCGTCCTCGCCGATCTCGTCGGCCTCGGGCACCCAGCCCGCCTGGGTCTCAGGATCAATCACGGTCAATGCGAGTCACCCCAGCCACGGTCTTCTGGCCGACCTCGACCGCGACGTCCACGCCCTCCGGCAGGTAGATGTCGACACGCGAGCCGAAGCGGATCAGCCCGATGCGGTCGCCCTGCTCGACCTTCGTGCCCTGCGGGATGTAGGGGACGATACGGCGGGCCACCGCGCCGGCGATCTGGATCATCTCGATGTCGCCGAGTTCGGTGTCGAAATGCCAGACTACGCGCTCGTTGTTCTCGCTCTCCTTGTTGAAGGCGGGAACGAAGCCACCGGGGATGTGCTCCACCGACGTCACCTCGCCCGCGAGGGGCGCGCGGTTGACGTGGACGTTGAGCGGGCTCATGAAGATGGCGACGCGGGTGCGTCCGTCCTTCCACGGCATGATGCTCTGCACCACACCGTCGGCAGGCGAGATGACACGGCCCTGGGCGATCTCACGCTCGGGGTCGCGGAAGAACCACAGCATGCCCGCCGCGAGCGCGGTGGCGGGTACGGCGACGGCCTTCGCGGCGCCGGAGCGACGGGCGCGGAGGAGGCTGACGGCTGCGGTGGCGACGGTCGGGAGAAGCCACGGCGATGCTCCGCGCGCGAGGCGTACGCCGGCCAGGCTGTCTCGATGTGCAGAGGTTTGGCTGTGGGGCATGGATGACCTTCGTAGCGGATGATGCCGCGCAGGAAATGGGGACGGCGGCTTTCCGGGATCGTACCGGGCGGGGGCCGCAACTGGGCAAGCCAGGAAGCCGAGTCGGCGGCCGAAGACCGTTGACGGGGTGTGATCTTCTTCTCGAAGAAAACACCCCGTACCCGGACAATCAGCCCTGGAATCGATACTCTTCGAGCAACCTTCGCCCGATGATCATTTTCTGGATCTCGGCGGTACCTTCGCCGATCAGCAACATGGGCGCCTCACGGTAGAGGCGTTCGATCTCGTACTCCTTCGAGAAGCCGTAGCCGCCGTGGATGCGGAAGGCGTCTTCCACGACCTCCTTGCAGTACTCGGAGGCGAGGTACTTCGCCATCCCTGCCTCCAGGTCGTTTCGCTCCCCGGAGTCCTTTTTGCGCGCGGCGTTGACCATCATGGCATGCGCGGCCTCGACCTTGGTGGCCATCTCCGCGAGCTTGAACTGGATGGCCTGGTGCTGGGCGATCGCCTTGCCGAAAGTGTGACGCTGCTGGGCGTACCGGACACCCAGTTCGAACGCACGCTGGGCGACACCACAGCCGCGCGCCGCCACGTTGACGCGGCCGACCTCGACCCCGTCCATCATTTGGTAAAAACCTCGGCCGGTGACCCCGCCGAGCACCCGATCGGCCGGAAGCCGCAGCCCGTCCATGATCATCTCGGTGGTGTCGACGCCCTTGTAGCCCATCTTCTCGATCTTGCCCGGGATGGTGAGACCGGGGCGGACCTCGCCGAAGCCGGGCTCCTTCTCGATCAGGAAGGTCGTCATCGACTTGTGCGGCGCGGTACCCTCGGGGTGGCCTTCGTCACTCCGGACGAGGACGGCCACCAGGGACGACGTGCCGCCGTTCGTCAGCCACATCTTCTGGCCGTTCAGGACGTACTCGTCGCCGTCCTTGACCGCCTTCGAGGTGATCGCCGACACGTCCGAGCCGAGCCCCGGCTCCGACATCGAGAACGCGCCCCGGATGTCGCCGGCCGCCATCCGCGGCAGGAAGTGCTCCTTCTGCTCCTGCGTGCCGTGCTGCTTGAGCATGTACGCCACGATGAAGTGCGTGTTGATGATCCCGGAGACGGACATCCACCCGCGGGCGATCTCCTCGACGCACAGCGCGTACGTCAGGAGGGACTCGCCCAGGCCGCCGTACTCCTCGGGGATCATCAGGCCGAACAGGCCGAGCTCCTTGAGGCCGTCGACGATCGCTTGCGGGTACTCGTCGCGGTGCTCCAGCTCGGTGGCGACCGGGATGATCTCCTTGTCCACGAAGTCGCGGACGGTGGAGAGGATCTCCTGCTGGACGTCGGTCAGACCGGCGGTCTGGGCGAGACGGGCCATCGCTTACTTCCCCTGTTCCTTGAGCTCGGGGCGGCCCGGCTGCTCGCCGCCGCGCTCCTTGATGTACGTCTCGGTCGGCACCATCACCTTGCGGCGGAAGGTGCACACCAGCGTGCCGTCCTGCTTGTAGCCCTTGGTCTCGACGTAGACGATCCCGCGGTCGTTCTTCGACTTCGAGGGCCACTTGTCGAGCACGGTGGTCTCGCCGTAGATCGTGTCGCCGTGGAAGGTCGGCGCCACGTGCTTGAGCGACTCGATCTCCAGGTTGGCGATCGCCTTGCCCGAGATGTCCGGCACGGACATGCCGAGCAGCAACGAGTAGATGTAGTTCCCGACCACCACGTTCTTGCCGAAGTCCGTCGTGTTCTCGGCGTAGTTGACGTCCATGTGGAGCGGGTGGTGGTTCATGGTGAGGAGACAGAAGAGATGGTCGTCGTACTCCGTGACCGTCTTGCCCGGCCAGTGCTTGTACGTCGCCCCGACCTCGAACTCCTCGTACGTGCGTCCGAACTGCATCGCGCTCTGGGCTCCTTAGCTGGCGGGGATCTCGAACTTCGACGTGCGCTGCATGCCGGCGGCCCGGCCCTTGCCGGAGATGACCAGGGCCATCTTGCGGCTGGCCTCGTCGATCATCTCGTCGCCGAGCATCGCGGAGCCCTTCTTGCCGCCCGCCTCGGACGTGTAGTAGTCGTACGCGTCCAGGATCAGCTCGGCGTGGTCGTAGTCCTCCTGCGACGGCGAGAAGATCTCGTTGGACGCCTCGACCTGGCCCGGGTGCAGCACCCACTTGCCGTCGAAGCCGAGGGCCGCGGCGCGCTGGGCGACCGCGCGGTAGCCCTCCACGTTGCGGATCTGGAGGTAGGGGCCGTCGATCGCCTGGAGGTTGTTGGCGCGGGCGGCCATCAGGATCTTCATCAGGATGTAGTGGTAGGCGTCCGCCGGGTAGCCGGGCGGCTGCTCGCCCACGACCAGCGACTTCATGTTGATGGACGCCATGAAGTCGGCCGGGCCGAAGATGATCGTCTCGACGCGCGGGGAGGCCTGCGCGATCTCGTTGACGTTGTTGAGGCCCTGCGCGTTCTCGATCTGCGCCTCGATGCCGATCTTGCCGACCTCGAAGCCCATGGTCTTCTCGATCTGGGTGAGCAGCAGGTCCAGGGCGACGACCTGCTGGGCCGTCTGGACCTTCGGCAGCATGATGCAGTCGAGGTTCTGGCCGGCGCCCTCCACGACGGTCACGACGTCACGGTACGTCCACTCGGTCGTCCAGTCGTTGACCCTGACCACGCGCGTCTTGCCGGTCCAGTCGCCCTCGTTGAGGAACTTGACGATGGTGTGGCGCGCCTCGGGCTTGGCGAGCGGCGCGCACGCGTCCTCCAGGTCCAGGAAGACCTGGTCCGCCGGGAGACCCTGTGCCTTCTCCAGGAAGCGCGGGTTCGAACCGGGTACGGCCAGGCACGAGCGCCGCGGGCGGAGACGATTAAATGGGTGTGCGGCGGAGCCGCCCGTTGCAAGGGTGGTGGCGGGCGACGGGTGGGCGGTCATGCGGGGACCTCCAGGGGGTCGAGCTTGTTCGCTTTCCGGATCTCGTCGACGATCCGGCCGATGATTCCGGTGATGTCGAAGTCCTTCGGGGTGAAGACCGCGGCCACTCCGGCTTCCCTGAGTTGCTGGGCGTCACCATTCGGGATGATGCCACCGGCGATCACCGGTATATCTGTGGCACCGGCCACACGGAGTCGTTCCAGGACATCGGGAACCAGCTGGGCGTGCGAGCCGGAGAGGATCGACAGGCCGACCGCGTGCACGTCCTCGGCGAGGGCGGCGTCCACGATCTGCTCGGGGGTGAGCCGGATGCCCTGGTACACCACCTCGAAGCCGGCGTCCCGCGCGCGCACCGCGATCTGCTCGGCACCGTTGGAGTGCCCGTCGAGACCGGGCTTGCCGACGAGGAACCTCAGCTTGCCGCTGCCCAGTTCGCGGGCGGTCGCGTCCACCTTGGCCCGCACCCCGGCGAGCGCCGAGCCGGCCTCCACCGGGACGGCGACGGGCGCGGAGGAGACTCCGGTGGGTGCCCGGAACTCGCCGAACACCTCCCGCAGGGCCCCGGCCCACTCACCGGTCGTCACGCCCGCGCGGGCGCACTCCAGGGTGGCCTCCATGAGGTTGTCGGTGCCCTTGGCGGCCTCCTTCAGCCGCTCCAGGGCCTTGCAGGGCCGCGGGTGGTTGAACGGCGGCTGGTAGCGCGTGTCGCGCCAGTGCCCGATCGCCGCCACGACCCGGGCCTCGACCGCCGGGTCGACCGTCTGGATGGCCGTGTCCAGGTCGGCGGTGAGCGGGTTCGGTTCGGTCGTCTGGAAGATGTTGACGCCGACGATCTTCTCCTGGCCGGATTCGATCCGGGCCCGCCGCTCGGCGTGCGAGGAGACCAGCTGCGACTTCAGGTAGCCGGACTCGACGGCGGCCATCGCGCCGCCCATCTCCTGGATCCGGTCGATCTCGGCGAGGGAGTCCTCGACCAGCTGGGCGACCTTCTTCTCGATGACGTGCGAGCCCTCGAAGATGTCCTCGTACTCCAGCAGGTCGCTCTCATGGGCGAGCACCTGCTGGATGCGCAGCGACCACTGCTGGTCCCAGGGCGTCGGCAGGCCGAGGGCCTCGTTCCACGCGGGCAACTGCACGGCACGCGCGCGTGCGTCCTTCGACAGCGTCACCGCGAGCATCTCAAGGACGATCCGCTGGACGTTGTTCTCCGGCTGCGCCTCGGTCAGGCCGAGGGAGTTGACCTGGACGCCGTACCGGAACCGCCGCTGCTTGGGGTTCTCGATGCCGTACCGCTCACGCGTGACCTTGTCCCAGATGCGGCCGAAGGCGCGCATCTTGCACATCTCCTCGACGAACCGGACGCCGGCGTTCACGAAGAAGGAGATACGGGCGACGACGTCACCCATGCGCTCCTGCGGCACCTGGCCGCTGTCGCGGACCGCGTCCAGCACGGCGATGGCGGTGGACATCGCGTACGCGATCTCCTGGACCGGCGTGGCGCCCGCCTCCTGCAGGTGGTAGCTGCAGATGTTGATCGGGTTCCACTTCGGGATGTGGGAGACCGTGTACGCGATCATGTCCGTCGTCAGCCGGAGGCTCGGCCCCGGCGGGAAGACGTGCGTCCCCCGGGACAGGTACTCCTTGACGATGTCGTTCTGGGTCGTGCCCTGGAGCTTGGTGATGTCCGCACCCTGCTCCTCGGCGACCACCTGGTAGAGCGCCAGCAGCCACATCGCCGTGGCGTTGATCGTCATCGAGGTGTTCATCTGCTCCAGGGGGATGTCCTGGAAAAGCCGGCGCATGTCACCGAGGTGCGAGACGGGCACGCCCACCCGGCCGACCTCGCCGCGGGCGAGGATGTGGTCGGGGTCGTAGCCGGTCTGCGTCGGCAGGTCGAACGCCACCGACAGACCCGTCTGGCCCTTGGCGAGGTTGCGCCGGTACAGCTCGTTGGACGCCTCGGCCGTGGAGTGCCCGGCGTACGTGCGCATGAGCCACGGCCGGTCCTTCACACGTTCCCCGTCGGCGATCTGACGCTCAGTCATCTATGACCTCGGGTGTCTCAGATGTTGCGGAAGCGGTTGATGGCGTCGAGGTGCTTGGCACGCATCTCCTCGTCGCGCACGCCGAGGCCCTCCTCGGGAGCGAGGCAGAGCACGCCGACCTTGCCCTGGTGGAGGTTGCGGTGCACGTCGTAGGCGGCCTGGCCGGTCTCCTCCAGGGAGTAGACCTTCGACAGGGTGGGGTGGATCTTGCCCTTCGCGATCAGCCGGTTGGCCTCCCAGGCCTCGCGGTAGTTGGCGAAGTGCGAGCCGATGATCCGCTTCAGGGACATCCACAGGTAGCGGTTGTCGTACTCGTGGTTGTAGCCGGAGGTGGAGGCGCAGGTGACGATCGTGCCGCCCTTGCGGGTCACGTAGACCGAGGCGCCGAAGGTCTCGCGGCCGGGGTGCTCGAAGACGATGTCGACGTCCTCGCCGCCGGTGAGCTCACGGATGCGCTTGCCGAAGCGCTTCCACTCCCTCGGGTCCTGCTCGTGCTCGTCCTTCCAGAACCTGTAGCCCTCGGCGTTGCGGTCGATGATCGCCTCGGCGCCCATGGCCCGGCAGATCTCCGCCTTCTGCGGCGAGGACACGACACAGATCGGGTTGGCGCCGCCGGCCAGCGCGAACTGGGTGGCGTACGAGCCGAGCCCGCCGCTCGCGCCCCAGATCAGCACGTTGTCGCCCTGCTTCATGCCGGCGCCGTTGCGGGAGACCAGCTGCCGGTAGGCGGTGGAGTTGACCAGGCCCGGAGCGGCGGCCTCCTCCCAGCTGAGGTGGTTCGGCTTCGGCATCAGCTGGTTGGACTTGACCAGCGCGATCTCGGCGAGCCCGCCGAAGTTCGTCTCGAAGCCCCAGATCCGCTGCTCGGGGTCGAGCATGGTGTCGTTGTGCCCGTCGGACGACTCCAGCTCCACGCTCAGGCAGTGCGCGACGACCTCGTCACCGGGCTTCCAGGCGTTGACGCCCGGGCCGGTGCGCAGGACGACGCCCGCGAGGTCGGAGCCGATGATGTGGTACGGCAGGTCGTGCCGCTTGGTCAGCTCGCTGAGGCGGCCGTAGCGCTCCAGGAAGCCGAAGGTCGACAGCGGCTCGAAGATCGAGGTCCACACCGAGTTGTAGTTGACACTCGATGCCATGACGGCGACCAGGGCCTCGCCCGGGCCCAGCTCGGGCAGGGGGACCTCGTCGAGGTGGATCGACTTGCGCGGGTCCTTGTCGCGGGTCTCCAGACCCGCGAACATGTCCGTCTCGTCCTTGTGCACGGTGATCGCGCGGTACGACTCGGGAAGCGGCAGAGCGGCGAAGTCGGCCGGCGTCGATTCCGGCGACTGGATCGCGTCCAGAATGGCCTGAGTGGTCACGGTGTTGCCTCCGGCGATGCGCGCCCCTGAGGGAAGGGGCGTTGAGGGTTACGTCGGTGCTGCTGAGGGTTTTGGGAAAGGTGCCGTCGGTTCGGCGGGGGTGGTGCTTCGGCAGCGCTTTGTGGCGCGGGAGGTTGCCTGTGACGCAGGCGTCCGGCGGGCGAACTGGTGGGTTCGCCGGGACAGGCCGGACACCATCAACGTATGACACCGCGTGTCAGGTGGCAAGGCACTGAGTGCCAGGAATCGCTCTCAGATGAAATCTTTACGTAACAAATGAGCGATGATCGATCAGACCTACCGGCGGGTAGGGGAAAATGGCCCGTCTTGCGGGAGACGTCCGGATGCCGGTGACGGGGCGCGAGGCGTGGATCACACAGGGCGCGGGCGTAGAAGATCCAGCCCGTCCGGCGTTTGAGGACGAGCGGCGGAGCCGCGGTTCTGTGACCGCAGCCCGCCACTACCGTCGCTTTACGACCGCTCCTTCAGCGCCTGCTCAATCGTGCGCATCACCTCGTCCAGCGGCGCGTCCGTGCGCGCCACCGTCACCAGCACCTCACCCTGCGACGCGACCGAGGCCGACGCGGCCGGGCGGGGCGCGGCCTCCCGGCCCGCCCCGATCCCGTTCCCGAACGTCTTGCGGACGATCGCGAAGGCGTGGTCCAGCTGGGTCTCCACGTCCCCCTGCCCGCCGGCCCGCAGCCAGCGCCGCAGTACGTGGTTGTGGGCGGTGACCACCGCCGACGCCGCGACCTCGGCCAGCAACGGGTCGTCGTTCGCGTCGTCCGCGTGGGCGTGCTCGTCGAAGTGGCCGAGCAGGTAGCGGGTGAAGAGCCGCTCGTAACGGGCCACCGACGCGATCTCGGCCTCGCGGAGGGTGGGCACCTCGCGGGTGAGCTTGTAGCGGGCGACCGAGATCTCCGGCCGGGCCGCGTACATCTTCATGACTTCCTTGATGCCGCGGCACACCGTGTCGAGCGGATGCTCATGGGCCGGGGCCGCGTTCAGCACGGCCTCGGCGCGGATCAGGGTGTCGTCGTGGTCGGGGAAGATCGCCTCTTCCTTGGAGCGGAAGTGACGGAAGAAGGTGCGGCGGGCGACCCCGGCCGCGGCCGCGATCTCGTCGACGGTGGTCGCCTCGTACCCCTTCGTCGCGAAGAGCTCCATCGCGGCGGCCGCCAGTTCTCGGCGCATCTTGAGCCGCTGGGCCGCCGCGCGGCTGCCCGCGGCACTCTCCGGCGCGTCGGACGTGGCGGGGGTACGTGAGGACTTGGCGGGCTGGGGCATGACCCGAACGTACTGCATGTGCGCAGCTTGATGCGCAGGTCCGGGGTTTCCCCCGCCCGCGAAGGGCGGGGGACCGTCGGCGGGGTCGAGCAGTCCGCCCCAGTCCTTCTCGTCCCGGAACCAGTCGCCGACGCCGTCAGCGGCGGGCATATTCGCGGAAGCCACGGCCGGTCTTGCGGCCGAGGCAGCCCGCGGCCACCAGGTGCTCCAGGAGCGGCGCGGGCGCGAGGCCCGGGTCGCGGAACTCCCGGTGCAGCACCTTCTCGATGGCGAGCGAGACATCCAGGCCGACCACGTCGAGGAGCTCGAACGGACCCATCGGGTAGCCGCCGCCGAGCTTCATCGCGGCGTCGATGTCGTCGAGGGACGCGTAGTGCTCCTCGACCATCTTGATCGCGTTGTTGAGATACGGGAACAGCAGCGCGTTGACGATGAATCCGGCCCGGTCGCCGCAGTCGACCGCGTGCTTGCGGATCTTCGCGCAGACCTCGCGGACGGTGGCGTGGACGTCCTCCGCCGTCAGCACGGTACGGACGACCTCGACCAGCTTCATCGCCGGCGCCGGGTTGAAGAAGTGCATGCCGATCACGTCCTGCGGACGCGAGGTGGCACGGGCGCAGGCGACGACCGGCAGCGAGGAGGTGGTGGTGGCGAGGACCGCGCCCGGCTTGCACACCTTGTCCAGGGTCGCGAACAGCTGCCGCTTGACCTCCAGGTCCTCGGCGACCGCCTCGACGGCCAGGTCGACGTCCGCGAAGGCGTCGTACGAGCCGGCCGGGGTGATCAGGTCCAGGGTCTGGGCGGCCGCCTCGGCGGTCATCCGGCCCTTGCCGACGGAGCGGTCCAGGGACTTGCCGATACGGGCCTTCGCCGCCTGTGCCTTCTCCTCGCTGCGGGCGGCGAGGACGACCTCGTACCCGGCCTTGGCGAAGACCTCGGCGATGCCGGAGGCCATGGTGCCGGAGCCGGCGACGCCGACCGAGCGGACCGTACGGCCCGGGGTGACCGCGGCGCCGTCCAGCGGCGTGAGGGCGTCCCCGACGACGACGGCGCTGCCCGGGGCCTCGTAGGTGTAGAAGCCGCGGCCCGACTTGCGGCCGGTCAGGCCCGCCTCGCTGAGCTGCTTGAGGATGGGGGCCGGGGCGTGCAGGCGGTCGCGGGACTCGGCGTACATGGCCTCCAGGACCGTACGCGCCGTGTCGATGCCGATCAGGTCGAGCAGCGCCAGCGGGCCCATCGGCAGGCCGCAGCCGAGCCGCATGGCCGCGTCGATGTCCTCGCGGGAGGCGTACTTCGCCTCGTACATCGCGGCGGCCTGGTTGAGGTAGCCGAACAGCAGGCCGTCCGCGACGAACCCGGGGCGGTCGCCGACCGCGACCGGCTCCTTGCCCAGCTCGATCGCCAGGTCGGTGACGGCGGCGACGGCGCCCGGCGCGGTGAGGACCGAGGAGACGACCTCGACCAGCTTCATCGCCGGGGCCGGGTTGAAGAAGTGCAGGCCGAGGACGCGCTCGGGGCGGGCCGAGTCGGCGGCCAGCCGGGTCACGGAGAGCGCGTTGGTGCCGGTCGCCAGGATGGTCTCGGGGCGGACGATGCCGTCCAGCTCCCGGAGCACCTGGTGCTTGATGCCGTACGACTCCGGGACCACCTCGATGACGAGGTCGGCGTCGGCCGCCGCCGTCAGGTCGGTACCGGTACGGACCCGGCCGAGGACGTCGGCGCGCTCCTGCTCGGTCAGCCTGCCGCGTGCCACGGCACGGGCGGTGGAGGTCTCCAGCGCGGCGGCGGACCTGGCGGCCTGGGCCTCGCTGACGTCGATGCCGATCACCTCGCGGCCGGCCTTCGCCAGGACCTCGGTGATACCGGTGCCCATGGTGCCGAGGCCGACGACGGCGATCGTCTTGAGCGGGGACAGAGAAGAGTCGGACTGGGGAGTGGCCATCGCGGGACTCCAGGAATGAGGGTGACGACTGGAAACGCGCCCGGGTGCGCCGAGGGGGCGCACCGGGTGCGGAGAGAGAACTGCGTGAATGCGGGTGTCGCCGGGCTGCGAGCGCACACGCCCGGTGCTGCTGCCGCGGGCGTGCACACGCCCGGGAGCGGCGGATTCCGACCGACCCTGTCCCGGAGCCGGGTCGTACTGCGGTACCGAGGTACCGAACCGACCTGATACTCACGCGGCTGCGTCACCAAGCCGGCGTGAGCACTACTGCGAGTGGGTGACTCGCTCGATTGAGCTTAACCGGCGGGTAACGAGCGCGCCAGCCCCCCGACTTTGTGATGTACGTCCCCCTCCTCCCGCAACCCCTCTACGCTGGGCTTCGTGGACGAAGAGTTGCGATCACTCACGGAGCGTTTGCGGCAGGAGTCGCAGGGAACGGCCGCCTACGACCGGCTCCTGGCCACCGAGGACCACGACGAACTGGCGGAGGTGCTCACCGCCGCCGGACAGCCCCTGTGGGCCAGGGAGCTGGCAGCGTTCCGCCTGGGGACGGCCGGCGACCGGCGGGCCTTCGAGACCCTGGTCCTCCTCCTCAACCACCGTGACCCACCCCGCTGCGCCTCCGCCGCCTACGCCCTCTCCCGGCTCCAGGACCCGCGGACCGCCCGCGCTGCCGCCGCCCTCGCCACCAACGAACTCCGCGTCGCCTACGCCCTGCACCCCGTCCGTCTCCTGGTCGAACTCCGGGCCCCGGAGTCCGTCCCCGCCCTGATCACCACCCTGGAACGCCGGCTGCGCCCGCACGATCCCTACCGCAAGGTCGCCCTCGCCTGCGTGGACGGCCTCGGCTCCCTCGGCGACACCCGCGCCCGCCGCGTCCTGAACGAGGCTCTGGCCCACCCCACCCTCGCCGAGGCGGCGGTCCAGGCCCTGGCCCGCATCCCTAGGCCGAGGTGACGCCCGGCTCGATGACGTACCGCACCTCGGGCACCGCCACCCCGTCGACCTCGTACGGCTCCTCGACACCGTCGGCCGCGAAGCCCGCGATCTCGTAGAACCGCCGGGCGCGCGCATTGCCCTTCAGCACCCACAGATACACGCGCGCGTGCCCGGCGCACTGCTTGAGGACCGTCGCGAGCAGCGCCCGCCCGGCACCCGTGCCCAGGTGTGCCGCATCCACGTAGACGGCGTACAACTCGGCGTCGCCGGTGCGCACTTCACCGTCCCGGTACGGCCCGTGCGCCGCCCACCCCACGATCACGCCGTCCCGCTCGGCGACCAGCTCCGTCACCCCGTCCCCGCCGTCCAGGAACCGGGTCCGGCGCCGCTCGGCGTCCTGTTCGACGCTCAGCCCGTCCAGGAACGGCTGTGGCATGAGGCCCCGGTACGCGTACTGCCAGCCCCGGACGCGTATCTCCGAGACCCGGTCGCAGTCGTCGAGCGTCATCGGGCGGACATGCAGGGAGGGGCCGTCGGGGGAGGGGCCGTGGAGCGGGTTTTCGGCGTTCATGACGGCACCCTAGGGAGCGGACGGCTGCGCCCGCCCGGATTTCGGGTCAGCTGGTCGCCGCCACCACGTGCGTGTACTGGGCGGCGGGGATGCGGGTCAGATCACTCATGCGTCCATGGTGGACCACGGGTCTGACAACGCCCCCGACGGGACGTCAGGGCCGGTTCAGCCGCGGAAGCCCAGCAGGTCGTGCAGGGACGAACCGCGGGACGACGTCGAGGCCGCCTTCGTGGTGAGGGGCTTGGGGTCGGGGGTCTTCCGGCAGACCGCGTCCGCGGTGCCGTCGCCGTGCGGGACCGTGCCGTCGGTCAGGTACGTGGCGAGGTACTTGTCCAGGCAGGTGTTGCCGCTGAGCGTGATGCCGTGGTTGCCGCCGCCCTGCTCCACGACCAGGCCGGAGCCGGCCAGCAGCCGGTGGACCGTGACGCCGCCCTGGTAGGGCGTGGCCGCGTCGTCCGTCGCCTGGAAGAGGAGGGCCGGCGGCAGCTTGCCGTTGGCGATGTTCAGCGGCTTCAGCGTCTTCGTCGGCCAGTACGCGCACGCCGCGTTGTACCAGGCGTTGTTCCAGGCCATGAACGGCGCCTTCTCGTACACCGCCCAGTTGTCCTTGCGCCACTGGGTCCAGTCCCGCGGCCAGGAGGAGTCCCGGCACTGGACGGCCGCGTAGACGCTGTAGCCGTTGTCGCCGGACGCGTCGACGGCGGCGAAGTTCTCGTACGCCTCGACCAGTGCCGCCGTCTTCTTGCCGTTGACGTACGCGGAGAACGCGTCGGCCAGGTAGGGCCAGTAGCCGTTGTAGTAGCCGCCCGGGATGAAGGTGTCCTCCAGTTCGGAGGCGCCCACCTTGCCGCCCGCCGGCTTCTTCGCCAGCGCGGCTCGCATGGCGTACCACTCGGCCTCGACCTTCGCCGGGTCGGTGCCGAGCTTGTACGTCGAGTTGTACTTCGCGATCCACGTCATCAGGGCACGCTGGCGGTCGTTGAACGCGTAGTCCTGGCTCAGGTTGTCCTCGTACCAGACACCCGTGGGGTCGACGATCGAGTCCAGGACCAGGCGTCGGACCCGGTCCGGGTGCAGCTTCGCGTAGACCGCGCCCAGGTAGGTGCCGTAGGAGTAGCCGAAGTAGCTGATCCGGCGGGCCCCGAGGGCCTGACGGACCGAGTCCATGTCCTGTGCGGCGCTGACCGTGTCGAGGTAGGGCAGCAGGTTCGCGTACTTCTTGCCGCAGGCCGCCGTGAACGACTGCACCCGCTTGAGGTTCGCCTGTTCGAGAGCGGGGGTGGCCGGGACCGAGTCGGGGCGCACCGGCTTGAAGTAGCCGGGCGCGCAGTCGATCGCCGGGCTGCTCTTTCCGACCCCGCGCGGGTCGAAGCCGATGATGTCGTACTGGGCCGCCACCTTCTTGGGCAGCGCGGACGCCACGAAGCCCGCGAGGGCCAGCCCGCTGCCACCGGGGCCGCCCGGGTTGACCAGCAGCGGCCCCTGAGAGGCCGACGCGGTGTGCGGGACGCGGGAGAGGGCGAGCGCGATCTGCTTCCCGCGCGGGTTCCGGTAGTCGAGGGGCACCTTGACCGAGCCGCACTGGAGCGTCGGGTAGTCGGTGGTGCCGCATTTCTTCCAGGTCACCGGAGACACCTGGACGGGGGCTCGGGCGGCGGCGCTCGCGGGCAGGGCGGTGACCGAACCGGCCACGACAGCGGCGGCGGCGCACAGCACGGCTGCGCGTGTTCGCATGGGGTCCTCCCAGGACGGAGGGTCGCGGACCGCACGTGTCACGGTCCTCGCCGCATCGTCCCGGAAACGGGACCCGGAAGAACGCATTCTGACGATTAATGACCCAATTGGTCCGAGGGTTGCGCCCGAACGCCCCCAGCCGCGAACGCTCTGCGGATCGGCCGTGCTCAGAGCAGTGTGAGCTGGGTCGGCTCCGGCAGTGCGGGCTCCTCGGCCGCCGCCGGTACCGGGATCCGGCGGGGGGTGCCCGCGCGGTTCGGGCCGATGCCGTACTCCTGGGCCAGCTCGTGCACCTGACGGGTGATCCGGCGCTGGTACCACTTGGGCGCGTAGGCGCCCTCCGCGTACAGCCGCTCGTAGCGCCGCACCAGATGCGGGTGATGAGCCGCGAGCCAGCTCATGAACCACTCGCGGGCGCCGGGCCGCAGATGCAGCACCAGGGGTGTCACCGAGGTGGCCCCGGCCGCCGCGATCGCCCGCACGGTGGCCCGGAGCTGGGCAGGGTGGTCGCCGAGGAAGGGGATCACCGGCGCCATCAGGACCCCGCAGCCGATGCCGGCCTCGGTGAGGGCGCGGACGACGTCCAGGCGGCGCTCGGGGGCCGGGGTGCCCGGCTCCACCGTGCGCCACAGCTCGGGGTCGGCGAAGCCGACCGAGACCGAGATGCCGATGTCCGTGACGTCCGCCGCCCGGCGCAGCAGGTCGAGGTCGCGCAGGATCAGGGTGCCCTTGGTCAGGATCGAGAACGGGTTCGCGTGCTCGGTGAGGGCGGAGATGATCCCCGGCATCAGCCGGTAGCGGCCCTCGGCGCGCTGGTAGCAGTCGACGTTGGTGCCCATCGCGATGTGGTCGCCGAGCCAGCGGCGTGAGCCCAGCTGGCGGCGGAGCAGCTCCGGCGCGTTCACCTTGACCACGATCTGGCTGTCGAAGCCGATCCCGGTGTCCAGGTCCAGATAGCTGTGGGTCTTGCGGGCGAAGCAGTACACGCACGCGTGTGAGCAACCTCGGTACGGGTTCACCGTCCACTCGAACGGCATCCGCGAGGCGCCGGGCACGCGGTTGATGATCGACCGCGCCCGCACCTCGTGAAAGGTGATTCCTCGGAATTCAGGTGTGTCGAAGGTCCGGGTCGTGACCACGTCCGCGCCGAACAGCGCGGTGCCGGCCCGGCCGGGTCCGGTCTCCTCGGTGAGGTTCTCCCAGCGCATGACGCCTCCTCGGTAGCACTGCCCAGAGAATAGAACATCTGTTCCCATGATCGTGCGAACGATCTGTGGAGACCGCGCGGACGCCGATTCCGATCGCGTTTCCGATCGCTTGCGGCACCCCGATTTGGGCGGCCGGGCGCCGGGGTGATTGGCTTGGCGCAACCCCGAGAACTCAGGTGCTGGAGGAAAGCGATGGCGCAGGTCGAGGCCACTACGGAACGGGTCGTCGCCGCGGACGCGGAGACGGTGTTCGACGCGATCGCCGACTACAGCGGCACGCGCGCGAAGCTGCTGTCCGAGCACTTCAGCGAATACGAGGTGCGTGAGGGCGGCGACGGCGAGGGCACCCTGGTCCACTGGAAGCTCCAGGCCACCAGTAAGCGCGTCCGCGACTGCCTCCTGGAGGTCAGCGAGCCCACCGACGGCGAGCTGGTCGAGAAGGACCGCAACTCCTCCATGGTCACCACCTGGCGCGTCACCCCGGCCGGCGAGGGACAGTCCAAGGTCGTCGTGCACACCACCTGGCAGGGTGCCGGCGGTATCGGCGGCTTCTTCGAGAAGACCTTCGCGCCCAAGGGCCTCGGCCGGATCTACGACGAGGTGCTCGACAAGCTCGCCGCCGAGGTCGGGAAGTAACCTCCCGGGCATCCAGGCCTGTTGGCCCCTCACCGGTTCGAGTGGATCTCCGGCTCGGTCGTTCTCGTGCCGTAACTCGTCGTGCTTGCTCGCAGTTGTCGCCCTACGGGAAATAAGGCGGCAATTGTGCGCAGGCGCGACGAGGGGAGCGGTACGTGGGCGGAACGACGCTGGTGCAGTACGAGGAACCGGCCGCGGCGCCCGCGGACGCCCCCGTGCCGGAACCCGCCCCGGCCTCCGGACTCGGGCCGCGCCGCACCCGGTTGGTGTTCTGCGGGCTGATGCTCGCCCTGCTCCTCGCCGCGCTGGACCAGATGATCGTGGCCACCGCGCTGCCGAAGATCGTCGGCGAGCTGCACGGCCTCGACAGGATGTCCTGGGCGATCACCGCCTATCTGCTCACCGCCACCGTCGGCCTCCCCGTGTACGGCAAACTCGGCGACCTCATCGGCCGCAAGGGCGTCTTCCAGTTCGCGATCCTGGTCTTCGCCGTCGGCTCCGCGCTGGCCGGGCGCGCGCAGAGCATGGACCAGCTGATCGCCTTCCGCGCCGTCCAGGGCGTCGGCGCGGGCGGGTTGATGATCGGGGTGCAGGCGATCATCGCCGACATCGTGCCGCCCCGGCAGCGCGGCCGCTTCATGGGCCTGATCGGCGCCGCCTTCGGCCTCGCCTCCGTCGCCGGGCCGCTGCTCGGCGGCTACTTCACCGACCACCTCTCCTGGCGCTGGTGCTTCTACGTCAACGTGCCCTTCGGGCTGGTCACCCTGGCCGTCATCACCGTCGTACTGAAGCTGCCGAAGCCCCGGGCCCGGGCCCGTTTCGACGTGCTGGGCGCGCTGTTGCTCGCCGCCGCCTCCACCTGCCTTGTACTGCTGACCAGTTGGGGCGGCACTGAGTACGCGTGGGGCTCGCACGTCATCATCGGGCTGGGGGCCGGCGCGGTGGTCGCCACCGGGTTGTTTCTCGTCGTCGAGCACCACGCGGTCGAGCCCCTCATCCCGCTGCGGCTGTTCCGGGACTCCGTCTTCAACGTGAGCGGCCTTGTCGGACTGGTCGTCGGCATCGCCCTGTTCGGCGCCGCCAGCTATCTGCCGACCTTCCTGCAGATGGTCGACGGCGCCTCGGCGACCGGGTCCGGGCTGCTGATGCTGCCCATGATGGGCGGGATCGTCGGCGCCTCGATCGTCGCGGGACAGCTCATCAGCCACACCGGGCACTACCGGATCTACCCGGTGCTCGGCGGAGGGCTGTCGGTGGTCGGCATGTGGCTGCTGTCCCGGCTCGAAGTCGGCACCCCGCGCTGGCAGTACAGCATCTGGATGGCCGTGCTCGGCGCCGGGATCGGCATGGTGATGCCGGTGCTCGTCCTCGCCGTGCAGAACTCCGTACGGCCCGCCGACCTCGGCACCGCCACCAGCGCCAACAACTACTTCCGGCAGATCGGCGGCAGCGTCGGCGCCGCCGTCTTCGGCACTCTCTTCGCCGACCGGCTCACCGACGCCCTGCACAGACGTCTCCCCGCCCACGCCGGCGCCCGCCTGCCCGACCCCGAGTCCCTCACCCCGCAGCTCGTCCACGCGCTGCCCCCGGCGCTGCGCGACGCCTACATCCGCGCCTACGCCGACGCGATGCCCCGGATCTTCCTCTATCTGGTCCCGGTGCTCGTCCTCGGGCTGCTCGTCGCCTGCTTCCTCAAGGAGAAACCGCTGGTGTCCCACCCCACCGCCGAACCGGAGTCCGCAGCCGTGAACGCCCCGATCCCGCAGGCCAGGTCGCCGCACACCGGCGCCGGGATCCCCGTCTGCGGCACGGTGCAGCATCCCGACGGGACCGTGGTGCCGCGCGCCGCGCTCACCCTCATCGACGCCGTCGGCCGGCAGGTCGGCCGGGGCGCCAGCGGCGAGGACGGCCGGTACGCCCTGGCCACGCCCGGCTCCGGGTCGTACGTCCTGATCGCCGCCGCCGGCGGCCACCAGCCGCAGGCCGTCTCCGTGACGGTGGGCGAGCGGCCCGTCGAGCTGGATGTCGTCCTCGGCGGTGCCGGGCGGCTCGCGGGCAGCGTGCTCACCGCCGACGGCACTCCGGTACGGGACGCCACCGTCACCCTCACCAACGTGCACGGCGAGGTCGTCGCGAGCGTCCGCAGCGGCCGCGAGGGCGGCTACGTGATCACCGAGCTGGTGGCCGGCGAGTACACCCTCGCCGCCAGCGCCCCGGCCTTCCGCCCGGCCGCCCTCCCGGTCACCGTCCAGGCCTCCCGGGAGACCCGGCAGAACGTCGAACTCGCGGGCGGCGCCGTGCTGAAGGGCACGGTCCGGGCCGGGGGAGGCCGGCCCGTGGAGGACGCGCGGGTGACCCTGCTCGACGCCGCCGGGAACGTCGTGGACACCCTCACCACCGGCGCCGACGGAACGTTCCGGTTCGTGGACCTGTCCTCCGGCGAGTACACGGTCATCGCCGCCGGCTACCCGCCGGTCGCCACGGTCCTGCAGGTCGCGGGCGGCGGCCGCACCGAACGCGATCTCCAGCTCGGCCACGAGGACTGAGCGAGGACCGGGCGAGGACCGGGCCAGGGGTGATCACCGACGCGGTGAACACGGTTCGCGCACCGCACAGGGGCGCGGACCTGCGCGCCGGTGCGATCCGGTGAAACCAATTCCAGCATTGCCACACATCGCGACCGGCGGCCACCGTACGGTAGTGACGGGCGGCACAGATCTTTTGCGGAGCCGTGGGGAGAGAGGGCCTGGGGCATGGACCATGGCAGCGAGCGGGACGCACCTCCCGGCCTCGGTGCTGGGGACGGCGCTCCGGGCCGCATCCCCCTGGCCGTGGTCGTCGTCGACCGTGACGGCCAGGTCTCCCACTGGAGCACCGGCGCCCGGCGGCTGTTCGGCGCCGCCAAGGAGGACGCCATCGGCCGCTCCGTCCTCGACCTGCTGCCCGTCTCCGGCGCGCTCCCCGAGGACGACGAGATCACCCCGTACGGCGCCTACGCGGCCTACGACGGACTCGGCCCCGACCTGGAGTCCTCCCTCGACGGACGGCTGAACTTCCCGGCCGCCGGCCGTGCCCGCCTCACCGTCACCGACCGCGACCGCGCCGATGTGCTCTGGTGGGCCTACCCGCTGGTCGGCCCCGGGAACGAGCGGCTGCTGGTGCTCGCCGCCGACGCCGAGCGCCTGCGCCGGGCCGAGCACGACGAGGGCGTCGCCTTCGAGCGCATCGCGCCCGGCTTCGCCCTGCACACCGACTTCCCCGGCGCCGAGGAACTGGCCCGCAGGCTCCCCGAGATCCTGCCCAGCATGAGCGTCGACGAGAGCGCCCGGATCGTCGCCCAGGTCCTCGAACTCGGCTACCCCATCCTGGAGTTCAGCCAGAACGACCGGGTGCCCGTGACCCCCGACTGGGGCGTCGCCCGGCGCACCGAGCGGCTGGCCCGCCGTGAGCGTGCGGCGCATGTCGCCGCCCAGGGCCTGCCGGTGCCCGTCGAACTCGCCGACGACGAGGGCGAGGACCTGGAGTACGCGGCCGTCCGTGAGCGCCTGGAGTTCCTCAACGAGGTCAGCGGAAAGATCGGCACCTCGCTCGACCTGTCCCGCACCATCGTCGAGGTCAGCAGAGCCGTCGTACCCCGCTTCACCGATGTCGCCGGCACCTATCTGCGCGAACAGGTCGTCGCCGGCGAGGGGTTCCCGGACGGTGTGCCCGACACCACCACCATGTGGCACCGGGTCGCCCTGGAGCACACCGACGAACCCGGCCGCTGGGACGACGTCGTCCCGGTCGGCGAGGCCATGCCGTTCCCCGCGCACACCCCGTTCTTCCAGTGCATGACCACCGGCGAGCCGGTCCTGGTGCCGCGGATCAGCGTGGAGATGGGCCACGCCATCGCCTCCCAGTTCGAGAAGCGCGACATCCGGCCGCTGATCACCGGCCGCTCGATGCTGGTCGTCCCGCTGAAGGCACGCACCGTCGTGCTCGGCTTCATGATCCTGCTGCGCCACCCCGAGCGCGAGCTGTTCAACGACATGGACCGGGTCACCGGCGCCGAACTCGCCGCCCGTGCCGGGCTCGTGCTCGACAACGCGCGCATGTACACGTTCCAGGAGAGTGTCGCCGAGACCCTCCAGGACAGCATGCTGCCGCACATCCCGCCGCGCATGGCGGGCTGCGACATCGCCACCCGGTACCTGCCGGGCACCCTGCTCGGCCGCGTCGGCGGCGACTGGTTCGACTCCGTGAAACTCCCCGGCGCCCGCACCGCCCTGGTCGTCGGCGACGTGATGGGCCACGGCCTCAACTCGGCCGCGATGATGGGCCAGTTGCGGACCGCGGTCCAGACGATGGCGGCCATGGACCTGCCGCCCGCCCAGCTCCTGCGCAACCTCGACGACCTCGCGCAACGCCTCGGCGACGGCTACCTCGCCACCTGCCTCTACGCCGTCTACGACCCGATCGAGGGCGAACTGCACCTCGCCAACGCCGGCCACATCCCGCCGGTGCTGGTGCGGGCGGTCGACGGGCGCAGCGAACTCCTCGACCTGCCCACCGGGGCGCCCATCGGCGTCGGCGGGGTCGCCTTCGAGTCGCTGCGGGTGCGCGTCGACCCCGGCGACCGGCTGGTCATGTGCACCGACGGACTGGTCGAGATGCGCGGCGAGGACATCGGAGTCGGCCTCGCCACCCTCTGCGAGTCCGCCGCCCACCCGGCCGCCTCCATGGACGACGCCTGCGACACCATCATCCGCGCCCTCGCTGAGACATTTTCAGCGGGCCGCGGCGGCCGCAAGGACGACGTCGCCCTGCTGATGGCCCGCCTCAACGGCATCGGCCCGGAGGACGTCGCCGAATGGCGGCTCGCCCTCGACCCGGCCGAGGTCCGCCGCGCCCGCGCCGCCGTCCGCGAGCAACTCCACGACTGGGGCCTGGCCCGGCTCGCCGACCCCGCCGAACTCATGGTCAGCGAACTCGTCACCAACGCCGTACGGCACTCCCACAGCCGCCCCGTCCAGCTCCGGCTGATCCGCGGCGAGACCCTGCTGTGCGAGGTCGATGACGACGACCACACCCTGCCGACCCTGCTCGGCGCGGACCCCGCCGCCGAGGCCGGACGCGGACTGCGGGTGGTCTCCACCCTGGCCCGGGAGTGGGGCACCAGCCGTACGGCCGCCGGGAAGACCGTCTGGTTCGAACTCACCGCACGGCGCCGCTGACCCGGACACCGCCGGCCCCGGGGGCGCACGTCCGTCGAACGCGGGGTGAAGGAACACGCCGGGCGCTTGTGGCCGTAACCGGCGCAGGGTAAACCGTACTGGCCCGTCACTTACGTCGGGTCATATGCGGCTTCATCCTGGGGAGTTGGGCCATGAGCGTGACGAGTCGGTACCGCAGTGCCTGGGAGGGCTTCTGGCGCGAGGCGCCCGACGAGCCGGGGGCGGTGTTCTGGGACGCCGAGCCGGCCGTGACCGCCGCCGTCCACGTCTCCCTCTTCGAACCCCACCTCACCGACCCCGGCCTGCCCCTGGTCGACCTCGGCTGCGGCAACGGCACCCAGACCCGCTTCCTCGCCGGCCGCTTCCCCCGCGTCCTGGGCACCGACATCTCCGAGGCCGCCCTGGAGCACGCCCGGCACGCCGATCCCGCCGGACTGGCCGGCTACCGGCTCCTCGACGCGGCCGAGAAGGGCGAGGCCGCGGCCCTGCACGCGGAGCTCGGCGACGCCAACGTCTACATGCGGGGCGTCCTGCACCAGTGCGAACCCGACGACCGGCAGCCGGTGATCGACACGATCGCCGCCCTCGTCGGCAGCCGCGGCCGGGCCTTCCTCGTCGAGCTCGCCGAGGCCGCCCGCCCCGTCCTCGGCGGCCTCGCCCAGAGCCCGTCGGGACCGCCGCCCAAGCTCGCCCCGGTCTTCCGGCACGGCATCGCCCCCGGCGAGGTCGCCGACGCCGCGGTCCCCGAGTACCTGCGCAACGCCGGCCTCACGGTCCTTGCGAGCGGCGAACTCCCGCTGGCGACCACCGAAGCCACCCCGGACGGCGAGCGGATCGTGCTGCCGTCGAAGTGGGTACTGGCGGGACGGGAGGACTGAGGGACGGGACCGGACCCGGGCGACCCGCCGGGCGCACCGCGGCCCGCGGCCCGGGGCCTGAGGCCGACGGTACGTCAGGACCAGTTCCACACCTGGTTGCTGCTGCCCGCACAGCCGAAGCCCTGGACCCGCTGACCGTCCTGCCCGGAGGAGGAGGCCTCTGCGTCCAGGCAGAAGCCGTCCGGGACGCTGACCAGTGTCCCGGCGCCGAGCCGCCACGTCTGGGCGCCGAGCCCGTCGCAGCTCCTGGCCTGGATCTTCTGGCCGTTCTGGCCGGTCGTCCCGGCGTCGGCGTCCAGACAGAGGTGGGTGCCCTGATCGACGACGCGGTACTGGGAGTCCTGGCCGGCCAGCCGGTACAGCGCCCACTTCTGGCCGGCCGTGCCCTTGCACCCCCACACCTGGACGTTCACGCCGCGGGTGTCGAGACACCGGGCGACCGAGACGGCGTTGACGCTCTCGGTCACGGTGAGCGAGCCGCTCCGGACCGGACCGCGGGGCAGGTCGTACAGAAGCTTCTTGGTCGGCGCGTCGGCTTTTCCGTCGACGGTGAGCCCTGCCTCGGTCTGGAAGGCCCTGACCGCCGCGAGGGTCTCGCTGCCGAACCTGCCGTCGGCCGCGACGTACAGGCCGTGGCCGGAGAGGAGGAGCTGGAGGGACTTGACGCAGTCGCCGGAGGCCCCGGACGTGATCTCGGCGGGACAGGCGGCGGCGCGGAGGTCCGGTGTACCGGCGGCCTGGGTGGCGGAGTTCTCCGAAGGTGCCGAGCTCGGCGACTGCTTCACCGCATGGTCGGCCTTCGACGCGGTGGGCGTGGGCGCGCTGGGCGAACTTCCGGGCTTCGAGGCCGGGGTGTCCGTCACGGTCGCCGACGTCTGCGGCCCGGCGCCGGCCGACGCCGGGGCGTGGTCTCCGTGCCGCAGCAGGGCCACGGAGACGGCCGTGGCGACCACGACACCCGCTGTGGCGGCGGCGCCCACCATCAGCTTCCTTCGCCTGTGCGGACGGGCACCGGACGCGACGGAGCCGGCGGACGGGTCCGTGGGCGGCGCGGAGGCAGGGGCGGCCGGTTCCTGGTCACGGAAGGGCGTGCTCGTCGGTCTCTTCGGTGCGGACCGGGGCGGCCGCCCGGCCGGCGGGGGCAGCTGGTGCCCGATGGCGGTTCGGAACACCGTCTCCGGCGACGGACGTCCCTCGGGATCCTTGTCCAGACAGGTCCGGATGAACACGCCCAGTTCCGCATCGACCGCCGTCACCTTGTCGAGGACCTCCTCCCGCGGCGGCTCGAAGGCCACCCGGTGCAGGACGTCGACCCCCGTGCCCTCGCCGAACGGGGCCTGTCCCGTGACGGCGTAGGCGAGGGCCGAGGCCAGCGCGAACACGTCGGAGGCGGCGGTCACCTCCTTTCCCCTGACCTGCTCGGGGGACATGTAGGCGGGAGTGCCCACGTTCTGGCCCGTAGCGGTGATCGAGGTGCCGTCGGTGGCCTGGACGACACCGAAGTCGATGACGCGGGCACCGTCGGCCGCCAGGATCACGTTGGACGGCTTGAGGTCACGGTGGACGATCCCCGCGCGCCAGATGGCCTCGACCGCGCGTCCCAGGTCGGCCAGCAGCCGCCAGGCGGCCGTCGCGCCGATCGGCCCGCGGGCGTCGACGAGTTCGGCGAGCGTGGGTCCGGGGACGTACTCGGTGGCGACCCAGACCAGGTCCTCGTCGCAGCCGCTGTTCAGCAGCCGTACGATGTGCGCCCCCTGGACCCGGCCCAGCGCGCCCACCTCGCGCTCGAAACGCTTCCGGAACCGGGGATCCTCCGCGTACTCGGGCCTGACCACCTTGACGGCGGCCAGGCCGGTCCCTCCGGTGGTGTCCCGGCCCAGGTAGACCCGCCCCATCCCGCCGCTGCCCAGCACCGACACGAGCGCGTACGGTCCGACCCTGGTGGGGTCGTTCTTCCGGAGCGGGACCGGGGGCGGGGGCTGCATACCGGTCGCGGCGTAGGCGAGCGCTCGGGACCGGCTGTGATGGGGATCGGACATGGGATTCCCGGTCTCTCGCGTGACATGTGCGACGTATGCGACCGATGTCGGTCAGCGCGAGAGTATCGCAACACCCCTGTCAAAAAGGCGAGTTGGTGTTCGCGGTGATCGCCTTGTGCTGCGCCGCCGAGGACTGGGCGGGTGTCGGCGAAGGCCGGGTGCCGCCCCCCCCGGCTGCCCGACGAGCTGCGTCAGGGGCCGCGCGTCGATCATGCTCATGCGCCTCACCCTCCGTTCCGCCTCGTAGGAAGTTCCCCCGCCGGCGCGTAACGTGAAGCAGCATGAAGATCCTCATCAGCGCCGACATGGAGGGCGCCACCGGGGTGACCTGGCCCGGCGACGTGCTGCCCGGGGCGCCGCAGTGGGAGCGGTGCCGGCCGATGTTCACCTCCGACGTCAACGCCGCCGTCCTCGGCTTCTACGACGGCGGCGCCGACGAGGTCCTCATCAACGAGGCCCACTGGAGCATGCGCAACCTGCTCCTGGAACAGCTCGACGACCGCGCCGAGATGATCACCGGCCGCCACAAGACGCTGTCCATGGTCGAGGGCGTCCAGCACGGCGACGTCGACGGCATCGCCTTCGTCGGCTATCACACCGGCGCCGGCATGGAAGGCGTCCTCGCCCACACCTACCTCCCCAACTCCGTCACCGGCGTCTGGCTGGGCGACGTCCGCGCCAGCGAGGGCCTGCTCAACGCGCACGTCGTCGCCGAGTACGGCGTGCCGGTCGTCCTCGTCACCGGCGACGACCTGGCCTGCGAGGACGCCCTCGGCTACGCGCCCGAGGCCCTCAAGGTCGCCGTCAAGGACCATGTGTCGAGGTACGCGGCCGTGTGCCGGACGCCCGCCCGGACCGCCGCCGACATCCGCGCCGCCGCCAAGGACGCGGCCAGGCTCGCGGTGCGCCACGAACCGGTGGCCGGCGGACCGTTCACCATCGCCCTGGAGTTCGACGCCGAGCATCTCGCCCTGGCCGCCACCGTCGTCCCCGGCGTGGAGCAGACCGGCGAGCGGAAGGTGGCGTACACCGAGGGGACCATGTACGACGGCATCCGCACCTTCAAGGCGGTCACCACGATCGTCTCGGCCGCGGTGGAGGAGCAGTATGGCTGACCAGCAGGCACTGGACGAGGTGGTCCGGTTCACCTCCGAACTGATCCGGATCGACACCAGCAACTTCGGCGGCGGCGACTGCCGGGAGCGGCCCGCCGCCGAGTACGCGGCCGAGCGGCTCGCGGAAGCGGGCCTGGAGCCGATCCTTCTCGAGCGGACCGCGGGGCGCACCAACGTCGTCGCCCGCATCGAGGGCACCGAGCCCGCCGCCGACGCACTGCTTGTCCACGGCCACCTCGACGTCGTACCCGCACAGGCCGCCGACTGGAGTGTCGACCCGTTCTCCGGGGAGGTCCGCGACGGGGTCGTGTGGGGGCGGGGCGCCGTCGACATGAAGAACATGGACGCGATGATCCTGGCGGTGGTGCGGGCCTGGGCCCGGGACGGGGTACGGCCGCGGCGGGACATCGTCGTCGCGTTCACCGCCGACGAGGAGGCCAGCGCGGTCGACGGCTCCGGGTTCCTCGCCGACCACCACCCCGAACTGTTCGAGGGCTGCACCGAGGGCGTCGGCGAGTCCGGCGCCTTCACCTTCCACGACGGCACCGGACGGCACCTCTACCCGGTCGCCGCCGGGGAGCGCGGCACGGCCTGGCTCAAGCTCACCGCGCGCGGCCGGGCCGGACACGGCTCCAAGGTCAACCAGGAGAACGCGGTCACGCGCCTCGCCGCCGCCGTCACCCGCATCGGCGAGCACCGGTGGCCGCTGCGGCTCACCCCGACGGTCTCCGCCGCCCTCACCGAACTCGCCGCCCTCTACGGCATCGAACCCGACCTCACCGAGGTCGACCTGCTCCTCGACAAGCTCGGCCCGGCCGCCAGGCTGGTCGAGGCCACCGTCCGCAACAGCGCCAACCCGACCATGCTGAACGCCGGTTACAAGGTCAACGTGATCCCCGGCGAGGCCGTCGCCTTCGTCGACGGACGCTATCTGTACGGCACCGAGGACGAGTTCCGCGTCACCCTCGACCGCCTCACCGGCCCCGACGTCGACTGGGAGTTCCACCACCGCGAGGTCGCCCTCCAGGCGCCGCTGGACTCCCCGACGTACGCCCGGATGCGGGCCGCCGTCGAGGAGTTCGCCCCCGACGGGCATGTGGTGCCGTACTGCATGTCGGGCGGCACCGACGCCAAGCAGTTCTCCCGGCTCGGCATCACCGGCTACGGCTTCGCCCCGCTCAAGCTCCCCGAGGACCTGGACTACCAGGCCCTGTTCCACGGCGTCGACGAGCGCGTCCCCGTCGAGGCCCTGCACTTCGGCGTCCAGGTCCTGGACCGCTTCCTGCGCACGGCATAGCACGGCACAGCACGGAGCAGCACGGCATCGGCGAGTAGGAGAGAACGTGGAGACGAAGGCGTACGGCTCCTGGCCCTCACCCATCGACGCGGCCCTGGCGGCGGCGCACGACGGCTTCGCCGAGTGGGTGGGCTTCGTCGGGGACGAGCCCTGGTGGACCGAGCCCCGGCCGGCGGAGGGCGGCCGCAGGACCCTGGTACGCGGCAGCACCGGGGAGTCCGTGCTGCCCGCGCCGTGGAACGTCCGCAGCCGCGTCATCGAGTACGGCGGACGGCCGTGGGCCGGTGCCGTACCCGACGGCGGCGGTGAACCCCTGCTGGTCTTCGTCCACTTCGACGACCAGCGGCTGTACCTGTACCGGCCCGGTGAGGCACCGCGGCCGCTGACCCCGCCCGGACACCGCTGGGCCGACCCGCAGTTGCTGCTCGACCGGGGCGAAGTCTGGTGCGTCCTGGAGGAGTTCACGGGAGCCGCACCCACCGACGTACGGCGGGTGCTCGCCGCCGTACCGCTGGACGGCTCGGCCGCCGAGGACCGGGCCGCCGTACGCGAACTCACCGCCGAGCGGCACCGGTTCGTCACCGGGCCACGCCTGACGCACGACGGGCGCCGGGCCGCCTGGCTCGCCTGGGACCATCCGCGGATGCCATGGGACGGCACGGAACTGCTGGTCGGCGAGGTCGGCGCCGACGGAACCCTGCACTCGGTCCGCACCGTGGCCGGCGGTCCGGCGGAGGCCGTCGCGCAGGTGGAGTGGTCCGCGGACGACCGGCTGCTGTACACCAGCGACCGCAGCGGCTGGTGGAACCTCTACCGCGACCACGAACCCCTGTGCCCGCGCGCGGAGGAGTTCGCCGGGCCGCTCTGGCGGCTCGGCCAGAACTGGTTCGCGCCGCTGGACAACGGACTCGTCGCCGTCCTGCACGGCCGTGGGCCGCTGGCACTCGGGATACTCGATCCGGAGACCGGCGAGATCGCCGACGCCGCCGGACCGTGGACCGAGTACTCCGCCACCCTCGCCGTGCACGGCACCCGCGTGCTCGCGGTCGGCGCCGGCCCGCGCACCGCCCACGAGGTCGTCGAACTCGACACCGCCTCCGGCCGCACCCGCGTCGCCGGCACCCCGCACCGGGACCCGGTCGACCCCGCCTACTACCCCGAACCGCAGGTCCGCACCTTCGCCGGTCCCGGCGGCCGCGAGGTGCACGCCCACATCTATCCGCCCCACCACCCCGGCCACACCGCCCCCGAGGGCGAGCTGCCGCCGTACGTCGTCTGGGCACACGGCGGCCCCACCAGCAGGACACCGCTCGTCCTCGACCTCGCGATCGCCTACTTCACCTCCCGGGGCATCGGCGTCGCCGAGGTCAACTACGGCGGCTCCACCGGATACGGGCGGGAGTACCGGGAGCGGCTGCGCGAACAGTGGGGCGTGGTCGACGTCGAGGACTGCGCGGCCGTCGCGCTCGCCCTCGCCGCGGAGGGCACCGCCGACCGCGCCCGGCTCGCGATCCGCGGCGGCAGCGCCGGCGGCTGGACCACCGCCGCCTCCCTGACCGGCACCGACGTCTACGCCTGCGGCACCATCTCCTACCCCGTCCTCGACCTCACCAGCTGGGGCGCGGGGGAGACCCACGACTTCGAGTCCCAGTACCTGGAATCCCTGATCGGCCCGCTTGCCGAGGTCCCCGAGCGGTACGTCGAGCGGTCGCCGAGCGAACACGCCGACCGGCTCACCGCGCCCTTCCTGCTGCTCCAGGGGCTGGACGACGTGATCTGCCCGCCCGCGCAGTGCGAGCGCTTCCTCGCCCGGCTCGACGGCCGCCCGGTGCCGCACGCCTACCTCACCTTCGCGGGCGAGGGACACGGCTTCCGGCGCGCGGACACCCTGGTCCGCGCGCTGGAGTCCGAGCTCGCCCTTTACGCTCAGGTGTTCGGGCTGGACGTGCCCGGAATCCCCGAGCTGGAACTGGTGAAGTGACCGAAGTGACCAAAGCGGCCGAAGCGACTGGAGTGACCGGACTGACCAGGCCGTCGAGGCTCTCCGCCGGAGCGCGGGTGGCCGTCGTGGCGCCGAGCGGGCCGGTGGTGGAGGAGCGGCTCCAGGCGGGCCTCGACATCCTGCGCGGCTGGGACCTGGACCCGGTCGTGGCACCCCATGTGCTCGCCACGGACGGCGAGCTGGGGTACCTCGCGGGCTCCGACGCGGACCGCGCGGCCGACCTCCAGCAGGCCTGGTGCGACCCGTCCGTGTCCGCGGTGCTCTGCGCGCGCGGCGGCTACGGCGCACAGCGCCTCGTCGACCTGCTCGACTGGGAGGCGATGCGCGCGGCCGGCCCGAAGGCGTTCGTCGGCTTCAGCGACGCCACCGTGCTGCACGAGGCGTTCGCGACCCGGCTCGGGCTCGCCACCCTGTACGGGCCGGTGGCCGCGGGCGCCGACTTCGTCAAGAGCACCGAGGCACAGGACCATCTGCGGGCCACCCTCTTCGCCCCGGAGACGGTCCGCACCATCCCCTCCCGGGGCGCCGCGCTGGTGGGCGGCCGGGCCGCGGGCGTCACCGTCGGCGGCTGCCTGCGGCTGCTCGCGGCCGGCCTTGGCACCCCGCACACCCACACCGGCGCCCGCGGCGGACTGCTCGTCCTGGAGGACGTCGGCGAGCGGCCGTACAGCCTCGACCGGAGCATCACCCAGCTGCTGCGGTCCGGCTGGCTCGACGGCGTCGCCGGGATCCTGCTCGGCTCCTGGGACCGGTGCGGGCCCTACGCGGAGGTACGGCCGATGCTCGCCGACCGGCTCGGCGGGCTTGGCGTGCCGGTGGTCGAGGAGTTCGGGTTCGGGCACTGCGAGGCGGCCCTGACCATCCCGCTCGGGGTGGCCGCGGAGCTGGACGCGGACGCGGGCACGCTGACCCTGCGGGAACCGGCGCTGCGCTGAGGGCTCACCCGGAGGGCCGCGCCCGGCGGGCGCGGCCGCGTCCCCGGGACCACCCTGGTCGCATGAGCCCGAAGACCTCGGCGAAGCGGGACCGGACCGGCGGCCGGCGCGGTGTGCTGCTGACCCCCGGCAGGATCGCCGTGCTGCTGCTCGGCGTCCTCGGCCTGGTCTTCGTCTTCGAGAACACCCGCGCCACCGAGATCCGGTTCCTGGTCCCCGTGGTCACCACACCTCTGTGGATCGCCCTGCTGGCCACCGGGCTCATCGGCGCGCTCTGCGGGGCGTATTTCATGAAGCGCCGGAGCTAGCTCCGCGTAGGGTGACGGGATGCCGCACACCGCTTCCCACTATCTCGCCGAGGGCCCCCGCGTGGGCATCCGCCACTTCACCTACGAGGACGGAGCCGAGTTCATCGCCCGGGCCCGGGAGAGCAAGGACCTCCACCAGCCCTGGCTGTTCCCGCCCACCACGGACGCGGCCTACGCCGGCTACGCGGGACGGCTGATCGAGGACCGCAGCAAGGCCGGGTTCCTGGTCTGCGAGAAGGGGGCCGGGGAGCACGACGGGACGATCGCCGGGTTCATCAACATCAACAACATCGTCGAGGGCGGCTTCCAGTGCGGTGCGCTCGGCTACGGCGTGTTCGCGCACGCCGCCGGGCGCGGGCTGATGCGCGAGGCGATGGGCCTGGTCGTGGACTACGCCTTCGGGCCGATGCGGCTGCACCGGCTGGAGATCAACGCCCAGCCCGGCAACGCCGCGTCCATCGCGCTCGCCCGCGGTGCCGGGTTCCGGCTGGAGGGCTTCTCACCGAACATGATCTACATCGACGGGGCCTGGCGGGACCACGAACGCTGGGCGATCACGGCGGAGATGCGGACCACCGGCTGACCTCTGCACCGCCCGACCTTTGCGCAATCCTGACCGGCAGCTCCCCTGGCCAGCTCACCCGGTGCCGGGTTCCATGGTGATCGTGACGAGGATCCGACGTGAGGTACTGACCCTGCCCGCGGCGGAGTTGGGCCCGGACAACCCGCTGCCGCCGCTCCGCCCCCTGGAAGAGATCCACCACGTCGACGAGCGCGACCGGGAGGACCTGCCGCGGGACATGGCCCGCCAGCTCGGCTGGGAACCGCTGCGCAGCCTCCTCCCGGTACGGGTCCGCGACGGCTACGGCAGAGCCCGCACGCCCCGTGAGCTCGACGCCCTCGTGATCGAGAACGACCGGCTGCGCGCCACCGTCCTGCCCGGCCTCGGCGGCCGCGTCGCCTCCCTCGTCCACCTGCCCACCGGCCGCGAACTCCTCCACCGCACCCCGGTGTTCCAGCCCGCCAACCTCGCCCTCAACGGCGCCTGGTACGCCGGCGGCATCGAGTGGAACATCGGCGCCACCGGCCACACCACCCTCTCCTGCGCCCCGCTCCACGCGGCCCGCGTCCCCGCCCCCGACGGCGGGGAGATGCTCCGGCTGTGGGAGTGGGAACGGCTGCGCGACCTGCCCTTCCAGGTCGACCTGTGGCTGCCGGACGGCTCCGACTTCCTGTACGCAGGTGTCCGTGTCCGCAACCCGCACGAACACCCGGTGCCGCTCTACTGGTGGTCCAACACGGCCGTACCGGAGGACCGCCGGATCGTCGTCCCGGCCGAGGAGGCCTGGGAGTTCGGGCCCGAGCGCCGACTGCACCGGGTGCCCGTTCCGGCGCACGGCGCCCGACACCCCTACCCGGCCGACTGGTTCTACGACATCCAGGACGGGCGGCGCCGCTGGATCGCCGCACTCGACGCCGAAGGCCACGGCCTGGTGCAGACCTCCACCGACGAACTGCGCGGCCGGAAACAGTTCGTGTGGGGCTCGGGACCCGGTGGCCGGCGCTGGCAGGAGTGGCTCGGCGGACCCGGCACCGGCGGCTACCGCGAGATCCAGGCCGGGCTGGCCCGCACCCAGCTCGAACACGTCCGCCTCGACGCGGAGAGCGAGGTCTCCTGGCTGGAGGCCTACGGCCCGCTGTCGGCAGCACCGCAGGACACCGAGGATCGACTCGAACTCGCCCTGCCGCGCGCCGAGTTCGACGCCGCCCACGCCGCCTGGAAGCCGTACGCCGACACCGAACCCGGCGAACTCCTCGCCACCGGCTCCGGCTGGGGCGCCCTCGAAGTGCTGCGCGCCGACTGGAAGCTGCCCGGCACTCCGTTCGCCGAGCCGACGCTGACCGAGGAACAGGCTCCCTGGCGGGAGCTGCTGCGCACCGGCACGCTGCCCGAACCCCGCCGGGTACGGCCGCCCGGACCGACCCTGGTCGCCCCGCACTGGCGGGACATGCTGGAGACGGCCCCCGCCACCCCGCACACCGAGTACCACCTCGGCGTCGCCCAGTGGCACGCCGGCGACCGCGCCCAGGCCGTCCGCAGCTGGGAACGGGCCCTGCCCCTCGCCCCGTCCCTGTGGCCGCTGCTGCGCTGTCTCGCCGTCGCCGACCAGGAGTACGGGCAGCACGAGCGGGCCGCCGAGCGGTACGCGGACGCCTTCGACGACCTGTGCCGGGAGCTCCCCCACTGCCTGAAGGGCGTGGGAGGTACCCCCACCGACGACGGCGAGGCGTGGACCGCGGCCTGCGCGGCGCTCGGCCGCGAGGCCGTCGAGGCACTGCTGCGGGTACGGCGGGCCGCGGACGCCCGCGCCGTGTGGGAGGCGCTGCTGCCCGCGACCCGGGAGCGCGGCCGCTTCCGGCTCCTGGAGGCGGAGCTGCTCCTCGCGGAGGGCCGGCGGACGGCGGCCCGGGCCGTGTTCGACGCCGGGTTCGAGGTCGCCGACCTGCGCGAGGGGTCGGAGGTGATCGGCCGGCTGTGGGCGCGGCTCGGTGACGAGCCGCTGCCCGCCCGGTACGACTTCCGGATGCGGCCGCAGGGCCTTTGATCAGTCCTGGTGCTGGTCGACGTACTCGAACACCGAGCCGTCCGGGTGCATCGCGATCAGATTGCGGCCGGCGGGCGTGGCCACCGGCCCCGCGATGATCCGGGCGCCGAGGTCGTCCAGCAGCCGGCGGGCCGCGTCGACGTCCTTCACCGCGATCGTCGCGGCCACCTTGCGCAGCACCTCCAGCTCCGCCTCGGGTCCGCTCATCAGAAGGAAGGAGCCGACCGCGGCGACCTGGACGCCGCCACGCTCGAAACGTTGGGCTCTGCCGCCGGAGAGGCGTTCGTAGAACGGGATCGCGGTTTCGATGTCGTCGACGCAGATGCGCAGGGAGGCGCCCAGAATCTCCATGCCCGCGAGCCTAGTTGCCGCGGGCCGGGATGGCGTCACCTCCGGTGATCTCCTGGTACGGCTTTTCCGGGTCGGTTGGGTGGGCC
Source organism: Streptomyces hyaluromycini (assembly GCF_002217755.1). Taxonomy (GTDB): domain Bacteria; phylum Actinomycetota; class Actinomycetes; order Streptomycetales; family Streptomycetaceae; genus Streptomyces; species Streptomyces hyaluromycini. The sequence continues at coordinate 412,986 of NZ_BCFL01000023.1, read as the reverse complement.
CAGGATGTCGCTGCCAGCTGCGGGCCGGTGGGGGCTGGTCGCGCAGTTCCCCGCGCCCCTTGGGGCGCGCTTGCGTGGGGCGCGCTCGCGCAGGGGTGCGCTTGCGCGGGGGCGCTTCGACGCGCGGGGTTTGAGGGCCCCGCCTAGGGTTACCTGGTACGGCCTGGATCTCGCCGTGTCTTTGGAGGCGCACCGTGAGGCGTCGACCCCGGAACGTGACCGCACCGAGATCGCCCTGCCGACCCCACCGGCCGCCCCGGTGGCCCCGATCCGGCACGGACCGTCCCCCGGAAGGAGCCCCATGAACACCGCCGAACTCGTCGAACTCGCCCAGCAGTTGCGCGTGGACAGCGTGCGGGCGGCCGCCGCGGCCGAGTCCGGGCATCCCACCTCGTCGATGTCCGCCGCCGATCTGATGGCGGTCCTGCTCGCCCGCCATCTGCGCTACGACTTCGAGCGGCCCGACCACCCCGGAAACGACCGCTTCGTCCTCTCCAAGGGCCACGCCTCCCCGCTGCTGTACGCCGCCTACAAGGCGGCCGGTGCCATCGACGACGCCGAACTGCTCACCTTCCGGCAGCTCGGCAGCCATCTGGAGGGGCACCCGACCCCGCGCCGGCTGCCGTGGGTGGAGACCGCCACCGGCTCCCTCGGCCAGGGCCTGCCGGTCGGTGTCGGCATCGCGCTGTCCGGGAAGCGGCTGGAGCACGGCCGCTACCGGGTCTGGGTGCTGTGCGGGGACAGCGAGCTGGCGGAGGGCTCCGTGTGGGAGGCCGTCGAGCACGCCGGGTACGAGCACCTGGACAACCTCACCGCGATCGTGGACGTCAACCGGCTCGGCCAGCGCGGACCCACCCGGCACGGCCACGACCTCTCCGCCTACGCCCGCCGCTTCCAGGCCTTCGGCTGGCACACCGTGGAGATCGACGGGCACGACGTGGACGCCGTCGACCGCGCCTGCGGCGAGGCCGAGGCCACCGCCGGACAGCCCACCGTGATCCTCGCCCGCACCCGCAAGGGCAGGGGCGTCGCCGCCGTCGAGGACCGCGAGGGCATGCACGGCAAGCCGCTGCCGCACGCCGAGGAGGCCATCGCCGAACTCGGCGGGGTACGGGACCTGTACGTTCATGTGCAGGAGCCGCCGGCGGCCCGTGCGCTGCACTCCGTGCCCACGGGGCCGATCGAACTGCCGCGCTACGACAGGGGGGACGAGGTCCCCACCCGCGATGCCTTCGGGAAGGCGCTCGTCGCGCTCGGCCACGCCCGCGCCGACGTCGTCGCGCTGGACGGCGAGGTCGGCGACTCCACCCGCACCGAGCTCTTCGGCAAGGAACACCCCGACCGCTACTTCGAGTTCTACATCGCCGAACAGCAACTCGTGGCCGCCGCCGTCGGCATGGCCACCCGAGGCTGGGTGCCGTACGCCGCCACCTTCGCCGCCTTCCTCACCCGGGCCTACGACTTCGTCCGCATGGCCGCCGTCAGCGGCAGCGGGATCAACCTGGTCGGCTCGCACGCGGGCGTGGCCATCGGGCAGGACGGGCCGTCCCAGATGGGCCTGGAGGACCTGGCGATGTTCCGCGCGGTGTACGGCTCGACCGTGCTCTATCCGTGCGACGCCAACCAGACCGCCAAGCTCGTCGCGGCCATGGCCGGGCTCGACGGCATCCGCTATCTGCGCACCTCGCGCGGCGCGAGCCCGGTGATCTACGGCCCGGACGAGGAGTTCCCGGTGGGCGGCAGCAAGGTGCTGCGCTCCTCCGAGGAGGACCGGCTGACCGTGGTCGCCGCCGGGGTCACCCTGCACGAGGCGCTGAAGGCCGCCGACCTGCTCGCCGAGGACGGCATCCGGATCCGGGTCGTCGACCTGTACTCCGTCAAGCCCGTCGACCGGCGGACGCTGCGCCGCGCCGCCGAGGAGACCGGTTGTCTGCTCACCGTCGAGGACCACCACGAGGAGGGCGGGCTCGGCGACGCGGTCGCGGAGGCGTTCGCCGACGGCAGGCCCGTACCGCGGCTGGTCCGGCTCGGCGTGCGCACCATGCCGGGTTCGGCCGCGCCCGATCAGCAGCTGCACGCCGCCGGGATCGACGCCGATGCGATCGCGTCGGCCGGGCGGCTGCTGGTCGGGGAGGCGGTCGTGCGCTGAGCCGCGGACTCCGGCCGCGCTCGGTGCCGGGCGGAGACTATGAGGAGGGCCGGGAGAAGGGTCAGGAGAAGGCCCGGGAGAAGGGTCAGGAGGAAGGGTCAGGAGGAGGACAGATGACAGCACAGGGCGGACTCCGGTACGTGTACGCCGTCTGCCGTCCGTTCGCGGCGGCCCTGCAGGCCCAGCTCACCGGCGTGGCCGGCGCCCCGCCGGGACTCCTCAGACACCATGGCCTGGTCGCCGTCGTCAGCACCGTCCCGGAGGGGGACTTCGCCGACGAGCCGCTGCGGGACCATCTGGAGGACCCGGAGTGGCTGGCCGCGACCGCCCGTGCCCACCAGGGCGTGATCGACGCGCTCACCACGGTCACCACACCGCTGCCGCTCGGGCCGGCCACGGTCTTCCGGGACGACAGCGGCGTCCGGACCATGATGGAGGCCCGCGAGACCTACTTCCTGCAGACCCTCGACCGGCTCGAAGGACGGGTCGAGTGGGGTGTGCGGGTGTACAGCCCCGTCGACCCGCCCGAGAAGGCGGCGCGGGCCGGCGAGGAATTCGCCCGTATTCTGCACGAGCGGCTTTCCGGGCGCGCCGAGGATTCCAGGCTTTTCGGGACGTCCGTACAGAGACTGCTCGACGCTGCCTATCTGGTGCCGCGCGCGGATTCCGAGGAATTCGTCGAACTGCTCGACCGCACGAAGGACATGGCACCGGAAATACGGGTGGAGCTCAGCGGGCCGTGGGCGGCCTATTCCTTCACGGAACCGACCGCCGAGCCGACGGGGCCGGCCGCGCGTGGCTGATTCCGGCCCCGTCGGCCGGTGGTGTCACCACCGGTACCAGCGGCCCCTGCCGCCGGCGCCGGTCGTGCCGCGCACCAGGAATCCGAGGAGCCACAGCACGAGCATGACGAGCGCGATCCACCAGAGCAGTTTCACTGCGAATCCGGCACCGAAGAGAATCAGCACCAGAAGCAGTACCAGCAGGATGGGAACCATGGTGTGAACCTCCTGCAAAGCTGGTTTCCCGAAATCCGCGGATCAGGCTCACTTGCGGCAGAGAATTTCTCCGTGCAGTACGGCGAACCAGCCGTCCTCCTGCCCCGCCCACTCCCGCCAGGCCGCCGCGATCGCCTCCAGCTGCTCCGTGGTCGCGTGGCCGCCCGCGACGGCCAGCCCGGCGTAGGACGAGGCGACCGTGCGGTCCGCCCACAGCCCGCCCCACCAGGCCCGCTCCTCGGCCGTGCTGTACGTCCAGGTGCCGGAGGTGGCCGTGATGTCGGTGAGTCCCGCCGTCAGTGCCCATGACCTCAGCCGCCGCCCGGCGTCCGGCTCGCCCCCGTTGGCGCGGGCCACCCGCCGGTACAGCTCCAGCCAGTCGTCCAGCCCCGGCACCGCCGGATACCAGGTCATCGCCGCGTAGTCCCCGTCGCGTGCGGCGATGAAGCCGCCGGGCTTGGTGACCCGGCGCATCTCGCGCAGCGCCTGCACCGGGTCGCCCACGTGCTGGAGCACCTGGTGGGCGTGGACCACGCAGAACGTGTCGTCCGGGTAGTCCAGCGCGTGGACGTCGGCGACCGCGAAGTCCACATTCGTCAGTCCGCGCCCGGCGGCGGTCGCCCGGGCCTGCTCCAGGATGCCCGGCGCGTGGTCGACGCCGGTGACATGGCCGTCGGGCACCAGCGCGGCCAGGTCGGCGGTGATGGTGCCGGGGCCGCAGCCGATGTCCAGGATCTTCATGTGGGGCTTGAGCGAACCCGCCAGATACGCGGCCGAGTTGGCGACGGTTCGCGAGGTGTGGGAACGGAGCACCGACTCGTGGTGCCCGTGCGTGTAGACAGCGGTCTCCTGCGGCTTCGACATGGCTCGACCCCTTCGCGTCACACCGGCGGACGGGGCCGGACGACCCCGCCTCGCGGTATCCGCAACGCTACGCCCGCGTGCCGAATGATGAGACCCGCGTTTTGCGATATGGACTGACGGTTCGTCATGAAGGGTTCGGCGTGTCAGGGCAGCGGCCGGTACACGGTCAGTGCCTCCGGCAGCTTCTCCACGGTCATCTCGCCCGCCACATCGGTGACTTCGCCGTCGTACGCGAGCGGTGTGCCGGCCGCGATGCCGGTCAGGCGCAGCCGGCTCACCCGGGCCTCGGCGTGGGCGGGGGATCGGGTGAGCGGGCCGGCGAGGGCGGCTGAGAGCAGGCGGAGCGTGGGGTGCCGGCCGCCGTGCACCACGCGTACGTCGAGCTGCCCGTCCGCCAGGTCGGTGCGGCGGCCCGGGGTCAGAGCCAGTCGGTGGTAGAGGCAGTTGCCGACGAACAGCAGCCACAACGGGTGGGTCTCGCCCCGCAGTTCGACCCGGAGCGGATGCCGGTCCGTGCGCAGCACGCGCAGCACGGCCAGCACCTCGGCGGGCCAGGCGCCGATGCGGTGCGACCAGCGTTCCCGCTCCCGGACCAGCTCCGGATAGACGCCCAGGCTCAGCGTGTTGAGGAAGACGCCCTCCCGGTCGCCGGAGGTGAAGCGGCCGACGTCCACCCGGACCGCCTCGCCCTCGCGCACCGCCCGGCCGAGGTCCCGGCCGTCCTCCACACTCAGGTCGTGGGCGAAGTGGTTGAGGGTGCCGCCGGGCAGCACCGCGAGCGGCAGCCCGTGGCGCAGGGCGATACGGGCCGCCGCGTTCACGGTGCCGTCGCCGCCGCACACCCCGAGCGCCCGCGCCCGCGCCGCCGCCTTCGCCAACTCGGCCTTCACCTCGTCCGGTTCGCACTCCACCAGCTCCGCCTCCGGCAACTCGTGGCGCAGCACCCGTATCCGGTCGGCGCTGCCGGAGGCCCGGTTGGCCACCACCACCAGACCGGCCCCGCCGGGCAGCGCCGGGGCCTGGGCGCGCGGTCGGGGCGGCGGGCCGGTCTGTGCCCGGGTCGGCACCAGCGCTCGTACGGCGAACGCGGCGCCGGCGCCCAGCGCCGCACCCGCGAGCACGTCGCTCGGGAAGTGCACGCCCGTGTACACCCGGGACACGGCGACGGAGAACGCCACCGGCGCCACCACCGCGCCCCATGCCGGGGACTCCAGGGCGACCCCGGTCGCGAAGGCGGCCGCCGACGCGGCGTGCCCGGAGGGGAACGAGGTGGTGATCGGCTGCCGCTTCAGGTGCCGTACCGCGGGCACCGGGTCGAGCAGCGGGCGGGGGCGGCGCACCGAGCGCTTGCCGAGGGTGTTGATGGTCAGGGAGGCCAGGCCGAGCGAGGCCAGGCCGCGGGCGGCGGCCCGGCGGGCCCGGGGCGTGCGGGACGCGGCCACCGCGGCCGCCGCCGCGAACCACAGCACTCCGTGGTTGGCGCTCCGGCTCAGCCGGGGCAGCACCGGCTCGGCGAACGGCCAGTTCCGTGCGGCGGCCGTCTCGAACAGCCGGCAGTCGAGGGCGAGCAACCGGTCGCGCAGCGCGTGCCGGCCGGGCTTCGGGACGGTGAGGTCGACGTCTGGGCTCATGCGGGTGCGGTTACCCTGAAGTGGCACTTTCCTGCCGGCACGCGGTGCGGTCGAGTGAGAGGAACCCTGGATGCGCCTGCTCCTCATACGTCACGGGCAGACCCCGACCAACGTCGACTTCCTGCTCGACACCGCGGTACCGGGTCCCGGTCTGACCGACCTCGGCGAGCAGCAGGCGGAGGCCCTCCCCGGGGCTCTCGCCGGCGAGGACATCGCGGCCCTCTACGTCTCCACCCTCATCCGCACCCAGCTCACCGCCGCCCCGCTGGCCGCCGCCCGCGGTCTCGACCCGGTCGTCCGCGACGGCATCCGGGAGGTCTCCGCCGGCGACCTGGAGCTGCTGCCCGGCTACTCCGAGCGGGGCGAGGAGTACATGCGGACCGTGTTCGCCTGGGCGGCCGGGGACACCGCGCTGCGCATGCCCGGCGGGGAGACCGGGGACGAGGTCCTGGGCCGCTACGACGCCGTGATCGCCGAGGCCGCCGCGAGCGGCGCCGGGACGGTCGCCGTGATCAGCCACGGCGCCGCGATCCGCCTCTGGACGGCGGCCCGCGCCGGCAACGTCGACGTCCCCTATGCGGCCTCCCGCCCCCTCGAGAACACGGGCGTGGTGATCCTGGAGGGCTCCCCGGCCGACGGCTGGAAGGCCGTGTCCTGGGAGGGGGCGGTGGTGGAGCCTGCGGGGCAGCCGTTGGAGTCCGCCGCGGAGTAGGGGCGCCGACGTGTTCGGCTGCGGGTGCGTCGTGGTTGCTCGCGCAGTTCCCCGCGCCCCTTTGGGGCGCGTTGCGGTGGCGCCCCTACAGGGGCGCGGGGAACTGCGCGACCAGCCCGCACCGGGCCCGCGGCCGAAGACGTCGGGCAGATAACGGTTTGCCCCAGGTCGGGGGCGCCCCGCAGAATCCCTGACCATGGGACATCTGGAAGCCGCGCATCTCGAGTACTACCTCCCCGACGGGAGGGCGCTGCTCGGCGATGTGTCGTTCCGGGTGGGCGAGGGGGCCGTCGTCGCCCTCGTCGGACCCAACGGCGCCGGCAAGACCACCCTCCTGCGGCTGATCTCCGGCGAGCTGAAACCGCACGGCGGGACGGTGACCGTGAGCGGCGGTCTCGGGGTGATGCGCCAGTTCGTGGGTTCCGTACGGGACGAGACGACCGTGCGTGACCTGCTGGTGTCCGTCGCACCGCCCGGGATCCGGGAGGCCGCGCAGACCGTCGACCGGGCCGAGCACGGCATCATGACCGTCGACGACGAGGCGGCCCAGCTGCGGTACGCGCAGGCCCTCGCCGACTGGGCCGAGGTGCGCGGGTACGAGCACGAGACCCTCTGGGACATGTGCACCACGGCCGCGCTCGGGGTGCCGTACGAGAAGGCCCAGTGGCGGCAGGTGCGCACCCTCTCCGGCGGTGAGCAGAAGAGGCTGGTGCTGGAGGCGCTGTTCCGGGGCACCGACCAGGTGCTGCTGCTCGACGAGCCGGACAACTACCTGGACGTGCCCGGCAAACGCTGGCTGGAACAGCAGCTGAAGGAGACCCGCAAGACGGTCCTGTTCGTCTCCCACGACCGCGAACTCCTCGCCCGCTCCGCCGAGAAGATCATCTCCGTGGAGCCCTCGCCGACCGGCGCCGACGCCTGGGTGCACGGCGGCGGCTTCGCCACCTACCACGAGGCCCGGCGCGAACGCTTCGCCCGCTTCGAGGAGTTGCGCCGCCGCTGGGACGAGAAGCACGCCCAGCTGAAGAAACTGGTGCTGAGTCTCCGTCAGGCCGCCTCCATCTCCCACGAGCTGGCGTCCCGGTACGCGGCCGCCCAGACCCGCCTGCGCAAGTTCGAGGAGGCCGGCCCGCCGCCCGAGCCGCCGCGCGAGCAGGACATCAGGATGCGCATCAAGGGCGGCCGTACCGGCGTACGCGCCGTCACCTGCGCGCAGCTCGAACTCACCGGCCTGATGAAACCCTTCGACCTGGAGGTCTTCTACGGCGAACGGGTCGCCGTCCTCGGCTCCAACGGCTCCGGCAAGTCGCACTTCCTGCGGCTGCTGGCCGGCGAGGACGTGGCGCACACGGGGGCGTGGAAGCTGGGCGCGCGGGTGGTGCCCGGGCACTTCGCGCAGACCCACGCCCACCCCGAACTGGAGGGCCGCACGCTGCTGGACATCCTGTGGACGGAGCACTCCCAGGACCGCGGCGCGGCGATGTCCCGGCTGCGCCGCTACGAACTCACCCAGCAGTCCGAACAGAACTTCGATCGGCTGTCGGGCGGCCAGCAGGCCCGGTTCCAGATCCTCCTGCTGGAACTGCAGGGCGTGACAGCACTGCTCCTGGACGAGCCGACCGACAACCTCGACCTGGAGTCCGCCGAGGCCCTCCAGGAGGGTCTGGAGGCGTTCGACGGCACGGTGCTCGCCGTCACCCACGACCGCTGGTTCGCCCGCTCCTTCGACCGCTACCTGGTCTTCGGCAGCGACGGCCGGGTCCGTGAGACCCCGGAGCCGGTGTGGGACGAGCGCCGGGTGGAGCGGGCGCGGTAGACAGGCGCGGCAGCGAGGCCTCGTAGGGAGGCCCGTACGCCCGGATGTTCGTACAGTGGAGGCAGGAATCCGGACCGCCGGGACCCACACGACGAGCGGGGTACCACCATGACCGGAGTCGACCCCAGCCGGCTGGACGACCAGCAGCTCATGAAGGAGCTGGAGACCATCCACCGGACGCGCCACGACACCCTGCTGTACGGCTCGAACGACGCGCTGCGGGCCCACAACGAGCGCATGGCCCAGCTGGAGGGCGAGTACCTGCGACGTCATCCGCGCCGTCTCGTCGCCGCCGGCCGGACCCGGGAGGGCGCCCGCGAGCGGAACTGCGCCGAGACGGCCGCGCCGGGCGCCTCCGCGAGCTGAGGCCGCAGTACCGGAGCAAGCACCGCAGCACCGAACGACTCCGCCGACGTCTCGCCGACCATCTCGTCCGCCGGTGGTGGTCTCCGCCTTGCCCGGCGCGGTTCCCGCCTCACCGGACCCGAACCATGGCGTCACTCGAAAGAGGGCGCATGTCCTGCGAATGGGGTCCGGCCGCGCGCGGCGGGGCGTGGGGCGGGCTGTGATGGCTGCGGGGGTACGGGCCCCGTGCCTCCGAGTCGTCCGTGCAAGGAGCTCCGCCCATGCGCCGCACCGTTCGCGCCCTGTCCGTCGCCGTCCTGACGGGTGCCGCGTTCGGCGCCACCGGTACGGCCGTCGCGGCCGCTGGCCCCGCCGCCGAGGTCAGCCCCGGCAGCGCCCGGCCCGGCGCCACCGTCATCGTCTCCGTGACCTGCGACAAGGCCGACGGGCGGGGCGCTGGGCAGGCCCCCTCGGCCATCGACGCCACGTCGTCGGCGTTCGCCGGGCGCACCGTGCGGCTGGCCAGGGTCGACCAGGGCGGCGGGCTCGTCTACCGGGGCACCGCGCAGGTCGTCTCCGGGGACAAACCAGCGAGTTACACGGAGGGGGACGCGGCGGCGGGTGACGTGGCCGGGGCCGCGGCGGGTGACGGGCGCGCCGGCACCCGGACCGTCGACGGGACCTGCCCGGCGGCGAGCGGAGCGCGGGCGCGCCCCTGGAGCACGCACCTGGCGGTCGCCCGGGACGACGCCGGCACGGCTCCCGTGGGCGACAGCGGCACGGCTTTCACGGGCGGCGGCACCGCTTCGGTGGGCGGCGGCGCGGCTTCGGTGGGCGGCGGCGGCGCGGCTTCGGTGAGCGACGTCGGCACGGTTCTGCAGGGCGGCGGTGGCGCCATGCCGCAGGTCGGCGGGGGCACGGCGTCCCAGGGGGACGGAGGAACGGTCGCTCACGGCGACGACGGCACGGTCACCGGCGGGGTCGGGGACTACGGAACGGACTCGCGCGGCGACGACGGCATGTTCACTCGCGGTGACGAGGGCACGGCGGCCCGTGGGGACGACGGAGGCGCCCCGCGCGGGGACGACGGAATGACCCCCCGCGGTGACGAGGGCACGGCTCCTCGCGGTGACGAGGGCACGGCTGTCCGCGGGGACGACGGAGGCGCCCCGCGCGGGGACGTCGGTGCGGCCTCCCGCGGTGACGAGGGCACGGCTCCTCGCGGTGACGAGGGCACGGCTGTCCGCGGGGACGACGGAGGCGCCCCGCGTGGGGACGACGGAATGACCCCCCGTGGTGACGACGGCTCGGCCGCCCGCGGTGACGGGCATGCCGTGGATCCTCGGGGCGAGGGCGGTGACGTCCCCCGGGGGAACGGCGAGCGGCCCTGCGCCGGGGGACAGCAGTCGTGCGGTGGCGGCGACCGGCAGGAGTGCGGCGGGGCGCACGGCGGTGACGGCTCCTGTGCGGTGACGGGAGTGCAGCACGGGGTGGAGGCAGGGGACGGGGGCGCCTACAACACGTCCGTACCGGCGCTGGTCGCGGGCGGGATGCTGATCGCGGCCGCCTGCTGCGGTGCCGCCTACCGGGTGTGCGGCGGCAGGCCGTACCGGCTGTGGGGCGGGAGGTCCGGCGCGGACGGGTGACCGGACCGCCACCGGGTACCCCGGGCGAACACTCCGGCACCGTACGCACCACCCGACGACGGAGCACGGCCCGGCCCGGACCGGACAGCACACGGCACCACGGACTGCGCGGAGGCGGACATGCGGCGGACGGATCCCGGGGGCCACCGGCCGGCGAACGGCACCTCCCCGGAGGAGAGCGGGCCGGCGGCGCCCGAGGGTCACGGACCCGTCCGCTACGGGCCGCCCTTCCCCGACGACGGGCTGCCCGTCCTGCCCGAGCTCGCCGCCGTCCTGGCCGCCGCGGCGAACCGGGGCGCGGAGGAGCCCGTCGGCGGCGGGCCGGCGCTGCTGGACGCGGCCTGCGGCTACTGGGAACGCCGCGGACTGCCCGCCCCGCCCGACCGGGTGACCGCAGGCCCCGGTGCCCCCGCCCTGCTGCTGGCGCTCACCGCAGCGCTCGGCGGTGACGTCCTGGTGCCGCGCCCCTGCGCCGCCTGGTGGGCGCCGTACGCCAGACTCCTCGGCCGGCCCGTCTTCCACGTGGCCACCCCGGCCGAGTCCGGCGGCGCGCCCGACCCGTACGCGCTGCTGGAGACCGTGCGCCGGGTCCGGGACGAGGGCGGCGACCCCCGGCTGCTCGTGCTCTCCGTCGCCGACGATCCCACCGCCACCGTCGCCCCGCCCGAACTGCTGCACGAGACCGTGGAGGCCGCGACCGGCGCGGGACTGCACCTGGTCAGCGACGAGACCTGGCGCGACACCCTGCACGCCCCGGACGCCACCGTGCTGCTCAGCCCCGCCGAGATGCTCCCGGACCGGGTCACCGTCGTCACCGACCTGGCCGGCGCCCTGCTGCCGGCCGGCTGGCCCGCCGCCGTCGCCCGGTTCCCCGAGGGCGCCACCGGTGCGGCCCTGCACGCGCGCGTGCTCGACATCCTCACCGCGCTGGGCGCCCGCCTCGCCGGACCGGTAGCGGTCGCCGCGCGCTACGCGCTCGACGAGCCCGGACCCGTCACCGCCCGCCGGGAGGCCGGCGTACGGCTGCACGCGCGCGTGGCCGCCGCCGCGCACACCGCGGTCGTCGCCGGCGGCGCCCTGGCCCGGCCCCCGCAGGCCGGCCGTCACCTCTACGCCGACCTGGAGCCGCTGCGCGCCGCGCTCGGCACCCACGGGGTCGGCGACGCACAGGAGTTGGAGGACTTCCTGACCGCCCGGCTCGGCCTGCCCGCACCCGGCGGCCACCGCTTCGGCGACGACCTCGGCGCGCTGCGCGTCCGGCTCGCCACCGGGCCGCTGCTGGGCGGCACCGATGCGGAACGCCTGGAATGCCTCACGTCACCCGCACCGTTGGAACTGCCACACGTGCAACGCGCGTTGATGTCCTTGAGGTCCGTACTCGACGATCTCCGCGACGACGCTCAGCGATGGGAGCCTCCTCGATGACGCAGCAGACGCATGAGTCAGGGTCCGCGACGACGACTGCCACCACAACGCCTGCCACCACGACGACTGTCCTCACGACGCCTGCCACGACGACCGGAGAAGCCGGTACCTCCACGGCCCCGACTCCCTGCGCGCCCCCGTTTCCCCCGCTCGCCGAACCCCGCCCGCTGGGCGAACTCCGGGTCTGGCCGCGGACCTTCCACGACCGCCTGACCGCCCCGCTGCCCGGCCTCAAGGCCATGGCCCGGTTCGCCCGCGAGGGCTCCGTCCGCCCCGGCCGCGAGGGCCTCGCCGACGTCCGCCGGCTGCCCTTCGAACCCGGCCCGCTGCCCCGCGCGGACGCCGGCACCGTCTCCGTCACCTGGGCGGGACACGCCAGTTGGGTCCTCCGGATCGGCGGCCTGACCGTCCTCACCGACCCGGTGTGGTCCCGCCGTATCCTCGGCACGCCCGCCCGCGTCACCCCGGTCGGCGTCCCCTGGGAGACCCTGCCGCGCGTCGACGCGGTCGTCATCAGCCACAACCACTACGACCACCTGGACGCCCCCACCCTGCGCCGCCTCCCGCGCGACACCCCGGTGTTCGTGCCGGCCGGGCTCGGCCGCTGGTTCCGGCGCCGCCGTTTCACCACCGTCACCGAGCTGGACTGGTGGGAGGCGGCCGAACTGTCCGGGGTCCGTTTCGACTTCGTCCCCGCCCACCACTGGTCCAAGCGCACCCTCACCGACACCTGTCACAGCCTCTGGGGCGGCTGGGTCCTCACCGCCCCCGACGGCGGACGCGTCTACTTCGCCGGCGACACGGGCTACGGCCACTGGTTCTCCCGCATCGGCCGCCGCTACCCCGGCATCGACCTCGCCCTGATGCCCATCGGCGCCTACGACCCCCGCTGGTGGCTCAGCGACGTCCACCTGGACCCGGAGGAGGCGGTACGGGCGACGGATGACCTGGGCGCGAGGCGCATGGCCCCCATGCACTGGGGCACCTTCATCCTCTCGGCAGAGCCGGTCCTTGAGCCGCTGACGCGCGTACGGGCGGCTTGGGAGCAGGCGAGGCGGGAGCGGGAGGATCTGTGGGACCTGCCGGTGGGAGGTTCAAGGGTTCTGGAGCGGACTTCAGTCCAAAGCGCCCTCGACTAGAGCGCCCCTTCAGGGGCGCGGGGAACTGCGCGACTAGCCACGACGCACCCGCGCCCCGCAACGTACCGTCACCCAGCAGATCGAACCCGGCGCACCACACTCGGCGCCACACCGATGACCACGGTCAGCCCCACCGCTGCCACCACCCCTTCCCACGGCTCCGGAAACAACGACCCACCCAGAATCCCGATCACCTGATACGTCATCGCCCACGCCAGACAGGCCGGCGCATTCCCCCGCGCGAACCGGCGCAACGGCCAGTCGGCCAGCAGACAGGCCAGCATCACCGGGATGCGCCCGGCCGGCACCAGCCGTGACAACACCAGCACGGCAACCCCGTGCTCGGCCAACTTCCCCTGCGCCTGCTCCAGCCGCTCCTCGGGCGCCCGCGCCCGTATCGCCGCCAGCCACCGCGACCCGTTCTTCGACCCCATCCCGCGCCGCCCCAGCCAGTACAGCGCCGCATCCCCCAGGAACGCCGCCAGCGACGCCGTCACGAACACCAGTGCCAGCGCGAACGGCGCCGTCTGATGGAACGCCACCACCGCCGCCGAACTCACCAGCGCCCCCGTCGGCACCACCGGCACCAACGCCCCGATCAGCACCAGCAGGAACAGCGTCGGATACCCGATCGCCTGCTGCGCGGACTCGGTAGAGGTGGAGGTCGCCGCCGTGGAGCCGGCGGCGGCCGCCAGGACCACCAGCAGTCTCACCGCGCGACCTCCAGCCGCACGCTCTCCCCGTGGCCGAGCCTGTGCACCGCCACCTGCGGCGCGTACTCGGCGGCCAGGCGCACGAACTCCTCGCCCGGCGCATGGAATTCGTGCGGGCGCACCGCGTCCATGCCGATCGGCCAGTACGTTCCGTAGTGCACCGGCACCGCACTGCGCGGCGACAGCAGCGCCAGCGCCCGCGCCGCCCGGCCGGCGTCCAGATGCCCCTCGCCGAGGTGCGGCCCCCACCCGCCGACCGGCAGCAGGGCCACGTCCACCGGCCCGACCGCCTCGGCCATCTCGTCGAACAGCCCGGTGTCCCCGGCGAAGTACGTCCGCGCCGCACCCTCGACGACGTATCCGAGGGCGGGGGAGCGGTGCGGGCCGACCGGCAGCCGACGCCCGTCGTGCCGCGCGGGTACGGCTCGTACGACGAGGGGGCCGACGGATATCTCGTCGCCGACGTCCACCTCGGTGATCCGCAGCTGACGGAGCCGACGGAGCGCGGGGACCGCCCGTGGTGCGCCCCGGGGCACGAGCAGGCGCGTGCCCGGGGCGAGCCCGGCGAGCGAGGGCACGTGCAGATGGTCCGCGTGCAGGTGGGAGACGAGCGCGAGGTCCGCGTGACGGGCCTCGGGCGGCGGCGGGGCACCCCGGCGGCGGCGCAGGTGCGCGAGCCGGCGCGCGAACAGAGGATCGGTGAGCAGACGTATGCCCGAATCCTCGATCGTGCAGGTGGCGTGACCCCACCAGGTGATCTCCACCGGCACCTCTTTGCCTCCTTCGCGCGACTCCCCGAAGCCTACGTGCAGGAGTAGGGTCGGCGGCGAAACCCGGAGGTGAGGGGGGACGCCATGGGACAGGTGCGGGGTGCCTCCGTCGGGCTCGTGCCGGTGCGGGTGACCGCGATCGCGAGTCTGACGCCCCTGGAGGAACTGGAGATCGACCCCTTCCTGGTCGACTCCCGCAGCCAGCACGCGATGTGCGCGCGCTGGGCCGTGGAACACGGATACGTCATCGCCCGCGAACTCCTGGTCCGCGGCCTGCGCCACGACCACAGCGCCCTGTGGACGGGCGTCCGCCCGGGCCTCGACGTCTTCGTCGCCCCGAGCAGACGGGTCCTGGAGAGCGCGCTCTCGTCGGTCGAGGACTTCATGGCGGAGTGCGCGAGACGCGGGGTCCGGGTGGAGACGGTGGGCTGCGCGGAACCCCGCTACGACGCCCGGATGAAGGCCATGGTCCACCGCCGCCTGTCGATGCCGACGGCGGGCTACGACGGCAGGTAGGGCCCCCGCCCGCCCGCACTGATCGCCCGCACTGATCGACGCTCACCCGCATCCGGCGCACAGCCGTGTGACAGTGTGGACGGCGGCAGACCCGCGGCCGGCGCGGGTCGCGGACGTGAGGTCGGTGGGGCGTGCGGTGGCGGCGGGTCGTCAGCCAGGTCGGACGGAGCGTCACGGTGTGGGCGGTCTCCACCGTCACCATGCTGGTCCTCGCCGGCATCCTGCCCGACTTCCAGCTCCAGTCCGCCGACGGTGACAGCGCCACCCGCATCGCCGTGACCGCGGCCCTCGGCGCCGGCGCCTTCGGTGTGCTCTCGGCCGTGGTCTGGCCCCTCCTCGTACGGCTCCTGCTGCTCGTGCCCGCCCTCGTCCTCGGCCTGCTCGTCTTCTTCCTCAACGGCTCCCTCCTCCTCGTCGCCCTGCGCATCAACCCCTCCGGGCAGAGCGAGGCGGCGCCGGAGACCGCCGTGATCGTGGCCGCCGTGATGTCCGCCGTCGCCTCCGCCACCGGCGGTGCCCTCGCCGTCCGCGACGACGACGCCTACCGCCGTCGGCTCTCCCGCCTCGCCACCCGCCGCCGCAGATCCCACCCGCCCTGCCCGGCCACCCCCGGCACCGTCTTCCTCCAGCTCGACGGGGTCGGCCACGACGTCCTCACCGCCGCGGTCGCCAAGGGCCTGATGCCGACCGTGGCCGGCTGGCTGGGCGCCGCGGAACAGCAGCCCACCCACCGGCTCACCCCCTGGCGCACCGACTGGTCCAGCCAGACCGGTGCCAGCCAGCTCGGCATCCTGCACGGCTCCAATTTCGACGTCCCCGCCTTCCGCTGGTACGAGAAGGAGCACCGGGAGGTGATGGTCTGCAACCGGCCGACCAGCGCCGCCGAACTCCAGCGCCGGGCGATCGAGCGCACCGCCGACGGGGGGCTGCTCACCCTGGACGGCGCCAGCCGCGGCAACCTCTTCAGCGGCGGCGCCGACGAACAGGCCCTCGTCCTGTCGATAGCCGCCCGCCGCCGCGGCCGGGAGAACCGTTCCCGCGCCGGCTACTTCGCGTACTTCTCCGACCCCGCCAACGCCGTCCGCACCGCACTCTCCTTCTTCGCCGAGGTCGCCCGCGAGATCGGCCAGTCCGCCACGGCCCGGCTCCGCAGGCAGCGCCCGCGCGTCAGACGCGGCGGCCTCTACCCCTTCGTCCGCGCCTTCGCGACCGTCGTCGAACGCGACGTCGTGGTCGCCGCGGTCATGGGCGACCTGCTCGTCGGGCGCAGCGCCGTCTACGCCGACCTGGTCGCCTACGACGAGGTCGCCCACCACTCCGGCCCGCACAGCCGTGACGCCGAGAAGGTGCTGCAACGCCTGGACCGCGCCCTCGCCCTGATCGAGAAGGCCGCGGAGCACGCCCCCCGGCAGTACCGGATCGTCGTCCTCTCCGACCACGGCCAGAGCCCCGGCGAGACCTTCCACACCCGCTACGGCCTCAGCCTCGGCGACCTGGTCCGGGCCGGGTGCGGACTGCACGTGCCGCGGCGCGCCGAGCACACTCACAGCGGCACGGAGGCGCGGGCCGCCGTCCGCGCGGCGCTGCGCAGGCCCGTCGAGGAGCGCGGCGAGAGGCACCGGCCGACCCGGCGCTCGGAGCCGATCGTGCTCGCCTCCGGCAACCTCGGGCTGGTCTCCTTCCCGGACGTGCCGCACCGCATGACCAAGGAGGAGCTGGACGCCCGCCACCCGGCGCTGCTCACCACCCTCGCCAACCATCCCGGCATCGGGTTCCTGCTGGTCCGCAGCGAGGAGCACGGCGGGGTGGTGCTCGGCGCGTACGGCGCGGAGATCCCGCTCGACCGGCTCGACGGCCCTGCGGGGCCGCTGGCCGTGTTCGGGGCGGGCGCCGCCGATGCCGTGCGGCGGACGCACTCCTTTCCGCACACCGCCGACATCATGGTGAACTCGTGGTACGACCCGGAGAGCGGCGAGGTGCTCGCGTTCGAGGAGCAGATCGGGTCGCACGGAGGGCTGGGAGGCGCGCAGGGGCGGCCGTTCCTCCTGTCGCCGGTCTGCGTTTCCGAACCGGTAGGGGAAAGAGAGGAGCTCGTGGGGGCCGAGGCCGTGCATCGGGTGCTGCGGCGGTGGCTTCGGGAGGCGGACGGGCCGCAGGTTCCGTTGTCTGCGGAGGAGGAGAGGGCCGCGTAGTTCGTTCACCGCGGGCCGGTGGGGGCTGGTCGCGCCCACGCGGCGGAGCCGCAAATTGACACAGCCCCGCGCCCCTGAAGGGGCGCTGCAGGCGAGGCTCCTGGAAATTCAGCTGCGTTCGTCATGGCCCCGGCTCACACTGTTCGGGTCGCAAATCTCTCGAACACTCCCAAGGAGCAGCCTCTTGCAGGCAGCCGTGACCGTCACCCCCTCTCGTATCCCCGAACTCCTCCTCGGGCTCGCCACCGTGCGGCCCGTCTTCATCTGGGGCGCGCCCGGGATCGGGAAGTCCTCGCTGGTGCGGGAGTTCGCCGAGTCGCTCGGGCTGGAGTGCGTGAGTCTGCTGGGTACGCAGCTCGCGCCCGAGGACCTGATCGGCGTGCCGCAGATCCGGGACGGGCGATCCGTCTTCTGTCCGCCCGAGTCGATCGCCCGGGACGAGCCGTACTGCCTGTTCCTGGACGAGCTGAACGCGGCCACCCCTGATGTGCAGAAGGCGTTCTACTCGCTGATCCTCGACCGGCGCATCGGGAACTACGAGCTGCCCAAGGGGTCGATCGTGATCGGTGCCGGCAACCGGGCCACCGACAACGCCCTCGCCCGGCCCATCGCCTCCGCGCTCGTCAACCGGCTGGCCCACGTCCATCTGGAGGCCTCGGCGCACGACTGGCTCGCGTGGGCCGCGGGCAACGGCATCCACCCGTGGATCCTGGACCACCTCACCGACCGGCCCGACCACCTGTGGTCCAAGCCGCCGAAGACCGAGGAGCCGTTCTCCACGCCGCGCTCCTGGCACATGCTCTCCGACGCCCTGCACTCCTTCGGGCGCGAGCTGGACGAGGAGACGCTGAAGGTCCTGGCGCACGGCACGCTGACGCCCGCCCACGCCACCGCCTTCTGCGGATACGTCAAGATCGTGCGCAGCCGGTTCGGGATCGAGGCGATCCTGAAGGGGGACGCGGGGTGGCCGAACCGGATCGAGGACCGCGACCTGCTGTACTACCTGGCCGAGTCGTTCCGGGGACGGCTGGTCAAGGAACTGCCCGCCGACAAGGAGCACATGTCGGCGAACGGCCGGCAGACCGCGTACCGAGCCAAGTCGCTGCTGGTGCAACTGGCCGAGATCTCCGTCGAGGTCGCCCAGACCGTCATCGCCTCCGACCCCGACGGCAACCCGGTGCTGCCCGCCTGGTTCCTGATCGAGGCGGCCCGGGACATGCCCCGGCTGGTGGAGGCCAGGCGATGAGCCGAGCCGCCGCCCGCAAGGAGCAGCCGAAGAAGAAGGACCCCGCCGCCGAGAACTTCGCGGCCGGAGTCGAACTGCTGCGTGCCAACCCCGCTCTGCGCGCCGTCGAGTTCACCATCTGCCGGCACGAGAAGTGCGAACTGGCTCCCCACGAAGGGCTGGTGCGCGCCGACTCGGACGGCGTGCTGCACGCGCACTCCACCCGGCGTGCCGAACCCGCCGAGTGGGCCTGGGCGTTGGCGCACTGCACCATCCACCTCGGCTTCGGGCACCTCCCGGCCGCCACCGGGCCGCGCACCCAGCCCGACCGCTACGACCTCGCCGCCCGCTGCGCCGTCGTCAACCGCTTCCTGCAGACCTTCCCGGTCGGCGAGGCCCCCGACCACCTGCCCGTCTCCTACCCGGAGGGCGACGAGGAGCGGCTCGCCGCGGGCTGGCGCCGGACCGGCGGCATCCCGGCCGCCTACGAGCGCGGCGGGACCAGTGGCGGTGAACCCGACCAGCTCCTGCTCTCCTGGAACCAGTGGGCCGGCCAGGTCCCCGACTGGCAGGTGGGGTTCGCGCACGCGCTGACCCGCACCATGTCCCGCGCGATGGACCTGGCCGGCGGCCGCCGCACCTCCATGTCAGGGCCGCCGACCCCGCTGCGCCCCTGGGAACAGGCGCTGAGCTGGTTCGTCTCCTCCTACCCGCTGCTCGGCGGCATCGCGGCCGGCATCAGACTGGTCGCCGACGCCGAACTGGCCCGCGCCCACGACATCGCGATCGCCGCCGTCAACCCCGAGGCCGGCGAGATCTACGTCAACCCGCTCCGCACGATGGACGACGAGGAGTGGCGGTTCGTCCTCGCCCACGAGATGCTGCACGCCGCCCTGCGCCACGGCGACCGCCTCGGCGCCCGCGACCCCTACCTCTTCAACATCGCCTGCGACTACGTCATCAACGGCTGGCTGGTCGAGATGCGCGTCGGCATCATGCCCGAAGGGCTGTTGTACGACCCGGAGTTGAAGGACCTGTCGGCGGAGGAGGTGTACGACCGGATCGCCGGCGACCTGAGAAGGATGCGGCGTCTGGCCACGTTGCGCGGCAAGGGGCGCGGTGACGTGCTGGGCGCACCGATCGGGCCGCCGGGCGCCCGTGTCGACCTCGACGAGTTCTACCGCCGGGGCCTGGGACAGGGCCTGGACCTGCACCGCTCGCAGGGCCGGGGTCTGCTGCCCGGCGGCCTGGTCGAGGAGATCCGCGCGCTCAGCCATCCGCCGCTGCCGTGGGACGCCCGACTCGCCCGGTGGTTCGACGAGTTCGTGCCGCGCCCGGAGGCCGTACGGTCGTACGCCCGCCCCTCGCGCCGGCAGTCGTCGACCCCGGACATCCCGCGCGCGGGCCGGTACTTCCCGCCCGAGGAGGTCGCCCGCTGCACCTTCGGGGTGGTCCTGGACACCTCCGGCTCCATGGACCGCACCCTGCTCGGCAAGGCCCTCGGCGCGATCGCCTCCTACGCCGAGGCCCGTGACGTACCGGCCGCGCGCGTCGTCTTCTGCGACGCGGCACCGCACGACGCCGGCTATCTCCCGACCACCGAGATCGCCGGCCGGGTCCGGGTGCACGGCCGCGGCGGTACCGTCCTGCAGCCCGGCATCGACCTGCTCCAGCGCGCGGACGACTTCCCGCCCACCGCGCCGGTCCTGGTGATCACCGACGGCTGGTGCGACGTCCTGCGGGTCCGCCGCGAGCACGCATACCTGATTCCGGACGGCCGCCGCCTGCCGTTCACCCCCCGTGGGCCGGTCTTCCGGGTGCGGTGAACAGCCGGCGGCTTCCTGTCTCACCAGCGGGGGGAGTACCCCGAGCGCATCCGCCCGAACTCGTTCATCCCATGGATCGCGGAAGCGAATCCGCCGCCGTGCGCATGATCGCTGAAGGACATCACGGTGCCGAGACTGTCGGCGAGCGTCATGAACTTGCGCAGGGTGACCGAGTCGTCCCTGAACTCGGGGGCCGGCACATGGCGATGGGCGATCTGCAGCGTGTTCAGATGGCGCTCCAGCCGTTTCTTCGCCGCCTCCTTGTCGCGGTCGTACAGGTCGTCCAGGGCGTAGAAGGTGACCTCGCTGGTCCACAGGCCGACACCGTGCACCAGTACCGTCTCCTCCGCGAGGGCGTGCCCCAGGGCCAGGTCGAGGGTGTGCCGGCGGCTCTCGCGGGCCTGTGTGTCCACGTACTGCACCACCGCCGTTCCCAGGCCGGCCAGATCCCGGTCCGGGGGCACCCGGACTTCGAGGACCACCCAGTACGTCTCCTCGAAGGCCAGGTCCGGGGCGAAGATCCGGATGCCGCTCTCGCCGGTGATGATGTCGGGCAGCGCCTCCGTGCCGTAGTCCTCCCGGGCCCGGGCGGCCGCCTGCCCGGCCGCCCGGATCACCTCGGCCCTGGCCCTGGGGTCGGTGACCAGGTCGTGCCCGTACACGTGCCAGATCTCGACGGCCGGGTCGATGTCCAGCCGGAGCTGGATGTCGATGGCCGCCAGGTGGTCACGCCGGTTCAGGTCCCCGAGGAGGTCGGCCTTGACCTGCTCGGGCCGGGTCACGAAGGTCGAGTGGCCGCCGGCCAGGCCGGCCAGGGCGGCGAGCTCGGGCATCCGGGCGTCGGAGCCGAAGCCGAAGCAGGACAGGGTGAGATCGCCGCGCAGCCGGGCCGCGATGTTGGTGCGGATCTTGATCCAGTCGCGTTCGCCGGAGGTCGGGTCGCCGTCCGAGAAGAGGTACAGGCAGTTGACCGTGCGGCCGTTCACGGCGTTCCGGCTGATCTCGTCGATGCCGTAGCTCACGCCGAGGTTGATGTCGGTGCCGCCCTCGGCTCTCAGCGCGGAGAGGGCCGCGGTGAACTTGCCGGACCGCTCCAGGTCCTCCTTCGTCGCGGCGGGCAGCACGGTGCGCACCCCGTGGTCGAAGGTGATGATGCCCAGACAGTCCGTGGGGCGGAGCCGGCCGTAGATGGTGTGCAGGGCGGACCTGACCGTGTCGAGTTTCTCCCCGTACATCGAACTGCTGGTGTCCACGACGAAGACGAAGTTGACGGGGAGCGGCTGGGCGGCGGGGCCGGGATCGGACGGGGTCGGGCCCGCCTTGAGCGCGATCTCCACGAAGTGGGTGGTCGCCTCGTTGGCCTTGAACTCACCGGAGACGGCGGCGAGCCCGTGACTCACGGCGACCGCCTCACCGGCTCCCGGCCCGGGTACCTGGCCGTCCCGGGACACCACGAAGTCGTCGAACCGGATGTGCTCCTGGCCGATGATGACCCCCTGCTCGATCAGCTCCTTCGCCCCGAGCACGGAACGCGTCCCGAAGGCGTTGTTACGGCGGACGTAGAGACCGTCGTGGGGGAGGGGACGGCTGGTGTCACGGGGGGTGTGGAAGGGGCCGCTCGGGGGCGAGTAGGGGGAGGCGGGCCGGAGGGGCGAGAGGTGGCTGTAGATCTCAGAGGCCGGGGCGCCCAGCCGCGCGCGAGGTGGCGGGGCCACCCCGGCCGTCGTGGCGGCCGGGGCGGGGGCGGCCGGGGAAGGCGGTGCCCCGTGACTCCGGGGCCTGCCCAGAAGGTAGTTCGTGTGCTCTTCGGCCACTCGGAGTTCCGGCGCCATGGCGCCCGAACTCGTCACGAAGAGGCCGCGTCCGGTCCCGGCCGCCGGATCCGTCAGATCCCAGGAGGCGATCAGCACTCCCCGCCGTAGCCACGGCCACAACCGTGCGTCCGGATCGGACGGTTCCGGGGCGGTCGTGTCCGGGTGGACGAGCACCGTCCACGCCCCGCGGCCCGGGCGGGTACGTGTGGCGGCGAACCGGCCGGCCGCCCGCCATGCGCCGTCGCTGCCGTCAACCGTGAGTTCGACGAACAGGCCGAGCGTGTGCGCGGCTTCTTGGCAGTCACGTTCCCGCGCCTGTTCGGCCAGAGCGATCGCCGAGTACCCGAGTAGCGGCCGGAGTGCCCGTCCCGCCTCGCTCGTGGCCTGCCCCGGAGCACACATCCAGAGTGCCGCGCCCGCACGCAATAAGCTCCACAGCACTGCCCCGCTCTCCGGGTCCGGTACGGCGGGCCCCGGCTCGGGACGGACCAGGAGCACGGCGTCGGGATGGTCCGCGAGCAGTGCGTCGACCTGTTCCGGCGTCCGTGCCACCGGCTCCACCGGGACCAGCCCCAGCGGCAGCGCCTGCTGGCGCACTGCGTAGCCCCGCCGGCTCACCTCCTCGTCGGTTTCACCGTTCCACGCCGGACCGGCATAGAGGATCGCCGGCCGCACAGTCGTCCCCGTTGTGTCTTCACTCGGCTCTTCACTCGGCATGAGTTCTCTCCGTCGTACGCGTGGGCAGCGGACACCGGGCCTGCAGCTGCGTCCGGGTGCGCATACCGTCGTCGAACATGTTTTCCGCCCGCAGGCGCCTCAGCCAGGCGTCGAGCTCGGGGCTGAGCCCCGTGCTCTCCTCGGCCAGACGGGAGGCCCGGTCACGTCCGGCCGTGTCGTTGCCGAGCAGCAGGAGCATGATCTTCAGGGCGAGGCTGTACGGGTTCGTCCGGTCGAGCTTCAGGGCCTCCTCGACGTACCCGGAGGCGACCGTGAGATTTCCCCGGGTCAGGGCGATCCGGGCCTTCCAGTACCAGAACTCCTCGGATTCCCGGTCGAGACGCGAAGCCTCCAGGGCGCGTTCCGCCGCGTCGGGCTCGTCGGCCTCCACATGGCGGCGCACCGTCGCCGTCGACCGCCCGGCGCCGGTCCCGGTGCCGTCCGGGCGAGGTGCGCGCGGGCCCGTGGCCACTCGTACCACGATGAGCAGGGCCGCCAGCAGGAACAGCAGCAGCATCCCCACCAGTACCAGGAACTGGAGTACGCCCTTGCTCTCGGCGAGCGTGGCGAAGACGCCGAGGACGGCGACGACGAACGCGAGGACGACCACCGTGCCGAACAGTGCGGAGGCCTGCCCGGCGCTGAGGGTCCGGAACATCCGGTTGCGGATGATGTCGCGTACGAGGTCCCGGTAGAGCAGGTACAGAACGCCGAGGGCTATCCCGCCAAATCCAGCTATTCCCCCGAGGACTTGGAAGAGTTCCACCATGGGAGGGACTGTAGGGCCTCCGATAAGCGTCCGGGACGGGATTCACAGACCTTTCCCGGCAGGTCGACGCCCCGATCTGGGGGTGGAGGCGAGATGAATGTGATCGGATGGGAGCCCAAGGACCAGCCAGAGTTCGGAAGGATCCATCGTGGCAACCACGCGCACCGCACACACCGTCTGGGAAGGCAACCTCCTTGAGGGCAACGGTGTCATCACCTTCGACTCCTCCGGTATCGGCGAGCAGCCCGTCACGTGGGCCTCGCGCTCCCAGGAGGCGAACGGCAAGACCAGCCCCGAGGAGCTGATCGCGGCCGCCCACTCCAGCTGCTTCTCCATGGCGCTGTCGCACGCCCTGGCCGGCGCCGGCAACCCGCCCACCAAGCTGGTCACCAACGCCGACGTCACCTTCCAGCCGGGCACGGGCATCACCGGCATCCACCTGACCGTCGAGGGCACGGTCCCCGGCCTGGACGAGGACGGCTTCGTCGCCGCCGCCGAGGAGGCCAAGAAGAACTGCCCGGTCAGCCAGGCCCTGGCCGGCACCACCATCACCCTGTCGGCGAAGCTCGCCTGAGCGTCGTACCCACCGCGATGCCGCGCCCCCTGCTCGTGGGGCGCGGCATTGTTGTTTACGGGGCACCCGGCATTGACAACGGCTCGCTCAAGTTTTGTGCTGGAGTCGGGGAAGCGCCCGGGTGGAGAGGGGACGGACATGGCACGTGCGGTCGGTATCGACCTCGGTACGACGAACTCGGTGGTGGCCCTGCTGGAGGGCGGTGAGCCCACCGTCGTCGCCAACGCCGAGGGGGCGCGCACCACCCCTTCGGTGGTGGCCTTCGCGAAGAACGGCGAGGTGCTGGTCGGGGAGGTGGCCAAGCGGCAGGCGGTGACCAACGTGGACCGCACCGCCCGCTCGGTGAAACGGCACATGGGGGACGCGGCCTGGCGGTTCCCGGAGCGCGGAAGCGTCGACGGCACCCGGTTCCGGGCCCAGGAGCTCTCGGCACGGGTGCTGCAGAAGCTCAAGCGGGACGCCGAGGCCTACCTCGGCGAGGACGTCACCGACGCGGTGATCACCGTACCCGCGTACTTCGACGACGCCCAGCGGCAGGCCACCAAGGAGGCCGGGGAGATCGCCGGTCTGAAGGTGCTGCGGATCATCAACGAGCCGACCGCCGCCGCGCTGGCCTACGGACTGGACCGGGGCGAGGAGCAGACGGTCCTCGTCTTCGACCTCGGGGGCGGAACCTTCGATGTGTCGCTTCTTGAGATCGGCGACGGGGTGATCGAGGTCAAGGCCACCAACGGCGACACGCTGCTGGGCGGCGACGACTGGGACCAGCGGATCGTCGAGCATCTCGTGAAACGGTTCAAGGGGCAGTACGGCATCGACCTGAGCAACGACAAGATGGCCGTGCAGCGGCTGCGCGAGGGTGCCGAGAAGGCGAAGATCGAGCTGTCGTCGTCGACGGAGACGTCGGTCAACCTGCCGTACATCACCGCCTCCGCCGAGGGACCGCTGCATCTGGAGGAGAAGCTGACCCGGGCCCAGTTCCAGGAGCTCACCGCCGACCTGCTGGACCGCTGCAGGAAACCCTTCCACCAGGCCGTCAAGGACGCGGGCGTGCGGCTGTCGGCGATCGACCACGTCATCCTGGTCGGCGGCTCGACCCGGATGCCCGCCGTCACCGACCTGGTCCGCGAACTCACCGGCAAGGACCCGCACAAGGGCGTCAACCCGGACGAGGTGGTCGCGGTCGGCGCCGCCCTCCAGGCGGGTGTCATCCGCGGTGACGTGAAGGACGTGCTGCTGCTCGACGTCACCCCGCTGTCCGTGGGCATCGAGACCAAGGGCGGCATCATGACCAAGCTCATCGAGCGCAACACCACGATCCCGACCCGGCGTTCGGAGATCTTCACGACCGCGACCGACAACCAGCCCTCGGTGGGGATCCAGGTCTACCAGGGCGAGCGGGAGATCGCCGCGTACAACAAGAAGCTGGGCGTCTTCGACCTCACCGGTCTGCCGCCCGCACCGCGCGGCGTGCCCCAGATCGAGGTGGCCTTCGACATCGATGCGAACGGGATCATGCACGTCTCGGCGAAGGACCTGGCGACCGGGCGCGAGCAGAAGATGACCGTGACCGGCGGCTCCGCCCTTCCGAAGGACGACATCGACCGCATGATGCGGGAGGCCGAGCAGTACGCCGAGGAGGACCGCAAGCGCCGCGAGGCCGCGGAGACCCGCAACCAGGCCGAGCAACTCGTCTACCAGACGGAGAAGTTCGTCCGGGAGAACGAGGAGCGGGTGCCGGGCGGTACGAAGGCCGACGTGGCGGCGGCGATCGCCGAGCTCAAGGCGCTGCTGGAGCGGGACGCCGACACCGCCGAGCTGCGGCAGGGGGTGGAGAAACTGGCGAGTGTGAGCCAGCAGATGGGGCAGGCCATGTATGCGCATGCCTCCGGCGGTTCGGCTGCGGAAGAGCGGGCGCCCGAGGCCGAGGAGGAGGGTGTGGTGGACGCCGAGATCGTGGACGACGAGAGGGGTGCGGCCGGGTGAGGCACCGCCGGGTTCCGCCGTAGTGGAGGACGAGGCCGGCGGCCGGGCGGGTGGTCATGGGCGGATTCCGGTGGGCGCGGTCGGCAGGGTGGCGCAGACCGCGTCCAGGACGGACGCGTACGGGGTGCCGAAGTCGGAGAGCCGGCACCGGAGTCGGGCCAGGCAGTCGCGGTGCTCGGTGAGCAGGTCGGTGTTGCCGGTGCGGGCCGTGAACTCCAGGACGGCGGGGAGGAAGTCCGGCAGTTCCTCGCCGGTGAACTCCATGCCGTACGCCTCGTAGATGTCCTGGAACCGGACCAGGGACGCGCCCCGGCGCCGGGTGTCGCCGTCCCGCCACCAGCTGAGGTAGAGGCTGTGCCGGTTCCTGAAGTCGAAGACCTGCACGTAGTGCGCGGCCAGCTCCTGCGGTGGGGTCACCGTCGCGTGGTCGGTGAACTCCCGCAGCTGCGGGGCGGCTTCGCGCAGCAGCGGCAGCCGGGCGACGAAGTCGTCGTCCGGGTAGGTCAGACAGAGCGCCGCCGCCTGGTAGAACACCGCGTCCGAGGGCATCAGTCCTCCTTCGCCTCGTCGGGAGTGCCGGCGGTCTGCCGTCTGCGCAGACCGTGGAAGTTCGCCACCGACACCACAGGGAGCAGTTTCCGCCCCGAGTCCTGGCCGAAGGGGCCGTCGCCGCCCATGCCGGGGCCGCCGTCGAAGTCGAGGCTGCACCCGTCGGGCAGCGCGGACTCCTCCAGGCGGCGGGCGTCGCCGGCGGCCGCCGGCGGGATCACGTACCGGTCCTCGTACTTGGCGACCGCCAGCAGCCGGTACATCGCCTCGATCTCCTCCGGCCGCATCCCGACCGCGGCGCCGATCTCCGGGTCCGGCTCCTCGCCCAGGTTGAGTGCCCGCATGTGGGAGCGCATCGCCGCGAGCTTCTCCAGACAGGCACGGACCGGGGCGGGGTCGCCCGCGGTGAACAGCTCGGCCAGATAGGCGAGGGGGATGCGCAGGGTGTCGATCGCGGCGAACAGGTTGTCGGCGTCCTCGCCGTCGTGACCGGTCTCGGAGAGCGCGTCCACGACGGGGGACAGCGGCGGGATGTACCAGACCATGGGCAGCGTGCGGTACTCCGGGTGCAGGGGCAGCGCCACCCGGTACCTGCTGATCAGCGCGTGGACTGGGGAGCGGCGGGCCGCCTCCGTCCAGTCGTCCGGGATGCCCGCCGCCGCGCAGGCCAGCCGCACGGCCGGATCGTCCGGGTCGAGGAAGACGCCCAACTGGGCCTCGTACAGCGCCTTCTCGTCCTTGGTCCCGGCCGCCGCCGTCACCTTGTCGGCGTCGTAGAGGACCACCCCGAGGTAGCGCAGCCGGCCCACACAGGTCTCCGAGCAGACCGTGGGCAGGCCGGCCTCGATCCGCGGATGGCACAGGGTGCACTTCTCGGCCTTGCCGGTGGCGTGGTTGAAGTAGACCTTCTTGTAAGGGCAGCCGGTCACGCACATCCGCCGGCCCCGGCACCGGTCCTGGTCGACCAGCACGATGCCGTCCTCGGACCGCTTGTACATCGCCCCGGACGGACAGGCGGCCACGCACGACGGGTTGAGGCAGTGCTCGCAGATGCGCGGCAGGTAGAACATGAAGGTCTGCTCGAACTCGAACCTCACCTTGTCCGAGGCCTGTTGGCGGGCGCGTTCGATCATCGGGTCCAGGTCGCCGTGGGCGGGGGCGCCGGACAGGTCGTCGTCCCAGTTCGACGACCACTCGATCTTCATCGGCTTGCCGTCGAGCTGGGAGACCGGGCGGGCCACCGGGTAGTCGTCGCCGGGCGGGGCGTCGGTGAGGTTGCGGTACTCGTACGTCCAGGGCTCGTAGTAGTCCTTGATCTCCGGGAGCCTGGGGTTGGCGAAGATCCCGGCCAGTTTGTGCAGCCGGCCGCCGGCCTTGAGCTTCAGCGCGCCGCGCCGGTTCAGCTCCCAGCCGCCGCGCCATTTCTCCTGGTCCTCGTAGCGGCGCGGATAACCCTGGCCGGGGCGGGTCTCGACGTTGTTGAACCAGACGTACTCCATGCCCCGCCGGTTGGTCCACGCCTGTTTGCAGGTGACCGAACAGGTGTGACAGCCGATGCACTTGTCGAGGTTCATGACCATCGCGATCTGGGCCATCGGGCGCATCAGTGCTCGACCTCCTGGGCGCGGCGGCGGATCACCGTCACCTCGTCGCGCTGGTTGCCGGTCGGGCCCAGGTAGTTGTAGGCCCAGGACAGCTGGGCGTAACCGCCGATCAGGTGCGAGGGCTTGAGGAGCAGCCGGGTGAGCGAGTTGTGGACGCCGCCGCGCATGCCGGTGGTCTCCGTCCTCGGGACGGCCACCGTGCGCTCCTGGGCGTGGTGCAGGTAGACCGTGCCGGCCGGCATCCGGTGTGAGACGACCGCCCGGGCCGTCACCACGCCGTTGCGGTTGACCGCTTCGACCCAGTCGTCGTCCCCGACCCCGATCGCGTCCGCGTCCTGCGGGGACATCCAGATGTTCTGGCCGCCCCGGGAGAGCGCGAGCATGAACAGGTTGTCCTGGTACTCGGAGTGGATCGACCACTTGCCGTGCGGCGTCAGGTGACGGACCGTCACCTCCCGCTGCCCGTCCGGGCCGAGGCGCGGTTCGCCGAACAGCCGGTTCATGTCCAGCGGCGGCCGGTAGACCGGCAGCGCCTCGCCGAGCTCGTGCATCCAGTCGTGGTCGAGGAAGAAGTGCTGGCGGCCGGTGAGTGTGTGCCAGGGCTTGAGGTGCTCGGTGTTGAGGGTGAACGCCGTGTACCTGTGGCCGCCGGACTCGCTGCCCGACCACTCATGCGAGGTGATCACCGGGACCGGCGCGGCCTGCGTGTCGGCGTACGTGATCCGCCTGCCTTCGTGCTCGGCGGCCAGCTGGGCCATCGGCTGCCCGGTGCGCTGCTCCAGGGTGCGGAAACCCTGGGCGGCAAGACGGCCGTTGGTGGTGCCGGAGAGCGCGAGGATGGCGTCCGCCGCCTTCACCGCGGTGTCGAGGGAGGGACGGCCCTGATATCCGACTCCGTTCACCTCCTGTAGAAGGGCGACCTCTTCGTCCGGCCTGAGAGTGATTCCCTTTGCGGGCAGGCCCAGTTGCTCCACCAGCGGGCCGAGTGCCGTGAACTTGGCGCCGACCGCGGCGTAGTCCCGTTCGACCACGACCAGGTGCGGCATGGTCTCCCCGGGCACCGGCTCGCACTCCCCGTGCTTCCAGTCCCGCACCACCCCGCCGGGCTGGGCGGTCTCGCCAGGGGTGTCGTGCTGCAGCGGCACGGCCACCAGGTCCCTGCGCACCCCGAGATGGCGCACGGCCAGCTCGCTCAGCCGCTCCGCGAGCGCCTTGAAGGCGTCGAAGTCGGTGCGCGCCTGCCAGGGCGGGTCCACGGCCGGGGTGAAGGCGTGCACGTAGGGATGCATGTCGGTGGACGACAGGTCGTGCTTCTCGGACCAGGCGGCAGCGGGCAGCACGACGTCCGACAGCAGGGTGGAGGAGGTCTGCCGGAAGTCCAGGGAGAGAAGCAGGTCGAGCTTGCCCTCGGGTGCCTCGTCCCGCCAGGTCACGTCCCGGGGGCGCCGGCCCGGGGTTGCCTCCTCGGCGCGCAGGGAGGAGTGCGTGCCGAGGAGGTGCTTGGTGAAGTACTCGGCGCCCTTCTCCGACGAGCCGAGGAGGTCGGCCCGCCAGAGGGTCAGGACGCGCGGCCAGTTCTCCGGGGCGTCCGGGTCCTCGCACGCGAACTTCAGCGTCCCCGACCGGAGTTCGGCCACTGCCCTGGCCACGGGGTCGCCGGACACCTCGCCGAGTTCGAGGGGATTGCGGTCGAAGGTCGGGTACGACGGCATCCAGCCCGAACGGGCCGACAGCGCGAGGCAGTCGGCGCCGGTCATCCCGGCGAACCTGCCCTCGCCCAGGGGTGAGGCCAGGACGTCGGCGCCGAACCGGTCGTAGCGCCACTGGTCGGTGTTGAGGAACCAGTAGGCCGTGCCGGTCATCTGGCGCGGCGGCCGCGACCAGTCGTTGGCGGAGGCCAGGCAGGCCCAGCCGGTGACCGGGCGGCACTTCTCGTGGCCCTCGTAGTGCGCCCAGCCGCCGCCGTTGCGGCCCTGGCAGCCGGTGAGCTGGAGCAGGGCCAGGAAGGCCCGGTGGATGGTCTCGGAGTGGAACCAGTGGCTGGTGCCGACGCCCGTCAGGATCGTGCAGCGGCCCTTGGAGCGTTCGGCGGTCCGGGCGAACTCCCGGGCGATCTTCACGCATCTGGCGGCCGGGACCGAGGTGTGCCGCTCCTGCCAGGCGGGGGTGCCCGGGGCGTCGGCGTCCTCGTAGTGGGTGGGCCAGCCGCCCGGCAGCCCGTGCCGCCACACGCCGTACTGGGCGAGCAGCAGGTCGTAGACGGTCGTCACCAGCGGGCCGTTCGCACCGCCGAGGCGGGTCGCCGGGACCCCGCGCCGCAGGACGTCCCGGCTGCCCTGCCCGTGCTCGCCGCCGTCCGTGTCGAAGCGTGGGAGCAGCACCTCGACACCGGCCGCGACTGCGCTGCCGTACAAGGTCAACTGCGGCTCGATCTCGCCGAGTTCCAGGTTCCAGCGACCCTTGCCGGGATCCGTCCAGCGGAAGCCCAGGGAGCCGTTCGGGACGACCGCGCGGCCGGAGGCGGCGTCCAGGACGACGGTCTTCCACTCGGCGCCCGCACTGTCCTGGCCGAGGCCGGCGGCGCGCAGGAACTTGCCCGGCACGTACGCGCCGTCCCGCTCGGTGAGCGTCACCAGGAACGGCAGGTCGGTGAACCTCCGTACGTAGTCCGCGAAGAACGGGGTCTCGCGGTCGACGAAGAACTCCTTGAGGATCACGTGACCCATCGCGAGGGCCAGCGCGCCGTCCGTCCCGGGGTACGGGTGCAGCCACTCGTCGGCGAACTTGGCGTTGTCCGTGTGGTCGGGGGAGACGACCACGACCTTCTGGCCGCGGTAGCGGGCCTCCGCCATCCAGTGCGCGTCCGGGGTGCGGGTCGCCGGGACGTTCGAGCCCCACATCATCAGATAGGCCGCGTCCCGCCAGTCGCCCGACTCCGGCACGTCCGTCTGGTCGCCGAAGACCTGCGGCGAGGCCACCGGAAGGTCCGCGTACCAGTCGTAGAACGACAGCATCGGGGCGCCGATCAGGGAGTGATAGCGGGCGCCGGCCGCGTGCGACACCATCGACATCGCGGGGATGGGGGAGCAGCCCGCGATACGGTCCGGGCCGTACGTCTTGATCGTGTGCACCTGCGCGGCGGCGACGATCTCCACCGCCTCGTCCCAACTCGCCCGCACCAGACCGCCCTTGCCGCGCGCCCGCTGGTAACGGCGGCGGCGCTCGGGGTCGTTCTGGATGTCAGCCCAGGCCAGTACCGGGTCCGTGAGCCGCTGCTTCGCCTCCCGGTACATCTCCAGGAGCACGCCCCGGACGTACGGATGACGCACCCGCGTCGGCGAGTACATGTCCGTCTCCTGGGTCTCCCAGGTGATGGTCCCGTCCCTGACGTACACCTTCCAGCGGCACGAGCCGGTGCAGTTCACCCCGTGCGTGGAGCGCACCACCTTGTCGTGGCTCCACCGGTCCCGGCAGAAGGCGTCCGCCTCCCGGCCGCCGGTCAGGGCCGCACTGCGCAGATCGGGCGCGGGCGTGCCGGGCCGGAAGAACCGGGCGGCGCTCAGCAGCGCCGCACCCGGCTCCTTCGGCGGTGTCCGCGTGTCGGTCACGTCCGCTCCCTCGCTCACCCTTTGCTTCGACGCTAGGGGCGGGCACGGGAACGCACCTGTTCAGGGCGCCCGGACGGGTCAGAGCTTGCGGGCGACACCGCCGTACACCGGCACGATGCCCTCCGCCTGGACGGCCACGTCCACCGGCTCCGGACGCCAGCCGGAGACCGGGATCACCCCGGGGCCGAGCAGCTCCAGGCCGTCGAAGAAGCGGTAGAACTCGGGCAGCCCACGCGGGTGGAAGGGCGTCCCGCTGCGCCGGAAGTTCGCGGCCGCCTGCTCTATGGCTTCCGGGCTGAGATCCGGGGTGACCTGGGACAGGATCAGATGGCTGCCCGGGGCGAGCGCATCGACGTACCTGCGCAGCAGGCCGTACACGTCGTCGCCGTCCGGGTCGTCGTCGAGGTAGTGGGTCAGCGCCACCAGCGACAGCGAGACGGGCTCCTTGAAGTCCAGGGTCTCGGCGGCCCGCGCCAGCAGGGTGTCGACGTCCCGGACGTCGGCGTGCACATACGCGGTGCTGCCCTCTTCGGTGCCCCGCAGCAGCGCCTCCGCGTGGCGCAGCACGATCGGGTCGTTGTCCGCGTACACCACCTTCGACTCCGCTGCCACGCCCTGCGCCACCTGGTGCAGGTTCGGCTCGGTCGGGATGCCCGTACCGATGTCCAGGAACTGGCGGGTGCCGGACTCGGCGACGGTGCGCACGGCCCGCTGCATGAACCGGCGGTTGGCACGCGCCCCGCGCAGCACGGTGCCGTCCACGGCCAGGATCCGCCGGGCCAGCTCCTCGTCCACCGGGTAGTTGTCCTTGCCGCCCAGCCACCAGTCGTACACCCGTGCCGGGTGCGGCCGGCTCGTGTCGATCGAGGTCGGGGCGGGCTCGGGTGCGGTCACAGTCTGTGCTCCTCGGATCAGATCTTGTCGCGGTACTCGCGCAGCAGTTCCTCGGTCCGCTGCGCCGAGGCCGCCCGGGCCGTCATGTGGTCCAGGACCTCCAGATGCGCCCCGACCTCGTCACGGGAGTCCAGGTAGAGGGCGCCGGTCAGATACTCGGTGAAGACCATGTCGGGCAGCTCCGGCTCGGCGAACCGGAACAGGGTGAACGGCGCGTACGTCCCCGGGTGCGGGCCGCTCGCGAACTCGGCGAGCTGGAGGGTTATCCGGTCCCGCTCGATGTAGGCGAGGAGCTTGTCGACCTGGTCGCGCATCACCTCGCAGTGGATGCTCACCGGGCGCCGCAGCACCGTCTCGTCCATGATCACCCACAGGTGGGGCGGATCGCCCTGCTCCAGCAGCCGCTGCCGGGTCATGCGCAGCGCCACATGCCGCTCGACGGCCGTGGGGTCGCTGTGGCCTATCGTCCCGGCCTCCATCACGGCCCGCGCGTACGCCTCGGTCTGCAACAGGCCCGGAAAAAAGTGGGGCTCGTAGGAGCGGATGACCCGGGCGGCGCCCTCCAGGCTCACGTACAGGCTGAACCAGTCCGGCAGCACGTCGTGGAACCGCTGCCACCAGCCCGGCTGGTTGGCCTCCTCGGCCAGCCGCACGAACGCGGCCTGCTCCTCCTCGGCCACTCCGTACGTCTCCAGCAGCACCTGGATGTACGGGATCTTCAGCGCGACCTCGGCCATTTCCATCCGCCGCACGGTCGCCTGTGCCACCCGCAGGACCCGCGCAGCCTCGTCCCGGCCCAGGCCGGCCGCCTCGCGCAGCTCCTGGAGCCGCTTGCCGAGCACGACCTGCCCGACTGTGGGCGCAGCACGCCGCTCACTCACGCCACGCCTCCCCTACGTGCACAAGTACGGGGAGCAGTGTGCCATGCGATGCCGCGTCGCACACCTGGTCGAGAGAACTGCTTACGTCAACTTACCAACGAGTTCAGGTACTTGGCGGTCGCCGGATCCGCGGGCAGAAACGTCTCGATGGCCAGCTCGGCGACCGTCACGTCCATCGGCGTGTTGAACGTCGAGATCGACGACACGAACGACAGCACCCGCCCCGCGTGCTCGATCCGCATCGGCAGCGCGAAGTACGCAGCGGGCTCCGCGGGCTCACTGTCGCCCAGGCCGGCCGGCGCCGGATAGGCGGCGACCTCCTCGTACAACTCCCGCAGCGCCGCCGAGCGGCGCAGGGCGATCTGGCGTTCCATCTGCGCCAGCAGATGCCCGCGCCACTCGCGCAGGTTGCGGATGCGCGGTGCCAGCCCGTCCGGGTGCAGGGTCAGCCGCATCGCGTTCGGGGCGGGCGCGAGCAGCGACTCGGGCACGCCCTCCAGGAGCATCGCGATACCCCGGTTGGCCGCGACCACCGTGTACGTGGCGTCCACGACCAGCGCCGGATACGGCTCGTAGCCCTGGATCAGCCGCTCCATGCCGTCGCGCAACGCGTCCAGCGCCGGGTCGTCCAGCGGGGTCTCCGGGTAGTGCGGGGCGTAACCGGCCGCCAGCAGCAGCGCGTTGCGCTCCCGCACCGGCACGTCCAGGTGCTCTGCCAGCCGCAGCACCATCTCCTCGCTCGGCCGCGCCCGGCCCGTCTCGACGAAGCTGATGTGCCGGGCCGAGGAGTCGGCACGCAGTGCCAGCTCCAGCTGGCTCACCCGCCGCCGCTCCCGCCACGCGCGCAGCAGCGGGCCGGCGCCCTTGCCGTCGGGGGCGGTCGGGGTGGCGGCGGGACCGGGCGCGGCAAGGGTCATGCCGACGACCGTAGCCGAGGCCCCGGACACGCGACCGTCCTCGCCGCCCGGAATCCCTGCCGGAAGGCCTGTTCATGGCAGGCTGACCGCACGTACGCAACTCGCTGGTCACCGGGAAGGAAGCCACACCATGGCCGTCGCACCGCTGTCGCAGAAGGAGATCGAGGACCGGCTGGCCGAGCTTCCCGGCTGGGCGCTGGACGGCGACCGGCTCGCCCGCGCCTACCGCCTCGACTCGCACTTCGCCGCCGTCGCCCTGGTCGTGCACATCGCCCACATCCAGGACGAACTCGACCACCACTCCGACCTCACCCTCGGGTATCACACCGTCACCCTCACCGTGAACACCCACAGCGTGGGCGGCGCCGTCACCGCCAAGGACTTCGAACTCGCCCACAGGGTGGAGGACATCGCCCCAGGCCACGGCGCACACTGAGCCATGTGCTCGACTACGACAAGGAAGCCGGCGCCTACGACGCGACACGCGGCGGCGAGGCCCGCGCCGAGGCGTCCGCCGACGCCGTCCTCACCCTGATACCCGACGGCAGCCACGGTCCTGGCAGCACCGAAAGCCCCGCCCGCCCCACCCGACTCCTCGACCTCGCCTGCGGTACCGGCATCGTCACCCGCCGGCTCGCCGCCGCCCGCCCCGCGCTCCGGGTCACCGGCGCGGACCGCGCACCCGGCATGGCGCGGATGGCGGCGGCCCGGCTGCCGGGATCGGTCCTGCTGGCCGACAGCCGTCGACTCCCCTTCGCCGACGCCACGTTCGACGCCGTCACGACCGTCTGGCTGCTCCACCTCGTCGCGGACACCACCGAGGTCCGTACCATCGTCGCCGAGTGCGCGCGGGTGCTGCGGCCCGGCGGGGTGTACGTCACCACCGTCGACAAGGCCGCCGCGCACGACGTCGGCAGCGACATCGACGCCGTCCTCGCCGCCCGCCCGCGCCGCCCGGCGTCCGACGCCGCCGCGGACGTGAGCGCGTACGCCCTGGCGAGCGGCCTGCTGCCCGCCGGAGAGGCTGCCTTCACCGGCGTAGGCCAGGGCCGCAGCCCCCGCTCCACCCTCGCCGACCTGCGGCGCGGCTGGTTCACGATGCTCCCGCCCGATGATCCCCGCGTCGAGGGGTTCGCCGAGCGCTTGGCGGCCCTGCCCGACCAGGACCGCCGCAGGCCCGATCCCCGCTTCGGCGTACGGGCGTACCGGAAACCGGTGGCCGACTGAGACTGCGCGCCGAACCGGCCGGAAGAAACGCCAAGTTGGCGCAAAGCAACGGCAACGAGACGGCGATCGGCGGCGACGGAGTGTGCGGAACCCCGTCCGCATGCTCTGGAGGTTCGTCCCGTGCAGCACCCGCACCCGCACCCACACCGCAGACGCCGCGCCCTCCTCCCGGCGGTCACCGCGATCGCGGCCCTGATCGCCGCCGGCCTCACCGCTCTCTCTCCCACCACCGCCGCAGCGGCCACCGCCCGGCAGGTCGAAGCTCTCGACCGGGGCGTGGTCAGCGTTCACACCGACGCCGGGAACCTGGTCAGCTGGCGCTGGCTCGGCACCGACCCCGACGACGTCTCCTTCAACGTCTACCGCGCCGGTACGAAGGTCAACTCCACCCCGATCACCGGCGCCACGGACTACTTCCACTCCGGTGCCCCCGCCCAGGCCGACTACACGGTCCGCGCGATCGTGGGCGGCGTCGAACAGGCCGACTCCGTCCATGCGATCCAGTTCCGCACCGGCTACAAGGACGTCCCGATCACCCCGCCCGCGGGCGGCACCACCCCCGACGGCGTCGCCTACACCTACGAGGCGAACGACGCCTCGGTCGGCGACCTCGACGGCGACGGCCAGCTGGACTTCGTCCTCAAGTGGCAGCCGACGAACGCCAAGGACAACTCCCAGTCCGGCTACACCGGCGACACGATCCTCGACGGCATCAAGCTCGACGGCACCCGCCTGTGGCGCATCGACCTGGGCCGCAACATCCGCTCCGGCGCGCACTACACCCAGTTCCAGGTGTACGACTACGACGGCGACGGCAAGGCCGAGGTCGCCACGAAGACGGCGGACGGCACGGTCGACGGCACCGGCACGGTCATCGGCAGCGCGACCGCCGACTACCGCAACTCCAGCGGCTACGTCCTGTCCGGCCCGGAGTACCTGACCATGTTCAACGGCCAGACCGGCAGGGCGATGAGCACCGTCGACTACGTCCCGGCCCGCGGCACCGTGTCGTCGTGGGGCGACTCCTACGGCAACCGCGTCGACCGGTTCCTGGCCGGCACGGCGTATCTGGACGGTGCCCGGCCTTCGTTGATCGAGGCGCGGGGCTACTACACCCGCACCGTCATCGCCGCGTGGGACTGGCGGAACGGCGCCTTCACCCGCCGCTGGACCTTCGACACCAACTCCTCCACCAACACCGGCAAGGGCTACGACGGCCAGGGCGACCACCAGCTGTCGATCGCCGACGTCGACGGCGACGGCAGGGACGAGATCGTGTACGGCTCGATGGCCGTCGACGACAACGGCTCGGGCCTCTGGACGACGAAGAACGGCCACGGCGACGCGATGCATGTCGGCGACCTCGACCCCGCCCGGCCCGGACTGGAGGAGTTCAAGGTCGACGAGGACAGCTCCAAGCCGTCCTCCTGGATGGCCGACGCGAAGACCGGCGAGATCCTCTGGTCGACCGACCCCGACGGCGACAACGGCCGGGGCGTCGCGGGCGACATCTGGGCGGGCAGCGCGGGCGCCGAGTCCTGGTCCTCGCACGCGGACGGGGTCCGCAACCCGCAGGGCACGGTGGTCGCGAGCCGCAAGCCCTCCAGCACCAACTTCCTCGCCTGGTGGGACGGCGACCCGGTCCGCGAACTCCTCGACGACACCCACATCGACAAGTACGGCCCCTCCGCCGACACCCGCCTCCTCACCGCCGCCGACGTCCACTCCGACAACGGCACCAAGGCCACCCCGTCGCTCGCCGGAGACATCCTCGGCGACTGGCGCGAAGAGGTCGTCTGGCCGACGACGGACAACACGGCCCTGCGGATCTACTCCACCCCGTACGAGACCAGTACGAAGATCACGACCCTGCTCCACGACACCCAGTACCGCACCGCCCTGGCCTGGCAGAACACCGCCTACAACCAGCCTCCCCACCCGAGCTTCTTCATCGGCGACGGGATGCCGACCGCACCTCGGCCGGCGGTCTACACCCCCTGAGACCGACTACGCGCCCCGGCGCAGGGCGGCGGCCATCCACTCGCGGATTGCCGCCGCCCGCTCCGGGTCCGGCGCGGGCGTGCCGTTGACCGTTGCCACCAGGGACTGGTACCTGGTCAGCAGCTTCAGACCGGTCACCGCGGCCAGCCGCTGCGCCGCCTTGCCGTTCCCGTCGAACTCGACGATGCTGCGCCGGGCCCTGCCGACGTCGTGCTCCCCTGTCATGGCGGCGACCAACTCGGCCGAGTCGGCGGCCACCCGCTCGGCGATGTCCCGGGCCTGCGGTGAGTCGGCGGGCACGCCGGCCTGCTGGGAGGCCCGTGCCTCCAGGACAAGCGTCCGATGCCGCTCGATGCGGGCCATCATCTCCGGTGACGCCATCAGCCTGCCCTGCTCGGTGCCGAAGGTGCGGTGGAAGAAGTCCCGCAGTGCGGTGCGGAACTCCTCGTCCTGCACGATCTCGGCGAGTTCGATCCAGGCCTCCAACTGCTCGGTGGACGGCTCCTCGGGCAGGTGCGGCCGCAGGCCGTACAGCCGCTCGACATAGCCGGGATGGACGTCCAGGCCGTCGGTGACGAAGTCCCAGAACCGGTCGACGAGCCGGTCGCGGTCGTCGTCGGACATCGACACGAGCTTGCGCATCAGGCTCACCTGCTCTGTCGTGGTGTGCTGCCGCACGATCGTCCGCAGCACGGTACGACGCGCCCGGAACTGCCGTAACTGGTCCTCGACCAGCCGCAGATGCGTGACGGCCAGGTCGTGCAGGGTGGTCTCCGCGGCCAGCACCCGGCGGATGTCGTCCAGGCCGGCGCCCAGGTCACGCAGGGTGCGCACGAGTTCGAGCCGGGCGATGGCGTGCACGTCGTACAGCCGGGAGCCGCCGTCGGTGAGGCCGGTGGGCGCGACGACGCCCTCGTCGGCGTAGAACCTGATCGCGCTCACGCTCAGACCGGTGCGGCGGGCGACGTCCCCGAAGGAGTAGAGCTCGTTCACAGCCGCCACTATGGGATCTCAAGCGACTTGAGAGTCAAGGGGGCCGGTCACGCGGTAGCGGAGCCAGACGACTCGCGAGCCGAAGGTGCGGGTCTCGACGAGTTCGAGATCCACCCGGCGCCCGCTCCGGGGAAAGAACGGAATGCCGCCGCCGACGAGTACCGGGTGGACCCTGATCCGGTACTCGTCGATCAGACCGGACGCGGCCGCCTCGGCGGCGAGGGTCGGGCCGCCGAGAGCGATGTCGCCCTCACCGGGCTCCGCCCGCAACCGCTCGATCTCCGCCGCCAGACCGCCGGCGGCCAGGCGGGTATTGCCGCCCTGCACTGCAGACAGCGTGGTGGAGAACACCACCTTCGGGAGCGCCTTCCAGAGCGCGGCCCACGTGAGCATCGAGTCGTCGAGCGACGGATCCTGGTCGGCGGTCTCCCAGTACAGCATCGTCTCGTACAGCCGCCGTCCCAGCAGGTGGACGCCGACCTGCCGGATCTCGTCGGTGACGAAGCGGAACACCTCGTCGTCGGGCGCCGCCCAGCCGAAGTCGCCGTCCGGCCCGACGATGTAACCGTCGAGTGAGACACCCATCGAACAGGTCACGCTGCGCATCTCCGGATCGTACGCCCGTCAGGCGATCGTGCAGCTCTGGCCGCCCAGGGCGAAGGCCGTCGGTTCGGTGTTGGTGCCGGTCCAGGTGCCCGTGAAGCCGAAGGACACCGAGGAGCCCGGGGCCACCGTGCCGTTCCAGCTGACGTTCCTGGCTGTCACGGCCGCGCCGGACTGGGTCCAGTCGGCGTTCCAGAGCTGGCCGACGGTCTGTCCGTCGGGGAAGGACCAGCCGAGGGACCAGCTGCTCCACGCCGCCGAGCCGGTGTTGGTGAGGCGGACGTCCGCCTGGAAGCCGCCCGTCCACTGGTTGGTGACGGTGTAGGCGACCGAACAGGCGCCGGAGGGGGTGGGGTCGGTACCGCCTCCGCCTCCTCCCCCTCCGCCGGGGTCGGACGTGTCGCCGTAGATCACGCCCCGGCCGTTCGTCGAGACGTACACCCGTCCGTACACGCGCGGGTCACCCGTGATGGCCGCGCCCGTCCAACCCCACTGGTGGGCGTCGTCGTTGATGCGGGTCCAGGTCGAACCCTCGTCCGTGGAGCGGAAGATGCCGCGGACCCCGCCGATCTTCGCGCTGGTGTAGAGCGTCTGGTACGAGGCTCCCGTCGCCGCCTTGCCGAAGCCGATGGTGTCGGCCTGGCCGACGTTCGCGAGCTTGGCGAAGGTCGCGCCGCCGTCGGTGGAGTGCCACAGCCCGTACGCGCCGTCCGCCGCACCGCCGGCCAGCCACACGTCGCCCTTCGTCCCCGGCAGCGCCTTGAACCGCACGCTGTCACCGCTCGGCAGACCCGCCGCGGCGGACGCCGTGAAGGTCGCCCCGCCGTCCGTACTCACGTAGAACTTCCCGGACTTGAAGCCGTAGAAGGTCTTGGGATCGACCCGGTCGGACTCGACGACCGCGCCCGCCGGAATGCCGCTCGACGCCGACCAGGACGAGCCGAAGCCCGTCGTGTACTGCACGCCGGTACCGGCCGGGCTCCACACGAACCGGCTTCCGTCGGCGGCGGCCGCGACCGTGCCGCCGCCGCTCACTGCCGACGGGTCCGTCCCCGCGAACCAGTCGGCCCCGTTGTCCGTCGAGAACGCGATGTGCGGGCCGGAGTCCAGATCGCCCACCCGGACCACCGTGTTCGGGTTCGACTCGGCGAAGTCCAGGCTCGTGGTCGTCGTGAAGGTCGGGGACGTGTACATCATCGAGGGGACCTTGGTGAGGTCCGTGTGGCGGAAGCCGCCGATGTCACCGAGCGCGCTGAAGAGCTGGGTACCGCCGGACGGGGGAGCGGCGAGATCATTGACCGAGGTCTCCTCCAGCCCCTGCACCATCGGCCTGACCGCGAACCGGCCTCCGCTGTCCCACTTCGTCAGGTCCTCGGTGCCGTACAGCGTCGCCCCCGTCCCGTACATCATCCGGTCCGAGTCGAACGGGTCGATCTCCAGCGCCTCCGTCATCCACCCCAGTTTCGGGCTCTGTTCGGGCGGCGACGGGTTCGCCCCGAAGGTCAGCCAGGGGGAGGACGAGACGTCGATCGTGTAGCGGTCCGAGCGGTTCGGGTACGACGTGTAGTCCCAGGCCTTCGTCCAGGTCGCCCCGCTGTCCGTGGAGCGGAAGAGCTGGGTGTCCGGCCACCAGGAGCTGTAGGCCGTCGCCATCACCGTGCCGGGGTGCTGCCGGTCGACCGTCAGCCCGGAGAAGCCGTAGTAGGTGTCGGCCTCCGCGACCGGGCTGATGTTCGTCCACGTACCGGTGGCCGTCGCGTACCGCCACAGCTGCCCCTTGCCGCCGTCGTACGGGCCGCCCTTGTCGCTGTAGGCGAGGTAGAGACAGCCGTTCTTCGCGTCGAGTACGCCCTTGTGGGCCAGGTACCCCGTCGGCTGACCGGCGAGCCTGGTCCAGGTCGCGCCCGCGTCCGTCGAGCGGTACACCGCGTTGTCCTTGTCGGCGACCCCGACGTAGACCGTCTTCGTCGCCGAACCGGCCGTACCGGTCGACTCGTCGAAGGTGACCCACACGATGCCCTGGTTGTCCGAGGTGTAGCCGGTGGTGTCGGTCGGGTCCTGCACGTAGTTGCCGACGTCGGGGAAGTTCGTCACCTGCGACCAGGTCACCCCCGAGTCCGTCGACCGCCACAAACCCTTGCCGCTGGGCGCGCCCAGGTACAGCACGCTGTCCTTGTTCGGATCGACGGCCAGCCGCTCGCCCATGCCCCGGCCGGGCATGTTCCCGCCCAGCTTGAACGGCAGGTCGGTCTTCTGCCAGCTGGCGCCCCGGTCGGCGGAGCGCAGCACGGCACCGTTGGTCGGGTCCCAGCTGTTGGTGTACGTCCCGACGGCCGCGTACACCTTGCCCGGGTCGACGGAGTCGGAGGCCAGGCTGACGACACCCGTGTGCCCCCACTCGGCCCAGCCGACCGAGTCCAGCAACGGAGTCCAGGTCTTCGTCGACTCCGACCAGCGGTAGGCGCCGCCGATGTCGGTGCGGGCGTAGGCGAGGTTCTTCTCGGTGCGGTTGAAGACGATCCCGGGAACGAAACCGCCACCGTCGATCCGGGCGTTGCTCCAGGTGTAGCTGTCGGCGGCGACTGTGACTTCCGCGGCCTCATGGGCGGCGAGCGCGGGCGGGGTGCCTGCGAGCAGGCCGGCGGCGAGGGCCAGGACGGCGGTGAGGATGCGGGTTCTTCGCACGGGAGAAGTCCTCTCCAGAGGGGGGAAGGGCGGCCCCTAGTGCGGGTAGGGGCCGCCCACTGGAGCGCCCCGTAAGGGGCGCGGGGAACTGCGCGACCAGCCACGAACAACCCGCAGCCGAACTACTCCAGCAGCTCCGCATACGACCCCATGGCCAGCGCGATGTCCGCCTGAGCCCAGAACCGGTGATACGTGAACACGGGCGCGGCCCCGCCCGCCAGATAGCTCTGGATCTTCGACCACGCCGGGTCGTTCTGGTAGAAGGACCGCAGCGAGGCGAACGTCGACGAAGAGCTGACCGCGTCGCCGTTCGGCATCTTCCCGCTCCACCCGCTCGGGACGTACACGCTGTCGTCGAAGCGGTTGTAGTCGGCCCGCGTCTCCGGCACCGCGATCCCCAGGCTGTCCTGGTAGTTGTTCCACATGCCGTCCAGCAGCGCCTTGGCCGTGGACTTCGCCGTCGCGTCACCGGACTTGGCGGCGTAGTACGTCAACGTCTTGGCGTACGCGGCGGCCACGCCCACGTCGTTCGTGTAGTCGGCGACCGTGACGTGAAGTCCGCTGTTCGAGCCCGGACTTGACGCGTTCCAGGTGTCGGGCTGCCCCGACCACTGGAGGGTCGACGGGATCAGATACGTGCCGTCCGGGTTGATCGTGGTCTTGGACAGCGCCCACGCCACCCACTTGTCGAGGATCGTCTTCGCGGTGGCGTTGCCGGTCTGCTGGTAGTACTCGGCGACCCGCTCCATCGACCAGGCCTGGAAGCCGAACCACTGGTTGGACGGCGGGTCGTGGTAGACCGGCTCCCAGTCGTAGTACATGCCGTAGAAGGTCGACGTACCGGACGGCGGGCTCGCGTACCGCCCCTGCCAGCTGTTGGTCGCACCGCCCGCGATGGCACCCTCGGACGACTGCAGCCAGCGGTAGAACTCCAGTTGCCGGGTCAGGGAGGTACCCCAGTCCGTGGCGCCGGTGGCCGACTTGGGCTTCAGGTCGGCGTACGAACTCAACGCGTAGGCGGCCAGCGGGTTCTGATAGCCGCCGTGCACATGGCTGGAGCCGATCCGCCATGCCCATCCGGCACTGCTGTCGGTCGCCCCGCCCCACGCGTAGTACCAGGAGAGCAGGTAGTCCGAGGCGTCCTTGCCGGTGCCGGCCGCGCAGGTCGTCGGCCCCACGCAGTTGCCGATCTTCTTGAAGTACTTGTCGTACATCGCGTAGCGCAGGTAGTCGCCCATCTTCGCCGCCTTGCCCACGGTGGCGGAGACGTCACTGCCCTTGCCCTGCTCCTTGGCCCACACGTCCGCCCAGTACGCGGCCTGCACCGCACGCGCGTCGGCGTCCGGGGCGTCCGTGTACTTCCACTGCCTGGCGTAGGACGAGTCGCCGGTGAAGAGGTCCAGGTAGCCGTTCGTGCCGCCGTACTTGAAGGCGTCGCAGGTCGGCTGCGGAACGGTCTCCCACACCGACTCCTGCGGACCGCGCTGGAAGGTGTTGATGTAGGAGGGCCCTTCGGCCGTCGGACCCGCCTCGCACCCGCCGCCCGGCGTGTCGCCGTAGCCGTAGACGTTGTCGACGTCCTCCAGCCAGTGCATGCCGTACACGTCGTCCGTGCCGTAGGCGGTCTTCAGCTCACCCGCGATCGGATCCGTGCCCACCGACACGGACGTGTCCAGCTTCGCCGGGTACTCGTTCGGCGTGTCCAGTTCCGGTGCGTACGTCGCCGGTTTCGACGCGTTGTAGAAGGAGTTGGTCGGCTGGTCGGCGTGGGTCGGGATCATGTACTTCTCCATGAGGGCCCACGCGCCGTTGAACCTGGACCAGTCACCGGTGACCTTGCCGTACATGGCCTGCAGCCAGAGAAGGTAGCTGTACGCCTCCGACGTGGTCTCGTGGCCCTGGTCAGGGGCCTCGACGATCAGCGTCTCGACCGAGTGGTAGGGGATGCCCTCGGGGGAGAAGTAGCCGTTCGCCGGGTTGGTGATCTTCCCGTAGAGGTCCAGGAAGCGCGCGTCGTACGCCTTCGACGCGGCCAGTTCGGTCACGGTGACCGTGGCTCCGGTGTAGCCGGTCGCCGAGGCCGTGAAGGTCGCGGTGCCGG
Organism: Streptomyces hyaluromycini; assembly: GCF_002217755.1. Taxonomy (GTDB): domain Bacteria; phylum Actinomycetota; class Actinomycetes; order Streptomycetales; family Streptomycetaceae; genus Streptomyces; species Streptomyces hyaluromycini. The sequence goes on along the minus strand of NZ_BCFL01000023.1, from coordinate 369,096 downwards.
TGCCGGCGGAGTCCGCGGCCACGGTCACGTTCTGCGCGGTGCTCCAGTTGGACGGCGTGAACGTGAGCGACGATCCGGCGCTCACGGACAGCCCGGTGTTGCCGGCCGTGCGGGCCACGGACACCGTCACACTGGCGCTCGGCTGCTTCGAGAGCCTCACCCCGAACGTGCCCGTCGCACCCTGCTGGATGCCCAGCTGGGTCGGCGAGGCCACCACCGCGGGGCCCGAGGCGACCGTGATGCCGACCGGCGTCGAGGACGCGGACGCGCCCAGGCTGTCGTACGCCTTCGCCACCAGAGAATGACTGCCCACGGGCAGGCTTGAGACCGAGAGCGAGTACGGCGCCGACGTGTCGGTCCCCAGCAGCGTGGTGTCGTCGTAGAACTCCATCTTGCTGATCGTCGCGCCGTCGGCCGCCGCCGCGGTCGCCGCCAGCGGAACGGCGTCGCCCTGGGTGTAGACCGCGCCCGCGCTCGGGCTGGTCAGCACGGTGATGGGCGGCTGGTGCGCGCCGGCGCAGGTGGTGCCGTTGACCGCGAAGGCGGTCGGCGCCGCGTTGGCCCCGGTGTACGAGAACTGGGCGCCCGTCGACACCGCCGCGCCCGCTGCGATCGTGCCGTTGTACGACGCGTTCTGCACGGTGACCGAGGTGCCGGACTGGGACCAGGTGCCGTTCCAGCCGCTGACGAGCTTCTGGTTTCCCGTGTACGCGTACGTCAGCGTCCAGCCGTTGATCGCGTCGGTGCCGCGGTTGGTGAGGGTCAGGGCCGCGGTGAAGCCGGAGCCCCAGTCGTTGGTCGTGTAGTCGACGCTGCACTGGACCGTCGCCGCCTGGGCGGGGGTCGTGCCGGTCGCGAGCATCGACAGGGGCAGGGCGAGGGCCGCGACGACGGCCGTCCACAGCCGTCGCACGGCTCTGCGTCTCCGCCCGGGGTGCATGGCATATCCGGGTCGCATGTGCTGGTTCCTCCTTGCGCTTGCGGCTCGGGGAGAAGTCAAGGCTTGAACCAGTGGGAGCGCTCCCATAGTGGAGACGTGGCATGGTGCGGTCAAGGCCGTTGAAGAGTCGAAAAGATTCGACGGACGCCACTGCGGAAAAGTCAAGCAACTCCCCTGTTCTTTGCCCGCACTTGGCGCTACCTTCCTTCGCACCAGTGGGAGCGATTCCGTTCAGTCGACGCGTCCGTCACGACGCGCCCGAGCTGCAAGGAGTCGCTCATGCGACACCCCCCGCGTTCAGTTCTTTTAGCCGTCGCCGGTGCGGCCGCCCTCGTCGGGTCCGCACTGGTGCCGGTGGTGTCGGCGTCCGGGGCGACGCCGGCCTGCACGGTGGTGTACGCGGTCACCAGCCAGTGGGACACCGGCTTCCAGGGCTCCGTGACCATCACCAACAACATGGCCGCCATGAGCAGTTGGAGCCTGGGCTTCGACTTCGCGGGCGGCCAGAAGGTCACCCAGGGCTGGAGCGCCAAGTGGTCCCAGTCCGGTACGACGGTCACCGCGGCCAACGAGAGCTGGAACGGCTCCCTCGCCACCGGTGCGAGCGTCAGCGCCGGGTTCCTCGGCTCCTGGTCGGGGAGCAACCCCGTACCGACGGCGTTCAGGCTCAACGGCACCACGTGCAACGTCGATGCGGAGCCCACGCCGACACCCACACCCACCCCGACGCCGACCGAGCCGCCCGCCGGAGGGACGGCACCGGCCCTGCACGTCTCCGGCACCAAACTCGTGGACGCGAGCGGCACGGCCCGTCGCCTGCTCGGGGTGAACCGCTCCGGCGGCGAGTTCATGTGCGTGCAGGGCTACGGCATCTGGGACGGCCCGGTCGACGACGCCGCCACCAAGGCGATCGCCGACTGGAAGGCCAACGCGATCCGCATCCCGCTCAACGAGGAGTGCTGGCTCGGCCTGTCCAACGTCAAACCCGAGTACGCGGGCGCCAATTACATCAGCGCCGTGAAGGACCTGGTGGCCCGTGTCGAGTCGTACGGTCTGACGCCGATCCTCGAACTCCACTGGTCCTACGGCCAGTACACCGGCAACTCGGCGGGCTGCTCCGACGTGCACGCCACCTGCCAGAAGCCGATGCCGGACGCGCAGTACACCCCGTCCTTCTGGTCGTCGGTGGCCGGCACCTTCAAGGACGACCAGGCGGCCGTCTTCGACCTGTTCAACGAGCCCTACCCGGACCGGGCGACCTCCACGGTCACCCAGGCCTGGCAGTGCTGGCGGGACGGCGGCACCTGCCCGGGCATCGGCTACGAGGTCGCCGGCATGCAGGACCTCGTGGACAGCATCCGGGGCGCCGGTGCCACGAACGTCATCATGATCGGCGGGCTCGCGTACTCCAACGACCTGAGCCAGTGGCTGACGTACAAGCCCACCGACCCGGCCGGCGATCTCGTCGCCGCCTACCACGTCTACAACTTCAACACCTGCGCCAGTGAGAGCTGCTGGAACTCCACGCTGGCACCGGTGGCGGCCCAGGTCCCGCTGGTCGCCGGGGAGATCGGCGAGAACACCTGCTCGCACGCCTTCGTCGACCAGGTCATGAAGTGGTTCGACGACCGCGGCCTCTCCTACCTGGGCTGGACCTGGAACACCTGGGACTGCTCCGCCGGCCCGTCCCTGATCTCCGACTACAGCGGTACGCCCACGGCGTACGGCGTCGGGCTGCGCGACCACCTGAAGGCCATCAACCCCTAAGCACGCCCACCGAAGAAGAAGGAACCCGCACTCATGAGTCGTACCAGAACAGCGGTCTTCGCCGCCCTGGCGCTCGTCGCCGGGGTATCGGGTCCGGCGGCCGCCGTGACCCCCTCCTCCCAGGCGGCGATCTCCGCGATTCCCTGCACCGTCGACTACAAGATCCAGAGCGACTGGGGCGCCGGCTTCACCGCCGCCGTCACCGTCACCAACAACTCGGCAGCGAAGTCGAGTTGGTCGGTGAAGTGGTCGTACGCCGGAAACCAGCAGGTGACCAGCTACTGGAACACCAAGCTCACCCAGAGCGGCACCGCCGTCACCGCCAACAACGAGACCTACAACGGCACCCTGGCGGCCGGCGGTTCGGTCAGCTTCGGCTTCAACGGGTCCTACAGCGGGACGAACGCGATCCCGACCGCGTTCACCCTGGACGGCGTCGCCTGCAACGTCGACGACGGCAGCAGCGGTGGTGGAGGCGGCGGAGGCGGGGGCGGCGGCACCCGCGTCGACAACCCGTACTCCGGCGCCAAGGTGTACGTGAACCCGGAGTGGTCCGCCAAGGCCGCCGCCGAACCGGGCGGCACCCGCGTCTCCAACCAGCCCACCGGCGTCTGGCTCGACCGCATCGCCGCGATCAACGGCACCAGCACCAGCATGGGTCTGCGCGCCCATCTCGACGCGGCGCTCGCCCAGAAGGGCAGCGGCGAGGAAGTCGTCCAGCTGGTCGTCTACGACCTGCCCGGACGCGACTGTGCGGCCCTCGCGTCCAACGGCGAGCTCGGCCCGACGGAGATCGACAAGTACAAGACGCAGTTCATCGACCCGATCGCGGCGATCCTCTCCGACAGCAAGTACGCCTCGCTGCGGATCGTCACCACCATCGAGATCGACTCGCTGCCCAACCTGGTCACCAACACCGGCAGCCGGGCCACCGCCACCGCCAACTGCAACACCATGCTGGCCAACGGCAACTACGTGAAGGGCGTCGGCTACGCCCTCGCCAAGCTCGGCGCGATCCCCAACGTCTACAACTATCTCGACGCCGGCCACCACGGCTGGCTCGGCTGGGACGACAACTTCGCCCCCGCCGCCCAGCTCTTCTACCAGGCCGCCAACGCCGAGGGCGCGACCGTCGACGACGTCCAGGGCTTCATCACCAACACGGCCAACTACAGCGCCCTGAAGGAGAACAACTTCACCATCAACGACACGGTGAACGGCACCTCCGTCCGCCTGTCGAAGTGGGTCGACTACAACCGCTATGTCGACGAGCTGTCCTTCGCCCAGGCCTTCCGCACCGAACTGGTCTCGGTCGGCTTCAACTCCGGCATCGGCATGCTGATCGACACCTCCCGCAACGGCTGGGGCGGCAGCGCACGGCCGGCCGGTCCCGGCCCGACGACCAGCGTGGACGCGTACGTCGACGGCGGCCGCTACGACCGCCGGATCCACGTCGGCAACTGGTGCAACCAGGCCGGAGCCGGCCTCGGCGAGCGCCCGCAGGCCGGCCCGGCCGCCGGGATCGACGCCTACGTCTGGATGAAGCCGCCGGGTGAGTCCGACGGCTCCAGCACTGCCATCCCGAACGACGAGGGCAAGGGCTTCGACCAGATGTGCGACCCGACGTACACGGGCAACGCCCGCAACGGCAACAACATGTCCGGCGCCCTGCCGAACGCGCCGCTGTCCGGGCACTGGTTCTCCGCGCAGTTCCAGCAGCTGATGGCCAACGCGTACCCGCCGTTGTAGGCCCGTCGGCTGAGCTGAGATCGACGCTGCGGGCCGTATGTGGCTGGTCACGCAGTTCCTCCCCCAGCCTTCGGCCGGGGGTACCCCCAGCGCCCCTACGGGGCGCGGGACAGGCCCCGGCGGATCGCGTGCTCCACCGCCGAGTAGTCACCGTCCGGCCGCTCCAGCTCGTAGGGAGCGGCCGGCATCAACGGTGGCTGTGCCATGAAGCGGGGGCGGGTGCCGTGGTGAGGCTGGGCCGCGTGTACCAGGAAGGGGTGGCAGAGGTAGACGTCGCCGGGGCGGCCGGTGGCGTACGCGAGGGGGCGGTGGGCGGAGGCCTCGACGATCGCCGGGGCGATCTCCAGCATGGAGACGCCCTCCTCGCCGTACGGCTCCAGAATCGCCGGGATGTCGAGGTGCGAGCCGACGCGGATCCGGGTGGGCGCATCCTGCTCGGTCACCTCGGAGAAGAGGAACAGCATCAGCAGCGCGCGGTCGCGGGAGCGCAGGTTCGTGAAGTACCAGCGGGTCTCGACGCCGTCCGGGAGGTAGCTGCCTTCTATGTGCCAACCGGCGTCGTCCGGCTCCTCCGGGTGCGGGAACCGCAGCGGAAAACTTCCCAGCGAATACCGGGGGACCCAGCGGCCCTCGCCCACCAGCAGATCGAACGCCCGGTGCAGTTCCGTGGAGTTGGCGGCCGCCGCGAACGGGCCCTGCGCCATGCCGCCCACCCACACCACGGGGTCCTTCCAACTGCCCGGGGCTTCCGGGTCGTACCCCGTCTCCCGCCACAGCAGCCGGGCGCAGTCCTCCGCGACGCGCGGCGGGAACGCGCCCTCGATCTTCACGAAGCCGTCGGTGAGGAAGCGCTCCACCAGCTCGTCGTCCATCCGGCCATCGTGGCCCGACCGCCTTGCCGTCCGCATCCCCTTTTTTGCCGCACCGGCAACAGAACTGGCCCCCGGGCGGTGCGTCGGAGCACGCTGGCGGCACCCGGACGAGAGGCTGACCCCATGGCGCACGACCACCACCACACGGACACCCCCAAGCACACCCACACCCACACGCAATCCCATGACCACGCCCACTCGAACACCGACATTGACTGGGCCGAGATGGCCGGTCATCTGGAGTCCCAGGCGGAGCTCTTCGCGCCCCTCTACGAGAGCGCGCTGAGCTGGCTGGGCAAGGAGGTCACCGAGCCGGGGCTGATCGTCGACGTCGGCAGTGGGCCGGGGGTGGTGTCCTGTCTGTTCGCCGAGGTGTTCCCGGGCGCGCGGGTGCTGGCCGTGGACGGCAGCGTACCGCTCCTCGACCGGGCGCGGGCCCGCGCCGAGCGGCAGGGCGTGGGCAACCGCTTCGGTGTGCTCGCCGGTGAACTCCCGGGTGTGCTCGACGAGTTGGACTACCCGGCGGACCTGCTGTGGGCCGGGCACAGCCTGCACCACCTCGGCGACCAGCGGGCCGCGCTCACCGCGTTCGGCGAGCGGCTGGCCCCCGGCGGCACCCTGGCGATCCTCGAAGGGGGCCTGCCCAGCCGCTTCCTGCCCCGGGACTTCGGCATCGGCCGCCCCGGCCTCCAGGCACGGCTCGACGCACTCCAGGAGAAGTGGTTCGAGCAGATGCGCACCGAACTCCCCGGCTCGGTCACAGAGGCCGAGGACTGGCCTGCGCTGCTGTCCTCCGCCGGCCTCAAGTACGCCCGCACCCGCAGCTTCCTCCTGGACCTGCCCGCCCCGGCCTCCGACCGCGCCCGCGCCTACGCCGCCGAGATCTTCTCCCGGCTGCGGGACTCGGTCGCGGACGACCTCGACAGCGACGACCGCGCCACCCTGGACCGCCTCCTCGACCCGGCCGACCCGGCGAGCGTGCACCGCAGGCCCGACCTGTTCGTCCTCGGCGTCCGGACCGTACACACGGCGGTACGGCCCGCCTGAGCGGGGCCGACGAAGTCCGCTACGGTTCGGCAGCGCCCCGAAGGGGCGCTGGGGGTACCCCCGGCCGAAGGCTGGGGGAGGAACTGCGCGACCAGCCACGACGGCGCCGCAGTCGACCGACGGCATATATCGCGGCACTTCCCGCGGAGCGCCGGGCAGCGGCGCGCGTACACGCTCACCCGGTGAAGCGCTCGACGCGAGGCGCCGGAACGGCCCGGTACCGGGTGGGTACCGGGCCGTCCGCCCTCCCCGGGCCGGTGGTGGCGCGCAAGGGCCTCGGTCAGTTGTTGGCGAGGAACTGCTTGGCCAGCTGGTCACCGAGGGACACCGCCGCGCTGTGGCTCTCGATGGGGGAGACCTTGGAGTTCTTGAACAGGATGTATGTCACGCCGGAGTCGGCGCCGCCGGTCGCCGGGTCGGGGTCGATGCCGAGCGCCTTGGCGGTGGCGTACGAGGCCTCACCGATGATGTTGGTGGGGCCGGTGTCGCCGACCACCGCGTACTCGACCTTGTTGTTGTAGATCACGGCGACGACTCCGCCGCCCTTGATGCCGGCGCTGGAGTAGTTCCATATGCTGCTGGAGCTGGGGACCACGATGTACGGCAGCGACTCGGCCTTGAGCGGCTGGCCGTCGGACTGGTGGAACGCGGTGTCGTCCTGGTACCAGGGGTCGCGGTCCTCGTTGCAGTTGGTGGTGCGCTGCCCGTCGCAGTCGATGTCCATGTCGGCCTTCCAGAAGACCGCGCCGTTCTTGCCGCAGACGGGGATCGTGGCCGACGTCTCGTCGTCGGTCCGGTACTTGCCGCTGGAGATCTGGGAACAGGACGTCACCTTGGCGAGCAGGCTCGCCGCGCTGACCGAGCCTTCCTGGGCGGACTTCGGGACGGAGGCGCCGGACGCGCTCGCGGGAAGCACTCCGGCGGCGAGCAGTGCGGCCCCGGAGGCCGCGGCAAGGGTCAGTGTTCGGATGCGCACTGTGGGGGGTCCCCTTCTGTTAGGAAAGTTTCCTGACCGGGTGTCGTACAAGGTGGACCCGACTGCATGTCCGCGTCAACCCCTGCATGTCAACTCGACCGTTTGTTGCACATTGCGGTGTTATGTACCCCGGGGAAGACTGGTGGGACAGGGCATTCCGGATATATACGCAGGAGCCGTGCGGAGGTTGAGCCGTGGCTCCGATGGCTCCTGGGAGACGAGGGGTCATGTTCGTACGCGCGGTGTACGTCACCGGCGACCCGGCGAAGCTTGAGGCGGCCATCAGGGGCCTGAACAGCGAGGGGCGCGAACTGCTGGAGGAACGTCCCGAGTACCGGGGTGCGGACGTCCTCGTCGACCGGGATCTGGGCAAACTGCTCGCGGTGAGCTGGTGGGGCTCCGAGGGGGCCCGGCGCAACAGCGACCAGGTGATGCGCGAGCGGCGCGGGCCGATGCTGGAGCCGTTCGCGGGCACCGTCGCCGTCGAGAACTACGAGGCGGCCGTCTTCCGCTCGGTGCAGCTGCCGAGGGCGGGCGGCGGTATGCGGTACACCCGGGTGGAGTTCGACCCGGCCGACACCGACCTGTTCGCCGAGACGTTCCGCTCCTCGGCGGTACCCCGGCTGGAAGCGCTGCCCGGCTTCGCCCGGTGCGCCGTGCTCGTCGACCGGGAGCGGGGCCGGGGCATGGTCGGCTCGATCTTCGTCGACCGTGCCTCGATGGCCGCCTCGCGCGCCGGGCAGGCGGAGGCCCGGCGCGCGGACGCCGCCAAGGCGCACGTGACCGTGGTCGGCCTGGAGGAGTTCGAGGTCGTCCACGCGGACGTGCACCCCGACTGAAGTGCCCCGTGCGGGAGTCGGCGAAGGCGAACGGAGCCGGCGAACGCGAACGGCCGCCCCACCGTGCGCACGGCGGGACGGCCGGGGTGGACGAAGCTCTCGCTCGGCCCTTGTCGCGGTGCTCGCTCAGCCCATGTCGAAGGTCGCCGGGTTCGGGCCGATGCGCCGGTCCTCGTTGAGCGCGCTGATCGCCGCGAGGTCCTCGGTGTCCAGACTGAAGTCGAACACCGCGATGTTCTCCTTGATCCGGGACGGCGTCACGGACTTCGGGATCACCACGTTGCCCAGCTGGATGTGCCAGCGGAGCACGACCTGGGCCGGGGTGCGATTGTGCTTCTGTGCGATCGCGACGATCGCCGGTACTTCCAGCAGCCCCTTGCCCTGGCCGAGCGGCGACCAGGCCTCGGTGGCGATGCCCTGCTCGTTGTGGAACTCCCGGGACGCGTGCTGCTGCAGGTGCGGGTGCAGCTCGATCTGGTTGACCGCGGGGATGACCGACGTCTCCTCGATCAGCCGTTCCAGGTGCTCCGGGAGGAAGTTGGAGACGCCGATCGCCTTGACGAGGCCGTCCGTCAGCAGCTGCTCGAACGCCTTGTACGAGTCGATGTACTTGCCCCGGGCCGGCAGCGGCCAGTGGATGAGGTACAGGTCCAGGTAGTCCAGACCCAGCTTCGCCAGCGACGCGTCGAAGGCACGCAGCGTGGCGTCGTACCCCTGGTCGGCGTTCCAGAGCTTGGTGGTGACGAAGATGTCCTCACGCGGAACGCCGGAGGCGGCGATCGCCTTGCCGGTGCCCGCTTCGTTGCCGTAGATCGCCGCTGTGTCGATGCTGCGGTACCCGGCCTCCAGCGCCGTGACGACGGCCCGCTCGGCCTCGTCGTCCGGCACCTGCCACACGCCGAAGCCCAGCTGGGGCATCTCGACACCGTTGTTGAGGATTTTCGGGGGGACCTTGCTGCTCACGAGCTCTCGATCCTTAGGTTGTCGACAGGTGGTACACCCATCGTCAACGATCACCGGCCCCGATGCATTCCTGACCGCGGAATCCGCCGGAACTGACCGGCGGGTCAGCCGCTGCGGGCGGAGATTGGCCGGAAACGCATCCGACGTTATGGGTCCGGACCATTGACCGCGGCCGGTTTCTGCGGAGACTCTGGTGCGCATCGTCGGACGTATCGCTGAACCCGGTGCAGGGATGTGAACATTCCTGTGGGTTCGCCGATGGATCCCTGTGAACGAGAAACCTCTCTCTGCGCTCTGAGACCCCCCAACCTCAGGAAAGCAGGTACCCACCCATGAACGAGATCACCTCCGAGGGCCATCAGTCGAAACCCGGTGCCGCGCAGACATCGGATGAAAAGGTCTGGCGAAGCCCTGGTTACCAGCTCATGGAGACCGCCCTGGAAGTGACCGGCTGCGCCCTCGGTGACCGCTGACCCGCCCGGCGCCCCGGTCGGCCCCGACGGCCACCGTCGAGCCGCCCCGGGCGCTGCTCGCCGGGCTCACCCATGCCTGTCCGCTGCGCTGCGGGTATTGCTCGAACCCGATCCGACTGATTGGTCGGTCAGTGGAGTTGACGTCCGGACAGTGGGCGGACCTCCGCTGCCGCCGCCCGCAGAGAAGTTCTCGGTGAAGGAGGACCATGAAACGCCTGCGAGCCGCCTTCGCGGCCGTCGCGCTCACCACCGCCACCCTGGCCGCGCTCCCCGCGGCCGTACCCCCGCCCGCCGTCGCCGTCGACGCGGCCGTCGTCCCGGTCGGACCGGCCGCCGCCACCGACTGGTCCGCCGCGGTCGTCGAGTCCACCATGGCCCGCTACACCCCGAGCACCATCGGAGGCTGGTCCTACCCGGTCGGCCTCTACCTCTACGGCCAGTACCTCACCTACCGGCGCACCCACGACGCCCGCTACCTCGCCTACATCAAGAACTACGTCGACCGGTTCGTGAAGAGCGACGGTTCGATCGACCAGTCCTTCGGCAGCCTGGACAGCATGCAGGCGGGCCGTCTCCTGGTGATCCTGCACCACGAGACGGGCCAGGACCGCTACCGCAAGGCGGCACAGAAGATCCGCGACCGCCTGAACACCTACCCGCGCACGAGCGACGGCGGCTTCTGGCACGCCGACACCAGCAGCCGCGCTCATCAACTCTGGGCGGACGGCGTCTACATGATGAACCCGTTCCTCGTCGAGTACGGCGAGGAGTTCGGCGACAGCGCGTACGCCGACGACGAGGCGGCCAGGCAGCTCGCCGTCTACGGCGGCCACCTCCAGGTCGCGAACGGCCTGCTCAAGCACGCCTACGACGAGTCGAAGAGCGCGAGCTGGGCGGATCCGGCGACCGGGCTGGCTCCCGAGCACTGGTGCCGGGCGGTCGGCTGGTATGCGATGGCGATCGTCAACGTGCTGGACGCCATCCCGGCGAGCCAGCCCCGCCGCCCGCAACTCCTCACGATATTCGGCAAGTTGGCGGCTGCCTTGGAGCGGTACCAGGACCCGGCGACCGGACGCTGGTTCCAGGTGATCGACAAGGGCGGGCGCGGCGACAACTGGACCGAGACCTCCTGCTCCAGCATGTTCGCCTACGCCCTCGCGCGCGGCGCCCAGCAGCACTACCTCGACCCGCACTACGCGGACGTCGCCCGCCGCGGCTACCGGGGCGTGCTCGCCGAACTGTCGGTCGGCGCGGACGGCCGCACCGACCTCGCGGGCATCTCCGTCGGCACCAACGTCGGCGACTACGCGTACTACGTCGCCCGCACCCGGGCCGTCAACGACTTCCACGGCCTCGGGGCCTTCCTGATCATGAACGAGCAACTGCGAAGTGGAGTGTCATGAGCACGATATTCAGAAGGGTGGTTCCATGAAACCCCCCACCGCTGCACGGCACAGTGCCGCCGCGACCGTCCTCTTCGTCCTTGCTGTCGTCCTCGGGCTCTCCCACCCCGCCGCCCTCGCCGCACCGCGGACCGCCGCACCACGCACCGGTGCCGTCTACGACGTACGCGACTACGGCGCCAAGGGCGACGGCTCCGCCAACGACACCCCCGCCGTCGACAAGGCCGTCACCGCCGCGAACTCGGCGGGCGGCGGCACCGTCCGCTTCACCGCCGGCACCTACAGGTCCAGGAACACCATCCACATGAAGAGCCATGTGACGCTCCAGCTCGACAAGGGCGCCACCCTCCAGGGCTCCGGCGCGGACACCTACGACAAGGCCGAGTCCAATCCCTACGACGCCTACCAGGACTACGGACACAGCCACTTCCACGACGCGATGATCTACGGCGACCGGCTCACCGACATCGGCTTCGTCGGCCAGGGCGTCATCGACGGCGCGGGCGACCTGATCACCGGCAACCCGAAGACCGGCGAGGCCGACAAGATCCTCTCGCTCACCAGGTGCGACGGCCTCCGGATCGGCGACGGCCTCACGCTCCGCCGCGGCGGCCACTTCGCGGCCCTGATCAACGGCTGCAACAACGTGACGTCCGACCACCTGACCATCGACACCGCGAGCGACCGCGACGGCTGGAACGTCATCTCCACGACCGACGTCACGATCACCAACGCGACGATCCACGCCAACGACGACGCCCTGGTCTTCAAGAGCGACTACGCGCTCGGCGCCAAGCTGCCCAACGGGCATGTGCGGGTGAGCGGTTCGACGCTGGGCGCCAAGTGCTGCAACGCCCTGATGTTCGGCTCCGAGACCTGCGGCGACTTCTCGGACTACCGGTTCGAGAACATCCGCATCGACGGTGCCGGCAAGTCGGGCCTCGGCATGGTCTCCATGGACGGCGCGAAGATCTCCGACGTCCACTACCGCGACATCACGATGACGAACGTCCACTCGCCGATCATGGAGAAGATCGGCACGCGGAAGCGGTGCGGCAACAGCCCCGGCGTCGGATCGATCAGCGATGTCACCTACGACAACATCACGGCCACCGGCAACAGCCCGTCCTTCAGCCCGACCCTGTGGGGCGAGAACGGCCACCGCATCAGCGACGTGACCTTCGACAACGTCGACATCACCGTCCCCGGCGGCAACGGCACCATGTCCACGGGCGTGCCCAGCAACGACCCCGCCGACTACAACCCCAAGGCCATCGGCACCCGGCCCGCCTACGGCTGGTACCTGCACAACGCCGACCACGTCCAGTTCACCGACAGCAGCGTGAAGTTCGCCGCGAACGACGGCCGTCCGGCGGTCATCGCCAACGCTGCAAGGGACCTCCGCCTCACCCGCTTCACCGCCCAGAAGGGCGGCGACTCCCCGTACGACATCGGCCTCCAGGACGTCTCGGGAGCCTGCCTTGCGGACAGCCACAACACCTCCGGCGGAGCGCTCCGCGTCTCCGGCGGTCAGGACTGCGCCGGTACGGCCGTGAAACCGCTCGACCCGGAGAACCCCCGCCAGGACTTCCTCCGCGACTCCGTCGGCGGCCTCTTCCTGCACTGGGGCCTGCGCACCGCCCCCGCCCACACCAGCTGCACCGGCTGGGAGAACGACGTCACGAACGGCGGCTGGACCCCCGGCTACTGGGTGAACGAGGCCCAGAAGCTGCACACCCAGTACCTGGTCCTCGCCACCTTCCACAGCCGCCTCGGCTACGCTCGCCCCTGGCCGTCGAAGATCCCCGGCTCCTGCTCCACCAAGCGGGACTTCCTCGGCGAGCTGATCACCGCCGCCAAGGCCAAGGGCATGAAGGTCATCCTCTACATGACCAACGACCCCCAGTGGCACGACGAGGGCGGCCACGAGTGGCTCGACTCCGCCGCCTACTCCGCCTACAAGGGCAAGAACATCGACCTGACCACCAACGACGGCTTCGGGCAGTTCAGTTACGACAACTTCTTCGAGGTCATGGACCGCTATCCCGACCTCGGCGGCTTCTGGATCGACAACGACAACGCGTACTGGGAGAGCCACGACCTCTACCGGCAGATCTACGAGAAGCGCCCGAACTACACGCTCAGCAACAACAACGAGGACACGCCGATCATGGACATGGTCAGCAACGAGCAGAAGACGGGGATGACACCGGCCTACGACTACCCGCAGGCCGTCTACACCGCACAGCCCCGTCTGACCGAGGCCGACTTCAAGCTGCCCTCGACCGGTGCCTGGTGGTACGACGGCTCCGACCCGGCCGTCGACCGGAAGCTCACCCTCGGCCGCCTCGTCACCGACGCGGGCTCCTCGGTGAAAGCCCTGATGGCCGAAACCGCCCAGGTCAACGGCAAGTTCCCGGCGAACCAGGCCGCCTTCAACAACTTCGCGAACTCCTACCTCGACCCCGTCTGGGGGTCCCTGCACGGCACCGAGGGCGGCGGCTACCTGTACGGCGGCCTCAAGCCCGGCTTCTGGAACGACGGCGCCCACGGCGTGACGACGATCGCCAAGGACGACCCGGACCGCCAGTACGTCCACGTCCTGACCCCGCCGTCGACGAGCACCCTGCGGATCCGCGACAACGGCTACCGCATCGCCTCCGTGACGAACCTCCGTACCGGCAAGGCGGTCTCCTGGTCGCAGGCCGGCGGGGTGCTGACCCTGACCGGGCTCGGCGACTGGGACCCGTACGACACCGTCTTCAAGGTCACCACCGCCGGCCGCCAGGGCATCCTCACCGGGGTCAAGGTGACCGCGAGCGCGGCGGCGAGCGGCCACGCCGGCTCAGCCGCCGGGGACGGCGACTACCTCACCTACTGGGACAACGACAAGACCCTGCCCGTGAGCCTCAGCTTCGACCTCGGCTCGGCGAAGAAGGTGCAGTACATCGGGCTCAACCAGCGCGAGGACTCGGTCGCCTACGCCCGCTCGGACACCGAGCAGTCGGCGCGGATCAAGGACTACAAGGTGTACGTCAGCAACGACGGCACCACCTGGGGGAGCGCGGTCAGGTCCGGGCAGCTGCCCAGCCGGCGCGGCATCCAGGGCATCGACCTCACCGCCGCCACGGCCCGCTACGTCCGCCTGGAGGTGGACTCCACCTGGGCCGCCGCCACCGACACCACCCGCTACCAGCGACTGCGGGTCGACGAGGCGTGGATCGGCACGGCCTACGCGACACCCGTGACCGGAGGACGCCCGTGACCAGGACCAGAACCCTCACCGTGGCGGCCGCCGCCACGCTGCTGGCCGCGGCGGCGGTGCCGCTCCTGAGCCCCGACCACCCGGCCCCCGCCTCCGACAACGGCCAGGCCGTGCGGCCCGCGATGGGCTGGAGCAGCTGGAGCTATGTGCGCCGGTGGCCCACCCAGGCCAAGATCGAGGCCCAGGCCGACGCGCTCGCCGCGAGCGGCCTGAAGGACCACGGCTTCGTCCAGGTCAACCTCGACGACTTCTGGCAGAAGTGCGACGCGAACGGCTTCACCGTCGACTCCTACGGCCGCTGGGCCGTCGACACCGCCAAGTTCCCCGACGGCATCAAGGCCCTCGCCGACTACGTCCATGCCCAGGGCCTGAAGTTCGGCTTCTACGTCACGCCCGGCATCGCCAAGAACGCCGTCACCCGCAACACCCCGATCGAGGGCACCTCGTACCACGCCAAGGACATCGCGGACACCTCGAAGACCGAGAAGAACTACAACTGCAAGAACATGTACCACATCGACTACTCCAAGCCGGGCGCGCAGGAGTTCGTGAACTCCTGGGCGAAGCAGTTCGCCTCCTGGGGAGTCGACTACCTGAAGATCGACGGGGTGGGCAGCCAGGACATCCCCGACGTCCAGGCCTGGTCCAAGGCCCTGCGCGTCACCGGCCGTCCCATCACCTTCGCGCTCTCCAACAACCTCGCGATCGCCGACGCCCCGACCTGGAGGTCCCTCGCCAACAGCTGGCGCACCCAGGGCGACGTCGAGTGCTACTGCGGGCCCGGCGACAACGGCAGCGGCTACCCGCTCACCGACTGGTCGCACGTCTCCGCCCGCTTCAACACGGCGGCGAGCTGGCAGCAGTACGCAGGACCCGGCGGCTGGAACGACCTGGACTCGCTGGAGATCGGCAACGGCGACCAGGTGGGCCTCACCGCCGACCAGCGGCGCTCCCACTTCACCCTCTGGGCGATGGCCGCCGCGCCCCTGCTCCTCGGCACCGACCTCACCCACCTCGACACCGTCGACAAGGCCATGCTCACCAACGACCGGCTGATCGGCGTCGACCAGGACGGGGCGGCCGCGAAACGGATCGTGAACAGCGGGGTCAAGCAGGTCTGGAGCAAGAAGGAGAGCGACGGCCAGTACGTCGTGGCCCTCTTCAACACCGGCACCTCCGGCAGCTCCACGGTGAGCGTGGACTGGTCCCAGGTCGGCTTCACCGGCTCCGGGGACGTCACCGACCTGTGGTCCGGCTCCCACAAGGGCACCGTCGCCACCACCTACAGCGCGACCCTGCGCCCGGGCGAGACCCGGCTGATCCGCGTCCGGCCGCTCGGCTGAGGAGGACCGTCATGACACCCAGAACCCTGCTGGCCCGCGCCCTGCCACTGGCCCTCGCCCTCCCGCTGGTCGCCCTGCTGCCGGGGACCGCGCGGGCGGCCACCGACTACCAGGCCGAGGATGCGACGATCTCCCAGGGCGCCGTGGCCACCAACCACACCGGCTACACGGGCACCGGCTTCGTCGACTACACCAACGTCAAGGGCTCGTATGTGGAGTTCACGGTGAGCGCCGCCACCGCCGGCACCTCCGCGCTCGCCCTGCGCTTCGCCAACGGCACCGCTGCCGACCGGCCGTTGGACATCTCCGTGAACGGCACGGTCGTCGCCGTCGGTGTCTCCTTCCCGGCCACCGCCGACTGGAACACCTGGGCGACCAAGACGGTGACCGTCCCGCTGACCGCGGGCAGCAACAAGATCCGCGCCACCGCCACCACCGCGAACGGCGGCCCCAACCTGGACAAGGTCAGCCTCGCCGCGGCGGCCGACACCCAGGCCCCCACCCGCCCGGGCCAGCCCTCCTGCTCCGGCATCGGCGAGGACGCGCTCACCCTCGCCTGGGGCGCCGCCACGGACGACGTGGGCGTGACGGCGTACGACCTCTACGAGCACGGCAACAAGATCGGTGAGGCGCCCGGGAGTTCGACCTCGAAGACGCTCACCGGGCTCGCTCCGAACACCACTTACGACCTCACCGTCATCGCCCGCGACGCGGCCGGCAACACCTCGCCGGCCAGCCCCGTCGTCGACTGCACCACCGAGCCGAGCAGCGACAGCACCCCGCCCACCGCCCCCGGCACCCTGTCCGCGGCCGGCATCACCGCGAACACCGCCGACCTCGGCTGGGGCGCGTCCACCGACGACCGGGCGGTGACCGCGTACGACATCCGCAGCGGGACCACCGTCTACAAGACGGTCACCGGCGGCACGACCACCACCCTCACCGGGCTCGCCTGCGACAGCCCCTACACGCTGGACGTCGTCGCCCGGGACGCGGCCGGGAACGTCTCCCAGCCGAGCAACGCCGTCACCTTCACCACCAAGGCGTGCGCCACCGACGGCGGGGTGCCCTCCTCCGTCGCCACGCTCTCCAGCGGCTGGACGATCCCCTGGGGCACCTACTGGCTGCCCGACGGCAAGACCGCGCTGGTCACCGAGCGGGACGACTTCCGGGTCTGGAAGGTGACCAAGGACGGCACCCGGACCCAGGTCGGCACCGTCCCGAACGCCGTCACCACCAACGGCGAGGGCGGCCTGCTCGGCGTCGCCGTCGACCCCAAGTGGGAGACGAACCACTACGTCTACTTCATGCACACCGCGGACGAGGGCAACCGGGTCGTGCGCATGACCTACGACGGCAGCACGCTCGGCGACTACAAGATCCTGCTCCAGGGCATCAAGAAGAACCGTTACCACAACGGCGGCAGGCTCCTCTTCGGCCCCGACGGCTACCTCTACGTCTCGACAGGGGAGGCCCAGACACCGGACCTGGCGCAGGACAAGAACTCCCTGAACGGCAAGATCCTGCGGATGACGACCGACGGGAAACCGGCCCCGGGCAACCCCTTCGGCAACTACGTCTACAGCCTCGGCCACCGCAACCCGCAGGGCCTCGCCTTCGACCGGGGCGGGCGGCTCTGGGAGGCCGAGTTCGGCAACAGCTCCAAGGACGAGCTGAACCTCATCAAGCCGGGCGCGAACTACGGCTGGCCGACCTGCGAGGGCACCTGCTCGGTCGCCGGGATGACCAACCCCAAGGCCACCTGGAACGTCTCCGAGGCCTCCCCGAGCGGCATCGCCATCGTCCGCAACGTCGTCTACATGGCCTCGCTGCGCGGCGAACGGCTGTGGCGCATCCCGATCAACGGTGACGCGGAGAGTGTCGGCACGCCGACGGCGTACTACGTGGGCACCTACGGCCGGCTGCGGACCGTGACCAAGGTGCCGGGCGCCGACCAGCTGTGGCTGTCCACCACCAACTGCGACAACAACGGCAACCAGCCGGACGGATCCGACAAGATCTTCCGGGTCAGCATCAGTTGACGGTGCGTCAGGCCCGGTACAGGGCCTCGACCTCGTTGGCGTAGGCGTTCTCGATCGCCTTGCGCTTCAGCTTCAACGACGGGGTCAGCAGGCCGTGTTCCTCGGTGAACGGCTGGGCGAGGATACGGAACGTACGGATCGACTCGGCCTGCGAGACCAGGGTGTTGGCGGCCACCACCGCGCGCCGCACCTCGGTCTCCAGGTCGGCGTCCCGCACCAGCTGGGCCGCGGACATCTGGGGCTTGCCGCGCATCTGCAGCCAGTGCTCGACCGCCTCGGTGTCGAGGGTGACCAGGGCGGCGATGTAGGGGCGGTCGTTGCCGACGACGATGCACTGGTTGACCAGCGGATGGTCGCGGACCCGCTCCTCCAGGACACCGGGGGAGACGCTCTTGCCGCCGGAGGTCACCAGTATCTCCTTCTTGCGGCCGGTGATGGTCAGATAGCCGTCCTCGTCCAGGGAGCCCAGGTCGCCGGTGGCCAGCCAGCCGTCGTGCAGGGTGGCGTCGGTGGCCTTCTGGTTGTTGAGGTAGCCCTGGAAGACGTTGCCGCCGTGCAGCCAGATCTCCCCGTCGTCGGCGATGTGCACGGTGGTACCGGGGATGGCCTGGCCGACCGTGCCGTAGCGGGTCTGCTCGGGCGGGTTGGCCGTCGCCGCCGCCGTCGACTCGGTCAGGCCGTAGCCCTCGTAGATCTGCACGCCCGCGCCGGCGAAGAACAGGCCGAGCCGGCGGTCCATGGCCGAGCCGCCGGACATGGCGTTGCGGATCCTGCCGCCCATCGCCGTCCGCACCTTGGCGTAGACGAGCTTGTCGAAGAGCTGGTGCTGCATGCGCAGCGACGCCGACGGACCGGGCCCGGTGCCCCACGCCTTCGCCTCGACGGCGTCCGCGTACTTCACCGCGATCTCGACCGCCTTCTCGAACGGCCCGCCCTTGCCCTCCTTCTCCGCCTTGCGCCGCGCCGCGTTGAACACCTTCTCGAAGATGTACGGCACGGCCAGGATGAACGTCGGCCGGAACGCGGCCAGGTCGGGCAGCAGCGCGGCCGCGTGCAGCTGCGGCTGGTGCCCGAAGCGGACCCCGTGCCGGATCGCCGCCACCTCCACCATGCGGCCGAAGACGTGCGCCAGCGGCAGGAAGAGCAGGGTGGAGACCTCCTCGCCCTTCTTCGCGCGGAACACCGACTCCCAGCGGGCCACGACCGTGTCCGCCTCGTACATGAAGTTCCCGTGCGACAGCACACAGCCCTTGGGGCGGCCCGTGGTGCCCGAGGTGTAGATGATCGTGGCCGTCGATTCGGGCGTGACCGCCTGCCGGTGCCGGTGCACCACCTCGTCCTCGAGATGCGCGCCCGCGTCGTACAGCTCCTGCACCGCGCCCGAGTCCAGCTGCCACAGCTGGCGCAGCTGCGGCAGCCGGTCGATGACGGTGGCGATCGTCATCGCGTGGTCCTCGTGCTCCACGATCGCCGCCGTGCACTCGGCGTCGTACAGCATCCAGAAGCACTGCTCCGCCGACGAGGTCGGGTAGACCGGCACCACCTGGGCGCCGATCGTCCACAGCGCGAAGTCGAACAGCGTCCACTCGTAGCGGGTGCGGGACATGATCGCGACCCGGTCGCCGAACCGGATGCCACGCGCGAGGAGCCCCTTGGCCAGGGCGAGGACCTCGTCGCGGAACTCGGCGGCGGTCACGTCACGCCACTGGCCGAGCTCGTCCTTGCGGCCCAGGGCGATGTGCAGCGGGTCCGTCTGGGCATGCTCGAACACGCAGTCGGCCAGACCGCCGACCGGCGGTGCCGACGCCAACGGCGGGTTGGTGAACTCGCGCAAACCCCGCTCCCCGCTCCTCGCTCCACAGTGACGGTCGTGACGCTCCGCACAGCGCCGTGAAAGCTACCCCACCGGAAGACCGTTCGGGAGGGGGTGAGAAAACGAGCATTGCTCTCGTATGACCGCGCTCACGTAGGGAAAATACGCCCACATGGGGAAGGGCCGGACAGAATCCCTACGGTTCAGTAAGTTCCGGCTCCGTAATCTCCACGGAATCTGTACGTCCCGATTACGGCCCCCGGCCGGTTACCCGTCGGTCGGGCGCGAGGCGCCGCGGCCCCCTTTGAAGACAGCGCCGACCCGGCCGATTCCGTCACTCCGCCCGCCGCTCCCTCGCTCCGTAGGATGGCCGCCATGCTGGAGCTGGAATCCGACACGCTGGATCCGCTGGACGTGCAACTGCTCAGCGCGCTGGAGGTCGACGGCCGCGCCTCCTTCAGCCGGATCGGGGCCGTGCTCGGCGTCTCCGACCAGACGATCGCCCGCCGCTACCGACGGCTGTGCGCCGAGGCCGGGCTGCGGGTCGTCGCGGTCCGCGACGCCGAGCGGCTGGGCCAGGACCAGTGGATGCTCCGGCTGCGCTGCGCGCCCGACGGCGCCACCGTCATCGCCGACGCGCTCGCCAAACGCCCCGACACCGCCTGGATCGGGCTGGCCTCCGGCGGCACGGAGATCGCCTGCATGACCCGGCCGCGCCACCCCGGCGACCACGACGACCTGCTCCTCGGCAAGCTGCCGCGCACCCCGAGTGTGGTGGAGATCCGTGCGCAGCAACTGCTGCACCGGTTCTACGGGGGACCGACCGGATGGGTCCGGAAGTTCCGGGCGCTGTCGGAGGAACAGGCGGCGGCGCTGCGGCCGGCGCCGCCGGAGGCCGACGGGCCCGCGCGGCTGGAGCCCGAGGACGCGCCGCTGCTCGCCGCGCTGGAGCGGGACGGGCGGGCGACGTATCCGGAGTTGCAACGGGCAACGGGACGGTCCGAGTCGTCGGTGAAACGGCGGCTGGCCGCGCTGCTCGCCTCCGGGGCGGTGTACATCGATGTCGAGTACCGGTCCGAGGTGCTGGGATTCTCGAAGTCCGCGCTGCTGTGGATCACCACCACGCCGGCCGCGATGCACTCCGTGGGTCAGGCCTTGGCGGTCCATGACGAGGTGGCGTTTGCTGCGGCTACCGCCGGGCCGTCTCATGTCGTGGTGACGGCGGTGCTGCGCGACACGGCCCACCTGTACGCGTACCTGAGCGGGCCGGTGGGGCGGCTGGAGGGGGTGCAGCATGTGGAGGCGATGCCGTTTTTGCGGCGGGTGAAGCAGTTGACGTATGTGGGGTCGTATTGAGAGTGCCGGCCGGTGGGGGTTGATCGCGCCCACGCGGCGGCAGCCGCATATCCGGTACAGCCCCGCGCCCCTTCGGGGGCGCCTCCGGTCAGGGGCGTCTCAAGCGTGCTCCGCTGGTCAGGATTGCCGCCGCCAAGGCGTCTGCCGCCGTCTGTGCCGGTGTGCGTCTCGGGCCGTGTACGAGAACGAAGTCGACCTTGCCCAGTTCCGGCAGCCCCGCCCGGTCCGGGACTCGGAACAGGCCCGGGGGGATCAGGCCCCTGGAATGGGCCATCACGCCCAGGCCCGCCCTCGCCGCCGCGATCAGGCCGTTGAGGCTGCCGCTCGTGCAGACGATGCGCCAGTCGCGGCCCTCGCGCTCCAGCGCCTCCAGGGCCAGGGCGCGGGTGATGCCCGGCGGGGGATAGACGATCAGCGGGACCGGACGGGCGGGGTCCAGGCGGAGCCGCTCCGCGCCGATCCACACCAGGTCGTCGTGCCAGACCAGCTCGCCCAGCGGATCCTCGGCGCGCCGCTTGGCCAGCACCAGGTCCAGCTTTCCGGCGGCCAGCTGCTCGTGCAGGGTGCCCGAGAGCTCCACCGTCAGTTCGAGGTCGACCTCGGGGTGGTCGTGGCGGAAGCCCTCCAGGATCTCCGGCAGCCGGGTGAGGACGAAGTCCTCCGACGCGCCGAAGCGGAGCCGGCCGCGCAGCCGGGTGCCGGTGAAGAAGGCCGCCGCCTGCTCGTGCACCTCCAGGATCCGGCGGGCGAACCCGAGCATCGCCTCGCCGTCCTCGGTCAGCTCCACGGAGTGGGTGTCCCGGGAGAACAGCTGGCGGCCGGCCGCGTCCTCCAGGCGCCGCACATGCTGGCTCACCGTGGACTGGCGCAGCCCGAGCCGCCGGGCGGCCTGGGTGAAGCTGAGCGTCTGGGCCACCGCCAGGAAGGTGCGGAGCTGTGAAGGGTCATACACTCCAACATGTTATCGCGGAACGCGATGGCAGTCAGAGCGGTACAACGGATTCCCGATCACCTGCCGGAGGAGGACGATGGAGAGGGCCCTTCCGGCCCCGGCGAGAACCCGGCCGATCACGCCGGCACGACACCCTGACCGACCCGCAAGTGGAGCACCGTGAAACGCCTGAGCTGGCCCAGTCGGATGCCGATCGACCCGTACGTCCTGCTGTTGCTCGGGACGGTGTGCCTCGCCGCGCTCCTCCCGGCCCGGGACACGGCCGCCGATGTGGCCTCCGGTGCCTCCACGGCCGCGATCGCCTTCCTCTTCTTCCTCTACGGCGCCCGTCTGTCCACCCGCGAGGCCGTCGACGGGCTGCGGCACTGGCGGCTCCATGTCACGGTCCTGGTCTGCACCTTCGTGATCTTCCCGGTGCTCGGACTGGCGGCCCGCGGGCTGGTGCCGGTCCTGCTCACCCATCCGCTCTACCAGGGCTTCCTCTTCCTGACCCTGGTGCCCTCCACCATCCAGTCGTCGATCGCCTTCACCTCCATCGCGCGCGGCAACGTGCCCGCCGCGATCTGCGCCGGTTCCTTCTCCTCGCTGGTCGGCATCGTCCTCACACCGCTGCTCGCCGCCGCGCTGCTCGGCAACAGCGGGGGCGGGTTCTCCGCCGACTCGATCGTCAAGATCGTGCTCCAGCTGCTGGTGCCGTTCGTCGCCGGGCAGCTGCTGCGGCCGTGGATCGGCGGCTTCGTCGCCCGGCACAAGAAGATCCTCGGGCTGGTCGACCGCGGTTCCATCCTGCTCGTCGTCTACACCGCGTTCAGCGAGGGCATGGTCCGGGGCATCTGGCACCAGGTCAGCGCCGTGCGGCTGGCCGGGCTCCTCGCCGTCGAGGCCGTCCTGCTCGCCGTGATGCTCCTGCTGACCTGGTACGGCGCCAAGGCGCTCGGCTTCGGCCGCGGGGACCGTATCGCCATCCAGTTCGCCGGGTCGAAGAAGTCCCTCGCCTCCGGGCTGCCGATGGCCAGCGTCCTGTTCGGCGCCCACGCCTCGCTGGCCGTGCTGCCGCTGATGCTCTTCCACCAGATGCAGCTCATGGTGTGCGCGGTCATCGCCAAGCGCCGCGCCCACGACCCCGAGGCCCAGGAGACGGCCGAACCCCCGGCCGCCCCCGCGGCGGAGTCACGGCCCGCGGTCGGCACCGGGACGCTCCGCCGCTGAGCCGTGGCGTACGGCTGCTGAACCGCGGCGTAAGGGCCCCGAACGCGACCAGTTCACGGGCCTGTTGATCCGGATTTCCGGTACGGACGGCTCATGAAGGCTAACGTTCCGTCATGACCGCACCCCTGGCGCTCGATCCGGCGCGCACCGCCCTCGTCCTCGTCGACCTGATGGACCGCATCGTCGCGCTGCCCCTGGAGCCCCGCAAGGGCACCGAAGTCCTGCACGCCGCCGAGGAGCTGGCCCACTCCTTCCGCGCCGCCGGCGCACCCGTGGTACTCGTCCGCGTCGAACGGCCCTCGCTGGCGGAGCAGCCGCCGGGCAGCGGACTCGTGGCCGGACTCCGGAAGGAAGGGGACGTGGAGATCGTCAAGCGGACGATCGGCGGCTTCCAGGGCACGGAACTCGACGCCCGGCTGCGCCGGCTGGGCGTCACCCGGCTGGTGTTCGGCGGCGTCGCCACCAACCTCGGCGTCGAGTCCACCGCCCGCGCCGCCGCCGACCTCGGCTACGACCTGGTCTTCGTCGAGGACGCCATGGCCGCCCTCACCGGCCCCGAGCACGAGGCGTCCGTGCGGCTCGACTTTCCGCGCCTCGGCACGGTCGTGACCGCCGCCGACGTCCGCCTCACCCCCGCCTGACGGCTCAGACCAGCGTCCCGCCGCCGTCCACGACCACCACCGACCCGGTGCTGTAGCCCCCACGCATCAGGTACAGGTACGCCTCCGCCACATCCGCCGGCTCACCGACCCGCCCCACCGGCAGCGACTCGGCGGACGACCGGAACAGCCCCTCCCGGTCCGCCTCCGGCAGCTCCCGCCACAGCTCGGTCCGCACCACCCCCGGCGAGACCACGTTGACCCGCACCGGCGCCAGCTCCACGGCCAGTGCCCGGGTCAGCGACTCCATCGCCCCGCACAGCGCCGACGCGACGCTCGAACCGGGCAGCGGCCGGCTCCCCGCCGTCCCCGTGGTCAGCACCACCGACCCGCCCGGCCGGATCGACCCGGCGCCGTACTTCACCGCCGCGTACGCACCCCACAGCCGGGTGTCCAGGAAGTTCCGGGCCGCCGCGATGTCCGTCGCGGCCACCGACTCCAGCAGGAGCGAGTCACCGGCCGTGTACACCAGGTGGTCGTAGGCTCCGACCCGCGTGAAGAAGCCGCGCACCGCGTCCTCGTCCGTGGCGTCCAGCACCTGCCCCTCGGCGTCCTCCGGCAGCACCTTCAGCGCCGCCTCGACACTCTCCTGCCGGCGCGAGGCGGCGACCACCCGCGCGCCCTCCCGTGCCGCGCCCTCGGCGACCGCGAGCCCGATGCCCGACGTACCCCCGATGACGACGACACGCTGTCCCTGCAGACCCATGGCTGATCCCTTTCCAAGCCGGTGTTCCGTCCCGTTCGGACGTCTCCAGCCTGCGGTCCCGCCGCATCCGCCGTCCAAGACCTCTTTCGGCGGTGGCGATACCCTGAAGACATCGCCACCCGGGAAGGAGCCGCGGTCATGGACCTGGATCTGCGCAAGGTCCGCTACTTCGCGGCGGTCGCCGAACTCCTCCACTTCGGCCGGGCGGCGGAGCAGCTGCACATCGCCCAGCCCGTGCTGAGCCGTCAGATCCGGGCGCTGGAGAAGGAGTTGGGGGCCGAGCTGTTCGTACGGGACAGCCACGGCGTGACCCTGACCGACGCCGGGCGTCAACTCCTTGAAGACGCACGGCAGTTGCTGGCCCTCGCCGACGGCACCCGGCGCCGGGTCGCGCAGGCGGCACACGGCCGGCGCCGGCTGGTCGTCGGCTTCCGCGCCGGTGTCGTCGTCACCCCGGCACTGCGCGCCTTCACCGCGGCACACCCGGACGTCGAGGCCAACGCCCGCCGGGTCATGGGGGCACCTCCCGCTCGAGCGTAGTCGAGAGTGGGGGAGGGACGACCAGGAGCAGCTGATCCTCGACGGCACCGTCGACATCGCGTACGTACGACTTCCGATCCGGGAGGAGGGGCTGGAACTGCGGCCCCTGTACAGCGAGCCCCGCGTCGCCATGCTCCCGGACCGGCACCGGCTCGCCGGGAAGCAGGAGATCTCCCTCTCCGACCTCGACGGCGAGCAGTGGCTGCGCTACAACGACCCCCGGCCCGGCGACCTGCCACTGCGCACCATCGAAGAGAAGTTCGAGTGCGTGGCCGCCGGCACCGCCATCACGATGGTGCCCCGCTCGGCCGCCGAGCAGTACTCCCGCCCCGACATCGTCTACGTCCCGGTCGTCGACGCCGAACCCGACCGGGTGCTGCTCGCCTGGGCGGCCGGCCGCCGCTCCCCGCTGGTCGCCGCCTTCGCCGAGGCCGCGGCGGGCGTCGGGGCGCCGGGCTCCGACTGAGGCGGGGCCCCTGCGGCGCAGGGGGCGCTCCCCGCCGGTCGGGGCCCCGCCGCCGTGACGCGGGGAACCGGTCAGCCCTGGGCGGCCGCGGCCCGCAGAGCGATGCGGTCCTCGCCCGCGTACACGTTCATGTTGCTGCCCCGCAGGAAGCCGACCAGGGTCAGCCCGGTCTCCGCCGCCAGGTCCACCGCCAGCGAGGACGGCGCCGAGACCGCCGCGAGCACCGGGAGGCCCGCCATCACGGCCTTCTGCGCCAGCTCGAAGGAGGCCCGCCCGGAGACCAGCAGGATCGTCCGGGACAGCGGCAGGTCGCCGTTCTGCAGGGCCCGGCCGACCAGCTTGTCCACCGCGTTGTGCCGGCCCACGTCCTCGCGGATGTCCAGCAGCTCGCCGTCCTCCGTGAACAGGGCCGCCGCGTGCAGCCCCCCGGTCCGGTCGAAGACCCGCTGCGCCGCGCGGAGCCGGTCGGGGAGGCTCGCGAGCAGCTCGGGTCCGACCCGGACCGGGGGAGTGTCGGCTATCGGCCAGCGGGCCGTCGTACGCACCGCGTCGAGGCTCGCCTTGCCGCACAGCCCGCAGGACGAGGACGTGTAGACGTTCCGCTCCAGGGTGAAGTCGGGCAGCTTGACGCCCGGCGTGGTCCGCACGTCGACCACGTTGTAGGTGTTGGAGCCGTCGACCGTGGCGCCCGCGCAGTACACGATGTTCTGCAGGTCGCCCGCGGCCGCCAGCACTCCCTCGCTCACCAGGAACCCGGCCGCCAGCGCGAAGTCGTCGCCGGGCGTGCGCATGGTGATGGCGAGGGGTTTCCCGTTGAGCCTGATCTCCAGCGGTTCCTCGGCGACGAGCGTGTCCGGCCGGGCGGAGACCGCTCCGTCGCGGATGCGGATGACCTTGCGTCGTTCCGTGACTCGTCCCATGTCCTGATCAGCCCCGGTTCTGTACGTGCTGGTAGCCGAAACGGCCCTTGATGCAGAGGTTGCCGTGGGTCACCGGGTTGTCGTGCGGCGAGGTGACCTTGACTATCTCATTGTCCTGCACGTGGAGGGTGAGGTTGCAGCCCACACCGCAGTACGCGCACACGGTGGTCGTCTCCGTCTGCCGTGACTCGTCCCAGGTGCCCGCAGCCCGCATGTCGAACTCCGACTTGAACGACAGCGCCCCGGTGGGACACACCTCCACACAGTTCCCGCAGTACACGCATGCCGAGTCGGTCAGCGGGGCGTCGTGCTCGACGGCGATCCGGGCGTCGAAGCCGCGCCCGGCCACCGAGATCGCGAAACTGTTCTGCCACTGGTCGCCGCAGGCGTCCACGCACTTGTAGCAGAGGATGCACTTGCCGTAGTCGCGCACATACAGATCGTTGTCGACCCTGGGCTCCTCGTCCAGGCGGGCCGCGTCGGGGCCGAAGCGGTCCGGCTTCGCCTCGTACTCCTTGATCCACTCGGCGGCGCGCGGGGTCGTCGACAGGTCCACCGAGGAGGCCAGCAGCTCCAGGACGATCCTGCGGCTGTGCCGGACGCGTTCGCCGCCGGTGCGGACCACCATCCCGGGCTCGGCCTTCCGGGAGCAGGCGGGCACGAGGGTCCGGGCCCCCTCCACCTCCACCACGCACACCCGGCAGGCGTTCTTCGGGCGCAGGGTGTCGCCCTCGCACAGGGTCGGCACGTCCTTCCCGGCCGCCCGGCAGGAGTCCAGGATCGTCGAGCCCTCCGGGACCCGGGCCTCCTGGCCGTCGATCGTGAACTCCAGCAGCCGGCGCGGGATCCCCAGCGGTGTCACGGTCATTCGTACGCCCCCAGACGGTCGATGGCGGACTCCACGGCGTTCCACGCGGTCTGGCCGAGACCGCAGATCGAGGCGTCCCGCATCGCCCGCCCGACCTCGCGCAGCAGCGCGACGTCCCCGGCCGCGTCGGCGCCGGTGCGCGCGACGATCCGGTGCAGCGCCTCCTCCTGCCGGACCGTCCCGACCCGGCAGGGCACGCACTGCCCGCAGGACTCGTCCCTGAAGAACTGAGCGATCCGGAGCAGGAGTCGCGGGAGCGGCACGGTGTCGTCGAAGGCCATCACCACACCCGAGCCGAGCGTGGTGCCCGCCTCCCGGGTGCCCTCGAAGGTGAGCGGGATACCGAGTTCGTCCGGCCGTACGAAGCCGCCCGCGGCGCCGCCGAGCAGGACCGCCCGCAAGTTCTCGCGCACTCCGGCCAGTTGGAGCAGCTCGCCGAGCGTGGCGCCGAAGGGGAGTTCGTAGACGCCGGGGCGGGCCACGCTCCCCGACACACAGAACAGCTTCGGGCCGGTGGACCTCTCCGTCCCGGTCGCCGCGTACGCCGGGGCGCCCATGGTCAGGATCGGCAGGACGTTGACCAGAGTCTCCACGTTGTTCTCGACCGTCGGCTTCCCGAACAGCCCCTCTTCCACAGGGAACGGCGGCTTCGAGCGCGGTTCGCCCCGGTACCCCTCGATGGAGTTGAACAGGGCGGTCTCCTCGCCGCAGATGTACGCCCCGGCGCCGCGCCGGATCTCGACGTCGAAGGCGAAGCCCTGCCCGAGGACGTCGTCGCCGAGGAAGCCCCGGGCACGGGCCTGGTCGACCGCGTGCTGCAGACGGCGGGCCGCCCGCGGATACTCGCCGCGGAGGTAGACGAAACCCCGGTGCGCGCCGATCGCGTACGCCGCGATCGTCATCGCCTCCACGAGGGAGTACGGATCGCCCTCCATGAGCACGCGGTCCTTGAAAGTGTCCGGCTCCGACTCGTCGGCGTTGCAGACCAGGTAGTGCGGGCGGTCCGGCTGGGACGCCGTGGCCTGCCACTTGCGGCCGGTGGGGAAGGCGGCGCCACCGCGCCCGACCAGGCCCGAGTCGGTGACCTCGCGGATGACCCCGGCGGGACCGAGCCCGAAGGCGTGCCGCAGGGCGGTGTAGCCGCCGTGCGCCCGGTAGTCGTCGAGCGAGGACGGGTCGACCACGCCGATGCGCTTGAGGAGGACGAGGCCGTCCTGCCCGGCCTGGGGCACGGCCATGGCGGCCGGGGGCTCTTCGGGCGCCGAGTCGGGTGAGGTGGCCGCGAGGACGGCCGTCCGGGCTGTCGCCGGGGCCGCCACCGCCGTACGCACCGGATCCCCGGCCCGGATCGCGAGGGCGGCCGGGGCCCGCTCGCACAGGCCCAGACAGGGGCTGCGCTCGACGTGCGCCCCGGGACCGAGGCCCGTCTCCACCCCGGCGCACAGTGCGGACGCTCCGGCCGCCGTGCACGCCAGGTCCGTGCAGACGTGCAGGACGGTCGCCGGGCGGGGCTCGACGGAGAACATCGCGTAGAAGGTGGCGACCCCGTAGGCCTCGGCAGGGGGGACGGTCAGGCGTCGGCAGAGGTAGCCCAGGGCGCCCTCGCTGATCCAGCCGATCCGGTCGTTGATCGCGTGCAGCCCCGGCAGCAGCAGGTCGCGGCGGTCCCGGGCCTCCCGGCCGCCGCGCGCCCACCGCAGATCCGCGTCGGAACGGTCGGCGCCCTCCCAGGAGGACTCCGGAGGGCCCAACAGGGCGTCCACGGCGGCCCGTTCCTCGTCCGTCGGCTTGCTGTCGCCGAAGTGCAGGTCCACTTGCGTCACCTCACGATGGTCGCGACCGGGAGCTTCTCGATACGGATCGCCGACGCCTTGAACTCCGCCGTCCCCGCGATCGGGCAGTTGGCCTCGATCGTCAGCTGGTTGGTGTCCACCTCGTCGGGAAAGTGCATGGTCATGAAGGCGAGACCGGGGCGCAGCGCCGTGTCGACCCAGACCGGCGCCACCACCGCGCCCCGCCGCGAGGACACCCGGACCTCCTCGCCGACCACCACCCCGTACCGTTCGGCGTCCTCCGGGCACAGCTCGATGTACTCGCCGCGCCGCAGCGGGGAGGCGTAACCGCCGCTCTGCACCCCGGTGTTGTAGGAGTCCAGCCGTCGCCCGGTGGTGAGCCGGATCGGGTACTCCTCGTCGGTGAGGTCGACCGGCGGATCGTGCCGGACCAGCCCGAAGGGCGCCGGCGTTCCGCGCTTCGCCGGGTCCGTCTCCCACAACCGGCCGTGCAGGTACGTCGGTTCGAGACGCTCGGTGCTCGGGCAGGGCCACTGGATGCCCTGGTGCTCGACGAGACGGTCGTACGTCATCCCGTAGTGGTCGGGGGAGACGGAGCGGAGCTCGTTCCAGACGGCCTCCGCGTCCTGGTACTTCCAGTCGTGGCCGAGCCGCGCGGCGAGCGCGCAGAGGATGTCGATGTCCTCGCGGGCCTCGCCGGGCGGGGTGACCGCACGGCGGACCCGCTGCACCCGCCGCTCGCTGTTGGTGGTCGTGCCCTCGGTCTCCGCCCAGCCGGCGGTCGCGGGCAGCACCACGTCGGCCAGCTCCGCCGTCTTCGTGAGGAAGATGTCCTGGACGACGAGGAAGTCGAGGGCGCTCAGCCGTCGTACCGCCTGCTCGCTGTCGGCCTCGGACTGGGCCGGGTTCTCGCCGATGCAGTAGACGGCCTTGAGCGTGCCCTCCTCCATCGCCTCGAACATCTCGGTGAGGTTCAGCCCGTAGTGCGGCTGGATCACCGTGTCCCAGACCGACTCGAACTTCAGCCGGGCGTCCGGGTCGAGGATGTCCTGGAAGCCGGGCAGGCGGTTGGGGATGGCGCCCATGTCGCCGCCGCCCTGCACGTTGTTCTGGCCGCGCAGCGGCTGCAACCCGGCGCCCCAGCGGCCCACCTGACCGGTGAGGAGGGAAAGGTTGATCAGGGCGCGGACGTTGTCGGTGCCGTTGTGGTGCTCGGTGATGCCGAGGGTCCAGCACAGCTGGGCGCGCTCGGCGCGGGCGTAGGCGTGCGCCAGCTCCCGTATCGCCCGCGCCGGTACGCCCGTCACCTTCTCGGCGAGGGACAGCGTCCAGGGCTCCACGAGCGCCTTGTACTCCGCGAAGCCGGTCGTCGCCCGCCCGACGAACGCCTCGTTGGCCAGCCCCGCGTGGATGATCTCCCGGCCGATCGCGTGCGCCATCGGGATGTCCGTGCCGACGTTCAGCCCGAGCCAGCTCTCCGCCCACTCGGCGGTCGACGTACGGCGCGGGTCGACGGCGTACATCCGGGCGCCGTTCCTGATCCCCTTCAGCACGTGCTGGAAGAAGATGGGGTGCGCGAAGCGGGCGTTGGAGCCCCACATCACGATGACGTCGGTGTGCTCGATCTCCTCGTACGAGGAGGTGCCGCCGCCGGAGCCGAAGGCGGCCGTCAGACCGGCGACGCTCGGCGCGTGACACGTCCGGTTGCAGGAGTCGACGTTGTTGGTGCCCATCACCACCCGGGCGAACTTCTGGGCCACGTAGTTCATCTCGTTGGTGGCGCGGGCGCAGGAGAACATCCCGAACGCGTCCCGGTTGCGCTCCAGGCCGCGGGCCGCGCGGTCCAGGGCCTCCTCCCAACCCGCCTGCCGGAACGGCTCGTTGCGCGAGTCCCTGACCAGCGGACGGGTGAGCCGGGTGTAGGTCTTCGGTTCGCGCTTCCTCATGCGGCGCTCCTCAGCGCGAGCAGGTCCGAGATGGCGTGCACGGTGCGCAGGGTGGGCACCTCCACACCGGTGATCCCCGCCAGTTCGACGACGGCCGCGAGGAGCACGTCGAGTTCCAGCGGCTTGCCGCGTTCCAGGTCCTGGAGCGTGGAGGTGCGGTGGTCGCCGACCTTCTCGGCGCCCGCAAGGCGGCGTTCGATGGAGACCCCGACCTCGCAGCCGAGCGCCTCGGCGACGTCGAGCGTCTCGCGCATCATGATCTCGATGACCCGGCGGGTACCGCCGTGCAGGCACATCTGCCGCATGGTGGCGCGGGCCAGCGCGCTGATCGGGTTGAAGGAGATGTTGCCGAGCAGCTTGAGCCAGATGTCGTTGCGCAGGTCCTGCTCCACCGGGCACTTCAGCCCGCCGGTCTGCATGGCCTCGCTGAACCGCAGGCAGCGCTTGGACATGCTGCGGTCGGGCTCGCCGACGGAGAACCTGGTGCCCTCCAAGTGCCGTACCACGCCCGGGGCTTCGAGTTCGGTGGCCGCGTAGACCACGCAGCCGAGGGCGCGTGCGGGGGCGAGCACGGCGCTGACGGCACCGCCCGGGTCGACGCTCTCGACGCGGTGGCCGTCGTAGGGGCCGCCGTGCCGGTGGAAGTACCACCAGGGGATGCCGTTCTGGGCGGCGACCACCGCCGTCCGCTCGTGCAGCAGCGGCTCGATCAGCGGCCCGCACGCCGCGTACGAGTTGGCCTTCAGGCCCAGGAAGACGTAGTCGACCGGGCCGGCCTCGGCCGGGTCGTCGGTGGCGTGGGCGTGCGCGGTGAAGTCGCCGCGCGGGCTCAGCACCCGTACTCCGTACTGCCTCATGGCCGCCAGATGGGGTCCACGGGCGATGAGGTGCACATCGGCGCCCGCGCGGTGGAGCGCGGCACCGACGTAGGCGCCGATCGCACCGGCGCCGAGGACTGCGACTTTCACGGAACACTCCGTTCGGTTTGAGGGATACCGCGGAGGTGGCCTGTCGTGGGCCGAATCATGTCGACGAAATATTGTCTACAGTATGGAGTCGGGGGCGACAAGGGTTCGGGCAGCGACCGTTCGGCGCATTCTGGATACCGCTCAACGCACACGATCGAGTCGTCGGGTTCTCAACCACCCTGATGCGGCCCTACCGTTCGGGACTCATGAGCAGCCCCCCTGTAGCACCGCCGGGCTGGAGCCGCTGGCTCGTCCCGCCCGCCGCCCTCTCCGTCCATCTCTCCATCGGCCAGGCCTATGCCTGGAGCGTGTTCAAGCCGCCGCTCGAATCCGCGCTGAACCTGAGCGGCACCCAGAGCGCGCTGCCCTTCCAGCTCGCGATCGTGATGCTCGGTCTGTCGGCCGCGTTCGGCGGCACCCTCGTCGAGCGCAACGGTCCGCGCTGGGCCATGACCGTCGCCCTGGTCTGCTTCTCCACCGGCTTCCTGATCTCCGCACTCGGCGCCGAGACCAAGCAGTTCTGGCTGATCGTCCTCGGCTACGGCTTCGTCGGCGGCATCGGCCTCGGCATCGGCTACATCTCGCCGGTCTCCACGCTGATCAAGTGGTTCCCGGACCGGCCCGGCATGGCCACCGGCATCGCCATCATGGGCTTCGGCGGCGGCGCGCTGATCGCCTCGCCCTGGTCCGCGCAGATGCTCTCGTCCTTCGGCAGTGACAACGATGGCATCGCGCTCGCCTTCCTGGTGCACGGGCTGTCGTACGCCGTCTTCATGACCCTCGGCGTGCTGCTGATCCGCGTCCCGCGCACGGAGAAGCCGGTCGTGGACGCGCCGAGCGCCTTCGAGGGCGTGCAGGTCTCCGCGAACAGCGCGATCCGCACCCCGCAGTTCTGGTGCCTGTGGGTCGTGCTCTGCATGAACGTGACCGCGGGCATCGGCATCCTGGAGAAGGCCGCCCCGATGATCACGGACTTCTTCGCCGACAGCTCCACGCCGGTGACGGTGTCCGCGGCGGCCGGGTTCGTCGCCCTGCTGTCCGCCGCCAACATGGCGGGCCGCATCGGCTGGTCGTCCACCTCCGACCTGATCGGCCGCAAGAACATCTACCGCGTCTACCTCGGCGTCGGCGCCCTGATGTACCTGCTCATCGCCCTCTTCGGCGACTCCTCCAAGCCGCTGTTCATCCTCTGCGCACTGGTGATCCTCTCCTTCTACGGCGGCGGTTTCGCGACCGTGCCCGCCTACCTGAAGGACCTCTTCGGCACCTACCAGGTCGGCGCCATCCACGGCCGGCTGCTCACCGCCTGGTCCCTCGCCGGGGTGCTCGGGCCGCTGATCGTCAACTGGATCGCCGACCACCAGAAGGGCGCGGGCAAGCACGGCTCCGACCTGTACACCCTGTCCTTCGGCATCATGATCGGCCTGCTCGTCGTCGGGTTCATCGCCAACGAGCTGGTCCGGCCCGTCCACACCCGCTACCACATCCCCGCCCCGAGGGAGGCCGTCGATGTCGAACGAGAGCAGCCGGCCTGAGCCGGACCGCCGCTGGCTGATCGCCGTCGCCTGGGTCTGGGTCGGCGCGCCGTTCGCCTACGGCGTGTACGAACTCGTACAGAAGGCGACACAACTGTTCAACGGGTGACCGCCGGGAATGCTCGGGCGTCCGAGGGTCTGCAAGAAGCCGACAACTCGGGCGCCCGTTTCCTGTGGCCTTACGTGCCGTCGTACCCGTGAGTCACTGAACAGACTGGAGGGCCCAGACCCAGGCAACGAGGGGGATCCACCACCCATGAACGGCTCGCGCATCGCCGCCGTCGGCCACTACCAGCCCGCGAAGGTGCTCACCAACGAGGACCTGGCGGGCATGGTCGACACCAGTGACGAGTGGATCCGCAGCCGGGTGGGCATCAACACCCGGCACATCGCCGGACCCGACGAACCCGTCGACGAGCTGGCCGCGCACGCCGCCGCCAAGGCCCTCGCCACGGCCGGTCTCACCCCCGTGGACATCGACCTGGTCCTGGTCGCGACCTCCACCGCGATCGACCGCTCCCCGAACACCGCCGCCCGCGTCGCCGCCCGGCTCGGCATTCCGCAGCCCGCCGCGATAGACGTCAACGTCGTGTGCGCCGGCTTCACCCACGCGCTCGCCACCGCCGACCACACTGTCCGGGCTGGGGCCGCCACCCGGGCCCTGGTCATCGGCGCCGACAAGATGTCCGAGGTCACGGACTGGACCGACCGTACGACGTGCGTCCTGGTCGGCGACGGGGCGGGCGCGGCCGTGGTGGAGGCCTGCGGACCGGGTGAGGAACCCGGGATCGGACCGGTCCTCTGGGGTTCCGTCCCCGAGATGAGCCACGCCGTACGGATCGAGGGCACCCCGCCCCGGTTCGCGCAGGAGGGGCAGAGCGTCTACCGCTGGGCCACCACCCAGCTGCCGCCCATCGCGCGGCGCGCCTGCGAGAAGGCCGGGGTGGACCCCGTGGACCTCGCGGCGGTCGTGCTGCACCAGGCGAACCTGCGGATCATCGAACCCCTCGCCGCGAAGATCGGCGCGGTCAACGCGGTCGTCGCCCGCGACGTCACCGAATCGGGCAACACCTCCGCCGCCAGCATCCCCCTGGCCCTCTCCAAGCTGGTCGAACAGGGGCGCGTCTCCGGCGGCGACCCGGTCCTGCTGTTCGGCTTCGGCGGCAACCTGTCGTACGCGGGCCAGGTCGTGCGCTGTCCGTGAGAGCGCGTTCTGCGGTGTGACGTGCTCAACTCCCGCTTCCCCTGCCAGTTGTGCGCCGTAGACTGTAGACGAAAGACAATCGATACTGAGTGTTCGCTCGTCACGGGTGTCTGCCGAAGGGGGACCCGATGTTGTCAGCCGGACTGCCGCAGGGCGCGGTGCCCAAGCTCGAACGCCCCGGACCGCTGCGCGACCGCGTCTACGAGGCGCTGCTGGAACTCATCACCACCCGCTCCCTCCGGCCCGGCCAGCACCTGGTCGAGAGCGAACTCGCCGGCCACCTCGGTGTCTCCCGGCAGCCGGTGCGCGAGGCGCTCCAGCGACTGAACACCGAGGGCTGGGTCGACCTGCGGCCCGCCCAGGGTGCGTTCGTCCACGAGCCCACGGAAGACGAGGCCGACCAACTCCTCACGGTCCGTACCCTGTTGGAGGCGGAGGCGGCCCGGCTGGCGGCGGCCAACGCGGGCAGTGCGGGAGTGGCCGCCCTCGAATCCCTCTGCGCCGAGGGCGAGAAGGCGGTCGCCGCGGACGACGTGGACGGGGCCGTCGCACTGAACGCCGCGTTCCACACCAAGATCATGGACCTGGCCGGCAACACGGTCCTCGCCGAACTCGCCGCCCAGGTCGACCGCCGGGTCCGCTGGTACTACACCCCGGTGGCCCGCCAGCGCGGCCACCAGTCCTGGATCGAACACCGCGGACTCATCGCCGCGATCACGGCCCGGGACGAGCAGCTGGCGACCCGCCTGATGCGCGAACACACCGAGCACACCCGGCGGTCGTACCACGAGCGGGCCACGTCCTGACCCTGGTCCGGGCTCAGGGCAGCGTGATGAGGGCGACGCGGTCCGCCTGAGCAACGGCCAGCCGGGTGCCGTCGGGTTGGAGGGCGGCGACGGGGGTCGGGACGTGGCGGCCGAAGCACGCGGATTTCGCGGGTACGCCGACCTCGGGCCACTCCGCGACGACCCGCCCGGTGGCCGTGTCGAGCAGCCGCGGGTGGCCGGTGAACGAGATCACCTGGTCGCCACGGGGCAGGAGCACAACACCCGGCTCAGCATCGCCGACGGGGCTGCGGTGGAGCCAGCGTCCCTCGGACACCGACCACACGCCGAGGTGGCGCGAGGGCAGCCCGGCCGTCTCCTCCTCGTCCCACTCCTCCGCCCCGGTCGCCAGGACCAGCCGGTCGGCGTCGAGCCAGCAGCCCGCCGTCACCTCGCCGTTCATGACCGCCGCTGTCGGCAGCAGCCCGTCGCCGTCCAGGGTGCCGGGGTCGGAGAGCGCGAGCGCGGTGTCGTAGACCAGAGCCGTCCCGAAGGGCTGCCAGAGCCAGCCGACGGAGAGCAGGTACCGGCCGTCCGGGCTCAGGCTCAGCCTGGAGTGGAAGACGTCCTCCGGCTCCCGCCCGCCGGCGGTCAGCCGCTCGCCGCTCGCCGCGTCCTCGATCTGGAGCACGTTGCATTCGTCGGGGCAGTGCACGACGACCTCACGCCCGTCGCCCAACGCGCCCAGGGCCAGCGGGTAGTCGTAGGACGACGCGTGGTAGTAGCTGCGGTTCAGCTCCCGCGCGACCCGTTCGCCTCCGAGCAACACCGCCTTGGTACCGCGCTCCTGGTACACCGCGGAGTAGTGCCCCGAGGCCGAGGCGGTCCCGGCGTCGAACGGAAAGCTCCACGCGAAGGGCGCCCTGTGCTCCACCCCGTCGCGGTCCCAGCGCCGACCGCCCCCGACCACCGAGACCAGTTCGTCGCCCTGCCACACCAGTGACTTCGGCGGCGACTTCACCGGTATCGACTCCACGGTCATCGATGACCACCCCCGTCCGGAGAACCTCGGGCAGGCCTCCCGCCGGGAATCTACGGGACCCTGCGCAGTCAGCGCGTACGAATTTCGTGGGTCCTGTTCCTGCTCCTACCCGTCGTCCCGGCACAGGCAGAAGGGATGACCGGCGGGATCGAACAGCACCCGTACGTGGTCCTGCGGCTGGTCCGGCGCGAGTGCCGCTCCCATGGCGACGGCCTCGGCCACCGCCCCGTCCAGGTCGGCCACCTGGAAGTCGAGGTGCATCATCGTGCGCGGCTCCCCGTCGACCGGCGGCCAGGCGGGCGGCCGACAGCCGGCGGCCTCCTGGAAGACGATGTAGACGGCTCCCTGAGGCGGGGCGACGACGGCCGTCCCGGGTTCCTCGTGCAGGATCGGCCACTCCAGCAGTTCCGCGTAGAAGCGGGCCAGGAGCGCGGGGTCCGGTGCCTCGACGGCTGTTCCCCACCACATGCCGCTTGTTCGAGATCGCATGGTTGAACCTATCGCGGTGCCGGGAGCACTGCGTTGGACAGACCGGCCAGCCCCAGGTCATGGGTGTCCCCGGTCCTATGAGGAGTGACCGTCTCTGCCGCTTTCGTCGGAGGGCCGGTCTCGGTTGCTCCAGGCTGTCAGCCGAGGTCCGCAGCCCTCCGGGACCGCGCACAGCGTTGCCTGGGAAGGCGGCGAAGGCCGTGTTCCGGAGGTGGCTGAGTCCCGGACACGGGTCCGGGACTCAGCATCGGGGAGGCCGCGACCCGAGGTTCGGCGGAAACCGTCAGGTCGCCGTCTGCGGCTGGATCGCCCCCACCTTCGCCGTCGTCCCCCGGCCCGGCTGCCGCAGCAGGAGCGCCACCCCCGCCGCCAGCATCGAGATGCCCCCGGCCAGGGCGTACGCGCCGTTGTAGCCCCACGCGCCGACCACCATGGAGCCGAGGCCGCCGCCGAAGAGGCCGCTGATGAGTTTGCCGCTGTAGACCAGGCCGTAGTTGGTGGCGTTGTAGTTCTCGCCGAAGTAGTCCGGGGTGAGGGCGGCGAAGAGCGGGTAGAAGGCGCCGCCGCCGAAGCCGGAGAGGAAGGCGAAGAACAGGAACAGCCACTCGCTCTTGACGTCACCGGCCCAGATCACGCCGAACTGAGCGAGGCCGAGGACGACGATGACGAAGACGAGGGTCGGCTTGCGGCCCAGGCGGTCGGAGAGCCAGCCGACCACGCCGCGGCCGACGCCGTTGATGACCGCCATCACGCCCATGGAGGAGGCCGCGACCAGGGGGCCGAAACCGACGTCCTTCGCGAAGTCCACCTGGAAGGAGATACCGAAGATCGACACGCCCGCCGTCATGACGATGGAGATCCACATCAGCGGGAGCATGCCGGTGCGGATCGCCTCCTTGGGGGTGAACTGGCGCACCGCGGGCGGGTTCTTGGCGAGGGTTGCGCCGTTCCTGGTGTCGCTCGCGTGCGTGAGCGGATCGACGTCGGCCGGCCACCAGTTCTTCGGCGGGTCCTTGAAGAAGAACGCCGAGACCAGGACCACGACCATCACGTAGACGCCGATCAGGTCCAGGACGCGGTGGTAGTTGGCCGTGTCGAAGGCGTAGTTGAAGATGAAGATGAAGGGGAGCGAGCCGTAGGCGAAGCCGCCGTTCACGAACCCCGTGCGGGCGCCCCGGCGTTCGGGGAACCACTTGCCGACCATGTTGATGCAGGTCGCGTAGACCAGGCCGGAGCCGAGCCCGCCGATCACGCCGAAGCCGATGATCGCCAGCCATATCTCGCTGATGTGGGAGAGGGCCAGGAAGCCGATCAGGCACATCACGGAGCCGGTGTACATGGCCCGGCGCGCGGTCAGGATGCCCTTCTCGCGCAGCCAGCCCGCCGGGAACGCGATGCCGGCCTGGAAGAACACCCAGACGCTCAGGATCCAGAAGGTGTTGGACTGCGTCCAGCCGTGCGCGTGGGACAGGGTGTCCTCCGCGGAGCCGTACGCGTACTCGAAGACGCTGATGGCCATCATGGCGATCCACGGCAGGTACACCATGATGTTGCGGGAGTGGCCGAGAATGTCCCGGTCGGTCTCGCCGATCCGGTAGACGCGGCCGCGGGCGTCCGTGACCTCGCGGTACGGGCGTCGTCCGGTGTCGGTGCTGTTCGTGGCTACAGGGTCTGCCGTCATGTCACGCCATCTCCTCGCCGAGCGGCTGCGGGTTGGGGACGATGCGCCGGGCGCTGGGCCTGCCCGGTGCCTTGAGGAAGAGGGCCAGTACTGCGGAGGCCAGGCCGACGGAGCCCGCGAGCACGAACGCGCCGTGGTAGTCCCACTCACCGACGACGACCGCGCCCAGACCGGAGCCCACCAGGCCGGAGATCAGCTTGGAGCTGTAGACCATCCCGTAGTTGGTGGCGTTGTTGTTCTCACCGAAGTAGTCCGCCGTCATGGCCGCGAAGAGCGGGAAGATCGCCCCGCCGCCGAACCCGGAGACCATGGAGCAGAAGAGGAAGAACGGCATGCTGTGCATCTGGCCGGAGACGAGTACGCCGAACTGCGCCGTGCCGAGCACGATGCACACGATGATGAGCGTGTGGCGGCGGCCGTAGCGGTCGGAGATCCAGCCGATGACGCCGCGTCCGGTGCCGTTGACGATGGCCTTCAGGGACATGGCCGTGGCCACGATGCCGCCCGCGAAACCCATGTCCTTGCCGAACGGCACCTGGAAGGCGATGCCGAAGATATTGATCCCGGCCGTGCAGAGCAGACAGAACCACATCATCCACAGGACGGGCGTACGGGCGGCCTCCTTGGGGGTGTACTGCTTGACGGCGGGCGGGTTCTTCGCCAACGCCCTTCGTATTCTGGGATCCTGAGTGGCCTTCAGCGGATCCACGTGCGGCGGCCACCAGTTCTTCGGCGGGTCCTTGAAGAACCAGCCGGCCGACGCCACCACCAGACACAGTCCGATACCGACCGAGGACAGCAGGACCTTGTAGTTGCCCAGGTCGAGGACCGAGGTGAACAGGAACACGAACGGCACCGACCCGTAGGCGAAACCGCCGTTCACGAAGCCCGTCTTGCCGCCCTTGCGCTCCGGATACCACTTGCCGACCATGTTCACGCAGGTCGCGTAGACGAGACCGGCGCCGATACCGCTGCACATGCCGAAGCCGAGATAGGCGACGACCACGTTCGGCGCGAACGCCAGCGCCAGATAGCCCAGCAGGGTGCCGGCCGCGCCGATCAGCATGGCCGTACGCGCGGGGAGCCGTCCGCTCTCCCGCAGCTGCCCGGCCGGGAAGGCCACGGCCGCCTGGAAGAACACCCAGACGCCCATCAGCCAGAAGATGTGCCCGCTGCTCCACAGATGCGCTTCGTGCAGCGTGTCCTCCGCCGACGTGAACGCGTACTCGGCGGAGCTGATGCCCATCATGCCCACCCAGGGCAGGATGACCATCCACTTGCGTGTGCGGCCCATCAGATCGACATCGCGTTCGCCGATCCGGTACCTGCGGCCGTGGCGGTCCGTCACCTCCCTGAAGGGGACGGACGCCGATAGATCGATGGATGACATGTTCGCTCAGCACCCCTTGCGTCGAAAGCTCTGGCCAGCGCCCCCTGTCCAATGCCTTTCGTGCGCGCACGGGTCCCGGGGCCGGCCGAGGACGCGCTCCGCCGGCCGGCCCCTTCCTCGGCTACGTCATGACCCGCCCCCCAACCGTCCGCTCCCCGACCCGTCGCTCCCCAACAGCCCGGCCGCCCGCGCCCAGCGGTACTTGGCGCCGAGCACGGCCACCGGCCGTTCGGTCGTGTACGGGTACGCCACGACCCCCCGCTCGTACAGGTACTGGCAGGCCTCCTCGACCTCGACGTCCCCCGCGAGCGAGGCGACGACCGGCTTCTCGACGCCCCGCTCCCGGAACTCCGCGACCACCCGCGCGGTCAGCTCCGCGAACACCATCGGCGGGGTGACGATGGTGTGCCAGTAGCCGAGGACCAGGGCGTGGATGCGCGGGTCCTCAAGACCGAGCCGGATCGTCGCCTCGTAGGTCGACGGCGGCTCGCCGCCCGTGATGTCCACCGGGTTGCCGGCGGCGCCGAACGGCGGGATGAAGCGGCGGAACGCCTCGTCCAGGTCCGGCGGTATCTCCATCAGGGACAGCCCGTTGTCGGTGATCGCGTCGGACAGCAGCACACCGCTGCCGCCCGCGCCGGTGATGATCACGACGTTGTCGCCCCGCGGGGCCGGCAGCACCGGCAGGCCGCGCGCGTACTCCAGCATGTCGTTCAGGCCGGGCGCCCGGATGACGCCCGCCTGCCGCAGGATGTCGTCGTACACCGCGTCGTCGCCCGCGAGCGCGCCCGTGTGCGAACCGGCCGCCTTGGCCCCGGCCGCCGTGCGGCCCGCCTTGAGGACCACAACAGGCTTCTTGGGTACGGTGTTTCGTGCCGCCTCGACGAAGGCGCGGCCGTCCTTGAGGTCCTCCAGGTGCATGGCGATGCACTCGGTGTGCGGGTCCTCGCCGAACCAGGTCAGCAGGTCGTCCTCGTCCAGGTCCGACTTGTTGCCGAGGCCGACGATCGCCGACACACCCGTCTTGGTGGTGCGCGCGAAGCCCAGGATCGCCATGCCGATCCCGCCGGACTGGGACGTCAGCGCGACCCCGCCCTTCACGTCGTACGGCGTGCAGAACGTGGCGCACAGGTCCTGCCAGGTGGAGTAGTAGCCGTAGATGTTCGGGCCGAGCAGCCGGATGCCGTACCGCTCGCCGATCGCGACGATCTCGGCCTGGAGTTCGTGCTCGCCGGTCTCCGCGAAGCCGGAGGGGATCAGGACGGCGTTGGGGATCCGCTTCCGGCCCACCTCCTCCAGCGCCGCTGCCACGAACTTGGCGGGAATGGCGAAGACTGCCACGTCCACCTCACCGGGAACGTCCGTGACACTCTTGTACGCCTTGCGGCCCAGAATGTCATCGGCCTTGGGGTTCACCGGATGGATCTCCCCGGCGAAGCCGCCGTCCACGAGGTTGCGCATCACCGAATTGCCGATCTTGCCCTGCTCGTTGGAGGCGCCGATCACGGCGACGGAGCGGGGCTGCATCAGCCGGCGCATGGAGGTGAGGATTTCGTCGCGGGTGTACTTCTTGCGCGGCGCAGGCTGGTGCTCGGCCAAGATGATCCGGATGTCGGCCGCGACCGCGCCGTCCGCCGTGGCGATCACCGGGTTGAGGTCCACCTCGGCTATCTCCGGGAAGTCCGCGACCAGTTGGGAGACCCGGCGGATCTGCTCGGCGACCGCCCACCGGTCCACCCCGGCCTGCCCGCGCACCCCGCGCAGCACCTCGGCCGCCTTGATGGAGTCGAGCATCGACAGCGCCTCGTCCGCGGTGACCGGCGCCAGCCGGAAGGTCACGTCCTTCAGGACCTCGACCAGCACCCCGCCGAGCCCGAAGGCGACGACCTTCCCGAAGGTGGGGTCGGTGACCGCGCCGACGATGACCTCCGTGCCCTTCGGCAGCAGCTCCTGGACCTGGACGCCCTCGATCTTCGCCTCGGCGTCGTAGGCCTTCGCGTTCTCGACGATCCGGTGGAAGGCCGCGCGCACGTCCGCCGCGCCCTCCACTCCGACGACGACCCCGCCCGCGTCGGTCTTGTGCAGGATGTCCGGCGAGACGATCTTCATGACGACCGGTCCGCCGAAGCGTGCCGCGTACGCCACCGCCTCGTCGACGTCGGTGGCCAGTTCCTCGCCGGGTACGGCGATCCCGTACGCGTCGGCGACCACCTTGCCCTCCGGCGCGGTGAGGGCGGTACGGCCCTCCGCCCGCACCGAGTCGAGGAGCTCGCG
Source organism: Streptomyces hyaluromycini (assembly GCF_002217755.1). Lineage (GTDB taxonomy): Bacteria > Actinomycetota > Actinomycetes > Streptomycetales > Streptomycetaceae > Streptomyces > Streptomyces hyaluromycini. The sequence continues at coordinate 326,842 of NZ_BCFL01000023.1, read as the reverse complement.
GACCCGCAGCTCCCGGTCCTCTGCCATCACGTCAGATCACTCCGTTCGACTTGAGCAGGCGCAACTCTTCGTCGCCGAGGCCGAGTTCGCCGATGTAGACCGCTTCGTTGTGCTCGCCGAGCAGTGGCGAACTGGTGACGTCGACCGGGGAGTCGGAGAGCTTGAGCGGGCTGCCGACGGTGACGAACTCGCCGCGCTCGGGGTGCGGGACGGTGACCACCATCTCGTTGGCGACCAGCGACTCGTCCTCGATGATCTCCTTGGTGGACAGGATCGGCCCGCACGGGATGTTGTGGGCGTTGAGCCTCTCCAGCACCTCCCACTTGGGGAGCGTCGAGGACCACTCCTCGATCAGCTGGAACATCTTGTTGAGCTTGGGCAGGCGGGACTCCGGGGTCGCCCACTCGGGGTCGTCCGCGAGCTCCGGCCGGCCGATCAGCTGGGTGATCGGCTGCCAGCCGACGGGCTGCACGATGACGTACACGTAGTCGTTCGGGCCGCCAGGCGCGCACTTGACCGCCCAGCCGGGCTGGCCGCCGCCGGAGGCGTTGCCGGAGCGCGGCACCTCGTCGCCGAAGTCGTCGTTCGGGTACTCGGCGAGCCGGCCGTGGGCCAGTCGCTGCTGGTCGCGGAGCTTGACCCGGCAGAGGTTCAGTACGGCGTGCTGCATGGCGACGTTGACGCGTTGGCCGCGGCCGGTGTGCTCCCGCTGGAAGAGTGCCGCCAGTATTCCGGCTACTGTATGCACTCCGGTGCCCGAGTCACCGATCTGCGCGCCCGTGGCCAGCGGTGGCCCGTCCTCGAAGCCGGTGGTCGCCATCGAGCCGCCCATCGCCTGGGCGACGACCTCGTACGCCTTGAAGTCGGTGTACGGGCCGTCCCCGAACCCCTTGATGGAGGCGTAGACGATCCGGGGGTTGATCTCCTTGATGCGGTCCCAGGTGAACCCCATCCGGTCGACCGCGCCGGGACCGAAGTTCTCCACCATCACGTCCGAGCGGCGGATCAGCTCGGTCAGGAGCTCCTTGCCGCGCTCGGTCTTGGTGTTGAGGGTGATGCTCCGCTTGTTGCAGTTGAGCATCGTGAAGTAGAGGGAGTCGACGTCCGGGAGGTCGCGCAGCTGCTTGCGGGTGATGTCACCGGTCGGCGCCTCCAGCTTGACCACGTCCGCGCCGAGCCAGGCGAGCAGCTGGGTGGCGGAGGGGCCTGACTGGACGTGGGTCATGTCGAGGACGCGTATGCCCTCAAGTGCCTTGGTGGTCATGGGCGTTCCACCTCACTTGTACATGGTCTGGTTCATGGTTCCGGGGGCGTACGCGTCCGGGTCGACCCAGACGTTGATCAGCGACGGCTTGCCGGACTCGCGGGCCCGGCGCAGGGCGGGGCCGATGTCGGCGGGGTCGCGGACCTCCTCGCCGTAACCGCCCAGCATCTGGGCGAACTTGTCGTAGTGGACGTCCCCGAGGGTGTTGCCGACCCGCTCGCGCTCCTTGCCGTACTTGGCGGCCTGGCCGTAACGGATCTGGTTCATCGAGGAGTTGTTGCCGACGATCCCGACGAAGGGGAGGTCGTAGCGGACGAGGGTCTCGAAGTCCCAGCCGGTGAGCGAGAAGGCGCCGTCGCCGAAGAGGGCGACCACCTCCTTGTCGGGGCGGGCCTGCTTGGCGGCGAGCACGAAGGGGACGCCGACGCCGAGGGTGCCGAGCGGGCCGGGGTCCATCCAGTGGCCAGGGGACTTGGGCTGCACGACCTGGCCGGAGAAGGTGACGATGTCGCCGCCGTCGCCGATGTAGATCGAGTCCTCGGTGAGGAAGTCGTTGATCTCGCTGACCAGGCGGTACGGGTGGATGGGGGAGGCGTCCGACCGCAGCTGCGGCAACCGCTTCTCGATCGCCGTCTGTTCGGCGGCGCGCAGCTCGTCGAGCCACTCCTTGCGCCTGGAAGCACCACCGTTGACGCGGCCGGAGGCGGCCTCGGTCACCGACTTCAGGACCAGCCCCGCGTCCCCGACGATCCCGAGGTCGATGTCGCGGTTCTTGCCGACCGTGCGGTAGTCGAGGTCGATCTGCACGACGGTGGCGGCGGGGGAGAGGCGCTTGCCGTAGCCCATGCGGAAGTCGAAGGGGGTGCCGACGATCACGATGACGTCGGCGTTGGAGAAGGCGTACCGGCGGGAGAGCTGGAAGTGGTGCGGGTCGCCGGGCGGCAGGGTGCCGCGCCCTGCGCCGTTCATGTACGCCGGGATGTTGAGGGTCCGTACCAGCTCTATGGCGTCTGCGGTGCCGCGGGTCGTCCAGACCTGGCTGCCGAGCAGGATGGCCGGTTTCTCGGCGTGCACGAGGAGGTCGGCGAGCTTCTCGATCGCCTCGGGGTCGCCGGCCGAGCGGGTCGAGGCGCGGTAGGCGCCCGCCTTGGGGATGCGGGCCTTCGCGGCCGGGACCTTGGCGTCGAGGACGTCGCGGGGTATCTCCAGGAAGGAGGGGCCGGGCGCGCCGTGATAGCACTCGCGGAACGCCATGGAGACCATGTCGGCGGCGCGGGCGGTGTCCGGGACGGTCGCCGCGAACTTGGTGATCGGCGTCATCATGTCGACGTGGGGCAGGTCCTGCAGGGACCCCATCTTGTGCTGGGAGAGTGCCCCCTGGCCGCCGATCAGCAGCATCGGGGACTCCGCGCGGAAGGCGTTGGCGACCCCGGTGACGGCGTCGGTCGTACCCGGACCGGCCGTGACGACGGCGCAGCCGGGCCTGCCGGTGATGCGCGCGTAACCGTCGGCGGCGTGGGCGGCCACCTGCTCGTGGCGGACGTCGACGACTTCTATGCCCTCGTCGACGCAGCCGTCGTAGATGTCGATGATGTGGCCGCCGCACAGGGTGTAGATGCGGTCGACCCCCTCGGCCTTCAGCGCCTTGGCAACGAGATGACCACCGGAAATCACGTCCTGGGTGTCGTCGGGCATGGCGAAGTCCTGTCCCTTCGTAGGGGGTTGGATGCCGTCTGCGTATATTGCATACAGTCGACGAATACTGTATGAACCTTGTTATCCCGCATCCGGTGGGTGGTGTCCAGGGGGCGTGCGGCACTTTCAAGACAGGAGCCGAAATGGACCTGTACGAACACCAGGCAAGGGAACTCTTCGAGGAACACGGCATCGTGGTACCGAGGGCCGAGGTCACCGACTCGCCCAAGGAGGCCCGGGAGATCGCCCGCCGGCTCGGCGGCAGGGTCGTCGTGAAGGCGCAGGTCAAGACCGGCGGCCGGGGCAAGGCGGGCGGCGTGAAGCTCGCCGCCGACCCGGCCGCGGCAGAACTCACGGCGCGTCAGATTCTCGGCATGGACATCAAGGGGCACGCAGTCGGCAAGGTGATGCTGGCCCAACCCGTCGACATCGAGAGCGAGTTCTACGTCTCCTACGTCCTCGACCGGGCGGCCGGCGGCTTCCTGGCCATCGCCTCCGCCGAGGGCGGCATGGAGATCGAGGAGGTGGCCGCGACCCGGCCGGAGGCGGTGGCACGGGTCCGCATCGACCCCGCGGTGGGCGTCACCTCCGCCAAGGCCCAGGAGATCGCCGCGGCCGCCGGACTGCCGCCGCAGACCGTCGACGTCCTCGTACGGCTCTGGCAGGTCCTCGTCCGCGAGGACGCGCTGCTCGTCGAGGTGAACCCGCTCGTGCGCACCGAAGAGGGCCGGATCCTGGCCCTCGATGGCAAGGTCACGCTTGACGACAACGCCCGCTTCCGGCAAGCCCGTTGGGGCGCCGACGAGGCAGGGCACTCCGACCCGCTGGAGGCGGCGGCCGCCGCGAAGGGGCTCAACTACGTCAGGCTCGACGGCGAGGTCGGCATCATCGGCAACGGCGCGGGCCTGGTGATGTCCACCCTGGACGTGGTGGCCGGCTGCGGCGCACGGCCCGCCAACTTCCTGGACATCGGCGGCGGCGCGTCCGCCCAGATCATGGCCGACGGACTCTCGGTGATCCTGTCCGACCCGTCGGTGAAGTCGGTCTTCGTCAACGTCTTCGGCGGGATCACGGCGTGCGACACGGTCGCCGACGGCATCGTCCGCGCCCTGGAGACCGTCCGGCTGACCAGGCCGCTGGTGGTCCGCCTCGACGGCAACAACGCGGCCCGCGGCCGGGCGATCCTCGACGGCCGCGCGCACCCCCTGGTCGAACAGGCCGCCACCATGGACGGCGCCGCCCGCCGCGCCGCCGAACTCGCCCACACCGCCTGAGGAGTTCTGTCATGGCGATCTACCTCACCAAGGAGAGCAAGGTCCTCGTCCAGGGCATGACCGGCGGCGAGGGCATGAAGCACACGCGGCGGATGCTCGCCGCCGGAACCGATGTCGTCGGCGGGGTCAACCCCCGCAAGGCCGGCCAGACCGTCGACTTCGACGTCCCCCAGTGCCTTAAGGGCCTGGGAGGTGACCCCAGTGCCGTCCCGGTCTTCGGCACCGTCGCCGAGGGCATGGCGGCGACCGGCGCCGACGTCAGCGTCGTCTTCGTGCCGCCCGCCTTCGCCAAGGCGGCGGTGCTGGAGGCGGCCGACGCCGGCATCGGCCTTGCGGTGGTGATCACCGAGGGCATACCGGTCCACGACTCGGTGGCCTTCGCCGCGTATGCCCGGGCCAGGGGCACCCGGATCATCGGCCCCAACTGCCCCGGCCTGATCACCCCCGGCCAGTCCAACGCGGGCATCATCCCTGCCGACATCACCAAGCCCGGCCGGATCGGTCTCGTCTCCAAGTCGGGCACACTGACCTACCAACTCATGTACGAGTTGCGGGACATCGGCTTCTCCACCTGCGTGGGCATCGGCGGCGACCCGGTCGTCGGGACGAGCCACATCGACTGCCTGGGCGCCTTCCAGGACGACCCGGACACCGAACTCGTCGTCCTCATCGGGGAGATCGGCGGCGACGCGGAGGAACGGGCCGCCGCCTACATCCGGGAGCACGTCACCAAGCCGGTCGTCGGCTACATCGCCGGGTTCACCGCACCCGAGGGCCGCACCATGGGCCACGCGGGCGCCATCGTCTCCGGTTCGGCCGGCACCGCGCGGGCCAAGCAGGAGGCGCTGGAGGCGGCCGGGGTACGGGTGGGGAGCACGCCGACCGAGACCGCCCGGCTGGTGCTCGAACTCCTGGAAGCCGGGGGTTGATCATGGTTCTTGCCTGCAAGCCCGGCACCGGCTGGGACGACGCCTGGGCGCGCTGTCTCGCCCTCGCCCCCGAGGCCTTCCGCGACGACCGCGTCCTCAACCTCTGGGCCGCCGCCTGGCGGCCCGACGGCCGCCCGCTGCCCGCGACCAGCCCCGTCGACGGCAGCCCGATCGCCGGCGCCCCACGCCTGGACCGGGACACCGCCCGCCGGGCCGTCCGCGCCTGCCTCGACCAGCACCGCGCCTGGCGGCACGTCCCCCTGGCGGAGCGCCGGGCCAGGGTGGCCGCCACCCTGGACGCCCTGACCGAACACCGCGAACTCCTCGCCCTCCTCCTCGTCCGCGAGATCGGCAAGCCCTGGCGGCTCGCCCAGGCGGACGTCGACCGGGCGATCGACGGGGTGCGCTGGTACGTCGACGGCATCGAGCCGATGCTCACCGGGCGAGCCCCGCTGGACGGGCCGGTGTCCAACATCGCCAGCTGGAACTACCCGATGAGCGTGCTCGTTCACGCGGTACTGGTCCAGGCTCTGGCGGGCAACGCGGTGGTGGCGAAGACCCCGACCGACGGCGGGGTCGCCTGCCTCACCCTGGCCTGCGCGCTGGCCGCCCGGGAGGGCCTGCCGGTGACGCTGCTCAGCGGCAGCGGGGGCGAGCTGTCGCAGGCGCTGGTGCGGGCGCCGGAGATCGGCTGCGTCTCCTTCGTCGGCGGCCGGGACACGGGGGCGGCGGTGGCCACGGCCGTCACCGACCTCGGCAAACGGCACGTACTCGAACAGGAGGGACTCAACACCTGGGGCATCTGGAACCTCACCGACTGGACCGCGTTCACCGCCGTCGTCCCCAAGCTCTTCGACTACGGCAAACAGCGCTGCACCGCCTACCCGCGCTTCGTCGTCCAGCGCGAGCTGTTCGACGAGTTCCTCGCCGCCTACCTCCCGGCGGTCCGCGGACTGCGGATCGGCCACCCGCTCGCAGTCTCCGACCCCGCCGACCCGCTCCCCGAACTGGACTTCGGGCCGGTGATCAACGCGGCCAAGGCCAAGGACCTGACCGACCAGGTGGCCGAGGCCGTCGACCGCGGCGCCGTCCCGCTGCACCGCGGCAGCCCGGCCGACGCCCGCTTCCTGCCCGGCCAGGACACGTCGTCGTACGTCCACCCGGTCACTCTCCTCAACCCACCCCCCTCCTCACCCCTCCACCACGCGGAACCCTTCGGCCCGGTCGACACGATCGTCCTGGTCGACACCGAGGCCGAACTGCTGGCCGCCATGAACGCCTCCAACGGCGCGCTGGTCGCCACGCTGTCCACCGACGACGAGGCCACCTTCGTGCGCCTGGCCCCGCAGATCCGCGCCTTCAAGGTCGGCCACGGCAAGCCGCGCTCCCGCGGCGACCGCGACGAGCTCTTCGGCGGCTTCGGGGCGTCCTGGCGGGGGGCCTTCGTCGGCGGGGAGCTGCTGGTGCGGGCGGTGACGCAGGGACCGGCGGGGGAGCGGCTGCCGGGCAACTTCCCGGAGTACCAGCTCATGCCGTGACGGCGAGCACCGGGGCGATGACCTCCTCGGCGAGCCGGCGGGCCACCCCCTGCGGATAGGGGCGCGGCAGGCTCAGCACGATGTGGTTCATCCCGGCACGCACCAGGGCGGTGACCGTGGCACGGGTCGCCGCCGGGTTGTCGTACGACACCAGGACCTGGACCGAGCGGACGATCTCCGCCGGATCCCGGCCCAGTTCGGCGCAGTGCGCGTCCAGCACCCCGGCCCGCTCGGCGACGAACTCCACGGTGTTGTGCGGCGGCCCGGGCACGTTCCAGACGTCCGCGTGCTCGGCGGCAAGCCGCAGCAGCCGGGTGCCCCAGCCGCCGATCAGCAGCGGGGGCCCCGGGTGCTGCACGGGCTTGGGCTGGTTGCGCGTTCCCCTGAGCCGGTAGTGCTCGCCCTCGAAGTCGAAGACCTCCCGGGTCCACATCAGCTTCAGGATCCGTACGGTCTCGTCGAGCCGGGCGATGCCCTCGGCGGGCGGCACGAGCGTGAGGCCGTACGCCTCGTACTCCGCGACCGCCGGATTCGCACCGGCGATCCCGCCCGCCCCCGGCGGCTGGTGCGTCCCGCCGACACCCAGCCCCAGGACCAGCCGCCCACCGGAGATCACGTCCACGGTGGAGGCCATCTTCCCGAGCAGGGCGGGCGGCCGGATCCGGTTGCTCGTCACCAGCAGACCGAGCCGCAGCCGCCCGGTCTGCGCGGCCAGCGCGGCGAGCAGCGTCCAGCCCTCGTGGACGGCGCCGCTCTTCGGCCCGGCCACGGGCAGCAGATGGTCCCAGAGCCAGGCGTCCGCGATCTCCGGTAACGCGTCGGCCTCCTGCCAGACGCGGCGGATGTCGTCGTAGGGGACGTGCATGGGTGTCGTCTTGATGCCGAAGCGCACGGTCGTCGTCATGACCGTCAGCATATGAGATCATCAGTCACCATGACGATCAGTTTTAGATATCGTCTACGACGTGGTCAGTGATCCCCTTGAAGCCCGGCTGGGCTACCTGCTCAAGCACGTCCAGGCCGAGCTGGCGCGGACGTCGGCCGAGGCGCTCGCGCCCTTCGGCATGGACGGGCACGAACTGGCGGTGCTGGTGGTGCTCGCCGGGCCCGAGCAGCTGTCGCAGATCGAGGCGGCGGGGCGGCTGGGAGTGGACCGGACGACGATGGTGGCGCTCCTCGACGGGCTGGAGCAGCGCGGGCTGGTCGAGCGCCGGCGCAGCCCGCAGGACCGGCGCCGCAACATCGTCGAGCTGACCGATGCCGGGCGTGAACGGATGGGGCGGGCCGAGGAGGCGCGGCTGGCGGCCGAGCGGCGGTTTCTGGCCCCGCTGGACGATCCGACGGCCGCGACGCTGGTCCGGGCCCTGCGTGCGCTGCTGCCCGGGCGGTAGCACGTCGGACACGCACGGTGAGGCGCCGCCGACCTGCGGGTATAGCGACGGAAACGCAGGTGAAAGGCACTCCGAAAGCTTGGTATTGTTGTCCATGTCGCCGCGGGGAACACCCCCGGCCAGGCGGCAGACACCTAGTCCGGGTGGCGGAATGGCAGACGCGCTAGCTTGAGGTGCTAGTGCCCTTTATCGGGCGTGGGGGTTCAAGTCCCCCCTCGGACACTCGCTATAGCGATACGCGGACGAGGGCCTCGGCCTAACGGTCGCGGCCCTACCTGCATGTTTGTAACTGATCGTGATCCCGAGGGCTTCGTAGAGCGGGCTCTTCTTCTCTGCGTCAACGGCCTGCACGCGTTGTGCGATGTCTTGTGCCGCTCGAAAAGTCGTCGCCGCACGTCACGCCGTATATCGGTACTCGTTGATCAGGCCACCGAGGATCCGGGTGCGTAGCACCATGCGGATGTCGAGGTCATGCACGGTGGCGGGCTGTTCGTGAGCCTCGGGCGGTAGCTGGTGTCGGGCCTGGTGGGGTCGGTGCTCGTTGTGGTGCCGCTCGTAGGCGGCAAGGACCTTGCGAGCGTGGGCCTCGTTCGCGATGAGGACGTGGTCGAGGACCTCACGCCGGATGCTGCCGATGATCCGTTCGCAGTGGGCGTTCATCCGAGGAGCTCGTGGCGCGCTCTTGAGGATCTCCATGTCCTCGGCCTGGAAGACGCCGTCGAACGCCTCGCCGTACTTGCCATCACGATCACGCAGCAAAAAGCGCGGGGGCTCCATGCGTATGTCCATGTCGACGGCGAGATTCCTCGCCTGCCGCACCGTCCAATAGCGCGTCGGATGGGCGGTGACCCCGGAGATGTGCAGGCGCCGGGTACCGTGCTCGAGGAACGCCAGCGCGTACAACCGCCCACCCAGCGCAGGGTCGATGTGGAAGAAGTCTGCCGCGATGATGCTCTCGGCTTGGACGGTGAGGAACTCACGCCAAGTCGGGCCGGTACGACGCGGCGCCGGGTCGACGCCCGCGGCGTTCAGTATCTCCCAGACCGTGGAGGCGACGATCTGATGCCCGATTCGGGCCAACTCCGCCTGGATCCGCCTGTGTCCCCACCTCGGATTCTCCTGGGCCAGCCGCAGGACGAGCGTCTTCACCGCCGCCCGGGTGGGTGGGCGTCCAGTGCGCCGGCGCGCGCTGTAGTCCCACTTCGCGGCAGTGAACCTGCGGTGCCAGGCGAGTAAGGTGCCGGGGGTGACCGGGAAGACCTCGCGCCAGCGCCGTCGGGGTACCAGTGTGGACAGCACGGCGAACCAGAACCGGTCGGCGGGCTCGTAGCGGACCGGACCGGCCAACTGCCGGCGCAGCACCGTATTCTCGTGCCGCAACACCAGCAGTTCCGCGTCCTTCGCCTCCTCTCTGCGGAGCAGTACCGACGGTACGCACAGCAACTTCCGGGCCACCTTGTATAGCAAGGACACGATCACGCGGACATGGTCCCAGTGGACCCACCGCACCCCGCTCACCTGCGGCGACGACCTTTCGAGCGGCACACGGTGCGGATGAGGTACTTGGCAGGCGTAAAGTCAGGACTTCCATCGGACCGGCAGCTGACGTGGGCCGCGGATGAGCATGCCGTGGCGCCACGTCAGGGCGGCCGGGTGGGCGTCGAGGGCGAGGTCGGGGCAGCGCTCCAGCAGGGCTCGGATCGCGATCCGAGCCTCCATGCGGGCGAGCGGTGCTCCGAGGCAGTAGTGGATGCCGTGGCCGAAGGCGACGTGACCGCCTGCGGGCCGCCGGACGTCGAAGCGGCCCGGGTCGGGGAAGCGGGCCGGGTCGTGGTTTGCGTCCGCCAGAGCCACGAGGACCAGTTCACCGCCGCCGGGGATGTCCGTAGTGCCGATCTCGACCGGCTCGGTGGTGAACCTGAACGTCGGCGTCTCCACCGGCCCGTCGTAGCGCAGCATCTCCTCCACTGCGTTGTCCATCAGCGTCATGTCCTCGCGAAGTGCGGCGAGTTGGTCGGGATGGGTCAGCAGCGCCAACACGCCGTTGGAGATCAGATTGACGGTGGTCTCATGCCCCGCGACCAGCAGCAGCCAGGCGGTACCCCGCAGTTCGTCCGGAGAGAGCCGGTCGCCGTCCTCGTCGGTGGTCCGGATCAGGGCGCTCATCAGGTCCTGCCCCGGCGCCAGGCGCTTGCGCTCCAGTAACTCGGCGAGATAGGTGGCCACCTCACCCGTCGCCGCCAGCCGCGCGTCCGGGTCCGGGTCGGTGAGTATCGTGCCGGTCCAGGCGCGGAACGCGGCCCTGTCCAGCATCGGGACGCCGAGCAGCTCGCAGATCACCGAGATGGGCAGCGGGAACGAGAGTGCCTCGACCAGATCGGCCCGCCCTTCCGGAAGCGCCGTCATCACGTCGAGCAACTCGTCGGTGATCTGCCGCACGCGTGGGGCGAGCTGCTCGATCCGGCGCGGAGTGAACTCGCGGACGACCAGCTTGCGCAGCCGCTCATGGTCCGGTGGGTCGGAGTTGAGCATGTGTGGCCCCGCAGATGGACTGGGGAGCGGAAAGGAAGGCGAGGCGTTCTTCCATTGCTTGGACAACCGCGGATCCACGAGCGCGGCCCGGCCGGCCTCGTACCCGACGACAAGCCAGGCCTCCGCACCCTCCGGGATCCGCACCTTGTGCACGGGGCCGCGCTCACGCAGCGCCGCGTAAACCGGATACGGATCGCGGACGAAGTCCTCGCCCATCGCCACCAGATCGATCACGTCGGCTGACATCGCCCACCCCGTCCCCCGGTTCGCTTTGACGCTAGCAGTGGGCGACGCTTCGGCGTAGCACGCATCCAGCCGTACCGGGCGGGAAACAATTCACCGCAAAGCCCGGCGAACGGGTCATCGCGACCGTCACCAACGCCAAGAAGACCAGCGACGCGACTCCGGCCCCGGCATCCTCCACGAAGCCGTCTGACGAGCCGACCATCGTCCCGGCGAGAGCTGCCGGCTCACTGTCGATCCCCCTCGGGCCTCGCGACTTCCGTACTGGCCCATACGAATGATTCACCGGCGCCGCAGGGTGAACGATGGCACCGTATGCCCCGAGTCGGCGGCCGGGCAGCCGCTCGCGACCATACGTTGACCCGTGTGCCGCTGAGCTACGCCTTTGTGAACCTGAAGCCCGGGGTGGGAAAGACGACCAGCGCAGTCTGGTTGGCCCACGCACTTCACGAGTCGGGTATCCCACCGCTGCTGGTCGACAGCGACCCCGCTTCCTCCGCGCTGCGCTGGAGCGAATTGGCAGGTGGCTTCCCGTTTCCTGTGGTCGCCCTTCCGGTGGGCGATGTGCACCGGCGCGTGAACGACTTCCTGGGCGACCGGCAGGCCGTCGTATTCGACGCTCCGCAGATGGAGGACCACGCGCACATCGCCCGCAGCATCATGAGGTACGCAAGCGAATGGATCGTGCCGGTGACGCCGGCTCCCATCGAGCTGGATCGCATGGCGCCCATCGGTGGCGAGATGGGCGACGTGCAGTCCTTGCGCGTCCAGCCGGCCCACGCCGCCGTTCTGCTGAACCGAACGAATCGTGCCGAGGCCACGCGTACCGGTCCCGACGCTGACGCCCGCGAAGCTCTCACCGAGCGGGGATTCGACGTGTTGTCCACGCACATTCCGCGGCTCGACTTGTACGCCCAGTCATTCGGAAGTCCGGTGGAAGTCAAAGCCTCGGCGTACATGGACCTCGCAGACGAACTCATCAAGCGACAGGACAAGGCATGAATCAGCGGAAGGACACCTACCGGGCCGCATTGCAGCGCGGCCCGGACGCTGTCGTACCACGTTCCGTCAAAGTCACTCAGCTGCACACCCGATACGTGCGGGTGACCATCGAGCTCGACACCGGCTTGCCGCGTGACCTCGTGCAGTGGGCAGGGGCACCGGTGTCCGCGATGGTGCGGGCCGGCGCCGCTGCGCTGCGACCCCTGAGGAGCGCCTCGCAGGCCGAGTGACGCAGTCGTGCGTGAGCCGGCCTTCGCCCGTCCGCTGGCTTGGCTACGCCGGGTGATCTCGTTGAATGGCGGAGGCCCGGAAACATGCGCCCGCTGGATGCCGGTTCTCGTGGGGAGACAGTGGGGGCACCCGGCGGATCTTGGAGCTTGAGCCGCCCCTGCGCCAGCACGGCCGTATCGCCGGCGGTTGACTCGTCCCTCGGACACAGAGTCGCCCCACGGCGCCCGGTTTCAGGGCGGGGGACATCGGCACCCGCTTGCGGCCTCCAGCTCGGGCGGGTGGCGCTGGTGTGGCCGTGGCGGCACCGGTGGCCGGGACGGCGGTGACTCCGGTGGGATTCCATGCGGCGGCCGCACACACCGCAGCACAGCAGGCCGGCCAGGAGATGGGCGTGGCCTGGTTCGGACTCCGGCCGGGCGCGGAGGTTCTGGACGGTGATGAGGTCGGCCTCGCTGACCAGCGCGGGATGAGCGGGTCGGGCGGAGATGATCCAGTCGGTGGGGGTGTTCCAGCGCATGACGTTGCGGTGGCCGGGGGTGGTGTGCGCGGGTCGACGAGGTCGTGGTCGGTGCGCTGGCGGTTCCGGACCTGGCGGCCGGTGCAGCGGGGATTGGTGGGGATGGACTGCACCGTGTTCAGCACCCAGCGCCGGCCTTCCCGGTGCGGGTTTCGGGTGGTGTCGGCGCCGGACGGGCAGGGGTTGCCGGTGTCGTTGAGGGCGCGGGTGATGCGGGCGATGCTGTGCCCGGCCGGCCGCTGGGCGAAGAGCGGAGCCATGGCCGCGAACTGGTTGCCGTAGACGGCGCGTTCACGCAAGCCGGTGGCGACCGCGTCGAAGGCCCGGCCGGGGTTCACTCCCGCCGTTAGTGCCAGTCGCTGATACGGACGTCGTCGGGCGCCGGCCTGCCGTGTCCGGTCTCCGCGAACTGCTTGAGACTCATCAGGAAGGTCGCCCACTTCGTGCTGCAGTGGTGCATGAACTCGACCGGCTCGCGCCAGCCCTCGTGTTTGAACAGGACGATCGTGTACTCGTCGCGCCGGCTGAGGCTCCAGTCGATCTCAGTACCGATCCACTCCGCGGGTCCGTCCGTGACGCGCCATCGCACCCGGCCGGCGGGGTCGAGCTCCAGGATCTCCATGTCGAAGCCGCCGACGTCGCCGAATCGGAACGCCAGCCGGCCGCCGACCTCGCTCTTGCCGGTGGTGTCGGTCGTCCACCAGCCGGCGATGCCCTCGGGGGTTGCGATGGCCCGATAGACGTCCTCCAGCGACGCGACGGCGCCGATTCGATGCAGGATGTCGACCATGTTCATTCTCCTTCGGTGTTGTTGCGGCTGCGTTCGATCGCCTCCGCGATGCGTTTGATCCGGCGGAGTCGGGCGTCCCAGGTGGCGCCGACCGAGGCCAGTTGCGCGGCCGCGCGGGCGAGCTGCGCCTCGTCGACGTGGTAGCGCCGCTCGCGACCGGACGGCTCGGCGTGGACCAGCCCGGCCCGGTCGAGGACGGCGAGGTGTTTCGACACGGCCTGCCGCGTGAGGGGGAGGCCCGTGCTGAGTGAGGTGGCCGTGCCGGGCCCGTACGCGAGGAGCAGGTCGATCAGGGTGCGCCGGGTCGGGTCGCCGATCGCCGACCACAGCTCGTCGTCGACCGGCGCGCTCATGGGGTCGACACCAGCCGCGCGATGTAGGTGCCCAGCTGGGGGATGTAGTGGTCCCAGCCGCTCGCGTGCTCGCGGTACTGCTCCTCGAGGACGGCGATCTCCCAGCCCATCTCGCGGAACCCGGTCTCCGTCATCCGCACCCGGGTCCCTCGCTCTGTCGGCTCCAGGTCGAAGGTGACCAGCAGCGAGTCCCCGCCGCGATCGGTTTCCGAATAGCACCACCGGAACGAGAACCGCGACGGCGGGTCGACCTCGACGACGGTGAGCGCGACGGTCATCGTCTCCCCGGTCGCCTCGTCACGCCAGAAGAGCTCACCGGGTGCCCCTTCGACGGGCTTGAACCGGGCCTCGTCCGGCCACCACTCCCGCATGTGCTCCGGTCGGCTGATGACCTCGAAGACCATCTCGGGTGACGCATCGATGTGGATGTCGCGCTCGATACTGCCGTACTCCATGCCCGAACCCTTTCGCAACCTTTGGTTGCATGTCAGCTTACGTCGTGAGGCGCTTACGCGCAACTATTAGTTGCGTATTGATGGGGGGTGCCGAGTCCGTTCGGTTGCGCCGATGACGTCGTCGCGCCGACGACTGCCGACCTTCCCACCCTGTCCTGTGACGGCCCGCAGCGCCGCGGACCCAGCCCCGTCTTCGCGTGGCACACGGACGACCTAGAGTTGGCGTCATGAGCCGTTGGCAGGAGTTGACAGGGGGGACATCCGGACAGGACTACGCTGCCCGGTTCGCGGCTCTGGCCCGTGGCGGACAGGATGTGCACGGTGAGGCGCGGTTCTGCGCAGCGCTCATGCCTGCCGGAGCGCGGGTGCTGGACGCCGGGTGCGGTACCGGACGGGTCATGATCCGGCTTGCAGAGCTCGGGTACGACTGTGTCGGGGTGGATCTTGATGCGTCGATGCTGGCAGTGGCGCAGCAGCGGGCGCCGGAACTGCCCTGGTTCCAGGTCGATCTGGCTGAGTTCGAGTCGGACCTGCTCGGCATCGCAGCGGACTTCGATCTCGTGGTCGCTGCGGGCAACGTTTTCCCGTTGCTCACGGCCGGCACCGAGGCCACGGTGGTCGAGCGCCTGGCCGCAGTCCTGCGCCCGGGTGGTCTGATGGTCGCCGGCTTCGGCCTGGACGAAGCCCATCTGCCGGTGCCGCCAGGCATCACCCTGGCGGAGTATGACGACTGTTGCGCCGCGGCCGGCCTCAGCCGCGTGAACCGCTTCGCCACCTGGGACGCTGTCCCCTACGACGGCGGCGGCTATGCCGTCAACGTCCACCGTCGGTGAGGCCTTGCCCGACATCTTGATCACCGTGCCGGCCAAGCGGCCAGGGGCTTCTCCGAGCAGTTGGCGAGTAGTTCTTGTGGGTAGCGGTTCTCACGAGAAGACGCTGGGAGCACACCGCGGACCTTGTACCACGAGGTGTCCTTGCGCGACCACGACCGCCCTTCCATCGGCGTTTTCGGAGGGTCCGGTCAGCTGATGGCGATCCTGGCGAGGCGGAGGCGCAGGGCCGGTAGATGTGGCAGGACCTGGTCTTCGCGCAGGTAGTCGCGCCGGCCGTACCGGCAGCGTGCTGCGCCGGGGTCGCGGGCTACGCCCGTGATGTCACGCGAAGTCGACCATCCCGGACGCCCAGTCGTCCAGGATCCTGGACGGGTCCAGGACGACGGGCAGTTCGGTCAGGCCCCGGAAGGCGGGGAAGGGCACGGTGAGCCACTTGGCCTCGTCCGCCGGCAGGGCCAGGGAGAGTTTCGGGAAGCGGCGGAAGAGCGAGGCCAGGGCGATCTGCATCTCCATCCTCGCCAGCGGTGCGCCGAGGCAGAAGTGCGGGCCCGTACCGAAGGACAGGTGCTTGCTCTGTACGCCCGGCCGGGCGATGTCGAAGGTGTCGGGGTCCTCGAACGCCGCGGGGTCCCGGTTGGCCGAGGTGACCGCGATCTGTACCAGCGAGCCCTTGGGAATGAGCGTCCCCGCGATGGTGATGTCCTCCAGGGCATGCCGGAAGGTCGCGTTCTCGACCGAGCCCTCGAAGCGGATGATCTCCTCGATCGCGTTCGGGAGGAGGTCGGGCGAGTCGATCACCTGCCTGAGCTGCTCGGGATGGGTGAGCAGGGTGTAGACGGCGTTGCCGATGAGGTAGGCGGTCGTCTTGTGGCCCGCGAACAGCAGCACCCACAGCGTGGACAGCAACTCACCGTCCGTCAGCGACTCCTGCTCGTCGCTCGTCTGGATGAGGACGCTGAGCAGGTCGTCCTCGGGGGCCTTGCGCTTACGGGCGATCAGGACCTCGAAGTACTCCCGGAGAGTGTTCTCCGCCTCGGCCAGGCGATCCTTGTCCTTCTTGCTGAAACCGGTCCGCGCGACGACGCCGCACCACTGCTGGACCTCCTGCCGCTCCTCCTCGGGGACGCCGATGAGCTCGCAGATCACCTGCAGGGGCAGCGGGAAGGCGAAGGCCGACAGCAGATCGACGGGCTGCAGAGTGGAGCAGTCGTCGAGCAGCGTGTCGGTGAGCTCCTGGATCCGTGGGCGCAGCGCCTCGATACGGCGGGGCACGAAGGCACGACTGACGATCCGGCGCAGCCGCGTGTGCTTCGGCGGGTCGGCGAACAGCATGTTGTCGTCCAGGGCGATGGAGGAGTCGCCGAAGATGGACCGGTAGGCGTCGATGGCGGCGTACATGTCCTTGCTGATCCTCGGGTCGGCAAGGGCGGCCTTCGCGTCCTCGAACCGGGTGATCAGGTACGAGTGCACACCGTGGGGCGGGGTGATGCGGGAGACCGGCGCGTTCTCCCGCAGGTGCCGGTAGAGGGGGTGCGGGTTGGCCCGGTACTCCGGGCAGCCACGGGATGCCGCGTCCACCGCCCGGGCTGTCTCGTCCGCGATCTCCTGCTCCTGCATCTGAGTCATCGACGGTCCTTCTTCCCTTCCCACGGTGGCACAGGTCGGCTGCAAGCGTGGAATGCATTGACGCCGCTCGGAAAGGGGAAACGCGATTCACCCTGACGCGGACCCGAGTCGTCTGCACGGTACGGAAGTGGAAAAGCAGAGTGTGCCGTCCGGGGGAAGGCTCGATTGCCGACCCCGGGGGCCTGTGACAGGTTCGGATTCAGGGCCGCCGTAATTGCGAATCGCTGCCCGAACTACCGCTGGGTATCTGGAGGAGGACGGGCTGTGGACACACGCGACAGAGAAATGGTGCCGGTACTGATCGTGGGCGGTTCGCTCGTCGGACTGTCCGCATCGGTGTTTCTGGGAAGACTGGGCGTCACCCATATGGTCGCCGAGCGTCGGGCCGCCACTTCCGAACATCCCCGGGGCCGGGGGAACAACATGCGGACGATGGAGTTGTTCCGCACCGCCGGGCTGGAACCGGACATCAGAAAGGCCGCGGCCGTCCTGTCCGGCAATCACGGCATCATGCAGACGGACAAGCTGTCGGGCGGTGAGAGCAGATGGCTCTCGGCCCGTCTCACCGGCGCAGCCCCCGAGACGAACGTGTGCTCCACCCGGCGGTGCGCGTGCAGCCAGAACGACCTGGAGCCGGTCCTGCTGGCACACGCCCGTGCACTGGGCGGGGACGTGCGCTTCAGTACGGAGCTGACCTCCTTCACCGAGGACCGGGACGGCGTGACGTGTGAACTGCGCGAGCGGGAGAGCGGCCGGACGTACTCGATGCGCACCGCCTACCTGCTGGCGGCCGACGGGCCGCGCAGCCCCGTGCGCGAGCGGCTGGGCATCGGGCAGAGCGGCGGGGGCGACCTGTTCCACAACGTGAGCGTCACCTTCCGCAGCAAGCTCCTCCGTCAGGTGGTCGGGGACAAGCGGTTCCTCGTGTGCTACCTGAACGGAACCGAGGGCGAAGGGGTCCTGTTGCCCGTCGACAACGAGGAGAAGTGGGTCTTCCACGTCCCGTGGTTCCCCGAGCGCGGCCAGACGCTCGAGTCCTTCACCGACACGCGCATCGCCGACCACATCAGGGCCGCCGCCGGCGTACGGGACCTGGACGTCGAGGTCACGGGACGCGCCCCGTGGCACGCGGCGGACCGGGTCGCCGACCGCTATCGGCAGGGACGCGTCTTCCTCATCGGTGACTCGGCCCACGAGATGCCCCCCACCGGCGCCTTCGGATCCAACACGGGCATCCAGGACGCGCACAACCTCGCCTGGAAGCTCACGGCCGTACTGAGCGGCTGGGCGGGAGAGAGCCTGCTGGACACCTACGAGAACGAACGGCGCCCGGTCGCCCTGGCCACGAGTGCCCGGGCCATCGAGCAGGCCGCACGCGAGCAGCACCCCGGCTACACCGCCGCGCAGGGCGGGGGCCAGAGCACGGACCTGATGACCGTGTCCCTCGGCTACCGCTATGTCTCCTCGGCCGTGTCCGGCGCCGACACCGACGCGCCGACCATCCCGCAGAATCTCCGCCTGCAGGCGGACCCCGGCACCCGGGCCCCGCACATGTCCGTCGTGCACGACGGGGACACCAAGTCGACCATCGACCTGTACGAGCGGTGCTTCGTCCTCCTCTGCGGCCTTGCGGACGGGCCGTGGCCGGCGGCCGCCGAGGCCGCGGCGGCCAGGCTCGGCGTCCCCCTGGTGTCCTACCGCGCCGGCGCCGGCCCGGACTTCGACGTCGACACCTCGCCCGCCCTGGCCGCCGGTGCCGAGGACTGGGCCGCCACGCACGGTGTCACCCCGCAGGGCGCGGTGCTCGTGCGCCCCGACGGAATGGCCGCCTGGCGCTCCGGCGACCTCCCCACGAATCCCGAGGACGAGCTGACGCACGTTCTGCAAGGCCTCCTCAGCCGCTGATCCCGCTCTCCGACGCCCCCGAACCGTTCCAGCACAGGGAGCTCTTCCATGCCTCAAGCCGCCGAGACCACCGCCCAGCAGGCTCCGGGTGACATAGGCCTGCGCACCGCGCTGAGCGCCGACGACGCCCGGCACGAACGAATAGACGTCCACCACCACTACACCGCCCCCGAATGGGTGCGGTGGGCCGAGAAGAACGGGATCGCGGACCGTGACGGGCTGCCGCCGTGGACCCGGTGGGACGAGGCCGCCGCCCTGGACCTGATGGATCTGACCGGCACGCGCACCAGCATCCTCACCGTCGCCATGCTGGGACGCTTCCAGGAGGCGGCGACACGCAAGGAGAGCACGCGTGTCGCCCTTGAGGCCGCGGGCGACCTGACCGTCCGGCACTCCGGCCGCTTCGCCTTCTTCACACCCGTCTTCCTCGACGACGCCGAGCTCTCCCGCTGGTCCGTCACCCAGGGGATGGACCGGCTCGGCGCGGTGGGCGTCAGTGCGCGCACCAGCACGGGCGGCACGTATCTGGGCGACCCCGGGCTCGACCCGATCATGGCGGAACTCGACGAACGCGCCGCTGTGATCAGCACGCACCCCATGCAGGTGAACACCTCCGGCGCCCCCGAGGGTGTGCCGCCGTTCGTGTGCGACTTCCTCATGGACACGACCCGCGCCGCACTGAGCCTGATCATGAACGGCACTCTGGACCGTTTCCCGCGGCTCACGTTCATCCTGCCGCACGGCGGCGGGTACCTCCCCTACATCGCGAGTCGGATCGAGGTCTTCGGGCGCCAGCTCGTCCCCGCCGTCGATCCCGGACGCGTCCGCGACTACCTGCACCGCTTCTACTACGACACGGCCGCGCCCATGTCGCCGTCGGCCACCCCCACTCTGCTGGCCGCCGCGGGCTCCTCCCGCATCCTCTACGGAAGCGACTGGCCGCCGACCCCCGCCCGGGTGGTCGCCGATGTGACAACTCCCGCTCTGGACCGGGATCCCGCCCTCGGCGACGAGGAGCGCGGTCACATCAACCGCGGGAACGCCCTGCGTCTCCTGCCCGCCCTCGCGTCGGCCTGAGCGCGCACGGTGGGTCGTCCTCGTGCCGCGTGTGTGGGTGCCACGGAGAATCGCTGCCCGGCTCGCTCGGCGCTCGGACGGACGTTCGCCGTGCGGCTCGTCTCACCGAGCCGCACGGCCGACGCGCGGGTTCACCTCAGCGCGGTCCCGCCGGGATCGAGACTCGGCGGAAGTCGCCGCGGAAGAGATTGCTCCCCTTCGCGGCGTTCCGATCGCCCAGGCCGGCGCTCCTGCGAGATGACGCAGACGCCCTTTCCGCCCTCCACGCAGCCGATCGCTCCCTTGGTGCTCGGGGCGGACTTCTTCTCGGGAGGCACGATCACCGGGCGGGGACGCGTTCACCGCCTTCTGGAACGACTCGACCGGGTGCACCGTCAGGGTTCGCGGTGACGCGGCGTACCGAACATGCCTCCGGTCGGGCGGGCAGGTTCACATCACCGGCCGCACCGGCCGCGTACCGGCGGTGTCGAAGTAACAGCGGTGGCAGCCCGATCCGGCCGTACCTAGGCTCGCTAGCGGAAACGAGTTCGCGGGAAGGACACAGAATGCCTCAGGTAGACGAGGAAGAGATCCGCGTCAGCGCAATCGATACCGCGAATCAGCCCCGAACGCTCCGGAGTGTTCTGCGTTCCGCGGTCAAGGAAACCATGCTGCTGCCGGTGTTCCTGGTCCTCACCGCCATGATGGTGGCGCTGTGGCTCATGGGTATGCCCTTCATGCAGGCCTTGACCATTTCGACCGCGGTGAAGATTTCGATGGTCCTGCTCGAAGCGCGTCGGCGGCCTTGCACGTCGAAGGTTTGACGCTCGGCGTCCCTCTTCGTTCCGTCATCCCGCGGCCGGGGCGCTTCTTCGGGGTCGGGGTGCCTGTCCCTTGGGCGGCGCACTTCTCCGGTCCCGCCCGGTGTCAGGCCCCGCGCCCCACCATCTCGCCGGCCCCGCTCTCCCCGAGGCCCCGCGGTACCGCCGCCGTGAGGTCGTCGCGTCCGGGGTGCGCCCGGCGCTCCCGTAGGTCGGCCACCGCCAGGACCAGGGCGACGAGGATGATCGCCATGGCGGTGAGCAGCCCGAGCTGAAGGGCTGTCGTGGAGCGGCCGTGGTTGGCGACATGGGCGAAATAGACAGAACCGACCACGGCGATGCCGGTGGCCGAGCCGATGCGCTGGCCGGTCTGCAGTACCCCACCCGCCGCACCGGCACTTCGTACCGGCACGAGCGTGAGCGTGAGGGTCGTGTTGGGTGAAACCGTGAGTCCGGACCCGATTCCGCCGATGACCAGTGGCAGCGCCATGGCCCAGCCCACACCGTCCCCGGGCACCAGCTGAACGGCGACGACGACACCGAGCAGCCCGAGAGCCACCCCGCTCAGGCCGATGACGACCAGGCTGCGGCCGTAGCGCATCACCAGCCGGCCCCCTACGGCCGCGCCGACCGCCGAGGCGGCCGCGAACGGCAGGATCGTCACACCCGCGGCGAGCGCGCTGTATCCCGCGGTGTTCTGCAGGAACAGTGACAGGACGAAGAAGATGGTGGTCAGCCCGGCGAAGAACATGAGGCTGATGAGAGCGCCGAGCGTGAAGGAGCGCAGGGAGAAGAGCCCGAGGTCGACCAGCGGTGCCTTCCCGAGGCGTCCCTGGGTCCTCTCCCACACCCAGAAGGCCCCGAGCAGCAGTGCGGCCACCGGAATCAGCAGCCACTTGGCCCGGCCCTGCCACTGCTGCTCCTGCACCAGGGGCAGCAGCAGGGCGAGTACGCCCGCACCGAGCAGCAGTACGCCGAACGGGTCGAACTGCTCCCGTCCGTCATTCTGCACCGGGAGACGGGGCAGCAGCCGGTTCCCCGCGACGAGGGCCGCCACGCCGATCGGCACATTGACGAAGAACACCCAGCGCCACCCGTCGGCCGCGCCGAACGCGTGGATCAGCAGCCCGCCCGCCAGCGGGCCCACCGCGGTGGACACGGCGACGCAGCTGCCGTGGAAGCCGAACGCCCGGGCCCGCTCGGCACCCTGGAACATCTGCTGGATCAGCCCCGAGGTCTGCGGTGCGACCACACCGGCGGCCGCACCCTGGATCAGCCGGCATACCACCAGCCAGGTGGGGCCGGTGGCGAGGCCGCACGCCACCGATGCGGCCGTGAACACGGCGAGGCCGAACAACAGCGCCTGGCGGCGGCCCCGCACGTCACCCAGTCGTCCCGCCGGTGCCAGCGTGAGCCCGAAGGCGAGTGCGTACCCGGACACCACCCAGGACTGGGTGGCTGCGGAGGCACCGAGCCCGCGCTCCATGGAAGGCAGCGCCACGTTCACGATCGAGACGTCGAGCAGCGAGATGAATCCCGCGGTCAGACAGACCGCGAGCGCTTTCCACCGCCGGTCGTCGAGAGCGGGCCGGGCCGTTTCTGTGGTCATGTGATCACGCTATGCAGCCGCGACCGGTCGCACCAGCCGGGGAAAGGGCGCCGGGATGCGGGATCGGCACGAACGGCCTGACAGCCGAGCACACCGACGGCATCCGCGCCCTGATCCTGGACGAGTACGCCCACTGGTCGCCCCGCATGCGCCGGATGACCACCGAAAACGACGGCCCCTACGTCGACCGCGCCACTGTCGCCGACGCGATCCGCACCTACGAGAAGACCATGCTCCCCCGCTCCACCGAGACGGCCGAGGCCCTCGAAGGCGGCGCCGAACACCTGCTGTCCACCGACGTACCGACTTCGGCAGCAACAACGACACCCTGCGCAGCGGTGGCCTCCGAGGCCGGAGCCGTGTTCGGTGCCGCGTCGGGCGATGACCGGGGTGGTCTTGAGCCGGCGGACCTTGTCGCGGTAGACGTCGTGGTCATAGCCGCGGCCGGCGTGGACCCGGCGGAGCGGCGCAGGGGGCGGCCGCTCCTGCCGCGGACCGGCCCGGATCGGCGGGATGGGCCGGGTGACATCGGCCAGCTCCCGTCGACGCCGTTCACGGACGCGGCGGAGCTCTGGACGGCGCCGCTGAACAAGATCTGCGTCCAGCACCCCGAGCCCTCCGACGACGAGCCGGGCGAGGAAATCGTGGAGCTTCTGACGCTGGGACTGTCGAAGGCGACGGACCTGTCGCCGGCCGCGCTCTGCCTCGGCGTACCCGGCCAGTCCGCAGGACACTCGTGCACAGCCATCGGGAGTCAACGCATACCAACGGAGAAAACGCCGGTCAGGGCCCTGGCGGAGATCCGCCGCAGGTCAGGACCGGTCACGGTGTTGGCTGCGGCTCTCTTTCCGGCCGAGCAGAAGATACGGCACACCGACCGTGACCGTTCCATCCGGCGGCCGGGAAAGCTGGGAGACGAGGGCCGTGACGGCACTGTGACGGCGGGGTGACGGGGCCAGTTCACCATCGCCGTATGCGGATCCGGGGTGGAAGGTGCGGTGGGTGCCCATGACGGGGGTGACGGACGTTCCCCGGGCCCTGCGGGGCGCGCTGGTCGCGGTGGACGAGAGCAGCCCCGTGGCCTCCACGGTGGTGTTCCAGTACAACCCGGAGGAGATGACCCGTCGGCTGCGAGCGCGATCGGCCGCAGCCGGGACGGACGACGACGCGTACGGCGGGGCCCGCGACGAGGCGCTGCGGCTGGACGGCGCGCCGATCGAGACGATCTCGCTCGCCGTGGAACTGGACGCCAACGACCGGGCGGCCGCGGAGGATCCGGCGGCCGCGCTGCTCGGGGTGTATCCGCAGCTCTCGGCTCTGGAGATGATGCTGTACCCGCAGAGCGCGACCGTCCTCGCGAACGACGCGCTCGCGCTGCTCGGCACGATCGAGCTGGTGCCGCCGCGGGCGCCGCTGACGCTGTTCGTCTGGGGCCCCGGCAGGGTGCTGCCGGTGCGGCTGAGCGGCTTCTCGATCGCGGAGCAGGCCTACGACGCCGATCTGACCCCGCTGCGTGCCCGGGTGGATCTGGAGCTGCGGGTGCTGTCCTACAGCGATCTGCCGGTCACCGACCCGGGGTATCACCTGTTTCTCGTCCATCAGGTCGCGAAGGAGGCGCTGGCCGTGCTCGGCAGCGTCTCGGCGCCCCTGCGGCTGGGAGCCGTGGCGGCCGGTATCAGCGCCGGCGGAGCGGCACGGTGATCGATCCCACGAGCCGCTACGCCACCACCGAGATCGCGACGGCCCTGGTTCCCGACCCCTCCGGCGGCACCCGCGAGGTGCGCTGTCTGCGCCGCAGGTTCCTGCCGCCGCCCGGCGGCCTGCAGACGCTCGCGCTGCACACCGTGGCCCGCGGCGACCGGCCGGACCTGGTGGCGGCCGCGTACCTCGGCGACCCCACGCAGTTCTGGCGGGTGTGCGACGCCGCCCTGGTCATCCACCCGGACGAACTCACCGCCGACGACCGGATCGGTGAGACCGTCCGCGTCCCCTTTCCGCAGCCGTGATCCGCGGGCCGCGGCGGGCACGAGGGGAGGGCCGGGCATGCTGTCGGGCGGCATGAGGCTGACCGTGCTTCTCGGGCCGTCCGTGCCCGTTCCCGCTCCCGCGCAACTGGTGCGGTGCATCGAGGAGGTCCAGGTGACGTCCTGCGCCGATGCCCGGTCCGGTTTCCAGCTGGTGCTGGGCGCCGGACGGGACCGCGGCACAGGCCTGGTCGACTTCCCGCAGCTGACCGGCGACTGGCTGCGGGCGTTCCACCGCGTGATCCTGATCGTCACGACGGGCGGCCGGCCGCTTGTCCTGATGGACGGAGTGATCACGCACCGCGAGCTGACGCCGGGTACGGTCCCGGGCTCGACCCGGCTCACGGTCACCGGCGAGGACGTCAGCGTGATGATGGACCTGGAGGAGAAGTCGGCCGCCCACCCCGCCCAGGACGAGGCGGCCATCGCGACCCGGCTCATCCTCGGCTACCCCCGGTACGGACTGGTGCCCAAGGTGATCCCGCCGCCGGTGGTCGACCCGCCGCTGCCGATCGACCGGACCCCGGTGCAGCAGGGCACCGACCTGGCGTACCTGACCGCGATGGCCCGGCGGTTCGGCTACGTCTTCTACGTCACTCCGGGTCCGGCGCCGCTGGTCAACACCGCCTACTGGGGGCCTCCCAAGCGAGTCGGACCGCCGGCCCCCGCCCTGTCGGTCGGCCGCGGTCCGGCCGCCAACGTGCAGCAGATCACCTTCCGGAGCGACCCGCTGGCCCCGGTCCGGGTCTCCGGGTCGGTCCTCGACCCACTCAGCGACAGCGTGCTGCCGGTGCGCGGGACCGGCAGTCTGCGGCCGCCGCTGGCCACCGCGCCCGACTGGGCGGTGAACCAGCGGAACGTGCGCACGGTGGCCTTCCGCGAGAGCGGACCGAGCGCGGTGCAGGCGGCCGCCCGCGCCCAGGGCACGGCCGAGGCGTCCAACGACGCGCTGGTGGCCACGGGGACGCTGGACACCCTGCGCTACGGGACGCTGCTCACCGCGGGCGGCCTGGTGGGCGTACGCGGGGCGGGGTGGGAGCACGACGGGCTGTACTACGTGCGGCAGGTCACCCACGCCCTCGCCCGCGGCCGGTGCACCCAGCGGTTCACGCTGTCCCGCGAGGGCACCGGGAGCACCGTGCCGCTGCTGCCACCGCCGTCCGGGGCGGGGCGGTGAGGCGGTGACCGCGCCGATCCGGAAGCGGACCATGATCCACGGCGGCAGGGCCGCCGGCCGAACGCGGGAGGGTGCGCGATGAGCCGCTTCTACGGTAAGTACCGGGGGAAGGCGGCCGACAACGCCGACCCCAGGCAGCTCGGCCGGGTGCAGGTCAGCTGCCCGGCCGTCCTGGGGGACAGCATCAGGGTCTGGGCGATGCCCTGCGTGCCCTACGCCGGGCCCGGGGTAGGGCTGTTCGCGCTGCCCCCGGTGGGCGCCGACGTGTGGGTGGAGTTCGAGGGCGGCGATCCGGACTACCCGATATGGGCGGGCTGTTTCTGGAGCACGGGCCAGCTGCCCGTCACACCGGCGCCCGCGCAGACGAAGGTGTTCCGCACCGACGGGGTGACGGTGACCGTGGACGACCGGTCCGGCTCCGGCGGGCTGACCGTGCTGGTCTCCCCGCCGCTGGTGCCCGCGGAGCTGCGCCTGGCCCTGACCGCCGCCGGCATCGAGCTGACCAACGGCAAGTCCAGCGTGAAGCTGACCCAGGCCTCGGTGTCGGTCAACGACGGCGCCCTGGAGGTTGTCTGATGCCCGGTTACCTGCTGTCGGCCTTTGCCCTGGTGGGCTGCGCGCACGGCGGCCGGGCGGTGCCGACCCGGCCCGACACCCGCGTCCTGGTCGACGGGGTCCCGGTGACCGTCGCCGCCCCCGACGCGCCGTACACCGTCGTCGGCTGCCCGCTGCCCGTGCAGCCGGGCCCGGGGCCGTGCGTCAGCGCGCAGTGGACCGGTGGCGCGACCCGGGTACTGGCCGGCGGCGTGCCTGTGGTGCTGTCCGACAGCCCGTCGGTGTGCACGCCCACCGGCACTCCGCTGAACGTGCAGGTGGCCGTCCAGCGCCGGGTGCGGGGGGTGTGACCGGTGCACATCGGCTTTCCCTTCCGTGTCGACCACCGCGGCCGCACCGCGAGCGCCGACGACGAGGAGTACGTGCGCGGGCTGATCGAGCAGGTGCTGTTCACCGCGCCCGGTGAACGCGTCAACCGGCCGGGTTTCGGCAGCGGCCTGCGGCAGCTGCTGTTCGAACCGGCCTCCGGGGAACTGGCCACGGCCACCCGGGCGTTGGTGCAGGCGGCGCTCCAGCAGTGGCTGGGGGCCGAGATCGAGGTGCAGGCCGTCGACGTCGTCGCCGACGACGCCACCGTCCGGGTCACCGTGCAGTACCGCACCCGCAGCGCGCCCGCCCCCGTCACCGCCGTCATCACCCGGGCGGTCTGACATGGCGTCCGACATGGCCACCCCGGTGTACGGCGCCCCCGGCGGGTCCGGCGACGCGACGCGGCTGCGGCTCGCGGCGGTCCGCGCGGACGGCACGCTCAACGCGTTCGAGGGCCTGGAGGTGGACGACGGGCATCCGCCGCAGGTGCCGCCCCAGCGGACCCTGCTGGTGCGCTGCCTGCGCCCGGTGCCGGCCGGCCTCGACGCAGGCTCGCTCACCGTCGTGGGCGGCGTCCGCGGGGACCGGGCGCTCAACCCGGTGCCGGTGGTGTGGGCGCTGCCCGCGAGCGGCCTCGCCGCCGCCCAGGCCGGCGGCCCGGACGGGCCCGCGGACCCGGACCGGGTCACCGCCGGCGACGTGGCGGCCTTCGCGGCGCTGCCCGACCCCGACCGGCTGCTGGTGGTGCGCACCGGCTCCTCCGGCGACTTCTCCCCGTACACCCTGGTACTCACCGACCCGCAGCGGTACGGCTTCGACCTGCGGCATTCCCAGGTGCCGTTCACCTTCAAGGTGGACTGCCCGACCGACCTCGACCCGCGCCCGCCGCGCACCGTCCCGGCGGTGCCCGCGCCCGTGCCGGCCGCCGACTACCTCAGCCGCGACTACGCCGGGCTGCGCCGGCTGCTGCTGGACCGGCTGTCCCTGCTGCTGCCCGGCTGGAGCGACCGCAGCCCCGCCGACCTCGGCGTCACCGTCACGGAGATCCTCGCCCACCTCGGCGACCAACTCGCCTACGCCCAGGACGCGGTGGCCACCGAGGCCTAC
Source organism: Streptomyces hyaluromycini (assembly GCF_002217755.1). Lineage (GTDB taxonomy): Bacteria > Actinomycetota > Actinomycetes > Streptomycetales > Streptomycetaceae > Streptomyces > Streptomyces hyaluromycini. The sequence goes on along the minus strand of NZ_BCFL01000023.1, from coordinate 299,546 downwards.
CTCGGCACCGCACGCCGCCGGGTGTCGGTGCGCCGCCACGCCCGGCTGCTGGACTACCCGATGCACGACGGGGCCGCCGCCCGGGTCTGGCTCGCCCTGGACGCCGACCCGGGCGCGGACGGCACCGCGTTCCCGGCCGGCACGGAGGCCGGCGCGGCGGACGGCGGCACCGACGCCGTCTTCCACACCCTGCACCCGCTGACCGCCCGCACCGCCCGCAACGCCGTCGACCTGTACGCCTGGGGCGAGGAGCGCGCCTGGCTGCCGGCCGGCGCCACCGGGGCGACCCTGGTCGGCACCCCTGCCGGGCTCGGCCTGGCAGCCGGTGACGTGCTGGTCCTGCAGGAGGTGCTCGGCGACGACGGGAGCGCCGGGACGGCCGACCCGATGCGGCGCCGGGCGGTGCGCCTGGACGCGGACCCGGTCGCGGACACCGACCCGCTGACCGGCACCGAGCTGGTGCGGGTGAGCTGGTTCCGGCAGGACGCGCCGCCGTTCGCGCTGCGGCTGTGGCGGTTCCCGGACGGTGACTCCGGCACCGTGGGGGCCACGGTGGCCCGGGCCAACGTCGTGCCGGCCGAGCACGGCACCCTCGTCGGCCCCGAGCCGCTGGTGCCGGCCGAGGTCCCGGTGCGCGGCCGCTACCGGCCCCGGCTCGCGCGCCCCGGGCTCGCCCACGCCGTACCGTACGACCACCGGCAGGCGCTCGGCCGGCCGGCCGCCGAGGCTCTCGCCGTGGACCCGGCCCTGGCGTTGCCCGCGCTGGCCGCGCTGCACGACGGGACGGGACCCTGGACCGCGGTGCGCGACCTGCTGGACGCGGGCCCGTACGCCGCGCAGTGCGTCGTGGAGACCGAGGACGACGGACGGGCCTACCTGCGCTTCGGCGACGGGGACGGCGGCCGCGCCCCCGTCCCGGGGACGGCCTTCACCGCCGCCTACCGGACCGGCGGCGGCACGGCGGGCAACGTGGGCCGCGACACCCTCACCCGGCTGTCCGTGCCGGTCACCGGCGTCCGCGTCGGCAACCCGCTGCCGGCCGCGGGCGGCACCGACCCGGAACCGGTCGAGCAGGTCAGGCAATGGGCGCCGCAGGCTTTCCGGGTCCGGGAGCGGGCCGTCACCGATGCCGACTACGCCGAGGTGACGGGCCGTCTGCCGCAGGTGCGGCAGGCGGTCGCCGCCCGCCTCTGGACCGGCTCCTGGTACACCGAGACGGTCACCGTGGAGCGCGCCGACGGTCTGCCTGCGGACCGCGCGTTCCGGGCCCAGGCCGCCGCGTACCTGGAGGACTACCGGATGGCCGGCGGGGACGTACGGGTGACCGCGGTCGTGCCGGTGTCGCTGGACATCGTTCTGACGGTGCACGTCGTGCCCGGGTGTCTGGGCAGCGACGTGCGACGGGACCTGCTGGAGGTGTTCACCGCCGGGTTGCGGGCCGACGGCACCCCCGGCTTCTTCCACCCCGCGAGACTCGCCTTCGGCCGGCCGGTCTATCTGAGCCACGTGGTCGCGGCCGCCTCGGCTGTTCCCGGCGTGCTCTGGGTCGACACCGACGACACCCCGCCAAGACCCAACCGCTTCCGGCGCTGGGGACGGCCGGCCGCGGGCGAGCGGGCGGCCGGGCTGATCGCCATGGGCCGCCAGGAGGTCCCCCGCTGCATGAACGACCCCAGCCGGCCGGAACACGGACGGATCGACTTCCTGACGGAGGGCGGCGCGTGAACCCCGACGACACCGCGGCGCCCGCCGCCCCCGCCCGGCCGGCCGACCCGGCAGGCCGCACCGGCCTCTCCTACCGCGCCGGCACGCACGCCGAGGTACTGGACCGGGCCCTGACCGCACTGCGCCTGCGGCTGCCCGCCCTGACCACGCAGGACGCGGCCGACCCCGCGGTCGCCCTGCTGGACGCCTGGGCCACGGTGGCCGACATCGTCACCTTCTACCAGGAGCGGATCGCCCGCGAGGGATTTCTGCACACCGCCACCGAGCGCCGGTCGGTGCTCGAACTCGCCCGGGCGATCGGCTACGAGCTCGCCCCCGGCGTCGCGGCCGCCACCTGGCTGTCCTTCACCGTCGAGGATGCCGTCGACCCCGGCGCCCGGGCCGTCGTCCCGGCCGGCACCCGGGTGCAGAGCATCCCCGGCCAGGGCCAACTGCCGCAGACCTTCGAGACGGCCGAGGAGCTGACCGCCCGCGCCGAGCGCAACGCGATGCGGCTGCGCCTGCGCCGTACGCAGCAGATCACCACCGGTGCCGCCCAGGTGCTGCTCGACGGCGTCACCACCGGCCTGCGCCCCGGCGACCCGCTGCTCATCCGCCGCCCCGACGGCCAACAACCCTGGCAACTGCGGGTGTTGACCGAGGTCGAGCCACACCCCGCCGACGCCTCCGGGAGCCCGGCGACCACCGTGGTCCGCTGGGACGAGCCGCTGGACCTGACCGACCCGGAGGCTCCGGCCGTTCCCGCGCCGGTGGAGGTGCACGCGTTCCGGCAGCGGGCGGCGCTCTTCGGCCACAACGCCCCGGACTGGCGGCTCATGCCCGACACCGTCCGGCGCAACTACGCGCCCTCCGACCAGACGACCCCACTGCCCACCCAGTGGCCGGGGTTCGCGCTCACCTACCCCGCCGACGGCGGCGACCCGGTCCTCGACCTCGACGCGCCCTACCGCGAGGTGCTGCCCGGCTCCTGGCTGGTGCTGCGCGCCCCGGGCCTGGTGGAGCTGTACGAGGTGGTGACGGCGGACCTGTCCGCCGCCGCCGACTTCGGCCTGACCGCCACCACCACCCGGCTGCGGCTGCGCGGCTCCGGCCCGATCGCCCCCTTCGACCGCCGCACCACGACCGTGGACGCCCGAAGCGAGCGCCTCCGGCTGGCCGAGGAGCCGGTCACCGCGCCGGTGACCGGGACCGACCTGCTGCTGGACCGGTCAGTGGAGCTGACCCGCGGCAGCACCGTGGTGGTGACCGGCAGCACCCCGGACGGTCGGCCCACCACCCAGCCCGTGACCGTCGCCGGCAGCGCCGCCACCGTCGACGGCACCCAGCTCACCCTCGCCGAGCCGCTGGCGCTGCCGCTCGATCCGGCCTCGGTACGGGTACTGGGCAACGTCGTCGCCGCCACCGCCGGGGAGAGCGTCATCGACGAGGTGCTCGGCAGCGGCGACGGCGCGACCGGCAACCAGAGCTTCACCCTGCTGCGCGGGGACCTCACCCACACCACCGCGCCGGTGCCCGGCGGGGTACGCGACTCGCTGAGCGTCCGGGTCGACGACGTCGAGTGGACCGAGGCCGCATCGCTGTACGAACTGGGCCCCCACGACCGCGGGTACGTGGTCAGGATCGGCGACGACGGTTCCGTCGGCGTACGGTTCGGCGACGGCGAGCGCGGCGCCCGCCTGCCGTCCGGGCAGGACAACGTCCGGGCCGACTACCGCAGCGGCACCGGCCCCGCGGGCAACGTGCCCGCCGGGGCGCTCTCCCTGCTCCCGGCCCGGCCGCTGGGCATCCGGGACGTGACCAACCCCCTGCCCGCCACCGGCGGCACCGCCCCCGAAGGACCGGCGGACGGCAGGACCGCCGCGCCGCTGTCGGTGCGCACCTTCGACCGGGTCGTCTCCCTCGACGACCACCAGGACTTCGCCCGCGCCTTCGCCGGCATCGCCAAGGCCACGGCCACCGCCCTGCCGGGCGCGCGCCACCCCTTCGTCCACCTCACCGTGGCCGGCCCCGGCGGGGCGGACGTGCCCGCGGACACCCTTGCAGCCCTGCGCGCCGCGCTGGACGCGGCCGGACGGCCCCCCGGCCGGCTCGGCCTGGACAGCTACCGGCCGCTGGCCTTCGCCGTCGCCGTCGCCGTCCTGGCCGCCCCCGACCGGGAGTGGGAGCAGGTCGCCGACGCGGTGCAGGAGGCGCTGCGCACGGCCTACTCCTTCGACCGGGGCGACTTCGCCCGGCCCGTGCCCGCCTCCGGCGTGCTCACCCTCGTCCAGCAGGTGCCCGGCGTGCTGGCCGCCACCGTACGTGCGCTGCACCTCGGCGATGCCCCCGACGGCGACGCCGTCGCCGAGGTGCTCGTCGCGCGCCCCGCCCGCCTCGGCCGGACCGGGGTGCTCCCCGCCGAACTGCTGCTGGCCGACCCCGGCCGGATCACCGTGACGGAGCTGGTGCCGTGACCCCCGCCGACCCCGACCGCCCCGTCTACCGGCTGCTGCCCGAGGTCCACCGCAGCCGCGACGCCGAACTCGGCCACCCCCTGCGGTCCCTGCTGGAGGTGGTCGAGGACGAACTGCTGCGCCTGCGCGAGGACATCGACGGGCTCTACGACAACTGGTTCGTCGAGACCTGCGCCGCATGGGTGCTGCCCTACCTCGCCGACCTGCTGGGGCCGGGAGACCTCCCCGGCGGCCCCGGCGGCGCGGTCCCGCGCCGCGCCCTGGTCGCCCACACCCTCGCCAACCGGCGGCGCAAGGGCACCCCCGGCGCGCTGGAGGAGGCCGCCCGCGACATCACCGGCCGGCCGGTCCGGGTCGTGGAGTACTTCCAACTGCTGGGCACCACCCAGAACGTCAACCATCCGCGCCCCGGCGACGTCCGCACCCCCGACCTGCGGGACACCGCCCGGCTGGCCCTCATCGGCACCCCCTTCGACCGGACCGCCCGCACCGTGGACGTCCGCCACGCCGACCGCCGGCGCGGCCGGCACAACATCGGCGTGGTCGGCCTGCACCTGTGGCGGCTCGCCGCCCATCCCTGCACCGGCGTGGACGCCCGGGCGGTGGACGCGGCGGCCGGCCGCTGGACGTTCGACCCGGCCGGGCGCGACCTGCCGCTGTTCAGCCGACCCCGTTCGGCCGCGGCCCCCGCAGCGGAGACCGACGCCCCGGCCCCGCTGCGCCGTCTGAGGCTGCATCAGGAACTGACGGCACTCCGCGCCGGATCCCCGTCCACGCTGCTCGCCGGACCCGACCCGCTGCTGACGGTGACGCTGCCCGACGGCCCGGTCGAGCCCGCCCGGCTGATCTGCGCCGACCTCACCGACTGGGCCCGCCCGCCCGCACCGTCCGACGGCGCGGCCCCGCAGGTCGCCGTCGACCCGGCACTCGGCCGGCTCACCCTGCCACCCGGCAGCGCGCCGGAGCGGGTGCGCGTCGCCTACTCCTACGGCTCCCCGGGCGACCTCGGCGCCGGGCCGTACGACCGCCGGGCCACCCTGACGACCGCGCTCGCCGCCGCCGGCACCCCCTGGCCCGACGCGCCCGACTGGCAGATCGCCGTGAGCCGCGACCTCGCCGGCTCCGGCGACCCGTCCGTGCCCACCGTCACCACCCTCGGCGCCGCCGTCACCGCCTGGAACGAGCGCCCCGACCCGCGCCCCGGACAGGTCGGCGTCATCGCCGTCCAGGACAGCGCCACCTACGACGAGGACCTCACCGGCCCCCGGCGCATCCTGATCCCGCCGGGCAACCGGCTGATCGTCCTCGCCGCCGGCGGGCGCCCCGCCGCCCTGGGCGCCGTCGGCCTGCGGCCGCACCTGACCGGCACCATCGAGGCGGCGGCCCCCGGCGGCCAGGTGGCGCAGCCGTCCCAGCTGGTCCTGGACGGCCTGTCGGTCGAAGGCCGCATCACCGTCGCGCCCGGGAACCTCGACCATCTCGTGGTGTCCGGCTGCACCCTCGTCGGCGACCGCGCCGCCACCCTCCCCGACGGCGGCCTGGTCTCGGCCGAGGCCAATCCGCGGCTGGCCGTACGGCTGCTGCGCACCGTCTGCGCCGGAGTCCGGCTGAGCGATGTCCCCACGCTGGATCTGGCCGACAGCATCGTCGGTCCCCGCGCCGGCGGCCTCGCCCTCGACGCGCAGCCGGCGGACGTCGGGATCGAGGCGAGCACCGTCCTGGGCCGCACCACCGCCCGCAGCCTGACGGTCAGCGACAGCATCCTGCGCGACCGCGCCGAGGTCGTCTGGCGCCAGCAGGGCTACCTGCGGTTCAGCTACGCGCCACCGGACTCCCGCGTCCCGCGCCGCTACCGCTGCCAGCCCGCCGACGACGCGGCGGCCGGCCGGGTCGCCCCGGCCTTCGACGCCCTCGACCCGGCCGCGCCCGGCTTCGGGCGGCTCGCCGCACGCTGCCCCGCGGAGATCGCCGAGGGCGCGGAGAACGGCGAGGAGATGGGCGCGTACCGCTACCTGCGGCAACCCAGGCGGCTGGCCGACCTGACCGGCCGCCTCGACGACCACCTGCGGTTCGGCCTGGAGGCGGGTGTCTTCCTTGCGGACTGAGCGGACTCAGCGGACTGAACGGACCACGGCGGAGGTACAGCGATGAAGGGCGACTTCACCCGGCGGACGTTCCGTCCCGGCAACCACTACCGCGGCGTGCTGCTGCAACAGGGCCGGGTCGCGCTCGACGCCGACTGGAACGAGCAGCTGGACATCCAGCTGCACCTGGACGAGACCACCGCCCGGGACACCGTCGGCGTCCACGGCGGCCCCAAGGACGCGGCCGGCTTCGCGATCACCACGCCCGACGGCGGCACCCCGGCCGCCACTCCCGGCGCGGACCTGACGCTGTCCGCCGGGCGCTACTACGTCGACGGCGTGCTCTGCGAGATCGACGCCCCGGTGCCGCTCGCCGCCCAGCCCGAGCTGCCCGGTGCCCGGCTGCCCACCGGCGACGGCCGCTACGTCGCCTACCTCGACGTGTGGCGCGAACACCTCACCGCCCTGGAGCGCCCCGACCTGCGCGAGGTCGCCCTCGGCGGCCCCGACACCGGCACCAGGAGCCGTACCGTCTGGCAGGTGCGGCTGGAGCCGGCCCCGGGCCCCGAGGCGGTGCCCGCCGACGTCGCCGCGCCCTGGGCACCGCGGAACAGCCTGCCGTCCGGGCGGCTGCGGGCCCGCGCCGAGCCCGACGCCACCGCCACCACCCCGTGCGTCATCCCGCCCTCGGCCGGCTACCGCCGCCTGGAGAACCAGCTGTACCGGGTCGAGATCCACAGAGGCGGCGAGGACGTTCCGTCGTTCGTGTGGTCGCGGGACAACGGCTCGGTGGCCGCCCTGGTGGTAGGCCTGACCACGGACGCGACCGCCACCACCCTGGCGATCGACACCCCCGCCCGCGACGAACGGCTCGGCTTCGCCAAGGGCGACTGGGTGGAGGTCTGCGACCTGGCCCGCACCCGGCGCCACGAACCCGGCTTCCTGGGCCGCCTGGACGCGGCCGACGGCACCATGCTGCGCGTGACGGAGTGGAGCGGCCCCGCCCCGGCCGACGGGGACCTCGCCGACCCGGTCGTCGTACGGCGCTGGGACTCGCCCGGCGCCGTACCCGTCGGCGGCGGCTGGGTCGACCTGGAGGACGGCGTACAGGTCGAGTTCGAGGACGGCGCGTCGCACCGCACCGGCGACTACTGGCTGATCCCGGCCAGGACCGCCGCCTGGGAGGACACCGACCTCGACCCGGATCTCGCCGGCACCGTGGAATGGCCCCGCGACCCCGACGGCACGCCGGCGTTCCGGCCCCCGGACGGCATCGAGCACCACACCGCCGCCATCGCCCTGCTCGACCTCAACGACGGCGCCTGGACCAGGACATACGACTGCCGGGCGCTGTTCACCCCGCTCGCCGAAGCACGCCCCGACCCGTCCACGCCGCCCTTCGCCCCCGGCCTGCACGTCGTGGACGTCCGGCTCACCGGCGCCGGCCGGGAGCTGCGCAACGACACCGGGATCAGCCCCGCGGACCTGCTGGGCGGCCTGGCCGTGGCGCTGGACGGCCCGCCCGTCCCGGTGGTGACCACCGGCCGTCCGGTGCTCACGGTCACCATGGACCTGCCGTTTCCGCTGTCGTCCACCGACCGCGCCGACTGGCACCTGCCTCCCGGCGCGGTCCTCGGCACCCAGCCGGTGACGCTGGCCGGCCGTACCGCCGTCGCCGGACAGCAGCTGACCTGGGAGCCGGCCGCCCCGCTCCACGACTGGCTGCAGCAGCTGACGATCCGGCTGCTCGACGGCGCACTGGCCGACCGGCTCTACTGCCGTCTCACCGTCTGCGGTCGCGCCGTGGTCCACGCGGCCGACCCCCAGCGGGTCCTCAACGGCCTCGCGCTTCCCCGTGTCCGGCCCGAGGACGGTGGCACCGACCTGCTGCTGCCGACCGTGGACGACGTGCGCGGCGCCGACTTCACCTGCTGGTTCTGGGTGCAGCTTTCCCCCGACGGCGCGGTGTTCGACAACTCGTCGTTCGACCAGGGGGTTTTCCAGTGATCTGCCGATGGCAGCGACCCTATGAGGAGACACGGCGATGACGCTCGACCAGAACCTGGCCGACAAGGCCCCCGGCGACCCGGTGCGGTCCGCCGACTGGAACGACCTCGCCGCAGCCGTACTGCGGCACGAGACCGGCAAGCTCGACCTCTCGGGCGGCACGGTGACCGGCCCGCTCACGGCGCAGGGCGGGCTGACCGCACCGGGGCTGAAGAGCCAGGCCCTCGGCGTGGAACTGCTCAAGCCGGACAACGGACAGGTGGGTTTCGACAACATCGTGTCCACGGTCACGATGATCAGCAAGCAGATCCAGTTCCAGTCGGACGCCACCCTGCTGCTCATCGGCCATGGCCACGGCACCACCTCGGACCTGAACCACGCACTGACCATGCGCGTCCTGGTCGACGGGAACTTCCCCGGCAAGGACAGCGGCGGCAAGGAGTGGGGAGTCGGCTATCTGGCCGTTCCGGGGGGCACCTGGGTACCGGTCACCGCGATGGGCACCGCCCAGGTGACCAAGGGCAGCCACACCCTGCAGCTCACGGTCACCGGCTCCACCGGAGGGCTGGTGGCTCTGCACGCGCCGACGCTGTGGGTGGTCCGACTGGGCGGCTTCGACGTCGGCTGACCCGCCGAGCGGCGTCCGCGAACGCCGGGTGACCGCGCAGCGCGGCCAGCAGCGCCGGCGCCAGGGCCTCGGCACGGCCCTCGGCGACGGCGCGCGCAGTCGCCTCGTCCACCTCCACGACCAGGGTGTCGATGGCGACGGTCACGTCCGGGGTCACGCCGTGTCCCTTCCGGCCGGGGCGGGGGCGGGGCGGCCCGCCTGAACTGGATGTCGAGTCGTGCTCGTCGTGCCTTGTCGCCGGTTACTCGTACCCCTCCTTCATGCGGTCGCTCTCCTCGTCCTCCTCCTCGTCGCCCGCGGCATCCGTGGGGGCCGGGTACCGCAGACGGATCGACGCCGGTCCCTCGGACGTGGTGAACCGCCCGCTCGCCTTGGCCTTCGAGCCGATGACGTCCGTGGCCGCGACCTGGTACCCGTCAGGCGCCAGTCCCTTGACCAGGGTGACGTACTGCCTGAACTCATGGGCGGTGAGGACGCTCTTGATCCAGCCGTTCAGCTGCGCGGCGTCGAGGCTGCCGAGTTCGCGCGCGACCTTCAGCAGCCCGAGATACGTCGTCCCGCTCCAGAACCCCCCGGCCTGCTGGTTGTACTTGAGCCGGTAGCCGTGGTCGTCGACCAGCTTGAGGGTGAGGTAGCAGCAGGCGCATGGGCGCTTCTTGCCCGCCACCTGCGCCCCGCCCCGGTACTTGGAGTACGCGAGCGCGAGCATGAGGTTCTGCTCCGCGTGGGTGCAGGCGTCTGCCTTCGCCGAGGGCGAGGCGGCAGGGCGCTGCCCCGCGTCGACGACGATGATCCGGCCTGCGTATCCGGGGTGGGTGATCAGCTTCCCCGCCGTTTCGGCCGACCCGCCGGAGAGCAACGCGAGATCCTCGGTCAGCATCCGGCGCACCGTCGTGAGCACCCCCTGCAGGTCCTCGGCCTCCTCGCGGTCGTCCAGGATCGCGTTGTCCAGCTGCGCCTGCCCCAGCATCTGGACGCCACGCCGCTGCTCGTCGGTCAGCTGCTCCCCGCCGCCGGCCGGCGTGCCCAGCACGGAGACCAGGCCGGCGAGCGCGGCCACGTTCTCGCGGGAGATCGGGCCGCTGAGCGCCGCGAACAGCGCCGCGCCATCCGCGAAGACACCGTTCAGGGTGGCGCCGACGAGCGTCTTGACCGCGGGGGCCTCGTTGGCGCTGACCAGGATGCGGCCGTTCACGAACATCGCCTCGACCTCCTGAGTGGTGAAGATCCGCGAGATCGCCGCGAAGAGCGCCGTGGAGAGCGCGACGAGCAGTTCGAGCACCCTCTCGTTCCACTTGAACACGGGGGGCGCGGCGGTGAGCTTCGCCTTCCACTTGCCCTCGAAGGTCGTGGCGATCTGCTCCAGCCCGGCCTTCTTGGCGGCCTTGTTCAGGCCCCGCTTCGTGCTCGCCTGGTTGATCTCGTCCTTGCGCTGCGCGGCCGGCCCGGACGGCGGTGCCTGGTACGTGGGGGAGCTCCGGCCGAAGACGCTCTGGTTCTCGTCGTATGCGGCGGACGTCCGGAGGGCCATGGTGGCCGCCTCGTACTCGGTGGACGAGACGAACGCCTCGTACATGGTCCGGTACGGCGCGTCCGCCTCGGTCGGCACGTTCGCCGTCGCTTGCGAGCGCAGCCGCGGGTGGTACTTCTCGATGTACGCGACCAGCCCGTCGGCGATGTACCTCGTCTGCTGGTTCACGGCCTCGGCCAAGTGCGGCGGCAGACCGGGCAGGAAGGAACGCGTCGCCTGCGGCTCCTCCTGCGGCATCGCGTCCTCGTCGTCGCCGACGTCGGCCTGGCGAGCCGCAGGCCCACGCCTGCCCCTGGCCGATCGGCTCTCTTCGGCGATGTCCTCCGCCTCCAGTGCCCGTTTGCGCGACCTCCTCACCTGCATGGAGACCGTGGAGAAAGCGAGGCCGACAGGTGGCGCGGGCGAGTTCTCGGTCCCCATGGGATCCGAGGACTCCGCCCTGCGCCGAGCTTTGAACACCCTCCGCACCGCATCCATGGCCGACGCGGATCTGTCTGGGATGTGGGGCAGATTCGAGGACATCAGCGACCCTCTCCGCTCACCGCGCCGTCCATCCGGCCACCTCCGCACCGGTCAACGGGCGTTCCAGCTTGGCGTATTCGGTGCGGGCCGCGGCCAGGAGGTGGTCCATGGCCACCGGGCGGCCCGCGTCGGCGGCGAGGAAGGCGGCGCCGAGGGCGATGTTGCGGATCGTGCCGCCGGAGACGGACAGCCGGGCCAGGGCCGCCGGATCGAGGCCCTCGGCGGGCGTCTGCTCGGGGAAGACGCGCCGCCAGATCTCCTCGCGGGCGGACGCGTCCGGAAACGGGAAGGGGACCGTGAAGCGCAGCCTGCGCAGGAACGCCGGGTCGAGGGAGTCCTTGAGGTTGGTGGTCAGCACGGCCAGCCCCCGGTAGGCCTCGATGCGCTGGAGCAGATAGCCCACCTCGATGTTGGCGTGCCGGTCGTGGCTGTCCTTGACCTCGCTGCGCTTGCCGAAGAGCGCGTCGGCCTCGTCGAAGAGCAGGACGGCGCCGCCGGCTTCGGCGGCGTCGAAGACACGGCTGAGGTTCTTCTCGGTCTCGCCGATGTACTTGTCGACCACCTGGCTCAGGTCGATGCGGTACAGGTCGAGCCGTAACGCGCCCGCGATCACCTCGGCGGCCAGCGTCTTGCCGGTGCCGCTGGGCCCGGAGAACAGCGCGGCGGTGCCCAGGCCCCGGCCGCTGCGGGCGGCGAAGCCCCAGTCCTCCCAGACGGTGAGCCGGTGCCGTACGTGGGCGGCGATCTGTCGCAGCACCCGTACCTGGGTGGCCGGCAGCACCAGGTCCTGCCAGTCGGCGCGGGGCTCGATCCGCTCGGCCAGGCCGTTCAGGGCGGGCCGGGCCTGGCGGCGGCAGGCGTCCCACAACCGCGCCCCGGTGTCGTCCGGGTCGGTCGCCGTGCCGTCGGCCGGCGGCGGATCCTGCCCGGCCACGGCGGCCACGGCGGCCACGTCGTCCGCGTCCAGGTCGAACTGACCGGCGGCCATGTCGATCCAGCGGTCCAGGCCCGCGGCGGCCGGGCCCAGAGCCTGCCGCCAGACGGTGCGCAGTTCGTCCGCCGAGGCGCGGCCGACGGCCACCCGGACGGGACGGCGCGGCCCCGGCCCGTCCAGTGGCTCGCGTGCGGTCACCACCACGGGCGCCGCCAGCCGGCCCGCCAGGTCCATCGCCGTCCGGCCGCACTCGGGCACCGCGTCGTCCACGTCGATGATCCAGCCGATCCCGGTCAGGACCGACTCCCGTTCGCACAGCCGCGCCAGCCGGTCCCGCGCCGCCGGGTCGGCCGGCAGATCCGCCGCCCGCAGGCAGACCGGCCGCAGCCCCGCCGACCGGTATGCCGCGGCCGCGGTATGCCGCAGTCCGGCCCGCTGACGACCGTGCACCAGCACCGGTGCCGCTCCTGGCCCCCCTTCGGCCGACCGGATCGCCGCCACGGCCCGCGCGGCCTCCGCAAGCGCGGGGGACAGCGCTTCGGGCTCGGCCGGCGGGGCGACGTACGGTTCGAGTTCGGGGTCGAGGTACGAGACACCGGCCAGCGCGTGCAGGATCCGCTCCTCGACGTACAGCGCGCTCGTCGTGGGGATGTCGGGATGGGCGAGCCGCAGCAGCGGTGTCCGGCGCAGCGGGCCCGCCGGACTGAGGGCGGTCCAATGCGCCCCGGGCAGCTTGGCCAGGGCCAGGGCGAAGGTCGCATAGGTGCGCGAACTGTCGCCCTGCGCCTGCGCGCAGACGTGCGCGAAGGGCGTGTCGAGCGTGGGGCCCGCGGCCATCAGCAGCACGTCCCGCTCGAACGGCGACAGGCCGAAGCCGTCTGCGATCCGGTCCAGCGCGGGCGGCTCGGTCATGGCACGCCGCGCCCGGTTGCGGGCGGCCTGGGCCTTGCGCAGCGGCGCGGGGTCGTCGGCGAGCCGGCAGCGCAGGATCTCCAGCGCCGCGACCAGATAGCGGTGGTTGGCCGACAGCCAGGCGTCCGTGGGCTCGGTGGGCTCAGTGGGCTCGGTGACCTCGGCGACCTCGGTGGGCTCGGTCATCGGCCGCTCAGCTTCCGCTGACCGCGGGAACGGCGGTCGACGGCTCCACCGTCACCACCCGGGTGAGCACCTTGGGCGCGGGTGCGGCGGGGGGCTCCAGTCCGTCCAGCAGTACCGCCGTCGCCTGGTAGGCGAGGGACAGCCGGTAGGGGTTGTGGAAGAGCATCGACCACAGTTTGCTCATCTCCTCCACGTCCAGCGGCAGCAGGCTCGTGCGGACCACGTCCGGCTGCTGGTCGAGGTCCGCGTACTGCTGCCAGCCGGCCGGATCCGTCTGCGCCGCCTGCTGGACCACGTACCGCACCAGTTCGCGGCGGAGCACCGGATGCGCGGCGAGCGTGGTGACCGCGAGCCCGAGCAGCCGCTGTGGTTCCAGCGCGGAGTCGTCGCCCGAGAAGGTCAGGAGGTAGTGCAGGTCGACCGCCTGCCTGGGGTGGTCGATCAGGGTGCCGTCGGCACGGCGGGCGGGCAGCGCGGACGCCGCCCAGGACGCGTTGGGGACGACCCGGTAGAGGTAGACGTTGATGCCGTGCGCGGTGTCGTCCGCCGCGGCCGCGAGGGTCTGCGGGCGCAGGGTGGTCACGGTGGCGTTCTGCACACCGCCGGGCCCGGCCGCCGCCAGCGCCTCGCTCAGCAGCCGGCTGATCACGGCGGTGACCATCGCGACGGCGAGGTGGTTGCTCATGCGCCACTTCCCTGGTCGCGGCCGGCGAGGTAGTCGGCGAGCGACAGCGGCCGGGCGCCGTCGGCCGGGTCCTGGCGCGGCCCGGGGCCGGCGGGACGGGGGGTGCCGGAACCGGAAGGGGTGGGCCGGGCCGTGGTCCGCAGCTCGACCCGGCCGATGTTGACGGTGATGTGGGGCGCCGCGGTGGCCCGTTCCGGGGCCCCGGCACCGCCCGCCGCAGCCCGCGGCGCGGGGAGGGCCTGTCGCAGTGCGGCGCGGACGACGGCCGGGTCCGGCGGCGGACCGGCCGACTGTCCCGAGGGGCTCATGGGTGCGGAGACCGGGCGCGTGCCCCCGGCGGGCGGGGGAGCGGCCGCGCCGCCGTCCTTCCGGCCCGCGATCAGCGGGCCGTGTTCGCCGAGGGGTACGCCGGAGGCGGTACCGGGCTCTCGTCCGGGTCCGGTGGCGGCCGGTTCCGTACGCGGGGCCGTCTCGGCCGCGGCGGAACCGTGGGCGAAGCGGTCCCGCGCGCGCCCGCCCACGGCGGCGGGCGGCTCCTCGGGGACGTCGCGGTCCACGGAGGCCCGCACCGGCGGCGATGGCCGGACCGGCTCCTTCGGGCCTGGCTGGTGGCCGGTCTGACGGGCCGTGGCC
>NZ_BCFL01000023.1:0-284634 GCF_002217755.1 Streptomyces hyaluromycini | reverse complement strand
GGGAGGCCTGCTCCTTCTGTCGCGGCGTCACGTCGCTTGCGGGCGCGGGCGCGGGCGCGGGCGCGGGCGCGGGCGCGTCGGTGTCAGGGGCCTCGTGAGCGGGGGTGATCCGCTCCGGCCGTCCGGGGACGGGTCGCTCAGCCTGCTGTTCCCGCCGTGGGGCGGGCACGGGTGCCATGCCGGCGGCGGGCGGACGCGCGTCCTGGCGCGTCCTGGCCGCCCGCGGGAGGCCGGCCACGGGTTCGGGCACGACAACCTCGAAACCGTCCTCGGCCACGGGTTCGAACCGCGATCTCGGCCGCGGCTCCAGCACGGGCACGAGCCCGAGGGTGCGCTCGACGAGGTCGGTCAGCAGCCCGCTCATGCGTCGGCCAGTTCCAGGTACGCGGCGCGCCGCGCGGGGCTGAGGGCGAGCACGTCCGGCTCGGTCCAGCCGTAGGCGCGGGCCAGCACGTGCACCTCCTGCAGCAGCGCCAGGGCCCGGGTCTGCACCTGTGCCCACAGCAGGGCGGGGACGTCCAGGGCCGCGACGGTCGACGCCGCGCACACCGGGCAGTCCACGGCGAGGGTCACCGCGGCGCCCGGCGAGGCCTCCTCCATCGCGGCCTCGATCACCGCCGCGGCCTCCTCGTCGATGCCGTCCGCGCCGTCCGGCAGACAGCGCGCGAGCAGCAGCCACCGGCCGGCCCGTGGATCGTCGGTGCCGGCCAGCGCCCGCAGGTCCCCGGTGTCAGGCAGCCGGAAGGCGATCCGGACACCGGCGACCTCCACCTCCAGCGGCCGCGCGGGGTCGTGCCGCGGCCCGCGGGGCAGGGCCGCCGGATGGACCGGTACGTCGAGCTGCTCGCCGCACCCTTCGCAGCGTACGCAGCCCCATACGGCCGTGCCCGCGGCGAGTTGCTCCAGTGCCGTGGCCAACGCCGCGTCCCGGTCGCCCAGTTCGGTGCGCTCGGCGTCCTCGCGCCCCAGCCCGGCGAGCGCGGACAGCAGTGTCACGGCCCGGTCCAACGGGCCCTCGCGCAGCCCGCGTTCCCAGGCCGCGAGCGTCCACGACGGGTCCGCCGCGTCCACTGCCTGCCTCATCATGCGCGTCACCCGCCGGGCGGGGTGAAGCTGGGCTCGGTCGGCTCCGGTACGTCGAGGTCGCGTTCCCAGCCCTCGTTCTCCAGCTTCAGGTGCTGGATGGCGACCGCGTTGGCGTTCGCGTCGAGCTCGGGCAGCGCCTGGTACTCCGACACCCAGCAGCGGAACACCTTGTAGGCGAGGGCGAGTTGGCCGGACTCGTTGTAGACCTCGATCACGATGTCCTTGCGGAAGTCGCGCAGGGAGACCTCGGAGCCGAGCCCGGAGCCGTGCGTCCAGACCTTGTTCGCCCACGTCTCGAAGTCCGTGTCGTGGGTGACGCCCCGCTCCAGCGTGATGGCCTGGTACTCGGTTCTGCCCGGCGACTTGCGGCTGCTGCTGGGGTCTCCGCCGTCCCGGTGGGTGACCACCTCGGTGGTGCGGTTGAGCGCTCCGACCTTGCTGACGCCCGCGACATAGCGGCCGTCCCAGCGCACCCGGAACTTGAAGTTCTTGTACGGATCGAAGCGCTGCGCGTTCACGCTGAACTGGGCCATGGTCTGCTCCTCGTGCCCGGTGCGGCCTACGCCTGGGCGATCTGCTGGATCTGCAGGATCACGAACTCCGCGGGGCGCAGCGGTGCGAAGCCGACGACGATGTTGACGCGCCCGAGGTTCACGTCGTCCGCCGTGGTGGTCTCGCGGTCGCACTTGACGAAGTAGGCGTCGCGGGCGGTGGTGCCCTGGAAGGCCCCCTGCCGGAACAGGCCCTGCATGAACGCCCCCAGGTTGAGCCGGATCTGCGCCCACAGCGGCTCGTCGTTGGGCTCGAAGACCGCCCACTGCGTGCCCCGGTACAGGCTCTCCTCGATGTGGAGGGCCAGCCGCCGCACGGGCAGGTACTTGTACTCGTCGGCCAGTTGGTCCGCGCCGCGCAGCGTCCGCGCGCCCCAGACCACCAGCCCGGCGCCGGGGAACGACCGCAGACAGTTGACGCCCAGCGGATTGAGCTCGCCGGTCTCCGCGTCGGTGAGGCCGACCGCGAGATCGGCCGTGCCGGCGAGGGCGGCGTCCAGTCCGGCGGGAGCCTTCCACACTCCGCGCGAGGCGTCGGTACGGGCGATGACCCCGGCGATCGCCCCGCACGCGGGGAATGTGCCGAGCCGTCCGCCCGCCGCCGGGTCGGCCTGGAGGAGGCGGGGGAAGTACAGCGCCGCGTTGCGCGCGTCCGGGCCGGTGAGCCGGAGGCCGGACAGAGCTGTGGCGGCGGTCGCGACGGTCATCCCGCCCGGCGGGTCGACGATGAGCACCGCCCGGCGCCGCGCGCAGTAGGCGAGCGCCGCCTGGTAGACGCCCGGCGGGGTGTCGCCCCCGGCGACCGGCGGCGGTATGCACAGCAGGTTGAACAGGTCGGCCTGGTCCAGGGCGTACAGCCCGCCGTGGGTGGCCTGCAGCGCGGGGGCGGTGTAGTCGTCCTCCGTCAGATCGCCGCCGTCCGTGCCGGCGTCGGCCTCGGCCACGGCCAGCGGCTGACCGGCGGTCGTCTCCTTGGGGCGCTGTGCGGGCAGGCCCGGCGTGTCGGGCACGCGCACCAGCCGTGACTCGGCCTGCAGCACGGCGTCCAGCCGCCGGGCGCTCGCGGTGACGGTGACGTTGCGGATGGTCTCCTGCTGACCGGTGCCGCCGTCGGTGACGACGAGGTTGAACAGTTCGTCGGCCGTCGTGCCGAGCCTCGTGGCCACCTCGGTCAGGTCCATGGTGGTGTCGTGGACGACGGCGGCGGTCAGCTGGTTGGCCCACGAGCCGGGTTCGGCGGCCACCAGCACCAGGTCCGTGCCCGTGTCGGCCGCGGTGGTGTCGGTGGTGTCGGTGGTGTCGGTGTCCTTGCCGCCCGGCGTCGCCGCCGGGCGGGTGAGACGGGCAAGGGTCGTCTTGACGGCGCCGGGAGCCACCCGGACCACCAGCGCCTGGCCGCCGCCGTTGGCGAAGAAGTCGCGCACCGCGGAGCTCACCGTACTGTCCGGCGACAGCCCGCCGAAGATCCGCTGGTAATCGGCGAAGCCGTTGACGACCGTGGCCCGATCCACCGGGCCGCGGCGGGTCTTGCCGAGGAACGCCGTGACGGAGGTCGCGACGCCGGTGATGGTCCGCACCCCGCTGGCGATCTCCTGGACGTAGACGCCGGGGTAGGGAGTGCTGGTGGTCACGGTGCTCCCTTCTCCGGGCCGCCGGCGCGGCGGGCCGCGCGCGAAGGCCGGACGGTCAGGCGGCCGGTGGCTCGCCGACCATGAGGCTACGGCCGCCCCCGTCACAGGATCGTCACATTCTTCACACCAGCACCTCGGGCCCGTCCGGCCGCCTACATTTGTTGCGGATATCGGCAAGTGTTGCGGATACCAACAAGTTCAGAGGGGGGAACAAGTGGCGTCCAGCGTCGTGCCCGAGCGGACGATGACCAAGCGCGGACACCTCAAGCTGTTCGATGGTTTCCGTCTGGAGATAGGCGATGATCGGATCCACTTAGCGGACAGCGCCCAGCGGCTGCTGGCCTATCTGACCATCCAGGGGCCCTCGCCGCGAACGGTCGTCGCAGGCAGTCTGTGGGGGGAGGCGCCCGAGGAACGTGCGCTCGGCAGTCTCCGGACGACTGTCTGGCGGATCAACCAGGTGGTTCCGGGACTGGTCACCGGAGAGCACCGCGAGGTGGCGCTGGCGAGCTTCGTCAGCGCCGACGTGACCGAGTTCGCCCACCGGGTCACCGCCCGGTCGACCGACTCCGGCACCAGGGGCCATGATCTGCCGAATCTGCGGATCCGCGAGTTACTGCCCGGATGGTACGAGGACTGGGTGGTCTTCGAGCGGGACCGGCTGCGTCAACTCCACCTCCACGCGCTGGAGGCAGCCGCCACCGCGCTGTGCATGGGCGGAGAGTACGCGGCTGCCTTGGACACGGCGCTCGCGGCCGTCCGCGGCGACCCGCTGCGGGAAAGCGCGCGACGTGCCGTCATCCTGGTGCATCTGGCAGAGGGCAACCTCGTCGAGGCACACCGCGAGTACCAGCGCTTTCGCGCCCTGCTGGCCGGCGAACTGGGCGTGGAGCCCTCCGGCCGCCTCACCAGCCTGGTGACGGGGCGGAACGGCGACCGGCAGTACGGAGCTCCGGCACCGACCGTTTCCGTACCGCTGTTCGACCGCCCTGAGGGAGGTGAGTACAGCAGCGTCGGGCAGGGGCCCGTACGGTGAAGGAGACCCGTTGCCTGCGGAACTCGGCACAGGTCTGCCCACGGCGGGCCTCACCTTGCACGGCATGCAAACGCGCCGCTGACAGCGCGCCTCCCGGTCCCGCCGGGCGGGCCGCCAACGCCCGGCCCCTACGACCGCTGCCCGAGCCGATGGCAGGTCCGCGGCCGGCACGACTACCCCCGTGACCGTATCGTCAGTGGTCAACTCCCCCCTTGGACACGGATCACAACCGCAACTTGTGCGGGTCGAGCTGAGCCTCGGCTCGCACGAGCTGTGTTGCGGGGTCGTAGGTCAGCTTGAGGCCGAGGTTCTGGTAGACGTCGGCTTTGTCCTGGGGTTCGGCGTCGGCGAGTACGTCGCGGATGCTGCCCAGTGATGTGCTCATCGAGCGCATATCCTCCTTGGTGAGCCGGTCCTCATGGGTGGCTGGGCGGCGCTCAGCGATCGCTCGGGCGCGGCGGGCCTGGACTTCGGTGATCCACTGGCCGACCAGTGCTGGGTCGGTGCCCGCTTCGCCGAACGCCTCGTGGACACCCCAACCCCCGTCGGCCCAACCCCCGGGAGCTCGGAACGACCAGCGCCTTCGTCCCTCTGGCCCGGCTCATGAGCACCGCTTCTGCGAAAGCGCCGGGTCAGCACGGCAGGCGAGATACCGGCCGAAAATCTCCTGACTGTCAGGAGTGAAGGTCCACTGCCGCAGAATCCGCCGCAGCTCGGACTCGGTCAGCCACCCGTGCCAGGCCACTTCTCCCGGATCGGGGGCGCCGATCTCCGGAAGCACGGCATCGCACACCCCGAGCCAGTGAGGGCTGAGCCCACCCCGGTTGAGGAACTTGAACCGAAGGCACACTGTCGCCCGCGCCCCCAGCTCCTCACCGAGCTCGCGGGCAGCCGCCTGCTCATAGGACTCGCCGACTCCCGCAGCGCCCCCGACACCGAGTTCGTATTGCCCCGGGAAACGGGACAGCTGTTCGGCACGCCGATGAACGAGAAAGCGACCTTGCCCATCGCGGCACACCACCACGCCAACCCGGTGCAGCCAGCCCTGCCGAACAGCGTCCCGCCGACTGACCACCCCCAGCACACGATCCTGCGCATCAACGCGTTCCACGAGTTCATCCACGACGCACACGATCGCAGAACCCACTGACACCCACCCGGAATGCCCGGACAGGAGCCGTTCCAGGAGGAGCCATTCGAGGTCACTGGTGTCGGAGGGGCAGCGGGGCAGGGGCAGGGTCATGACGGGGTGGCGGGCCGCGACCTGACAGACAGTCAACCCGGGCTGGCGAGGAGGTGCAGGGTGGACTCGATCGCGCCCATCTGCGCCATGACCGTCCGGATGCAGGGGCCGTCAGGTGTCCTCTTCTGGTGCGGCATCAGGAACCCGGCGATGAAGTGGGCGACGCGGGCAGCCGGGCTCACGGCACCACAAGCGGCGCTTGTGCCGGCGCACCTCCAGCCCGCTCTCGCCGTACGGCAGATCGCGGGGCCGGGGCACCGCCGAGCCCTTCACCCTGGTGGCGAACACCCCGCAGACCGGGCACGCCCGGGCCCTCTCATCGGCCGTGGCCAGGTGGACCCGGTGTGTTCCGTCCGCCGGCCGCTCGACCCGACACCGAGCGTGACGTCGCGTCAGCAAGCTGAACCAGCGCACCGCTCGACTTTGAAGACCCCGGAAGGCTCTGGGCGGCTTCCCGCTGATTCCGCAGCACCGGCGCCCCCGCGGCGGAGACCTGAGCCGGCACCCACGCGGCCGCCCTGTTCGGCGGCCGGCCGTGCCGAAGCCGTCCCGCTCAACCGTCACGCTGCTGCGGATCCCGGCAGGTCAGTGCCGGTGCCGTCCCGCCGTCCCACCAGATCCCGACTCGTTGTGGACGCGGGCCGGACCGGGGCCCAAAGATCACCTGCAGCGCTGCTTCCGACTGGTACCGCCCAAGCGCTGGACAGTTGGCTCCGGCAGGACTCGAATGCTGCGTCACCCAGCAACTCCCGCGCTGCTCACCGCAACCAGACGTCAAGGATTGGAACATGTCATGAACCTGTTTGACCCCAGCCGTCGATTGTCTCGGCGCAGGCTGCTGACCCTCACCGGCGGCGCCGCGGTGGCCACCGCGGCCGGCATCGGATTCGCCCCGTCGGCGTCCGCGGCTTCCGCGGCGACCGGCTATGGGATCGACTACTCCGACGCGTCGCTCACCGCCGGTTCGGTCGCTGCGGCGGGCTACGGCTTCGTGTGCCGTTACCTCAGCTGGCTGCCGAACCCGAAGGTCCTCACCCTGTCCGAGGCTCAGGCCCTGACCGCCGCGGATCTGGGCATCGTCTCCAACTGGGAGTCCGACGGGCTGCAGTCCTGGCAGAGCAGCGTCCCCTCCGACCCCTACGCCCAGGGGTCCGGGCATGCCACTGAGGCGCAGCGGCAAGCGCTGGCCAACGGGATGCCGTCGTCGCGGCCGATCTACTTCAGCGTCGACTTCGACCTTCAGCCCTCGATGTATGCCGCGCTCAACTCCTACTTCGACGGCGTCGCCTCGGTGATCGGCCGGTCTCGGACCGGTGCGTACGGCGGCTACCACGTGATCAAGGAGCTCTTCGACAACGGGAAGATAGCCTGGGGCTGGCAGACGTACGCGTGGTCCAGCGGGAACTGGGACAGCCGCGCGCAGTTGCGGCAGGTCCAGAACGGCATCGCGGTCGCCGGGCACGACGCGGACCTCGACCAGGCGATGGCCGCCGACTTCGGGCAGTGGGGCGGTACGGGCGGCGGCGGTACCGGTGTCATCCTGCCGTCCTGGCCGAACATCACCGAGGGCATGACGGGGCCCAGCGTGCAGGCGGCGCAGTATCTTCTGCGCTACCACGGTGCCACGATCACTGCCGACGGCCAGTTCGGGTCGGGCACCCTCGCCGCGACCAAGAGCTTCCAGTCGGCGCACGGCCTCGGCGTGGACGGTCAGATAGGTCCGCAGACCTGGTCGGCGCTGATCGTCCAGGTCCAGGACGGCTCCACCGGCGACGCCGTCCGCGCCGCGCAAGTGGAGCTGAACCGGTTCGGCTACGGCCTCGCTGTCGACGGCAGCTTCGGCTCGGGCACCGTCAGCGCCGCCCGGGCTTTCCAGTCCGCGCACGGCCTGGGCGTGGACGGCCAAGTGGGGCCGCAGACCTGGCAGATGCTCGTGGGTACCGGGAACGGCGCCTCGGGCGGTGGCACCGTCGCGCCGCCCTGGCCGAATGTCATCGACGGCGACACCGGGAACAATGTGCTGGCCGCGCAGTATCTTCTGCGTTACCACGGTGCCTCGATCACCGCCGACGGCCAGTTCGGGCCCGCCACCCTCGCCGCGACCAAGAGCTTCCAGTCCGCGCACGGCCTCGGCGTGGACGGCCAGATAGGCCCGCAGACCTGGTCGGCGCTGATCGTCCAGGTCCAGGAGGGCTCCAGCGGTGACGACGTCCGGGCCGCCCAGGTGGAGCTGAACAAGTTCGGCTACGGCCTTGCTGTCGACGGCAGCTTCGGCTCCGGCACCGACAGCGCCGCCCGGGCTTTCCAGTCCGCGCACGGCCTGGGCGTGGACGGCCAGGTGGGACCGCAGACCTGGCAGATGCTCGTCGGCAGCTGACCGCCGAGCCCCTCCGGCGGCGAGTGCGCGGGGCGGGGTTGCCGCGCGCGTGCGGGAGGTAACGCCATGGGATCCCGGTCCGGTTCACGTAGAGGACCGCGTCCAGCAGGCTTCGCAGGTCATGGTCCGGCGCCCGGCCGATATCCAGTCCGCGGCCGCGGCGCTCGGCCCGCACCGAACTGCCGCTCAAGGGCCATGTTCTGAGACGATCACCCGAAACCCTTCATCTGGACGAAGTGGAGGGTCTCGCGGCTGATGTCGTAATCTCACGGGCGCGTGGGTGCTGCTGCTCAGCGCCTCGTCTCGTACCTGGTCAGGACCACGCCGCCGGGAAGCGTCCGCGTCTCCACCAGGTTCAGGTTCACCCAGCTGTCCAGCGCGGTGAAGAACGGCGTGCCGCCGCCCACCAGGACCGGATGGGCGGCGATCACGTACTCGTCGATCAGCCCGGCGCGCATGGCCGCCCCGGCGAGCGTTGCGCCGCCGATGTTCATGGGGCCGCCGTCCTCGGCCTTGAGCCGGGTGATCTCGGCGATCGCGTCGCCGGTGACCAGGCGGGTGTTCCAGTCGACCTTGTCGATCGTCGAGGAGAACACCACCTTCGGCGTGTCCCGCCAGTTCCGCGCGAACTCGATCTCCGCCGCAGTGGCGCCCGGCTGCTGGTCGCCGGTCGGCCAGTAGGAGCTCATCGTCTCCCACAGCTTGCGCCCGTACAGCGACAGGCCACTCGCCTGCTCCTGGTCGAGCCACCACTGGAACAGCTCGTCGCTCGGCGGTCCGCTCCAGCCGATGTCGTTGCCGGCCGCGGCGATGTAGCCGTCCAGGGTCAGATTCATGCCGTAGATCAGTTTCCGCATGGCCCAGCCTTCCGTCCGTGGGTGTCCGGCGTACAGACCAGCGCGGCGCGGGAAACTCATCGGTGCGCGATCCGGGCTCGCCGGCAGCCCTCGTGCTCGGGGCTCAGCGTGGTGTACTCGGCCGACTCGGACAAGCCGCCTGATCTCGACCTCGCCGACACGAGCCGAAATGAGCTGACGGCTACCAACCCGGCAGAGGTTCGCCGAGAGTCAGGCCAGTGGCGGTGAGCCACTCCTCCTGCACGTCCCGGTTCCTGGTTCCGATGGAGAGGTAGACGCCATGCGTGCCCTGCGCCGGCTCGGCGCACTGGGATGTCCAGACGCTGTTGAGGCACAGCTGGACACCGCACAGTTTGCTGGAGGGCAGTCCGCGCAGCGCGGCGTGCCAACCCACGTCGAAGGACAACGGGCCGACATCCGCGACCAGGGCGTCGATGTCGGCTTCCCTGCAGTTTTCCTCCAGGCGGGAGAGGACGAGCGGCGGCCAGGCGTCCCGCCACGGTTGCAGGCACATCTCCGGGGGAAGCGGCCAAAGCCCCTCGAACTCGGGTATCAGCTCCACCTGCACCTCGTACGGACTGTCGCCACGCGGCACGCCCAGCGCGTGCAGCCCTCTCCAGAAGTCCTCCAGGCCCGTCTCCGGAAAGCGCCTGCCGGCCTGTGTCATGAACCGGCCCTCGCGAAAGAACGTGAGCGCGTGAGCGTACTGCTCCGCCGTGACGACCTGGCCGATCTCGGGGATGTCCGGGTCGTCCACCCAATCGGCGAAATCCCTCAGGAGCTCGCGTGCGCGACGCAGAGCGCTCTCCGCGTCCGGCAGCGGTTCCAAGACCTCGTACAGCAACGACATCCCCACGGGCGACCTCCGCGGGCAGCCTAACGGCGACCGAGCAGCCCGATCACTTCGTTTTTGCGCGGCCGTCGACCCGCGGCCGGTGAGAACCACGGGTACGGGCCCAGGCTGCTCCACACGTGATCGAGCAGCCTGACAGGACAGGCTTCGGTCGGCTACCGGCTACCGGCCGTCGGCCGACTGCGCTGCGTTCGGCGGCCGGAGCGCGGATGACCGGGTGAACCTCACCGCCAGAAGCCCTCTCCCGCGCGCGTTCGACGAATCGATACGCGCTGATCGTCTGATTATGAGGCTAATATCCCCCGATTGAGAGGCTGATGTCCCTCATGCGCCGTCCCACGTTCGCCGCCTGCACCGCGGCGTCCGCTCTCCTGAGCACCCTCCCCCTGACCCTGACCAGCCCTGCCGCGTTCGCCGCGGGCGGCGCCCATGAGCCGTGGGTGGTACGGAGTGCCGTCCTGAGTGCGGACGCCAGGGAATTCGCCGGACTGTGCCGCAAGCAGAAGGAAGGTGTCCCCGAGCTCCGTACGTTCCGGCTCTTCCCCAACGGACCGAAGATCACCGCGGAGCGTGACTACCTGCACAAGGAGGCGGACGGCACCGTGTACTGGGACGGCCACGACCCGAAGCGGCCCGAGGACACGGTCTCCCTGTCCGTCATGGGAGCCTGCACGCGCGGCCCGGTCACCCTGGAAGGGGTCATCGAGATCGGCTTCAAGGACTATCTGTTCGAGCCGTTGCGAAAGCGCCCCGGCAAGTACAGCCTGACGGAGATCGACACCCTGAAGCTGCCACCCAGCGGGCACGGGGTCGACACCGTCACGACGGCCCCACGGACCCGGCCCGGTCGGACGAAGCCGAAGGCCGTCGACATCTCCAACCCCGTCGCCATTGATGTCGTCGTCCCGTACACCCCCGCCGCCGTCGCCGAGCTCGGCGGTGTCACGGAGGTGCAGGCCCGCATCCGCTACGGCGTGAGCCAGCTCAACAAGGCCTTCGCCACCAGCCATGTGCCGGCCAGCGTGCACGTCGTCAACTCGTACGAGACGGCGCCGTCCGGCGTGCCCGACGAGGACGCGGGGCAGATGATGACGAAGCTCAGCAACCCCCAGGACCCGACCCTCGGCGCCACGGCACACGCGAAGCGGGAGGAGTTCGGTGCCGACCTGGTGGCGCTCCTCGCTTCCATTCCCATCCAGAACAGCTCCGGCCAGGCCGATCTGCCCCTGCCGGCGACGTCGACGACCGACAATCTCGCCTACTCCGTCACCAGCGTCCTGTCGGTGAAGGAGTGGGACAACCTCGCGCACGAGATCGGCCACAACCTCGGGCTGCAGCACGACCGCAAGACGCTGATCGCAGGCGGTTACACGCCGCCGGCCGGTACCACCGACTACGGATGGGTCACCGCCGACAAGCTGCACCACACACTCATGGCCTACTCCTCGGCCTGCGCCCCGCAGAACTGCAAGGTCATCAACCAGTACTCCAACACCGTGAACAAGATCGGCGGGCAGGCTCTGGGCGACGCGGACAACAACAACGCCGCCACCGCCCAGGCCAGCACCCCCATCGTGGCCGGCTACCGTGCCACGAAGGCCGTGGGCCGGCACACCCTCGGCCTGTCCGCCAACCCGGCCGCGGGCGGGACCATCAGCGTCAGTGAGTTCGGTCCCTACGAGCCTGGGACGCAGGTGACGGTCACCGCGCAGCCCGCCGCCGGCTACCGGTTCACCGGCTGGGAGGTCGACGGCCAGCCGGTTATCGGCACGGCCGACTACCAGCTCACCATGGACGCCAACCGCACGATCCAGGCGGACTTCAGCAGGATCCCGTGACCGTTCGCGTCCACCGCCACTGAACGGCGCACGCCGTACGGCACACGGCAGGGTCCGGATCCCGGCGACCCGGACCCTGCCTTCTCACCGAGCTCCGGCGCGGGGACCGTACGGTCAACGCTGGATCTCTGAGCGGGAAGTGGCACCGGATTGCAGACGTGGCCGTCTCGGCCGAGGCCGTTGAGAACGTGACCGGTCCATGAACCCACCCGCCAGACCGCAGGTCCCCACTCAGCTCTCGCCCGCACCGTCGCCGTCCGCGGCCCAATGCCTTCTCGGCGCCCGGGTACAGCCTCGGCGGAAGTGGTGGATCGCTGTGCCGGCCGGTGTGCTGGTGGCGCTGCCGGTTCAACTCGCCACCGCCTTCCTGCTGCTGATGTCTCCCATGGCGCTGGACTCGTGCGCTGCCGCCAACCCCTGCGGGTCCACGGAAGGCGCCATCGGCGTGGCCCTGGTGCTGCTCCTGCCGGCGCTGCTGTCACTGGGCGTGCCGCTCGGCCAGAAGGTGCTGTGCTGCCAAGGTGCGATCTCGCCTGAAAGGATCCGGCCGGTGCCGGACAGGACGGGTTGTGGAATCCATGACGGAAGAGGAGTCGCGCCAAAGGCAGCGGGCGCGCTTCGAAAGGCTGGCGCACGTGGTGGCCGAGCCGTTGCACCGGTATCTGCTGCGACGGACGAGC
The DNA here is from genome assembly GCF_002217755.1 of Streptomyces hyaluromycini. Classification (GTDB taxonomy): domain Bacteria; phylum Actinomycetota; class Actinomycetes; order Streptomycetales; family Streptomycetaceae; genus Streptomyces; species Streptomyces hyaluromycini. Next base: position 272,482 of record NZ_BCFL01000023.1, on the reverse strand, counting down.
GCCGACACGGTCGACGACATCCTGGCGGAGGCGATGCTCGTGCTGTGGCGCCGTATTGACGACGTCCCCGGCCTGGGGCAGGCATCGGGTGTCCCGCCCGACCCCGATGACGTGCTGCCGTGGTGCTACGGGGTGGCGCGGGGCTGCCTGGCGAATGCCCGCCGTGCCGACGGGCGCCGGCTCCGGCTGGTGGAGCGGTTGATCCGAGTGCAGGAGCAGCAGCCGGCCGGGGGCGGCGACCACAGCGATCTGCACGCCGCACTCGCCGCCCTCGGGGCGCTGGACCGCGAGGTGGTGCGGCTGTGGGCGTGGGAGGGGCTGGCGCCCCGGCAGATCGCGGAGGCGACCGGGCTGACGTCCAACGCGGTGAGCATCCGGCTGCACCGGGCGAAAAAGAAAATCGCCGCACAGTTAGTTGGAAAGCATGACGAACCGACCGGACACAAGAGGGATGAAGGAAGGAGCGGTCAGTGAATGACGACGAGTTGCTGGCCCGGCTGAAGTCCGCGGACCCGGCGCTGACCCCACATGCTCCGCTGCCCGACATCGACCGACTTGTGGAGGACACCTTGACCACCGACACCGCGCTCCAGACCGGCAGTACAGCCCCCGCGAAGACCGCTGCGCGACGGAGCCGCCGTCAGCTGTTCGGACTCGCGGCGGCCGCCGGCTTGCTTCTGCTCGGCGGCGGCATCGCCGGAGGAGTCATGGCGAACAACGACAACGGGCACCCGGCCTCGGCCGGCCCGCTGACACTCACCACCGCCGGCGGCTTCGGCAGCCAGAAGTGTGTGGCACCCAGTCCCGACACCCTGCGCGGGTACCCGACCCTCTTCGTGGGAACGGCCACCTCCGTCAAGGGCTCCACGGTCACCTTCCGCGTCGACTACTGGCTGAAGGGCGGCGACACGGAGACGGTCGTGCTCGACAGCGACACGAGCCGGCCGGAGACGCTGACGTTCTCGGAGGGCGAGCGCTACATCGTGGCCGCCGAGAACGGTGTCGTCCCGGTGTGCGGCGCGAACGGGGCCGACGACGAGACCGTCGACGCGTTCCGACAGGCATTCGGGAAGTAACGGAAAACAGCCGCACGGACGATCCGAGCCCACCGACGGCCGCGGTGGGCTCGGATCGGTCCGGGAGCCGGTTCGGGAGCCGGTTCAGGGGCCGGTCCGGGAAGTCGCCGCGAGACGGCCGTCCTGGAGACGGGTGCCGGCTGGCTTGAGCCGGTGCAGTACAGGGACGACGTCGACCTGGACCACATGGGGGATCGCACCGACGACGCCGGTGACGTACATGTACAGGTCATCAACGTTTCGGCAGGTGACGGTCACGAGGAGGTTGGCCGCGCCGGTGACCGACGCGGCGAAGGTGGTCGCGGGATGACGGGACAGCGTTTCGCCCGTGGCGTGCAGGTGTCCTGGTGCGACCGTGAGCCACAGATAGGCCGTGGCATGGAATCCGAACCGGTCGTAGGCGAGGTCGACGGCCACGTACACCGCGTGCTCCGCAAGCAGCTGCTCCAGACGCGCCGACACGCGCGCCTGACTCCAGCCGGTGCTGCGGGCCAGTTCGACCACCCCTGCACGACCGTCACGCGACAACTCCGTCAACAGCGGTGCGTCGGCATCGGCGCACCCGCCCACCGACCGGACGACGGCCTGGTGGACCGGTGCGCCCGACAAGGCATCGCCTTCGTGCCCTTCTGGCCGCCGGGAGGGTTCCGTCCCCTCCAGCTCCAGGTCCTGGAGGACGTCGCCGCGGACCTGGGCGCCTCCGCCCGGCAGATTCGCCCTCGCCTGGCTGCTGCACCGTTCCCCCACCGTCTGCCTCATCCCCGGCACATCGACCCGCGAGCATCTCGCCCAGAACATCGAGGCCGCCGGCATCCGGCTTCCGGCCGCGGCGCTGGAGGCTCTGGAGGAACCCGTCCCAGTAATCTGACCCGCCGAAGAACACCCCCGACCCGGCGTCGAGCGGGCCACCCGCCGGAGGGCGAGAGCGGTGACGACGGGGTCGTCGGGGGTTACCCGCACTCAGTGGTTCGGTCAGACTCAGCGCATGGCAGAGGACGCCCGATGGTCGCTGGACGATGACTGGGATTGGCAGATGCGATGCGCGCGAGCCCACGATGCGTTGCTGCGTGGCACGGACTCGTGGGTGCCTCCTGTCGAGGAGGAGCTGGTGCTGGCCGCCCGGGCGAGTGCGTTGAGCCGGTGGTATCCGTCCACCAGTCACAACTACCTCCGGTTCTTGGACGGTCCTGCGCCCTGGTTGCCCGGAGGGCGCGACGACGTGAGATATCTGCCGGGATGCATCTCCTTCGCAAAGGACGGCGCGGACGGCAGCGCTGTCTTCCGGGTCTGGAGCGGATTCCTGTTGCAGACCCCTGATCCGGTGCTCGTGCTGGCCACCCCGGAGGCCGTGGTCGCCGTCGAGGCCCTGGTGAAGGTTCTGACCACGGACGACTGAGAGCCCGCGACGAGCCGCGTACTCGCCGCGCGGTCAAGACGCCCTGCGCTGCCGCCTGATGGGTTCTCCCACCCGGTGCAGGTGCGCGAGGGCCTCGTAGTAGGACCGCAGCAGCCCCGTCTCGTGGTACGGCACACCGATCTTCGCGCAGTACGCCCGCACGATCACCCGGGCGCGTCGCAGATGAGGTGTGGGCATGCTCGGGAACAGGTGGTGCTCGATCTGGTAGTTGAGCCCGCCGAGCATCACGTCCGTGAACCGACCGCCCCGCACGTTGCGGGAGGTGAGCACCTGACGCCGCAGGAAGTCGGGCCGCTCGTCGCCGGTGAAGGTGGGCATGCCCTTGTGGTTCGGGGCGAACGTACAGCCGAGATAGACACCGAAGAGACACTGGTGCACGGCGAGGAACGCGACGGCCTTGCCGGGAGAGAGCACCAGGAACAGCGCGGACAGGTAGGCCGCCAGGTGCAGGAGGAGCAGCGCGCCCTCCAGTCCCCGGTTCTTCATGGACGGCGAGCGCAGCGCCCGCATGCTCGACACATGCAGGTTGAAACCCTCCAGCGTCAGCAGCGGGAAGAACAGGAACGCCTGGTGGCCGCCGATGACCCGGGCCAGGCCGCTGCTGTTGCGTGCCTGGTCGGTGGACCAGACCAGGAGGTCCGGAGCGACGTCGGGGTCGAGTTCCTCGTGGTTGGGGTTGGCGTGGTGACGGGTGTGCTTGTTCATCCACCACCCGTAGCTCATGCCGATGGCGAGGTTGCCGAAGAGGCGGCCCCAGGTCTCGCTCGGGCGGCGCCGGCGGAAGACCTGCCGGTGGGCCAGATCGTGCGCCACGAGCGCCACTTGGCCGAAGACGACGGCCATGGCGGCGGCGAGGGCCAGCTGCCACCAGCTGTCGCCGAGCGCGAAGAAGGCCGCCCCGCCACCCAGCAGAGCCGCGATGACCAGACCCAGCCGCACCGTGTAGTAGCCCGGCCGCCGGTCCAGCAGGCCTGCCTCGCCGATGCGTTGGGAGAGTCTGGCGAAATCGCTGCCGGGACCGGAGGGCCGCGCAGGGGCGGCGGGCGGTGCGGCCGTGACCGGATCGTCGATGGAGAACGTCATGCCGCCGAGTCTGGGCAAGGCCGCACCGGGCCGACAGCGGGCCAGCCACCGGATCTGCAGGGGGCCCGCCTCCCGTTCCCTCGGGGGCTACCACCAGTCCTACGCCGCTGACCTCGGCTTCGGACGTCGTCTCAGGACCGAACGGAATGGCTGACGGTGGTGGCCCGAACGGTGGCTGCGGGCGGACCGGCACCGGTCTCCGGCAAGCGGGGCGGTGGGCCCGGCCTGATGTCGCACCCGGCTGTCAGTGCCGGGTGGGACACTGCCCGGCATGATCGAAGCGAACCCGAAAGCGGACCTCCTCCGGTACCTGCAAGAGGCGCGCGACGCCCTGGTGTGGAAGCTCGACGGCCTCTCGGAGTACGACATCCGCCGTCCCCTGACCCCCACGGGCACGAACCTGCTGGGGCTGGTCAAGCATGTGGCCGGCGTGGAGCTGGGGTACTTCGGCGACACGTTCGGGCGACCGTTCTTCGAAGCGGAGCCGCCGTCCTGGTGGTACACCGAGGAGTCGGAGCCCAATTCGGACATGTGGGCCGGCGCGGACGAATCGCGGGAACAGATCGTCGGTCTGTACCGCCAGGCGTGGGAGCACTCCGACGGCACGATCGCGACGCTCGCGCTCGACGCCACCGGTCGCGTCCCGTGGTGGCCGGCGGAACGCCGGGAGGTGACGCTGCACCACGTCCTGGTGCGCGTGATCTCCGATACCCAGCGGCACGCCGGCCACGCGGACATCGTGCGAGAGCTCATCGACGGGTCCGTCGGCTATCTGTACGGCAAGGAGAACCTGCCGCCGGGGGACCAGGAGTGGTGGGAGCGCCACCGGAGCCGCCTGGAGCGCGTGGCGCGGGAAGCCGACGGCTGATCCCGCTCCGCCGCCGACCCCGTCGGGTCCGGAACCGAGGCGCCAAACCTGCGGCCCGGGTGTCGCGCGGAGCGGATCAAGGGCCCTCTCCGGCCCCGGCGGGCGGGCGGATCAGCGCAGTCCGGCGAAGAGGTCGTTCTCGGGCAGGGCCGCGCCGGTGGTGTCCTGGACGCGTACGAAGGTCTCGACGCCCATCAACTCGGTGAACCTCTCCCGGCCCATCCCGAGGAAGAAGATGTTCTCGCCCTGGCTGGCATGTGCGGCCAGCGCGTCGAACTTCTGGCCGCCGAACGCGGTGGTGTCCACCCAGGTGGTGATCTCCTCGTCGGGGAGTCCGATCTCCGCGAGCGCGGCGGCCTCGGCCGGATCCGGCTCCGGCACGTCCGCACCGAACTCGCGCATGGCCTCCCCGAACCGCTGCATCATCGAGCGGGGCGCCGTCGTCCAGTACACCTTCGGCGTCGGCTCGGTCATCGCCAGCGCGGCCATGGTGATGCGGTTGGCCTGGATGTGGTCGGGGTGCCCGTAGAAGCCGTTCTCGTCGTAGGTGACGACCACATCGGGTCGGTAGCGCCGCAGGAGTTCCGCGAGTCGGGCGGCGCCCTCCGCCACGGGCGTCCGCCAGAAGGATCCGGGGGCGTCGTTGGCCGGCCAGCCCATCATCCCGGAGTCGGCGTAGTCCAGCATCTCCAGGTGACCGATCTTCAGGATGTCGCAGCTGGCCTTGAGTTCCTGACGTCGCATCAGGGCGACGGCCGCCGGATCGTGCCCGGGATCGCCCGGTTTGACACCCTCCGGTCCGTCACCGCAACCGCCGTCGGTACACGTCACGAGGACCGTGCGCATGCCTTCCGCCGCGTACCGTGCGAGGACGCCTCCCGTGCTGGTGGCCTCGTCGTCGGGGTGAGCGTGTACCGCCATGAGTGTCAAGGGCCGGTCGTTCATCAAACAGTCCTCCTGTGTGAAAGGGCATCGCTCCGAGTCTGTGGCGAGCACATGAGCGGGCGCCTCTGAATAGCAGATCACCAGGTAAAACGGCGAACCCGAGGGCAGCCGATCCCGTCGGGACGCACGATCTTCCGGTCTCCGTCGTCCCAGGCCGGGGGCGAGATCTGCCCATTCCTCTCGGTTCGGACCGATACGCTCCGGCGGGGCGTCGGCTGTCCGCACTGGAAGCGGCCGACCGTCGCGCGTGAGACGAAGGCGAACGCGCCCGACACGGCGATCGAGGTACGGCGATCCCGGCCGCCCGAGCCCCCGGCGCGACACACCCATCCCGTGATCGCGGGCGGTCGGCCACCATGCATCGAGGATTTGCGGACTTTGAGTGAGGAACTTGCAAGAACATGCGGGATTCATTCTTTACTTCGTCGGAATCTAGCGGGCTGAATGGGGGCTCTGTACGGTCGGGGCCCCGGTTTCCCGCATTCCTCGAAGGAGCATCACATGCTGACGATCTCCAGACCCCGGCGACTGGCGGTGGCCGCCGTCGCCGCGGTCGGCGCGATGTGCGTGTCCGCCTTACCGGCCGCAGCCGCACACCAGCCGCAGCCGCAGCCGCAGCCGCAGCCGCAGGCGGCGGCGAGCGCGGCGGTGGGTGCGACGACGCCGTTCTCGGTCTACGAGGCCGAGGCGGGAACGCCGGCCGGAGGTGCGGCCGTCCGGTCGCTGACCTCGGCGCCGACGACGCAGTACTCGAGCGCGGCCTTGGAGGCCTCGGGCCATTCGTACGTCCACCTGGACGGCACGGGCCAGTCGGTGCAGTGGACGAACACCACCGGGCAGCCGATCTCCTTCCTCAACGTCCGCGCCAGCATCCCGGATTCGGCATCCGGCGGCGGTCTCACCGGGACGCTGAACCTGTACGTCAACGGGGTGTTCCGGCAGACGCTGAACCTCAACTCGCGTCAGAGCTGGGTGTACGAGGGCAACGGCAACTACAACACGAGCGACAACCAGAACCCGGCCGACGGCGACCCGAGGGTCTTCTGGGACGAGTCGCACACCTTCGTCACCGGGTCCCCGATCCCGGCGGGCGCCACGTTCTCGCTGCGGAAGGACTCCGACAACAGCGCGTCCTTCTACGACGTGGACTCGGTCGACGTGGAGAACCCGCCGGCGCCGCTGACGCAGCCGGCGAACTCGATCTCGATCACGAGCTGCGGGGCGGTGGCGGACAACACGCCGACGAACGGCGCGGCCGACAGCCAGTCGGTGGACAGCCGTGCCGCCATCCAGAACTGCATCGACCAGGCGCAGTCGCAGGGCAGGATCCTGTGGATCCCCCAGGGCACCTTCTATGTGAAGGGCACCGCGGGACTGAACGCGCAGGGGATCACCATCGCGGGCGCGGGCCTGTGGTACAGCACGGTCTACCGTGACGTCCCGGTCCCCAACAACACGCCGTTGGCCGCACTGTTCGACCTGACCTCCTGCACCGTACGGAACTTCCACATCGACGCCAACGCCGTCAGCCGCAGCACCGTCGGCGGGGACGGCGGCGCGATGGACACCACCGGCACCGACTGGCTGGCCGACGGCATCTGGACCCAGCACACCATGTCGGGTTTCTGGGCCTCCGGCACCGGCGGGACGGTTCGGAACAGCCGGCTGACCTCGATCTGGGCGGACGGGATCAACGTCAACAACGTGTCGCTGGGCGCGGACACGGGGAACGACCTGACGGTCACCGACAACTTCGTCCGCGGCACCGGGGACGACGCGATCGCCATCAACTCGGTGAACTACAACACCAACAGCGACGGTTCCAAGACCTACTACAACCCGATGACCAATGTCACCGTCAGTGACAACACCTCGATCGCGCCGTGGGGCGGCAAGGGTGTCGGGATCTACGGGGGCAGCGGCCACCAGGTCAAGGACAACTACATCAGCGACACGGCCCGCTACATCGGCCTGGGAGCCGGGCGCTTCGGTGTCAACGGCAGTGACCTGCTGTCCGCGACCGTGACGGGCAACGCCGTGGTCCGCTCCGGCGGCAACGCCTACAGCCAGGGCCAGCCCGCCCTGCACATCGGCAACGGCGGCGACGGACAGAACACCGGGACCGTCGACAAGGTCACGGTGACCGGCAACACCGTCACCGACTCCCTCTACGACGGGATCGGCTTCTCCGCCTCGACCAACACCCTGCTCCAGGACAACACGGTCAGCAACCCCGGCCGCAACGGCATCGCGATCTCCCCGCCGTTCTACCCCGCGCCCACCGGTTCGGCGACGATCACCGGCAACACGGTCACGGGGCTCCCCTCGGGCGCCTCGGCCTTCGTGAACAACTCCGGCGGGTTCGTCGCGACGCTGAGTGACAACCACTGGCCGCCGCCCGCTCCCGAGGGCCCCTACGGCGGCACCCCGGCCGCCGTGCCCGGCACGGTGCAGGCGGAGGACTACGACACCGGCGGCCAGGGCGTGGCCTACAACGTCACCTCCGTCAACGGCAACGCCAACTCCTACCGCGCCGACGGGGTGGACCTGGACAACACCTCGGACACCGGCGGCGGCCACAACCTGGGCTGGACCGGCGGCGGACAGTGGTTCCGCTACACCGTGGACGTCGCCACGGCCGGCACCTACACCCTCGGCCTGCGCGTCGCGGCCCCGTCCGCGGTGGCCGGTGCGCTGCACCTGTCGGACGCCGCCGGCACCAGTCTCACCGGAGCCGTCGACCTGCCCGCCACCGGTGACTGGCAGACCTGGGCCACCGTGACCACTCATGTGACCCTGCCCGCCGGGCGGCAGGTCCTGACGCTCGACCAGGACACCGGCGGCTGGAACATCAACTACCTCGGCTTCACCGCGGCGGACGGCACCACCGGAACCGACCTCGCGGCCGGCAAGCCCACCGGCGAGTCCAGCCACACCGACGTGTACCCGTCGTCGAACGTGACGGACGGCAACCAGGGTTCCTACTGGGAGAGCGCCAACAACGCCTTTCCGCAATGGGTCCAGGTCGATCTGGGCTCGGCCCGGAGCGCCTCCCGCGTGGTCCTGCAGCTGCCCGCCGCCTGGGGCGCCCGCACCCAGACCGTGACCCTGGGCGGCAGCACCGACGGCACCACCTTCACCACCCTGAAGTCCCCGGCCGCCTACACCTTCGACCCGAGCACCAGGAACACCGTCACGCTCACCTTCCCCGCCACCACCCAGCGCTACTACCGCGTCACCATCACCGCCAACAACGGCTGGCCCGCGGGTCAGGTGTCCGAATTCCAGATCTGGACCACCTGACCCCACCCTCTCCACGGTGCCGCCGGACTCCCCGTCCGGCGGCACCGCCATGTGTGCGGCCCGGTGCCGGACGCAGCCCCAAGAGGGCACATTAGATCTTGCGGGCTGAATTTTTATTGTTGCAATGTTCTGTCTAGTTCTTGCGCGGCCCTGTCGAGGACATTACGGTCCCCCTCGCGTCATCAGCACCCCCTGCCTTCCCCCTGCCTTCCGTCTCCCCTTGCGCCACGTCCCTCCCTCTCTGGCGGTGTCAGCAGGGCATTTCCGGCATGTCCTGATGAAAGGAGTGGTAAGTGTTCCATTCCATCCGAGATCTGAGACGAGCCCTCGTCTGGGCGGTGAGCACCGCGATGGTGGCTGCCGTCGGCATCGTCGCTCTGGCCGTCCAACCCGCCTTTGCGGCGGCCGCCGCCACCGGCGGCAGCGGCGCGAGCCTGCCGTACGTCGAGGTGCAGGCGGAGAACTCCGCCACCAACGGCACGCCCATCGGACCGAGCTACACCCAGGGCCAGTTGGCCGACGAGGCGTCGTACCGCAAGGCGACGACGCTCCAGGGCACCGGCCAGTACGTCACGTTCACCACCCCGGTGGCGACCAACTCGATCAACTTCCGGTACAGCATCCCCGACACCTCGGGCGGCTCGGTCTACACCGCCGCGCTGTCCCTGTACATCAACGGCGTCAAGCAGCCCGACTTCACCCTGACCAACGCCTACAGCTGGTACTACGGCAGCTACCCCTTCACCAACACGCCGGGCAGCAACCCGCACCACTTCTTCGACGAGGCCCACCGCCTGTTCTCCACCACCTATCCGGCGGGCACGACCTTCAAGCTGCAGGTCGACTCGGGGGACACCGCCTCCTCGTACACCATCGACTTCGCCGACTTCGAACAGGTGGGCGCCGCCCTGACCGCACCCTCCGGGTCGGTGTCGGTGACCAGCAAGGGCGCCGACTCGACCGGTGTGAGTGACGCGACCAGCGCGTTCAACGCCGCGATCAGCGCGGCAGGACCCGGCGGCACCGTGTGGATCCCGCCGGGCACCTACAACATCCCCGGCCACATCAGCGTCAACAACGTCACGATCGCCGGCGCCGGCATGTGGTACTCGACCGTCACCGGCACGGCACCCGGCTTCTACGGCAACTCCGCGCCCTCGGCCAGCACCGGCGTGCACCTGCAGAACTTCGCCATCTTCGGCGATGTGCAGGAGCGCAACGACAGCGCCCAGGTCAACGGCATCGGCGGCGCGCTGAGCAACTCGACCGTGGCGGGCCTGTGGATCGACCACATGAAGGTCGGCGCCTGGATGGACGGGCCGATGGACGGGCTGACGTTCAGCGGCATGCGCATCCGCGACACCACCGCGGACGGCATCAACTTCCACGGCGCCGTCACCAACTCGAAGGTCACCAACAGCGACATCCGCAACACCGGCGACGACGGCATCGCCACCTGGGCGGACTCCGGTATCGGCGCCGACGCCAACGACACGATCTCCAACAACACCGTGTCACTGCAGATCCTCGCCAACGGCATCGCGATCTACGGCGGCCACGACAACACCGTCAGCGGCAACCGGGTGGTGGACAGCGGCATCACCCAGGGTGGCGGCATCCACGTGGGGCAACGTTTCTCCTCGACGCCGGTCGGCACCACCACCATCTCCGACAACACCATGGTCCGGGACGGCAGCCTCGACCCGAACTGGCAGTTCGGCGTGGGCGCGCTGTGGTTCGACGGCAGCCAGGGCGCGATCACCGGCCCGATCAACGTGACCAACGCGCTGATCCAGCAGAGCCCGTACGAGGCCGTCCAGTGGGTCGAGGGCACCATCAGCGGCGTCAACCTCGACAACGTGACCATCGCCGGCACCGGAACCTTCGCCCTGCAGGAACAGACCGGCGGCGCCGCGAAGTTCACCAACGTCACCGCCACCGGCGTCGGTTACTCCTCCCCGGTGTACAGCTGCTCGGTCGGGAGCTTCACGGTGACCGACGGCGGCGGCAACTCCGGTATCAGCGGCACGCCGTACTGCGGAGGGTGGCCGGCTCCGGTCTACCCGCCCTACCCGTCCGAAGGCGTGACGGCCACCCCCGGCGCGCTCAACTTCGGTTCGGTGCCGACCGGTTCGACGAGCGACGCGCAGACCGTGACGGTCTCCAACCCGATGAACACGGCCGCGTCCGTCTCGTCGATCTCGACCAGCGGCGACTACTCCCAGACCAACACCTGCGGCTCGTCGATCGCGGCGAACGGCTCCTGCACCGTCAGCGTGAGGTTCGCGCCGACGGCGACCGGCAGCCGCAGCGGCACGCTGACCGTCAACGCGGGCGGGGTCACCAACACGGTCACCCTCTCCGGCACCGGCACCGCGCCGGGCCCGGTCCTGAACACCGACCCGGCGAGCCTGGCCTTCGCCGCCACGGTGGTCGGCTCCTCGGCCGACACCCAGACGGTGAAGGTGACGAACTCGGGCACCACGTCGGCGACCGTCTCGGGCGTCGCGGCGACCGGCGACTTCAGCCAGACCAACAACTGCGCCACCCTCGCGGTCGGCGCGTCCTGCACGGTGACCGTCGGCTTCAAGCCCACCACGGGCGGCTCGCGCACCGGCAACCTGACCGTCACCAGCAACGCCAACAACAGCCCGACCGTCGTCTCCCTGACCGGCAGCGGCATCGACTCCACCACCGACATCGCCGCCGGGCGGCCGGCGACGGCGAGTTCGAGCAACAGCCCGTACGTCGCCTCGAACCTCACCGACCCGGACGCCTCGACGTACTGGGAGGGCACGAACGGCTCGTTCCCGCAGTGGGCCCAGGTCGACCTCGGCCAGAACTACAGCGTCGGCAAGGTCGTGCTCAAGCTCCCGCCGGCGACGGCGTGGTCGGCCCGTACGCAGACCCTGTCGGTGCAGGGGTCCACGGACGGCTCCAGCTTCTCCACGATCAAGGCGTCGGCCGGCTACACCTTCGACCCGAACGCCAACAACAACACGGTGACCATCACGTTCAGCGCCGCCACGGCGAGATACGTGCGGGTGAACATCACCGCCAACACGGGTTGGAACGCGGCCCAGTTGTCGGACTTCGAGGTGTTCCCCAGTGACGGCGGCTCCTCGAACGCGACCCTGTCGGCCAGCCCGACGTCGCTGACGTATGCCACCCAGGCGCTCAACACCGCCAGCAGCGCGCAGACGGTCACGGTGACCAACACCGGTACCGCGGCCGCGACCGTCTCCGGCATCACCGTCACGGGTGACTTCTCGCAGACCAACACCTGCGGTACGTCGATCGCAGCAGGGGCCTCCTGCACGGTGGCCGTCACGTTCACGCCCACCGCGTCCGGTACCCGCACCGGTGATCTCAGTGTCGCCAGCAACGCGTCGAACGGCACGACCACGGTCGCGCTGACCGGCACCGGGGCCGGCACGGTGAGCAGGAACCTGGCAGCGGGCGCGGCCACCACCGAGTCCAGCCACACCGACGTGTACCCGTCGTCGAACGTGACGGACGGCAACCAGGGTTCCTACTGGGAGAGCGCCAACAACGCCTTCCCGCAGTGGGTCCAGGTCGACCTCGGTTCCGCGCAGAGCGCCAGCCGCGTCGTCCTCCAGCTCCCCGCGACCTGGGGCGCCCGCAACCAGACGCTGTCCCTGTCGGGCAGCACCGACGGCTCCTCCTTCACCACCGTCAAGGCGTCGGCCACGTACACCTTCGACCCCACCACCAACAACACGGTCACCATCACGTTCACCGCGACCACCCAGCGGTACTTCCGGGTGAACATCACGGCGAACAACGGCTGGCCGGCCGGTCAGATCTCCGAGTTCCAGGTCTGGAACACCTGATCCGATCCGACGGTGCCGCCGGGCGCGAGCGTGAGCGCGCCCGGCGGCACCGGTCACCGAAGGCCACTCGACCAGAGGAGTCCAGATGGGTGTCACACGCAGAGTCTTCTTACGGGCCGCGATCGCGGCCACCGCGGTGGGAACCGTGGGCGCCACCGAGACCGTACTCGCGCAGACCGCGTCGGCGGCCAGTGCGCCGGGCGACGTCGTCGGCAAGATCAGCGTCGGCTACCAGGGCTGGTTCGCCTGCATCGGCGACGGCGCGCCCATCAACGGCTGGTGGCACTGGAGCCAGAACTGGGGCCAGTCGCCGTCCCCGACCAACACCAACATCAAGTGCTGGCCCGATGTACGTGACTTCACCAAGACGTACCAGACGTCGTACGCCGCCCTCGGCAACGGTCAGCCCGCCACGCTGTTCTCGTCGTACGACCAGCAGACGGTGAACACCCACTTCCTGTGGATGCAGCAGAACGGCATCGACACCGCCGCCCTGCAACGGTTCAACCCCACCGGCGGCGAGGGCCCCACCCGCGACGCCATGGCGACCAAGGTGCGCAGCGCGGCAGAGTCGTACGGGCGGAAGTTCTACATCATGTACGACGTCTCCAACTGGACGACCATGCAGTCCGAGATCAAGACGGACTGGACGAACAAGATGTCCGCGCACACCGCGTCCTCCGCCTACGCGAGGCAGAACGGGAAGCCGGTCGTCTGCATCTGGGGCTTCGGCTTCAACGACCCCAACCATCCCTTCACCGCTGACGCCTGCCTCGACGTCGTCAACTGGTTCAAGGGCCAGGGGTGTTACGTCATCGGTGGCGTCCCGCGCGAATGGCGGACGGGGACCGGGGGCTCGCAGCCCGGCTTCCTGGGTGTCTACCACGCCTTCAACATGATCTCGCCGTGGATGGTCGGCGCCATCGGGAACGTCACCGAGGCCGACAACGCGTACACCACATACACGGTCCCCGACCAGGCCGACTGCAACGCCAACGGCATCGACTACCAGCCCTGCGTGCTGCCCGGCGACGTCTCCGGCCGGCAGCGCGCGCACGGCGACTTCATGTGGCGGCAGTTCTACAACGTGGTCCGCGCCGGAGTGCAGGGCATCTACATCTCGATGTTCGACGAGTACAACGAGGGCAACCAGATCGCCAAGACCGCCGAGACCCAGGCATGGGTGCCCACCGACTCCGGATTCCTCGCCCTCGACGAGGACGGCACCGCCTGCTCCTCCGACTACTACCTTCGCCTGACGGGCGACGGCGGCCGCATGCTCAAGGGGCAGATCGCGCTGACCGCCACCCGCCCCACCCAGCCGGTCGTCCCCACCGGCGGCGACACCACACCGCCGGCCGCGCCGGGTGCCCTGACCGTCACCGGGCACACCGGCAACTCCGTCTCGCTGGCCTGGAACACGTCGACCGACAACGTCGGGGTGGCCGGATACCGCGTCCTGCAGGTGTCCGGCTCGACCAGCACCCAGGTGGGCACCACCGGCGCCGCCTCGTTCACCGTCACCGGACTCGGTGCGGCCACCGCGTACACCTTCGACGTCGTCGCCTACGACGCGGCGGGAAACGTGTCGCAGCCCTCCAACCAGGTCACCGTCACCACCGACCCCCCTTCCAGCACCACCAACCTCGCCCTGCACCGCCCCACCTCGGAGAGCAGCCACACCCAGGTCTACGCCTCGTCCAACGCGACCGACGGCGACACCAACACCTACTGGGAGTCGGCCAACAACGCCTTCCCGCAGTGGGTGCAGGTCGATCTCGGCGCTGCCACGGGCGTCAGACGGATCGTCCTCCACCTCCCCCCGGCAACCGCCTGGACCACCCGCACCCAGACCATCTCCGTCCAGGGCAGCACGGACGGCGGCACCTTCGCCCAACTGCTCGCCTCGGCGGGGTACACCTTCGACCCGGCGACCGGCAACACCGCGACCCTCACGCTCCCGTCCACCGCCACCACCCGCTACCTACGACTCACCTTCACGGCCAACAGCGGCTGGCCGGCCGGGCAGGTCTCGGAGTTCCAGGTCTTCGGAGCCTGATGCCCGGCCGTCCCGGACGCGCCTAGACCGTCGTCAGGTCGAACTGCTCCCAGGTCCCGATCGCGGTGCGGTTGGCGATGAGCGGGTCGGCGCCGCCGTTCTCGGCGGTCACGTACTTGCCGTCGGCGGCGGCCAGCAGACTGACGGTGCCGTTGGAGTTCTTCACCAGCTGGAAGGTCTCGTAGCTGCCGATGGCCGTACGGTTGGCGATCAGCGCGGACGCGCCCGCGTCGTCCGCGCAGACGATCCGGCCGTTGGCGCGTGAACGCAGCGCGATGTTGCCGTTGCCCAGGTCGATCTGGTCGAACCTCTCCCAGGTGCCGGCCGAGTCCCGGTTGGCGATCAGGGCGGAGGCGCCCGCGTTCTCGGCCGTCACGTACTTGCCGTTGGCCCGTGCCTTCAGGGTGACGGTGGCGGTGGCGGGGGTGCCGGCCGAGGTGCCGTTGACGTAGGGGGTGGTGGGGCGGGTGGCGGTCAGGGCGAGGTCGCCCTTGAGCATGCGGCCGCCGTCGCCGGTGAGGCGCAGATAGTAGTCGGCGGAGCAGGCGGTGCCGTCCTCGTCGAGGGCGAGCAGGCCCGCGTCGGTGGGGACCCATGCCTGGGACTCGGCGGTCTTGGCGATCTGGTTCCCCTCGTTGTACTCGTCGTACATGGAGATGTAGATGCCCTGCACTCCGGCCCGGACCATGTTGTAGAACTGCCGCCACATGAAGTCGCCGTGTGCGCGCTGGCGTTCGGCGACGTCACCGGGCAGGACGCACGGCTGGTAGTCGATGCCGTGGGAGGCGCAGTCCGCGACGTCGGGGACGGTCGCGTTGGTGTAGAAGTTGTCCGCGTCGGAGGAGGTGCCGATCCGGCCGACCAGCCACGGCGAGATCATGTCGAGTGCGTGGTAGACGTCCGAGAAGCCCGAGCGGGAGTCGCCGGTACCGGTCCGCCACCAGGTCGGTACTCCGCCGATGACGTAACAGCCCTGGTTCTTGAACCAGTTGATGACGTCGAGGCAGGCGTCCGCGCTGAACGCGTGCTTGTCGTCGTTGAATCCGAAGCCCCAGATGCAGACGACCGGCTTGCCGTTCTGCGTCGCGTACGCCGAACTGGCCGTGTGCGCGGACATCTTGTTCGTCCAGTCGGTCTTGATCTCCGACTGCATGTTCGTCCAGCCGCTGACGTCGTACATGATGTAGAACTTCCGGCCGTAGGCCTCGGCCGCGGAGCGTACCTTCTGCGCCATGTCGTCCCGCGTCGGGCCCTCGCCGCCGGTGGGGTTGAAGCGCTGGAGGGCGGCGGTGTCGATGCCGTACTGCTGCATCCACAGGAAGTGGGTGTTCACGGTCTGCTGGTCGTAGGAGGAGAACAGGCCAGGGGCGCGGCCGTTGCCGAAGTTCGCGAAGGCGGTCGGGTACGTCTTGGTGTAGTCGCGGATGTCCGGCCAGGCCTTGATGCCGTTGTTGGAGGGGGAGGGGGTGGAGGCGCTGTTGGGGGCCCAGTGCCACCAGGCGTTGATCGGCGCGCCGTCGCCCTTGCAGGCGAACCAGCCCTGGTAGCCGACGGTGACCTTGCCCACGACGTCACCGACGGCGCTGGTGTTCGCATCGGCCGCCGAGGCGAAGCGGCGGACGCCGAACGTGCCGAGTGCCGCGAGCGCGGTGCCGCCCGCCGTGGCGCCGAGCAGCTTGCGGCGCGTCCAGGTCGGAGCGCGGTGGGAGAGGGGCACGGAGGGCTCCGGGGTGGGAGAGAAGGTGTCCATATGAAGGGAGGGTCCGCCGCCGGCGCCGCCGTAACAGAAACCGCGCGAGATTCTTTCCTTGGCCGGGGGGACTGCTTGGTCCGTGGTCGGCGGAGAGATCATCATGTGGGAATGTCTGAGAACCAGTCCTCCGTGGCACCGACTGTGGTGCGGCTGCCCCGGTACACGAAGGCCGACCAGGAGGAGATCCTCGGCACCGGCGATGATCCCTTCGGTGTCGCCTCGACGGGTCTGACCTGGCTGCCGAAAGAAGACCACTTCGGCATCAGACACGACGACCGGCTCGTGGCCCACGCCGGCCTGCTGCGACTGCCTGTCGCGATCGACGGTGCCGGGACAGAGGTGGTGGGCGTCGGCGGGGTGGCCGTCGCACCCCGCATGCAAGGGCGGGGGCTGGCGCGGCGCGTCGTCACAGCCGCACTGGAGCACGCCCGCACGATGGGTCCTCGGCACGCCCTCCTGTTCTGCCGGCCTCCCCTGGTGCCGCTCTACCGGCGCCTCGGATGGCATCCGCTCGACAGGGACGTACTGGTCGAACAACCCGAAGGCCGTCTGGTCACCATGCCACTGCGGACCATGGTGACCCCCCTGCACGACGACGCCCGCTGGCCCTCTGGGACGGTGCGGCTGTTCTCGCTCCCCATGTGACGGGCTGCGACGGGCCGTTGCAGCGACTGCCTCGGCCGGGTCGGCGGCGGGTTCTATGCTCGGACGCGTGATCGAGACCGAGTGACTGCTCCTGCGGCCTCTGCATGTGTCCGACGTGGACGTCTTTGTCGAACTCCATGCGGACCCGCAGGTCAACCGTTTTGTCGGGTCCTGCTCGCGGCAACAGGCGCTGGAGCGGCTCACCGCGATCGAGCGGCAGTGGACCGAGCGAGGCCATGGCCTGTGCGCGATCGAGCTGAAGTCGAGTGGGGAGTTCATCGGCCGGAGCGGTCTGTAGTACTGGGAGCAGTTCGATGAGGTGGAACTGGGGTGGACCCTTCGAGCGGACCACTGGGGTCACGGGTATGCGACCGAGGCCGCTCAAGCGTGCCTGGAGTGGGGGTTCGCCACGCTCGACGACGCCTATTTCACGGCTCTCATACGGCCGGGCAACGAGGCGTCGGCCAGGGTGGCCGAGCGCCTGGGGTTCGCGCCGCGCCGAGAGGACCTTCTGCGGGGCAACCCGGTCACGGTGTACGCCGTGGACCGTCCGGCCCCTTGAGGACACTGCCGGAAGTCATCGGAAGGCCACCGGTGAAAACCCTGTGCGGCGATGTCGGTGGGGCCGCTTATGCTGCACCGGAATGATCACGCGGGACCTGGGGAGGGCGCGGCATGTTCGGCAAGCTGTTCGGCAGAGGCGGGGAGAGACCGGCGGCGGATCCGCATGCCCTGCCCGCGCCGCGCCGGCAGAACGGGGTGTACAAGCTGCAGTTCCTCGGGGACACCCGGGTCATGGCGCTGGTGGTGGCGGCGGAGTCGGGGGACTGGGACGCGGTCAAGATGGCGTCGGCCCACTTCGATCTCGGCCGCGACCACCAGGTGCTGGGTGAACTGTCCGACGTGGACGGGCTGGAGGAGTGGATCGGCCGGGCCGTCGAGGAGGACGAGGAGCACCGGGCGACGGCCCTGCTCATATCCGGGGCGCGCCACATCAGCTGGGGCTGGGAGGCGCGCACCTCCGCGCGTGCCTCGAACGTCTCGCAGGAACAGTGGCGCATCTTCCACGAGCGGCTCCACATCGCCGAGGAGCACCTGCTCGAAGCCGCCGAGCTGCGGCCGGAGTGGATCACGCCGTGGCGCCGCCTGCTCACCTCGGGCCGTGGCATGTCGCTGGGCACCCCCGTCAACGAGGCACGGCTCGACGCCGCCCTGCGCCGCGACCCGCTGGACCTGGAGACCCACATCGAGTGGGTGTCGCACCTCCAGCCGCGCTGGCACGGTGAGCCGGGCCAGGCCCTGGAGTTCGCGCGCAAGGCGTTCGCCGACGCTCCCGACGGCCATCGCCTCGGCTGCGCGGTCGCCATGGCCCACATCGAGGACTGGGTGGAGTCGGACGACAAGAACTGTCTCGACACCCCCGAGATCCAGGGCGAGTTGAAGGACGCGGCCAAGCGCAGCATCCTCCACCCCGACTACGAGCGGTGCCCGGGCTGGCAGGAGGACTTCAACATCTTCGCCATGGCCCTGTCGCTGGCCTCCGAGTCCGTCGTGGCCCCGCGCGTCTACCACGAGCTGGACGGCGCCTTCACCCGGTGGCCCTGGACCTACATGGCGCAGCCGGAGAAGGCGTACGCCCGCTTCCGGCGCCGCTCCTGAGCCGACGGCCGCCGTCACCGGTGTCTCGCACACCGCCCGGCACGTCTCTTCCCGCCACCCGTCGACCACCCCACCCCGGACGCCTTGATGACCCTGCCCCACACCCCCGCGAGCCCGGCCGGCGCCGACCGCACCTTCCAGGTGGACCTGCGCGGCCTCGTCGACCTCCTCTCCCACCACCTCTACTCCAGCCCCCGCGTCTACCTGCGCGAACTCCTGCAGAACGCGGTGGACGCGCTGACCGCGCGGCACGGCCTCGAACCCGGCGCCCCCGCCGACGCGTTCGGCATCCGCCTGTACGCCGACGGTTCGGTGGTCCGGGTGGAGGACGACGGCGTCGGTCTCACCGAGGCCGACGTGCACACCTTCCTTGCCACCATCGGCCGCAGCAGCAAGCGGGCCGAGCAGGTCGCCGAGCAACGCGCGGACTTCATCGGCCAGTTCGGCATCGGGCTGCTCTCCTGCTTCCTGGTCGCCGACGAGATTCACGTCGTCAGCCGCTCCGCCCGCACCCCGGACGCCCCCGCCGTGGAGTGGCGGGGCCGTGGCGACGGCAGCTACACCGTCCGCACCCTGCCCGCCGCCGCCCGCCCGCGCCCCGGCACCACCGTCACCCTCACGCCCCGCGCCGACGCGGGCGAGTGGACCCGGCCGGCCCAAGTGCACGCGCTGGCCCGGCACTTCGGCTCCCTCTTGCGCCACCCGGTGACCTTCGACGACGGCACCGGCGGCCCCGGCGCGGCCGTCAATCCCGAGCCCGCACCCTGGGCGCGTACCTACCCCACACCGGGCGCACGCTCCCGCGCGCTGGCCGCGTACGGCGAGGAGGTCTTCGGGTTCACCCCGCTGGACACCATCGACCTCGACCTGCCGGCAGTGGGCCTCAAGGGCATCGCGTGCGTGCTCCCCGACGCGGTGCCCGCCGGGCGCCGCCACGGCCACCGCGTGCACGTCAAGGGCATGCTGCTGTCCGAGCAGGCCGAGGAGATCCTGCCCGAGTGGGCGTTCTTCGTCCGCTGCGTCCTCGACGCCGAGAGCCTGCGCCCGACCGCGTCCCGTGAGTCCCTGTACGAGGACGACACCCTCGCCGCGGTCCGCGACGCCCTCGCCGAACGGCTCCGCGCCTGGATCGCCCGGACCGCCGCCAGCGACCCCGACCTCCTCGGCCGCTTCCTCCAGACCCACCACCTGGCCGTCAAGTCGCTGGCCGTGCACGACGACGAGATCCTGCGGATGCTCCTGCCATGGCTGCCGTTCGAGACCACCGACGGACACGCCACCCTGGACGAGTTCGCGCGCACCCACCGCACCGTCCTCGTGACCGCCAGCGTGGAGGAGTTCCGGCAGGTGGCGGCGATCGCCGCGGCCGCCGGGCTCGGCGTCGTCAACGGCGGCTACACCTACGACCGTGAACTCGTCCACCGGCTGCCGGAGATCAGGCCCGAGGTCAGCGTCGCCGACCTCGACCCCGGCACCCTCACCGCCCACCTCGACCCCGTCGACCGGGAGACGGAGCTCGCCGCCGCGGCCTACCTCGCCCAGGCCCGTGACGCCCTCGGGGTCTTCGACTGCGACGTCGCGCTGCGCACCTTCCAGCCCGCCTCCGCCCCCGCCCTCCTCCTCGACAGCCGCGAGGCCCGGCACGAGCGCACGCGCTCCCAGCTCGCCCGCGAGCAGCAGGGCGGCGTGTGGGGCGACATCCTCGGCCACCTCCGCCAGGAGGCCCCGCGAGCCCAGCTGATCCTCAACCAGCTCAACCCGCTGGTCCGCACCGCGGTCACCATCGACGAGCCCGAACTGGCCCGCACCAGCGCCGAAGCCCTCTACGGGCAGGCCGCGATGCTGTCCCGCCGCCCGCTCAGGCCCGCCGAGTCGAGCCTCATCAACCGCTCCTTCCTCGACCTCCTCGCCCACGCCCTCCGCAAGGACAGCTGACGATGCCGACCGCACCCCATCCCCAGAACACGGACGAGCTGTACCAGGCGCTCCAGGAGAACGACCGGCGCCCCTACGGCCGTACCCGCACCGTCACCGCCGAGGAACTGGTCGACGCCGCCGAGCAGTTCGCGGAGCCCCGCCCGCTCGTGCACGCGCTCCTCGCACTCCAGAAGGCGTACAACTACGGCTCCGAGCCCAGGAAGTCGCCCGTCGTCTTCGCCCGGGTGCTCACCCTCTTCGACGAGCAGCCCGACGTCTTCGACGAGCGGCTGCGGCACACCCTGTTCTGGCGGTTCAAGTGGGTCGCCAACGCCCTGCTCGCCCTGCCCGAGATACCCCTGGCCAGCCTGCGCCAGTGGCTCACCGAGATGCGTGACCGGTACGAGAAGGCCGATCTCGGACTCCAGCCCTACTACGGACAGGCGTACCACCTCGCCGCCCACGTCGGCGAGGACACCGACCTGGCCTACGAGCTGTGGGCGGGACGGACCCGCACCCGGCTCAGCGACTGCGAGGCCTGCGAGATCTGCGAGCGTGCCCTGCACCACCTCGCGGCGGGCGACGACGAGCGGGCGCTGCGCACCTGGGAGACCGTGCTGGCCGGGAAGGAGTCCTGCCAGGAGGAGCCCGCCCGCTCCGTCTCCTACGCGCTGCTCCCCCTGCTGCGCACCGGCGGCGCCGACCGGGCCCGCGAACTGCACCTCGCCGGCTACCGCGCCTGCCGCCGCAACCCCTCAATGTCCGGCGAGGTCGGCCGGCACCTGGAGTTCTGCGCGCTCACCGGCAACGAGGCCCGCGGCCTGGAACTCCTCGCCGAGAACCGGAACCTGTTCGACGAGGTCGAATCGCCGCTGGACCTGCTCGGCTTCCTCACCGGCGTGGAGGTCCTCCTCCAGCGCGTCGAGCTCCTGGGCCACGGCGACCTGCCCGCCGCCGGATACGCGGGCCGCGTCTGGACGGTGGCCGGCCTGCGCGCCGAGGTCCGCGGCCGCGCCGACGACCTCGCCGCCCGCTTCGACGCCCGCAACGGCACCACGGCCCACACCGGCCGGCGCCGGGCCCGCCTCGACCGTGCCCCGCTCCTGGACGCACTCGAACTGACCCTGCGCACCCGCGGCCTCGACGACGTGACCCCGGCGGCCGCCCCCGCCTCCGCGCCCACTCCCGCGTCCGCCGCCGTCCCCGAGTCCCTTCCCGAACTCATCACGCGGGCGCGGGAGTCGGAAGAACAGGGGCATCCGGACGCGACGGCCTGCTGGGCACGGCTGCGCACGCTCGTCGCCGCCCCCGGCTATGCCCACCCCGACGACCCGGCCGTGGGACCACTGGTACGGCTGCGCGCGGACCTGCTGGAGGACGAGGCGAGCCGGGCGGGACAGAAGGACGAGTTCGACGCGTCCGCCGCCCTGTACGAGGAGGCCGCGGGCGCGTACGACGAGGCCGGAGCGCCGCAGCACGCGGCGCTCGCCCGCGCCTGCGCCCTGCTTGCCGGCGCCCAGGTCGCCCCGCAGGACGTCGACGGGGCCGAGGGCGCAGACGGGGCCGAGGGCGTCGACGGGGCCGAGGCCGAGGCCGCCGACGGCGCCGAGGCGAAGGCCGCCACGCTGGCCGCCGCCCACGCGGCCCTCGTCCGCCTGCACGAGGAGACGCCCGGCCTGGCCCCGTTCCAGGAGGCCCGTCTGCTGCGGCTGCGCACGTCCGCGCTCGGCCTGCGGCTACAGACGTCGACGAACGAGGAGGACATCGCGCCGGTCTTCGCCGAGCTGGACCTGATGCTCGCCTTCGCCACCCGGCACGACATCGCCGGGCAGATCTCCACCGCCCACCTGCTGCGGGCCAGCTCGTACGCGATCGTCGGCGATCTGCCCGCCGCCGTCACGGAGACCGACGCCCTCCTCGACCGGCTGAAGGCGCACGGCCCGGCCTGGCACCTGCCCCGCACACTCGGCCTGCGCGGCAAGATCCGGCTCGGGCTCAAGGACGCCCAGGCCGCGCACGCGGACCTGGCCGAGGCGGTTCGCCTGGCCGCCGAATGGCCCGCCGACACGGTCGACACGGCCGGCCTCCACGGCGATCTGGCCAGGACCTGCATGCGCCTGGGCCGCCCCGACGAGGCGCTGCGGCACCTGACGCGCTCCGCGGAACTGGAACTGCGCCACGGCAGCCGGTTCGACGCGTTCTGCACCTACAGCAACGCGGCGCAGCTCAGCCTCGACCTGGGCCGGATCGAGGACTGCATCGCGCTCCTCGACTCCCTCCTGGCCGAACCGGACGTAGCCGCCGGGGAGCTGGACGACCGGCTCGTCGCCCAGCTGCGCCTGGCCCGCGCCCGCGCGCTGCACGCGGGGGAGGACCTCAAGGCGGCGACGGCGGAGTTCGCCGCCCTCGCGGCCGAGTCGGCGGGCTGGGACGACGACCCGGGGAGCCATGCCATGATCGCCGCGGAGACCGCCGTACTCCTGGCCGAGTCCGGCGAGTTCGGCCGGGCCCGCGAGGCCGCGGACCAGGCTCTCGCCGCGCACGCCCGGGAGCCGCGCTACGAGCAGCTCAGCAACTGCCTGCGCGAACTCGCCCGCCTCCAGGCCGAGCGGCAGGGCGCCGAGGGCCTCGCAGACGCCCTCGCGCTGCTCGCCGACGCCGGCCGGATCGCCGACGAGGCCCGCACCGCGGGGTACGAGTCCCGCGGCCGCGACCTGGACAGTGCCCTGGCCTACGAACACGGGCGGGTCAACGCCTACGCCAGTGAGTACGAGACCGCCCTGACCGCCCTGGACAAGGCGCTCACCCTCCTCGGCGAACCCGAACCCGACTCCCACGACAGGGACCACGTCGGCGAGTGGGCCGAGTGCGTCCGGCTCGCGGCCGTCGTGGAGGGCCGCTACCTGGAACGCCCCGCACCCGCCCTGGCCCGCCTCGACGGGGCGGTATCCCGCCTCACCGCCCTGGGCCACACCGAGGAGACCGAGCCGCTGACCTCCCTGGCGGCCCGGCTGCGCGACGAGGGGTGACCCGACGGGCGCGCCGCCCTCACCAGGTCACGGGCAGCTCGCTGACCCCGCCGGTGAGGGTGGTGCGCACCTTGAGCTCGTCGACGTCCTTGGCCAGCCGCAGCCCGGGCAGGCGCTCGGCCAGGGCGGCGAAGACGATGCGCAGCTCCGTGCGGGCCAGGCTCGCTCCGATGCAGAAGTGCGAGCCGTGGCCGAATCCGAGATGGCCCCGTTCCGGACGGTCGGGGTCGAACGTCTCGGCGTCGGTATAGACGGCCGCGTCGCGGTTGGCCGAGTTGACGGAGAGGATCACGGCGTCGCCGCTCCGGATGGTGACCCCGGCGACGTCGACGTCGGTGTGGGCGTAACGCAGCAGACCGAGGTCGCCGGGCGCGCCCAGGCGCATGATCTCCTCGACGGTGGCGTTGACCCGGCCGGCGGGGTCGGCGGTCAGCGCCCGCCACTGGCCGGGGCGGGTCAGCAGGAAGAGCGTGCCCAGCCCGATGCGGTTGACGGTGGTCTCGTGCCCGGCGAACAGCAGCCCCACGCAGAGCCTGATCATCTCGGCGTAGTCGAAGTCCGCGTCGGCGCTCTGCGCGCGTACGAGGTCGGAGATGACGTCCTCGCCCGGCCGGGCGCGCTTGGCCTCGGCGAGGGTGGTCATGTAGTCGTTGAACTCGTCCCGCGCCCGTTCGGCTTCGTCCCCGATGGCGTAGTCGGCCATGCGTCCCGACAGCGAGGCGAAGTACTCGCGGTCGCTCTCGGGCGCGCCGAGCAGTCGGCAGATGACGGCGACCGGCACCGGGAAGGCCAGCCCGGCATGCAGGTCGACCACCCCGTCGGGGGCGGCGTCCCGCTCGGCCTGCAGCCGGTCGACACAGCCGTCGACCAGGTGCCGTACATGATCGGAGAGCATCACCATGCGCTTGGCGGAGAAGGCCGGGGTCAGCAGCCGGCGCATCCGGGTGTGGTCGGCCTCCTCGGTGGCGTAGTCGCCCGAAGGACCCTCCTGCACGGCGGCGGTCGTGATGCGGGACGCCCGTTCCGGCTCGGGATGGGAGCGGCAGAGCCGCTTGTCGCCGAGGAGCTCGCGCACCTCGTCGAAACGGGTGACCAGCCAGGCCGGATCCCCGGCTGGCGTGGTGACCGGCGTGATCGGCGCCTCGCGGCGCAGCACCTCGTACAGAGGCGCGAGATCGAGCACGTTCGGCCGTGCGAAGGGCAGTCGTGAACGCTCGGCGGCACCGTTCATGGTCCTCCTCCTGGACCTCGGAACGCGATCTTCCGGCACTTCGACCGTAACACTTTATTGTCAGTGACTGCCAATAACCTTTTCGGCCAGTCGCCCCGCGGCCCCGGCGTGATTGGATCGCCCGATGGAGGACGTGACGGTGGACAGTGGCCCGATGGCGCCCCGCCGGGGACGGCCCCCGGTGAGCGACCGGCAACGGCAACGCCGGCGCCTCGACATCTCCCGCCATGCGGTCCGGCTGTTCGCCGAACAGGGAGTGGCCGCCACCTCCGGCGGACAGATAGCGCGGGCGGCCGGAGTCTCGGAGCGCACGCTGTGGCGCTGGTTCCCCAGCAAGGAAAGCTGTGTGGAGCCGCTGCTCACCCAGTCGGTCGCGGCCTTCCAGGAGGTCCTGCACGCCTGGCCGCCCGAGGCCGACCTGACGGAGCATCTGCGCGCCGCCTACCGGCCCGCCCCCGACGCGTCGTCCGCCGGGGACGCCGAGGCGGTGCTCACCGTGATCCGGATGACCCGCGACGAACCCGCGCTGCGCGCCCTCTACCTGGTGCTCCGGGAGCGAGCGGAGGAGACGTTCGCCGAGGTGCTCGCCGGACGCGCGGGCGGGTCCGCCGACCTGCTCGACGTCCGTATGCGGGCCGCCACCATGAGCGCCGTGCTCAAGGTGGCGACCGATGATCTCGCCCGGGCCGTGGCCGAGAAGGGCATCACCCCCGAGGCGCTGCGTCGGCACCGCGAACAGCTCGCCGACGCGCTGAGCCACGTCACCCGGGGGCTGTAGGGCCGCGCGGGGCCGTTGCCGAGTGGGCGTAACTCCCATAAGGAAACCGGGCGTTGATCCCGGCGTGGCCCACTCTTTGAACTTCGCGCGCAGAAAGTCCTGTTGGCCTCGTTGACATGCCGCAAGCACAGGCGTTTCACTCAACACTCGTGTATGGCAACGTTGTCAGGCCGTGGGAGCGCGACCCGATCCGTTGCCCGTCGCCTGGCTTTCCGGCGCTTCCCGACGCGCCGACACCTGATGTGCGAAGCACGAACTGCTGCGGAGGCAACCGATGGTGAGACCCCGACGTTCAGCCGCACCACCCCCCACCAGAGCAGGATTCCGCGGGCGCCTTGCCGTGGTCTGCGTCCTGGGCATGGCAGCCCTGCCGCTCTCGACGGCCGGCAGCGCCCATGCCGCGAGCACCGCGAGGCCGGCCCTCGTGACCGACCCCGCGTCCCTCGTCAACCCCCTCATCGGCACCTCCGGTGCGGTGGACACCTTCCCCGGCCCCGACATGCCGGCCGGCATGGTGCAGTGGGGCCCCGACACGACGCCGAACCGCCCCGACGGCGGCGGCTACGAGTACGCGGACACGAAGCTCTCCGGCTTCAGCCTCACCCACGTCTCGGGACCGGGCTGCCCGGTCGCGGGCGACCTGCCCGTCCTGCCGGTGACCGGCGCTCTGTCGGGCGACCTCGGCAGCACCTCGGTCGGTTTCAGCCACAGCGACGAGAAGGCCGGCATCGGCTCCTACAAGGTCACCGACGCCAACGGGGTCACCACCGAGCTGACCGACACCACCCGCGCCGGTCTCGGCGCCTTCGCCTTCCCGGCGGGACAGCAGGCGAACCTGCTGTTCAAGCTCAGCGGGGGAGCCACCCAGGTGGACGGCACCCGCGTCCAGGTGGTGAACAGCAAGGAGATCAGCGGCGCGATCGACAGCGGCCACTTCTGCGGCGCGAGCAACCGGTACACGCTGCACTTCGACATCAAGTTCGACCGGCCGTTCACCGCGAGCGGCACCTGGGTCGGCGGCGCCATCACCCCCGACGCCAGGTCGCTGAAGGCGGGCAAGGTCCAGCAGGCCCCGCAGAAGTCCACGTCGAAGCCGCTGAAGGAGAAGCACTTCACCGTCCCCGCGAAGCCGGCCCCGACGGTCCACGGGAGCGCCGCCAAGGCGAGCAAGGCCGCCCAGCCGCCCACCACCGGCGCGAACGGCATGTACCTCACCTTCGACACCTCCGCGAACCGCACGGTGACGGCGAAGGTCGGCATCTCGTACACGAGTGACGCCAACGCGGCGAAAAACCTCGGCACGGAGATCAAGAACTGGAACGTCGGCGCCGTCGAGAAGGCCAACCACGACGCCTGGAACGCGGTGCTGAAGAAGATCAAGGTGGGCGGCGGAACCGCCGACCAGCAGACGCAGTTCTACACCGCGCTCTACCACGCCCTGCTGCACCCGAACGTCTTCTCGGACGACAACGGCCAGTACATGGGCATGGACAACCAGATCCACAAGCTGGCCAAGGGCCAGAAGGCCCAGTACGCCAACTACTCGGGCTGGGACACCTACCGCTCCCAGACCCAGCTGATGGCGCTGGCCGAGCCCAAGGTCGCCAGTGACGTCGTCACGTCCATGCTCAACGGCTACGACCAGACGGGCCTGCTGCCCAAGTGGGCCTCGAACAACGGCGAGAGCTATGTGATGGTCGGTGACCCGGCCGCCGGCATCATCACCGACGCGTACGCTTTCGGCGCCACGGACTTCGACACGGCCAAGGCGCTGGCCGCCCTCCAGCACGAGGCCGCCGTCCCGAACAACGACCGCCCCGGCGAGTCGGTCCGGGACGCCAAGGGCTACCTCCCGCTGGACGAGAACGACTACAACTGCTGCAACTTCTACGGCCCGGTCTCCACCCAGCTGGAGTACGACTCCGCCGACTACGCCCTCGCCGCCTTCGCGAAGTCGCTGGGCAAGACGGCCGTCTACGAGAAGTTCGCCACCCGTGCCCAGGACTGGATGAACGTCTTCAACCCGCAGACCGGTTACCTCCAGGCCAGGAACAAGGACGGCCAGTTCGCGACCGGTTTCACCCCCGGCACCTCCAACGGATTCGTGGAGGGCACCTCCGCCCAGTACACCCCCATGGTCCCGTTCAACCTGCAGGAGCTCATCCAGGCCCGCGGCGGCACCAAGGCGTACTCGTCCTACCTGGACAGTCTCCTCGACGACATCACCGGCCCTGGCAGCACCGACGCCGACCTGAGCAACGAGCCCAGCGTCGAGATCCCCTGGGAGTACGACTACACGGGCCAGCCGTGGAAGACCCAGGCGGCCGTCCGCGACGCCCAGCAGAACCTGTACTTCAACGCGCCCGTCGGCTCCTTCGGCAACGACGACCTCGGCGCGATGAGCTCCTGGTACGTCTGGTCCGAGCTCGGCATGTACCCGGAGACCCCGGGCACGGACACCCTGGTGCTCGGCAGCCCGGCGTTCCCGGCGGCCCAGGTGACCCTCGGCAACGGAAAGACCGTGAAGATCAACGCACCGCAGGCCGCGCCCGACGCGCCGTACGTGCAGTCACTGAACGTCAAGGGCAAGGCGTGGAACGCCTCCTGGCTGACGTACCGGCAGTTCAAGGGTGCGGGCACGCTCGACTACACGCTCGGCACCCAGCCGAACACCTCCTGGGCGTCCGGCCCGTCGGCGGTGCCGCCGTCGGACACCACGGGCGGCGGCCGGGTGCTGGCGGCGACCGGTCCCGCCAACGGCCTGGTCCTCCAGCCGGGCACCGGCGGTGACGGCACCCTCGATGTGACCAACCTCGGCAGCAAGGCCGTCACGGTCGACTGGACGGCGACGGCGCCCTCCGGCGTCACGCCCGACACCGCGTCCGGCTCGCTGACGGTGCCCGCCTCCGGCAGCGCCGAGGCGAAGGTCCACGTGACGGCGGGCGCGACCGAGGGAACGTACCCGGTCACCTTCGCCCTCACCGACCACAGCACCGGTACGGCACTGTCCGGGGCGGCGCTCCGGGTGGCCGTCGCCAAGCCCGGCGCGCTGTGGCCGTACGCCACCAACGAGGGCATCTACCCCGACGGCGCCGGCTACTCGGGCGGCTTCGACGGCGGCGGCTGGGCCTACTCGCAGAACGCGCTGGCGGCGGCCGGCGTCACGAGCGGCTCCACCCTCACGGTCGACGGTATCTCCTACACCTGGCCGACGGTGACCTCCGGTCAGCTCGACAACCTGGAGATGGCCGGCCAGACCCTCCCGATGCCGGCCGGCACCTCGGGGGCGTCGCTGGGCCTGCTGGGCGCGGCGGTCAACGCGCCGACCGACGGCAGCGGGGTCTCGGGCACGCTGACCGTCACCTACACCGACGGCACCACCTCCCAGGCGACGGTCGGCTTCTCGGACTGGACGCTCAACGGCGGACCGAGCAAGCCGCTGCCGGGTGACACGACGGCCGTCACCACCGCCTACCGGAACACCGGGAGCGGGGGCCGGGACGGCGTGAAGACCTATGTCTTCGCCACGAAGGTCCCGCTGGATCCGTCCAAGCAGGTGGCGTCGGTGACGCTGCCGGTGACCGGCTCCTCGGGCACCGACCACCTGTTCGCCTACGGCTTCGGCCAGTAAGGCGTACGGCAGCACGTATGAGGGAGGGGGCCGGTTCCCCGGGCGGGTGCCCGGGGAACCGGCCCCCTCATCGACTCGCGCCCGCGCTCAGCTCAGGGTGAAGTCGTCCGCGTTGACGTTGGACTGGCCGTACCAGCCATGGGCGTAGACGGTGACCGTTCCGCTGCTGCCGGTGGTGAAGGTGACCGTGAGCTGGTTCCAGCTGCTGCTGTTGGACCAGGTGCTCGCGGTGGCGCCGCCGCTGACCCCGAGGTAGGCGTACGGGCCCTGCACCCAGGCGGTGAGCGTGTAGCTGTGGTTGGCGGACAGGGTGACGGTCTGGTCGCATTCGCCGGTGCTGCTGGAACTCGGCGTGACCTGCAGGCTGTGGCTGCCGCTGTGGACCGGGCTGGAGACCACCGAGCTGCCGCCCGTGCAGGTCCACGGGCTCAGACTGCCGGTCTCGAAGCCCGCGTTGGTCAGCGAGCCCCCGCCGCTGCCGGAAGACGTGACCGTGAGCGAGTAGGTCGCGCTGTGGCTGCCGCTGGCGGCGGTACCGGTGACGGTGATCGGGTAGGTGCCCGCGGCCACGGACGAGCCGACCGTCGCCGTCAGCGTCGAACTGCCGCCGGACGTCACGGATGTGGGGCTGAAGGAGACGCTGACACCCGAGGGTGCGCCGGAGGCGGCGAGGCTGACGGACTCGGCGCTGCCGGAGGTGACGGCCGTGGCGACGGTCGCGGTCGCCGAACCGCCCTGGGCGACCGAGGCGGAACCCGGCGACAGCGACAGGGAGAAGTCGGTGGTGGTGCCTCCGCCGCCGCCCGTGCTGCCCTCGTAGGGCACGAACGCGTCGGTGAACGCGAGCTGGTTCTGGCTGATCTCACTGCACGTGGACAGCGAGTTGGCGCTTCCGCTGCACGGCTGGTCCCGGTTGGCCGACCAGAACGACAGCCGCCCGATGCTGTTCTGCGCGGCGAAGCTCTCCACCGTCTGGGCGTCCGCGAGCGTGAAGGTGGACCCGTCGTCGTTCTTGCCGATCATCGGGGTGATGCCGAGGTTGGCGTAGGTGTAGGAAGAGTCGACGGACTGCATCTGCGCGAGCGTGGCCTTGGCCGCGGAGACCGCCGCCTGGCCCATCTCGGTGCCGGTGCCCGCGTAGTAGTCCATGGCCATGATGTTGACCACGTCGATCTTGATGCCCGCGGTCTTGGCGGCCTTGATGATGTTGACGCCGTCGCCGGTCAGCCCGCTGGTCAGCACCGGCAGGGTCATGGAGAACTTCAGGTTCGGGTTGGACGCCTTGAGATCCTTCATCGCCTGCATCTGACGGGCCGCGGCGGCGGTGTCCGCGATGGCGGCGCCCTCGACGTCGAAGTCGAGCTGGGTGACGCCGTAGTCGTTGATGATGGCCTGGTATCCGGCGTCGATGCTGCTCTGGGTGGAGCAGGTCCAGGCGAGCGGCTCACCGCTCGCCCCGCCGGAGGAGATGATGACGGAGGCGCCCTCGGACTTCGCCCTGGCGATCTCGGGGTCGGTGTAGGAGTCGTTGCCTATGGGGAGCGTGTCGCCCCAGATCTGGGTGCAGCCTTCGCCGAGTACGAAGGCCGCCGTGTAGGCCTTGAGCCCGTGTCCGGTGATGGCCGTGTCGAGCAGTCCTTCCTGACCGTTCGACATGTCGACGTAGGGAGCGACGGAGTAGACGCTGCTCCCCGCGGCGCTGCCGGCGGGGGCCAGGGCGACGGTGACGCCGGTGGCCGCGAGTGCGAGGGCACCGGCGGAGGCCGCGAATCTTGCCAGGCGCATGACAGAAAACCCCTTTCGGGGGGCCCGTGGGAGGTGGAGAGGGGAGAGAGGGAGCCGTGAGGGCTTTGGTATATACCAAACAACCGGTCAGACTCTCCGTCAAGAGGACTAGACCAAGTGTTTACGTGGGGCGGAATGGCCAACTCCGCGTGAATGGACGGTCGCTACCGGCCACCCACGGGTCCTGTTACCGCCGTGTGATCCTCCGGCTGCCAAGGTGGGGACATGCGCGTACTGATCGTGGAGGACCACCGGGATCTCGCGGAGAGCCTCGCCAGGGGGCTGCGCCGGCACGCCATGGACGTCGAACTCGCGCACGACGGCGAGCAGGGACTCACCCGGGCCGCCAGCGGCGCGTACGACGTCGTCGTCCTGGACCGCGGCCTGCCGCTCGTGCACGGCGACGACATCTGCCGTGCCCTCGTCGAGCAGGGCTGCCCGTCCCGCGTCCTGATGCTCACCGCCTCCGGCGCCCTCGCCGACCGTGTCGAGGGACTGGCCCTCGGCGCCGACGACCTCGCCAAGCCCTTCGCCTGGGCCGGACTCCTCGCCCGCACCCGCGCCCTCGGCCGCCGCGCCCACCCGGTGCGGCAGCCCGAGCTCGTCTGCGGCCCCCTGCGCCTCGACCCCGCCCGCCGCACCGCAAGCCACGCCGGCACCCAGCTCCCCCTCACCGCAAAGGAGTTCGGGGTCCTGGAGTACCTGCTCGGGGCCCGCGGACGCACCGTGGCCACCGACGAACTCCTGGCCAAGGTCTGGGACGAGGTCGCCGACCCCGGCACCACCACCGTCAAGGCCACGGTCAACCGGCTGCGGACCAAACTCGTCGACCGCTCCGTGATCCAGACCGTGCCAGGAGAGGGCTACCGGATCTGACACGGCGACCACCCTCGTGACCCGTGCCCGTGCCCGGCTGCGCCGCTCGGCCGCCGTCGTCCGGGGGCGCGCCCTGATCCGCGGCCTCACGCCCCGCCGGGCCCGGGTCCGCTTCGCCATGCTCTTCGGCCTGCTGTTCATCGCCTCCGGAGCCGTTCTGCTCGGCATCACCTACCTGCTCGTCAACCGCCCCACCCACAACGTCGTCACCGCCTTCCACGTGGCGCCGCAGGGCGGTGCACAACCGCAAACGATCATCCGGCCCGGCTCCGACCCCGGCTCCGGGGCCCCGCCGGACGTCACCGACTGGCTCAACGACCAGCTGAGCAAGCAGACCGCCAAGATGCACGACGCCCGGATGCACCAACTCCTCGTGCAGTCCGGCATCGCCCTCACCATCATGGCGGCTATCTCCGTCGTGCTCAGCTGGCTGCTGGCCCGCCGGGTCCTCCAGCCCGTGCGCACCCTCACCGCCGGCATCTGCCGGATCTCCGCCGGCAACGCGCACGAGCGCCTCGCCGTCGAGGGCCCCCGCGACGAGGTCAGCGAACTCGCCGACAGCGTCGACGGGCTCCTCGAAAGGCTCGGACCGCACCGAACCGGCGACGGTCGCCGGCGACACCGCGCTCCTGGAGCGACTGGTCGCCAACCTGACCCACAACGCCGCCTACTGCAACGTGCCCGACGGCAGCGTGGACATCACCGTCCGGCGCCACGAGGGGTGAACGCGGAACTCGTCGGCCATCTCGCGGGAACCCGGGTGTGACGACGTGCCAGGGGGACCCGCTACTTTCCGACCAGCCGGTCGGTCGCTCAGGCGGAGGGCTCGGTCACGGTGGACTCGCGGCGGCGGACGGTGGCCACGCCCGCCCATGCCATGGCCACCAGCGGGATGACGCCGGAGATGATCACCTGTCCCTGGCTGGAGACCGCGCTGTTGGGGGTGCCCAGCAGGAACCCGGCGCCGATGCAGCTGCGGGAGAGCGCCTGGAAGCAGGCCCAGGCACTCCCGTGCACCTCGGCCGGCACGCGGGCGTGCACCGCGTTGCGCAGGCCGACGTTGCAGGCGCCGTTGCCGAAGCCCGCGATCAGGAACAGCGGGAAGATCACCGCGGCCACCGGGATCAGACCGGTGAGGAGCAGGCTCACGCCCATGCCCAGGATGCCGGTGACGATCAGCTGGCCGTGCCGGTCCGACCAGCCCGGGCGGCCCGCGAGCAACGCGCCCGGGACGGACCCGAGGGCCCAGGTCGCCAGGATGAGGCCGAACACGGTGTCGTTGCCGTTGACGACGTCCCGCAGGTAGTAGACGCCGGCGACGTTCTCGATGCTGATGGCCAGTATCGAGGCCGCCAGCGCCGGCATCAGCGTGCCCACCACCGGCGCGTCGCGCAGCGCCCGGTAGCCGTCCGCGAGTTTGGTGGCGGGGCGGCGGCCGATCGCCACGTCCACGGTGTTCGGCACCGCCAGCATGGTGCAGCCCGCGAGCACCAGGAACGAGGCGCCGTCCACCGCGAGCAGCACTCGGGTGCCCCACAGGGAGTTCAGGAAGCCGGCCAGGGGAGGGCCGATCAGCCCCGCGACGGACAGGCCGGCCGTCAGCAGGCTGTTCGCCCGGCCCGTGTGCTCCTCGCCGGCCACGGCGGGCAGCATCTTGAACCCGGCGGCCACCGAGGCGACTCCGGCCAGCGCGGACAGCGCGATCAGGGCCACCCGCGCATGGAACCCGCCGACCGCGGTGGCCGCGCCCAGGGACAGTGCCTGGAGCAGCAGCGCCCACAGGCAGACCGCGCGTGCACTGAACCGGTCCACCACGGTACCGATCAGCGGCGCCGCGAGCACCGTGGGGATGAGCTCGGCGATCATCACCTCGGTCACCCCGAAGCGGATGTCCCGGTCCGCCGCGTGCAGCACCAGGCCCAGGGAGGCGAGCGTGTCACCGAGACGGGAGAAGAGCGTTCCCGCGATGAGCACCTGCGCGGCGACCGGCATCGTGGCACCGGGGCGCAGCGCGGCGAATGGCGCTCTCCGCGTCTTTTCCGTGTCCAATCGATTCCAATCCGTCCGTTTTCCGGGCCCATTCAGCCTGCTCGCGCATCAGATTAGGCCTGCTCGTTCAGTGGTAGAGCGTCCACCGGCCACCGGGACTGACCGCTTCCCGGTCATTGCGCGCCCCGCCGGAACCCGAGGTGGCGTCCCAATTTCTCAGCCAAGAGCAGTGCTTCACCGAATGTCCACACACGTTCCACACCAACTCCCGCTGTGCCGGTGCCGGAAGGTCCACTCCCCGTGCCACCCGGGATGATGTGGATCCGGGGCGTTCCGGACGTCCTTTCCGGGCTCGGCGGCGCCGATGCGGTGGATCGGCGCCCCGATGTCCCCGTGGGAGCCGTAAAGCATGTTTTTCGGCCAATCGCTGGAGTTGCGGCGGTCTCTTCCGGTGAACACCTCCACTCCCGTCCGTCGATCCGGAAAGCGCCTTCCCGGTGCGTGGCGTTATCGATGCCGGCCAGATGAATGTCCGGAAAATGTCGGGACAACGAGCCGCCTCATTCCCCGAGCAGTGGAGAAAAGGGAACGAACCGGTATCCCCGCCCGGCCCCCGGGCCGCCGTGCCCGGCCGAGGCGTCCGGCGAAGTGCCGGGAGTGCCGGGAGTGCCCGAAGTGCCGGATCGAAGCGGCCAGCCGAAAACCGAATGCCGCGCCCCGCATCGCCTGCTTACACTCGGCCGGTATCACGCACCGTAGCCGCGGAACGCGGTCCAGGTGCTTTGCCGTGACGAGTTCGGACGAATGAGGGGAGAGGACCATGCGGGATCGCACCGCCGTCGTCCCTCCCCGTTCCCGCTACGAGGTGATCCTCGTGTCCCCGTCCCTCCGGTGCCCGCCGCGCGGCCGGCACCGGACTCCGTGACGCGCGACCGGATCAATCAACTACCGGCATATGCCCAAGCATTGACGTGCCGTCAGTCGTGGCCGGTGAACTTCGCCGCACGGGAAATTGCGCCGCCCCTTCCCGGAGCCGTTCCGGGAAACCGTCATTCGAAAGGCATCGGGCCATGCGCGCCGAACTCCACCCGAACTCCGTCAACCCTCTCGCCGCCGTTCGCAACCTGGGCATCCTCGCCCACGTCGACGCCGGAAAGACCACCGTCACCGAACGCATCCTCTTCGCCACCGGCACGATCCACAAACGCGGCGAGGTCCACGACGGCACCACCGTCACCGATTTCGACCCCCAGGAACGCGACCGCGGCATCACCATCTTCGCCGCGGCCGTCAGCTGCGCCTGGAACGGCCACCGCGTCAACCTC
Organism: Streptomyces hyaluromycini; assembly: GCF_002217755.1. Classification (GTDB taxonomy): domain Bacteria; phylum Actinomycetota; class Actinomycetes; order Streptomycetales; family Streptomycetaceae; genus Streptomyces; species Streptomyces hyaluromycini. Next base: position 237,259 of record NZ_BCFL01000023.1, on the reverse strand, counting down.
ATCGACACACCCGGCCACGTCGACTTCGCCGACGAGGTCGAACGCTCCCTGCGCGTCCTCGACGGCGCGATCGCCGTCTTCGACGCGGTCGCCGGCGTCGAGCCGCAGAGCGAGTCGGTGTGGCGGCAGGCCGACCGGCACGGCGTCCCCAGGATCGCCTTCGTCAACAAGCTGGACCGCGCGGGCGCCGACCTCGACAGAGCCGTCGAGTCGATCCGCAGCCGCCTGCACCCGGCCCCGCTCGTCGTGCAACTGCCCATCGGCACGGAGGACGGCTTCACCGGCGTCGTCGACCTCGTGCGCATGCGGGCGCTGGTCTGGGCGGACGACGGCGGTACGGCGCTGGAGGGGCCCGTTCCGCAGGAGCTGAGGGAGGCGGCCGAGCGGCGTCGGCGCACGCTGGAGGAGGCGGTGGCCGCGCTGCACCCGGCCGCGCTGGAGGAGTTCTGCGCGCCGCCCGGCCGGCTGTCCGACGCCACCCTGGCCGGCGCCCTGCGCGACCTCACCCTGACCGGCGAGGGCGTGGTCGTCCTGTGCGGCTCCGCCTACCGCAACCGGGGCGTCGAACCGCTCCTCGACGCGGCCGTGGCGTATCTGCCCTCGCCGCTCGACGTCCCCGCCGTGCGCGGTACGCATCAGGGCACCGAGCAGCGGCGGGCCGCCGACCCGGAGGGGCCGTTCGCGGCACTGGCGTTCAAGGTGACCGCGACCGCCACCGGGCGCCTCACCCACGTCCGGGTCTACTCGGGCACGATCGAGAAAGGAGCCACCGTGTGGGACCCGGCGACGCGCCGTACCGAACGCGTGGCGCGCATCCTCCGTGTCATGGCCGACCGGCACCAGCCCCTCGACCGGGCGGTGGCCGGTGACATCGTCGCCGTCGCCGGGCTGAAGTCGGCCCGCCCCGGCGCCACGCTGTGCGCTCCGGACGCCCCGCTGCTCCTGGAGCCGCCGGTCGCCGCGGAACCGGTGGTCTCGGTCGCGGTCGAGGCCCGCCGCGGTACCGACACCGACCGGCTGGCGCAGGCGCTGGCCAGGCTGGCCGAGGAGGACCCCTCGCTGGTGGTGCGCACCGACCCCGAGACCGGGCAGACCGTGCTGTCCGGAATGGGCGAACTGCACCTGGAGGTCGCGGTGGAGAAGATCCGCCGGGACGGCGGGCCCGAGGTCACGGTGGGCCGGCCGCGGGTCGCCCTCAGGGAGACCGTGGCCCGCGGGGTGACCGGCTTCGTCTACCGGCACGTCCACCAGACCGGCGGGGCGGGGCAGTTCGCGCACGTCGTCCTGGACGTCGAACCCCTCGGGCACGAGGGCGGGCAGGAAGGCGGGCGCGAGGGCGGGCGCGAGGGCGGGCGCGAAGGCGGTCGGGAGGGCGGCTTCGAGTTCCGGTCCGCGGTCGTCGGCGGCCGGGTGCCGCAGGAGTACGTGCGTGCGGTCGAGGCCGGCTGCCGGGACGCCCTCGCCGAGGGTCCCCTCGGCGGGCATCCGGTCACGGGGCTGCGGGTCACCCTGACCGACGGCTCGACGCACGTGAAGGACTCCTCCGACACGGCGTTCCGCACGGCGGGCCGGCTCGGCCTCCGGGAGGCCCTGCGAGCCTGCGCGATGACGCTCCTGGAGCCGGTCGCCGAGGTCACGGTCACCGTGCCCGAGGACGCGGTGGGCGGCGTGCTCGGCGACCTGGCCGCCCGGCGCGGCCGGGTCACCGGTTCCGCGGCCCGGGGCGGCGAGGCGGTGCTCACCGCCACCGTGCCGCTGGCCGAGCTGTTCGGCTACGCGACACGGCTGCGCGGCCGCACCCGGGGCCGGGGCACCTTCACCACCCGCCAGGCCGGCCACGCGCCGGCTCCGGCCCCGGTCACGGCGCCCGCCCGGTGACACCGGCACGGGGGCCGGGGACAACCTCCCCGGCCCCCGCTGTCGCACCGGGCGGCGGGCCCTGGCTGTCGTGCCGGGCGTGCGGCTCCGGCCGTTGCGCCGGGCGCCGGGCCCTGGCTGTCGTGCCGGGCGTGCGGCTCCGGCCGTTGCGCCGGGCGTCCGGCCCCGGCCGTCGCGCCCGGCATCCGGCCGTGGCCCGCCGTCGTGCCCGGCATCCGGCCGTGGCCCGCCGTCGTGCCCGGCACCCCGCACCGCCGTCGTGCTCTGTACCTCACCTCACCTCACCCCACCCCCGCCCACGCCGCCCGCAATCGGCCGTCGAAACACAACCGTTGTGGAACGGCGTCCGGCCCCGCACCGCGCAGGTCACCCGGCTCCGGCCCAGGTCACACAGCCGGGCACGGCCGCACCACCGCCCCGGAACCGGCTGTTCCCCGGCCTGCCTGCACGGATACCCGTGCCGGATCCCTTGACGAGCCAGCCTTCCGAGGATTAACTCACGTCCTAAATTAAGCCATGAGGGGCTTCGGAAGCCGAACGTCGGTCTCGGCATCCGCACTCGCGGGCGCCGGCCTTCGCGAAGCCCTCTCGGGGTTCTCGACTCCCGGAAAGGCACAGCTGGAGCCATGCGCAGCATCCGAGCCGCGGCCGTAGGCGCCGTCACCATGTCTCTCGCCCTCGCGGCCACGGCCTGCGGTGGCGGTTCGTCCACCGGGGGCGGGTCCAACGACTCCCCGAAGACGCTCACCTACTGGGCCTCCAACCAGGGTGCCAGCATCGAGATCGACAAGAAGGTACTCCAGCCGGAACTCGACAAGTTCCAGAAGCAGACCGGCATCAAGGTCAAGCTGGAGGTCGTGCCCTGGTCGGACCTGCTCAACCGGATCCTCACCGCGACCACCTCCGGCCAGGGCCCCGACGTGCTGAACATCGGCAACACCTGGAGCGCCTCGCTCCAGGCGACCGGCGCACTGCTGCCCTGGGACGCCAAGAACTTCGCCAAGATCGGCGGCAAGGACCGGTTCGTCGACTCCGCGCTCGGCTCCACGGGCGCCGAGGGCAAGGACCCGGCGGCCGTACCGCTGTACTCGATGGCGTACGCGCTCTACTACAACAAGAAGATCTTCGCCGACGCCGGTATCGCCAAGCCCCCGGTCACCTGGGACGAGCTGATCGCCGACGGCAAGAAGATATCCGCCAAGGGCAAGTCGGTGCTCGGCGCCGAGGGCGGCAACGTCTCGGAGAACATCCACCACACCTTCGTCTTCGCCAAGCAGCACGGCGCCGACTTCTTCACCTCCGACGGCAAGCCGGACTTCACCAACGACAACATCGTCGCCGCGGTCAAGCAGTACGTCGACCTGATGGCCAAGGACAAGGTCATCCCGACCGGCGACGCCGAGTACGCGCAGAACCAGTCGGTGAGCGACTTCGCCAAGGGCAAGCAGGCCATGCTGCTGTGGCAGTCGGCGTCCGCGAACCTCAAGTCGCAGGGCATGCCCGACAGCGACTACGGCATCGCCCCGGTGCCCGTGCAGTCCGGCACCCCCGGCACCGGCACCCAGGTCAACTCGATGGTCGCCGGCATCAACCTGGCGGTCTTCAAGAACACCAAGAACCTCGACGGCGCCACCAAGTTCGTGAAGTTCATGACCAGCGACGACGAGCAGAAGATCCTCAACACCGCCTACAGCTCCATCCCGCCGGTCAAGACCGCCCAGGAGGACGCGGCCTTCAACACCCCGGCCAACTCCGTCCTGAAGAACACCCTCGCCACCAGCGCCTCGGCCCTGCCCCAGGTGGCCTCGGAGTCGCAGTTCGAGACGACCGTCGGCACGGCCGTGAAGAACCTGTTCGCCGCCGTGGCCGCCGGAAAGGCCGTCACCACCGACTCCGTGAAGGCCGAACTGGAGAAGGCCCAGCAGCAGATGCCGGCGGCCTGAACGCGATGACGACCACCACCACCGCTGTGCAAGAGCCGGTGCGTGCGAACCCCTCCGGGACGGCGGGCGGCTCGGGCCGCCGTCCCGGGCGGATCCGCCGGATCGGACTGCCGTACCTGCTGCTCCTGCCCGCCCTGCTGCTCGAACTCCTCGTCCATCTCATCCCGATGGTCATCGGCGTCGTGATGAGCTTCAAGGAGCTCACCCAGTTCTACATCCGCGACTGGACCACCGCCCCCTGGGCCGCGTTCGACAACTACAAGACGTCGGTCGAGTTCAACGCCCCGGTCGGCAAAGCCCTGTTGCACTCCTTCTTCGTCACCGTCAGCTTCACCCTGCTCTCGGTCGGCCTGTGCTGGCTGATCGGCACCGCGGCCGCGGTGTTCATGCAGGACACCTTCCGCGGCCGGGGCCTGCTGCGGGCCCTGTTCCTGGTGCCGTACGCGCTGCCGGTCTACGCGGCCGTCATCACCTGGGTGTTCATGTTCCAGCACGACAACGGCCTGGTGAACCACGTCCTGCACGACCAGCTGCACCTCACCGACAAGCCGTCCTTCTGGCTGATCGGCGACAACAGCTTCTACGCCCTGCTGACCGTGTCGGTGTGGAAGGGCTGGCCGTTCGCCTTCCTGATCGTGATGGCCGGACTGCAGAACATCCCGAGGGAGCTGTACGAGGCGGCCGCCCTGGACGGTGCCGGGATGTGGCAGCAGATCCGCCGGATCACTCTGCCGTCGCTGCGCCCGGTCAACCAGGTGCTGGTCCTGGTCCTGTTCCTGTGGACGTTCAACGACTTCAACACGCCGTACGTCCTGTTCGGCAAGTCCGCCCCGGAGGCCGCCGACCTCATCTCGGTCCACATCTACCAGGCCTCCTTCGTCACCTGGAACTTCGGCACCGGCTCGGCCATGTCCGTGCTCCTGCTGCTCTTCCTGCTGGTGGTGACCGGCGTGTACCTGGTGTTCACCTCACGCGGACGGAGGACCGCCGATGTCTAGCCCCAGCTCGCCGATGGCCCCGCCGCGGTCCTTCCTCTGGTCCCGGCGGATCTTCCTCACGCTGCTCACCGGGTTCGTGCTGATCCCCGTGTACGTGATGATCTCCAGCTCGCTTAAGCCCCTCGCGGACGTCACCGGCAAGTTCCGCTGGCTGCCGAGCGGGCTGACCATCCGCCCGTACATCGACATCTGGTCGACGGTCCCGCTCGCCAAGTACTTCGTGAACTCGCTGATCGTGTCGGTCGCGGCGACGGTCTGCTCGGTCGTCGTCGCGGTGTTCGCCGCCTACGCGGTCAGCCGTTACGAGTTCCGCGGCAAGCGCGTCTTCACGGTCACCGTGCTCTCCACCCAGATGTTCCCGGGCATCCTCTTCCTGCTCCCGCTGTTCCTCCTGTACGTCAACATCGGCAACGCCACCGGCATCGCCCTGTTCGGCTCCCGCGGCGGCCTGATCCTCACCTACCTGACCTTCTCCCTGCCGTTCTCGATCTGGATGCTGATCGGGTACTTCGACTCGGTGCCGAGGGACCTGGACGAGGCGGCGCTGGTCGACGGCTGCGGGCCGCTCGGCGCGCTGCTGCGGATCGTCGTACCCGCCGCGATCCCCGGCATCGTCGCGGTCGCCGTCTACGCCTTCATGACCGCCTGGGGCGAGGTGCTGTTCGCGTCGGTGATGACCAACGACACCACCCGCACGCTGGCCGTCGGCCTCCAGGGCTACTCCACGCTCAACGACGTGTACTGGAACCAGATCATGGCCGCCTCACTGGTGGTGAGCGTCCCCGTCGTGGCCGGCTTCCTGCTCCTGCAGCGCTACCTCGTCGCCGGGCTGACCGCCGGCGCCGTGAAGTGAACCCACCCAGTTCCGAAGGGAATTTCGTGACCATCGACCTCGCCGCCCTCCCGCACGACTTCCTGTGGGGCACGGCAACAGCGGCGTACCAGATCGAGGGAGCCGTCGCCGAGGACGGCCGTGCACCCTCCATCTGGGACACCTTCTCGCACACCCCGGGGAAGATCGCGGGCGACGACAACGGCGACGTCGCGTGCGACCACTACCACCGCTGGCGCGAGGACATCGGCCTGATGCGGCAACTGGGCGCGAACGCCTACCGGCTGTCGGTCGCCTGGCCGCGCGTAGTGCCCGGCGGTGACGGCCCGGTCAACGCCAAGGGCCTCGACTTCTACGACGAGTTGATCGACGCCCTGCTGGCGGCCGGCATCACCCCGTCGGTCACCCTGTACCACTGGGACCTGCCGCAGGCCCTCCAGGACCGGGGCGGCTGGCCCGAGCGGGCGACCGCCGAGCACTTCGCCGCGTACGCCTCTGTCGTCGCCGAACGCCTCGGCGACCGCGTCCGGCACTGGACCACCCTCAACGAGCCCTCCTGCTCGGCCTGGATCGGCCACCTGGAGGGCAAGATGGCCCCCGGCTGGACCGACCTGACGGCCGCCGTCCGGGCCTCCTACCACCTGCTCCTCGGCCACGGTCTGGCCGCCCAGGCGATCCGCGCCGCCGCGCCCGGCGCCGAGGTCGGCATCGTGAACAACCTCTCCACCGTGTTCGCCGCCACGGACCGCCCCGAGGACGCGGCCGCCGTCCGCCGCCACGACGGGCACGTCAACCGCTGGTGGCTGGACCCGGTGCACGGCCGCGGCTTCCCGGCCGACATGGTCGAGACCTACGGCGTCGAACTCCCCGAGCGGCCGGGCGACCTGGCGACCATCGCCACTCCGCTCGACTGGCTGGGCCTGAACTACTACTTCCCGGCCTACATCGAGGACGACCCGAAGGGCCCCGCCCCGTACGCCCGTTCGGTGCGCCGCCCCGACGTCCCGCGCACCGGCATGGACTGGGAGATCGACGCGAGCGGCATCGAGACGCTGCTGCTGCGCCTCACCGAGGAGTACGGCGCCCGCAAGCTCTACGTCACCGAGAACGGCTCCGCCTACCCGGACGTGGTCCGCCCCGACGGCACCGTCGACGACCCCGAGCGCCAGGAGTACCTGGTCGGCCACCTCGCGGCCTGCGCCTCGGCGGCCCGCAAGGGGGCTCCGCTGGCCGGCTACTTCGCCTGGTCGCTGCTGGACAACTTCGAGTGGGCGTACGGCTACAACAAGCGCTTCGGCCTGGTCCACGTCGACTACCGCACCCAGGTCCGCACGATCAAGGGCAGCGGCCGCCGGTACGCGGACATCATCCGCGACCACCGGGGACAGGCCCGCCGGGCGGCCTGACACACACCGCGGTGGGCGCGGACCAGGGGAGTTCCGCGCCCACCGCACACTCGACCGACATGCGTCATCGCCATACGTGCGCGCAACAGGCACGGAGCCTGATCTGTCATGCCCACAACAAACCCGAAGGAACCGTCAACGCTCAGGAGACCCGCATGCCATCCCCGACCCGCATCCCCCGTACCGTCCTGGCCGCCCTGGCCGCGGCCGCCCTGCTGACCTCCGGCACGATCCTGGCCGCGCCGCCATCCACCGCCGCCACCGCCGTGACCTGGGACACCGACCGAGCGAACACCGCGTACGCGGCCAACCCGAACGCCGTCACCGCCTCCGGCTACGAGAACGGCGGCACCACCCCCGGCATGGCCTTCGACGCGAACGGCGCGACCCGCTGGTCCAGCAACTTCGCCGACGACGCCTGGATCCAGATCGACCTCGGCACCACGATCCGCATCGACAGCGTGCAACTCGACTGGGAGGCCGCGTACGGCAAGAAGTACGTCCTGGAGGCCTCGAAGAACGGCACGGACTGGACGCCCTTCTACACCGAGACCGCGGGCACCGGCGGCTCGGTCACCGCGCACACCTACCCGCAGGAGGTCACCGGCCGCTACGTCCGCATGCGCGGCATCCAGCGCGCCACCCCCTACGGCTACTCGCTCTGGAACTTCAAGGTCTACGGCGGCGAACCGGCCCCCGCGTCCTCGACCGTCACCAACCTCGCCCTGAACCACCCGGCGTACTCCAACTACTACCAGCACGCGGGCAATTCACCGGCGTTCGCCACCGACGGCGGCTGGCCGGCGGACCTGAAGGGCGACTACACCCGCTGGTCGAGCGACTGGAACGCCGACCGCTGGATCTCGGTCGACCTCGGCGTCACCTCGACCATCTCCTCCGTGGACCTCTACTGGGAGTCGGCGTACGCCGTCGACTACCTGCTCCAGGTCTCCGACGACAACGTCAACTGGCGCACGGTGTACGAACCTTCGGCCGCTGACATAGCCGCCCGCCGCGCGAACGTCGTGTCTCCCTCGGACGCGTCGGGCCTGCACGACACGGTCACCCTCTCCTCCCCGGCGACCGGCCGCTACGTCCGCATGCTCGGCAAGGAGCGCCGCAGCTTCTACAACCCGGCCCCCGCCACCGCCCAATTCGGCTACTCGCTCTACGAGTTCCAGGTCTGGGGCACCGGCGGCAGCGCCTCCGCGGCCTACCCCGCCCTCCCCGGCGACCAGTCCGGCACCTACCAGACCACGTTCTTCGACGACTTCACCGGCTCCTCGCTCGACCGCTCCAAGTGGCGGGTCGTCCGCACCGGCACCGAGATGGGCTCGGTCAACGGCGAGGCACAGGCGTACGTCGACTCGCCGGACAACATCCAGACGCAGAACGGCGAACTGCTCCTCAAGGCGAAGTACTGCAAGGGCTGCACCCAGGCCGGCGGCGGCACCTACGACTTCACCTCGGGCCGCATCGACACCAACACCCACTTCGACTTCACGTACGGTCGCGTGAGCGCGCGCATGAAACTCCCGGTCGGCGACGGCTTCTGGCCGGCCTTCTGGCTGCTCGGCAGCAACGTCGACGACACCTCCGTCTCCTGGCCGGCCTCCGGCGAGACCGACATCATGGAGAACATCGGCTACCCGACCTGGACCAGCACCTCGCTGCACGGTCCCGGCTACTCGGCCGACGGCAACATCGGCGCCCGCCAGACCTTCCCGAACGGCGGCACCATCGACCAGTGGCACACCTACGCGGTGGAGTGGACGCCGACGGCGATGCGCTTCTACGTCGACGACACCCTGGTCCAGGAGACGACCCGCAACGTCCTGGAGTCGACGCGCGGCCAGTGGGTCTACAACCACAACCAGTACGTCATCCTCAACCTCGCCCTCGGCGGCGCCTACCCGGCCGGCTGGAACCAGGTCACCAGCCCCTACTGGGGCCTGCCGCAGTCCAGCGTGGACAAGATCGCGGCCGGGGGAGTGCAGGCCGAGGTGGACTGGGTGCGGGTGGAGCAGAAGCGGTAGGGAGCGCTTGGGGGGGTCCGCGCGCCCTCGGCGGTGATCAGGCGGAACCCCCTGGCGCGGCGACCGGCACCCGTCCCCTCACAGCAAACCGAGGCCATCGCACCGGAAAACCCCAGCCGTGAGTGAACGGGGCGTCCGCGCCGCGCGTACCACCCGACCGTGGGAGGATCGCTCACCATGGATGCGTCACCGGCGGTACGGAGCCTGCGTGCCGCGGTGTTCGCCGCGGTGTGTGTGCTGCTGGCTGCCGCCGGCCACGGGCTGGCCATGGGCGACATGCCGCCGCTGTGGGCCGACGTTGCCGGCTTCGTCGCCGTGTTCGCCCTGGTTCGCGCCCTCGCGGGGCGTGAGCGCGGGCTGCCGGAGATCGGTATCGGCATGCTCCTCACCCAGGCCGGTCTGCACTTCGGCTTCGACGCGGCCCGCGCGGCCACCCCGGCTCCCGCGCCCGCCGTGACCATGGCCCCCATGCGCATGCACGGTCATGCCATGGCCGGTATGGGCGGCGGGGCCGGTATGGCGCAGCTGCACCCGCACGTCCACGTCCTGACCGCGCACGCCACCGTCGCCCATGTCGTCGCCGCGCTCGTCGCCTCCTGGTGGCTGCGGCGCGGCGAGGCCGCGCTGTGGTCGCTGCTGAGGCGGACGGCCGCGCTCGTGCCCGGTCTGGCCGCCTGGTGGCACGACGCCCCGCTGCCCGCCCCGGCCGACGGCCTCCGCCTGGCCCCGGCCGGCCCGATACGGCCCAGCCCGCTGCTCGCGCTGCGGCACGCGGTGAGCCGACGCGGCCCCCCGAACCCGATCCCGTACCCGGTCCAACACCAGTAAGACTCTCTAACAGACTTCACTCGTACGGAGATCGACTCACTCATGCCTGCTGTCTCTGCGACTCGCCTCACCCTCCGCCGCGCCGCCACCGTCACCGCGGTCACCGCCGCCTCGGTCCTCGTCGCCGCCGGCGTCGCCTCGGCGCACGTCACCGTCCACCCCGAGAGCTACGCCAAGGGCGCCACCGACGGTGTACTGACCTTCCGGGTCCCCAACGAGGAGAACACCGCCGCCACCACCAAGGTCCAGGTCTACCTGCCCACCGACCACCCGGTCCTGGGCGTCCTCGTCACCCCGCAGGACGGCTGGACCGCCAAGGTGACCACCACCAAGCTCAAGACGCCCGTCAAGACCGACGACGGCACCATCACCGAGGCCGCCTCCGAGATCACCTGGACCGGCGGCAAGATCGGCGCCGGCCAGTACCAGGACTTCGACGTCGCCTTCGGGCAGCTGCCGGAGGACACCGACCAGCTGACCTTCAAGACCCTGCAGACGTACTCCGACGGAAAGGTCGTCCGCTGGATCGAGGAGGCGCAGAGCGGAGGCGACGAGCCGGAGAACCCGGCGCCGACGCTCAAGCTCACGGCGGCGGGCGACGACTCCGCCACGTCGGCCGCGCCGGCCGCCAAGACCAGCGCCAAGGCGACGACGGCGGCCGCCGACTCCAGTGACTCGACCGCCCGCGGCCTCGGCATCGCGGGCCTGATCGTCGGCGCCCTGGGCCTGGCGGCGGCCGCGTTCGCCGTCGTACGCACGCGGGGCGCACGGTCGTAGGTCAACGCCTGTAGGCAACCGCCTGTAGGCCAACGCCCGTTGGCAACCGCCTGTAGGCCAACGCCCGTTGGCAAACCAGAAGGGGCCCGGACCGATCTCTCGGTCCGGGCCCCTCTGCTGTCCCCGGGTCAGCGCACCGCCAGCTCCAGCATCTCGATGCCCTCGACGGACGTCTCCGAAGTCTCCATGGACGCCTCCGCCGGCACCTCCAGCACCGGCATCGCCGGCCGCGTGTTCCGCGCGTTGCGCCACAGCCATGCCACATCCCGCCCGAAGGACCACACCAGGGAGCCGAGCGCCAGCAGCACCACGCCCAGGTTGGCCAGGTGCGGCAGCAGGTCCGCACCGGCCAGCAGCAGGCAGATGCCCTGCATCGCGGCGACCGTCTTGCGGGCCATGGAGTGCGGCAGCGGGGCGTTCAGCCAGGGCGCGGCCTTCGCCGCCGCGACGAACGCGTAGCGCATCCCGCCGATGAGGAGGACCCACGGGCCCAGCTGCGTCGAGACGTACACGCTCAGCACCAGGATCAGGAACGCGTCGACCTCCATGTCGAAGCGGGCGCCCAGGGCCGTCGACGTACCCGTGCGGCGGGCCACCTTGCCGTCCACGCCGTCGAGGATGAGGGCCACGGCCGTCAGGCCGACCAGCAGCGTGACCGGCGGGGAGCTCTCGAAGGAGTCGGCGACCAGGGCGGTCACGCCGCCGACCAGGATCGCGCGGCCGAGGGTCACCCGGTTGGCGGGACCGAAGGAGCGCGGCCGGGTGCGGTGCAGGGCCCGGGACAGGACCGCCCAGGTGGCTATCGCGAACGCGAGACCCGTCAGCCAGCCGGCCGGCCCCATGCCGATCGCCGTCCCGAGCAGGGCCAGCAGCAGGACCTGCACGCCCGCTCCCACAGCGGTCTCCTGCTGGACCAGCCTGGCTTCGTAAGTGTTGTTCAGGGCCACCGCACGTTCCTCCGGCCGAGTGACAGAGTCGATCAACGCCGCGTACTGTGCGCGGACTGTGCACTTCTCGCTGTGCACATCTCGGTACGTGAACAACTTCCCGATCGTTCAGGAGGATGCCGATGAACTCCTCGGCCCGCGCGTTCTGGCTCCGCTCTCCGGGCCACGGAGAGCTGCGTGACGTCACCCTCGCGGAGCCCGGCGAGGGCGAGGTCCTGGTGCGCTCGCTGTACTCGGGAGTCAGCCGTGGCACCGAGACACTGGTGTTCAGGGGCGGGGTGCCGGAGAGCCAACACGCCGTGATGCGGGCGCCGTTCCAGGAGGGCGACTTCCCCGGTCCGGTGAAGTACGGCTACCTCAGCGTCGGCGTGGTCGAGCAGGGCCCCGATGGGCTGATCGGGCGTACGGTCTTCTGTCTGTATCCGCATCAGACGCGTTACGTCGTTCCGGTGAGCGCGGTGACGGTGGTACCGGAGCGGGTACCACCGGCGCGTGCGGTACTCGCGGGCACGGTCGAGACCGCCGTGAACGCCCTCTGGGACGCGGCGCCGCTGGTCGGCGACCGGATCGCGGTGATCGGCGGCGGCATGGTCGGCTGCTCGGTCGCCGCCCTGCTCGCCCGCTTCCCCGGGCTGCGGCTCCAGTTGGTCGACGCCGACCCGGCCCGGGCCAAGACCGCCGAGGCCCTCGGCGTGGACTTCGCGGCCCCCGAGGAGGCCTTCGGCGACTGCGACCTCGTCGTGCACGCCAGCGCCACCGAGCAGGGCCTCACCCGTGCCCTGGAACTCCTCGCGCCGGAGGGCACGGTCCTCGACCTGAGCTGGTACGGCGACCGGCGCATCGCCCTCCCGCTCGGCGAGGCCTTCCACTCCCGCCGGCTCACCGTGCGCAGCAGCCAGGTCGGCACCGTCTCCCCGGCCGCCCGCGCCGGCCGCACGTACGCCGACCGGCTCGCCCTGGCCCTGGACCTGCTGGCCGACCCGGCGCTGGACGCCCTCATCACCGGGGAAAGCGCGTTCGAAGAGCTGCCGGAGGTGCTCCCGAAGCTCGCCTCCGGGGAGATCCCCGCCCTCTGTCACCGGGTCCGCTACGGCGACATCGGCTGACGGAACGTCCAATGACGTCCGGCGCGGTTCGCCAAGAGGTCCTGACCTGAGAAAAGAGTGAGAGTGGACTGAACGCGGGGAAGCCAAGAGCCGTATTAAGGGCATCCCCCGGCAGGGATCAGCCGGGGGACCAGACGCGCCGCACCTGGAGGGTCGTCCGTTGTTCAGCATCACCGTCCGCGATCACATCATGATCGCCCACAGTTTCCGCGGCGAGGTGTTCGGGCCCGCGCAGCGACTGCACGGCGCCACGTTCCTCGTGGACGCCACCTTCCGGCGTGAACAGCTGGACGACGACAACATCGTCGTCGACATCGGTCTTGCCACCCAGGAACTCGGCGCCGTGGTCAGCGAGCTGAACTACAGAAACCTGGACAACGAGCCCGACTTCGCCGGGATCAACACCTCCACGGAGTTCCTCGCGAAGGTCATCGCCGACCGGCTCGCCGAGCGCATCGAGAAGGGCGCGCTGGGCGAGGGTGCCAAGGGCCTCGCCGGACTGACCGTCACCCTCCACGAGTCCCACGTCGCCTGGGCGAGTTACGAGCGTGCCCTGTGACCGACATGGCCATCGGCCGCCCGTCGGCCCTCACCTACGTGCCCGCGCCGCGCGCGGCCACCGCCGCCGGCGAAGCCCCCGCGAACATCGGGATCCTCCCCATGTCCCTGCGCAACGTGCACTTCGTCATGCCGGGCGGTGTCGACGACCCGGCCCAGCCGAGCGGCGGCAACGCCTACGACCGGCGGGTCTGCCTGGACCTGCCCGGCTTCGGCTGGCAGGTCACCCGGCACACGGCGGACGGCTCCTGGCCGCGCCCCGAGCAGGCCGCCCGGGACGGCCTCGCCCGCACCCTGCGGGAACTGCCCGACGGCGCGACCGTCCTCCTCGACGGCCTGGTCGCCTGCGGCGTCCCGGAGATCATCGTCCCGGAGGCGGAGCGGCTGCGGCTCGCCGTCCTCGTGCACCTGCCGCTCGGCGACGAGACCGGGCTCGACCGGGCCGTGGCCGCCGACCTCGACGCCCGGGAGCGCGCGGTGCTGCGCGCCGTACCCGCCGTGATCGCGACCAGCGACTGGGCGGTACGACGGCTGGTCTCGCACCACGGCCTGGCCCCCGACCGGGTCCATGTCGCCGCCCCGGGCGCCGACATCGCCCCGCTGGCCGGCGGCACCGACGGCGTCTCGCACCTGCTGTGCGTCGCCGCCGTCACCCCGCGCAAGGGCCAGCACCGGCTGGTGGAGGCGCTCGCGGCGGTCCGGGACCTGCCGTGGACCTGCACCTGTGTCGGCGGACTCGGCCAGGACCCCGAGTACGTCGCCCACCTGCGCTCGCTCATCGCCGAGCACGGGCTGACCGACCGGCTGCACCTCGCGGGCCCGCGCTCCGGCGCCGACCTCGACGCCAGCTACGCGGCCGCCGACCTGATGGTCCTCACCTCGTACGCCGAGACCTACGGCATGGCCGTCACCGAGGCCCTCGCCCGGGGCATCCCGGTGCTCGCCACCGACGTCGGCGGACTGCCCGAGGCGGTCGGCCGCGCTCCCGACGGCGGGGTGCCCGGCATCCTCGTGCCGCCGGAGGACCCCGCCGCGCTCGCCGCCGAACTGCGCGGCTGGTTCGGCGAGGCGGACGTACGCCGCCGCCTCAAGGCCGCCGCGCGCGGCCGGCGGGCGGCGCTCGACGGCTGGGCGACCACCGCCCGCAGCCTGGCCGGAGTCCTGCTGCGGCTCCCCGACGAACCCCGGAGGGCCGCATGACCAGCGAGACCACGACCACTGCTCCGGTCGGCGCGATCCCCGCGCAGCCCGGGCCGACGGATGTTACGGATGCAGGAGTGGCACGAGAACGCGAACAGGAGCCCTCCGAGGTGATCGCCGGGGCCGGTCCCGTCGCGCGTCCGGGCGAGCGGGCCACCGTACGGCTGCGGGAGGCCGGGCCCGAGGAGCCGCCGCGGTACGCCCCCGAGTGGCTGGAGCTGCGGGAGAGCGCGGACGCGGCCGCCCGGGCGCACGACCTGCTGGACCCGCTGCGGATCCGGCTGGCCAACCTCCCCGGCAAGGCGGGCGTCGTCGTACACGACCTGGGCTGCGGTACCGGCTCCATGGGCCGCTGGCTGGCGCCCCGCCTGGACGGCTCCCAGCACTGGATCCTGCACGACCGCGACCCCTACCTGCTGCACTTCGCCGCCGTCGCCTCGCCGCGCGCGGCCGCCGACGGCAGCCGGGTCACGGTGGAGACCCGGCGCGGTGACGTCGCCCGCCTCACCCCGGACGCGCTGATCGGCGCCTCCCTGGTGACCGCGTCCGCGCTGCTCGACGTGCTCACCCGGGAGGAGATCGACACCCTCGCCGCGGCCTGCGCCGGTGCCGGCTGCCCCGCGCTGCTCACCCTGTCGGTCGCCGGGCGGGTCGAGCTGACCCCCTCCCACCCGCTGGACGCGGAGCTCGCCGAGGCGTTCAACGCCCACCAGCGGCGCGGCGGGATGCTCGGCCCGGACGCGGTCACGGCCGCCTGCGAGGCGTTCGCCGACCGGGGCGCCACCGTGAAGGTGCACCCCAGCCCGTGGCGGCTCGGCCCCGACGAGAAGGCGCTCACCGAGCAGTGGCTGCGCGGCTGGGTCGGCGCGGCCGTCGAGCAGCGCCCCGAACTGGCCGAGCGCGCCGACGCCTACCTGGCCGAGCGGCTCGCCGCCAACGCGGCCGGCGAACTGCGGGTCGTCGTGCACCACAGTGACCTGCTCGCGCTCGCCCGGCCGACCGGAGGCACCTCATGAGCACCCCCACCCTGGTCAGGGAGACCGCGCCCGTCGCCCCGCTCGCCGTGCCCCGGCGCCTCAACCTCCGGGCCCTCCGCACCCACCTGGGCACCGTCGCCGGAGCCGCCATCATCGCCGTGCTGCTGTGGCGGCTCGGCACCGGCGTCTTCCTCGACGGACTGCGCCGGATCGACACCCCGACGCTGGTCATCGGCCTCGCGGTCGGCGCGGTCACGACCGTGCTGAGCGCCTGGCGCTGGCAGTTGGTGGCCCGCAGCCTCGGCCTGCGGCTCCCCCTCGGGCCCGCCGTCGGCGACTACTACCGGGCGCTGTTCCTGAACGCGGCCCTGCCCGGCGGGGTGCTCGGCGACGTGCACCGGGCGGTCCGGCACGGACAGAGCGAGGGCGACATCGGGCGCGGGGTCCGCGCCGTCGTCCTCGAACGGACCGCCGGGCAGATCGCGTTGACGGTCTTCGGCGCGGGCGCGCTGCTGATCCTGCCCTCGCCGGTCCGCGACGAGGTGCGCAGCTTCGCCCCGCTGGCGGCGGCCGGGCTGGCCGGCGCCGGCGCGATCGTGGTCGCCGTCCGTATGAACAAGTCCCCGGGCAAGCGCGGCGGAGCCCTGCGCGCCACCCTCGGCGAGGCCCGCCGCGCGCTGCTGTCGCGGCGGAACGGGCCGGGCGTCGCGCTCTCCTCGGCGGCCATCCTCGCCGGGCACGTCGGAATGTTCGTGGTGGCCGCCCGGGTCGCCGGCTCGGCCGCCTCCGTGGCCGTCCTCGTCCCGATCGCCGTCCTCGCCCTGGTCGCCATGGGCCTGCCGCTGAACGTCGGCGGCTGGGGCCCCCGGGAGGGCGTCACCGCCTGGGCGTTCGCCGCGGCCGGCCTCGGTGCGGACAGCGGCTTCGCCACCGCGGTCGTCTACGGCGTCCTCAGCTTCGTGGCGGCCCTGCCGGGCCTGGTGGTCCTGGTGGTCCGCTGGTACGCCGGACTGCGCTACTCCCGCCCGGCGGTGAGCAGTTCGAAAATCGCGCCGAAGGAATCCGCGAGGCTCGACAGGAGTTCCTTCCCCTTTTCCGCCGACCCCAGGGAAGGACGGCCGATGACGCCCGACTCGGTATAGGCGGACATTCCCAGGGTGAGGAGATGACGACGGTCGTCAGCGGTGAAATCGGCGGACTCGTAACCAGGGCGGACCAATTCGGGATGAGCGTGCAGCAGAATGGAGGTCTCGATTTCTCCGGCATGCATGTCGGTGAGCGCCGAGGTCTCCACCCCGGCACCTGCGAGCGCCGCCTCCCAGTCCTCCGCGGCCGGGTAGAGCGCCAGCCGCTCGCCCCGCGCGGATGCCTCCTGCACGACGTTGCCCAGCACGTAGTTGCCGCCGTGGCCGTTGACCACGACCAGCGCCTCGACGCCCGAGCGGCGCAGCGAGGCGGCGATGTCGGTCACCACCGCGTGCAGCGTCACCGCGGAGATGCTGACGGTCCCCGGCCAGGCGGCGTGCTCGTGCGAGCAGGAGACGGTCACCGGCGGCAGCAGGTGCACCGGGTATGCGGCGGCGATCTCCCGGGCGACGGCACAGGCGACGAGGGTGTCCGTCGCGAGCGGAAGGTAGCGGCCGTGCTGTTCGAAGCTCCCCACGGGAAGGACCGCGACCTGTGTTGAAACGCCCGCCCCCCTGGTCCGTACCTCTTCCGTGGTGTCCGCCGGCAACAAGCCGTATGCCGCCGTACGCGCGCCCGAACCACTCATCTTTTCACGGCCTTTCGTCTCTGCTTAGGAATCAGATCATGACAGAAAACATCGGCGTACTCGGCACGAAGTCCCCACGGCGTTCGGGCGTGGAACGCGTCGTAAATGCACCGCTGCCCACCGTGTACGGGAAATTCCAGGCGATCGGCTACCTGGACCACGACCGCGGCGACGAGCAAGTGGCCCTGGTCTACGGGGACATCGACAGCGACCGGGTGCTGACCCGGCTGCACTCGGAGTGCCTGACCGGGGACGCGTTCGGCTCCCAGCACTGCGAGTGCGGTGACCAGCTGGCCGCCGCGCTGCGCGCGGTCGTCGCCGAGGGCAGTGGCATCGTCGTCTACCTGCGGGGTCACGAGGGCCGCGGCATCGGCCTGCTCGGCAAGCTGCGCGCGATGGCCCTGCAGGCGGAGGGCCTGGACACGGTCGAGGCCAACCTGGCGCTCGGACTGCCCGTCGACGCCCGCGACTACGGGGTCGCCGCCGGCATCCTGAGCGACCTCGGGGTGCGTTCGGTACGCCTGATGTCCAACAACCCGCGCAAGCGCGAGTCCTTGGAACGGCACGGCATCGAAGTTGCCGAAACGGTCCCGCTGCTGATCGAGCCGTGCGAGAACAACATCACCTACCTGCGGACGAAGCGCGAGCGTCTCGACCACGTGCTGCCCCACCTGGACGCGGTGGCGCACTGGTCCTGAGGTACCGGACGGCCCCCCGGGGAAGGATCGGGGGAGACCGACAGGAGGTACACGCGTGAATCTTCGGGCCCAGGTCGTGATCATCGGTGGCGGGGTGATGGGGACCAGCATCGCCTGCCATCTCGCGAGGGCCGGCGTCCGCGACGTCGT
Organism: Streptomyces hyaluromycini; assembly: GCF_002217755.1. GTDB lineage: Bacteria > Actinomycetota > Actinomycetes > Streptomycetales > Streptomycetaceae > Streptomyces > Streptomyces hyaluromycini. The sequence goes on along the minus strand of NZ_BCFL01000023.1, from coordinate 219,151 downwards.
CCTCGTCGAACGCGACGAACTCGCCGCCGGATCCACCTCGAAGGCCGCGGGCGGGGTGCGCGCCCAGTTCTCCGACGAGCTCAACATCCAGCTGGGCGCGCGCAGCCTGGAAGCCTTCGCCCGCTTCGGCGAGGAGATCGGGTACGACATCGGGCTGCACCGGGTCGGCTACCTCTTCCTGCTCTCCACCCCCGAGGAGGTCGCCTCCTTCGAGGCGGGCGTCCGGCTGCAGAACCACCTCGGCGTGCCCAGCCGGATGCTCACCCCGAAAGAGGCGGCCCGGCTCTCCCCGCTGATCGCCACCGACGGACTGCTGGCCGCCGCCTACTCCCCGGACGACGGCCACTGCACCCCCGAGTCCGTCGTGCACGGGTACGCGGCCGCCGCCCGCGCGCACGGCGCCCGCGTCCTGCGCCACACCGAGGTCACCGGCATCGAACGGGACGGCGCCTACCTCACCGCCGTGCACACCACCCTCGGCCGGATCGCCACCGAAACGGTGATCTGCGCGGCCGGCGCCTGGTCGCGGGCGGTCGGCGCGATGGCCGGCGTCGACTTACTGGTGCAGCCGCTGCGCCGCCAGATCGCGGTGACGGAACCGGTCCCGGGGCTGCCGCCGACGCTCCCCATGACGATCGACTTCACCACCAGCCTGTACTTCCACGCCGAGGGCCCGGGACTGCTGCTCGGCATGTCCGACCCCGACGAGCGGCCGGGCTTCGCCACCGACACCCACGACCGCTGGATCCCGCGCCTGTACGCGGCGATGGAACGCCGGGCCCCGGCCCTGCTCGACCTGCGCCGCACCGGCGGCTGGGCGGGCCTGTACGAGAACACCCCGGACCACAACGCCCTGATCGGCGAGGCGGCCTCGGTCTCCCGGTTCCTGTACGCCACCGGGTTCTCCGGTCACGGCTTCCTGCAGGCACCGGCCGTCGGCGAGGTGATCCGCGACCTGTATCTGGGCCGGGCACCCTTCCTGGACGTCCGCCCGCTCGGCGCCGGCCGGTTCGCGGCCGACGCCCCACGCCCGGAGGCCAATCTGGTCTGACCCCGCCCGGCCGAATCTGGTCTGACCCCGCCCGGCCGGACGGCGCTCAGTCCTGGATCGACTCGTGGACCAGCCGGCGCAGCTCCGGGAAGATCTTCAGCGTCTTGGGCCGGACCTGGGTGTGGAACTGCACGGTCAGGTCGTGGGTGGGGTCGACCCAGAACGCGGTGGTGGCGGCGCCGGTCCAGCCGTAGGTGCCGGGGCTGCTCGGGGCGAGGGTGCGGTCCGGGTCGACCACCACGGAGACGCCCAGGCCGAAGCCGAGCCCGTCGTTGCCGGGTTCCTGGTGGACCGGGGCGCCGTAGGCCCGCAGATCGGCCCCGCCGGGCAGGTGGTTGCTGGAGAGCAGCCCCACCGAGGCGGGCGACAGCAGCCGGACGCCGTCCAGCTCGCCGCCCCGGCGCAGCATCTCCATGAAACGGTGGTAGTCGTACGCCGTCGCCGCGAGGCCGCCGCTGCCGGACAGGAAGCGGGGGCGGCCGCGCAACGGCAGGCCGGGGATCGCCTCGATGGCGCCGCCCTCCGTCTCGCCGTACAACTCGGAGAGCCGGTCGGCCTGTTCGGGCACGATGTGCAGGCCCGCGTCCGGCATGCCGAGCGGGCGGAAGATCCGGTCGGCGAAGTACTCGTCGAGTCGCTGCCCGGAGACCACCTCGATGACGCGGCTGAGCACGTTGAAGCCGACGGAGTAGTTCCACTGGGTGCCCGGCTCGAACTGGAGCGGCATACGGGCGTACACCGCCATCGTCTCGGCGAGGTCCGCGCCCGACGGCACCGAGAACTCCAGGCCCGCCTCGCGGTACCGGGCGTCCACGGGGTGCGTGTGGTAGAAGGCGAAGGTCAGGCCGGCGGTATGGGTGAGCAGATGACGGATCCGGATCGGGCCGTCGGCCGGCCGGGTCACCATGTCGTCGCCCGAACCGGACACATGGACCCGCGGGTCGGCGAACTCGGGCAGGAAACGGTCGACGGGGTCGTCCAGCGACAGCAGTCCGTCCTCCACGAGCAGCAGCACGGCGACCGCGGTGACCGGCTTGGTCATGGAGTAGATCCGCCAGATGGTGTCCGGCTCGACCGGCAGTCCGGCCGCGCGGTCGCGGTGGCCCTGCGTGGTGAGGTGGGCGACCCGGCCGCCGCGCGCCACCGCCACCAGGTAACCGGGCAGGCGCCCTTCGTCGACGTAGTGGGCGAAGTGCTGGTCGAGGCGGTCCAGCGCCTTCACGTCCAGCCCGACCTCACTGGGGTCGACTTCCTGTCGCAGCTGTGCCATCGCTCTCCTTGGGTCGTGTCGTCCGCGGTGCGGTGCGACCTCGGACCTCATCGTCGCGCAGGAAGAGGGGAACGGTCCCGCTCATCCGCGTGTGGTGTGACGGACGCTATAGAAGAGGCGCCGGCAAGCAGACGCGCCGCCGCCATGCCGACCACGGCCGGAAACACCGGTGTGAGCAGCGGTTTCGCCCTCCCGGAGCCCAGCGGCGGGCTGGTCTCCCGCAGCCGCGGGCGGCCGCTCTCCAGCAGGTCATGCCGGCACATCAGCTCGTACATGCCCGCGTTGTCCCGCGCGAACTCCGGGTGCACCCGGGCCGGCGCGGCGACTTGCGCGCCCGGCGCGGCCGTATCGTCGCCCGGCGCCGCCTCCGTGCGCACGGCCGGCTCGGTGAAGCCCCGGCGTGCGATGGCCGAGAGCAGTTCGAGACGGGTGCGGAAGCAGCGGCGGGGCGCCCCGTGCGAGACCCCCGCACCCGCAGGTTCAGGCCGGACTCGGTCATGGACGCTGTCCACCGGTCGCATGTAGGCAGTGTCTACGGAATCGGGCGCCGGGAATGTCCGAGGGGCGGGGCGGGGTTGGACCGGACATGACCCAGGACGCTCTTCTGAAGCTGCTTGCCGAAGGCCATGACGGGGTGCTGGTCAACCTCAGGAGCGACGGCCGCCCCCAGCTGTCCAATGTCAACCACGCGTACTACCCCGACGAGCGGACGGTGCGCGTCTCGGTCACCGACGGCCGTGCCAAGACCCGCAACCTGCGCCGCGACCCCCGTGCCTCGTATCACGTCACCAGCCCGGACCGCTGGGCCTACACGGTCGCCGAGGGCACCGCCGAACTCTCGCCGGTCGCCGAGGACCCGTACGACGCGACGGTCGAGGAGCTCATCCGCCTCTACCGCGACGTCCGCGGCGAGCACCCCGACTGGGACGACTACCGTGCCGCGATGGTCCGCGACCACCGCCTGGTACTGCGGCTGCGAGTGGAGCGGGCGTACGGCATCCCGCGCGCCTGACGACAGGGGCGGCGGGGCCCGGGACCCGGCGGTGCTTGCCGCCGCGGCCTGCCGGGGCTAACCTCCGCGCGTGATCAATGGGGCACATGTGGTGATCTACACGCGCGATGCCGATGCGGACCGGGCCTTCCTTCGGGACGTGCTGGACTGGCCGCACGTCGACGCCGGACACGGCTGGCTGATCTTCCGGCTGCCGCCGGCCGAGGTGGCGTGCCATCCGGCCGAGGGCGAGCCGTCGCACGAACTGATGCTGATGTGCGACGACCTTGATGAGACGGTCGCCGAACTCACCACCAAGGGAGTGGAGTTCAGCCGACCCGTCCAGGTCGCGGCCTGGGGCCGGGTGACGGGCTTCCGGTTGCCGGGCGGAGGCGAGGTCGCCTTGTACGAGCCGCGTCACCCGCGCGCCTAGTACCGGCGTCCTCCCGCACCCAGGTCTCCAGCCACTGCGTGAACTCGGCTGCCTTGTCCGGCCAGTTGAAGTGGGTGAGGGCCGCCTCACGGCCGCGCTGGGCCGCGGTGTGGCGCAGGATCGCGTCGTCGCCCAGCCGTCGTATCGCCTCCGCCGCCGCGCGTGGATCCTCGTACGGGACGACGAGCCCGCAGCCGTGCTGCTCGACCATGTCCGCGGCCAGCGGGGTGGGAGTGGTGATGACGGGTACGCCGTGGGCCATGTACTCGACGACCTTGGTGGGCCGGGAGTGGCGGTAGTTGGGCTGGTCGTGGAGGAGCGAGAGGCCGGCCAGGGCGCCGGGGAACAGGGCGAGGGCGCGGTCGTTGGGCAGGAAGCCGTGCCAGCGCAGAATGCCGTCCCGGTCGGCGGCCGTGAGCGCGTCCCGGACGTCGGGGTCGGCCGCGCCGGCCACCTCGATGCGCGGACCGGGGCCCAGGTGCCGGGCCGTCTCTATCAGGTCCAGGGCGCCACGCGCCCGTGACAGATGGCCGACGTAGACGACCCGTTCGGTGCCGGGCGGTTCGGGTGCCCCGGTCGGGGCGGTGGTGAAGTTCGGCACCACGGGGTGGGTGCGGCGGAACCGGTCCTGGTAGGCGTCCTCGGCGAGCAGCAGCCGCAGATGGCGTTCCGCCAGCCGTTCGGCCGCGCGGACGCCGAGCCGCAGCGGTGGCCGCAGCGGCCCCGGCACCCAGCGCTTCATGGCGAGCGCGGCCGCGGTGTCCTCGTGGACGTCCCAGACGACCACCGGCCCGGTTCCGGACCGCCGCCAGCGGCGCAGGGTGCCGGGGAGGGTCAGCAGCAGTTCCGGGTCGTGGAGCAGCACCACGTCCGCCTCGTGGCCGCGTTCGGCCAGCAGGGTCCGGGCCGCCCGCACCGCCGTGCGGCGGCTGCGGCCCACCGCGCGGGGCAGGTCGATGCCTTCGAGGTCCGGGCGCGGCCGTACCTCGCGGGCCGAGAACGGCGCCGCGTAGACGACGTGGTGTCCGCGGTCCCGCAGCGCGGTGATCTGCCGGTGCAGGATGCGTGCGTCCTCGGGGTGGTGGACGACGGTGACGACGAGTATCCGCATCTGAGCGCCTTTCGACTCCGCGGCCGGAGCCCTTCGACTCCGGTCCGCGGAAGGGGAGTTGCCACAGAGGTCAGGCAGCGGCCGGTTACAGCACCTCGACACCGGGCCGGAAGATCCGCCCCCGGGTGTCGAAGAGCAGGCGGGCCTCGTCGCCGAGGGCCGGGAGGTCGTACACGGAGTGGTCCTGGAGCAGGATGGTCAGGTCGTGCGAGCGCACGGCGGCCATGACGTCGGTGACGCGTGGCACGCCCTCCCCGTCCACGAACCAGGCCGGTACGAACGGGTCGTGGAAGGCGATCTCGGCCTCCCGCTCCCGCAGCAGCCGGGCCACCGGCACCGCCGGCGCCTCGCGCTGGTCGGCGACGTCCGGCTTGTAGGTGACGCCGAGGAGCAGCACCCGGGAGCCGTGCAGCGCGCGGCCCTCGTGGTTGAGCAGGTCCTGGGCGCGCCGGACGACGTACTCCGGCATGTGTGCGTTGATCTCCCGGGCGAGTTCCACGAACCGGAACTCGTAGCCGATCGAACGCACCTTGTAGGAGAGGTAGTTGGGGTCGATCGGGATGCAGTGCCCGCCCACCCCGGCGCTCGGCCGGAAGGGCTGGAAACCGAACGGCTTCGTCCCGGCGCAGCGGATCGCGTCCCAGACGTCGACGTGCAACTCGCGGCAGAGGATGGCCAGTTCGTTGACCAGGGCGATGTTGACGTGCCGGTAGGTGTTTTCGAGCAGCTTGGCCATCTCGGCCTCACGGGTGCCCTTGGCCTGCACGACCGTGTCGACGAGCTTGCCGTAGAAGGCGGCGGCCTTCGCCGCGCACGCCGGGGTGCAGCCGCCGACCACCTTGGGTGTCTCGCGCAGCCCGTGGGTGGTGTTGCCGGGGTCGATGCGCTCCGGGGAGAAGGCCAGTGCGAAGTCCTCGCCGGTCCGCAGCCCCGACTCCTCCAGCAGCGGTTTGACGATCTCCTCGGTGGTGCCCGGATAGGTGGTCGACTCCAGGACGACGAGCCGTCCGGGGCGCAGCCTGCCCGCCACCGTCCGCGCCGCGGAGGTCACCGCGCTCAGATCGGGGCCGCCGTCCTCGCTGAGCGGGGTCGGCACGCAGATCACCACGGTCTGCGCGCGGGCCAGGCACTTGTCGTCGGTGTACGCGGTGAACCCGGCCGCCCGCATCCGGGCGACGTCCTCGTCGGAGACGTCGTCGACATGGGAGTGGCCGGCGTTGAGGCCCTCCACGACCCGTGGGTCGAGGTCGAGCCCGGCCACTCTCAGGCCGACCAGCGACGCCTCCCGCGCGAGCGGGAGACCGACGTAGCCGAGTCCGATGACGGCCAGTTCGAAGCAGTCGGTCTGTTCCTCATCCCCGAGCGATGCGCTCGATTCCCCGAGCGGTACGGCCTTTTCGACCTGCATAGGGATTCACTCCGCCCTCGACGGCAGCAACGGCAGATGCCGTATGGATCCGAAGAGCCCGGACGGTGAGCGGTTCCGGGCGCGGGGTCTCAGACACATCCAAGAGCGCGATACGCCTCTCGGGTCGTGGCAGCGACCCTTTTCCAGGTGCGTTCACGCGCCACCAGCGCGCGGGCGGATGCTCCCCATTCATGCCGCCGTTCTCGACTGTAAAGCAATCCTTCGAGAGCTTCTGCCCAAGCTTGTGCTGAATCAGGAGGGATGAGCCGTCCGTTCACTTCGTCTTGCACCAGTTCGCGCAGGGCTGTGAGATCGCTGGCCGCCACCGGAACACCGCTCGCCATCGCCTCGACCGGCTTCAGCGGGGTGACCAGACGGCAGACCCGTTCGTCGGTGCGCGGCACCGCGAAGACATCGAGAACGGCGTGGTAGGCGCGCACTTGGCGGTGCGGCACGCGGCCGGGGAACAGGGCGACGCCGGCGCCGAGCCCGAGCCGCTCGGCCAGCGCCTGGAGCCTGCCGCGCTCGGGCCCGTCACCGACGATCAGCAGCCGCAGCGGTACGCCCCGACGGCGCAGTTCGGCACCCGCATGGAGCAATGTGGAGATTCCCTCGTGTGGAGTAAGGCTGCTCACGGTGCCCACCACGAAGTCGTCCGCCGCGATGCCGAGCCGGGCGCGCATGTCCGCCCCGTCCGGCGGCGGGGCGAGGAAGGCGTCGTCCGCCGCGTTGGGCACGATCAGGACCCGCTCCTCGGGCACCCCGCGGCCCACGATCTCGGCCTTCATCGCCGCGCCCAGCGTCAGCACCAGATCGGCCCCGCGCATGCAGTACGTCTCCAGGGCGCGCCGGGAGCGGTACGACGGGTCGTCCGCACTGCGGCCGGGCGCCTGGGTCAGCCAGGTCTCCTCCAGGAAGCCCCGCACCTCGTACACCACCGGCAGCCCGTAGGTCTCCCGCAGGGCCAGCGCCACCCGCCCGTTGCCGTGGTCGGTGGCCGCGTGCAGCACGGCCGGCCGCAGCCGCTCCACAAGCCGTCCGGCGAGCTCGGCGTTGCGGGCCAGCACCGGCCCCTGGCCGTAGGGCAGCCCGTACGGCAGCAGCCGGTGCTGCGGCACCCCGTTCACGATCTGCAACGGGCGGGCGTCCAGGACGCCCTGCGCCACCGGGAACCCGATACGGGTCACCACGTGCGGATCGAGCCCGGCGACCCGCTGGGCCTCGGCGAGGGCCTGGGTGCGCACGGTGTACCCGGCGTGTTTGAACGGCAGCCCGTTGGTGACCAGATGGAGCACCCGGCCCGGCTCGGGCCGCACCGCCCGCCCGGCGGGCGCCGGTACCCGGGCGGCGGACGGGACGGCGGCGGGCCCGGCCGCGCGGGCCCGGGCGGCGAGCCGTCTCTCGACGGGTTCCAGCCCGCTCCGCACCCGCCCCGGCAGCAGCCGTACACCGAGCAGCGCGGCCCGGGCGGGGTCGTGCCGCAACTCGCCCCAGGCGACGGATGCGGCCAAGCTGATTGCACGGGGGAAGCGATGAACACCACGCGGCAGGTGCCGGGACGGACGTCGGGCCATGTCGCCAAGGTAGGCCGACAGAGCGGAGAACGTACGACATGAACGGCCGCGTACTCCATGTCGTAGGGACCAGGCCGAACTTCGTGAAGGCCGCGCCCGTCGTCGCCGCCCTGCGCGCGACCGGGCACGACCAGGTTCTGGTGCACACGGGTCAGCACTACGACGAACGGATGTCGCAGATCTTCTTCCGGGAGCTGGGCCTGCCCGCCCCGGACACCGACCTGGGCGTCGGCTCCGGCAGCCACGCCCGGCAGACCGCCGACCTGCTGGTGGCCCTGGAGGGCGAGCTGCTGGCCCGCGCCCCGGCCCTGGTCGTCGTCTACGGCGACGTGAACTCCACCCTGGCCGCGGCCCTGGTCGCCGCCAAGCTGGGCATCCCGGTGGCCCATGTCGAGGCGGGCCTGCGCAGCTTCGACATGGCGATGCCGGAGGAGGTCAACCGGCGCCTGGTCGACCAGCTCGCCGAGCTGCTCTTCGTGACCAGCCCGGAAGCCGTCGGGCACCTCGCCCGCGAGGGCGTCGACCCGGGCCGGGTGCACTTCGTCGGCAACCCCATGATCGACACCCTGCTCACCCATCTGGAGCATTTCGACCCGGCCGCAGCCCGCGCCGCCCACGCCCTGCCCGAGCGGTACGGCGTGGTCACCCTGCACCGCCCGGCCAACGTCGACGACCCCGAGGCCGCCGCGGCCGCCGCCCGCGCCCTCACCGAGGCGGCCGGCCACCTCGACCTCGCCGTCCCCCTGCACCCGCGCGGCCGCGAGGCGCTGCGTCGGGCGGGCCTCGCCGACGCGCCCGGCATCCATCTCCTCGAACCGCTCGGCTACGTCGAGTTCATGGGCCTGGTCCGCGGGGCCGCCGCCGTGATCACCGACTCGGGCGGCGTCCAGGAGGAGACCACCGTGCTCGGCGTGCCCTGCCTGACGCTGCGCACCACGACCGAACGCCCCGTCACCGTCACCCACGGCACCAACCGCCTGGTCCGGCACAGCGAACTGGTGCCCGCCCTGCGCAAGGTCCTCGACGGGCAGACGGCGGCCGACCCCGAGGGACCGCCGCTGTGGGACGGCAAGGCCGGCCCCCGGATCGCCCGCGTGCTCACCGAGTGGCTGGAGCGCCATGACTGACGCCACCCGTACCTACCCCGAAGCCCCCCTCACCTACTGGGACACCCGGCACCGCGAACGCGACGACCTCGCCTCCGGCGGCCACATCGGCCTGGACCGCCCCGGCAACGAGATCTTCTACGCGATCCGGCTCGGCCAGCTCCTCACCCTGATCGGCGACCTGTCCAGCCCCGCCTCCCCGCTCTTCGTCCTCGACGCGGGCTGCGGCAAGGGGCACTTCGCCCGCTCCCTCGCCCGCTGCGGCCACCACGTCGACGCCTTCGACGCCAGCGAGGCGGCCGTCACCCACGCGCAGGCCGAGGGCGGCGGCCCCCGTTACGCCGTCGCCGGCCTCGACGAGTGGCGCAGTCCCTGGCTCTACGACGTGGTGCTCTGCGTGGACGTCCTCTTCCATGTCCTGGACGACGCGCAGTGGGCGGCGAGCCTGCGCAACCTCGCCTCACTCGTCCGGATCACCGGCCGGCTGATCGTCACCGACGAGCACACCGACGAGCCCGTCCCGCGCGGCGACTACATCCTGCACCGGCCGATCGCCGCCTACCGTGAGGAACTCGATCCCCTGGGCCTGAGCCACACCCACTTCCGGCCCTACGGCTTCCGCGAGAACCGGGTCGGCTTCCACGTCTTCACGAGGACCCGCTGATGCGCCTGACCGATCTGCTCCACCCGCACCTGGACGACGTGACCTCCGTCGTGGACGCGACGAGCGGCGGCCTGCGTCTGGACCCCTATCTGCACCTGCCGCCCGGCGTCGAGCTGCGGCGGCACGGGGAACCCGTCGGCGCAGGGGAGCTGATGCTCCTCTGCTACGGTCCCGACCCCGCCCTGCACGGCGCGGAGGCGGACTGTCTGGCCGCACTGGAACGGATGCGGCCCGGCGGCCGCGGCCTGATCGTCTTCGGCCATCCCGGCACCGACCTGCCCTACCACCGGCTCCTGGACGCCCTGGTGGCGCACCGCTGCCAGGTGCTGCACGCGGCCTCGCTCGGCTACACCCACCTGCACTCCGGCGCGGTGTTCGCGTGCACGGAGGAACTCCTGCCGCCGCACGACTGGTTCGGCCACCCGCTGCCGGCCGACGGCTTCGCCACCGCTCTCCGGATGGCCGACGAGTACGTCCTCGCCGACTTCGTCTCCCGTTCCCAGCGGGCCCGCCTGATCGACTTGGAGCGGGCCGCCGAGGAGACCGCCCGCGCCCTGGAGACCGCCCGCGAGGACGGTCTCGCCGAACGGCTCGCCGCCGCCCTGCGGGACAAGGACCAGCTCTCCTCCGCGCTGCGCCGGGCCCGGGAGCGGACCGGCGTGCTGGAGGCGCGGGTGTCCATGCTGGAGGGCTCCACCTCGCTGCGGGTCGGCAAGGCGCTGGTGTCGGCGGCCCGGTCGCCGAAGCGCCGCGCGGCCCGGCTGCCGGGGGAGCTGTACGGGCTGTGGCGGCAGCGGAAGGCCGAGGGCGGCCGCCCGGCCGGCTCCCAGACCCGCGCCGCCGCCACCGCGCCGGAGCCGCAGGCCGACGACCGCTTCCACCTCTCCCACCGTGCCCTGTCCGTGGCGCCCCGCGACCGGCTGGTGATCACCGGCGTGCTCACCGACGGCACCGCCCAGGACTTCGCGGCGGACGCGGTGGTCAGCCGGGTGCTGCCGCACGACGGGCGGCTGCTGGTCGAGCGCACCGACCCGGACGTCTTCCTGGTCCAGCTGAGCGCCTGCGCGGCTCATGACGGCCCGTGGTCGCTCACCGGCACCGGACTCGCCCCCGACCTGGACCGCCGGCTGGCCGAACTGGTCGCCCAGGCACGGGGGCTGGGCCGCACGGCCGTGCTGTGGCGGGACGACCCTGCATCGTCCGCCCCGGGCCTGTCCCTGCTGCCCTGGGACACCGTCCTCGACGGCGACACCGGGACGGCGCTCTTCCGCCTCGACCCGGTCACCGACGGCCGGGACCGGCTCCGGGACGTCTTCGTGCAGGACAGCACCCGGGTCCGGCTGGCCCGGCTCGCCGCGCTCACCGGCGGCCCCGACCCGCTCGCCGAGCGCCGGATCGCCGTCCTCGCCGCGCCCCGGGACGCCACCGACGTGGCCCGGCTCGTCGCCCAGGCACTCGGCCAGCTGCACCGGCCGGCCGAGGTGATCGTCGCCGACCCGGCGGGCCTCGCCCTCGACGAACTCACCGCCGCCTCGGTCGCCGTGCACGCCGGACCGCCCACCGCACCCTGGGTCGCCGACTGGACGGACCTGACCGAGGACCGCCCGGACACCCTGCTGCTCGACCTGCTGTGCGCCCAGGAGTTCTCGGGCGCCGACGCGGTGGGCCACACCCCCGCCGCCGACGACTACGCCTTCGTACCGGCCCTGCACCCGCTGCTCGTGCGCCGCTCGCTCCTGGACTCCGGCACCCCGCCGGACGGTTGGTCGCGGGCCGGACACCGCCTGTTCGCCGTGCGTGGAAAGGAACCGTCATGACCCGCACCCTCCGGGCGCTCGTCTACGGCGACGTGGACCTCAACCTCATCGACGGCTCCGCCGTCTGGGCCCAGTCGACGGTCCAGGCGCTGTCCCGCGCGGGCTGCCGGACCCGCCTCGTCCTCAAGGCCCCGGTCGAGACCGGCCGGCTGACCGACCCGCTGGCCGGACTGCCCGGCGTCACCGTGGTCCGCCCGTACGAGGAACACCTCGTCCCCGGCCAGGGCGCGCACCCCCTTTCGCCCTTCCAGGCCTCGCAGTTGCTCGCCCGGCTCGACGCGGAGGAGCCCTGCGACCTGCTGGTGCTGCGCGGCCGGCGGCTGGTGAAGCAGATCGTCGGCGACGGCGCCTTCGACGGCCGGATCTGGGCCTACCTCACCGACATCCCGCAGTCCCCGGCCGAGATGACCGAGGAGGCCCGCGCCGACCTCGCCCGCATCGCCACCGCCTCCCGGCAACTCCTCTGTCAGACCGAGGAGTTGCGCTGCTTCCTGGAGGCCTGGGTGCCGGAGGCCTGCGGCCGGTCCGTGCTCTGCCCGCCCGCGGTGCCCGAGCCCGGCTTCCCGGTCCCGGCCCGGGGCGGCCTGCACGATCCCGTACGCCTCGTCTACACCGGCAAGTTCGCGCCCCGCTGGAACACCCTGCCCATGACCCGGCTGCCCGCGATGCTCGCCGAACGCGGTATCCGGACCGAACTGCACGCCGTCGGCGACAAGATCCACAAGGATCCTGGCCATCCCGGCTTCGACACCGCCATGGCCGAGGCGCTGCGCACCACCCCCGAGGTCGTCCACCACGGCGGAGTGCCGCGCGAGGAGGCCATGCGCCTCGCCGCCGACTGCGACCTCGGCCTCGGCTGGCGCGACGCCTCCCTCGATGCCAGCCTCGAACTCTCCACCAAGGTCCTGGAGTTCGGCTCCCTCGGCCTGCCCGTCGTACTCAACCGCACCCCCGCCCACGAGGCCCTGCTCGGCGCCGACTACCCCCTGTTCGTACCGGGCACCGCCACCCTCGCGGACGCGGCGGACGCCGTCTGTCTCGCCGTACGCGACACCGCGGCCCGGCACCTCGCCGCCGACCGGTGCGCGGCGGCCGCCCGGGAGTACACCATGGAGGCCGCGGCGGCCCGCTGGCGCGGCCACCTCGACCGCGCCTTCCCTGCCGCACCGGCCGCCGTCGCCACCCGGGCCCGCCCGCTGCGGGTCGGCGTCGCCGGCCACGACCTGAAGTTCCTCACCCGCCTCCTCGACCACCTCCGCGCGCTGCCCGGCCTCGACGTCCGGATCGACGCCTGGCCCGCGCTCGCCCGGCACGACGCGGCCGCCAGCCGCGAACTCGCCGACTGGGCCGACGTGGTGGTCGTCGAGTGGTGCGGCCCGGCGGCCATCTGGTACAGCCGCCACAAGCGGCGCGGCAGCAGGCTGATCGTGCGTCTGCACCGCTTCGAACTCGACGCCGGATACCCGCGCCAGGTCGACATCGACGCCGTCGACCGGGTGGTGTGCGTGAGCCCGTACTACGCCCGCGCCACCCGGGACCGCACCGGCTGGCCCGCCGCGAAGATCACCACGATCGGCAACTGGGTCGACGTCGACCAGCTCGACCGGCCCAAGGCGCCCGGCGCCCGCCACCGCCTCGGCATGATCGGCATCGCACCCAGCCGCAAACGCCTCGACCTCGGCCTCGACGTCCTCGAAGCACTGCGCGCCCGCGACCGGCGCTGGCACCTCTCGGTCAAGTCCAAGCCGCCGTGGGAGTACTGGTGGATCTGGAACAAGCCGGAGGAACGCGAGCACTACGAGGCGATCCTGCGCCGGATGCAGACCTCGCCACTGCTCGAAGGGGCCGTCGTCTTCGACCAGTTCGGCCCCGACGTGCCCAACTGGCTGCGCCGCATCGGCCATGTGCTGTCCACCAGCGACGACGAGAGCTTCCACCTCGCCCCGGCCGAGGGCATGGCCTCCGGCGCCGTACCGGCGCTGCTGCCGTGGCCGGGCGCGGACGAGATCTACGACCGGCGCTGGATCCACGACACCCCGGAGGCGATGGCCGGCGCGATCGCCGGACTCGCCGAACAGGAGGACTGGCAGTCCGCCGGGGCGGTGGCCCGCGAACAGGTACGGGAGGGGTTCTCGCTGGAGCGGGTGGCCAAGGACTGGACGGAGCTGCTGGTGTCCGGGTGACCGGTCGTGGAAAACCCGTTGGCCGACCACGGCGACCGCTGCTACTTTTCCGGAGGCCGTGCGAGAGAACGAGGAGGTGGTACCCGTGAACGCAGTATCGACATGGGTGCTCCCCTCCGGGGTCACGGTCGGACGCTAGGTCGTCCGGGAGCGCCGCTCTGAGCACTCCCGAAAGGCACGACCATGCAGTTCACTTCCGAGCAACGCCTCGACGACGGCGTCCTCGAACGCGAATTCACCCTCGGCGAGATCCCCGGCACCCTGTGGACGCCTGACTCCACAGCCGCACCGGCCCCGCTGATCCTGATGGCCCACAACAACAGCCTGCCCAAGAGCCAGGCCCGGCTGGTGGCCCGGGGCCGGCACACCGCGGCGTACGGCTACGCGGTGGCCACCATCGACGCCGCCGGCTGCGGTGACCGGCCCCGTTCCGCCGCCGACGAGCAGGCCCGCGCCGGCCTCCGCCGGGCGATGCAGGCCGGCGAGCCGGTCGACGAGATCTTCGAGTCCCTCGTCGGCCCGCTGGTCGAAAAGGCGGTCCCGGAGTGGCGGACCACCCTGGACGCCCTCCTCGCGCTGCCCGGGATCGGCGGCCCGGTCGGGTACTCGGGGTGGATGGCCCTCGGCATCCGCCTTGCGGCGGTCGAACCGCGCATCGCGGCCGCCGGTTTCTTCGCCGGGGGCTTCGTGCCCCGCGCCCAGCGCGAGGAGGCCCGGCAGGTCACCGTTCCGCTGCTGATGCTGCTGCAGTGGGACGACGAAGGGAACCCCCGGCAGCGGGCCCTGGACCTGTTCGACGCCTTCGGCACCAAGGAGAAGACCCTGCACGCCAATCTGGGCGGACACACCGGCACCCCGTGGTTCGAGGGGGAGGACGCGAGCCGGTTCTTCGGCCGGCACCTGAAGTGAGGCCGGGCCGTCGGGCCGGCACCGGACGGTAGGTGGCGTCGGCCAGGCTGCCGCTCGTCGAGGACAGGTCCCGTACCTCCTCGACGAGCGGTGGCCGGCAGCCGCATGACCGCCCCGATCGCGGCGGTCCGGGGGGCGTCAGGCTGCCGACTCCTGCCGGCCGGCCGGCTCGGGCAGCAACCGGGCGCCGAGACGGTCCGCGCTCGGCCAGCGGACGTCGTAGGCCCAGCCGAGCTTCTCGAAGATCCGGATCAGACGTGCCGACGGGTCGATCTGGCCCGGCAGCACACCGTGGCGCGCGCCGGTGGGGTCGGCGTGATGCGAGTTGTGCCAGCTCTCGCCGAAGGACAGCACGGCGAGCGGCCAGAAGTTGGTGGCCTTGTCCCGGCTGGCGAACGGGCGCCTGCCCGCGACGTGGCAGACCGAGTTCACCGACCAGGTGACGTGGTGCAGCAGCGCCATCCGCATCACGCCGGCCCAGAAGAACCCGGTCAGCGCGCCGGCCCAGGTGCCGGTGACCAGCCCGCCGACCAGGGCGGGGGCCAGGAGCGAGAGGACGGTCAGCGGCCCGAAGAGCCGGCCGACGACTCGCAGGTCGCGATCGGCGGCGATGTCGGGCGCGAACCTGGCCCGGTTGCTCAGTTCACGCTTGAGCATCCATCCGATGTGCGCGTGGAGCAGCCCCTTGAGCAGCGCGCGCGTGTCGGTGCCGAAGCGCCAGGGCGAGTGCGGGTCGCCTTCGCGGTCGGCGAAGGCGTGGTGGCGGCGGTGGTTCGCCACCCATTGCACCGGCGAGCCCTCCACCCCCAGCGAGCCCGCGACGGCCAGGGCGATGCGCAGCCCCCGCTTCGCCTTGAACGAGCGGTGCGTGAAGAGGCGGTGGTAGCCGACGGTGAGGCCGAAGCCGGACACCAGGTAGGCGACCAGGGCCATGGCGACGTCCAGCGCGGACAGGCCCCGCCCCCACACCAGCGGCACCGCGACGACCAGGCAGATCAGCGGGCCGACCACGAAGATCCACATCGCGATGCCCGCCGCGGCGGTCTGCGGGGTGTCGAGCAGCGGCTTGGCCCCGGCCGCGCTCTCGGCATCGCCTTCGGTGACGGTCTGTTCGGGACGGTCGGCTGTGCTCGGGCTCATCGGTTCCCCGCCGTTGCTCGAGGTTGTCGGACCCGGTGCCGGTCGACCGGGAGAAGGCGCGCGCCCGCGCTGGAGAGAGCGCTCGGCGGCCTACGGCCCACGATCGCACCGAACGGCATCCTCGCAGGTCACCGCTTATGTCCAGGGTGTGAACGGCGCGGGGCCAAATCTCCTTCGGCCGGACTCGGGGAGCGCTTGATCTCAAGTCCGCTTGAGGTTCTAGAGTCGAACGCGCTGACGCCGATGCAGGGGAGGGGAACGGTCATGAGGACGCTGGTGCTCGGAAGGACGCCCGCCAGGGTGACGGCCGTGCTGGACGCGCTGCGCGCGGACGGATTCGACGCGGAGGGAGTGAGCACCGACGAGGAGGCCCGGAAGCTGCTGGAGACCGCGGAGTTCGGGGTGCTGGTCATCGGCGGGGGCGTGGGCCCCGACTCCCGTGCCGCGATCAAGGAGCTGGCTGCGCAGTACCAGGTGCGGCGCGTGATCGACGGGGCGCTGGCGGAGCCGTTCGACGCCTACGTACGGCGGGAGTTCGAGCCGCTGATCCGGGAGACCGCCGCAGGGTGACGGCCACCGTCCGCCCGGGCGCCGGCCCGGGCGGACGTGTGCCCGCTGCTCCTCGCGCCACCGGCTCAGGCCGTCACGGTCTCCGGCCGGGATGTGTCCCGGAGGGTGTGTGACCCGAGGTCCTCCGTGGCCAGGGTGTGGGTCTCGCGTGCCGTGAGGGCGGCGATGACCGGAGGCACGCACAGCGCCGCCGTGAACAGGGCCACCGCCGACCAGTCGTCGCCGCCCGGACCCGCGATTTGCGCCGCGAAGGTCACCGCGAACCCGGCCACGGCGAACCCGATCTGGGTTCCGATCGCCATGCCGGACAGCCGTACCCGGGTCGAGAACATCTCGCCGTAGAAGGACGGCCAGACACCGTTCGCCGCGCTGTAGACGACACCGAAGGCGACGACCCCGAGAAGCATGATCAGCGGGTAGGAGCCGGTGGAGATCGCCCACAGGTAGCCGGACATCGCCACCGCGCTGCCCACCGCGCCGATCAGGTACACCGGGCGCCGGCCGATCCGGTCCGACAGCGTCGCCCACGCCGGGATCGCGCCCAGCGCCACCAGGTTCGCCAGCGCGCCCACCCACAGCATCGACGTCTTGGACATCCCGACCGAGTCGCTCGTCGCGTACGCCAGCGCCCACACCGTGAAGATCGTGCTCACCGAGGCGATCAGGGCGCCCCCGATCACCCGCAGCACGTCCGCCCAGTGGTGCCGCACCAGCGTCACCAGCGGCAGCCGTACGACCCCTTCGCCCGCCGCCTGCCGGGCGAAGGCCGGGGTCTCCTGGAGTCTGCGCCGGATGAACCAGCCGGCCACGGCCACCGCGACACTCAGCCAGAACGGCACCCGCCAGCCCCAGGACATCAGCTGGTCCTCGGGCAGCTGGGAGACCGCGATGAAGACCAGGGTGGCGATCAGCTGGCCGCCCTGGGTGCCGCTGAGCGTGAAGCTGGTGAAGAAGCCCCGCCGGTTCGGCGGCGCGTGTTCGAGGCTCATGGAGCTCGCGCTGGCCTGCTCGCCCGCCGCCGAGATGCCCTGGAGCACCCGGCACAGCACCAGCAGCACCGGGGCCAGGCCCCCCACCTGGGCGCGGGTCGGCAGACAGCCGATCAGGAACGTCGACAGGCCCATCAGCAGCAGCGTGAAGACCATGACCTTCTTGCGGCCGATCCGGTCCCCGAAGTGCCCGAGGAACAGCGCGCCGACCGGGCGGGCCGCGTACGCCACACCGAACGTGGCCAGCGAGAGCAGGGTCGCGGTGGCCGGGTCCGACTCGTCGAAGAAGACCTTCGGGAAGATCAGCGCGGCCGCGCTGCCGTAGATGAAGAAGTCGTAGTACTCCAGGGCGCTGCCGATCCAGGCGGCCAGGGCGGCCTTCCTCGGCTGGCCACCGGGTGGTACGGCGGTGGCGGCGGACTGGGCGGGGACGGACACGGCGGTGCTCCTTCGGGGAACTCCAACGTAAGCGGAGTGAGCGGAGGGGGAGAGAGCCGGATCCCAGGGATGACGGGGTCGGCGGACCAGAGGGCGGGTGCTAATTAACCCACTGGGTAGTTAGTCGCGATGGGTACGGATGTTGCGCCCGCGTTTCCCCGGTGTCAAGAGGTCATGCCGGTCCCGTTCGCCCGCGGCCGTTCTCCGCCCCGGCTGAGCCCGTCCTCTCCCTGCGGCGGTCAGTCCGCCGCGCGCTCCGCGGTGAGGTACGCGATCACCATGTCGCCGAGCATGGCCCGGTAGTGCGCGCGCTGCGCCGGGTCCACCAGGTCACGGCCGAAGAGGACGCCGAAGGTGTGCCGGTTCGCCACCCGGAAGAAGCAGAACGAGCTGATCATCGCGTGCAGGTCGACGGCGTCGACATCGGCCGTGAACAGGCCGGACTCCTGCCCGGCGGCCAGGATCCGGCGGATCACCTCAAGAGCCGGCGAGCCGATCCTGCCGAGCTTCGCGGAGGCCGCGATGTGCTGGGCGCCGTGGATGTTCTCGATGCTGACCAGGCGGATGAAGTCCGGATGCTGCTCGTGGTGGTCGAAGGTCAGCTCGGCGAGCCGGCGGATCGCCGCGACCGGGTCCAGGTGCTCGACGTCCAGCTGCTGCTCGGCCTCGCGGATCAACCCGTAAGCGCGCTCCAGGACCGCTGTGAACAGCTGCTCCTTGCCGCCGAAGTAGTAGTAGATCATCCGCTTCGTGGTGCGGGTGCGGGCCGCGATCTCATCGACGCGGGCCCCGTCGTAGCCGGCCCGGGCGAACTCCTGGGTGGCCACGTCGAGGATCTCGGCCTGGGTGCGGGCGGCGTCACGGAGCCGCCCGTTGGTCTGTGCCGGTTCGTCGACGCTGGTCATCGGGTTCCTTCGGGAGTGCGGCCGGTGCGCCAGATTCTAGAAGGCGGGGCGGGGGCCGCGGCCGGGGTCTTCCCGGGGGGCGGTCCGGGCTGATATAGCTAACGTACTAGTTCGTACATTAGCGGTGTGCTTAGGAGGTCCCCGTGGCCAAGGACTCGTTTCTCGTCGGCCTGATCGGCTCCGGCATCGGACCGTCGCTCAGCCCGGCCCTGCACGAGCGCGAGGCCGACCGGCAGGGGCTGCGGTACCTGTACCGGCTGATCGATATCGACGTGCTCGGCGTTCCACCCAAGGCCGTGGGGGAACTGGTGCGGGCCGCGCGGAACCTCGGCTTCGACGGGCTGAACATCACGCACCCCTGCAAGCAGCTGGTCATCGAGCACCTGGACGCGCTCGCCCCGCAGGCCGAGGCGCTCGGCGCGGTCAACACGGTGGTCTTCGAGGCCGACGGAAGGGCCGTCGGCCACAACACGGACGTGACCGGGTTCGCGGCGTCGTTCGCGCGCGGGCTGCGGGACGCTCCGCTGGAGAGGGTCGTACAGCTCGGTGCCGGGGGCGCCGGGGCCGCAGTCGCGCACGCGACGCTCACGCTGGGGGCCGAGCGGGTCACTGTCGTGGACGCGCTCGCCGACCGGGCCGCAGATCTCGCGGGCTCGCTGAACCGGCACTTCGGCGCGGGGCGCGCGGAGGCCGGGACACCGGACCGGCTGGCGGAGGTGCTCAAGGGCGCCGACGGGCTGGTGCATGCGACGCCGACGGGGATGGCGGCGCATCCGGGGCTGCCGTTGCCGGCCGAGCTGCTGCATCCCGGGTTGTGGGTGGCCGAGGTGGTGTACCGGCCGCTGGAGACCGAGCTGTTGCGGGTTGCCCGGGCGGCGGGGTGCGCTGTGCTCGACGGGGGTGGGATGGCCGGGTTCCAGGCGGCGGATGCGTTTCGGTTGTTCACGGGGAGGGAGCCCGACGGTGCTCGGATGCTTGCGGACATCGGGGAGTTGGCCGGGTTCGTGGAGCGGAATGTTGTGTGACCTGTGCGGGTCCGTTGTGGCTGGTCGCGCCCACGCGGCGGCAGCCGCAAATCGATACAGCCCCGCGCCCCTAGGTAAGTGCAGTGCACGTAAGGGAAAAGGTCATGCGTACTTCCATCGCTACTGTCTCGCTCAGTGGGTCTCTCACCGAAAAGCTCACCGCAGCCTCCCGGGCCGGGTTCGACGGCGTTGAGATCTTCGAGAACGATCTGCTAGCCAGTCCGCTCTCGCCCCGTGAGATACGGGCTCGGTGTGCGGATCTGGGGCTGTCCGTCGATCTCTATCAGCCCATGCGCGACATCGAAGCCGTCCCCGATGACGAGTTCGCGCGCAACCTCCGCCGCGCCCGGCACAAGTTCGAGCTGATGCGGGAGTTGGGGGCCGACACCGTTCTCGTCTGCTCCTCCGTCTCGCCGCTCGCGATCGACGACGACGATCTCGCGGCCGAGCAGCTTTTCCAACTGTCGGCGCTCGCCCAGGACTTCGGCATCCGTGTCGCCTACGAAGCGCTCGCCTGGGGGCGGCACGTCAGTACGTACGACCATGCCTGGCGGATCGTCGAGGCGGCCGGTCATCCCGCCCTCGGCACCTGCCTCGACAGCTTTCACATCCTCTCCCGGGGGTCCGATCCCAAGGGCATCGAGGACATCCCCGGTGCGAAGATCTTCTTCCTCCAGCTCGCCGATGCCCCGCTGCTCGCCATGGACGTGCTCCAGTGGAGCCGGCACTACCGGTGCTTCCCGGGGCAGGGCGGGTTCGACGTCGCCGGGCTCGTGGGGCACGTGCTGCGCACGGGGTACGACGGGCCGCTCTCCCTCGAAGTCTTCAACGACGTCTTCCGGCAGGCCGAGGCCGGTCCCACCGCGGTCGACGCGCACCGTTCGCTGCTGGTGCTGCAAGAGGCCCTCGGGGTGGGGGAGTTGCCCGCGCCGGTGGTGCCGACGGGAGTCGCCTTCGCCGAACTCGTCACGCCGGACGCCGAACCCGTCTCGGCGCTGCTCGGCGCGCTCGGCTTCGCCCGGACCGCGCGTCATCGGAGCAAGCCCGTCGATCTGTGGGAGCAGGGCGAGGCCCGGATCCTGGTGAACACGGGTCCGGCCGCCCGCCGCGACGGTACCGGGCTCGCCGCGATCGGCCTGGAGTCACCGGACCCGCGGGCCGCCGCCCGCCGCGCCGAGGCCCTGCTCGCCCCCGTGCTGCCCCGCCGCCGCGCCCCCGAGGACGCCCCGCTCGACGCGGTCGCCGCCCCCGACGGCACGGAACTGTTCTTCTGCGCCACCGGCCGAGATCCTGAACTCCCGGACTGGCGCGCCGACTTCGCAGATGTGCCGCACGAACCGGGGTCGGCTGCGGCGCGCATCGACCACCTCGCGCTCGTCCAGCCCTGGCACCAGTACGACGAGGCGGCCCTCTTCCACCGCAGCGTCCTCGGCCTGCACGCCCAGGAGAGCGTCGACGTCGCCGACCCCTACGGGCTGCTGCGCTCCCGTGCCGTCACCAACGCCGACGGCAGCGTCCGGATCGCCCTCGGGGTCGGCGCGGCCCCGGCCGACGACACCCTGCACGCCCAGCACATCGCCCTGGCCGTCGAGGACGTGGTCGCCGCCGCCCGTGCCTTCCGCGCTGCCGGTGGCGGTCTGCTGCCCATCCCCGCCAACTACCACGACGACCTCGCCGCCCGGTACGAGTTCGCCGACGGGGAGCTGGAGACGTACCGCGACCTCGGCATCCTCTACGACCGTGACGCCGGCGGTGTCTTCCGGCACTGCTACACACGGACCGTCGGACGGGTGTTCTTCGAACTCGTCGAGCGGGACCCCGGATATCGCGGATACGGCGCCCAGAACGCCCCGGTGCGCCTCGCGGCCCAGCACGCCGGCCGGCCGGCCCGCTGAGCCGGTGCCGGTGCCGGTGCCGGTGCCGGGTGAGCTTGCAGTGAGAGGCAGGTGAGATACAGGCAGGGTTCAGGATCCTTACAGCTTCCACGACCGATACTCACGAACATCCTGAATGTTCCTTGACATTCCGGATGTGACGTTCGTCGAGATCCAGTCGTCCTAGAGGCCGTAGAAGTCCAGGGCGTTCTGGAAGTCCTGGATACCGGGAATCCTGGAGGCCGTCCGCGATGCCGAGCCCTGTCAGCGCCGAGCCGCTCGTCCGTGCCGAGGGGCCGCCGCCCCCGCCGACCCGGGCGCGGAGCCGCACCCAGCGCTACGAGCGCCCGATCCTCGCCGGCATCGCCACCGTCGCCGCCCTGCTCTTCTTCTGGGGCATCTGGCACAGCGCGTACCACGCCTTCTACGCGAGCGCGGTCCGCAGCATGACCGACAACCCGGTCGCCTTCCTCTACGGCTCCTTCGACCCGGGCAACTCCATCACTCTGGACAAGCTGCCCGGCTTCCTGTGGCCGCAGGCCCTGTCGGCGCTGGTCCTCGGCTTCCACCCCTGGTCCCTGGTGGTCCCGCAGGCCCTGGAAGGCGTGGCCTCGGTGGTCCTGCTCCACGTGGTGGTGCGGCGCTGGGCCGGTGTGACGGCCGGGCTGCTGGCCGCCGCCTTCCTCACGCTCACCCCGGTGACCGTGGGCCTCGGCCGGTCGGTCACCGAGGACGCGCCGTTCGTCCTGCTGTTGCTGCTGGCCGCCGAGGCCACCCAGCGGGCCACCGCCCGTGCCCGGCTGCGCACCCTCGTCCTGGCGGGCGTCTGGGTGGGGGTGGCCTTCCAGTGCAAGATGCTGGAGGCCTGGGCGGTGCTGCCCGCGCTGGCCGTGACCTATCTGGTGGCCGCTCCGACCACGTTGCGCCGCCGGATCCGGGACCTCGCCGTGTCCGGGGCGGTCATGCTGGCGGTGTCCCTGTCCTGGATGCTGGCCGCCGGCCTCACCCCGGCCGCCGCCCGTCCCTACCTCGACGGCACGACCGACAACTCGCCGATCGCCCTGGTCGTCGGCTACAACTTCCTGACCCGCTTCCAGGCGCTGGGCGTCGACGCGGCCGGCACCGGGAGCATCGTCGCCGCCCGAGCGCACGGCAGGGCGTCGGCGGGGATGGGGGACAGCGTCTGGAAGATGTTCAGCCCCGGGCTGGCCAGTCAGACGGGCTGGCTGTACCCGCTGGCGGCGCTGGGCCTGACCGCCGGGCTGGTCGTGCTCTGGCGCCGCCGCCCGCAGCGCACCGATCCCTTCCTGGCCGGGTACCTGCTGTGGGGCGTCTGGCTGGTGACGTTCTTCCTGGTCTTCAGCTTCGGCAGCGTGACCGGACACACCTATTACATGGGTGTGGTGGCGGTCGGCCTGTCGGCCCTGGCCGCGACGGCCGTGACCCGGGTGCGGCACCGGAGCGTGCTGTGCGCGGTCCTCGCCGTCAACGTCGGCTGGTGCGCGGCCCTCACCCTGTACTACCCGGGCTTCTTCACCTGGTCGGTCGGTGTCGCCGCGGTCCTGGCCCTGCCGGCGCTGGTCCTCTTCGCCGTCGGCGGGTCACGTCCGCGCAGGACCGCCCTGGCCGTCGCCCTCGCGGCGGTCCTGGTCGTCCCCGCCGTCTGGTCCGCGTCCGCGACCTCCCTGCGCTACAACCAGCCCGGCGGCTTCGGCCGGATCGGCCCGGGCAGCATCGCCACCCGCAACGGCGCCTCCGCCCTGACCCCGGCCCAGCAGCGCGTCCTCGCCTACCTCACCGCCCACCGCGACGGCGCCCGCTACCTGGCGGCCGTGCCCCGCTGGCAGATGGCGGCGCCGTACATCCTCTCGGACAACGCCTCCATCCTCCCGCTCGGCGGCTTCACCGCCCATGTGCCGTACCCCGCGCCCGGCACCTTCCACCACCTGATCGACACCGGCCGGCTCCGCTACGTCCTGCTCTCCGCGGCCGACCTCACCCACCGGGCCCGGGGCGCCAAGACCCCGGGCCGGGCCCTGGTCCGCTGGGTCATCGGCCATTGCGGGCCGGTGCACGTGTCGGGCTACACGCTGTACCGCTGCGGGCCGGGCCACGGAGGGTGACCGCGTGCCGGGTCAGCCGATGTCCGCGAACACGAAGGAGAACTCGGCCGGTCCGGCGTGGAGTTGGTACTGCGGCAGGACGCCCGGGCCGCAGGACTGCGAGCCGATGCCGTGCTGGCCGTGGTCCAGGTCGACCCAGACAGTGTCACCTGCGACCAGGTCGGTACGGTGGGCCGCCGCG
The DNA here is from genome assembly GCF_002217755.1 of Streptomyces hyaluromycini. Taxonomy (GTDB): domain Bacteria; phylum Actinomycetota; class Actinomycetes; order Streptomycetales; family Streptomycetaceae; genus Streptomyces; species Streptomyces hyaluromycini. The sequence goes on along the minus strand of NZ_BCFL01000023.1, from coordinate 195,389 downwards.
TCCAGCTGCTCGGTGGTCCAGCGCCGGGCCGTGAACCAGAACTCCGGGTCGCCCTCGATCCGCAGGCCGCCGATCTCCGCCCAACGGACGTCCGCGCGGGCGCCGTTCTCCTGCGGGCGGAGATACGGCGTCTGCATGTCGTCCACGGTCGACTGCCAACGGCCCACTACAGACGCCGTCTTGGTGTCCGGATAGGCCTCGCCCGGCCCGCCGCCGAACCACCGCACCCGGTCGGCCGCCGACAGCCCGAAGCGGATGCCGAGCCGGGGCAGCGGCACCGTCCAGTCGCCGTCGGGGGTCACGGAGACGGTGAGCCGGAGGCGGCTGCCGTCCGTGGTCCAGCGGTAGACCGTCACCAGCCCGAACTCCCAGGCGGCGGGCGCCACCCGGGTGCGCACGGTCAGGGCGTCGCCGGCCGGCTCCACCGCGTCCAGGCGGTGCCGCATGCGGTGCAGACCGAACTTCCGCCACAGGGCGCCGTAGCGGATGTCGCTCTGCCAGGCGGCGCCGTCGTCGTTGTCGGTCGTCGCCCGCCACACGTCCAGACGCACTCCGGTCACCGGCACCGAGCCGATGCTCTTCAGCGCGCCGCTGCGCCCGTCGAAGGCGGCCGGGCCGAGGGTGATCAGCCCGCCGGCGGACCCCACCGGTCCGGCGGAGGCGGCGAAGGACGTCAACTGCCGTCCCGAGACGGGGAACTGACCCCAGGCCACCACATGGCCGCGCGGTCCCCAGGCGGTGTCCGCCGCCAGCAGGGCCCGTACCGTCCACTGGGTCTCGCCGCTGCCGGTGGCGACCGGCGGCTCCGGCAGCTTCACCTCCGCAGACTCGCCGGGCGCCAGGGCCGGTACGGCCAGACTGCCCGACTCGACGGTCTCGCCGCCGACCTGGTACGACCACTCGAAGTCCAGCGCCGACAGATCGGCGAAGTCGTACTTGTTGGTGAGGCGTACGGTCCCGGCTGCGGCGTCGCCCTCGATCCGGACGGGCTCGATCACCTTCTTGTACTCCACCAGCCCGGGGGAGGGCTCCCGGTCGGGGAAGACCAGTCCGTCGCAGACGAAGTTCCCGTCGTGCAGCTCCTCGCCGAAGTCGCCGCCGTACGCGTAGCCGTAGCGGTCGTCCTTGATGCCGTGGTCGATCCACTCCCAGATGAAGCCGCCCTGGAGCCGGTCGTACGACTCGAAGATCCGCTGGTAGTCGGCGAGGCCACCGGGGCCGTTGCCCATCGCATGCCCGTACTCGCAGAGGATGAAGGGGAGTTGACGGCGCCTGTGGGTGCCGCCGTCCAGACCCCGGCCGATCCGCTCGACCTCGGCGTGGTCGGCGTACATCCGCGCATACACGTCCGTGTCGCGGCAGTCGATGTCGCCTTCGTAGTGCACGAGCCGCGACGTGTCCCGGCCGTGGATCCACTCGGCCATCGCGGTCAGCCCGCGGCCGGTGCCGGCCTCGTTGCCCAGGGACCAGATGACCACCGACGGATGGTTCTTGTCACGCTCGACCATCCGGGCGGCCCGGTCGAGCAGGGCCGGGGTCCAGCGGTCGTCGTCGACCGGGTTGTCCCGCCAGGCCTGCTCGGTGAAGCCGTGGGTCTCCAGGTCGCACTCGTCGATCACCCACAGGCCGTACTCGTCGCACAGGTCGAGGAAGGCCGGGTGCGGCGGGTAGTGGGAGGTGCGGACCGCGTTGATGTTGTGCCGCTTCATCAGCAGCACGTCCGCGCGCATCGTCTCCAGGTCGAGGGCGCGGCCCCGCTCGGGGTGCCACTCGTGCCGGTTGACGCCCTTGAAGAGGACGGGCCGGCCGTTGACCTTGATCAGCCCGTCGGCCAGTTCCACCGTCCGGAAGCCGATGCGCAGCGGCACCCGCTCGCCCTCGGTGGCCAGCACCCCGTCGTACAGCCTCGGCGTCTCCGCCGTCCACGCCTCGACCGGGACGGTCGCCGGCTCCCCGGTGGCGATGTCGATGCCCAGCTCCGGCACGGTGACCCTGCCGTCCGCGTCGGAGTCGACGCGCAGCGTGCCCGCGCCGGTGACATGGTCGTAGGAGGCGTGCACGAAGAAGTCGAGGACGCTGCCGGCCGGGCGGTGCAGCAGCGTCACGTCCCGGAAGATGCCGGGCAGCCACCACTGGTCCTGGTCCTCCAGGTAGGAGCCGGCCGACCACTGGTGGACGCGGACGGCGAGCACATTGCCGGCCGGCCTGAGCAGATGACCGACCGCGAACTCGTGCGGCAGCCGGGAGCCCTTGAACTCGCCGATGTCCGTGCCGTTCAGCCACACCCGGGCGCAGGACTCGACGCCGTCGAAGCGCAGCACCGTCCCGGCGTCCGCGAGGTCCCAGCCCTCGGGCAGGTCGAAGAACCGCAGGTGGTCACCGGTGGGGTTCTCGGTCGGGACCTTCGGCGGGTCGACCGGGAACGGGTAGAGGTGGTTCGTGTAGATCGGTGCGCCATGCCCCTGGAGCACCCAGTGCCCCGGGACCGAGACCTCCGCCCAGCCGCCGGCGTCGTACCCCGGCTCGGCGAACGAGTCGTCCTCGGCGTCGGCCGTGGGCGACAGCCGGAAGCGCCAACCACCGTTCAGAGAGAGGGACGCGGCGTCCGAGGCGGGGTACCAGGCGCGGGGCGGCAGGGCCCCGGAGCCCGGTGAGACGTCCTCGACGTGGTCGACGGCCGTGGCAGAGCGGAAAGACATCGGTCTCCAGGTCTTTCGAGGCGGGTCAGCCCTTGATGCCGGTCTGCGCGATCCCCTGGACCAGCCAGCGCTGGAGGAAGAGGAACACGAACACCAGGGGCAGGATGGAGATGGCGGTGGCCATGAAGATCAGATGGAAGTTGACGGTCTGGTTGGTCATGAAGGAGGAGAGCGCGATCTGCACGGTCCAGGAGCTCGGGTCCTGGCCGATGACCAGCGGCCACAGGAAGGAGTTCCAGGCGCTGATGAAAGTGATCGTGGCGATCGCCGCGAAGAAGTTCAGCGAGTTGGGTACGACGATCCGCCAGTACGCGCCCCAATAGCCGAGCCCGTCCACACGTGCCGCCTCCTCCAGCTCCTTCGGGAATCCGAGGAAGTACTGCCGGAAAAGGAAGCAGGTGAAACCACTGAAGAGGCCCGGGATGATCAGACCGCGGTAGGTGTCCACCCAGCCGAGTGACGAGACCAGCACGAAGCTGGGCACGAAGGTGACGGCCGTGGGGACCATCAGGGTCGCCAGGACCGCGTAGAAGACCTTGTTGGCGTGCCGGTACGGGATGCGGGCCAGGCCGTAGCCGGCCAGGGAGCACACCAGGAGCGTGCCGACCGTGGTCAGGACGGCGACGACCAGCGAGTTCACCATGGAGTGGCCGAACTCGACCGTGGGGTCGTCGAACAGCTCGGAGATGTTGCCCCACTGGAAGGAGGGCAGCAGCTTCCAGTTCTCGCCGGTGATCTCCAGGTCCGTGGAGAGCGCGTTGCGGAGGATCAGATAGAAGGGGATCAGGAAGAGCAGGGCGGCGATGCCGACGGCGACGTACAGCCCCGCGTTGCCGAGGACGCCTCCGTCCTTCCTGCGTCGCTTGCCGACCCGAGGTGCGGTGGTGGTCACTTGGACTCATCCCCCCTTCCGAATCCCATGAACTTGCCCTGGACCAGGGTGACGAGGCAGATGAGCAGCGACAGGATGACCGCGCCGGCGCTGCCCGCGCCGTAGTCCTGGCTGGTGCCGAGGGCCGTCTTGTAGAGCTCCATGAGCGGCGTCTGCGCCCAGGTCGCCTTCTGTCCGACGATGTTGAAGAACTCGTCGAACGCCTGGTAGGCGGCGATGAGCAGCAGCAGGATCACCGCGGTCGAGGTGGCGCGCAGCTGCGGCAGCGTGATGTACCGGAAGGTCTGCCAGCCCCGCTTGGCGCCGTCGATGGCGGCGGCCTCGTACAGCTCGGCCGGGATGTTCTGGAGCGCAGCCAGGAACAGGATCATGTAGAAGCCCGACTGGATCCACAGCCGCAGGGTCACGATGACCAGCCAGTACCAGGGCGGAGTGGGGTTGGACATCCAGGCGACGGTGTCGGCGCCGAACCAGCCGATGACCGTGTTCGCGAGTCCGAAGCGGACGCCGCTGAAGATGGACATCTTCCAGATCAGGGCGGCGGCCACGTACGAGACGGCGGTCGGCAGGAAGAACACCGACCGGAAGAACGCCCGCATGAACCGCAGCTGGTTCACGAGCAGCGCGAGCCCGAGCGACAGCGCCCAGGTGGTCGGCACGATGAACGCGGCGAACACGGTGAACGTCAGCAGCGAGTCGGGGAAGCCGCTGTTGGTGAGGATCTGCTTGTAGTTGTCGAGGCCGATGAAATGGCTCGGTGTGACGGTGTAGCGGGCGTCGAAGAAGCTGAGCCAGATGCTCCAGCCGATCGGCACGATGACGAAGATCGCCAGGCCGATGAGGAAGGGCCCGGTGAAGAGCCAGAAGTTCACGGTCGGGTTGCCCCGCAGGCCCCGCCGCGGCCGGGCCGGGGAGGCCTTGGCCGGGGCGGGCTGGGCGACCCCGCGTGTGGTGGTGGTCGACATGTCGTGGTCTTCCCGGTGGCCTATCCGAACAGCTTCTTGAGCTCGACGTTGACCTTCTTGTCGCAGGTGTCGAGCGCCGCCTCGGGGTCGCCGTTCTTGCGGACGGAGGAGGCGATCACGTCGGCGAACGCGGTCTGCATGGTCTGGTCGTAGGCGATGTTGTCGAAGTGGCCGTAGTCGGTGAAGAGCTTCACGCCCTCGGCGGCCAGGCCGGACTTGAGCTTGGTGGCCCCGCCGGCGATCGAGGTGCGCGGCGGGATGTGGAAGCCGTACGAGGTCGCCCAGTCCTCCTGGTACTGCTTCTGGTCGATCCACAGCCACTTGACGTACTCCTTGGCCGCGTCGACGTTCTTGCCCTTGGCGTTGACGAAGATCGACCAGCCGCCGTTGTAGACGGACAGCTTGCCGGCGCTGCCGATCTTCGGGAACGGGAAGATGCCGAGGTCGTCGCCGAGGGCCTGCTGCATGGCCGGCATGGACCACATGCCGCCCCACTGGATGGCGCACAGGCCCTGGTTGAGCGAGGACGGGTCCCAGAAGTCGGTCGGGGCGTCCAGGAGCACGTTGCCGCTGGTGAACAGCTGGCGAAGCTGCTTGAGGCCTCCGACGACGCCGTCCGTGTGGTAGGCGATCTCGTTCTTGTCGTTGATGGTGTCGGCGCCGGCGGACCAGATGATGGGGTTCTGGATCGCGCTGAAGTCGTTGCCGAGGAAGACGCCCTTGACCTTGCTGGTGGTGAGCTTGGCGGCGGCCTCTATCAGCTCGTCGAGGGTGGTCGGCACCTCGACCTTGGCCTTCTCCAGCATCGACTTGCGGTAGTAGAAGAACTGCGGGTCGTCGATCATCCGGATCCCGTAGATCTTCCCGTCGACCGTGTGGGAGTTGATGTCGTTCGGGTTGAAGTCGTCCTTGACCGGGTCGATGATGTCGCTCAGGTCCGCCACCTGGCCGCTCTTGACGAGCTGGAGCTGCGGGTGGAACTCGAAGACGTCGGGCGCCTTCTTGGTGAGCAGGGACGCGAAGAGCGCGGACTCGAAGTTGTTGCCCGTGATCCAGTTGGTGCTCACGTCGGCCTTCTTGTACGCCGCCGCGTAACGCTTGAGGGCCTGCTCGGTCCCCGCCTCGCCGTAGGCGTGGAAGTACTGGGTGAGCTGGGTGCCCGACCCGCTGCCGCCGCCTCTGCCGTTGTTGCTGCCGCACGCCGCCAGCGTGCCGGCGGCGGCCATGCCCGCTGCCGCCCGGAAGAGGGACCGGCGGGACCAGTTGGTGTTGCTGAGTGCCGACATGCTGACGTCCTTGTCTGTCGAGTGCGGCTGTGCCTCTACGGCCCGTGGGACCTCGGAACCAGATGGCTGAAATTGCGTTGCGGAGCGGGACGTTAACCTTCGGCTAATACTTCGGCAAGAGGTTGGACGAAGTCTGCGTGAAACGTTGTAGCCGGTTCGGGATGACGAACAGATGGGAAAGCAGGGTGAGTTGAGGGCCGCCGGGACAGGTGTGGCCGGCGGCCCTCGAACAGGGCGGTGAGGTGCGGTTACTGCCTGGTCCAGACCTCGTTGGTGCCGCTGTTGCAGCTGTAGAGGATCACCTTGCTGCCGTCGGCGGTGGCCTGTCCGCTGACGTCCAGGCACTTGCCGGACGCCTCGCTGAGGATCTGCCCGTTGGCGTTCAGCAGCCAGCGCTGGCTCGCGTCACCCGCGTAGGCGGCGGTGGCCGTCAGGCCGGAACCGGATGCCGTCAGATAGCCGTTCGGGCCTTTCAGGGCGCCCTTCGCGTCGTAGGACCAGGACTGGTCCGCCGCGCCCGTGCAGGCGGCGATCGCGGCCCTGGAGGCGTCCGCCGTCAGGCACTTGCCGGACTGCCTGCCCGCCAGCGCGCCGGTCACGGCCGAACTGCCGTGCCCCTTCTGGTCGAAGACGTACGTCGTGATCGAGCGGGCGGCGAGGGTGGCGGACACCGTCCCCGAACTCACCGACGGCTTCGCGACCTCGGCCCAGTCTTCGGTGGCCGACGTCCGCACCGCCTCCCTGGCCCGCACCGGTGCCGCGTTGTTGAAGTGCAGGCTCAGCGGGGTGTCGGTGGTGTTCTGGTTGTTGACCACGACCACCCACTTGCCGTCCTTGTCGTACGACGACACCTCGACCCCGTCCGGCGCCCCGGTCACGTTGTGCGCGACCGAGCCGGGTTCGACGAACTTGCTGTACTGGCCGAGCGCGTAGTACCGCTTGGTGAAGTACAGCGTCTGGTTGCCGTCGGTCGCGTAGTCGGGGTCGTAGTAGATCAGGCCGTCGTTCCAGCCCTCGTCGTTCTTCGTGTACGGGTCGGTGCCGTACCCGCTGGCGAGCGCCACCCACCACTGGAAGGCCGAGTCGTGGGCGCTCGCGAAGTCCTTGTAGATGATCCGGGACATCAGCAGGGCGTTGTCGATGGACGGGTCGTACTCCTGGTTCCAGCCCGTCGAGCCCTTGCCGAAGCAGCAGATCTCCGAGGCCCAGGACGTCTTGCCGGCCGTCTTCGCGGTCTCGTAGACGTTGCCCAGCTGGCCGTCGGTCGGGTTGTTGTACGTGTGGTGGGCCAGCTTGGACACGTACTGCGCGGTGTCCGGCTGGGACAGCCACTGCGGGACCTCGGTGCCGAACAGCACGGTGCTGCTGGACTCGTCGGCGATGATGCCCGTCTTCTGGTGCCGGGCCTGCTGCTCGGCGCCGAGCGCCCGCACGATGTCGTCCCGCTGGTCGACGGTGACCTGCATGCCTTCCTGGCCGCACGAACCGAAGTTGTTGTCCGGTTCGTTGAACGGGCTGATGTAGTCCAGCTGCACGCCCTGGCGGGCGAAGTGGCCGGTGAGGTCGGCGATGTACTTGGCGTAGGCGGTCTCGTCCTCCGCCTTCAACCGGCCGCCGCAGCTCTGCCCGTTGGTGGTCCACTGGGCGGGTGCGCTGTTGACGAAGCCGATCAGGTCCTCGACGCCGTACTTCGCGGCGTACGTGAGGAAGGTCCGGCCGCCCTTGTCCTTGCTCCAGTCGTAGGAGCCGTCGGAGTCCAGGAAGTCCTCGGCGGCGCGGGCCGGGGTGGTGACCGCGACCCCGCCACCGCCGATGTTGTAGCGGTACGAGCTGAGGTTCAGGCCCTTCTTGGAGAAGAGCAGCTTCGCCACCCGGGCCTGGACCTTGGGGGAGAAGTTCTGCAGGTCGTTGACCCACCAGGCGCCCGAGGCGCCGATGTCGTCGATGGTCTGGGCGGCGTGCGGGGACACCTCGGCGGTGGTGGCGGAGGCGGCGGTGGTGTCGGTGGCGTCGGCGGGCGGGGAGCCGATCAGGGCCCCGGTCACGGCCAGTGCGGCCGTGGCGGTGGCGAGGACCGGTCTCCTGCTGGGCGCGGTGCGTGTCAAAACGGCATCCCTTCCGTCGTCATGAAGGCGGTGCGGTACGGCTCCTTGCGGGGGTGGTGCGTTTCGGTGACCTCTGTCCCACGGCCTGCAGGGCGCCCTCCAGCGCGAACGTGGCAGCGCCCAGGCACACCGGGTCGGTGGGCACGGGAGAGAGGACGATCTCGGTGGCGGCGAACGGCCGCCGCAGCGCGTGCCGGCGGGCGGCCTCGCGCACTTCGTCGAGCAGCGGTGTGCCGAGCTTCCTGGCGACCCAGCTGCTGAGCACGACCACCTCGGGGTTGTACACGTTCACCAGGTCCGCGATGCCCGCCCCCAGGTAACGGGCCGTGTCGCGGACCACCTTGACGGCCACCGGGTCGCCCGCGGCGACCCCCCGGGTCAGGGCGTCGATGGTGGCCGTCTGGTCCTCGGGGTGCAACAGCGGGGAGCGGGGGCTGAGTTCGCGCAGGTTGAGCATGATGCCGGGGGCGCCGACGTACGTCTCGACGCAGCCGTGGTTGCCGCAGTGGCACAGCCGCCCGTCAAGAACGAGCGTCGTGTGACCCCACTCCCCGGCGCTGTTGCTCACCCCCCGGTACAGCCCGCCGCCGAGGACCAGCCCGGCTCCCACCCCGGTGCCGAGGTTCACCACCACGGCGTCCTCGCGGCCGCGCGCGGCCCCGAACCACAGCTCCGCCACCGCGCTCGCCCGCAGCGGGTTGTCCAGGTGGAGGGGGTAGGCGATGTGTTCGGAGAGCAGGTCGAGGAGCGGCACGTCGTGCCAGTCCCAGTTGGGGGCGTACTCGGCGATGCCGGTGGCCCGGTCCACCTGCCCCGGCACGCTCACCCCGGCACCCAGCACCCGCGCGCCCTCGACGCCGGCCTGGGCGACCACCGAGCCGACGGCCGCGGCGACATGGCCGACCGCCTGCTCGGGCCGGCTCTCCCCGGGGCGCATGTCCTCCACCGCGCGGGCCAGTACGTTCAGCCCCAGGTCGAACAGCTCCACCCGGACGTAGGTCTCCGCCATGTCGACGCCGATCAGCGCGCCGCCCGAGGCGTTGACCGCGACGAGTCCCCGGGGCCGGCCGCCCGCGGAGTCCTCGAAGCCGACCTCCGTGATCATCCGGAGGTCCAGCAGCTCGCCGACCAGGGTGGCGACGGTGGCCACGCTCAGCCCGGTGGCGGCCGCCAGCGTCTGCCGGGAGGTGGGGGACTGGGCGATGATCTGGCGCAGCACCTCGTAGCGGTTCGCGGTGCGGATATCACGCGATGTGCGCTTCACGCGGCTGCCCCTCCCATCCGTCACGGCCGGGCCGGGGTGTACGACGGCTCCGGCGCGGCGCAAGGCTATGGGCTTCGCAGGACTTTCGACAAGGGGTTAGGAAAGGGGCCGTAGAAACTTCCCCGTGAGGTGCCGGAGGGTTGCCGGGCGCCAACACGTCGAAACGGCCCGCCAGTTGTCACTGACGGGCCGTCACGAGATGTACTACGGCTGTTTGTTCCACTCGGCGATCACGGGCCACCCGTGCTCGGTGGACAACCGGCTGACCGTGCCGGTCGCCAGCTGGAACAACCGGCCCTCGGCGGGCGGCAGCCCCAGGCGGCGCGCCGTCAGCACGCGCAGGAAGTGGGCGTGGGCCACCAGGATCACGTCACCCGTGCCGGTGTTGAGCGCCGTCTCGACCTTCCTGAGCACCCGGTCGGCCCGCGCGCCGATCTGCTCCGGCGACTCGCCGGGGTGGCCCTCAGGGCCCGGCGGAACACCGTCGGTCCACAGGTACCAGTCGGGGCGGGAGCGGTGGATCTCCACCGTGGTGATGCCCTCGTAGCCGCCGTAGTCCCATTCGTGCAGGTCGGGGTCTGGTACGACGCCGGTCAGACCGGCCAGTTCGGCGGTGCGTATCGCGCGGTCCAGCGGGCTGGCCAGCGCCAGTGCGTAGGTCCGGTCGGTGAGAAGCGGGGCGAGGGACTTGGCCTGTTCCTCGCCGTGCTGGGTCAGGGGCAGGTCGGTCCAGCTGGTGTGCTGGCCCGACACGCTCCACTCCGTCTCACCGTGGCGGACCAGGAGGAGGTCCCCCACGGCGCACCTACTTCGACTCGACGGCGTGGCCGCCGAACTGGTTGCGCAGCGCCGCGATCATCTTCATCTGCGGGGAGTCGTCCTGGCGGGAGGCGAACCGCGCGAAGAGGGAGGCCGTGATCGCCGGCAGCGGCACCGCGTTGTCGATGGCCGCCTCGACCGTCCAGCGGCCCTCGCCGGAGTCCTGCGCGAAGCCCTTCAGCTTGTCCAGGTGCTCGTCGTCGTCCAGGGCGTTGACCGCGAGGTCAAGGAGCCAGGAGCGAATAACGGTCCCTTCCTGCCAGGAGCGGAAGACCTCGCGGACGTTGTCCACGGACTTGACCTTCTCAAGGAGCTCCCAGCCCTCGGCGTACGCCTGCATCATGGCGTACTCGATGCCGTTGTGGACCATCTTGGAGAAGTGCCCGGCACCGACCCGGCCGGCGTGGACATAGCCGTACGGGCCCTCCGGCTTGAGCGCCTCGAAGATCGGGTGCAGCCGCTCGACGTGCTGCTTGTCACCGCCGACCATCAGGGCGTAGCCGTTCTGCAGGCCCCACACACCGCCGGAGACACCGGCGTCGACGAAGCCGATGCCCTTGATGCCGAGTTCGGCGGCGTGCTTCTCGTCGTCCGTCCAGCGGGAGTTGCCGCCGTCGACCACCGTGTCGCCCTCGGACAGCAGGTCCTTGAGCTCGTCGACGACGGACTGGGTGGCGTTGCCCGCCGGGACCATCACCCACACCACGCGCGGGGCGTCGAGCTTCTCGACCAGTTCCTCAAGAGACTTGACGTCGGAGACGTCGGGATTGCGGTCGTAACCGATGACGGTGTGGCCTGCGCGGCGGATCCGCTCGCGCATGTTGCCGCCCATCTTGCCGAGGCCGATCAGACCCAACTGCATGGCTGTCATGTCATTCACTTCCTAAGCGTGCGGTACGTCGAGACGAGAGCGGTGGTGGACGCGTCGAGGCCGGGTACGTCGGCGCCTTCGGTGAGCGCGGGCTCGATGCGCTTGGCGAGCACCTTGCCCAGCTCCACGCCCCACTGGTCGAAGGAGTCGATGTTCCAGATCGCGCCCTGCACGAAGACCTTGTGCTCGTAGAGGGCGACGAGCTGGCCGAGGACCGACGGGGTCAGCTCGCGGGCCAGGATCGTGGTGGTGGGGTGGTTGCCCCTGAAGGTGCGGTGCGCCACCTGCTCCTCGGCCACGCCCTCCGCGCGGACCTCCTCCGCCGTCTTGCCGAAGGCCAGCGCCTGCGTCTGGGCGAAGAAGTTCGCCATCAGCAGGTCGTGCTGCGCCTGGAGTTCGCCGCTGAGCTCGGCGACCGGCTCGGCGAAGCCGATGAAGTCCGCCGGGATCAGCTTGGTGCCCTGGTGGATCAACTGGTAGTACGCGTGCTGCCCGTTGGTGCCGGGCGTGCCCCACACCACGGGACCCGTCTGCCAGTCCACCGGACGGCCGTCCCGGTCCACCGACTTGCCGTTGGACTCCATGTCCAGCTGCTGCAGGTAGGCGGTGAACTTGGAGAGGTAGTGCGAGTACGGCAGCACCGCGTGCGACTGGGCGTCGTGGAAGTTGCCGTACCAGACGCCCAGCAGGCCCAGCAGCAAAGGCGCGTTGGCCTCGGCGGGGGCGGTGCGGAAGTGCTCGTCGACGAGGTGGAAGCCGTCGAGCATCTCACGGAACCGGTCCGGGCCGATGGCGATCATCAGCGAGAGGCCGATGGCGGAGTCGTACGAGTAGCGGCCGCCGACCCAGTCCCAGAACTCGAACATGTTGTCCGGGTCGATGCCGAACTCCGTCACCTTGCCGGCGTTCGTGGAGAGGGCCACGAAGTGCTTGGCCACGGCCTTTTCGTCGCCGCCGAGCCCGTCAAGGAGCCAGGTGCGGGCCGAGGTCGCGTTGGTGATCGTCTCGATCGTGGTGAACGTCTTCGACGCGACGATGAACAGCGTCTCCGCCGGGTCCAGGTCACGGGTCGCCTCGTGCAGGTCGGCGCCGTCCACGTTGGACACGAAACGGAACGTCAACTCCCGTGCCGTGAAGGCGCGCAGCGCCTCGTAGGCCATCGCAGGACCGAGGTCCGAGCCGCCGATGCCGATGTTGACGACGTTCCGGATGCGCTTGCCGGTGTGGCCGGTCCACTCGCCGGAGCGGACCCGCTCGGCGAAGTGGCCCATCTTGTCGAGGACGGCGTGCACGGCCGGGACGACATCGACACCGTCCACCTCGACCACCGCGTCGCGCGGGGCGCGCAGGGCGGTGTGCAGGACCGCCCGCCGCTCGGTGATGTTGATCTTCTCGCCGCGGAACATGGCGTCCCGCAGCCCGAACACGCCGGTGGCGGTGGCCAGTTCCTGGAGCAGGGCGAGGGTCTTGTCCGTGATCAGGTGCTTGCTGTAGTCGATGTACAGGTCGCCGACCCGTACGACGTACCGCTCGGCGCGCGCCGGGTCGGCCGCGAACAGCTCACGCAGGACGGGCTGTCCTTCGGCCCGGTGGTCCTCCAGGGCGGCCCACTCGGGCCGCCGGGTGAGCTCGGGGGTGTCAGGCATGGGAGACGGTCTCCTTGGTGCCCCAGGGGGCGTCTGATGGATCTTGCCGGAGTCGCGAGGCCTGGCACGCACATCTGCGGCGTTGTCGTCGGTCGCCGACGCTCCGCGTCGACTCCCTCCTCCGCCTTGCAGCTGCACGCACCAGCCCCCGCTCGGCTTGGCTGCATCGCAATGTCATTCAGGGCCGGCCTGATCCATCAGACACCCCCTCGCCGCGCAGGGCGATGGCGTACATCTCGTCGGCGTCGAGGCGGCGCAGTTCCTCGGCGATGAGTTCGGAGGTGGGGCGGACCTTCAGGGCGAGGGTGCGCGGCGGCTGGCCCGGCAGGGTCAGGCTGGCCAGCGGGCCCTCGGGGCGGTCGATGACGATCTCGCCGGTGGCGGTGCCGAGCCGTACCTTCGTGACGACCGGGCCGGGGGAGACCACGCGGTCCACCTTCACCTTCAGCCGTGCCTCCAGCCAGCGGGCCAGGAGTTCGGCGCTCGGGTTGTCCGCCTCGGCCTCGACGGCCGCCGTGGTCACGTCGGCCCGGGCCTGGTCGAGGGCGGCGGCCAGCATGGACCGCCACAGGGTGAGCCGGGTCCAGGCCAGGTCGGTGTCACCGGGCGCGTAGTTGCGGGCACGGGTCTCCAGGACCTGCATCGGCCGCTCGACCGCGTACAGGTCGGTGATCCTGCGCTGGGCCAGCGCGCCCAGCGGGTCCTTGGAGGGGGTCTCCGGGGCCTCCACCGGCCACCACACGACCACCGGGGCGTCCGGCAGCAGCAGCGGCAGCACCACCGAGTCGGCGTGGTCGGAGACCTCGCCGTAGGTGCGCAGCACGACCGTCTCGCCGGTGCCGGCCTCGGAGCCGACCCGGACCTCGGCGTCCAGACGGGAGGTGGTGCGGTCGCGCAGGGTGCGGGCGTGCCGCTTGATGACGACCAGGGTGCGCGAGGGGTGCTCGTGCGAGGCCTCCTCGGCCGCCTTGATCGAGTCGTAGGCGTTCTCCTCGTCCGTGACGATCACCATCGTCAGGACCATGCCCACGGCAGGGGTTCCGATGGCGCGGCGACCCTGCACCAGCGCCTTGTTGATCTTGCTTGCCGTGGTGTCGGTCAGGTCGATCTTCATGGCCTGCGCCAGCTCCGTCCGTCTCGTGCGAGCATCTCGTCGGCTTCCTGCGGTCCCCAGCTGCCCGACTCGTACTGTGCGGGCTTACCATGCTTTGCCCAGTACGTCTCGATCGGGTCGAGGATCTTCCAGGACTCTTCCACTTCCTGGTGACGAGGGAACAAATTGGCGTCGCCGAGCAGCACATCCAGGATGAGCCGCTCGTACGCCTCCGGGCTGGACTCCGTGAACGACTCGCCGTAGGCGAAGTCCATCGTCACGTCCCGGATCTCCATCGAGGTGCCCGGCACCTTGGAGCCGAACCGGACGGTCATGCCCTCGTCGGGCTGGACGCGGATGACGATCGCGTTCGCGCCGAGTTCCTCGGTGGCCGTGGAGTCGAAGGGAGAGTGCGGGGCCCGCGTGAACACCACCGCGATCTCGGTGACCCGCCGGCCGAGCCGCTTGCCGGTGCGCAGGTAGAAGGGGACGCCCGCCCAGCGGCGGTTGTCGATGCCGAGTTTGACGGCCGCGTAGGTGTCGGTCTTCGACCTGGGGTCGATGCCGTCCTCTTCGAGGTAGCCGATCACCTTCTCGCCGCCCTGCCAGCCCTCGGCGTACTGCCCGCGCACGGTGTGCCTGCCCAGGTCCTCGGGCAGCCGCACCGACTTCAGGACCTTCAGCTTCTCGGTGAGCAGCGCGTCCGCGTCGAACGCGATCGGCTCCTCCATCGCCGTGAGGGCCATCAGCTGGAGCAGGTGGTTCTGGATGACGTCACGGGCCGAGCCGATGCCGTCGTAGTAGCCCGCCCGGCCGCCGATACCGATGTCCTCGGCCATGGTGATCTGCACGTGGTCGACGTACGAGCGGTTCCAGATCGGCTCGTACATCTGGTTGGCGAAGCGCAGCGCCAGGATGTTCTGGACGGTCTCCTTGCCCAGGTAGTGGTCGATCCGGAACACCTGGTCCGGGTCGAACACGTCGTGGACGACCGCGTTCAGGTCCTGTGCCGAGGCCAGGTCGTGGCCGAACGGCTTCTCGATGACCGCCCGCCGCCAGGACCCGGCCGGCGGGGTCGCCAGGCCGACCTTCTTCAGCTGCTGCACGACCTTCGGGAAGAACTTCGGCGGCACGGAGAGGTAGAACGCGAAGTTGCCGCCGGTGCCCCGGGACGAGTCCAGCTCGTCCACGGCCGACTTGAGCTGCTTGAACGCGGTGTCGTCGTCGAAGTCGCCGGGGATGAACCGCATGCCCTCGGCGAGCTGCTGCCAGACCTCCTCGCGGAACGGGGTCCGGGAATGCTCGCGCACCGCGTCGTGGACGACCTGCGCGAAGTCCTGGTCGGCCCAGTCCCGGCGGGCGAAGCCGACGAGCGAGAAGCCCGGCGGCAGCAGCCCGCGGTTGGCCAGGTCGTAGACGGCCGGCATCAGCTTCTTGCGGGACAGGTCACCGGTCACGCCGAAGATGACCAGGCCCGACGGGCCCGCGACCCGCGGCAGCCGCCGGTCGCGCGCGTCGCGCAACGGGTTGTCCCAGTCGGCGGCGGGCACCACCGGCACCCGCACCTCCTTGGCGGTCTCGCTCATTACGCCTCAACTCCCTTGCTGTCCAGGGACTTCGTGACGGCGTCCAGCAGGTCCTGCCAGGCCACCTCGAACTTGGCGACGCCCTCGTCCTCCAGCTTGCCCACGACCTCGTCGTAGGAGATGCCGAGCCGCTCCACCGCCTCCAGATCCGCACGGGCCTGGGCGTAGCCGCCGGTCACCGTGTCGCCGTGGATGTCACCGTGGTCGGCGGTCGCGTTCAGCGTCGCCTCCGGCATGGTGTTGACGGTGCCCGGAGCGACCAGCTCGTCGACGTAGAGGGTGTCCTTGTACGCCGGGTCCTTGACGCCGGTGGAGGCCCACAGCGGGCGCTGCTTGTTGGCCTTCGCCCCGGCGAGCGCGGTCCAGCGGTCGCCCCTGAAGACCTCTTCGTACGCCGCGTAGGCCAGCCGCGCGTTCGCCAGCGCCGCCCTGCCCTTGAGCGCGAGCGCCTCGTCCGTGCCGATGACGGTCAGGCGCTTGTCGATCTCGCTGTCGACGCGGGAGACGAAGAAGGAGGCCACGGAGTGGATCGTGGAGAGGTCCAGGCCCTTGGCGGCGGCCTGCTCCAGGCCGGCCAGGTAGGCGGCCATGACCTCGCGGTAGCGCTCCAGGGAGAAGATCAGCGTCACGTTGACGCTGATGCCCTCGGCGACGACCGCGGTGATCGCCGGGAGGCCGGCCTTGGTCGCCGGGATCTTGATCATCACGTTGGGGCGGTCGACCAGCCAGAAGAGCTGCTTGGCCTCGGCGACGGTGGCGGCGGTGTCGTGGGCGAGGCGGGGGTCGACCTCGATGGACACCCGGCCGTCGGTGCCATGTGACACATCGTATACAGAATGCAGGATATCGGCCGCGGCCCGCACATCCCGCGTGGTCATCATCCGCACGGCCTCGTCGACCGTGACCCCCCGCACGGCCAGGTCGGCGAGCTGCTCCTCGTACCCCTCGCCGGAGCCGATGGCGGCCTGGAAGATCGAGGGGTTGGTGGTGACGCCGACGACGTTCTTCGTGGCGACCAGCTCGGCGAGGTTGCCGGTGCTGATCCGCTTGCGCGACAGGTCGTCCAGCCAGATCGAGACGCCCTCGTCGGAGAGGCGCTTGAGTGCTCCCGCGGTGGCGGTTGCTTCGGTCACAGTGATCATCTTCCTCTTCTGAACTGTTTCTGGCTGGTGGATCAGGCGGTACGGGTGGCGGCGAGGGACTCGCGGGCCCGTGCGGCCACGTTCTCGGCGGTGAAGCCGAACTCGGCGAACAGGGTCTTCGCGTCGGCGGAGGCACCGAAGTGCTCCAGGGAGACGATCCGGCCGGCGTCGCCGACGAAGCGGTACCAGGTCAGGCCGATCCCGGCCTCGACGGCGACCCGCGCCTTCACGGCCGGCGGCAGGACGCTGTCGCGGTACTCGCGGGGCTGCTCCTCGAACCACTCCACGGACGGCATCGACACCACC
Organism: Streptomyces hyaluromycini; assembly: GCF_002217755.1. GTDB lineage: Bacteria > Actinomycetota > Actinomycetes > Streptomycetales > Streptomycetaceae > Streptomyces > Streptomyces hyaluromycini. Next base: position 178,715 of record NZ_BCFL01000023.1, on the reverse strand, counting down.
CGGGTGCCGACCCCCTCGGCCTCCAGGAGGTCGCGCGCCTCGACGGCCAGATGCACCTCGGAACCGGTGGCGATCAGGACCACCTCCGGGGTCTCGGTCGACGACTCGCGCAGCACATAGCCGCCCTTGGCCGCGTCCGGGTTCGGCGCGTATGTCGGCACGCCCTGGCGGGTCAGCGCGAGCCCGTGCGGGGCCGGGTGCGTGGCGTGCCTCTTCAGGATCTCGGCCCAGGCGGCCGCGGTCTCGTTGGCGTCGGCCGGGCGGACGACGTTCAGGCCCGGGATGGCGCGCAGCGCGGCCAGGTGCTCGACCGGCTGGTGGGTCGGGCCGTCCTCGCCGAGCCCGATCGAGTCGTGCGTCCAGACGTACGTCACCGGCAGCTGCATGAGCGCCGACATGCGGACGGCGTTGCGCATGTAGTCGGAGAACACCAGGAAGGTGCCGCCGTAGATGCGGGTGTTGCCGTGCAGGGCGATGCCGTTCATCTCGGCGGCCATCGAGAACTCGCGGATACCGAAGTGGACGGTACGGCCGTACGGGTTCGCCTCGGGCAGCGGGTTGCCCTTCGGCAGGAAGGAGGACGCCTTGTCGATGGTGGTGTTGTTCGAGCCCGCGAGGTCGGCCGAACCGCCCCACAGCTCGGGCAGCACCGGGCCGAGCGCCTGCAGGACCTTGCCGGAGGCGGCGCGGGTGGCGACGGACGCGCCCTCCTCGAAGACGGGGATCTGGGATTCCCAGCCCTCGGGGAGCTGGCCGGCCACGACCCGGTCGAAGAGCCGCGCGTGCTCCTCGTTCCCGGTGCGCCACTCGGCGATGCGCTTGTCCCAGGCCGCATGGGCCTCGGCGCCCCGGTCGAGGGCCCGGTGGGTGTGGGCCAGGACGTCGGCGTCGACCTGGAAGGTCCGCTCCGGGTCGAAGCCGAGGACGCGCTTGGTGGCGGCGACCTCGTCGGCGCCGAGCGCGGAGCCGTGGGAGGCCTCGGTGTTCCGGGCGTTCGGGGCGGGCCAGGCGATGATCGTGCGCATCGCGATGATGGACGGCCGCCCGGTCTCTTCCTGCGCCGCCTTCAGGGCCGCGTACAGGGCGTGAACGTCGACGTCACCCTCGGCGGTCGGCTCGATGCGCTGGGTGTGCCAGCCGTAGGCCTCGTACCGCTTCAGGACGTCCTCGGAGAACGCGGTCGCGGTGTCGCCCTCGATGGAGATGTGGTTGTCGTCGTAGACGAAGACCAGGTTGCCGAGCTTCTGGTGTCCGGCCAGGGAGGAGGCCTCGGCGGAGACGCCCTCCTCCAGGTCGCCGTCCGAGACGATCGCCCAGACGGTGTGGTCGAAGGGGGAGGTGCCCTCGGCGGCCTCGGGGTCGAAGAGACCGCGCTCGTAGCGGGCGGCCATGGCCATGCCGACGGCGTTGGCGAGACCCTGGCCGAGGGGGCCGGTGGTGGTCTCGACGCCGGCCGTGTGCCCGTACTCCGGGTGGCCGGGCGTCTTCGACCCGTGCGTCCGGAAGGCCTTGAGGTCGTCCAGCTCCAGCTCGTACCCGGCGAGGAACAGCTGGGTGTAGAGGGTGAGCGAGGTGTGCCCGGGGGAGAGGACGAAACGATCCCGGCCGGTCCACTCGGGATCGGCCGGGTCGTGGCGCATCACCTTCTGAAAGATCGTATACGCGGCCGGGGCCAGGCTCATCGCGGTGCCGGGGTGTCCGTTGCCGACCTGCTGTACGGCGTCGGCCGCGAGGAGGCGCGCGGTGTCCACGGCGCGCCGGTCGAGGTCGGTCCACTCGAAGCCGTCCGATGTCTGCGTGCTCATCTTCGTGCTCATCTTCAAGAAGTCCTCGTTCGAAGCGTTCTGGCTGGCCTGACGCGTTCAAAAGTAAAAGTCTGACTTTTGGGAGGGAAGGTCGGAGTGTGTCAGCCTGTGGTGAAAGTGGGACACGGATCTTCGACAGGGACGGCACGAGAAGGACATGGCGGACAGAACGCCCAACGGGGCAGGCGACGGTGACGGAATCAGAACCTTCCCCTTCCCGGTGGATCTGAGCGTCGGCGGTGTCGGCATGCAGGTAGGCCCGATGGGGACCGGCCGCCGCTGGCACGCCGCCGACGCCCCGCTGGAGCGGGTCCACCGCATCGACTTCCACGTGGTCATGCTCTTCACCGAGGGGCCGGTCAGCCACATGATCGACTTCGCCGAGTACGAGGCCCAGGCCGGCGACCTGCTCTGGATCCGCCCCGGCCAGGTGCACCGCTTCTCGCGGACCTGCGAGTACCGCGGAAGCGTCCTGGCCATGCAGCCCGGCTTCCTGCCGCGGGCCACCGTCGAGGCGACCGGCCTCTACCGCTACGACCTGCCGCCCCTGCTCCGCCCCGACGCGCCGCAACTCGCCGCGCTCCAGGCGTCGCTGGCGAACCTGCGACGCGAGTACGAGGACACCGAGACCCTCCCCCTGAGTCTGCACACCTCGGTGCTGCGGCACTCCCTCACCGCGTTCCTGCTGCGCCTCGCGCATCTCGCGGCCAGTTCTGCGGAGGCGGCCCGCCGCCAGGCCGATACGACGTTCACCCTGTTCCGGGACGCGGTGGAGAAGGACTTCGCCGGCAACCACAGCGTCAGCGCCTACGCCGACGCTCTCGGCTACTCCCGCCGCACCCTGGTCCGCGCGGTCCGGGCCGCCACGGGGGAGACCCCGAAGGGTTTCATCGACAAGCGGGTCGTCCTGGAGGCCAAGCGCCTGCTGGCCCACACGGATCTGCCGATCGGCCGCGTCGGCGCGGCGGTCGGCTTCCCGGACGCGGCGAACTTCTCCAAGTTCTTCCATCTGCACACGGGACAGACACCGGTGGCGTTCCGGGCGGAGCTGCGGTAGCCACGCCCGCGGTCGGCGGCTGCCGGCCTAGAACGGCAGCAGCTCGATCAGGCAGAGAACCGCCGGAGCGCAGAGGGCGACGCCCCAGACGCCGGTCACCATGAAGGCGGCCAGGGCGACCCCCAGCCAGGCCACGCGCGTCGGTGCGAGGACGCGTTGGGGGTCCTGGGGGTCGTATCTGATCTCGTCGCGGTGCCCGCGCAGTGACGGGCGCGCGGTGACCTCCCGGCCGTCCAGCGTGCGGAAGTGGACGACGCAGTTGTTGGCGGCCTCGCTGTCCGGGTCCGGCGCGAACCTCGCGCGTACGGTGACGCCCCGCCGCCGCAACACCCACCACGTGTCCACCTCGGCCATGCCCACCCACAGGCGCAGCAGGGCGACGCCGGCCGGAAGCGACAGCCACGCGAAGACTCCGAGCAGGTCGTCCCCCGGCAGCCACACGGCCAGTGGCAGACCCAGGAGCACGTACCAGAGCGCCCGTCGCCACCACGGGCTGCCGTGCAGAACCCGGTCACGCAGACCGGCCGCCACGCGCAGGGGCCACACCCGCGCCGAACGCCGCCGCAGCTGCGGCCGGTTGCCCGACGGCCCGGCGTCACCGATGATCGCTTCGATCTCCGCACCGAGAGCGGCGACCATGTCCCGGTTGCGGTGCCGGACCGTGAGGGTCACCTCGGCCCGCGTGTCCTCGCTGACCGACACGGTCAGCGACCGTCCGTCGACTTCGACCCGGCGGATCAGCGCCCCGGGCGCGGCAACCGTCGTCCGCCCCCGTCTCCAGTGCAGCGCGTCCCGTTCCACCCACACCCGGGTACGGCCTGCGGCCAGGACGACCCCCGCCGCGGGCCCGGATTTCGATTCCCCCACAGCCTTCCCCATGGCTTCCCCCGTGGATTCCCCCATGGTGGCGAATCGTAGGCCTGCCGAGTGGCGGATGTCTGTACGGGTGCCCCGCGAGGTCCTGTTCGCGGGGCACCCTGGCGGCCGGTTCAGTGGCCGAAGTCGAACCAGTTCACGTTCACGAAGTCCGCCGACTGGCCGCTGCTGAAGGTCAGGTAGACGTCGTGGGTGCCCGTGACCGAGCTGATGTTGGCCGGGACCGTCGTCCAGGTCTGCCAGCCGCCGGTGTTGGCCACCGAGAAGCTGCCGATGGGGGAGTTGGAGGGGCTGTCGAGCCGGACCTGGACCTGGCCGCTCACCCCGGAGGCCGCGCCGCTCGCCACCCTCGCGTAGAACTGGGTGGCCGCCGTGGAGCCGAAGTTGACGCCCTTGTAGAGCGCCCAGTCGCCGTTGGCGACGTACCCGATGTCCTGGCCGCCGCCGGTGTCGGTGGTGGTCTCGGCGGTGACGCCGGACTGGCTGTCGTAGGACTCGGCCTGGATGGCGCTGTACGCGTCCCGGTTGCCGGTCGGCGGGGTGGTGGTACCGCTCCCACTGGCCTGCAGGACCTGGACGTAGTCGACGACCATCGGGTGGCCGGACTCGGTGGCGCTGGTCGGGCCGCCGCCGAACGCGGCCGGGAAGCCGCCGCCCATCGCCACGTTCAGGATGACGAAGAAGCCGTGGTTGGTGGCGTTCGCCCAGGTGGTGGCGTCGACCTGACTGGCCGTCACCGTCTGGTAGTTGACGCCGTCGACGTAGAAGCGGATCGCCTCGGGGCTGACCGAGCGGTCCCACTCCATCGTGTAGGTGTGGAAGCCGGACTGGCAGGTGGTGTTGGGGCAGGCGGTCGAATTGCCCAGGCCCGTCGTCTCGTTGCAGGGGCCGCCCGGGTTGGTGCCGCAGTGCATCGTCGCCCAGACCTTGTTCAGGCCCTGCACGTTCTCCATGATGTCCAGCTCGCCGACGCTCGGCCAGTTCTGGTAGTTGCCCCGGTAGGGCGCGCCCAGCATCCAGAAGGCGGGCCAGTAGCCGAGGGCGGCGTTCCCGGTGACGTTCGGCATCTGGATCCGCGCCTCGACGCGCAGCTTGCCGCCGGCGGGGGGCTGGAAGTCGGTACGGGTGGTCTCGATCCGGCCCGACGTCCAGTTGCCGGCCGAGTCCCGCACCGGCGTGATCTTCAGGTCGCCGCTGCCGTCCAGGGCGACGTTCGTGGTGGACGAGGTCATCGTCTCGACCTCGCCGGTACCCCAGTTGGCGGCACCTCCGGGGTACGAGGTCCCGGTGTCGTACTGCCAGTCGGAGGTGTTGACGCCGGTGCCGGCGGTGCCGTTGAAGTCGTCGAGGAAGACCTGGCTCCAGCCGGACGGGACGGAAGGGGCCGAGGCGCTGGCGGGCAGGGTGGCGGTGGCGGCGGCCGCGACCGCCAGGCCCATGGTGGCGAGCGCGGCGAGGAGGGCGCGGCGCAGCGAGCGCCGCCGTCTGTGATCCGCAGGGGCTATACCGGAGGTTTCACTCATGGGGGTGCCTCTCGGGTACGGAGGGGGGTGCGCGGGTGTGCCTCCGAGAGCGCCGGGACTGGCTGAGAGCGCTCTCAAAGTGGGCCCAATGTGCTCTCCGTGCCTGCGGCCGTCAAGAGTTAAAACAAAGAATCACCTTGTTTCTCAACGGAGTTCAGACGGTGAAGCCGACGAAGCCGCTGAAGCAGCCGTCAGCGGTGCCTCGCCCGTCGGCCGGATCCAGGGGCCGGGAACGCCGGAATCAGGCTCCGGCAGGGTCAGTAGGCGCGGGCCACGACGGCGACGTTGCCCGGCTGGTCGTCGCGCTCGGGAACGGAACCGTCCGCGGCGACCAGGCACCGCACGGACACTCCCTGTTCGGCGAGCTTCGCCTCGCCCTCCACGCCCAGCGTCTCCCAGGCAATGCGCGCCCAGCCGGTGCTCGCCGCCTCCGCCGCCTCCTCGACCGTGGCCACCTCGACGGTGCGGTCGTCGCGACGCTCACGGGACTGCGCCAGCAGCAGCGCCTGGTCGTCCTCCAGTACCTTCGGCAGGACCTCGGACAGTACCCCGATCGGCGTCGGCTCCTTGCTTCCCGCTACGCGGCGGACCAGCACGACCGTACCGTTCTCCACGTCGCGTGGTCCGACCTCGACGCGTACGGGCACCCCTTTCAGCTCCCAGTCGACCGCGCGGCGGCCGAAGGGCGTGTCAACGCGGTCGTCGACGTGTACGCGGATGCCGGCCGTCCTCAGCCGGTCACCGATCTCGCGGACCGTGGCCAGGACCGCGTCGTCGTCCTTGACGGCCACGACGACCACCTGGACCGGGGCCAGGCGCGGCGGGATGCGCAGGCCGTCGTCGTCGCCGTGCATCATCACCAGCGCGCCGACAAGTCGGGTCGTGGAGCCCCAGGACGTCTGCCAGACGTACTCTTCACGGCCGTCCTTCGACAGGTACCGCGTCGCGAACGCCTTGGCGAAGTTCTGGCCCAGTTCGTGGCTGGTGGTCATCTGGAGGGCCTTGCCGTCGCCCATCATGCCCTCCAGGGTGAGCGTGTTGATCGCGCCGGCGAACCGCTCCCGGACCGTCTTGCGACCCGGTACGACATCCATGGCGAGGACGTTCTCCAAGAAGTCGGCGTACACCTCCCGGTGGATGCGTGCGGCGTAGTCCCGGGCGTCCTCGTAGGTGGCGTGTGCCGTGTGGCCTTCCTGCCACAGGAATTCCGTCGTACGAAGGAACACGCGCGGCCGGAGTTCCCAGCGGACCACGTTCGCCCACTGGTTGATCAGCAGCGGCAGGTCGCGGTAGCTCTGCACCCACTTGGAGAAGCAGTCGTTGACGATCGTCTCAGAGGTGGGGCGGACGACGACGGGCTCTTCCAGCTCCTTGCCGCCACCGTGGGTGACGACGGCCAGCTCGGGCGCGAAGCCCTCGACGTGCTCGGCCTCCTTGGTCAGGTACGACTGCGGGATGAAGAGCGGAAAGTACGCGTTCTGGGCGCCGGCCGCCTTGATCCGGGCGTCGAGTTCCTGCTGCATCCGTTCCCACAGGCCGTAGCCGTACGGTCGGATGACCATGGTGCCGCGCACCGGCCCGTTGTCGGCCAGTTCGGCCTTGCCGACCAGGTCCTGGTACCAGCGGGGGAAGTCGTCCGCCCGGGGGGTGAGAACGGGTGCCTTTGCCATGGCGCGCAGAGTAGAACGCGGCTCCACCGGGGCGCGAACCGATTACTTCCCACAGGTCAGGATGCCAGTCGGTCCAGTTCCTCACCGATGGCCTCGCGCAGTACGTCGTGCTGCGGGCCGAGGGCATGATGTCCGTCGCTCCATCGCTCGCGCGGATACAGCCACACCGGCATGCCCACGAGATCGGCCGGCTCCCAGCGGAACCGTGGCCACACATGCGCGTGCAGGAACGGATCGGTGTTCCCCAGGATCTCCAGATTGACTCGCAGAAAGGCCGGATCCAGCCGCTCACAGGCGCGTTCGACGGCCTCGCCCAGCTTGTCCATGTCGGACAGGAATGCCAGGCGCTTGTTCTTCGGAAGTTCCGACAGCCGATGCACCGAAGGATCGTCCACAAGGAGGACCGAGTAACCCGGAAGGAACTGGACGTCCCCGATCACCGCGAACCCGGCCTCCAGCCTTCGGAGCACGGTGGGATTCCCGCCGCGAAGCGCGCTGCCGATCCGGTCCTTCTGCCAGGCATCAGTCATGATCGACGACTCTACCGACCGCTGATCACCGACCGGGCGCGTTCCCGGACCGCCGGCTCGTGCTCGTCGTCCTTCCCCCAGCCCTGCGACCAGGCCGGCCACCGCCTCCGCCGGGGCGCGGCCCGGCCGTGCGAACGGACTGGCTCGCCGTCACTTGCCAGGCTGTACTCCACCTCGCCGCCGTGCCCGAAGCGTCTCCGGCAGCGCCTCGGGCGGCTCAGGAACCCCCTAGCCCCCTAGACCCCCCTAGACCGCGCTGCCGGCCTTCCAGTCCGCCCAGGACAGGTTCCAGCCGTTGAGGCCGTTGGAGGCCTCGACGGTCTTCTCGCCGGAGTTCTTGACGATCACCACGTCACCGATCATCGAGCTCTCGTAGAACTTGTAGCCCGCCACCGAGCTGTCGCTCGCGCCCTTGGCGTCGTGCAGGCCGACGCAGCCGTGGCTGGTGTTCTGGCTGCCGAAGACCGACGTCGACGCCCAGTAGTTGCCGTGCACGAAGGTGCCGGAGGTGGTCAGGCGCTGGGCGTGCGGGACGTCGGAGATGTCGTACTCGTCGCCGAGGCCGACCGTGGAGGACTCCATCCGGGTCTGCTTGAACCGCTCGCTGATCACCATGATCCCGGACCAGGTGGTGTGCTGGGCGTTGCCGCCGGAGACCGGGTAGGCGGCGTACGTGGCACCGTCCCGCTTCACGGTCATCTGCTTGGTCGACAGGTCGACGGTGCTGATCTGCTCGCGGCCGATGTGGAAGGTGACGTCCTTGGACTGCACGCCGTAGACGCCGTCCGAGCCCTCGACGTCCTTCAGCTTCAGGCTCAGCGTGATCTTGGTGCCCTTCGCCCAGTACGTCTCCGGGCGGAAGTCGAGGCGGGTGTCGCTGAACCAGTGCCCGACGATCTCGACCTCCGGCTCGGCGGTCACGGTGATCGCCTTCTGGACCGCCGCCCGGTCCTTGACCGCGTGCGTGAAGTTGATCGACACCGGCATGCCGACGCCGGACGTGGAGTCCGCCTCGGGCGTGAAGTAGCCGATGAACGTCTCGCCGGGGGACTTCGTGGTGAAGGTGGCCACCGTCTCGTCGGTCGCGCCCTGCGCCTTCGCCGTCACCGTGTACTTCGTGCCGGAGAACGGGTTCTTCGCCGACGTCCATTTCGTCTTCGCGCTGTCGAAGGTGCCCGACAGCGTCGCCCCGTCGTTGCCCGCGACGGTCACGGAGGCCAGCGTGCCGTCGGTCACCGTGACCTCGACCGGGGCGGTGAAGTCGGCCTTCTTCGTGCCGGAGACGGGACTGACCGTGATCGTCGCCTTCTTGGTCGCGGACTTCGCGGAGGCCGTGGCACCCTTGCCGCCGCCGGCGGCCGAGGCGTCCGCGGAGGAACTGCATCCGGCCAGCGCGGCCCCCGCGGGCACCGCGCCCAGAGCGGCGAGGATCCCGCGCCGGGACCACTTCCCCGACTGCCGTCCGGACCGGTTCGATATGTGCTGGACGCCCACGACACGCCTTCCTGACTTGTCCACCTGTGTCAGGGCATCCTGCGCTCGTTCTATGGGTGGTTCCTTTGAATCATGGGGGTGCACGCTGAGATTCCGATGAGGAGCGGGGAGGTCACCCTGCGGAGTCACGGTCAATTCCCTGCGGACCGGGGCGAGTCGGCCGGAACCCGGGTTGCCCCGCCCTCCGATCGTGAACAGAGTATGAACGCCCGACCGGCGGCCTGAGTTTCCGGTGAGTTCGCCCTCCCGGCCTGGCTTCCCCACCTGACCGATCGGAATAGTGAAGAACCAGCAAGCCGACCGCCGGAGGTATTCCGTGACCGACGTCCGCAAGCGGCACAACGTGGCCATCGTGGGAGCAGGCGCGGCGGGCACCCTCACCGCCGTCCAGCTCTGCGAGACGGCGCACCGCCGCCGGACTCCGCTCGACCTCTTCCTGATCGACCCGGCCCCGGAGGCGGGCCGGGGCACCGCCTACGCCACCCGTGACCCCCGGCACCGGCTCAACGTTCCCGTCGGCAACATGAGCGCCTACCCGGACGACCCCGGGCACTTCCTCCGCTGGCTCTGCCGGCACGGCGAACCCGCCGTCACCGGCGCCGACTTCGCCACCCGCTACCGCTACGGTGCCTACCTCGCCGACACCCTCGGCCAGGCCCTCGTCCGCGCCCACGGCACGGTCGCCGTACGCCGGCTGCGCACCCGCGCGGAGAGCTGTACCGGCACCCCCGACGGCCGGGTGGAACTCCGCCTCGCCGACGGGGGACCCCTGGCGGTGGACAGCGCGGTCCTGGCCACCGGCCCCGCCGGGGCGAGCGCCGGCTGGGCCCCGCCCGCCCTGCGCACCTCGCCCCGGTTCATCGCCACCCCGTGGGCGCCGGGCGCCGTGGACCCGGTACGGGACAGCCCCGAGGACGTCCTCCTGGTCGGCACCGGCCTGACCGCCGTCGACCTGGCCCTCACCCTCGACCGCCCCGGCCGCACCGTGCACGCACTCTCCCGCAGCGGACTGCTGCCCCAGCCGCACGCCCTCGGCCCGGCCGGCGCCATGCCCGCCCCCGACGGCCTCGACGGCCTCGACGACACCTCGCTGGGCCGGCTGCGCCGCGCGGTCTACCGCCAGGTGAGCCGCTCCGTGCGCACCCACGGCGACTGGCGGCCCGGCCTGGACAGCCTGCGCCCGCACACCGCCAGGCTGTGGCGCAGCCTCACCCCCGAGGAGCGCGAGGAGTTCCTGGCCCGCGAGGGCGCCCTGTGGAACACCCACCGCCACCGCATGGCCCCCGCCACCGCCGAACACGTCTCCCGCGCCCGCACCGCGCGGCGCCTGCACGTCCACACCGGCACGGTGGTGCGCGTCACGGAGGCCGAACAGGGCGCGCTCGCCGTCGAGTTGTCCGGCGACGCCACGCTGCCGGTGGGCTGGGTGGTCGACTGCACCGGGCCCGGCCGCCGCCTCGACGCCCCCCTGTGGCAGGACCTGTTCGCCTCCGGCACGGCGGTCCCGGGACCGCTCGCCATGGGCGCGGCCACCCGCGACGGACAGCTCCTCGACGCCGACGGCCGGGCCCGGCTGCCGCTGTTCACGCTGGGCGCCCCGCGCCGGGGCGAGCTCTGGGAGACCACGGCGATCCCCGAGATCCGCGTCCAGGCGGCCGAACTGGCCCACCGGCTGCTGCCGCTCCCGGAACGCCGGCGGGGCTCGCGGCGGCCGGTGGACGGCCACGGGCTGCCCCTCTCCACCCACGCCGAGGCGGCCGCCTCCTACCGCAGCGGCCTGGACCGGGTCCTCAAGGTGCGCTCCGGAGCCGAGGACGCCTTCGCCCGCGCGGTCGCCCTCGACCCCGGCTTCGCTCTCGGCCACGCGGCCCTCGCCCTGCTGGGCCACGAGTGTGCGGCCGCCGTCGACGTGCCGCGCGCCCTCGCCGACGCCCAGCGCAGCGCCCGCGAGCGCGCGGACGAACGCGAGCGGTCCTTCGTGGACGTGGTCACGCGCCGGGTGACCGGCGACGACGGGGACGAGGCGCTCGTACGGCATCTGCGGGAGCACCGGGGAGACGCGCTGGCGCTCGCGGCGGCCGTGCCGACCATCGCGTTCTCCGGGGTGAGCGATCTGCAGGACGACGACGCCCTCAGGCTGCTCGACCTGACCTCGCCCGCGTACGACGGACACTGGTTCCACACCTCGCTGCTGGCCTTCCTGCGCCAGGAGCAGGGGCGGCTGCACGAGGCCGGCGAACTCGCCCACCGGGCACTGGCCGCCGAGCCGGCCTCCGGGCACGCGGTGCATGCCCTGGCCCACGTCCACTACGAGTCCGGGGCGCACGAGGCGGGCCGGGACTGGCTCGACGGGTGGGTGTCCGGGCGCGGCCGGGGCGCGGTGCACCGGGCCCACTTCTCCTGGCACATCGCCCTGCACGAACTCGCCCTCGACGACCCGGCCGCCGTCCGCAAACGGTGGTTCGCGCAGCTCGCGCCGGGCCGGGTGGTGAGCGGGGTACGGGCTCTGGTCGACTCGGGGTCGTTGCTGTGGCGGGCGCGGGTGAGCGACAGCTGGCGGGGTGACTTCCCCGTCGCGGGGGTGCTGGAGGCGGTGGAACGCGACGTACTGGAGCGGCCGCAGACCGCGTTCACCGCCCTGCACGCGGCGGTCGCCCTCACCGCCGCCGGGGATCTGGCCGCGCTGCGCCGCCTGCGCGATCACGCCGCCGGCGCCGACGAGGTGCAGCGCGAGGTGGTGGCCCCGCTGTGCGAGGCGTTCGCCGCGCTCGTCGAGGAGCGCTTCCACGAGGCGGCCCGGGGGCTCGACGCGTTGCTGCCGGTGCTGCGCCGGGTCGGCGGCAGCGCGGCCCAGCGGGAGGTGGTGGAGGAGACCCTCCTGTACGCCCTGGTCTCGGACGGTCGTTGCGAGGCGGCACGGCGGCTGCTCGACGCCCGCCTCGACCGTACCGACGCCCCGCGCGACCGGCGGCTGCGTGCGGGGCTGCCCTCCTGAGCGGTCAGGAGGGGTGTGCGGCGGTCCGGGTCGGCCGGGAAGCGGCGCCGCTTCCCAGCCGACCCGGACGGGCCGACCCGGCCTGACCCGGACGGGCCGACCCGGCCTGACCCGGACGGGCCGGCCCCGCCGACCGGTGGGAACGGCCCGGGCGACGCCCGCTTCCACATGTGAGACGTGCACGTGTCACGGCGAAGTCCCGCCCGGATCAGTGCCGCGCCCCGCGCCGGCCGATGCCGTGGGCGGTGCCGCGGCCGATGTCCTGGGCGGTGCCGCGGCGGACTCCGGCCGAAGGCCCCTCAGCGTTCGGCGCCCTGGGTCTCCTGCAGCCGGGCGGCGACCGACCGGGTGTCCTGGGGGCCGTCGACGGGTTCCTGGGTGTTCTGCGGCCTGTCGGCGAGCTTGAGCCACACCACTCCGATGATGATGACGCCCAGCCACAGGGCCTGGACCGGGGTGAGAGCCTCGTCGAAGAAGACGGGGCTCAGCAGCGCCGCGCCGGCCGATCCGATGCCGGCCCAGACGGCATAGCCGATACCGACGTCGATGGCGCGCAGCGCGACGCTCAGCGCCCAGAGCGTCAGAAGGAAGAACACGACGGCGACCAGCGACCACGTCAGACGGGTGAAGCCGTGGCTTCCGCCGACGGAGAGCGCGTAGCCGACTTCGAACCCTCCGGCGAGGAGCAGCATGAGCCAGGAGTTGGCCGAGGAGCGGCCGGTGTTGGACATGGGGTGGGTCCTCTCGTGAAGATGGGGCGGGCGACGGCGGGGATCCTCAGGCGGCACCGCTGAGCTGCAGGCCGACGACGCCGGTGATGATGACGGCGATGCCGAGGGCCTTGCGCCAGTCCAGGCGCTGGCCGAAGAGCGCCGCTCCGAGCAGGGTGATGCCCACGCCGGCGACGGACGTCCAGATGGCGTAGCCGACACCGACGTTGAAGGTCAGCAGGGCCCTGCTGAGGAAGTAGGTCCCGATCGCACCGCTGAGCAGGGTCACGACGGTCCACTTGCGGTTCTTGAAGCCTTCGGCCTTGCCGGCCGCGATGGCCACGAGGATCTCGAAGACGTCTGCGATCGCGAGGTAGAGCCACTGCATGGGCGTTCCTTTCGTTCGACGGAGGCCGGCGGTACGGGGCCGGCCCTCCTCGGGGGTTCGCCGTGGCGCGTGCACGGCGGTGGGCACGGCCGGGCGGTGGTCCGCCGGGCGTGGGGTGGTCGCGCAGCCGGGCGCTGTGCAGCCGCTGCGGTGCGCGTGAAAGGGGTCAGCAGCCGTCGATGCCGCAGGCGGCACCGCGGGCGACGGCCTGCTCGGCCTGGGCGTCGAGCACGGCCTTGCGGATCTGGGCCGCGGAGGGGACCCCCTCGATGCGGTGGCATTCGCCGATGACGAGCGTGGGGACGACGGAGACCCGGTACGCCGCGGCGGTCCGCAGCGCCTCCTGGTGGGCCTCGGTGTAGGTCCCGGCCGTGAGCGCCGCGGTGAAAGCGGCTTCGTCCAGGCCCAGTTCGGACGCGACGGCGGTGAGGACGCCCAGCCGCCCGATGTCCCGGTTCTCCTGGAAGAAGGCCCGCAGCACACGCGGGGTGTATTCCGCGCCCCTGCCGTGCTCGGCCGCGTACCGGTAGCCCTCGAACGCCAGCCGGGTGTAGGGCTGCGGCGAGACGGTGGGCAGGGTGATGTCCACGTTCATCCGGCGGGCCATCGGGTAGACCGAACGCGCCCAGATCGCCGGCAGGTACTCGTCCTCCGGCCGCAGCGTCGGGGCCGGGTGGGGCCGCAGCTCGAACGGCATCCACTCGATCTCGACGTCCAGGTCGTGGGTGGCCTCGTGCATCGGGCCCTCGGCCAGCATGCAGAACGGGCAGACGTAGTCCGACCAGACCTTGATGCCGACCCTGCCGGTTTCCGTTCCGGTCACATCCGCCTCCGGTTGAGGGCGAGGAACTCTTCGAACGGCTGCGTCGCTTCGGGGATCCGCAGCGAGGTGACCTTGATCTGCCAGGCCGTCGGGTCCTCGGCGAAGACCGCGTACGACCCCGAGTAGTCGAAGCCGTACCGTGCGGCCGTCGTGCGGTCGGCCACGTGGACGATGTGGCCGACTCTGAAGTACAGCGAAGCCATGTAGCACAGGGCGCAGGGCTCACCGGAGGCGATCAGCGTGGCGCCGGCGGTGGCGTGCAGTCCGTACTTCGCGGCGGCCTCGCGCAGCGCGACCACCTCCGCATGCGCGGTGGGGTCGGCGTCCTCGTGCACCCGGTTGAAGCCGGTGCCGAGGATCCGGCCGTCGTTGACCACCACACCGGAGAACGGGATGCCGCCCTGGGTGACGTGCTCGCGGCTGATCCGCACCGCCTCGCGGGCGTACTCGGTCAGCTCGCTCTCTGAGATCTCGGAAGGGGACATCGTCGCTCCTCGACTCAGACCCTGGTCGAACGGAGCCGGACGCGCAGGGAGGACCACGGGCGGAGTAAGCCCTTGGAAGCGCTGGTGCTGGGCATGAGACCCTCGATACTTGTTTGTACGTGCATGTTATTTGCCGCTACAAGATCCGCTGGAAGAATCGGGCGGAGGACTGAAGCTTGCATGAACATGTATCTTGTTGTCAACGCGCCGCCTGAGAGGGAGCTGCCCATGACGACCACGATCTCCTATGCGTCGGCCGCCTCGTCCGACCAGGCCATGTGGGGGAGGGTCCTCGCCCTGCACGCGCACGTGGAGCGCCAGCTCACCCAGGCCCTGCAGCGCAGGCACGGCATAGGCCTCTCCGAGTTCCGTGCCCTGGAGTGTCTCGTGCAGGCCGAGGACGGCGAACTGCGCATGCAGGAACTCGCCGACAAGGTCGGGCTCGGGCAGAGCTCGGTGACGCGGCTGGTGGGGCGGCTCTTCGCGGCCGGCTTCGCCTTCCGGGACCTGTGTCCCGACGACAAACGCGGTGTCTACGCCGTCATCACCGACGAGGGCAGGCGGCGCTACACGGACGCGCGCGGCACCTACTCCGAGGTCCTGAGCGCGGCGTTGAACACCGCCGGTGCCGGCCCCGAGCTGGCCGGTACGGTCCAGGCGCTGCGCAGCGCGCTCTGACGACGCCGTCGTCCCGGCCGGCTCCGTCCGACGGGAAGCCCCTTGCCGAAAGCCGTCCTCCGGGACGGCTTTCGGCATTTCCGCACTCGGCGGGGTGTGCCCGGATGAACGCCCGGCTCCGTGCGGCGCGCTCTTTCTTAAGCGTGGTGACGCCTCGGTGAAAGCCGCTTCAACGGCCCGAAACACATAGTTCATCAAGCAAACTTGACGCTCTCATATGTCTATTGGCCGGTGATGTGCATCACTGATGACGGGCATATGTACATGCTTGACTCTGCATGCATCGCATGTACGGTTAGTCGCGGATCGATCACGGGGGAGTGATGCGGAGCCGGCCGAGCTGATGGCTGCCGGGCTCCGCGGGTTCTATGGCGCGACTCAAGCGCCGTCACCCCTCTTGTCATGTCGCTTTCGCATGGACTGGTGCACGAAGTGGGGGAAACTGTGCCATCACCACGCCTATTTGACGCACTCGCCGCGCACGCCCGGCGCCGGCCCGACCAGGTGGCCCTGATCCGGGGCGAGCGCCGGATGACGTACCGCCGGCTGGTCGGCCTCGCCGAGGAGCTGGCCGGCGCCCTGGACGGACTCGGGCTCGACCGGCGGCAGCCGCTCTGTGTGCCGGCGCACAAGACGCCCGAGACGATCGCCCTGCTCATCGGCGCCTTCCGGGCCGGCTACGCGGTTCTGGCGCCCTCGCCCGAACTGGGCCCCGCCGCCCGGGCGGCACTCGCCGCGCAGGCCCGGTGCTCCCGGACACTGACCGTCGACGACCGGGGAGTGATCGACACCGCCCCGGTCGCGCCGGACGAACAGGCGGCCCGGGACTTCGACACCGCGGACCCCGCCGCCGCGCCCCTGCTGCTCACCACCTCCGGCTCCACCGGCACCCCGAAGATCGTGCCCGTCCCGGGCGACGGCTTCGACCGGTTCGCGGACTGGGCGACCGGCCGGTTCCGCCTCACCGGGCAGGACACCCTGCTCAGTTACGCACCCCTCAACTTCGACCTCTCCCTGCTCGACGTGTGGACCGCGCTCCGGCTGGGCGCCCGGGCCGTTCTCGTCGAGCAGGAGTACAGCGCGGACGCGCGTCACCTGCAGGACCTGATCACCCGGCACGAGGTCACCCTCGTCCAGGGGGTGCCCATGCTGCACCGGCTGCTCGTCCAGGACGGTGCCGTGCATCCCGCGGTCCGCACAGTCGTCTTCACCGGGGACGCGCTGCCGGAGGCACTGCTGCGGCAGCTCGGCACGGCCTGCCCCGGCGCCCGCTTCCACAACGTCTTCGGGTGCACCGAGACCAACGACAGTTTCGCCTACGACGCCGACCCCGCGGCCGCCGGTGCGCAGACCCCCATCGGCCGGCCGCTGCCCGGAGTGCGGGCCCTGCTGCTGGACGGCCAGGGACGGGTCCTCGACGGTCCCGGCACCGGCGAACTCCTCGTGACCACACCGTTCCAGACCGCCGGCTACCTGCAACGCTCCCGCAACGAAGGGGTGTTCGTGGCCGCCCCCGACGGCGGCGGCGAGGTCTTCTACCGCACCGGCGACCTCGTCACCCGGGACGCCGACGGCCTGCACTGGCTGCAGGGGCGCACCGACTTCCAGGTCAAGGTCCGCGGGGTGCGGACCAACGTCCAGGAGGTCGAGAACGTCCTGGCGGCCCACCCCGAGGTCGCCGAGGCCGCCGTCGTGGCGATCCCCGACCCGGAGGCCGGCTACCGGCTGCACGCCCAGGTGACCCGGCGGCCCGGCACCTCGCTCACCTCGCTGAGGCTGCGCTCGCACAGCGCCGAGCGCCTGCCCCGCCATGCCATCCCCTCCTCCGTGCACGTGGGCGACGCCCCGCTGCCGCGCACGTCCACCGGAAAACCCGACCGCAACCTCATCAAGGCAGCACGACAGAAGGGAAAACCCGCATGACCTCCCTGGCGGACGAGATTCGCGGCTATGTGGTCGCCGAGTTCCTCGACGGAGAGGACACGGCGGACCTGACCGCCGAGTTCGACCTGATCGACAACGGCGTGGTCGACAGCCTGGGCGTGGTCCGGATCGTCTCGCACCTCTCCCGGACCTATGCGATCCCGATCGACGACATTCCGCTGACCCCGGACAACTTCCGCAGCATCGGCGCCATTTCGGCGTTCGTCGAGACCACGACGAAGACCGCCGCCTGAGCCGGTTTCCGGATTTCCGCGGAGAACCCGGAACGAACTCCGGAGCGCTCCAAAAAAAGCCCTCCGGACGAACCCCTCACACACCAGGAGACACGCATGATCGTCCGCAGCACCAGCGAGCTCGCCGCCGTCGAGTGGGGCAACGGCACCAGCCACCGCCTGCTCACCGAGTCCGACGGCATGGGCTTCACCGTGTGCGAGACGCTGGTCCGCAAGGGCACCACGAGCGCCCTGCAGTACCGCCGCCACCTCGAAGCCTGCTACTGCACGGGCGGTTCCGGCGAGGTCGTCACCGCGTCCGGTGAACGCTACAAGATCACCGAGGGCACCATATACGCCCTCAACGAGAACGACGCGCACTATCTCGTGGCCTCCGACTACGAGGACCTGAGACTCATATCCGTGTTCAGCCCGGCCCTGCGCGGCGACGAGAAGCACACGCTGTCTCCCGACGGCTTCTCCCAGTACTGAGTTCCGTGATCCGGGGCCCGCCCCGCCGGCCGCGGCGCGGGCCCCGGCCCCGACCAGCGACGTACCGGAAGGCAGCACACGTATGACACCCGCACCGTCCGCACCGCGGACCACCGGCACCGGCACGGACACCGGGCCGGACCCGTACACCCTCGTCGCCCCCTGGGCGGACGAGCTCAACCACGACGTCGAGGAGTGGGACGCCCGCGCGGAGTTCCCCTGGGAGAAGTGGAAGACGATCCAGCGCTCCGGGCTGCTCACCGTACCGTTCGAGACGCGGTACGGCGGCCGTGGCGGCACCCTGACCGACACGATGCGCGCCCTTGAGGGCCTCGGGCACACCTGCCGCGACGCCGGCCTCGGCTTCTCCGCCTCCACTCAGATCGTCAGCGTCGGCGTCCCGCTGCAGGCGTTCGGCTCCGAGGAGCTCAAGGACCGCTTCCTGCCCCCGATCGTCACCGGTGACCTGATCACCGCGCACGCCATCACCGAACCGGGCAACGGCTCCGACGCCCTGAACATCTCCACCACCGCGACCAGGGACGGTGACGACTACGTCATCGACGGCGGCAAGATGTTCATCACCAACGCCCCGATCGCCGACCTCTTCCTGCTGTACGTGCGCACCGGAAAGCCCGGCCCGTTCGGCCTGAGCGTCTTCCTCGTCGAGCGGGACACCCCCGGCCTCAGGGTCGGCGAGCCGCTCGGCAAGATGGGGCTGCGCACCTCCCCGCTGAGCGAGGTGACCTTCGAGCGGCTGCGCGTGCCCGCCACCCGGCGCATCGGCCAGGAGGGCGCCGGCTTCCTGGTCCTCGACCACGTGATGAAGCGGGAGATCCTCTTCTCCTTCTCCCTCACGCTCGGCGAGATGGAGCACCGGCTGGAGCGCGTCCTCAAGTACGCCAAGTCCCGCCGTCAGTTCGGCGAACCGATCGGCGCCTTCCAGGGCGTCTCCCACAAGATCGCGGACATGAAGATCGCGGTGGAGACCGCCCGCAAGTGGCTCACCGACACCGGCGCCAAGGTGGCGTCCGGCCAGGACGCCGCGATCGACGTCGCCGCCACCAAGACCGTGGTCAGCGAGGCCAACAAGCGCACCGCGCTCGACGCCGTCCAGATCTTCGGCGGCCAGGGCTATCTCACCGCCACCGGAATCGAGCGGGACGTCCGCAACGCGGTCGGCGGAACCATCTACTCCGGCACCAGCGAGATCCAGCGCAACCGCATCGCCTCCCTCCTGGGCCTGTGAGCCGGAAGCTGACGAAAGGGCCACCATGAACGCACTCACCCCGGACGACCTGCGCCGGCTCACCGCGCCCACCGAGTTCCTCGACTACGAGAGCGAGCCCGTCCAGACCTTCGTCGACGAGGCGGTCACCGACCGCGGCGCCGACAAGCGCCGGCTGGCCGTCGAGCTCTACCACGCCGTCCGCGACGACGTCTTCTACGAGGTGTACGGCGCCGACCTGTCCGAGCAGGGACTGCGGGCCAGCCACACCGCGGCCGCCCGCAAGGGCTTCTGCCTGCACAAGTCGGCGCTGTACGCGGCGGCCTGCCGGGCCGTGGGCATTCCCGCCCGCGTCCACTACGGCGACGTGCGCAACCACCTTGCCTCGGACCGGCTGCGCGCCCACATCGGCGGCGACGTCTTCTTCCACGGCCTCAACTCGGTCCACCTGGACGGCAGGTGGGTCAAGGCCACCCCGGTCTTCAACAAGATCCTGTGCCGGCTGTACGGCATGAAGCCGCTGGAGTTCGACGGCACCGCCGACAGCCTGCACCACCCCTTCGACGACCAGGGCCGCCAGAGCATGGAGTTCCTGACCGACCACGGCGGCTTCGACGACGTTCCCTACGAGTTCGTGATGGCGAACATGCGCCGCAAGCACCCCGGCTTCCTGAACGCCGACGGCACCGGCACGGTCCGCGGCGGCTCCCTGGCCGCCGAGGCATCCGCCTGATGCGGCCCGGCCACCCCGACGACCTCCACGACTACGACCTCCACGACTACGGCCTCTACGACGGGGAGACACGGAGATGAGCACCATCCGAGCCCAGCAGGACGGCTGGGAAGCACGGGCGCGCATCGGCCTGGTCGTACCGCACGCGGACGTCGGCCCGGAGTCGGAGTTCCAGGCGATCGCGCCCGAGGACGTGTTCGTGCACGGCTCGCGCGTCCACTTCGGCGCCATGCGGGCCGGCGGCGAGATGGACCCGAAGATCCCGCACGACCCGGTGCGGGCCTTCGTGGAGCCGCCGCACATCGACAACGCGGTGGAACTGCTGGCCGCCGCCCCGCTCGACGCGATCGCGCTGGGATTCACCAGCTCCGCCTACGTCCTCGGGGCGGCCGGCGAGAAGGACCTGTTCGCGCGGCTCGCCCGGGTCACCCGAGGACTGCCGCTCACCGGCACCACCACGGCGGCCGTGACCGGTTTCACCGCGCTCGGCGCCCGCCGGATCGCCCTCGTCAACCCGCCGTGGTTCGACGACCGGCTGTCCGGGCTCGGCGCCGACTACTTCACGGAACAGGGCTTCGAGGTCGTCCACCACGGCCCGTGCGGGCTGCCCAGCAACCAGAAGCTGATCACGCCCGGGGCCCTGTCCGAGTGGATCCGCACCACGGTCGCCGGGCACCGGCCCGACGCCGTCCTCGTGGCCGGCAACGGCATCCGCGCGGTGGGCGTCGTCGACGCCCTGGAACAGGAACTGGGCTTCGCGGTCCTGACCGCCAACCAGGTCCTGTTCTGGCACGCCCTGCACCTGGCCGGAGCGGCCGGAGCGGCCCACGGGATCACCGGGTACGGGCGGCTGTTCTCCGCCGAGCCGCGGGGCGGCGCGGCATGAGCCTGCTGGCGGCCGACGGGCACGTGGCCCTGTTCGTCACCGACGAGGGGGACGCCCGCCGGGTCCCCCTCGTCTGCTGGCGCGACGACGGCACCTCCGTCCACGGCATGGTCCTCTACCGGGGCGCCCTGCGCCGGGCCGAACACGTCCCCGGCTTCCGCCGCTACGCCCACCCCCTGGAGGACGACACGCCCGTGCCCCGCACGGGGGCGCCCGAACCGGCACCCATGTGACCGGGCCGCACACCCGTCTGTGATCATTCCGATGTCGTGGAGCGGGAACCTCCGGCCCCGGAATTCCCTCTCACGAGTCGAAACAGAGTGTTCACAGCGTGTGCATGGTCCTGGACGGACGGCTGCGATCACCATCGGTCCAGGACCATGTGCCGTCGTCACACCGGGGGATCCGTATGCCCAGCCGCCGCCGTTTCCTCACCGGGGCCGCCGCCGCGCCCGTCGCGCTCGCGGCGGTCGCGGGGTGCGAGGACGGGGACGGGGCACAGTCGGCCGCCGAGCAGCCCCGGCACACCGTCAAGCCCGCCGTGGCGGCCCCGGCCGCGCAGCACCCGTCCGGCCGGCTCAACTTCGTCGTGATCCTCGCCGACGACCTCGGCTACGGCGAACTCGGCTCCTACGGCCAGCAGCTGATGCACACCCCGCGTCTGGACACCCTCGCCGCCGAGGGGCTGCGCTTCACCCAGGCCTACGCGCCCGCCCCGGTGTGCGCGCCCTCGCGCTGCTCGCTGCTCACCGGCCTGCACGGCGGGCACGCGACCATCCGCACCAACCCCTGGGGACCCGGCGGCCAAGGCGCCCTCACCGACCGGGACTTCACGTTCGCGGAGGCACTCAGGGCGCTCGGCTACCGCACCGGCCTGATCGGCAAGTGGGGCTTCGGACCCAACATCCCGGGCATCACGCCGAGCCACCCCAACGCCCGTGGCTTCGAGGAGTTCTACGGCTACCTCACCCACCACCACGCCCACGACTACTTCCCCGAGTACCTGTGGCACAACGGCACCCGCGAGGAGATCCCGGCCAACAAGGGCGGCGCCCAGCAGGTCTACGCACCCGACCTCATGTCCGAGCGTGCCCTCGGCTTCCTCCACACCCACCGGGACGAGCCGTTCCTGCTCTACCTCGCCCCGACCCTGCCGCACGCGCCCAGCAAGGACCCGCACGTCGGCGAGTACGCCGACCGCCCCTGGACCGGTCCCAACGAGCGGCACGCCGCCCAGGTCACCAGCTTCGACACCCTCGTCGGCGACGTCACCGACAAGCTCACCGCGCTCGGCCTCGCCGACAACACGGTGGTCCTGATCACCAGCGACAACGGCCCGCACGAGGAGGCGGGCACCGACCCCGACCTTTTCGACGGCAACGGCCCGCTGCGCGGCTACAAGCGGAACCTGTACGAGGGCGGCATCCGCGTCCCGTTCATCGCCTGGTCCCCGCGGCATGTCAAGGCCGGCACCACGGACCGGCCCACCCCGCTCACCGACCTGCTGCCCACCCTCGCCGAGCTCGCGGGCGCGCCCGCCCCCGCGGACGTCGACGGCCTCTCCGTCGCCCCGCTCCTGCGCGGCTCCGCCGACACCGCCCGCCACGACAGCCTCTACTTCTACCGCAACCACGACGGCGTCACCGCCCGTCAGAACGCCGCGGACCACGGCCGCGGCGACCGGCTCGCCGAAGCCCTGCGGCAGGGCGACCTCAAGGCGGTCCGGTTCGCCCCCGGCCAGGACCGCCGCGCCCCGGACGACCAGTGGGACGTGGAGCTGTACGACCTCGCCCGGGACCCCGGCGAGGAGCACGACCTGGCCGCCGCCCGGCCGGCCCGGGCGGACGCGCTGGTGAAGCTGATGCACGCGTCGTGGGCACCGGTGTACCCGCGCAGGCCCTTCGGCGTGACTCTCGAAGTCAGCGGTGGGGGAACGGAGTTCACGGTCACCGCCACGCTCGCCAACGGTTCCGCGCGTCCCTGGAACGCCGCCCGGCTCGCCCTCGACACCCCGAGCGGCTGGACGGCCCACGCCCGGGACACGGCCACCGCGCCCCGCCTGGACCCCGGCGAACGCCTCACTGTCCACTGGCGCGTCAGCCGCCCCCAGGTCTCCACCGCGACGACCCTCACCTGCCGGGGCACCGCCCACCACGGGGACGACGAGGTCACCTACACGGCGACGGCGACGGTCAGCTGATCAGCGTCGGCCGCTCACCACGCACCCGCGCCGGTACCGCCCACCACTGGTCCGGGCGGTCCACGACCGGCGCGTCCGGACCGGTGTCGAGGTACCGGGCGAGGCGCAGCAGGTACGCCGCGATGCCGGCCGCGCCCTGCATCCAGGAGGTGCCCGGCGGCAGCAGCGGGGACTCGATGCGGTACTCCACGAACCGCCAGCGGGCGCCGGCCCCGTCCCTGACCGCCCGCTCCACCAGCGCGTCCCCCATCCGCACCGCGCCGCTCACCAGCGTGTCCGCCCTCGGCGTCCCCGCGGTGTCCTGCGCGGCGTCGAGGAGGACGTCCCCGACGCCCGCCGTCCCGCAGCAGCGGCCGTCGTTGTCCCAGAACCCGGGGCGCAGCCGCTCCGGGAGCCCGGAGGTGAGGATCGAGGTCAGGCAGCGCTGCCGCAACTCCTCGACGTCGTGCCCTGCCACCTCGGCGACGCCCGCGTGGCCGAGCGCCGCGAACAGGTGCGAGGTGCCCGCCGGGCCGTGGCACCAGGTGTACGTCACCGGCTCGACCTCCCGCTTCGACGGCGGGATGGTGTGCGGGACGACGAAACCGCCGTCCGCGAGCGAGCCCATGGCCAGCACATGGCGGGCCGCGTCCACGGCGGCCGCGACGAAGTCCTCGCGGTGCAGCGCCGCGCCCGCCACCGCCAGTGCGGCGCCCACTCCGGCGGCGCCGTGCGAGTAGTTCGGGCAGCGCCACTCCGTACTCGGCGAGATTCCCCAGTCCAGGCCCGCCTCCGTGCGGTCCGCCATCCGAAGCAGGGCCTCGCCGCCGGTGGTCGCGATCGCTTCCGCGTACTCGCCGCCCGCCCAGACGGCCGTCATGACCACGCCCGCGACGCCCATGATGATGTCGGTCAGAGGTGCGTCGGAGTCCGGTACGAAGGTGGTGGTCGTCGGCCAGCCCTCGGGGGTCGCCAGCTCGGCCAGCCGCCGCAGCACGACGGCCTCGCTGCCCGGGGCGAGGAGCCGCAGCGCCGTGGCGTGGCCCGCCAGGCCGATGTAGAGGGAGGGTTCGGCCACGAGGGGTGCCTGCGCCGACAGCCTGCTCACGATCCCGGCCGCCAGGGCCTGTTCCGGCCCGCTCCGTGTCCGGTACCGCGCGATCTCCGCCAGCGCCGGGGCCAGGCCCGCGATGCCCGAGTACAGCGAGTCCCGGTCCTCGGCGGGTGCGAGGTTTCCGGGCTCCTCCTCCGGCACCGACTCCGGCAGCCAGGGACCCCCGTCCTCCCGGACCTGCCCCAGCACCCACGCCCAGGCGGCCTCGCCCAGCTCTCTGTACACGTCACTCGTCGTCACCCGGACACGCTACCCGGCCCGGCCCGCCGTCCCGTCCGGCTGCCAGCCCAGCGCCCGGGAGATCCCGCGGGCCGCCAGCCGCACCGCCGGGACCAGCACCGGTACCTGGGCGTCGGCCTCGGGCACCACCACCGAGACGGCCGCGACCACCTGTCCGGTCGCCCCGCGCACCGGAGCCGCCACCGACAGCGCGTCGTCGGTGACCTGACGGCTGCTCACCGCTGCACCCGTACGCCGGACTTCGGCCAGCGAGCGCCGCAACCTGTCCGGATCCGTCACGGTGTACGGCGTGAAGGACGCCAGCGGGCCCGCGCAGTAGTCCTGTTGGAATTCGGGTGTCTCGTGGGCGAGCAGGGCGAGCCCCACTCCGGTCGCGTGCAGCGGCCAGCGGGCGCCCACCCGGATGTGCACGCCCACCGCCGAGCGTCCCGACAGCCACTCGATGTAGACGACCTCGGACCCGTCCCGCACCGCCAACTGCACGTTCTCGTGGGTCGCTTCGTACAAATCCTCCAGGTACGGCAACGCGATCTGACGCAGCGCCAGACCGCGCGGCGCGAGCGCGGCCAGCTCCCAGAGCCGCAGGCCCACGTGGTAAAGGCCGTCCGAGTCCCGTTCCAGCGCGCCCCATGCGGTGAGCGCCCCGACCAGCCGGTGCGCGGTGGTCAGGGAGAGCCCGGCCCGGCGGCTGATGCCGGACAGGCTCAGCGCCGGATGCCCGTGGTCGAAGGCGGCCAGCACCGCGAGCAGCCGGTCGGGCGCGGACCGGGCGGCCGCGGTCATGGCCGGTCGGCGGCGCGCAGCAGCAGGGCGTGGAGCGTGGCCCGCTCGGCGGGGTCGAGCGGGCCCAGCAACTCGTTCGTCACGCGCTGGCCCGCCTCGTCGGTGTCCCGCAGGAACCCCCGGCCGGTCTCGGTCAGGACGACGATCCGGCTGCGGCGGTCGTCGGGGGAGGGGCGCCGCTCGGCGAAGCCCAGCTTCTCCAGGTCGTCGACCAGGCCGACGATCGCGCTCGGGTCGTAGCCGAGCCGGGTGCTCAGCTCCCGCTGGAGCGAGCCCTCCGAGCCGGCGAGGAAACGCAGCACGGCGTAGTGGCGCAGCCGCAGCCCCGACTCCTGAAGGAACGTGTTGAAGAGCTGGCCCGAGCGCAGACCCAGGCGGTACAGCAGGTAGCCCGTGTCCGCGTGCAGCCCGCGCATCCACGGCTCGTCGGCGTCGATCGAGGTCGGGTTCTCGGTGTGCTGGCCGGTGATGGCGGTCTCCCTGGTACGGGCCACGGGGGCGGGGCGGGCTGTCGGACAGATTCCAGCATGAGGCACCCGTAGGTCGGCAACAACTATTGACGACAACAATTATTGCTCTTAGCTTCGATCACGAAAGCCGCAGGTGGCCCCCGGGGCCACCATCGTCGTCTGTGAAGGGACCGACCGTGCCCACCATCGATCTCACCGGCAAGGCCGCCGTCGTCACCGGCAGCGGCCGGGGCCTGGGCCTCGCCTATGCCCACGCCCTCGCCGCCCACGGCGCCTCAGTGGTCGTCAACGACGTGGACGAGGCCGTCGCCGACCAGGCCGTGAAGTCCATCGCCGAGGCCGGCGGCACCGCCGTGGCCGAGGTGGTCCCGGTCGGCACCGCCGAGGCCGCGGACCGGCTCGTGAGCAGGGCGGTCCACGACTTCGGCCGCCTCGACATCCTGGTCACCAACGCGGGCATCCTGCGCGACAAGGTGCTGTGGAAGATGACCGACGACGACTTCGACGCGGTGATCGCCACCCACCTCAAGGGCACCTTCACCTGCGCCCGCGCGGCCGCCGTCCGGATGCGCGAGCAGGGCGAGGGCGGCACCCTGATCCTGGTCGGCTCCCCGGCCGGCCAGCGCGGCAACTTCGGCCAGACCAACTACGCCGCCGCCAAGGCCGGCATCGCCGCCATGGCCCGCACCTGGTCGATGGAGCTGGGCCGGGCGGGCATCACCGTCAACGCGATCGTCCCGGTGGCCGCCACCGCGATGACCGAGACCATCCCGGCCTTCGCCCCGTACGTCGAGGCCATGAAGAACGGCGAGCCGCTCCCGGACCTCCTGCGCAAGGGCGAGGGCTTCGGCACCCCCGAGGACTGCGCGGCCCTGGTCCCCTTCCTGGCCTCCGAGGCCGCCCGCTCGATCACCGGCCAGGCCATCGGCATCGGCGGCGACAAGGTGGCACTCTGGTCGCATCCCCAGGAGATCAGGGCGGCCTACGCGGACGGCGGCTGGACCCCGGACACCCTGGCCGACGCCTTCCCCACCTCGGTCGGCGCCGAACTCCAGACGGTCGGCATCCCGGCGCCCAAGCTCCCGGAGGCGTGATGGACATCGAGGCTCTCACCGCGATCGACGTCCACACGCACGCCGAGGTCTCCTCCCGGGGGCACTCCTCCCTCGACGACGACCTGCACGCCGCCTCCGCCGCCTACTTCAAGGTCGAGGGCGCGCGGAAGCCGACGATCGAGGAGACGGCCGCCCACTACCGGGAGCGGAACATGGCCGCCGTGATCTTCACGGTGGACGCCGAGTCCGCGACCGGCACCGCGCCGGTACCGAACGAGGAGGTCGCCGAGGCCGCGGCCGCCAACTCCGACGTGCTGATCCCCTTCGCCTCCATCGACCCGTTCCGGGGGAAGGCCGGTGTCCGGCAGGCCCGCCGCCTGGTCGAGGAGTACGGGGTGAAGGGGTTCAAGTTCCACCCCAGCATCCAGGGCTTCTTCCCGAACGACCGCGCGGTGACGTACGGCCTCTACGAGGTGATCGAGGAGACCGGCACCGTCGCCCTCTTCCACACCGGCCAGACCGGCATCGGGGCCGGCGTCCCGGGCGGCGGCGGGATCCGGCTGAAGTACAGCAACCCGCTGCACGTGGACGACGTGGCGGCCGACTTCCCGCACCTGAAGATCATCCTGGCGCACCCGTCGTTCCCCTGGCAGGACGAGGCCCTCGCCGTCGCCACCCACAAGCCGGGCGTGCACATCGACCTGTCCGGCTGGTCGCCGAAGTACTTCCCGCCGCAGCTGGTGCAGTACGCCAACACGCTGCTCAAGGACAAGGTGCTGTTCGGCTCCGACTTCCCCGTCCTCACCCCCGACCGGTGGCTCGCCGACTTCGAGAAGCTGCCGATCAAGGACGAGGTCCGGCCGAAGATCCTCAAGGAGAACGCCGCCCGCCTGCTCGGGCTGACCAAGTCGTAAGGGGCCGCAGATGCGCAACGAGGGACTGGGGTCATGGCCCGCACGCCGGGCCCGCAAGACCCCGCACCGCACGGCACTGGTGTTCGGCGGGCAGCCGACCGACTACCGCACACTGCACGCACGCACCACCCGCCTGGCCCACGCCCTGCGCACCCGGGGCATCCGCCGCGGCGACCGCATCGCCTACCTCGGCCCGAACCACCCCGCCTACCTGGAGACCCTGTTCGCGGCCGGCACCCTCGGCGCGGTCTTCGTCCCGCTCAACACCCGCCTGGTAGGGCCCGAGATCGCCTACCAGCTCGCCGACTCCGGCGCGAAGGCCCTCCTCTACGGTCCCTCGCACGCCGGCCTGGTCGCCGGCCTGCCCGGCACCACCGACGTCCGGACGTACGTCGAAGTGGGCCCGGAGTACGAGGAGTTGCTGGCGGCCGCCGCCGACGACCCGATCGACGAACCCGTCGTGCCCGACGACACCTGCATCATCATGTACACCTCGGGGACGACCGGGCGCCCCAAGGGCGCGATGCTCACGCACGGCAACCTCACCTGGAACGCGCTCAACGTGCTGGTCGACACCGACCTGATCGCCGACGAACGCGCCCTGGTCTCGGCCCCGTTGTTCCACACGGCGGGCCTCAACATGCTCACCCTCCCGGTCCTCCTGAAGGGCGGCACCTGTGTCCTGGTGGAGGCCTTCGACCCGGAGGCCACCTTCGACCTGATCGAACAGCACCGGATCACCTTCATGTTCGGGGTCCCCACGATGTTCGACCAGGTGGCCCGCCACCCCCGCTGGCCGGACGCCGACCTGTCCTCCCTGCGCATCCTCACCTGCGGCGGTTCCCCGGTCCCGACTCCGCTGATCGCGGTCTACCAGGAACGGGGGCTGACCTTCCTGCAGGGCTACGGCATGACCGAGGCCGCACCCGGCGCCCTCTTCCTCGACGCCGAGCACGCGATCAGCAAGGCGGGCTCGGCCGGCGTACCGCACTTCTTCACCGACGTACGGGTGGTACGGCCCGACCTGACTCCGGTCGACGTCGGCGAGCCCGGCGAGATCATGGTCCGCGGACCCCATGTCATGCCCGGCTACTGGGGGTTGCCGGAGGAGACCGCGGCCTCCTTCGCGGACGGCTGGTTCCGCAGCGGGGACGCGGCCACGGTCGACGAGGACGGCTACGTCTTCGTCGTCGACCGCCTCAAGGACATGATCATCTCCGGGGGCGAGAACATCTACCCCGCCGAGATCGAGGACGTGCTCCTCGCCCACCCCGGCATCGTCGAGTGCGCGGTGATCGGCGTACCGGACGACAAGTGGGGCGAGGTGCCGCGTGCGGTGGTCGTGCCCCGCGAGGGTGTCGTCCTCGACCCCGACGAGGTGCTCGCCTCGCTGGCCGGGCGGCTCGCCAAGTACAAGGTCCCCAAGTCGGTGGTGCTCGCGGACGAACTCCCGCGCACCGCCTCCGGAAAGCTCCTCAAGGCCCGTGTGCGCAAGCGCTACGGCACTCCCGACTCCTAGCCAAGGAAACCCACATGACCGTCACCGTCAACGGCCTCGACGAACTGAAGAAGCTCGCGGGCAGCGACCTGGGCACCAGCGACTGGATCGAGGTCACCCAGGACCGCATCGACACCTTCGCCGACGCGACCGGCGACCACCAGTGGATCCACGTCGACCCGGAGCGGGCGGCCGCGGGCCCCTTCGGCGCCCCGATCGCCCACGGCTACCTCACCCTGTCGTTGTTCATCCCCCTGTTCACCGAGCTGCTGGACGTCCAGGGCGTTACCACGAAGGTCAACTACGGCCTGAACAAGGTGCGTTTCCCGGCCCCGGTGAAGGCCGGCTCCCGGATCCGGCTGGCCGGCCGGCTGGCGGAGGTCGAGGAGGTGCCGGGCGGCGTGCAGATCGTCGTCGACGGGACGATCGAGATCGACGGCGGCACCAAGCCCGCCGCCGTGCTGCAGAGCCTGTCGCGGTTCTACGCCTGACCGGTGAACCTCGCCGATCACTCTTCACCCGCTCGGGCGCAGCCACCTCACCCTTCACATACCCGGTGAGCTGCGGAAAGAAAGTGAGTGGGAAAATGCCCGCACCAACCGGCGGGCGTGGGGGTCCGGCTGGCTGTACCTTTCTCACAGTGACCTTCGTCGGATTTCCATGTCAGCGAAGGCCGCTGTCTCACACCTCACTTGATGCCCACTTAGGGAAAGCCGTGACCATTCCAGCAAGAACCACTGCAGTAACGACTGTAAAGTCGATGGTCGCCGCCGGGTCGCCCAAGGCCGCGCTGCGTCTTGACACTCCGTCCGACCCGAAGAGCGTCCGCGGAGTGCGCCGCGCCCTGGCGTCCACCCAGGCAGCCAGAGTGGCAGGGGTAACGTTCCAGTCCTCCATCTGAAGACGCGTCACTGAATCCGTCTGACCCTCCGTCATGGCCGGTCCCGTCATCCCGCTGCGCCAGCTGGTGCTCAAAGTGCACAGCCGGTGCGATCTCGCCTGCAGGCATTGCTATGTCTACGAGCACGCGGACCAGAGCTGGATGTCCCGGCCCAGGGTGATCGCCGAGGAGACCGTCTCCCGGACGGCACAGCGCCTGGCGGAGCACGCCGAGGCACATGGGCTCGCCTCCGTCCAGGTCATCCTGCACGGAGGCGAGCCGCTGCTGGCCGGTCCCGCCCGCTTACGGCTCGTCTGCGAACAACTGCGGACCGCTCTGCACGGTGTGAGCGAGCTCGATCTCCGTATCCACACCAACGGCCTCCAGCTCACCGAGCGTTATCTGGACCTGTTCGCCGAGTACCACGTCCGTGTCGGCATCTCACTCGACGGCGACCGTGCCGCCAACGACCGCTACCGCCTCTACCGCGACGGCCGCAGCAGTCACGACAAGGTGCTCGCCGCGATCGGCCGTCTCCGGCAGGACCGCTATCGCCACCTCTTCGCCGGCCTCCTGTGCACGGTCGACGTCCGCAACGATCCCGTCGCCGCCTACGACGCCCTGGCCCGGCTGCAGCCACCGCGCATCGACTTCCTCCTCCCGCACGCCACCTGGGACGCCCCGCCGCTGCGCCCCGAGGGCTCGGACACCCCGTACGCCGACTGGCTGCTCGCGGTCCACGACCGGTGGACCGAGCAGGGCTGCCCGATGCCGGTCCGGCTCTTCGACTCGGTGATCAGCACCCTCGGCGGCGGTCCCGCCCGGACCGAGTCACTGGGCCTGGAGTCGGCCGACGTCGTCGTGATCGAGACCGACGGCAGCTACGAACAGGCCGACTCCCTCAAGACCGCCTACGACGGTGCACCCGTCACCGGCAAGGACGTCGTCCATCACACCTTCGACGAGGTCTCCCGGCATCCCGGCATGGTCGCACGCCAGCACGGAATCGACGCCCTGTCCGCCCAGTGCCGCGAGTGCCCCGTGGTTCGCTCCTGCGGCGGCGGACTCTTCGCCCACCGCTACCGCGGCGACGGCAGCGGATTTGATAATCCGTCGGTTTTCTGTGCGGATCTGAAGCAGCTCATCGAGTCGCTGGGCGCCCGTACCGGAGTCGACGTCGGCCGCGCCGTCGACGGCTTCGACACCCTGGCGGACGGCTCCGACGACGGTACCGCGGTACGCGCCCTCGCCGAGGTCCGCCAGGGTGTCACCCTGGGCCTGCTGAAGGAACTCAACGCCGAGCCCGCCCGGCCCGCAGGGGAACTGTGGGAAGCCGCGTGGCAGCTCGCCCTCGACCTCCAGATGCGCGACGAGGCCCTGCTCGCCTCCTTCCTGTCGCACCCCTTCACCCGGCCCTGGGCGGTCCGCTGCCTCGACGACACCGCCTCCCCGGACCACCTGGCCTCCCTCGTGGCCGCCGTGGCCCTGCCCGTCGGCGCGGTGGACACCGTCGAGGTTCCGGTGGCCGCCGGATTCGTCAGTCTGCCGGGAGCCGGCCGGCTGCGCGTCGACACCGTCGACCGGACCGCCGCACTGACACCGGACGCCCTGCGGGGCATCCGCTGGGAGCCGGTACGACGGCTGCGGTTCGGGCGGTTCGACGTCGCCCTCGACGACATCGACCCGCACCGGGACTGCCTCGGCGTCCCGGTGCACTCCCGGTTGACGGACGACGAGGTCACGCCGTGGCATCAAGTCCTGTGCCAGGCAATCGAGTTGATTGCCGAGCGACTCCCCGGGGTCGCGGCCCAGATGGCAGCCGGGCTACGGGTGCTGACCCCGCTCGCCGCCCCGGCCGACCCGGCCGCCACCTCCGCCGGCGGCTTCGCGGCCCTCGGCCTGCACCTGCCCGAGGCCCCCGACCCGGCCCGCGTCGCCACCGACCTGGTGCGCGGTTTCCGGCTCGGCATCCTGGACGTCTTGCTCGACGAATGCGAGCTGTACGACGAAGCCGACACGCGGACCGGTGCCCTGCTGGCCGACACCTACGCCCGCGCCGCGACCGATGCCGTGGACACCATGGGCCGTCCGGCCGACCGCACCCGGGCGCAGTGGCGGAGGCTGGCGGGTGCCACCTCGCTGACCGCGCTCGGGCGGCGGTTCGTCGACGGCATCGGGCGGTCGCTGTGAGTGCCGGCGACGGCCACCGCGCGCTCGCCCGCGGCCTCGCGGAACTCGGTCTGCGCCCCGGGGCCACCGTCCTCGCCCATGCCTCCCTGCAGTGCGTCGGCGCCGGACCCGACACCGTCCTGGCCGCCCTGCTCGACACCCTCGGCCCTCACGGAACGGTCGTCGTACCGACGTTCACGGCCGGCAACTCCGACACCTCACCGTCGTACCGCAACCGCACCCGGGACATGACGGAACATCAACTGGACCTGCATCACACGCAGATGCCGGCCTTCGAGTGGGACCGGACGCCGTCCGAGGGTATGGGGCGGCTCGCCGAGGCCGTGCGGTGCAGTGCGGGGGCCGTGCGCAGTGCGCATCCGCAGACCTCCTTCGCGGCGCTCGGCATGCGGGCACGGCAGCTGACGAGCGGGCACGACGAGGAGTGCCATCTGGGGGAGCACTCGCCCCTCGCCCGGCTGGAACGGGCAGGGGCGCAGGTGCTGCTGCTCGGGGTGGGCTACGACGTGTGCAGCGCGTTCCATCTCGCCGAGTACCGGGTCGCCGAGCCGCCCCTGCGGGAGTACCGGTGCGTGGTGCTGCGGGACGGGGGGCGGACCTGGACGTCGTACAAGGACGTCGATCTCGACGACAGCGACTTCGCCGCCCTGGGCGCGGACTTCGAGGAACAGGTGCCGGTCGTCCGGCGCGGCGCGGTGGGCGCGGGGGAGGCACGGCTGTTCCCGCTCGCGGAGGCGGTGCGGTTCGCCGCCCACTGGCTGTCCGGAAATCGCCCGCACGGTGTTTCCCACGAGCCGTCACAAAACGCTGCGGGGTTCCTACACTGAGTGTCCGCGCCCCCGACGACGGAGGCGGGGATCGGGGGATCCTGTGGAGCCGATGGAACCGACGGGGGCGGACACCACCGTGCCCTACTTCTTTCTCAGTTACGCCCACCTGCCCCGGGACGGCTCCGACGAGACCGACCCGGACTTCTGGGTACACCGGCTTTTCCGGGATCTGTGCGAGCACATTCGGAACATGACCACGGTGCCCTCCGGCTCCGCCGGTTTCATGGATCGGACCATGCGGGCGGGGCAGGTCTGGAGCCAGGAGCTCGCGGATTCCCTGACGGCTTGCCGGGTGTTCGTCCCGCTGTACTCGCCGCGTTATTTCATCAGCCCCTGGTGCGGCCGGGAATGGACCGTGTTCGGGCAGCGTCCGACCCGGTACCGGAAGCAGGACCAACGCGGCCGGCCCAGCGCCGTCGTCCCCGCCCTGTGGGCGCCCGTCCCCGAACATCGCATGCCGGACTGCGCGAAGGAGATGCAGTACTTCGGCCCCGAACACACCGAGCGTTACCGGAGATTCGGACTGTACGGACTGGGAAAGCTCAGCTCGTTCCGCAGCGACTACCAGAAAGCCGTCCTGCACCTGGCCACCCGGATCGTCGAGGTGGGGGAGAACGTCGTCGTGGAGCGCGGCGACCCGACGGTGCTGGCCGCCGCGGACGACGCCTTCGCGCCCGGCCCGATGGTGCGTGCCGTGACCCGGCGCGGGCTGCGGATCAGCGTGGCGGCCGGGTCGCACACGCGGCTGCCCGAGGGCCCCAGCCCCGCCCGCTACGGCCCGACGCCACTGGAATGGCGGCCCTTCCACCCCGCCTGCCCGCATCCGATAGGCAAGCTGGCGTCGGACATCGCGGCCCGCCTCGAATTCCGGCCCGATGTCATGGAGTTCGACCACGAGCGCGCCGCCGCCGACGGCCCCGAGGTCCTGCTCCTCGACCGCTGGCTGCTGCGCGACCCCGAACACCGGGCCAGACTAGGGGAGTTCGATACAGCCGGTCGGGAGGCGACCGGACTCGTCGTCCCGTGGAACGAGACCGACTCCGACGCCACCGCTGAACACGAGGTGGCCGCGGAGGTCGAGGCCACCCTGCCGGAGCGCACCCGCCGGCAGCGGCAGGCCCGCCGGCCGGTGGTGATCGGCCCGGACCACCGGGCGCTCAGCCGGCACCTGCCGCGCGTCATGCAATGGGCGGCGGCCGAGTACCTGAAGAGGGCCACTCCCCGGACGCCGCCCGGGGAGAGCCCACCGCGCTTCCGGCTGAGGCCGGGGGGACAGCCATGACGGTCGACAGCGCCGACAGCACGGACATGGGCGGGGACGCCGGGGAGGGACACCGCGATGGGCCTTGAGGGGCAGGATGGCCGTGCAGGCCGGATCGTAACGTTCTACTCGTACAAGGGCGGAACCGGGCGAACGATGGCCCTCGCCAACACCGCCTGGGTGCTGGCCGCCAACGGCAAACGTGTGCTCGCCGTCGACTGGGACCTGGAGGCGCCCGGACTGCACCGCTTCTTCCACCCGTTCCTCGACCCGGCCACCGCCGGCGCCACCACCGGTGTCATCGACCTGCTCACCGACTACGCCTGGGCGGCCACCGACGACGGCGAGCAGCGCCCCGACGACTGGCACCGCGAGTACGCCCGCATCCAGCGGCACGCCGTCTCCGTGGAGTGGCCGTTCCCCGAGCCGGGCACCCTCGACCTGGTGTCCGCGGGGCGGCAGAACCGCGACTACTCGGCGATCGCCACCTCCTTCGAGTTCGACAACTTCTACGAACGGCTCGGCGGCGGCCTGTTCCTGGACGCGCTGCGCGAGGACATGCGGCGCAACTACGACTACGTTCTCGTCGACAGCCGCACCGGACTCTCCGACATCGCCGACATCTGCACCGCCCATCTGCCCGATCTGCTCGTCGACTGCTTCACCCTCAGCGACCAGAGCATCGACGGCGCGGCCGCGGTTGCCCGTGACATCCGCGACCGGTTCGACCAGCGCCGGATCCGCATCCTGCCCGTACCGATGCGGATCGACGAGGGCGAGAAGGAGAAGGCGGACGCGGGCCGCTCGCTCGCGCGCGCCAAGTTCGACGGATTCCCCTCCGGGATGACCGAGGACGAACTCGCCTCCTACTGGGGATCGGTGGAAGTGCCCTACCGCCCCTACTACGCCTATGAGGAGACTCTGGCGACCTTCGGGGACGAGGCCGGCAACCCGACCTCCCTGCTGTCCGCCTTCGAACGGCTGACCAGCGTGATCAGCGACCAGGCCGTCACCGCCCTGCCGCGCATGGACGACGGCGTACGCCTCGGCATCAAACGGAAGTTCACCCGCACCCGCTCCGCCCTCCCCGCCGATCTGCACCTCAGCTATGTGGCCGAGGACCGGATGTGGGCCGACTGGATTGCGGTGCTGCTGTCCCGGGCCGGGTTCCGGGTCATCCCCAAGTACGTCGGCGGCGAGGGCGACGGCGCCGAGAAGCCCGCCGACCGCACCGTCGTCGTGGTCTCCCCGGCCTACCAGCGTTCCGCGCGTGCCCGCCAGGTCTGGGAGACGGCCACCGGCAACGACCCCGCCGGGCGCCGTCAGGTCGTCGTGGTCCGGGTGGGCGACTTCCGTCCGGCGCCCGCGTTCAGCGAATGGGCGTCGGTCGACCTGGTGCGCACCAACGAGAAGAACGCCGCCTCCGCGCTGCTGCGGGCCCTCGGCAAACCGCCGCTGCCCGTCGGACTCTCCGATGACACGATCACGCCCGACGCCCGCTTCCCGGACACCGTCCCCAGGATCTGGAACGCCTCCCCGCGTAACGCGGCCTTCACCGGTCGCAGCGCCCTGCTGGAACGCATCCGTGACGACCTCGGCAGCAGCGGCTCCGCCTCCTCGGCGGCCTACGCGCTGTACGGCCTCGGCGGGGTGGGCAAGACCCAGATCGCGCTGGAGTACGTCCACCGGTTCGCCGCCGACTACGACCTGGTGTGGTGGATCCCCTCCGAGCAGAACGAGCTCATCGTCTCCGCGCTCGCCGACCTCGCCCCCAAACTGGGCCTGCGTGTCGGCGACGACGCGGCCCAGGTCGCCCAGGAGGTCCGCGACCATCTGCGCCAGTCGTCCTCGACGCTGCGCTGGCTGCTGGTCTTCGACAACGCCGACGAACCGCAGGAGGTCAGCCGTCACTTCCCCGGCGGCAGCGGCCACGTCCTGGTCACATCTCGCGACCAGACCTGGCTGCAGTACGGCGACGCCCTGGAGATCGACCCGTTCCTGCGCGAGGAGAGCATCGAGCACCTGCTGCGCCGGGCGGCGGACCTGACCGCGGATGACGCCGGCCGGGTTGCCGAGGCCGTCGGCGACCTGCCGCTGGCCCTGGAACAGGCGGGCGCGTGGCTCGCCGAGACCGGCACCCCGGTCGACGAATACCTGGTGGAACTCGGCGAACAGGCCGAGCGCGTCCTGTCGTTCGGCATGCCCGCCAACTATCCCGAACCCGTGGGCGCCACCTGGAACGTCTCCATCGAACGCCTCAAGGAACGTTCCCCGGCCGCCGTGCGTCTGTTGCAGCTGTGCGCGTTCTTCGCCGCCGAACCGGTCTCCATGAAGCTGCTCTATGGCGACGAGATGATTCGCGTCCTGGCCGCCGAGGACCCCTCCCTCCAGGAGAAGATGGTGCTCGGCCAGGTCATTCGGGAGATCGGCCGGTTCGCCCTCGCCAAGGTGGACCGCTCCGCGGGCTCTATCCAGGTGCACCGGCTGGTGCAGGCGGTGATTCGCTCCCAGCTCACCCCTGTGCAGCAGCTGGAGGCGCAGCACGTCGTGCATCGCATCCTCGCCGGCGCCCGGCCCTCCGGCGAGGAACCCATCGACGACCCGGAGAACCAGCCCACGTTCGCCGCGATCTGGCCGCACCTGGACGCCTCCGAGGCCAGCACCTGCGACGAGCCCGAGACCCGCCAGCTTCTCATGGACCGCGTCCGTTACCAGTGGAAACGCGGCGATCTGAACGCCGCCCTCACCTTCGCCCAGGGACTGCGCACCCTGTGGGAGGGGCAACTGCGGACCAGCCGCGAACGCGTCGCGGAGCTCACGGCGTCCGGCAGCCAGGCCGTCCGGCAGTCGGCCTACGACGGCCGGCCGCCGCGCTCCCTCGCCGAGGAGAAGCGCTATCTCGCCAACCTGCAGATCCAGCTGCTGCATCTGCGGTTCCACATCGCCAACGTCCTGCGCTCGCTCGGCAAGTACGTGGAGGCGGAGAAGCTGGGCTCCGCGACCCTGGCCAGTCAGCGCTCGCTGCTCAGCCCCGGGCATCCCCACATCCTCATGACCGCCAGCGGCTTGGCAACGGACCTCGGCAGCGTGGGCCGCTTCAAGGACGCCCTGGAGATGGCCACCGAGGCCTACCTCGGTTTCAAGGAGAGCTTCGGCGAGGACCATCCGCGCACCCTCAGTGCCAACAACAACCGTGCCGTGTGCCTGCGGCTGCTCGGCCGCTTCAACGAGGCACGCGACGTCGACCAGGAGATCTACGACCAGCGCCGCAACGACCTGGGCGCCCAGCACCCGCACACCCTCATCAGCATCACCAACCTGGGCCGCGACCTGCGCGAGACCGGCGAGTACGACACGTCGGTCTCACTGCTGCGCAGCGGCTACGAGTCGTACAAGGACCTGTTCGGAGAGGTGTATCCGGAGACCCTGCGCACCGCGAAGAGCCTCGCGGTCTCGCTGCGCAAAGCCGGGGTCGTCGAGGAGGCACGGACCCTGACCCTGCAGACCCGCGAGCACTACCGGCTGCGGGAGACCCCGCCGTCCACACCGGACGTGCTGGACTGCACCCTCAACTACGCGATCGACCTGTACGCGACCGGCGCCCGCGAGGAGGCCCTCGCGCAGGCCCAGGACATCGTGCGCCAGTACCGGAAAGCACCCGGTGAACAGCATCCGGCGACGCTGGCGGCCGTGAACAACTGCGGGATCTTCCTCCGCGGGTCCGGTGCGGCCGAACAGGCCCGCACGCTGCTGGAACGCAACCTCGAGACCCTGCGCAGGGTGCTCGGCGACGGCCACCCCTACACGCTGGCCTGCGGGGTGAACCTCGCCAACACGTTCGCGGAACTGGACGAGCTGCACCGGGCGGAGGAACTGGAGCGGCTCGCTGTCGCCGGTTTCCAGGCGGCCCTCGGGCACAAGCATCCGGACACCGTCGTCTCCCGGGCCAATCTGGCGGTGACCCTGCGCGCCCTGCGCCGGATCCCGGAGGCGGACCAGTTGCAGGAGAGCGCACAGGCGGAGCTGGAACGGCTGCTGGGGAAGGAGCACCCGCACGCCGTGACCGTGCGGGAGGGCAAGCGGATCCACCGGGACCTGGAGCCGCCCCTCGTGTGAGTCCTCAGCCGCGGTCGGCGGCCAGTCGGCTGCGTCCGCCCAGCAGCCAGGTCACGACGTCCGGCAGTACCCGCAGCGACGCGAAGTGCGCCGCCCGCGGGTGCAGCACGGCCCGGCCGCCGGGAATGCGTTCGGCCAGCCACCGGGTGTGACTGACAGGTGCGAACACGTCCTGTTCGCCGTGCCACAGGAGGACGGGCATGGAGATGTCGGCGAGTGAGAAGCCCCAGGGAGCACAGAAGGACAGCGCGTCGTCGACCCAGCCGTCGGCGGAAACGCTGAGCGCCTCACGGTAGTTGCGCAGCAGCATGGCCCTGATGCCCGCGTCGGCCACCACCCGCAGGTCCGACTCCGTGAGCTCCCGCCGGAGTTGGGCGAGCAGCTTGCGCGGGTCGGTGCGGATGTCGATCGATCGCTTGCGCAGGCTGTCCGCGAGCTGCTCGGGGCCGGCGAGCACCTGGAGGTACTCGTGGACGTTGGAGGCCGCCATGCCCGCGAACCAGTCCAAGCCGTCCGCGTCACGCGGGGCGAGGCTCACCAGCACGGCGACCCGGGTCACCCGGTCGGGCAGCAGGGCCGCACAGGCCAGGGCGTGCGGACCGCCGCCGGAGCTGCCGACCACGGCGAACCGCTCGATGCTCAGGGCGTTCGCGATGGCGGCGACGTCCTTGGACACATGGGCGATCTGTCGGCCGGGCAGCCGGTCGGAACGGCCGTAGCCGGGGCGGTCGTAGGTGACCAGTCGGACCCGCTGGTGGTACAGCAGCATCGGCCGTGGCGCTGGGCCGAGCCGGCTGCCCGGTGTGCCGTGCAACAGGAAGACCGGCGACCCCTGGGGATCGCCGGACACCTCCACTTCCAACCGCCGCCCGTCATCGGTGTACACCTCGGTACGCATCCGCGGCCTCCTCGAAGCCCCCGTCCACTGCGGTATGCCCTGTTGTTGTGCAGCGGTCATTCCCCAGAGTGACCCAGATCATCCGGGTCCGTAGGGTTTTGGTGATACCGCGGTGACGCGGGCGGCGGAGCCAGGTGACACCTTGTCTGATGTCGCGTCAGGAACCCACCACGTCCACGAAGACGGGGTTGGAATAGAACCACGTGTCCGCCCACGGGTCGCCGTTGCCCGGCTCGTGCGGGACCGGGCCGTGCGGGTCGATCGCCGCGCCCAGATAGCCCGTTCCGTTGCGGTTGCCGTCGCTGCCGCGCAGCCGGACGTAGAAGGACTCGTCGCCCGCGGTGAGCGGGATGCGCAGGGTGTAGGTGCCCCGGCGGCCGGACACCTCCTTCGACTGCACGACCTTGGTGTCCGGCGCCTGCCAGGTGTCGCGGTCGGCGACCGGGCCGCGCACCGCGCCCCGGATGACGTCGACGTGCGCCAACTGGGGCAGGATTCCCTGGGCGTTGACCCGGGACGCGGTCGTCACCGTCACGTTGAGGGTGATCCGCTCGCCCTTGCGGACGCGCAGCCGGCCACCCAGCGTGACCCCGGCGCCGTGGTCGCAGTCCCGCGTCAGCCGCACGTCCAGGCCGTCGAGCAGGTGCCCGTGGTCCAGCCAGACCCGGCCCGCGCGCAGGCCCGCCATCACCGCGCGGTAGCCGTACCGGGTGACGCCGACGTGGGTCCGGCTGAACTCGCCGGGCCAGAAGTCGCTGCCGGGCTGCGGCGTGTCGGTGTTCACCGGGTCGGGCAGCCTGCCGGTGTTGTCGAAGTTCTGCCCCGCCGGCCAGTCGCCGTTCTTCCAGGTGTCGAAGACCGTGCGGTGGTTGTCGGAGTTGGTGGTGATGGTGAACAGGCGACCCTCGGAGAGCATCGCGTCCCAGAGGCCGCCGACCGTCGCCGTCGCCCAGTCGAAGCCGCCGTACGTCAGGTAGGCGTCCGCCGGGTAGCCGGCCCAGGACTGCGCGGAGGGCTTGTTCTCGTACTCGCCGCGGATCGAGGTGGCCCCGCGCCAGCCGGGGATCGCGGCACCCTGGGCGCCGGGCGCGCCCTCCATGCCGATCATGATCTCGGCGGCCTCCTCGTTCCCGCCACCCCACCCTGCGTCCCGCCAGTTGCGCATCTCGTGCGGGGAGTCGATGCCGAGCCGCAGCGGGTGGTTGGCGAGGACGAGGACGTCGTCGACGTAGCCGCTGCGGCGCTGCTCGGCCAGCCACTGGATGGCCTTGACGGCGTGCGCCTCGTTGCGGGCGGTGTCGGCGGCACCCACCGAGCCCTCGGTGTAGCCCAGGAGCTTGCCGTCGTAGGCCAGCTCGAACTGCGTGAGCAGGTCGGTCTCGTGCGGGCCGGGCGCGGCGAACACCGTGCAGTGCTCGGCGGCCGGGATGTACCACTCCAGGCCCTGGAAGATCAGCTGGCGCGGGTTCTCGGCACGGGCCTTGAGGATCTCCGCGTGCTCCAGCTTCGCGCCGTAGTAGGCGTGCCCGAAGTTGGAGTGCTCGTTGAACACCATCCAGTCCAGGCCGTACTTGGCGGCGGCCTGGGCCTGCTGGGAGAACGTGTACTTGGCGTCGTGGCTGTACACGGAGTGGACGTGGTGGTCGCCGACCAGGTAGGCGAGGCGCGGGTCCTCGCCGCCCAGGCCCCGCTGGGAGGAGGCGAACGCGGGGGTCGCCGCCGACCCGAGCGCGAACGCGGCGCCGAAGAGGCCCGCGCGGCGCAGGAGTCCGCGCCTCGACATGCCCTGGGCGTCGAGGTCGGCGGGGGAGACGGCAGGGTCGGCCCAGGTGGGCAGCTGCTGCTCGGTCATGAAGATGATCCTCGTAACGGGGGTCAGTGGGTCATGAAGGAGGAGACGGGCAGGGCCCGGGAGACGATCCGGACGTCGCCGAGGCGGCCGTACAGGATCTGGTCGATCTTGTCGGCGTACTCGTAGCCGCCGAGCAGCCACGGCTTGCCGGACGAGGCGATGCCGACCGCGGCGGCGTGCGGGTTGCGGGCCACCGGGCAGCCCTGCACGTACATCGTGGTGTGCTTGCCGTCGTTGACGACGGCGAGGTGCCACCAGATCTCCGGGTCGGTCTCGTCGCCCCAGTTGGTGGCCAGCTGCTGCTGGTTGAGCGGGTGGACGGCCCACTGCGGGCCCGGGCCGTCGGAGATGGAGAGCGTGGCGAGCGGCTCGTCCGGGTCGTCGGTGACGGTGCCGACCGAGCCGTTGCGGCCGGTGCGGCTGACCAGTCCGGACCAGGCGTTGTGCGAGGAGTTCCAGTCGGCGGGCAGCCGGTAGAACGCCTCGATGGTGTAACCGTCCTTGAACGTCGCCGAGTTGAGCGGGGCGCCGTCCACCGTCCGCAGGTACGCGCCCTTCAGCGGCGACTTGAAGCCGGTGAACTCCAGGCTGCCGTGGCCGGGCTGGTCCGGGTGGTGGTCCGCCGACCAGCCGAGGGTGCCGCCGCCCACCGAGACCACGGTGAGGTCGTTGCCGTTGCCGGACAGGTCGCGGACCGTGCCGGAGACCGCCGAGTCGAACCGCCAGTAGGCGGCCGTGCCCCGGACCAGCAGCTGCGACGCGGGCCGCGCCGGACGGACCGGCACCGGGTCGAAGCCTTCGAAGCGGGCCGCGAAGTCGATGCCGACGGAGAAGCGGTCCTCGTCGCCGCTCAGCTCCATCTCCTGCCGCTCCAGCTCGTTCAGGCCCTTCTTGGCCCGGCCGAGGATCCACGGCGAGACCGTCTCCACGTCGATGACGTCGCGGTCCAGGTCGAAGTGGTAGAGGCGGATCATCGCCGCGCCGCCGAAGTACCGGTTCTGGTAGTTCGTCAGGTGCAGGTGCACGTCGTTGCCGGCCGCGTTCTTGCGGGTCGCGCGGCGGGCCGGCCAGAAGTGGCCGTTCAGGGTGAGGAAGATCTGGTCGTGCTCGTTGATCAGCTGGTCCCACAGCTGCTGCCCGTACGACGACAACTCGTCGTCGTCCACGACCAGTTCGTGCGTGGTGAGGATGACCGGCGCCTTCGGGTGGGCGGCGATGACG
The DNA here is from genome assembly GCF_002217755.1 of Streptomyces hyaluromycini. Taxonomy (GTDB): domain Bacteria; phylum Actinomycetota; class Actinomycetes; order Streptomycetales; family Streptomycetaceae; genus Streptomyces; species Streptomyces hyaluromycini. Next base: position 136,685 of record NZ_BCFL01000023.1, on the reverse strand, counting down.
TCCTTCGCCCAGGCGTACCCCTTGGCCGACAGCCGCCAGTCCAGCGCCAGCACGAGCCAGTCCCGCCCGGCCGCCCGGAACAGGTGGTAGGTGTTGTAGCCGTCCGAAGAGGCCCCGCCGAACGTCGGCTTGCCCTTGAAACGCTGCGGGCCGAAGGCGTCCAGGTACGGCGTGGCACCGCGCTGGTCGTCCGTGGACGACCGGATGTCGTGGTTGCCGGCCAGCACGCTGTAGCCGACCCCGCGCCGGTCCAGGATCCCGAACGCCTTGCTGATCGCTGCGAATTCCTCCGCGGCGCCGTTCTGGGTGAGGTCGCCGAGGTGGGACAGGAAGACGATGTTCTCGTCGGACTCGCCGCCCTGCTCCAGCAGATACCGCAGCGACGCCTCGATGGGCGCCGGGTTGATGCTCGGCCCGTCGAAGAGGTACTGGGTGTCGGGCATCACCGCGAGGGTGAAGCGCCGGCTCTCCGGGTCGGGCCGCCGGCCGGAGCCGGAGGACGCCTCGGCGACGGCCGGCAGCGCGACCCCGGCGGTGGCGGCGGCGCCGAGGAGCGCGGTGGCCCGCAGGAAGTTGCGTCGTCCGGCTCCGGCCTGCGAGGCCTCGCCCTGAGGGTGGTCATGCGAAGTACACACGTGTGCTCCGTGAGTAAGCGGAAGTGACGGCGAAGGGCGTGGGGGGATCTCGGCAGACGGATCTCGGCAGATGGTTCTCACAGGACGCGCAGGGTCCAGCTCCAGCGGTGGAGGCCCGGTGCGACGAGGTAGGAGGGGAAGGTGTCGGGACCGCACGACGCCGTACCGAGGCCCCGGTGCGCGGCGTCGATGTGGACCACGCAGCCGGCCCGCGGCACGAGTTCGTCGTGGTGCGTGACGGCGGTGAGGTCCTCGGCGCGGTAGCGGCTGACGGAGACCTGGCGGGGCCCGTCCAGCTCGACCGCGAGTCCGGTGGCGTCCGGCGCGGACAGCGTGAACCGCCGTACGCCGTGCCGGCCACCGCTCTCCTGGGGCCGCAGGTAGGGGGTGAACAACTCGTCCACGGGGAGCGAATGGTGGCCGACCGGGGCTCCGGCGGCACGGTCCGGGTACGACTCCCAGGGACCCTGACCGAACCACTCCAGCAGATCGAGCCCGGCCACCGTCTCGAAGACCGAGCCGACCCGGGCCACGTCCGCGAACTCCTCCGGCAGCTCGGCCGACTCGTCGACCCGGACACCGCCCTCGACCGGCGTGAACTCCTGCCGGTGGCGTACGACTCCGACCGTGCCTGCGTACTCCGCGAGCACGGTCACCCCGTCGCCGTTCCGGCGAACCGAGACCACCTTGCGCACCAGCTGGTCCAGGCCCCAGGCCCGCCAGCGCACCGCCATCCCGCCCAGCTCGTCGTTGTCGGTGGGCGCCCGCCACAGCGACAGCGCCGGCGCGGCCGTCAGCAGCGGATGCAGCAGCAGCCCCTCGCCGTCCACCTCGACGGCCGGGCCCGCCGGCACCGGCGGCCCGAGCGGGTCCGCGGCCCGGAGCCTGATCTGCGGCGCGCAGACCTCCGTACCGGCCGGCGCCCACGCCTGGCCCTCGGCGACCGTCACCCGCAGCGTCAGCCACGCCTCACCGCCGTCCGCCGGCACCTCGAACGGCAGCGGTACGGCCGCCGTCTCGCCGGGGCACAGCTCGGGCAGCTCGGCCGGACCGGTCAGGGTACGGCCGTCGGCCAGCGCCAGCTCCCAGGTGCCCGTCAGCCAGTCGAAGCCCCGGAAGTGCTGGTGGTTGGCGAGCACGATGCCCTCGTGCCGGAAGCACCGGATGCGGACCGGGGCCGCGATCTCCCGGTGCTCGTACATCGCGGGCTTGGGGGTGCGGTCGGGGAAGACGATCCCGTCCGCGACGAACGCCCCGTCGTGCAGGGCCTCGCCGAAGTCGCCGCCGTACGCCCAGCGGTGGCCGGGCGCGGTGACACCGTTGTCGTACAGTCCGGCGCCCGCGCGCCCGACCGGTCTTCCGTCGCTCACCCGCTGGAGAATTCCGTGGTCCCAGAACTCCCAGATGAACCCGCCCTGAAGCCCCGGAGTTGACTCGATGGCGGCCCAGTGGTCGGCCAGCGTGCCGTTGCTGTTGCCCATCGCGTGGGAGTACTCGCACTGGATCAGCGGCTTGGTCTGCTCCCCGGACAGGGCGTGGGCGACGCAGTCCTCCAGCGGTGCGTACATCGGGCAGGCGATGTCGGAGGCCACGTCCGGGTCCGCCCAGCCGCGCTTGGCCGCCCCTTCGTACTGGAGGGGCCGGGTCGGGTCGTGCCGCCGCACCCAGCCGGCCGCCGCGTCGTGGTTCGCCCCGTAGTCGGACTCGTTGCCCAGCGACCAGATGATGACGCAGGGGTGGTTCTTGTCGCGCAGCACCATGCGCGAGACCCGGTCCACGAAGGCGTTCAGGTGGCGCGGGTCGTCGGCGATCTCGTGGGCGTGGTCGTGGGACTCGATGTCCGCCTCGTCGACGACGTAGAAGCCGAGTTCGTCGGCGAGGTCGTACAGGGCCGGGTCGTTCGGGTAGTGGGAGGTGCGGATCGCGTTGAACCCGAACCGCTTCAGCACCACCAGGTCCGCGCGCATGTCGTCGTACGACACCGTCCGCCCGGTCAGCGGGTGGAAGTCGTGCCGGTTCACGCCCCGGACGAAGACCCGCTCGCCGTTGACGAGGAGATCCCGGCCGACGATCTCGACGTCCCGGAAGCCGACGCGGTGGTACGACGTGTCGGCGACCGTGCCGTCCGCGCGGTGCAGCCGGACGGTCAGCCCGTACAGCTCGGGCTGCTCCGCGTTCCAGGTGCGCACGTCGGACACGACGGCGTGGATGCGGGCCTCGCCGAGGAAGTCGGAGACCCGGTCGTCCTCGGTGTTGAGCCGGTCGAACTCGGCGTCCTGCGCGAGCGGTTCGCCGTCGAGCTCGCCGGTGACGTACCAGCCGCCGGGCAGCGCCCGGTCGCCCGCCGCGTTCCGCACCTGGCAGTCCACCCGCAACTCGCCGTCCCGCCGCGCCCGTACGGTCAGGTCCGCGAGATACAGGGGATCGGTGGCGTACAGGAGCACGGACCGGGTGATCCCGCCGTGCCACCACTGGTCCTGGTCCTCGATGTGCGAGGCGTCCGACCACTTGACGACGGTGAGCCGCAGGACCGACCGCCCGCCGGGGCGGACGAACCCGGTCAGGTCGAACTCGGCCGCCAGGTGGGAGTCCTTGGAGACGCCCACCGGCCGGCCGTCGACGTGTACGAGGAGCACGCTCTCCGCCGCGCCCACCTGGAGCACGATCCGCCGCCCGGCCCACTCGGCGGGGACGTCCAGCTCCCGCTCGTGGACCCCGGTCGGGTTGGCCGCGGGGGAGTCCGGCGGGAACTCGCGGAACGGCATGGTGACGTTCGTGTACTGCGGCAGGTCGTCGGTGTCCTGCATCGTCCAGGTGCCGGGGACGTGCGCCGTGGACCAGGAGCCGCCGACCGGCGCGTCCGGAGCCGGCAGCAACCGGAAGCGCCAGTCGCCGTCCAGGGGGAGTGCTCCGGTGCGCCGGTCGACGGCGTTCATGGGGAGCCGTCCCCAGGAGGTCACCTCGGGTGCCTCCCAGGGGCGGAGGGCGATCAGGGGATCGGCGGGCCGGGGCCCGGGGATCGACGGACCGTTCATCGGCGGGTGGCTCACTTTTCTGCTGACGTGGGTGACGGGGCGGCGGGCCTGGGCAGGACGCGTCCTGCCCAGCCCCAGGCGGGGTCGACGGGGATGCCGAGCCGGTCCAGGACGGTCGGGGCGATGTCGATGAGGCGGGGGGTGTCGAGCAGGGTGCCGGCGGGCGCGCCGGGTTCGGCGAGGATCACGAAGACCTCCCGTTCGGCACGCGTGTCGCCGCCGTGGCCGCCGGTGTCGAGGTGCCCGTGGTCGGTGGTGACCAGTACGGTCCACCGCTCGCCGGAGCGCCGGGCGGCGATCGCCGCGAGCAGCCGCCCGAGATGGGCGTCCTGGGTGCGGAGGGCCTGGTCGTAGGCGGGGGAGAGCGGGCCGGTGGCGTGACCGGCCTCGTCGGTGGCGCCGAAGTACACGAACACCAGGTCCGGGTCGTGCTCGGTGAGCCAGCGGACGGCGGTGCGGGCGACAAGGTCGTCCGCGGTCGCGTAGCCGTCGGTCTCGCCGTCGTAATGGACCCGCCGCCCGATGGCGGGACCGAGGGTGCCGCGGTGGACCAGCTCCGGCCAGGACACCACGGCCGCGGTGCGCAGACCGGGACGGGCGGTGGCCGCGCGGCTGAGGAAGTCGGGGTGGCGGGTGTAGTCGGCGCCGGCGAAGTCGTTGCCGGTGACCCCGTGCCGGTCGGGCCACACCCCGGTCAGCACGCTCGACCAGCCGGGGCCGGAGTCGGTGTAGGCCATGCTGCTGGACGGCCCGTCCTCGGCCTGGCCGTCCGCCTCGCCGTACGGCAGCAGGCTGGTGCCGTGGGCGCCCGCGGTCATGAGGCCGTGCAGGACGGGCGCGTGGGCACCCGAGCGAAGCGAGACGGGGGGTCCCCCCGGCCGAAGGCTGGGGGAGGGGCAGCCGGTCGTGACGCAGCCCGTCCATGCCGACCACGAGCACCTTGCTGCGCGGGGCGCCGTCCCGGCCCGGGGGCACGGCACGGCGCCGGGTGAACGGCAGACGGGCGGAGGGCCCCGCACCCTCCGGCGACTGCGTCCGCTCGGCGTCGGCGTCGGTATCGGTCACCGGACCCCTCCTCTGTCTCGCGCGTGCCGCGCGGGCCGGACCGGCCCGCGCGGGTCAGGTGCCCTGTACCGCGCCTTCGGTGGCGCCCGCGATGAAGCCGCGGGCGAAGACGGCGAAGACCAGCACCAGCGGGAGGGACGCCATGAGCACACCGGCCATGACCATGCTGTAGTCGGTGGTGTGGCCGACGTTGAGCTGGGCCAGCTCCACCTGGAGGGTCACGTGGTCGGGGTTGGTGAGCACGATGAGCGGCCAGACGTAGTCGTTCCAGGCCCCGACGAAGGCGTAGATGGCGAGGAAGGACAGCGCGGGCCTGATCATCGGCAGCGCGATGTTCCAGTACTGGCGGAAGAACCCGGCGCCGTCGATGCGCGCGGCGTCGAGGAGTTCGTCGGGCACGCCGTTCTCGATGTACTGGCGCAGCCAGAAGATGCCGAAGGCGTTGGCCAGGGCGGGCGGGATCAGCGCCTTGAGCATGCCGACCCAGCCGATGTTCGACATGAGGATGAACTGCGGCAGGATCGCCAGCTGCAGCGGCAGCATCATGAACAGCAGCAGCGTGCCGAAGAGCACCTTGCGCCCGGGGAAGTCGAACTTGGCGAAGGTGAAGGCCGCCAGCGAGTCGATGAACAGCACCAGGACGGTGGTGACGGTCGCGACGACGATCGTGTTGAGCATCGACCCGAAGAAGTCGATGGTGTTCAGCACGTGCCGGATGTTCTCCAGCAGGTGGGAGCCGAAGGTGAACTTCGGCGGGCTCTTGTAGATGTCCTGGGTGGTGTTGGTGGCCATGATGATCGTCCACAGGAACGGGAAGACCGAGAGCAGGACGGCCGCCATGAGGACGATGTGCGCGGTCAGGCCCTTGGGGCGGCGCAGCCGCCTCGCGCGCGGGGCCGGCCGTGTCGGGTCGGCTGTGGTCACGGCTTCCTCCCTCGTTGGGTGATGCGCCAGTTGACGGCGACGAGGACGATGATCAGCAGGAAGAAGGCCCACACGATGGCCGCGCCGTAGCCGTAGTCGTTGTTGAGGAAGGCCGACTGGTAGAAGTACAGCAGCGTGGTCAGACCGGCCTGTCCCGGGCCGCCGAGGTTCGCGTTGGCGGCGTTGCTGGCGAACAGGACCTGGGGTTCGCTGAAGCTCTGCAGACCGTTGATCGTCGAGATGATGACGGTGAACAGGATGATCGGCCGCATGATCGGGACGGTGATCTGGAAGAACGTGCGGACCGGGCCGGCGCCGTCCACCTTCGCCGCCTCGTAGATCGAGGTGGGGATCGCCTGGAGACCGGCCAGGTAGATGATCATGTTGTAGCCGGTCCACATCCAGGTCATCAGCAGCGAGATGACCACCTTGATCAGCCACGGGTTGCTCAGCCACGGCACCGGTGAGATGCCGACCGTGCCCAGGATCGCGTTGACCAGGCCGAAGTTGTTGCTGAACACCGCGCCGAAGAAGATCGCCACTGCGACGATCGAGGTGACGTTCGGCAGGTAGAGGGCGATGCGGTAGAAGCCCTTGAAGCGGCGCACCGAGTGCAGCAGCGTCGCCAGCGCCAGGGCGCCGAAGAGGGTGGGCACGGTGGACAGCACCCAGATCACCAGGGTGTTGCGGATCGACAGCCAGAAGACCGGGTCGTCCCACAGGAACGTGAACTGCTGCAGGCCCACGAACTGCATGTCGCCGAGGCCGTCCCAGCGCTGGAAGGCCAGGTACAGCGAGTAGAAGACGGGGAAGAAGGAGAAGACGGCGAAGATCAGGTAGAAGGGCGAGATCGCCAGGTACTGCCGCCAGTACGACAGCGGCCCGCGCCGCCTGGGCCGGACGGTGGTGCCGGCGGGCGTGGCGCGCCGCGGGCGGAACCGGGCCGGGCCCGGCCCGCCGCGGTGCCGGGGCACCGCGGCGGGACCGGTGACCGGAGGTGACGTCACCTCAGCTCACCCCCTGCCGCCGGGCGATCTGCTTGGCCTGGCTGACCGCGTCGTTCCAGGCGTCGTCGGGCTTCTTGCCCTTGGCCTCGATGTTGGTCAGCTCCGTCATGTACGGGGCCATGACGGCCGCGTCGGCCGGCGCCTCGTAGCTGTCCGGTATGGCCTTGGCGGCCGGGCCGAAGACCTCGATGATCTTCTGCCCGCCGAAGAAGGCGTCCGGGCCCGTCATGGCCGGCATGGCGTACGCGGCCGGGGCGGCCGGGAAGATGGCGGCGTCGGTGAAGCCGCGGGCGTCGTTGGCGGGGCTGAGGATCCAGCTGATGATCTTGAAGGCTTCCTCGGGGTTCCGGCACTGCTTGGGCAGGGCCAGGTAGGAGCCGCCCTGGTTGGCCGGTCCGCCGGGCATCGCGCACACCCGCCACTTGCCCTTGGTGGCCGGAGCCGCCTGCTCGATGTCCAGGGCGTGCCAGGCCGCGCCGAGCTCGGTGGTCAGGCTCTTGCCGATGGCGGCGTTCCAGCTGTTGTCGTTGATCTTGGCGTCGAGGCCCAGCGTGTAGGGCCGGACCGCGGTGGTCCACGCGGTGCGGATGTGGTCCTGGTCGCCGATGAAGTGGTTGTTCTTGTCGATGAACCGCTCGGTGCCCTGGCCGACGGCCATGGAGAACACCGAGCCGATGTTGTTGACCAGGAAGGTGCCGGAGACCTTCTTCTTCAGCTCCGTGCCGAGCGTGAAGTAGTCCTCCCACGTCGTGGCCAGGGCCGCGACCTTGGCAGGGTCGGTGGGCAGCCCGGCCTTGGCGAACAGGTCCTCGCGGTAGAAGAGCGCGGTGGGGCCGATGTCGATCGGGAAGCCGATCTGCTTGCCGTCGGAGGTCTGGGCGAGCTTGGTCTTCCAGCCCAGGTACTGCGAGGAGAGCTTCTTGAAGCCCAGGTCGTTCAGGTCGAGGAAGCGGGAGGCGTTGGGCAGGAAGGACGCGATGTCCTCGCCCTTGATGCCGGTGATGTCGGGCACGGAGGAGCCGCCCGCGGCGAGGGTGGTGGTGAGCTTCTGCTTGAAGTCGCCGCCGATGGACGAGGCGGTCAGCGTGACCGCGCTGCTGAAGTGGGTTTTCGCCTCCGCGACCACCTTGTCGCTGAGCGCACCGCCCCAGTACCACAGGGTGAGGTTCTTGCCGTTCTTGGTGCCGCCCGAGCCGGAGCCGCCGCATGCGACGGTCAGGCCGGACGCGGCCGCGGTGAGCGCGGCGGCCTGGAGGAAGCCTCTACGTGAAAGGTCCACGGGTCACTCCTGTTGTTCCTGTTCGTGGTACTGAGGGGCGTTGGTGCTGTGGATCGTGGGGGCTGTGGGGCGTTGGGCTGCGTGCGGGTGCGGGTGCGGGTGCGGGTGCGGGTCGGTGCGGCCGGGCAGGTATGTGCGGGTGCGGGTCAGTGCGGCCGGGCGGGCGGGGTGACCGGGGCGTGGTGCACCGGGGGGCCCACGTCCGCCGGCAGGCGGTCGGCGAGGAAGCCGTAGGTCTTCTTCAGGCCGGGGTCGGTCAGTGAGTGCCACCAGCGGTCGACGCCGTACCAGCCGGGGGCCGCGAGGGCGCCGCCGTGGTGCTGGACCGACAGGCCGGCCGCGAGGACCGCGAACCGCAGCCGTTCCGCCAGCGGCCAGCCGCCGAGGGAGGCCGCGACGAAGCTCGCCCCGAAGACGTCCCCGGCCCCGGTGGCGTCCAGGACGTCGACGGGGAGGGCCGGGACGTCGGCGTACTCGCCGGTGGTCTGGTCGACGGCCACCGCGCCGTCCCCGCCCCGGGTGACGACCGCCACCGGCACCAGCTCCGCGAGCGTGCCGAGCGCCGCGACCGCGCTGTCGGTGCGGGTGTAGGCCATCGCCTCGGTCTCGTTCGGGAGGAAGGCGTGGCACAGGGCGAGCTGGTCGAGGAGGTCGCGGGACCACTCCTGGGTGGGGTCCCAGCCGACGTCGGCGTAGACGTGGGTGCCGTTCGCGGCGGCCTTGGCGATCCACTCGCGCGGCTCGGCCTCGATGTGCACGAGCGCCGTGCGCGCCTCGGGCGGGTCGCCCATCAGGGCGTCCTGCGAGTACGGGGGTTCCTGGCCGTGGGTGACGAGGGCCCGGTCGTGGCCGGCGGCGAGCGAGACGGTGACGGGGGTGGGCCAGCCGTCCGCGGTGCGGGAGAGCGAGAGGTCGATGTCCTCCTGGTCGCACAGGACGTCCCGGCAGTACTCGCCGTAGAAGTCGTCCCCGAAGACCGTGGCCAGCGAGGTGCGCAGACCGAAGCGGGCCGCGGCCACCGCGAGGTTCGCGATGCCGCCGGGGCCGCAGCCCATGCCGGCCGTCCAGATCTCCTCGCCCGGTGTCGGAGCCTTTCCCAGCCCCGTGAGGACGAGGTCGTAGAAGAGCAGCCCGGTCAGCAGCACATCGGGCCTGTCGTCGTCCACGCGCACACCCTCTCGTCAAAACTCGTCAATTTCGATGGTCGGAATCGTGCGCCGCTCTGCGAGATTGGTCAATACCCGAGCAGAACTGAGCATGGATTTGATTGAAGATGACGAGTAGTGTTCGCCACGTGCTGGCAGAACGACGACACCAACTCATCCTGCGGGCCCTGCGCGCCGGTGGCCCCGCCTCTGTGACCGACCTCTCCGAGCAGCTGGACGTGAGCCCGGCCACGATCCGGCGCGACCTGGTCAAGCTGGAGGAGGACGGGCTGCTCACACGTGTCCACGGCGGCGCGGTCGTGGAGGAGGGCGACGAGCCCTTCGCCGAGGTGGCCGAGGTGCGGGTGGCCGAGAAGGACGCGATAGCCGCGTGCGCGGCGGCGCTGGTCAAGGACGGCCAGTCGGTGCTGCTCGACATCGGCACCACCGCGTTCCGGCTCGCCCGCCAGCTGCACGGCCGCCGGCTCACCGTGATCACCAGCAACCTGGTGGTCTACGAGGAGCTCGCCGACGACGAGGGCATCGAGCTGGTGCTGCTCGGCGGCATGCTCCGCCGCGAGTACCGCTCCCTGGTCGGTTTCCTCACCGAGGACAACCTGCGCCAGCTGCACGCCGACTGGCTGTTCCTCGGGACCAGCGGAGTGCGCCCCGGCGGGCAGGTGATGGACACGACGGTCGTGGAGGTGCCGGTCAAGCGCGCCATGATCGGGGCGAGCGACAAGGTCGTGCTGCTCGCCGACGCCGCCAAGTTCCCGGGCACGGGCATGGCGAAGGTCTGCGGTCCCGGGGACCTGGACATGGTGGTGACCAACGCGCCGGTGGATCCGGCGACCCGAGCCGCCCTGGAGGAGGCCGGTGTCGAGGTGGTCCTGGCAGGAAAGGCTCAAGCGTGAAACTGACGATTCTGGGCGGCGGCGGGTTCCGCGTGCCGCTCGTGTACGGCGCACTGCTGACGGACCGGGCCGAGGGGCGGGTCACCGAGGTCGTGCTGCACGATCTCGACGCGGGCCGGCTGTCCGCGGTCGCCCGGGTCCTGGCCGAACAGGCGGCCGCCGTCCCCGACGCCCCCGCCGTGACCGCCACGACCGACCTGGACGAGGCCCTGCGCGGCGCCGACTTCGTCTTCTCGGCGATCCGGGTCGGCGGCCTGGAGGGCAGGGCGGAGGACGAGCGGGTGGCCCTGGCGCAGGGCGTCCTCGGCCAGGAGACGGTCGGCGCCGGAGGCATCGCCTACGGGCTGCGGACCGTGCCCGTCGCCGTCGACATCGCCCGGCGGGTGGCCCGGCTCGCCCCCGACGCCTGGGTCATCAACTTCACCAACCCCGCGGGCCTGGTCACCGAGGCCATGTCCCGGCACCTCGGCGACCGCGTCATCGGCATCTGCGACTCCCCGGTCGGCCTCGGCCGCCGGATCGCCCGGGTGCTCGGCGCGGCGAACCCGCGCGAGGCCTGGATCGACTACGTCGGCCTCAACCACCTCGGCTGGGTCCGCGGCCTGCACATCGCCGGACGCGACGAGCTCCCGCGCCTGCTCGCCGACCCCGACCTGCTCGGCTCCTTCGAGGAGGGCAAGCTCTTCGGGGTCGACTGGCTCCAGTCCCTCGGCGCCATCCCCAACGAATACCTGCACTACTACTACTTCAACCGCGAGGCCGTCCGCGCCTACCAGCAGGCCGAGAAGACCCGCGGTGCCTTCCTGCGCGACCAGCAGGCGCACTTCTACGAGGCGGTCGCCGAGCCGGGTGCGAAGGCCCTGGACGTCTGGGACCGCACCCGCGCCGAGCGCGAGGCCACCTACATGTCCGAGAACCGGGAGACGGCCGGCGCCGGCGAACGCGACGCCGACGACCTGTCCGGCGGCTACGAGAAGGTCGCCCTGGCCCTGATGCGGGCCATCGCCCGCGACGAGCGCACCACCCTGATCCTCAACGTGCGCAACCGCGGCACCCTCTCGGTGCTCGACGGCGAGGCCGTCATCGAGGTGCCCTGCCTGGTCGACGCCAACGGCGCCCACCCGGTCGCCGTCGCCCCGCTGCCCGACCACGCCACCGGCCTCGTCTGCGCGGTCAAGGCGGTCGAGCGCGAGGTGCTCGCCGCCGCCGAGTCCGGCTCCCGTACGACGGCCGTGAAGGCGTTCGCGCTGCACCCGCTGGTCGACTCGGTGAACGTGGCCCGACGGCTGGTGGAGGGGTACACCGAGGTCCACCCGGGCCTCGCGTATCTTAAGTGACCAGCCGCCCGGAAAGCGCTTTCCGAACCTCTTCTGGAGACTTCCCATGCACGACGAACGCCGCCGGATCGAGGAGCGCGTAGAGCGCCTCCACAACCAGCGCATCAAGCCCGCGATCTACGCGGCCACCGTCCCCTTCGAGGTGTCCGCCTGGCAGGCCCCGGGGGAGCCGGTGCCCTTCGAGGAGGCCGCGGCCGCCGCCTACGAGCCGTTCGCCATGGACACCCCGTGGGGCCCGCCCTGGGGCACCACCTGGTTCCGGATGCGCGGCCAGGTGCCCGCGGAGTTCGCGGGCCGCCGCGTCGAGGCGGTCATCGATCTCGGCTTCACGGGCGACTGGCCGGGCAACCAGGCCGAGGCCCTGGTCCACCTCACCGACGGGACCCCGCTGAAGGCGGTCAACCCGCTCAACCAGTACGTACGGATCGCGAACCCGGCGACCGGCGGCGAGGTGATCGACTACCTCGTCGAGGCCGCCTCCAACCCGGACATCCTCGCCAACGACTTCGCCGAGCCCACGCTCCTGGGCGACGTGCTGACGGCCGGCGACAAGCCGCTCTACATCTTCAGGCGCGCCGACATCGCCGTCCTCGACGAGGAGGTCTGGCACCTCGACCTCGACGTCCAGGTGCTGAAGGAGCTGATGCTGGAGCTCGGCGAGCACGACCCGCGCCGCCACGAGATCATGCACGCCCTCGACCACGCGATGGACCTGCTGGACCTGGACGACATCTCCGGGTCGGCCGCGGACGTCCGGGCCGCCCTGCAGCCGGCGCTGGCCAAGCCCGCGCACGCCAGCGCCCACCGCATCTCCGGCGTCGGCCACGCGCACATCGACTCGGCCTGGCTCTGGCCGATCCGCGAGACCAAGCGCAAGACCTCCCGGACCTTCTCCAACGTCACCTCCCTTGCAGAGGAGTACGAGGAGTTCGTCTTCGCCTGCTCGCAGGCCCAGCAGTACGAGTGGGTGCGCGACAACTACCCGCAGGTCTGGGCCCGGATCCAGGAGTCGGTCAAGAAGGGCCAGTGGGCGCCGGTCGGCGGCATGTGGGTGGAGGCCGACGGCAACCTGCCCGGCGGCGAGGCGGTCGCCCGCCAGTTCATCCACGGCAAGCGGTTCTTCATCGAGAACTTCGGCATCGAGACCAAGGGCGTCTGGCTGCCCGACTCCTTCGGCTACAACGCGGCCTACCCGCAGCTCGCCAAGCTGGCCGGCAACGAGTGGTTCCTCACCCAGAAGATCTCCTGGAACCAGACCAACAAGTTCCCCCACCACACCTTCTGGTGGGAGGGCATCGACGGCACCCGCATCTTCACGCACTTCCCGCCCGTCGACACCTACAACGCCCGCTTCAGCGGCGAGGAGATGTCCCGCGCGGTCCGCAACTACGCCGAGAAGGGCGGCGCCACCCGCTCGCTGGCCCCCTTCGGCTGGGGCGACGGCGGTGGCGGCCCCACCCGCGAGATCATGGAGCGGGCCCGCCGCCTGAAGGACCTGGAGGGCTCCCCGCGCGTCGAGGTCGAGCACCCGGACGCGTTCTTCGCCAAGGCCCGCGCCGAGTACGAGGACGCCCCGGTCTGGGTCGGCGAGCTCTACCTGGAGCTGCACCGCGCCACCTACACCTCGCAGGCCCGCACCAAGCAGGGCAACCGGCGCAGCGAGCACAAGCTGCGCGAGGCCGAGCTGTGGGCCACGACGGCCGCGCTGCACGCGCCCGGCTACCGCTACCCGCACGAGAAGCTCGACCGGCTCTGGAAGACGGTCCTGCTCCACCAGTTCCACGACATCCTGCCCGGCTCCTCCATCGCCTGGGTGCACCGCGAGGCCGAGGCCGAGTACGCCCGCGTCGCCGCGGAGCTGGAGACGCTGACCACCGAGGCGGTCACCGCGCTGGGCGGCGGCACCGCCCGCGTCTTCAACACCAGCCCCTACGACCGCGCCGAGGTCGTCCGGGACGCCGCGGGCACCCCGGTCTACGTCGAGGTCCCGGCGAGCGGCAGCGCGCCGCTGACGGGCGCCGCCGAGGCCCCGCAGCCGGTGACCGTCGACGGCCGGGTCATCGACAACGGACTGGTCCGGGTGGAGATCGCCGCGGACGGCACCCTGTCGTCCGTGTACGACCACCGGGCGAACCGCGAGGTCCTCGCCGGCCAGGGCAACCTGCTCCGGCTGCACACCGACCTCCCGAACTACTGGGACGCCTGGGACGTCGACAAGCACTACAAGAACCGCTACACGGACCTGCTCGACCCCTCGGAGATCACGGTCGCCGACGCGGACCCGCTGCTCGGCTCGGTCCGCATCACGCGTCCGTTCGGCAACGGCTCGACGATCACCCAGACGGTCACCGTCCGGGCCGGCAGCCCCCGGATCGACTTCGAGACGGACATCGACTGGCACGAGGCCGAGAAGTTCCTCAAGGCCGGCTTCCCGGTGGACATCCGCGCCGCGCACTCCTCCGCCGAGATCCAGTTCGGCCACGTGCAGCGGCCCACGCACACCAACACCACGTGGGAGGCGGCCCGCTTCGAGGTCTCCGGCCACCGCTGGGTGCACCTCGCCGAGCCCGGCTACGGCGTCGCCGTCGTCAACGACTCGACCTACGGCCACGACGTCTCCCGCACGGTCCGCGAGGACGGCGGTACGACCACCACGGTCCGCCTCTCCCTGGTGCGCGCCCCGCGCGTCCCGGACCCGGGCGCCGACCAGGGCCGCCACCGCATCACCTACTCCCTGCTCCCGGGCGCGAGCATCGAGGACGCGGTCGCGGCGGGCTACGCCCTCAACCTCCCGCTCCGGGTGGCCGACGCGGCGGGCGAGCCGCGGCCGGTCGTCTCGGTGGACGGCGCGGGCGTGACCGTCGAGGCGGTCAAGCTCGCCGACGACGCCTCCGGCGATGTCGTGGTCCGGCTCTACGAGTCCCGGGGCGGCCGCGCCCAGGGCGTCCTGCGCACCGGCTTCCCGCTGGCCGGCGCCCAGGTGACCGACCTCCTTGAGCGCCCCCTGGAGGACGCCACCGCCGACGGCGACAGCGTCTCCGTCGAACTGCGCCCCTTCCAGATCCTCACCCTCCGGTTGCAGAGGAGCTGACCGGATGGCCATGCAACCCTGGTTCGCCGACGCCAAGCTGGGGATCTTCGTGCACTGGGGCATCTACGCCGTCGACGGGGTCCAGGAATCCTGGTCCTTCTACGACGACATCGTGCCGCACGAGCGGTACATGTCCCAGCTGGACCGCTTCACCGGCGCCCGGTACGACCCGAAGGCGTGGGCGGACCTGTTCGCCCGCGCCGGCGCGAAGTACGCCGTGCTGACGAGCCGTCACCACGACGGTGTGGCCCTGTGGGACACCGCGTACGGCGACCTCAACCTCGGCCGGGACTACCTCGGCCCCTACGCCGAGGCGCTGCGCGAGCAGGGCCTCAAGGTCGGCCTCTACTACTCGCACTCCGACTGGAACCACCCCGACTACGCCTCCACACGCAAGCCGGGCCGCCCCCCGGAGCTGGAGGACAACCGTTACTCGGAAGTCGCGGCCGAGTACGAGGACCTCGACGCCTGGGAACGCTTCATCGCCTACCGCGACGGCCAGATACGGGAGCTGGCCTCCCGCTACCGGCCGGACCTGCTGTGGTTCGACGGGGAGTGGGACCGCAGCGAGGAGCAGTGGCGGATCCCCGAACTCGCCGCGCTCATCAGGTCGTACGTCCCGGACGTCGTCTTCAACGCGCGCATGCTCGGCGAGGGCGACTACGCGACGCCCGAGCAGGGCGCCCCCGTCGTGCCGCCGGACGGCCCCTGGGAACTGTGCCTGACGATCAACGACTCGTGGGGGTACCAGCACCACGACCACAACCACAAGTCCCTCGCCCAGCTGATCCGCTACTTCACCGAGACCATCGGGGGCGGCGGCAACCTGCTGCTCGACGTCGGCCCCATGGAGGACGGCACCATCCCGCAGCCGCAGGTCGAGCGGCTCGAAGGGCTGGGGGAGTGGATCCGCCGGCACGCGGCGGCGGTGTACGGGACCGTGCGCGGCCTGCCGGCCGGGCACCACTACGGCCCGAGCACCCGCTCCGCCGACCGGCGCACCCTCTACCTCACCCTGTTCGACGTCCCGCGCGCCGAGATCGGCGTCCGGGGGCTGGCGACCAAGGTGAACAGGATCACCGTCCTTGGCACCGGCACCGAACTCGGCCACCGGGTGACCGGCGGGCTGCACGAGGCGGTCGGCGTGCTGTGGATCGACCCGCCGGCCGCGGCCGACCTCGACCCGTACGCCACGGTCCTCGCCGTGGAACTGGACGGCGAACTGGAGCTGTACCGCGGATCCGGCCGGTTCTGAGGCGGTTCACGCCTTAAGTCGGAATTTCTCATATGAAGAATTAAGAGAACGGTAAGTAGGCAGGTCACGGCGGTCTTTCCGGTCGCCGTGACCCTGCTGGTTCGCCTCTTGGACACCTTGAGTTCGCCTGAAACCCCTGGGATGCGGGACGGTAGGGACGACAGAAAGGCATCACCGTGCGAGACCCGCGAATGTCAGCGATCGCCAAGGGGCTCAAGCGCCGGGGCCGGCTCATGGCGCAGGCGGTGAGCCCCCCGCGCAAGACCCTGGACGCCATCCCGACCCAGCGCCCGGCCCCGCGGCCGCAGGAGGCCTGCGACGGCTATACGGCCCCGCTCGCCCCGCGCCTGGTGGCGTCCCCGGCCTTCGTGCTGTCGTCGGTGCGCTCCGGGTCCACCCTGCTGAGGGTCCTGCTGAACAGCCACAGCCGCATCCGCGCCCCGCACGAGATGCACCTGCGCACGGTCCACGTCCGCATGTCCCGGGAGTTCACCGCGGACGCCATGAAGGAGCTCGCCCTCGACCGCGAGGAGCTGGAGCACGTGCTGTGGGACCGGGTGCTGCACCTGGAGCTCAGCCGCAGCGGCAAGGACGTCATCGTCGACAAGACCCCGCCGAACACCCTCATCTGGCCCCGGCTGCACCGATGTTGGCCCGACGCCCGCTTCGTCGTGCTGTTGCGCCACCCCGGCGCCGTCATCCAGTCCCTGACCAGCCGCCGCGCCGAACCCGACCACGAGGCGATCCGCGCCGAGGTCCTGGGCTACGCGGAGAAGCTCGAAGAAGCCCGCCAGAGCCTCGCCGGCGCCCATGTGATCACGTACGAGGACCTCACCGCCGACCCGGAGCGGGTCACCCGCGGCCTGTGCGAATACCTCGGCGTTCCGTGGGAGAGCGGCATGCTCGACTACGGCAAGCAGGACCACGGCACGTTCAAGCCGAAGCTCGGCGACTGGAGCAAGGAGATCAAGTCCGGCCGCATCCAGGCCGCCCGCCAGGCCGACCCGACCGCCGAACTCCCGCCCCGGCTCGCGGAGATAGCGAAGGCGTGGGGATACCCGGTCTAGGCATCCCCACGCCGTCGGTCCCGATGCTCAGCCGGTGAAGCCGGCCGTGATCGAGGTGAACTGCCAGTCGCTCTGGCTGATCCCGGAGCAGTTGCTCACCACTCCGCCGCCCGCGCAGCCGCGGTCCCGGTTCGCCGCCCAGAACGCGAGCCGGGCGATGTGGTGCGAGTTCCCCCAGTCACGGATCTGCGTCCAGATCGCCGGAGTGGTGTTCTCCTGCTGGTCGGACAGGCCGTTCATGCCGGAGATCCCGATGTGCGCGTAGGCCGTCGCGTCGTCCCAGCCGAACGTGGACTTCAGCTTGGTCTTCAGCCCCTCGGCCGCGGCCACGGTGTTGCCGTACATGTCGGAGCCGCCGCCGAAGTCGAACGGCATGATCGTGAAGACGTCGATGTCCGCGCCGATCGACTGAGCCTGTTCGATCAGCCGGTTGCCGTAGTACGTCGGTCCGGTGGTGGAGGTGCCGAAGGTGACGATCGTCTTCAGGCCGGCGTTGTTGGCCTTGACCGTCTTCAGGGCGGTCAGGATCTTCGCCTGCACGGCCTCGTTCTCGAACTCGTCGGTGTTCTCGATGTCCATGTCGACCGACTTGAGACCGTAGGCGTCGATCACCTTCTGGATCGCCCCCGCCAGCGCGCTCGCGGAGGAGCAGTTGGCGCCGAGCTTGCTGCCCTGCCAGCCGCCGAAGGACGGGGTGACGTCGCCGCCGGCCGCCCGGATCTGGTTGATCGCGGTCTGGTCGGCGCCGCCGGTCAGCGCCCGGCTGCCGTCCCAGGCCGGGGTGCAGCCGCCGGAGTCCAGCACGAAGGCCATGGTGAAGTTCTTGATGCCGGTCGCGCTCATCACCGTGGCCGGGTTCGGCGGATCCCCCCAGCCCTCGTAGAGGTAGGGCGCGGCCTGCTTGAAGCCGGTCCCGCCGCCGCTGCCCGCGCTCGTGGTCACGGACACGGAGTTGGAGGCGGCCGACACGTTCCCGGCCGCGTCCCGCGCCTTCACCGTGAACGTGTACGCCGTACTGGCCGCCAGCCCGCTCACCGTGCCGGAGGTCCCGGAGACGCTCGTCGCCAGGGTCGACCCGCGGTAGATGTCGTACGCCGTCACCCCGACGTTGTCCGTCGAGGCCGACCACGACAGCGACACGCTGGACGAGGTCTTCCCGGTGGAGGTGAGGTTCGTGGGCGCGGTGGGCGCCTGCGTGTCGGAGCTGCCGCCGGGCCCGTCGAGGCTGATGTCGTCGGCGTAGTACGTCCCCTGGGCGTACCACCCGTGGACATAGATCTGGGCGCTGGTCTGCGAGGCCCCGGTGGTGAAGGAGACGGTCAGCTGGCTGTACTGGGACGCCGAAGTCGTCCAGGTGGAGGCGCCGCCGGTCACCCCGAGATAGACGTACGAGCCGCGGACCCAGCCGCTCAGCGAGTACGTCGTGTTGGGCTGCACGGCGACGGTCTGCGTGCACTGGGCGGTGTCACTGGCGCTCGCGGCCCCCGCGAGCGCCTTGGAGCCGCCGTGCACGGGGGAGGACACGACCGAGCCGAGGTTCCCGGTGCAGGACCACGGGGAGAGGCTCCCCGACTCGAAGCCGGGGTTGGAGAGGATGTTGGCCGCCTGCGCGGTACCGGGCAGCGCGATGGCCCCGGCGAGCGCGAGGGCGGCGGACCCGAGCAGGGCGAATATCCGACGTCTGGAACGTCTGAGCGAGTTGCGCACGCGATCTCCCTGAAGGAATGGGGGTGTTCGGGAGTTGCACAAAGGTGCAAGGAGGTGCGCAACAAAGTTGGTATGGACCAATCCTCCTGTCAAGAAGACGAACGTGAATTGGTCCATACCGGTGAGCTGAGAAACCCAGGGGCGCGGGGAACTGCGCGAGAAACCACGACGGCGCCGCACCCGGCCGACAAGCTAGAGCGGCATCACCGCAGCCGCAGCGTCGACAGACTCCACTTCCATGGGCATCGCCGGCGCCAACACCACGTCGGCCTCCTCCCGTGCCACCGGCCCGCTCGGCAGCACGTGCCGCGGCCCCGAAACCACCGCGTAGTCCTGCCCCAGGAACGGCGGCTCGATCACCCCGGGGTCCTCGCCCAGCGCCAACTGCACGGCAGCCCACGGCGCGTTGACCCCGCAGAGCGACAGCTGGTGCAACCCGCCCGCCGGCCGCGTGTTGACATCGAGCAGCACGGGCTGGTCGCCGTACATCCGGAACTGGATGTTGGACAGGTAGTGCAGCCCGAAGCCCTCGGCGATGATCCGCGCCGGCTTCAGCCACTGCTCGTCGAGGGTGAACCCGCGCCGGCGGCCCTTCTTGGTGCGGCCCACCGCCAGCCGGACCCGGTTGTCGGGCCCGGTGAGGCAGTCGACCGACACCTCCGGCTCCTCAAGACGCGGCATCACCAGCCAGTCCACCGGCTGGTCGGCGCGGCGCAGCGCGTCCACGACCAGGTCGAGCTGGACGTACGGCCCCGGGAACCCGCTGAGGTGAAAGAGCGAGAAGGGGGCGCGTGTGATCACCCGGAAACCCACGCCGCCCGCACCGGCGGCCGGCTTGAAGCAGGCCCTGTGTCCGCCGGCCTCCAACTCCTCGACCGCGGCGACGAGTTCGTCCGCCGTGCGGACCCGCGACCAGGGCGGAACCGGGACGCCCACCGAGCTCACCGCCTCGTACGCGGTCGCCTTGTCCTCGAAGACGGCGGTCGCCTCGGGCGTCGGCGCCAGCAGGGCCGTGCCGACCGACTCGAAGTCGGCCCGGTGGGCCACGATCGCCGACTGGTGCAGCCGGGGCACGAAGACATCGATGCCACGGCGCTGGCACTGGTCGAGGGCGTACTCGACGTAGGCGGCCGGGGACAGGCCCTCCGGCTCCAGGTCGGCGGTGTCGGCGGCGGCCAGCACGGGGGAGTCGGCGTCACCGTGCGTCGCATGGATCTCGACCGCCCGGTCGCTGGGATTTCTCCGCAGCTGATCCATGAAGAACACGTTCTCCGCGTACGTGCGGTTGAGCCAGACGCGTACGCGAGAGCGCATTAAAGCCGCCTTTCGGGGTTTTCGGGCAGGGGTCAGCGGGCCCGTGCCCGGGCAGGGTGGTTGGAGGGACACCAAACCGCCCTGGACGAAGGGAAGTTCGTGGCGGTGGTGTTGGGGGGATCATACGGCTTTCAAGGGGCCCCGCGTGCAACGCGAGTGTTACGGATTTCCCCGTACTGTCCACGCGCGTTTTCCTGCACCGACCGCGCCGGTTTCCTTGACGGCCCGGAACCGGCCGGGAGCCGGCCGGGAGCCGGTGCGAAAACGTCCCGGGACCGGCTCGGGACCGGCCGGGTGACGGCCGGCGGGCCGTTGGACAGGTGGTCTTGTTCCCGGCCCCCGAAGTGTGTTGTGGTGGGGACCGACGACATGATCGGAAGGGGTACGGGGTGGAGTCCACGGCCGGTGCCGGGCAGTTGCTGGCCATCAGTGACCTGCACATCTCGTATCCGGAGAACCGCGAGCTCGTCGAGAAGATGCGTCCGGAAACGGACGAGGACTGGCTGATCGTCGCCGGCGACGTCGCGGAGACCGTCGCCGACATCCGCTGGACGCTGGAGACCCTTGCGGGCCGCTTCCGCAAGGTGCTGTGGGCGCCCGGCAACCACGACCTGTGGACCCACCCCAAGGACCCGGTCACCCTGCGCGGAGTCGCCCGCTACGAGCACCTCGTCGACCTCTGCCGGGAACTGGGCGTGGTCACCCCCGAGGACCCGTACCCGGTCTGGGAGGGCCCGGGCGGCCCGGTCGTCGTGGCACCGCTGTTCCTGCTGTACGACTACTCCTTCCTGCCGGCCGGCTGCGCCACCAAGGAGGAGGGCCTCGCCTACGCGCACGGCACCGGCGTCGTCTGCAACGACGAGTACCTGCTGCACCCCGACCCCTACCCGACCCGCGAGGACTGGTGCCGGGCCCGGATCGAGGCCACCGAGCGCCGGCTCGCCGAGCTGCCGCAGGACCTGCCGACGGTGCTGGCGGGGCACTATCCGCTGGACCGGCACCCCACCGACGTGCTCTGGTACCCGGAGTTCGCCATGTGGTGCGGCACCACCCGCACCGCCGACTGGCACCGCCGGTTCCGGGTCGCGGCCATGGTCTACGGCCATCTGCACATCCCCCGGACCACCTGGCTCGACGGGGTCCGCTTCGAAGAGGTCTCCGTGGGATACCCCCGCGAGTGGCGCAAGCGTTCCGGGGAGCCGGGCCGGCTGCGCCGCATTCTGCCGATGGAGGTCGGAACCGGTGATCGAGGAGCTGCTTCCGGACTCGGTGGTGGCCGTGGAGATGCTCGGTGACGAGTCGATCCGCGAGGCCCCGCTCTACCCCGAGGAGGCGGCGCTGGTCGCCCGGGCCGTGCCCAAGCGCCGCCGCGAGTTCGCCGCCGTGCGCGCCTGCGCCCGCAGCGCCATGGAGAAGCTCGGAGTCCCGCCGCAGCCCGTCGTGAGCGGCGAGCGCGGCGCCCCGCGCTGGCCGGAGGGGCTGGCCGGCAGCATGACCCACTGCGAGGGCTACTGCGCCGCCGCCCTGGTCCGCGCCGCCGACCTGGCCTCCCTCGGTATCGACGCCGAACCGCACGCCGCGCTTCCCGAGGGCGTCGCCGAGTCCGTGCTGCTGCCCGCCGAGCGGCAGCGGCTCGCCCGGCTCGCGGCCGAGCGGCCCGGCGTGCACTGGGACCGCCTGCTGTTCAGCGCCAAGGAATCCGTCTACAAGGCGTGGTTCCCCCTCACCGGGAAGTGGCTGGACTTCATGGAGGCCGACATCGAGCTCGTCCCGGAGCCCGGTGAGCGGCCGCACGGCATCCTGCGGGCCCGCCTCCTCGTCCCCGGCCCGGAGGTCGGCGGGCGGCGGCTGCAGGTCTTCGAGGGCCGCTGGAGCGTGGGGCACGGCATACTGACCTCGGCCGTGGTCGTGCCGCACCCCTGACGCACCACGTCGGCTCAGGTGGGTGGGCACCAGTCGTGCAGCAGCCGGAAGAACGCCTCCTCGTTGCCCGCCAGTCCGGCCCCGGCCAGGGCCTCCTCGGCCTCGGCGAGCACGGCCGGCGGCACCAGGAAGGGGCGCGAGCCGCCGGGCGGCCCGTCGAAGGCCGCGCGCACGGTGTGCAGCAGGCGCAGATAGGCCTGGACGGCGGCGCGTTCACGGTCGGTCAGTACGGCGGTGTGCATCGGTCGGCTCTCCCCGTCGGTCGTCGAGGTCACGCGCCCGGACGGCGCGCGCACACCGCGTGTGCGGTGCGCACCCCCCAGCTTGCCGTCCACCACTGACAACGCCCCCGCGCCCGGCCTCGGTTCGCCCGCTTAGCAGAGCGGAAACCACACCGAAACTCCCTGGGGAATTGTCTTCCTACCCTGGAAGGAGAGAAATCCGGCCGGGCCGCAGCGGGCCCGGGACAGCGGGGGAGGCCGAGCCGTGACAGAAGCGATGCCCAGCCGTCCGCAGCGCACCGCGCACCTGCGCCCGGTGGGCGACGGGGAACTCGTGGCGCGCCACCGAGTCGTGCACGGATACCGGCGCGCCTACCGCATCGCCGGCGAAGGGCCCGCCCTGGTCCTCATCCACGGCATCGGGGACTCCTCGGAGACCTGGGCACGACTCATCCCCGACCTCGCCCGCACCCACACCGTGATCGCCCCCGACCTGCTCGGCCACGGCGAGTCGGACAAGCCCCGGGCCGACTACTCGGTCGCCGCCTACGCCAACGGGGTGCGGGATCTGCTGACCACCCTGGGCATCGAGTCCGTGACCCTCGTCGGGCACTCGCTCGGCGGGGGAGTCGCGATGCAGTTCGCCTACCAGTTCCCCGAGCGCACCGAGCGGCTCATCCTGGTCAGCGCGGGCGGGGTGGGCCGCGAGGTCAACCCGGTGCTCCGGCTCGTCTCGCTGCCCGGTGCCCATCTGCTGCTGTCCGCACTGCGGTTGCCCGGCATGCGCCTCCAAGTGGGCCTGGCTGTACGCCTGTTGAGACTTCTGGACACCGGCCTCGGCCAGGACGCCCCGGAACTGCTCACCCTGGTCGACGCGCTCCCCGACGAGACCTCCCACAACGCCTTCATCCGCACCCTGCGCGCGGTCGTCGACTGGCGCGGCCAGGTCGTCACCATGCTGGACCGCTGCTATCTCACCGAGGGCATGCCGACCATGCTCCTGTGGGGCGACCGCGACAGCGTGGTCCCGGTACGGCACGCCCACCGCGCCCGCGAGGCGATGCCCGGCGCCCGGCTGGAGATCTTCGAGGGCGCCGGGCACTTCCCCTTCCACGCCGACCCGGCCCGCTTCGTCGCCCTGGTCCAGGAGTTCACCGCCACCACCGCCCCGGCGGACTGGAGCCGTGAGCACTGGCGCACCCTGCTCCTCGACGGCCGCCCCGACACCGGCCACGACCCGGCCGCGCAGCGAGACCTGCGCGAGGCGAGCGAACGCAGCGCCACGTGAGCCCGGCGACAGGGGCCGGGCTGAGGGCGTGTCACTTCCCCAGGTACCCCAGCGACACCTCGATGCGGCCCGCCACGTCGTGCCGCCGTACCGGCCCGCGCAGGGCCGAACCCGCGAGCCAGGTCCGGCACTTGCTGGCCAGCAGCAGCCCGAAGGTCTCCGCGTCCCGTTCCTCGGCCCGGTCGGAGCGGGTACGGGCGGCCACCCGCTGGACGGCGGCCTGGAGCGCGGCCTGGTCGGCCTCGGTGCCCGCGCCGAGGAGTCGCGCGGCCACCCCGACCCCCTCCATGTCATGGCCGCAGTGCTCGGCGTGCATGTGCCACAGTTCATGGCCGAGGATCACCAACTGGTGGTCGGGCACGGTGCGTTCCTCGACGACGACCAGGTCGCGGTCGGTCAGGTCGAGCCAGAGCCCGCTGGCCGTGCCGGGCGGGAAGACCGCCGTACGGAACTGGACGGGGCGGCCGCGGCGGCGGCCCAGCGCGTCGCACAGCGCCCGGTACAGCTCCTGCGGCGGGGCGGGCGCGGGCAGGGTCAGCTCCCCGACCAGCTCACCGCTCAGCCGGCGCATGTCCCTGCCGATGCCCACTCTTCTCCCTCGGCTCACGACTCTCGGCTCACGACTCGGGCCGCTTGACGCTCTCCAGGAGCATGTCCAGCCATTCCGCGACCTTGTCCCGGTGCTGGTCGGTGGGCAGCTGCGCGGCCCGCCACGCGATGCCGCGCACCCCGTGGTCCTGCAACAGCCGCTCCAGCGGGTCCACGGCCGCCTCCGCCGCGGCCCGCTCCCGGTCGGCCAGCTTCTGCAGCAGCTCCTGCTCGACGCGCTGCAGGGCACCGGCGAGGGCCTCGGGGTCCTCGGCGGTGAGGAAGCCCGCGTGCACGCGGAAGAAGCGCTGGAGGGCGTCGCAGTGCTCCATGGTCGGCCGCCGGTCACCGTTGATCAGGGCGCCGGCCTGCTGCCGGGACATGCCCGCACCGTCGGCGATCTCCTGCTGGGTGTGCTTGCGGCCGTTCGGCTTGAGCCGGGTGCGGCGCAGCAGGTCGAGGCGTTGCAGGAAGCGGGCCTGGACATCGGGCTCGCCCGCCGGGCGGCCGGTCAGCAGGGCCCGCACCACGGGCTCGGGGACACCGCAGGCGAAGGAGAGCCGTCCGACGTGGAAGACCTCGGCGTGCGGCACGCCCAGCCGGTCGGCGAGCGCGGTGACGCGGGCGACGGCGGCCGGCAGCTGGGCGGTCGCCGCGGCGCCCGGATCCTCGTAGCCATCCGTCACCGACAGAACTCCTACGTCTCTCAGGAAAAACAAGGGGAATCAGGGGCTTCTCACAAGCACTGCCGTGAACTTCCCGGCATGAACCCCCCGGAGATTAGCGGGTGGTTCGAACTCACATCCAGGTCTCGCCACAACTGTGGCCAATTTCGGACGTCAACAGACATGAAATGCCACGATAGTTGACATGACTCAGGGTGGGGCAGCAGGATCACATCGCCGCGAGAAGGCCGCATAGGCAAGAGGGGTGACCTCCCGATGGCATATCAGGCAGGTGGGCGGCGTCCGGCGCCGCGGCCCGTCCCCGAGGGTCTCGAGGCCCAGGCGTATCTCCAGGACTACGCGTTACTGCTGGACGCGGTCCCCTTCCCGTCCCTGGTGGTGGACCACCGCTGGGACGTGGTGCTGGCCAACGGCGCGTTCGAGACACTTTTCCGGGAGGTCGCCCCGCATCCGACGGCGATGCCCGGGGACAACTTCCTGCGTTTCGTCCTGTTCCACCCGGACGCCGGATCGGTCCTCGGCGCCCACGAGGCGGGCTGGTGCCTGCCGATGCTGGCGCAGTTCAAGGCCACACTGGAGCGGTACGGCCACGACCACGAACTCCAGTCGATCCGCCGGGAGATCGCCCAGGACCCCATCATGGAGGCCGCCTTCCGGCAGGGCCTGCCGCACTGGCTGCGCGTGGTCGGCGAGGACGGCGCACAGCTCGACGGGGCCGTCCGGCCGCTGCTGCACCCGGACCCGCGGCTGGGCGCCACCGAGTGCCGGGTGGTCGGCGAGACCCCCAAGACCCTTCAGGACATGGGCTACGCGCGTTACACCCTGGTGCTGCGCGCCGTCCCCCGCCCCGCCGCCCCGCGCCGCTCCCGCCGGCCCGGCGGCCTGGGCGCCCATCTCACCGTCGTCCCGGCCCCCGAAGGCTGACCCGGCACCGTCGGCGTTCAGGTCGCCGACGGCGCCGGGCCGGACGCCGGCGACGTCCCGACCGCCGCCTCGCCCCTGCTCCGTCTCATTCGCCCGCCACGACCAGGACCAGCGGCACGCCCCGGCACGGCACCAGCCGCACCCCGCCGAACGTGCCCGGCCGCCCGCTCTCCAGGACCGCCGCGAAGTCCGGCCCCCTGGTCAGTGAACCGGCGAGCTGTGCCGGGTCCGCCGACGCCGCCACCCGGCCGCGGGCGTTGACCAGCCGCGCGGGTCCGGGCAGCTCGCGCAGCAGCGGCAGCGCGGCCGCCTCGAAGTGCCGCAGGTACACGTCGGCGGCGGCCACGCCCAGGAACCGGCCGCCCACCTCCACCGGTGCCGACAGCGTGAGGCTGTACTCGTCCGAGCAGAGGTAGTCGACGTACGGCCCGGCCACCGCCCGCCGCCCGGTGTCCCGGGGCAGCGCGAACCAGTCCCAGTGCGTGTAGTCGGAGTAGGCCGAGGTGCGCGGGTCGAGGTCGAGGAGCAGCGGCCGTACGTCCCCGCAGGCGTCGCTCTGCCACCACTCCAGCCAGGCCGGGACGTCCGCCAGCACCCCGGGCGCGGCCACGAACCCGACGCCGGAGACCAGTTCCTGCCGGGCCAGCCGCAGATGGAGCCCGGGCCGGAGCGCGGCCAGGTCCGCGGTCACCGGCCGGCGGCCCTCCGCGGCCACCCGGGCCAGCAGCGCGGCCGTGTCGGCGCGGGTGGCCGCGACGGCGTCGAACACCGCCTCCAGGGCGTGGCCGACCCGCGCGGCCACGTACTCCTCGGCGGCGTCGAGCGTGGCCGTCGACGGGCCGGAGGGGACGGTGCTGCGGCTCATGGTGCCCTCCAGCGGACGGGGGAGCGGGCGCGGTGCGGCTACAGGGCCAGCCGCAGGGCGATGAGCCGTGCCGCCGAGTCCCGTACGCACCGCTCGGCCAGCTCCCTGGCCGGTGCGTGCGCCCCATCCTGCACGGCGGAGATTACGGACCGGTGACGGTCCGCCACCTCTTCACGATATTCGTCGTCACCGAGCACAAGGCAGAGCAGCGCCCCGATCTCCGTCTGGAGCGCGACCTGTTCCCGGGTGAGCCGGGCCGACTGGGCGGCGGCGGCCAGCTCCACGTGGAAGCGGCCGTACACCCGGCTGCGCGCCGCCGCGTCCGGCGCCGCGCGCAGCTCCTCGGTGGTCCGGCGGAGCTGGTCGAGGTCGTGGTCCTCGGTGCGCTCGGCGGCGAGGTGGGCGGCGGTGCCGGACAGGGCCGCCCAGTGGTCGCCGAGGTCGCGCAGCTCCTCGGGGCTCCAGCCGCGCAGCCGCTCCGTGAGCCGCTCCCGGTCGGGCACCTCGGGGGAGGACACGAAGCTGCCGCCGCCCCGGCCCCGGCGGGTGACCACCAGACCCTGCTGGCGCAGTGCCATCAGCGCCTCCCGCAGGGTCACCGTGGACACCCCGAGCTGTCCGGCCAGCTCGGTCTCGCCGGGCAGCTGCTCCCCGTCGGCGAGCAGGCCGAGGTCGATGGCGTCGCCGATCCGGCGGACCACGGCGTCGACCCGGGCCCCGCTGTCCACCGGGGCGAAGACGGCCTTTCGGGCGCCGCCGTCCGTCTGCTGCTGTCTCACGGCCCACCACCCTATGCGTTGACCCAAGCTTTACCTCAGAAGGGTCTTGAGCTTTGAACTATGACTTCATATCTTTCCGGTCACCAGGTGCAACGCAAGAGAGCGGCAGAAAGGTTCCCGCCCATGGAGGCCAGCGCGATCCGGTTGCGGGATCTGCGGAAGTCGTTCGGCGACACCACCGCCGTGGCCGGGGTCGACCTGGAGATCCGGGACGGCGAGTTCTTCTCGATGCTCGGCCCCTCCGGGTCCGGCAAGACCACCGTCCTGCGCATGGTCGCCGGCTTCGAGAGCCCCACCTCGGGCACGATCGAACTCGCCGGACAGGACGTCACCCGCCGCGCCCCCTTCGAACGGGACGTGCACACCGTCTTCCAGGACTACGCCCTGTTCCCGCACATGACCGTCGAGCAGAACGTCGCCTACTCCCTCAAGGTCCGCCGGGTCCCCAAGGCCGAACGCCTGGTCCGGGCCCGCAAGGCCCTCGCCGAGGTCCGCCTCGAAGGCTTCGGCGGCCGCCGCCCGTCCCAGCTCTCCGGCGGCCAGCGTCAGCGCGTCGCCCTCGCCCGCGCCCTCGTCGGACGCCCCCGCGTGCTGCTCCTCGACGAGCCGCTCGGCGCCCTCGACCTCAAGCTGCGCGAGCAGATGCAGATCGAACTCAAGGCGCTGCAACGGGAGGTGGGCATCACCTTCGTCTTCGTCACCCACGACCAGGAGGAGGCCCTGACGATGAGCGACCGCGTCGCCGTCTTCCATCAGGGCCGCATCGAACAGGTCGGCACCCCCGCCGAGATCTACGAACGCCCCGCCACCGCGTTCGTCGCCTCCTTCGTCGGCACCTCCAACCTGCTCACCGGCGAGGCCGCCCTGCGCGTGCTCGGCGAGAGCGGCACCCACAGCATCCGGCCCGAGAAGATCCGGGTCCTCAAGGAGACCGCCGACCCGGACGAGGAAGGCCACAACACCGCCGTGGGCACCGTCGCCGAAGTGGTCTACCTCGGCGACGCCACCCGCTTCCTGGTCGACCTGGACGGCGGCGGCCGGCTCACCGCGCTCCAGCAGAACCTCGACACCTCCGCCGAGGACGTCGCCGGCTACCGCGGCACCCGCGTCCGGCTGCGCTGGCAGCGCCGGCACACCGTCCACGTCCCCGACTGACCCGCCCGCCCTCACGGCGACCGACCCGCCGTCCTCACGTCCGGATCCGCCGTCCCTCACGTTCCTGGAGTACGTCGTGCGCCTCACCCGCCCCCTCACCGCGGCCGTCTTCGCCGCGCTGCTGCTGGCCGCCACCGCCTGCGGCTCCTCCGGCTCCGGTTCCTCGACCGGACTCAACCCGCCCGACCTCAAGCCCCTCGCGAAGCTCGGCAAGAGCGAGGGCGAGGTCAACCTGATCGCCTGGGCCGGCTATGTCGAGGACGGCTCCGACGACCCCAAGGTGGACTGGGTCACCGACTTCGAGAAGCAGACCGGCTGCCAGGTCAACTCCAAGGTCGCGGCCAGCTCCGACGAGATGGTCAAGCTGATGAAGACCGGCCAGTACGACGCCGTCTCCGCCTCCGGCGACGCCTCCCTGCGCCTGATCGCCTCCGGCGACGCCGCCCCCGTCAACACCAAGCTCGTACCGAACTACAAGGACATCTTCAGCGGCCTGAAGAACGGCGCCTGGAACTCGGTCAAGGGCCAGATGTACGGCATCCCGCACGGCCGCGGCGCCAACCTGCTGATGTACAACACCCAGAAGGTCAGTCCCGCGCCCACCTCCTGGTCGGCCGTCTTCGACGACGCCGGCACGTACAAGGGCCATGTCACCGCCTACGACTCGCCGATCTACATCGCCGACGCGGCCCTCTACCTCAAGGCCACCAAGCCCGAGTTGAAGATCAAGGACCCCTACGCGCTCGACCAGAAGCAGTTCGACGCGGCCGTCGCCCTGCTGAAGAAGCAGAACGCGGACATCGGCGAGTACTGGAGCGACTACCTCAAGGAGATCTCCGCCTTCAAGAGCGGCGACTCCGTCATCGGCACCAGCTGGCAGGTGATCGCCAACCTGGCCGCCGACGAGGGCGCGAAGGTCAAGGCCTTCGTACCGAAGGAGGGTTCCACCGGCTGGTCCGACACCTGGATGGTCTCCGCCAAGGCCAAGCACCCCAACTGCGCCTACCAGTGGCTGAACTGGATCGTCTCCCCGAAGGTCAACGCCGAGGTCGCCGAGTACTTCGGCGAGGCCCCGGCCAACGCCAAGGCCTGCGACCTGACCAGCGACAAGAACTTCTGCGCCACCTACCACGCGGCCGACGAGACCTACTGGAAGAACATCGCCTTCTGGAACACGCCCATCGAGCAGTGCCTGGACGGCCGCACCGACGTCAAGTGCGTGCCGTACGCCAAGTGGGTGCAGGCCTGGACCGAGATCAAGGGCTGACCCATGGCCCTGCTCACCCGGACCGCGGGGGCGCTGCACCGGCGCCCCCGGCTCCGCCTCGCCCTGCTGCTGACCGCCCCGCTGCTGTGGCTGGCCGTGCTCTACCTCGGCTCGCTGGCCGTGCTGTTCGTCTCCGCGTTCTGGACGACGGACTCCTTCACCTCCGAGGTCGTCAAGGTCTGGTCGACCGACAACTTCCACGAACTGTTCACCACGCCGGTGTTCCGGCAGGTGATCCTGCGCAGCGTCGGCGTCGCCCTCGCGGTGACCGCCCTGTGCGCGGTGATCGCCTTCCCGGTCGCCTTCTACACCGCCCGCATCGCCAAGCCGAGCCGGCGCCCCCTGCTGGTGGTCGCCATCCTCACGCCGCTGTGGGCGAGTTACCTGGTCAAGGTGTACGCGTGGCGGCTGATCCTGTCCGAGGGCGGGCTCGCCGACTGGCTGCTCAAGCCCCTCGGGCTGAGCGGTCCGGGCTTCGGGCTGCCGGCCACCGTGCTGACCCTGACCTACCTGTGGCTGCCCTACATGATCCTGCCGATCCACACCGCGCTGGAGCAGCTGCCCGACAACCTCCTTGACGCCTCGGCCGACCTGGGCGCCCGCGCCGGCCGGACCTTCCGGTCCGTGGTGCTGCCGATGGTGCTGCCGTCGGTCACCGCCGGCTCGGTGTTCACGTTCTCGCTCAGCCTCGGCGACTACATCACCGTGCAGATCGTCGGCGGCAAGAGCCAGCTCATCGGCAACCTCGTCTACGCCAACATCGAACTCAACCTGCCCATGGCCGCCGCCCTCGCCACCGTCCCGGTCGTCGTCATCGTGCTGTATCTGCTGGCGATGCGGCGGACGGGGGCGTTGAGCAGCCTGTAGAGGAGCCCGCCGTGCAACTCTCCCGTCCTGCGCGGATCGCGCTGCGCGTCGCCGCCGGCCTCGGCTTCGCCGTGATCTACGTGCCGTTGCTGCTGGTCCTCGTCAACTCCCTCAGCCCCGACCGCAGCGCGAGCTGGCCGCCGCCCGGCCTGACCACTCGCTGGTGGTCCACCGCCTGGCACAGCTCCGGTGCCCGCGAGGCGCTGTGGACCTCGGTCAAGGCGGGGCTCGGGGCCACCGCGATCGCCCTGGTGCTCGGCACACTGGTCGCGTTCGCGGTCGCCCGGTACCGCTTCTTCGGCCGGGACGCCCTCTCCTTCGTGGTCGTCCTGCCGATCGCGCTGCCCGGCATCGTCACCGGCATCGCCCTCAACTCGGCGTTCAGCACGGTCCTGGAGCCGCTCGGCGTCGGACTCGGCCTGTTCACCGTGGTCGTCGGGCACGCCACCTTCTGTGTCGTGATCGTCTTCAACAACGTCGTCGCCCGGCTGCGCCGCACCTCGGGCACCTACGAGGAGGCGGCGGCCGACCTGGGCGCCGACACCTTCCGCGCGTTCGTCGACGTCACCTTCCCGCTGGTGCGCTCGGCGCTGCTCGCGGGCGGGCTGCTCGCCTTCGCGCTCTCCTTCGACGAGATCGTGGTCACCACCTTCACCGCCGGGCCGGGCGTCCAGACCCTGCCCCTGTGGATCTTCGACAACATGACCCGCCCGCAGCAGGCGCCGGTGGTGAACGTGGTGGCGGCCGTGCTCGTACTGCTGTCCGTCGTCCCGATCTACGTTGCGCAAAGACTGTCGGCGGACACGGCGACCGCCACCCGCGTCTGATCCACGACCTTGAGGCGTTACGCAAAAGGCTTGCGTATCTTGCGCTAGTCTTGCGGGCATGACGCGACGACTTGCGGAAGTAGCCAAAAAGGTCGGGGTCAGCGAGGCCACGGTCAGCCGGGTGCTCAACGGCAAGCCCGGGGTCTCCGAGGCGACCCGGCAGGCGGTGCTCTCCGCCCTCGACGTGCTCGGCTACGAGCGCCCCACCCAGCTGCGCGGTGAACGCGCCAGGCTCGTCGGTCTGGTCCTGCCCGAGCTGCAGAACCCCATCTTCCCGGCGTTCGCCGAGGTCATCGGCGGCGCCCTGGCCCAGCTCGGCCTCACGCCGGTGCTGTGCACGCAGACCAAGGGCGGGGTCTCCGAGGCGGACTACGTGGAGTTGCTGCTGCAACAGCAGGTCTCCGGCGTGGTGTTCGCCGGCGGTCTCTTCGCCCAGGCCGACGCACCGCACGACCACTACCGGCTGCTCGCCGACCGCAACATCCCGGTGGTGCTGGTCAACGCGGCCATCGACCATCTCGGCTTCCCCGGCGTGTCCTGCGACGACGCCGTCGCGGTGGAACAGGCCTGGCGGCACCTCGCCTCCCTCGGCCACGAGCGGATCGGACTCGTCCTCGGCCCCGCCGACCACGTGCCGTCGGCACGCAAGCTGGCCGCCGCGCGCGCCATGGGCGACCTCCCGGACGCGAACGTCGCCCGGGCCATGTTCTCGATCGAGGGCGGTCACGCGGCCGCCACGCGCCTCATCGACCAGGGCATCACCGGCATCATCTGTGCCAGCGACCCCCTGGCGCTGGGGGCGATCAGGGCGGCCCGCCGCAAGGGCCTGGACGTCCCGTCCCGGGTGTCGGTCGTCGGCTACGACGACTCCGCGTTCATGAACTGCACCGAGCCCCCGCTCACCACTGTCCGCCAGCCCATCGAGGCCATGGGTCGGGCCGCCGTCGAACTGCTGAACGCTCAGATCGGCGGCACGGTGGTCCCGGCGGAGGAGTTGCTGTTCGAGCCGGAGCTGGTTGTCAGGGGGTCGACCGCGCAAGCGCCGAAAGCCTGAGCCACAGTAGATCCCATCCCTCTGTCGAATAATTACAGATTCTGCGCGACATCTTGCGCGGCGGTGCTGCCGGTGCTTGAGTGTGCGGCGCCCACCGGTCCCGGTGCGGCGCCCAACTGCTCCTGTTCTGGGGGGTCCACCGATGTCCAGCACCGGGTTCCGCCGTGCTCTCGTCGCGTTCGGCGTCTGTTCCTCGCTAGCGCTCTCCGCCTCGGCCTGCGGGTCGAGCGGCGACGACGCGGGCAGCGGCAAGACGCGCATCACCGTCAACTGCGAGCCGCCGAAGAGCGCCAAGGTCGACCGGTCGTTCTTCGAGCAGGACATCGCCGCCTTCGAGAAGAAGAACCCGGACATCGACGTCGTCGCGCACGACGCGTTCCCCTGCCAGGACCCGAAGACCTTCGACGCCAAGCTCGCCGGCGGCCAGATGGAGGACGTGTTCTACACGTACTTCACCGACGCCAAGCACGTCGTGGACATCAACCAGGCGGCCGACCTCACGCCGTACCTCAAGGACCTGAAGAGCTACGACACCATCCAGAAGCAGCTGCGGGACATCTACACCGTCGACGGCAAGGTCTACGGCATCCCGCGCACCGGCTACTCGATGGGCCTGATCTACAACCGCAAGCTCTTCCAGCAGGCCGGCCTCGACCCCGACCAGCCGCCGACCACCTGGGACGAGGTCCGCGCCGACGCCAAGAAGATCGCCGCGCTCGGCAACGGGACCGTCGGGTACGCCGACTACAGCGCCCAGAACCAGGGCGGCTGGCACTTCACCGCGGAGATGTACTCGCAGGGCGGCGACGTGGTGTCGGCCGACGGCAAGACGGCGACCGTCGACACCCCCCAGGGCCACGCGGTCCTGCAGAACCTGCACGACATGCGCTGGACCGACAACTCGATGGGCAGCAAGCAGCTCCTCATCATCAACGACGTCCAGCAGATGATGGGTTCGGGCAAGCTCGGCATGTACCTCTCCGCGCCGGACAACATCCCGATCCTGGTCAAGGAGAAGGGCGGCAACTACAACGACCTCGCCCTCGGCCCGATGCCCGGCGGCCAGGGCACCCTCATCGGCGGCGACGGCTACATGTTCAACAAGAAGGACACCCCCGCCCAGATCCGCGCCGGCCTCAAGTGGCTCGACTCCATGTTCCTCACCCCCGGTGACGGCTTCCTCGGCGACTACGCCCGCGCCAAGAAGAACAACGCGCCGGTCGGCCTGCCCGAGCCGCGCCTGTTCACCGGCGCCGCCGACGCCAAGGACCAGGCGGTCAAGAAGGCCAACTCGAACGTGCCGGTGGAGAACTACCAGGCGTTCCTGAACGGCAACCAGTCCCTGCAGATGAAGATCGAGCCGCCGGACGCCCAGCAGATCTACTCCGTCCTCGACGGCACCGTCTCCGCCGTCCTCACCAAGAAGGACGCCGACATCGACCAGCTCCTCAAGGACGCCAACGACAAGATCAACGGCATCCTGGCCCGGGGCTGACCGCGATGACCAAGACGGCCGCACGACGACCCGCCGCCACGGCGGCGGTCGCCGTACGACAGGCCCCGGCGCCGCCTCCGGCAGGGGACCGGAGGCGGCGCCGGATCACCGACCAGGTCCGCGCCTACGGCTTCCTGCTCGGCGGACTGATCTGCTTCGCCCTGTTCTCCTGGTACCCGGCGATCCGCGCGGTCGTGATCTCCTTCCAGAAGTACACGCCGGGCTCGTCCGCCGAGTGGGTCGGCACCGCCAACTTCACCCGGGTCCTGCACGACCCCGAGTTCTCGGCGGCCTGGCGCAACACCCTCACCTTCACGCTGCTGGCCCTGCTGATCGGCTTCGCGATCCCGTTCGTCCTCGCCCTGGTCCTGAACGAACTGCGGCACGCGAAGGCGTTCTTCCGGGTCGTGGTCTACCTCCCGGTGATGATCCCGCCGGTGGTCAGCGCCCTGCTGTGGAAGTGGTTCTACGACCCGGGCGCCGGCCTCGCCAACGAGACCCTGCGCTTCCTGCACCTGCCCACCTCGAACTGGACCAACGGCACCGGCACCGCTCTCATCTCCCTGGTGATCGTGGCGACTTGGGCCAACATGGGCGGCACCGTCCTGATCTACCTGGCTGCCCTCCAGTCCATCCCCGGCGAGCTGTACGAGGCCGCCGAACTCGACGGCGCGAATCTCCTCCAGCGCATCCGGCACGTGACGATCCCCCAGACCCGGTTCGTCATCCTCATGCTGATGCTCCTTCAGATCATCGCCACCATGCAGGTGTTCACCGAACCGTTCGTCATCACGGGGGGCGGCCCGGAGAACGCCACGGTCACCGTGCTCTACCTGATCTACAAGTACGCGTTCCTCTACAACGACTTCGGCGGCGCCTGCGCGCTCAGCGTGATGCTCCTGGTGCTGCTCGGCATCTTCTCGGCCGGGTACCTGCGGCTGACCCGCTCCGGGGAGGACGGATGAGCAGCGCCACCCGCACCCTGATCTCGCCGGCGACGCTGGCCCGGCCGCGCGGGAGGGCGGCCTACTGGACCGTCTTCACCGGTGTCGTCCTCCTCTTCGCGCTCGCCTTCCTCTTCCCCGTGTACTGGATGGTGACCGGGGCGATGAAGTCGCCGGACGAGGTCGCCCAGACCCCGCCCACCGTCGTCCCCGAGCACTGGCACCTGTCCGGCTACACCGACGCCTGGGACCTGATGCAGCTCCCGGAGCACCTGTGGAACACGGTGGTGCAGGCCGCCGGCGCCTGGGCCTTCCAGCTGGTGTTCTGCACGGCCGCCGCCTACGCCCTGTCGAGGCTGAAGCCGGCCTTCGGCAACGTGATCCTCGGCGGCATCCTGGCCACCCTGATGGTCCCGGCCCAGGCTCTGGTCGTACCCAAGTACCTGACCGCCGCCGACCTGCCGTTCATCCACACCAGCCTGCTCAACGACCCGCTCGGCATCTGGCTGCCGGCCGTCGCCAACGCCTTCAACCTGTATCTGTTGAAAAGGTTCTTCGACCAGCTGCCCCGCGACGTGCTGGAGGCCGCCGAGATCGACGGCGCCGGAAAGCTGCGCATCCTCTGGTCCGTGGTCCTGCCCATGTCCCGTCCGGTTCTCGGGGTGGTGTCGATCTTCGCCCTGGTCGCGGTCTGGCAGGACTTCCTGTGGCCGCTGATGGTCTTCTCCGACACCGACAAGCAGCCCATCAGCGTGGCCCTGGTCCAGCTGTCGCAGAACATCCAGCTCACCGTGCTCATCGCCGCGATGGTGATCGCCAGCATCCCGATGGTCGCGCTGTTCCTCGTCTTCCAGCGGCACATCATCGCCGGAATCAGCGCGGGCAGCACCAAGGGCTGACGGCCCTTCCTCCGACAGAAAGGTTCGCACAGTGGGACAGCCCAGCCATGCCCCGAAGGACCAGAACTGGTGGCGTTCGGCCGTCATCTACCAGGTGTACGTCCGCAGCTTCGCCGACAACGACGGCGACGGCACCGGCGACCTCGCGGGCGTCCGCGCCAAGCTGCCGTACCTCGCCGAACTCGGCGTGGACGCACTGTGGTTCAGCCCCTGGTACCCGTCACCCATGAAGGACGGCGGTTACGACGTCGCCGACTACCGGGCGATCGACCCGGCCTTCGGCACCCTCGCCGAGGCCGAGAAACTCATCTCGGAGGCCCGGGAGCTGGGCATCCGGACGATCGTCGACATCGTCCCCAACCACGTCTCCGACCAACATCCGTGGTTCCAGGCCGCGTTGGCCGCCGGACCGGGCAGCCCGGAGCGCGAGCTGTTCCACTTCCGGCCCGGCCGCGGCCCGAACGGCGACCTCCCGCCCAACGACTGGCCGTCGCAGTTCGTCGGCTCCACCGAACCGGTCTGGACCCGGCTGCCCGACGGCGAGTGGTACCTGCACCTCTTCACCCCCGAACAGCCCGACCTCAACTGGGCCCACCCGGCCGTTCACCAGGAACACGAGGACATCCTGCGCTTCTGGTTCGAGCGGGGCGTCGCGGGCGTCCGCATCGACTCGGCCGCCCTGCTCGCCAAGGACCCGGACCTGCCCGACCTGGCCTCGCACCCGCACCCCCACCCCTTCGTCGACCGCGACGAACTCCACGACATCTACCGCTCCTGGCGGGCCGTGGCCGACACCTACGACGGTGTCTTCGTCGGCGAGGTCTGGCTCCCCGACGCCGAACGCTTCGCCCGCTACCTGCGCCCCGACGAACTCCACACCGCCTTCAACTTCTCCTTCCTGTCCTGCCCCTGGGACGCGGCCCGGCTGCGGAACTCGATCGACACCACCCTCGCCGAGCACGCCCCGGTCGGCGCCCCCGCCACCTGGGTGCTGTG
Organism: Streptomyces hyaluromycini; assembly: GCF_002217755.1. GTDB lineage: Bacteria > Actinomycetota > Actinomycetes > Streptomycetales > Streptomycetaceae > Streptomyces > Streptomyces hyaluromycini. Next base: position 100,132 of record NZ_BCFL01000023.1, on the reverse strand, counting down.
CAACCACGACGTGACCCGCACGGCCACCCGGTACGGCCGCGAGGACACCGGCTTCGACTTCGCGGCGAAGGCCTTCGGCGTCCCGACGGACCTCGCCCTCGGGACCCGCCGGGCCCGCGCGGCCGCCCTGCTGTCCCTGGCCCTGCCCGGCGCCGTGTACATCTACCAGGGCGAGGAGCTGGGGCTGCCCGAGGCCGAGATCCCCGTGGACCGCATCCAGGACCCGATGTACTTCCGGTCCGGCGGCACCGACCCCGGCCGGGACGGCTGCCGGGTGCCGCTGCCCTGGGCGGCCGGGGCGCCGTACGCGGGATTCGGCGCGCGCGAGGAGCCGTGGCTGCCGCAGCCGGCCGGCTGGGCGTCGTACGCGGTCGACCGGCAGCAGGAGGACGCCGACTCCGTGCTCGCCCTCTACCAGCGCGCCGTCGCCCTGCGCCCGCGCTTCGGCGACGGCCCGCTGACCTGGCTGCCCGCCCCCGAGGGTGTCCTCGCCTTCACCCGCGCCGAGGGCGTGACATGCGTGGTCAACCTCGGAGCGACCCCCGCCGAACTCCCCGCCCACTCCCGACTCCTGCTCAGCAGCGGCCCGCTGGACGACGAAGGACGTCTGCCGCAGGACACGGCGGCCTGGCTGACCGACTGAGCCGCCGGTACCGCTCTCGCTATCCCCGTCCCCCCACACCGAAGGGATCAGCACATGCAGAGCACCACAGGCAGAGCTGTCAGGAGCATGCCAGCCGTCGCGGCCGCCGTGGCGCTGGCCGCGGGCATGCTCGTCGCCGTCGCGCCCGCCGCCCACGCGGCCGCGGGCGCGAGCCTCCCCTTCTCCTCGGTGGAGGCGGAGTCGGCGACCACAACGGGTACCAAGATCGGCCCCGACTACACCCAGGGCACCCTCGCCTCCGAGGCCTCCGGACGCCAGGCCGTCCGCCTGACCTCCGGGCAGCGCGTCGAGTTCACCGCCCCCCAGGCGTCCAACGCCGTGAACCTCTCCTACAGCGTCCCCGACGGCCAGACCGGCACCCTGAACGTCTACGTCAACGGGGTCAAGCTGGCGAAGACCCTGGCCGTCACGTCGAAGTACTCCTACGTCGACACCGGCTGGATCGCCGGCGCCAAGCAGCACCACTTCTTCGACAACGCCCGGCTGCTGCTCGGCCAGAACATCCAGGCCGGCGACAAGGTCGCCTTCGAGTCCACCGGCACCCAGGTCACCGTCGACGTGGCCGACTTCGAGCAGGTCGCCGCGGCCGCCGCACAGCCCGCCGGATCGGTCTCCGTCGTCTCCAAGGGCGCCGACCCCAGCGGCAACGGCGACTCCACCCAGGCCTTCCGGGACGCCATCTCCGCCGCCCAGGGCGGCACGGTGTGGATCCCACCGGGCGACTACAAACTGACGTCCTCCCTGAGCGGCGTACAGAACGTGACCCTCCTTGGCGCCGGCAGCTGGTACTCGGTCGTGCACACCTCCCGGTTCATCGACCAGACCAGCTCCTTCGGGAACGTCCACATCAACAACTTCGCGGTCATCGGCGAGGTCACCGAGCGCGTCGACTCCAACCCGGACAACTTCGTCAACGGCTCGCTCGGGCCGAACAGTTCGGTCTCCGGCATGTGGATCCAGCACCTCAAGTGCGGGTTCTGGCTGACCGGCAACAACGACAACCTGGTCGTCGAGAACAACCGCATCCTCGACACCACCGCCGACGGCCTCAACCTCAACGGCAACGCCCACGGCGTCCAGGTCCGCAACAACTTCCTGCGCAACCAGGGCGACGACTCCCTCGCCATGTGGTCCCTGAACTCGCCCGACACCAACTCCGCCTTCACCGGCAACACCATCTCCCAGCCGAACCTGGCCAACGGCATCGCCATCTACGGCGGCACCGACCTCTCGGTGAAGAACAACCTGATCTCCGACACCAACGCCCTCGGCAGCGGTATCGCCATCTCCAACCAGAAGTTCCTCGACCCGTTCTCCCCGCTGTCCGGCACCATCACGGTCGACGGCAACACGCTCGTGCGCACCGGCGCGATGAACCCCAACTGGAACCACCCGATGGGCGCGCTGCGCGTCGACTCCTACGACAGCGCCATCAACGCCACCGTCGACATCACCAACACCACGATCACCAACAGCCCGTACAGCGCCTTCGAGTTCGTCTCCGGCGGCGGGCAGGGATACCCGGTCCGGAACGTCAACGTGACCGGCGCGACCGTGCAGAACACCGGGACGGTCGTGGTGCAGGCCGAGGCGCAGGGCGCCGCCACCTTCCGCAACGTCACCGCCACCGGCGTCGGCGCGGCCGGTATCTACAACTGCCCCTACCCGGCGAACTCCGGCTCCTTCGCGCTCACCGACGGCGGCGGCAACTCCGGCTGGGCCGGCACCTGGACGGACTGCTCGACCTGGCCGACGCCGGGGCAGGGCAACCCCGACCCGGACCCGAACCGCAACCTCGCCAAGGGCCGCCCGGCGACCGCCACCGGCTCGCAGGACGTCTACACCCCCGGCAAGGCGGTCGACGGCGACGCGAACAGCTACTGGGAGTCCACCAACAACGCCTTCCCGCAGTCGCTGACCGTCGACCTCGGCTCCTCCTACGCGGCCCGCCGGCTGGTGCTGAAGCTGCCCCCGTCCTCGGCCTGGGCCGCGCGCACCCAGACCATCACCGTCCTCGGCAGCACCGACGGCTCGAACTACTCGACCGTGGTGGGCTCCGCGGGCTACCGCTTCGACCCGGCCACCGGCAACACCGTCACCGTGCCCCTGCCCGGTTCCGCCAACCTGCGCTACCTGCGGCTCACCGTCACCGCCAACAACGGCTGGCCGGCGGGCCAGTTCAGTGAGGTGGAGGCGTATCTGACCTCGTGACCCGGTCCTCCCCCCGGGGAACCCCGCGCTTCGCCGCCTGGATCTGCTCGTAGACGTGGGTCCGCAGCTCGGCGAAGCGCGGGGCGACCCGCGTGTGCAACTGGTCCCGCTCGTCCGGCAGATCGACCTTCAGCTGCTCCTGGACGACGGTCGGGGAGGCGGACAGGACGATCACCCGCTGCCCCAGATAGACCGCCTCGTCGATGTCATGGGTGACGAACAGGATGGTGATCCCGCGCTCCCGCCACAACCCCCGGACCAGGTCCTCCAGATCGGCCCGGGTCTGGGCGTCGACGGCGGCGAACGGCTCGTCCATCAGGAGCACTTGGGGCTCGTAGGCGAGGGCGCGCGCGATCGCCACCCGCTGCTGCATACCGCCGGACAGCTGCCACGGGTAGGCGCCGGCGGCATCCGCGAGACCGACCGAGTCCAGTGCGTCGACGACCAGCTCCTTCCGCCGCTCGCGCGGCAAGTGCTTCTGCTTCAGGGGGAGTTCGACGTTCTCGGCGACCCGCATCCAGGGGAACAGGCTGCGCCCGTACTCCTGGAAGACGAACGCCATCCCGGGCGGCGGCCCGGTCACTTTCCGCCCCTCCAGGAGGACTTCGCCTCCCGTCGGGGTGAGCAGGCCGCCCATGCACTTCAGCAGGGTGGTCTTGCCGCAGCCCGACGGGCCGACCAGACAGACGAGTTCGCCCGCCTCCACGGTGAAGGTGAGGTCCCGCACCGCCTCGATGCGGCGGCCGGATCCGTCGTAGACCTTCTGCAGGCCGCGTACGTCGAGCATGGACCGCCCCTTCGCGAGGTTCATTCAGGACCGCCGGGTTGTCGCGCGCAGTCCGTGGTACCAGCCGAGCATCCGCCGCTCGACCACCTGGAAGACCACCGACAGCGCGAAGCCGAGCAGGCCCAGCAGCAGGATCCCGGTCCACATGTCGGGGATCGCGAAGCTGCGCTGGAACTGCACGATGGTGAAGCCGAGCCCGTTGCTGGCAGCGGACATCTCGCTGATGACCATCAGGATGATCCCGATCGACAGCGCCTGCCGCAGGCCCGCGAAGATCTGCGGACTCGCCGAACGCAGTACCAGCGTACGCAGCCGGGCCGGGCCCGTGATGCCGTAGGAACGGGCCGTCTCCGCCATCACCGGGTCGACCGCCCGTACGCCCTCGACCGTGTTGAGCAGGATCGGCCAGACGCAGCCGCTGGCGATCACCACGATCTTCATGGAGTCGCCGATGCCCGCGAACAGCATGATGACCGGGACGAGCACCGGTGGCGGAACCGCTCGCAGGAACTCCAGGACGGGTTCGCACACCGCCCGCACCCGCCGGTACGAGCCGATGACCGTGCCCAGGGCCACGCCCAGGACGGCCGCCGACGCGTATCCGGCGAGCAGCCGCAGCACGCTGCGCAGCAGGTCGTCGTGGAGCCGCTGCCCGGTCCACACGTCCGGGAAGGTCTTAAGGATCGTGCGCAGCGGCGGCCAGTAGACGTTCGTGCTGCCGTCGGAGGCCAGCCACCACAGCGCGACCAGGACGGCGGGCAGGGCGACGACGTACCCGACTCTCAGCAGTACGGCTCTCACACCGCCACCTCCCCGCGCACCGACTGGTGCCAGGCCAGCGCCCGCCGCTCCACCGACCGGGCGCCCACGTTGATGACCAGCCCGAGCAGCCCGGTCACCACGATCAGGGCGTACATGTCCGGCACCGCCTGCGATGCCTGCGCGACCGCGATCTGCTGACCCAACCCCGGTGCGCCGATGACCAGTTCGGCGGTGATGGTGAGGATCAGGGCGACCGCGGCGGCCAGCCGGACACCGGTCATGACGTACGGCAGCGCGGTCGGCCACAGCACATGGCGGACCCGCGCCCAGGTGCCGAGACCGTACGACCGTGCCGTCTCCTCGGCGACCGGGTCGACGTCCTGGACGCCGTACATCACCTGGATCAGCACCTGCCAGAAGGAGGCGTAGACGACGAGGAGGAGGACCGAGCGGAGTTCGGTGCCGTAGAGGAGGATCGCGAGCGGGATCAGGGCGACCGAGGGGATCGGGCGGAGGAACTCGATCGTGGAGGCGGTGGCCTCGCGCAGGTGCGGGACGACCGAGATGACGACCCCGGCCACGATGCCGGCGCCGACCGCGACGGCCAGGCCCACCGCCCAGCCGGTCAGGGTGTCGCCGAGCGCCGACCAGAAGGCCTTGTCGGCGAGTTCGGTGCCGAGGGCGCGGGCGATCCTGCTGGTCGGCGGGAAGTAGTCGGCCTTGACCAGGCCGAGCCGCGGCACCGCCTCGCCGAGGGCGAGGAAGGCCGCGAGCCCGGCCGCGCCGAGCACGGTGTTCAGCCCTTTCACTTCTTTCACGGCAGCAGCTTGTCCAGGTCGGGTGCCGTCTTGAAGAGGCCGTCCTGCTCGCTGAGCTTCTCCAGCGTCTCGATCGAGGAACGGTTCGCTTCGGCGGGCCACTTGGGCAGGGTCACCTTGGCGAGGACGTCCGCCGGGGTCTTGGTGTAGGTGGTGACGATCTGCCGGACCTCGTCCGGGTGCGCGTCCGCGTAGGACAGCGACTCCGCGACGGCCGCCTGGAACTTCGTCACGACGCCGGGGTTCTTCTGCGCGTACGACGTCGAGGTGAAGTACATGGCGACGGTGAGGTTCTCCGCCACGTCGACGAGCGGTGAGGCGATCTCGGTGGCGCCCTGGAGCTTCATGGTCGCAAGGGCCGGTTCGACCGCCATCGCGGCGTCGATCTGGCCCTTGTCGAGGGCGGCCGGCATCTGGTCGAAGGCGAGCTCCACGAACTGCACCTTGTCCGGGTCGCCGCCGGCCTTGCGCACGGACTCGCGTACGGCGGTCTCGTTGATGTTCTTCAGCGTGTTGACGGCGACCTTCTTGCCCTCCAGCTGTTTGGGCGACGTGATGCTGCTGCCCTTCTTCACGACGAGCCCGCCGAAGTCCTTGCCCGCCACGCCCGTCGAGGCGACGCCGTTGGCGATCGCCTGCACCGGCACGTTGCTGGACTGCGCGATCATCAGCGAGGTCATGTTGCTGAAGCCGAACTGGAACTGACCGCTCGTCACACCCGGGACGATGGCCGCGCCGCCCTGGGCGAGTGTCATCGACAGTTTCAGGCCGCGCTTGCTGAAGAAGCCCTCCTTCTGACCGAGGTAGAGGGGGGCCACGTCGACGATGGGGATGATCCCCACCTTGACGGTGGTGGTGCCGCCCGACGAGGGCGAGGTGGACGACGAGCTCCCGGAGGAGCCGCAGGCCGCCGTGGCGAGCAGGAAGGTGCCGGTCGCGAGACCGGCGAGCAGACGACGCATGGCTCCTCCTGTGCAGACAACGGTGTTCCGACAGGCTGTGCGCTGTGCGCACACTGGTGCTCGGTTGGTGCTCAGCGGGAACGTAGAACCGGCCGCACAACCCGGTCAATGGGTTTAGCTGACAAAATTGTTGACAGTTATCGAACCGCGCTCTCACCGTGTTCTCCGTGTCGGACCGTGAGTCGGACAGTGTCGGACCGGGAGGCGACGATGTCGAGGGATGCCCGAGCACCACATTTCGTCAGGTCCTTCGAGCGCGGCCTGGCCGTCATCCGGGCCTTCGACGCCGAACATCCGGCGCGCACGCTCAGCGAGGTGGCCCGCGCCTGCGACCTGACCCGCGCCGCCGCCCGCCGCCTGCTGCTCACCCTCGCCGACCTGGGCTACGTCCACTCGGACGGCCGCCACTTCCGCCTCGCCCCACGCGTCCTGGAGCTCGGCTACGCCTACCTCTCCGGCCTGGAGCTGCCGAACCTCGCGCAGCCGCATCTGGTGCAACTCGCAGAGCTGGCGGGGGAGTCGGCGGCGCTGTGCCTGCTGGACGGCGACGCCGTCGTGCCGGTCGCCGCCGCCCGGCCCCGGCGGGTGATGGCGGCGACGATCGCGGTGGGAGCGCGCTTCCCGGCGTACGGGACCGCGGTGGGGAGGGTGTTGCTTGCCGACCTTACGCAACCCGGTTTATGTCACGCGGACGTGACGAGACGTCAGGAGTGTGCCTTGCTGGAAGGAGACCCCGAGGCCGGCGTCAGTACACTGGCCGCCCCGGTCCGGGACCGGAGCGGCCGTGTGGTGGCCGGGGTGAGCCTCGCGATGCACTCCGGCCGGACGTCCACCGTGGCGGCCCGCCGCGATCTGCTGCCGCACCTGCTGGCGGCGGTGGCACGGATCGAGGTGGACCTGCGGATCACAGATCCAGCACCAGACGCGCCCCCCGGCACCGCGACACGCAGATGAGCATGGTCTCCCCGGTTGCCCGCTCCTCCTCGGTGAGCACCGAGTCCCGGTGGTCCGGGTCGCCTTCGAGGACATCCGTCTCGCACGTGCCGCAGGTGCCCTCGGTGCAGGAGTAGAGCACCTCCACCCCCGAGGCCCGGACGGTGTCGAGCACGGAGACGCCGGGCGCGACGGTGAGAGTGCGACCGCTCTGCGCGAGGACCACCTCGAACTCCCGGTCCTCGCCTGCCTGCTGCTCCTTGGGCCGGAACCGCTCGACCCGCAGCACACCGGCCGGGCAGCGCTCCTCGACCGCGTCCAGCAACGGCCCCGGACCGCAGCAGTACACGAGGGTGCCGTCCGGGACGTCGTCGAGGACGCCGGCCAGGTCCAGCAGCCCGGTCTCGTCCTGCGGGGCGACGGTGACCCGCTCCCCGCCGAACCGCGCCAACTCGCCGGTGAACGCCATGGACTGACGACTCCGTCCGCCGTACAACAGCGTCCACTCGGCGCCCGCGGCCTCGGCGGCGGCGAGCATCGGCAGGATCGGGGTGATACCGATGCCGCCCGCGACGAACCGGTAGCGGGGTGCGGATTCGAGCCGGAAGTGGTTGCGCGGCCCGCGTACCCGCACCTTGTCGCCGACGCCCAACTGCTCGTGCACATAGGCCGATCCACCCCGGCCGTCGGGTTCCCTGAGCACCGCGACCCGCCAGCCGGAGCGGTCCCCGGGATCCCCGCACAGCGAGAACTGCCGCTCCAGCTCAGGCCCGAGCACGACATCGACGTGCGCTCCCGGTTCCCAGCCCGGCAGTTCCTCGCCCAGCGGATGCCGCAGGGTCAGGGCGACGACCCCCTCGGCCGCCGGCACACGCTCGGCTACGACGAGTTCGGCCTCGTACAGGCTCATGGGGCGCGCTCCGGGGACTGGGGCTGTGACTGGGGCTCTGACTGGGGCTGGGACTGCGGCTGGAGCCGGTGGCCTTCGGGGTGGCCGAGCATCCACTCCCACATCTCGACCGGGTCCTGGGCGGTGTGCTCGGCGCCGCAGTGACAGGTGCCGTGCAGGACGTCGGTGCCCGGCAGCCAGTCGATGCGGTAGATCTCACCGGTCGGTGCGCTCACAGCGCCTTCTCCACGGGCTTGTCGCCCTCCTCGACCAGCCGGGCGAGGATACGGCGGGCGGCGAGGCCGCCGGTGTCGATGTTGATGCTCAGCTCCTGGTAACCGGCCCGCTCCGAACCCAGCGTCTTCTGGAGGAGGTTGAGGGCGTCCACGTCCTGCATCACCACCGTGTGGTTGTTGCTCCGCAGGAACTCGGTGACCTCGGCGTCGTCGGTCGCCCAGTCCCGGGAGACCATCCAGAAGTCGTACACCTTGCCGTCCGCGGACGGGGTGATCGCGTAGGTGATCTCGGTGTGGAAGCCGTTCGGGTCGCTGCCGTCGGCCTCCGGCAGGACGCCGACCGGAGCGATCCGGCTGTGCAGCAGATACAGGCACGGCGCGTGGTACTCGATGTCCTGCCAGCGCGTGATGCGCCCCGCGATCCCGGTCGAACGGGCGTAGAACGGCGGGCACTCGGCGTCGTCCATGTGCCGGCTGACCCGCACGATCCCGGCGCCCTCGTCGACCTCGGTGGTGATGGGGGTCTCGGCGACCTCGGGGGTGCCTATGTAGCCGCCGTGCAGATAGGTCTCGTGCGAGAGGTCGAGGAGGTTGTCGACGAGGAGGCCGTAGTCGGCGTCGATCGGCTCCATGCCCCGGACGGTCGTCCAGCCGGGGGAGTCGAGGTGGCGCGCCCGCGGTATCGCCTGCGGGTCGGCGAGCGCCGGGTCGCCGACCCACACCCACACCAGGGAGTCCTGCTCCACCACGGGGTGGGAGGCGACCCGGGCGGTGCGCGGGATGCGTTTCTGCCCCGGCACGTACACGCACGCGCCGGTGCGGTCGTAGGTGAACCCGTGGTACCCGCACACGATCCGGTCGCCGTCGAGCCCGCTCTCCGACAGCGGGTAACGGCGGTGCACACAGCGGTCGCCGAGGGCGACGGGCGCACCGTCCTCCTTTGCCCGGTAGAACACGAGGGGCTCTCCGAGGATCGTCCGCCCGAGCAACTCGCGCCCGACCTCGTGACTGTAGGCGGCGACGTACCACTGGTTCCTGGCGAAGGCGGTCATGTGGGGCATGGCGTTGAACTCCCGTCGTTGGGGTCGTGGCGACATCGTCGGAACGGGCCACACGAGGGCGCAATACGGCTTCCGTGACACGGAAGAGTGCTTGGAAAGCCCCTGGTGAGAGCGCTGATGCGAGACACTGTGTCGCTGCCCGCCGGCAGGGAGGCAGCAGTAACGCCGTCTGCCTGCGAGGACGGGGGGTGTTCAGCAGTGACCATTTGATTGAGCTATATGTCCGTATTCTCGCTTCTCTGGTGCTTCTTTGGCGGCATACGGCTGGTACAGCGGCAGAATTTGCATAGCGGCAGATCAAAGCTCGTCGTTGCCGTGATGGGAGGGGCGGGGTCGAATCCGACTCGAATCGCCGTCCATTCGCCCCATTCGGTGGGTTGCTGCAGAACCCGCGGGGGGAGAGAGGTAGGGGCGGTCACCGGCAGGTTCTTGGTCTGCTGGCAGTACAGGAGACGAACCACCGTTGACCTGGGGAAATGCCAGACGGAGGGTCGCTGGCCCGCTTCTTGGTCCACGATTGGTCCGGATCTTGGCAGCGGCTGTCGGCCGTCGTCCCGCCGCCCGCCGAACTTGCTGCGCCACACATGACCGCGGAGGGCGACCCTCACCTCAGGTGCTGCTGCCGCTGCCCGCGACGGCCCGCCAGACCGCCGGGCTGATGCCGAACTCGTCACGGAACCAGCGGGCGTAGGAGTTGGCCGGGGGGAACCCAGGCAGTGCAGCTACCTGGCTCAAGGGCCGGCCCTGGCTGCCGACGTATTGCTGCGCCAGCTGTGCACGAGTGGGGTTGAGCAGCGAAAGATCGGGTGCACCGATGGCGGGCCTCTTCAGCACCATCGGCGGCATCATCGACCGCAGGCAGTTGGTCGCGCTCTGGCTGTCCTTGCTCGCGTTCGTCTCCGGCGTCGGCGTCGTGGTGGACCGGAGTCAACACCGAGACCCGGGCCCTCGCGATCGTCATCCTGGTGCTGGGCACCGTCCTCGCCGGACTACCCTCATGGCCCGACGCACGAGCCTTAACCGGCTGCACGAAGGCTACTGGCCGTCGTGTGGCAGTGGGTTCCCCGGACAGGCCGGCCGCCTCGGCCGTACCCCGTACCGACCTTGCTCGGCTGGGTACTGCGAGCGGCCGAGGAGCATCCGTTGCGCCGCTATCGCATCGACGCGGTCACCACGTGTCCACGGCTGTACCCCGTGGTGCCCCAACGGTTCGTCGAGGCCTTCGACGCCGCCGCGGCCAGCCTCGAAGGCGCGGTCGTGCTCAGCCTTCTCTCCGGTGCCTTCGCCGTCCTCACGACTGTTCTCGGTGGCCTCCTCCTTCCATGGCGGGGACTCGCGTACGTAGCCGCGGCGACCGACTGGGCCCTGCGCCGGACCTGCTGTCCTGCGGTACGACAAGAACGGCCCGTCGCGCGCCTCGTGGCCCTTCAACTCGTCCGCACTCGGCCGATCGCGGCGAGGGAAGCGTCGACCTGCATCACCTGAAGCGTGCCGCGGGCTTGTCCTCGGCTGCCCTCGCCACCCTGCTCGACCAGCTCGTAGCCGGAGGGACGCTCCACCGCTGGAGACTCGACACGGCTGTCGATGAGGTCCACGGGTCGTGGGCTCAGGGGGTGAATGTGCGGCGTCTTCCTGGTTCCAGGTGAGGTGCCGGCGCTGCCAGTCGGCCGCCCGGCCCGCGCGCCAGCTCCTGCGCAACTTCACCCCTGAGGAGATCACCGGAGCCGCAGCACGCCGGATCACCTGATACCCGGCCTCGGCCGACCTGCAGAGACCCCTCCGGGCGATCAGCCGCTGCCTCCCTCAGCGGAGCAAGTGCGACTTCGGGTGAGGCCACCATCTGCACCTTGCGTCTCTGGGTGGTATCGACTGCGGACGGCAGCAGAGATGAGTAGATGAGCGGACTCTTCTTGGTGGCCTTCCTGCTGTCCGCCGTCGATCCCACGCATGAGTTTCGATCCTTGCTCTACCGAAACGTCCGTCAGGCCCTACGGTGTGGCCGTCTCGTGGCGGTCCCTACCTTGGTACGCACTCTACGAGTCGTCTGCCGCTCTCCGTCACGGTGAGGTTTTCGAGTCGACTTCGTCCGACCCGGATACCCGTTGCAGGCCGAGCCGGGGTGACGTGACCAATTGAAGACCCCCGATCGGGTCCTCTTCCTGCCCCATCTTGTGCTGGGCGCCGAACAGCGGACGATTCGGGTTGAGTTCCCCGTCCTGGACCCGCCTGGCTTCTTCCTCCAACTTGGAGGTGCCGATCCTCGTCGAGGCGTCCGTGGCCTCCCGGATGTCCGACAGGCCACCGATGACCTCGCCGAACGATTCTTCCTTCCCCGTCGGGTCCTGGCCGACCAGCCGATCGGCGGTCCAGAAGAAGTCGTTCTTTCCGCGATACCCCTGGTACATGTTGCTCACCAGCGTCAGCATTCTGGTGTACGCGCGCTTGTACGAGACCTCGAAGAAGCGCAGCCCCTCGGCTTCCGTGACCTCGCCGCGTCGAGCGGACGCGAGGGCGGCGGCGCCCACCATCCCGCCGTACATAGCGAAGTGAATGCCACTGGACAACAGCGGATCGAGGAAGCACGCCGCGTCCCCGACCATCATGTAGCCCGGTCCGGAGAACTCGTCCGCGACATAGGAGTAGTCCGTCTCGACTCGCACCGGCCCGTTGTAGGTGGCGTCCGAGAGCAGTTCCTTGACTGGCTCGTTCTCATTGAGGTACGCGTGATAGAGAGATTCGACGTCCGAGTGCTGTCGCCTGTCCTCCGCGAACAGGTCTTTATGCGTGACCAGCCCGACGCTGTTGCGCCCGCCGCCCAACGGAATCACCCAGTACCAGCCCTTCGGCGACGAAATGACGTTGATACCGCCCTCGGGACAGGTCGGCAACGCGCGTGCGTCGTTCCAGTAGCCCCAGATCGCCACGTTGCGGAAGTCCTCGTGCGGCTTTCGGTTGCGCAGGTGCCTGCTGCTCAGCAGACCTGATCGACCGGATGCGTCGATGAGGAAGTCGAATCCCTCGATCGTGAAGTCCGTTCCGTCCTCGGCCTTGCAACTGACGGCCGCCGGCCGTCCGTTGTCCCCGAACGTCACCGACTTCGCGGTGATGCCGTGTTCGACCTTGACGCCCTTCTCACGAGCGTTGTCGAGCAGAAGGGCGTCGAAGCGGCCTCGGTCGACCTGCCATGTGTGCACGTCCACGCCGAATATCTCGCTCCAGTCGATCACCCAGGTGTCTTCCCCCCAGAGGAAAACGCCGCCGCGCTTGCGCTGGAAGTCCAACTCATCGAGCCGGTCGGCCACGCCGATCATGTCCAGCACGCGTCGGCTGGCCGGTGTCAGGGACTCCCCGATGTGGTAGCGCGGAAAATGTTGGCTTTCGATCAACCGGACGGAAAAGCCTTCCTGCGCCAAGAAGGTCGCGGTGACCGATCCAGCAGGGCCTCCACCCACTACCAGGACGTTGTCTGACATGGCTACTCCCTCACTCACTCGGACAGTCTTGTCGGGTGCTTGAAATCCGATGGGAAAATTGGTCTTTGCGGGGCCGCTGGGCGGGTGTCGCGATGGCCGTCACGATCAGTCCGTCGCGAGCCAGCCACCGTCCGCGAAAACCCTTGACTGGGCCGGCCACGAGCAGCTCGACGTCGAACGTCCCATCGGATTCCAGGGTTATGGCCGCCTGTTCGAAGCCGAGCCAGCGGCGTGCCAGCGGAAACCATGCCTTGTAGGCGGATTCCTTGGCGCTGAACAGCAGGCGATCCAGGTGTGTGCCGTCCGCGCGTGTCTGCCGTCCGCGTTCCTGTGGCAGGCTGACGTGTTCCAGCAGTCCGCCAGGCAGCGGCTCGTTCGGCTCGACATCGATGCCGATCGTGGTGAACCGTGTCGACCGCCCGATGGCAGCGGCGCGGTATCCGGCACAGTGCGTGATACTGCCGACGACTCCGTCGGGCCATATCGGTTCCCGCTGGGCACCGCTGAGTATGGGCGCGGCAGCGACGCCGAGCCGGGCCAGCGCCCGGCGGGCGCACACGCGCGCCGTCGTGAACTCGGCCCGCCGTCTGGGCACAGCCGAGGCGATCAGGGCGAGCTCCTCGGGGAAGAGCGCTGTCTCCGGGGCGTCGACCCGTGATCCGACCGCGGCCACTTCCTCCGGAACGATTTCCTCGATCACGCCGTCGCCTTCGTAGTCACGTGTGCAGGCCCTTCTCCTCGGCGTGCTGCGGTGCGGGTACAGGGTCGAAACGGGGGGTGCCGGTCACGGTGGTCGGGGTCGAGGCACCCAGGCGGCGGCCGCACAGTGTCAGTAGCGGTCCGGTCGCCGCGGTGGTCAGCAGCGCCATGACGACCATCGCCGAGTAGAGTTCTTGGTCGATGAGCCCGAGCCTCAGGCCGGTGGTGAGCACGATCAGCTCGGTCAGGCCCCGGGTGTTCATCAGCACGGCGAGCAGCGCGGATGTCCCTGGAGACAGTTTGCTCATGCGGGCGGCGCCATAAGTTCCCGCGACCTTGCCGACCACCGCGACTAGAACGATCACTGCGAGCAGCCCCAGTGCCGAGGACGTCAGCCCCAGGTTCACCTGCAGCCCCGCAACCACGAAGTACGTCGGCAGGAGGAGCCGGCTGAACCCGAACACCTTCTCCGCCAGGCGCTCGGTGGCCGGGATGCGTGGGGTGATCAGTCCGAACAGGAACGCGCCGAAGATGAAGTGCAGTCCGAGCAGTTCGGTGACCGCACCACATGCCAGGGCACCGCCGGACAGGTATGCGAGAGTGGTGGTCGACGAGCCGGCCGGGAGCAGCCTGCGGAGCGTCGGCTGTACGACGCGGACCAGGAAGAACACGAACGGCACCACCAGCGCCACCAGCCACGGCACGCCGCTGGAACGCCCCACCAGGGCGATCACCCCGGCGAGCCCGGACCAAGCCAGAACGTCACCGACCGCGGCGACAGCCATGGCGAGCATGCCGACTTCGGTGCCTGCAATCTGACGGTCTGTAAGTATCCGGGAGAGCACCGGGAAGGCCGTGACCGACATGGCGATGCCGAGGAACAGCACGAAGCCCATGGGGTCCGGCGGATGCCGGTAGTGCATCGCCACCAGTACAACGCCCAGCAGTGAGCCGAGCACGAACGGCAGCAACATCGAGCCGATCGCGATACCGGCCGGCCTCCTTCCGCCGCCGCGCAGCGCGCTACGGTGGAATTCCAGACCGAGCCCGAACATGAACAGCGCCACGCCGACGTTGCCGATTCCAGTGAGGGGCGGTCGTATCTCGTCTGGAACCACTGTGTGGGACCACGGACCGAGCACAGTTGGGCCGAGCAGGATGCCGCCGAGGATTTCGCCCATCACAGCCGGCTGCCCCATCCGAGTGGCCAGCGCGCCGAGCAGGGCACACCCGGAGAGGACGAGCGCGAGGTCGAGCAGCAGGAAGGCGATCTGATGACTGGTCACGGCGGGATCAACCAACTGGTCCGGTGGTGGACACGCCGCGATGCCCTCGTACCACTGTCACGAACGTGTCAGTGACCGTACATCTCTTCATGAATGCCCCTCGACGTGTCTGTCTGACCTGGCGGCCGCGTTTGCCGGTCACGCTGATGGACTCACCCGCAGGGCTTCGCGGACTTCTTCCGCGATCTCCCGACGCAGCTGTCTGCCGGCGTCGAGGACCCCCCACATCAGGTAGAACGCGTGGATGACGCCGGAATAGTCGTCGTGCCTGGTCGGCGTGCCCGCAGCGGCCAGCCTCTCCGCGTAGAGTCGGCCGTCGTCCCGTAGGGGGTCGTACTGGGCGGTGACGACGAGGGTCCGTGGCAGTCCGGAGAGATCCTGTGCGCGCAGCGGCGAGACCCAGGGATTCGTGCCCTCGGACGGGTCGTTGAGGTAGTGGCCGTAGAACCACTGCATGGAGCGTCGCTGCAGCAGATAGCCCTCGGCGTTGTCGAGGTAGGACCGTTTGTCCGTGTTGTGGTCGGTCGGTGGGTGGATCAAGATTTGGCAGGCCAGCGCCGGCGCGCCGACGTCCCGGGTACGGAGGGCGGTCACGGCCGCGAGATTCCCGCCGCTGGAGTCGCCGATCACTCCGATCCTGTCGGGATCGATGTTCAGTTCGGCGGCATTCTCCGCCACCCACGTGGTGCTCGCCCAAGCGTCGTCAACAGCTGCGGGGAATTTGTGCTCCGGAGCCTTGCGGTAGTCGACGGACACCACCACGCAGCCGGTGTCGTTGGCCAGGGCTCGTGCGGTCGGATCACAGACGTCGATGTCCAGAGTCACCCATCCACCGCCGTGAAAGTAGACGAGACAGGGGAAGGGACCGTCGCCCGCCGGATAGTAGAGGCGCACCGGGACTTCTGCGGTAGGTCCGGCCACGAGGCGGTCCTCGACCCAGGCGACGTGTTCGGGATCGCCTTGCAGCAGCAGGAAGTCCTTGGAGGCGAGTCGAGCCTCGGCAACCGTCAGGTTCTCGACGGGTTGGGCGCCCGTCTCGGCGAGTTCGTCGAGCAGAGCCCTGACCTGCGGATCGACGGACATCCCGGCTTCCTCCGGTTGCCGGCCGAGCGGGCCTGTCACGGGCTCGGGTTCTCGAAGATGTCCCGCATCCCTGTCAGGCCGGACAGGATGGTGGCGAAGTCCTCCCTGCGGGTGCGGACCTTCTCCGGGTCGATCGTTGCCTGAGCCTTGTCCCAGTAGTCCTCCTTACGGAAGGACCGGTTGTAGAAGAACCGCACGAAGTCGAAGAGGGAGTCCAGGAACTGGCGATAGCTCTTTTCGTACGAGTCGAGAACATGCGACTCCGACTGCGGATCCCGCAGGACGGCGTCCACCGCGTCAGCCAGGCCGTGGGCGCCGCGCATGGCGAGGGTGACTCCGGTTGACAGCAGCGGGTCCACGAACGCGGCGGCGTCGCCGACCAGGGCCCAACCGGGGCCGTGGAAGCGGCTGGAGGTGTAGGACCAGTCGCGGATGGTGCGGAAGCCACTGGCACGGAAGGCGCCGCTGGTGAGTCGGCTCACCTCATTCGTTTCGGCGAGCTCGGAGACGTACAGGTCTTCGAGGCTCTTCCCGGACTCCTTGTACTTCTCGATGGGCGTGACGTACCCCACGCTGACAGTGCCGTCGGACAACGGGATGAACCAGAACCACCCGTCGGGCCGGTTCTCGGTCAGGATGTCGCCGGCATGGTCACCCTTGTACAGAGTGCAGCCCTGGAGGTAGCTCCATACGGCGATGTTACGGAGATCCTCCTGCCACTCGACGAGGTCGAAGTGACGGGCCAGCAGGTGTGTCTGTCCGGAGGCGTCCACCACCATTCGGCTCCGCACGGTGCGTTTCCTCGCATCGCCCTTGAGGCTGTAGGTGAGGCCCACGACCCGATCTCCGTCGAACACCGGCTCCTGGACGGTGGCCTCCTCAAGCACATGGACGCCGAGTTCTCTCGCACGTCCGAGCAGGAGGGCATCGAAGTCGGCGCGTCGTACCTGGTAGGAGTGCTCGTATTCCGAAGCCTCACGGAACCGAAAGCCCCAGGTGCCCTTCCCGGGAGCACCCTCGTCGGGGTCGGCGGCCTGGCCGTCGGCCGACCGCGGGGTGTTCTTGCCCCAGAGGAGGGTCCCGCCGTTTTTCTTGGTGAACCCCAACCGGTCCAGGCGTTCGCGAAGACCGAGAGCGTCAACGGTGGGAAGCGCTCCGGTTATCAAGGATTCACCGATGTGGTACCGCGGAAACTTTTCGCGTTCCAATAGGAGAATCCTGTGTCCGTGCTGTGCCAGCAGCCCGGCCGTGGCCGATCCCCCTGGCCCGCCTCCGATTACTACGACGTCGTAGTCGCTATTCGGATCGATCACTTGACTCCCCCTCAGTGTCAACCACGGTTCGCCGGAGCGATGTTGGCTGGCTCGACGCCAGGGCGCAAGAGGCCGTCTTAACTATCGAGATGGCCTCGGTAAAGAGAGTTGATGCATCGTCAAATTTTCCCTTGGCGTGGCCGTGACCTGCGATTATGGAGATGTCTCCGCGTACAGATAGCGCCGCGAGGGGATTGGGATAAATTGATCGTAAAGTGTTTGTAATCAGGGTTTGAAGCTGTGATTCCAGGCGCATTGCGCGGCGACTCGAAGCGTCGCGCGGGGTAAGAATACGGCCAGAGTGAGGTCCTTATTAGGCCATGATCCACAGGTCGTTGGCAGCCGTAAGATGGAAATCTCTCTGGCGTCGGTGGGGGTGTGAGGTTTTGTGGCCCCCTTGGGTTGGTAGACACCCTCCTGGCATGGTCGCGGGTGCGCGTCCGCGAAAAAGCTGGAATTCTCCAGCCGAGTCTACGCGCGTACATTGCCTACTCTTTATCGACCATCGTGGGGATCGGTAAATAGCGCTTGCGTCCGAATCGAGCTGTTGGCAATATCGCCGAGGGATGACGGCCGTAGGGGGCGGCTGTGCAACGTGCGCCGTCTGCAACGTCGCCTGCGTCAACTCGTCGAGTCCAACAATGTGGTGCGGGCCCTGTTTCGTGGCGCGGCCTGCCGGCAGCCCGTGTGACTCGGGATGCCGATTTGCCGCCCGTTCACCAACTGTCCGCAGCCGAAGCTGCGCTCTCGCCGCGCAGGTCTTTACTCACAGGAGTGATCCAGACCATGGAAGCCGAGACACCTTCTCCGCGCCCGGATGGCGAAGAACTGTTCAATCCGCGGTCGGAGAGTTTCATCCGGGATCCCTACAGCCGGTACGACCGGCTCAGATCCCTGGATCCGGTGCATTTCGACCCCCGGCTGAACGGATGGCTGGTCAGCCGCTACGCGGACGTTGACGCTCTGCTACGGGACAGCGCGATGGGGCGGGCCGGACAACGGCGGTTCTTCGGCCACTTCGACGAGGGATCCTCGATCGATCTGGCCTCCCGGTCCTGGCTGTTGAACATGGACCCGCCCGACCACACGCGCATTCGCCGGCAGTTCGGCAAGGCGTTCACACGTCAGCGCGTGGAGTCCCTGCGGCCGTACGTCGAGCAGAAGGTTGAAGCGCTCCTCGACCACATCGCGGCGGACGGCGGATGTGACTTCGTGTCCTCCGTCGCGCAGCCGCTTCCGGTGGCCTTGATCTGCATGATGCTCGGTGTCCCCGAGGAGCGGCACGAGATCTGCAGAGACCACTCCTCCGCACTGCTGCCACTGCTCGACCCGGTGATCAGCCAGGCTCAGCAACAGCGTGCTGAAGAAGCGTGTGCATGGTTCCTGGAGTACTTCAGCGAGCTGGCCGAACAGCGCCGCCGAGACCCGAAGGACGATCTCCTGTCGGCCTTGCTGCCGGCCGAGGGCGAACTGGCGCGGCACGAACTGATCAACAACATCATCTTCCTGTTTTCGGCAGGCCACGAAACCACGTCGAGCCTGCTCGGCAACGGCTTGTACGCCCTGCTCACCCATCCGGAACAGTACTCAGCACTCGCTGAGGACCCCGGGCTGGCCCCCGGAGCAGTGTCAGAGATGCTGCGCTGGGACGCACCGGTGCAGTACTTCGGCCGCAAGGCGACGGCCGATCTCAAGGTCGGTGACAAGCAACTGCGGCAGGGCGACGTCGTGATGGGCCTGGTCGGGGCCGCGAACCGGGATCCGGAGCGATTCAAGGATCCGCACCGCTTCGACATCCGCCGGCAGGACTGCCAGCCCGTGTCCTTCGGCGCCGGCATCCACTACTGCATCGGAGCAGCACTCTCGAAGATGGAGAGCGAGGCCCTCTTCGCGCGGCTGCCGCAGCGCTTCCCCGATATGCGCCTGGTGGCGGAACCCGAACGGCGCGGCCTGATGGCGGTCCGCTCTTTCAAGGCTCTGGACATCGCCGTCTGAGGGGACATGCCATGCCGGTGTACATGTTTCCCGGACAGGGATCGCAGCGCAAAGGAATGGGGCGTGGGCTGTTCGACGAGTTTCCGGACATCACCTCCCGGGCCAGTGAGATTCTCGGTTACTCGGTCGAGAAGCTCTGTCGTGAGAACCCGAACCAGTTGCTGAACGAGACGCAGTACACCCAGCCCGCCGTCTACGTGGTGAACGCACTGCACTACATGCGGAGCGTGCGGGAGACCAGCACGGTCCCGGACTACGCCGCCGGGCACAGCCTGGGTGAGTACAACGCCCTCCACGCGGCCGGTGTCTTCGACTTCGACACCGGGCTCAAACTTGTGAAGAAGCGCGGCGAGGCCATGGGGCGTATCGAAGGCGGCGCCATGGCCGCGGTCACCGGCATGAACAGGACCCAGGTCCTGCGGGTGCTTGAGGACAGCGGTCTGACGGATGTCGAGGTTGCCAACGACAACGCCCCCACCCAGGTGGTGGTGTCCGGACCGAAGCCGGCGATCGCCGCGGCACAGCCGATCTTCGAGGACCGGGCAGAAGGCATCGGGTACACGCTACTGAAGACCAGCGGCGCCTTTCACAGCAAGTACATGGCAGAGGCGCAGCGACAGTTCGCCGCCTACCTCCAGGGGAACGACTTCCGGTTTGCCGAACCGTCCTTCCCGGTGATCGCCAATGTCGATGCCAAGCCGTACGACAGGTCCCGGATCGAAACGAACCTCATCGAGCAGATCACCCAGCCCGTGCGCTGGACGGACACCGTCCTTCATCTGATCGAAATCGGTCAGGAGGAGTTCACCGAGATCGGCACCGGAAGGATCCTGACGGCGCTTCTGGAGCGCATCCGATCCGCGTCCGGCTGACCGACGGCAGCTTGTTCAGTCGGGCCCCGGCCGTCACCCAAGTCCTGTCAACCAAGGGGGAGCGTGTGCCTTCTGTCGGAATCGAAGCGATGAACGTCTTCGGCGGCAGCGCATTTCTGGACGTCATGCAGCTGATCAGCCATCGCCGGCTGGACAGCGCCCGCTTCGAGAACCTGCTGATGCGGCAGAAGACGGTGGCGCTGCCCTGCGAGGATCCGGTGACGTTCGGCGTCAACGCGGCCAAGCCGATCGTGGACGCGCTGCCCGAGGCGGAGAAGGACCGCATCGAACTCCTCATCACCTGCACGGAGTCAGGAATCGACTTCGGGAAGTCCCTCAGCACGTACATCCACCACTACCTCGGACTGAGCCGGAACTGCCGGCTGCTGGAGATCAAGAACGCCTGCTACTCCGGCACCGCCGGCTTCCAGATGGCGGTCAACTTCGTCCTGTCACAGGCTTCTCCCGGGGCCAAGGCCCTCGTCGTGACGACCGACATTTCCCGGTTCACCGTCGTGGAGGGCGGCGACGCGCTGACGGAGGACTGGTCCTTCGCCGAGCCGAGTTCGGGCGCCGGAGCGACAGCCATGCTGATCAGCGACACACCGCACATCTTCCAGGTGGACGTCGGCGCCAACGGTTACTACGGCCACGAAGTCATGGACACCTGCCGGCCCACGGCGGACAGCGAGGCCGGGGACGCCGACCTGTCCCTGATGTCCTACCTCGACTGCTGCGAGCAGACGTTCCTGGAGTACCAGCGCCGGGTGGCCGACGTGGACTACCGGGACTCGTTCCAGTACCTGGCGTTCCACACCCCCTTCGGCGGCATGGTCAAGGGCGCGCACCGAACGATGATGCGGAAGATGACCAAGTCCCGTCGGGACGACATCGAAGCGGACTTCGAACGCCGGGTGTCACCGGGGCTCCGGTACTGCCAACGCACCGGGAACATCATGGGCGGCACGGTGTACCTGTCGCTCGCCGGCACGATCGACAACGCCCGCTTCGACACGGCCCAGCGCATCGGCGTGTTCTCGTACGGCTCCGGTTGCTGCTCCGAGTTCTACAGCGGTGTCGCCACGCCCGAGGGACAGCGGCGGCTACGCGCGATGGGGATCTCCCGGCACCTCGACGATCGGCACTCCCTGTCCATCGAGGAGTACGAGCGACTCCTGACCGGGAACGGGGCCGTCTCCTTCGGCACCCGGAACTGGAAGCTCGACGAGTCGCACGTCCCGGGGCAGGTCCTGGCCTCCGGGCCGAAGGGGCGCCTGGTCCTGGAACGGATTCACGAGTTCCACCGCGAATACCGCTGGAACCAGGGAGCCGGCACCGAACTGCCCAGACAGGGGCAGCCCCGCACCGCATACGCCTGGGTCAAGGAGTGAGGGAATGACGGAACAGCGACACGCAGAGATCTTCGCCCTGGTGCGGAGCAACATCTACGAGGTACTCCCGGACGTCGAGGGACGGGAGATCAAGTCCGACGACCGGCTGACGGACCTCGGAGCCAACTCCGTGGACCGCGCTGAGATCGTGATGCTGGCGATGGAGGCCCTGTCCCTGCACATCCAGCGGGTCGAACTCTCCGGAGTCAAGAACGTGGGGGAACTGGTCGATGCCCTCTATGCCAAGTCGCATGGACAGTGACCTGTTCGTCACCGGCTGCGGTGTGCTCAGCGCCGTGGGGCAGGGGAAGGACGCGTTCCTGACCGCACTGCTCGCCGGTGACCACGCCTTCGGGGTCATGGAGCGGCCCGGACGGAACAACGGGACCGCGTTCCTGGGGGCCGAACTCTCTGTTCTCGACATGCCGGAGCGGTTCCCCAGGAAACTGCTGCGGACTGTCGGACTCTCGGGCCGGGCGGCACTCCTGACGCTCCACGAGGCATGGGAGGAAGCCCGGCTGTCGGATGCGGATCCGCTGCGTATCGGCCTTGTCGTTGGCGGGTCGAACGTCCAGCAGCGCGAGCTGGTGCTCAAGCACGAGTCCTATCAGGGGCGCTTGGACTACCTCCCACCGACCTACGGGCTGTCCTTCATGGACAGTGACCTGTGCGGTCTGTGCAGCGAGCAGTTCGGCATCCGTGGCCTGGCCTGCACCGTCGGCGGTGCCTCCGCCAGCGGCCAAGTCGCTGTTATCGAGGCGGTGCGCCTGGTGCGGTCGGGCGAGGCCGACATCTGTATCGCTGTCGGTGCGCTGACGGATCTTTCCTACTGGGAGCTCCAGGCGCTGCGGTCTCTGGGTGCGATGGGTTCCGACCGCTTCGCCGACGAACCCGCGCTCGCCTGCCGCCCCTTCGATGAGCGGCGCGACGGATTCATCTTCGGGGAGGCGTGCGGGGCGGTCGTCGTCGAGCGGAGGGCCACCGCCGCCGAGCGTGGCGTGGAACCGTACGCGAAGCTCGCCGGCTGGGCGATGACGCTGGACGGTAACCGCAACCCCGACCCGTCAGAGTCGGGCGAGGCCCGCGCCATCGAACGAGCTTTGACGCAAGCGCAGTTGACGGCACAGCAGATCGACTACGTCAATCCGCACGGCAGCGGCTCCGGTGTCGGCGATCCGGTTGAACTGGCCGCCATCCGCGGCTGCGGGCTTGACCGGGCGGCCATCAACGCCACCAAGTCGATCACCGGCCACGGGCTGGGTGCGGCCGGCACCGTCGAAGTCGTCGCCACGCTCCTGCAGATGAAGGCCTCCCGGCTGCATCCGACGCGCAACCTGGAGCAGCCCCTCGACCCGGAAATGAACTGGGTGCGGGACAAGGCCGTTGCGCAGGCGATCGAACATGCGCTGACGCTGAGCGTCGGATTCGGCGGCGTGAACACGGCGCTGTGCCTCAGCGCGACGGAGACCTGACAATGAGGGGGAGGACAGGTGACACTCGTTGGCATCGAGGCGATGAACGTCTTCGGCGGCAGCGCCTATGTCGACGTCCGGGAACTGATGGAGCATCGGCAACTGGACACCTCGCGGTTCGAGCAGCTGCTGATGAGCCGGAAGACCGTGGCACTGCCGTGCGAGGACCCGGTGACATTCGGCGTCAACGCGGCCAGGCCGATCCTCGACACGCTGTCCGATGCGGAAAGGAACCGCATCGAACTGCTGATCAGCTGCACCGAATCAGGCATCGACTTCGGTAAGTCGGTCGGCAGTTATCTCCACGAATGGCTCGGGCTGAACCGCAACTGCAGGACCTTCGAGGTGAAGAACGCCTGCTACGCGGGGACGGCCGGGCTGCAGATGGCGGTCAACTTCGTTCTGTCGCAGGTGTCCCCCGGTGCGAAGGCCCTGGTGGTCGCGACGGACGTTTCCCGCTACACGGTCGATGACGGAGGGGACTCGCTGACGATGGACTGGGCGTTCGTGGAGCCCAGCTCGGGGGCCGGCGCCGCCGCGATGCTCGTCAGCGAGATTCCCGAAGTGTTCCAGCTCGACGTCGGGGCCAACGGTTACTACGGATACGAAGTCATGGACACCTGTCGGCCCACGCCGGACGGCGAGGCCGGCGACTCGGACCTGGGCCTGCTGTCCTACCTGGACTGTTGCGAGCAGACGTTCCTGGAGTACCGGCGCAGGGTGCCGGGCACCGATTACCACACCTCCTTCGACTACCTGGCGTTCCACACCCCGTTCGGCGGCATGGTCAAGGGAGCGCATCGCACCATGATGCGGAAGCTGAAGAAAGCGAAGGCCGCGGACATCGAGCCGGACTTCGAGCGGCGTGTCCTGCCCGGAATCCGCTACGCCCAGCACACCGGGAACATGATGGGCGGCAGCGTCTTCTCGTCACTGGCCGGGATCATTGATCACGGCAGCTTTGACACGCCCAAGCGCATCGGCTGCTTTTCGTACGGGTCCGGCTGCTGCGCCGAGTTCTACAGCGGCGTGGTGAGCCGTACCGGCAGTGACCGGCTGCGCAGGTTCGGGATAGAGGAGCAGCTGGGCGCGCGCCGCCGGCTCACCATGGATCAGTACGAAGCCGTGCTCCGGGCCAACGACAGCGTACGGTTCGGCACTCGCAACGTGAAGATCGAACCGGCCGACGAGGTGGCGCCTTTCGGTTCCGGCCGGCGCCTGGAACGCCTGGTTCTCGAGGAGATCCGGGAATTCCACCGTGAGTACAGGTGGGCGGCATGAACTACGAAACCATCCAGGTAACCTGGCGTGACACCGTATGTCATCTTCAGCTGCACCGGCCGATGGACCGGAATACGATCAACGACCGCCTGATCGCCGAATGCACGAACGTTCTGACGCACTGTGAGGAAGCCGCCAGTGTCGTCGTCGTGGAGGGACACCCCGATTACTTCTGTTTCGGCGCCGACTTCAATGACCTGAACACTCGGGACATAGACGAGACGACTGCCGGGCAACATCCCGACTCCTTGTACGACTTATTTCTGAAGTTGGCCACCGGGCCTTATGTGTCGGTCGCACACGTGCGCGGCAAGGCGAACGCCGGTGGCGTCGGACTCGTCGCGGCCAGCGATGTCGTCGTCGCCGACAGCGACGCCCACTTCAGCCTCTCCGAGTTGTTGTTCGGCTTGTATCCGGCCTGTGTCCTGCCCTTTCTCATCCGCCGCTGCGGATTTCAGAACGCGCACTATATGACACTGATCACCAGGCCGTTCACCGCAGACGAAGCGGTCCGGCTCCATCTCGCCGACGTGGCGGGATCAGACAGCCAGGCCCTGCTGCGCAAACAGCTCACACGTCTGAAGTGTCTGCCGAAGCCGGGCATCGCCCGGTACAAGCGCTACATGAACCAGCTGAACGAATCACTGACCATGGCCAAGCCGCTCGCGGTGGCGGGAAATGTCGAGGCCTTCACCGACGAGGGCAACCTGACGCGCATTCGGCGCTACGTCGAGGAGGGAACACTGCCGTGGCAGCAGTGAAGCGCCGGACCGGAGGTGCACAGGCGTGACGACGGCCGCCGTGGACCTCTGCGAGGTCGAACCGGGCATCCTCCAGGTGACCATGCAGGATCGCAGCAGCAAGAACTCGTTCTCCACCGAGTTGGTGGACGGGCTGATCAGTGCCTTCTCGGAGATCCAGACGCACCCGACCGGCAGAGTGGTCGTCCTGACGGGCTATGGAAACTACTTCTCCTCCGGTGGCACGCAAGACGGCCTGCTCGCGATCTATGAGGGCAGGAGTCGATTCACGGACCTGAATCTGTACAGCCTCGCGCTGGAGTGTGAGGTCCCGGTCATCGCCGCCATGCAGGGGCACGGAATCGGCGGCGGATTCGTGCTGGGGCTGTACGCGGATTTCGTCATACTTGGCCGCGAGAGCGTGTACACCGCAAACTTCATGCGCTACGGTTTCACGCCCGGTATGGGGGCCACGATGATCATCCCCAGGAAACTCGGGATCGGCCTCGGTGAAGAAATGCTGTTGAACGGCGGGAGCTACCGGGGAGCCGAACTTGCCGACCGGGGCGTGCCGTTCCGTGTACTTTCCCGTAGCGAAGTCCTGCCGCAGGCACTTCAGTTGGCCAGGGAACTGGCGCAGAAGCCGTCCGTGTCGTTGAAGGCGCTCAAGGCCCATCTGGTGCGGCCCCTTCGTGAGGCCCTTCCGCAAGCCATCGAGCAGGAACTCGCGATGCATGAACTGACTTTTCATCGGCCTGAAGTGAAGCAGCGAGTGGTCGACCTGTTCGGGGCATGAGAACGGAGGTGATGTGATCCATGCAAACCAAAGAGATACTGCGTTCTCTTCGCGAGGGCCGGATCGGTGTCGAAGAGGCCAGGGCCGCGTTGACGGCCGATGACGGCACGCCCTCGCCCGAGGGCGAGGAACGGGCCGACATCGCGATCGTCGGCGCGTCGGGCAGGTATCCAGGGGCCGCGAACCTCGGTAAGTACTGGGACAACCTCCGCCTGAGCAAGGAGTCCATCCAGGAGGTGCCCGCCACCCGCTGGGACATCGCCTCCGTCTACGACCCGCGACCACGCCGACGCGGCACGACGGACTGCAAGTGGCTCGGCCTGCTCGACGGCGTCGACCTCTTCGACGCGGACTTCTTCCACATCACGCAGCAGCAGGCGCGTGCGATGGACCCGCAGCAGCGCCTGTTCCTCCAGGAAGCGTTCCTGGCGTTCGGCGACGCGGGCTACAGCCGCGAACTCCTGGACGACAACAACTGTGGCGTCTACCTCGGCATCGCCGGGAACGAATACGGCGCGCTCCTGGCGCGGCACAGCCCGGACGGCGTGGACGCGACCGGCAACAACGCGGCGATCGCAGCGGCACGCATCGCCTACCACTTCAACCTGACGGGTGCGGCCCTCTCGGTCGACACGGCCTGCACGTCCTCGCTGGTGGCGGTGCACCTGGCCTGTGAGGCGCTGCTCAGGGGCGAGATCGACATGGCGCTGGCCGGCGGGGTCAGCCTCTACCTCGGAGCGGACCGCTACCCGAGCATGAGCGCGGCGGGCATGCTGTCGCGCACAGGAGAGTGCCGACCCTTCGACAACAAGGCGGACGGATTCGTCCCCGGCGAAGGCGTGGGGGCAGTGGTGCTCAAGCGCCTCGCCGACGCCGAGCGCGACGGAGACGCGATCCACGCGGTCATCATCGGCTCCGCGATCAACCAGAACGGCAGCACGAACGGCATCACAGCTCCGAGCCGGAAGAGCCAGACCAAGCTGGTGTCGGACCTGTACACACGGCGCCGGATAGATCCCGCCGGCATCGGCTACGTCGAGTGCCATGCCACGGGCACCGTGCTGGGCGACTACATCGAGCTCGACGCCCTCTCGGCCGTCTTCGCGAAGAGCACGGACGACAAGCAGTTCTGTGCGGTCGGCTCGGTCAAGGGCAACATCGGCCACACGACGGCGGCGGCGGGCATGGCAGGCCTCCACAAGGTGCTGTTGTGCCTCCAGAACCGCATGCTGGTGCCCACGCCCCATCAGGAAGAGCCCAACGAGTACTTCGACTTCGCGTCCTCGCCGTTCTACGTCGCCACCGAGGCCGCGCCCTGGCCGGCCTCCGCCGGCAGGCCGCGCCGGGCCGGCGTGAGCGCTTTCGGCTTCAGCGGGAGCAACGCGCACCTCGTCGTCGAGGAGTACGTCCCGCGAGCCGCGCACACCGTCCGGCCGGGCACCACCCAGGGCCCCTGTCTGTTCGTCCTGTCTGCGGCGACACGCGAACAACTCAACGCCATGGCCCGCGAGTTGCTCCAGCGCATCCGCCGCGGCCCCACACCGGATCCCGCTTCGCTCGCGTACACCCTGCAATCGGGACGTGAGGCGATGGAGGTCCGGGCCGCGTTTCCGGCGGACTCGGTTCAAGCGCTGCTCGCCTCGCTGGAGGACTACCTCGACCGCGGGACGAGGGGCCGCGGGATCCACCCCATCGAGGCCGGCCGCGCGGCGGTCCGGGACACGGCGCAGGACCAGACACGTCAGTGGCTGCGCAACGGCGACTTGGTGCGGGCGGCGCACGCGTGGGTGAACGGCGCCTCGTTCACCGACGGCGACTGGCGGCTGCTGTACGGTGCCGACACCCCGCGCCGCGCCCACCTGCCGACCTATGTGTTCGCCGCGCAGAAGTACTGGCTTGCGGAGCTGCCCGCGGAACCGGTCACCGTGACCGAGCCGGATGCCACGGGCGCCGAAGTCGGCCCGCCCAGCACCTTCTTCCACTCCGACGAGCCGTACGTCCGGGACCACACGGTAGAGGGCGTCCCCACGCTCATTGGCATGACTCACCTCAGCCTCGCCGTCGACTGGTACCTCGGCAGGTCACCGCACCTGGACCAGGTACGCCTGCGCAAGCTGAGGTTCCTGCGGCCGGTCGCCGTCGAGGAGGGTGACCGGGTCGAGGTGCGCATTGAGCCCGGCGACCCTGAGGCGTCCACGGTGTCCTTCAGGGCCATGTACCGCCCTCGGCCCGGCCAGGAGTGGCTCGCGGCCGCGGAGGGCACCGTGCAGGACGAGGCGTCCCTGCCCACGGTGATCGATCCGGACCGGTTGCTGGAGGGGCTGTCCCCGCTCGACCCGGAGGTGCTGTACGGCCGTAACCCGGCCATTTCGATCGGAGACACGTTCAAGACGTTCACCGCGGTGCACGCGGGTGACGACAGCGTCGTCGCCGTGCTGGACGCCGCGCGGGCCACCGAGCAGGACGGCCGCGATCACCTGCTGCACCCGCTGTTCCTCTACAGCGCGTTCCAGGCCGCCCTCCATTTCACGGCGAGCGCGGGTGCCGTGGGCTATCTGCCGTTCGGCCTGGAGGATCTGTGGGTGCGCCGGGACACGGCACCCGGGCCGCTGCGGCTCTCCGTACGGCTGAAGAGGAACTCCGGCGAGCTCATCGTGTTCGACGCCGACCTCGTCGACAGCGACTCCCAGGTCGTCGCGTCACTGAACGGCTGCTCCATGAAACGCGTCCGCGAGCGGGAACCCCGGCCCCGCCCGCCCGTGCCCGTTCGCAACGCGTCGCGCAAGGCCCGCCCGTCAGCGGGACCGGACGCCGACATCGAGCGGTATGTGACGACGAAGCTGGCGGCGTTGCTGGGCAGCACGGCAGAAGAAGTGCAGCCGCACGTCAATCTGATGGATCTGGGCGCGACGTCCGCGCAGTTGGTCTCCCTCACCCAGGAGATCGAGCACGAGACCGGCCTCGACCTGAGCCCCGCACTGCTCTTCGAGTACCCCAACGTGAAGGAACTGGCCGCCCACTTCCACCAGGCGCACGGCGATGTCTTCGCCGCCCACCTGGGAGCCACCACCACGTCGCCGGCACGCGACACGGAGCCGCCTGCCCGGGGTGCGCAGCCGTGGTCCCGGGCCACCGAGCCCGCGACGGCGAGGCTTCGGCCCGCGCGCAGCGCGACGCTCGACGCCGGAGCACATGACATCGCCGTCATCGGCATGCACGGTAAGGCCGCGGGCGCGTCGGATCTGGACGAGTTCTGGCGCAACTTGATCGACGAGAAGGACGTCATCACCGAGATTCCCGCGGACCGCTGGGACTACCGCCCGTGGTACGACACCGATCCGGAGGCACGGGACAAGACGTACTGCAAGTGGGGCAGCTTCCTCACCGACGTGGACACGTTCGATGCCGACTTCTTCCACATCTCGCCGCGTGAGGCGGAGTGGATGGACCCGCAGCTGCGCCTGCTCCTGCAGAGCGTCTACGCGACGGGCGAGGACGCGGGCGTGATGGGCCGGCTCCGCGGTACCGGCACGGGCGTGTTCGTCGGCGTGTGCTGCCACGACTACCTTGAGCGGATCAACGAGCTCGGACTGCCCATCGACCCCTATGTCGGCCTGGGCAACAACCACACGGTCCTGGCGAACCGGATCTCCTTCGCGCTCGACCTGAGGGGACCCAGCGTGGCGGTGGACACGGCCTGCTCCTCCTCGCTCGTCGCACTGCACCAGGCCTGTCAGGCCCTGCGCGGCGGCGAGTGCGACATGGCCTTCGTCGGTGGCGTGAACCTCCTGCTCTCTTCACAGCATTACCGATTCTTCAGCAGCGTGGGCGCGCTGTCCCCGACCGGCCGGTGCCATACGTTCGACGCATCGGCGGACGGTTATGTGCCGGGCGAGTTCGTCGGCAGCGTGCTGCTGAAGCCACTGCGCCGGGCGCTGGAGGACGGCGACCGCATCCACGCCGTGATCAAGGGCTCGGCCAGTCTGCACGGCGGCTACACGCCCTCGTTCACCGCGCCGAGCGTGGCGGGCGAGGAGAGCGTCGTCGTCAAGGCGTGGGAGGACGCCGGGATCGATCCGGAGACCATCACCTACATCGAGGCGCACGGCACGGGCACCAAGCTCGGCGATCCGATCGAGATGAAGGCCCTGAGCCAGGCGTTCGGCCGTTTCACCTCGCGCGAGGGATTCTGCGCGGTGGGATCGGTGAAGGCCAACATCGGCCATACCGAGGGCGCCGCCGGCTTCGCAGGCCTGCTGAAGGTGGTGCTGCAGATGCGGCACCGCCGGATTCCCGCGCTGCCGAGCCTGCAGACCCCCAACGAACTCATCAAGTGGGACGGCACCGCGTTGCGTCCGGCGTCGGAGAACGAGGAGTGGGCCAGCGCCGAGGGTGCCCCGAGGAGGGCGGGTATCAGCTCCTTCGGAATATCAGGTGCCTACGCGCACGTGGTCGTCGAGGAGTACGTACCCGGCAGCGGTGAAGCGCCTGCGGTTGCCCGTCGTGGTGGGCAGCCGGTGGCGGTCGTGCTGTCTGCCAAGGACGAGGACCGGCTGCGGGAACATGCGCGGCGGCTCGCCGACGCACTCCGGGACTTGGCGTTCGGCGACGACGATCTGCCCGCCATCGCTTACACGCTGCAGACCGGGCGTGAGGCGCTGCGGAACCGGATGGGCGTCGTCGTCCGCTCGGTGAGCGAGCTGGAGGCGGTGCTGCGCGCCTTCGGTGCAGGCCAGGACGACGAGCGAGTCCACCGAGAGCGGGTCGACGCGGCCGGTCAACCCGACGTCGACAGTGCTGGCAGGGCGTCGACAGGACCGGGGGAGCCGGCACACGAGCACTGCGTCCGGCTGGTGGCCGGCTGGGTCAGCGGTGAGACCACCGACTGGGAGGCGCTCTACGACACCCGGCCGGCCATCGTCTCCCTGCCCACCTACCCCTTCGCCAGGGAGCGGTACTGGATCCCGGCCGACGCCACCGGCCCCGCCACGGACCAGCCCGCTCGTCCTCTTCCGCCCACGGACGTGCCGGCTCACCATCCGCTGCTGCACACGGACGTCTCCGACGACGAAGGGCCCAGGTTCCGGGCGACGTTCAGCGGGGAGGAGTTCTTCCTCGCCGAGCACGAGGTCAAGGGGCGGCGGATCCTGCCCGGCGCGGCGTACCTGGAAATGGTCCGGGAGGCCGTACGGCGCAGCGGCCAGGCCTCCGACCCGTCCGGCGAAAGCCTACGGCTGGAGGACGTCGTATGGCTGGCGCCGATCGAGGCGTCCGGCCCGGTCACGCACGTCGAGGTGGTCCTCACGCCCGCGGACGTGGGCGAGGCGGGCAGGCTCGACTTCGCCGTGTACACCCGGACCGGGCAACTCGGTGAGCAGGCCGTGCTGCACTGCCAGGGCAGCGCCGTCCCGCTGACCGGGGACGGCGACGGCTCGGCGCGCGTGGACCTGGACGCCGTCCGGGCCGGTTGCGACGCCGGCCGACTGACGGCGGACCAGTGCTACGAGACGTTCCGCGCGGCGGAGATGGAGTACGGCCCGGCGTTCCAGGGCATCGAATACGTCCTCGGCGGAGCGACGCAGGCACTGGCGAAGTTGACACTGCCGCTCTCCGTACGCGAGACCGGCGACGCGTACGTCCTCCATCCGAGCCTGCTCGACTCCGCACTGCAGGCCAGTGTCGGGCTCCGCACGGACCCTTCCGGGCTCGGAGAGCCGGTCATGCCGTTCGCGCTCGAGTCAGTGGACGTCCTCGGCCGGTGCAGTCCGTCGATGTGGGCCCGGGTACGGCTTGGCGAGGGCACGACCGCCACCAGCACGCTGCGGAAGTTCGATGTGGACCTGTGCGATGCGGACGGCACCGTGTGTGTACGGATCGCTGGGGCCTCCTCCCGGGCCTGGAAGGACGGGCGGCAGCAGACGGGCGCCGGGGACATCGAAACGATCACGGCGGTCCCTGTGTGGGACACTGTCCGGCCGGCGGGCGAGATCCACGATCTGCCGGGCCCGGGGCGGGCCGTCATCGTGGGCGGGGACCCGACGGCCGTACGAAAACTGGCGCGGACGTTCCCGGAAGCGCAGCCACTGGTGCTTGCGGAGGACGACACCGTCGACCGGATCTGCGCGCAATTGCGAGCCTGCGGCCCGATCGCTCATCTGATGTGGACCGCACCCGCCCCCGCGGCCGGCGGTGCCGCCTGGGACGCCACGCCCAGGGCTCAGGAGACGGGCGTCATCCAGCTGTTTCGGATCGTCAAGGCCCTGCTCGCACTCGACTACGGTCACCGCGACCTGCTCTGGACGGTGGTCACGGTGCAGGCGCAGGCGACCGACCGCGCGGAATCCGCCGACCCGACGCATGCCGGAGTCCACGGCCTGGTCGGTTCGCTGGCCAAGGAGTACCCGGACTGGTTTGTCCGGGCTGTCGACCTGCCCATGGACGAGGAGTGGCCGGCCGAGGAGCTCCGGCACCTGCCGAGCACCGGCTCGGACGTGTACGCGTGGCGCGGGACGCAGTGGCGCAGGCGGAAACTGGTTGCGCTCCAGGGTGCGGCGCCCGGCCGGCGCACGGGGTATCGCCACGGTGGTGTGTACGTAGTGATAGGCGGCGCCGGCGGGATCGGCGAGGCCTGGACCGAGTACATGATCAAGACGTATCGGGCCCAGGTCGTATGGATCGGCCGTCGCGAGAGTGATCGCGTGATCGAACGGAAGATCGACCGGCTGGCGTCCTTCGGACCTGCCCCCGTCTACATACGGGCGGACGGCGCGGACGAGGCGGAACTGCGGGGGGCCTGCGAAACGGTCAGATGGCGTTTCGGCACCATTCACGGTGTCGTGCACTCTGCCCTCTCGTTGCGCGACCAGAGTCTGGCGCAGATGACCGAGGAACGCTTCCGAGCCGGCTACACAGGCAAGCTCGACGTCAGCGTCCGCATGGCCCAGGTGTTCGCCGACGAGGAGCTGGACTTCGTCCTGTTCTTCTCCTCGGTGATCTCTTTCACGAAGGCTGCGGGGCAGGCCAACTACGCGGCCGGCTGCACTTTCAAGGACGCTTTCGCCGACCGCCTCGCCCGGGAATGGGCGTGCCCCGTCAAGGTCATGAACTGGGGTTACTGGGGGAGCGTCGGGGTGGTGGCCTCGGCGGCGTACCGGGAGCGCATGGAGCGCGAGGGCATCGGCTCGATCGAACCCGACGAGGCGATGCGGGCACTGGAGCTGCTGCTGTCCTCCCCCTTCGACCAGCTCGCCCTGGTGAAGGCGGCGCCGGACCGCGTCGATGCGATCGACACCTCCGAGACGGTGACCGTGTACCCGGGAGCGGGTGACCCCGACCACCGAGGCCAAACACCGCCGGACGTGCTGGAACGGCTACGGGACCTGGCGAACACCCAGATCGGCGGCGGCATCCAATCGTCCGACGAGGAACGGCAGTTGAGCGACTACGGATTCAGTCCGGCGGCACTCACCGCGCTGGCCGCGCGGGTGGGGGACGAGTTCCGGATCAATCTGCCGCAAGCGATCTTCATCGACTACCCGACCCTTGGCGACTTGGCCGGTTTCCTCGCCGCGTCATCAGGGAGCGCGTCGATGCACAACGGAGCTGGAAGGGGGCGGTGACCACCATGACCGAACGACTCGAGGGGCGCCTGGAGCACCTGCTCGCACGGCTTGTGCGAGCCGAACTGTTCGCCATGGGCGCCCGACTCGGGCCGGACGCCGACCCCGTCGCGGTCATGGGCGAGGCCGGGATCTCCGAGGCCTACCGCGGCTGGACCGAGGAGACCGTCCGGGCGCTGCGCCGTGAGCGCCTGCTCGACGGCGGCCCCAGCGGCGCCGGGACCTCGGACGCGGACGCGCTGTGGCACGAGTGGGACCGCGGCCGGGACGCATGGCTGGAGTTTCCCCGTCTGCGGGGCAAAGTCGCCCTGTTGGACCGCACCGTCCGCGCGCTGCGGTCGGTGCTGACCGGCGACACCCCGGCGGTAGAGGTCCTCTTCCCCGACTCCTCCCTGAAACTGGTGGAGGCGGTCTACCGGGACAACCCGGAGGCCGACGCCGGGCGGGAGGCGCTGGCCGAACAGGTCCTCGCGCACCTGACGCGCCGACTGCGCGAGGATCCCGGCGCCACCTTCCGCGTCATCGAGATCGGAGCGGGCACCGGGGCGACCAGCAGTGCCGTGCTTCGCGCGCTGCGCCCGCTGCGCGACCGGATGCGGGAGTACACGTACACCGACGTGTCACGGGCCTTCCTCCTGCACGCCGAGCGGGAGTTCGTCCCCGACCATCCGTACGTCACGTGCCGCGTGTTCGACGTCGAGGCGGTACCCGAGGAACAGGGCCTGGAGACCGGCGGCTACGACGTGGCGATCGCGGCCAACGTGCTGCACGCCACCCGGTCCATTCGCGACACGTTGCGGCAGGTCAAGGCACTCCTGCGGCCCGGCGGCGTACTCGTGGCCAACGAACTGGTGGGCAACTCGCTCTTCGCCCACCTGACGTTCGGCCTGCTGGAGGGCTGGTGGCGTGCGGAGGACCCGGAGCTGCGCCTCCCGGGCTGCCCAGGGCTCGCGCCGGAGACCTGGGCGCGGGTGCTGCGCGAGGAGGGACTGGACCCTGCACCGTTCCCCGAGGTTCCGGGGGCGGATGCGGGGCAGCAGCTGATCTGCGCCGTGAGTGACGGCCTGGTGCGGCGGCGAACCATCACGAACGCCCTCGCCGACACCACCCCCGCGCCCGTCGCCCCCGTCCCTGCCAGAGCACCCGTCGGCGTTTCCGTCTCCAAGGACACCCTCAAGAGCCGGTGCGTGGAGTACCTCACCACACTTGTCTCCGAGGCGCTGAAGCGTCCGGCACACAAGATCGACGCGGCCGAGCCACTGCAGACGTACGGCATCGACTCGCTGGTGGTTGTGCAGCTGGCGAACCGGCTGCGCAAGACGCTCGGCAAGGTGAGCAGCACCGTGTTCTTCGAGCACCAGACGATCGACGAACTCGCCGAGCACTTCGCCGAGTCCCGTGCGGACGCTCTCGCCGAGATGTTCGCGGCGCAGGAGCCGGCACAGCCCGAGACGGTGTCCGCCCCCCAGGAGCGGACCCGCGAGACGCCCCCCACCGGCCCCGCCGGCAGCACGCTGACCCCGGAACCCACAACGGGTTCGCAGGCGATCGCCGTCATCGGGCTCGCAGGCCGGTACGCGGGCGCGGAGGACGTGCATCAGTTCTGGGCGAACATCCGGGAGGGCAGGAACTGCGTCACGGAGATCCCGGCCGACCGCTGGGACTGGCGGACGTACTACCGGGACGCGCCGGGCGACCCCGACGCGATGTACACCAAGTGGGGCGGCTTCCTCACGGACATCGACACGTTCGACCCCTTGTTCTTCCGCATCTCTCCGGCCGAGGCCGAGAGGATGGACCCGCAGGAACGCCTGTTCCTGGAGACCGCCTACGCCTCCGTTGAGGACGCCGGTTACACTCCGGCGACGCTCTCCGGCACCCGTCGGGTCGGCGTCTTCGTCGGCGTGATGAACGGCAACTACCCCTCGGGGGCGAACTACTGGTCCATCGCGAACCGAGTGTCGTACTCGCTGGACTTCCACGGCCCCAGCCTTGCCGTCGACACGGCCTGCTCGTCGTCGCTGACGGCGATCCACCTGGCGGTCGAGAGCCTGAACAACGGCAGTTGTGAGTGCGCGGTCGCGGGCGGGGTCAACCTGATCGTGGACCCGGTGCACTATGCGCGCCTCACGTCGATGACCATGCTGTCGCCGGACGACCGCTGCAAGGCGTTCGGTGACAAGGCCGACGGATTCGTCGACGGCGAGGGCGTCGGCGCGGTCGTGCTGAAACCCCTCGCCAAGGCAGTGGCCGACGGCGACACCATCTACGGCGTCATCAAGGGCAGCCGGCTGAATGCGGGCGGCAGGACCAACGGGTACACCGTCCCCAACCTCAAGGCACAGCGGGAACTGGTCGCCGAGAGCCTGAAGGTCGCGGGCTGCGACGCGCGCACCGTCAGCTATGTCGAGGCCCACGGCACGGGGACGGCGCTGGGCGACCCGATCGAGGTCGCCGCTCTCGCCGGGGCGTTCCGGCGGCACACTCCGGACAACCAGTTCTGTGCGATCGGCTCGGTCAAGACCAACATCGGGCACTGCGAGAGCGCGGCCGGGATAGCCGGTGTCACCAAGGTGCTGCTGCAGATGAAACACGGCGAGCTGGCGCCCTCCCTGCACGCGCGCACGCCGAACCCCGAGATCGACTTCGCGGACACACCGTTCAATGTGCAGCAGGAGCTGGCACCTTGGCACCGGCCGAATCTCACTGTCGATGGCGAGGAACGCGAGTATCCGCGGATCGCGGGAGTCTCGTCCTTCGGCGCCGGGGGCGCCAACGCCCATCTCGTCATCGAGGAGCACCGGGCCTACGAGCCGCGCGACCGCACGCCCGGGGAGGCACCCGCGGCGGCATCGGTCTTCGTCCTGTCCGCCAGGAACGAAGAACGACTGCGCCTGCGGGCGGACAGGCTGTTGACCGCGCTGCGGGACGGCTCGCTCGACGACTGCGACACGGCGGACATCGCGTACACCCTGCAGACCGGCAGGGAGGCGATGAAGGCGCGGCTGGCCTTCGTGGCCCGCTCCCGGAGCGAACTCATCTCGGCGCTCCAGCTGTATATCGACGGAGGCGAGGATCCGGGTCTGTACCGAGGGTCCGTACAACACGACGCACCCACCACCGACGTCTCCAGGACGGAAGGGGAACAGCCGGAGGCCATCGAGGAGTGCCTGCGGAGCCACAGGTACGCCGAGGTCCTGGAGCTGTGGGTGAAGGGGGGCGCAATCCCCTGGTCGCGTCTCTACGACGGCCGTCGCCCGCGCCGCGTTCCGCTTCCGGCCTACCCGTTCACCAAGGAGCGGTACTGGCTGCCCCGGCACGCGGACCGGCCTGTGGCGCCGCCGACGGTGCGCGAGCCCGTAGAGCCGCAGGAGCCCCCGCTGCTCCTGCTGCCGCACTGGAGGGAAGCACCGGCGACCGCTCCGGACGCCGGCGTCCGCTGGACGGATCACCTCGTCATCCTGTGCGGGGACGGCCCGACGGCGCCCTTGAGGCTGGTGCCGGAGGCGGACGGCACCCGGCGGGTGAAGGTACTGCAGTCGTCCGCGCGCTCCGTAGACGGGCGGTTCGAGGACTATGCCCTGCGGTTGACCGAGGAACTGCAGGAGCTCCTGCGGGGAGGAGTGACTGGGCGCGTCCTGGTCCAGGTCGTCGTGCCTGGAGTCGGCCCGGACGCGTGTCTGTCCGGTCTGGCCGGAGCGGTCAGAACGGCGACTCTGGAGAACCCCAAGCTGGTCGGCCAGCTGATCGAGATCGGCGCGGAGTCGGGCCGCCTGGCGGCCGTCCTCGAAGAGAACGCGTCGCTCCCCGACGATCGCCATGTCCGCTACGAACAAGGGCGCCGCCTCGTCGCCGCCCACCGTGAGGCCGGCCCCGCCCGGTCCGGTACGGCAGAGCCCCGGTGGAAACCGGACGGCGTCTATCTGATCACGGGTGGGGCGGGAGCCCTCGGGCTGCTCGTCGCCGAGGAGATCGTGCGCCGGGAGCCCGGCGCCAGACTCGTCCTGACCGGACGCTCAGAGCTGGACCCGCACCGGCTGTCAGCCGTAGAAGCGCTGAAAGTCCAGGGGGCCCGGGTCCACTACCGCACGGTCGACGTCGCCAGCCGCCCGGACGTCGAGGACCTCATGACGGGCTTGCGCAGCCGTTTCGGCCGACTCGACGGCATCATCCACTGCGCGGGTGTGCTGAGTGACGGATTCCTGGTGAGCAAGACCGCCGACGACGTGCGCCGCGTACTGGCGCCGAAGGTCAGGGGGCTGGTGAACCTGGACGAGGCGAGCCGGGCGCTGGAGCTTGACTTCTTCGCGCTCTTCTCGTCGGTGTCGTCCGCCTTCGGCAACGTCGGCCAGGCGGACTACGCGGCGGCCAACGGATTCATGGACGCTTACGCCCCCTACCGCAACCGCCTCGTGGCCTCGGGTCAGCGCAGCGGCCACACCCTGTCCGTGAACTGGCCGCTCTGGCGCGACGGCGGGATGGGCGTGGACGAGGAGGCCGAGGAATGGCTGCGGAAGAAGACCGGCACGGTAGCACTGGAGACGAAGACCGCCATGCGGGCGCTGGACCGTGGCCTCGCCATGGGGTGCGACCGGCTGGCCGTCTTCGCGGGATCCCGGGAAAAGATCATGGACTATGTGAACTCCGCTGCCGGCACTCGCCCGCGGCCCGAACGTGCCCGAGCGGCCGCCTTCGACGAGGACGCGGTCCGGGAGAAGGTCGTCGACCGGCTGAAGAGCCAGTTGGCCACGATCGCCAAGCTGGCCGGTGATTCCGTCGACCCCTACGAGCCGTTGGAGTCGTACGGCATCGACTCCGTCATGATCACCCGGTGGAACCGGGCGCTGGAGGACGGATTCGACGATCTGCCCAAGACGCTGTTCTTCGAGCAGCGGACCATCGCTCAGGCCGCCGGCTACCTGCTTGCCGAGTATCCCGCTGCCTGCCGGGTCTGGACGGGCACGGACACCCCTGCCGTGACGCCCGCCGACGGACCATCGACGGACCACCGTGCCACGTCCGGGCCGCTGACGACGCGAACGGTGACGGTCGCGCCGGTGGAGACCATGCCGTCGGTGCGGCCGTCGCCTGCCCGGCGTACGGAGCATGTCCGGGAGCCCATCGCCATCATCGGCATGTCCGGGCGCTACCCGCAGGCGGACAGCTTGAAGGAGTACTGGGAGAACCTGGAGGCCGGCCGGGACTGCATCACGGAGATTCCGGGCGACCGGTGGGAGCTGGAGGGCTTCTACCACCCGGATCCGGTGGAGGCCGTTGAGCAGCGCAAGAGCTACGGCAAGTGGGGCGGCTTCGTCAACGGCTTCGCTGAGTTCGACCCCCTGTTCTTCCGGATGTCACCGCGCGAGGCCTTCGGCATGGACCCGCAGGAGCGGCTGTTCATCGCCACCTCCTGGGAGGCGATGGAGGACGCCGGCTACACGAAGGAGCAGTTGGCGAAGCGCTACGACCGTAACGTCGGTGTCTTCGCGGGTATCACGAAGACCGGCTTCAACCTGTACGGTCCCGAACTCGCGAGCGGGGGCAGGCGAGGGGAGCTGCACACGTCGTTCGCCTCCGCGGCCAACCGTGTGTCGTATCTGCTCGATCTGCGTGGACCGAGTATGCCCATCGACACGATGTGCTCCTCCTCGCTGGTCGCCGTGCACGAGGCATGCGAGAACATCCACCGCGGTGATTGCGAGATGGCGATCGCGGGTGGTGTGAACCTGTACCTCCACCCGTTCAACTACGTCGGCCTCTGCTCGCACCACATGCTGTCCGTCGACGGGCGCTGCAAGAGCTTCGGCAGTTCCGCGAACGGCTATGTGCCGGGAGAGGGAGTCGGGGCCGTGGTCCTGAAGCGTCTGTCCGAGGCGATCGCCGACCACGACCACATCTACGCGGTCATTCCGGCCACCGGGGTGAACCACGGAGGGCAGACGCACGGTTATACGGTGCCCAGCCCGACGGCCCAGCGAGACCTCATTCGCAGGACGCTGGACAAGGCGGGCATCGACGCCCGCTCGGTCA
The DNA here is from genome assembly GCF_002217755.1 of Streptomyces hyaluromycini. Taxonomy (GTDB): domain Bacteria; phylum Actinomycetota; class Actinomycetes; order Streptomycetales; family Streptomycetaceae; genus Streptomyces; species Streptomyces hyaluromycini. Next base: position 60,759 of record NZ_BCFL01000023.1, on the reverse strand, counting down.
GCTACATCGAGGCGCACGGGACCGGCACCGACCTCGGAGACCCCATCGAGGTGGTCGGCCTGACCCAGGCGTTCCGGGGTGACACCCAGGACAACGGGTTCTGCGCGATCGGCTCGGTGAAATCGAACATCGGGCACCTGGAAGCCGCCGCCGGTATCGCGGGTCTCATGAAGGTCGTGCTGCAGATGCAGCATGGAATGCTGGTGCCCAGCCTCCACGCCGAGCAGACGAATCCCAACATCCGCTTCGAGCAGACGCCGTTCGCGGTGCAGCGACAGCTCGGGGAGTGGCGGCGGCCGGCGGCCGTCCGCGACGGCGAGGCGACGGAGGGGCCCCGGATCGCCGGCGTGTCGTCCTTCGGCGCCGGAGGGGCCAACGCACACGTCCTCATCCAGGACTACACCGGTCCCGCAGGGCCGTCCCGCACCCGGGTCACGCGGGAACGCCCGGCGCTGATCGTCCTCTCGGCCCGGAACGAGGAACAACTGCGTGCCAGGGCGGTCCAGTTGCTGGAGGCGGTCCACGAGGGAGCGGTGACCGACGACTGCCTGGTCGACGCCGCGTACACGTTGCAGATCGGACGCGAGGAGATGGAGTACCGGCTGGCCACGGTAGTGGGCGGCGTCGCGGAGCTGGAGACGCGGCTCCAGGCGTACGTGAACGGTGAGAACGCCATCGAGGGCCTGTACCAGGGACAGACCAAGCGACACCAGGACCTGCGCGCGCTGTTGGCGGACGACGACATCAGGCCCGCCGTGGACGCGATGCTCGCGAGAGGCAGGTACGGCAAACTGCTAGCCCTGTGGGTCATCGGCCTGAAGCTGGACTGGACCGAGCTGTACGCGGACAACCTGCCCTATCGCATGAGCATGCCGACCTACCCGTTCGCCAATGAGCGTTACTGGGTCCGGGACGCAGCCCCCGGTGCGGGGGAGGCAACGGCTGACCGGGACGCACGGCGACCCGCAACGGAGGAGACGGCGCCCGTGCAGGCCGAGCCGGTGTCGGTAACGGCGGAGCCGGACTCGGCCGCCACACCGGCATCGTCCCCGCATCGTCCCCGCATCAGGCTTTCCACGCTGCCTGCCCGCTCCGCACCCGAGCCAGAGCCGGCGCAGGAGCGACCGCGACCCGAGGCCGCCGCCCCGGCCCCGGTCCCGGCTCCGGCCCTCACACTCTCCTCCTCGCCCCCGCGCTCCCTGGCCGCTGTCGCCCCCGAGCCGCCGCTCGTGGCGCCGAGCGTGCCGGAGATCTCCGCGGAGCAGCTGGAGGACGAACTCACCTCCAGCCTCTCGGAGATCCTGGTGGTCAAGCGCAGCGAGATCGACCACGACAAGAACTTCGTCGACCTGGGGCTCGACTCGATCATCGGTGTGGAGTGGATCCAGGAGCTCAATAAGCGGTACGGGCTGGAGATCACGGCGTCCAGGATCTACAGCTATCCCACGATCCGGGAGTTCACCGGCTTTCTGCGAGAGCAGGTGACTGCGGCGACGGCAGCCCGCGGCGTCTCACCGGACCGGCAGCAGGATCCCGGCGGTGAGCACTCCCTGCGCACGCTCATCGAACGGGTGCGGCACGGCGGAGTGGAGATCGACGTCGCCGGCGAGCTCTTCGAGGGCCTGGTCAGCAGGGGGGCTCGATGACCGCCGAGGACATCTTTCACGCCCTACGGGCCGGCGAGATCAGCCCGGAGGTGGCCGAGCACGAACTGCGGGCCCTCATGGCCGGCGCCGGTCAACAGCCTCGGCAGGCGCCCGCGACCTCCGAGGCGAGCGGCGAGGAGGTCGTTCACTGGCGTCTGGTCCAGCCTGGTGTCGCGCTCGTGACCATGGAGGACCGGGAGCACAAGAACACCTTCTCTGAATCCCTGCTGTCCGGCCTGGGCCGGGTGTTCGGCGAGGTCCAGGCGGACGAGCGCTGCCGTGTTGTCGTCCTGACCGGATACGACGGCTACTTCGCGTCCGGCGGTACGAAGGAAGGCCTGCTGGCCATCCAGGAAGGCCGGGTCCAGTTCACCGACATCGACGTCTACACCCTGGCCCTGGACTGCACCCTGCCGGTCGTCGCGGCAATGCAGGGACACGCCATCGGCGCAGGCTGGGCGATGGGGATGTTCTGCGACTTCGCTGTGCTCGGCAGCGAGAGCTACTACACCAGCAATTACATGAAGTACGGCTTCACGCCGGGAGCTGGTGCGACGCTGGTCTTTCCCGAGCGGTTCGGGGCAGCTCTGGCGCGGGAGATCCTCTTCACGGGCCGGAAGTTCCGCGGCACGGAGCTGCAGGCGCGTGGCGTACCGTTCCCGGTGGTGCCGAGGAACGAGGTGCTGCGGACCGCGCTGGACCTGGCCGGGGAACTGGCCGGGGCACCGCGAGACGCGCTGATCGGGCTGAAGAGCCTCATGGCAGCGCCTCTGCGGGAGCGAGTGGCCGACACGCTCAAGCGTGAACTCCGCATGCACGAACTGACCTTCGTCGACCAGCCGGAGGTCAGGAGCAGGATCGCCGCCCTGTTCGACGGTGTGGGCGCGCCTCGGACGCAGCCTGCCGCCCCGGCGACTCTGCCGCACCCGAAGCAGACCGTCGCGCCCGCCACGTCCGCCGCGTTGCCCTCCGCTCGGCCATCGGGACCGGGGAGCCCTCCGGCCATCGCGATCGTCGGCATGTCGGGCCGGTTCCCGATGGCCGAGGATCTGGACACCTTCTGGACCAATCTGGCGGCCGGCCGGGACTGTGTCTCGGAGATCCCCGAGACACGCTGGTCGCAGGCCGCCTATGTCGACCCCGACCCGAAGACGCCCGGCAAGACGCACAGCAAGTGGATGGGGGTCTTGGAGAAGGCCGACTCCTTCGACCCTCTGTTCTTCAACATCTCCCCCGCCGAGGCGGAACAGATGGATCCGCAGCAACGGACGTTCCTGGCAGCCGGCTGGCACTGCATCGAGGACGCAGGCATCCTTCCGTCGTCCCTCTCCGGCAGCCGCTGCGGGGTCTTCGTCGGATGCGGACCCAGCGACTACGGCCAGTTCCTCATGAACCATGGCGAGAACCCCCAGGGGTTCACCGGCGCCTCCTGCTCGATCCTCAGCTCGCGCATCGCCTACTTCCTCAACCTCAAGGGGCCGTGCCTGGCCATCGACACCTCCTGCTCTTCCTCGGGTGTCGCCCTGGCAGAGGCATGCGACAGCCTCGTGCTGGGCACGAGCGATCTGGCCCTCGCCGGTGGCGTCTGTGTGCTGTCCGGGCCGTCGACGCACGTCATGGCGAGCAAGGCGGGCATGCTCTCCAAGGACGGCCGCTGCTTCACCTTCGACAGTCGGGCCAACGGTTTCGTACCGGGGGAGGGCGTCGGCGTCCTGCTTCTCAAGCGCCTGGACGACGCAGTCCGGGACGGTGACCCCGTCCGCGGCGTCATTCGCGGCTGGGGGGTCAACCAGGACGGAAGGACGAACGGGATCACCGCCCCCAGCGGCAGTTCGCAGACCCGCCTGGAAAAGGACGTCTACGACCGCTTCGGCATCGACCCGGAGTCGATCACGATGGTCGAGGCGCACGGCACGGGCACCAAGCTGGGCGACCCGATCGAGGTCGAGGCGCTGAGCGACGCCTTCCGCGCCTACACCGACAAGGAGGGCTTCTGCTCCCTGGGCTCGGTGAAGAGCAACATCGGGCACCTGCTCACGGCCGCCGGTGTCGCCGGCGTCATCAAGGTCCTGCTGGCGATGGAACACCAGATGCGCCCGCCGACGATCCACCTGTCGACGGTGAACGAGCACATTCGCATGGAGAACAGCCCGTTCTACATGAACACGTCTCTGGAGCCGTGGGAACCGCACGGTGGCGGGCCGCGGCGGGCCGCGGTGAGCTCCTTCGGATTCAGCGGCACCAACGCGCACCTCGTCATCGAGGAGTACAGCCCGTGGGCCGACGGCATCGAGCCACGCAACCGGGCCGGTCGTGACGCGCCTGTCCTGCTGGTTCTCTCCGCGCAGACGGACGAGCAACTACAGCGCTACGCGGCCGCCGTCGCGAGGACGGTGGAGAACCGCCCCTCGCTCGACCTCGCCGATCTGGCCTACACCCTGCAGGTGGGCCGAGAGGCGATGGAGCGCAGGCTCGCGCTGGTGGCGCGCACCCGTGAGGAGTTGCTCGACGCGCTTACCGGATACCTGGAGGGCACGACAGCCCAGCTGCGGACGGCGGGCCCGGGCAACCAGGAACTCGTCCGCGCCGCTGAGCGCTGGCTCGCTGGTGAGCAGCCCGAGTGGAACCGGCTGTACAACGATGCGCTGCCCCGCCGTATTCATCTGCCGGTGTACCCCTTCGCGGACGAGCGGTACTGGCTGCCGGCCTTCCGCGAGTCCCTGCGCACCGCCGAGGCGCCGGACGTCGGGCCGGACCACGCTCCGCAGGTGGAACCCCGGGGGTCCGCTCCCGCGGCGTCAACTGACCCCTCAGCACAGCGGATGCCGGTCGCCGAGCGGCTCTCCGGCGTCGCGCGGGCCACGGACAGGCAATTCCAGGTGGTCGAGCTGCTGATCGGCGAGTTGTCCGAGCTGCTGCGCATCCCACGGCAGCGGCTGGCCGCGCGTACCGCCTTCGCCGACATCGGCGTCGACTCGCTCGTCGTCCACCGGTTGCTCGAACGCCTTGAGGAATTTTGCGGAACCATCCCGGCGGAGGCGTTCTTCAAGTACAAGAACATCGGAGACCTGGCGCGGTACATCAGCGATCACCAGGAGGTGGTCGTAGTTCCGCAGTCATCCGTCGAGGAGCGGCTTGCGCCGGTTGCCGCGCCGACGTCCCGCGACGTCGCGATCATCGGGGTCAGCGGGCGGTTCCCGAAGGCGGAGACGCTGGAGGAGTACTGGGTCAATCTGGAATTCGCCCGTGACTGCGTGGTGGAGATCCCCAAAGAGCGCTGGGACCCACGCGACTACGACCGTTCCGTCGGCGAATCGCACGGCAAGAGCGGAGACATGTACTGCAAGTGGGGCGGGTTCTTGCAGGACGTGGACAGATTCGACGCGGCGTTCTTCCGGATATCGCCGCGCGAGGCCAAGTTCATGGATCCGCAGGAACGGCTGTTCCTGCAGACCGCGGCCGCCTGTTTCGAGGACGCCGGCTACTCCCGTGAGCGGCTGAGCGACAGCCGGGCCGGAGATGGCCGGGCCTCCGTCGGCGTGTTCGTCGGCGCGACATACAACAACTACCAACTGCACCAGATCCAGGGCTTCGCGGCGGACGCAGGTACCCCGGTCAACTCGCAGACTTACTCGATCGCCAACCGCGTCTCGTACGTCTTCAACCTGCGTGGCCCGAGTCTGTGTGTCGACACCGCCTGCTCGTCCTCGCTCGTCGCCCTGCACCTCGCGTGCGAGAGCGTCAGCCGGGGTGAGAGCGCGATGGCGATCGCCGGCGGAGTCAACCTCTCCCTGCACCCGAGCAAGTACGTGTCGTTGTGCGCGGCGCAGTTCGCGTCGAGCGACGGGCACTGCCGGGCCTTCGGCAAGGACGGGGACGGCTATGTGCCCGGCGAGGGGGTCGGCGCGGTGCTACTGAAGCCTCTGGCGCGCGCCGAGGCCGACGGCGACCACATCTACGCCGTCATCAAGGGCACTGCCGTGAACAACGACGGCAGGACGTTCGGCTACAGCGTGCCGAACCCGACGGCGCAGGCCGAGGTGATCCGGGAGGCGCTGGACCGGGCGGGCGTCGACGCCCGGACGATCAGCTACGTCGAGGCGCACGGCACGGGAACCAAGCTGGGCGATCCGGTCGAGATCAGCGGCCTCACGGAGGCGTACCGCAAGGACACGGCCGACCGGCAGTTCTGCGCCATCGGATCGACGAAGTCGAACATCGGGCACCTGGAGGCCGCGGCCGGCATCGCCCAGCTGACGAAGGTGCTCCTCCAGATGAAGCACAGGAAGCTCGCCGCCTCGCTCATCCACGCGGAGGAGCTGAACCCCGGCATCGATTTCGGCGGGTCGCCGTTCTACGTACAGAGGGTGACGGCCGACTGGAAGCGGCCGGTCGTCGACATCGAGGGCAGGGAGACCGTCGTTCCACGCCGCGCCGGGATCAGCTCGTTCGGCGCGGGCGGGGTGAACGTCCACGCGATCGTCGAGGAGTACGACGCCGACCGTCACCGGGCCGGGAGCGAGGACGCACTGAAGAGCGGACCGGCCGTCATCGTGCTGTCCGCGAAGCGGGCGGACCGGCTCAAGGACTACGCCGAGGCGCTGAGGACGCATGTCCTGCGGACGCCGGACCGGGCCGCGAGTCTGACGGACATCGCCTACACGTTGCAGACGGGGCGTGACCCGCATCCGTTCCGGCTGGCTTTCGTCGCCACCGACCTGGACGACGTCGCGCGCAAGCTGGAACTGTTCCTCAAGGACCATACGGCCGATGGCGAGCCGGTGGTGCACACCGGCCAGGCGGATGCCGGGGCTGGCGACACCGGACAGGACGAGCCGCCGGCCCTGCCCGAGTCGCTCGACTCGCCGCCGGCGATGGAGCGGGCCGCGCGGCTGTGGGCCCAGGGCGCGGAGATCGACTGGGACACCTACCACCGCGGTCCCAAGCCGGGCCGAGTGCCCCTGCCCACCTACCCTTTCGTGGGCGACCGCTACTGGTCGGCAGGCGCGACAGCGGCTCCGGCAGTGCCTGCGGAGCCAACAGTGCCTGTGGCGCCGGCAGCGACCGCGACTCCGGCAGAGGTGACCGAGCTTCTGGCCCAGGTAGCAGCGGCTCCGGCGGAGACGGCCCAGGCCCCGGCGAGCCCGCGGCTGCCGGAGCAGCCGACCCCGTCGGCCGACCATGAGACCTCGGAGCTGCTGTCGGAGCTCGTCGAGGCACTGGTCGTCGAACGCGAGGAGATTCTGAGCCAGTTCATGCAGGAGCGGCTCGCAGAGCTGCTCGACTACCCGCCCGCCGAGCTGCCCGAAACCCGCCAGGGTTTCTTCGACATGGGCATGGAATCCGTCATGGTCGAAAGGTTCCGAACCTTGCTCGAGAAGCAGTTGACTCTCAAGATCCCCGACACCGCGATCTTCGACCACCCCTCCGTCGCCGCGCTGACCGAGTACCTGCTGGGGCTCGTCCCCTGGGCAGACCACGAAGCAGATGCGGCCCACCGGGCGAACCGGGCTCCGGCCGGCCCGCCAAGGACGCCGGCGGCGGACATGCCTCCGGAGGAACCCGGACTTGAGCAGGTGGCAGGGGAACTGCGGGAACTGCTCGTGCAGCTGGGCGACATCCGATAGCGGATTGCAAGGGGACAGGGACATGGCTGTTGAGGTGAAGCCCGGTGACTACAGGGCACTTCTGTCGCGGTCGATGCAGACGATCAAGCGGCTGACGGCGGAGCTGGAAACGAAGACGCGGACCAGGGAACCCATCGCCGTACTGGGCATGGGCTTCCGCCTGCCGGGCGGGTGCAGCGATCCGGACACCTTCTGGCGGTTCCTGCGGGACGGGGGGGACGGCGTCGTCGAAGTCCCCAAGGACCGCTGGCGTCTCGAGGACGTCTATGAACCGGGCTCGGAGACACCGGGCAAGATCTACCTCAAGGAAGCTGGGTTCCTGCGCGAGGACGTGACCCGGTTCGACGCGCACTTCTTCGGGATCTCGCCCCGCGAGGCGATCGAGATGGACCCGCAGCAGCGGCTGCTGCTCGAAGTCACCTGGGAGGCACTGGAGCGGGCGGGGATCTCCCCGGAGGGGATCAGGGGAAGCCAGACCGGTGTCTTCGTCGGGCAGATCGGTTCCGAGTACGCCGGCCTGCCCCGGTCCCAGCCGTTCGGCAACCCCTACACGCTGACCGGGTCGATGTCCAACATCACCTCCGGACGTATCTCCTATGTGCTGGGGGTGCACGGCCCGTCGATCTCGATCGACACGGCGTGCTCGTCCTCGTTGGTCTCCGTCCACCTGGCGTGCGAGAGCCTGAACAGTGGTGAGTCCGACCTCGCCCTCGCGGGAGGGGTAAACCTGCTGCTGGCCTCCCAGGGCTTCTCCTCTCTCTGCGACATGGGGGCGCTCTCCAGGGACGGACGCTGCAAGACCTTCGACGCGGACGGCGACGGCTACGGGCGCGGGGAGGGCTGCGGCGTCGTAGTCCTGAAACGACTCTCCGACGCGGTCCGGGACGGGGATCCGGTGCTGGCCGTCATCAGGGGAAGTGGCGTCAACCAGGACGGGCCAGGCAGCGGTCTCACGGTGCCGAACGGATCGGCGCAGCGCGCGCTCATACGCGCCACCCTGGCCCGGGCCGGCGTGCTGCCCAGTGAGGTCGGCTACTTCGAGGCGCACGGCACCGGCACCGCCCTGGGTGACCCGATCGAGTTCCAGGCGATGACCGACGTGTTCGGCAACGACCCGTTGCGGAAGACGCCCCTTCAGGTGGGCTCGGTGAAGAGCAACATCGGCCACCTCGAAGGCGCTGCCGGCGTCGCGGGTCTGATCAAACTGGTCCTGTGCCTGCAGCATCGGGAGATTCCCCCCAACCTGCATCTGAACACCCTCAACCCGAAAATAAGGCTGACGGACATCCCCGCGAACGTGCCGCAAACGTGCGTCCCGTGGGAAGCGGAGGACCGGCCCAGGATCGCCGCGATCAGCTCGTTCGGATTCAGCGGAACCAACGCGCACGCGATCCTCGAGGAGGGGCCCGCGACCCTCGCCGGAGCGGTCGGCGGCACTCCCGGCCACGTCGCCCACAGCGACACAACGAGGGAGCGCCCGCTGCACATCCTGGCCCTCTCGGCCAAGAGCAAGGGCGCGCTGCACGACCTCGCCACCGCCTACGAGCGGCTGCTGGACGCCGATGACACGCTGGCCCTGGCGGACATCTGCCACACGGCGAACGTGGGCCGCGGCCATTTCCCGCACCGCCTCTGCTTCGTCGCCGCGGACACACGGGAGCTGAAGCAGAGGGTGTCCGACGCCGTACGCGACGGCACGGCAGTGAACGAGGGCAGTGCGGGCCGCAGGCAGGCGCCGAAACTCGCCGCCCTGTTCAACGGGCGTGGCGACAGGCGCCTGGCGGTTCGCCTGTTCCACAGCCAGCCGGAGTTCCGGGCCGCGGCGCAAGCCTGCGACGAGGCGGTCAGGAAGTTCACCGGGACCGGCTTCGTCGAGCACTGGTCGGCGGTGCCGAACGGCTCCGCCTCCGGTGCGCCGATCGCCGCCCCGCAGGATCGCGGCAGCAGGGACATCGAGTCCTTCGCCCTGCAGTTCGCCCTGTCGACCATGTGGCAGAGCTGGGGTGTACGCCCCCGCGCGGTGCTGGGCCGGGGGACCGGTGAACTTGTCGCCGCCTGCGCGGCGGGGGTGATGGACATGTCCACCGCGCTCGGATTCCTGGTTGCCGGGACGGAGTTCGCGCGTACTGTGCCCGAGGCCGCCCTTCGCGTCCCGAGCCTGCGGGTGCTGACCGCGACGACGGGAGGGCCCCTGACGAAGCAGGAGGCGCTTTCGGCCGCCCACTGGGCAGGCGTGGCGTCGGCGCGAGCGCGGCCCGACGCGGGCATCGACGAGCTCATGGCCCAGGGGCATGACGGGTACCTCGGGATCGGTGCGGAGGCCACCGACGACGCGATGGCCGCCCGCCTCGTCTCGTCGGACCGTCTCCACATCCCGTTCCCGTCCTCGTCTGATCCCTGGGACGTCCTCGCGCACGCGCTCGCCGAACTCTACGAAGCCGGCCTGGACGTCGACTGGAAGGGATTCGACCGGGGTTACCGGTCGACCAGGGTCGTCGCCGTCCCCACCTATCCCTTCCAGCGCAAGCGCTACTGGATCGAGACGGCTCCCACCCGACCCACGGTGCCGGTCATGGCCGAGCGGGACCAGGACGCTCTGGACGGGCGGGTCCTCCCGTCCCCCCTCAAGGAGACTCAGGTCGAGTTCACGTTGCCGATGGACACCGTGCCGGATGTGCGCGCCACGCACGGGGTACTGCACGCCGGCTACTACCTGGAGATGCTCGCCAGGGCTGTTCGGCAAGCCTTCGACCGGGCCTGCACGGTGCGCTCGCTCGCCTTCATCAGCGCCCTCCTGCTGCAGGAGGAGGGCCAGAACGAGATCACGCTCGTCCTGCAGCGGCGGGAGGACGAGGCGTCGTTCGGCTTCTACTGCCGCACCGGCGCGCTCGGGAACTGGAGCAAGCACGCGCAGGGCACCGTAGAGCTGCACGAGGACGAACCGGTGCTCGGCGGCACCGGTTCCCGGCCCATCGCGGCTCGCGCGGCGGACCTCGGGGAACGACGGCCGGGCTCCGAGTTCTATGCGGAGGTCGCTCGTACCCGGCGCCTCGAACTGGGCGAGGGGGTGCGGTGGATAGCCGACCTCTGGAAGGGGAACGGCGAGGCCCTGGCACGGCTCGCGCCACCGCCCAGGGTCCGGACACGGCGCGCTTTCACCATCGGCGCTCATCCGGGTGTCTACGACGCCTGCGCACAGCTCTTCCACGCCGCGCTGCCGGACAACGTGGAGGCGGACACGCGATTCATGGTCACCGAGTGGCGTGACATCGGCTGGCACGCCGCGGACGGCCCCAGGGAGCTGTGGTGCCACGCCACCGTCGAGCGCTACAACCCCAACTCCGGTGAGCTGCACGGACGGTTCGAGCTGCTGGACCAGGACGGCACCGTCGTGGGGCGGATCGAAGGCGGCACCATGAAGGGCCTCGGCGCCCGGCACGACCAGATGTTCCAGCAGCTGTCCGAACAGCCCTCGCATGCGTCCGCCTCCGACGAGGACCTCTCGGTGGTCATGCTGAGCCTCTCGGACGCCGCGGCCGCCGACCGGCTCCGTGTGCTTGAGGACTACCTGCGCGGGTGCTTCGCGGACCTCATGAAGATGGACCAGGACGAGCTCGACGTGGAGGAGCCGCTGGCGGACCTGGGGATGGACTCGCTGGTCGGAGTGAGCGCGAAGAAGACGCTGGACACGGAGCTCCGTATCCAGTTGCCGCTGGCCCTGTTGATCGAGGGGCCGAGCGTGCGCGACCTGGCCAGGACGGTTCTGCCGATGGTCCAGATCGTCGAGCACCCGCGCGAGCGGAACGCCGACGGTGCCGATGGGGCCAGAACCGCGTCGGCGTCCGCTGGCAGGATCGCGCGCAGCACCCGCTGGATCGCCCTGCGGAAGCCGAACCCGTCGGCGAAGTTCAAGCTGTTCTGCTTCCCGTACGGGCGCGGGCGGGGTGCCTCCGTGTTCCGTGAATGGCAGCGACTGCTGCCGGACGAGGTGGAGGTGTGCCCGGTCCAGCTTCCCGGCAAGGAGTCCCGGATCAAGGAGCGCGCCTTCGAGGACATCGACACGGCCATCGACACCCTGGCCGAGTCACTGGCGCCGGAACTGGACCGACCTTATGCCCTCTATGGCCACAGCGCCGGCGGGCTCCTGGCGTACCGGCTGGCGTACCGGCTGTGGCAGACCCACGAGAACAGGCCGCACCACCTTTTCGTCGGCGCGTATTCGGCGCCGCCGGTCCAACCGAACCCGATGATCGTCCTGACGCGGAACCTCTTCAAGGAGATCGGGTTCGACGACATTCCAGCGCCGGACGATCTGCTCTCGGCCACCGCGGTGGAGAAGCAGAAGATCCTCCAGGTTCTGACCTCGGAGGCGGACCTCAGCGGAGAGCTTGCCGAGTTGCTGCTGCCGTCGCGGCTCGCGGAGCTGAAGATGGTGCAGAGCTTCCAGTACGAGGGCGCTCGGTTCGACGTGCCCGTCACGGCATTTCACGGTCTGCGGGACGACAGGGTCGACCAGGCCCACATGACGGCGTGGCGAGAGGTCACGGACGGCGCCTTCACGCTCCATCTGCTCTCCGGCGACCACCTCTTCCTCAGCGAGGACCAGGACCAACTCCTGCTGCTGCACCACATCCAGCGCGGTCTGGGGGTGGACTAGCCCATGGCCGAGGAGACACAGATGGACATCTATCGGGACCTGCACCGGCACGGAGACCGTACGGCGTTGATCGACGCTCGGGGCACGCGGTACTCGTACCGCGAACTGCACGACATGGTGACCGCCTTTGGAGCCGCCCTGCCGTCGGCGGGAAGGGCCCTGATCCTGCTGCGGACCAGGAACCGCGTCGAGTCGCTCGTCGGATACCTGGGAGGCATCGCGGCGAACCACGTCGTGTTGCCGGTCGACCACTCCGTGGGCGACGACCTGCTGCACCATGTGACTCAGGCGTACCGGCCCGAGTACGTGTGGGACGAGAGCACGGGCGAGGGCGCACCGCTTTTCACCGCGGGTTCCTACCGGCTCGTGCGGACCGGTCACGCGCCGGGAGGTTCGGATCTGCACGAACAGCTCAGCGCCGTGCTCCTGACCTCCGGATCGACCGGCTCACCCAAGGGCGTACGGCTGTCGAGGCGCAATCTCAACGCCAACGCGAGCTCGATCGCGGAATACCTGGAACTGGACCCATCGGAACGGGCCATCACCAGCCTGCCGATGAGTTACTCCTACGGCCTGTCCGTCGTCAACAGTCACCTGTGGGTGGGCGGTACCTTGCTGCTGACGGACGACTCCCTGGTCAGGCGTGAGTTCTGGGAATTCTTCCGAGAGCACGGAGCCACATCGTTCTCCGGCGTCCCCTACACGTACGAGATGCTCGACACCCTGCGGTTCGCCCGCATGGAGTTGCCGAGCCTGCGCAGTTTCACCCAGGCCGGCGGAAAGCTGCACGCGGAGACCGTCGAGCGTTACGCGGCGGAGGCGAGAAAACGGTCCGCCCGCTTCTACGTGATGTACGGACAGACGGAGGCCACCGCCCGCATCGCCTATCTCCGCGCCGACCTGCACCCGGACAAGAGCGAGAGCATCGGCGCCGCGATTCCCGACGGAAAGCTGTACCTCAAGGATGCGAACGGGCTCGCGGTGTCAGAACCCCGCATGCACGGAGACCTCCACTACGAGGGTGCCAACGTGATGCTCGGTCATGCCCGCGACCGTGCCGACCTGATCAAGGGAGACGAACTGGGCGGCTGTCTCGATACCAGGGACGTCGCCTACTTCGACGACGACGGCAACTACTACATCGTCGGCCGACGCAGTCGCTTCGTCAAAATGTCCGGTGTACGGACGGACCTCGACCAGATCGAGCGTCATCTGCGGGAGGCGGGGTTCGCCTGCGTCTGCGGAGGCAAGGACGAAGAACTGTCGATCGCGCTCGAGGACATCTCCGCGGCGCGTTTGGTCAGACAACTGCTCCGCAGGACGTTTCGCATCGATCCGCGGCAGGTCCGCCTCATGGAGGTGGCAGAAATACCCAAAACCGCCCATGGAAAGACCGACTATGCGCGGTTGTTCGGGGCGACTGACGAAGGGGGCTCGCGATGAACACCAGGCTCGTCATCGCACAGTTCGACGAAGGGGCAGAGCACTTCGATTCCTGGTCGGTCACACGCGACGAGAGGATGCTTCGCGGGCTCGCGGAGTTCTGTGGTGTGACGCCGGACGACGAACTGCTGGACGTCGCCTGCGGAACGGGCGCCTTCGCGCTCCATTCGGCCACGCTGGCCCGCTCGGTGACCGGCGTGGACATCTCCGCCGGGATGATCGCCGTGGCCAGGAAGAACGCTTCCGACCGAGGACTGGGCAACGCCCGATTCGTGCACCAGAACGTGGAGGGCCTCGGCTTCGAGGACGACACCTTCTCCATGGTGGTCTCGCGCTCGGCCTTTCACCACATGGCGCGCCACCGGGAGGTGTTCGCCGGGATGGTCCGCTGCTGCCGGCCCGGCGGCACCGTCTGCATCCAGGACATCATGGCCTACGACGAAGAGAAGACGGACCGGTTCTTCGAGCGGATGGAAGTCCTGATCGACCGAAGTCACCACCGCACATACACAAAGCGTGACTTCTTCGAACTGTACCGGGACAACGACACGAAGCTGGAAGCCCTCTTCGAATCGGAATCCCTGCTTGATTTCCATGACTACGTCGACCACGTCGCGCAGACCGACAAGAGCCGGGGAGAAATAGCCCGACTCCTCGACGAAGGCCTGGCCGACCCCGATATTGCCTCTTCCTTCGCCGAGAAGGACGGAAGGCTTCTCTGGAAGAGGCGAGTCTGCACCATCAAGGGCAAGAAGACCGTGCAGCCACGGAAGCCAAGCGGCGAGGGGTACTGATATGCAGACCGATGTGCTGGAGCAGCGGATCCGTACGTTCATGCAGGAGGAACTCCTGGTGACGTTTGACGACACGGTCACCGCTGACACGGACCTGTTCAAGGCCGGCGTCGTCGAGTCACGTGACTACCTCAGGATCGTCAAGTTCCTGCAGGAGGACCTCAGGGTGGCGATGACAGACGAGGACCTGTTCATGAACGTACTCGTCTCGCTCTCCGGGATCGTTGACTTCGTCCGGAAGAAGCAGGCCGGCGTATGACTGACATGAAAGGCGTGAACGAGAACAACGGCATTGCCATTGTCGGGGTCGGTCTCCGGTTTCCCGGGGCCGAGTCCCTGACCGGATTCTGGAGTCAGTTGGCGGACGAACGGTGCGTGGTCGGCGATCTGCCCGCCGTCCGCAGAGACAGCGACGAGTCGTTCTCGGCCCCCGGTGGTGAGGCGAACCGTGTCAGAGGGGGGTTCCTGGCGGACGCGGACGCGTTCGACGCCTCCTTCTTCGGCATCTCGCCGAGAGAGGCCATGTACATGGACCCCCAGCAGCGCTTCGCCCTGGAGCTTGCCTGGAAGGCGGTCGAAGACGCCGGATACCAGGCCTCCGCGTTGCAGGGCTCCAGGACCGGGGTCTTCATGGGAGTCGCCAACACCGACTACACGGAGCTGCTGGAGAAACAGGGCGACGCGTTCGACGCCTGTGTGCCGACGGGCACGTCGTCGGCCATCATCGCGAACCGCGTCTCCTATTGGTTCGACTTCCGCGGTCCCAGCCTCACGGTCGACACAGCGTGCGCCAGTTCCCTGGTGGCTGTGCACCAGGCCGTGCGCGCACTTGAGCGCGGCGACTGCGACCAGGCCCTGGCGGGCGGTGTGAACCTGTGCTGGTCCGGACGGCGGTTCACGGCACTCAGGCGCAACGGCATGCTGTCCGAGAACGGCCTCTGCAAAGCGTTCGACGCGTCGGCCGACGGATATGTGCGTGCCGAGGGCGGCGCCGTCATCATGCTGAAACCGCTGGCCACCGCCCTCGCGGCCGGCGATGCCATCCACGCCGTCATCAAGGGAATCGGCACCAATCACGGTGGGCGGACCAACTCCCTGACGATCACCAACCCGCAGGCCCACGCGGATCTGATCTGCTCGGTCTACGCCGAGGCCGATGTCGCGGCGAGTTCGATCAGTTACATCGAGACCCACGGCCCCGGCACACCCTTGGGCGACCCCATCGAGATCCACGGCCTCAAGACCGCGTTCAGCCGCCTGACGGAGCATGAGGAGGTGCCGGCAAAGCCCTCCTCATGCGGACTGGGCTCGGTCAAGACCAACCTCGGACACCTGGAGTCCGCCGCCGGGATCGCCGGCATGCTGAAGGTCATCGCGGCGATGAGGCACCGGACGCTGCCGGCCACACTCCACTTCGACCAGCTCAACCCACTGATAAGGCTGGACGACAGCCCGTTCTACATCGTAGAGCGCACCCAGCCGTGGCAGCCCGGCAAGGGAGGTGACGGCGAACCGCACCCGCTGCGGGCGGGAGTCAGCTCATTCGGCTTCGGCGGCAGCAACGCCCATGTGCTGTTGGAGGCGTACGAACCGCAGGCGTACCAAGCGCAGGCTGGCAAGGGGGAGCAGGCCGACTACGCAGAGCCGGCAACGGACGCGGCGTTGGACGAAGCCGCCGACGTACTCCGCCTGGTACCGCTGTCGGCGAAGGACAGCGAGCAACTGCGCCTGATGGCCCGGAATTTGCTCGACGACCTGCGCGGCTCCGAAGAGGGAGGGCGAGCGTCGGCCAGCCAGGACCGAACGGGGCCCGGCGGGCTCCGGGACATCGCGTACACCCTGCAGGTCGGACGCGAGGCGATGACCCACCGCGCGGTCTTTCTCGCGGCCGGTCACTCCGATCTGGTGGCGCAGCTGGACGCGTTCGCGCATGACCGGCAGGCCCCCGACGTCCGGCTGGGAGTGGTCGGGCAGGACCAGCGGCTGAGTCTCCTCGCCGGGGACGAGGACGCCACTGCGATGTTCCGGTCCTGGATCGAGAAGAGGAAGCTGGCCAAGGTCGCCGAGCTGTGGACGCTGGGCTGTGACATCGACTGGAATCTGCTCTACGTCGACGAGACACCGCGGCGGTTGCACCTCCCGACGTATCCCTTCATGCGGCGGAAATACTGGATTCCGGGCTCATCCGTCGAAGGCGAGCGGACTCTGCCGTCTTCGGACACATCCACCGCGAGCAGCGAGCGCCCGGAACCCCGTCCGAGTAAGACTGTGGTGGCCGGTATTCCCGCGACGGTCGGAACCGCCCTGCAGTCTCCGGCGGCCGTGGTGTCTGCTCCGAAGCGCGGGTTCATCGCGGAAAAACCGCGAGCCATCCCACTGCGGGAGCTGTCGGAGGCCGGCCTCGACGGGGCGAAGGACCAGTCGCGGGACGTTTCACGCCTGACACCGGGCGAGACACCGGCTGCGGTGCCGACGAGCTGGCGCATACGCAAAGTGGCACCGGCACCGGATCGGGCAGACCGGGCAGAGCTGGAGCGGCAGTTGGTGCAGAGCCTGGCTGAGGTGCTGTACCTGGAGCCCGCAGAGGTCGACGTCGACCAGAGGTTCATCGACATCGGACTGGATTCCGTCATCGCCGTGGAATGGATCCGCGCGGTCAACGACCGTTTCGGTGCCGACCTGTCGGCGAGCCATGTCTATGACTTCCCGTCGGTGCGCGCTCTGGCCGGCGAGCTGGTCGGGGTGCGCGATTCATTGACCGGGGCCGTCGAGGCGCCCGAGGCGGTCCCGGGCCCTGCCGACGAAGCGGTCCTGGACACAACGGTCCGTCATACGGCGCCGGACACGGCATCGTTGGAGACCGCACTCACGGAAAGCCTCGCCGAGGCACTCTTCATGGCGAAGGCGGATGTCGCGGTCGACGGCAAGTTCGTGGACATCGGCCTCGACTCGATCATCGCCGTCGAGTGGATGAACACGGTCAACACACGCTACGGAACGAGTCTGCCGGTGGCAGCCGTCTACGAGTACCCCACCATCCGGGAATTCGCTGTCCACTTGGCTCAACGGAGCAACGGCCGAAAGCCAGGCGCCGCGGAATCCTCCGATTTCGACATCGATCACGTGCTTCGTCAGGTACAGAGCGGAAGCCTGGATCTCGAACAAGCCGAACGGATGTTGCAACTGTGACCGGGCACGCGGTGAACCAGTACGAAGAGACGGTGAAACACATGTCATCCGCTACGACCGGCCAGAACGCGTGGATACGGCGTTTTCATCCGGCACCCGAAGCCTACACACGCCTGGTCTGCCTGCCACATGCCGGCGGATCCGCCAACTACTACTTCCCGGTCTCGGCGGAACTCTCTCCTTCGGTGGAGGTGCTCGCCATCCAGTATCCGGGCAGGGGAGACCGCCTCCGGGAGAGCGGCATAGACACCTTGGAAACGCTCGCCGACTGCATCGTCGATGCGCTGGAACCGTGGCGGGACCTTCCCCTGGCGCTGTTCGGTCACAGCATGGGGGCAACCCTGGCATTCGAGGTCGCCAGGCGACTGGAAGACGATGGGGTCCCTCTTCTCGCGCTCTTTGCCTCCGGACGCCGCGCCCCCTCGCGACACCGCCCGGGCACGGTGCACCGCTACAGCGACGACGAGTTGATGGCGGAGCTCAGAAGGCTGAACGGAACGGATTCCCGACTGCTGGAGGACAACTCGGTACTGCGCTTGTTCCTGCCCGCGATCCGCAGCGACTACAAGGCAATCGAGACCTACGCGCATCGGCCTGGTTCGGTGGTCAGATGCCCGATCCACGCGCTCTTCGGCGACCGTGACACGGGCGCCACCCTCGACGAAGTGCGGGCCTGGCGCACTCATACCACGAGCGACTTCGAACTGACGGAGTTTCCCGGCGGGCATTTTTACCTCAACGAACAGGCACCTGCGGTCATCGAGATCGTGTCGAAGTATCTCGTGAGGCTGTGAAGCGACAGGAAGGGGAGCTGATGAGGTCCGTAGCGACAGCCCGGATGGCTCCGGCGCGGCAACTGCCGCTAGACTTGCGGCCGGTCGCGACTGGCGTAGGTGGAGCACCACCGGGGAGCGACCGAGACGAGATTCGGTGTGAGCGTCGACCGCCTGGGCGCCTCTGTCAGCGATGTTCTGCTGTGGAGGCTATCGTATGAAATTGCGTTATGGGATCAACCCGCAACAGTCGGTGGCGCAAGCAACTCCCCTGGCGCCGGACAGCCCGCCGATCAGGCTGCTGCACGGAGAACCTTCCTTCATCAATGTGCTGGACGCGCTGAATGCCTGGCAGCTCGTGCACGAGGCGGGCCAGGTGCTCGGCAAGCCTGCTGCCGCGTCCTTCAAGCACGTTTCGCCCGCAGGAGCGGCCGTGTCCGGGCCGATCGACGAAGTCATCGCTGGCCTGTACGGGATCACCGACGGCGTCGGCGGTGTGACCAGCGCCTATCTTCGCGCGCGAGACGCCGACCCGAAGTCGTCCTACGGCGACTTCGCGGCTGTTTCGCATCCGGTCGACGCCGAGCTCGCCGAGCTGCTGGCGGGCGTGGTGTGTGACGGCATCGTCGCTCCCGGCTACGAACCTGGCACGGTGGAGCGGCTCAGCAAGAAGAAGAAGGGCCGCTTCCTGGTGATGGAGGCGAACGAGTCCTTCGTGCCCCCGCGACAGGAGGCGCGGGAAGTGTTCGGTATGCGCCTGGAGCAGGACCGGGATCAGGTTCGCCTGTCCACGGATCTGCTCGCCCCCGTCGTGGGCGGTCCGCTTCCCGCGCAGGCCACGGAGGACCTGCTGTTGGGGCTGGCGGTGCTGCGATACACCCAGTCCAATTCAGTGTGTTACGTGCGTGACGGTATGACGCTGGGAGTCGGGGCGGGTCAGCAGTCCCGGGTCGACTGCACTCGGCTGGCCGGCGCCAAGGTGGACACGTGGTGGCTGCGGCGGCATCCGGCCGTACGGTCCCTGACGTTCCGGCCGGGTGTCCGGCGCCAGGACCAGATCAACTGGCAGATCCGCTTCATCGAGGGAGACCTGACGCCGGACGAGAACAAGCGGCTGGAGCAGGCACTGTCCGCACCGGCGGGAGAGCTGACCGCCGATCAGCGGGCGCAGTGGAAGCAGCGCCTCTCCGGTGTGGCCTTCGCATCGGACGGAGCTCTCCCTTTCCGCGACAACGTCGACCACGCCTATCGCCACGGCGTGGCGTACGTCGCTGAACCTGGAGGGTCGATCAGGTCCGGAGACGTCGAGGACGCCTGCCGCGAGCACCAGATCGTTCTGACCCGCACCGGACTGAGGCTGTTCCATCACTAGGAGATTCCCAGAACCTCCGGGGAACATCTTGTCGGCCGAGTACTGCGGCGCACTGAAAAGTGGTGCACAGAATTTGGCCGGCAATGCCGGTCCACTGTGTCCGAAAGTCATTGCGGGGAGCCTGTAGACAGGAATTGGACTTCGGTTAGACTGGTCCGGTCGCTGATTCAATCGCTGACCATCTGTGTGCATGTTCCGCACTATTCGAGCTCCAGATGAAAAAGCTTTCCTTGGCTGCTGGTACGACGATGGCGCCATTTGCTGGATATTGCGAATCCGATCCTGAGGCACAGCCAACTGTGAGGATGATCATGACTGACGCGAAGGCCAGCCAGATAACCGCCGAACCGCCGGCGTTTCCCATGAGCAGGCGCTGCCCGTTCGAGCCTCCGGAGCAGTATGCCGAACTGCGCAAAGAGCAGCCGATCGCCCGTGTCACCCTCCCGACCGGGCAATTGGCCTGGCTCGTCACACGCTATGAGTACGTGCGCGAGCTGCTCATGGATCCCAGGATGAGTTCGAACCGGGATCACAAGGGCACGCCGGTCATGTTTCCGATACCCGAGCGTACGAGGCGGGTATTCGATGTCTACGGAAAATCCCTTATCGGACTGGATCCGCCCGAGCACACGCGACGCCGCAAGATGCTCACTTCCGAGTTCACCCTTCAGCGAGTGCGCTCGATGCGCCCACGCATCCAGCAGATAGTGGACGAGTGTATCGACGGCCTTCTGGCTGGCTCCCGCCCTGTCGATCTGGTCCAGGCGCTGTCGCTGCCGGTGCCCTCCAGGGTCATCTGCGAGTTGCTCGGTGTGCCCTATGCCGACCGTGAGTTCTTCCAGGGATGTACCGCGATGATGGTCAGTCGGGCAACGGCTCCGAGTGATCGGCACCGGGCTTCGGAGCAGCTGAGGAAATATCTCGACGAGTTGGTCACCGCCAAGGAGAAAGCGCCGGGTGACGATCTCTTCGGTCGCCTGATAGCCCGAAACGAGCAGGAGAGGGTCTTCACGCATGAGACCCTCATAGGTCTGGCCTTTCTGCTCCTGATGGGTGGGTACGAGACCACGGCCAGCATGATTTCACTCAGCGTGGCGTGGCTGTTGGAGCACCCTCAGCAGCTCGAAGTGATCAGGGCCGACCCCACGGCGACCAACGCCGCACTCGAGGAGCTGCTGCGGTACTTCAGCGTCTTCGACATCATGCCCCGGGTGGCGCTGGCCGACATCGAGATCGGCGGTTGCGTGATCCGTGCCGGCGAGGGTGTGGTGCTCGGGTTCGGCGCGGCCAACCGCGACGACGAAGTATTTGAGAACCCCGACGTGATGAATCTGCGTCGTGGTGACCGGAACCACGTCGCGCTCGGTTATGGAGTCCACCAGTGCCTCGGGCAAAATCTCGCCCGGGCGGAGTTGGAGATCGTGCTTAACACTCTCTTCGCCCGGATTCCTGACCTGCGGCTCACGGTCCCGGTCTCAGAACTGTCCTTCAAGAAGGATGCAGGGATCTACGGAATTAACGAAATTCCGGTGAGCTGGTAGCAAGGCGTCACCTTGAGGTCGCGTCCCGGTGTGGTGTAGCAGCGATCGCGGCACATGAGTAGCTGACGCAATTGTCAGATAGGCGACGCGGCGCGGTAGGTGCTACTACTTGAGAGTGCGTCAAACCCCTCCAGTCGGGGGCCTGAATCTGGATTACGGCCTGCTTTTTCGCTGTAATCGCGTCTACAATACTCGACGGTCAGTGACCCCATTCCTCTCGCATTCTTCTGCGTCGCCCACATCCTGCTGTTCCTACCTGGGAGGTACAGATGCTCGAAATCATTGGTGCTGGATTCGGCCGCACGGGAACACTTTCCCTCAAAGCTGCACTTGAACGTCTCGGCTATGGCCCTTGTCATCACATGCAGGAGGTATTCAGTCATCAAGAGACCATCTCGCACTGGGAGCGCGCTGCCCGGGGGGAGAGCGTCGATTGGCAGGAGATCTACAGCCAGTACAAGTCTACGGTGGATTGGCCGGGATCTCGGTTCTGGCGGGAGCTCGCCGACTTCTACCCGTCGGCAAGGGTCATCCTGACCACTCGTGACCCGCAGCGCTGGTACGAAAGTGCTTTCAATAGCATCTACCAGGGCGTGTTGGCTCAGCCGCCTCGGAAGGTCCAGGAAGATGCTCGGCTCACGCGGATCAAGAACTTGACGAAATCGGTCGTCTGGGACGGAATCTTCGATGGTCGGTTCGCCGACGAAGGGCACGCCAAGAAGATCTTCACCCAGCACAATGACGAGGTGTGCCGGGAGATACCGGTCAGCCGACTGCTTGTCTTCGACATCAGCCAGGGATGGGGCCCGTTGTGTGATTTCCTCGGCGTTCCCGTCCCCGCTGAACCCTTTCCTCAGCTGAATGACCGAAAGGCATTTTCCACTGGTTCCGGCAGCGGTCTCGGCGGACCGAGAGAGGTAAATCGGGATCGAGGCGCCGAAAATCGCTGACTCCATGGCGGGGTGCCGAAGAGGATTGGTGAGATCCGGCGGAGACCGGTAATTCCATGAATGCATGGCAACCCGCCGTGGTACTTCATTCTCCCGGTGAGCCAAGCGAAGGAGACGGAGGTCGATCTTCGTGCCCCTTTCCGCGGACCATTTCTTTCGTGTAGAGAAGGGCCACGCTCAGCCCGAGGAGCTTGCGGCGATCACCACAGTGCTGGTTGCTCGTATAGCCCGAGAGTTCGTACGAGCCCCGGCCAAGCCTCTGTCCACCCAGGCCGGCTGGCGCCGCCTGGACCGCAACCTGGGCTTCTGCGCCCCGCACAGCTGGCAGAATTGATGTGCTGTGGGGCTTTTTCTTCGCGGACGTCGGGGTGTCTTCCGGACGTCCGGGCCCCTGCGCCCACGGTGCGCCCTCGCTCGCCGCCTTGCCCGATCGAGCTCCGCGGTCGTGCCTGGGCGCCGGCTCAGGGCTTTGGACGGGGAAGACCGCTCCGCCTGCCACCGCCACTGGAGTCGCCGGGCGAACCGCTACTTCCGAGGCCGTTGCCGCAGAGGGGGATGCGGCGACGGCCGGGGAGGTTGCCTGGACCGCGTGCGGCTTGCTGTGCCCAGTGGTCTGAGGCGTGGGTGTCACAGACTGCCCGGTGATGGCCGGGTTCTGCTCGGACGCGGCACCAGCCGCTTCAGCCGGCTGGCCCGTGGCTGCTTCCCGGGCGGCTGAACTCGGGAGATTTGCAGGAGCCGAGTACGCGGCGAACGTCGGAGCACCCGTCTCCAGCGCGACGGTGGAGTCTGCCGAGAGCGTGATCTCGTCTGCCTGGGCTGCTCCTTCAGCGGCGGTCTGTTCGGCGGCGTACTGCTCGGGGGCGAGTTCGGCGGCCGGAGGAGGGGGCGGTGGGGCCGTCTTCTTGGCCCCGCCCAGACGCGGCCGCCGTTGCGGCGGGCGGGCGGCTTCATTCGCTCGGTCATGCCTGGGTCAGCTCCTTCATGAGTTCGGCGTACTCGCTCAGTTCGGTCGGGATCTCGCCGAAGGCCTCCATGTAATGGACCCAGGAATGGATGGTGGGCTCGGCGAGCGGGAACGCCTCGTCCGGTCCGGGCCGATGCCCTCGCCCTGGTCCGGTTCGAGGAGCTGGTCCTATGCCCGACTGGACAGGCTGGTGCGGTCGTCGGCTTTGACCGTGACCACGTGGGCGGTGACGAGCTTGCGGCGTTCGATCTTGGTGGGGGCAACCGGGACGAGCAGCAGGTTCGCTTCGGTGACAGCTTCGTGGAAGATGCGGGCGCTGCCGCCGGCGTCGACCACGATGGCGCCGAACTCGGCGCGCTTGGTGCGGATGTACTCGGCGATGTCGTCCAAGGGGTAGCGCTCGATGACCGGGTTGGCGGGGGATCTCATAGCCGGCGGCCTGGGCGACCTTGAACCAGTCGTAGGCGGACTGGCTGGTTGCGTCGGCGTCCAGCAGGAGGGTGGGCAGGCCGAGGACGACGGCGTAGTAGAGGGCGATGAACCAGGCGCTGGTGGTCTTGCCGGTGCCGCCCTTGAGCATGCCGACGACGATGACGAAGGCGTCCCAGGCGCTCACGGTGGCTCTTCGGCGGTCTGCCGCTCACTGGCGTGGTGCACAGGACCACCCGCGACCTCCGCGAAGTTCAGATGCGCCCGCAGAACCCGCAACGCGGTCCTGCCCCGCTCCCCGGGCCAGGGCGTGGTCTCGACGCGGTCACGCAGCCCGGTGAGCACTTCGTACGCGTCGTGTCGCGAGTCCAGCTTCAAGGTGGTGCCGACGGTGGCGGAGGCGCTGGCCCAGACCCGGCGGATGTAGTCCACGGCGCGTGACTGCCCGGAGCGCAGCGCGATGGTGCGGGTGTGCAGTCCGCCTCGTGCTCGGGGTGCAGCAGGAGCTGCGTGAGCTGGTCGAGGCTGCCACCGGCGCGGGCGACGTGGCAGGCGATGGCCGCGGTGATCCGGTGCCCGTGCTCGGCCGCGCCCTGGCGGTCCCCGCGCAGGACCAGGGTCCGCCCGTCGGAGGCGAGTCGGCTGTAACTGCCGGTGGCGTAACGGCCGGTGAGGTCGCCGAGCAGGACAAGATCGGCTGCTGCTGGGGGGAGGTGGTAGAGGCCTGATGGGCTGGATGGGCGAAGTGACGTTTGCTGGAGGTTCGTTTGGTGGGTGCTGTGTGGCACGGTGGGGTCGTCTCGCAAGGACGTGGACGCCACCCAGGCCCGCTGAACCGCGGGTGGTGTCCGGACCGACCTCCGATCGGTGCCAGGCGAAGCCTCCAGGATTGCCGTCCTGGAGGCTTCGTGATGCCTGGCCCCGGATCAGAGACAGGCGTCCCCACCGCAGCTCGACCGGAGACGAGCCGGAGCCGGGCCAGAGTCGCCACCGTGATTCACGCCGTCCAACTTGGTTCGCTCAAAAGGCAGTTGGAGGGGTGGATGCCCCTGACTGCCTCCGAGCGACTTGGGTCGAACCGGGGTCGAATCAGAGTGATTTCCTCTGACTGCCTCCGCTCGCCTCTGCAACCCGTCCTAGCAGGTCACCGCCTCATCGCCCCCGCACAAGCGCAGGTCAGAAAGATGCGCCTCCGGGGGTGCGCAAAAAGGCTTCCGTGACACGGAAGACCAGCCGGAAAGTGCCTGGTGAGGGCTGTGATGCGGGGCGTGGTGTCGATGCTTACCGGCAAGGGGAGGGCCCGTCGCACTGCGCGGGTCGAGGGCCGGTGAGTCACGACGCTTCGGGCCGCAGGTATTCAGCAGATAGTCGTGTAGTCACCTTAAGTGAAGCTCAGGGGTGTGCATGGTGCGTGTGCGCGCCGATGTGTGCTGGGCGCGCGCCGGGTGATGGACCTGGTGTGATGCAGAACACGCCGAGGATACGTAGAGCTGTTCGCATCGCCCCTCGGACGAGTTGGGCCTGGTCAGGGCACTACTGAGGGTGACTAGCAGTGCTTGTTGAAGGTTGCAGCATGCTGCCGTGCGCGGGCGGTCGGTGATTTTTTCTGTGCGCCGTGAGTGATCGGCCGCGTGAATCACTTAGGTGGGTCTCAGGCCCAACGGGCCGTCGGCGCGCAGGAGTTGGCGCCGGTCCCAGCCGACCCTTGTTGGAGAGGAAGAGCCTGCCCATGTGCCGTGCCGCCGGGAGGCCTGTGTGAGTAACGACGACGCCCCACAGGGCGCCCCTGCCCCAGACCAGGGTGCGGGGCTGGGGCAGGACATGTACCTGTCGCTGGACCTGCCGCTGGACTTCGAGGCTTTCTACCTGGGACACCAGGAGCCGTTCCACGCCTACGCGGAGGTCCACTTCGGGACCCGAGAGGTGGCCGAAGAGGTCGTCCACGAGGTGTTCCTCCAGATCCACGCGGGCTGGACACAGCTGCTCAGCTCGGGCTCCCTGGAGCAGGGCGCCTGGGCGATCGTGCGGCGGGCCGTCCACGACCGCCTCGACCGCGAGGGCCGGGCCCCGGCGTTCGTCATCAACGGGCCCATCGCCCAGGCGCTGGCCCCGGCGCTCGCCACGGCCCGGGACAAGCTGCAGAAGATGGAGTCGACCAGCGGCCTGTACGAGGCGATCGCGGAACTGCCCAACCGTCAGTTCGAGGTGATCGTGCTGCGCTACATCCTCGGCTACCCCACCGCCAAGGTCGCCTGGTACGTCGGCATCGACGAGCGCACCGTCGGCCACCACCTGCGCCGCGGCAAGGAACGCCTGCGCCTCAAGCTCGGCCTGCCCGACGACCGCAAGAAGCGCCCGCAGAATGGGGAACAGCCGTGACCACCACACTCGATGCCCTGCTGAACGAGGTCCGGCTGCCCGTCACAGCCCCGCGCCGGTTCGACGTCGCCGCGGGCCTGCGCCGGCTCGCCGCCGACGCCCGCCGCCGCACCCCGACCACGGACATCGCCCGCGCCGCACAGGCCGGCCAGCGGTTGGGCGTGGTGTGCCGGTGGGTGCTCAACGAACCGGCCGTCGCCGACCACGTCGCCAAAATCGCAGAAGGCCCCGACCAGGGACCTCTGACGGAGGAACACCTCGACGTCGACGGCGCCCTCGCCTTCGCCTGCCTGCTCTACCTCACCCGCCACCCCGAGTCCGCCCAGTTCTGGTGGCAGCTCGCCGCCGGCGCCGGCAGCCGTGCCGCCGCCTACTGCCTCCACCTGCACCACCTGGCCCTCGGCGAATCCAAACGGGCCCGGCACTGGTTCCATCAGCTCACCCACTCCATGGCCGACACCGCACCGCCCGACGCCGCGTTCCTCGAAGGCCTGGAACTCTTCGCCCGCTACGTCCGCACCAACGGCTCCACCGCCCTGGCCCCCACCGGCCGCCTGGAGCACGAGGTCGACCGGCTCGCCGCCCGCGCACCCGGCCGCTTCGTCATCGTCGCCCGGCCCGACCGGCAACTGGTCGACCAGCTGCAGGAATTCGCCGCCGGGCGCTGAATCCGCCCGGTTGGGTGATGTGGATCACGTCTGCCCTGAAGATTCTTTGCCGGTGCGGCCTTCTGCCGGGCCCAGGAACAGAGGCTCACACTCGATCAGCGAGAGGAATCGTCCTGTGATCTTCAATCCGACGGATGCCCCGGTCGGTGTGCCGGGCCTGGACTACGTCGAGTGGACGGATCCGGCTTCCCGTTTCACCGTCAGGATCCCCATCAGGGCGGTGGGCATGTCTCCGCGGCGGGACACCCTGACGCCCGCGGATCTGGCTCATATCCGGTACGGGGTAGCCAACGTGTACCGCGAGACCTTTTGGGCGGATCTGGCCATCGGGATCCCGGCAGCCAAGACCGCAGCGGCGAGGAGGACAGAACCCGCCGACTCCCCGAACCGCCCCCTCCGAGGCCTCGGCGAGGCTTGAGCGGCAATCGGCCGTGATCCGGGGAGTTCACTGCGGGCTGCCGTACAGGCCCCGCAGCGCAAGACCGGAAGAAGAGCAGGGGAGTCCCGTTCCGGCCACCGGCTTCCGAGGCCACCGACCGGGCGGACTCCCCACCATGACGACGTACGAAAGAGAAGCCTTCCATGCGCCCCAGCTCCCAGCCATCCTCGCCGGGCAAGAACCAGCGCACCGCCCCAGCCCGCATCCTGCGCGGCACCCGCCGTACCGAATCCGACATCATCGGGCTGGTGGTCTTCCTGCCCTGCCCCAACCCCTGCTGTGATCCGCGCCTGCCGATCGCGCCTTCCAGCGCTGTCCGAGGGGCGAGCGATGCGGACGCACTCCGACAGGCCGCCCGGCCGAGCAGTGTCAAGGCGATGCGACTTCCTCGGCCGTGACTGGTGGACGTGGCTGCAGGATCCTTCCGGCGGCCACGTCCGCTCCTGCGACCGGCGAGCAACCTTCACACCGCCATGCCTCGGCATCCGCGAGATGCAGCGCAAGCAGTTCGTCGCCGGGGCGACCCAACGGGCCGAGCGGCTGCGCGGCTCCCCCCTGCGGCGCGCTGCCCGGCCTGGTCCGCAAGGTCCGCGACACCCGCATCGGCGTCCAGGACGTCGCCGGTCGGCCAAGCCCTTGGGCGGGCGAGCTCGTTGGCGATCGCTCAATCAAGACGGAGATCCACAGGGATGGTCAGCACCCCGACCATTCCCGGCGACGTCACCGGCTCACTGAATCTATTACGCGCAGGGCTTATTGGTGCCGGCGCCGGAAAGGTAGGCGTCGGAGATCCAGCCGAAATACTGTGCATAGTGCACGGCGGACCATGTCGTGTAACCGTTGACCGACTGGCCGATGCGGTAGCAGTTGAGGTCGACCCAAGCGCTCCAGGGGACTCGGACGATGAGCGAGCAGTTGCTGCCGGGGCCGGTCCGCAATGCGACTCCGGTGGGGTAGGCTGGATCCCGGTTGATTACCTGCGCAGTGCCCGTGTCCTTGTCGGGCGCGGTCGGCCCGCAGGCGACTGCTGCAGCAGCCGGCGAGGCGGTGGCGACGGATATGCCACCGGCGGCCAGCGCGATGGCTGCGAGTCCGGCGCCGAATTTGTGTCGACGGTTCATACAGGTCCTTTGCGCGAGCGGAATTTTTGCGCCGTCGATCGGGATGACCGCCGGGAAGGTTCCTCTACGGTGTGTCACAGACCTTGTGGAAACCTTGCGCACGAGCCCTCCAACAGATCAACGACGTCACCACTGACGGCCTTGACCTGCGCGGTTCGCCGATGAGCTCCGCCGAGCAGCGCACCGCTGCCCAGCCCGACCAGACCCTGCCCGCCTGAGTCGCCGTGTACCTGCGCAGCGACTCCTCCCCGGGTGCGACCGACGCCCATCCCTCGGGGGTGCGGGAGAATGGGCTCTGGTCCCCTTCTCGTGGTCACGTACGCAGCGTCACTGTCGATGTTCGTGTGACGGCGGCTGTTGGTGACCGTCAGGCAGGATCCAGGCCCAGCTTGTTCCGGCATGAGTCGACGGCCCGGGTGACCCAGTCAGTCACGGCGTCGCGATCTGGCGCGATCGCGTGAAGCTCGCGTGCCTTGTCGTGGGCTGGGACCGTCCACGGGGCCGGCGGGTTCTCTCGAAGGACTCGCTCGAAGTGTTCGCGGGCCGTGTCCGGGTCTCCGACCAGAGCGGCTGCGATCCCGGCGTCGAAGCTGTCCCAGAGGAATCCCCGTCGCACCGGCCTGGAAGTCAGGTACCGGGCTACGTTCGGCAGATATCAGAGCCGCGATGGTCGACGCCAGTCCCGGTGCCGACATCGGGTTGTGGTCGGCCGAGCGGCCTGAGCTCCTTCGGACCGGATCCGCGTGCGGCTTCGTCACATGTCTGGGTACCCGTACCGCAGGACCCAGGAAGGAATCTGCCCCATCGTGTCCGTGAATCGACGTGTCGTCTTCGTGTCCGGTGCCCCGGGCGCCGGAAAGACCACGCTGGGCCGTCCGCTCGCCGAGCACCTCGGCTTCGCCTTCTTGTCCAAGGATCAGATCAAGGAGACACTGCACGACTCCTTCCAGCCGCCCGAGGGTGACCTGGACTGGTCGCGTCGGCTGGGACGAGCCGCGATGGACCTGCTCTTCACCTTGGCCGGCGAATGCCCGGCGGCGGTCCTGGAGTCGAACTTCGTTCCGAGTGACGAGTCCGTCCGCGCCCGCCTGGCGGAGCTGGCCGAGAACCCGATCGAGCTCTGCTGCCACTGCCCGCCTGCGGAGGCCGCCCGCCGCTTCGCCGCGCGTGCCTCCATGGCACACCCCGCACACGTCTGGCGCGAACTGCCCCCGACGTGCTGGCCCGATACGACCGCCCGGTGGGCATCGGTCCCGTCCTCACCGTCGACACCACGCGCCCCGTCGACATTCCGCAGCTGGTGACGGACACGCTGAAGCTGCTGGATCCGATTGCCTGAGCGTCCGTCGCCGGTCATGTGCCGGACCGGGCCGCTTCGGGACGAACCTGTCGGACCACGTCTTCCTGGAGGTCTGAACAACAGATGCGGTCGCGCTTCTGCACCCGTGGGCCCGGGGGCGAAGGTGCTGCTGAAGGCGTTCGCCCCGGCGGCGGTCCCGTTCTCGCTGCTGCATGTGGACACCGGGCACAACTTCCCCGAGGTCCTTGAGTACCGGGACCGTGTGGTGGCCGCACATGGGCTGCGGCTCCATGTGGCCTCCGTACAGGACTACATCGACCGGGGTGTGCTCAAGGAGCGTCCGGACGGCGTCCGCAACCCGCTGCAGACTCTTCCGCTGACGGAGAAGATCCAGAGCGAGAAGTTCGACGCGGTCTTCGGCGGCGGCCGCCGGGACGAGGACAAGGCCCGCCGGGCCGACGACAAGCTCTCCGAGGCCGCGATGGAAGACCGCAAGCGCGAGGGGTACTTCTGGCCTCGCGCTTGCGCGCCCCGCAGACTCGGGGAGCGGCAGGATCGACGACCTCGTCAACAGGGACGTTGGTTCAGGAGAGCCAGTCGCTGTAGTGGGTGGGGGCGATCCGGGCACCCTTCGGGGCGGTGAGGACATCGCCGTGGGCGGCGGCGAAGAGGCCGGCGGTGTCGTCGGTGACGACGGAACGGCTGTCGCCCTTGGCCGACAGGGTGAGCCGGCCGAGTTCGTCGAGCGGGTAGACGTCGGGGCCCGCGACGTTGAGGACGCCGTTCAGAGGCCTGCCCGCGGCGACATCGGCGACGGCGGCGGCGACGTCCGCGGCGGCGATCGGCTGGATCGGCGTGGGCGGCAGGCGGACGGTGTCGCCGTCGGCGGTCATGGCCAGGGTCGCGTCCATGAACTCCATGAACTGCGTGGCACGGACGATGGAGTAGGGGATCGGCCCGGCCTTGAGGAGGTCTTCCTGAAGCACCTTCGCCCGGTAGTAGTCCAGATCGGGCATCTGGTCCACGCCGACGATCGAAAGGATGACGAAGTGCCCGACCCCGGCCTTCTCGCTCACGCCGAGAAGGTTGTCCATCGAGGTCTGGAAGAAGGCGAGCGAAGCGTCGTCGAAGGTCGGGGAGTTCGTCAGGTTGATGACGACGTCGGTGTCCGCGACGGCCTCCTCCAGCCCCTGACCGGTGAGGATGTCCACGCCCGTGGACAGGGAGTACGGCACGGCCTCGTGCCCGGCCGCGTCGAGGTTCGCCACGACCCGTGACCCGATCAGCCCGGTTCCGCCGATGACTGCGAACTTCATGGCATGCACCTTCCCTCGATGACTGCTGTCCTACTGTCCGATATATACCCTATGTCGATCCGGCTTCCGTCACTTGCGGGACCCGGGCGCCTGCCGGAGCCCACCGGCAAACAACCGCCCAGGCCCGGATCGTCCGGCGCACCCTGTTCTAATGTGGCGCCATGAGCGATCACACCGAAGTGCCTGTCGCGCCCGTCGAGGCCTATGAACCCCCGTACTACGTCGCCGTGTTCACCGCGTTGCGAACCGAGGACCAGAGCGGCTACAGCGAGACCGCCGCACGCATGGAAGACCTGGTGAAGGACGTCCCCGGGTTCCTGGGGATGGACCAGGCGCACACTCCTGGTGGGCTGTCCATCACCGTCGGGTACTTCCGCGACGCCGACGCCCTCACGCGGTGGCGGCGCGACGCCGAGCACCGCGCGGCGCAGCGGCGCGGGCAGGCCGAGTGGTACCGGAGCTACACGCTGCATGTGGCGAAAGTCGAGCGGAGCCACGGGTTCATACAGGCCGAGGTACGACCGCCCGCAGGCCGGTGAGTCCGGTTGCACCGATCACCGCGGCCCGACGCGGCCGCCGCCTCATGACGGGTCGGGCTCCCTGTCACGTTTTCCGATCTCCGCCGGTCAATGTGTCGAAGCGAGAAGCCGACAAGGAGGCAGACGGTCTTGGACGTCTACGAGGCGGTCACGAGCCGGCGGGCGGTGCGCGGATTCACCGACCGGCAGGTCCCGATGGAGGTACTGGAGCGCGTGCTGTCCGCCGCGGCCTGGGCGCCGTCCGGTTCGAACCTCCAGCCGTGGCACACCTACGCGGTGACCGGTCGGCCACTCGCCGAGATCAAGAAGCGCGCCGGGGAACGCCTGGCCGCGGGTGATCCCTGGGACGAGCCGGAGTACGAGCAGTACCCGTCCGCACTGAAGTCCCCGTACCGCGAGCGGCGGTCCGCCTTCGGTGAGCAGCGCTACGGCGCGCTCGGCATTTCGCGCGAGGACACGGAGGCCCGCCAGCGGGCCGCGGCCGCGAACTGGGACTGCTTCGGTGCCCCTGCCGCCCTGTTCTGCTACATCGACCGGGACCTGGGCCGACCCCAGTGGTCCGACGTCGGTATGTATCTGCAGACCGTCATGCTGCTGTTGCGAGCCGAGGGGCTGCACAGCTGCACCCAGATGGCC
This sequence comes from Streptomyces hyaluromycini, assembly GCF_002217755.1. Lineage (GTDB taxonomy): Bacteria > Actinomycetota > Actinomycetes > Streptomycetales > Streptomycetaceae > Streptomyces > Streptomyces hyaluromycini. The sequence continues at coordinate 28,973 of NZ_BCFL01000023.1, read as the reverse complement.
TGGGCGAAGTTCCACCGGACCGTCGCGGAGGTGCTGTCGCCCCCGGACGAGCTCCTTCTCTTCTGCGGCATGTCGATCGGGTTCGAGGACGTCACGGTGAGTAACCCTCGCACGGGACGGGCACCGCTCGACGAAACGGTCACCTTCTTCGAAGGCTGATGGTCTCCGCGGCACTCGCCGGCGACCAAGGCGATGAAGCACCTCGATTCGGCCGGCAAGGCGCTGCCGGACTCGACCCTGCCGCTCACCGTTCAGTATCTGGTGGAGATCCGCGCCGGCCAGATCAACGGCTGCGGCTTCTGCACCGGCATGCACACCAAGGAGGCGGCCCACGCGGGCGAGACCTCGGTGCGGCTCAACCTGATCGCGGCCTGGCGGGTGGCGACCACCTTCACCGCATACGGGACGAGCGCGTTGTGCACGAGCACATCGATGCCGCCCCATACGGCCTGGACCTGCTCGACCGTGCCGTCGATCGCCGCCAGCTCGCGCACGTCGGCCTGGACGGCCATGGCCCGGCCGCCCGCGGCCTCGATGCCGGCCACGACCTCCTCGGCCGCCTCGGTGCCGCGAAGACAGTTGACTGCTGCACTCATCCCGCGTGCGGCCAGGAGCCGTGCGGTGGTCGCACCGACTCCGCTGCTTGCGCCGGTCACCAGCGCCACCCTGCCGGTCGCCCCGGTCATGGGCCCACCTCCCTCTCGTCCTCGCGGGCCGTGGGAACGACCGCGCGCCGGATCTCCGTCCCCGCGCTGTCAGGGCGTGCCCCCACCGGCGTCATGGCGCACCGCGGCGCCGTGCCCGGCGGGGGCGAGCCCGATGAGCAGCAGGGCGATGTCGTCCGTCCGGGGAGCGGCCCGCCGGGCGTGGTCGACCAGGGTCTCGGCGAGCCGGTCCATGGACTGGAACCGGGCCCGGGCGAGGGGGACGGCGAGCGCCGACATGGCGTCGTCCAGGTCGACTCCGGGAGTCTCGACGAGTCCGTCGGTGTACAGGGCGAGGAGGGTGCCGGGCGTCAGCGGGATCTCGGTGGCGGGATACTCCGTGTCAGGGTCGATGCCCAGCAGCAGTCCGGGCGGCAGGTGAAGGACCTCGGCTTGTCCGTCCGGGTGGCGCGGAGCCGGACCAGAAGAGCAGCAGCGTGCCCCAGGCCCTGGTGCCGGTGACGATCGGTGCCGCGGCCGCCGCGTAGTGGTACGGCAGGGCGATCGCCGCGCGCGGATAGCGCCGGGCGAACTCCTGCGGGTCGCTCAGCCAGACCAGCCGCCGCTCGCGCAGCGCCTCGGCCACCGGAACGGGACCGGAGAGCGCCACCCGGAAGCAGGGTGTCAGATACTCCGCCGGCAGCCCTGTGGTCACCTCCAGCCGCAGCGTCTGCGCGTCGGACGCCGGCAGGAACAGCGCACCCGCGAGCACCCCCGTGTCGCGCACGGCGAGCCCCAGCAGCCGGTCCAGCTCCGCCCGGTGGACCGGCCCGGTGGCGGGTGCGGACGGACGAGGCCCGGAGGGCTGCGCCGCGCCGCCTTCCCGCATGGCGCACATACCAGCACCGTACGTCCGCACCGGCCGCCTCCGCGCGGGAGGACCGGTGGTGCCGAGCCTCCCGGCGGCTTCCTCTGTCACGGATCGGTGCGGCATTCGGTCAATGGGGAGAAAAGGGGCAAATGGCGATGGAATGTCGCTCTCGCCGCAGGCGTCCGCCCCACCGTCATCTCCTCCGAGGACAACGCTTCGATGATCAGCACTGACGAAATGCCCCTCTGTGAACAGCCGGACATCCGCGAGCCCTCGGAGTCGGCGATCGCGATGCTCGACCAGCGGGGGACGGTGGTCGGCTGGACACAGGCCGCCGAGCGGCTGGTCGGGTACTCCGCCGCCGACGTCGTGGGCCGGTCGGCCTCGGTCGTACTGCCGTCCTGCGAGGAAGCCCCGACGACACCGGAGTTCGTCGAGCAGTGCCGGGCCCGGCGCGGCTGGTCGGGCACGGCGACGGTACGGCACCGGGACGGTCACGGGCTGCGCGTGAGCCTGCGGGTCTCGATGCTGTGGGGACAGGGCGGCACGGTCCGGTGGCTCGTGTCCGTCACCGACATCGGCACGGCCTCCGGGACGCCGACGAACGGACTGGTGCGGGAGTCGCTGCTCGCCCGCGTGCCGATGGGCATCGTCGTGCGGGACCCTCAGCTGCGGTGCACCTGGGTGAACGACACGATGGAGAGCCACGACGGCATCTCCCGCGACCGGCGGCTCGGACGTCGGTTCGCCGAGGTGCTGCCGGGCCGCGAGGCCGACACAGTCGAGTCGGCGATGCGACAGGTTCTCCGGGGCGGGCCCGGCAAGGTCCACGACCACCGGACGTGGCTGCCGTCGGGCCCGCATCGGGAGCACACGTTCGTGGCGTCGATCTTCCGCCTCCAGGACGCCGACGGCCGGGCGCTGGGGGTGTGCGTCATCAGCGTCGACCTCACCGAGAGCCGGCGGGCACGCGACCGCCTGGCCATCCTCAGCGAGGGCAGTACCCGCCTCGGCAGCAGCCTGGACGTGATGCGCACCAGCCAGGAACTGGCCAACCTGGCCGTGCCCCTGCTCGCCGACTACGTGGCCGTCGACCTGGAGCAGTCGGTCCCGTGCGGCGAAGGGTCCCCGGTCCGGGTCGGCCCGGCGGGCGGGCGCCTTCCCGTGTTCCGGCGCGCCGGCCTGGCCTCGGTCCGGCACGGGATCCCGGAGTCCCCCTGGGGGCGCGGTGAGACGGTCCCCTGGCCGCCCGCCTCACCGTTCACCGACGTCCTGCGCACCGGGAGGCCCCATCTGGAGCCGGTCCTGGACACCGCTCCGGGCACCTGGATCGACCATGACCCGGCACGGTCGGAGAAGATCCGCGAGAACGGCATGCACTCCCTGATGGTGATACCCATCCGTGCGCGGCATGTCCTGCTGGGCATGGTGCTGTTCGTCCGCACCACGGACCCGGGGCCGTTCCAGGAGTTCGACGTGCTCCTCGCCGAAGAACTCGTCGGCCGCGCCGCGCTGGCGTTGGACAACGCGCGCCAGTACGTCCGCCGGCACACCACCGCCCTCACCCTCCAGCGCAACCTGCTGCCACGCCGTCTGAAGGGCGGCACGGCCGTCGAGACCGCCTCGCGTTATCTCCCCGCCGACATGGAGCACGGCGTGGGGGGCGACTGGTTCGACGTGATCCCGCTGTCCGGCGCACGGGTGGCGCTCGTCGTCGGCGACGTCGTCGGACACGGCATCAACGCCGCCGCGACCATGGGCCGGCTGCGCACCGCCGTGCGCACGCTCGCCGACATGGAGCTGCCCCCCGACGAGCTGCTGACCCGCCTCGACGACACGGTCCAGCGACTGGCCGAGGCGGACGCCGACACTCCGGACCAGTACCCCGCGCCGCTGGGCGCCACCTGTCTGTACGCGGTCTACGACCCGGTCACCCGCCGGTGCACCATGGCGCGGGCCGGGCACCCCCCGCCCGCGGTCGTCGACCCGCAGGGCCGGGTCACCTTCCCCGACCTGCCCACCGGAACCCCGCTGGGCGTCGGACTGGGGGTCCCCTTCGAGGCCGTGGAGCTGGAACTGCCCGAGGGAAGTCTCCTCGCCCTGTACACGGACGGCCTGATCGAGACCCGTGACGACGACATAGAGGAGGGCATGCGCCGGCTGGGCACCGCCCTGGCACAACCGAGCCGCTCCCTGGAAGACCTCTGCAACCGCGCGATGGAGACCCGGCAGGGGCGGGCACCCTGCGACGACTCCACGCTGCTCCTGGTCCGGACCCGCACCCTCAGCCCCGCCCAGGCCGTCTGCTGGACGCTGCCCGGTGACCAGACCGCCGCCCGCCGCGCCCGGCGCCTGGCAGCCCGTCAGCTGGCCGAATGGGACCTGGAGGGGCTTGCGGACTCGACGAAACTGATCGTCAGCGAACTGGTCACCAACGCCGTCCGCCACGGCAGCGGCCCGATCGGCCTGCGCCTGATCCGGCACCAGGTCCTGACCTGCGAGGTGTTCGACACGAGCACCTGTTCCCCCCGCCTGCGCAACGCCCGCACCAGTGACGAGAACGGCCGCGGCCTCTTCCTGATCGCCCAGCTGTCCCGCAGATGGGGCTCCCGCTCCGCACCCGGCGGCAAGGTGGTCTGGGCCGAGGAAGACCTGGCCCCCGCACCGGTACCCGCACGGGCCCTCGGGGCAGCACCCGCGCACGAACGGCGGCCGACGGAGGCAACTGCCGCCGGCCGCCGTTCGGGAGACGCTCGGTTCAGTCCGTGACCACGGACGTGTTCAGCCCCGTGTCGTAGTGGTTGTGGGCGATGCGGATGCCCGTACTGCCGTGGAAGACGAACAGCGGCGAGGTGTACGGCGGTGCGTCGGCCTTGTCCAGCCGGCGCACGGTGTTGCCGGTGAAGGCGAACCCGCCGACGCTCTTGGCGTTGACGACGGTGACGTCACCGATGTCGAACCTGTTGTCCTCGACCTTGATGTCGTGGTGCACCGGGTGCGCCGGGTCGACGACCTGGTTGGTCGGCTCCACGAAGATGACCGGGCCGGTGGGCCGGGTGAAGGTGTTCCCGCGGATCGTGAGGTCGGTGACCGGGCCGGACTCGTACCACTGGTAGGCGTCGGCGGAGACGTAGATGCTCGCCATGGACATCCCGTCGAACCGGTTGTCGGTGATGAGGACGGGCTTGCGGGTGGTGACCAGCACACCGCGGGTCGGGACGTTGCGGAACACGTTGTGCGAGATGACGACCGACGGGGTGGCCGTGATGTTCTCGACGACCGTGCCGTTGATCTCGGTCCCCTCGGGGACCGGCCGGTCGAAGGTGACGGTCATCGTGGTGAGGGACTTGTCGTGGTCCATGCCGCTCGGCCCGTCGACCGCGGTGACCACCGCGTGCGCGTCCGCCAGCGGTGTCATCGTGCGCTTGTCGGTGAACTCGACCTCGTCACCCGGGGCGAACTGCGGGAAACCGGCGGTCTGCGGGTGTTCGTAGGCGAGGGTGACGGTGGACGGGCCGGGTTTCCCGACGACCTCCAGATAGGTGCCGTGGATGTTGATCGGGTCGTCCTGCGGCCCGTCGAAGACACTTCTCGTGATCGAGACCTTCCCCTTCACGCCGGACATCTGCACGAAGTCCGCGAAGGAGGCCGTGGAGCGGCCGGACGCCGGAGCGGGTGCGAAGTTCACCTTGTCGATCGTGATGTTCTCGCTGAACTGCCCCACCACGCCGAAGGACTGCAGGTAGTAGGCGTTCATCGAGCGCAGGGTCACGTTCTTCGACTGCCAGATGAACGCGCCCGGTTCCGTCCGCTCGATGTTGCGCATCTGGTAGACGAGCCCGGCGTCCGCCGGCCGTGCCGAGGTGGTGTAGTCGATCCGGATCCGGCGGTGGCCCAGGTCGGTGACCGAGGCGACGTCGTTGAACAGCGGGTTGTCCCCGCGCCAGGTCCGCTGCGCCCCGGGGTCGTGGATCTGGGTGTACTGGAGTCCGTCGACACCCGACCAGTACGGCTGCCCGGTGGCCGGGCTGGTCTCGCCGAGCCAGGTGATGTGCGCGCCGTTCGCCTGGTAGGGGCTGCCGGCGGGGATCGACAGGACGCGGTAGGCGTGCCCGTCGGTGACCCCGGCGCCGGCCACGGTCGCGTCGACGACCTCGGGGGCCGCGTAGTCGAAGGAGAAGTCCGTGAAGGTCACGTTCGTGGAGCGGATCGACGCGAACGCCGTCTGGAGCCCGTGGTAGACGAGCTCGGCCCCGCCGCCGTCGACGGTGACGTCGTGCATGTCCTCGATGAGCAGCCCGATCTTCTTGTCCCGGTAGCGCTGGTCGGCGCCCACGGTGTTGGACACGTAGAGCTCACGCGTCTCGGCCCGTTCGGGATACAGCTGGTAGGTGCCCTTCGAGAACACGATCCGGACCGGCCGGTGGAGGCTCTTGGCGTGCCGCAGCGCCGCGGTGACCGCGGGCGCCGAGTCCGTCCGGCCGGTGGGATCCGCCCCGTAGGCGTCCACGTCGACCACGACGGGCGCCGACGGTTTCGGCGCCGCGGCGACGGGACCGGCTGCACCACCTCCCAGCAACGCGAGTGCCACTCCTAGAAACACGAACCGCGACATAGCCCCTCCGGAGCATCCGTGAGCGACGAAACATCCGATGAATGTGCGAGTCAATGCCCATGGTCGTCCACCACCTGGGCACTTCTGACGTGCGAGGTGCGTGAGTTACGTGATCAGTGCCTACAGATCCGATGAGTCGGGGGAGACCCGATCCGCCTACTCCTTCTTCGGCGGCGCCGTGCTCGCGCGGATCACCAGTTCGGGGTCGAAGAGGAGTTCGCCGACGGGGACGTCACGGTTGCCGACCAGGGCGATGACGCTGCGCGCCACTTCCGAGGCCAGGCGGTCGGCCGGCTGGCGGACCGTGGTGAGCGGAGGGTCGACGAAGTCCATGATCATGGCGCCGTCGTAGCCCACCACCGACACATCGCCCGGGACGTCGTACCCCTGGCGGCGCGCGCCGCGGATCGCGCCCAGCGCCATGTAGTCGCTGGCGGCCACGATGGCCGTGGCGCCGCGGCCGAGCAGCGAGATCGCGGCGGACTGGCCGCCCTCGACGGTGTACGACTGCCGGACCACCCACTGCTCCGGGTCCTCGACGCCGCGCCGGGCGAGCGAGGAGACGAAGCCGCTGACCCGGCGGTCGGCCGGACGGTTGCCGACCGGGCCCGACGCCATGCCGATCCGGCGGTGACCGAGCCGGTGGAGGTGGTCGACGGCGAGTTCGGCGGCCAGCAGGTCGTCGGTGGAGAAGACCGGCGCCTCGTCACCGCCCTCGAACTGGCCGTTGACCCCGACGAACGGGATCCGGCGGGAGCGCAGCAGTTCGTACGCCTGCGGGTCCGCGCCCTCGATCGTGTTGCTGGCGGAGAGGAAGACGACGGCGGCGACACCCCGGTCGGCGAGGGACGTCAGGAAGTCCAGCTCCTGTACTCCGCCGGGGAAGCACGGGCACAGGATCGTCTTCAGCCCGTGCGGAGCGAGGGTGGACTCGATCCGCTCGCAGACGTCGGCGAAGAACGGGTTGGACACCAGTTCCGTGATGACCGCGACGAGGTGCCCCTGTGTCTGCCGCTCGTACCCCAGGTCGGCCATCGCCTGTTCGACCGCCTCGCGGGTCTTGCGCGACACGCCCTGGCGCCGGTTGATGACACGGCTGACCGTGGCCTCGCTCACCTGCGCCCGGACCGCGACCTCGGTGATGCCGACCTTCATGCGGTTCCCTCCGTCACCCGTGGGCCAGCCGTCGATGATACGTGCCCGCTCGTCACGGACGGTCATACATGACGAAGGTGTGACGGGCTGGAAGCTAGCAAGCGCTCTGTCCGACTTGCAAGGTGCAGTTGAAAACTTTCAATCATTACTTCTATTTCAGATCGCATGCGAACTGCGTGTCTTGCATGTTTCTACCGCATGACCATTGAACCGCCTCATCGGCCCCTGCTAGCTTGCGGCCACTCGGCCGCCCCACCCGCCGTCACCGAAGACCGGGAGTCCCGATGAAGCCCTCAAGACCCGTGCTGCTCACCGCTGTTGCCCTCCTCATGTCGACGGCCCCCGCGCTGTCGGCCTCGGCGGCGCCCGGCACCGGCGCCACCGCCGCCCCCCAACTCGCCATCAGCGACCCGGGCTTCGAGAACGGCGGGGAGGGCTGGACCTTCGGCCCGGGCACCGGCGTCGGCACCGGCAACCGCCACGGCGGAACCCGCTTCCTCTACCTCGACGCCGGCGCGGGCAAGACCGCCGAACAGACCATCGTCGCGCCCCGTGACGGCAGTTACGACTTCTCCGCGTGGATCGGCAGCGCCGGGACCGGCGGCACGTACACGATCCGGCGCAACGGCGAGACCGTCGGCACGGTCGAGCTGCCGCAGCACGCCGGCTACGCCAGGTACACCATCAGCAACGTCCGGCTGAGGACCGGCGACCGGCTGGAGATCGCCTTCGGCTCCGGCAGCGCCTGGGTGAACGCCGACGACCTGATGATCTCGCCGGCCGCGCCCGCCGACCCCGAGGTCACCTCCTCGGACCCCGAGGTCGCCGAGATGTTCGCCTGGGCCAAGAAGAAGGCCAACAGCTGGGTGCAGCTGCCCGGCACCACCGGCCCGGTCAACGTCGACGAGTACCAGACCGGCGGCACCGGCACCGCGACGTACGAGCCCACCTACTGGGCCGGATACGCCAACCGCAGCGCCTACTACTCCCGGGACATGACCCACCAGCTCGCCGGCGCCCACCTCCTCGGCCTCGACACCGAGAACGAGACGATGCTCCGCTCCTACGCGGCGTCGGCCACCGCCGAGCACAAGTACTTTCCCGTGTGGTCCCTCAACTTCGACGCCAAGACGTACCTGAGCATCGACTACAAGAGCCCGGACAACTTCGTGCGCGAGGTGCCGGCCGTCTTCGAACTCGTCGAGAAGGCCGCCCAGGCCTACCTCTGGACCGGCGACCGCAGGTACGTCGACGACCCGGTGCTCTGGGACTTCTACCGGCACGCCACCGACCAGTTCATCGACCTGCACAACTCCGCGAAGGACAACGGCAAGGTCAAGGTCGCCGAGGGCACCGGCCAGGGCATCTTCGCCGGCGCCGCCAGCTACAACGAGCAGGACGGCGACGACCTCGCCGAGGCCGGGGACACCATCGCCACCGAGTACCAGGCGTATCTGGCGATGGCCGTGCTCGCCCGCGGCAAGGGCGACACCAGGCTCGCCAGGACGTACGACAAGCGGGCCGCCGACCTGAAGAAGTACTTCAACGACACCTGGAGCGGCACCGGAAGCGGCGCCGACATGGTCCGCGCCTACACCGTCTCCGGCACCCCGGTCACCGGCTGGGGCAAGGAGAACAGCGTCTTCATGCCGATGAAGCAGATCATCGACCCAGGCCCGCGCAACGACGCCTACCTCGACTACATCGAGGCGCAGGAACTGGGACCGCAGGGCTCGCCCAACATCGAGTCCACGACGTACCTGCCCGACATGTTCTTCAACAACAACCGCAACGACACGGCCTGGGCGTGGATGAAGAAGATCTACGGCGAGCGGGACATCCAGCACGTCAACTCCAGCCAGGGCCCCGACGGCGACTACCCCGAGGTGTCCTTCACCCTGGTCAGCCAGACCGTCCAGGGCCTGATGGGCATCGCGCCGGACGCCGCGGACCGCACGGTGACCACCCAGTCCCGGCTGCCCTCCGGCATGGACTGGCTCCAGGCGGCGGACGTCCCCATCGGCAAGGACACCATCACCGTCCGGCACGACGGCACGACGAAGACCACGCTGACCGACAACGCGCGCAGCGGCGCCTACCACTGGGAGGCCCGCTTCCCCGGCGTCCACAAGAAGATCAAGGTCGACGGCGTCCCGCAGCGAGCGCGCACCAAGACGGTGAACGGCGTGACGTACACCTACGCCACGCCGACCGTGCGCGCCGGGGCGACGGTGGTGGTGCAGGTGGGCGACTGACCCGCCACCCCCGCCACGACCGGGCCGGGCCGCCTGCGCATCCGCGCGTCCCGGTCCGCACAGACCGCCGGCCGTCCGCCACCGGACGGCCGGCCATCCATGCCCGGACGCGGACAAAGAGGCACAAGACCTCTCCAAGAGCTTCTTTCCGCCAACGCTGCGCGGGGGGTTGTCCTGACATTCCTCCGGATCTAGGGTCCCTCCGAGAGCAAGCGCTTTCTCAGTGTCTTGGTCCCGGCACTCCCAGGAGGACCGCATGTCCCCCCACCAGAACCGCCGCCGCGTCGCCGTGATCGGCACCGGCGCGATCGTCAGCGGCAGTCATCTGCCCGCCCTCACCGCCCATGCCGACCGCGCCGAACTGGTCGCCGCGGTCGACGTCGACCAGGGCCGCCTCGACGCCTTCCGGGAACTCGCCGGCGGCGAGGTCGCCGGGTACACCTCCGTCGACGCCCTGCTGGACGCCGTACACCCCGACCTCGTCCTCATCGGCACACCCCCCTCACTGCACCGCGAGCAGACGGTCGCCGCGCTCAAGGCAGGTGCCTGGGTGCTGTGCGAGAAGCCCCTGTGCCTGTCCCTCGCCGAGTATGACGAGATCGCCGCCGCCGAGGAGGCCTCCGGCGGCTACGCCCCCGTAGTCTTCCAGCACCGCTATGGCTCCGGCGCCGTGCACGCCCGCGAGCTGATCACCGGCGGCGCGCTGGGCGCCCCGCTGGTCGCGCACTGCCAGACCACCTGGCACCGGGACGCCGCCTACTACGCCGTACCGTGGCGCGGCACCTGGGCCGGCGAGGGCGGCGGCCCGACCATGGGTCACGGCATCCACCAGTACGACCTGCTGCTGCACCTGCTCGGCCCGTGGACGGAGATCCGGGCCATGGCGGCCCGCCTGGTCCACGACACCGAGAGCGAGGACGTCTCCACCGCCCTCGTCCGCTTCGCGAACGGCGCGCTCGCCACCGTTGTCAACAGCGTGCTGTCCCCGCACGAGGTGAGCCGCATCCGCGTCGACTGCGCGGACGCCACCGTCGAGCTCACCCACCTCTACGGGCACCGCAACGAGGACTGGGTCTACACCCCGGCCCCGCACGTCCCCGCCGACCGCGCCGCCGCCTGGCGTACCCCCGACGCGGACGTGCCCAGCTCGCACACCGCCCAGCTCGGCGCCCTCCTCGACGCCCTCGACAACGGCGCAAGGCCGCCGGGCAGCGGCCCGGACGCCCGCGCCACCCTCGAATTCGCCGCCGCGCTCTACAAGTCGGCGTTCACGGGCCGCCCCGTGCACGCGGGCGAGATCGGCCCCGGCGACCCCTACTACGCAGCCATGCACGGCGACCACCCCCACTGGGCCCCCACCGAGGAGCGCGCATGAGGATCCGCGTCAGCCACGTCCACGGCGAGCACATCGCCGTCGCGGTACCGGACGGCACCGAGATCCTCCGCTACGTCTACCGCCCCGACCCCGAGGCGTACGAGGCGCGCAAGCCGTACGCCCACCCGGTGCGCACCCTCGCGGGCCGGACCGTCACCGGCTACCGGCCGAGCGACCACCGCTGGCACAAGGGCCTCCAGATGACGGCCAGCCATCTGTCCGGGCAGAACTTCTGGGGCGGCAACACCTATGTCCACGGCCAGGGTTACCAGGTGCTGCCGGAGCGCGTCGGCTCGATGCGGCACGACGGCTTCACCGAGTTCGCCGTCGCGGACGACCGGTTCGCCTTCACCGAGCGGCTGACCTGGGTGGAGAACGGCGGCGCCGAGTGGGCGCGGGAGGTGCGCGGGCTCACCGTCCACTTCGTCGACGAGGGGGCCGGCGCCTGGGCGCTCGACTGGTCGATCCATCTCACCAACGTCCGCGCCGAGCCGCTGACCTTCGGTTCCCCCACCACCGAAGGCCGCGAGATGGCCGGCTACACCGGACTGCAGTGGCGCGGGCCCCGTGACTTCACCGGCGGGACCGCGTTCGGCCCGGACTCCGTCACCGGTGCCGAGAAGCTGATGGGCACCCAGGGCCCCTGGCTGGCGTACACCGCCGAGCACGACGAGGCGGACGGGCACTCCACGATCGTCTTCGCCCACGCCCCCGAGAACCTCGACGGACGGACGCCGATCCACGAGTCGCACTGGTTCGTGCGCGCCGAACCGATCCCCACGGCCGCGTTCTCCTGGGCGTTCTTCGAGGAGTTCGAACTGTCGCCGGGCGAGTCCTTCGCCTACCGCTACCGGATCGTCTTCGCCGACGGCGCCTGGGACGCCGACCGCGTCGCCGCGCACCTGGAGGGCCTGCCGTGGTGAACACCCCCAAGCCCGCCCTCCCGCACCCGCTCCCCGGTGCCATCGGCCTGTCCCACCTCAGCGCCTACGACTGGGAGGCCGCCGACGGCGTCTGCGGCGGCAGCCCGCATCTGCATCTGGTGTGCACGGAGGCGTACGTCGTCACCGGCGGCCGGGGTGCCGTGCAGACCCTCAGCCCGGACGGCTACCGGGACATCCCGCTGGAGCCCGGATCCGTCGCCTGGTTCACCCCGGGCACCGTGCACCGGATGGTGCAGGGCGGCGATCTGCGTATCACCGTGCTGATGCAGAACAGCGGGCTGCCGGAAGCCGGGGACGCCGTCTTCACCTTCCCGCCCGAGGTCCTCGCCGACCCGGAGCGGTACGCGGCCGTGGCAACGTTGCCACCCGGTACGGGAATCGAGGCCGAGGAAGCCGCCCTCAGGCGCCGGGACCTCGCCGTCGAGGGCTACCTCGGCCTGCGCGAGGCGCTGGTCGCCGGGGACGACGGACCGTACGCCGAGTTCCAGCGGGCCGCCGCCCGGCTGGTGCGTGCGAAGGTGCCGCGCTGGCGCGAACTGTGGCGGGCCGGTGCGCTGGCCGCCGCCGAGCGCACCGGCGCCCAGCTCGACGCGCTGCTGGCCGGCGAGCCGGCGTACCTCGGCGAGGCGACCGCGTACGAGACCGCGCCCACGCGGCTCGGGGGGTTCGGGATGTGCGGCCGCCGCGACGAGTACAACCTGCTCAGGATGAGAAGCGCCCCCTGATCCGCGGGACACAGCCCCCGATCGAGGCGTAGAAGGGTGCCATGTCAGTACCAGCATCGAGGCCGGCCCGGGGTGGCGTCGCCCGGGACCTGTGGCGGCTGCTAGAGCCGATCCACGCCGTCGTCTACTTCGCTCCGGAGCCGTTGGAGGAGTTCAGGGCCGCGGGTTACCGCGGTTTCTGGATGGGCTACTTCGCCGGACGGGCCGCTCCCCTGGGCAGTGCCGGAGCCGACGTGGTGCATGCGCTCTTCTACAACTTCGCCTACGAGCGGGTGAGCCGCGCCCTGTCGGCGGCCTGGAGCTTCGCTCCGCCGAACGAGGCCCTCGAAGCGCGGGTACGAGGATCGGTACGTGCGCTTCGCCGGGCACTCGGCCCCGCAGCCGACGGCGCGGAGGTGGCCAGGGCGGCAGAGCTCGCCTTGCGTGCCGCTCGATCGGCTCCCTTCGAAGGCCGCGCCCTCTTCGCCGCCAACCGCTCCCTGCCGGTGCCTCAGGAGCCCCTTGCCCAGCTGTGGCACGCCGCGACGCTTCTTCGTGAACACCGCGGCGACGGTCATGTCGCGGCTCTGGTCGCCGCCGGGATCGCCGGCCGCGAGTCACACGTCCTCCACGCGACCGCGAGCGGGATCCCGCTCGATGTCTACAGGCCGGCACGCGACTTCGACGAAGCGGAGTGGACATCGAGACAGGACGCCCTCCGACAGAGAGGGCTCCTGGAGGACGACCAGCTGTCCCGGCGCGGACACCGGCTCAAGGAGCAGATCGAGGAACGAACCGACCGACTGGCGGCCACCGCCTACGAGGCGCTGACCACCAGCGAGACCGACGAACTCACCCGGCTCCTGCGCCCGCTGACGCACGCCGTGGTGCGCGAAGGCGACATTCCCTTCGACAATCCCATGGGACTCGACCTGCGCGAGTCACTTGACCATCCTTGAACTCACCGGGTTGCCGGCGGACAGGGGCGAGGCGGACGCGTCGGCCTGCCGCAGTTCGGCGAGGAGCACGTTCTGCCCGTTGAGCAGCTCGGTGAGGATACGGCGGGCCGCCCGCAGGAGGTCGGCGACATCGCCGCCGGCCAGTGCGTAGCTGACGGTGGAACCCTCCCGGATGGACACCACGATGCCGGACCGGCGAAGGACGGCCAACTGCTGCGAAAGGCTGGACGGCTCGATCTCGATGTCGGCGAGCAGGTCTCGTACCGGGACCGGCCCGTGCTGGAGCAGTTCCAGGACCCTGATCCGTACGGGGTGCCCGAGCATGCGGAAGAAGTCCGCCTTGGCCTGGTAGAGGGGGACTTGCATGACCGCTCGCTCTCTGCCGGTCGGATCGGGAGGGGATGTCGGGGTGCGGCGGTGCCTTGCGACACCGCCGCATCGGCCTGTCACAGCCGATCCTTGCCGCCCGGGGCCCTGTGCAGGCATGAATTGGAATCATGCTGATGTGGTCACTTGAAGAAGTTTTCACATTGTGGGCGCACGAAACCCCGGACTCCGGATCGCCCCTAGACCTCGAGCTGTTCCTCGACCCGCTTGAGCTGGTGACGGGCCATGGCGAGGTTCGAGCGCTCCTTGTCCAGAACCAGGTAGAGGAACAGCCCGTTCCCGCTGCGGCCGGTGATCAGACGGATGAGGTGATACTGCCGTTCGAGGGTGATGAGGATGTCCTCGATCCGGCTCTTGAGGCCCAGCTGTTCCATCGTGCGCACCTTGGCCCGGATGACGTCCGTGTTCCCGGCCGCGGCGATCGTCAGGTCGAGGTCCTTGCCCCCGCCCATCGTTCCCAGCGCCATGCCGCTGGTGTAGTCGACGACCGCGACTCCCAGAGCCCCCTCGACCGCGGTCATCATTTCCTTCATCGACACTTCCACGCTCGCCATGACGGCGCCTCCCCTTCGGGTGTCGGTTGCGACGGGACCGGCTCTCGACGTCCCCGTCCGATGCACGGACCGTAGGCCGAGGGGAGCGGCGCCGGGACCGCGTCTCCGTGTCTGACGCATGATGGTCGAATAGCTGCACCCTTCGTTCGTTCGAGCGACGGAAACTGGTGCGAGAGTGGGCGAAGTTGAAGCTCCGCCCCGAGGGCCGTCCGTCGGCTACCGGGGGAGCGAGAGCAGGTGCCGGCCCCAGGGGTCCAGCGCCACGAACAGGCCCGGGTCGACCAGTTCGTCGCCCGCCCGGTCGTAGCCGCTGTCGTCCAGCAGCCCGGTCAGTCGCCAGGAGCGCCCGCGCAACTCGTCCCAGGGCAGGGGAACCCGCCCCTGGGCGGGCTGCCCCGAGTAGTTGATCACCACCAGGGTGCGTTCCCGGGCGGTGGTCCAGGACCAGGCGAGCAGGTTGCGGTGGGTGTCGTTGTCCGGCCAGCCGGTGCAGTCCAGCAGCTCCCAGTCACCGTCGCGTACGGGGGCCACGGCGGCCACGAGACGGGTGTGGAAGTCGCGCAGGGACACATCGGCCGGTTCCTCGGGCCGGCGCGAGAGGAACACGGGCGGGCGCACCCGGCGGCCCTCGAACTGGCCCTCGTGCCAGAGGGTCGCGCCGGGCAGGGTGGCCACGGCCACGGCGGCCGCCCGTTCCCTGTCGCCCGGCAGGGTGGCGGCGGCCCGGGGTTCGTCGTGGTTCTCCAGGAACCGGACGAGTCCGCGCTGGTAGCCGAGACCGGCCTGCACATGGGCGCGGACGGAGCCGGCGTCCTCGTGGACCAGACGGTCGTAGAGCCGCTTGTCGTAGCAGTGGTCGAAGCCCTGCTGCTGGAGGGCCCCTTCGAGATCCCAGTACGCCTCCGCGACGAAGAGGAGACCGGGGTGGCGCTCCCGCACCCGGCGGATGACGTACGGCCAGAAGTCCAGGGCGGGGACCTGCCCCGCCCGGTCGCCCCAGGTCTTGGCGAACACGTCGTTCATCGGCAGCATCGCCATGTCGCAGCGCACGCCGTCGGCCTGGTCGCCGATCGACACCAGCGTGTCGACCGTCGCTTCCCGGAGCCGCTCGCTGAAGGCGTTCAGCTGGACCACGTCCGGCCAGGGCGGGAAGTAGGGGTCACGGCCCCGGGCGAACACCGTCCCGCCGGCCTCCAGGAACGCCTCCGGCGCGCGGGCCAGGTCGTCCGGTGTGCCCTGGACCAGGCAGTCCGGCCGTTCGGCGAGCCAGGGGTGGTCGGGGGCGACGTGATTGGGGACGTAGTCCAGGATCAGCCGTACTCCGCGCGCGGCGAGTCCGGCCCTGGCCGCGGCCAGCCCCTCCGGACCGCCGAGGGCGTCGTCGACCACGTAGTCCCTTACGCAGTACGGGGATCCGGCGATGTCGGCCTCGGTGAGGTCGGGCAGCGCCTCGCGGAAGGAGGCGAGCAACTCCTCGTTGTGCAGGGCGATCCGCAGCCCGGCCGGGCTGCGCTGCCAGACGCCCATCAGCCAGACGGTGTCGATGCCCGGCCGTGCGACCTCGTCCCAGACCTCGCCGGGAACGTCCCCGAGGGTGACAGGACGCCCGTACCGTCCGCTCAACTCGCCCAGCCACACCAGGGTGTTGATCTCGTAGATCACCGTCATGACAGCGGCTCCTCGCGCAGGGCGCCCCAGTCTCCCGCGCCGACGACATGGAACAGGGTGGCGGTGACCGCGGCAAGCCCGGTCCAGCCGGTCTGGTGGGAGGCGCCGAGACCGGCGCCGTTGTCGCCGTGGAAGTACTCGTAGAACAGGATCAGGTCCTTCCAGTGCGGGTCCTTGGCGAACTTGGGCTGGGAGCCGTGCACCGGTCGGTGGCCGTCGTCGTTGCTCAGGAAGGTCGAGGTGAGCCGGCCGGAGATCTCGCGGGCGACCTCGTACAGGTTCAGCTGCCGTCCGGAGCCGGTCGGGCACTCCACGGTGAAGCCGTCACCGTGGTAGGCGTGCAGGTTCAGCAGGGCGCGGACCAGCAGGATGTTGACCGGGAACCACACCGGGCCGCGCCAGTTGGAGTTCCCGCCGAACATGCCAGAGTCGGACTCGGCGGGCAGATAGCCGACGCCGTACGTCTCCCCGTGCACCTCGAACGTGTAGGGGTGCGCCGCATGGTGGCGGGACAGGGAGCGGATGCCGTGCGGGCCGAGGAACTCCTCCTCGTCGAGCATGCGGGCCAGGATCCGGCGCAGCCGCTCCTCGTCGAACAGCGCGAACAGGTGCCGCCCCTCCGCGCCGGACCCGAGGACGGGACGGGAGGCGACCAGGCCCTCGACGGCCGGATGCCGTCGCACGAACTCCTTTGCCCCCTCGACGAGTTCGGGGAACCGGCGGTCGGTCCAGGCGCCGACCACACTGGTCGCGACCAGCGGGATCAGACCGACCAGGGAGCGCACCCGCAGCGGGGTCGCGCTGCCGTCGGGCAGCCGCAGCACGTCGTAGAAGAAGCCGTCCTCCTCGTCCCACAGACTCGCGTTGTCCTTGCCGATGCGGTTCATGGCGACGGCGATCCACGCGAAGTGCTCGAACAGCGTCTGGGCCTGCTCGATGTACACCGGGTTGTCGGCGGCCAGCTCGACCGCGATCTCCAGCAGGTTCTGGCAGTACAGAGCCATCCAGGCGGTGCCGTCGGCCTGGTCGAGGTGGCCGCCGGTGGGCAGCGGGGCGCTGCGGTCGAAGACCCCGATGTTGTCCAGGCCGAGGAACCCGCCCTGGAAGACGTTGTTGCCGTCGACGTCCTTCCGGTTCAGCCACCAGGAGAGGTTCTTCATCAGTTTCTGGAAGGCGTTCTCCAGGAAGGCGCGGTCACCGCGGCCCGTGCGGTGCTTCTCCAGTTCGTAGACGAAGAGGACGGCCCAGGCGTGCACCGGCGGGTTGACGTCGCCGAAGTTCCACTCGTACGCCGGGATCTGGCCGTTGGGATGCAGATACAGGCGGCGCAGCAGCAGCTCCAGCTGCGACTTGGCGAAGCCGATGTCGACCATGGACAGCGCGATGGTGTGGAAGGCGAGGTCCCAGGCCGCGAACCACGGGTACTCCCAGGTGTCCGGCATCGACATGATCTCGTCGTTGACCATGTGGTACCAGGCGCTGTTGCGGACGCGCGGGTCGGCGGCGAGCGGATCGACGCCGTGCTCGGCGAGCCACCGCTCCACGTCGAGGTAGTAGTACTGCTTGCTCCACAGCATCCCGGCCAGTGCCTGCCGTACCAGCCGCCGCTCGTCCGCGCCGAGGCCGTCCGGGACGACGCCCTCGAAGAAGGAGTCGGCCTCGGCCCGGCGTGCGTCCAGCACCTGAGCGAACTCACCCCAGGGGTCGGCGAGTTCATCGCGCGTCAGACGCAGCCGGACGGTGGCGCTGTCACCGGCGGGCACGTTGAGCACATGGTGGACGGACGCCTTGGTGCCGGTGTGCCCGGGGTTGACGGCGCCGGTCTCGCCGTGGACGACGTACCGGCCGATGCCGTCCTTGACATAGGGGGTGGCGTTGGGGCTGCCGAAGATCCGCTCGTTGTCGGTGTCGTTCTCGGTGAAGAGGGTCTCCGTCTCACCCGCGAAGTACAGCCGGTGGGTGCCGAGTTCCTCGTGGTCGGCGAGGATCGCGCCGTCCGTGTGCCGCAGGCCGGGCACCGCGGTGCCGCCCGCCCACGACCAGGTGTGCCGGAACCACAGCGTCGGCAGCAGATGCAGCGTGG
Source organism: Streptomyces hyaluromycini (assembly GCF_002217755.1). Taxonomy (GTDB): domain Bacteria; phylum Actinomycetota; class Actinomycetes; order Streptomycetales; family Streptomycetaceae; genus Streptomyces; species Streptomyces hyaluromycini. The sequence continues at coordinate 10,759 of NZ_BCFL01000023.1, read as the reverse complement.
CCTCGTCGGGGCCGCGGTTGTGCGCGGTGATCTCGACGAGCAGGTCCTCGGGACCGGCCTTCGCGTACTCCACGAACACGTCGAAGTAGCGGTCCTCGTCGAAGACACCGGTGTCCAGCAGCTCGTACTCGAAGTCGCCGCGCCCGCGGTCACGGTTGACGGTCACGAGCTCGTCGTAGGGGAACTCCGCCTGCGGGTACTTGTAGAGGAACTTCAGGTACGAATGGGTCGGCGTCGAGTCGAGATAGAAGTAGTACTCCTTGACGTCCTCGCCGTGGTTGCCCTCGGCGTTGGTGAGGCCGAACATCCGCTCCTTGAGGATCGGGTCGCGGCCGTTCCACAGCGCGAGCGCGAAGCACAGCCGCTGCTTGTCGTCGCTGACGCCCGCGATGCCGTCCTCGCCCCAGCGGTAGGCACGGGAGCGGGCCTGGTCGTGTGTGAAGTACGACCAGGCGTCGCCGGCGGGGCTGTAGTCCTCGCGGACCGTGCCCCACTGGCGCTCACTGAGATACGGCCCCCACCGCCGCCACGGCACCCGGCCGGCGTCGGCCTCCGCCAGCCGCAGCCGCTCGGCGTCGGCCCCGCCCGTGTTCTCCGTCATGGCACGCCCTCCCTGGACACCTTCACTCGGACTCGGAGGTCTCGGACCCGGTCGCCACCATTGTGCGGCGGGCCGGGCCGTCGGAGCCCTCGACGAGCCTCTTCGGTACCGGTCTTCAGGGCGCAGGTACAGCATCCGCCCGGCTCGAACGCTCGGCCGGCGTGAACGGATGCTCAGCCCCACCGGAGGTGCGTCGGGAGATTCTCCGTTCCGACGACGTGGAACGGATTCTTTCCGTCATGGATCCGGGCGGTCCCCTCGCGGTCTCCGCTGGTCCAGTCGAGGTCCAGATGAAATTCGCAATCACATTTCCTGGTCTCGACGGCGACCAGGAAAACTTCAGGTTCGGTCGAGGAGACTACATAGGGAAATTTGACGGCAGGACTGCCATCGATGCCTGCCTTCGTTTCTACGGTTGGATTTCGGTTGTCAAGATTCACTCCGAAATATCTCGCTGTCAGGCCTCCGCATCCGCCGTCGGGGTTGTATGCGGCACCTCTGGGCGTCCTTCAGGGCGACCCGGACAACGACTCTGTCGGCGTGAACGCCGCCCTCACGTTTCACCCAGGCATCCCAGTCGTTCCATGATGGTGCAGAGGCGTGTGCATGGGGGATCACGACGGCATTGCTGCACGCGGCGTCCTCCGGCGCGTTTACCTGTGTTGTCCACGAGAACGGATTCTTGTTGCCGTCCTTGAATGCTCTGGTGCCTCCGCGGATTGCTTCGACGATCAATGGGCTCAGACTTGCGACGGTAATCGCGGAAAGCAAGGCCGAGATGCCTTTCCAGTGGCGACCCCACCAGCTCCGCGGCGTCGCGTGGGTGGTACGTGCGGTGCGCTTGGGCGGCCGTCCGGGGGGGCATGGGCTTCTCCTGCGAAGTTGGCTCTGTGCCCGTTGGCGCCCATTGCGTCGAGCCGGCGCACGAAATTCACCCGCACGCATTATTCTGGAGCCTCAGGTGGGTGCGCCGTCGCTCGGAGCAGCCGACCGGAGCAGCGCCGCTCTCATCTCAGTGGCCGGCACGACCGTGGCATCCGCGAGGCGGACCGGCGCCAGACCCGCCTGAGCGAGCCCCGCGCGCCACGAAGCCACCTGACAGTCCCTGGCAGGCCCGGGTAACCGGCCCGGCGGCGCGGGGGCCGGCCCTGGTGCCCTACTTCGCCGGTCGGCCCTGGGTGTCCGGTTGTTCGAGGTGGGTGGCGAGGACGGCGGCCTGGACGCGGCGTTGGACGCCGAGTTTGGCGAGGAGGCGGGAGATGTGGTTCTTGACGGTCTTCTCGGAGAGGTAGAGCTTCTTGCCGATCTCGCGGTTGGTGAGGCCGTCGCCGATGAGGGCGAGGATGTCGCGTTCGCGGGGGGGGGAGAGGCTCGCCAGTTCGGGGGGCGTGGACGGGGTCTCGGCGGGGTCGGCGCGGAGGGAGCGCATGAGGCGGGCGGTGGTCGCGGGGTCCAGCATGGACTGGCCCGAGGCGACCGTGCGGACCGCCGAGACCAGGTCCGAGCCCTTGATCTGCTTGAGGACGTAGCCGGAGGCTCCGGCCATGATCGCGTCGAGGAGGGCGTCCTCGTCGTCGAACGACGTCAGCATGAGGCAGGCGAGGTCGGGCATCTGGTCGCGCAGTTCGCGGCAGACGGTGATGCCGTCGCCGTCGGGGAGGCGGACGTCGAGGACGGCGACGTGCGGGCGCAGGGCGGGGCCGCGGGCGAGGGCGTGCTGGACGGTGCCGGCGTCGCCGACGACGGTGATGTCGGGTTCGGCGTCGAGCAGGTCGGTGATGCCGCGCCGGACGACCTCGTGGTCGTCGAGCAGGAAGACGCGGATCGGGTCCTGCTCCGAGAAGGTGCGTGGCTCTGCCATGACGTCCCCTTGTCCCCGGCTGCTCCCGGACGGCGGGCAGACTGCGGACTGCCCCATGAGGATCATTGTCCGCCGGCGCCGGTTGTACTAGGGCCTGTCTGACAATTCCCGTCGTCGCCCGGAGGGCGGCCTCGCGGCGTCAGGTGCGTGCTCTCGGCGTGCCGGGCGTAGGCCCTCGTACTGGACGTACTTGGGTCTGCGCCCGGTGCGGCGAGAGTGCGTGCATGGCGTCGCGAGGCAGACGGGAATTGTCAGACAGGCCCTAGGGCCGACCGGCCCCACTTGCCTCCCCGGAAGGGTCGGACGTCAGCTCGAATCCCAGCTCCGCCACCCCCTCGGACGGCGTCAGACGCTCGCGCCGGCGCCGTACGGGGCGTACAGGTCCAGCAGCCGTTTGCGGGACGCGCGCAGGCGGTGCGCGAGCACCTGGCCCACCCACTGGCTGACCGCGTTGCCCAGCACCGGATCCTCCCGGCACAGGGCCAGGACGGTCGCGGCGTCGAACTCGTAGGCGCGTACGGGCGTGGTGGCCTCGGCACCCAGGTGCCACACGGGGGGTGCGAACAGCCAGGACCAGCCGACCAGTTCATTGTGTCCGAGGCTCTCGATGACGGCGGCCCGGCGGCCCGGGACGCGCATGTCGAGTTCGATGCGGCCGGTGCGGATGATCCAGAACCGGTCGGCGTGACCGCCCTCCTCGAAGAGCCGGGTTCCCGGCGGGAAGGAGACCTCCCGGGCATGACGCATCAGCTGCCGCTGCTGATCGGCCGGCAGAGCACGGAGCATGCTGAGGGTCGACGGGACGTTCATGGCAGCCTCCCGGGACGGGACGGATGACGGGACGTGTCGCTACGAGCCGGCACCGCCAGCGTGCGGCGCCGCGGCCGGGCCGGGCATGGGCCGAACGGCCCGTCGGCCCGGGACCTTCGGTACGTCCCTGAGCCGGGGCCTTCGGGCCGGTGAGTGCCCGGCTTTCCGCACGGTCGTTCCCACCGCCGCCCTCGGCCTACCGCCCCGGCTGTGCCGCCAGCCACTCGCGGTACGCCGTCACCGCCGTCGGCAGGGTCGGGAAGATGCGGTCGTGGCCGACCGCGTCCGCGAGGCCGTACGCCTCCAGGCTGTCCAGGAGGTCCTGCTTCACCCGGGCGAGGGCGAACACGACGCCGCGCGCGGTCAGTTCGCGGCGGAGGGCGTCGACCGCGTCGAGGGCGGTGATGTCGACCTCCACGTTGGCCTCGGTGTTGAGCACGAACCAGCGGACGGGCTCCGTCTGTTCGTCGACGGAGGCCAGGGCCCGGCGGTGGAAGTTCTCGGCGTTGGCGAAGAACAGGGGCGAGTCGTAGCGGTAGACCAGGAGGCCGGGGATCGTGCGGGCGGTCGGGTAGTCGTCGATGTCGTGCATGCCGGCCACGCCCGGCACCAGGCCCTCGACCGCGTCGTGCGGGCGGGCCACCCGGGTCAGCAGTTCGGCCACCGACAGGCCGACGGCGACCAGCACGCCGTACAGGATGTCCAGGGCGAGGACCCCGGCCAGGCAGCCGAGCGCGAGGAGCAGTTCGCGGCGGCGGAAGGCGGCCAGACGGCGGAAACCGGCGAGGTCGGTCATGCGGGTCGCCGCGTAGACGACCAGGGCACCCAGCACCGCGGCGGGCGTCCGGGTGAGGAGCGGGCTGAGAAAGAGCAGGACCGCGAGGACCAGGGCCCCGGCGACCAGGGAGTACGCCTGGCTGCGCGCCCCGGCCGAGGTGGCCAGGGCGGTGCGGCTGGCGCTGCTGCTCACCGGGAAGCCGTGCAGGACGCTCGCCCCGAGGTTGGCCGCGCCGAGGGCCAGGAACTCCTGGTCGGCGTCGAGTCCGGGGCCGTCGGCGGGGCCTTTGCCGGCGAACGCGCGAGCGGTGAGGATGAAGTCCGTGTACGCCACCAGGAGGACGCCGAGCGCGGGCAGGACCAGGCGCGGCAGCTCGGTCAGGTCCGGTACGGCGAGGGCGGGCACACCCGCCGGGACCGTGCCGATGACCCGGATGCCGTAGCGGCCGTCGAGGTCGAACGCCACCACGGCCGCCGTGCCCAGGACCACGGCCAGCAGCGGGCCGGGGAGCGCCCGGAAGTACCGCGTGACGACCAGGAGAAAGAGCAGCGTCGCCGCCGCGAAGATCACGGTCGCCGACTGGGCTTCGCCCAAGTGTGTGAAGAACGACCAGAGTTGCCGGAAGAACTCGGTTCCCGCAACCGGCACTCCGGTGAGTTTGGGCAGCTGGTCCACCACCATGATCAGGGCCACGCCGGCCAGGTAGCCGATCAGGACGGGGCGGGAGAGCAGGTCCGCCAGAAAGCCCAGGCGGACCGCCCGCGCGATCAGGCAGAGCAGGCCGACCGCGGCGGCGAGGGCGGCCGCCAGCACGGCGTACCTGCCGGGGTCGCCGGTGGCGAGCGGGGCGACCACGGTGGCCGTCATCAGCGCGGTGGTCGACTCCGGGCCGACCGACAGCAGCCGTGAGGAGCCGAACACCGTGTACAGGGCCAGGGCGGGCAGGATCGCCCACAGGCCGGCGACCGGGGGCAGCCCGGCCACCCCGGCGTACGCCATGACCTGCGGCACCAGGTACGCGGCGACGGTCACCCCGGCCAGCAGGTCGCCCTTCAGCCAGGCGCGCCGGTAGCCGAGCAGCGAGACGAGTCCGGGCACGAGCCCATGCCACCCCGGTTGTCCGCCTCTGCCGTGGGTCATGCGCCGCCTCTCCTCCGGTGATCCCAGAATCCATCGGTCCCCGCCGGACCGCGAGGCACGCGCCGTGTGCACGTCCAACAGGCCTCGCGGTCAGGGCCGTTCAGCCCAACGGGTACCGACCTTCGGCACCCGGCGCGCGCGGGCCCGCGCCACCACAGTGAGGGGCGTCAGGAATCGCACGCACCGTCCCCGACGCCCCGAAGGGATTGACCGGCATGGCAATGCACGAGCCCCCGCACCGGAGCTCCGGCTTCCGCCTGCCGTCCGCCGGCCGGCCCTGGACCGCCGCCGCGACCGCCGCCGTGACCGCGGTGAGCGGCTGCTCAGAGGCTCGCCGCGTGGTCGGGGACGTAGGTCTGCAGATCCCGCGGCGGGCGTTCGTAGCCGGTCGACGACGGCCGCTTCGGGAGTTCCAGCACCGGCGGCGGCACGTCGTGGTACGGCACGGTCGACAGCAGGTGGGCCATCATGTTCAGCCGGGCCCGGCGCTTGTCGTCGCTCTCCACGAGGTACCAGGGCGCCTCGGTGACGTCGGTGTGGACCAGCATCTCGTCCTTGGCCCGGGAGTAGGCCTCCCAGTGGGTGATCGACTCCAGGTCCATCGGCGAGAGCTTCCAGCGCCGCAGCGGATCGTCGAGGCGCTTGCGGAACCGGTCCTGCTGCTCGGTGTCGCTCACCGAGAACCAGTACTTGCGCAGCAGGATCCCGGACTCCACCAGCATCCGCTCGAAGATCGGGCAGTGCCGAAGGAAGAGCTGGTACTCCTCCCTCGTACAGAAGCCCATCACGTGCTCGACGCCGGCCCGGTTGTACCAGGACCGGTCGAACAGCACGATCTCCCCGGCCGCCGGGAGATGCTCCGCGTACCGCTGGAAGTACCACTGGCCGCGCTCGCGCTCGGTGGGTTTCGGCAGCGCCGCGATCCGGGCGATACGCGGATTGAGGTGCTCGGTCACCCGTTTGATCGTGCCGCCTTTGCCGGCCGCGTCCCGCCCCTCGAAGATCACTACAAGGCGGGCGCCCGTGGCCCGCACCCACTCCTGCAGCTTCACCAACTCGGTCTGCAAGCGAAGCAATTCCGCCTCGTACACCTTGCGCGGCAGCTCCGCCGCCTTCTTGCCGGCCATGCCGCCTCCACCGCCCGATGACCTACCCATGGAGCCATCCGATGTCCAAGGTCGAACACCAGGACGCCACCGTACTGTCCGATGCGGAACTGCGCACCCTGGACGCGCACTGGCGTGCCGCCAACTACCTCGCCGCGGGTCAGATCTATCTGATGTCGAACCCGCTGCTGACCGAGCCGCTGCGCCCCGAGCACATCAAGCCCCGGCTGCTGGGCCACTGGGGCACCTCGCCGGGCCTGAACCTGGTGTACACCCACCTCAACCGGGTGATCAAAGCGCGCGGCCTGGACGCGCTGTGCGTATGGGGGCCGGGCCACGGGGGTCCGTCCGTGCTGGCCAACTCCTGGCTGGAGGGCAGTTACAGCGAGACCTACCCCGACGTGTCCCGGGACGGGGAGGGGATGGGGCGGCTGTTCCGGCAGTTCTCCTTCCCCGGCGGTGTGCCCAGCCACGTGGCCCCCGAGACGCCCGGCTCCATCCACGAGGGCGGCGAGCTCGGCTACTCCCTCGCGCACGCCTACGGCGCCGCCCTGGACAACCCGGACCTGCTGGTGGCCTGCGTGATCGGCGACGGCGAGGCGGAGACGGGGCCGCTGGCCGCGTCCTGGCACTCCAACAAGTTCCTCGACCCGGTCCACGACGGTGCCGTCCTGCCGATCCTGCACCTCAACGGCTACAAGATCGCCAACCCGACCGTCCTCTCCCGCCTCCCCGAGGCCGAACTCGACTCGCTGCTCCGGGGATACGGCCACGACCCGATTCACGTCACGGGCGACGACCCGATCGAGGTCCACCGCGCCATGGCGGTGGCGATGGACGACGCGCTGGACCGGATCGCCGTCATGCAGCGCTCGGCACGCGAGGACGGTGTCACCGAGCGCGTGCACTGGCCGGTGATCGTGCTGCGCACGCCGAAGGGGTGGACAGGCCCTGCGGAGGTGGACGGCGTGCCCGTCGAGGGCACCTGGCGGGCCCACCAGGTGCCGCTGGCCGGGGTCCGTGAGAATCCCGGGCATCTGCGGCAGCTGGAGGCGTGGCTGCGCTCGTACCGGCCCGAGGAGCTCTTCGGCCCTGACGGGAGGCCGGTCGCCGACGTGCTCGCCTGTGTCCCCGAGGGTGACCTGCGGCTGGGCGCGAGTCCGTATGCCAACGGCGGGCTGCTCGTCCGTGACCTGCCGCTGGCCGACCTCGACGAGTTCGCCGTCCCCGTCGACAAGCCGGGCACGACCCTGCATGAGCCGACCCGGGTTCTGGGCGACTTTTTGGCCCGGGTCATGAAGGACACGCGGCTGCGCCGGGACTTCCGGCTGGTCGGCCCGGACGAGACCGCCTCCAACCGGCTCCAGGCCGTCGTCGACGTCAGCGGCAAGGCCTGGCAGGCGGAGCGGCTTCCGGTGGACGAGCACCTCGAACACCACGGCCGGGTGATGGAGATCCTGTCCGAACATCTCTGCCAGGGCTGGCTGGAGGGCTATCTGCTGACCGGCCGGCACGGGTTGTTCTCCTGCTACGAGGCGTTCGTGCACATCGTCGACTCGATGGTCAACCAGCACATCAAGTGGCTGAAGACCTCAAGGCAGTTGTCCTGGCGGGCGCCCATCCCCTCCCTCAACTACCTGCTCACGTCCCATGTCTGGCGGCAGGACCACAACGGCTTCTCGCACCAGGACCCCGGTTTCGTCGACCACGTCCTCAACAAGAGCCCCGAGGTCGTCCGCGTCTACCTCCCGCCGGACGCCAACACCCTGCTCTCCGTCGCCGACCACGCGCTGCGCAGCCGGGACTACGTGAACGTGATCGTGGCGGGCAAGCAACCCTGCTTCGACTGGCTGTCCATGGACCAGGCCCGTGTCCACTGCGCCCGCGGCGCCGGGATCTGGGAGTGGGCCGGCACCGAGAACGGCTCCCGCGAGCCCGACGTCGTGCTGGCCTGTGCCGGTGACGTGCCCACCCAGGAGGTGCTGGCCGCGGCTCAGTTGTTGCGTCGTAACCTCCCCGAACTGGCCGTTCGGGTGGTCAACGTCGTCGACATGACGAGGCTGCTCCCGAAGGAGGAACACCCGCACGGGATGAGCGAGTTCGAGTACGACGGCCTGTTCACCACCGACAAGCCGGTGATCTTCGCGTACCACGGCTATCCCTGGCTGATCCACCGCCTGGCCTACCGCCGTACCGGCCACCAGAACCTGCACGTGCGCGGCTACAAGGAGTCGGGGACCACGACCACGCCGTTCGACATGGTCGTGCGCAACGACCTGGACCGCTACCGGCTGGTCATGGACGTCATCGACCGGGTCCCGGGCCTCGCCGTCCGCGCGGCCGGTGTACGCCAGCAGATGGCCGACGCCCGCACCCGCCACCAGGCCTGGATCCGCGCCCACGGCACCGACCTGCCCGAGGTCGCCGACTGGACCTGGAACGGCTGACCGCCCGGCCCCCGCCGGCCGCCGGCAGCAGGCGGGGCATGGTCAGGCAACCGCTCCTGGCGCGTCCTTGCCGGCGAGGGCCTCGGGGAGGCCGGGATACAGCTCGAAGGCGTCGCCCAGCCCCGTGCAGCGCAGCAGCCGGGGGAGGTCGTCGTCCGGTGTGACCAGCCGCAGTCTGCCGACGCGGTACCGGACCCGGTTGCGGGCCCGGCACAGGAGGCTGAGGCCGGAGCAGTCGATGAACGAGACGGGACCCAGATCGAGCACGAGATCGGGCTCCGCACCGGACGTCAGGTCGTCGAGGGCCGCGGAGAGGGCCGGAACCGCCAGGAGGTCGAGTTCGCCGTGCAGGGTGACGACGGTGGCGCCGCCGTCGGTACGGGCCGTGCGGTACGTCACGGACCTCGTGTGGTTGTCGGCCATGGACAGAGCGAAGTCCAGCAGGCGGGTCGCGCGGAAGGGCCGTTCGGCCCCCTCGGCTCCCTGGCGGCAGGACCGAACGGCCCGTCTTCGCCGTGTTCCGGCGGGCGAGGGCCCGTCCGGCGGGTGACCGGGGCCGGACGGCCCAAGCGCACCGCACCGAGCCGGGACAAGCTGGATCTGCGGGGCGCACCGGCGCCACCGGCCACGCCGTCGACACCAACGACATCGGCGACGTCGGCCTCCGGTCCCGGCAAGGAGGTGAAGGCCTTCGCCCGCCGAGACCCCGGGCAGCGCACCCCAGCGCACCTCAGCGCGTCCCGATGCGCCCGATAACTGCCGCCGGCCGGCGAAGACCGACGGCACCCCCAGCAGTACGACGTGAGAGACGTGGGAGACGAGACGGCCGATGTATGCCAACGACGGATTCCGTGAACTCGACCGGCGGGAGTGCCTGAGGCTGCTCGCCGGGGTGCCGGTCGGCCGTATCGTCCACACGCGCCGGGCGCTGCCGGCCGTGCTGCCCGTCAACTTCGGTCTGGACCGCGACGGCGCGGTGGTGCTGCGCACGTCCGAGGCCTCGGAGCTGGTGCGGGCCATCGACGGTGCCGTCGTCGCCTTCGAGGCCGACGAGGTCGACGCCGTCGCGCACGCCGGCTGGAGCGTCGTCGTGACCGGCCGCGCGACCGTGGTCGGCGACCCCGGCGAACACGAACGGCTCGTCCGTGACGGCCCCAGGTCCTGGGTGCCGTCCCCGCGGGAGGTCTTCGTCCGCATCGAGCCGGAGCTGGTCACCGGACGCGAACTGACCGGCGGCCGCTCCCAGTACGGCCTGGATCCGATCTCCTGACCTTCTGCCGTACCCCTCGCCGGATCAGGTGGCGTCAGCCTGGTCGCCCACGGTCAGGGCGATGCCCGTCACCAGATCGGGGCGGATACGGACCGTGTGTTCCATGGTCAGGTCCACCCAGGGAAGCGACAGCGCCTCGTAGCGGGCGAGTTCGAGCGGGTCGGTGACCAGGTGGGCGTAGCCGGTGACCACCACGCTCCAGCCGAGGTGGGTGACCGGGTCGATGTCGTCCGCCTCGTAGGCGACGACGACCCCCGTGCCGTGGGCCTGCCGGGTGTGCGAGGTGAGGGCCGCCCGCTCGTGGGTGCGGACGACGATGGCGCCGTCCACCAGAACATGGTTCACCGGGCGGACGGTGGGCAGCGCCTGCCGGGTGAAGACGATGCGCCCCAGCGACACGCTGCCCAGCAGCCGCAGCGCCTCGGCGCTGCCGAGCTCGATGCTCCGGCGTGCGGGCGGTGCAGCGTACGTGCGGTCGTCGTCGGCCATGGCAGGTCTCTGTGAGTCGGTGTCGGTGCCCCGGGCGGAGCGACGCCGCGGGGGATCGGTGCCGCTCCTGGGCCCAGTCTCTCCCCGCCCCCGCCCCGGAGCAGGTGCCGATGGTCACCTGTTCGGGGCCGGTCGGCCCTTCTGTCACGGGCGGCACACGGGTTACGGATGCCCCGTTCCGGGCCGGGCGCCGTCGGGTTGCGCGGGGGCGTCCGTGACTTGCCGGATCCGGGTGCCTGGCGTGGTCGGTGCCCACT
>NZ_BCFL01000022.1 GCF_002217755.1 Streptomyces hyaluromycini | reverse complement strand
GGACGACCTCGACCAGCCCATCGGCACCCTCTCCGGCGGCCAGCGCCAGTGCGTGGCCATCGCCCGCGCCGTCTACTTCGGCGCCCGCGTCCTCATCCTCGACGAGCCCACCGCCGCCCTCGGCGTCAAACAGTCCGGCGTCGTGCTGAAGTACATCGCCGCCGCCCGCGAACGCGGCCTCGGCGTCATCTTCATCACCCACAACCCCCACCACGCCTACATGGTCGGCGACCACTTCAGCGTCCTGCGCCTGGGCACCCTCGAACTCTCCGCCGAACGCGCCGACATCACCCTCGAAGAGCTCACCAACCACATGGCCGGCGGCGCCGAACTCGCCGCCCTCAAACACGAACTCTCCCAGGTCCGCGGAGTCGACACCGAGGAACTCCCCGAAGAGGAGAGCCTCCAGGTCGGCGGCGCACCGCACACGACCTGACTTCCCACAGCAGCGGAGACAGCAGAACATGACATCCCAGCAAGCCCTTGGTATAGCCGTCGTCGGCACCGGGAAGATGGGCGCAGACCATGTGCGCCGAATCCACCAGGTCGTCAGCGGGGCTCGCGTGACCGCCGTCGTGGACATCGAGGCGGAGCGTGCCAGGACGCTCGCGGACGGGATCGAGGGCTGCACGGCGTACACCGAACCCGCGGCCGCCATGGCGGCGCAGGACGTGGACGCCGTGCTCCTCGCCTCCCCCGGGCCCGCCCACGAGGCGGCCCTGCTCGAAGCCCTCGGCCGTGACCTGCCGGTGCTGTGCGAGAAGCCGCTCACCCCCGACGCGGCCTCCGCCCTGCGTGTCCTGGAGGCGGAACAGCGGCTCGGGCACCGGCGCGTCCAGGTGGGCTTCATGCGGCGGTACGACGCCGAGTACATGGAGCTCAGGCGACTCCTCGCCCGGGGGGATCTGGGCAGGACGCTGATGCTGCACCAACGGCATCGCAACCCGGCCATGCCGGCGGGGTTCACCGAGGAGATGCTCATCAACGACTCGGTGGTGCACGAGACGGACGTGACCCGCTGGCTCCTGGACCAGGAGATCACCGCGGTCACCGTGCACAAGCCGGCCGCGACGTCGTACGCCCCGGCCAGTATGAACGACCCGCAGCTCGTCCTCTTCGAAACCGAGTCGGGTGCCCTCGTCGACGTCGAGATCTTCGGCCACTGCGGCTACGGCTACCAGGTGCAGGCCGAGGCGGTCTGCGAGCGGGGCGTCGTACGCATCGACGGCGAGCAGGGCCCGCGGCTCACCTCCGCGGGCCGTTGGGGCGGCTGTGTCACCCCGGACTACCTGGAGCGTTTCGCGGATGCCTACGACCGCGAGGTCCAGGCCTGGGCGGACGCCACCCGGCGCGGGGAGACAACGGGCCCCACTGTGTGGGACGGCTACGCGGCCGCGGCCGTGTGCGAGGCGGGTGTGCTGTCGCAGCGGGAGGGCCGACGCGTCGAGGTCGAGCTGATCGAGCGGCCCGCCTTCTACCGGTAGGCGGCACGCGAAGAGCGGGGGCGGTACCGGACCGGTACCGCCCCCGCTCCGTACTCTCAGCCAGTGGCGGGAAGCACCGTGCGCGGCCGGGCCGGGAAGCCGGCCGCCCGGTAGCACTCGTCGATGAGGCGCATGGTGGTGAGCGCGTCCTCCGCGTCGAGGGCCAACGGTGCACCGTGCCGCAGGTGGGCCGCGAAGGCCTCCAGTTGGAAGGTGTACGACGACCTGCGGCCGAGTTCCTCGGTGCGCTCGCCGACGGCCGTGCGCACCACCACCCGGTCGTCCAGGTGGGGTTGGACGAAGTTCACCGCCGTGGCCTCGCCGCGGGAGCCCACCACACGGCAGCTCATCTGCCACGTGTCGTACGCCATATGGCAGTTGGCGGTGCCGGTGACCCCGCCCGGGAACTCCAGATCGGCGTACAGCCACTCGTCGACCCCTGCGGCCCCCGCCCGCTCGCCCCCGCGCGCGGCGACCAGCCGGGGCGCACCGCCGGCCCAGGGCGCGAGCATCCGCAGCGCGTGCAGGCTGTAGCACCCGAGGTCCATCAGCGCGCCGCCGGCCAGCGGCAGTGACCAGCGCACGTCGCTGTCGGGCGGCGCCGGCATGGCGACCACGGCCTCGACGTGCCGGAGGTCGCCCAGCTCCCCGCTGTCCAGCAGCTCGTGCAGGCGTCGGGTGACCGGGTGGAAGAGGTAGTGGAAGCCCTCCATGAACACGGTGCCGGCCTTGGCCGCGGCCTCGCCGACCTCGGCCGCCTCCCCCGCGTTGCTCGCCGACGGCTTCTCGGTGAGCACGTGCTTGCCGGCCTGGAGCGCGACCAGGTTCCACGGCGCGTGCACGCCGTTGGCCAGCGGGTTGTAGACGACTTCGACCTCCGGGTCCGCTATGAGCTCGGCGTACGAGCCCGCGACTCGCTCCACGCCGTGCGCGGCGGCGAAGGTCTCGGCTCGGCCCCGGTCGCGGGCGGCCACCGCGACCAGGCGGTGGCCGCCCGCGCGAGCGGGCCCGACGATCGAGAGTTCGGCTATCCGCGCGGCGCCGAGGATCCCGATCCGCAGTGGTCCGTCCGTCATGCCTTCCCCACCTCGTCGAGCCGCACGGACCGGAGCCCGTGCAGCGAGAGGGTGCGGGTCTCCGCGGGGAAGGCTCCGATCCGGGCCCGTCCCATCATTCCTGTACGCATGCGGCTCTTCTTTCCGTCAGCTCAAGAGAGCGGCTCAGTCCTGGCCGCCGAAGACGATCTGGTCCCAGTCGATGACCGAGCCGGTCACCACCCCGCTGCGGTCGGACAGCAGGAAGACGACGAAGTCGGCGATCTCGTCGACCTGGCCGAGCTTGCCCATCGGCTGGGCCGCGGCGGCCTTCTCCCGCCAGTCGTCGCCCGCGTCGTGGAAGGCACGCTGGGTCGCGTCCTCGCCCTCGGTGTCCGTCCAGCCGATGTTGAGGCCGTTGATGCGGATCCTGTCCCAGCGGTGGGCGTGGGCCGCGTTGCGGGTCAGCCCGGCCAGTCCGGCCTTGGCCGCGGAGTACGGCGCCAGGAACGGCGGCCCGCCGTGGGCGCAGTTGGAGATGATGTTGACGATGGTGCCGGGCGCCTCACGGGCCTTCATGTCGGCCACCGCCGCCTGCATCGAGAAGAACGGCGCCCGCAGATTGATCGCCATGTGCTGGTCGAACAACTCCGGCGTGGTGTCGAGCAGCGAGCCGCGCGACGTCAGCCCGGCCGCGTTGACCAGGCAGTCGATACGGCCGTGCGCGTCCAGGGTGCGTACGACGGAGTCGCGTGCCTGCGCCGGGTCGGCGAGGTCCGCTTGTACGAAGCGGGCCCCCGTGTCGGCGGCGAGCTTCTCGCCCGCCTCAACCCGGCGGCCGGTGAAGACGACCAGCGCGCCCTCCCGGACGGCCGCCCGCACGATACCGGCGCCGACGCCCTGGCTGCCACCGTTGACCAGGACGACCTTGTCCTGAAGAAGTGCCATGAGTCGGGTGTCCCTTTCAGCCGTGCCGGCGCTTGGCGCCGGCCTGCAGTTCGTGCCCCAGCCGGTCGGGGGTCCAGTCCTCGGCCACGGCCTGCCAGAGGGTGTCCGCCTGGGAGGGCGGGGCGAGACCGTCGACCGGCGGGTCGAGGTCCAGGTTGGTGGGGAAGGGGTAGCCCTCGGCGGTGGCGGCGACCACGCGGCGCAGCCAGTCCTCCGAGACCCCCTCGGCCTTGCGGCGCAGCAGCACCGGGAAGAGGGCGTTCGCCATCGCCTCGCGGTCCACCGTCTCCATCGCGCGGCCGAAGGCGGAGGAGATCTGGAGCAGGTTGGCCATGCGGCGGATGCCGGTGGAGCGGTTGTGCCCGGCGGCGTGGAAGAGCGCGGGGTTGAAGAAGGCCGCGTCGCCCTTGTCCAGGGGGAGCTGGACGTGGTGGGAGTCGAAGTACTCGACGAACTCGGGCAGTCGCCAGGCGAGGTAGCCGGGCTCGTACTTCTGCGAGTGCGGGAGGTAGAGCGTGGGGCCGGACTCGACGGGCATGTCGCAGTGCGCGACGGCGCCCTGGAGGGTGAGGACGGGTGACAGGCGGTGGACGTGCGCCGGGTAGGCGGCGGCGCGCTCCTGGGAGAGGAAGCCGAGGTGGTAGTCGCGGTGCACGCTCTGTGCGGCCCCGCCCGGGTTGACGACGTTGACCTGCGAGGTGACCTGGTAGGCGGGGCCCAGCCAGGCCTCGGCGATCAGCGCGAACATGTCGTTCGCGTAGTAGTCGGCGAACACCTCGGGCGCCCGTACGGCCATCTTGTCCAGGGCGTTCCAGACGCGGTCGTTGGCGCCGGGCCTGGCGAAGTGGTCGCCGCGGGCGGTATCGCTCGCGCGCTCCTCCTCGATCAGCGCGGTGAAGGCGTCGGTGGCCCGGTCGACGACGTCCGGGGCGGCGAACGCGCCCTTGAGGACGACGATGCCGGGTCCGTCGAGCAGCGCCCGCACCAGCTCGTCCTGGACCTCGCGGCGGCCGTCGGCGGTGGCCGTGAGGGCGCGGAGCCGGTCGCTGTCGTAGAGGGGCACGTTCTGCTCGACACGCTCCGCCGAAGGGTGGTCGGCGGCGTCCGTCTCCTGCTCGACGAGCGAGCGGAACGCGTCGAGATCGCAGTCGGCCTCGGTCAGCCAAGTCCGCGCTCCCGCGGCGGTGGGAGACATCTGGGGTCCTTTCGCAGTCCGTGTATTTCTGCCAGTCTTGAGAACCAGAAGCCATCATTCAATGCTTGGCAATACATCAAAAGTCCATCAGAAGTTCTTGGGATCACTCATGAGGCACCCCTACCCGATCAGGGAAATCGCCCGTCAGGCAGGACTGAGCACGGCCACGGTCGACCGCGTACTCAATCAGCGGGGCAATGTGCGGGAAAGCACCGTGAGAGAGGTGCAGGAAGCCATCAAGGACCTGGACCGCCAGCAGGCCCAGGTCCGCATCGGCGGCCGTACATTCATGATCGACATCGTGATGCAGACACCGCAGCGGTTCTCCACCGCCGTACGCGAGGCGCTGGAGGCCGAACTGCCCTCCCTGCACCCGGCCGTCGTGCGCTCCCGCTTCCACTTCCGCGAGACCTGCCCGCCGGCCGAGTTGATCGGCACCCTGGACAAGATCGCCAAGCGGGGTTCGCAGGGCGTGATCCTCAAGGCTCCGGACGTTCCGGAGGTGGGAGCCGCCGTCGGGCGGCTGGTCGCGGCCGGCATACCCGTCGTCACCCTGGTGACCGACCTCCCGCACAGCGCCCGCCTCGCCTACGTCGGCATCGACAACCGTGCGGCCGGCGCCACCGCCGCCTACCTGCTCGAACAGTGGCTCGGCGACCGGCCGGGCAACGTGCTCACCACCGTCAGCCGGGGCTCCTTCCGCGGCGAGGAGGAGCGCGAGATGGGCTTCCGCAGCGCGATGCGGATCGCAGCCCCCCGACGATCGCTGGTGGAGGTCACGGACAGCGACGGCCTGGACGCCACCCAGTACGAGCTGGTGCTCGACGCCCTCAAGCATGACGAGGACATCGTGGCCGTGTACTCCGTGGGCGGAGGCAATCAAGCCACCCTTGAGGCCTTCGACGCGCTCGGGCGGGACTGCGCGGTCTTCGTCGCCCACGACCTCGACCACGACAACACCCGCCTGCTGCGCGAGCGCCGCCTGTCCGCGGTCCTCCACCACGACCTGCGCCAGGACATGCGCCGCGCCTGCCAGATCATCATGCGGGCCCACAAGGCACTCCCCGAGGACGGCCCCGCCCTGCCCTCGGCGACACAGGTGGTCACCCCGTTCAACATGCCGCCCGGGATCCCGGCCCTGCCGGTCGTGGACTGAACCCGTCGCACGCGCGCACCGTCGGCGCGCTGCGCCGGCCATGGCAGCGGTTCCGGACCGCACGCACCGCACGCACCGCTCGACGGCTGCGTCAGGCCGGCGCTCCGGACGTGCTGCGCCTCAGGATGGCGCCCGCGTCGACCTTCATCTGGAGGCCGGTCACGTACCGCGACTCGTCCGAGGAGAGGAACAGCACCGCATTGCTGATGTCGGACGGGTCCACGTACGGGATCGGCATGGGCTGCGTGGTGCGGAACGACTCCTCGGCGTCCTCCCGGCGCGGGTCGTCCAGGTCGGGGCGGAAGATCCGGTACATGGGTCCGCTCTGGAGCATGTCCGTGTCGCAGTTGGTGGGGTGGACGGCGTTGACCCGGATCAGCCGCGGTGCCAGTTGCAGCGCCAGGTCGTGCACGAAGCGGGCCACGCCGCGTTTGGCATGGGAGTAACCGGAACCGCCGGGACCGCTCTCCGGGCTGTCGACGCTCCCGACCATCAGGCCCGCGGACGAACCGATGCAGATCACGGACGCCCCGGAGCCCAGGTACGGATAGGCGGCCTCGACCGTGTTGACGACGCCGACGAGATTCACGGAGACCGCGTCCAGGAAGCCCTGCGGGGGCACGTCCAGGCCCACCGGGGCGATCCCCGCGTTCGCCACCACGATGTCGAGTCGGCCGAGTTCGGCGACCGCGTCGCCGACGGCGGAGACGAGCCGGGAACGGTCGCGGACGTCGACCCGGCGGGTGACGATCCGGCGGCCGACTCCTTCGACGAGGTGAGCGGTCTCCGCCAGGTCCTTTTCCGTGGAAAGGGGATAGTGCGCGGAGTCGATGTCCTCGCAGATGTCGATCGCGATGATGTCGGCGCCTTCCTCGGCCAGCCGCAGTGCGTGGCTGCGGCCCTGCCCACGCGCGGCGCCGGTGATGAACGCAACCTTGCCCTCTACCCGCCCGGCCATGTCGGTCCTCCCTCGTGTGCGCGACGGACCGGGGCCGTGCTGGTAGGCAGTCGGCCCCGTCCTGTACAAGCGACGACGATAGCGCCACATCAGTCAACTATATATACTCTTACATTGACAACTGAGCGCAGTCCCAGGGGCCTTGGCCCACGTCACGGACAGAGGCGGGATGCGGTATGCAGGTGGCGGACAACGCCGACCCGAGGATCGGCAAGGCTTTGGACCAGGCCCTCGACGCGGGCGAGAAGGGCGTGCAGATCGCGGCCCTCCTCGACGGCGAGCTCATCGTGGACGCCTGGGCCGGTGAGACCGGGACCGGGCGGCCCGTCGACGGCGACACCCTGTTCCCGGTCTTCTCGGTGACCAAGGCCGTCACCGCGTCCGTGATCCACGTCTACGCACAGCGCGGCCTCCTCGATCCGGACCGTCCGGTGGCAGACGTCTGGCCCGAGTACGCGGCGCACGGCAAGGGAGGCATCACCTTCGACCATGTGCTCAGCCACCGGTCCGGTGCGCCCGCCATCGGGGCCGACACCACGCTCGAGGAGCTGTGCGACTGGGACACCATGGCCGCCAGGGTCGCGGAGCAGTCACCGGTCGCCGAGCCCGGCACCCGGAACGCCTACAGTCCGTTCGCCTTCGGCTGGGTGCTGGGAGAAGCCGTGCGGCGCGTCGACCCGCAGCGGCGCCCCTTCCCGGACATCGTCCGCCAGGAGGTGCTGCTCCCCCTCGGCATGGACGACTTCTTCCTCGGACTGCCCGACGACCAGCGGCATCGCGTCGCGACCCTGGTGGGCGACAGCGCCCCCACCACGAGCCCTGACGGGCTGCTGGAAGAGGCGTCACCGGCACACCTGCCGTTCGGTCCCTCCATGTTCAACCTGCCCCAGGTCCAGCGGGCGGGGCTGCCCTCCGCGGGCGGCATCGCCACGGCCCGGGCCACGGTGCGGCTCTTCGACGCCTACGCCGCGGCCCGGCGGCAGGACGGAGAGCAGTTCTTCACGGCCGACACCCTGCGTCGCTGCCGCAGGCCCCGCCCGGCGGGCATCGACCACACCTACGGCTTCGGCATGCCGGTCGGGCACGGCGGCCTGTGGCACATCGCCCCCGGCGTGAGCGACGAGAGCCCTGGCGGGGCCCTGACCGAGGGAGTGCTGTCCCACACCGGCGCGGGCGGCACGATCGCCTGGACCGAGCCCGAACTGGGCCTCTCCGTGGCCGTCCTGCACAACCGCATGTTCTTCGGACCCCAGCCCGTCGCCCCCTTCGGCGCCGTGGCGGACGCTGTGCACGCCATCGCCGCGGAACGGGGCTGACGAGGGCTCCGGCGCCGGCTCCCCAGGTCCGCTGCGACCTGGGTACGCAGTGGCCTCCGGGCGTCACACCGGCTGGCGGCCCGTCACCTCGGCCGCCAGCCCGCGCATGACGTGTTCGAGCAGGGCGAGCAGCACTTCTTTCACCGACTCCTTGTCCCGGGCGTCGCACAGCACGAGTGGTACGTCGGGAGAGAGATCGAGTGCGGCACGGATGTCCTCCGGATCCTCGTCGCACCGGCCGTCGAAACAGTTGACGCCCAGGCGCGACCGCGGAGACGGCCGCACCGGCTGTGGCCACGGTCAGGCCGGCGAGCAGCACCCGGCGTTTGCCGTGCAGGTCGGCCAGCTTGCCGAGGAGCGGGCTGACGACCGCGCCGGTGAGCATGTAACAGGTGAGGAGCCAACCGCCTTGGTCGGTACGGAAGTGCCGGGTGACCGAGGGGAGCGCCGTCGACGTCATGGTGTAGCTCAGCGCGACCAGTTCCACCACCATCACCATGGCGATCGTCGACACGACGAGCCGCGGTGTCCAGCCCTGTCCGTCCTGGCTGGGCGTGTTCGCCGTGCGGGATTGGCGTAGCGTCATCGTCGCTCCCCGTGGGGTCGGCTTTTTGACGCGACGCTATGGTCGTGATCCCACCCCGACAATCGGTCCTCCCGGTGGCCGGGCGACAAGGAGCGGCTGTCACGTTCTGGGGCGGCTGGGACAGCCTGCGGCGGGTCCGGAAGCGGGAAACACCGAACGCGAGCAGCGCTCACGTGGTGGGGTCGGTCGCCGTGGCGGACCGGTCCCCTCACGGAGCACCGCTCGCGTCAGGGCTCGTCGCGTCCCGCTTCACAGGCGGGCGCGTGCTACCAGGCGACGGGCAGCTCGTAGATGCCGTAGGCCTGCGAGTCCTCCTTGAACTTCAGTTCCGACAGGTCGGCCGCCATCCGCAGCGTCGGGATCCGGCGGAACAACGTGCTGAAGACCACGTGGAGTTCGATGCGGGCCAGCTGCTGGCCGATGCACTGGTGCGGACCCCAGCTGAACGCCATGTGATGGGCGGCCTTGCGTACGAGATCGAGCTTCTCGGGCTCCGGGAACGCCTCCGGGTCCCAGTTGGCCGCCGCCAGGGACGCGATGACGCCCTCTCCCGCGCGGATGACCTCGCCGTCGATCTCGATGTCCTCGGCGACCGCACGCCGGGCGAGCAGGTGCGGGATGGTCAGATACCGCAGCAGTTCCTCGACGGCGTTGGCCACGAACTTCGGGTCGTCGCTGTGGTCCCGCAGGGCGGCGAGCTGATCGGGGTTCTCCAGGAGCAGGGCCGTGCCCAGGGTGATCATGTTCGCGCTGGTGTCGTGGCCGGCGACGAGCAGGATGTGCCCGAGCGGGGCGGCCTCCGTCATGGACAGGTCGCCCGCCTTCACCCGCTCGGCGAGGTCGGAGAGGACGTTCTCGCCGGGGTCGTCCATCTTGGCCTCGATGAGCCCGGAGATGTACGCGCGCAGCACCCTGGCGGTCTCGGCGCCCTCCTCGGGCGTCTGGAACCGTGCGTTGGTGACCCCGGCGTGGTGCTGGAAGAAGTCGTGGTCCTCGTAGGGGACACCGAGCAGCGCGCAGATCATGAGGGAGGGCAGGGGCAGCGACAGCGCCTCGTTCAGGTCCGTCGGGTTCGGGCCCGCGAGCATCTTGTCGATGAGGTCGTCGGTGATCTGCTGGATCTCCGGGCGCAGCTTCTCCATCCGGTGCCGGGTGAAGGAACTCGTCAGCATCCGGCGCCAGCGCTGGTGCTCGGGGCCGTCGGTGTTGTTGATGGAGGGCTGCATCTGGCTCGCGTGCGCCTTCATCCCCGCGGTGGTGTGCGGATACCCGGAAGCACCGATGTTCGCACTGAGCCGCGGATCGGCCAGCAGTTGCCGCGTGGCGGCGTGGGTCGTGGCCAGCCACGGGGTGGTGCCGTCCCAGGTCTCGACCCTCTGCACCGACCTGCCCGTGCCGTGCAGCGCGCGCAGACCCGGCGGCGGCGCGAACGGGCACTCCGCCGCCCGGGGCGAAGGGAACTTCGGGGTCTCCTCCGTCACGCCGGCATCGGTCACCTTCTCGGCCATGTCCGCACTCCTCTTCCTTGACCTCGTCGCCGGACGGCGCGGAACCGCACGTTCGTCACGACAGCGACGGCACTCCGATGTGCACGCAAGGAATCATACTTCGACCGGTCGGTACAATCAATGCGGTCCACGCGAGCGAAGGCCGTTGTCCTGCACCGAGAGATCGGCGATGTCCGGAACGCAGAGGCCGCGACCCCGTGCGAGGAGGCAGCGGTCTCTGCGTTCCGTGGCTCCGAAGCCGGCCTCAGCCCGTCTTCTCGCCGGCGAGATCGAGGACGGCCCGGTAGGCGAAGGCGAGGCTGCTGCCGATCGGGGTTCCGGCGCCCGGGTACACCCGTCCGGACATGGCCGCCGCCGTGTTCCCCGCGGCGTAGAGACCGGCGATGGCGCCGCCGTCGGGGCGCAGGACGCGCGCGTTCTCGTCCGTCTTGAGGCCGCCCTTGGTCCCGATGTCGGAGAGGACGATGGTCGCGGCGTAGTACGGCGCCGTGTCGAGGGGCGGCAGCAGCGGATGGGCGAGGTCCGGTGACGCCGGCGCCGGATAGTTCA
The DNA here is from genome assembly GCF_002217755.1 of Streptomyces hyaluromycini. Classification (GTDB taxonomy): domain Bacteria; phylum Actinomycetota; class Actinomycetes; order Streptomycetales; family Streptomycetaceae; genus Streptomyces; species Streptomyces hyaluromycini. Next base: position 502,003 of record NZ_BCFL01000022.1, on the reverse strand, counting down.
TCACGGGCCCGGCCGGGAAGCCCACGATGTGCAGGTACATCTGGTCCCATGGGGTCTCGCCGCGGTGGAAGCGCTCGTCCACACCGGTGGCGGAGTAGGCGTTGTACTCCTCGACGGTCTTGTTCAGAGCCTCGTACGGCACCCCGATCAGCTCCGCCAGCTCCTCCAGGGTGTCCGCCTTCTTCAGCGCGCCCGACTCCAGCCACGCCGGGTCCGGCGACTGACTGGGGTCCCCGCCGATGCTGTCGCGGTCGAGCTGACGCTGGTCGAACACCCAGTGGCAGGGGATGTGGGAGACACCGGTGGTCGAATGCAGGCGGACCAGTTCGTGGCCGGCCTGGTCGTAGGGGCGGGTCTCGTTCACGAAGCGCTCGCCCGCGCCGTTGACCCAGATACCGCCGCGGGTTCCCGTGTGGAACACCGGGAGTCCGTCCGGCTGGACGAGACCCGGTACGAACCATGCCTCGTCGAGAAGGGCGGTGGCAGCGCCCACCGCGATGCCGGCCTGAAGGGCGTCGCCGGTGTTGCCCGGGCAGCCGTTCGACCACGTACCGTCCAGCGGCACCGCGTGGTACTTCTTGCGGAGTTCCCCGTTGCGTTCGAAGCCCCCGGCGGCGAGCAGCACCCCGCGCTCGGCGCGGAAGGCGGTCCGCTCACCCCCGCTCGTCGCCGTGACACCGACGACCCTGCCGTCCTCCAACAGCAGGCTCTCCAGGCGGGTGTTGACCCGCAGCTCCCCGTTGCCGGTCTCCAGGAAGGCCGCCAGGGCCCGGCCGATGAGTGCCCGGCCGCCGGTGAACACCGCGGGACGCTCCGCCCCCCAGCGTTCGACGGGTATCGAGTCCCTTACCAGCTCAGCTCGTTCGCCCAGATCCGCTGCGGCTACGTCCGGCGGGAAGATGGTCCGCCCCGCGGGCGAGGAGCCCGGTACCCCCGCGAAGTAGTCGGGCACAGGTCCGTAGACGAACGACTGGAACCAGGAGTTCTGCTCAAGCTCGTCGATCAGCTTCCGGCCGGCGTCCAGATACGCGTCCTGCAGATGCTCCCTGGTGTCGTCCGCGACCACACCGCGCAGATAGGTCCTGGCGTCCTCGCTTCCTTCCTCGACGCCGGCCCGCAGCAGAGGTGCCGACCCCGGGTACCAGAGCCCCGCACCGGAGTAGGCGGTCGTTCCGCCGACGCGGTCCGTCTTCTCGATCACGAGCGTGCGCAGCCCTCGCGACGCCGCGACATACGCCCCGACCAGACCACCTCCGCCCGATCCCACGACGACGACGTCGTAGCTCTCCCCACTGGCCATCACTGTCCTCCTCGTCTCAGGCGCTCGCGCCCGGCACACCTGCGCCGAGGACGACGTCCTGGAGCTTCGGCGCCCGTCCCTGGCCGAGCGCCCGTAGGCCCGCCCGGCCCTGCACGCGCGGTTCTGCGGCTCGCATGCCGCGCGCGGTGGATTCCCGATCGGCCGGAGCCGGCGAGAGGGCCCGCCCTCGGCCGGGCGACCGCGTCATCAGTGTGTTGTCTGCCTCAGGCACGCAGGTGGCGCGATTCCGGTGACCGGAACGGAATGTGCGGGACGCGGTCGAGTCAGCGGTTGGTGCGGCCGAGGTCCACCGGCAGTTGGATGCCGCTGACGTGACGTGCCTCGTCCGAGGCGATCCAGGCGACGGCCGCCGCGATGTCCTCGGCCTGGCTGACGCCGTCGGGGAGGACGCCCTGGAAGAAGGCGCTCAGTTGCGGGTCGTTCTCCAGGATCGGGCGGATCCCGGGGACGAGTCTGGTGTCGACCCCGTGCGGATGCACGGAGTTCACCCGGATCCGGTGGTCCCCCAGTTCGTTCGCCAGGGTCTTGGCCAGTCCGGTGACACCGTGCTTGGCCGCCACGTAGTCGGCGAGCAGCGGCAGCCCGCGCAGTCCGGCGACCGAGCTGGTGAAGACGATCGCGCCGCCGGTCCCCTGCTCGATCATCAGCGGGACGGCGGCCTTCACGGTGTGGAAGGCTCCGGTGAGGTTGATGTCGAGCGTCGCGTTCCAGTGCTCCAGCTCGATCTCCCAGGTGCGGGCGAACGTCGTCATACCGGCGTTGGCCACCACGACGTCCAGGCGGCCGAGTTCGCGGACGCTCTCCTCCAGGGCCGCCCGTACGGCGGGGAAGTCGCGTACGTCGGCCTTGTGGGTCAGGATGCGCCGACCGAGCTTCTCGACGAGCCGGGCGGTTTCGGCGAGGTCCTCGGGAGTCGCCCCCGGGTATGTCGTGGTGGGGAGGTCCTCGCAGATGTCCAGCGCGATGATGTCCGCGCCCTCCGCGGCGAAGCGCACCGCCTCGGCCCGTCCCTGCCCACGGGCCGCCCCGGTGATGAAGACGACCTTGCCCTGGAAACGGTGCGCGTTCGGCGCGTTCGGCACGGGTGCCTCGGGAACGGTGCCGGTCATCGTGCACTCCTCTCGTCCTCGGCGGGCTCCGCAACGGTGATCTCGGGGTTCGGCTTCGGCGCGGGCGTGAGGCTCAGCTCTTCGAACTCACCCCTGTGCCGCCATTCCTCCAGCATGGTGAAGTACGCCGTCGAGGTGCCCGGGTAGTTGACGTTCTTACGGGGGCGGCCGTCGGGATCCCCCTCGTTGTTCCAGCGGCCTGGCGTGCAGTCCTTCAGGAAGCCGCCCGCGCCGAGGAGCGCGAGCCCGGAGCCCTCCGTCACCTGCCGGACGTACGCCTCCTCGCCCTGCCTGGTGACGTCCGCGATCACTCCCCGCCGCTCGAACTCGGCGACGAGGAAGGCGACATGCTGCGCGGTCTCGTCCAGGGTGTGGCAGAAGTTCACCGCGGCGGTGCCCTGCGTGTAGTTCGGCGGCAGGAGGAAGAAGTTGGGGAAGCCGCTCGACATCACGCCGTGCAGGGTCTCCGGGCCGTCCTGCCACTTTCGGGAGAGGGTGAGGCCGTCGCGGCCGGTGACGTCGAATCCCACCCGGTCGACGTAGGCGGAGTCCTGGTCGAAGCCGGTCGCCAGGATGATGCAGTCGAGCGGGTACTCGACCTCGCCGACCACGACTCCCCGCGGGGTGATCCGCCGGACGCCCTCGCCCTGGGTGTCGACGAGTTCGACGTTCGGCCGGTTGAAGGCCGGCAGGTACTCGTCGTGGAAGCAGGGACGTTTGCACTGGTAGCGGTAGTAGGGCTTGAGCGCCTCCGCGGTCGCCGGATCCCGCACCGCCTCGTCGATCCTGGCCCGGATGTGCTCCATGTGCTCCAGGTCGGTCAACTCACGCTGCTCCGCGAGCTCCTGGGGACTCGGGGCGCCGTATTCGTCGCCGCTGAGCATCGCGTGGTAGAAGACGGTCCAGCCGTCCCCCACCAGGTCCTCGGTGATCGGCTCGCCGTTGGTGACCGCGGTGAAGTTCTCCCGGCGCCGCTTCTGCCAGCCCGGCTCCAGGGAACGCGCCCACGCGTAGTCCGTCTCCCTGTTGTCCCGGACGGCGACCGTGGAGGGGGTGCGCTGGAACACGTAGAGCTGCTGGGCCGATTCGGCGAGCGGGGCCACGATCTGGACCGCGGTGGCGCCGGTGCCGATGACGCCGACCCTCTTGTCACCGAGTCCGGTGAGGGGGCTGGAGCTGTCGCCGCCGGTGTAGTCGTAGTCCCATCGCGAGGTGTGGAAGAGCTCGCCCTCGAAACTGTCGATGCCTTCGACGGCCGGCAGCTTGAGCGAGGTGAACGAGCCGTGGGCCACCACCACGTACCGCGCCTGGAACTCGTCGCCGCGATCGGTGCGCACGCTCCATCTGGCGCTCTCCTCCCGCCACTTCAGCCCCGTCACCGACGTGTGGAAGAGCGCATGGTCGTACAGCTTGAAGTGCCTGGCCAACCGCTGGGCGTGGGCGAGGATCTCGGGGCCGTACGAGTAGCGGCGCCGGGGTATGTAGTCCAGTTCCTCCAGCATCGGCAGATAGACATACGACTCGACGTCGCACATCGCGCCCGGATACCGGTTCCAGTACCAGACGCCGCCGACGTCTCCGCCCTTCTCGACGATGCGGATGCGTTCGACTCCGGCCTTGCGCAGATGTGCCGCGGCGAGCAGACCGCCGAACCCTCCTCCCACCACCATGGCGTCGACCGTGTCGTGCCGCGGCTCGCGCGGCACGACATCGGTGAAGGGGTCCGCCACCAGCTTCTCGCGTTCTGAGAGGTCCAGGATCTCCCGGCGCGAGGGATCGAGGCGCTTGTCCCGCTCGGCTCGGTACTTGGCGCGCGCCCGATCGAGATCCGTGGGCGCGGCCGAGGTGTGCGTCATCCCTGTTTCTCCGTCCTGACGCCTCCGACCAACGGGGCGATTTTAGAAGAACAGTTAAATGATGTGAAGGTATTTGACACCTGAATCAGCTAACTCAATGCTACAATTCATACGCTCAGCTGAGCAGCGCACGACACTTGCGGGAGGATCGGCGCACATGACTGAGTTCGGCATGCCCTGGCCCGGTGCGGACGTCGGCCCGGAGGCCGAGGCCGCGGGCGTCGCGGCCTTCTGCACCGGCGAGTTCGCGGACCACGACGCCTATGTCACGGTCGCCAGGATGGTCGCGTCGACCCGCAGGGCGCTCGTCGGCCCGGCGATCGCCTACGGGTTCTCGCGTACGCCGTTCGCCCACGCGACGGCGATCCGTGACCTGTGGAAGCAGGCACCCGGACGCGTCTTCGCGGGCCTGGGCTCGGGGGCGTTCGCCATCAACCGCGACTGGTGCGGTGTGGCCGCGGACCGCCCGGTGGCGCGGATGACCGAGCTGGTGACGGCCGTACGAACGTGGCTGCACGCCGAGAACGGTCAACGCATCGGCTTCGACGGCGAGTTCTACCGGATCGACGCGCGGGTGAAGGCGCCGGTGCTGGGCCGGATCGATGTGCCGATCCTGCTGGCCGGGTTCCAGCGCGGGATGGCGACCGCCGTCGGCCGCACGGCCGACGGGATCATCGGCCACGGGCTCTTCACGGACGACTGGTGGGACGGCGTCGTCCGTCCGGCCGTCGAGACCGGCGCGCGCGAGAGCGGACGCGACCGGCGGCCGCTGGAGCACGGCTGGCTGCTGACCGCGATCGACGACGCCGATCCCGAGCGTGCCGTCACCGACATACGCCGGATGATCGCCTTCTACCTGACCGTACGCACCTACGACGCGTTCGCCGCACACCACGGCTGGACCTCCCAGGTCGAGAAGATCAGGGAGGCGTTCGCCGACGGGCGGTTCGACGACATGGCGCGGGCCGTGACGGACGACATGGTCGACGCCATCGCGCTCTGCGGAAGCACCGCCGACGCGGCGGCCGCCCTCCGCCGACGCCGGGCGTCGATCGCCCGTGACGTCGCCTACTTCGCGCCGCCGTCGTTCATGGTCGGCGAGCGCCGCCGGCAGGCCTACGCACGGTCGAGTCTGGCGCTGATGGACACACTCGACGCCGCCGAAGCGTCCTGAGAGGGATGCCCCACAAACACCCGGCACGCTCACCCCATGAGAGAGGAGACCTGCCATGCCGCAAGCCCAGGACGTCGTCAACGAAGTGCTCGAACTGCTGGAACCGATGGTCGCTCCCGACGGCGGTTCCATCCGGCTCGCGGAGTTCGCTCCCGAGCAGTCCCGTCTGACGGTCGACTACTCCCGAGGCCACAACGACGCCTGCGCCACGTGCGTGCTCGACGGCGAGTCGCTCAAGGCGTTCATCGAGGAGGGGCTCCAGACCCGCGGCATCGAACTGGCCGAGGTCACCGTGCGCGAACCGGACCCGGCCGGCTGAGGCCGCTCCCTCAGCCGGCCACACGGCGGAGCGGCGGCGAGTCCCGGGACTCGCCGCCGCTCCGCGTTCGCGCGTCCGCCGCTACCAGCCGACGAGCCGGTCCAGTACCAGCGAAGTGGTGGAGAAGTAGTCGCCGTAGCCGCCGCGGAAGAACAGCAGCGGTGTCTTGGCCGACTCGGCGCGCAGGGCGTGGACCCGCCCCACGGCCAGACAGTGGTCGCCGATCTCGACGACCTCCGCGAGTTCGCAGTCGATCCAGGCGACCACCCCGTCGAGCACGGGGTTTCCCAACGGCGAGGGCCGCCAGGGGACGCCGTCGAAGCGGTCGGCGCCCCTGGTCGCCATCGTCCGGCACAGGACCTCCTGGTCGGCCGCCAGTGCGTTGACGCAGTAGCGGCCGGCCGCCCGGATCTTGGGAAAGGTCCCGGAGGAGCGGTCTGCCAGGAAAGCCACCAGGGGTGGATCGAGGGAGACCGACGTGAACGATCCGACGATCATCCCCTCGGGCCGCCCTCCGGGCACCCCCGCCGTGATGGCCACCACGCTCGTGGGGAAGTTCCCCAGCACCTGGCGGAAGTGGGCCTTGTCGTGCCGGGAGTCCGGCAGACCGGGGGAAGAGGTGTTTGTCCCGCTCTCACTCTGCATGTGTTCTCTCCTCCTCGCCCACGGCACCGGAGCTCAGATCAGCACCCGCAGCTGCGGAGGCAGTTCGAGACCCATCTGGGCCAGGGAGTTGGCGTGGTAGGCCGCACCCGGCACATGGATCATGTGGGCCAGGCCGACATGCGCGTCCCGCCAGTAGCGCTGCAACGGGTTGTCACGCCGGATGACGTTGCCGCCGGACCTGGCGAAGATCTCGTCGAGGGCCGACACCGCCCGCCAGGCGCAGCGCACCTGGTTGCGCCGGACCCTGGAGCGCTCCTCGACGGACACCGGCTCTCCGGCCGCGACCTGCTCGTACACCTGGCTGATCCCGTCGATCAGCTGCACACGGGAGGCGGCGATCTCCGCGGCGGCCTCGCCCGCCGAGTGGAGCACGTACGGGTCGTCGCGCACCTGCACACCGGTCACCGCGACCCGGTCGCGCTGCTGGGCCAGGTGGACGTCGAGGGCTCCCTCGCAGATGCCGATGACGGCCGAGGTGATCCCGAGCGGGAACATCGAGGTGAACGGCAGCCGGTAGAGGGCTTCGGTGACGCCGTTGCCCGCCGCCGCCTCCCCGGCCGACACCTCGTCCTGGTTGACGGTCCGGTAGGCGGGGATGAACGCGCCGTCGACGACGACGTCCTTGCTGCCGGTGCCGGACAGTCCGATGACGTCCCAGGTGTCGTCGACGATCTCGTACGACGACCTGGGCAGGATCACGTGCAGGACGCTCGGCGGCGAGGCCGGCCGGCCCTTGCCGTCCCCGACGAGCGCGCCGAGGAACACCCAGTCGCAGTGGTCGGTCCCCGACGAGAAGGGCCAGCGCCCGGAGAGGACGTAGCCGCCGTCCACCGGCTCGGCGATCCCGTTCGGCATGTAGGGGGAGGCGATCCAGGTCTCCTGGTTCTCGCCCCAGATCTCCTGGGCGACCCGCGGGTCCATCTGGGCGACTTCCCAGGGATGGACTCCCACGACCCCGCACACCCAGCCGGCGGCACCGTCGTGCCGGGCCACGGCCATCACGGCTTCGGCGAAGTCGCGGGGGTGGGCCGCGTAGCCGCCGAACTTGGCCGGCTGGAGCAGGCGCAGCACACCGGCGGAGCGCAGGAGACTCACGGTCTCGTCGCTCAGCTTGCCCAACTTCTCGTTCCCGACGGCCAGTTCCGCCAGCTTGGGACCGTACTGCTCTACTCTCTCGACGACTTCATGCGCCATGCCCCGCACCTTCCGCTTCCGATGTCTTCCGGGTGAGGAACTCCAGCACCACTCGTTCGAACTCGGTCTTGCGCTCCACCTGCACCCAGTGCCCGCAGCGGGCGAAGGTGTGCAGTTCGACCTCCGGCAGCCACCGGGTGGCGAAGTGCGCCTGGTCGTAGGGGAGCATGCGGTCGTCGCGCCCCCACAGCAGCAGGGTCGGAGTGGTGAAGGACGCCGCCTTGGTCCACAGGGGCGTGTACTTCTGCCGCAGGGCGGGATGGAACATCGACCCGATGATCTTCCGGGTCTTGTCGATGACGCCCTCCTCCAGGGCGTTGTGCATACGCTCGTCGATGAGTTCGTCGGTGATCCTGCCGTGGTCGCTGACCATGGTCCTGACCCAGGCGATCATGCGCTCCCGGGTGGGGTCGTCCAGGAACTCGAAGAGCCGTACGAAACCCTCGCTCGGCTCGGCGGCGAACAGCCCCACGGAGAGTCCGCCCGATCCCATGAGAGCCAGTCGGCGAACCCGTTCGGGATACAGGGCGGCGAGCTCCGCCGCGACCGCGCCGCCCATGGAATTGCCGACGAACACCGCGGACTCGATGCCCAGTTCGTCCATGAGGCCGGCGATCCGGCGCGCGGCGGCCACCGGGTAGACCTCGGTGAGTTCCGGCAGGCCGCTGCCGCCGAACCCCGGGAGGTCGGGTGCGATCGTGCGGAAGTGCTCGGCGAAGACGGGCAGGTTGTGGCGGAAGTTCGACCAGGCGCTGACACCGGGGCCCGACCCGTGCAGCAGGAACAGCGGCTCGCCCTCACCCGCCTCGTGGCAGGCGATGGTGAGTCCGTCCACGTCGTGGGTGACCCTGGTCGACTCGAAGGTGAGTGCGGTCATCGTCCGGCACCCCTCGCTTCTGCTCGTACTGCGGCTCGGGACGTTTCCATTCCAATGCCTCCCAGTCCGGGGCGAAGGAGAGACGACCCGGAGGACAGCTCGATGTGGTGGTCCGACCCGGGGTCTTGGACACCGACCGGGTCGGGGAGGCCCGCGTAGGGGACCTCAGGACTTCTGGGTCTGGAGTGTCAGTGCGATGTCGATGAGCATGTCCTCCTGCCCACCGACGAGTTGGCGGCGCCCCGCCTCGACGAGGATCTCCCGGGTGTCGACCCCGTACAGCCGCGCCGCGTTCTCGGCATGGCGCAGGAAACTGCCGTACACGCCGGCGTAGCCGATGGTGAGGGTCTCCCGGTCCACCCGGACGGGACGGTCCTGGAGCGGTCGTACGAGATCGTCGGCGGCGTCCTCCAGGGTGAACAGGTCGCAACCGGTCTTCCAGCCCTTGAGGTTGGCGACCGCCACGAACGGCTCGATGGGGTTGTTGCCCGCGGCCGCGCCCTGTCCGGCCAGCGAGGCGTCGACGCGGTAGGCGCCCTCCTCCACGGCGGCGAGGGAGTTGGCGACGCCGAGGGAGAGGTTCTCGTGGGCGTGGATGCCGATCTGGGTGTCGTCGTCGAGGACCTCGCGGTAGGCCCTGACCCGGTCGCGGACGTCCTCCGAGGTGAGTCGGCCCGCGGAGTCGGTGATGTAGACGCAGTGCGCGCCGTAGGACTCCATCAGCTTCGCCTGCCGGGCCAGTTCGGCCGCCGGGAGCATGTGGCTCATCATCAGGAACCCGGAGACGTCCATGCCGAGTTCGCGGGCCTCGGCGATGTGCTGTGCCGCCACGTCCGCCTCGGTGCAGTGGGTGGCGACCCGCACCGAACGCACGCCGAGGTCGAAGGCCTTGCGGAGTTCGGTGATGGTGCCGACGCCGGGCAGCAGCAGGGTCGTGATGATCGCCCGGGGGGCGTTGGCGACGGCGGCCTCGATCCACTCCCAGTCGGTGTGGCTGCCGGGCCCGTAGTTGAGGCTGGCGCCGGCCAGGCCGTCGCCGTGGCTGACCTCGATGGCCGCCACTCCGGCCCGGTCGAGGGCGGCGACGATCCGGCCGACCTGCTCGGGCTCGATGCGGTGCCGGATGGCGTGCATGCCGTCGCGCAGGGTCACGTCCTGGACGTAGATCTCGGTCATCGGGCCACCAGCTCCGCCTGCTCGACGATCCGCTCGGCGACGCGCAACGCGGCGGACGTCATGATGTCGAGGTTGCCCGCGTAGGCGGGCAGGTAGTGCGCGGCTCCCTCGACCTCCAGGAACACCGACACCTTGGTGTCGACCGGGCCGGCCGCCTGGGGCAGCAGGGTCGCGGCCTCGGCCCGCTCGATCGGGGTGAACTGCACGTCCTGCACCAGGCGGTAGCCCGGCACATAGGTGGCGACCTCGGCCACCATCGCCTCGACGGACCGGCGGATCTCGTCGTGGTCGGCCTGGCCGACCAGGCAGAACACCGTGTCCCGCATGATCAGCGGCGGTTCGGCCGGATTGAGGATGATGATCGCCTTGCCGCGGCGGGCGCCGCCCACCGTCTCGATGGCGTGCGCGGTGGTCTCGGTGAACTCGTCGATGTTGGCCCGGGTGCCCGGACCCGCGGAGCGCGAGGCGACGGACGCGACGATCTCCGCGTACGGCACCTCGGTCACCCGGGACACGGCGGCCACGATCGGGATGGTGGCCTGACCGCCGCACGTCACCATGTTGATGTTCGGGGCGTCGAGGTGTTCGCCGAGGTTGACCGGAGGGATCACGAAGGGGCCGAGCGCCGCCGGTGTCAGGTCCACCAGCCGCCGTCCGGACCCCTCCAGTGCCCGCGCGTTGGCGACATGGGCGGCGGCGCTGGTCGCGTCGAGCACGATCCGGACCCGCTCGAACTCCGGCATGCGGAGCAGGCCCTCGACCCCCTCCGCCGTCGTCGCCACACCGAGGCGGGCGGCGCGGGCGAGTCCGTCCGACTCGGGGTCGATACCCACCATGGCGAGCGCCTCAAGGTTCTTCGAGGTGCGTTTGATCTTGATCAGCAGGTCGGTTCCGATGTTGCCCGACCCGATGATCGCGACTCCCACCCTGTCCGTCATCACTCTCCCTTTTCCTCCGAGAAGCGGGCGGTGATGGTGCCGAGCGGCTCGATCGTCACCTCGAAGACGTCCCCGGGAAGCACCGGGACCATCGGCCCGAGCGCCCCGGAGAGCACCAGGTCCCCCGCGCGCAGCGGCGAACCGAACTCGATCGCGGTCGCGGCGAGCCAGCCGAGTGCGTTGAGCGGGTCCCCGAGACAGTCGCGCCCGGTGCCGCTGGAGACGGTCTCGCCGTCGCGCCGCATCGTCATGACCGCGTCCACCGGCTCGAAGGCGTCCAGCGACCGTCCTTCGCCCCCCAGCACGAAGACCCCGGACGAGGCGTTGTCGGCCACGGTGTCCGTGATGCCGATCTGCCAGTCGGCGATACGGCTGTCGACGATCTCCACGGCGGGGTAGGCCGCTTCCACGGCCTCCCGCAGCACGGACAGGTCCTGGGCGTCGGTGAGATCGCGGCGCAGCAGGAACGCGACCTCGGCCTCGGCCTTGGGCTGCAACAGCCTGCCGTAGGGCACCACGTCGCCGTCGGCGTAGCGCATGTCGGCGAAGAGGACACCGAAGTCGGGCCGGTCGACGCCCACCTGCGACTGCACCGCCGCGGAGGTCAGTCCGATCTTCCGCCCGATCAGCCGGGCGCCGGCGGCCAGCCTGCGTTCGGTGACGGTCTGCTGCACCCGGTAGGCGGTCGCGATGTCGGTCCCGCCGATGAGGTCGGTGACCGGCCCGCAGGCCCGTCCGGTGGCACTCGCCTGCTCCAGCCGGGTGGCCGCCGCGAGCACGGCTTCCGTCCCGGCCGTCATGAGGGTCCTCCGCGGGCGGCGGTCCACCGGCACCGCGGTGTGCGGGGCCGGCGGATCGCGGCCGGGTCCGACGCCGGGGCCGGGTCCGACGCCGGGGCCGGTCGTCGCGGGTTCGCGGTCATCACCGCTTCGTCCATCACGCACTCATCGTCCGGCGTCGGCCACGCCTGCGGACGCCATGTGCCCGCTGAGCGGGACAGAAGTGATCAGCGGGCGCGGGCGCGGCCGTGGCGTGGAGGTGGCGGTCAGACGGCGGGAGATCTCGGCGGCGATCCACTTCACATGGAACTTCAGCTCGTCGACACGGATGCGCTCCTGCGGGCCGCACACCGAGATGCCGGCAACCGCCTGGTTCATGACGAGAACGGGTGCGGCGACGCAGGACACCCCGGAGACGGACTCGCCGGTCTCCGTGGCGTATCCGGTGCTGCGGATCCGGGCGAGGACGGCTTCCAGGGCCCGGGGCGTGGTGATGCTGGCCTCCGTACGGCGGCCCAGATCGCTCCAGAGGTACTCGTCCACCACCTCCTTGGGCGAGTGGGCGAGGATCGCCTTGCCCACCGCGGTGCAGTGGGCCGGGAAACGGCCCCCGATCCTGGACGGCAGGGTGCTGGCGAAGTTCCCGCCGACCCTGTCCAGGTAGACGACGTCCCGCCGGTCGAGTACCGCCAGGTGCACCACGTGTCCCGTGGCCGCGCACAGTTCCTGCAACAGGGGCCTGGCGGCCTCGTTCATCCGGGTGCGGTGCACGACCAGGCTGCCGATCTCGAACATCCGCAGTCCCAGCCGGTATTCGTTGTCGTACCTGCTCAGCAGGCGGGCGTTGACCAGCTGCTGGAGAATCCGGTGCACGGAGGAGCGCGGGAGACCGCTGCGTGCGCTGATCTGCCCCAGGTTGAGCGGTCCCGTGGACCGCTCGAAGACACCCAGGATCATGACGACCCTGTCGACCATGCTGGACGGGGATTCGGACACGGTGACCTCCTGAGCATCCCTGGACGGCGCCCTGGTCGGCACGGGGCGTCGTCCAACGGGTCCCTCATGGGGAAAGACTTCATCGGCTCTGCATCGTCAGATCACTTCGGATCACAACGGACTCCCGGCGGAGCCCGCTCTTGGTCAAAGCGGCTCGTCCCGGCCGGTCGGCCGGGCCTTGGTCAGACAGGTAACTCCCGGTAGGGGCCGGCGAGATGACCGCCGTCGGCGGTGAACTGGGACCCGGTGCAGTACGACGCCTCGTCCGAGGCGAGGAAGAGGGCCATGGCCGCGACCTCCTCGGACCGGCCCATCCGGGCCAGGGGCTGCCGCCCCACGGTGCGGGCCAGCCGCGCCGACCGGGCCTCGCCGATCGAGCGGACCAGAGGTGTGTCGATGACCCCCGGGTGCAGGGAGTTGACCCTGATCCCGAGGGGGCCCAGATCGATCGCCATCGACCGGGTGAGCCCGGTCAGCGCGTGCTTCGACGCGACATAGCTCGCCATCGAGCCGATGCCGGTCAGCCCGTCGATCGAGGACACGTTGATAACGGAGGCGCCGCGGCCCTTCCGCAGCAGGGGCAGCAGGGCGCGGATGCCGTAGAAGGCGCCGTGGACGTTGACGTCGAAGAGCCGGAGGTGGTCCTCGACGTCGAGTTCGTCCACCCGGCCCAGCCGTGCGGGTGCGATCCCCGCGTTGTTGACCAGCACGTCCAGCCGCCCGAACCGCTCGCGCACGGTGTCGGCGGCGGCGCTCCAGTCCGCGACGGAGGTCACGTCGAGGTGGAGGTAGCAGCCCGCCACCGAACGTGCGGTCGCCGCACCGCGATCGTCCAGTACGTCACTGACGATGACCTCGGCGCCCTCCCGCGCGAACAGAGCAGCCTCGCAGGCGCCTTGGCCGCGCGCGGATCCGGTGATCAGTGCCACCTTGCCCTGCAGTCTTCCTGTCATGATCGCCCCTCAGGCCATGGACGCGCCGCCGTTGACGCGGATCACGTGTCCGGTGACGCAGCGGCTCGCGTCCGACGCCAGATAGAGCACGGCGTACGCGGAGTCGACGGCTTCGGCCACCGTTCCCAGCGGAGCGGCCGCGGCCATCCTGCTGGCGAGTTGGTCGAACCCGCTCTGCTGGAACTCGCCCGCGTCGTCCACGTGCCGCTGCCGGGTGATGCCGGTGTCCGTCCAGCCGGGTGCGACGCCGTTGACCCGGATGCCCCGGGGTCCCAGTTCGACGGCGAAGGTCCGGGTCAGCGCCTCGCCGCCCTTCTTGGCGGCGGCGTAGGAGCCGGTGCCGGCGGTGGCGAAGTCGATGATCGTGGAGAGGGTGTTGACGATGCTCGACCCCGGCCGCATCACCCGCGCCGCGGCCTGGCTGCCGTAGAGAACGCTCTTGAGGTCGACCGACAGGATGCGGTCGAACTCGTCCGGCGGGACCTCCACGAGCGGACGGCGGATCATGATGCCCGCGTTGTTGACGAGGACGTCCAGCCGTCCGAGTCCGGAGACGGTCTCGTCGACCAGCGCGCCCATGGCGGCCGGATCCGACACGTCGGCCCGGCGGGCCATGGCCTCCCCGCCTTCCTCCTTGATGCCGGCCACGGTCTCCTCGGCGCCCGCCAGGTCCAGATCGGCGACGACGACCCGGGCGCCGGCCGCGGCGAGGACACCCGCGCTCGCCCGCCCGATGCCGCTCCCGGCGCCGGTGACCACGGCCACCTTTCCGGTCAGCCGGAACACGTTCGACGGGTCCATCTCACTCCTCCCCGCCGTTGTGCGGCGGTGCTGCGCTGGTGCGGTCACTAGGGCGGCGGGCGCTTTTCGGACGGCTCGTCATGTCGCCCCCGCCCTCGCGGGTACGACGTCCCGTCCGAGCCCGGCGGCGACGTGCGGGACGACGCCCTCGGCGAGGCTGCGGTGCCCCGTGTCCCCTGGATGGATGCCGTCCACGAGGTGTTCGGGCGCTACGAGGTCCAGTCCCGGCACGAGCGTCACACGGCCGTCCCCGCCCACCTCGGCGAACCGGCGCACCGCTTCCTCCAGGGCCCCACGGAGATCGGCGAGGCTCGCGCCGAACCGGTTGGGTACGTGCTCGGCGTCCGGGCGGACGATCGGGCTCACCACCACGACCGGGGCCTCGGGAAGGCCTTCGCGTACGGCGGTGAGGTAGAGCCGCATGGTCTCCGCGATCTGGGCGGTGCTGGTCGGCAGGGACGAGTAGGCGTTGGTTCCCCAGGCCAGGGTCACGGCCTCCGCCCCGGAGGCGGCGAGCACGTCGGCGGTCAGGAGTTCGCCGCGCGCCGCCCCCGCGAAACCGAGGTTGACCAGGTCGAGTCCGAGGGTGTCGGCGACCTGCGAGGGCCATGCCAGGCCGGGCTCCGTGACCGACCAGCCCTGCGTGATGGAGTCGCCGTAGACCACCCAGAGAGGGCCCCGCGCAGCGGGTTCCGGGCTCTGGTCGCCCGCCAGGCCGACCACCGTCACCTCCGTCGACTCGGGCAGGTACACCCGCACGACGCGGTCCCGGTCCCGGTCCGGCAACCGCACACGTACTGTTCCGTCCCGGGAGGGCAGGGGGACCAGGCGGGAGGGGCTCCCCGGCACCCGTACGACGAATCCGTCGGGGACGGTGGGGGCCGGCACGGTGGTCCGCTCCCCCACCTCCACCGTCAGCTCGACCGTCGACACCGGTCCGGTGAAGGCGAGGTGGACCCCGGCCGGCACGCGGGCGGCCCGCACGGTGTCGGCCGTCAGCTTCGCGCACCCCGCGAGCGGCAGTCGCGAGCCGCCGTCGGCCCACGACAGTCCCGGCAGCACACCACGGAGAAAGCGTTCCGGCTGCACCTGGATCATTCGGGGTTCACCTCTCCATCGGGCGGCGGACGCGGATCCGTGCGGCACGGTCGCGGTGTCCCGCTCCCTCAAGTCCGGACTTCGGCCCGGGCGTTGAACACTTCTCCCTTATTCATCTAACTTCTTTAACGGATATGGCTATATTAACGAGGTGGCTCCGTCGGGCGTCAAGGAACGTGTCAGCACCTTCTGCGGCGTCTTGCGGACCGGCCCCTCGGCAGAGAGGGAGGCACGATGGGCATCACCGAACTCACGCCCGACTACCGCGGCCTGATCGATCTCAAGGGCAGGCATGTCCTCGTACTCGGCGGGGGGCTGGGCATCGGCCGGCAGACCTGTCTGGCCGCGGCGCACGTCGGTGCCAGGGTGTCCGTGGTCGACAGGGACCCCGAGCGCGCCGCCGCGGTAGCCGAGGAGGTCGACGGCCTGGCCCTCACCGGCGACGCCACCGACCGCGCGGATGTGGAGCGGCTGGTCGCCGGGGCCGTCGCGCGCTTCGGTCCGCTGCACGGGCTGGCGGACATCGTCGGCATCTCCGACAACGGCCCGCTGGGCGAGGTGACCGACGAACTCTGGCAGCGCGGGCTCGATCTGAACCTCCGTCATGTCTTCCTCGCCCTACAGGTCGGCGCGAGGGCCATGACGGAAGGCGGCTCCATGGTGTTCGTCGGTTCCGTCTCAGGTCTGCGGTCCGCCCCCCGTCACGCCGTGTACGGCGCGGCGAAGGCGGGCCTCGTCAACCTGGTCAGTACGGCGTCCCTCGAACTCGGACCGGACATCCGGGTGAACGTCGTCGCCCCCGGCCAGACGGCGACCCCTCGCGTGGCCGAGCGGCACCCCGAGCCCGACTACTACGACAGGGCCGCCGGACAGGTGCCGTTGGGGCGGGTGGGCAGGACGAGCGACATCGCGTCGGCCATCCTGTTCTTCCTGACGGACCTCTCGGCCTGGATCACGGGTCAGACCCTGGTGGTCGACGGCGGCGCGGGCCGGAAGTTCGCCTACCACCTCTGACACGTCCACGGGCGGGCCGGTGTGGACCCGGGCCGACCCGGATGGGCCGGTGTGGACCCCGGAACCCCGGGGCCGCACCGGCCCGCCGCTCTCGCACGTCACAGGTACTCGGCGATGGCCTTCTCGATCATCGTGCGGGGCTTGGCTCCCACCAGCGTCGTCACGAGCTCCCCGGCGGAGAACAGCAGGAGCGCGGGGATCGAGGAGACACCGTGCCGCTGGGCCGCCCGGGGGCTCTCGTCCAGGTTGACCTTCACGATGTCGAGGGCCCCTTCGTGCGCCTCGGCCATCGCGTCGAGAATGGGCCCCATCGCCCGGCACGGGCCGCACCACGGAGCCCAGAAGTCCACCAGCACCGGTCGCCCGGTCCCCTGGACGGCCTCGTCGAAGTCGTCGTCGGTGACCGCGCGGACGACTGCTGCCATGAGCGTGCCTTCCTTCCTCCGCCTGCGCGCGGGACTATGCGAGCGGGGCGATCTTCACGGTGATCGGCGTGGTCATCGTGCCGAAGACGAACTCCTTGGGCGTGCCGTGCCCGGCGACGGCGATGTTGATCGCGGCCGGGTCGTTGAACGCCTGGATCGTCTGGGTCCGCTGCTCCTCGGGGGTGAGCTGGAACATCCACTCCCACTCGGGCCGGACCAGGCCGCGCTCCCGGAAGTCGATGAACGGCGCGACGACGTCCCAGATCCGCGGCCGGATGTTGTGCAGCAGAAACCTCTTCACCGCGTCCTTGCTCAGCCCCGCGTCGGCGAACTTCCGCGCCGTCTCCGGCGGCAGCAGGTAGAACAGGCCGTCCTCGTTGCCTTCGAGGCCGGCCAGGGTGCTCGTCATGAAACCGACCTGGGTGAGCGTGGGGGTGCGCGCCGCGATGGACCGGATACGGCGGTCCGCCGGTCCGTGGTTGGAGCCGAGGTCCCACTCCCCCACGGTGTGCACCACGGTCACGGTGCTGTCGTCGGGCCGCAGGCCCTTGCCGACCTGGTACGGCTCCCAGGGACTCTCGTCCTCGTTCTCGCCGAACACCTG
Source organism: Streptomyces hyaluromycini (assembly GCF_002217755.1). Classification (GTDB taxonomy): domain Bacteria; phylum Actinomycetota; class Actinomycetes; order Streptomycetales; family Streptomycetaceae; genus Streptomyces; species Streptomyces hyaluromycini. The sequence goes on along the minus strand of NZ_BCFL01000022.1, from coordinate 484,703 downwards.
GATGTTCTTGCGCACGGTGCCGATGGTGTCGAGGTCCATGCGTCCCGGTATCCACGCGCCGAGGTTGCGCAGCGTCAGGGCGACCGCCCGCCCGATGCGGATGTTGACCCGGTTGTTGAGGCCCGGCCCGAGCGGACTGCGCCCGCTGTTGATGCCGAGCTTCTTCACCAGCGGCCCGTTGACGAGGATCACGGGCGCGAAAGCCCCGGTCGACATCAGGACCGAGAGGTTCATCGGAGGGGGGCACGCGTGAATCGCCTTGAGCGCGGCGATCACGACAGGCAGCTCCTCCGGACGGCACCCGGCCATGGCGGCGTTGACCGCTATCCGCTCCAGGGTTCCATGGCCGTGCAACGGCGGGATGGTGAGGACCAGTTCGTCCCGGGGCAGCCCCTGGGCCTCGATGATGGCCTCCACCTTCGCCCGGGTCGGCGGGTGGAGCGGCAGTCCGTCACCGAAGTCCTTCTGGAGGTAGAACTCGTTGAAGGCTTCGACGGCCGCCACCGGGTCCTGGCCATGGAAGGTGTACGTCTCCTGCCGCTCCTCGTCATCCTCCTGCCCTGCGGTGTCGGCCGGGATGGCAGCGGGAGTCCGGGTGAGGGCCTTGATGATGTCGTCCGCCACCGGCAGCGTCTGCTCGGTCGCCTGTTCCGGCGTGAGCGCGGTGAAGACGCGGGGCACGACCACGTACTGGAGCCCGGGGACGCCGAACACCTTGGCACTGGTGTCCGTGTCGCGCTCGAAGCCCCGGGCCACGATCGTGACCTGGGGGACGCCCGCCTTCTCGGCCTGCGCGCCGTCGTGGATCAGCCAGGACGTGCAGGCACCGCAGTCCGCCGTGGCGCCGATGAGGGCGTCGCTCTCCTCGATGGCCCGCCGCAGCAGCCCGGGTTCGAAGCGGATGGAGCCGGGGTAGAGACGGATCTTGAGGTCCGGGTAGGTCTCCTTGATCTTCTCCGCCACCGCCTGGAGCGCGATCTCGGCGTTGGGCTTGCTGTTGGACAGCAGGCCCAGCACCTTTCCGTCGAGTGTGTCCAGTCGCGGGGCCAGGGAGGTCTCCGCGGAGTCCAGCTTGTCCGCGGTCGGATTGACCACCTCAAAGGCGGCCTGGTCTACGCCGGCTTCGATCGTCACGGCTTCTCCTCATGGATTTAGTTATCTGTATCAGTTATACGATTGAACTCATTGGGTTCGTCAATACTCCGGTCGGAGATTGCCGTCCGCCGGGACCTCGACGTCAGCAGCCACATCACCGTGACCCCGGTCACCGCGGCGGCGACCACCAGCCAGCCCGCCGCCGGCGGCCCCGCCGTCCGGGTCAGCTGGGCGGCGAGACAGGGCGTGAGACCACCGCCGGCAACGGCGCCCGCGTTGTAGGCGAACGCAGCCGACGTGTAGCGCACCCGGGTCGGGAACGCCTGGGTCAACGTGACGTACATCGACGGCGCCGCCGCGTAACTGAGCGCGAGCGCCAGGACGTACAGGGCACCGGCCGCGACGAGCGCCCAGGCGCCACCGGAGCGCACACTCCGCATGCCGTACAGCACGGGGAAGACCAGGGCGGCCGAACCGCCGAGGCCCAGCAGCATCGCCGACCGGCGTCCGAAGCGGTCGGTCCACCAGCCGCCCACCAGGAACCCGCCGGCCCCGAGGAACAGGCAGACCGCCGACAGCCAGTACACCTTGACGGCCGGCACGCCCAGGACGGCGAGCAGGTAGACGCTCATGTAGTTGACCAAGACGCCGAGCACCATGGTGACGACGAGGTTGAGCACGGCCGAGACCGTGATCATGCGCCAGTGACCGCGCAGCGCGGTGCGCACCGGCGACCGTTCGACCGCTTCCGCCTCGGCCAGGGAACGGAACTCCGGGGAGTCCTCGACCCGCACCCGGTAGACCACCACCGCGAGCGTCATCGCCGCGGACAGCAGCAGCGGGATGCGCCAGCCCCAGTGCGCCATGTCCTGCGCGCCGAGAACCGTCACCAGCAGACCGACCACCGCCGGGGAGACGGCGACCCCCAGACTCGAACCCAGCGGTATGAGTGCCTGGAGCCGTCCGCGTCTGCAGCCGCCGTCGGACTCCGCCACCAGCGTGGCGGCGCCCCCGATCTCGCCGCCCGCGCAGAATCCCTGCACCATCCGGACGAGGACCAGCAGGACGGGCGCGGCGACCCCGACCGTGCCGTAGGTCGGCAGCAGCCCCATGAGGGTGGTCGCGCCGCCCATCCCGATGACGGTGACGAGCAACGCGAAGCGGCGCCCGCGCCGGTCGCCGAGCCGGCCGAAGAACAGCGCGCCCAGCGGGCGGGCGAGATACCCCACCCCGTAGACGCCCAGGGAGGCGAGGATCCCCGCGCCCGGGTTGTCCGCCGGGAAGAACAGAGGCGCCGTGTACACGACCAGGAAGCCGTAACAGGTGAAGTCGTAGAACTCGATGAAGGTCCCGAGCATGCTCGCGGTCCCCACCCGTACGGCGTTCGTACGGGTGCCGCTCCCGTTGTGCAGCGCGGACGGGGTCGGCGTGGCTTTCGACATCTTTGTCTCCTCCTGACGGTGTCGGAGTGACTGTGGGCTGTCCGAGGCACACCGGGGGCGGCCCACGGGTTCACGGGTTCACGGGTGGACGACGACCTTGAAGGTCCCCGGCGGCCTGGCGGCGGCGACCTCGAAGGCGCCCGCGGCCTCGTCGATGCCGAACCGGTGGGTGATCAGGGTCCGGGCGATCTCCGGCCGGTCGGCCAGCATCCGGGCCGAGCAGGCGAACTCCCGAGGGCCCGTGGCGTCCTGGGCGTATCCCATCGAGGGCACGACGCGGGCCTCCTTGAGGAAGGCGGCCATGTGGGGCCAGGTGATGCCGGGCGGGAAGACACCGACCGTCACCACCGTGCCGAGAGGGCGCACCAGCTCGATCGCACGGTTCAGACCGCTCTCGCTGCCGCTCGCCTCGACGACGACGTCGTACACCCCCGACGGCCGCGTCGCGCCGAGGCGTTCGCCCGCCTCTGCCTGGAAGGGATGCCTGGCCACCAGGGCCACCTCCGCTGCCTGCATCCGCAGGGCGGCGGCAGCGGCCAGCATCCCGATGGTCCCGGCCCCCACCACGGCGACACGGGTCCCGGCACCGATCTCGCCCCTGCGGCAGGCGTGCCAGGACACCGCGCCCGGTTCGACGAGCGCGGCGTCGTCCAGGGACAGTCCCGGGGGCAGCGGCACGAGTGCCGACCGAGGGGCCCGGTAGTACTCCGCCATCCCTCCCGGTACGGTCATGCCGACCACGTCCCGGCCGGCCGCGCGGCACAGGTTGTGCCGGCCGGCGGCGCACCACTCGCAGGTGCCGCACCGGGTTATGGCCTCCACGGCCACGGGTGTGCCGTCCGCGGTGGTGGCGGCGATCTCGTGTCCGATGATCTGTGTGCTGCCTCGCCGCAGGTACCTCAGGTCGGAGCCGCAGATACCCACCGCGGCCACCCGGACCAGCTCTCCCGGCCCGCCGGGCTCGTCGGTCTCGACGACCTCGATGCCCGGCGGCACGCAACGGACCGCCTTCATCGCATCCCGTCCTCAGGCGAAGTCGTAGTCCTCCGGCCGGAACCTCGCCAGGAGCTCGTGGTACTCCTCCAGCCGCCACGGCACGTTGACCTGCTGGCGGCCGAACTCGTTCACGTAGTAGTTGCGGTCCCTGGAGCCCTCGTCGTACCAGATGAGGGAGAGCATCGCCTCGTCGAGCCGGCGGTTGTAGTCCTCGAAGACCTCCTTGCGGACCGTCAGGTAACGGTGGCCTCCCTCGATGAGGGCGACCAGCCCCTCGGCCGTGTAGCGCGCCCAGGTCTCCATCCACACGATCAACGACCCGGCCCGGTTCTGCGAGTTGGGGCCGTACATGATGAACAGGTTCGGGAAGTCGGGCACCGTGAGGCTGAGGTAGGCACGCGGGCCGCCGCCCGCGGGGTCGCTCCAGCGCTCCTCCAGCGTCTCCTCGGCCAGGCCGCGGTAGCGGGTCGGCCACAGGTACTTCTGGGTGGCGAACCCGGTGGCCGTGAAGACGAGGTCGTAGGGGCGCTCCTTGCCGTCGGCGGTGCGGATGCCCGTCGGGGTGAACCGCTCGATCTTCTCCGTGACCAGTTCGACGTTGTCCTCCAGCAGCGAGGAGTACCAGTTGTTGTCGACGATGAGCCGACGGGCCATGGGGGCATGGCTCGGGATGAGCTTCTCCCACAGGTCGGGGCGGTCGCCGAGCTTCGACTTCACGTACTGGGTGAGGCTCGCGCGGTAGCCGTCGTTGCCCTCGTTGACGAGGCCGCCCGCGGCCTGCCACTCCGCGTCCGGCTCCTGGAGGACCTGGCCGCCCAGCCGCAGGGTCGCGATCGAGTAGCAGTACCAGTTCCAGTAGTAGGGCATCGTGTCGAGCAGCCAGCGGGTCTCCGGGGAGATGGCCTCGCCGTAGCGCTCGCGCGGGCTGATCCACTGCGGGGTGCGCTGGAAGACGCCCACGCTCCGGGCCCGGCTGCGCACCTCGGACATCATCTGCACACCGGTCGAGCCGTTGCCGATGATGGCGACGTCACGGCCGTCCAGCAGCTCCTGGCCCGTGCATTCGGCGGTGTGCACGATCTCGCCGCGGAAGTCCTCGATGCCGGGCGTGTCGAGGCGCTTGGGCGTGGCGAAGAGCCCGCTCGCGCTCACCACGGCGTTGGCGGTGAGCTGTTGCGGCCGGCCGTCGATGACGGCGTCGATCGTCCACCGGCCCGTCATCGCGTCGAAGGCGGCTTCCTGTACGTCGCTGTCGAAGCTGATGTGTTCGAAGACGCCGTACTTCTTGGCCACGTGCTGCAGGTAGTCGCGCACTTCACCGGCCCGCGCGAAGTACTCGGTCCACGGGTAGTTCTTCTCGAAGAAGAACTGGTAGAGGAAGTTGGTGGTGTCCACCCGAACGTCCGGGTAGGCGTTGATGCTCCAGGTGCCGCCCAGCTCCGAGCGCCGCTCGTAGACCGTGTAGGGGATGCCGAGGTGTTCCAGCTGGACGGCCACGGCGATGCCGCCGAATCCGGCGCCGATGACCGCCACCTGGAAGCCCTCGGGAATGGTCGGCTTGGCTCCCGTCCACCGGGCCAGCCGGGGATGGTCGTCGAAGGCGGCGAGGTCACGGCGGTAGGACCAGTCCCGGTCGGTGAGCTCCTCGTTGCGGAACGCCTCGTACATGCGGCGCAGTCGGACGTCGTCCGGCTTCACCTCGGTGAAACCGGCGGTCATGCCGAGGAGGAACTCCGTCGCCTTGGTCCGCACGGTCGACACGGCCTCTTCGGCCAGGACGGTCTGCTTGAGGGCGCCGCCGTACATGGGGGTGGTCTTGAGGGGTAGTTCGAGCAGGGTCTCGTCTCCGGTGGCTTGGTACAGCGCGAGCCTCAGCGCGTTCAGGTCGGCGTCGTCCAGCGCGCGGCCGACGAACGCCTCGTCCACGTGCGGTGACGCTCCCGTCGCGAGCCTGCCTTTCCCGGCCATACGGCTCCTTCCCTGCCGGCGTACCCGTGCCTGACGGGCAGCCACATATCAAGGTTATTGAGTTAACTTAATCTACTCATGGATGGAGCATCAAGACGCAGGTGAGCCGAACTCCACTCACGTATGCGGGAGTTCGGCTCGCCCTCCGTATGCCCTCAGGCGGCCGCGGGCACGGCTGTCCGCTGTCCCAGCGCCTCGCGCTCCTCGGACTTGACCGCCCTCAGCAGCACGATGATCATCGCGATCTTCCAGACGACGAACGCGATGGACGGGATCAGGACCGTGAACACCCCGTCCCAGGCGAACGGACCGTCGGTCGCCACGTACACGAAGACCCCGGGGAAGAAGGAGACCGCCAGCACGAGGTTCAGCCAGCCGAACCACCGCGGGAACACCGGCTCGGGCCGCCGGTCGATGAGGGCCGACAGACCGATCACCGCGACGTTGATGACGAAGATGACGGCGACTCCCACGTACGTGAGCCAGAACTGGTCGCTGAGCAGCTGCATCAACTCGGGGCTGCGGTGCGGCCGGTAGGCGGCGGTGGCCAGCACGGCGAGCGGGTAGACCCATCCCGTGGGTGCGACGACCGCGGTCGTCAGCTGGATCATCGACAACAGGCCCCAGCCGCCTTCGATCCGGCGCATCTGCAGGCTCGTGATGACCGCGAACGGGTAGAAGAACGGAGCGAAGACACCCATCGTGACCACGGCCCACAGGATGCCGGTCCGGTGTTCCGTCAGGAAGTCGGCCACCTGCTGCGCGTTGTCCGAGGGCGAGACGGGCGGCGAGAGGTGTCCGAAGACCGAGAACGCGAGCGTGTTGGCTATGACCACCACCACGCCGCACCAGACCGACAAACGATAGAGCTTGAACTTCAGCTTTTCGTCCATGGGATCTCCCTTGATCCGTCGCATGGTCGGGTGCCGCCCGGGCGCCGAGGACGTGGCTCACCGAGGCGGGGAGGGGACGGCGATCCGGGGGACGGCGATCCGAGGGGCGCCGTTGACGCGGAGAGCCGGTGATGCCGCCGGAAGAGGCTCCGCAAGCTGCGGGGGATCCCTCGGATTCCGGGGAGCGGACGTGCGCAAGCGCGGGCTCGTCAGCGAGTTAAGGCCAGCGTGCCGGCGCTGATGCGGGAGTTCGGCTGCCTCGTCCCGGTGAGGTCATGGTCGCGTCGCATCGCGGCTCTCCTGGGTCTCAGTCCGTCCCGATGGGCGCGATGCCCGGTCGGCTGGATCCAACAGGAGGAGAGTAGGTGGCGCCGATCAGCCGTCGGCCCCGAGTCCCGCTGACCGGGACACGTCTTGCAAAGCCCCCGGGTCTTGCAAAGCCCCCGGGTCTTGCGAAGCCCGGGGGCGCCCGGGCACGGCCCGCACCGTCACGAGGAGATCTCCGCGAAGCAGGTGCGGGCGGCGCCTCGGATTCAGGCGAAGAGATCCACCACGGGCTTGTTGTGCAGGTCGTCCTTGAGGAGGTAGGTGCCCGCGACCTTCATGTGCGTGCGCCAGTGCCGCTCGGCACCCTCGGCGTCCCGGGCCTCCACCAGCACCACGAGACGCTTGTAGGCCTTGATAGCCCGCTGGAAACGCTCGGGCGACTCCGTCTTGTCGAAGTTGCGCGAGACCCGCATCTCGAGATGGGTCGCCACGATCTCCTGAAGGACCGCTCCCTGGACGGCCATGGTCTTGTTGCCGCAGCGCTCCATGATCAGTTCATGGAACCGGTACGTCAGCCGCGACCACAACGCCGGGTCGGGCACGGCGTCGTCCTTCGACTCGACGGCCGACTGGAGTTCCGCCACCACCTCGCTGAGGTCGGTGAGATCCTGCTTCGTGCGACGCTTGGCCAGCATGCGTGCGCAGGCCGGCTCGGCGATCATCCGGGCCTCGTAGACGTCGTCGACGGTGGTCCCCTGCATCTGCAGGAGCAGTCCGACGTGCCGGGCCGCCACGGAGAAGTCCGGGGCCATGACCTGAGCGCCGCCCCGGCTGCCTCGGCGGACGCTGATGAGCATCTCGGCTTCGAGGATGCGGAAGGCCTCGCGCAGGGTGGGCCGCGAGACGCCGAACTGCTCCATGAGCTGGATCTCGGGCGGCAGCGTCTCGCCGGGCGTCAGCTCACCCTGGACGATACGACGGCGCAGTTGCGCGGCGATCAGCTCCGCCGTCTTGGGCGCGCGGACCGTCTGACCGACTGGCCCCAATGTGGCACTCATGACAATGAGTGTACTTGCTCGGAGAACCTCGTTACCGGGAACGGGGCAAGGACGTCCGGCCGCATCCCGCCCGGGTCGCTCGTCCGCTGAGCGGGACGGCCTTCCATCCTTGACGCCGCAATCAGTTTACTGATTTACCCGATCACTGTTAGGGTCAAGCTGCGTGAAGGGCACGACGATGTCGATGGATGCGCGATGAGCCTCAGTCTCGGTGAGGAACAGGAGGAACTGCGCCTGCTGGTGCGCACGTTCCTCGACGACAAGGCCACGAGCCACCGCCCGCCGCCTCCCGGCACCGGTCCGCAGAAGTACGACGGGGGCCTGTGGCGCCAGCTGTCCGGTCAGCTCGGCCTCACCGGTCTCGCCGTGCCCGAGCGGTTCGGCGGTGCCGGCCTCGGCCCCGCCGAACTCGGCGTCGTTCTGGAGGAGATGGGCCGCGCCCTGTTCCCGAGTCCCTTCTTCGCGACCGCCGTACTGGCCGGTCAGACGGTGACGCACTGCGGTGACGAGGCGGCGATGGAGCGGTGGCTGCCGGACATCGTCTCGGGAGCGCTCACCGCGACGCTGGCGACGGCCGAACCGGACGGTTCATGGGCGGCGGATCCGCCCGCCACCGTGGCCGACCGGGGGCGGGACGGCTGGGTGCTCTCCGGCACGAAGACGTACGTCGTGGACGGGCACACCGCCGACCTGCTGCTGGTGACCGCCCGGTGCCCCGACGGCGTCGGGCTCTTCGGCGTCCCGGCCACCGCGCCCGGTCTCACCCGCACGGTGCTGGACGCCCTGGATCCGACCCGGCCCCTGGCACGGATCCGCCTCGGCGCCACCCCCGCGAGCAGGATCGGGACCGGCGACGCTTCCGAGTCGTTGGCAGCCGTGCGGGACCTCGTGCGGGCGGCGCTCGCCGCGGAGCAGGTCGGCGGAGCCGCCGCCTGCCTCGACATGGCGGTCGGACATGCCAAGACGCGTGAACAGTTCGGGCGGCCCATCGGGTCCTTCCAGGCGATCAAGCACAAGTGCGCACAGCTGCTGGTCGAGGTGGAGTGCGCCCGGTCTGCGGCCAGGTTCGCCGGGTCGGTCGTGGGCTCGCCCGGCACCGAGGCGGCGATCGCGGCCGCCGTGGCCCGCTCCTACTGCTCGGAGGCGTTCACCCACGCGGCGAAGGAGAACATCCAGATCCACGGGGGCATCGGCTTCACCTGGGAGCATCGCGCGCATCTCTATCTGCGCCGGGCCAAGTCGTCCGAGCTGCTGTTCGGCACACCCCGCGAGGAACGGGCCCGGCTCGCCCGGCTCACCATGTCAGAAGGAGCCGCCCCGTGACGACCGCTTCGGCCCTCCCCCGCACCCCGGAGCCACTCGACGTCTTCCGCTCCCGGCTGCGGGACTTCCTCACCGGCCACGGGCCCGGGCGGCGGCCACGGGATCCCGAGGAGCGCTTCGCCTGGACACGCGCCTGGCAGGCCACCCTCTTCGACCACGGATTCGCCGGGCCGAGCTGGCCCGAGGAGTACGGCGGGATGGACCTGCCGTTCGCCCATCAGGTGGTGTACCAGGAGGAACTGGCACGCGCCCGGGTGCCCGGCCCGGTCGGGACGGGCCTGGGCATCGCCGCGCCGACGATCATCAAGTACGGCACCGACGAGCAGCGCCGGCGCTGGCTGCCGTCCATGCTGCGCGGGGACACCGTGTGGGCGCAGGGCTACTCCGAGCCGGAGGCCGGTTCCGACCTGCCGGGCCTGCGCACCACCGCACGTCGCGACGGTGACACCTACGTGGTGAACGGACAGAAGGTGTGGACCAGCCACGCCGCCAGGGCGGACGTCTTCTTCACGCTCGTGCGGACGGGTACGCGTGCGTCGCGGCAGCGCGGGATCACCTACCTCGTCGTCGACGCCCACGCGCCGGGCGTCGACGTCCGTCCGCTGCGCGACCTGACCGGGGGGCACCTGTTCGCGGAGGTGTTCTTCGACGACGTCCGCGTCCCGGTCGCCGACCGTGTCGGGGAGGAGAACGGGGGCTGGCCGCTGGTCCGCACGAGTCTGGGGCACGAGCGCGCCGCCGGCGCCATGAACCAGGCCGCGACCTACCGGCGCGTCCTCGGCGAACTCCGGCAGCTCCTCGCGGAACGCGGCGCGCTGGAGGACACGGAGGTGCGGGACCGGATGGCCGACTTCGAGATCCGGGCCCGGATCATGCACTACAACGGGCAGCGCACGATCTCCGACATCCTCACCCACGGGGAGCCGGGCCCCGTCTCCTCCGTGTCACGTCTGCACATCTCCCAGTTCGAGCAGGACATCCACGAGTTCGCCGTCGACGTGCTCGGCCCGGCCGGCCTGCTGGGACCCGGATCCGAGGAAGCGGTGCAGCGCGGCAGGTGGCTCTACGGCTTCCTGCGCACGCGGGCCTCCACGATCGGGGCCGGCACCGCCGAGATCCAGCGGAACACCCTCGCCGAGCAGGTCCTCGGGCTGCCCCGCGACCCCGGCATGCCCTCGGTCTGACAGGAGACACGATGAGGCTCGACACCAGCGCCGAACTCGACGCCTTTCGGGCCGAGGTGCGCTCGTTCATCCGTACCCACGCCCCCGGCAGGAAGACCCACGCGGGGGTGCGGGCGCCCGCCCCGGCACTCGTCCCCGAGCTGCGCCGCTGGATCGCCCGGCTCCATGACGCCGGCTATCTCGGCCGCTCGTGGCCGACCGAGTACGGCGGTCTCGCCGATCCGCGCCCCGAGCCCGCCTTCGTCGTCGCCGAGGAACTGGCACGAGCGCGGGCCTGGGGGCAGATCGGAGCCGGCGCCCTCGCCGCGGGCGCCCTGCTGGCCCACGGGACGGAGCAGCAGAAGCACCGGTTCCTGCCCCGGCTGCGGTCCGGCCAGGACCTGTGGTGCCAGCTCTTCAGCGAACCGGAGGCGGGCAGCGACCTGGCGGGACTGCGGACCCGGGCCCGCCGGGACGGCGACCACTTCGTGGTCGACGGCCAGAAGGTGTGGACCACCAACGCCCAGTACGCCGACGTCGGATACCTGCTCGCGCGCACCGATCCCGGGGCGCCGAAGACCCGGGGCATCACCGCGTTCGCCCTCGACATGCGCGCCCCGGGAGTGGAGATCCGGCCGCTCAGGGAGATCACCGGCACCGCCGACTTCAACGAGGTGTTCCTGGACGGGGTGCGCATCCCGGCCGACCGGGTGATCGGTGAGGTCGACGGCGGATGGCGGGTCGCCGGTGCGAGCCTGGCCCAGGAGCGGGGTTCGGTGGCCGCGCGGAGCGCCGAACTGCTCGACGACCTCAGCGGCCTGCTGGCGCTGGCGGCCCGGCCCGGCCCGGAGGGGCTGCCGCCGCTGGGTGACGCGGCCGTGCGCGATCGCCTGGGCCGGCTGGCGACGCGTGTGTACGTCGCCGACCTGATGAGCAAGGCCGTGCAGTCCCGGATGGCGGCGGGCACCGACGAGCCGACCGATCCGGCGATGGTCAAGGTCTTCTTCAGCGACACCAACCTCGACGCCGTCTCGCTGGGGGTCCGACTCCAGGGGCTGGACGGCCTGCTGGCCGAGGGCGACGACCGTGCCGTGGACGGGGGTTACTGGCAGGACGCCCTCCTCTACGCCCGGGCCTACACCATCGCCGGGGGCGCCAACGAGGTGCTGCGCACGACCATCGCCGAGCGGGCCCTGGGTCTCCCCCGGGAGCCGCGCTCCTGACGTGGACCGGCCGGGACGGTCACGTCGTACGCACGCGAGTCACAGCGAAGAGAGGCGGAAACCGTGCTGAGCGTTGCCGAGTTCGACACCTTGGCCGAGCAGGTCAGCAACTGGAAGCGGTGGGGCGCGGACGACGAACGGGGGACGCTCAACTTCATCACCCCCGAAGTGGTGCGCAAGGCGACGGCCTCGGTGGTGACGGGCGAGAGCTTCTCGCTCGCCATGTCGCTGTCGCTGGACGGCCCGCAGAACGGCATCGGAGTCCCGGGACGGATCAATCCGGTCCGGACGATGCTCGCGATCAACACGTTGATGGGCGACTCCCCCGACTCGGTCGCCTACAGCGACGACATCGTGGTGACCCCCACGCAGGCGGCGACGCACTGGGACGCGCTGTCGCACTGCAGCCACCGCGGTGTCATGTACAACGGCGTACCGGCGGACGCGATCGACGCCTCCGGCGCCACCCGGCTGGGCATCGAGGCGGCCGGCACCGTCGTGTCGCGCGGCATCCTCCTGGACGTGGCCCGGCACCAGGGCGTCGACGTCCTTCCGGGCCGGTTCCCGGTGACGTGCGCCGTCCTGGAGGCCGTCGAGGAGGCCCAGGGAACACCGGTGGAGGAGGGTGACATCGTCCTGGTCCGGACCGGGCAGGTGACGCACTTCCTGCTGGCGGACGTCCCGAGCTATCGCCGGCCGGTGCCCGCGCTCGACTACGACGCGCCCCTCTTCTTCCACCAGCGCCGTGCGGCGGCCGCCGCGATCGACAACATGCCCATGGAACTGCTGCCGTCGAACGTGGAGGACGTCATGCTGCCCGTGCACGTCCTGTGCCTGGTGATGATGGGCATGATCCAGGGACAGAACTGGGTACTGGAGGACCTCGCGGCTGCCTGTGCCCGGGACCGCCGTTACACCTTCCTGCTCAACGCGACGCCCGAGCGCTTCCTGCGCAGCACCGGCGGTCTGGTGAACCCCGTGGCCATCCGCTGACAACCGTACGCACGGCCCGCGGCCCGCCCGACGTGCGAACGCCGGGCGGGCGACGCGCCTAACGGCCCGTCCACTTGGGTTCCCTGCGCTCCACGAACGCCCGTGCTCCTTCCCGCGCGTCCTGCGAGGCGAACACGGCGTCGGAGAACGGGGCCTGTCTGCGCCACACCTCCTCCTGCGGCCAGCCGGGGGCGGCGCTCGCCACGGCCTTGGCACACCGCACGGCCAACGGCGCGTTCTCGGCGACACGTCCGGCGAGCTGTAGCGCCGCCTCCAGGGCCTGTCCCTCGGGCACGACGCGGTTGACCAGTCCCAGTCGCTCCGCCCGCTCGGCGTCGATCGGGTCGCCGGTGAGCAGCAGTTCCATCGCGACGGAGCGCGGCAGCCGCTGCGGCAGCCTGATCATTCCGCCGCCCCGTGCCACCAGGCCGCGCCTGACCTCGGGCAGTCCGAAGCGCGCCCCCTGCGCCGCCACCACCAGGTCGCAGGCGAGGGCGAGTTCGCAGCCGCCGCCGAGCGCCCAGCCTTCGACTGCGGCGATGAGCGGCTTCTCGGGAGGTGCCTCGACGAGCCCGCCGAAGCCACGGCCCGGCAGCGCCGGACGCTCCCCGAGCGCGAACCGTTTGAGGTCCATGCCCGCGCAGAAGGTCCCGCCGGCACCGGTCAGGACGGCGACGGACAGATCCGGTGAGTCGTCCAGGCGGTCGACGGCCTCGGCGACGAGGTGGGCGGCCGCCAGGGTCATCGCGTTCTTCTGTGCCGGTCTGTTGAGGGTGATGACGAGGACCCGGTCGTGTGCGTCCGCCAGGACCTCGGGGGCGGCGCTCACCTGGGGCCCATGCGCAGAGCGCCGTCGAGGCGGACGGTCTCCCCGTTGAGGTACGGGTTGCGCACCATGGCGAGTGCCAGGTCGGCGTAGTCCGCGGCGTGGCCGAGGCGCCTGGGGTGCGGAATGGTCTCGGCGATGCTCTGCCGGATGTCCTCGCGCAGCCTTGCCAGCATCGGGGTGTCGAAGGTCCCGGGTGCGATGGTGTTGACCCGGATCGCCCAGCTCGCCAGGTCCCGGGCCGCCACCAGGGTCATCGCGTGCACGCCGCCCTTGGAGGAGGCGTACGAGGTCTGGCCGATCTGTCCCTCGAAGGCCGCCGCCGACGCGGTCAGCACGATGGCACCGCGGTCGCCGTCCTCGACGGTGTTGCCGGCCATGGCGGCCGCGGCCAGCCGCAGGACGTTGTAGCTCCCGACGAGGTTGACCTCCAGGACCTGACGGTAACTGTCCAGGGCCGCGGGTGCGCCGGACTTGTCGAGGATGCGCAGCCGGTCCCCGCCGCGGCCCGCGCAGTGCACGACGGCTCGCAGGTTGCCGGTCTCCCGGGCCGCTTCGAGGGCAGCCCGCAGACTGTCCTCGTCGGTGATGTCGGCGGGCACGAACCGGACTCCGCCGCCGATCGCGGCAGCCGTCTGTGCACCGGCCGAGCCGGGCAGGTCGGTGATGATCACCTTCGCCCCCGCCTCGGCGAACGCCGCCGCGGTCGCGGCTCCGAGGCCGGAGGCACCGCCGGTGACGAGTGCGGTGATGGCGTCTAGCTGCATGTGTCCTCCTGCATGCGTCCTCCCCAGCAATCAGGCATGTCAAATAAAAGATTTGTCTGTTTCAGGAGCGTCTTCAACGCACCGATGCGGGCCGCCCATTGGCCTCACCTGGACAGCACCGATAGAATCAAGTAACTAATTTAGCTTAAACGTCTGCCTCCCCGTAGAAGGACGCCATGACGAAACAGGCCCGCTCGCATCCCGCCGGGCGCACCCTGCCCCTGCTCTCGAAGTGGCTTCGTCGCGTGATGGGCATCGACCCGGACGCGACGGCACTGACCTTCGCGGAGTCGAGCCTTCCGTGGTCGTACCTCGCCGACGCCACCCGCGATCTGGACACTCTCCTGAGCGGCCACCCCTCCGCTCGGCGGGTCGGCCTCGTCCTGCGCAACAGGCCGGCCCAACTGGCCGCACTGCTGGCCGTGATCGCCACCGGACGGCAGGTCGTCACCCTCAGCCCCCACGTGGGCGAGACCGGTCTGGGCGAGGACATCCGCTCGCTGCGCCCGGACGTCGTCATCGCCGACGCGGAGGACTGGGCCCGGGACGCCGTCCGGGACGCCGCCGAGGACATCGGTGCCGTCCCCCTGATCGCTCGCCAGGAGACGGGCCTGCGACTCCGGCCGGACTCCTGGACACCCGCACCGCCCACACCTCCCGGACTGCCCGGACTGCCCGGGCTTCCCGCGGACGATGTTGCCGTGGTGATGATGACCAGCGGCACGACCGGCAGGCCCAAACGTGTCTCGCTGACCTATCCGCAGCTGACCGCCGCCTTCCAGGCCGCCGGCACCATGCTCGACGACAGCACCGGTCCGCGCCTGCGCCGGGGATGCGTCATCCTGTGGTCCTCGCTCGCCCACATCAGCGGGCTGTACTTCGCGATCGCCCATGCCGTCGACGGCCGGTCCGTCGCCCTGATGGAGCGGTTCCAGGTCGAGGAGTGGGCCCGGTTGGTGTGCCGGCACCGGCCGCGCCAACTCCGCCTGCCGCCCACCGCGATCCGCATGGTGCTCCACGCGGAACTCCCCGCCGACACCTTCAGCAGTGTGCGGGCGATCGGCTCCGGCACGGCACCCCTGCCGCCCGAACTGGCCGAGGAGTTCGAGGCGCGGTACGGCGTGCCGGTCCTCGCCACCTACGGCGCCACCGAGTTCGCCGGCGCCATCGCCGGCTGGTCGCTCGCCGACCACCGCCAGTGGGCGGGAACGAAGCGCGGCAGCGTGGGCCGCGCGCACCGCGGCATCGAACTGCGCGTGGTCGACCGTACGACACAGGACGTGCAGACACCGGGCGGCATCGGACTCCTGGAGGTCCGCGGGCCCCAACTGCCCGTCGCCGACGGGGGATGGCTGCGCACGAACGACCTGGCATCGCTGGACGAGGACGGCTTCCTGTTCATCCACGGCCGCGCGGACGAGGCGATCAACCGGGGCGGCTTCAAGATCCCGCCGAGTGTGATCGAGGACGCCCTGCACCAGCATCCGGCCGTGAGTGACGCCACCGCCGTCGGGCTGCCGGACGAACGTCTGGGTGAAGTGCCGGTCGTGGCGGTGACGTTGTGCGGTCAGGCCAGCAGGCAGGACCTGCTCGACCATCTGGCGAGCCGACTGACGCGCTATCAGATGCCGGTGGATCTGCGGATTCTGGACCAGTTGCCGCGGACCCCCTCGCTCAAGGTCGACCGGCCCCGGCTCCAGGAACTCTTCACCGCCGAAGGCAGCTAGGACCGGTCCATCCGCTCGCCGGGCACCCGCCCGCCCACGAAGCAAGGAGAGATGGTGACCACGTTGACGGACCGGCCGGACTACGGCCTCCTCACCGACGATGCCGTGGAGCGCTCACGGCGGCGCATCGGTCTCCCCCAGCGCCGCCTGCCACCCCACAACCTGGAGGTGAGCACCGACGGAATCCGTCACTTCGCGCTCGGGTACGGCGACGACAATCCCCTGTGGTGCGACCCCGCACACGGCCCGGCCACCCGGTGGCAGGGCACGATCGCACCGCCGAACTTCCTCTACACCATGGGCGAGAACGCCGTCGAACCGGACGACCGGGCCAAGGCGATCCTCAAGGGCGACCCGTTCGCCGGGCTCGGCGCCTACCAGGCGGTCATGGAGTTCGAGTACTACCGGCCGCTGCGCCTCGGCGACCGCTGTTCCTGCCTGCGGGCCCAGGTCGGCGTCCAGGTCAAGCCGAGCTCCTTCGGGGGCAGGGCCGCCCATGTCACCAACGACTTCCTGTTCGCCGACGGCGCGGGCCAGGTGGTCGCCCTCCAGCGCGGCACCTGGATCCACACCGAACGGCACACCAGCAGGAACCGGGCCGACGGGAGGCAGGACCTGGAGTTTCCCCCCTACACCGCCGGCCAACTCGCCGAGATCGACGCCGCCTACGACGCCGAGGAGCGGCGCGGGGCGAACACCCGCTACTTCGAGGACGTCCACGTCGGCGACGAGCTCCAGCCCCGGGTCAAGGGGCCGCTCACCGTGACCGACGTGGTCGTCTGGCATGTGGGATGGGGCATGCAGCTGACGCCACCGGGAGCCTTCGCGGTCGCCCGGCGGGTGCGGCGCAAAGCCCCGGGCCTGTACCCGCCCAACGCCCGGAACATCCCGGACACGGTGCAGCGGCTGCACTGGGAGCCGGAGCGCGCCCGGGAGCTGGGCATCCCCATGAGCTACGACTACGGCGGCATGCGCGAGACCTGGCTGACGCACGCGCTCACGGACTGGATGGGCGACGACGGCTGGCTCTTCAGACTCCGCTGCGAGCACCGCAAGTTCAACTACGTCGGCGACACCACATGGGTGCGCGGTGTCGTGGTGGACAAGGTGCGGACCGACGTCGGCAACGAGGTGCACATCGAGGTGGCCTGCCACAACCAGCGGGGGGAGGTCTCGACACCGGGACGGGCCGTCGTTCTGCTGCCGACCCGTCAGGCCCCGGTGCGCCTGCCGGATCCTCCGGCGGACACCCTCGGCGATCTGCTGGACGCGGAGATCGCACGGTTCGCCGGCTGACAGGCGCGGGCTCGGGGGCGGGCGCAGGCGCAGGCGCGGGTCACCGCAGCGTCCACTTGGGCTTGACGAAGGTCTCGCGCGAGACCTGCGGCTTGCCGAGGGGATTGCCGATCGTCGTGTAGTGCCAGCCGAGTGCCTGGGCCGCCTCGCGGTCCAGGCCGTGCGTCTCCCAGATCGCCCGGACGGTTCCCTGCACGGCCGCGGGCGGCTTGGCCGCGATGGTGCGCGCCAGTTCGTCGGCCCGGCCCCACAGTTCCGGGTAGGGCACCAGCTCGGACACCAGGCCGATCTCGCGCGCCCGCGCGGCCGACATCCGCTCGTCCAGCCCGAGCAGTGCCCACCGCAGGGCCTCGCCCAGGGGGATGCGCCGGGCCAGCCCGATGGGCTCCAGGGCCGATGTCATGCCGTAGCTCACGTGCGGGTCGAAGAAGGTGGCGTCGTCCGCGCCGATCACGATGTCGCAGTCGTTGAGCCAGTAGAAGGCGCCGCCGGCGACCATGCCGTGCACAGCGGCGACGACCGGCTTCCACACCCTGTTCTGCTTGGGGCTCAGCCCCCGCCCCGGGTCCTCCTGGCTCCAGACGTTCCCGGCGAGATGGATCCGGTCGTCGACATCGGTGCCCGTGCAGAAGGCGCGTTCGCCCGCGGCCCGCAGGACCACCACGTGAACGGCGTCCTCGGTACGCACGCACTCCCAGATGTCCCGGAACTCGTCGACCATGGTCTGGTTGAACGCGTTGAGCTTGTGGGGGCGGTTGAGGGTGACCGTGGCGACGTGTTCCGCCACCTCGAACAGCACGGTCTCGTACGCGCGCCCACCGGCGCTGAACTCCTGGTCCGACATCATCGTTCCTCTCGCCCGCCGGGTTCGCGGCCTCGGGATCCTCCGGAAGCTGGCACCTCAGATAGCTTAATCATTACACTCAATAAGAGGCTAGTGATCCGTAATCGGTACGACCATGGAAGGGCCGGTCGATGGTGGACTTCGAACTCTCCGAGGAACAGGCCGCGTTGCGCGAGACGTCGCGGGATCTGCTCACCTCGTACTGCCCTCCGCAGCTCGTCCGGACGGTCCTCGACGCGGGACTGGACGTCGACGAGAAGCTGTGGAGCAGAGGCGCACGCATGGGCTGGACGGGCCTCGCGACCCCTGAAGCCCAAGGCGGCGCGGCGCAGGGGCTGGTGGAGCTCTGCCTGGTGGCCGAGGAACTGGGACGCGCCGCGGCACCGGGCCCGTTCGTGGAGACGGCCCTGGCCTCCATGTCCGCCGCCTGGTGCCCCGACCCGAGCGACCTCGCCGCGCAGGCCGCGACGGAACTCGGCGAAGGGCGGCTGAAGGCGGGGTTCGTGCATCACGGTTCCCTCACCGCACGCCGGGAGGGGCAGGGCCTCGTGCTGTCGGGCCGGGCCACGGCCGTGCACGCCGCCGCCTGTACCGACTGGCTGCTGGTGACGCTCACCGGAGACGAGCCGTACGTCCTCCTGGTCCCGACGTCCGCCGCCCGTACGGAGCGGCGCACCACCCTGGACCTGACGCGTTCCTGGTACGACGTCGTGTTCGACGACGTGACCGTGGCAGCCGCACAGGTGCTGTCCGACCGCCGGGGCGACGCGGACCGGTGGGTGGACGCGATGACGGTCCTCACCGCCGCGGACGCGCTGGGCGTGGGCCAACGGCTGCTGGAGATGACGGTCGATCATGTCACCGTGCGCGAACAGTTCGGCCGCCCGCTGGGCAGCTTCCAGGCCGTCAAGCACAAGGCGGCCGACATGCTGATCACCCTGCGGGGCCTGCGGGCCGCCACCTACTACGCGGCCATGGCCTTCGACGCGGGCCGCGACGACACCACCATGGCGACCGCCGTGGCCAAGGCATTCGCCAGCGAACGCCTCCCCGAGGTCGCCGGGGAGGCCCTGCAGTCCCACGGCGGCATCGGCTTCACCTGGGAACACGACCTGCACCTGTATCTGCGGCGGGCGACGGTGGACTCCCTGGTCCACGGCACCGCCGCCCACCATCACCAGCGGGTACTCGCCCAACTGGAACGTACGACGGTCACCCGGCAAGCCGCTTGAGCAGTTCCATGTCCTCGACCCGCCGATCGTGGGTGACCGCGATCGGCGAGGCGTTCAGCCCCGTGACCCCGCTGTCGCGGAACGCCGCGACCCGTTCCGCGACCAGTCCGCGCGGTCCCACCAGGGCCACCGCGTCGACCAGTTCCCCGGGGACCGCGGCGGCGGCCTCGTCCTTGCGGCCACTCTGGTACAGCTCCTCGATCTCCGCCGCCGGACCTTCGAAGCCGTACCGCGCGACGAGGGCGTTGTAGAAGTTCCGGCCCCGGGCTCCCATGCCGCCGACGTACAGGGCGATGTATTCGCGGACCCGCTGCCGTCCGGCCGCGAGTTCCTCCGCGTCGTCGCTGACGAGGACCTTGACGTCGGCGACGACCCTGAGCGGCGGCAGCCCGGCCCGGCGCCGGGCGCGCCCGGCCTCCAGGGAGGGGCCGAAGACCTCCTTGGCCGCCTCCGGAAGGTACAGCGTGGGCTGCCACCCCTCGCACAGCTCCGCCGCCAGTTCCACGCTCTTCGGTCCCAGCGCTGCCAGGACGATCGGGATGTCCGGCCGGAGGGGATGGTTGATGAGTTTCAGGGCGCGGCCGCCCCGGCCGGTGCCCCCGCGCTCGGCGGTCAGCGGCAGCTGGAAGACCCGGCCCTCGTGGCGCAGGGGCTCGCGCCGCCAGACGGTCCGGCAGATCTCGACCACCTCCCGGATCCGGGTCAGCGGGGATGTGTGGGGCAGTCCGTGGAACCCCTCGACCACCTGGGGGCCGGAGGCGCCGATGCCCAGCTCGAACCGTCCTTCCGACACGAAGTCGAGTCCGGCCGCGGTCATCGCGAGCAGCGCGGGGGTGCGTGAGTACACGTTGAGGATGCTGGTCGCGAGGCGCATCCGTTCGGTGCGGGCGGCGAGGTGGCCGAGCTGGCTCACCGAGTCGAAGGTGTACGCCTCGGGCAGCAGGACCGAGTCGACTCCGGCCGCCTCGAAGTCGCCCAGCCGCCGGGCGGCTTCGGCGAAGCCTCCCGAGTAGCTCATCAGCAGTCCCACGTCCATGAGAAGCCTCTCTTGTTCCGCCGGGGATGGCACCGGATCACAGGGCCATAGGGCGCGGGGCGGTCAGACACCGGCCTCGTCGGCGGACTCCTCCGTGGCCCCCGCCCCCCGCAGCCGGTCGCGCAGCTCGAACTTGCGGACCTTCCCCGACGGGGCCCGCGGGAGGTCGGGGACGACCACGATGCGCTCGGGCGCCTTCTGCGGTGCCACCCGGTGCCGGGCGAACAGCTCGCGCACCTCCTCGACGTCGAGCGTGCCGCTGTCGAGGACGACGAAGGCGGCCACCCGCTCGCCGTACCGCGGGTCGGGTTCGGCGACCACGGCGGCGTGCCGAACCCGCGGATGGGTGGTGAGGATGTCCTCGACCTCCTTGGAGGCGATGTTCTCCCCGCCGCGGATGATGATGTCCTTGATGCGGTCGGTGATGGTCAGGTGGCCGTCCTCGTCGAGCCGTCCCACGTCCCCGGTGCGGAACCAGCCGCCGGGCAGGAACGCCGAATCGTCGTACGCGCGGTTGCGGTAGCCGACGAACTGACTGGGACCGCGGGTCACGACCTCACCCGCCTCCCCCACCGGCAGCGGACGCAGCTTGTCGTCGACGATCCGCACCTCGTCGCCGAAGCGCACCAGGCCGTCCGTCAGGGACCGCTGGCGCGCCGAGGCGTCCAGCGGCGAGGTCGCACACCGCGGGTGCTCGGTGCTGCCGTAGGCGCGGGCCACCACGACGCCCGCGTCGTCGGCCCTGGCGACCAGCGCGGGCGGGACGTTGGCGGCACCGATCTGGACGAACCGCAGACTGGAGATGTCGCGGCCGTGTTCCTCGGCCGCCCTCAACAGCGCCTCCACATGCAGGGGGGTGCCGCTGGTGATGGTGCAGCGGAACTCCTCGACGAGTTCGACGGCCCGGCGTTCGTTCCAGCGGTCCATGTGCACCGTGTCGGTGCCTCCGACGATCCCGCTGCACGCGGCCAGCAGCCCGGCGACATGGCCGGAGGGCCAGGGGATGAGGCGGGTGTCGTCGGGTCCGGCCTCGTTCATCAGGTCGCCCTTGCGCAGCTCGTGCAGCAGGGTGTTGTGGGTGTGCTGCACGCCCTTGGGTGTGCCGGTCGTCCCCGAGGTGTAGATCACCGCGCACACGTCGTCGGCGGCCACGTCCACGGGCGCCGGCGCCTCCTCCGACTCGGCGAGCAGGGTGCACCAGGGGACCGCGTCCGGTACCACCCGGTCGCCGATCATGACGACGTGTTCGAGGGCCGGTCCCGCGTCGAGGCGGGCCAGGCGGTCGACGAAGTCGATGGAGCGCCACGCGTCGGGCAGGACGAGTACCTTCGCCCGGGCGTCGCGCAGGATGACCCCGACCTCGGCGGAGTCGTAGATGTGGGTGATGGGCAGCACGACCGCGCCGGCCAGCCAGGTGCCGAAGTACGACACCACCAGCTCCAGCCGGTTGGGGACCTGTACGGCGATCACGTCACCGGGCCGCACCCGGAGCCGGCGCAGCCCGGCCGCCGCCCGCCTGCCCAGCGCGAGCACGTCCGCCAGGGTGACCGTGGTCGTCTCCGTCTCCGAGGCGAAGACGAACCGCGTCCCGGGCACCCGGCGGCCGGCGTCCTCCAGGGCATCGGCCATGGTGCGCGAGGAGTAGTGGCCCTCCCGGTACCAGCGCTCCCGCAGCGCGGCCAGGTCGAGCCGCCGCTGCTCGGGTGTCACGCTCACTGCCGTCTCCTCCGGTGTGCGCGTTGCGGTCATGTCAGTCGGCCAGTTCGAAGACGGTGGCGTTGGCGGTGCCGCCGCCCTCGCACATGGTCTGGAGGCCGAACCGGATGCCGTGGCGGCGCATGTGGTGCAGCAGCCGGGTGGCGAGGACGGCACCGGACGCACCGAGGGGATGTCCTACGGCGATGGCCCCGCCGAGCGGGTTGACCCGGTCCGGATCGGCCTTCACCTCGCTCTGCCAGGCGAGCGGTACCGGCGCGAAGGCCTCGTTGACCTCGAAGGCACCGATGTCCCCGATCGACAGGCCGGCCCGCTGCAGCACCTTGTGGGTGGCGGGGATGGGCGCCGTCAGCATCATCACCGGGTCGTCCCCGACGACCGCGCCCGCGCGGATCGTCGCCAGCGGGCGCAGTCCGTGACGGCGGGCCAGCTCGGCGGTCGTGATGAGCAGTGCGGCGGCTCCGTCGGAGATCTGGGAGGCGTTGCCCGCGTGGATGACCCCGTCCTCCTGGAACGACGGCTTGAGCCTCGCCAGCGTCTCGGGTGACGTGCCCCGGCGCAGCCCCTCGTCCTGCTTCAGCTCCGGTGCGGCGGGCACGGTGACCAGTTGCCCGTCGAAGACCTCCGCGTCGATGGCGGCGGCGGCCAGTGCGTGCGAACGCGAGGCGTACTCGTCGAGCCGGTGCCGGTCCAGTCCCCACTTGCGGGCGATCATCTCGGCCCCGGTGCCCTGTTCCAGCCGGTCCGTCCGGTAGCGGTCCAGCACGGTCCGCCCGTAGGGCAGGCCGGTCTGCCGGGCGGCTCCGAGCGGAACGCGCGACATGGACTCGACGCCTCCCGCGATCACCCAGTCGTAGGCGCCCGCGACGACGGCGTGCACCGCCGATTCGACGGCCTGCTGGCCGGAGCCGCAGGCCCGGTTGAAGGTGACGCCCGGAATGCTCTCGGGCCAGCCCGCCGCGAGGGTGGTGAACCGGGCGATGTTGCTGGACTGGTCGCCCAACTGCGTGACGCACCCCCACATCACGTCGTCGATGTACTCCGGCGGGACCTCGTTGCGCTCCACGAGCGCGCGCAGGACCACCGCCGAGAGGTCGACGGGATGCACCTCGCTGAGCGCCCCGTTGCGCTTCCCGATGGGAGTGCGCACCGCGTCCACGATCACTGCCTGCCGTGCCGTCATCTCTCCTCGCTCCCACATCGCAGGTTCCGCGTGTCGACCCGGTGCCGGGTTCGCCGGGCCCGTCAGCGCGCCGGGGCCGGGTCACCCCCGGACTCGTCCGCCCGCCACCGTGCGAGCGTGTCCGCCACCGACGACGCCGCCGACGCCGACGGCGCACCCGCGAACCGCCGGCCGCCCAGCGTCGGCCGCCATCCCGTCCGGCCGTCCGGCGCGGGCACCAGCGCGCGTCTGGCGCGCAGGTGCGGATGTCCGGCGGCCTCCGCCAGATTGAGCACGGGGCTCAGACAGGCGTCCGTCTTCTCGGCCGCCGCCGCCCATTCGTCCCGGGTGCGCCGCCGTACGGCCCGCGCGATCTCCCGGCGCAGTTCGGGCCAGTTGCGGGGGTCCTCGCGGATGTCGGTCCAGGCGGGATCGAGGCCGAGCAGCTCCACGAGTGCCGCGAAGAACGGCGCCTCCAGGGCACCGATCGCGACGTGCCCGCCGTCGGCGCACGGGTAGACGTCGTAGTAAGGCGCGCCGGTGTCCAGCCTGTTGGTGCCGGCGACGTCCGACCACGTGCCTCTGGACCGGTACTCGTGCAGCATGGTCGTGAGATAGGTCGTTCCGTCGACGACGGCCACGTCGAGCACCTGTCCCGATCCCGTACGGCCGCGCTCGTGCAGGGCCGCCAGGACGGACATCACCAGATACATGCCGCCCGCGCCGAAGTCCCCCAGCAGGTTGGCGGTCGGGACGGGTACCTCGCCGCGCCGGGCGGCATGGTGTAAAGCCCCTGTGATCGCTATGTAGTTGATGTCGTGCCCCGCTGTCGGTGCCAGCGGGCCGTGCTGTCCCCAGCCGGTCATGCGCGTGTAGACCAGCCGTGGGTTGGCCTTTCGCACTTCCGCCGGCCCCAGTCCCAGCCGCTCCATGATGCCGGGTCGGAAGCCCTCGATCAGGACGTCGCACCGCTCGGCGAGCCGCAGCGCCTCCTGGCGGCCCTCGGCCGACTTGACGTCGAGTTCGACGACGGGCCGGTTCTCCGCCAGCGCGGGCCGGGCGGCGCGCGGCCTGGTGACGGCCAGTACGTCGGCCCCCAGATCGGCGAGCAGCATGCCCGCGAACGGTCCGGGCCCCAGGCCCAGGAACTCCAGGACCCGCAGATCGCCGAGGGGTGGAACCGCTGCCATCGGTCCTCCTATGATGACTCCCGCGCCATAGGGTATATCAGTTAGCGATTTTAGATAATGGCCTGGGAGCGGACGATGCCGTACAGCTTCTACGAGGACGACCACACCGCGTTCCGCCGGACCGTACGCAGCCTGGTCGAGCGCTCGGTGACGCCGCATCTGGAGGAGTGGGAGGAGGCGCGCCTCATCGACCGCTCCGTCTGGAAGGCGGCGGCCGCCGCGGGTGTGCTGGGACTGCGCGTACCCGAGCGGTTCGGCGGTGCGGGTGCCGACGACTACCGTTTCCGGTGCGTGATCCAGGAGGAGCTGGCCGAGGTCGGGGCGGCCGCCCTGGCGTCCGGCTTCTCGATCAACGAGGACATCGTCGCGTCGTACCTGGTCAGGTTCGGGACAGATGAGCAGCGGGAGAGGTGGCTGCCCGGCATGGCGGCGGGCGAGGTGGTCGCCTCGA
Organism: Streptomyces hyaluromycini; assembly: GCF_002217755.1. Taxonomy (GTDB): domain Bacteria; phylum Actinomycetota; class Actinomycetes; order Streptomycetales; family Streptomycetaceae; genus Streptomyces; species Streptomyces hyaluromycini. The sequence continues at coordinate 460,035 of NZ_BCFL01000022.1, read as the reverse complement.
TCGCCATGACCGAACCGGGCGGCGGCAGCGATCTGCGCGGGATACGCACCACCGCGCGGCGCGAGGGGGCGGAGTGGATCCTCGACGGCACCAAGACGTTCATCACCAGCGGTTCCAGTTCCGACCTGGTGATCGTGGCCGCCCGCACCGGGGAGGCGGCCGGCCGCTCCCGGCTCTCCCTGTTCCTCGTACCGTCCACGGCACCGGGATTCCAACGGGGGCGCAAGCTGAAGAAGTTGGGCCTGCACGCCCAGGACACCGCGGAGCTGTACTTCGACGACGTGCGGCTGCCCCCGGAGGCCCTGCTGGGCGAGGAGGGGGCGGGCTTCGGCCAGCTCACCGCCCAACTCCCCCTGGAGCGGCTCTCGATCGCCTGGCGCGCGGTGGCGGCGGCGGAGGCGGCCGTGCGCTGGACGGTGGCGTACACGCGGGAGCGCCAGGCGTTCGGGCGGCGGCTCGTCGACTTCCAGAACACCCGGTTCCGGCTGGCCGAGCTGACCACCGAGGTCGAGGTGACCCGCGGCTATCTGGAGCGCTGCATCCTCGACCTCAACGAGGGGACACTCGACGCGGTGACCGGGGCCAAGGCCAAGTGGTGGGCCACGGAACTCCAGAACCGGGTGGTCGCCGCCTGCCTCCAACTGCACGGCGGTTACGGCTACATGGACGAGTACCGGATCTCACGGGCGTACGCCGACGCACGGGTGCAGACCCTCGTCGGCGGCACGACCGAGATCATGAAGGAGATCATCGGCCGTGACCTGGCCGGACCGAAGCCCGGCGGGGACGCCTGAGCCGGATGCCCCGGCCCGCGTCCGCCGCCGGTCGGGCGGGCGCCTACGAGGACGCGCCGCCCGGCTTCTCGCTGAACTGGTGCCCGAGGAAGGCCCCGGTCCACGCCATCAGGTCCCCGGGCACGTAGTAGTCCTTCTCGTCGTTGATCACGTCCCAGTTCTTCACGACGTCCTCGATCGTGGCCGGACCGTCCTCGTGCACATAGCCGGGCGTGGACCCTATGAAGAAGCGCGCGAAGCGCCGCGCCCCCGCCGCGTAGATCTCGCCGTTGACCGGGCAGGCCTCGTGGGCGAGATAGGCGACGATCGGCGACACCGCCTCCGAGGGCATGCCCGCCTGCTGGGCTGCGGCCTCGGCCGCGGCCTCGTCCTCGATGCCGCCCATGCGGGTCAGGGCGGCCGGGGCGACCACGTTCACCTTGATGCCGTGCGGTTCGCCGGCCAGCCGTGCGCTGCGGGCCAGACCGACCACGCCGCCCTTGGCCGCCGCGTACGACAGGTTGTTGTCGAGGCCGAACAGACCGGCCGACGTCGTCAGCACGACGCGGCCGTACCCCTGCTCGACGAAGTGCGGCCAGGCGGCCTTCATGGTGTTGAACGAGCCGATCAGGTGGACGGCGAGGTGGCGTTCGAGGTTGTCGAGGTCGACCTCGGGCAGACCGGCCCACCTGATGATGCCGGCGTTGTTGATGACGATGTCGACACGGCCGAAGGCGTCCAGCGCGGAGTCGATGATCGCCTTGCCGCCCGCCTCGGTGGAGACGTCGTTGGTGTCCGCGACGGCCTGGCCGCCGGCCGCGACGATCGAGTCGGCCACCTGCTGCGCCGGACCGGCGTCGGCCCCCTCGCCGGCCATCGACCCGCCGAGGTCGTTGACGACGACCTTCGCTCCGCGTTCGGCCAGCAGACGGGCATGGGCACGCCCGATCCCCCGCCCCGCGCCGGTGACGACGGCCACTCTTCCTTCGAAGCTGAACTCACTCATGGGTGACTCCTGTCGTACTGCGCTGTCCCACCGTGCCTGTCTTCCGGGTCTCCCGGGGCCTCCGGGCCGTCACGGCCGGCTACTCCGCTATGCGGATGGCGAGTGCGGGGCACACCGCGGCCGCGTTGCGGACGTCGTCCGCCAGCTCGGCCGACGGGTTCTCGTTCAGCAGGACGACGATGCCGTCCTCCTCACGCTGGTCGAAGACGTCCGGGGAAGCGTTCACGCACTGTCCGGCGGCGACGCACTTCTCCTCGTCGATGAGAACCTTCATGAAACCTCTCCCAATTCGTGTCAGGGGGTGGAGACGGGGGTGTGCAGGGCGTCGACGACCTCCTGGCGGCGCAGGCGCGTCTGCTTGGGCATGTTCCAGCCCAGCACCCCGGTCACCGCGCCCTCGCTGGCGTACCGGAGGACGAACCGGCGGGCCGCCACATCGCCTTCGACGACCTCCACGTCGGCGTCCGCGGGCAGCAGCCCGTGGACCTGGAGCTTCGCCTCGAACTGGTCGGTCCAGAAGTAGGGCACGGGCACATACGGCCGGTCCTCGCCGAGAACGACGCCGGCGACGGCCGCGGCCTGCTCCGTGGCGTTCGTACGGTTCTCCAGGCGCATCAGGCGGCCATAGCCCTCATGGTGGAACCGGGCCACGTCACCGACCGCGTAGATCCCGTCCGCGGCACGGCAGCGGGAGTCGCACACGACGCCGTTGTCCAGGGTCAGACCGCTGTCGGCCAGCCACTCGGTCGCCGGCGACGCCCCGATGGCGACGACGACCACGTCGGCCGCAAGGGTCTCCCCGGTGCTCAGTTCCACCCCGGTGACCCGCCCGTCCCGGCCGCTCAGCCCCGCGACCCCGGCCCCCAACCGCAGTCGTACGCCGTGCTCCTGATGGAGTTCCGCCAGCAAGCCGCCCACCATCGGGCCCACTTGAAGGGCCATCGGCGCGGACAGCGGGCCGGTGAGGGTGACCTCCAGCCCCAGCGTGCGTGCGGTGGCCGCGATCTCCGATCCGAGCACGCCCTCGCCGACCACCACCAGCCGCGCGCCGGGGCGCAGCTCCGCCTTCAGGGCGAGTGCGTCGTCGAGACCGCGCAGCACGTACACGCCCGCCAGGCCCTGCTGGCCGGGCAGGATACGAGGCCGGACGCCGGTGGCGAGGACGACCGCGTCCGCGGACAGCTCCCGTCCGGACGCGGTGCGCACGGTCCGGGCCGCCGGGTCCAGCGCGACCGCCTCGTCACCGAGCACGAAGTCGGCGGCGAGGCCGGAAAGGATCTCCTCCGTGCGCAGCGTCGCCCGCTGCGGTTCCCACGCGCCGGAGAGGACCTGCTTGGACAGTGGCGGCCGGTCGTACGGCGCGTGCGGCTCGTCGCCGATCACGGCGATCTCGCCGGTGTATCCCTTGCGTCGCAGCGACTCCACCGTGGTGAGCCCGGACGCCGACGCGCCCACCACCAGGACCCTTCCGGGGGCGGTCATGTGCTCACCCCGGCGGCCTGGACACCATGCTCGATCCTCATAGCTGACTCCGATGTTGCTTCATACGTTCTCTCAAAATAGACCATGCGGTCTAAACAATAAAGCGGCAGGGCGGGATGTCAGGCGAGATAGCGTCCGCCGTTGGTGCTGAGGGTCTGTCCCGTCACGTAGCCCGCTTCCTCGGAGGCCAGATAGGAGACCGCGTAGGCGACGTCCTCGGGCCGGCCGGCCCGCTTCATCGGCATCGTCTGCGCGACCGCGTCCACGTCGATCGGCCCCTGGCGCACCAGGGGGGTGTCGATGAAGCCCGGGGGCACGTGGTTGACGGTGATGCCCTTGTCCGCGTACTCGATGGCCAGCGCCCGGGTGAGGCCGATGACCCCGCCCTTGGACGCCGCGTAGTGCGCCATGGCCGGGGCACCGGTCTGCGCGGACGAGGACGAGATGTTGATGACGCGCCCCCAGCCCGCCTCCAGCATGTCGGGCACCAGCTCCTTGGTGACCAGGAACGGCCCCTTGAGGTTGATGCCGATCATGCGGTCCCAGGCGTCCTCGGTGATGCCGGTGAACGGCTGGTAGGCCGTGATCCCCGCGTTGTTGACGAGGATCGTGACGGGCCCCAGCTCCGCCCGGGTCCGGCCGGCCGCCGCGGCCACGGCGGTGGCCTCGGCCGCATCACCCCCTACGGCGATCGCGGTTCCGCCCGCTTCCTGGATCGCGGTGACGGTCTTCTCGGCCCCGCCGAGATCCAGATCCCACACCGCGACCTTCGCACCCTGCGCCGCCAGTACCGTCGCGACCGCCTGGCCGATACCCCGGGCGCCGCCGGTGACGACGGCGACCTTTCCCTGCAATGACATACCCCTGCTCCTCGCTCGTGTGACACCGTGCGACAGGTCTTCGACAGACCCCGCCGCCCGGCCGGCTGTGCACCCCGTGCATGCGTCCGGCGCCCCATGGAGCACCGCCCCCCGTCAGTCGGGGAGTGCCTCCCGTGCGGCACTCCGGGCCGCCGACGCGGCCGGGAAACCCGCGTAACCAGCGGCGTGGTAGATGACTTCGGCGATCTCGTCCCGGGTCAGACCGTTGGTGACGCCGATCCGGAAGTGGGTCCGCAGTTCGGTCTCCGCGCCGAGCGCGATGAGGATTCCCAGGGTGACCAGGCTGCGGTCACGCGGACCGAGCCCCTCACGGGCCCACAGGGATCCCCATACGCTGGTCAGGCCGATCTCGACCAGTTCCTCCCCGAGGCGCCCGTCCCGCAGGTCGATGTCCCCGTCGGGGAACACCCCGGGCAGTGCGTCACGCATGGCCTTGAGCCCGGCACCGCGCAGATCGGTCGGCTCTTCGACATTCTTGGCCGTCATGGGCGACTCCTGTTGGCACGACACTGTGTCCTCCCCGCGCCCTGAAAGTTAGTCCAATCGGTCGGTATAATCAACGACCAGGACAGGAATCACCTGTCGCCAGGTCGCGAAGGAGTTCGCGGCGGACATTCAGAGGGTCGACCACCGCCCCGCAGGCATCTCCTCACGGCACGGCCATTGATCGAGCCAGGGCCCTGCTCTACTCTCACCTCAATATTCGATCGATCGGTCGACATAAAAAACTCGGGCTCACGCGGGCGGAGCAGCCCCCTGTGCACTGTGGAGGGCAGATGAGCAAGACGACGAAGACGGCGGCCGCGGCATCCAGAGGTCAGGCCGATCCGGCCGGCCTGCTGGACGTCGTGGTCATCGGCGCGGGTGTCACCGGCATCTACCAGCTGTACCGGGCTCGCGAGGCGGGCCTCTCGGCGAAGCTGCTGGAGGCCGGCAGCGGCGTCGGCGGCGTGTGGTACTGGAACCGCTATCCCGAGGCACGCTTCGACTCCGAGAGCTACACCTACGGCTACCTCTTCTCCAAGGAGCTGTGGGAGGAGTGGGAGTGGTCGGAGCAGTACGCCGGACAGCCGGAGATCGAGCGGTACTTCAACCACGTGGTCGACCGGTTCGACCTGCGGCGCGACATCGCCGTCAACACCAAGGTGACCTCGGCCGTCTTCGACGAGCCGTCCGGCACCTGGACGGTGACGGCCGAGAACGGCACCACGGTCCGGACGCGTTTCCTCGTCGCGGCCACCGGGAACCTCTCGGTCCCCTTCATCCCCGGCATCGCGGGCCGGGAGGACTTCAAGGGCGAGCAGCACCACACCAGCCGCTGGCCCAAGAAGCCGATCGACTTCACCGGCAAGCGGGTGGCGCTCGTCGGGACCGGTTCCAGCGGCGTCCAGATCGTGCCGGCCATCGCCGACGAGGTGGCCTCCCTGACCGTCTTCCAGATGAAGGCGGACTGGGTCACACCGCTCAACAACAGGCCGATCACGGCCGAGGAGCAGGCCGGGCTCAAGGCGGACTACGAGCGGATCCGGGACACCCTCAACACCTCCCCCAGCGGGTTCCTGCACGCCATGAACCCGGTCATGGGCGCGGACGTCAGCCCCGAGGAGCGCCAGGAGTTCTACGAGAAGGTCTGGAACAGCCCCGGCTTCACGAAGCTGACCGAGCACTACCGCGACATGACGTTCAATCCCACCGTGAACGCCGAGTGGTGCGACTTCATGGCCGGGAAGATCCGCGGCATCGTGAAGGACCCCGCGACGGCGGAGAAGCTGATACCGACCGACGGCGGCTACGGCGCCCGGCGCCCTCCGTTCGGCACGGGCTACTTCGAGGCGTACAACAAGCCGACCGTCTCGCTCGTCTCCCTGCCCGAGGAGCCCATCGTCCGGTTCACCGAGACGGGCATCGAGACCTCGACGGGCCTGCGTGAGTTCGACATCGTCATCTGGGGCACGGGCTACGACTTCGGTACCGGCGCGCTCAACCGCCTGGGGGTGCGCGGCAGGCAGGGGCTGGCGCTGGAGGAGCACTGGGCGAACGGCCCGCGCACCTACCTGGGGATCGCCGCGGCCGGGTTCCCCAACTTCTTCTTCCCCGGCGGCCCGCACGGCGCACTCGGCAACAACCCGCGCTACGCCGGCGACCAGGTGGAGTTCGCGCACGAGGCCCTGCTGCACGCGTACAAGCAGGGCTACGACGTGATCGAGGTCAAGGCCGCCGCGGAGCAGGAGTGGACCGACCTCATGAACAACAGCGACAACATGTCGATCTTCCAGAAGGCCAGCTACTTCTACGGGGCCAACATCCCCGGCAAGGCGGTCAGCCAGCTGCTGAACCCCACCGGGCGGTGGAAGCTCCAGGAGCTGATCCAGGAGGTCCGGGAGAACGACTTCAACACCTTCGACCTGTCGAAGGCGGGCAGCGCGGCCGACGCGTGACACCTGCTCTACGTCACGATCACGCCGGTGCCCCGGGAAACGGATCCTGGGGCACCGGCGTGATCGTGCGTGCGACCGTGCGAGTGCGTACGACCGTGCGGGTCCGTCGGCCGGATCCCGCCGCTCACGCCGCAGTGCGCGCGGCAGCGCGAAGGTCCCGCATCAGGCGGCCCGCCCGGCTTCGGAGAAGATGAACGCCCCGTACGCGTCGCCCATGGTCTCGCCCGCCGGGCCTCCCAGCGGCGATCCCGGCAACGGGTGCGGTCGCCACGAGAGCGGCGCCCCGGCCATCAGGTCCGTCCACTCCTCCTCGGCCGCGAGCCCCACCTCGACGACGTCACGCCCGTGATCGCGGGCCCGTACGAGGGCACCGGTGATGAAGTCCACCTGATCGCCGGGGTGACGAGGGTTGTCGGGGACGCAGTGCGGGCCGCCGGGGAAGAAGAAGTTCGGGAAACCCGCGGTCATGACACCGAGATAGCTCCGCGGGCCGTCCGCCCAGTAGCCGGCCAGTCTGAGACCGTCCCGGCCCCGCACCCCGAGCCGCTTCAGCGTGCCGCCGCTGAACGCGTCGTCCCCGGCCACGATGAGGCCCCCCGCGCACACACCGCTGTCGCTGTACGCGGACGATCGGCTCTCCGGAACGTGCGAGGCGGACAGCTCCTGGCGCGCGCCCCGGTGCCCGCGCCCGCGTCCCGGCCGTTACGGTGTCCGGCCCTGGCCTGCTGACGGCCGCCCGCACAGGGGCGGCCGGGTGCCGGGAGGGCTCCGGTGGCGGCGACCAGGAAGCGTGCCCGGTACTCGACGGCGTCATCGGTCAGCACCGACCAGGTCCCGGTCGGGTCGTCGTAGACGGCCGAACCCACCGTGGCGCCCAACCGGATGTGCGGGCGCAGGTCCTGACGGTCGACCAGGTGGTTGAGATAGCCCTCGATGACCGGCTGGCCGGCGCCTTCCTCGGGGCGCTGCCACGCGGCTCCCAGCTCTGCCGAGAAGAGGTGCCCGCGGACACTGCTCTCCGCCTCGAAGCGCGCCTCGAAGGAGTTGTTCCAGTACCAGATCCCGCCGACGCCGAGGCCCGCTTCGAGCAGCACCGCGGAAAAGCCCTCGGCTCTGGCGCGGTAGAGCTGATAAAGGCCTGTAGTACCGGCACCCACGATCAGCACGTCGGCCTCGGTTCGCCAGTCCACTCAACATCCCTCCTCGTGCCGAGCGGTCGCCCACCGCCAAGCAGGACACAAGAGGTTATACCGATCGGTCGGTGAATTAAATCCCACACTATCGGCGCGGGCAGAGGTAGGCAACGCCCGGAACACGGGCGGCGGGCCCCGTGTCACGCCCTGCCGGAGGAACGCGGAATCGGCACGGGAGCGGCGGTCTCCCGCTTGGCGAGGAAGTCGCTCACATGGTCCTCGATGTCGTCGAACCGGCGGCCCGGACCGGCGAATCCCGAGAAGAGCGTCGCGCAGTACTCCCGGGACAGGCTCCGGGCGTCCCACTCACCACCCGGCTTGATCCACTGGTAGGTGTGGTTGTGCATGTTCAGGAACTGCAGGGTGGCCAGCCCGGGATCGAGCCTGCGGAACGATCCGTCCTCCATCGCGGCAACCAGCAACTCCTGGACGACACCCTCGAATTCGCGGCGCTGGCTCAGCAGGCGGGTGCGGTTGTCCCCGCGCAGGTTCCGGTAGTCGTGTTCGTAGACCCGGACATGGTCCAGCCGGGCCAGGATGTTCTCCAGCAGCGTCTGGGACAGCAGCCGGAGCCGGAGCACCGGATCCTCGTCCAGGGCGGCGATCCGGTGCACACCGGCGAGCATGGGACGCATCACCCGGTCCTGGATCTCGACGAGCAGATGCTCCTTCGAGCCGATGTAGTAGTAGAGCGCGCCCCTGGCCAGCCCCGCGACATCGCCCACCTCAGCGATACCGGTGGCGGCGTACCCCTTCTCGGCGAACAGCGCGGCCGCCTTGTCGATGATCTCCTGACGCTTGGTCTCGTAGCCCGGTCCGTGCCCTGGTGGTCTTGCCATGATTCAGCATTCTAGGGACTGCGTACAGAAAACCGAGGGACGGGTCAGGTGAGAAAGAGCTTTGGATCACTCGGTCCATTTCGGTTCAGACCGCGGCGATACGGCGCAGGGTCTCGGCGATCGTGTCCTGCGAGGGCAGCCACGCACGCTCCAGGGAGGGCGCGTACGGGGCGGGCACCGGAGGCGGTGCCACGCGTGTGACCGGGGCGTCCAGATGCCAGAAGCCCTCGTCGACGGCGAGCGCGGCCAGTTCGGCGCCGACCCCGAAGTCCCGCACCGCCTCGTGGGCGATCACCAGGCGGTTCGTCTTGGCCAGGGAGGTGAGGACGGTCTGACGGTCGAGCGGGGCCACCGTGCGCAGGTCGACGACCTCGACACTGACGCCCTCGCCGCTGAGCACCTCGGCGGCGGCGAGACAGTCCTGAACCATCCGGGACCAGGAGACGAGCGTGATGTCGGTGCCCTCGCGCACCACCTTCGCCCGGCCGAGCGGGATCAGGTGGTCGGCCGGTGGCCGTGGTCCCTTGAGGCCGTACTGGAGCCGGTTCTCGACGAAGACGACCGGGTTGGGGTCCTGGATCGCGGCCCGCAACATCCCGTAGGTGTCGGCGGGGTTGGAAGGCATCACCACGGTCAGTCCGGGGATGTGCGCGAGCAGCGCCTCCAGGCTCTGCGAGTGCTGGCTGCCCGAGGAGCGGCCGGCGCCGAACTGGGTGCGGACGACGAGCGGCATGGAGGCACGGCCGCCGGTCATGAAACGCAGCTTCGCCGCCTGGTTGAGCAGCATGTCGAGGCAGACGCCGATGAAGTCCATGTACATGATCTCCACGACCGGCTTCATCCCGGCCATGGCCGCACCCACCGCCGTACCGAGGATCGCGCTCTCGCTGATCGGGGTGTCTCGCACCCTGCCGGGGAACGCCTGCGCCAGACCTCGGGTGAGCCCGAAGACGTTGCCGCCGGCTCCGACGTCGATCCCGGCCACGAACACCGCGGGATCCGCGGCGAGTTCGTGCTCCAGGGCGAGCCGTACGGCGTCCATCGAACGGAAGATCTCGGCCTCGGCCGGGAGCGGGGCCGGCTCGGGTACGGCGGTACGGGGGGCGGAGACGAAGTCGTGGAGGGTCTCCGGGGCGGGCTCGGGCAGGCTCCTCGCCCATTCCACCGCCGCGTCGATCTCCTTGTCGATCTCCTCGTCCACCGCGTCGGCCTGGGACGCGTCCACCCCGGCCGCCGCCAGATGCCGGCGGGCCACGAGCAGGGGGTCGCGCTCCTTGGCCTCGGCGACCTCCTCCGGGCTGCGGTAACGCTGCGGGTCGCCCTCGTAGTGGCCGTGCCAGCGGTAGGTCTCCGCCTCCAGCAGGACCGGGCCGCCGCCGTGCCTGATCCGCTCCACCACATCGGTCATGATCCCGGCCACCGCCAGGACGTCGTTGCCGTCGACGTGGGCGTAGGCGATCCCGTATCCGGCGGCGCGGGCCGAGAGCGGCGCCCGGTGCTGCTCGGCGGCGGGCGAGAACTCCGAGTAGTGGTTGTTCTCGCACAGGAAGACGACCGGCAGGTCCCAGACGGCGGCGAGGTTGACCGCCTCGTGGAACATGCCCTGCGCGACCGCGCCGTCCCCGAAGAACGCCACCACCACGTCCCCCGCGTCGCGCAGCTTGGCGGCGGTGGCCACTCCGGTGGCGATGGGCAGGCCCGCGCCGACGATGCCGTTGGCGCCGTAGATGCCGAGACCCGGGTCGGCGATGTGCATGGAGCCGCCGCGGCCGTGGCAGGTGCCGGCCTCCTTGCCCATCAGCTCGGCCATCATCGACGCCGTGTCCAGCCCCTTGGCCAGCACGTGACCGTGGCCCCGGTGGGTGGAGGTGATGCCGTCGGTGTCGCGAAGGGGCCAGCAGGCACCGACCGCGCTGGCCTCCTGTCCGATCGACAGATGCAGGAAGCCCGGGATCTCGGTGGCCTTGTACAGGTCCGACGCCCGCTGTTCGAACCGGCGGATGCGGCTCATCCGCCGGTACATCTCAAGGAGTTGTTCCGCGTGGGTGGATCTCACTCCGGTCATCTGCGGTGCCAGGGTCATGGTGCGTCCTCACTACTCCTGCGTCCCCTTGTGGAGCTGGTGTCCGGCCCCGCGCCGCGGGGCCGGAGCCACCCGGATCTCAGGCCCGCTCGACCAGTGCCCTGGCGATGACGTTGCGCTGGATCTCGTTGGTGCCCTCGCCGATCTCGAGGATCTTGGCGTCGGCGTAGAAGCGGGAGATCTCCGACTCCCGCATGTAGCCGTAGCCGCCGTGGATCTGCACCGCCTGGGAGGCAGCGCGGTTGGCGACCTCGGAGGCGTACAGCTTCGCCATCGCCGCCTCCGTGGCATGCGGCCGCCCCTGATCGGCGAGCCACGCGGCGCGGTAGACCATGCAGCGGGCCGCCTCGAACTCCGTGCCCAGGTCCGCGATCTTGTGGGCCACCGCCTGGAAGGCTGCCAGCGGACGGCCGAACTGCTCGCGCTCCTTGGCGTGCTGGACCGCGAGCGCGAGCGCCGCCTTCGCCAGCGACATGCCCAGCGCCGCCACGCTGATGCGGCCCTTGTCGAGGACGGACAGGAACTGGCGCAGTCCCCCGCCTTCCTCGCCGATGAGATGGTCCTCGGGGATGAAGCAGTCGGTGAAGACGAGTTCCCGGGTGTCCATGGCGTGCCAGCCGAGCTTCTTCAGCTTGCGGCCGACGGTGTAACCGGGCGTGTCCGTCGGCACGTAGAAGGTCGCGAACCGCTTGCGCCCCCCGTGGTCGCGTCCGGTCACCGCGAGCAGGGTCACGCCCTGGCTGATGTCGGTGCCGGCGTTGGTGATGAACATCTTGGTGCCGTTGATCACCCAGCCCCCGTCCGCGCGCCGGGCGGTGGTGGCGATGCCGGCCGCGTCGGAGCCGGCCCCGGGCTCGGTCAGGCCGAACGCCCCGATGGCCTCGCCGCGGGCCAGCGGAGCCAGCCAGCGGTGCTTCTGCTCCTGAGTGCCGTAGGCGAGCAGCGGCAGCGTGGCGATCGTGGAGTGCGCGTTCCAGGAGGAGGCGACGGACTGGTCGGCGGCGCCCAGTTCCTCCATCACCGCCACGTAGGAGACCAGATCCGATCCGGCGCCGTCGTACTCCTCGGGCACCAGCATGCCCATCAGCCCGAGCTCGCCCAGTTTGGTGAAGATATGGGTCGGGAACTCCTCGTTCTCGGACCACTGGGCAGCGTGCGGCGTGATCTCACGGGCCGCGAACTCGCGGACCATCTCCTGCAGCGCGCGTGTCTCTTCCGGCAGGTCGAAATCCATGTCACAGCCCCTTGGGAGTCAGCAGAACCTTGAGATGCCGGGCCCGGTCCGCAGTCAGGTCGCCGAAGACCCCGATGCCCTGTGCCAGCGGGAACCGACCGGTGAGCAGGGGTGAGGCGTCCAGGCGCCCGGTGCTCATCAGGTCGATGACGCGGGGGATGTCGAAGTTGTAGCCGAGGGTTCCCAGCACGGCCCGCTCGTAGAAGACCAACTGGCCCATGTCCACTTCGATGTTGCCGTGGCCCACCCCCGCCAGGACGACCCGGCCGCCGCGCCGGACGGTGGCGACCGCCTGTCCCGCGAGCGCCGCCACACCCGTGGCGTCGATCACCACGTCCGGGCCGATACGGCCGGTGCGCAGGAACACCTCGCGGCGCACGTCCGTCCCGCCCGGGTCGAACGCCTCCGTGACACCGATCTCCAGGAGCCTTTCCCTGCGCTCCTTCAGCGGCTCGCTCACATACAGCCCGGCCGCTCCCGCGAGACGCGCGGCGAGCACGACCGCGAAGCCGATCGGCCCGCCGCCGACCACCAGCACGTTGTCCCCCGGTCGCACTCCGGCCCGGGTCACCGCGTGCAGTCCGACCGCCAGTGGTTCGGCGAGCGCGGCCATCTCGTCGGTGACGTTGTCGGGCAGGCGGACCAGCCCGGCGAGGGGCACGGTCACGCGTTCGGCGAACGCGCCGGCGGAGGCGAGTCCTACGGAGCCGCTCTTGGGGCAGATGTGGTACTCGCCGCGCAGGCACCAGTAGCACACACCGCATCGCCAGACGGGATCGGCGGTCACCCGGTCACCGACCTCGATGCCGGGCACCTCGGAGCCCAGGGCGAGGACGGTTCCGCTGAACTCGTGCCCCAGTGCCAGGGGCGGCTCCGCTCCGGTGAGGGGGTGCGGGCCCGTGCGGATCATGTGCGGGCCTTCGAGGAACTCATGCAGATCGGTGCCGCACACACCGCACCAGGAGACCTCCACGACCGCTTCGTGCGGTCCGGGTTGCGGTGGGTCGGGTACCTCGTCCAGCCGCAGGTCCCGTGCACCGTGCCAGCGCAGTGCCTTCACGCCCTACGTCCCTCCGTGTCGTCGTGGTCCGTGTCGTCGTGGTCGGTCTCGCCGCGGTCCGGCGCGGGACCTCCGAACGTCGCCTTTCCCGGGCCGTGTTCGAGGAAGGAGCGCAGTCCGGTGGCCGCGTCGGCGGTGCCGAAGACCCCCGTGAACAGGGACCGCTCCAGGGCGAGTCCGGTGGACACGCCGGCGTCGGCGCCGTGGTCCACCGCCTCCTTGATCGCTTCCAGAGCCGCGGCGGGACCCTCGGCAAGCCGCTTCGCGTAGCCCAGGGCGGCGGCCAGCACCTCGTCGGCCGGGACCACCTCGTCCACCAGGCCGATCCGCAGCGCCTCCTCGGCGCCCACCCGGCGGCCGGTCATCAGCAGGTTCTTCGCCCGTGCCGGGCCGAGCAGGCGCGCCAGTCGCTGGGTGCCACCGGAGCCCGGCATGATGCCGAGCTGCACCTCCGGCTGACCGAGCAGGGCGTCCCGGGCCGCCACGCGGTAGTCGGCGCACAGCGCCAGTTCGAGGCCGCCGCCGAGCGCGTAGCCGGTGATCCCGGCGACGACCGGCATCGGCAGCCGGGCGACCTCGTCGAAGGTCCGTTGCAGGGCCCGGTTCCAGCTCCGTATCTCCTCGGGTCCCATCGCCGCCAGCGCCTGGATGTCGGCACCGGCCGCGAACAGCCGCTCACCGCCGTAGAGCACCACGGCCCACACGTCGCGGGAGTCGGCCAGCTCGCGCACCGCGGCCGCCAGCTCGCGCCGCTGCTCCGAGTCGAAGGCGTTCATCGGTGGGTTTGTCAGCCGGAGGACCACGACCGGCCCGTCGGCCTCCCATCGAATACGTGGCACAGAGACCCTCCTCCTCGGCGGGAAATCGCTCCGCACGACGGTTGTCGGTGGCTGCGGAGCGCCGTAAAGTGCGGCTACGGTTTTATAGACCAATGAGTACACGAAAACTTTGTAGTGGGCAACCGACCGGTCGGGACAATGCCGGTCGCCGAACGAGAGAGTCGCCGTGCACAATTTCGCGAGCATCCTCGACTACCACGTGACCCAACGGCCGGACGCCGTGACCGTCGTCCAGGACGAACGGCAGCTGACCGTGCGCGAGCTGCATGAACGGGTCAATCAGCTGGCCGCCGGCCTGTCCGAACTCGGCGTGGGCCGGGGCGACATCGTGGGGCTGCTGCTGTACAACCGGCCGGAGTTCCTTGAGCTGGTGTACGCCGTCAACCGGATCGGGGCGGTTTTCCTGCCGCTGAACTACCGGCTGTCCGAAGACGAATGGCAGTACATCCTCGACCACGCCCGTGCCAAGGTGATCGTGACCGAGCCGGAGTTCGTCCCCGCCATGGCCAGGATCGACCCGGGCCTGGGCCACCTGGAACACCGGATCCAGCTCGACGCCGGTTCCACCGCGCCGCCGTGGACGGGTTACGAGGAACTGCTGGCCCGCCACAAGGGCGCCCGGGTGGAGCCGGTGGACGTGGTCCCGGGCGACCTGCAGCGTCTGATGTACACCTCCGGCACCACCTCACGGCCCAAAGGCGTGTGCATCACCTACGGGAACGTGCAGGCCAAGAACCTCGCCCACATCGTGCACTTCGGGCTGACCGCGGCGGACACCACGCTGGTCTGCGGCCCGCTGTACCACGTCGGAGGGCTGGACATGCCCGCCCTCGGAGTGCTGTACACGGGCGGCGCGGTCGTCCTGCAACGCAGGTTCGACCCGGAGGGCGTGCTGCGCGCGATCCAGGATCACAAGGTCACCAACGTGTGGCTGGCGCCGGCCATGGTCAACGCCGTCCTGGAGGTCCCGGACCGCGAGGCGTACGACACCGCGTCCGTGCGTTTCGTCCTGGGCGGCGGCGAGAAGACCCCCGAGCCGGTGCTGCGCCGGATCATGACCGCCTTCCCCAACGCCTGGTTCGCCGACGCCTACGGCCTGACCGAGACCGTCTCCGGTGACACCTTCCTCGACCGTGAGCACTCCCTGACCAAGCTCGGATCCGTCGGCCGCCCGGTGCCCCACACCCGGGTCCGCATCGTCGGCGACTCCGGCGAGGAAGCTCCCACGGGCGAGCTCGGCGAGATCACCCTGCGCGGCCCCAAGGTCTTCGCCGGCTACTGGCGCGACGAGCGGGCCACCGCCGCCGCCCTGAAAGACGGCTGGTTCCACACCGGTGACATCGGGCACGTCGACGAGGACGGCTTCCTCTATATAGACGACCGGAAGAAGGACATGATCGTCTCCGGCGGGGAGAACATCGCCACGCCCGAGGTCGAGCGGGTCCTGTACGAGCACCCCGCCGTCCTGGAAGCCGCCGTGGTCGGCCTGACGCACCCCCGCTGGGGTGAAGTCCCGCGCGCCTTCGTCGTCTTCCGGCCCGGTACCACGGCCGGGTCGGAGGAACTGGGCGAGTTCTGCCGGGCCCGCCTGGCCAAGTTCAAGGTGCCCGCCCGCTTCGACGTCGTCGACATGCTCCCCCGTACCCCCTCCGGCAAAGTCCTCAAGCGGACCTTGCGCGACATCCCCGTGGAGGAGCAGGCATGACCGACGACGTGAACACCCGTCTGCGCCTGGACGGCAAGACCGTATGGGTCACCGGAGCGGGAAAGGGCCTCGGCCGCGCCATGGCGGTGGCGCTCCACCAGGCGGGGGCCACCCTGGCCGTGACGGCACGCACCGCATCCGATCTGGAGCAGCTCTCCGGCGAACTGTCGACCCACGGCGGCAAGGTACTGGCCGTGCCCGCCTCCGTCTCCGACTCGGCCGCCGTACGGACGGCCGTCGGCCGCGTCGTCGAGTGGGCGGGCCGCCTCGACGTCGTGGTCAACTGCGCCGGCATCAGTCCGCACTTCACCCGCAGCGAGTACGTCACCGACGAGGACTGGCAGCAGGTCCTCGACGTGAACCTGGCGGGCACCTTCTACTGCTGCCGCGAAGCCGGGAAGGTGATGCTGGAGCAGGGCTCCGGGTCGATCGTCAACGTCTCGTCGGTGCACGCCGGCACCGGTTTCGAACGGATCGCCGCGTACGCCGCGAGCAAGGGCGGCGTCGAGGCGCTCACCAAGGCGCTCGCCGTCGAGTGGGCCGAACACGGGGTGCGTGTCAACACCCTCGCGCCCGGCTACTTCCGCACCGATCTCAGCTCCGGGCTGCTCGACAGCCGCTGGGGCGAACGGATCGTCCGCGGAACTCCCCTGGGCCGGGTCGGCGAAGCCGACGAGCTGGGCGGTGCCGCGGTCTTCCTCGCCTCGGACGCGTCCCGCTACATGACCGGCACCACGGTCACGGTCGACGGCGGCTGGACGGCCTGGTAGCGGGCGCGGTTCCGCAACCGACCCGCGCCACCACCGCCCCAGCGGCCATTCCTGACCAAACCATTGATTGTACCGACCGTTGGGTCTATTTTACGGGCAGCCACATCGCTGGTCAGGAGAGACCCGTATGTTCAATGAGGATCATGCGAGCAGCGGTGTCGCCGGTCGTCCTCCCCCGCGGGGCGCCGGCCGCACACACTCAAGCCCGCACCCGGGCCGCCCGGCCCGGACCCGCCGCAACACCCGCTCCGAGCGATCCCCGACACAGGGCTGCACAACGCAACGCGGACATTGAACGGCCCGGCACACCGCGCCCCAGATCCCGCACCCCAGCCCTTCCTCGCCGCCGTTCCGGCACCACGGCACCGACCGAGACGGTCGGTCAGGGCGGCGACAAGAGCCGACGAGCCCGCGTCGGCCCCGACCGGCCGGTTCCCTCCGCCGGTCCGGCCTGACACGGCACACCGAACGCCACAGCCGAGCCGCTCCCCTCTTTCCAGGCCGCGGTCACTCGGAACGGCACCATCCACAGGGATCGATCCCGCTCCCGGCGTCCCCCACGCCGCCCGGAACAAAGCCGCTCCCTGGACCTCCGCTCACCCACGGAAGGCCCTTCCATGTCCCAGACACAGACCACGCCACCCGAGACGTCGGAAAGATCCCGTTCGACCCCGCACAACGTGCTCATCGTCGTCGCCCTGTTGTGGGCCGTGCAGCTGGTGTCCCTCGTGGCCGCGCTGTCGGGCGTGACACAGGCCGCGGTCGCGATCCACTTCCAGACGACCCAGATCGCCTGGTTCACCCTGATGACCCTGCTGAGCGGGACCTTCTTCCTCCCCTTCGTGGTCAAGGGAGCGGCCCTGTTCGGCAAGAAGCGCGCCTTGGTCGTCGCCACCGCGCTGGGCCTCGTCGGAGACCTCGTCGCCGCCGTCGCCACCGACTACCGCACGCTGCTGATCGGGCGCGGCATCGCGGGCATCTACGTGGCGGCCACTCCGATCTGCTACGCCATCACCCGTGACGTCTTCCCCCGCCGTTGGGTCGGGCTGGCCAACGGGGTCATGGCCGGCGGTGTGGGGCTCGTCGCCTTCGGCGGCCCCTTCCTGTCCGGCTGGCTGCTCGACAACCACGGTTTCCGCGGCGTTCTGTGGTTCATGGCGATCAGCACGGCCGTGAGCCTGCTCCTGGTGACGTTCCTCGTCCCGGAGAGCCCCGTCCGCGAACGCGGCGGCCGGATGGACTGGGCCGGCGGAATCCTCCTCGGCGGCGGCGTCACCCTCATCGTCTACGCCGTGGGCGAGGGGGCGGACTGGGGCTGGGGCAGCGGCAAGTTCATCGGATTCGTCGTGGGTGCGGTGGTCGCGCTGATCGCCTTCCTGCTCGTCGAACGCCGGGTCGCCGAGCCGCTGTTCCCGCTGGCCATGACGCGGCGCCGCACCGTGTGGACGGCGTTGCTCGCCACCTCCGTGGCGGCCGGTTCGCTCAGCGCCGTCGGTGTGGTGATCCAGCTGCTGGTGCTGATGCCCAAGATCCCGCACGTCTCCGACGGCCTGGGCTGGTCCGGAACGCACAACGCCATCGTCACCAGCCCGATCAGCGTCATGATCATCGTGGGTGCCGTGGGGACGGGCATGCTCGCCCGCCGCCGGGACAGCCGGCTCCTGCTGGCCGTCGGCGCCGCGCTGGCCGTCCTCGGCTACGGCATCGGCACGCAGTACCACCACACCGCCGCCCAGATCATCTCCTGGGGCGTGGTCGCGGGACTCGGTACCGGCATCGTCGTCGCCGTCGTACCCATCATGATCATCGAAGTGGTCAGCCCGGAGGAGCAGGCTCTCGCCAACGGCGCGCAGAACCTCGCTCAGGGAGTGGCGCAGATCGTCGTCTCCCAGGTGGCCTACGTGGTGATGGCACAGCACGGAATGGTCCTGAAGGGCACTCAGTTCTACCTCGACAAGGGGTTCACCAACGGGATGTGGCTGGTCGTCGGCTGCTGTGCCCTCGGTGGACTGTGCGTCGCCCTGGTGCCGAAGGCCGAGCGTCTCCAGGACGCGGAGGTCGGCCAGGCCGCCTGATCCCGTCCCCCCGGTGTGATCACCGGGGTGTTCGTCCCAGGACCATGAGGTCGGCACGAGCGGAGGACCTCGACCGTACCGTGGCCTGAACGGGCTCCCGCACCGCTGCTCGCGGCGCGGGAGCCCGAACCCATGTCGGCGCGGGTACGCCCTGCCGGTCGTCGGCGGTCGATGCGGAGCCGTCCCGTCCCGGAAGTTCCGTACCGTTCGGCGGGCATCCACTGCGGGGCCGACTGCTCGACGCGGTGTTCTCACGGAGGCCCGGGGGGGGGAGGCGGTACAGCCTCTACGCCTCGGCTTGACCTTACCCTCGGGGGCAAGGTTTAGCGTTCGTCGAGGTGAGAGACATGCAGATCAGCGAGCTGGCCCGCCGGGCGGGTGTGACCACGAAGGCGGTGCGCTACTACGAATCGCTGGGGTTGATCACGCCCGAGCGGTTGGCCAACGGCTATCGGGACTACGGCGAGCACGACGTACGCCTTACGCAGGAGATCCGGGCGCTCGGCAGTCTCGGGATTCCCGTCGAGCGCACCCGCCCGTTCCTGGAGTGCCTCACGGCCGGCCACCGACATGCCGACGAGTGTCCGGCCTCGCTGGCCACCTACCGGGACGCGATCGACGAGCTCACCCAGCGGATCGAGGGGCTCACCGCCCGCCGGGCGGTACTCGTCACGCACCTGCACCAGGCCGCCCACCGGGGCGGCCGCCTCTCACCGGTCAACGAAGGAGAGGACCTGATGACCGACTACACCAGCCTGCCCGCCGACCTGCCCGTCCCCGAGGACGACGGCGCGGCTGCCCACCTGCCGGGCACGAAGCTGCCGCGCCTGGAACTCCCGGGCACCGACGGCGCGACCGTCCGCCTCGACGCGCTCGGCGCGGGACGCACCGTGATCTACGTCTACCCGCTCACCGGCCGCCCGGGCGTCGACCTGCCCGACGGCTGGGACTCGATCCCCGGGGCGCGCGGCTGCACCCCCGAGACCTGCGGCTTCCGCGATCACTACCAGGATCTCCTCGCCGCCGGCGCCGGCGGTGTGTTCGGCCTCTCCAGTCAGGAGACCGACTACCAGCGTGAGGTCGCGGAGCGGCTGCATCTGCCGTTCCAGATGCTCTCCGACCCGGCACGGAGCCTGGCACAGGAACTCGGCCTGCCCACCTTCGAGACCAACGGGCTGACGCTCTACAAGCGGTTGACCCTGATCGTCCGGGACGGCGTGATCGAGCACGTCTTCTACCCGGTCTTCCCCCCGAACGAACACGCCGCCCAGGTCCTGGCCTGGCTTCGGGACAACCCCCGGTAAATCGGGGTGATGCAGCCGGTCGCCGTGACGGTCAGTCTGTCTGCCGGCGGGGTTGGTGTGTTCCCGGGGTGTGTCCGAAGGCGCGGCGGAAAACGTCGATGAAGGCGCTGGCGGACGACCAGCCGCACAGGTGGGCCACGGTGGTGACCGGGGTGTCCTCGGCCAGCAGGACCAGGGCGCGGTACAGGCGCAGTTGGGTGCGCCACTGCGGGAAGGTCATGCCGAGGTCGGCCTTGAAGAGGCGGGAGAGGGTGCGGTCGCTGGCGCCGACTTCCCTGCCGAGGGCTGCCAGGGTGCGGTCGTCGGCGGGGTCGGTGCGCAGGATCTCGCAGACCGCCTTGAGCTGCGGGGTGGTCGGGGTGGGCAGGTGCAGGGGCTGCTGGGGCGAGGCCCTCAGCTGGTCGAGCAGCACGGCCCGCAGCCGCCCGCGTTCGGGACTCTCGTCGTGCGGGGTGTGGGTGCCGGCCGGTACCCAGATGGCGCGGGTGCCCGGCGCGATCCAGGTTCCGGTGCCGGTCGTCACGGCCAGCACGCCCCGGCCCGCGTAGACGATCTGGTGGTCGTCGTGGCGGTGGGCGTCGATGGCGGCTCCGGGCGCCAGCCACTGGGTACGGGTCGGCGCCACGGACTCGTGGCGGATTTCTGTCATTGCCTGGCAGTTTATCGGAAGCACGACATGTTGTCCGGCCGTGAGCATGGTGATGTGTCAAGGAACAGATCGATCACTCTGCTGTCGGTCGGCCATGCCTGTGTGGACATCTACCAGGGCGCGGTCGCCTCACTCGTCCCGTTCTTCGTCGCCGAGCGCGCCTACGGCTACGCGGCGGTGTCGGGCATCGTGCTCGCCGCGTCGGTGCTGTCCTCGGTGGCCCAGCCCGTGTTCGGCCTGCTCACCGATCGCTGGGCGATGCCCTGGATCCTGCCCGTGAGCACGGTCCTGGGCGGACTCGGCATCGCCCTGAGCGGGCTGAGCGGCTCCTACCAGCTGACGCTGGTGTCCGTGGCGGTGTCCGGCGTCGGGATCGCCGCCTACCATCCCGAGTCCGCCCGCATCGCCCGGCTCGTCAGCGCGGGCAGCCACAGCGCGATGGGCTGGTTCTCCGTCGGCGGCAACCTCGGTTTCGCCGCCGCGCCGCTCATGGTCACCGCCGTCGTCGCCTCCGGCGGCCTGCGCCTGTCGCCCCTGCTCGTACTGCCCGCCCTCGCCGGCAGCGTGCTCTGCCTGCCCGTCCTGCGCGCGCTGCATCAGAAGGCAGCCGTCGGCGGCCCCGACACCACCATCGGGGTGGGCACCGACGACAAGGCGTCGTTCGTGAAGCTGTCGCTGGCCGTGGTCTTCCGGTCCATCGTCTTCGTCGGCCTGAGCACCTTCATCTCGCTCTACGCCCGGCAGCGCACGGGCGGCGGTACGGCAGCCGGCACGGCGGCGCTGTCCGTGCTCTACGCCGGCGGCGCGCTGGGCTCCGTACTGGGCGGCAGCCTGGCCAACCGCTGGGACCGGGTCACCGTCGCCCGCTGGTCCTACCTCCTCACGGTCGCCGCCGTCGCGGGAACCGTGTTCGTCCCCGGCCCGCTGTTCTACGTGTTCGTGGCGCTGACCTCCGCCGGCCTGTACGTCCCGTTCTCCCTGCACGTCACCCTCGGCCAGGACTACCTGCCCACCCGCGTCGGCACCGCCGGCGGAGTCACCCTCGGACTGACCGTCAGCATCGGCGGCCTGGTCAGCCCCCTCATCGGCAGCATCGCCGACGCGACCTCCCTGCGCACGGCACTGGCCCCCCTGATCCTGATGCCCGTGCTGAGCTGGCTGCTGTTCCGCACCCTGCCCGAACCCGCCGCGCCGAAGCCCGTGGCGACGGCGCGGCGGACCGGGGACGGCACGGATGCGGCGGCTGCGCGGCGTTGACCCGCCCGCCGGAACGGGCCGGAGATGCGGAAAGGTACCGCGGGGCCGGGACGGAGCCCGGCCCCGGCTACCAGGTGACCGGCAGCTCCTTGATGCCGAAGGCGAGCGAGTCGGCCGGCCGGAAGGTGAGTTCCTCTCGGTCGACCGCGAGGCGCAGGGTCGGGACGCGGCGGTAGAGGGTGCCGTAGACGACCTGGAGCTCGATCCGGGCGAGTTGCTGGCCGAGGCACTGGTGGATGCCCCAGCCGAAGGCGTGGTGGTGGCTCGCCTTGCGGTCGAGGTCCAGCTTCTCCGGCTCGGGGAACGCCGTCGGGTCCCAGTTCCCGGCGGGCAGCGGGACGACGATGCCGTCGCCGGCCTCGATGCGTACGCCCTCGAACTCGAAGTCCTCCTTGGCGATCCGCCGCTGTCCGAACTGGGCGACGGTCAGATAGCGCAGGATCTCCTCGACCGCGCCCGCGACGGCCTTCGTGTCGTCGATCTCCCGCAACCGGGCCAGCTGTTCGGGGTTTTCGAGCAGCAGTGCGGTGCCCAGCGTGATCATGTTGGCGCTGGTCTCGTGCCCGGCGATCAGCAGGATCAT
The DNA here is from genome assembly GCF_002217755.1 of Streptomyces hyaluromycini. GTDB lineage: Bacteria > Actinomycetota > Actinomycetes > Streptomycetales > Streptomycetaceae > Streptomyces > Streptomyces hyaluromycini. The sequence goes on along the minus strand of NZ_BCFL01000022.1, from coordinate 437,864 downwards.
CGAGAGCAGGGTCGCCTCGGGAAGGGTGAGGTCGCCGTCCTTGATCCGCGCGGCGAAGTCCGAGAGCACGTCGTCGCCGGGGTTCTCCATCTTCGTCTGCAGCAGCGCCGCCAGGTATCCGCCGAGCGCCTCGTTGGCCCGCCGGTCGTCCTCGGCGGTCTTGTCGCTGCGGGTGGCGAAGGAGGCGTTCTCCTGGAAGAAGTCGTGGTCCTCGTACGGCACTCCGAGCAGCGCGCAGATCATCAGCGAGGGCAGCGGCAGCGACAGCGCGGTCACCAGGTCCACCGGCTTGGGACCGGCCAGCATCTTGTCGATCAGCTCGTCGGTGAACCGCTGGATCTCCGGCCGCAGCGCCTCCATCCGCGGTCGGGTGAACGGCCGGGTCATCATGCGGCGGATGCGGGTGTGGTCCGCGCCGTCCGCGTTGAAGATGGTCAGCGGATAGTGCTGGACGTTCTCGGCCATCGCCCGGTTGGGCAGCGGGAATCCGGGCTGTTTGTCGTCCGAGCTCACCCGTGGGTCGGAGAGTATCGCGCGCTGGGCGGCGTGGCCCGTGACCAGCCAGGGGGTGCTGCCGTCCCAGATCCGGCCGCGGGTCACGGGAGCCTTCTCGTTCAGAGCGCGCAGTCCGGGCGGCGGGGCGAACGGGCACTTGGCGTCCCGGTCGTCCTGGTAGTCGTAAATCCGTTCGTCGAGGGCGGGTTTGATGTCGGCCTCGGCCATGGTCTTTCCTCCAGGGGGAAGTGGGGGATGGGGGAAAATCGGGGGCGGGACGGAGACTGCTCCGCCACGCGGACGGCCGGCCAGGTCAGTCCGCCAGCGCCTCGCGAGCGGCGGTTCGGGCGGCCACCGCACGCGGGAAACCGGTGTAGCCGCTGGAGTGGTAGACGACCTCCGCGATCTCGTCCCGTGTCAGTCCGTTGGTCAGCGCGACACGGACGTGGGTCTTCAGCTCGCTCTCCGCCCCCAGGGCGATGAGGATGCCCAGGGTGACCAGGCTCCGATCGCGCGGGGCCAGTCCCTCGCGAGCCCACAACGACCCCCAGACACTGGTGAGGCCGATGTCGACGAGGTCCTCGCCGATGCGCCCGTCGCGCAGGTCGACCTCGCCCTCGGGGAAGACGCCCGGCAGGGCCGCCCGCATGGCCGTCCAGCCCGCTGCCCTGAGATCGGCTGCTCCCTCAACGTCTTTGTCGGTCATGACTCGCTCCCGTTGTGCGGCTTCGCATCCTTGAGCGAAAAATAGAATAGCCGGTCGATACAATAAACACCTCGTGGATGGCACAGATGACACGACGGACGGATCCTCGCGTGCCGGACCGGTCCCACTCGGCCGCTGTCGATCGTCCCCGTCTCTCCCGGTCAGTGGGACGGCCCCGGGCGGCGGGCACACCGAAGCGCCTACCGTCGCGCACATGGAGGAACCGGGGCCCTGGCCGCCCCGGACTGACCAGCGTGAAGGAGAGAGTCGGATGGGAGTTCATTCGCTCGGGTACTTGAGGCTCGAGTCCAACGACATCGAGAAGTGGAAGGCTTTCGGAGCCGACTTCCTCGGGCTCATGCCGGTCGAGGGCGGCGGCTCCGAGTCGCTGTCCTTCCGGATGGACGACTACCCGGCTCGTATCGTCGTCTCCCCGGGCGCCCAGCCCGGAATGGCGGCGATCGGCTTCGAGGTCCTGGACGAGCGCGAGCTCGAACGCCTGGTCGCGGACGTCGAGAAGGCCGGAATCAAGGTGACGCCCGGCACCGAGGCCGAGGCGGCGGACCGCAAGGTCACCGGCTTCGTCAAGTTCAACGACCCGGGCGGCAACCCGGTCGAGCTCTTCTACGGCACCGTCCTCGACCACGTGCCCGTGCACACCCCGCTGGTGTCGAAGTTCGTCACCGGGGACATGGGGTTCGGACACGCGATCGTGTCCGCCGAGGACGCACGGACCACGTTCGAGTTCTACGTCAACGTGCTCGGCTTCATCGAGCGGAACACCATGCGCTCGCCGGGCGGCACGACCTGGTTCATGGGCTGCAATCCCCGGCACCACACCCTCGGCGTCACCCCGATGCCGGGCCCCGGGCGCCTGCTGCACTTCATGGTCGAGGCGGCGACGCTGGACGACGTCGGACGCGCCCTGGACCGGGCCGGCAAGTACGAGGTGCCGATGATGCACAGCCTCGGCAAGCACACGAACGACCACATGGTGTCGTTCTACGTGTGGTCACCGGAGAACTATGCCGTGGAGTTCGGCTGGAACGGCCTGAAGGTGCCGGAGCCGGTCCCCGTCTACGAGATCACCGACGGCGCGTTCTGGGGGCACCACTTCACGCCGCCGCCGCAGCCGGCCGGCTGAGCGACCGGACATGCGCGAGCCCCACGGCCCGAGGCCGTGGGGCTCGTGCGTTCACGGCGTCACCCTGTGGTGATCGCTCGTTCCGGGCAGGCCGACTCTCCGTCCCGGGCTGCCTCTTCCAGGTCCTCGGGGACGTCTCCGTCGTAGGGCAGTGCATAACCGTCGTCGTCGAGACGGAAGAGTCCGGGCGCCGCTGCCGCGCATCGCGCGTGCCCGGAGCACTGCGCCGCATCGATGGTGATCTTCACTCAGCTACTCCGTTCTACCGGGCTTGCTTCGATATTCAGGATACTTATTTATCGGGCGAAGGGACGGGGGCCGAGGGTCGAGGGGGGCGTCGGGATCAGTGCCACCAGGGCATGAGCGCGTCCAGGTGACGGCGCATGCGGTGCCGTGCCACCCCGGCGTCCTCCTGCAGGATCGCGTCGAGGATGCGCTGGTGGACGTGGCGCACCTCGTCCGCGGCCGTGTCACCGGGCAGGGGCCGGTCGTGGCCGGACGCGTGCCGGCGGAACAGTTCGGTGATGATGTCGAGGAAGAGCGACAGCACCGGGTTGCCGGCCAGGGCCGCGAGCTCGGAGTGGAAGAGGTCGGCCTTGCGGGGCTCTCCGGCCGGCCCCTCCGTGGTCCACCGCACGGCCTTGGACAGGCGCTCGGCGACCTCCGTGTCGCCCTCGGCGTGCCGGGCGGTCACCCTGGCGACGACGCCGAGTTCGATGGCGTTACGGACGATTCGCAGGTCGTCGGCCGTGACGCCCTGGTATTCGAGGAAGAGCGCCATCGTGTCGACACTGGCCCGGGGCTCGGGCTCCGTGACGATCAGCCCGCCGCCCGGGCCCCGGCGCATCCGGGCGACCGAGTGGTACTCAAGGAGCCGGACGGCCTCGCGCAGCACGGCCCTGCTGACGCCGTACCTGGCCAACAGGTCCGCCTCCGAGCCGAGCACCGTCCCGATCCGCCGGCCCCGCGCGGCGATGTCGTCATGGATCCGGGCCGCCACGACCTCGGCGAGCTTGGCCCTCGGGCCCTCGACCGGTTCGGGTTCGACGACGTTCCCCTCGACGCGCCGGCCGCGGCGCACGCGGTGCTTCGCGACCCAGGCGGTCACCGACTCCAGGTGCGCGGTGAGCTCCGCCTGGGCACGGGCACCGTCGTCGGCGATCACGGCGTCGACGACCGCGCGATGCTCCCGGTGCGAGAACTCCTTCGCTTCGCGCGTCTCCGCCCTGGAGAGCCGACGGGAGGTGTGCGCGTACCGGGCGGTGAGGCGGGTGAGAACGTCGATGAACAGGTGCAGCACGGGATTGCCCGACAGCTCGCCGAGCAGCGGGTGGAGTGGTTCCTGCGAGTGGACCGACGGGTCGTCCAGGTGCCTGAGTTCGTCGTCGAGCGCCGTGCGGAGGGTGGCGATCCCGTCCTCGGTGAGGCGCCCGGCCGCGAGTCCCGCGGCGATGGGCTCCAGCAGCAGGCGGGCCTGGAGCAGGTCCGTGACGCCGGTGCCGACGTACTCGAGATAGATCACCACGGCCCGGGTCGCCGGTCCGGCGTCGGGGGCGCGGACGATCAGGCCGCCGCCCGGGCCGCGCCGCATCCTCGCGACCTGGTGGTGCTCGACCAGTCGAACGGCCTCGCGCAGCACGGCGCGGCTCACGTCCAGGCTTTCCCGCAGGTCCGCTTCGGAGCCCAGTGACTCGCCGACCGGCCAGCCCCGGCGGATCACGGTGGCCTCGATACGCAGTGCGGTCTGCGCGGCGAGTTTGCCGACCGCGGCAGGGGTCTCGCCGTCGGCGAACTCGCGATCGACGGCAGTCGCCATGGGTCACTCCTCCGGTGGCTCTCGCGGCTCCCGAGTCTATGCGTCACCGCACCGGAGGGACGAGACGGTGCCGCGAATGGAGTGCCCTCATTTCGCGGCCGCACCGCGAGCCCGCTCAGCCACGCCACTCCAGGCGGAGCGACTTGATGCCGTACATGTTGCCGTGCTGCCAGAGATCCTGACCGGGCGCGATCCGGTAGTCGGGGATGCGGCGGTGCCACTCCTCGACCGCCACGTTGAGTTCGAGGCGGGCGAGGTGCGACCCCAGGCAGCGATGGGGACCCGAGCCGAACGCGATGTGGTTGACGGCCTTGCGACGCAGGTCCACTTCGCTCGGGTTGTCGAACCGGTCCGGATCGCGGTTGGTGACCGCCAGCGGGAGCATCACCATCTCGCCCGCCCGCACCGGACAGCCGCCGACCTCGACGTCCCGCGTCGCCTTCCGCGCCGGGACGACGAAGGAGTAGACCCGGAGGGTCTCCTCCACGCCGGTGGCGATGAGCGAGGGGTCGGCGACGATCTCCCGGCGCTGCTCCGGATGCGTCGCGAAGTGGTACAGCGCCCAGCCGATGGAGATCGGGACCGTGTCCAGGCCGGCCTGGAAGAGGAGGATGCAGAAGGCGTGCATGTCGCGGTCGTTGATCGGTGTGCCGTCGACGGTCCAGGCCATGGCGTGGGAGAGCAGGTCGTCGCGCGGGGCCGAACGGCGTAGCGTGATCTGTTCCTCGAAGTACGCCGACACCGCTCGCATGGCGGCCAGCCGCCTGCTGCCGTCCGGGTCCTCGCTGTGGGAGAGGTGCAGCAGTTCGTGCACCCAGTCCAGGAAGGTGGGCAGATCCTCCTCGGGCAGCCCCATCAGGCGCATGAAGATCAGGGTCGGGAAACGGCGCGCGAACTCGTCGAGGACGTCGGCGCCGGCACGCTCCTTCAGCGCGTCGATCAGATCGCCCGCGACCCTGCGGATCTCCGGCTCGCGGGCCGCGACGGTCTTCGGGGAGAAGTAGTGGCCGAGCAGCCGCCGCCACACGGTGTGCACGGGCGGGTCCAGCATCTCGGGGATCCACAGGAACGTCGGATCCGGATCGAGCGCCGTCACCGACTTGTTGGAGAAGGTGCGCCAGTCCTGGAGCGCCTTCTGCACCGCCGGGCCGTCCGTGACGACCCAGTGGCCGCGGGCGACGGTGCTGCGGAAGCCCGAGTGCGCGGCGGCCATCTCGTCCCAGCGGTTCTGATGGCTGAGCACCGGCCCGCCGAGCCGGTTGTCGAAGTGGTAGGCGGCGACACCGTCGTGGGTTCCGTCGGGTTCGAGTGTCGTGGTCATCGCGACTCCTCTCGTCGTACGTTCGTCGGAGCGCCCCGCTGTCTGTCCCGAGCGCGATCAGCTCGTCCCCAGCAAGACCGATCCTCCGCCCTAATGAGTGTACTTTTTTAGGGATGCTTGGGTAGGCTGACTTCTCCGGGGGGCGGGGCCGTCTGCAGAGCCGGCCCCGCAGCCCGGTCGCTCCGAGGCCGGTCCGTCACCCGGTCGCGGTTCAGGTCCCCTGCGGGACGGGAGCCAGCTTCCGGCTCGCGTCGAAGCCCACGATCCCGGCGAGCGTGCCGCCCAGGATCGCCGCGCGGTCGGCGTCGGGGACGTCCACGAAGTTCTCGGCGACACAGTCGGCGCTGCTGCGGAAGGTGCCCTCCGCGTGCGGGTAGTCGTTGCCCCACATGATCGTCGACAGGCCGGTGATGTGGCGGGCCTTGACGGCTGTGGGGTCGTCGGCGAACTGCACGTGGATCTGGCGCCGGACGTACTCACTGGGCTTGAGCGGGTGCGGCCAGCGGCTGTTCACGGCGAACAGCCGTCCCATCGCCGGCTGTTCCTTCGGCGAGCGCGAGTCGTCCCAGAAACCGAGCCACCAGTCGGGGTCCTGGCCGGTGCCGGTCTTCCAGAGTTTGTCCATGAACCCCATGTAGGAGACCAGCCAGCCGGCGCTGTACTCGATGAGGTTGAAGTGCAGGTCGGGGAAGCGCTCGCAGGCGCCGCCGGCCACCAGGTCGGCGATGATCCCCTGCGGACCGGCCGCCCCGCTGCCCCCGGCGCTCATGGTGCGGCTCGCCACCATGGCGTCGGTCAGCTGGCCCTTGCCCATGTTCATGGAGGTCATCAGGCCCCGGACCGTGACCGCGGTCTCCGAGACGTTCTCCCTGACCTTGACCCCGCCGGTGGCGACATGGAAGAAGACCGGCATCCCGTTCGCCTGGGCCGCGGCCCACACCGGGTCGTACTCCGGCGACCAGTAGGGCACCGGCGGAATGTCGGGCAGCAGGATCGCGCCGATCCCCAGCCGGGCGCAGCGCTCGATCTCGGCGACCGCGTCGGGGATGTGGGTGAGCGGGATCGCCGCCGTGGGGCGCAGGCGGTCCCGGTGGGGGAGGTAGCGCTCGGCGATGTAGTCGTTCCACACGCGGGCGTGAGCCATCGACAGTTCGTGGTCGTCGGTGAACAGGACGAACAGCGAGAGGTTGGGGAACATGACCGACGCGTCGACGCCGTCGAGGTCCATGTCGCGGATGATGTGCTCCGGCTCGCCGTCCGGCGTCTGACCGCCGTGCTGGCGGTACTTGGAGATGGTCCAGCCGTCGAAGCCGATGGTGTGGAGCTTCTTGAACTCCGTGTGACCGCCCGGGACGATCGGCTCGTCCAGGGTGAACTCCTCTTCCCACAGGGCCCGTTCACGGAGCTGCTTGGGCAGCCGGGTCTTGAAGAGATCGACCGGCTCGATGATGTGCGAGTCACCGGACACGACAAATTCCTTGAACACAGGAAGTACCCCTTTTCGAACCTCGTCGTTCGCTGCAGGACTCACCCGGGCTTGCCTACGAAGTTAACTGTACCGATCGGTCGAGTCAATAATTGAGGGTACGGAATGTCGCGTCGGCGTCGCGTCAGCGGGTGACGCGCGGCCGCAGCGCGCCGGTGGAGCGGCCTCGGAGGGCCGAGAGCCATACGCCGGCTCCGTAGGCGAGGTCGTCCAGACGGCGGGCGACGGCGTAGCGGAGGGGGTCGAGAGGAACCTGTTCGTGCTGGTACTCCAGTGCCACGTCGGCCAGCGCCGCCACCGCCGTGGCTCTGCGCACCCGGTGGGACACGGTGCAGCCGACGACCGTGAGCGGCCACCAGTGGCGGGTCAGCAGCGCGGAGGCCTGCGACAAGGTGCCGAGGGCGCCGTTGGCGGTGAGCCGCACGGCGAGCCGGTACGGATGCCTGGTGCCGTCCAGCTTGTGGGCGATGCGGACGGTGACCACTCCCAGGACGGCCCCCGCGGCCGGCACCGACCAACGGCGCTGGGCGAGCAGCGCGGTGACGAGCGCCAGGCTCCACGGGGCGAACACGGCGGGCGCGATGAAGTCCGGGTGCCGCTCGGCGAGGGGCTGGGCCCCGGTCCCGTACACGGCCTTGCGCAGGAGCCAGTCCCCCACGCGTACGCGGTGCTCGTGGGCGGCCCGGACCACGGGCTCGTAGCGCACCCGCAGCCCCGCGTCGACCAGCCGCCAGCACAGGTCGACGTCCTCCCCCACCCGCATGCCGTCGTCGAAGCCCTCCCCCAGCATGTCCACCCGCGCCACCACGCAGGCCGAGGACGCCCAGGACACGGGCGTGCCGGGGTGCACGGGCGCCGGATGTGCGCCGAGGTCGAGGGAGGACCGGCCGTTCTCGTACCGTTCGATCCAGGTCGCGGCGGCGGTGGGCAGGCCGGTGATGCGTGGTACGGCCATGGCGACCCGGGGATCGGCGAAGTGCCGTAGCAGGGTCGGGACCGTGTCGGCGTCGAGCACGATGTCCGAGTCGGCGAAGACGACATTCGGGGTGGTGACGAGCCGGAGCCCGGCGTTGCGGGCGCCGGCGGGTCCGACGTTCGCGGTCAGGGCGGCCAGCCGGGCACCGTGCCGGGCGGCGACGGCGGCCACCGCCGCCGGGTGCCGTGAGGCGTCGTCCACCACGATCACCGGATGGTCCGTGCCGATGCTCCGCAGCAGCCGGTCCAGTTGGCGCGGGCGGTCCCGGACCGGGATCACGACCGTGCAGCGGGGGTCGGGGGGTGCGGGCAGCGATGCGGCCACCGGGTGGGCCATGCCGCACGCCAGCAGCCGGTCCGCGAGGAACGCGCTCGCCCTGTCCCGTACGGGGACTTTCCGGTCCACGAGGAGCCGCCGGGCCCGCGGTGTCAGCCGCAGCAGCCGGGTCGGGAACCCGCCGAGGAGAGCCCTGCCCCCGTCGACGACCCGGGTGTGCCGGTCCAGTTCGACCACGAAACCGATGGGAAGTGTCATGGGTCTACCGCCTCCGGGCGGGTCGGATCGCCGAGACGGCCCCGGTCGTCGCAGGTCCACGCGCTGATCCGGCCGACGGTCGCGGACACCATCGCCGCCATCGCCCGACGGCCCTCCTCGGCCGAGGCGCCGGCGGGATCGCCGAGCACACCGGAGGAGGAGACCGCGCGGACGCCCCGGGCCATCAGCTCCGGCAGGAGGAGGGAGAGCGGCCGGGTGTCACCGGCGACAGCGTCGTCGAGGCGTACCCGGTCGGGTGTCAGGTACAGCAGCAGTGCGGTCTCCGCCCGGCCGGCGTGCGCGTCGCCGCCCGCTACCTCGCAGCAGGTCCAGGCGGCGTCGTGGCCCTCGGCACGCAGCAGACCGACGGCCCTGTCGAAGGTGGCCGTGTTGCCGCCGTGTCCGTTGACGAACACGACGCGGCCCGCCCACAGGAACAGCGAGCGCGCCAGCTCCACGAGCACCGCGTGCAGCGCCTTCTGCCCGATCGAGACGGTGCCCGGGAAGTCCGCGTGCTCGCCGCTGGCGCCGTACGCGAGCGGCGGTGCCACCAGCGGCTGGCCGTACGGTCCGCCGGCGAGAGCGTCGGCCGTCCGCCGGGCGACCGCGTGGGCGACCACGGTGTCGGTGTCCAACGTCAGGTGCGGACCGTGCTGTTCGGTGGATCCGACTGGAACCAGGACGAGCGCACCGGACGGCACGGCCGGCCAGACGGCGTCCGAGAGGTCTCGCACGCTGGTGTCTCCCGGCATGCTCAGGCGACCGGTGATTCGAGGTGGGCCGGGACGGCCTCGGGCGGCACCGGGAGGTCCCCGCCGCCCAGGGTCAGCGGGAAGCCCGGTGGTATCACCAGGTCCCCGGGCCCCAACTCGTCGACGCGGGAGTGCCCGAGGCCCAGCACGGCCGAGTCGAGCCCGCCGCGCAGGATGTCCAGCACGTTCTCGACGCCGGCCTGTCCGTTCGCCGCGAGGCCCCAGAGGTAGGCACGGCCGATCAGCACGGCCTGGGCGCCGAGGGCGAGCGCCTTCGCCACGTCCCCGCCGCGCCGTATGCCGCCGTCGAGAAGGACCTCCACCTGGTGGCCGACCGCCGCCGCGATGGACGGCAGGACCCGGATGACGGCGGGAGTGGTGTCCAGGTTGTTCCCGCCGTGGTTGGACACCGACAGGCCCGACACTCCGGCGTCGACGGCCCGTTTGGCGTCGTCCAGCCGGGTCACGCCCTTCAGGAGGAAGGGCCCGCCCCACTCCTCCCGCAGCCACCTGACGTCCTCCCAGGTCGGCGGCGTGGTCTGCATCCATTCGCCGTAGGCACCGAAGAACGTGGGGGCGTCGCCGCCGGGTGGCCGCAGGTTGGGCACCGTGAGGTCGGGCACCCGGCCGGACCTCGCATACCGCCACAGCCAGCCCGGGCGGGGCAGGACGTCGGGGGCGAGGCGCAGCGCGGTTCTCCAGTCGACGCGGTCCGGGATGGCCGGACTCCCCCAGTCCCGTCCGTGGGAGAAGGACCAGTCGAGGGTGACGATCAGCGCCCTGGCGCCCGCCGCCCTGGCCCGGTCCATGCGCTGCACCATCGCGTCCCGGGTACCGCTCCAGTACAGCTGGAAGAAGGTGTCCGGGTTGGCGGCGGTGACCTCTTCCACCGGTCTGCTCGCGAACGAGCTCAGACCCATGATGACGCCCCGCCCGGCCGCGGCGCGGGCCACGGCCACCTCCCCTTCCGGGTCCACCGCCTGGACGCCGGTCGGTGAGATGAGCACGGGAAGGGCCGTCGGCACGCCCAGCACGGTCGTCGACAGATCGCGCTCCGCGTGGTGGCCCACGAGCCGCGGGGCGAAGCCCAGTTCGGCGAAGGCCGCGATGTTGGCGTCGATCGTCCGCCCGCGCTCCGAGCCCGCGACGAGCGCACCGTAGACCGTGCTCGGCAGTCTCCTCTCGGCCCGTCGCTGTGCCTCGGCGACCGATTCGAACCAGGGGTTCCGGCGTCGCATCTGCCACTCCTCGGAGATTCGGAGATCCGGAGATCCGGTCCTCAGGTCAGTCGGAGCCCGGCCAGCGGGTCCTGGGCACAGTCGCTCACCGGCGGCCGGGCCGGGTCCTCGCGGCGGGTGAGGACGAGGTCCACCGGCCGCGGGCGCCGGGAATGGTCCGCGGACGGGCGTGGACGGCCGCCCCGACCCTCCGCGAGGCGCTGCTCGCCGTATCCCTGCACGCACTCGGGATCCGGGCCGTCCAGCGGAAGGCCGGTGAAGAACTTCGCGGCCATGCATCCGCCCTTGCAGGTGTCGTAGAACGCGCAGGAGGCGCACGCTCCGCCGTGCTGCGGGGCACGCAGCCGCCGGAACAGTTCGGAGTCCCGCCATACCGCGGCGAAGCCGCCCGTCTCGCGGACGTTGCCGGCGAGGAACTCCTCGTGGATGGCGAACGGGCAGGCGTACACGTCGCCGACCGGGTCGATCAGGCAGACGACCCGCCCGGCACCGCACAGGTTCAGGCCGGGGAGCGCCTGGCCGTAGGCGGAGAGGTGGAAGAAGGAGTCCCCGGTCAGCACGTTGTCGCCGTGGGCGAGCAGCCAGTCGTACAGCTCGCGTTGCTGCGAGGCCGTCGGGTGCAGGTCGTCCCAGACGTCCGCGCCGCGTCCGGAGGGGCGCAGCCGGGTCAGGCGCAGCTGGGCTCCGAAGCGGTCGGCGAGGGCCTTGAAGTCGTCGAGCTGGGGGATGTTGTGCCGGGTGCACACCACGGAGATCTTGAAGTTGCGCATTCCCGCGGAGGCGAGGTGCTCCAGCGCCCGCAGCGCCGTGGCGTACGAACCGGGGCCGCGTACCGCGTCGTTGACGTCGGCGGTCGCGCCGTCGAGCGAGACCTGGACGTCCACGTAGTCGTTGCGGGCGAGACGCCCGGCGGCTTCGGGAGTGATCCGGACACCGTTGGTGGAGAACTTCACCCCCACGTGGTGTGCCGTGGCGTAGTCCAGGAGCTCCCAGAAGTCGGGGCGGACGGTGGGTTCGCCGCCGCCGATGTTGACGTAGAAGACCTGCATGGCCTCCAGTTCGTCGATGACCGCCTTGGCCTCCGCCGTGCTCAGCTCCCTCGGGTCGCGCCGCCCGGAGCTGGACAGACAGTGGGCGCAGGCCAGGTTGCAGGCGTAGGTCAGCTCCCAGGTGAGGCAGATCGGGGCGTCGAGTCCGTGCTCGAACAGGTCGACCAGCCGTGGCGTTCGGGGCGTGGGCCCGAGGGCCGTGGGTGCGGTGGTCATGTGATCCTTCCGACGAGCATCGACGCGTCGGCGAGTGCGGCCAGGGCCCGGCCGTACCGGGCCAGTTCGCCCTCGTCGACGCCGGCGGCCAGACAGGCGGTCCGGGCCGTCCGGGCGTGGGCGAGGTGCTGTACGACCGCGAGCAGCCGGCGGTCCTTGAGGAAGGTCAGCCTTCGGGTGCCGAAGTGGTAGAACAGCGCACCGAAGGGTTCGGGGCGCACCGAGACCTGCGGATGCAGGTCCCAGGCGCGGTCGAGGTCCAGCCGTGTCATCCGGCGACGCCTAGTAGACGCCGCACATGCCGTCGATGGAGATCTCCTCCAGGAGGTCCTCGGCCTCGATGAGCGGTGGCGAGGCGTGGGCCTGGTCGTGCTCGGCGTCGAAGGCCGCCTCTTCGGGCACGGTGGAGCGGAGTTCGTTCATGCGACTCTCCCTCGGATGCGGGGAACGTAATGGCACTCGATGCCAAAACCAGGGCGGTCCGCACCGCCGACCCGTCTGGCATTCCTGACGCTAGGTCACCGGTGCGCCGGGCGCCCGAGGCTGTCCCGGTCAGCGGGACACGTCACCGCGCGCGGAGGCCGGTGCGTCTTCAATCACGTGTCCATGAGGCGGACGGAGCACGGGAACAACCGGGCAGGCAGCGCGGACGTCATCGTGGTGGGCGCCGGCGGCAGCGGGGCCGCTCTCGCGGCACGGCTGAGCGAGGACCCCGGCCGCACCGTGCTGGTGCTGGAGGCGGGCCCTGTGCCGCGTACTTCGTCGGCGTTCGCACCGGAGTTGCTGGACGCGCGGCTCGTGCCCGGCGCACAGCCCGGTCACCCGGCCCTCCTGCCGTACGACGTACACCTCACCCCGACGCGTCCGTACCGGGTCGTCCGGGGGCGCTGGCTCGGCGGCTCGACCACCGTCAACGGCGGGTACTTCGTCCGCGCCCGGCGGGCCGACTTCGCACGCTGGGCGGACGTGGGCGGCGCGGTCTGGTCGTACGACCGGGTGCTTCCGTTTCTCCGCGCTCTGGAGACCGACCTCGACCACGGTGCCGACGCACTGCACGGCGCCAGCGGGCCGGTACGCGTCCGTCGCACGGAACTGCGCCATCCCGCCGCCGTCGCGTTCCGGGCGGCCGCGCATCGGCTGGGCTTCCCCGCGGACCCGGACAAGAACGCCCAGGACCCACCGGGGTTCGGCCCGGTGCCGTCCAACTCCGTGGACGGAGTACGCGTCAACACCGGCATCAGCTACCTGCTGGGTGCCTTGGACCGCCCCAACCTCCGGGTGGAAGGAGACAGTACGGTCCGCAGGGTCGTCGTCGAACGGCACCGCGCCACCGGCGTGGAGGTCGAACGCCACGGGCGCCGCAGGGTGCTCCGCGGCGGCGAAGTCGTGCTCTGCGCGGGGGCGTTCGGCTCTCCCCAGCTGCTGCACCTGTCGGGCATCGGGCCGCGCCGTGACCTGGAGGCCCTCGGGATCGCCGTCGTCAGGGACGCTCCCGCCGTCGGAGCCAGGTTCGGCGACCACCCCCAAGTGGTCCTGGAGTGGGTGCCCCGGCGCCCCATGGTGGCGCCCTCCGGCTCATGGCTCGGCGGGGTCCTGCACCTGAGCTCTTCGGACGGGGGCCATCCGGGCGACCTGGAGATCCTGCAGTCCCTCGTCCCCATGGCCGGGCTGACCCGCGGCAAGGTGTCCGTGCCCGGCGCGCCTCTGGCGTTCCTCGTCTCCGTGCAGACACCGCGGCTGAGCGGCCGGATGCGCACCCGTTCCGCAGATCCCGCGACACCGCCGAGCCTCTCCTACGGCTATCTGGCGACCGCGGCGGACCGGCGGCGCATGCGCGAAGCGGTCCGCGTCACTGCCGAGTTGGCAGACACGAGTGACTTCAGGGAGGTCTGCTGCGGTCTCGTCGAGCCGATGGCGCCGGTGCTGGAGGACGACCTCCTGCTCGACCAGTGGATCCTCGGGCATCTCGGTACCGCGCATCACACCTGTGGCACGGTCCCCCTGGGCCCCGCGGACGATCCCCGGGCGGCGGTCGACCCCTACGGCAGGGTGCACGGCGTCGACGGTCTGCGGGTCGCGGACACCTCGATCCTGCCGACGCCCCCGTTGCGGGGACCGGCGGCCACCGCCGTCCTCGTCGGCGAGGTGGTCGCCGACGCCATGCGGCGCGGTCTGGCCTGAACCGCCCAGGCGTCCGCGGCCCCGGCCTCGCTACGTGATCGGCACTACGCCCGAAAAGCCGACTCCCCGTATCCGGCAGCGAGTTGGCGGATGGCCAGATCCAGCAGGCCGCAGAGGTCGGCGTCCTCGTCGGTGAGCCATTGTTCGTACGCGGCGACACACGCGGCCAGGACGGTACTGCCGATCAGCCGGGGCAGCAGGTCGGACACGGGCCGGTTCAGGCGCCGCGCGGCGAACTCGGTGACGAGCGCACGCCATGACGCGTAGCGCACGGCCGAGTCCGCCTGCAGTGTCGGCACCCGCAGGATGAGCCTCATACGCTGCCGGTGCCAGGGCACCACCGCAGGGTCGAACCGGTTGAACTCGACGACCGCCTTGCGCAACGCGTCCATCATCGGCACATCCGGATCAGCCGCCGCGAGCGGGGCCGCCAACCTGGCCAGCTGCTTTTCGAAGTCGCCCCACACGAGGTCGTTCTTGGAGGCGAAGTAGCGGAAGAAGGTGCGGCGGCCGATGCCCGCCGCGTCGGCGATGTCGTCGACCGTCGTACCGTCGAACCCCTGCCGCGCGAACAGTTCGAAGCCCAGTCGTTCGAGTACGGCGCGCGACGTCGCGCGGGGCCGGCCCGTTCGGATCGCTGCCGCACCGGCCGCCGCGTCGCTCCCGAGCGCCTTCATCCGCGGTCCTCTCTTTCGGCACCAGCACCGGCACCGGCACCGCACATGATGCACGGTCCGGCGGGCGGCCTGCCGGGCACGCGCTCGCCGGGCGGTTCGACCGGTCGACAGGGACACGTGCCGGTCCTCGGCCCGGTTCTCAGCTGCCTCGGTGGAGCTGGCTACACCTCCGGTCGGGGAGCCCACGTCCTCGTTCGGATCCGCAGGCGACGGGATCGTGGAAACCAGCCGCTCACCGCGGTTCGCAACGCTCCGTCCGGAAGGAAACCGCCATGACCCCGACGCTCTCGTCGAAGCCGGTGACGGCACGGACGGCGTCGTTCGTGCCGGTGCCGCGCCGGACTCCGGACACCCCTGGACCGCTGGCTTCGTTCGTCCGGTTCGTGGCGTGCGGCGGAGGTGTCGGCCTCGCCTCCGGCCCGGCCGTGACACTGTTCGCCCTCTCGATGCCCTGGGTGGTGGCGAACGCGCTGGTGACGGTCGCGACGACCCTTCTGTGCACGGAACTCCACGCACGCTTCACCTTCGGGACCGGGCGGCGTGCCGGGTGGCGGCAGCACTGGCAGTCGGCCGGTTCGGCCACCGCCGCCTACGCCCTGACCTCGGCCGCGGTGCTCGTCCTGCACATCGTGCGGCCGTCCAGCGGGGTGATGTGGGAGCAGGTCGTCTACCTCAGTGCCTCCGGGCTCGCGGGCATCGGGCGATTCGCCGTGCTGCGCCTGTGGGTCTTCGCCGAGCGCAAACGCACCGGCGCGGCGCCGCAACATCACGAACACCCGGCGGGGCCGGAGACACAGCTCCGCAGTCCACACACGATGGCAGTCCCCGTCCCCTCCTGACAGCCGCCCGGCGTGCTCTTGCGGAGCGAAATCCGAGGCGAACTCGGTTTGTTGCGGCGCCAGTTCGTTCACGCCGAGTCCCCGGGGTGCCGATCGGCGCCGGGCCGGACACAGGGAAGACCGAGCCCGTGCCGCCGACCCGGACGGGGAGTGGGTCGGCGGCACGGCCGTTCTGCGTTCGGGGCTACTTGAAGGTGGTGACCCGCCTGCGGAACTTCCACTCGTCACCCACGCGGACCAGGGTGTCCTCGTAGGTCCCGACGAGTTGGACGGCCCAGCCCTCCTCGCCCCGGACGAAGAACACCAGGTTGCTGCTGGCGGTGACCTCGTCTCCGGGCGGGGAGGTAAGGAGGGTGTTGCCGACGAGGTGCAGCTGCGGAGCCTGCGGCGTGAACGCCGCGTAGGCCTTGCCGATGGCCTCCCGGCCCTCGAAGGTGCCCTGACCGGTGATCTCGGCGACGCCGTCCTCGGTGAACAGGTCGGGGATGGCCTCGGTGCGGCCCGCGTCGATGGCGTGAGCGTAGGCGGCGATGGCGGTCTGTACACCGGCCAGGGCTGCTTCGGCGGAAATGGTCATCTGTCTTCTTCTCTCCCGGGGCGGATTCGATGGGCGGAGTGCGTCGATGGGCGGAGTGCGTCGAGGCGGGAAGCTAGGCCTGGTAGGTGGTCCTGCGACGGTGCAACAGCCACGTACCGTCGACGCGGCGGAAGGTGTCGTCGTAGCGGCCCACGAGCTGTGGTGCCCAGCCCGGCTCCGCGCGCAGGAAGAAGACCACGTCGCTCACCGCCGTGGCCTCGTCCTCGGCGGCGGAGGTGACGACGGTATTGGTCACGACGTGGAGCTGCGGCCGGGTCGGGGCCCAGCCCTTGAAGGCCTCCCGGATCCCGTCGTGACCCTCGACGGGATCCATGCCCGGCACCTCGAGAACGCCGTCGGGCGTGTACAACGCGACGACCTCGTCGGTACGGCCGGCGTCCTGCGCCTGGGCGTGGGCCCCGATCACGGCGCGCACGCCCTCTGCGACCCACGCCTGTGCGGCTTCGCTCATTCTCTCTCCAAGGTCGGACGGGCCTGCGCTCGGCAGCAGCACCCCACCACTTCTTTCGACCACTCAGTCTATTACTGCCCCAGAGGGAAAAGGGAGAGGTCATTCGCATTAAACCCAACTCATTGACCGATCGGTACAATCTGAATAGCATGCCCACGGCTGTCATCGGGACTGTCGCCGAAGGAGGCGTAATCGTGACGAAGCGTTGGAAGCAGCGTCCGCCGGGCTCGACGTGGGGCGACTGGGGTGACGACGACGAGCTGGGCCGCATCAACCTGCTGACCTCCGAGAAAGTCCTCCAGGGCGTGCGCGAGGTCGAGCACGGAATCAGCTTCAGCCTGAGCCTGCCGCTCGACTATCCCGGCGGCTCGGCCATGAACCAGCGCCGCTATCCGCCGATTCTGAGGCCCACCGAGGACCTGGCGCACAAGCAGGACGTCTTCTACAACGTCGTCGCACGTGAACAGATCGCACCCGAGCTCATCGACGTGTGGTCCGACGACGTGGTCACCCTCTGGCTGCAGTACTCGACCCAGTGGGACGCCCTCGCCCATCAGGGCGCCGAGTTCGACACCGACGGCGACGGGGTGGCCGAGCCCGTCTACTACAACGGATACCGCGCGGGCACCGACATCGTCGGGCCGCAGGAGGACGCCAAGGGCGACGGCAGCGGGAGCCTCAGCCACGCCCGTCACCTGGGCCTGGAACACATGGCGGAGCACGGCGTGCAGGGCCGGGGCGTCCTGGTCGACCTGGCACACCACCTGGGCACGGGCTACCAGGCGGTGAATTTCAAGACCCTTCAGGACATCATGGCCGCGGACAACGTCGTCGTCGAACCCGGCGACATGTTGCTGCTGCACACCGGTTTCGCCACCCAGATTCTCGCCTGGGGCAAGAACCCCGACCCCGTGGCGATCCATCAGACCGCCGCCTATCTGGACGCCGACGACCCGGCGCTGCTCGAATGGATCACCGAGTCGCAGATCTCGGCGCTGGTGGCGGACAACTATGCCGTCGAAGGCGTGGGCGTCACACAGGCCCAGGGTCCGCACACGCTGCTGCCGATCCACCACCTGTGCCTGTTCAAGCTGGGCGTCCCCCTCGGCGAACTGTGGTACTTGCACGAGCTGGCCGGCTGGCTGCGCGAGCACGGCCGCAGCAGGTTCCTGTTGACGGCTCCCCCGCTGAACCTGCCCGGCACCCAGGGCAGTCCGCTGACACCGGTCGCGACCGTCTGAACCACGGACTCGACCGGGGTCCGCCGTGGGCCCGACCAGTCCTGCCCGAGCGGCCGGGCCCACGGCGGACGCACCAGGGGCGGCCCGGATCCCGGCGGCGGACCTGCTGCCCTGTCGACAGATGCGGGAACCCGGGGAACTCCGTCGCCTTGTAGGGTTCGTGGAGTTCGGATACCCGGTCCTCGAACCGTCGGATGCGTCACCTGCGGCGGTACATTTGCGCCACGTCGTCCAGGCGTCCGGAGCCGATGCCGGTGCGCCGGAGCACCGGCTCCGTGGGCCCGGCGCGCCGTTGCCATGCTCCGGCAGACGCTGCGGGCTTGAGACGGCGGGTTTTCATGGTTTAATGTACCGATTGGTCCAGTAAAAGCAAGCGGCGCCCCGTGGTCCGCTTCCCCCGGATATACCGAAAGGCATCCGACGTGGGCACGGGAGTCGATCCCCATCGACATGTCGCCACATCACGCGGGGAGTGAATCCATGCCACGACCGCCAGGCCATGGACCGGGCTTCGAGGTCAGACGCCAGAAGATCATTGACATCGCGGCTTCCCTCTTCGCTCAGCAAGGGTACGCCGCGACCTCCATCAACGACCTGGGGCGCGCGGTCGGGCTGGCCAAGGGAGCCCTGTACTACTACATCGGCTCGAAAGAGAACCTGCTGGTCGAAATCCAGTCGCGGGTCATGGGGCCGTTGCTGTCCCGCGCGCGGCAGATCGCGGACCTCGACATGGACCCGCTGCTGCGCCTGCGTCTGCTGTCGGAGTCGCTTCTGACGATCATCTTTCGCAGGCTCGACCACATCTGGGTCTACGAACACGACTATCGCAGTCTCAGCGGCGACGAGCTCAAGACCCTCCTCGCCCAGCGTTCCGACTTCGAGCAGTTGATCTCGGACCTGCTCTCGCAGGCCATGGAGCAGGGCATGTTCCGTACCATGTCGCCCCGGTTGGCCACCCTCCAGTTCCTCAACCTGCACAACCACACGTACCAGTGGGTGAAGCCGGACGGGCAGTGGGACGCGCAGTTCCTGTCCCATGAGTACTGCGCGACCCTGTTCCGCGGCTTCGGCGCGCCTGATCACGCCCTGCCCAAGGTCGAGAAACAGGCACAAGAGTTCAAGCGCGACCGGCCCGGGCTGCCACTCGACCCCGAGGCCGAGTGGGAGGCCACCGCCGGCTGATGACAGGCGCGCCGGCCGCCCCGCCGAGCGCACGGCGACCCCAGCGGGTCCCTGTCCCGACGTCGCCCGCCGGAAGTGCCGGTGCGGGACGCGTCGTCCCGCACCGGTCCTAGCGCGTCTCCTCCGGCGTCAGTCCTCTCGCAGCGAGGCGCACAGGCCGCCGTCGACGACGATGTCGACGCCGTTCACGAAGCTCGCCTCGTCCGACAGCAGAAAGGCCGCGACGGCGGCGACCTCCTCGTACCGGCCGACGCGGCCCAGTGGCGTGTGCTCGATGAGCTGTCGAATCGACGCGTACCGTGCCGCCTCCAGCCGAGTCTCCGGGGTGTCGATCGCACCCGGCGACACCGAGCACACGCGGGCGCCCACGGGGCCGAACCGTACGGCCTCCGCGCGGGTCAGGCGGTGCACGCCGTACGTGGCCCACGGGTACGCCCAGGCCGGATCCTCGACGGCGGGTCCGACCACCTCCCGGATACGGTCGAGGAAGTCCTCCTGCAACGGATCGTCCAGGACGGCCGCCACCGCCGGATCGGGCTCGATGTGCGCGATCAGCGGAGACACGGAGGCCAGGTAGACGAACGCCGTACCGGCCGTGGCGAGCGGCCGGAGCGTGTCGGTGAGCAGCGCCGCCGCGACGAAGTCGGCCTCGATGATCCGGCGCCAGTCGGTTTCCTCGGGCGGGATGCCGTAGGCGTGCGCGACGGCCCGGAGCGTGCCGGCCGCCCTGACCCGGTCGGCGAGCCGGGCCAGGTCCTCCCGGTCGGTGACATCGACCGCGAACGGCTCGACGAGGGCCCGCTTCCCGTGGCCGGACAGGTCCTTCGCGACCGCGGCCACCGCCGCTTCGTTCCCGTCGGCGAGCAACAGCACATCCACCACGTCGGCGAGGCGCCTGGCGCATGCCTCTCCCGTCCCGCTGGCGGCGCCGGTGGCGATACCTACCGTGGTCATGCGTCACTCCTCATTGAAAGACACCTGTCACTGAGGACGAGTGTCTCGCAGGCGGCCGTGTCCAGGGCACCCGTTCACGACGTGCAGATGTCCTTCAACCGATCGGCCGCCGCGTCGATCTTGCTGCTGTCCGGGTCGGTGTCGCCGTTCAGGATGGCCTTGTTGTAGTTCGCGATGGCCTTGTTCAGGTCATCGACCGCATCACCGACCTTGTTGTCGTCCGTCTTGCCGTTGATCTTGTCGAGATTCTTCTCGATGGTGTCGATGGACTCCTGGGTCCGCGAGGGATCCTCGATCGCGTCCGCACCCGCCGTGTGGATGGCGGTGACGCTGTCGGCGATGGTGTCGGCGCTGGAGAGGCAGTCCAGCGAGTCGTCGAACTCGCAGCCTGCGGCGAGTGTCGCGGTCAGCGCGACAGCGGCTGCGGCGGTGGCGACGGCAGTGACGCGATGGCGGCGGCGTGCGGTCATGGGTGTGTCCTTTCCTTGTACCGTCCGGTGCATGTGGGTGGAGCCGGTGGCCGGCTGAGCGCGGGTGGCGGATCGCGGTGCCAGGACCGGAATCCGGTCCCTACCTGCTGGTGACGCGGGTGTCCGGTACGAGCCGACCGGCTTCGTCCCTGACCCTGTGGCGGCCTGTCACCAGTCCTCCGAGCGCTCCCAGCGCGACCAGGCCCATCGCGGCGGCGGTCGCCATGCCCTTCACACCGTCGACGAGGAAGTAGGAGGCCGCGGCCACGGCGCCGTTGAACAGGAACAGGAACCACAGCACCGGCCGTGTCGACAGGAACGCCTTGATCCTGGGCTTCTTCGCGATGCGGGTACCCGTCAGCAGCGACACGGCGGCGCCGGCGAGCCTGGCGACGTTCTTGTCCGTGCCGTCCAGAACCGCGCCGGCCCCTGTGGAAGCGGCCATGCCGGCCACGAAGAACGACCAGAGCAGCAGGTCGGCGACGAACGACTTCAGGGTGGCGAACAGCGACTTCGGCTTCATCGCATTCCTCTGGTGCGGGGAGCTCGGAGCTCTCGTGGTCTGGGCCTCCCACGATTCCGTCGTTCACCTGTCGGGACACGGGCGCGGACTCCCGAACCGAGGGTGTAGCCCGCTACACCCTGGGACCGCACCGGGCAGCGATATTTGCCTCACTCAACTACATCATTTAGCTTCCTGCCATGTGGAAATCGGTGCAGCGCGCCGGGAGGGCCACTGCCCACCTCTTTCTGACGGCGCTCATGGCGTTCGGCACGTGGATCTTCATCACCGTGCTGCTGATCACCGTCGTCGGTACGTTGGCCGTGGTCGGTGCCTGGCTGCTGCCCGAGACGGTCCTGCTCGTCCGGCGGATCGCGGGGGCCAAGCGGAACCTCACCGCCGACTGGACCGGCGTGAAGATCCCCGAGGTGTACCGCCCGCTGACCGGGACGGTGCGCGAGCGGGTGGCCACCGCGGTGCGGGATCCCGGCACCCGCAGGGATCTGCGCTGGATGGTGGCCTACTGGTTCTACGGCGCCCTGCTCGCCCTCGCCGTGCCGCTGTGGCCGGTGGGACTGGTCGTCGACGGCGTGTGGTGCGGCCTGCTGCGCCGGAAGACGGTCGTGCTGCCGCTGATCGTGCGGCTCGCGGACCTGGAGGCCGACTGGTCGACCGCCCTGCTCAAGCCGTCCCCGGAGGCGCTGCTGACCGCCCGGGTGGAGCGGCTGGCCCAGACGCGGGCCGACGCGATCGCCGCGCACGGCGCCGAACTGCGCCGCATCGAACGCGATCTGCACGACGGGGCGCAGGCGCAGCTCGTGGCGCTGTCCATGCGGATCGGGCTCGCCAAACGCGCCTACGGCCGTGACCCGGAGACCGCGCTCAAGCTGTTGGACGAGGCCCAGGAACAGGCCGAGAAGGCGCTCGCGGAGCTGCGGAACGTCGTACGCGGCATCCATCCGCCGATCCTGACCGACCGCGGCCTGGCCGGCGCGCTGCGGGCGCTGGCAGCGAGCAGCGGACTGGAGGTCGCCCTGGACGACGGCGGCCTGGACCAAGGGGTGCGGGCGCCCGCGGCCGTGGAGGCGGCGGCCTATTTCGTGGTGGCCGAGGCGCTCACCAACGTGACCAAGTACAGCGGGGTCACCCGCGCCGAGGTCCGGCTGGTCCGGGCCCGGCGCGGGCTGCGGGTCCGGGTCCGGGACGAGGGCCGCGGCGGTGCCGACGAGGCCGCCGGCTCGGGGCTGCCCGGCATGCGGCGCCGGGTAGCCGCTCTCGACGGAACCATAAAGGTGTCCAGCCCCGTCGGGGGCCCAACCGTGATCGAAGTGGAGCTGCCGTGCGTGTGGTGATCGCCGAGGACAACGCCCTCCTGCGGGAGGGCCTGGTCCTCCTGCTGACCTCGGCCGGGCACGAGGTCGCCGCCGTCGCCGGCAGCGGCCCCGAGATCATGCCCGCGCTGCTGGCACACCGGCCGGACATCGCCCTGCTCGACGTCCGGATGCCGCCCGCTTTCAGGGACGAGGGTCTGCGCGCCGCGCTGGAAGCGCGGCAGGCTATTCGCGGCCTGCCGGTGCTGGTGCTCTCCCAGTACGTCGAGGAGTCGTACGCGGCCGAGCTCCTGAGCGGGGGCACCAACGGGATCGGCTATCTCCTCAAGGACCGGGTGGGCCGGGTCGACGAGTTCCTCGACGCACTGGAGCGGGTGGCGGCGGGCGGCACCGCACTGGACCCGGAGGTCGTCGCCGAGCTCCTCACCCGGCGCAGGAACTCGCCGCTGGACTCGCTCACCCCGCGCGAGCGGGAGGTGCTGAAGCTGATGGCGGAGGGCCATGACAACGCGACCATCGCCCGGACTCTGGTCGTCACCGAACGTGCCGTCCACAAGCACATCGGCAACGTCTTCCTGAAGCTGGGCCTGCCGCAGAGCGACAGCGGCCACCGCCGGGTCCTCGCCGTCCTGGCCTACCTGGCCCACACACCGCAGGCCTGAACGTCCGGAAGGACGACTTCACCACCCGCGGCACAGCGGAGGGGCCGCCCCGAGCAGGCGGCCCCTCCCCGGCTCAGCGGGCCCCGACGGGCTCCACGGAGGGCGACTCGTCGGCCGTCCCGGCGGCCGGGACGGGCACCTTCCGGCTCAGCTTCTCGCCCTCGACATCGATGTTCGGCAGCAGCCGGGCCAGCCACTTCGGCAGGTACCAGGCCTTGTGGCCGAGCAGGGCGAGGATGGCCGGGACGATCGCCATACGGACGACGAACGCGTCGAAGAGGACCGCGACGGCCAGTCCGAAACCGATCATCTTGATCATCGACTCGTCGGCGCCGATGAAGCCGGAGAACACCGCGATCATGATCAGCGCCGCGGCCACGACCACGCGGGCGCTGTGGCGGAAGCCCGAGACGATCGCCTGCTCGGGCTCCTCGCCGTGGACGTACGCCTCGCGCATCCGCGAGACCAGGAAGACCTCGTAGTCCATCGCCAGGCCGAAGACGATGCCCACCAGGAAGATCGGCATCATGCTCATGATCGGGCCGGTGGACTCCACGCCCAGGAGGTCCGCGCCATGCCCCTGCTGGAAGACCGCGACGACCGCGCCGAGGGCCGCGAGGACGGAGAGCAGGAACCCGAAGGCCGCCTTCAGAGGCACCAGCAGGGAGCGGAAGACCAGCAGCAGGAGCACGACGGCGAGCGAGACCACCACCGCGAGATACGGCACCAGCGAGGCCTGTACCTTCTCGGCGACGTCGATGTCCAGGGCGGTCTTGCCGGTCACCTCGAAGGACACGCCCGCGTCCTTCTCGATGCCGGCACGCTCGTCCCGGATGGTCTTGACGAGGTCCTTGGTCTTCTGGTCGGTCGGGCTCGTGGCGGGCGTGGCGGAGAACACCGCGGTGTCACCGGCCTGGTTGAAGCGGGCGGCCGAGACGGAGACGACGCCCTTGGTGGCGGCGATGTCCTTGGTGATCGTGGCCACGTCCGCCTTCGGGTCGTCGGACCCCTTGGCGTCGACGACGATCGTCAGGGGGCCGTTGAAGCCGGGGCCGAAACCCTCGGCGAGCGCGTCGTAGGCGCGGCGCTCGGTGGTGGAGGTGGGCTTGGCCTCGTCGCCCGGCATGCCGAGCTGAAGGTCCATCACCGGCGTGGCGACCGCGCCCAGGCCCACGACGCCCAGCAGGAGCACCGGGAGCGGCAGGCGGACGACGGCCCTGGCCCAGCGCGAGCCCCCGTTGTCGGTCTTCCGCTGCTGCCTGCGGTACCGCCTGGAGTTCTTCCGGGCGCCGCGCGAGAGCACGGCGTTCGGCCAGCAGCCCAGGACCGCCGGGACCAGGGTCAGGCAGATCAGCACGGCGACGAGGACCGCGCCGGCGGCGGCCAGCCCCATCTTGGTGAGCATCGGGATACCCACGACCCAGAGCCCGGCCAGCGCGATGACGACGGTGAGCCCGGCGAAGACGACCGCGGAGCCGGCCGTGCCGGCGGCGAGACCCGCCGCCTCCCGGGGTACGTGGCCCTTGGCGCTTTCCTCGCGGTAGCGGGAGACGACGAACAGGGCGTAGTCGATGCCGCAGGCCAGGCCCAGCATGGTGGCGAGCGTGCCGGTGTTCTCCGACAGTCCGAAGGTCTGGGACAGGGCCATGATCCCGGTCATGCCGACGGCCACGCCGATGATCGCGGCCAGCAGCGGCAGACCGGCGGCGGCGAGGGATCCGAACGTGATCAGCAGGACGACGGCGGCGACGGCGATGCCGATCACCTCGGCCGGTCCGCCGGCCGCGGGCTGGGTCGCCAGCGCGTCGCCGCCGACCTCCACCCGCAGGCCCGCCTGCCGGGCCACGTCGATGGCGGACTCCAGGTGCTTCTTGCTCGCGTCGGCGAGGTCGTCGGCCGTCGCCTTGAAGGAGACGGTCGCGTACGCCGTCGTACCGTCCTTGCTGACGGCCTTGGCCTGGAAGGGGTCGACGGCGGCGGCGACCTGTGAGCCGTCGGCCGCCTCGTCGACGAGCTTCTCGATCGCGGCCCGGTTGCCGGCCGCGGTCACCTTCTCCCCGCTCGGGGCGATGAACAAGATGCGCGCGCTCGCCCCGTCGGCCGTGGTCCCCGGGAAGCGCTGCTCCATCAGGTCGAACGCCTTCTGGGACTCGATCCCGGGCATCGTGAAGCCTTCGTCGGCGGCTGCGGGCGCCTTGGAGGCGGCGAATCCGACGGCGCCCAGCACCGCCACCCACAGGACGACGACGAACCATCGCCATCGAAAGGCCGCACGGCCCAGGTGATACAGGACAGTTGCCATGACGAGGGAAGCCTCCACATCAGCGGTTCCGGGAATGCGCAGGGAGCCGGAACCGCCTCGGCCTGGGAAAGTCCGCCCTGTTCACCGTGGGTTCAGGGAGGCGTCCGTCTCCACACCTCACCCTTCCGTGAGGCGGGCGGAGCCACGAGGGAGCGCCCTCCCGTATCCGTGGTGTAGCCCGCTACACCACGGAGCGGCCCTCGCTCCCTGCCGGTATGTCCTGGTCCCGGCGGTCCGCGGATGCCGTCGTCTCCGAGCGCGAGCGTTGCGGCGGCTGCGGCGAGAAGCCGCCATGGGCAGCGCGGCCCGACTGGGAGCCGTTCGCCGAACTGGGCGCCGACGAGCACGACACCGCACCGCCCGAACGCCGGATCGGCTGCCTCATTTCGAGTACAACGGCGACCCCCACAAGACGGCGGCCGGCCGGCTCGGAGATCTCGTCACGGTCGGCGACTACGGCTACCTCGACGAGGACGGCTGTCTGTTCCTCCTCGCCCGGCGCACAGAGCGTCCTCGCCGTCGTACAACCGAGCTCCGGCGTCGACGCCGACGAGGACCTCTCCGACTGGGCCGGCGCCGAGCGACTGATCGCCCCCGCCGTCTGCGAGTTCGGCGGGCTCGACGTGCTCGTGAACAACGCCGGCATCCTGCGCGACCGCACCATCGCCTCGATGACCGAGGATTGCCATCAAGAACGCGACGCCCTTCCCCGCCGGCTGCGTGGTCACCACGGTCGACCGCACCGGCACGTATATGGCAGACACGAGCGGCTACGACCTGATCACCTGCGCGGCGCCGAAGACCCTGCGCCCGCTCCTGTGACCAGGTCCGACTCCGGCGTCCTTGCGGCTGTCAGGGACCGGCCGTTCCCGTCGGCGTACGGAAGCCGATCGAGTCGGGATACGGCACGGCCACGGCCGTGCCGGTGTCCGTGAGCTGCCCGGATCCCCGGTCCACCAGGAACAGGTTGACCGTGCCGCTCGCCTCGTTCGCGACGAACAGCCACCTCCCGCCGGGGTGGAGAGCGAAGCTCCAGGGGGTGAGACCGGCGCAGGAGATGCGCTGGACCTCGGTGAGCGGACCGGTCCTGTGGTCCGTCGCGAAGACGACCAGGGTGTTCTCGCCCCGGTTGGAGGTGTAGAGGAACCGACCGTCACGGCTGATGACCAGTTCGGCGGCGCTGGTCGTGCCCGTGTGGCCGGGCGCGTTGGTCGTCAGGCTCTGGAGCTGGGTCAGCGTGCCGTGCCGGGCGTCCCAGCGCAGGGCCTGGAGGTCGGCGGTCAGTTCGTTGAGCAGGTAGACGGTACGGCCGTCGGGGTGGAGGGCGAGGCGGCGGGGTCCCGATCCCGGCGCCGTCGCATAGGCGCCGGGGCCGTCGGGCGTGGCGTCGGACAGGGCGCGGGTGGCCTGGTCGTAGCGGTAGACGAAGACGCGGTCGGCGCCGAAGTCGGCGACCAGGGCGAACCGTCGGCTCGGGTCGATGACCATGTGGTGCGGATGCGGGCCCACCTGCCGCGGGCTGGGTCCGGAGCCGGTGTCCTGGACCCGGGAAGCTACCGCGCCGAGCCCGCCGTCCGCGCCGATCGGCACGGTGGCCGCCGTACCCGCCGCGAAGTCGGCGACCAGCAGGGTCCGCGAGCGGCGGTCCACACCGATGTACGACAGCCCGCCGCTGCCGGCCGGCACGCTCTCCGTCCCGACCTCGCCGATCTGGCGCAGGCCACCCGAGGCGTCGTCGATCTCGAAGACCCGAATGAATCCGCCCTGTTCGCTGCCGGCCACGTACAGGACCGGGCGGGTCGGGTGCACGGCCACCCAGTTCGAGCTGACCTGCGCGACGGACCCGACGGGTGTCATGGTCCCGTGGACGGGGTCGAAGCGCACCGCGTAGACCTGACGCTGTCCCCAGGTGCCGATGTAGACGAGGTCCGTGGTCCCGGTCGGCGCCGCCTCGGTCGGAGCGGCGGCGAGCAGCGGGACGGCCGCCGTGGTCACGGAGACCGCCAGGGCGCCGAGCACGGTTCTGCGGGTCGGCGCGTACGGCCGGAGCCGGTGAGGTAAGCGCGGGGAGTCGTTCATCGAGAAGGTGGTCCTTTCCTCGCTTGTCGGAGAGGCCGTGGCTCTGGGCCGTCCGGGGATGCGACGGCGGGCGTTGACGGCGAGTGTTATCACGACCGAGGATGATCAGTCTGGCGAACTCGCCTACCCCGTCAAGGTTTTGGCCTGCCCGGGCCGGGTGGACGCCGGGCTGCGCGCGACAGCAGTCGGCGAGGGCTACGACTGCTACCGCGGGCGGGGCCGACAGTGGGGGCTGCAAGGATGCGGCCATGGAGCAGACATTGAGTCGGCAGGAAGCATCGGAGGCGGTCCAGAACTACGGGTGGCGCTTCTTGCTGGGCACCTTGCAAACGTCGGTCCGGGTCGGGTCGTTGGCTCAGGCGATGGGGGTGGCGGCGGCCGCGGTCGCGGTGTGCGGCAACGACGCCGACCGGCACCTTCGGGTCGATGTCCGCCCCGATCGGGTCGTCTTCACTCTGCAGTCGTCGGACCGCGCAGCGATTACCGCCCGGGACGTCGAACTCGCACGTCAGATCTCCGCCACCGCTGACAGGTCCGGGCTTCTGACAGAGCCAGAAGTCGGAACGGGGGCACCGCGGTCCGTCCAGCTTGTGGAGATCGCGATCGACGCACTGGACATCGCAGGGATTCGGCCGTTCTGGAAGGCAGTGCTGGGCTATACGGATGAGGTGGGTGCCGAGGGACCGGAGGATCCACTCATCGACCCGGTCGGGCAGGGCCCGGCCATCTGGTCCCAGCAGATGGACCGGGCGCGCCCACAGCGCAATCGCATCCACTTCGACATCTGTGTTCCGCATGACGAGGCACCCCGGCGGATCGAGACCGCACTGGCGGCCGGCGGCCGACTCGTGTCCGCGACCCGCGCCCCCGCCTTCTGGGTACTTGCCGACCTGGAGGGGAACGAAGCCTGCGTGACCACATGGCAGGGCCGAGACGGCTGAGACTTCCTTCGAACGTGCGCCGATGCGTCGGATGTCGTCGTCGCTCACCGATCGGGGAACGGCCATATACGGCGTTCGGCGCTGAGTGGGTCGTCGAGGGTGTGCGGGGTGGTGTCCCAGGTCATCGTGGTGCGGTGCTTTCGGGTGTAGCGGGGCCAGTGGGGGCCCGGGTCCAGGTCGCGGACGAAGGCGACCCAGGCGCTGTGCATCGCGTCGGCGAGGGACTGCGGTGGATGCGGGCCCGTCGCGGCGGTGACGCGTTCGGCGTCCAGGAGGTCGAAGGCGAAGGGGATGTCGATGCAGTGCGCGGCGCTGCCCCAGGTGAAGTGGTAGAGCCAGGTGGGCAGTTCGTGGTGTGCGCGGGCCTCGGCGAGGGCGAGTGAGGGTCCGCGGAAGATGGCGTCGGTGAGGGCCTGGCCCATGCGTTGCGCCGGGTCCGTCTGGTCGTGGAGGGCCGCGTACGCGTTCACGGCCTCGGGGCCGAGGCCGTTGGCGGCCAGCATGGCGGGTACGGCTTCGGGCGGTGCGGGTGTCGGGGTGGCTCCGGGCGGGGAGTTGAACTCGCGTTGGGTGAAGCCGAGCAGGAGTGGTACGCGGGACGCGCTGCCGTCGGCGAAGGCTTCGGGGACGGGCACCGGGACCAACTCCCCGTCCGCGAAGGGGGCCAGTGTCAGTCCGGCGTCGGGAGTGGCGAGGGCGTCCTGGAGGGCGAGCAGTTCGTCATCGGTGAGGTCGCGGAGTGCGGAGGCCAGGGCGGGGACGCCGGTGCGTTCGGTCAGGCGGGCCGAGTCGGCGAGGGCGTCGCGACGGCGCTGGGGGGACCTGACGGCGCCGGACTGGGAGATCGCGGCGCGGAAGAGCCCGTGTGCGGAAGGCGTGGCCATGAGGGTCTGCGCGGCGCCGCCGCCGGCCGACTGACCGGCGACGGTGACCTTTCCGGGGTCGCCGCCGAACGCGGCGATGTTGTCGCGTACCCAGGTCAGCGCGGCGATCCAGTCGAGCACACCGCGGTTGTCGGGGGCGTCGTCGAGGTGGAGGAAGCCCTCGATGCCGAGCCGGTAGCCGATGGAGACGAGGACGGTTCCGTCCCGGGCGAAGGCCGATCCGTCGTACCAGGGGCTGGCGGCGGATCCGGCGACGTAGCCGCCGCCGTGGATCCAGACGAGTACCGGAAGGTCCGCGCCCGGTGTCGGCGACGGGGTGAAGACGTTGAGGTTCAGCACGCCGTCGCCCGGTATCGACGGCTCGGGGATGGTGGTGGGGCCGTCGAGGATGAAGGGGCGGCGTTGCGCGGTCGGCCCGTACCGGGTGGCGTCGAGCGGTTCGGTCCACGGCTCGGGCGGGACGGGGGCGGCGAAGCGGAGTTCGCCGACCGGGGGCTTGGCGTAGGGGATGCCGAGAAAACGGGCGGTGGTGTCCTGCCACGTCCCGAGGACAGGACCCTGGGACGTGACGGCGCGTGCGGACTGGGGCACGGAACAACCTTCTCGTGGAGGTGGGGGGTGGGAGGAGAGAGGAGGAAGGAACGAGTGCTGGCCGAGGGCTACTTGACGCCCTTGATCGGCCGGATCGCCAGCGCGCTGACCAGTACGACGGCCATGGCGAAGACGAACAGGACGCGGTAGCCCGGCAGTTTGTCGCTGCCCGCGGCGAAGGAGGTGATGAGCACGGAGGCGATGATCGGCCCCAGTGCCTGCGGGATGTTGGTGGCGATGTTGAGCAGGCCCAGGTCCTTGCCGGCCGCCGAGCCCGTGGGCAGGACCTCGGTCATCAGGGCCATGTCCAGCGACATGTACGTACCGAATCCCATGCCGCTGACCAGTGCGTACGCGTACATCGCGGGCAGGGTGGGGCTGGCGAGCGGGATGGCCATGGACAGGGCCAGCAGGACCGAAGCACCGACCACGAAGACCTTGCGGCGGCCGGTGCGGTCGGAGATCTTCGCCGCGGGCAGGGCACCGGCCAGGGTGCCGACGAGGGCGAGTACGGACATCAGCTGCTGGGCGCTGTCCACGGTGTCGGCGTCGAGGCCCACGTAGTCCTGGAGCGCGTACCGCTGGTAGGTGGCCACTCCCCAGTAGCCGAGGATGAACGTCATCCGGGCCACGAACGCCCAGGCGAAGTCGGGGTGCCTGCGTGGTGAGACCCAGAAGCCGGTCACGAACTCCCGCCAGGAGAACGGCTCCGGAGCCTCGGGGCGGGTCCGGTCGCGGTTGAGCAGGACGAACGCCAGCACGGTCACCAGGACGACGGCGGCGATGACGCCGTATCCGAGGCCGAGCCGTCCGGCGTAGCGGGCGGCGAGGATCACGCCGAGTGTGGCGCCGAGGTTGGAGCCGAGGCCGACGAAGGCGGAGACCATGCCGAACCGGCGGGGAGCGACCCGGTCGGCCATGACGGCGGTCAGCGGGGCCTGGATGACGTTCAGCAGCACCTGGACGGCGACCCAGAGCAGCGTGAGCCACAGCAGGGTGGTGGCGTGCGAGATGGCCAGCAGGGCGAGGGTCGCGCCCACGGCGCCGAACAGCATCCAGGGGGTACGGCGGCCCAGGCGGCCCCGGGTGCGGTCCGAGACGGCGCCGATGATCGGCTGGGCGAAGAGCGTGACGATCGACGAGGTCATCGTCACCAGCGCGAGGTTCGATTCCTTCGCGGCGGCGTCGAGGTTCTGGATCTGGGTGGGGAGCAGGACCACGACGAGGCCGGCGTAGGCGGTGTAGAGAGCGGCGAATCCCGCGCCCATCGACCACATCAGGACGTTGGCCTGGGAGCGGCCCAGGGTGTCGTCCGTTCGGGGAGTGGCGGGTGCGGAAGAGGTCGAAGCGGACAAGACGCCTCCACGGGGACGGACCGGCTTCGTTGCCGGTGCCGGGAGTATGGCCTCGTTCATTTATTTATTTCAAGACTCGAAAAAAAATATCCTGGCCACCCTGACCGGATCCGGTCGTGCCGGAGGCACAATCGACTGGTGAACGCACCCGCCGACTCGGCCGACGTACGGCGCCGCAACCTGGCCCTGGTGCTGCGGTACCTCGACGCCCACGGCCCCTGCGCCCGTACCGAGGTCGCCGTCGGCACCGGACTGGTGCACGCCACCGTCACCGCGCTGGTCACGGAACTCATCGACCGCGGTCTGGTCTGCGAGGCGGGCTCCGTGCCGTCCGGCGGCCGGGGCCGCCCCCGGCGCCTGCTGCGGCTCATACCCGAACGCGTGGTCATCCTCGCCGCCCAGGTGACCCTGGAGTACGTGCACGTCATGGCGGCGGACTTCCGGGGCCACGTCCTGCACCGCGAGTCGGCCCCCCACCACGCGCCGTACGGCGATCCGCGCGCCCTGGCCGCGGTCATCGCCTGCCTGGTGCGGTCGGCCGAGGCGGCGGTACGGAACGCGACGCCGCACGCCCACCTCGCCCAACTCGCCGTGGCCATGGCCGGACCGGTCGTCGGGCCCTCCCATCTGGTCGCCGCCGCGATCGACTTCGGCTGGCACAGCACGGACCTGCGGGCCCTGGTGGCCGCCGAACTCCCGGGGCTGGACTGCCCTGTCGACGTGGTCAACGACGCCAACATGGCGGCCCTGGCCGAGTACCACGCCCTCGCGGCCGAGGGCGTACGGCATCCCGACACCGTCGCCTACATCAAGGCCGACACCGGCGTGGGCGGCGGACTGCTCGTGGGCGGCCGGGTCCACAGCGGAAGTCACGGCATGGCGGGCGAGATCGGCCACCTGCCGATCGCCCTCGACGGTCCCGAATGCCGTTGCGGCACCCGGGGTTGCCTGGCGACCTACCTCGGCCCCGAACCTCTCATCCGCGCCGCCGGACTGGAGCGGCTCGCCGAGGCGCAGGGTGGTGAAGCCGCGCTGGCCGAGCTGGACCGCCGCCTGCGCGACGGCGACCCGGACGCGGTCGCCGCGCTCGGCGCGGCCGGGCACGCTCTGGGAGCGGCCGTCCTCGGCGTCTCCGGCGTCACCGACGCCGGAGAGATCATCCTCGGCGGTTACCTCGCCACCTGGGCCACGTGGTTCAGGCCCGGCCTCGAAGCGCGTCTGGCCGGACGCCGCGCCCTGTCCCCCGACATGCAGCCGGTCATCACCTTCGGCGTCCTCGGCGGTGAGGCGACGCTGCGCGGCGCGTTCCAGACCTGCCGGGACGCCCTGCTCGACGACCCCACCAGCGTTCCCGCCACCCGGCGGACACCGGTCGGCGGGCCGGTGCGGCAACGCTGAACGCGTTCGGCGCCTGCCCCAGGTGACGACCTGAGTGCGCCACCCGGCCGTGACGCCGGCATGTGATCACCGTGTGATGCGGACAACGGCCGCCGCCAGCAAGGTGGTTGCGGCCAGGGCACCCCACAACGGCGCCGGACCCGCCGTGAGCAGAGCGGTGAGCGCGGCCGGCGCGGCGGCCCTGCCGATGCCGGTCGACAGCTGCCAGCGGGCGAGCGCGCGGCCGCGCAGCCCCGGCGGTGCCATGGCCAGGACCAGCGGTGTGGCGCTGCCGGTGTAGAGGATCTCCCCGGCGGTGTACAGCACCGACACCGCGGCGACGGTCACCGTGCCGGCCTGCCCGCCGAGTGCGGCCGCCGCCCAGAACCCGAGGTAGGACAGTGCGAGCACGGCACCCGCGGAGGCCAGTACCGACCGCCGGGAGCGCCGTGCCAGCCGCAGCACGACGGGCACCTGGGTGAGGATGACCAGCACGGTGTTGGCCACGAAGATGCCGGCGGACCAGGAGGGAGAGGCGTGCAGGGAGGTCACCAGCATGGCGGGCAGCGCCACTTCGAGAACGTCGTAGCAGAACGCGTACGGCAGGTTGACGATGCTCAGGACGGTGACCTGCCGCAGACCGCCGCCGTACGTCGCACCGTCACCGGCACCGGATTGCACCCTCGCACCGGCGGAAGGCTTCACGTGCTGCCCTTCTGTGTTCTGTGCGGCGGCGGGAACCCTCGTCGACCACACCAGCGCCGCCGCCACGAGATATCCCAGAGTCGTCACCACGGCCAGGATCCGGAGCGCCCCGGTGCCGGCGGCCACGGCGAGCGTGGCGACCAACGCCCCTGCTCCCATACCGGCGTTGCGCAGTGACCGCGCGGCCGCCAGAGCGGTGTCGCGCTGCCGGTCGTCCGCGAGGGCGGCGACCATCGCCGCGTGGGCCGCGGGCCAGCACTGGACACCGATGCCCAGCAACACCGCCGCCGCCGTGTACCCGAGCGGTCCGGTGGCCGCCAGCAGGACGACGGTCCCCGCGACCCGTACCAGCAGGGTCGCGGCCACCGGCGCCGTGAGGGCCCCGCGGTCGATCCACCGCCCGGTCAGCGGGACGGCGCCCAGGCCCGCCAGCATCCCGGCGGACAGCGCGAGCCCGGCGTCGCGCGTGTCCAGGTGCAGCACGCCGATCCCGTACAGCAGCAGGAACGGCCGCATCAGCCCGGCGGCCAGGGCGTCCACCAGCAGCGCCGAGGTGTACCGTCCGCCGCCCGGGACCCGCGGCAACCAGGTCAGCCTGACGAGGGCCCCCGCATTCCCCGCAGTACCCGTCCCCGTACCGGTCCCCGGATTCGTATCCGCATCCGCATCCGTGTCCGTATTCGTATTCGTATTCGTATTCGTATCGGTGTCCGTCCTCATGGCCGTCACGATCCCCGCCGGTTGCACGGCCGGGCACGTGGATTGACGATCAGCGCCAATCCGCTTCCCGCCCGGCCGGGCCGCCCGCCTCCGGCTGCGACGATGAGGCCATGAGCGTGACCATCGACATCACGGGACTGCCGCCCGAGCAGATCCGCTTCGCACCCTCACCGCTGGCCGAGCTGACCGCGATGCTGCACGTTCTGGCCGAGCCCAACCACCACCCGGAGCTGCTCGGTTGGGCCACAGCCACCCTCTCTTCGCTCCCGTCAGGTCTCGCCGACCGACTGCTCGACGCGGAGGCCCTGTGGAGGTCCGCCCGCGCGGACTTCCTCCTGCCCGGCCGCCCCGGCGCGACGCTGGCCGACGAGCTGGACGCGGTGGACCGCATCTCGGACGAGGCGTACGCCACCGCGGCACTCACCTCCCAGCGCGCCACAGCGTCCGCGTTCGAGGCACCCCCATCGCCGCTCACCGACCGGGCGGCCCGGGAGCGTGCCCTGGACGTGGCCCGAGCCGGCGGGCCACGGCAGGCGGCCTTCGCGGAGCGGCTGCTGGCGGACCCGCCTGCCGTGCGCGCCTGGGTGCGCAGGCTCCTTGACGACTGCGAGGAGGCGTTCTTCGCCGACACCTGGCAGCGCGCCCGGCATCACCTCGCCGCCGACGCCCGCCAGAAGTCCGACCTGCTGAGCCGGCACGGCCCGGAGCAGACCCTGGCAGCCGTCTCCAGCGCCATCACCCTCGACACGGCACACCGGCGGCGGCGCATCGTCATCGACAAACTCCAGGACGTCAGTACCAGCACCACCGCCGAGACCGGCCTCACTTTCGTCCCCAGCGACTTCGGCCGCCCCCACCTGACGATCGTCTTCTCGCCCGGCTGGCATCCCGTCGTCCAGTACCCCGCCGCCCGGCCCGGCCTCGACCACCCCGCGGCACCCGAAGTGGTCCGGCGCCGCCTCGACGCACTCGCCCACCCGGTACGCCTCCGCCTGTGCCGCACCCTGGCCCGCGGCCCGCACACGACAGGCGAACTCGCCGCCTACTGGCAGCTCACCGCGCCCGAGGTGTCCCGGCAACTGGCAGTGCTCAAGAAGGCCGGACTGCTCGTCACCCACCGCCGAGGACGGTACGTACGCTACGAACTCGACCTCGCCACCAGCGCGCGCCTCGGCACCGATCTGCTGGAGGCCCTGTTGCGATAGACCGCCGGCCGCCGCGCGCTCTGCCGGCGAACCACCGACATGCAGCTGAACGTGCTGCTCAGGCCGTGCCCTCCAGGGCGATGGAACGTTCTGTGGTGAGAGAGCAGGCGGTCGCGAACGCTGGGGTGCACATGATGTCCACTTCCCCTCGTCGGGAGCTGATTCGTGTCGGTGTCGTGGGGCTGAGCGCGCGCGGCGGGTGGGCGGCGACCGCCCATGTGCCGGCGCTGGCCGGGCTCGACGGCTACGAGTTGCGGGCCTTGAGCGCCGGCACCGCCGAGTCGGCGCGTGCGGCCGGCAAGAAGTACGCGGTGCCGTTGGCCTTCGGCAGTGCGGAGGAACTGGCCCGCAGTGACGAAGTCGATCTCGTGGTCGTGACGGTGAAGGTGCCGCATCACCTGGAACTCATCCGACCCGCGCTGGAAGCGGGGAAGATGGTGTTCAGCGAATGGCCGCTCGGTGCCGACCTCGCGCAGGCCGAAGAGCTGGCTGATCTCGCGCGGCGCAAGGGTGTGCTCACGGCTGTCGGCCTGCAGGCCCGGTCGGCTCCGCCGCTTCGGTATCTGCGGGACCTGGTCGCCGACGGTTATGTGGGGCGGGTGCTGTCGACCGACATGCTCGGGTCGGGCTGGATCGGGGGCGCCACTTACGACGACGACTACGCGTACGTGCTGGACGTCACGAGCGGCGCCACACTGCTGACGATCCCCTTCGGGCACTCGGTCGACGCGCTGACCATGGTGCTCGGGGAGTTCCGCGAGGTGTCGGCTCTCATCGAGAACCTGCGCCCGGAGGTCACCCACGTCACGAGCAGGGCGGTCGCGGCCAAGAGCGCGGAGGACCAGATCGCCGTCACCGGTGTGCTGGAGTCGGGGGCCGTTGCCGCGCTGCACTTCCGCGGTGGGACGTCCCGCGCCACTGCGTTTCACTGGGAGATCAACGGCACGGAGGGTGATCTCGTCGTCAAGGCCGGCCTGGAACAGTGGTGGTACGGGGGGACGCGGCTGTACGGAGCCCGGGGAGACGAAGACGCGTTGACCGAACTCCCGGTGCCCGCCCGCTATCAGCGCTCACTGACGCAATGGGCCGACCGATCCGCCGAGCCCGCCTGCGGCGTCGCTCACGAGTACGCGCTTCTGCGCGACCAGGCCACCGGGAGCCTTGCACCGGACGAGGACGGCGTTCCCGACTTCCGGCACGCCGTCCGGCGGCACGCCATGCTGGAACGGATCCGAGAGGCGGCGCGCACGGGCCGGAAGGTCACACTCGCGGAGCACGGCGGGTAAACCCTCGCGGGGACGGTCTTCCGGGGTGCTGCGGGGCCTGCGGTGCCCGATGTCGGGTCAGGGCACGCCGGTGACGTCGGCCCAGTGCACGGCGCGCCCGGGTTCCGCACGGTCGCCGTGCGCGGCGGTGAGCCGGTCGACGATGTCCAGTCCGCGGCCGTGCTCGTCGGGGGTGCAGCCGGCTGCCCAGTCGCCGTCCATGGCGGCAGGGCCTCCGTCGGACACCTCGATGTGGACTCGCTGGGTGCCGGGGTCCCGGCTCAGTCCGAAGTTCACCGGGGGCCGGGCATGCTCCACGGCGTTGGTGACGAGTTCGGAGACGGTCACAAGGACCGAGACGGCCGCATCCTCGGCGACGCTCCACCGAGTCAGGAGCTCCTTGGTGATCTTGCGGGCTGCTCCGGCGGCTTCCGGGCCGTGCGCCCGGATCCATGTGCCGACGGATGCCGACGGACCGCGAGCCGGGCCCTGCCGCGGGCGCGCGTCCGGGGAGTAGGTACAGGTCACGGTCATCGCCTTCCTCCGGCGCCGCCGTGGCGCCTTGGTTGTGACCAGAACCCCTGAGGGTCTACAGAACGTATGCGTCCGGGCGGGTCAGGGCCGGTGAGCTCTCCCGGCGTGAAGCGGCCGGCATGGGGATGCTGCTGCTGACCGCTGGGCACGAGACCACGGCGAACATGATCGCGCTGGGCACCCTGGCCCTGCTGCAGAACCCGGACCAGCTGGACCGGCTGCGCGAGAGCGAGGACCCGAAGGTGGTCGCCTCGGCGGTCGAGGAACTCCTGCGCCACCTCACCATCGTGCACAGCGGACGGCGCCGGGTGGCCCTGGCGGACATCGAGGTCGGCGGCGTGACCATCCGCACCGGCGAGGGCGTCGTCCTCTCCAACGACGCCGCGAACCGCGATCCCGACGCCTTCCCCGTCCCGGACCTGCTGGACATCGGCCGCAACCCCCGCCACCACGTGGCCTTCGGCTTCGGCGTCCACCAGTGCCTGGGCCAGCCGCTGGCCCGGGTGGAGCTGCAGGTCGTCTACAGCACCCTGTACCGCCGCATCCCCACGTTGAAGCTCGCCGTGGATCCCGACGAGATCCCGTTCAAGCACGACGGAAACGTCTACGGCGTCTACGAGCTGCCCGTCACTTGGTGAGTGCGGCCAAGTGCCGTGCAGGAAAGGAGGATCCGATGAAGGTGATCATCGACCAGAACAGGTGTGTGGCCTCCGGGCAGTGCGTGCTGAGCGCACCGGAGGTGTTCGACCAGCGCGAGGAGAACGGCATCGTCGTACTCCTCGCCGAGACCCCGTCCGAGCACCTGGCAGACGATGTCCGGCAGGCCGTCGCCCTCTGCCCGGCCCAGGCGATCTGGCTGGAGGAACAGGGGGACGAGCAGTGAAGCGGATAGCCGTCGTGGGAGCCTCGGCCGCCGGCCTGACCGCGGCCGAGACCCTCCGCCGCCGCGGCTGGGACGGTCACCTCACCGTGATCGGTGCGGAGTCCCGTCCGCCGTACGACCGTCCGCCGCTGTCCAAGCAGATCCTGACCGGCGCCTGGGAGCCCGAACGGGCCGCCCTGCGCTCCCTGCCGGATCTCGCGCGGCTGCGGGCCGACCTGCGGCTCGGACAACGCGCCACCGCCCTGGACATCCCGGGCCGCCGGGTGCGCCTGGCCAACGGCACGAGCGTCGGCTTCGACGCGCTGGTCATCGCCACCGGTGTGACCCCACGGCGCCTGCCCGGCAGCGATCTGGCCGGAGTCCATCTCCTGCGCACGCTCGACGACGCGATCGCTCTGCGTGCCGCGCTGCTGGGCGGGCCCCGGGTGGTCGTGGCCGGTGCCGGATTCCTCGGCACCGAGGTGGCCGCGGCCGCCCGGGCCATGAGCCTGGAGGTGACCGTGATCGAGCCGAGGCCGGTCCCAATGCAGCGCGCGTTCGGGGACCGGATCGGTGCGCTCGTCGCCGAGTTGCACAGGGACCACGGAACCCGCCTGCGGTGCGGAGTAACGCTGCGCAGGCTGCGCCGGGCCGGCGGCCGGGTGACCGGAGTGGAACTCGACGATGGCACCACGCTGCCGGCCGACGTCGTCGTCCTGGCCCTCGGTGCCAAGCCTGCGACCGGCTGGCTGGAGGGTTCGGGCCTGCGGCTGGGAGACGGGGTGGAGTGCGACGCGAACTGCCGGGCGGCACCCGGGATCTACGCCGCCGGCGATGTCGCCTCCTGGCCCCATGCGCACTTCGGCACCCGTATGCGGCTGGAGCACCGGATGAACGCCACCGAACAGGCCATGGCCGCGGCAGGCAACCTGCTCGGCGACGCCGCCCCGTTCGCTCCCGTGCCCTACTTCTGGACCGATCAGTACGACACCAGGATCCAGGCGTACGGGATCTTCCCGCCGGACGCGGAGATGCGGATCGTCCACGGCGACCCGTCGGAAGGCCGCTTCGCCGCCGCCTACGGGCACCGCGGGAGTGTGGTCGGCGTACTCGGCTGGAACGCTCCGCGCCAGGTGCGCACGCTGCGCCGCCTGGTCGTCGACCGCGCACCGTGGACGGCCTTCGCAGCCACACGCGCGCTCAGCCCGGCAATCGTGAACTGACCCCGGCTCTTCTCCTGCCCACCAGCACCCGGAACACAAAACAACGCCGGGCCACCGGACAGGGCCCAGAGGCAGGAGGAGCACCCCTGATTCCTGCAACTGAAGAACCGACGGCAGTGGGCGAACGCGTCGTGCAGCCCGGTCTGCCTGCCGCCCGGGAGTCGTCGGCGAGCCGGATATACCGAATCCATGGCAGTTCACCATCGCCAACTCCCGCCACCGCGACGTCCTGGCCGGCGAGCGCAAGGAACGCGCCCGCGTCCGGGGCAAGCAGGGCAGCCGCTGGGGCCGACGCCGCCTCAGAACCGCGGCTTGAACAACCCGGCGAATCGACGCGGTCATGTCGCTAGCGGGCGAGAAACGGGCCCAGTAGCGCGGTGAGTTCGGTCGGCGCGTCCAGCGCGATGAGGTGGGCAGCGGTGGCGAACTCGACCAGGGCGGCATCAGGGATCAATGAGGCGTAGCGCCGGCCGATGTCCTGGAAGTCGGCGACGTCGAGCTTGCCGATTCCGACCAGTGTGGGGACGGAGATGGCGGAGACGTCGCCCTTCGTGGCGCCCTGGGAATACTCCGCAACGACCCCCTGGTTCACCAACGACGTTCGCAGAGGGCCGCGGAGTCGGTCGGCCAGTCCAGCGGCGACGTCCTCCCACCTTCGAGCCGGCCCGCGCAGCCACATGTCCAGGTTGATACGGACGGCGGCATCCAGGTCGCCGGATGCCAGGGCCGCCGTTTCCGCCTCGTCGTACGCGACCATTTCCGCAGACCAGTCATATCCCGGCTGTGGAGGGGCAAGCAGCACAAGCGAGTGCACCCGGCCCGGGTGAGCGATACTGAAGTCCACGGCCACGCGGCCGCCCCAGGACGCGCCGACAAGCCGAACACGTTCGTGGCCGAGGTGGTCCAGGAGACGCCGCAGATCGTCAGTCTCCCTGAACGGGCCGCTCGGTGGCGCGGATTCACCGAAGCCGCGCAAGTCGTAGCGAACGACAGTGTGTCGTTCTGTCAGGTCGGGCACAACCCCATCCCACATACGGTGGTCGGCGACGCCGGCATGCACGAGTACGACGGGCGGTCCGTCGCCGGCAACGACGTAGGAAAGATGCCCAAGATCATCGGCGAGTGTGAGCATCCGCAGATGCTTGCAGGACGACGATGCACGTGCCACTCGATAAGGGGAAGGCTGCTCCTCCCGCAGCAGGACGTGCCCTCATCCCGCCCGGCTTCTCCCGGATCCGCACCTTCTTCCGCTTCTTCTATCCGGCCGCGCACCTGCGCAGCCAACGCCCTTGATCTCTCCCCTCGGACGTGTGGCTCCTTGCGGAGCGCCTCTGCCGACGCCGGCCGCTGATGCAGTCAGCAAGAACTACCGGTACTCGACGAACCCGCAGGTCGTCATCGACGCCAAACCCCGCCTGGTCGTGGCGGTCGGCCTTCCGCTGCCCGGCAGCCGCAACGGCTGCCGGGCATTCACGGAGTCCGGTGTCGACAGGGCCTGCCGCGGCGCCCCGACCAGACTGCCGCACCGTGCTCAGCTCAGCGTCAAGTGCACCAGGTCGATCTCCTCGTCACGAGCCCGGGCGAAGCACCGGCTTTTCCCCGTGACGACGAAGCCACACTTCTGCAGCACACTGATGGAGCCGGCATTGTCAGCGGCGGCGTCGGCGTGGAGCGGCCGGACGGGTTCCAGCTCGATCAGTTCGGCAAGGACGATGGTGGCAATGCCCTGACCCCAAAGAGCTCGCCCGATGACATACGTGACCTCACGCTCCTGCGGCGGGCCGAAGACAGCGGCATGCCCTGCTACAACGCCGTCGGCAAGAACGGTCCGCAAGATCACGGACGGGTCCGAGCGCACCTTCGCCCAGTGCTGGTCGAAGTGGCCACGGTCATAGTGATACTTCCTGGTCACCGCTGCCATCCGCTGCAACTCGGGATCCGTCAACTGCTGCCAGAAGACCGGCAGGTCACTGTCCTCTAGCCGGCGCAGAGATATGTCCATGGACGCAGTCTCAGAAGCCGTATCTCAACCGAACGTGATCCCTTGATTTCTGCTGGTCAGGCATGGTTTCGCTCGGGGTGAGGGAGGCATGCAGCGTCTTGTGTCGGCATCATGACCGAGGGGTGCGCGGTGGCGTCGGTGCTGGGAATGCTGGAGGAGCGGGAAGCGGCTGCCCGCGTGCGGGTGGAGGGTCTGCGGGAGGAAGTCGCGCGGTTGGCTGAGGTGTTGGAGGCCGCGGAGATCGAGCTGGACCGGCGAGTGATCGCGCGGGAGGAACTGGTCGAGGCCCTGGCTGTGTCCGCCGCCGGGACGACTGTAGTGACCGAGGCGGAGCAGGAGACGGCGTGCTCACCGGTGCCGGTGCCGGGCTCGACGGTGCCGCCATGGCGGGACGGGCTGCCGGTGACGGTGCTGGCACCGGACTACCAGCGGATTCTGGGCGTGCTCGGCGGTCCGCGGGCAGGGGACCGGCGAAGGCCAAGGAGATCGCGGTGGGGCTGGGCCTGGGGACGGCGCCGGCGAAGGTCGAGGGGGTGCGCTCGAAGGCCAGGCGCCTGGCAGAGCGCGGTTGGCTCCTGCAGGAGACGTCGGGGATGTTCAGCGCAGGCCGGCGGCCCGTGGCCGCGCCAGACGCTGGCT
Source organism: Streptomyces hyaluromycini (assembly GCF_002217755.1). Taxonomy (GTDB): domain Bacteria; phylum Actinomycetota; class Actinomycetes; order Streptomycetales; family Streptomycetaceae; genus Streptomyces; species Streptomyces hyaluromycini. The sequence goes on along the minus strand of NZ_BCFL01000022.1, from coordinate 396,359 downwards.
CATCCGCGTAACCATCGACCACCGGATCAGCGCTTCGCTGGAAGCGGGAAGAGTCTCATAATCACGGGCCAGACGGCGGGAGTTCATCAACCACGCGAACGTGCGCTCTGCCACCCAGCGCCTGGGGAGCACCACGAACCCCGTCATGTCGTCGGTGCGCTTGACGATCTCCAAGGTCAGGGCAAGTTTGTCCCGGCACCATGCAACGAGGCCGCCGGTGTAGCCGCCGTCGGCCCAGACGAGGGTGATGTCGCGGTGCAGGCGGCGCAGCCGCTGCAGCAGGCCCGCCGCGGCGTCCCGGTCGCCGATGTTCGCGGCGGTGACCGCGACGACTAGGAGCAGGCCGAGGCAGTCGGTCACGATGTGCCGCTTTCGCCCGGGCACCCTCTTCCCGCCGTCGTAGCCGCGTGAGGAGGCCGGGACTGTCGCGGCGGCCCGCACCGACTGCGCGTCGATGATCCCCGCTGTGGGTTCGGCCTCACGGCCTTCGCGTTCACGGACTGTCCCGCGCAGCCGGTCGTGGAACTCGGTGATCAGTCCGTGCTCGCGCCAGCGGCGGAAGAAGGCGTAGACCCGAGCCCAGGCGGGGAAGTCCGCGGGCATCGCTCGCCACGAGATCCCGCCCGCGACCACGTAGCGGATCGCGTCCAGCATCTGGCGGTGGCAATAGCCCTCGGGCTGCCCGCCTCTGCCCTGGAGCCAGGCCGGCACCGGCAGCAACGGCCGGACCTCCGCCCACTCTGCGTCCGTCATGTCCGACGGATACCGGCGCACCCGATCGGGATGATCGGCCGCGTTGCCGTACACGTGCGCGAGGCAATCGCACGACACAGCGGGCGAGTTGAAGTGAACGGGCTCGGGCGCGTACAACAACGACAACAGGGCCTCCAGGAACCGCTCGGAATGGGGTCGCACCCCCGAACTACCAGGAGGCCCTGCCTTCATGCCGGTTCGGCCGGAAGATCACCCGAGCAGGGACTCTGTTCGACTCGCAGGTTCCAAGATCGGTTGGGCTACGGCTTCTGACCCCCAACCCGCCCCTCGTGTTGACGAAACCCATAGGGGCACCACCGAAGAGTTCAGTAGGTATGCCGGGTGATGTGATGTGCAATGTCTGCACTGCGTTTGGCTAGGACGGGCATGCCGGAGATGAAGTAGAAGGCGCCACTGGTGAGTTCTCCCAGTATGTACAGGTGGGGGTTGGCGCGGCCTTGTACGTCGAGTGCTTGGCTGGTGTGCCGGAATACGTGGACTCCGCCTGCCGGGTTCGGGTGGAGCAGGCCGGTCGCTATGGCGTGATCTATAAGGCCCCGGGCCGCATGAGGGGTGTGGCGACGGGCTGGGGTGATGGTGTTGACGAGGAGATCGACTGCGGTAGGGCCAGTACCGGTGGCGACAGTGAATCCGCCGCTACGTGCGGGATGCACGGCCGTGATGCCGGCATGGACAGTGAGCTGGCCGGTGGCGAGGAGTTTGGCGATGCGGGTGGCATTGAAGGCTGGCATGGGGCAGCACAGTGCCATCACGGTCCGGTGGAGGTGGTCGAGCACCCAGTGCTTTGCAGTTGTGTCCAGCAGGTACCACAAGTCCTGTCCGACGGTGGCAACCGCGATTTGCAGGATCTGGGGCCCGATATCGCTGCTGGTGAGGAAGGCATCGAGCTGAGCGGACAGGCGGGCCAGCGGCGGTTGGGGACGCATGGCGCGAAGGAGTAGCTGAGGACTACTGCCAGCAGCGCGAAGTTCGTCCTGGATCATGCGGGATACGGCGTCGATTGACAGGGGCGCGTTCTTGGCGGCGTTTTCGATGGCCGTCGGTGTGAGGTGAGTGAGCTTGTACGAGGTCTGCGGCCCACGGACGGTAGGAAGCTGACCGCTTCGGCCGAACATGGTGATGGGTCCGTCATGGCCGAGTGCGTCCAGGGTGACGGCGACGTCCACGGCGGCCAGACCGGTGCCGAGGATGCCTACCCTGCAGCCGCGGGGGATGTTCGTCGCGTGTTTGGCCAGTGGGTAAGGGCTAGGTAAGTAGTTCGGGGCCGTGGACAGACGGTAGGGGTCAGCGTAAGCGCTCCCGCCCACGGCCAAGACCACTGCATCCAAGCGGTAGGTCTCAGAGGGCGGTATGTAAGTGCATAGGTGATTTGCCGTCACCTGAAGGTGTGGCAGCGCAGTATCCCGGCCGGTCGGCGGCCTCGGGCGTGCTGGGCTGAGCACCGTGAGCGAGCGTAAGCCCTACAAGACTGACCTGTCCGACGAGCAGTGGGCGCTTGTCGAGCCGGTGATCGCCGCATGGAAGGCCGCGCACCGCTCGGTCAGCGGTCACCAGGGCCGGTACGAGATGCGGGAGATCGTCAACGCGCTCCTCTACCAGGGCCGCACCGGCTGCCAGTGGGACCTGCTTCCGCACGACCTGCCGCCGCGCGGTGCGGTGATGTACTACTTCACCAAGTGGCGCGATGACGGCACCGACCAGACCATCCACGACCTGCTGCGCTGGCAGGTGCGGGAGAAGGCGCGGCGGAAGGCGGACCCGAGTCTGGTGGTGCTCGACACCCAGAGCGTGCACGCGGCGGCTGGGGTGCCTGCGCAGTCGACGGGGTGTGATGCGGCAAAAAAAGTACCGGGCCGCAAGCGCGGCCTGGCCGTTGACGTGTTGGGCCTGGTGATCGCGGTGGTGGTGCTCGCCGCGTCGGTGCACGACAACGCCGCCGGTATCGCGCTGCTGGACAGGGTCGCCGGCGACACCGACACCGTTCAGAAGGCCCTGGTCGACCAGGGCTTCAAGAGCGCCGTCGTCGCGCACGGGGTGCAGGTGGGCATCGAGGTGGAGATCGTCGAGCGCAACCCGGCGCAGACCGGGTTCGTACCGATCCCCAAACGGTGGATCGTGGAGCGCGCCTACGGGATCTTGATGCTGCACCGCAGGCTGGTGCGCGACTACGAGCACCTGCCGCGCAGTTCGGAGTCGCGGGTGTACTGGGCGATGACCGCGGTGATACTGCGCCGGCTGACCGGGGCCACCGCTGCGGCCTGGTGCAGCACATGACCGGCGGGGAGCTGACTCTCGGGGCGGTACTGGCGCGGCTGGAGGAGCAGGAACGGGAGCTCGCCGTGCAGGCCGAGGCGACGAGGGAGCAGATCGCGCAGTTGACCGCACGGCTGGACGAACTGGGCCGGGCCGCCGAGGAGGTCCGGATCACCCGCAAGACACTGCTGGCGCTGCCCGATCCGCAGCCACCCGCGCCGCCGGCACCGACGCTGCCGGACCATCCTGCCTACCAGCAAATCATGGCGGTGTTCGCCGCAGCCGACATGCCGCTGCGGGCGCGGCAGGTGTGTGAGGCGATGGACCTGGAGATCGCGCCCAACAACATCAACAACACCCGCCTGAAGCTCAAGCGGCTCGCCGAGCGCGGGGTCCTGGTCGAGACCGAGCAGGGCTTGTTCACCCAGCCGCGGCCGTAACCACCAGGCGACTTCACGGCCGGTCCGCGCACTCCTCCTGAAAGCTCGAAACGGACATCAGATCACATACCGCCCTCTCACTCTTTGTATAAAGGCGCACACCGTGAGGGGTGTTCTCAAGGCGGGTGGCGTGTTCGCTGACCAGGCGCACGGTCCAGCCTTGGTTCTCCAATCGGCCGATGGTTTGCCGAGTGGCGGAGTGCAGGTAGTCCCCATAGGCGGGCCGAGTCAGGAAAGTTGGCTGTCCGGTGTCCGGGTCGGTCAGCGGTAGGTTGTGGGCACGCAACCAGGCCTGGCCGTGGTCGGGATCGTGGTGCACTACCGACATAGCTTTCATCGGCGAGTTGCACCAGATGTACTCTCCATCGTCCTGGTAGGCCCTACCGCGCCACCACAGCTTGGTGTCGTCAAACACGAGGATTTGCCCAGGCCTAGGGGCACTGGCGTCGTCCTGCTCCAACTGTGCAGCAAGATTGTTGATCAAACAGGCGCCTGCGGTGCCACTACCGACGACGCCGATGGTGAGGCCCATCATTCCTCCCCCGAGGCGGGGACTGCGGCGACCAGACCGGTTCCGGCTCCGGTTCCCAGGGCGAGTGCGCCCGCGGCGGCACTCCCGCGGCGGATCAGGGAACGACGACCAATCATGTGGGTCTCCTGGAGGGAGGGACAGAACGTATGGCCCGGCCGGGCACTGCCAAGGATTTGTCACGTCCACCGCCCTCGCCCATGGACCTGGATCGCGGAAGTATGGATTCTCCGTGCACCTGACGGACGGCCTTCGGATTTGTCTAGACATCACCGGTGCCCGGCGGAAATCATGGCCGGGACACAGGCGGCTCCCAGGACCGCCACGCACCCCCAGGTGCCGTGCGCGTCGCCGACCACCGCCGTCCGCAGGAGCACCCCACCTTGCGTACCGACCCTGCCGGCGTCCCCCCGCCGGGCGGCCGTGAGCTGCTGACCGCCCGGCTGCCCGCGGCGGATCCCGCGCTCCACGTGATGCTCCTGGACGACGCGGCCCTGAGCATCCAGACCTGCCCCGTCCGTGGCCCGCACCGGCACGCGTACCACGAGCTGTTCTGGACCAGGAGCGATACGGCTGTCCATGTGGTGGACGGCGAGCGCACGACCGTCGGCCCCGGCACGGTGCTGGTGCTCGGGCGTGGCCCGGTGCACTTCCTGGAACAGGCGAGGGAACTGTCCGGGGCGATCGTGCGGTTCGGGGACGAACTGCTGCACGACGGTCTGTCCACTCGCCCGCACCCCGGCCGCCTGCTCACCGCCCGCGGCCGGCCCGTGGTCAAGGTCCCGCCGGAGGACACCGCGCACTTCGACGCCGTGATCGGGGCACTCGCCACGGAGACCCGGCGCCCGTTGTCCGCCTGCAGCGACGACGTCCACCGGCACCTGCTGCTGACGCTGCTGTCATGGATCGGCCGCTGGCACGACCACGGCGAGTCGCCGGACGCCGGGGGCAAGGACGACCCCGACGTCCGTCTGTACCGGCGCTTCAACTCACTCCTGGAACGCGACTTCGCCCGCCATCACGACGTCCGCCACTACGCGCGCGAACTGGGCGTCTCGGAAAGCGCTCTGTGGCGTGCCCTGTCCGGAGTGACCGGAAGCCCGACCCGGACCCTCATCACCGAGCGCGTGATGATGGAAGCCGCCCGCCTCCTGCGCTTCACCGACCTGGCCGTGGGCCAGATCGCCCACGAGGTCGGCGTCCGCGACCGCCTGTACTTCTCCCGGGTGTTCAAACGCCGGTACGGGAGGTCGCCGCGGGCGTACCGGGCCCGGTTCCACGGGGCGGTGGAAGAGGAGGACGGGGTGTAGCCGCGGGGAAGGGTTGATGACCCGTGGCCGGAGGATGGGCGCGACGGGCCCGCCACCTTGATCGTGGACACCTCGATACTGGATCTTGAGTCCAGGGAAAAGAGTCCCAGGTGGGGACCTACAAGTACTCGGCGGAGTTCCGGGCCGACGCGGTGGCGTTGGCTGGTTCGTCGTACCGGCCTGTCTCGCGCTTGGCCGACGCTGCGGGTCAATACATCTAGAGCGCGTATCGAGTCGTGATCAATCTTTGGGTTTCGTCCTCGCGGCTGGGCCTGGACGGAGAGAGGCAGTGCATTGTCGGAACGCAGCCGATGCACTGCCGGGATACACGGACGCTTTGGCCAGCAGAAATCAAGGGATCACGTTCGGTTGAGATACGGCTTCTCAGCCTCCACAAGAGAGGTACCCGGATGGCTGGTTCAGCCTAGACCCAGCTTGCAGTTGCGGGACAATCTTTTAGCGACACCGGCTACCCCGGCGCTGGGCGGTCGAGCGCTCGCCCGCGACTACGAGGCACACCCGCAGCGCTCCGGAGCAACAATCCACGTCGCGGACCGCCGGAAGCACCGGGACCACCGCCTGCCGAACCGGTGTGCTCAGAAGTAGCTCGTGATGTGCAGGTCCCGGAAGACGAACTCGTTGGCCTGGATCGGCATGTAGCGCGTCGGGTCGGCCGGGTCCTCCTGGCGCCACCGCTTCCCGGAACACCGCAGGTGCACGGTCTCGTTCATCGAGTCGTTGCGCACCGTCCCGACGCACACCCAGTCGTGGGCATCGACGTCGTTGCGGGTGTAGGCGGCGAAGTAGGCGCCGCGCCGCTCCAGCCGCAGCCGGGCCGCGAGCACTCTGCCGTCCCCGACGGGCGGCCCGTACTGGTTGGTGTCGTAGAGCGTGCCCAGGTTCCAGTTGATCCGGTAACCGTCGTCCTCGTCGTGTTCGGCGCCGACGAACGGCGGTGCGCCGTGGGGGTCGTAGAAGGCGTCCTTGTCGCGGAAGGAGCGCGGGAACCACGGCGTGCCATCGTCGTTGTACGGCGGGTGGTGTGTGCCGGGGTCGGCGTTGACCGCGGCCATCTCGCACATGGTGGCCTGGGCCGCCACCGCTGACTCGACCCGCACCTCGGCGGCGAAGTCGCCGCGCAGACCATGCGTCACGCCGAAGCCGCCGCCGCTGTAGAACGGCCAGTCGCCGAGGGCGTCCCAGCTGCGTTCCGCCAGCTCGGCGAGGCGGCGCTCGACCGGGTCGACGGGCAGGGGCGGCTGGGGGTCGCCCTGGTACGGGGTGATGCGGATGTGGATGCCGTCGTCCTGGAAGACGTGGCCATAGGGAGTGGCCTTGGCGTAGCCGAGCGCGAAGCGGCGGGTGTCGACGTGGGTGCCGGCGAACGTCTCGTCGAGCCGGCCGGTGCCGGGGCGGAGGGCTTCGGCGATGTCGAAGGTGGACTCGGTACCCACGGCCCACGTGTACGGTTGCGCGGCGGCGAGTGCGGGGTCGTCGAGGTCCCGGTCGGCCCGGGGCAGGACGAGCACGCCGAGCCGCACCCCTTCCGAGCGTTTGGCCTCGCCGATGCGAACGCCAAGGCCGGTGGGCCGGCCGTCGGGGCCGATCAGATCGTCGATGCCGGCGAGGACCAGGTCGAGAGCCCCGTCCTGGAGGGCCGCGTCGAGCAGGGCCGGGTCGGGGCCGGCACCGGAGCCGACCAGCTGGGGTCCGGTCAGCGCGGTGCCCACATCGAGGTCGAGCCTGCGCGCGTGGCGCAGCAGTTCGGGGTCGCAGGCGGCTACGACGAGGCGTGCGGTGGCGGCGTGGCGGACGAAGATTCCGATGACGGCGGCGACGGTGTCCGTGCCGCCGGTGCTCACCCGCACCACATAGGTGACGTCGTCGGGCAGCGCGTCGAGGAGGTCGTCGAGCGCTTCGACGCGCACGGGCGCGTGGCCCGCGGGTCGGTAGCGAAACTCCGGGGAGCCACGCGGCTTGAAGGTGGTGCTCAGGTCGAGTTCGCGCAGCCGGGTGAGGGTGAGTTCGCCGACGGAGGCCGTAGAGCCGGCCTGGCGGGGCAGCCCACGATCGGAGCCGGGCACGACGTGTCCGTCGGCGGTCACGGCGACGTCGAAGACGAGAACGTCGGCACCTTGGACGTAGGCGGACGTCAGCGCGGTACGGGTGTGGGGCGGGGCGTGCAGGGCGTTGCCGCCGATTGCCGCGATCCTCATGGCGTCGTCAACTCCTCTTCGCTGATCGGGCCGGCGGCGCACACCGCGTAACCCTGCGCGGGGAAGGGCGTGTTCTGCGCGAACACCGTGATCGTGTAGGTACCGGGCGCGGGCCGCCGATCCGGACGGCCTCGACCGTGTTGGCGCGGTCCAGCGGGAGACCGGTGAGTTGCGCCACGGCGCTGCGGTCGAAGCCGGGGACCTTTTTGTCGGCGTGCTCTTCGTTGCCGACGTGAATGGTGCCGTCGGGTGTGGTCACCGCGAGGTCGCCGGGTGATCCGCTCCCCCGAGGTCTCGGCGGGAACGACCCCCCGGTAGCGGTGCGTCCGGTCCTCAAGGATCGCCGCGATGCGTTCGGCCTCCGGACCGGTGTCGAAGTAGACGGCGATGCGGTACTGCCGGTCGAGTGCTCCCTCGGGGTCGATGCTGCCGGACATCGTGGTCTCGCTTTCGGAGGGTGGTGGCGCCGGTGGGCGTTTCGGCGTCAGTCCTCCCGGTCGTCGGTGTGTGCCCAGACCTCGGCGACGGGTGCGGCCCGTGCGGTGATGCCGTCGAGCAGCCGAAGTTGGGTGCGCTTCTCCGCCTCGACGGGCGTCGATCCGTCGGCGAGCAGGGCGGGGCCACCGCCCGGGAGCGGCGTGAGCACGTCGGCGTACGGGCACGGGCCGATCTCTAGGAGGGGGCAGAAGGAGCACGAGCCGCGGGGGCGCGTCAGATGCCCGATGCGTTCGTCGTGACCCAGCCGGCCGGAGCGTGCCTCGTGCAGGAGTTGTTCGACGAGCAGTGGCCGGGCCTGCGCGTAGTCGTCGGGGTGCCCGGTGGGATGCGGGACGAACAGCACCCGGGCGTCGAGTTCCCCGCCGTCGTCGAGGGTGCCGTAGGCGAGCCGGATCTCGGTCGCCATCAGCTGCGCCAGGGGGGTGTCGGGGGCAGGTACGGGTGCCAGGCGATCGCCGAGTTCACCGGCGAACGCGTTGGCGGTGCTCTGGCCGAGCACGAGGATCACGGCAGGCAGCGACTGGAACAGCTGGCGCAGCAGGTGGCGGCGGGTCCGGAAGCACTCGCCGACGATCCCGGCGCGCTGGTCGTCGGTCATCGGCGGAAGGGCGGGGTCGTGCGGATCGGCTTGGGTGGTCCACTTGGCCGAGGCGCAGGCGACCATGTTGCCGTACGACAGGTCCTCGCCGACGGCGAGCGCACCAGGGTCGAGGCCCAGTTCCGCGCCGAGGGCGTCCAGCAGCTGCTGGTAGACGAGGTACATACGCTGCGGCTGCTCGCGGACCGGGATCGCGCGGCGGCCCAGCGCGTCCTCGGGAACGGTGAGCGGGACCCCGGCCAGGGGATCGTCGTCGGGTCCGCCGCCGAAGGCGCGATACGCGTCGTCGGGCAGCTCGGGCTTGAACACCCCTCGGTGTCGGAAGTAGTGCGCGTACTGGCGCACGGAGTCGAAGTCGGGGGTGAGCGAGCCGTGGCTGTCGGGCCACCAGCCCGGGAGGTTGGGGTTGATGCCGACGGCGAGGATCGGAGCCTTGCGGCAACCGGACAGCGGTTCCGGCAGCGGGGTCATCCGGCCGGTGTAGTGCGAGGGCCGCACGATCGAGGCATCCGGCGGCGGCCCGTCGGCGTCATAGTCGTAGGCGTGGTAGGTACCCCACGAGCGGAAGTAGGCGCACGGATGGGGCCCGGATCCGGCGTACTGCGAGGTGCGTAGCGCATTGCACGGCATGAGCTCGAACAGCAGCTCGACCTCGATGGGGAGCCGGGTGACGGCCGGCGGGTCAGGCATCGTCGAAGCCCGCCTCGGAGAGTCCCGCCAGCAGGCCCCACGTGGTGAGCGCGCCGCAGACGCTGGTCCAGTAGCCGTACGACTGGTAGTAGGACACCGCCCACATGGTCTGCTGGTTGAGGCGGAAGTCGTGAGTGGGGAGTTCGCCGTTGATCTGGGGGTCGGACATGTTGCGGACCACCACCCAGTCGGGCACGTGATCCGCGCCCGCGGCGGTGAGGTCGGCAATGGTCAGACCCAGCGCCGCGTCGCCCATCTCGACGGCCGCTCCCTCGTGTTCCAGGCCGTTCGTGGACGTGCCGTACTCGAAGTAGTCGGTGGTCAGGATCGGGTGGAAGGCGGGCATGTCCTGCGCGCCCTGCTCGATGCGGACGGTCGGGTCGTTGTCGGGCGGCTTGAGCAGCGGCCCGACGAAGGGGAAGCGGGTGGACGGCGGGCCGAGCGGTGGTTCGGTGAGCCGGTCGGCGAAACCGCGCATCAGCTTCTGCGCGTCCTCGATCCGGCCGAGCGGGAGGGTCCAGTCGCTCTTGAACGTCCGACCGTTGAAGTCCTCGTTACGGAACTCGTTTTTGCAGCGGAACTTCGCCGCGCGCGTGACCACCACGTCGCCCAGGGGGAAGTCGCCGAAGACGCTGCCCGAGGTGCCTATGGTGGCGATCACTCGCGGCCGGGCCTCCTCGATGATCTGCTCGAAGAAGTCCCGGACGGGCAGGGTGGCGGTGCCTTCGCCGGTCTTGATGCCGTCCTGGTTGAGGTGGAGTTCGGACTTCACGCACAGCACATCCAGGTCGCCGAGCTTGACGGGGAAGTACGAGCCCAGGCGTGGCGGGCGGGCGGCGAGCGAGGGCGCTCCGGCTCTGATCAGCGGCCGGTAGTGCTCCTCGAAGCGGCGGGTGTACCGATACCAGTGCAGCCGATCGAAGCCGTGGGTGAACACGTCGGCCAGGGCATCCTGTTCGTCGACGGTCCAGGTGATCACGACGACGTCGGCGCGAGGCAACGCGGCGTCGGGGGACGGTACGACGTCGAAGGGCTGTGGGACGGGTGCGAGCCCGTCGGGGAAGACGATCCCGAGGTGGGCGGCGAGGACAGGGCCTCCCGGCGCCTCGGCCAGGTCGGGCGACAGCTCGAGGTCGGCCGGGGTGATTCCGGCGGACAGCAGGGCGCGGGCGATGTCGACCCGCTCGTCGAGGGTGTCCATGGTGCTGCCTTTCGCATCGTTCCCGTTCGGTCCGGTGTCCGTGTGCCGGTACCTCGTCGAGGGCGTGCGCCTCAGTCGGGGTCCGGGAGTTGCTCGCACACCCGGTAGGCGTTGGCGAGAAGCGTCAGGGTGGGGTTCGAGGCGCCGGCGGTCGGCATGAACGCGCAGTCGAGGACATAGAGTCCGGAGACGGTGTGCGACTGGCAGTTCTCGTCGAGCACCGAGGCGTCGGGATCGGAGCCGGCGCGCAGCGTGCCCTGCACATGCCCGTAGCCGGGATTCTCCGCGCCGGGAACGTCGTAGCCGCGCAACTCGCCGCCCGCGTCCTCCATCACCCGGACGACGCGATCGATGGCGTAGCGAGCCGCGGCCAGGTCGTAGGCGTGGTGCCGGTACCAGATTCGGGCCGCAGGCATGCCCCACGGGTCGGTGACGTCGGGGTCGAGTTCGACCCGGTTGTCGTACAGGGAGAGCGCCTCGCCGGTGAAGGAGAAGTAGACGCCGCCCTGGTGACGCAGTTCCTCAAGGTAGGTGTACAGGTCCTCGCCCCACAGGCCGCCGCGGCCGGGTCCGAGCGCGGCGCCCTTGACGAGCCGGACCGGCGGCACGCACGTGTAGGGGTCGTACACGGAGAACTTGCCGGCCTTGGTGACCGGGGTGGCGGGGTCGTCGACCACGTACAGGTCCCGCAGTTGCAGCGAGCCGATCGCGGTGGCGGGCTGCTGGGCGCCGTCGCCGGTCCACACGGGCTGGAGCGGCAGGGTGACTTCGGCGTTTCCGTGGGTGTGATAGGTCAGATAGCGGCCGATCATCCGGTTGGGGTCGGGCACCTGCGACACGAGGAACAACCGCGCCGACTCGATGGTCTGGATGGACACCAGCACCTGGGATGCACCCAGGAACCGTTCGGGTCCGCCGGGCTCGGTGCGGTACATCACGCCGCGCACCCGCCCGTCCTCGTGCACGAGCCGGGTCACGCAGTGTCCGGTCAGCAGGTCGCACCGGCCGGTGGCCAGGGCGCGCTGGAGCACCGTGTTCAGCGCGGAGGCCCGTGAGTTGAGACCGCAGCCGAAGAACTGGTTGTAGCCGCAGAACGAGCAGGCCGGACGGCCGTCGCGCACCCGGGAGTTGATGGCCCGGGGGCCGAGGTAGGGCCGCATGCCGGCGCGGCCGAACGCCTCGGTCAGGAACGGCACGGCCGCGTGCGGGCGCAGCGGCGGCATGGCGTAGTCGTAGCCGGCCCGTATCGGCTCCTGAGCCGGGGACTGCCGGGCCCGCCCGGAGACGCCCCATTCGTACTCGGCCCGCTCGAACCACGGCTCGAACTCGCGGTAGGTCCACGGCCAGTTCACCATGTCCGCTTCGGGCGGCACGTCGTGCAGGTGGTCGAGGACGCGGAAGTCCTCCTCGGTGTAGCGGGGCACGTTGGCGTCCCACACGTTCGTCGCGCCGCCGGCCATGTTGACGTTCCACCAGCGCTCGACCCGGGTGGGCTGGTCCTGAGCGGGGCCGGCCATGTAGATGTTGGGGTCGGTGTCGCGGTGCGGGATCAGCGCCTTGTGCGTGTGGAAGTGGAGTTCGTCGTAGGGAAGGAAATCGTCGGCGACCGGGAGCGGGCCCTTCTCCAGCACGGCGACGCGGCGTCCGCGCGCGGTGAGCACGCGGGCCGCGGTGCCGCCGCCCGCGCCGGCGCCCACGACGATCGCGTCGTATCCGCCGGGTGCGGTGGTCGTGGCGGTCATGAGTCCTCCCCGGGCCGGTCGGCGGTCGCGGTGGTGGGGCGGGTGAAGGGTGTCGCGGTGGTGGGACGGGTGAAGGGTTCGGCCGGTGTGAGGTAGCCGTACCAGCGCCAGATCACCGCTTCGCGGTTGCCGCCCCAGCGCGGGTCGCCGAAGCAGCCCTCGATGCAGTGGGCCCGCAGCAGGGCGAACGCGGCCGGCTGCGCAAGGGCGGCCGTGGGCCAGTCGGGCAGGGTCCCCGCGGCCAGGTCGAGCAGCAGCGCGGTTGCCTCGGCGCGGTCGAGTTCGGCGACGCCGCGTCCGCCGTGCGCCTGTTGCGCGGCGGTGTCGAGCGCTGCGAGCAGCACCGGGTAGGCCAGGCGCCACGACGGAATCTCGGGATGCGTCTCGGGGCCCATGGCCAGGAGCCGGTCGATGTATTCGGCGGCGTCGGCGTCGGCCGCGCCGGGCCGTCGGGGGCCGCCGGGCAGGACCGCGTCGAAGAGCACCTCCACGGCGCGCCGCTGGTCCTTGTCGAAACAGCCGGTTTCGGGCGGTCGCAGGAGCCACATGGTCAGGCCTTTCCGGTGGTCCGGGTGGCCCCGTCCGCGCTGTCCGGGTCGTCCGTGCCGCGCGCGGGGTCGGCGGCGTCTGCGACATGCGCGTTGTCGAGGGCCTCCTCCATCGCGCCGACGATGGCCGCGTAGGGCCCTATGTCCGGCGGGCCGGTGTGGCGGACGATGGAGAGCACCGTCGCGTCGTCCGCGTCGGTGAGGTGGCGGCCCAGTTCCGGATACAACTCGTCGTTCTCGCGCACCGCGTGCGCCCGGAAGAGCAGGACGAAGCCCTCCGTGCAGCGGCGGAAGTCGGAGATCGCGGAGGTCACGTCGCGGGGGTCGCCGTTCTGGATCCGTCGCCAGGCGACGCGGATCGTCTCCCAATAAGCACGGGCCTGGTCGTGCTGGTCGAACATCCAGCGGGCGTGGTCGGGCGGCATGCCGCGTGCGACGGCCAGCGGCACGATCGCTTCCTCAGCCTTCAGGTGCGCCTGGTCCGCGAAGTTGGTGAGCGTGTACACGAACATGCCCATCGCGGTGCGCACCCCCGGCGGGATGTCCTGTGCCTGGTGCACCGAGTCGAGCGCCTGCACGATGCGGCTGCCGCATGCGAATATGCGTTCACCGAGCAGGTGCTCCTGTTCGAGGAACTCCTCGAAGGCACGGCCGCTGTCGCGGACCGATTCCCCCTGCCGGGTGATCACCGCGGGCTGGAACTCCTTGCCGGGTGGCGACGGCTTGAGCACGCCTCGCATCCCGGCCGCCTCGGCAGCGAGGACTTCGATGAGGTTCTCCCCGACGAACAGGCACCGCTCGATCGGTACGCGCATCTGATCGGCCGCGAAGTGGTAGATGGCGGGCTCGGGCTTGTCCACCTTGGCCTCGTGGTTGATCACGATGCCCTGCGGGTCCAGGATGTCGGCGAGGTGGACGACGCTGCCGTCGTGCTCGGTGACGACGGCCTCGGCAATCATCCGACGCCCCTGCTCGGCGCTGACCTCCGCGGGCAGGTTGGTGATCACGCCGAGACGCAGCCCCACCAGATCCCGCATGGCGTCGAGCAGCTTCTCGGTGCTGGGTCGATACAGCGCGAGATGACCGGGCCGGTCGACGTCGCCGAGGGTGTCGCGCAGGTCGAAGAAGACCACGTCGCAGTCGACGGTGGTGGCGGGCATGGGACGCCCCTTCCATGGATGTGTACGAGCGGGACGGACGCGACGTCGTGGGGCGCGCCAGTTCTTCCCAGGCGCACAAGGCTGTCCGGATGCCCTGAGGCCACGGCGACCCGATGTCTCGTCGGTCCGGGACGGCCGGCGACCCGCATGCCGCCTCGCCGAGAGCACCCGACACGCACCACTGCACAAGGCTCAGCCGCAGATTCGGGTGGCTGTGCTTCGAGAGTCACTCGCCGACGGTTGCCCTGCCGGAGCGCTGTCGTCCTCCCGGACTCCGGACCGCACACGTCACCGGCACGCCGCAACCGGGGGTGGCGGTCTCCGGGAAGCGACACCAGCCGGCCGGTGGCGGGGTCACGCACCGGTGTAAGCGGGATCGGTTCTCGGGTTCCCATCCGGGCCTCCTGCCCGCACACCCATCGACGGACAATCATCTCAAATCATAACGAAATAGGTCGAAAGCGGCTATCGCTGCACGCCTGGCCGCCGTGGAGGCACCAGCGGGCCCTCGGTGAGCCCGTGCACGGTGACCGCTTCGCGGCCTGTCCCTGGTCGATGCGAACCCGACGTACACGACTCGGTGTTGAGCCACCATGGCCCGCCGGCTCGCAGTCAAAGTGCTCAAGGACGCAGATAATCCCGTCGAGTTCGTGACAGCCGGCAGTCAAACGCCGACGACGCGAGCCAGTGGCCCATCGGTGGTGCGGCGGGTGGGGAGACGGCGGGAAGCTCACGATGCCGAGTGCCGTACGGGGCCAGGCCAGCAGAACGGGGCAAGGGGCGTGGTCCACGGCGAACCGGCCGCCGGGACCGAGGCCCCGTGGTCCGAGGTGGATGCGCCGGCCGCCGCGGGCCAGGATGAGCAGGTCGGCACCTTCGGCGGCGACGACTCAACTCGGCCCCGGCTCCCTTTCGGCCTTCTGTTCCGCCCTCGCGTTGATCTTCAGCACGAGGGCGGAACAGTCCACCAGCGTGTCGGCGATATCCGGCTGCCGGACGCAGCCTCACGACCGACGGCATCCACGACCTCAGCAGCGACGGTCGGGCAACGAGTCCGGATGGCCTTGTTCATGGTCGACGGGCATCCTGCCCTTGCCGGCAAGCCCGTCAGCTACACCGGCCTCGATCCACTCCTCAGTAGTACATGAACGTCGGGATCAGGCCGCCGCCGCTGGCATTCGGTATCGTTACCAGCCCGCCGGCGCCGACGCCCCTGCTGTTCGCGACGTTGACCACGTCGTAGACCGAGCCGTAGTTGCCCATCCAGTGCCACGAGGGGTCACCCGACTTCTGGGCCTTGCAGGCGTTGGCGAGCTTGATGCCTTCCTGGGCAGTGAGAACTTGGTCAGCCCGCGGCGTGTAGCAGCTGGCGTTCGGCGTGGTCGGCGCCTTCGGCGCGGGTGCGGCGGGAGCCGGAATCGCCAGGCCTATCAGCAACGCCCCGGGCGCGGCCGCGATGGCGAGGGTGCGAAGTCGGTTCATGGTTGACCTCCCTGGCTAGCCACCTGTCTCGGAACCGAGATCTGAACCGACCGTAGAGTCGCCAGGTCTATACCGCCATTCGGATACACCCATTCGGGTGATGTCGAGGCGTCGATGAGGGGGGTGCTTTTGGGCGTGGGGGTGGCGTCTGACCTGGGGTGTTGTTGGTTGGTCGAGAAGGCCGGCGGGGGTGTGAGCTGGGGTTGCCTGTGGTGTGTTGAGGGGCTGGTGGCTTGTTGACGTTGGCGTCTGGGTGTATGTAGCTGTGGAGTTCAACTCGGCTGCACCAACGCGTGATCGTGTCGCTCACCGGTTCGGGAATGCGGCCGATCACCCGGAACGCGTTCGGCGGTATCCGTCGGACATGACGGACGCGGAGTGGACCCGGCAGCGGCCACAACGACGCACACACCCGGACCACCGCGCCCTGTAGAGCGAACGACCTCTGTTCCTGGTTCACCCACCACACGATGTCGATGAACGCCTCGTCTGGGTCGCTGCCGTGCGGGTAGGTGCAATACCCCACGGTGTCGAGTGCGGCGTCGTCAACGCACATCAGCGCCTTCCGCCAGGCCGCGGCGCCGGCGGCGAAGGCGGCGACCGCCCCTGTGGCGTCCCCGATGACGGAGTGGTCGGCGCGGGTCAGCGCGTGCCCGCCGGCCGTGTGGTCGGCGCGCAAGGTCAGCGTCTCGCCGTGGTGGCTCAAGCGCCATGCGATGGTGGCGAAAGGCGGGGGCCAGGGGTGCGGGCAGGAGGCGGCGTCGCGTCCCCAGTCGCCGGTGCCGACCAGGAGCGTCGCGCGAGACCCTGGCCTGTTCACGCGCCGCCGTACCGACCAGCAGTCAGGCACCGTCAGACACCGGCTCCCAGAGATACTCCTCGTCAGTCATAGGGCCGACCTTGGTATCCGTCCCGTCGCCGCTTTCCATGGCGGGCCCTGTCATACGGTCGGCGAGGCGCTTGTGGCGAAGTCGGACTGCTCCAGCAACGGAGACAGGCGGGACGGTGTCGTCATCGGAAAACAGGCTCACCGGCCGGATCGCGCGTTGGCGAACGACGTCATCACATCTCATCCAGCAGCCAGCAAACGGCAGCCGACGAGCGTCCGTAGATCATTTACGGGACATCCCTTGGCTACGAGTGCGCTCCCCACCAGATGTGGGTGGAAAGGGGGATGCCGACGTCCGGGTCGGTCGCGGAATTGGAGTTGAAGACCGCTACCGTCCCCGGAGAAGTTCGCAGGGACCAGGGAATCGTGTCGGCATCGAGCCAGTTCGGATCGTCGTTGTCCCACCAGGGAGGGCCAGATCACCGACCGGTACAACGCGGCGGTGGAGAACCTCGGCAACACTCCCAGGACGTCCGTCTGGGCGGCGTCTACGCCCTTCAGCGCATCATGCAGGATTCCCCGCGCGACCAGCCCACCATCGTTGATGTGTTGGCGGCGTACGTCCGCGCCCACGCCGCGCAGTCGAAGGGAGCTGACGGTGACCCGAAGCAAGGCCGGCATAGGCCGCCCAGCGATGTCGAGGCGGCGCTGTCGGCCCTGCGGGACAGAGACAGCCGCCATGACGGCGGCGCACACCTGGATCTGAGCAGTAGTGCCCTCACCGACTCGGACCTGCACGGCGCGGACTTCCACGGCGCGATCCTCAACCGCGCTGACCTGTACTACTCGGACCTGGTGGGGGTGAACATGCGCGGTGCGAAGTTGGGCGGGGCCGTCCTTAGCCACTCGTGGCTCCTGCGCACGGACCTGAGTGGCGCGATACTGCAGGGCGCAGACCTTGGGTGCTCGTCGCTACGCGAGGCGAACCTGGAAGGCGCCCGCTTCGGCGGCGCCACGCTGGGTGGCGGTGATCTCACCGGCGCGAACCTGGCTCATGCAGACCTACGGGGTGCGGATCTCAAGGCAGACGACGATGGGGACGACGCGGTGGTGAGCGTTCAGCAGTTGCTGAGTGCCAGGCTCGACAGCACTACCGAACTGCCTGCCGCATTGGCGAAGGACCTGATGATCACCGGAGCCACCAGGGGGAGCCCGCAGCATGACCGGCACCACGCAGGCCCTTGGCGGGTCGGCTGCAGTCGACGATGCGGCACAAAGTGTCACGCGCCCGTTCTACGTATACGCCGTGCTCGCCAACTCGCTGTTCCAGCGTGGCGTATTCGTCCTCTTCCTTCAGCAGCGAGGCTTCTCCGCCGGGCAAGTGGCCCTCCTTCAGACACTGCTCTACCTGGTCAGCGGACTTGCGGAGTTGCCGACGGGAGTGATCGCCGACCGAATCGGCAGGCGTGCCAGCATCGTGATCGGCCAGGTGCTGATAGCTGGATGCCTGCTCGGTCAGGTGACGTCCTCCAACTACTGGGTGTTCCTGACGCTGTTCATCGGGCAGGGCGTGGGGATGGCATGTGTATCCGGTTCGGACACCGCCCTGCTGTACGACCTGCTCGTGCGTCGTGGTGCAACAGCCGGCTACGTCAAGATCAAGTCCCGGTTCACCATGCTCGGGACGGTCACCTCGGGAGCCGCCATCGTCCTCGGCGGCCAACTGCAGCAGCTTTCCTGGGGAATCGTCTACGTCGGTTCGGCGTCGTGCCTCGTCCTGGCCGTGGTGGTGCTGATGTCACGGGTGCCCGAGATCCGCGGCGCGGACGCGGTGGACGAGCAGGACGGAGCCGAGGAGCACGGCGACGCCACAGCATGGCGGGCGGTGCTTCGGGTCGCCACGCCGGCACTCGTGACGCTTGTCGTGGTGTCCGGATTGATGCATGCGACTTTGACGCCGTACATCATTTTTACGCAGAAGACCCTCTCCGATCAGGGAGCGGGCACCGCATTGGTCAGCATGGTCATAGCGGCGGGATTCTTCACCGGCGGGCTCACTCCGCTGCTGTCGGACCGCGCGGACCGGCGCATCGGGTATCGGGTCATCGTCCCGGTGTCTCTCCTGACGCTCGCCGTGGCGCTCGGCCTGAGCGGCCTCGGCCTTGTCTGGGTCACCATCGCCGCGTTCCTGGTCCTGGTCGGGATTCCCGAGATCACCGCCGTGATCGTGGACAACGTGTTCAACGAGGCAGTGCCGTCGCGCCACCGGGCGAGCCTGCTGTCGATGATCGCATTCGTGGAGTCGGCGCTCATCGGCATCGGCTATCTCGTCCTCGGCGCGCTCATGGACGGGCTGGGCTCCAGTGTGGGCATGGCCACCTACGCCGCAGTCCCCCTGCTGGCATGTCTCCTGTGGCTCCCGGTGCTCTTCCGAGGGGCACGGGTGACCACCGAGATCGAGAGACCCGCCGACCAAAAGGCATCCTGAAACAGACCATCTCGCGCAGCCCCCTGCCCGGTGGCAGGGGCGCTGCTCGTTGACATGTCGCTCCCAGTCGGCGACGGAGCAGATGCACGTGGATCCCCTGGCAGGACGGTTCTCACCGCAAGATCGTCCGCTGAACCAGAGACTTCACGTTGGTCACCTATGCTGCCACGCTCGATGTCCCGCACCACATCGTGGTGCACCTCCCCCGGTTGCTCGCCGCGCATCGACGTCCTCGCCGCTCAAGCCCCCGACCTGCACGAGGTGTTGAACCGCTGCCGCGAAGAGGAGATGAGTCACGTGATCCTCGACGGCCTGCCCACCCAGAATCGGCCACTGCCACGCAGGTCACCAAATGTCGTCCCCGCCGGCACGGGGGTGTTCCAGTGGCGGTGCCGCCCTGGACGTCGTGGCCGCAACGGGAGAGAAGGCCAGGCCAACTCCGAAGGCTGGACGCTCCATTGCTACCGAAACGGTCATGAGGTCAGCGGTTGCCGTCCGTGGAGCCGGCGGAGCTGGGGTCGAGGGCTGTGGGACTGGCGGCGGTGTGCGTGGTGAGGTTTTCGCCGTCCTGGGCTGCTCAGCGGGTTCCCGCACGGGCACGGAGCTGTTCCGCCAGCCGCTCGAGTTCGGCCGCCGTGGCAGGCGAGGGGTCGTTGAGTCCGCTGTGCACGGCCGTCGGGCTCTTCAGGAAACGCCGGAGCACGGCCACGAGGAGCCCTTGCGGCAGAGCCCGCAACGCGGCGAACGCGCGAGGTACCGGCGGCGTCTCCATCGCGGCGAGGTTCTGCCGCATGAGGTGGAGCATGCCGCGGACCGCGTCCGGGTCGTCGGCCAGCGCTACCGGGCCGCCCGCCGCGCGTACCGCCTGCCCGAGCGGGACCTCGAACGCGGCGTGCGTCCTGAGCCAGGCATCCATCTGCGGCTCGGCCTTGGCGTTGATCCCGGCGGTACGGAACGTCTCCACGATCCGTTCCAGTCGCGGGGTGGTACGGCCGTCGGGCTCGCCGATCGGCATCGCGACCCGGCGGGTGATGAAATTGTTCTTGCGGTAGCGGACCACGTCGCCTTCCATCGTGCCGCCAGTCGTGGGGAAGCCGAGCAGCACCCGCTCGTGGCCGATCACCGCACCCAGCGTCTCCGGCCCGGCTGCCCAGTTGAGCAGGAACAGCACGTCACCTTGGACACCGGCGAGTGATTCCAGCACTGCATCCACCTGGTGGGTGCGAACGAAGACGGCGATCAGGTCGTACCCGCCGTCCGGGTGCTCGACCGCCGGTACCGGCACCCGCCTGACCGCTGGACTGCCTTCCTCGGCGAGTTGCACTCCGTGCCGGCGCAGGGCGGTCAGACGCTCGCCCCGGGCGAGGAGCGAGACGTCGTGGCCGGCCTCATGCATGCGGGCGGCGAACAGGCTGCCGCAAACCCCGGCGCCGTACACGAGCAGCTTCATGACAGTCCTCTTTCATACGTTCGCTTGATTCATACGTTCGTTTCATTCAAACATATGTATAGTCCCTCGTGTGGCGACCCCAGACACCCGCACCCAGATCCTCGACGCGGCCGAGCACCTCTTCGCCGAGCACGGATACCGCGGCACCTCGGTCCGCGCGATCACCAAACTCGCCGGAGCGAACCTGGCCGCCGTCGGCTACCACTTCGGCTCGAAGGCGGAGCTGATGGCGGCAGTCGCCCGCCGCGTGGTCGAGCCCATCACCGCTGCCCAGTGCGCCGGGCTCGACAAACTGCTCGCCCGGACCCCCGACCCACCGGTCGGTGAACTGGTGGAGGCATTCGCGGGGCCGCTGTTCGACGAGATGCCGGCCGGCGACGAGGGCGGCGCCCGGACGTCCCGGCTGATCGTGACGATCCTCAGCGACCCGGCCGAGGAGGCACGCAGCTGGACCGGGCCGGCCGAGGACTCGGTCCGCGAGCGCTACTTCGCAGCCTTCGCGCGCGTACTGCCCGGCCTTTCCCCGGAGGAGCTGTGGTTCCGGATGCGGGGGATCTTTGCCGTGACGGCCGTCGACCGCCTCCAGGTCCACCAGCAGCCCTCCCCTGGCTGCGCGTCCCCGATAGCGGGCGAGGCGTCCCGGCGATGGGCGATCACGTTCCTGACGGCAGCGATGAGTGCGCCTCCGATCCGGCCCTGACGACCCAGGACAGACGCCGGCGGAGCAAACTGTCCTGAGCGTTGTGGGTCGGGTGGCCGGTGCCGTCGAGGGTGAAGTAGCGAACAGCGGTGAACTGGGCCTCGATCCTGTTCAGCCAGGAGCTGTTGGTCGGGGTGCAGACGATCGCGATGCGTACGTCCGCCGGGTGGCTGTGACGTTGTTCAGCGGCCCGGCATGTCGGCTTCCAGCGGCCCCAGTTGGCGAAGGTTCCGTAGCTTCCCGACGACGTCCTCAAGTGGCCCCGGTTGTTGGCTGCGTGGCGCATCAGCCCGGCCAACTCGCCGCCCCCTCGGCCGCGGGCGCCCCGCGCCCGTCTCCGTTCACCCGGTCACGGCGTCATCGCCTCCCAGGGCCGTACCGCCGCGCCGCTTCCTGCGTACGACGAGCACTCCGACCACCGCTGCCAGCACGGCAGTTGCGGCCGAGGCACCGGCAACAACTGTTCCCGGCCGGTCCAAGAAGCCGCTCGCCTGCTCCTGCGGCGGGCTCGGCAGCCGTCGGCCTCGGCATGCCGCGGGCACCGGCGCCGCTTTGGCGCCCTCCGTCACCTGGAACAGGAAGCGGTTGGTCTGCGCGTCGCCGTCGACCGCCAGCACCGTGTAGGTGAGGGAGTCGACTCCGGCCGGCAGCCCCCGCACGGCGGCACACACGGTGGAGCCCGGGACCACGACGGGTTCGCCGACAGGCACCGGTTTGCCGTCGGGCCCGGCGGCGGAGACCTTGGGCACGGTTCCCTTCAGCAGGGTGCCGAACGTCAACGCGATGACCTGGGTGTCCGGCCCGACCTTGGCGCCGGGAGCCGGTGACGCCGTCTGAAGGGCGGTGTGGGCGTAGGCCGGCGTACCGCCGGCGCAGAACAGCGCGCAGCCGGCCGCGCAGAGCACGGCCGGTGCCCTCAGAAGTCGAAGTCCGCGCATGCGATGCGGTTGTCGAGAGCGTCGCTGGGGTGGACCACGATGGCGACCGCGCCCTTGCCGGTCTTGCGGTCGTTGTTCACCGTGGTCATCCCGATGCCCTTCGTGTCGGCCTTGAAGGCCAGGTGCACCTCGTTGGGCGGCATGGCGGGGCCGCCCTTGACGAACTGGAAGTGCTCGCCGCCGTTGTCGGCCGAGCAGTGCTGGGCGTGCAGATGCGCCATGTAGGAGGCGCCGGGTTGCAGACCCGTCAGTTTCACCGTGACGGTGGTTCCCTTCGGCCCCTGCGCGAGCCACGCCGTTCCCTTGACGTGGTCCAGTCCCGGCGGCCGGGTGTCCAGCAGCTTGAACGTGCCCTCGACCACGGTGGCGTGGGCCATCTTGTAGGCGGGCGTGGCCGAGGGGTCGCCCATCGCCATGCCGGACATGTCGTCCATGTTGTGGGCGGTGGCGGTCGTCTTCGGCTTGGCGGCGGCGTGGTCGGACGATCCCCCTCCGCAACCTGCGAGGAGGGCTGCCAGGGCGGTCACGAGAGCGGTGCCGAGGGCGAGCCGGGGCGCGCGGCGAAGGGGGGCGGGCGCCGACGGGGTACCGGGCGTGGAGAGGTGGGCGGACGTGCGGTGGTACATGGAACTCCCGATCGAGGGGCAGGGGAGCACGCGCCGTCGCCTGCACAGGGGCTGGCGGGCGTATGCCGAGCCGGATGGACGGACTTGCGCACGCGGGTGCGCGCGCAGGTCCTGGGCGTGACCCGGCCCGCCCCCTGTACCCGTCTCCGGGAAGTCGCGTCGGACTTCAGAGGGGTACGGCGGACAGCGGGCCGGTAGTCTTCAGCAGTGAGCGGACTGCCGAACCGGCCCGTGGCGGGCCCCTGCGGATGACAGCGTGCCGCAGTACGGCGGAGGTGGCGGGCGGCGCCTGCGCGGTGGCCTCGGCCGGGCGGCGGGTGACGCGAGCGCGCCGACCGGGCACCGGGCCCGCGAGCATGCGGCTGACGCGTCGCAAGGGAGCCAGCAGGGTGACGGCAAGGGCCCGGGCCATCCGGTGGGCCGCCGTCTCACCGCGCCACAGCCAAAGGCCGCAGACGACGGCGGCCAGCAGATGTGCCAGGAACATTCCGGCCGAGCCCTGGTGCAGCAGCACCGATCCCGTCGGCAGGAGCTTCGCAGCGCCCGTCGTCCCGGTGTGCGCCATCGCCATACCGGAGGGGTCCATCTCCATGCCCGAGTGGCTCATGCGCATGACCATGCCGGATCCGGAGAAGCCCATCGCGTGGTTCATTCCGGAGGCGGCCGCCCGTCCGGACGCACCGGACGGCACCCGGACGAGTGCGTGGGCCAGGTCGAACCACAGGTGCAGCAGCCCTTGGGCCACCGCCGTGACCCCGACCACCGTCGGGGCACCGCGTTCGCGCCCCGTAAGCCGCCAGGCCACCGTGGCCGTTCCGGCGAACGCCGCCCCCAGCGCCCACCAGGGCAGCAGGTCACCGGACATGAGGGAGTGCCCGAGCGATGTCGTGACCACGCAGACGGCCGCGAAGACGCCCGCCCGCAGCGGACGCAGGCCGACGCCGTTCGCTGCGGCCGACGTCGTGCGGGACGCCGGGCCGGGCACGCCGCCGCGACTCCTGAGGGGCACCGGTCAACTCCTGGTAGGGATGGGCTCGTTGTCTCTTACGGAAGGGAACGTCCCCGCGTTCAGGCCGGGCTGGGGTGCGTGTCGGCGCTCACGACGTCCGGGGCGTCCTGGTGTGCGAGCGGCTGGGCCTCGTACGTGATGCGGATGACGCCGTCGGCATGGCGTTCGGTGCGGGCGCGGACGCCGAAGACGTCCGCGAGGATCTGCGGGGTCAGCACGTCGAGGACCGGTCCCGCCGCGACCACGGATCCTTCGTACAGGACGGCCAGGTGGTCGCAGAGGCGGGCGGCCAGGTCGAGGTCGTGCAGGACGGCGAGGGTGGTGATCCCGGTGGCCCGGATGAGGTCCAGCAGCTCGAAGCGGGCCCGGATGTCGAGGTGGTTGGTGAGTTCGTCCAGGACCAGGAGCCGGGGGTTCTGGGCCAACGCGCGGGCCAACAGCACGCGTTGGCGTTCGCCGCCGGACAGGGATGCGTAGTCGCGGTCCGCGAAGGGCCGTACGCCGCAGCGGTCGACGGCGTCCGTCACGGCCCGGTGGTCCTCGGCGCCGTCGCGGCCCAGCAGGCCGTGGTGGGGGGCGCGGCCGAGGGCGACGATCTCGGTGACGGTCAGGCCCGTGGTGTTGCCGCCCGCGTCCTGGAGGACGGCCGCGGTACGGCGTGCGGCGGCCCGGGGGGACAGTGCCCAGACGTCGTCCTCGCCGACCCGGACGGCGCCGTCCGCCGGGCGCAGCGAGCGGTAGACGGCGCGCAGCAGGGTGCTTTTGCCGCTGCCGTTGGGCCCGACGAGGCCGACGATGTCGCCCTTGCGGGCTTCGAGGCTCACGTCGCGCAGGATCGGGGTGCGGTCCAGGGTGATGTGGAGCTGGTCGACGGTCAGTTTCATGCGGTCAGTCCAGACCCTTGTTGCGGCGCAGCAGCCACAGGAAGAAAGGGGCGCCGAGGAGGGCGGTGAGGATGCCCAGCGGGAGTTCGTTGGGGCGGTCGAGGGTGCGGGAGAGCAGGTCGACGAGGACCAGGTAGACGGCGCCGAGCAGGGCGGTCAGGGGCAGCAGGCGGCGGTGGTCGGCGCCGGTGGTGAGGCGTACCAGGTGCGGGATCATCAGGCCGACGAAGCCGATGCTGCCCGCGACGGCGATGACGGTGCCGGTCAGCAGTGCGCTGAGGACCAGGAGGACGGCCCGCAGCCGGTTGACGTCGACGCCGAGGGCAGTGGCGGACTCGTCGCCGGCGAGCAGGACGTTGAGGCGCCGGCCGAAGAGGGACAGGAGCGTGGTCGTGACCAGCACCACCACCGCGACCGTGGGGAGTTGGTCCCACTGGGCGCCCGCGACGCTGCCCAGCATCCAGAACATCACCGTCCGCAACTCGGTGGGGGTGGCCTGGAGTTGGACGAAGCTGGTGGCCGAGAGGAAGACGTATCCGACGGCGACGCCCGCGAGCACCAGCCGGGTCGGGGCCATCCGTCCCTTTCGCTGCCCGAGTGCGAAGACCAGCGCACCGGCGGCGACGGCGCCGAGGAAGGCCGCCGCCGACACGCCGAGCCCGGCGAGCGCGGCGCCCCCGCCCAGGGTGATGACGAGGACGGCGCCGAGCGTGGCGCCGTAGGAGAAGCCCAGCACGATGGGATCGGCGAGCGGGTTGGACACCACGGTCTGGAGCACCGCGCCGGACACGGCGAGGCCCGCGCCGACCAGGGCCGCCAGGACCACCCGCGGGGTGCGGAAGTTCCAGACGATCTGGTCGAGCGCGAGGTCGGAGGGCGCCGGTCCCGCCCCGGTGACGTGATGCAGGACGATCCGCCACACGTCACCGACCGGGACGTCGACGGCGCCGATGCTGATCGCGACGATCATCGTGGCGACCAGCGCGACCGGCAGGAACGTGAACGCCAGCGGGACCCTGAGACGGCTCAGAAGGCGTCCGGGTGCAGCACCTCGGCGATCTTCTGCACCGCCAGGTCGTTGCTGGGGCCGAGGTACATCGAGTCGGACAGCGTCACGTACGCGTTGTTCTTGGCGGCCGGCCACTGGGGGAACTCCTTCAGCAGTTTCCTGGCGTACGCCGCCGGGTTGGGGTCGTTG
The DNA here is from genome assembly GCF_002217755.1 of Streptomyces hyaluromycini. GTDB lineage: Bacteria > Actinomycetota > Actinomycetes > Streptomycetales > Streptomycetaceae > Streptomyces > Streptomyces hyaluromycini. The sequence goes on along the minus strand of NZ_BCFL01000022.1, from coordinate 370,796 downwards.
TAGGCGATGACGACGAGCGCGTCGACGTCGGTGGCGGCCACCTTCTCCTTGCTCAGGTCGGCGAAGGACGTCTTGGAGGCGTTCTCGAAGGCGTTGGTGCCGCCTGCCTTGGCGAGGATGTCGTTGTAGATGCCCTTGGCGACGACGGAGCTGAAGTCGTTGCCGCCCATGGACATGTTGGAGAAGAGCACCATGACCTTGGGCTTCTTCTCCCCCTTCACCTTGTCCGTGACGGCAGCGATGTTCTTCTCGGAGGCGGCGATCAACTTCTCGGCCTTCTGACTGACGTTGAAGACCTTGCCCATGTCGCGCAGCAGCCGGTAGCTGTCGGCGACGGTCATCTTGGAGGTGTCCTGGTCGCAGCCCTGCGGGGAGACGTAGGTGCTGGCGCCGACCTCCCCGAGCTGGTCGCGGGTGGCGAAGCCGTTCTTCTCGTCGAAGCCGTACGACGTCGTGGACAGCACCAGGTCCGGGCGGAGGCCGAGCATGGTCTCGCGGGGGACGTCGTAGGCATCGTTGAGCTTGACGTTCCCGGTGGGCAGCTTCTTGATCGCGGCGGCCCGGCCCGCGACCTCGGAGGCGCCGTAGCTCTGCTCGTTGGCGACGACCCGGTCCCCCAGACCGAGGGCGAGGAGCGTGGAGACCTCGGCGACCGAGGCACCGTTCATGACGACCACCCGGCTGGGCGCCTTCTTGAACGTCTCCTTCTGCCCGCAGTTGTCCAAGGTCACCGGGTAGCCGGTCTTGGAGGCCGCGACCTCGGCCGTGTCGTCGCTCGCCTTGTCGTCGGACGAGGCGCCGCATGCCGCCGTGAGCAGGCAGAGGGCTGCGGCCAGGGCGGTGGCGGCCGGCCGGTTGATCGACATGCGGACTCCTATGCGTACGGGGCATGCTGACGGTCTGAGGGGTTCTGATGCAGTAGTCGGGGCGCGACGGCCGTGAGTTCCCGGCAAGTCCCGTTCATTTCACGAAGGTTGCCGACTGCGGCCGCCGCCGGCCGGGGCGGGCAGCAGGCCCGTGGTGACGCAGTGGTCCAGGTGGCGGCGGACCAGGTCGCGGCCGACGGACGGGCAGGTGATGCCGCTGCCCGCCAACCCGGCACGGACGTGGTCGGCTTGGACGTGGCCGAGGCGTAGGTCGGCGGCGGTGGCCTGCTCGGCGGAGTCGAAGAAGGCGAGCGTGGTGGCGGCGGTGTCGGCCGAGCCGGGCAGCTGCTCCCGCCAGCGCGCCAGCGGCAGACGCCGTACCGGATAGCCGTACTCCGCCACCCAGTCGTAGACGTCGGCGAGCCGCACCCGAGGCAGGGTCGCGTGGTTGAAGACCGGGCCACCGAGGGCGGCCGGGTCGAGGGAGAGATGGACCAGGGACCGGGCGGCGAAGTCCACCGGGGTCCACACCTCGTCCTCGAACAGTTCGGGGACGATCCCCGCCGGGATGCCCGCCCGCAGCACGCTCCACAGGAAGTCGTGCTCGTTGACGTACCCGGTGCCGGACGGTCCGACCACCCGGCCCAGGCGGTGCACGGTGACCGGCAGCCCGCGCCCGGCCGCCTGTTCCAGCAGCCGTTCGGAGACCCACTTGGACTGCTGGTAGCCGTACCGCAGCCCGTCGTGGGGCGGCAGGAACGCCTCCGGCACCTCGGGGCTGCGGCTCGCGGGCGGGGCCACGGACAGGGTGGAGACGTAGTGGAGCGGGGTCGTGCGTACGGCGGCCAGGCGCAGCAGCTGCCGGGTGGACTCGGTGTTGGCGGCGCGCAGGGTGGCGTAGTCGCGCAGGATGCTGACCGTCGCGGCATTGTGGAAGATCGCGTCGCAGGTCGCGGCGAGGTCGCCGAGCGCGTCCCGGGTCAGGCCGAGGTGCGGGCGGGCGAGGTCGGAGGGGAGGGCGGTGACGCGGGACCGGGTCCGCTCGTCCAGGGTGATGCCGTGCCGGGCGAGGGCCGTTGCGATGCGGGCGGCGGCCTCGGGGACGGTATCGGCCCGGATCATGCAGACGATCTCGGCCGCCGTGGCCGCGAGGAGTTCGGCCAGCAGATGGGCGCCTACGAAGCCGGTCGCACCGGTGAGGAGAATGCGGCGGGGGGTGTGGTGCGGGGGGCGGTCGATGCCGGGGCGGATGCCCGGGTCGAGGACGGTGTCGGCGAAGAGGGTCGGCGGCAGTCCGGACGGTGGGGTGAGCGGTTGGGCGCCGTCGCTGTCGCCTGCGGTCTGGGTCTCGGTCTCGGCGAGGAAGCGCGCGAGTGCGGCAGCCGTGGGGTGCTGGAAGAGCCAGGCGACCTTCACGTCCCGGCCGAGTTCGACGCCGAGCCGGTTGGCGGCCTGGATGGCCTGGAGGGACTGAGCACCCAGGTCGAACACGTCGTCGTTCACGGCGACGGCGGCGATGCCGAGGAGCTGCTGCCAGGTGCCGGTGATGGTCCGTTCCAGGGGACTGACGGCGGAGGGGAACCCGGGTTCGGAGGGAGCGGCGGCGGGCGCCCGGAGTGCGGAGAGGGCGATCCGGTCGATCTTTCCGGAGGCGGTGCGGGGCAGTCGGTCCAGGAATTCGACGGCGGAGGGGGTCATCGCGGACGGCAGCATCGCCCGCAGGTGCTCCCTGATCCCGGACGGCGCAACATCGTCCGCGACCAGATGGGCGACCAGCCGACGGGTGCCGTCGCCGAGCGGCTGGCCCACGACGGCGGCCTCCCGGACCCCGGGGTGAGTGAGCAGCGCGCTCTCGACCTCGGCGGGCTGGACACGGTGACCACTGATCTTGAACTCGTCGTCCGCCCGGCCGACGAAGCGCAGTTGCCCGTCCTCGCCGAGGCGGACCAGGTCGCCGGTGCGGTAGGCGCGAGGGCTCCCCGGCAGCGCGGCCAGCGGGCCGAAGCGGACGTTGTCCGGTGTCTCACCCCGGTAGCCGTGTGCGAGAGCGTCGCCCAGCAGGTACAGCTCGCCGCCGAGCACGGCGGCCCGGGTGCCGGGCAGCGGACGGCCGATGGGGACGTCGCCCGGGAGGAGAGCGGGGTCGTGCAGGTCGGCGACGGTGGCGACCACCGTCGCCTCGGTGGGGCCGTAGGTGTTGAGCAGCGCGACCGAGGTGCCGACCGCCTTGCGCCAGCGCTCGACCCGTTCGGGCAACGCAGCCTCGCCGCCGATCACGACGGTCCGCACGCATGACGGAAGGGCGGCGGCGCCGGTGGAGACCGCATACGCCGTCTCGTGCCAGTACGCGGTGGGCAGGTCCAGCACGCTCACCCGCAGCCGGGCGCACTCGTCCAGGAACCGGGGCACCGAGTCGGTCATGTCGTCGGCGCGGATCACCAGCGTGGCGCCGGTGCACAGGGTCAGGAAGACCTCCTCCACGCTGGTGTCGAAGTGGAGAGGGGCGAACTGGAGAACGCGGTCGTCGGGGCGCAGCCCGTACCGGTGCGAGGCGCCCGCGACGAAGTGCGCCAGCGCTGCGTGGCCGATCTCGACGCCCTTGGGACGGCCGGTGGAACCCGAGGTGTGCAGCACGTACGCCAGGTCGGCCGGGCCGGGGCCCGATGGTGCACGCACGTCGGCGGTGATCGGTTGGTCCAGGAGGAGGAGCGTGTGGTCCGGGAAGGCGGGCGCGCGGTCCTTGGTCGTCACGACGAGCGCGGGAGTGGCGTCGGCCAGTAGCTGGGCCGTGCGGTCGGCGGGGGCCTTCGGGTCGAGCGGGCAGTAGGCGGCGCCGGACAGCAGTACGCCCAGGACGGCGGTGACGGCGTCTGCGCCACGGGGCAGGACCACCGCGACCACGTCACCCCGGCCGACTCCCCGGGCGGCCAGGCTCCGGGCGATGTCCCGTGCCGCGCCGAAGAGTTCGGCATAGGTGAGACGGCGGTCACCGTCCTCCACCGCGATGGCCCCGCCCCGGCGGGCGGCGTGACCGGCGATCAGGCTCAGCACCGGCCGGGCGGGGGCGGGCAGCGGGCCGCCGTCCAGAACCGACGCGGACGGCACGGCGAGGGGGGTGCTGCCGTCCATCTCCCTCAACCGCCGGTCGGGGGCCGTGACCGCCTCGGCCAGCAGGTTCAGCAGGCCCTCCTGGAAGCCCGCCGCCTCACCCTCCGTGTACAGGTCCGGGTTGGCGTCCAGGGCGAGGCGCAGGCCCGTGCCGTCCGAGCGGTCGTAGACGTTGAGGGCCAGGTCGTCCACGGGCCCCGCCGACACGTTGTGGACGGTGCTGCGGTGTCCGGCGAACCGCAGGTCGTACGCGAACGGCATGATGTTCACGCCGGGTCCGGAAAGCCGCCGTTGGCCGCCCACCAGCCGCAGGTCGCGGCGCAGTCGCTCGTAGCGGTGGCGCTGGTGGGGCAGTCCGGCGCGCAGTTCGCGGGATACGCGGACCGCGAGGTCGCGCAGGCTGTCGTCTGCGGTGACGGCGACGCGCAGGGGCAGGATGTTGCGGACCATGGCGGGCACGCGCAGGGAGACCGAGCCGAGGCGGCCCATCGCGGGCAGGCTCAGGACGGTCTCCGGTGCGCCGGTGACCCGGTGCAGGTGGGCGGCGGTCACCGCGAGCACCACCTCCGACCAGGTCACCGACAGCTCGCGGGCGACCCTGCGGAGGGTGTCCGCCTCGGCCGGTGCGAGGTCCGTGGCGTGGCGGTGGAAGGTGCGGGCGGGCAGGGCCGATCGGCCGGCCGGGGTGGCGACGGGGGGACGGTCGGCGAAGCGGTCGGTCCAGTAGGCGTGGTCCTTGGCGTGGCGGGCGGAGTCGCGGTAGGCGCGTTCCTCGGCGCGGACCGACTCCAGGGTGCCGAAGCCGCTGTCGGGGACGGGTTCGCCGGCCATGAGGGCGGTGTATACCTGGGCGACGCGCCGGGCCACGAGGGAGAGCCCGAAGCCGTCGAGGGCGATGTGGTGGACGCGGTGGTACCAGAGGTACTCGTCCTCGGCGGTACGCAGCAGGGCGTGGCCGAAGACCGGGCCCCGGGTGAGGTCGACGGGGCGGGCCATGTCCTGGTCCATCCACGCCAGGGCGGCGGCGTGCGGGTACGGCCCGGCGGTGAGGTCGGCGATGTGGGTGTGCCAGTCGCCGGCCGGGGTGTCGAACTGCCAGGGGCGGCCGGAGTCGTCGGCGACGAAGGTCGCGTGGAGCGCCTCGGCCTCTGCGACGACATGGTGCAGGGCCGCGTCGAACACGGCGGTGTCGACCGGGCCGTGCACGCGCACGTATTCGGCGGTGTTGTAGGCGGGGCTGTCCACGTCGAGTTGCTGGCCGGTCCAGATGCCCTCCTGGGCGGCCAGCAGGGGGTGGCGTTCAGGTGTCGGCATGGCCCGCTCCCCGCTGACGTGTGGTGAGCAGTTCCCACCACTGGGCGAAGGTGGTGCGCTCGGCGAGTTCGACGAAGGTCACGTCCACGCCGGCGGCCTGCCAGCGCTCCAGCAGCGTGACGATGCGCAGGGAGTCCAGTCCCGCGTCCAACGGGCTTTCCTCCAGGTCGACTTCGTCGGCCGGCAGGAAAAGGCACTCCGCGAGTTCGGCGCGGAAGCTGTCGAGAGTGAGAGAGGGTTCGGGCACGGGTTCTCCCTACGACCGTGTCGGCGGGCTCAGTTGACCTTGCGCGCGGAGTCGCTCCAGAAGCGGTCGCGCAGTTCGCGGCGGAGGATCTTGCCGCTGGGGTTGCGCGGCACGTGGTCGATGACCTCGTACCGCGAGGGCAGTTTGAAGGCGGCCAGCCGCGGCACGAGGAAGGTGTGCAGGTCGCGGGGGCTGGGCTGCTGCTGTCCCGGCACGGGGACCACGAAGGCGTGCACCCGTTCGCCCCAGCGCTCGTCGGGGGCGCCGACGACCACGGCCTCGGCGACCTGGGGATGGCTCTCCAGGACGTTCTCGATCTCGGCGGGGTAGACGTTCTCGCCGGCGACGAGGATGGCGTCCTTGATGCGGTCGCGGATGAAGACGTATCCGTCCTCGTCGACGTATCCGGCGTCGCCGGTGTGGATCCAGCCGTCGACGAGGGTCTCGGCGGTCTTGTCGGGCAGGCCCCAGTACTCGACCATGCGGGCGGGGGTGTGCAGGCAGACCTCCCCCACCCAGCCCGGAGGCAGCTCCCCGCCGTGTTCGTCGATGACCTTGGCCCGGACGCCTGGGTAGGGGTGCCCTGCCGCCTGCATCAGCGGGCCGCCGGGAACGTGGGCGGCAGGGGGCAGGCAGACGGCGGTGTTGCCGGTCTCGGTCAGGCCGTAGATCTGGGCGAACTCGCAGTCCAGGACGGCGAGGCTCTCCTCAAGGAGGGCCTCGGAGATCGGGGAGCCGCCGTACACGGTCTTGCGCAGGGTGGTGAAGTCGGCGGCGGTGACGCCGGGTTCGGTGAGCATCATGCGGAGCATGGCCGGGACCATGCAGGCGGTGGTGACGCCGAGGTCGCGGATGAGGTCGACGGCCTGCCGGGCGGCGAAGGCACGCATCGCCACGATCGTCGTACCGGCGTTGAGGTTCTGGGTGGCCCACCACAGCCCGCCGACGTGGAAGCCGGGGATGCCGACGAGCGCGATGTCGCCCGCCCGCCAGTCGATCCAGTCCAGCCCCTCTGCCGCCAGGGCGTCACGGACCGCGAAGAAGCTGCGATGGGCGAGCACCACTCCCTTCGGCAGGCCAGTGGTGCCGCTGGTGTACAGCTGGGCGACCGGGGTGTCGGGGGTGGCCTCGAACTCCGGCTCGGCGTCCGCGTGTTCGGCCCGCCAGTCCAGGATCGAGCCGAGGTTCACGACCGTCTCGGGTGGCGCGGTCGGCATGCCGTCGACGATCGGGGCGAACTCGTCCTCCAGGAACAGCAGCCGGGTGCCGGAGTCCTGGAGGATGTGGCTTACCTCGGGCGCGGTGAGCCGCCAGTTGACGGGGACCAGGACGGTGCCGGTCTTGGCGCAGGCGAAGAGGACCTCGTAGTAGTGCTCGGACTCCTTGCCCAGGTAGGCCACCCGGTCGCCCTCGGCGAGGCCGGCGGCGCGCAGGCCGTGGGCGAGGCGGTTGCTCGCGGTGTGCAGGTCCGCGTAGGTCAGGGTGCGGCCCTCGCAGACCACGGCGGGGGCGGTGGGCTGACGGTCGGCGTGGAAGCGGGCGGTCTGGACGAGGGTGGTGAGTTCGGGGTGGTGCAGCCTGTGCGGCACCGGCTGCGTTCTTGTCTCCATGGGGAGTTCTCCCTTTCGGCGGATCAACGGTGGATCAACGGCGGGGCATCCGTGGGTCGCCGCCGGGTCAGGGGATGTTGACGAACGCGAGGGTCGCCTCGCCGTCGCACCGGCCGCCGTCGCTGTCCCAGTAGCGGTACGACGTCTGCGCGTGGAGGAAGGGGCTGCCGCCGCCGGGGGTCCGTCGGGTGACGGAGTGGAACTCCATCTCGCCGGAGAAGGCGCGGGGGTCCACGGGGCGGCGGAAGTTGCCGGCGAACCGGGCGATGAGGATGTCGGGGAGCTGGTGGCGCCAGAAGTCGGCCGGCGTCCAGGTCTCGAACCCGGTCAGGAGCCCTTCCTGCACGGACTTGGCGACCAGGTAGTACATCATCTGGTTGTAGGCGATGTTGACCTCGACCGAGTTCAGGTGGCCGGTGTCGTCGATGTAGCAGGACTCCGGGATCGCGAACTCGCAGCGGGCGGCGGCGAGTCCGGCGTCGGCGGTGACATGGGCGGATCTCAGGTACTTGCAGTTGTCCTTGTAGGGCGCCAGGACGCGGGCCAGCAGTTCCTCGTCGGTGGCGTACGAGCGCTGCGGCGGGGCCTCGGGGTGGTCGGCGGCAGGGGCGGTCACGCGGCCGGTATCCCGTCGTGCAGTTTGCGCTCGTCGTGGACGGTGACGCGGTAGGAGACCGTCGGCTCGGGTGTCGTGGTGTGGCGGGCGCGGTGGATGAGGCTGCGGTTGTCCCAGACCAGCAGGTCGCCCTTCTCGAAGCTCTGGAGGTGGATGTTGCCGTGCTCGAAGGTCTCGTCGAGCTGGCCGGTGGCCTCGAAGAGACGCTTGAGCAGCTCTTCGTCGAGCGGGTCGCCGTCCGCGTCCTCGATGCCGACGGTGAAGCCCTCGCTGATGTAGAGGACGGTCTCGCCGGTCATGGGGTGGGTGAAGGTGGTGGGCTGGACGACGGGCGGGGTCTTGGTCTCGACCTCGTCGATGACCTCGGAGATGGGGCGGTACACGTCGTGCGGGCGGATTTTGAAGTACTTGCGCACGGAGTGCCTGCACCGGGTGTCGGCGATCTCCTTCTTCAGCTCCCCGGGTAGTTCCTCGTACGCCCGGCCCATGTCGATGAAGTAGGTGCCGCGGTTCTTCTCCGGGACGACCTGCGGGTAGATCAGGGTGATGCCGAAGGGGTCCGGCATGAACTGGTAGTCGGCGTGCCAGAACTTGCCGGTCTTCGGCACGCCTATCTGCTTGCCGTTCTCCGGGACGTTGGAGGAGACGAAGATCTCGGGGACCTCGGGGTGCTTGTACATCGGTTCGTAGTAGGTCTCGGGGCGGCCGAGGCGTTCGCCGAGCGCGAGGAACCCCCATGGGGAGAGGTCCTGGCCCTTCAGGACGGCGATCTTCTTCGTGTAGACGGTCTGCTTGAGCGTCGCGATGTCGGCGTCGGAGGCCGTGGTGTGGTCGAAGTCCTCGACGAGCGCGCCGAGTTCGGCTCCGGTCTGGTCCTTGATCCGCATGTCGCTTGTCCTTTCGTGGGGTTCAGCGAGGTTCAGTGGGGTTTTCAGACGGTGGTGGCCCGGCGGGCATCGACGAGTGCGGCTATGTCGCCGAGGGTGAGGCCGGGCTGGAGTTCGTCGTCGCCGACGGTGACGCCGAGGTCGCGTTCGATACGGATGCTGATCTCGACGGTGGTCAGGGAGTCGACGTCCAGTGCACCGAGGGTGGCTTCGGGGCGGATCAGGTCGGCGGGGGTGTCGTGGAGGCGGGTGAGGATGCCCACGAGGTCGTCGTAGGTGCTGGTCATGGTGTGCTCCGTTCGGGTTGCGGATGCGTGAGGAGCGGGGGCCAGGTCAGGAGGCAGGAGCCCCAGGTGAGGCCGCCGCCGAAGGCGGTGAGCAGGAGGCGGTCGCCGGCCCGGATCCGCCCCCGGGCGGCGGCGTCGGCGAGGGCGAGCGGGATGGAGGCGGCACCGGTGTTGCCGACGGAGTCGACGTTGGCCACGCAGCGTTCCCTGGGCAGGTCCAGGTCGTCCGCGACGGAGTGCAGGATGCGCAGGTTGGCCTGGTGGGGGACGAAGTGGTCGACGTCGTCGGTCTTCCGGCCGGCCCGGTCCAGCGTGGCCCGCGCCGAGGCGGCCATGCGGGTCACCGCGTGGCGGTAGACCTCCTTGCCGCGCATTGCGAAGTGCCGCTCGGCGCGGGTGGGTTCGCCGCCGTCGAAGCCGTGCCGGGAGCCGTCGGCGGAGCCGTGCCGGAAGCCGCCGTCGGAGCCCTGCCCGGAGCCGGCGGTGGACGGCCGGCGGGAGCCACCGGCGGCGACCATGATCAGGTCCTCGTTAGCCCCGTCGCTGCCGAGGTCGAAGTGCCCGACCGCGCCTGGCTCGTCCGGGTGCCCGGCGCGCAGGACGACCGCTCCGGCGCCGTCGCCGAAGATGATCGCGTTGGCACGGTCCAACGGGTCGACGATGGTGGAGTAGACGTCCGCGCCGATCAGCAGGACCCGTTCGGCGACCCGGGAGGCGATCAGGCCCGCCGCGGTGGCGAGGCCGTACACGAATCCGGTGCACACCGCGCCGACGTCGAAGGCCGCCGCACCGCCGAGCCCGAGCCGGGCCGCGACCAGGGGCGCGGTGGCCGGGCACGGCCGGTCCGGGGTGGTCGTGGTGACGATCACCGCGTCGGCGGAGCCGCGCCCGGGGCGGTGCCCGGAGCCGCCCCCGGCGGAGGTCAGGGCGGAGCGCAGGGCGAGCCGGCCGGCCTCGACGGCGAGGTCGGAGGTGGCCTGGCCGGGCTCGGCGATGTGGCGGCGTCGGATTCCGGTGCGGGTGCGGATCCAGGTGTCGTCGGTCTCCAGCCGCTCGGCGAGTTCGTCGTTGGTGACCACGCGGGGCGGCACCCAACCGGCCAGTCCGCACAGGACGGCCGCCGGGGCGGACGGTCTGGGGGCATTGCTGGGCACAGCTGTTCTCCTGATGAGGTGGGGCGGAGCGGCGGCTTTTCAGGCGGTGGCGGCGGCGGTGGCGGTGCTGCGCAGGGCCAGGGTCAGCGGGATCCCGCAGCCGAGGCCGGCCGCGATCGCGAACACGGCGGCGCGGATACCGGTCAGCAGGGCGTCGTCCGGCGGGCCCTGGCCGATGCCGCCCGCCAGGGCGACCAGCAGGGCGAGTCCCACGGCGCCGCCGATCTGGAGGCTGGTGGAGGCCATTCCGGACGCCACGCCCTGGTCCTCGGGGGCCACCCCGGAGGCGGCGGCGATCCACATGCCGGTCCAGGCGGCACCCTGGCCGAGGCCGAGCAGCACGATCCCGGGCAGCAGCAGGCCGTACGAGCCGTCCGCGGTGAGCGCGAGGCCCAGGGCGGCGGCTCCGGCCGCGCCGCAGACCAGGCCGCCGACGAGCATGCGCCGTACGCCGACGGCCGCGACGGCCCGTTCCCCGGCCTGGGTGCCCAGCGCGGTCACCACGGCCGGCACGAGGAAGGCGAGGCCGGTGGCGAACGCGCTGTAGCCGCGCACGGTCTGGAAGTACAGGGTCAGGAAGTAGGGCAGGGAGCTGAAGGTGGCGCTGTAGAGGGCGGTGACCGCCATCGCCGCGACCAGACTCCGGTGGGTGAACAGCCGGGCCGGCACCAGCGGGTCGCGGGAACGGGTCTCGACGACGGCGAAGAGTGCCAGGAGGGCTGCCGCGAGCACCCCGCCGAGCAGGGCGGACGTGCTGGTCCAGCCCGCCTCGGGGGCGTGTACGAGGACGAACACCAGGAGCGTGATCCCGCCGGTCCCGGCGAGCGCGCCGGTCACGTCGAAGCGCCGTACGCCGGTGCGCGGAACGTCCGCCGGGAACAGGCTCCGGCCCGCCCAGGCGATGGCGGCCGCCACGGGCACGTTGACGAAGAACACCGACGGCCAGCCGAACGCGTCGACCAGCACCCCGCCCAGCAGCGACCCGAAGCACAGGCCGCCGGCCCCCGCCGCACCCCACACCGCGAGGGCCCGGTTCCGGGCCGGTCCCTCCTCGTAGATCGTGTTGATCAGCGAGAGAGTGGCCGGGAAGAGCAGCGAACCGCCGATGCCCTGGACCGCGCGGACGGCGACGAGGGTCCCCGCCGACTGCGACAGTCCGCCCACCAGGGAGGAGCCCGCGTAGACCAGAGCCGCGGCGACGAACGTCCGGCGCCGGCCCAGCAGATCGGCCGTCCGGCCGCCCAGTAACAGGAAGCCGCCGGTCGTCACGACGTACGCGCTCACCACCCACTGGAGGTCGTGTGCGGAGAAGCCGAGGCCGGCGCCTATGTCGGGAAGTGCGACGTAGACGATGTTGTAGTCGAGCGCGATGACCAGTTGGGCGAGCGCGAGAACCAGAAGGGACAGTCGTGCACGCATCGGTCGGCCCCCTCCTCACGCCTGAACGGAAAACGACGGCGAATTCGAACCGGATATTCGCGCCGGTCGATCAATTTCGGTCACCATAACACCTCGGAGAAAGCTTGAGAATGACTCGTCAGAAAACATTTACCCGCGACCTTGATTGCATTTCCGGGCACGCCTGAATTCCGACGGACAGAAATCCCGCCGGATGAACCGTGCTACGAATTACGGGTAATCAGCCGTCGCCCATGAGCTGCCTGATCTCGGTGATGAGCGCTACCAGCGCAAGCCTTTCCGGGACAGTTGTCTCCGGATGCCACAGGTCCACGAGCAGGCAGGTCCGCGGCCGTTCGCCGTCATTGCGCGCCGCATGCTCGAAGGAATAGTCGAAGAGCAGGCACTTTCCCTCCCGCCAGGAACGGGTCTCACCCGCCACGGTGATACTGCAACCGTCAGGAATGTCGACCGCGAGATGCAGGTTGATGCTGAAGTTCCACAGGTCGCAGTGCGGGGCGATGGCGGCCCCGGGGAGCAGAATGGAGAAGTGGGATTCCAGGAGGGGACAGATCTTCTCCGTGTCCACCGCGAATTCCTTGAGCACCTGGTACGCGGTGGGTGCGGGCCCTGCCGACTCCTCGACCATGATCCCTCCCCGGTACAGGTAGAGGGCCTGCCAGTCCTCCTGGCGGGTCAGGTAGTGCTCGTAGTCCGAGAACGCCTCCCGCCGTCCCGCCCAGGCGGCGGTCAACTCCTCTTTGACAGCCGGATGGGCGGCCTCCAAGGCATCGACGACCGGGGCCAGTTCGGGATACCCGTGCGGATCGTGCCACGGGGTGGCGGACAGTCCCGGCAGGATCCACTTGGCCCCCTTCTGCAACGGGTGCCGTGGGTCGCCGCCCCCGGGCTCCAGCATCCGTTCCACACGCCTGAGGGAGTCCGTGCCGTAGTCGCCTCTGATCGCCGCGAAGGCGGTCTCTGTCTCGGGTGTCATACGGGCCCTTCCAGCTGGTGCCACGACCGGCTCGGTGAGCCGGTGTCGCACTAGTAGTCGGACGCGCGAGCGAGCGGGTTCCCGCGAGTTTCCGCCAATCTCCCGGCCCGGCAGCGGAGTTGGTGCGTTGGTGCTCCCCCGACGGGGAGCACCGACCCGTCGTCGCGTCAGGCCGCCAGGGCGGCCGGTGCCTCGGCCTCCAGGAGCTGCCTTTCCAGAGTCGCCCGGGCGCGGGACACCCGGGAGCGGATGGTGCCGACGGGGCAGCCGGTGAAGCTGGCGGCCTCCTCGTAGGACAGGCCGACCACCTGGGTGAGGACGAACGCCTCACGGCGTTCGTCGGACAGCGCGTCCAGCAGATCGAGCAGGGCCACACCTTCTTCGAAGCCAGGCAGGCCGCGCGGCTGGGTGCACTCGACGGCCACCTGCCAGTCGGGGGTGTCGGCGAGCCGCGGCCGGGCGGCGGCATGCCGGAAGCTGTCGGCCACCGCGCGACGGGCGATGGACAGCAGCCAGGTGCGGGCCGACGCCCGCCCTTCGAAGCGGTGCAGGCTGCCGAAGGCCCGCGCGAAGGTGTCCTGGGTCAGGTCGTGGGCGGTCTGGGGATCGCCGCTGAGGTGGGCGACGTAGCACAGCACGTCGTTGTGGAGCGCGCGGACGAAGTGCTCGGCCGCGTGCTGGTCGCCGCCTCGGGCGGCCAACGCCCAAGCGGTCGCCGCCGCGTCCGTCGAGGCGCGTTCGGTCCGGGAAGCGGGCAGGACGGCAGCAGTCACGTGATGTCCTTCTCGGGTCGTCAGGGCGTCCGGGGCCGGCCGCAGGGAGCGGCGGCGCACTCGGACTTGGGGTGCAGCCGTACGCGGTGGGTACGGCGATGCCCGGGGCCCGTCAGGAGGTGTCGGCGCACGGCGGCACGTGGACGTGCCGGTGTGAAGCGTCGACAGGAAGGAACTGCGCGCGAACGCGGCAGGACAGAGACGGAGGGCGAGACGTGAGGCCCCGGTGGTTCCGGCTGTCTCAGGCGACAGCGGCACCCGTGGGCGGGGCCCGGGAGGTGAGAGAGCAGCACAGGAGAAGGCGCGCCGGAGCCGGTACGTCGGTGGCGCGACGCCTGCCCGCGAGCGGGCGCGGGAGCGGCGCGGGCCCGGCCAGCAGCATCCGCAGCGGTGCCACCAGCCGGGTGGCCGCGGCCCGCAGGACGCGGAAGACCGCGCGCTCGCCGTACGCGAGCCAGAGCCCGCACAGGACTGCGGCCAGGAGGTGTGCGGCGAACATGCCGTACGTGGCGGTGCCGCTCATGCCTGCCATACCGTGCGCGTGTTGGGCACCGGTGATGGCATGCGCCATGGAGCCCATGTCCATCGGGTCCATGTGCATGGAACCCATGGACGTGGAGCCCATGTCCATGCCGCCGCTCATGTCCATGCCGTTCATGTCCGTCACTGAGCCCGGGGCGCGGGCCGCGACGCCTTGGCCGGGCACCGCCGCCGGTGTGACCGTCTGCGCCAGCGAGAACGCCTCGTGGAGCACCGCCTGCGCCACCGTCACGACCGTGACGATCAGCGTGCGTCCCCGTTCACGGTCGGCCAGCAACCAGCCGACCGTGCCGGTCCCGGCCGCGCCGGCGGTCATGGCCCACCAGGGGACGGAGGTGCCGGACATGATCACGTGACCGAGGGCGGCGAGCAGCACGCAGGCGGCGGCGAACACACCGGCCCGCAGCGCACGGCACCACCCTCGGACAGTCATAGCCCGCCCATCCTCGCACCCGGCGTCCGCTCGTCGTCAGGGGGTACGTGCGGGCAACCACCCTCCGACTCACCGACCGGACAGTGACGCACCTCACACCCAGCGCCCGGGAACTCGACGGCCGATCGGCACGACTACTGGAATGAGACACTTCCCGGACGCACCACCACCGCAAGGACCTTGACCCGCCCGCTGTGCCGGAACTCCAGGGTGAAGGGCACCAGATCGCCCGAACTCCACTTCCCGGCCGGAGCGGACACCGTCAGGTCCACCCCCTGCGGAGACATCGCGACGCTCCCGCCCGCCGGTATCCCCACGGAGTCGACTGCGGCGCCGTAGGCCACGTTCCCCTCGTTCATGCGGTGACGGGCGAGCGTTATGCCGCCGGGGACGTCGCGCGAGGTCACGCGTATCAGACTGTCGGCCGAGCCGCCCTTGTTCTCCATACGGAAGAACGCGGCCGTCTCCGCGACTCCTGCGGACGGCAGCAGGACGCGCCCTTCGGTGATGCTCATGCGCGCCGGGCTGCCCGCCCTGCCGGTGCCGGTCCAGGCGGTGAGGCCCGCCAGGGCCACGCTGCACGCGGCGACGGGAACGAGGGCGGCGAGCGCGCCGTCCTTCAGCCGCCGCCGGTCGCCGAGGGCCGTGCTCGTCCACTCCACAGTCCACTTCACAACACTGCCGCCTTCCCGGATCGTGCCCCGCGTCCCCGGCCACCGCCGGGTGCCCGTTGCGGTTGCCAGCCGCGCAGCCGCAGGCTGTTGGCCACCACCAGCACGGAACTCACCGACATCGCGGCGGCGGCGAGCATGGGGTTGAGCAGCCCCACCATGGCGAGGGGCACGGTGACGACGTTGTAGCCGAAGGCCCACAGCAGGTTGGCGCGGATGGTGCCGAGCGTGCGCCGGGCCAGTCCGACGGCGTCAACGAGTGCCTCGATGTCGCCGCGCACCAGTGTCAGGTCGGCCGCCCCGATGGCCACGTCCGTGCCGCTGCCCATGGCGATGCCCAGGTCGGCACCGGCGAGCGCGGCGGCGTCGTTCACACCGTCACCGACGACCGCGACCCGGCAGCCCTCCTCCCGCAGCCGCCGGACCAGGTCGGCCTTGTCCTCCGGGGAGCAGCGGGCGTACACCTCGTCGATCCCGAGTGCCTGCGCCACCGCCCGCGCGGGAGCCTCGCGGTCCCCGGTGGCGAGCACCGGGCGCAGGCCCAGTCGCCGCAGCCGTTCCACGGCACGGTAGCTGCCGGGCCGCACGAGGTCGCCGACGGCGATCAGCCCCAGGGCCCGGCCGTCCACCCGGACCACCACGGGCGTGTACGCCTCGCCCTCCGCCGCGGCCAGAGCCTCGGCCAGCACGGGCGGCAACTCCCCTTCCGGTACGGCCACTTCGACCGTACGACCGGCCACGCGCCCCGTGACACCCCACCCCGCCGTGGCGGTGAAGCCGGTCACGTCCGGCAGCGGGTCCTGGTCGGCCGAACGGCGCGCGTACGCCGTGACCGCCCGCCCGATCGGATGCTCGGAGCCCTGCTCCACCGCTCCGGCGAGGCGGACCAGTTCCTCCTGTGCCGGGCCGTCGGGCACGGTGGTCACCCGGGCGACGGTCATGTGACCGGAGGTCAGGGTGCCGGTCTTGTCCAGGACGACCGTGTCCACGTGCTGGAGCGTCTCCAGCGTCTGCGGGCCGCTCACCAGTACGCCCAGTTGTGCCCCGCGGCCGGTGGCGGCCATCAGGGCGGTCGGGGTGGCGAGCCCCAGCGCACACGGGCAGGCCACGACGAGGACGGCCACGCAGGCGGTGAGCGCCGCCTGCGGGTCGGCGCCGGCGCCGAGCCAGAACCCGAGGACGGTCACCGCGATCGTCAGCACGACCGGTACGAACACCCCGGCCACCGCGTCGGCCAGCCGCTGCGCCCGCGCCTTGCCCGCCTGGGCCTCGGTGACCAGCCGGGTGATCCGGGCCAGCCGGGTGTCCGCGCCGACGGCAGTCGCCCGTACGAGAAGCAGCCCGCCTGCGTTGACGGCCCCGCCGACCAACGCCGAGCCGGGGCCTACCTCGACGGGCTCGCTCTCACCGGTGACCAGGGACAGGTCCACGGCGGAACTGCCCTCCGTCACCCGCCCGTCGGTGGCGACCCGCTCCCCCGGGCGCACGACGAAGACCTGCCCGACCCTCAACTGCTCTATGGGGACGGACCGCTCGCCGTGCTCGTCACGGACGGACACCTCCTTGGCCGCCAGGTCCGCCAGCGCCCGCAGGGCCGTCCCGGTCCCCCGGCGCGCCCGCGCCTCCAGGTACCGCCCGGTCAGCACGAACAGCGGCACGCTCACCGCCGCTTCCAGATAGACGTGCGCCGTACCGTCCGACGCGGACGGCAGCAGACTGAACGGCATCCACATCCCCGGCTCGCCCGCTCCCCCGAGGAACAACGCGTACGCCGACCAGGAGAACGACGCCACCACGCCCAGCGAGACCAGGGTGTCCATGGTGGCCGCGGAGTGGCGCAGCCCTCGTAGCGCGCGCTCGTGGAAGGGCCACGCGCTCCACACAGCCACCGGCGCCGCCAGCGCGAAGCACAGCCACTGCCAGTTGCGAAACTGAAGGTCGGGCACCATCGACAGCACCAGCACGGGGACGGCCAGCAGCGCGGTGACGAGAAGCCGTTCACGCTCCTGCCGGGCGGCGGACTCGGTCCCGTCCGGCTCGGCGTCCGCCGTCCGCTCGTCCTCGTGGACAGGTGGTGCGGGCAGGGCGGCCTGGTAGCCGGCCTGTTCGACCGCGGTGACGAGTTCCTCCGGCGCGACGCCTGCCGGGTGGCTGACCCGGGCCATCCCGGTGGCGAGGTTCACGGTGGCCGTGACGCCGTCCAGCTTGGCGAGCTTCTTCTCCACCCGCCGTACACAG
The DNA here is from genome assembly GCF_002217755.1 of Streptomyces hyaluromycini. Classification (GTDB taxonomy): domain Bacteria; phylum Actinomycetota; class Actinomycetes; order Streptomycetales; family Streptomycetaceae; genus Streptomyces; species Streptomyces hyaluromycini. Next base: position 353,657 of record NZ_BCFL01000022.1, on the reverse strand, counting down.
GCCGCGCAGGTCATCCCGCCGACAGTGATGTCCGTGACCACGAGGCCGGTCACCGCTTCGCCCGCCGTCACCGGTCACTCCCGTCCGTCATCCCCGGCATGTTCTGCATGCTCCCGTCCGTCCCGGACATGTCCTCCATGCCGCCGCCGCTCCCGCCACTCCCGCCACCACCGTCTCCGCCGCTTCCACTTCCGGCGCTCCCGGTCCCGTGCATGCCGGGCGCCACCGGCCCGGCGGCCAACCCGACGGCGTAGGACACCGAGAACACGAGGACGAGCAGCAGCAGGAAGCCGCACAGCGCCGGGGGCGGCAGCAGCCTGCGGGCGATCGCGCCGGCAGGGTGGGACGGTTGTCGGATCTCGGCCATGCTCGACCTTTCTGGTCGCATCGAACCGTCGTACGAAAGACAGCAGTTGAAGCCGTATCGCTCCAGTAGTCGGCCGGAAGGAACGCGGAGTTCCCGCATCCAAACGTGACGCGCGACACACCTGAGGCGTTTGTCTTCGCGTGGTGCGGGTCAATGTCCCGGATGCGTCGGGTCACCGCGCCGGACGTCGCGGCGCTCTCCGGGCACGGCGGTGGCCACAGGCAGCGGCCAAGCCCCTGAGGCAATGCGCGTCCCCCGCCCCGGACCTCAGCCGACTCGGGCTCCCAGGGCCACGCGGCGCGCACTGCGCCACGCTGGTGGTTGTCGTGCCGGCCGTCCGCCGCCCCGACCCCCTCCTCCCGCACCGGGCCCAGCGCCGCGGAGGAGTCCTTCTCTCGCGCTCCGTGCCGGAATCGACGCACTCGCTCCGGAACTTCCGGCTCCGCCCAACCGACTGTTGTGGTGACGGGAAGGGACTGAACTTCCGGCCCCGTACACCCGTAAACCGCCCAAAGCCCCATAGGCATCCAGGAGTTGCGCCATGGCACAGAAGCAGTACAACGTCACCGGCATGAGCTGCGAGCACTGCGCGGCGAGCATCAGGGAAGAGGTTTCCGAGGTCGCGGGGGTGAGCCAGGTCGTGGTCGACGTCGCCGCCAAGTCCGTCACCGTGCACGGAACGGACCTCGACGACGGGCGACTCCGCGCCGCGATCGTCGAGGCCGGATACGGCATCGCCGACACGGTCGCCGCCTGAGCCGCCCGAGGACACGCACCCGCGCCGGGAAGGCCGGGCAGGACGCATCAGCCGTCCTGCCCGGCCTTCTCCGTCAACCGCGGGCGTGAGCTTCGGCACCTTGCGCACCCTCAGACCGCCAGGGCGGCGGACTTGGCGGCGGACTTCTCCGTCGTCTCAGCCTGTTCCAGCAGGTCGATCAGGGTCGCGCGGGCCCGGGCCACCCGGGAGCGGACCGTGCCGATCGCGCAGTCGCCGACCTCGGCCACCTCGTCGTAGCGCAGGCCGAGCAGTTGGGTGAGGACGAACGCCTCACGGCGTTCCTCGGGCAGTGCGGCCAGCAGGTCCAGCAGCGCGATGCCGTCGTCGAAGCCCGGCAGGTCGCACGGCTGGGCCAGCTCGACGGCCAGCTGCCAGTCCGCTACGTCGCTCAGGCGCGGCCGGGCGGCGGCGTACCGGTAGCTGTCGATCACCGCGCGGCGGGCGATGGACAGCAGCCAGGAACGGGCCGAGGAGCGCCCCTCGAACAGGTGCAGGCTGCCGAGCGCCCGCAGAAACGTGTCCTGTGCCAGGTCGTCCACGGCCTGGGGATCGCCGCACAACTGGGCGACGTAGCACTGGACGTCCCGGTGCAGGGCGCCTACGAACTGCGCGACCGCGTCGGCGTCACCGCAGCGGGCGGCCAGCGCCCACGCGGTGATCGATTCGTCGAGCGCCGCCGTTTTGCCGTTCCTGGCACGCGCGGCGGGCAGGGCAGAGGTGATCACCTGGTGTCCTTCTCGGTCGACCGTGATCCGGACCAGGGCGCACGAAGAACGCGAGCGGTCCGGTGAAGTGGGGAGACGGCCTACGGCACGCCGACACCGCGCCGGGGTGCGGTCGTACGGCCGTGGCCCGAGGGGCACGCCATGCGCGGCCCCGGGAAGCCTGCTGTCCTCAGACGACAGCAGCCCGCGCCGGCGGGCCCCGAGAAGTGATCGCGTGGACGAGGAGAAGCAGATACGGCGTCCGGTCCGCTTGGCGCCGCCGCGGGCGGCCGGGCGGCTGGCAGGCGGCGGGGGGCAGGGCGAGCAGCAGTCGCAGTGGTGCGGTCAGCCATCCGGCCACGGCCCGCGTGATGCGGAACGCGGCCTTCTCGCCGTACGCGAGCCACAGGCCGCACAGCAGTGCCGCCACCAGGTGGGCCGCCAGCATGCCGGACGAAGGCGAGGTGCCGGCCAGGGAGTGACCCACGGGGTCCATGTGATCCATGTGGGCCATGCCCATGGAGTCCCCGCGCATCGAGCCCATGTCCATGGAACTCGCGTCGCCCATGTTCATGACGGCGGCGGAGACGGATGCCACGGTCGCCGGTCGCGCGAAGGAGAACCCCTCGTGCAGCATTGCCTGGGCGGCGACCACAGCCGCGACGATCGGCAACGGCTCCCGCTCACGCCATGTCAGGCACCAGCCCACGGCGCCGGTCACGGCGACCCCGGCGGCCAGCGCCCATGCGGGCGCCTCGCTGCCGGACATCATCACGTGCCCCAGGGCGGCGAGCAGCACGCACACGACCGCGAACACCGCGGCCCGTAACGCGCGAGAACACCACCCTGCTGTCATGGCGCCACATCCTGGCACCCGGACACCGGCCGGCGGGGCTGCCGCACGGAAACCCACAGGCGTTCCCACCCGATCCACAGCATGTGATCTGGATCACAGAAAACGCCTGGAACTCAAGGGCCCTCGGGCCCGACTGTTACAGGAGAGCCGCGCCGTGCAGGGTCCGTCCCGCCGACGGGAACCGGGAACCGTGCCCTACTCGGCCTGGGATCCGGTGGAGCGACCGCGCAGGCCGGCGAACGCGGCCGCCGCCGGCCCGAGGACACCCACGACCAGCCCGGCGACACCGAGACCGCGGGCGGTGGAGTCGCCGTTGCGGTTCCCGCCGGTCAGCGATACCAGGCGGCCAGGCGCCGCCAACAGGTCATGCCCGAGGTTGTCACTTTCCCACGATCAGACCAACGAGCATCTGGCGTCGCCGCCATGACCAGAATCCGTCACGCTGCCGTTGCCGCAGTGTTCACACTCGTCCTGCCACTGCCCGCGGTCACAGCAGGTACGGCATTGGCCGCGCCTGCGCTCTCCGCAGTCGCGGCCTCGGACCCGTACGCGCTCCGTCCCGAACTCCCCCGCCCGACCGGTCCGCACGCCGTGGGCCGTGAGATCCTGCACCTCGTCGACACCCAACGTCAGGATCCCTGGGTGCCGTCGGCGGGGCCGAGGCAGCTGATGGTGTCGATGTATTACCCGGCCCGGCCCGGGACGGGCGGACCGGCTCCGTACATGACCGTCGAGGCAGCCCAGGACATGCTCCAGTTGAAGCTGCCGGGTACCACCATCCCTGCGGAGGCGGTCAGCGGCACCCGCACCTGGGCGCGCTCCGACGCGCGCCCGGAGCACGGCCGCTTCCCGCTGGTGATGCTCTCGCCCGGATTCACCATGCCGCGCACCGAACTCACCAGCCTCGCCGAGGACCTGGCCAGCCACGGATACGTCGTCGCGCTCGTCGACCACACCTATGAGAACTCCGGCACCACCTTCCCCGACGGGCAGACACACACCTGCGCCATCTGTGACACACCCCCCGACGGAGGTCCGGGGGTCATAGCGCAGAGCCGGGCGAACGACGTCTCCTTCGTGAACGACGAGCTGACCAGCCGTCACCACCATGGTGACAGACAAAAGGGTGCGAGCCGGGGTGAATCTCGACGGCTGGAAACGCTGGCTCATCGTCGCCGGTTCCAACCATGCCAGCTTCACGGATGTACCGGTCCTCTCCGAGGCGCCGGGCATTCCCGAGCCTCCCGGTACAACCCTCTCCGCCCAGCGGTCGGTTCAGCTCACCCGCACCTACGTCCGGGCGTTCTTCGACCTGCACCTACGCGGCATCCCGGAGCCTGTCCTCGACGGACCCTCCGCGGCAAACCCCGAAGTCAGCCTCCACCCCTGACGATTTCGCTCACCGACACGGCCGACCGACGCCGCCGGCAGCTCACCCTCCCCACCCGAAGGACCGCAGAACAGTCCCCGTCGAACGATGCGGAGGGGCCTGTGGACTCCCCCTCCACATCGTCACAGGTGCCGGCAGTCAGCTCTTGCCGAGCAGCCGCCAGATCTGGTTCTTCTTGGTGCTCAGGGCGCTCGCCGCGTCGCAGGTCCACTGATGGATCTGTGCTCCGGCGGTCGTCGAGACGTTGCTGACGTCGACACACTTGCCGCTGTGGACGGCGACGAGTTGGTAGTCGTGGCTGTTGCCGAGTGCGGTGACGGGGTTGAGGGTGAACTGCTGGTTGGTGGCGCCGTTGCAGGTGTACTGGATGACGGCGGCGCCGTCGGCGGTCGACGCTCCTGTGACGTCGAGGCATTTGCCGCTCAGTTCGTCGACCACGCTGTACGTGCTGGTCTTGCCGCTGACCGGCTTGAGGTCGAGCATCTGCTGGTAGCCGCCCTCGCAGTAGTACTGCTGGTACTGCGTGCCGTTGGCGGTGGAGAGGTTGGTGTCGTCCAGGCACTGGCCGCTGTTCTGGCTGACGGCGACCGTGGAGACGGTGGTGTTGGACGGGGGCAGCAGGGTGACGGTGTAGCCGTCCTTGGCGTTCGTCCAAGGGAGGCTCACCGACGCGGCGTTGCCGCTGACCGTGAGGGTGGTGTCGGCGATGGTCTCCGGGCCGGTCACGGCGGCACCGCTGTTGTAGGGGATGCGCTGGACGACGGCGCGGACCTGGCTGTTCTCCACGACGGACGTGGTGTTGAGCCCTGTCAGATTGACAGTGACGGTGCCGGTGTTGCCGCTGCTGCCGAGCAACACCTTGGCGTTCCCCGCCGAGTTGTCCTTGGTGGCCAGGCCGTCGGTGCCGGTGCCGGGCGTGAGCTTGACGATGTTGCCGGTCTGGGAGCCGTAGTAGCGGTACATGAACCACTCGCCGAGCGGCAGGTACTGGCCGGCGCTGTTCTTCGTGAGGAGGTTGGCCTCGTCGTCGTGCAGCGCGGTACCCGAGGCCCAGTTGCCGCGCAGGCCGTCGGCACCGGCGCGTTCCAGGCGGCCGATGAACCAGGCGCCGCCGCCCGGGGACTGCATGGACAGGGTGGCGTACTCGTTGATCTGGTACGGCCGCGTGTTGGTCAACCCTGCTGCGGCGAGCGTCGAGTTGGCGCGGCCGACGTCGGTGACCGGGTCGCCGGGCTCGTCGTGCCAACTCCAGATGTCCGGAGCCACGTTGTCGGCCTTGACGTACGTCAGGAAGGTCGTCCACCAGCTGTTGGAGGAGTTCGGCTGGCCCGCGATGCTGGGGCCGACGATGAGCTGGGCGGGGAAGGCGGCGCGCACCTTGGCGTAGAAACGCGACCACATCTGCAGGTACTGCGTCTGTGAAGCACCCCAGAAGCCGCTGCCGTCGGGCTCGTTCCACAGGTCCCACTGGACCGTCATGTTGTTGGCCTTGACGTCACCGATGAGCTGGGCGAGGAAGGCGTCGAACTGCGTCCAGTCGCCGTTGTCACCGGGCCAGCCCTGGCTGGTGGTGCCGTCGGCGCCCCACAGGTCGTGCGGGAGGAGGACGAAGGTGCCGCCGAGGGCGGCGGTCCGCTTGTACTGGGCCAGCGTCGATGCCCAGCGGGTCTGGTAGTCGGCGAGGCTCGTGGCGTAGCCGCCGCTGTTGAGCTGGGCACCGCCGGCCCGCATGAAGTGCCACTTGATGTCGGTGAAGAAGTGGTCCTGGGGCAGCGAGCCGTCCGGGGTCATCCCGTAGATCATGCCGGAGGCGTGGTACGTGGGGGCGCCCCCGGCGGTGGAGAAGTCGACGGTGACGGAGGTGTCAGCGGCGTGGGCGGTCGTCGCGGGGAGGGTGACGGCGGCGAACGAGGACGAGGCCAGGAGCGCGGCGATCAGTGCGGTCCTGCGGCCTCTCGGGACGGGTGGTCTGCCGGGGCGGCCGGGCGGGGAAAGGAAGCGAGGTATGCGCATGTGCGGGTCTCCCGAAGGGGGTACTGCCTGGGCGCGAGTCGCCCAGGGGCTCTGTCAGCCGCCGACGGCCTCCGCGGTCTCGGCGTGCCTCAGCTCGTGGGCCTCGGCAAGAAGGAGGTAGCTGCCGGCCGTCCAGGTGTAGGCGCGGTCGCGCAGGCCCGCGCCGGTGAGGGCATCGAAGTTCTCCGCGAAACCCGAGGTCTCGCACAGGGCCCGGAAACGGTTGCTGATCTCGTCCGCGAGACGGTCGTGGCCGGCGCGGCGCAGGCCGTCCTCGATCAGGACGGTGGCCGGGGCCCAGATCGGACCGCGCCAGTAGCCGTCGTCCAAGTAGTGCGGTGAGGTGGGCAGTTCGGTGGCGAGACCGTATGCGGTGAGGTGGGCCTCGATGCGGTCGGCCAGCGCATCGCCGATGTTCTCGGGCAGGTGCTCGCCGAGCACGACGGGCATCAGGTCGAGCAGGCTGGAGCTGGTCCAGGTGGCCCCGGTGTGTGCCGAGCGGGCGACGAACCGGTCGTCGGTCCACAGCTCGTCGAGCATCGCCGCCTGCGTCGCGTCGGCCGTCCGGGTCCACCTGCGCGTGTCGTCCGGCAGCCCCAACTCGCCTGCCAATTCGGCAAGTTCGCGCAGTTGGAGGACGAGGAAGGCGGACAGGTCGGCGCTGACGATCACGCGCTCGGGATCGAAGGTGGTGGCGTTGTCCCAGCCGCTGTCGTTGCCGTGCTGGTAGTGCGGGAGGGTGGCCCCGGGAGCGCGCCGCATGGTGAGCCAGAAGTCCGTCCAGCGGGCCAGCCGGTCGTAGACCTCGGCCAACTCGGCCTCGCCGAGCGGATCGGGAAGCCGTCGGCGCAGGTGGCGCAGGGCCCAGCCGTGGATGGGGGGCTTGACGAAGTTGTAGAGGATCTCCGAGTGCGCCACCGAGTCGGGCAGCGCGCCGGTCTCGTCCTGGTGGTCGAAGGGCAGCGAGAACTGGTCAAGGGCGAGTCCGGGGCTTCCCGGGGCCAGGGCCAGGGCATTGAAGCAGTGGTCCCAGCTCCATACCTTGTCCATCCAGTGCTTCGACATGAGCACCGCGGGCCGGGTGACGAAGCCTCTGGGCCGGACGGTCGCGGACCACAGCACGTAGGCGGCGAGTTCCGCGGCCGGCGTCCTGGACGAACGCCAGGGCGCGACGGCGTCGACGAAGGCGGAGAAGGCGCCGTGCGCGGCGTCCACCACCTGGCCGAAGGATGCCGAGGACACGTACGGGCGGCGCGCGGTCTCGTACTCCTCGACCGCGACCTCCCAGACCGCGCCGGCCTCGGCGCCGATCGTGACACCTCGCGCGGCACTGCCCATCGTCTGCGTGCCGGACGCCTCAGCCACGGTCCCGGACAGCACGGTGACGCGGTAGCGCCGCCCGGTCTCGTACGAGGTGAACACATACGCCCCTGTGCCGGGTTCGGGGTAGAAATAGGTGCCGCTGAACGGGGTCAGCACGGCCGCCGCCGCGCCGATGTGCAGGCCCAGCCCGTCGCCACGCAGGCGTACGGTGTCCGGCGACTCGTAGGACAGGTCGATGCGGCCTTCGGCGCCGATCCAGCTGAGCAGGCTCGGCGTCGCGTGCGGCCCGGTGGCGGCGCGCTCTCCGGTGGTCATGTCGAGCGCGAGGAGACGCAGCACGGCGTGCATGCCGTTCTGGTGCGAGACGAGGTGGATGTCGTCGGCGGTGTCCTTCTCCGCCACCACGGGCGAGATACCGAACCATGATCCGCGGGTGCTGAACGGGATGTCGTGGACGGAGAAGGCCGGGCCGGACGGGGCGGCGGTCATGCAGCATGACTCGTTTCTGGAGCAGGGGTGATCGGCCCTCGAACGGGGCTGACGAGCTGGGAAGGTTTCAGTCCTTGACGGCGCCGGCGGTCACGCCGGCGGCGACGTAACGCTGGGCGAGGACGAGGATCACCGCGGCGGGCAGCGAGGCCACGACGGCGGTCGCCATGATGGCGTTCCACTGCTGGTTGTTGTTGCCGATGTAGTGGTAGATGCCGAGGGTGATCGGCTCGTGCGCGCCGCCGTTGGCGAGCGTGCTGGCGAAGACGAAGTCCGACCAGGACCACAGGAACGCGAACAGCGACACGGTGACGATGGCGTTGCGGCTCATCGGCAGGACGATCGACCAGAAGGTACGCAGGGGCCCGGCCCCGTCTGTCTTCGCGGCCTGGAGCAGTTCGCCGGGGATGCCGGACATGAACGCGGTGAAGATCAGCACGGCGAACGGGACGGCCAGCGTGGAGTCCGCGACGATCAGGCCGGGCACCGACTGGAGCAGGCCGAGGCTGAGGTAGATGGCGTAGAAGCCCATCGCCATGATGATGCCGGGGATCATCTGGGCGACCAGGAAGAGGAAGCTGAGCACTCCGCCGCCACGCGGGCGCAGTTTGGCGAGTGCGTAGCCTGCGGGCGCGGCCAGTGCCACCGTCAGTACGACCGTACCCAGACCGATGACGAGGCTGGTGCCGAGGTAGGGCAACTGCTGGTCCAGGACCGCGCGGTAGCCCTCCAGGGTGCCGTGCAGGGGAATCAGGTCCGGCGGGCTCTTGCGCATGTCCTGGTCACGGGTGAAGGACACGTTGAGCATCCAGTAGACCGGGAAGAGCATCACCGCGGTGAACAGCACGCCGATGGCCGTCTGCCACCACGTGCGGCTGGTGCTTCGGTTCATGGCCGTGCCGTTCATGACAGTGCCTGCTTCCGCTGGACCCTGGCGTAGACGAGGCCGAACACCAGGGCGGCGACCACGAGCAGGTTGCCGACGGCCGCTCCCGGTCCGAAGGCCGGCAGCAGGTTGCCGAAGCCGAGCTGGTAGGACCAGGTGGCGAAGGTGGTGGACGAGTCGGCCGGGCCGCCCTTGGTCATGATCCAGATGATGTCGAAGACCTTGAGCGTGTAGACGAGGCCGAGGAGGAGGGTGATCGCGGACACCGGTCGCAGCAGCGGGAAGGTGATCCGCCAGAACCGCTGCCAGGCGTTCGCCCCGTCGAGGGCCGCCGCCTCGTAGAGGCTCGCGGGGATGGACTGCAGGCCGCTGTGGAGGACCACCAGGTTGAACGGGACGCCGATCCAGATGTTCGCGATGATCACCGAGGCCAGCGACCAGCCCGGTGCGGTCAGCCAGTTCACCGGACCGATGCCGACGGCGTGCAGGACGGCGTTGACGACGCCGGAGTCGCTGGTGAGCATCCACGACCAGGTGGACGCCGACACGATCAGCGGGAGCAGCCAGGGCACCAGAAAGAGTGCCCGCAGGGTCGCGGAGAGCCGGAAGCGCTGGTTGAAGAAGACCGCGAGGGCCAGGCCGATGGCGTACTGGAAGACCAGACACACGGTGGTGAAGACCACGGTGTGGAGCAGGGCCGGGGCGAAGGTCGGGTCGTCCAGGACCGTGCGGTAGTTCGCCAGGCCCGTGAAGGGAGCGTCGCCCTGGACGAAGGACCGGACCGTGTAGTTGCGCAGGCTCAGGTCGATGTTGCGGTAGAGGGGATAGGCGTAGAAGAGGACGAGGTACAGGGTCACCGGGGCGAGGAAGCCCCAGGCGGCCCACTGCTGGGACGTGGGCCGGCGCCGTGCCCGGGGCGGTGCGGTCAGGGCCGCACCGCTGTGGTGGCGCACGGGCCGCCGGTGTGGCACTTGGGTCATGTGACTCATCAACTGGCCCTGGTCTCTGATTACTTGACGGCCGACTGGGCGGCGGACAGCGCGTCCTTCGGCGACTTCGAACCGCTGAGCGCGGACTGGACCGCCTTCCACAACTGCTCCGAGATCTTCGGGTACTTGGTGCCCAGGTCGTCGCTGGTGCGTCCCTTGGCCGCCTTGACCGCGTCGACCCAGGGCTTCAGTTCGGCGTTCGCCGCGATCTGCTTGTCCTGGACCTCGGCGGTGGGTGCCACGTAGGACAGCGTGGTGTCGGTGTTGAGGAGGTTGTCGGTGCTGGTCAGGCAGGTCACGATCTTCTGTGACGTCGGGTAGCGGTCGGTCTTGCCCTGGACCGGGATGGTGACGAACTCGCCGCCGGTCGGGGCGGCCGCGTTGCCGCCGTCGGCGGCGGGAACGGGGATGACCCCGTAGTCGAAGCCGGCGTTCTTGGCGTTGGCGAGCTGCCAGGTGCCGTTCTCGCTGAACGCGTAGTCGCCGGTGGCGAACTCCTGCCAGCTGGTGGTCTGGGTGTTGTTGAGGACCGAGTTGGGGGCGTAGCCGTTCTTCAGCCAGTCGTTCCACAGCGCCAGCGCGGACACGGCCTGGGAGGAGTCGAGTTCGGTCAGCTTGGCGCCCGACCCCCAGAACCAGGGCAGGAACTGAAAGCTGCCCTCCTCCGTGCCGATCGCGGAGAACGTGATGCCCTTCTTGCCCGCCTTCTTGACCTTCGCGAGTGCGGCGGTCAGCGACTTCCAGTCCCTGACAGAGGCGATGTCCACCCCGGCCTGCTTCAGCACCTTCTTGTTGTAGTAAAGGGCGAGTGTGTTGGCGCCGATCGGCGTGCCGTACGTCTTGCCGCCCGACTGTCCGGCCGCGAGGAGATTGGCGTCCGCCTTCGAGGTGTCCAGCTTGTTGTCCTCGGTCGTGGTGAGAACGCCGGCCTCGGCCAGGGTCGACACGACGGGGTTGTCGACGATGAGGACGTCGGCGGAGTTGTCCTGCTGGGCTGCCAGGAGTGCCTTGTTCGCCAGGTCACTGGTGTCGAACGCGGTCCGCTTGATCTTCACCCCGGCCTTGGTGCCGCAGGCGTCGAGCAGCTTCGCCCACGCGGAGCTCTGGTCGAACTGCGGGTACGGGTCCCAGATGGTGTAAGTGCCGCTGTCCGCGGCCTTGGTGCCGGTGCTGCTCGCACCGGAGGAACAAGCGGTGGCGGTGCCGACGACGGCGAGGAGGGTCACGGTCGCGGCGGTGAGGCGGAGCCGTCTGACGGAGCTGTGCATTGCGCGTTCCTTCGTTTTCAGGCACGGGTGTGCCGAGAGAGGGTGACGAGGGGGGAAGCGGGCATGCCGAACAGCCACGGCGAGCGGTGCATACGGTGAGGGGGACGGATGCGGCCCGTGATCCGTGGTCAGAAAGTGGTGCTGATGGCCGACGTCAGGGGGCGTCGACGGACGCTGTGCCGGGGCCGGGCCCCGTGCTGGCACGGAGCGAGATCGGCGGCGTGAGCAGGTGGTGCCGGGGCGGCGCGTCGGGCTGGTCGATCCGCTCGACGAGGAGGTCGACGGCGTGTCGGCCCATCTCCTCCGCCGGTACGTCCGCCGCGGTGAGCTGCGGGGTCACCGTCTCCGCCCACCGGCCGGCCACGACCCCGGTGACGGAGAAGTCGCGCGGCACGTGGCGGCCCGCCTGGGCGAGCCCCCGGTAGAGGCCTCCCAGCGCGGCCTCGTTCAGCGTGACCAGGGCCGAGGTGGCCGGGTCGTCGTGCAGGATCCGTTCCAGGCACTCCTGGCCGGACGCGGCGTCGTCTCCGCAGCAGTACGTCCGCACGGTCAGCCCGCGCTCGGCCGCGGCCTTGGTGAAGCCGTCCAGCCCGCGGTGGGCGGACTCGTAACCGGCCCGCAGCAACTGTGCGGGCCGGTTGACGAATGCGACCCTGCGGTGACCGAGGTCCGCGAGATGATGCACGCACGCCGCTGCCAACGCGGTGTGATCCAGGCCGACCCACCAGGTGCCCTCGGGATGCGCGGTCCGGCCGATGGCCACAGAGGGAAAGCCGAGGGCGGCCAGGTGATCGACCCGGTCGTCCTCCAGTCTGATCTCCATCAGGATCGCGCCGTCGACCCTCCGCTCCCCCAGCAGCCGCTGGAACGAGCGGTCGCTGTCGACGCCGCTGGGAGACAGCAGCACGTCGTAGTCGTGGGCCGCGGCGGCCTCCACCACGCTGCCGATGAAGTCGAGTTGCATTCCGGTGTAGTGGTTGCCGGCCGGCGGGAAGACCAGGCCGATCGTGTTGGTCCGGCCGTTGGCCAGGGCGCGCGCGCTGGCGTTGGGCCGGTAGCCCAGCTCGTCGATGACGCGCTGGATCTTCCGTCGGGTGTCCTCCGACACCGCACGCTTGCCGCTCAGCGCATAGGACACAGTGCTCCGCGAGACACCGGCCCGCCGGGCGATCTCACCGATGTTCACGGGGTACTCCTTGGACGGATCGAACCGGTTCGATGTGCTGAACCAGTTATCGAACCGGTTCGCGTGAAGTGAAGGTAGGAACAACCCCAGCGACTGTCAACACCTCTCGCCACACTTCTCGCAACGCGCCTGAAATCCATGACTACCTGACACGACTTCCTCTGCCAGAAGTATTGCTGCCGGTTTTCCACGCTGCTAGCTTCCCGACCCAGCATCATCGAACCGGTTCGATCCGCCTCGTTCCCTTCCACGCGACTACACCTTGCCTTCCTCCTCCACCGCCCCGTGGAACCGCTCCCGGTACGCCCGCGGCGATCGCCCGTACCGGCGCTTGAACGCGCGGGAGAAGTACAGGCGGTCGCTGACGCCGACCTCGTGGGCGATCTGGCCCACGGCCAGGTCGGTGAAGCGCAGGAGGCGGGCGGCCTCCATCATCACGCGCTCGGTGATCAGGGTCCTTGTCGAGCTCCCGGTCACGCCGGACAGCGCGCGCCACAGCGCGCTTTCCGAGACGCCCAGTTCGCGCGCGTAGTGACGGACGTCGTGGTGGCGGGCGAAGTCGCGTTCCAGGAGGACGTTGAAGCGCCGGTACAGACGGATGACGGGGTCGTCCTTGCCCCCGGGTCCCGGCGATCGGTCGTGGTCGTACCAGCGGCCGATCCACGACAGCAACGTCAGCAGCAGGTGCCGGTGGACGTCGTCGTTCAAGGCGGACAACGGGCGCCGGGTCTCCGCCGCGAGTGCCCCGATCACGGCGTCGAAGTGCGCGGTGTCCTCCAGCGGGACGTGCACCACGGACCGGTCGCGGGCGGTGAGCAGGCAGCCGGGGTGCGAGCGGGCGGAGAGACTCTCCTGCAGCAGCTCGTCGCCGAAGCGCACGATCGCCCCGGAGAGTTCCCTCGCGTGCTCCAGGAAGTGCACCGGGCCACGGCCCAGCACCAGCACCGTGCCGGGGCCGACGACTGTGCGCTCGCCGTCCACCAAGTGGACACCGGTGCCGCTCCTGGTCCAGAACAGCTCGTGGTAGGCGTGCCGGTGCGGGCCGCGGACGGGGCAGGTCTGGGTGCTCAGGGTCGCGTTGTCCAGGGGCATCACGTGGAGCGCGGGGTCCGCTGCGGGCAGCCGGGCGATCAGCAGTTCGCGATCGCCCGGCGGCGGGTCGCTGGAAGGGTCGGTACGCAAGGTGGGGTGCTCCTGCGGACGGCGGCGGTCGGCGACAGGCGGCATCAAGCGGCGACGCGCACAGCGCATGGGGGGCGCGTGGTGGTCCTGGGAACCGTCTGTGTCCCGGCCATGATTTCCGTCGGCCGCCGACGATGTCCAGACAAATCCGAAGGCCGGCCGTCAGGTGCACGGAGAATCCATACTTCCGCGATCCAGGTCCATGGGCGGAGGCGGTGGACGTGACAAATCCTGGGCAGTGCCCGGCCGGGCCGTACGCTCTGTCCACCTCTCTCGGAGACACACATGATTGGTCGTCGTTCCCTGATCCGCCGTGGGAGTGCCGCCGCGGGCGCACTCGCCCTGGGAGCCGGAGCCGGCCTGGCCACCGCGGCCCCCGCCTCCGCCGCCCCCGGCACTACCGGTTTCCTGCCCCTGCCGGACCACGTGAAGCCACTGCCCGACACCGGCGACGGCTACCGGCTGGAGCGCGTCGGACGCAACGGCTACGTGCTCATAGCAGGGATCGTGCAGTGCGTCTTCGTCGTCACCCGCGAGGGTGTCGTCCTCGTCGACGCCCCTCCCGCCGCCCGCGCGGCGATCCGTGCCGCCATCCCCTCGGTGACCGACAAGCCGGTCACCCACGTCATCTACAGTCACGACCACGCGGACCACATCGGCGCGGTCGGCGACCACCCCGGGGCGACACTGATCGCACACAAGGACTGTGCCGCCCTCCTCGCCGCCTACGCCGACCCGGCCCGGCCGGTGCCTCACCGGATCATCCGCGACCACCACAAGGTGATCCACATCGGCGGAGAGGAGATCCACTTCATCTACCCCGGCCCCAACCACGAGGCGGGGAACATGATGATCCACTTCCCCCGGCTGCGGCTGGCCCACATGGCCGACGTGGTCATGCCCGGCTGGGCGCCCTACCGCGCCTGGGGCAACGCCGACAACATTCCCGGCCTGCTGACCGCGCACGACGCGATCCTGGACCTCGACTTCGACACCTTCTGCGGCGGGCACGTGTACCGCACCGCCACCCGCGCCGAGGTCGCGCAGTCCCGCGAGTTCTTCGTGGACATGTGGTCCACGACCGTACGGAAGAGCAGTGAGATCTCGTCCGCGGACGCGGCAGCAGCGGTGGCCGAGAAGGAGAACGTCTGGGCCGTCCAGAAGGTCTGGATCGACCGGATCGCACAGTCGGTGACCTCGGAGCTCATCGACCGCTGGGGCACCAGGATCGCCGCGGTGGACACCTTCACGCCGGACTGTGTGGGCGCCCTGGTCGTCTCCACCTTCACCGACGCGCCGGTGAACTTCCCCTGACGGCGACACCGCTCCTGCCCGCCCGCAGCGCGACATGAGGTGCGTCTCAGGCGGGTAGGAGCGGACGCGACACCGCACCCTCGAACGAGCCTGGGCCGCCGAGGCATTCGGTGCCGAATGGGTCGTCGGCGACCTGCGCGACAGCCGGCGCGGTGAGGGCCGCCCCGGTCCGGGCTCTTCCCTCCTGGTCACCCGGCCTGCGCCCTCCCCGCCCCCAGTGCACATCCAGTGCACACTCGGACGGGAATTCCAGGGAAATCCAGGGAAATCGCGGGAGCTGCTGACAGGGCGTCAAAATGCTTGCCCAGGTCAGCAGCGGTCCAGGTCAGGCCCCGGATGCCGCCAGTGTGACGGTCTTGTACTCGACGTACTGGGCCAGTCCGGCCGTGCCGTACTCGCGGCCGATGCCGCTGGCCTTGTGGCCGCCGAACGGGCCGTCGAAGGAGATGGATGCGCCGTTGACGGTGACCGTGCCGGTGCGCAGTCGGCGGGCCACTTCGAGGGCGTGGGTCTCGTCGGCGGACCACACGCCGCCCGAGAGGCCGTACTCGGAGTCGTTGGCGATCCGCACGGCGTCGTCCTCGTCGTCGTAGGCGATCACCACGAGGACCGGACCGAAGATCTCCTCCTGGGCGATCCGCAGGGAGTTGTCGACGTCGGCGAACACGGTCGGGGTGACGTAGTTGCCGTTCTCCAGCCCCGGCGGGACCTGGGGGCCGCCGGTCACGAGCCGGGCGCCCTCCTTGATGCCGAGTTCGATGTAGTCGCGCACCCGCTGCTGCTGGTCCCTGCGGACCATCGGGCCGATGAAGGTGTCGGGATCGGCCGGGTCGCCGACCTTGAGCGACTCCACGAGCTCCTTGAGGGCGGTGACGACCTCTTCGTACCGGCCGCGCGGCGCGAGGACGCGGGTCTGTGCGATGCACGACTCGCCGTTGTTGAGGAGCGACGCGAACTTCAGTCCCTGCACCGCCCGGTCGACGTCGGCGTCCGGCAGGATGATCGCGGCCGACTTGCCGCCCAGCTCCAGGCTGACCCGCTTCAGCTGCTCGCCCGCGATGGCGGCGATCCTGCGGCCGGCCCGGGTCGAGCCGGTGAACGCGATCTTGTCGACGTCACGGTGCGAGACGAGGTGTTCGCTGGTCTCCCGGTCGGCGGGGAGCACGCTGATCACGCCTTCCGGCAGGCCGGTCCGCTCCAGCAGCTCCGCGAGGAACCCCATGCTCAGCGAGTTCTCCGGCGACACCTTCAGGACGACCGTGTTCCCGGCCAGCAGCGCCGGGATGATCTTCGCCAGGGCCGCCGAGAACGGGGAGTTCCAGGGGATGACGGCGGCCACGACGCCGACGGGCTCGCGGCGCACCACGGTCCGGACCGCGGCGGCGGACTCCAGCGTCTCCTCCCAGCCGAACCCCTCCGCCGCCCTGAGGTAGGCCTCGGCCTGCCGGGTGAGCCCCGGCTGGCCGGCCCCGGTGAACCAGCGGGCCGAGCCGTTCTCGGCCGAGATGAGGTCGGCGATCCTCTCGGCCTCGGCCTCGCGCAATGCGTTCAGCCGCCGGATGACGGCGATGCGCTCCGCCGGGGCCGTCCGTGGCCAGGGGCCCTCGTCGAAGGCTGACCGCGCGGCGGCCACGGCGCGGTCGATGTCGGCCGGCCGGGCCTGGGCGGCACGGCCGATGACGGCCTGGTCGTGCGGCGAGCGGATGTCGAGCAGTTCCGGGTCGCTGGGCGCCGTCCAGGAGCCCGCGATGTAGAGACGGCCGTAAGTGATCATGTGCCCTCTCTCGAGGATCGGAGCGAATCGGGTTTGTCATCCATCCGCCACTCGCCTATCTGTCACATCAATGTAGCACTTCGACTTCGCTCCAGCTCATTGCTGAGTCGGTAGGCGTACTAGGTGCCACACCTCCGGATATGCTCCGTGCGTGAGAGCTGACGCAGCACGCAATCTGGAAGCCGTTCTGACGACCGGGGCCCGTATGCTCGCCGCCGACCCGGGCACGAGCATCGCCGCGATCGCCGCCGAGGCCGGGGTCGACCGGCGCACCGTCTACCGCCGGTTCGCGTCCCGCGAGGAGCTGCTGGCGGCCATCTACGAGGCGCGGTACGACGCGGTCGAGCGGGCCGTCGAGCACGCCAGGCTGCGCGAGGCCCCCGTCTCCGTGGCTCTGCACCGGTACGTCGAGGAGATCATCGGCGTCAATCGCAAGTGGCCCGTGGAGCTCACCCGGCTGCGTGCCGACGACGCGATCCGGGAGCGGCGCGACGCCCTGGTCCGGGACGTCGACGACTTCCTGCGGCGGGCCACCGACGAGGGGCTGCTCCGCGCCGACCTGCCCCTCGCCTGGGCGAGTTCACTGCTGCCGCAGCTCATGCATCTGGCGTCGCAGCAGTTGCCCGAGCTCAGCGCCGCCCAGGCCGCCGACACGGTCGTCGACACCTTTCTGCACGGGCTCGGGGCACGGTGATCGCCGCGGGGGTTGTGGTGCGCCCGTGCGTCTGATTGGGTACCGCGCGACAGAACAGGGGTGACCAGCGTGGATCAGGCGGCACGGCAGGACGACCGAGGGGCGCTGCCCGCGGGGCTGGGGCAGGCGATACGGCAGACCGCCGCCGACATCACGGCCGTCCTCGACGGCGTCGCCGACACAAGTGCCGCCGTACCGGGATCGAAGTGGACGGTCGGCGAGGCGGCGGCGCATCTGGCGCTGGCCAACGAGCTGATGGCCGACCTCGCCCAGGGCCGGGCGCGCCCGTACGGGGACGGCACACCGCAGAGCCTGGCGGCCGCCAACGCCGAGTCGCTGGCCGCGTTCGGGGAGCGCCGGGCGGCACCGCTCGCGGCGATGATCGCCGAGCAGGCGGAGCGCTGCGCCGACGCGCTGGCCACGACGGCCGACGGCCCGGCGCCCGTGACTCCGCTCGGCCCGATGGACCGGTCCGTCCTCGCCTCCTATCTGCTCACCCACATGCTGGGCCACGGCTACGACCTCGCCCGTGCGCTGCGGCGCCCGCACATGATCGACGCCGAACGGGTCGCGTGGTGCATGCCGTTCATGCTCTCGGTGATGCCGACCGTGGCCGACGGCTCGGCCACCGCCGGTCTGACCGCCCGCTACACGATCCGGCTGCGCGGTGGCGACAGCGCCTTCGGCGTCACCCTCACCGACGGTGCCGTCCAGGTGGCAGCGGAACCGCGCGACCGCCCCGACTGCACGATCCTCATCGATCCGGTCGCCTTCCTGCTCATCGCCCTCGGCCGCCGCAACCCCTGGCTGGCGATGGCCCGGGGTCAGGTGCTCGCCTTCGGACGCAAGCCCTGGCTCGGACCTCGCTTCCCCGCCCTCTTCGTCGCCCCCTGACCACGTCTGAAACGGCGGGGATGTGGGAAGGGCGACCGGGACATGCCGCTGAGCTCCGGGAAGTCGGGGTCCGCCGGGGAATCTCGGTGCGCCGGGCACGTCGGCGGTTGCACGCTCGTCGGGACCGGCACGGCAGTCGGGCGAGCCGGAGAACCTGCCGTACACGGGCCTGATCCGGGTGGACCCGGGCCTTGTCCGGGTGGACCCGGGCACCGGCGCCGTCGTCAAGGTCCCCATCCGGAATCCAGAGCGTCCTGCGGGCCCGCTCGTGCAGGCCGCCTACGCGCACCGAGTCAGCGCTCCGCCCGCTGATCCGGCGTACGCCGAGGCACCACCACCCCACCCCCCCCGTCCGGTCCAACGCCGCTCGTCCAGAAGAGGCGAGCGGGCGTGACCGATGTGACCGTGGTGGAAGGTATGGGCGCGCGCACGGATCCGAGGAGGCTGCATGGCCGAGGGACTGGTCGACGGCAGAGCGCCCCGCACTGCCCTGGTGGACGGTTCCGGCCGCCCCGCACCGACCTTCGAACAGATGAGTGCCGTTGCCGACGCCGTGCTCTACGAGGGCTACCTCCTCTACCCCTATCGGCGGTCCTCGCCGAAGAATCGTGCCCGCTGGCAGTTCGGGGTCCTCCTGCCCCGGGACTGGGTGGAGGCCGACGGTCCGGTCAGACCGGGTGTGTCGGGTTCGGCTGACTCCTGGTACCAGCAGACGGAATGCCTGCTGCGGGTGCGCCGGCCGGATACGGTCGTACGGCTGCGGGTGCGGTATCTGCACGTGCAGCACAAGCAGGTCGAGGACCGCGACGGGCGGCCGGTCGAGTCGCTGAGCTGCGACGACGGGACCGTGCAGCTGACCTTCGAGGAAGCGGTGGCGCGCGAGACCGACCTCACGATCGCGCTGGACGAGGGCGAGCACAGGTTTCCGGTGGGTTCCCCGGCCGGCACCGACACGCAGGAGCTGTCCTCCGGCGCGGGGCGGGTGGTGCGGCGCCGGGCGGAAGTGCAGGCGAGTACCGTCCTCGTGGCCGAGCGGCTCGGCGAAGGGCTCTTCCGGCTCCGGGTGCGCACCGCCAACGAGGGGCACGTGGGGGATCCGCATGCCCCCCGCGAACGGGCCCTGCGGCACGCGCTCATCGCGACCCACACCCTTCTCGGCGTCGAGGGCGCGGAGTTCGTCTCCCTGATCGACCCGGGCCCGGCCCTCCAGGAGGCCGCCCGGAACTGCCGCAACGACTTCACCTTCCCGGTGCTCGGCGGCGCGCCCCCCGCCCCCGCCCCCGCGGACGGCTCGGTGTCCGCCCTGCTGCTGTCCTCGCCGATCATCCTCCCCGACCATCCGCAGGTGGCGCCGGAGAGCCCGGGTGACCTGCACGATGCCGGTGAGATCGACGAGATCCTGACCCTGCGCACCATGCTGCTGACGGAGGAGGAGAAGCGGGAGGCCAGGGCCACCGACCCACGGGCCGCCGAGATCCTCGACCGGGTCGACACGATGCCACCGGAGGTCTTCGAACGGCTGCACGGCGCCATCCGCTCGCTCAACCCGATCAGCGAAGCGTCGGCCGGCGAGGACTCCATCGGCGAAGCCGCCACCGGAGACGGCTCCACCCGACACGGGTCCACCGGACGCGGCTCCATCGGCGAAGCCTCCGTCCTCGGAGACGGCTCCAGCCGCGCACGCCCCGCCGGCGAAGGCTCCCTCCACGCAAATCCCGTCGGCCGGAGCTCACTTGGCACACACCCCACCGGCCAGTACACCCCCGCCGCACGCCCCGCCGGCAAAAGCTCCCCCGCCGAACGCCCCCTCTGGTGGCAGCAGGGCGGCGACGACGGGATCTCCCCGGCCACCGACACCGTCCTGGTCGGCGGTGTGCGGGTCGGCGGTGGCAGCCCGGTGCGGCTGTGCCCGCGGGGCAGGGGCTCCGACGCCCAGGACATGTTCCTGGCCGGCCGGACCGCGACCGTGGCCGCCGTCTTCCACGACGTGGACGGCAGCACCCATCTCGCCGTCACCGTGGACGACGATCCGGCGGCCGAACTGCACGGCTGGTACGGCCGTTACCACTACTTCCGGCCCGACGAAGTCGAGCCGCTCGGGGGCACCGACGTCCCGGATCCAGCGGCGGCTGCCGAGCCGTCCCCGGGCCCCACTCCATCGGAGGCCTAGCGCATGAGCACCAGCAAGAACGGCACCACGGCCGTCGGCGGCGAACCCGGCCCGGCCGGCGAACACCAGGGGTTCGACGAGATCACCATCCTCTGGATCTCCGAGGGCATGAGCTGCGACGGCGACACCGTCTCCGTGACGGCCGCCGACCAGCCCTCCATCGAGGACCTGGTCCTGGGCCTGATCCCGGGGATACCGAAGGTCAACCTGGTCAACAAGGTGCTCTCGCCGAGCCTGGGCGGCGAGGACTTCCTCGCGCCGTACCGGGCGGCCGCGCGGGGCGAACTGGAGCCGTTCATCCTCGTCATCGAGGGATCGATCCCGAACCAGAACATCATCGAGGGCGACGGCTACTGGACGTCCTTCGGCAACGACCCGGAGACCGGCCAGCCGCAGACCCTCAACGACTGGATCGACGAACTGGCGCCCAGGGCCTGGGCGGTGGTGGCCGTCGGCACCTGCGCCACCTTCGGCGGCATCCACGCGATGGCCGGCAACCCGACCGGCGCCATGGGCCTCGCGGACTACCTCGGCTGGGACTTCAAGTCGCAGGGCGGGCTGCCGGTGGTGAACATCCCGGGCTGCCCGGTCCAGCCGGAGAACTTCATGGAGACCCTGGTCTGGGTGCTGTACCACGCCGCCGGCACCGCTCCCCCGCCGCCGCTGGACCACATGCTGCGCCCCCAGTGGCTGTTCGGGCGCACGGTGCACGAGGGCTGCGACCGGGGCTCGTACTACGAGCAGGCGTCCTTCGCGACGGACTACAACTCGCCCAAGTGCCTGGTCAAGACGGGCTGCTGGGGTCCGGTCGTGAACTGCAACGTGCCCAAGCGGGGCTGGATGGCCGGCATCGGCGGCTGTCCGAACGTCGGCGGTATCTGCATCGGCTGCACCATGCCGGGCTTCCCGGACGCGTTCATGCCGTTCATGGACGAACCGCCCGGCGGCACCCTCTCCTCGCTCGCGATCAAGCCGTACGGGGCGGTCATCCGCAGGCTGCGCGGCTTCACCAACGAGCTGGTCAACCACGAGCCGAAGTGGCGCCACAACAAGCGCAAGCTCACCAGCGGCTACGCCCCGCGCTGGCGGCCCTGACACGCCCGCGCCCTCCCGACCCCCAAGTCCCCCCCACAGCAAAGGTCAGCGACGCTGATGACAACAGAGGCCCGGCAGAAAGGGCGCAAGCCCGCGCAGATCGTGGACATGTCCTGGGATCCGATCACGCGGATCATCGGAAACCTGGGCATCTACACGAAGATCGACTTCGCCAACAAGGAGGTGGTGGAGTGTCACAGCACCTCCTCCCTCTTCCGCGGCTACTCCGTCTTCATGAAGGGGAAGGACCCGCGCGACGCCGGGTTCATCACCTCCCGCATCTGCGGCATCTGCGGCGACAACCACACCACCTGCTCCGACTACGCCCAGCAGATGGCGTACGGCGTGAAGCCGCCGCCGCTGGCCGAGCACATCGTCAACCTCGGCGAAGCGGCCGAGTACATGTTCGACCACACGATCTTCCAGGACAACCTGGTCTTCGTGGACTTCTGCGAGCAGATGGTGAAGGCCACCAATCCGACCGTCCTGGCCCGCGCGCAGAAGACCAACGCGCCGCGCGGTGACATCCACGGCTACCGGACCATCGCGGACATCATGAAGGCCTTCAACCCCTTCGAGGGCGAGGTCTACAAGGAGGCCCTGAAGGTCTCCCGGACCACCCGCGAGATGTTCTGCCTGATGGAGGGCCGCCATGTGCACCCCTCCACGCTGTATCCGGGCGGTGTCGGCACCATGCCGTCGCCGACCGCGTTCACCGACTACCTCAGCCGGCTGATGCACGTCATCGACTTCGTGAAGAAGGCCGTCGCCATGAACGACGACGTCTTCGACTTCTTCTACGAGGCACTGCCCGGCTACGAGGAGGTCGGCAAGCGCCGTATCATGCTCGGCTGCTGGGGCGCCTGGCAGGACCCGAAGGTCGTCGACTACAAGTACGAGAACATGAACCGCTGGGGCAAGGCGATGTACGTCACCCCGGGCATCGTGGTCGACGGCGAGCTGGTCACCAACAACCTGGTCGACATCAACCTGGGCCTGCGGATCATGCTGGGCAGCTCGTTCTACGAGGACTGGGTCAACGAGGACCCGTTCGTCACCCACGACCCGCTCGGCAACCCCGTCGACATGCGCCACCCGTGGAACCAGACCACCCTCCCGGTGCCGCAGAAGCGGGACTTCGAGGGCAACTACAGCTGGGTGATGAGCCCGCGCTGGTACGACCAGCGCACCGGCGACCACCTGGCCCTGGACACCGGCGGCGGCCCGCTGGCCAGGCTCTGGTCGACCGCGCTGAACGGCATCGTCGACACGCCGTACATCAAGGCCACCGGCCACAGCGTGCGGATCTCGCTGCCCAAGGGCGCGTCCCTGCCGGAGACCACGCTGGAGTGGAAGATCCCGAAGTGGTCCAACACCCTCGAACGCGACCGCGCCCGGCCGTACTTCGTCGCCTACGCGGCCGCCATGGCCCTGCAGTTCCTGGACGAGGCGATGGGGCTGGTGCGGTCCGGCGACACCAAGGTGTTCGAGGACTTCGAGGTGCCGGACGAGGCGATCGGCTGCGGTTTCCACGAGGCCGTGCGCGGGGTCCTCTCGCACCACCTGGTGATCAAGGACAAGAAGATCGCCAACTACCACCCGTACCCGCCGACCCCGTGGAACGCCAGCCCCCGTGACAAGTTCGGCACCCCGGGCCCGTACGAGGACGCCGTGATGGGCCAGCCGATCTTCGAGGAGAACGGCCCGGACGACTTCAAGGGCGTCGACATCATGCGCACGGTCCGCAGCTTCGACCCCTGTCTGCCGTGCGGTGTCCACATGTACACGGGCAAGGGCAAGACCCTGAGCGTCACGCACTCGCCGGTGTACGGAGCGAGTCATGGCTGACGCCGGGCGTCTCGACGGGCCGGCGGTCGAGGCCCGGCTGGCCCGGCTCGACGCGCTGCTGGAGGGCCTGGAGTCCGCTCCCGGTCCGACCGGCGGTTCGGCCGTCGAGGCGGTGCGGCTGCTGACCGAGGTCTACGGCGAGGCGCTCGCCCGGGTCCTCGACCACGCGGACCCGGCGGCCGTCCGGCAGCTCGCCGACGACGAGCTCCTCGACCACCTGCTCGTCCTGCACGACATCCATCCCGAACCGCCCGAGCTCCGGGCCGCCCGCGCGGTCGAGCGGCTGCGCCCCGCCGTCCAGGAGCGCGGCGGCGACGTCGAGTGGGCCGGTGTGGAGGGCGAGGTGGGCCGGGTGCGGCTGGCCACGGGCGGCGGTTGCGGCTCGGGGTGCGGCGGAGGTACCACTGAGGTGACCGACGCCGTCCGGGAGGCGGTGCTCGCCGCTGCCCCCGAGCTGGCCGACGTGCAGCCGGTGCCCGAGGCCTCGGCGCCCGCCTTCGTGCCCCTGGACTCCCTGCGCCGGCCACAGGAGGCCCGGTGACCGCCGACGGAGCCCTGGCCCGCCTCATCCGTTCCTCGGCCGACCGGCAGCCGGCGGCCGGGGCGGAGGTGTGCGACCTGTGCGCCGAGCCGCTGGCCGAGGACCATCCGCATCTGTACGACACCGGGCAGGCCGAGGTCCGCTGTGCCTGCCGGGCCTGCTCGGTGCTGTTCGCCGACACCCGGCAGGGCACCGGCGCGGGCGACGGCCAGTTCCGGCTGATCCCCACCCGCCGGGTCCGCCTCCCGAAGGTCGACACCGCGGCCCTCGGGGTCCCGGTCGGCCTGGTCTTCTTCGTGCCGCGCGCCGACGGCTCGGTCACCGCCGAGGGGCCGAGCCCGGCGGGGGCCATGCGCTGGGAGGTGGCGGCGGCGGCCTGGCAGCGTGCGGTCGCCGGCTGCCCGCCCCTGGCCGGCATGACCCCCGACGTCGAGGCACTGCTGGTCAACACCGTGCACGGCCTGGACCACCACTGGATCGTCCCGGTCGACGACTGCTTCCGCATGCTCGCCGTGGTCCGCCGGGAGTGGCGCGGCCTGTCCGGCGGCGGCCGGATGTGGCCGGCCGTGGAGCGTTTCTTCGAGGAGCTCACCGAGCGTTCTTGAGGAACGGCAACACAGGAAGGAGAAACCTCATGGGCAGCATCCGAGTCGGCCGCGCCCAGGCCCGGCCCGACACACCGTCCCACGTGCCCGGCATCCACCAGGGCAACGAGGGTCCGTACACCACCCAGAGGGGGCACCACCGGGACGGCACCGCCGACGCGCGGCGCTCGACCGGCATCGACTGGAAGCAGCACGACGTCCTGCTGGACGTCATGCCCAACATCCCGCCCGCGTGACACAGAGCAGGGAGTGCCCGCTATGAAGATGCAACGCAGGAGAACCGGAACGGCGGCCCAGCGCGTGCTGACCGCCGAGGTCGCCGTGGTGGGCGCGCTGTTCCTGGCGCTGTTCGTCACCGAGATCCCCGCCTTGATGCGCGAGATGAAGATCTGGCGGATCGTCGGCGGGCCGCGCGCCGGTCACCGGTATCCGTGAGCCGGTCGTGCACGAACTGTCGATCGCGACCGCGATCGTGGAGCAGGCCGACGAGTGGGCCCGGGCGGACGGCGCGGACAGTGTCTCCGCGGTGACCGTCCGGGTCGGCGAACTGTCCGGGGTCGTCCCCGACGCCCTGGACTTCGCCTTCGAGGTGGCCCGTGACGGCACCGCCCTCGCCGGCGCCCGGCTCGTGGTCGAGCAGGTGACCGCGCGGGCCTGGTGCGGGCCGTGCGCCGAGGAGTTCGCGGTGGGCATGCCGCCGTTCTTCTGGTGCCCGCACTGCGACCGCCCCTCCACCGAGCTGCGCAGCGGCCGGGAGCTGGAGATCACCGCGGTCGAGTGACCCCGCCGGTGCCGCGGAGAACCCGGGCCGCCGGCGGGGTCATCGCCCTGTCGTCAGCAGACGTCGTCAGCAGATACGGGGCAGTTGCTCCCCGAGCGGAAGATCGACGACCCGGGTGCCGCCCAGGCCGGTCGCCACCACCACCATGCCGGGGTGCTCGGTCACGCACTGGCCGACGACCACCGCGCCCGCCCCCTGCGGATGGGCGCGCATCGCCGCGAGCACGGCGTCGGCCTCCGTCGGCGGGACGAAGGCGACGAGCCGCCCCTCGTTGGCGACGTAGAGCGGGTCGAGGCCGAGGAAACCGCAGGCGTTGGCGACCGCGTCCGGTACCGGGATCGCGCGCTCGGCCAGCTGTACCCCGGTTCCCGAGGCGCGGGCGATCTCGTTCAGCGACGCGGCCAGGCCGCCGCGGGTCGGGTCGCGCAGGACGTGGATGTCGGGGGTGACGTCCAGCATGGTCGCGACCAGGTCGGCCAGCGGCGCGGTGTCGCTGGCGATCTCGATGCCGAACTCCAGCCCCTCGCGCACGCTGAGCACGGCGACTCCGTGCAGGCCGATCGGCCCGCTGACGATGACGGCGTCGCCGGGGCGGGCCCGCTGCGGCCGGATGTCGACGCGCTCGGGGACGAGGCCGACGCCGGCGGTGGTGACGTACACCCCGTCCCCGTGGCCGCTCTCGACCACCTTGGTGTCGCCGGTGGCGATGGTGACACCGGCCGTCTCGGCCGCCGCGCCCATGGCCCGCGCGATGCGCTCGACGACGGTCAGCTCGACGCCCTCCTCCAGGACGAAGGCGGCGGAGAGGTAGGCGGGCCGGGCGCCGCTCATCGCCAGGTCGTTGACGGTGCCGTTGACGGCGAGGTCGCCGAGGCAGCCGCCGGGGAAGAACAGCGGGCGTACGACGTAGGAGTCGGTGGAGAAGGCCAGGCGGGCGCCGCCGAGGTGGAGGACGGCGGAGTCGGTCATCCCGGCGAGGAGGGCGTTGCCGTAGGCGGGGGCGAAGACCTGCTCGATCAGTTCGGCGGAGAGGGCGCCGCCTCCGCCGTGGCCCATGACCACGACCGGCTGGTCGCGGATGGGCGCCGGGCAGCTCCAGTTCGCGGGGTCGACGACGGTCTGCTCAGCCAACGGGGTTCATCTCCTCGCGCGGGAGGGCCGGTTCGGACATCCGGCGGTACAGGTAGTAGGCGGCGCAGGCGCCCTCGCTGGAGACCATGGTGGCGCCGAGCGGGGTGCGCGGGGTGCAGCTGGTGCCGAAGGCCGCGCAGTCGGTGGGTTTGATGAGCCCCTGCAGGACCTCGCCGGCGCGGCACTCGGCGGGTTCCTCGGTGCGGATGCCGGTGACGTCGAAGCGGTGCTCGGCGTCGAACGCGCGGTAGGCCTCGCTCAGCCGCCAGCCGCTGCCGGGGATGCGGCCGATGCCGCGCCAGTTCCGGTCGGTGATCTCGAAGACCTCTTCGATCATGCGGATGGCGGCGGGGTTGCCGTCGGCGCGTACGGCGCGGGCGTAGGCGTTCTCCACCCGGTGCTCGCCGCGCTCCAGTTGGCCGACCGTGCGGCGGATGCCCTCCAGGATGTCGAGCGGTTCGAAGCCGGTGACGACGACGGGGACCCGGTGCCGTTCGGCGAGTCCGGGGTACTCGGCCATGCCCATCACGCTGCACACGTGCCCGGCGGCCAGGAAGCCCTGCACCCGGCAGGCGGGGGCGGTCATGATGGCCTCGATGGCCGGGGGGACCCGGACATGGGAGACCAGGAGGGTGAAGTTGGCCAGGCCGAGGCGCTTGGCCTGGTGGACGGCCATGGCGTTGGCGGGGGCGGTGGTCTCGAAGCCGATGGCGAAGAACACCACCTGTTTGCCGGGGTGGCGCCGGGCCAGCTGGAGCGCGTCGAGCGGTGAGTAGACCACGCGGACGTCACCGCCCGCGCCCTTGACCCGGAACAGGTCCCGGTCGGTGCCGGGGACGCGGAGCATGTCGCCGAACGAGCAGAAGATCACGTCGGGGCGGGCGGCGATCTCCAGCGCCTTGTCGATGCACTCCAGCGGGGTGACGCAGACCGGGCAGCCCGGCCCGTGGATCAACTCCACCTCCTCCGGGAGGAGTTGGTCGATGCCGTGCCGGATGATCGAGTGGGTCTGGCCGCCGCACACCTCCATCAGGGCCCAGGGCCGGGTGACGGTGGCCCGGATCTCGTCCAGCAGCCGGCGCGCCAGCTTGGGGTCGTTGAACTCGTCGAGGTACTTCACCGGACCTCGCTCCCCTCGGTCGGCTGAGCCGCCTGCCGGGCCGCCTGCTGCCAAGCGTCGCCGAACTCCTCCTCCAGGAGCCCCAGTTCCTCGAAGAGCCTGAGGGAGGCCAGGGCCGACTCCTCGTCAAGTCGCTGCAGGGCGAAGCCCACATGGACGATGACGTACTCGCCGACCTTGACGTCCGACACGTACTCCAGACACGCCTGCTTCTGCACCCCGCCGAAGTCGATCAGGCCGGTGAGCGGATCGGCGGTGTCGTCGATGCTCACGACCCTTCCGGGCACTGCCAAACACATGGGTCACTCCGTCTCGTCGCTGACTGCCGTACGTCGGTCGTCGTCGGGTCGTTGCCGGTGGGCCGCGACCACCAGTTGCCCGAGGGCCAGTCCGCCGTCGTTCGGCGGGACTTCGCCGTGCCGCAGGACCGTGAATCCGGCGCCGTGCAACAGGTCCGTGCTCGCGTCTTCGAGGAGCGCGTTGGCGAACACGCCTCCGGTGAGGGCGACGGTGGTCAGTCCGGTGGCCCGGCGCGCGCCGCGGCAGAGGTCCAGGACCGCCCGGGCGACCCCGCGGTGGAAGCGGGCCGCGATCACCGGCACCGGCGTGCCGCGCCGCAGGTCGGCGATGATCGCGCACAGGGCGGGGGCCGGGTCGAAGGGGTCGCCGAAGGGGTAGGCGGCCGTCTCCTCGCCCCAGGCCCGGCAGGCCTCGGCCTCCAGCTCCAGGGCGGCCTGGGCCTCGTACCCGGCACGGTGGCACACGCCCGCGAGGGACGACACGGCGTCGAAGAGGCGGCCCATGCTGGAGGTGGCGACGCAGCCGATCTGGCTCGGCAACTGCCGTGCCAGCAGCCTGAGTTCCTCACGGGAGCAGGCGGCGGCACTGGGCAGGTCGGGGTCCCAGGGCAGTCCGGCCGCCCACAGCCGGGCCAGTGCGGTCCGGCACGGGTTGGCGACGCCCGCGTCCCCGCCGGGCAGCGGGGCCGGGGCGAGGTGGGCGAGGCGCCGGTAGCCGGTGTAGTCGGCGACGAGCACCTCGCCGCCCCAGACGGTGGCGTCGTCGCCGTAGCCGGTGCCGTCGAAGGCCACGCCGATGACGGGTGTGGTGCCGTCGAGGCCTGCCTGGGCCATGGCGGAGGCGATGTGGGCGTGGTGGTGCTGGACGAACACCGGTTTGCCCAACCCGAGTCGGGTGGACCGGCGGCGGGCCCAGGCGGCCGAGTGGTAGCCCGGGTGGCGGTCGGCGGCGACGAGTTCGGGGCGGACCCCGGTCAGCCGGTACACGTGCCGTTCCGCCCTGACGGCCGCCTCCAGGGTGGCCAGGTCGCCCATGTCGCCGATGTGCGGCCCGAACCAGGCCAGGTCGCCCTCGCCGACGCACAGCGCGTTCTTGAGGTCGCCGCCGACCGCGAGCGCGGGCCGCACCGGGACCGCCAGGCGCAGCGGGCGCGGCGCGTATCCACGGGAGCGGCGCAGAACCTGCTCGGTGCCGTCGGCGCGGACCCGCAGCAGGGAGTCGTCGCAGGGCGAGGCGATGGGCCGGTCGTGGGCGAGCCAGGCGTCGGCAAGGCCGAACAGCCGGCTCAGCGCCTCTTCGTCGTCCGTGACGATCGGTTCGCCCGAGCGGTTGCCGCTGGTCATGACCAGGACGCGGGGGCCGGGCGGGTCGCCGGGGAGGCCGAACAGCAGGGTGTGGACGGGGGTGTAGGGCAGCATCACGCCGAGGTGCGGACTGCCGGGGCACACGCCGGGCGCGAGCCGGGCGGCGGGACGGGGGCGGAGGAGGACGATGGGGCGCCGGGGGCTGGTGAGCGCGGCCCGCTCGGCCGTCCCGATCTCGGCGATCCGCTCCGCCTCGCCGAGGTCCGCGCACATCACCGCGAACGGCTTGTCGCCCCGCGCCTTGCGGGTGCGCAGGGTGTCGACGGCCCGGGTGTGGGAGGCGTCGCAGGCCAGGTGGTAGCCGCCGATGCCCTTCACGGCGACGATCCGCCCTGCGGCGAGAAGCTCTCGTGCCCGTGAGAGGGCATCACCGTCGCGAGCGGCTCTCACGCCGCTGCCCGCGGCGGGCACCAGCCGCAGCCGGGGACCGCAGTCCGGGCAGGCCACGGGCTGGGCGTGGAATCGGCGGTCGGCCGGGGCGTCGTACTCCCCGGCGCAGGCGGGACACATGGGGAAGCCGGACATCGTGGTGACCGCGCGGTCGTACGGCATTCCGGTGGCGATGGTGAAGCGGGGCCCGCAGTGGGTGCAGGTGATGAAGGGGTGGCGGTGCCGGCGGTCGGCCGGATCGGCGAGTTCCCGCAGGCAGTCGGGGCAGGTGGCGGTGTCGGGCGGCAGGAGGGTGCGGCCCGGGGCCGACTGCTCGGTGGCGCGGATGGTGAAGCCGGGGTCCGCCCCGGTGACCGGTACCTCCTCGACGGCCACGGCGGTCACGCTTGCCAGCGGCGGCGGTTCGCCGGCGAGCCGCTCGCAGAACCGTGCGACGCCGGCCGCCGCCCCCTCGACCTCGATGAGCACCCCGCTGGCCGTGTTGCCGACGAACCCGGTGAGCGCGAGTTCGGCGGCCAGGCGGTGGACGTACGGGCGGAAGCCCACGCCCTGTACGGTCCCGCGCACGGTGATGCGCCGGCGGACGGCAGCCGTCGTGGCGGGCGCCGTCACGAGGCGGCGGGAGCGTGGACGTGACCGTGCGGGTGCGGGGCGAGGGGCGGTGTGTGCACGGGGGCGCCGTCCCGTACGGCGAGCACCCGGTCGAGGACCGTGTCGACGCCCTCCCCGGTGCGGGCGCAGGAGCGGATGATCTCCACCCCGGGGTTGACCCGCCGCACATGCTCGGCGAAGTCGGTCTCGTCGAAGCCGGCCGGCCCGGCGAGGTCGGTCTTGGTGAGCACGACCAGGTGTGCGGAGCCGAAGGCGGTGGGGTACTTCGAGGGCTTGTCCTCGCCCTCGGTCACCGCCATGAGCACGATCCGCAGGTGCTCGCCGAGGTCGTAGGAGGCCGGGCAGACCAGGTTGCCGACGTTCTCCACGAACAGCAGCGCGGTGTCCGGCGGCAGCCAGCCCTCCAGATGCCCGCGGACCTGCCGGGCCTCCAGGTGGCACAGCCCGTCGGTGAGCAGCTGCTTCACCGGCGCTCCCGAACGGGCCAGGCGTTTCGCGTCGTTCTCGGTGGCGAGGTCGGCGGTGAAGGCGGCGACGGGCACGCCCCGCTCCCCCGCCCGGGCCAGCACCCGGCCGAGCAGTTCGGTCTTGCCGCTGCCGGGGCTGGAGAGCAGGTTCACCACGCCGACCCCGCGTGCGGCCAGGTCGCTGCGCAGCCTCGCGGCCAGGCCGTCGTTCCTGGCCAGGACGGCCCGGGTGACCTCCTCCGACTGACACATGAAAACTCCGCTCCTCGGTCGCTGCGCTCGGGAAGGACCTGCGGAGCGGGTGGGTCCGCGTCCTGGTCCGTCAGCGATCCTCCGCGCCGGTGACGGCTGTCGGCGGGCGACCGGCCGCGGCGGGGGCCGTGGATTCCTCCGGGCGGTCCAACGCGGGCGTGATCAGGGGATCGGCGAGCAGCGCCGGGACCAGGCGGTGCAGGGCGGCGACCGCCCGTGCGACCGCGTCCCGGACGGGTGCGCTCAGTCCGGGGGCGATGTCCTCGTCGCCGCGCGGCAGCTCCCCGGGCTCGCAGGCGAGCACGAGGACGCGGGGCAGGGCCTCCCCGCCGAGATGGGCGGCGAGCGCGAGCACCTTCGCCGGGTCCATGCCGTGTGCCTCGGGCGGGGCCGCCGGGCGGCCGTCGGGGAGCGCGGGCTCGACGAGGGACAGGGTGCCGGGCCGCTCGCCGCGTACGGCCGCGTCCACGAGGACGACCACCGACCAGCCGTCGAGCAGGGTGTAGGCGAGGTCCATGCCCCGGATGCCGAAGTCCCGGACCCGCGCCCCGGGCGGCAGCGGACGCGCGTCCAGGGCTCGGATCACCTCCGGGCCGAAGGCGTCGTCGCCGAGGAAGATGTTGCCGACGCCCGCCACCAGCAGCCGCGTCACCGGGCACCGCCCGGGACCTTGCGGACGAAGTCGGAGCGCAGGGCGTGGTAGGCGGCGTCCGGGTCGCAGAACACGGCGTGCATCCGGGCGAGTTCGTCCCTGCGGTACTCGGCGAGCGGCCGTTCCTCCTCGTCGGCCCGGCGCGCCGCGGCCTTGGCGGCGATCCTGCGGTCGAGATCCGGAGTGCCCGCGAGCTCGGCCGCCAGTCGTTCGACCTCGGCGGTGAAGCCCTCTGCGGGGACCGGCAGCAGCCGGTCGACGAGCCCGGTCCGGGCGGCCGTCGCGGCGCTCACCGGCCGGGCCTCCTCCGTCAGCCGCCGGGCGGTGTCCGCGCCGGCGCGGCGCGGCAGCGAGTACGTCCAGAACTCGGAGCCGTACAGGCCCATCCGCCGGTAGTGCGGGTTGAGGACGGCACCGGCCCGGCACCAGACCTCGTCGGCGGCGAGGGCGAGCATGGCACCGCCGGCCGCCGCGTTGCCGCCGAGCGCGGCCACGACGAGCCGGTCGTCGGTCCGCAGCACGGCCTCGACCAGGTCGTCCATGGCGTCGAGGTTGGTCCGGGACTCCTCGGCGGGGTCCGCGGCGGCCTCGATGACGTTGAGATGGATCCCGTTGGAGAAGAAGTCGCGCCGGCCGCCGAGCACCACGACCCGGGTGGGCCGGTCGAGGGCGTACCGGTAGGCGGCGAGCAGGCGCCGGCAGTGGTCGGTGCTCATCGCGCCGCCGGGGAAGGAGAAGCCGACGAGGCCGACGTCGCCGAGCTGCCGGTAGCGGATGTCGGTCCAGGTGCGGCGGTCCGCGGGCAGTTCGAGCGGGGCGGGGCTCTCGGGGAGGGCCGGGGTGGCGAGGCCGTCGTTGGCGGGGCGGGCCAGGACGTCGGTGGCGGGGCGGCGGAAGGGGGCCGGGTCGCCGGAGTTCTTGCGGGGGCGCAGTTCCGGGATCCAGACGGCGCCGTCGCGGGTGGCCCGGCAGACCGCGCCCGCCCGGGTCGCGAGCAGCTCACCGGGTGCTCCGCGCAGTCGGTCCTCGGGGTGGCCGCCGTGCAGGAACACCTCACGCCCGAGGAGTTCGTCCAGCACCCCGGGCTGTGAGTCGGCCCCGCGCAGCTTGCGCAGCACCGTCGCGGTGTCGTCGGCCGCCCAGTCGATCCGCCGCCGCCGCTGCCGGAAGACGTCACGCCAGACGACCCGCCCGTGGATGGCGGGGTCGCTCTGCGGCCGTGGTTTGTAGGAGCCGTCGGCGTACCGTCGTACGGCCCGGTGGACGGCGGTGAGGGCGGCGTCGGCGGCCTCGTTGCGGTAGAGGTCGCTCTTGCCGACCGGCGCCACCGGGAACGGCTCGCTCGCCCAGACCGCGCCCGCGTCCATGGCCGCCTCGGCCTGGAGCACGGTCACCCCCCACTCGGCCGCCCGGCCGGCGATGGCCCAGTCGAGGGAGGAGGGGCCCCGGTCGCCGAGCGGTCCGGGATGGACGATCAGGCAGGTGTGCCGCTGCCAGACGTCCTCGGGGAGTGCCGTCCTCAGCATCGGTGCGATGATCAGCTCCGGGCGCCGGTCCCGTACGGCGTGGCGGACGGCGTCGGGGTCGTGGCCGGCGAGGACGACGTCCACCCGGTGGCCGAGGTCGGACAGTTCGGCGTAGACCCGCTGGGACAGGCTGTTGAACGCACTGGCGACGAGCAGAATGTCCATGGTGCGGCATATTCGCCGCTTCAGCGGCTCCCGGAAAGGACCCGTGCGGCGTTTCGCCGGCCGTCCTGCGCCCGGCGGCCCTCCCCTGCCCGTGCCGGGCGCCCCTCCCCCGCCCGGAACGCCCACTCCATCCGGGGCTCCATCACCCATCGGAAGACCCGGCGCACCGGCGGTGTGCACAGCAGGGTCACCACCACGGCGGCGGTGAGGGTGGCGGTCAGCGCGCCCAGCGGGCCGTGCATCCAGGCCGGGGCGTACCAGTGGGCGGGCTTGGCGCCCTGTGCGACGAAGCCGTGCAGCAGATAGCCGTAGAGCGTGCCCGCGCCGAGGGCGGTGAACCAGGTGCGGCGGCCCGGCACCCAGGCGAGGAAGCAGGCGGCCAGCACCAGGGAGCAGCCGAAGGTGGCGAGGGTCATGACCGGCCCGTACCAGGCGGGCACGCCGAGCTGCTCGGCGCTGTCCCGGTGGAAGAACCAGCGGTAGCCCTGGTGCGGCACCGACCAGTAGGCCACGGCGAGGGCGCAGCCGACGACGGGCACGGCTGCCACGCGCACGCGCCGGCGGCGCAGCAGACCGAAGTGCTCCGGCCGCAGGCACAGGCCGAGCACGAAGTACGGCAGGAACTGCAGGACCCGCTGCAGGTCGAGGTCGTTGCCGATGGACGACGACAGGCTCGCGAGCATGGCGATCGCGAGCGCGACGGGCAGCGGCCACCGCAGCAGCCGCCAGACGGGCGTGGTCAGCCGCCAGACGAACAGGGCCGCCAGGAACCAGGTCAGATACAGCGGGTCCAGCAGGCTGATCTCGCGGTCCGGGGCGTGGTCGCTCCAGCGGGTGAAAAGGGTGTAGGCGACCTCGAACACCACATAGGGCACGACGACCCCGGTGACCAGCCGCCGGATCCGGGCCGGGCTCGCGTCGAAGCCGCGGGAGAAGTAGCCGGAGACGACGATGAACGCCGGCATGTGGAAGGCGTACACGAACGTGTAGAGCGCGGTGACGGTACGGCTGTCCGAGCGCAGCGGCTCCCAGGCGTGCCCGACGGCCACCAGCACGATCGCCAGGTACTTCGCGTTGTCGAAGTAGGCGTCGCGGCGGTCAGCCGGCGGACCGCCGCGCGTGGCAGGGCCCGGGCGGGGCGGCGGGGCCGGTGTGCGGTCCGCGGCGGGCGCGGACGACGTGTCGACTGCGGTTGCTGTTTCGCGGGAGCCGGACAGACCAGAACACCTCTCGTACGACATGCGCTCCGCAGAGCGACGGGGACCCGGGGGGGCGGGGGCGGTACTCCGGTCACGCTGCTCTCCGGATTCCAGCGGAGTAAACCCGTCATGCTGTTCGAATGCAAAGGGGGAAACGAGATCCGTCCGATGCACCCCCGGCCCGAAAATGGTTCCGCCCGTGTCGACCGATGCCTCTTTGGAGCGTGCCGCGTGACGTCGTCGGACCGTGTCTCCGCACGATTCGTGGACCTGCTGGACACCCGCCCGGAGACCCTGCGGGAAGCCGCGGAGGACTTCGGCCACCTGGTGAGCGCACCGCCGCTGGGCGTGCTGCGGCCCCGGTCGGCGGCCGAGGTCAGGGATGCGCTGGCGTATGCCGGGCCGCGCGGGATCCCGGTGGCGGCACGGGCCGGCGGTCACTCGATGTGCGGCCAGGGCCAGGCCCGCGGCGGGATCGTCCTCGACCTGCGCGAGCTGAGTGCGGTCGGGCCGGTGGCCGGGGACCGGGTGGAGGTCCGGGCGGGGGCGCTGTGGCGGGACGTGCTCGCGGCGACCCTGCCGTACGGGCTCACCCCGCCCGTGCTCACCGACTACCTCGGTGCCGGCGTCGGCGGCGTGCTCAGCGTGGGCGGGCTGGGCGGCGCCAGTCACCGGCACGGCCTGGTCGCGGACTCGGTGCTGGAGCTGGAGGTGGTGACCGGCGCCGGCGAGCACCTGGTCTGCTCGCCGGAACGCCACGGCGCCCTCTTCCACGCGGTCCTGGCCGGCCTGGGGCAGGTGGCCGTCATCGTCCGGGCCACCCTGCGCCTGTCCCCCGCACCGGCCCTGGTGCGCCGCTACTGCCTGTACTACCCCGACCTCGACGCCTACCTGGCCGACCAGCACCTGCTGGCGACGGACCGGCGCTTCGACTATCTCGAAGGCCAGGCCCGCCCCGCCGAGGACACCGCGGAGGACACCGGCGGCGGCTGGACCTACATGGTCGAGGCCGTGACCGCCCACCAGGGGCCGACCCCGCCCGACGACGAGGCCCTCCTCGGTGACCTCTCCTTCGCCGCCGCCGAGAGCACGGACCTCGGATACGCCGAGTTCGCGAACCGGGTCGCCGCCGACGAGGAGATCCTGCGCGCCACCGGCGAGTGGGGGCACCCGCATCCCTGGCTGAACCTGCTGCTCCCCGAGGACACCGCCGCGTCCGTCGTGACCGCCATCCTTGCCGACCCCGGCTTCCGGGACCTGCGCGCGGGCGGCCTGGTCCTGCTCTACCCCCTGCTCACCCGCACCCTGCGGGCCCCGCTGTTCCGCCGCCCGCGCGGTGAGGTCGTCCATCTGCTCGCCCTGTTGCGCACCGCGGCCCCCGGCACGGCCGACCCGATGGTGGCCGCCAACCGCACGGCGTACGCGTACGCGCGGGCCAAGGGGGCGGTCGCCTATCCGGCCAACGCGCTGCCGATGTCCCCCGCCGACTGGCGGGAGCACTACGGCAGCCAGTGGAGCACCCTCGCCAAGGCCAAGAGCGTCCACGACCCGCACGGCATCCTGGGCCGGGGGCACGGCCTGTGGGGACCGTCGTGAGGCGGCAGCGGACCGGAGCGCCGGCATCGGGTTCCGCCGGGGTGTCGATTCCGGCCGGCTCCGTTCGTCGGTGGGATGCAGGAAGCTCTTGAGGACCGGGAGGAACCATGAAGTACATGTTGCTGGTCTGCGGCGACGACACCGCCGACGCGTCCGGGATGGCGCCGGTGGAACCCTGGGTGGAGGAGCACGGTGTCCGCCGCGGGGTCCGGTTGTACGGCCACCGGCTGCAGCTGCCGGACCGGGCGGTCACCGTGCGGGTGCGCGACGGGGAGGTGCTGCGGACCGACGGGCCGTTCGCGGAGACGAAGGAGTACGTGGCCGGGTTCGACGTCGTCGACTGCGACAGCCTGGAGGAGGCCGTGCGGGTCGCCGCCGGGCACCCGGTGGCGACCATCGGGGCGATGGAGGTGCGCCCGTTCTGGGACGAGGGGCTCATGGAGGACGCCGAGACGGCCGTCCGCCGGATCGACGCCGAACTGACGGAGGCCGCCCGCGACCGGGACATCGACCGGATGACGGCCTGCTACGCGCCCGACGTGGAGGTCTTCGGGCCCGCCGGTGCAGAGGTGCAGTCCGGAATCGGCGCGCTGCGCAAGGCGGTCGAGGCGTGGTTCGCGACGCTGAGCGGGCCCGTGCACCGCGAGGTGCTCGAACTCCGCGTGCGCCCCGGGGAGGGCAGCACCTACAGCCACGCCCTCGTCCGGATCCACGGCACCCGGGTGACCGGGGAGCCCCTGGACCGGGTGGTGCGTGTGACCACCGGCTACCGGGACACCGGTTTCAGCTGGCTGATCGCCCATGAACACGTCTCGGTGCCGCTGGAGGCGAAGCCGTCATGAAGTACGTCATGTTCATCTGCACACCCGTGGGCGGTGCGGAGCTCAGCCCCGCCGAGATCGCCGAGGACCCGCGCTTCACCTCGTACATCCACGAGGTCCGTACCCGGGACGTCGTCAGGGGCGGTGCCCGGCTGCGGCCCGCCGCCGACGCGACGACCGTCCGGGTCCAGGGGGACGAAGTGCTGCTGAGCGACGGGCCGTTCGCCGAGACCAAGGAGTACATCGCGGGCTTCGACGTCATCGAGGTCGCCGACCTCGACGAGGCGATCACGCTGGCCTCCCGGCACCCCGCGGCGCTCGCCGGCGGCTCGGTAGAGGTACGGCCGGTCTGGGAGTGAGCACCACGGACGAGGTCGCGGAGGCCGTCGCCGCCGCCTTCCGCGCGGAGTGGGCCCAGGTCGTCGCCACCCTGATCCGGGTGACCGGCGACTGGGACCTCGCCGAGGAGTGCGCGCAGGACGCCTTCGCCCAGGCGCTGGAGCGGTGGCGGCGCGACGGCGTGCCGGGCCGCCCGGGCGCCTGGCTGACCACGACCGCCCGCAACCGCGCCCTGGACGTGCTGCGCAGAGAGGCGGTGGGGGCCCGGAAGCTGCGGGAGGCGGCGGTGCCGGCACGGGACGAGGGGCCGTACGACCCGGACCACGAGGGCGACGACAGCGGGGTGGCGGACGACCGGCTGCGGCTGGTCTTCACCTGCTGCCACCCGGCGCTGCCCATCGAGGCCCGGGTCGCCCTGACGCTGCGCACCCTGGCGGGGCTGACCACGCCGGAGATCGCCCGCGCCTTCCTCGTCCCCGAGGCGACGATGGCGCAGCGGCTGGTGCGGGCCAAGCGGAAGATCCGCAACGCCGGTATCCCGTACCGGGTACCGCCCGCGCATCTGCTGCCCGAACGCACGACGGGTGTCCTCGGCGTGCTCTACCTGCTGTTCAACGAGGGGTACGCGGCCACGGCCGGCGCCGGCCTGATGCGGACCGGCCTGTGCGCCGAGGCGATCCGGCTGGCCCGGCTGCTGGCCGGGCTGATGCCCGACGAACCGGAGGTCGTCGGGCTGCTCGCGCTTCTGCTGCTGCACGACGCCCGCCGGGACACCCGGGTGGACGCGGCCGGCGACCTGGTGACCCTGGAGGACCAGGACCGCACGGCCTGGGACCGCGCCGAGATCGACGAGGGCACCGCGCTCCTGGAGGGCGCGCTGCGCCGGGGCCGTCCCGGGCCCTACCAGATCCAGGCCGCCATCGCGGCCTGTCACACCACCGCACCGGCAGCCGCCGACACCGACTGGGCCGACATCGCCGGCCTCTACGGCGAGCTCCAGCGGTACGTCCCCTCGGCCGTGGTCCGGCTCAACCGCGCGGTCGCCGTGGGCATGGCCGAGGGCGGGGAGGCGGGGCTCGCCCTGGTGGCAGAGCTGGAGGCGAAGGACGACCTGGCCGACTACCACCTGCTCCCCGCGACCCGCGCCGACCTGCTGCGCCGCATGGGCCGTATGCGCGAGGCGGCCGACTCGTACGAGCGGGCACTGGAGTTGGTGGAGAACGCGGCCGAGCGCAGGTTCCTTGAGAAGCGGCTCGCGGAGTGCCGGTCGACGTAGGCGGCGGAGATCCGCCGCAGGCTTCGGCCGGAGGTCGCCCCACTGCGAATGCGGACGTCACCTGCAACGCGTCCCCGCGCTGACGGGCGCCTCCGGGCCGTCCTGGCGGGGACGGCCCGGAGCCCCGCACCCGGATCAGGCGCCGTCGCGCCGTCGCGCCTCCTGGGCGAGCGCCCTGAACTCCCGCCATTCCACCTGCGGCCGGGACAGGCCGCGGCGGTGCAGATAGCGGTCGGTGGCCCGCTTCGTGGTGCGGAGCACGCTCACCGCGTCGCTGACCCGGCCCGATCCCATCGGCTCCACCACCTTGGTGGGGACCAGCAGCAGGCCGGAGCCGCTCTCGCGCAGTTCGCCGCGTACGAGCGCGTTGTGCATGTGGTTGAGGCGTTCGTCGTGCCGGTGCACCAGCAGGGCGGCGGGGCCCGGAGCGGCCGGGCAGTCGGCCGGTACGTCCACGGCGAACCCCTCGCCCGCGGGCACCGGCCGGGTGCGGGCCAGCACCGGCGCCCCGGAGGCGTCGCGCGCGGCGAGCACCGCGGTCGGGAAGCGGGCGAGCTGCGCGGCGCCCACCAGGTCACCGGCCGCCGCCGCGGGTACGTCGGACACGTCGGACACGGGCAACGGCGGTCGTACGACGACCTGGTCGGGCGTCACGGTGATCAGCAGCCGCAGGTAGTACCAGTCCATCACCAGCCGCATCGGTGCCGTGACGTACGACCTGCTGTGCGGCTGCCGTTCGAACAGCATCCGCCAGTAGTCCTCGGCGCCCTGCGGCCCGGTCATGATCTCGTCGGGGCAGTCGGCGTGGCCGCCGACGAATATCTGCGGGGCCTTCTCCAGGCCGCTGCCGGTGGGGTCGGAGAAGAGCAGGGCGACGCGGCCGTCCCGGCGGATGTTCAGCGCCTTCTGCGCGAACGCCAGGGAGGTGCTGAGCAGCAGTGTCCCGTCCGGGCGGCGCCGCACAGCGGTCGGCCAGGCGAGCGGGGTGCCGTCCCGGCCCAGGGTGGCGAACTCGCAGGTCCGGTAGGCGTCCAGGACGTCGAGCGGGGCGGAGTCGAGGAGGGCCATGGTCTACTCTCCGTCCAGCGGGGCGCGCATGGTCCGGCAGTAGGCAGCGTACTGACGGCGTCCGACGGCCTGCCAGAGCAGCCGGCCGATCAGCGGGGCCTTGCCCAGGAAGAAGGCGCTCTCCTCGGGGGTGGCCTCCTCCAGGATCGCGCCGAGGGCCAGCAGGCGCTTGTTGTTCGGCAGCCCTTCCAGGCCGCGCTGTCCGACCAGTTCCCATTCCGGGACGGTCAGATGCTCGGCGATCAGCGGCAGCACCGAGCGTTCCTCCTCGTCGAGGTGGTCCAGGAGCGCGATCCGGTGCGCGTCCAGCGCCAGCGCCAGTTCCTCGCCGGGTATCCGGTCTCCGGACCGCTCCCACAGGGGCAGCCACTCGGTGACCGCCGCCAGGGTGCGGTCGATCGCCTCGTGCTGCTCCGTCATCCGCTCCACCAGCGCCTCGTCGTGCGCGGCCCGGGCCCGCAGCAGCGGCCAGATCAGCTCGTCCTCGGCGTGGTGATGGTGGTGCAGGCCGAGGGTGTAGTCGCGCAGGGCGGCGGCGACCCGTACCGCGCGGGCCCGGTCGCCGTCGGGCACCGCGCGCACCAGCCGGGGCAGCAGCGCCGACTCGCGGCGGAAGACCCGGTGGACCACGACCATTTCGTGGGTATGAGGACGCTCTGCGGTGGCGGAGGCGCCGTGACTGCTGTTGAGGGACACGCTTTCCTGCTCCAACGATCTGGTGTGTACGTCAGCCGCCCACCGTTGCCCAGCCCTCTTGGTGTCCGCTTGGCGACCGGCTTGGCGCCCGCCTCGGCGGCGGGACGACGGTCAGCCCGGCGGCCCCGTACAGCGCACGTTCAACATCTGTTGACAGGATCGATGCAGCGCTCGGGTAGATTCCCGCGCCGTGCTGCGTTTGCGAGTCCTGGGTCCGCTGAGTGCCGAAGTCGCCGGGAGAACCGTCGAGTTGGGTGCTCCGCGGCAGCGTGCCGTGCTGGGGCTGCTGGTCGCGGCCCGCGGCGGTGTCGTACCGGTCGACCGGATGACGGACGCGCTGTGGCGGGGCGAGCCGCCGGCCAAGGCCGCCGTGTCGCTGCACGCCTACCTGTCCAACCTACGCCGGACGCTGGAACCGGGGCGGCCGCCGCGGGCCCCGGCCACCGTCCTGGTCACCGCGGCGCCCGGATACGCCCTGCGGCTGGCCGGGGACGCGGTGGACGCCTGGCGGTTCGAGACCTGGATCGGGCGCGCCCGTACCGCCCCGCCCGAGGAGGCCCGGCGGCTGCTCGCCGAGGCGCTTGACTGGTGGCAGGGACCGGCCTTCGCCGAGCACGCGGACGAGGAGTGGGCCGCCGTCGAGGTGGCCCGGCTGACCGGGCTGCGCGCGGAGGCCCGGGAACTCGCCGTGGCCGCGGACCTGCGCACCGGCCGGGCGGCACAGGCCGCGGCCGACGCCGGGTCGCTCGTCCGGGACAGCCCGCTGCGCGAGGAGGGCTGGCGGCTGCTCGCCCTCGCCCACTGGGCCTGCAGCCGGCGGGCCGACGCCCTCGCCGCGCTGCGCCGGGCCACCGCCGTGCTGCGCGCCGAACTCGGCTGCGATCCCGGACCCGCCCTGCGGGAGCTGGAGCACGCCGTGCTCAACGGGCGGCTCGACGTGCTGCGTGCGGCCGTGCCCGAGGCCGAGCCCGTCGCCGAACTCGCCGCGCGCACCGGGCGCGGACTGTTCGTCGGCAGGGGCCCGGAACTGCGGAGCCTGGACGGGGCGGCCCGGGCCGCACGGCAGACGGGCGGCCTGGTGCTGGTCACGGGCGCGGCCGGGGCGGGCAAGTCCGCGTTCCTCGACCGGGCCGCCGCCGGGCTGCGGGAGGCGGGCTGGCGGGTGGTGATCGGGCGCTGCCCCGAGTACGAGGGCGCACCGCCCGCCTGGGCCTGGGTGGAGGCGCTCGGCGCGCTCGCCCGCGAGGTGCCCCCGGCCCGCCCGGAGGAGCTGGCGGTGCTGCTGCGGGAGCCGGAGAGCACGGCAGGCCCGACCCAGTCCGAGGCCACCGCCGGCCGCTTCCGCATGCACCGCGCCTTCGCCGCCTGGCTGCGCGACGCGGCCTCCCGGGCGCCCCTCGCCGTCCTGCTGGAGGACCTGCACCGGGCGGACGCCGAGACCCTCGCCCTGGTCGAGGCGGCGGCCGCCGTCACCGGGGTGCCCCTGCTCACCGTCGCCGGTTACCGGCCCACCGAGGTCGGCGAACACCTGCTCAAGACCCTCGCCCAGCTCGCCCCGGCCGCCCCGCACCGGATCACGCTCGGCGGCCTGACCCCGGAGGACACCGCCACCCTCGTCGACGCCGTCTGCGGGACGCCCGTGGATCCGGCGACCGTGACGGCGCTGGCCGAGCGCACCGGCGGCAATCCGTTCTACGTCCTGGAGAGCGCCCGTCTCCTGGCCGACGAGGGCGCCCTGGTCGCGGTCTCCGAGGTCCCCCAGGGCGTGCGTGACGTGCTGCGCCGGCGCCTCGCCCTGCTGCCCGCCGCCGCCCGGTCCGTCGTACAACTCACCGCCGTGCTGGGCCTGGAGGCCGAGGTCGCGCTGCTCGTGGACGCCGCCGAGGCGGACGAGGAACAGGTGCTGGAGGGCCTCGACGCGGCGCTGGCCGCCGGCCTGCTCGCCGAGCCCGGGCCGGGCCGCGTCCGGTTCGTGCACGCCCTGGTCCGGGACACCGTCTACGCCGACCTGTCCGGCGCCCGGCGCTCCCGGCTGCACGCCCGGGTCGCGCGCCTCCTGCGCCACCACCGTCCCGCCGAACTCGCCGCCCTGGCACATCACTTCGCGCACTCCGGCAGCGCGGCGGACGCCCCGCTCGCCGTGGACTACGCGCTGCGGGCGGCCGAGGCCGCCGAGCGGCGCTACGCCCACGACGTCGCCGTCGCCCTGATCCAGCAGGCGATCGACACCCACACGGCGACCACCGGCGACGACGCGCCGCCCGACCGGCTGATCGAGTTGCTGGTACGGCTGCTCGGGGCGCAGGTGCGGACCGGCGCCACGGACACGGCCCGGCGCACCCGGCAGCGCGCGGTGGAACTCGCCGAACAGGCCGACCGGGGCGACCTGGTCGCGGCCGTGTACGGGGTGTGGACCGAGCCCGCGGCCTGGCGCAGCCGCCTCGAAGGACGGTACGACCGGACCGCGCTGGCCCGTCTCGAAAGGCTCGCGGCCGATCCCGGCCTTGACGGCCCGACCCGGGCCCGGGTCCTGCAGGCCCTTGTCGACGCGGTCGCCGCCGAGGACCCGCCCCGGGCCCTGGAGGCGGCCCGCGACCAGCTGGCGCTCGCCCGCGCCGACGGCGAACCCTCCCTGATGGCCGCCGCGTTGATGACCTCGGCGCGGTTGCTGCCGCACGAGACCCGGACCGGCACCCGGCCGTCGCTCACCGCCGAACTGCGCGATCTCGCCCACGCCCACGACCTGCC
Organism: Streptomyces hyaluromycini; assembly: GCF_002217755.1. Taxonomy (GTDB): domain Bacteria; phylum Actinomycetota; class Actinomycetes; order Streptomycetales; family Streptomycetaceae; genus Streptomyces; species Streptomyces hyaluromycini. The sequence continues at coordinate 310,788 of NZ_BCFL01000022.1, read as the reverse complement.
CGCCTACCGCTGGGTCTGCGAGAACCTGGACGCGATGACCGCCGCCGCCCGCAACGACCCCGCGGCCGTGCAGCGGCACACCGCGGAGGGTCTGGTCCTCGCCCGCCGCTACCGCATGGTGTGGGCGCAGGGGCTCAGCGCCGCGACCTCCGCGATGCTGGCCACCGTGGCCGGGCGTTTCGAGGCGGCGGAGGCCGCCTACGCCGAGGCGGACGCCCTGCTGCAGCAGGTGGGCGCCCACCACGCCACCGGCGTGCGCGCGCTGGCGCTGATCAACATACGGCTCGTCCAGGGCCGGGCGGCCGAGATCGAGCCGGTGGTCCGTGCCGTGTACGAGTCCGCCGGTGCTCCGGTCGCGGTGGTCCGGGCGCTGGTCCTGGCCCGGCTGGGCAGGCTCGACGAGGCCCTGGCCGTACCCGTGTCCCCGGAGCCGCTGCAGGACCATCTCTACGGCCTGGAGCTCGACTTCCGCGCCCAGCTCGCCGTGCTCCACCGGGACCGCGACTCGGCGGCCGCCCTTCTCGGGCACCTGCTCCCGCTGCGGGACCAGCTGGCGGGCGCGGCGGGCGCGGTGTACGCGAGCCGTCCGCTCGCGCACGCCCTCGCCGACCTGCAGCGGCTTCTCGGTGAGGACCGGGCGGCGGCCGAGGGCTATGCGCTGGCCGAACGCACCGCGCACGCCTGGGGATCGGCCCACCTCGCGGCGAACGCCCGCCGGGCGGCGGCGGACCTGGCCGAGGCCCGGGCCGGCCGCCGCACCTTCGCGACCTGACGGCCCGGCACCGGGCCGCCTCCGTCGTCAGCCGCCGAGTGCGGTGTTCACCACCGCCTTGGCCTCCTCCTGTACCCGGGCCAGGTGGTCGGGGCCCCGGAAGGACTCGGCGTAGATCTTGTAGACGTCCTCGGTGCCGGACGGGCGGGCCGCGAACCAGGCGTTCTGGGTGGTCACCTTGATCCCGCCGATCGCCGCGCCGTTGCCCGGTGCCTCGGTGAGGACGGCGGTGACCGGCTCCCCCGCCAGGGTCTCGGCGGCGACCTGGGCCGGGGAGAGCTGGGCGAGGAGGGCCTTCTCCTCGCGGGAGGCGGGGGCGTCGATGCGGGCGTAGGCGGGTTCGCCGAAGCGGGCGGTGAGGTCGGCGTAGTGCTCGGAGGGGGTCTTGTCCGTCACGGCCGTGATCTCGGAGGCGAGCAGGGCGAGCAGGATGCCGTCCTTGTCGGTGGTCCACACCGAGCCGTCCCGGCGCAGGAAGGAGGCGCCGGCCGACTCCTCGCCGCCGAACCCGATGGCGCCGCCGGCCAGTCCGTCCACGAACCACTTGAACCCGACGGGCACTTCGACCAACTGCCGGCCGAGGTCGGCGGCGACCCGGTCGATCATCGAGGAGGAGACGAGGGTCTTGCCGATGCCGGTGCTCGCCGGCCACCGGTCGCGGTGGCGGTAGAGGTAGGAGATGGCCACGGCCAGGTAGTGGTTGGGGTTCATCAGGCCGGCGTCGCGGGTGACGATGCCGTGCCGGTCGGCGTCGGCGTCGTTGCCGGTGGCGACGCGGAACTCGGCGCGCTTCTCGATCAGCGAGGCCATCGCGTACGGCGACGAGCAGTCCATGCGGATCTTGCCGTCCCAGTCCAGCGTCATGAACCGCCAGGTGGGGTCGGTGTACGGGTTGACCACGGTGAGGTCGAGCCCGTGCCGTTCGGCGATCCGGCCCCAGTAGGCGACGGAGGCGCCGCCGAGCGGGTCGGCGCCGATCCGCAGCCCGGACGCCCGGACCGCGTCGAGGTCGAGGACGCTGGGGAGGTCGTCGACGTAGGTGCCGAGGAAGTCGTACCGGCCGGTGGTGGGCGCGGCGAGCGCGCGCTCGTACGGGACGCGCTGTACGTCCTTCAGCCCGCCCGCGATGATCTGGTTGGCGCGGTCCTGGATCCAGGAGGTGGCGTCGGAGGCGGCGGGGCCGCCGCTGGGCGGGTTGTACTTGAAGCCGCCGTCGGCGGGCGGGTTGTGCGAGGGGGTGACCACGACGCCGTCCGCGAGGCCGGTCGTACGGCCCCGGTTGTGGGTGAGGACGGCGTGCGAGACGGCGGGGGTGGGGGTGTAGCCGTCGGCGCTGTCGATGAGGACGGTCACGCCGTTGGCCGCGAAGACCTCCAGTGCGGTGACCTTGGCGGGCTCGGACAGGGCGTGGGTGTCGGCGCCGAGGAAGAGGGGGCCGTCGGTGCCCTGGCCGCTGCGGTACTCGCAGATGGCCTGGCTGGTGGCGGCGATGTGGTCCTCGTTGAACGCGGTCGCCAGCGACGATCCGCGGTGACCCGAGGTGCCGAACGCCACCCGCTGGGCCGGGTCGGACGGGTCGGGGTGCAGCGCGTAGTAGGCCGTGACCAGCCGGGCCACGTCGACGAGGTCCTCCGGAGCCGCCGGCCGGCCCGCTCGCTCATGCGGCATGAGTCCACTTCCTCCGCAGTCGTTGATCGATCGCTCGCCGCCCATCTTTCCTTGTCTGCGGCCGCGGACGCGAGTGCGGCACCGGTCGCGCGCCGAAGACACGGCGGGTTCACGGCGGGTTCACAGCAGTCGTAGCGCGTCCGGGGCCCGCTCTTCGAAGATGCCGACCAGCCAGTCGAAGACGGTGGCCCCGCGTCCGGCACGGGCCTCGGCCAACTCCGCCGCGACGGCCCCACGGTTGGTCGGGTGGCAGCGGGCGAGCCGGATTTCCAGTTGGCGGGCGGTCTCCGCATGGCCCAGATGGGCGCGGGACGTCTCGTGGTCGCGCCACTCGAAGACGTAGTCGCCGTCGTCGGGCGTGCCGAAGCCGCCGCTGAGACAGTCGGCGAACGCGTCGAGGTTACGGCCGAAGTAACCGCCGGGCCCGTTGACCGCCTCGCCGATCACCCGCCAGAAGTCCTCCAGGGTCCTGATCGCGGTGCCGTCCAGTACATAAGTCGCCGTCACGACCCGCAGGATACGGCCCCGTCGGCCGGACACCCGCAAGCATTGAATGCGCACGCCGGCACCCGCAGGGGAACCACAGACCCCATCATCGATATATCGTGATACTTCACAGACCGTATCGATGGTGTTGACCGCAGGAATCGAGGGGTTCGGGATGTCGACCGAGCACGCCACCAGTCCGCTGCACTTCGCGCTCATCGACGGCTGGCCGGTCGACTCGGGCCCCTCGCTGGCCCGCCAGGTCATGGAGACCGTCGCACCGCAACTGCGCCCGGGTGCGCCGGTGATGAACGACAACGCCGAGCCCGACTACCTGGACTGCATCCGCGACCGGGCCAACGGCTTCCGCACCCTCTCGCTGCCGCTCAAGGGCTCGACGGAGCTGTCGGTGAAGGTGGGACCGTTCGCCGGCACGTGAGGCCGGGACGGCGAACGCGCGAGGCCCCCGGACGGTGGCGGATTCCAGGGGTCGTTGCAACACAGGTGATCAACTGGCTGTGGCCAGGAGCTTAGCGAGGCGCTCGGCTGGGGTTTCCCAGCCGAGCGTTTTGCGTGGGCGGCTGTTGAGTTCGGCGGCGACGGCCGCCAGGTCCTGGGGAGTGTGGGCGGCCAGGTCGGTGCCTTTCGGGAAGTACTGCCGCAGCAGGCCGTTGGTGTTCTCGTTGGAGCCGCGCTGCCAGGGGCTGGCCGGGTCGCAGAAGTAGACCGGGACGTCGGTGGCGACGGTGAAGGCCCGGTGGGCGGACATCTCCGAGCCCTGGTCCCAGGTCAGGGACCGCCAGAGGTGCCGCGGGAGGGTCTGGACGGTCGCGGCGAGCGCGTTGCGGGTCGCGAGGCCGCTGTGGCCGTCCGGGAGGTGCACGAGCATCAGGTAGCGGGTGGAGCGCTCGACGAGAGTACCGATGGCTGACTGGCCGTTCTTGCCGATGATGAGGTCGCCCTCCCAGTGGCCCGGAACGGCCCGGTCGGCCACCTCCGCAGGCCTCTCGCTGATCATGATCATGTTCTTGACCGGCCGGTTGATCCGCCTGTCGGCGTGACGGTTCGGGCGCCGCATAGCCCTGCCGGTCCGCAGCGCCCGGGTCAGCTCGCGGCGGAGTTCTCCGCGGCCCTGGACGTAAAGGGCCTGGTAGATCGTCTCGTGGACCACGTGCATCTCCGGACGGTCGGGGAAGCGGGTCCGCAGAGCCTGGCAGATCTGCTCCGGGCTCCACCGCATCGCGAGGTGGTTCTGGATGAAGTCCCGCAGCTCGGCGTTCTGGCCGATCTTGCCCGCCTTGGGCCGGGGACGGCGTCGTTCGGCGCGGCGGTGAGCGTGAAAGGGCTGGTAACTCCATCCACCCTTGGGCATGGCCCGGCGGTTGCGGCGTATCTCGCGGCTGATGGTGGACGGGCTGCGGCCCAGTTCGCCAGCGATCTGCCGGACGGATGCTTTCTCACGCAACCGGTCGGCGATGTGGATGCGGTCATGCTCCTGGAGATAGTGCGACGGCCGAGGCGGCCCCTCCGACTCCGGGTAGACAGACATCTGCCCGGTCCCCTGATAGATCGGAGAAACCGCCTTGCTGTCGCCGGAGGCACGCCGGCCGTTCCGCCACCTCTTGCCCGTGCGGAGGTTGATCCCGACGATACGGGCCGCTTCCCGGGTGCTGTAACCCTGCTCCATGAGCTGGAAGTATGCGGCCCGCTCCCGGGTCAGCTTCCCGCCCCCAGGCTTCCTGTCCTTGCGAATCTCGAAGTCCATCGCACCCCTTGAACTGGGGTGTTGCAACGACCACTAGAACTCAAGGGTTCCCGGGGGCCCTCGCATGTCGTTCGGTGTGCCGCGGAGTCGGTCAGTGTGCCGCGGGTACCGTGCGCGCGGCGGCCGGCGCCTTCGCCGGCCTCGGGTTGAGGACGCGGTCGGCCAACTCGCCGAACAGCAGGCCGAATCCGCCCCACAGCGCCACCTGGATGGCGAGCGCCGAGAGCCGGAACCGCCACAGCAGGGTGGCCGGGAAGTCCTTCGGCACCTCGTTGACGACCGGCAGGAACCGGTACGCCAGCCCGATGAGGACGCCGAACGCGACCACCGCAAGGACGGTCGCCCACCAGGTGCCCAGCCGCGGCTGGAGCCGTTTGCCGAGGATGGTGGCGGCGACTGCGAGGAGCACGCCGAGCAGCATCATCAGGAAGTACAGCGTGGTCCGCTTGCCGATGGTGTCCGGGTCGCCCACCGACGGCGGGTTGGCCGGGTACTTCAGGAACGGCACCACGTACACGGCGGTCAGCGCGCAGCCGGACAGCAGCAGCGCGGTCGCCCGCGGCGAGAAGCGGCCGACGCGGCCGAGGGCGAAGCAGTAGGCCAGGGCGGCGATACCGCCGAAGGCGACCCCGTAGACCAGGACACCGGTGGCCAGGCCGGCGGTGGACTGCAGGGAGCGGGAGACGACCTCCATCTCGTGCTCGCGCGAGTGGGCGTCCTCGAAGCTGATGGCCTTGTCGACGTTCGGCTCACCGAGGAGGTAGGCGACGACGAGGGCGAGCAGGCCGGCGGCCAGGCCGGCGAGCATGCCCCGCACCAGGAGGTTCCGGACCGTTGCGGAGTTCATGGGTGGTACGGCGCCCCTCGCGTCAGTGGCAGGGGAAGCCGAGCAGGTGGCGGGCGTCGTGCACCCACTCGTGGACGTCCGTGCCGCTGAACACGGAGGTGGCGCCCTGTTCGGCGCCGACGAAGTAGAGCAGGATCAGCATCAGGATGCCGAAGAACACCGCCCAGGGAGCTATCGCGGAAAGCGGCAGCTTCGCGGGAACGGCGGGGGTGGTGGCTGTCGGCGGAGCGACGGTCTGCGCCATGGCAGGACCTCCTCTGGGAGTTCGCGTCCCATCTCGGTGGTGCACAGGACGACGGCCACGGGTCTGACTCACGAGCTGCCCTGGGGCCCCCGCATACAGTGGCGCGACCGTTCCGGATTTCCACCGGCTTCCGTCTCGCCGTCGTCGATATCGGACAGACCGTACCGCGTGTCAGGAGCACGGCCAAGACCGCACCACCAGGCGTGATCTTCATCTCGCGCCAGGTGGGCGGCAGGTGGGACGGCTCAGACGGGTGGGACGAGGCCCAGTTCGCGCTCGCCGAGCGGGGCGAAGAAACGGTCGACGTCCGCGGCGGTGACCTCGGCGAGGGTGCCCGGGGACCAGTGCGGGGTGCGGTCCTTGTCGACGACCTGGGCACGGATGCCCTCCACCAGGTCGGGGGTCGCGAGGGTCGCGCAGGAGACGCGGTACTCCTGGTCCAGGACCCGTTCCAGCGAGCCGAGTTGCCGGGCCCGGCGCAGCGCCTCCAGCGTGACCTTCAGGGCGGTGGGCGACTTGGCGAGCAGGGTGTCCGCGGTCTCCTTCGCCGCCGGGTCGCCGTGCGCGAGCAGCCGCTGGACGATCTCCTCGACCGTGCCGGCCGGGTAGCAGGCGTCGATCCACGCCCGGTGCCCGGCCAACTCCCCGTCCGGCGCCTGCCGGACCTGCCGGGCGAGCGCCTCGGGCACGGCCAGGGTGGCGAGGTCGGCGACGAACGCCCTGAGCGAGCCGGAGGGCATGTAGTGGTCGGCGAGTCCGCACAGCATCGCGTCGGCGGCGCCGATCTGGGCGCCGGTCAGGGCGAGATGGGTGCCGAGTTCGCCGGGCGCGCGGCCGAGCAGGTAGGTGCCGCCGACGTCGGGCACGAAGCCGATCCCGGTCTCGGGCATGGCGATCCGCGACCGCTCGGTGGCGATCCGGACGCTGCCGTGGGCAGAGACACCGACCCCGCCGCCCATCACGATGCCGTCCATCACGGCGACGTACGGCTTCGGGTACCGGGCGATGCGGGCGTTGAGCCGGTACTCGTCCCGCCAGAACGCGGCCGCGGCCGACCCGTCGCCGTCGCGGGCGTCGTCGTGGACGGCGCGGATGTCGCCGCCCGCGCACAGGCCGCGCTCCCCCGCTCCGGTGATGACGACGGTCCGGACGGCCGGGTCGTGCTCCCAGGCGGTGAGCGCCTCGTCGATGCGGCGCACCATCGCGTGGGTCAGCGCGTTGATGGCCTTCGGCCGGTTGAGCGTGAGGTGCGCGGCCCGTCCGTCGACGTGCAGCAGGACGTGTTCCTCGGCGCCGGTCATCCGGACACCTCCGCCGGGCCGCGGGGCACGATGAGGCGCATGATCTCGTCGGTTCCTTCCGGGGTCGGGTGGACGCGTGGGTCACGGACGATCTTCTCGTGCCCGTTCCGTCCACGGCACGCCGACCCGTCGCAGGACACCGACCGGCACGCGCCTGAGCCGCCGTGGCCGACGGCCGGGCGCGGCGGCCGACGGTGACGAAGGTGACGAAGGGGGCGCCGAAGAAGCGGAGTCCGCCGGTGTCGGCGCCGGCCGTCAGCCGGTAGCCGGTAGCCGGTAGCGTGCGATCTCCGGGCCGCCGGGAGCGAGCGTGCGGTCGGCCACGCCGGTCGCTCCCGCCGGGTGCGGCGTGACCGTCGGTAACGTCGCTGACGGGGCCGGGGCGGACGATCCGGCCGGACAGCGGCCGTTCGCCCCTCAATGACTGCCCCTCCGTCCATGACACGCGTGAACAGACGGTGACCGACGGGGACTTGAAGGCCACTCGCCGGGCAAGCCGGGCTGGTCAGGTCCTCGCAGCGATAACCTACCCATGGGTATGGACACTTGAGCCGTCAAGCTAGCCTCTTCCCATGGACACTCCCGAGCCTCGCTGGCTGACGGATGACGAGACGCAGTGCTGGCTCGTTCTGGCCGGGGTGCTGGTCCGGCTGCCGGCGGAGCTGGACGCGCAGTTGCAGCGGGACGCGGGAATCAGTCACTTCGAGTACCGGGTGCTGGCGGGACTCTCCGAGGCACCCGGCCGGAACCTGCGGATGAGCGAACTGGCGATGTTCGCCAACGGCTCGCTGTCCCGGCTCTCCCATGTCGCCAAGCGGCTTGAGGACCGGGGCTGGCTGCGCCGGGAGCCGGATCCGGACAACGTCCGCTTCACCGTGGCGACACTGACGGACGCCGGCTGGGAGAAGGTCGTCGACTCGGCACCCGGGCACGTGGCGGCCGTACGCCGGATGGTCCTCGATCCGCTGACCCGGTCCCAGGTCCGGCAGTTGCACGAGATCGGCCGCCGCATCCTCGCGGCGACGGACGACGCGGGCAGGCCGTTGGGCTAGGGGGTGTCGCATCCGTGTGCACCGGCCCGCCGGCCGATCGGGTGCGAGGCGAGGCCGCGCCCGGTCCGTCGGGTCCACCACCCCGGCCACAGCTGGGCGAGGCCGAAGGCCGCCTCCATCGCGAGGAAGGGCCACAGCAGCCGCGGCGCGCCATGGCCCAGCGCGTACGCCTGCCAGGTGGCGAACAGGACACGGGCCGCGCCGTCGAACAGTCCGTGCGACGGCAGCGGCCTGACGATCCGCAGGAGCGCCCAGACCACCACGACCGAACCCATCAGGTTCGCGTAGAGGGTCTGCATCGGATCGAGCGCGGGCAGGACGCCCAGCCCGAGCGCCCCGCCCATCGACGACAGAGAGTCATGGACCAGGGCGTAGGTCCAGGGCGTGGCGAATCCCGCCGTGACGACGAGGTCGTACCAGGCGCTCGCGCGCACGAGTTGGAGATAGGCGGGCCGGGAGGGGGCGGACGGACGTCTCACGGGGAGGCTCCTGCTGGTCGAGTGGCACCGGCGGCCTCGACGTCCACCAGCACCTGGTCCCGCCCTTCTACCGAGACGCCCTCGCCGGGCACGGGATCACCGAGGCGGGCGGTCGCGCCCTGCCCGGGTGGAGTCCCGGGGCTGCGCTGGAGCTGATGGATCTGCTCGGCACCGAGACGGCGATCCTGTCGGTCTCCACGCCGGGCACCGGCTTCCTCGCCGAGCCCGGCGAGGCCGCCGCCCTGGCCCGGCGGCTGAACGACTTCTCCGCCGCGCTCGCCGCCGAACACCCCGGCCGCTTCGGCTGGTTCGCCACCCTGCCCCTGCCGGACGCCGCCGCGGCCGCCCGGGAGGCCGAGCGCGCCCTCACCGGACTCGGCGCCGACGGCGTCACCCTGCTCGCCAACACCGGCGGCGACTACCTCGGGGCCGACGGCCAGGACACCCTGTGGCGGGTCCTGGACGAGCACGGCGCCGTCGCGTTCGTCCACCCGGCCGAGCTGCCCGGGCCCGCCGTGGACGGGATCCCGCCGTTCGCCGCCGACTTCCTCCTCGACACCACCCGTGCCGCCTACCTCCTGGTGCGCAACGGCGTCGTGCGCCGGTACCCGCGCATCCGGTTCGTCCTCAGCCACGCGGGCGGTTTCGTGCCGTACGCCTCCCACCGCATGGCCGTCGCGCTCGCGGCCGACACCGGGCGCAGCCCCCTGGACATCCTGGAGGACCTCCGCGGCTTCTACTTCGACACCGCGCTCTCCTCCAGCCCGGCCGCCCTGCCCACGCTGCTCGCCTTCGCCCGGCCCGGGCACGTCCTGTTCGGCAGCGACTGGCCGTTCGCGCCGGCCGCGGCGGGCCAGTACTTCGCCAACGGGCTGGACAGCGGGGTCGACCCCGGCACCCTCGCGGCCGTCGACCGCGGCAACGCCGAGGCGCTCTTCCCACGCCTGGCGGCAGGCACGCCCGCCCCGGCTCCCTCCCGTCCGCTGCACGCACGGCTGCGGCAGTCCGCGCGGCGCGCCGGTGCCCGCGCCTTCTTCAGGATGGTCCAGCCCGGTACCGGCTGAGCAGCTTCCCCGGAGGTCCGGTGAACCGGCAGGGAACTCTTGGTCATGGGTTTCCCTGGACGGCCGTTCGAGTACAAAGGGCTGCCTAACATGAGGCGATCACGAACGGTACGAACCCCCGGGAGCTCGGGATGGTGTTGTCCGGCCTCAGCTGGAGGTCGTTGCGTCCCTGGGCGGTCGTCGGTGTCGCCGTCGTATGCCTGGTGGCCGGAGTTCTGGCGCTCACGCACGACTCACGCCCCGCACACGCCGACCCGGCCGCGCTGCCGCACACCACCGTGGAGGTGTCCGCCAGCCGCTGCGGCCGGGGGTGGAGCGCGCCGGTTTCCGGTGTCCAGGTCTTCGACCTGCACAACCCGACCGACGGGGCCGCCGAGGTCCTCCTGGAGGACCCGAAGAGCCAGGCCGTGTACGGCGAGGTGGAGGACATCGGGCCCGGTACGACCCGGGAGCTGACCGTCCGGCTCGGCAAGGGCGCGTACGCCTTCAAGTGCGTGCCCGACGACGCCGACGCCGTCACCGGGCCCACAGTCCGTATCAGCAAGGGCCGCAGCGGCCCGGCCGCGGCCCCGGTCACCGAGCACGACCTGATCCCGCCCGCGCTCGCCTACCAGAAGTGGGTCGGCGGCGGCCTGTCCGACACCGTGCGGCTGACGACGGCCCTGCGGGACGCTGTCGACCGCGGCGACCTGGCCGCCGCCCGCGCCGCCTGGCTGCCCGCGCACCTGGAGTACGAGCGGCTGGGCGCGGCGTACGACGCCTTCGGGGACGCCGACGGCGCGATCAACGGCACGGACGCGGGGCTGCCCGGCGGGGTGCACGACAAGGACTTCACCGGCTTCCACCGGATCGAGTACGGCCTGTGGCACGGCGAGTCCGCCGCCAGCCTGCGCGGCCCGGCGGCCGGCCTCGTGAAGGCGGTGACCGCGCTGCGCGACGACTGGGCGCAGACCCGGATGGACCCCGCCCAACTGGGGCTGCGGGCGCACGAGATCCTGGAGAACACGGTGCAGTTCGAGCTGACCGGCCGTACCGACTACGGCAGCGGCAGCAACCTCGCCACCGCCCGCGCCAACCTCGACGGCACGGTGGAGGTCATGTCCCGGCTGCACCCGCTGCTGGCCACCCGGTACGCGGATCTGGCCGGTCTTGAGAGCGAGTTGAAGCAGGCCGGCACGGTGCTCGACGGCTTCGGGCACGGCGGCGCCTGGACACCGCTCGGCAAGCTCGGCCACCGGCAGCGCGAGGACGTCGACGCGGTCCTCGGCGACCTGGTGGAGCGGCTCGCGTCGGTGGCGACCCTGTGCGATCCGCGGAGGACGGTATGAGCACGAACGAGACGGCCGGCAAGGGCGGAGTGGGCCGCCGCGGGTTCCTGCGCGGCGCGGCCCTCGCGGGCGCGGGGCTGGCCGCCGGCGGCGCGGCCGCCCCCGGTACGGACCCCGCCACCCCCAGCACCATCGCTCCCTTCCACGGCGCCCGCCAGCAGTCCGCGATCGCCGCGCCCCGCCGGACGACGGTGTTCACGTCCTTCGACGTCACCGCCGGGAGCCGCGCCGAGCTGACCGAGCTGCTGCACACGCTCACCGACCGCGCCCGCTTCCTGACCTCGGGCGGCACCCCGGACCCGGTCGGGGTCACCGGCCCGCCCGCCGACTCGGGCGTCCTCGGGGAGCAACTGCCGTCCGGTGCGCTGGCGGTGACCGTCGGCGTCGGCGGCTCGCTCTTCGACGACCGGTACGGGCTCGGGAAACTGAGACCGCGCCGGCTGACGGAGATGCCCGCCTTCCCGGACGACGACCTGCGGCCCGAGTGGTGTCACGGCGACCTCAGTTTGCAGTTGCACGCGGACGACACCGACACCGTGCTGCACGCACTGCGCGACATCGCCCGGCACACCCGGGGCGGCATGCAGGTCCGCTGGCGGCTGGACGGCTTCACCAGTCCGCCCCGCCCGTCCGGCACCCCGCGCAACCTGTTGGGCTTCAAGGACGGCACCGCCAACCCGGAGACCACCAGCGCCCGGGAGATGGACCGGCTGGTGTGGGTCGGCAAGGACTCCGGCGAGCCGGAGTGGGCGGTCGGCGGCAGCTACCAGGTGGTGCGGCTGATCCGCATGCTGGTGGAGTTCTGGGACCGGGTCTCGCTCAGCGAGCAGGAGCGGATGTTCGGCCGTTCCCGCGAGTCCGGGGCGCCCCTGGACGGCAACGCCGAGCACGACACGCCCGATTACGCCGACGACCCGAAGGGCGACGTCATCCCGCTGGACGCGCACATCCGGCTGGCCAACCCGCGCACCACGGCCACCGCGGAGCAGCGGATCCTGCGCCGCGCCTACAACTACGACCGGGGCATGGACAGCAACGGCAACCTCGACATGGGCCTGCTGTTCAGCTGCTACCAGCAGGACCTGGCCCGGCAGTTCGAGACCGTGCAGAAGCGGCTGGCCGGGGAGCCGCTGGTCGACTACATCTCGCCGTTCGGCGGCGGCTACTTCTTCGCCCTGCCCGGCGTGCGGGACCGGAACGACTGGTTCGGACGCGCCCTGCTCACCTGAGCTTGTTCGAACAACTCCATGGCAATTCCGTAGCCCAAACGGTCAATACCCAGTCAAGGTTTGCCCCAGCATCCCTGACCCGGTGTTCATTCAGCCGCCATCATGGCTCCGCCACAGCGCCCGCAAGCGGGCGAAGCATCCCTGCCTGTACGACGCAGTGACGTTCATGCCCGGAGGGGAACCAGCATGGCCAGCACAGGAAGACGAACCGCGATGAGGAGCCTCGGCGCTCTCGCGGGGGCCGCCGCACTCACGGTCCTCGGGAGCACCGCGCCCAGCTGGGCCGCCGTACCCGCCGGGCACAGCGGCGGCTCGTCGACCGCGACCCCGATCAAGCACGTGGTCGTGCTGTTCGACGAGAACATCTCCTTCGACCACTACTTCGCGACCTACCCGAAGGCCGCGAACACCGACGGCACGAAGTTCACGGCGTCCAAGAAGACCCCGAAGGACATCGCCACCGTCGCGCACGCCGGGCTGCTCACGAAGAACCCGAACCAGTACACGCCCAAGCGGCTGTCCTCGTCGCAGGCGATGACCTGCGACCAGAACCACTCCTACGGGCCCGAGCAGCTGGCCTACGACGGCGGCAAGGCCGACCAGTTCGTGCAGAACACCGAGGTCGACAAGTGCAGCGGCGGCCTGTTCGGCGAGCCGGGCCTGGTGATGGACTACTACGACGGCAACACCGTCACCGGTCTGTGGAACTACGCCCAGCAGTACGCCCTGAACGACCGTTCCTACAGCTCGGTCTACGGCCCGTCCACGCCCGGCGCGCTCAACCTGATCTCGGGTCAGACGCACGGCGCGATCTCGGTGGACTCGGTCACCGGCAAGCAGACGTCGACCCCGGACTCGTACGCCATCGCCTCCCCGGACGCGAAGGGTGTCGGCACGGTCGTCAACGACCCCGACCCGGCCTACGACGACTGCTCCGACAAGGACCACACCAGCGCCAGCGCGCTGGCGTCGCTGCAGGGCAAGAACATCGGTGACCTGCTCAACACGAGGCACGTGACGTGGGGTTGGTTCCAGGGCGGCTTCCGCCCGTCGACGGCCTACGACGGCACGTCCGGCTCCTACGCCAAGTGCGACACCACGCACACGAACGTCGGCGGCGCCTCCGTGGTCGACTACAGCCCGCACCACAACCCGTTCTCGTACTACAAGTCGACGTCCAACCCGCACCACGTGGCGCCGAAGAACGTCAACGAGATCGGTCACAACGGCCAGGCGAACCACAACTACGACCTGACCGACTTCACCGCGGCCGCCAAGGCGGGCAAGCTCCCGGCCGTCAGCTTCCTCAAGGCCGGCGAGTACCAGGACGGCCACGCCGGCTACTCGGACCCGACCGACGAGCAGCACTTCCTCGTCAACGAGATCAACACCATCCAGAGCTCGCCGCAGTGGAAGTCCACCGCGATCGTCATCGCGTACGACGACTCCGACGGCTGGTACGACCACGCCTATGCCAAGCCCCGCAACGGCTCCACGGACTCCACCGTCGGTTCCAACGGCAAGGCCCTGGACAGCGCGGCCTGCCAGGCCGGCCCCGCCGCGACCGGCGGCTACGCCGACCGCTGCGGCCCCGGCACCCGGCAGCCGCTGCTGGTCATCTCGCCCTACAGCAAGGTGAACAAGGTCGACCACACCCAGACCGACCAGTCCTCGATCACCCGCTTCATCGAGGACAACTGGCGCACCGGCCGCGTCGGCGACCACTCCTTCGACGCGACCGCGGGCTCGCTGACGAACATGTTCGACTTCCGGCACCCCAACAACAAGCAGGTGCTGCTGAACTCGGACGGCTCCGTCAAGCACATCGGCCCGATCCGCCACGTCTCCGCGGTGAGCACCCACATCACCCCCGGCCCGGCGATGGTGAACACGGCGGCGACGACCGACTCCGGCCAGTTCCCGGCCCTTCCGGTCAGCCTCGGCGTGGGCGCCCTGGTGGCCGCCGGCGCCATGGGCTCGTACCTGACGCTGCGCCGCAGGCAGCGCACGGCCGCCTGACCCTCCCCCGCCCCGACCCGATCGGCACGGTCCTCCTCCCCGGACCGTGCCGATCGGCGTTTCGGGCGCAGGAACACGGCTGGCCGGAAATACTCACCCTTTCGGATGGAACGGGGCATTCCTGGAACGTCGGACGTGGACCGGGAGTCCTTTGGAGTGAGGGGAAAGGAACCGCAGACCACACAAGAGCCATAGAGCACACAGAACACACGGGGGTGTTCGACCTTGACCGACATCATCGACAGGATCACCGAGAGCGGCGCCGGGGAAGCGGCGCCGACGCCGGAGGAACTGGCGCCGTACGTGGCGCCGTTGCCGGTCCCGCCCGTCCTGCGGCCCGGCACCGGCGACGTCCTGCGCGAGACGGAGATCGCGCTGCGCCCGACCTGGGTCCGCCTGCACCCGCAGCTCCCGCCGACCCTGATGTGGGGGTACGACGGACAGGTGCCGGGCCCGACCATCGAGGTCCGCCGCGGCAGCGCGTCCGCATCGCCTGGACCAACCGGATCCCCAAGGGCAGTGAGTATCCGGTCACCTCGGTGCAGGTGCCGCTGCGCACCGACGGCCGCCCGCAGGCGAACACCGAGCCCGGCCGCGAGGGCGTCGAGCCGGACAAGGACGTCTTCCGGGTGCCGGGCGGCCAGGTCCTGCGCGTGATGGGGAGGTTCGACGGCGCCTACGGCCGCTTCATGTACCACTGCCATCTCCTCGAACACGAGGACATGGGGATGATGCGGCCCTTCGTGGTCATGCCCGAGGAGGCGATGAAGTTCGACCACGGCACGGCCCACGGCGGACACGGCGGGGGCCACACCGGCTGAGGGTCACGACGGGGCCGGGACATCCGCGTCGTCGCTGCCGGTCCGGGCGGGGCCGGTGGCGGCGGGCCCGTCCAGGGAGGCGAGCAGCCGCAGCCGGTCCTCGGAGTCGCTGCCGGGGCGTGCGTGATAGGTGACCAGGGTCTGGCCCGCGCTCCCGGGGATCAGAAGTTTCTCGTAGTGCAGCTCCAGCGGGCCGACCTGCGGGTGGCGCAGCAGGCTGGTCCCGGTCGACTTGTGCCGGACGTCGTGGCGGGCCCAGAGCCGGCGGAAGCGTTCGCTGCGCAGGGACAGCTCCCCGACGAGTTCCACCAGGCGCGGGTCGTCGACGTCCGCGCCGGCGACCGAGCGCAGGTAGGGGACCACTCGGGCGGTCATGGCCTCCCAGTCGGTGTGCAGCTCGCGATGCTCCGGCATGAGGAACGCGTCCAGGATCGCGTTGCGGCCCGGAGCGTGGGACGGCGAGAGCGCGCGGGCGAGCCGGTTCGCGGCGAGGACGTCCATGTACCTGCCGTGGACGTACGCCGGGGTCAGCGGCCAGCTGCCGATCAGGGTGCGGATGCCGTCGCCGGCCTTCTCCGGCCGGCGGGCGCGGCGGCCGCGGGCGGCCTGGGGAGCGGTGCCGAGCCGGATCAGGTAGGCGGTGGCCTCCTCGTCCAGCCGCAGCGCGGCGGCGATGGCGATCAGCACCTGTTCGGAGGGGTTGCGGTCGCGGCCCTGTTCCAGGCGGACGTAGTAGTCGGAGCTGACCCCGGCGAGAAAGGCGACCTCCTCGCGGCGCAGCCCGGGAACGCGGCGCTTGCCGTCGTCGGCGATACCCGCGTCGGCCGGCTGGACGAGTTCCCTGCGGGCCCTGAGATAGCCGGCCAGGGCACCCGGATCACCGACGGCTGTCATACGACCAGGGTAGGCAGCGGCCGTGCCGGCCGGGTGGCCCTGTCACTCCTAGTCCCGAGCCGTCCTGGCCGGTGCCCGCCCGGCACCGCACAGTGGGCTGTGCACCGCCCCGCCCGCCCCCCTGAGGAGCCTTCCGTGTCCGAGCTTTTCCGCACTCCGTTCGACCGGAACTCGACCGCCGCGCAGGTGATCGACGGCGTCGACCTGTCCGGCAGGCGCGCCGTCGTCACCGGCGCCGGGTCGGGGATCGGGGTGGAGACCGCGCGGGCGCTGGCGGCCGCAGGGGCCGAGGTGACCTTGGCGGTGCGCCGGCCGGAGGCGGCCGAACCGGTCGCGGCCGGACTGCGCGGGATCACCGGGAACGACGCGGTGCGTGTCGCCCACGTCGACATCGCCGACCTGGACTCCGTGACCGCGTTCACCGCCGCGTGGCGCGGACCGCTGCACATCCTGGTCAACAACGCCGGGATCATGATGCTCCCCGAGCTCGAACGGGGCAGCCGCGGCCACGAGCAGCAGTTCGCCACCAACTACCTGGGCCACTTCGCCCTCACCCTGGGCCTGCACGGCGCGCTGGCCGAGGCCGGCGGCGCCCGCGTGGTGACCGTGTCCTCCAGCGGCCACCTGTTCTCCCCGGTCGTCTTCGACGATCTCGACTACCGTTTCCGCCCCTACGACGCGCTCGGCGCCTATGGGCAGTCCAAGACCGCGGAGGTGCTGCTGGCGGTGGAGGCGGACCGCCGCTGGGCGGCCGAGGGTATCCGGGCCAATGCCCTGCACCCCGGGGCGATCGCCACCAACCTGCAGCGGCACACGGGCGGGCTGAAGACCCCGGAGCCGTACCGCAAGACGGTCGAGCAGGGCGCCGCCACCTCGGTGTTCCTCGCCGCGTCCGCCCTGGTCCAGGACGTCGGCGGACGCTACTTCGAGGACGTCAACGAGTCACCGCGGGTCACCGGGCGCCCCGCCGGACTCGGCGTGCCGGGCGTGGCCCCCTACGCGCTGGACCCCGCGAACGCCGAGCGCCTGTGGGAGCTGGCGAGCGGCATGCTGCGGTGACGCCCGCCGGCCGGCGGCAGCGGTTCGGTGTGCGGAGGGGGCGATCGGGCGTGCGGTTGTCGTCCGTCCTGCGGCACGGGATGCTGAGGGAGCACGGAGGGAAGCGGTGCCCATGGATCGTTTTCCGAACGCGGCCAACGTCGACTTCCACAGTCCTCTGGACCTCACCAAGGCCGCGGCCGCGGTGCTGGACGCCGAAGGCCGCATCTCGGGATGGGGCGCCTCGGCCCAGCGCCTCCTCGGACATCCGCCCGAGGACGTGCTCGGCCGGCCGGCGGCCCGCCTGCTGGCGGCGGATCCGGGGCAGCGGCTCTCCGCGCTCTGCACGGCGCACCGGCCCCGCAGCACGGTACTGGACCTGTCGTGCCGGGACGGGCACACCCTGCGCGCGGCCGTGACCTTCAGCCCGCTCGCGTCCCAGGGCGTGGCCGCGACCGTCGTGGTCGCGGCGGAGCTGGCGGCGCTGCGGGGCTGGGAGGCGCAGCTGGCCATGCTGCAGGGGCTGGCCACGGAGTCCTCCGTGGGTCTGACGATCTTCGACACGGACATGCGCGTCGTCTGGGGGAACGTCTCCACCGATCTGGAGCTCGCGGGGATCGCCCAGTACATCGGCCGCCCGGCCGAGGACCTCTTTCCCGAGGGGGAGTTCATCTCCCGCCACCACCCTCCGGACGAGGACCAGATCATGGAGCACGTGCTCACGACGGGCGAGCCGATCATGGGCATGCACTATCGCGGGCGGGCTCCCGCCGACCCGGTGCGCGAGCACGTCTGGTCCTGCTCGTACCACCGGCTGGTGGACGCCAGAGGCGAGCCGCTGGGGCTGTTCGAGGAGTCCCTGGACATCACCGACCGCTACCGCGCCCAGGAGCGGCTGTCCCTGCTGGTGCGGGCGGGCAAGCGCATCGGCGCCTCGCTGGACGTACGCCGTACGGCAGCGGAGCTCGCCGACGTGGCGGTGCCGCAGCTGGCCGACGAGGTGCTGGTGGACCTGCCGCCGGCGGTCATCGAGGGCCGGCAGCCGCCGACGGGTTCGGCGCCGGGGCACAGTCTGCTGCGGATGCACGGCCGCACCCCGGAGGAGTTCCGGACCACTCCCGTCTCCTATCCGCCGTCGTCGCCGCAGGCGCTGAGTCTGGCCACCAGCCGCCCCGTCGTCGACGCCGCCAAGCACGGCTCGGCGGACGAACCGGCATCGGCGGACCGGCGCTCCAGCCTGTTCGTCCCGCTGGTCGCCCGGGACGCGGTCCTCGGCCTCGCCACCTTCCGGCGCAGCAGCAACCCCGACCCCTTCGGCCCCGAGGAGCAGACGCTCGCCGTGGAGCTGACCGAGCGCGCCGCCGTCGGCATCGACAACGCCCGCCGGTACACCAGCCAGCACGCGGCGGCCCTGGTGCTGCAGCGGAGCCTGCTGCCACAGCACCTGCCCGAGCAGAGCGCGGTCGACGTGGCCTACCGCTACCTGCCGGCCGACAGCCGGGTCGGGGTGGGCGGCGACTGGTTCGACCTGATCCCGCTGTCCGGTGCCCGGGTGGGGCTGACCGTCGGCGACGTGGTCGGCCACGGTGTGCACGCGGCAGCGACCATGGGCCGACTGCGCGCCACCGTACGGACCCTGGCCCTGCTGGACCTGGACCCGGCCGAGCTGCTCACCCGCCTCGACGGCCTGGTGGCGCAGGACTCCGAGTCCCGCGCGGACGACGGGCTGGGCGACGAGGCGCTCGGGGTGACCTGCCTGTACGCGATCTACGACCCGGTCAGCGGCCGCTGTGTCTGGGCGAGCGCGGGCCATCCCCCGCCGATCGTGGCCGACGCGAGCGGCTCGGTGGCGCTGTCCGCGCTGGCGCCGGGACCGCCGCTGGGGCTGGGCAGCCTGCCCTACGAGAACGTCGAGCTGAGCCTGTCCAGCGGCAGCGTGGTGGCGTTCTTCACCGACGGCGTCGTGGAGGACCGGCGTACCGACATCGACAGCGGTATCGACCGCCTCGCCCATGTGCTCACCTGGCAGCGGTGCCCGTTGGAGGAGCTGTGCGACCGGGCGCTGTCGACCCTGCCGCCGGGGCCGCAGGCGGACGACGCCACGCTGCTGCTGGTGCGCACCCGGCGACTGGGCGCCGGCCAGGTCGCGGACCTGGAGCTGCCGCCGGACCCGGCGATGGTGGCCCGGGCCCGCACGGACACCGAGCGCCAGCTGGAGACCTGGGGCCTGTCCGAGCTGGCGTTCACCGCGGAGCTGGTGGTGAGCGAGCTGGTCACCAACAGCATCCGGTACGCCACCGGGCCCGTGCTGCTGAGGCTGATCAGGGACCGCAGCCTGCTGTGCGAGGTCTCCGACAACGCGCACACGGCACCGCACCTGCGGCGGGCCCGCCGGGACGACGAGGGAGGCCGCGGCCTGTTCCTCGTCGCCCAGATGTCCCAGCGCTGGGGCACCCGTTACACAGGTTCCGGGAAGACCATCTGGGCCGAACTGGCCATCCCCTGAGCCTGAGTAGGCTTGCGGCTGATCGAAGCAGGTCAAGTACCCATATCGACTTACCCATATCGCCGCACCCGTTCCGCCGAGAAGGAGCAGCCCGATCGACGAGCATCCGACCTTCGCGCAGCTGCTGCGCCGGCATCGGCGCGCGGCCCGTCTGACCCTGGAGCAGCTGGCCGAGGCCTCGGGGGTCAGTGCGCGCACCCTGTCGGACATCGAGCGCGGCCGGAGCAAGGGCCCCCATGAGCGGACCGTCACCGCCGTCGCGGACGCGCTGTCCCTCGGGGACGACGCCCGTCGGCAACTCCTGGAACTGGCACGGGGAGCCCGCCTGCGGGACCACTGGACGCGACCCACCGGGCTGTGCGAACTGCCCCGTTCCGTCGACGACTTCACCGGCCGCGCCGCCGAACTGGCCTGGGTCGACCATCTCGTGCGCAGCGACCTCGGCCCCGGGGTCGCCGTGGTGGGGCTGGTGACCGGCTCGGCCGGGCTGGGGAAGACCACGTTCACGGTCCGGGCCGCCCACGCGGTACGGCGGGGCTTCCCCGACGGGGTGTTCTTCGTCGACCTGTTCGGCATGTCCCAGCGGCCGCTGCCCGTCGACGACGCGCTGGCGCTGCTCCTCGGCGCGCTCGGGGTCGCCGCCCAGCAGGTGCCGGCCGACACCCACGGGCGTGCCTCCCTGTACCGCTCGCTGCTGCGGGAGCGCCGGGTCCTCGTCCTGCTCGACAACGCCGCGTCCGAGGAGCAGGTGCGCCCGCTGCTGCCGGCCGGGGGCGCGGCCAGGGTGCTGGTCACCAGCCGCCGGCTGCTGTCCGGCCTGGAGGGCGTGCGCCGGCTGGTGCTCGGCCCGCTGCAGCTGCCGGAGGCCACCGAACTGCTGACCGGCATCCTCGGCGAGCGGTCCGCCACCGACGGGGAGCCGGCGCTCACCCGGCTCGCGCAGCTGTGCGGCGGGCTGCCGCTGGCGCTTCGCATCATCGGCAACCGGCTGGTGAGCCGGCCCGACTGGGGCGCGGACGAGCTCGCCCGCCGGCTGGCCGACGAGGAGCGCCGCCTGGAGCAGTTCAGGGCCGGCGACCTCAAGATCGCCAATGCGTTCGGGATGTCGTACGAGCAACTCGCGCCCGCCGCGCGGCGGATCTTCCGCAGGCTGGCCGTCGTGCCCGGCCGGGACGTGGACGCCGCGCTCGCCGCGGTGGCCGGCGGGACCTCGGCCGAGGACGCCTGGGACGCGCTCGACGACCTGGTCGACCTGGGTCTGCTTCAGGACACCGCCGAGGGCCGCTACCGCTTCCACGACCTGGTCCGGCTCTTCGCCCGGGACCGGCTGCAGCGGGAGGAGACGGCCGCCGAGCGCGCCGCGCTGGCCGAGCGGACGACGTCGTGGCTGCTGCGGACGGCGACGGCCGCCGGCGCGTGGTTCGGGCCCGCGGACAGCCGTCCGGAGGTGCCCGACGCGGGGCTCGCGGGACTCGCTCCCCTGGCGTCCGCGGAGGAGGCGGACGAGTGGCTGCGCGCCGGTGTGGACAACTGGCTGGGTGCGTTGCGGCTCGCGGCGGAGGGCGGACGGCACACCGAGGTGCTCGACTGCGCCGAGTCGATGGGGTGGTACTCCGAGCGGTGGGTGCACGGGCCGCACTGGAACGAGGTCTTCACCCTCGGCGCCATGGCCGCCGCGGCCCTCGGTGACCATGGGCGGCACGCGGCCCAGCTGAACCATGTGGCCTGGGTGCACGGGGTGCAGACGCTCGACGCGGAGGCCGTCCTGCGCTGCACGGCCGAGGCGATGGACCTCGCCGCCCGCAGCGGCGCCACGGCGCAGATCGCGTGGGCGCACTGCCGTGCCGTACCGGGCTACCGGCTGCTCGGGCGGCTCGACGAGGCCGCCGCGTCGGCGTCGCGGGCGGCGGAGATGTTCAAGGGGCTCGGTGACACCCGCGCCTACTGTTCGAGCCTCGTCAACCTCGGTCTCTGCCGGCGGGACCAGGGGCGCCACGAGGAGGCGCTGGAGAGTCTCCGCGAAGTGGTCGCCCTCGCGGGCGCCGCGGGTTCGGGGATGACCCCGGGCACCGCGGCGTTCGTGCGGCGGCACGCGCTCGCCCCGCTCGGCGGGTCCCTGGCGCTGCTGGGCCGTCGGGCCGAGGCCGTCGCGGCGCTCACCGAGGCCACCGCTCCGGGCGAGCGGCTCGATCCCAGCCACTGGCAGGCCGGCGCCCTGGAGCAGCTGGCGGCGCTGCTGGCCGAGGAGGGCCGCGACGCGGAGAGCCGCCTGGCCTACGAGCGGGCGGCCCTCATGTTCGAGACGCTCGGCGACGCCGACGCACACCACCGTTGCGCGGCCCGGGCCACCGCCGCGCCCTGACCCCGCCGGCTGCCCGAACGTGCGGTGTTTCTGCGTGCTGTTCTGCGTGGTCCGGCCGCGGCGGCCCGGCTTGACTGATCCGCAGCGGACGGGCGCCGGGCCCGTCCCTCCAGGTCAGGGGCATCATGACGACAATCAGGAACATCGTGCTCGTGCACGGTGGTTTCGTGGACGGTTCGGGCTGGCAGGGGGTGCACGAGCGGTTGACCGCCGACGGCTACCGGGTGGCCGTCGTACAGAATCCGACCTTGTCGCTGACGGGTGACGTCACCGCCACCCGTCAGGTCCTCGACGACCTGGACGGTCCCGCCGTCCTGGTCGGCCACTCCTACGGCGGCGCCGTCATCACGGAGGCGGGCCACCATCCCGGTGTCGCCGCGCTCGTCTACATCGCCGCGTTCGCCCCGGACAAGGGCGAGTCGGTCGGCACGCTGACCTCCGACCCGGCGCCCGGCGCACCGGTTCCGCCGATCCTGCCGCCCGCCGACGGCTTCCTGGCCCTGGACCGGGAGCGGTTCGCGGCGTCCTTCGCCGCCGATCTGCCCGCGGCGCAGGCGGCGTTCATGGCCGACTCGCAGGTCCCGTGGGGCGTCGAGGCGCTCGGCGGCACGGTGTCCGAGCCGGCCTGGCGGACCAGGCCGTCCTGGTATCTCGTCGCCGCCGACGACCGGATGATCCCGCCGCCGGTGCAGCGGAGCATGGCCGAGCGGGCGGGCGCGACCGTCACGGAGACCCCGGGCAGCCACGCCGTCTACGTCTCCCGCCCGGCCTCGGTGGCAGCCGTCATCACCCAGGCCGCCGAGACCGTCTCCGCGCAGCCCTAGCCACGCCCGCTCGCTTCGCACCGTACGACCGCCCCGCCCGGGCGACCCCTACGCCCGGGCGGGGACGCATCCGGCCCGGCCTCTCGGCCGCCCCGGTCCGATCCCCCGGACCGGGGCTCCGGCATCCGCTCAGGTCTGGGTGTCCCCGGACAGGTCCCCGGGCAGTTCCTCCCCGGCCGGTGCCTGCGCGGTCTCCGCCGGCTCGCGGAACAGGAACCGTACCGGGATCGGCAGCAGCCACCAGTACTTGGCGAGACCGGGCGAGACGAACGCCAGCGGAACCGACGTGGCGAAGATCAGGGTGTGCAGGACGCTGCGGCGGACCGTCCTCCTCAGCCGCTCCGGCGACGCTTTCGGGGTGGCCAGCGCGGGGACGGCCAGCAGCCGCAGGTACATCGCGCCGAGGAGGGCGAGGGCCAGGGCGATCGCTCCCGCGTAGGTCGCCGTCGCCGTGGTCGTGTCGCCGTACTCGCTGAGCAGCTTGGTCGGGAAGGGCAGTGCGGCGACGACGGCCAGGAGCACGAAGTACAGGTAGAGCAGCGGGCGGTCGACGGTGGTGACCTGTTCGAACAGGGCGTGCTGGGACAGCCAGAGCACGCCGATCACGGCGAAGCTCAGCAGATACGCGCCGACGGCCGGCAGCGCCTCCCGGACCGCGTGGGCGACTTCCGAGTTGTGCAGGCCCTCGGGGACGGTGATGTCGAGGGCGAGCAGGGTGATGGCGATGGCGAACACGGCGTCGCCGAGCATCGACAGTCGCTCGGGGCTCACGGCGGTCTCGCTGCGACGCAGCACAAAGGGGCGGGAGTTGCTCATGTGAAGGACACCAGGTGTTCGTCGGCGTACGGACGACGCAAGAGGTACCACACGGCGGTGTACGCGCGGAGCGGGAGAGATCCCCTGGTCCGCACTCCTGCCCGTCGGGGAAATCTCCCGCCCCTTCAGGCATCGACAACGCGGGACGGCCGACGGCCGTCCCGCGTCTGTCCGGCCCTGCGGGCCGGAGGTGTCAGCCGATGATGCGGTGGGTGGTCCAGAACGACGTCAGGTCGGTGCTGGTGGCCGCCTGGGCCGCCGCCTTGAACTCGGCGGTGGTCGAGACGCCGTACCAGTGCGCACTGGCGTAGCTCTTCAGGAGGTTGGTCATGGCGGTGTCGCCGATGAGGCGGCGCAGGTCGTGCAGGGCGCACTTGCCGTAGCCGTAGACGACGGTGGAGTAGCGGGAGGAGTGGGCGTCCCAGTACGCCATCGAGTTGGTGATGTTCTCCGCCGAGGAGGCCCAGGAGACGCTGTTCCAGCAGTTCGTACCGGTGCTGCCCAGCGCGAGGTCGGTGGCGTAGTCGGTGAACGCCTCGTCCAGCCAGGGGCTGTTGTACTCGTCGTCGCCGACGATGCCGTACCACCACTGGTGGCCGATCTCGTGGGTGAGCGCGGTGGTGCTGACGAGGTCGAGGACGAAGCCGGGGTACTCCATGCCGCCGAACCAGAAGTTGTTGTCGATGACCGCGTCCAGCTCGCCGTACGGGTAGGCCCCGAAGCGTCCGGCGTGCGCGTCGACGGCCGACTTGGCGGTGGTGAGCATCGACTGGGCGCTGGAGGAGCTGATGCCCGACACCGAGTAGATGTTGATCGGGACCCCGCCGGGCGAGGTGCCGGAGATCTTGGTGAACGGCCCGGCCGCCCAGGCGAAGTCACGGACCTTGGAGGCGGTGGCGGTGGTGACGGTACGGCCGCTGGAGCCGGCGGTGTCGGTGGACGTGCCGGTCGCCGGGACCAGGATGCTGGTGGGGTGGTCCAGGGTCACCTTGAAGTCGGCGGCCAGGGAGTAGAAGGACTCGCCGTTGTTGGTGTACGGGTCCAGGTGCCAGCCGGAGCCGTCCTGGACCGCGAGGACGGGCAGGGCGTTGCCGATCATGCTGAAGGAGCCGTCGTAGCCGAAGCGGTCGGCGCCGCTGGGCACGGTGATGCCCAGGTCGAAGCCGACCGTGGTGCTCTGGCCCTGGGCCAGCGGCGTCGGCAGGGCGATCTCAAGCGCCGTGCAGGCGACCGAGAGTGCCCCCGCGGTGCCGCCGGAGACGTTGCTGACCGTGATCGGCGGGGCCGAGCAGGTGCCGTGGTAGTTGTCCCACAGCCGGAGGTAGATCTCGCTGAGCGCGGTCGTGGAGGCGTTGGTGAAGGTCACGCTCTCGTGGCCGGTCCAGCCGGTGCCGGTGGAGTTGCTGGTCAGGCTGACGGTGTACGACGGCGCGGCCGGGGTGCGGGTGCTGTCGCCCGGGGTGGTGGCGGCCGAGGTGTCCAGGGCGACGTCGTCCAGGACGAAGCTGGTCTGGAGGCTGGAGTCCTCGGTGCCGCTGAAGGCGACGGTCACGGTCTGCCCCGCGAACGCGG
This sequence comes from Streptomyces hyaluromycini, assembly GCF_002217755.1. Taxonomy (GTDB): domain Bacteria; phylum Actinomycetota; class Actinomycetes; order Streptomycetales; family Streptomycetaceae; genus Streptomyces; species Streptomyces hyaluromycini. The sequence goes on along the minus strand of NZ_BCFL01000022.1, from coordinate 285,701 downwards.
ACACGTCGAACGACTTCTTCACGAACCCGGTGTTCTTGTCCAGGTTGGAGTAGGTCGCCAGCGTGGTGCTGCCGATCTTCGCCGTGAGCTTGTCGTACGCCGTGGACGAGGTCGTCTCGGCGGTGTCGACGTGCAGCCAGAAGCTGAGCGTCGCGGCGCATCCGGAGGGGATGCTGACGCTCTGCGAGAGCGTGTCGGTGTGGGTGCCGCCGGTGCCGTCCAGCCAGGCGAAGCTGGAGCCGCCGTGGGCGGTCTGGCCGGAGCGGTTGGTGATCACGCTGGTCGAGGACTGGGTCCAGGGTGAAGTGCCGCTCTCGAAACCGCCGTTGGTGACCACCTGGGCGGGGGTGCAGGCCGCCTGCTCGGCGGCCGACGCCGTACTGCCGGGGAGCAGGGCCGCGGCGAGTGCCGCGATGGCCAACGCACTGGTGGCGAAGGCCTTGTGGGGGGTCGATCTCACACGGAACTCCTTTACGCCGGCCGGGATTCCGGCCTGCTCGGAGGCCGCCCGCCCGGCAGAGGTGTGCCGGGCGGGCGGCCATGGGGCATGCGCTACGAGCGAGTGGTGCGAGTCGGAAGCCTGACAGATTTGACCAGCACATGTCACTAAGGGGTTACCCTCGCGTCAGAGGTGGTCCGCACAGCACGGGGTGGGGTTGGGGACCTCGAAGGGGGCCAGCAGGCCGCCCGCCGCCGGGACCAGGGTGAGGGTGAGGACGCCGTCGCGCCACTCGGGGCGCACATGGTCCTGGGTCAGGACCTCGGTGGCGGGCGGGAGTTCGGCGCCCGGTGCGCCGAGCACCACCAGGTGCTCGATGGCTGTGCGGTCGAGCAGGTCCGCGACGGTGACGGTGCCGGTCAGGTGCGCCACGCCGGGGTAGGCCACGGCCCGGCCGGAGGCGGGGGGCGCGGCGGCCGCCAGCCGGGCGGTGTGCACCGCGTCGTCCGGGCCGTGGGTGCGGTCGGCGAGGGCGAGGCCGGTGCCCGCCGGCAGCGCCGTGAGCAGCTCCGGCCACCAAGCGTCCACGTCCGCTTCCGGGACGGCCAGCGAGACCGACGTGCCCCGGCGTTCGCCGCTGCGGTACAGGTGGGTGCAGGCGAACACGCCCTCCGGGAGGGCCGGTCGGTCCAGCAGCCGGTGGATCAGGTGGTCGGCCTCGCGCAGGGTCGCCGTACCGGCGTCCACCCCGATGACGGAGTGGACGCCGGACGCGTGGTGCGGGGAGGTCATGCGGGCAGGACCCACATCGGGTTGGAGTAGAACCACAGGTCCTTCCACGGGTCGGCGTCGCCGAGGACGTCGATGGCCGGGCCGGCCGGGTCCACGGCGGCACCGTTGATGCCGACCGCGGAGCGGTTGCCGTCGGTGCCGCGCAGCCGGACGTAGACCGGCTTGTCGAGGCGGCCGAGGGAGTAGGTCAGCTTGACCGAGCCGGTCGCCTTGTTGACCTCGAAGGACTTCACGACCTTGGTGGTGGGCGTGGCGAACGTGTCCTGGTCGGAGACCGCGCCGGTGACATCGCCCTGGATGACGTCGACGCGGGCCAGGCTCGGCACGAACTGCGCCCAGTTGGGGCCGTTGGCGAGGCTGATCTCGATGACGAGGTCCACCCGGCTGCCCTTGCGGACCTGGAGCACCCCGCCCAGGGTCACCGCGCGGGAGCCGGAGCCCAGCTGGGCGTTGAGGCCGCTGATCAGGCCGCCGTGGTCGACCCAGACCCGGCCCGCGCGGATGCCGTCCATGACCGACTTGTAGGAGAAGGAGGCGGCGCCGACGTGGGTGCGGGAGTACTGGCCGGGCCAGAAGTCGGTGTCGGTGAGGCTGATGCCGGTGCCGTAGACCGGGTCGTTGTACCGGCCGTTGGCGTTGAAGTCGCTGTTCGGGCCGCGCACGGCGGTGTCGGCGTAGACGTTGTGGGAGTCGGAGTTGGCGGTGATCCACCAGGGCTTGCCCTCGGCGAGCAGGCTGTCCCACAGGCCGCCCACGGTGGCGGTCATCCAGTCGAAGCCGCCCCAGGTGCGGTAGCTCTCCAGCGGGTAGCCGCCGAAGGAGTCGGCGCTCGGGCTGTTGTCGTAGATGCCACGGGCCGAGCCGGGGCCGTTCGGCTTGGGCAGGCCGCCCGCCTGGTGGCCGGGGGCGCCCTCGAAGCCGACGGCGATCGACGGCTGGGCGTCGCGCCAGGCGCGGATCTCGTGCGGGGAGTCGATGCCCTTGCGCGCCGGGTGGTTGGCGAGGAACAGCGCGTCCTTGACCGTGCGGCGCTGCACCTGCTCGGCGAGGAAGTTGAGGCCGGAGATGGCCAGTGCCTCGTTGGCGGGGGTGCTCGCGGAGGCGCCCTTCACCGAGCCGTCGAAGGAGTTCTCGAACTCCTTGAGGACGGCGACCTCGTTCTTGCCGGGGTGGACGAAGACCGTGCCGTGCTCGGCGGCCGGGATGTTCCACTCCAGGCCCTGGAAGACCAGCGTGTCGTCGATCTCGTCACGGGCGGCGACGATGTCCGGGTTGACCTTCTCGACACCGATCTTGGCGTGGGTCTCGCTGCCGTGGTCGGTGATGACCATCCAGTCCAGGCCGTGTGCGTTGGCCTGCCGGACGTGGTCGATGACCCGGTACTTGGCGTCGGAGCTGTGCTGGGTGTGGATGTGGTGGTCGCCGGCCAGCCACAGGTAGCCGCCGGAACGGGCGTTCTGGGAGTGGGCGGAGGAGACCGCGGCGGCGGCCTGGCCCGCACCGGCGAGGACACTGCCCGCCGCGAGCCCGGCGCCCAGCAGGCCGGTGCGGCGCAGCATCGAGCGGCGGGAGAGCTGACCGGGCGTCAGCTCCGCGTCGGGGACGGACAGGTCGAGGGCGGGCGGCAGCGACGACGCGGCGTCGCCGTCCCCGTGGTGGTGATGGTGGTGGTGAGGGTGACCGTGGTCGTGGCTGTGACCGTGGCTCATGTTCGGAACTCCCGTGGGCGGCCGGTACGGGGGGACTCAGGACGTGCAGAGTCTGCGAAGGTCGCGTGAACAACGGGAGTCGAGGTCATGGTGGGGTAAAGAACGACTCATGTGCAGCGCACTACGCTCTTGCCCCGGTGGGGAGTTGACCAAGGGGCCGTAAAGACGAGGGGGCCGTAAAGACGGCAGTGCCCGGGCCGGCTCACGAGGAGCCGGCCCGGGCATCGGGTGCCGGGCGGTCAGACCAGGTCGAAGCGGTCCGCGTTCGCGACCTTCGTCCAGGCGGCGACGAAGTCCTGCACGAACTTCGCCTTGGCGTCGTCGCTCGCGTAGACCTCCGCGACGGCGCGCAGCTCGGAGTTGGAGCCGAAGACCAGGTCGGCACGGGTGCCGGTCCACTTGACCGCGCCGCTCGCGTCACGGCCCTCGAAGGTGGACTGGTCCTCGGAGGTCGACTTCCACGTCGTACCGAAGTCGAGCAGGTTGACGAAGAAGTCGTTCGTCAGCACGCCCGGGGTCTCGGTGAGGACGCCGTGCTTCGAGCCGCCCTGGTTGGCGCCGAGGACACGCAGACCGCCGACGAGGACGGTCAGCTCAGGGGCGCTCAGGCCGAGCAGGTTGGCGCGGTCGAGGAGCAGGTACTCGGCGCGCAGGCGGTTGCCCTTGCCGAGGTAGTTGCGGAAGCCGTCCGAGGTCGGCTCCAGGGCCGCGAAGGACTCGGCGTCCGTGTGCTCGTCGGTCGCGTCGACCCGGCCCGGGGTGAAGGGCACCTCGATGTCGACGCCGCCGTCCTTGGCGGCCTTCTCCACGGCGGCGGCACCGCCGAGGACGATCAGGTCGGCCAGGGAGACCTTCTTGGCGCCGGTGTTGAAGTCCCGCTGGACGCCCTCCAGGACACGCAGGACCTGGGCGAGCTCGTCGGGGTCGTTGACCTCCCAGCCGCGCTGCGGCTCCAGACGGATGCGGGCACCGTTGGCGCCGCCGCGCTTGTCGCTGCCGCGGAACGTCGAGGCGGACGCCCAGGCGGTGGAGACCAGCTGGGAGACCGTCAGGCCCGAGTCGAGGAGCTTGGCCTTCAGGGCCGTCACGTCGGCGGCGTCGATGACCTCGCCCTCGGCCTGCGGCAGCGGGTCCTGCCACAGCAGGGTCTCCTCCGGGACCTCCGGGCCGAGGTACAGGGACTTCGGGCCCATGTCACGGTGGGTCAGCTTGTACCAGGCGCGGGCGAAGGCGTCCGCGAACTGGTCGGGGTTCTCGTGGAAGCGGCGCGCGATCGGCTCGTAGATCGGGTCGAAGCGCAGCGAGAGGTCGGTGGTGAGCATCGTCGGGAGCTTCTTCTTCGACGCGTCGTGCGCGTCCGGGATGATCGCCTCGGCGTCCTTGGCCACCCACTGGTTGGCGCCGGCGGGGCTCTGGGTCAGCTCCCACTCGTAGCCGAAGAGGATGCTGAGGAAGTCGTTGCTCCACTGGGTGGGCTTGGTGGTCCAGGTGACCTCCAGGCCGCTGGTGATCGCGTCGCCGCCCTTGCCGGTGCCGAAGGTGCTCTTCCAGCCCAGGCCCTGCTGCTCGATCGGCGCGCCCTCGGGGTCGGCGCCCACGTTCTCGGCGGGGCCGGCGCCGTGGGTCTTGCCGAAGGTGTGGCCACCGGCGATCAGCGCGACGGTCTCCTCGTCGTTCATCGCCATCCGGCGGAACGTCTCGCGGATGTCGCGGGCCGCGGCGATCGGGTCCGGGTTGCCGTTGGGGCCCTCCGGGTTGACGTAGATCAGGCCCATCTGGACGGCGCCGAGCGGGTTCTCCAGGTCACGGTCGCCCGTGTAGCGCTGGTCGTCGAGCCAGACCTTCTCGGGACCCCAGTAGACGTCCTCCTCCGGCTCCCAGACGTCCTCGCGGCCACCGCCGAAGCCGAAGGTCTCGAAGCCCATCGACTCCAGGGCCACGTTGCCGGTGAGGATCATCAGGTCGGCCCAGGAGATGGCCTGGCCGTACTTCTTCTTGACCGGCCACAGCAGACGGCGCGCCTTGTCCAGGTTGCCGTTGTCCGGCCAGCTGTTGAGCGGGGCGAAGCGCTGCTGGCCGGCGCCGGCGCCGCCGCGGCCGTCGGAGATGCGGTAGGTGCCCGCGCTGTGCCAGGCCATCCGGATCATCAGCGGGCCGTAGTTGCCGAAGTCGGCCGGCCACCAGTCCTGCGAGGTGGTGAGCACCTCCGCGATGTCACGTTTCACGGCGGCGAGGTCGAGGTTCTGGAACGCCTCGGCGTAGTCGAAACCCTCGTCGAGCGGGTTGGCGACGGCGGGGTTCTTGGCAAGGATCTTCAGGTTGAGCCCATCGGGCCACCACTGGCGGTTGCCACCGCCCTGGGTGGGGTGCGGGGCGCGGTCGTGAGCGACCGGGCACTGGCCCGCGGCGTTCTCCTGGGTCTCAGACATGGGGGAAATCCTTCCGGAATGGGCGGATCAACGTACTCAGGAACTACTGGACGTACTCAGGAACTACTGACGGTGGAACATGCGGGGCACAGGCCCCAGTAGATGACCTCGGCCTCGTCGATCGCGAAGCCGTGGTCCTCCGAAGCGGTCAGGCACGGGGCGTCACCGACCGCACAGTCGACGTCGGCGACGGCACCGCACGACCGGCACAGGACATGGTGGTGGTTGTCGCCGACGCGTCCCTCGAACCGGGCCGGGCTGCCGGCCGGTTCGATACGGCGTATGAGTCCTGCCGTGGTGAGCGCGTGCAGCGCGTCGTACACGGCTTGAAGCGATATGTGGCCTACGCGCTCACGGACGCCCGAGGCGATCGCCTCGACGTCGAGGTGGTCGCCGTGGCGGACGGTCTCCAGCAGCGCGACGCGGGCGGCCGTCACCCGCAGGCCGGCACCGCGCAGCTCAGCGGCGGTCGTCGGGGGCTGGGATGCGGTCATGCCGCCAACCTATCGCCTTAAACACGAGTGATTCAAGAAAACAAACCACTCAAGCCTGGTGGCGAACCGGACAACATCCGTCCCGCTCGTCACCGCCGCGCGACTTTGCCATCCCTTTACAACCTGTCCCGGTGCCGGGTCGTCTCTCCGCTCGATCCGTAACTCAGCCCGCCCCGACCACTGCGGGCCGACGAAAGAGAGCGTCCTCATGCGCCGAACTGCCCTGAGCGCCACGGCACTCGCCTGCACCGCCGTCCTGGCGGGCACCGTGCCCGCGTTCGCCGACGGCACCGCCCCGAGCCCGGTCCCCACCGTGGCGCCGTCCGCCGCCCGCTCGGCGGAACCGTCCGCCGTCCCGTCCGAGGCGCCGTCCGAGGCGCCGTCCGCCGTGCCCAGCCGGGCCGCGGCCCCCGCGCCGACGCGGGACTCGCACCAGGTCGCCGCGGTGCCGCAGGGTGCGCCCGACACCGGTGTGGCCGAGCCGTCCTCGGACTCCGGCACCGAGGGTGCGCTGATCGGCGGAGGTGCGGCGGCCCTGCTCGCCGCGGGCGGGACGGTCTTCGCCGTCCGCCGCCGCCGGGCGACCGGGGCATGACCCCGCTCTCCAGGCGCGCCTTCGTCACCGCCGCGACGGCCTCGCTGCTGGCGGGCTGCGCGGGCCGGGCACCGGACCGGACGGCCCCGGCCGCCCATGGGCGGCCGGCGTCCTCGCCGTCCACGTCGACGTCCGCGTCGGCGTCCTCGTCCGGGTCCGCCACGCCAGCCGCGCTCGGGCGTTCCGTGCCGGTCCGGCTGCGCATCCCGGCGATCGGGGTCGACACCCCGCTGCTGCGGCTGGGCCTCGCGGCCGACGGCACGGTGCAGGTGCCGCCGATCACGGCGCACGACCGGGCGGGCTGGTACCGCGACTCTCCCACCCCGGGACAGACCGGTCCGTCGGTGATCCTCGGCCATGTCACGGTCGGCGCCTACGGGGACGGGGTGTTCCGCCGGCTCGCGGAGCTGCGGCGGGGCGAGCAGGTCGTGGCGCGCCTGGAGAACGGCAGGTCCGCGGTGTTCACCGTCGACGAGGTGCGTACGGTCGCCAAGGCCGCGTTCCCGACGCAGGAGGTGTACGGGGACGTGGACCGGCCGGAGCTGCGCCTGATCACCTGCGGCGGCCCGCGCGGCGGCGACGGCTACCTCGACAACGTCATCGTGTTCGCCACGCTGACCGACACGAAACCCTGACCCGTCGGAACGGATGCGGGACCGGTGGAACGTACGCCACCGGTCCCGCATCCTCCCCGACGAGCGAGCCCCTTCGACCCTGGAGAACGTTGAAACGGTCCCGTGACACGGCGGCCTCCGAGCTCTTCGCCGCCCTGTACCCGCGCCTGGCCGGCTGGTGCCGCCGTCTGGTCGACGACGACGAGACGGCGCACGAGATCGCCTCGGAGGCGTTCACCCGGCTGTGGGCCCGGTGGACGTCGGTGGAGGAGCCGCGCGGCTTCCTCTACGTCACCGCGGCCAATCTCGTCCGGGACCACTGGCGCAAGCTGGAGCGCGAGCGCCGTGCGGTGCGCCGCGCCGGCTCGGAGGCCGCCATCCGCCCGCACACCGAGCCGGCGGATCCCTCGGTAAGGCTGCTGGTGCAGTCGCTGCCCGAGCGGCTGCGGGTGCCGATCCTGCTGCACTACTACGCTGACATGCCGATCCGGGAGGTGTCCGAGCTGACCGGGCGCAAGGAAGGAACCGTCAAGGCCGATCTGCACGCGGCCCGAGAACTGCTCCGCGGCCATCTGAGGAGAAGCCTTGACCACACGCTTTGACGACGAGCCCGAGTTCGGCGGCCCCGACGATCCCCTCGCCGTCATCCTGCGGCCGCCGGCCGCGCACCTCGGTCCGCCGCCGGGCCGCTACGAGGAGATCCGCCGGGCCGCGGGCCGCCGCCGGCTGGTCCGCACGGCGGCCGGAGCCGGGGTGACCTGCGCCGTCGCCGCCTGCGTCGCCCTGTCGCTGCATCTGGCGGCACCTGCGGCTCCGACCTCGCCCCGGGAGCCCCTCGCGCCGCCCGCCGTCAGCCCCACCGCCCCGCACCGCCCCTCGGGATCCCCGGCGCCCGCCACGCCCAGCCCGAGCCCGAGCGTGGGACCCACGCGGCGGGAGACCACCCAGGCTCCCACCCGGGAAGCGTCGACGACCCCGTCGATGATCCCGTCGGCGGTCCGGGGCACCCCGTCCGAGGACCGGCCCAGCGCGGTCGCCACGGCGTCCGGCCGGTAGCGGCGTCAACGCGACGGCAGTGGGGTCATTCGTCCGTGCCCCCGTGTTTCGACGCCCGGCCCCCGCTCCAAAGGCGCGGGTCAAGACGCCGCTCCGGCGCGTGCGGGGCCTGACGGGGGTCACGGCCCGGATGGCGGAGGCTGCGCCTCGGCGTTGGTGTGATGTTTCGTACGAGGCCGGAATGAAAGGCGTGGAACGGGCAACGTTCCGTTTCATGCTCCACGCGCGAACCCTCCGGCAGGTGACTCGATGACGACGGCGACCAAGGCCCATCCGACCGCTCCGGCCGCCGCGCCACCCTCCCGCACCCTGTCGTCCGCCCCCGCCCCCTCACTGCCCTCCCTGACCGGACTGAGATGGATGGCCGCACTGCTGGTCTTCGGGCTGCACGTGCACAACTTCCGCTATTTCGGCGGCGCCGGCGGCCGCATCGTGACCTGGGGGTTCGAGGCCGGCGCCTCGGGGGTGTCGTTCTTCTTCATCCTCTCCGGGTTCGTCCTGATGTGGTCCGCGCGGCCGGGCGACCGGGCAACGCGCTTCTGGTGGCGGCGCGTCGCCCGGGTCTACCCGGTGCACCTGGTCACCGTCGCCCTCGCGCTGGTCATGGTGTGCACGCTGCCCCGCCAGCCGAGGCCGACCCTGCTGCAGGGCCTGGCCGACGTCTTCCTGGTGCACTCCTGGTGGCGGCCCTGGTGGCAGACGCTCGACCCGGTCAGCTGGTCGCTGGCCTGCGAGGCCTTCTTCTACGCCGCGTTCCCGCTGCTGGCGCTGGTGCTGCGGCGCCTGGGCGGGCGGGGCGCCACGGCGCTGGCCGCGCTGTCCGTGCTGACGGTGCTGGCGCTGGCCTGGACGGACGCGCACCACTGGTGGGCGCAGCCGATCAGTTCCTTCCCGGCGGCCCGGCTGCCGGAGTTCGTGCTGGGCGCGGCCGTCGCGCGTCTTGTGCTGCTCGGCCGGTGGCGCGGTCCGGGCCTTGAGGCCTCGCTGGCGCTGGCGGTCATCGGCTACTTCCTGGTCCCGCAGGTCACCGCCGAGTACGCGGCCACCGCCTGCACCATCACGGGGTTCGCACTGCTCATCCCGGCGGCGGCGGTCGCGGACCTGCACGGCCTGCCCTCGCTGTGGCGGCGCCGGCGGCTGGTCCGCCTGGGCGAACTGTCGTTCGCGTTCTACATGGTTCATCTGCTGGTGCTGCGGGCGGGCACCCGACTGCTCGGCACCCGCCCGCGTTTCGACCTGCTCACCGGGGCGGCCGTCGCCGCCGTCGCGTTCACCGTGTCGCTGGGCCTGTCCTGGCTCCTGTACGAGGGCGTGGAGCGGCCCGCGCGACGGTTGTTGCTACGGCGTCCGGCACGGCGGCGGACGGCCTAGCGCCCGACCGGTCACGGGAACTGCGTCACCTTGGAGGGGGTCGTGCTGGTCCCCGAGGTCGGTGATCCGGTGGTGTTGACGACGTGGGCGTACTGGCCCATGCCGCCCAGGGAGATCACCAGCAGGTCGTGCATCTTGATCCCCGAACCGGTCGGCACCTGGAAGCCGTTGGACTGGACGATCGTGGGATCGGCCGTGTAGTTGCAGTAGCTTCCCAGGCCCCACGCCTCGTGGGTGGTCACGGTGTCGGCGACCTTGTAGGCCGCGTAGCCGACGACGCCGTCGTGGGTGATGGCGGCGGCGTTCGGGGCGTCGTACGCCTTCTCGTTCTGGAAGAAGATCGTGCGGCCGCGTTCGCCGTTCCAGTAGACGTCGTACTTGTTGAAGTGCTCGACGAACAGGCCGGTGGCGAGGACGTCGTTGCCGTTGACTCTGAGGCCGTAGTCGGCGCGGTTGGTGTCCCAGCCGACGCCGCTGCCGTGGTCGGCGCGCCACAGCCAGGTGTGGTCGATGATCACGTTGTTGCTGTTGACGACCACGGAGTTGGTGGCGAGGCCGGGGCCGGCGCCGCCGATGCGGACGAACACGTCCTGCATGGAGGTGGGGTTGGCGGAGTGGTCGGCGGTGGAGCCGGGGTCGCCGATCCGCAGCAGGGTGTCGGAGTTGACGGTGCCCGCGTCGATGAGGAACCCGGCGAGCTTGACGCCGTCGACGTCGGCGACGTGCATGGCGTCGACGCCGTTGTCCGGGACCAGGGTGGCCAGGCCGAGGCCGAGGACCACGGTGTTGGCGCGGGTGACGTTGATGGTCTGGTCGAGGTGGTAGATGCCCGGGGTGAAGAGGAGGTTGAGACCCTGGGCGAGGGCCTGGTTGATGGTGGCGGCGGTGGCGCCGGGCTTGACGACGTAGAACTGGTCCAGCGGGATGGAGGTGCCCGCGTTGGCCGGCCAGGAGACGCCCCGGGCGCCCGTGCGCTTGGCCGGGACGAAGACCTTGTAGGCGCTGCCGTCCAGGTAGAGGAACGGCTTCTCCCGCGAGACCGGGGTGGTGTCCAGCGTGGTGTACGGGCCGGTGTCGAAGTTGGTCGCGGGTGCGCCCTCGACCCCGGAGAAGGTCATGTTCCACACGCCGTTGGTCCAGCCGCCGACCGAACTGTCGCGGGTGTACCACTGCTGCTGGGAGTACGGGCCGACGGTGCCGTCGATCTTGGAGTCGGCGATGTAGCCGCCGGAGGCCCAGCCGTAGCCGTTCGGGGCGAGGTTGAGGCCGCCCTTGACGTGGATACGGCGGAAGGGGGCCGCCTGAGCCACGGCCCACCGGTCGGTGCCGTTGGACGGCGTGACGGCGAAGTTCTCCGCCGAGCGCCAGAAGTTCTGGGTGGCGTTGCCGTTGAACCAGCCGGCGTCGACGGTCACGTCACCGTTGATCTGGGTGTCGTCGGGGTTGAGACCGAGCCCGGAGATCGAGGTGTAGAAGCCGATCTGGGCGTTGATCCCGCTGTAGGTGCCCGGCTTCAGCAGGAACTGGTAGCGGCCGGTGCCGAACTGCGCCGACTCCTGCTGGGCGAAGACGGAGTCGAACTTCGCCTGGAGGTCCGGCGTGGACGGGTCGACCACGATCACGTTGGGGCCGAGGTCGCCACCGCCCTGGACCGGGGGCGTGCCGGTGGTGGTGCCGTAGACCTGGAACTCCCAGAGCGAGTAGCCCCACTGGGTGGCGCGGTGCACGCCCAGCATCCGGACGTAGCGGCCCTGCCCGGACACGGCGAGGGTGTCGGTGCCGCCGTCGCCGCCGGTCACGGACTGCAGGTCGGTCCAGTTGCTCCCGTCCGAGGAGATCTGGACCTTGTAGTCCTTGCCGTAGGCGGTCTCCCAGTTGAGGACCACCTGGCTGACCTGGGCGGTGGCGCCGAGGTCGACCTGGAGCCACTGGTCGTCGGTGAAGGCGGACGACCAGCGGGTTCCGGTGTTGCCGTCCACCGCGTTCCCGGCGGCGGTCCCGGCGTTCTCCTCGGAGGAGGCGGTGGCGGTCTTGCCCTGGGACAACGGCGTGTCGGCGGCCTGCGCCGCCGGTGCGTGCGCCACGGGGAGGGCAAGCAGCGCTGCCATGGCGGCGAGCGCTACGCCCAAGGATCTCAGTCTCATCAGCGGCTCCCTGAGGTGGGCAGGGGGCGCGCGTCCAACCGACACGCCCCACTGCTTAGTTCAGGATTTGATTTAAGTGGTGAGGCAACCTGGCGGCAACCCTTCGGGAGCGGATTTCTCAACGACCGGCCCCGAGCCCGCGCCGAACGGGCCGCCCACCTGGAAACCGGGGCGGAAGGGGGTGGTGCCGTTCGGACGCGGGGTCACCGTCACCGGGCGAGCTGCTGGTACATCGCGGCGAGGTCGCCCGACAGGGCGCCCTTGGCCCAGCGGGTGAGGTCGTCGCCGAGCACCTCCCAGGCGTCCGACTCGATCCCGTCGAGGGCGGCCGCCGCGATGTCCTGCGGCTTCGCCTTGGCACCGTCGACGTGGGCCGCCATGTCGGTGTCGACATAGCCCATGTGCAGGCCGGTGACACCGATGCCGCGCGGCTGGAGGGCCAGGCGAAGGCTGTTGGTCTGCGACCACAGCGCCGACTTGGAGGCACTGTAGGCGCCGCCCTCGGCGACCCAGGACAGGACCGAGTGCACGTTCAGGATGTGACCGCCGCCGTTGCCCTCGATGACCGGGACGAAGGCGCGGGTGAGCAGCAGCGGGCCGTAGAAGTTGGTCTCGAACTCGTGGCGGATGTCGTCCAGCGAGGAGGTCAGGAAGCGGGTTCCGGTGGCGACCCCGGCGTTGTTGACCAGGATGGTGACGTCCTGGGCCTGCGCGGCGACCGCGGCCACCGAGTCGGGGTCGGTCACCTCCAGGGCCAGCGCCACCGCGTCGGGGTGGGTGACGGTGCGCGGGTCGCGGGCGGTGGCGTAGACCTTGCCGGCGCCGCGCGCGTACAGCTCTTCCACCAGCGCCTTTCCGACGCCTCGGCTGCCGCCGGTGACGAGGACGACGGAGTCCTTGATCGCGGTCATGACACTCACGCTCCAGACGTGCGAGAAGATTGGAAACCGATCGGTTTCCATCGGGTCGAGGCCATCGTAAACCGATCGGTTTCCTGCTGCAATCGCGGAGGGTGCCACGCGGCCTCGGGCAGGACCGGATGCCCGTACGGGCAGGGCTGGTTACTCGATCCAGTTCCTTGCGTCAGACCCCTGGCTACGGAGTCCTACCGGGCGGTATACAGACCCCCGACACACGCGTGCGGGCCGCCCGTCGGGACCGGTTCCGTGCGCGTCCTGGTTCCTGGGGGGATCTCCATGGCGTACGGCATTCCGTCCGACGGTTCGGCGAGACGGCACCGGCGGAAGGCCACCGTGGCGGCGGCGCTGGGCGGCTGCGCCCTGGTGGCCGCGTCCACGACACCGGCCGCGGCACACGGCAGTCCCGGTCACGGCTCCGGCCACGACCGCGGCACCAGCTATGTGGCGCTCGGCGACTCCTACACCTCGGGCCCGCTCATCCCGACGCAGGTCGACGCGAACTGCGCCCGCTCCGACCACAACTACCCCTCGCTGGTGGCGGCGGCCCGGCACGTGAGCGCCTTCAAGGACGTGAGCTGTTCCGGAGCGACCACCGCCGAGATGTGGAAGGCACAGGGCACCAACGGGCCCCAGCTCGACGCCGTGCAGCGCAGCACCGACCTGGTGACCGTCCAGATCGGCGGCAACGACGTGGGCTTCAGCTCCATCATCGGCACCTGCGCGGCGCTCAGCTCGAAGGACCTGACGGGCAACCCCTGCCAGCAGTACTACAACGCGTCCGGCACCGATCAGCTGACGGTCGACATCGCGCAGACCGCGCCCAAGATCGACAAGGTGCTGCGGGCGGTCCGCGCCCGGGCCCCGCACGCCCGGATCCTGGTCGTCGGCTACCCCGACCTGCTGCCCGACGACGGCAGCGGCTGCTACCCGACGGTCCCGTTCGCCGCCAAGGACTTCCCCTACCTCCGGGACACCGGGAAGCGGCTGAACCTCATGCTGCGCATGGTCGCCGCCTGGAACGGCGCCCGGTACGTGGACACCTACGGCCCGACCGTCGGCCACGACATGTGCAAGGCCCCCGCCGACCGCTGGATCGAACCCCTCCAGCCGACCTCCCCGGCCGCCCCGGCGCACCCCAACGCCAAGGGCGAGGCGGCCATGGCCCAGGCCGTGCTGGAGCGGCTGGAGCGGCGTTACTAGGGGTTCGTGGTGGGCAGCGGCTTGGGCGGATAGCCGCGCAGTACGAGGGACGTGGTGACCGGGCCGTGGCGGGCCAGGGAGTCCACGATCTCTTCGAGGCGTTCGGCGTGGGTGCAGTGCACGTCGAAGACCAGGCAGTCCTCGCCGGTCACCCGGAGCGTCGAGACGACCTCCGGGGTCCGGTCGGCGAGGGCGAGCGCCATCGGCAGCCGCGCGTGCGTGGTGCGCAGCCGGACCACGGCGTGGATGTTGAGCCCGAGCGCGGCGGGGGCGACGACGGCGCGGTAGCCGGTGATGACACCGGTCTTCTCCAGCCGCTGGATCCGGGCGCCCGCCGCCGGCTGGGAGAGTCCGACACGCCGTCCGACCTCGGCTCCGGTGAGCCGGCCCGCGGTCTGGAGCAGCTCCAGGATGGCCCGGTCGATGTCGTCGAGTGATTCCATCGTCCTCGTTCCCGCTTTCTTCTGGATCACTTGCCGGGCCGCGCCGCCGCCACTGGTCCGTCCAGAATCGCCCTCGGAACGGACCCGGCGGGCGCCGGGGCACGACGGAAAGGGCGGTCGGCGGTGGTCGCGTACGTCATCATCCCCGGGATCGACGGGTCGGACGAAAGGCACTGGCAGAGCCGGTGGGAGCAGGCCTGGGGCGACGCGGCGGTGCGGATCGCCCCCGCGTCGTGGAACCGGCCCGAGCTGCGGGACTGGGTGGCCGCGGTGCAGGCCGCCTACGACGTCGCCGTCGCACGGGACGGCGGGGTGGACGGCCGGGTGGCGCTGGTGGCGCACAGCCTCGGCTGCTGGGCGGCGGCCGAGTGGCTGGCGCGGGCGCGGCCCCGGGCGGTCCCGGCGTTCCTGGCCGCTCCGCCCGATCCCCGGGGTCCGGCGTTCCCGGGCGCGGCCGCGCCGACGTTCCTGGAGCTGTCCGCCCGCCCACTGCCCGGCCCCGCCCTGGTGGTGGCGAGCGAGAACGACCCCTACGCCGATGCCACGGCCTCCGCCGCGCTGGCATCGGGCTGGCGGGCGCCGTGGCGCTCCGTCGGCGCGCACGGGCACCTCAACTCCGCGAGCGGTCTCGGTGACTGGCCCGTCGGCCGGGAGCTCCTGCACACCCTGGTGGATCCCTGAGCGGCCCCGGCGCCCCGACACCCCGGGTCGTGCGGCCCCCTCGGACGGTTCGCGATAGGTTGACCTGCATGAGCGACAACGTTTATTTCGACATTTCGATCAACAACGAGCCGGCCGGCCGGATCGTGTTCAGCCTGTTCGACGACGTGGTGCCCGAGACGGCCCGCAACTTCCGTGAGCTCGCCACGGGACAGCACGGCTTCGGATACGCCGGTTCCGGCTTCCACCGGATCATCCCGCAGTTCATGCTCCAGGGCGGTGACTTCACCCGCGGCGACGGCACCGGCGGCAAGAGCATCTACGGCGAGAAGTTCAAGGACGAGAACTTCAATCTCAAGCACGACCGTCCGTACCTGCTCAGCATGGCCAACGCGGGCAGGAACACCAACGGCTCGCAGTTCTTCGTCACCACCGTCGTGACGTCCTGGCTGGACGGCAAGCACGTGGTCTTCGGCGAGGTCGTCGAGGGCCAGGACATCGTCGACAAGATCGAGAGCTACGGCTCGCAGAGCGGCAGCCCCAAGGCCAAGGTCGAGATCACGGCGAGCGGTACCGTCTGAGCTCGGACCGGCTTTTTTCCACGGGGGACCGGGCTGCTCGCCCGGTCCCCCGTGGCGTGGTCACCGGGTGCCGCGCTCGCGCCGCGGCTGCGCCGCCTCCGGCGGGGCGCGCCCGGCCGGGGAGTCGTGCGCGGTGAGGTGTTCCAGGACCTCGGCCAGTTCCTTGCAGGCCTCCGCGACGGAGCGCCGGGTGTTGTGCTGTTCGGTGATGACGGCCGACAGCAGCAGTGCGGTCAGGGCCAGCGAGCCGTTGAACAGCTGCAGCTTCAGCATCACCTCGACGGGGGACAGCCGGGCGAACGCGCCGACGCCGTCCGTCGCGGCGACCGTGGCCGTCACCGAGGCGAACAGGGCGCACAGCATGCTTCCGGCCAGCCGGAACCGCAGCGCGGCCCAGATCAGCAGCGGGTAGACGAGGAACAGCGCGCTCAGGGAGCTGTGCGTGGCCACCGGGACCAGGACCGCCGCCACGGCCGCGAGGGCCAGGACCTCCTTCCAGCGGGCCAGGGACGGCGGCCTGCGGGTTTCGAACAGCACCAGCAGGACCGGGGTGACGATCAGGACGCCCATCGCGTCGCCCACCCACCACGCCAGCCAGATCGGCCAGAAGTGGGCCGTGTCGAGCTTGCCGGCCAGGATCAGCGTGGCCACGTCGATGCCGGAGCTGACCACCATGGCGGCGAGCGCTCCGAGGAACACCAGGGCGAGACCGTCCCGCAGCCGGCTCAGGTCGGTGCGGAAGCCGACCCGGCGCAGCATCAGGTACGCGCAGACCGGCCCGGCCGTGCTGCCGAGGAGGATGCCCACGGCGTCGGGCCCGGGCATGCCGAGCGACAGCACGAGGAAGAAGGCGCCGAGCGTGATGCCCGGCCAGCAGCCCAGCCCGAAGACCAGCAGACAGGCCAGCGCCACACCGGTCGACGGATAGACGGGGGTGAAGACGGCGCCCTCGACGGTGAGCCGGCACAGCAGGCCGAGCCGTCCTGCCGCGTAGTAGCAGGTGGCCACGGCCAGCGTCCGGAGAGCGAGGACGGCCGGCCGGCGCAGCTCCTGGTTACCCACCACACCAGCCATCAGACACCGAGGCGGCCGGGTCGGCGAGGCGGGCGCCGCCCGCGGCCGACGTGAAGGGGCCGGTGCCGGTGCCCCCGGGCTACGGCGTGGGGGTGTCCGGGTCGTCGTGGCCCATGACCAGGACGGCCGCGTCGTCCTCGTGGCCCACGCGTTCCGCGCCCTTGATCACGGCGGCGGCCAGGGACTGTGCCTCCAGGCCGGCGACGGCGGCCACACCGGCGAGCCGTACCACCTGGTCGAGTCCCTCCTCGATGGGCATCGACGGCCCCTCCACCACCCCGTCCGTGAGCAGCACGACCATGCCGCCGGTGGTGAGCCGGTACCGGGCCACCGGGTAGTCGATGCCGGGCTCGATGCCCAGCGGGGGTCCGCCCTCGTCCTCCCCGAGCCCGGACTTTCCGTCGGCGGTGGCCCAGACGAACGGAACGTGGCCGGCCCGGGCGCTCTCCAGGACCCCGGTCTCCGGGTCGAGCCGCATGAAGGTGCAGGTCGCGAAGAGGTCGCTGCCCAGGGACACCAGCAGGTCGTTGGTGCGGGCGAGCAGCTCGCCCGGCCCGCCGCTCACCGAGGCGAGCGCCCTCAGGGCCGCCCGGACCTGGCCCATGAAGGCGGCCGCCTCGATGTTGTGGCCCTGGACGTCGCCTATGGACAGGCCGATGTGCCCGTCCGGCAGCGTGAAGGCGTCGTACCAGTCGCCGCCCACGTTGAGCCCGAAGCAGGCGGGCGCGTACCGGACGGCCAGATGGAAGCGGGGGGTGTCGGGCAGGTCCCGGGGCAGCATGCCGCGCTGGAGGGCGATGGCCAGCTCCACCTGCGAACGCTGGTACTCGGCCCGCTCGCGTGCCTGGGCGGTGAGCGACCTGAGTCTGGCCAGCAGCTCGTCGTCGTCCGTTGAGCGCTTGCGGGGCATGGTCCACTCCGGCCGAGGCGACATCCTTACCAGGGCAAACCCCTAGATTTTTACCTTTACAGGATCATAGTGCGAACGGCGGGCGAGCGGTCGGCCGCGACGGCCGGGTGCGGGCGGCCGCGGCGGCGACGGCCGGGTGCGGGCGGCCGCCGCCGGGCGGGTCGGCTCACCCCTTGTGCAGGCCGTCCGTGCGGCGGGACGCGCGCAGTGTGCCGACCGTCTTGAGCAGCCGGTCCGCCGGATCGCGCAGCCGGGGATGGGCCAGGACGGTGTTGCGCAGCCCGCGGACCGGCCGGCGCCACAGGCGGTGCGCCGCGGCCACCGGGTGGGCACGGGTGACGAACCCCTCGCCGACCCGCAGTTCGCGGGTCTTGAGCCAGTCCTTGTACTCCTTGTCGCCGCGCCCCAGGTCGACGAGGGTGACCCCGCCGCGCGCCGCGGCCTCGGCCGTGCGCAGATGCATCATCAACCCCGGTGAGTAGTAGTGCAGTTCGGGGTCGTAGGCGGTGAACCAGGCGGCGAGTACGGTGGCCGAGCGCGGGCCGAAGTGCGCGGCCACCGGCCGGTCGCCCGCATAGAGCACGGACAGCACACCGGTGAAGTGTTCCTCACGGACGTGGAAGAGGTGGTCCACGAGGTCGACGATCCAGGGGCGGGCGAAGCGGTCCATGCGTCCGGTCCGCCGGTACTGGGCGGACTTCCAGCGCATCAGGGTGCGCAGGGCCGCGGGGTCGCGCTCGTCGAACTCGAAGCGCAGGTCGCCGATGTCACGGCCGAGGCGCCGTTCCTTCTTCAGTGTGGTCTTCGCCAGGCCCGGGTAGGTGGCGCGCAGCCACTCGGGGTAGCCGGCGTCGCCGGGCTTCACGTCGATCACCGGCGAGGCGAAGGTGCCGGTGACGTGCGGGGCGAAAGGTCTCTGCTCGGCCACCAGGTGGTCGAACTCGAAGATGGACATCCCGCAGGCGCTCAGCAGTTCCTGGGCGTCCCAGCCGACTCCGGGCCGGTGCACCAGCGCCTGGCAGTCGGAGAGGCCGAGGCCGACGGCCCGGCCGACACCGAGGGCGTTGCGCTCGTACGGGAGGAAGCCGACGGGTTCGCCGCCCTCGCGCAGGACCGCCACCCGCACGCCGGCGCGGTGTTTGCCGACGCCGATCGTGAACTCCGGGGCCAGAAAGGGGTTGGCGTACTCCGGCGACTCGTCCATCGCGCGGTGCCAGGCCCGGCAGAGCGACTGGGTCAGCTCGCCGGGTCTGTGGATCGTGATGTCCACCTCAGATCAACCGCCCTTCGGCTGACGAGGTGTGTGGCGCATGACTCCCGGGCCGACTCCCGGACGGACCTCTGCACTGGCCTCTGGATCGCATGGGCGACCGCTCCCCCCCCATAACGCGTATGCCGCGTTCTGCCGTTCCGCCGTTTCTACGAACAGCTCCTGTTCCCCGCTGTACACCTTCGTTCCCGGACCGGCGACGGGGTCGCCGGTCCGGAGGTGTCGCTCAAACGTCGCGAAACAGTACGCACGCTGTCAAGGGTGCCACTGTCGGGACGGGTTGGGGGTGGGGTGACTCGGACTTTCCCGGCCCTTTCCGTCAGGTCGCCGTCGCCGCGGCCGCCGCACGGCCCGCCTGCCGGCCGGAGAAGAGGCAGCCGCCGAGGAAGGTACCCTCCAGCGAGCGGTAGCCGTGCACCCCGCCGCCGCCGAAGCCCGCGACCTCACCTGCGGCGTACAGGCCGGGGACGGGTGAGCTGCTGCTGTCCAGGACGCGTCCGGAGAGGTCGGTCTGGAGGCCGCCGAGGGTCTTGCGGGTGAGGATGTTCAGCCGCACGGCGATCAGCGGGCCCGCACTGGTGTCCAGGATCCGGTGGATCGAGGCCGTACGGCTGAGCGAGTCGCCGATGTAGCTGAGCGCGTTGCGGATGCCCTGGACCTGGACGTCCTTGGTGTACGGGTTGTCGATCTCGCGGTCGCGGGCCTCGATCTGCCGTCTGAGGTCGGCGAGGTCGATGAGGTTGTCGCCGGTCAGCTTGTTCATGCCGGTGACCAGATCGGTGAGGTTGTCGGCGACCACGAAGTCGACGCCGTTGTTCTTGAACTTCTCGATGGGTTCCGGGGTCTGCCAGATCCGGGAGAGCAGCTGCCAGACGTTCTTGTTGGTGAGGTCGGGGTTCTGCTCGGAGCCGGAGAGCGCGAACTCCTTGGCGATGATCTTCTGGGTGGTGACGAACCAGGAGTAGTCGTAGCCGGAGGCGGTGATCGACCCGAGGGTGTGCAGGGTGTCGTAGCCGGGGATGTCGGGGGTGTTGAAGCGGCGGCCCTTGGCGTCGAACCACATGGAGGACGGGCCGGGCAGGATGCGGATGCCGTGGTTCGGCCAGATCGGGGCGTAGTTGCGCAGGCCCTCGGTGTAGTGCCACATCCGGTCGGGGTTGACGATCCGGCCGCCCGCCTGGGCGGTGATGCCGAGCATCCGGCCGTCCACGTGCGCGGGGACGCCGGTGACCATGAACTTGGGCGGGGTGCCGAGCCGGGCCGGCCAGTTCTGCCGTACGAGGTCGTGGTTGGCGCCGATGCCGCCCGAGGTGACCACCACGACCGGGGCGCGCAGCTCGAAGTCGCCGACGACGGTACGGCTGCTGGGGGTGCCGCGGGCCGCGCTGCTGGGCTCCAGGACCGCGCCCCGGACGCCGGTCACCGCCCCGCCGGTGGTCACCAGCTCGTCGACGCGGTACCGGAACTTGAAGGTCACCTTGCCGGCGGCGACCGCGGCACGCACCTTCTTCTCGAAGGGTTCGACGACGGCCGGGCCGGTGCCCCAGGTCACGTGGAAGCGGGGCACGGAGTTGCCGTGACCGTCGGCGAGGCCGCCGCCGCGCTCGGCCCAGCCCACGATCGGGAACCACTGCACGCCCAGCCCGGAGAGCCAGGACCGCTTCTCGCCGGAGGCGAAGTCCACATACGACTCGGCCCACTTGTAGGCCCAGTAGTCCTGGCCGTTCGGGTCGTCGACGCCCCGGTCGAAGCCGGCCGTGCCGAGCCAGTCCTGCCAGGCGAGGTCGTGCGAGTCCTTGACGCCCATCAGCCGCTGTTCGTCGGAGTCGACGAAGAACAGACCGCCGAAGGACCAGAACGCCTGGCCGCCCAGGCTCGCCTCCGGCTCCTGGTCGAGCAGCAGCACCTTGCGGCCGGCGGCGGCGAGTTCGGCCGTCGCGACCAGACCGGCGAGGCCGTGGCCGACGACGATCGCGTCCGCGTCCTGCGACTCGGCGGCGAACGCCCCAGCCTGACCGAGGGTCATACCGGCGAGCGCGCCGCCGGCCACCGTCAGCACCTGACGGCGGGTGAACCGGGACGACTGCTCGGAGCTTTCGGGCACGTCGGCACCTGCTCTGGGGTTGTCCATGGGGGGTGCCTTCCGTACGGATGCGGGCGCTGCGGGAGACATGACTGGGACTGCCGGGACGGCAAAGTGTTACCGACGGTAGCCCATGGTGGGAGCGGCGACCAGAGTCGCGCGCGACCTGATCGCGACCGAACTGCCGGGCAGGCGGGCCGAGTTGAGCGGTAGCCCGCCATGCCGGCACACGCGACGCCGGCACCTCGTCCGCCCCCCTCCGGCCGAGATAACGTTTCCTATAGGATTTCCCTCAGGTCCCTACGGCACGAGACCACCCCAACTCACGTCTTCCCTGATGGCAACGGTTCTTGTCACAGGCCTTGACGCACACATCTCCCTGCCCCACGATCACCGCATCAATTTCCTATCTGATCCAGCAGGGGTGGGAGATGCACTTCCCGACCAGATCCGTCCTGTCCGGGGTTCTCACAGCGGCACTGCTCGCTGCCGGGACCGCGGCCTGCACCTACCGCAACGCACCCGCCCCCGCCACCGGGCAGGCCTCGACGGCCGGCCGCACCGGGGACGGCGCCGACCTGGCCGACGGGTCGGGGACCAAGGTGGCCCTCGTGCCCGGCGGCGCCCATCCGTACTTCCAGCCGTGGAAGACGGCGGGGGCCGCCGCGAAGAAGACCTACGGCCTCGGGGACGTCACGTTCGACGAGACGGCGGAGTGGGACCAGCAGAAGCAGAACAACCTGCTGTCCACGCTCGCCGCCCGCGGCTACAACGCCTTCGGGGTGTTCGGCGTCTCCCCCACCGACATCAACACCACCTTCGCCGACCTCAAGTCGCAGGGCTTCCCGGTGGCCTCCCTGGGCTCCTGCCCGGCCGGCGACACGGACGAGGCCGACTTCTGCCTCTCCACGGACGTCGAACTCGCCGCCTACAAAGCCGCGAAGGCGGCCATCGAGGCGATGGGCGGCAAGGGCACCCTGGTCCATCTGACCGGCAACAACGTGGACGCCAACACCCAGTTGCGGATCAAGGGCGTGGCCCGTGCCGTCAAGGAGTCCGGCGGCAAGGTGAAGCTCCTGCAGACCGTCACCGACATCGACACGGACCTGCAGACCGCGCAGAAGGCCGTGTCCGACCTGATGGCGGCCAAGGGCGGCCAGATCACGGGCATCGTCGCCACCGCCTACAACCCGGCCGTGGCCGCCGCCGACGCCGTCAAGTCGTCCGGCTCCAAGGCGAAGGTCATCGCCATCGACGACGACGCCAAGATCCTCAGCGGCATCAGGCAGGGCACGGTCACGGCGACCGTCGTACAGAACCCCACCGGCCAGGCCGAGATCGGCACCTGGGCGCTCGCGCTGCTCCAGACGAAGCAGTGCACCATGCGCGATCCCGGGGTGAAGGTCGACTCGGGTTCGTTCGTCGTCACCAAGGCGAACGTGGCCGACTACGACAAGGCCCGGCAGGAGAAGACCAAGCAGCTGAAGACGGAGTTCGCCGACAAGTACCTCTCGTGCGGCTGACCGCCTCGAAAGAGTCCGAAGAGCCCGAAAGAGAACGGACATCGATGAGCATCATCACGACCGCGACCGCCCGGCTGGCCGACATCGCCGTCGAGACGGACCGCACCGACGCGGTGCAGTCCTTCGTCAAACAGGAGACGGTGCTGGTCGACCTGGAGACGGCGGACGGTCTCGCGGGCACCGGCTACGCCTACACGATCGGCACCGGCGGCACGTCCGTGCTGGCCCTGCTCCGCGACCATCTGCTCCCGGCCCTGGTCGGACAGGACGCCCGCACCATCGAGGCGCTGTGGCAGCGGCTGTTCGCCCTGACCCGGGCCACCACCACCGGGGCCATCACCTCCCTCGCACTCGCCGCCGTGGACACCGCCCTGTGGGACGTGCGCTGCAAGCGGGCGGGCGAACCGCTGTGGCGGCTGGCCGGGGGACACCGCCGGGAGGTACCGGTCTACGACACCGAGGGCGGCTGGCTCCACCTGGGCACCGAGGAACTGGTGAAGGGCGCCCTGCGGGCCCAGGAGGCGGGGTGGGCCGGAGTCAAGATCAAGGTGGGCAAGCCGCATCCCGCCGAGGACGCGGAGCGGCTGCGCGCCGTACGCGAGGCGGTCGGTCCCGCGCTGCACGTCATGACCGACGCCAACCAGTCCCAGACGGCGTCCTCGGTGCTCCGGCTCGCGGCCGCGCTGGAGCCGTACGACCCGTACTGGCTGGAGGAGCCGCTGCCCGCGGACGACATCAGCGGCCACGCCCGGCTCGCGCGGGCGACCCGGATCCCGGTGGCCGTCGGCGAGTCCATGTACTCGCTCATGCAGTTCCGCAGCTACCTGGAGTCCGGGGCCGCGTCGATCGTCCAGGTCGACGCGGCCCGGATCGGCGGCATCACCCCGTGGCTGAAGGTCGCGCACCTGGCGGAGAGCCACAACGTGACGGTCTGCCCGCACTTCCTGATGGAACTGCACGTCAGCCTCGCCGCCGCGGTGCCCAACGGCAGCTTCGTCGAGTACATCCCGCAGCTGCGGGCCGTGACCCGGACCGAGCTGGCCATCCGCGACGGCCTCGCGGTGGCCCCGGACGAGCCGGGCATCGGCATCGACTGGGACCTGGACGCCCTCGACGACCGGAGGGTGGCATGACGACGTCCGTCAGCCCGCCGGAGACCGTCCCCGAGGAGAAGGCGGCCGCCCACCGGATGCCGTTCTGGGTCAACCAGCGGCTCGGTCTGCTGGTGCTGGTCATCGCGCTGAGCATCCTGTTCGGCGTCCTGCGGCCCGCCTTCCTCGACCAGCGCCTGGTGCTCTTCCCGCTGCTGCGGGACGTGGCCACGCTCACCGTGGTGGCGCTCGCCCAGATGGTCGCCCTGTCCGTGGGGCACATGAACCTCGCGGTCGGGCGGATGGCGGCCTTCGGCGCCATGTTCGCGGGCCTCGGCTACGACAAGCTCCATCTGCCCATGCAGGCCGGGCTGTTGCTGTGCCTTGCCGCCGGCGCGGCGATCGGCGCGGTCACCGGCTGGCTGATCGCCCGTACCGGAGTGAGCTCCTTCGTCGTCACGCTGGCGATGGACTTCGCCCTGCTGGGCCTGGTGTCCCTGATGTACTCGGCCCTCACCGAGGACGCCGCCTTCACCACCCGCCCGGCCGGAATCGACGCCCTGCGGTCCTACTCGCTGGCCGACATCTGCGCGGGCCCGATCTGCGGCTCGCCCGCCGTCCCGCAGCTGGCCCAGTTCACCGTGCTCGCCATGCTCGGTCTCGGGTTCCTGTACGGCGGTACCCGCATCGGCCGGGAGCTGCTGCTGACCGGGGCCAACCCGGCCGCCGCCGAGCTGTCCGGCATCCCCACCGGACGCCGGGTCCTGCTCGCCCACACCCTCTCCGGGCTGCTCGCGGCGCTCGCCGGGTTCATGGCCGCCGCCGGGACGGGCACGTTCCGCGCCTCCATCGGCGACGACTTCATGCTGCCGTCCTTCCTGGGCGCGGTGCTCGGCGGCACCCTGCTCACCGGCGGGGTGGTGTCCGTCCTCGGCACGCTGCTCGGCACCGCGCTGGTCGGCGTGATCCGCAAGGGGCTCGACCTGCTCGGCGTCGGCCTGGAAAGCCTCAACATCTACCTCGGCTGCATCCTGCTGCTGGCTCTCTCTGCCGACCGGATCCGCACCGTGGTGTCCTATCGCAAGGTGGTGCGCTCCACATGAGCACGATCCGCGACCAGCAGAGCCGGGCCGCCGCGGCGCTGCACCGGTTCTCCCGTACGACGACGGCCATGCTGCTGCTGGTCGTCGTGGCAGGGGCCGTGGCGCTGGAGGTGGCGTCGTCGGGCTCCTTCTTCGAGGGCCCCTCGGTACGGGTCTTCCTCCAGTACCTCGCCACGCCCGTCCTCATCGGCCTCGCCCAGATGGTGGCACTGTGCGTGGGCCAGCTCAATCTCGCCGTCGGCGCCCTGGGCGGCTTCACCGCCTGCCTGACGGGCGTCCTGATGGCCGACCACGGGGTGCCCGCCCCGGTCGCCGTGCTCGTGGGGCTGCTGACGGCGACCGCCGTCGGCCTGGTGACCGGTGTCGTCATCGTGGCCACGCAGATCAACGGCTTCATCGTCACCCTCGCCACGATGACGATCCTGCTGGGAGCGCAGTACCGGCTCGTCGGCACCCGGACCGTCGACGGCTACTCCGCGACGCTGCGCGACCTGGGCACGGCGGCGCCGCTCGACATCCCGCTCGTCTTCGTCACGGCGATCGTCGCGGCAGTCCTGCTCGGCGCGTTCATGTACCGCACGGTCGCGGGCCGGCGGCTGCTCGCCGCGGGCGGCAACCCGCTGGCCGCGCGGCTGTCGGGCATCTCCACCGACCGGCAGATCGTGGCCGCCCACACCCTGTCCGGGCTGCTGGTCGGGGTGGCCGCCGTGACCGCGACCGCCTCGCTGCCCGGCGTCAACCGCAGCGTCGGCGGCGACTGGCTGCTGCCCAGCTTCGCCGCGCCGATCATCGGCGGGGTCGCGCTGACCGGCGGTTCCATCGCGGTGTTCGGGACCGTCCTCGCGGCCTTCGTGACCCGGCTCATCGACGCGGCACGCGCCCAGTTCTCGCTGGACCCGAGCTGGGTGAACCTGCTGATCGGACTGGTCGTCCTCGGCACGGTCGCCGGCGGGCACCTGCACCAGACGCGGCTCGCGAAGAGCACGCCGGCCCCGCAGCCAGGAGGTGCGCGGTGAACACGGTCCTCCTCGAATGCCACGACCTGGTCAAGGTCTTCCCCGGGGTGCGGGCGCTGGACGGCGTGGGGCTGCGGCTCACCGCCGGCTCCGTGCACGCGCTCCTCGGTGAGAACGGCGCCGGCAAGTCGACCCTCATCAAGGTCCTGACCGGGGTGCACTCCCCCGACGGCGGCACCCTCGCCTGGTGCGGCGAACCGGTCCGGCTGCGCTCGCCGCTGGAGGCGGCCCGGACCGGCATCGGCGTCGTCCACCAGGAACGCAACCTCATCCCCGGCTTCTCGGTGGCCGAGAACATCACCCTGCAGAAGCCGCCCGCACGCCGTGGTCTGGTCGACTACGCGGCCATGACCGAACCGGCCGTCGCCTGCCTCACGGAGCTGGGCGTCGACCTCGACCCGGACCGGCCGGTGCGGGAACTGTCCGTCGCTCAGCAGCAGTTGGTGGAGATCGCCAAGGCCCTGTACACCGAGAGCCGGGTGCTGCTCCTGGACGAGCCCACCGCCTCCCTCTCCCCCGAGGAGACCGAGCGCCTGTTCGGGGTGGTCCGGCGGCTCGCCGAGCGCGGTGCCTGTGTCGTCTTCGTGAGTCACAAACTGGAGGAGGTCTTCGCCCTCTGCGACACGGTCACCGTGCTGCGGGACGGGAAGTCGGTGCTGGAGTCGTCGCCCCTGGCCGACCACTCCCACGACGACATCGTGAGCCTGATGGTGGGCCGTGCCCACGCGGCGGCCGAGATGCGCCCGCGCACGGTCGACCGGTCCGCCGCGCCGGTCCTGGAGCTGTCCGGCCTCGCCACGGCCGGCGGGCACCGGGACATCGACCTGGCGGTGCGGCCCGGGGAGATCGTCGGTCTGTACGGGCTGGTCGGCGCCGGGCGCAGCGAACTGGTCAAGGCGGTGCTCGGCCTCGACCGCATCACCGCGGGCGAGGTCCGGGTGCACGGCAGGCCGGCCCGCATCGGCTCGCCCCGCCAGGCCCTGCACGAGTTCGGCATCGGGTACGTGACCGAGAACCGCAAGGAGGAGGGCGTCTTCCTGGAACAGCCCATCGTCCGCAACATCACGGTGACGGTGTGGCGGCGGCTGGCCAGGGCGCTCGGGTTCGTCCCGCCGGGCGAGGAACGCGCCGTCGCCCAGGACCTCGTCGACCGGCTCGGCATCCGGATCACCGGCCTCTCGCAGAACGCCGGTGAGCTGTCCGGCGGCAACCAGCAGAAGGTCAGCCTCGCCAAGTGGCTGGCCGCCGACACCCGGTTGCTCGTCATCGACGAACCGACGGTGGGCGTCGACGTCCGCACCAAACGCGCCTTCCACGAACTCATCTGGGACCTGGCCCACGACGGTCTGCCGATCCTGCTGATCAGCAGCGACCTGGCGGAGATGGTCACCCTCGCCGACCGGATCGTCGTCATGACCGACCACCGCGTCCGCGGCGAGGTCGACAACGACCGGGACTACGACCGGATGAGCGGCCGGATCATCCGCCTCATCCACGACCGCGACACGGTGCGCTCATGAGACGGGTCGCCCAGGTCATCGCCGTACGACCGGAACTGCTCGACACCTACCGGGAGTTGCACCGCGACGTGCCGGAGCCGGTCCTGGACCGGCTGCGGCGCTGCCGGATCGCCAATTATTCGATCCACCTCCTCGGCGACCGGCTGTTCGCCTACTTCGAGTACCACGGCGACGACCTGGCGGCCGACCTGGCACTGATGGCCGCCGACGAGGCGACCCAGGAGTGGTGGCGGCGCACCGCGCCCTGCCAGACGCCGGTTCCGGAGGCGGCCCCGGGTGAGTGGTGGGCCACGGCGGAACACCTGTTCCTCATGGAGTAGCCGGCTCGTCGCCGCCGTCGTCCTGGAGCTGGCGCTCCATGCTGCGGGTGAGGTGCTCGGCCATCGCCTCGGCCGCCCGCTCGGGGTTGCGGCGCAGCACGGCCCGTACGATCCGCTCGTGCTCGGCGACGGTCGGGCCGCCGGCCCCGACGACGTCGCCGAGCCGGAAAATGTGCAGGTGCGCGTGGAGGCGCTGCACGGCATCGGCCAGCAGCGGCCGGTGCGCGGCCTGTCCGATCGCCTCGTGGAAGCGCTGGTCGAGTCCGGCGAAGTCGCGGTAGGACGCGTACCGGCCGTTCGGGCTGGGCTGGACCTGCATCTCCTCAAGGATCCGCTCAAGGCCGTCCAGCTGCTCCTCGGTGGCGTTGACGGCGGCCAGGGCGGCGGCCCTCGGCTCCAGCAGCAGCCGCATCTCGAAGAGCTCCTCAAGGCCCTGACGGGTCAGCAGCTCCGTGGCCCGGTATCCGGACAGGGCGCGCTTGACCACCAGTCCGTCGGACTCCAGCCGGGCCAGCGCCTCCCGGACCGGGGTGGGTGAGACCTTGAGGGCGCGGGACAGCGCGTCGATGCCGACGCGGGCGCCGGGGGCGATCTCGTGGTCCATGACCATCGCCTTGATGCTCTCGTACACGCTGTCCGACAGCGCCTGCCGGACGGGAGGACCGCTCTGCTCGTCGCCCTCGCCCGGAGACCCGGCTGCGGAAGAGGTGTGCGGCGGCATCCCGGATCCTCCTCAAGACCTGCGTGGCACCCCCAGTTTACCCAGGTGGGCGGGGTGAGAGGACGGACTCCTCCCCCACTTCTCCCGGCCTGTCCCGTCGTCAGACGACGGAGATCTCGTCGAGATCGACGGTGATCAGGCGTGGTTCGGGCAGCGCGCGCCCGTCGTCCTGCACGGGCACGATGTAACGGTGGGTGGGGAAGACCAGTCCCGACACCTGCACGTGCTTTTCGGCGAAGTGCGCGGCGGGCGTGCCGCCGAGGACGTCGGGCGCGTAGTCGTGGCGTCGCAGCAGACCGGAGTGGTCGTAGGAGAAGACCTGCTCCGCGCAGTGGGTGGCCATGCCGTGCGGGAACCGGGCCCGCAGCCGGCGCCACTCCGCGCCCGCCTCCCGCCACGGCTCCGCCTCCGCCACGACCACGCCCGGCCGGGTCAGCAGATAGGGGGCCGTGAGGTAGTTCCACATGGCGTAGCCCGCGAAGTACAGCACGTCGAGCCGGTCCCACGGGGTGTCCGGGTCATGGCCGACGAGCGCCTCGCGCGGAGCGGTCCGCTCGGCGACGGCCTCGCCGTCCCGCCGCTCGACCGCGACCCGCTCGGGCGTGAACACACCCCGCAGCCCGGGGCCGGTGTAGCGCTCGAAGACCAGCCGCTGGCGCTGCACGTCGACGCTCATGTCGGCGGCGGCGAGGATGCCGTCCTGACCGACCTGGGACCACAGGACCCCGCCCAGGGACCCCGTGGCATGAATGGTTTCCGTCTCTCGCCACCGTTGCAGACCCCCGTGGGCGTGCAGCACGAGATCCAGCAGGTCGCTCATACGGCCTTGTTCCTTTCATCGGTCTGCGGCCGGGCCAGGAATCGTGTGACGTCGGCGGCGAACTCCTCGTGGTGCTGGAAGAGGAAACCGTGCGCCGCGTCCGGGTAGATCCGCAGCTCCGCGCCGGGGATCAGCCCGGCCAGCAGGTGGGAGTAGCGCGGCAGGATCATCGGGTCGCTGTCGCCGTTGGCGACGAACACCGGCGCCCGGATCGCGGTCACCCGCTCCAGGAGCGAGAAGCCGGGGACGCCCCAGGCGCACACCGCGTCGTACTGCGCCTGCCGCGTCTGCCACGTCGTCGGCGTGTCCAGCTCGCCCCGGGTGAACATGCGGCCGAGCGCGGCCTCACCCGACTTCCGGCTCTCGGGAGACCGGGTGTAGAAGACGTCGAGCATCTTCGCGGGGGCGGTCTCGGCCTGCCCGACCGCATCGATGACCCACTGCGCCCAGCCGTGCATACCGGGCGCTCCCTGGGGCGCGGACGAGGCGAGCACGAGACGCCGTACCAGCGCCGGCCGGATCAGCGCGATCTCCTGGGCCACGAAGGACCCCAGCGAGAACCCGAGGACGTCGACGCGGTCCAGGTCCAGCGCCTCGACGAAGGCGACGGCGTCCGCGGCCATCTGCGCCACCGTGCCCGGTGTGGTGCCGCTGGATCCGCCGACTCCGGTGTTGTCGAAGGCGATGACGCGCCGGCCCTGGGCCAGGGCGTCCACCAGCGCGGGGTCCCAGTTGTCGAGGTTGCCGCGGAAATGCACCAGCAGGACCAACGGCACACCGCCCGCGCCGACCTCGCGGTACGCGTACTCCACGCCGCTCGCGGCCGTCACCTTGCTGATCGGCGCCTCGGTGTAGCTCTGCACCATCGGATCCACCTCTCCCCAGAAGCTGCGACCGGCCGCGGGAAGGCTCCTCGGCCGGCTCCGCACCAGGGTCGGTCAGCTGCGGGCCGCCTGTCCCTCACATGAACGGGTGAGGGGGGCGGCCGGCCGGGGCAGGGTCAGGACCAGGCGGGCGCCGCGTTCGGCTGCGCGAGGCGGCCGGACGGCGAGTGTCCCGCCGTGGGCGGTCGCGATGTCGCGGGCGATGGCAAGGCCGAGACCGGTGCCTCCCTCGCCGCGGGTACGGGCGTTGTCCAGCCGGGTGAAGCGGTGGAAGACCCGTTCGCGATCGGGTTCGGGGATGCCGGGCCCGTCGTCGCGGACCTCGACGACCGCCTCGCCCTCGGTGTGGCGCAGTTCGACGGTCACGGTGCTGTGCGCGTGCCGCAGTCCGTTGTCCAGGAGGTTCGAGAAGAGGCGGGCGAGTGCGGTGCGGCTGCCGAGGACCGGCTCGTCGGGCTCCGCGGGCGCGACGAGGACGACGGGCCGGTGGGGGTACCGCTCGGCTATGGTCCGCCGCAGGAGGTCGGTGACGCCGAGCGGTTGGAGGTTCAGCGGCCGGTGCGCGTCCAGGCGGGCGAGGAGCAGCAGATCGCCGACGATCTCTTCGAGGTTGACGGTGTCGCGCAGCGCCTCCCGGCCGACGGCGGGCCACTCGGCCCGGTCGGGGCGGGCCAGGGCCAGTTCGAGGCGGGCCTTCAGGGTGGTGAGGGGGCCGCGCAGTTCGTGCGAGGCGTCCGAGGTGAAGGTGCGCAGCCGCTCGACGGCGCGCTGGAGCTGGTCGAGGGTGCCGTTCATCGTCTCTGCCAGCGTGGCGACCTCGTCCTCGGAGCCGGGCACGGGGACCCGGTTGTGGAGACTGTGGGCCGTGATGTCGGCGAACTCGGCACGGATGTCCTCGACCGGCCGCAGGGCCCGGCCCATGGCGTACCAGTTCAGACCGGCGACCAGCAGGACCAGCAGGGCGGCGCCTGGCACCAGGGCCCAGGTCAGGACGACGACGGCGGTGCGGGCGGGAGCCAGGTCGGGGTACGCCTGCACCACCATCGGCCCGCCGGAGGTGTTGACGGAGGCGGTCGCCCCGTCGCCGTCCGGCTCACCGGTCCGCGTGCCGTGGGGGCTGCCCGTGCTGACCACGGAGACGTCCGGCAGTGCGGTCAGTACCTTCGTCACGGGTGTGCCGGCGTCGAGTTGGCGGGCAGCCTGCTCGACGTGGTCACGGGCCATGGTCCGGGCGGAGCCGACCAGGTTGGTGTGGACGGCGTAGAGCAGGACCGCCGAGCAGGCGGCGAGGGCGATGCCGGCGACGAGGGCGACGGCCAGGGTGGCACGGCCCCGCACCGTGCGCGGCCACGGGCGCAGGCGTCGGCGGCGGCGGCGGTCAGGATCCGTCGGAGCGGAGTCGGTAGGCTCCGCCGGGTACGGTTTCGATGCTGGCGCGGCCGAAGGGCCGGTCGATTTTGCGGCGTAGCGCACTGACGTTGACCTCCACGATGTTCGGACCGCCCTCGTACGCGCTGTCCCAGACGTGTTCGAGGATGGCGGACTTGGTGATGGCGACGTCCGGGGATGCCGAGAGCAGCGCCAGGACGTCGAACTCACGTGGCGTGAGGGCGATGTCCGTACCTGCGCGGCGGCAGCGGCGGGCGCCGGTGTCGATCTCCAGGTCCCCGAAGTGCCGGACGATCTGCCGTTCGGGGCGTGCGCGGCGCATCAGGGCGTGCAGCCGGGCGATGAGGACGACGAAGGAGAAGGGCTTGGTGAGGTAGTCGTCGGCGCCGGTCTCCAGGCCCTCCGCCTCGTCGTACTCGCCGTCCTTCGCGGTCAGCATCAGGATCGGGGTGTTGTCGCCGGCCGCACGAAGATGGGCGCAGACCTTGTAGCCGTTGAGCCCGGGCATCATCACGTCGAGGATGATCACGTCGTACGTGTCGGCCGCCGCCCTGGCGATACCGTCCAGGCCGTCGCTCACGGCGTCCACCGCGAAGCCCTCTGCCCTAAGGCCCTGTTGGAGCAGCTCCACGAGCCGCGCGTCGTCGTCCATCACCAGCACACGCATGCCGTACACCTTGCCTCACCGGTGACGTGCGGCGCTGAAGGGGATCTTCAGGACGTTCAGCGGATCTTCAGCGGACGGCGGCGAGAGTCGGGGACGTACTCGTTCCCGACGGGACCGGATGCCGCACCGGGTGCGGTGTCTCCGTGTCCCGTCCCCCAGAAGGAGCTGATCCCATGAAGACACGTTGGCGCGGTGTCCGCCGCCGCCGAGGCCTGCTGATCACCGGCGTCGCCGTCGCGCTCCTCGTCTCGGGCGGCGTCGCCGTGGCGGCGTCCGGCGGCCACGGCACGACCGAGGACCCCGGCATCACGCTCACCGAGGTGCCCGGCGCGAAGCCGACCGACTGGACGCCGGCGACTGCGACCCCGGCAGACGGCACCACCCTCACCGAGGTGCCCGGCGCGAAGCCGCACGGGTGGAAGCCCGGCCACGCCACCGCCCTGCCGCAGCAGCCCGTCGTCGCCGACGACGGCGGGGACGGTGTGACGACGCTTCCGGGCCACAAGGCGGGGACGACACGGTGACTCTTCCGGGCCGCAAGCGGCAGTAGCCGGAGTCCCCGTCGCGGGCGCCCGGCCGGGCGCCCCGGGCGCTCCCGCGGGCAGCCCCCCGCTCACCGCGCCCTCGTACTGGCGTGCTATGACCCCTGTTCCATGGAGACCGTGCCGACCGAGCCGATCACCCCGTCCACCCCGCGGCCCGTACGGTGGCCGACGATGGTGCAGGGGTGGCATGAACTGACCTTCCTGCACTGGCCGGTGGAGCCGGAGCGGGTGGCGGGGCTGCTGCCCGCCGGCACCCGGCCGGACACGCTGGACGGGGTCACGTACGTCGGTCTCGTCCCGTTCCTGATGCGGGGCACGGGCTTCGGGCCGGGGCCGGGGCTGCCGTACCTGGGCACCTTCTGCGAGACGAACGTACGGCTGTACTCGGTGGACGGGCGGGGCCGGCGCGGGGTGGTGTTCAAGTCCCTGGACGCGACCCGGCTGCTCCCGGTGCTGGCGGGCCGGCTGGGGTTCCGGCTGCCGTACATCTGGTCCGCGATGCGGCTGCGCCGCGAGGGCGATGTGATCACCTACACCTGCCGGCGGCGGCGTCCGGCGGCCGCGAGCCGGGCGGTCGTACGGATCGGGCCGCCGATCGCCGAGCCCTCCCCGCTGGAGCACTTCCTGACCGCCCGCTGGGGGCTGCACGTGACCTGGCAGGGCCGTACCGCACACCTGCCGAACGAGCATCCGACCTGGCCGCTGCACCGGGCCGAACTTCTGGATCTGGACGACGAGTTGGTGGAGGCGGCAGGCCTGCCGGCGCCGTCCGGGCCGCCGGTCAGCGTGCTCTGGTCGCCCGGCGTGAAGGTGCGGTTCGGGACGATGGAACTGCTTCGCCACGCCAGGTAAAGAAATCGTATGGTCTAGTCCAAAGTGAGCTTTGGTCCAGTCCAATTCATTGACGTGACCGCGACACCTCCGGAAGCTGGGACCACCCCACCTCCCCGGCCCCCCTGGAGGCACCAGTGAGACCCCTTCGCGCATGTCTGGGCGCGGCGGCCGCCGTCACCCTCGCCGCCGCCGGCACCACCGCACTCGTCGCGAGCAACGCCTCGGGCGCGACCACCGCGCTGAGCAACCGGTGGTACGCGGCCGCCCCCTATCTGATGCCGCTGGACAACAACCCGCCGGACGCGGGCGCGATCATGGACGCCAGCGGCCTCAAGGCCTTCCAGCTGGCGTTCGTCCTGGCCCCCAACGGCGGCGGCTGCTCGCCCACCTGGGGCGGCACGGCGGCGGTCTCCTCGGACACCGCCGTCCAGTCGGTGATCAACACGATCCGGGCCAAGGGCGGCGACGTCTCCGTCTCCATCGGCGGCTACGGCGGCACCAAGCTGGGGCAGACCTGCGCGGACGCGGCCTCCACGGCGGCGGCCTACCAGCAGGTCATCACCAAGTACGGGCTGCACGCGATCGACTTCGACCTGGAGGAGCCGGAGTACGAGAACACCGCGGCGATCAAGAACGAGATCGGCGCCGCGAAGATCCTCCAGCAGAACAACCCGGGCCTGTACGTGTCGGTGACGACCGCCGGCACGGCGGACGGGACCGGCTGGTTCGGCAAGCAGATGCTGCTGGAGGCGAAGTCGCAGGGGTTCACGCCCAACAACTTCTCCATCATGCCGTTCGACGGCGGATTCAGCGGGGCGGCCTCGCAGACCAGCGCGCTCACCAACTTCAACTCGATCCTGCAGTCCACCTTCGGCTGGGACCAGGCGACCGCCTACGCCCACGAGGGCTTCTCCGGGATGAACGGGCGCAGCGACACAGGCGAGTACTTCACCCAGGCCGACTTCCAGACCGTGCTCGACTACGCGACGAGCCACAACATGGACCGCTTCACGTTCTGGTCCCTGAACCGCGACCGCCAGTGCACCCCGGTC
The DNA here is from genome assembly GCF_002217755.1 of Streptomyces hyaluromycini. GTDB lineage: Bacteria > Actinomycetota > Actinomycetes > Streptomycetales > Streptomycetaceae > Streptomyces > Streptomyces hyaluromycini. The sequence continues at coordinate 251,432 of NZ_BCFL01000022.1, read as the reverse complement.
GACAACAACGGCACCACGTCCGGGACCTGCTCCAGCGTGGCGCAGAGCAGCTGGGACTTCGCCAAGTACTCGGTGAAGTTCGCCGGGGTCACCCCGCCGACCACCACCCCCACCCCCACGCCCACCCCGACACCCACTCCCACCTCGTGCAAGACCGCCTGGAGTGCGACGGCGGTGTACACGGCCGGGAACGAGGTCTCGTACAACAGCCACAACTGGAAGGCCAAGTGGTGGACCCAGAACGAGGTGCCCGGCGCCTCCGAGTGGGGTCCCTGGCAGGACGAGGGCGCCTGCTGACCTCTTGACGGGATTGGTCCGGACCTTTAGCTTCACGGTCATCGACGGTTATGGATGCGGCCGGAGTTCACATACATGAACTCGCGGAGTGGGCTCCGGCCGCATCCCTCTGACGAAAGGACCCCCCACGTGAACCGATCCCGGTTGCTCGCGGCGCCGACCGCCGCGGGCCTCGCCCTCGCCCTCACCGTCCTGTTCGGCGGCAGCGCGGACGCGGCGAACCCGAACGTCGCACCCGGCGGCAACTTCGACCTGTCCATCTGGCAGCTCCAGGAGCCGGTCGGCTCCCCCGGCTCGCCGACCACCATCCCCTCCTCCCGGCTGCAGGGCGCCAACGGCTACCAGGACGCGTACTTCTACACCGACACCCGCGACGGTGCGATGACCTTCTGGGCGCCCGAGAAGGGCGTCACCACCCCGAACTCCAACTACGCCCGTTCCGAGCTGCGCGAGATGAACTGGGACGGCAGCGCCGCGAACTGGTCGCTGAGCGGCAGCCACAAGATGAGCGCGACCCTGCGGGTGGTCTCGGTGACCAAGAACGTGTGCGTGGGCCAGATCCACCTCGGCACCGGCGGCTCGTCCACCAAGCCGCTGCTGGAGCTGTACTATCACTCCAACGGCGACATCGTGCTCGGCACCGAGAACTCCCCGGACGGCGGCCAGACCACGCACAGCGTGGGCAACGTGTCGGTCGGCAAGACCTGGACGTACACCATCGCCGTCTCCGGCGGGAACACCATCAACCTGACCGTCAACGGCACTACGACCCACTACGCCATTCCGTCCTCCTTCAACCAGTACAAGCAGTACTTCAAGGCGGGCTCGTACAACCAGTCGTCCTCCGACAGCACGACCAACGGCGCCCGCGTCGCGTTCTACGGTCTGACCGTCACACACGGCTGAGTTCGTCTGGTCCACCCTGGCGGGGGCCGTCGTTCCGCCGCACGATGGAGGGGGCGTCCGCCACGCGGCCGGACGACGGGAGGACTCATGACGCAGAGCTGGGGGCCACGTCCTCCCGCCACGACCGACGGCCCCGAGTGGCGGCCGGAGCTGGACATCCCGGGGCCCGGGCAGCAGCGCCGCTGGACGGTGCTGCTGCGCTGGCTGCTGCTGGTCCCGCAGTTCGTCGTACTCGGCCTCCTCGGCATCGCGGCGTTCTTCGTGACGGTGGCCGGCTGGTTCGCGGCGCTCGTGCTGGGCCGGCTGCCCGACTCCATCGCCTCGTTCCTCGGCAAGTACCTCGCCTACGAGACCCGGATCGCGGCCAGCTCCATGCTCCTGGTCGACCGGTATCCGCCGTTCGCCCTCACCGCGCCCGACTACCCGGTGCAGATCGAGCTGCGGCCCACCACCCTGAACCGGCTGGCGGTGCTGTTCCGGCTGATCCTGATGATCCCGGCGGCGATCATCGCGAACCTCGCGGCGACCGGCTGGCTCGCGGTCGGCTGGATCTTCTGGATCATCGGGATCGTGCTGGGACGGCTGCCCGGCCCGGTGTTCGGGGCCACGGCCGCGGTCGCCCGGTACCGGATGCGGTTCGGCGCCTACACCAGCATGCTGTCGCCCGTCTACCCGAAGGGGCTGCTCGGCGACGCGCCGACCGCCAAGGACGAGGTCCGTTCCGCCACCCGGCCCCTGGTCCTGGACACCGCCGCGAAGGTCCTGATCTGGGTTTTCCTGGTGCTCGGCCTGGTCACCCAGGTCGGCTCCCGCAGTACCGGGAACTCCGACGACAACGGGCTGGCGAATACGCCGCAAGTGGTACATCTCGCAGGACGGCCGTAGCGTCGAAGGGAACATGTCCGGCGGAACGGGCGGGAGCGACCATGCGCAGACCAGTGGTGGGAACGGCGATCGGACTCGGGGCGGCCCTGCTGCTCACGGCAGGCATGACGACTGCTTCCGCGACGCCGCCGACACCGTCCGCGTCGCGGGCGTCGGCCCAGCACCCCGTGCTCGTGGACTGCCTCTGGCACCAGCGGTTCAGGCCGAGCGACTTCCTGCTGGCCTGCGGCGACGGCAACAGCATCCTCACCGGCATGCACTGGACCCAGTGGAACGACAACACGGCGGTCGCCCAGGGCGTGAACGCGGTGAACGACTGCAAGCCGTACTGCGCGGCCGGCAAGTTCCACAAGTATCCGGTGACCGTACGGCTCGACCGCCCGACGGCCTGGACGAAGCACCCGAACGTGCAGCACTTCACGCGGCTGAACCTAACCTACTCCGGTGCCAGGCCGGAGGGATACACGCAGGTCATGAGCTACCCGATGTGGAACTGAACGGGGCCGTCACCCGGCTGCGCGGCATGCGGGGCCACGCCGTGCGCCGGGCGGGCGACGTCGCGGCCACGGCTGCCGCGGCCCGGGGACGGCGAAGCCTCATTTTGGTGTGACCGGTACGCCGGAGCTCCGCGCTCCCGTCGAAAGAGGTCACATGCCCCGATTCCCCCGCCGGGCCGTCGCCGCCCCGGCCGCGGTCGCGATCGGCCTGCTCGCGGCGGTTCCGGCCGCGAGCGACGAGCCGGTCCTCTCCCGTCCCCACACCGTCGCCCATTTCGACCTGGCCCACGGACAGACACCCGAGAGCGTCGTCGCCGAGCGGGGCGGCACCGTCGACGTCTCCTTCGCGTTCGCCCGGCAGGTCGTCAAGGTCACCCGGGAGCGCCGGGTCCGGGTCCTCGCGACCCTGCCCGACGAGGACAACCCCCGGACGCCCCTCGTGAGTAGCGCGGTCACATACGGCCTGGCCCGCGCGCACGACGGCACGCTGTACGTCAACTACGCCACCGGCACCGGCAGGACCGGTGTCTGGCGCATCCCGGCGGGCGGCGGCACACCCGAGCAGATCGCCCAGCTGCCGGCGGACGGCCTGCCCAACGGGCTGGCCCTCGACGAGAAGCACGGCGTGCTCTACGCCGCCGACTCGGCGCTGGGCACGGTGTGGCGCATCCCGCAGGCGGGCGGCACGGCCACGGCCTGGGCCGCGGGCACCGAGCTCGCCGGTCTCCCGTCGGCCACCGGCTTCGGCGCCAACGGGATCCAGGTGCACAAAGACGCGGTGTGGGTGACCAACACGGACCGGGGCACGCTGCTGCGCATCTCGGTGGGCGCGGACGGCTCGGCGGGGGCGGCAGAGACCAGGGCGGCCGGCCTCACCGGGGTCGACGACTTCGTCTTCCCCGGGCACTCGGACCTCGTGCTCGCCGCGCTGAACCCGTCCAACGAGGTCGTGCTGGTCGGCCCGGACGGCAGCCACGGCAGCGTCCTGACGGTGCAGGAGGGGCTGTCCAACCCGACCGCGCTGGCGGTACGCGACCGCGACGTGTTCGTGGCGAGCGCCGCCTACCTCACCCAGCGCGACCCGAACCTGCTGAAGGCCCGGCTGGGCGCGCACTTCTCCCGCTCGTAGCCGGGGAGGGCCGGGTCGCCCGGCCCTCCCCCGCCCGCAGAGGCCGTCCGGCCTCAGGCGATCTCGACCAGCAGGTCGCCGCCCTCCACCTGCTGGATGCGGTTGATGGCGAGCCGGGAGATCCGGCCGGCCTTCGGGGCGGTGATGGTGGCCTCCATCTTCATGGCCTCGATGGTGGCCACCGTGGCGCCCGCCTCGACCTCCGCGCCCTCGGTCACCGCGAGGGTGACGACTCCGGCGAACGGAGCCGCGACATGGCCGGGGTTGGCGCGGTCGGCCTTCTCGGTGGCCGGGATGTCGGAGGCCGCCGCCCGGTCGCGGATCTGGATCGGCCGCAGCTGCCCGTTGAGGCTCGACATCACCGTGCGCATGCCGCGTTCGTCGGCCTCGCCGACGGCCTGGAGCTCGATCAGCAGCCGGACGCCGGGCTCCAGGTCGACGGAGTACTCCTTGCCCGGGCGCAGCCCGTAGAAGAAGTCCTTGCTGTCGAGGACGCTGGTGTCGCCGTACGTCTGGCGGTGGGTGTCGAACTCGCGGGTCGGGGCCGGGAACAGCAGCCGGTTGAGGGTCGCACGGGGCTCCTTCGCCAGGCCCTCGCGGTCCTCGGCGGTCAGCTCCGGTGCCGGCTTTGCGGCGGCGCGGCCCTGGAGGGCCTTGGTGCGGAACGGCTCGGGCCAGCCGCCGGGCGGGGTGCCCAGCTCGCCGCGCAGGAAGCCGATGACCGAGTCGGGGATGTCGAACTTGTCGGGGGTCGCCTCGAAGTCCACCGGCCGCACCCCGGCGCCGACCAGGTGCAGGGCGAGGTCGCCGACCACCTTGGAGGACGGGGTGACCTTGACCAGCCGGCCCAGGATGCGGTCGGCGGCCTCGTACATCGCCTCGATGTCCTCGAAGCGGTCGCCGAGACCCAGCGCCACGGCCTGGGTGCGCAGGTTGGAGAGCTGGCCGCCGGGGATCTCGTGGTGGTAGACGCGGCCGGTCGGCGAGGCGAGGCCCGCCTCGAAGGGGGCGTAGACCTTGCGGACGCTCTCCCAGTACGGCTCCAGGTCCTCGATCGCCCGCAGGTCGAGCCCCGTGGGACGCTCCGAGTAGTCGGTCGCGGCCACGATCGCCGACAGGGAGGGCTGCGAGGTCGTACCGGCCATGGAGGCCACCGCGCCGTCCACCGCGTCCGCGCCCGCCTGGATCGCGGCCAGGTAGGTGGCCAGCTGGCCGCCCGCGGTGTCATGGGTGTGCAGGTGGACCGGGAGGTCGAACTCCCGGCGCAGCGCCGAGACCAGCTTCGCCGCGGCCGGGGCGCGCAGCAGGCCCGCCATGTCCTTGACGGCGAGGATGTGCGCGCCCGCGTCGACGATCTGCTCGGCGAGGCGGAGGTAGTAGTCGAGGGTGTAGAGGCGCTCGTCCGGGTTGGACAGGTCGGCGGTGTAGCAGAGGGCGACCTCGGCGATCGCGGTGCCCGTCTCGCGTACGGCCTGGATGGCGGGGCGCATCTGGCCGACGTCGTTGAGGGCGTCGAAGATGCGGAAGACGTCGATGCCGGTGGCGGCGGCCTCCTGGACGAAGGCGTCGGTCACCTCGGTCGGGTACGGGGTGTAGCCGACGGTGTTGCGGCCGCGCAGCAGCATCTGGAGGCAGATGTTGGGGACGGCCTCGCGCAGCGCGGCGAGCCGCTCCCAGGGGTCCTCGGCGAGGAAGCGCAGCGCCACGTCGTAGGTGGCGCCGCCCCAGCACTCCAGGGAGAGGAGTTCGGGCAGGGTGCGGGCGACGACCGGGGCGACGGCGAGGAGGTCCTTGGTGCGTACGCGGGTGGCGAGCAGGGACTGGTGGGCGTCGCGGAAGGTGGTGTCGGTGATGCCGATGGTGGGCGACTCGCGCAGGGCGCGGGCGAACCCTTCCGGGCCCAGCTCCACCAGCCGCTGCCTGGAGCCCGCGGGCGGCTCGCCGTCCGGCAGCGGGGGCAGCTTGGTGGTCGACTCGATCAGGTGGGGGCGCTCGCCGTGCGGCTTGTTGACGGTGACGTCGGCCAGGTAGGTGAGCAGCTTGGTGCCGCGGTCCGCGGAGGAGCGGGCGGTGAGCAGGTGCGGTCGCTGCTCGATGAACGACGTGGTGATCCGGCCCGCCTGGAAGTCCGGGTCGTCCAGGACCGCCTGGAGGAAGGGGATGTTGGTGGCGACACCGCGGATGCGGAACTCGGCGACGGCACGCCGGGCGCGGCCGATGGCGGACTTGAAGTCCCGGCCCCGGCAGGTGAGCTTCACCAGCATCGAGTCGAAGTGCGCGCTGATCTCCGTACCCGCGTGGGTGGTTCCGCCGTCCAGGCGGATGCCGGAGCCGCCCGGGGAGCGGTAGGCGCTGATGCGGCCGGTGTCGGGGCGGAAGCCGTTGGCGGGGTCCTCGGTGGTGATACGGCACTGCAGGGCCGCGCCGTGCAGCTTCACCGTCTCCTGGGAGAGGCCGAGGTCGGCGAGGGTCTCGCCGGAGGCGATGCGCATCTGGGCCTGGACCAGGTCGACGTCGGTGACCTCCTCGGTGACCGTGTGCTCGACCTGGATGCGCGGGTTCATCTCGATGAAGACGTGGTTGCCGTCCCGGTCGAGGAGGAACTCGACGGTGCCGGCGTTGCGGTAGCCGATCTCGCGGGCGAAGCGGACGGCGTCGGCGCAGATGCGGTCGCGCAGTTCGGGGTCGAGGTTGGGCGCGGGGGCCAGCTCGATGACCTTCTGGTGGCGGCGCTGCAGTGAGCAGTCCCGCTCGAAGAGGTGGATGACGTTGCCCTCGCCGTCGGCGAGGATCTGCACCTCGATGTGGCGGGGGTCGATGACGGCCTTCTCCAGGAAGACGGTCGGGTCGCCGAACGCGGAGGCCGCCTCCCGGGAGGCCTGCTCGATCGACTCGCGCAGCGCGCCGGGTTCCTCGACGCGGCGCATGCCGCGGCCGCCACCGCCGGCGACGGCCTTCACGAACACCGGGAAGCCGATCTCGTCGGCGGCGCGGACCAGTTCGTCGATGTCGTTGGAGGGCTGCGAGGAGCCGAGCACCGGGACGCCGGCGGCTCGGGCGGCGGCCACCGCGCGGGCCTTGTTGCCCGTCAGCTCCAGTGTCTGGGCGCTCGGCCCGACGAAGGTGATGCCCGCCTCCTCGCAGGCGCGGGCGAGTTCGGGGTTCTCGGACAGGAACCCGTAGCCGGGGTAGACGGCGTCGGCCCCGGCCCGGCGGGCCGCGCCCACGATCTCCTCGACGGACAGATAGGCCCGAACCGGGTGTCCGGGCTGCCCGATCTCGTAGGCCTCGTCCGCCTTCAGCCGGTGCAGCGAGTTGCGGTCCTCGTGCGGGAACACGGCGACCGTGCGCGCACCCAATTCATAGCCCGCGCGGAATGCGCGGATGGCGATCTCTCCACGGTTGGCGACCAGCACCTTGCGGAACATCCCTGGATCCCTTCAGCCTGCCGGCGACGAACACCATGGTGTCAGCCGCGCCCCTCCGTAGCTCGCCGCAACATTAGGGGTTGCCCGAACCGGTTGAAGTGCGAAAACCATCACATTGACGTCGTTGAGCACTTCGGCGGGTCAGCCGCGTGACCTATGAGGTTTCGGGGAAGTCGGGAGGGTCGGGGAGTCCTCAGGGCAGCCGGAAGGACGGTACGGGGTGACGCGGCGGGCCCTGGCTGGGTATCGGCGGGTCCGACCGGGGCGGCGACGACGCTGTGGTGTCGAGGCGTTCCACGAGGCGGGCGGGGAACGGCAGTCGGCGGCCGTGCAGCAGGCCGAGGACGATCGCGGAGGCCACGGCGATCAGGTGCTCGCGGCCCGCGAGGTTCGGTACGGCGATGGACTCCCACACCATCGAGCCGCCGGTGAGGATGAAGACGACGGGCGCCCGGCGGACCACCGCCAGGTAGGTGAAGAGGCCCACCACGGCGGCGGACGGCCCCGTGTCGAGGATCCGGCCGACCTCCGGGGGCAGGCCGAAACCCCACCAGCCGGGGCCGAGCGCGACCATCACCCGGGCGGTCATCGTGCCGGCGAGGGTGGTGAGGTAGGCGACGGCGAGGGTGCGGCCGCGGCCGAGGGTGAGTTCGGCGAGCGCGAAGGCGAGGAAGAGCTGGGTGATGCCCGCCCAGACCGGCAGGTCGAGCGCCGGGACGTAGAGCGACACCGGGGTGCGCAGCAGGGAGAGCCACAGCGGCAGGTCGGCGGTGACGCCGCCGAGGTGCCACACCAGTCTCCTGCCGAAGGGGTGCTGGGCGATGTCGTGGAAGAAGATGACACCGAACGCGGCCACGAACGCCAGCACGAGCCCGGACAGCCCGCGCCGCACCAGCTGCCGTACCGGCTCCACCACGATCGCGTGCCATTCGTCGCGCAGCGTGCGCCGCACGAAGCCGACCGCCCGTGCGGCCATCCGGCTCCAGTCGCCTTCCATGAAAGGCATCGCCCCCATCGACACCGCCCCCGTCTTCGGCCTGCGCCCCCAAGAGGTTCTCCGCGCCCAGGCCGTTCCACTCGTCATCGTATAGACGTTTGGATCATTTGCGACGATGCGGGAGCTACGGCCGGTCGGATATCGGCGTCGGATTTATCACCCGTCCACGGCTGAACCCGCACGGCCGCGTTCGCGTCCCCCTCACCGGCGTCCCGGCAAAGGAGCGGTCATGCGGAGACCTTCGCGTCGCATCGTGCCGGCCACGGCTCTGGGGGCGGCGGCGACCGCCCCGCCGGCCCCGGGGGCGACCGCGCGACTGCGCGCGCTGGAGCGCGAACACCGCGCCCGGCTGGGGGTGTTCGCCTGGGACACCGGCTCGGGGGCCCGGCTCGGTTACCGGTCCGGCGAGCGCTTCCCGATGTGCTCGGTGTTCAAGACGCTCGCGGTCGCCGCCGTTCTGCGCGACCTCGACGAGGGCGTGCTCACCGAGGTCGTGCACTACGACGAGGGCGATGTCGAGAGGGCGGGCGGTGCTCCGGTCACCGGAAGGCCCGAGAACCTCGCCGCCGGAATGACGGTCGAGGAGTTGTGCGCGGCGGCGGTCTCGTACAGCGACAACGCCGCGGCGAACCTGTTGCTGGAGCAACTGGGCGGGCCGGTGGCGGTGACGCGACTGTGCCGTTCGCTCGGGGAGCGGGTGACGCGCCTGGACCGGTGGGAGCCGGAGCTCAACTCGGCGGAGCCCGGGCGGGTCACCGACACCACCACTCCGTCGGCCGTCGCGACGACCTACGTCCGGCTGACCGTCGGTCACGCCCTGGACGGCGCCGACCGCCGGCGGCTCACCGGCTGGCTGCTCGCCAACACCACCGGCGGGGAACGGATCCGCGCCGGGCTCCCCGCCGACTGGCGGGTCGGCGACAAGACCGGAACGGGCGGCCACGGCACCGCCAACGATGTCGCGGTCGCCTGGCCCCCGGGCCGGGCGCCCGTCGTCGTCGCCGTCCTCTCCACCCACGCCGATGCCGCCGCCGAACCCGACTCTCCGCTGGTCAGAGCCGCCGCCACGGTGGTGGCGGACACCTTCGGGCACGGTGTCGCATAAGATCGTTCACAGTCGGGACACAGCAAGTCGCCTTCCCCGCAGCGGGTTTTCTGCAATGAGACCGGAACCGTTCTGTTTCGATCACGAACTCTCGTATAGTGACGCGCAGTTCAACACCGAGCGTCACAGCTCCTTCACCGGACACACATCCCTACCCGCTCCGAGGACCTGACCGGACCGATGACCGCGCCCACGCATCCCGGCGACCGACCGTCCCTCCGCACGCTCGTTCCGACCTTCGCGCTGACCGCCCTGGTACCGGCCCTCGCGGTCGTCGCCGCGGTGACCGCCGCGCCGGCCTCGGTACGCACACCCCTCGCCCTCGGCGCGAGCGCCGCCGCGCTGCTGCTGTGCGCGGCGGTGACCTGGGCCGTGCACGCGGCACGGGCCGCCCGCGGCGCCCGGCGCCGGCTGGAGGCGGTGAGTCAGGACATCGGACGGCTGCTCCAGCAGCAGGCCCGGACCACCGAGGAGGCGCGTCAGGAGCAGCAGCGGCTGATCGGTGAACTGGCCCAGCAGCGCAGCGAGTTCGCCGACTCCTTCGAGCAGGAGCGGGCGCGGATCCACCAGGACAGCGGCCAGGAACTGGACTGGTACCGGCAGGAGAACGACCGGCTCGCCGCCGAACTGGACCATGCCTCCCGGGAGCGGGCCGCCGCGATCGCCGCCGCCGGCAACGCGTCCGGGCGGATGCAGGCCCTCGCCACCGCGACCCTCGCCGACCTGCGGGCCATGGAGGACCGGCACACCGACGAGGACGTGCTCGCCGACCTGCTGCACCTCGACCACCGCACCGCCCAGGCGGGCCGGCTCGCCGACTCCATCGCCGTGCTCACCGGAGCGCGTTCCGGCCGCCGCTGGGCGCGTCCGATCAGCATGGAGTCCATCCTGCGCGGTGCGATGGGACGCATCAGCGGCTACCGCCGGGTGCGGGTGCACTCGGTGAGCGAGACGGCCGTCGCCGGACACGCCGCCGAGGGTGTCATGCATGCGCTGGCCGAACTCCTCGACAACGCGGCCAACTTCTCGCCCCCCACGGCCGAGGTCCATGTCTACGTGGAAGAGGTGCCGGCCGGGGTCATCGTGTCCGTGGAGGACAGCGGGCTGGTGATGGGCGATGTGCAGCTGCGCCGCGCCGAGCGGGCGGTCGCCGGTGACAGCACCGAGCTGGGCGGTCTCTCCGGCACCCGGCTCGGACTCGCGGTGGTGGGCCGGCTGGCCCGCAAGCACGGTCTGAAGGTGTCGTTCCGGCCGTCGGCGCGCGGTGGCACCGGGGTCCTGATGCTGGTCCCCCAGGACCTGCTGACCCGCCCGGTCGCCGACGAACCCGCGTCGGCGAAGGAGACGGAGCCGGAGCCAGCCGCGCCGTCGGCGGCCCTGCTCGACCCCGCGCCCGTGCACGAGTCCGCCGAGCCGGACGAGGACGAGGAAGGGCCCACCGGGCTGCCCAGGCGGCGCCGTGGCCGGACCCTCGCCGAGGCCGAGCGCCGGTCGGCGCCGCAGCCCGCGGAGCCGCGCCCCGCGCCCGGCGCCGCGGACGCCCAGGTCCGTGCCGCCCGCTTCGACAGCTTCCGGCAGGCCGTCCGCCCGGCCGCGCCCGACTCCGCGGAGACCTTCACCGAGACCTCCGCCGACGCCTCGGGTCCGGCCGGCGCAGCAGCCCCGTACGCCCCCACCCCCGTACCCGACCCGGCGCCCGCGCCCCACCCGGAGTCCGAGCCCGAGTCCACCTCCCACCCGCACGCGTACCCGGAAGGCGACCCCACTTCATGACCGGCAGGACCACCGCCGACGACAAGCTCACCTGGCTCATCGAGGGTCTCCTGGAGCGCACCCCCGGCGCGCGGCACGCCCTGGTGCTCTCCCGCGACGGGCTGAAGCTCTGCCGTACCCCGGAGCTCTCCGTCGACCAGGCCGACCAGCTCGCGGCGATCGCCGCCGGCATCCAGTCGCTGTCGCACGGGGCGTCCGTCGAGTTCGGCGACGGCAGCGGCGGCGTGCGGTCGGCGATGACCGAGTTCTACGGGGGCGTGCTGTTCATCGTGGAGGCCGGCGAGGGCGCCCACCTGGCCGTGGTGACCAGCGAGGACGCGGAACCCGGGCTGGTCGGGCACAACATGAGCGAACTGGTCGAGCAGCTCGGCGAACACCTGACCGCGCAGCCCCGTACGTCATGAGCCGCCCGGGCAGGGACGACGCGCCCGACCGTCTGTACACCATCACCGGCGGCCGCAGCAGCACCGGCCCCGACAGCCCCTTCGACCTGGTCACCCTGGTCGTCGCGGAGTCGGAGCCGGCTGCCGGCATGCAGTCGGAGCACGCGGCGATCCTGCGCCTGGCCGAGTTCCCGACCTCGGTGGTGGAGATCGCCGCGGAGCTGAAGCTGCCGGTGAGCATCACCAAGGTCCTGCTGGGCGACCTGCAGGCGGCCGGCCGGGTCAGCGCCCGCCATCCCTACCGGCCGGCCATCACCGACCCCGACATCCTGGAGCAGGTGCTCGTTGGACTCCGCAACCTCTGACGCGCGCACCCCGTTGGGTGCCTCCGCCGACAACGGTTTCAAGATCGTGGTCGTGGGCGGCTTCGGCGTCGGCAAGACCACCCTGGTCCGCTCGGTCAGCGAGATCCGTCCCCTCAACACCGAGGAGACGATGACCCAGGCCGGCGAGGCGGTCGACGACATCCGGGAGGTGCGCGGGAAGTCCGCCACCACCGTCGCCTTCGACTTCGGCCGGATCACCCTGGACGCCCGCAACGTGCTGTACCTGTTCGGCGCTCCGGGCCAGGAGCGGTTCTGGTTCCTGTGGGACCGGCTGTTCTCCGGCACCCTCGGCGCGGTCGTCCTCGTCGACACCCGGCGGATCGGCGACTCCTGGTACGCCATCGACCGGCTGGAGAAGCACGGTACGCCGTTCATCGTGGCCTGCAACCACTTCGGCGGCCCCGTGCACACGCCCCAGGACGTCCGGCACGCCCTCGACCTGGACCCGCACGTCCCGCTGGTCGACTGCGACGCCCGCTCCCGGGAGTCCGGCAAGCAGGTACTGATCACGCTCGTCCAGCACGTCAAGAACCGGTACGCCGGCCCCTCGGCACCGGCGGACCTGCCCCGACAGGAGTTCGTGTGACCCCCGAAGCCGTGCCGCTCGGCGGCCCCCGGTTCCAGACCGAACCGGCGCGTCTGTACCGCGAGATGCGGCGCGACCACGGCGCCGTCACCCCCGTCGTGCTCGACGGTGACGTGCCCGCCTGGCTGGTCGTCGGCTACCGCGAGCTGCACCAGGTGACCGGGGACCCGGTGCTGTTCAGCCGGGACTCGGACCTGTGGAACCAGTGGGACATGATCCCCGACGACTGGCCGCTGCTGCCGATGATCGGCCGCAAGCAGCCGTCGATCCTCTACACCGTCGGCGAGCGGCACCGCGAGCGGGCCGGAATGATCAGCGACGCGCTGGAGGCCGTCGACCCGTATGAACTGCGCGGCCACGCCGAGCGGTTCGCGGACGAGCTGATCGACGGGCTGTGCACCAGCGGCGAGGCCGACCTGATCGGGCAGTACGCGATGCTGCTGCCGGTGCGGGTGCTGGCGCGGCTGTACGGCTTCTCCGACGAGGAGGGCCCCGGCCTGGTCACCGCGCTCAACGACATGATCGACGGGCGTGAGCGGGCGATCGCCGGGCAGGTGCATCTGGCCACGTCCATGGCGCAGTTGCTGGCCGACCGGAAGGCGGACCCGTCCGACGACGTGGTGTCGCGGATGCTCCAGGACAAGAGCGGGTTCACCGACGAAGAGGTCATGCAGGACCTGATGGTCATGATGGCGGCCGGGCACCAGCCGACCGCCGACTGGATCGGCAACTCGCTGCGCCTGATGCTCACCGACGACCGGTTCGCCGCCTCGCTGTTCGGCGGCCGCAACAGTGTCGCCGAGGCGATGAACGAGGTGCTGTGGGAGGACACCCCGAGCCAGAACATCGCCGGCCGCTGGGCCTCCCGCGACACCCAGCTGGGCGGTCGCCGGATCCGCGCCGGCGACCTGCTGATCCTCGGTCTCCAGGGTGCCAACTCCGATCCGCAGGTCCGCACCGACGCCTCCGCGCTGACCGGCGGCAACAACGCGCACTTCTCCTTCGGGCACGGCGAGCACCGCTGCCCGTTCCCCGCCCAGGAGGTCGCCGAGGTGGTGGCGCGGACCGGCATCGAGGTCGTCCTCGACCGGCTCCCGGACATCGACCTGGCAGTGCCCGCCGCCTCCCTCACCCGCCGGCCCTCGCCGTGGCTGCGGGGGCTGACCGAACTCCCCGTCCGGTTCACGCCCGTACCCACCCTGTGATCACGACCGACAGTTAGGCGCAGCACCGATCGGCGCAGTACTCCGACCCTGCCCTGGGAGGCACGTCACGATGACGACCGGAACCGAACAAGCCCGGATCGCCCTCGACCCCTTCGTCAGCGACCTCGACGGCGAGAGCGCGCGGCTGCGCGCCGCCGGTCCGCTCGCGGCCGTGGAACTGCCCGGCGGGGTGCCCGTCTGGGCGGTCACGCACCACGCCGAGGCCAAGGCGCTGCTCACCGACCCGCGCCTGGTCAAGGACATCAATGTGTGGGGTGCCTGGCAGCGCGGGGAGATCGCGCCGGACTGGCCGCTGATCGGCCTCGCCAACCCCGGCCGTTCGATGCTGACCGTGGACGGCGCCGACCACCGCAGGATGCGCACGCTGGTCGCGCAGGCGCTCACCCCACGGCGGGTGGAGCAGATGCGGGAGCGGATCGAGAAGCTCACCCAGGACCTGCTCGACGGGCTCCCGGCGGACCAGGAGAGCGTCGACCTCAAGGCGGCCTTCGCCTACCCGCTGCCGATGTACGTCATCGCCGACCTGATGGGCATCGACGAGGCCGAACTGCCGCGCTTGCAGGTGCTGTTCGAGAAGTTCTTCTCGACCCAGACCCCGCCCGCGGAGGTCATAGCGACCCTCACCGAGCTGGCGGGGATCATGGCGGCGACGGTCGCCGCCAAGCGGGCCGAGCCCGGCGACGACCTCACCAGCGCGCTGATCCTGGCCTCCGAGGACGGCGACCACCTCACCGACCAGGAGATCGTCTCCACCCTCCAGCTGATGGTGGCGGCCGGGCACGAGACGACGATCTCCCTGATCGTCAACGCCGTGGTCAACCTCTCCGCCCACCCCGACCAGCGGGCCAAGGTGCTGTCCGGCGAGGTGGACTGGTCGGCGGTGGTCGAGGAGACCCTGCGCTGGTCCACCCCGACCTCGCACGTGCTGATCCGGTTCGCCACCGAGGACGTGCCGGTCGGCGACAAGGTGCTCCCGGCGGGCGACGCGCTGATCGTGTCGTACGCCGCGATCGGCCGCGACGAGAACGCGCACGGACCGAGCGCCGGGGAGTTCGACATCACCCGGGAGTCGCCGAACCGGCACATCTCCTTCGGGCACGGCCCGCACGTCTGCCCGGGTGCGGCGCTCTCCCGGCTGGAAGCGGGCGTGGCGCTGCCCGCGCTCTACGACCGCTTCCCCGGCCTGGACCTGGCGGTACCGGCGTCCGAGCTGCGCAACAAGCCGGTGGTCACCCAGAACGACCTGTTCGAACTGCCCGTCCAGCTGAACCCCTAACGGGTCTTGACTGAGTACGACTTGGCTCCCGTGCCGGCCAGCCTGCCGCCGTCGACGATCAGGTACTCGTCGCGGATCGGCCGGCCGACGAGCCAGTTCTCCAGGATCTCCCGGGTGCCGGCCGCGTAGCGGGCCTGCGCGGAGAGGCTGGAGCCGGAGATGTGCGGGGTCATCCCCTGGTGCGGCATGGTGCGCCAGGGGTGGTCGGCGGGCGCGGGCTGCGGGTACCAGACGTCGCCCGCGTATCCGGCCAGCTGCCCGCTGCGCAGCGCCCGGTCGACGGCGTCCCGGTCGACGATCAGGGCCCGGGCGGTGTTGATGAGGTAGGCGCCGCGCTTCATCGTGCCCAGCAGCTCGTCGCCGAACAGGCCCTCGGTCTCCGGGTGCAGGGGCGCGTTGACGGTGACGACGTCGCAGTGCCGGGCCATGGCGGCCGCGCTCTCGTGGAAGGTCAGGTTCAGCTCGCGCTCGACGGACTCGGGCAGCCGGGTCCGGTCGGTGTAGTGGAGTTTCACGTCGAAGGGCGCGAGGCGGCGCAGCACCGCGAGCCCGATCCGGCCGGCGGCGACGGTCCCGACGTGCATGCCCTCCAGGTCGTACGACCGGCTCACGCAGTCGGCGATGTTCCAGCCGCCGTCGAGCACCACCTGGTGCGCGGGCAGGTAGTTGCGGACCAGCCCGAGGATCATCATCACCACGTGCTCGGCGACGCTGATGCTGTTGCAGTACGTCACCTCAGCGACCGTCACCCCGTGCTCGATCGCGGCGTCCAGGTCGACGTGGTCGGAGCCGATGCCGGCGGTGACCGCCAGCTTGAGGTTCGGCGCGGCGGCGATGCGCTCGGGGGTCAGGTACGCCGGCCAGAACGGCTGCGAGATGACGACGTCCGCGTCGGCCAGCTCACGGTCGAAGACCGAGCCCGCGCCGTCCTTGTCGGAGGTGACGACGAGGGTGTGGCCGGCCTTCTCCAGGAAGGAGCGCAGACCGAGTTCGCCCGAGACGCTGCCCAGCAGGTGGCCGGGGGTGAAGTCGATCGCCTCGGGGGTCGGGGTGGTCTGGCCGCCCGGGTAGTGGTCGATGACGGGGATGTCGTCGCGGGCGTAGCTCTTCGGGTATCCGTCGGTCGGGTCGTCGTACAGGACGCAGAGCACCTTGGCCATGGTGGCGGCTCCTCAACTCCGTTGCGGATGGGCGCCTTTCACGATCCTCGGGGACAACTGCGCAGGTCAAAGCGAACGTTGCTATGCCGTGATAGCCCGCTTCTATCATCGGCTCCGGCCGTCCAGGACGGCGTGCAGCCGGCTGTCGAGGGCGTCCCGGAGGCCTGCCTCCCGGGCGACCTTCACCAGGGCTCGGGCGAGCACGGACTGGGGTTCGCTGCGGGCGACGACGAGGCCGACCCGGGGGCCGTGGGCGGGGCCCTCCAGCGGGACCACGCGCATGCCCTCCGGTACGCCGAACATGTGCAGCCAGGCGTGCGAGATCACGCTGGACCAGCGGCCGCCGGGGAGGTGGGCGTACAGCCCGGCGACGCTGTCGGACTCGATCGCCGGGACGGGGGCGGCGCCGTCGGCGGCGAAGCACTCGTCGATGATCCGCCGGTTGCGCATCCGCCGCCCGAGCAGGCACAGCGGGAGCGCGGCGGCCTCGGACCAGGTGGCCGTGACCACCTCGCCGAGGAGGCCGCCGACCGGGGTGAGCAGGACGTACCGCTCCTCGTAGAGCGGGAAGCGGCGGACCTGGCGCAGTTCGTCGTCGTCCAGGTAGGTCATGGCCGCGTCCAGCTCGAACTCGGCGAGGCCGCGCCGGATGTCGGCGGACGACAGGGACTCCATGGCCACCCGGGCGTGCGGATGCCGGTCGCAGAACGGGCCGGTGAGGAGCGAGGCGACGGGGACGGCGGTGGGCACGATCCCGAGGCGCAGGGTGCCGGTGAGGCCGTCCCGCAGCGCCGACAGCTCCTGGCGGAGCGCGTCGCCCTCGGCGAGGATGCGGTGCGCCCACGCCAGCACCACCTCGCCCTCTGGGGTCAGGCCCTCGTAGCGGCGGCCCCGGCGCACGATCGGGACCGCCAGGTCGTGTTCGAGCCGCCGGATCGCGGCGGACAGCGAGGGCTGCGAGACATGACAGGCGGCGGCCGCCCGGCCGAAGTGCCGCTCCCGGGCGAGCGCGACGAGGTATTCGAGCTGACGCAGCAGCATGCGGCCTCCGCGGGCGGGCTCGGCGACGGGTACGGGCTCGGGTCCAGGTGTACCGGATCGGCGGCGCCCGTTTGACTTCGAGTGCTCTTGAAGTCGTAGCGTCCCTGAGGAGAACGAGTCAGCGGGAAAGGCTGGAGTCACATGCAACAGCGCAATCTGCGAGATCTGTCGGTTTCCGCCATCGGCCTCGGCTGCATGGGCATGTCCGCCTTCTACGGCACCGCCGACCAGGACGAGGGCGTGCGGACCATCCACCGCGCGCTGGAACTCGGCATCACCTTCCTCGACACCGCGCAGCTCTACGGACCGCTCACCAACGAGTCACTCGTCGGCGAGGCGATCCGGGGGCACCGGGACGAGTACGTGATCGCCACCAAGTTCAACTACCGCATGGACCACGCCGTGCCCGGCGACATGAGCAGCATCGGGCCGCAGGACGGCTCGGCCGAGCACGTCCGCAGCTCGGTCCACGGCTCGCTCCAGCGCCTGGGAACCGACTACATCGACCTGTACTACCAGCACCGCGTCGACCCGAACGTACCGATCGAGGAGACCGTCGGCGCGCTGGCCGAGCTGGTCGCCGAGGGCAAGGTGCGGCACATCGGGCTGAGCGAGGCCGGTCCCGAGACGATCCGGCGGGCCCACGCGGTCCACCCGGTCACGGCCGTGCAGAGCGAGTACTCGCTGTGGTCCCGCGACCCCGAGGACGGGGTGCTGCCGACCTGCCGGGAGCTGGGCATCGGGTTCGTCCCGTACTCGCCGCTGGGCCGCGGCTTCCTCGCCGGCCGGTTCTCCTCCCCGGACGACCTGGACGCCAACGACTGGCGCCGCACCGGACCCCGCTTCACCGGCGACAACCTCGACGCGAACCTGCGGCTGGCCGCCAAGGTGCAGGAGATCGCCGCCGAGAAGGACGTGACGCCCGCGCAGCTGGCCCTCGCCTGGGTGCTGGCGCAGGGCGACGGCATCGTCCCGATCCCGGGCACCAAGCGCCGTACCTACCTGGAGCAGAACGCGGGCGCCGTCGGCGTGGAGCTGACCAAGGAGGACCTGGCCCGTATCGAGGCCGAGGTGCCTCGGGCGGCGGGCGAGCGCTACGACGAGGCCGGGATGCGCTCCGTGGACCTCTAGAGCGCCGTCCGGCGCGCGGTGGCCGGTCCCCCGGCGGTGGCGCACGCTGGTGGCATGGGCAAGCTGCAGAGCTGTGCGGCGGGGCTGCGGCGGTCGTGGCAGTCGTCACACGCGCTGCTGCTGCTCCCGATCGCCCTCATCCTGGTGATCACGGTGGCGGACCTCCGCACGCCGAAGGACATCCATCTGGGTCCGGCCCTGGTCATCGCCCCGGCGCTCACCCCGTCGCTGGCCGGTCCCCGGGCGACCGCGCTGGTCGGGGCGCTGGCGGTGGCCGCCCAGGTGGTGATCGCCGTGTTCCACGGCGGTCTGACCACCGCGAACCACATCGTGCAGATCGTCACGCTGACGCTGCTCTCGGTGATGGTGGTGGTCTACAGCGCGGTCCGTGAGCGGCGCCGTGCCCAGCTGGCCCAGGTGCGCACGGTCGCCGAGGCCGCGCAGCACGTCCTGATGTGGCCGCTGCCCGAGCACATCGGCCCGCTGCGGATCGCCTCGCTGTACCTGGCCGCCGAGGACGAGGCACAGATCGGCGGTGATCTGTACGCGGCCACCCGCTGTGACGGCGAGGTCCGGGTCCTGATCGGCGACGTGCGGGGCAAGGGGCTGTCCGCGATCGGCGAGGCGGCCCTGCTGCTCGGCGCCTTCCGGGAGTCCGCCCACCGGCACGTCACGCTGCCGGAACTCGCCGCCACGCTGGAGCAGAGCGTGCAGCGGTACGCGGCGGACCTGGAGCCCCCGGAGGAGGCGGGCGAGCGGTTCGCCACCGCGCTGCTGGTCGAGATCCCGGACGAGGACCCGGTCACCCGGATGACCAGCTCCGGCCATCCGCCGCCCCTGCTGCTGAGCCCGGGGCACGCGGTCACCGTGCCGAGCCTGCACCCGTCGCCGCCGCTCGGCGTGCCCGCAGCGGGCGGCGCCGAGCACACCCTGGACGTGTTCTCCTTCGAGCCCGGTGACACCCTGCTGCTCTACACCGACGGTGTCGTCGAGGCCCGGGACGCGCAGCGCCGCTTCTACCCGCTGGCCGAGCGGGTCGCGCAGTGGACCGACGCCGCTCCGGAGGCGCTGATGCACCACATCCGGCGGGACCTGCTGGCGCATGCGGGCGGCCGCCTCGGCGACGACGCGGCCCTGATCGCGCTGCACCGCACCCCGACCGTGCACCACCGTCACCACCACGGCATCCTCGGCCACAACTCCGTCCGGACGTAGCGGGGGGGCGGAACCCGGGCCTCAGAACTCGGTGGTCTGCGCCTCCAGGTACGTCTTCAGGAGGGCGAGCTTGGCGTCGCTGTCGGCCACCGCGAGCGTGCCGAAGCCCGCGCCGAGTTCCATGGTCTGCGGGGTGTCGGTGGCGAGGGCGGGCCAGTTGGCCAGGGAGTTGCCGTTCGGGTCGCCGGTGGCGGCGAAGCGGGCGACGTAGGTGGCGCTGGTGTCGGCGATGTCGTAGTCCTTGGAGGTCCAGGGGCGGTCGGTGTTGTAGAGGTAGCCGAGCAGGTAGTAGACGTCGGAGCCCTGGAAGGCGCCGGTCGCGGCGGTGCCGATGACCGGGTTGGTGTCGTCGTACCCGGGCGGGACGCGGGTCCAGAAGTAGGTGTGCACGGCGCTGGAGTTGGCGGCCGTGTCCTTGAACTGGGTCGCCCACAGGAAGGCGGAGACGCGTTCCTCGTCCCGGGCGTAGGCGCTGTACTGCTGGGCGGCCGACGTGTCGCTGTCCGCCGGGTACAGGTCCAGGAAGGTGTCCGCCAGCCCCAGCGGGCCGAACTCCGTTTGCGCGTAGGCCTTGAACGCGTCGAGCGTCAGCTTCAGGTCGGGCGAGGCGCCGTTCGCGTCCTTGCAGACACCGGTGAGGACGGGCACGTCGGTCTCGGCGCAGGCCTTCAGCACGGCGGTGTAGCTGTCGGGCAGGACGTATCCGTCGAGGACGTGGCCGAAGTCGGCGGTGGTGTCGGCGGCGGCCCGGGTGACGATGTCGTCGGCGTCCAGCGCGCGCAGGCCCGCGAGATCGGCGGCGCCCGACCGGGCGGCGAAGTCCGTGCCGTTGGCCTCGGCGTCGGCGAGGCTCCGGTAGCGGCCGGTCCCTCGGGCGAGCGCCGGGTCCTTCGTGTACTGGACACCCGAGGAGAGCAGGGCGCGGTGGTAGAGGCCCTTGGCGCGCCGGGACGCGAGCAGGATGTTCACGACGGACGCGCCCTGGGCCCAGCCCGCCAGGGTGACCCGGTCCGGGTCGCCGCCGAACGCGCCGATGTTCCGCTGGACCCACTCCAGCGCCGCGACGACGTCCAGGATCCCCCAGTTGCCGGAGCCGTCGTACCCGGACTCCGCGGTCAGCTCGGGGTGGGCGAGACCGCCGAGCGGGCCGACCCGGTGGTCCAGGGTCACCACGACCACGCCCTTGGACGCGAGCAGGGAGCCGTTGTAGATCTCCTGGCCGGACCAGAGGGCCTGCGCGCCGCCGTACAGCCAGACGAGGACGGGGCGGCTGCTCCCCGAACCGGTCGCCGACGTCCAGATGTTGAGGTTGAGACAGTCCTCGCCCAGCTCGGGCACCTGGTCGGCGGGAATGCCCGTGACCGGCTGCGGGCAGGCGGGGCCCCAGGAGTCGGCGGCCCGGACCCCGTCCCAGGAGGGGGCCGGCTGCGGCGGGCGCCAGCGGTTGGCGCCGGCGGTGGTGGCGGCGTACGGGATGCCCTTGTAGACGGTGACGCCCCGCAGGCCGCCCTGGACTCCGGTGACCTGGCCGGACTCCGTTGAAATCACTGTGGCGGCCGCGGTCTTCGCCTCGGCCGGCGTGGCCAGCGTGCCGAGCAGTCCGGCCGCGGCGGCGGCGCCGAGGAAGCCGCGCCGGTTCAGCCGGGCGGAAGGCATGTCTGTGTCGCTCACGGGGTTCCCTTTCGGGCGGTGGGGGGACGAACCGACGAGTAGCCTGACCTCGGGCGGACCGTGGGGCAACCGCATCCGGACGACTCACAGCAGGTCAACAGCCTCTGACAGCAGAGGAGTTGGGCCTGCTGTTCAATTGTCTTTGGGTCAAAGTTAAGTCGTAAGGGTGGTCATCGGCACGAGCCGACTGCGAGACTCCGCATCGCCTTTCACCGACAGGGAGCCCACATGCCCGACCTGCAGTCCCCCACCCGCAGACGGCCGCTGCGCAAGGCCCTCGCCGCCGCACTCGGCGCGCTCGCCCTGGTCGTCGCCGTGCCGGCCACCGCGCACGCCGACGTCCTGACCCTGCTGCCGCAGAACGCCGACGGACTGGAGCAGACGTTCTCCCCGGCCTACGACTACGACGGCGACGGCTGCTACGCCACCGCCGCGATCGGCGCCGACGGCACCATCAACCCCGGCCTCTCGCTCGGCGGTGACGTCAACGGCCACTGCCACGACTACGCGCAGCTCGCCAACGCCAACACCTACTCGCGCGAGAAGTGCAACAACGGCTGGTGCGCGGTGATGTACGCCAGCTACTTCGAGAAGGACCAGGCGACGTACGGGCCGCTGGCCATCGGGCACCGGCACGACTGGGAACACGTCATCGTGTGGATCCAGAACAACCAGGTGCAGTACGTCTCGGTGTCCCAGCACAGCAGCTACCAGGTGGCGGCCGCCTCGGCGATCCGGTTCGACGGCACCCACCCGAAGATCGTGTACCACAAGGACGGCCTGTCCACCCACGACTTCCGGTTCGCCAACTCCAACGACGACCCGCCGGAGAACGTGACCGGCGGCTGGTTCTACCCGCGTCTGGTGGGCTGGGACGGCTACCCGGCGGGCTACCGCGACAAGCTGATGAACGCGGACTTCGGCGACGCCACCATCAAGATCAAGGACGGCTCGTTCAACGCCAACCTGTCGTACTCCATGCCGTCCGGGATCTCGTTCGACCCGAACGCCTGAGTCGGGCCTGACCCTCGACGAGCCGGGCCGGGTCGGCGAGAGCCGCCCGCGTGCCCGGTTCGTCGTCCTCGGGGCGGATGCCTTCGGCGAGGCCTCGTGCGGGACCTCGGCCTCCGTGGCGCCGTCCGCCCCGGCACGGGTGGCCGTCACCGGTACCCGCAAAGCGACCGTGCCGGGGCCGGGAAGGTGAGCCGGGCCCCGGCACGGAGCCCATGTCACGGCTTGCGGGCGACCGCTCCGTACATCGCGATGTCCTCGTCGCGGATGCCCTGTTCGCCGGTGCCGTCCGGGTGCCACTTGTGGACCTGGACGATGCCCGGCTCCACCAGCTCCAGGCCCGTGAAGAACTCGTGGGCCTCGTCGATGGTGCGCAGCCGCATCGGCATGTTGCGGGCCGCGTACTCGCGGGCGACCCGGCCCACCTCGTCGGGCGCGAACTCGGCGGTGCCGATGGACATCGCCAGGTAGCTGCCGGACGGCAGCGGTTCGAGCAGACGCCGTACGACACCCACCGCGTCGTCCGCGTCGAGCATGAAGTGGACGATGGCGATCACCGTGAGCGCGACCGGCTTGTCCAGGTCGAGGGTCTCGCGCAGCTCGGGGGCGTCGAAGAGGTCCGTCAGGTCACGGAAGTCGGCCTCGATGTACGCCGTCCGGCCCTCGGGCGTGCTGGAGAGCAGACCCTGGGACAGGGTGAGGACGATGGGGTCGTTGTCCACGTAGACGACCCGGGAGTCCGGGGACACCGCCTGGGCTATCTCGTGGAGGTTCGGGGAGGTGGGGATGCCGGTCCCGACGTCCAGGAACTGGCGCATCCCCGCCTCCTCGGCGAGCCAGCGCACGGCGCGGTTCATCCAGTCGCGGTTGGCGCGCATGTGGATCGGGAGCGCGGGCCACTCCCGGGACATCGCGTCACCCGCCTCCTGGTCGGCGGGGTAGTAGTCCTTGCCGCCCAGGATGTAGTCGTAGATCCGCGCGGAGTGCGCGTTCTCGGTGTCGATGCGGTCGGCCGGCCATCCGTTGTCGGGCAACGCCGTGTCTCCCATTCAGGTGAGGGATGCGGGGGTGTTCGGGGGGCTGCGCTGTGCTGCTTCAGGTGTGGGGGGTTGGTTGAACGATCAGCTATAGCAAGGAAGTTCCGGGAACAGGGGTCACATCAGGAAGTCGGCGTCACCCGCCTTCACGCCGGACAGGAAACTCGTCATCTCACGGGGCGTGAAGACCAGCGCCGGACCGTCGGGGTCGGTCGACTGGCGTACCGCGACCCGGCCGTCGGCGAGCTTCTTCACTTCCACGCAGGCGCCGCCGGCGTCGTCGCTCCACGGCTTGGACCAGCCGCGCGCGCCGAGTTGCCGGGACGGAATGCCGTTGTGTATCGGGTGGTGCACGTCAGAGCTCCTTGCGAATCGCACCGAGGAGGGCCTCGGTCTTTCTGGCGGGCGCTGCCTGCGCGCCCAACCGGTCCAGGGCCTCGCGATAGACCACGACGTCGTCGTTCTTGTCCAGGTAGACGGCGCCCACCAGGCCGTTGAGATAGACGATGTCGGGCAGTTCGGGGGCCCGGAACCGGAAGAGGTGGTACGCACCCGCGCGCATGGCGGGGTGCGGGCCGTTGGCGAACGGCATGATCTGCAAGGTGACGTTGGGGAGCCGGTTGATCTCGATCAGGTGGTCGACCTGGGCGCGCATGACCTCGGACCCGCCGACCGGCCAGCGCAGCACGGTCTCGTCCATCACGACCCACAGCCGCGGCGGGGCCGGCCTGGTGATCAGCTCCTGGCGGCGCATGCGCAGCGCCACCATGCGCTCGGTGGCCTCGCCCGGCGCGTGCGGGTTGCCGGCACCGAGCAGGGCGGCGGCGTACTGGCGGGTCTGCAACAGGCCGTGCACGAACTGGTTTTCGTAGGCACGGATCTGCAACGCCGCCTGCTCCAGGCTGAGATACGCGGCGAACCAGTCCGGCATCACATCGCGGTAGGTGTGCCACCAACCGCGTTTGTTCGCCTCGCGCACCGACTGCAGGAAGGTGTCGACCTCCTGGCGGTCCGTCACACCGTAGACCTGCAGCAGCTTCTCGGCGTCGGCCAGCCGGAGCCGGGCCACCTTGGCGGCCTCCATCCGGCGGATCGTGGAGTGGCTCACCCCGATCGCGGCGGCCGCCTGCTCATAGGTCAGCCCGGCCCGGGTCCGCATCTCCTCCAGCTGCCGGCCGAGGATCATGCGCAGCACGGAAGGGGCTCCGCCCCAGTCGGTCTCCGAGGTCACGCCCTACCCCCTCACACCAGGTTCCAGGGTCACCGTCTCACGTGCTTGTGATCGTTCACGGACTCGTTCGATCACTTCCTGTCGGGAGCAGCATGCACTTCGCTTCTTGCAATTTTCAACTTGCTGGTTGCGAGGCGATGTTGGCAGATGCCAGAGTGGGCTTACTGCTCCGGCCGACCAAGGAGCAGGCGAAGCAGTCCAGTTGGGGGAGACTGAGCTGCGGCCCGGCGCCGCCCAGGCACGGGTCGTCGTCTGCCTCCGAGCGGCCCGGGGCGGACGCGACCGCTCAGCCCCACGCTGCGAAGCCGGACGAAAGGCGCACGGCGATGGCCCCGCCCTCTCTCCCCCAGCCACTCGACCGACTGCCCGAGGACCACATACCCGGCCTGCCGCGGCCGGCCCTGGCGGCCGCGGCCGAGGGCCCGTACCGCCCGTCGGACGCGACGGGCATCCCCAGACCACCCGGAGGCGAACGCCTCGGTCGACTCCCTGGGCCGCAAGGCCTCGACCGGTTCGCCTCCGGGGACCGGCCCCCCGTGCTCAGCCGGGTCTTCGACCTGGCGCCGACGCCGCGCGCGGTGGGCAACGCCCGCCGGAGCGTGGGCGAACTGCTCGGTTCGTGGGGCGTGGGCGAGGAGGCCCGCGACAACGCGGTCCTGGTGACCTCCGAACTGGTCACCAACGCGATCGTGCACTCGGCCGGCCGGCGGATCGTCTGCCGGGTGCACGCCGACGCCGACCGGATCCGGATCGAGGTCGAGGACCAGAACGGCAGCATCACGCTGCCGGCACCCCGGCGGGCCAGACCCGACGAGCAGAACGGGCGCGGCCTGTTCCTCGTCGACGCGCTCAGTCTCGACTGGGGTGTCACGGCCGCGCCGGAGGGACGGCCCTCCTCCCGCGTCGTCTGGGCCGAGCTGTCGACGGCACCGGACGCACCGCTCACCACCCCCCACGCCTCAGGAGGCCCTCCGACCCATGGACCGTCCCCCCACTCCTGACCCCGCCGCAGACCCGTCCTGGACCCGCACCCGCCCCAAGCCGGGTCCGGAACAACCGCACACCGCTCCGGCCGGCTGAGCCGGCACCGCCACGATGCGGCCGGGACGCCACCGTCCCGGCCGCGCCGTTTGTTCGCCACACCGTTTGTTCGCCACCCTGCATGTTCGCCGCGCCGCATGTTCGGAGGCCGCCGCTCACTCCGCCGCGTGTACCAGCAACGCGGCCGCGGCCGCCCGCAGTTGTATCGCCGCGGTCACACAGGCCGTCGCCTGCCGCTCCAGGGAGGCGCCGCCCCACTCCGGCGCCTCGGCACAGTTGCCCAGCGTCTCGGCGGCGCCGCGCAGCCGTTGGGCGTAGCCGTCCATCCGGTCCGCGTCGACTCTCAGGTCGTCCACGTACGCGAGGAGTTCCGGGGCGGCGGTGGCGGGACGGGATGCGGTCACCATGGGGCTCACCTGTACTCGGAGGGATGCCTAGCGCGGCAGCACCGCGCCGGCGCTTCTGCGGGCCACGAACCGGGGGCTGGTCAGCACGAACCCGGGCCGTACGGCGTCGAGTTCGAGGATCTGGAGGTACCGGGCGAGCGGCCCGTGGGCACCGTCGAGCCGCAGCCGCAGCCGGGGGCGGGCATGGAGGCGCGGCCTGCCGTGGGTGCGGACCAGGGTGCGTACGGTGCTCCCGCCCCGGCGCCCGTAGAGCACCCAGTCCGGCTCGGGACAGCGGGCGCCGGGGCCCGGGCGGCCCTCGACCGAGACACCCAACTCGGGTGCGTGTACGCGCAGTTCCCGCCCCTGCAGATCGACGTCGGCGGTGCCGCGTACGGCCGGCTGGGCCCAGACCTCCTCGGCCACCGCCCGCGCCTCCTCCGTGCCGACGGCGAGCGAGACCACGTACCGTCCGGTGCGGCGCAGGTCGGCGCGGCGCAGCAGGTCCGCGGCCAGGTCGTACGCGTGCGGCCGCCACAGGTCGTCGACCAGCACCGACAGGCCCAGCTCGGTGTAGGGGCCGATGGTGGTGCAGCGGTGCTCGT
Source organism: Streptomyces hyaluromycini (assembly GCF_002217755.1). Taxonomy (GTDB): domain Bacteria; phylum Actinomycetota; class Actinomycetes; order Streptomycetales; family Streptomycetaceae; genus Streptomyces; species Streptomyces hyaluromycini. The sequence goes on along the minus strand of NZ_BCFL01000022.1, from coordinate 225,029 downwards.
AGAGGGAGAGCACGGCGAGGGCGCGGCGGCCGAGCCGGGTGGGGACCAGCCAGGCGACGTCGGGCAGCAGGCTGCGGGCCACGTCCGGGTCGACCGGGAAGCACAGGTGCGCGGCCGAGGAGTCGTAGTAGCGCACCGGCACGTCGACCGGGCCCGCCGAGGTGACGAGGCTCGTGGTGGGGACCGCCAGGAAGGGATAGCCCTCGGGCGGGCGGGCGCGGTCCCTGAGCCGGTAGACGCGGGAGCGTTCCACCGGGCCCCGGTAGGGGGTGAGGGCACGGTCGACGTCGGCCCGGGCCTGCGGGATCACCGTCTCCAGGTGCTCGATGTAGACGCGGAGCAGGTGGCAGTGCGGGAACTCGCGGGTGGGGCCGGTGTAGTCGACCCGGTACCGGTTGGAGTGCGGGCCGCCGGGGCCGTCCAGGGCCGGGACGATGTCGTACCGGTTGGTGATGCCGGCGACCCAGGTGCGCGGGTCGGCGGGTGTGCGGTCGTCGGCCCGCGCGCCGACGGCGACCACGTGGGTGACCCGGTAGGCGCGGCAGAACTCGTCGTCCTGCGCGAGGTTCAGCAGCGCGATCCCGCCCTCGCCGTGCCCGACCAGCGCGAGGTCGGAGCCGCGCGGGATGCCGTGGGCCCGGATCGCCAGCAGGATCGAGCGGGTGTACGGCGAGTCGGTCAGGAACAGGTTGCGCCAGGCGCCGGCGAAGTCCTGCGGGGAGTCGTCGCGGGGTCGGCCGGCGGCCGTGCCGGGCGCCTGGACGACGTACCGGAGCACGCCGTCGGGGCCCCGTACCTCCTGGACGAGGACGCGGCCGTCGCCGGTGAGCGCGTCGATGTTGCGCAGGAAGCCGAGGAAGGAGCCCTCGGTGGCGAGGGACCGGGCCTCCTGGGCGGACGGTTCGACGGCCTGGGCGGCGCCGTCGCCCCTGCCCGGGACGGAGAGATGGGCGGCGTCGAGGCCGCTGACCGGGCCGGCGGCCAGCTCCCGGCCCGCGGCCAGTGCCCAGGCGGTCTCGTCGCTCAGCGGGTCCTCGTCCAGCAGGCCCCGGATGGCCAGGAGTTCGGCCAGGATCGGGGCGAGCGCGGACAGCGAGCGCTGGGCGCCCCGGTCCTTGAAGAGGGCCCGCAGCGCGCGGACGGCCTCCGGCCCGTGGTCGGCGGTGACGGCGTCCGTCAGCCGTCGCATGCCGGGGTCGTGCCCGAACTCGGGGTGGTCGAGGAGTACGGCGGCGATCCTGAGCCGCAGCGAGGTGACCGCCACCAGCGCGGCCAGGCTCTCCCGGCCCAGCGCCTCTCCCGCCGCGCCGAGCAGATGACCGACGCCGTCCGGTGCGACGATCGCCGAGCCGCCGAGGCCCTGCTTGTTGGTGAGCGTCCGCAGCAGCGCCCAGCGGGCGGCCAGGCCGGTGCGCGGGCGGCGGCGCGCGGAACTCGTCAGCGCCGGGGAGAACAGGACGGAGCTGGTCCGCGCGGAGACCTCGCGGATGCCCTCGGCGACGGCCACCACGTCACGGGCGCAGTCCCGCAGCATCTCCTTCGCGGGCGGCCCGGAGGCACGGCGATGCGCTGCCATCCGACGCTCCCTGGGATCGACGACATGGCCTGGTCCCATCGTGTGCCCTGGATCCGGCGCCCGCACCTTCGTCCGTCCGGGTGAAGCGGGTGCACGGACACGGCGTGCAGGGCGGGCCCGGGTCCGGCGTGCTGTGCGGCGGGCGATCGCGGCGGCCCTAGGGCCTGTCTGACAATTCCCGTCTGCCTCGCGACGCCATGCACGCACTCTCGCCGCACCGGGCGCAGACCCACGTACGTCCAGTACGAGGGCCTACGCCCGGCACGCCGAAAACACGCACCTGACGCCGCGAGGCCGCCCTCCGGGCAACGACGGGAATTGTCAGACAAGCCCTAGGCGCGGCTGATCCCCATCCGTCGGCTGCCGGCTGCCGGCGGATGGGGATCAGCCGGCCGGCGGCGACAGGTCAGGCGTCGGTGGCGAGGCCGGCGGCGACCGTCGCGCCCAGTTCCCAGCACGCCTCGATGTCGGCCTTGCCGGGCTCGCCGGTCACCGTGACCGGTTCGGCCGCCGGGCGCCAGCCGAGGCCGGTGGTGATGGAGTCGAGGGCGCGCAGGGCGCCCGTGACGTCGTTGCCGCCGTGCACATAGGCGCCGAAGGGTCGGCCGCGCGTCTCGTCCAGGCACGGGTAGTAGATCTGGTCGAAGAAGTGCTTCAGGGCACCGGAGAGGTAGCCGAGGTTGGCCGGGGTGCCGAGGAGGTACCCGTCGGCCGCGAGCACGTCGGCGGCGGTGGCGGACAGCGCCGCCCGCCGCACCACCCGCACGCCCTCGATCTCCGGGGCGGTCGCCCCGGAGACCACGGCCTCGAACATGGCCTGGCAGTGCGGTGAGGGGGTGTGATGGACGATCAGCAAGGTGGGCACACCGGCACCCTGCCGTGCGGTGCCCGCCGACGGCAAGCGGCGGCGGGCGGCGCTCAGGGCTGTACGGGCATGCTCCAGCAGTTGGAGACGGCCGGTACGCCGGAGAGACGGGCCGTGAGCCAGGCGACGGCGTCGCCCTGGTCGGTGAGCAGGGGTTCGAAGTGGTTCAGCAGGGCGCGGCCCGCGTCCGGCAGGAGCACCGGCACATAGGTGACGTTCGCTCCCTCGCCGCACCAGTCGACGGCGAGCCGCCGGGCCTGGGCGTGCGGGACGAGGTCGTCGCTGACGCCGGTCGCCAGCCGGACCGGGCTCACCGGCGCGGTCAGGCCGATGCGTTGTTCGTCCAGGAAGGCCTGGAGGGCGGGCTCCTCGGCGACGACCTCGGAGATGGAGCTGCCGTCGTTCGTCCAGGCGGAGCTGTGCTGGGAACCGTAGGCGAGGAGCGCGTCGGCGACGCACATCGTCGACAGGTCGGCGAGGGCGGCCCGGCCCGCCGCGCCGAGGTGGGCGTCGACGATCGGCTTGAGCGCCGGGTCGGACTGGACGAAGCCGTTGACCGCCCAGCCGAGGGCGCCGGCCAGGTCGCTGCCGTCGATGGCCGCGGTGACGGCGGTGAGGTCGGCGGGCGGCGCGCCCGCGTAGGTGCCGGAGAGGGTGATGTCCGGGGCGTAGGAGGGCTGGAGCTCGGCGGCCGCGGCGGTCGCCCCGCCACCCTGGCTGTAGCCGAACAGGCCCACCCGCGAGGCGGCGGTGACCGAGGCGCCGGGGAGGTTCCGGGCGGCGCGTACGGCGTCCAGGACGGCGTGGGCGCCGTCGAGCCGGTTGACGTAGGTGTGGAGCCGGTCCGTGGTGCCGAGCCCAACGTAGTCGGTGACGACGACCGCGACGCCCTCGGCGAGCAGCCGGTAGATCGACAGGTCCTCGTAACCCACCGACACCGTCTGGCCGTTGAGGATCAGCGGGTACTGCAGGCCCATCGAGGCGGCGCACTGGTCGCCCTGCCCCATGGTGCCGGGGGCCAGCGCGACCAGCGGGCGGGCGCCGGGGCCGACCCAGGGGAGGGTGGGCTCGATGTAGGCGCCGGTGACGGCGACGGGGTCGCCCGCCGAGTCGGTGGACTTGTACATCAGCCGGGTCGCGCTGCCCGGCAGCGGGCCGGGCAGGCTCGGCAGGCGCAGTGCCAGCGGGAGGGCTTCGGTGCGGACGAGGGCGCCGTCGGCCGTGGGCAGGGTGGCCGGCGGGTCGTAGAAGGCGGGGATGGTGACACCCCTGGAGACCTCCGCCTGGGAGGCCGTGGCCTGCAGGGTCTGGAGGCAGAGGCAGGCCGCAGCAAGGAGGGCGGTGGCCAGCAGGCGAACGCGGACAGGCATGGGGAACCTCCTGGACGTGCTGGACGTGGGAGGTGCGGAGGACGTCCCCGGAGCGGCCGACGGGGCGGCCGACGGGGCGGGTGCGGTTTACCCGACGGTAACGAGCAATGCATTACCGGCGGTAGCTGCCGTCAGATTACGGTCCAGTAATGTGACGCGCAGTCAACAACGACCCTGCGGACGCACGTTCGCGCGAGAGCCTCGCAGTACTGCCCCTGGGCGGGCTCGGCAGCGCGGAGCACAACGAGATGCTCCCCGCGTTCGAGCCCGCCCAGGACACACTGCGCGGCTTGTGAGAGGGGTCAGGCCGAGTTCCGCCGGGCGCGCCACAGCAGCGCGGCCCCGGAGGCCAGCAGCAGCCCGCCGAAGACCGCGGGCCACAGGTGGGCGCCGGTCTCGGCGAGACCGCCCTGGACCGCCTGGGGCTCGGTCTGGGGTGCCGTCTGGGAGCCGGTGGCCGGGGTCTCCTGACCCGCCGGGGCGGCGACCGCGGTGTCGGTCGGCGTGGCGGCGGCGCTGCCGGTCGGCGCCTCGGTGTCGGGCCGCTGCGTCGGCTTGCTGATGACGCCGCCGCCCGACGACTTCGTGGTCGACGTCTTCTTCGGCGACGCCGTCGCGTAGACCCTCGGCAGCCCGGTGTCGCCGGAGGCAGGGGTGGAGGCGTTGTCGGAGGCGGCGGCGGTCTCGGTGGCCGGGGTGTCGGCCGGGGGCTCGGACGACGGCTGCTCGGACGACGGCTGCTCGGTCGCCGGCTCGGACGGCTCGGCGTTCTGCGTCTCGGCCGGCGGGGCGACCGGGCTCGCGGTGTCGCTCGGCTCGGACGGCGACGCGCTCTCGGCCGGCGGCTGCTCGTCGGCCCCCGCGCCGCACTTGCGGCCGGAGTTGATGCAGTCGACCATCGTCCGCATCAGGCTCTCGTCGAAGACGTTGATGAAGTCGCCGTGGTCGGTGACCGGCTTGTGCAGCTGCTCGGGGAACGAGTCCACCGCGAACAGCGGGACCGTACGGCCGCCGTCCTGGAGGCTCGGCGCGTCCACGGCGTAGACGATGCGCTGCACCAGCTGCGGGATGGCCTGGAATCCGGCCGGGCAGCTCCCGTCGGGGCCCTCGAAGGCCACGTGGGTGCGGTGGTTGGCGCTGTCGATGTTCCGGCCGTCCCAGCAGCTCTGGAACCTGAACGTGCGCACGACGTCACTGCCCGACGGGCAGAGCGGGTACTTGTCCTTGAGCTGCCGGTCCTCGTAACCGGTGCAGCTCCAGGAGGCGTTGGCGTTGGCCGGGCCGTTGACGAACGCCTTGGCGTCGCCGGTGATGACGCGCAGCAGCCGCGGCATCTCGGTGACCTTGGAGGTCGGGTTGCCCTCGAAGGTCAGCGTGACCTCCTTCGCCGTGACGATCTGCCCGGCGTTGCCCTCGGTGCCGCCGCCCGGCTTGTCGGCGTCCCGCTCCTGCTTGCCGTTCTGCAGCCGCAGCACGGGCCAGTAGTACGTGGACTTGTCGCCCTGGTCCGCGCAGCTGGTGTCGGCGTTCGCGAGGTCCTGGTCGCTGGCGAAGGCGTTGTTGGACTGGTTGCCGATGTAGTCGTGGAAGTGGTGGGCGCCGTTGGAGACACCGGGCGCGACGATCACGTTGTCGGAGTTGAACAGGCCGTTGGCGTTGACGCCGCAGCTGGAGCTGAAGGTGCCGGTGGAGCCGCCGGACTGTTCGGCCGGGGTGGTGACATTGGGCTGCACGGAGGTGATGTCCGCGTAGTCGGCGGCGACCGGGCCGTTGCCGCCCTGGCCGCCGATGCCGGTGCCCTGGCTCGGCGCGGCGCTGCCCTGGCCGCTCTGGCTCGGCGTGGCGCCGCCCTGGGGAGCCGCCGACTGCCCGTCGCCCTGGTTCGAGGAGCGCAGGGTGCAGGCGGCGAGGTCTTCGAGACCCTGCGGGCGGCCGCCTTCGCGGCCGATGGCGTCGGCGATACGCTGGAGCGACTCGGACCGCTTCTCCTTCAGCGGGTTCATGATCGTCTCGTCGGCGAGGCCGGGGTTCTGCTCGATCGCCGCGGCGGACTCCGTGAGTTGCTGGTAGGCGGCCGCGATCTGCTGGTCCAGCTGCGCGAGTTCACCGTCGACGGCTTCCCGGGCCGCGTCGGGCACGTCCGTCAGCCGGCTGCCGACGTCGGGGCAGTAGACCGTGGGCGCGGACAGCACCTGAGCGGTGGCGGCCTGGGCCTGCTGATCCCCGCCCTCGGTGGCCGAGGCATAGACGTTCACCGCGACGAGTCCTCCGCCGCCGAGCATCAGCGCGACCGCTGCGAAGGTCGCGCGCTGTGCGCCGGTCGGGCGTCTGCGCCTGTTGCGTCTCAAGGTCGTTCCCCTGCGTTTCGTGGTCGGCCGGGCATGGAAATCCCCCGCCCTATACGGCCCCGGGCGCCACCGTGTTCAACAGACCCACGAATTCACGGTGACCTCACAGAAAGCGGGGGTTCCGGAGAAGGGCGACGCGACCGACGGCAACACCCCGGTGACCCTGCGAAAGCAATGGATGCGCACGAAATGCCGTCCCGTACGGTCGAGTTCCGAACGCTAAGACGAACATCACAAATACGTATCGGACATTACGCACTTCAACCTTCACACGAGTGACACAAGTTGGCTAAGTTGACGGGCAAGCCGCTCGGCTCCCCCCGGCGAATCCCGTCGGGCCGCGCGGCCTCCGCCGAGTCCGGTGCCTCCCAGGGGCGATTCCGGAGCCGGGGACCCAACCGATCACTGGGGTGAATCGGCCGACCGTCCGCGAGGACAGGGGCCGTAGGGCATGCCTTCCGGACTTCACCGCCCGAACCCGACAGCTAACTCGGTAGGCGGAGTACGGAAGGAGCACCACCCCTCAATGGCGCCCGAGAGCCGTGACGAGGTTCGGCAGCGGATCAACAGCCTGTACGACCAGGCCGAGAACGCCACCGGGAACTACAACGCCACGCGCGCGATGAGCGGGGGTTCACGCTCACGCGGTGTCCCGCTGTTCAAGCGGCCCCGTCGCGACGACCCGGGCCTCGACAACATCGCCAGGGAGTGGTTCGACGGCGCCCGCTCGAAGCTGGGGCCGAGCGTCCCGGCAGCGCTCCCCTCCGACCGGCGGCCCGTCCGGTCCGGCCCGCGCCGGCCCGTCAGCGCCATGGCCGCCGACCTGCTCGGCCAGCTGGAGGACTCCGGCCCGGCCCGGCTGGAGCTGACCGCGGGTCCGTCCGCGCAGACCGACATCTCGGTCGTCCGCGAGCTGCCGCCGCAGCGCCCGGTGCTGGAGCAGCGCGCGGTGGCCGCGCTCGAACCGGCCCCGGCCGCCCAGCCCGTACCGACCGCACAGACCCCGTGGCCCACGCCCGAGGCCCAGGCCGCGGCACAGCAGTGGGCGGCTCCCGCCGTCGGCATACCGAACCAGCGGACCGACAGCGGCTCCTTCCGGACCGACGCACTCGCCGCCACCCGCGCGATCCCCGCGGTGGCCGAGACGGGCGGCATCCCGATCGTGTCCGCGACCGACACCGGTACGTTCCGCATCATGACCCCGGGCGGTACCGGCGCCAGCCGTGCCACGCCCCCGGTGGACACGACCGGCTTCCGCGTCATGACCCCGGGCGGTGCGGGCACCGACAGCTTCCCTGGCGTACCTCCCATGGACACAGGCCCCGCCTTCGCCCAGGCCGCGGCTCCGGCTCCGGCTCCGGCTCCGGCGGACATGAGCGGCTTCCGTATCATGACCCCGGGCGGTGCGGGCACCGACAGCTTCCCTGGCGTACCTCCCATGGACACGGGCCCCGCCCAGGCCGCGGCTCCGGCTCCGGCTCCGGGGGACAGCGGTTCCTTCCGCATCATGACGCCGGGCGCCACGGGCTCGTTCCCGATGCCGAACTCGGCCGAGGCGGGAGCCTTCCCGACCGCGGACCCCATGAGCACCAGCGTGTTCCCGAGCGCGGTTCCCACGAACGCCGGCGCCTTCCCGACCGCCGTCCCCACCGACTCCGGCGCCTTCACGACCGCGGCGCCCGCCGCCGCTCCGGCCCCGATGGACATGGGCGGCTTCCGGGTCATGTCGCCGAACGCGGCAGCCGGCTACACCGAGGTGCCCCAGGCCGCCGCCGACACCGCCTACGCCTACGCCTACTCCTACGCCACCGACGCGTACGCCACGGCAGCCCCCGCCGCCCCCGCGCCCATGGCCGCCATGCCACAGGCCGCCCCCTACGCCACGGCGCCCGTCCCCGACATGGTCGGCGCCTACGCCGGAGCCATGCAGCCCGCCGCCGACATGAGCGGTGCCTACGCCGCAGCCATGCAGCCCGCCGCCGACATGAGCGGTGCCTACGCCGCAGCCATGCAACCCGCCGCCGACATGACCGGTGCCTACGCCGCAGCCATGCAACCCGCCGCCGACATGACCGGTGCCTACGCCGCAGCCATGCAACCCGCCGAAGCCGCATACGCCTACGCCACCGCCGCCGCGATGCCCACAGCGATGGCAACTCCCCCTGCCGCAATGCCCGCGCCGATGCCCATGCCCATGGCAGCCCAGATGCCCATGCCCATGGCGGCACCCATGGCAGCCCAGATGCCGGCACCCATGGCTGCACCCATGCAGGCGCCCATGGCAGCACCGATGCAGGCGCCCCCCACGGCCATGATGGCCGCGGCACCGGTGGCCATGGCCGCGCCGGCCGAAGCGATGATGATGGCCGCGCCCACCATGGCGATGCCCACCGCCGCCCCGGTCATGACGGCTCCGCTCCCCACCACCCCCCTGCCGACCGCGCCCCCGCAGGTCGCCGCACCGGTCCCCACCGCAGCCGCGCCCGTGCCCGGCGCCTTCGCCGCCGATCCCGGTGCCTTCGTCCAGCCGGGCGTCGCGGCCGAGCCTGGCAAGGCCATGAAGGCGCTGACGTTCGCACGGGAGCAGATCGGCCGGCCGTGCGTCTGGGGGGCGACCGGGCCGGGGGCGTACGACTGCTCCAGCCTGACCCAGGCCGCCTGGCGCGCCGCCGGTGTCACGCTGCCGCGCAGCGCGCCGGAGCAGACCCTGGCCGGGACCCCGATGACGCTGGCCGCCATCGAACCGGGCGACCTGGTCTTCTTCTTCGACGACGACAGCCACGTCGGGATCTACGCGGGCGGCGGCACGATGGTGCACGCGCCGAGCCCCGGGGCGCTGATCCGCGAGGAGTCGATCTACAACGCCGGGGAGTCGGCGATCCACCGGGTGATCCGCCCGTCCTGATCCGGCCCGATCCGGCTTGCCCGGCCTTCCCCGAGGTCAGACCCTCCGCCGCCGCGTGCGCCAGCTCTCGTGGTGGTCCAGGAGGGTCTCCTCGACAGGCCGGTAGGAAAGGCCCAGTTCCCGGACGCTGCGGCTGTTGTCGACGCGGAAGCGGATGCCGAGGTGCTTGCGTATGTAGTCCTGGGTGAGGCCGAAGAGCGGGCCGAGGACCCGTACCGGCCCGTGCGGGAGCGCGGTGCGCGGCAGGCGCGGGTCCCAGGGGTGGCGGGTGCGGATGATCCGGGACATCTCCTGGAAGGACGTCATCGTCTCGTGGGCCACTATGTAACGGCCGCCGGCCGCCGGGTTCTCCGCCGCCGCGATGTGCGCGTCGGCCACGTCGCGGACGTCGGCCGTGGTGAAGCTGAAGTCCGGGGCGCCGTAGCAGAAGTAGCCCTTGAACAGCTCGTCGAGCAGGAAGAGGCTGCCGGACTCGGAGGCGGGTGTGAGGGAGGGGCCCAGGATCAGTCCCGGGTTGACGGACACCATGCGCCAGCGGTCCTGGGCGGCCTCGGCGTCCCAGGCGGCGCGCTCGGCGACCGTCTTGGCGTAGTGGTAGGGGTTGCCGGCCACCGTGCTGGTGGTGTTGAAGTACTTCTCCGTCAGCACCTCGCCGGCCATCTCGCGGACGTCGGCGTAGTCGCCGAAGATCGCGCCCACGGTGGAGGTGAAGACCAGGGTCGTCACCTCCGGGGTGCGTTCCACACTGCCGAGGACGTTGCGGGTGCCGAGCAACGCCGGGTCCACCACGTCCCGTTGCCCGTCCTTGATCCGCTCGGGCATCAGGAACGGCGAGGCCACGTGGAAGACGGTCGCGCAGCCGCGGAACGCCTCGTCGAAGGAGCCGTCCCCGAGCAGGTCGGCCTCGAAGAGGGCGAGCCGGCCGGGGAAGGCCTCCTGGAGCTCCCAGAGGGGCCGCACCTTCGTCGCGTCGGAGGCGCGGCGGACGGTCGCACGGACCCGGTACCCGCGCTCCAGCAGCCGTCGTACCAGATGGCTGCCGACGAATCCGCTGCCGCCGGTCACCGCGACGGTCGTCTCCCCGCGTGCGTCCACGCTCCCACCCCTCGCCCTCGGGCCACCGCGCCTCGGTGCGCCGCAGAGGACAGGTTGGTGCATGGGCGGGGCGCCCGCCAAGCACCGGGCGGCCGCTGTGACGCCCCGGAAGCCGTCCGAAGCCATAAGCCGGGCCCGACAGAAGTCATAAGATCGCCTTATGGGGTCATAGAGCGGACCCGCGTACTAACTTAGGACTGCCTTAGTTTAGGCTTCCCGTTCGAGATCGCTTGTCCTCACTCGAAGGGAACCTGATCATGCCGCGCCCCCTGCGGGTAGCCATCGTCGGAGCCGGCCCCGCCGGGATCTACGCCGCCGACGCCCTGCTCAAGTCCGCGGTGGCCGCCGAGCCCGGCGTGTCCATCGACCTCTTCGAGCGGATGCCCGCCCCGTTCGGCCTGATCCGGTACGGCGTCGCCCCCGACCACCCGCGTATCAAGGGCATCATCACGGCCCTGCACCAGGTGCTCGACAAGCCGCAGATCCGCCTCTTCGGCAACGTGGACTACCCGACCGACATCAGCCTCGACGACCTGCGCTCCTTCTACGACGCGGTGATCTTCTCGACCGGCGCGACCGCCGACCGCGAGCTGCGGATACCCGGCATCGAGCTGGACGGCTCCTACGGCGCCGCCGACTTCGTCTCCTGGTACGACGGCCACCCGGACGTGCCGCGCACCTGGCCGCTGGAGGCCGAGAAGGTCGCCGTCCTCGGCGTCGGCAACGTGGCCCTGGACGTGGCCCGCATCCTCGCCAAGACCGCCGACGAGCTGCTGCCGACCGAGATCCCGCCGAACGTCTACGACGGACTCAAGGCCAACAAGGCCCTCGAAGTGCACGTCTTCGGCCGCCGCGGCCCGGCGCAGGCGAAGTTCTCCCCGATGGAGCTGCGGGAGCTGGACCACTCCCCCAACATCGAGGTCATCGTCGACCCCGAGGACATCGACTACGACGAGGGCTCGATCGAGACCCGGCGCGGCAACAAGCAGGCCGACATGGTCGCCAAGACCCTGGAGAACTGGGCGATCCGCGACGTCGGCGACCGCCCGCACAAGCTCTTCCTGCACTTCTTCGAGTCGCCGGCCGAGATCCTCGGCGAGGACGGCCAGGTCACCGGGCTGCGCACCGAGCGCACCGCCCTGGACGGCACCGGCAACGTGAAGGGCACCGGCGAGTTCAAGGACTGGGACCTCACCGCGGTCTACCGCGCGGTCGGCTACCTCTCCGACAAGCTGCCCAAGCTGCCCTGGGACATCGAGTCGGGGACGGTCCCGGACGAGGGCGGCCGGGTCATCGAGGAGAGCGGCAGCCACCTCCGGTCGACGTACGTCACCGGCTGGATCCGGCGCGGCCCGGTCGGCCTGATCGGCCACACCAAGGGCGACGCCAACGAGACGGTGTCGAACCTGCTGGACGACTACGCGAACGGCCGGCTGCACACCCCGGAGGCCCCCGCGCCGGAGGCCGTGGAGGCCTTCCTCGCGGAGCGCGAGGTCCGCTTCACCACCTGGGAGGGCTGGTACAGGCTGGACGCCGCCGAGAAGGCGCTGGGCGAGCCGCAGGGCCGCGAGCGCGTCAAGCTCGTCGAGCGCGAGGACATGCTCCGCGAGAGTGGCGCGTGAGGCACTGACGCCGAACGGGGCCCGCCCCTGAGCGGATGGGCGGGCGGGCCCCGTTCGCCGCACCATTGTGCGGGGGCGTGCCGGATCAAGGGCACGAGTGAACCGGCACCGTACGACGCACCCGGTGTGCACCCCGGGTGCGGGGCGCACACCCCGTGCGCGGGCGGCCCCCGCCCGGCGGGACACACTCCCGAGCGGGGATACTGGAAGACGCAGCCCGCTCCCGTCAGCAGATTGGCCCATGTCGAACTCCGCCGCCGACCGTGCCGTCCTTCCGCCGACCGTCTGGCCCGCCCGCGGCCGCCACACGGGCCCGCACTCCGAAGAGGTGATCCGCAGGATCCTGCGCCGCCGCAAGGAGACCGGCGCCCTCGACGACTTCGCCGAACCCCCGGTGCCCGACGACTCCGCCCGGCGGGTCTTCGAGGCCCGCTGGCGCGTCGACGACGGCACCGTGACGGTGCGCGCCCGGCTCACCCTCGTCGACCTGCAGGGCCGGCAGGCGGGCCGGGAGTGGCAGCTCGTCGCCGAGGCCGACCGGCCCTGGGACGAGGCCTGGCCCTCCCCCGCCGCCATGTTCTGGCCCGACGGCGAGGAGGCCGGTGACGGCGGCGAGGCAGCCTGGGACTACCACCCGGCCGTGGCGGGCGTGCGGTTCCGCACGGTCAACCCGCTGCCCGCCGACGACAAGGACATGCGTCGGGTGCTGCGGGACGCGGCCAAGGACGCCTGGTGCGTCAACCTCGTCGTGCACGAGGCGATGACGCCCGACGCGCTGGGCCGGCTGCCGCTGGTCCGGCAGCTGCCGCCCGGACTCGCGCACCGCGTCGTGGAGCACCGGGCCGCGCCCCAGCAGTTCCGTGCCGTCAACTGGGCGCTGCGCGACCTCGGTGTCGAGATCCCGCGCGGCGGCGCCGTGCTGCTGCCCCCGGACCCGGCGCCGTCGGACTACGACGCGCAGGAGTACGCGGTGCGCAGCGTCTTCCTCGACGGCTCGGAGCCCGTCGAACTGATCGCCGCCGTGCGCCGGTTCGCCGCACTGCCGAAGCCCGCGCCGCAGGGCGCCGAGGAGGCGCTGGCCGATCTCCGCGACCACTGGACCCTGATGACGCTGGAGGAGGAACTGGCACGCGAACGGGGGCGCGTCGCGCAGTACGCCGAGGCGCTGGAGGCGATGACCAGGTCCCGGGACCTGTACCGGGAGGCCGCCGAGCGGGCCGGCGAGGCGCTCGCCGCCCTCCGCGACACCCCCGCCCCGGCCGCACCGGTGCCCCAACCCGCCTCCCCCTTCCAGCAGTTGACCCGCGCCTTCAAGGGACTGCGGGCCCCGAGGGAGAATGCCGAACCGACGGCCATGCCCGGGGACGAAACCGGGAACACGGACCAGTGAGAGACCCCGGGCCGGATCGGGGCGGGACGACAGGACAGCCATGGACACCACCACGACCGTGCTCGTGATCTGCGCGATCGTCGCCGCGGCCCTGCTGGCGGGCGCCGTCGCCGTACTCGTACGGCTGGTCCGCACCCGGCGCACCCTGCGCCGGGCCGGGCTGCCGACCGGCTCGCGCTGGGTGTTCTGGGGTGCCGTGCTGTATCTGGTGCTCCCCACCGACCTGCTGCCCGACCCGATCTACCTGGACGACATCGGCGTCCTGCTGCTGGCCCTGCGCTCGATGCGCGCGGCCCTGCCGGCGGAGGACCCCGAACTCTGACCCGTCCGGCATGACAGAGTGACGCAAGCCACATTCACCGGTGCCCCGGTCGGTCCGCGGCGCCCGGGAGAACGGTCACCTGGCGCTTCGGACGGCGGGCGTGGGCCGAGCCGGCCGGCGCCGCCGCCGCAACCGCCGCGGGTCCGTGTCGCGGAGGTGCGTTTTCGGGCCGTCGTGACGCATTCTTGCTGTGTCACCCACCCGGCGGTGCGCGGACGAGGTAGGACCCGATGACTGGGAGCGGCGAGCACATGGGCCGGGCACGTGAGCGGCTGACCGCGCTGCTGGTCGAGGCCTCGACCGGCGCCCTGGGCGCGGCGGGCGGCCACGTCGCCGGGGTGTACCTGCGCTCCGGTACCCCGGGACTGCTGCGGCTGGCCACGCTGGTGGGGCTCCCCGGCCCGCTGTTCCGGCCCTGGTGGCGGCTGCACATGGACCGGCCGTTCCCGGTCGCGGACGCCTACCGGCTCGGCGTGCGGGTGGTGCTGCCCGACGCCACCGAGATGGTGCGCCGCTATCCCCAGTTCGCGGCGGGCCTGCCGTTCCAGTTCGGGTCGGTGTACACGCCCGTGCCCGGCGCGGAGCCGTCCTTCGGAGTGCTCACCGTGCTGCGTCCCGCGACCCCGGACACCGTGGACGAACTGCCCGACCTGGACCGGCTGGGCCGGCTGGCCGAGCGGCTGGGGGCCGGACTGCGCGAGCTGGTGGCCGAGGAGGGCGACGCGGCGGTCGCCTGGGAGGGCGAGCCGGTGTGCATACGGCCGCCCGCGACGCGGCCCGGGGCGGCCCGGGTGGGCCGTTTCACCTGGGATCCGGTCACCTCGGCGGTGCGCGCGGACGACCGGCTGCACGCCCTGCTCGGCATGGCCCCGCAGGACTTCCCCGGTACCGGCGCCGAGCTGGCCGTGACGGTGACGCCCGACGACGCCGAGGACGTGCTGACCGCGCTGCGCGAGACCGCGGCCGGCAAGCCGCCGCACTCCCCGCTGCGGGTGCGGGCCGCGGACGGCGCCCCGCTCCTCCTGGAACTCTGGCCGCCGCCCGGCGCCGCCGACCCGTCCCTGGTCTCCGGAATCGTCGTCGACCCGGGCCCTGACGTGGCCGCCGACGGAGCGGCCGATCTGCTGCCCCAGGGCGTCTTCTGCATGGACCGCTCGGGGGTCGTCCGCTACGTCAACCCGGCCGTCGTCCACCTGACGGGCCGGCCGCGCTCCGAGCTGGTCGGCCGGCCCGTGTGGGAGGCGATGCCGTGGCTGAGCGGACCGCCCTACGACGACCACTGGCGGGGTGCGCTGCTGGCCCGCGGCTCGGTGCACTTCCAGGTCCGGTGCGAGGACGTCGCCGAGGGCGAGTGCCTCGCCCTGTCCGTGCATCCGGGCCCGGACCTCATCACCTGTACCGTCGTCCCGGCGAGCCGCATCGACCCGTCCGTGCACCTGCCCCGCCCGGCCGAGCCGGACGCGGCGGCCGGACTCGGGCGGCCCGGCGGGCCGGGCGGGCCCTCGATGGCCCCGCTGTACCGGCCGATCGCCCTGGCCATCGCGCTGACCGACGCGGTCACCGCCCAGCAGGTGTCCGCGGTGGTGATGCAGGAGCTGCTCCCCGCGTTCGGCGGCCGCCGGCTGGCCATCTACCTGCTCCAGGACCGGCATCTCTACCTCGCCTGGGAGACCGGCTTCCCGGCGGGCTTCCTCGCCCCGTTCGACGGGGTCGGCCTGGACGCCCACATCCCCGGTGTCGAGGCCCTCACCACCGGCAGGCCGCTGTTCTTCGAGTCGATGCGGCAGCTGGCGGACACCTACCCGGGCCTCGCCCTCGACGCCGACATCGGCGCCCGCGCCTTCCTGCCGCTGATCGCCTCGGGGCGCCCGGTCGGCACCTGCATCCTCGGCTTCGACGTCGAGCGCGGCTTCAGCACCGAGGAGCGCACGGTCCTCACGGCCCTCGCGGGCCTGATCGCGCACGCGATGGAGAAGGCCCGGCGCTACGACAGCGAGGCGGCCCTCGCCCGCGGTCTCCAGCAGGCGCTGCTGCCGCGCCGGCTGCCGGCACACCCCCAGGTGGAGACCGCGGGCCGGTATCTGCCCGGCACCCAGGGCATGGACGTGGGCGGCGACTGGTACGACGTCGTGGCGGCCGGCGACGGTCTCGCCCTGGTCATCGGCGACGTCCAGGGGCACGGCGTGCAGGCGGCCGCCACCATGGGGCAACTGCGCAGCGCGGTGCGGGCGTTCGCGCTCAGCGACCGGCCGCCCGACGAGGTGCTGAGCGGCACCAACCGGCTGCTCATCGACCTCGACCCGGGTCAGTTCGCGAGCTGCTGCTATCTCCGTCTGGACCCCGCCACCGGGCGCGCCCGGATCGCCCGGGCCGGTCATCCGCCGCCCCTGCTGCGCGCCCCGGACGGCCGCACCACCGTCCTGGAGATACCCGGCGGTGTCGTCCTGGGCGTGGATCCGCGGGCCCGGTATCCGGTGACCGAGCTGGAGCTGGCGCCGGACGCGATCCTCGCCCTGTACACGGACGGGCTGGTGGAGCGGCCGGGCGCGGACATCGACGACGGCATCGCCGCGCTGGGGGCGGCCCTGTCCGAGGCCGGGACCTCGCCGGGGCGGCCCGGCGGCCGGACCCTGACCGCGGTGGCCGACCGGCTCACCGCCGTCGCCCGGCACGCCACGGACCGCCCCGACGACGTGGCGCTGCTGCTCGCCACCCGCCGCCCGGAGCCCGCGCGCCGAGGGTGACCGGGACACAACGGGGTATCTCGCCGGTTACCTCAGGGGGCGCTCTCGCCTCGCGGGGCGGGGCAGTGTAGACATGGGCTCATGGTCCGTCAGCCCGGCCGGTCCGACACTCGGCCGTCCCGATCCGGGACTCCGCGCGCGCCGCTCGCCCAGCGGGAGCCGAGCGGGTCGGGGCGTCTCCGGTCCGGACGGCTGTGGTCGGCGCTGAGCGGACGCAGCGTGGCCGGACAGGTCTTCGTGCTCCAGGTGGCGATCGTGCTGCTCCTGATCGTGTCGGCCGTGCTGGCCCTGGTGCTCCAGGTGCGGCACGACAGCACCACGGAGGCCCGCAACCGGTCCCTGGCGGTCGCCCAGACCTTCGCCGACGCCCCCGGCACGGCCGCGGCGCTGCGGCTGCCCGACCCGACGAAGGTGCTCCAGCCGCGGGCGGAGGCGGCCCGCAAGGCGACCGGCGTGGACTTCATCGTCGTCATGAACACCGAGGGGATCCGGTACACGCACCCCAAGCCGGACCGCATCGGCAAGAAGTTCGTCGGGACCATCGGGCCGGCGCTGGCCGGCGGGACCGTCACCGAGGAGGTCCACGGCACCATCGGGGAGCTGGTGCAGGCCGTGGTCCCGGTCCGGGACGCGAACGGCAAGGTGGTGGGCCTGGTGTCGGCCGGCATCACCACCGCGCACGTGGGCGGCCGCGCCGACCAGCAGTTGCCGCTGCTGCTGACCGCGGCCGCCGCGGCGCTGGCCCTGGCGACCGCGGGGACGGCGCTGGTCAGCCGGCGGCTGCTGCGCCAGACGCACGGTCTGGGCCCGGACGAGATGACCCGGATGTACGAGCACCACGACGCGGTGCTGCACTCCGTGCGGGAGGGTGTGCTGATCGTCGGCGGCGACGGCCGGCTGATGCTCGCCAACGACGAGGCGCAGCGCCTGCTGGACCTGCCCCGGGACGCCGAGCGCCGCCGGGTCCTGGACCTCGGCCTGGACGCGGAGACGGCGGCGCTGATCGCCTCGGGACGGGTCGCCACCGACGAGGTGCACCTGGTCAAGGACCGGCTGCTGGCCGTCAACCAGCGCCCCATCGAGGTACGCGGCGGCCCGCCGGGCAGCGTCACCACCCTGCGCGACTCCACCGAGCTGCGCGCCGTGTCCGGACGCGCCGAGGTGGCCCGCGAGCGCCTGAACATGCTGTACGACGCCGGGGTGGGCATCGGCACCAGCCTGGACGTCACCCGCACCGCCGAGGAGCTGACGGAGCTGGCCGTGCCGCGGTTCGCGGACTACGCCACCCTCGACCTGTACGACGCGGTCCTCAAGGGCGAGGAGCCGAAGCCCGGGGACACGCTGCGCCGGGTCGCGTTCGCCGGCATCCGCAAGGACGCCCCGCTGTACCCGGTCGGCGAGCGGTTCCAGTTCGTGCCGTCCTCGCCGCAGGGCCGGAGCCTGGAGAGCGGCGAGTCCGTCGTCGAGCCGCGGCTGCGGGACTCGCCCGGCTGGCGGTCCCAGGACGTGGAACTGACCGGCCGGATCCTGGAGTTCGGCATCCACTCGCTGATCACGGTGCCGCTGCGGGCCGGGAACCTGGTGCTGGGCCTGGCCAACTTCTGCCGTTCGGAGAAGCTCGCACCGTTCGACGCCGAGGAACTGGCCCTCGCGGAGGAGCTGGTGGCGCGGGCCGCCGTCTCCATCGACAACGCCCGCCGCTACACGCGCGAGCACAGCATGGCGGTGACCCTGCAGCGCAGCCTGCTGCCGCGCAACCTGCCCGCGCAGAGCGCCCTGGACATCGCCTACCGCTATCTGCCGGCCCAGTCGGGGGTGGGCGGCGACTGGTTCGACGTGCTGCCGCTGTCCGGGGCCCGGGTGGCGCTGGTGGTCGGCGACGTGGTGGGGCACGGGCTGCACGCGGCGGCGACCATGGGGCGGCTGCGCACCGCCGTGCACAACTTCACGGCGCTCGACCTGCCGCCCGACGAACTCATGGGTCTGCTGGACGAGTTGGTGAGCCGCATCGACCAGGACGAGACCCCCGTGGACGACGCGGACAACACGGTCACGATC
Source organism: Streptomyces hyaluromycini (assembly GCF_002217755.1). Classification (GTDB taxonomy): domain Bacteria; phylum Actinomycetota; class Actinomycetes; order Streptomycetales; family Streptomycetaceae; genus Streptomyces; species Streptomyces hyaluromycini. Next base: position 206,734 of record NZ_BCFL01000022.1, on the reverse strand, counting down.
GCCGGGGCGACCTGTCTGTACGCGATCTACGACCCGGTGTCCCGGCGCTGCACGGTGGCCCGGGCCGGTCATCCGCCGCCGGCGCTGGTGGGGCCCGACGGCAGCGTGGAGTTCCCGGACGTGCCGGCGGGCCCGCCGCTGGGCGTGGGCGGACTGCCTTTCGAGACGGCCGATCTTGAGCTTCCCGAGGGCAGCAGTCTGGTCCTCTACACCGACGGCCTGGTCGAGGACCGGCAGCGGGACATCGACGAGGGCCTCGAACTGCTCGCCGGAGCCCTGGAGTCGGCGGCCGGCTCCAGCCCCGACGACACCTGTGCGGCCGTGCTGGAGCGGCTGCCGGCCCGCCCCGGCGACGATGTGGCGCTGATCGTCGCCCGCACCCGGGCCCTCGGTGCGGACCGGATCGCCGAGTGGCAGGTGCCGGCCGATCCGGCGGCCGTCTCCGAGGTGCGGTCCAGGGTGACCCGCCAGCTGGCGGACTGGGGCCTGGACGAGCTGTCGTTCACCACCGAGCTGATCCTCAGCGAGCTGGTCACCAACGCCATCCGGCACGGCCGGCCGCCCATCGGGGTACGGCTGCTGCGCGACCGGTCGCTGATCTGCGAGGTCTCCGACGCCAGCACCACCTCCCCGCACCTGCGGTACGCGGCGAGCACCGACGAGGGCGGCCGGGGCCTCTTCCTGGTCGCGCAGATGTCCGAGCGCTGGGGCACCCGCTACACGCCCGCCGGGAAGGTCATCTGGGCGGAGCAGCCGCTGCCGTGACCCTCAGCCCAGCGCGCGGTCGAGGTTGAAGGCGGCGCTGATGAGGGAGAGATGGGTGAACGCCTGCGGGAAGTTGCCCTGTTGCTCGCCGGTGCGGCCGATCTCCTCGGCGTACAGGCCGAGATGGTTGGCGTAGGTGAGCATCTTCTCGAAGGCGAGCCGGGCCTCGTCCACCCGTCCGGCGCGCACCAGGGCCTCCACGTACCAGAAGGAGCAGATGGAGAAGGTGCCCTCGTCGCCGCGGAGCCCGTCGGGGCTGGCCTGCGGGTCGTAGCGGTAGACGAGGGAGTCGGAGACCAGGTCCTCGGTGAGGGCGTCCAGGGTGGACAGCCACTTGGGGTCGGTCGGGGCGATGAACTTGGCCAGGGGCATCATGAGCAGCGAGGCGTCGAGGACGTCGCCGCCCTCGTGCTGGACGAACGCACCGCGCCGCTCGGACCAGCCGCGGTCCATGATCCACCGGTAGATGGTGTCGCGGCACTGCCGCCAGCGGGGCAGGTCGGCGGGGAGGCCGCGCCGGTTGGCGAGGCGGATCGCCCGCTCGATGGCGACCCAGCACATCAGACGCGAGTAGAGGAAGTTCTTGCGGCCGCCGCGGGTCTCCCAGATGCCCTCGTCGGGCTGGTCCCAGTGGTCGCAGACCCATTCGACGAGGCGGGTGACGTCGTCCCACTGGTCGCTGGAGATGGGCTCGGCCCACTTGTCGTAGAGGTAGATCGAGTCGATGAGGGCGCCGTAGATGTCGAGCTGGAGCTGGCCGGCGGCGCCGTTGCCGACCCGGACCGGGGCGGAGCCGCAGTGGCCTTCCAGGTGGGTGAGCTCGCGTTCGGGCAGGTCGGAGCGGCCGTCGATGCCGTACATGATCTGCAGCGGGCCGGAGGCGAAGCCGTCGCCGGGGCTGATGTAGGTGGTCACGAACTTCATGAAGGCCGCGGCCTCGCTGCTGAAGCCGAGCCGCAGCAGGGCGTAGACGGCGAAGGCGGCGTCGCGGATCCAGACGTAGCGGTAGTCCCAGTTGCGTTCGCCGCCGAACTGCTCGGGGAGGCTGGTGGTGGGCGCGGCGACGATGGCGCCGGTAGGGGCGTAGGTGAGCAGCTTCAGAGTGAGCGCCGAGCGGTGCACCATCTCGCGCCAGCGGCCGCGGTAGCGGGACTGGTGCAGCCAGCGCCGCCAGTAGCAGACCGTGGTTTCGAACTGGCGCTCGGCCTCGACACGGGCACAGCCGCGCGGGGCGATGTCCTCGCCGGCCTGGTCGAGGGCGAAGACGGCGGACTCGCCCTCGGAGAGCTTGAAGTCGGCACAGGCGTCCGGGCCGTCGCCCTCCAGGGCCACCGTGGAGGTGAGCAGCAGGGACTTGGCCGCGGACTCGAACAGCGCGGTGTCGTCGAGTATGCGCAGGGTGTGCGGGTCGGCGCCGTAGTTGAAGCGGGGGGCCACCCGGACCCGGAAGGGGACGGTGCCGCGCACGCACAGCACCCGGCGGATCAGCCGGTGCCGCTCGCACTCGGCCGACTCGCCCGCCACCGGCATGAAGTCCTGGACCTCGCCGACGCCCTCGTCGGTGTAGAACCGGGTGATCAGCACATTGGTGTCGGGGAAGTAGAACTGCTTGGTCCGGGCCGGTACGGCCGCGGCCAGCGCGAAGAAGCCGCCGCGCTCGGCGTCCAGGACGGCGGCGAAGACGCTGGGGGCGTCGAAGGACGGACTGCAGTACCAGTCGATCGTGCCGTTGCTGCCGACCAGGGCCACGCTGCGCAGATCGCCGATCAGCCCGTGCTCGGCGATCGGCAGGTAGCGAGGGCTCCCGGGCGCATTCTGATAGAACGGCTGTTCGGCCATCGTGACGGCCTCCCCGGAACGGATGTATCGCTACCTTACAGCTTAAAAGGGGCGTTATCCTTCCCGCACCGGCTGTCGGCACCGGGCAGGGCCCCGGGCCGCTCGGGATGCGGGGTGCGGCCGGGCGGGCAATCGTGAGAGTGTGCACCCCGCTCCGCGAAGGAGGGACCATGTCGACCACAGAACCCGAAGCGTCCCGGCCGTCCGACGACCGCGCCACCCCGGACTCCCTGCTGCACAGCGCCCCCGGCACCGGGGTGGCGCCCGAGGACCTGGTGATGGCGTCGGGCCGCGACGTCACCCCGGCCACGCTCGAATGGGCCAGGAAGAAGATGGAGCGCGAGGGGCCGAACTGCATCGAGCGGCTCCTGCCCTGACTCCGGCGGCGGGACGATGAGGCCGACCAGGCGCAGTCTCCTCGGACTGCTCGGCACGGCGGGCCTGGGCCCGTCCGTGCCCGGTGTCGTCGCACCGCACTCCACTCCGGCCGCCGTCGGATCCGCGGCCGACGGCGGCGCGGCGCACGCCCGGTTCATGAGCCTCGCGATCGAGCAGGCACACCGGAACGCGCGCTACCCCTTCGGGGCGGTGTTCGTGCACTCCGGCCGGGTGCTGGGGCGGGGCGTCAACGCCTCGGCCGAGAACCCCTCGTACCACGGGGAGATGGTCGCGATGGCCGACTACGTGCGCCGGGCCGGCAACCAGGGCTGGGCCGCCACGACGCTGTACTCGACCGCGGAGCCCTGTGCCATGTGCATGAGCGCCTGCGTCTGGGCGGGGGTCGGCCAGGTGGTCTGGGGGACCTCGATCGAGGAGCTCGGCCGCACCGGCCTCGTCCAGATCGCGATCCCGGCGGCCGAGGTGGCGCGGGCGGCGAGCCCCTTCTACTCCCCCGAGCTGCTCGGCGGAGTGCTCGCCGGAACGACGGACGCCCTGTTCCGGCAGGCACAGCTGCTGCGCACGGGCCGTACCCGCGGGGTGCCCTGAGCGCTCCGCTGGAAGTGCCGCGATGTGCCGTCTGCCGACTGCGGCGCCGTCGTGGCTGGTCGCGCAGTTCCCCGCGCCCCTTACGGGGCGCTGCCGAACCGCAGCGGACTTCGCCGGACCCGCTTAGCCGACCGGGGCCCGGGCCCGCGAGGTGCGCAACCGCCCTGGTCCGTACCGGATTTCACGCGGAGGTTGCCCGTTCACTCTTTCGAAGCGGGGCCACGTGCTGACAGACTCCGCAGGGTGCGCGATTTCGACATGCTTGTCATCGGATCCGGACCCGGCGGCCAGAAGGCCGCGATCGCCGCGGCCAAGCTCGGCCGCCGGGTCGCCGTCGTCGACAGCCCCGACATGGTCGGCGGCGTGTCCATCCACACCGGGACCATCCCCTCGAAGACCCTGCGCGAGGCGGTCCTCTACCTGACCGGTCTCACCCAGCGGGATCTCTACGGCCAGAGCTACCGGCTGAAGGAGGACATCACCGTCGCCGACCTGACCGCGCGCACCCAGCACGTGGTCGGCCGCGAGGTGGACGTCATCCGCAACCAGCTCTCCCGCAACCACGTCACCCTCTGCTCCGGCACCGGCCGGTTCGTCGACCCGCACACCGTCGCCCTGCGCGAACCGAGCGGAAACGAACGGCTGTTGACCGCGGACCACATCATCATCGCGACCGGCACCCGGCCGGCCCGCCCGGACAGCGTCGAGTTCGACGGCCGCACCATCATGGACTCGGACAACGTGCTGTCGCTGGAGCGGGTGCCGCGCTCCATGGTCATCGTCGGCGCCGGTGTCATCGGCATGGAGTACGCCAGCATGTTCGCCGCGCTCGGCAGCAAGGTCACCGTGGTCGAGAAGCGCGCGGCCATGCTCGACATGTGCGACGTCGAGGTCGTGGAGTCGCTCAAGTACCACCTGCGGGACCTGGCCGTCACCTTCCGGTTCGGGGAGACCGTCGCCGCCGTGGAGCGGCATCCCCGGGGCACGCTGACCGTGCTGGAGAGCGGCAAGAAGATACCGGCGGACACGGTGATGTACTCGGCGGGCCGCCAGGGCCTCACCGACGGACTCGACCTGGACAAGGCGGGCCTGTCCGCGGACCGGCGGGGCCGGATCACGGTGGACGAGCACTTCCGCACCGAGGTGCCGCACATCTACGCCGTCGGTGACGTCATCGGCTTCCCGGCGCTCGCCGCGACCTCGATGGAACAGGGCCGGGTCGCCGCGTACCACGCCTGCGGGGAGCCGGTCGGGCAGATGGACAACCTCCAGCCCATCGGCATCTACACCATCCCGGAGATCAGCTTCGTCGGCCGGACCGAGGACCAGCTCACCGAGGACTGCGTGCCGTTCGAGGTCGGGGTGGCCCGCTACCGGGAGCTGGCCCGGGGCCAGATCATCGGCGACTCGCACGGCATGCTCAAGCTCCTGGTCTCCACCGAGGACCGGCGGTTGCTCGGTGTGCACTGCTTCGGTACCGGAGCGACAGAACTGATCCATATCGGTCAGTCGGTGATGGGCTGCGGTGGCACGGTCGACTACTTGGTGGACGCGGTGTTCAACTACCCGACGCTCGCGGAGTCTTACAAGGTCGCAGCCCTCGACGCCACCAACAAACTGCGGCAGCTCGACCGGCTGGAGGACTGAGGGACTTCAGGAACCACTGCTTCCGGTGTGAGGGTTGGGCTCCCCAAGTGGCATATGTGATTACCGGTCGGTCAGCTTGAAAGGTCAAAGAGGGCCGCTATAGTCACACCCACACACGCGGTGTGACCGTCCGCCGACTCTCGGCATGCGGCCTTCACCACCCCTTTCTTCTCCTGGCCGGCCCCTGCCCCGAGGCCATCCCTCACCGGGTCCGAGGACGGTCGCGCACCCCCCACCCGTACCGCCGCGGGCCTGCACTCCTGTGCGCCGTGCACGACCGGAAAGCAGCACAACCTATGAGCAACAACAGGGGCAGAGGGCTGCAGGCCAACGCCCTCGGCACGTTCGACACGGTGGTCATGGCCATCGCGGGCAGCGCACCGGCGTACTCGCTGGCCGCGACCACCGCGGTGCTGGTCGGGGCGGTGGGCCTGGCCAGTCCGGCCGCCCTGCTGTGGTGTGCGATACCGATGCTGGGCATCGCGCTCGCCTTCAGCTACCTGGGCCGTATCGACGTGAACGCGGGCGCGAGCTACTCCTGGGTCGGCCGCACCCTGCACCCCTTCCTCGGCTTCATCAGCGGCTGGGCGCTGGTGGTGTCCGCGACCATCTTCATGGTGGCCGGCTCACTGCCCGCCGGGTCGATGACGCTGTCCCTGTTCGACTCGGGCCTCGCCGACAACGTGGCGCTGTCGACGGTGGTCGGGGCCGCCTGGTTCCTGGTCATGCTGGTGGTGGTGCTCGGCGGCGCCCGCCTCACCGTGCGCGCCCAGCTGCTGATGTCCGGCATCGAGCTGGCGATCCTGCTGCTCTTCGTGGTGCTGGCCCTCTTCCACACCGGCACGGCCCGCACCTTCGACTGGTCCTGGCTCGGCTTCTCCCACTTCGACGGCGTCTCCGGCTTCGCCTCGGGCGCGCTGATCGCCGCCTTCTACTACTGGGGCTGGGACGTCACCAGCAACCTCAGCGAGGAGACCCGCAACTCCCGCCGTACGACCGGACTTGCCGGCCTGATCGGCGTCGGCATCGTCTTCGCCCTGTTCGAGGTGTTCACCATCGCCGTGAACGTCATCCTGTCCGCGGACCAGATCGCGGCGAACGACGCCAACGTCCTTGGCGTGCTGGGCGAGGAGATCTGGCCGGGCTGGGGCGGCAAGCTGCTCATCGTCGCCGTGATGCTGTCCACCATCGCCACCCTGGAGACGACCCTCATCCAGGTCACCCGCTCGCTGTTCGCGATGGGCCGGGACCGTACGATGCCGGCCGCGCTGGGCAAGGTGCACCGCACCTGGAACACCCCGCACGTGGCGATCGCCGTGGTCGGCGGAGTGGCGCTGGCGATGTTCATCGCCTCCAACGCGCTGGGTTCGGTGGGTGAGATCCTCTCCGACGCCATCTCGGCCATCGGCCTCCAGATCGCCGTCTACTACGGGCTCGCCGGCCTCGCGGTGGTGGTGGCCTACCGCAAGATGCTGTTCAAGTCGGCGGGCAACTTCCTGCTCGGCGGGCTGTGGCCGCTGTGCGGCGCGCTGTTCATGTTCTGGATCTTCGTGGAGTCGCTGGGCGAGCTGAGCAGCGCGGCGATCGCGATCGGCATCGGCGGCCTGGCCGTCGGCCTGATCCCGATGCTCTGGTACTGGAAGCAGGGCAGCGACTACTACCGGCCGGCCAGGCTGGACGCCACCCGCACGGTCGAGGCCGACTACGTCCCCGACGAACACGTCAGCGAACATGCCCGGGCTTACGAAGGCCTCCCCACGGATTTCTGAGGCAGGAGTCCGATGGCGCGCGACCGCTTCGCCCCCGACTTCGACCCGGACTGCGGGGACGAGTCCCTCACCTCGGCCCGACAGGACATCGTCATCGGCCGCTGGCAGGGCCTTAGGGACCTGCTGCGGGCCACCGGCCCGGACTGGCTGGTCCGGGGACACCGGGTACGGCTGCTGGCGCAGGCCTGCGCGGGCAACTCGACGGCGGAGTCCTGGCTGGCCGCCGAGCCGCACGGCGCCGACGCGCTGGTGCTGCGCGCGGCGACCGAGACGGCCCGGGCCTTCACCCTGGCCATCTCGGCGGGCCGGGGCGTCCCGATCGACCGGTCCAGGATCGACACCGCCGTGCTGGCCTGCCTGGCGGCCGCCGAGGCGTACCCGCCGGACCCGACCCCCTGGGTCTCCCTGATCTCGGTGGCCCGGCTGTATCCCACCGGGGTGCGCCGGCAGGAACTCGCCCGCTGGTGGGACGAGTTGCACCGGCGCGACCCGTACAACGTGGAGGGCCACCTCCAGGTGCTCCACTACTACTCCGCCCGCTGGCACGGCACGCACGGCCTGATGTACGACTTCGCCCGGGACGCGGCCGGGGTCGCCCCGCCGGGCTGCGCACTGCCCGTCCTGGTGCAGTACGCCCGCGTCGAGGAGTTCCGGTACGCCCTGGACGCGGCCCAGGGCCAGCAGAACGCGGTCGCACTCAGCCAGCACTGGAAGCACGACGGCGCGGTCAGCGACGTCCGGCGCACCTGGGAGCGCTGGATCGCCCAGCGCGAAGACGCCCCGGTCGCCCCGGGCGAGCTGCGTGACCTCAACTACCTGACACACGCGGCCTGCCAGGCGGGCGTCACGGACCTCGCCACGGACCTGCTGCGACTCATGGGGCGACGGGCCACCCGCACGCCCTGGTCGTACACCGGCGACGCGGAGAAGCAGATCATCAAGTGGCGGGCGGACCTGAAGGTACGCGGTTGATGAGCGCCCTGAAGGGGCGCGGGCCCGTATCAATATGCGGCTCCGCCGCGTGGGCGCGACCAGCCACGACGGCGCCGCAGTCGACACACGGCGAATCGCGGCACTTCCAGCGGAGCGCTCAGCCCTCGGTCTGCTCGGCGGTTCGGGGGCTCAGGCCCGCCGTCCACTTCTCCTCGATGCGGCCGGCCTTCCAGATCAGCAGGGCGATGGCCCAGGTGGCGAAGAAGAGGCCGACGATGACGAAGCCGACGGTGTTGAGGTCGAGCCCGGCGACCCAGTCCCAGAAGAAGCCGTGCAGGTCCATCTTGTCGGCGAGGAGGCCGAGGAGTTCCACGGTGCCGATGATCAGGGCGACGGCCACGGACAGGCCGGTGATGGTGAGGTTGTAGTAGACCTTGCGGACCGGCTTGGAGAACGCCCACTCGTAGGCGAAGTTCATGAACGAGCCGTCGATGGTGTCCAGGAGCGACATCCCGGCCGCGAAGAGCACCGGCAGGGTGAGGATGGCGTACCAGGGCAGGCCGGAGGCGGCGCCGGAGCCGGCGAGGACCAGCAGGGCGATCTCGGTGGCGGTGTCGAAGCCGAGGCCGAACAGCAGGCCGAGCGGGTACATCTGCCAGGGCTTGCGGATCGAGCCGGTGACCCGGCCGAGGAAACGGTTCATGAAGCCGCGGTTGTTGAGCTGGGTCTCCAGGGCGGCCTCGTCGTAGGCGCCGGAGCGCATCTGCCGGAAGACCTTCCAGATGCCGGCCAGGATGACGAGGTTGATGCCGGCGATGAGGTAGAGGAAAGTGCCGGAGACCGTCGTTCCGATGAGGCCGGTGACCTCGTGGAGGTGCGATCCGTCGTCCTGGACCGGTCCGGCCAGGGCCTTCATGCCGAACGAGAGCAGCAGGGAGAGGCCGAAGACGATGCTGGAGTGGCCGAGGGAGAACCAGAAGCCGACCGACAGCGGGCGCTGCCCCTCGCCCATCAGCTTGCGGGTGGTGTTGTCGATGGCCGCGATGTGGTCGGCGTCGAAGGCGTGCCGCATGCCCAGGGTGTAGGCGGTCACGCCGATGCCGATACCGAAGTCCGCCGATTCTCCGGCAGATGCAGTGCCCACGCTGAAGTGCTGCGGGGCGATGATCCCGACCAGCGCGCCCCAGCCGATGACGTGCAGCGCGAGCACGAAGCCGGCCATCCCGCCGACCCTGATCCACTCCTGCCGGGTCATGGAGCCCCGGACACGGCGCCAGGCCGAGCGCTTGTTCTCGGCCTGGGCGGGGAGGGACGGAGCGGAACCAGGGGCGGCCGTCATCGGGAGGTGACATCCTTCGGTCGAGCGATGGGCAGCTGCCATGGGCAGCCTTGTGCCATCCTCCCGTACTTGCACATCGTTCGCAGCAAGGCCCGCGACAGGCCTTCACCAAGAGAATGCCATGAGAAGGTAAAGGCCTGTCCGGTGGTCAGGCCCCCAGCAGTCCGCTCCCCAGCCAGTCCTTGGTGTTCTTCACGCCCGGGAGGGCGAAGAAGTAGCCGCCGCCGGTCGGGGAGATGTAGTCGACGAGGGGCTCGTCGATCAGCCGGGTCTGGGTGGCCTCGAACTGCCGCTTGACGTCCTGGTTGTAGCAGCAGAAGGCCAGGCCCATGTCGAGGTTGCCGACGCTGTCGACGCCCCGGTCGTAGTTGTAGCCGCGGCGCAGGATGCGGGTGCTGTCGGTCTTGGAGGTGCGCGGGTTGGCGAGCCGGATGTGGGCGTCCAGCGGGATCGCATTGCCCTCAGGATCCTGGGCGTAGTGGGGGATGTCGGCCTCCTTGGCACCGTCCAGGGGGGCGCCGGTGTCCTTGCGGCGGCCGAACATCAGCTCCTGCTCGCTCAGCGAGACCCGGTCCCAGAACTCGACGAGCATCCGGATGATCCGGATCACCTGGTAGCTGCCGCCCGTCGTCCAGGCCGGTTCGCCCTGGCCCTCCCCGACCCAGATCAGCCGGTCGGTCTCGCGGGCCGAGGTGACGTCCGGATTGGCGATGCCGTCCTTGAAGCCGAGCAGGTTGCGCTGGGCTCCGGTCGGCCGGGGGGCGTTCTGGAAGCCGTCGATCCGCCACTTGATCTGCATGGCGCCGCGGGTGTGCTTGGCGATGTCGCGCAGGGCGTGCAGCACGGTGTCCGTGCTGTCGGCGCAGATCTGGAGGGAGAGGTCGCCGTGGCACTCGGCCGCGTTGAGGTTGTCGTTCGGGAAGGTCCGCATCGGGGTCAGCCGGGCCGGGCGGGCCTTGGCGAGGCCGTAGCGGTCGTCGAACAGGGAGGCGCCGACGCCGACGGTGACGGTGAGCGCGTCGGAGGGGACCTCGGGGCCGAGGATGCCGTTGTCGGCGGGCGGCGCGCCGACACCGAGGTCCTCGGGGGTGCCGCCGGAGGTGAGGAAGCGGGCCCGCTCGGTGATCGTCTTCAGCAGGTCGGTGAGCCCCTGCCGGTCGTCGGCGATGACGTCGAGGGAGACGAAGGTGGCGGCGGCCGGGGCCGGGGTGAGGATGCCGGCCTGGTGGGTGCCGTGGAAGGGGACCTTGGTGGTGCCGGTCGCGTCGGCGGCCTGGGCCTCGACGGTGCCGCCGGCCTGGCTCAGCGCGAAGCCGCCGCCGGCCAGGACCGCGCCCGCGGCCCCGGCGCCCAGCGCGGTCCGCACGAAGGAGCGGCGGCCCGTGCCCATCGGGCAGGACGGGGTGTCGGCAGCGGACATCGGAGGGTTCCCTTCGTCGTACGGGTGCGGGTGCTCTGCGGGGTTCATCAGGCGGACTTCCTGATCTCCAGGAGGTCCGGCACCGGGGCGAGGTCCTCCAGGAGCTGTCCGGTGGCGCCGGCGATCCGCTGCCGGGTGACGGTGTCGAGCTGCTCGACCGGGGTCCAGCTCGCGCCCTGATGCTCGGCGTCCAGGAGCTTCTGCAGGCGGGCGATGTCCGCGTCGACGGTCGGCAGCAGCTTGGGCGCGCGGGTGGCCAGCAGCGGCCGCAGTACGGTCAGCAGCTCGCCGGTGCCGGCGAGGTTGGCGTTCGCGGTGGCGAGGTTGGTGCCGCTGCCCTCGTCGGTGTCGGCGGTCAGCTCGAACTGGAGGGTGTTCTCCAGGATCTCGTGGGCGCGCAGCGGCAGGTCGCCGGGGTCGAAGTCCTGGGCGGGGAACGCCTTCTGGAGCCCGGTCGCCGCGTCGACGAGCGCCTGGGCCGGAGCCTTCAGCTGCCCGGCGGTCTGCGCGTGCCACAGCCCGTACTCGACCCGGTGGAACCCGGCGAAGTCCTGGTCGGCGACCCCGCCGGGGAGGCCGTCGGCGCGGCCGTTGATCTTCTTGTCGAAGTCCTCGAAGGTGCCGTAGGCGGCGCCGAGGGAGGAGTAGGTGAGGTGGGCGGTCAGCCAGTCGGTGCGGGCCTTGGCGAGGTGGTTGCCCGCGATGTCGGCGTCGAGCGTGCGGGCCTGCGTGACGAGGGTGGCCAGGCCCTGCTCGACGTACGCCTTGTACGCCGTCAGCGGTGCCGCCAGGTCGTTCTCGGAGACCGGTACGACCGCCTTGGTGCTGCCTCCGCCGCCGCTGACGGTGACGGACTGCGAGGTGACCGCCTTGCCGCTGGAGGGGACACAGCGCCAGGCGTAGGTGCCGCCGGCCACCGTGGCGACCAGATCGCGGGTGGTGCCGGGGGCGAGGCCCTCGACCTCGCCGTAGACCGCGTTGGTGCCCGGGTCGATCAGGTACACCTCGGAGGTCCTGCTGCCGGTGTTCTGCATCTGGAAGGTCTGCCGGCCAGGCTTCGGTGCGGTGAAGCCCTTTCCGCACTCGGTCTCGGAGACGGCGACGGTCTGCCCGCCGCTCGGCTTGGGCCGGGCGAAGGCGACGACGAGCCCGGCGACCACGGCGGGGACGGCGACCACGGCGACGGGCACGACCCAGGCGGGCCGACGCCACGGCCCCCCGGCGGGCTTCGGGCCCGGTTCCGGCTCCGCCCGGTCTGCGGTGGCGGTCGGCGCTTTCCGCTCGGCGGCCGGCTTCGGTGCGGACGTCCGCACTCCGCGTACGAACAGCGTCATGACGACGGCCAGATAGCCGAGGTACCCGATGACCTGCAGCCAGGTCATCGTCGGCGTGATGTTGAGGACGCCCTGGAGCAGGGTGCTGTACCAGGAGCCCGCGTCGATGTGGCTGCTGAGGTCGACGGCGTAGGCCGTGTTGCCCGGGAGGACGCCGCCCTCCTGGAGGTCGCGCAGTCCGTAGCCGAGGACGCCGGCCGCGATCACGATCAGGACGGCGCCCGTGTAGGTGAAGAACCTCGTGAGGTTGATCTTCAGCACGCGTCGGTACAGGCCCCAGCACAGACCGGCCGCCAGGACCAGGCCGATCCCGGCGCCGGCCAGGGGGCCCGCGGACTCGCCGGCCGCCCGGGCGGTGGTCCACAGGAACAGCGCGGTCTCCAGGCCCTCGCGGCCGACCGCGAGGAACGAGGTCAGGATCAGCACGCCGGAGCCCATGGCCAGGGCACCGGTGACCTTCTCCTTGATCTCGCCGGCGAGGCTGCGGGCCGAGCGGCGCATCCAGAAGACCATCGCGGTGACGAAGGCGACCGCGATCACGCTGAGGGTGCCGCCGAAGGCCTCCTGAGCGGTCGCGGAGAGGGAGGCGGCGGTGAAGGTGAGGACCGCGCCGAAGCTCATCGCCAGCGCGATCGCGGCCAGCACACCCGTCCACACCTGCGACAGCCGGTTCCTGACCCCGGCCCGCACCAGCGTGGCGACGAGGATCGAGACGATCAGCCCGGCCTCGAGACCTTCCCTCAGCCCGATCAGGAAACTAGGAAACGCGTCGTCCCACATCCGCCACAGCCCTCCCCGGCAGGCCCGTCCCCGCCCCTTGGCTCGAACTTAGTGAAGGCATGCCTTACTCCGCCGACCATGATGACTACACCCATGTAGTCAGTCGGTCATGAACTGGTAATGGTGCGGCAAAGGCCGCGACCGGACACGGTCGCGCACGCACGGGAACGCCGACGGGACGCCGATCGTCTACATTCGGGTAGACCGTCTACATCTTCGTAGTCGCCAGATCTTCACAGTCACCGGAAAGGGCCGTCGTCGGGGTCATGGAACGCAGGAGGACCGCGGAGTTCGCGGGGAGCGTCGCGTTCGGGGCCTGGGCGGCGTTCGCGGTGCTGGCCCTGGTCGTGACCGGCCGGCACGGCGCCCCGTTCGGCCTGGACCGCACGCTGCTGGCCTGGTCCCTCGCGCACCGGCCGGACGTGGCGGTGGCCGTGGCCCGGGGGGTCACCGCGACCGGCACCGGGGTCGTGCCGTACGCCCTGGTCGTGGCGGCCGGGCTGGTCGTGGGCCGCACCCGGCGGCAGCGGCTGGTCGCCGCGCTGCTCGGCGCGGCCTGCCTCGCCCTGGGCCAGGCCGCCCGCAGCGCCCTGATGGAGCTGATCGGCCGGGCCCGGCCGCCGCAGGCCGACTGGCAGACGTCCGCCTCCGGCTGGTCGTTCCCCTCCGGCCACAGCACCACGGCCGCGCTGGCCGCCGGCGTGCTGATCCTCGCGATCCGGTCGAGGGCCCCGCACGGCCGTACGCCGTGGTGCGTGGCCGTCGCCTGCTGGGGGCTCGCCGTCGGGGCCACCCGGGTGTTCCTCGGCGTGCACTGGTGCACCGACGTGATCGGCGGCTGGCTGTTCGCGGTCGGGTGGCTCGGGGTCTGGGCGTGCGTGGCGGCCCGGTGGGTTCCGGAGGCGGGGGCGCCGGACGGCGTGCCGGAGAGACCGGTGACCACGTCGTGAGTCAGGATGTGGCGCCGGGTCCGTCCGGGCGGGTGCGGCGCTGGTCGACCATCTCCCGGGTCAGGTCCGCCGTCTCGGGCTCCGGCAGCCGTTCGAAGCCGTCCTCCGTGATGACCGAGACCACCGGGAAGATACGGCGGTTGAGGTCGGGGCCGCCGGTCGCCGAGTCGTCGTCGGCCGCGTCGTAGAGCGCCTGAAGTGCGGCCAGGGCAGCCTCGCGGCGGGTGAGGCCGGCGCGGTACAGCTTCTTCAGGGCGCCTCCGGCGTACGGCGAGCCGCTGCCCTCGGCGTGGAACGCGCGCTTCTCGTAGAGGCCGCCGGCGACGTCGAAGCTGAAGATGCGGCCGCGTTCCCCCTCCGGCGCCTTGGGGTCGTAACCGGCGAGCAGGGGGACGACGGCGAGCCCCTGCATGGCCTGGCCGAGGTTCTCGCGGATCATCGCGGCGAGCCGGCGGGCCTTGCCGTCGAGGGTCATGGGGATGCCCTCGATCTTCTCGAAGTGGGTCAGTTCGACCTGGAAGAGCTTGACCATGTCGAGGGCGAGCCCGACCGTGCCGGCGAAGGCGACCGCCGTGTGGTCGTCCGCGGGGTGCACCTTCTCCAGGTCGCGCTGGGCGATGAGGTTGCCCATGGTGGCCCGGCGGTCGCCGGCGATCAGCACGCCGTCGCGGTAGGCGAGGGCGAGGACGGTGGTGCCGTGCGGGAAGGCGTCGGGCGCCGCGACCGTGCCCGGGGGCAACGGGCTGCGGGTGGGCAGCAGTCCGGGCCGGTGGGCGGCGAGGAACCGGGCGAAGGACGAGGTCCCCGGCGCGAAGAACTCCTCCCCCAGCCGGCCCCCGGTGTCGTTCTCCGGCATACCAGTCCCCCTCCTGTCGGCCGACGACATCTGACTCCTACCTGATGCGGGCCGCCGGGAAACGCCCGCCCGGTCACAGCGCCCGGCGGCGGATCAGCACCCCGAGCACCAGCAGGCCCGGCAGCAGCGGCAGCCACACGGTCAGCAGTCGGTAGCCGAGCACGGCGGAGGCGGCCGCGGCGGCCGGGGTTCCGGAGGCGGTGAGGGCGAGCGCGAGGGCCGCGTCGAGCGAGCCGAGTCCGCCCGGGGTGGGCAGCAGCGCCGCGGCGCCGCTGGCGGCGAGGTAGAGCAGCGCCACCCGGGCCGGGGACAACGGCAGCCCGACGGCCCGGGACACGGCGATGAGGACCAGCGCGTGCAGCCCGGCGAAGGCGAGTGAACCGCCCCACAGCGCGGCCGCGCGGACCGGACGGGCGTGCAGGGCCCGGATGTCGGCGGTCACGGCGGCCACCGCGCCCCGGCAGCGGGACCACATCCGGGCCCCGAGCAGGACGAGGACCACGACGACCGCCGCGGAGACGGCGAGGAGTGCGGCCACGGACACGTGCGGGAGCCGCAGCAGCCCCGGGCACGCGGGGGCGAGGACGGCGACGAGGGCCAGCCGCACCACCGCGCCGGCGGCCGCCTTGACCGCGAGGGCGGAGGCACCGCGGCCCGCCGGAAGTCCGCAGCGCATCAGGAACCGCAGGTTCACCGCACCCGCGCCGAGCCCGGCGGGCAGTACGTGGTTGGCGGCCGAGGCGGCGAACTGCACGGCGACCAGCCGCCCGCCGGGCAGCCGGCGGGTGACCGCGCCCTGCTGGGCGAGCGCGGAGGACGCCCAGGTGCCGACCGCCGCCACGGCCGCCACCAGCAGCCACCCCTGGTCGGCGACGGCGAGCCGGTCGGCCCCGTGCGCCACGGCCGGCCAGTGCCGCCGGACCAGCCAGCCCAGGCCGAGCAGCAGCACGAGACAGACACCGCTCTGCCAGTAGAGTCCTCGGCGGCCCAGGACGGGCGTGGCGTTCACGTTCGGGACCATCGAGGCACCCACCCCTGTTCCCCTGCGGCGCGCAGGACCCTCCATGGACTGAGGGACAAACACTGACAAACTAACCGGACTTACCGGTGGAGGCAGCGCGGGTACGGCCATACGAACGGCGGCACTACGCGCTGTAAGGTTGAGCCATGGCTGGCACAGGGTCCCGCGGCAGGGCGGAGCGGCGCAGCGCCGGAGAGCTGGAGAGCGAGGTCCTGGCAGCCTTGTGGTCGACCGAACGCCCGTTGACCCCGGCCGAGATCCAGAGCGAGATCGGCGGCGGGCTCGCGTACAACACGGTCCACACGATCCTGAAGCGGCTGTACGACAAGGGGCTCGTTCTGCGGGACGCCGACGGGCGGCGCGGTGCGTACCGGCCCGCGAAGAACGCGGCCGAGCTGACCGCCGAGGCCATGCACGAGGCCCTGGACCGGGGCCCGGACCCGATCGCCGCGCTCCAGCAGTTCGTGTCCGGGCTGAGCCCGGAGGAGGAGCGGGCGCTGCGGAACCTGTTCGCCGGAGGCGGCGCATGAGGTTCGACGTCTACACCCCGCTGCTGGTCTCCCTGCTGCTGCCGCTGGTCAGCCCGGTGGTCGGCCGCCGGATGGCCCCCGCGCTGGCGGCACGCGTCTTGGCGTCCGCCGCCGTGCTCACCGCGGCCGCGGCCACCTGGTCTCTGATCCTCCTGACGACGGCCCTGCTGGGCGACGCCCCGCCGGTGGTCCGGGAGGCCCATGAGGACGGCCGTCCGCTGGCCGACCCGGTGCCCGAGGTGATCGGCGTCGCCGCGTGTCTCGCGCTGGCCCTGGTGGTCTGGCGGGTGCAGCGGGCGGTGCGGGCCGAGCGGCGCACCCGGCGGGCGCTGCGGCGGCTGTGCGAGGGGCATCCGCGGGACACCGAGCTGGTGGTGGCCGCCTGCGAGGTGCCGCAGGCGTTCGCGATCCCGGGCCGACCGGGCCGCATCCTGGTCACCTCGGCGATGCTGGGTGCGCTGGCACCGGCGGAGCGGCGGGTGCTGCTGGCCCACGAACGGGCCCATCTGCGGCACCGGCACGGCCGCCTGGTGACGGCGGTGACGCTCGCCGCGGCCGCCAACCCGCTGCTCGGCCCGGTCCGGTCCGCCGTGACCTTCCTGGTGGAGCGGTGGGCGGACGAGCAGGCGGCGACCGAGGTCGGGGACCGCGGCACCACCGCCCGGGCGCTGGCCCGGGCGGCGCTCAGCGCCGGGCGGGCCGCGCGCCCGGCCTGCGCCCTCAACTTCACGGACCGCGCGGTCACGCGCCGCATCGCCGCGCTGCAGACGAGTCCGCCCCCGCACCTCTGGCCGGCCGCGGCGGCCGTTCTCGCCCTCGGCGCACTGGCCGCACTGTTCTCGGCGGACGCGACGAGCGATCTGGTGGGCCTGCTGTGGAACGTCCTCACTTAAGGCGCCCCTTCCTTTTGGGGGCGCGGGGAACTGCGCGACAAGCCACGACGGCGGCGCGGACGACCGATTGCGCCGTTGGGGTCCGGATGCGTTGCGAAGTGCCGGTTGACTGTGGCTGATCGCGCAGTTCCCCGCGCCCCTGACGGGGCGCTGTAGCTCAGGTCGGCCGGTTCGGTGCCCGGTGCAGCGGTTGGCCCGGTGCCGGTCCCGGCCTCGTCGGCGGCACCGCCCGCACCGCCGGGCTCTCCGTGCCGACCGTCACCGGCTCCCCGTGGTGGTACACGGTCAGCGGTGGGCCGTCGACCAAGGTGTACGTCGCCTTGTCGGCGCCGATCTCCACCCGGAGTCTGCTGTCCCGCAGCTGCAGGCTGAAGGCCAGCCTCCGCAGCCGCTCCGGCAGCCGGGGGGCGAACCGGGCCCCGTCGTCGTAGTGGCGCAGCCCGCCGAAGCCGGCCACCAGTGCCATCCAGGTGCCGGCGAGCGAGGCGATGTGCAGTCCGTCGCGGGTGTTGTGCTCCAGGTCGTCGAGGTCCATCAGTGCGGCCTCGGCCGTGTAGGCGTGGGCGAGCGTCAGGTGCCCGGCCTGGGCGGCGACGACGGCCTGGCAGCAGGCGGACAGGGAGGAGTCGCGTACCGTCAGCGGCTCGTAGTAGGCGAAGTTGCGGGCGATGTGCTCCTCGTCGAAGTACGCCTCGCAGGTGTACATCGCCAGCACCAGGTCGGCCTGTTTGACGACCTGTTTGCGGTAGAGGTCGAAGTAGGGGAAGTTCAGGAGCAGCGGGTACTGGTCGGGGCGGGTGTTCTGGAAGTCCCAGCGCTGGTAGCGGGTGAACCCGGCGTGCTGCTCGTGGACGCCCAGCTCGTGATTGTAGGGGATGTGCACGGACTCGGCCGCGTCCCGCCAGGCGGCGCTCTCCTCCGCGTCGACGCCGAGCCGGGCCGCCTGCCGCGGATGGCGTTCGACGGCGTCGGCGGCGGCCAGCAGGTTCGCCCGCGCCATCAGGTTGGTGTACGTGTTGTCGTCGGCGACCGCGCTGTACTCGTCGGGGCCGGTGACACCGTCGATGTGGAAGGCGCCGCGGCTGTCGTGGTGGCCGAGCGAGCGCCACAGCCGGGCGGTCTCCACGAGCAGTTCGACGCCGGTGTCCCGTTCGAAGTCGGTGTCGCCGGTGGCGGCGACGTAGCGGACCACCGCGTCGGCGACGTCGGCGTTGACGTGGAAGGCGGCGGTGCCGGCCGGCCAGTAGGCGGAGCCTTCCGAGCCGGCGATGGTCCGCCAGGGGAACGCGGCCCCGTCCAGACCGAGCTGGGCTGCGCGTTCGCGGGCGGCGGGCAGGGTGTTGTGCCGCCAGCGCAGGGCCTCGGCGACGGCGCCGGGGGCGGTGTGGGTGAGGACGGGCAGCACGAACATCTCGGTGTCCCAGAAGGCGTGCCCGTCGTATCCGGAGCCGGTGAGGCCCTTGGCGGGTATCGCCCGCTGTTCGGCGCGGGCCCCGGCCTGGAGGACGTGGAAGAGGGCGAAGCGGACGGCCTGCTGGACCTCCTCGTCGCCGTCCACCTCCACGTCGGCGCGGGACCAGAAGTCGTCCAGATAGCCGCGCTGGTCGTCGGCCAGCCCCTGCCAGCCCTCGTGGGCCGCGGCCGCGAGCGCCGCGTCCACCTGGTCGGCCATGGCAGGCAGCGAGCGCACCCCGGACCAGCCGTGGGCGACGAACTTCTCTACCCGCAGCGCCTGTCCGGGCTCCAGCACGGAGGTGACGGTCAGCCGGGCCACGTCCACGCCGCTCTCGGCGCGGGCCGAGGTCCGCTCGGGGCCGGAGACCGTGTGGTCGGCGGCGACCGCGACCCGCAGGCCGCTGCGCCGGGTGCGGTGCACCATCCGCAGCCGGTGCCCGGAGGCGAAGTTGTCCTCCTGCTCCAGCACCGAATCCAACGCCACCGCGGCACGCGGATCGCCGTTGGACCCGGGCAGCTGCTCGTTGGCGACCAGCTCTGACTGGATGACGATCCGGCAGGGCCGGTCGACCGCCTCCACCTCGTAGGCGACGGCGGCGATCGCCCGCTGGGTCAGCGACACCAGCCGGGTCGAACGCACCCGCACGGTGGACCCGGCCGGCGAGGTCCACTCGCAGGTCCGCTCCAGGACGCCCCGGCGCAGGTCGAGGACCCGCTCATGGGCGACGAGCCGGCCGTAGCGCAGGTCGAAGGGCTCGTCGTCGACCAGCAGCCGCAGGATCTTGCCGTTGGTGATGTTGATGACGGTCTGCCCGGACTCCGGGTAGCCGTAGCCCGCCTCGGCGTACGGCAGCGGGTGCACCTCGTGCACGCCGTTGAGATAGCTGCCCGGCAGGCCGTGCGGTTCGCCCTCGTCGAGGTTGCCGCGCCAGCCGACGTGCCCGTTGGAGAGCGCGAACACCGACTCGCTCTGCGCGAGCACGTCGAGGTTGAGCTGCGTCTCGCGGACCGCCCAGGGTTCCACGGCGTACGACCGGTGGGTGATCACTCCTTGCCTCCCAGCTCGGCGAGGTCCTTCACGACGGTGTCCGCGCCGTGCGCGTACAGGGCGTCGGTCTGTCCGACGCGGTCCACGCCGACGACGTACCCGAAACGGCCCGCGCGACCCGCGTCCATCCCGGCGAGGGCGTCCTCGAAGACAGCGGCCGCGGCGGGTTCGACCCCCAGGTCGCGGGCGGCGGCCAGGAAGGTGTCCGGGTGCGGCTTGCCGGGCAGCCGGCGCTCGGCCGCCACGACCCCGTCGATGCGGACGTCGAAGAAGTGCTCGGCGCCGATCGAGCGCAGCACGTCACGGCAGTTGGCGCTGGAGGAGACGATCGCGGTGCGCAGCCCGTGCGCGCGGACCGCCTCCAGATAGCGCAGGGTGCCGTCGTAGGCCTCGACCCCCTGGGTGCGGATCTTCTCCAGCAGCAGTTCGTTCTTGCGGTTGCCGAGGCCGTGCACGGTCGGGGCGTCCGGTGGGTCGTCCGGGGTGCCCTCGGGGAGGCGGATGCCCCGGGAGTCGAGGAAGGAACGGACCCCGTCGGCGCGGGGGCGGCCGTCGACGTACTCGTCGTAGTCGGCGACCGCGTCGAAGGGCCGCTGTCCGTCGTAGCCGCGCAGGAAGGCGTCGAAGGTCTCCTTCCAGGCCGCCGCGTGCACGACGGCCGTCCTGGTGACGACCCCGTCGAGATCGAAGAGACAGGCCTGGATGGTGTCGGGCAGACCGAGTGCAGTCATGACCCGCATCTTCCCCACCGGACGGCTTCGAGGGGGTGGCGCCCGCCACATTCCGGGCCCGGTGTCACACTTTTTGCGTGCCGCTGACTTTCGACGACCTTCTCGACCGCGCCCGTTCACTCGCCGGACGGGCCCCGCGCGCGATCCTCGGCATCGCGGGCAGCCCCGGTGCCGGCAAGACGACCCTGGCCGAACACCTGGTGCGGGAGCTGAACGGCGCCGGTGAGCCGTGGGTCGCGCATGTGCCGATGGACGGTTTCCACCTGGCCGACGTCGAGTTGGACCGCCTCGGCCTCAGGGACCGCAAGGGGGCGCCCGCGACCTTCGACGCGGCCGGGTACGCGGCGCTGCTGCGGCGACTGCGCGCGGAGACGGACGTCGTGGTGTACGCGCCGGGCTTCGAGCGGGTCCTCGAACAGCCGCTCGCGGGCGCGATCCCCGTCCTGCCGACGGCCCGGCTGGTGGTGACGGAGGGCAACTACCTGCTGCTGGCGGACGGTTCGTGGGCGCGGGTGCGGCCGGCGCTTGACGAGGTGTGGTTCTGCGAGATCGACGAGGCGGAGCGGGTACGGCGGCTGGTCGCCCGGCACGAGGCGTTCGGCAAGGGCCACGAGGCGGCCGTGGCCTGGGTCGCGGGCACCGACCAGCGCAACGCCGACCTGGTCGCCGCCACCCGGGACCGGGCGGACCTGGTGGTCCCGGAGACGGCGCTGCCCTGAGCGGGCCCGGCGGCAGCGCCCCAAAGGGGCGCGGGGCCGTATCCGATATGCGGCTACCGCCGCGTGGGCGCGACCAGCCACGACGGTGCCGCAGACGGCAGACGGCACATCGCGGCAGTTCCAGCGCAGCGCTCAGCAGGCGGTGAGGGCCAGTTCGGGCACACCGTGGGCGTCCTCGGCCCCGATGGCGGCCGTGAACGCGTCGGTGTGCACGGTCAGGTCGCCCTCGAACGACGGCGTGAAGTCACCGCCGGGCCCGTACCGCACGGCGAACACGTGCAGGTGCTCCGGTGCGCCCGGCGCCGGTTCGGCCTCGTACGCCGTCGAGGTGACCAGGTGGCGCCAGCCCTCGTCCGGGTTGCCGAAGCCGCGCGGGTCGGCGGCGAGGGCGAACGCGGCCTGTTCCTGGGTGAGTTCGGCGCGCGCGTCGAAGTGGTCCACGCCCTGCCCGGTGGGGTGCGTGAGGCGCAGGGCACCCGCCGAGGCGACCTCGCCCTCGGCGACCCGGCGGACCCGTTCACCGTCGTCCGCCGCGTACGGCAGCCCGGCCAGCAGGTACGGCGTCCCGTCGAGGCGCTGCAAGGCCACCGTCACCCACAGCCGGGTGCCGTCGGTGACGTACAGGGAGCGCACATGACGCAGCACCTGGTCGCGGCCCACGACCGGCTTGCTGACCAGCTTGGCGGTCAGGCCGTCGGCGGTCAGGTCCCGGACCCGGACCTCGCCCATCGGCCGGCAGTACAGGAAGCCGTCCAGGACCGGGCCGAAGCCGTGCTGCCGGTTCACCGCCGCCGGCAGGCAGTAGGTGCCGCCCGCCTCGACCAGGGACGGGGTCATCCGGTGGTCGAAGGCCACCGACACGGAACCCGCGCGGAGTTGGTGGCGGGCCGGGGCCGTCGACGGGGCGCGGTGCCAGGGGGTGGTGTCCTGGATCTGCCAGACCAGCATCCAGGCGAAGTGCCCGTCGACCCCGCCGTCCGGCTTGACCGCGTGCCGGCCCCAGTTGGTGTCGCCTCGGTAGCGCCCCAGGTCGGAGCCGATCCGGGCGCCGAAGTAGCGGAGCCCGAGAACGGATTCGAAGCCGGAGTGCTGTTCGCTGTAGCGGGGGCCGCCGTTGTCGAAGCCGCCGTTCGGCAGGCGGGCGTCGAGGTAGCGGGCGAGCGCGTCGCCGTCCTCGGCGAACATCTCCGCGCCGCTGATCCGGTGGGCCTGGGCGAGGAAGGACAGGGAGATCGGGCCGTAGTTGTTGTCGTAGGCGCCGCCGTGCTCGGGCGGCAGCAGCGCGCCCCGGTCGAGGACGCGGTGGGCGCGGATCCTGTCGGTGTACAGGGCGAGTGCCCGCTCGCGGACCGGCTCCGCCTCCTCGGGCGGGAGGTGCCGTGCCAGCATCAGGCCGCCGACCACGCACCCGATGGCCTGGTTGCCGGCCTCCTGCGGATTGAAGAAGGTGGCCTCGGTCAGCCAGCGCCAGTAACCGCGGCCCAGCTCGACGAGCTCGGCGCGTTGTCCGTCGTCGGCCAGGCCGTCCGCGAGGTCGAGGATGTTCACGGCCTGGAGCAGCGCCCACACCGTGCTGGGCCAGTCGCCGATCGGGTGCGCGCCCGCCGCCAGGACGTAACGGGCGTACGGGAGACCGGAGTCGCGAACGGTGAGGTTCGGATAGCCGGGGTTGTCCTCGGTGTAGACCCGTTCGCGCAGATGGAAGGCGAGGCTGCGGCGCACCGCCTCCGGCAGCCGCGGGTCCTTGGACCGCTGCCAGGCGAGGGCCAGCAGGGAGGTGACGCCGAGGGAGGTGTCGCCGATGTCGTCGTCGGCGTCGGGGTGTTCGAGGTTGCCCTCGGGGGTGAGGCGGGCCAGGGCCTGTTCGACGACGTCGGCGAGGACCGCGTCGTACGCCTCGGGGGTGGACGGCAGGTCGTGCAGCGGGCCGAGCTGGCGCGGCAGGTGCATCGGAGGAGGTCAGCCCTTCATGCTGGAGGTGGCCATGGCGTGGTTCGTCGAGGTCAGACGGCAGGCGAGGGACGGCGGGCGCGCAGTGCGACGGTCAGTGTCTGAGGGCCGTGCCCACCGATGTAGACGCGGTTCCCGGTCGTCGCGTCGGTGCCGCCCACCACGGTGTAGTCCTGGCTCGGGTCGTACCGTAGTACGTCGGTCCGCTCCGGCCCGGCGAGGGGTTCGCCGGTCTCGACGGCGACCTCGACCCGGATCTCGTCGTCGCCGACCCGGTAGGTCAGCGGCCCGTTCGTCAGGCACCAGCGTCCGTCGCCGAGTGGTACGGCGCCCTGCGGCTCGCCGCCCGGCCGGAAGGTCAGTTCGAGGGACCAGGGCACCGGTGGGCCGCTGATGTCGATCCGCAGGTCGGCCCCGTCCTCCCGCAGGTCGACCTCGACTCGGGTCGTGTGGGAGACCTCGTCCTGAGGGCGGTCGGGGAAGGCCATCGCCGCGGAGAAACGGCCCTCGTCCACCAGACGGTAGGCGCCGTCGTCGCGCCTCCGGTCCTCCGGGAGCGGCTGGTAGTAGGCGGTTGTGAGGGTTCCGGTGAGCCGGTACCCGTTGTCGGCGAGCTGTTCCATGTCAGCGGCGCGGAACGGGCCCAGGTCGAAGAACCCTCGCGAGAGGCGGACCGCGTCAAGGACGGCGGCACCGGCGAACAGGCGCAGGAAGGTGGGGTTGCAGGCGAGACCCGAGCGGATGCGCCGGTGCTCAGGCACGTCGGAGCCGCCGTACACCACGGTGTGCGCGGTGGCCGAGGCGCGCGCGGCGAGGCGTGCGGTGGGGAGGTACCGGTCGCGCGGGAGCTTCTCCGCGTCCGGGGCCGGCAGGACGCGGCACAGATCCGGGGTGAGGAGGGTCTGGGCGAGCAGGTCGGGGTCGTCGATGCCGTCGGTGGCCGCCAGGCGGGCCGCGCGGGCGAAGTCGCCCCGGCCGGTGCGGATCGCGAGCAACCGGTAGTGCGGCAGGTAGGGCCACAGCGGGAACGAAAGCTTCTGGTCCTGGCGGCGCGAGTGGACGGTCTCCACCGTGCCGTCCGGCCGAATGAGGTCCAGCGTCGTGGCGAGGTTGCGTTCGACTGCGTCCCGCAGGTCGGCGCGGTCGAGCACGTCGGCGAGCAGGAGCAGCGACGGGTTGGTCACGAGGGACGCGTAGACGGCGCTGCGTTCCGAGTACAGGCCCTCCGTGTCGATGTCGACGCCCTCGGCGAGCCACTCCTCGACACGGTCGAGCAGTCGGCCGTCCGGGAACGAACGGTGCAGCCGGGCGAGCGCCGCGCACAGTTCCCAGCGGTGGTTCGGAGTGTGCACCCCGCCGGTCCGGAGGCTCTCCGAAGCCGCGCCGGCGATCTCGGCGAGGGCCGCGGCGACCTCGTGCAGTGCGGGCCCCGCGCCCACGGCGAGGACGTGCGCGTCGCACACGTCGTTGACGGTGAACGCGGAATCCGGCGGTGACTGCACGTTGTCGCCGCCGGCGAAGAGGCCGGAGGGGGTCTGCAAGGACCGGAGCGCGGTGAGATGGGTCAGCGCCGCGGCGATGGCCTGCCCGCTGCCGTGCAGGGCCGAGTCCGGGGAGCGGTACGCCGCGACCAGGGTCTTCACCTGGCGTGCCAGGGCGCGGTGGGTGACGTCGGCGGGGTCCTGCTCGGGGTCGGCCGCCAGGGGTGCGGCCGACCGGTCGGCGGCGCGGGCCGCCGACCGGACGAACTCGTGGTCGAGCGGGGTGGACACGGTCAGTCCTTCAGGCCGGCATTGATGTCGGCGCCCATGACGTAGCGCTGGAAGACCAGGAAGATGGCGATCAGCGGGATCATGGAGATGACCGATGCGCCGAGCAGGACCGACCAGTTGATGTTCTGCGCGCCGACGATGCTCTGGATGCCGATCTGCACGGTGAACTTGTTGGGGTCGTTCAGCATCAGCAGCGGCCAGATGTAGTCGTTCCACCGCCACTGGAAGGACAGGATGGCGAGGGTCAGCATGATGGGCCGGGAGAGCGGCACCATGATCCGCAGGAAGATCGACAGTTCGCGGGCGCCGTCGATACGCGCGGCTTCCACGAGTTCGTCGGGGACCGTGATGAAGAACTGGCGGAACATGAAGCAGCCGGTCGCGGTGAGCACGGCCGGGAGGATGATGCCGGCGAACGAGTTGTAGAGGCCGAGGTTGCGGACCACCAGGAACTCGGGGGCGAGCATGACCTCGCCGGGCAGCATCGTGGTGGCCAGGATGCAGATGAAGAACGCCTTGAGCCATCTGTTGTCGTACTTGGCCAGCGCGTACCCGGTGCAGCAGCTGACGCCCACCGTGAGGATCGTCGTGACCACGCACACGATGGTCGTGTTGATGAAGTACTGGGAGAAGTTGGCACTGCGCCACGCCTGGGAGTAACCCGACAGGGTGGGGTGGTGCGGAATCAGCGTCAGCGGATAGGAGAACAGGTCCCCGGCCGGCTTGAGGGAGCTGAGGATGAACCACAGCACCGGCAGCCCGTAGAGGCACGCCATGATCCACAGCAGTGTCGTCGCGGGTACTGCCCGCCGGAGCCCGCCGCTGCTCGCACCGCGGGACCGCTTCTTGGAAACGGCCCGTCCGGGACCGGCGTCGACCGGGCGTGGCGTGTCTGTGGTTGTCATCGGTTCTCCACCCGTCGGTTGACGATCAGCTGGATGATCGCGACGGCCATCAGGATGAGCATGAGCACGAACGACGCGGCGCTCGCGTAGCCGATCTGGCCCCGTTGGAAGCCGGTCTGATAGATGTACTGAACAAGCAGGTTGTTCGACGTTCCGGGTCCGCCGTTGTTGAGGGAGACGAACACCGGGTATTCCTTCATCGCGTTGATCGTGTTGAGGAGGATCACGATGAACGAGGTGGGCGCGATGCTCGGCAGCGTGATGCTGATGAACTGGCGCCAGGGGCCGGCGCCGTCGAGCGAGGCCGCCTCGTAGTACGACACCGGTACGTTCTTGATCGCCGCGATGAACAGCAGCATCGAGAAGCCCGTCCAGGCCCAGGATGCCGCGAACACCACCACGAGCAGCGACAGGTCCGCGTTCGACTGCCACGGAACGGCGGACCCGCCGAGCTTCTCGATGACGTAGTTGACCAGTCCGAAGTTCTCGCCGAACAGCCACCGCCACAGCACACCCACGACGATGGGCGACAGCAGCCACGGAATGAAGAAGATGACACGGGCGACGGAGGCGCCCTTGGCGTGCTTGCTCACCAGCAGGTTGGCGGCGAGCAGGGAGAGCGCGAAGTTCAGCGGAACGAAGAGGACGGTGTACAGCAGCGTCCGGGTCAGGGCGTCGTAGAAGGCGGAGTCCCCGAACAGGTTGTGGTAGTTGTCCAGTCCGATGAACTGGTACGCCCCCACACCCGTGTAGTTCGTGAAGGAGTAGACGAGCCCGATCACCGCCGGCCACGCGAAGAACAGCGCGAAGAGCACGACATTGGCCGCGATGAGGACGAGCGGCGCGAGGGTGTAGGTACTGCGTCTCCTGGGCTGCCTCACGGACACTGCCGCGGCACTTTTTGTCATCTTCCTGACTTCCGTGCTGGTGGATGGATTGCTGTGGGCTCACGCCGTGAGCCCGGCATCACGTGGGCGACCAGGCCCGGGCGGCGGTGTCTCGACCCCGCCGCCCGGGCCCCTGGGCCTACGATCAGCCGCCGACCGCCGTGTTGTAGCCGTCCACGATGTTCTGGAGGGCCTTGTCGACCGACTGCTGGCCGTTGATCGCCTTGCCGAGCTCCGTCTTGGTCGGGTCGGTGGCGAGGCTCTTGCCCTTCAGCACCCAGTTCGTCTGCGCGTTGTTGAAGTAGCCCGAGATCGGCGCGTACAGCGGGATCTCCTCGTTGTACAGCTTGAACGCCGCCTGCGCCGCCGCGGAGGTGAAGGGGTACTTCGGGGTCAGGCCGCTCTCGACCGGGAGGAACCCGGAGGCCTGGACCAGCTCGGTGTACTGCTTCGGCTCGTACACCCACGACAGGAACTTCTTGGCGGCGGCGGACGCCGCGCTGTTGTTGTTGAAGCCCACCATCATGCCGCCGCTGTTGACGTCACTGGCCTGCACCGGCTGAGCCGGGGTCGGGACGCTCGCCCAGTCGAACTTCTTGATGCTGTCCGCGAAGGAGGCGACCTGCCAGACACCGGACCAGTAGGCGACCACGTCACCGCTCTGGAACATGGCCGACGGGTCGGCGCCGCTCGTCCACACCGACTTCGGCATGGTCTTGTCGTCGTTCAGTCCGACGAAGTACTTCACGGCCTTCTTGGTCGCGTCGTCCACCGAGAACTTGCCGGAGGAGTCCGCGTGGACGTACTGGCCGCCCATCTCGTACACCATGGCGCGGAGCCGGGACGGCGACTGGTCGAAGGTCAGGGAGTACTTGGCGCCGGTCTTCTCGCGGACCTTGTTGGCCGCCGCGATGAACTCGGTCCAGGTCCAGGTGTCCGAGGGCGAGGCCGGGACGGCGACGCCGGCCTTCTTGAAGAGCGTCTTGTTGATGAACAGGCCGGAGGCGGTGACGTCCGAGGGGATGGCCAGCACCTTGCCGGACGAGTCCTTGGCGAGGAAGTTGGAGTTGATGTTGTTGGCCTTGTTGCCGGTGATGGAGCTGAGGTCGATCAGCTTGCTCGACCAGATCGGGTCAAGGGCCGGCACGTCGGCGACATCCGGCAGCGAGTTCGCCTGCGCGGCGTTGTGCAGCTTCGTCGGGTACCCGTCGTAGGGGATGTTGACGAGCTTGACGCTGACGCCTTCTTCCTTCTTGTACTGCGCCACCAGCTTCTTCCAGCCCGCGTCCTGTCCCGGAACCGTGGAGATCCAGAACGTCAGCGACTTGGAGGTCCCGCCCGAGCCGGACCCCGACCCGCAGGCGGAGAGCAGCAGGGCTCCTGCCGAGGCCACGGCAGCGAGGGGAATCAGGCGGCGCATACCGCCGCGGCCGAGTCGGCTGGTGCGCCGCACACCCACAGTGGTCATCTTCGATCCCATTTCGTCGAACGGACGGAGCACGGCGCCGGCTGAGGCGGCACTGGTGCATTTTGAAGGAAAAGTCACTTTCCGGGGGGCGCGGCCTCGCCCGGCCGCATCGTCCACGCGGGGCGAGATCCCCGGCCGTCCTGGCCGTCACCGTACGGGCACGCCCTCATACGGTTGCCGTACGTCGTGTACGGGCTGGGAGGCTCACCCCAAGCCGGTGTCCCGACCGACTTAGAAAGCGCTTGTCCGGACATTGGCAGACCGATAAGGAAGCCGTCAATCCTTCACCTGCGCGCCTTCGGTCACGTTTTGGACTCCCTTGGCCACGGCGAGCCGGGCGGCACCCACCACGGTACCGAGATCGCCGATCTGGCTGCTGACCACCTCGGTGGGCCAGCTCAGCCGCCCCAGCTCGGTGCGCACCCCGGACAGGAGCTGCGGGTCCGCGCCGGTGCTGCCGCCCAGGACGATCAGCCCCGGGTCCAGTACCGCGGTCACGGCGGCGGCCAGCCTGCCCACGTCGGCGGCGTGCCGGGCGACGAGGGAACGGGCCGGTTCGCGGCCCTCGGCGGCCAGCGCGAACAGCCGCTCGGCGGTACGGGGGCACGGGCCGTCGGTTTCCCGCCAGGCCTCGGCGGCCCGGCGCAGCAGGGCCTGGGAGCCGACGTAGGCCTCCAGGGCCTCCTGACGGGGCTCCCGGTCGTCGTCCCAGGGGTAGGGCAGCCGGGCCAGCTCACCGGCCGCGCCGTTGGCGCCGCGCAGCACCTGGCCGCCGATGACGATGCCCAGACCGACACCGACGCCGATCCGCAGGTAGCCGAAGGTCCGGCGGCCCCGGGCGGCGCCCTCGTGGAGCTCGGCGAGGGCCGCGCAGTTGACGTTGTTCTCCAGGTGCACCGGAACCCCCGGCGGCAGGGCCACGGAGACCGCGTCGAAGACGGGCCCCGCCTTGGCGGTCGCCGGGCGCATGCCGGTGCCCGCCAGGTCGGGGGCGCTGACGTCACCGATGGCGACGACGATGGCCCGCAGCGGGGCGCCCGCCGGCAGCGCGGCCAGGGCCTCGCGGACGGCGTCGGCGGCGCGGGTGCGGGGCGTGTCCGCCTCGGCGAGCAGGGTGCCGTCCAGGGCGCAGCCGCGCACCCGGGTACGGGCCGGGCCGAGGTCGACGGCGAGGACCGAGCCGGAGGCGGGCCCGAGGCCGTAGACGGCGGCGGAGCGGCCGGTGCCGCCGGACGCGGTACCGGAGTGGGTGGCCAGCCCGGCCCCCTCCAGCTCCGCGACGGCGGCGGAGACCGTCGGCTTGGACAGGCCGGCGAGGCTCGCGAGCTGCGGCCGGGTGGCGCGGCCGGCCTGGGCCAGCACGGCGAAGACCGCGCCGGCGCTCTCGGTGAGCCGGGGGGCTTCAGCCACGACGTGTTCCACAGTTCCCCCATGGGTCAGGGGCCGCGCTCCCCCGGGTGCCGGGGGATGCGGCGATGCGGTGCCCTTGTGCCGCGCGGTTGTGGCCTCGACAGCGTCCCGTTGATCGAGTCCGCGGCAACTCTTGACGCACTGTACTTCGTTAGTTAACTTCCTAACGAAGTCCACGGTACTCGCCTGCCGTGCTCCGCAAGAAGCCCGTCCCGGGGCTTCCCGACTTGCACAACTCCTGTTCGGCCAGGCACGGTTCGCCCGCCGTCGCAGCCAAACGCTCCGCTGGAAGCGCCGCGATGCGCCGTCGTTCAACCGCGGCGCCGTCGTGGCTGTTCGCGCCCACGCGGCGGTAGCCGCATATCGGATACGGCCCCGCGCCCCTTCGGGGCGCTGCCGAACCGCAGCGGCCGGCCCTGAGTGCCAGGCCCTTCGGCGCTGTTCGCCCAGACGACGTAAGAGGATCCGTGCAGGACACACCTTCTCTCCCGCTCGTGGTCGGCATCGACGTCGGCGGCACCAAGACCCAGCTCCGCGCACTCGCCGGTGCGGAGCGGGTCGCCGACCACGTCCGTCCGAGCAGCGGCTGGCGGCCGCACGACCCGGCCGCCGCGGCCCGCTGGCTGACCGCGCTCGTCCACGACGCCCTGCCCCCCGGCACCCGCCCGGCCGCCCTGGCCGTCGGCGGGCATGCCTGTGAGACCCCCCGCCAGTGCGCCGGCATCGCCGCCGCGCTGCGGGACCTCCTCGACGTGCCCGTCCGGGTGGTGGGCGACGCCGAGCTCCTCGTCCCCGCCGCCGGCCTGGACAAGGGTGTCGGCCTGGTCGCCGGCACCGGCTCGGTGGCCGTCGGCCGGCAGCCCGACGGCAGCCCCGTGCAGGTGGGCGGCTGGGGCGCGGCCCTCGGCGACGAGGGCGGCGCCGCCGGACTGGTCCGGGAGGCCGCCCGCGCCGTCTGGGCCGCACACGACCGCGGCGAGGCTCCCGACGCCCTCGCTACCGGACTCGTCGCCGCCTTCGAGGTGGCCGAGGTACCCGCACTCGGCGCCGCCCTGGAGAGCGCCTCCGACGTCTCCGCGGAGTGGGGCCGGCATGCCCCGGTGCTCTTCGCCGCGGCCGACGCCGGCTCCGCTCTCGCCGCGGACGTGATAGCCGAAGGCGGGCGCGCCCTCGCCGGCCTCGTGGCCCGGCTCGCCGCCCGCGGTCTCGCCGTGGACGACGTGGTGGTCGCGGGCGGCACGATCCTCTCCCAGCCGCGTCTGTACGACGCCTTCGCCGCCGCGCTCGCCGAGGCCGTGCCCGGGGCGCGGCCCCAGCCGTTGCGGCTCCCGCCGGTCGAGGGAGCGGTGGCGCTGGCGCGTTCGGTCCTGTGAGAACCCTGTCCGCAGCCCGTCCGGTCCCGCACCTCTGGACCACGGGCCGTTCGAGGCTGCGAACGCGCAGGTCCCGGCCGCTTCTTCCTGTGAACCACAGGGCCGCCGTTCAACTCCGGGTCACGTCACGGTCGTCGGGCGATGACCGACGTGACACGAACTCGCCCTAGAACTTCGCTCGTTCAACACTTTTCCCACGCGAACCCACACGCTCGCGCGCATCTGGAGCAATGGCCGTCCGCGCGAGCTCCCCAGAATTCAAGAGAGGCACACCCATGCCGTCACCTGCCGGGCACCACTCCGCTTCTCCGACCCGTGGACCCGCCGTCGGCCGACGGGGATTCCTGAAGACCTCGCTCGGCGCGTCGGCAGGTGTGCTGGCGGCCCCGACCTTCGTCGGCTGGCTCGCGGCCGCCGACGCCAAGGCCGCCACCGCCCTCGCGTTCGTCGACGACTACAAGACCAACATCAGCACCAACCTCACCGCCGACACCAACGCGGTGGTCCGCATCCTCGGCGGCTTCGCGCAGATCTGGAAGACGGGTTCCGCCTGGAACACCGGCACCGTGCTGCGCGCCGACATCCTGCGCGCGAACATGCGCTACTGCGCCAAGATCACCAGAAAGCGCAGCACCGCCGAGGCGAAGAAGGCGTTCCTCTACGACCGCCAGCACCAGAGCTACGCGATGATCGCCGGCCTCGGCCCGCTCGCCGGCCTCTACAAGGCCGGTTCCCTCGCGGTCACCTCGATCACCAGCGCCCCCGACGGCACGCCCGCCACCACGATCAACGACGCCGTCCCGGCCGGCGCCCCGGCGGGCTCGGCGCTCGGCGCGGGCTCGCACGACTCCGCGCTGGGCAAGGTGGCCACCCTGGTCGACACCCTGCGCGGAAACTACGCGTCCGGCAACCCGTCCAAGTACGCCTACCAGTACCCGCGTCCGTGGCGGATGAACGAGGACAGCGAGGTCGTCGACACCGGCACGACGGACGCGTACGGCTACCCGGTCTACGAGTCCGACGTGGTCGTCGCCCCGCAGCTGCTGCGCCAGCGCAGCACCTCCCCCACCGACGACGCCGGTTTCCCCTCCGGCCACACCAACGCCTTCCACCTGGCGGGCCTCGCCTACGCGTACGCGGTGCCGGAGCGCTTCCAGGAGCTGGTCGCCCGCGCGCTGGAGCTGAGCGACACCCGGATCATCGCGGGCATGCACAACACGGTCGACGTGATCGGCGGCCGCGTCATGGCCACCGCCCTGGCCGCCGCCACCCTCGCCGACCCGGCCAACGCCGACCTCAAGGCGGCCGCCCGCGCCCAGGCCCTCGCGTACTTCGAGGCGCAGACCGGCAGCACCGCCGACACCCTGTACGCCTACGCCCACTCGGCGGGCACCGCCACCGACCCGTACGCCGACCGCGAGGCCAACGAGCGCGCGGCCACACCCCGGCTGACGTACATCCTGAACCGGGAGGGCCGCGAGCTCCCGTTCACCGTGCCCAAGGGCGCCGAGGTGCTGCTGGAGACCCGCCAGCCGTACCTCACCGCCGACCAGCGCCGCGAGGTGCTGCGCACCACCGGCCTGCCCTCCGGGTACGTGCTGCTGGACGGCCCGGAGCAGTGGGGCCGCCTCAACCTGTTCGCCGCCGCCGACGGTTACGGCGCCTTCGACGCGGACGTCACGGTCACCCTGGACGCGGCGGCCGGCGGCTTCTCGGCGGCCGACACCTGGCGCAACGACATCGACGGCCACGGCGCGCTCACCAAGAAGGGCACCGGCACGCTGACCCTGACCGGCGACAACCGCTACCGGGGCGGCACCGTGCTGGCCGCCGGCACCCTGGTCGCCGCCTCCGACGACGCGCTGGGCCGCGGTGACGTCCGAGTCTCGGCCGGCACCCTGCGGGTCACCGGGGAGCTGTTCGTGCGCGGGACGTACACGCAGGACGCGGGCGCCCTGGAGGTCACCCTCGCCAAGGGCCGCAAGGCACCGCTGACGGTGAAGCACCTGGCCGTCCTCGGCAGGGGCACCACCCTGTCCCTCACCCTCGACACCGAGCACCCGCCGGCCGCGGGCAGCACCCTGCCGGTCGTCGACGCTCCGCGGCTGCGCGGCCAGTTCGACAAGGTGGAGCTGAACTCCGCCACGCTGCGGGCCGTACCCGTGTACACGGCAGACGGTCTGTCGGTACGACTCGTGAAGCGGTGACGCGCCCGGTGGCGGGAGCGATGCGACAGTAGGGCCCATGGCTGCTCGTGATCGCTCCCGTCACCGCGGGCCCGGTGTCCCCGCGGGGCTGAAGATGGCAAGCGAACAGCAGTCGGTCCTCGAACCCGACGTCCCCGACCTCCCGGGCATCCCCGCCGACCCCGGGCCGCTCCCCCGGCGCACCGCCGCGGCCCGGCTGGCCACCGCCCTGCGAGCCCGCCGCCGGTGGCTGGTGCCGGTCCTCGCGGTGCTGCTGCTCGCCCAGATGGCGGCGGCGATGGTGACCACCGCCGTCCAGCAGACACCCACCATCGACGAGCCGGTCTACGTGGCCACGGCCACCGACTACCTCCACGAGCACCGGCTGCGCTACAACACCGAGCACCCGCCGCTCGGCAAGCTCGTCGTCATGGCCGGCATCGCCGTCGCCGACCCGCACTACGACCCGTCGTACAAAGGCGACCAGGGGCAGGTGGGACAGCACCTGCTGTACGCGTCCGGCAACGACCCCTGGCGGGTGATGCTGTGGGCGCGGCTGCCGGTGATCGTGCTGACGCTGCTGTTCGGTCTGGTGGCGTTCGCCTTCGCCCGTGAGGTCCTCGGTACGGCCGCCGGACTGCTGGCGCTCGCCCTGTACTGCTTCTCCCCCGACGTCATCGCGCACGGCTCGCTGGCCACCCTGGACGTGCCGTCGGCCGGGTTCGTGCTGACGTCGGCCTGGCTGGTGTGGCGGGCCCGGCGCCGGCCCCGGCGGTATCTGCCCCTGGCGGGGGCCGCGCTGGGGGCGGCGGTGGCGACGAAGATGAGCGCGCTGCCCGCGGTCCCGGTGCTCGTGGCACTGGCGGTGGTGTCGGTGTGGGGCGCGCGCCCGGGCCGTGCGCTGCGCGCCCTCGCGGCCGCGGCCGCGGTGGCCCTGACCGCGGTCGCGGTCGTGTGGCTCTCCTATCTGGCGGTCGATCCGCGGCTGCGTGCGCTGTCCGCCGAGCCCGTGCCGGCGGTGCCCGGACTGCGGGGCCTCCTGGCCGATCTGATGCCCTTTCCGCAGGCCTACCGGGACGGCATGCGGATGCAGTTCGCCCTGGAGGACTACCCCTGGCAGGGTTACCTGTTCGGGCACCTCTACACCGGCTCCCGCTGGTACTACCTGCCGGCCGCACTGCTGGTGAAGACCCCGCTCGGCATGCTGGCACTGTGGGCGGCCGGTGCCCTCGCGCTGGTGGCGGTACGGCGGTTGCGGCCGGCCGCGGCGTATCTGCTGCTGCCGCCTGCCGTGCTGCTGGCCTCGGCGATGACCGGGTCACGGGACTTCGGGACGCGGTACGCGGTCTTCATACCGATGTTCCTCGCGGTGGCCGGTGCCGCGGTCCTGACGGTGCGCCGGCGGTGGGCGCGACCGGTGGGCGGGGCGCTGGTGCTGTTCGTCGCGGTGAGCTCGCTGCGCGCGTTCCCGTTCTATCTGCCGTACGCCAACGAGGCGTTCGGCGGTCCGGCGAAGACGCATCTGTGGCTGCACGACTCCAACGTGGACTGGGGGCAGGACCTGGGCCGGCTCGCCGACCGGCTCAAGGAGCGCTACCCGGGCGAGCGGATCTGGCTGGTCTACAAGGGCAGTGGCGTCCCGGCGTACTACGGCATCCACGCCGCCGACCCCCGCAAGGTGCCGCCCGGGAAGGTGCACGGACTGCTGGTGGTCTCGGACTCGTCGGCCGCCAAGGCGCGGGGCGAACTGGCCGAATTGATCGACACCAGCCGTCCGGTCGATGATGTCGGTCATTCGATCACCATCTATCGGCGGTGACCGTACGATCCATCCGATCCACCGGCGACGACCACCGCATCCGTCGCCGGTGAGCGCCGGAATCCCGGTGCTGTTTCCGCATCCTGAGCGTTCGGCCGCCGGGACGGTCCGGCGTACCGCGCAACCCCTGGTCACCACGGTCCGTGAGCTATGTTGAGTCCTCGTGGGAGACAAAGGAGGCGCTTCGGTGCCATCGCCGCAGCAGGCACGTGCCCAGGCATCCGCGATCACCTCGGGCAAAACCGTGCCGGAGGCCGAGGCCGCGCCCACCTCCCAGCTCCGCGAGCTCTTCGACGGCCCCCGGCTCTCCCCCGGCCAGCGGCGCATCGCCCAGTACCTGATCGACCACATCACCGAGGCGGCCTTCCTGTCGATCACCGACCTCGCCGAGCGGGTCGGGGTCAGCCAGCCGTCGGTGACCCGGTTCGCGGGCGCGGTCGGCTTCAGCGGTTACCCCGCGCTGCGTGAGCGGCTCCAGTCGATCGCGCTGCGCACCCTGGCGGGCGGTACGGGCGTCGCCACCGAGCACCGCAGCAACGAACTCCAGGCCGCCGTCGACGCCGAGATCGAGAACCTGGAGAACCTGCGCCGGGACTTCGCCGACCCGGACCGGGTGATCTGGATCGGCCGCGAGCTGTCCCAGTCGTCCCCGCTGACCGTGCTCGGCCTGCGCATCTCCGTCTCGCTGGCGGAGTACTTCGCCTACGCCGCCCGCCGTATCCACCCCGATGTACGTGTGGTGACCCGGGGCGGCAGCGTGGCCTACGACGCGCTGCTGCAGTCGCGCGAGGCGGGCGGCACCTGGGTGCTGGCGTTCGGCATGCCGCGGCACGCGCAGGAGACGCTGACCGCGATCCGGGTGGCGCGCACCGCGGGGCTGCGGGTCGCGCTGGTGACCGACCTGGCGCTCGGCGCGCTGGCCGACGAGGCCGACGTCACCTTCAGCACCGGCATCGGGTCCCGCCTGGTCTTCGACACCTACGCGGCGCCCGGCCTGATGGCCGCCGCCCTGCTCCAGGCCATGACCGACGCCGATCCCGAGCGCACCCAGGCGCGCCTGGAGGAGTACGAGCAGGTCGCCGAGGAGCACCAGTTCTTCCTCAAGGACTGACCCCCGGGATCCCGGTGTTTCCGGCTTCCCTGCGCCCCCCTCCGCATGACCTCGTAGGGGGAGTATTCACCGCATTTCGCGCATGAATGTTTTCATACGTCTTGCAAACGGGACGGCATATATAAATACTGCTCACGGATCACCCCGGCCCACTCCGGGCACGTTCCGCACCCGAGGACGCACCGCTCGCACCCGCCCCGAGAAAGCCGACGGACCGCCCATGCGCACGCAGCACCACCAGCAGTGCCGGCGGCCGGCGACCGGGGCCTCGCACGGACACCCCCAGCCGCCGTCTCCTACCCGCGTCGGCGCCGGGGATGTTCGAACGGGCATCGCCTGTGCGATTCGCCCGCGGCGGCTCCGGCCATCCCCTAGGCCGGAGCCGCCCAGACCTCCGTCGAGCACCCTCACGACGCCGCACACCCGGAAGCGATGATCATGACTCTGACGACGACCGCGCGCATCAGCTCCGACTGGCCCTGCCAGGTCAAGGCACCGGGCAGTTACGACTGGGAGCGCTCCGCCGCCAAGTGGCTGCGCGAACTGGTGCCGGCCCGCTACGCCAGCTACCCGGCGCTGATCCGGCACCCCGTGCTGCTCGCCCGGCACGCGCAGATCCAGGTCCAGCAAGAGGTCCGGGTGGCCCGCACGGCGCTGCAGACGGCGCGCGCCGAACTGCCCCTGCTGGGCCTGCCGGAATCGGTCATCGAGCACACGATCAAGCTGTACGCGGCGGAGGTCCTGCAACTGCAGCACATCGCCCGCAGCGTCCGCGTGGTCACCGAGGCGCTCGTCGGGCACAGCACCGGCCGCTGACCACTTCGGTCCACGGCTGCCCGGATCCTTCATGCACCGGGTACGCATGTGATCGGAGACACCCTCTGTGCCATGCTCAAGCGGTGACGAGCGAGTACGTGCCTCCCCCGGACGCCGGTGCCGTCGCCGAGTCGGCAGCCCTGGCCAGGGTCGTGTCCAGACAGCGCGCCGAGCTGGACCGGCTGCGGGACTCGCTGGCCACGTCCGCGGCGGTGGAGCGCGCCAAGGGTGCGCTGATGGCCGTCACGGGCTGCTCCCCCGACGCCGCCCACGAGGCGCTTCTGCAGCGGGCCGAAGCCGGGAACCGCACGCTGCTGGAGGAGTGCTGGCTCACCCTCGGCGCCCTGATGCCCGCCGCGCCCGCAGCCGAGGCCGCCCCCGTCACCGGCCCGCCCGCCCCCGTGGTGCCCCCGGAGTCGCCCGCGCCGCCCGGCACCGCCGAGACCCTCGGCCGGCTCGGCCGGGCCCTGCTGCACGTCGGTTCCCCGCAGGAGCTGGCCGGGACGCTGCTCGAACACCTGGCACCCCGGATCGACGCCGACGCGGTACTGCTGTACCGGCGGCTGCCGCCCGGCGACGGGCTCGAACTGATCGGGTACGCGGGGCTGGACGCGACGCTCGCCGCCCAGTGGCACCTGGTGCCGCCGCTGCGGGGGTTCGCCCCGCTGGAGGCGCTCAGGACCGGCGAGCCGCTCTGGCTGGAGGACTTCGCCGAGGACCGGCAGGTGTTCCAGCTCATCGACGAGCCGCCCGGCCGCTGGCTGTCCCGGGCCTGGCTGCCGGTCCCGGCCGGCGTGGCCCTCGGCGTACTGCGCCGGCCGGCGGCCGCCTTCGGTCCCGCCGACCGTGAGCTGCTGCGGTCCGCCGCCCGGCTGTGCGCCGGCCGGCTCGGCACCCTGGGCACCCCCGCCGAGCCGGTGGCCTCGGGACTCTCCGCGGCGGTGCAGACGGTGCTGGACGCGCTGCCGGGAGCCGCGGTCCTGCTGATCCCGCTGCGGACCGCCACCGGGGAGGTGGAGGACTACCGCGTCGAGGCGGCCACCCCGGGCGCCGTGGACATCCTGGGCCGCACCGGCCGCGAGCTGGTCGGCTCCCACATCCTGGAGAGCTACCCTTCCGTCGCCGGCGAGTCGCTCTGGCAGGGGTATCTGAAGGCGCTGGGCGGAGAGCCGTACGAGGGCGAGCCGTTCGTCCACGAGGAGGTCGTCGCGGGGGTGACCGTGACCGCCGCCTACTCGGTGCGCGCCGCGCGGCTCGGCGACGGGCTGCTGGTGACCTGGCTTCGGCACGACACGAAGGAGCGGCAGGAGCAGCGGCTGGCGGACATGCAGCGGCTGGGCAACCTCGGCTGGGCGAGCTGGAACCTGATCACCCGGCAGGTCGACTGGTCCTCCCAGGTGTACACCATCCTGGGCCGTGAGCCGGGGCGCGGGGCGGTCCCGCTGGACCTGCTGCCGGACCTCGTGCTGCCCGAGGACGCGCACGCGCTGGCCCGCGCCGTCTCCGAACTCGCCCGCACCGGGCACCCGTTCGACGTGCCGTTCCGGATCAGGGCCGGGAACGCCGTACGGCATCTGCGGGCCGTCGCGGAGGCGGTGACCGCCCCGGACGGCACGGTCGTCGAGGTGCACGGCTTCGTGCAGGACCTCACCCCGCAGCGCAGCGCCGAACTCGCCCTGGTGGACAGCGAGCGCGCGATCCTGGTGCAGCGCGGCGTCCTGGAGGCCGAGCGCGCCCTGGCCGCCCGGCTCCAGCACGCGCTGCTGCCGCTGCCCAGCCGGCCGGTGCGGCTGCGCGGGCTGCGCGTCGAGGTCGCCTATCTGCCCGCCCAGGCCGGGCTGTATGTCGGCGGTGACTGGTTCAGCGCCATCGAACTGCCCCACGAGGCCGCGCTGTTCGTGGTCGGCGACGTGGCGGGCCACGGCGTCGACGCCGTCGCCACGATGGCCCAGCTGCGGTTCACCGCCAAGGGCATGGTGACCACCGGCTCCTCCCTGACCGGTGCGCTGGCCCGGCTCAACTTCCTGCTCCTGCACTCGCGCGACGCCCAGTCCACCGCGACGCTCGTCCTCGCCCGTTACGAGCCGGCCGAGCGCCGTCTCGTCTGGGCCCAGGCGGGCCACCCGCCACCCCTGCTGGTGCGCGGGGGCCGGGCCCACCGCCTGGACCGTCCGGCCGGCATGCTGCTCGGGGCGTGCACGGACCCGGTCTACGAGTCCGCCGAGTTCCGGCTGGAGCCCGGCGACCGGCTGCTGCTGTACACCGACGGCCTCGTCGAGCGGCCGGGCGAGGACATCGACGCGGGCCTCGACCGCCTGGCCGCGGCCGCCCTCGCCGCCGGGCCGGCTTCCCTGGACGCGCTCCTGGCCGCGATGCTGGCGGGCGAACGGCGGGACGACGTGTGCGTGCTGGACATCCGGGTGCCGGCGACGGGCGAGGAGTAGCCGGACCCTCGGTGTTCTCCTGATCCACTGCCCGCCGCCCGAAGCCGCCGGTCAGCTGTCGGTGAGGCTGGTGCGGGACTCCAGGGAGCGGCGGGTGTCGTCGCCGTAGACACCGCGTTCGTCGCCGCTGATGCCGTACCAGACCTGGAAGCGTTCCACGGCCGCCGTCAGGGCGGCGTCGTAGGTGCCGGCGGTGGAGCCGTCGCGGTACACGTCCGGGATGCGCAGCAGGCGCTGCTCCAGCTCGACGACCTCGGGGCCGGTGTCCCCCTGGCGGAGGGTGCCGGCGCCGTCGGGGTCGGTGGAGGCGCCGGAGGCCGACGGGGTGGCGGCCGGTGCCGTGGTGGCGGACGCGGACGGCTGGGCGGCCTCGGCGGTGCCCGCGCGGCCGGGCAGCAGCAGGGCGCTGCCGAAGCCGACCAGGGCGGCCGCGCCGACGGCCACCGCCACGGCGGCCCGGCGCAGTCCCGGCCCGAAGCCGAAGGCACGGGACGGGTGGGCGTCCGCACCGTGCCCGTACCCGCGGCCTCGGCCGCCCGGCGCGGTGCGCGGGCCGTCGGTGACAGGCGGCAGTTCCTGGGTCTCGTCCTCCGTGCCGGAGCCGGACGCCGGGTCGAAGGCCTCGAAGTCCGCCGGGTCCCGGCTCTTCGGCGCCTTCGCTCTCGCGTCGGCCTCCGTCCCCTCGTGGAACTCGCGCATCAGCTCCGCGAGGGTGTCGAGCCTGCGGGGGCGCAGGACCCGGACGGGTTCCAGGACCGGTCCGCGGTGCGGCTGTTCAGGGTCGGGCGGTGTCGACACACTGCTCTCCTTCCACGCACCCGTGCACACGGGTGTCCGCGATCCCCGAGCACACATACGGGAGGACCGGCCCGCCGGTTCAGCGCGGGAGCGGGGGCGGACCCTGGGACGACCGGCAGAGCACTCAGTCCCCCGATATCGTGCACTGAGTGCCAGATGGCGGACGGAATGCTACGTTCGCGTCCATGAGCTCCAGCAGCGCGGCACCGCCCGCCAAGCCGCCCATGCGGGACGCCCTGGTCGCGGCGGCCTTCCGGCTCTTCGTGGAGCGCGGGTACGAGCAGACGACCGTCGACGACATCGTTGCCCTCGCGGGGGTCGGGCGGCGCTCGTTCTTCCGCTACTTCCCGTCCAAGGAGGACGTGGTCTTCCCCGACCACGAGGGGTGCCTGGCCGACATGACCGCCTTCCTGGCGGCGGGCGACCCGCAGTGCGAGCCGGTGCGGCGGGTGTGCGACGCGGCGCGGCTGGTGCTGCGGATGTACGCCGAGAACCCCGCCTTCTCCGTACAGCGCTACCGGCTCACCAAGCAGGTCCCCGGACTGCGCGCGTACGAGCTGTCGGTGGTGTGGCGCTACGAGCGGGCGCTCGCCGAGTACCTGCGGGGCCGGTACGCGGGCCGCCCGGACGGGACGCTGCGGGCGGACGTCATCGCGGCGGCCGTGGTCGCGGCGCACAACAACGCGCTCCGCTCCTGGCTGCGTTCGGACGGGCGCAGCGACGCGGACGAGACGGTCGACCACGCCCTCGGGTACGTGCAGGACGCGTTCGGCACCGGGTCCGCCGCGCCCGCCGGCCCCGCTCCGGGCGGGGCGCCCGCGGCGCTGTTCGGCGGCCCGGTGGAACACCCGGACGACGTGGTCGTCCTCGTCTCGCGGCGCGACGCCCCGCTGTGGCGGGTGGTGCAGGAGATCGAGACCGCGTTCGGCCGCACCTGAGAAGTCCCGGCGGACCCCACATTGGGGGTACGCAGTGCCTTTACGACTGACACTGAGTGCCATACGCTGTCGGCGTGCACGGTGGCACCGCCGACCGGGCACAGGCGTGCCCGGCCGGGTCCGGACACGCGGGATTCCGGGCGAGCCCAGGGAGTTGACCAGCGTGTACCACCACTCGACGAGCGCCGCGCAGTCGGCGGTCGGATTCGCGACGGG
Source organism: Streptomyces hyaluromycini (assembly GCF_002217755.1). Classification (GTDB taxonomy): domain Bacteria; phylum Actinomycetota; class Actinomycetes; order Streptomycetales; family Streptomycetaceae; genus Streptomyces; species Streptomyces hyaluromycini. The sequence goes on along the minus strand of NZ_BCFL01000022.1, from coordinate 165,625 downwards.
CGTTCTCGACCACGCGCCCGCGGAGCGCGCCCAGGACGCCATCGTCTACCAGCGCTGCGCCTGGTGCGGCACCGCGATGTACCACCGGCTGCTGTGTCCGGTGTGCCAGGGCAGCGAGCTGCGGACGGAGCGCAGCGAGGGCACGGGCACGGTCCGCCACTCGACGGTGGTGCACCGCAACACGCCCGCCGCGCGCAACGTGTCCCTGATCGAGATGGCCGAGGGGTTCGTGGTGCGGGGCCGGGTCATCGGCCCGCCGATCGGCATCCACAGCGGCGACCGGGTCAAGCTCTCCACCGCCAAGGACCCGGTGCGGGGCGAGCCGGTCTTCCAGCTGCTCGACGAGCCGTACCGCGCCTGGAGCTGACGGCCGGAAATCCGGTTGCCCGGCGGCCGGTGGCCCGGGCGAGGATGTGCCCATGAGCGAGGAAACGGTCCAGGTGGCGGCCGCGATCGCGGGCGAGCTGCGGCTCATGGACCCCGAGGTGCGCGCCTCCCGGGAGCCGGCGGTCGAGCTGCTGGACCCGGAGTTCGTGGAGGTGGGCGCGTCCGGCCGCAGGTTCGCGTACGAGCAGCTGCTCGCCGAACTGCCCGACAAGCCGGGCGCGTCGAAGGACGGCCCCCGCTACGAGCCGTCCGGCATGACCGGTGTCGTCCTCGCTCCGGGTCTTGTGCAGGTGACCTTCGAGGCCCGTCTCGGCGACCGGCGCTCCCGGCACAGCTCCCTCTGGCGCCGACGCGACGAGCGGAGCGGCTGGCGGATGTACTACCACCACGCCACGGTCGTTCCGCCCGGCGTCGAGTAGCGCGGCGGGGCCGGGGACAGCCGTGCGGGTGGTCGTGGTGGGGGCCGGGATCCTCGGCGCGTCGGTGGCGTACCACCTGGCGTGCCGGGACGTACCGGTGACGCTGGTCGAACAGGGCCCCGGTCCGGCCACGGGCGTCACCGGGGACTCCTTCGCGTGGATCGGGGGCACGACCGGCGGGGACTGGCCCGGCGGTGCCGAGGATCTGCGCCCTGCGGTCCTGGCGGACTGGCGGCGGCTGGAGCGGGAGGTGCCGGGCGTCATGGTCCGCCGGACCGGCTCGCTCACCTGGCCGGTGCCGTACGGTCCCGGCGGCGGTCGGCTCCCCGAAGGACGGCATCCGGTCGGCCGCACCGCGATCCAGGCGCTGGAGCCCCACTTCCGTACGCCCCCCGACGCGGCCGTGCACACCCCGTCCGACGCGGGCGTGGACCCCGTCGCGGTCACGGCGGCGCTGGTCGCAGCGGCACGGGCCCGAGGCGCCCGGGTCGGGTACGAGGCGGCCGGCGCGGTGCTGCGGACGGAGACCGGGCGCGTCACGGGGGTCGACACCGCCGCCGGATTCCGTCCCGCCTCCGTCGTCGTCCTGGCCGCCGGGACGGGAGCCGTCGAGTTGGCCGCGCCTCTCGGGACCGCGCTGCCCGTCATCGGCTCCCCCGCCCGGCTGCTCCGGCTGGCCGCGCCGCCGGGGCTGGTGCGGTCCGTCGTGGCCGGACCGGACTTCGAAGTACGCGAAGTGAGCGCGGGACGGCTGCTGCTGACCCGTACGAGGGCGGACGACGACACGGCCGTCGCCGGCCTCCGCGCGTCGTTCGAGGGCGAGTTCCGGGTGGTCGGGTCCCGGGTGGGCGTCCGTCCGATACCCGAGGGCGGCCCGCTGATCGGCCCGCTCACCCCGGACGGCTCCGCCTACGTGGCCGTCGCCCACTCCGCGGTCACCCTCGCCCCCACCGTCGGCCGCCTGGTCGCGGCGGAACTCGCCACCGGACAGGCCGCCCCCGAACTCGGCAGGTGCCGTCTTCCCCGCACGTGACCCTTCACTCCAGACCCACAGGCAACCCACAGACTCAACTCCCCGTCCTCCGGAGGGCGAGGGGCTCCCCGGGACGGCCGGGGCGGCCCGTGCTCGCCTTCCGAGGAGGAGGGAACATTGGTCCGTACCCGGCGCATATGGGTCATCGCGACAGCGGTGCTCGCGCTCGCGGGAGGAGTGTCCGGCACCACCGCACAGGCTCAACAGGCCCCGGCCGCGGCCGCGTCCGGCGGAAAGCTGCCGCCGGGCTGGCGCATCGACCAGGAGCGGTCGGCGCCCCAGCTGGTGTGGCGGTCCGGCAGACGGGTGCCGATGGGCGACGCTCGGGTCGAATTCCGGTCGGGCGGGCGGCTGTTGGGGGTGCCGAAGCCGGAGCGGGACGGGCACACCTTCCGGCTCGGTCTGGCCGGGGCGCGGGCGGGAGCGCTGAAGGACCTGCAAGTCTGGTCCGGCGGACGCCGGTTGGACACCCGCCCGGACGCGGACACGTCCGCGCCCTCGGCGGCGGTCCGGCCCCCGGCCGCGCTGCCCGCCAATCCGGTGGACCCGGGAGAGCCCGGCCCGTACCGCACGAAGACGGGCTCGTACCAGCTCAGGTCGGTGCGCCTGCCCGGGTTCTCCGTCCCGGTCGAGATGCAGGCCGTGGTGGTCGCGCCCACCGGGGCCTCCGGCTCCCGCCCGCTGGCGCTGTTCCTGCACGGCCGGCACGCCACCTGCTACGCCCCGCACGGCGGAGGTGACGACGCCTCCGGCGCCTGGCCGTGCCCGGCGGGCACGCTCCCGGTGCCGAGCCACCGGGGCTATCTGCGCGACCAGCGGCTGCTGGCCTCCCAGGGCTATGTGACGGTCTCGATCTCGGCGAACGGGATCAACGGCCAGGACTGGCAGGCCGAGGACGGCGGCGCGCAGGCCCGTTCGTCGCTGATCCGGCTGCACCTGGCGCACTGGGCCGACTGGGCACGTCACCCGCGCCTCGCACCCCCGATCGTGCGCGAGGCACCCCGCGCCGACCTGTCCCGCGTGCTGCTGATCGGCCACTCCCGGGGCGGCGAGGGCGTCAACCGGGCGGCGCTGGACAGCCTGTACCCGCCGCCGGCCGCCCAGGACGGCTATCACGGCAGGGTGCGCTGGCACATCAGCGGGACCGTGCTGATCGGCCCGACCGTCTTCGGCCAGAACCCGGTGCCGGACGTCCCTTCGCTCACGATCCTGCCGGGCTGCGACGGCGATGTCTCCGACCTGCAGGGCGAGGTCTACGTCGACGGCACCCGCGCGGTCAGCCGCGGCAGGGCTCTGCACAGCGCGGTGTACGTGATCGGCGCCGACCACAACTTCTTCAACACCGAGTGGACGCCGGGGCAGGCACAGGCCCCCGCGGAGGACGACTTCTCCGACGACCCGGACCACCCGGACCCGGTCTGCTCCCCGCGGGCCGCGACCCGGCTGACCGCCGACCAGCAGCACCGGGCCGGCTCCACGTACATCGCGGCGGCGGCCCGGCTGTTCGTCGCGGGGGACGACAGGGTCCGTCCGCTGCTGGACGGTTCGGGGCGGCGGGCGCCGTCGGCGGATCCGGCGCGGGTGCTCGGTCACGCGGTCGGTGCCAACCGCGGGGCCGGGTTCCTGCCGGACGGCGCGGTGACGGTGACCGGTGGCCGGCTGTGCTCGGCGGTCGATCCGGACCCGGCGGTGGCCTGTCTGGGGCAGGGCGTCACGGGTGTCTCGCCGCACTTCGCGCAGTGGGAGACGGGACGGGAGGCCGGCCGGCACGCGGTCGCGCTGCACTGGACGTCCGCCGGATCCCCGACGCGGGTCCGGGTCGCACGGCCGGTCTCGCTCTCCGGTGCCGAGGCGCTCGCACTGCGGGTCTTCGTGCCGCCGAACTCCCGGGGCACCGCGCTCGACGTGTCCGTCACCGACAGCCACGGCCGGCGGGCGACGCTGGGCCGGGTCCGGGCCGACGGGCTGCCCGGCAGCGACCGCACCGCGTCCTACTGGGCGCGCGAGTTGCGCGTACCGCTCACCGCCGCCGGCCGCGCCGGGCTCGACCTGCGGTCCGTCACCTCCCTTGAGCTGACGCCGCGTTCGGGATCCGGGCGGGCCTGGCTGATGGACGCCTGGGGCTGGCGGCCGGGCACCCCGGCGGTCCGCGCGGCCGTGCTGCCGCGCGTCGACGTCGGCCGGCTCACGGTCGACGAGGGCGACTCGGGCGTACGCACCTACCACGTCCCGGTGCAGGTGTCCGGGCGGGGCAGCGGCCAGGTCCGGGTGTACGTCGTCGACCCGGCGACCGGCACCGCGAAGGACCGCCTGGTCACCGTGGAGCCGGGCGGCCACGACATCGACGTGCCGGTCGAGGTGCGGGGCAACACCCGCTACGGCGCGGACGTGCCGTACGACGTGCTGGTCAAGGCCGTGCACGGGGCCGTGGTCGGCTCCTACCGGGGCGGGCTGACCGTGCACGACGACGATCCGGCGCCCACGGTCACGGTGACCCCGCTCGCGGACCCGGTGACCGAGGGTGCGGCCCTGAAGTGGCGGATCTCGCTGTCCGAGGCCGCGGACACGGACATCGGCGCGCTGTTCGTCCCCGTCCCGGTCGGCAGCGGCGGCACCGAGCTGTCCACCAAGGACGTCGACCCGGGCTGGCTGGCCGGTGTCTCCGGCGCGGAACCGGACCCGGAAAGGCTGTTGTCCCGGGTGAACGGCCTGTACCTGTGGCTGGACGTGCCCGCCGGGGAGACCGGCCTCGACGTGACCCTGCCCACCGTGCGGGACCAGGTCCGGGAGCCGGCCGAGTCGGTGACCTTCCAGCAGACGGACGACGAGGGCAAGCCGCTGCCCGGCGGTCTGACGCTCACCGGAACGGTGCTCGACGCCTCGTAGCGCCCCGCGCGCCCTGAGGAGACCGCGGTCTCCTCAGGGCATGCCCGCTCAGGGCGCCAGGGTCACCCGGATGCCGACGGTGCCGTCGAGGCCGCGGCGCAGCCTGCTGCCGAGGAGGGTGAGCCGGCCGGTGATGCCGTACTTGCGGGCGATGAGGTCGCGGTAGCGGGCGGTGGTGGCCGCGTCGGCGATCTCCGCGGTGGCCGTCACCGGGTCGCCGGTCGGGCGGCCGCGCAGGTCGCAGGGGCCGACCTTGACGTCGGCGCGGCGGCGGATCCGCTTGACCTTGAAGGTGTCGGCGGGCGTCCAGACGCCGAGCGTGTCCCCGTCCCGCACCACCCACACCGGGGTGGGAACGGGGGTACCGTCCTTGCGGTAACTGGTGACCAGCAGGTATTTGCCGGCGCCGAGCCTGTCGAGGGCCGTGCCGGTGGTGTTTTCCATGCCGGAAGTCTAAGCAGACCGGGTGAAGCCCGCTGCCGCTCGGCCACGCCCCGAGGGGCGCGGGGCCGTATTGCATGTCCGGCGCGCGCAAAGCGCCCCAAAGGGGCGCGGGGAACTGCGCGACCAGCCACGACGGCGCCGCGGACGAACGACGGCACATCGCGGCGCTTCCAGCGGAGCGCTCAGGCTGCCGTACTCCGGTCGAGCAGGTCGAGGTACTTCCGTGCGAACAGATACGCGTCGCCGGGCCAGCGGGCCGAGAGATAGGTGCCGTCCTCGACGACGAAGGCGTGGGTGTCGTCGGTCGCGGTGCCGCGCCGGGTGAGGGTGCGGGGACCGCGCTCGAACCGTCCGGCCGGGTCGGCGAGGGCGGTGCGCACCTCGTCCTCGACGTAGGCGGGATACGTGCGGTAGTAGCGGCCGAGGCGCCAGGCGGTGGTGAAGTAGGCGGTGCGTTCCATGTACTTGGGCAGGCAGGTGGTCCGGCGGCCGGACAGGACGCTGCGCCCGGTGGCCGGGTCCACGGTGCGGGCGAGGACGAGGACGCCGTGGCAGATCGCGCCGACCGGGCGGCCCAGTGCCCAGAACTTCCGCACCTGGTCGCGCAGTTCGGGCGAGCCGAGGTACTGGCGCATGCCGGGCGCGTGTCCGCCGGGCAGCACCAGCCCGTCGAAGCCGGAGACGTCGAGGTCCGCCCAGGCGACGGTGGCGGTGAACTCCGGTGCGGAGGTCAGCTGTTCGTAGAACCGCCGGGGTTCGTCCGCGGCACCGAGCTGCCCGAACAGGACGCCGGTGAGCAGCCGGGGGTCGGCCGCGGGCCGGGTGCCGGCGCGTTCGGTGGCGAACACGACCTCATGGCCGGCCCGGGTCAGCTCCCGCCAGGGCACGGCCACCTCGGTCACGTCGAAGTCCCGGTCGGGAAGCGGTATCAGCACACGCATACCGCCATGATGTCAGCCGGGCGGTCACGCCTCACGCGAGCGCCGCGGCCATCCGCCGTACCGCCTCCGTGATCACCTCGGGCGAGGTGGCGAGGTTGAACCGTACGTGCCCGGCGCCGCCGGTCCCGAAGGGGATGCCGGAGTTCACGGCGACCCGGCCGCGCTCCAGGAAGACCTCGGCCGGGTCGTCGCCGAGGCCGAGGGCGCGGCAGTCCAGCCAGGCGAGGTAGGTGGCCTCGGCGGGCCGGTACCGGATGCCGGGCAGGTGGCGGCCGAGCAGGCCGGCGAGCAGGCGCCGGTTCTCGTCGAGGCCGGTGAGCAGGGCGTCGAGCCAGGCGGTGCCGTCGGTCAGCGCGGCCGTGTGGGCGATGACGCCGACATGGCTGGGGCCGTGGCTCACCTCCTCCGGCAGCCGGGCGAGGTCGGCTGCGGCGCCGGGTCCGGCGAGGGCGAGCGCGGCCTTGAGGCCGGCGAGGTTCCAGGCCTTGGAGGCGGACATCAGCGAGAGTCCCCGGTCCGCCCCGGGCACGCTCAGGTAGGGGACGAAGCCGACGCCCGGTGCGGTGAGCGGGGCGTGGATCTCGTCGGCGACGACCCGGACGCCGTACCGCTCGGCGAGGACGGTGACGGCGGTGAGCTCGTCGGCGGTGTGGACGGTGCCGGTCGGGTTGTGGGGGCTGCACAGCAGATAGCCGGCCCGCCCGCCGCCGAGCCCGCGGAACACCGCCTCCAGCACGTCGAGGTCGATACGCCCGCCAGCGCCGAGCGGGGCCTCCACCACGCGCCGGTCCATGTTCCCGACGAACTGGTAGAAGGGCGGGTACACCGGCGAGTTGACGACCACCGGGTCACCGGGCCCGGTGACCAGCCGGAGCATCTCGACCACGCCGAGCATCACGTCGGGGACGATCGCGGTGCGGGCCACGTCGAGCCCGTCCCAGCCCCAGCGTTTCGCGGCGAACGCGGCGAGCGCCTCGGCGTAGGCGGTGCCCGCCGGGTAGCCGGTGTCGCCGAGTTCCATCGCCGCCGTGACCGCGCGCACGATCGGTGCGGCGAGCGGCACGTCCATCTCGGCCACCCAGACCGGGAGCACGTCCTTCGGGTAGGTGCGCCATTTCATGCTGGTACGACATCGCAGCCGGTCGAGGGTGAGGGCGCGCAGCGGGTTCGGTTCGCCCGGATTCTCCTGCGGGATGCTGGTCATGGGCTCAAGATAGGCGGCTGGGGCAGGCCCGGGAACGAGGCGTGCGGTCATGCCGTACTGCCACGGGATCGTAAAGATCACCAACGCTGTGAACACCCTGCGGGCCGCTCACGTATGGAGAGCAGGGCGCTCGACGACCGGAGGGCCCCGCGGTGCAGGCACCGCGCGTTCGGGGTTCGGGAGCCATGGATGAGGCACGCACGACGACGGGTCGTCCGGCGGGGGACACAGCTGGCGGCGGTCGGCGGACTCCTTCTGGGAGGCGCGATGGTCACCACGGCCATGGCGAGCGAGACTCCCGGGACGTCCGCCGTCCCGTTCAGCTCCGGCTCCGCGACCGAGGCAGGTAACACCGGTGCCGCGCTGGTGGCGAAGCTCGGCACGGCCCGTACCGCGGGCAGCTGGATCGGCGCCGACGGCAAGCCGGTGGTCGCGGTCACCGACGCGCAGGCCGCGGCGATGGTGAAGCAGGCGGGTGCCGAGCCCAAGATGGTGTCGCACAGCATGAACGAGCTGAAGGCGGCCACCGCCACGCTGAAGGCGGCGCCGCGGGTGGCCGGCACCGCGTGGGTGGTGGACTACAAGACCAACCGGGTGATGGTGGAGGCCGACAGCACGGTCTCCGCCTCCGACTGGTCGGACCTGAGCCGGGTCGCCGCGGGCATCGGCGGTTTCGTGCAGATGCAGCGCTCCGAGGGGACGTTCACCACCCGGCTGAACGCGGCGCAGCCGATCCTGTCGACGGGCGGCCGCTGTTCGGCGGGGTTCAACGTCACCAACGGGACGACCGACTTCATCCTCACCGCCGGTCACTGCGGTCCCGCCAACACCATCTGGTTCGACGACAGCCAGGGCAACCAGCAGCTGGGCACGACGATCAACACGCAGTTCCCGGGCAACGACTTCTCGCTGATCCAGTACGCGTCCGGGAAGGCCGGTGACAACCCGGACGTGGTCGCGATCGGCAACGGGCAGGGCGTGCGGATCACGGGGGCGGCCGATCCGACGGTCGGGCAGAAGGTGTTCCGCAGCGGCTCCACCAGCGGGCTGCACGACGGCACGGTGACCGCGCTCAACGCGACCGTCAACTATCCGGAGGGCACGGTCACCGGGCTCATCCAGACCAACGTGTGTGCCGAACCGGGCGACAGCGGCGGTCCGTTGTTCTCCAATGGCATCGCGCTGGGGGTGACCTCGGGCGGCAGCGGTGACTGCACCACGGGCGGGGTGACGTTCTTCCAGCCGGTGACGCGGGCGATGGCGGCGCTGAACGTCCAGCTGATCGTGACGAAGCAGGCGGCCGCCGGAAGTCAGAGCGCCGCGCCGGCGCCGTCCGCGTCGGCCAACCACAGCGCCATCGCGCCGAGTGCGGCCTCGCCGGGTTCGACGGCGCCGGTGACCGGGGACGACACCAGTCTGGTCGCCCGGCTCACGGACACCCGCAACGTCGGTCCGGGCCTGCTGGTGATCGGGGGAAGCCTGATCGCGCTGGTCGCGACCCGGTACATCCGCTCGGAACAGGACCGCAAGGCGTACCAGCGCTACTACTCGGCTACTTGGGGCTGACAGAGGACAGAGGACAACAGAGGACAGGGGCCTCGGCGAGGTCCTACGAGAAGGGCACCCGTCCCACGGGTGCCCGGGACGGGCGGTCAGGCCGCCTGGTCCGGCTGCTACGGGGTCGCTGCCGCCCATTCGAGGACGAGCCGCTGGTACTCCTCGCGCTGCTCGGTGCTCAGTGTCCCGCCCGACCGGAGCCACAGGGCCCGGATCTCCTCGTTGACCTCGTCGGCCGATCGCTCGGTGACGGCTTCAACAGTGGTGGACATGGTGTGAAGCATATGCCGGTCGGCGTGAAGGCGCCGTGAGTAAGTACGACTGATACGGACATATCGGACCGTGTTACTCATCACGTCAATGTGTCAAGGAGAAACGGGAGTTCGATGCGGTGCGGCACCGGCTGCCCGAACGGAAACGGCAGTTCAGCCGCCCGCCCCGCCGAGCACCAGCACCTGGATCGCCAGTACGGCCGCACCCCGCGCCCAGTCGTGGAAGTCGGAGACCTTGGTCTCCAGGCCGATCGGGGCGGCGAGCGGATGCCGGTGGGCACGGACCGCGTCCCGCACCGTGTCGCCGGCCACCTCCATCAGGCCGACCCCTTCCCCGGCCAGCAGGATCTTCTGCGGCATGACGAAGTTGGCGATCTGCGCGAGCAGGGTGCCCAGCGCCCGGCCGGCCTCGCCGATCACCCGCGCGGCCATCGGCTCGCCCGCGGCGGCACCGGCGAGGATCTCCTCGTAGGACGCGTCCCGGCCGGTGGCGGCCCGGACCTGGTAGCGGATGCTGGGGATGGTGAGCAGCGACACGGCGCTGCCGCGCTCGCCCTGCGGGGTGAGCGGGCCCAGCGGGTCGATGATCCAGTGCCGTCCGAAGCCGCGGTCCTCCTCGGCGCAGGGGACCCGCCTGCCGCCGAGCACCAGGCCGTAGCCGATGCCGGCGCCGATGGTCAGCACGACGAAGCGGTCGAGTCCGCGGCCGGCGCCGAACCAGGTCTCGGCCTCGACCAGGGCCGCCACGTCGTTCTCCACGACGACCGGCAGCCCGGTGCGTTCCCGGACCAGCCCGGCCAGCGGGACGTCACGCCAGCTCAGGTAGGGCGACTCGCCGACCACCGCGTACTCGCGCACGAACCCGCCGACGCCTATGCCTATGCCCGCGACCGCGGGGTGCCGGCCGGCGAGCTCGGCGGTCATGGCGGCCAGCAGGTCGGCGACGTACTTCGGGTCATGGCTGGTGAGCGGCCGGTCGAGGCGGGCGACGATGTCGCTCCTGAGGCTGGTCACGACGCCGTAGACCATCTCGTCGGTGATCTTGAAGCCGAGGAAGGACCAGGACTCGGCGACCACGTCGAGCGGCTGCGAGGGACGGCCCTGACGCGCCTCCGCCGAAGCGCCCGCCCAGGGGGCCTCGACGAGCAGGCCGGACTCGATGAGCGGTTTGGTGAGGCGGGTGAGGCTGCCCTGGGAGAGGTTCAGCCGGCGGGCCAGCTCGGTGCGCGACAGCGGGCCGTGGACGAGTACCTCGATCGCCACGGAGCGCTCCGCGGGGCTCAGCGGCAGCCAGTCGGTCACGGCATTCCTTTTCTTCCGGAGCTGAAGCAACCTGTCCACCCTACTGTGCGCCGGGTGCGCCGCATAAGCGCCCTCGTCGCACCTTTCAGACTTCCTTCCGCCCCTTGACGGCAAGATTCTTCCGCAGCAAAAGTAACCTCCATGACTTTCTCACTCGGCATCGTCGGCGCCGGTCAGTTCTCCGGCCAGTTCGCCACGCTGTTCCAGGCCCATCCCGGCGTCGGCGACGTGTACGTCACCGACCTGCTGCCCGAGCGGGCGGAGAAACTCGCCACCGCCCAGGGTCTGGCGGGCACCTTCCCGTCGTACGAGGCCATGCTGGAGTCCGGCGTCGACGCGGTCGCGATCTTCACCCAGCGCTGGACGCACGGCCCGCTGGTCCTGCAGGGACTGAACGCCGGCAAGCACGTGTACTCCGCGGTCCCCATGGCGATCACGACCGAGGAGATCGCCGCGATCATCGACACGGTCAAGGCGACCGGCCTGACCTACATGATGGGCGAGACCAGCCAGTACAACCCGGCGACCGTGCACGCCCGCAACCAGATCGCCGAGGGCGCCTTCGGGCGGCTCTTCTACGCCGAAGGCGACTACGTCCACGACATGGACCTCGGCTTCTACGACGCCTACCGCTACAGCGGCGGCGAGAACTGGAAGGCGACCGCCAGCTATCCCCCGCTGCTCTACCCGACGCACGCGGTGGGCGGGGTGCTCGGCGCCTGGCAGACGCACGCGGTGAGCGTGTCGGCGATCGGGGTCGTGGACGACCGGGGCGACGGCGTCTTCGACAAGGAGGTCAGCCAGTTCGGCAACGACGTGTCCAACGCGACCGCGCTGTTCGAGGTGGCCGGCGGTGGTTCGTTCCGTACGAACGAGTTCCGGCGGGTGGGCTACCCGTCCCACATCCGTGAGTCCCGCTTCCGGTTCTTCGGCACGGAGGCGAGCATGGAGCAGCTGGCGACGGTGGCGCTGTGGCAGGACAAGAAGGGCGTGCAGGACATCAGCGAATTGCTGGAGCCCAAGCCCACCATGTCCCCTGACGACCCGTCGCTCCAGCACATCGCGCCGGAGCTGCGGGCGGCCTTCACCTCCGGGTCGGCGCCGGTGCACGACCGGGAGCGGCTGCCGCGGGAGTTCGACGCGCTGCACAACGGGCACGAGGGCAGCCACCACTTCCTGGTGGACGACTTCGTGACCGCCGTCAACACGCGCGGCCTGCCGTCGGTCAACGCCTGGGTCGCGGCCCGCTACACCCTGCCGGGCATCATCGCGCACGAGTCCGCGCGGCAGGGCGGGGCCAGGCTGGAGATCCCGGACTTCGGGGACGCCCCGGAGAGCTGAGCCGAAGCTGTCGCCCAAGCCGCCGGCCGGGGCCGGGTGCCGTCAGGTGCCCGGCTTGCGGCCGTACACGTAGACGTCGTCGCCGGTCTTCAGCAGCGACCAGTACTTCTTGGCGTCCGTCGTGGTCATGTTCACACAGCCGTGCGAGCCCGGCGGGTTCCACATGCTGAGGTTCACCGAGTGGAAGGCCTGGCCGCCGTCGAAGAACTGGCTGTAGGGCATCGGCACGTTGTAGACGGACGAGACGTGGTCGATGTCACGCCAGTAGATCTTCTTCAGACCGGTCCGGGTCTCGAACCCGTTCCGGCCGGTACGGACCGGCACCGGGCCGTAGACCAGCCTGCTGCCGTCCTGGATCCAGCTCAGCTGGAGCGTGAGGTTGACGCAGGCGATGCGTCCCTTGTTCGTCGGGCACTTGCCGTCCTTGTTGGGGTTGTTCCCGACGGCCTTCTGCTTGTTCATCAGGTCCATCACGCCCCAGGTGACGGGACCCGCGTACCCGACGGCGGGCGTGATGCCGTGCTTGTTCTGGAACGCCTGGATCGCCTTGCAGTCGGCGGTGGACTGCTTGCCGTCGACCGGCCGCCCGAGGAACTTCTCCACCTGCTTCTGGTACGGCCCGGCCTGCGTGGTGCAGCTCGCGGCCTGCGCCGGAGCGGAGGTGAGAGCGAGCGTGAGCGGCGCCACCAGCCCGGTGACACCGAGCACGACGGCACTTCGTCTGCGTATGTCCCCCATATGACGTCTGTCTCCTTTTCCTGCGCTGTGGTCTCGTCGTACTGGACCGGCCGATGCCCGGCATTGGTTGTAGCCCTGGTCAGGCTGTGACGAAACGGTTAACTTAGCCGCCACGGCCGCCGTTGCCGGCATGGGTCCACTTACCCGGAAGTGGCCCGCGCCACAGCGTCGTGGCCGACCTAGTGTGCGGTTCATGCATCCCGCACTCGCCGCCGATCTCGCCCGGCTTCCCGAACTCCTCCAGTCCGCCCGCGACGAGGCCGCCCGGACGGTGGCCGGGTCGGCCGAACGGCCGGTGGCCGCGCCGGGGCCCGCACCCGCGCGGGCGCCGCTGCCCGAGCAGGGGGAGGGCGGGGCCGGCGCGCTGGCCCGGTTCACCGAGCGATGGGCGCCGGGAATGTCCGCCTCGGCCGGGCCACGCTACCTCGGTTTCGTCACCGGCGGTGTGACGCCCGCCTCCCTCACCGGCGACTGGCTGACCTCGGCCTACGACCAGAACCTGTCCGGGGACGCCGGTTCCTGGGGTGCCGCCCTGGAGCGCGAGACCGTGACCTGGCTGGCCGAGCTGTTCGGACTCGGCGACGCGCACAGCGGGGCCTTTGTGACCGGCGCCACGATGTCGAACACGGTCGGCCTGGCCATCGCCCGTGAATGGCTCGGCGAGCGGCTCGGGGTGGACGTCTCCCGGGCGGGGGCCGCCGCGCTGGGCCCGGTCGACGTGCTCTCCGGCAGCCCGCACTCCAGCGTGGGCAAGGCGCTGTCGGTGCTCGGCATCGGGCGGGACCGGCTGCGCCCGGTGCCGCTGCTGCCCGGCAACCGGGAGGCGGTGGACGTGGCCGCGCTGGAGGCGGCGCTGGCCCGGCTGGACGGGCGGCCCGCGATCGTCGTCGCCAACGCGGGCACGGTGAACACCGTCGACTTCGACGACCTGCGGGCGATCGCCGCCCTCAGGGAGCGGTACGGCTTCTGGCTGCACGTGGACGCCGCGTTCGGCGCCTTCGCCGCCCTCTCCCCCGCCCACGCCCCGCTCGTCGACGGTCTCGACGCGGCCGACTCGGTCTGTGTGGACCTGCACAAGTGGCTCAACGTCCCCTACGACGCGGCCGTCCAGTTCACCCGCCGCCCCGACCTCCAGGTCGCGGTCTTCCAGAACGAGTCCCCGTACCTGGGCCCGCCCGCCGGCACCCCGGACTTCCTGCATCTCACCCCGGAGAACTCCCGCCGGATGCGGGCGCTGCCCGCCTGGTTCGCGCTGACGGCGTACGGCCGGGACGGGCACCGTGAGATCGTCGAGCGCAACGTCACCGAGGCCCGCCGCCTCGGCGCCGGCATCGCGGAGCTGCCCGCCCTGCGCCTCCTCGCCCCGGTCCGGCTCAACGTCGTCTGCTTCACCCTCGCCGAGCACCCCACGCAGGAGCGGGTGCCCGCCCTGGCCCGGGCGGTCGCCGCGTCCGGCGAGGCGTTCCTGACGCCGACGGTGTACGGCGGGGTGCCGGCGCTGCGGGCGGCGTTCAGCAACTGGCGCACCACCGAGGACGACGCCCGGCGCGTGCTGACCGTGCTCGCGGCCGCCTCAGCGGCTCTCTGACCCGCGCCGGGCCTCCCGGTACGGCCGCAGCGCCGCGTGGAACCCGCTGTTGACGGCGGTGAGTCCGCCGTCGACGCGGAGGGTGGTGCCGGTGATCCAGGCGGCGTCGCGGGAGGCGAGGAAGGCGACGGCCGCGGCGACGTCCTCCGGTTCGCCGACCCGGCCGAGCGGGTACAGCGGCCGGAGGGCGGCGAGTTCGTCCTCCCGGTCCGCCCAGGCCGAGGTGCGGACCGTGCCGGGTTCCACCAGGTTGACCCGCACCCCGCGGGCGGCCGCGCGCCCGGCGAGGGTGCGGGTCAGCGAGGCGAGTCCGGCCTTGGCGGCACTGTAGGCGTGGTTGCCGAAGTCCGCCTCGGCGTTGACCGAGCCGATGCTCACGATCGCGCCCCGCCCGGAGGCGGCCAGGTGCGGCAGGGCGGCGCGGCAGCAGCGCTGGACGCCGGTGAGCGTGATGTCGAGGTCCAGGGCCCATCCGTCGTCCGGCTGGTCCTCGAAGAGGGGGACGTCCGGGGTGCAGTGCGCGGCGCAGTTCACCAGGACGTCGAGCGTGCCGAAGGCGTCGACGGCACCGGCGACGGCGGCCTCCACCGAGTCGCGGTCGGCGACGTCGCAGGCGAACGCCGTGACGGCCAGCCCCTGTTGGCGCAGCGCGGCCGCCGTCCGCTCCGCCTCGGGCAGGTCCCGGTCGGCCGCCAGCACCTGTGCGCCCTCCTCGGCCAGCCGGCGGGCGACGGCCGCGCCGATGCCGCGGGCCGCGCCCGTGACGAGAACTCCGTGTCCGGCAAAGCGATCGAGTCCGGTCATGACGACGACGGTACGGGCCGGACGATCAACAGCACAGATAGCGTGCGCACATGTCCTCGTTCTTGCAGCAACTCCCGGCTCTCATAGGCGTCGTGATCGGCGCGCTCGGTTCGTATCTCGCGGTGGTGCGGGGGGATCGGGCGCGGTTCCGGCGGGAGCAGGAGGTGCGCTGGGAGGAGCGGCGGCTGGCGGTGTACAGCGACTACGCGCGGGCGCTGAAGAAGACGGTGAACCTCACCTACCGTGTCGCGGCCCATCTCGGCAACGATCCGCATCCGCACCCGATCTCCCCGGCCGAGGCCGAGCCGCAGCTGGCGGCGGCCACCGACGGCCGTGATCCGGCCGGGGAGGCGCTGATCATGCTGGGCAGCCGGGAGGTGGTGGAGCAGGCACGGCACTGGGTGACCGCGGTGATGGCCATGGAGCGGTTCATGCGCTCCGGGACGGTCGACCCGGACGCCTGGCAGGACCTGCTGGAGCGGCAGCGGGCCTGCCGGGAGCGCTACTACACCGCCGTACGCGAGGATCTCGCGCTGCCTCCGGGGCACCCGGCGCTCTGGCCGACCCGGCCGGCTTCCGACGGCTGAGGGGCGTGCCGGTTCCGCGGTAGCCGGTGGCGGGGGCTCCCGCGGAAGCCTGACATCACGTGTCGTCCGCTGTTCTCCCGGCGGATGCCGTCCGCCGGGAGAGCTCAGTGGCCCCGGGCGATCCACTCCGCCAGCTGGGGTGCCTCGGCGCCGATGGTGGTCGGGTCACCGTGTCCGGTCAGGACCTTCGTCTCGGGCGGGAGGGTGAGCAGCTTGTCCCGGATGGAGTCGATGATCGTCGGGAAGTGCGAGTACGACCGTCCGGTCGCGCCGGGGCCGCCCTGGAAGAGGGTGTCGCCGGTGAAGACGGTGCCCAGACCCGGGTCGTAGAGGCAGACGGCGCCGGGCGCGTGGCCGGGCGTGTGCAGCACGGTCAGGTCGGCGCCCGCGGCCTCGATGACCAGCCCGTCGGACAGGTGGTTGTCGGGGTCGCGGTCGGGGTGGGTGAGCTTCCACAGCGGCAGGTCGTCGGGGTGCAGCCAGATCTTGGCACCGGTGAGGTCCGCGAGGGCGGGCGCCGCGTCGATGTGGTCGTTGTGGGCGTGGGTGCAGACGATCGCCTTCAGGACGCGGTCGTCGACCGCCTCGGCGATGGCCCGGGCGTCGTGGGCGGCGTCGATGACGATCACTTCGCGTTCGTCGCCGACGATCCACACGTTGTTCTCGACGTCCCAGGTGCCGCCGTCGAGGGTGAACTGTCCGGAGGTGACGAGGCGTTCGATGCGCGTGGTCATCACAGCACCACCACCGAACGCAGCACGTCGCCGCCGTGCATCCGCTCGAACGCCTTCTCCACCTCGTCGAGCTGGATGGTCTCGGTGACGAAGGCGTCCAGGGGCAGCCGTCCCTGCAGGTGCAGGTCGATGAGCATGGGGAAGTCCCGGGAGGGCAGACAGTCCCCGTACCAGGACGACTTGAGCGCCCCGCCGCGGCCGAAGACGTCCAGCAGCGGCAGTTCGAGCTTCATCTCGGGGGTGGGCACACCGACCAGGACGACGGTGCCGGCGAGGTCGCGGGCGTAGAAGGCCTGCTGGTACGTCTCCGGGCGGCCGACCGCCTCGATGACGACGTCGGCGCCGAAGCCGCCGGTCAGGTCGCGGATCGCCTCGACGGGGTCGGTCTCGCGCGAGTTGATGCTGTGCGTGGCGCCCAGGGAGCGGGCCTTCTCCAGCTTCCGGTCGTCGATGTCGACGGCGATGATCTTCGCGGCGCCCGCGAGGCGGGCCCCGGCGATCGCTGCGTCGCCGACCCCGCCGCAGCCGATCACGGCGACCGAGTCGCCCCGGCCGACGCCGCCGGTGTTGATCGCGGCGCCGATGCCCGCCATCACCCCGCAGCCGAGCAGTCCGGCGACCGCCGGGGAGACGGCCGGGTCGACCTTGGTGCACTGACCGGCGGCGACCAGCGTCTTGTCGGCGAAGGCGCCGATGCCGAGCGCCGGGGAGAGCTCCTGCCCGGTGGCGGCGAGGGTCATCCTCTGCTTGGCGTTGTGGGTGTTGAAGCAGTACCAGGGCCGGCCGCGCAGACAGGCCCGGCAGTTCCCGCACACGGCACGCCAGTTGAGGATCACGAAGTCACCGGGCGCGACGTCCGTGACGCCCTCGCCGACCGACTCCACCACCCCGGCGGCCTCGTGGCCGAGCAGGAAGGGGAACTCGTCGTTGATACCGCCCTGTTTGTAGTGCAGGTCGGTGTGACAGACCCCGCAGGCCTGCACCTGTACGACGGCTTCGCCCGGCCCCGGGTCCGGCACCACGATCGTCTCGACCCGCACGGGCTCGTCCTTGCCCGGTGCGATCACGCCGCGTACTTCCTGCGCCATGGGCCTGCCCTTTCGTCGCTCTGCTGACGTGCTGTCTTCCGACCCTACGCGGGAACGATCAGCGACGGCACGCATCGTTCGTCGCGGATCTTCCCGAACGGCCGCCGCCCCCGCCGCCCGCCACCTCCGCCGGATACCCCCGGGGGTACCTCTGCTACGGTGCTCCATATACCCCCGGGGGTAATTTCCGGGGATCGAGGAGAGGAGTGTGCCGCCATGTCCTTCGTCGACACCATCGAGGTGCCCGGACTGGGCAACCGCGGCTATCTGGCGGGCGGGGCGCACGGCGCCGTCGCGGTCGATCCGCCCCGGGACGTCGACCGGGTGCTGGCGGCCGCCGCCCGGCGCGGGGTGCGGCTCACGCATGTCGTGGAGACGCATGTGCACAACGACTACGTCTCCGGCGGCCTTGAGCTGGCCCGGCTGACCGGCGCCGCGTACGTGGTACCGGCCGGGGCGCGGGTGGCGTACGAGCGGGTGCCGGTGGCCGACGGGGACGTGCTGGAGATCGAGGCGGGCCTTGCGCTGCGCGCGCTGGCCACCCCCGGGCACACCCCGCACCACACGTCGTACGTCCTGGAGGAGACCGGCCGCGCGGTGGCCGTCTTCACCGGCGGCTCGCTGCTGATCGGCACGGTCGGCCGGCCCGACCTGGTGGAGCCCCGGCTCACCGGCGAGCTGGCCCGGGCGCAGCACGCCTCGGCACACCGGCTGGCCGCCGAGCTGCCGGACGGGACGGCCGTGCTGCCGACCCACGGCTTCGGGAGCTTCTGCTCGGCCGGGGACGCGTCCGGCTCCGCCACCACCATCGGCCGGGAGCGCGCGGTGAACGAGGCGCTGGTCAAGGACGTCGACACGTTCGTCGCCGAGCTGCTGGCCGGGCTCGACGACGTACCGGCGTACTACGCCCACATGGGCCCGCTGAACTCCGCGGGCCCGGCCCCCGTCGACCTCACGCCGCCGCGCCGGGCGGACGCGGCGGAGCTCGCGGCGCGGCTGGCCGCCGGGGAGTGGGTGGTGGACCTGCGCAACCGGGTGGCGTTCGCCGAGGGCCATGTCCCGGGCACCCTGAACTTCGAGGCCGACGGGCAGCTCGCCACCTATCTGGCCTGGCTGCTGCCCTGGGGCCGGCCGGTCACGCTGCTCGCCGAGTCGGCCGCACAGCTCGCCGACGCCCAGCGGGAACTGACCCGCGTCGGCATCGACCGCCCGGCCGCGGCCGCCACCGGCACCCCCGGGGCCTGGCTGCGCGCGGGCGAGCGGCCCCATTCCTTCCCGCGTGCCACGTTCGCAGAGCTGGCGGCCCACGGGACGCGGGACGTCGTCGTCCTGGACGTGCGCCGGGACACGGAGCGGGCCGGCGGCCACGTTCGGGGCTCCCTCCACATACCCCTGCACCGGCTGCGGGAGCGGCTCGGCGAGATACCCGGCGGCACGGTGTGGGTGCACTGCGCGGGCGGGATGCGGGCGGCCGTCGCCGCCTCGCTGCTCGACGCGGCCGGGCGTGCCGTGGTCGCCGTCGACGACGGGTTCCCGGCGGCGCGCGCGGCCGGGCTGCCGATGGCGCGGCTCACCGCGGTCGAGGCGCAGGCTCGCACGGACGCGGATGCCGTACTGCTGGATGTCCGCGAGGCCGGGGAATGGGCGGCCGGACACGTGCCGGGGGCCGTGCACGCCCCGCTCTCCGGGCTGGCGGCCGGGGCTCCGCTGCCACCGGCCGCCGCGGACCGCCCGCTCGTCGTGGTCTGCCGCTCGGGGCGGCGGTCCCGGGAGGCGGTGGCGCTGCTGGCCGCCCGTGGGCTGGACGCGGTGGACGTCGTGGGCGGGATGACCGCCTGGCACGCGGCGGGCCTCGCGGTGCGCGCCGAGGGCACCCCCGGATGAGCGCGCTTCTGCTCGCCCTCGCCGCCGGGGCCGTCACCGGGCTGGCTCTCGGGGCCCTGGGCGGTGGCGGCAGCGTGCTGGCCGTACCGGCGTTGATCTATCTGCTCGGCTTCACCCCGGCCGCGGCCACCACCGCGAGCCTGGTCGTCGTCACGGTCACCTCGGCCACCGCGCTCGTCGCGCACGCCCGCGAGGGCGCGGTGCGGTGGCGGGCCGGTGCGGTGTTCGCGGCGGCCGGGATCGTGCCGGCGGCGGTCGGCGGGGCGGTCTCCCGGCAGCTGCCGGCGGCGCTGCTGACCGGGGCGTTCGCGGTGCTCGCCGCCGTGGCGGCACTGCGCATGCTGCGGCCGCCGGCCGCCGGGTCCACCGCCGTCCCTGTTGCGGCTCGGGCGTCCCGGGTGGCCGGGGCGGGCGCCGGTCTCGGCGCGGTGACCGGGGTGCTCGGTGTGGGCGGCGGCTTTCTCGCCGTACCGTCCCTGGTGAACGTCGTGGGGCTGCGGATGCGCGCGGCGATCGGAACGAGCCTGCTGGTCATCACGATCAACTCGCTCACCGCGCTGGCGGCACGCGCCGGTTCGGCGGCGGACGTCGACTGGTCGGCGGTGGGCCCGTTCGCCGGGGCCGCGATCCTCGGCGCCTGGGACGGCAGACGGCTCGCGGCCCGGCTCTCCGCCGGCACCCTCCAGCGAGTCTTCGCCTACGCGCTGCTCGCGGTGGCGGCGTTCATGCTGGCCGACGCGGTCGGCTGACGCGCTGGCGGTCCGCTGGAAGTGCCGTGATCTGCCGACTGCGGCGCCGTCGTGGCTGATCGCGCAGTTCCCCGCGCCCCTTCGGGACGCTGCCGCTCAGGCCAGTGACAGGAACAGCTTCTCCAGCCGTGCCTTCATCTGCTCGGTGGTCTCGCCGTCCGAGCCGCCCCGCCCCGGATCGGCGATGCACTGCTGGAGCCCGGTCGCGATGATCGCGAAGCCCGCCCGGTCCAGGGCGCGCGAGGCGGCGGCGAGCTGGGTGACCACGTCCTCGCAGTCGCGGCCCTCCTCGATCATCTTGATCACGCCGGAGATCTGCCCCTGCGCCCGGCGCAGCCGGTTGAGCACCGACTTGAGCTCATCACCCTCGAACTGAAGCTCCACGACCACTCCTCACATACCCGTAGGGGTATGTTACCCGCCCTTCGGGCCAACCAGCCGCTCATCGCCTCCGGAAGACCTCCGGAAAACCCCCAGAGAGCCTCCAGAAGGCCCCCAGGAAGGATCGCACCCCCATGCCCACGACACCCTCGCACCCGACGCTCGACCCCGAGCACGCCCTCGCCCGCCTCCCGGAACTCACCGTCGTCGACGTCCGCACCCCCGGCGAGTTCGCCTCCGGCCACCTGCCCGGTGCCCACAACATCCCGCTGGACAGCCTGGACCGGGCGCTGCCCACGCTCCGCGCGGCGCGCGGCGAACTGCTCCTCGTCTGCGCCTCCGGCGCCCGAGCCGAGAACGCCCGGGCGGTCCTCGCCGGGCACGGCATCCCGGCGGCCACCCTCACCGGCGGCACCCGCGGCTGGGCCGGGCGTGGTCAGGAACTCCACCGCCCAGCGGGCGCGTCCCGTACGGCATGGGCCATGGAGCGCCAGGTGCGGCTCACCGCCGGGACGGCCGTCCTCGCCGGGCTGGCCCTCGGCCAACTGCACCCGGCCTGGCTGCTGCTGTCGGCGGGGGTCGCGGGCGGCCTGGTGTTCTCGGCGCTCACCGACACCTGCGGGATGGCCGCGCTGCTGGCGAGGCTGCCGCACAACCGGCCCCGCGCGACGGACCTCGACGCGACCCTCGCGGCCCTGGGTTCCGCCGCCGACTGACCGCACGCCGGTACCGGGAGCGGCCGTCGTAGCCTGGGTGCGTCGGAGGGCGCCGCCCACCGCCCGGACGAGGAGCACCGTGACCGTCGCAGACGCAGTTCCGACCGGACAGCCGAAAGAGCCCGTGTTCCGGCTGCTCCTCTCCTATGTACGGCCGCACCGCTGGGCCCTGCTGGCGGGCGCGGCGCTCTCGCTGGTGACGGGCGCGACCGGGCTGCTGCTGCCGCTGGTGGCCCGGGGGTTGATCGACGATCTGTCCCACGACCGTTCCATCACCGTCAAGTTGCTCGCGATGGCGGGTCTGGTGGTCGGCAACGCCGCGGTGGGCGCGCTGGGTTCGTACGTCCTCAGGCGCACCGCCGAGTCGGTGGTGCTCGGGGCACGGCGCACCCTGTCGTCGTATCTGCTTAGGCTGCGGATCTCCGCCGTGGACCGCACCGAACCCGGTGACCTGATGGCGCGGATCACCTCGGACACCACCCTGCTGCGCGAGGTCACCACGGACTCGCTGGTCGCGCTCGGCACCGGCGGACTCACCCTGGTCGCCACCGTGGTGATGATGGGCGTGGTCGATCCCGTGCTCCTTGCCGTCACCCTCGTCGTGATCGCCCTGGCGGGCACGGTGCTCGGCACGATCGTGCCGCGCATCAACCGGGCGAGCCGCCGGGCGCAGGACGCGGTCGGGGTGATGGGAGCCTCGCTGGAACGGGTGCTGGGCGCGCTGCGCACGGTGAAGGCGTCGGGCGCCGAGCACCGCGAGGAGCTTGCCCTGCACGAAGCCGCCGAGGAGTCCTGGCGGCAGAGCGTGCGGGCCGCCAAGTGGTCTGCGGCCGCCGGGAACACGGCGGGGCTCGCGATGCAGCTGGCGTTCATCACGGTGCTCGCGGTGGGCGGGGCCCGGGTGGCGACCGGTGCGATCGGCGTGGGCACGCTGGTGGCGTTCCTGCTCTACGTCTTCTATCTGATGCAGCCGATCCAGCAGGTCGTCGGGGCGATCACCCAGTACCAGACCGGCGCCGGCGCGCTCGCCCGGATCCAGGAGGCGCTGCGGCTGCCCGCCGAACCCGCGTCCCTGCCCGCCGAGTTGCCGTCCGGCGGCGCCGAACCGGCCTCGGTCGCCTTCACCGACGTACGCTTCCGCTACGCCGACGACCTGCCGTACGTCCACCACGGAGTCAGCTTCGACGTCCCCGCGCGGGGCATGACGGCCTTCGTCGGGCCGTCCGGCGCCGGCAAGACCACCGTGTTCTCGCTGATCGAGCGGTTCTACGATCCCGAGTCCGGCACGATCGCCGTGGACGGCCGCCCGGTCGCCGACTGGGAACTCCCGCTGCTGCGTTCGGCCATCGGGTACGTCGAGCAGGACGCGCCGGTGCTGTCGGGGTCACTGAAGGACAACCTGCTCCTCGGCAATCCGGAGGCGGACGAGGACGCGGTCGCGCGGGTGGTGAAGACGACCCGGCTCGACACTCTGGTCGCCAAGCTGCCGCAGGGGCTGGAGACACTGGTCGGGCATCGCGGGACCAAGCTGTCGGGCGGGGAGCGGCAACGGGTGGCGATCGCAAGGGCGTTGCTGCGCCGGCCCCGGCTGCTGCTCCTGGACGAGGCCACCTCGCAGCTGGACGCGGTGAACGAGGCGGCGCTGCGGGACACGGTCGCCGATGTGGCACGGTCGACCACGGTGCTGGTGGTCGCGCACCGGCTGTCGACGGTGACCATGGCGGACCGGATCGTCGTCATGGACGCGGGCCTGGTCCGCGCAGTGGGCACGCACCGCGAGCTGGTGGCGGCGGACCCGCTGTACGCGGAGCTGGCGGCGACGCAGTTCCTCGCCGCCGAGCACTGAGACCCGCGAGCCGGGCATCGACCACGGCGTTTCGGGCATCGGTCACGACGTACGGGGACCGGGTACGGCGGAGGGCCGCCCCGGTTCCGGGACGGCCCTCGGGATGCGGGCGGGGGTCAGTACTCGATGCCCGGTACCAGTCCCATGACGGGCGCGGCCAGGTCGGTGACCTGGTGCAGTTCGCCCAGTTTCTGGACTCCGTTCAGCCCCTGCACCTGCTCCGAGGCCTTCGGGATCTCGTCCTGGTACGGCGCCGGGATGTCACTGCGGGCGATGGAGTCGAGCATGCCGAGCGCGGTGAGCTTCCCGGGGTGCTGCGCGCTCGCGTCGGCGGCGTTCGCCAGCGGCGCGGCGAGGCCGGTGACCCCGACGGCGAGGCCGACGGCGGCGACGATACGTCGTGTTGGGATCATGTCCTCAGCAACGGCCCCGGCGCCCGGCCGGACACGGGCAGCCGGTCCCCCTCACCCGTCAGGCGGAGTGCGCGGCCTGCGCTTGCCGAGCCCAGCGGGGCGGAGGAGGCTCGTTGTGAGGGGCTCGCGCGGCCTGCTCCGCATCGGGTCGCGGGCTCCCGCAGGAGGTCACCATGGGCACCGCGACCGGTTCCACGTTCGACACCGACACGCTGCGCCGGGCCATAGAGGGGAACACCGGGAACACCCTTCTGGCGCTCTACGCGGACGACGCGGAGATCCGCATCGTCGACCGCAACACCCAGCCCAGCCACCCCAGGATCCTGCACGGCCGCAAGGACATCGCCGCGCTGCTGGACGACGTCTACAGCCGCGACATGACACACAAGCTGGACCGTTGCGTCGTCCAGGGCGACACGGCCGCATACACCGAGTCCTGCGAGTACGAGGACGGGGTCCGGGTGCTCGCCGAGTCGATGATCACGCTGCGCGACGGCAAGATCGCCGAACAGATCATGATCCAGGCATGGGACGACTAGTCGGGAGGACCGCGAGGGTCCAGGTCAGCTCCCGGTTGACCTGGACCTTCTCGGCGCGGGCCGCAATGGGACACGCCCGCCGCCCGCGTCGCCGTGGGTCCGCCCTGCTGCTGTGGACGGTCCTGCGGTCGCCGCACCACCGCAGGAAGCACTGACGGCTCGGTTACGCTGGGGGCGGGCCGTGACTGGCGCTGAGGTGGAGCACCACCGGGGAGCGGTCCGCACTGTCGATGCCGTGCGCCTGGGCGATCAAGGTCGAACCAGCTCAGGAGTGTGCCGCATGCCCCAGGCCCGCCTCATGGACGGAACCGCCGTCGCCCGCCGGATCGTCGAGGAGACCGCGAAGAAGGCCGCCGAGCTCACCGCACGGACCGGTGTCACACCGTGTCTGGCGACCGTGCTGGTCGGCGAGGACCCCGCCTCCGTCACCTACGTCCGGATGAAGCAGAACCGCAGCCGCAAGGCGGGCATCGCCTCCCGGCGCGTGGCCCTGCCCGCCGCCACGACCACCGGGGAACTCGTCGCCGTACTGCGGGAGTTGTCCACCGACCCGGCCGTGCACGGCATCCTGCTGCAGCACCCGGTCGGCGAACACATCGACGAGCGGGCCGCGTTCGAGGCGATCGCGCCGGAGAAGGACGTGGACGGCGTGACCTTCGCGTCGTTCGCGACGATGAGCTTCGGCCTGCCGGGCTTCGTCTCCTGCACGCCCGGCGGCATGCTGCGCCTGCTCGACGCGTACGACGTCGACCCGGCCGGGAAGCGCGCGGTGGTCGTCGGCCGCAGCGCGATCCTGGGCAAGCCGGCCGGCATGCTCCTGCTGGCCCGCGACGCCACCGTCACCTACTGCCACTCCCGCACCAGCGACCTCTCGGCGGTCGTCCGCGAGGCCGACATCGTGGTCGCCGCCGTCGGCCGGCCCCGGCTGATCCGGGGCCAGGACCTCAAGCCGGGCGCGGTCGTGCTCGACGCCGGCTACAACGAGGGCAACGTCGGTGACGTGGACTTCGACACCGCCGTCGAACGGGCCTCGCTGATCACGCCGGTGCCGGGCGGTGTCGGCCCGATGACCATCGCCGTGCTGCTGGAGCAGACCGTCGACGCGGCCGCCCGGCAGCTCGGGGCCTGAGGGTCAGCGCATCCAGGCGCTGTAGTCCATGACGTCCCCGGCGTGCACCCCGTACTCCGGATCGTCCCGCGCGAACGTGGTCTCCAGTCCGAGTACGACACCGGTGGCCGGGTCCAGGATCAGCATCCGCCGCCCGCCGGCGCCGCCCTCGTCGTACACGTACGCCTGCCCGGTGCGCCCCAGCCGGTCGGTGACCTGACCGGCCGGCCGCAGCCCCTTCGCATCGGCGAGGAGCTCGGCCAGGGCGGCGGACTCCCGCGCCCCGAGGGTCCAGTTGTCCAGCAACTCCTGGGTGGCGTCGAGGAGTTCGGAGGTGGTGAGGGTGTCGCCGTGGATGAGGTCGAGCAGGTAGGCGCGCAGCTTCGCCGGGTCGTGCGGGGGTGTCGACAGCGGCGGCCCGTCGCCCCACATCGGCGGGAAGGTCCGACGGCTGAGCACACGGCCGTCCTCGACCAGCCCCTCGTCGGTGAGGACGGGCCGGCCCGGGTGACTCGGGTCGGTCGCCACCACCACCTCGGTGTGACTGCCGTCGGCCCGCCAGCGCACCACGCGTTCCTCGGGCAGGGTGAGGGGCGGCCTGTCGTCGCTCATGCCCAGGCTCCAGGACTGCACATGGGTGCCCTGGCGCAGCGCCGGGGACCCGTCGCTCGCCGCCACGTCGGCCAGTCTCGCGACCTGTGCGAGCGGTACGGCGGCGGAGTGGGCGCGGACGGTCAGCGGCCGGGGTGCGGCGACGGCCGGGGCGCCGCCGGAGCCGCCGAGCAGGACGGTCAGCGCGACGGCCACCACGACGGCGGCCGCGGTCAGCCCCCATACCAGCCGCGGTCGTGACCAGGTCCGGCGCCCGGGACGGGGGCTGTGCAGCAACCGGTTGAGGTGCCGTTCTGCGGTGTGGTCGAGGGGGCCGTCGCCGAAGTGGGGGCCGTCGGCGGGGGCCGGGTCGGCGGCGCGCAGCAGGTCGAGTTCGTCAGCCATGGCGGTGTTCCTCGGGAAGGGCCCCGGCGGCGGGGGGTCGCAGTCGGTCGATCTCGGCTCTGAGCCGGCGGCGGGCGCGGTGCAGCCGCATCGCCGCCGCCCGGCTCCCGCAGCGCAGCACGACGGCGACCTCGTCGACGCCGAGTTCCTCCCACGCGGTCAGCCGCAGCACCTCCTGGTCGGCCGGGGACAGCCGGGCGAGCGCCTCGTGCACCCAGGCGCCGGGCCGGTCGCTGCCGGGGCTGGCCACGACGTGCCGTCCGTGCGCGGTGTCGTCGTTGCCCAGCCGGTCCAGCAGTCTGCGCCGGCGCCCGTACCCGCGTACCGCGTTGGCGAGGCAGTTGCGTGCCACGCCGTACAGCCAGGGCAGCGGGGCCGCCGGCAGGTCGGCGCGGCGGCGCCAGGCCACCGTGAACACCTCCGCCACCACTTCCTCCACCTCGCCGGTCCGCCCGTCCAGTCGCCGCGCGACATAGCGGCTGACCGCCCAGTAGTGCTCGCGATAGGCAGCGGCGAAGGTCTCGTCGTTGCTCATGTCCCGTTCTTGTCCGGCACCTTCCCGATCGTCACACCCTGCTGCGTGACGCTCGTCGCATCCGTCGAGTGTGACCGGCGTGCACAGCCCGGACACAGACGGGGCATGCGGAACCTCAAGTGGCTCACGACCACGGATCACAAGACGATCGGAACGCTGTACCTGGTCACGGCGTTCTCGTTCTTCTGCGTCGGCGGGGTGATGGCCCTGTTCATGCGCGCCGAACTGGCTCGCCCGGGCCTGCAGATCATGTCGAACGAGCAGTTCAACCAGGCGTTCACGATGCACGGCACGATCATGCTGCTGATGTTCGCGACGCCGCTGTTCGCGGGCTTCGCGAACTGGATCATGCCGCTCCAGATCGGCGCCCCTGACGTGGCCTTCCCGCGCCTGAACATGCTGGCCTACTGGCTCTACCTGCTCGGCTCCACCATCGCGGTCGGCGGCTTTCTCACCCCCCAGGGGGCCGCCGACTTCGGCTGGTTCGCCTACGCCCCGCTCTCGGACGCGGTGCGCACCCCGGGGATCGGCGCCGACATGTGGATCATGGGCCTGGCGCTGTCCGGATTCGGCACGATCCTCGGTGCAGTCAACTTCATCACCACGATCATCTGCATGCGGGCGCCCGGCATGACCATGTCCCGGATGCCGATCTTCGTCTGGAACGTTCTCCTGACGGCGCTGCTGGTCCTGCTGGCCTTCCCGGTCCTCGCCGCCGCGCTCTTCGCGCTGGAGGCGGACCGGAAACTCGGCGCCCACGTCTTCGACGCGGCCAACGGGGGAGCACTGCTCTGGCAACACCTCTTCTGGTTCTTCGGCCACCCCGAGGTGTACATCATCGCGCTGCCGTTCTTCGGCATCGTCTCGGAGGTCATCCCGGTCTTCTCCCGCAAGCCGATGTTCGGCTACCTCGGCCTGGTGGGGGCGACCATCGCCATCGCCGGCCTGTCGGTGACCGTATGGGCCCACCACATGTACGTCACGGGAGGCGTGCTCCTGCCCTTCTTCTCCTTCATGACCTTCCTGATCGCCGTCCCGACGGGAGTGAAGTTCTTCAACTGGATCGGCACCATGTGGCAGGGCTCGCTGTCCTTCGAGACGCCCATGCTCTGGACCACGGGCTTCCTGGTGACCTTCGTCTTCGGCGGCCTGACCGGCGTGATGCTCGCGTCCCCGCCGATCGACTTCCACGTCTCCGACTCGTACTTCGTCGTCGCCCACTTCCACTACGTGGTCTTCGGTACGGTCGTCTTCGCGATGTTCGCCGGATTCCACTTCTGGTGGCCCAAGTTCACCGGGAAGATGCTGGACGAGCGCCTCGGCAAGATCACCTTCTGGACCCTGTTCACCGGCTTCCACGGCACGTTCCTGGTCCAGCACTGGCTGGGCGCCGAAGGCATGCAGCGCCGGATCCCCGACTACCTGGCGGCAGAAGGCCTCACCACGCTCAACACGGTCTCGACGATCTTCTCGTTCCTGCTGGGCTCGTCACTGCTCCCGTTCTTCTACAACGTCTGGAAGACGGCCAGGTACGGAGAGAAGGTCGAGTCGGACGACCCGTGGGGCTACGGCCGTTCCCTGGAGTGGGCGACGTCGTGCCCTCCCCCGCGCCACAACTTCCTCACCCTGCCGCGGATCCGCAGCGAGTCACCGGCGTTCGACCTGCACCACTCGGCGGAGAGGGAGTTGAGCGCCCGATGACGGCGCGGGAGGAGGAACGCGCGCTGGTCAGCCAGATCGAGGGACATCTGCTGCTGGCGGCGACCAGGGAGGAGGGCCGAAGGGCGGCGGCTCGGCTGGCCGACCGTATCGGCTGGCTCACGGACACCCAACGGACCGATCTTGAGAGACATTTCGAGGCCGAATACCTGGACCTGGCCAGAGCGTCCTGGCAGCGCACGACGAAACGTGGCGAGCAGCTGAGGCGTGAGTACGAGACCAGATACCAGTACCAGTCTCTGCGCCAACGCCTCTTGGCCTGCTTCCTGCTGACCTGCGCCCTGCTGACGGCAACGGCTCTACTTGGGCTGGCGGCATGAGCGCCCCGTCAGGGGCGCGGGGCTGTGTCTGATCTGCGGCTACCGCCGCGTGTGCGCGACCAGCCACAGTCCACCCGCGCCCGAAGCACTACCTGCTCAACTCAACTCTGGCTCCACTGCTGATTGGTCCCGCCGTTGCAGGCCCACAGCACCAGCGAAGTCCCGTTGCTCGTGCCCGCGCCATACGCGTCCAGGCACAACCCGGCGTTGACGTTCGTGATCGTCCCGTCCGAGTTGACGTTCCACTTCTGGTTGTTCTGCCCGTTGCAGTCCCAGATCACGACCTTGGTCCCGTTGGTCGTGCCCTGGTTGTACGCGTCCAGGCACTTGTTGCCGTAGACCACGAACTCCTTGCGGGAGGTGTACGTCCAGGCCTGGTTCTGGCCGCCGTTGCAGTCCCAGATCTCGGCCTGGGTGCCGTTGGTGATGGTGTTGTTGTAGACGTCGGCGCAGCGGCTGGAGGCCTTGCCCACGACGAGTGTGCCGTTGGCTCCGGGGATCGGGCTCACCGCGATCGAGCCGAGCGCCGGAAGCGAACTCCCGCTGAAGGTGAGCGAGTTGGCAGACCCCTTGCTCAGGTCGACCTGCACGGACACGGTGCCCTGCGAGGACCCGGTCGGCGGGAAGGAGACCGTCGTGGCGGTCTGGCCGTTGACCTGGAGGGTGCCGGTGACCGCGGTCGAGCCGGTGTTGGTGTAGGCGACGTCTACGACGTCCAGGCCGGTGCTCGCGGCGCTGACGCCGGTGTACTTGCCGGTGGAGGTCGCGCTGTAGCTGGTGCTCGACGCCTCCGTACCGCCGCTGACCTTGAGCATCACCGAGCCGCCGGCCGGGACGCTGGCGGTGTAACTCGTGGCGTAGGAGCCGAGGTTCGACTGCGCCCACAGGTCACGGACCGTCGCGGAGGCGCTGGTCAGGCCGAGGTCGGACCAGCGGGCGGTGATGTTCGCGGCGGACGAGGTGCGGTTGAGCAGCACGACCGCACGGTTGCCGGTGCCGGCGAGGACCTTGCTGTAGACCTGGAGACCGGTGGTGTCCTCGGCGACCTTGACGCCCTGGAGGCCGCGTGCGTCCTGGTCCACGGCGACGACGTCGGAGTTCTTGAGGATCGCGGCCGTCTCACTGGTCATCGTGGTGAGGTCGTTCCCGGCGAGCAGCGGGGCACCGGAGATCGCCCACAGGGCCATGTGGGTGCGGTTCTGGGCCGCCGTGAGGCCGGACATGCCGACGGTGAGCATGTCGGGGTCGTTGTAGTAGCCGGTGTGCTGGGCGGCCGGGTGCAGGGTCTGGTCGAAGTTGGAGAGCACCGCCGACTGTGACGCCGTGCCGCCGTAGTAGTAGATGTCCGTGCTGGTCCGCCACATGGGGGCGAGGCCCGTCGCCCAGTTCCAGGTGTTCTGGTAGCCCCAGTTGCAGATGGACAGGGTCAGCGGGCGGCCGGTGGTGGCGGCGGCCGTGGCGACGGCCGAGCTGATCGACTTGTACGCGGTCGCCGCGTCCAGGCCCTCGGCGTCGCCGCCGCACCAGTCGACCTTCACGAAGTCGAAGCCCCACTCCGAGAACTGGAGCATGTCCTGCGCGTAGTGCCCCTCGCTGCCGGTGTTGGCGGCGGCGGGGCGGCCGGTCGGGTAGTAGTAGCCGCAGCCGTTCGCGCCCGCGTCGGTGTAGATGCCGGCCTTCAGGCCCTTGCTGTGGATGTAGTCGGCGATGGCGCTCATCCCGCCGGGCCACTCACTGGTGTCGACGGTGATGTTGCCGGCACTGTCCCGGGTGCCCTGCCACCAGCCCTCGTCGATGTTGATGTACTTGTATCCGGCGGCCGGGAGGCCGGCCGCGACGAACGCGTCGACCTGCGCCTTGATGACGTCGTAGTCGATCTTCGACGCGAAGCTGTTCCAGGAGGCCCAGCCCATCGGGGCGGTGGGCACCGAGACCTGCGAGACGGTCGCCGCCTGAGCCGGTCCCGGCGTGGCGAAGAGAAGCGCGGCGGCGGCCGTCAGGGCCAGGGCGAGGGCGCGTACGGCGGCGGCCCACAGGTGTTGTACGAGACCGCTGCCGGTCGATCTGGGCGGGGGGTACATGCGGCTCCTCCACGGGGGTGCACGGGGGGTACGGCTCGATCGCGTTCGAAATCACGAACACAGATCGGTGTTCCGAACGCATCGCGGGCCGACCGTAGAGCCGCCGGAGGGTGAAGTCAACGGCTGTGACAGACGTGAAGTCGCCCTTCCCTTCGAGTCGTTCGCCCCACGAGGACGCGCCCGCCGCCATACTGCTGGTCGTGCGCGTAGCGATCATGACGGCGGGCTCGCGGGGCGATGTGGCCCCCTACACCGGACTCGGGTACGGGCTGAGCCGTGCCGGACACGAGGTCACCCTGGTCACACACGGCCGCTTCGCGGGACTGGTCGAGGGGTCGGGAGTCGGCTTCCACCCCCTGCCGGTCGATCCCCGGACCGAGCTGGAGTCCACGCGGGGGCGCGGGCTGCATCGCAGCGCCGGCGGGGTCGGCAAACTGCTGCGGGTGGTGGAGCTGGCCCGCCGGCTGGTCGGACGGATGACGGACGACCTGCTCGCGGCCGCACAGGCCAGCGACGTACTTCTGCTGTCCGCCTCCCTGGCCCCGATCGGCCACACGATCGCGGAGGGGCTACGGCTGCCGAGCATGGGTGTGTACCTCCAACCACTCGCCGCCACAAGGGAGTTCGCACCTCCCGTGCTCGGCGGCGGCACCTGGGGCGCCACCGGGAACCGGATCGCCGGCCACGGCGTGACCCTGGCCGTGGAACAGGTCTTCGCATCCACCGTCCCCGCGCTGCGCACCCGCCTGGCCCTGCCCCCGCAGCGCTCCGGCGCCGCCCGCCGGACCAGGGAGCGCCGGCTCTGGCCCGTCCAGCACGGCTTCAGCCCCCAGGTGGTCCCCCGCCCCCGCGACTGGCGCCCGGGCCTCGGGGTCTGCGGTTACTGGTGGCCGTACGACGGTGCGGCCCGGCTCCCCGACGACGTACGGGCGTTCCTGGACGCCGGGCCGAAGCCGGTGTTCGTCGGGCTGGGCAGCGCCACGGTGCCCGACGCGAGACGGCTGAGCGGGCAGGTCATGGCGGCGCTGCGGAAGGCCGGGCTGCGCGGGGTGATCCAGAGCGGCTGGGGCGGCCTGACCACCGACGGCGACGACATGCTGACCATCGGCGAGATGCCGCACTCGACCCTGTTCCCCCGGATGGCGGCAGTGGTCCACCACGCGGGCGCGGGCACGACGGCGGCGGGGCTGCGCGCCGGAGTACCGGCGGTACCCCTGCCGATCCAGTTCGACGAGGCGTTCTGGGCGGCGCGACTGGTGGGGTTGGGGGTGGCTCCGGCTGCCGTACCGTTGCGGGGGCTGAGCGTCGACGCGCTGGCCGGGGCACTGCGGCGGGCGACCCGCGAGCCGGGATTCGCGGAGCGGGCCGGTGAGTTGGGCAGGCGAATCAGAGATGAGGACGGCGTAACCCCGGTGGCCGCAGCGGTAGCCGACCTGGCCCAGTAGATGCCGGTGACCGGGGCGCCCCGTCAGGGGCGCGGGGCTGTATCGATGTGCGGCTCCGCCGCGTGGGCGCGACCAGCCACAACGCACCCGCAGCCGCAAAACGACCCCCACGGCTCACCCCTTGGGTACCCACCCCTCCGGCCGCAAGATCCCCACCAACAACCGCACCAACTCCTCCACGACGTCGTCCAGACTCGCGTCCACCCACCCCGCGCTCCAGTCGTGCAGCAACCCGTTCACACTGCCGATGAACGCCGTCGCCGCCAGCCGGTAGTCCCGCGGCGCCGCATCCCCCCGCGCCGCCGCCGCGTTCGCCTCGGTGCATATCAGCTCCACCCACCGCGCCCGCCGCGCCAGCCGCTGCTCCTCCAGCCGGGGACTGACGCCGATGATCTCGACGAAGGCGATGCGGATCCGGCGCGGATCCGAGGTCACGTCCCGGGCGTAGGCCCGGAACAGCACCGTCACCCGCTCGACCAGCGGCAGCGGCTCCGCCTCCGCGAACGCCGCCGCCACCGCCGCCTCCGCCCACCCGTTGACCTCCAGGTGCAACGCGGCGAGCACGTCCTCCAGCGTGCGGAACTCCTCGTAGAACTGACGGGTCGACAGACCCGCCGCCTGACTCAGCGCGGCGACGGTGGTGGCGCGAAACCCCGGTGTGCCGCCGAAGAGTTGAAGCGCCGCGTCCAGGAAGCGCCGACGCCGCTCGGCCTTGCGTTCCTCGGCGGACCGGCCGCCGTAGCGACCCGTCGGTGCCTTGAGCCTGCCCGCCAAGATTGCCCCCTCCGTCGACCGCCCGATGGCCAATTTTCTCGCGTACGCCTCTTGTGGACTCAGCCACCCCCTCCTTACTTTTCAGTAAGTTCACTTTGAACGCGCCCGTGTTCAGATTTCGTGACCCTGTGACCGCACGGACGCGTCCCACCCCCCCCTCAGAGGAGAGAGCAGTCATGCCTGCTTTCAGACCCAGGCACCTTTGCTCCGTGGCCGCCGCCCTCGTCCTGACCGTCGCCGCACCCGCGACCGCCGCCACCGCCGCGGCCGACGCGTCCCTGCGCGAGGTGCTGTTCGTCGGCAACAACTGGGACGGCACCGCGACCGTCCTGAACTCGACCGGCGACTTCGCCAAGGTCGGCCAGATCAACGTCATCCCCGACAAGGACCAGCGGATCGCCGAGATCAACGCCGACCCCATCAAGTGGATCTACTACACGTCGATCCGCAACGAGGTCGGCCAGGGGCACGACCAGTACGTGGACGACATGTACTCCACGCCGGACGGGAAGTCCGTGGTCGTCTCCCGCCCGAGCTTCGCCGACGTCGTCTCCATCGACCTCGCCACCGACACGATCAACTGGCGTTTCCCGGTGGCCGGTTACCGCGCCGACCACATGGCCGTCTCCCCCGACGGCACGAAGGTCGCGGTCTCGGCGTCCACCGCGAACAAGGTGCAGGTGCTGGACATCAACACCGGTAAGGAACTGGGCGAGTTCGCCACCGGGGACAAGCCGCACGAGAACGTCTTCAGCCCCGACGGCAAGTACATCTGGAACATGGCGATCGGCGAGGTCACCACCTCGCTCGACGATCCGGTCTGGGACTGGACGAAGGGCGACCGGCACATCACCGTCGCGGACGCCACCACCTACAAGCAGGTCAAGATCATCGACATGCGGGACCGGCTGGACGCGATCGGCCTGACGGACTTCTCGGACGCGGTCCGGCCCGCGGCCTTCACGCCCGACTGGTCCAAGATGTACTTCCAGGTGTCGTTCTTCAACGGCTTCCTGGAGTACGACATCGCCACCGACAAGATCACCCGGGTGAAGACGCTGCCGGCGAACCCGGCGACCAGCACCGACCGCACCACCTGGCTCCTCGACTCGCGCCACCACGGCATCTCGATGAAGCCGGACGGCACCAAGCTGTGCGTCGCCGGAACGATGGACAACTACGCCACCATCGTCGACCGGGCCACCCTCCAGGAGGGCCCGCTCGTCACCGCGTCCACCCCGTACTGGGCGACGGTGAGCGGCGACGGCAAGGACTGCATCATCTCCGAGGCGGGCGCCGACCAGGTGACGGCCATCGACTTCGGCACCGGCCAGAAGGTGACCTCGGTCCCGGTCGGCGACCATCCGCAGCGCGTCCGGCTCGGCCATGTGCAGGCCGACTGGACGGGCGCGTCGGGAAGTTGACCGATCGTCATGAAAAATTCGGCCTCCGGGGTGCGGCGCACCCCGGAGGCCGAAGCACTGCTCAGAACTTCGCAGCCACCCAGGCGGCCAGCTCCGCCTTGGCCGCGTTGAGCACGGTGGAGCTGGGCGAGGTCGCCCCGTTGGTCACCAGCGCGAAGTGCAGCACGCCGGAGTCCGAGTCGGTGAGCAGCAGTCGGCGGCTGCCCGTCCCACCCGGTTCCGCCGCCACGCCGACCGGGGTCGAGGACGTGTACGCCGGGGGCGCGTAGGCCGTGCCCAGGTCGGAGACGACGGTGGTGGACGCGGTCGGGAAGGAGACCGGAAGGTGGAGTTCGGTCGGTGCGGTGGCGCTGCTGGAGCGCCAGACCTGGACGGCGTACTGCCCGGAGCCGACCAGCGCGGCCACGTTCGGCAGCGAGCTGGGCACCGGGTTCCAGGTCAGGGTCGTGGAGCCGTCCCGGGAACGGTCCTCGTAGGTGAAGGCGAGGGTGGAGCCGGAGGTGGCGCCCGGATAGATCCGGTCGAGCAACCGGGCGTCCTGACGGAGCGTCACGGTGCCCGAGTCGGTCATGTTCACGGCCGAGAGGTCCTCGTCGTTCCAGGCGTCACCCGAGGTGAGGACCTTGTCCGGGTTGTCGTTCATCAGCTCGTGGTGGCGGCCGTTGTAGATGTCCCACTGCCACTGGGTACCGGAGAGGACCGGACCCGAGGAGGCCGGTGTGGACCACCAGTTCGCCCCGGAGAGGCGGGAGTCGAGGGCCTGGTACATCGCCTTGTCGACGGTGGGCGCCTTGCCGGAGGTGGTGCCGGACAGCGGATGCCCGAACTCGCTGACGATCGCCGTGGTCCCGGCGGCCGACGCGCGGTCCCGGATGGTGCCGAAGTCGGTGCTGTACTGGCCGTCGGAGGCGTTGCCCCACATCAGGATGCCGGAGATGGCCTTCTGGTCGTAGAAGTGGGTGTTGAAGACGTAACGCGAGCCGAGCGTGCCCGCGTCCAGCAGGCCGCCCTCCTGGTTGGTGACGTTGCCGTTCCAGTAGAGGTTGGGCTCGACGAGGGCGGGCTTGCTGCTCCAGCCGGCCGCGTCCATCCTCGCCCGGAACTTCTGGTAGAAGGGCCACAGCCGGTTCTGCTCCCAGGTGCGGGAGGTCTCGCCGGAGTCGTAGCTGCCGGCGTACGGCTCGTTGTACGGGTCGAAGCCGACCACGCCCGCGAACTCGTCGGACGTCAGGTGCTGGGCCAGGTAGGTCATGGTGGTCTGGGCGGTGGCCAGGAAGGCGTCCTGGAGGCCGTAGTTGTTGTGCCAGAAGTCGTACTGGGCGTCCTGGACGGCCGTGTTCTGGGTGATGTTCTGGCCCCAGAACAGGCAGATACCGCAGGACTCGGCCGGGTAGTTCCCCAGCGCCACCGCCCATTCGGGGGCGCCGTCGCCCGTGTACCAGCTGCCCGAGTTGAACAGGTAGCGGGAGTACAGGTCCTGGTGGAAGTCGGGGAAGACGCGGATGCCGGCGTCGAGGAACGCCTGCATCTGCGCGGTCGCGTTGGCCAGGTAGGTGGCGTCGACCTGACCCTGGACGGGTTCGGCGTGCGCCCAGGAGAGCAGGAAGCGCACGGCGTTGCCGCCGCCGAGGGCGCGCACCGCGGTGGCGGACTTCTTCGCGTCGGCGACCGAGGCGAAGGGCAGGCCGCTGTTCTCCTCCAGCTTGGTCTCGCCGGAGACGTTGTAGCCGCGCAGTACGACCTCACGGCCCTGGCCGTCGATGAAACGACCGTTCTGCACGGTGAGCGCGGTGCCGTCGAACGAGAGAGAGCCGGACGGGGTGGCTGCGGTGGCGGACGGGGTGCCCGCCACCGCGAGGAATCCGCAGAGGACAACCAGGACAACGATCAGTCGTGCCCGGAAATTCGTCATGTCCATTACAGTCCGGTGGTTTCCGGACACAGTCAATACTTCTGACTCACGAGTAAGTTTCGTACCGGTTCCCTCAGCCGGTCACTCGGCCCGCCACGTTCAACAGGTACTCCTTGCGGCTCAGCGGGTTGTGGTCGGTGCGCGGCCGCTCCGGGACCGGCCCCCGCAGCACCGCGGCGTAGTGGTCGAAGGCGGTCTCAGCTCGCCCTCGCCACGGGTCAGCCCCGGCAGCCGCTCCTCCAGTCCGTGCACCCGGGCCGCGGGTACCGCACCTTCCAGGACCGCGAGCGTCCCCTCGGCGAACCGCTCCGGGTCTGATGGAGGCTCCGGCCGATCCCGGTGCGGTTCGCCCCAGGGCGGACCGCACCCTGTATCGGAAAGCCGGGCTGCGTCACGGCCCTGGCTTCGAGGTGAATGCGGACGCACCCCTGTCGCCTTCCGGTGTGCTCCTGCGGTGGCGCAGCGCCCACAACGCGACGGGAGCTCCTGCCGCGACCAGCGCCGAAGCGAAACACAGACCGGCTTGGTAGCCGGAGAGAAAGGCACCCGAGTCATCGGCCCCGGCGGCGGCTGCGGCATGTTCCACGAACGACACGATGGCGCCCACCAGGCCGATTCCGACGACTCCGGACGCCTCACGGGCGGCACTGAACAATCCGGCCGCGATTCCGGAAAGGTGATTCGGTGAGGATTCCAGAGCGCGGGTGGTCACTGGAGCGGCCAGCGCGGAGCCGAAACCGAGAGCTGAAAGCCCGGGCAGAATATCGACGAGCTTCCCTCCCGAACTGCCCAGCGCGACCATCAGCAACCCAAGGCCGACCAGGAGCAGACCCGCAGCGGAGATCCGGCCGTCTCCCCAGCGGCGCGCCATACGCGCAATGAAAGGGGTGGCGACGATCACGGAAAGGGCCACGGGCATGAATGTCAGCCCGGACGGTGTCGGGGCGAGACCGAGGCCGTTCTGCAGAAACCGGGACGTAAAGAAATAGACTCCGCTTACGCTCAGGCCCCACAGCAGTTGAGTAATGATTCCGCCGACGAAAGGGCGTTGCCGGAAGAGGAGTCGCAGCACGGTGTTCCGGCGCGATGTCAGTTCGTAGGACAGGCCGGCGGCCGATGCGACGACGACTCCCCCTGACGTGGCGACGGGAAGGGCGTCGAAGCCTTGTTCAGGCCCTTCGATCAGGCAGTAGGCAAGGGCCGCCAGCGAGCAACAGGCCAACGCGACGACGCGGAGCGAGAGCGTGGCCGAGGCCGGGGACGCGGCACGGGTCGAGGGTCCGGGCCGGGGGATGAGGAAGCCGACGAGGAGACTGGCGCAACCCAGCGGCGCGTTCATGGCAAACACGGACTCCCAGCCCAAGTGCTGTGTCATGACACCGGAGACCACAGGGCCGCAGGCCAGCGCGGACGCCAACGCCGCAGTGGTGGCGCTGAAGGCGGCATTGCGCACCCGGGGCGGCAGATCATGCGACTGGACCGCCAGTGAGGCTGGCAGGATCAGCGCAGCGCCCGCTCCCTGCAGCCCCCGGCAGGCGATCAACGCCATCCCGGAGGGCGCCGCACTGCACCCGACCGATGCGACGGTGAAGAGTGCGACACCGAGCGACAGCGTCGCACGCCGCCCGACGGTGTCCGCCAGATGCCCGCCCAGCAGCAGAAGGCTCGCGAGGGTGAGAGGGTAAATGGCCGCCACCCATTTGAGGTCGGCCTCGCTCAATGCGAGTTCGGCCTGAATCTGAGGCAGTGCCACATTGACGACGGTGTTGTCCAAGGCGGTCATGAAGGACGGCAGCAGCACGGCCACGAGGATGGCGAGGACACGCAGTCGACTCACGGTACCTGCCTTGAGTAGCACCGACGGCGGTAAGTGGCCGCCACGTTCCGCGCGCCCTTCTTCGTACTCTGCCCCGTGGGCATGGCAGGCGCGACTCCGGGGCGCTCTGATTACGGCATCCGGTGTGCGGGAAGCGCCGCTCGCTTTCCTGCAGGTCGGCCTGGCAGGACTCCCGGCGTGGCGTTGCGTCCCACGGTATGCCTATACGTTTTACTGATCACCAGCACTGCCACCATGCATGGGAGATGGATGACGGGCAGCGATGTCTGTCGTCAATTCTCCGGAATGGCTGACGGCCGAGAAGCCCCGCTGTCTGTCGTGAACGAAGGTTCGGTGACTTCATGCGGAAAACCATGGAAGACACGATCAGTCATCATCTCACTCGGGCTGCGGAGCGGGCCCCCGCCGAAAATGCGTTCACTTTCGTGGACTTCAGCACCGATCGCGAAGGAGCCTCCGCCTCTCTGACATGGCGCCAACTGGAGAAGAGGGTCCGTACCCTCGCGTCGGTCCTGCGTCGCGGCGGTGCGGTCGGCGAGCGGGTGGCCCTCGTGGGGCCGCAGAACCTGGACTACATCGTCGGCTTCCTCGCGGTCACGTGCGCCGGTGCGATCGCCGTTCCCCTGTTCCCCCCGACTCTGCCGGGCCATGCGGAGAAACTGGCCGCTGCGCTCGCCGACGCCGACCCGGTGCTCGCCCTCACCAGCCCCGACTCGCTTCAGGCCGCAGAAAAGTTCTGCGCCAACCAGGACGGCCTCCGCGTGCGTGTGGTCACCGAGGAGGACCTGCTCTCGGGTTGGGCGGCATGGGCCGAACCAGCGGACGGTGAGCATTCTCATCCACGCCCCGAGGAGTGCGCCTACCTGCAGTACACCTCGGGCTCCACCCGCATGCCGTCCGGCGTGGAGATCACCCACGCCAACGTCTGCGCCAACGCACGCCAGGCGCTGAAGGCGTACGGCATCCGAGCCGGGCGCAACTGCACCGTCGGCTGGCTTCCCCTGTACCACGACATGGGGCTCGTGCTGGCGATCGTGCTTCCCGTCGTCGGCAACGTCCACTCCGTGTTCATGGATCCGCTGGCCTTCGTCCAGCAGCCCGTCCGCTGGCTGCGGCTGCTCAGCGAACACCCGGGTGCGCTCACCGCCGCGCCCAACTTCGCGTACGACTACTGTGTGCGCCGCGTCACCGACGAGGATCGCGCAACGCTGTCGCTGGGGTCGGTCGCCGCCATGGTCAACGGCAGCGAACCCATCGCCGAGCAGACGCTCCAACGGTTCCAGCAGGCCTTCGCCCCAGTCGGCGCGGTCCCCACGGCGATGCGTCCGTCCTACGGGCTGGCCGAGGCGACCGTGTTCGTGTCTGCCTCACCGGCCGGTGAGGAACCGACCGTCACCTCCTTCGACCGCGACGCGCTGGCGGCCGGCACCGCCCGGCCGGCCGAGGGCACCGAGGCACAGGCCGTGAGCCGTCTGGTCGGCTGCGGGCGGCCCACCGACCAGGAGGCCACCGTCGTCGACCCGGTCGGCCTCGTCCGGCTGGAGGACGGGCGTGTGGGCGAGATCTGGCTGCGCGGCCCCAACGTCGGACGCGGCTACTGGGGAAGCCCGGAACAGAGCGAGGCGACCTTCCGCGCCACCCTCCACGGCGACAACCCGGGCGCGGAGACGCAGCACTGGTTGCGCACGGGAGATCTCGGGGTGTGGCACGAAAACCACCTCTACATCACCGGTCGCCTAAAGGATCTCGTGATCATCGACGGGACCAATCACTATCCGCAGGACATCGAGCACACCGTCGAGAACGCCAACCCGGCGATCCGCCGTCATCACACCGCGGCATTCTCCGTTCCCACCGACGACGGAGAACGCCTGGTCGTCGTAGCCGAGCATGTCCGTGACCTCACGGAACCCCACAGGGTCCGGGACGAGGTGACACGCGCGGTACGCGTGGCGGTGTCCGCCGGTCACGCCATCGCGATGCACGACTTCGTCCTCGCCCAGCCCGGCACCGTACCCCACACCACCAGCGGGAAGGTCGCCCGCAGCGCCTGCCGTGAGCATTACCTCCGGGGTGCCTGGACCTCCGACACGCACGTACAGAGAGAGACCGGCGACGTATGAACCAGCCAGGCGGACACCAGGACCCGGTCGAGGACAACGCCGAGGCCACCATCTCCATCGCAGACGGCCGCTCCGGATCGGGCGCTGGCGAGCTGCGGAACGCACTGGTGCGGCTGGTCTCGGACATCAGCGGCATCTCGCCGGAACAACTCGACGACGGCCGTCCTCTGGCGGAGTACGGCCTCACCTCCCGCGACGCCGTCGGACTGACCGGCGAACTGGAGAAGATCCTGGACCGATCACTGTCCGCCACGCTGCTGTGGGAGTACCCCACCATCGGACAACTCGTTGCCGCCCTGACGAACGCCGGCCAGACCGACGCCGCGCAGCCGGACCGGCAGCCCCGTACGCCCGATGAGGAGGCCGCCGCCGCCCGCACCGACGACGGTGCCATCGCCGTCGTCGGCATCGGGTGCCGTCTGCCCGGCAACGTACACGGGCCGGACGCGTTCTGGGACCAGCTGATGGCGGGAACGGACACGGTCGGCCGGGTGCCCGAGAAACGCTGGCCGAACTTCGCCGGCACGGCGCCCGAGGTCACCGCCCTCATGGAATCCACCACACAGTGGGGTGGCTTTCTCGACGACATCGAGGGGTTCGACGCCAAGTTCTTCGGCATCACGCCCCACGAGGCCGAAGTCATGGATCCCCAGCAACGGCTGCTGCTCGAAGTCGTCTGCGAGGCACTGGACCACGCGGGCGTACCTGCCCCCGCCCTGCAGAGCACATCCACCGGGGTCTTCGTCGGCCTGAGCGCCCTCGAATACGGGCATCTGACCACCTCGGACCCCGCGCGACTGACCGCGTGGACCAGCACCGGAGCCGCCGGCAGCATCGCCGCCAACCGCGTGTCTTATCTGCTCGACCTGCGGGGCCCCAGCATCACCGTCGACACCGCCTGTTCGTCGTCCCTCGTGGCCGTGCACCTGGCTTGCCGCAGCCTGCGCAGCGGGGAGTGCGACACGGCACTGGCCGCAGGAGTCAATCTCCTTCTGTCCCTGGCGGTCACGGCCTCCCTCGACCAGGCCGGCGCACTGGCCGCGGACGGCAGGTGCAAACCCTTCGACGCCGCGGCGGACGGATTCACCCGCAGTGAGGGCTGCGGCGTCGTCGTGCTCAAGCGGCTCGCCGACGCCCGGCGCGACGGCGACAGGGTGCTCGCCGTCATCAGGGGCACCGCCGTGAACCAGGACGGCCGCTCGGCGGGTCTTATGGCACCCAACCCGGCGGCGCAGGAAGCGCTGCTGCGGGACGCCCTGCGCGACGCACGCATCCACGCGGCCGACGTCGATTACGTCGAGGCGCACGGGACCGGCACCCTGCTGGGAGACCCCATCGAGGGGACCGCCCTCGGAGCGGTCGTCGGACGTGACAGGCAGCCCGACCAGCCACTGCTGATCGGATCGGTCAAGAGCAATCTGGGCCACCTCGAAGGCGCGGCCGGCATTATCGGCCTGATCAAGACCGCGCTGGCCCTGCATCACGGCCGTATCCCGGCCAGCTTGCACTTCCACTGCCCCAACCCACACATCGACTTCACCGAGCTGGGCCTGCGTGTGGTCACCGAACCGACCGCATGGCCCACCGCCGGCAACCGTCCGGCGCGCGCCGGTGTGTCGGCCTTCGGCTTCGGCGGTACGAACGCCCACGCCGTACTCGAGCAGGCGTCCCCGACCGGCGCGCATGCCACGCGGGCCGACGACGAAGAGGCCGGCCGCCCGCACATCCTGGTGGTGTCAGCCCGTTCCTCGGACCGGCTCGCGGACGCGGCCGCGAGTCTGTCGCGATGGGTGGCAGCCGACGACGCGCCCGCCCTCACCGACATCGCCCACACGCTCGCCTCGCACCGCCGTGGCCCGTCCTGCGCCGCCGTCGTCGCGCGGACCCACTCCGACGCGGCTGCCGGGCTGGCCGCGCTGGCCCAGGGGGAGACGGTCCCCGGCGTGGTGGCCGCGTGCACCGACGCACGAGCGGCGCAGTCGTTCACAGCGCAGCGACCGGTCTTCGTCTTCTCCGGTTACGGCTCACAGTGGGAAGGCATGGGGCGGCGCCTGTTGACCGACGATGCCGTCTTCGCCGCCCAGGTGTCCGCGCTCGATACGCACTTCCTCAGGGAGACGGGCTCCTCCCTGACCGACATGCTCATGTCCGATTTGACCAAGACAGCGGACCGGATCCAGCCGCTGATCTTCGGAATCCAGCTGGCCCTGGCGCGGACCATGCAGGCCCATGGCGTGGAACCCGCCGCCGTCATCGGACACTCGATGGGCGAGGTCGCAGCCGCCGTGGTCGCCGGTGCTCTCGACGACCGAGACGGAGTGCGCGTCATCGTCCGCCGGTCGGCCCACCTCGCCATCCTCGAAGCCGGCCGGGCCGGCGCGATGGCCGCGGTGGAGCTGCCCGTGGAGTCCCGGGCGACCGTTCTCAGCCGCTTTCCCGGTGTCGAGGTCGCCGTTCACTCCTCGCCCCAACGCTGCACGGTGGCCGGCCCG
The DNA here is from genome assembly GCF_002217755.1 of Streptomyces hyaluromycini. Lineage (GTDB taxonomy): Bacteria > Actinomycetota > Actinomycetes > Streptomycetales > Streptomycetaceae > Streptomyces > Streptomyces hyaluromycini. The sequence goes on along the minus strand of NZ_BCFL01000022.1, from coordinate 123,006 downwards.
GCCCAAGCGGTGCGCGACCTGGTGGACGAGCTGACCGATCAGGACCGGCTAGCCCGACTGCTAGAGCTGGACGGAGCCGCCCACACAGCCTTGGTCGATCCCATCCTGGCGCCACTGAGCGAGGATCTTGCCGACCTGTGCCCGCGCCCACCCGCCACACCCTGGTACAGCACAGTCCTTGATGATCCCCGCGCAGGCGCGGCAGCCGATACGAGCTACTGGTGCGCCAACGCCCGCCGCCCAGTGCTTCTGCAACAGGCGGTGACAGCGGCAGCCGAGGACGGCCACACCCTGTTCCTGGAGATCTCGCCCCACCCCATCGTCGTCGTCCCCCTCGCGGAGAGCCTCGACGCCACCCCGGCGGGGGACCAGGCGCTGGTCCTCCCGACCCTCCGCAAGAACACCGACGACACCGTCCAGGTACGAGTCGCGCTGGCGCGGCTGCACTTCGCCGGCGTCCCGCTGAACCCTGGGCTGTGGCCCGCCGGTGCGCGCACCGCACTGCCCACGCCCGCGTGGCGGCATGAACAGTTCTGGTTCCCCCGCCCCACCCGATCGGCCGAAGCCGGCGGCCATCCCCTGCTGGGGGTGCGCACCGACGACCCGAGAACCGGCGCGGTGCTGTGGCAGGGAGAAGTCGGCACGAGCTGGCACGGCACTCGCGGCACGGTCCACGGCAGAGCGGTGCTGACCCTCGCCGAGGCCGCGGAGCTGATGATCGAAGCCGGCCTGGACCTGTGGGCCCGTGAGGGCATCACCCACCTCGGCATCGAGGACCTGCAGATCCACCGGTGGCTCGCCATCTCCAGCAGCACCCCCCTGACCACGGTGTGGGAACCGGACTCCGGCACACACGGAACCATCACCCTCCACGCCCGTGGCGCCGAGACCGTTTGGCATTGCTACGCCTCGGCCCGCGTCACCCGCGCGCCGGAACCCCAGGGCGAGCCGCACCCCGAGCCGGAAACGAAGCCGACGCCTGCCCAGCACTTCATCCCCAAGGACCCCCTGTCCCCGCACCGGCCGTCCTACGCACATGTCCTGACCGCCATGCTGGAGGCGCAGGGCGCCGAGGACACACCACCGGTCGGCGACCGCGCCGTCGAAGCCGCCGCACACACCGTCCCGGTCGGCGTACGGTCCCTGCTCATCAAGGGGCCGGGCGTCCTTGACCCCGGCTATGACATCAGCCGCACGCCCGCCGACGGCGCCGGCCCGACAGGCCCGGACGTCGACCAGTGGCATGTTTCTGCCCGGGGCGACACGAGCGAGATCGTCGCCCGGTTCGTTCAGCTGCGGCCCGTCGAGCGGCGCGAAGTGCCACGGTCCCTCGAGACGTGCACGTACGACATCCAGTGGGAGAAGTCGACCGTTCCCCTGCCGTCGAGGCGTCTGCAGCGTGCCCTGCTCATCAGCGACGAACCGGACACCGCGGGCGGCGCCACGGCCTCGCTCGTGGCAGCCCTGGAAGCCGGCGGTACCGACGTCACGGCGACCGATGCCCGGGACGACGCCTGCGACAACGTACTTGACGCCTGGCTGGAGAGCCCGCAGGACGGCCAGAGCGCCGTAGTCCTGTTCTTCCAGCGGGACGAACGCGACGACGACATGCGGTCACTGCACAGGGCGGCACGGTTGGCGCGCCGCCTGGCCGGCGCAACGCACCGGCAGCCGCCACGCCTGTGGATGGCCACGGTGCTGGCGCAGGCGACGGGGTCCGGGGAACCCGGGGCGCCGTCTCTCGCCTGCCTGCGTGGACTCGTCCGGGTCCTCGCGCTCGAACACCCTCAGCTGCGGGCCTCGCTGGTAGACATCGACAATCAGCCCGGAGCGGTCGACGACCTCGCCCGCGAACTGCTCGCGGGCAGCGACGCGGACGAGATCGCCTGGAGGGCCGGCACACGCCTCACCGCGCGTCTGGCCCGGGCCGACCTCAGCGCACAGCGCAACGACACCGTGGCCTTCACCCGTCCCGACGGCGCGTACATCATCACCGGGGGCCTGACGGGACTGGGCCTGGCTACAGCGAGCCGGCTCGCCGAGCAGGGTGCCGGGCGCATCGTCCTCAACGGACGCCGTGCCCCGGGACCCGAGGCCCAGGCCGTCCTGGCCGAACTGCAGGAACGTGGGACATCCGTCGCCGTGGTACAAGGGGACATCGCGGACCTCGACGTGGCCGCGAACCTGGTGCGTGCCGCGCTCGCCGACGGCCACACCCTGCGCGGCATCGCGCACTGTGCCGGCGTCCTGCACGACAGCATGATCACCGACCTGGAACCGGCGGACATCGACACGGTGCTGCGGCCGAAGGCCGTAGGAGCCCGGAACCTCGAGGCGGCTGTCGCCGACCACGATCTGGACTGGTGGGTGATCTACAGTTCCGCCGCGGCACTGCTCGGCTCACCCGGACAGTCCGCCTACGCGGCCGCCAACGCCTGGCTCGACGCCGTGGCCCACCACCGCAGAGCCAGCGGCCTGCCCGCGACCTCCATCGCCTGGGGCCCCTGGGAGAACGTCGGCATGACGACCGGGAACCAGGTGCTGGCGCTGGAGCCCATCCAGATGAGCGAGGGAATGGACGTCCTGCAGGCACTCGTCACCCTCAACCGCGCGCACGTGGGCGTCGTCCACCTCGACACGGAGCGCGTGCTGGCGGCGTTCCCCGGACTGTCCGCCATTCCTTTCTTCTCCGACGTCCTCGAAATCGGTTCACCCAGTGCCGACGACTGGGTCGGCCCCCAGGGCATCGGGGCTCTGGGCAGCTCCGCCGCAGACAAGGTGTACGCACGCCTGGTCAGGATAACGGCGGCCGTCATGGGATTCGCGGCCGCCGAACTCGGCGAGACGGTCCCGCTGACCGACCTGGGCCTGGACTCCCTGGTGGCGGTACGCATCCAGAACACGATCCGCCAGGACTTCGGCATCGACGTGCCCGCCCCCCGACTGCTGCGCGGCGCCAGCCTGCGTGAAATCGGTCGCGCGGTGCTCGAACAACTTGGACTGGACGCCACGGAGCCGACGGCCGGTTCCCAGCCCACGGCGCCCGAGGACACTCGCCGGGCCGAGCCGTCCACACTCACGCTGCCGAGCTTCCTCGGCCCCAGGGACACTGCGGAGCGGCTGGTCGCGAGCTCCTGGGCCGAAGTCCTGCGGCAAGGGCCGAGGGACATCCGGGAGGACTTCACCACCGCCGGCGGAGACCAGGCCGCCGCCGCGGCCATGGTGGACGTCATTCGCCGGCGCCTCGGTGACGACACCGAGTTGAGCCTGACGGCCGACGCCGTCCTCGCCCAGCGCACCGTCGCAGCCGTCGCCGAACTGATCCGGCCCGTCGTCAACCGAACCGGCAGGTCGGCACTCACCACCCTGCGCCCCCCACTCCCCGGGTCGGAACGGCCCCCGCTGTTCACCTTCCACCCCGCCGGTGGCCCGACCTCCGTCTACCTGCCACTGACGGGGCTGCTGCCGGCCGAACAGCCCGTGTACGGCCTGGAACGCGTCGACCGGCTGAGCACCATGGAGGAGAAGGCGGCCCGCTACCGCACACTCATCCGTGACATCCAACCGGAAGGGCCCTACCACCTGCTCGGCTGGTCTTTCGGAGGATGCCTCGCCTACGAAGTGGCGCTTCAACTGCGGGAAGAAGGACAGGACATCGAGTTTCTCGGGCTGATCGACACCATCCTGCCCCCCGTCCTGCCGCAACCGGAATCACGGGAGTTCCTGCTAGAGCGTTTCGGTCGTTTCGCCGAATACATCGAGAAGACGTACGGACACCGCCTCGACTTGCCCTACGAAGAGCTGGCGGCCACCCCGGACGATCAGCGGATCGACGTTGTCATGCGTCTGGTCGCCGAGGCAGGACTCGACATGAGCCCAGGGATTATGGAGCACCAACGGACCTCGTACATCGACGCCCGCGTGGGCGAACGGTATGTCCCCCGCCCCCAGGAGGGCCACGTAGTGCTCTATCGCGCCAAGCAACCGCAACAGCTCACCACCGCTTTGGACCCGCGCTACCTCCGGCAGGACACCGACCTCGGGTGGGCGGCCCTGTGCCACACCCTCGAGATCGTCCCGGTCGACGGCGACCATCTGTCCGTCATCGACCCCCCGCACGTCCAGACCATCGTGCAGCACGTCACCCGGGCTATGGGGTGGCCCCCCCGATGATCGGCGCACCACGCCTGTTCCGCGGGGCTCCCCGTGGAACAGGCGCAACCACTTTTCACCCACCAGAGCCGCTTTTCGCCCACCAGAGCACGGCCTGCGAGCGGGTGACGCCGAGCCCGGTACCCCGCGAACGCTGCTCGGCTGTACGGCTGTACGGACCTTTGCCCTCCGTGGAACGGGGTGTCTGCTGGTGGTGATCAACGCATTTCGTCATGCTCCCGCATGTGCGGGTCACTTTCTGAAGTACGCGAAAAGAAATCTGGTCTGTCTCTGGCTCGCCGCGGCTCTTCTCTCGACCGAGGCACACGCGGCCGAGTGGAAACCGGACGCCTCGCCCCGGCCTCACCATGCGGAGGCTCGTGTCACTGACGTGAAGGTCATTGACAACCGGATGCGCGATCTCATGGTCAGTTCTCCGGCGATGGGAATGTCCATCCCGGTCCGCGTCATTCTTCCCGCGCACTGGAGAGAAAAGCCGACAACCACCTTTCCAGTTGTCTACTTGTTCCACGGCGGCGACGACGACTACACGTCCTGGACACGCGAGACAGACGTGGAAGCGTTGGCGAAAGACTCTGACGTGCTGGTCGTCATGCCGGACGCCGGAAGGAACGGTTACTACAGTGACTGGTTCGCCGGTGCTCCCCGCTGGGAAACCTTTCACACCCGCGAACTCGTGCGGCTCATGGAGGAGAAGTTCCGTGCGAGCCACTCACGAGCCGTCGTGGGACTGTCCATGGGAGGCTTCGGCGCACTCAACTACGCGGCGCACAACCGGGGGATGTTCCGTTACGTGGCCTCAATGAGCTCTTACGTGGATCTGAACGACCCTGCCGTGCGCCTGGAACTCGCCCTTGGTACCGGGAACGAGGGGATCGACATCAAAGATGTCTGGGGCGACCCGGTGAAGAACGACGAAGTCTGGCACGCCCACACCCCTGCTGCAATGCCGCGCGCCTTCCGCGGAATGCACGTCCATCTCTCCGCGGGCAGCGGCCAGCCCGGACCGCTGGACACGGGACGCCCCTCCGATGTTGTGCTGGTGAGCGTGCTGGGCGAGGCACCCCTGTGGGGGCAGATCGAAAGATTCGCGCGGTCGCTCCGCTCTGAGGGCGTCGACGTCACGACGCATCTGTACACGCCGGGGACGCATTCCTGGCCGTACTGGCAGGCGGAGTTGCACAGCATCTGGCCGTCGGTCATGAAGTCGATCGGGGAGTGATTTCATGCGGACAGTGGTGATTTTCGCCGCGGGATCCCGCGGCGACGTCCAGCCCTGCCTGGCACTGGGGCGAGCACTGCTCCGTCGGGGCGACACGGTGAGGATCCTGGCCAGCCTCCGCTATCGGCGTCTGATCGCCGAGGCGGGCCTGGATCTTCATCCCCTTCCGGTCGACCCGGTGGAGATCATCGAGTCGGCCGAGGGGCAGGAACTCCTCGCCGGACGAAGGAATCCGGTGGCGTTCATCCGTCGTATGGACCGGGTCCTACGACCCCGCATGATGTCGATGCTTGAGGAGACGCAGGTCGGCGCGAAGGGAGCTGACCTGGTTCTGGCACCAACCTTCAGCTTCCTCGGTCTTCACCTGAGCCAGTACCTCCAGGTCCCGCACGCCGTCATTCACTTCCAGCCGAGCCAGCCCACGAAGGTCTTTCCGCACCCGTTTGCACCGGCTGCCCGGATGCTGGGTGGCGTGGGCAACCGGCTCAGTTTCGGTGCCGTCGACCTCGGGTCCTGGATGGTGTTCCGGCGGTTCGTCAACGCATGGCGCCGGGAGAGCCTGGGCCTCCCAGCGCTCTCCTTGTCGGCCCCCTTCCGGCAGGTTCGGCAAGCCCCCGTGCTGTGTGCGTTCAGCCCCACTGCCGTGCCGCGGCCGTTCGACTGGGGACCGAACGTCCACGTCACCGGCTTCTGGCACCATGATCGGCCGCTGTGGAACCCCCCGCGGCGACTGCTTGCCTTCCTGTCCGACGGCCCCCCGCCCGTCTACGTCGGATTCGGCAGCATGAGAACCGGCGACCCCGAGGCGACCGACGCCCTCGTACGGACGGCCCTGCGTCGGGCGAACCTGCGTGGAGTGCTGCCGGGGGACCCGGCCACCAGCGAGGACGACATCCTCGTGGTCGGCGACACCCCCCACGACTGGCTGTTTCCCAGGATGGCCGCTGTCGTCCACCACGGCGGAGCCGGCACGACGGCCTCGGCACTGCGCGCCGGAAGACCCTCCCTGATCTGCCCGTTCTTCGGAGACCAGCCCTACTGGGCCGCACGGGTGCACGAACTCGGCGCGGGGCCCGCGCCTCTGCCGATCCGTAAGCTCACCGTTGCCGCCCTCGTCCATCGCCTGCACGCCCTCACCCGGCATGCCCCCTACACCGAGACCGCGCGCCGACTCGGCCGGGCCCTGGAAGCCGAGGACGGCATCGCCCAGGCCTGTCAGGTCCTGGACCAGCTCGGCAGGGCGGCTTCGAGTTCCCGGTAGGAGCGGGGTATCGGCTATGCCCCAGATCCGGAGGCCGTGTTCGAGTGCGTCCCGGATCACCCGGCTGGTCTTGGCGATGTTGTCGACAGCGTGAACACCGAACGTATCCTCGGGCTGCCGCGGGTGGTGACCGGGTCGCGCAGCCGGTACGACGGGCTGAAGCGGCTGGCGAAGGCGCCGTCAGTGTCGTACTTGCGCGAGCATCCGGCCTGCCTGGACAGGCTGGAGCTGCTGGGGCCGGCGGCGAAGTGGCTGGAAGGTGTGCCGCCGGGGAAGGTGGAACACTTCGCCGGGCAGGCGCGGGTGCTGAACGCGGCCGAGGGGCGAGAAGGCCCTGAAGGAGGGCGCGACACCGGCGGCCTGCTCCAGGAACCGGCTCATCCGCTGGAAGAGGTCGTCGAACACGGCGGCGATCGGCTCGACCCAGCCCGGGGAGGGGAGGACCGCTCGTTCCATGAGATGGCCGGGCCGGTGGTGTACGGGCAGAGTCATCGCGGTTCGCCTCCGCGAAACGACGGCGTTCGGGTCTTTTCCATGCTGCGGGTATCCGTGACGGCCCGAGAATCAGGCCAGCCGACGACCGGCTCCAGGCCCCCGCGGGCCGCGGACTTGCCTGATCAGCGGCGCCTCTGATCCCTTTGGATGGATCCGCTCCACCTCGGCGATGAAGTCCGGGTGCCCGGGGGTGTCGATGAGGTTGACGGTGACGCCGTCGAGGGGGAACGACACGACGGCGGACTTGATGGTGATGCCGCGCTGGCGCTCAAGGGCCAGCGAGTCGGTCGTGGTACTGCCGTCGTCGACGCCGGCGGTGTGCAGCAGCCGTTCGGTCAGACTGGTCTTACCTGCGTCGACATGCGCGAGAATTCCGAGATTGAGCAGATGCACTGGGCGTGATGTCCTTCGGCATGGGTGGGATTCCTTCCTCGGTGGACATGCACGCAGCGCGCATCGGTGGTCCTCTCTCGGTGACGCCGGGTGAGGAGCAGTGCAGCAGGACGGCGGCAATGGACTAACGCTCAACAAAAGCCCTGCCGCAGCGCTCGCCGCCTCCAGGGCGCGGTCATAGAGTGACCTACATCACGCCCATATGACTCATACACCCCGTTTTCCCTCGCTCCTGCCCGCACGGTCTGGAGGCCACATGACCCACATCAAGGTGACGGTGGACGGCACGCCCTACGAGGACGAGGTGGCACCCCGTCTGCTGCTGGCCCACTACCTGCGCGACGTTCTGGGCCTGACCGGCACCCCGATCGGCTGCGACACCTCGAACTGCGGCGCGTGCACAGTCGACCTGGACGGGGCGACCGTCAAGAGCTGCTCGGTACTGGCCGTACAGGCGGACGGCGGCACGGTGACCACCGTCCAGGGACTGGCCGAGGACGGGGAGTGGACGGCACTCCAGCACGCGTTCCACGAGCGGCACGCACTGCAGTGCGGCTACTGCACCCCCGGGATGATCATGGCCGCGCGGGATCTGCTGCGCGAGAACCCGCACCCCACCTCCGACGAGGTCCGGGAGGCCCTGGAGGGCAATCTGTGCCGGTGCACCGGCTACCAGAACATCGTCCGCGCGGTGCTCGCCGCCTCCGGGCAACAGGTACCCGAGGAGGCCACGGCATGACCGACCAGGCCGTGAAAGCCGCAGCACACGAGATCGGCCGCTCCCGGCTGCGCAAGGAGGACGCCCGGCTGATCACCGGCCAGACCAACTGGACCGACAACATCCAGGTCGCCGGACTGCTCCACCTGGCCGTCCTGCGCAGCCCCATGGCACACGCCCGCATCACCCGGGTCGACGTCTCCCCCGCCCTCGAACGCCCCGGGGTCATCGCCGCGTTCACCGGCGCCGACCTCGCCGAAGGCCTGGGCTCGCTCCCCTGCGCCTGGCCGGTGACCGAGGACATCGTGCTGCCCGACCACCCGCCGATCGCCGTCGACGAGGTCCGGCACGCCGGCGACCCGGTGGCCGTCGTGGTGGCCCGCGACCGGTACGCCGCCGCCGACGCGCTGGAGGCGGTCGAGGTCGAGTACGACCCGCTGCCCCCGGTCCTCGACCTGGAGGCCGCGCTGGCCGACGACGCCCCGCTGGTCCACTCCGACAAGGGCACCAACCGCTGCTACACCTGGCCGCTGGCCACCGGCGAGAGCTTCGAGTCCGCACGGCAGCGCGCCGACGTAACGCTCAAGCGCCGCTACCACCAGCAGCGGCTGATCCCCAACGCCATGGAGCCGCGCGCTGTCATGGTCACCCCGATCGCCGCCTCCGGCGAGTACACCGTCTACTCGGCGACCCAGATCCCGCACATCCTGCGGATCATGCTGGCGACCGTCACCGGCATCCCCGAGCACAAGCTCCGGGTGATCGCCCCGGACGTGGGCGGCGGCTTCGGCTCCAAGCTCCAGGTGTACGGCGAGGAGGCCGTCGCGCTCGCCGTCGCCCGCAGGCTCGGCCGCCCGGTGAAGTGGACGGAGTCCCGCTCCGAGGGCTACCTCGCCACCCACCACGGCCGCGGCATGATCCAGGACATCGAGGTCGCCGCCACCCGCGAGGGCAGGCTGCTCGGCCTGAAGGTGGACCTGACCGCCGACATGGGCGCCTACCTGATGCTGGTCACCCCCGGCATCCCGATCCTCGGCGCCTTCATGTACCCTGCGATCTACAAGATGGACGCCTACGAGTTCAACTGCACCGGCGTCTTCACCACCCGCACCCCCACCGACGCCTACCGCGGCGCCGGACGCCCCGAGGCGACCTTCGCCATCGAGCGGATCATGGACGAGCTGGCCGCCGAACTCGGCCTGGATCCCGTGGAGTTGCGGCGCCGGAACTGGATCGGGCACGAGGAGTTCCCGTACACCTCGATCGCCGGGCTGACGTACGACACCGGCAACTACGAGGCGGCCACCGAGAAGGCCCTCGCCCTGTTCGGGTACGACGAGCTGCGCGCCGAGCAGCAGCAGCGCAACGAACGCGGCGACACCGTGCGCCTCGGCATCGGCGTGTCGACGTACACCGAGATGTGCGGGCTGGCGCCGAGCCGGGTGCTGCGCGACCTCAGGTACGCGGCCGGCGGCTGGGAGGCGGCGAGCATCCGCATGCTGCCCACCGGCAAGGTCGAGGTGGTCACCGGCACCAGCCCGCACGGGCAGGGCCACGAGACCTGCTGGAGCCAGATCGCGGCCGACGTGCTCGGCGTGCCGTTCGAGGACGTCGAGGTGGTGCACGGCGACACCCGGTCCTCTCCGCAGGGCATGGACACCTACGGCTCGCGGTCGCTGTCCGTCGGCGGCGAGGCCGTGCACCGGGCGGCGACGAAGGTGGTCGAGAAGGCGCGGAAGGTCGCCGCGCACCTGCTGGAGGCCAGCGAGCAGGACCTGGAGTTCACGGACGGCGTGTTCGCCGTGAAGGGCTCGCCGGAGGCGCGGAAGACCATCCAGGAGATCGCCTTCGAGACGTTCACCGGCCACGACCTGCCCGACGGGGTCGAACCGTCCATCAACGCCGAGACGGTGGTCGACCCGGAGAACTTCTCCTACCCGCACGGCACCCACCTGTGCGCGGTCGAGGTCGACACCGAAACCGGCCGGACCCGGATCAGGTCGTACGTCTGCGTGGACGACGTCGGCCATGTCGTCAACCCGATGATCGTCGAGGGCCAGGTGCACGGCGGTCTCGCGCAGGGCATCGCGCAGGCGCTGTACGAGGAGGCCGTCTACGACGACGAGGGCAACCTCGTCTCCGGGACCATGGCCGACTACCTCGTGCCGTCGGCGGCCGACCTGCCGGACTTCGTCACCGACCGGACGGAGACCCCGGCGGCCTCGAACGCCATGGGCGTCAAGGGGGTCGGCGAGGCCGGGACGATCGCGTCGACGCCCGCGGTGGTCAACGCCGTGGTGGACGCGCTGCGTCCGCTGGGCGTGACGGACGTACGGATGCCGTGCACCCCCGAGCGGGTGTGGCGAGCGGTGAAGGAGGCGTCGGCATGATTCCCCCGGCATTCGAGTACGCCCGTCCGAGCAGCGTCGGCGAGGCGGTGCGCACGCTCGCCGACGCGGGCGAGGAGGCGAAGGTGCTGGCCGGCGGGCAGAGCCTGCTGCCGCTGCTGCGGCTGCGGCTGGCCTTCCCGGAGCTGGTCGTCGACGTCGGCCGGATCCCGGAGCTGCGCGGGGTGCGCGAGGACGGCGACACCCTCGTCATCGGCGCGCTCACCACACACCACGACGTCCTCCGCGACCCGTTGGTGCGGCGGCACGCCGGGCTGCTGGCGGAGGCCACGGCCACCGTCGCCGACCCCGCCGTACGGCACCGGGGCACCCTCGGCGGCTCCCTCGCGCACGCCGACCCGGCCGGGGACCTGCCCGCCGTGGCGCTCGCCCTCGACGCCGAACTGGTCGCCGCGGGCCCGGGCGGCCGGCGCGTGATCCCGGCCCGGGAGTTCTTCGTGGACTACCTGCAGTCGGCGCTCGCCCCCGACGAACTGCTGGTGGAGGTGCGGATCCCGAAGACCGACGGCTGGGGCTTCCACTACGAGAAGTTCCAGCGGGTCGCGCAGGCCTGGGCGATCGTCGGGGTGGCCGCGCTGGTGCGGCGCGCCGACGGGCACATCGCCGAGGCGCGCATCGGGCTCACCAACATGGGCTCCACCCCGCTGCGGGCCACCGCGGCCGAGCAGGCGCTGTCCGGTGCCGACGGCCCGCAGGCCGTGGCCCGGGCCGCCGAGGCCGCCGCCGAGGGCACCCGGCCCTCCCAGGATCTGTCGGCCTCGCCCGAGTACCGGGAGCACCTCGCACGGGTGCTGACCAGGCGGGCCGTGCTGGCCGCCGGCGGAACGGGGTGAGCGCCGATTCCCCCGATGGAAGACCCTGAGCAGGTGGGGGCCCGCCTGGCGGAGACGGGGTACCTCGTCGACGAAGGGCTGTCCGTCACCTGCTTCCTGGCCCTGAGACTGCACCGGCCGCTGTTCTGCGAGGGTGACGCCGGCGTGGGCAAGACCGCGCTCGCCGCCGCCCTCGCCGAGGCGCTGGGCGCACCGCTGATCCGGCTCCAGTGCCACGAGGGCATCGACGCCTCCCAGGCCCTGTACGACTGGGACTTCCCCCGTCAGCTGCTGCATCTGAGAGCCGCCGAGGCGGCGGGTGTGCAGGACGCGGACCGGCTGGAGAGCGAGCTGTACGACCGGCGCTTCCTGATCGCCCGGCCGCTGCTGCTGGCGCTCCAGCAGCATCCGTCGGTCCTGCTGGTCGACGAGATCGACCGGGCCGACGACGAGTTCGAGGCGTTCCTCCTTGAGCTGCTGTCCGAGTACTCGGTGACGATCCCCGAGCTGGGCACGCTGCGGGCCGAGGTGCCGCCGGTGGTGGTCCTGACCTCGAACCGGACCCGCGAGGTGCACGACGCGCTGAAGCGGCGGTGCCTCTACCACTGGTTCGACCACCCGTCCTTCGCCCGCGAACTGGCCATCGTGCGCAGCCGGTTGCCGCAGGTGTCGGCCCGGCTGGCCGAGCAGGTCACCGCGCTGGTGCAGGCGCTGCGCGGCACGGACCTGGTCAAGCCGCCCGGGGTGGCCGAGACGCTGGACTGGGCGGAGGCGCTGGACGCGCTGGGGGCGAGCGAGGTGGACGCGGACCTGGCCGTGGCGACGCTGGGTTCGGTGCTGAAGTACCGGGAGGACACCGAGCGGGCGCGGGGGCTCGATCTCTCGGCGGTCCTCGCGGCCCGGGGCGGGTGACCGGGCATGGGCGCGTCACCGGCGAGGACGGCCGGGGTGCCGGCGGATGCCGTACTGCTCGGTTTCGTCAGGGCGTTGCGGGCGGCGGGGGTGGACGCGAGCGCCGAGCGCGGGTACGCGTTCCTGCGCGCCGTGGCCGCGCTGCGGCCGGGGCTGCGCTCGGACGTGTACTGGGCGGGGCGGGCGACGCTGTGCGGCGGCCATGACGACCTGGAGCGCTACGAGCGGGTGTTCGCGGCATACTTCGGGGCGGTCGGCGCACCACCCGTCCGGCAGCCGGTGCGCACCGCCCCCTCGCCGCGGCTGCGGCTCGTGGTGCGGGAGGCGGCCGGTGCACCCCGTGCCGGTGGCGGGAGCGAGCCGCCGGGTCCGCCCACGGCCGTCCTCGCCAGTTCCGCCGAGGTGCTGCGGCACCGTGACGTCACCGAGCTGGACGCCGCCGAGCGGGCCCAACTGCGCCGTCTGCTGGCCGCGTTCACGCTGGAGGGGCAGACCAGGCGGTCGGCGCGGCGCCGACCCGCCCGGCGCGGGGAGGTCGATCCGCGGCGCACGGTACGGGAGTTGCTCCGGCGCGGCGGGGAGCCTGCCCTGCTGCGGCGGCACGCGCGGGTGGCGCGACCGCGCCGGGTGGTGCTGCTCGTCGACGTGAGCGGTTCGATGGGGCCGTACGCCGACGCGCTGCTGCGGTTCGCGCACGCGGCGGTGCGCGCGGGCCGCACGGAGGTGTTCACCGTCGGCACCCGGCTGACCCGGGTGACCCGCGAGCTGTCGCACCGGGACCCCGATCTGGCGATGGCGGAGGTCGCGGCGGCCGTGCCGGACTGGCGCGGCGGCACCCGACTCGGCGAGCTGCTGCGCGAGTTCCTCAACCGGTGGGGGCAGCGCGGCATGGCGCGGGGCGCGATCGTCGTCCTGCTCTCGGACGGCTGGGAGCGCGGCGATCCGGAGCTGCTCGGCCGGCAGATGCGCCGGCTGCACGCCCTGGCGCACCAGGTGGTCTGGGCGAACCCGCGCAAGGCGCGGCCCGGTTACGCGCCGCTGGCGGCCGGGATGGCGGCGGCGCTGCCCAGCGTCGACTCCTTCGTGGCGGGGCACAGTCTGGCCGCCCTTGAGCGGCTCGCCGCGGTGGTGCGCGGGGCGCGGGACGGTGCGGTACCGGGGAAGGGAGCGGACGGTGCGTGAGATTCTGCCGACGCTGGCCGGCTGGCACGCGGCCGGGATCCCGTTCGGCCTGGCCACGGTGGTCGCGGTCAGCCGCAGCGCGCCGCGCGGCCCCGGTGCGGCCATGGCCGTGGGGCCGGACGACGAGGTGGTGGGCAGCGTGTCCGGCGGCTGTGTCGAGGGCGCCGTCTTCGAGCTGGCACAGGAGGTCGTCGCGACCGGCGAGCCCCGGCTGGAGACCTTCGGCTACAGCGACGAGGACGCGTTCGCGGTCGGGCTGACCTGCGGGGGCGAGATCACCCTGCTGGTCCGGCCGGTGACCGCCGGCTCCGACCCGGCGTTCGGCGCGGTCGCCGCGTCCGTCGCCGGGGGCGAGCCGGTGACCGTGGCCACGGTGGTGGACGGACCCGCGCCGCGGGGGGCCACGCTCGCCGTCTGGCCGCACCGGGCGGCCGGCAGTCTCGGGGCCGGCGGCCTGGACGTCGCCGTCACTGCGGACGCGCGCGGTGAACTCGCGCTCGGCGCCTCAGTCCTGAGACACTACGGCCCGCACGGCGAACGCCGTGAAGACGCGGTGACGGTGTTCCTCCAGTCGTTCGCGCCACCGCCCCGCATGCTGGTCTTCGGCGCCATCGACTACGCGGCCGCGGTGGCCCGCATCGGCGACTTCCTCGGCTACCGGGTCACCGTCTGCGACGCCCGTCCGGTCTTCGCCACACCCAAACGGTTCCCCGCGGCCGTCGAGGTCGTCGTCGACTGGCCGCACCGCTACCTGAGCGGCACGGACACCGACGAGCGCACGGTGATCTGCGTCCTCACCCACGACCCGAAGTTCGACGTGCCGCTGCTGGAGGAGGCGCTGCGCCGGCCGGCCGCCTACATCGGGGCGATGGGCAGCCGCAGGACCCACGACGAGCGGCGCGCGCGGCTGGCCGGGGCCGGTCTCACCGAGGCCGAACTGTCCCGGCTGCGCTCGCCGCTGGGCCTCGACCTCGGCGCCCGTACCCCCGAGGAAGTGGCCGTGTCCGTCGCCGCCGAGATCGTCGCCCTGCGCTGGGGCGGCACGGGTGCGCCCCTGGCCACGACCACCGGCGCCATCCACGCACCCGCCGTCCGCTGACCAGGCTGACCGCCAGGAGGAGTGAGTCATGGAACTGCACCACGAGTTCACCGTCCCCGTCCCGGTCGACGAGGCCTGGCACGCGCTTCTGGACATCGAGCGGGTCGCGCCCTGTCTGCCGGGCGCGGTGGTCGAGGACTACGACGGCAGGACGGTGACCGGCTCGGTGAAGGTCAGGGTCGGCCCGGTCACGGTGGCCTACCGGGGCACGGCGGTCTTCGAGGAGCAGGACGGGTCGGCGCACCGGATGGTGCTGGTGGCGAGCGGCCGGGAGACCCGCGGGCAGGGCACGGCCAGGGCGAAGGTCACCGCGACGCTCGCCGAACGCGACGGCGGTACCGCGGTGTCGGTCCGCACCGACCTCACGGTGACCGGCCGCCCCGCGCAGTTCGGGCGCGGGGTGCTGTCGGAGGTGGGCGACCGGCTGGTGGGACAGTTCGCGGACTGCCTCGCGGCCCGGCTGGCCGAGCGACCGCCCGGCCCCGGCGGCGAACCGGAGCCGCCGGGCGAGGACTTCGGGGACGCCGTACCGGCCCAGCCGCTCGACCTGCTGCGTACGGCCGGGGTGCCGGTGGCCAAGCGGGCCGCGGCGGTGGCCGCCGTGCTCGCCGTGCTCACGGTGGCGGCGGCACGGCTGTGCCGGCGCCGGCGGCACCGCGCGGGGCTCCGGTGAGGTGTTCCGTCCGCCGAACACTATGAACACAACGCCCGGGCCATGGTTCGGGTCCCGGCCCGTTCCCTAGCATCGCCGCGGACGGCGCGAAGGTGCGCCGCCGAGGACAGGGAGCCGCGCCTTGGACAGGTCGAGAACCCCCGCACGGGTCCGCCGGACCAGCCGCCACCGGCGTACCGGACTGCTCGCCTCGCTGGCGGCGGCCCTCACCGCCGCCTTCGCCGGCGCCCCTCCCGCGCAGGCGGAGACAGCACCGCCGGCCGCCGTCTCCTGCCCGGCGGAACTCGACGGCAGGGCCACCTGTTACACCGGCCAGGACGCGCACGGCGCCTACTACGCCATCGCCGTCCCCGAGCACTGGAACGGCTCCCTGGTCGTGCACGCCCACGGCGGCCCCGACCTCGGCACCGGCTCGGACCCGGCGCGCAGCGTCGACGACCTGGCCCGCTGGTCGGTGATGGTGAAGGAGGGGTACGCCTGGGCGGGTTCGTCGTACCGCAGGGGCGGCTACGGCACCCGCATGGCCGCCGAGGACACCGAGAACGTGCGCCGGCTGTTCGTCGCGAACTTCGGGCAGCCGCGGCGGACTTATGTGCACGGCCAGTCCTGGGGCGGGGACGTCGCCGCCAAGGTCGTCGAGGTGTACGGCAGGCGGGGCGGACCCTACGACGGGGCGCTGCTCACCAGCGGTGTCCTCGGCGGCGGGTCCCGGGGTTACGACTACCGCGTCGACCTCCGCGTCGTCTACCAGTACTACTGCCGCAACATGCCCCGGCCGACCGAACCCCAGTACCCGCTGTGGCAGGGGCTGCGCGCGGACTCG
Organism: Streptomyces hyaluromycini; assembly: GCF_002217755.1. Classification (GTDB taxonomy): domain Bacteria; phylum Actinomycetota; class Actinomycetes; order Streptomycetales; family Streptomycetaceae; genus Streptomyces; species Streptomyces hyaluromycini. The sequence continues at coordinate 106,835 of NZ_BCFL01000022.1, read as the reverse complement.
ACGCTGACGACGGCCGGACTGCGCGCCCGGCTCCAGGAGTGCACGGGCTACGCCTCGGCCCCGCAGGAGCGCACCGCCCTCCAGCAGCGCAACCTCGACGACATCCTCGCCGTCACCGGCGTCCCCGAGCGCACCCTGGAGTCGCATCTGCGGTTCGCGGTCTTCACGTTCCGGGACATCGTGCACGACCGGCTCGGCGGCCGTGATCCGTTCTCGAACCAGGGCGTGCGGTACTCGGGGTCGCACGACGACGAGGCGCTCAACGCCGGGGTCGGGCGGTTCAGCGCCGATCCGACGGCGGTACGCGACCTGTCCTACGACAGTGATCTCACCGGCACGGTGTCGATCCCGGTGCTCACGCTGCACGCGATCGACGATCCGACGGCGTTCGTGGAGCACGAGGCGGCCTACCGGGCCACCCTGCGCGGCGCGCACCGGGACCGGTACCTCGTGCAGACGTTCACCCACGAGTCCGAGCACAGTGCGCTGAGCGACGCGGAGTACGCCGACTCCATTGCGGCGCTGGACGGTTGGGTGCGCACGGGCCGGAAGCCGACGCCCGGGACGATCGCGGACTCGTGCGCCGCGTTCGACCGGACCTACGCCACGGGCTGCTTCTACGACCCGGAGTTCCGCCCCGCCTCCTACGCCTCCCGGGTCCGGCCGCGGCCGGGCGGGCTGCACTGGCCCGCCATGACGGCGGCGCAGGAGAAGCGGTGGAGCAGGATCGACGGGGTCGGGATCGCACCCTGACGGGTCCCCCGGAGATCGTCCGTGCGTCGCGTCACGGCGCCGGCCGGCGCGGCGGCAGCCGGTGCAGGGTCACCTCGGCGAGGGCGCCGTCGGCGACGGTCGCCGTGAGGTAGGTGCAGTCGGGCTGGCGGCGGCGGTCGGTCGGGGAGCCGGGGTTGAGCAGCCGCAGGCCGCCCGGGGCCGCGCTGTCCCACGGGATGTGGCTGTGCCCGAAGACCAGGACGTCCAGGTCCGGGAAGCGGGCGGCGCAGCGGGCCTCCCGGCCCTGGGCGGGGCCGGTCTCGTGGATCACCCCGAAGCGCAGGCCGCCCAGGTCGGCGCGGGCGATCTCGGGGAGCCGGGCGCGCAGGCCCGGGCCGTCGTTGTTGCCGTACACGCCGATGAGGCGGCGGCTTCGGCTCTCCAGCAGGTCGAGGGTGGCCTCGTCGACCCAGTCGCCGGCGTGCAGGACGACGTCCGCGCGCGGGAGCTCGGCGAGGAGCTGGTCCGGGAGCCGCTTGGCGCGCAGCGGAAGGTGCGTGTCGGAGGTCAGGAGCAGGCGCACCAGGCCAGCGTAGGCCAAGGGCCCCCGTCGAGATCTTCAGCCCAGGCTTAACAGTCCGGACTGGACAGTTCCAGCTGGACAGTTGCGACTGGCGGTTCTACGGTGGGCGCATGGCAGAGATCTCCGATTCCGCGACCCGCGCGGCGCGCGACCTGCGCGTGATGTTCAGCAGGATGCGCCGCCGTATCCGCGAGGTCGCCCAGGACGCGGACCTCACCCCGTCGCAGGAGTCGGCTCTCACCCTGGTGTCGAAGCACGGCGCGGCCACGGCCAGTGCGCTGGCCTCCGCGGAAGGGGTGCGCCCGCAGTCGATGGCGGCCACCCTGGCCGCGCTCGACCTGCAGGGCCTGATCCGCCGCAGCCCCGACCCGACCGACGGCCGTCGCCAGCTGGTCACCCTGACCGAGGCCGGCCAGGCCCGTGTCGAGGGCAACCGGCAGGCGCGCGACGAGTGGCTGGCCCGCGCCTTCCAGGACCGGTACACGGAGGACGAGCGGCAGGCCCTGCTCACCGCGATCGAGCTGCTGGAACGACTGTCCCGCCCGTGATACCGAGGCTCACCGCAGGCACCCGCGAGGACACCCGCACGGCCCCCGCCGGATTCGACCGGCGGCTGATCGCGCCGATGGTCCTGGGTTCCGTACTGAACCCGATCAACTCCTCGATGATCGCGGTGGCCCTGGTGCCGATCGGCATCGCCTTCGGGGCCCCGCCCGACGAGACGGTGTGGCTGGTGACCGCGCTGTACCGGCAGGCCGACCCAGAGCGGATCGGTTCCGCCGCCGGACTGCTGCGCACCTTCATGCACCTCGGCGCGCCGGGTGCCTCCGCCGCCACCGCGGCGTTCTACCCGCACCGCGCCGCCACGGTCGGGCTGCACGGCCTGGCCCTGTTCATGCTCGCCGGCTCGGCACTGCTGCTGGCGATCACCCTGCCGGACCGCTCGCTGGCCCGGCTCACCCCCCAACCCCGTCAAGCCCCCCGAAAGGCCTGATCCGCCCCATGTCTCTGAGCACGCTCGACCCGCGCACCGCCCTTGTCGTCATCGACCTCCAGCAGGGCATCGTGGGCATGCCCACCCAGCCGCACACCGGACCCGAGGTGGTGGCCCGCACGGTGGAGCTCGCCGACGCCTTCCGCGCCCAGGACCTGCCCGTGGTCCTGGTCCGGGTCTCCTTCGCCGCCGACTTCGCCGACGCCGTCCCGGGCCGCACCGAGCGCCAGGCGCGCGGCCTCGCCTTCCCGGAGGGCTGGGACGTCGTCGTCGACGAGCTCTCCGGCCGCGACGGCGACATCCACGTCACCAAGCACAACTGGAGCGCCTTCCACGGCACCGGCCTGGACGTCCAGCTGCGCCGCCGGGGCGTCACCCAGATCGTGCTGACCGGCATCGCCACCAGCATCGGCGTGGAGTCCACCGCCCGCGACGCCTACGCGCACGGCTACCACGTGACGCTCGCGACGGACGCGATGGCCGACGCCGACGCCGAGGCGCACCGCAACAGCGTCGAGCGGATCTTCCCGCGGCTCGGCGAGTCCGGCAGCACGGCCGAGGTCCTGGAGCTGCTCGCCAAGACCCATGGCTGAGACCGCGACCCGGACCGCGACCGGCACCGCGGCTCGGACCACGACCGAGACCCCGTCTGAGCAGGTCTTTTGACGCACGGATGACGCTTCACAACCCGGTCTTACCCTCAGGCGGGATCCGCCCGAGGACAGGGCCGGGTTAGCATTCGCCCACAAGTAGATGCCGTCCAGGCAAATGGGCGGCTTATCCCAGGGGGCTAGGAAGCCGGATGCCGGTCAAAGTCAGTGTTGTCGTCCCTGTGTACAACCCGGGGCCCTATATCGAGGACTGCATCGCCTCGGTGCTGCGGCAGTCGCTGCCGAGCGACGAGTACGAAGTGATCTTCGTGGACGACGGGTCCAGCGACGAGACACCGGCCCGGCTCGACGCCGTCGCCGCCGAGCACCCGCACGTGCACGTCATCCACCAGGAGCCCTCCGGCTGGTCCGGCAAGCCCCGCAACGTGGGCATCGCCGCGTCCAAGGGCGAGTTCGTGATGTTCGTCGACAACGACGACTTCCTGGGCGACGAGGCCCTGGAGCGGATGTACAACTACGGCGTCGAGAACGAGGCCGACCTGATCATCGGCAAGATGGCCGGCAAGGGCCGACCGGTGCCGGTGGAGCTGTTCCGGCGCAACCACCCGCGGGCCACCGTCGAGAACGCCCCGCTGATGGACAGCCTGACCCCGCACAAGATGCTGCGCCGGTCCTTCCTGGACCGCATCGGGCTGCGCTTCCCCGAGGGCCGCAGGCGGCTGGAGGACCATGTCTTCGTCGCCGAGGCGTACCTGCGCGCGTCGAACATCTCCGTGCTCAGCGACTATGTCTGCTACTACCACCTCAAGCGGGACGACGCCTCCAACGCCGGCTTCCAGCGCTTCGACCCGGTCGGCTACTTCGCGAACCTCCGTGAGGCCCTCGACGTCGTCGAGCGCTACACCGAGCCCGGCCACCGGCGCGACCTCATGTTCCGCCGCTGGCTGCGCAGCGAGATGGGCGAGCGGCTGCGCGGCAACCGGTTCGTGAAGCTGCCGGACGACTACCGCAGGGAGCTCTTCGACGAGATCCACAAGGTGATCGCCGAGCGCATGGGCCCCTCCGTGTTCGTCCTCCTTGAGCCGGCCCACCGAGTGGTCACCGAGCTGGCCGGCGCCGGCCGCTACGAGGACGTGCTCGCCGTCGCCGAGTGGGAGGCGGCCATCGCCCCCTCGACGGCCGCGCAGAGCGTCACCTGGGACGGCGACGCCCTGAAGATCGAGTTCAGCGCCGAGTACGCCGTCGGCGGCGCGCCCAAGACCTACCCGGCCGACACCTCGGGCACCGAGCCCGAGGGCCCGGCCGCCACGGCCGCGGAGGCGATCGCCCGGCTGGAGCGCGGCACCGCCGCCCGCTTCGCGAGGGCCAGGGTCGACCTGATGATGCGCGAGCGCGAGACGCACGCGCAGTTCTTCCAGCCGGTCGAGATCACCCGCGAGACGCTGCCCGTGGAGGGCGAGCCGGACCGCGTCCGCCTGGTCGTGAAGGCCACCGCCGCCGTGAACCCGGCCACCGCCGCCAGCGGCACCCCGCTGCCGCCCGGGCTGTGGGACGCGTTCGTGCGCCTGACGATCGGCGGCTGGACGCGAGAGCACCGGCTGTTCCCGGTGTCCAAGGACCCGCTCCCCGCGCTGCCCGTCCCGGGTGTCGTCGGCGGCCACCGGGTGCTGCCGTACTGGACGGTCAAGAACAACTTCGCCCTGGACGTCGACCAGGCGGGCAAGCGGCTCGGCTTCGGCGAGTTCCGGCCCGAGGACTTCACCGTCGCCGGCGACCGGCTGCGCGCCGTGCTGCCGTTCCACGTCACCGGCGACGTCAAGGCGGCGGTCCGGCTGACCGGTCCGAAGCCCGCCGCCGAGGTGCTGGAGGTGCCGGCCACGCTGTCGCCCGCCGAGGGCGGCGGTGCTGTGCTGGACGCCCCGCTGCCGGTGCGGTCGCTGCAGCAGGGCGGCTGGCGGCTCGCCCTGTGCCTGGTCGCGGACGCCGCCGAGCCGCGTTTCTTCACGCTGCCGCTCGTCGTCCGTAACTCCCCCGAGGGCCTGAAGGTCGCCAAGCCGGCTCCGAAGAAGGCCAAGGCCGCCGCCGCGCCCCGGCCAAAGGCCCGGCCGGGCGTCGCCCGCCGACTGGCCCGCAAGCTCCCGCTGCCGGTGCGCCGCGCGCTGGTCAGGGCCCTGGGCAGGGGCCGGAAGCCCGCACGACAGGAAGGCAAGTAAGAACCGTGCGACCGCTGAGCATCGAAGGCGCCTGGGTCCAGGAGCCCAAGCTCTTCCCCGACGACCGGGGCAGCTTCCACGAGTGGTTCAGGGCCGGGGAGTTCCGCGAGGCCCTCGGCTACGACCTCGACCTCGCGCAGGCCAACTGCTCGGTCTCCCGGCGGGGCGTGCTGCGTGGCATCCACTTCGCCGATGTGCCGCCGAGCCAGTCCAAGTACCTCAAGTGCGTGCGCGGGGCCGTGCTGGACGTGATCGTGGACATCCGGGTGGGCTCCCCCACCTTCGGCAGCTGGGAGGCAGTCCGGCTGGACGACGAGAACCGGCACGCCGTGTTCCTGTCGGAGGGCCTCGGCCACGCGTTCATGGCGCTGACCGACGACGCCACCGTGGTCTACCTGTGCTCGGCCGGGTACGCGCCGGGCCGCGAGCACGGCATCGACCCGCTCGACCCCGAGCTGGGCATCGAGTGGCCCGAGGGTCTGGAGCCGGTGCTGTCGGAGAAGGACGCGGAGGCACCGTCCCTGGCCGAGGCCGCGGCGTCCGGGCTGCTGCCGTCGTACGCGGACTGCGTGGCCTACTACGAGCGGTTGCGCGGCTGACCGCGACGGGGGCCGGGCGGTGGCCCGGCCCCCCGTCGGTCGGCGTGGTGTCAGGACTTCGCGTAGCGCTGCTTCAGCGCGCTCCGCTTGTTGCTGCCCTCGGCATTCCGGCCTTTTTCGATGATCACCAGGTTGTGGTAGAAGTGCACGCCGACGACATTGAGGTCCGTGTACGTCGGCTGGTAGTTCTCGGTCACGAATTCCTCGTAATTCAGGCCGTCGGTCAGCCGCTTCAGCATCCCCATACTGGTGTGCGCGGCATCGAGGTCCTCGCTGCCCTGCCATTCGGGCCAGTACGACGACTGCGTGTCCTCGACGATGTAGATGCCACCGTCCTTGAGACGCGGGAAGAGCGTGGCGAAGGTCGTGAGTACATGCGGACTGCGGTGGCTTCCGTCGTCGATGATGACGTCCAGCTCACCGATCTTGTCGGCGATCGAGTTCAGGGACGACGGGTCGGACTGGTCTCCGATGAACGTCGTGATGCGGTCCTCGTCGACAAATGACTTGTCCTGGATGTCCATTCCGAAAATCTGCGCCTTCGGGAAGAACTGCTTCCACATCCGCAGGGAAGCACCGCCCTGACCTGGCCTGTTGTAGCCGCCAATGCCGATTTCCAGCAGATTGAAGGACTCGTTCCTCAGGTGTCCGAGGTGGCGCTGGTAGTGCTGGGTGTAGCGGTGTATTCCCCACTTGTCGGTCTTGAAGTGCTGGGCGAGTTTGTTGAGATCGCCGGAGATCGCGTCGAGCCCCGTCGGCTTCGCCGGCTGGGCCGGCCGGGCGGACAGCCGCCGCTTCAGTCGTCGCAGGTTCCGCACATTCTTCTCACCCAGCACGGACTTCACGGTTGCTCGCATCGACATCGCGGAACAAATCCTTTCCCTACCCGGCCCACAAGACATTCAAAGCATCATCGTAGTGACGCGGGGCAGTCCACAAGGGGCGAACACGACGGCCCGTGAAAAAGACCGCCGGGCTCCGGTATTTCCAAACACCACAGGGCGGCCGACATGCTCGGTGAGCCGTCGGCCGCCCTGCGGCGCGTTGGTGCGAAGTGCCTTAGGCGGACATCTCCTTGCGGATGAGCGGCAGCCCCTCCGCGAGGGCCTGCCGCCAGTCCCGCAGCGGTTCCAGACCGGCCTCGGCCCACCGGTCGTGCCCGAGGGCGCTGTAGGCGGGGCGGGGCGCCGGGCGGACGAACGCCTCGCTGGTGGTGGGGCGTACCCGCTCGGGGTCGGCGCCGAGCAGGCGGAAGACCTCCCGGGCCAGCTCGCACCAGGTGGCCGCACCGGAGTTGGTGCCGTGGAAGACGCCGTGCGCGCGGTCGTCCCGGCCGAGACGGGGGCCGAGGTCGGCGATCCGGGCGGCCAGGTCGGCGCTCCAGGTGGGCTGTCCGCGCTGGTCGTCGACGACGTCGAGGGTGTCCCGGCGGGACTCCAGCTCGATCATCGTTCGCACGAAGTTCTTACCGTGCGTGCCGTACAGCCAGGCCGTGCGGACCACCGCGCTCGCGCCCGGGAGTTCCGCCAGGACGGCCCGCTCGCCCGCGAGCTTGGTGCGCCCGTAGGCGGTGCGCGGGGCGGTGGGGTGGTCCTCGGGGTACGGGCTGGTGCGGGCCTCGCCGTCGAAGACGTAGTCCGTCGAGACGTGGACGAGGCGGGCGCCGTGCCGGGCGGCGGCACGGGCCAGCAGGCGCGGTCCCTCGCCGTTGATCAGCAGGGCCCGCTCCTCGTCGGTCTCGGCGTCGTCGACGGCCGTGTACGCGGCGCAGTTCACCACCAGGTCGGGCCGGTGCCCGGCGAGCGCCGACGCCACCGAGTCGGCGCTGGTGATGTCGAGATCGGCGCGGCCGAGGGCCACGACCTCCGCACCCCGGCGGGCGAGTTCCTCGGCCATGTCGTGGCCGAGCATGCCGCCCGCTCCGGCGACGAGCCACTTCATCAGTGCTTCTCCTGCTCCTTGCGGGACTCCAGGGCGGCGCGCTCCTTGAGCGGCTCCCACCAGTCCCGGTTGTCGCGGTACCAGGCGACGGTGTCGGCGAGGCCGGAGGTGAAGTCGTGCTTGGGGGTGTAGCCCAGCTCGTCGTGGATCTTGCTCCAGTCGACGGAGTAGCGCTGGTCGTGGCCCTTGCGGTCGGCGACGCGGTCGACGCGGTCCCAGTCGGCGCCGCAGGCTTCCAGGAGCAGCCCGGTGAGCTCCTTGTTGCTGAGCTCGGTGCCGCCGCCGATGTTGTAGACCTCGCCGGCCCGGCCGTCGGTGCGGACCAGGTCGATGCCCTGGCAGTGGTCCTCGACGTGCAGCCAGTCGCGGACGTTGCTGCCGTCGCCGTAGAGGGGCACGTTCTTGCCGTCGAGGAGGTTGCTCACGAAGAGCGGGATGACCTTCTCGGGGAACTGGTGCGGCCCGTAGTTGTTGGAGCAGCGGGTGACGCGGACGTCCAGGCCGTGGGTGCGGTGGAAGGCCAGCGCGAGCAGGTCCGAGGAGGCCTTGGAGGCGGAGTACGGCGAGTTCGGCTGGAGCGGGTGGCTCTCGGGCCAGGAGCCGGTCTCTATGGAGCCGTAGACCTCGTCGGTGGAGACGTGCACGAACGGGCCGACGCCGTGCCGCAGGGCCGCGTCCAGGAGGGTCTGGGTGCCGACCACGTTGGTGCGGACGAACGCGCCGGCGCCGTCGATGGAGCGGTCGACGTGCGACTCGGCCGCGAAGTGCACGACCTGGTCGGCCTCCGCCATGAGCTTGTCGACCAGCTCGGCGTCGCAGATGTCGCCCTGCACGAAGGTCAGGCGCGGATGCGACGCGGGCAGGTTCGTCAGCGTGCCCGCGTAGGTGAGCTTGTCCAGCACGGTGATGTGCGGCGCGTCGGGCGTGTCGGCGGCGAGCAGGCCGCGGACGTACGTGGAGCCGATGAAGCCGGCGGCGCCGGTGACGAGGAGATTCATGAACGGATCTGCACCTTGCTGTGGTCTCCGAGAACGAGGCGGTGGGCGCTGGGGGTGCCGGTTGCCGGGGTCACCTCGACATGCCGGCCGATCAGCGAGGACTCGATCCTGCCCACCCCGTCGATGGAGGAGTCCCGCAGCACAATGGAGAACTCCAGCTCACTCTCGGTGATCCGGCAGTTCTCGGCGATCGACGTGAAGGGGCCCACGTAGGAGTCGCCGACGACGGTTCCGGCGCCGATCACGGCCGGGCCGACGATCCGGGAGTTGGTGACGCGCGCACCGGCCTCGACGACCACGCGGCCGACGATCTGGCTGGCCTCGTCGACCTCGCCGTCGATGCGCGGCTCCTGGCCCTCCAGGACGGTCCGGTTGACCTCCAGCATGTCGACGACGTTGCCGGTGTCCTTCCAGTAGCCCTTGATCACCGTGGAGCGCACGTCGGCGCGCTGGTCGATGAGGTGCTGGATGGCGTGGGTGATCTCCAGCTCGCCGCGCCAGGACGGCTTGATGGCGCGTACGGCGTCGTGGATGGCCGGCGTGAACAGGTAGACGCCGACCAGGGCGAGGTCGCTCTTGGGCTCCTGCGGCTTCTCCTCCAGGCCGATCACCTGGCCGTCGGCGTCGAGCTCGGCGACACCGAAGGCCCGCGGGTTGGGCACGTGGGTGAGGAGGATCTGGGCGTCGGGACGGGTCTCGCGGAACTCGTCGACCAGTCCGCTGATGCCGCCGACGATGAAGTTGTCGCCGAGGTACATCACGAAGTCGTCGTCACCGAGGAACTCCCGCGCGATGAGCACCGCGTGGGCGAGGCCCAGCGGGTGCTCCTGGGGGATGTAGGTGACGCGCAGGCCGAACTTCGACCCGTCGCCGACCGCCTCCTCGATCTCGGCGGCGGTGTCGCCGACGATCATCCCGACCTCTGTGACGCCCGCGGCGGCAAGGGATTCGAGCCCGTAGAACAGCACGGGTTTGTTCGCCACCGGTACGAGCTGTTTCGCCGATGTGTGGGTGATCGGCCGCAGCCGGGTTCCGGCACCGCCGGATAGCACCAAAGCCTTCATTCGCTACACCTTATAGGTGAACATCTGATTGAGACGTTCTTCTGTTTTCCTGATGGGTTACGACAGTATGGCCCTGGGGCGGATGCCGTGTGACCGCGAGGTACCCGGTAACGGTGTCCAGCCCGGTTCGTCCCGCGGTTCAGGAGTCCTCCGGCCAGGCCGCCGCGCGTTCCACCTCCGCCTCCACCTCGGCCCTCGACCGGCCCTCGTCGCGGGCGAACTCGTTCACCGCGGTCAGTTCGTCGCGGGCCAGGTCGCGCCAGGCGCGCAGGGCGGTCTCGTAGGTCTCCGACTGGGCGCCGCCCGACTGCTGCCGGGCCGGTGGCCCGTAGGTGTCCCGCAGTTCCAGGACTTTTTCGTGGGCCGCGTCGGCCGCGCGGTGCTTCGCCACGAGTTCTTCGAAGGTGTGTGCCACGTCAAGGACACTAAGGAGGGTCGGCCCGCGCCGCCTGTCGAGAGCGGGGGCCGGCGGGGCTCAGTCCTCCAGGACGAGATCCGCCCACACCTGCTTGCCGCCGCTGGCCGGCACGGTCCCCCAGGCCGCCGACACGGCCTCCACCAGGAGGATGCCGCGCCCGCCGGTGGCCTCCCAGCCGATGTTGGTGGGTTTCACGGGGCTGCGCGGCGAGGCGTCGGCCACCGCGATCCGCAGCCGGTGGTCGACCAGGGTCAGGTCGAGCCGGACCGGCCCGTCGGTGTGGATGAGGGCGTTGGTGACGAGTTCGGAGACCACCAGCAGGGCGGCGTCCATCCCCTCGTCGGTCACGTCCCAGGAGCGCAGCACACGGCGGCTGAAGCGGCGGGCGTGCCGGGCGGCCTCCGGGACCCGCCAGACCGTCCAGCTCTCGCGCAGCGGGCGTACGGCCATGCCGTCGTAGCGCATCAGCAGCAGGGCGACGTCGTCGGCGCGGTGCGCGTTGCCGAGCAGGGCGTCGGCGGCCAGTCCCAGCTGGGCGGGGTCGGTGCCGGCGAGGTCGCGGGCGAAGCGCTCCATGCCGTCGTCGATGTCGGTGTCGGGTGACTCGACCATGCCGTCGGTGGTGAGCGCGAGCATGGCGCCGGGGCTCAGGCTGAGCTGGGTCATCGGGAACTCGGTCTGGCCGAGCACGCCGAGCGGGGGGCCGCCCTCGGTCTCGGTGATCCGCGTGGTGCCGTCCGGGTGGCGCAGGACGGGCGGCAGGTGTCCGGCGCGCACGCACCAGGCGGTGCCGTCCTCCATGTCGACGTCGACGTAGCAGCAGGTGGCGAAGAGGTCGCTCTCCATGTCCAGGAGGAGCCGGTTCGCGTGCGAGACGACGACGTCGGGGGTGTGGCCCTCGGCGGCGTAGGCGCGCAGGGCGGTACGCATCTGGCCCATGAGGGCGGCGGCGCTCGCGTTGTGGCCCTGGACGTCGCCGATGACGAGGGCGACGTGGTTGTCGGACAGCGGGATCACGTCGTACCAGTCGCCGCCGACCTGCAGGCCCACGGTGGTGGGCAGGTAGCGGGCGACGGCTTCGCCGCCGGGCAGGCCGGGCAGCCGGCGCGGCAGCAGGGTGCGCTGGAGCATCCCGACGAGTTCGTGCTCGGCGTCGAAGGAATGGGCGCGCATCAGGGCCTCGCCGGCGAGGCCGGCGGAGGCGGTGAGCAGGGCGCGTTCGTCGGGGCCGAAGTCGTGCGGGCTGTCCCAGCCGATCAGGCAGGCGCCGGCCATCCGGCCGCCGGCGGGCAGCGGAAGGATGGCCAGGCCGCCGGGGCCGACCTCGGCGAGCGCGGGTTCCAGGGCGGCCGCCGCGGGCCAGATCTGGGCCCGGCCCTCGCGCAGGGCGGTGGCGAGCGTGGGCATGGAGCGCACGGGTGCGTCGGGCCATTCGGTGCGCCACTCGCTGCGCCAGAGTTCGGGCCAGGACTCGGCTTCGGGCGGGTCGAGGACGATGACGACGAGGCGCTCGTTCTCCAGTTCGGCCAGGGCGATCCGGTCCGCCTTGAGCGGCGCGCGCAGGGCGGTGACGACGGCCTGGCTGACGTCCTTGACGGTGCCGGCGGTGGCCAGGGCGGCGGCGAGCTGCTGGACGCGGGCCACGTCGGTGACGTCCGTGCGGAACGTGGAGGCGTCGGCGACGGTGCCGGCCAGCCGGGCCGGACGCCCCTCGCCGCCGGGCACCAGACGGCCGCGCAGCCGCAGCCACTTGGGCGGGCCGGAGGGCTGCAGGATCCGGAACTCCAGCTCGCGGTCGCCGATGGACATGTGGTCGGCCTCGACGACGGACATCAGGGCGGGCACGTCCTCGGGCACGGTACGGCCCAGCAGCGTCTCGACCTTGCCGTCGAACTCGTCCCGGCCCATCCGGAAGAGGTCGAGGATGCCGTCGCCGACGGCGATCCGGCCGGTGTCCATGGCGAGGCTGAAGGCGTCCGCGGGCAGCTCGCCGGTGTCGGTGGCCGAGGGGAGCGGGGCGGGCAGGGCGATCGCGTCGGCGACCAGGTGCAGGCAGGCGCGGTCCTCGGGCCCGAATCCGTCGTCCCGCTCGCTGACGGCGACGAGGAGTCCGGCGCCGCCGGGCAGCGGCAGGGCGGCGAGCCAGAACTCCTGGGACGGGGTCCGCCGCGCCTCCGGGCAGTCGGCCAGCTCGTCGGGGGCGAGCCAGACGGACCGCCCGCTGCCGTACGCCTCGGCCGCCGGGGACCGCCCGATGGCCGGGTAGGCGTCGCGCAGCCCGTACAGGGTGCGGGGCAGGCCCGCCGACTCGGCGAGGCGCAGCATGGTGCCGTCGTCGCCGGGCGTGTACACCCCGGCGAAGGCCGCGCCGGCGAACACCAGTGCCTGTTCGAGAACGCGGCGGAGCCGATCGGGTGCGCCGGGATCGCCAGTGAGCGTTTCGAGGGCGATTTCGGCGCGATCGGTTCTCGTTCCGCGTACCGCAGCGCCCTCACTGACCACGCCGCCATTACAGCGCTTATGAGGCGTCTGCGCAGCCCCTGTGACCGTTCCGTGGAGGGCGGGGGGCGAGTGCGCCCGAAACGCACCGAACATCTGCTGTCCCGTGCGCTTCGCACGGCGGTCTCGTGACGGACATGACGGTCCGCGACCGGGCCGCGACCGGAACCGCCGGTGCCTCGGGGACACCGTCCGACGCGCCGTCGCGAACGGCGGCTCCCCCGTGCCGGCCCGCTCCGTGGCGCGGTCCCGCCCTGGGTGGCGCGCACCCGGCGCCCGTACGCCTGCCGCGTGCTTCGGCCAGGGGGGAATGTGCCGGGGCGGACGGGGTACCCGGAGGCAGCCCGGTGCGTGCGTCGCCGCAGCTCTCGCCGTGCGCCGGTCGCCGCCACGAGGGAGCCTTGATCCCGAGGACGCGACGCGCGGCCGGACGAGGAGGTGGTCGGGCGTGTCCGACGGGATGGGGGCGCCTCCGGCGGGAGCGGAGCCGGGCGTCGAGGCGCCGGCGGCCGCCGACCCCCGCTCCGGCCGGCCGCTGTTGTCGCTGGCGCTGGCCTCGATCCTGGAGGAGGTCCAGGCGCACTCCGGCGGGGTCTATCTGCTGGCGGCGGACGAGCCGGTCCTGGAGATGGCGGTGACGGCGGGTCTGCCCCGGGCGTTCGTGGCGCCCTGGGAGCGGGTCGGGCTGAGCTCGCCGATCCCGGTCGCGGAGGCGGTGCGCGAGCGGCGGCTGGTGTGGGTGGGCGGCGAGGAGGACATGGCGCGCCGGTACCCGCGCATCGCGGTGGTACTGCCGTACGCGTTCGCGCTGGCCGCGCTGCCCGTGGCGACGGCGGACACGGTGTACGGGGCGGTGTACGTGACCTGGCCCGGTGCCCATCCGACGGTGCTCTCCGACCGGGAGCGGGAGTCGCTGACGGCGGCGTGCGACCGGCTGGCGGTGCGGCTGGAGCGGGCCGCCCGGCAGAACCGGATGCTGCCCGCCGAACCGGATCTGCTGGCGGCGCCGCCGTCGGGCGTGGCGGGCACACTCGGCACGGTGGAGGCGGCGCGGATGGTGGGGCGGCTGCCGTACGGGCTGGCCTCGCTCGATCTGCACGGGCGGGTCGCGTTCGCCAACGCGGCGGCGGCCGAGCTGCTCGGCGTGCACGTCGACGATCTGCTCGGCACCCAGCCGTGGGTCTCGGTGCCGTGGCTGAACGACCCGATGTACGAGGACCGTTACCGGGCGGCGCTGATCAGCCAGCATGTGACGTCGTTCGTGGCGCTGAGGCCGCCGGGCGACTGGCTGTCGTTCCGGATGTATCCGAGCACGACCGGGCTGACCACCCGGATCAGCCGGGCGCGGGCGGTCGCCGAGATGGTGGGCGCGGCGCCGCGCGCGGATGCGTCGCCGTCCCCCCGGCTGGTCACCATCTCCCAGGTGCTGAGCCTGACCGGGGCGCTGACGGAGGCCGTCGGGGTGCAGGACGTGGTGCAGCTGGTGGCGGACGAGGTCGCCCCGGCCGTCGGCAGCCAGGCCCTGGTGGTCCTCGGGTCACGGAGCGGGCGGCTGCACGTGCTGGGGCAGCGCGGGTACGAGGATCCGCGGACCGTGGAGCGATTCGACGGCCTTCCGCTGGCCGAGCGGACGCCCGGCACCCATGTCCTCAACACCGGCGTACCGGCGTTCTTCGAGTCGAAGCAGCAGCTGGAGCGGTTGTATCCGGACCGGAACGAGACCCCGGACGGGTTCGCGGCCTGGGCGTATCTGCCGCTGATCGCGTCGGGCCGGCCGGTGGGCACCTGTGTCCTCGCCTACGCCGAGCCGCACGCCTTCCCCGCCGACGAGCGTGCCGTGCTCACCAGCCTCGGCGGGCTGGTCGCGCAGGCGCTGGAGCGGGCCCTGCTCTACGACGCGAAGAACCAGCTGGCGCACGGTCTCCAGGCGGCTCTGCTGCCGCACTCGCTGGCGCCGCCGGCGGGCATCGAGGCGGCCGCCCGTTATCTGCCGGCCATGCACGGCATGGAGATCGGCGGCGACTTCTACGACCTGGTGCCCACCCGGCCGCTGGCGGCGGCCGTGATCGGGGACGTGCAGGGGCACAACGTGACGGCGGCCGGGCTGATGGGCCAGATCCGTACCGGCGTACGGGCGTTCACGAGTGTCGGGCAGACGCCGGCGGAGGTGATGCGCAGCACCAACCGGCTGCTGATCGACTCCGGCGCCGATCTGTTCGCGAGCTGTCTGTACCTGCGGCTGGATCCGGAGCGGGGGCGCGCGGTGATGGCCCGGGCAGGGCATCCACCGCCGCTGCTGAGACGTCCGGACGGGCGGGTGCGGGTGCTCGACCTGGCCGGGGGCCCGCTGCTGGGCATCGACGCGGAGGCGACGTACCCGACGACCGAGGTGTCGCTGGCGCCGGGCTCGGTGCTCGCCCTCTACACCGACGGGCTGGTCGAGTCCCCCGGTGTGGACATCGAGGACGCCCTGGTCGACCTGGGGGAACTGCTCTCGGAGAGCGGCGACCAGCCTCTGGACAAGCTCGCCGACACGCTCGTGCGGCACAGTGCGGCGGCGCAGGAGCGTGTCGACGACGTCGCGGTGCTGTTGCTGCGGGCGGAGGCCGAACACTGAGCCTCGCCCGGCCCTCGCCGGAAACGATTCGGTCCGGCCCTCCCGCCGGAGGGCCGGACCGTCCACCGTCGGCCGGGAATCGCTGATGGGCCGCGCGATGGGTCAGTTGGACGACGAGGTGCCGTCCGCGCCGGTACCGGTGGCGTCGCCCGTGCCGGTGGCGTCGCCGGTACCAGTGGCGTCGCCGGTGCCGCTCTGGTCGCCGGCCGTCGCGGACGGGTCGACGGCAGTCGCGGACGGGTCGACAGCCGTCGCGGACGGGTCGACAGCCGTCGCGGACGGGTCGGCGGTGCCGCCGATCTGGTCGCCGCCGGCCTGGTCGCCGGCGGTGGCGGACGGGTCGGCCGTGGCACCGGCGTCACCGGCGCCCGCGCCCGCGTCGCCGAGGGTCGCACCGGTCGCCGTCAGGGCGGCGGTCACCGGCTGGAAGAAGGTCTCGCCGCCGGCGGTGCAGTCGCCGCTGCCGCCGGAGGTCATGCCGACCGCGCCGCCGTCCTGGGTGAACAGCGAGCCGCCGCTGTCGCCGGCCTCGGCGCAGACGTTGGTCTGGATGAGACCGGTGACGGTGTCGACGCCGTTGGGGTCGGTCTCGCTCTGGAAGTTGACGGTGGCGTCGAGGCCGGTGACCTGGCCGTCGTGCAGCCCGGTGGTGGAGCCCATCCGGAACACGGTCTCGCCGACGGTGGCGTCGACGGCCTGGTTGATGGCGACGGTCTGGCCGTTGCCTATGTTGACGTCACTGGTCGTCTGGGTGGCGGGGTCGTTGTACTTGACGAGCGAGAAGTCGCCGTTGCCGGGGAACTGGGCCTGGTCCACGGTGGCGATCGGCTGGCCGGTCTCGGAGTCGGACCAGTCCTTGGCGGCGACACCGCAGTGACCGGCCGTCAGGAAGGCGGGGGTGCCGTCCGAGGCGGTGACGTTGAAGCCGAGGGAGCAGCGGACGGTGCCGTTCTGCACCTGGGAGAAGATCGCGTCGCCGCCGGAGACGAGGGTCTTGAAGGTGCCGGACGACTTCTTGAGGGTCGCCATGTTCGAGCCGAGGCTCTGGACCGTCGACTCCAGCGTGTCCCACTTGGTGCCGGTGACGGTGCTGTCGGCGCTGACCACGACCTTGTTGGTCTTCGGGTCGACGGCCCAGGCGGTGCCCGGGATGGTCGCCTTGGTCTTCAGCGTCTGGGCGACGGCCGCCAGTTCGGAGGTGCTGTTCTGCACCTGGCGGACGACCGCGCCGGCCTGCTCCGCCTGGACGATCACGTTGTTGTCGCCGTTGACGACGTTGACGACGAGCTGCTGCTTGGCGCTGTCGTAGTAAGACCCGGCGAAGGCCTGGCCGAGCAGCTGCTGGAGCTGCGCGGCGAGGTCCGAGGCGCCCGTTGCCTTCAGGGTCTTGGGGGCTGCGGCGGCGCCGGAGGCGTTGTCCTGAGACGCGTTGGCCATCGGCAGCAGAAACGCCGCAGCTCCGAGCGCGGCGACACCGCCCACCGCGATAGCGGCCTTGCGCTTCGGAATTCGCTTGTGACTCAAACTTCTCGACCTCCAAGGGACGGAGTGCCTGCCGTTGCGGGGCAGTCGTTCGTGAGCGGCGCCTGGATGGCCATAGGTACGGGCGGGTCACGTGGTGCGTTCAATTCCGGTTCCCAACTTCCTTGACCCGGTGATGAATCGGCCATGGCGCGCCCGTGGTGGGCCAGGTCCGCGCGCCGGGCCGCCGCCTCGGGAGCAATCCCCCATATGACGATGAGCACCGCGGAAGCCGACAAGATCCTCTCCGTCGGCTTCGCCCCCCGGGCGCTCGGCCTCGGGCCGGCCGTCGGGGCGCCGGGCGAGGCCCGGGCGACTCCGCGTCCGCCCTGGTCGGACCGGCTGTCCGGGGAGGGCGGCGGGCTGTCGGGCAGGAGTTGACGGCTGCGGCCGACACGGCGACGGTGGTCGCCGCCCCGGCGGCCCGGGGCGGCTTCGTGCCGATGCCGACGGCGCGGCGGCCGACCTCGTTCCGGCACGCGGTGACCGGTTCGGATGTCCTGATCGAAGCGGTGCCGACCAGACCGGGCCGCCGGATGGGCTTCGCCCACATCACGATGAGCGATCAGAGATCGGGCGCGCTCGCGGGCCGGGCGAGCACGGCCTGCGCACCTCTGAGCGGACCCGATCGACACGGTCAGCAATCGATCACTGACGGTCCGTTGCGATCACGGACCGGGATCCTTGCTTCAGGGAATCTGCACATCCCATACCCAAGCAAGTCACGGGGAGCGGTGGATCTGCACAACCGCGCGCCCCCTGCCGTGCCCTTGGCCCGGAGTGCCCGGTTCGCCGCCGGGCGGGCAAGCCGTGCGGCGGGGGCGAAGTAGTGCGGCTTGTGAAGGAGTCGCCGACAAGCGGTGCGCGCGCCTGCACGGATGAGCCCTTCTGTGGCCCAAGTTCCCAGGTGAGGCCCCTGGTTGATTGGAAGCGCGGACCTCGGGCGTGCTTTGATCCATCGCACCGCGGGGGCCGCCAAGGACTCCCGGAAACGGGCGCCCGGCGCCCGCGGTCACGGCCGTCCGCCTGTCCCCCCAAGGGCCGTTGTTCGTCCCTGAAGGGCGTCGGGGGGCCGCTCTCCCCCTTGTGAATATCCATATGAAGGGAAGTTCCATCATGAACTCCACCCCCCAGGTTGAGACCGTCGAGATCTCCGACGCCGAGCTCGACAACGTCTCCGGCGGCCTGTCCCTGAACGCCCTCGGCACCGTCACCGGCCTGGTGGACAGCGTTGCCCCGGTTTCCGGCCTGGTCAACACGGTCGTCGGCACCGTCGAGGGTGTCACCGGCCTCAACACGCAGCCGGTCACCAACCTGGTCGCCGGTCTCTGATCGCACCTCGTTGCCGCTGAGTCCCGGAGCCGGATCCCGGCCCCGGGACTCTCGGGTGTTCTGAGACACCCTGTTCACCAGTGCCTCTCCCCTAGGTGAGGGAAGTTCCGTGCAGTTCCGCCAACAGGCCCTCGCCAAGCTCCAGTCACCGGAGGAGCTCGATCTTCCGGTGCGTTTCGCCCGTCCGCAGGGCTGGCTCGCGCTGTCCGTCTCGGTCGTCGTGATGGCGGCGGCCTCGGTGTGGGCGGTGACCGGTTCGGTCGCCTCCACGGTGAGCGCGCAGGCCATCCTCACCCACGGGCAGGGCAGCTACATCCTGCAGAGCCCGGTCGCCGGGCAGGTCACGGCGGTCCTCGCCGAACAGGGCGAACGGCTGCCGGCCGACGCCCCCGTGCTCAAGGTCCGCACCGGCCAGGGCGACTCGGTCGTGCGCACGGTCGCCGCGGGCCGGATCAGCGCGCTCGCCGCGACCATCGGGCAGATCATCCAGACCGGCGCGAACGTCGCCGCCGTGGAGAAGGTCGCCCACACCTCGGACCCGCTGTACGCGACGGTGTACGTCCCCGCGGAGAACGCCTCCGCCATCCCGGCGAACGCCCCGGTCGACCTGACCGTGTCGTCGGTGTCGACGCAGGAGTACGGCGTGCTGCGCGGCCATGTGAAGTCGGTGGACCGCGCCGCCCAGTCGGCCCAGTCGATCGCCGCGTTCCTCGGGGACAGCCAGCTGGGCGAGCAGTTCACCAGGAAGGGCCGCCCGGTGGCCGTCCTGGTCCGGCTGGACACGTCGAGAAAGACGAAGAGCGGCTACAAGTGGTCCTCGGCCGACGGACCCCCCTTCGAGCTCGACTCCATGACCCTGGCCTCGGGTTCGATCCGGCTGGCCGACCAGCGTCCCGTCGATTGGCTGCTCCCGTGACCACCGCCCAGGAGACCCGCGGCCGCCGGCGCGCCGCCCCGCCCAAGCGACCGGTCCCCAAGGGCCGCGGCCGGACGGTCCGTACGCCCACCGTGCTCCAGATGGAGGCCGTCGAGTGCGGCGCCGCCTCCCTGTCCATGGTCCTCGGCCACTACGGCCGCCATGTCCCGCTGGAGGAGCTGCGCATCGCCTGCGGTGTCTCCCGCGACGGCTCGCGCGCCAGCAACCTGCTGAAGGCGGCCCGCAGTTACGGCCTCACCGCCAAGGGCATGCAGATGGACCTGGCCGCCCTCGCCGACGTGCAGGGGCCGGCGATCCTGTTCTGGGAGTTCAACCACTACGTCGTCTACGACGGCATGGGCCGCCGCTTCGGCCGCCGGGGCGTCTACATCAACGACCCCGCCAAGGGCCGCCGGTTCGTGCCCATGGAGGAGTTCGACGGCAGCTTCACCGGTGTCGTGCTGGTCCTGGAGCCGGGCGACGGCTTCGAGAAGGGCGGCCGCCGGCCCGGCGTCCTGGGTGCGATGCCGGCCCGGCTGCGCGGCACCGCCGGCACCATGCCGGCCGCCGTCCTGGCCAGCCTGCTGCTGGTGGTCGTGGGCGCGGCGGTGCCCGCGCTCAGCCGCCAGTACATCGACCTGTTCCTCATCGGCGGCCAGACCTCGCTGCTCACCGTGCTGTTCGCCGCGATGGGCACCTGCGTCCTGCTCACCCTGGTGCTGACCTGGCTGCAGCAGGCGAACCTGCTGCACGGCCGCATCGTCTCCTCCACTCTCTCCAGCGCCCGCTTCCTGCGGCACCTGCTGCGCCTGCCGGTGACCTTCTTCGCCCAGCGCAGCCCCGCCGACCTGGTCCAGCGCCTCCAGTCCAACGACCAGGTCGCCGAGACCCTGGCCCGCGACCTCGCCGCGGCCGGTGTGGACGCGGTGGTCGTCGTCCTCTACGCGGTGCTCCTCTACACCTACGACGCACAGCTCACCTTCCTGGGCATCGGCGTGGCCCTGCTGAACATCGTGGCGATGCGGTTCGTCGTACGGCTGCGCGCGACCCGGACCGCGAAGCTGCGCGCGGACACCGCCCGGCTCACCAACACCTCCTACACCGGTCTCCAGCTGATCGAGACGATGAAGGCGACCGGCGGCGAGGACGGCTACTTCCGCAGGTGGGCCGGACAGCACGCGAGCACCCTGGAGGAACAGCAGCGGCTCGGGGTGCCGAGCGCCTGGCTCGGCGTGGTGGCCCCGACGCTGGCCACCGTCAACAGCGCGCTGATCCTGTGGATCGGCGGCATGCGGGCGGTCGAGGGCGGCATCTCGGTCGGACTCCTGGTCGCCTTCCAGTCCCTGGTGACCCGCTTCACCGCCCCGCTGACCCGGCTCAACGGCGTCGCGGGCCGTATCCAGGACTTCGCGGCCGACGTGGCCCGCCTCAAGGACGTGGAGAACTTCCAGGCGGACCCGGTCTACGCCCGCCCCGGCGCCGGTGACTCCACCCGGCGGCTCCAGGGCCATGTCGAGCTGGAGAACATCACCTTCGGCTACAGCCCGCTGGACAAGCCGCTGCTCACCGGCTTCGACCTCACCGTCGGCCCCGGCCGCCAGGTCGCCCTGGTGGGCGGCTCGGGCAGCGGCAAGTCCACGGTCTCCCGGCTGATCTCGGGGCTCTACTCCCCCTGGGAGGGCGTGATCCGCATCGACGGGCAGCGCCTGGAGGACATCCCGCGCGGCGCCCTCGCCGCCTCCGTCTCCTTCGTCGACCAGGACGTCTTCCTCTTCGAGGGGTCGGTGCGCGACAACGTGGCGCTGTGGGACCCGTCGATCCCGGACGAGGCGGTGGTGGAGGCGCTGCGGGACGCGGCCCTGTACGACGTGGTGACGCGCCGGCCCAGCGGCATCCACAGCAGGGTCGAGCAGGACGGCCGCAACTTCTCCGGCGGCCAGCGCCAACGCCTCGAAATCGCGAGGGCGTTGGTGCGACGGCCGAGCATCCTGGTCCTCGACGAGGTGACCAGCGCGCTGGACGCCGAGACCGAGCTGACCGTCATGGACAACCTGCGCCGCCGCGGCTGCGCCTGCGTCGTGATCGCGCACCGGCTGAGCACGGTGCGCGACAGCGACGAGATCGTCGTGCTCCAGCACGGGACGATCGTGGAGCGCGGGCGGCACGACGAGCTGGTGGCACACGGCGGGGCGTACGCCGCGCTGGTCAGGGAGCGATGAGATGACGACCGTGGACCAAGGCGACCTCGTACTCGGCGCGTTCGGCTCACTGGGCGCCCGGATCGACTGCACCGGCTTCAACCGCCTGGACCTCGAAGGCCCGCAGACGCTGTGGCTGGTGGCGTCCGGCGCCCTGGACCTGTTCGCGGTGGACGCCGAACAGCAGGGCCACTGGCACCACCTGGGCCGCCTGGAGGCGGGCTCCCTGCTGCTCGGCCCGGTCGCGGGACCGCAGCACACCCTGGTGGCCCGCCCGTTGCGCGACTGCGTCGTGCACCGCATCGGCCTGCGCGAGCTCTACCAGCCCTCCCACACCCAGACCTGGTCCTACGACGAGTACGGCAACCCCCAGTACGTCCCGCCGGCCACCAGCCCCCTGGAGTACGCCCTCGCCCTCGGCGTCGGCCGCGGCCTGTCGATCCTCTTCCAGGCCCCGATGACCGCCGGCGAGCGGGCCGCGGCCCCCACCGACGACGAGGTCTTCTGGATGCAGGTGCCGCCGGGCAGTGTGCAGTACGGCTCGCTGTACGGCGCGGAGGCGGCCGCCGACCTGCTGATGGACCCGGCGCTGTGGCAGAGCATGGTCGACCAGCAGTACCGCCTGCTGACCACCCTGGACCGGTGGATCGAGCAGCTGGAGCGCACCCACGAGACACGTACGGCGGCCGGGATCAAGGCCGGTGAGGCGGTCCGCGCCCAGGCCGACCGGACCCTGCTCGCCTCCATCGGCAAGGGGGCCAAGCACACCACGGCCGCCGACGCCGACGCCTCCTACGCGGCCTGCAGACTGGTCGCCGAGGCCGCCGGCATCACCCTCGCGGAGCCCGCGCAGAGCGGCACCGAGAGCGACCGCATCGACCCGGTCGAGCGGGTGGCACTGGCCTCCCGGGTGCGTACCCGGGCGGTACGGCTCGACGGCCACTGGTGGCGCGACAACGTCGGCCCGCTGGTCGGACACCGCGCCCTGTCCGGGGCTCCCGTCGCGCTGCTGTGGCGGCGCGGCGGCTATGTGGCCGTCCATCCGGCGACCGGCCGCGAGACGCCGATCGAGAAAGCGAACGCGGCGGAGTTCGAGCCGCGCGCGGTGATGTTCTACCGGCCGCTGCCCGACAAGGCGCTGAGTCCGCTCGGCCTGCTCCGGTTCAGCATGCGCGGCACGCGCGGCGACCTCGGCAGTCTGCTGCTGGCCGGGCTGGTGACCGTGGCGATCGGCTCGCTGGTGCCGATCGCGACCGGCAA
Organism: Streptomyces hyaluromycini; assembly: GCF_002217755.1. Taxonomy (GTDB): domain Bacteria; phylum Actinomycetota; class Actinomycetes; order Streptomycetales; family Streptomycetaceae; genus Streptomyces; species Streptomyces hyaluromycini. The sequence goes on along the minus strand of NZ_BCFL01000022.1, from coordinate 84,357 downwards.
GGTGCTGGGCGACTACGTGCCGAAGGCGCAGACGGACCTGATCGTGCAGGTCTGCCTGGCGGTGCTGATCAGCGCGGTGGTGTCGGCCGCGTTCACGCTCCTGGAGAACCTCACGATCCTCCGCCTCGAAGGCCGTATCGAGGCGACCCTCCAACCGGCCGTCTGGGACCGGCTGCTGAGGCTGCCGACGAAGTTCTTCACCCAGCGCTCGACCGGTGAGCTGGCCAGCGCGGCGATGGGCGTCAGCGCGATCCGCCGGCTGCTGGCGGGGGTCGGCCCGGTGGTCGTCCAGTCGGTGACCGTCGGGGCGATGAACCTCGGCCTGCTGTTCTGGTACAGCGTGCCGATGGCGCTGGCGGCCATGGGCATGCTCGTCGTCATCGCCGCCCTGTTCCTGGGGCTCGGGCTGTGGCAGGTGCGCTGGCAGCGCCGCCTCGTGGTGCTCGGCAACAAGCTGAACAACCAGGCCTTCCAGACCCTGCGGGGCCTGCCCAAGCTGCGGGTGGCGGCGGCCGAGAACTACGCGTACGCGGCCTGGGCTGGCGAGTTCGCGCGCAGCCGCGAGCTCCAGCAGAAGGTGGGCCGGATCAAGAACCTCACCAGCGTGCTGGGCTCGGTCTACCTCCCGGTCTGCACCCTCCTGATGTTCATGCTGCTGGCGGGCCCGGCGAGGGGCGCCATGGACGCGGCGGCCTTCCTCACCTTCAACACGTCGGTGACGATGCTGCTCACCTCGGTCACCTCGCTGACCGGTTCCTTCGTGTCGGCGGTGGCCGCGCTCCCCCTCTTCGAGGAGATCAGGCCGGTCCTGGAGGCCGCCCCCGAGGTGCGCACCGCCAGCACCCGCCCCGGCCCGCTGTCCGGCGCCGTCGAGGCCCGCCGCCTCTCCTTCCGGTACACGGACGACGGTCCCCTGGTCCTGGACGACGTCTCCTTCGACATCCGCCCGGGCGAGTTCGTGGCGGTCGTCGGCCCCAGCGGCTGCGGCAAGTCGACCCTGCTGCGCCTGCTGATCGGCTTCGACAGGCCGGTCTCGGGGAGCGTGCTGTACGACGGCCAGGACCTGGGCGCCCTCGACCAGTCGGCGGTCCGCCGTCAGTGCGGGGTGGTGCTCCAGCACGCGCAGCCGTTCACCGGCTCGATCCTGGACGTCATCTGCGGCACCGAGCCGTACACCCCCGAGGAGGCGATGGCGGCGGCCGAGCTGGCGGGGCTCGCGGAGGACATCAAGCGGATGCCGATGGGGCTGCACACGATCGTCGCCGGGAGCGGCGCGATCTCGGGCGGCCAGCGGCAGCGGCTGATGATCGCCCAGGCGCTGATCCGGCGCCCCCGCATCCTCTTCTTCGACGAGGCCACCAGTGCCCTGGACAACGACACCCAGCGCACGGTCATCGAGAGCACCCGCAAGCTCAACGCCACCCGGATCGTGATCGCCCACCGGCTGTCGACGGTCATGGACGCCGACCGCGTGATCGTGATGGAGGACGGCAAGGTCGCCCAGCAGGGCGCGCCGGCCCAGCTGCTCGCCGACACCGGCGGTCGGCTGCACGAGCTGGTGCGGCGGCAGCTGGCCTGACGGGTCAGGCGCCGGGGATGGGCGCGCCGGAGGGCAGGCCGGCGTCGAGATAGCCCTGGTAGTACTCCTTCCAGGGCGTGGTGACGCCGGCGTGCGGGCCCTGGAAGCGCTCGCCTCGGGCCTTGGCGTCGAGGGCGGAGAGGCAGACCTCCCAGCCGGCGCTGTTGCGGGCGGCGGTGTTCTCCTCGCCGAGGACGTGCGTGAGGGTGAAGCGGGTCCCGTCGGGCCCGGCGTCCTCCAGGTCGAAGCGGATCTCGTCGCCGCCCCAGTCGAAGGCCAGGTTCCGGGGCGGGTCGACGGCGAGCACGGTGCCGTGCGACTCGGGCATGTTCGGGTCGCCGGTGAACTTGACGGCGCCGCCGGGGCGCAGGTCGAACTCGGCGCGGGAGGGGAACCACTCGGCGAGTTCGTCGGGGTCGGTGACGAAGTGCCAGACGCGGTCGACCGGGTGGCCGTAGACACGGCTGAAGCGGACGGCGCGGCGGCCGTCGTCGAGGGTGACGTAGGAACGGCGCCGAGCGCAGCGCCTCCTCGCCGGGGAGGAACGCGGGCCGGGTCACCGTCGGGCAGGACGTTCACGGCGGGCGGTTCATGGGCGATCAGGCCGGTCAGCACCTCGGGGTGGCGGACGGCCAGGGTGAGCCCGACGATCGCGCCCGCGCTGCCGCCGAACACCAGGGCGCGTCCGCCGGCGAGACCCTCGACGACCGCACATGGTGAGCCCCGTCCCCAGCGAAACGTTGCCGTTTCGCTGAAAGTGCTCTAGTCTCGATGTGTACGAAACCGTTTCGTTCGCGGCTGCGTAGGTGTCGTCGCGGTGCAGCGGCTTCTCTGTAAATCCCGAATGACTTTCCCTGGAGTGGTTCCCGCATGTCCGAGAAGACTCTGACCGACGACGTCCTCGTCGGCACCGAGGAGGCACCGCCGGCCGCCTCCTCGAAGCGGTGGTGGATCCTCGCGGTCATCGCCGTCGCCCAGCTGATGGTCGTGCTCGACGCCACGATCGTGAACATCGCCCTCCCGTCCGCCCAGGCCGACCTCGGGTTCTCCGACGGCAACCGGCAGTGGATCGTCACCGCGTACGCGCTCAGCTTCGCCTCCCTGCTGCTGCTCGGCGGGCGGATCGCCGACCTGTTCGGCCGCAAGACCGCCTTCCTCATAGGAGTCGTCGGCTTCGCCGCCGTGTCGGCGCTGGGCGGTGCCGCGAACGGCTTCGGGATGCTGGTCACGGCACGCGCCCTGCAGGGTGCCTTCGGCGCGCTGCTCGCCCCCACCGCGCTCTCGCTGCTCAACACCACGTTCACCGACGCCCGTGAGCGGGCCAGGGCGTTCAGCGTCTACGGCGCCATCGCCGGCGCCGGCGGTGCGGTGGGCCTGCTGCTCGGCGGTGTCCTCACCGACACGTTCGACTGGCGCTCGACCCTGTACGTGAACGTCGCGATCGCCGTCGTCGCCTTCGCGGGCGGCATGGCGCTGCTGCACAACCACCGTGACGCCGGTAACGCGAAGCTGGACGTGCCGGGCACGATCCTGGTCGCGGCCGGTCTCTTCTCGCTGGTCTACGGCTTCTCCAACGCCGAGACGCACGACTGGGGTTCGCCGCTGACCTGGGGCTTCCTGATCGCCGGCGTCGCGCTCCTGGCGGCCTTCGCCTGGTGGCAGACCAAGGCCAAGTACCCGCTGCTGCCGCTGGGCATCCTGATGGACCGCAACCGCGCGGCCTCGTTCCTCGCCGTGCTGATCTCCGCCGGCGGCATGTTCGGCGTGTTCCTCTTCCTCACCTACTACCTGCAGCTGAACCTCGGCTTCAGCCCGACGAAGACCGGTGTGGCGTTCCTGCCGATGATCGGCGGCCTGATGGTGACGGCACAGATCGGTACCCAGGTCCTGGTGCCGCGGCTCGGACCGAAGGTGGTCATCCCGCTGGGCTTCGCGGTCTCCGCGGCCGGCATGGCCTGGCTGACCGATATCGGCGTCGGCTCCAGCTACCTCAGCGCGGTGCTGCCGCAGCTGATCATCACCGGCCTCGGCCTCGGCCTGGTCATGCCGGCCGCCATGCAGCTGGGCACCGGCGGGGTGACGGCCGACGAGGCCGGTGTCGCGTCGGCGACGGTCAACGCCATGCAGCAGGTGGGCGGTTCGATCGGTACGGCGCTGCTCAACACGCTCGCGGCGAGCGCGGCGACGGACTACCTGGCCGGGAAGGACGCGACCAGCAAGCTGGTGCAGGCGCAGGCGACGATCGAGAGCTACACGACCGCGTTCTGGTGGTCGGCCGGGATGTTCGCGGCCGGCGCGGTCATCGCCTTCCTGCTGTTCCGCAAGGGGGTGCCGCAGCAGGACCCGGACGCGGCGCCGGTTGTCCATATGTAACTTCCGCAGAGCCGCAGGGACCGAGGGGTCGCCGTCAGCAGGGAGACGGTGGCCCCTCGCCGTTGTTGTCACTCGCCGTTGCCTAGTGCGGGTGCGCGGTGGCTGGCCGCGCCCACGCGGCGGAGCCGCATATCGATACAGCCCCGCACCCCTATGGGGGCGCGTCAAGTCAAGCCACTTCATTCAAGTTCACTTGGTCGAGTGAACCTGATCTTGCGCCACCGACATCAGGGATGCCCGGCGCTCCGACCGGGTAACTACCAGGCCCCGTACGCGCCCTGTGCCTCGTGGAGCAGAGATGACGCCGGAAGCCGTGGACCCCGGGCTGCCCGCCGCCAACTCCTGTGCGCGCACCCGCCGCAGCGGGGCGTTCGTCGTCGTCGAGGTCTACGGCGAGGTGGACATCGCCACCGAGGAGTTGCTCGCCGAGCATCTGCTCGCGGTGACCGCCGCACCCGAGCCCGATGTGCTCGTCGATCTGCGGCGGCTGGACTTTCTCGACTGTTCGGGGCTGCGGGTGCTGTGCCGGGCCGAGGCGCGCGCCAGGGAGCGGGGCGGGCGGCTGCGGCTGGTGTGCGAAGGGCCCCGGATTCCGCGGCTGTTACGGGCCTCGGGGCTGCTGGGGCGTTTTCCGCCGCTCCCCGGCATTCCCCGGGACGGGAACGCCGGAGAGCGGCGGTGATGCCGGGGGTCGGACGGGCAGCCCCACACCACCCGTCCGCCCCCCGGTGCGAGATCGCAGGTTCCCCGCTCCAGGGGCCGCACTCCCCAGTTACGGACCTGTCCGGCAGTCACGAGGACCATGCGATCCCGGGCTCAGAAGGCGAAGACGCTCGTCCCGTAGGCGTCCCTCATGCACTGGTTGCCGAAGGTGTGCTCGTAGGAGACGCGTTTGCCCTGCCAGACGCCCTCGACCGTGACCACGACGGGATCGTAGAGCTTGGTACACCACACATCGCTTCTGGGCGCCAGGGCGTCGAGGTCACCGCCGGCGCCGCGCAGTTCGGCGCAGGCCTCGGCGGCGGCCGGGTGGGTGCCGGACGCGCCCGGAGCGCAGTTCAGGGTGACGGCGCGCTCGGGCGTGGCGGTGGCCGCTGCTGTGCCGTGGCCGGTGGTGAGCACCAGGGCCGAGGGGGCGTAGAGCGAGCTCGGGGTGGCGACGGCGGCCCCCGTCAGGGGTCCGCAGACGGCGGCGGCCGTAAGGCCGAGGGTCGCTGCCCAGCGCGCGGTGGTTCGCATTGTGTGCATCCTTCCGCTCGATTCGACGGGTGCCGCCCTCGGCCCGGTGGGTGCCGGGGCGGCGGGCGCCACTCTGCCGAGTCCGCCGCCGAAACACACATCGAACCCACAGGTTTCAGTAACCTTGCGTATTGAATCAGTGGCGTGAAGTCACGGAATTCGAGCGCGTCGACCGCGCAACGGAGCGGTTCTTGATCGCCCGAAGCGGCCAGATGGCCGGATCCCACCGCCTCGTTAATCGTCCTGAAACATTCCGCTTCCGCTGTCGGCGGACTTCGCCGCAAGCCCTTGCCTTCGTGCTGCAACGGAGTAATCGTCATTACATGATTACTCAAGAGCAACGAGACAAGCTCCGCGGCTGGTTCGCCGGCCGTCTGCCGGACGACCTCTTCGAGGAACTGGTCGAGGTGACGGCCGACCGCGAGGAGGTCACCGTCATCGGGCGCATCCCCGGCCCCAAGCTGGCGGACGACGCGTCGGACGCCGAGCGGGAGGCGGCCGTACAGGGCCGGATCCAGGAGTTCCGGGAGCGCACCCGGGAGAGCCGGATGGTCGTGGCCCGCGAGGCCGAGCACCGATTCCGGCACAAGGTCTCCTGGGGCGTGGAGTGCGCAGGGCAGCGGGCGCTGTTCACGCATGTGGCCGCGCCGGTGATGACCCGGCTGCGCCAGCCCGAGCGTCAGGTGCTGGACACCCTGATCGCCGGCGGGGTGGCGCGCAGCCGCAGCGAGGCGCTGGCCTGGTGCGTGCGGCTGGTCCAGCGGCACACCGACGACTGGCTGACCGAACTACGGGACTCCCTGGAGCACGTGGAGCGCGTCCGAGCCCAGGGCCCGGACGCCGACCAGGACTGAACGCGCCCCGAAGGGGCGCGGGGAACTGCGCGACCAGCCACGACGGCGCCGCGGACAAACCGCGACGCACTGCGGCTCTTCCAGCGGAGCGCCTAGTGGCCGGCCAGTTCCGCCGGCTGCGCCGACGGGCCCCCGGTCCCGGCGATGGAGAGCGAGCCGCGGCTCTGGGACGGCGTCGGGGTGTCGGTCAGCCAGTGCTGGCCACTGGTGTGGTCGCGGACCTTGACCACGATGTCGGAGCCGGGGTCGACACCGCCCGTGCCGAGCGCGAGGGTCTCGTCCCAGCGGGGCAGCAGCTCGCCCTGGACGGTGAGGTCGTAGCGCACGTCCTCGCCGCGCCCGGCGCCCTCCTCGGCACAGGTGCCGACGATGACCACACCGGCGTCCGCGTGCGAGTCCAGGCACAGATCCGGGCCGGCCGCGCTGCGCAGCTCGCCGTCGCTCTCGTAGGTCCACTGCTGGGTCGAGGCCGAGGAGCACGCCGCGAGCACGACGGTCGCCCCGGCCTTCGGCTCGCCGTTGATGTCCAGGCAGAGCTGGGCGGCGGCGTTGCGCAGCCGCGTCGTGTGGTCGGCGGCGGGCAGCCCGGCCGTGCCGGAGGTGGGCGTCGCATCGGGCTCGGAGTCGCCGGGCACCAGGCCGGCGGTGGCGACGGCGTCGCTGCCGTCACCGCCGCCCGACAGCGTGCTGACGGCGAGGACGGAGGCGAGCAGTCCCGCACCGGCCACGCCGACGCTGGTCAGCAGCGTCTTCGACGACCAGGAGCCGGGCGGGCGGCGCACCTGCACGGGGATGCGGGAGAGGAGCCGGGTCCGGGCGGCCGCGCGCCGGCGCCCGCCTCCTCCGGCGCGCCGGGCGGCGGCGCGGGTCAGGGGAACATCCGCACTGCCCTTGCGTCCCGGGCGGGTGTCGAGGTAGCGGCGGGCCCCCCAGCCGAGCACCGCCTCGACCAGCAGCACGCCCATTCCGCCCTCGACATGGCCGAGTTGCTCGGCGGCGGCCCGGCAGTACGGGCACTGCGCCAGATGCTCCTGGACATCCGGCAGCAGTCCGCCGCCGCGACGGATCGGCACGTCGAGGAGGCGGTTGTAGTAGCGGCACTCCTGGGACGGCGCGAGATCCCGGTGCGCGCGGACACAGCCCTCGCGGAATTTCTCCCGGGCGTCTTCGAGAGCCGCCGATGCAGTTGTCGTGTCCATGTCCAACAGACCGGCCGGTACGGTTATCGGTTCCGCCTCCACCTCGGCATGCCAGAGCAGGCTCTGGGCGAGCGCCGGAAGGCCCAGGAATGAACGCTCCGCGAGGGTGCGGTTTTCCGGTGTCATGGACTTCGTGGCACGCATACCACGGCCGCCGGCCGGTTTCCCGAGGTCGGGAAGAACCTCCGCTATTCGGTCCTCCGCGGACCAGTTGGCGACCGTGTCGCGGACGGAGACCAGCAGGCGGGGCCGGATCGCGTCGGCCGTCTCGCCGAGGGCCACCCGGTCGAGGACCTGATGGAAGGCGGCGGCCGCGACCATGTGCGCGACCGGCCCGGAGGCGGCCAGGCAGATGACCGCGTATTCCTGAACGGGCCGCCAGTGCCGCGCCATGAGCAGCGCGGCGGAGCGGGAGGCCTCGATGTCGGATCCGGCTCGCAGCGGGGCGGCGAGGGACTCGTCGGACTCCCCCGCACCACCGCCCGGCGGCGGATAGGGAGGGCGAGGCGGGTGGGGGGTGGGCACGGAGCGGATTCCTTTGGTGCGGTGGTGCGTACCTCTTCGGTGCGCCTGCAGGGAGCGGGAATTCGCCGGCGCGGTGCAGGTCGCGTTCCTCAACTGTCGAATTGGACCGTGCCATTACCCCCGCGCGGGCATTCACCCTCGCACAAGTCTCACACAAGCAACAAGGCACCCGTACAACATCGACAGCATTGACAGAAAGTCAGAAAGGCGCTGGTGGCTATTGCCCCTGCATGGCCGCATTCACCTTTCCGCGCGCCCCGTGTGAAGCGTACGCACGCGGCGGTCCCGCGCGCACGCTCCCGGACCCTCCGCACGGGTGGTCCACTGATGACCGGCCCTCCTCACGAGGCCCCGCGCGAAACGGCGGCTCTTCCGCGCGAAACAGGCCGCCGGCCCCGTTCCTCCCGCCCTCGGCCGGCGGCCCCGAGGAGCCGGGACAGCTCTGTCCTGCACGTCCGGGCAGGTGTCAGAGCTGCCAGGAACGGAGCCGGTCCGCCGCGGAGTAGACGTCGGCCTTGCCGCTCATCAGGTCGCGGGCGAGATCGACGAGGGCGCCGTAGGGCGGGTCGATGCCGACACCGCTGACGTACATGTAGGCCACGGCGGTCGCACAGGCGAACCGCGCGTTGGCCGAGGGCAGCGGCTTGAGCAGGGCGAGGGTGTGCAGCAGGGCGGCGGCCCGCCAGGCCGGGTCGGAGTCCACGCCGAGCCGGGGCGGATCGACCCGGTGCCGGGCGACCGCGGCGACCAGCGCGGAGAAGTCGTTGATGGTGGGCTGCTCCGGCATGACTTCCTCGTGGCGCTGGAGCAGCCAGGGCACGTCGATGTGGATGACCGGCGGCATGGGTCAGGCGGCCTCGCCCTTCGCGGGCGGCTCGTCGTCGGGGAACGCGGCGGCGAACTCGGCGGCATGGGCCGCGAAGAAGCGGCGGAATTCCTCCGCCCCCTCCTGCAGGGCCCGGTGCCGGGCGATGTCGGCGGCCGCCGCGTCACGGACGAGGGCCTTCATGGACGTACCGCGCTCCTTGGCTATCTGCCTGAGGTCCTCAAGTTCGCGGTCGCTGAACTCCACGTTGAGAGCTGGCATGCCCTTCACCGTACCGCGCGGGTACTCCACCGTAAATACCCGCAGGTCAAGACAGTCTCCCCCAGGTACCTACGAGGGATGCGCCGAGGCGCCGCCCGCCGTCTCAGGTGTCGAGGCGGCTGATCCGTACCGCGCCCCGGGTCTCCCCGGGATGGGCGCTGGTCAGGGTGAGGCGGATCCGGGAGCCGCGTGCCGGGGTGAAGGTGATGGCGGTCGGGGTGTCCGAGGCGGTGGCCCATTCCACCGCCGTGTCCCGCACCGCCCGGTAGGCCGTGCCGTCCCAGACGGCCACCTCGACCGACGCGGGGAGGGCGTGGGTCGCGTCCACGGTGAAGGAGACGTCCACCCGGTCGAAGGTGCGGGTGCGCCCGTGGTCGACCGACACCCAGTCCGCGGTCCGGGCACCGCCGAACGCGGGCAGCAGGGCGGTGGCCGACTTGGCGAAGGCGTTGGACCAGCCGGTGGCCGGGTCGCCGTCGAGCATGGCGGCCGGGAGGGTGTCCGGACGGCCGGAGTAACTGGCGTCCGCGTGCGGGTAGTCCGGCGGGGAAGGATGGTCCGGGCCGAAGTCGGGGGCGGGGGTGCCGGCCACGGAGCGGGCGGGGGTGGTGTGCACGGTGGCGGTGTCCCCGTGCAGCCCGTCCGCCCGCGCGGTCACCTTGAGGGCGCCCGGCTCCGTACCGGCGCGGACGATGGCGAGCGCCTTGCCGTGGAAGGCGGTCCGGGTGCTCGCCTGGTAGCGCTCGGCGCTCTCCTCACGGCCGTTGTCGAGCCCGGCGAGCGAGCCGCCGGTCACGGCGAAGGAGATCAGGTGCGCGGCGTCGGGCACCACCACGCCGTGCGCGTCGACGATCTCCGCGGTGACGAAGACCAGCGAACGCCCGTCCGCGGAGAGGGACTTGCGGTCGGCGGTGAGGCGCACGGCGTGCGGGGCGCCGGCGGTGCGCAGGACGTCGGTTGCGACCACCCTGCCGTCGCGCCGGGCCACCGCCTTCAACTCGCCCGGCCGGTAGGGCACTTCCCAGGTCAGGTGCAGTTTGCCCGCACTGCCGTTGGGGCTGGTGTAACTGCCGGGGTAGGGGCCGGAGGTGAAGGTCCTGTCGTCGCCGGTGGCCTCGGTGGTCTCCAGGTAGGTGCGGCCGTCGGTCGTGGTCTTGGTGTCGAACTCCCGCACTCCCAGGGACTCTCCGTTCAGGAACAGCTCGACGGCAGGCACGTTGGCGTACGCCCACACCTCGACCGTGGCCCCCTCCTCGTGGTTCCAGCTCATCGGCAGCAGATGCACCATCGGCTCGCTCACCCACTGGCTGCGGAAGAGGTGGTACATGTCCTTCGGGAAGCCTGCCGTGTCGACCGCGCCGAAGAAGGACGACTTCACCGGGAACACGTCGTACGGCGTCGGCTCGCCGATGTAGTCGATGCCCGACCACAGGAACTGGCCCGCGAACCACTTCCGGTCCCGGTCCTTCTTGTGGCCGTACTCGCCGCTCATCGTCCAGGAGGACAGGTTGTTGTCGTAGGACGAGGTGGCCCGGCGGCCGGGGGTGTGGTTCTCCCCGGTGTTGAGGTGTTCCGGTTCCTGGTAGGTGCCGCGGGTCGAGGTCTCCGAGGAGGACTCGGACTCGAAGAGGAACAGGTGCGGGTAGGCCGCGTGCAGCGAGTCCACGGACCTGGCGGTGTTGTAGTTGAGGCCGAGACCGTCGAGCTTGGCCAGCATCAGGTCGGAGGCGGAGCCCGTCTTCGGCACACTGCGGTACTTGTCGGAGCCGATGACCAGGGGACGGGTGCCGTCGGCGGCCTTGATGGCGGCGATGATCCGGTCGGCCATGGCGAGACCGGCCGTCGAGGTGGAGTCGGGGATCTCGTTGCCGATGGACCACAGCACGACGGCGGGCGAGTTGCGGGCGGCGAGGACCATCTCGGTGGCGTCGCTCTCGCACCACTCGTCGAAGAACCGGCCGTAGTCGTACTTGGTCTTGCCGGTCTTCCAGCAGTCGAAGGCCTCCACCATCATCACGATGCCGAGTTCCTCGCAGACCTCGATCATCTGCGGCGAGGGCGGGTTGTGCGAGGTGCGGAAGGCGTTGACGCCCATCGACTTCATGAGGGTCATCTGTCTGCGCACCGCGTCGGCGCTGATCGCCGCGCCGAGGGCGCCCTGGTCATGGTGGAGGTCGACCCCCTTAATCTTGGTGGGCACGCCGTTGAGGGAGAAGCCCTCCTCGGGGTCGAAGCGGTAGCTGCGGATGCCGAAGACCGTGCGGTAGGTGTCGGTGGTGGTGCCGCCGACCCGGAGTTCGGTGTGCAGGGTGTAGCGGTGCGGGGTCTCGAAGTCCCACAACCTCGGTTTCCCGACGGTCAGTTCCTGGGTCGCGGTGGTCCCGCCGGAGCCGGTGACGGTGACCGTGGAGGAGGCACGGGCGACCGTGCGGCCGTCGGGGTCGGCGATGCGGGACAGGACCGTCACGTCCGCGCCCGCGCCGGACTCGTCGACGACGGCCGTGCGCACCCGCACCACGGCCCGCTCCGCGGTGATGTCCGGGGTGGTGACGTACGTCCCCCACCGCGCCACGTGCACGGGGTCGGTGACCACCAGACGGGCCTCGCGGTAGATGCCGCTGCCCGAGTACCAGCGGCTGCTGGGCAGTTGGTTCTGCACCTTGACCGCGAGGACGTTCTGCGTGCTGCCGTCGGTGTGCAGCAGGTCGGTGAGGTCGAAGGCGAAGCCGGTGTAGCCGTAGGGGTGGCAGCCGACCTGGGTGCCGTTGCAATAGACGTAGGAGTCCATGTAGACGCCGTCGAACTCCACCGAGATCCGCTTGCCGGCGTAGCCGGGCGGCAGGGTGAAGGCGAGCCGGTACCAGCCGAGACCGCCCGGGAAGAAGCCGGTGCCGCTGGTGGTGCCGTTCTCGGTGGTGGGGGTCTGTTCGATGCTCCAGTCGTGCGGTACGGCGACCTGCCGCCAGGCCGAGTCGTCGTACCCGGGGTCGGCGGCGTCCGCGTAGGCGCCGGTCGGGTCGGTGATCCCGCCCGGGTTGACCAGCGCGAACCGCCAGCCGTCCCGCAGGGCGACCGTGCGGCGGCCGGCGACCTGCGAGGACGTATCCGCCTCCGGGGCCGCCCAGGCGCCCGGGGCGCCCAGCCAGGCGCCGGCCGTCGGGGCTGCCGTGGCGGCTGCCAGAACCGATCTGCGAGTGACCGTCATGGTGCGGCTCTCCCTCATCAGGGCCCAGAACTACTCACAACTGATCGTGAACAAACAGATTCTGACGGAGTGACACTTGTGCCCGTCAAGGGTCCGGAGGCCTTCTCCCACCCCTTTCGTCCCGTCGGCCGGTCCGCGTTCGGCACTCCGGACAGGCCCCGGGTCCCGACCGACCGACCGCCGCCGCTTGCCGGTCGCGCGAGGGTCCGAAGCACTACGCTTAACACGAGTGGTGCACCTGTTGACTGTGAGTGTGCGCTTGGGAGTGGCGAGATGAGCCGGGTCTATCCGTTCGACGATGCGGCGACGGCCCGGGCTGTCATCGGCGAGGACGGCACACTGACCGAGTGGAACGAGGGCGCGCGACGGCTCCTCGGCCACCCGGCCGAAGAGGTCGTGGGCCGGTCCGCGGCACTTCTGCTCGCCGGGGACGTCACACCGCGCACCCCCGACGGCACCCGCTGGGACGGCACCGTCGAACTCCGCCACCGGGACGGCCGTACGATCCCGGTCTGGCTGCTCGCGCACCACAGCACGGCACAGGACGAACAACCCGGTCACTGGCTGGTGGTCTCCCCACTGGACGGCGGCGGCCCGCGCACCCCGGACGATCCGCTGACGACCGCCGCGCTGACGCAGTCGCCGTGCGCCATCGCGGTCTACGACGATCAGCTCAGGCTGCGCCGGGTGAACGGCGCGATGGCGGAGGTCATCGGGCTGCCCGAGGAGCGGATCCAGGGGCTCAGGGTCACCGAGATCGGCGGCAAGCCGGAGAGCGCGGACCTGGAGCGGAACATGCTCCGGGTGCTGGCCTCGGGCCGGCCGCTGGACGTGCAGACGTACATGCGCACCGGCGGCGAGGACCGGGCGCACGCCTGGCGGGCCCGGATGGCACCGGTCACCGACGCCGCCGGACGTGTGCGGGGCGTGAGCCTGGCCGCCCACGACTTCACCGAGAACTACCTGGCCAGAGAGCGGCTCCAGCTGGTCAACGCGGCGAGCGTGCGCATCGGCAGCACTCTCGACGTCATCCGTACGGCTCAGGAGCTGGCGGACGTCTGCGTCCCCGCGCTCGCGGACTTCGTCACCGTCGACCTGCTGGACCCGCCGGAGCACGGCGGCGACCTCCCGGCCCGGCTGACCGCGCCGGTCACCCTGCGCCGCACCGCGCACCAGTCCGTGCTGCCCGGCGTCCCCGAGGCGGTCCTCAAGCCCGGACAGAGCGAGGTCTATCCGGCCTCCTCGCCGCAGGCCGACTCGCTGACCGCGGGGCACACGATCGTGGCCTCGGTGGCGTCCGGCGCGCTGGACCAGTGGCTGTCCTGGAACAAGGCCCGCGGGGAGCGGGTGCGCGAGTTCGGCGTGCACTCCTCGATGTCGGTGCCGATCCAGGCCCGCGGCACCACCCTGGGGGTCGCGGTGTTCAGACGGCACCGGCGGCCCGACCCGTTCGGCCCGGACGACGAGCTGCTCGCCGAGGAGATCACGGCCCGGGCCGCCGTCTGCATCGACAACGCCCGCCGGTACTCGCGCGAGCGCGAGACCGCGCTGGCCCTGCAGCGCAGTCTGCTGCCCCGGACGCTGCCGCGCACCGCCGCCCTGCAGGCCGCCTCCCGCTATCTGCCGGCGGCGCGGGCCGGGGTGGGCGGCGACTGGTTCGACGTGATCCCGCTGTCCGGGCTGCGGGTCGCCATGGTCGTCGGGGACGTCGTCGGCCACGGTGTGCAGGCCTCGGCGACCATGGGCCGGCTGCGGACCGCCGTACGCACCCTGGCCGACATCGACCTGGCCCCCGACGAGCTGCTCACCCACCTCGACGACCTGGTGCTCCGGCTCTCGGCCGAGCAGGGCGGCGAGGGCAGCCCCGGCGAGGTCGGCGCGACCTGTCTGTACGCCGTCTACGACCCGGTGTCCCGGCGCTGCACGCTGGCCCGCGCCGGGCACCCGCCGCCCGTCCTGCTCCGGCCCGGCCACCGCCCCCACCGCCTTGACCTGCCCGCCGGTCCCCCGCTGGGCCTGGGCGGGCTGCCGTTCGAGTCTGCCGAGGTGACGCTGGACGAGGGCACGGTCCTCGTGATGTTCACGGACGGGCTGATCACCTCCCGGCACCGGGACCCGGACACCGGCCGCCGGCTCCTGCACGCGGCGCTGGCGGCGTACAGCGACTCCCTGGACGAGACCTGCGACCGGATCCTGCACGCCCTGCTGCCGCCGGGCGGCGCGGCCGACGACGTGGCCCTGCTGCTGGCCCGCACCCAGGGCCTGCCGCCGTCCCGGGTGGCGTCCTGGGACATCCCCGCCGACCCCGCCCTGGTCGCGCCGATCCGCAAGAAGGCCGTGGAACAGCTCGACGTGTGGGACCTGAGCATGGCCGCCTTCACGGCGGAGCTGGTGGTCAGCGAGCTGGTCACCAACGCCATCCGCTACGGCGCCCACCCGATCCGGCTCCGCCTGATCCACGACACGACGACCCTGATCTGCGAGGTCTCCGACACCAGCCACACGGCCCCGCACCTGCGCCGGGCCAAGACCTGGGACGAGGGCGGCCGCGGCCTGCTGCTGGTGGCCCAGCTGACCCAGCGCTGGGGCACCAGACACACCGCGGAGGGCAAGACGATCTGGGCCGAGCTGTCCCTCTTCGAGGACGACATCGCCTAGGGACTGTCCGGTCCCGGTCCCGGTCGCTGCCGGTCGCTGGTCAGGACCACCAGCTGCCGGGTCGCGCGGGTCATCGCGACATAGTGGTCGACGCCGCCCGCGACGCCGGTGCCGAACTCCTCCGGGTCGACGAGGACGACCAGGTCGAATTCGAGCCCCTTCGACAGCTCGGGGGTGAGCGAGGCGACCCGGGACGTCGGGGTGAAACGGGGGGCGCCGATGACGCAGGCGACGCCCTCGGCGTGGGCGGCGAGCCAGGTGCCGAGGATCTCGTCCAGCTCCGACACGGAGCCGTGCACCACGGGCAGGCCGCTGCCGCGGATCGAGGTCGGCACGTTGGCGTCCGGGAGCACGGCCCGGATGACCGGCTCGGCCTCGGCCATGATCTCCTCCGGGGTGCGGTAGTTGATGCTGAGCGAGGCCAGGTCGATGCGGTCGAACCCGACCCGTGCCAGGCGCTCCCGCCAGGTCTCCGGGAACCCGTGCCGGGCCTGGGCGCGGTCCCCGACGATGGTGAAGCTCCGGGACGGGCAGCGCAGCAGCAGCATCTGCCATTCCGCGTCGGTGAGTTCCTGGGCCTCGTCGACGACGATGTGCGCGAAGGGGCCGGTCAGCAGGTCAGGGGCGAGGGTGGGCAGTTCGGACTCGTCGACCAGGCTGACCTTGGCGTCCTCGCCGCGGAGCATCGTCACCAGACCCTCGCCGTCGTCGCCGTCGGCGCCGGAGTCCCGGGCGGCCCCGATCAGGTTGTCGACGACCTGGGCCATGCGCTCGCGCTGAGCGGCCAGAACGGCCTCCTGCCGCCGCATGCGCCGGTCCGCCTCCGGGTCGCCGAGCCGCTGCCGGGCCGCGTCCAGGAGCGGCAGGTCGGACACCGTCCAGGCCCGGGCATCGGCGCGCTGGAGCCTGCGCACGTCGTCGCGGCCGAGCCAGGGGGCGCAGAGCCGCAGGTAGGCGGGGACCGACCAGAGGTCCCCGACCAGGTCGGTCGCCTCCAGCAGCGGCCAGGCGCGGTCGAGGGTGTCGACCAGGTCCCGGTCCCGCTGCAGCGACCTGCGGAACTCCTCGGGCGTGACGTCGTCACCGTCGTACTTGTCCAGCAGGATGGCGGCCAGTTCCGCCCAGATCTGGTCGCGTGCCTCGTTGTGCGGGGTACCGGGAGCCGGTGCCCGGAACGCGTCGGCCCAGTCGTCGGCGCTCAGCCGGAGGTCGGCCCAGTCGGTCGTGACGGTCATCCCCGCGGCGGGCGGTTCCTCGTAGAAGCGGACGGCCGTCTCGATCGCCCGGACCATGTCCGCGGACGCCTTGAGGCGGGCCGCCTCCGGGTCGGTCTCGGCCGTCGCGGCCGCTCCCTCGTCGACGAGGTCGCGCAGGACGCAGGTCTGCACGCCCTCCTCACCGAGGCTCGGGAGGACGTCGGAGACGTAGTTCAGGTAGGGCCGGTGCGGGCCGACGAACAGCACCCCGCCCCGGCGGTGGCCCAGCCGCGGGTCGGAGTACAGGAGGTGGGCCGTGCGGTGCAGGGCGACGACCGTCTTGCCGGTGCCCGGACCGCCGTCGACGACGAGGGCGCCGCGGGAGCCCGCGCGGATGATGGCGTCCTGGTCGGCCTGGATGGTGGCGAGCACGTCACGCATCCGCTCCGACCGGTCGGCGCCCAGGCTGGCGATGAACGCGGACTGGTCGTCGAGCGCGGCATGCCCGTCGAGCCCGTCGGCGGTGAACACCTCGTCCCAGTAGTCGCCGATCCGGCCGTCCTTCCAGCGGTACCGGCGGCGGCTGCGCAGCCCCATCGGGTCGGCGTGGGTCGCCGCGAAGAACGGCTCGGCCGCGGGTGACCGCCAGTCGATCAGCAGCCGGCGGCCCGTGCTGTCGGTGAGGCCGAGCCGGCCGACGTACACGGGCTCGGGGTCGTCTGCGCCGACCATGCGGCCCAGGCAGAGGTCCAGGCCGAAGCGGCGCAGGGTGCGCAGCCGTCCGGTCAGCCGGTGCACCTCGATGTCCCGGTCCATCGCGGCCCGGCCGGTGCCGCCCGGCGCCCTGAGCTCGGCGTCGAGGCGGTCGGACAGCTCGGCGATCGACTGTGCGAGGCACTCGGCGACGGCGGCCAGGTGCCGCTCGTCGGCGGCGATCAGGGCGGGGTCGGCCTTGGCGGAGAGGCCTTCGGGCAGGTCGAAGGCGCTGGTGGTCAGGGGGTTCAATGCATCAGCTCCGTGGGGAGGCCGTGCGGCTGCAGGCACGTACGGCGGGGCGTCCGGAGGGACGGGACGAACAGGGGGCAGGGACGGCGGCCGTCGTCCGGGGTTCGTGGCGGGTTGCGGTGCGTGCGGGACCGCGGGGCCGTCGTGGCCGGTCGCGCCCACGACTGATACAGCTCACCCACCTCACAGGGGCGCCACGGTGGCCGTGTGTGCGGCTCAGGCGGCGTCGAGGAGCAGCCGGGCGGCCACGGTCGCGCCGTCGGTGCGCATCGCGCCGGCCACGGCGGCCGCGCGGGCGCGGGTCTCGGGGGTGAGGGCGGTCGCGAGCGCATCCGAGAGCGACCCGACGGTCGGGACCGGGCCGTCGTGCGCCGCGCCGATACCCAGTTCGGCCACCCGGGCGGCCCAGTGCGGCTGGTCCACGAACTGGGGGACGACCACCTGGGGCACACCGGCCACGGCGGCCGTCGTCGTGGTGCCCGCGCCACCGTGGTGGACGACGGCGGCGACCCGGCGGAACAGCGCCTGGTGGTTGACCTCGCCGACGGCGAAGCAGTCGTCCCGGTCGTCGACCGGGGCGAGGTCCGCCCAGCCACGGCCGACCAGCACGCGGCGGCCCCGGGCACGCACCGCCTCGACGGCCACCCGGGCGGCGTCCGGGGCGCCGCGCATGGCCATGCTGCCGAAGCCGACGTACACCGGCGGCGCGCCAGCCTCCAGGAACGCCACCAGGTCGGCCGGCAACGGGCGGGTGTCCGGCAGCAGCCAGGCACCGGTCTGCACGAGGTCGAGATCCGTCATCTCCCGCCACGGTGCCAGACCCGGATCGGCCGCCAGCCACGGCCGGTCGGTGAGGACGTGGTCACGGACGTTGTCCACCGGGGGCAGGCCGAGCGCGGCCCGGTGGGTGTTCAGCGCCTCCCCGTACAGGGCGTTCACCCGCTCGGCGTCCACCTTCCACAGCGTGGGCAGGTCGGCGTCGGCAGGGGCCGGGCGGCCCGGCCGGGCCGCGGGCGGGAAGCGCGAGGACGGCAGCCCGATCGGGTGGAAGCAGGCCATCACGTAGCGGATGCCCAGCTTCTCGGCCACCGACCGCGCACCGGCCGGCATCAGACCGCTCGCCACCAGCGCGTCGCAACCCTCGGCCGCCGGGGCGACCGTGTCGAAGTGCGCGGCGACCAGCTCGGGCGCGAGCTTGAAGGCGTCCTCCGGTGCCGGATTCGGCCGGGTCACCAGCGCGCGCACCGACGGCCCGAACGGCACGTGCGGCACGCCCGCACGGGCCAGCAGCTCCGCGAACTCCCCGTCCGGCGGGGCGCACACCCGGGCCTCGGCGCCGAGCTCCCGCAGCGCCACGGCGAGTCCCGCCAGCGGTTCGACGTCGCCGCGCGACCCATATCCCATCAACAGCACACGCATGTCGCGTATCCCCCAAATACCGCGGCTCCTGGCTTCGGCCTGCGATTCTGCGGGACGAGGGGGGCCTTGCCGCAAGCCCCCCAGTGCGCTATACGTTAAGAAGGGCAAGGAGAAGAACTCCTCGCCCGGTGTTTCTTCGGGGCCGCCGGTGTGCGGCCCTTTCTGCTGTCACGGCTGCTGCTGTCACGGCGCGCTCAGCCAGGGCCGGACCTGCTTGCGTGCCTCGTGCAGCCGGGACTTCAGCGTGCCCAGCGGGATCCCCACCCGCTCGGCGACCTCGGCGTAGTCCAGCTGGCAGATGTCCCGGTAGACGAGAGGCGCGACCAGCTGCGGGTGCTCCCGCTCCAGCCGGTCCAGCGCCTCCAGCAGATCGATCCTGGACCCGGCGATCACACTCGTCGTACGCGGGTCGACGTGCTCGGTCGGTTCGATGGTCGCCGGCTGCTCCGCCGCCCGCCGCTTCAGGTCCCGGTACTTCTGCCGGGAGCAGTTGGAGACGACGGTGTACAGCCAGGTGCTGAAGCGGCTGCGGCCCTCGAACGTGGAGATCTTCCGGGAGATCTGGAGCAGTACGTCCTGGGCCGCCTCCTCGGCGTCCTCCCGGCACGGCAGGAACCGCCCGCAGCGCCGTACGACGTCGGGCCAGACCGCGGACAGCAGCTGGTTGAGGGCCAGCTGGTCGCCCGCGGCGGCCCGCCGGGCGAGGTCTTCGGTCAGCGCGGCGTCCGGCACGGGAGGTCCCCCTCGAAGTCGATCTCAGGAAAGGCATGATAGTCGTATGCAACCCCTGGAGCGGATCGGCCGCTATCGCCTCGAACAGCGCCTGGGCACCGGTGCCTTCGGGACGGTCTGGCTCGCTTACGACGACCAGCTGGACGCCCCGGTGGCGGTGAAGGTGCTCGCCGACAACTGGTCCCATCGCCTCGACATCCACGACCGCTTCCTGTCCGAGGCGCGGCTGCTGCGGCGGGCCGACTCGAAGCGCGTGGTGCAGGTCTACGACATCGGCGAACTCCCGGACGGGCGGCCGTACTTCGTGATGGAGTACGCCGACGCGGGCACCCTCGCCGACCTGCTCGGCGGCGGCCCGCTCCCGATCCCCGACGCGCTGCGGCTGACCGCGCTGGCGGCGCGCGGCGCCGCGGACCTGCACGGGGCGGGAATCGTGCACCGGGACATCAAGCCGACGAACGTGCTGCTGCGTACGGCGCAGGACGGCACCCGACGGGTACTGCTGGCCGACCTGGGGCTGGCCAAGAGCCTGGCGCAGGCGTCGGGGCTGACCCTGGCCGCCGGCTCGGCGGGGTACCAGCCGCCGGAGCAGGCCCGGCCCGGTGAGGGCATCGACGCCCGCGCCGATGTCTACGCGCTGGGCGCGGTGGGCTACGAACTGGTCACCGGCACGGTGCCGGCGGCGCCCGGGCAGGTCGTCCGGCCGGAGCGGCTGCGGCCGGACCTCGGGGACGACGTGCAGCGGGCGCTGATGCGGGCGCTGGAGCCGGACCGGCAGCGGCGCTGGCCGACGGCGCAGGCCTTCGCGGACGAGCTGGACCGGCTGGCGGCGACCGCGGCGGCCCGGCGGCCGCGGCGGCTCGACGGCGTGCGGCGGCGGCTCAACGTGGTCACGCTCACCCTCGCCGCGGTCCTGGCGGCCGGCGGCACGGCCCTCGCGGTCACGCTGACGCATCGGGACGGGACGCCGAGCGCGGAGACGAAGGTCTCCGACGCCACCGGGCGGGTGGTGGCCGAGGTGCCGTCCGGATGGGCCGGCGAGCTGCGCAACTCCGGCTGGAACCCGCAGGCCCTGGGGCTGGCCTCCGGGCACGAGCCGGGTCTGGAGGTCGCCGACGACGTGTCGGAGTGGCAGGACCTGACGGCCGCGGTGAACGGCGTGTTCATCGGGGCGAGCGAGCACGGGGACGTCACCGCCAAGGTGAACGCCCTGACCCACTCCGGATGCCACTACGACGGCAGCCGTGCCTTCACCGGCACCGAGTGGAAGGGCCGGGTCCGCAGCTGGAGCGGCTGTTCCGGCGCGGGCGGCTCGATCCAGGAGGCGGCCCTCAAGCCGGCCGGCGGCGACAGCCAACCGCAGGTGTATGTGCAGGTACGGCAGAAGGGCGCCGTCGACAAGGCCACCACGGACGGCATACTCGGGTCCCTCCGGGTCACCTGACCCGATGAATCCCGGCGTGCCCCCGAACTTTTCCGCTGTTTCTCGCATCGGATGGGAGTGACGGCGCACGGAGCGCCTCAGGTACGCCTCGTCCGCGTGCCACGACATCCAGGAGTGCTGATCCACATGGCGCACACGTCCCAGTCCTTGCGGCGCGGGGCGGCCCTGCTCGCGAGCACGGTCGCCGCCCTGGGCCTCCTGACCGCCTGCGGCAACGGCGGTCAGGGCAAGTCCCCGGAGTCGGTGTCGGGCACGGCCGCGCCCGCGACCGGAAACGCGTCGAGTGCGGACACCTCGGGCACCTCCGCCGTCCCCTCCGGCACCGGCTCCTCGCCGGCGTCGCAGACCGGCGGCTCGGCCACCGGCGGCGGTTCGTCGACCGGGGGCACCACGACCGGCACCACCGCCGCGGCCGGCACCCGCTGCCACACCTCGGAGCTGACCGCCTCGGTGGGCGGCAACGACCCGGGGGCCGGTCAGGAGAACTTCCCGATCGTGCTCACCAACAAGTCGGGCCGCACCTGCACCGTGCGCGGCTACCCGGGCGCCGCCTTCGTGAACGCCGCCGGCACCCAGCTCGGCCCCGACCCGCAGCGCGAGTCGGGCAGCACCGCCGCGACGGTCACGCTCAAGCCGGGCCAGAGCGCCTGGGCCGGGCTGACCTTCTCCAGCCCGGAGATCAGCGGCGCCAAGACGGCGACGCCGGCCGCGCTGCTGGTCACCCCGCCGGACGAGAAGGACTCGCTGAAGGTCGCCTGGACGAACGGCGCGGTCCCGGTGTCCGGGAACGCCTCCTCGGTGCGCCTGAACGTGTTCAGCGCCGGTACCGGCGCCTGACCACCCCCTGACCGGACCCCGCTGCCCACTCCCCCGGGCAGCGGGGTTCGTCATGTCCGGGCCACGACTGTCACAGACGTGCAACACGCACGGCCGGCTCCGATCTTTTTCGCCGGACCGCCCATCGAACCCGTCGACCACACAGCAACGGGGCTCCGCGAGGGGCCGGGACGACGGAATCGGGGACGGACATGAGCGGCATCTCTCGCAGGCGGGTGCTGACGGCGGGCGCGACGGCGGGGGCCCTGGGTGCTCTCTCCGCATGCTCGAACGGCAACTGGACGGTGGGCGGCAGCAGTCCGGCCGACGGCAGCAAGGACGGCGGTGCGCCGGCCAAGCCGCTGAAGCTCATCGGCGACGGCTCCACCGCCGACACCGGTGCGCAGCCGCACCAGCCGAAGGCGACGCGGATGGCACCCGGCAGCAAGCCGCCGCAGTTCGTGGTGTTCTCCTGGGACGGCGCGGGCGAGCTCAGCAACCAGCTGTTCTCCCGCTTCCGCAAGGTGGCCGCGGACCACGGCGCGAAGATGACGTTCTTCCTCTCCGGCATCTACACCCTGCCCGAGTCCAAGAAGGACCTCTACCGTCCCCCGCAGCACGCGGTCGGCGCCTCCGCGATCGGCTACCTCTCCGACCGGCACATCCACGCCACACTCCAGCAGGTGCGCGCCGCCTGGCTGGAGGGCCACGAGATCGGCACCCACTTCAACGGACACTTCTGCGGCTCCGACGGGGTGCGCAACTGGTCCCCCGCCGAGTGGCGCAGCGAGATCGACCAGGCCATGGACTTCGTCACCAAGTGGAAGACGAACACCGGCTTCACCGACCTGGAGCCGCTGCCCTTCGACTACCGCAAGGAGCTGATCGGCGGCCGCACCCCGTGCCTGGAGGGCCAGACCAACCTGCTGCCCACCGCGGCCGCGCTCGGCTGGAAGTACGACGCCTCCTCCCCCGGCGGCCTGCAGATCTGGCCGGGCAAGGTGCAGGGCAACCGCATCTGGGACTTCCCGCTGCAGTCCATACCGTTCCCCGGGCACTCCTTCCAGGTCCTGTCGATGGACTACAACATGATGTACAACCAGTCGGCCGGCAATCCGCTGGGCGACAAGACCCAGTACGAGGCCTGGCGCACCCAGGCCCGCGACAGCTACGTGGCGGGCTTCGAGCGGGCGTACAGCACCAACCGGGCGCCGTTCTTCATCGGCAACCACTTCGAGCGCTGGAACGGCGGCATCTACATGGACGCCGTCGAGGAGGCGATCGGCAAGATGGCCGAGCACGACGACGTGCGCTTCGTGTCCTTCAAGCAGCTGGTGGCGTGGCTGGAGGCGCAGGACCCGGCGGTGCTGCGCAAGCTGCGCACGCTGAACCCGGGGCAGGAGCCGGTCGGCGGCTGGGCGGAGTTCCTGGGCGTGGCGGGTACCCAGTCTTCGTAACCGGGTCCGTCTGTTTTCATCTGCTTTCATGGGCGGCCGTACTTGATCACGCATCCGAGGGACGCGCCCTGAACACGCCGCTCGCCGAGACCCTGTCCGTCCTCCTGCTCGCCGCCGTTCTCGCCTGGGCCGTGATCCGGCCGCGCGGCCTGCCGGAGGCGGTGCTCGCCGTACCGGCGGCGGGGATCGTCGTCGCCACCGGGGCGATCTCCCTCGGCCACGCGCGGGCGGAGGCCGAGCAGCTGGGCCCGGTCGTCGGTTTCCTCGCCGCCGTCCTGGTGCTGGCCCACTTCTGCGACGTGGAGGGCCTGTTCCATGCCTGCGGGGCATGGATGGCCCGGTGGTCGGGCGGGCGGCCGGTGCGGCTGCTGACCGCGGTGTTCGCGCTGGCGTCGGTGATCACGGCGGTGCTCAGCCTGGACGCGACGGTGGTGCTGCTGACGCCGGTGGTGTTCGCGACGGCGGCCCGGTCCGGGGTGCGGGCCAAACCGCACGTCTACGCCTGTACGCACCTGTCCAACACCGCCTCGCTGCTGCTGCCGGTGTCCAACCTGACGAACCTGCTGGCGTTCGCGGCGAGCGGGCTGAGCTTCACCCGGTTCGCGGCGCTGATGGTGCTGCCCTGGCTGGTGGCGATCGGCGCCGAGTACCTGGTGTTCCGGCGGTTCTTCGCCCGTGACCTGTCCTCGGCGGCCCCGGGCTCCGAGGATCCCGGCGAGCCGCCCCGGCTGCCGGTGTTCGCGCTGGTCACGGTGGCCTGCACGCTCGCCGGGTTCGTGCTCGCCTCGGCGGGTGGGATCGACCCGGCGTGGGCGGCGTGCGCGGGGGCGCTGGTGCTGGCCGGGCGGGCGCTGCTGCGGCGGCGGGCGACCCCGGTGACGGTGGTGAAGGCGGCCGCGCCCGCGTTCCTGGCGTTCGTGCTGGCCCTCGGGATCGTGGTGCGGGCGGTGGTCGACAACGGGCTCGCGGACGCCCTCGGCCAGGTGCTGCCGGGCGGGACCGGGCTGCCGACGCTGCTCGGCATCGCCGTGCTCGCCGCCGTCCTGGCGAACATCGTCAACAACCTGCCGGCGGTCCTGGTGCTGCTGCCGCTGGCCGCGCCGACCGGGCCGGGCGCGGTGCTGGCGGTGCTGCTCGGGGTGAACATCGGACCGAACCTCACCTACGCCGGGTCGCTCGCGACGCTGCTGTGGCGCAGGATCGTGCACCAGCACGACCACGGGGTGGACCTCGGGGAGTTCACCCGGCTGGGGCTGCTCGCCGTGCCCGCCGCGCTGTGCGGGGCGGTGGTGGCACTGTGGGGGGCGCTCCAGGTGGTCGGGACCTAGACGGAATTCGGTCGGGATCTGGACGGAGGCCATGGGCATGCGGGTGATCGTCTGGCTGGTCGAGGGGACCTGGCCCGCCTGTGTGGACGCGGCGCGCGGCTACGCGCGGGACGCGTCCGAGGTGGTGCTGCTGCATGTGGACGAGCCGGGGGTGGCCGGGCTCGCGCACGGCGCCTTCGCGGGGCTGCTGGGCCGGGCCGGCTCGGAACCGGACCCGGAGCGGCGGCTGGTGGAGCTCGGCGGCACGTCGGCGGCGGAACTGCTGGCCGCGGCCGAGGCCCGGCTGGGGCGGCCGTGCACCCGGCTGGAGCGGGTGGGCCGGGTCGAGCGGGAGGTGGTGGCCGCCGCCGGCGACGCCGGCCTGCTGGTGCTGGCCCGGGACGGCGACCGGTCCCGGCTCGGGCCGCACAGTCTGGGCAGGGCGGCGCGGTTCGTCGTGGACCACGCGCCCTGCCCGGTGCTGCTGGTGTGGTCGGAGGGGGCGCCTGACCTGAGGACGATGCCGCCCCCGCCGCCGCACCCCTGAGCCCGCGCGGGCTCAGTGCCCGTGGTGGTCCCCACCGCCGCCGTAGCCACCGCCGTAACCGCCGCCGTAGCCACCGCCGCCGTACTGGCCGTCCCCGGAGCCGTAGCAGTAGCCCGGGTACTCGACGCACGGGTTGTAGCTGGGGGTGCTCGACGGCGTCGGCTGCGCCGTCGTCTTCGAAGCCGACGGGGTGGGCGTCGGCGTGGGCTTCGCGGCCTTGGTGACCGGGGTGGCGGACGCGGTAGGGGTCGGGGTGGTGTCGGCGTCCCAGTTGACGATCTGCATCTGCAGGTCGGGCTGGGAGGTGTCCATCACCCAGCGCTGTGCGCTGACGTTCGCCCGGGTCTTGACCACGAGGGCACCGCCGCCGTCGGTGGCGGCCGGGGCGAGCGCCAGGTCCTGGTCCCAGCGGGGCACCAGCGCGCCCTGGAGGGTGAAGTCGTAGTGGACGCTCTTGGTCTTGGTACCGGCCGAGACCGTGCACGGGGCGAGCTGGACCGAGTAGCCGAGGTGCGAGTCGAGGCACAGCTCGGGTGCGGCGGCGTTGCGCAGCAGTCCGTCGCCCTCGTACGTCCACTGCTGGCTGGCGACCGAGGAGCACTCGGCGAGCTCGGTCTCGGCGCCCTTGACGGCCTTCTTGCCGACCACGCCGATGCACAGGCCGGAGGCGATGTTGTGCAGTCGCCCGCGCAGGGTGCCCTGCGTGGTCCGGCTGGTGCCGATCCAGGACGGGCCCGAGGTGGCGGTGCCGGCCGGCGTGGCGGACGGCTTGGCGGAGGCCGAGGTGGAGTCGTCGCCGGAGCCGAGCACCGACCACAGCACCAGCGGCAGCACGACCAGACCGCTCACGGTGCCCACGGCCACGGTGAGGTTGCGGCGCCGCACCCGGCGGGCGGCCCGCTGCTTGGCGCGGCGGGAGGCGGCGGGGTGCACGATCAGGTCCTTGCCGGGGGCGGCCTGCGGCACGAACGCCTCGCCGCCCGCGAAGCCTCCGGCAGGCATGGCCGCGGGCTCGGCGGGCTGCTCGGTGAGGCCGGCCCGGGACTCCATGTAGGCGCGGGCGCCCCAGCCGAGCACGGCCTCGGCGAGGGCGATGCCGAGTCCGCCGTTGAACTGCTGGAGCTGGTCGGCGGTGTACCGGCAGTGCTTGCAGCCGTTCAGGTGCTGCTGGAGGTCCCGGTCGACGTCGACCCCGCCGCGCCGGAAGGTCACGTCGATCATCCGGACGTAGCGCTGGCACTCGTCCTCGTGGGCGAGCTCGCGGTGCACCTGGAGGCACTCCTCGCGCATCCGCTCGCGGGCCCGTCGCAGTTCGACACGCGCGTCCTGCTCGTCCAGGCCCAGCAGTGCGGCGGGGGCGGCCAGGGGCTCCGACTCCACCTCGGTGTGCC
The DNA here is from genome assembly GCF_002217755.1 of Streptomyces hyaluromycini. Taxonomy (GTDB): domain Bacteria; phylum Actinomycetota; class Actinomycetes; order Streptomycetales; family Streptomycetaceae; genus Streptomyces; species Streptomyces hyaluromycini. The sequence goes on along the minus strand of NZ_BCFL01000022.1, from coordinate 58,324 downwards.
ACAGCACGGTCCGCGAGGACGGGGTCAGCCGCTGGAAGGCGCGGGAGAGCAGCCGCCGGTTCGCGGGCGGAAGCAGCCGGGAGGCGGCCCTCTCGCCCTTGCCGACGCGCAGCTGGGGGTGGAGCAGGTCGCCGCGGCCGTCGTGGTCCCATTCGGCGGCGATGCGGCGGACGGTGACAAGGAGCTGGGGGCGCCAAGCAGCAGTCGGGCCGGCCTGGCGGAGGGATTCACCGAAGAGTCTGGTGAATGCGGCGGTGGTGAGCATTCCCGCGCCGCGCGTCCCGTCGGTGCACAGGCGGGCGTAGGCGAAGGCCGCCTCCCAGTGCCGGTCGAGAAGTTCTCCGACGGGGTGCAGGGCGGGTGCGGTGCCCGTCCACTGCTTGAGCTCGGCGCTGAGCTGCTCGTCGGTGACGTCGAACGGCCGGGCGGGGGTAGGGGAATTCCCCAGGCCTGCGTCATTCACGGCGGCATTCCTTCCAGACGCAACGCGGGATTCGGTCCATACCGTCTGGTATGCGACCGGTATGCGACCCGGCCGACACCGAGGTCGGATGGGCTTGTTGGGGGGTTCGGCACGCGAACGTACGCCGTCGGCAGCTCTTTTGAAGCGTGGGGGGCGTACGGGAGCGGCCTCGCGCATGCGGCGGTGAAAATAATTGTCCGCATGCCGACACGGCACACCTTTGCACAGGCCAGCAGGGCAGAACAAGGGATCCCAGGGTTTTGCGCATTGCCCTGAGGTTGCGGTAATTTGACGAATCGTCAATGAGAGAGTCCGCGCTTTGTCGTCGTATCGACATCGCAATTGGCGCGGGGATTCGAGACGGGTCGCCCCGGGATCGACAGCAACCATTGAACCACGGCCCGACCTGCACAAGCCGTCCGGCCGCCGGTGCCCGTGAAACCAATAACCGGGGGCATTTGAGACGTTCACCGGAGCGGTGGCCGCCGGACGGGACACCGTGTCTTTCTCGGAAAACCCGGTTGAAGCGGAACGGGCTGGGAAATCCGGACGCGACGGCGAGCGGGCGGACCGTGTGAGCGCGACAGGACCAGGACACCGGACCGAGGAGGACGGACATGACAGCCACCGGCATCGACAGCACCATCCTGCGGCAGTTCGAGGAGGACGGGTTCACCGTCGTACGGGGGTTGTTCGGGTACGACGAGATCGACCGGCTGTGTGCGGAGTTCGCGGCGCTGCACGCGGCGGGGCGTGTCGTGCCGGGGCACTTCGAGCCGAAGCCGACGGCGGATCCGCTGCACCGCTATCCCCGGGTGATGCAGCCCCACGAGATCAGCGCGCTCGCGCTGCGGTTCCTGCTGGACGCGCGGCTTCGGGTGATCCTGGAGGCGCTGTTCGGGGAGGAGGTGCTGGCCGCGCAGAGCATGTTCTACTTCAAGCCGCCGGGGGGCCGGGGGCAGGCGCTGCACCAGGACAACTTCTATCTGCGGGTCGAGCCGGGGACGTGCGTCGCGGCGTGGGTCGCCTGTGAGGCGATCGACCGGGAGAACGGCGGCCTGGAGGTGGTGCCCGGGACGCATCGGATGGACCTGTTCTGCCCGGAGGAGTCGGATGCAGGGCTGTCGTTCGCGCGGGAATACGTGGCACCGCCGGAGGGGCTCGCGGCGGTGCCGGTCGATATGGGGCCGGGGGATGTGCTGTTCTTCAACGGGAGCTTGGTGCACGGGTCACAGCCCAATCGCTCCGCCGGGCGGTTCCGGCGGTCGTTCATCGGCCACTACGTGGGGCGGTCGGCGGAGCGGATCGGGGCGTATTACCGGACGTTGAGCATGGGCGGGGAGAGGGTTCCTCTGCTGGAGAGCGCGGGAGCCGGTCCTTGTGGGACTGAGCGGTTGTGATTCGGGTGCGGGTGAGTGGGGGCTTGTCGCGCCCACGCGGCGGAGCCGCAAATTGACACAGCCCCGCGCCCCTAAAGGGGCGCGTTTCAGTGGCCGGAGATGGGATGGGGGCCGTAGGGCTGCTCCAGCTCTTCCAACTCCTTGTCGCTGAGCGCCAGTTCCACCGCCGCCACCGCGTCCTCGATGTGGTTCTGTTTCGACGCGCCGATGATCGGGGCCGTCACCGTGTTCTGGTGGAGGAGCCAGGACAGGGCCACCTGGGCGCGCGGGACGCCTCGGTCGTCGGCGATGCGGGTGACGGCCTCGACGATCGCGCGGTCGCCGTCCTGGTAGAGGCGGTTGCCGAAGTTGTCCGTGGAGCTGCGCTCGGTGACCGTGCCCCAGTCGCGGGTGAGACGGCCCCGGGCCAGCGGGCTCCACGGCAGCACGCCCACGCCCTGGTCGGCGCAGAGCGGCAGCATCTCGCGCTCCTCCTCGCGGTAGAGGAGGTTGTAGTGGTTCTGCATGGAGACGAACTTGGTCCAGCCGTTCCGCTCGGCCGTGTACTGGGCCTTGGAGAACTCCCAGGCGTACATCGAACTCGCCCCGATGTAGCGGGCCTTGCCCGCCTTGACGACGTCGTGCAGCGCCTCCATCGTCTCCTCGATCGGCGTGTCGTGGTCGTAGCGGTGGATCTGGTAGAGGTCGACGTAGTCGGTGCCGAGGCGGCCGAGGCTGTGGTCGATCTCGGAGAGGATCGCCTTGCGGGACAGGCCGCCACCGTTGGGGCCGGGACGCATCCGGCCGTGCACCTTGGTGGCGAGGACGATCTCGTCGCGCGGGACGAAGTCGCGCAGCGCCTTGCCGACGATCTCCTCGCTGGTGCCGTCGGAGTAGACGTTGGCGGTGTCGAAGAAGTTGATGCCGGCCTCCAGCGCCTGCCGGATCAGCGGCCGGGACGCCTCCTCGTCGAGGGTCCACTCGTGGGTGCCGCGGTCGGGCAGGCCGTAGGTCATGCAGCCGAGGCAGATCCGGGACACGTCCAGACCGGTGCGGCCGAGCTTCACGTACTCCATCGTTGTCTCCCGCCGTCGAGATCACGTCGTACAGAGGCGAGCGTACGTCGAGGGGTAGTCCGGTCTCCTGTCGTGGCGGTGGTTATCGGACGCCGTCAGTGCCGCTCCAGCAGGTCCAGCGCCCGTTCCCAGGCGAACTCGGTGCGTCCGTCGTCCGTTTCGGCCGCGCCGGCACAGGGGTCGCCGAAGCGGACGCCGAGCGCGCGCAGCCGGGCCAGGCTCTCCTGGTAGGCGGGGTGGGCGGCCAGTGCGCCGGCGACACAGGGCAGGACGGCGATCGGGACGCCGAGCCCCAGGGCCTCGCACAGGGTGCCGACGGCGAGGGTGTCGGCGAGCCCGGCGGCCCATTTGTTGACGGTGTTGAAGGTGGCGGGGGCGACGACGACGGCGTCCGGCGCGGGGAAGGGGCGCGGATCGGAGGGCCGGCGCCAGGCCGACCGGATGGGGCGCCCGGTGCGGGCCTCGGCCTCGGCGGTGTCGAAGAAGCCGTTCACGGCGACGGGCGTGGCGATGACCCCGACCTCCCAGCCGCGTTCCTGCGCCGCGGTGATGAGCCTGCCGACGCCCGCGGCGATACCGGCGGCGCAGACGACGAGGTAGAGGAAGGGCTTACGGGGCTCATCGGTCATTCAGGAACCCTATGCGGGCGCTACCGGAGCGGGAAGGACAGGCCCCGCTCGGACTCCGGGCGCGGACCGTGGATCCGGCGCTCGTGCTCCTCGATCCGGACGTCGTTGATGCCGGCCTCGCGCCGGGTCATGAGTCCGTGCCCGTCGAACTCCCACAGCTCGTTGCCGTACGACCGCCACCACCGGCCGTCCGCGTCGCGGCACTCGTACTGGAAGCGGACCGCGATGCGGTCGCCGTCGAAGGCCCAGAGGTCCTTGCGGAGCGCGTAGTCGAGTTCCCGGGCCCACTTTGCGGTGAGGAACTCGACGATCGCGGCGCGGCCGGTGACGAAGGTGCCGCGGTTGCGCCAGACCGAGTCCTCGGAGTAGGCGAGCGCCACCCGTTCGGGATCGCGGGTGTTCCAGGCGTCCTCGGCGGCCTGGACCTTCTGGACGGCGGTCTCCCGGGTGAAGGGCGGCAGGGGCGGACGGTCGGCCATGATCTCCTCCTCGACAAAGGGAGAACGCACGTTCTCCGGGTCGCTGCTACCGTAGGAGAACGCACGTTCTCTCGTCAAGGAGTGGCCCATGGACAGCGCGGTCGCGCGTGAGCAGGCTCTGGACGCCGCCGAGCGGCTGTTCTACGGGCGCGGGGTGCAGTCCGTCGGCATGGACGACATACGCGGCGCCTCCGGTGTCTCCCTCAAGCGGCTCTACCAGCTGTTCCCTGCGAAGGAGCAGCTCGTGGAGGCCTATCTGGAGCGGCGGGACGTGCGCTGGCGGCAGCGGCTCGCCGAGCACGTCCGGCGGCACGAGGACCCTCGGGAGCGGCTGCTCGCGGTCTTCGACTGGCTGGAGGGGTGGTTCGGGGAGGCGGACTTCCGGGGGTGCGCCTGGATCAACGCGTACGGCGAGCTCGGTGCCACCTCCCCGCGGGTGGTGGCCCAGGTGCGGGGCCACAAGCAGGCGTTCAGGGACTACCTCGCGGAGCTGGTGGCCGACGCCGGGCTGGCCGCGGCGCTCACCGGGCCGCTGTTCCTGCTCGCCGAGGGGGCGATGGTCACCGCGGGCGTCACCGGGAGCACGGAGCCCGCGGCCGAGGCCCGCGCGGCGGCCCGGGTACTGCTGCGCGCCGGGTGAGGGCAGTCGACGGCGGCGAGCCGCGAGAGCCCGGCGCGGGCCTCGGTGAGGGAGGCGGCGGCCTTCTCCTGACCGGCCAGGACCGGCAGCACGTCGACGCGGGTCAGCTCGGCGGCGACCGGGTGGCGGCCTACGAGGTGGTCGCCGACCCGGCACGGCTGCGCGGGCTGGAACTGGCGGTGCTCGATGTACCGACGGCGGCCTGGGGCCTGTCTGACAATTCCTGTCTGCCTCGCGACGCCATGCACGCACTCTCGCCGCACCGGGCGCAGACCCAAGTACGTCCAACGAGGGCCTACGCCCGGCACGCCGAGAGCACGCACCTGACGCCGCGAGGCCGCCCTCCGGGCGACGACGGGAATTGTCAGACGGGCCCTAGCCCGTCGGTTCCTTGATGGTGATGGCGTGCACCGGGCAGGCCCGGGCCGCCTCCTTGACCAGCGGGTCGCCGCCGCCGTCGGCCATGCCGGGGAGCAGGGTGCTGAAGCCGTCGTCGTCCTGGGTGAAGACGTTGGGGGCGGTCAGGGCGCACTGGCCGGCGCCGATACAGACGTCCTGGTCGATCTCGATGTGCATGGCAGGAGCCTCCTACCAGGTCACGGGGAGTTCCAGCATCCCCTGGATCGTGTCGCCGGGTTTGAAGGGAATCTCCTCCGGCGGTGCGGCGAGCCGGAGGCCCGGGAGCCGCTCCCACAGGGTGCGCAGGGCGATCTCCAGCTCGGTGCGGGCCAGGTTCTGTCCCAGGCACTGGTGGATGCCGAAGCCGAAGGCCACGTGGTGGCGGGCCGGGCGGTGCCAGTCGAGGGCGTCGGGGTCGTCGTACACGGACTCGTCGCGGTTGATGACTGAGGTCGCGAAGAGCACGCCGTCGCCCTTGCGGATGGTGGCGCCGTCCACCTGGATGTCCTCCAGGGCGACGCGCAGCAGCCCGTCGGCGATGGACAGCATCCGCATCAGTTCCTCGACGGCGGCGGGCACCAGCGCGGGGTCGGCGCGCAGTTCGGCGAGCCGCTCGGGCTGCTGGAGCAGGGTGAAGGTGCCGAGCGAGATCATGTTGGCGGTGGTCTCGTGCCCGGCGACCAGCAGGATGAGGGCGAGCGCGACGACCTCGGCGCGGTCCAGGGCGCCGTCGCGCAGCCGCTGGTGGACGAGGTCGTCGAGAACGCCGTCGCCGGGGACCGCGTCCCGGCTCTTCCGGTCGGCCAGGTCGCCCAGATAGGCCTCCAGCTTCTCGCGCGCGTCCAGGGAGTCGGCAGGCGCCGGACCGCGCAGCAGCCGCCGGGACTGCGCCTCGAAGAACTCGTGGTCGGCGTAGGGCACACCGAGCAGGTCACAGATGACCATGGACGGCACGGGCAGCGCGAAGGAACTCACCAGGTCGGCGGGCGGTCCCTCGGCGATCATCCTGTCGAGCAGTTCGTCGACGATCCGCTGGATGGCCGGTCGCATCCCGGTCGCCCGTTTGAGGGTGAAGTCCGGGATCAGCATGCGGCGCTGGGTCTGGTGCTCGGGGTCGTCGAGGCCGAGCAGGGCGACCTGGCGGCGCTCCCGGGCCACCGCGAAACGGGCGTTCGGCATCGGGAAGTCCTCCCGCCGGCGGTCGCTGGAGAGCCGGGGGTCGGAGAGCAGCGCGCGGGCCGTGCCGTGGCCGGTGACCGCCCAGGCGGTGCGGCCGTCGTAGAGACGGATGCGGGCCAGCGGGTCTCCCTCCCGCAGCGGGTCGTAGCCGGTGGGCGGGTGGTAGGGGCACGTGCGGTCCTGCGGCCAGTCCACCGGGTCGGCCGGGTGGGCAGGAGGGGTGGGTTCCGTCAGGTCCGTCAGTTCGTTCATGGAAGACCTCGCAGACGAGTGTCGTACGTCGTGCCGATCTTCATTAGATGCCCGGGGCACCTATGGGACGACCGCAAGTTCGGCCAGATCGGTGAATCGGGTGATCTGGCCGAACCGCACGCGGTCGGGGGACGATTCCGCGCCGAAATTCGCTTGCCGGTGCGGCGAAGCGGACCCCAGGATCTGCGCATGAACACTCCTGACGCCGTTGTGCCGCTGACCACCGCGACCGTCCGTCGGGTGCGGGTCCAGCAGCAGCCCGGGCGTCCCCGGAGGCCCGAGCCCGCACGCGCGTGACGGCCGCGCTCGTCGCCGGCCTGCTCGCCGGGTACGGGATCGCCGTCCCGGTCGGTGCGGTCGGCACATATCTAGTGTCCCTCACGGCTCGCACGTCACTGCGGACCGGCGCCTGCGCCGCGCTCGGCGTCGCGAGCGCCGACGGCCTGTACGCCCTGCTCGCGACCGTCGGCGGTGCCGCACTGGCGGCGGCGCTGCTGCCGGTGCTCGGGCCGCTGCGGCTGGTCTCGGCGCTGGTGCTGGTGGGGCTCGCCGTGCGCGGTGCGGCGGTCGCGCTGCGCCGGTTCCGGGAGCGGCGGCTCACGACCCGTGCGGAGCGGCCGGTACCCGGCCCCGGGCGGGCGTATCTCGGCCTCCTCGGAATCACCCTGCTCAACCCGACGACGGTGATCTACTTCGCGGCCCTGGTGGTCGGCACGCGGTCCGCCGGGCCGGTACGGCCGCTGGAGCAGGGCGTCTTCGTCCTCGCGGCCTTCGCCGCCTCGGCGAGCTGGCAGCTGCTGCTGGCGGGCGGTGGCGCGCTCCTCGGCCGGGGCCTGACCGGCCGCCTGGGACGCCTGGTCACGGCGCTGCTGTCGAGCTTCGTGATGCTGGGGCTGGCGGCGCGGATGGCGCTGTCGCCGGGCTGACCGCCCCGTGCGCCCGGGGCGCTGGGCGTGGGCGAGATCCCGTCAGGGCACCGGTGTCGTGTGGATGATCCGGGGCACTCCCGGTGTTGAATCATGCCGTCAGTCATGGAAGCGACGAGGGGACGGACCTCATGCCTCTTGAGGGCGAGTACGAGCCCAGCCCGACCGCCTGGGTGCGCGAGCAGGTCGAGTTGTACGAGAGCTCGGGCGGGAAGGAGGGCACCACCCTGATGGACACCGGGATGCCCGTCATCCTGCTCACCACTCTGGGCGTCAAGAGCGGGAAGATCCGCAAGACCCCGCTGATGCGGGTGGAGCACGCCGGGAAGTACGCCGTGGTCGCCTCCCAGGGCGGTGCGCCCAAGCATCCGGTCTGGTACTTCAACGTCAAGTCGCACCCGGTCGTCGAGCTCCAGGACGGGCCGGTCAAGCAGGACATGACCGCCCGTGAGGTCACCGGCGCGGAGAAGGCCGAGTGGTGGGAGCGGGCCGTCGCGGCGTATCCGCCGTACGCCGAGTACCAGACGAAGACCAACCGGGAGATCCCGGTGTTCGTCCTGGAGGCGCAGTAACGGGGAACTGACGATTCCGGGAATCCATTCCGGCCGGGGACCGTCGGAATTTAGAAAAATCTGTTTCCGGAAGGCATGAACCGGCTTCGGGCCGGGCAGCCGAATAGCAGGCCCCGCCGCGTTCCCCCGTCGCGGCGGGGCTTTCATGTGCCCCCCCTGCCGCCTCCTGGGTGATCGGCAGGCCGGCGGCGAGCGCCACGAGCGCCGGCCGCGCCGACAGGGGGCTGATCACTCCGTGCGAGAGGCCGAAATGCGGGAACGCATTCCCGCAGGGCCCCCGGTCGACCGAGGGCGGCCCCCCGGCAAGGAGGACATATGAGCGGCGGCGACGGCAACAGCGCGCTGGGACACAAGGCATTCAGCCGGTCCCCCAGCCATTTCACGGACCGGATCACGGCGGACGGAAGGGACGGCTGGCCGGTGGCGGCCGGACGCTACCGGCTGGTGGTCAGCCGTGCCTGCCCGTGGGCGAGCCGGGCGGTGATCTCCCGGCGGCTGCTCGGCCTGGAGGACGCCCTGTCGCTCGCCGTCACCGACCCGGTCCAGGACGACCGCAGCTGGCGCTTCACCCTCGACCCCGGCGGCCGTGACCCGGTGCTCGGCATCCGGTACCTGAGCGAGGCCTACGACCGCCGGGAGACCTACTACCCGGGCGGGGTGAGCGTGCCCGCGGTCGTGGACGTGCCGAGCGGACAGCTGGTCACCAACGACTACCAGCAGCTGACCCTGGACCTGGCCACCGAGTGGACGGCTCTGCACCGGGACGGCGCGCCGGACCTGTACCCGGCGCGGCACCGGGACGAGATCGACACGGTCATGGCGGAGGTGTACGAGGACGTCAACAACGGGGTCTACCGGGCCGGGTTCGCGCACGAGCAGCAGAAGTACGAGGAGGCGTGGGCGGGCGTGTTCCGGCGCCTTGAGCTGCTCGCCGAGCGGCTGGCCGGGCAGCGCTACCTGGTCGGGGACAGCCTCACCGAGGCCGACATCCGGCTGTTCACCACACTGGTGCGGTTCGACGCCGTCTACCACGGCCACTTCAAGTGCAACCGCTGGAAGCTCGCGGAGAACCCGGTGCTGTGGGCGTACGCCAGGGACCTCTACCAGACGCCGGGATTCGGTGACACCGTCGACTTCGACCACATCAAGCGGCACTACTACCAGGTCCACACCGGGATCAACCCGACCCGTATCGTGCCTCTCGGCCCGGATCTCGCCGGGTGGCTGACTCCCCATCACCGGGGGGAGCTCGGCGGCCGGCCCTTCGGGGACGGGACGCCGCCCGGCCCGGTGCCGGCGGACGAGGAGGTCGCGGTCGCGGGGCGGCCCTGAGAACGCGGAGGCAGGCATGGCCAAGCGCAGGAAGAAGCTGAAACTCCCGCTCGTCTACGCACCCGTCGGCTCCGTGCTGACCTGGGCCGGCGGGGCGCTGGGCGCACTGGTCTTCCGCCGGACCTGGAAGGCGCTGCGTGGCGAGGAGGACGCACCGGACGCCCTGGACCGGGACCGCGGCTGGGGCGAGGTGCTGCTGGCCGCGGCGGTCCAGGGTGCGGTCTTCGCGGTGGTGCGCAGCGCCGTGGACCGCACCGGCGCGACGGCCATAGAGCGCTCCACCGGGGTGTGGCCGACCGCGCGCAAGAGCGGCCGGGACCGGGTCAGCCCTCCGGGAGCAGGGCCGGACGCAGCGTGAAGGGGTGTCCGGCCGGGTCGGAGTAGCCGCGCTCCTCGTACGGCCCGGTCGGGTCCCGGGTCTCGGTGGGCAGTCCGCCGAGGCCGACCACCCGGCGCTCCGCCTCCCGTCGCGCGCGGGCCCGGCTCCCGGCGCTGTTGTGGTCCGGGAGGGGGCGGGTCCGCGCGATCATCAGGCGCCCGCGGCCTCGCGGATCTGCGTGAGCCGCGCCTCGGCCGCCGTCAGGAGCAGGTCGAGGGCGGCCGGGTAGGAGCTGCCCCGCATCGAGGCCACGAGATGGCGGGCGGTGGCCGCGATGTTCGGATGGCTGGTGGCGGGCAGCCGGGCGTAGGTCGCCCGCCACACGTCCGCCTCGGCGTCCCGGGCGGCCTGGGGCAGGGCGGTGTTGGCGGAGTCGAGGGCGCCGTACGCGAGGGCCTGGTCGACGAAGGCGTGGTAGACGCGGACCGCCTCCGGATCCGGGAAACCGGCGTTCCGCAGCACCCCGAGGACGGTCTCGACGGCCTGGATCTCGTACGTCCGCCCGGTCACCCGGTGGGCGCTGAGCACTGCCGCCCGGGGGTGGGCGAGGGCTCCGGCGTGCATGCGCAGGCCGAGGTCGCGCAGGTCGGCGGGCCAGTCGCCGGTGGGTCGCCAGCTCCGCAGGGTACGGCCGATCAGCTCGTCGGCGATGGCGAGCATCAGGTCGTCGGTGTGCCGGAAGTAGCGGTACAGGGAGCTGGGGTCAGCGCCCAGGGCGCGGCCGAGGCGGCGCACGGACAGGGCGTCGGCGCCGTGCTCCTCGATCAGCCGCATCGCGGTCTCGACGATCAGCTCCTCGGAGAGGACCACGCCCTGCCGGGTGGGGCGCCGGCGCTGCCGGGCGGCGGCCGGGACGACACGTTCGCTCATGGAACCTCCCTCACGTCGTGCCGGGCACCTTATGACAACACCGTTGACCTGTGAAGGGCGCCGGCAGTTTCATGTCCCGTCACCGGGGCCGACCAGTCCGGCCCCCAGGTGCGAGCGGAGTGTGCCGGCCATGACCGACCAGCCCTACACAGCAGACCCCCCTGAGTTGCGCAGATCCCTCGGCGTCCTCGACGGCATCGCGGTGGCCGCGTCCAGTACGGCCGCCACCACCAGCATCGGCATCGGTCTGGGGGTGACGGCCGGAGTGGTCGGGCTGCATCTGCCGGCCGTCATGCTGCTGGCGTTCCTGCCGGTCCTCGGCATCGCGGGCGCCTACTCCCGGCTGAACCGGGTGGAGCCGAACGCGGGCAACGGATATGTGTGGGTGGGCCGTTCGCTCAATCCGTGGCTCGGCTTCATGGTCGGCTGGGTGAACATCGTGGCGACGGTCGCGTTCCTCGCGTACACCACGGCGGTCACGGGATCCGCGATCCTGCAACTGGCGGGTGAGGCCGGAGTGCACCGGATCGGCTCGCTCGCCCTCGACCCCGGCTCCACGGCACAGACCACGGCCGTCGGCATCGTCGTCCTGGTCGCCGTCACCCTGACCGCGGTGACCGGCATCCGCACCGCCGCCCGCCTCCAGACCGGGCTGCTGGTCTTCGAGTACGTCGTGCTGCTCGGGTTCTGCGGCTACGGCATCGTCACCGGACCGCACCCCTTCAGCCTGAGCTGGTTCGACCCGTTCGCGATCCCGTCGGCCACCGCACTCGCCCAGGGCCTGCTCCTTTCGGTGTTCTGCTACTGGGGTTTCGAGGCCGCGTTCAGCGTCAACGAGGAGGTCCGCGACCCCCGGGACGCCTCCCGGGCCGGGCTGATCACCCTGGTGACCATGCTGGGGCTGTTCCTGCTGGGCTCGGTGGCGTTCCAGCGGGTGCTGTCGGAGCGGGAGCTGGCCGGGCACGGGGCCCAGGGTCTGGCGTTCTTCGGCGACCGGCTGGCCTCGCAGCCGTGGGCCGCGCTGCCGCTGGTGGCGCTGATGTTCTCGGCGGTGGCCTCGCTCCAGGCCGGGGTGATCCCGACGGCCCGGGGCATGTTCGCGATGAGCCGGGACCGTACTCTCGGGCCGGTGTGGTCCAGGGTCAGTGCCCGGTACGGGACCCCGGCGGCCGGCACGTTGCTGATCGGCGCGCTGGCCGTGGCGGTCGCCGCGCTCGCCCTGGTGATCCCGCGGCTCGCCGACATGATCATGGCGACGGTGAACGCCGTCGGCATCGTCGTCGCCCTGTCGTACGCGCTCACCGCGCTCGCCGCCGCCGCGCGCTTCCGATCCCTGCTCCGGGAGGACTGGCGGCAGGGCGTACGGGCCGTGGTCCTTCCGGCGCTGAGCGCCCTCGCCCTGCTGGGTCTCGGCGGCTATCTCGGCTGGTCCTTCTACACCTCGGCCGACCACTTCGAGGTCAGCGCGGACAACGGCTGGTTCCTGCTGACCACCCCGCTGGTGATGATCGCGTCCGGGTTCGTCGCGGCCGGGTGGGCGAAGTACGTGCGCCGCTCGCCGTACTTCTGCACCGGCGAGGGCACGGATGCCGACGCGCCCCAGCTGCTCTCGACCCCCAACTAGGAACAGGAAACATGCACGCAGATCTGCTCTTCACCGGTGGCCCCGTCCTCACCCCCGAGGGTCCCGTGGCCGCCGCCGTCGCCGTCACCGGTGAGCGCATCAGCGCCGTCGGCCCCGCCGGGGAACTGCGGGAGCTCGCCGGGCCGCGCACCGAGGTGGTCGACCTGGCCGGGCGGCTGCTGCTGCCCGGGTTCCAGGACGCGCACGTCCATCCGGTCCCGGCCGGCCTCGAACTGACCCAGTGCGATCTGACCGGGCTGCGGACCGCCGAGGAGACCGTGGCCGCCGTACGCGCCTACGCCGAGGCGCATCCGGAGCGGGCGTGGATCCTGGGCGGCGGCTGGTCCATGGAGGCGTTCGCGGGCGGCACGCCGACGAAGGAGCTGCTGGACGCCGTCGTACCGGACCGGCCGGTGTACCTGCCCAACCGGGACCATCACGGGGCGTGGGTCAACAGCCGGGCCCTGGAGCTGGCCGGGATCGGCCGCGACACGCCGGACCCGGCCGACGGGCGGATCGAGCGGGACGCGTCCGGCGTGCCGAGCGGCACGCTCCAGGAGGGCGCGATGCAACTGGTCGGCCGGCTCGCGCCGGCCGCCTCCCCGGCGGACCGGCTCGCGGCACTGCTGCACGCCCAGCGGCATCTGCACGCGCTCGGCATCACGGCCTGGCAGGACGCGCTGGTCGGGGAGTTCCTCGGCATGGACGACCCGTCGCAGGCGTACCTCACGGCGGCCCGGGACGGTTCGCTGACCGCGCGGGTGGTGGGCGCGCTGTGGTGGGACCGGGAGCGCGGGGCCGAGCAGATCCCCGAACTCGTGGAGAAGCGGACCGCGTTGAGCCATGGCCGGTTCCGGGCGGGCACGGTGAAGCTGATGCTGGACGGGGTCGCCGAGAACGGCACGGCGGCGCTGCTCGACCCCTACCTGGACAAGTGCGGCTGCGCCACGGGCAATCGAGGCAAGAGCTTCATCGATCCGAAGCAACTTCCCGGGTACGTGACCGAGTTGGACGCACTCGGCTTCCAGTGCCATTTCCATGCGCTGGGAGACCGGGCCGTACGCGACGCGCTGGACGCGGTCGAGGCGGCGCGGGCGGCCAACGGGATGAGCGACACGCGACCCCACCTGGCGCATCTCCAGGTCGTCCACCCCGACGACGTACCGCGTTTCGCTCGGCTCGGCGCCACCGCCAACATCCAGGCGCTGTGGGCCGCGCACGAGCCGCAGATGGACGAGCTGACGATCCCCTTCCTGGGGTCCGAACGGGCCTCGTGGCAGTACCCGTTCGGGTCGCTGCTGCGCGCCGGGGCGCGGCTCGCGGGCGGCAGCGACTGGCCGGTGAGCAGCCCCGACCCGCTCCAGGGCATCCATGTCGCAGTGAACCGGGTCGAACCGGGCGGCGACGCGCCGGTGTTCCTGCCCGGGGAACGGCTGGGGCTCGGCGCGGCGATCACGGCGTACACGGCCGGTTCGGCCTACGTGAACCACCTCGACGACACCGGGCGGGTGGCGGTCGGGGCGCTCGCGGATCTGGTGGTCCTGGACCGCGATCCATTTGCCGGGGCCCCCGAGCGCATCGCGGACACACGCGTCGCGCACACATACGTGGGGGGCGCGCGAGTGTACTCAGCTCCGGAGGCATGAGCAGTAACACACGTCACGGTCAGGTCACGCGTAGATCATTTACGCTCTGGGCAGCCTCGTAGCGCCTCACGGCTCAACTTTCGAGCCACGAAGGCCAGTTCGAGTGCGCGGGTGGCCGACAGGCCACCCGTTTCGCAGAGACGGGGGGCTCTGCGCACTGTCGCCCGAAAGGAAACACATGCCTCAGGACGTCACCTTCGACCTGCCCTTCGAGACCCCCGTCAGTGAGCATCCGGAGTTCGCGCGCGCCCGGCATCTGCGCTGGATCCGGGACATGGGCCCGGTGCACGGCAAAGCCGGGTTCGAGGAGCACCTCACCGGCCTTCCTGGAGCGGCCGCGGCCCTCGGATCCGGTGGCCGCGCCACGCCTGGCGGGCCGCGAGTGCTTCCTGGCCGACACGGCTGAGGCGGCGATGCAGGCACTCGCCTTGTAGCAGGAGCGCGCTTCGACAAGGGCGGGCCGTTCATGCAAGGCCGCCGGTGTCGAGGACGAATCCGCCGTGGCCGAGCGGCTCGCCGCGTTCGAGAACCGAGCGGGCACGGGGCTGTTCGCACTCGAAGGGCAGGTCGGCGGCCCGTTCCACTTCCTCGGCCGTCCACGCAGCAGTCGTACCCCCTCGCGATCGTTCGCAGCAGAAGGCGGAGCCGGTCGCGTGAGTCCGGCTGTTCGGCGAGGCCGTCGCGGATGAAACAGAAGATTCCCGGACCCGACCGGCCAACGACCACGGTCGGTCGATTCCGTTGCCAGGACCACAGCTTGAAGGAGACCGGTGTGACATCTCAAGGCGTAGGTGCTGTTCAGAAGGCGTCCGCCGACAGCCTGCTCCCGGCGCAGCCAAGCGCCCAGCTCCAGCCCTCGGAGGCGGGGAACACCCTGGCCGGCCTCTTCGTGAAACGCATCAATGGGACCACGGAGCAGTACCGAAGGTCCCAGAACGCCGCTCAGCAGCGGCTGGACGCACTCGGCTTCCCCCACACCGGCACCACGCTGCATGTGGAGGGAGCCCTCCGACTGGCGCCACGCGCGTTCCTCCCGCCCGACGAGGAGGGCTACGCCAGGTTGAAACGACTGGACGCCAGCCTGCGCATGATCGAAGCGGCCTTCCCGGAAGTCGGCACCGATGCCGAGATCTGCCGACTGACCTGCACGATGCTGGAAGGGGCCTGGCGGAGCCGGGCGCTCGCCCCGCCGCGTGAGGAGGAGCGGGCAACCGCCTGCGCCTGCCCGCTGTGCCGTCGGCTGCCCACGCCCCCTGCGCGCACGCTGGGCGACTACAGCTGGCGGCAGAGCGCCGGTCGTCCCCTCACCGTCAAGGCCTGGCCCTACCGCCGGGAACTCGACAGCGTCCTGACCGCCGGATGGATCTGGGTCCGGCAGTTGAACGACCTTGAACGAGACCTTGGCCTCCGCCACCGCTTCGAGGACGACATCCTCGTCTTCCACGAGTACAAGCGCGTGATCGACACCATCGACACCACGCACGTCACCCAACTCGTCGAAGGCCGCTTGGCCGAGAGTTTCAGCACCAACAGCGCACGGGCCCTGGTCTGCGGACTCTACGCAGCCCATAAGCGATCCGTCGACGAGCACTGGCTCCAACAGCACCACGCGGGCAGCGTCACGCTCCCCCAGACCAACCCGCTCAGCCAGAGCACCTATTCAGCCCTGCAGATGCTGGACTGCCTGTTCTGGCACGTCTCACCCGATACGGAACTCTGGCAGGAAGAACACCTCGCCTCCCTGCTGCTGTGCCGCGTCATCGACGACATGGCCGACGTACGAGTCGACTCCCTCACCGGCGAGATCAGCAACTTCTGGCTCGCCGACCTACCCACCCACACCAAGGCCCTCTACGCCGCCTGCACGATCGCCCTCATCAAGTACGGCTGCATGCCCGAGGCGCATGAACCGATGTGGAACACCTGGTTGATGAGCAGCACCATCGTCTGGATGGGACTCACGGGCCGCCACGCCCTGTGGTTCGACGGCATCACCGAGGGCCTCCCCCCGGCCGAGGACTGCCCGCTGTGCGACCTGCAGCCCAACCCGTGCACCGGCATCCTCACCCACGGCACCACTCTCACCATCGGCCCGCGCCCCACCGCACCGGCACTGAGCTCCCGGACCGCCGAGCTGTCCGCACTCTGCCGAGCCCAATTCCCCCGGACATGGGCCCTCTTCGACGCCGAGCTCCATGCCTTCGAAGCACTGCACGGCCCCTGGCAGGGCAACACCGACAGCACATGGGAGATCCTGCGACGCACCTACGTCACCGCCGTGGAGGCATCCATGGATGCACCGTCCCCGGACCGCGCTCGGCAGGTCCAACAGGACGCCGGCGCCGTCGGATCCGAGAAGTTCTACACCCTGTACGACCCTCAGACCGGGAGGGAGGACACCGCACTGCTCTCCTACATGTTCGGCTGCGCCCACCCGCATTTCATCTGGAACGCCACGGGACACCAGCCCACGACCGTCACCGGCGACTGGCTCGACGGCTGACGCCTCGATCCTGTTCCGGAACCACCGACGACGCTGCTGCCCGGCCGGTCCTCCGGCCGGGCAGCAGCGTGCTCAGACCGGGAACTCGACCGGCAGCCTGTCCAGCCGGGACTCCCAGGTGGAGGCCGTCGAGGTGAGCTCGTCCGCCGGCATGGCCAGCCGCAGGCCCGGCAGCCGGTGCAGGAGGACGTCCACCGCGATCTCGATCATGGACTGACCCATACTCTGCCCGGGGCACTCGTGAGGGCCCGCGCCGAACGCCAGGTGCGCCTGGTTGCCCTCCACCGAGACACCCGGGTCGGGCCGGACCTCGGGGTCGACGTTGCCCGGGGCGAGACCGAGCACGAGCAGGTCGCCCGCCCCGATGAGATGCCCGCCCAGTTCGACGTCGCTGGCGGCGAAGCGCCCCGGCAGGACGGTCAGCGGCGGAGAGTTCCACATGGCCTCCTCCATCACCGCCGAGATGTTCAGCTGCCCGCTGGTCAGCCCGGAGAGCCGGGAGGCGTCGGTCAGGACCAGCCGCAGCACCCGGGCCAGCAGGTTGGTCGTGACAGCCGCGGCGATCATCACCATGCGCAGGTGATCGACGACCTCGTCGTGGTCGAGAGCCGCGTGATGGTCCAGGAGGTCGGTGGCGAGGTCGGAGCCGGGTTCGGTCCGCCTGCGCTCGACGAGTTCGCCGAAGATCTCCCTGATCCTGCCGTCGTGCATCACGGCGTCCTCGCCGCCCTTGAGCAGCTCGGCGCAGGACTCGACCAGCCGGCGCCCCTCCACCTCGGCGAGCCCGAGAACGCGGCTCATCACGAGCATCGGCACAAAGTCGGCATAGTCCGCCACCAGATCGGCGCGTCCGACGGCCGCGAACCGGTCGATCTGCCTGTTGGCGAAGTGCGTGGCGTGGCGCCGGGTACCACGGCCGACGGCGGCCTGCAGCACGTCGTTGACGGCGCCGCGCAGCCTGCGGTGCGGCTCGCCGTCCTGGGACACGCAGTCGGGACGCCAGGCGAGCATCGGGATCAGGGCAGAGGTCTCCTCGATCCGCCCCTCCCGGTAGTCCCGCCAGGTCCGCGCGTCCCGGGGGAACTGGCTGGGGTTGTCGAGCACCCGCCGGCTGTCCCGGTAGCCCAGCACCAGCCAGGCGTTGATGTCGCCCTCCAGCAGCACCGGCGCGACGGAGCCGTGCTCCTTGCGCAGCCGCTCGTAGATGCCGTGCGGGTCGGTCGCCGCCTCGGGCCCGTACAGCCGGGCCAGGTCGGGCGAACCGTGCGCGACCGGGCAGCCGCGGGGGGCGTCGGGACTGTCGAGGCTCTGGTCGTTCATCGGGGCTCCAGTGCGACGGCGGAGCGTTCCTTCAAATGACGTATCAGGGCGATCAGTACGTCACGGCTGGAGGCCCGGTCACGGGCGTCACAGGCCACGATCGGGGTGTGCGGGGAGATGTCGAGGGCGTCCCGGATCTCCTCGACGGGGTGTTCCTTGCAGTCCGGGAAGGCGTTCAGGGCGATGACGAAGGGCACGTTCTGCCGCTCCATCTCCTCGATCGCCCGGAAGCTGGAGGCCAGCCGCCGCGTGTCCACCAGGACGATCGCCCCGAGCGCGCCCTTGAACAGGCCGTTCCACAGGAACCAGAACCGCTCCTGTCCGGGGGTGCCGAACAGGTACAGCATCAGGCCCTCGTTGATGCTGATCTTGCCGAAGTCGAGGCTGACCGTGGTCTCGGCCTTGTCCGCGACGCCGATGAGGTTGTCGACGCCGACGGTGGCCTGGGTGAGGGTCTCCTCGGTGGTGAGCGGCTTGATGTCGCTGACGGAGCGGACCATGGTGGTCTTCCCGGTGCCGAACCCCCCGGCGATCATCACCTTGACCGAGCGGGTCCCCCCGGCACCGGGGTCGCCGGGATGGTCAAAGCCTTTCAAGTCCACTGAGTACCTCCTGGAGGAGCGCGAGGTCAGGCCCGCGTCCGGCGTGGTGCGCCGGAATGGGATCACGGGCTTCAATACGGCCTGCGTCCAGCAGATCCGCCAACAGCACCGCGAGAATGTTGAAGGGCAATCCGAGATGGGCGGTGAGTTCGGCCACCGACAGCGGATCACGGCAGCGCCGGACTATCTCCTCGTACTCGTGCTGCATCCCCGGGACGGGGGCGGTGCGGGAGACGACGAGGGTGGCAACGTCGAGGCTCGACGCCGACCCGCCCGGTCCACTGCGTCCCCCGGTGAGGACGTAATAACGCTCGAGACCGGACGGGTCCGATGGCCGGCGGGGAGCACTCATCCAGAGTGCTCCTCCAGGCGCGGAGAGGTGCCGAGCAGCTCGCCCATCCGCCGTGACAGGTCCCTCATCTGATGACCGAGCAGCCCCTGGTCGAGTCCTTCGCGGGCGAGGACCCCGAGATACGTCTCCACACCGGCCCGCACGACGAAGAGGTGACCGCCGTCGACCTCGATCATCGCCAGCCGCAGCTGCCCCGCGTACTTGGGGAACTGCTCGGCGACCGGCTGGGCCAGGGCCTGCAGCCCCGCCACCACGGCCGCGAAGCGGTCCACGTCGTCGGGGTCTTCGGCGCCAAAGGAGGTGATGGCCTTGCCGTCGCTGGAGGCCACGAGGGCGAAACGGATCTCCGGGATGCTCTCCACCAGATCACGGAGCGCCCAGCTCACGTCGGTTCCCTGTTGCGTCATGTGGACTAGTCGCTCTCTTCAGTGCGGTGCTCGGCGGACTCGCGTCCGACGGCGGCGTCATCGGCGCCGGCCGGGGTCGCGGGTGCCGCGTCGTCTTCGTCTCCGGTCAACTCGGCCTCGCTGTCCGCCGCTTCGTCCGCGACGGGCACGCGGCCCGCGGTGGCGAAGGCGGCCAGGCCCGCGAAGGACTCGTCGGGCGGGGCCGCGGGGAACGCGGTGCCCTGCGTGCGGGCGGTGCGCTCCTCGGGCTGCTCCTCCTCGCGGCGCCGGCTGCGCCGCCGGGGCAGTCCGCCCGGGGTGGTGTCCGGGGCCTCGCCGGACTCCGGCTGAGTGACGGTTTCGACGGCGACCGAGCCCTGCGCCTGCACCGGGGACGCGACGGCGGGGGCGGCCGGCACGGGAGCCGGAGCGGCGGGGGCCGCGGGCAGCGGGCTGAAGAACTTGTGCGGGACCACGACGACCACCGAGGTACCGAGCCAGGGCGAGTCCGCGAAGGTGACCCGGATGCCGTAGCGGCGGGCGAGGATGCCGACGACCCGCAGGCCGATGCTGGCGTCCTCGGAGATGCCCCCGATACCGGGTCCGGCGTCGGTGCCCGCCAGGGAGTGCTCGGCCTCGCGCTTCTTCTCCTCGCTCAGGCCCTTGCCGGAGTCCTGGATCTCGATGCCGACGCCGTTGGGCACCTCCTTGCCGGAGACGACGACCGGCTCGGTGGGCGGCGAGTAGCGGGCCGCGTTGTCCAGCAGGTGGGCGAAGATCAGCGTGAGGTGGTCGACCAGACCGCCGTCGACGCCGAGTTCGGGCAGGTGCCGGACCTCGACGCGGTGGAAGTCCTTGATCCGGCCGATGCCGCCGCGCACCACGCTGAGCAGGCGCTGGGGCTCCTGCCACTGGCGGCCGGGGCGGTCCGAGCCGCCCAGCACGCCGATGCTGCCGGCGAGCGAGTCGGCGGGGCCGAGCTCCTGGTCGAGCTCCATGAGACCGCGGGCCACGGCGGGCAGCCGACCGTGCTCGCCCTGCATCTCATGCAGCCGGCCGCGCAGCTTGCTGGTCAGGACGTGGATGCGGTTGCCGATGCTGATCACGGCCTGCTCGGCGGAGGTGGAGCGGTTGAACTCCTCCTCCACACCGATCAGCGACGTGCGCAGGATGCGGCGCAGGTCGGCCCGGACGTCCTTGTCGACCTTGGCGCACTGCTCGGTGACGGGCAGCAGGTCGTCGATGGCGTCGCCCTCACGCAGCCGCTTCAGCGCGTCGGGCAGCTGCTCGTCGGCGAGCCGGGAGATCGCGGCCCGCTGGTGCGTGAGCTGCTCCTGCCAGACCTCTGCCTGGTCGGCGAGCTGTGCCTCGGAGGACTTCAGCTGGTCGGCGAGCCGCTCCTCGTACGCCCGTGCCTGCTCGGCCAGTTGGGTGTCGTAGTGGGCGGTCCGGTCGGTGAGCCGGCCCTCGAAGGCGGACGCCTGCTCAGTGAGCTGGGCGTCGAATGTGGCCGACTGCTCGTTGAGCTGGCTCTCCAGCGTGGCGCGCTCGGCGGAGAACTTGCGCTCCAGGCCCGAGACATGCTGCTGCCACTGCTGGGAGTGCTCGGTCTGCGAGCTGCGGAACGACCCTTCGGCGCTGCGTAGTTGACGCTGCGAGCGGATCAGGAGCCGTACGCACACGGAGCTCGCGACGGTGGCCGCGGCGCCTGCGACGGCCGCGGTTATTCGCTCGGAGCTCATGAACGTGGCGGCGACCGTCCCTCCCCCTAAGGCCAGTGGCATCAGCCACCAGCTGTACCAGGCGACAGGGGCCCGCGCCGCCGGCGGCGGAGTGGCGAGTTCCATCTGCATCCTTAAAAGCAACACAATCGAACAGCAGTGAACAGGGGCAGTGTGCGTAGGCCGCACTCATGAGTGCACACGGCGGGACGGACCCAGCGCGGGGTGCGTCAACTCGCTGTGACGGAAGGGAGCTTATCGGGTTTGAACCCCAAAGGATCAACCTCGACGAGTAGAGGATGTGAGGGCTCCGTCACGCTCCGCCAGTTGGCGGCAAATCAACAAATACCCATTCCTTGCCGTGACTTCCCGACATGCACCCCACGACAGGGGCGGGCGCCGGCCCGAAACCTCATGGACACCTGTCCAGCTATAGTGGACACCTGTTCATGAGATGGGGAGGGTCTGTCGATCATGGAAATACTGGCGAACGTGCTGGTCGGGCTGGTGGCCGCGCTGCACGCGTACATCCTGGTGATGGAGATGTTCCTGTGGCAGAAGAGCCCCGGGATGCGCTTCCACGGCTTCGACGCGGAACTGGCCCGGCGGACCGCGCCGCTCGCCGCCAACCAGGGTCTCTACAACGGTTTTCTGGCGGCGGGCCTGGTGTGGGGGCTGGTCGCGGCCGACCCGACGGGTTTCCGGGCCCAGGTGTTCTTCCTGTCGTGCGTGGTGGTGGCCGGGGTGTACGGCGCGGTCACGGCCAACCGCCGGATCCTGTTCGCGCAGGCGCTGCCCGGCGCGCTCGCCCTGGCCGCCGTCCTCGCCGCCCGATGACCGGCCGCCCGGCCGCCGAGGATCCGCGGGCCGCCCGCACCCGGGCACGGCTGCGGACGGCCCTCCTGGAGGAGTGCGCCGAACGGCCGCTCGCCGAGGCCGGGGTGGCCGCCGTGGTGCGCCGGGCCGGGGTGGGCCGGGCCACCTTCTACGTCCACTACGACGGCCTGGAGGCGCTGGCGGTCGACGCCTGCGCGGACGTCGTCCGGGACGCAGTGGACGCGCTGCACGCCTGGCGCGGCCGGCCGGATCCGGTGCACGCGCCGCCCGCACTGCGGGAGTTCTTCGCCGGGCTGGTTCCGCACGCGGGCCTGTACCGGGAGTTGCTCGCGCCGGGCGGCGGGGGCCCGCTGGGCCGGGTGCTGCACCGGGACCTGCGGGCGCGCAGCCTGGCCGAGCGGGAACTGGTGGGCGCGGCGGACGCCCCGCTGGTGGCCTCGGCGGTGGCCGCCACCTTCGCCGGGGTGCTGGCCGACTGGCTGCACGGCCTGCTCGACGCCGGTCCGGACGAAGTGGCGGACCAGGTCTGGCAGTTGCTGGTCGCCCTGCACATGAGCCGCTGAGCGGTCAGTCACAGGCGAAGCCGCGCCGCTCCCTGGGCCAGGCCTCCACGCCGTGCGAGGTGCGGACGTACGCCGTGTCGCCGTCGTCCGTCAGCCACAGCCGCCGGTCACGGAGGCGGTATCCGGTGTCGTGCGCGTCGGCGGGCATCGTGGTGTCACCGTCGTAGCGTCCGGCGAGTTCGGAGCCCTCGGCGAAGACGCCGTGCGGATCGCGGACGTAGGTCGTGCCGCCGAACGTCAGGAAGTGTGCCGACTGCCAGCCGCAGTGCTCGGGGCCGGAGGAGCTGCTGATCTTCGAGACCGGTGCCCGGTGACCGCCGGAGTCGGTCCAGATCTCGGGCCATCCCGCTCCCGTCGTCACGCTCGCCGGGAGCTCGGAGGGATCGCAGGCGGCGTCGGCCTCCGGCCCCCAGCCGGGCCTGCCCTTCTGGTCCTCGGCGACCACGACGGCCACTTTCGTGCGCCCGCCGACGTCGTAGGAGTAGAGCACCCGGTCCGCTTCCCGGCGCTCCACGCGGTAGCCGCTGCGCGGCACCTCCGGAGCGAACATGTCGAAGAAGAGCCGCAGGCCCGCCTCGGGCGAGTCGCCGCCGTCGCCCTCGCTCCAGCCGTCGGGCCCGGTCCCCCAGTAGATCTCCCCGTCGCACTCCAGCGCGCGGCCGGCCGCGCCGGAGGCGGTGCGCATGGCCTGCGGGGTGCTCGCGTCGACCTCCCGGGTGGGGATGTCCAGCGGCCCGCGGTACGGCGTCGCAGGCGGTGTCCCCTCGACCACCAGGTCCGGCCCGCTCGCGCCGCCGCAGGCCACCACCCCGGCCGCCACCAGTACCGTCGCCGCCGCCAGCCCGCCGCGCATGCCCACCCCCGCTGCTCGTCTCCGTTGCCGTCCTTGGACGGCGGAGCAGGCCGGAACGTTCACGCTCGCCAGAAGGAAGGGCTGGCACGATTCCATCGAAGGTTGGCCATCGTGCCATTTTCCCGCCGGGCACCTCCCGGCAGGCTGGGTGACCATGAGCGATGTGAACACGATGCGTGCGATCAGCCAGGACGTCCTCGGCGGCCCCGAGGTGCTGAAGGTGATCGAGACGGCACGGCCGAAGCCGCGCCCCAACGAGGTACTGGTCCGGGTGCGGGCGGCCGGCCTCAACCCGACCGACTGGAAGCACCGGGAGACCGGCGGCTTCCTGGGCAAGCCGCCCTTCGTCCTCGGCTGGGACGTGTCCGGCACCGTCGAGGAGACCGGCATCGGCGTCGCCGCCTTCACGCCCGGTGACGAGGTCTTCGGCATGGCGTCCTACCCGTACGGGCACGGCACGCACGCCGAGTACGTGGCCCTTCCCGCCCGCGCCCTGGTGGCGAAGCCGGCCGGGATCGACCACGTCCAGGCGGGCGCGCTGCCGCTGGTGTCGCTCACGGCCTGGCAGGCACTGGTGGAGAACGCCGGCGTACAGCCGGGGCAGCGGGTGCTGATCCACGCGGCGGCCGGCGGGGTCGGGCATGTGGCGGTGCAGATCGCCAAGGCGCGCGGGGCGTACGTGATCGGCACCGCGAGCGCCGGCAAGCACGACTTCCTGCGGGAGATCGGCGTGGACGAGCCGGTGGACTACCGGTCCGTGGACGTCACGGAGGCGGTGCGGGACGTCGACGTCGTGCTCGACACGGTCGGCGGCGACACCTCGGTGGCCTCGCTGCGGATGCTGCGGCCGGGCGGGATCGAGGTGTCGATCCTGCCGCTGGGCTCGCCCGAGCTGTACGAGGAGGCCGAGCGGCTGGGCGTGCGGGCGGTGCGGATGCTGGTGGACGCCGACCGGGCGGGGATGCGGGCGATCGCCGGACTGGTCGAGGAGGGGAAGCTGCGGGCCGCGGTCGCGGGGACCTTCCCGCTGGCCGATGCCGCCAAGGCGCACGAGCTGGGCGGCACCGGCCGGACCACGGGCAAGCTGGTCCTGGTGGTGGACTGACGTCCTCGGGACGGGCTCAGAAGGTGAGCACGGGCTTGATCGCCTTGCCCGTGCTCATGTCCTGCACGGCCCGGTCGATCTCGGCGAACGGGTAGGTGCTGATCAGCCGGTGCAGCGGCAGCCGCCCCTCGCGCACCAGCCGGACCAGGGCCGGGATGAAGGCCTGGGTCTCGCTGTCGCCGAGGGTCAGGCCGACGATCCGCTTGCCGGCCAGCAACCCGTTGACGTCCAGGGGCACTTCGGTGCCGAAGGGCGGGGCGCCGACGACGACCAGGGTGCCGCGGGCGGCGAGCGCGTCGACGCCCTGGCGCAGGACGGCGACGCTGCCGGTCGTCTCCACGATGCCGTCGGCACCGGCTCCGTCCGAGATGCGCCGGAGGGCCTCGGGCACGTCTTCCCGGGTCGCGTCGACGGTGTGGGTGGCGCCCACCTCCCGTGCCAGTTCCAGGCGTTCGGCCAGCCGGTCGACGGCGACGATCGTGGTGGCGGGGGTGAGCGCGGCGGCCATGACGGCCGACAGGCCGACCGCTCCGGCGCCGAGGACGACGATCGTGCTGCCGGTGGCCGGCTCCAGGACGTTCCACACGGCGCCGACCCCGGTCTGCACCCCGCAGCCGAGCGGGGCGATCGACTCCAGTGGCACGTCCGGGTCGACCCTGACCAGGCTGCGCTCGTCCACCAGCGCCCGCTCGGCGAAGGAGGACTGGCCGAAGAAGTGGCCGCCGAGCGGCTCGCCGTCCCGGCGGAGGGTCGCGGTGCCGTCGGCGCGCCGGCCGCCGATCAGGTTGAGCGGCAGCCAGGTGGTGCAGTAGGCGGGGTGGCCGCCGTGGCAGTTGCGGCAGGCGCCGCAGGAGGTGAAGGACAGCACGACGTGGTCGCCGGGGGCCACGCCGGTGACGGCGGAGCCGACGGCCTCGACGACACCGGCGCCCTCGTGGCCCAGGACTCCGGGCAGCGGGAAGGGAAGTCCGCCGCTCGCCACGCTGAGGTCGGTGTGACACAGACCGGTGGCGACCATGCGGACGAGCGCCTCGTAGGGCCCCGGCGCGTCCAGTTCGACGTCGCTGAGGGTGAAGGACGCGCCGCCGGACTCGACCACGGCGGCTCGGGTGGTGAGGGACATCGTACGAACTCCTGGTCTGCGGGGCTCAGTCGAGCGAGACGACGACGGACTTGACCTTGGTGTACGCGGTGAGGGACTCGGGGCCGTACTCGCGGCCGAAGCCGGAGGCCTTGACGCCGCCGAAGGGGACGGCGGGGTCGAGCATCGCCCAGTCGTTGACCCAGACGATGCCGGCCTGGAGACGGGCGGCGACCCGGTGGGCGCGGGCCAGGCTGCCGGTCTGGATGCCCGAGGCGAGGCCGTACGGCGTGGAGTTGGCGAGGGCGACGGCCTCGTCCTCGGAGTCGAAGGGCTGCACGGTGAGGACCGGGCCGAAGATCTCGTCCTGGACCACCCGGGAGTCGTTCGGCAGGTCGGCGACGACGGTCGGCTTGTAGTAGTAGCCGCCGTTCAGGTCGAGGCGTTCGCCGCCGCAGACGATGCGGCCGCCCTCCTTGCGGGCGAGTTCGACGTACTCCTCGACCTTGCGCAGGTGCTTCTCGCCCGCCATCGGGCCGACGACGGTGGCCGGGTCGCGCGGGTCGCCGACCGGGACGCCGGGGACGGCCTCGGCGAGGATGCCGAGCAGGGTGGCGTAGACCGGGCGGGCGACCAGGAGCCGGGGGCCGCCCATGCAGAACTGGCCGGTGTTGAAGACGAAGGCCTTGATGACCGCGCCGACGGCCTTCTCCAGGTCGGCGTCCTCGAAGACGAGGTGGGCCGCGTTGCCGCCGAGCTCCACGGTGACCGGCTTGAGCGCCGCCCCGGCCGTGCTCGCGACGTGCCGGCCGACGGCCGTGGAACCGGTGAAGGCGACCTTGTCGACGCCCGGGTGGCGCAGCAGGGCCTCGCCCGCGACCGGTCCGGCGCCGGTGACGACGTTCACGACACCGTCCGGAACCCCCGCCTGCTGGAACAGGCGGGCCATGTAGAGGGCGCTGAGCGGGGTCTCGTCGGCGGGCTTGTGGACGACCGTGTTGCCGGCGGCGAGGGCCGGGCCGATCTTCGAACCGGCCAGGATGAGCGGGAAGTTGAACGGCGTGATGGCGGCGACCACGCCGATCGGTTCGCGCCGGGTGTAGGCGAGGGCGTTGAGCGGGATGTCGCGGACGGCGCCGTCCAGGGAGTGGGCGAGGGCCGCGAAGTGCTCGTAGTCGTTGGCCGCGTTGGTGACGTCGACGGCTCCGGCGAGCGTGATGGGCTTGCCGACGTCCAGGCTCTCCAGGGCGGCTATCTCCTCGGCGTTCTCCCGGATCAGCTCGGCGACGCGGCGCAGCACGCGGCCGCGCTCCCGGCCGCTGAGTCCCGACCAGTCACCCGCGTCGAAGGTCTCGCGGGCGGCGCGCACGGCGGCGTCGACGTCGGCGGCCCCGGCCTCCGCGACAGTGGTGACCACCTGGCCGGTGGCCGGATCGGTCACCTCCGTCCGGGCCCCGTCGGCGGCCTCCCGCCACTGGCCGCCGATGAACAGCTGCCCCGGTCCGTTCTCGAAGGTGGTCGTCATTGCCCACTCCCCAGCGTCGATGGCGCGGCCGGCGCCGAGCGCCTTGGTCGCCAAGTCTTCAACAAACAGGAATCCTGTTGGTCGAGCATCTGGTCCGCAGTCTGATTACAGACAGGATTCCTGTCAATGGTCTAGGGTGAACGCATGGTCGGTACAAAGACAGGCCCCTCGCTGCTGTACATGGTCAAGCAGGTGGAGCTGGTGGTGCGCTCCCATCTCGACGAGCTGGTGAAGCCCGCCGGGATCACCGCGCTGCAGTACACGGCCCTGACCGTCCTGGAGCGCCACGACGGCCTGTCGGCGGCCCAGCTGGCCCGGGACTCGTTCGTCACCGCGCAGTCGATGGCCGACCTCGTACGGTCCCTGGAGACGCGCGGGCTCATCCGGCGGGAGCGCAATCCGCGCAACCGGCGGGAGCTGCTGATCCTGCTGACCGACGCCGCGCGCGAGCTGCTCGCCGGGGTCGCCGGGCCGGTGCGGGAGCTGGAGGAGCGGATGGTCCGCGAGCTCACCGCGCATCAGGAGGAGCAGTTCCGCCAGGCGCTGAGCAAGGCGTGGCACGCACTGTCCTAGCCGAGCGCCAGGGCTCTCACGTGCCCGTTCCCCGACTGTCGCGCACGCCACAGAAAATGGCGAGCCGAAGCAGCAGACATATGTCAATCGAACATGCTCAAATTCCCTCCATCGAGGGTAACTTGCAAGGCGGGGAACGGAATTGAACCGGCAGGGGTGGGAGGTGATGTCGTCGTGCGCCAGGAACCCCGGCAGGATCCCGCGCCGCTCTCCCGGCACTTGCGCATCCACCAGGACCGCGGCCACACGGTGCTGGAGCTGCGGGGCGAGATCGACATCGCGGCGGCGACGGAGATCGCGCCCCACCTGGACCGGGTGACCGCCCAGGAGAACGCCCGGGTGGTGATCGACCTGCTGCACGTCGAGTTCTTCGACTGCTCGGGTCTGCGGCTGCTGTACCGGGCGCGCAGCAGGGTGCTGGAGCGCGGCGGACAGCTCCAGCTGGTCTGTGCGCACCCGCTGACCCTGCGCGTGCTGAAGGTGACCGGGCTGTCGCGGCTGCTGCCGCCCAGGGCGACGCTGGACGCGGCCCTGGGCCAGCCCGAGGCCACGTCCGGCACCTTATGACACCGTTGCCACCGTGACCGCTCCAGGATCCGCTAGGTGATGATCCTCGTCACCTGACCGGCGCCGACGGTCCGCCCGCCCTCGCGGATCGCGAACTTCAGGCCCTCCTCCATCGCGATCGGCTGGATCAGCCGGACGTGCATGGTGGTGTTGTCGCCCGGCATCACCATCTCGGTGCCCGGGGGCAGGGTGACGACCCCGGTCACGTCGGTGGTGCGGAAGTAGAACTGGGGCCGGTAGTTCTCGAAGAACGGGGTGTGCCGGCCGCCCTCGTCCTTGGAGAGGATGTAGGCGCGCGCCTCGAACTCCATGTGCGGGGCGACCGATCCGGGTTTGACGACGACCTGGCCGCGCTCCACGTCGTCCCGTTTGACCCCGCGCAGCAGCAGACCCACGTTCTCCCCGGCCCGGCCCTCGTCGAGCAGCTTGCGGAACATCTCGACGCCGGTGACCGTGGTCCTCGTCTTCTGCGGATGGATGCCGATGATCTCGACCTCGCTGTTGACCCGCAGCACGCCGCGCTCGATCCGGCCGGTGACGACGGTCCCCCGGCCGGTGATGGTGAAGACGTCCTCGATCGGCATCAGGAACGGCCGGTCCACGTCCCGCGCCGGCTCGGGCACGAACTCGTCGACGGCGTCGAGGAGTTCGAGCAGGGCCGCGGTCCACTGGGGGTCACCCTCCAGGGCCCTGAGCGCGGAGACCTTGACCACCGGGAGGTCGTCGCCGGGGAACTCGTACTCGGTGAGCAGCTCGCGCACCTCCAGCTCCACCAGTTCCAGGATCTCCTCGTCGTCGACCATGTCGGTCTTGTTGAGCGCGACGACGATGTACGGCACGCCCACCTGGCGGGCCAGCAGCACGTGTTCCTTGGTCTGCGGCATCGGCCCGTCGGTGGCGGCGACCACCAGGATCGCCCCGTCCATCTGGGCGGCCCCGGTGATCATGTTCTTGATGTAGTCGGCGTGGCCGGGACAGTCGACGTGCGCGTAGTGCCGGCGCTCGGTCTGGTACTCGACGTGCGCGATGGAGATGGTGATGCCGCGCTGCCGCTCCTCGGGCGCCTTGTCGATCTGGTCGAACGGGGTGAAGGGGTTGAGCTGGGGGAACTTGTCGTGCAGCACCTTGGTGATGGCCGCGGTGAGTGTTGTCTTGCCGTGGTCGATGTGCCCGATGGTGCCGATGTTCACATGGGGTTTCGTCCGCTCGAACCTGGCCTTCGCCACTGGGGGCCTCCTGATCGCGTCGGTGCCGCCGAGCGCGGTTCAGCGCTACAACTGCTCCTTCCTGTCTAGAGGTTGCGCGGCTCGTCGAACAGGGCGCTCACGGACTCACCGTTGTGAATACGGCGTACGGCCTCCGCCAGCGCCGGGGCGATGGACAGGATCCGCAGCTTGTCGGTGTGTTCCTCGGCGGGCACCGGCACCGTGTTGGTGCAGACGATCTCCAGCACGTCGGGCTGCGAGCTCAGCCGCTTGAGCGCCCCGGCCGCGAACAGACCGTGCGTGCAGGCGATCCGGATCGAACGGGGCCCCAACTCCCTCAGCCGCTCCAGCAGTTCGATGACCGTGCTGCCCTTGGCGATCTCGTCGTCGAGCACGATGACGTCCCGGTCGGCCACATCGCCGATCACCGAGCTGATGGTGACCCGGTCGTCCGGATACCGCTGCTTGGCGCCGGCCGCCACCTGGGCGCCGATCAGCCGTGCGAAGGCGGCGGCCTCCTTGGCGTTGCCGAGGTCGGGCGAGACGACGGTGGTGCGCGACAGGTCGTACCGCCTGAAGTGCGCCGCCAGCTCGCGCAGCGCGTGCAGATGGTCGACCGGCACCGAGAAGAAGCCGTGCACCTGCGGGGCGTGCAGGGTCATGGCGAGGACCCGGCTCGCGCCGGCGGCCACCAGCAGGTCGGCGACGAGACGGCCGCCGAGCGAGATACGCGGGGCGTCCTTCTTGTCGGAGCGGGCGTACGAGTAGTGCGGCATGACGACGGTGATCCGGCCCGCGGAGGCGCCGCGGGCCGCGTCGCACATCAGCAGCAGCTCCACCAGGTGCTCCTGCACCGGCCGGACCAGGGGCTGGACCAGGAAGACGTCCCGCTCCCGGCAGTTGGCCTGGAGCTGCACCTCCAGACAGTCGTTGGCGAACCGGCTGACCCGGATCGGACTGAGCGGCACCCCGAGGTGCGCGCAGACCTCCTCGGCCAGCTCGGGGTGGGCACTGCCGCTGAAGACGGCGATGTCTCGCACGATCCGCTCCTCGCATGATCAATACGGGCTACGGGCTCATGCTACGGACCGGGCCGCTCTCACCACGGCACGGGTGTGCCATCCCAGGAGAAGAACCCGCCGGTGGGGCCGTCGTCGGGGAGCAGCGCCAGCCGTACGGCACCCCGCGCGCCCTCGGCCGGATCGCCGCCCCCTACGGCCGCACCGGGCACCAGGTCGGTGGCCCGCCGCCCGGGGGCGAGGGCGTTCACCTTGAACCCGTCCCCGGCCAGCTCCTGGGCGTACAGGACGGTCAGCGCGTTCAGCGCGGCCTTGGCGGAGCGGTAGGCGGCGGACCTGGGGACGCCCTCGGTGAACTGCGGATTGGGCCCGGTACTCCAGGTGAGGGACGCGGTGCCGCTGGAGACGTTCACGATGCGCGGGCCGGCGGAGCGGCGCAGGGCGGGCAGGAAGGCGTTGGTGACCGCGGCGACGCCGAAGACATTGGTCTCGTAGGTCTGCCGGAAGCCCTCGACGCCGGTTTCGGAGGGGGTACCGGTCACCGGCTGGACACCCGCGTTGTTGACCAGGACGTCGAGACGGTCGACGCGGGCGGCGGCCCGCTCGATGCTGCCGGGGTCCGTGACGTCCAGCACGAGGAGCCGCGCGTTGCCGCCGATCTCCGCCACGGCCCGCTCGCCGCGCTCGGCCGCCCGGGAACCGACGTGGACCTGGAAACCCTGGTCGGCGAGCAGCCTGGCGACATGGAAGCCGATGCCCTTGTTGGCACCGGTGACCAGTGCTGTGCGATCGTTCATGACAGCCACGGTCCCCCGGCCGCGTCCGCCCTGCCAGGGACCACCTGTACCAGGCTGACCGAGGAGGCGACGACGGCATGGCGAGGCAGGAACTGGCCCGCTTCCTGCGCGAGCGCCGGGCGGGGCTGCGCCCGCAGACGGTGGGGCTGCCGCCGGGCACCGACCGCCGCACACCCGGGCTGCGCCGCGAGGAGGTCGCCGAGCTGGCCCACATGTCCGTCGACTACTACGTCCGTCTTGAGCAGGCCCGCGGCCCCCGCCCCTCCCCGCGCGTCCTGGACGCCCTGGCCGGGGCGCTGCGGCTGGCCCCCGCCGAGCGCAGCCACCTCTTCCGGCTGGCCGGCTCGGCCGCACCGCCGCCCGGCACCGCGGCGGTCCGCCAGGTGCGCCCGCATGTCGCGCGGATGCTGGAGCGGCTGCCCGACACCGCGGCGATCGTCACCGACGCGGCCTACGGCCTGGTGGCCTGGAACCCCCTCGCCCAGCTGCTGCTCGGCGGCGGCCTGGGACACGGCACGACCAACCTGGCGCGGCGGCGCTTCCTGGGCCAGGGGCGGATGTACGAGAGCTCCAGCGCCGAGGAGTTCGCGCACATCGTGGTGGCCCGGCTCCGGCGGGCCGCCGCGCGCTATCCGCACGACGGTCAACTCGCCGCCCTGCTGGACGAGTTGCGTGCGGAGAGCGTGGAGTTCCGGCGGATCTGGGCCACCCATCCGGTGCACGCCCCGGGACATCGCACCAAGACTCTGGACCATCCGGAGCTGGGGCGCCTGCGGCTGAACTGCGACGTCCTGCTGGTGCCGGAGGACGACCAGGAGGTCGTCCTCGTCACCGCGGATCCGGGTTCGGTGTCGGCGCGCCGGATCGCGGAGCTGGCCGCCCGAGCCTGACTCGTCCTCCGGGTCGGGAACGTGTGAAGATCGCGCTTGGGCATCGCATGTATCAGTCCTGCCTCAGCTGTCTCAATCAGCCGACAACACGGTCTGACAAGGCTTTTGGCGGGCATTCGTGTCGTTGGAAAGGAGGACCGTCACATGGCGAGTTCCACCAAGGAGAGCAAGGCGAGCTCCACGCAGGAGGCTCCCGTCACGGCCCGGCCCCGGCGCATGCCCGGCTGGGCGAAACTGGTCACCGGATTGGTGCTGGTGCTCGTGGTGCTGTTCGCCGGGATCAAACTGGCGGTGCTGCCGGGGATCAAGGACCTGTTCGGCACGGAGACCCGCGACAACACCGGCCCGGCGCTGCTCAAGTCCATCCAGGACATGAGCCGTTACGACGCGGCCTCCGGCAACTTCCAGGTCGTCGTGGACCTGGAGAAGGACGCCAAGTACCTGCCCAGCGCGATACGCGGCACCCGCACCCTGTACGTCGGCGCGGGCACCGTCGATTCCTATGTCGACCTCGGCAAGATCGCCCAGAAGGACGTGACGGTCAACGCCGACCGGACCGAAGCCACCATCCGGCTGCCGCACGCGCAACTGGGCAAGGCCACCCTTGACGCCGACCACTCGTACGCCGTCTCCAAGCAGCGCGGTCTGCTCGACCGGATCGGCGACCTGTTCTCGGACAACCCGAACAGCGAGCAGGCGGTCCAGAAGCTGGCGGTGAAGCACATCTCGGACGCGGCCAAGGACAGCGGGCTGACCACCCGCGCCGAGACCAACACCACCGGCATGCTGGAGGGCCTGCTGCACTCCCTCGGCTTCACGGAGGTGCACGTGTCCTACGGGACGGTCTGACCGACGCCGGGTGACAGCCTGGCAGGACCCCGGTCGCCTTCCGGTGGAAGGCGACCGGGGTCCGCCGTCTTCTCGGCGCCCGACGTGCC
Source organism: Streptomyces hyaluromycini (assembly GCF_002217755.1). GTDB lineage: Bacteria > Actinomycetota > Actinomycetes > Streptomycetales > Streptomycetaceae > Streptomyces > Streptomyces hyaluromycini. The sequence goes on along the minus strand of NZ_BCFL01000022.1, from coordinate 25,642 downwards.
GAGCGCGAGCGGGGGCGAGGAGGCCTGCATCTCCCGGCGCTCGGCGGGTAACAGCGTTACCACGCCGCCGATTTGAAGAGTGGAGGACCTCATGGCCAGCGCCGCCTCGCGCCCGCGCACCGCCAAGAGCGACCCGACCGAGGGGACGAAGAAGGACGAGGGCACCGGCCGGAGCGCCGGGCTGTTCACCAAGGCCGCACGCATGATCAAGGTCCGCCCCACCGCACCCGGGGCCACCGCGAAGAACGGCAGCGCCACGAAGCCCGCAGGTGCCACGAAGCCCGCGGGCACCGCCAAGCCCGCGGGCACCGCCAAGCCCGCGGGCACCGCCAAGATGAGCGCCGCCAAGAAGGGCACCACCGGCAAGGCCGCGACCAAAGCCTCCACCAAACCCTCCGCCAAGGCCGGCGGTGTCGAGCGCCGGCCGCTGCCCCTCCCCCTGCGGCTGCTGGCCATGATGTGCGCCTTCGCCGCGATGGTGGCGTTCGCCGTCGTACTGGCCGAGCTGACGCTCGATCCCTCCCCCGCGTCGGTGTCGATCGCCCACACCAATCTGCACCCCGGCGCGACGCTCAAGCTCTATCTGGACCAGCCCGCGTTCCGTGACGCCGTGAAGCAGATCGGCGGGAACGTTCTGCTCGGCGTCCCGTTCGGGATCCTCGTGCCGGTCCTCGCGCCCGGCGCCCGGGGCGTCCTGCGGGTGCTGCTGCTCACCGCGATCGTGATGCTGCTGGTGGAGATGGCGCAGGGCGCGCTGGTCACCGGCCGGGCGTTCGACGTGGACGACGTCATCCTCAACACCACGGGAGCGCTGGTCGGTTGGCTGCTGCTGGGCCGGCGGCTCGGCCGGGCGGTGCACGCCCGCAAGCGCAAGGCGTGACGGCCGGCCGGTCACTCGGAACCGGCCACCAGATCGTCCAGTACTGGTCCGTACCAAAGTATTGACGCGCCACTTATCTCACTTCTTAAATCAAGAGGCATCGCCCTTACCCCCCACCCCGGCCGGATGCCTCCCCGCGCCCGGCCGCCATACGGAAGGGAGCGCCATGGCCTCCCCACGACTGCTCCGCAGATGTCTCTTCGCCGCCCTGTCCGCCGCACTGGTCGGATCCGTCGCGGTCGGTCCCGCGCACCGTGCCGAGGCCGCCGACGCCGGAGCGGCCGCCGTGACCTTCTCCGACACCTTCGACGGGGCCGCCGGTTCGGCGGTCAACTCCTCGAAGTGGACGCTGGAGACCGGCGACAACGTCAACAACCACGAGCGGGAGTACTACACCTCCGGCACCAACAACGCGGCCCTCGACGGCCAGGGTCACCTGGTCATCACGGCCAAGAAGGAGAATCCCGCCAACTACCAGTGCTGGTACGGCACCTGCCAGTACACCTCGGCCCGGCTGAACACCTCCGGGAAGTTCAGCGCGCAGTACGGACACGTCGAGGCCCGGATGAAGATCCCGCGCGGGCAGGGCATGTGGCCGGCGTTCTGGATGCTCGGCACCGACATCGGGTCGGTCGGCTGGCCGAACTCCGGCGAGATCGACGTCATGGAGAACGTCGGCTACGAGCCCTCCACGATCCACGGCACCATCCACGGCCCCGGCTACTCCGGCTCCAACGGGATAGGCGCCGCCTACTCGCTGTCGAACGGGCAGGCCTTCGCGGACGCCTTCCACACGTTCGCCGTCGACTGGGCGCCCAACTCGATCAAGTGGTCGGTCGACGGCGTCGTCTACCAGACGCGCACCCCCGCCGACGTGGGCAGCAACACCTGGGCCTTCAACAAGCCGTTCTTCCTGATCCTGAACCTGGCCGTGGGCGGCTACTGGCCGGGCGACCCCGACAGCTCGACCGCCTTCCCGGCGCAGCTGGTCGTGGACTCGGTGTCGGTGACGACCAGCGACACTGCGACCGGGGTCGCGATCAAGGGCCTGGCCGGCAAGTGCGTGGACGTGGCCGGGGCGAACACCGCCAACGGCACGCCCGTCGACCTCTACGACTGCAACGGCACCGCCGCCCAGCAGTGGACCGTCGGCAGCGACGGCACCGTCCGCGCGCTGGGCAAGTGCCTGGACGTCACCAGCGGCGGCACGGCGGACGGCACGACGGTCCAGCTCTACGACTGCAACGGCACCGCCGCGCAGAAGTGGGCCGTCTCGTCGGCGAACGACATCGTGAACCCACAGGCGAACAAGTGCCTGGACGTCACCGGCAACAACTCGGCCAACGGCACCCGGCTGCAGATCTGGACCTGCAGCGGCGGCGCCAACCAGAAGTGGACGGTCGGCTGAGCGCGAGGCGTGCCGCCGGTTAGCGGCGCAGTGGGCGGGGCTTCCAGGTGAACTTGTCCCCGCCCACCCAGCAGACCACGTCCGGGTCGTCCAGGTCGTGGACCTTGATGCCGTAGGCCGCGGCGACCTCCAGCACATCCGTGACGGCGCGCGCCCGGCCGACCACCTCACCGTCGATCTCCACGATGCGGAAGGGCGGGGTGCCGGGCTTGCCGGGCATGACCCCGAGCACCAGGATCCGCGGCTGGGAGATGAACGGGCTCGCTATCTCGGTCATGCAATCGAGGGTAGATCTCCCGGGCCGAAGTGACCGATCCGAGTCACCCTGACGGCGGAGGCGGCCATGGACCCCGCCCAGGTACCGGGACTCAGCAGTCCCTGCGGGGCCCGGGCGCCAGGACGGCCCTGGCGCCCGGGAGCCGCCGGCCGGAGATTTGCCCGGACATTTGCACATGCTTGAGGAAGCGGCGGGCAAACCCGCGACCAGTCTTGGTCCCGGGCCGGCCTCCCGCCGTCCGCCGGGTGACGCGCATCACCCAGGGGGCCTGGAACACCCAGGGGTGGTTGTCCGTTGAACCAGCCGTGGGTGCGGATGGGACAGTGTCCCCGGGCCTCACCTTTTGCCCACAGGGACGATCGTTCGGCTGAAGCCCTGTGGAGCCTTTCGCCGAGAGGCGACCGCCATCCGTGCCCACCACCTGGCCGCCCCGGCTGCGAATCCCCCGTCGCGGCCGGGGCTTTCCGCTGTTCGGGGCCGTTCGGGGCGGTCGAGGACGTCCGCTTGACTTCGAGAGCACTCCAATTCGTAGCGTTCGAGTCATGAGCGCTACGACACCTCAGCACAAGATCGGTTCCGGTTTCGGCGCGGACAGCACGGCCGACGAGGTCCTGGCGGGCCTCGACCTCGGCGGCCGGCTCGCGATCGTCACCGGCGGCTACTCCGGACTGGGCCTGGAGACCACCAGGGCCCTCACCCGGGCGGGCGCCCGCGTCGTCGTCCCCGCACGGCGCGTCGAGGCCGCCCGCGAGGCACTGGCAGGCCTCGACGGGGTCGAGGTGGACGAGCTGGACCTCGGTGACCTGGAGAGCGTGCGCGGCTTCGCCGAGCGGTTCCTGGCCTCCGGCCGGACCGTCGACTTCATGATCGACAGCGCGGGGATCATGGCCTGCCCGGAGACCCGGGTCGGGCCCGGCTGGGAGGCCCAGTTCGCCACCAACCACCTCGGGCACTTCGCCCTGGTCAACCGGCTCTGGCCGGCCGTCGAGCCCGGCGGCGCCCGGGTCGTGTCGGTCTCCTCGCGCGCCCACCACTTCTCCGGGATGCGCTGGGACGACGTCCACTGGCGGCACGGCTACGACAAGTGGGAGGCGTACGGCCAGGCCAAGACGGCGAACGTGCTGTTCGCCGTGCACCTGGACCGGCTCGGCCGGGACTCCGGCGTACGGGCTTTCGCACTGCACCCCGGCGGCATCATGACCCCGCTCCAGCGGCACATCCCCCTTGAGGAGAAGATCGAGCGCGGCTGGACGGACGAGCAGGGGAACCTGCTGGAGGTCGCGGGCCTGAAGACGCCCGAGCAGGGTGCCGCCACCCAGACCTGGGCGGCCACGTCCCCGCAGCTGGACGGCATGGGCGGGGTGTACCTGGAGGACTGCGACATCGCCGAGCCCGCCGTGGCGGGCGAGCCGACCGGTGTGAAGTCCTGGGCGGTCGACCCGGAGCAGGCCGCAAGGCTGTGGGACCTCTCGGCGGAGCTGACGGGCGTCAACGCGTTCGCCTGAGCCGCCCGGTGTGCCGCGTGCCGGCCCCCGGGCATCCGGTCGGCAGCTGCCAGGGCCCGCCCTCCGCGCTCAGGCGGACGGCTCCTCGGGTACCGGATCCTCGGGGTGCACCGCCCCCGAGCGCGGTGCACCCCGCGGGCCCGTGCCAGCCTCGTCGGGGTCGGGAAGGTCGTCGTCGCGGTCCTGCGGCCGCCGGATCTCCGCCGCCTCCCACGGGTCCCGGCCGGACCCCGCCTGCTGGTCCGGCAGGTCCCGGGGGACCGGCTTGCCGCCCTGCTTCTCGCCCACGGCATACTCCCCTCGCGTCGTTCCGAGCGTCAGGCGAGTACCTCGGCCACGCGCGACGAAACGCGCGGGTCAGCGCGGGCTGCGCTCCTCCAGGGCCGTGCGCCACGCGGGGAGCCGGTCCTCGGTCGCCGGTTCCGCGCGGCGGCCGCCGCGGTTGAAGAAGTCGGCGAGGGGCAGGATCGCGGCGCCGACGGTGACCGCGTCCGGGCCCAGCCGGCCGAGGTCGATGGTGACCTGCTCGGCGGGGTGGCGCAGCGCGTAGGTGGTCGCGTACCGGCGTACGGCGGGCAGGAAGCGGGCGCCGAGCTGGAGCCCGGCCCAGCCGCCGATCAGGATCCGCTCGGGCTGGAAGAGATTGATCAGGTCGGAGAGGCCGGCGCCCAGGTACTCGGCGGTCTCCTCAAGAACGGCGAGCGCGACCGGGTCGGGCTCGGTGCCCTCCGGCGGGTAGGCGGCGGCGAGCATCGCGGTGAGCGCGCTCTCCTCGTCGAGGCCCTCGGCCGGACGGCCGCCCTCCTCGCGCCAGCGGGCGAGCAGCGACTCGGCACCGGCGTACGCCTCCAGGCAGCCGAGCGCGCCGCAGCGGCAGCGGCGGCCCCGCACCCGTACGGTCAGGTGGCCCCATTCGACGGCCCGGCCGTGCTCCACCTCGGCGGTGACCAGGCAGGCGCCGACGCCGGAGCCGAACAGCACCACGACCGCGTTGTCCGCGCCGCGCCCGGCGCCGAACCACATCTCGGCCTGGCCCAGGGTCTTGGCGCCGTTGTCGATGAAGTACCGCACGGAGTCCGGGAGCCGGCAGCCGGAGCGGAGCAGCTCCTCCAGCGGGACGGCGTCCCAGCCGATGGTCTGGCCGTGCACGACGGCGCCCCGGTCGTCGGTGTGCTCGACGATGCCGGGGACGCCGACGCCGACGCCGAGGAGCAGCTCGGGCGAGGCTCCCTCGGTGGCGAGGACCTCGTCGATACCGTCCCGGATGTGGCCGACGATCACCTCGACGTCGTAGCCCTGCTGCGCCAGCGGACGCTCGACGCGGGCCAGTTCGGTCAGGTTCAGGTCGAACAGCTCGACCCGGACCCGGGTCTCGCCGACGTCCACGCCGATCATGTGGCCGCTGTGCGGGGCGACGCGCAGCAGGGTGCGGGGGCGGCCGCCGTCGGAGTCGACGCTGCCGGCCTCCTCGACCAGGCCGTCGGCGACCAGGTCCGCGACCACGTTGCTCACCGAGCCGGAGCTCAGGCCCGTCGCCGGGCCCAGCTCGAAGCGGCTGAGGGGACCGTCGAAGTAGAGCCGCTGCAGCACGGCCGTGCGGTTGGCCCTTCTGAGGTCGCGTACCGTGCGCCCGTTCCGCCCCGCCATGTGGCTCCGCTCCCTTCACGAACCCTGCCCGACCTGCAACATACTCCTTCGGGGGGCCGGAAGCGATATTTTCCCAACCCTTAGTTCACGCTGTGAGCTAAGGAGGGGTTGATGCCGGGTCGCGCCGTGGCGGGGGGATCGTACGCGGACGGAGGCTCGTCGTGGTTGCTCGCGCCCACGCGGCGGAGCCGCATGTTAGTACAGCCCCGCGCCCCTGGCGGGGCGCTGCAGGCGGCGGCGTCGATCAGCTCGACGCGTATACATCCTCCACAAAACGACCTTCCGCCACCAGGGAGTTCAGCCATTCGTCGGGTTTTCCCTCGGGGACGCGGTCCCGGAACATCGTTCGGAACGCCTCCCGTACGCCCGGTGCCATACGGGCGCCGTCGCCGCACACGTACACCCGGGCGCCCGCCTCCAGCAGCGCCCACACCTCGTCGGCCTCGGCCGCGATGCGGTGCTGGACGAAGGTGCCCGCGGTGCTGAAGGCCGGGCGCAGGGAGACGGCGCTGGCGGTCTGCGCCGCGTGGAGCTCCTCGGCGTGCAGGTAGTCGGCGTCGGCGGCGTCGCAGCCGAAGTAGCAGAGGGCGGGCGGGAGTTCGGCGCCTGCCGCGAGGGCCGCGGTGCGGTCGGCGACGGCGCCCCGGAAGGGGGCCAGGCCGGTGCCCGCGGCGATCATGACGACCGGTGCGCCCGCGTCGATGCGGAAGGCCTCCCGGCAGGGCTGGACGCGGGCGTGGATCGTGTCACCGGGGCGCAGGGCGGTCAGGTGGCCGGAGCCGGTGCCCCGATAGGTGCCCTTGCCGGAGCGGGCGGGGGCCTCCAGCAGGGAGATCATCAGGTCGGCGTGGCGGGGGTCGGCGGCCGGGGACGAGGAGATCGAGTAGTGCCGGGGCTGCAGCGGGGTCAGCAGGTCCAGGAGGCGCGGCCAGTCGAGGGCGCCGCGCAGCGCGGGGTGGTCCTCGATGATCTCGACGAGGGTGCGCGGGTCGTCGCGCAGCGAGGCGAGGGCGGCCTTCTCCGGCGGGCAGGGGTTGGCGTCGGCGAGGAGGGAGAGCTGCTGGGTGCTCGGGCGCTCCTGCAACTCGACGTGACGGGTGAGGAGTTGGCGCGCCGTCAGCGGGCGGTCGACGGCGAGGCCGTCACGGCGCGGGCGGGTGGCGCGGATGTCGAGGACGGTGTCGGGGTCGATACCGAGGGCGGTGATCACGCGGGTGACGAGTGCGGGGTCGTTGGCGGGGAGCACGGCGAGGTGGTCGGCGGTGCGGTAGGTGACGCCGTCCGGCAGGGCCACGCGCAGGAAGCGCTTGGTGGTGCCGTCCTCCGGGTGCCGGGCGGAGAGCATCAGGCCGAGGAGGTCCTCGGCCGTGCTCTGGTCGGTGCCGGTGCGGGAGGCGATGACGTCGTCGACGACCCGGGCGAGGTGGTCGGCGTCGTCCCGGAAGGCCGCGTCGGCCGCCGAGTGGTCGGTGCCGGGCCGCCTGGCCAGCCGGGTCATGCTCCACTCCAGGCAGCGGACCATGGACTCGACGAAGGGGTGGGGTTCGGCGCGCTCGAAGGAGCCGAAGTCGTAGCCGAAGCCGGCGAGGCCGATGGTGTCGAGGGTCATGCGGGTCATGTCGTCCGGCACGTCGACCGGACGGCCGTCGCGGGCGGCCCGGTCCCAGGACTCGATGAGCCTGCGGGCGACCTTGACCATCACCGGGTGGTAGGTGCGCATCGAGCCGAGGGCGAAGGCGAGCATGAGGATGTCGTGCGCCTTGGCCCAGTTGGGCTCGTCGTTGTACGCGGTGAACAGTCCGTCGGCGGCGAAGGCTCGGACGTTCTCCAGGGCGGGTCCGACGTGCTTGGCGAACCGCTGCTCGTCGGCGAGGTCGGCGACCAGGTCGGCGTCGGCGACGAACAGGGTGTCCCGTCCGTGCAGCCGTCGTACGAGGACCGGCCCGTGCTCCCGCATCAGCTCCATGACCTGCTGGATCGGGGTGCGGCCGGGGCCGGTGGCGGTGATGTCGACGACGGGGACGCCGTGCAGGGCGGGTGCGGGGTCGGGGTGCAGCGCGGTGGGGGGCATGGCGCGACAACTGCCTTTCGCGGTACGGAAGTCCTGTGATCCAGCGTGGTCCTCGGGGGCTGCGGACCGGCGCCGCGGCACTACACGAACGTGCAGTGGAAAATTCCCGCCGGCTCTTGCGCAGTGCCGGTGAAGTTGCCTCTGACCTGGACGGTCGCCTTGGATGAAGGGGGAGAGACGAGGAGCGGTGGTGGGCATGGAGGCGGGCGGGCTCGACGGCGTGGTGTGGCGCAATCACGCCCTGACGCTGTTCGACCGGGTGGCGGTGCCGGTCGCGGTGTGCGACGTGTACGGGCTGGTGGTGCTGGCCAACCCGGCGATGGCCGCCGAGTGCGGTACGACGCCGGGCCGGCTGCGCGGCCGGGATGTGCTGGAGCTGTTCCGGCCGCAGGAGGAGGCCCAGGTGGAGCGGATCGCCGAGGCGCTGCGGCTGCGGCACCGCTCGCGTTACCAGGTGTCGGTACGGTGGCGGGCGCCCGACGGGGCCGAGCGGTACGGGGAGCTGACGGCGGACCCGGTGAGCGAGGCGGTGGGCGAGACCCCGTCGCTGCTGGTCATGTTGCGGGTGGAGGGCGAGCGCGAGGCACCGCGGCCGCGGCCCGCGCAGGTCACCCCGGTCGAGGGGCGGGTGCTGGCGCTGCTGGCCGGGGGCGCCACCACCGCGCGGGCCGCCCGTGACCTGGGCCTGACCCGGGACGGTGTCGCCTACCATCTGCGCCGTCTGTCGGCCCGCTGGGAAGCGGCCAACCGCACCGAACTGGTGGCCCGCGCCTACGCCTTGGGCGTGCTCAGGCCGGGCGTCTGGCCGCCCGCCCCGGCCGAGTAGGCCGTGCCCGCACCCTCCGGGGCGCCGAAGCGGGCCAGCGTGTGCCAGACCATCTTGAGGTCCTGGATCCCGTACCGGCCGGTGCGTGCGGCGGCGCCGATGATCCGGGGGTCGACGACGCCCTTCTCGGCGATCAGGGCGCCGAGTTCGGCGTACTGCGGGCCCCGGTAGTCGGCGTGCCGGCGCAGGTCGCGCACGGTGAGCCGGTAGCCGGGGTGCCATTCGACCGGGAAGGGCAGCCGGCGGGCGGCCACCGCCACGGGCGTACCCCGGTAGCAGGCGTCCAGCACCAGGGCCTCGACGTCCCGGTCGAGCCGTACCCCGCCGTGCACCTGGGTCTCGATGTAGTCGTCGAGGGCGTCCCGTTCGTCGGCCTCGGCCAGGGCGAGCAGGTGGGTGCCGGCGGCCACGCCGAAGTCCGTCGGCTCGGCCGCGCTGTCGGGGTAGCAGAAGGTGGCCCGGTGCAGGGCCGGTCCGGTCAGCCGTAGGTGCGAGGAACCGAACCGGGGGGCCGCGCCGACCACTTGGCGCCGGAAGTCCAGCGCGCCGTAGACCGGCCGCTCGGCCGGGTCGGCGTCGTCGTAGGTCCCGCCGAAGATCCGGCTCTCCCAGCGCCGGCGGTCGCCGCCGGGGTGCGCGGTGAGCCCGCCGTTGCTGGTCCCGGTGACGAACTGGGAGTGGTAGGCGCCGTCCCGGGCGAGCGCCTCCAGGACCGGCAGACCGGCGGAGATCCGGTCGGGGTGGAAGTTCAGGGTGATCCGCAGGCGGGGGTCGAGAGGCGGTCCCGAGGACAGCGCGGCCACATGGCGCAGCGCCGCCGCGCTCCGCGCCGTCCCGACGTCCGCGAGTTCCATCGGATCCCCCCCTGTGACCTGCCCGACGGTGGCCGGTCCGATGCCGGCCGACCCTAGCCGATCACGGTCGGCCCGGTCGCGGCGTTTTCGCCGCGGGGTCAGCTCGTCAGGGCGATGACGACCCCCATGCCCAGGAAGGCCACGCCGCCGAACACGAGGAACACCACCGGCCCCACCACGTGCCGCCACATGCGGACCCGGGCGACCCGGGGGCTCTGCGCCAGATAGACGATCTCCACCTGCCGTCCCGTCTCCAGCCCCAGGCCGGCCCCCTGCATGCGTGGCGAGAACTCCACCCGGTGGCCCGAGCGGTCCGTGAAGGCGATGACGGGGATCCACTTCGGTCCCTGGTTGTCGCGGGTGCGGACGTTGTCCACGACGACTCCCCAGGTCCGCACCCCGTGCTGCCGCAACCGCTGTACCACCGCGCCCTCGCGCACCGCGATCCCCAGCAGCACCAGGCCTGCCGCCGTGCACAGCACCGCACCGAAGTCCAACGCCCCAGCCCCTCCGTCCCACCCGACCGTCCAGTTGTCCCCGGTTGCAGGAGACGCACCGGCCAGGCGTCCGGTTTCCGGTGCCGTGCCGCGGTGCCCACGGCATTTCGGCAGACGCTCCGTGATCCCCTCTGGTCAACCAGCCACTAGCGCGCGCGAGTGATCTGTGGACAATACGTTCGACGTGACACACGAGTGGGAACAGGCCAAGGGATGCCAGACGTACGGAAGTGGGCCGAGGGGCTGTCGCGACTGCTGCGGCGGCATCGGGACCCGGTGGTCGTCCAGACGCTGCGGTCGGCCACCGCGGCCACGATCGCCTACGTCGTCGCGCTGCACCTGAGCCCGGAACCGGCTCCGCTGACCGCCCCGCTGACCGCGCTGCTGGTCGTCCAGGTCACCCTGTACGCCACCCTGACCAACGGTTTCCGCCGGGTCAACTCGGTGGTGGCCGGCGTGCTGGTCGCCATCGCCTTCAGCCAGCTGGTGGGGCTGACCTGGTGGAGCCTGGCCCTGCTGATCGTGGCCTCACTGGCGGTGGGGCATCTGGTGCGCGTCGACGAGTACATCCCCGAGGTGGCGATCAGCGCCATGCTGGTGCTCGGGGTCACCACCATCAGCAGCACCGCGTGGGCGCGGATCGTGGAGACGCTGATCGGCGCGGTCGTCGGCATGGGCTGCAACCTCCTGCTCCCGCCCCCGGTGTGGGTGGACGAGGCCGGCGAGTCGATCGAGGGACTCGCCCGCCGGCTGCGGCAGCTGATGCTGCGGATGGGCGAGGAGGCGGCGGAGATCATGCCCTGGCAGCAGGCGGCCGCGCGGCTGCACGAGGCCCGCCGCCTGGACCACGCCATCGTGGAGGTGGACGCGGCGCTGCGGCAGGCGGAGGACAGCCTGCGGCTCAATCCGCGGGTCAGGGAGGGCCTGCTGCACCGGGTGGTGCTGCGCACCGGCCTGGACACGCTGGAGATCTGCACGGTCGTGCTGCGGGTGCTGGCCCGGACCTTCACCGATCTGGCCAAGGCCCGTGAACCCGAACCGCTGTTCGCGCCGGACGCGGGCGCCGCCGTCGAGCAGCTGCTGTCCCAGATCGCCGACGCCGTGGTCAGCTTCGCGGTGCTGGTGACCACCAGCATCAGCGAGAACGCGGAGTCGGCCGAGGCCCGGCTCGCCGCCGAGCTGCACACCGCGACCGGCACCCGCGACAAACTCGCCGACCTGCTCCACCAGGAGATCCACCGCGACGACCAGAACTGGCAGCTGCTCGGCGCCGTCCTGACCGAGGTCAACCGGCTCCTCGACGAGCTGGACACCGAGCACCGCACCCGCCGTCTGCTGGAGGAGCTGGACCGGGTCTCCGGCGAGCAGCGCGCCAAGCGGCCGTGGCTGACCTGGCTGCGGGAGCGGGTGGGCGTGCCGGAGCGGCTGCGGCGGAACCGGGCCGGCGGTGCGGTGCGTTCTCCCTCCGGGACGGAGAAGGGGGCACGCCGATGACGGACACGGCGGTACGGATCGACGGGAACACACTGCGGCTGCCGGGTGGGGTGGCGGTGCGGTTCGTGCGCACGCTGCGGCTGCCGGAGACGGGCACGCATCCGCTGCCGCCGGGGCTCGGCGAGTTCCCGGTCCGGCGGGTGAGCGACCACCCGGACACGGTTCCGGCCGAGTGGCGGGCGCGGGGCGGGGTGATGCTGCCGGTGTACCTGCGCGAGGCGATGTGGCTGAGCTTCGCGGGCACGGCGCGGCCGGCGGCTCTCCAGGTCGGCGTGGGCAAGGTGTGCGCGGTGTCCGGCAAGCCGTGGAGCGACCGGCTCTCGCAGCAACCGCAGAACTATCTGGCGCTCCCCCGGCAGCCATGGCTGGACGGGATCAACTCCGGGAAGGGCACGGTGCGCCAGTTCGTGGCGGTGCCGCTCGGTCTGGGTGCGACGGTGGAGGGACAGGTCACCGGCGAGGAGGTGTGGGGCGGGGTGCAGCTCCAGTCCTTCCCGCTGTCCGAGGAGGCACTCGCCGAGTACCACCGTCAGGAGCGGCTGCGGCGGGAGCGGCTGGGCCGGGAGCGGATGCGCAGCCGTCGGTCGGCCGGCTCCTTCGGCGCGGCACTGCCCATGGCGGCAGCCGCGCCGGGAGCGGCCCCGGCGGCCATGGGGCTGGGTGTCGGCGGCTCGATGCGCCAGGAGGTGTACGAGGACGACCGGCCGCTGCGGGACTGGGCCGAGACCCCGGCCGGACGCGTCTTCGTGCACCTGGTCACGCCCCCGCAGTGGCACCGCATCACGGGCGAGGCACCCCCGCCGTCGCCGGTGGACCGGGCGGCCTACACCCGCGCGGGGCTGCCCTGGTACGACTACTACGACCAGGACGCCCGGGATCTCGCCCCCACGGACACCCTGGAGGCGGTCAAGCCGGTCGGCGACTGGCTCGGCGACGACCTGGAGCCCTGGCAGCAGCCGTCCCCGGGGCAGGTGGTCCCCCTGAAGGACGCGGCGGGCGAACCCGTGGAGGACGGCGACTGGTAGCAACCATTGCACCTGATGCAACAGGCGTTGCTTTTCTTGCGTCGGCCCCTCGGTTCACGTCAAGGTGTGTCAGGTCCGGGGTGACTCACGACCTGAGGTGCGTGGCATGGCCAGTGGTACGGAAGGGACGCGCGGCGGCTGGAGCAGGCGCCGGTTCGTCGGCGCGCTGGCGGGCGCGGCCGCGGTGGTCGCGGTCCCGGCCCCGGCGGCACCGCCCGCGCAGCGGCCACGCGGGGCGGCACAGTCTGCGGCCGCCGCCCCGGCGAAGACTCCCTCGGCTCCCCGTCCGCTCTACCTCGGCACCTACACCTCCGTGGACGGCGGCGGCACCGGCATCGGCATCGCCTCCTACGACCCGGTGACCGGCGTGATCACCGGCGCCGGCACGCTCACCGGGGTCGCCGACCCGTCGTACCTCGCCGTCCACCCGGACGGCCGCACGCTGTACGCGGTGAACGAGCGCGCGGACGGGAGCGTGACCGCCGTACGCCTGGCGGACCGGAGGATCCTGGGCAGCCGGAGCACGGGCGGGGCGGGCCCGTGCCACCTCTCGGTCCATCCCACCGGCCGCTGGCTGCTGAGCGCCAACTACACCTCGGGCAGCGTGGCCGTGCACCCGATCGACACCACCGGCGCCCTCGGCGAGCGCACGGCCCTGGTCACGCACTCCAGCCCGGCGCCCGGACCCGGCCAGCAGGGCCCGCACGCCCACCAGTTCATCACCAGCCCGGACGGCGGCCACGTCCTCGCCGTGGACCTGGGCACCGACACGGTCTACAGCTACCGCCTCGATCCGGCACAGGGCACCCTCACCGAGGTCGCCCAGGCGCACACGAAGCCGGGGGCGGGCCCCCGCCATCTGACCTTCCATCCGGGCGGACGGTACGCGTACCTGGCCGACGAGGTGGGCGACACGGTCTCGGTCTGCGCCTACGACCCGGCCACCGCCCGCCTGACGATCGGCGAGCCGCAGTCCACCGGCAGCACGGCCGGCACCACCAACTACCCGGCCCAGTTCCTGGTCACCGCGGACGGCGCCTACGCCTACCTGGCCAACCGGGGCGACAACACACTCGCCCGGTACGCGGTCGAGGCCGACGGGGCCCGGCTGCGGCTGCTGGACACGGTGCCGGTGCACGGGGACTTCCCCCGCCAGATCGCCTTCTCCCCCGACGGCCGGCTGCTGTTCGCGGCCAACCAGCGGTCCGGCACCGTGAGCGTCTTCACCGTCGACCCGCACAGTGGTGAACTCGGGCTCGCGGGCGAGCCGTTCGCGTCACCGGTCGCCGTCTGCGCGCTGCCGCTGTAGCGTCCGCGGGCAGGAGGCGGCCGCGCTCGCCCGGGCCAGCAGGACGTGCATGCGCTCGGTGAGCTGGGCGACGTCGTCGGCGGGGGCGTGGAAGGCGAGCCGTACGTCGCCATGGGCGCGGGTGCGTTCGATGCGCAGGGTCAGTCCGTGCCGGTCCACGGCGAGGGGCTGGACGCGGGTCGCGGCGTGCAGGCTCTCGGGCTCGACGAGCCGGGTGAGCCGCTCGACGGCGTCCGGGTGGGCGTCGGCCAGGTGGGTCAGCAGTGTGGCCTCGGCGCCGGCCAGCGGGTCCGGCTGCGCGGCGGCGAACTCGTCGAGGTCGACGACGACCGCGCCGGAGGGCCGGCGCAGCACCACGCGGGTGGGCTGGAAGACGAGGTGCTCGTCCTTGGGGGTGAACCAGCCGGCCATCCAGAGCCGGGCCCGGATCCGGCCCCGCACCGGGACGGGTGCGACATCGGCGAACTCCAGCACCGCGGACGGCTCGCCGCGCGGGGCGCAGATCGCGGCCGTGAGCAGGGCGCTGTCCTCGGGCACGTGCAGCAGCACCCGGCCGTCGTCGGCGACGGCGTGGGCGCCGACGTACTCCTCGCGTCCGCCGTCCGCGGTCACCATGCACGACCACGCGACGGCCAGCAGGGACCGGGCCTGCTCCGCCGCACCGGGTCCGGCCGCCCAGGCTGCCTGTTCGTCACCCATCCCGAATCCTCCTTAGGTAAGCCTCACCTAACCTATCGAAGATCGGGGGGTACGCCAAGCACGGAGCGCCTCGGGCACGTGAAGAAGAGGGTGCGGGCGGAACAGGGACGGTCAGGAGATGACGCCCAGCAGCGCCCGCGCGCACAGGTCCCGCACCTGTTCCCGCGTCAGCTCCTCGGTGCGCAGCCACTCCAGGCAGACATGGGTGGTGAAGGCGAGCCAGCCGCGCACCGCCAGCCGGGTGTCGGGGCGCCGTTCGAGGGCGGGGCCGAACTCGGGGTCGCCCGCGAGGGCGGCGAGGATCTGGCGCTCCTGGGCGGCCTGGGCCTGCCGATAGACGTGGCGTACGGCCTGGTCGCCGGAGGCCTCCGCGCGATGGAAGGCGCGGAAGCCGTGCGCGTGGGTCTGGACGTAGTCGAGGTAGATGTCGAGGCTCGCGGTGAGCTGCTGACGGGCGGGCACACCCGGCTCGGCCGCCGTCATCCGCAGCATCCGCTCGCTCTCCCGCTCCACGACCGCCGCGAAGAAATCACGTTTCGTCGGAAAATAGTGGTACAGCAGGCCACGGGAGACACCCGCGATCTCGGCGACCTGCTCGATCCACACGTCGTCGTACGGGCTCTCCGAGAAGAGCCTGGCCCCGACCGACAGGAGCTGCTCACGGCGGGCCGCGGTGCTGAGTCTGCGGCGGCTGCGCTCACCCTGGTTCGGGACCATGTCCGCACTTTACTTGACGTGGGTTCAACAACGGGACGAGACTGAAACCGCCTATTGAACTCACGTACAACTAGCTCAACCTGCCGCAGCATCGAGGGAGATCGCGTCATGGCGGAGACGGTCACACAGCCGGGGACGGGGCCGGGCGGCCCGCTGCCGAAGGGGTTCCGGGGCGCCGAGCACGGCTGGCCGGAACTGCACCGCATCCCGCACCCGCCGCGCCGGCTGCCGCTCCTCGGCGACGTCCTGGGCGTCGACCGGCGCACCCCGCTCCAGGACTCGATGCGCATCGCGGAGCAGCTGGGCCCGATCTTCCGGCGCAGGGCGTTCGGCAACGAGTTCGTGTTCGTGTGGGGTGCCGAACTGGCCGCCGACATGGCCGACGAGTCGCGGTTCGCCAAGCACGTGGGGCTCGGGGTGGCCAATCTCCGTCCGGTCGCCGGGGACGGCCTGTTCACGGCGTACAACCACGAGCCGAACTGGCAGCTGGCGCACGACGTCCTCGCCCCGGGCTTCAGCCGGGAGGCCATGGAGGGCTACCACGCGATGATGCTGGCGGTGGCCGGGCGGCTGACCGACCACTGGGACCGCGAGCTGGCGGCCGGCCGCTGGGTGGACGTGCCCGGCGACATGACCAAGCTGACCCTGGAGACGATCGCCCGCACCGGGTTCGGGCACGACTTCGGCTCGTTCGAGCGGGACCGGCCGCACCCCTTCGTGACCTCGATGATCGGCACGCTCACGTACGCCCAGCGCCTCAACAGCGTGCCCGCGCCGCTGGCCCCGCTGATGCTGCGGCAGGCCTCCCGGCGCAACGCGGCCGACATCGACCACCTCAACCGCACGGTCGACGACCTGGTAGCCGAGCGGCGCCGGACCGGGCGCGGGGAGGGCGACCTGCTCGACCGGATGCTGGAGACGTCCCACCCGGAGACCGGTGAGCGCCTTTCCGCCGAGAACGTACGACGGCAGGTGATCACCTTCCTGGTGGCCGGCCACGAGACCACCTCGGGCGCGCTCTCCTTCGCCCTGTACTACCTCGCCCTGCACCCCGAGATCGCGGCCAGGGCGGCCGCCGAGGTCGACCGCGTCTGGGGCGACACGCCCGCGCCGGGCTACGACCAGGTCGCCAAACTCCGCTACGTGCGCCGGGTCCTCGACGAGTCGCTACGGCTGTGGCCGACGGCCCCCGCCTTCGCCCGCGAGGCCCGCGAGGACACCGTGCTGGCCGGGCGGCATCCGATGCGCCGGGGCGCCTGGGCGCTGGTCCTGACCCCGATGCTGCACCGGGACCCCGAGGTGTGGGGCCCGGACGCCGGGAGCTTCGACCCGGACCGGTTCGACGCGAAGGCGGCCCGCGGCCGGGCCCCGCACACCTTCAAGCCGTTCGGCACCGGCGCGCGCGCCTGTATCGGCCGCCAGTTCGCCCTGCACGAGGCCACCCTGGTCCTCGGCCTGCTGCTGCGCCGCTACGGCCTCGGGGCCGACCCGGACTACCGGCTGCGGGTGACCGAGCGGCTCACGCTGATGCCGGAGGGCCTGCGGCTGCGGCTGGAGCGCCGCACCCCCGCCCCGGCGCCGGTGACCGTGCCGGAGGCGCCCACGTCAGAGAGCGGCGGCTGTCCAGTGCACGGGACGGGTGACTGACGCCGGCAGCCGGGTACCGGCGCTGCCCCGGGCCGCGGTCACCTGCGGCTGGGTCAGGAAGATCGCGCCGGTCAGGTCCGCGTCGGTGAGGTCGGTGTCGCGCAGGTCGGCGCCGATCAGGTCGGTGTCCCGCAGATCGGCGCCGGAGAGGTCGGCGGCGATCAGGCAGGCCCCGCGCAGGCTCGCCCCGCGCAGGTCGGCGTTCCGGAGGCGGGCGCCGATCAGATCCGCGCCCCGGCGGTCCTTCTTCCTGCCGCGGACGCCGGCGCGGGCCAGCTCGCTGGTGCGCAGCAGCAGGACGTTGACCTTCTCGCGGTGCGCGGCGACGTCCAGGGCGGCGAGTTCCTCCGGCGTCCCCCGGGTGAGCTCCTCGGTGTCCTCAAGGAGCCTGCCCAGTTCGGCGTGGACGGGGCGGGCGGCGGGCAGGTCCAGCGCCTCGGTGAGGTACCGGAGCAGTTCGTGCAGCTGCCGTACGACGGGGAAGGTCTCGAACATCCGGCGGGCGCGCTCCGGGGAACCGGAGCGCCAGTCCTGTCCGCCGAAGGTGACCTGCGAGACCTGCTGACCGGCGCCGAAGCAGTCGTAGACCGTGCAGCCGTTGAACCCCTTCTGCCGCAGCTCGGCGTGGATGCCGCAGCGGTGGTCGCCGCCGAGGTTGCCGCAGGGCTTTCCGGCGGGCTTGTCGACGGCGAAGTCCGCCGAGGCGGTGAACGGCAGGGCTACACAGCACAGCCCGAAACAGCGGGCGCAGTCCCCGCTCAGCCGAGCCCGTTCGGATATCTGTTCTGGCACCCGGTCAGCCTACTGACCGTTCGACGGGGTGCCGAGCGCGGTGTATCCGCCGCTGCTGGAGAGCACGGCCCGCTACTGATCAGGGGCCTGGCCGGAGTCCTCGTCGTCCGGCCGTACGTGGGTGAGCTTGGCCGGGTTGGTGACGACGTAGACACCGGAGACCTGGTCGCCGTCCGGGGTGAGGTCCATGACCATCACCGCGTACGGGGAGTCGCCCGAGAACAGCACCGCCGCGTCGTCGCCGTTGACGCTGCGGTAGTGGACGTCCAGGTCCCCGGCGCGCCGGGAGGCGTAACCGGCCAGCATGCGGGCGGCCTTCTCCCGGCCGTGGACCGGTCGCAGCCCGGCCCCCTGCCGGGCTCCGCCGCCGTCGATCCAGACCGTCACGTCCGGGGCGAGGATCTCCAGGAGAGCCTGGAGGTCGCCGCCGAGGGCGGCCGCGACGAACCGTTCGGTCGCCTCCCGACGGACCCGGGGCCGGGCCCGGTAGCGGGGGCGGCGGGCGTGCACATGGGCGCGGGCCCGGTGGGCGACCTGACGGACGGCGGCGGGCCTGCGGTCGAGCATGCCGGCGATCTCGGTGTGGGCATAGCCGAACACCTCGTGGAGGACGAACACCGCCCGTTCCAGCGGGGTGAGGGTCTCCAGGACCACCAGCATCGCCAAGGAGACCGAGTCGCTGCGGACCGTGTGGTCGGCGGTGTCCGGGGCGATGCCGGTGGCGGCGTCGGCGGCGTCGGTGATCAGGGGTTCGGGCAGCCAGGGACCGACGTACGTCTCACGGCGGGAGGCGATGGCCGTCTGCCGGGCGAGCGCGTGGTTCACCGCGATCCGGACGAGATAGGCACGCGGGTTGCCGATCTCCGCCAGCGGCGACCTGCTGTTCTTCCCGGACCAGGACAGCCAGGTCTCCTGGAGCACGT
Source organism: Streptomyces hyaluromycini (assembly GCF_002217755.1). Classification (GTDB taxonomy): domain Bacteria; phylum Actinomycetota; class Actinomycetes; order Streptomycetales; family Streptomycetaceae; genus Streptomyces; species Streptomyces hyaluromycini. The sequence goes on along the minus strand of NZ_BCFL01000022.1, from coordinate 7,071 downwards.
CCTCGGTGTCGGCGACGCTGCCGAGCATGTTGTAGACGACGGAGAACAGCAGCTCGCGGTGGTCGGTGAAGTGCCGCGTCGCGGTGTGCGCGGGGCTGTCCTGCCGGTCTCCGGTGCCGGGTGACGTACTCATCCCTGTACCTGGTAGCTGATGTGGTGTCCGGCCGCGACGGGGTTGATCTTGGCGGGATCCAGGCGCCCCTCGGTGAGGACGGCGGGTCCCGCCTCGATCAGGTCCTCGACGTACCGCTCCCAGCCGCCGGGCGAGGAGATCTGAAGGACCCGGGGCGGCGGGTCGGAGGCCCGGCGGAGGGCGTGCGGGACGCCGTGCGGGAGCAGCGCGAACGTCCCCTTGGGCGCTCGGTGCCTCCGGTCGTCGAACTCGATCTCCAGGATGCCGTCCAGCACGTAGATGCCCTCGTCCGCCACATGGTGGACATGCCGTGGGATGTCCTGGGCCAGGATCACCTCCAGCAGCGAGAAGCGCCCCTCGGTGTCGTCGGTCGTCGCCTTGACGGCGAACGCCGGCGGCAACGGGATCCGCCCCGGCCTGGGGGCACCCGGTTCCAGCAGGATGAAACGGTCTTCAGACATGGGTGCGGTCCTTCTCGGCCGGCATGGGCTTCTTGCCTCCGAACGCCTCTTTCCGGATGACGTCGAGGAGGCTCGGAACGCCTTCCGTGGTGCGGACGTCGACGAAGGCGCGTACATGACGGCCGCCGACCGCCTCGCGCAGCAGCACGTTCCCGAGATCCGCTCGCGAGGTGAACCGGCCGGGCAGGCGCGAGGTGCCCACCTGGTAGTCGCTGACGGCAGCCGTGTCGAAGAGGCCCGCGGGACGGACCACGGTCCACTGGTGGTCGCCGTCGCGCACGATCTCCTCCATGCGCCGCATGTCCTCGTACACGGTGCGCCCCATCGTGCGCGCGATGGCGGGTTCGAGCACCTTCCGGAAGAAGAAGGTCTCACCGGGTGCCGGCACACCGAAGAGCACGGTCGAGGACACGCAGACCAGGCGCCGCACGCCGTGTTCCGTCATGGCCCGCGTGATGTGGGTGATGCCCTCGGAGTACACGGTGACGGGGTTTCGGCTGTACGGCACCCCCAGCACCGAGATCACCGCGTCCTGTCCGGCCACGACGCGTTCCACGGCGGCCGGGTCGAGCACATCCGCGCCGGCCACCCGCAGTCGCGGGTCGGCCAGCGGGAACGCCTCGGGGCGGCGGGTGACGGCGGTGACCGTGTGCCCTTCGGCGATGGCCTGCGCGGTGGTCTCCCGCCCGGTCGGCCCGTTCGCCCCGAATATCACGATTTTCACGTACTTCCCCTCTCCTGCCGGGCTTGGGCGTGCACACGGTGGCGTCGTCCAAGCTGCTTCTGTCATGGGAGGGGCCCGAGGGCGCGGAATGTGACACCCCGCCCTCGGGTGAGACGCGGACCACACGATCAGAAGATCACGCCGTCGACGCGCGTGATCTCGATCGGGAACTCAATCGGAAACTCACCGACGAGTTTCCGGCCTTGTAGGGGCCCTCTCATCCAACGGAAACAAGCTCGGCTACCACAGAGGCAGGAGCCCGCAGGACAGGAGACGGACCATGTGCAGGCAGCAGCCCCCGTGCCCCGGCGCCGACCACCCCGACCACCACCCGGCCGTGATCGTCTCGGCCCATCCCGAACAGGGCTGGAGCCTGCTGTGCGACGGCACGATCGTCTTCGACGACACCGGTGAACTCCTCCCCGACGGACGGGCCGTGAGCCCCCATCGGCCTCCGGCCGCCGCCATCTGACCGGCTGTCAGTTCTCCTCGGCAGTGAGGTCCAGGCGGTCGAGCCGCTCGGGGTCGGCCAGGATGTACATCTCGGTGATCCGGCCTTCGGCGACGGTGACCGCCATGACCGACAGCGGGCGTCCCTCGGGCGTGGTGACCATGCCGACGGTGCCGTTGACCAGCGCGAGCCACGCCGAGTCCTCGAACTGCCGGAAGGTGAGCGCCTGTTCGGCCACCGTCCGCGCCCCGCGGACGACCTTGGAGGCGGCCGCGCCGCGCACCAGCGCACCCGAGTCGACGCGCAGCACCACATCCGGGTGGAGCAGGGCGACCAGCGCCTCGAAGTCGCCGCCCCGGGAGGCGGCCAGGAAGGCCTCCAGCACCTTGCGTTGCCGCCCGAGGTCGGGGTCGCCGGCGGGCGTGGCCCCCTGGACCCGGCGGCGGGCCCGGCTGGCCAGCTGCCGGGTGGCCGCCGGACTGCGTTCCACGATGGGCGCGATGTCGTCGAAGGGCACCGTGAACATGTCGTGCAGGACGAACGCCAGCCGCTCGGCGGGCTCCAGCGTCTCCAGGACGATGAGGAGGGCGAGCCCGACGGAGTCCGCCTCCAGTACCTCCTGTTCGGGGTCGACGCTCGTCAGCGGCCGGATCACCGGGTCGGGGACGAACGTCTCGTCGATGGGCTGCTCGCGGCGCGCCGTACGGGAGCGCAGCATGTCGAGGCAGACCCGGCCGACCACGGTGGTCAGCCAGCCGCCGAGGTTCCTGATCTCGTCCGTGTCGGTACGTCCGAGCCTCAGCCAGGCTTCCTGGACGGCGTCCTCGGCCTCGGCGAGCGAGCCGAGCATCCGGTAGGCCACCGCGCGCAGGTGCCCGCGGTGCTCCTGGAAACGGCCGGCCAGCAGTTCCGCGTCCATGGTCATGTCCCCCCGTTCCTCCATGGCCGCAGACTATGCGGGCCCGCCACGCCCGCAACCTGATTTACCGGACGTCACGCCTCGTCGCGGGCGAGCCTCAGCAGCCGGTCCAGGACCCTCGGCGCGCCGGTGCGCAGTCCGTCGTGCTCGAACTCGTCGGTGACCCAGGTGCGCAGGCCCCGGACGGCCCGTGCGGTGCGCAGCGAGTGCCCGGCGTCGACGTACATGTCGTCGTGGTAGACGGCGGCGGCGACCGGGACCTCGTTGGCGGCGAGGCGGGCAGGGTCGTACAGCGGCTGCCAGTCGGTGCGGGCGGCGAGCAGGTCGGCCGCCGCCTTCAGCGGCCGCAGGGACGGGTCGGTCTCGAACATCCAGGGGTGCACGGTCTCGCCCGTGAACAGGACCGGGGCGTCACCCGCGAGCGCCTTGGCCGCGTCGAACTGCGGGAACTCGGCGCGGACCCGCTCGGCCGCCCAGGCGGTGGGGCGGGCGTCCTGGCCGTAGACCGGCTCGTGGACGAGGGCGTACAGCGGGTTGCTCGCATACGAGAGGAGGCTCTGTACCTGCTCCTGGAAGGCGTCGGAGAGGTCGGGGCCGGACGGGGTGCGGACGAAGGCGTCCTCCAGGAGGAAGTGCAGGCGGTGGCTGCCGTCGCTCATGCCCAGCATCAGGCCGAGGGACTGGAAGGCCTCGACGGTGAGCCGGTAGCCGTTCGGCAGCAGGGTCTCGCGGTCCAGGAGGTGCTCGGCGATGCGGCGGACCCGCTCAACGTCCGCCGGATAGCGGTCGTAGTGCGCGGTGACCTTGCGTTCGATGCGCGGATAGGCGGCGCGGTAGACGTCGTCGGCGTGCGCGTCGAGGGACGGCAGGCCGCCGGTGATCACGGAGGTCCTCAGGCCCTCGGGGAAGAACGACAGGTACGTCACCGTGCAGAAGCCGCCGAAGCTCTGGCCCAGGGTCGTCCACGGGTCGCCGCCAGTGACCTGCGGGCGGATCGCCTCGCAGTCCCGGACGATGGAGTCGGCGCGGAAGCGGGCCAGGTAGTCGGCCTGGGCGGCCGGGCCGCCGCGCAGCGGGAGGGTCTGCCGGTTGACCGGGGTGGAGCGGCCGGTGCCGCGCTGGTCGAGGAGCAGGACGCGGTACTCGTCCAGGGCCCGGTCGAGCCAGGCCTGCCGCCCGACGAAACGATTCGCTCCGAAACCGGGACCACCCTGCAGATACAGCAGCCAGGGCAGTTCCCGGTCCGCCTTGTCGGTCGCGACCGCTTCCCGGGCATACAGCTCGATGGTCTCGCCGTCCGGTTCTGCGTGGTCCAGAGGGACGGTGAAGTGGCGGTCGGTGAGGACGACGCCGGGCTGGCGGTAACTGAGGCTCAACGGTTCTCCCGGGACGGACGGATGGTCGCGACCCAGTTCAGCACATGTCCGGGGCCCTGGTGCCCCCGAGATCATGAAAACGTTACTGAACAACCGATCAGCGGGCGGCCAGGCTGGAGCGGCGCACCACCAGTTCCGGCTGGAGCACCACCCGGCGGTGCTCGTGCGGCGCCCGGCCCTCCCGCTCCTCGGTCTCCTCCAGGAGGAGGTCGGCGGCCATGGCGCCCATGGTGACGGCGGGCTGGCGGACCGAGGTCAGCGGTACGGCGGCCGCGGCGGCGAACTCGATGTCGTCGTAGCCGACGATGGCAAGGTCGTCCGGGACGACCACCCCGGCCGCGTACATGGCCTGGAGGACGCCGAGTGCGAGGAGGTCGTTGGCGCAGAAGACGGCGGTGGGCCGGTCGGCGAGGCCGAGGAGGCGGGCGCCCGCGTCCCGGCCGGCGGCCACGTCGAGCCGCTCGGTCGGCAGCTCGCGCAGCGCGTCGGGGCCGAGTCCCGCCTCGGCGAGGGCGTTCAGGGCGCCGGTGCGGCGGTCGCGGACCTGGTTGAGGCCGGGCGGGCCGCTGACGTACGCGATGGACCGGTGCCCGGCGTCGACGAGGTGGCGGACGGCCAGCGCACCGCCCGCCACGTCGTCGACGCTGACCGAGCACTCGGTGGTGCCCTCGGCGACCCGGTCGACCAGGACGAAGGGAATGCCGTGCCGGCGGAAGGTCTCGATGTTGCGGCCGGTGGCGTCCGCCGGGGTGAGCAGGACCCCCCGCACCCGCTGCTCGGCGAAGAGCGAGAGGTACTCGGCCTCCTCGCCGGCGTTCTGCGCGCTGTTGCAGACCATCACGCCGAGCCCGGCCTCCCGGGCCGCCCGTTCGGCGCCCCGGGCCACGTCCACGAAGAAGGGGTTGCCCATGTCGAGGACGAGCAGGCCCATGATCCGGCTGCGGCCCGCGCGCAGCTGGCGTGCGGACTCGCTGCGGACGTAGCCGAGCCGGTCGATCGCCGACTGCACCCGCGCCCGGGTCTCGCCGGCGACGGTGTCCGGGCGGTTGATGACGTTCGAGACCGTGCCCACCGAGACTCCGGCGGCACGGGCGACGTCCTTGATACCCACCGACTGGGCCATCGGGCGAGACCTCCAGAAACGTGGACGGCGCCTTCACAGCACGGAAGGGCACATCGGGAAGGGCTTCACATTACGACATGACTCGCACACCGGTCCGGGTCAGGCGGGCAGGGCGAAGTCGACGACATGGAGCGCGGAGGGTGTCGTACCGCTCGATGCCTCCTGGTACATGAACGACAGCACATTGTCGGCCTTGATGCGCATCTCGTCGATCACGGCCTCGCCGAAGGCGTTCAGGTCGCTGCCGTCGTAGAGCAGCGCCCAGTCGGAGTACCCGGATGCCTTGGACGCGCCGGCGATCCGGCCGTAGGGAAAGACGGCGTAGGCGTTGTCGTACTTGTCCAGGACCAGCTTGGTGCGCTGGCTGGAGTTCAGGGCGACCGGGATCTCGGTCTTCTGCCAGCTGCCGGCGGAGTTCTTGCGGACGTGGAAGGCGCGGCCGTCGGCCGTGCGGTCGGCGACGTAGTCGGTGGTGCACTGGCCGAAGCGGCCGGGGACATAGCTGATGATCGCGTGCGGGAGGCCGGCGGAGTCGGTCCACTGGCTCTCCTGGTTCATCAGGGAGTGGTCGGGGTTGAGGGAGTCGACGACCAGCCCGGAGTCGGTGACGGCGACGGTGTCCGCGGTGCCGGTGGTGGCGACCAGGGCGCCGGCGTCGTTGCGCCAGGTCCGGCCGCGGTCCGTGGAGTAGACGTAGCCGGTGTCGTGGTTGGTGATGCCGCCGCTGTTGCACATCACTGCCGCGTTCTGCTCGCGCCAGGTGAAGAAGGAGTGCAGCCGCCCGTCGACGTCGTAGTCGATGCCGTGCAGGTACATGTTGCGGGCGGTCGACGAACCGTGCTCGCTGGTGTACGTCCCGGTGGAGCTGCTCCACTCCCCCAGCACGGTCCAGCTCGAACCGTCGTACTCCGCAAGGGCGTTGCGGCCGTTTCCGGAGATCCCCACCCGGTAGCTGAGCTGGAGCTTCCCCTCGGGGGTGGAGACGAACTGCGGGTAGGTGAACTGGGAGGTGGGCGTGACACCGTCCAGAGACGTCTGTACGGCGCCGAGGACGGCCGAAGTCCAGGGCGTGGAGGCGGGGTTGTCCAGCAGCCCGGCGACCGACCTGACGTAGAAGAAGCCGTCGCTGTGCGAGTCCATGTTGATGTGGAGCCGGCCGTCGGTCTTCGACACGCCCATGGAGATGACGTTGTGCGAGTCGCTGGACTTGAGCTGGTGGGCGAGCGTCACGGTCGACCACGCCGGCCCGCCGAGCACCCGGCGCCCTATCACCGCGTAACCGGTGGAGGTGTACCAGCCGGCGTACTGGTAGCCCCTGTACGTGAACAGGCCGTTCTTCTGGAAGGAGTTGTTGTTGACCAGCCCGTCGTAGGAGACGAAGTAGATCGCCTGGGCGTCGAGTCGAGTGCTCTGCTGCTTGTTCACCGACGGTCCTGGGTCGGCCGCACGGGCGGTGCCGGCGGCGAGGGCGGGGGTGGCCACGGCTCCGACCAGGGCGGCGCCCAGCACGGTACGTCTTTTCACGAGCGGCTCCGGGGGGGACGGGTCAGGCGAGGTGGAACACTTCGGTGAGCGGTTTCATCGCCTCGTCGGGACGGGTGCCGTCGAGGGCCTCGAAGAAGGGGCCCATCTCGGCCTGCCAGCGGGCGTTGACCTCGGTGGCCGCCATGCCGGCGCGGGCGGCCGCGAAGTCCTCGGTCTCCAGATAGCCGACGAGCAGGCCGTCGTCGCGGAGGAAGAGCGAGTAGTTGTGCCAGCCGGTGGCGGAGAGCGCCTCGCGCATCTCCGGCCACACGGCGGCGTGGCGTTCGCGGTACTCGGCGAGGCGGTCCTGCCGGACCTTGAGAAGGAAACAGACGCGCTGCATGAAGTACCGCCCGGCTG
>NZ_BCFL01000021.1:416859-536976 GCF_002217755.1 Streptomyces hyaluromycini | reverse complement strand
TCGCGACGGGGGCCGCGGTCGCGGTCGTCGCGGCGCCCGTAGCCGCCCCGGTCACCACCACGATCGTCACGCTGGAACCCCGGACGAGAACCACGGCTGTCATCACGACGACCGTAACCACCGCCACCGCCGCCGCCACCGCGGTTGTCATCACGCCGGTCGTCCCGACGGAAGCCACCACGGTCATCGCGGTCGTCACGCCGGAAAACAGGACGGTCACCACGGTCATCACGACGGTCATCACGGCGATCGTCACGACGGAAAGCCGGACGATCCCCACGGTCATCGCGACGGGGGCCGCGGTCGCGGTCGTCGCGGCGCCCGTAGCCGCCCCGGTCACCACCACGATCGTCACGCTGGAACCCCGGACGAGAACCACGGCTGTCATCACGACGACCGTAACCACCGCCACCGCCGCCGCCACCGCGGTTGTCATCACGCCGGTCGTCCCGACGGAAGCCACCACGGTCATCGCGGTCGTCACGCCGGAAAACAGGACGGTCACCACGGTCATCACGACGGTCATCACGGCGATCGTCACGACGGAAAGCCGGACGATCCCCACGGTCATCGCGACGGGGGCCGCGGTCGCGGTCGTCGCGGCGCCCGTAGCCGCCCCGGTCACCACCACGATCGTCACGCTGGAACCCCGGACGAGAACCACGGCTGTCATCACGACGACCGTAACCACCATCCTCGCTGTGTTTTCTTCAAAGGAACCTCGACCATCGGAATGTTCCGACGGACGGGGTATCAACATATCTGGCGTTGACTTTTGGCACGCTGTTGAGTTCTCAAGGAACGGTCGCTTCCTTTGTACTCACCCTCTCGGGCTTTCCTCCGGGCTTCCCTTCGGTGTTCCAAACTCTATCAGTGTTTTTCCGGCCCTCTGACCACCCTCCCGTAGACATGCGGAAGATGATCCCGAGATTAGGATCTGACAAGTTTGGGTGCTGCCGAGTGGCCGCGCTTTATCGCGCTGCCTGGTCTCAAGCAGGAGTACGACTGTACACGGAGCCCCGAAGGCCGTGCAAATCGAATAGGCTGGTGGTCTAGACCACTAGCTGGTAGCTTCCATGCGGAACCGCCACTTCACATGACATACGCTGCTGCTCAGTGCCGTCCGGGACAAGCAGTGACGGCCCGTAAGCAGCTCCACTTCTGGGAGGCTTCCCATGACCACCGTGACGTCCCCTCTCGCAGGACGCGCCGTCGGACTGGCCGCAGTGCCGGATCCGGTCTTCGCCGGGGCCATGGTCGGCCCGGGTACCGCCATCGACCCCGCGCGTGAGCCTTCCGAGGTCGTGGCGCCCGTGGACGGAGTCGTCGTCTCTCTGCACCCGCACGCGTTCGTCGTCGTCGACGACAGCGGCCACGGCGTACTCACCCACCTCGGTATCGACACCGTGCAGCTCAACGGACAGGGCTTCGAACTCCTCGTCAACAAGGGCGACACCGTGACCCGCGGCCAGGCCGTGGTCCGCTGGAACCCGGCCGCGGTCGAGGCCGCCGGCAAGTCTCCGGTCTGCCCCGTTGTGGCCCTGGAGGCCACGGCCGACTCTCTCTCCGGCGTCCGCGACGACGGTGACGTGAAAGCCGGCGACACCCTCTTCGCCTGGAACTGATTCGTCCCGGACCGACGACCCCGCCGCCCTGCCGTCGTATGACGGAGCAGGCGGCGACCACGACAACCACCGCGGCGGCGGGACCCGCCGCACTATCGGAGACGGGTGAGATGGAGACAACGCTGCGAGGCGTCGGCGTGAGCCACGGTGTGGCGATCGGCGAGGTTCGGCACATGGGGACGGCGGTGCTCGAGCCGCCTGCCAAGCAGATCCCCGCAGAAGAGGCGGAGCGGGAGCAGGGGCGGGCCCGACAGGCCGTGGACGCTGTGGCCGCCGACCTGATGGCGCGCGGCAATCTGGCAGGCGGCGAGGCCCAGGCGGTCCTTGAGGCGCAGGCCATGATGGCGCAGGACCCCGAGCTGATGTCCGACGTGGACCGCAGGATCGCCGTCGGCAGTACCGCCGAGCGTGCCGTGTACGACGCGTTCGCCGCGTACCGCGAGTTGCTGGCCGCAGCCGGCGAGTACCTCGCCGGCCGGGTGGCCGACCTGGACGATGTGCGGAATCGTATCGTCGCCCGGCTGCTGGGCGTTCCGATGCCGGGTGTCCCGGACAGCGACGAGCCGTACGTGCTGGTGGCCCGGGATCTGGCGCCGGCCGACACAGCGCTTCTCGACCCGACCCTGGTGCTCGGTTTCGTGACCGAGGAGGGCGGGCCGACGAGCCACAGCGCGATCCTGGCGCGGGCGCTCGGTGTGCCGGCCGTGGTTGCGCTGCCGGGTGCCGGGGAGCTCGCCGAGGGCACGGTGATCGCCGTCGACGGCAGCACCGGAGACATCTTCGTGAACCCGAGTGCGGAGAAGAAGGCGGCGCTGGAGGCGGCGGCCGCCGAGCGGAAGGCGGCGCTGTCCGCCTCGACCGGCCCGGGTGCGACCGCGGACGGGCACAAGATGCCGCTGCTGGCCAACGTGGGCGGACCGGCGGATGTGCCGGCCGCCCTGGAGGCCGGTGCCGAGGGCGTCGGTCTGTTCCGAACCGAGTTCCTGTTCCTGGACGACAGCAAGAGTGCTCCTTCCGAGGAGAAGCAGGTCGAGGCCTACCGTCAGGTGCTGGAGGCGTTCCCGGAGGGCCGGGTCGTCGTGCGGGTGCTGGACGCGGGCGCGGACAAGCCGCTGGACTTCCTGACTCCGTCGGACGAGCCGAACCCGGCGCTGGGCGTGCGTGGTCTGCGGACGCTGCTCGACCACCCCGAGGTGCTGCGCACCCAGCTGACGGCGTTGGCGAAGGCGGCCGAGGGGCTGCCCGTCCACCTTGAGGTGATGGCGCCGATGGTGGCGGACCGTGCCGATGCGAAGGCGTTCGCGGACGCCTGCCGGGAGGCGGGGCTGCGGGCCAAGTTCGGCGCGATGGTGGAGATTCCGTCGGCGGCGCTGCGGGCGCGCTCGGTCCTCCAGGAGGTCGAGTTCCTGTCGCTGGGGACGAACGACCTGGCGCAGTACACGTTTGCCGCGGACCGTCAGGTGGGTGCGGTGTCCCGGCTGCAGGATCCGTGGCAGCCCGCGCTGCTCGACCTGGTTGCGCTGTCGGCGGAGGCGGCGAACGCCGAGGGCAAGAGCTGTGGTGTGTGCGGTGAGGCCGCGTCGGATCCGCTGCTGGCCTGTGTGCTGACGGGTCTTGGTGTCACCTCTCTCTCCATGGGCGCGGCGTCGATTCCTTATGTCCGGGCGATGCTGGCCAAGTACACGCTGGCCCAGTGCGAGCGGGCCGCGTTGGCCGCGCGTGCCGCGGACAGTGCGGACGAGGCCCGTGTGGCGGCTCAGGCGGTGCTGTCCGGCGAGTAGTCGGCAGGGGCCGTGATCGGCTGTGTTCTCCGGGGCGCTCCACCTGTGGGTGGGGCGCCCCTGGTGGTTTCAGTGGCGGTGGCCCGGTGTCGTCTCCTGGTCGCCGAGGTCGGGCGGCGCGCAGTAGTCGACGTCCGACTCCGGTGAGATGAGTTCTCCGGATTCGACGTCGGTGCAGTACGCGTCGAAGACCTCGCCGGCGGTGAGGGGCGCGAGGTTGTTGCCGCGCAGGCGCCAGCCGTAGACGCGGTCGGGGGTGCCGGGGGCGGTGGTGCGCATGACGAGTCCACCGGGGCTGTTGGTGGCGAGGCCGAGGGCGAGGACGCTGGTGAATTCGAGGGCTTCGGCCTCGTCGAGGTGGGTGGCGCCCTCGGTGTTCTGGTCGGCGTGGAGGACGGTGACGAGGGTTTCGGGTGGTCCGGAGACGCTGCACACCAGGTGCCGGTTGCCTGCTGGGGCGGTGTCGAGGATGCGGGTCAGGAAGTGGGAGGCGCGGGTGAGGGCGGCCCGTCCGACGTCCTCTCCGCAGGTGGGGCAGGGGCCGAGGCGGGCGAGGAGGGTACTGGCGTACTCCCAGGTGGCCTGTCGTACCGCCTCGTCGACGAGGGCGGGGACGAGGTCGGTGAGCGGGCGGCCGTCGTAGGGGACGGTGGCGCCGGTGGCCGCGAGTTCGGCGGTGAAGCGGGTGCGGCTGGCCGGGTTGTCGGGGTCGAGTCCGGTGGCCGTGCAGAACTCGGCGTATTCCTCGGGGTCGAACAGGGCGAGGGTGGTGTGGATGCCCTCGGCGGCGCGGGTCCTGAGGAGGGCTTCCATCTGGCGGAGGTAGGTGAGGTGGTCGTCGAAGGTGAAGGTGCGGTAGCGCCGCATGGCGCGGAAGTCGTGTTCGTCGGTCAGCAGGCCGATGGTGCCGGCGATTTCGCGGCGCAGGACGCGTCGCATGGTCCGGTGGTCGGTGCGCGCCATGGTTCCCCCTGTGAGCGGTCGATCAATGCTCACTCACAGTAACCGGCGCCACTGACAACGGGGGGTGCGGAAGCCGGTCGCGAACCAGGCGGTGCTGGATTGCGCAGGTCAGGGCGATGAGGGTGCCGAATGCGCTCCAGCCCAGCGGTCCGGTGGCGACTGGCGGCGGTGACGGCGAGTGGGCCGATGCTGCGCTGGGCGGACTGGGCGAGTCCGAGGCCACCTACGGCGGGTGAACGCCCCCGCGGGGACGTCAGGAGCGCTTGCGGGCCAGGTCCTCGAAGTAGCTCAGCAGGTCGAGGTTGTCGATGGAGCCGGGGTTGACGGCCTTCTCCACGGGCGTGCCCTGGAGAAGGCGCTTGACCGGGACCTCGATGCGCTTTCCGGTGAGGGTGTGCGGGACGCCGGGGACCTCGATGACCTCGTCGGGGACGTGGCGGGGCGAGAGCTGTTCGCGGATGGCCTGCTTGATGCGGTTCAGCAGGGCGTCGTCGAGGACCGCGCCCGATGCCAGGTGGACGAAGAGGGGCATCCAGTAGCCGCCGTCGGGCTGCTCGACGCCGATGACGAGGGACTCCTTGATCTCGGGGAGGCGCTCGACGACCTCGTAGATGTCCGCCGAGCCCATCCGTACGCCCTGGCGGTTGAGCGTGGAGTCGGAACGGCCGTGGATGACCACCGAGCCGCGTGAGGTGACGGTGATCCAGTCGCCGTGGCGCCACACGCCGGGGTAGGTGTCGAAGTAGCTGTCGTGGTAGCGGCTGCCGTCGGGGTCGTTCCAGAAGCGGATCGGCATGGAGGGCATGGGGTTGGTGACGACCAGTTCGCCCACTTCGTCGATGACGGGATTGCCGGCCGGGTCCCAGGCCTGGAGGTCGGTGCCGAGGCCGGGTGCCTGCAGTTCGCCGGTGTAGACGGGGAGGGTGGGCACGGCGCCCGCGAAGCAGGAGCACACGTCGGTGCCGCCGCTGACGGAGGCGATCCAGAGGTCGGCCCCGCTCGCTGCGAACTCGTCGTGCAGCCAGCGGAAGCCGTCGGGGGGCAGCGGGGAGCCGGTGGTGGCGACGCACTTCACCCGGGAGAGGTCGTGGTCGCGGGAGGGGTGCACGCCGGCCTTGCGGCAGGCCATCACATATGCGGCGGAGGTGCCGAAGAGAGTGGCTCCGGTGCGTTCGGCGATGCCCCACTGGGCGCCGGTGTCGGGATACCCGGGGCTGCCGTCGTACAGGACGATCGTGGTGCCCGTGAGGAGGCCGGAGACGAGGAAGTTCCACATCATCCAACCGGTCGAGGTGTACCAGAAGAAACGGTCCTCGGGGCCCAGGTCGCAGTGCAGGCCGAGCTGTTTGAGGTGTTCGACCAGGATGCCGCCCTGGGACTGGACGATGGCCTTGGGCAGGCCGGTGGTGCCGGAGGAGTAGAGCACCCACAAGGGGTGGTCGAAGGGGACCTGTTCGAATTCTGGTTCGGTGTCGGCGGAGGTCAGGGCCGACCAGTCCAGGGCGCCTTCGGGGGCCGGGGTGCCGAGCAGCGGGATGTGGACGACGGCGCGCAGGGTGGGCAGTTCGCGCCGGAGTTCGGCGACGATCTCGCGCCGGTCGTGCTCCTTGCCGCCGTAGCGGTAGCCGTCGACGGTGACCAGGACGACGGGTTCGACCTGCTGGAAGCGGTCCAGGACGCTGCGGGCGCCGAAGTCGGGGGCGCAGGAGGTCCAGACGGCGCCCACGGCGGCGGTGGCGAGGAGGGCGGCCACGGCCTGCGGGATGTTCGGGAGGTAGCCGCTGACGCGGTCTCCGGGGCGGACGCCGAGGGCGCGGAGTCCGGCGGCCAGGGAGCCCACCTGGCGGCGCAGCTCCGCCCAGGTGACCGGGCGGGGTTCGTGGGTCTCGTCGACATACAGGAGGGCGGGTTCCTCCGCGCGGGTGGCGGCGGCGCGCAGGGCGTGCTCGGCGTAGTTCAGCCTCGCGCCGGGGAACCACTCGGCGCCGGGCATGGTGCGGTCGCCGAGCACGCGCGCGTAGGGCGTCGAGAACCGCACGTCGAAGTAGTCCGTGACGGCTTTCCAGAAGGTGTCCAGGTGGTCGACGGACCAGCGGTGCAGGGCCGGGTACCCGCCGTCGGCGGGGGCTCCATGGTGTTCCGCAGCCCAGGACTGGAACCTGGTGATGCGTGCCTGGGCGATCCGCTGCGGATCGGGCTGCCAGAGCGGCTGGGGGTTCGCGGTCGACATGGGGCGGCTCCCGGGCTTCTGCGCTTTGTGTGCGTGGGACGCGCACGGGCTGGGGTGTGCGCGTGACGCGGCTGACAGGGACGATGCCATGTGATCGACTTCTACACCAGGGTGCGCTCCACATAGTCCGTGTCGTGAAGATGTGGTCCCGACACGGGTGAACGGCAGTTGAACGGCACGCGCGTGTGGAGCGCTGAGTGGCAGGGTGAGCAGCATGGACGGTCGTGACCTGGTGCGTTCGGTAAGAGTGGTCGGTTCGAGGAAGGCGGCTCAGGGGTTGCGTACCGTACGCGCGGCGTGGCGCAGGAAGCGGATCGATGCCGCCGGGCTGCCCCCGCGGGGCGCGGAGCGGGCCCGGGTGCCGGGGCCGGTGCAGGACGCGGAGCCGGGGCCGGGCGGCGGTGTGATCCGGTTCAGCCGGTCCGAGCTGCGCATCACGGTCGCCGTGAACGGGGCCGTCTTCTGGGGCTGGGACGGGGCCGGCCCCGAACCGTCGTACGCGCTCGCGGGGCGCTGTCCCGAACCGGACCCGCGGGCGGTCCTCGAACCGGACACCAACGGCGGCTGGCGGGTCGTGGCGGAGCGGGTGACGGTCAGCGTCTCGCGGCACGGCGCGGTGGAGGTGTGCACGCCCGGCGGCGTGATGCTGCGGCGGGATCTGCCGCCGCGGTGGTGGGAGCCGGTGGGCGGGGGCGCGGCGCGCTGGGTGCAGCGGTCGGAGGTGGCCGCGGACGCGCGGTTCTTCGGTCTGGGCGGACGTGCCTCGGGGCCGCGGCTGCGGGACGGCACGTACCGGCTGTGGAACACCGATCCCGGCCATGCCTTCGGGTCCGGTGACGATCCGCTGTACATCACCATGCCGGTCCAGTTGGTGGTGGCGGACGCGGCGGCGCATCTGGTGTTCCACGACAGTTCCTGGGACGGGACGGTGACGCTCCTGGAAGGCGAGGAGGGCGCCGGTTCCGGGCACGACCGGGCCGGGCGCTGCGAGCTGCGGATGGAGGGCGGTCCGCTGCGCTGCTGGGTGATGGCGGGCACCCCCGCGCGCGTGCTGCACACATGGGCCTCGCTCACCGGCGCGCCCGCGCTGCCGCCGGCGTGGGCGCTGGGCCATCACCACGCGCGCTGGGGTTTCGGCAGCGAGCAGGAGGTGCGGCGGATCGTCGCCGGCTACCAGGAGCACGGGCTGCCGCTCGACGCCGTCCACCTGGACATCGACCACTACGACGATCACCAGGTGTTCACGGTCGACCACGAGCGCTTCCCGAAGCTGCCGACGCTGGCGGAGGAGTTGCGGCGGGACGGGATCCGGCTGGTGTCGATCGTCGACCCGGCGGTGAAGGCCGAGCAGGGCAACACGGTGTACGACAGCGGGACGGCGGTCGACGCCTTCGTCCGTGATCCGTCGGGGCGGACGGTGGAGGGCGTGGTGTGGCCCGGGGAGACGGTCTTCCCCGACTTCACGGACGCGCGTGTGCGCGCGTGGTGGGGCGGGTTGTACGAGGAGCGGCTCGCGCTGGGCTTCGCCGGGTTCTGGCACGACATGAACGAGCCGACGTCCTTCAGCGCCTTCGGCGAGTCGACGCTGCCGCGATCGGCGCGGCACGCCCTGGAGGGCCGTGGCGGCGACCACCGGGAGGCGCACAACGTCTACGCGCTCTGCATGGCGCGGGCGGCCTACGAGGGCCTGCGCGGACTCGCGCCCGGGGAGCGGCCGTTCCTGTTCTCCCGCTCGGGCTGGGCGGGGATGCAGCGCTACGGGGGCACGTGGTCCGGTGACGTCGCCACCGGCTGGCCGGGGCTGCGCGCGTCCCTGTCGCTGGTGCTGGGGCTCGGGCTGTGCGGGGTGCCGTACTCGGGTCCTGACGTGGGCGGTTTCGACGGGAGTCCGTCGCCGGAGCTGTTTCTGCGCTGGTTCCAGCTGGGCGCGTACCTGCCGCTGTTCCGTACGCACGCGAGCATGCGGGCGGGGCGCCGGGAGCCGTGGGAGTTCGGGTCCGAGGTGCTGGAGCACGCGCGCGTGGCGCTGCTCGAACGGCGGCGTCTGCTGCCGTACTTCATGACGCTGGCGCAGCTGGCCCGGCGGACCGGAGCGCCGTATGTGCGGCCGGTGTGGTGGGGTGCGCCGGAGGACCGGGCGCTGCGCGACTGCGAGGACGCCTTCCTGCTGGGCGACGCTCTGCTGGTGGCTCCGGTGCTGGATCCGGGCACCGACCGGCGTGCGGTGCAGCTGCCCCGTGGGCGCTGGTACGACACGGCGACCGAGCAGGCGTACGAGGGGCCGGGACAGGTGCTCGTCGATGCCCCGCCGGCGCGGATCCCGGTGCTGGCGCGCGCGGGTGCCGTCCTGCCCGTGCGGGACGAGGACGGCGGGACGGGGCTGGAGGTGTGGGCGCCCGCCCGGGGGCGGACGGGCGGCGGGCTGGTCGTGCCGGACGCGGGCGACGGCTGGGGCGAGCCGGAGATCGAGCGTTACGTCGCCCGCTGGGAGGGCCGGCGGGTGGTGGTCCGGCGCGAGGACGAGAACGGCGTGCGCGAGCCGTCCCGTCCCGTCCGGGTCAGGGGGCTGGGATGAGCCGGAGGGCTCAGTAACGGCCCTCGAACCACGCGCGTACGGCCACGCTGTGCAGCGGGAAGGCGAGTTCCTCGGGGCGGCGCAGCAGGTGCCAGCCCTCCGTCTCGTCGGTCGCGTTCGACGGCGGGAGGCCTTCGACCGGGCGTTCCGGGAGGAGTCCGAACAGCAGCAGGTGTCCGTCGGGCGAGCTCATGGCGTCCACGAGCCGTACGTCGCGGGCGGCCGCGTCGATGCCCGTCTCCTCCTTGAGCTCCCGGACGACGGCGTGCCGCCAGTCCTCGCGGTCGTCGACGTAGCCACCGGGGAGCGCGGTGCCCCCGCGCGCGGGGACCACGGTGCGGGTGATGACGACCAGGGCGGTGCCCTTCGTGTCGTAGACGGGCTGAAGGGCGATCGCCACCGGCAGCGGGTTGCGGTAGACGACGTGGCCGCAGGCCGGGCAGGTGCGGGGCCAGCCGGAGATTCCCTCTCCGTAGGCCGCTCCGCAGCTCGAACAGTGCGAGCCCGGAGCGGAGTTGGCAATTGGGTGCTGATTTTCGGACACGCGCGGACTTTATCCGATCAGGAGAACGACGTCTTACGGTCGATGGAACGCCCCCTTCCGGAAGTGAACCGACATCTGGCGATCCGGAACCCGGTGCGGGCGGGGCGGCGGGTTCGCCGACACGGCCTGCCCAATTCCGGCGGCCCGTGGCACACTTCTGACGTTCCGTCAGATCTGGTGTCCTGGAGGGGCTTTGTCGCGTACACGCACACCGGCGGTCGACGGCTGGTTCACGGGCGAGGGGGACGGGTTCCGGCTGCTGGGGACCCGTTGTGCGGCCTGCGCCTCGGTCTTCTTCCCGCGCGAGGACGTCCACTGCCGCAACCCCGAATGCGCGGGCGGCGCCCTGGAGGAGATCCCGCTCTCCCGGCGCGGACGGATCTGGTCGTACACCGACAGCAGATACCGTCCCCCGTCACCCTATGTGAGCGACCCGGAACTTCCGTGGGAGCCGTACGCGTTGGTCGCTGTGGAGCTGGAGTCCGAGCGGATCGTGGTGCTGGGACAGGCGGTTCCCGGGATCACCGTCGCCGATCTGGCGGTGGGCATGGAGGTCGAGGCCGTCCCCGGAGTGCTGGGCGAGGACACGGAGACGACCTGGACGACCTGGCACTGGCGGCCGACGGGGGTGACGGCATGACGGCGGACGTGGCGGTGCTCGGCGCGGGCATGCACCCCTGGGGCAAGTGGGGGCGGAGCTTCGTCGAGTACGGGACGGCGGCGGCCCGCGCGGCGCTCGCGGACGCCGGACTCGAGTGGCGGGACATCGGCTCGATCGTGGGCGCGGACACGGTGCGTGGCGGGTATCCGGGCTATGTGGCGGGCGCGACCTTCGCCAAGGCGCTGGGCTGGCAGGGGGCGCGGGTCGCGAGCGTGTACGCGGCGTGCGCGTCAGGGGCCCAGGCGGTCGCCGCGGCACGGGCCCAGATCCTCGCCGGCCTCGCGGACGTGGTGCTCGTGGTGGGCGCGGACGCGGCACCCAAGGGCTTCTTCCGGCCCGCCGGAGGAGACCGGCCGGAGGATCCCGACTGGCTGCGCTTCCGGCTGCTGGGGGCGACGAATCCGACGTACTTCGGCCTGTACGCGCGCCGCCGGATGGCGGTGTTCGGGGACACCCCCGAGGACTTCGCCCTGGTCAAGGTGAAGAACGCGGCTCTGGGGGCGCTCAATCCGTACGCCCGCTACCGCAAGCGGGTCACCGCCGAGGAGGTCGCCGCCTCCCAGGTGGTCGCCGATCCGCTGCGGCTGCTGGACATCTGCGCCACCTCCGACGGCGGGGCCGCGCTGGTGCTGTCCAGCCTGGAGTTCGCGCGCCGGCACGGGACGGCGCGTCCGGTGCGGATCCGCGCGGTGTCCACGGTGACCCCGCGCTACCCCAGCACGGTGCTGGACCTGCCGGACATCGCCACGGACTCCGCGGCGGCGGTGGAGCCGGCGCCGGAGACCTTCCGGGCGTCGATCGCACGGGCCGCCTACGAGGAGGCGGGCATCAGCCCCGAGGAGCTGTCCCTCGCCGAGGTGTACGACCTCTCCACCGCGCTGGAGCTGCAGTGGTACGAGGATCTGGGGCTGTGCGCCGAGGGCGAGGCGGCGAAGCTGCTGCGCGAGGGCGCGACGGCCCCGGGCGGCCGTATACCGGTCAACGCCAGCGGTGGGCTCGCGTCCTTCGGGGAGGCGGTGCCGGCCCAGGCGATAGCCCAGGTCTGCGAGCTGACCTGGCAGTTGCGGAACGCGGCGGGCGACCGGCAGGTGACGCACGCGCGCGTGGGGATCACGGCCAATCAGGGGCTGTTCGGGCACGGCTCGTCCGTGATAGCCGTGCGCTGACGGGACGGGTGCGACAGCAGAGGGCCCCTACCCTGTGTGAGCACCCCGAAAGGGTGCGTGAACGTCTCATGAACTGCCCCTGGGCGTACGCCGGTGGCGTCATCATGCTCCCGTGCGCACCTGGACGGATGCTCTCCGTTTCGCCTTCCAGCCGGTGGTCAATCTGACGACCGGCGGGATCGCCGCACTGGAGATCCTCGCCCGCCCCGAGACCGGCGACATCCTCGCCGAAGCCCGCCGGAATCCCGAACTCGACGGCAGACTGGCCGTGTTGGCCCTCCGCGCGGCGGCCCGCAAGGAGACCCTGCTGCCGCTGCACATCAACGTCTTCGCGGCCACCCTCGCCGACCTGGGCGGCATCGGCCCGCTGCCCGAGGCCATCCGCGAGGCCGGACGGATGCCCTGGGAGGTCACCCTGGACATCGTCCCGCCGTACACGCACGTGCCGCAGCGGGCCCTGCTGGAGGCCGTGGCGGCACTGCGCGGCCAGGGGTTCCGGATCTGCGCGGACGGCATCGGCGACGGGGACGTGCCGCTGCGGCTGCTCACCGACCTCTCCCCCGACCTGGTCAAGCTCGACGCCTCGCTGCTCGCCCGGCCGGCCGCGGTGCGGGCGATGCGGACCCTGTGCGAGGAACTCGGCGCCCTGGTGGCCGTCGAGGGCGTGGAGACCGAACTCCAGTACTCGGCCGCCCTGTCGGCCGGGGCGCAGCTGGCCCAGGGCGAGCTGTTCGCGCCGCCGGCCCGGATCCCGGTCGCGGAGGTATACGTTCCGCCGCCCGCCCCCGCCGCCGTGCCGACCCCGCGCTCCGGGCCGTCCGTGCGGGAGTTCGTCCGGCCCGCCGCACTCCTGCCGGTCACCGCGTCCGCGTTGCAGGTACGGACGCTGCTGACCGGCTCACCGGACGTCTCCGGCGTACTCCTGGTGGACCAGACGGGCGCCCCCGTCCGGTCGGTGCACCGCTCCCGCTTCCTGCTGTCGATGTCCGGCCGCTACGGGCACGCCCTGTACGCGGACCGCCCTGCCTTCAAGCTGGGCGACGCACCCCGCACGGTCGGCGTCGACGCGACCGCCTGGGAGGTGCTGGACGTGGTGGCCGTCGGCGGCCCGGACCGCACCTCGGACGATGTGGCGGTCGTCGACCGGTTCGGGCGCTGTGTGGGCGTCGTGCGCCTCGCCGACCTCGTACGGGCGCTCGCCGAGACCCGGGTCGAGGAGGCGGCCGCGCTCAACCCGCTGACCCGGCTGCCCGGTTCGGACGCGATCACGGGCGAGGTGGACCGGTGGCTCGCGGACGGCCGGGTCTTCGCGCTGAGCTGGCTGGACATCGACCACTTCAAGCAGGTGAACGACGGTGCCGGGTTCGCCGCGGGCGACGAGCTGATCCGGTCGGTGGGGCGGGCGCTGCAGGAGGCCGCCGTCGGGCACGCGCGCGTGGGGCACATCGGCGGTGACGACTTCCTGGTGCTCGCCGACGAAACGGGACTCGACGCGGTCGCCACCCTGCTCGACGCACCCTGGTCCGCGGGCGGTCGTCCCGTCACGCTGTCCCTGGCCACCGTCGTGTGCGGTCCGGGCGGGGTGGCCGACCACCGGCAGGCGGCCGCGTGTCTGGCGCCGCTCAAGAAGGCCGCCAAGGCGCTGCACGGGGCGAGTTGGGTGCTCGGGCGGGCGGGGCTGCCCGGGTACGAGATCCGGCGCGGCTCGGGCGCGTATCCGGCCCAGGCCGGGTACGCGGCGGTGGAGCCGTGACAGCTGCTTTCCGGCGGGTTGCCTGTCATCGTTGCCGTCGGCGACCTTGACGCTCCCCTGGTGCCGGTGAAAACTTCCGGTGTCGGTCGACATCGCCGTACATTCTCGGCGTAATCAGGCACTGCGCCATGGGCCGCTCCTGTCTCAAGGCCCGTCCCCCATGGGCGATTCGGCTGCTACGGCACGCTCGTCACTGACGCCGGGCGGGGCGCGGGACCTTCCCTGCCTTCGGCTGACGTCGCCAAGGGAACCGTTCCTGCTCAATGCGCCGGGGTCGATCCCCCGGCCAGCGCCCTGGGAGCCGCCATGAGCAACGGAGACATATTCGTCGGCGAAGTCATCGGCACGGCCATCCTGATCCTGTTCGGTGCGGGTGTCTGCGCCGCGGTCACCCTCAGACACTCCAAGGCCCGGGGCGCGGGGTGGGTGGTGATCGCGTTCGGCTGGGGATTCGGCGTCCTCGCCGGCGCCTACACCGCCGCTCCCCTGTCCGGCGGGCAGCTGAACCCCGCCGTCACCATCGGCATCGCCGTCGACACCGGGAAGTGGGGCAAGGTCTGGGTCTATCTGCTCGGCCAGCTCGTCGGCGCGATGCTGGGCGCCGTCCTGACCTACCTGGTCTACCTGGCCCAGTTCCAGGCCAACGTGCCCGACGAGGAGTCGGGAGAGGAGCCGACGCCGACGCTCGGCATCTTCTCCACCATCCCGGAGATCCGGAACCCGGTCGCCAACCTCGTCACCGAGATCATCGCGACGATCGCGCTCGTCCTGCCGATCCTCGCGTTCGGCCTGACCAAGGGGCTCGGCGAGTCCGGCACCACCGTGCTGGTCGTCTCCCTGCTCGTCGTCGGCATCGGGCTGTCGCTCGGCGGCCCCACCGGCTACGCGATCAACCCGACGCGCGACCTCGGCCCCCGGATCGTGCACACCTTCCTGCCGATCCCCAACAAGGGCACCTCGGACTGGGGTTACGCCTGGATCCCGGTCGCCGGCCCCCTGATCGGCGGGGCGCTCGCGGGCCTGATCTACAACGCGGCCTTCTGACTCGGCGCGGCCTTCCGGCCCGACGCGCCCCCGGCCCGACGCGGCCCTCCCACCCACGCAGCCTTCCGACCCAGCGACCAAGGGGTAGCCATGACGGACACCGCCGAGAAGTACGTCGCCGCAATCGACCAGGGCACCACGTCGAGCCGATGCATCATCTTCGACCACGGCGGCGCGATCGTCGCCGTCGACCAGCGAGAGCACCGCCAGATCTTCCCCAAGCCGGGCTGGGTGGAACACGACGCCACCGAGATCTGGTCCAAGGTGCAGGCCGTGGTGGCCGGGGCGCTCGCCAACGCGGGGCTGCGCCCCGGCCAGCTGAGCGCGCTGGGCATCACCAACCAGCGCGAGACGACGGTCCTGTGGGACCGCGCCACCGGCAAGCCCGTGCACAACGCGATCGTCTGGCAGGACACGCGCACCGCGGCCCTGTGCCACGAACTCGGCGGCAGCGACGGCCAGGACCGCTTCCGCGAGCAGACCGGTCTGCCCCTGGCCAGCTACTTCTCCGGGCCCAAGGCGGCCTGGCTGCTGGACAACGTACCCGGGCTGCGGGACCGGGCCGAGCACGGTGAGATCGCCTTCGGCACCATCGACTCCTGGCTGATCTGGAACCTCACCGGCGGCACCGACGGCGGCCGGCACGTCACCGACGTCACCAACGCCGGGCGCACCATGCTGATGAACCTGGAGACCCTCCAGTGGGACCCCGCCATCCTCTCCGCGATGAACATCCCCGAGGCGGTGCTGCCCGAGATCAGGTCGTCCGCCGAGGTGTACGGCACCGCCGTCGGCCAGCTAGCCGGGGTGCCGGTGGCGTCCGCGCTGGGCGACCAGCAGGCGGCGGTCTTCGGCCAGGCCTGCTACGAGGTCGGCACCGCGAAGAACACCTACGGGACGGGTAGTTTCCTGCTGCTCAACACCGGCGACCGGCCGGTGCCGTCCAAGAACGGGCTGCTGACGACGATGGGCTACAAGATCGGCGGCGAGGCGCCGGTCTACTGCCTGGAGGGTTCGATCGCCATCACGGGCGCGCTCGTCCAGTGGTTCCGCGACCAGCTCGGCATCATCCGCACCGCCGACGAGATCGAGAGCCTGGCGGCGAGCGTCGACGACAACGGCGGCGCCTACATCGTGCCCGCCTTCTCGGGCCTGTTCGCGCCCTACTGGCGCTCGGACGCGCGCGGGGTCGTCACCGGGCTGACCCGGTACGTCACGAAGGCACACCTGGCCCGCGCGGTGCTTGAGGCGACGAGCTGGCAGACGCGGGAGGTCGTGGACGCCATGTACCAGGACTCCGGGGTGCAGATCACCACCCTGAAGGTGGACGGCGGCATGACCGGGAACAACCTCCTGATGCAGCACCAGGCCGATGTCCTCGGGGTACCGGTGATCCGGCCCCGGGTCTCCGAGACGACGTGCCTGGGCGCCGCCTACGCGGCCGGCCTGGCCACCGGCGTGTGGAACGACCTGGACGAGCTCAAGTCGCACTGGCAGAAGGACGTGGAGTGGACGCCCGCCATGGCGGCGCCGGTGCGCGACCGGGAGTACGCGAACTGGCGCAAGGCGGTGGAGAAGAGCTTCGGCTGGCTGGAGGACGGCGAGTAACCACCCCGGGACCACGGCCCGTACCCCGGTCGGCGGGGGTACGGGCCGTGCCGCCGCCGTTCAGGTGGTGACGGACTGCCGGTGGCCCGCCGCGTACGCCATCGCGTGCCGGACGACGCCGATGAGCACCTCCTTGACCGACTCGCGGTCCCGGGCGTCGCAGAGCACGACCGGTACGTCCGGGTCGAGGTCGAGGGCCTTGCGGACCGACTCCACCGGGTAACGGGCCGCGTCCTCGAAGCAGTTGACGCCGACGAGGAAGGGTATGGAACGCCGCTCGAAGTAGTCGACGGCGGCGAAGCAGTCCTCCAGACGGCGCGTGTCGGCGAGCACGACGGCTCCCAGCGCGCCCTCGGCCAGCTCGTCCCACATGAACCAGAACCGTTCCTGCCCGGGCGTGCCGAACAGGTACAGCACCAGGTCCTCGCGAAGGGTGATGCGGCCGAAGTCCATGGCGACGGTGGTGGTGTGCTTGCCCTCGACGCCGGAGGTGTCGTCGACCGGTCGCCCGGCCTCGGTGAGCAGTTCCTCGGTGCGCAAGGGCCTGATCTCGCTGACCGCGCCGACCAGGGTCGTCTTGCCCACGCCGAAGCCGCCGGCCACGAGGATCTTGAGCGTGACGGGCTCGACCGGGGGCTTGCCGCGCTCAGATCGCCCGAAGATCATCGTTTTCTTCTCCTGCTTGATGGACTTGATGGGCTTGACGGACTTGATGGGACCGGGTGCCGGGCGCGGGGCGTCCGTATCCGCCGCCGCCCGGGGTTTCGATGACGAGTACGTCGTCGGGGCCGACGTCCGCGGCATCGCTGCCGCCGAGTCCGGTGACCGTGCCGTCGGCCCGCTCCACCCGGTTGGCGCCGAGTGCGCCGGGTTCGCCCCCGGCCATGCCGTACGGCGGCACGCGGCGGTGCTGGGAGAGGGTGGAGACGGTCATGGGTTCGAGGAAGCGGACGCGGCGGACCGCGCCGTCCCCGCCGTGCCAGCAGCCCGCGCCGCCGCTGCCCGTGCGTACGGCGAACTCGTCGAGGCGGACGGGCAGCCGCCACTCCAGGACTTCCGGGTCGGTGAGCCGGGAGTTGGTCATGTGGGTCTGTACGACGCTCGCGCCGTGGAAACCGTCGCCGGCACCGGATCCGGAGGCGACGGTCTCGTAGTACTGGTGGCGTTCGTTGCCGAAGGTCACGTTGTTCATGGTCCCGGAGCCCTCGGCCTGCACGCCGAGCGCCGCGTAGAGGGCACCGGTGATGGCCTGGGAGGTCTCGACGTTGCCCGCGACGACGGCGGCCGGCGGCTCGGGGGCGAGCATGGAACCTGGCGGTACAACGATGTCGAGGGGGCGCAGGCAGCCGTCGTTGAGCGGGATGTCGTCGGCGACGAGGGTGCGGAAGACGTACAGCACGGCCGCGTTGACGACGGCGAACGGGGCGTTGAAGTTGGTGGCGAGCTGGGCGGAGGTGCCGGTGAAGTCGATGGTGGCGCGCCGGTTGCCGCGGTCCACGCGCACGCGTACCCGGATGACGGCGCCGGAGTCGGTCTCGTAGGCGTACGCGCCGTCGTCGAGGGCGTCGACGACCCGGCGGACCGCTTCCTCGGCGTTGTCCTGGACGTGCCGCATATAGGCCTGGACGACGTCGAGGCCGAACTCCTCGATCATCCGGCCGACTTCGTCGACGCCCTTGCGGTTGGCGGCGATCTGGGCGCGCAGGTCGGCGAGGTTGGTGCGGATGTTGCGGGAGGGGTAGCGGGCCCCGGCGAGCAGCCGGTGCGTCTCGGCCTCGCGGAACCGGCCGTTCTCGGCGAGCAGCCAGTTGTCGAAGAGGACGCCCTCTTCGTCGATGGTGCGGCTGTTCGCGGGCATCGAGCCGGGGGCGATGCCGCCGATCTCGGCGTGGTGCCCGCGGGAGGCGACGTAGAAGAGGATCCGGTCACCCTCCGTGGCGAAGACCGGCGTGATCACGGTGACGTCCGGCAGGTGGGTGCCGCCGTGGTAGGGGTCGTTGACGGCGTAGGTGTCGCCGGGCCGCATCGAGGTGCCGCGGCGGTGGATGACCTCTTTGACGCTGGTGCCCATGGAGCCCAGGTGGACGGGGATGTGCGGGGCGTTGGCCACCAGGTTCCCGTCGGGGTCGAACAGGGCGCAGGAGAAGTCGAGGCGTTCCTTGATGTTGACGGACTGGGCCGTCGACTCCAGTCGGGCGCCCATCTGTTCGGCGATCGACATGAAGAGGTTGTTGAAGACCTCAAGCAGGACCGGGTCGGCTTCTGTGTCGAGATCGGAACTCTGCGTGACCGTCGCGCGTTCCATGACCAGATGCCCGTCGTCGGTCGCCGCGGCCCGCCAGCCGTCGTCGACGACGGTCGTGGCACTGGCCTCGGTGATGATCGCCGGGCCGGTGACGGATTCGCCGGGGGGCAGGTCCTCGCGGCGGTGGAGGGGTACGTCGCGCCAGGTGCCGCCGGTGTGGAGGCGGACGGTCTCCGGTGCGGCGGGGCTGCCCTCGTACGGGGCGAGGGCGGAGAGATCGGGGGGTTCGGTGATGCCGGTGGCTTCCACGGAGAGGGCTTCGACGACGACCGGGCGGTCGAGCGTGAAGGAGTACGTGGCGCGATGACGTTCTTCGAAGGCGTGTTTCATCGCGTCGGGCTCGGTGAGTTCGACGGTGAGGGTGGTGTCGGTGCCGTCGTAGCGGAGCTGGGCGCGGCGGGTGACCTCGACGCGGTCCTCCGGGACGTCCTCGGCGAGGAGCTCGGCGCGGGCCGCGGCCTCCAGGTCGTCCGCGGTCTTCCGGATGCCGGGCATGGCGGCGGGTTCCAAGGGGGCCTCGACGGACTGTTCGCGCATGGCGGTGGTGTCGGCGAGCCCGATGCCGAGTGCGGACAGGACCCCCGCCATGGGCGGCACCAGGACGGTGCGGATGCCGAGCGAGTCGGCGACCATGCACGCGTGCTGCCCGCCGGCCCCGCCGAAGGTGGTGAGGGCGTAGCGGGTGACGTCGTGGCCCTGCTGGACGGAGATCCGCTTCACGGCGTTGGCGATGTTGGCCACGGCGATGCTCAGGTAGCCCTCGGCGACCTGTTCGGGGGTGCGGTCGTCGCCGGTCCGCTCGCTGATCTCCCGGGCGAGCCCGGTGAAGCGGTCCCGGACGAGGCCGGCGTCCAGCGGCTGGTCCCCGTCCGGCCCGAACACCTGGGGGAAGTGGGCCGGCTGGATGCGGCCGAGCATGACGTTGGCGTCGGTGACGGCCAGCGGGCCGCCGCCCCGGTAGCAGGCCGGGCCGGGGTCGGCGCCGGCCGAATCGGGCCCGACGCGGTAGCGGGAGCCGTCGAAGTGCAGCACCGAGCCGCCGCCCGCGGCGACGGTGTGGATGTCCAGCATGGGGGCGCGCAGCCGGACGCCCGCGATCTGCGTGGTGAAGACCCGCTCGTACCCGCCCGCGAAGTGGGAGACGTCGGTGGAGGTGCCGCCCATGTCGAAGCCGATGACCCGGTCGAAGCCGGCGAGCTGCGACATCCGGGCCATGCCGACGATGCCACCGGCCGGCCCGGAGAGGATGGCGTCCTTGCCGCGGAACTGCCCGGCCTCGGCGAGCCCGCCGTTGGACTGCATGAACATCAGCCGTACGCCCTCAAGTTCGTCGGCGACACGGCGGACGTAGCGGCGCAGCACGGGCGACAGGTAGGCGTCGACGACGGCGGTGTCGCCGCGCGGGACGAGCTTCATCAGCGGGCTGACCTCGCTGGACAGCGAGATCTGCGGGAAGCCGGTGCGGGCGGCCAGCTCGCCGATCGCCTGCTCGTGGGCGGGGTAGAGATGGCTGTGCATGCAGACGACGGCGACGGCGCGGATCCCGTCGTCGTACGCCTCCTGGAGCGGGCCCGCCAGGGCTTCCAGGTCGGGTGCGCGCAGGACGGTGCCGTCGGCGGCGACGCGCTCGTCGGCCTCGACGACCCGCTCGTACAGCAGCTCCGGCAGTTCGATGCGGCGGGCGAAGATGCGGGGGCGGTTCTGGTAGGCGATGCGCAGGGCGTCGCGGAAGCCGCGCGTGATGACGAGGAGGGTGCGCTCGCCCTTGCGTTCGAGAAGCGCGTTGGTGGCGACCGTGGTGCCCATCCGTACGGCGTCGACCGGGTCGCCGGAGCCGCCGAGGAGCTCGCGTACTGCGGCCACGGCCGCGTCGGCGTACCGCGCCGGGTTGTCGGAGAGCAGTTTGTGGGTGAGCAGGCGGCCGTCCGGGCGCCGCGCGACGACGTCGGTGAACGTACCGCCCCGGTCGACCCAGAACTGCCAGCCTGTCACGTCACTACTCCGCTTCCGCGCCGGTCACAGCGCCCGGAGGCCGTTGATCACGTCGCGCAGAATACTCTCGTCCACCAGCTCGGCCGGGGGTACCGGCCGGTTGACGTGGACGAGTTCCCCGTCGACGAGGTCGCCGATGAGGACCCGGACCACTCCGACGGGCAGGTCGAGTTCCGAGGCCAGCTCGGCGACCGACTGCGGGACGTCGCGGCAGAGCTCGACGATGTCCACGTGCTCCGGGGACAGCGTCCGGTCGTCCTCCGTGTCGTCCACGTGCGGTTCCGTGACGACCACCGCGATCAGATCGAGCCGGTGCTGGGCCGCACTGGTGGTGCGCCCCCGTGTCATGGCGTACGGACGGACGACCGGTCCGGCCTCGTCGTCGAACCAGTGACTTCTTCCCTGACCGTCTCCGCTCATGTCATCCCACTACCCGCCCGAGGGCAGATCGGTGCGCGGAACGGACCCCAGATGTACGCCGACCCGCTTGACCAGCAGCGTCATCTCGTACGCGACCTGGCCGACGTCGGAGTCGGCGTCGGAGAAGACGGCGAGGCAGCTGCCGTCGCCGGCGGCCGTGACGAACAGGAAGGCGTCGTCGAGCTCGACGACGGTCTGCCGGACGCTGCCCGCCTCGAAGTGGCGGCCCACGCCCTTGGCGAGGCTGTGGAAGCCGGAGGCCACGGCGGCCAGGTGCTCGCTGTCCTCTCTGGTGAGGTCCTTGGAGACACCGGTGGGCAGGCCGTCGCCGGAGAGCACGACGGCCTTGCGGATGCTGGCGACCCGGTCCACGAGGTCGTCCAGCAGCCAGTTCAGCTCGCCCTTGTTCGTCGCCGTGTGGCCGGTCGCCTTCGGATCGGTCATCGACCGTCCCCCTTAGTCGTTCCTTGTGCTGTGCTGTTCCGGGAACCGTCGTCCTCACCGTTCTCCACACGGCCGCGCTGCCAGCCGCGCTGGAGCGAGGCCATGCGGCTGCGTACCTCGTCGGCGTCACGCTCGACGGGGTTCGGCTCGCGCACGGCGGGTGCTGCGGGTTCCTGTCGCAGCTGTGGGGCCAGGTTGGCCTGCCGTACCCGCCTGGGCAGCGGCCGGGTGCCGGACGCGGCTTCCGGGGATGCGCTGCCGAGGGGCGGGACGGAGTCGTCGGTGCCGCTGCCTGCGGTGATCGCGGAGCGGCGGGTGCGCCGGGGCAGGGCGGGGGGTCCGGAGGGTTCGTCCGGACCGCCGGCCTGGGGCGCCGTGGGTTCCTCGACGCGGTCGGCCGAGCCGATGACGCGGTGCGAGGACGGGTCGGTGCGGCGGCGGGAGGGCAGCGGGGCGAGTCCGCCCGGTTCGGGGCGGCCCTGGTCCGCCCGGTCCCGCTCGCCCCGGTCCTCCCGGCCGTCCGGTTCGACGCGGCGGGAGCGCTGCTCGGTGACGGGCTTGCCGTGCGAGCTGACCAGCTTGGGCGTCCGCCGTCTGGGCAGCGGTACCGGGCCGCCGGGGTGCTCGTCGCCGAAGCCGTCCGCCGTCTCGCGGGCCGGCTGATGAAGTTCGGTCACGGCGGGCGTGGTGTCGTCGGCGCGGGCGAGGGAGCGGCGGGGGCGGAACAGCCCGCCCCGCTCGCTGTCGTCGTCGGTGAGCGCGCCCGGGAAGTCGTCCAGGGCGTCCAGGGCGACGGGTGCCTCCAGCTCGACCGGGCCGTCCAGCAGCGCGGCCGGCAGCCCGGGCCGCTCTGCCGCCACCTGGCCCGGCGAGGTGACGCGGCCCTGCTCGGCTTCGGCCTCCCTGGCCGGGCGGGTGCGGTCGAGGCGGAAGCCGACCCCGTTGGTGTCGGGGACGTCGTCGGTCAGCAGTACGTCGGGGAGGAAGACGACGGCCGTGGTACCGCCGTAGGGGGACGGCTGGAGCGAGACGCGGACGTTCTGGCGCTGGGCGAGACGGCTGACCACGAACAGGCCGAGCCGGTCGGTGTCGGAGAGCTCGAACTCGGGCGTCTCGGCGAGCCGCAGGTTGGCGTCCAGGAGTGCCTCGGCCGCCATGCCGAGACCCCGGTCGTGGATCTCCAGGGTGAAGCCGTTCGCGACGCGTTCGCCGAGGACCTGCACGGCGGTGTGCGGCGGCGAGAACACCGTGGCGTTCTCCAGGAGTTCGGCCACGAGGTGGGTGAGGTCGGCGACGGCGGGGCCGGTGACGGCGACGCGGGGCAGCCGGCGGACCTCGATGCGCTCGTAGTCCTCGACCTCGGCCACGGCGGCACGCACCACGTCCATGAGCTGGATGGGCCGGCGCCACTGCCGCGAGGGGGCGGCGCCGGAGAGGATGACCAGGCCCTCGGCGTGCCGGCGCATCCGGGTGGTGAGGTGGTCGAGGCGGAAGAGGTCGGCGAGCTCGTCGGTGTCCTCGGTCCTGCGTTCCATGGTGTCGAGCAGGGTGAGCTGCTTGTGCAGCAGGACCTGGCTGCGGCGGGCGAGGTTGACGAAGACCTCGGAGACTCCGGAGCGCAGCTCGGCCTGCTTGACGGCGGCCTCCACGGCGGCGCGCTGCAGGGTGTTGAGGGCCTGGCCGACTTCGCCGATCTCGTTCTTGTCGAACTCCAGGCGCGGGACCTCTGTCTCCACGTCGACCTGTTCGCCCGTGGACAGCCTGCGCATCACGCTCGGCAGCCGGACCCCGGACGCCTCGTGCGCCTCCTGGCGCAGCAGCCGCAGGTCGCGGATGAGACTGCGGCCGACCCGGACCGACACGACCAGCGAGAACAGCACGGCGGCCAGACCGAGGACACCGACGACGGACGCCTGGACGAACTCGTTGACGGCGACGGGCCGGATGCGGTCCTTGAAGCGGTCGCCGACCTGGTCGTCGAGGATGCGCAGTTCGTCGAGCACATTGCCCGCGGTGGTGTCCCAGCTCTTCGCGCTGACGTCGTTCGGCATGCCGGATCCGGCGGCGACGACGGACCTCTCGGCGGCCAGCAGCGGAGCGGTGGTGGCGCTCTTCCAGAAGCGGTCGAAGCGGTCGCGTTCGCCGGCCGGCACCAGCGGGAGGCTGATGTCGTAGAGGAGGGTGCGCTGGGCTATGAGGTCGGAGATCTCGCGGGTCTCCTCGCGGGAGACCTTTCCGACGACCAGGGCGGAGCCGAGCAGGGCGTCCTCGCGGGAGACGAGCTCCCGGGCGCGGGTGATGTTGACGAGGGCGCGGGCCTGCTTGTCGATCCCGACGTCGTCGGTCCCGTCGAGGGAGCCGAGCAGCGTGTAGCAGGGGTCGACGACGGCGTTGTAGAGGGCGAGGGCCTGGGCACGGTCCACGGTGCCCTGCTCGACGCTGCGCCGCAGGGGGTCGATGCCGTCGAGGCCGTCGAGTTCGGCGGTGAGGCGTTCGCTGTCGTCGGCGTTCAGGCCGTCGCGTACGTGCTGTTCCCGGGCGTTCTTGCGGAGTTGGGCCACGGTCTCGTCGGTGGCGGCACGCGTGCGGTTCAGGGCGGTGAGCGCGTCGGACGCCCGCGGGTCGGCGAGATAGACCAGGGTCTGCCGGCGTTCCTGCTGGAGAGCGCGGACCGCGTCCTCGGTGGGGTAGCCGATGTCCTCGACGATCGACGACACCTGGAACATGTGGGTGACTTCGCGTCCCGTGAGCACGGCCGCGAAGCCCCAGACGGCCGTCAGGGACACCAGCGGCACGAGAAGCAGCGCCACGATCTTCCGGCGGATCGACTTCCCGCGAAAGCGCATGGCCTCCCCCAGCTCGACCCCCGCCGGCCGGGGGTACACATGTACGTCAACAAACGGCGCGAGCCTACTACCGTCACAGGGATAACTCGAAGAACTGTCCGGACGGTGAACTTCCGCCTCGGTGCCGTGACATGGCGGACAGACAGGATGAGTTGTCCGGGCATTGCGGGAGATTGCCACCGCGATCGCGCCGACTTCACGCGAGTGGGGCGGGAACGGCACGAAGGATCAGTTGGCCGGAATTTTTCCCCGGTTGGGAATCATCGGGCGAGTTCGTTCGTCCTTGTAGACGGGTGATGGGTGCGGATTCGGCCACAGGAGCCGCGTCTCCCATCCGGGCGGCGTAAAACAGCGCAAGCCGGGCAGCCAAGGGGAGCCGGGGTCGTCGGACACCGGTGCGAGGGCTTGCCGGCGGTGGGGAGTGACACGTTGATGGGGACGGCTCAGCGGCGCATGGCGCCCGAGGACGGTACGGCGGCGCGCCCGACGTTGCGGCAACAGCAGCCGCAGTACCGGCCGTTGTGGGTCGAGGAGCCTGCCAAGCGGTACCGGATGCCGGATCCGGTGCGGACGTCGGCGGTGCGGGCGGTGATCATCATCGCCGTCACGCTGACGCTGGCCATGGTGGCGTTCTTCTGCACGATGGCGGAGTCCTGGCTGGCGTTCCCGATGGTAATCAGCAGCGTGGCGAGCACGGTGGTGGCCACCTGGAGCGCGGTCGACGTCCTGGTGACACGTCAGGTGTGGAACCAGCGCAACGGCGTGGTCTCGGAGCCGAGCAGCACGGCACGCACGCTGCGCCGCGAGCGGCGCGCGGCCCGGCGGCAGGAGCGGGCCGCCGCTCGTGAACAGGAGCGGATACGGCGGCGGGGCGGCCAGGCCGGTCAGCTGACACACCCCTGAGGCCGTCAGGCCGACGGCTTCTTGAACATCCGGGTGGCGGTGATCTCGCTGCGCACGGCCTCTCCCGCCTGCGGCTGCTGCGGCAGCCCGGGCCGGAGATGTTCCTCCACGCTGATGTACTTCAGGCCGGCCCTGAGGTCCGCGTCGTTCCGCAGCCGGATGACCAGCGGGAACTCGGCCAGCGCCGTCGTGTCGAACAGGCCGGTCGTGTACAGCAGTTGCACGCCCAGCGCATCCGACACGGCCCGCTGGAGCTCCAGCAGGTAGGTCGCGTTGGCGCGCCCGATGGGGTTGTCGAGGAACAGCGTCCCCGCGTGCCGGTGCTTGTCCCGCCCCCGGTCGTTGGACCGTAGGGCGGCCATCGTGCAGTACAGCGCGATGGCCGCGGTCAGCAGCTGGCCACCGGAGAACACGTCCCCCATCTGCCCCACCGGCACCCGCTCGGCGCGCAGTACCGCGTCCGGCTTGAGGATCTCGACGGCGACGCCCTTCGGCTGGAGCGCGGCCGCGACTCCCCTCAGCAGCAGGGACATTCCGTCCCGCCGCAGATCGGAGTTCTTCTTCACGGCGGCCCGGGTCGCCTCGTCGACGACCTCGCCGAGCCGCTCGGTGAGCGTGGCCTGGTCGGGTTCCTCGAAGCGGATGCGGAGGAACTCCTGCCCGGACCACTCGCCGAGCCCCTCGGGCAGCCGGGAGAGCCGCTGGGCCGAGCGCAGGGTCGCCAGCGCGGACTCGACGAGCCCCCGCAGCCGGTCCACGATCGAGTCCCGGTTCCGTTCCAGCTGGGCCAGTTCGTCGGTCAGCACCCGTAGCCGGGGCGCGAAGGCGTCCGCCCACTTCTGGGCGTGCTCGGGCAGCGCGGAGGCGGGCAGTTCCCGGATCTGCTGGCGCGCGGGGGTCCGTACCGCCTCGTACCGGGTGGCGTTGGCGTGCCGTACAAGGACGTCGCTCGCCTCGCGGACGGCGGCCTCGGCGGCGGACAGGTCACCGGCGCAGCCGCGCAGCGACCTGCGGGCCTCGGCGGCGGAGTGCCGGGCCTCCTCCAGGCTGCCGGGGTAGGGCTCGGGCTCCTCCTGCTCCTCCTCGGCGGTGTGCTCGCGCAGCAGGTCGCGGAGCATGGCGGCGATCTCCTCGATGCCGCCCGCCGCGTCCTCGGCCGCGCGGTGCGTGTCCAGCAGGTCGGCGTGCGCCTCCCGGGCCTGGGCCAACGCCTCGGCGCGTGCGGCCAGTTCGGCCGTCGCCGTGCGCAGCAGCGCCTGTGCGTGCTCGGCGTCGCGCGGCTGGAGCTCCTCGGGCAGTTCGGTGTGCGCCTCGCCGTCCTCGGGGGCGTGCCGCTCGGCCTCGCCGCGGAGCCGCCCGAGCTGCTCGCTCGCGGTCGACATGCGGGTCTCCAGGAGCTGCACCAGTTCCTCCGCGCGGGCGGCGGCGGCCTGCCGGGAGGGGCCGTCGGAGCCGTCGGGCGACTGGAGCAGCTGCTCGGCGCGGGTGCGGACCTTGTTGCTGAGCCGCTCCAGTTCCGCGAGAGCGGCGCTCTCGTCGCTCTCCGAACGGGCCTGCTCGGCGCGCAGGTCGGCGCCGACGCCGACCTTCTCGTACACCTGCGAGGCGGCCCGGTAGGCCTCGCGCAGGGCGGGCAGCGAGGACGAGGACCTGGCGGCGTCCGCGTCGGAGTCGGGCAGGTCGTCAGGGGCGCCGGCGATCTCGGAGCGCTCGGCGCGCAGCGCTCGGGCGGTACGGCGGGCGTCGTCGGCGGCGCGCTGGGCACCGCGCCGGTCCTCGTCGGCAACGCGGGCGCGCTCCAGGCAGGACTGGGCGCGGGCCTCCGACTCGGCGGCCTCGTCGGCGAGTTCGCGCACCCTGACCTGCCAGCCGGCCCGCTCGCGCAGCCGGAACGCCAGACCGGCGAGGGCGTCGGCCGCGCGCCGGGCCCGCTGGGCGGCCTCCTGCCGTTCGTCGCGCACCTGCGCGGCCTCGGCGGCGGTCTCCTCGGTCTCCGCGCGCACGGTCCGCGCCTCGGCCAGCTCCGCCTCGGACTCCTCCGCGAACACCCGCGCGTCCCGGGCCTCCTGGGCCAGCTCCACGAGCCGCCCGGCCGGGCAGCCGGTGCGCCAGGAGGCGAGCCGCGCGGCCAGCTCGCGGTCCTTGCCGAGCCGCGCGGCGAGGGTGCGGATCTCCTCGTCCCGCTCGGTGGCCCGCGCGCGCAGGGCCTGCCGCTCCTCGTCGGCGGCGTGCTCGTCGTGCATGGCGGGGTTCGGCGGTACGAGGAACACGTCGCCCGGGGTGGCGTCGGCGGCCGGGGTCGGCGCGAGCAGGGCCGCGGCGGTGCCGACGGCCACGGCGGAGCGCGGCAGCAGAGCCGCCTCGCCGAGTGTCTCGCGGGCACGGGCGTGCGTGTCGGGGTCGGTGATGATGACGCCGTCGACGAGTTCGGGGCGGGCGGCGAGCACGCGCGCGTGGTCGGCGGGGTCGACGGCCTGCGCGAGGTAGCGCCAGCCGGGCAGTGCCGGGATGCCGTGCTCGCCGAGGAACTCGACGGTGGCGAGGACGTCGGGGCCGGGCGGCAGCAGTCCGCCGTCGCCGAGGGCGCCGAGGATCCGGGAGTCGTCGGCGGCCGCGGTGCGCAGCTCGAACAGGTGCCGCTCGGCGGAACCGACGGCGTCGTCCAGCAGCTCCCGCAACTCGTCGGCGAACCGGTCGAGTTCCTCGGGGGTGAGCCTGTCGTCGCCGTCCTCGTGGCGGGGCCGCGGGACGGCGGTGCGCGAGCCGGTGAGGCCCAGCAGCTCGGTGAGGCTCTCCTCCGCCGCCAGGCTCTCGGCCAGGCGTTTCTCGGAGTCGTACGTCCGCTCGGCCGCCGTCGCGGCGTCGGCCGCGCGGGCGGCGGTGAGTTCGGCGCGGGACTCGGCGGAGGCCGCCTCGCGCGCGTGCTCGCTCGCCCTGCGGGAGGCCTCGCGGGCGGTGTCCCAGGCGGCCACGGCCGTCTTCTCGGCGTCGCTCGCCGCGAGCGCGGCCCGGGCCGGGTCGGCGTCCGGGGCGCTGTCGTCGAGCCAGCCCGCGCGGACCGCCTCGGCGGTCTCCTGCTCGACCTCGCCGAGCCGCTGCCGCAGATGCCCGGCCTCGCTGCGGGCGCGCTGCGCCCCGGTGGCGGCCGAGGTCGAGTCCCGGTACGCGGAGTCGCTGACCTCCTGGAGCGCGGCGGACCGCTCCTCCTCCTCGTTGGCGAGATGCTCGGCGCGCTCTGCGGCCGTGTGCAGGGCCCGTACGAGCTCGACGGCGGCCTTGGCACGGGCGGCGAGGGCAGGGGCCGCGTCCCGCTCGGCCTCCTGGATGGCGGCGGCCACGCGGGCGACGCGGTCGGCAG
Organism: Streptomyces hyaluromycini; assembly: GCF_002217755.1. Classification (GTDB taxonomy): domain Bacteria; phylum Actinomycetota; class Actinomycetes; order Streptomycetales; family Streptomycetaceae; genus Streptomyces; species Streptomyces hyaluromycini. Next base: position 508,758 of record NZ_BCFL01000021.1, on the reverse strand, counting down.
CGGCGCGGTGGCGCAGCGCGGCCTCGGCGGCCTGCCAGGCGGAGTGCAGGGTGCGCGCGTCGGCCAGCTCGCGCTTCTGCGCCGCGGCGGACTTCTCGCCGGCGGCCAGCGCCAGGGAGGCGTGCCGGTAGGCGAGTTCGGCGGCGATCAGCGCGCTGCGCTCCCGGGCGCCCTCGGAGTGCGTGACGGCGTAGGCGGCGGCCGTGACCCGCTGGGCGAGGTCTGCGGCGCGCAGCCGCTCCTGCGCGCCCCGCGCGGACAACCGCCGCGCCAGCGTGCGGGTACGGCGCTCGGCGCCCGCGTGGATGTCACGCGCGCGTGACCGCGCCTCCGCGGCCTCCACGATCCGCCCGAGCAGGTCCACCGACCCGGCGGTGAAGTCCCGCTCGGCGATCAGCTCGGCTCGCCGCCCCAGCTTGTTGCCGAAGCCGCCGACCAGGTCGGCGAGCCCGTCCGTGTCCCGGGTGTCGGTCACGGCCCGCAGCAGCAGGTCGGTGAAGTCGGAGTCCTTCTTCACCGCGAAGAGGCCGGCGGCCTCGCCCTCGTCGGCGTTCATCTCGCGCTGGTAGCGGAAGAGTTCGGGGTCCAGGCCGAGTTCGCCGAGGTGCTCGATCCAGCGGTCGTGGATCTCCTCCCAGTGCACCTCCAGATGCGGATAGAACTTGCCCGCCTCGGTGATGGCGTCCCGGAAGCCCTTCATGGTGCGCCGCCGCCCCTGCGCGCCGGAGGCTCCCTCTGCGGACGGCCGTACGGCGGTGGACTCGGCGACCGGCAGATTGTCCAGCGACAGCCCGGGACCGGGACGGAACGAGTACCAGGCCTCGGCGAACTTCCGCGGGTCGTTGGAGACCTGCCGCCCCCGCCACTCGCTCACCTTGCCGACGACCACGCACTCGCCGGTGAGCGTGTGCTGCCACTCCAGGGCGACGTGTCCGCAGTCGTCGGCGAGCAGGAACTTGCGCAGCACGCCGGAGCTGGCGCCGCCCAGGGTGTTGCGGTGCCCCGGCAGCATCACCGAGAAGATCAGCTTGAGCAGAACCGACTTGCCGCCGCCGTTCTCCAGGAAGAGCACGCCGGCGGGCGCGGGCCGGCGCGGCGGGCCGACCGGCTCCTCCTCGAAGAACTCCGCCTGGGTCGGCGCGGGGTCGGGCACGGGCTCGCCGACACCACGCAGGTCCAGCACGGTGTCGGCGTAGCGCGCACCGGCCGGCCCGATGGAGTAGAGGCGGACCCGGGACAGCTCGTACATGGCGGACTCTCGTAAGACGTGGGAAAAGGGTGGTGACGGCTCGGACAGGGCTTCGGGAACGGCTCAGGAGTGGAAGGGCAGACCGGCGTCGGCGACCAGGTCCAGGTCCTCGGTGGCGTCGGCGGGCAGCAGGCTGGCCGTGCCGTCGGTGACCGGGACGACGCCGAGTTCCAGCAGCTCGGCCATGGCGGCGCTGCCGGCCATGTCCCGCACCTGGAGCTGGTAGCGGGCCGTCGTGCGGTAGGTGCCGCCCTGGTCGTCGCCGGTGCGCTGGAGGAACCCGGAGTCGGTGAGGAAGACGACCGCCTTGCCGATGATTCCGGTGGTGGAACCGGCCAGCCGACGGGCGTCCTTGGTGGCGCCGGTCGCGCTGCGTCTGGCCCAGATCCGCCAGGCGGCCTCCAGGCCGGGCGCGTCGGTGGCCGGGTCGGTGTTCTCCCCCAGCTCGTCGGCCCGCTCCTCCAGGCGGCGGCAGGCCTGCCGGACGAAGGCGTCGACGCCGTTGACCGTGATCCGCCCGATGTAGCCGTCGTCGGCCAGGTCCTCGGGGCGCGGGAACGCCAGCGCGGCGACGGCGAGATGGGCGAGCCCGTGCAGGAACCGGTCGCTGCCGTCCGCGGACGTACGGCGTGCGTAGTCGCCCATGCGAACAGCGAACACCGAGTCCTCGGCGGCGGTCACCGCCATCCCCGCACGCGGGGACACCTCCAGCACCACCAGCCCCAGCCCGGCGGCCACGGCATCGGCGAGCCGCGCGAACGGAGGGTCCTCCCGGTACCGCCGCAGCAGCTCGGTGTACTCCTGATCACGCGCGGGCTGCAGCTTGGGCTGCAACCCGAAGGCGACGAGCCGAGCCGCGTCAGCGGCATCGGCGGGCGTGACGGCAGCACTCGCCGACGCGACAGCCGCTTCAGCCTCGACGTACTCGCTCACAACAACTCCTCGATCTTGAAAACAGGGTTGCGCTGGTGCGCCCCTTTAGGGGCGCGGGGCTGTGTTGAATCTGCGGCTACCGCCGCGTGGGCGCGACCAGCCCCCACCGGCCGGCACCCGGCACACAACATCACGCGGCCTCGGTCCGATCCGCAGCCATCCCCACCGCATCCAGCAGAGCAGTCCCCACGATCAGATCGGCACCACCGAATCCGGGGTCGTCCAGCTCCGCGCCGTCGTCCACCGCGAACAGCAGCTTCCCCTCACCCTGCCGGTAGGCCGTGCCCACGGCCGGGCTGGCGGCGTGCACGGCCAGCAGCGCGACCAGGTAGGCCAGATCCTCGCCACCCGCACGTCGCGCCTCCGCCAGCAGCCCCGAGAGCCGACGCGGCGCGTCGGCCGGCAGGTCCAGCAAGCGCATGGCGTCCGCCAGCTGCTCCTCGCTGAACCGGCTGTCGTCCGGCGTGGCGATGAGGTCCGGCTCCGGCATCTCCGCGCCCAGGTGCTCCCGCTCGACCGGCGGCGTCAGCAGTATGTCGACGAGGTCGCCCACCCGCACCGACACCGGCGTCCGCAGCCCGGTCCCGTGCGCGAAGAACGCCCCCGTGACCCGGCTCGCCTGCTCCAGCGGCAACGGCAGCAGCGGCGCGAGGAGGTGCCCGTACAGGTCGGTCCCCGACGTCGTCATGGGTGTCGCGAACGCCTGCCGGTCCTGTTCCGCGCGGAACAGCGGCCCGGCTTCCAGCAGTCGCGACTGCAACTGGGTGTGCCGTCGGATGCAGTCCTTGACGATGTCGACGAGCTCGGCGGCGCGCCGCTTGTTCTCGGGCTCCTCGGTCTCGTCGCGGGCCTTGCGGATGTTGGTGAGGATCGCGTTCTCGTGCCGGTACCGGTCGGCGACGTGGTCGAGGGCCTCGGCGATCATGTCGGGGACGGCGTTGAGCCAGTCCACCGCGCGGACGTTGCGCCGGGTGGCCTCCAGGGCCCGGCGCAGGCTCTCCGAGTACTGCACGGTCCGGTAGCGGGCCTGCTCCGCGGCGAGCTGGGCGTCGGCGAGCCGCCCGCGGTTGATCAGCACCTCCAGCTTGACCTCGGCGGCGATCTGGGCGCTGGTGACGTCCGTGTCGAGGGCGCCGACGAGGACGTTGACCGCCTCGTCGGTGGTACGGAGGTAGACCGTGCCGCCCGGGCCCGGCACCTCTTCGATGAGCTTGAAGTCGTAGTCCCGGCGGACGTACGACCCGTCCGGCGCGAAGGTGCCGTACACCGCGCGGAAGCCGCGGTCGACGCTGCCGACGTTGATCAGGTTCTCCAGGACCCAGCGGGCCACGCGCTCGTGCTCGGCGACGGGGCGGTGCGGGGTCTGGGCGGAGATGCGCGGGATCAGCCGGGCGACGATCTGCTCGTGGTCGGCGCCAGTGTCGAAGTCCATGTTCAGGGTGACCAGGTCGATGGCGGAGAGGGCCACCTCGGCCATGCCGTACACCGAGTACTCGCCGGCCAGGTTCGCCTTGCGTGCGTCGAGGTCGTGCAGCGGCGCGGTGCACGCGAGCGCACGCAGCCGCCGCGCCAGCCCCTCGTCGGCGGCCGGGCCCGGTGCGGGGCGCGGCCCCGCGCTGAGCTGGGGCGGCACGCTGTCCGTCGATGCAGGCGAAGTCACGGTGCACAGACTAGGTCCTGGGTCTGACATCGGCCCAAACGACGCGGGTGGCTCCGCCGGTGGGGCCCGGTGAGTGGAGACCGGTTCTTCGGGTGCGGGTCAGTGGGGGCTTGTCGCGCAGTTCCCCGCGCCCCTTACGGGGCGCTTCAGGGCGGGGCGCTTCAGGGCGGGGCGCTTCACTGCGAGGGGTTGTCCACCCGGCGGCGGTAGACCTCCACCACCCGTTCCAGGGAGTCCGTGAGGTACGTCTCCAGCAGGCGCTCGGCGCCGCGCCGGTCGCCGCGCTCCAGCGACTGCAGGATCTCCCGGTTGCGGGCCAGGTACGGCTCGTGCAGGGCGTGGGGGTCGTCGACCACGTGGAACGCGAGGCGGAGTTCCGCGAAGACGCTGCGCATCAGTTCGTCGGTGCGCTCGCTGCCGGCCAGGGCGACCAGTTCCCGGTGGAAGTGGATATTGGCCGTACCCACTGCTTTCCAGTCATCCGCGGTGGCCGCCGACTGCCCCTCGGTGACCGCCGTCGACAGGCCCTCCAGGGCGTACGGCGGCTCGCCGAGACCGCGCACGACGGCGCACTCGACGAGGGCGCGGGTGCGGTAGATGTCCTCGACGTCCTCGACGGTCAGGACCCGGACGAAGACGCCCCGGTTGAGTTCGTGGACCAGCAGGCGTTCGTGGGTGAGCAGCCGGAACGCCTCGCGCAGGGTGTTGCGGGAGACGCCGAGCGCGCCCCCGATGCCGTCCTCGGACAGGCGGGTGCCTGGCGGGAAGTAACCGTCCGCGATACGGCTCCTGAGGATGTCGGAGATCCGTTCGGCGGTGCTGGTCCGCCCGAGGAGGGCGCGGTCGTCGGCCAGTCCCGTCAGCTGCTCTGCCATGCCCGGAATTCAACCGCAGACACAGGAACGAAACAACGTGGGTATTGAAGGATCGTTGAACGATCCTCTACGGTGCTCATCACGCTCACCCAGGCAAGACCCTCGGCAAGACCTCGGCACGGCCCCGCACCGCTCAGTCCCGCACCCTCCGTCCCTCTTCTGCGAGGTGCCCATGAGCACGACTCCTCCACCGCAGGCCCTGACCTCCGACGCGCACCCGGGCAGGGGTGAACGCACCGCCGAGGACGGCGCGTTCGGCTGGCTGCGCGCCCTCGGTCCGCGCGGCCGGCGCGCGTTCGTCGGTGCTTTCGGCGGATATGCCCTGGATTCGTACGACTACTTCACCCTGCCGCTGAGCATGGTCGCGCTCGCGGCGTACTTCGGTCTGGACAGCGGCCAGACCGGCCTGTTCACCACCGTCACCCTGGTGGTCTCCGCGGTGGGCGGCGCCGCCGCGGGCGTGTTCGCGGACCGGGTCGGCCGGGTCCGTGCCCTGATGATCACGGTGGTCACCTACGCGGTCTTCACGGTGGCCTGCGGCTTCGCGCCCAACTACGAGACCCTGCTGGCGTTCCGCGCCCTCCAGGGCCTCGGCTTCGGCGGCGAGTGGGCGGTCGGCGCGATCCTGGTCGCCGAGTACGCGAGCGCCCGGCACCGCGGCCGCACGCTGGGCGCGATCCAGAGTTCCTGGGCCGTCGGCTGGGCCCTCGCCGCGATCGTGTACACACTGGTCTTCTCGTTCGTCGGCGACGACATGGCCTGGCGGGTGATGTTCTGGACCGGCGCGCTGCCCGCGCTCCTCGTGGTGTGGGTGCGGCGCCGGGTGCACGACGCCCCACAGGCGGTCGCGGCACGCGAACAGAGCCCGCAGCGCGGCTCGTTCGCCGCGATCTTCCGGCCGGGCACGGCCGGTGCACCCGGGCTGCTGCGCACCACGGTCTTCGCGGGCCTGCTGTCCACGGGTGTCCAGGGCGGCTACTACACGCTGGCCACCTGGATCCCCACGTATCTCAAGACGGAGCGCGGTCTGTCGGTCGTCGGCACCGGCGGCTATCTGACCTTCCTGATCTCGGGAGCGTTCCTCGGCTATCTCACCGGCGGCTACCTCACCGACCGGCTGGGCCGGCGCCGCAACATCTGGCTGTTCGCGGTGCTGTCGGCGGTCTGCGTGCTGGCGTACGCGAACATCCCCGGCGGCGCCAACACGCTGCTCCTGGTGCTCGGTTTCCCGCTCGGGTTCTGCATGTCGGCGATCTTCAGCGGCTTCGGTTCGTACCTGAGCGAGCTGTACCCGACGGCGGTGCGCGGCACCGGGCAGGGCTTCACGTACAACACGGGCCGCGCGGTGGGCGCGGTCTTCCCGACCCTGGTGGGCTTCCTGGCCGACAGCTGGGGCGTGGGCGGCGCGCTGGTCTTCGGCGCGGCCGGCTACGCACTCGCGGCCCTGGCCCTGTTCGGACTGCCGGAGACGCGCGGGAAGGAACTGGCGTGAACCATTCGGAAGATCACGTTCTCACCCTGGCCACGGAAGACCGTCCCGTCACGCTCGTCGACGAGCACGCGCACGCGTGGAGCCCGAGAAGTGCCAGGGCCCGCTTCCGGAAGGGCCTCACGGGCCCCACGGCCGGGGTCGCCGCCGGTCATACGCAGGCCAACCTGATCTCGGTGCCCGCCGACTGGGCGTACGACATGCTGCTGTTCTGCCAGCGCAATCCGAAGCCCTGTCCGGTGCTCGACGTCACCGACGCCGGTGCGACCGGCACCGAACTCGCCGAGGGCGCGGACCTGCGTACCGACCTGCCGCGCTACCGGGTGTGGCGGGACGGGGAACTGGTGGACGAGCCGACGGACGTGCGCGCGTACTGGCGGGACGATCTGGTGTCGTTCCTGCTCGGGTGCAGCTTCACGTTCGAGTGGGCGCTGGCCGCGGCCGGGGTGCCGATACGCCATGTCGAGCAGGGCCGGAACGTGCCCATGTACGTGACCAGCCGGCCGTGCCGTCCGGCGGGACGGCTGCGGGGGCCGCTGGTGGTGTCCATGCGCCCGGTGCCGCCGCAGCATCTGTCGACCGCGATCCGGGAGAGCAGTCTGCTCCCGGCGGTGCACGGCGGCCCCGTACACTGCGGCGATCCCTCGGCGCTCGGCATCGACGACCTCGGCCGGCCCGACTTCGGCGACCCGGTGGACGCCGACCCGGACGACATCCCGGTGTTCTGGGCGTGCGGGGTGACCCCGCAGGCGGCGGTGACGGCCTCCCGGCCGCCGTTCGCCATCACGCACGCACCGGGCCAGATGTTCATCACCGACGCCCGCGACGAGCAGTACCGCGTGGCCTGACAGGAGAGACAGCGCATCCATGACCTCGATCGACCTGAACGCCGATCTCGGCGAGGGCTTCGGCCGCTGGCGGCTCACCGACGACGAGCAGCTGTTGTCCGTCGTGACCAGCGCCAATGTGGCCTGCGGCTTCCATGCGGGGGACGCGGTCACCATGCGGCGGGTGTGCGAGCTGGCGGCCGGGCGCGGGGTGACGATCGGCGCCCAGGTGTCCTACCGGGACCTGGCCGGGTTCGGGCGGCGCGCGATGGACGTGCCGCCCGCCGAGCTGGCGGCCGAGGTGGCCTACCAGATCGGCGCCCTTGAGGTCTTCGCCCGTGCGGCCGGCGCGCGGGTGGCGTACGTGAAGCCGCACGGCGCGCTCTACAACCGGGTCGTGCACGACGAGGAGCAGGCCGCCGCGGTGGTCGACGGCGTGCTCCTCGCGGACGCCTCACTGCCCGTCCTGGGGCTGCCGGGTTCCCGGGTGCTGGCGCTGGCGGAGCAGGCGGGGCTGCCGGCCGTGACGGAGGCGTTCGCGGACCGGGCCTACACCGACCAGGGGACGCTGGTCCCGCGCGGGCACGAGGGCGCGGTGGTGAGCGACCCGGAGGCGGTCGTGGAGCGCTCGGTGGAACTGGCGCGCTCCGGCGTGGTCACCTCGCACTCCGGCGCGCGCATCTCCGTGCACGCCCGCTCACTCTGTCTGCACGGCGACACCCCGGGCGCCGTGGAGCTGGCGCGCAGGGTGCGCACGCGGCTCGCGGCGGCGGGCGTGACCGTGGCGGCCTTCGCATGAGGACGAGCGTGAGGACAGGTGTGACGACGAGCGTGACGACGAGCGGGAGGACGGGTGTGAGCACGAGTGTGAGCACGAGCCCGCAGGCAGCCGCGCCCATGACGGTCCACCTGGTCGGCGACGACGCCCTCCTGGTCGAGGTCGGCTCCGGCGCGGAGGCCCAGGCCCTGCACGCCGAGTTGCTGCGCCGTCGCGCGGAGGGCTCACTGTCGGTCCGCGAGATCGTGCCGGCCGCCCGCACGGTCCTGCTCGACGGCCTCGACGACCCGGCCCGGCGGGCCACCGAACTGACCGCCGCCGTGGTCCCGCCCACTCCCCCACGCGCGCGTGCGGCGATCGAGCTGCCCGTGCGCTACGACGGCCCGGACCTCGCCGACGTCGCCGCCCACTGGCGGGTGCCCGAGCGGGAGGCGGCCCGCATCCACGCGGAGACCGAGTTCACGGTCGCCTTCTGCGGCTTCGCGCCCGGTTTCGGCTACCTCACCGGGCTCCCGGAGCGCTACGACGTGCCGCGCCGGGCCACCCCGCGTACCGCGGTGCCCGCGGGCGCGGTGGCGCTGGCCGGGCCGTACACCGGTGTGTACCCGCGGTCGTCACCGGGTGGCTGGCAGCTGATCGGGACGACGGACGCGGTGCTGTGGGACCACGCGCGCGTGCCGGCCGCGCTGCTGGCGCCGGGGACGCGCGTGCGGTTCGTGCCGGTGAGGGACGCATGACCGACCGAGCGCTCGTCGTCGTACGGGCCGGTGCGCTGACCACCGTGCAGGACCGGGGACGGCCCGGGTACGCGCATCTGGGGGTGCCCCGCTCCGGGGCGCTGGACGGGCCCGCCGCGGCGCTCGTGAACCGGCTGGTCGGCAACGCACCGGACGCGGCCGTTCTGGAGACGACACTCAACGGGTGCGCCGTGCGGCCGCGTTCGACCGTCGTGGCGGCGGTCGGCGGTGCGCCGTGCCCCGTCACGGTGGGCGGGCGTCCGGCGGCCTGGGGCGCGCCCGTCGTGGTTCCCGCCGGGGAACTGCTGGAGGTGGGAGCGGCCCGGTCCGGCGTACGGGGTTATGTGGCCGTCTCCGGCGGGATCGCCGTCGAGCCGGTGCTGGGCAGCCGGGCCACGGATCTGCTCTCCGGGCTCGGTCCCGCTCCGCTGGCGGACGGCGACGTGCTGCCGCTGGGCACGCCAGTGGGCCCGCACGCGCGCGTGGACGTCGTACCGCAGCCCTCCCCGCCGGCGGAACTCGTGCTGCGGGTGACCCTCGGCCCGCGGGCCGGCTGGTTCACGCCCGCGGCCGTGCGGGCGTTCACCTCGCGCGCGTACCGCGTGTCGTCGGCGAGCAACCGCATCGGGCTGCGCACGGAGGGGCCCGCCCTGGAGCGGGCCCGTCCCGGTGAACTCCCCAGCGAGGGCATGGTCCTCGGCGCCGTGCAGGTTCCGCCGGACGGTCGTCCGGTGGTGTTCCTGGCCGACCATCCGACCACCGGCGGCTATCCGGTGATCGCGGTGGTCCGCGCCGCCGACCTCCCGGCGGCGGCCCAGGCGGTCCCAGGTATCCCGGTCCGCTTCGTGGCCGTACGGCGTCGCATAACCGCCGTACGCCTCAGCTGAACCGCCGCAGCGGCCTCGTCACGTGGCCTCGTCACGCGGCGTCGGCGGGCCGCTCCGGCGGCTGGAGGGCTGCCAGCGCGGCGGAGACGGCGGCGGACGCGCTCAGGTCCAGGCGTGCGCTGGTGCCCCTGCGGCGGTGCCGCATCTCGTCGACGGCCAACCGCAGCAGCTGGGGCAGCAGGTCCCGGCAGCGCCTGATCACCCAGGCGGTGCCGGCCGTGGCGAGCCAGAGGAGGCTCGCCTTCTTCGTCGGCGGCGGGAACTCGGGCTCGGGGGACGGCGCCGTCCCCGTCGCCATGCCCAGCGGGGCGAGCAGGGCGTGGAAGCGGGCGGCGAGCTGCCGGTGCCCGCGCTCGCCCGGGTGCAGCCGGTCCGCGCTCCACATCTCGCGGTCGGTGAGCCAGGCGCCCTCCGCCGCGTGCAGATGGACGGCCCCGTACCGCTCGGACAGGGCGTGCACCACCGCGTTGACCGCACGCCCCCGGCGGGCCAGCGGGCGGGACAGGGCGCCCGGCAGTCCCCACATCGAACCGGGGTCGGGCAGGCACGCCGTGAGCAGGGTCGCGCCCTGCGCGGTCAGGTCCGCGTAGACCTTGTCGAGCCGTTCGGCCACCGCATGGATGTCGAAGGTGCAGCGCAGGGTGTCGTTGACGCCTATGACGACGGCGACGATGTCGGGGCGCAGTTCCAGTGCGGCCGGGGTCTGGCGTTCCAGCACGTCCCGGGTCTGCGCCCCGCTGACCGCGAGGTTGGTGAACTCCACCTCCTTCGCGGCGAGTCCGCCGGCCAGCAGCGCGGCCCAGCCGCGCCACCCGTCGCCGGCGGGGTCGCCCACGCCCTCGGTCAGCGAGTCCCCGAGCGCCACGAAACGAACCGCTCTCATGCCACGCCCTCCGGCACGACACGACGGACCGGTGCCGTCGTTCCGTTCTCGTCGCGACGGAACAGCACCGGCGCGTCGTGCGCGGCGAGGAACGCCTCCACGGCCGTTCCCCAGCCGAAGCACTCGGCACGCGCGCGTGCCGTTTCCCTGCGCTCGGCGCCGGGCCGCTCCAGGAGCATCTCCACGGCGTCGGCGAACGCCTCCCCGCGGTCGGCCGCGGTGGCCCCCGCGGACCCGATCACCTCGGGCAGCGCGGAGGAGGCGCTGGCGACCACGGGCGTCCCGCAGGCCATGGCCTCCAGGGCGGCGAGCCCGAAGGTCTCCGCCGGTCCGGGCGCCAGGGCGACGTCGGCGGACGCCTGCAGCGCCCCCAGGGTGTCCCGGTCGGAGACGTGCCCCAGGAAGGTCACCGGCAGCCGGCGCTCGCGCGCCCGCTGTTCCAGACGCGCCCGTAGCGGCCCGTCGCCGGCGACGACCAGGATCACCCGGCGCCCGCGCCGTACCAGCGCCTCCACGGCGTCGATGGCGGTGCCGGGCCGCTTCTCCACGGACAGCCGCGAGCACATGACGAGCAGTGCCTCGTCCTCGCGCGCGTATCTGGCCCGCAGGTCGAGGTCGCGCAGCGAGGGGTGGCGGCCCGTCAGGTCCACGCCCAGGGGGGCGCGTACGACGTTGCGCGCACCGATGCGGATGAACTCGCGCTCGGCGAACTCGGTGGTGCACACCACGCGCGCGTACGTGTGCGCCGTACGGATGTTGAGCGCGTCGGCGGTGCGCCGGGACATGTTCTCGGACATGCCCCAGGTGCGCAGGACTCCGTCGGCGGTCTCGTGGGAGACCATCACCGCGGGTATCCGGGCGCGCCGGGCCCAGCGGCCGGTCCAGCGCAGGGTGGTGCGGTCGGACACCTCCAGGCGGTCCGGGGCGAGGTGCTCCAGGAGGCTCTGCACCCGCTTCTTGTCGACGAGGACGCGGTAGCCGCCGGTGCCGGGCAGCAGCGGGCCGGGCAGCGTGATGACCCGGCCCTGCTCCTCGTCCCGGTCCGAGTAGCGCTCGCCCGGCACGATCAGGACCGATTCGTGCCCGGCCGCCACGAAGCCCTTGCCGAGCTCGCGCAGGGCGGTGCGCAGACCGCCCGAGGCGGGGGCGACGAAGTTGGCCAGCCGGACGATGCGCAGGGGGCCCGAGGAGGTGCCGCTCATGCCGCCACCACCGGCCGGCGCGCCGCGAGCACGTCCTCGTAGTGGCCGATCAGCTGGTCGCCGACCGCCGCCCAGGTGCGGCCCTCGACCGTGGCCCGCGCGGCGAGGCCGAACGCGGCCCGCATCCCGGCGTCGGCGACGAGGGAGGCCACGGCCTCTCGTACGGCACCGGCGTCGCGCGGCGGGACCAGGAACCCGGTGCGGCCGTGGTCGACCAGGTCGATCGGGCCGCCGGCGGCGGGCGCGACGACCGGGACGCCGCTGGCCATGGCCTCCTGGACGGTCTGGCAGAACGTCTCGAAGGGACCGGTGTGCGCGAAGACGTCGAACGAGGCGAAGATCCGGGCCAGGTCGTCGCCGGTGCGGCGGCCGAGGAAGACCGCGCCGGGCAGCGCCTCGGTGAGGTGGGCCTGGGCGGGTCCGTCGCCCACGATCACGACCTTCACGCCCTCCAGGCCGCAGACCCCGGCGAGGAGTTCGACCTGCTTCTCGGGTGCCAGGCGGCCGACGTAGCCGACGATGATCTCGCCGTTCGGGGCGATCTCGCGGCGCAGGGCCTCGTCGCGGAACTCGGGACGGAAGCGGACGGTGTCCACGCCGCGCTGCCAGAGCTGGATCCGGGGCACCCCGTGCGCCTCCAGGTCACTGATCGAGGCGGTGGACGGGGCGAGGGTGCGGTCGGCGGCGCCGTGCACGGACCGGATCCGCCGCCAGGCGGCCGCCTCGCCGGCGCCCACGTAGGTACGGGCGTATCCGGCCAGGTCGGTCTGGTAGACGGCGACGGCCGGGATGCCGAGCCGCGCGGCGGCGGCCATGCCGCGGACGCCGAGGATGAAGGGGCTGGCCAGGTGCACCACGTCGGGGCGGTGCTCGATCAACGCGGCGGCGAGCTTGCGGCTGGGGAGAGCCACGCGGACCTGGGGATAGCCCGGGAGCGGAAGGGAGGGGACATGGACGACAGGGCAGGGCGCGGCGGCCGCGGCGAGCCTGTTTCCGGGGGCGGGAGCCGGTGCGACGACGAGGGGAGCGTGACCGCGATCGACGAGGTGTCGGGCGGTCTGGAGCGCGCAGTGGGCCACGCCGTTCACATCGGGGGGAAAGGATTCGGTCACGATGACGACACGCATACCCGTGTTGTCGCCGCGCTGGACGTGGCCGCGTCAAAGTGGATCTTTCCGATTGTTAAACGTCCCATGAGCGTTGGCCTGCACACCCGAGCAGGCCAGCCGGCGTCCATACCCGGCTGACTCGCCGGTCACCGGATGTTCACCCGGCGGGCGGTCTTCCGCGGATGGAACGTGTGCGGGATCCCCCGTGGTTCCCGTGGTGAAGCAGTTGCGCGGTGCAGTGATATGTCACATTGCGGCCGTGTCCGGTCCGATACGGCTGCGTACGGCCGTCTGGACCTCCGCCTCCTCGGCGGGATCGGCGGCGAGCCGGCGGAGCTGTTCGACGACCCGGGCGTCACCGGTCTCGGCGTGCCGGGCGGCGAGTTCGCGGGTGGTCTCCTCGCAGTCCCACAGGCATTCGACGGCGAAGCCGGTGGCGAAGGAGGGATCGGTGGCGGCCAGGGCGCGGGCGGCGCGGCCACGGAGGTGGGACGAGGCGGTCTCGCGGTAGACGTGCCGCAGGACGGGCGCGGCGCAGACGATGCCGAGGCGTCCGGTGCCGTCGACGAGGGTCCACAGCGTCGGAGCGTCCGGGCCTTCGCCGCGTACGGCCTCCCGCAACGCGGCGAGGACCAGCTCGCTGTCCTTGGTGCCGCCCCGGCAGGCCAGCATCCGGCCGGCCGCGGCCCCGAGGGCGTCGGGCCGGCGGGCCCAGCCCCGGGCGCGCTCGACGGCGGCGATACTGCGCATGCGTTCGAAGGCGTCGACGGCGGCCTCCACGACGGTCGCCGTGCCGTCGGCCACCGCGACCTCGATCAGGTTCAGCGCGTCGGGGTCGTTGCTGTCGGCGAGGTAGCGCAGGGCGGTACAGCGTGCTCCGTCGATGCCGTCCTTGGCGGCCTGGAGGATCTCCGGCCGGTCCTCGGGCCCGGCGACGGCGACCAGGCAGCGGGCGGCCGGCACATGGAGGGCGGCGCCGCGCTCCATGCCCTGCTGGGCCCATTCGAAGACGGCCCGCACGCTCCACCCCGGTCGGGGCCCGGTAGGTCGCATCTGGCGCTGCCAGCGGTCGAAACAGCCGGTTTCCTGCGCGGCACGCACGCGCGTGCCGATCCATTCGCGGGGATCCTCGGCCCATAGCCGCCAGGGCCGTGGCTCGAAGGCGTCCCGTACGGCGGCGGCCAGCTCGGCCTCGCCCTCGGCGTCCGTGGTGAAGCGCGCGAGCACCGGGGCGGCGACTGCGCGCAGGCCCGCGTCGTCGTCACGCAGCGCCAGCTCGTCCAGGGCCCAGGCCCAGTTCGAGCCGGTCGCGGCGTACCTGCGCAGCAGTTCGAGCGCGTCCTGCCTGCCGTAGGAGGCGAGGTGCCCGAGCACGGCCAGCGCGAGGCCGGTGCGGGACTCCTCGGTGTCCAGGACGTCCTCGGTGTCGAAGAGGTGCGCTTCGATGGCGTCCAGCTCGCCGTGCAGGTCGACGTAGAGCCGGGCGTAGTACAGGGAGCGGTTCTCCACCTGCCAGTCGTGGCGGGGGTCGCGGAGCACACAGTGGTTCAGCGCCGCGAGCGCTTCGGCGCGCGGGGCGGTGAGCGCGTGCAGCGTGCCGTCGCCGCGGCCCCGCTGAAGCAGGCCGAGCAGCGTACCGCTGGGCGCTATGACCGGATCGAACATGGGAAACAGCCTCACATCAAGCGTCGACGCAACCGGAGAACACGCACTACCTGGCCGCGTGACACAACGTCGGAGCGCCCGCCGTCTCTTGCTTGCTGTAGACCATTTCTCTCTGCCTCTCGTCAGTGGCCCATGCGGGCCGCATCACGGCCCGCGCGGTGCGGCAACACCTGCCCAGCCATCGCGTCCGTGAATCACGACGTCATGATGACTCGGCACTTCGACCTGCCGCGACCGAAATTTCGGCGGCCCTGTACCGCCTCCCCCGTTTTGTGTGTTTTAGCTGGTCAGAACAGATGGGTCAGGAGGTACCGAACAGTTCCAGAACCTCCGTCTTGCCGAACATCCGCGCGGTGTCGACGGCCGACGGAGTGCCCGCCGCCGGGTCGGCGCCGGCTTCCACCAGCGCCTTGATCACTTCCGTCTCACCCTTGAAGACCGCTCCGGCGAGGGGGGTCTGACCTCGGTCGTTGACCCGGTCCGCCTCGGCGCCCCGGGCGAGCAGCTCGCGCACCTCGTCGGCGTGCCCGTGATAGGCGGCGAGCATCACGAGGGAGTCCCCGCGGTCGTTGGTGAGGTTGGCCGGAACGCCCGCGTCGAGGTACGCCACGAGCGCCTCGGTCCGCCCCTGCCGGGCCAGATCGAAGATCTTGGTCGCCAGCTCCACGACCTCGGGGTCGGGGGCTTCGCTCATCGGCCGGACCGCCTCTCCTGTGCGCTGCGGGGACTTGCGTGGACTGAGGGAGCGTACGGCAACGGACGGGCCGTGGGGCCGTACGAGTGAATCGCCAGCGTACTGGCCCAGGGTGAACATGACCGGATCTGCCCGAGGTAAAGATCACCCCAGCCCCGCCGAACGATCACATTCCCGCACCGGAAGGCGGCCGGTCCGGTCGCCGCAGGCCAGGAATAATCCACCAATTGGGTGAAATTCCCAAAATTTCACCCAATTGCACCTTTAATCGTATGGATACCTGCTGTGATCCTGGAAGAACTCATGGTGACTGTCCCCCTTCGACACCAGGAGATCTCAAATGATCCTCTCCATCTCAGGCGTCATCGTGCTCGGCATCGTCGTCTTCCTCTTCTTCCGCAAGGACGGACTGAAGCCGTCGCACGCCACGGCCTCGGCGCTCTTCGGCTTCTATCTCGCCAGCACGGCCATCGCACCGAGCATCAAGGCAGGCGGCGAGAGCCTCGCGAGCCTGCTCGGCGGCATCAAGTTCTGACGCTCCTCAAGCCCGTACGCACCATCAGGAGACAGCAGTGGTCCGGCGCCCCCTCCCCCGCATTCTGAGCAACGGCACCGCGCAGCTCGCCCGAAGCCGGGAGCTGGCCCGGACGGCTGCCGACAACGCCACCGACGTCCTCCATCCGCTCATCACCGTGACCCGCGGGCTGAGTCGGCTGGCCTCGGCCGGGCGGCACAGGTGGGCGCAGACACCGAAGGACAAGCGTGGGCCACTGCTGTTCCTGGTGGCCTCGGTCGTCCTGGTCGTGGCGCTGGTGCCGTACGGACCGCTGCTCGCCGTCATCACCCTGATGGCGGCGAGCGCCTGGCACGGCCGTGACCACGCCCCGCCCCCGCCGGAGGGCCCCGACGAGTCGCAGACCCAGCGGCTCCAGTCCCTGTACGAGGCCCTGGTGCCGTACTTCTCGGCCGCCGAGGACCCGGCGCCGCTGTACGCACACGGCGGGGAGTGGGAGAAGGCCTTCCTCGCCCACGAGTTCGACGACGCGGGCCGCCTCGGCCAGCTCCTGATCCGCTACCCCGCGTACTTCCCGGACGGCGAGCCCGAGGCCCGCACGCGGATCGAGCACCTGCTCACCGCGAAGTCCGGGCGGGGCCGCGAGTACCACTTCGCGTGGGACGAGGAGGGCAACCGGCTCACGGTCACCGTCCTCGCCCCGCTGCCCACCGACATCGCCGCCCAGCGGTTCGTCACCGCGCCGGGCGAGACGGTCCTCGGGTTCACCGACCCCAGCGAGGTCCAGCGCACGCTCCCGCTCGCGTACGGCGACGAGCAGCGTGACGTACCGCCGGTGGTCTGGCGCACCGGCGCCCGCTCCACCGAGCCGCACCTGCTGGTCATGGGCCGCCCCGGCAGCGGCACCTCGACCCTGCTGCGCTCCGTCGCCCTGCAGGCCCTCCAGTACGGCGACGTCCTCATCGTCGAGGGCGGCGGCACCGGCGAGTACCTGTGCCTCAACGGCCGGGACGGGGTCCTCGCCGTGGAGTGCGGGCTCGCCGGGGCGCTGGCCAGCCTGGAATGGGCCGCGAACGAGACGGAACGGCGGCTCATCGCGCTCAACCGCGCGCGCCAGGCGGGCCATCCGCCGCCGGACGACTGCCGGCGGCCCCTGTGGATCCTCCTCGACCGCCCGAGCGCCTTCGTCCATCTGGCCTCGGCGGACGGCCACAAGGACCCGCAGGCCCTCCTCCAGGTCCCCCTCCGGCACGGCCGCGCGGCGAACGTCACCGTGGTGGTCGCCGAACAGCTCGACAGCGCGGACGTGTTGAGCGAGGCGGTACAACAGCACACGCGCGCGCGTGTCGTACTGGGACCGGCGCTGCCGGACGAGCTGGCGGCGGCGCTGGGGGCGCCGCCGCACACGACGCCGTTGGCTCAGGTGCCGCCGGGGCGGGGGTATGCGCGGCTGGGGCACGGGCCGGTGCTGCGGCTCCAGGTGCCGGCGACGCCGGATCCGTACGACGACGCGACGAGCGAGGTGGACCGGGAGGCGGTGCTGGCTTTGTTGCCGCCGAGGAGTGAGGCGGTGGAGCAGGCGGGGGTGCCTATGGAGGCTGAGGTGGGGGGGTAGGGACGCTTACCGGCGCTTGCAGGGTGCCGCCCGCGCCCACCCGTGCCGCCCCAGCGGCACGACTGCCCGCGGCTGAGAAGGGTCGCGAGCGCCCGCGGCTGGGAAGAGGCGGCGGCTGTAGCGCCCCTTCAGGGGCGCGGGGAACTGCGCGACCAGCCCCCACTCACCCGCAGCCGGACCGCTACCGGCCGCTACGCCACAAAAGTCCGCGGTGCCTCGCCGTTCCCCCCACTCGCCCCCGCCTCCACCAACCGCGCCGCCGCAGCCAGCCGCGTCGCCGCCTCCTCCGCCACCGCTCCTCCGACGGTGAACGGAAGGCGCACATAGCCCTCGAAGGCCCCGTCGACCCCGAACCGCGGACCGGACGGGACGCGTACCCCCACCCGCTCCCCCGCCTCCGCCAGCCGCGAGCCGGACAGACCCCCGGCACGGACCCACAGGGTCAGCCCGCCCTTGGGCACCTCGAACTCCCACTCCGGCAGCTCCCGCCGTACCGCCGTCACCAGCGCCTCCCGGTTCTCCCGGGCCTGGGTCCGGCGCAGCTCGACGGCCTGGGCCCAGCCCCCCGTGCTGAACAGCCAGTTCACCGCCAGCTGCTCCAGCACCGGCGTGCCCAGGTCGGCGTAGGCCCGCGCGGCGACCAGGCTGCGGATCACGTCGGGAGCCGCCCGGACCCAGCCGATGCGCATGCCCGCCCAGAACGCCTTGCTGGCCGAGCCGACGGTGATGACGGTGGAGCCCGCCGGGTCGAAGCCGCACACCGGGCGGGGCATCTCCACGTCGTCGTCCAGCCACAGCTCGGTCATCGTCTCGTCGGCGACCAGCACCGTGCCCGCCGAGCGGGCCGCGTCCACCAGCCGGCGCCGCTGGTCGTCGTCGGCGAGCGCCCCGGTGGGGTTGTGGAAGTCGGCGACCACGTACGCGATGCGGGGCGCCGCATCCCGCAGGACCTGGCGCCAGCGGTCCACGTCCCAGCCGCCCAGCCCCTCGGCCATCGCCACCGGCACCAGGCGGGCGCCCGCCTCCCGCATCAGCTGGAGGATGTTGGCGTACGACGGCGACTCGACGGCGATGCGTTCGCCGCGGCCGCCGAAGAGGTGGCAGATCGCGTCGATCGCGCCCATCGCCCCGGTCGTGACCATGATCTGCTCGGGCATGGTGGGGATCCCGCGCGCCGTGTAGCGCTCGGCGATCATCGAGCGGAGGACAGGGAGTCCGGCCGGGTAGTCGCCGTGGGTGTGGGCGTACGGCGGGAGTTCCTCCAGGGCACCCTGGACCGCGCGGGTCAGCCACGGCTCGGGGGCCGGCAGTGCGGCGCAGCCCAGGTCGATCACCGAGCCGAGCGCCTCGGGGGGCAGGGGTTCCAGGCCACGGGCCGGCAGCGGGTTGCCCGCCGGGACCGCGGTCCAGCTTCCGGCGCCCCGGCGGGACTCCAGGAAGCCCTCCGCGCGCAGCGCCTCGTAGGCCGCCGCCACCGTCGTACGGCTGACGGACAGGGCGAGGGCCAGTTCGCGTTCGGCGGGCAGCCGGGCGGCGACCGGGACCCGGCCCTCCAGGACCAGCAGCCGGATACCGTCGGCGAGGGCGCGGTAGGCGGGCGGACGCCGGGTGCCGGGGCCGGCCGGGCGGTCCTGCTGCGAGTTGAGCAGCCGGGCGAGCTGTGCGGCCCCCACTGCCGAGGTCCACTGCGCCATGCGAATCAGTCCACCTTCCCCGAATTGGCCATGGATGGCTTTCCCTTCCGAGCCACAGAGTGACACGGGTCAGTCCACCTTTACCACCAGGGGGGTATCCCTTGTCCACGCAAGGCCGTCTCGGGCGACGGTTGGTCCAGCTCTATGCGGGGCTCACGCTGTACGGCGTGAGTTCCGCGCTTCTGGTCGAGGCGGGCCTCGGCCTTGAGCCCTGGGGCGTGCTGCACCAGGGGCTCGCCGGGCACACCGGGCTCAGCATCGGCACGGTGTCGATCATCGTGGGGGCGGCCGTGCTGCTCCTGTGGATCCCGCTGCGCCAGCGGCCGGGCCTCGGCACGGTCTCCAACGTCTTCGTCATCGGCCTCGCCATGAACGCCGCACTCGCCGTCGTCCCCGAGGTGCACGGGTTCGCGGTGCGGATTCCGCTGATGCTGGCCGGCATCGTGCTCAACGGGGCGGCGACCGGGCTGTACATCGCGGCGAGCTTCGGGCCCGGTCCCCGGGACGGCCTGATGACGGGGCTGCACCGGCGTACCGGCCGTTCGATCCGGCTCATCCGCACGGCGATCGAGGTCGCGGTGGTCGTCACCGGGTTCGCGCTCGGCGGGACCCTCGGCACCGGCACCCTGCTCTACGCCGTGTCCATCGGCCCGCTCGCACAGCTGTTCCTGAAGGTGTTCGCCGTCCCGGCGGCATCCGGCCGCAGCACGGTCGTTGCCAAGGGGTCATCGGAGCAGGCCATACTGCGTTCGTGAGCACGCTGATACGCCACCCGTACCTGGATCACCCCGGCCCCATCGCCTTCGCCCATCGAGGCGGAGCCGCGGACGGCCTGGAGAACACCGTGGCGCAGTTCCGGCGGGCGGTCGAGCTCGGCTACCGGTACATCGAGACGGATGTGCACGCCACGGCGGACGGCAGGCTCGTCGCCTTCCACGACGACACCCTGGACCGGGTCACCGACGGGGCCGGCCGGATCGCCGACCTGCCCTGGGAGGACGTACGGCACGCGCGCGTGGCCGGCCGCGAGCCGCTCCCCCTCTTCGAGGAGCTGCTGGAGGAGTTCCCGGACGTCCGCTGGAACGTGGACGCGAAGGCGGAACCGGCCCTGCGGCCGCTCCTCGACCTGATCGAGAAGACGGACTCCTACGACCGGGTGTGCGTCGGGTCGTTCTCGGAGGCGCGGGTGCTGCGGGCGCAGCGGCTGGCGGGGCCGCGCCTCGCCACCTCGTTCGGCACGCGCGGTGTGGTCGGGCTGCGGCTGCGCTCCTGGGGACTGCCCGCCGCGGTACGCCGGTCGGCGGTCGCGGCACAGGTGCCCGAGTCCCAGTCGGGCGTCCCGGTGGTCGACCGGCGGTTCGTGCGCGCCGCCCACGCGCTCGGGCTGCACGTCCACGTGTGGACCATCAACGAACCCGAGCGGATGCACCGGCTCCTGGACCTGGGAGTCGATGGCATCATGACCGATCACATCGACACGTTGCGTGAGGTCATGCAGAAGCGCGGCGTCTGGTTCTGAGGCGCGCGGGCGGTACTGCTGCGGGAGAGGCAAGGGCGCGGGTGGGCACCGAAACCGTGCGGACGGAGGTCTTCGACGAGGCCACCGAACTGCGGCACGAACAGCGCGGCTGGTACTTCTACGACTGGGCGTGCTCGGTCTACTCGACGAGCGTTCTCACCGTGTTCCTCGGCCCGTACCTCACGTCGGTCGCCGACCACGCGGCGGACGCCGACGGCTATGTGCACCCCCTCGGCATACCGGTCCGGGCCGGCTCCTTCTTCGCCTACTCGGTCTCCCTGTCGGTGATCCTCGCGGTCGTGCTCATGCCCCTGGTGGGCAGCGCGGCCGACCGTACCGGTCGCAAGAAGCAGCTGCTCGGCGCGGCCGCGTACACCGGGGCCGCGGCGACGACGGGCATGTTCTTCCTGGACGGCGACCGCTATCTGCTCGGCGGGCTGCTGCTGATCGTCGCGAACGCCGCCCAGTCCGTCGCCCTGATGCTCTACAACTCCTACCTCCCCCAGATCGCCCCTCCCGAGGAACGCGACACCATCTCCTCCCGGGGCTGGGCCTTCGGCTACGCGTCCGGCTCACTGGTACTGATCGTCAACCTGGTCCTCTACTCCGCACACGACTCCTTCGGCCTCTCCGAGACGGAGGCGGTCCGCATCTGCCTGGCCGGGGCGGGCCTGTGGTGGGGCGCCTTCACCCTCGTACCGCTGCGCCGGCTGCGCGACCGGGGCGGCCGGGCCGGCCAGGAGGCCGGTGCCACGGCGCCGGGGCTGCGGCAACTCGCGGCGACCGCCAGGGACATGCGCCGCCATCCGCTGACGCTCTCCTTCCTGCTGGCGTACCTCATCTACAACGACGGCATCCAGACCGTGATCTCCCAGGCGTCCGTCTACGGCTCCGAGGAACTCGGGCTGGGCCAGTCGACGCTCATCGTCGCGGTCCTGCTGGTGCAGGTGCTGGCCGTGGCGGGGGCCCTGACGATGGGACGGCTGGCCAGGACGTACGGGGCGAAACGCACGATCCTCGGATCACTGGTGGCCTGGACGGTGACGCTGGCGGCCGGGTACTTCCTGCCGGCCGGGGCACCGGTGTGGTTCTTCGTCCTCGCGGGCGGCATCGGCCTCGTTCTCGGCGGCAGCCAGGCCCTGTCCCGCTCGCTGTTCTCGCATCTCGTACCGCCCGGAAAAGAAGCCGAGTACTTCGCGGCGTACGAGATGAGCGATCGGGGGATGAGCTGGCTGGGACCGTTGTTGTTCGGGATCACCTACCAGCTGACCGGGAGCTACCGCTCGGCGATCATCTCGCTGGTGGCCTTCTTCGTCATCGGGTTCGCGCTGCTCGCGCGGGTGCCGGTGCGACGGGCGATCAGCGAGGCCGGCAATCCGGTCCCGCAGAAGGTCTAGAAGGTCCGGCGGAAAGATCCAGCAGAAGATTTAGCGTTCAACGCGGAAGGGCGGTAGTGTACGCGTTTGGCCTGCCAGGCGTACCGTTACTGCGCGTCAAAGATGCCGAAACGCTGGGTGACATCTGCTAGCAGATGTGACAAACCGGGCGCCGGTGGGTACAACAAGGGGCGGCTACGACGGCGACGCATGACCCGGAACGGGAATCTTTACCGCCGACCGGACGTTGACCGGATGACGACGACAGCGACACCTGTCCTGTGGGCGACAAGCCCGGGAGGCACGATTCATGAGTGAGCGAGCTCTTCGCGGTACGCGCCTCGTGGTGACCAGCTACGAGACGGACCGCGGTATCGACCTGGCCCCGCGCCAGGCCGTGGAGTACGCATGCGAGAAGGGGCACCGCTTCGAGATGCCCTTCTCGGTCGAGGCGGAGATCCCGCCGGAGTGGGAGTGCAAGGTCTGCGGGGCCCAGGCACTTCTGGTAGACGGCGACGGCCCTGAAGAGAAGAAGGCCAAGCCCGCGCGTACTCACTGGGACATGCTGATGGAGCGGCGCACCCGTGAGGAACTCGAAGAGGTCCTTGAGGAGCGTCTGGCGGTTCTGCGTTCCGGGGCGATGAACATCGCGATTCATCCCAGGGACAGCCGCAAGTCCGCATAGTTCCGTGTAGTTCCGTGTAGACGGAAGCCGACACAACAACCGAGGGCGCCGTACGTTCTGTGAACGTACGGCGCCCTCGGTTGTCCCCTGCGGGGATCATCAGCGCGTCAGCGGCGGCCGCTCTCCCATCGACTCGTCCCCCGGCCCGGGGCCGTCGTTGCGGATCACCTCGCCCTGGACCACCTTTCCGTCCGGGCGGTGCATGCGGGCCTGCTGGAAGGCGTTGCCCAGGGTGCCGGGGGCGGCGGCGCGGAGCCGGCGGTCGAGGGTGCGTTCCGCGAGGCGGGAGACCGCCTTCTGGACCGGCGGCAGCAGGAGCAGCAGGCCGAGGGCGTCGGAGACCAGGCCGGGGATCATGAGGAGCAGGCCGCCCAGCATCATCAGGCCGTTGCCACCGCCGCGCTCCGGGGAGCCGCCGCGCTGGATCGCCTCGTTGAGGCTCTGGAAGGCACGCCGGCCGGCGCGCTTGATGACCACGGCGCCGGCCACGAAACCGGCCACCAACAGCAGGAACACGGTCATGCCGCCCGCCGCGCCCGCGACCACCGTCAGCAGCCAGATCTCCAGCACCAGCCACACCGCGACACCCAGCGGCAGGTATCTGCCGAGCCGGGAGCGCCGGGGCCGGTCGGTGTACGGAGGGGTCTGCGCGCCAGTCGTCATACACCCAGTGTGCCTGGGCCCGGCTCAGTGCGGCATAAGGGGATGATCAACCGGAACTGTGAGGTTCCCGGGAGTCCGCTAGGAGGGCCTGCCCTTGCCGGTCATCTTGCCCACCCGGTCGGTGACGCCCCACGAGGTGACCCGCCACAGCGCCTCGACGAGGATGTCCCGGCTCATCTTGGAGTCGCCGAACTCCCGCTCGACGAAGGTGATGGGCACCTCGACGACCTGGAAGCCGGCCTTGATCGCGCGGCGGGCCAGGTCGACCTGGAAGCAGTAGCCCTGCGAGGCGACCTCGTCCAGCCCCAGGCCCTCCAGGGTCTCGCGGCGGAAGGCGCGGTAGCCGCCGGTGATGTCCCGGAGCGGGAGATCGAGCGCGAGGCGGGAGTACAGGGAACCGCCCCGGGAGATGAACTCACGGGACTTCGGCCAGTTGACGACCCGGCCGCCGGGCACCCAGCGGGAGCCGAGCACCAGGTCGGCGCCCTTCAGCGCGGTCAGCAGCCGGGGCAGCTCCTCCGGCTGGTGGGAGCCGTCGGCGTCCATCTCGACGAGCACGCCGTAACCGTTGTCCATGCCCCAGTGGAAGCCCGCGAGGTAGGCGGCGCCGAGGCCTTCCTTGCCCTTGCGGTGCAGCACCTGGACGTGGTCGTCCTCGGCCCCCAGTTCGTCGGCGAGCTTGCCCGTGCCGTCGGGGCTGTTGTCGTCGGCCACCAGCACGTGCGCCTCGGGGACGGCCTGTCGCACCCGGCCGACGATGGACTTGATGTTCTCCGCCTCGTTGTACGTGGGAATGATCACCAAGGCCGTGCCGAGCGGGCCGAACCGCCTCCCCTGGGCCTGTGCCGCGAGGGTCCCGTCGCCGTCGTTCACTGCTGCCCCTTCATGTCGTACGCAGGGGACCACCATAGTGGCCGCGGCCTGCGCTGACGCGACAGCTCGTTCGTATGGTGGTGTCGATTCCGCAAGAACGGGGTAAGGATGCCCGTTTCGGGTGGCCGTCATCCGCGCTTTCGCCACCGTGTTCCCCCGCGGAGCCACTTTGTTCCCCTGCGGAGCCGCTCTCGTCCCCCTACGGATGGGGGCCCGACGCCCTTCGGGCCGACCTGGGACCCGCTGGCTGCGGGTCGACCGAAAGCCGTTGTCTACTGAGCGTCCGGGCCCCACCCGGGTCACACCTCCCGACCGGCCGGAACGTTCCCTCGTCGGCGCGGGCGCTGAGCCTGGCTCCCAGTGACGGTGCCCCGGTGCGGCACACCGTCCCTGACCCAGCGGCGCTGCGACGAGTGCGCGAACTGCTCCCCGGTCGGGCGTCCGGTGGTGGACTCGGCCGAACCTACCGGCCCGCTGCCGCTGGCTGTCAACAGCTGTTTGACCTGCGGAAACGACCTCAAAGCCCTGGTCAGCGCGGAGGATGCGCAGGTCGCGAGACGGGGCGGCGGCCGTCGATCACGGCCGCGCCACCCCGGGAGATCACTCGCCCGGCCGTACGAATGCGGCGGGTCACTCGCCCGGTCGTACGAACACGGTCCGGCCGCCCACCACGGTGCGCAGACAGACCGGCAGCTCGCGGCCGGGGGTCAGGTCGGGCAGGCCCGGGGTGCCGGAGCGCGGGTCGGTGGACCAGCGGGCGACCCGGTCGTCCGGCGCCTGCACCACCAGTTCCTCGGTGCGCCAGACCGCGTAGTCGGCGGGTGCGCCGGGCACCAGGACGCCCGCGTCGTCCCGGCCGATCGCGCGCCAGCCGCCGCGGGTGTGCGCGGTGAAGGCGGCGCGTACGGAGACCCGGTGCTCGGGCGTCCGGTGGAAGGCGGCGGCCCGGACGGTCCCCCAGGGATCGAGCGGGGTGACGGGGCTGTCGGAGCCGAAGGCGAGCGGGACCCCTGCCTTGAGGAGGGCGGCGAACGGGTTGAGGGTGCGGGCCCGCTCGGCACCGAGCCGCTGGGCGTACATGCCGTCCGCCCCGCCCCACAGCGCGTCGAAGGCGGGCTGCACGGAAGCGATCAGACCGAACTCGGCGAACGCGGCGACGTGCTCGGGGGTGAGCATCTCGGCGTGCTCGACGCGGTGCCGGGCGGCGCGGACGCGAGCCGGGCCGACCTTCTCGGCGGCGGCGCGCACGCCCTCCACGACGGCGGTCACGGCGGCGTCACCGATGGCGTGGAAGCCGGCCTGCAGACCCGCCTCGGTACAGGCGGTGACATGGGCGGCGACGGCGGCCGCGTCCAGATAGGCGGATCCGGTGGTGTGACCGGCGTCGGCGTACGGCTGGTGCAGGCAGGCGGTGTGCGAGCCGAGGGCCCCGTCCACGAACAGGTCGCCGGCGGCGCCCAGCGCGCCCAGCTCCCGCGCCTTGTCGACATCCTCCTCGGCCCAGTAGCCGACGACCCTGGGGCCGGGCGCGTCGGCCGCGAGCCGCAGCAGCCCGGTGAAGTCGTCCTCGGAGGAGATCTTCGGCCCGCCGCACTCGTGCACGGTGCCGATACCGAGGGAGGCCGCGTGCGCAAGGGCGGTGCGCTGGGCCTCGGCCCGCTGGCCGGGCGTCACGGCCGCGAACGCGGCGGCGCGTACGGCGTGGTGCGCGTCACCGGTGAGCGGGGCGTCCTCGCGGGGCACCGCAGCCGGGACCAGGTCCAGCAGGGCCGTGGTGACGACCGCCGAGTGGACGTCGATACGGGAGAGGTAGAGCGGACGTCCGCCGGTGGCCGCGTCCAGCTCGGCACGGGTCGGCGGGCGGCCGTCGGCCCAGCGGGAGGCGTCCCAGCCGTGCCCGAGCAGGACCCGGTCGTCCGGACGGCCGGCGGCGAAGTCCCTGACCAGCGCCAGCGCCGCGGGCAGCGAGCCCGCGCCGGACAGGTCGAGGCCGGTCAGGGCGAGCCCGGTGGACGTGGTGTGGACATGGGCGTCCGTGAAGGCGGGGGTGACCAGGGCGCCGTCCAGGTCGACGACCTCGTCGACCCCGTCCGCGAAGGCGTCGGCGGCCCCTTCGGACCCGACCCAGGCGACCTGCCCCCGCTCCACGACCATCGCGGTCGCGAACGGATCGGCGGGACTGTGAACCTCGCCGCGGCGCAGGAGTACGGTCTGGGACTGGTCGGTGCGATCACTCATAGCCGACAGTTTCTCGCCCTTCGTGACCCGGGTTGCACTCGGGGCACGCTGTAAGGCACCCGGAGCTGTCGGCCGTGCCCACCCGTTCCGCCCTGCGGAACGACTGCCCACGGCGGTAGCGGCAGCTCAGATCTTCGGCGGCCGAGCCTCGTACGGCGTGGACAGCACCACCGTCGTCCGCGTCGACACCCCCGCCAGGCTCCGCAGCCGCGCCAGCAGCTCCTCCAGTTCGTGCGGGGTCGCCACGCGCACCTTGAGGATGTAGTTCTCGTCGCCCGCCACGCTGTGGCACGCCTCGATCTCCGGGACGCCGGCCAGGCGGTCCGCGATGTCGTCGGGGGCGCTGGGATCGAACGGTTTCACCGAGATGAACGCCGTCATGGGCAGCCCCACGGCCTCCGGGTCGACGACCGCGGCATAGCCGCGGATGACGCCACGCTGCTCCAGCCGGCGCACCCGCTGGTGCACGGCCGACGTGGACAGACCCGTGGCCTTGCCCAGGTCCGTGTAGCTCATCCGCCCGTCCTTGACGAGCAGCTGCACGATTTGACGGTCCAGCTCCTCCATGGCGCAAAAACTACAGTGCGTCTGATCTCCACGGATAGCTCAGCGGCCCAGGTCATGGCCGGTTCGTGATGTCAGAGACAGCAGGTTGTGAGCCGTCTGAGGGACAAAACGACCGCAGCGGGCACCTGCGTTCGGCATGTGACGAACGCCACAGCCCTCGAACGGGCTCCGTGATGGTCTCGTGATTACCGCCGAGATCGGACGGGAAGTGCTTGCTGTGGTCGAGGCCGCAGCGCCGTAACGGCCCAGCCCGAGGGGGAGTTACCCATGCAGAGTCTTAAGCGCCCTGGTCGTACCACGCCCAAGCGCCCGCAGTTGGTGGTCGAGCCCGAGCCGGAGGGCGTCGAACCCGACCTCTACGAGGCCGAGGAACTGGACGCGTACGACACCTTCGAGATGTTCCGGGTGATCTGCCCGGACTGCACGCAGTCCATCGCGCTGCTGGCGGACGAGGAGTTCCTGCCGGAGCACGCGCTGTGCGCCTCGCCGTGGAACCCGTTCGGTCTCACGGTCTGCGCCGGTACGGGCCGCGCGGCGGACGACGTGCCGTCGGCGGACGAGTCGGTCGAGCCGCAGGAGCAGGAAACCGCCCTCCTGCTCACCCTCCCGCAGGGTCTGGACTGGCGGACGCAGCCCTTCTCGCACGTCGGCGGCCCGGGCTCACGCCCGATGCACGTACCGGCGATGCGCCACGGCGGCATGGTCGTCAGCCGTCAGGCCGCCTGAGTCACCGCACCGCATCCCAGTACCCGCCCTGCACCATGGCCCGCAGGCTGCCGTGGTGCAGGATCAGCGTGTCCGGATCCGCGGGGACGGCGGCCTCTCCGAAGTACACCTGCCGGTAGGCGACGCGCAGCATGACGATCGCGTGCCGCAGAGCCGCGTACAGGGTGTAGAAGTCCATGTCCTGCGGGGTGTGGCCGGTGAGCCGCGCATAGCGGGCCTCGACGCGGTCGCGGCGCAGGAACCCGGGCAGCCCCCGCTGTCCGGCGGCGGCCGTGAGGTCCTGGAAGAAGCGGTGCAGGTAGACGGTCCAGCCGAGGTCCACCTCGCGCGGGGCCGGTGCCGCCATCTCCCAGTCGAGGACGGCGACGGGGTCGAAGCCGTCGTAGACGACGTTCCCGATGCGGGCGTCACCCCAGCCGAGGACCGGCGTGCCCGGCTCGCGCGGCCACAGGTCCGCCAGCCGGTCGAAGGCGGCCTCGATCAGGGGTGAGCGGGCGAGTCCGGCCACCACCCAGTCGTAGTAGTGCCGTTGGGACTCGACATGCCGCTGCAGGGCGTCGCCGTCTCCGGGAAGGGCGAGGAACTCCGTCTCGGACAGGGGTACTTGGTCGTGCAGCCGGGCCAGCAGGCCGACGGAGGCGGCTTCCAGGTGCTCACGTTCGGCGTCGGTCGCCGCGTGCAGCCAGTCCCCCTCGTAAGTAGGGGGCATGACCTCGGGTAGGGCGCGGCCCTCGACCCTCGCCATGACCGAGAAGGGCACGCCATGCTGGAACGGCGCGGCGGCCGGCGGTGTCCTCCAGCGTGGCGGCCGCGAGAAGGCAGACCTCGAAGCGAACCGGGCACCAGACCCATTGACATCCTCCCGCTCTGGAACGAGCGGGATTCCAACCCAGGTAGGTTGAGGTTCACGGGCGCTCGAACGGTTGATGGCCGCTGTCGCCCCTCCGGCACCGGCTGTGCGCCGGGGGCGAGGGATCCCGCCCTGTCCTGCCGCGACGTTGATGCTTGCGTTCTCATCGGCGTTGCAGGTGAACCCGCAGGACACGCAGACGAAGTCGGCTTGGCTCTTGCGCGACTTCTTCTCGATCCATCCGCAGGCACTGCACCGCAGACTCGTGTAAGGCGAGGGAACGTCCTCGACCCGGCCTGGCGCCTTGTGCTCCGTCCGCCGGCGCAGCAGGCCCCAGCCCTGAGCGAGGATGCCCCGGTTCAGCCCGGCCTTCTGCCGGACCTTCTTGCCGGGCTGTGCCGCGGTTCCCTTCGCGGTGCGGGTCATGTTCTTGATGTTCAGCTTCTCGAACCGGATCACGCCGTAGCTGCGGGCGAGCATGGTGCTGGTCTTCTCGCACCAGTCCTTGCGCCGGTTGACCTCACGGACCTTGAGCCTGGCGACCTTTGCATACGCGGCGGTCTTGAGAGCGCTGCCCTTGGGGGCCCGAGTCGCGCGGCGCTCATGCTTGCGGATCTGTGCCCGCTCCTTGACCGTGAGCTGCGGGCAGTTCAGCTTGCGCCCGTCCGACAGCGCCGCCGTGATGGTCACGCCCCGGTCGATACCGATGACCTCACCCGTGCCGGGCGCGGGAGTCGGCTCGGGGACGACCGCGAACGCGATGTGCCACTGACCGTTGCGGTAGGTCACCCGGAACGTCTTCGCAGCGGGAAGCCGCGCGCCCTTGCCCCTAGCGCTGAGGCGGAAGCGGACCCAGCCGCAGCCGGGGACCTTGACTTGCGCCCACCGCCGATTGAGCTTCCGCACGACCACAGAGCGGCCCATGACCTGCTTACCGCTCTTCTGGTTCAGCTTCGGGCTGCCGTCCGACTCGTACTCGGGCACACGGTCGGTGCCGATGACCCGGAAGCCCTCGTGCACGTGCTTCCTGCGCCAGGTCGGCTCACCGAAGCCGGAGGCGAAACGGGCACTCTTGGCCTGGGCGAAGTCCTTCAAAGCCTGCTGCTGCACGTCCGCGTTCCCCGCGGCCAGCCACGCATTGTCCCTGCGGGCCTCGGTGAGCTGACGGCACTGCTCCGCAAAACCGGGCGCAGACCTGCGACCCGGCTTCCAGTGCGCATGCTGCTCCACTGCCAGATTCCAGATATACCGGGCGTGCGTGCAGTGCGACAGCATCCGCTCCGCCTGCACGGGCGTCGGGTACATCCGGAAACGTGACATGCCGCGAACCTAGCTACCACGTTCCCCACCCGCGCACGCAATCGATCGACGCCACCCGTGCGAGTGACTGAACGACCCTGAGGCGACAGACACGGCATGGCCTTCCGGAGGCTGGAGACGGTCCGGCTGACGGTACGTCAGAAAACAGGGAGAGGCCAGATCCGGGAACGGACGTCCACGAACTCACGCACGATTCGGGAGAGCGGTGACCAGGGCGGCCGCCCCCGC
This sequence comes from Streptomyces hyaluromycini, assembly GCF_002217755.1. Classification (GTDB taxonomy): domain Bacteria; phylum Actinomycetota; class Actinomycetes; order Streptomycetales; family Streptomycetaceae; genus Streptomyces; species Streptomyces hyaluromycini. The sequence continues at coordinate 478,902 of NZ_BCFL01000021.1, read as the reverse complement.
GTTGGCCGGGCATGACGACCACCTACACCGCCCTCGGCCGTCAGCGCCGGATCTTCGTGCCCCCGCCCGCGGCATCGCTGCCGCCGCCCGTGCCGCAGGATCCGCCCATCTACCGAGATCTGATGCGGACCTGGGCCGACCGGGGCCGCGCCCTGCCGGGCCGCCACGACCCGGAGTGGGTCAGGCTGGCGGCCCCGACGGTCACCCGCGGGCAGTTCAGCGACCTCAGCGACTTTCCGGCCCCGCCACATGACGGGCGATGACCATCCGCTGGATCTGGTTGGTGCCCTCCACGATCTGCAGGACCTTGGCCTCGCGCATGTAGCGCTCGACCGGGAAGTCCGCGGTGTAGCCGTAGCCGCCGAGTATCTGGACGGCGTCGGTGGTCACCTTCATCGCGGTGTCGGTGCAGTGCAGCTTGGCCATGGCGGCCTGCTTGGCGAACGGGCGGCCCGCGTCGCGCAGCCGGGCCGCCGCGAGATAGAGGGCCCGGCCGGCCTCGATCTGGGTGGCCATGTCGGCGATCATGAAGCGCAGGCCCTGGAAGTCGGAGATGGGGTGGCCGAACTGCCGTCGCCCGGTGGCGTAGCCGACCGCCTCGTCCAGGGCCGCCTGGGCCACACCGATCGCGCAGGCCGCGATGCCGAGCCGGCCGGAGTCCAGCGCCGAGAGGGCGATGGCGAAGCCCTGGCCCTCCTCGCCGAGGCGGCGCTCGTCGGAGACCCGGACATCGTCGAAGTGGACCTGGGCGGTGGGCGAGCCCTTCATGCCCATCTTCTTCTCGGGCACCGCGCCGCTGAGGCCCGCGGCGTCGCCGGGGACCAGGAAGGCGGTGATCCCGTGCGAGCCCTCGGCGCCGGTGCGGGCCATGACCGTGTAGAAGTCGGCGATGCCGCCGTGCGTGATCCAGGCCTTGGTGCCGTTGATCACCCAGGAGTCGCCGTCCCGGACGGCCCTGGTGCGCAGGGAGGCCGCGTCCGAACCGGAGGCCGGCTCGGAGAGGCAGTAGGCGCCGAGCAGGCCGCCGCCGAGCATCGCGGGCAGGTGCTCGACCTGCTGCTGCTTGGTGCCGTAGGCGGCGAGCGCGTAGCTCGCGAGGGTGTGCACGCTCACGCCGAGGCCGACGGTGAGACGGGCCGCGGCCAGCTCCTCCAGGACCTGGAGGTAGACCTCGTAGGGCTGGTCGCCGCCGCCGTACTCGGAGTCGTAGGGCAGGCCGAGCAGGCCTGACCCGGAGAGCAGGGTGAAGGCCTCGCGCGGGAAGCGCCCGGCGTCCTCCTCCTCGGCCGCCTTCGGCGCGATCTCACGCCGGGCGATCTCCCGGACCAGCGCGAGCAGGTCCCTCGCCTCGTCCGTCGGCAGTTGACGCTCCACCGGCTGCGGGTCGCGGTCGGACATGGCGTCGGTCTCCTCCCTGTCGGGCAGCAGCGGTCACGGCCCGCGGGATAGGGGCGGTTCCGCCTGTCGTTCGGGTGCGGCCGAGGTCGGCGTTCCGGGTCTCGGAAGCTGCTGACCTGCGGCTGCGCAGTGAGTATGCCCGATCGGGGACCTCCCGTCACCAGTTAACGACCGCTTACTTCAGGATTTCCAGGCCAACATTCGAAACCCGCGAAATTGGTCCGAACCATTGACCTGACTGGTCTAGTCCTCCTAAGGTTCATGACCAACGCTTTACCGCGTTCATGCCAATCGGCGCGCGTTCCCCTCTCCCCCAGGAGGAGACACCCGATGCACACCACTCACCGCTCCCGGTTCCGGGCGCTGCTCTCCGCGGCCTGTTGCGCCGTCCTCGGCGCCGGGCTGCTGGCCGGCGCGGGCACCGCGTCCGCGGCCGCCCCGTCCGCTCCCCAGGTGAAAGCCGGCTCCAAGGTCGTCGGCTACTTCACGGAATGGGGCACCTACCAGCGCAACTACCTGGTCAAGAACGTCGAGACCTCCGGCTCGGCCGCGAAGCTCACGCACATCAACTACGCCTTCGGCAACGTCACCGGCGGCAAGTGCGCGATGGGCGACTCGTACGCGGCGACCGACCGGACCTACACCGCAGCCGAGTCCGTGGACGGCGTCGCGGACACCTGGGACCAGCCGCTGCGCGGCAACTTCAACCAGCTGCTGAAGCTGAAGAAGAAGCACCCGAACCTCAAGATCCTCTGGTCCTTCGGCGGCTGGACCTGGTCCAGCGGCTTCGGCGAGGCGGCCAAGAACCCCACCGCCTTCGCGCAGTCCTGCTACGACCTGGTGAAGAACTCCAAGTGGGCGGGCGTCTTCGACGGCATCGACATCGACTGGGAGTACCCGAACGCCTGCGGCAACACGTGCGACACCAGCGGCCGGGACGCCTTCCGGAACGTGATGGCGGCGCTGCGTTCGAAGTTCGGCAGCGGCTCGCTGGTCACGGCCGCGATCACCGCCGACGCCACCAGCGGCGGCAAGATCGACGCGGCGGACTACGCGGGCGCCGCGCAGTACGTCGACTGGTACAACCCGATGACGTACGACTACTTCGGCGCCTGGGCGACGACCGGCCCGACGGCCCCGCACTCGCCGCTGAACTCCTACTCCGGCATCCCGACGGCGAACTTCTACACCTCGGCGACCATCGCCAAGCTCAGGGGCCTCGGCATCCCGGCGGCCAAGCTGCTGCTCGGCATCGGCTTCTACGGCCGCGGCTGGACCGGCGTCACCCAGGCGGCCCCCGGCGGTACGGCGACCGGCCCGGCGGCGGGGACGTACGAGCAGGGCATCGACGACTACAAGGTGCTCAAGACCAAGTGCCCGGCGACCGGCACGGTGGGCGGCACGGCGTACGCCAAGTGCGGCAGCGACTGGTGGAGTTACGACACTCCGTCGACCATCGCGACCAAGATGACCTACAAGAACCAGCAGGGCCTGGGCGGCACCTTCTTCTGGGAGCTGAGCGGCGACACCACCAACGGTGAGCTGATCAAGTCCATCAACTAGCCCCCTTCACGGGGGACTTGGGGCGGGGGGACCACGAGCCCTCCGCCCCTTCCGCGTCAGGTGTCCCGGCGGGCCGGGGCCGGGGCGCGGTAGGACGGGTCCAGTTCCTCGATGGCGCGCAGGGTGCCGCCGAGCGTCTTGACCAGCAGCTCGCACAGGGTTTCGCGGGAGAGTACGGGCCGGTCGATCCAGTCGAGGGTGGCGCCCTCCACGCTGCACAGCCAGGCGAGCAGGCCGGTCCTGGCGAGCGGGGCGATGTCGGTACGGCCGTAGGCGCCCTCCGCGATGGTCGCGACGATCGCCTCGCGCACCCCGTCCCGGATGGCGTGCACCTCGGTGTCGAAGCCGACACCGCCGCTGACGATCGTGCGGTACGCGGCCTGGTGGTGCTCCGCATAGCGCAGATAGCTGTCGATGGTGCGGTGGACGCGGTCCGTCTGGGGCAGTTCCAGGCCGCTCGCGGCGTAGGTGACCAGGTCGGCGACGGAGTCCTGGATGATCGCCAGGTAGTAGCCGCGCTTGGACTGGAAGTAGTAGTAGATCAGCCCTTTGGCGACATGCGCCTGCTTGGCGATGTCGTCCATGGAGAGCGCATCGTAGGAGGTGTCGGCGAACAACTTCCGCCCGATGGCGATGAGTTCAGCACGACGAGCCACGGAACGCTCGGTGCCGCGCGCCCGGGGACGGGCGGCGGCACGCTGTTGACTGATATTCAATTTCGACCCTGGTCTCAACGGGCTGCGGGACATCCGCAGTATGTCAGGTCGGGTCGTGGGTCAGGTCACAGCAGACCGAGTTGAGTTACCAACATGGCGATGACCACGACAAGGGTCCAGCCCATGACGTGTTCCAGAACCTTCGGGCCGTCGTCCTTGGGGCCGCCGGTACGGGCACGGGCGGTGGTGGCGGAGTGCGTGGTCATGACGTCCACCATGCCATTGATTGCGGCTTTTGCGGCGGAGAGCTTGGTCACAGGACAGCGGCCCCCGGGGTGCCCGGGGGCCGCCGTCGTGCCCGGTCAGCGCACGCCGACCGCCGCGAGAGCCTTGAGCTGGGCCGCGGTCGGACAGGCCGGGAAGTACAGATAGCAGACGCCCCCGGTGCCGGAGACGACCTTGCCACTGGCGTTGTACCGCTTGGTCCGCAGCCAGATGTTCTCGAACTCCCGCCGCAGATAGACCCGTCGGACCGCGTCGTCGGTGGCCGAGAACGGGTCGTTGGCGATCACGTCGCCGTCCGCGGTGAAGCCGATCACGGTCATCAGGTGCCCGGAGGTGCCGTATCCGGCACCGGTCAGCTCCGACGCGAGGAACGACTGTGACGTTATGGCCGGGATGCCGGCCGCGATCAGGGTCTCCAGGTCGGTGAGCGAGGCCAGTCGCGTTATCACGCCCTGGAGGTCCAGGTACGTCGACGCGTAGGCGGCGTTGAAGGGCCAGTTGCCGCACCCGCCGTACTGGTAGTCGTAGGTGTAGCGGGCCGCGTAGCAGACCTGGGGGTCGGTGTACGACGGGTCGACCCAGGCCAGCTGCGTGGGGGTGGGGCGGCCGCCCCAGTACTCGACGATCATCTGCGAGGAGGTGGGGCTGCACCAGGCCTCGCCGCCGTTGTCGTACTCGGGGTACTGGCCCTTGTGGATCTCCTGGGAGTAGCGCGGGACCTTGAGTTCCTGGGCCAGGCCCGGGGTGGAGGCGGGGACGGTGAAGCGGTCCGGGATGTCGGAGGCCATGGCGCCGAGCCGCCAGACGGTCGGGGTGAGCTTGGTGCCGGGCTTGCGGTAGAGGGTCAGGCGCAGCTGGTACGAGGCGAGGCGCAGGCCCGTGGTGGCGTCGTCGATGGCGAAGGTGTCGGTCCAGATGGTGCTCTTGCCGTCCGTCTGGCCGTCCACCGAGGTCCGCTTGATGTCCTGGTCGCCGGCCGCCCAGCGGCCCATCACGTACCAGGGGGTGTCGGTGCCGTCGGAGTAGGTGCCGTGCAGCTCGACCTTGATCCAGGTGCCGGCCGGGGTGTCCGCGTTCCAGGAGGCGATGGTCTCGGTGGCGGGGACGGCCGGCCGGTGCACCGGGCCGGTCCAGGTGGCGTACTCCCAGGTGCCGGTGGTGCCGGTGTGCGGGTCGGTGTAGGAGGTGGTGCCGGCCGGGGTGCCGATCACCACGCCGGGCCGGTCGCCGGCGACGGCGCCGACGCCCTTGACGGTGCCGGTCTTCCAGTCGCTGTAGGTCGTCCAGGAGCGGTAGTCGATCGGGCGGGTGCCGTCCCGGCCGTGGCCGGTCCGGCCGCTCCCGGTCCGGCCGCTCCCGGTCCGGCGGGTCTCGGTCCGGGCGGTCTCGTCGGCGTCGGTCTCCGGCGCGGCGACCGCGGGCACCGCGGGGACCACGCCCTGGGCCACGGCAGCCGCCGCGACGGAGGCGGCGGCTGCCAGAACGGTTCTGCGGGACGGCTGTTCGGCTCTGCTCATGGGTGGAGGACCCCCAGGTGTGCGCGTCACGGCTGATCCGGAGCAAGAGGCTGTGGGGCAACTATGGAGCAGGCGCCATGCCCCTGCCAGCACTTCCGCTCATGCCACGCCCACCAATATTGGTCTCGTCCACCGAAAGGGCCCCGGCGCGGTCGCCGGGGCCTCCTTCGGACCGTTCGGACCGGATCCGTCCGGACTGCTCAGATGAGGTCCATCGCGGCGACCTCGTCGGGGCGGCCGTAGCTGACCGGGCCCTGGAAGCGGCGGCGGGCGGTGGCGAACCACCAGACCGTGGCCACGACCAGGACCGCGGCCAGCGCGATCGGCGCGTAGTTGAACGAGTCGACGGTGATCGGCGAGGCCTGCGGCAGCATGAACAGGACGCTGCTGAGCAGGATCCAGGTCACCGCCAGCCAGCCGACCGGCCTGCTCCAGCGGCCCAGGTTCCACGGCCCCGGCTGGAAGTCGTCGCCCAGGCGCAGCCGCAGGAACACCGGCACGGCATAGGCGAGGAACAGGCCGACGACGTTGACGCTGACGATCGCGGTGAACGCCGTGTGCGACCACCAGCCCGGCACCACCAGGGCGACCGAGCAGGCCACCGCGAGCCAGACGGCCTTGACGGGGGTCCGGGTGCGGGGCGAGACCGAGTGCCACAGACGGGAGCCGGGCATGGCGCCGTCCCGGGAGAAGGCGAAGATCTGCCGGGTGTTGCTGGTGAGGTTGGCGAGGCCGCAGAAGAGCATGGCGCCGATGACGACGAGCAGCATCGCCTTGGCCCAGCCCATGCCCAGTCCGTCGATGAGGATCTGGACGGGCGGCGCGGAGGAGCTCGCCACCTTGGCGTAGTCGCCGATGCTGTAGACCAGCGCGAGCATCAGGACCAGGCCGGTGATCGCCGAATAGCCGATGGACCGGATGATCCCTCTGGGGGCGTTGACGGTCGCCTGGACGGTTTCCTCGGACATGTGGAAGCTGCCGTCGAAGCCGGTGAAGGTCCAGCTGGTGACCAGGAGCCCGAGCAGGCCGCCGTAAAGGCCGTTGGTGAAGCCGGTGTTGTTCACGAAATGCGTCACGAAGGACGCGGACTGGTGGTGGCCCGGCATCACGATCAGTGTGCTCACGATCACCACGAGTCCGATCAGCAGCCACCAGACGGAAATCCGGTTCAGTACGGCGACGAGCTGCACGGTGTAGGTGTTGGCGAGGCCCTGGACGACGATGATCAGGGCCGTGATCAGGACCGTCTGGTGAGTGGTCGGCGTGTACGAGGGCCACTGGAGGGCGACGAAGGCCTGGATGAAGGTGGCGGCCGCGTAGCCGGTGGCCGCGGTGCCGCCGATCTGGCCCACGAAGTTCAGCCAGCCCGTGTACCAGGACCAGGCACCCTTGTGCCGTTTGGCGAGTTTGCCGGCGGAGAAATACAGGGCGCCGCTCGTCGGATATGCGGAGGCCACTTCCGCCATGGCGGCGCCGATGCACAGCACCATCACGCAGACGCCGATCCAGCCGAACACGAGAATGCGGGGGCCGCCCGCGTTCATACCGAATCCGAAGGACGAGAAAATTCCGGAGAGGATATTGATGATGGTGAAGGAGATGGCGAAATTGTCGAACGCCTGGAATCGGCGGGTGAGTTTCCGCGGATAACCCATCGCGTGCAGGGTCGCGTCGTCGTCGAGCGGGACGGGGTCCGCTGTGCGTTCTGACACGTGCCAGCCTTTCTCTAGGACTCTAGGAGGGGATGGGCAGGCCGCAGGCGCGGCGGGCCCGGGAGAGCTGGTCGGCCGGTTCGCCGAAGACGCTCCAGGGCATGCGTGAGGCGTACGGCCCCATGGCCGTGAAGACCGCCCGGGCCTCGAACTCGCACCGGGCCATGACCAGCGCGTGCGCGAGGTAGGCCAGGTCGAGCACCGGGGTGAAGCGGTATCCGGCCACCGTGGGCAGCCAGTTGTGGTAGATCGACAACGCGGTGCTGCGCCACTGCGGCTGTTCCCAGACCCGCTCGGCGAGCAGCTGGGTGGGGTTGTGGCTCTCCACCAGCGCGACCAGTGGCAGCAGTCGCAGCGCCGAGCCGGCGGGGGCCCGCTGGGCGAGGAAGGCGGCGACGTCCCAGGCCGCGTTGACCGAGCCGCCGTACCGGGTGAAGAAGAAGGACAGGAAGCGGTGGTGGGCCTCGCGGTGCCAGGGGTCGAGGGCGAGGGTGTGCGCGAACAGCCGCCAGGGGCCTGGCGGGGAGGTCAGCAGGCCGCCGGGGGCGGGGTCGTGCGGGCGGTGCAGCCGGGCCATGGCCAGCTTGGCGGCCCAGGGCGTGGGGTCGGCGGGGTTCATGGCACTGGCCCGGTCGCAGGCGGCGAGGGCGATCCGCTCCAGCGCCTCGGCCCGCTCGTCACGGGCGTCGGCCGCCCGGATCGCCCGCTGCACGGCCACCCGGGCCCACATCAGCGTGGACTCGGGGCCCGGTTCCTCGGCCAGCCACCGCTCCACCAGGTCGGTGCCGGCCGCCTCGGAGGCGAGGACCAGGCAGCGGTGGGCGCGCAGGGCGAAGTCGGCGCGCGTCTCGGCCAGCGCCTCACGGGCACTCAGATATCTTCCGGCGCGCACGTCCACGTATACGCTCGCGAGCAAGCGGTCGTCGGCCGCCGGATGCCATACGTACTGCCCCTCGAATAACTCCGCGGCCATCTTCCCCTGTCCGTCCCCGTTCGACGCGTGTGCGCTGAAGGCACCCTACTCAGGGGCGGGCGCGCCGGAAACACGCGAGGTCGACATATCGGTCAGCCGGTCGGAAATATTAATGGGGGCGGTGGAGAACGGCCAGAAATTAGTTCAAGCCGCGACTTCCTCTGGGCCGCGGACGCCCGCTATGCGCCGCACTACTAGAATGTTTCCGGAAAACACCCCACACCACAGCTCACCCGGGAACGGCCATTCACCACCTCGCCTCAGCACTCCGGGCCCTGCCGCCCTCCTGCGGCCCGGTCCGCCTCGTCGGCGTCGACGGGCACGCCGGGTCCGGGAAGACCACGTTCGCCGGACAGTTGGCCACCGCCCTGGGCGGAGCGCCGGTGCTGCACCTCGACGACATCGCCAGCCACGAGGAGCTCTTCGCCTGGACCGGCCGTCTGCTGACCCAGGTGATCGAACCGCTCGGCCACGGCGGGACCGCGCACTACTCCCCCTACGACTGGCGCACCCGCAGCTTCGGCCCGCCCCGCCCGCTGCCACCGGCCCCGGTGATCCTCGTCGAGGGCGTCGGTGCCGGCCGCCGGGCACTGCGCCCCTTTCTGGCGCGGCTGCTGTGGATGGAGCTGCCGCACGAGGAGTCCTGGACGCGGGGCAGGGCACGGGACGGCGAGGAACAGCGGGACTTCTGGGCCGAGTGGGTCAGGGCGGAACGCGAACACTTTTCCGAGGACCCCTCAAGGCCGTACGCCGACCTTCTGGTGACACAGTCACAGAAGGGATATGAGGTGCTGCCGGGGCTGGTGAAGACGGTTGGACCGGACCAGGTCGTCACCCACCGTGATGGACCGTCCGCTGTGTGCTGAACTTGTGAAGAAGCGCCTCCAGGAAGTTGCCCGAGTACCTCAACTCGGCTTGACCCGGGGGCCGTACAGGACTTACGTTCTGAATGTGCGGCCATTGAGGGCCGCCCTGCAGACGCGAAGCCCCCGGTTGTTCCCCCGTGATCGGGGGCTTCGTTCTGCCCTTTACCCCTTTTGTGTGCGCCGCGTGCGCCCTTCTGCTCACCCTCGGTCACCATGCCGTGTGCGCCCTGTCTGCCCCCACCTCGCCAAACGGCCTGTGCGGCACCCTTCGGCGGGCGGTGGAACCGCAGGTACGATGCCCTCGGTGCGACCTTCGAACGGCTGCTTCGCGCACCTGCAACTCCGGTCCGCGGCACAGCGGTTCGACCAACGGCGGCCATCGGGGGGAGCCCGGGGGCCAACCACGGGGGCACGGTTTGTGGGGGACGTGATGGATTTCGGCACGCAGGGCCCCGAGGCCCCGGCCGACCTCGCCTGGCTGCGAGGCGTGGACGCCTACACGATGGGCGCCTATCCGCAGGCCGAGGAGGAGTTCCGCACCGCGGTGCGGATGGATCCCGGGATGGCCGACGGCTGGCTCGGGCTGCACGCGTTGCGCGTCGACACGACGACCGCACTGCTGCGGATGTTCCGGCACCGGGACCGTTTCGGCGAACAGCGCGGCCGGCATCGCCGCACGCTCAACTCCTGGTACTGGCTGGGCTGGTGGGTGCAGCCGGTGCTCGAGAGCCCGCGCGACCTCCTGCTCGCCCACGCCTCGCACTGGCTGGACGGCCGGCACGTCCCGGAGCTCGACCGGGCCCTCGCCGGGCTCCCGCCGGTGGACGCCGACCCCCAGGTCCGCTTCCTGCACGCCTGCCGGGCCTACCTGGTCAAGGACTGGGAGCAGCTGATACGGCACACCGACCCGCTCCTCGACGACCCCATGCTCGGCATCGAGGCGGGCCTGTTCGGCGGCATGGCCCGGGTCCGCCTCGAAATGTACGGCCAGGCCGAACCGCTGCTCTCCGCGGCGCTGATGCGGTGCCGCAGCGAGCAGCCGCAGCGCAAGGAGCTGCGCTACTGGCTGGCGCGGGCGCACGAGGGCACCGGCCGCAGCGCCGCCGCGCTCCCCCTCTACCGGGCCGTGCACCGCGTCGACCCCGCCTTCATGGACACCTCCGCGCGCCTGGCCGCGATAGCCGAGGGCGACGGGTACGACGACACGGCCGACTTCGCGGCGATCACCCTCACCGGCGCCGGGCAGGACGTCGTGGACGGGCCCGACATGCTCGACCCGCTCTTCGGCACCGAGGGGCGGGATCTGCGGTTCGGGGAACCGGAGCCGCCGGCCGGGGCGATGCCGTCGGTGATCGACCCGGCGGTGCGCGAGAAGGTCGTGCCGTCGCCTCCGCTGCCGGCCGGGCCGACCGACCCCGCGTTACTTGAGGAGGCGCTCGCCGAGCTGGAGCGCATGGTCGGTCTTGAGCCCGTGAAGCGGCAGGTCAAGGCGCTGTCCGCGCAGTTGAACATGGCCCGGTTGCGGGCCGGGCAGGGGCTGCCGGTACAGCCGCCGAAACGCCACTTCGTCTTCTCCGGGCCGTCGGGCACCGGGAAGACCACCGTCGCCCGCATCCTGGGCCGGGTGTTCTACGCGCTGGGGCTGCTGGGCGGCGACCACCTGGTGGAGGCCCAGCGCGCCGACCTGGTCGGTGAGTACCTGGGCCAGACCGCCGTGAAGGCGAACGAGCTGATCGACTCCGCGATCGGCGGGGTGCTGTTCGTCGACGAGGCCTACTCACTCTCCAACTCCGGCTACGGAAAGGGGGACGCGTACGGCGACGAGGCGCTGCAGGTGCTGCTGAAGCGGGCCGAGGACAACCGCGACCACCTGGTGGTGATCCTGGCCGGCTACCCCGAGGGCATGGACCGCCTGCTGGCCGCCAACCCTGGGCTGTCCTCCCGCTTCACGACCCGCGTGGACTTTCCCTCCTACCGCCCCCTCGAACTGACCTCGATCGGCGAGGTGCTGGCCGCCGAGAACGGGGACGCGTGGGACGAGGAGGCGCTGGAGGAGCTGCGGTCGATCGCCGGGCACGTGGTGGACCAGGGCTGGATCGACGAGCTGGGCAACGGGCGGTTTCTGCGGACGCTGTACGAGAAGAGCTGTGCGTACCGGGATCTGCGGTTGTCCGCGTATCCGGGGGTGCTGTCGCGGGACGACCTGGCGACGTTGCGACTGCCGGACCTGATGCAGGCGTACGGGGAGGTGCTGTCGGGGCGGGGGCCGCAGGATCCGGCAGCCGGGATGTAGCTGGGGGCGGGGGGACGCTTACCGGCGCTGGCAGGGTGCCGCTGCGCCCACCCGTGCCGCCCTGCGGCACGCCTGCCCGCAGCTGGGTGGCTGTGAGAGGAGCGGCTGGGCAGCGCCCCGTAAGGGGCGCGGGGAACTGCGCGGCCAGCCCCCACCCGCCCGCAGCTCCCCGCAACGCTCAGCCCACCGTCACTTCCTCCGGCTCCCCGCTCGCCCTCGGCTCCGGAGTTCTCGGCGGTGTTGTCGGCTGATCCCGGTGTGCCGGGTCCGTCACCTCGCCGACCAGCAGCTCCAGGACGTCCTCCAGCGCCGCCAGGCCCAGCACCCTGCCGTTCGCGTCGGCCACCTGGGCCAGGTGGGTCGCCGCCCGGCGCATCACCGTCAGCGCGTCGTCCAGGGGCAGCTCGGCCCGCAACGTCGTCATCGGCCGCCATATCTGCTGCGGCACCGCCCGGTCCGAGTCCTCCAGGTCGAGTACGTCCTTCACGTGCACGTAGCCCATGAAGGCGCCGGACTCGGCCGCGACCGGGAAGCGGGAGTAGCCGGTGCGCGCGGTGAGCTCGACGATCTGGCCCGGGGTGACCGACGGCGGGACCGTGATCAGGGACTCGCGGCGCAGAAGCACGTCCGTCACCGGGCGGGAGCCCAGTTCCAGCGCGTCCTCCAGGCGCTCCTGCTCCTCGGGGTCGAGGAGACCCGCCTGGCCGGAGTCCTCCAGGAGCCGGTTGAGCTGCTCGCTGGTGACGACGGCCTCGACCTCGTCCTTCGGCTCCACCCGGAAGAGCTTCAGGATGCCCTGGGCGCAGGCGCCGAGGGCGACCGTGATCGGCCGGCACACACGGGCGAACGCCACCAGGCCGGGGCTCAGCCACAGCGCCGCCTTCTCCGGCGCCGCCATCGCGAGATTCTTCGGCACCATCTCGCCGATGACCAGGTGGAAGAAGACGACCGCGGCGAGCGCGATCACATAGCCCAGCGGGTGGATCATGTCGTCGGGCAGGTGGACGGCCTCGAACAGCGGCTCCAGCAGGTGGGCCACCGTGGGTTCGGCCACCGCGCCCAGCGTCAGCGAGCAGACGGTGATGCCGAACTGGGCCGCGGCCATCATCTGCGGGAGGCGTTCCAGGCCGTAGAGGACCTGGCGGGCCCGGGCCGTGCCCAGGGGCTCGATCTGGCTGCGGCGGACGGAGACGAGGGCGAACTCGGCGCCGACGAAGAAGCCGTTGGCCAGGACCAGCAGCCCGGCGAAGACCAGTTGGAGGACGCTCATCGGGTGGCCTCCGCGACGGCGGGGGCGGTGCGGACCAGGCGGACCCGTTCCGCGCGGTAGTGGCCGACCCTGCGGACCGACAGCCGCCAGCCGGGCAGCTCCGCCCGGTCGCCCGGCGCCGGGATGCGGCCGAGCAGGTCGGCGACCAGGCCGGCGACCGTCTCGTACGGGCCCTCGGGCACGTCGAGGCCTATCCGCTGGAGGATGTCGACACGGACGCTGCCGTCGACGTCCCAGGCGGGCTTGCCGTCCTGGGCGGGGGCGGCGGCGAGTTCCGGTGCGTCCGGGCTGTCGTGCTCGTCGCGGACCTCGCCGACGAGCTCCTCGACGATGTCCTCCAGGGTGACCACTCCGGCCGTGCCGCCGTACTCGTCGACGACGACCGCGATGGGCTGCTCGGAGCGCAGCCGGGCGAGGAGCGGCTGGACCGGGAGGGTCTCGGGGACCAGCAGGGCCTTGCGGGCGATGCGGCCGACCGGGGTGCGCAGCCGGTCGTGGACCGAAACGGCCAGCGCGTCCTTGAGGTGGGCCATGCCGACGATCTCGTCGATCTTCTCCCGGTAGACCGGGAAGCGGGACAGTCCGGTGGCCCGGGTGAGGTTGACGACGTCCTCGGCGGTCGCCGTGTCCTGGAGGGCGCTGACCTTCACCCGGGGGGTCATGACGTGCTGGGCGGTCAGCTCGCCCAGGGACAGGGTGCGGACGAACAGGTCGGCCGTGTCCTGTTCCAGGGCGCCGGCCTGGGCGGAGTGCCGGGCCAGGGAGACCAGTTCGCCGGGGGTGCGGGCGGAGGCCAGCTCCTCGGCGGGTTCGACGCCGAGGGCGCGGACGAGCCGGTTGGCGACCGTGTTCAGCGCGGCGATGACCGGCCGGAACAGGCGGGAGAAGCGGGCCTGCGGGCCGGCGACGACGCGCGCGACCTGGAGGGGCTTGGAGACCGCCCAGTTCTTGGGCACGAGTTCGCCGATCACCATCTGGATCGCCGAGGCGAGCAGCATGCCGACCACGACGGCGATGCCGGAGACGGCGCCGTCGGGGAGGCCGGTCGCGGTGAGCGGGCCGCGCAGCAGCTCGGCCAGCGCCGGTTCGGCGAGCATGCCGACGACCAGGGAGGTGATGGTGATGCCGAGCTGGGTGCCGGAGAGCTGGAAGGAGAGCTCCTTCAGCGACTCGACGACCGTACGGGCGCGCTTGTCGCCGTCGGCGGCGGCCTTCTCGGCCTCGGGTCGCTCCACGGTCACGAGGCCGAACTCGGCGGCGACGAAGAAGCCGTTGGCGAGGATGAGCAGGAACGCGGCTGCCAGGAGCAGCAGGGGGGTGGTCATGATGCCGCCGCCTCCGAGGCTTCGCGGACTCCGGAAAGGCGGTCCGCGGTATGTCGGGAGGGGGCGGCGCAGGTACTACAGGACGATCCGTCCATCGCCGGAGAGGGTCACTCCTCGGGTAGCAGGAACCCCTGTGCGCCGGGCGCGCGACAGGGGTGGAGGCGGGACGTGAAAAGCCTCCGCCAACAGATTAATCAAGACATGGGCCGGTGCGGCAGGGGCGGCGGCCCGGAGACGGCCCCGAAGTTGCGTGATTTCAGCCCTGATGCTGTTCGGGGTCGTGGCTCGTGTGGGCCTCGGCGAGGGCGCGCAGGGCCCTGGCGTCGGCGATGGCGCGCTGCTTGGCGATGCCCGGCTGGATGCCGAGGGCGGGCAGGCTGGTGCCGTCGCTGAGGTCGAGGAACACCCACGGGTCACCCGGGCGGAGGTTCACCTGGAGGATCTCCGCCCACTCCAGGCGCCGTTTGCCGGCGATGTTCACGACGGTGACCCCGGACTCGTCGGCGACCACCTTCACCCGGGCCAGCCGGGCCAGCACCCAGAAGATCAGCGCACCGGTGACGACGAAGCTGAGCTTCTCGCCCGGGCCCAGCTGCTCAAGGAGCAGTGCGACCCCGGATATGGTGGCGAAGATCGCGACGCCTGCGGTGAGCAGGATCACGCGGGTGAGGCCCGGCCGGAAGGTGACGGGCAGGGAAGGAAGCTCGGACATCTCGCGCGGGGCCTCAGAGGCGGCAGGCGTGGATGGCCGTGGTCAGGATGGCGCGGGCGCCGATGTCGTACAGGTCGTCCATGATCCGCTGGGCGTCCTTGGTGGGGACCATGGCGCGGACGGCGACCCAGCCCTCGTTGTGCAGCGGGGAGACGGTCGGCGACTCCAGGCCGGGGGTGAGGGCGACGGCCTTCTCCAGCTGCTCGACACGGCAGTCGTAGTCCATCATCACGTACGTCCGGGCGACCAGGACGCCCTGGAGACGGCGCAGGAACTGCTGAACCTTCGTCTCAGCAGCCTCCTCGGCGTCGGCGCCGGTGCGCCGGATGACGATCGCCTCGGACTTCATGATCGGCTCGCCGAAGACCTCCAGGCCGGCGTTGCGCAGGCTGGTGCCGGTCTCGACGACGTCGGCGATGACCTCGGCGACGCCCAGCTCGATGGCGGTCTCGACGGCGCCGTCGAGGTGGACGACGGAGGCGTCGACGCCGTTGTCGGCGAGGTGCTTGGCGACGATCCCCTCGTAGGAGGTGGCGACCGTCTTGCCCTTCAGGTCCGCCAGGCCGGTCGCCTCGCCGGGCTTGGAGGCGAAGCGGAAGGTGGAGCGGGCGAAGCCGAGCGGCAGGATCTCCTCGGCGTTGGCACCGGAGTCGACGAGCAGGTCACGGCCGGTGATGCCGATGTCGAGGCGGCCGGAGGAGACGTAGATGGCGATGTCGCGGGGGCGGAGGTAGAAGAACTCGACGTCGTTGACCGGGTCGACGATGCGGAGTTCCTTGGACTCCCGGCGCTGTCGGTAGCCGGCCTCATGCAGCATGTCCGCCGCAGGTCCTGAGAGGGAACCCTTGTTGGGGACGGCGATGCGCAGCATGAGGTCGGCTTCCTTCGCTTCGAAAGGGGGGTGTCTGAAAGGGGTTTTACAGGTGGGCGTAGACGTCGTCCAGCGAGATACCGCGGGCGACCATCATCACCTGGACGTGGTAGAGCAGCTGCGAGATCTCCTCGGCGGCCGCTTCCTTGCCCTCGTACTCGGCGGCCATCCAGACCTCGGCGGCCTCCTCGACGACCTTCTTGCCGATGGCATGGACCCCCTTGCCGACCAGCTCGGCGGTGCGGGAGGTGGCGGGGTCGCCGTGGGCGGCCTTGTGCTGGAGCTCGGTGAAGAGCTCCTCGAAAGTCTTGTTGGACATGGTGAGCGCCAGACTACGCCAATTGCCGCGTCGCTCAGTGCCAGGGTTCAGATACTGAGCGGAGGGTGGCCGCCGTGGCCACCGCCGCCGTCACCGCCTCGTGGCCCTTGTCCTCGTTGGAGCCCGCGAGACCGGCGCGGTCCAGGGCCGACTCCTCGTCGTCGCAGGTGAGCACGCCGAAGCCGACCGGGACGCCGGTCTCGACGGAGACCTGGGTGAGGCCCTGGGTGACGCCCTGGCACACGTACTCGAAGTGCGGGGTGCCGCCGCGGATGACGACACCGAGGGCGACGATCGCGTCGTAGCCGCGCCCGGCGAGGACCTTGGCGGCGACCGGGAGCTCCCAGCTGCCGGGGACCCGGAGCAGGGTCGGCTCGTCGATCCCCAGGTCGCGCAGGGCGCGCAGGGCGCCGTCCACCAGTCCGTCCATCACCTTCTCGTGCCACTGGGACGCGATGACGGCGACCCGCAGGTCGCTGACATTGCGTACGGACAGTTCAGGTGCACCCTTGCCGCTCACGTCTCTCCTCAGTGCTGTTTCTCTCATGGTGGCCGCAGGTGGCCACGGTTACTGGTTGCCGCACGCCGCCACGGCCGGGGTGTCCAGCCAGGGCAGGTCGTGGCCCATCCGGTCCCGCTTGGTGCGCAGGTAGCGGAGGTTGTGCTCGCCCGCCTGTACGGGCATCGGCTCGCGCCCGCTGATCTTGAGCCCGTGGCTCAGCAGCGCTTCGCTCTTGTCGGGGTTGTTGGTCATCAGGCGGACGCTGCGCACCCCGAGATCGGCCAGGATCCGGGCGCCGGCGCCGTAGTCGCGGGCGTCGGCGGGCAGGCCGAGTTCGAGGTTGGCGTCGAGGGTGTCGCGGCCGCGCTCCTGGAGTTCGTACGCGCGCAGCTTGGACAGCAGCCCGATGCCCCGGCCCTCGTGTCCGCGCAGGTAGACGACGATGCCCCGGCCCTCGTCCTGGATACGGTCCAGGGCGGCGTCGAGCTGGGGTCCGCAGTCGCAGCGGGCGGAGCCGAAGACGTCCCCGGTGAGGCACTCGGAGTGGACCCGGACCAGGACGTCCTCGCCGTCGCCGATCTCGCCGTGGACGAGGGCGACATGCTCGACGCCGTCGGTTGTGGAGCGGTAGCCGTACGCCGTGAAGGTGCCGTGCTTGGTGGGCAGGTTGACCTCGGCCTCGCGGCGGACGGTGGGCTCGGCGGCGGCCCGGCGGTAGGTGACCAGGTCCGCGATGGAGATGATCGTCAGCCCGTGCTTGCGGGCGAACGGGATCAGCTCCGGAAGACGGAGCATCCGGCCGTCCTCGCCGGCGATCTCCACGATGGCGCCGGCCGGGCGCAGGCCCGCGAGGCGGGCGAGGTCGACGGCGGCCTCGGTGTGGCCGTTGCGGACCAGGACACCGCCGGGCCGGGCGCGCAGCGGGAAGACATGGCCGGGGCGGACGAGGTCCGCCGGCTCGGCCTGGCCGCTCGCCAGCAGCCGGAGCGTGGTGGCGCGGTCGGCGGCCGAGATGCCGGTGGTGACGCCGTGCGCGGCGGAGGCGTCCACGGAGACGGTGAACGCGGTCTTCATGGACTCGGTGTTGTCACCGACCATCTGCGGCAGGTCGAGCCGGTCCAGCTCCTCGCCCTCCATGGGAGCGCAGATCAGGCCGCGGCACTCGCTCATCATGAAGGCGACGATCTCGGGGGTGATCTTCTCGGCGGCGATGACGAGGTCGCCCTCGTTCTCGCGGTCCTCGTCGTCGACGACCACGATCGGGCGGCCGGCCGCGATGTCGGCGATGGCCTGCTCGACCGGGTCGAGGGTGAGGTCCTCGACGCCGTCGGTGCTGTACAGGATCGGTGCCGCGGTCATGCGGGTGCTCCTTCCAGAGCGGGTCGCGAGCCCTCGCGGGAGCGCAGCCACCAGTCGCGCATGCCCCACAGGACGAGCGCGCCGTAGAGGACGTAGACGAAGCCGGAGAAGGCGTAGCCGTTGGCGAAGTTGAGGGGGACGCCGACCACGTCGACCAGGAGCCAGGCGATCCAGAACTCGACCATGCCGCGGGCCTGGGCGTACATGGCGACGACGGTGCCGACGAAGATGTAGGCGTCCGGCCAGGGGTCCCAGGACAGGGACGGGTAGGCCTTGAAGAGCAGGGCGACGGCGATCGTGCCGACGGCCGCGGCGGCGACCATCGCGCCGCGCTCACGCCAGGTGGCGAAGCGCGGGACGATGTGACCGTCCCCGCCGTCCTCGGCCCGGCCCCTGCTGCGGTTCCACTGCCACCAGCCGTACAGGGCGACCGTCATGACGACGACCTGCTTGCCGGCGCTGCCGGCGAGGTGGCCGTAGAAGGCGATGAACAGGACCAGGCCGGAGAGGAACTGCACCGGCCAGGTGAGCAGCGAGCGGCGCCAGCCGAGGGCGAGGGTGATCAGGCCGAGGATGTTGCCGATCATGTCGGACCAGATGATGTGCTGGCCGAGGAGGGTGAAGGCCTCGGAGTTCAGCCAGTTCACCGGTCCGCTCCCTGCGTGTTCGCGAGCAGGCGCTCCACGTACTTGGCGACGATGTCGACCTCAAGGTTGACCGGGTCGCCGGGCTGCTTGCGGCCGAGCGTGGTCAGGTCGAGGGTGGTGGGGATGAGGCTGACGGTGAAGTAGTCGGGGCCGGCCTCGACGACGGTGAGGCTGATGCCGTCGACCGTGATCGAGCCCTTCTCGACGACGTAGCGCGCGAGGTCGGCCGGGAGCGAGACCTTGACGATCTCCCAGTTCTCGGAGGGCGTGCGCGCCAGCACCTGACCGGTGCCGTCGACGTGGCCCTGCACGATGTGGCCGCCGAGGCGGGAGCCGACCGCGGTGGGGCGCTCCAGGTTGACGGGGGAGCCGACGTCCAGGGCGCCGAGGGAGGAACGCTTGAGGGTCTCCGCCATGACGTCGGCGGTGAACTCGTCGCCCTCGTGCTCCACGACGGTCAGACAGACGCCGTTCACGGCGATGGAGTCGCCATGCTGCGCGCCCTCGGTCACGACGGGGCCACGGAGCCGGAAACGGGAGGCGTCGCCGAGATTCTCGACGGCGGTGACCTCACCCAGCTCTTCGACGATTCCGGTGAACACTTCCCGGGTCCTCCTGCCTCAATAGGGCACGGACTCCGGGGCCTGTCGACGGACGACAGAATGTACGGACAAGCACTCCGAGGGCGACGCCGACAAGGTCCCGCCCGCGAGGGACGAGACCAGATACGGCGGCGCGCACACGTACATGCTCGCCCGCCGCGCACTGCCTCCCATCCGGACTTTAACCGTCGGTCCAGGAATTTCACCTGGTCAACCGGCCGCTGGAAGCGGACGGGTCGCGGACTGTAACCGCCGGTTCGGAGTTTCACCGACCCCGGAGTGCGCTGCTTCTGGTACACGGCCAGTGTGCCACGCCCGATCGTGGTCCATGCAAGGGGACCGTGTGGGGTGCCTCACAGCTCATGCCGCTGGACTTCCCCGACGGGCCGTCATGTGCGCAACCGGCGCCCGGACCAGGACTCTTGACGCTGATTCACGCCTATTGACCCCACTGGTCTAGTCCTTTTAGGGTTCAAGCGGACCCGGTGGCGGTGACGACGGCCCTTGCCCGTCGCCGGGCCCGCCCAACGCGGGCGTCAGCGGGCCGGCGCCGCGAAGAGTTCGTCCTGGGCACGCTCTCGGGCGGTGAGCAGGGCGCCGCGCAGGACGGCCGCGCCGCCCAGGGTGCCGGCCCTTACCTCGGTGACCAGCGGGGACATGCGGCGGAGCCGCGCCTCGACCCGGGTGGCGAGCGCCGTGCCGCCGGCGGGGCCGACCTCGCCGCCGAGGACCACGCAGCCGGGGTCCAGGATGGCGACGACGGCGGCGACGCCTACGGCGATGCGGTCGGCAAGGGCACCGAGAAAGCCGGAGTGCTCCGCGAGAGAAGGCAGGTTCGGTCGAGGGTCGACTGCGGCACCGTCGTGGCTGGTCGCGCAGTTCCCCGCGCCCCTTGGGGGCGCCGCCAAGTCGGCGTCGCCCGCACGTCTTACCGCCTCAGCAACCACAGACGCGGCGGAGGACCCACCCGACCCCACCCCGAATTCCCGCGCCAGCTCCACGATCGCCGCCGCTCCCACCAGTGAGTGGTAGCCCCCGGAGCAGTCGGTCGCCGATGGCAGTCCGGTCGTGCCCGGCACCGGCAGGAAGCCGATCTCGCCCGTGCCACCGGAGGCACCGCGGCGCAGGCTGCCGTCGAGGACGACGGCGGCGCCGCAGCTGTCCCCCAGCCAGAGCAGGACGAAGGTGTCGCGGTCCCGGGCGACGCCCTCCCGCTGCTCGGCGAGGGCGGCCAGGTTGGTCTCGTTCTCGACACTGACCCGGGCCTGCGGGAAGCGTTCCTGGAGGGCGGCGACCAGCCGGCGGTGCCAGCCGGGCAGGCCGGCCGAGTCGCGGAGCTCACCCGTGGCCGGATCGATGAGCCCGGGCGCCCCGATGCCCACGGTGTGCAGTTGCCCCCCGTCCCCGGACGCCCCCGCCTCCTTGGCCGCGCGCTCCACCAGTTCCACCGCCCGCTCCACGGCCGCCGCCTCCCCCGCCTCCGGTGCCACCGGCACCGACCCGTCGGCCAGCACCCGCCCCACCAGGTCGGAGACGAGCACCGAGACGCTGTCGGTGCGCACGTCGAGGGCGGCCAGACACACCCGGTCGGCGACGATGCCGTACAGCCGGGCGTTCGGCCCCCGGCGCTGCTCGCCCGACTCGCCGACCACCGTGATCAGACCGGACGCGGTGAGCCGTTCGACCAGGTCGGCGACGGTCGGCCGGGACAGCCCGGTCAGCTGTTTCAACTGCCCTGCCGTCAGCGGGCCTTGCTCCTGGAGCAGGCTCAGTGCGAGCCGGTCGTTGATGGCCCGGGCGGTGCTCGGTGATGCGGGCATGACGGGCATCCTCCCAGATCCTCGTGGCTCAGGACGGCCACATAACTCTCTATCTATCAGGCAGGGTCCCTGATAGTTTACGGCGGGCAGCGGGGCGGTACCCGGCCGGGAGGGGCAGGACCATGAAAGACGTGGGTTGCGAGCAGCAGGGGGTGAAGAGCGCGCGGTACGCCGTCGCGGCCGTGTTCACCGTGCACGGTGCCGTCACCGGCTCGTTCGCGACCCGGGTGCCGTGGATCCAGGACCATGCCTCGCTCAGCGCCGGGCAGTTGGGCTTCGCGCTCGCCTTCACGGCGTTCGGCGCCTCGTGCTCGATGCCGCTGGCCGGCCGGATCAGCCACCGCTTCGGCAGCCGTACGGCGCTGCGCGGACTGATCGCCCTGTGGACGCTGTCGCTGGTCCTGCCGTCGCTCGCGACGAACCTGTATCTGCTGTGCCTGGCGATGTTCGTGTACGGCGCCAGCGCCGGCATGGCGGACGTGGTGATGAACGCGCTCGGCGTGGAGATCGAGCGGCTGCTCGACAGGTCGATCATGTCGGGGCTGCACGGCATGTGGAGCGCGGGCACCCTGGTCGGCTCGGCCGCGGGCACCCTCGCCGCGCATCTGGGCACGGACGCGCGCGTGCACTTCGCCCTGGCGGCGGCCGTCCTCACCGCGCTCGGCGTCCTGGCGGCCGGCTTCGTCCTGGACGTCCGGGCCGGCGAGGACGAGGAGCCGCCGCCGCGGTTCACGCTGCCGCCCCGGTCGGCGCTACTGATCGGCACGGTGGGCTTCTGCGCGGTGTTCGCGGAGGGGGCGAGCCTGGACTGGTCGGCGGTGTTCCTGCGGGACCGGATGGGCAGCTCGGCGGGGCTCGCGGCGGCCACCACCACCGGGTTCATGCTGGCCATGGCGGTGGCCCGGATCGGCGGGGACGCGGTGGTGAACCGCTTCGGGGCGGTGCGGACGGTGCGCGCCGGGGGTGTGCTGGCGGCCGTCGGCGGGCTGCTGGTGGTTCTCGCCGGGCAGCCGGCGGTGGCGATGACCGGGTTCGCGCTGATGGGCCTCGGCATCGCGGTCGTCGTACCGCTGTGCTTCGCGGCGGCCGGGCACGCCGGGCCGAACCCGAGCCAGGCGATCGCGGGCGTGGCGACGATCACCTACACCTCGGGCCTGATCGCGCCCAGCCTGATCGGCGGAATCGCCCAGGCGACCAGTCTGGTGGTGTCGTTCTGCCTGGTCACGGTGCTGGCACTGGGGCTGGTGGCGTTCGCGGGCGTGCTGCGCGCCGGGACACGGGGCGGCCGCCCGGAGGTCAGCCCGCAGGCCGCAGCAGTTCCTGACCCACGGCCCTGAACGTCTCGCTCCACGGCGTGGGGCGCAGGGTGGCCGCGTCCAGCCGGACGAGCACCCGGGTGCCCTGCGCGTAGGTGGTCGCGCCGTCCGGCGAGCAGAAGCGGAAGCCGTAGGTCAGGCCGGTGCTGCCGAGCCGTTCCAGCCAGAGGTGGACGGCGTAGGTGCCCGACCTGGTGACCGGCGCCTCGTAGCCGATACGCAGTTCCCTGACCACGTTGCAGGCGTCCCCGGCGGTGGCCCAGTCGCCGTCGAAGCGGACGCCGTGCTCCTGCCAGAACTCGGTCCAGGCGCGTTCCACCAGCAGCGGGTAGCGGGCGTTGTGCAGCATCCCGAGCGCGTCGAGGTCGTCGAAGTGGACGCTGACCGGCAGCAGCCGGCCGTAGGAGAGGGCCGGGGCGGGCAGGGCTTCGGCGGTCACGGCAGGGCTCCTGAGCAGTAGACGAAGCGGCGGGGACACTCCATCCTAAGCGGACGCTCAGGAGCCCCGGCCGGGGAGGGGCCGGTCAGCCCGCGATCGAGTCCAGCTGCTCGGCGGCCGGCCGCAGCGCCCAGAGGTCACCGCCGGGCGGTGTCTCCAGCCTCCGTACCGCCTTCTGGGCCGCCTTGTCGCCGGCGTCGGCCGCCGCGTGCACGACGTCGCTCGCCGCGTAGCGGTGGAACTCCAGCTCCGGATACGGCCAGGCGGCCGCGCCGGTCGCGGCCGGCAGGAGGTAGTCCACGGCCTTGAACAGGCTCTGCCCGTCGGGCCCCCGGTAGCTCCACAGGTTCACGCCGACGTGCCGGCCGATGGCGGCGAGCCGGGTGTAGGCGACCAGGTCGAAGGTCGAGTAGTGCCAGCTCCTGGTGCGGGCCAGCTCCTGCGGCTGGCTGCCGTCCCCCGCGACCTGCGGGTCGATCCGCTTCGGCCGCGCGTCCAGCACGGTCTGCCTGGCCAGCGCCTTGTCGCCGGTCGCGTAGGCGAGGGCGGCGAGCTGCATGTCGTAGAAGGTGCCGTGGTTGTTGGCGGCGGCCCCCTCCTCCTTGCCGAAGGCGCTGTTCTTCAGCCAGCCGAGGAAGTCCGTGTTCCAGCTCCGCATCCCGGCCCGGTCGTCGGCGCTCCAGCCGGGGGCTCCGGTGCCGAGGACCGCCAGCGCGTCGACCACGCTCGTGTACGACTGGGAGAAGTCGATGATCCCGATGGCCCGGCCGTCGTACTTGCACGGGATGAACTGGGCGTGGTTCAGGTTCGGGGTCATCCGGGTCGCCGGGTCGAGGAACCAGGTGCGCAGGATCTGCCCGGCCTTCTCGGCGTACGCCCGCCTGCCGGTGTAGTACCAGGCCAGGGAGAGGTCGTACGTCGAGTCGAAGACCTTCTCGACGTCCTGGCGGTCGGTGCCGCTGTCGACCTCGGGATTGCGCCGGCCGTCGCGCTGGACGTAGGGGCAGCCCCAGGGGTTGTCGGCGGTGGGTGCGGTGGTGGGCCACCAGTAGGGGGCCTGGCTGAGGTAGTCGTGGACGTCACCGCCCGGGGCGGGCTTGGGCTTGTCGACGACCGTCCAGGGGCCCTGGTCCAGCCAGGTGTCGGCGCGGGTCGTCAAGTCGCCGAGCGCGCGCCGCAGTTGCGGGTCGCCGTCGCGCAGTCCGGCCTTGGTGCGCTGGAGCCGGGCGCCGTCGAGGACGGCGGTGTCCGGGGCCTTGGCCGCGGCTTGGGCGGAGGGGACGAGGACCGCTCCGAACGCCACCAGAGTCGTCAGCAGAACGGCCGCACGGGATCTTCCACTCACCGAGCACTCCGATCATTTATTCAGAGTTATGAACGCAGTTCATGAGTAGGACCGTGTGAGCGTAGAACTGCCAGGTAGCCGTGACAATGGTTCGGACTGTCTTCACGTACAAAGAAAGCGAAGCCCACCATGGACCTCGGCGTGCGCTGGAAACTGCACGGCGACGGGCGCACGCCCGCGCCGGGAGCGGTGGTACGCCCCGACGAACGGCTCTCCTGGCCGCGCACGGTCGGGCTCGGCGCCCAGCACGTGGTGGCCATGTTCGGCGCCTCCTTCGTGGCGCCCGTTCTGATGGGCCTGGACCCCAACCTCGCGATCATGATGTCCGGCGTCGCGACCGTGATCTTCCTGCTGGCGACGCGCGGCCGGGTGCCCAGCTATCTGGGCTGCTCGCTGTCCTTCGTCGGGGTGGCCGCCGTCATCCGCGCACAGGGCGGCACCAGCGCCACCGTGACCGGCGCGGTCTTCGTGGTCGGCGTGGTGCTGTTCCTGGTGGGTGTCGCCGTGCAGCGCTTCGGGGCGCGGATCATCCACGCCGCGATGCCGCCCATCGTCACCGGCGCGGTGGTGATGCTGATCGGCTTCAACCTCGCGCCGGTCACCGCCTCCACCTACTGGCCGCAGGACCAGTGGACCGCCCTGCTGGTGATGTCGTTCACCGGTCTGGCCGTCGTCTGTCTGCGTGGTTTCTGGTCCCGCATCGCGATCTTCCTGGGCCTGGTCTTCGGGTACGCCCTCTCCTGGGCCCTGGACCGGATCTTCGGCAGGATCCACTCCATGGGCCCGGGCGGCAAGGTCACCGACCACTGGCGCCTGGACCTCTCCGGCGTCGGCCGGGCCGACTGGATCGGGCTGCCGTCCTTCCACGGCCCGTCCTTCCAGTGGTCGGCGATCCTGGTCGCCCTGCCCGTCGTCATCGCCCTGGTCGCCGAGAACACCGGGCACATCAAGGCGGTCGGCGAGATGACCGGCGACCCGCTGGACGACAAGCTCGGCACCGCGATCTCGGCCGACGGCGTCGCCTCGATGCTCTCCACCGCCGTGGGCGGCCCGCCCAACACCACCTACTCCGAGAACATCGGCGTGATGGCCGCGACCCGCGTCTACTCCACCGCCGCCTACTGGGCCGCCGCCGGCTTCGCGCTGCTCTTCGGCGTCTGCCCCAAGTTCGGCGCGATCGTGGCCGCGATCCCGGGCGGGGTCCTCGGCGGCATCACGGTCATCCTCTACGGCATGATCGGCCTGCTCGGCGCCCAGATCTGGCTGCACGCCCGGGTCGACCTGCGCAACCCGCTGAACCTGGTCCCGGCGGCCGCCGGCATCATCATCGGCGTCGGCAACGTGAGCCTGAAGTTCACCGACACCTTCTCCCTCAGCGGCATCGCCCTCGGCACCCTGGTGGTCATCATCGGCTACCACGGCCTGCGTGCCCTGGCCCCGGCCCACCTCAAGCGACTGGAACCGCTCCTTGACGAGGGCGCCAGTTCCTACGACGACAACCGGCCGTAGGCAGGCGGCACCTCCTCCCGCACGGCGCGCTCCCCTGCCCGTGCGGTGGGTCCGTTCCCCCGTTCCGGGGAAGCGCCGGGCCCGTCGGCGCGCGCGTCGGCCCGGGGCTGGGACCCTTCCCCCATGGCGCAGTCGGAACACCTCACCGCTCCGGTCGGCACCGTCGTCGCCCGGATGCGCGCCCTGGACGCGGACCTGCCCGAGCGCGACGGCATCGCGGTCTTCAACCGGGTGTACCTCACCGTCACGGAGGAGGTCGAACGGCGCCTGGACGCGGGCCGGTTCACGGATCCCGGGGCCGCGGCCACCCTCGACGTGCGGTTCGCCGAGCGCTACCTGGCCGCCGTGGACACGGAGGCGGCGGGCCGCCGACCCCCGGCCTGCTGGCGGCCGTTGTTCCAGTTCCGCCGGCATCCCGGGGTACGCCCGCTGCAGTTCGCGCTGGCCGGCATCAACGCGCACATCGGGCACGACCTGGCGCTGGCCGTGGTCGACGCCTGCCGCACGCTCGGCTGCGAACCGGCCGACCTGGAGGACGAGTTCGACCGCGTCGGCGACCTGCTCGTCTCACTGGAGGAGCGCATCCGCGAGGACCTGATGCCGGGGCCCGACGTGCTCCAGATCGCCGATCCGCTGACGCATCTGCTCGGTTCCTGGAGCCTGGAGCGGGCCCGGGACGCGACCTGGTCGGCGGCCCGGGCGCTGTGGGCGCTGCGCAGGTTCGAGGACCTGGTCGAGGAGTTCACCGAGCGGCTGGACGCGGCCGTCGGTCTGGCGGGCCGGATGCTGCTCACACCGCTGCGCGACTGACGGATCCGATCAGGCCAACCTCGGCGGAGCCGTTTCCCGCTCCACCGAGATAACGTTAACTTGATTGCGCAATCAATTACCAAGGGAGCGCATGCCATGACGACCCGGCTCGGAATCGGTCTTCCGCAGAATCGGCAGTACGACCTCGGCAAGGACGTGCCCGACGTGGCACGGGCCGCCGAGGACATCGGATACGACAGTCTCTGGGTGTACGAACGGGCCCTGTTCCCGGAACCCCAGACCCAGCCGCTGTACGGCGTCCCGGGCCTGCCCTGGCCCGACGCCTACCGGGGCGTGGCCGAGCCGCTGGTCACGCTGACCCTCGCGGCGGCGGCCACCCAGCGGGCCGAGCTGGGCACCGCGGTACTGGTGGCCCCGCTGCACATCCCCTTCCAGCTGGCCAAGTCCCTGGCCACGCTGGACGCGGCGAGCGGCGGCCGGGTGGTCGCGGGCCTCGGCAGCGGCTGGTCCCTGGACGAGTACGCGGCCCAGGGAGTCCGCCCGTTCGAGGAGCGCGGCAAGGTCATGGACGAGGTGATCGAGGTGTGCCGGGCGGTGTGGGGCCCGGACCCGGTGGTCTACGAGGGCCGGATCACGAAGATCGCCTCGGCCGTCGTCGGGCCGAAGCCGGCCCGGCCGATCCCGATCCTGCTGCCCGCCAACACCCCGCGGGCGATGCGCCGGCTCGTCGACCACGCCGACGGCTGGCTGCCGTACGCCGACGGCCCCGAGCAGGTGGCCGAGAGCCGGCGCCGGTTGCAGGACCTCGCCGCGGAGCGGGGCCGCACCCGGCCGTTGCGGACGGTCGTGCGCGTGAACCCCGACTACACCGCCAAGCGGTTCGAGGGGCCGGACCGCCGGCCCTTCCAGGGCGATGTCGAGCAGATCGTCGCCGATCTGATGGAGTACGCCGAGATCGGTCTCGACGAGTTCCTGGTCGACCTCTCGTGGGCCGCACGGGACGCGGAGGAACTGAAGGACGTGGCCGCCGAGGTGTACTCGGCGGCCCGGGCGGCCGGCTTCTGACGGGCTCGCTCAGTCCTCGGGGAGCTCGACCGGCGCGATCTCGTCGTAGACGTCACCGGGGCCGGGGTTGGCCGCGTCGGTCTCCCCGCCGAAGTGGTGCATGACGCCCCAGACCGCGTTCAACGCGGTCTGGACGGCACCCTCGGCCCAGCCCGCCGTCCAGGAGATGTCGTCCCCGGCGAGGAAGACGCCCCGCTTGTCCGCGGGCAGCCGGTCCTGCATGAAGTGCGTGAACAGGCGCCGCTGGTAGCGGTAGTGGCCGGGCAGGTTGGCCTTGAACGCGCCCATGAAGTAGGGCTCGTTCTCCCAGGACACGGTCACCGGGTTGCCGATGACGTGCTTCCTGATGTCGACCTTCGGGTAGATCTCGCCGAGCGACTTCAGCATGACCTCCATCCGCTCGTGCGCCGACAGCGGCAGCCACTTCAGGCTGTCGTCGCACCAGGTGTAGGAGAGGCAGATGACGGCGGGCTTGCCCGGGCCGTCGTCGAGGAGGTAGGTGCCGCGCGTCATCCGGTCGGTGAGCGTCATCGACATGACGTCCCGCCCGGTCGGATTTCCCCTGTCGTCGACGGCCTTGTCCAGCCAGAACGGCCGGTCGACGGGCACGAACAGCTTCGAGGACTCCATGTAGTGGGTGCGCTCGATCGCGGTCCAGTGGTCGATCGGGAAGAGCGAGTCGTCGCAGGCGATCTTGGAGAGCAGCATCCAGGACTGGGCGGTGAAGATCGCCGCCTGGTAGGTGCGGATGTCGCCGTTCGCGTCCGTCACCGTGATCCGGTTGCCGGTGGTGCGGTGCAGCCGGGTCACGGCGGGGCGGGGCTCGCCGTTCTCGTGCAGTTTCGCGAGCGACGTCCCGTACGCCCAGTGCACTATCTTCTCGGGCTCGCGTTCCCAGAGGCGCAGCGGCAGTTGCTGGGAGCCGCCGACGATGCCGCGGTGGTGGTCGTCGGCCTCGGTGTAGACGACCCGCAGGATCTCCAGGATGGAGTTGGGGAAGTCGGTGTCCCAGCCGCCGGTCCCGAAGCCGACCTGGCCGAAGATCTCGCGGTGCCGGAAGGACCTGAAGGCCTCGGAGTCGCAGAGGAAGCCGTAGAAGGTCTGGTTGTCGAGCTTCTCGACGAGCTTCGCCCAGATCTCGCGGATGCGCGGCACGTCCCGCTCGCGCATCGCGCGGTTCATGTCGGAGAAGTCGGCGCCCTCTTCCAGGCACTTGTTCCAGGCGGCGGCGACATCCCGGTAGACCTGCGGGAGGTCGTCGGCCGTCTCGGCGTAGTGCGACTCGCCCTTGAGGTCGACGACGGTCGAAGGGGTCGCCTCCGCGAGGGGGTTGGGGAAGGGCCGGGTCTCCAGGCCCACCAGGTCGATGTAGTGCTGGAGGGCGGTGGAGGAGGGCGGGAAGCGCATCGCGCCCATCTCGGCGGTCAGCGAGGGGTCGCAGCCCTCGAAGCCGACGGTCCGCAGCCGTCCGCCGATCTCGTCGGCCTCGTAGACGACCGGCTTCAGGCCCATCTTCATCAGCTCGTACGCGGCCACGATGCCGGACAGGCCGCCGCCGATGACCGCGACCTCGGTGCCGTGCCCGGTCGCCGGGATCTGGCCGAGGCCCGCCGGGTGGGCGAGGAAGTCGTCGTAGGCGTAGGGGAAGTCCGGGCCGAACATGGTGATCGGCGGCTGCTGCTCGTCGGCGTGCTCGACGGCGTTGGGCACCGTGGACGTCATGGGGTACGGGCTCCTTGCGAAACGCGAAAAGTGTGAGGAAGAGCGGGGAAGGTCAGGCCAGGGACCCGTAGAGGCCGGGGCGGCGGTCCTTCAGGTACGGGTTCGCCTCGCGGGAGGCGGCGAGGAGCGCGGGGTCGAGGTCGGCGAGGACCAGTTCCTCACCGCGTCCGGCGCGGGCGCGGGTGACCCCGTCGGGTCCGGCCAGCGCGGAGAGCCCGAAGAACTCGAACTCGCCTTCCTGGCCGACGCGGTTGGCGTAGGCCACGTACATCTGGTTCTCCCAGGCCCGCACCGGGACCAGGGACTCGGCGACGAGCTCGAACGGGTGCATGTTCGCCGTCGGGACGAGGAGCAGGTCGGTACCGGCCAGGGCGTGGGCGCGGACGAGCTCCGGGAACTCCACGTCGTAGCAGATCATGATCCCGACGGTGAGGCCGTTCAGCTCCGCCTGGACGACCGGCTGGTCGCCCGCGGTGAAGTGGTCCCGCTCGAAGCCGCCGAAGAGGTGGGACTTGCGGTAGTTCGCGAGCCGGGTGCCGTCGGCGGAGATCAGCTGGGCGGAGTTGTGGACGGCGTCGCCGTCGCGCTCCGGGTACCCGTAGGCGATCGCCAGGCCGTGGCGGTGGGCCAGCTCGGCGATCGCGTCGGCGCTGTCGCCGTCGGCGGGCTCGGCGAGGCGGGCGATGTCGTCGCCGATCGCGTAGCCCGTCAGGAACATCTCCGGGGCGACCAGCAGCGCGGCGCCCGCGGCGGCGGCCCGGCCGGCGGTCTCGTCGAGCACCTTGAGGTTCTCGACGGTCGAGCCGGGGCGGCCGGAGCTCTGGAGCAGGGCGGTGCGCATGCGGGTCCTCACCGGGTACGGAGGGGTCTGGGGGCCAGTTAGACCGTACGGTCGGCGGGCCGGGCCGGACAAGGAGGAGCCGTTGCGTGCCGGTGAGCGGTTCGTTGCGTGCGGCGGGGGCCCGGCGGCGATTCGTTGCGCGGGGCCGGAGCTCAGAGCTCCCGCAGCCGCTCCACGATCTCCTTCAGCAGCTCGGGGTCGGCGGCGGGGCCGGCCGGCTCCACCCGGCGCGGCGCGTCGATCCGCACCAGGCCGGCCTCGGCGAGATCGCCGAGCAGCACGCGTACGACGGTGAGCGGCAGGTCGGCGTCCGCGGCGAGCTCCACGACCGGCCGGGAGCCGCGCCGCACCAGGGCGAGCAGGGCGGTGCGGGCATGGTCGACGTCCGGGCGGCCCGCGTCCGTGCCCAGGTCCACGGCCGTGACCTGGGACATCAGATCGATGGAGTGCCGGCCGGAGGGTTCGGTGCGGCCCCGGGTCACGGTGTAGGGGCGGACCAGCGAGCCGGTCTCGTCCTCGTACCAGTGCTCGTCGCTCACCGCGGTCGTCAGGGGGCCGAGCGCGCGGCGGCGTCCAGGTGCCGGCCGAGGCGGCGGACGAGCAGAGCCATCTCGTGGGCCAGCTGGCCGACGTCGGTGCGGACGTCGCTGAGGACGGCGAGCCGGCTGCCGTGTCCGGCCGGGGTGACGAAGAGATAGGCGTCGTCGAGCATCACCATGGTCTGCCGCACCTCCCCGGCGCCGAACCGGTCCCCCGCCGAGCGGGCCAGGCTGTGGAAGCCGGAACAGACCGCCGCGAGGTGCTCGATGTCCCGCCGCCGCATCCCCTCGGAGTGGCTGAGCGGCAGCCCGTCGGCGGTGAGCAGCACGGCCTGCCGGACGTGGTCGGTCCGGGCGACGAGATCGTCGAGAAGCCAGCCGAGGCCACTGCCGGGCTGGGCGCCGGGCCCTGGGGCGACGGGGGATTGTGAGCCGGGGTCGGAGGCGGGGGCCGAGGCGGAGGCCGGGGCCGGGGCCGGGGCAGAGACAGAGGCCAGGCCGGAGGTCGGGACCGTGGCGGGGACATCGGCAGAGGCCGGGACCGAGGCGGAGACATCGGCAGAGGCCGGGACCGGGACGGGGGCATCGGCAGAGGCCGGGACCGGGACGGGGACGTCGGCAGAGGCCGGGACCGAGGCGGAGACATCGGCAGAGGCCGGGACGGGGGCATCGGCGGAGGCCGGGACCGGGGTGGGTGGCTGGGGGTGGTCGTTACTGGTCATCGTCTGCGTGCGTCCCTTCCTCGGTGTGGTTCGGCTCCTGGGGGCCGGTCGGCACTCCCCTGCGGCCCCGGTCCAGGCCGCGCTGGAAGGCGCCGAAGACCGCCCGCATCTCGTCGGCGTCCAGATCGCGCTCGGCCGGCCCGGCCGGGGCCTGCCGGCCGGCGCGCAGTTCGGGGGCGAGGGAGGTCTGACGGGTGCGGGTGGGCAGGGCCGGAGGCGCTGCGGGAGACGGACCCTCCGCCCGAGCCGCAGGCGCCTCGGGAGACGGGCCCTCCGCCCGGGCCGCAGGCGCCTCGGGAGGCGGGGGATCCGTCCGGGCCGGTAGCTGCTCCGCCTCGCGGACGGGTCCGGGCGCGGCGTGCGTCGTGGTCTCCCCGGCGGCCGCCGTACCGCCGGATGCCGGCAGAACGCCGACCGCCGATGCCGGTCGGCCTCCCCCGGGTGCCGGTGGGCGCCCGGGTGCCTCCGCGGACGGCCGGCGCCCTCGCTCGGCTCCCCCTCCGCCGTTCTCCGGCTCCGCCAGCACCGCCCGCGGCAGCAGCACCACCGCGGTCGTCCCGCCGTACGGCGACTCCCGCAGGGTCACCTCGATGCCGTGCCGGGCGGCCAGGCGGCCCACGACGTAGAGGCCGAGCCGGTCGTGGCGGGTCGGGTCGAAGGCGTCGGGGTCGGTGAGGGTGCGGCGGGCCGCGGTGAGCTGGTCGGCGTCGAGGCCGAGGCCCCGGTCGTCGATCTCCAGGGTGAAGCCGTGGCCGGCCAGGCCGGTGCGCAGGGTGACCTGGGTGTGCGGCGGCGAGAACACGGTGGCGTTCTCCAGCAGTTCGGCGAGCAGGTGCACGACATCAGCGACGGCGTCCGCGGCCACGCCCGCCTCCGGCATCGGCGGCACCACGACCCGCGGGTAGTCCTCGATCTCGCCGACCGCCGAAGACACCACGTCGGCGATCGGCACGGGCCGCCGCCAGCGCCGTCCGGGGGCCGCGCCGGAGAGGATGATCAGGCTCTCCGCGTGCCGGCGCATCCGGGTGGTGAGGTGGTCGATGCGGAACAGCTCGCCCAGGACGGCCGGGTCGTCGGTGCGCCGTTCCAGGGTGTCGACGAGTTTCAGCTGGCGGTGGACGAGGGCCTGGTTGCGGCGGGCGATGTTGAGGAGGACCGCGAACAGGCCCCGCCGCAGCGTGGCCTGCCGGACCGCGGCCTCGACGGCGGCCAGCCGGGCCCGGTTGAACGACCGGCCGACATCCCCGATCTCGTCGTTCCCGGCCTCCCCGGCGGCCAGCGGCGGCGCCTCGGCGACCGCGTCCACGTCCTCGCCGGCGCTCAGCCGCTCCATCAGGGCGGGCAGTTGGCGTGCGGTCAGCAGGTCGGCCGCGTCCCGCAGGGTCTCCAGGCGGCGCGAGATGCGGCGCGCCCCGCTCACCGCGAACCACAGCGAAAGGCCCACCGCCGCAAGCCCGGCCGCACCGACGACGGCCGCCTTGGCCAGCTCCCGGTAGGCGAAGGCGCGTCCGCGGGCGGCGGAGTTCTCGGCCGACCGCGTGCACAGCAGCATGTACTGCTTGACGGCCCGGTCGGTGGTGGACCGCCAGGTGCCCGCGGCGACGGCCGCACCGGCCCGGTCCGCGCCCGCCCGCAGCAGCGCGTCCTCGCCGCGCACCAGCGAGCGGTGCAGCGCGCCGCGCTGGAACGCCTCGAACAGCGCCCGTGAGTCCGACGGCAGGTCCGGGACGTAGGTCCGCTCGAAGACCCGCCGGTCCTCGACGGTCGCGGTGAGGGTGGAGTACTGCGCGTCGGTGAGCCGTCCGGCGGCCCGTGCCCCGGCGACCAGCGCGTCCTCGCGTGAGACGAACTCCCGTACCCGCACCAGCTCGATGACGACCTGTGACTCCCGGGCCAGCTGTCCGGCCTGGAGTGCGGTGAGGGTGGACTCGACGTCGAAACCGGGCTCCACCAGGGCGCTGTAGCCGGCGACGGCGCCGTCCCAGGAGATCTTCCGGGACAGCACCTGCCCGCGCAGGCTCTCCAGCCTGCCGGTGGCGGTCACCATCGCGTCGAGCGCCTGGCGCTGCCGGTCGCTGAGGCGCCCGCGGTCGCCGTCCCGGATCGCGTCCCGCATGGCGTCCACCGCCCGGTCGGTGCGCCGCTGCTGGGCGAGCAGGCCGGCGGCGGCCGCCGGGTCCGGGCGGCCGCCCAGGTAGGCCGCCGACAGCCGCCGTTCGATCTGGATCTGCCCGACGGCGGTGTCGACGGGGGTGCCGAAGTCGTCGTACACCCCCTGGAGGCGGATCAGCGCGCGTAGCTCGGCGGTGACGGACACCATGGCGAAGCTCCACAGGGCCGTCAGCGCGACGGCCGGGGCGAGCGCGAGCGCCACGATCCGCGCACGGACGGTGGTGGGTCGGCGAGCGAAGCGAGATGGGGGTACCCCCGGCCGGAGGTCGGGGGAGGGCCAGCGCATGGGTTACCTACCGGTGTTACCAGTCAGTAAGGGGGAGGCCCGCACAACTTACGGGATCGTCACCCCGACCGCAATGGTTGCCCCGGGTAACCCCTGGTTACGGCTCGACGGCGAACGTGGTGACGACGGCCGCGTGGTCGGAGGGCCAGTCGTTGCCCGCCACCTCGGGCCAGGGCGCCGGGGTGCCGGTGACCCAGGTCCGGGAGTCGAGCACGCGCAGCCCCCTGTGCAGCACGTAGTCGATCCGGTCCTGCGGTTCCGGCCGCCCGCTGCCGTCCTCGTGGACGGGGTGGATCGGCGACCAGGTGTGGCCGGGCGCGGCGGCCGGGTCCGGGTGCGCCTCCCGGTAGGAGTCACGGAACCCGGCGTCCTCGGCGGCCTTGGTCACCGGCCACCCGACCTCCGTCCAGTCCAGGTGGGACGGGCAGTTGAAGTCCCCGACCAGCACCACGGGCACGGCACCGTCCCCGATCCGCCGCAGGGCCTCCGCCATCTGCCCGAGCCGCACCTCCTCGTGGGCGACCAGCTCGTCGGCGCCGAGCCCGTCGAAGTGGAACTCGTAGGGCCCGTACGGCGTGTAGTGCAGATGCGCGGTCCAGATCTCGACCTCGCGGCCGGGGCGGACGGCGATCCGCACGCCGGCGGCTCCGTAGAAGCCGACGTCGGGGTCGCCGAGGCGGGCGGTGACCGGAAAGCGGCTGATGATCCCGAGGTTCTCGCCCGCCGCGTGGTGGTACCAGCCGAGGGCTTCGGCGAGTTCCCGGGCGCTGGTCCCGGCGGTCTCCTGGAGGCCGACGACGTCCGCGCCCGCGTCCATGATCGCCTTGACCTGCTTGGCCCGGTGGTCGTCGATCCGGCTGCCGCCGAGCCACAGGTTCCAGGACATCACCCGGAGTTCCGGTGCGGCCATCTCGCTCAGCTCCTTCGGGGTGACCCCGACCAGCGTGTCACGGACGGTCCGGCCGGGCGCGCCGCCGATCGGGGCGAGCGAGGGCACGGCCAGGACGGCACAGCCGGCGGCCTCGGCCGAGGCGACCCCGGTCTCGGTGTCCTCCACGGCGACGCAGGCCGCCGGGTCGACGCCGAGGGCGCGGCAGGCGGCCAGGTAGGGGTCGGGAGCGGGCTTGGTGCGTCCGGTGTCGTCGGCGGTGACGGAGACGGCGAACCGGCCGGCGCCGAGGGCGTCGAGGACGAGGTCGGCGACCGCGCGTGGGGACGCGGTGACCAGGGCGGTGGGAACGCCGGCCGCGGCCAGCGCGTCCAGCAGGTCGAGGGCGCCGGGGCGGGGCACGATGCCGGTGCGGACGCGGTCCGCGAACTCCCGGTGCAGCCCGGCCGCCAGAGCCGCGGCCGGGCGGCCGGTGGCCGCGGCGAGCCAGCCGGCGGTGTGCTCCACCGGCCGGCCGAGCACCTCGGGTTCGTCGGCCTCGGTGAGCGGCCGCCCGGCGACCTGTTCCACCGCCTCCCACCACAGTCGCTCGGTGTCGACGAGCGTTCCGTCCATGTCGAACAGGACGGCCTGAAGCGGGAGTCGCGGGTGGGGGGTCACGTTGTTGTCATTCCTCACTGATGGCTTGTGAATGCGCTACCGGCTTGTGGATGCGCTACTTCTGGACGCGCTCCGCCACGAGCACCGGCCGCTCGGGCAGGGACACGCTCACCGCGGATCCGGCACCCAGCTCGGCGGCCTCGTGGGCGGGCAGGTCGGCCTTGGCCTCGGTGCCGTCCGCGAGCCGTACGGTGACCCGGACGACCGCGCCCAGGAAGGCGGTGGCGACGACCGTGGCCGTACCGGCCCCGTCCGCGCGCACCTGGACCGCCTCGGGCCGCACCAGGACGTCGACCTCGCCCGCACCCGGCGCCTCGCCGTCGGCCGGCAGCCGCTGCCCGAGCACCTCGACGGTGCCGTCCTTGACCGTCCCCGGGATCCGGCTCATCGTGCCGACGAACTCGGCGACGAAGGCGGTGGCCGGACGGCCGTACAACTCGGCGGGTTCGGCGCACTGTTCGAGCCGCCCGGCACGCATCACGGCGACCCGGTCGGCGATGGACAGCGCCTCCTCCTGATCGTGCGTCACGAACAGGGTGGTGATGCCCAGTTCCTGCTGAAGCCGGCGGATCTCCTCGCGGAGCGACAGCCGGACCTTGGCGTCGAGGGCCGACAGCGGCTCGTCGAGGAGGAGCACACGGGGGCGCAGGGCGAGGGCACGGGCGAGCGCGATGCGCTGCTGCTGGCCGCCGGAGAGCTGGTGCGGGAACCGCTCCCCCTTGTCGCCGAGCCCGACCAGCTCCAGCAACTCGGCCGCGCGGGCGCGCCGTTCACTCGTGCGCACCTTGCGCATGCGCAGCCCGAAGGCCACGTTGTCGACGGCGTTCAGATGCGGGAAGAGGCTGTACGACTGGAAGACCATCCCGGCGTCGCGGCGGTGGGCCGGGACGTGGGTGACGTCCTCGCCGTCCACGAGCACGGCGCCGGAGTCGGGGTGTTCGAAGCCGGCGAGCATGCGCAACGCGGTGGTCTTGCCGCAGCCGGACGGGCCGAGCAGGGCCAGGAACTCGCCCGGCTGTACGGTCAGGTCGAGTCCGTCGAGGGCGACGGTGGCGCCGAACTCGCGCCGCAGCGACCGGAATTCGACGGTCGCGGCCTTCTCAAGGGTGGCGGTGGTCATGGTGTGTCATCCCCGGGAGGAAGCGGTTCGGTCACGTCCGCCGGCACCGGCGAGCGCGAGGAGCAGGGCCCAGGTCACCAGGAGACTGAGCACGGAGACGGCGACGGACATCTGGGCCTGCGAGCCGCCGACGTTGTAGATCCACACGGCGAACGGCTCGTAGCCGAGCAGCCGGGCGACGGTGAACTCACCGAGCACCAGCGCCAGGGTGAGGAAGGCCGCGTTGAGCAGCGCCCCGCGCAGATTGGGCAGCACGGCCCGCACCAGCGCCTGGGGCCAGTTGGCCCCGCAGCTGCGGGCGGCCTCGACGAGGGTGCGCACGTCGATCGCGCGCAGCCCGGCGTCCAGTGCCCGGTAGACGAAGGGCAGCGCCATCACGACGTACGCGAGGACGAGCACGACCGGGAAGGTCGGGTTCTGGATGGCGACGAACGTCTCGAACAGCGGGGTCCGGGAGAGGTAGTCCGGCCCCCACTTGAGCACGGTCGCGATGCCGGCGACGAACGCGATCGGCGGCACCACCAGCGGCAGCGAGCAGACGATCTCGACGACCGGGCGCAGCTTGGGCGCGCTGAGCCGCAGGGCGACCAGGGCGGGCACCATCAGCAGCAGCACGGCGGCGATGGTGGCGACGGCCAGTTCCAGCGAGAGGACGAGGCTGGAGAGGAAGCCGTCGGCGGACAGGATCTGGCTGTAGGCGTCGAAGGTGACGCCCTGGCCGGGCACGTCGACCGTGAAGACGACGGAGGCGCCCAGCGGGACCAGGAAGTAGAGGGCGGCCAGGCCGAGGACGGCCCAGCGCCAGGGGGTCAGG
Organism: Streptomyces hyaluromycini; assembly: GCF_002217755.1. Taxonomy (GTDB): domain Bacteria; phylum Actinomycetota; class Actinomycetes; order Streptomycetales; family Streptomycetaceae; genus Streptomyces; species Streptomyces hyaluromycini. Next base: position 442,002 of record NZ_BCFL01000021.1, on the reverse strand, counting down.
CGTCGAGCCATCGGGCGCTCCGTCGTTGCAGGGGCAGGTACACGGCCATCACCACGCCCGCGACCAGCACCATGTCCAGGCTCAGGGCGAGGGCCACGTTCTCCTGGCCGACCAGGACGTTGCCGGAGATGGCGTCGGCGATCTGGAGGGTGACCAGGGGGACCGCGCTGCCGACCATCGCGGCGGCGGTGGCGTAGGCGGCGAAGGCGCTGCCGAAGAGCAGCACGAGCCCGCCCAGCAGCGAGGGCGCGAGGACTGGCAGGGCCACGAACCGCCAGTACTGCACGCCGGTGGCGCCGTTGTTGAGCGCGGCCTCCCGCCACTGGGCGCGCAGGCCGTCCAGGGCCGGGGTGATGGTGAGGACCATCAGCGGGATCAGGAAGTACAGGTAGACGAGGACCAGGCCCCAGAAGCTGTAGAGGTTCCAGCCGTGGTCCGTGAGGTGCAGGTGCACGGTCAGCACACCGGCGTTGCCGAGGGTCGCGACGAACGCGAACGCCAGCGGCACGCCGCCGAAGTTGGCGAGCACACCGGAGGCGGTGAGCACGGCCTCGCGCAGCGCCCGGGAGCGCGAGCTGACGACGGCCTGCGCGAGCGGCAGCCCGAGGACGGCGGCGATGAGGGCGGAGAGCGCGGACAGCTTGACGCTGCCGACGAGGGCGGTGAGGTACGGCCCCTGGAGGGAGTCGCTGAGGTTTCGCGCGGTGTACGAACTCACCCCGCTGGCCGGGTCCTTGACGGTGAAGGCGCCGTTCAGCATGGCGATGGCCGGCAGCCCGAAGGCGACGGCCGTGAAGGCGAGGAGCGGGACGACGGCGAGCCAGCCGGGGGCGCGGCGCCGCCGCTTCTGGGAAGCGGCGGACGCCACGTCGGCCCGCGTGAGCGTGGCCGTCATCCGGAGACGGCCTTCGACCAGCCCGTCGCGAGGACCGTCTTGGCCTTGTCCTGCTGGGCCTCGGTCGGGAAGGACGGCGTGCCGGTGACCGCGGGCAGCTTGGCGGCGGCGGTCTTGTCCAGCGTGCCGGCCTTGTCCATGGAGCTCATCAGGACCGGGCGGGCGTAGCCCTTGAGCCACAGGTTCTGGCCCTCGGTGCTGTACAGGTACTCCTGCCACAGGCGGGCGGCCGCCGGGTGCGGGGCGTCCTTGTTGATGGCCTGGGAGTAGTACTGGGCGTACTGGCCGTCGCTCGGGATGGTGACCTTCCAGTCCACGCCCTTGGACTTGAACTCGTCGGCGTAGCCGGCGTTCAGGTAGTCCCAGTCGATGGAGATGGGCGTCTCGCCCTTCTCGACGGTGGCCGGGGTCGACTCGACGGGCGTGTAGTTGCCGTTCTTCTTCAGCTTGGCGAAGAAGTCGAGGCCGGGCTGGATGTCGTCGAAGGAGCCCTTGTTGGCGAGCGCCGCCGCGTAGACGCCGCCGAACGCCGAACCGGACTTGGTCGGGTTGCCGTTGAGGGCGACCTGGCCCTTGTACTCCGGCTTGAGCAGGTCGGCGAAGGTGGTCGGGCAGGTCTTGACCCGCTTCGCGTCGCAGCCGATGGAGATGTAGCCCCCGTAGTCGTTGTACCAGCGGGCCTGCGGGTCCGCCTGGCCCGTGGGGATGTCGGAGTACGAGGTCACCTTGTACGGCGCGAGCAGCCCCTGCTGGGCGGCGCTGAGCGCGAACGACGAGCCGAGGTCGAGCACGTCCGGCGCGCGGTCCTGGCCCTTGCGCGAGGTCACGGCGGTGATCTCGTCCTGGCTGGAGCCGTCGGGGCTCTCGTCCTCGATCTTGATGCCGTACTTCTTCTTGAAGCCGTCGATGATGGCGCCGTAGTTCGCCCAGTCGCGGGGCACCGCGATGATGTGCAGCGTGCCCTCCTTCTTGGCGGCGGCGACCAGCTTGTCCATGCCGCCGAGGTCGGCGGCGGAGGTGGCGGTGGCGGCGTTCTTGCCGTCGGAGGTGGTGGACGACGTGTTGTCGGGGGCGGCGCCGCAGGCGCTCAGGGCAAGCGCGGCTACGGCGGCGAGGGAGCCGCCGAGGAGGGCGGTTCTCGGCAGGGACACGGTCACGGTCTCTCCAGGGAGTACACACGAGGGTGGGTGGCGCTGTGGCCGGCGCCGGGCGAACTTGTCTGAACAAGTTGGCCCCAGTACGCCCGGCGCGGGTGTCGGGAATGTGAACACCGCATAAAGCATGGACCCCAATTCCCTGCACAGTCCTGACCGGTTGGGGGCTGACACGAATCACCCAGGAACGTCGATTAGGCTGGTCACGCTGTGCACAGCGGTCTAATCAGAGGGGAAGCATGACGGCGCGACACGAGGAGATCGCCGATGAGCTGCGGCGCGCCATCGACCGCGAGGAGTACACCGTCGGCAGCCGGCTGCCCTCGGAGACGGAGCTCGCCGCCGAGTACGCCGTCTCCCGCGGGACGGTCCGCCAGGCGGTCGCCGCACTCACCGCCGAGGGGCTGATCGGCTCCCGTCAGGGCGCCCGCCGGGTGGTGCTGGCGAGCCGCCGCAGCCAGAGCTTCGCGGAGCTGCGCAGCTTCGCGCAGTGGGCGAAGGCGATGGGCCGCGAGGCGACGGGACATGTGGTGTCCCAGGAGTACCGGCCCGCCGCCCAGGAGGACGCGGTCCGCCTCCAGCTCCCCGCCGGAACCCCGGTGTTGCATGTGCTCCGGGTGCGCGGTCTGGACGGCGAGCCGGTGTTGCTGGAGCGGACGGTGTACGCGGACTGGATCTCGCCGGCGGTGGAGGCGATAGAGCCCGAGTGCCCGTCCGTCACCCAACGGCTGTACGAGGAGACCGGGTTGGTCTTCGCGTACGGCGAGCATGTGATCGACGCGGTGGCGGCGGGGGCGCAGGACGCGGAGCTGCTCGGCATCCGCCGAACGAGCCCGTTGCTGCGGGTGCGGCGCGTGACGACGACGCGGGAAGGGCGGCCGGTGGAGTGGTCGGACGACCGCTACCGCTCGGACGCGGTGAGCTTCAGCGTGCACAACTCCATCGGGAACAACGCCCTGGCCAGGAAGACCGCGGACTAGGGCCTGTCTGACAATTCCCGTCGTCGCCCGGAGGGCGGCCTCGCGGCGTCAGGTGCGTGCTCTCGGCGTGCCGGGCGTAGGCCCTCGTACTGGACGTACTTGGGTCTGCGCCCGGTGCGGCGAGAGTGCGTGCATGGCGTCGCGAGGCAGACGGGAATTGTCAGACAGGCCCTAGGGGCGGCCCGGTCTCACGCGTGCCGCCGCACCCGTACCGGAAGCGACTTGAGGCCGTTGGTGAAGTTGGAGCGCACCCGGCGGGCGGGCCCGTCGGCGCGCAGGGTCACCCCGTGGGCGAGGAGTTCCTCGAACACCACCCGGATCTCCACCCGGGCCAGGTGCTCGCCCAGGCAGCGGTGCGGGCCGCCCCGGCCGAACGCGATGTGCGGGTTGGGGTCACGTGTGACGTCGAAGCGGTAGGGGTCGGCGAAGACCTCCTCGTCCCGGTTGGCCGAGGTGTACCAGACCACGACCTTCTCCCCCGCCCGGATCCGGCGGCCGCGCAGCTCGGTGTCACGGGTGGCGGTACGGCGGAAGTGGTGCAGCGGGGTGGTCCAGCGCAGCACCTCCTCCACCGCCGCGTCCAGGTCCGCGCCGGCCAGCAGCAGTTCCCACTGGCCGGGGTGGTCCAGGAAGGCCTGGATGCCGAGGGACAGCGCCGAGCGGGTGGTCTCGTTGCCCGCCACCAGGAGCAGCAGGAACATCGCCTGGAACTCCTGCTCGCTCAGCGGCAGTTCGTCGATCCGCGCCTGGGCGAGCCGGGTCACCACGTCGGCCGGCGGACCGGCGGTGCGCTCGGCGCGCAGCGCGTTCGCGTAGGCGTGCATCTCCAGGGCCGCGGGGCTGCGGAACGGCAGCAGCCGGTACCGCTCGGACTCGGGGCTGTCCGGCTGCACCTCGCTCAGGTCCGGGTCGGTGTTGGCGATCAGCCGGTCGCTCAACTCGACCATCAGCGGCTCGTCCGCGGCGGGCACGCCCAGCATCCGGCACAGCACCCGGATCGGCACGGCGGTGGCCAGGTGCTCGACCGCGTCGAACCGGCCCCGGTCGAGTGCCGCCCGCACCAGGGGCCGTACGACCTCCCGGATGTTCTCCTCGTGGCGCAGCGCCTGGCGGCGGGTGAAGTCGGCGACGAGGGTGCGGCGCAGCCGGGTGTGCCGGGGCGGGTCCATGTCGAGCATGGACTTGCGGGCCGCCAGGGCGTCCGGGTCCAGGTCCTCCAGAGCGGTGGCACCGGTCTCGGAGGAGAAGGCGGCGGTGTCCCGGGAGACGGCCACCACGTCGTCGTACCGGAGGACCGCCCAGAATCCGGGGCCGTCCGGCTCGGGGTGCCAGTGCACCGGGTCCTCGCGGCGCAGCCGGTCGAAGTCGGCGTAGGGGACGGCCTCGGCGTAGCGGTCGTTGTCGGTCAGGTCGATGGCGTGCACGGTCTGCTCGGGCATCAGCGGTGCCACCTGTCCAGGTGGCCGCGGACATGGGCGGGTAGGGCCTCGCCGGGGTAGTAGGCGTCGTAGAAGGCGGTGTCCAGGTGGTGCGCCTGGTACCAGGCGGTGGTCAGGAACGGGTCGATGGTGGCGGGGAACCGGCCGTAGTGGTCCCAGACGTAGCGGACCCAGGTCTTGACGGCCGCGACCGCCTCCTCGGAGGGGCGCGGGATCCGGGCGACCAGGCCCGGGTCGGTCCAGGGGGTGGGTCCGCCGCCGGTGAAGGTGCCCGTCGGGCCCCAGCGCAGGTCCACCACGAAGTCGACGGCGTCCTCGACGCTGTCGTGGTACGGCGGTACGGCGCCCTCGAACAGGCCGTCGAGGCCGACCGGGATCTCCTCGCCCGCGCCGACCGGTGCCCAGTCCGGCACCCGGTGGAAGCGGAAGCCGAGGCCGCCGGCCGGGCCCTCGCCGCCGATGGCGTGCCAGTGCCGCTCGCCGCCCATGGTGACCCGGCCCTTGCCGCCGTTGAACGGGTGGCCGCCGAGACCCAGCGCCTGGGTGGCCGTCATCAGGTTGGCGACGACCAGGCCGGACTCGACGCCGTTCGCGTCGACCATCTGCCAGCGCTCGAAGTCGGCGAGGTCGACCGGGTGGCTGTCGTCCAGCAGGCCCGACTCGACGAAGGCGCGCAGGGGTTCGTTGCCGAGCCGCTGGTCGACCAGGTAGTAGCCGTGCGGGCGGTCGAAGTAGAGCAGCAGCGCGGAGATGCACTGCCGGGTCAGGTCGGCGATCGGGATGAAGAGGGTGGTACCGGGGAGGTTGATGTTCTGCCGGTTGAAGGCGAACAGGTTGGGGCGGCGGCGCGGGATGTCCAGCCGGTCCTCGGTCAGTTGCACCGCGTTGCCAAGCCAGGCCCGGTGCTCATCGGTGGTCCGGTTCTGCAGATAGGCGTCCGGGCGGCGGTCGCGCTGGGGGATCAGATAGGTGCCCTCGTCGTTGGTCCAGAACACCTCGGTGGAGTGGTTGGCGAGCGGGCTCGGGTAGGTGCGGCCGGTGAAGCTGGCGAGCTTGTCGCCGCCGGTGGTACGGCCCTCCTCGTCCAGGAACGACCACTCCTCGCGGACCACCCCGGTGATCCCGGACGCGGCGGCGACCAGCACCGCCTCCTCGTCGGCGCTCAGCGCCAGCGGCTCACGGGCGGAGTCGAAGGCGAGCGGGCCGGTGAGGGTGCCGCCGAGCGGGAAGCGCCGGGCGCGCCGCTCGAAGACGGCCCGCAGGGCGGGGAACCGGGCGGCCTCTTCGAGCAGTTCGGGCGGGGTGGTGCGGTGCGGGCCGTGCTCGGCGTCTTCGGTGGTGCTCACAGGTTCCTCAGATAGCGGTCGGTCTCCCAGGCGGTCACCTGGGTCGTGTAGTCGTGCCACTCGGAGTCGGCGAGCACGGCGTGGTCGTGTACGACGTCCTCGCCGAGCAGCGCGGCCAGGCGCCGGTCGGCACGGGCCGCGGCCGCCGCCTCCGCGAGGGTGGCGGGCAGGGGCAGCGGGGCCTGGTCCGCGGGCGGCAGGTCCAGGCCGTCCGCCAGGCCCGCGGCGACGGCGGCGAGCGCGGCGGCCAGCGCCAGGTACGGGTTGGCGTCCGCTCCGGGGGTGCGCAGCTCGATCCGGCTGGACCGCGGGGTGTCCACCAGCGAGCGGACGGCGACGGTACGGTCGTCGCCGCCCCAGTCGGCCCGGTGCGGGGCGAAGCCGCCGGGCTCGAAGCGCTTGTACGAGTTGACGGTGGGCGCCCCGAAGAGGGTCAGCCCGGGCAGGTGCCGTACCAGGCCCGCCACCGCGGCACGTGCGGTCTTGCTCGCCGCTCCCGCCTCGGGTGCGAAGGCGGGCTCGCCGTTCTGCCACAGCGACAGATGGATGTGGGCCGAGCTGCCCGACTGCCCGTTCAGCGGTTTGGCCATGAAGGTCGCCAACAGGCCCTCGCGGCGGGCCAGTTCACGTACCGCATAGCGGAGCCGGAAGGCGTCGTCGGCCGCCGTCAGCGCGTCCTGGTGGGCGAGGTTCAGCTCCACCTGGCCGGGTCCGTACTCGGTGAGCACGCTCTCGACGGGCACGAACGCGGTCAGCTCGTCGGTGAACCGGCCGAGCAACGGGTCGAGTTCGTTCGCCAGCTCCAGCGAGTAGGCGTGCAGGCCCTGTGGGAGCGGGCTGCCGTCCGGGCGCAGCAGATAGAACTCCAGCTCCAGGGCGGCACGGACGCTGTGCCCGAGCCCCGCCAGGTGGTCCAGGACCCGGCGCAGCACCGCGCGGGGCGAGGCCGGCGAGGGCGCGCCGTCGTGGCCGTACACGTCGGACAGCACCTGCCCCGCCCCCGGCCGCCAGGGCAGCGGCCGGTAGGTGGCCGGGTCCGGTGCGGCGTAGGCGTCCGGATAGCCCCGTTCGGGGGCGCCGAGTCCGGCGGCGGTCTGCACCTCGCCGAGGGCGTTCCAGGCGAGCGAGCCGTCGCAGAAGGCGACGCCGCGGCCGGCAGCCGCCTCCGGGTAGCGGGCCGCGGGTATCCGCTTGCCCTGTACCCGGCCGTAGGGGTCGGACCAGGCGACCTCGATCTCGCGCAGGGAGCCGTCGGCGAGCGCCGCGGCCAGGGAGTCGTCGGGCTGCTGCTGTGTCATGCGGGCTGCTCCTCGGCCGTGTCGCTCGGATGGGCGCTGATGGTACGGCTGCCCAGGGCGCGGGCCCGGTCCGGGTCGCGGCGCAGCAGGGCCAGGTACCAGCCGAGGCCGGCCAGGACGATCCCGGCGAAGGCGTACGGCAGCACGTCGACCGGCCAGGCGGGCACGGGCACCAGGTTCTTGTAGGTGACGTAGCCGATCGCCAGCACGGCGAGGACGCTGACCACGGCCACCGCGGCGACCGGCTCGCGGCGTCGGCGCAGGTGCAGCGGCAGGGCGAGGGCGACCAGGAGGTAGGCGAGCAGATAGCCGAAGGTCCCGAAGGCCGCGGTCCAGGCATAGACCTCCAGTTCGCCGCTGCCGGTGGCGATCAGCACCAGCGGCAGCAGCCCGGAGGCCGCGCCGAGCAGGTAGAGGGCCAGGTGCGGGGTGCGGTGCACCGGGTGGGTCCGGCCCAGCAGGGCGGGCAGCACGCCCTCCCGGCTGAGGTTGTACAGGCTGCGTGCGGCGGCGTTGACGCCGGCCGAGCCGCAGGCCACGGCGGAGACGACGATCCCCGCGTTGAGCAGCGGGGACAGCCAGCCCACTCCGGAGGCCCGGGTGAGTTCGTTGAGCGGGGCGGCGGAGGTGGCGAGGTCGGCGGCCGAGCCGTAGCCGAGCACCTGCACGTAGGTGCTGACCAGGTAGAGCACGCCGGCGCCGAGGACGGTCCCGATGACGGCGCGCGGGATGGCGCGGAACGGGTCGCGGGACTCGGCCCCGAGCGATCCCGCCGACTCGAAGCCGACGAACACCGCCACGGCGAGCACCGCGCCCGGCATCACCGTGTTCAGGTCGACGCCCTTCGCGGTGAACTGGGCGGTGTCGAAACGGAGTCCGAAGTGGACCACGGCGGCACCCAGCGCCACCAGGATCACCAGCAGCGAGACGGCCTCGACGACGATGCCGAAGCGGGTCGACAGACGGACGCCCCGCACCGGCAGGACCGAGGCCGCGGCCAGGACCAGCAGCACGAGCTGTGCGGCGGTGCCGGTCGCCGGGAGCCCGGCGGACTCCAGCAGCGCCCCGAGGTAGACCGCCGCACCGACCAGGCAGGCGGCGGCGATACCGACGTAGCCGACGACCAGGCCCCAGCCGGTGACGAAGGCGGGCCCGCGGCCGAGGCCGAGGGACACGTAGCTGTAGAGGGAACCGGCGCTGGCGGCCCGGCGCGCGAACTGCGCGACCACCCAGGCGACCAGCAGGGCGACGACGGTCCCCACGGCCGTCGCCCACAGCGAGCCGCTGCCGGCCGTGAGATAGACGGCGGGGATGGTGCCGCCGATGGCGATGCTGGGGCCGGTGGCGGCCAGCGACTGCCCGAACACGTCGAGGGCGGAGACCGCACCGGCGGCGAGGCCCGGGTGGACCGGGTCCTCGGGACGGCGGGAGGTGGTGGATTCTGACGAGGCGTCGACGGACATGGGTGTCTTCCGTGAAGGGCGCGGCGCACAAAGGGCGCTTGAAGGGGGGTACAGGCCGGCGTCCGGGCACGCGGGAGCCTTGGGCAGGACCGGGCGGACGCGGGGTGCGCGAAGGAGCGCGTGAACGCGGGACGGGGTGGGAGCGGTGGCGCGGAGGGCGGGACCGGGGCCGGGTCAGGCCCGCGCGGGTCCGGGAAAGTGTCCGGCAGGGCGCGTCAGCGCACGTGACAACAGCAGGCGCTCGCGACGCGACACAGGTCGACCTCGCGGCGGGCGGTCAGCACGGAATTCTTCTCCACGGCACGGGATGCTAGGCGCGGCGGGAAAACACCGTCAAGAAGCATGTGAGAAATCTCGACATCCGGACGAGAGGAGTGAGTCAAAGAGACAAGCGATCCGGCTCCAGTGAGCCAAAGTGCAATGCCGAGGCGCTGTTGTGATCGGTCCCGTCGGCCCCGCCCCGGCGCAGCGACTCCACCACCAGCGTCGTCCGCACCTGGTCCACCTCCCGAGCCCACCCGGAGTCGACGAGGAACCGCTGCAGTTCCTCCCGCGACCTGTGCGCGGTGTTCACCAGCAGCGGGAAATCGCCCGCCAGCGCGGCCAGATAGCGCACCGCCGGCAGACCCAGCAGCAGCCGCGCCGTCTCCTCCGTCGCCGCGGGCCGCACCCGTACCCACAGCAGGCCCTCGACCGGAAAGCCCAGGGCGGCCGGTTCGACCACGGCCCGGATCGCGAGGCGCGCACTGCTCTGCAGCGCTTCGAGCCGCCGCCCGGCCGTCGCCTTGGACACGCCCGCCAGCGCGGCCAGCTCCTCCAGGGTCAGGCGCCCGTCCCGGGCCAGCGCCCGCAGGATCGCCCGCTCGTCCGGCGTACGGTCCACCGGTGCCGGGGTCGGCCCCTGCACCGGTACCGCCGCCGGCTCCAGGGCCGCCGCCTCCGCGGGCGTCAGCAGCCCCGGGCGCCACTCCCGCGCGGTGCGGTAGTAGTGCAGCACGGGGTCCGTGGCGATCGCCGCGACGCCGGGCAGTGCGGGCAGTTCCTCGCCGGTCAGCTCCGCCAGCCGGGCCGCGGGGCACTGCAGCTCCGCCACCACGTCGTCCGTGCCGGTCACCCGGCAGCTGAACACCGCGTCCTCACGGGTCGCGAGGGCCCGGCCCGCCTCCGCCGCCCGGCCGGGCCGGCAGCGCAGCCGCACCACGACCGTCTCGGCGAAGTTCTCCAGCCCGACCACCCGGACCAGCCCGCTCTCCAGCAGGCGCGTTCCCCGCCGGGCCACCGTCCGCTCGCCCTCGCCGAGGGCCTGCGCCACCGATCGCCACGAGGCCCTGCCGTTCACCTGGAGGGCCGCGATGACGCGCAGATCCAACGGGTCCATCTGAGGCAGGGGCATCACCCCAGTACATCAGACCCCGCGAACGCCCCGGCAGCCCCACCGAAGGCACCGGAGCGGTGCGCCCTGCTCAGCCCGGTGCGCCCGACGAGAAGCGCCGCAGCAGCGGGGACAGCACCAGCACCGACTTGGTCCGTTCCACGAACGGCTCCCCCGCGATCCGCTCCAGCACCCTCTCGAAGTGCCGCATGTCGGACGCGAAGACCTGCACGACCGCGTCGGCCTCACCGGTGACCGTCGACGCGGCCACCACCTCCTGGTAGCGCTCCAGGCCCCGCTGGATGGTCTCCGGGGACGTGTTGCGCCGGCAGTAGATCTCGACGAACCCCTCGGTCTCCCAGCCGAGGGCCGCCGGGTCGACCCGAACGGTGAATCCAGTGATCGCCCCGGTGGCGCGCAGCCGGTCCACGCGCCGTTTGACGGCAGGCGCGGACAGGCCGACCAGCTGCCCGATGTCCGCGTAGGAGCGGCGGGCGTCCTCGGCGAGGGCGTGCACGATGCGTTCGTCGAGATCGTTAAGCAAGGGGTCGTTCAGCTCTCAGGTGGTGCAGGAGGGGACCGGCGGTAGCCGTATACGAAGTAGAGCACGGGCGCGCGCTTTTGTTGCACGCCGTCTGCCACGCGCAGCGGCTAGCTCCAGCTGGCGTGCAGCGGCTTGCCCTCCGCGTACCCCGCCGCGCTCTGGATCCCCACGATCGCCTTCTCCGCGAACTCCTCCAGCGACCCGGCACCGGCATAGGTGCACGACGACCGCACCCCCGCGATGATCGAGTCGATCAGGTCCTCCACGCCCGGCCGGGCCGGGTCCAGGAACATCCGGGAGGTGGAGATGCCCTCCTCGAAGAGCGCCTTGCGGGCGCGGTCGTAGGCCGACTCGTCCGAGGTGCGGTTGCGCACCGCCCGCGCGGAGGCCATGCCGAACGACTCCTTGTACAGCCGTCCGTCGGCGTCCTGCTGAAGGTCGCCCGGGGACTCGAAGGTGCCCGCGAACCAGGAGCCGACCATCACGTTGGAGGCACCGGCGGCGAGCGCCATGGCGACGTCACGGGGGTGCCGGACACCGCCGTCGGCCCAGACGTGCTTGCCGTACTTGCGCGCCTCGGCTGCGCACTCCAGGACCGCCGAGAACTGCGGCCGGCCGACGCCGGTCATCATGCGGGTGGTGCACATGGCACCGGGTCCCACACCGACCTTGATGATGTCCGCGCCGGCGTCGACGAGGTCCTTGACGCCCTCGGCGGAGACGATGTTGCCGGCCGCGATCGGGACCTGCGGGTCCAGGCCGCGGACCAGCTTGATCGCGCTGATCATCGACTCCTGGTGACCGTGCGCGGTGTCGATGACGAGCGTGTCGACGCCCGCGTCGAGCAACTGCTTGGCCTTGTCCGCGAAGTCGCCGTTGATGCCGACGGCGGCGGCGATCCGCAGCCTGCCGTGCGCGTCGGTCGCCGGGGTGTACAGGGTGGCGCGCAGGGCGCCCTTGCGGGTGAGGATGCCGGCGAGCTTGCCGTCCCGGTCGACCGCCGGGGCGTAGCGGCGGTTGGCGCCGTCCAGCTTGTTGAAGGCCTCGCGCGGGTCGATGTCCGCGTCGAGCAGCAGCAGGTCACGGGACATGACCTCGGCGAGCTGCGTGAAGCGGTCGACTCCGGTGAGGTCCCGGTCGGTGACGACGCCCACGGGACGGCCGTCCTCGTCGACGACGACACCGGCGTTGTGCGCCCGCTTCGGCAGCAGGGCCAGCGCGTCGGCGACGGTCTGGTGCGGGGCCAGCACGATCGGGGTGTCCAGCACCAGGTGGCGGCTCTTCACCCAGGTGATGACATCGGTGACCACGTCGATCGGGATGTCCTGCGGGATCACGACGAGTCCGCCGCGCCGGGCCACCGTCTCGGCCATCCGCCGGCCCGCGATCGCGGTCATGTTGGCGACGACGAGCGGGATGGTGGTGCCCGTGCCGTCCGGCGAGTTGAGGTCCACGCCCTGACGCGAGCCGACCGCGGAGCGGCTCGGCACCATGAAGACGTCGTCGTACGTCAGGTCGTACGGGGGCTGGATGTCATTGAGGAAACGCACGTGCCGCACATCCCAGTCGATCAGAGGTGACCCCCGGACCGGCCGGCCAGAGGGAAAAGCACGTACTTCATTCTCCCATGCGGACCGGTACGTCATGCCCGGGACGAAGGTCCAGGCAGGTCAGAGCTCATTTGGAGGAACCTACGGGGACGAGGTCAGCCGAGGGCGAGAGCGATGGTCAGCGCGGGTTCGTCGGCGGACGCGTCGGTGAACACCCGCCGGGCGGTCTCCCACTCGTCCGGCCGGGTCCGTGCGTATCCCTGCCACTCGGTGACGACGACCAGGAGCCCGCGGCCGACGGTCTCCGGCGGCCACACCGAGGGGTCGCGGAGGCTGTCGGTGAGGGCGTCCCAGTTGCGCCCGAACCAGCCGGGCAGAGCCAGGGCGGAGGCGACGCGCTCCATGAGGCCGGCCTTGTCGGCGACCCCGGCGAGGTCGAGGGTGACCAGATGCGGACTCGTCGTCATCTCAGTGCCGTCCAGGAGGGGTTGCGGAGCCGGTCTGTTCGGCCAGCCAGGCCGCCGCCGAGCGGGTCCAGGTCGAGGCCTCGCCCGCGCCGTGGGCGAGGCCCAGGCTGTGCGGGCCGTGGGGATAGACGTGCACGGTGTGCGGCACGTCGTTGGCGGCCAGGGCCGTGGCCAGACGGTAGGTGTGCTCCGGCCAGACGTACGGGTCCTCCGCCGTGTGCCAGAGGAAGAACGGCGGCGCCGCCGGGGTCACCAGCGCGTCGAGCGAGGTGGCCCGGCGCAGCTCCGGCGAGGCGTCCTCGCCCAGCAGGACGATCCGCGAGGGCCGGTAGGTCTCGGTCTCCATCGAGGTGATGGCGTAGCCGAGCACGGCGAACTGCACCGACGTCCGGACGTCGTGGTCCGCGGCCAGGGCCGCCAGACCCGCGAGATGCCCGCCCGCCGAGAACCCCACGAGCCCGATCCGGTCGGCCCCTTCGGCGCGCAGGCGCCGGATCTCGGCGCGCAGCGCTTCGAGGGGCACCGGATGCCGGACGTCGAGGGGGTACCGGAAGACGCTCGCCGCCAGGCCCAGCCCCAGCCCGGTGAGCCACTCGGCGACCGGCTCGGCCTCGTGCTGGGCGTGCTGCACGTAGCCGCCGCCCGGCAGCACGATCACATGTGCGGACATGTCTGTCTCATCGTCCTCTCCGCCCGGCTTCGGGGAGCGCGGGCAGGTCGTCCAGGAAGTCGTCGGACGGCACGAAGAAGAGTGTGCCGGTGATCGCGGTGGAGAAGTCGAGGATCCGGTCGTGGGTGGCGTCGGCGGTGCCGAGGAACATGTTGCGCAGCATGTGCTCGATGACGTCCGGCGTCCGGGCGTACCCGATGAAGTAGGTGCCGAACTCGCCGCCGCCGGGGCTGCCGAACGGCATGTTGTCCCGCAGGATCTGCTGTTCCTCGCCGTCCGGTCCGGTGATCGTGTTCAGGTCCACGTGGGAGGCCGGCTCCGCCAGTTCGAGGTTGGTGGCCTTCGTACGCCCGATGATCCGCTCCTGCGTCTCGGCGGGCAGCGCGTTCCACGCGTCGAGGTCGTGGACGTACTTCTGTACGACCACGTAGCTGCCGCCGGCATGGCCGGGGTCCTCCGCGCCGATCAGGACGGCCCGGCAGGCGGCGGCGCCGACCGGGTTCTCGGTGCCGTCGACGAAGCCCAGCAGGTCGCGGGCGTCGAGGTACTTGAAGCCCGGCACCTCGTCCTCGACGGTCACCGCGTCGCGCAGCCGGCGCATGATCTCGGCGGCGAGCCCGAAGCAGAGGTCGAACCGGGTGGCCCGGATGTGCAGGAGGAGGTCGCCGGGGGTGGCGACCGCGGTGTGCCGGGGCCCCTCCAGCGGCCGGAAGGGGTGCAGGCCCGCCGGGCGGGGGTGGTCGAACAGGCGGTCCCAGGCGGCGGAGCCGATCCCCGCCACACAGCTCAACGCGGCCTCCGGGGTACCGAACCCGAAGCTGCGCTCCAGCGCGCGGAGATCGCCCAGCACCTCCCGTGCCGTCTCCTCGCCGCCGGGGCGGACGGTGAGCACCAGGAAGATCGCGGCGGTGGTCAACGGGCCGAGCACCGGCTGCGGTTCGGCTCCCGGCACGGACTGGGGTTCAGTGGTCAACGCGTCCTCCCGATGCGATCGGCACACGGTCTGTCGTACACATACTCGGGGTTGACGGCGTTCAGTCGATGAAGACGCTCCACGCGACGGCGTTGAGATGGCCGGAACGAAAGATGTCGGTCCCGCCGATCCGCTTCTCCCAGGCCGTCGGCATCAGTTCGGCCGCGCGGGCTACCACCATGTCCATCCACACCTTGAGCTGCGCCTGCTTGTTGTTGTCCGGGATCCCGGCGCCGGCCTCCCGCAGATCGACCGTGCGCAGCGCCTCGGCCGCCGCAGAACGCAGGTCGTGATCAGGGATGGGGGCGAAACCGGTCATGGTGGTCTCCTTCTGCCGTGAGTGCGGCTCGCGCACCGACCCGTTCCCGATCACAGCATGAGCCCTTGCCGCCCCGGCATCACATGAACGGGTGAGGACCACGCCCGCCGGACCGGCCCGGGCAGCCGCGCGTTCCGTGCGACCGGCGACGCCGCCTGAGCACGGTCGGGGGCACGGAGAAATTCCGAAGAATCTTTCGCCCGGCGGAATAGACAGACCTGTCTATCCGGTTGGCCAGGGAGGACAGACAGACCTGTCTACTCACCAAGGACCTCCGAACCGACGATCTTCGGCCCCGTCCCCGCGAAGGATCTCCGATGAACCACCTCGCACCGCACGAGCGAACCCAGCGTGCCGAGCGCCCCAGGGCGACGCGCAAGCCGATCCCGCCGCGCGCCGCGTTCTACCTGCTCGCCTCCGTCGTCGTCTCCTTCCTCGCCGCCTCCAGCGCGCCCACCCCGCTCTACGCGACCTACCAGGCCGAATGGGGGTTCACCCCGATCACCACCACGGTCGTCTTCGGTGTCTACGCGATCGCCGTCCTCTCCGGCCTGCTGGTCCTCGGCAAGCTGTCCGACCACGTCGGCCGCCGCCCGGTCCTGATCACCGCGATCGCCGCCCAGGCCGCCGCGATGCTGATCTTCTCCACCGCCGGGGGCGTCGGCGAACTGCTCGTCGCCCGCATCGTCCAGGGCCTGTCCACCGGCGCCGCCCTCGGCGCGGTCGGCGCCGCGATGATGGACATCAACCGCTCCCGCGGCACCCTGGCGAACGCCTTCGCCCCCGGCCTCGGCACCGCGACGGGCTCTCTGGTCAGCGGCTTCGTCGTGCAGTACCTGCCCGCCCCGACCCACGCGATCTACCTCGGCCTGCTGGCCGTGTTCGCCGCCCAGGCCGTCGCCGTCGCCCTGATCGACGAGACCGTCACCAAGCAGCCGGGCGCCCTGGCCAGCCTGGTGCCCGAGATCAGGCTGCCGCGCACGGTCCGCGGCGCGGTCCTCGCGGCGGCACCCGTCATCTTCGCCGTCTGGGCCCTCGCCGGGTTCTACGGCTCCCTCGGCCCCGCCCTGGTCCGCACCCTGGTCGGCTCCACCTCCGCCGTCTGGGGCGGTCTCGGCCTCTTCGTCCTCGCGTTCGTCGCGGCCGCCTCGGTCCTCGCGCTGCGCAAGGCGCAGTCCACGACCGTGATGTACACCGGCATCGGCGCGCTCGTCGCCGGGGTCGCCCTGACCCTGGTCGCCGTGGATCTGAGCGCCCCGGGGCTGTTCTTCGTCGGCACGGCCGTCGCCGGCCTCGGCTTCGGCAGCGGTTTCCAGGGCGGCATCCGCACCGTGCTGCCGCTGGCCGAGCCCCACGAGAGCTCGGGCGTGCTGTCGCTGCTGTTCGTCGTCGCCTATCTCGGCATGGGCGTCCCCTCGGTCGCCGCCGGCGCGCTGGTGGTGCACGGGGGCGGGCTGGTCCCGACCTCCGAGGAGTACGGCGCGGTGGTCATCGCCCTGGCGCTGCTGGCCCTGGCCGCCCTGCTGCTGCGGCACGGCAGGCCGCAGAGCGGACCCGGGGTGAAGGTGGCGTCCGGCGGCGCGCAGTCGGTGACGGTCCGGGCGGAGCAGCCCGAGAGCCTCACGCAGGCACGCTGACTGAGTAGACCGGTCTGGTCAGCCATAGAGTGGAAGTCCGGAAGTGACGGGAAGGTGAGTGGCATGACGAAGACGTCGACTGCCGCCAAGGCCCCCACCGCACGGGAGCGGCTGCTCTCGGCGGCGAACGAGCTGTTCTACGCGGAGGGCGTGCAGACGGTCGGGATCGACCGGATCATCGAGCACGCCGGCGTCGCCAAGGCCTCGCTGTACAACACCTTCGGCGGCAAGGAACAGCTCATCCGGGCCTACCTCGAATCCCGGCACGCCAGGCTGACCGAGCGGCTGCTGCGCGCTGTCGACGCCGCCGGCAACCCGCGGGACCGGCTGCTGGCCGTCTTCGACGCGCAGGCCGAACTCTTCAGCGAGCAGGACTACCACGGGTGCGCGTTCATGGCGGCCAGCGCCGAGGCCAAGCACGGCAGCGCCATCGAGGAGGCCTCCGACGTCTCCCGCGCCTGGGTCCGGGCCCTGTTCACCGACCTCGCCCGGGATGCCGGCGCCCCGGATCCCGGGGCGCTCGGCCGCCGCCTGCACCTGCTGTACGACGGGGGCGTGGTGTCCGCGCGGATGGACCGCGACCCGTCGGTGGGCGCGGTCGCCCGGGAGGCGGCCGCCGTCCTCATCGACGCGGCGCTGCCGGCCGAGTCCTGAAACCCTGTCTCCAGGGCCCGCTCGTCCGCCGCGGCAGCGTTGTCAGGCCGGCTGCCGCGGCGATGGCATGATCCGGGTCAGGGACCGTCCGGGTCCGCGCGGCTCAGCGCGGGCTTCGGAGTGGTGCCCGCCGTCATCAGGTAGTCGGCGGCCGAGGTGTCCGTGACGAGGCTGGTGACCAGCCCCGACCGCAGCACCGCGTCGATCGCGGCCGCCTTGCGCTGCCCGCCCGCGATCGCGACGACCTCGGGGATACGGCGCAGCTGGTCGGCCTTGACCGTGATGCAGCGTTCCCCCAGGTCCCGTCCGACCCGGCGGCCTTCGGCGTCGAAGAGGTGCGCGGCCATCTCGGCGGCGACGCCCAGCGTGGCGTAGTGCGCGCGCTCCTCGTCGCTGAGCATGTCGTGCACCGTGGAGATACCGCGCTCCCACGAGCCGATGGAGACACAGGCGACCGTGACCTTGTCGAAGTACTCGAAGGCGCGGGCGATCCCGGTCTGGTTGCGCAGCGCGGCCGCGGTGGCCGCGTCGGGCAGCAGCATCGGCGCGTAGATGGGGTGGGCGTCGCCGCCCGACACCTGGGCGGCCCGCCGGACGGCCTCCACCGAGCCGCGCTCGGAGGTCCCGGCGTCGTACACGCCCGTCAGCTGCACCACCGTGCAGGGCGGCAGCCGGTCGAGCGCGGCCGCCATGTGGATGGTGGACCGGCCCCAGGCGAGGCCGAGCACATCCCCCTCGTTGACGAGTTCCCCGAGCAGATCCGCGGCGACCTCGCCGAGGTTCTCGGGATCCGGGGTCTCCTCCGCCTCGGCCGGGGACTCGACCACCACGGCATGCCGCAGGCCGTAGCGGGCGCGGAGCGCGTCCGAGCGCTCGGCGTCCAGTTCGGCCGGTACGCGGATCTCGATGCGTACGAGATCCCTTTCGAGGGCAGTCTCCAGTACCCGGGCCACTTTGAAGCGGCTGACGCCGAACTCCTCAGCGATCTGGATCTTGGACTTGCCTTCGAGGTAGAAGCGGCGGGCCATGGCCGCCGCCTGCACCAGCTCTGCGGGTCCCATCCGCATGGCTGACCGGCCCGCCGACATACCCGACACGGCCATCTCCTCACTGCTGTTCACACTCTGGATACGCCGTTCATCCTTGCAGATCCGGCGCACTTGATCAGCCCTGATCGGAGCCGTTCACGTTCCCGTACCTCAGTGGTCGCACGCCCACGACGCCTGGGCGGTGGCCGTCGCCGCCTGGGTGCGTAGTGCACGTACCGCCGCTGCCGGGTCGTTTGCCCCGTACACCGCTGAACCTGCCACAAAAACGTCGGCTCCGGCGTCCGCGCACCGTTCGATCGTCGACGCGGAAACTCCACCGTCGACCTGCAGCCACAGCTCCAGTCCGTGCTTGCTGATCAACTCCCGGGTGCGGCGGATCTTCGGCAGCATGATGTCGAGGAACGCCTGGCCGCCGAAACCCGGCTCGACCGTCATGATCAGCAGCATGTCCAGCTCGGGGAGCAGGTCCTCGTACGGCTCGATGGGCGTGGCGGGCTTGAGCGCCATGGAGGCGCGGGCGCCCTTCGCCCGGATCTCCCGCGCGAGCCGCACGGGCGCGGCGGCCGCCTCCACGTGGAAGGTGACGGAGGAGGCCCCCGCTTCGACGTACTGCGGCGCCCACCGATCAGGGGCCTCGATCATCAGGTGGCAGTCCAGCGGGGTGTCCGTAGCACGGGCCAGGGACTCTACGACCGGCACGCCGAGCGTGAGGTTCGGGACGAAGTGGTTGTCCATGACGTCGATGTGGAGCCAGTCGGCGCCTTCGACCGCCTTCGCCTCGTCCGCGAGGCGGGCGAAGTCGGCGGACAGGATGCTGGGGTTGATCTGCACGGCCATGCCCCAAGCGTGCCATGCCCTGACGGGGGGAGCCGAGTGGGGTTCGGGGGCGGTTTCGGTTGTGGGTCCGGTGCGGGTGGGCGGGGGTTGCTCGCGCAGTTCCCCGCGCCCCTTACGGGGCGCTGTCCAGCCGCGTCCTGCATGTCAGCCACTCAGCTGCGGGCAGGCGTGCCGCAGGGCGGCACGGGTGGGCGCAGCGGCAGCCTGCAAGCGCCAGCGCCGGTAAGCGTCCCCACCCCCCCGCCTCAGCCAGTCCTCCGGATCAGCGCCAGGTACATCGCGTCCGTGCCGTGCACATGCGGCCACAGCTGCACATCCGGCCCTTCCCCGAGCTCCGGCACCCCCGGCAGCAACGGCCGCGCATCCACCAGCTCGGTCTCCGGACACTGCTTCAGCACGTCCTGGACCACCGCCCGCGTCTCCGCCAGATGCGGGGAACAGGTCGCGTAACCGACCACCCCGCCCACCCGCACCGAGTCGATCGCGGTACGCAACAGCGCACGCTGCAGCGGACCGAAGTTGTCGAGGTCCTCGGGACGGCGGCGCCACCGTGCCTCCGGGCGGCGGCGCAGCGCGCCCAGCCCCGTGCAGGGAACGTCCATCAGGACCCGGTCGAAGGTGCCGGGGCGCCACGGCGGCCGGGTGCCGTCGGCGGCGATGACCTGGTACGGCCCCGGGTTGCCGTGCAGCGCCTTCGCCACCAACCCGGCCCGGTGCGGCTGCTTCTCGGAGGCGAGCAGCACGGCCCCCCGCTCGGCGGCCAGCGCGGCGAGCAGCGCGGCCTTGCCGCCGGGTCCGGCACAGCCGTCCAGCCACTTCTCGTCCGGGCCCTCGACCGGCACGTCGGCGAGCGCGAGGGCGACCAGCTGGCTGCCCTCGTCCTGCACACCCGCCCGGCCCTCCTGGACGGCCGGGATGGCGCCGGGCTCCCCGCCCTCGGTGAGCCGCACGGCGTACGGCGACCAGCGCCCCCGTACGGCGGCCTCCTCCCCGAGGAGTTCCTCGGCGGTGGCCCGCCCGGGCCGGGCGACCAGCGTCACCTCGGGCCGCTCGTTGTCGGCGGCCAGCAGCTCCTCGATCCCCGCGCGTCCGCCCCCCAACGAATCCCAGAGCGCGGAGACGACCCACCGCGGATGCGAGTGCACCACGGCGAGATGGTCCTCGGGGTCCTCGTCGTAGGGCGGCGCGACCTTCGCGATCCAGCCGTCGAGATCGTCCTGCGCGACCTTGCGGAGCACGGCGTTGACGAACTTGGCCCGCCCGTCGCCCAGCACCACCCGGGCCAGTTCGACGGAGGCGGAGACGGCCGCGTGGCTGGGAATCCGCGTGCCGAGCAGCTGGTGCACACCCAGACTGAGCACGTCAAGGACCGGCGGGTCCACCTCGCGCAGCGGCCGGTCGACGCACTCGGCGATGATCGCGTCGTACGTCCCCTGCCGGCGCAGTGTCCCGTACACCAGCTCGGTCGCGAGCGCGGCGTCCCGCCCGTCGAACTTTTCGGGTCCCTCCTTCTCCCGGGCCTTGCGGAGCAGTGGCGGCAGCACGAGGTTGGCGTACGCGTCCCGCTCGTCCACGGCGCGCAGCGCCTCGAAGGCGAGGATGCGGACGGGGTCCCTCTGGGGACGACGGTATGGCTTGGCGGGCCTGCGCGGCCGCCGGGACTGCTCGCTCACGAAAAAGGTGCTCCGGGTATGAGGATGAGGCGACTCCCAGCGTACGCCGCGTACGCCGGAAAGCCGCTGCTGGGAGAGGGCGCTCAGGCTCCGAGGGACTCCCCGGTGCCGATGCGCACGCCGCGCGCCCAGTCGGCGGCCCGCATCGGCTTCTTGCCCTGGGCCTGCACCCACAGCAGTTCCACGGCGTACGACCCCGTCCCCACGTGCACGCTGTTCTTCCCCACGGCGATCCGGGCCGGGGCGAGATCGGTCCGCTCGGGCACCGGCGTGACCTGGATGAGCTTGAGCCGCTCACCGCGGAAGGTGGTCCAGGCGCCGGGGGCCGGGGTGCAGCCCCGCACCACCCGGTCGACCCTCAGCGCCGGCGCCGCCCAGTCGACCTTCGCGTCCTCGACGGTGATCTTCGGCGCGAGGGTGATGCCCTCCCCGGGCTGCGGTACGGCCTTGAGCCTGCCGTCCTCGATGCCGTCCATGGTCGCGGCGAGCAGGCCGGCCCCGGCGAAGGCGAGCCGGGTCAGCAGGTCACCGCTGGTGTCGGTGGGCCGGATCTCCTCGGTGACGGTGCCGTAGACGGGCCCGGAGTCGAGCCCCTCCTCGATGAGGAACGTAGATGCGCCCGTGATCTCGTCGCCCCCCATGATGGAGTGCTGCACCGGAGCTGCCCCGCGCCAGGCGGGAAGCAGCGAGAAGTGCAGGTTGACCCACCCGTGGACCGGCACGTCCAGCGCAACCCGCGGCAGCAGCGCGCCGTACGCGACCACCGGACAGCAGTCCGGCCCGATCTCCCTCAGCCGCTCCAGAAACTCCGGATCGCGCGGCTTGAGCGGCCTCAGCACCTCGATCCCGGCCTCCATCGCCCGCTCGGCCACAGGAGAAGCGACCAGCCTGCGCCCCCGCCCGGCCGGCGCATCGGGGCGCGTGACCACGGCGGCCACCTCGTGCCGTCCGGAGGAGATGAGAGCGTCCAGAGCAGGAACGGCGACTTCGGGGGTACCGGCGAAGACAAGCTTCATGGGCGACTGCGACCCTCTCGAACGACATCAACACGGGCAACACACAAGTCTATGCCGCAACAATCAACCACCACCCACGGCGAACGCCCAACGACCAAGCCAACCGCCCACAGCGAGCGGCCGGCCGCCGGCGCCGAGTACCCCCACAGGTCGCCCGACCTCTCTGCCGACCGGGACGAGTGGTGCGCGGGTGAGAGAAGCTCCCGGGATTCCCGCCACAGCGAACGGCCGGCCGCCGGCGCCGAGTACCCCCACAGGTCGCCCGACCTCTCTGCCCACCGGGACGAGTGGTGCGCGGGTGGGAGAGGCTCCCGGGTGGTGCAACCCCCGCCGCACGGCGTACGCATATGCCCATACGCCCCCACACCGTGACCAGCGGAGCGCCCACGCGTTGGTCAAGAGAGAGTTGACCACAACGGGCCGCATGCGCGGCCCATTCCTTTCAACGCCGGTTCGAGAGGCTTGTTCATGGCCGACCACGCAACCCACGACGCCCAGGCCCGGGCCAGCCTGCACTTGCTGGTGCGGGACATCGAGCGGGTCCGCCGACAGGTGGACGCACTACGCACGCTCACCGCCCAGTTGGGCAACGTCTACCGCCCGCGCCGCTCCGGCCCGTCCACGGGCTTCGTCGTCTACGGACGCGCCCCCGCCCCGACGGTCCGTCTCGCCCAGGAACTCCGGGACAGTGTCGAGACCCTGGTCACGGCCGCCGTGGACTTCGACCGTTCACTCGGCTTCTCGTGGGACGCGGTGGGCTCCGCGCTCGGAGTCACCAAGCAGGCGGTGCACCGCCGTTACGGCGCCCGTCGCGCCGCGGCCCAGACGACGACGGTCACCGCCGAGCCCGACCGGTCCACGGAACCGTCGGGGTCCCGCACGATCAACGTGGGCGGCGGCCTGCCCACCACCGTGCCGACGGTCCCGGCCGCCCGCTCCATGCCGACCCAGCCGACCGCCGGCAGCCCCACCCTCCGCGACGAGGCCAGGCCGACAGCCTTCCCCGGCCCGCGCAACGGCTGACGCAACGGCTGACGCACACAGCGGCCGACCGACACCACGGCTGACCTGAAGGGCCGACCCGCCCGCCTCTGCCCTCCCGGCAAGCACCCGGGAGGGCAGCCGTCTGCCGGTCACCCGATGTCCGGCGGATCGATCCGCACCCGGACCGCCTCCCCGCCCCCGGCCCCGCTCCCGCTCCCCCGCGCCATCCGCGCCGCCTGAGCCGACTTCAGCGCGGAGGCGAGCGCCGCCCCGCTCCCCGGCGGCACCCGTACCAGCGCCCGCTCCCAGTGCTCCCCCGGCGGCGGCGCCCCCGCCCGCCGAGGCGCCCCGGCCCGCACCACGGGCACCGGCACCGGCCCCAACACCTCGGCATCCGAAGGCAGTTCGGCCGTACCGAGGAACTCGGCGAGCGCCTCCGCCGTCCCCGAGACCGCCGCCATCCGCGACACCGGCGGAAACCCCAGCTCCGCCCGCTCGGCCAACTCCCGTACCGCGTGCCCGACGGGATCCCACCGCACCAGCGCCTGCACGGGCCGCAGCGTCGGCTCCGCGACGACGACCACGGTCCCGCCGTCCCCCTGCGGCCGCACCAGTGCCCCGGCCGCGATCCACCGGCGCAGCGCGTCCTCACCGGCCCGCAGATCCGGCCGCCCCAGCATGGCCCAGCCGTCCAGCAGCAGGGCCGCCGCGTAGCCGCCCTCGGCGACCGGCTCCGCGCCCGGGGTGCTCACGACCAGTGCGGGTGTCCCCGGCACGGTGTCCAGCACCTGCTCGCGCCCCGAGGTCCGTACGGGTACGGCGGGAAAGGCCCGCCCCAACTCCTCGGCGGTCCGCCGGGCCCCGACCACCTGGGCCCGCAGCCGGAAGCCGCCGCACTCGGGGCAGTGCCAGTCGCCCTCCGCACGCCCGCACCACCCGCATGCCAGCGCCCCGGCGTCCCGCGCCTCCAGCGGACCGGCGCAGTGCCGGCAACGAGCCGGTTCCCGGCACTGGGCGCAGGCCATCCGCGGCACATACCCCCGCCGGGGCACCTGCACCAGCACCGGCCCGTGCCGCAGTCCGTCCCGGACGGCCTGCCAGGCGAGCGTCGGCAGCCGCGCGGCCCGTGCGGCCTCGTCCCGTGCGAGGTCTCCGTCGCCGACCGTCCGTACCAGCGGTGCCGCCCGCCGTACCTGCTCCCGTCCCGCCACCAGGGGCCGCGCCCAGCCGTTCTCCACGAGCTGTGCGGCCTCCACCGTGCAGCTCCAACTGCCGAGCAGAAACCCGCACTTGTCCAGCGCAGCACGCAACAGCAGCACATCCCGCGCATGCGGCTGCGGAGCGTGCTGTTCACTGTGGCTGTCGTCCCCGTCGTCCCAGATCGCGACGAGCCCGAGATCCCGGACGGGCGCGAACATGGCCGCCCGCGTCCCCACCACCGCCCGCACCGAGCCGCGGCTGACGGCCAGCCACTGCGCATACCGCTTCTCGGGCCCGGCATCGGCCGTGAGCAGCGCGTGCCGCCCTTCGCCCAGCACATCGGTCAGCGCGGCATCGACCCGCGCGGCGGCCCGCCCGTCCGGTACGACGACGAGCGCGCCGCGTCCCGAGGCGAGCGTGGCGGCGACGGCCCGGGCGATCTCCTCGCTCCACCCGGGCCCCGGCAGGGCGTTCCACACCGCACGCGGCGTGCCGCCGGAGGCCAGCGCCTCGACGAAGGCGGTCCCGTGCTCGTACCGCGTCCAGGATCCGGCGCCGGGCACCGGCGGGGGCGGCAGCGGTTCGGGGGACGGCCGCTTCTCGGCCCGTGCGCTGCGCGGCGGCACGGCCAGCTGCAGCACATCCGCGAGGCTTCCCGCGTACCGGTCGGCGACCGCCCGTGCGAGCCGCAGCAGCTCCGCGCTCAGCACCGGCTCGGGCGACACCACCTGGGCCAGGGCGGCCAGCGGCCCCGCGTAGTCGGACTCGGCGAGCCGCTCCACCAGGAACCCGTCGATGAGTCCCCCGCCTTCGCGGCGCCCGTCCCGCACCCGGTGCCGGCCGGCCCCGAACCGCACCCGCACCCGCACCCCCGGCTGCGCGTCGGCGTCCAGCTCGGCGGGGACGGCGTAGTCGAAGTACCGGTCGAGATGGAGCACACCCTTGTCCACGAGCACCCGCGCGACCGGCAACCGCTCGGCCAGCTCGGCCCCCCGCCAGGTCCGGGGTTTGGCCCGGGGCACCTTGGCCCCCCGCACGCTCTCCCGAATGAGCGCGAGCTGCTCCGGCGGCGCCCCTCCGGCGCCCTCGCCCCCCTGCCCGTTCTCGCTGCTCACCCTTGCATTCTTACCAAACACCACTGACAACCGGCGCCGCCCGAGATCACTCTCGGCACCCGGCCGCTTCCCCCGGCCCCCGGGCGCGGCGAAGGCCCGGCTCCCCCGAAGGGGAAACCGGGCCTTCGTCGAGGCGGCTCCGGGGTTACAGGCCCGCGGCCTTGCGCAGGGCGTCCACGCGGTCCGTGCGCTCCCAGGTGAAGTCGGGGAGCTCGCGGCCGAAGTGGCCGTACGCGGCGGTCTGGGAGTAGATCGGGCGGAGCAGGTCGAGGTCGCGGATGATGGCGGCCGGGCGCAGGTCGAAGACCTCGTCGATCGCCTTCTCGATCTTCTCGGCGTCGACCTTGGCGGTGCCGAAGGTCTCGACGAAGAGACCGACGGGCTCGGCCTTGCCGATCGCGTACGCGACCTGGACCTCGCAGCGGGACGCCAGACCTGCGGCGACCACGTTCTTGGCGACCCAGCGCATCGCGTAGGCGGCCGAGCGGTCGACCTTGGACGGGTCCTT